>CAXXMD010000001.1:0-390048 GCA_963675755.2 bacterium
ATATCAATGAAGCGGTTTATTATTGTAGTATTGGTATTTTGTGGAATTGCAGTTTCTGCGGAATTACCGGCAGATTTTCAGATCATTCCTCATCCACAGAACATTCAGGTATATGAACAGAAATCCCTGCTTTGTAAAGAAATTCAGGGTATTTATCTTGTTGGGGATGTTGATCTGCCTGTGCTGCCATCTCATCTTTCTCAATTGCCATTACTTGATAATCAGACTGGCAAGGCTTTGGTATTATCTACAAGTAGCTCTGATGAGCTTGGAAATAATGCCGAGGGATATATCCTGGAGATTACTGAAAAGGGTATTTCGATTCAGGCGGTTGGTGATGCGGGTTCTTTTACGCTTGTCAGACTTTGGAACAATTGATAGTAGATGCTAAAGCCGCTCATATAGGATTACCGGCGTGCCGGATTGTGGACGTACCTGCCTATGAATGGCGGCAGTTCATTTTGATGTAAAACACCATCTTGACCATATGAATTATTATTATGAAAGTATTGATCGTCTTGCCAAATACAAGATCAATGCAATTGTTTTTGAATTTGAGAACAAGCTACGTTATCAAGAACGACCTCTTGTGGGTACATCTCATGCTATTAGTATTGAAGAAATGCATGCGTTGTCTCAGTATGCTGCTGACAGGCATATTGAAATTATTCCTCTGGTGCAAGGACTGGGACATGCTACTTTTATTTTAAAGCATGAAAAATATAAATCCCTTCGTGAACAGGAAGATAATAAATGGGCATTTTTGTCCATTAAATCCGGAAACATATGATGTATTGTTTGATCTCTATTTGGATGCTATGAAAGCAACACCCAATACCAAATATTTTCATGTTGGTGGTGATGAAGTAGGGAAGTATTGGTGTTTGTGACCGTTGCAAAGGCTATGGACAAGAGCACGGTCAGTTGGGGCTTAATCTGTATTGGTTAAACAAAGTATGTGAGTTTATTAAAGAACAGGGACGTATTCCAATCTATTGGGATGACATGCTGTTCAAAGAAGCTGACTTGTGGAAATCCGTGCAACGTAACGATGATGTGTCTCCTGAAGAAACGGCTGCCATGTGGGAAAAAGGTTTGGGAAATTGAACGCATTCCGTAGCAAGCTACCAATGATGCTGTCTTTATGCGCTGGAATTATGATAATGGCGATTCACCAGGTAGCGGTAGAGCATTGGATTTTTATAATGACCAGAATTTACCTGCTGTAATAGCAACTGCTGCGCAAACAACGAATACACTGGTCCCCGGATTGGAACGAACCACAACCATCAAACGGTTTACAGAGTTTGCACATGAACATGGAATAAATGGATCTTTATGTACCGCATGGGATGACAGCTCTCCGCTAATGGAACTCTATTGGCGGGGTTGGGTTACCTCTGCTGAATATACCTGGGCTCCGGGTAAGCGAAGTATGGAAGCTTTTGAAAAGGCAATGTTTCAGCGAGAGTTTGGTTTGGACATGTATCCGATATATGAAACCCTTGCTCCGGGTACAGATTTTTGGGACCGGTCTTATTTCAAGACAGGAACACGCAGAAGCCGTTCAAATGCAATGGTGCCAATTGCTTCTGCCAGTCACTGGACCAGTAATGAAAAAATTCAGTTCGTTGATAATAAAGAAAAATTTATCGCCTTACCTGATCTTCAAAAACCGGGTGAATGGACAAAACAGAATCAAGAGATACTGGAAAAAGCTGAAAAACTGGTAAACAGCGATAAAGAAACCAATACTATGTTGAAAGGAAATGTACCATAATGCCAGTAGAAATCGTTATGGTATTGAGGTTTTGATGGCAATTCA
Source organism: bacterium (assembly GCA_963675755.2). Classification (GTDB taxonomy): domain Bacteria; phylum Zhuqueibacterota; class Zhuqueibacteria; order Residuimicrobiales; family Krinioviventaceae. The sequence continues at coordinate 1,826 of CAXXMD010000001.1, forward strand.
AGAACTGCAATCAACTGCTCCCCCGCATGTTTCTGGCTATAGCTGCATGTGATGTTGATAAAAAATCGGACCGGGAAAAAGGATTTGAACAGATCAACATTGAAATGGAAAAGTTTGAAAAAGCTGCTGAGAATCTTGAACGTGTCTATGGTAAAATCCGCTTTTGGTCTAATCCTGATGGATATGTACCAGACCGATACTTTCATTGGGCAAGTCAGGCTGAGGATATCTCCTTCATGTTTCAGGTTGAACGTGGCTTCCATAAATATCTTGATGATTGGATGTCTGGAAAATAAATAGTATTGTGTAAATGAAAATAAACTTGAAAAAAACCTTTTTGATTATGCTGCTACTCATTATTTGGGTGAGTAGCACGTTTTCGGCATCAGACAAGGATCTGTATAATAATCTTGAAAATTGGCAGGCCCGCTGGGGTGATTCTCCTGTGGATTCTGCCGGTGTACCATTATGGATTTATACCGAACAGTCTGATGCATATTGGGTGAATGTAGACCGCAGCGATTTTTATGGACATCTCAGTTATGATACGATATGGCTGCGTACCCGGTGTCCAGATGAGGGGTGGGCTGATCCTACTTTGTTTTTAACAGTCGTATTTTATTCTTTAAATGTTTATGTAGATGCAAAAGAAATATATTCTTTTGGTGATTTTGACGGACCCGTCAACAAATATACTTCCATGCACTGGCATATGTTGCCCCTAGGGAGTGAGGCTGGTGGAGAATGGATTTATTTTCGTGTATATTCGAGTTTAAAAACACATATCGGAATACCGGTATTTGCTGATAACAGGGCATTTGTTGCTCCTCAAAAAAAGGTTATCTCTTTTTAATCAATGCCAGTATTGATAGATTTGCTTTGGGCTTTTTGTTTATTCTTATTGGAATATTGTCAGTAGATCTGTTTTTTCATCGCTGGCAGTTGAAAAATTATATTTATCTTCCTTTTGCATTGTTTACATTGTGCGTTGGAATGGCGTTTCTTTTTTCTTCCGAAGTGTCGCAATTCATGTTTCCCAATGATGTTTTTCGGTTGTCAGGGGCTTTAGTAGGAGTGTTGTTTTTTCCCGTCGGTTTGTTCATGTTTTATGAATATATAGTTTCCCCGGCCCATAAACGCATTATGCGCATGCTGTGGCAGTCCATTCTCATTATCGCAGTTTTGATCATCTTGTTTGAATTTACCAATGTAATCTCGTTCGATTCTATTTTGTACCCGGTGTGGGTAGTTTTGATTTTTTTAACTTTTCTGGTAGCTATAGGTTTTGGTATTTATGGAACACTCAAGGGAAACATGGAGACCAAAACATTTAATGTTGGCTTTATAATCATGACCTTGTTTATATTACATGATATTTTGTTCATGTTTGGTATTATTCCATACTGGAGATGGACTGCGCAGTGGGGTGTTTTGGTTTTTGTATTATCTTTGCTGCACATAATTGAGAGACGTAATCTTGAGGACCGTGAAAAACTGATTCAATACTCGAATGAACTCAAAGAGTATGGCAATACACTTGAACAGCGAGTTAAGGAACGCACATTGGACTTGCGTAATAAAAATATAAAACTCGAAGAAACCATGCGCGAGCTGCAAGAAACGCAGCAGCAACTTGTACTGAAAGAAAAAATGGCATCTCTGGGCCATCTGGTAGCAGGAGTAGCGCATGAACTCAATAATCCTATTGGTGCGGTTATCAGTGCCGCAAATGTGTTGCATCGAGGTGTTGAAAAGATCAAGAACAGCATACTGTCGGCCAAATCTCTTGATGAGGTTAAAACAGTCAAGGTTGAACAAACGTTAGAGATTCTGGTCCAGAATAACGCCATTATTACAGAAGGCGGTAAACGGGTAGCGCAGATTGTCAAGAGCTTGAAAAATTTTGCTCGTCTGGATGAAGCAGAGTTCCAAAAAGCTGACATAAATGAGGGGCTTGACAGTACCATTGAATTGCTTCATCATGAATTGAAAAACCGTATTAATGTAATCAAAGAGTATGGGACTTTACCCAGGATCTCCTGTTTCCCAAATCAATTGAACCAGGTGTTTTTAAATATTATTGCCAATGCTGCCCAGGCAATACCGGGTGACGGAGAAATTCGTGTCCTGACCCGGCACATTGATTCAAGCGTAGAGGTTGCAATTGCAGATACCGGAACCGGCATTATTCCTGAACATATTGAGCATGTTTTTGATCCCGGGTTTACTACCAAAGGTGTTGGTGTGGGTACCGGATTGGGACTGTCTATCAGTTATAATATTATTAAAAAGCACAATGGGGATATAAGCGTTAAAAGTGAACCGGGAAATGGTGCTGTCTTTACAATTACCCTGCCTCTTGAACAAAAACCATCATAAAAAATTCAAAAATCAATGTAAAGTTTGCTTGACTTTTTTATTCTGAAATATTATATTATGTCAAGTTAACTTTACTTTTAGAGATTATATGAATGAGAAAATAGTCAATTCTATCAAAGAGCGACGCTCGCAATTGGGGTGGACCCAGGAAGAGCTTGCCAAACAAAGTGGTGTTTCGCGTCAAAGTATTATCAGTATAGAGCGCGGAAAATACATTCCCAGTTTGCCTTTGGCGTTCCGGTTTGCCCGCTTGTTTGAATGTAGTATTGACGATTTGTTTCAATTAGAGGAGTAATCATCATGGATGAACGTTTTGTAATGCATCGGCTTTATTCCACTCGCCTGGCTGCTCTTGTAGGAGCGGTTTCCCTGGCAGTCTGGTTTAATGTGGAAATGATCCGAAAGGATATTTACCGCTGGGACCTGTTTATTATTTTATGTCTGATGGCCGTAGCCAAAGTGGGTGCAATGTTGTATTATAAACGTACCAATTAAAAAGGAGTATATGATGCTGTTATTGATGAACAAAATTAATGATTATAAACATATGATTGCCATTGGTCAGATATTGATGGTTGTTGGTATTTTATTTTCAACCATCTCGCTTTTAAGAGTTCCCGGTATTCATGATTTTTGGTTGGGATTTTTAATTGGCCTGGGAATGACCATGATTGTAGTATCTGTTATTTTTAATGTGCGTGGATTACTCATGTATCGTAAAGAAAAGCAGCAAGCTGCGTTGAATTGATCTTTTTTTGAAAATAGTTAATTAAATCGGTCTCGATGACGAACTAGTCTGTAAATACGGAAAAAATATATATGGCACTTTTATCTTTACAAAATATCAGTATTGCTTTTGGTGGTCCCCTGGTACTGGATGGGTTGGATTTACAAATTGAGCGCAATCAGCGGGTGTGTCTGTTGGGACGAAACGGTGAAGGCAAGTCAACATTGATGAAGATTATACATGGAGAGTTGGCACCGGATGATGGCGTTGTTCAAAAAGAGCAGAATATCAGTATCTCTTATTTTACGCAGACTATTCCTCAGGACCTTGAGGGGCCGGTATTCGAAATTGTTGCCAAAGGGCTGGGAATTAAAGGCGAGTTATACGCAAAATATCATCGTGAAGAGCGGCGTTTGTTAGAGGCTGGTGATAGTGATCACAGCACACTTGGTGCAATTCACCAGGAACTCGACGCGGTAAACGGCTGGAGCTCGGTTGAGGCAATATCCAAGATCATGTCTTTGATGAAACTGGATGAAGACTGGCAGTATCAGGAACTTTCCGGCGGGCAAAAGCGCAGGGTTTTATTGGCTGCTGCTCTGGTGTCAGAACCGGATCTATTGTTGTTGGACGAACCCACCAACCATTTGGATATTGATACCATTGCCTGGATGGAGTCGTTCCTGCTCAAATCCGGGACCACATTGCTGTTTGTTACCCATGATCGTACATTATTGAGAAATCTTGCTACCCGCATAATTGAACTGGATCGGGGCAAGATTTATGACTGGTCTTGTGATTATGATACATTTCTGGACCGTAAGCAAGCCGTACTTGAAAACCAGGAAAAAGAATGGGAGCGGTTTGATAAAAAATTGTCGGAAGAAGAGGTGTGGATCCGAAAGGGCATTAAAGCCCGACGCACCCGTAACGAAGGCCGGGTACGCGCGCTTTTGAAAATGCGTGAGGAACGCATGCAGCGGCGGGAACAGATGGGTTCCGCAACACTCAAAATCAGCGAAGCGGACAGGTCCGGCAAGCTGGTGATAGAGGCCAAAGATATTACTTTTGCGTATGAGACTGATCCGGTGATACGTGATTTCAGCACTGTGATTATGCGTGGGGACAAGACCGGTATTCTGGGACCCAATGGATGCGGGAAATCTACATTGGTGAACCTGTTACTTGGCAATTTGAAACCACAAACGGGCAGCATCCGTACGGGCACCAATCTTTCCGTCACCTATTTTGATCAATTGCGGGAGGAACTGGATGGGGAAAAATCGGTGCGGGAAAATGTACTGCCTTTTGGGGATATGGTTACGATCAACGGGCGGGACAAGCACATTTATACATACCTGCAGGATTTTCTGTTTACACCAGACAGAGCAAAATCCCCGGTCAAGAGCTTGTCCGGGGGGGAACGTAATCGTCTGTTACTGGCTCGGCTGTTTATAAAACCCACCAATTTTATGGTATTTGATGAACCTACCAATGATCTGGATGCAGAGACCCTGGAACTGCTGGAAGAGTTGTTGGTGGATTTTCAGGGTACGCTGTTGTTGATCTCGCATGATCGTACATTTTTAAACAATGTGGTTACCAGCACGCTAGCCTTTGAAGGTAATGGGATTGTTAAAGAATATGCCGGTGGTTATGATGACTGGCTGCGTCTGCAACCAGACAAGGAAGCGGCAGAAAAGTCCAAAGAAAAAGTTGATAAAAAGGCAGAGTACCTGAAAGAAAAAAAGGCGAAACAGAAAAAGAAACTATCGTACAAAGAAAAACTGGAATATGAACAATTGCAGCCCAGAATTGAAGCGCTTGAATCAGAACAGGCAGAATTGTATGAAAAGATGGGTGATCCTGATTTTCTGCGGGATAAGGATAGCATGGTAGCTGCAAAAGCGCGTCTGGAAGAGCTGGAAGCCGAGATAGATGCCGCTTATGAACGCTGGGAGTATTTGGAAACATTGGTACCTTGATGTTTATAATCTTGCCTGTCTAATTTTTTTTGTTTATTTTAGGGTTATATTTCAAAATATAAAGGGGTACTATTTTGCAAAAACGACCTGTTTCAGTTACAATCATTGCGTGGTATTTGTTGGTTACCAACGCACTTTCTATTATTTCTACAGCAATTTTTTTCAATGATCCTAAAGCAAATTCTTTTTTTAGTGCGTATTCCGTCCCTTTACCTGTGTAATATACGGTAATGAATGTTGGAATATTGATTTCCATAATATGTGCGATTGGGATGTTGAAAGGCTTGAATTGGTCGCGTGTGGTGTATTCAGTTTGGAGTGTTTTGGCATTAATTTATAGTTTAATTGTGGCACCCATGAAGCTTTTGCTGATTTTCAATTTAATATTTTTAATAGTTATACTTTATTACCTGTTCAGACCTGTGGCAAACACATATTTTACGAACAAGGGGGATGCAAATGATCCGGCGGGTGCTTAGTATTATTTTTTATGTAATAGCGGGACATGTTTTTGGAAGTGCGGGAATAGTGGCTTTTATCAGTATACCTGCGGATGGTATGATTAAACTTTTTCTCCTCGGGTTGTTTTTGTTTTTTGCGGTTTTGAGTTTAGTAATAGGATTATTGATCTCACCTTCTCGTAAGAAGAAACGTGAAGCGGGAATTGTTCTGTTTGCGTCATCTGTTGAAATTACTATTGTAATACTGGGTATTCTGTTTGTAATATTGGAACCCAACAAGCCGGAAGGTCTTGATATGGAACCCTTGTATATGTTTAAGGATTATGTTAGTGGGATTGGTACTTTATTGATTTTTATTATTTCCGGAGTTCTGTTGTTTGTTCCAACGAAACCGAATCCTGCCCCAGAAAATGAAACCGAAAGTGATCAATAAACTCGTGTGAGCTTGAAATTACTTATGAATTAACTGTTAAAAATGCTAAATTATAGTAATTCTGGTAATTGTGCAGGATTTTGTTGATTGCTATTTGTAAGCTATTCTTGTAATGATCTAATTTTAACTTACTATTATAATAGAAACGGTTCGTCAGGAGGATGCATGACCGTTAAAGAAATGTATAATGAAATCCACACCGCAATCCAGTTTGCGTCTGAGGGCAGAGCACCCCAGGTGGAGCAGCGGTATCACAAACATAATCAATATATATCGTATGGATTAAAGGCCCCGGTATTTCGGGATTTGATGAAAAATATTCGCGGACGTGTGATGCGTCTATCCCTGGATGACCGGTTATTGTTAGCGCGGCAGTTGTTCGAATCACATCTGGGCGAGCTGGCGGATGCAGGTATATTTATTCTTGAATACAGTGTAAGCGAGTTGACGCCTCATCATTTCAAGCAAATGGACCGCATGATGGACCATTACCGGAGCTGGTCGCAGGTGGATGCCATGTGTTTGTACGTGCTGCAACCCATGTTGGCTGCGTATCCGCAGGAGACCCTGAAACAGCTGGAGGTTTGGAACGGTTCCGAAAATCGGTGGAAGCGTAGAACCAGTGTTGTGGTGTTTGTACGCAAAGTGGGCAAAAATGCGCAATACACTAAAGACGGATTACGCTTGTGTGAGAATCTGATTTGGGATACGGAAGATATTGTGCTAAAAGGTGTAGGCTGGGCGCTAAAAGATATGCTCAAAGGTGACCGTGAGCGTGTGCTGGACTATGTCAAAGAGTTGCGCAGACGCGGAGTATCGTCAGTAATTACCCTATACGCAATCCGCGATATAAAGGGGGAAGAACGAAACGCAATTTTGGATATAGAAAAACTATAAACGTAAACATGATATAGATTTTGGTTAGACCCTGATGGAGGCGACTTTGAAGAACAGGCTGTTGATTATAATTATAATACTTTTGATATCCGTATTATCTATAACCGGCAAAAATGATCTGGTTGTATTGAAAAGCGGAAAACAAATAACCGGGACTGTGGTAAATTATGTGCCGGCAAAAGAAGTTACCATTGTATCGTCTAAAGGAAAGACCCACCATTTCAAGATCAGTGAGATCTCTAAAATGAGTCTGAATGTGAAAAAAATAGAGCTAGCCAATGGCATTGTCTATGAAAATACCAAAACCGAGATCATTCCCGGGCTATCAGTCACGGTTATGGACAATGATTTGCCTTTGGACTATGCCTATAATCGCAATCTCTCTGTTGTGCTTGACGCACCGGTGATTGAACCTCAGGATGTTGAACAAACGCTGCCCATGGAACAGTATGCGGAAGTTAAGACCAAATCCATGCCTGAAAACCGGTTTGCGGTATCCGCATTCGCGGGTTATTATGATCCGTCTTTTCAAGAGATCAATGACGGTATCGAGTTGATCAAAACGTATTATCTGGGTTCCGAAGCCATTGTTACCGGGGAAACCGAGGTTAAAGGTGCAATGAACTATGGGTTGGGACTGGAAATGAACATGACTCCGCGATTGCGGTCCCGCTTGGATGTGTCTTATTGGAGCACAAATTTAGAGGCACAGGTACAGGACAAGGCAGCTTTTAACTATTTGGATGTTGATTATCGGTTGAATGCTGACCTGGATATTGCATTGACTTCTGTTATGGTTTCCCTGCTTTATGATTTGAAAAACAGTGAGGGAGGGATTCAACCCTATTTGGGTATAGGAATGGGATTAAACCATACATCGGTTAATTACAAAACAGAATTGTTTGTACATGATGCATTGTCTTCCATGATTGATCTGAATTCTTATGAACCTGATGAAGATTATAGTACGAATGATATACTTTTTCAACTAATAGCTGGCGTGGATTATCCTTTATCGCACAATCTGGGTATTCGGGCAGAAGCAAAATATTTAGTAGGGGATTATGATCTGGAAATGAAAGAAATTCCAATCAATGTTACGGATAAAGTAAACGGATTTGCCGCGCAGGTGGGGTTGTTTTATCGATTCTAGTATTTTTTATCTTTTATTAGAGTTTTTAAAAAAGCCAGATATTTAAATATCTGGCTTTTTTTATTTCTATAGCAAAATACTTCAATTGAATGAAATTCATTTTTTTTATATTGTACCGTGCAAGTATTTCATCTTAATTAATAATAGGGGTTAGTAGTCGCAACAAGGAGAATAAGATGAAAGTCCTTTATTGTTATTTAATACTCACAATTAACCTTTTCGCTTTTGATAATCCTCAATCTTTTTTACCTAATCACCCACTTGCCAAGATAAAAGCTCCTGTCAGTTTATTTAACGATTCATTGTATTATTTTAATATGGAATCCTTAAAAAATGTTTCGGGTGAAAATTGGGGTAATGTAGCAGAAAACACAAATAGTGTTATCCGTATGGAATGGGAGAACCATTATGAATCTTTACATTCTCCAAGTATGGATGAGATTTCAGCTATGGCCGTCGATAGTGATGGAAATGTCTATGTTACGGGTAGAAGCTTTCATTCTGGTGGCTCTTTGGATATAACAACGATTAAATACAATTCCGCTGGCCAGGAGATGTGGAAGGTTTTTTATGATAATCGCAGTGGAAGTTGGGACCGACCATATGATATAGCAGTGGATGCCTATGGTAATGTCTATATAGTGGGACAAACCCGAACTGAATATGGATTTTACCAGGGGGTGATCATTAAATATGATTCGCAAGGAGAGTATCAGTGGCAGAGAAGAAAACGTTACGAGTATGGTAATGATTACAGGAATGCGATTTATGCCATCGATATTGATAATAATAATGATATTTATATTACAGGATCTATTATTACTGATGAAGGTTATGATATATTAATAAGCAAGGTTAATCCCTTGGGGCAAGAATTATGGCGAAATGTAATAGATAGATCTGAGTTTGATTATGGTGCAAAAATTCAGGTTGCAGCGTCTGGAAATGTTTATGTCGCTGCCCAGACAGAAAGTTCTTCCTGGGAAAGTGAAATCATGATATTGAAAATCGGAGTTGATGGTGGATTGATTTGGAAGAAAGTTTACAGTTCCAGGAGCAGTGATGCCGATGAGATTTTTGATTTCCAGCTGGATGAAAAAGAAAATATCTATTTTTGTGGTACAACTAGCAGATTGGGGGGATATTTCGATACTATTCTTGCTAAATATGACCGCGATGGAAATATGTTATGGAACCAGTATTATAATGGAACAGCAGATAGCAATGATTATGCTAATGCTCTAACAATTGATAGCTCTGGTAATGTTTATATTGCATGTAATGTAATGAACCAAAATACGGATTCTGATTTTGCATTAATTAAATACACAGAATTCGGAAATTTTGAATGGATAGAAATCTTGAACGGAATTACGAATAGTACCGATATTGCGCATGATTTATATATTGATTTAAATAATAATATTTTAGTATTAGGTCAATTAAAGAATTCAGAGTCTAGTGATGATTGTATTCTGGCAAGCTTTACAACTCTGGGAGCAAGGAATTGGATTCATACTGTAAAAAAATTAGATAATGCAGACAAAAGTCATATGTTTTTAGTACCTGCTGGTGATAGAAATAGTGTAATTTGTGGAAAGTACAAAGCTCTGGATCATGATTTTGATATGTTGGTTATGTATTTGTCTGAAACGGGACAAGTCAAATGGGAGCAAACTTTGAATGGTGATTCTTATTCTGATAATGTACCTGCTGATATGTCACTTTGTCCTGATGGAGGTGTTGTTGTAACCGGTAGTGTAATGGGAGAACAATTGAGTAGGGATATTGCAACAATTAAATATAATTCAGATGGAAGTGAGGCATGGAAATATATATATAATGGGCCAGATAATTTGCAGGACTCTCCATCTGATCTTGTTACTGATAAACTTGGAAACAGCTATGTAACCGGTTATAAAACCGGCCAAACCACTGGAAAAGATTTTATAACTTTAAAATTTAATCAGGACGGACTTTTACAATGGGAGAACGCTTTTGGTCAAAAGGAAAACAGAGATAATGCGGCTTCATGTATCGCTATTGATAGTACAGAGAATATCATTGTTACTGGTTATGTTAGTACTGAAGGTGATACTAGCAGAATTTACACAATTAAATATGATCCGGATGGAAATCGAGTATGGCAAAAAAGGTTTTTATACATTGAACCCTTGATAATAATGAGGCCTAATAATTTGTTAATTGACAAAGATAATAATATTTATATTGTTGCATATGCCGGAGAGTATTCTTATCCAAATTCTGCATTCATATTAAAATACGATCCCGATGGTAATGTGCTTTGGTATAAACGGATTAAATATCCCGGTTCATATGAGACCTGGTTGTTCGGAATGACCCAGGATGATTCCTTGAATATTTATTTAACAGGATTTGTTCATCTTGCTGATGGAACCAATACAAACATTATTACATTAAAGCTGGATCCGGAAGGAAACGAGATATGGTCTCGGTTTTATAACGGACCTGATAACCACCATGATCAGGGGAGAAGAGTTTTATATGATGGAAAAGAAAATATTTATGTTACAGGATATACGGTAGAGAATCAAAATTCAAATACTATTATTATTAAATATAATACTGATGGCAAACAATTATGGAAAGCCGAATATAATGGATCATTGGGTTCAACTGAATTTGCCAATGATTCCGCATTTGATTCAAAAGGTAATTTTTATGTTTTAGCATATTCATACAACTATTCGGCAGATTTTGTAGTTGTTAAATATGATGAAATGGGTAATGATCAGTGGGCCGTTCGTTATAACAGTGCCGCAGGATTTGGGGATATGCCATATAAAATTGTTTTTGATGAACTGGATAATTTTTATCTGTTTGGTTCAAGCTATACCGGAAATGGCAGTGTTTTTACTACACTCAAATATTCACAAATTCCAACTGCGATAAAGGAACCAAATACTGGTTTTGCTGATGAATTCAAGTTGTTTCAGAATTATCCAAATCCCTATAATAACATCACAACCATAGGGTATACAATTCAGGAAAAATGTGATGTGTCTTTAAAAATATATAATATTAAAGGTCAGCAGGTCGCGGAACTGGTTTCCGGGGAAATACAGCCGGGTACCTATCAGGTGAATTGGAATAGTAAAGGGCAAAGCAGTGGTATGTACTTTTATCGTCTTCAGGCGGGTGAATTCAAAGATATACGAAAACTGGTGCTGATAAAATAAAAATTAAGCCACTTTCGGGACGCTCGTGTTTCCCGAAAGTGGTTTAATTTGGTTATGATTCCACCGATTCTATAAACTTTTCTATCTCTTCTTTATAGGTTTCTCTGCGTTCCAGAAATCCATAATGAACGCACTCGTTGAGAAAAACGATTCTCGAGTTTTTGTACACCTTTTGTGCTTCATAGGCGGTGCCGTCTCCCAACAAGTCCTGTCTGCCCTGAATGATCAATACCGGTTTGTCAAAGTTTTTCAGTTTTTCCCTGCAATTGTATTGGATCTTGTACATGTCCTTGTATACCAGGTTAGTGATCTCTTTATTGCCTTCGGTGAGACGCTTGACAATCATGGGAACATATTCTTTATGATACACATACGCCGGGGCCAGGTTCTTTGCCCATTCGATCTGTGCGGTATAGGTTGTATCGCCCTGTTTGATTCGATCGTTCCAGTATTTGAGTGAATCTATTTGTCCCTGACTCAGACGAATATTTTTATTGGCATTGAAATATTTCAAAATACCCATATCAATTCCACCAGAACTGGAGAGTACCAGGCCCTTTATGTTTTCTGGATAAAGCGTGGCATAATGCTGCGAGAGCCAGCCGCCAAAAGAATGACCCAGAATTATCCAATTATCGATCTTTAGATGTTTGCGCAAGGTCTCCATATCCTGTGCCATAAGATCGAGTGTGACCGTTGTACTGTCGGTTTTATCGAGTGTTGACCCACCGGTACCGCGTTGATCAAACAGAATGGTTTGGTAATGGTCAGCAAACAATTCTGCAACTGATTCAAATCCTTTGCAGTTCATTCCGGGACCACCATTAACAATCAATAGCGGTTCACCACTGCCATAGGTGATATAATGGAGTGTTCCTTGTTGGGTTTTAATGTAACCATCTTTTCCGGCAAAAGTGATTGAAACCAGTACCAGTACGAATAGTATTTGTGTTTTCATCATCTTTTCTTTTCCTATAGTATTATGAATGGGTTTCTTTAATCATTATAAAATCGTTTTCATTTTCAGATACAATGCTAAATCCGTTTCGTTCATAAAAAGAAACCGCGCGATTGCGCTTGTCTACGCTCAGAGAGACATTGCCAATACTTAGATCTGCATAATGTTTTAACAAGGATTTCAAGAGTTGGGTGCCTATACCTTTATTGCGGTATTCGGGCAGTATAGCCATGGCGATTTCGGGTGTTTGGGGATTAATGTACCCATATCCCGTATCGGGCGGTTGAAATATCCGTCCCCAGATTAAACCGATGCGGATTTTGTTGTGCTCTGCAACAATGGCGGCATCGTGTTCTCTGCCCCAATTTTGTATATATCTTGAGATTTCCGGATACGTTAACACTGAACGATGGACAGGAGGTTGGTCGTCCGGAACGAATATGGCCAGGTACATCATGTCCGCAAGAAACTCGTAATCCAGATTTGTTGTCGGATAGTATCGAATGTTATCCAAAGTACTTCCTTTTCGTTTTATGCCCGGGTCAGCTCTACCGCCCAGGATGATATTTTTTGATCACCCTGCATCAGTGTTCCACGGATGAGGTATTTATACTCTTTTAATTGTGTCATGAATTCGATACCGGAGAATTTATTATCTTTGGTTGAATGGATAGACAAGATAGAGTCCTGAACGATTATGAAATTACCAATCAATTCCCCCAATGCCGGATTGACGGATTTCCACGTTGTATGATCTTTATCCTTTGGTATGGGTACAATCTCGTAGCTGTTTTGGAATTCTACAGGTTCTTCGTATAATACACGCATATAACCGTTGATTGTCCATTTGTCTGTCAAATGCTCAACAACAGTTTTGCTGGTCAGGGGGGTGCTGATACCGTTTTGACCGATAAAAGTACCTTTTGCCTGCCATTCACCCGGTTGTAGTAAAAAGGTATGTTTCATGTTTTGCCCCACGTCATTTGGATTATGTATAGCCAAATTTAAGTGCGATGGTTCACTAGTTTGAATACAGTCTTACCGGTAATATGTTTTTTGCTTTGGTGCGTATTATTGGATGGTGTTATAATTGTTGATTTATACGTTGATGGGGTGTTTTTGTTCCAACGTAGGGCTCTTGAACAAATCAAAGGACTCGGCTAATAAGACCATTCCCATTTCCAGTTTTTGAAATTTACTGAAAATGAGGGATTTGTTTCCAATTGCGATGCTGTGGCATTGATGGCACTAAACTCGAGTCTTGCCGTTACTCCGCTGGGCTGGTCCTCTGGTACCATGGTTGAAAACGCATTTGTAAATGTTTGATCATCAAAATGCAAAATCCCGATGCCATCAATACGGTCCATTTCGATTTCTACATTATGATCAGTTGTATCCGGTGTTATAGAAGCCCTGAACTGCCAGTTGTTGCCAGTCCATGTGTAGAGCTGACCGTAATTGATACTCCACGGATCAACTACCCATCTGAATGCAACCGCATATTCGGTTTTAGAACTGCTGCCGTCCCAGATAAACAAACCCGCCTGAATGGCTTGACCATTCTTTTCAGAATTGCTGCTTGAGGGTGTATCATTCAGACTGAATACAAATGCGGCATTGTGTGTGATATTCATGGCTTTGACATCTGTTTTAGCATAATAATTCAGGTTGTGGGCCTTGATGTTGCGATTGTTAATATTAACCTGAACAATTGAACGGTCATTGAGATGCCGGGTATAAATATCTGAATATCTTACCGGTCCTGTATTGTAATCTCCCACGAGTGAATCTCCCAGGGTGGTTTGCCAGTATTGCATGTTTCTTCCGCTGATCCTGAAATACATGGAATCCGGTTCTGTGCTGTTTTTTTCGCAAGCTGGTATAAAAGCGATAAATATCAATAATAATATAGTCTTTTTCATGGTCTTTTCTGATTTAATTTAAATATGTGAAAAGGTATGCAATTCTTTTGCCAGAGATGGAAGAATGCCGGAATATCATCATATTCCGGCAATTGATTTATTTAACGAGGGTTGTTTTGTATCTTTTAATTGTATTGTCTGCTCTGAATTCAATGATGTAAATACCAGACGCAACCGGGAGGTTGTGCGAGTCGGTTCCATGCCAGTTGACCTGATAATATCCGGCAGGGTGTTCACGGTCAACCAGTGATGCTATTTTTTTACCCAGCAGATTGTACACACTGATATTGACATTTGCCTGACTTGCCAGTTGATATCTGATCAATGTTGACGCATTAAAGGGATTGGGGTAATTTTTATGCATATAGTGCTTGTCCGGTCCTGTGGTTTGAACATGGATCAAAGACGTGTATTTGAATGATCCGTCATGATCAATGATTTTTAAACGATATGCATGCTCACCTGGGCCCGGATTGTCTTCTGTGAATGAATAGGTTTGACGTTCCGGTTGAGAGTCAAGTGGAACGAATCCCAAAATCTGGAACGAATTTTTGACTTTTTTCTCAATCTCAAATCCATATCCATGCAAAGAATGCTGAACCGACCATTCTAGTGTAATAGCATTATTTTCAAAATTGCCTGAAAACGACAACAGTTGCACCGGTACGGGATAAGAGTCAAGCTCGTTTATCCAGTCAGCAATTACCTGTGTGGCCTGCTCGTCTACAAGACTGGTGGCAATGGGAGGCATGCGGTTTTCATCCAGCGCCATCATGCGCAAATAAAGAATGGATTCTTCGGGGCTGCCGGGTTTAACTCTGGCAGCATTGGCGGCACCCAAATCACCAAAGTCTGGTATTTCATCAACAATCATCATTTCTTCGAGGCTGGTTGCAAAACGCAGGTCCATGTTTGAGCGTCCGCTGCTGTTGGGTTGATGACAGAATGCGCAATTGGCATCGAGATATGAGCGGGCACGGTCAGATACATCTTGTGTTTCATCATTTATATCAACCAGTTGGGGCCAGTTTGTATAATCCTCCCCAATATCTTTTGTGAAAAGATTGATGTGATTGAGAGTGCGGAGCTGGTTATCCGTTACCTCACCATAATCGTGGTTTTTGTTAAGCTGACTGGTTTTGAATCCCAATACATAGCCGGATTCCGGCACATGGCAGGTCAGGCATTCGTTGCGGGAAGGATAGTGGTAAACCTGATCGTATTGCCCTCCGGGTGCATCGCTGTCGGTAATGGTAAATGTAACATCCTTGGCATCTGTCAACAAGTTTGCTTCTGTCCCTGCCTGGTTCCATTCGTAGCTGAATCCATCCCACAACTCACCATAGGGACGTTTAACCAGGAACCGGGTTTCTATCAATCGACGGCTTGTTGAATTGCCTTTTTCCATTTCCAAACTAAAGTTTTTCACCAAAACCGTACCAGCCGGATATTCAAAGGGATTTTCTTGAGAGAATAAGAGTTGCTCGGAACCGGGGAGAGCAATATACCGGTCCTTGTCTGCATTATCTGACCAGAGACGGGAATTTACAGAATAAGGAATAACTCCAGGAGAAACGGTACGGGTGTTCATGTCCGAATAAAATCCTGAAGAGGATATAGTTGATGGAACATCCCCGGGTGGGGGAGAATCCTGGCGGGCGATGATTTTATAAATATTGCCATTATAGCCTACTATATACAATTCCCCGGATTCGTCTTCTCCAAAACTGGTAATATGAGCGGGACTGGTTAATACCTGGTTTGAGGACAGTACATCTCGCCCTTCGTAATCATATTTCAGGGTCCATATTCTGCGGGATACATAATCGCCAAAGATGTAAAATCCATCCAGTTGGGGGAGAGATGTTCCGCGATATACATACCCACCGGTGACAGATTCGCCCAGTGTGTGACTGTATTCAAAAACCGGTGTATTGAACTCCCATGGGTTGCAACCGGACTGGTAGCAGTGCAGGCCTTCTGTGATATTCCAACCAAGATTGCTGCCCTTGCCCACGATATCAATTTCTTCCCATTTATCCTGACCTACATCACCACACCAGAGCTTACCATTAGCCCTGTCAAAGCTGAAACGCCAGGGATTCCGTAATCCCCAGGCATAGATCTCTTTTCGGAAGGAGTTATCACCCACCAGTGGATTGTCCGGTGGAATAGCGTATTCCAATCCGTCATCTTTATTGTCAACATCAATGCGCAGTATGCTTCCCAGCAGGGTGTAGCGGTTTTGCCCGTTGCCCCAGGGATCACCCGCACTGCCGCCATCACCAAGGCCGATATAGAGATACCCATCCTGGCCAAATTCGATCATTCCGCCATTGTGATTTGAGGCAGGCTGTTCTAATGCAAGCAAAATGCGCTCAGAGTTGGGATCAGCAATATTGGGGTCAGAAGAAACCTGGAACTCTGAAATTCTTGTGCTTCGTATTGTTGGATTGTAATGCACATAAAACAGACCGTTTTGCTCAAAATCGGGATGAAATGCCAAACCCAGCAGACCGGTTTCGCTGCTGCTGGATGCTACCTTGTCCCTAAGATCAATGAACTTTTCAAAATCAGAGGTGAGGGAGGCGTTATTGAAAACTTTGATAACGCCGGGTTTTTCAACAACAAATATACGGTCTGTTCCATCATGCGCATGCGTGAGATAGATGGGTGACGCAAAATTGAGATTGGTAAACACCTGTTCAAGGTCAAGATTGCCTACCTCGTCACCGGTGGATGTGATGAGCAGAGACGTGTTGGGAGTACGCTCATTGATACCGTAAGGTTGTGAAAACGTAACAGTGACTGTTAACAATATATAAAGTATACTTTTTGTGATATACATAGATTTACCCCTTTTGTTCTTTTTTCAATGTAAAAGAATCGTTGTAATGAATCAAGAGAATTCATTGTGAATAAATATTAATAGAACAATATGCGGTAAATTGTTCCCCAAAGGTAACATTTACCACCTTAAAACTGTGCCAAAAATATGAAAATCTCTAACTAATTTTGAGAGAATAAAATTTTTTTTGAGACATTTTTTGAGCATGGTGAAGCTAACTTTAATGTCCGGTATTTATATTTCTATAATGAATGTTTTGTGCGCATAATTAGTGATTAATTGCGATTTTTGTGTTATATGGTGTGTATTTGTGTTATGGTTTTTTACGATATCTTGAAGTTGCAATGGGATTGAATTTTTTGGTCTGATTTGCTATATACGGGCATTTGAGTTGCGATAGTAAAAGTAGATTTGAAATAAAAATTCCCCATAGCGGGAATGCTCATTGACAACAACAACAACAGTAACCCAATAAAACAGTTGACTGTGAATCAATCGCCGGACGGCAAGAGAATTTTTTTTCTCTTTGCATAGTTGTACTTTTGTATAGATATATTTTGTGTGGATTCATTATGTTTCAGGTGATTTGAATAATATATGATGTGATTGATGATTTGGTGGTATTCTCTTGACCGTCCAGCGTCGATTCCGGAAGGCTGTTTAGAATCACTCCCCCTCCATACGGCCGCAAGGCCTGCAATGTGCTACGCGAATTGGATGATTTTGTGAGATATGCCGTGCAACGAGTCAATTGCAGGCCTTGTGGTTGTTCTTGTTTTACAGTACCAAGTTACCCTTACCCAAAAAAAGCCCCGTTTCATGCCGGGGCTTTTTTTTTATTAGCACTTTTTTGCAACATAAAAAATATTGCTGTAATATTCTGAATATTTTTTATAGATCTCTATTTCTTTTTCTTCCATTTTTAATACCTGCAAAACATCCTTGTTATCTTGATATTTTTCATACATGTATTGAATTCGCTCCTTTAAGGGATTATAATAATCGTCCCACCAGTCTGAAGGAGGTTCGATATGATATGAAATTGGATCATAACCCAATGCCTTTATCGTATCAAGATTGTTTGCAATGCTGGTCATTGGCGGATATATCTCTTGAAAGAATTGATGCAGTTCGTCAGGGATGTCATCTCTGGTCCAGGAAAGTTCTGAAACTGCTATAAAACCACCGGGTTTTAACAAGCGTTTCCATTCCTGAAATCCCTTTTCAAATCCAATAATAAAAATTGCACCTTCTACCCACAGTACATCAAAAGATTCATCCGGATAGTCAAGTTTGCACATGTCACCTTTTTGGATGGTGATTCTTTTTTCTAAACCTTTTTCCGTTACAGCTGTTTGTAACTGGTCAAGAAAAGGTTGGTGAAAATCCAATGCGGTAATGTGTCCGTTACAAAGAGAAGCCAGGGTTATGGTTTGCTGCCCCGGACCACAGCCAATATCCAGAATTGTTGCATTGTCAATATTTACAGATTGCCATGCTCTAGTTGTTGATTGTATACTACCGGGACCTTGTCTCGGCATATTTGAATGGGTTTCCAGAAAATATTGCCATTGTTTTTCGTCCATTATAATTGTCCTTATACTCGTGAATCATCATTTTGGGATTTAATTCGCACTCGAGTTTTACCATCCCAAATCCTGATGACGGGGATGGTATCACAGGACAATAACCGATGTATTCATAAATGTAAACATACAACCTTTCAGCTAGAAATAAATTTCATAAAATTGATAATTGGTTTTCTTCATTCCTAAAGCCTGATAAGTGCTTTGGGCAATTTGATTTTCATGGTCAACATATAGACGCAATCCGCGAACGTTTGTTTCGTTTTTTGCCAACTCCTCAGCTTTTTCATAGAGAGAAGAGAATACTCCTTTTCTACGCCAATGAGGATCAATATAAACACTTTGGATCCACCAGAACAGCCCATCTCGCCAGTCGGTCCATTCAAAGGTGATCATCAGGCTGCCTATGACAGTTCCTGCTGATTCTGCAACCAGATAAAATCCAAATTGCGGATTTTGCATCAATCCCAATGCACCTTGCGTTACCGTTTCCTTGTTCAAAACAGTATTCTCGGTTTCGCTTGCCATATTGACATTAAATTGAGCAATAATTTCTGCGTCTGCCGGAACTCCTTTACGAACCAGGATATCAGATTCTTGTAATGTCATTTGAAAAAACTTTCGTTTGTATTTATTTATACCAGGATATTAATAAATGTTTAATAGAGCGGCAAAACCTGCAAAAATTGCAATCACAATATAGATGGCAAAGATAACCAATGAGATGATCATCAGGATTTTCATTATATTGAAAAAACTGCCCTGTTTTTCCAGAGCTAGTGCCATTGCGTTTTCATCATTTTGGTTTTGGAATGTACTGAAATAGTCGGCAGATTCACGCAACCGCAATCCGGAAATGATCATGGGTACGCCAATTAATGCGCCAATAATTGACAAGCACGTTAAACCGCCATAGACAATATAAAACATGCCCACAAAGCGCATATCTTTGATCATCCGGCCAACATTCTGTGTTTGAACTGGAGTTAAATTGTTCATAGTGGTGCCCTCCCTTGATTGAATTTTAAATACCCTTGGTATGGAAAGATATTAAAACCAAACGAGTCAAACAAGATAAAATTCAATTTAATTTTCTATTTCAAAATCCAGATTGTCAAAATAAACAATTGCATCTGCTTTTGTGCACAAACCCACTTTGCCAGAAGTAAAAGTGTTGTCGGTAAAATCGATAAATTTTTTATTATCAAACCAGCATCGTATACGTCCCTTTTCATGAATTACTTTTAATCGCTCCCATTCATGAGGTTCAATTTTAGAAGCCCATACACTCTGTAGCAATCTTTTTTCTCCATTTTCTACCTTGTAAACTCGTAATCTTTCTTTTAGTGGATCAGAGAGACATGTATAGTAATTATTGGGATCCTGGTAATGCCATACGGGCCCACCAGCCTGTTCCTCCTGGCCGTCTACCATTTTCAGTTCCATTTCAATATCTACATCATTGAACCATGAATTCTCCAGAATGGCAAGATGGAAATGGTTTCCAAGGCTTTTTTTCCCAAGTTGAGCAATTACATTTTTATGTTTTTTTGCTATGGTATCGGGTATTATTTGCCATGTACCAATTTTACCATTTCCTGTTTTTTCTATACTCCATTCCGGGGGTAGATTGCCGGTTTTGTTTTGATCAAAATTCAATTCTAATTCATTGATATTTGTTTTTACCATAGATTTTTGCATTTCATTCTTTTTACTGCAAACCCAACTGGTAGATAAAAGACATAGAGCAATTATGATAGTTATTTTTTTATTCATTATAATTTTTCTTAATAATTGAGACTGAATTGTACATCTAATAAAGACACTGATTTTTCAAAGTCATAATATGTATTAATCATTAATTCCAGTAAAGAACGACGATATTTAATATATGTATCCATAAAATTCAATTCAATATCTTTGTGTCGTTCAATAATTTGAATCAAATCTTGTAGTGTTATTTGATTTTCTTTATATTGTTCAATACTCATGTTTAATAATTTTTTAGAAATGTTCGAGCTCTTTTCAAGATTCAGACAACGAGCTTGATAATCTTGTAGGTTTGTAAAAGCATTTATTATATTTTTTTGAATGTTTTCCTGTTCTTCCTGAATTTGTAAATTCCGCCTGCGAACATCAACCATTTCTGCTTGGATGGATGCTTTACGCTCACCCCAATCCCATAGTGGGATGTATGCATTGATTGTTGCGGAATTACTATTGTCATATTCATCCCATATTCTTTTAAAGCGCTCATCTTTTTTTTCCAGACCATAGGTTAACTCGAGGTTAACTTGAAATGCATTTTCACCTTTTTGATCATCTACGTCGAGTTCTGAAAATCTTTTATATATGTTGAGTTGTTCTAAGCGAGGATTATTTTCGTAACCTAATTCAAGTGCGTCATTCAGTTTAATTGGAACCGGAGTAACGTGAATTTCCGGTTTAATTATTAGTGAATCATTAATATTTATTCTCAATCGTTGTTTTATATTTGCTAATTCTCTACGTTTATCGCTGTTGTTTTCAAGCAGGTCTTCTGTCTCGTTTGTGATTTCCAGTTCTACCTGAATTCTTTCCATTTCATTTGATGGATTTTTTTCTGCATGCTGTTTTGCAATTTCCAAAGTTCTTTCAAGTATGTTTAATTGTTTATTAAAAATAGTTTCCGCAAAAACGAGTTCAAATGCATCATAATAATCGTCACCAATATCTCTAATGAGCCTTACACGATCATCTATGTATTCCAGTTGATTATCTTGCAATGCGAGTTGTGCTCTTTCAAGATCATTTTTCAGTTCATTGGTTGTAAAAAAAGGTTGTTCATACTTGAAGTACATTCGATTATAAAAATCAACCTCCCGGTTACCATTGTCCCGTTGTTGATAGCGATACATTTTATAATTCAGTGAAATATAACCGTTTGTGGGATATCCGAATAGAATAACAGGTTGACTGATGGATAACTCTGATTGCCAGCGTTGTGTGTTTTCTCGAACGATTTCATCTCTATAGAGTGTTGAATTCCATTTATTTTCTGAAACCCGGCTGATATCCGGAGTTTGCAAATTCAAAAATACTTTGGACTTTAGGCCTGCCTGTCTGGCTTTCAGATCAAACATGGTTTTTTCGATCTCCATCTCGAGCTCTTTTATCCGATAGCTATTATTCAGGGCAATGTCTACAGCTGATTCCAAAGTAAGATCTATCGTTTGTTTGGGTGCAGCTAAAATTGTATAATTAAATAAGACACAAAAAAAGAAAACCGCTTTTTTCATTTCCAACTCCTAATTGATTTCTCATTTTCTTGCTTAAAGATAGAAATCAATCATTAAAATTTAATTAAAAAGCAGTTTTTTCTGGTTTTGTGGCTGGAAGAATTATCTCTACCCGGGTACCTTTATTTAATTCACTTTCTACATGAATTTCCCCCTGGTGTGCTTCCATGATCCTTTTACAGATGGAAAGACCCAAACCACTACTATGCATTTCACGACTTCTGGCTTTGTCTACTCTGTAAAACCGATCAAATATATGTGACAGTTCATCTTTGGGTATTCCTATTCCGTTGTCGCTAACAGTGATGATGATCTTTTGGTCAATAATTTGAGTGGAAATTTTTATCTCTCCATTGGATGGCGTATATTTTATTGCATTGTCTATGATGTTGCTGAGAACCTGGCGAATTTTTTCAGGGTCCAGTAATTGTTTAATGATTTTATCAGATGGATAATACTGTAAGGTTATTTCTTTTAAAGATGCTGAATTTTTATGAAATTGAATGACTTGAGACAAAAGTGAATTGATATCCGTTTGACGAAGTTGAAGATAAGTTTTTTCTGCATCTATACGGGCCAGTGTTAACAAGTCATTAATGATTTTTTCCATAAATCCAATTTCCTGTAAACTACTGTACAGAGTGTTTTGGTATTCGTGAGTATCTCTGGGTTTACGAAGAGCAACTTCAATTTCACCGCGCATAATGGTTAGGGGCGTTCGTAGTTCATGCGATGCGTCACCTGTAAATCTCTGTATAGATTCAATTCCCATTCTAATGCGTTTTATCATTTCGTTAAATGTTAGTGTCAGTTGCCCCAGTTCATCTTTTGGGTTTGGTGGCGCTGGTAATTCTTTATTTATATTTTTTAAGGTTATTGAGCGGGCTGCAGTTGTAAGATTGGTGATGGGTACAAGAGCCCGTTTTGCCAGAAACCAACCACCTATTCCTGCCAGAATTAGCATAAAGGGTATTAATAATATGCCATAAAGTCTAATACGTTCTAATATATTATTTGCATATATTGTTGAACGGCCTGTTATAATGTAAAATGTGTAACTTTTATTATGTTTATCATAAATGGTTGTCGGGGTTTTTAAAATATGGTATGAATAGCTATCTTTGGTTTTAATTATTTCTGAAGAAATAATGGTCTCATTGGGTGTATCTATATGAAATAATGGGGGGGTGTTTTTGGATTTTATTATTCTTTTTTTTGTATTATAAATCTGATAGAATATACCATTTTCTTCAAACTGAAAATTTGAGCTGTGGTCTTTAATATAATCTTTATCCAGTTTTTTATCATCAATACGCATATGTTCATTTAGCCGTTCAGCTTTTTCTGCTAGTAATGCTTCCTGGTCATTATAGATCTCATTGGATATACCCCAATAAACAAAAATGCCAAATGTCACAAGGGCAATAAACATTACTATACTGTACCACAATAACAGTCGGAAGCTAAATGAATTAAAAGGCATCTGCAGGTCCTTCAATTTTATAACCAATACTTCGAACCGTTTTAATCAAAGGGATTGCAAAAGGTTTATCAATTTTTTTGCGTAAAAAGTTAATATAAACATCAACTGCATTGGTATCAGGACTTTCGTTACGTCCCCAGATATAGTCTTCAATTGCTTCACGGGACATTGCCCGACCTTGATTACGTGCTAATAATTCTAAAATTCTGAATTCAAGAGGAGAAAGTGATATTTGTTGTTCTTTGCGAGTTACCGTGTGATTATCTATGGAAATGATAAGGTCTGCTATTTGAAGTTTTTCAGGCTCTTCCCATTTATTTCGTCTTACCAAAGCCTGCATTCTGGCCAATAATTCTTCAAAGGCAAAAGGTTTTACTAAATAATCGTCTGCTCCTGAGCGAAGCCCTGAAACACGTTCTGAAATTGCATCTTTGGCAGTGAGAAACAATACCGGTACCTTATTGCCTTCTTGACGGATTTGTTTTAGTAAAGTTAATCCGTCCATTTTGGGCATCATGATATCAAGAATAAGTATGTCAAATTCCTGGTCCCGAAGAATGATTAATGCTTCAATACCATTATATGCTGTAGCGACACTCCAATTTTCTTCTTCGAGCCCCTTTTTTAAAAATCCGACGACTTTGGGTTCATCTTCAACAATCAATACACGCATTTATTATCCGTATTTTTATGAATTGGAAGATAAGTTTATTTTATTAAAATTAGATTAAAATTCTTTAACTGTCCACGATATTGTTTTACCAGCCATAAAGGGAACAACGTTTCCATAATTGTTCGGGATAATAAAATCAGATTTTTCAATCTCGATACTTTTGGGAAAGGGAGATATATTGTAGATTTTTTGAGCATTGTCTGAAACGAACCCTTGTAATTTATCTAGAGCGTTGTGTTTTTCAAAAAGTTCCGCAAGTACGGCAAGTGCAACCGGGGCTGTAAAAACACCCGCAGCACAGCCAGCACATTCTTTTTTGTGCAACGGGTGAGGTGCAGAATCACTGCCAAACATGAGTTTGGGATGTGCAATCAGCGCTGCCTGCAACAAGGCCTCTCTGTCATGAGGGAACTTGGCTATGGGTTTGCAAAACAGATGTGGAGATAATAATCCACCCGCAATATCATCCAGCGTGATAATCAGGTGCTGTAAAGTAACTGTGGCAAAAAGATTTTCATATTGGTCCAGCAATTCTACCGCGTCACGGGTTGTAATGTGCTCCATGATGATTTTGAGATCTGGAAAATTTTCAGCAAGCCATGCATAAGTACCCAGAAACTCGGATTCTCGATCCAGAACAAATCCATTGGTTTCTCCATGTACCAATAAGGGGATTTGTAACTCTTGCATGAATTCAAATGTAGAACGTCCCTGATCAAGTGAGCTGATTCCGGATTCGCTGTTTGTGGTTATCCCCGCAGGATAGAGTTTTATACCAATGATATGTTCTTTTGCGGTTTCAAGTTCATACTCACTGTATTCTCGAAAGAATAAAGTCATATAGGGGGTAAAGGTTTCACTGCCAATGGCATGAATAATCTGGTCACGATAGGTCAATAGTTTATCTAAAGAATCTACAGGATCTAAAAGATTGGGCATAATAACAGCACCTGCAAAATGAGAAGCACTGAGGGGAGCGACAAGTTTGAGCATGTCTGCTTCACGCAGATGTAGATGCATATCCAATGGAGATTGTATAAAAATATTCATGTAGAATTCCCATTTTTTTTAACAAAATTACTGATTTATGATTGAAAATTCAAGTTGTTTCAAGGATAAAAAAAGGATGCCCGTCCAAATAGGGTATTGATGTTTTGGGGTAAGGGTTGGACGGGCATGGGGGGTAAGTTGTTATATTTTACAGCAAATTTTATAATTTGCAGAAAAAATTTTAATTTTTTTTTGATTGGATTTGTTAAGAATTATACGCTTTTTTTTTAATTTTGTCAAGTGTTTATTTTTAAATAAAGTGGGGAAAATATCGAGTATTTCGATATTTTCCCTTTATATGGTTGTTTTTCATAGTTTTATGTGGGTCTGTGATTAAAGCGTTTTTGCCAGATTTAAAAATCCTATAAATGATTGATAAGCCATAAATAATGCGAATAAAAAAGTAATTCCGGTCATAATATTAATGGACGTAGAATTTTTATGCTCATGGACAATCTTTTCCTTGTTGAGAAGTATAAGCAGAAATAAAACCAATAGTGGTAAAAACAATGCCTGTATGGCAAGAGAAATGATTTGGAGGAATACCGGCTTGCCACCAAAAATAGGGGCAATGAGCCCGGCTGCACTGAAAATAAAAGCCATGATCATAAAATGTGGAGCTTTGGGATCACGTGACAGACCAAAGAATTCTGATATAGTCCATGTGGAAACGAGAGCATTGGGGAATGCAGAAGAGAGCCCCGCTGCCATTATACCGACTACAAACAAGGTTGCTGCAAATTTACCAAACAGAGGAACAAGTGTGTATGCCATATCGATTGCTTTTTCCACGTGAATTCCGCGAACATGTAATGTTGCAGCGGCACCAGCCATAACCACTGCTGAAACAACAAAAACTAATACACCAGTAACAATAGCATCCTTGTTGGCGTGTTTCAGGTCATTGATAGTCCAGCCCTTGTCCATGACTACGAACGAGCGCATTACAACTACACTCCCAGCCAGAGTGGTACCAACCATTGCGGCTGCAATCATGCTGCCGCCTTGCGGTACACTGGGTATAAATCCTTTTGCAAAGCTCATAGCAGAAGGATGCGCATAAAACAAGTTGATTATAAAACTCACACCCAGTACCGTGACAAAGATAATCAATACACGTTCAAAAATTGAATATTTGCCCATTATAATCAGTAAAAAAATGAACGTGCACCAAATGATGCTGGAAAGTAAAAAGTTCATACCGGTCCATGATGCAAACGCTTCGGAGACAATTCCCAATACACCAATATTGGATGTAAATTGACTGACCACAACAGCCAGGACGATATAAAATCCTGCAACCGGGCCAAAATGCTCTCGGGTTAATGCTACAAAGGTTTTTCCTGAAGCAAAGGTCAGTCTGCTAACAGAGCCTATCAGTACCCAGAAAAAAAGGCAGGACAGAAACAGCGTCCACATTAAACTCATACCATGTTCAGCACCTGCTACCACCAGAGAAGATACGCTACCTGTACCGATTGTTGCGCCAATCATAAAAATTGCCGGACCATAAGAAACAATTGTGTCTTTGAATTTGGTAAGGAAAGAGTTTTGCATAACCAGATCCCTTATTTTAATTTGATTTCCCGCTCATTTAATGTACTATTCCTTGAATCAATTTCAAGCTCATTTTGTTAATTTTTGAAGAAATTAATTAATTTAGTATGATATTAAATTCTACTTGCATATTTATTGTTAATTTGTATTATAATCTATCACTTGTTTGATGTCAGTCACTTCTTTTTTGTATATAAATTACTAACCTGAATATATTTTTATTTAAAACTGTTTACATGTAATAAACGCTATTGCATTGATGGAGGAGAAAAATGTCATTCAAGAGTCAATTGGTGAAAGTAATTGTTCTTGTTTTACTGGTTTTGTTTACCACCAGTCCGGTATTCAGCCAGAATGCTGCAAAAGGAATCATGTCATTTTATCGGGATGTTTTTGAACAAGATGAAAAGAATTTATATGATTACCTGATAGATGAATTGATGAATTATATACAAGACCATCCTGATAGTACAGATACTGCTGAAGCATTATTACTGTTGAGTAAATCATATCAAAACAGAGGCAAAGAGTATGAGGCACTTGCTGCCAGTTTGAAATTGCTGTATCTGTTCCCCGGGGCGGCAAACCGGCAGGAATGTATTAATTTTGCCACCAGTATTATTACCACACAGAGAAGCTTTGATTCTGATGAAGCAAAATATACTGCGCTTGTTAATGAAACGGTAGCCGGCATTAGCCGTGCTGATCGGTTCTATGAATATCTCAACATGTTGATCAAGTTAGACGAAAAAGATTTATACGATTGGACGATTAACTCTGCCCGATCCTTTTATTCACAGTTCCCCAATGACAGCCGTTTAGATAATGTACAAAAGTGGATAGGGGATATCTATCTAGAAAAAGGTGACGAGTGGCAGGCATCTATGAGCTATCTAAAACTGGATTATACACACCCCAATAGTCCCTTATTACCAGAAACCCGTTATTTGAAAAGTAAGATTTTGTACGAGGAATTACGCGAGTATGAACTTGCGGTACAATCTCTTGAACAAATAGCGGCTTCATGGCCCACTCATGAATATGCTGCTGCATCCCTGTTTATGATTGGTGAGATTTATGAAAATAAATTAAAGGATTATGATAAAGCTATACTTTATTATCGTAAGCTGGTAGATATGTTTCCACAATATCCCAAATCTGTAAATGCATTGCTCTCAATTGGTGAAATAAACGCAAAGCGATTGGACAAATACCCGGAAGCTATTGCCGCTTATAATGAATTTGTTGAAAAATACCGCTCTAATCCTCAGGGTGTGGAAGCTTTGTTACGGGTTGCCGAGTTGTATGAAGATGAGGTTAAGGATTATACCCAGGCAGCTGCTTATTACGCTCAGGTGGCAGAGATTTATCCCACCTATGATGACGCACCTGATTGTTTGATCAAAGCGGGTGAAATCAGTGAAGATAAGTTGGGAGATTACAAACAAGCGGTGACCTATTATCAGATGGTGTTGAACACTTTTCCTGATCATAAAAAGGCCAAAGACGCAAAAAAGAAACTGGATAAAGCTCAGGAAAATTTACCTGCGGGAACATTTTGATTTGAAACAATTTTGAATTCGTAAACCTTTCGATATACCCGTCCGTTATATAACGGACGGGCACTCTTTGCAAACAAAATATTTTTTTAGAGCAACTATGAACAAAAGCCCGGCATACCTTCAATGGCATAGGCGCGAACAGAGCAGGAATCCAATCCTTTAATTGGCATGGGGGGTATAAGAGATGAAAAATATATCGTCCTGAAGTTTATCTATATTCTGCATGACTTCAAGAAACATAATATCTTGCGGCATGACGATTTCATGAATATCGCAGGCATCTTTAACAGAATGTTCAATTGCAACACCATCACCAAAACCAATACATTTTACTTTTTTCTCCGCAAACCACTCTCCTGATTCTTTGCCAAGATAGGGGCGTTTGTCATTGGGATCATTACTGAATGGTACATTGTGATAAGGACTGTCAAGAATAATTACATCACCTTCTTTAACACGGCCCTTGTCTGCTTTATCCAACATCTCTTTGGTGATGGGCGCCAGGGGATCACATTCCAGTTTTAGCAGTACTCCGCGACCGAAAAAGGCGGTAACTGGTAATTGTACAATGTCTTTCCAATCCGAATCATAATGATAGGGAGTCTCGATATGTGTTCCCAGATGAGAGGCTACCGTTACCCTGGAATGATAATCTTTGGTACTCTCTTGAAAGAACCGTTCTACCTCGCATAAACGTGTTGTATTTTCAGGATCTACATGCAGGCTGAGATCAATAGCCCGGTATCCATTGATTGTAAATACTGACATACTTTACCTCCTAAAAAATTTCCGAAAAAGGCTTGAGAACAACTTTTTCCAGATTTTTTATGCTCAAATGTTCTTTATTATTTTGAATATTACGAATGATTTCTGTAATGGTATCGTTAACCGGGGTTGCAATTCCGGTTTGTTGAGATTTTTTTGCCAAAAATCCATTTATACTTTCTACCTCGGTCATTCTGCCTTTTTCAAGGTCCTGCAGCATACTGGGTTTACCACTACGTTGCGGTTCAAAGAATTTACGTAATTGTGCGCGCATGGCATCAGGATCGTTTTCCAATGCTGTTTTGAATACCTGCGGATCGATTCCGTTGACCTGATCTACCTGTATACCGAGTTTTTCTGCCACGGACAAGGTTTCCGCTTTTAGTGAAAGTGCTGTGTCGAGTGCTTTGGGGGTGTCAAGAATTTCACCAAAGGTGCAGCCCAATGCTGCTGAAAGTCCGCTCATGGATACATTAATTACCAGCTTTGTCCAGCGCATACCTGAAAGATTGGTAGATATCTCTACAGCACCGGCATGTTCCAAGATGGCTTTTACAGCCAGAATTCTATCTGATATGCTGCCATCGGGTTCACCAATTTTGTAAAGCATACTGGCCGGTTCACCGGCAAGTCGTGCAACGCCCGGTGCTTCCAGACCCGCAGCCCAACCGACGATGGATCCTCCCAGGGTACGATTTTCACCAACATATGAAGCAATTTTTTCTTCAGGAACGCCGTTTTGTGTAGAGAGAACCATACTACTATCATGAAGATGGGGCAAGAGTCCGGAAAGGGCCGCATCGTCTGCTGTGCTTTTTACAGAATAGATTGCAAGATCGTAAGGACCATTCATCTTTTCCGGGGTAACTGCGTTTACCGGAACGGTTATATCCATACCGCCTGTGATTTTAGCCCCGTTTTGATTCAGTGCATTTACATGATCTGTATCTACAGAAACCAGGTCAATATCATAACCTGCTTTTGCAATCAGGGCCCCAATAATAGTTCCAGTTGCTCCGGCCCCCAGTAGTACGATTTTTTTGATCTCTGGTTTGCTCACATTCAACTCCTGTATAATTTATTTTACTTATTGTTGCCAGGGTATACGACCTGCCTTTTGAATATGCAGCATTAATGCTTTGAGCAGGAACTTGAACTCGGGATGCTGATCGTCAGTTATTGGATGCTGTTCAGAGGGATCATCATCCAGATTGAACAGAGCATATGGCTCAAAGGGAGAATTCTGCAAAAGCTTCCAGGGACCGCGTCTGGCTGCGTAATAATCTCTGCCGCGATAGCGGTTGTTGCCTTCACGACGCATCCAAAAAACCACGCGTTCAGGATCGCCTGCTTCTTCTTTACCCAAAAGCGCGTTGAGCATACTTTTACCTTCAATTTCGTGAGTTAGCGGTACACCGGCAGCTTCACAAAAAGTAGGAAAGAGGTCCATGGTCAGGGCTACACCTCTGCCGCTGCTACCGGGTTTAATTTTATCTTTCCAAACCGCGCACATGGGTTCACGGATACCGCCTTCGTACATGTCTTGCTTTGCTCCACGCAGATGATGATGGTCGGGCGCCGAGGTCAACACGGCCGCCATTATCGGATGTAAATACAATGAGTGTATTGTCATACTGATTTGAATCTTTGAGTGCCTGAATGACCCTTGCCTATGCCGGCATCGAGATGTTCAATGAGTGCAACCAGTTTAACCCGTTTGGCATCCATTTGCGGTTCACGCTCACGGACTTTGTTCACCCATTCCTCAGGTGGTTGTATAGGGTGTATGCGGAGCATTGTAGGCCAGATAGAGAAAAAAATGGATTGGCTGTTTCTGCCCGGTTTTTTAATATAATCTGCAGACCAGTCAGAGAGAAAAGGTCAGAAGCATGGCCTTTGGGATCAATTTCTTTATCGTTCAAACGCATGTAATTGTTTCCGTGCCGGCGATGGGTATTGTAATCGTCCATCATGTCACCCAAAAAGCCGTGGAAATGGTCAAATCCGCGTTCGTTGGGAGTAGAGGGAGATTCGAGTCCCAAATGCCACTTGCCAACTATTGCAGTGTGATAATCTGCTTTTTTCAGCATTTGTGAAATCAGAACCGCATTGGGATCCAGAGAACCCCAACTGTCGTCTGCATGAGTACGGATTACACCAGGTACACCCACCAGATCGGGATAGCGTCCGGTTAACAGTGAAGCACGGGTGGGAGAGCATACGGGACAATTGGCGTAAAAGGTATCGAACCGGATACCATCCGCATACATTGCATCAATATGGGGAGTGCGCATGTCTTTTGCGCCCATAGCACCCAGATCGCCATACCCCAGGTCATCCACCAGGATCATGAGAATATTGGGTTTGGGAGTTGATGCTTTTGAATTTTGAGTAGTACAAGCTGCAAGGCCGGTTGAAACGGCTGCTGCACCCAGTGCTGTGGATTTGAGAAACGAACGGCGGGACAAACTACTGGATTGTGACATTTCAGGCTCCGTTTTTTTTTATTTCTAGTATAAGGAAAAATTGTGTTTGGTAAAAGGTTTTTATTGATTTCTTTTAAAAGATTTTGGATATTAACATATCGGGGTTGTTGACTGATTTAAAAGATCACAGTTTTAATCTCAATTATAATCCGTGGAATTCGAATTTTTAGAAAATCTCAAATTGATTTATTAATTATTTGTTTTGCAGTTGACATAAACTGAGGGGTCGCTATGAAAATTAAAAAATATTTAATCATACCCATTCTGTTTCTGATTCTCTGGGGTTGTGAGAACAGATCTGCAATTGTGCAGCCCAATCAAGAAATGCAAACCTATCCGGCAATCAATACGGTATTGTCACAAAAAGAAATTGACAAATTGCAACGTTCATTTCTGGCAAAATATCCTGAAATGAGCACAACAACCTTTGATGAATATGGATTTTATCAGTATGTCGCACAAAAGACCTGATACAAACGAGCCCCTTTGTATGGGATAAAACGTCAGGCCATTGATATGGCAATATCCTTTATTCTCGAAAATACTGAATTTTTCCATTTGGAAGACAAAAAAGAGTTGTTATTTGATAATGCACGCGTTTACGGCGATCAATGGATTATTACTTTGCAGCAACAGAAACAGTCGGTGTTCCGGTATATCATAATTTAATACATGTATATACAAGTTATAATGGAGTTAATGCTATCAGCGGGGGTTTTTTATCAAAACATTACAGTGCCTGAAGCACCTCCTTCTTGATCAAGAAGCCATCGCAAATAAAATTGTTGGTTATGAATTTATCTTTTATTGTTGGGGTCCTGTAAATGTAGTGTTGGATAAAGATATGATGGGCACAGAACACCAGTTGGTTTTGTATCCGTTGCGAAAGGAAAATTATCGACAGATCCATCTTGCCTGGCAGATTCCGTTGACCGTATCAAACAGCTTTGAATTCTTGTTGTTTGTTGATGCAATTACTTTTGAGGTGTTGGCAGTTGAACCGTTGTTTATTTGCTGAATTAATAATTTAAGGATATAGTTTAACGTGAAAAAAAATACTATTAATAATGATAACTTTTTTTATATGTTTTTACCGGTTGTTCGTTTAAACATGGCTCCATTTCCGGCATGGTAACCGGTCCTAATGGTAAAGAATTAAAAAAATCCGGGGTATTGATTGAGGGATTTACAAATTCAATCGTTCATCAGTATACTAAAAATAGCAAATTTACGTTTGACAACCTGGAACCCGGAGTTTACAAAGTCATTGTATATGGATTGCATCATGAAACAATAAATTTTATACCCATAGTGCTGGAAAAAGGAGAGAATATTAATCTGCAAATAAAACTTGATCCCGTGTATTTAGAGACGGATGCGAGTTCTCTTGATTTAATTGTTTATGAGAAAAAGTTGGTTCCACCTAATGTTATCCCTATGCCCCAAAAGCAAGATGGTACATATGCTGCCCAAATTCCTACACCTGGCGATACTATTTATTATCAGGTGGGCGGAATATTCAAGATGAGAGATCACGATATCAATGTCGAAAAAGTAACTGCCGGAACACAAGCAAATGATTACCTGTTTGTACCGCGTTTGTTTGACCGAAATAGCGGTGCTGTTGCCTCCATTCTTGTCACTCCAAACGAGTTGACCGAGATCGTGTTTGATCCGCAGGTAATAGAAAGCGTGGAAAAGGTGGGGTCTGTCAAAGTAGTACCGGAAAACAGCCTTGCTGCAAAGGTTTGTGACAAATGGTCCCGAATCCGTAAAAAGAAACTGGATCTGGATAAAGCAAGATGGGTCAATAACGATACGTTGGATGTTGTGTATAAAAACGAGTATTATAAATGGCTAAAGAATCAATACAAGCAGGAAAAAAATAAATTGGTGCAAGATTACCTGTTGCTGTCTATGATGGATAATGAATATTGTAAATATGATTACAGGTTTTTATACAAGAATATTCAATTAAAGCCTGGTTCGCTGGCATACAGCCTGATAGATATGGATCTGGTGGGAATTCTCGGTAGATTGTATTCATTGTCAAGGGAACCCAAAGCGATTAATGCTCTTGAAGATATTATTGAAGAAAATCCTAATCCTAACATACAGGCTCAAGTACTGTTGTATTTGGTTTCAGTATTTTATAAAACGGATAATGAACGGGCAATGGAGTATTATAAACGGCTGGTTGTTTTTTATTTTGATACACATGTGGCCCAGGAAGCCATTCGAAAATACGATCCTGAAAATAAAATAACCAAAGAGATATTAAAGAACTTTAGTATTTGAAATTTTCTGCCAGGGGAAGTTAAATTTTTTAAAAAAAATTACATATTCGGGAATACAGTTGCAACAATTGATGTTTAAACATTTAAATTTGGAAGTAATAATGAATTTAATATAAAGGAGAACATCATGAGTAAAACTGTATTAGTAACAGGAGCAACTGGAAGTCAGGGTGGTGCAGTAGCACGCGAGCTGTTAAAGAAAAAATTTAATGTACGTGCAATGACCCGTAATCCTGATGGTGAAGCGGCTAACGCACTCAAAGCTCTGGGTGCGGATATTGTTAAAGCTGATTTTGAAAATACAGAATCTTTAAAGAACGCAGTTGCAGGTGCCTGGGGAGTATTTTCAGTCCAGAATACCTGGGAAAGCGGCGCAGAAAAAGAGATAGAACATGGAATTAAACTCGCTTCTGTAGCCAAAGACGCAGGAGTTGAACACTTTGTTTATACTTCGGTGCAATCTGCTGATCGGAATACGGGTGTGCCCCATTTTGACAGCAAGTTTGAAATTGAAAAAGCAGTCAGAAAAACGGGATTCCCCTACATATACAATATTACGTCCTGTCTTTTTTATGGACAATTACACCGGTCCCTTTTTTAAACCCGGTTTGGATGAAGGCAAGTTGACTGTAGGCATTAAACCCAATACGCCATTGCAGGTTGTTGCTGTTGATGATATAGGTAGATATGCCGCACTTGTATTCGAAAAGAACAACGAATTTAATGGAAAAGCTCTGAGCCTTGCTGGTGATTCATTGACCATGCCTGAAACTGTTGAAATTTTATCAGGTATAAATGGCAAGACCTTTACATTTGAGCCAACCCCCATCGAGCAGGTACGTCAGTTTAGCAGTGACTTTGCATCCATGCTCGAATGGTTTGACAGCGTTGGGTATAATGTAGATATTGATGAATTAACTCAATTAACCGGAGTCAAGCCTGTATCATTCAAAGAATGGTCTGCAAATAAAAAATGGTAATCTTTATTACCCAATATATTACGCGTGATGTGCAAATTTAACATCACGCGTTTTTTTGTTTTTCACTTTTTGTGAAATTTTTTTTCATTTCCTTTGGTTATGTAAAAAACCCTGGAACTGAATTTCTTTCTTATTTTTTCCCGGTAATACCTATC
This sequence comes from bacterium, assembly GCA_963675755.2. GTDB lineage: Bacteria > Zhuqueibacterota > Zhuqueibacteria > Residuimicrobiales > Krinioviventaceae. The sequence goes on from CAXXMD010000001.1 coordinate 36,682, forward strand.
CTTTGATCAAGTCAATCCTTTGAAAAAATCAGGGTGTAACATCCTGGCCATTTTTATTATTGAATCATTAAACAAGGAGGTTTATTATGATTCTGGTAATAGGTGCAACCGGTATGGTTGGTGGTGAAGTATGCCGCCAGTTGGCAATGGAAGCTTTGCCTGTACGCGCTATGATCAGAAATTCTTCGGACCCGGCCAAAGTCCGTGATTTAAGTGATATGGGTGTTGAATTGGTTCGTGGGGACTTGCGGGACACATCTACTTTTGCACCTGCATTGAAAAATGTGAGTGAAGTTATTATGACCGCTTCTTCAATGCCTTTTTCGTATGTTGCAAATGTGAATGATATTGAGAATGTTGATAGAAAAGGAGTAATAAATTTTATTGACCGTGCAAAAACGCGATTATATAGAAAAATTTATTTACTTGTCTTTTTCCGGTCATCTGGATGAAGAATGCCCATTGCAAAAGGCAAAACGTGCTGTAGAAACCCATTTAAAAAAGAGTGGTATGAAATATACCATATTGCGGCCAAGTTTTTTTATGGAAATCTGGTTATCTGCTGCTGTAGGGTTTGATGCGGAGAATCGCCACGTTAATCTATATGGTGATGGCAATAAACCCATCAGTTATATTTCATACCGGGATGTGGCCCGGTTTGCCATTGAAAGCTTGACGAATCCCGCTGCGAAAAATGCAATTTTAGAGATCGGTGGGCCTAACCAGTTATCTCAATGGGATGCTGTGCGAATTTTTGAAGAAGTTTCGGGAGCTCATTTTGATATTGAACGGATACCACTGGATGTGCTTGAAAAAACAACGCCTGGACGCTCAAGATCCCATGCAGAAATCATTTCCTACCTTGATGATTGATGCTGCCAAGGGGGGACCCTATTGAAATGAATGAATTGTCTAAAAAATTCCATGTACCGTTAACTTCGGTACGTCAATTATGCCTCGGTTGTTTTGAACCGAAGACATTAAGTTTGAATTGGAGGTTTTCAATGAAAAGTATAAAAATATTTTGGATTATCGTTGTTTGGATTTTATTTTTTCTGGTTTCCGGGCTACATGCAGAAACCGGTTTGAAAAGTGAAACAGCAGCCAAGCTGGATTCCATAGCTATGGAATTTTTTACTCAGGGAGAGTTTGATAATGCAATAGAGAATTATCAAAGCGCTTTAAAAGTGGATCCAAAATATACCAGATCCTTATGGGGATTGGCAGCCTCATATGTACTAAAAGATGAAACAAACAAGGCCATTGATATGATTTCAAATCGTCTGGACAATTGTACAGATCCGGATATGAAAATTAATTTGAAACTGGAATTGAGCGGTTTGATGTACATAGAAAAGAAAAATGTACAGGCAAATAAGCTTTTAATGGATCTGAAAGACAATCTTGATGAGGTTCCAGAGCCCTTGGACCAATTACGACTGTTACAAACAATGGGTATGATCTGGCGTGAAGGTGGAGACATGACCCATGCTGAATTGGCCAATCAAAAGCGCTTGGACATTGTAAAAACTGCTGATATTGCTGATTCTCTGAAATTACCTCATCATGCAAATGCTTTGTGGGACCTGGCCCATTTTGCAATAATAAGGGGAGATATGACCAAAGCTAAAGAATGTGAAATTGCAATGCTAAATCTGGATATTGAAAATCCTGAAGAAACTTTGCCATATCAGAAAATGCAGGCCGTGTTTGCATTATATGGAGGACGCTATGATGAAGCTATAGAATTTTTCAAAACACAAAAAACAAATGTTGGCATGAAACGACTTGCTTTTGCATATACACAAAAAGGTGATACTGAAATGGCAAACCAGGTCATTTCTGAATTGGCATCCAACTATCAAAGGGGAATACTTTATCTTATGATCCGTAACAACATGGTTAATGGTTTAAATCCTGTATTATAAAAATATCAATCCACAAAAGAGCTGATTATGAAAAATTCAGCTCTTTTGTGGGTAACCTGAAATTTTTTTATTGCCCTGTGTATTGAATTTGCTTATGTTAAATCATGGCAAAACACATTAATCAGGAGGTTGGGTAATGAAAAAAGTATTACTGGTTTTATGCGTGTTTTTAAATTTTGCAGTTGTTCAGGCGGGTACCTCTTTTTCTGTCATGGATTATGGTGCCAAAGGAGACGGAAATACTCTGGATACCCAGGCGATCCAAAAGACAATTGATGCTGTAGCAGAGAATGGAGGTGGTACGGTTTACCTTCCGTCAGGCACTTATTTGTCTGGTACAATTTTTTTTAAAAGTCATGTCAGTTTATATCTGGAAGCGGGTGCCACTTTACTGGGCAGCACAAATCTGGATGATTATCCGGTAACCATATGTGAATACCGGTCTTATACGGATAATTATACCGTGCGCAGCTTGATTTATGCCGAAAAAGTTGAAAATGTTTCTATTCTGGGACGTGGTACTCTGGATGGCCAGGGTGCGGCTTTTAAAGATCGTCGTACCAAAGAAAAATCCATACAAAGATCGTCCGTATATGATCAGAATGATTGAATGCAAGGACGTAACGGTTAGGGATATAACAATCGTCAATTCTCCCATGTGGGTACAGCACTATATTGCTTGTGATGATTTGCTGATTGACGGGATTACCGTCAGTAGTTTTGTAGCAGGAAATAATGATGGCATTGATGTTGACAGTTGTCATCGTGTTCGGATTGCCAATTGTGATATTTACAGTGGTGATGATGCTATTGTGTTAAAAGCAACATCGGCCCGTGCCTGTAAAGATGTTACGGTAACCAACTGTGTATTGTCAACACATTGTAATGCATTCAAACTGGGTACCGAATCCAATGGCGGATTCCAGAATATCACTTTTAGTAACAGCACCGTGTTTGATACCAGGTTATCTGCCGTTGCTCTTGAAATGGTTGATGGCGGTTTGCTGGAGCGTGTAACGGTTAACAATATTGTGCTCAACAATGTGGGTAATGCAATATTTATCCGTTTTAGGGAACCGTGCACGTCCGTTTTTGTCAAAAGGTCCTGGCGGATCACAGGGAACCTGGGAACGAAAAGCCGAACTTGAACCTCCCGGTATGGGCGCGTTGCGCAAGGTTGTCATCTCGAATATGCAGGGAATTGATGTAGGACCTGTGGGTTGTTCCATCACCGGTTTACCCGGCTATGATGTAGAGGATGTAACCATTTCCAATATCAATCTGGAATGTGTTGGCGGCGGTACAGCTGATATGATTGATCGGGAAATTCCGGAAAAAGAAGATGCCTACCCCGAGTTCAAAATGTTTGGTGAATTGCCGGCATATGGATTTTATGTACGTCATGTTGATGATATAAAATTTGACAATATAGAGCTGACATACAAGAATGACGATGTTCGTCCTGTTTTTGTTTTTGATGATGTTAAAAATCTGGATCTGTTTGATGTTGACGGTGAATTGGACGCAACAGCACCTGCATTTATGATTATGAATAATATTGATGGTGCTTTTGTGCATGGCAACCGTCCCACACGAAATATGGGCGTGTTTATTAAAGCAGAATCTGCTAAAAAAGTAATGGTTATGAACAATGATTTATTGAATGTAAAAACTGTTTTGGATAAATCAGATGCTGTGAAAAAAGAAGATATTGTAATAAAATAATTTGAATTTTTAGATACTGATGAAACAAAACACCCTGTCATACACGTAAAAAGAATCACATTATGATAATGTCAGGTGGTTTTGTTTTCATCAGTTTTTATATAAGGAGTGTGAATAAATGGCTGAACCCGGATGTACAGAGTGTCCCTTTAGAGCGAAATATGACAATAATCCCAAATCAATACTGGGCAGATTGTGGCGGTGGCATATCAATTTTTGTCCCGGATGGAAAGAGTATTTTACCAACCTGCCCGAAAATGATAGAATTGATCTGGCAAAAAAATACAGTTTTAATAAATATCAATAAAGCAGCACATCTTGTGTTGTAATTTCGTAATCGCTGGTTACTTTTAACGCGATTTTGTAATTGTCTACTTTGACAACAGTAGCCGTACCAATAGTAAAACCATTTCTTGATATCGTATACGTATCATTTACATTCATGGGGGTTTTGTCGGTAATCTGGACAAGAATATAGTTTTTAACAACATTCACAATTTTCAAGGGGGTTGTGATCTGCATACCCTCATCTTTGACCAGAGGTTTTGACTGTACGGGTTTTTCCTGGATGGGTGCCGGTTGTGTAGGCTGTACCGGTTGCTCGGGTTTGGATTTGCCCAGGCTGGAACCAAGCTTGTCAAAAAGTGCTTGTTCCAAAACTCCTCTAGAATTACAATCGTACCAGCTTTTGGTTACCTTGGTTTCATACCCTTCAATTTTTACCGCAATTCGCACAGTTGTCTGTTTCTCTGATAATCTGTACAAGGTGATGGTGTAACTGTATTCCGCGCGGTTCCAAATACCCATACCTACTCTGGGTTTGTATGCAATTTCGTTCAACCGGGTATCTACATCTCCAACCAGATTGATTGATTTGGAAACAAACTGCATGTTGTTTTTGTCTATAGACTCTACCGGTATATCCATCTCAGATATGGCGGATAATAATGCGTTCCAGACTTTGGTATAAGACATGTCAAAAGTTTTTGAATTGTTGACAGGTGCAACAGATGTCTGCGTTGCTGCACATCCCAGAAACAAAAGCAAGAGAATTGGAATATATTTTTTCATAACAGTCCCGTGATTTATTGCTATCCTTTTTAAAATTCAGAGGGATCCGTTTATCAAAAAACGGATCCCTGTTGAAATTATTTGGAAATCAATTTATCCAACTCGTCCACGGTTTTATCAAACAGTTCCAGTGCTGATTGAATGGCTTCCGGTTTTGTAAGATCCAAGCCAGCTTCTTGCAGCATGAGAACCGGTGCGTTTGAATTGCCGCCTTTGAGCATGTTTAGATACGCGTCTCTTGCCGGTTCACCTTCTTCTTTGATCTTTTTAGGCAAATGCAATACCGGATGACAAGCCCGTCGCATAGGTGAATACATAATATTTGTAATAAAAATGGGGGATATACGCCCATTCCATGTGGTCGTTTTCATCCATGGTGAAACCAGAGCCATAATAAGTTTTGATCAATTCCGTGTAAATATCATTGAGTTTGTTTGCTGTAATGGGTTCACCTGCTTCGGCAAGCTGGTGAAAACGGAGCTCAAATTCTGCAAACAGAGTTTGACGATAGATGGTTGTACGAATAGTCTCCAACAGTTCACTAAGCAGCCAGGCTTTTTCTTCATCAGACTTGGCATGATCTATCATGTATTGTGAGAGTAGAGCTTCGTTACAGGTTGAAGCGATTTCTGCCAGAAACGGAACATATCGCCATGACAAATAAGACTGGTTGTTCATGGAATAATAACTGTGCATGGCGTGACCATATTCATGTGCAAGTGTAGATACGTCGTTAAAAGAGTTTTGAAAGTTCATCAAAACATAAGGATGTCTGCCATATGTTGAAGATGAAAATGCACCGCTGTCTTTATTTTTGTATGGATAAATATCGATCCAACCGTTTGCGGGATCCATAGCGGTTTTTAACATTGTATTGTATTCCTGACCAAGTGGCGTAAGTGATTGTTGGATATACTGAACACCACTGTCATAATCCATTTCCATTTCAATCTGTTTAACCATGGGTACATAAAGATCGTAAATGTGAATGTCATCCAGTTTGAGTGCTTTTTTACGCAACTCTATGTATTTGTGCAGTGGTTTAACATTAGCTTTAACTGTGTTGATGAGATTCATATACACTGCAGGATCGATATCGTCTTTATCCAGGTATGCATCGATAACCGTATTGTATCCTCTGGATTTTGCCAGAAAAAGACTGAATTTTGCCTGTTCACCCAGGGTGGTTGCAAAAGTATTTTCATAGGTTTTCAGGGTGCTGAACATGGCGTCAACAGCCGCTTTACGAACCTCGCGGTTTGGTGAATGGCGAAGCAATCCGTAATTGGAAAAAGAAAGTTGCACCTCTTTATCTTCTCCTTTAATCATGGGCAAAGGCATTTCAGAAACCAGTGCGCCAAAAGCTTTTTCAGGAGCGGCGGGCAATTCATTTAAATCGATTTGTGCCCAGAGATTATCTCCGGCAAGAGATAAAATGCGCTCTTCATCAGGAGAAAGCACTCTGTCAGCTCTTTTACGAAGACTGTTGATATACGGCATAAAGTTTTTAGTTCAGGGGCTTTGGATATTGCGTTTTCAAGTTCCGAATCAGACAAACCCAGTATGGTCTGACGTAAAATTGCGCCTTCCTGCATAATCCCTTCAGTGAGTGTTAATGCTGTTTGGTGACGTGCAATTACGGCCTGATTGGTGGTTGCTGTTTCCCGCTGCAGGTTTGCATAAAGGGTCAACCGGTTAATGCGGTCATCCAGATTGAAATATGCCTGCATGTAATCGGCAATCCCTTTGGGAGATGACAGTGCATTGTGCATTTCAGACAATGCTTTTAGATCAAGTTCGCACTGATCAATTTCTGTTTGCCATTGCGCATTGCTGCTGCAGAGAGGGGTGAGGTCCCATTTGTATTCATTGGGTACATCAGATGCTTTCATGTTGGCGTCGGGAGTAAAGGGTGCAGCCTGGATTGTGAAAAAGGAAAGTAGAATCATGGTGATGGTCCAGTGTTCAATTCTTGTTCTCAAAATGACCTCCTTGTTAGAATGTGGAGTAATTTACAGATCAAGATACGTACAAAATATAAAAAAGGGTACAAAAAAAAATGATTTTTGTTTATCCTGATTGTTTCTCTAGTCCATATGAAAAACTTCTGTCAGTGGTTTGGTGACCGGTGAATTATCCGGATTGGTTTCCATTATATCTTGCATATACGCCCACCATTTTTGAACCAGAGGATTTTTGCCCAGATCCTGGGATGATGCGCCCGCTACCAGTTGATACCCAAACAGAATGTTTGTTTCGGGATCGTAGAATATACTGTAATCTGAAACTCCAGTCTCTTTTAATAATTCTTCGAGTTCGGGCCAGATCTCGTTATGGCGCTTTATGTATTCCTGTTCATAACCCGGATTAAGTTTCATTTTAAAAGCAACACGCTGCATGGTTTACTCCTGATTATTAATATTTATATCGATTATATTACAATTCCAATTGTTCTGGTTTAGGGCTGCAATTATTATCGCATTTCGGGTATCGGGGATTTGCGCCAAGCGTGTACCCTGGTTGTCCCAAACCGCACTTTTACCTGCTGTATCAATGCCACCGGTTTTTTCACTGTGATTAGCAAGAAACACCGGCATTTTGTATTTTACAGCAATAGACTTAAGGATCTCAGCATCCTTGTCATATCCATTGGGTGTTATAAACGCCCCTGCAAGGTAAAGTGTTGCGCCATTTTGGGCGGCATCACGTGAGTGTTGAGGATTGGTAAAATCCGCGCATATTGCCTGGGCGATTTTGTGGTTGTTTGTTGAAATCATAATTTGATGATTTCCCGGAACAAAATATTCCTCTTCACCCGGGTGCAAATAGCGTTTGGTGTGAGTATCTATATTGCCAACAGGAAAGAAACAGAGATTTGCTATATTTAATTCACCCTTTGAATCCGGAACCGGGGCCCCTGCAAGGATTATGATATTATTTTGAACTGCCAGTTGTTGCAATGTGGTTAATTGAGGATCATCCGGTAATATACAGCAATCTTGAGCAAGTTTAGGTTCATAACCCGTTAAAGACAATTCCGGAAACAGAATGATATTTGCCCCTTCTTGGGCAGCTTTTTTGATATATTTTGAATGGATTTTGATGTTTGCGTTTATATCCGCCCTGATGGATGGCGTTTGAGCAATGGCTATGGTTATAGAATACATACAGATTTCCATTAAACATAGGATTCAGAGTGAAATATAATAAATTATAAATTGGAAATCATGTTTTTTTACTGTATGTATCCATTAATTTAATGGATTATATAGGTTTTACCCTGTATATGTTATTTTTTTTAGATATTTTCCCTTTATTGATACCTGTTTTTAAGACTTTTTCATATAATTCCTGATAATCATTACCAAGTGCTATCCCGTTTTGTTCCAAAATTCCATCTGAATTATTGTCGAAAAATGTGGTCTCGAATCCCGTTCTGTTATCAATTACTGTGAATTTATTAAAAGACTCATTTTGAGAAATTAAATGTGTTTGAACAATGCATGAACGTACATCTCCGGGACATTTATAAACTCTAATATAAGCAAGTGTGTGGAAACTTTTTTTCAGATTTGCCGATTGGAGCCCCGTATTGTAAATTTTGTTTGCTTCATCTATGCTCAGGTTGCCAACAATTACCTTGTCGATAGATTTGTCCTGATCATAATCAAAGGCACGTAAAACAACCTTGTTATCAGATCGCTGGATCAACATATTACCGCCACCTCCGTCGGTAATGCGAGAGCTTAGTATTTCATAATGATTTCCGTTTATTTGAAAGGCAAACAGTCCAATTCCTGTCTGTTTGGGGGGAGTGGATAAGCATCCCAACATAGAGGCGGTAACAAATATGATGATCAATAAATATAATGATCTCATTTTAGACCTCCGTAAATTGGTAAAATTAAATTTTACCTCCTCTATCGTTTATAACATTTGAAACAAGAATTTCAGTCCAAAAAATATGCAATATTATTAGATTTTAAAATCGGAATCATTGGTTAACTCAACAACACGAATTGTTCTTTTCAACAAGAGGATCCGAATTACATTCGCAATTGCAGTCACAAGCAGATAACAATTCTTTAGGTGTGTTTTTGTAGATTTTAATGCGTTCTTTTCTGATTTCAAGGATATCCGCTCTATTAACAATGATATTCATACCATTTTTTGGTTTTGTACAGCAAGCACTTTTGATTTCACCGTTTACATCAACTGCGCAGATATTACAACAGCCCATACTTTTTCGGGATCTATAACAAGGTGCAGGAATTCGTATATTTAACCTGTCTGCAACATCAACCAGGTTTTTATCATTTGATAATATTTCTGTTTTTATACCTTCAATCAATAGTGACATGATCTTTCCAATAGTTAATTAAAAATTTGTTTTTGCATGGATGTTGTAAAAATATGACCATTTGAAAACTGGTCCAGAATTTCTGTAATTAAAGATTCTCTATCTTGTTTGGGTAAATGCATAAATATGATTTCTTTGGGTTTTAAATACGTGTTTAATATTGAAACTGCGTTTTCTGAACGATCATAACGCTCCATAAAAATAATATCAACAGGTTCCAATGTACTGAATATTTGATTGTTCATATAAAGTGGTGCGTCACCCACATGGAGAATTCTTTTATTATGCAAGGTTACAACAAAGCAAAGGTTCTCAACATTCCTGTGACGATTTATTTTTTTACCGGTTTGCGGATTAATGTCATAATATGGACCGTGATGAACTCTGGAAATGGTTATAGGGATATTATTGATGGTTGTATCAACCTTTGCAAACAATTCCGGGGTGATCTCAACGATTTGAGCGACAATTTCCGGAAAAGCTTCCAATTCTCGCATTTTTTCCGCTGCCTGTGCAGGACACACCAGTTTGCATTGTTTGTTGGCTTTTAAAATATTACCTGTCAGCTCTGCATCAAAATGGTCCCTGTGGGAGTGCGTTGCAAAAATTACATCAAGATTATCAAAAGGAGGGTGGCCTGTTTTCATATTTTGAATAACCTGAGGCGCAGGCACATCGCAGTATGTGATGGTTGAATCATTAAAAGCTGCATCGATCAGGATTTTTTGTGTTGAATTGTTGAGCAGAAAACCTTCATTGGCGATATAGGTAATCACTAGAGGATCTTTGGGAGCTGATAATAAATTAACTGAAATGATCATGATGATTAAAATTGAATTTTTCATCTTTTACCTCTAGACATTTATTTGTACAATTTCATTTTCAGGAATTTTGAAATCATCTTTGATATATCCAACCTTGAAGCTGCTAGATTTATTATTATCAAACTTGACTTTATTTTGATCTCCTCGATATTCCCTTATATGTAAATAGAAACTTTGTTTTCTATATTCATATTTATACATGACAAGCCAGTCCCACAGATCTTTTTCCAGGCCATGTATGTATTTAAAATATTGGTTCTCTGTTTTGTTTTTGTTTATATCTTCCAGGGCTCTATTAATTTTATGCTCTGACCAGCCTTTTTTCTGATATTTCTTTTTTTGCCTCTGAGAATAATCCAATTCTGTATCAGATTCAGTACCATATTCCGGGTCATATAGACCGCATGAGCAAAATTCCATTATAATATAATAGCTCGAATAATTGTTTGGTAATGCATCAATAAAACATTTATTGTTGGATTGGAAATAAACAAGTTGGTCCGGAAGTTGGTTCAGCATTATTATATCCGGACCTTTGGGCAGACCGATATTAATAAAATAACACATAAACCCCCTCTTGTGGATCGGTTTTATTGAATAGTCAGTTTGATAACGATAAACGGTGTTACTTTATCAGAGTCCGGCAAACTGATCTCAAGTCCTTTTGGTGTGGATTTGTACGATACTTTATTGCTGTTTGATAATTGAACAGCAGAAGTAACGGTTTTGTTGTAATCCGGTAAGAGAATTTTTTCCTGCCAATTTATCACATGTACATAGATAAAATTATCTTTATGGGTTGTTACTCCCCAATCCTGCGGAGGTATGGGGCCGCCGCGCGTACCATAGACAGATACTCCATTCACATCCAGCCATTCACCTATCTCTTTTAGTACATCTATCTGGCGCTGTTCAATACGACCGTCCATCATGGGACTGATATTGAGTAAAAGGTTGCCACCGCCGCCAACGGTGTTGAGCAGAATGCTGAGGCATTCATCTGTGGATTTAAGTTTGTCGTTAGGCTTCCAGGCCCATTGCGTGCAAATGGTCATGCAGGTTTCCCAGGGTGTTTCCGGTCTGTATGCCCCAACTGTTTGTTCCGGGGTTTCAAAATCTCCCGCATAATCCGGGCTTTTGGTAATGCCTTCCATGCCTACCCGGCCTTTATCAACCCGGTTGTTAATTAATAATTCATCGTTCAGGTTACGCGACCATGTATAGAGATCAATGCCCCTTTCATGGGTCCAGGGCTCTTCCCATTCACCGTCAAACCACAGTACTTGTGTGTCATATTTCTCTACCAGCTCCGTAAGCTGGTTTTTCATAAACCGGATGTATGATTCCATATCCGGATTTTCTTTCATGATCCTTTTATCACCTCGTCTGACCAGAAACGGATAATCCGGGTGATACCAGTCAGCAAGAGAGTAATAGGTGCCAAAAAAGATACCCTGTTTGCGGCAGGCATCAGAGAGTTCTTTAACAATATCACGTTTAAATGGACCGTTCATAATATCGTAATCTGTAAATTCCGAATCCCAGAGAGAAAAACCGTCGTGGTGTTTGGCAACAAGGACGATGTATTTCATGCCCGCGGTTTTGGCTATTGATACCCATTCATCCGCGTCAAATAGCACCGGATTAAATTCTTTGAAAAGCTCATCGTATTCGTCTACAGGTACCTGAATGCCACGCGACAGGCTTATCTCGGTACCACGCAATGAAGAGGGACCCCAGTGGATAAACATACCAAAACGCAGATCCTGCCAGGTGTTTAACGATTTTTGGTTCGGTACAAGATCGGGATTCTTTTCAACCGTACCGACAGGGGATTGGCCTAAAAGCGGGACGCATAAACATAAAAGAAATAAAATTGTCTGTTTCATCAGATTCTCTTTCTGTTAATGGTAAGCAATCGTGTTTTTTACAGGTCAGATTCATGCCATTTTTGTTCAAGAAACTCTACAGGATGGAAATAATATTTATTTAAATCATCATTGTCATAACAGACCCCCCAATAGGTACCATAATGCATAAAGGGGCGTTTGTTGTCAGGTTTTCTGGATTTTGGCTTTTTTTTCATTACTTCAAAATGAAAATGATCAAATTGCCAGCCATATTTATCCAGTTCGTCTTTGCTCATGTATCTGGCAATCGGTGTTTCGGGATCGACGATTTCTCCCAAAGTGCATTCAATTCCGGCAATATGTTCGTACACCGTCCATATTAATGTAGAATCTTTTTGTAAATGTTCAATAATTATTTGAGCATAGGGGCCGTCATCTCTCAGGCTGATCACCTTGCCTTTAGCAGCCGTATAGACCGGCTCATCCGTATAATTTTTAGATGGGCGTTTAAAATCTACTCCCGTGTGCAGATGTTCAGGCACATTAGGTCGTGCTTTACGAACCAAACCGAATTTCCCAATCCCCGTGAGTTTTACAGCCTGGGAGGATTGCCGGTTATCGCTGTTAAAGGGCAGGTACCATTTTAGCGGAGCAGCCGCGAATGTTAAATTAGTGTTTATTATTAAACAGATGAATACAGCAAGGAGGCATAATCGTTTTCGCATTTTCTTTTTTCCTTTTTCAAATCTTGCTTGTTTTTTTGATATAGAATGTACTTTCAATAGTATAAATAATTAAAGCCAGCCAGATAAAAGATAAACCCGTTAGCTTTGCTTTATCAAGCGTTTCGTGATAGATCAAGAGTCCTGTTAAAAAAATCATTGTAGGATATATATATTGCAAAATACCTACTACAGACAAGCTGATGAGTCTTGCGCCTGTAATAAATATTAGTAATGGCAATCCGCTAATTACTCCTGCACCAATTAACAATAGAGTATATGTTGATGTATCAAAAAAATGAAATGAATTGTCTTGATATAACATAAAAAGATAAGTAATGGATAATAGCGACAAGATTAAAGTCTCTAAAGTTAATCCTTCTACAGAGCTGAGTGGCGATTTTTTTCGTAATAGTCCATAAGTACCCCAGGTTACAGCAAGGTACATGGAAATCCATGGGAATTGACCATATAAAACAGTCATAATAACTACACCAAATGCTGCAATTGATACAGATAACCACTGTATTTTGCGCAATTTTTCATGTAGAAAAAAGATGCCGAGAAAAATGCTGACCAATGGGCAGATAAAATAACCAAGACTGGTCTCAATAATATAACCGGTGTTAACTGCCCAAATATACATACCCCAATTTGAACCAATTAAAAAAGCAGGAACTATTATGATCCATTTGTTACGGGTAGAGATAAATTTGGAATAGAGTGATTTCCAACCGTTTTTAGTAGAGATGATTATTGTAAAGAATATAAAAGACCAGAATATTCGATGAGCCAGTATTTCGGTGGCAGGAATACTTTTTAATGTTTTCCAGTAAACGGGGTGTAATCCCCAGAAAATATATGCACTTGTAGCGTATATTGTTCCTCGGTTCATTGTTTATTCTTTCAATTCTAGAAAATGATAGTCTAGTATGTTAAAAAACTGCATCCCCCCGATAGAAAACTAATATAATGCATGAAATTTTGAAAAACAACAAGTGTAAAGAAATGATCAAAAATATTTGGGAAATTAAATGTATGATCAGGTGGGACTGGATGAATACCCATATATCAAGTTTTTATAATCAGAATTTATCTGCTAAAAGACATTTTTTTGTTTCTTATGTGGTTAAACCATCTGTCTAATGCAAAGAGCAGCGCAAGAATAATCAATGCAAGTACAGGTATAGGTGTATTGAATTCTATTGATTGCAATTGATTGCCCAGATTCTGTAAAAATGGCTGCAATTCGACCGATTCGGTATGTGGTGTGGTAATTACATCCTGTACCAATTGTTTTGTATCCACATAATAAAAAGAAACATTGATAGCCACAATTACTACAAATAAAGCAATAAACATGTGAAGCAGATTGAAATGTACTTTGCCCATTGTTGCGATGTTGGTTTTTTTGATTACATCGCTGGTAAAACCGGTGGACAACTGTATGTCCTGGTCGTATTCAAGGGACGCATAGAGTGAACGGTATTGATCAAGAGAATCGCGTAAAGCACGATTTTTACCCAGTTCAATTTCGAACCGTTCTTCCATATCCGGAGGCATGTTGCCGTCCAGATAATTCTGTATGTCATGATCTGTAAAGTTCATTCGTTATATAGATCCTCTGTTTTATATTGTGCCACCAGTTGTTCTTTTAGCATTTTGCGGGCACGAAATAAATAATTTTTAACAGTGCCTTCGGGCATGTTCATGATCTCACCGATTTCGTAATAACTCATTTCCTGCAGGTGATAGAGGGATAGTACACTGCGATATTTAATGGGCAGCTTTTTGATTTCCTGCTCTAGTTTATTATGGGCGTCTCTGTTTTCAAGTTCTGTTTCGGGAGTTGGGCTGTAACCTTGCAGGTGGTCAAGAGTCATGTCTTCCGGGGCAATATCACTATAGAGAGCAGCTTTTTTCTTTTGCAAATAATTGATACATGTGTTATATGCAATACGAGCTATCCAGGTGGAGACTTTGCTTTCAAACTGAAAGGTATGTAAATTTTGATATATTTTTACAAAAACATCCTGGCATAAATCTTCCCGGTCTTCAGGTATGTGTACCAGTCTGAAAACAATGTGAGATACCAGGTTTTTATAATCATCTACAAAAGCACGAAAAGACCGGGTGCTACCCTCCAGTATACTTTTAATGCGCTCTTGTTCCAGGTTTTGTTTCATATTATAATAGACCTTCAAGTCTTTATAATGTTGCATACGAAATTTAAAAAAAATGTGCAACCTTTTTTTTGGTTTTCTGTCTGATATTTATAGAAAGAGCAAAGAAATTTTAAATAAGGAGAATAATCATGGGAATTCTGGTACCTATAATTTTATTTATTGTCATCGGATGGATTATAAAAATTTTATCTGATAATAATGTTAAGCGTTTATTGATCACCCAGGGTAAACTGGATGAAAATGCCAAATATCTCTATATTGACAAGCTTGAGCGATATGTACCTACTTCATTAAAATGGGGAATGGTTATGATAGCGCTGGGACTGGCAATATTTATAGGCAAGATTGTTGACGCTATGAATATAACCGGTTTTGGCCGTAATGATGAAGAGGCGTTGATCTTTTCTCTCATGTTTATCTTTGGCGGTACTGCTTTGATCATTTATTATGTTATTGCCAGCAGAATGGCTAAAAAGGCAGAAGAGGAAGATAAAGCATAATAAAATTTTTCAAATAATCATTTTTATAAAGAGATGGGATACTTTGCCCATCTCTTTTTTTATGCCTATCGTGCAGGTTAGTTCTTGATTTATGTGAAAAAAGTTTGTATATATTATGTTTATATAAATTACAGGATTAATTATGAATAAAGTATCAGCAATTTTATTGATTTCATGTCCGGACCAAAAGGGAATTGTTGCGGCAGTCTCCCGGTTTTTGTATGAAAATAATGGCAATGTTGTAAGATTAGACCAGCATGTGGATTTTGAAGAAAATATTTTTCTTTCCCGTATTGAATGGGAAATGGAAGGATTTGCCATTCCCCGGGAAAATATCAAAAATAGTATTGAAGAACTGGCTTTGTCTTTTAATATGAAATGGGAATTGAAATTCTCTGATTATAAACCCAAAGTTGCTATTTTTGTATCAAAGTTGAATCACTGCCTGTACGATGTATTGTCCCGTTACCAGGCAGGTGAATGGAATATAGATATTCCACTTGTTATCAGTAATCACCCGGATGCTGATCATATTGCGAAAAAGTTTGGTATTAATTATTTCCGTTTTCCGGTAACCCAGGAAAATAAAGCAGAGCAGGAAAAAAAGCAGATTGAATTACTGCATGCCCATGATATTGATTTTATTATCCTTGCCCGTTATATGCAAATTCTCTCTCCGGAATTTGTTGATACTTTTCCGAATCAGATCATAAATATACATCATTCTTTTTTACCCGCTTTTCCTGGCGCAAAGCCCTATCATTC
The DNA here is from genome assembly GCA_963675755.2 of bacterium. GTDB lineage: Bacteria > Zhuqueibacterota > Zhuqueibacteria > Residuimicrobiales > Krinioviventaceae. The sequence continues at coordinate 52,613 of CAXXMD010000001.1, forward strand.
TGCGTACAAACGAGGAGTCAAGATCATTGGTGCCACCAGTCATTATGTAACATCAGAGCTGGATGGCGGGCCGATTATTGAACAAGATACCATACGCGTTACCCATCAGCATACTATATCTGATTTTGTTCGTAAAGGAAGAGATCTTGAAAAGGTTGTACTTGCCAGGGCCATTTGGCTTCATATCCAAAATAAAGTATTGGTTTACAAAAATAAAACAGTTGTATTTGACTGAGGTTAACCATGAAACATATTGTTGTGTTAGGAGCGGGTCTGGTAGGCAGTGCTATTGCCATTGATCTTGCACAAAAAAGTCAGGTTACTGTAGCAGATAAAAATGCAGATCGCCTTGCAGATTTGAATGAAAATGAAAATATTACTACAGTCTATACAGATTTGTCATTCCAGAATCAAATACAGCCCCTTATTATGGATGCCGATATTGTAGTAAACGCATTACCGGGATTTATGGGGTATGAAACGCTAAAGACAATCATTCAAACAGGCAAGGATGTTGTAGATATTTCATTTTTCCCTCAGGATGCTTTAGAACTGGATGAATTGGCCAGGCAACACAATGTTACAGCAATTGTAGACTGTGGAGTAGCCCCAGGATTGAGCAATTTGCTTCTAGGACATCATGCCGAATCCATGGAGATAGACAGCTTTGTATGCTATGTGGGAGGTTTGCCCATTGAAAGAACATGGCCATATGAATACAAGGCGCCTTTTTCTCCGGTTGATGTAATTGAAGAATATATTCGTCCGGCAAGACTGGTTGAAAATGGCAAACTGGTTGAACGACAGGCTTTGTCAGAACCTGAGCTGATTGATTTTGGCGAGTTGGGAACCCTGGAAGCGTTCAATACTGACGGACTTCGCAGTCTTGTCAAAACAATGAATGTACCGAACATGAAAGAGAAAACGCTCCGGTATCCCGGGCATATTGAATTAATGCGCGTATTAAGGGAAACCGGCTTTTTTAGCCAGAATCCTGTGCAAATTGGTGAAGCTGAAATCAGTCCTCTTGATTTAACCACAAAATTACTATTACCCAAATGGGAATTGAAGCGTGGTGAAAAAGAATTTACAATTATGAAAATTATCATCAAGGGCAAAGAACAGGGTGAATCCAAAAATATTGAATACCTGTTGTATGATGAATATGATGTTGAAACCGCGACACATTCTATGGCAAGAACTACCGGCTATACCTGTACCGCTGCCGTTTCTTTATTGATTGAGGGCAGATATAGTGAAAAAGGGGTATTACCTCCAGAGTTGTTGGCAAAAGATTCCGGAGCTGTATCACATATATTAAATTATTTAAACGAACGAAAAATTGAACTGCAAAGAAAAGAAGTAGAAAACTGAAATTATGGCAAAGAATAAATTGTTCCGATATGCAGAACTACCCACACTTGACAATGTAATTAATAAACCTGAAGTATATAAAGATCATTGGGCATCCGGGTACTTTGGAAATTCCAAACCCATTGTGGTTGAATTGGGAAGTGGTAAAGCAGAATATACTCTGGGGTTGGCAGAAAGATATCCTGATAAAAATTTTATTGCTATAGATGTTAAAGGTGCCCGGTTATGGGTGGGCGCCAAAAGTGCAATAGAACACGGACTGGATAATACAGCATTTGTTAGAATGTATATAGAAATGTTGACCGATGTTTTTGGTGAAAAAGAGTTAGATGAAATCTGGATACCGTTTGCTGATCCTTTTACTAAAAAACCAAATCGTCGTTTGGTTTCTCCCATGTTCCTTGAACGATATCGACCCTTGTTGAAAGACGATGCCAAAATTCATTTCAAAACGGATGATACAGATTATTATGAATATGCATTAACCGTGCTTGAAGAGAAAAAATGTACAATACATCACAATAATTCTGATATTTATACGGTACAGGAACCCGATGAGTCGGTATATATACAGACAACATACGAGTTAAAACATCTTGCACTTGGTAAAACTATAAAGTATATTTGCTTTAGTCTTTAAAATACGCCATTACATAATATTTGGGCAATTTGGGATACACCAAAAATGGATCAGGAATCCAAATCTACAATACCAGAAAATACTATAGAAACACTCGCCAAAAGTTTTTATAAAGAATCTTCAGGGTATGGTTTCAAGCAGGTTGATTATTTAAAATTTGTAAATAATTTGCTTGATATTGCGATGAAGAACCAAAAGAATGGACAAATTGTAACTGAACCTGTAAAAGCCTGGTTGCAGGCAAATGGAACCGAGCCTGAACGATTTCCCCTCTGTGGTACACGGTTGTTCATTCGAAAAGCGGCACCGTTGGATGACAAACCGGTGCTGGAAAAATGGTTGAGTGACAGATTTGGTAGATTTTTTCTATTGTCACGGGTTACTGCGCAATTTATGAGTCTTGATGAGATGTTGTATGATGAAAAGAATCATATCGGCATTATTACACTTTTGGATGGGACCTCAATAGGGGCGCTGGCATTTTTGAATTATGATGGAAATCAAAAAAAAGCAGAATTGCGTAAAATGATAGGTGAACCCGAGTTCAGGGGCAAGGGGTATGCTAAAGAAGCATCAAAACTCTGGTTACATTATGGATTAACTACTCTGGATTTACGCAAAGTGTATTTGAATACACTTGACACAAATATTAGAAATATTCGATTAAATGAAGAACTGGGTTTTAAAGTTGAAGGCATTCTTACAAATGAAATCATGATTGATGATGTTTATCATGATGTTTTGAGGATGGGGCTTCGCTTCAAAGTGTGAAATACTCTTGACGAATAAAGTTTACAATTAAAAATAGTAAAATTTCAACTTGCTTATCTTGATTTATTATTTTATTATAAATAAAGCATTTTAGTATAATTATGGAATTCCCAAAATGATAAAACGATTGCTGATTTGCTACAACTGTGGTGCTGAAATTGAATTTGAAAGAAAAATATTTAGACAAGCAACTTGTCCGGAATGTGATTGTTATCTTCATTGTTGTTTAAATTGTGACAATCACGATCCCATGGCACCACATGAATGCCGGGAATCTCAAGCCCAGTGGGCAAGAGATAAAGAAGCTGCAAACTTTTGTGATTATTTTGAACCTGTTGAAGGAGCCAATCATAAAGTCAGCAGTGCAATGAAACGCCAACAAGATGCCAAAAGTAAACTGGAAGATTTATTTAAAAAAACAGATACTGAAGAATAGTGACAACAGAATTGCCATTTTTGACATATTTGGCATAATTATAGCTTTGTAATTCTTAGTTAATAGTGCGATTTTTTTCTAAATACAGAAAGATAACAGGTGATGAAATCACATGTGCAGTAATTGGGGAATTGTATGAATGAAAAAGCAAACATAATGGTTGTTGAAGACGAATTCATTGTGTCTATGGAGATACAAGATCGTTTAAAAGGTTTGGGCTATAGCATAGCTACGGCTGTTGCTTCTGGTGAAGAAGCAATTGAGATGGCTGAAAAAATTAAACCTGATCTTGTACTTATGGATATTATGTTAAAGGGTCAGATGGATGGAGTGGAAGCTGCGGAGATTATTCGTAACCAGTATGAATTACCTGTTATTTATTTAACTGCTCACTCTGATGAAGCAACGTTAACGCGTGCCAAGATTTCCCAACCGTTTGGTTATCTGATAAAACCGTTTGATGAACGGGGTTTGCATACAACAATTGAAATGGCGTTGTATCGCCATGAAATGGAGAAAAAACTTAAACAAAGCGAACAATGGCTTTCTACTGTATTAACAGGAATTGGAGATGCAGTAATAGCCACAGATGCCAGTTTATTGGTCAAATTTATTAATCCTGTTGCTGCGACTATCATTGATATTGACGAGAATGATGCGTTAGGCAAAAACATTAATTCAATCTTTAATCTCCAGTCCGATGATCTGGGTGAATTGAATAAACGCATTATTTCTGTGCTTGACACTGGCAAAGTAGAAACTTTTCCTTCAGATATTTATATTTATAATAATAATGGGGACCAGGTTCCGGTGGATTGCAGTGTTTCACCAATCCGGGATGATAAGGGCAATATTAATGGTATTGTGCTCGTATTCAGAGACATAACCGAAAAGATAAAACTTGAAAAGCAACTCACCCAGGCACAAAAAATGGAAAGCATTGGTATGATGGCGGGTGGCGTTGCGCATGATTTTAATAATATTTTGGCTGCAATTTTGGGTTACGCCTCATTTATCAAAGTAAAGATACCTACAGATGATCCGAATTTTAAATATGTTGAAACTATCGAGCGCAGTGCCCAGCGTGGAGCTGAACTGACTGCTCAATTGTTAACATTTACACGCGGTGGAAAGCAGGACATTAAACCGGTTAATGTTAATAGTATTGTTAGAGAAACTGTCAAGATTATTTCAAGCACCTTTGATAAAGCGATATCAATAGAAACCCGTTTATTTGATGGATTACCATTCGTTCAGGCAGATGAAGTCCAGATGCAGCAATTGTTGATGAATCTGTGTGTAAATGCACGAGATGCTATGCCGCAGGGCGGAACGCTATCCATTGAGACGGATATGATCATGATCCATGAGCGTGATACTACTTTTTATATGGGCGCCAAGGCTGGTAATTATGTTTCATTGTCTATTACTGATACGGGTATTGGAATGGACAAGGACACACTGGATAAAATATTTGATCCGTTCTTTACTACCAAAGAAAAAGGCAAGGGTACGGGTTTAGGACTATCTATGGTTTATGGTGTGGTCAAGAACCATGGCGGTTTTGAAAAAGTTACCAGTGAACCGGGTAAAGGTACAACCTTTAAAATTTATTTCCCGGCCGGTGACCATATTGAGCAACAAGCAGAAAAACTCAAAAAAGCACCACAACATGGTGATGAGGTTATTCTTGTTGTTGATGATGAAGAACCTATACGCCTGTTTGTTAAAGATGTTTTGGAATCTTATGGATACACTGTAAAATTGGCTGAAAATGGAAATCAAGCCATAGATATTTTTGAAAAAGAGCATAAAGATATCGATCTGGTAATTCTGGATATGATTATGCCCAAAATGGGTGGGTTACAAACCTATCTGAAATTGAAAATGATTAATCCCAAGGTAAGAGCATTCTTATCTTCAGGATATAGTCCGGATGGTCAGGCGGGTGAGATTCTTCGCCGGGGTGTAAACGGATTTTTACAAAAACCTTATGAGATGAATGATCTGCTTATAAAAGTACGTGAAATCCTGGATATGGAACCCGAACATTTAGAAACCTGATACATTTTTTAAAAACCTTCCAAGCAACTTGCGTATTCTCTTGTTTGTTATGTTGATCCGCTTTGCTTTATTGTGATTTCTTTGTTATAATCCTAATTCATTAATAGAAGGGATTATTTATGTACAGAGAAAAATCAACAGGAATGGTGGCTTTGGTTCTATTTTTAATATTTTCCATTCAATTATTTTCAAAACCCCCGAACAATTCTGAAAACAAGATCTGGCAAACCCAGGATATTGATGTAATCCGTTCATTATACAGAGGGAATGATGGGCAGCCATCCCGTAATGTATTTTTGTCTCAAAATGGTTTGAGTCCAACTCATATACAATATGAAGCGATACCTTGTTTTAGATCAAGTTTCAAAGTTGATGATGTTGAAATAAAAAACAATACTCTTTTAGTGAAACCCGGCGCAAAACCCGTTCAAACAGATTTTTATATAACATATAAAAAGACATTTTTTACTTCCAATATCGCTATTCCCGTTTGGGATGTGAGGATCTATGAACAAGATCGCAAAGTGATTGTTGGAGGGTATTCCTCCAAGTATAATGAGCGACCTGTTGCTGTTATAAATCGTTTTGGTGATTTTGAACAGACCCTATCCAATGATTTGGCTGCTGAATTTCCTGTTTTATCAATTCCTTTAGAAAATCTATTATTTGATCCGTTCGAATGGCGTTTATATCATGTTCAACCCGGTTTAGGAAAAGAGATTACAGAGCAATATAAAGATTTTTTACCTATATCGGTTGCAAATAAAAATCATCAAATTTTGGATGATGCTCATTTTACTATCAGAGTTGAACAGGATAATTCTATCCATTGTTATCTGTTGAACGGAACAACTGGTACCAAAATAGCCAGTTGTACATTTGATTCACCCTTGTTGCAAAAAATTGAAGGATATCAACCAAAGCTGATAAAAGGTTGTGTGCAGCCGGAAGACGGCAAAGTCATAACATTGGTTTTTAAAGGCGTATTGGAAGAAAATATAGAGCATTTTGAAAATATGTTAATTATAGATTCTCAGAATCAAACAACTCGAAATGAAGTAAAGCCGGAAATTGTGATCGATGGATATTTTGATGAGTGGCGGAATGTGAGAGGAGTTGATGATCCTGAAGGAGATTATGTCTCTTATTTATATCCTAATCCTGATACGGATATTTTAGAGTTCAAAGTATCGCACGATGATCAATATTTGTATTTTTATTCAAGGATTGCCGGAGCGCATGGCAGGACAGGTCCAACAGGGCGTTATTACTGGTACACCTATATTGATGTTGATGCTGATCCCAATACCGGGTATCCGCCAACTCGTGATGATAATTGTTATTTCGGTATAGCTATTGGTGACGACAGTGAAGCCCAGTTTGAATTTGTAGGCAATTCCTTTATTAAAACCTTTTTTGGCTTTACCGGTGTAGGTACTGAAAAAGAAGCTCTGGAAGGAAAGTTGAATTTGGGCCCTTCATATTATTCCGCAACTGCTCCGAATGGAGATAAACGTGATCGTTACAAAGTGGAATATGTGAATCGAGAAGGTTCCCGGTTTATCACACATGATAATACACCTGGCACCAGTGAAGATATTGTCATGGCACTATCTGCAGATGGTTCAGAAATGGAAATGCGTGTGGAAATGAAAGGATTTCTTACCAATGTTTTGGGAGAATATCTGGTTAAAAAAGGAAATACAATCAATATTGCAGTAGGTGCTGAAGGTGCAAGCGGTCATTACAATAGTGGTAAATGGGGTGCGGATTCAAGTCCTGTGATATATAATTATACAATTGACTAGTCAGATATAACTTTATATTCAGCTGCCAGATTAAATGTTTTGGCAGCTTTTTCTTTTTTAGCAAATATGGAAAGATTATATACTCCTTTATGGGGTAATGCCAGGTAAATAATTAATGTGTTGTTATTGTACTCTATGCTAATATTTTGTTCGGAAATGTCATCGTCTTCAAAGCTTAGACGGACCTTGCACTGTACATCATCCGGTATATAGAATTTCATTGTATCCTGTTTATCTGCATGAAATGTGCATTCTTTATGGGTTAATGCCTGCATTCCCAGCTCGAAAAACGTCCACTTTACATATATGCTTTTTTCAAATTCATCCAACGTAACTTTTCGAGATAGCAGCTGCCATTGCTGATCTTTTGGGAAATGCGAGTAGATCAATTCTTCTGGAAGTGTGAGGAAATAATAGTCATTAAATTTGTGTATATATTTTCCATTGTTCATGTATCCCGCGCCCCAGGTGGGATCAATCAGGTGCCAGGTACTGTCAATTTGTACGGCAATCCATGCGTGATTGGTTGTTTTTCCCTCAAACGATGCCCCCGAAGAGTAATTCACACCTTTGGCCCATCCATTAATCTCGACAACCTTTAATCCGATAATATCGGCAAGGCTTTTATACAAACCGGCATATCCACCACAAACTGCTTTGCGGGTCCGCAAAACATCATTTGCAGATACATTGCTATGAAAAGATGATACTGTTGGATTCACATTATAATAAATATTTTCTGCCATCCACCGGTATAGCGCCCTGGCTTTATCGGAATCGGATTTTGCTGTCTTGCCTAAATACATGGCCAAAGATTGTATGCTGGTTTCAACAGAATCCGGTGTATTGAGTGCGATTGTATCCATTCGATTTAATGAATCGGAAAGGGGTTGACTGTTATTGCGTATGTATGGCGAACACGCAACAAACATGAACAGGAATGTGATGGAAATGGATTTTTTTATCATAGAATTCTGTTTGTTTATTCACTTGAATTTATTGAAAAAAAAAGACATATTCAATTTGCAATGAATATAACCATGAAATGGAGAGATTTATGTCTGGACGTATGCAAAAAATAAACTTAATGCTTGTTTTGATTTTTACAGCATCCTGTTTTGCAGGGAATGGAGAGAAAATTGTTATTGCGCATCGGGGTGCCAGCGGATATCTGCCGGAACATACACTAGCTGCCAAAGCTATGGCTTATGCGATGAAAGCGGATTATCTTGAGCAGGACCTGGTTATGACCAAAGATGATCAACTGGTTGTGATGCATGACATTAATCTTGACCGTGTTACCAATGTGGATTCAGTATTTCCTGAAAGAAAACGCAAGGATGGAAAATATTATGTAATTGACTTTACCCTGACAGAGTTGCAAGCTCTTTTAATGACTGAAGGCTTTGATGTTAAAGATGGGGTAAAAGAACAGAGCTATAAAGGGCGTTTCCCCATGATGACGTCAAATTTTAAAATACATACCTTTCAGGAAGAGATAGAATTGATTCAGGGATTGAATAAAAGTACGGGAATGAACGTGGGAATCTATCCGGAAATCAAGCAGCCGGCATTGCATCTGGATGAGGGCAAAGATATCAGCAAGCAAGTGCTTCAAGTTTTAAAACAGTATGGATATGTAAAGAAAACTGATCTGGTATATTTACAGTGCTTTGATCCCCGAGAGGTTAAACGCATCCATGACGAGTTGCTGCCCGAGTTTGGAATGGATGTTTCATTGATTATGCTCATTGGAAATGCAGACCGGGACGAAAACGGTAAAGTTGAAAATGAATTGATTGCCTGGATGTATGAAAAAGGGGGAATGGACAAAATTGCAACTATTGCGGATGGTATTGGTCCTGATTATAATTTGATTGTAGAATATGATAAAACAACAAACAAGATAGAATTGACCGATTGGGTTGAGCGGGCACATAAAGCAGGATTAAAGGTGCATCCTTATACGATCCGTTCTGATAGACTGCCGGAATATGTGAATGGTCTGGAGCCATTTGTCAGGCTGTTATATGAAAAAGCGGATGTAGACGGTGCGTTTACGGATTTTCCGGACAGGGTAGTTGAGATTGTTCAATAAGTTAAGGAGTAATTTTACCCAAATTAAAAAAAATAAATATAAAAGGGGAGTGAAAATGAAAATTACAATGCCAACTTTAGAAATTGAAGAATTTGAAGGTTTTACAAAAGAAAATGATATTTTTAATCGCGAATATTTTGCGGAGCAATTAACTAATTTAATTGTTAACACTGATGATGAACTTGTTGTTGCACTTGATTCACCTTGGGGACAAGGCAAGACAACTTTTGTGAAAATGTGGCGTGGTTTGTTGTATAAAAAGGGGATAAAAAGTATTTACTATGATGCTTTTAAAAATGATTATACTCATGATCCATTGTTGACACTTTTAAGTGATGTAAATGAGATAATTATAGATGAACTCAAAGATGCAAAAGGGGCAGAGTTTAAAAAGAACGCAATTTCTATTTTAAAGACTGTTGGAAAAGTTGGACTTCGTATAGGATTGAGAACTATTACTTCAGGAATTGTAGATGATACTGTATTCAAAAATGCAGAAATAGGTGACGAATTAACAAATATTTCAGATGATTTTATTGAAAAAAGATTTAATGAACTACATACTGATAAAAATTTTATTGATAAATTTAAAATTTCGTTAAATGAAATAGTTGAGGAAATTGGTGAAACAGGGAAATTAGCTTTTTTTATTGATGAACTTGATAGATGCAGACCTGACTTTGCAATTGATTTGATTGAAAAAATAAAACATTTTTTATCAGTTCCCAATATTGTTTTTGTTTTTGTTATTAATCGGACTCAAATGGAAGAAATAATTAAGATCAGATATGGTTCAGGAATTGATGGATTGAAATATCTGCAAAAATTTGTCCATGTTTGGACAAGTTTACCTCAAAATTATAATGATTATAAAAGTAACGGCAAAATATATTTAGAATACTGTTTAAATAGAATGAACTTTGAACAGAGTAATAGCTCTTATGGAGATGTAATAGATATTTATTCTAATTTATTGAATTATTATAATTTATCATTTAGAGAGATTGAACGTAGTTTGTCAAATTTTGCTATTATGCAAAATGTAACTAATGGTTTTAACAAATATGATTATATTTGGATTGCAATTTATATATCTATTATAAAAGTATTATACCCAGATATTTTTATTAAGTTATTTGATAAAACAATTAATTATCCTGATCTTGTTAAAGATACTAATTTAGAGAATTTGGTTGATCAACCACATTTGACAAAATTTGAGTCTCATCGTTTAAAGGAGAAATTAAGAGTTGAACTATCAAGTAAAGAAGAATTAGTGGAATTGAATAAAAAATATAGTGATCAACATAGTTCCGGACTATATAAACAAGAAATTATTTCGGAAATTTGTAATTGGTTGGGGAGATTTCAAGTTTAGAGATAAAGTGATTATATTAGCTCATACTTATATTATCTTCATACATATTACCTCCAGAAGCTGATTTATTAAGAATTTTGAGATGAGATTTGTTTTCTTCTGGAGGTGATTGTAAATTGTAGAAATGTAACTTAACCAAGGATTATGGGGTAAACAACCAATCCGGAGAATGAGACTCGAACCGGATCATGTCATATCTTTTTCCCTCACCGTACTCGTATAAAATTCCAATGTTACCGTTGGCAAGGCGGGTCATGCAGGAATAAGCAGATGGCCCCGCATGAACCAGTTTGGCATTTGACCAGGTTTCGCAATTGTCAAAGCTGCATTTTATGGTCATGTGTGTGCGTCCTTTGGGTACAGCGGGATTGGAAAATAATATCATGTTTTTCCCATTATACTCTCCAAAATCCAATATCGATGCCTGACAACGGGACTCTGTCAGTTGATAATCGTGGTTGATTTCACTCCAGGTTTTTCCACCGTCCGTGCTTTTTGAAATTGCCCGACTGTATTCATCGTTATAAGAACGCATATTCATGAGTAATGTACCGTCCGATAATTCAACGATCTGGCTCTCATTGCATCCGGGTGTGATGGACTCGCTTTTGTTCCAGGTTTTGCCATGATCATCACTGTATAGTACGTGTGAACCGTAACCGTAAGGACCATTACGAATCGTACCCTCGGGATCATCATAGCTGTGGTTTGCGGGGATAACCAGCCGGTCTTTGAAATTTTCATGTTTCATTTGAATACCAATACCGGGGCCGGTTGCATACCATCCCCATGAAGGATCTTTGAGCGTTTCTGTCATGTCTACCGGAGTGGACCAGGTTTCTCCATCATCGTCAGAATAACACAGATATACGCGACGGGTATCCAGAGATTCTTTGCGGATGATTTCCCCTTCATCATCCTGACCCAGGTTCCATGTGAGAAATAGCCAAATTCTGCCTGTGCTTTGATCTATTACCGGACATGGATTGCCGCACGTATTATTCTGATCATTCCAGATGATCGATTCATTGCTCCAGCTGACACCATTGTCAAAGGAGCGTTTGACCAGCATATCAATATCACCGGAATCACCACCCTCGCGACCTTCACAGAATGCTAAAACCGTACCCTGAGTTGTAACAATCAATGCCGGAATTCGGTAATTCTTGTAATTCCCTTTACCATTTTGCCAAAGAATACCGGAGGCTGTTTCGTTTGAGGTACAACTGCTGAATAGCACACCTGATAGTATCATCAGTATCCATAATGATATACGTTTCATTGTAAGCTCCAAATTAGTTTATCCAATCAAAGAAACCTATTTTTTTCAACTCCATTTCAAAAGAGACCAATTCTCCCTGACCGAGTGTTCGGTTAGGAAGTCGGTTCGATCCGCAACTCATTCCAATAATTTTCATCATTCCTTTTCCGCCTATCAGCCCACCACCGTATTTAATCAGTATTTTAACAAATTCAACAGATCGGCGTTGGTATTCTCGTGCTGTTTCAATATCTCCATCTTGAAAAGCTTTAATGATCTGGTTATATACCGGTGCCATATAGTTGTATGTACTGCCCACAGCTCCCTGGGCGCCATAGGTTAATCCGGCAAGTAATACTTCATCATATCCGTGTAAAATGTCCCATTTCCCTTCATCCGCATACAGACATTGATACATTTCCATCAGATTATGATGTGTGAATTTGATTCCCGCAAGATTAGGGATAAACTCGGAGGCCTGATTCAAGAAATCGGGCATGTTTAACGCAACCCCAGAGATAGAAGGGATATGATAATAATAAAATGGCAATTCGGGTGCCGCCAGTGCAATAAGCGTACAAAAAGCAACAAGCTCATTGACACTTGAGGGTTGAAGAAAGGGAGGACCCATTGCAGCAATAGCCTGTGCGCCATTTTCTGCCGCATGTTCTGCCAGTTCGCGGGATTGGCTATAAGAAGTGCTGCCTACATGAACGATGATCTTGAAATTGTCTGTAGCATATTTGCACCATTCTTCTGTCAGGGCTTTTCTTTCTTCCAGGTTTAACAGCATACCTTCACCACTGGTACCTGCTATAAAAACACCGATAACATTATCATTTTGTAATTTTTTTGCATATTGTTCAATCATATCGAGTTTTATTTCATCATTTTGATTGAACGGTGTAAAAGGCGCTGCAATGAGCCCTTGAGTTTTGATGATTTTCATGGATTCTCCAAATAAACTGTGATCAATTTTTGCGTTGTAAAAAACTAAACAACCAGCCAGTTATGAAACAGGTTAAAAATCCCGTTGTGGTATAGAGTAAAACATGCACGGGTTTGTAAACGCCTACTAGATATTGTACAATAATACTTGCTGCAATTCCCAGAATTGCCCCGGTACCGTTTGCTTTTTTTGAAACAATTCCTAACAAAAATACACCACCCAGGCTGCCGAGTACAAGCCCCAGTACTTTGTTAAATTCATCCCAGAGGGACTTTATATCCCAGGTTGCCATGAATATTGCAAACAGAATTCCCGCAATACCTACAATAAAAGATGCTGTTCTGGCAGCTTTGAGAAAGTGACTGTCACTGCCTTTGCCGAACCGTCTGTGTATATCATTGATATAGGCAGTCGCTGCCGAGTTAATACTGCTGGATAAACTGGACATGGATGCGGCAAAGATTCCCGCTATGAGCAATCCGCTTACTCCTGCCGGAAGGTTGTTCATAATGTACCAGGGAAATATTGCATCCGCTTCTTTTAGCGTAAGACTGATTTGCTGTGGGTTTTGTCGATAGAAAACAAACAATGCCGTACCTATTGTAAAGAATAATAATGTGGCGGGTATGACCATAATTGCATTTGTCCAGACGGTTTTTGATGCCGCTTTTGTCGAGTTTACCGTAAGGTAACGCTGTACCATTGTCTGGTCTGTACCATAAGTGGTTATGTTTGTAAAAATAGAAGCAATGATAACAGTCCAGAATCCGGGTTGTTTAAGATCAAATACCATGTTCAGAATGTTGAATTTCTGATAATCAATCCCGGTTTCTACAATGCCTGTTAGCCCGTGGGGTACATGTACAATAATTAAAATTAGAGAAAGCAAAGCGCCTCCCAGCAGGACAATGACCTGTAAAACATCCGTCCAGATTACAGCTTCAATACCCCCAATTGCTGTATAAATCAGGCTGAAAATCCCCATAAGCAGGATACAGGTAAAAATATCAATACCGGTCACAACATTGAGCGCTATGGAAGGGAGGAACAATACAATACCCATACGCCCAATCTGGAATATGATAAATGTCAGACTACCAATCAATCTGGTAAGCAGATTGAAACGGACTTCGAGATACTCGTAAGCTGTGGTGATATTTAATTTACGGTAATAGGGGACGAACAGAATTACAATGACCGGGGCAATCATGAAAATACCCATATTAAGCATAAAATAAGACCAGTCTGTTGTAAATGTTTTTGCAGGGATGGCCATAAATGTAATTGCGCTGAGTGCTGTACCAAATAACGATAATCCCGCGGCCCACCAGGGAATACGTCCGCCGCCTTTGAAAAAATCGTTGGTGCTTTTTTGTCGTTTGCTGAAATACCATCCCATTACCGCAAGTATGCTAAAATAGATAACCAATACCATGGAATTGATCCAACCGAATTTTTCCGTACCTTCAGGAATGGATATTAAAGAGATTTTAGGCGTTCTTACTCCGGGGTGAATTTCACCGGAAGGGAGTATAAATTTATCTTTCCAGGGCACGAGTGAAGTCGTGACCTGGGTGGGGACTTGCAGCGTGTCAAACGTGTATAATTTGGATGTGATGGTATTGTAAACCCGAATTTCTCTGTTGAATCCTTTATGGTTTACCAGATGCTGTTGCAATTGATATTCAAGTTCTTTATAGGCTTTTGAACCGGGTCTTTCATTCGCCAATGATTGCTTTATTTTTTGTTCCTTTAACAGGCCTGATCCATCAGCGGCACCGGGAAAGACAATGTTGTTTGCGCCAATGGCAAAACCTGTTCCTGCCATTACAGGGAATTGCGTTTCTCCGTTGGGGGCAAGATTCTTCCAGGTATTGAAAACCGGATCATAGGCATACCCATCAGTAAGAACATCAATACCTGCTTTTGTTTCGTTTCGACCGCTGAATAAATATATATTATTGTTCACTCCATTACTTTGTACAACTGCAACGGGGAGTTTGCGTGGCGGTCCCGGCCAGGGATCCAGGGTTTGCCATTGAAAATCGGTACTATTCATTTTAGACAGATCAAGGCTGTAAAAATGGCGGGTTTGGTCTCCGTTTAATGTACTTTTTCCTCCAAGTACATATACTGTTTGGTCGATTTGTACTGCTGCATGATTGCAAAGGGGGACAGGTAGATCCGGTAAATCAGTAATTTTAATGGATTCCGATTCAGGATCCCACTTCATGATAAATACATTTGCACATATTGAGTTTTGATCATTACCGCCAATGCATAAAACTCCCTGATTGAGAGTGAGGGATGCTCCATAAGCCACAGGCAAAGGTAGCGCAAAAGTCTTTGGGTGCCAGTGCGGATTGTTTTCATCTTCAAGATGCAATACATAGATATCGTTATGATAAATCTTTGTTCCGCCTTCCCAGGGCAACTTTTTCGGGAAATTTGCCCCTCCGGCAATGAGCAGGGCATTGTTGCTGATTCCTGCAAAGGCACCGGCTACCCCAGGTTGTGTACCCATATTCTGAAGTGGCGGGATCTCTGGTAGTTGATCAAGCTGGATTTGATTCGCCGCAAAAACTGAAATGTTGATTATAGTTATAAAAACGAGTAAAAATCGAAGCGTTTTAATTATCATTTTCGTTTTCCTGTTGAATGAATTCCCAATACGGTGCAAGATGTGCTTTTATTGCATGACGATAAGAATCAGCGTCTGATTTTTTCAAACAAGCAAAAATATCCCGATGGGTCACAATGCTTTTATTTTTTTCGAGGGTTTCATTTATAGGTCGCAAATATCGTTCATAATTGGTTTTAACAAATGCAAAGACAGGATACATGATACTTTGCAGTTGGTTTATAAAGTCGTTTCCGGCGATTTGATGGATGCGCTGATGAAATTCCTGTTCGCTTTCAATGCTTGTGTAATTGAGGCCAAGGAGTTTTTCACGTTCCAGAATGTGTTCCAGATCGGTTATATCATTCTCATGTAACCGGGCAAAGATCAAGTCGGTCATACCAATCTCGAGAGCAATACGCATACCCATTAGATTTTTTATAGTCTTTTCGCTGAGCAGTCTTGGTGCAAGTGTGCGTTGAAAACCAATAAGCGGTTTGGGTTCAGTAATTATAATACCCCGTTTGGTACGGGATTGTAAAATACCCAACATCCGCAATCTGCTCATTGCCTCCCTGACCACATTTCTACTCACGCCAAACATTTCTGTAAAGCGGGCTTCATTTGGCAGCATGTCACCGGGGACAAGGTCTTCTTGCCTGATATATTCAAGGATTTTTTCTTCTATTTGATCGGCCAGTGGCCTTGAATCTATTTCCATGATACAACTCGTTTGATTTGTCCTATTTGTAGGACAAATTAAATATTCATACTTAAATTATCAAGGAATACTTTTTTTATTTTCTTGTGATTTTGTTATGATTTGGATATTTTAAACTGTTAGCATTCAGTCTAGTTATCTGGTAAATATATGGAGTCAAGATGAGTCAGCATCCTGTAAATCGAAGATCTTTTTTGAAGTCGGCAGGCTTTATGGGGGGAGCTCTGACATTACCTTTTGTTTTTAGTAAATGCGCGAAAAGACAGAAACATAATGTATTATTTATTTCCATAGATGATTTGAACGACTGGGTAGGTTGTATGGGAGGGCATCCTGATGTGAAAACACCAAATCTGGATCGGTTAGCCAAACGCGGTGTTTTATTCAACAAAGCGTATTGTGCTGCTCCCGCTTGTAATCCATCCCGGGCAGCCCTGATGACAGGAATACGGCCCTCAACCTCGGGTGTATATATAAACTCGCAACCCTGGCGGACAAGCGAAGTGCTGAAAAATGCGGTGACTATACCTCAGCACTTTATGGCACATGGATATACTGCCAAAGCAAGCGGCAAGATTTATCATGGAAATTATCCGGACCCGCAATCCTGGCAGGAATACTGGCCGTCCCAGCAACAAAATAAACCTGACGATCCACTGCCACCAGCTGACACTTTGCCCATTAACGGTATACCTAATACCCGGCATTTTGACTGGGGTCCATTAGAAAATGCCAGTGATGAAATGGGAGACTGGAAGGTAACAGATTGGGTGATTGATCAATTACAGCAAAAACATGAAAAACCTTTTTTCCTGGGTTGTGGAATATTTAAACCACATTTGCCCTGGTTTGTGCCCAAGAAATTTTTCCACATGTATCCGCTGGAATCAATTACTTTACCGGAGGTGAATGAAAACGATTTTGATGATATACCCCAGGCTGGCGATGATATTGCGAGACACCATGACCATGATAATGTGTTAAAATATCATCAATGGAAGAAAGCTGTACAAGGATATTTGGCAAGTATCAGTTTTGCGGATGAATGTTTGGGCCGTGTTCTGGATGCTCTGGATAACAGTGCCTATAGGGATAATACCATCATTGTTTTATGGTCTGATCATGGATGGCATTTGGGTGAAAAACTACACTGGAGGAAATTTGCATTATGGGAAGAAGCTACTCATAATGTAATGATGTGGGTTGTACCGGGTATGACTTCACCGGGCTTGCAATGTGATTCACCAGTGAACCTGTTGGATATTTATCCTACATTAATTGAGCTTTGTGATTTGGGACCCAAACCCGAGCTTGAAGGAACGAGTTTGCTGCCATTACTTGAAAATCCCAGTTCTTTGTGGGAAAGGCCATCTTTGACGACACATGGCAAGAATAATCACAGTCTTCGCAGCAATCGTTGGCGGTATATACAATATGCAGATGGAAGTGAAGAGTTGTATGACCATGATAATGATGGGTTAGAATGGACCAATCTGGCAATGGATGAAAAGTATGGTTCCGTAAAACAAGAGCTGAAACAATGGCTGCCCAAAACCAATGTTGAGCCTATTGCGAGTGATCGTTAATTTGATTGTTCAGAGGTGCTGATTGAAAAATTCTCTTTTTATTATAGGATTCTACCTGCTGTCAGGTTTTTCCTGTATACTGGGACAAGTTGAGGAACAATCCGATTCAGTTAAAATGCAGATTTTTATCTCATTTCTGCAAGAGCATTTTGATGATATTCATGACGTGACCATGTATTATCATCATCAAAATGCGGATTTGAATGGATTAATCGTTCTGAATATGGACTGGCAGGACGGCAGACTGGTTGAAGCAGTGGCTGTTGAAAATAAAGCCGGAAATGATCAGCTTGTAAACGATTTAATCACGGTGTTGAAAACATGGGAAATTGATAATTTAGGTCCGTTACAAACGCAACTTCCTCTAAGAGTAAAGATTGTAGGCAAGGATGATCCTGAATTCCTGCATACAGGGATTATAACCGGAGAAATTATCGATGCCGCGGGCAGTCCGTTAAGCGGAGCGAAAATTTCTTTCAAGGGTGAGGCATCTGTACCTGATGCCCGGACCAATCGAAAAGGTATATTTGTAAGAACATTGATTCCACCGGGGAAATATGATGTATATTTAACGGTTCAGGATAGCGAATCAGTAATGATTAAATCGGTAGACCTGAGTGCTGGTAAACATGAACGAATAAATTATATTTTACAATAATTCTTTTAAATAAAAAAAAGGGGCAAAAGCCCCTTTTTTTTATTTATTAATGTTGTTGGCAATTACAGAGCGTGCATAATAGAATATAAAAGGATTTTGTTCAAAACAAGATAGATTATGTGCCAACATATTTTCTATAGTGTTTTTAACAGGTACTGCATCTTTGTTGGATTCTTTGAGCATGTACAAATATTCTGCGTCTTCTAAACCATCACGAAGATTTTCAAAACGAATTGATGTTACAGGTGGTGCAATCAGAGCTTGTTGTGGTTTATCTCGTTGTGGTGGATAGATCAGACGTCCGTCACCATTACCCCACATACCGCCATCTTGATTTACAGACATGGCCTGTTCCCATGGATTTTGGCGCCAATATGTAATTCGCCAGTATAAGCATCCATCTGCCTGGTACTTGTCTACCATCCATGAACGAATACGATGATTGATGGCGGGATGATCAATAAAGTTATTAGGATACGGTGCTTTGGGTCCTGTACATACATACCACCAAACTTTTTCACCCAATGTTTGACGTTCAAGGCTGCGTTCGGGATTGAAATGGTTAAAGATCGGGACCCATAAATTTATTGAATCATAAAAATATGGAGCCGGGGCATCTTCATGGTTAAATGTCAACAGTCTGTGCATATCGGGACATGCTTCTTTTAGTAACTGAAATCCCGGCAAAATATCCGAATAAGATGCTATTGGTGGTTCATCCACCCAGTACCAGTATACTTTATCAAGCCAGCCTTTTGCTCTTAGGTGCTCCTGGATTTGGCCATAAATCATTTTAAACTGACGATTGTATTCCGGAGAATAACGCGGGTTGCCATTCAACTCTGCCGGCAGCCCACCAAATCTGAACGAATTGAAATGAAACTCGTCCAGATAGCGTTCCATTGCAATGTCAAAGTTTGTATAGTCCATTTCTACCTGGCTGAAATCGCTGGAAAATTTCCAGGTTATGGGAGAGTAGCGATGCGGGCTGTAAGGAGAAATTCGCCGTTTTGCGCAGAATTGCATATACAAATCATAGGTTTGCTTTTCTTGTTCTTTTGTCAAGTTACCGTGATAATCTTTATTTATGTGTATTCCATAGGCAGTTTCAGTATGTGTTTCCTTAGAAAGTGTGAAATCATAAACCTGAACCGTTAACGGAATTTGGGCTATCTTTTTGTTTCGGCTCATAATTTGAATATTTCCAATATAAATGCCTGCCTGTTGATCAGGATTAGCATAGACAGTTATCCAGAATGGCTGGTTTTGATTTGCATTTAATGTGACAAGAGTGTTCAAGTCGGGCAAAGCATCCGGCCACCAGCCCCGGCTTCCAAATACATCAGAAGTATCTTGAATTTCTACATATTCAACAAATTGAATGCTAATATTTTCGTTGTTGATTGCAGCGCCATTACTGGTATGCAAATCAGAAACGTTGATACTAACATCTGGCAAGATTTTATCAGGATTTATTACAATCTGAAAAGGCTCATATTCATGTTTTGCCAAAGACAAGTTGATCCCTTGTAATTCAAAACCGGGAACGGGTTCTACTCGAGATACTTTTTCGATTGAGGGACAATACCAAATATTGGCATTATTTTGTGTTAAAAGTTTGGATTTAAGTGTGTATAGACGATCCAACACAGCATATGGATTATTATTAATCAGCTTTTCATCAATTCCTTCAAGTCGTTTAGCTAGGTTCTTTTTTAACCAACTCTCGCAATCTTTTTTACGTGATATTTCAAGAGTGTGCTGGTAAAGTGTTTTAGCAGCTTCAATGGGAAGGTCTATTTCGAATTGTTTATTAGCAGGTATTTTAAAGCCTTTTCCGTTATTATCTAACAGGTATAGCCTGCGACCCAGATCTGGTGCCTCCAACAATACGTTCAAATAGAAAGTAGAGACATCGGGACGAAGTAATGTAAATGTTCCATCCCCATTGTCTTTGACACCATTCTCTAATTTAATGAAATTCGAGTCCAGCATTTCAACCAGAGGTTTATAGGTGACTGGGGTGCCATTGGGGCCATATAGTTTCAATTTTAATTTACTTTCACCCTTGAAAATAAAAATAGGTTCTATCTCTTTTACCTTTTGATTTATTGTAACCTCGCTTTTGATCCAATAAGGTCCATCGGGTTGATCTTTCCAGGAGAGTGTAACAGGTTTTCCCAAAATGCTGTTTCTTTCAGCGAGAACTGTTCCTTTGCCATTAATTAATAATGTTTTATAAACGGGCTTTTTTTCAAGAAGCATTAACCGTGATGTTCTACCAATATTGAGCGTTAACTCTTTATCAGACCATTTTTTTTCAATAAGAAAATCAGGATTTGTGTTTTGGGCCAGTTCTTTAATTTTTTCTTCAGGATCAACAACCCGGGCGTAAAATCCCCAACTGCCTCTGCCCTGATCTATTTTCAATAAAAGCAGGTTTTTCCCTTTTTTTACATTGGTCCAGACCCAGTCGTTATCTTTTGTTGCCCCGCGTGAACGGTGGTTATCCCAAATCATTTCACCATTTAGCCATGCTCTTATTCCATCATTACTACCCAAACCCAGCATAATTTGTTGATCTTTATTTGATTCAAGATAACAGGCGGCATATCCCACTGCGGGGACTGTGGTGTTGAATATTTTTTTGAGGTCAATATAATCATTATCTTCATTGACAAGGTGCCATTGTCGTATCTGGTTGTCAGGTCCAGTGATTTTTAGTCCTGGTTCAGGAATTATTCCAGTTTCTCCGCCAGCGGATTTCAAATAGTCAATATAAAAGCCAAGA
Organism: bacterium; assembly: GCA_963675755.2. Classification (GTDB taxonomy): domain Bacteria; phylum Zhuqueibacterota; class Zhuqueibacteria; order Residuimicrobiales; family Krinioviventaceae. The sequence goes on from CAXXMD010000001.1 coordinate 73,768, forward strand.
GTTGTTTCATCATGCAGATATTCTGTAACACCTTCTTTTAACGGATTGGGGAATGGACCACAAACAATCCATTCTTGAATAAAATCTTTACTGTTGACATTCATTACCGGAATATTATTGCTAAGCGCAGAGTTGACGAATCCGGCTAGTATAAAAAAATAGATAAATAATTCTGCTTTCTTCCGCATATGAGAGGCTCCTTGAAAATGTTTGTAAAAGGGGTTTGTAAATAAATTGATCAGGTTTTTTATTATGCCTGTAAAGATGTGAGAACGAGCGTTTTTACCCGTTCTCACTTTTGATGGATTTATTTATTTAAATTTTCCAGCAATGTTATGATTTCTTTTCTTGTTGATTGGATCTTTTGCCAGCGAGCATCTTCAACCTTTCTGAGCACAGACATTCCGTCGTTTGTCGGCTGTGTTCCATCAGCATCCCAACCGCAAAAGGCTGCAATTTCAAAGGCATCTGTGGTTAATAATTTTTGTGCTGCCTGTTTTGTTTGTGGATCTGCATCTTTAGCATTATTAACGGCTTGTTTCAACAATTGCAGCATACTGTAATCTTCAACTCCATCTCGAATGGCTTCCCAGCGTTTGCTTGCAACAACACCAACTCCCTGGTATATCAATAAATAATCGTTACCGCCGACTGGCGTGAACCATGGATTGTATCGTGATGTACAATAGGACCAAAAACCAATTCCGGTTAGATCGTGATGATCGGCTAACCAGGCTTGTGCCCGGTAATAACCCAGAGGAGACTGGTGCTTGGCATTACCATCACACGCATAAGTCCAGATGGTTTTATTCGTGGTTTTGATGAATGCCAGCTTGTCTGCACCTATATCCAGTAAATAATCGTTACGGTTGGGGCACCAGATATCTACATACGGAGCCATTTTTTCAAGATCTTCCATGGATGCTTTACCCACAGGGTCGGTATAGATTTGTACCCGTTCATCTACTTTACGAATTACTTTGGAATAGGAGATAAATTTTTCAACCAATCCTTCATGCAAACCCGGCTCATCAATGGGGTAGAGGGCATAATCTTTATAGTCAATACCCAGCGTTTTCATGTGATTGAACCAGGCTTTAAGCCATTCAGCATGGGCTTTTTCCCAAACCGGATCAAACGGCTTTGCCGGTCCACTCAATGAGTGCTGGTAATTAAAAAAGAGTATGGTACCATGAGGTGAATGGGCTTTCATATATTCATCATGTTTGCTAAAATCAATTTCACCTATAATGTTACCGTTATTATCGAATTTGGCTTTTGGTGAAAAATTATTTGTAGCAACAAAAACATTTGTACCATGACTCACCTGATCGTCAAGTGCTAATTGTGGGATATCCTTAAGAATAGAAGTATGTACATAACCCCAGTGACACAAATTGAGCTCTTGTTTTGCTGGCAATGCAATTTTTGAAACATTCACTACAAGATTGGCAACAGCCTCTTTTGATTCAATTTCCATTGAACGTATACGAATAGCGCTTTTCCAAACTCCGGGATTTAATGCAGTGGTATTGATATTAATCCACAATTGACGCAAACCCCATTGTGGAATCATTAATGTTTGTCCCTGTCCAAGAAGCGGCAACGCATCACCGGATTTATCAAGCATTTCTGTTGGCACATCAATAACTTCATGTAAAGTCATTGCTTTTGAAGCTAGTATGGAACTGGAATCTTTTTCCGAAATAAACGCATCAGGCTCAATTCTTATAAATATGGGTTTATCACTAAAATTTGCAAGGTTAAATGCAGCGGATTCTGTTTCTCCGGCAAAGGCATATATTGAAACATTGGGTACATCCGTACGACCTTCAATGATTTCGTCGCAATTCCCAAATGGCGCCCAGGGATTTGCGGCATATACAGCCAAAGATGTACCCGCATTGATTGCTGCCTCTGTCATCTTTTGGAGGGTCATTGCATCATTATGAAGAGAAGCAACCTGTTCTCTCAATTCAATGCGTTGTAGATTGTCTAGTGTTCCGGCCACCTGAGTTTTTTCTTGTAATGCCGTAAGACGGAATTCTAATAACTGAGACTGGTTGGCAACAAGTTTTGATTCCGGAAGTTGAGGTAATAAGGATTGAATATCTGCCAGGATAGATTTGATATCAGCCATATCTTTAGCATAGGGAATAATATAAAATGATTTTTCAATCTCTGATATTGTTTGCTTGCCTTGTTTTAATTTTGCTATAAATTGAAGGTTTACGGCGTTCCGGGCATTCAAAGTATATGCGAGCTTGAAATTAAAACTCGAGTCCTGAAAAGCTGCAGTTTGAAACAGTGGAGTGGAATTGTTTTCAATAATTGAAAGCTCGATTGTCAGCTTTTTCTTTTCCGGATTTTCAACTGTTACAGTAAAGTTATTTTTTGCTACATACATATCGCCATAGCCAATTGAAGCAATATGTGCTGTTTGAGGTTTTTTCAGTTGTTGAGTGGTACCCGTGCGTGCCGAGTTACCACGATACTCGGAGAATTGAATTATAGGTTTTGAAGCGGTTTTTGATATTGCCCATGAATAAGCACTTACATCGCTTGCGGAAGGGCATATAACCGCAAGATTGCCGTTGTTTCTAAAGTCTACGATTGTGGGGCTTGAATTACATTTACCGGATAACTGGATTTCTTCTACAAGATCTCCTTCGGCGCTAAAGACGTACAGATGCGAGTCATTTCCGGCAATTAATATTTCCAGTTTCGAATCGCCATCAATATCTGCAATTGTCGGTGAACGTCTCGCTTTTTGATATACATTAGCTGTCCATTGCAGTTTGCCTTTGTTGTCAAGAGTAACAACATTACCCATGAGATCCACCGCGATAATTTCTTTTATACCATCTAGATCGATATCACCAATTGAAACACCATCATGAATGGGATGCTCCATGGCATATTGCCATATAATTTCGCCCTTGTTATCCAGAACAGTTAAATTCTCTGCACAGGCTGTAACGATTTCCGGTTTATTATCATTGTCAAGATCGTATACTTGAGGACTGGTACCAGAAGATTTTCCTTTTAAATGCCACAGTTCTTTTCCATTGCTGGAAAAACAAATCAGGGGAAATGTTGTGCTACCAGCAAGGATTTCATTTTCTCCATCGCCATCTAGATCAGCAATGGCGGGGCAGGTATTGAAATTTCCCTCAATTTTTGTTTGCCAAAGTTGCTTGCCGGAATAATCGAGACAGGTTAAATGGCCCTTGCTGTCTACCGCAATGATCTCCATTTTTTTGTCATTTACAAGATTTCCCACTGCAAGACTTGTTGTGCCCCAATTGATTATTGCGGGTAGATCAAAATCCCATTTATGTTTACCATTTTTCCCATCAAGACATACCACTTTTCCAGGATTTGTAATTGCCAGGATCTCGAGCTTGTTATCTCCATTCAGGTCAGCAAGGGTGGAGGGATTACTGATTTGAACATTTGTTTCATAGGTCCATATTTTCTGGCCATTGGAATTAACTGCCATTATCTGGCCGGCAGTTGTACAGAGAACCAGATCATTAATACCATCACGATCAAGATCGCCAACACCAGGCGAGGCATCTACATAGCCGTTTGGAGTTTTTAACTGCCATAACCTGGTACCCGCAAAACTAGTTGAACAGCTAAATACAATACCCAGCAGGATTAACATAGAGTTTTGTAAAAAATTACCAAAACCTGCACGCTTGAATGTCGTTGTCATCGAGTTCTCCCTTTTTAAAGTGAGGTTGGTGTAACATTATTATGTTTATTTATACTAGAATTTATTTTTTGACTGGTTTAATAAAGATGTCCTATAAATAGGAAAGAAATATATTTGAAAAATTATATATCCGGGAAAGGATGAGTTACTTTTTAAAAAAAAGGGACCCGAAGGTCCCGTTTTTTATTCTTTAACAGGTTGATCACCAAATGTTTCATATGACCATGTAAAATCTTCATCTTTAATATTAACCATTACATAACCGGGAGGGAAGCCATCTCTGGCACCTTTCCACCATGCACCGCAAACAGCACCACCCGTAATGTAATGAACATCATTGTATACGATTTCTTCTACAACATGTAAATGTCCTTGAAGGACAAGTTTTAAATTATAACCGTCAAAACATTTTATAACATCAACAGAGTTGGTAACAACTGCGCCATTACTTAGGGCACTTGTGGCACCGTTTTTCATTTGTTGATAAACCGATGTCAGGGGAATATGCAAGGAAACAACAATGGGTTTTTGTTTGCCAGTTTGCATGAGGTCTTGGCGCAGCCAATCGATTTGAAGAGAATCAATGTAACCATAATATTCACGGTCATTGGTAAAGCCAACAGCATCCAAAATAATAAAATGCCATCCTTTATGATCAAATGAGAAATAGGTTTTTCCATCTCCCAGTTTGTTTTTAAACATTTCTTTACCAAACATTGGGTTTTCAGGTTGGATACCGCTTTTTTTATATAAACCAAAATTTTCATGATTACCCAGTGTATTGTAAACTGGCATCTGGAATATCGCAGATTTGTCCAAATATAATTGGTATAATTGTTCCGCGCGTTCCTGTGATTGTCCCAATGCGTCCATTATGAGATCACCACCAGTAATCACAAAGTCGGGATTTAAAGTGTTAACACTGTTTATACATTTTTCAAATCTGGCACCTGCTTGTAATTCGGGTTGAATATGGATGTCTGTTAGAAACGCAAAACTAAACTCTGTACTCTTATTATTTGTGCATGAAGATAATGTTAATAGAACAATGAAAAGTGTTATTACCGACTTTAGATTTTTGATCATTAGAGATTCCTTTCCTTATTTAAAAAGAGTATACGAAAAATAGACATAATTAGCGAATTATTTTTTTAACCGGGTATCAATATCTTGACATGCGTACCATTTTTATTTTCTAATTGTATTGAACCTCCTAATTGATTGTTCACTAAAAGTGAAACAAGTCGCATTCCCAAAGATTTGCTGTTTTCAATTTTATAATCGGCAGGAATTCCTACACCATTATCCTGAATAGTTATATTTAACTGATTTTCTGTATTTGATATTTTAATAAAAATTTCTCCTTTTCCATCATACCCTTCAGGAAAGGCATGTTTGAATGCATTTGTAATTATTTCGTTAATAACTAATCCTACCGGAATAGCCCTGTTAATATCAAGATTAATTTTATTTATATCTGTACGTATTGATATCTTGTTCATATCAATAGTATATGATTTGATTAAATTGTTAACCAGGTTGGAAATGTAGATATTAAAATCGATACTGCTTAGATCATCGGATTGATATAATTTTTCATGTACCAAAGACATGGAGTTGATGCGATTATATGTTTCTTGCAGCATTTCTTTCACTTTGGGATCATTGATCTGATTGGTTTGCAGGCTGATTAGGCTTGAAATAATCATGAAATTGTTTTTTACACGATGATGAATTTCTTTTAATAATAATTCTTTTTCTGCCAAGAGTTTTGTTAATTCTTTTTCGGTTGCTTCTTTAATTATTAAACTTTTTTCCAGTACTTGATTCAGATGTTCAAGTTTAACAAAATCTTTGTGACGTTCAATTGCAATTATTATTGAACGTTCAATTTCTTCGGCCTTGGGGGGTTTGGTTAAAAAAGCGCCTACACCATACTCACCTGCTTTGTGAATAAATTCAGTAGAATCATGGGCGGTCAAGATAACAATAGGTGTTGATTTAATTTTCTGTATTTCTTTTGCAGCCGTTAATCCATCCATTTGTGGCATTTGAATATCCATTAAAACAACATCAGGACCAAGTGTTTTAACCATTTCAATAGCCTGTAATCCATTTGTTGCAATACCCACATATTGAGAACCTATTTTTTTTATTGATCTTTTTATCTCTTCACAGACCAGGTAATCATCTTCAGCAATTAATATTCTATAATTGTCATTACTTTGCATTCATTAACTCCTGTTATTCATCAATATCTGGGTTGGGTATTGTTAAATTTACAACAGCACCTTTTTCATTACTTAATTTTATTTTTCCATTCAAACTATGTTCTACTATACCTTTAACAAGTTCAAAACCAATATTCATATAATTTTTATCAAGCTTTAGAATCTGTTTGGGGAAGCCGGGGCCATTATCTTTAAATTTTAAATTAATTTGATTTTTCCTTTTATGGATTTGTATTTTTAATTTTAAAGATGTTTGTTTTTCATTGGTATGTTTAATTGAATTTGTAGCCAATTCGTTCAAAACAATAGATAAATTTTGTGCAATCCTACTATTTACAAGTACTGAAGAATTATTAACATGCAGTAAAATATTTTTAAGAGTAGGTACACCCTGTATGATATTGGTGATTATTTTTTCACATAATTCGTTCAACAAAATAGGCTGCCATTTATTTTGTGACAACATGGTGTGAACTGTTAATAACCCGTCAACACGAATTTTGAGATTGTTTATCAATGGAATGTAATGTTCAAAACCTTTTTGTTCAGCTCTATCCATTTCTTTATGAAGCATGCTAATGATTGCTGAAAGATTGTTTTTAACCCTGTGGTTAACTTCTTGTAATAGTATCTTTTGGGTTTCGGCATAATTTCTCAATTTTTCCGCATCACGTACACGATGTGTAATATCATCAAATGTTGTAGCTACACTATCAGGTCTTAAATTACCTTCATTGAAAATTGGTTTTGCATTAACCAATATCCATTTATATTCATCTTCGTTATAGTTATATACTCCCATGGTAACGTTTGTTACACTTTTGCCGGTTCTCAAGGCTATCATTGCCGGATGATTATCACCAGAAAGAGGAGAGCCATCTTCTTTTATTGCACGCCATTCTTTATAATTGGAGGTTTTTCCCATCATTTCTTCTTCGGTATAGCCTAAAATTAATTCAGCAGCCGGATTTACTGATATAATCTCTCCGTTCTTATTTTGATACACTACGCCCTGTGCCATGGTTTCGAAAAGTGTTCTGAATTTTTTTTCACTCGCCAGGATGGCGTTTTCTGTTTTTTTACGTTCGGTTATATCTCTAAAAATAGCCATTACATAATTGCCATTGTGAATTTGTAGTTTGTTTAAACTGACTTCTATTAGAAACTCTGAGCCATCTTTACTTTTATGGTTCCATTCGGTTAAAATATTTTCACCGTCCATTACACTTTTAATTAGCAATTCACCTTTTGTTTTAGATAGTTGGCCATCAGGTTGATATTTGGGAGATAAATCTATATGTGGTGTTTTACCAATTATTGATTGTTTGTCATACTGAAAGCGTTCTAATGTTTTTGTATTACAATCTAATATTTTCAAGTCGTTTAAAATAAATATCGCATCGTTTGCATTTTCAAATAATGTTTTGTATTTATTTTCGCTTTCAAATAATGCATCCTGATTATGTTTTTGTTCTGTTATGTCCATGACCGAGACAAAAACTCTTGACCATGTATCACTATAGCCGGCAGGGATAATAGCATGAATAATGATCCATTTTTCCTGTCCATCAACGAGTTGTTTATACATATTACTTTTATATAAAGATTTATCACCACAAAATGTTAGCAACTCCTGTTTGAATATTTTTTCGGCATTTTTGTCAATTACAATTTGATTTGCTTCCAGAACGTCTTCTTTAGAATGAATGTTTAGAAAATTCAATGTTGCTTTGTTAATATTGATGACTTTGATAGAACGGATGCATTGTTGAAAGATCTTTGGGTGGTCATTAAAGTATTTTTCAAAATGTTTTACACGCTTTTTTTTCAAACCGTCAATTATTTTTTTAACTTTTGAGAAATCTTCTTCCCAAAGAGGAGTAGGCGAATTTTCAAACAGAATCCGGTATCGTTCTTCACTGAGTTCCAGTTCTTTGATTGAAGTTTTTAACGGTGAAATGTCTTCATATGTACCAAGAACACCAATTACATTTCCTGTAGAATCTTTTAATGGGATTTTACTGGTTTTATACCAGTGTAATGTGTTATCTTCGGCGTATCGTGTTTCTTCAAAGTTCAAACGGGATTTGTTACTATCTATTACAGATTTATCATCCAGTATGAATTTTTCAGCAAACTCTTTCCATGCAAGGTCCCAATCAGTTTTGCCAATAATTTCAGTTTCTTCTTCCAATCCGGCATCTTGAGCAAAGACTGAATTGCAACCCATGTAGATTGAATCTAAATCTTTCCAAAAAACACGAACATGCAAAGAATCAAGTATTGTTCTGAGCATTGTTTTAGAATCTTTGAGCGCTTTGGTTGTTTTTTTATTTTCTGTAAAATCATTGATATAAACTACAACTTGAATAACTTTATTATTCTTGTCTATTATTGGATAAATGGTGTTAAGATAAAAACGACCCAAGCTTTCATCATGGAATTCGACTGTTTTTTTTGATCTAATGGCTGATTGAATCATTGATTTGCGTGTCTTGGCAACATCAAGTGGTAGTAATGAATATAAATTCATTCCTTCTATCTCGGTTGCCGGAAACTGTAATATTTTGGCAGTTGCTTTATTTGTAACCAGAATACTACCCTGAGTATCAATTAAAATAAATACCTGCGAAATTGCATTGATTAATGTTCTGAGGTTTTCTTCATTAATATTTGAGGTGTTTAAAGATCTTGAGGCTAAAGATGATTGCGAATCTTTACTTTCCCATTCTTTTACAAGCATGAGATCAATAAAATCGAAACAGGCATGTACGAATTGAGTGCAATCGGGTTTATTCATTTTCTTATGACTACATAGTTCAAGATAGATATTTTGAAAGGATTTCATAATTTCCATCAAAGTGGAAAGGGGGACTTTATCAATATTTGTGGAAATAAAGTAACGAGTAAACTGAACCAGTGAAGAATTTTCTGATAAATTTTGTAAGGTGGGTAAGGTATTATTTGTTTGATTGACTGTTTTGGAAATAAATCCGTTAAAGAAGGAAATTATGTATTTAATATCCAGATCGAGACTTTTATAATGGATTTTGTCATGATTTTGGATAAAAAACTGTTCCGCTTTATGTATCAACCATTCTTCATGAGCTTGTATGGCCTTTACCAATTCTTTCATGAAAACCTCACTTCTATTGATACACAATTATAATTTTTTATTAATTATTATATACCACGCTAGTTTCAGTGACAAGTGTTTTTTTTATAATTATATTGTGTGTTTTTTAATATATTTTTTATTTTATGTATTGAAATTGGTGCAATATATATAATTAATATCATGGAGAAATCGGTCAGTTTTATGTCAAAGCGAATCGAACGAGAAAAGAAAACTATCCAAGTTATGATCAAAATGTATTGTATTGATCATCATAATTCAAATGCTGATGAATTATGTACAGAGTGTGATGCATTGTGGAGTTACGCTCAAAAAAGATTGTTACGTTGTCCATTTGGTGAGGATAAACCCACTTGCGCAAAATGTCCTGTACATTGCTACAAGCCTGAAATGCGGAATATGGTCCGTAATATTATGCGTTATGCAGGCCCTAGAATGATCATCAAACACCCTGTTTTAGCTTTCTGGCACATTGTTGATGGATTTAAAAGAACAGAAAAAAAGTTGAGTGAATAAAGAATACAACACTAAAATATACCTATACTAATTTTTATTAATTTGGTGATCTTTCGATCAATATATCATCTTCAGTGTTGGTGATTTTGTCTGGTCCTGCACTCCAGAGATAGTAATTGTTATCACCGGTAAGCTGATATCCATATGGATTGCCATCATACGGATCTATAGGTTCCGGGATTCCCGGACGGTATTGCTGCCAATAAGGAGAAAGCGAATTGTTTTGAGGTGCGGGAAGTTGTCCGGTTGATCTGTAAATATGGTTTACCAATTGTACCAAATTTTCAAGATCCTGATTTATTTTTTGATTTTGCTGTATACGGGGATTAAAAGATGTATCTGAATATTCAGTATTCGTTTGTAAATGTTGCAAGCCGCTATGAAATTTGGGTGCAATAACTGCCACACCTATAATACCAATAATCATAGGTAAAATAATAACCGCACTCAAAATTGCCAGTGCTTTTATTGTTCCACTATTGTCACCGGGTAAATTGGAAGCATACCGGGGATCTATAGCCGCTACCCGTTCTATCAATGGGGGATAGGTGCTTAACCATTGCCCAATAGTTAAAAAACCTGTATTGATATCAAGTTTCTGGTTAACATATGCATGGAGGTTTACATGTGGGCCAACTTTGCCACCAGCAGATAAAATTGTTAATCCTGTTAATGCGCCCTTGGGATCATTAGCAAGTGCTACGCCGTATCTGTCACAGGTAAATTCACGCGCCCTGGAATAGGCTGAACCCAAAAAGGGAATAATCATTGCGGGTGCAATAAACCACCACCATTTTAAATGTCCCGCTTTGTGATGACCTATTTCATGTCCAATGACCATATCTCTGGCACCTTTATTAGTGCCACATGCTTCTAAAAGATCTGAATAGAGAATGATTATTTTAGAACGAAAAAATCTTGTTGCCAATGCATTCAAACTTCCGCCAGCCTGCATGATATAAGCATCTGGAATATCGGTTAATCCTGCTTTTTCACTCAATTGATTAACACGATTGTATAAATCCGGAAATTGATCAGGGCCTAGTTTTACCGCACTTCCTTTTATATGAGTTATAAACAGTAAATGTGAAACAAAGAAAAACATGGCAATAAATAATGCGTAAATAAATCCTAAAACAGTTATTAATAGTGTTAACCAAATTAAACTGGATATTATTACCATCACGATGAATAATGGCATTTCTGCCGGATGGTGATTTACATTAATTGGATCAATCATAGTATTGGATTGCACAGTATTCTCCGGTTTGTATTACATTTTAAAATCCATTAATTAAAAAGCCCCCGTCAACTGCAATACATTGACCGGTAATATAAGAAGATGCCTGCATGCATAAAAAACATACCACTGAAGATATTTCTTCCGGTTCAGCAATTCTTTGCATGGGTGTACGGTCAAGTATTTCATTGAGAGACTTTTCATTATCTATCAAAGGGGCTACCAGGGGTGTGCGGGTATACCATGGAGCAACTGCATTGACACGTATATTATCGGAAACCCATTCAACTGCCAGGTTTCGGGTTAACTGATTTAAAGCTGCCTTGCTCATAGCATAGGGAGCACCTGTTTTTAAATGCGTGAATCCTGCAACAGACAATACATTGACCACTGAACCGGAACCGGATTTTTTTAACAGGGGCCAAGCTTTCTGACAGAAATCAAATGCCGAATGCAGATTTGTATTCATGATGGTGTTATACTCGGCAGGGGTATATTCTACGGCTTTTTTTCTGATATTTGTCCCAACATTGTTGACAAGAATATCCATTGTTGGCCATATTTCTTTAATCTGGGTGAATAGATTTTCACGATCCTGTTCATTGGATACATCAACTGCCATACCCCATGCATTATAACCTTTTTTTTGCCAGTTTTCAACAAGCTGATTTACCTGATCTTTATTTCTCGCTGTTATAAAAACTTGCCCACCAAGTCCCAGGATCTCGTTTGCAATGGCTAAGCCAATTCCCCTGGTTCCACCCGTAATCAAGGCCCGCTTGTTTTCAAGACGCCATTTGTTCATTTTTGCCTTTCAATAGAATATAATGAGAGTTATTAAAATAAAGCATAAATTATGTGTTTTTCAAGAAATATTTACGAGTTATGTGGAAAAATGTATGAATAGGGAAAATGAGTGCAGATGTTGTTTTTTGATCAAAATATGAATTATTATAAATAAAAGCGGGCCAATTTGGCCCGCTGGATTGATAACTGGTGATTTATTTAAGCAGAATACATTTGACGGTCCGGTTGTATTCCGGTGTTTGCATTCTGATAAAATACGTACCTGAAGAATGTTGCATTGCGTTCCAGGTGACTGTATATCGTCCCTGGGATTTTTGTTCATCAACAAGCATTTCAACCACGCTTCCGTTAATGTTGAAAATAGTTATGTTGATATGTTGTGCTTTTGGTACATCAAATGTGATTTGCGTTTGCGGATTAAACGGATTTGGATAATTAGAATACAGTTCAAACCTGTCTGGTGCCGCATTCATATTTGCTATCCCGGTTGGAAACGCGACTTTGATAAAATCGGTTTTGGATAGCTTTGCTGTGCCACCTGGTCCTGATACAGTCAGTGTTACAGTAAATGTATCTGCCGAGGTATATTGGTGTGATGGATTTTGCTCTGAGCTGGATTCGCCATCTCCAAATTCCCATAACCACGATTCAATATTACCTGACGAACTGTCTGAGAATTGAACTGTCAGGGGGACCGGACCTTCCATGACATCCGCTCCAAATTTTGCTACAGGTACAGCTTCTGTTACTATTACTGTATCTGATTTGCTGTCAGTACCATCACTGCTGTTAACTGTCAAGGTTACCTTGAATGTGTCAACGTATTGAAAAGTATGTGAAGGATTTTGTTCCGTGCTGGATTCTCCATCTCCAAAATCCCAGTTCCAACTTGTGATATAACCAGTGGATTGGTCCTGAAAGTTTACTACCAGTGGCGCTTCACCCATATCTGTTGACATGGTAAAGTCAGCAACAGGGGGGATTCCTGTTGGAATGTCAAGAATGACAATATATTGACTTTCTGCACCCTCTGCGCCAGCTGCCATGTTTCCGCCCAGTACGAGTTCACCTGCCGGTACCTCTTTTTGCCAAACATTCATGGGTGTGGAAAAATCACTAACCTGAATTTGATAAGCAGATGATGTGTAGTTTTCGGTTAACCAGTTTGGGGGAGACTCTGCCCGACGATCATAGGCGATGTAAACTGTTCCGGGATTATCTAAATCCAGAGTAATAAACTCTGTATCGGCATTATTTTTGTCTATATTGTTGGGTACAACCCATACAAGATTTTCAAGATCATCCGGAATGCCTTCAAGATAATAATTACGATCAAGATAATAGTTGTCGCCTTCCTGCAGATATTTTAATTGATATTCTGCAGGTGTATTGATTGTGACCTGGCTAATTTCCTGATCATTGATGATCCGGTATGGTTTTAAACTAAAAGAATCTGGTTTAAGAAATCCTGACAGGTTTTCATAGCTGAGCGAATGTCCCGGTGGTGTATTGAATCCAAACCAAAGCGACAATTCACCCGGTACCAGTGTTTGGGGATCATCATTGAGAATGATAAACAGTTCCTGCGTGTTTGCAAAATCTGAAATATTTTCCCAATTTTCTGTATCAACATTATGCTGATTGTTTATTGCATCTCCAATTGCAGCTTGAGGATTATTTACACCACTTCCCAACCCAATTGCCTGAATAGGTGCCTGGTCTAAATTGAGCTGCATTTTAACCGCGGTAACAATGTCAGAATCACTTTTTAAATACATGTTGAAAATATAGGGAGCAATCAGAATATCTGAAAAATTTTCTGCTCCATCAAGAACCAACATGCAATCCAGTTCTGTTTTTGTTAATGGAAGGTATCCGAAATCGACAGTTTCTGAAAGAATTTCAGTTTGAATGTTGTACCCATCAATTATAAAGTGGGCGGGAGGGGCAGAAAATTCATCAAATAAATCATATAGTAATGTATTACCGATAGAATTTGAAAAGCCCATCCACAAATAGACAGTTGATGCATGATGAGTAAACAAACCAATGTCCAATTCCATGTAAACATCTGCTGTTGCAGCATGAGTTGTCAAGTCTTCCCATGACTCTGAAATGGTATGCGCACTGGCCTGGTTGATACCTACCATAGCATTTGGTGATTCTTCATTCATATACGCATAGCCTATGGCAGCATCCGGAATACTTTCAAGATGTGAAATGATTTTTGTGAAATTTTCGTTTTCACCAGATTGACTACTTAGAACAAAACGATAAACATACGGTTGGTCAAACAATCCATTAAAAGCAGATGCACCATCCGCATCGAGTAAATCATCCAATTGCTCTTTTGTGATATTGTCATAATTGATAGCAATTTCATTTTCTTCAAGCGAGATGATTTCGTATCCCTGTACATTTACAGTGACACCTCCGTCTCCCAGTTCCTGGTACAAAAGCTCTGCACCTAAACTGGAACCAAAGCCAACCCAAAGATTCAATGTGGCTGCAGAATGTACAACCCAATCTTCATCGAGTTCAACAAAAATATTATTGGCATTACAATATGTGGTAATATCTACCCACTGGGCATCTGTTTCGAACTGGTAAGAATCTGCATACAATTCTGTACCGGCAACTGCAAATTCCTGTCCGTTAGTCTGTTCCAGTTGACCGATAATCACATCTGCGATTTGTCCGAATTGTAATTTATTTTCAGAATTACCTTCGGTTACATTGGGACCACTCAAAGTGATCTGGTAGCAATATTGTTGATTAAACAGGTTCGCAAACGCACCGGCTCCCTGATTTTGTAATAATTGTTCCAATCCTGATTCTGTGATTGTTGAATAATTTATTGCAACGGATTGATCGATTGCATCAACAACATTATAACCATCAACCGTAACTTGTACACCACCTGCGGAAAGTTCCTGGTAAAGCAGATCTTCTCCCAGTGAAGTGTTCAAACCAATCCATAAATGCAAGATGGCCGATGAATGTTGAATCCAATCTTCCATGAGACCAACATTTACATCGTTGGCATTACAGTATGTTGTAATGTCAATCCATTGTCCATCAGTGTCGAACTGATACGAATCTACATAGAGTTCAGTTCCAACCTCTGCCATTTCATTTCCGTTGGTTTGATCAAGTTTCCCAACAATTAAGGGTGCTATTTGATCTAATAAAAGTTTGGTAACTGAGCTGCCTTCTGTTACCAGGGGACCTGTCATCGTAATGTGATAGACAAAATCCTGATCAAATTGATCTGATAATGCACCTGCACCCGCATTTTGGAGTTGTTGGATCAATCCTGCAGGAGTTATTTGGGAATAATTGATATTTGCTGTTTTATCTATTGCGTCAACAACCTCATAGCCCTCAATTTCAACCGTAAATCCCCCGGCAGAGATATCCTGATAGGTAAGTTCTGGACCCAATGTTGAACTGAATCCCAACCATAATGCGATTTGAGCGCTTGAATGTGTTTGATAGTCTTCGTTTAAATCGACAAAAATATCGTTGGCGTTGCAAAATGTGGTAACATCAACCCAGTTAGACGGATCATCCAATTGGTACCGGTTTTGTTCAGATGTGCCGACGAATCCGAATTCCAATCCTTCACCATCTAGTAATTTGCCAATAGCAGCATTGGCGGTGTTGTTGAATTGCAGCTGAGCGTTGGCAGTTTCTTCAGTAACCTGGGGACCGGTAAGTGTGATTTTGTAAATAAAATCAGAATCATCAAAAAGCCCCATAAAAGTAATAGCCCCGTCATCAGCGAGTTTGCTGCCCATGCCATCACGAACGACTTGTTCATAGGGAATAGGCATTGTTTCTGCATATACTACTGTAAATGAAAATAGAGATAACAGTAAACATGCAACATGAGTTAACTTCATTAATCCTCCCAAAGTTATGGTGTGTTGAATGTTTAAAAAATTCCCTGAATCAAATTCAATAGCAAAACATATACCAGATTTTACAAATTGAGCAGAAAATAATTATTAATAATTTTTAAAGGAGTTATAATCCTGTGTGGTTTTTGAACAGAATTTGTTGAACTACATCAACTCAAAATCTAGTATTGTGAACTGGTAGTATAATTTGTTGACCGTCATTCAGAACGATAACCAGTTTTTGATAATCCCAGTTTTTTTCTTTTTTATCGGCTATAATATAGGCAATACCTGAATTTTTACTGCCATTTACCCTGAAATGTATCTCCGCATGTCCATTTTGGATAGAACCGTTCCACATTTTGCATTCTATGGGCTGCCCAAGTGCTTTGATAACGTCCGGATTATGAGAAATCTGTTCAACAGCTTGTTGATAAACTGTTGCTTTTGATAATTCATAGCGGATACCAAAGAATAATGAAGGTGGAAATATTGCCAGAAACAGTAATAAAATAATTATAATTTTAACAAACTTTTGTTCAAAGTGTGAGTCAATGGGATCGTGCTCTAATTCCAGGGCATGAAAACCGATTTGTCTGCATTTTGGGCATCGCCGTAATATCAGTTTTTTCCCAAACGTACCTGCACGTACACCAAATGCACGTATACGTACAATCCCTGCATTTGCGGCATCCTGTGTGAAACCACATTTCCGGCAGCGAAGCTGCCAGCCAGGCGCGTAACCTTTGATATTCATAATATGATAACCATTTCTTGAAATATAAAGTGTTGTATAATTAAAACAATTTTGATATTTTTAAATATTTCAATAATTAAAAATAATGGGGACAGTTTAATGCGGGGAATTATTTTAACTGGTTCGGGATTGTTTTTCAGTATTATTTTTCTATTTAACAGTTCATGCTTTAACAAGCAGGATCACGATATAACAAAGCCTAATGTGCCGGAATATATATTATCCGGTTCAACATTGGATTATGTGACAGGTGAACCTGTGTCCAATACCCAAATTCGCGTTCAAGGCGTTGCAATGCTGTATGATATCAGTTTTCCCACTCAAACGATTACCTCTGACAGTGTGGGTAACTATATTATTGATCCTGTGTATCCCGGTAGTTATACTATACAAATTATAAAAGATGATTGTTTGTTAAAACCACAAAATATTCAGATTGGCCACGAGGACCGCGAGTTTTCTTTAAATGTTCCGGAAATTCAATATGGTAATGTGTTTCCCCATGCTATAAAGTATGATCTTGATGGGATATTCAGAATGGGAAGTAATAAACATCCATGCTTTGCTATTTATGGATTGCAGTGTTTAATCGTTTCCGAGTTTTGTGATATGGGGATTTCACTGGGGTATTACTTTTGTATTGCCAACCATACGCCAGCAAGGTGGCTTTATAAATCTTTTACAAAAATTGATTTTAATCCATCTGATATTTGGCAGTTAGAAGTTGACAGAGACCATTATTATGCAATTAAATATCCGGATTCCTTAATGGTTTTTGACAAATGGTCTATGAGCAGAATTGGGACTCATGCATTGGATATTCCGGTCAAGGATGTTGCATATAATCCCTATGATAAAGCTTTGTATGCCTGTACGGATTCATTATTATATCATTTGGAAGAAAATACATATAAAGCTGTCCTCGTTTCAGAATTGCCTCTAACTGGGATATCTGCAATGACATGGAATGATGATAAAGTATATTTATTGCGAAAATATGAGGACCTGGTTTATCAAATCAACAAACAAATACAAATAGAAAAAATATATACAGTTGTAAATTCTTCTGATAATACTGTTTTGGACGATATTTATGATATACATTTTGACAGTTCTGACAGATTCTGGGGAACGATAATGTATTAATGTTCATCCGGGAAGGGTTTCCCGGATGAATTTATGATTTGATCATGCTGTTAAGGGCTAAATTTTAGAATTGGGTAGATATTTTTTTGCAAATAGATTAACAAGTTATTAGAAAAATAGTTGATTCTCTTATTTTTTTTTTAAATTTTGTTAGTCTTGGGTGGCATAAAAAGGGGTTGCAAAATGGATAAAATCAAGTCTTTTGGTATTTTTTTGTTATTAACAATAATTATTTATGGTGGTTTACAGATTGTTAAAGTTGAAACTGCCTTGGCTGACATTCCACCAGATGCAGGGTGTGCTGCATGGAATCTATGTGGTCATCCGTGGAGTATTAATGAATGTGTGAGATGTTGGTGTGTTGGCGGTGATAATTGGTTTTGTGAATGCCATAATACTATTGACGATAGATATTATACTGTTTCTGATCCATATGGTTATACTTGTCCAATTCAATAACTAATAAGTTAATTTAATTTCACCCAAGACAATTATTTTTATTTCAGACATAATTGGAGCTGAATTATGAGGAAATTGAGTTGTATTTATTTAATACTGTGTTTGATTTGTATGTCCTGTTTTAACAAACAGGACAATGATATAACAAAACCCAATGTACCGGAATATATTTTATCCGGTTCAACATTGGATTATGTGACGGGTGAACCTGTGCCCAATGTTGGTGTAAATATTAAAGCTGTAATGTTAAATTATACAGTTGATTTTCCTGAACAATCAGTTCAATCTGATAGTTTAGGAAGATATGTTATAGACCCGGTTTATCCGGGTGGGTATACAATCAGCGTAGTTAAAGATAATTACAAGCTACACGAAAAGTCAATTCAAATTGAGCACGAGAATAGAGATCTGCTTTTAAATATACCGGATATTTATTTTGGTCAAAAATTTCCTATAAATATGGAGCTTGATTTTAATACCAGTTTTATCCACTCAAACTTCGTTCACCCTTGTTTTGCAATTTATAATTTAGCTGGTTTATTTCCCTCTGAAAAATGGAGCGGGTTGGATTTTTTAGGTTATCATTTTTGCAAAAGTGGATATTTTGATTATACCTGGAAATGGCAATCTCATATAAAATTAGATTTTGATCCAACAGTGATTTGGCAGATGGAAATTGATCGAAATTTTTATATTGCTATGAAATATCCTGATTCACTAATGATTTTTGACAAATGGACATCATCATTGTTGAATACTTTTTCTACAGGAACCATATTGAAGGACATTGCTTACAATCAGTATGATAATACATTATATGCTTGTTCAGATTCAATGCTGTATTCGGTTGACATTGCTGGCAAAACTGTGACTGAATTGGCAAATTTACCTTTAACAGGTATACATTCTATGAGTTGGAATAATAATTTATTGTATTTATATAACAAGACAGAGAATTTGCTTTATAAAGTCAATTTACAACTACAAATCGATAACATATATGCTGTGATCAATCAGTCAACCGATTTGTTACTTTTGGATATTTATGATATGCATTTCGACAGCATGGACAGGCTTTGGTGTACAACCCTTTAATCATTAGTCAAGAGATAAATCAATTATGATTTGATCATGCTGTAGAGTTTTTTAATCTCGTCTGCCCATACTTCGGGTTTTGGGGTTTCGAGTATCATGGGCATATCTTCAAAGCGCGGATCATTCATGATGTACGAGAATGGATCCCATCCCAATGTACCTTCGCCCAGGGGAGCGTGACGGTCCACTCGGCTGCCAAGATCGGGTTTGGAATCGTTAAAGTGCCAGCCTTTGAGATATTTCATACCCACGATTGAATCAAAGTCGGACATGGTTTTGTCGTATGTTTCTTTTGTGCGAAAGTCGTAACCCGCAGTAAATGCATGACATGTATCTATACATACGCCAACCCGTGATTTATTTTCAACTTTGTCAATAATGTATGCCAAATGCTCAAAGCGGTGGCCCACATGGTTTCCTTGTCCCGCGGTATTTTCAATCACTGCGATAACGTTCTCTGTTTTATCAATCGCCATGTTGATGGATTCAGCAATGTTATCCATAGCTTGTTCGTCGGTGATCTTGCCGAGTCCGCTGCCGGGATGAAAGTTGAGCAGGGTTAGCCCCAATTGTTCGCAGCGCTGCATTTCATCGAAAAAGGCGTTGCGGGATTTTTGCAGAGCTTCCGGATCGGGAGTACCGAGGTTTATGAGGTAACTATCGTGAGGAAGTATAAATTCAAGATCATAGCCGGTTTCCTCACAATTGGCTTTGAATTTTTCTATATTTTCATCGGTCAGGGGTTTGGCGTTCCACTGACGTTGATTTTTGGTAAACAGGGCAAATGCTTTAGCATCTATTTTCTGCGCGTTGAGGGGTGCGTTTTCAACACCACCGGCTGCGCTTACATGTGCTCCCACTCGTTTCATGGTACGTCCTTTCGTATGTCAATTGGGATTTTCAAAACAATCATCTTTTCCATCTTCCAACAATGCCGTACGCATATAATATTCCGATTATCAGTGCAACAATGGAAAATACAATATCACGAATGGGCACAGATGCCGGATTTTGAAAGTGCCAGATGGTCTGGTGCAGTACGGCTAATCCGCGTAGAATAAAAATAGCGGCAATGGTGAAGAGCCCTGTGCGAAGCAGGGGGAGCTTGCGGATTATTTTAGCACCGGACAAGGCATAGAGACCCATTATTATGAATATCAGAGTTACAAAAAGTGTAATCCAAACCGGGTACCACGAACCAGATGTTGCCATATCTGCCATTTTATCCCCGGCTCCGAAATAGATGTACCATGCGGGACCACCGATAATAATAGCAATGTGCAGTGCGGCAATGGTGAACAGGCATATTGCTGCAATCTTGAAAGCAATGATTTGTTTTTTTGTTGTCATGATTTTCTCTGAATGTTTGAACAATATGGGGATATTTTATTGTTTTTGCAACGGGATTGTTTGAGATGTTCTAGATTTGATTACACAATATGCAAGAGAGCCTGAGTAGTGCTGAGCTGGAATTGTCATGTGAAAATGAAATGAAATAAAAGATTGAATTGTCTAACCGATAGAATTTGACAGATTTTGTTTGATTAGAATTTAAAATTTATTTTTTTGACTTTTCTGACATTGGTTTGATCAAGTGTTTCAATATATAATACAGAATTAATAATCTGATGTTTTTTATTACTCATAGGAGGAATCTATGAATTTTTTAAAAAGAATCGCTGTAAAACAATTATTAATAAATCTGATTTTGTTAACGGTAATTGTTTACAGTCAAGATTATAATATGAACATTAAATTAAAAGACGGGACTATTATTACCTATTCACTAAAGGATATTAAAAACCTGCAATTTCGGGATATAACCAGTGGAATTAATGATGATACACAGGAACAGGTAATTGAAAATTTTCAGTTAAAACAAAATCATCCAAATCCATTCAATCCGTCTACTGTTATTGAATATCAAATTCCACAATCAGGAAATGTGTGTATTAGTGTCTTTGATGTTCGTGGAAATCTTGTTAAGGAATTAATAAATGACTCACAAAACCAGGGAATGCACCAGGTTACCTGGGACGGTACAAATCAGCTTGGTTTAAAAGTTTCGAGCGGTATTTACTTTTATTCTCTCCAATTTGGCAATCAACACCTTGCACGTCAATTGCTTTTATTAAAATAAGTTTGAGGTAATAATGAGAAAAATATATTTTGGTATTTTGAGCGTTTTCGTTTTTACAGTTTGTACATTTGCACAAATTCTTGATGTAACTACTACATATGGCGATGTTGAAGAATATAATTTATCTGATATAGATAATATTGCATTTAGTCTGGATACTACTAGTAAATCTGATACTGCACTTGAACTTTTATCTGTTCATACTAGTGGGGGATTGTACCAGATTCTGGATTCAGAAATAGACAGTATGTATTTTAATACAAACAATACTACTGTTTGCTTTCAAACTGTTGAAAAACTGGTTCAATTCGACCTGGCAGACATTGACAGTATTACCTTTAGTTCAATATCAGACTCGACGGTTTATATCGCTTTTAATAATTCGATGGTTTCCGTAATTAATACATTTGATACGGATAGCATTTCTGTTGACATATCAAAAGCAGATGTTACTGTAACGTCAACTTCTGAAACCAGTAATGTTAATTATGTATTATCAGGTGCGACTAGTGATGGTATGTTTAAAATTTACTCTGATAAAAAGATTGTCTTGACTTTGGATGGCATTGAAATTACAAATAATGACGGTCCTGCAATTAACATTCAGACAAGTAAAAAAGTTACCGTTAATCTTGTAGATGGATCTGCTAATGTTTTGTCAGACGGCGAGAATTATTCTGATGCGGTTAATGAAGAAGACCAGGATGCTGCTTTTTTCAGTGAAGGTCAACTCATTTTTGAAGGTTCCGGTAGTCTGGAGATTAACGGATATGGAACTGATCAACATGGTTTGGCAAGTGACGATTATATTGAGGTTAATGACGGTTCAATCACTATCAATAGCGCTGAAAAAGACGGTATTCATGTTAAAGATGGATTTTTTATGAATGGCGGTGCTGTTGATATTTCATCCAATGGCGATGGAATTGATGGCGATGAAAATATAATCGAAATCAATGACGGTACCATCACGGTTTTAAATAATAAAGAAGATAAAGATGCTATTAAAACAGACAGTACCATTGTTATCACCGGCGGTACAATAGAACTTGAAGTTGAAGGTGATATGGCTAAAGGATTAACTGCAGACCAGGGAATTACTTTTAATGGTGGTGTTATTAATATTAACGCTTCCGGTGATGTTGTATTGGAAGAATCTGGATTGGGATATGACCCTTCTTATTGTACGGCAATAAAATCTGACTCTGATGTATTAATTGATAATGCTGTAATTACGATTGTCACCACAGGAAAAGCCGGAAGAGGTATTTCTATAAAAGGCGACCTTACTATGACATCGGGTACACTCGATATACGTTCAAGTGGAGATGGTGCAAAATATACAAATGAAGAAGGTGTAGCGGATGCATACCATGGACCTGCAATAAAAGCTGATGGTGATATTCATTTTGTTGCCGGTTCATTAACAATTAACCATTCCGGTGATGCAGGTAAAGCTGTATCATGCGATGGAAATATTACTTTGGGCAGTTCGGATACGGAACCTGAAATAAATATAACAACAACCGGCAACTCTGTATCTATCTCGGGAGATACCCGTCACGGTGATAGTGGGGAATCCGCAGAAGCCAAAGCCATAAAAGCGGACAATGTCATAACCGTTGAAAGCGGAAATATTACAATTTCATCCGCAGATGACGGTATTAAATCAGAAACGCAAGTAATGATTAATGGCGGATCCATTAATATTACCGATTCTTATGAAGGTATTGAATCTCCAATTCTGCATGTGAATGGCGGAAACGTTATTGTTTCATCCAGTGATGATGCTTTTAACACTACATATGGAAACGGCGGCGAAACAAACGATGGAAGTGATCTGACCATTAATGACGGCTATGTCTGCCTAAACTCTACCCGTGGAGATGCGCTTGACAGTAATGGTGATCTTACGATTAATGGTGGTACGGTTATCGTGCATGGTACTGACTCTGACCCTGAAGTGGGTGTTGATGTTAACGGAGATTTCCTTGTGAATGGCGGATTCTTTGTGGTTTCCGGAACAAACAATAATATGTTACAATCGCCAATCGGTAATTCCGCTCAATATTCGGTTACATGTAAAGCAAATCAGAGTATTTCGGCAGGCAGTTTGTTTCACATAGAAGATGATAGTGGTAATAATCTGGTTACATTTGCCCCGAAACGTAAATTCTATTCCATTATCTTTTCTTCATCACAATTGGCAAACGGAAAAACCTATAAAATATATACTGGCGGAAGTTCAACCGGAAACCTTGAGAATGGATTATATACTAATGGTACCTATTCCGGAGGGACATTAAAGAAAACATTTACATTATCAAGTAAATCTCAAGTTGTATCTTTTTAGTAGAGTGTTGAGATTTTCAATTAGGCAGTATATTGCTCCCCCGACTCTGGTTGGGGGAGCTGTAATCATCCGCGTTCATCTGCGTGAATCTGTGGTTAATTTCTCCCTGAAGAGGGTTATGATTACAGTAGACATTATCTTTCCCCAATCAAATCTTTGATCTTTGTTAACATGTTTTCATAATGCGTGCCGGGCCAATAGATGTTGCCGCAGCCGGAGCATTGGTGAAATTCGTTGAAATATTGTTCGGTTTTTGGAGGGAGACGATCCCGGATGGCTTGCTTGTCCACGGGTACGAGCAGGCCGTTGCACTCGATGCAGCGGCTGAACGGATTCGCCTGTCCTCGCAGGTCCAGGCGATCCAGGATTTCTTTTAGCTGTTGTTCCGGTTCGGTATGATGCAGGTATGCGCCATGCGTAACACGGCTATTTTTTAAAATACCGCGATCACGTGTGAGAATGATACGGTGCTCTTTGCGTGCAATATCAATAATCTCATCATCTTCGTAATCGTTGCGGTAGAGGGTGTCGAATCCGGCCATGCGTAAAAGTCGGGACAGCTTGCCGAGATGCACATCCAAAATGAATCTGGATTCCCGCAAAGGTTTGGATCGTAAGCGGATGAGAGGGGAGATATCCATACTTTCAAATACAGGATAGACTGCGATACGGTCATTGTGCCGGAGTTTATAATCAAATCCCACCGATATTCCGTTGGCGAGAATGATTTCTACCTCGGTATGGGGTACACCGCAAGCCTCTATGGCATCCTTGATGCCGGGATTGCCGTTGAATGTATAGGTAAAAGTAGTTTTGCGCTGTTCCGGTTGAAGAAAGTCGTTCAGTTCTTCGTAAAATCGAAATTCGGCTGTATTGGACATGTTAACCGTTGTGGTTACGATTTAACCAGTTCGAATTTCGCGGTAAAATGGCGCAGGAACGGAGCCTGCTCGGTTATTTTTACTCCACGTATATTTTCTTTGGTGTCATTAACCTCCAGAATAGATTCTACAACATAATCGATATGGCTCTGGGTATAAACCCGTCGCGGAATAGCGAGCCGCACCAGCTCCATAGGTGCGGGGAGTTCTGCCCCGGTTTCCGGATCTTTACGGGCAAACATGACCGAACCGATCTCGACAGTTCGAATTCCCGCTGCAAGATACAACTCGATAGACAGCGCTTGTCCCGGATACTGCTCTACAGGTATGTGCGGCAGCATGGTCTTGGCATCAATATAGATTGCGTGTCCCCCCGGCGGTTGTACTATTGGCACGCCGTAATCCGAGATATGCCTGCCCAGATACTGGGTGGAGGCAATACGATAGCGAAGGTAATCTTCATTCAGAATCTCTTTGAGCCCAATGGCAATGGCTTCCAGATCGCGACCTGCGAGTCCGCCATAGGTGGGGAATCCCTCGGTGAGAATGAGCAAGTCACTTTCCTGGCGGGCCAGGTTGGCGTCATTGGTGCAGAGGAATCCGCCTATATTTACCAAGGCATCTTTTTTAGCGGACATGGTACAGCCGTCCGCATACGAGAACATTTCGTGCACAATTTCTTTAACGGTCTTGTTTGCGTATCCTGCTTCACGTTTTTTAATAAACCAGGCATTTTCGGCAAAGCGGCAGGCATCGAAATAAAAAGGGATTTTGTGCTTGTGTGCAATGGCTGCCACCGAGCGGATGTTGGCCATGGATACCGGTTGTCCGCCACCGGAATTGTTGGTGATGGTGAGCATGATAAGCGGCACACGATCTACACCCACCTCGTTGATGGTTTTGAGAAGGGCGTCTGTATCCATATCGCCTTTGAAGGGCAGAGGATTTGCAGGATCAAGCGCTTCCGGTTTGAGCAGGTCCCGGGCCTCGGCACCCTGGAATTCAACATTGGCGCGGGTAGTATCGAAATGGGTGTTGTTGGGCACCACATCGCCTTTTTTACACAGAATAGAAAAGAGAATACGCTCAGCCGCGCGGCCCTGGTGAGTGGGAATGACATGGTCGAATCCGAATATATCCTGCACCGTTTCCTGCATGTGATACCAGCTTTTGCTGCAGGCATATGCCTCGTCCCCGCGCATAATGCCGGCCCACTGCTCCGAGCTCATGGCAGACGTGCCGCTGTCGGTAAGCAGGTCAATCAGTACATCGTCGCTGTTGATCTGGAACAGGTTATAGCCTGCTTTTTTCAGGATTTTTTCACGCTCTTTACGGGTGGTCATGCGGATAGGTTCTACGGATTTGATTTTAAACGGTTCTATGATAACGGTCATATCCTACTCCTGTGGCTGGATGATTAGCTTTACTGAAAAGAGTAAAATTTTGAGCAGAGAGTCAAGGAAAAAAAGAGGTTAGTTGTCAGTAATCAGTATTCAGTAGTCAGATATTGGATAAATGATTTGTGGGTATATTGATAAAGTGATTGATTTGATGGATATTTTTGTTAATTTGAACCATGGCTTTTGTGATTATTAATATCAGGGTGTGAAAATCTCCGTCGTCATGTCCGGGCTTCGGGCTGGTATGTGCAAAGATTGAAATTAAATTTTAACGCAGAGGCCGCCGAGAACGCAGAGATTGCAGAGGAAATAAAATGAATTACCTCGGCGAGCTCCTCGCACTCTGCGTTTTAAAAAAGGATTGTAAGCAGAACGCATGACCTCGCGTCCGGGACATTTGTAATTCGGTTGTGAAAACCACGGAGGTTAAGTCCGGGCTTCTGGCTGATGCTGCAAGCGGTAGTCAGGCTGATTAATATAGAAAACAATTAGAAAAGGTATTAGATGAGGAAGAATAATTGAAAAACATATTGTTAATTTTATTATTATTCTCAATTACCGTTGGACAAAATATTGAAACTGAATTTTTTATTTCTGATAATGATACAATAGTAGTTAATATTCAATCAAATGTAATAAAAAAAGAAGTTTTCAGGTCATATGAATTCTATTATAATAATAACTTTATGCATAGATTAAATTTGTCAAAGGTAGATACCAGTTATGATGTCTTTTTAAATTTGGATACAAGTTTTGTTTATTTGATTCATGGAGGTATTGCTTTAAAGGCAAAAGCTTTTGTAATATTCAGATTTGATGAAAAATTTTTAAATGAAACTTGGAAAACATATGAACCGCCTCGACATGATAAATTATGGAATTATGCGGATTTACATTATTTAGAAATTACTCTTGAAAATGTTTATTATTCTTATGCAGATACTTTATATCAATTCATTGTAGATGATGATGGTGACTTTTTGGAAGAATATACATTTGATCAAAAATTACATTTACGCGAAATGGGTTATATTAATAATGTTGGGCATAAAATGTGTAAAAAATTTATTAGAGATGATTGACGCATCTTTATGTCTCCAGGGTATGTTGGGCTGAAGATTTGCCCACCATTTTGTTTTAACATAGCCGATAGTCCGGACCTCGTGTCCCGGTTAATCGAAATCAGGATAAAAACTCCCGGATGGACCGTCCGAGAGTAATATCAAAAGTTTTTATTTCATCTCTGTTCGTAAAACATAACCATATTCTGAAATGCGCTTTGCCGGGAATTGGATTGTTAGACCGTCTGAAGTCTGTTTCCACGCTATCTTTTGTTCACTTCCAAGTAACGAAATGTTTTTTATTTCAGGAGCATAATCCATTTGAGGGGAGAGGGACTTGATGGTCACTGTTCCATCTTCCGGCCAGACCAGAGCCATAATGTACAAGTTGTTGTCTTTTTGAGTAAACCAGAAATCCTGTTCCTGAAAATCTGACCTGAATCCATCTCGTTTACGTTGAGTTGTACTTTTAATTTCAATTTTGGTGGGTCCTTCATGTGTTACATGCCAGGAATGTGTTCCGTATACAGCTTCGCTGTTGATGGACATCCATTCACCAATTTTGTGCAACTGGTCAATACTTTCCTGGGGGATGGACCCATCTCCTTTGGGACCAATGTTGAGTAAATAGTTGCCGCCTTTGCTGGCAATTGCCATAATCCAGTAAATCAATTCTTTGGTGGACTTCCAATCCACATCATAGCTTTTATATCCCCATGTATTGTTCAGGGTACCGGGTGCTTCCCAGTAGACATCGCCTCCTTCACCGTCATCGGGGATTTTATTGTCACCTGTTACCCAATAGTCACCCCAATCATTACCTACGCGACTGTTGACAAGGCAGTTGGGTTGAATATCGTATACCAGTTTGTAAAATTCAAAGCTCTGTTCCCGGGTCATATGATTTGCCATGTCGTACCAAATTTCGATGAGGTTTGGTAGCGAGTTCAACAGTTCTACCATTTGCGGTTTGGATTTGACCTCGAGATATTCCTCGAAAGAAACCGGTGAGGGGTCCCACATGTTGGCCGGCCAGTCTGCCCATTTGCTCGTATCGTCCGGATTCTCTTTTAAATAATTGAGTACACCCGCATTGCCGCCATCCATCCAATCGGTGGAATGAGAATAATAAATACCAAAGCGCAGTCCTTGTTTTTCACATTCCTGTGAGAGGGCTTTGATGGGATCTATGTCAAAAGGGGTACTGTCAATAATATCATAATCCGTAACTTTCGAATCGTACATTGCAAATCCATCATGGTGTTTGGGCATGGCAATGACATATCGCATACCTGCGTCTTTTGCCAGTTTGACCCAGGCTTTTGCATCAAATTTAACCGGATTGAACTGGCTGCATAATTGTTTGTACTCGGCCCTGGGAATTTGCGCATGATAAAATATCCATTCCCCCAATCCGGGAATTTTCTCGCCATTCCATATTCCTGCAGGCATTGAGTATACTCCCCAGTGAATAAACATGCCAAACTTGTAATCATTAAATTGTTCCAGCGCCTGGCTTTTAGTCGCGTGCATTGCCTGCCAATCCTGCTGTAAAGAATCATCGGCATAGACTAAAGTGAATAGACTAAAGAGTGCAATTATTGTAAATCTTTTAATCATTTATATGTCTCCTGTAGAGGGATTAGTCGTACAAACTTTTAATACGAGTTTTGTATTATAAAAAAATTAAATAATGGTGCTATAATAATGAATTCAATATATGAAAATATTAAAATTTATTTGTTTTTACAATAAACTTTACTATTTTTATAAGTAACGGAACAATTATTTTATTTCAGGGGTTTGAAAATAACCAGTTTTTGATGATACTATCAACCAATGGGGTAGATCCAATAAACGATAATTGCTTTCCATAATTATTTCTGGTGTTCAAATTTTCTAGGAGGGAGAAAATGTTTAAAAGAATAAGCCTGATTTTATTATTCATTTATTATAGTCTTTTAGCGTTACCGATTGATGACAATGTGTTGTATTTAGATGGTGATGGCGATTATTTAAATCTTCCACAAGCTGTAATCAATTCAACAGCTTTTACGGTTGAAGGGTATGCATATATGCATGGTGCTGGCGGTGGACTATGGAGTCAAAATCCATTTTTTCAACAGAGAAGTCCATACCTGGGGGATGTTGATAGGTCAACTTTGATTTTTGTGACAGAAAATCAACATGGTGAAATCGGAATGGGGTTGGCTTCAATTGGTTATTCTTATCAAGATTATCAGTATAATCCCAGAGCCGATTATGGCGAATGGCACCATTATGCATATGTTATAACTGGTGAGAATGTTTATATTTATCTTGATGGTGTGAAAATATTAGAGGATGTGTGCAATCAGCATGGTGATTACACATCAGACATATATTTGACGGATATTGGTCGTCATACCATGGTGGATACAGATTATGGATATTTTAATGGAATGCTCAATGAAATGCGAATTTGGAATAAAGAGCTAAGTCAAAGTGAAATACAGGAGTTGAATTTGGGGCAGATTGACCTGGATTCATTTAATCCCTCTGAAAATGGTTTGGTTGCTTATTGGCGATTTGATGAGATTCAATACAAGGGTACTGAAAATGGTATTTTACGTACAATTGAGGATTTGTCAGGAAATGGTAATACCGGTACATTAATAGATGATGCTGTAATTGTTGATAACACTGAATCAATTAGTGAAAATAAAATCAAAGTTGAATCAGTAATATATAATGAAAATGATGTTGCGTTTATCCCCATTAATGTTGATTTTTCTGAAATTTCAGGTTTTAATACAATTACTTTTAGTATTGAAAAGTCAGACAAGCTAGAACTGTTACAAGTCATTCCCAATTCTCAACTCGTATCTATACCCAATACAGAAATTTCATTTGAAACTGTTGATAATTCGACGGTAATAAATGTGCAAAGCACTGAACCGATTTTATCAGAAGGGCTTTTGGTATGGCTTAAAATGTCTGTTCTTGATAATAGCAGTGATTTTATTAATGTCAATCTTGATGCGGCGGAGGTTGGGGGGCTGGGTAGTTCTCCATTAATGATTTCAGGGGCTGTAGTAAAAGCTGCTGAACCAAAATCCGGAGATGTTTTTCACGATGGTCTGGTTGATGTAAATGATTGCAAGGCTATTCTTGAGCATATAACAGGTATTCAAGAAATAGATCATGATCTTTATGATATTGCAGATGTAAATCAGGATGGTTCAATAACCTCTCTGGATGCTAGTATAATTTTGCAGTATATAAATGGCACTATCGATGAATTACCCGCTCCATATTCGTTGAATTCTTTTCCAGCTTTTGGCGAGATCGGTTTGGGAGATCCCATACAAGGAACCGGCCAACTCGTTTCAATTCCAATTGTAATGAATGATGGTGATAATATCTTTTCATTATCTTGTGAAATTAGTTTTAATAGTGAGAGTTATACATTTAATGGATTTAATATGATTTACAATATTGAGCAATTATATTCACGGGCACACTACGGCTGTTTAAAATGGAGCTTTGCGTTGGCTGAACCCCTATCCGGAAATGCAATATTGGGTTATATGCAATTCACTAAAAATAATACTGATGCCGGTAGTGCTATAATCGCTAGTGATATTTGCTTGAATGAAATTAATAGTACAGTTCCGGTAGAAATGTCTTCTTTTACGGCTCATAATGAGGATGGTTGTGTTTTACTCCAGTGGACAACAAAGACAGAAACTAATAATTTGGGATTTCATATATATCGGTCAAGTACCCTGGATGGTCCATGGATGAAAGTAAATCCATCTATTATCCCAGGTAATTGCACTTCATCAGCAGAAAATAAATATTCTTTTATCGATACAGATATTCAAAATTTTTCAAAAATTTATTATAAAATTGAGCAATTGGACACGGATGGTAGTGTAGCTACTTTTGGTCCTGTGGAGTTGGAAGAGGTAGATGGAGCTGTACCCAATCGTTTTGCATTAAAACAAAATTATCCGAATCCATTTAATTCAAATACAAGAATAGAGTATTCAGTGCCCAGAGTCGGATATGTTAATATTTCCATTTTTAATACAAGGGGACAATTGGTTCGGGAACTATTAAATGCCAATCAATCAGCAGGTAATCACGATCTTGTGTGGCAGGGAACCGATCAATTTGGCAATGTGATCTCTTCCGGTGTTTATTTGGTAAGAATGACCGCGGGGAATTACAATAATACATTAAAAATGCTTTATGTGAAATAATAAAAATTTTCCGGTATTTACAAGATGCATTTCAAAAGAAGCAGATACAATAAATACCGGATTTTTTTACAAATTTATCAAGGACTAAACTACGACCTTTTGGCGACAGCGTAAGAGGTATTTGCTTTAAATTTTTGACCTGTATTATCAATCTGGGATTGAATATTCAAGATAACACGTTTATACAACTGTTACTTACCTCAATAGATAAAATCATTCATTCAACAAGTTTGAAATTTCTTTACTTATTTTATCTGCCAGTTTGTTATAACCATCCTGATTATAGTGTACATTGCCCTTGGATGCGCTATATTTTTCAAGTTCCGGTTCAACCAGGTTATACAAGTCAATAACCGGGATATTGTTCTCTTGCATGATCTTTTTTGCAATATTGTTTCTGTCAATAACAACCTGGTTCTTATCCGGATCTAACTTTAGATCAGGTTCATCTGACGGGAAGGGAGTTGTCAAGGAATAGACCAGTTTGCAATTTTTTGATTTTTCAGATTTAAGAAATTTAACAAATTTTCTCAAGTTCATTTCATATTGGCTATTGTCAAGGTGCCAGCCATGAAGTCCGTTATTAAAATGAATTATTACATGGTTATAATTTGCCATAGCAATTTTTGATTCAATCATCAATGATGGATCTGCAATGGATCTGGATGTAGCGTATCGATCGCAATTGACTTGCGGGAGCTTTTCTGAAACTGCTTTATAGTATCCTCTTGAAATAGAATCCCCAATAAACAATACACGGGGCTTTTCTGTATCGGGTTCATTTGCCCACCAGAAATCGCACCACTCGATTTTTTCACGAATTACTTGTGTTTTCGTGCAACCTGTTATAATAAAACCCGTTAATAATATCAAATAAAGTGTTTTTGAAAAAATCATCCTGTTCCATTGAAACCTGGGCATCGCGTTTTTCATTACTTATTCCTTTTAATTATTAATTTTCAGTATGTTTAAAAAGGAATGAAATAATTTGATAAAAATCAATATAATATATCATTGAAAAATACAGATTCATTTCAATCAAAATATATATCATTGCATTTTTCCGGTATTTGTGATATACTACCACAAATATATGAGGTGATATGAATACCAGAGCTGTATTACTAATACATAAAAATGATAATGTTGCTGTGGCACTGCGGTCGCTTGCAGCGGGGGAGCGTGTCAAAATTGGGGAAAAGTCTGTTATCATAAATAAAGACATTCCTGCCAAGCATTCTATTGCATTGCAGGATATGCCCGTTGCCTCTCCCGTGATTATGCATGGTATCCTGGTGGGTGAGACGACTTGTCCTGTTAAATCTGGAGAGCGTTTGGGCACGCATAATCTTGTACACAAGACCACAGGATTTTCTTACCGCGGAGTTGTGCAGCAATGGACGCCACCGGATGTATCTGCTCTGCGAGAAATAACCTTCAGGGGCTACATGCGTAAAAATGGTTCTGTGGGTACGGCTAATAACTGGATTGTGGCGCCGCTGGTGTTTTGTGAAAATGAAAATATCCTGAAACTGAAAAAGGCTTTTGAAGCTATTAACGGACTGCACGGACGATCCCGTTACCGTCAGCTTGCAGACCAGTTGTCCCATGCCTGGAGTTCCGGTACGAGTGAGGAAGAACTGAAATCGCTGGATTTCACCTACATAGCAGAATCAACTCGGTTACTGTTCCCGAATGTGGACGGTATCAAGTTTCTTACACATGAATCCGGTTGCGGTGGTACACGTAAAGACGCTCATGATTTGTGCGCTCTTTTGGCGGGATACATTACGCATCCCAATACCGCTGGGGCGACTATACTCAGCCTGGGCTGCCAGAACGCCCAGATACAGGATTTACAAGAAGTTATTCATGCGCGCGATCCTCAATTTGACAAACCGTTGTATATACTGGATCAGCAGCAATACGGAAGCGGTGAATCCATGCTGGATGACGCTGTGAGAAGGACATTTGCGGGGCTCGTTGAGGCCAACAAGGCCGAACGACAGTCTGTGCTTGTCAACAAGCTGGTGATTGGTGTCGAATGCGGTGGTTCTGACGGGTTTTCCGGTATAACCGCCAATCCATTAATGGGCCGTATTGCGGACCGGATTGCAGCCATTGGTGGCAGCGTCATTCTGGGCGAATTTCCCGAGTTTGGAGGTGCAGAGCAATCCCTGATCGATCGCTGTGTGGATAAAGAGGCAGCAGAACGGTTTATCAAATTGTATCGGGATTATGAAACGCGAGCCAACTCGGTGGGGGCGGGATTCGATATGAATCCGTCTCCGGGTAACATCCGTGAGGGTCTGATAACTGACGCTATGAAATCTGCCGGCGCTGTAACAAAAGGCGGGACCTCTCCGGTAACGGATGTGCTTGATTATCCTGGCTATGTTACAAAAGCAGGGCTCAATTTGCTGTTGACACCGGGCAACGATGTGGAATCCACAACTGCATTGGTGGCTGCTGGAGCAAATTTAGTACTTTTTTCCACGGGACTCGGAACGCCCACGGGGAACCCTATTGTTCCGGTGATCAAGATCGCCAGCAACACGCAGACTGCACGACGTATGACAGATATCATTGATTTTGACGCCGGTGTGCTAATTGATGGGGAGAAATCCATGGAAGCGTTGACAGATGAATTGATCCTAATGCTTATAAAAACAGCCGGGGGAGAGTATACTCCCAAAGCAGTTCTGAATCACCAGGACGATTTTATCCCCTGGAAGCGGGATGTTTCGTTGTAAAAACAATCATGTGAACAATATATTGTCGATGATAAAAGGTGGATGATTAATATATTATGGAGATATGGAAATGGTGGAGAATAAATATGGATCATGCCTTTGCAGTAAAGTAAAATTCGAGATAGAAGGCGATTTTGAAAATTTCTATCTTTGCCACTGTAAACGCTGTCGTAAGGATACAGGATCTGCTCATGCAGCGAATCTCTTTTCTTCGACCGCCAGTATAACATGGGTATCAGGTAAAGAACTAGTCAAAACATATACGGTACCCAATTCTCAGCATAAAAAGGCTTTTTGTTCTGAATGTGGCTCCGCATTACCCAATCTTCAAATGGATGGTGCGCTTTTGGTAGTACCGGCAGGATGCCTTGATAGTTATTTACCCATAGTGCCAGATGCACATATATTTGTTACCAGTAGAGCTGAGTGGGATAACGATTTGGAAAAATTACCAAAAATTGACCAATTACCAGAATAATGTTTCAGTTTCTTTATTTATTTTTTAAATTCATCTGGTTTTAGAAATTAATTATTATGAAAATAAAATTGGATCCGCCGTCACTGCCATTGGCAGCGTATGTGAAATATTTTTGGGTATTAGAATCCTGTGCAGAGACACATTCCGAATTGGTATATCCTACCGGCAATTTTCAATTGCTCTTTCATTACAAAAATCCATTTTGCAATGTGTTTGCAGACGGAACAAAGACACAACAGGCACAGTTTCTGGTGTCGGGACAGAAAACCGGTTACCGCAATGTAATGACATACCTGGATCATGGCGTTGTTGGTGTGGAATTGTATCCTTTTGCTGCTTTTGCATTTTTCCCCTTTTCGTTATCCGAACTTTTAAATCAGGATCCAGAGTTGTCACATATCTACAGGGATTGGAAAAATTATGAATGGCAGTTCCTGGATTGTGAGAACGCCCAACAACGAGTTCAAATAGTTGAATCATTTTTGATCAGCAAATTGCATGTTGGTGATCAAAGTGATTTTCGACTGGTGCAATCCTGTCTGGTCGAGATAGAGCAGCAAAAGGGATT
This sequence comes from bacterium, assembly GCA_963675755.2. Classification (GTDB taxonomy): domain Bacteria; phylum Zhuqueibacterota; class Zhuqueibacteria; order Residuimicrobiales; family Krinioviventaceae. The sequence continues at coordinate 108,659 of CAXXMD010000001.1, forward strand.
AATTGTTATGGAACGACTGCAACAAAAATACCATATGGGTGAAAGAGCTTTGGAAAGACTGTTTCAACAGAAGGTTGGAGTCTCACCTAAAAAATATTGTGATATCTTGAAATTTAATCATGCAATAGATCTAATCAAATCAAAAAAATATTTATCATTAACCGAAATTGGCTATCTGGCTGGATATTATGATCAGTCTCATTTTATAAAAAGCTGTAAACAGTACACCGGGCACACTCCATCATCAATACAAAGCCTTTGCGCATAAATTTTTGATACAATTTGTCGGATTTTTACAATTTAATCCGGATCTTTTTCCATAATTTATCTGATGTTAAAATGAGGAGAATTGAATCTTGGATAATTTAAACAATACCGCAGAGAGCTATCTTGATACACTGTGTAATGTTATACCAAACCGGGCGGTTGGCAGTACCGGTAACCGAATGGCTACAGATTTTTTTCAACAGGAATTAAAAAAAAGGGGATGGAATATTGCATCACAGGAATTCAGCGCAATGGATTGGAAAACCGATTGTGCGTTACTAAAGGTAGATGACCAAGAATTTGAGGTGTTTTCGAGTACATATTCATTAGGATGTAATATTAATGCACCGTTGGTTTGTGCATCGAATAAAGAAGAGTTGGAATCTATTAACGCTACCGACAAAATCTTGCTTTTACATGGTGAAATTACTGCCGAGCAACTTATGCCCAAAAATTTTGTTTTTTATAATCCTGAACGACATCAAAAAATTATATCGCTTTTAGAGAGCAGCGGGGTAAAGGCAATTATTACAGCTACAGGACGGAATTCTGCTTTGGCTGGGGGTGCTTATCCCTTTCCCCTGATAGAAGACGGGGATTTTGATGTGCCATCAGTTTTTATGACGGAAGAAGAGGGAATAAGACTTTTAAACTATATAGGAAAAAAGGTTTCTCTTGAATCCAAGGCAGAACGGTTTCCAGCAAACGGCTGCAATATGATAGGTACAAAAGGAAAAGGTCCCAAGAAAATTGTGATTACCGCACACATAGATGCCAAGAAAGGAACGCCCGGTGCTATTGATAATGCTACCGGGATTCTTGTCTTACTTTTGCTTGCTGATTTGCACAGGGATTATAAAGGTAGTACACAAATAGAGTTGACAGCTCTAAATGGTGAAGATTATTATGCAGTACCTGGTCAGATGGAATACATTCGGCAAAATGAAGACAATTTTGATGATATCTTGTTGAATATCAATATTGATGGAGCCGGTTATATCGGCAGTGAAATAGCTTTTTCTTTTTTTGATGTTCCTGATAGATATAAGCGTCCACTTTTAAATATAATGAACAATTATTCAGATATTAAAGATGGTGCTTTATGGCCTCAGGGAGATCATAGCATCTTTGTTCAATATGGGCGCCCTGCTTTGGCAGTAACCTCGCTCTGGTTTATAGAAAATATGGAGACACAGGATGTAACACATACATCCAAAGATAACCCGACAATCGTTGATTGTAATAAAATAGTTACCATTTCCAAAGCGATTACAGATTTTATTAATATGATTGGTTAAAACAAAAAAACCTCCGACAAGACTGGCTTGTCGGAGGTTTATGTAGGAGAACAGGAGAGAAAATCAGTTGTTACCACCTCTGCCTCTTGAAGGTGTTGAATCATCAGAGCGTCCAAAACCTACTGTGGTATTTGTTACGCCACGTCCAAGACAATCTTCCGGGCGGACCCAATCAGAGTCCTGACCATTGGGGATACCGTCACTGTCATCATCCGGTGCATTGTCATTGATTCCATCACCGTCTTCGTCAACAAATGCATGCATGCTGCGACCTTTACCATTACCAAAACCGTTTTTGCTGCCAGCTGCTACGTAATCAGCATCCTGACCATTGGGGATTCCATCACCATCTGCATCCGGTGCATTGTCATTATAGCCGTCACCATCTTCGTCTACAAAACTATTTGCGCCTTGTTTCTGACCATTTCCTGCGGCACTACCCTGGCCAGCTTGTGCTACATAATCTTCATCCATGCCATTGGGGATTCCATCGCCATCTGCATCCGGTGCATTGTCGTTATAGCCGTCGCCATCTTCGTCCACAAAGCCTTCACCAGAAACCCCCTGACCATTGCCAGAATCTGTACGGACATAATCTTCATCCATACCATTTGGGATTCCATCGCCATCAGCGTCCGGGGCATTGTCATTGTAGCCATCACCATTGAGGTCTACAAATTTGACTCCATGTTCAGTGGTTTGTGAGAATACAGAGGTGCTGGCAAATGCTGTCATTGCCAAAGCAAGAAGCAGAACGGATAAGGTTTTTGATGTTTTCATGATGTAACTCCTTTTGTTATGTTAGTTGTTTGTCTGTTTCTGCTTCTGTTTAGGCAACTGCCGTGCCATAAAATATTTATGTATATAAGGCATTGTTATTAATCGGTTTATTTGTGTTTCGTGGATTTGATGATATTGTTAAGTTTCGACGATATGGTCGAAATGGTCGCCTAAATTGTAAATTATAAAAAGGTTTTTTTTAAATAATTATTTGATTATTTTGAAACTTTTTGCTACATTATCCGTAGCAAGCTACAGATATAATAGTGATATTTTTTGCTTGTAAAGTAAAAGGAGAATTGTGGATGATGTATGATAATGCTAAATTTGTTTATTTTTCACCAACCGGAACAACCAGGTCAATTGTTCACGCCATTGCAAATGGAATGAAAATCCGTAATGTTGAATTGATTGATATTTCCCAACCTGAAGCTCGTTCTCAATCCATGAACATATTGGAAAACGAGTTATTACTTTTAGCAGTCCCTGTTTATATGGGGCGAGTACCCGCACTGTTGTACGATTTTATTAATTCAATCCAGGCTAATAACACTCTTGCTGTTTGTGTTGTTGTATATGGAAATCGGGCTTTTGACGATGCATTGCTAGAGTTGAATGACATGTTGAAAAATCGAGGATGCATTCCATTTACCGGAGCGGCATTTATTGGTGAGCATTCTTTTTCCAGTACTGATTTGCCCACTGCGCATGGGCGTCCTGATGTAAAAGATTTGAAACATGCAGAGGTATTTGGACGTAGAATACAGCAAAAATTATTCTCACTTGATTCTATTGCAGGACTGCACTCTATTACCTTTCCTGGAAACAACCCATATGGTGGTGTTATAAAAATATGGGATGTCGATTTTATTAAAGTTGGTAACGAATGTAATCAATGTGGTGTTTGTGCGGACATGTGTCCTGTTGGTGCTATTGATTTGGAAAAAAGTGATTCGATTGATATAATAAAGTGCATTTCATGTTGTGCCTGCATTAAATATTGTCCACAAAAAGCCAGATCAATTAAGGCAAGCCCTGTTCAGGATGCTGCTCTGCGGTTGCATACATTATATGGTGAACGTAAAGAACCCGAGATTTTTATTTAATGATCAATTTAGATTAATGCGTGAGGGAAAAATGTCAATACCAACACCGGGAATGCCAGTTCGAGGTTCAAAAACCGGTATTCCTATAATGGCGCTTTTTGATTTACTTGGCCGGACCTGGGCAATGGGAGTCATCTGGCAGCTGCAAAATGGTCCCTTTACATTCAGGGAACTCCAGGAAAGATGTGAATCCATTTCTCCTACAATATTAAACAGCCGCATAAAAGATTTGCGAAAAGCTGATATTGTAGAACGAACACTGGATGGATATCAATTAACGGAAAGAGGTAAGGAACTGATTGATATTATACGCCCTTTTGGCCAGTGGTCATGGAAATGGGCGAGAGAAGTTTTTGATTATAATGAATAACTAAAAAAATATGGAGAACACGATGGATATTAAAAGTTGTATTGATTTTACAAACGAAAATAAAGTTTGTTATTTGGCAACTACTGAGAATGGTGGTCCACGGGTAAGAGCTTTGGGCTTTTGGTTTGCTGATGAAACCGGTTTTTACTTTCAGACCGGTGCAATGAAATCACTTTATAAGCAATTACTGGATAATCCGCAGGTAGAAGCTTGTTTTTACAAGCCTGAAAATATGACCGGTAAAATGTTGAGAATTGCAGGGAAGATTGAATTCATGGATGAATTGCAATTGAAAGAACGAGTAATGACAGAGAGACCTTTTTTAAAGAATTTCGGCCTCACTGCTCAAGATCCCAATTTAATCGTTTTTCGTCTGGAACATGGTCAGGCACATTTCTGGACGATGGAAGATAATTTAAAACCCAAACAAATGATTGAATTTTAGGTTCTAACTTTATTATAATGCAAATTGAAAATAGTTGGTTAATAGTATGATACAAGATATTGCACCTCACAATTTGGATACTCTGTTTTTAGCTAATCGTAAACTTGAAAATGATGATATTGTATTCAGTTTTAAAGAAAATGCATTGTTGTTAGAGAAAATCAATGATCATTTTGAACTGCCCCGAAAAAAAGATTTGTTGGAGGTATCAGATGAAAGCGATAAGACATTCCTGTTTACGCTTGATGGTCTTCCCTGCTATCTATTATGGGATGAAATCCAGACAGAAAATACAACGTTTGCTTATCATAATTTGAATTTTTTCAGAGATACATCGCAGCAGGAGGTTGCATGGGCTTGTCTGGTTGCATTTCATTTGATGAACTGGTATTTAAAAAACAGGTATTGTGGAAAGTGTGGTACAGCCACACTACAAAAAACAGATGAACGGGCAATTATATGTCCGAATTGTAAGAATACGGTATTTCCCAGAATTTCACCTGCAGTTATTGTTGCTATCATTGATAACGATAAAATATTGCTCGCACGCGGTGTTAATTTTCCGGGAAGATGGTACTCGTTACTTGCAGGATATGTGGATATTGGAGAATCACTGGAAGAAGCGTTAATACGTGAGGTTAAAGAAGAAGTAGGGCTGGATATATGGAATATCCGTTATTACAAAAGCCAACCCTGGCCTTTATCCGGATCGTTAATGATTGGATTTATTGCAAACGCAGACTCTACTTTTGCCCTTGAGATTGATGCTAAAGAGATTGCTGATGCCGCATGGTACACTAGAGGAAAACTCCCCGAACATGCTTTACATTTGAGCATTGCAGGTGAGATGATTGAAAAGTTTGAAAAAAGTGAGCTGGAATAGTTTATTTTGTTATCAAATAATCCGAAAAATAAAAAAATCCCCGGTTATATTCACAACCGGGGATTTTTTTAAATCAACTACCATATCCTGCAAGTTAAAGATAGGGATAGAATCCTGGTTATTACAGATTTTTTTGATCAGCCTGATCAATTGTAGTATTTTCAATATTACCCGAGTTGAAAATGATAATATTTTTTATATCTTTCATTTTGAATGTTGGAATTCCCTGTGCATTCTGTGCCTGGATGAAATTAAATTCAGAGTTTTTAACATCTTCAAGAATGAATGCAGGGCGCATATCCTCATTTTCAAAAGATACATTTACATTATGCAATTCAATACCATCTACATGACGCATATAAAATCCATAGGCTGGGATATCTCCATACATACGGGGATCCGGGTAACCATCTTCCATTTCAGGAACCTCAATATCGCCTTGTTCTTTGGGAGCGCCGCCTTTGACATAAATCTGGATGTTGCTCATTTTTACATCTGTAACATCATGACCGGGAATACCCATAATGAGCGCACCGTAACGGGGTTCTACATTATGCACAACCACATTGCTGATATTGATTCTTCTCATTGTTCCGATTGGTGTATTTTCCGGTGCACGCATGCGTCTGCCAACGCGCAGGAAAAAGGGAGCATTTGTTATATTCCGCATAGTGATATTTGAAATCGTTACATCTTCTAAAATACCGCCATCAACGGTTTCAAGTGCCAGGCCGCGGCAGCGGTCAAATACACAGTTGGATATGGAAATGTTTTTAAAGCCGCCATTCGATTCTGTACCCATTTTGATTCTACCAGTCATTCCACCTTTGTCAGGTGCAAGTTCCTGAGTGGTTTGAAACGTACCATCCAGAAACGTACCGGGATCATAGCCCATAACCTGACAATTGGTAATGCTTAGGTTCTCTGTTGAACGAAATATGCCTAATGCAAATGTGCTTTTCAATACGATTGCGTCATCATTGGGTGTATTGACTGTGCAATTTGAAATACGAACATTATGACAGCAATCGATATTCAGTCCATCCCGGTTGGTGTCAATTTTGACATTATCGATAGTCATATTGTCAATACCGGTAGCGAGAACACAAAAGTGACCGCACAATAAAAAAGAAATATCTTTGATGATCACATTTCTACATTGTTTCAGAGCAATGGCTTTGTTTCCATAATCATTGTAACGACTGAGATCAACAGGCTGGTCTTCACGAGGACGTTCAGGTCTGGGGCGTTCTTCGCCAGGTTTTCGTTCTCTTTGCTGCTGTTCGCGTGGTCTAAAAGGACGACCACCCCAACGTGAGAGACCTTTACTGCCATCAATAAGGCCGGGGCCTGTTATGGAAACATTGACCAGATTTTCTCCCCACATCAGACTGTTGCGCCAGTGACTGTGGCCAAAATCCTGATATTTATGCACATCACCCCATTCATTGGGCTCAGGATGATCATAGCCGGGTTGACCTTCAACAGTTTCTGCTGCCAAAAGAACAGAACCCTGGTCCAGATAAATGGTAATGTTGCTTTTCAAATGAATGGAATAGCTTTTATAAGTGCCTGCCGGGAAATATACAGTACCGCCACCAGCCTCTGACGCCGCTTCAATAGCTTTATTGATTGCAGGCGTATCCAGAGTTTGTCCGTCTCCAACAGCTCCATAATCTTTGATATTATAAAATGCGGTACCGGCATGGAGGGTAGCACAGAATAAGATAATCAGAATTGTTGATATAAACTTTTTCATTTTAATACCTTTCCAGAGTAAATATTTATTTTACAAATACATCCCAAACTTTTGACATTCGAGATTCACCTGCGGGACCTTGCACATTCAAAACAACTACATATTGTCCCGGCTTTTCATAGATATGGCTGGGATTTTGTTCATTCGATTCGGTCCCGTCACCAAAATCCCAATGCCATGATGAAATTTTACCAATGGATTCATCTTTGAACAACACCAGTCGTTTATCCATATCGTAAACCAAATGTGACCAATCAGCTTGTAGCTCTTTGACATATTGTTTCTCCAGAGGCATCAGCTTAAATGCCGCAAGCTGTGACGCATGTCCGTACATGGTATGCTGACGTGAAAGGTTCCAGAATCCGTTATTTCGGCGATTATTTACATCATCATAGTCAATAATGGCAAAGCAGAGGCCAATGATCTTTTCTTCCCACAATTCGGATTCTACCGCCCTTTGTGGACCTTCCGGACCGGCATAATCGAATGGTGTAATCCAGAATTCCAGCACCAGTTTGCCGGACTCGCCGGGTTTGAAATTATATTTGACACATGCATTTGACCAGGGGAGATCCTTAATCCAGGGTTGTACACCCCAGGCAAGGGTCCAGTCTTTACCTTCAGCGGGAGTGAATATGTGATAATTTTGAGCATGCACGCCATGCACTGCCCAATTGGATTCGCCATCACTGATACGATCGTCCTTAATTGCAGCTGCGCCAACTTTTTCGGTTACATACATTTCGCGATGTTCTTTGTCGATTAGGGGGCCACCGGACGCATCTGCATCTACAACGATCTCAAACGTATCATTATGCAATCCAGGTTGAGCAAAATCCCAGTAATCGTCATAGGCTTCATATAGGAAATAGAGCTTGTTCATCCCTTTGACCCAGCCTACTTTGACTTTGATATCCAGCGTTGAGGGATCAGGTTTTGGGTATTTTCCATTATCATCCACAAGCTGTTGCGTGTCAATGATATAAGATGCGGGTACCATATCCCAATCCGAGATATCACCATCTATACGTGGAATCATATTTGGCGGGAATTGAAAGACCTGGAATGTGGTGTCTTGCCTTTCTAATCCAAATACCAGCTTGAAGGAGATGAGAGCCAGAATAGATAAAATTTTAATAAATTTCATTTCTTTTCCCTGATTTATTATTCAAAACGGTACAGTTTGACTTTTTGGATTGATGGAACTGCCTGAAATTTTAGACCTGTGCCGGTTCTGTTTTCAGCGGTTCTTGCACCAAGATCATAATCGACCATAATGGCATCACCATTTAAACGGCGTCCGGCAATCCATTTTCCGTTTTCAAAAACACCTTCTTCAACGCTAGCCAATCCCGCAACAGCAGGGCCTTGAGATGCGGGTAAAAATGTGATATGCACATTTGAACCTGCAGCAATAAACTCATCTTTGCCGGAAGCGATGAGCAATCCATATCCATTTTCAACGGCCTCACCGGAACGCCAGTTGCTGGCAAGAGCTATTGTTACTTTGTAATCACCAAGTGTGATAGATTGTTTGGGATTGTCACTGTTGAGGATAACACTGGAAATATTACCACTACTTTGAGCTTTTAATATGCTAGGCGAAAGCTGTGCAAGAATATTATATGCCTGGGCAAACGGATTATCTGTAGAATTGTTCATTCTTCCATCAATACCAAATGGAGAGTAGCCTATTGCTTTGCCTGCTCCTACAGCATAAAAGGCGTTTGCAGCACCCGCATAACCGGAAAAAGACTCAGGTACAAATAATGGGGTGCCAGAACGCATATATTGCGCGCAAATATCTGTAAATTCGGGTAGATAAATGTCCGGAGCCAGAATGTCTATATGATCTGCGGCTGCTCTCCAGATATCGTGAACATGGGCCTGTGGACCACCACTCGGGTAATCACCAGGGCGCTTGTCCTGGGGTTGAACGATCCATGCGTTTACAAACATGGGTAGGGTATATTCTTTTTTACCCATTTCCGCAAGTTTATCGATGAATGAAGCATAATTCCAGGCCATGAACAGTTCTTCTGCAGCGGGGCCGCCACCAAAAACATCACTCCAGCTTCCTTTGGTTTTATAACCGGTTGCTGACCAGGTTTTTGTTAATTCGGGAGCCAGATTGTTTTTATTTTTAGATAAATAATTCATCAATTTAGAGGGAACAGGTGCGGTAAAACTTTTTTCCGCTTCCGGAGAATAATCACGTGTTTCTCCAATGATTCCTACTTCATTTTGCACCTGTATCATAATTACCGTATTTTCCTGAGAATCAATTTCTTTGAGATGCTTCATAAAAGCAGTAAATGCTTTGAGATCTGCCTGTAAGGTGTTTTCACTCAAGGGCGTAAGGATTTCCAACGCTTTACCGCTTGCGGTTTTTACACGCGGAAAACGTTTGTAATCAGCTTTTACCCAATCCGGAATGTAATGTGATTGGCCGTTTTTCCAGCTACCAAACCAGAGCAGTACAAGCTTTAAATCATTTTCTCTTGCCTGCTTGATCATGCCATCCATTAATGTGTAATCGTATTGACCTTCAACCGGCTCAAACTGGTCCCATGATACTACAGCGAGCACCGTATTCAGGTTCATGGCTTTTAATTTCGGGAAGATTGGTTCAAGGTAATCAAGATTTGAAGCTGATGAATTGTGCAATTCACCACCCAGTACAAGCCAGGGTTGATCATTCACGATCAATTGAACAGCCTGACCTCTTTTTTCAAGGCGGGGTATAGCTTGAGCGTTTGCAAAAATACCTGCTAAAACGAGAAACAAGAAAATAGAACGGAACTTGAATTTTATAAAATTGTGTTTTTTCATTTCTCTGGTCCTCCGAAATATTAAGCGGGGTGGAGCAATCCACCCCGATAATTCATGCATTAAAAGGGGCTGATTTGTGAATCCGGTTTACCGGATTCTAAAAATTTACCACTTTTATGGATTTTAATGATATTCCAATCCATTTCATCTCGTGTTGCAAATATATATATACTACCATCGTCAGATACTTCTTCAAACGCTCTTGCAACCTGAATAGTATTGATCTGTTCTTTTAATGTTTGCAATACAGCATCCGGAACCATATTCTCTTCAACACCGGTAAATTCTTTGCCATTGATTGTTGTATTGGAGGCATTAATACGTTTTACATTGATGAAACGATTGCCATTTGCTGCATTGTTAAAGGTACAATTGTTCAAGGTAATATCGGTTACCGGTGAATTGGGGTAACCCATCAAGAGTAAACCAAAATTACTTTTTTCACAGGTTACGTCGCTGACCTGAATGTTTTTAACTGATGGAGTGAATTCACCTGCATCACCATTTTCATAGTAAAAGTTGACACGAACCACTGCATCTGAAACCTGACCGACACGTACATTGCGGAAATAAATGTTTTCTACATTACCGCCACGCAATGAGTTGGTTTTAATACGTAATGCACGTTCCAAATTGGGACTGTCCATTTCACAATTTTCTGCAAAAATATTGATAGCACCGCCGGTAATTTCGCTGCCGATAACAACACCACCGTGACCATCTTTCATTGTACAATTTCGAATAATTATATTTTCGCAAGGTGTATTGACTCTGCGTCCATCCGCATTCCGTCCTGATTTTAAAGCGATACAGTCATCACCCGTATTGAAAAAACAGTCTTCAATTAAAACGTTTTTGCAAGATTCAGGGTCACAACCATCGTTATTGGGACCATGACTGTTGATGTGAACACCGCGAACGATAACATTTTCACACAATACGGGGTGCAGTTCCCACATGGGAGAGTTGACAATAGTAATACCTTCAATTAATACATTTTTACAACGGTAGGGTTGAACAAATTGTGGACGAAGATACGAACCATTAGGAAAAACACGTTCAACTACCGGTACATTGTCTTCTGCCCACTGGAACAATGTTGAGCGGGTTTCACGTTGTGAATGTATTCCATCTGTCCAGCCATAGTGAGGTGCACCGCACATGGGCCACCAGTTTTCGTTATTTGCTTGTCCATTCAGAGTGCCTTTGCCGGTAATAGCAATATTTTCCTGTTCAAAAGCATAAACAAATGGGGAATAGTTCATTACTTCAACACCTTCCCAGCGACTGTGTACAACCGGAAGGTATTTTTCAATATCCGGACTAAAGAGGAGGGTGGCATTCTCTTCGAGATGTAAATTGACATTGCTTTTCAAGTGAACAGGGCCGGTTAGATAGTTACCCGCAGGAACCACTACACGACCACCGCCGGCTGCATTACATTCGGTGATTGCTTTTGATATTGCGTCAGAGCAATCGGTTTTCCCGTCACCAACTGCGCCAAATTCTGTGATATTGAAATCCTTGTCCTGAAAAACCGGTTCTTTTATCTGCTCAAGAATTTCCGGCAAAAGGTCCCAGCCGGTTTTAACCTGAGGTTGACAAGAAATTAGCAATCCTGAAATTAGTGTTAATGCCAGAATTGTCAATAACCGTTTGAGGGTCTTCATGTTTACTACTCCTTTTTAAGATTGAATCTCACATTTACGCCATTTACGAACCGAGTTTATCAAAAATAATTCTTTGGCTTGAATTACATCCGACTGATACAAGATCCGTTCTTTTATTTCACCCTTTTTTAATAAATGTTCCCGAAAGGTCCCTGCCAATAATCCGCTAGAGACCGGTGGGGTATACAATACATTATTTATATTAACTACCAGATTGTGCATGCAGGTTTCTGTTATTTCCCCTTTTTGATTATAAAGTAAAACGTCATCATATTCCGGATTTAAATTGATGTGTTTGTCATATATATTTCGGTTTGTTGTTTTATGGTAAAGCCAAACAGATGATTCATCAACAGGTTCATTCGCAAAACAAATTCTGGCAGTGGTGTTTAAATCTGTTTCTATCTTGATAGATTGTATTTCAATATTTCCATCAGAATCAACCAGTAAACGCACGCGTGTAGAATTTTTAAATGATTCAGCTGTATGTATTAGCTTTTCAAGTATATATCGAGTGTTGATCTTGAAACCAAAATAACGGGCAGATTGACGTAAACGTTTAAGGTGTATATCAAGAAGAAAATAGCCCGTTTGCGGCTGCCATAAAAGTGTTTCAAGTAAATGAAAAGGTTCATGTTTGTGATTTAATATTTCTGCTTTTAAAAGGGATTCATGAAATTCATCATTGGGTTTGGAATCCCATACAATGCCGCTGCCAATATTATAAACGGCTTTACCTGTGCTTTTGTTCTGAATTAATGTGCGAATTGCTACATTAAATTGTGCTTTTTTATCCGGAGAAATATAGCCAATACTACCAGTATAAATACCTCGTGAATGGTCTTCCAGTTGGTTAATGATGTTCATTGTGCTGACTTTTGGGGCCCCGGTAATGGATGCACAAGGGAAAAGCGCTTTAAATATATCACTTACTGGTACAAGCGTTCTTGATTGAACGGTAGATGTCATTTGATAGACTGTTGGATACTGTTCTATGCTGTAAAGTTTGGGTATGGAAACACTATTTAATTCTGCAATGCGTCCCATATCGTTTCTGATCATATCTACAATCATAACATTTTCTGCGCGATCTTTGGTACTGTATTTTAAATTGCGTTTGTTTTGAGCATCTTTTAAGGAGTATTTGCCGCGAGGTGCAGTGCCTTTCATGGGTTTGGAAAAGAGTCTGGTGCCATCCAGTTTGAAAAATAATTCAGGAGAAGCTGAGCAAATTGTATGCGATTCGGTTTCAATCAGTGCCGCATATGGAGCTTTTTGTGCATGGACCAAATTTTTGAAAAGGGAATAATAACTGCCTTTGAATGTTGAATATAATGGGAATGTAAAATTAACCTGATATGTGTTACCCAGTTGAATTTGCTGTTTAATGGTTTCAATTGCTGAAAGATATTGCGATTCGTCTATTGCAGGCTGCCATGTTGAGAAAGAATAATCGCTGGTATCGTCAAAAGGGAGTTCAGCAAGTGCCCGGGGGTGTTTGAACAACCCAAAGGTCATTAATGGATATTCGGAAAAAGCGTGTACTTTGAGATGCGGATCAAATGCAGGAGACGCTTCATAACATAGAAAACCCGCGGCCCACAGGTTTTCGCTATTCACTTTTTTTTCAATATGACAGAGTTGGTTTATTATTGAATCGCTATCAATTGAAGATATTATCTCGACAGGATCATCAAAAATAAACCAATTGTTCTCATTATTATTATAAAGATAAATTTTTAACATAAATCAGTGTTTGTTTTTAACTCTAATTTTGTTATTTTCCATACCCAAAGAAAGGTGTGCTATGGAATTTAAATATAATAAAAAATCTCGTGAAAAACTCATATATAATAACCCGGAAAAATTAAAAATAGCCCGGGATATGTTGGAACGTTATACCGGTGGAAATCTGTCTGATTTTAAAAAACACATTATTTTAACCAATTTCAACAAATATATGCATGTTTTTGCAGAACGTTTTAATGCTGAAATTCATACCGGATCAGTGATGTCTGTGATTCATGCTGAAGATGTGAATGTAAGTATGGTGGATTTTAAAATTGGTGCTCCTACTGCTGCATTGATTATTGAATTGTTGGCTGTGCTCGATCCTCAGGCTGTATTGTTTCTGGGTATGTGTGGAGGATTGCATCCTTCACTCAAAGTTGGTGATTTTATTTTACCGGTGGCAGCAATACGTGATGAAGGCGTTTCTCAGAACTTTATTCCCAAACAAGTACCCAGTTTGCCAACTTTTAAAATACAAAAATTTGTAAGTCAAATGCTGGTTGATGATGGTTATGACTATCGTACCGGTGTTGTTCATACCACAGATTATCGCTTTTGGGAATTTGACCATCGTTTTAAAAAGAAACTCTATGAGGAACGTGCTATAGCTATTGATATGGAATGTGCTGCACTTTTCTCGGTTGGTTTTGTAAGCAAAGTACCTATTGGTGCTCTTTTACTGGTTTCTGATATGCCCCTAAAAGAGGGTGGAATCAAGACCAAAGCATCTTCAAAACAAGTATTTCATGATTTTACTCAGGTGCATATTGATGTGGGTATACGTTCCATGGTTGATATACAGGAACGTGGAGAGCACATTCGTCATTATCGCTGGTAGTATTAATCGTTAGAAATACGACCGCTCATTTGGGTAATATTCACTTTGATAATACATGTCTTATCTAAAGGACCTTCTTTATAAGTGAAAGGAGGCTCAGCGTATTGCGACATTATTATATCGAGTGCTTTGACTTTTTTATCACGATCTGAAATTAATTCTGCTGTACCATATCCTACAACACTTTTATAAGACGATGACCAGCCGCAGGCATGGTCAGAGGGTAAGAGTTCTATATCACAATCCATTTCAAAGCTCACATTTGCATTTTGATTCAAATAATCAATTTTTTTACCATTATGCCCTGTATGAAAATAGAGAGCATTGTCTTTATACCCAAAATTTAACGGAACAATATAAGGGCGGTTATCAACACTCATTGCCAGCCTGCATACCTCACATTTACGGATTATTGATTCAATTTCCTGAATATCCTTGACTTCTTTTTCCTTTTTTCTCATATTAATAATACCTAATGTTTGTGGTGTTGATTTTAAGAGCTGAATTGTTTAGGGGTTATTATCATAAATTTATTTTTGTAATAAAAAATAGTGATAAATCTATGGCCAATCAAGAGGAAAATATAAATCCAAAAAAAAGATTGCTGTTGGACCGGATTGCCACATTGTTAGAACAATACAAAACCAATGGTCATAAACATAATGTTTCAGTGGTGCTTGAAATATGTGGAAGACAATGTGCACAAACCAGTGCTATTCAATTGGCAACTGATAGTGGTGGAAATTTGGAAAAGTTTTTGAAAAATCTGGGGTTGATTATTGGTGAAAAAAATATCGAGAATTCAGGTGATATTATTACAATACGTTATGATGAATGTTATTGTACTCTGGTTGCAGAGAATCCTGATACACCAGAAATTTTGTGTGAATGTTCCAATGGTTGGGTGAAAGAAATGTTTGAAACCGTTATCAATAAACCCCTTATAGTTGAAGGAAGGGGCTCTATTTTACGGGGAGATCCGCAATGTGAATTCAAGATTCACATTGAGAATCTGTAATGGGAAATCCGATAGTAATGGTTGTTCCCTCGTTTACTTTACTGTCCAGTTTAATATATCCATTATGTTCATCTAGAATGTTTTTGACAATGGGGAGGCCCAAGCCAGTACCTTTACCTTCTGATTTGGTAGTAAAGAATGGATTGAAAATTTTATCTTTAATTTCTTCTGGAATGCCTGAACCTGTATCTGAAAAAGTAATTTCAAAATAACTATTGTCATTGCTTTTTTGTGTTGTAATGGTGAGTTTGCCACCATTAGACATGGCGTGTGCAGCATTGATTTGGAGATTACGAATGACCTGTTCTATAAGGTTGCGATCTCCGCATACATATTGAGCTTCATCAGCCAGTTGGAGTTCAACCTGAATATATTTTAACACACCACTCATGATCAATGTGTCTGTGGTTTGGCTGACAATTTGATTGAGATCAAGCGGTTGGAGTCTGGGTTTTGACGGCTTGCTCAAGGATAACAGGTTTTTACCGTGAAGAGCAACTTTTTCCAGATTTGTTAAAATATATTCGTTTATTTCTTTGATCTTGTCCGGTTTGTCATAATTTTCCTGCAGCAATTTAGAATGAATCAGCATGCCGCCAACAAGATTGTTCAACTCGTGACCAATGGTTCCAGCAATAATGCCCAGGGTTGCCTGTTTTTCGGTCTGTACCAACTGATTGTGAGCTTGTTTAAGTTCTGAAATATCTTTATACATGAGGGATACAGCATCTACTTTTTTATTGTCATCAAAAATGGGGGATGCTGAAAGCAGTACATTTTTAGAGGTACCTGATTTTGTGTAGCGAATTGCTTCGAGACTGCGAATGGATTCACCGTTGAGGACGCGAATTGACAGGTTTTCGGCTTCATCCCGGACACTTTCCTGTACCACCAGTATATCTATATCTTTACCCAGCACTTCTTCTTCTGTATAACCAAAAATATTTGTAGCACCCATATTCCAGGAAGTGATCTTTTTATCCGGATTGATTGATATAATTGCATCGGCTGCAAACTCTACAATTGATCTATAACGTTGTTCTGACTCGCGAAGATCATTTATCATTTCCCAAACCAGTTTTTCCAAAGTACCGGAAATTGCTTTGATCTGGGATGCGTATTTTATTGCTTTTTCTTTCTTTTTCATATTTCTTTCTTGTAATTAATAGAGTTTATAATTTAATGATTTTTATAATTAAATCAAACAATCAACTTTTGTACCTGATTATCCATTAATTGTACCCTGAGGTACATTTTGTGGATTGTCTTAATTATTGTTTTTGAAGTAACTTGTTGTTTTGGTTGCACTTGTGATGGTTTTATGGCTTTTGGCACCGCTGTTGCTTGTTTTGTAGTAGAAATCAAAACAAAGGAGATAGAGTCATGAAAAAGATGAATGTAATATTAATGATAACCATGTTTATATTGGGAATGGGGTTGGTTTCGGCATCGACAGCAGCAGTTGTATATGTACGTAAGGCACCTCCGGCACGTAAAACAGTTGTCGTTAAGCCTGCAAGACCTCACCATGATTCTGTTTGGGTTAGTGGACATTGGGGATGGAGAAATGGTGTGCATATATGGGTTGATGGTAAATGGATCAGCTCAAAGAAAGGTCATGTTTGGATTGATGGGCATTGGAAGAAAACCGCAAAAGGGTGGATCTGGGTTGACGGTCATTGGAAAAAAAGATAATAGTTATTAAAAAAAGCCGCAGTTGCAATGCGGCTTTTTTTATGTTTATGAATCCAGCGCCTGCCATCCTAAAAATGAAGCGCCCAGAATGGCAGAATCATCTTTAAGTTCAGCGGCAACAATTCGAACATTTCGTGAGGCAATATCAAAAGCATTTTCCTGGGCCACCTTGCGAACATGTTTAACATAGTTTTCGCCAAAGGCCTCAACAATACCACCACCCAAAACGACAACTTCGGGATTGAAAATATTTAATAATGATCCAGTTGCTAAGCCAATATAGTGTGAAGATCTGTCAAGAGCTTCTCTGACTACGGGATCATTTTCTGAATAGCTTTTAAATAGAGCGCTACTGCGGATTTTTTCTTTTCTTCTGGGTAAGAATTCAAATATTGAGGATTCACGTCCGTTAATTTCTTCAATTCTAATATATTTTTCAATTGCTGTACGGCTTGCAAATGCTTCCAGACAACCTCTGTTACCACAACCACATATTGGTCCATTGGGATCCATGATCATGTGCCCCAGTTCGCCGGCATTTTCATTGAATCCATGTAAAAGATTACCATTGATGATAACGCCACCGCCAATACCAGTACCTACAAACAATCCTACCATATGTTTAGCGCCATGACCCGCGCCGTATGCATATTCACCAAGCAAACCAACATTGCCATCATTGTCAATTTTTACAGGTTTTTTTAATGTTTTTTCCAAACGGGATTTTAGCGGTGCGTCTTTCCAGCCCAGGTTTGGGGTTTCAATTACTTTTCCCTCAGTTAAATCCAGTGGGCCAGGTGAGCCGAGACCAATGGCTCCAATTTGAGACAGGGAAAGTCCTGCATTTTTGATTGCTTCCATTACGCAGTCGAAAATTCTGTCTACAACGGTGTTGAATCCTAATTCCCCTTTGGTTCTTGTTTTGGCGGTACTGTAGATTTTTCCTTTTTTGTCAATTACTGCAGAGAAAATTTTAGTAGCACCCAGATCTACTCCTACAACATATTTGTACTTTTTTGCATCCATACATCTGTCCCTGTGTTGTTATCAAGTGACTTAATATAATAAATAAACTCAATATACTCAAACATTTAATATTGAAAAACCGAATGTGCAGAAAAGTATATCCTTATATTCGGCCAAGTTCACGTAAATTTTATAAAAAAACGACCTAAAAGACTAAAAAAAATGAATTAAATAATGATTTTACTTGACATTAGTTTTTTTATAAACTATCTTAAACTGAAGTGGTGACTTTAGGTGATTATAGGCATTTTGGCGCTATTTTAGGCCAAAAATTAAGCAAGAGTGGCAATGGCTGGTTTAATTGGAAAATATTCTGTTTCATTGGATCCGAAAGGCAGGTTGGCAATCCCGTCCAAGCATCGTAGTGCCTTTCCGGAATCGCAACGAGACAAGATTGTTGTCACTCGAGGGCTGCATAATTGTGTTACGGGATATTATCAGGAACGATGGGACGAGTTGATTGAAAATATTGAATCTGCTGATAGAACTTATGCTGAAAAACTTGCTATGCGCCGTGCGTTTGTTGGAAGTTCAGTTGAAACTGCATTTGATAAACAGGGTCGTATTACGCTGCCATCACATTTGATCGAGTTTGCTGGTATGCAGGATTGTACAGAGGTTGTTGTGATGGGGTGTACCAATTATCTAGAAATCTGGAATCCCAAGGTCTTTGAAGAATATGAAGAGCAGAATGAGCAGCTATTGCATAAAGTTTTGAATGAAATAAATATGTAAATGATGTGATGTGATGGTTGAATATCATATACCGGTACTTGTAGATAAAGTTGTTGAGGCGCTTGATGTAGGTAGTGCTGAAATAATTGTTGATGCCACATTGGGTGATGCCGGATATTTTTTGAAAATTATAGAAAAGATGCCCGAGGCGGGCAAAGTGATCGGGTTTGATCAGGATATTGAAGCTATAAATAGAGTAAAAGCCCGGTTAGGTTCTTTGATAGACAGGTTGATGATTGTACAGGACAATTTTAGGAATATTGCTCCTGCGCTAAATATGCTTAATGTTGGCAAGGTGGATGGTGTGGTTGCAGATTTGGGCGTTTCCCGGTTGCAGATTAGTGATCCTGAACGTGGATTTATGTATATGGCTTCCGGTCCCTTAAAGATGACTATGAATCCTGATGCGGGTTTGGATGCTGAGCAGGTAGTGAATACTTTTGAATTAAGAGAGCTCACCCGGATTTTTAGAGAGTATGGCGAAGAGCGGGAAGCGTTTCGCATTGCAAAAGCAATTATTAGGCATCGTGAAGGCAAAGTGATTAGGACTACTGATGAGTTGCGGAGCGTTATTCAGCGAGTTGTTGGTAGAAAGTATGAGATAAAATCATTTGCGAGGATTTTTCAGGCAATCCGTATTTATGTGAATGATGAATTGGCAAGTTTGAACGAGTTTCTTCCTGCTGCAACGGATTCGTTAAAAAGCGGTGGAAGGTTGGTTATTGTCAGCTATCACAGTCTTGAGGATCGAATTGTGAAGCAGTTTATTCGTAAACAAGCTGATCCTTGCGAGTGCCCTAAAGAATTGCCGCATTGTGTTTGTGGCAAAAAGCCTGTATTAAAACCTATTGGTAAATTGCTGAAAGCGGAGGATGCTGAGATAAAATTGAATCCCAGTGCCCGTTCAGCAAGATTGAGAATTGCAGAAAAAGTGTGAGATAGATGGCTGTTACCATAAAAAATAGTGTCAGGCGTAAAAGGTTGATGAAAAAGTATGTAATACATGCTTTTATTGCTTTTTCCGTCTTTAGCCTGGTTAAGGTTTGGCAGAATGTAAGTGTGGGACAGTTGAATAGACGTAATGTTAAAATGAGTCGTGAATTACAGCAATTGGAATATGAAAAAGCAGTTTTGACGGATAAAGTAGAAACATTAACCCACGTTGACCGGATTGAAAGAATTGCCAAAGAAAAGCTGGGTTTTGTGCCTGCTGAAAAGATTAATATGAAATTAAAAGATGAAGAAAATAAATAATATATGAATCGATCCGGTGAAAATTTTTGGAGATATAATTTTTTCCGTTATAGCGCGCTTTTGTTCATGTTTTTGCTCGTTGGGCGGTTGTTACAGATCCAATTCTCTGAAATGGAGGGTGTGATGGAAAATGTAGAAAATCCATGGACCAAAAAAGTTGTCATTCCGCCGGAACGCGGCAAGATTGTAGACAGAAATATTAAATTATTGGCATTTAATATTCCAACAATAAATGTTGTTGCTGATCCGCATATTGTTGGAAATAAACCGGATGTTGCATCTAAATTGTCTACGGTTTTGGGGGCTACCAAGCGCGAGCTGTTGAAAATGTTGAATGAAAGCGGCAAGTATGTAGTTTTGGCCCGTAAACAACCTTTTGAAGTAAGAGAGAAAATTGAAAAACTGAATATAGCGGGAGTCAAGTGTGAAATTGCAATGACCCGCAAATATCCTCAAAAAAATATAGCCAGTCAGTTACTGGGATTTACAGATGTTGATGGTGTTGGTATTAGTGGTCTTGAAAAATCTTTGGATTATTCATTGCGAGGCGTACCAGGTAAAATGCTGTACCAAAAAACGGCTACCAATGATTTCTTTAATCATCCGGATTACCCAATCATTCCGCCGGAAAATGGGCAGGATGTGGTTTTGTCTATAGATTATCGGTATCAGCATATTGCGGAAGAAGAGTTGTTAGCGACAATTAATACTCACAAGGCAGAAGGCGGTGTAGCCGTAATTATGAATCCCAAGACCGGTGAAGTGCTGGCAATGGCATCGGAACCTGGATTTGATCCGAATCATGCAAATCAATATGATGCAAACTGCTGGCGATTACGGGCAATTACCGATGCATTTGAACCCGGCTCTACATTCAAGCTAGTTTTAATGTCTGCGGTATTGAATGAAGGTTTGCATACACCCGATGATCTCGTGTTCTGTGAAAATGGAAAATATGAATTGATGGATGTGAGGATACCAGATACTTCACCACATGCCTGGTTGACATTGCGTGAGGTTTTGGTACACTCTTCTAATATTGGTGTTGCCAAGTTGGCAATGGATATTGATAAACGTACATTGTACGAGTATGCAAGAGCTTATGGCTTTGGAAATCGTTACGATTTTGATATCATAGGCGAGCGTGAAGGTATTTTAAAGCCAGTTAAAGACTGGTCTGGTGTTACTCCTGCATTTATGTCAATTGGTCATGAAATTACAGCCACCTCGCTGCAAATGTGCAATATGTTTTGTGCAGTTGCAAATGGTGGGTATTTATTAAATCCTTCAATTATTAAAGAAATTCGCAAAGATGGGCAAACACTTGTAAAAACCAAACCCAAAGTGATCCGCAAGGTGATTTCAAGTACAACTGCAGATACTTTGAAAAATATTATGCGTGATGTGGTAATAAAAGGTACGGGTACCAATGCTCAGATTGCGGGAATGAATATTTGTGGTAAAACCGGTACTGCCCAGATGGCCTATACCACTGGAAATCGTGTAGGGTATCAAAAGAACAATTATATTGCCAGTTTTGGTGGCTTTTTCCCTGAAGAAGATCCAAAGCTTGTAATTTTTGTTATGGTTGAAAAACCCCGTGTTGGTTATTATGGTGGAACTATTTCGGCACCATGTTTCAAAAGAATTGCTGAACGTATTATTGATATTGAAGGTCGCGATTATTTTATCAAATCTGATGATGATTTGGAAAATAGTAAAAATGACGGACCTGTTATTGTTCCGAATCTGGTAGGAACGCCCAGAGATTATGTAAATGATATGGTTGTAGATGAGCATTTTATTGCAAATATATCTGGCTCCGGAGATGTAATTCTCTCTCAGGACCCGAAACCCGGTACAGAGTTTCAAGAAACAAAAGAGTTGTATCTTTCAGCAACGGATACAAAAGTGCAGGATGATTCAACAGTGCCTGATGTAACCGGTCTTCCATTACGTAACGCACTGAATGTTTTATCTTTAAAAGGAATATCAGTTGTTGTTGAAGGCTCTGGTAAAGTGGTTAAGCAAATTCCCAAAGCAGGCAGTACATTGAAAAACAAGGAACAAGTTTTACTGCATTGTGAAACCGCGATAAATTTAAAAGATTTGATTGTAATGAATTAGGATTAATGTGAGTAACCTGAATCTGACAATTTCTGAAATACTGCAAATTAAAGCAATTTCAATTGCCTGGAATGGAAATGTGTCTATCCCTGAGGGTTTTGTTCGACAAATCAGTACTGATTCAAGAAGTCTTGAAAAAGGTGATGTATTTGTTGCGATTGAAGGTGAACGCTTTGATGGGCATGATTTTGTGAAACAGGCTACAGAAAGTCAGGTTTCTGCTTGTGTTGTTTCCGAGAAATGGTACAGTTTGAATTCTAAAGATTTTGACAACTCGGGTTTTCTTGTTGTTCAGGATACTTTGGAAGCATATCAGGAAATTGCACGATTTTATAGAATGAAATTTAATATTCCTGTTGTGGCAATTACCGGAAGTAGTGGAAAAACCACAACAAAGGAATTTGTTGCGAGTGTATTGTCACAAAAATATAATGTATTGAGCAATATTAAATCTTTTAATAATCATATTGGTGTTCCGGCAACATTGCTGAACCTGAGACCCGAACATGAAATACTGGTAACAGAGCTGGGAACCAATCATTTTGGTGAATTGGATCGTCTCAGCTACCTTGTAGAACCTTCTGTTTGTCTTTTTACCAATATTGGTTATGCGCATTTGGAGTTTTTTAATGATAAGCAGGGTGTAGCCAAGGCGAAAATGGAAATGCTCAACAGCATGCAATCAGATGGATTGATTATATATAATGCTGATGATCCTGTTCTGGCTGGATTAACCTATCCATCAAATAATTTGATGTCATATGGTATAAGCAAAAATGCTAATGTGTCTGGTCAAATTTTGGATTGTGATGCTCTTGCTAAATATAGATTTGATCTTTCCGGTACTTTGGTGCAGTTGTCCGTACCAGGTAGTCATAATGTTTCAAACGCATTGGCAGCAGCGGCAGTGGCAAAACATTTTAATGTTGAAAACCTCAAGATCAAAGCCGGGATAGAATCTTTTGATTTTGTTGAAAAACGCATGCATGTGGTTGAGCATGAATCAATGCGAATTATTGATGATACTTATAATTCAAATCCCGTAGCTGTATGGCAGCAATTGATACATTGAAAGATATGAAAGTCGGATTAAATGGACGGCGTATTGCCATTCTTGCAGATATGAAGGAATTGGGTCAGTTTTCAATTGATGAACATGTGAACATTATCAAATATGCAGGAAGCAAGGATATCGATGCATTATTTCTATTCGGAAGTGAAATGGAAAAAGCTTTCGAATTGGTGGATAAGCATGGATTTGATTTTTTAGGCCATTTTCAGGAAAAATCCGGTTTGATTGATACATTAAAACAATATGTGGCTTCTCATGATGTGTTGCTCGTCAAAGGGTCTCGTTCCATGCATATGGAAGAAATTGTTGAAAATTTAAAATCCATAGAGGAAGTGTAAATGCTGTATTATTTACTAACACCTTTACGCGATCAATTTATTGGCTTTAATCTGTTCCGGTATATTTCTTTCCGGGCTGCACTAAGTGTGTTCTTTGCATTTCTTATCAGTGTTTTGTTGGGCCCTGTAATTATACGAATGCTGAAAAAACATCAGATTGGTGAAGAAATAAGAAATGATGGTCCGGAATCTCATTTGAGCAAGCGCGGTACCCCTAGCATGGGTGGTTTGATCATTATTATCAGTGTGTTAATACCCACATTATTATTTGCCAAATATATGGAAATGTATGTTTGGTTAATTTTGCTGGTAACACTTGTGTTGACCGCAATCGGCTTTATGGATGATTATTTAAAAATTGTAAAAAAAGAGCCCAAAGGTTTAATCGCTCGTAAAAAATTACTATTTCAGATTTTACTTGGTCTGGTTGTAGGTGTTCTTTTATACTTTTTCCCTCCAGTTGAAAGTGCCAGAACAGTTTCAACAGTACCGTTTTTCAAAGATTACGAGTTTAATTTTGGAATTTTTTATATACCCTTTATTGCATTTATTATCACTGCTACATCGAACAGCTCGAACCTTACTGACGGATTAGATGGATTACTCGCAGGCTTGAGTGCTGTGGCGGCTTTAGCATTTGGTGCTATTGCCTATGTTTCAGGCCGTGTAGATTTTACGGACTATTTGAACATTATCTATTTACCAGGTGCGGGAGAAATTGCTATTTTTTGTGCGGCTTTGTTTGGCGCCTGTCTTGGATTCCTCTGGTACAATACGTATCCTGCACAGGTCTTTATGGGCGACACCGGATCTTTGGCGCTAGGCGGTTCCATAGCAGCCATATCAATTCTGGTTAAAAAAGAATTCTGGTTGTTGTTCATCTGTGCCATTTTTGTTATCGAGAGCTTGTCTGTAATTATTCAGGTAGCATATTTTAAAAGAACAGGTAAACGTGTTTTTCGGATGGCGCCCATTCATCATCACTTTGAATTGAAACCTCTGGCAGAACCCAAAGTTGTTGTAAGGTTCTGGATTGTAGGTATATTGCTGGCATTATTAACACTTGCAACCTTTAAGATAAGATAAATATAGTTATGTTGGATTCGTTTAAAAAAATAGATTTTTCAAGAGTAGATTATATCCTGTTATCCAGTGTTATGTTTTTACTGGTTTTGGGAGCGGCTATTGTTTTTTCTTCAAGCTCTTATCGTGCTGACCAGTTGACAGGTGATAGCGCATATTATTTTAAAAACCATATGATCAAGGTTATTATTGGCTTGATATTTTTAGCTGTTTTGATTTTGGTGGATTATAAGGTGTGGCTCAACATATCTCCAATATTGTATTTAGGAGCTATAGTTTTGTTGGTTACTCTTTTTCTTCCATTGCCTATCGTAATCAGTAAAAATGAAGCATCTCGATGGTTAGGCTTGGGTCCATTTACATTTCAACCCTCTGATTTTGCCAGATATGTTCTTGTTTTCCTGATGGCCAGACTATTGTTTGAAAATAAAGAATACCTTGAAACCTGGAAGGGATTTCTTGCCCATATATTGGTTGCTGGTGTCATAATTGTGTTGATTGCTGCAGAAAAAGATTTGGGCACGGCTATCATGGTTACCATTATTGTATTTAGCATGTTTTTTCTCGCTGAAGTAAAATTTATCTATATTTTATCATTGGGAATGACAGCTATTACAGCCGGTTTGGCGTATTTGGTACGTAATCCTTATATGTTAAAACGTGTTTATTCTTATATCGATGTGTCTATAAATAACAATTTCAGCGACTATCAATTACAACAATCTATAAATGCCTTTCGTTTTGGTGGTATCTTTGGACGTGGTATTGGTAACAGTATCCAAAAATACGAGTTTTTACCAGAAGCTCATAAAGATTTTATTTTTTCGGTGATTGGTGAAGAATTGGGTATGATTGGCGCTATTGCTGTTCTGGTTTTGTTTTTTGTTGTTATGTACCGTGGATTTCAAATCGCTAAAACAGCACCCGATGGTTATGGTAGATTACTCGCAGGTGGTATAACCATTTGTATTGGATTATATGCTTTTTTCAATGCCGCTGTGACTTTGGCAATTTTACCCACGACGGGTATACCCATGCCATTTATCAGCTATGGTGGTTCAGCTATGGTAACACACCTTGCCGCTATCGGAGTGTTAATTAATATATCGTCGCAGAGCCGGAAATCGTTTATGAACTATCCGAGCCGATCCACCTATCAAAGCAGGATCAGCAGGTTGAACGTGAATGCTTCAACAGCAACACCCAAGCCAAGAAAGCGAAAAAAATATAAAAGACGTCCTGCACCACAGTACAAGGTTGGAATGTAATGAACAATGGCGCTAATAAAAAATCTTTTATTTTTGCCGGTGGTGGAACAGGTGGCCATTTGTATCCTGCTATTGCCATAGGTCAGCGACTGTTAGAGTTGGAGCCGGAAGCGCAGATACATTTTATTGGTACTGACAAAGGATTGGAAAATAGAGTAATACCGGAAATGGGATATCCGTTACATAAAATTGCAGTTCGTGGATTTTCCAGAAAGAATTTATTTGCAAATGTTGGCGTCATTATACGGTTAATTTACAGCTTGTTTCAATGTGTTGGCCTTTTAAAGAAAATTAAACCTTTGGCAGTAATTGGTACGGGTGGTTATGTAAGCGGTCCCATGTTATTTACAGCTAATTTAATGGGATACCCAACGCTGATACAGGAGCAGAACAGCTACCCGGGTGTTACTACCCGCTTACTGGCAAAAAAAGTTGAGCAAGTGCATCTAAGTTTTAAAGAGTCATTCAAGTTTTTTAAAAATCAAAAAAATTTGCATTTGACCGGTAATCCTGTAAGAAAATTTGATCTGAGCATTGGGCCTGAAAAAGCAAGATCATTCTTTAATTTAGCACCTGAAAAGTTGACTGTATTGATTTTTGGTGGTAGTCAGGGTGCTTTGGCAATAAATAAAGCTTTTGCAAATTCAATTGACAGAGTATTGGCTGAAACTGATGCTCAGTTTATTTGGCTCAGTGGTAAATATAGTTTTGAAATGGCAAAACAAAGTGTAAAGGGACATAAATCCCGAATTTATTTGACAGAATATCTTGATAATATGAATATGGCATATAATGCATCTGATCTGGCTACAAGTCGTGCGGGAGCTATTGCATTATCTGAATTGGCAATATGTGGTTTGCCATCAATATTAATTCCTTATCCATTTGCGGCAGCGGATCATCAATCGTTTAATGCACAAACATTTGAAAAAGCCGGTGCAGCACTTGTTCTAACGGAAACAGAGATTGAAAATAATACAGAATTATTTGCAAATACAATAGTTGAATTGATTAATAATAAAGATAAACGTGTAAATATGAGCCAGGCAGCAAAAAAAGTGTCATTTCCGGATTCAGTAGATAAACTGGCAGAATCAATTACTTTAATTAGTAAACAAGGAAACAGGTGATATTATGGATTTTATGTTTCTCGGTAAAAAAGTATTGTTTTTCAGCCTGGCCCTGCTAACCGGTTTGTTCATTACACAGGCAATTATAGAAGCGCATTCGCCAGAACCCGAAAGTTTTGATGATGTTGTATTGATTGAAAATAATATAGAAACAGTGGAGGAAAAAGAATCAGTTAATACCCTGATCCGGTCAAGTATTCAGGAATGGGTAGGTGAAACAGATGATAATATGGTATCTATAAATTCACCTGTAATTTCAACCGTTCTAGAATCAAGAAATGAAAAAGGGACTCCCTTTGCCTATGTTTCTGCTAACAGAATTTATATTGTAGATCAAAAAGGCAAATTGCTGGCCCCGGCTGATTCGCTTGGATTTCATGATCTACCAGTTATTTCGGGCGATTCTCTAAAAATTTATTCGTCTACTTTAAGACTTGCCGGAAACGGTGTTAATGATGCGTTAAATCTGATAAAAAATGCACAAAAACAAGGTACTATTGTATACAGTAATCTTTCGGAAATCAATATTCATCCAAAATTGGGATTGGTTGTATATAGCAATATTTCCAAAGGATTGCCATTAATTGTAGGAAGTGGAAGCATAGAAAAAAAGATTCGGAACTTGAGATCCTTTATTCAGGAATTTGGAGATTCAAAGTTACTGACCCAAACCCGTTATCTGGATTTACGTCTGGATGGACAAATTATTCTTAAAAAACGGGTGTAAAAAATCTATGTCAAGAACAACGTAGTGGGGTAACATTATGGAAGCTATGGATATAATTACCGGTCTTGATATCGGTACAACAAAAATTGGTTGTTTTATAGCAGAAATCAGTCCAACCGGTAGATTGAAAATCATCGGTGTGAGCACTGTACCTTCTGATGGTTTGCGATATGGAGTAGTCGTTGATATTGATAAAACCGTCGTGTCAATTCGTAATGCCATTAAAAAAGCTGAAGAAATGGCAGGCATTGAGGTAGATCTGGTTTTTGCTGGTATTGCGGGAGACCATATTCGCAGTATTAATGGTAGAGGAGTAGTTGCAATATCCGGAGAAAATGGTGAAGTGTCATCAGATGATGTTCGCCGGGTTATAGACGCTGCAAAAGCAGTTGCGCTGCCTATAGACAGAGAGATAATTCATATTTTGCCGCAAGAATTTATCGTTGACGATCAGCGTGGTATTCGTGACCCGGTCGGTATGAAAGGTGTTCGCCTTGAAGCCGAAGTTCACATTGTTACCGGTGCTATTGCATCTGCGCAAAACATTCATCGGTGTATTGAACGCGCGGGCTATGGAGTCGCGGATCTTGTTTTGGAACCGCTGGCATCTAGTTTTTCTGTACTGACTGATGATGAAAAAGAATTGGGTGTAATTCTTATAGATATTGGCGGCGGTACCAGCGATATAGCCATGTTTTATGAAGGTTGTATACGTCATACCTCTGTTGTGGCTTTAGGCGGTAGGAATGTAACCAATGACCTTGCAATTGTATTAAGAACACCCCTTGATGCGGCTGAAAAATTAAAAATCAATCATAGCAGTGTGCTTCACGAAGAAGATGATAAAGACAAAATTGTTGAAGTAGCTGGCGTGAATAACCGTGCACCCCGCAAGATTTCTAAAGGACTGTTGGTTGATATTGTTCAACCTCGTCTGGTTGAGATTTTGACGCTCTGTTATGAAGAAGTACGCAAGTCAGATTACATTAATTTAATGACCACAGGACTGGTACTTACCGGTGGTGGTTCTATGATACCAGGAACAGTTGAACTTGCTGAAGATATTTTTAATATGCCTGTTAAAATTGGTATTCCCCAGGGTTTTTCAGGTCTTGTAGAAGAAGCCCAGAATCCCAAGTTTGCAACAGGTGTGGGACTGGTTCAATATGGCTATTTGCACCACGGAGAAATATTTGAAGCACTGGAAGGTGAAGAAGGAATTTTTGATTCCATTAAAAAACGTTTTCGTCGCTGGTTCAGTAGTGTAACCACTATGTATTAAAATTGAGGTTTATAATGAATTATACAGAATTTGAATCTTTTGAAAATGTAACAATCCCCATGAGCTTAATTGAAGATACACTCGAGTTGCTATTGAATCCTAAACGAATCATTTCGGATTCAAATGAAATTGTTCTGGATTGGAATAAACGAACAGAGGTGTATAACCGTTTGTTTGATGTGATGAGAAAATGCAGTAGTACAGAACTCTTGAATAGTTAATAAATACCCTAATGAAAGAATTTTCGGTTTAGGTTGGTGTTGGGTCCAGCCATGTCCGTATAATTAAATAAAAGGAGTGGGCTATGAGTAATATGACATTTGATTTTGATGATAGCCGCCAGAATGGCGCTATACTTAAAGTTGTTGGTGTTGGAGGTGCCGGAGGTAATGCAATTAACCGTATGATTGCCGAAGGACTTGCAGGTGTAGAGTTTATTGGTATTAATACTGATGAGCAGGCACTGAACCTTTGTAAAGCACCTGGTAAAGTATATGTTGGTACCAAATCTACACAAGGATTAGGTGCCGGTGCTGATCCTGAAAAAGGAAAGCGTGCTGTTGAAGAAGACCGTAATGCCGTTTATGACTATCTTTCTGATGCTGATATGGTATTTATTGCTGCAGGAATGGGTGGTGGAACCGGTACTGGCGCTTCGCCCATTGTTGCTGAAATTGCTAAAGATATTGGTGCTTTAACTGTCGGTATTGTTACAACTCCATTTATTTTTGAAGGTCCCAAACGCATTCAACGTGCAGAAGAAGGTATCAATGAGTTAAAAGAGCGAGTAGATACCTTGATTGTTATACCGAATCAGCGTTTGCTTACTATTGTTCCTAAAAATACTCCACTTGATGCTGGATTTAGATATGCTGATGAGATCCTGTTTAATGCAACAAAAGGTATCTCTGATTTAATTACCATACCTGGTTTGATCAACCTTGACTTTGCCGATGTTCGTACTATCATGAGTGAAATGGGAGACGCACTGATGGGATGCGGACAAGCCTCTGGTGAAGATCGTGCTAAAATAGCTGCACAGCAGGCAATTAACAGTCCACTTTTGGAAGATGTTAGTATTTCAGGTGCATTGGGAGTACTTGTAAATATTACCGGTGGATCAGAAATGAGCTTGCATGAAGTGAATGAAGCTGCAAGTATTATTTCTGAAGAAGCGGGACCAAAAGCGAATGTTATCTTTGGTTCAGTTATCGATAACACATTGGATGAAGAAATCCGGATTACCGTTATCGCAACAGGTTTGGCATCACAACGTGGCAAAAAACGATTTAGTATGTATGGTCAATTGAACCGCCCTAAATTTGAAACACACAGTCCATCTGGATCTGAAAATATTGATCCTCGCGAGATCCCAGCATATGACAGAATAGAAAAAATTAATGAAAAAATGAATCAGAGTGCCAATATAGATATGCAATCTGTAAACCAGGCCAAAAAAATGAATCAACCTCGATATGAAGAACCTAAAGCAGAGCCAACCCCTAACCCTGAGCCTCGTTTTGAGCACGTTGATCATACCAGCAATGTAAGTCATGACAATGGTTCAAATGGGTATGGAAACTCTTCCAATGGCTCAAATGGTTATGGCAATTCTTCAAACGGTTCAAATGGATATGATAAACCTGCAAATGGATATACAAATGATGATTATCAAATCCCGGCATATAAACGTAAAAAATGGAATATGTTTGGTGATTTGGATTAAGTTGAAAACCCCACTCCCATGGCGCTCGACATCCCAACTCGTACAATTGGTATAGCCAATTGTTGAGCGAGCTGCCTATAAAACAAAAAAAGGCCCCAAATTATGGGGCCTTTTTTTTATTCACTAAAAATGAAAAAAGCTTCTGAAAACAGAAGCTTTATAAATAAATAGAAGAAATTTTGGAATTACAGGGCCTTTTCTACTTTACCAGAACGAAGGCAACGTGTGCAGACATATGCATTTTTAACCGAACCTTCATGGCGAATTCTCAATTTTTTGAGATTTGGCATCCAACGACGTTTCGATAGATTGTGTGCGTGACTAACATTGTTACCTACTAATGGCCCTTTTCCACATATGCTACATTTCTTTGCCATTTTTAACTCCTGTATGGAAATTTATTCTATATTTCAACAATAAAGCTTATCAATATATATAATTAAACCTTTAAAATCAAGTTTTAAATTAAAAATTATAAATATTTGTGCTTTTTCTGTTAATTTTTTGGATTTAAAATCCAATATTGTATTTAAATATTAAATACATTACATTATTTATTATAATATTTTGAGGTTAGCGGGATGCGTTTCAATATTTCAATCGTTTTAATATTGGTTTTGTCTCTTATTTCTTTTTCAAATACCAATCCACTTTATGTAAAAACAGACAAGAGTGACTTTGAAAAGAACCCAGCTTTGCTTGAGCGAATTATAGAATCACCACATGGATATTTTCGATTTATTAATATTGAATTCAGCCAATTTATTTGTGATACTTTTAAAGATATTATTGAACAAGCTCCTTCTTTAAATCTGCATGGTGACGCCCATCTTGAGCAATATGCGGTAACAGACCTGGGTAGAGGATTAACAGACTTTGATGATTCTTCAACAGGTCCCGGAATAATTGATTTAATGCGCTTTATTGTTTCTCTTCGACTGACTTGTTACCAACTTGGATGGGAAGAAAATACTGACGAGTTGGTTGACGAATTTATTTTGGGTTATATTAACTCGCTTGATAATCCGGATTTATTTCCACAGGAACCGGATATTGCAAAACATATTAGAACTAAATTTAAACACGATAGAGAAGCCTATTTTGATTGGATAGACTCTATAATGCTACCCATGCCCGAGTCTGAAAAGGACTCGATTATTGTGGCAATGGGTTTTTATGTTGAAACTTCTTTGATGGAAAATCCCGAGTTGAATAGCGATTTTTATAATGTAATAGATATGGGATATCTTAAAATGGGTATTGGCAGTGCTCTTGATTTAAAGTATGTTGTTCGTGTTAAAGGAAGTACTGATGATCCTGATGACGATATTGTACTTGAAATTAAACAGGTAAGAGATTTAACCGGTATAGATTGTATTCAAACCGGCCAAAAGCAGGATCCATTCAGGATACTTGTTGGACAGTCCCGAATCGCTTATCAACCATTTCACCATTTGGGTTATTTTCGTTTCAGAAATATGAATTTTTGGGTGCATTCGTGGGTCGATAACTATAAGGAATTATCTATAGAAAAAAGTTATACGCATCCTTTCGAGTTGAAGCAGGTAGTTTATGATGTAGGTGTTCAATTGGGTAAAGGACATGTTAAACATATTGCTGCCCCTTTTGATCTGCATGTAAGGCTTGAACAAATTAATCTTGTTGCTAAAAACAAAGAGAGAATTTTACGCGAAGGCAAAATTCTCTCTCAAAATGTGATACAAGCCTGGGAATTATTTAAAAAATCTATAGAGTAAAATTAACTCCTCGTTTTTCTGCAATTTCATCCAATGTTTTAAATACAGTATCTTGAATGGGTATGCCTTTGCTCATATATTCATCGTGCTTGTCGTATTCTTTTTCACCATGAATATAGATATGAGGTTCGTCTTTGGCTTTTGCCGAATTGGTAATTCTTTCAATCAGATCGTCCATATTTGCAGTAAATGTATTATAATCAACAAAACAGTCTACATTAATTGCCATAAAAAAGTGACTGACATTGGCAGGTGCGGGCTTGCCATCTTTGGGTTTGTTGACCAGGTTTGCATAAGCACCACCCGAGAGCACACCACTTAGCACATCAACCAAAACTGCCATGCCATAGCCTTTATAACCGCTGTACAATTCACCAGCACCACCTAAAGGAAGTATTCCGCCACCCAATCTTTGCAATACATTGTTTAAGACTGTACCGGGATCAGTCATAACCAGTCCTTCAGTATCTACAGCCCAACCTTCAGGCATTTGCTTGTGTTCGCGATTATATACTTCGAGTTTTCCTCTGGGAACAACAGATGTTGCCATATCCAGAACAAAGGGGCGTTTATTCTTTGTGGGTACTGCAAAACTGATAGGATTGGTACCAATTACCATCTCTTTTCCAAAAGTTGGAACAACCAGTGGAGCCGAGTTGGTCATTGAAATACCAATCATGTTTTCTTTGAGGATCATCATGCTGTAATAGCCGGCAATTCCGTAATGGTTCGAGTTTTTTACAGTTACCATACCAATGCATGATGTCTTGGCTTTTTGAATGGCAAGTTTTGTTGCAAAATAACCGTTGAGTTGCCCTAATCCCGCATTGCCTTCAATTGCGGCAGTTACGGGATTTTCTTTAATGATTTCAGGCTTTGCTTGTGGAAAGATGGTACCGTTTTCCATTCCGTCAACATATCGTTTCAACCTGGCGACACCGTGCGAAGGTATGCCACGAAGATCAGACATAACCAGAATGTCAGCACAAACCCCCGCGTCCTGACTTGACAGATTAAATGTTGAAAAGATGTTTTGAGTGAATTCTTTTAGATCTTCAAATTTAACCGTCGGCATCACTACACCTCATATGTTTAATGAATTTATTTTAACATATCACGCAGAACGGTTTGTAAAATACCTCCCTGACGGTAATATGTGATTTCAACAGGTGTATCCAGGCGCAGTGTTACAATGAATGATGTTGTTTTACCGGTTTCGTCTACTGCTTTAACAATAATTTCCTGCATGGGTTGTAAATCGTCTGTCAGTTGAATGGAATACTGTTCATAACCTGTAAGGCCCAAAGATTTTGCAGAATCGTTTTCTTTGAACTGTAATGGGAGAACTCCCATTCCTACCAGATTACTTCTATGGATACGTTCAAAACTTTCAGCAATAACAGTTTTAACTCCCAGCAACAAGGTTCCTTTGGCAGCCCAGTCTCTTGAACTTCCTGTACCATACTCTTTGCCTGCCAAGACAACCAGGGGAGTGTTTTCTTTTTTGTACATTTCTGCGGCATCATAGATCCACATTTGCGTCTTATCCGGCAAGTGTAATGTTACGCCACCTTCAGTTCCCGGTGCAAGGAGATTCTTTAAGCGAATGTTGCCAAATGTACCCCGTACCATGATTCTATCATTTCCGCGTCTGGAACCATAAGAGTTGAAATCTTTTGGTTCAATTCCCATTGATTTAAGGTATGTGGCAGCCGGACTGTCTTCAGGAATAGCCCCTGCCGGAGAAATGTGGTCTGTTGTTACGGAATCACCCAATAACGCGAGAACGCGTGCATTGTTGATTGAAGCAATCGGCTCGGGGTTGGGTTGCATATCAATGAAAAAGGGTGGTTCTTGAATATAACTGGAATCTGCCTGCCATTGATATAATGCTGAGGAGGTAACTGGAATATCGTTCCATTGCGGACTGTATGAATTGACATCTGCATACATCTTTTTGAATACCTCTGCGTCAGCAGCTTTTGCTACATATGAAAGGATTTCTTTTTGTGTTGGCCAAATGTCTTTGAGATATACGGATTCACCAGAAGATGTTTTACCCAGTGGTTCGTTTTCAAGATCTACGTCAACTGTGCCGGCAATAGCATATGCAACAACCAACGGAGGAGATGCAAGATAATTTGCTTTCGTATAGGGATTGACCCTGCCTTCAAAATTACGGTTACCACTTAGAACTGAAGCTGCAACAAGGTCTTGTTCTTTTATAGCAGCTGAAACTGCTTCCGGTAATGGACCGCTATTACCAATACAGGTTGCACAGCCATATCCTACCGTATGAAAACCAAGCTTTTCGAGATATTCTGTTAGTCCTGCTTTATCCAAATAGTCTGTAACTACTCTTGAACCAGGAGCCAGGCTGGTTTTAACATAACCCGGTACTTTTAATCCTTTTTCTACTGCTTTTTTTGCCAAAAGGCCAGCACCCAGCATGACTGATGGATTACTGGTATTGGTACAACTGGTTATGGATGCAATTACTACCGAACCGTGTTTTAACTCATAACCACCATTTATATCAAGTGATGCTTTTCGTGTAAGATCTTTGTCTTCAAGACTAAATCCACGTTTTTCAGCGGGAGCTGTTAAAATATCTTGAAATGATTTTTTCATATCGGAAAGGTTGATACGATCCTGAGGGCGTTTGGGACCGGCAAGACTGGGAACAACATCGCCCAAATCCAATTCTATAGTATCTGAGAATTCAGGATCAGGTGTTTGGTCAGTACGGAACAAGCCTTGTTCTTTAGTATAGCGTTCTACCAGGTCTACTAGATCATCAGAACGTCCTGTACGACGTAAAAAGTTGAGGCTTTCGTTATCCATTGGGAAAAATCCCATGGTTGCACCATACTCTGGTGCCATATTGGCAATTGTTGCCCGGTCTGGTAAACTCATGCTGCCTACACCCGGACCATAAAATTCTACAAATTTACCGACAACGCCTTTTTGTCTCAACATTTCTACTACTTTGAGTGCGATATCCGTTGCGGTTGCACCTTGTGGTACTGCACCGGATAGTTTAAAACCAACGACTTGTGGTGCAAGCATATAAAGAGGTTGACCCAGCATAACCGCTTCTGCTTCAATTCCACCAACACCCCAGCCTACAATACCCAGACCGTTGATCATGGTTGTATGTGAATCGGTTCCTACCAGACTGTCCGGATAAACCAGTGTATCACCACCGGATTTGTCTGTAAAAACTCCTCTGGCAAAGTATTCCAGGTTTACCTGGTGGATAATACCCACACCTGGAGGGACAACACCAAATTTTTTGAATGCCTGTTGACCCCACTTGAGGAATTCGTAACGTTCGTGGTTACGTTTAAATTCTATATCCATATTAAATACGAGTGAACGTGCTTCGCCAAAACTGTCTATCTGCACAGAATGGTCAATAACCAGATCGCAGGGAATAAGGGGTTCGATTTTTTGGGGATCTCCGCCCAATCGCTGCATTGCAGAACGCATTGCTGCAAGATCTACCAGAGAGGGGACACCGGTAAAATCCTGTAGAATAACTCTGGCTGGTTTAAAGGGTACTTCTTTTGATGATGGGCTGGATGCCTGCCATTGTGCCAGGTTGAGAACATCCTGCTCGTTTATTATGAAATTATCGCAATTGCGTAAGACGGATTCCAGTAATATTTTAATACTGAAAGGAAGTTTGGAAACTGCAAGACCACTTTTGCTTTCCAATGCTTGTAACGCGTACATGTACGCGGTGCCCCCGGCTGTTTTAATGGGAGATTTTGCGTCAAAAGAGTTTTGTTTTAAAGACATGTTTAATCTTTCATGTTTAAGATTCTAACCAATAAACTGTTAATTTTCGCGGGCCATGTGCGCCCAAAATTAATATTTTTTCTATATCTGCTGTACGGCTGGGACCCGTAATAAAAAGCATATTTTTTTTCTTTTCATCCGGGATAATTTCCATAAGTTCGAACATATTGGCAACAAGCTGATCTGGCTTTACGACCACATAGATGCTGTCCGGTAAATAGTGGGGAAACAAGCTGGGAATGTTGTCAAGCAATACTACCAGCGATGCAACATCTGCTATGGCATAATCCACACTTACCAACGATGCTTGCGTATTTGCCAGTGTCGCTTTTCTATCCTGTTCAGGAATGTCAACAGTGTTTAGACATTGAATATCTGATAGATTTGACATTTGTGAAAAAATGCTATCTGTGCCCATAAATGCGATTGAACTGTTGTTTCCTGCAAGCATGTCTCTATAAAGATGCTCTACCAGAATTTTTTCACTGGAAACGGTTACAAGCTCTCCTGAAACTGCCTGCAATTCTTTTTCAAACTGTTCTTTAAAGCCTTTATCATCCAGAGGTGTAATGGATGTTAATTTGGATTCAATTTCTTTTTCAACATAATCCGGTTTTTCCGGTAAATGGGATGAGGTCTTTACTGCCTTTTTAATGGCATTCAAGATTTTCTCTCTACTTGGCATTATCAGTTTCCAAATTTTAGTTAATAATTCTGAGAATAAACAATGAAAAACACAAAAGGTACTAAACAGGACCTTTCGGGTTGATTATTTTATTAGTCAGTTATTTATTTTTTTTCATTTCTAAAAAGCGTTTTCTGAATCCTTTTTTATCAAATTTACCCAAAGCTCTTTCTCCGGTATATCCGGGAGCCGGAAACGACTGTCCTTTGGGTAATAGCATTTGAAATTTTCCCGGGAACCAGGTGGCAAATCTATAAAGTTTGGGATGTCTGGCAAGAAATGCCCAAATGTCCATGCCTATTTTTTCAATTTTCATCGAATATCCCTTTTCCACAACATTGTTTCGCAATTTTAGCAGATGGTGAGGGATATTGATTCTAACCGGACAGATTTCGTAACATGCTCCACATAAACTGGACAAGTAGGGAGAGTATTTGCCTTCTTTTTCACCGAGATATTGGGGAATCAAAGTAATACCTATGGGGCCCATATATACCCAACCGTAAGCGTGACCGCCTATTTGTTGATAAATGGGACATACGTTCAGGCATGCACCACATCGAATACAGAAAAGTGTCTCACGAAGTTCGGGATCAGCGAGCATTTTGGAACGGCCATTGTCCAAGAGAACAATATGCATCTCTTCAGGACCTTCTTTTAATTTTTGAAAAGCAGGTCCGCCAACAATATTCACATAAACAGATGCTTTTTGACCTGTTGCGCTTGGACCCAATAGTTTAAGGAATACAGCCAGATCATCCATGTTAGGAATAATCTTTTCAATTCCCATAACCGCAATATGTGTTTTGGGAACTCCTACAGTTAGACGGGCATTTGCTTCATTTTCAACGACAACAACCGACCCACTCTCGGCAACTGCAAAGTTGACACCTGAAATGCCGATATCTGCATTGAGAAATTTCTCTCTTAGGGTGTTTCTGGCTATAGTGAGTAACTCGTTAGGATCTTCAGTGTAATCGATACCTAATTTTTCATGAAAAACTTTGCCAATATCCTGACGGTTAAGGTGTAATGCCGGTGCCGTAAGGTGAGAGGGAATTTGTCCCAACAACTGCACAATATATTCACCCAAGTCAGTTTCAAGCGTCTCAAGATCATTTTCGATGAGAAAATCATTAAGGTGTAATTCTTCTGTGGTAAGTGATTTTGATTTTACAATGGTCTTGGCGTGTTTTTCATGAGCAATGTTTAATATAATCTGTCTTGCTTCTTTGGCATTTGCAGCCCAATGTACATGGATTCCATTGGATACACAATTTTTTTCAAATGTTTCCAGATAGGTATCCAGATGTTCCATAACATCACGTTTAATTGAATGAGCTTTGTAGCGTAATTCTTCCCAATAGGGGATTTGTTCTTTTTTATCGTTACGTTTTGCCAACGATGTCTGTGTTGCTTTATCTACAGATGCTCTTAATCGACTGTCTAGCAATGCTTCTTTGACATATGTTTTGGTTTTTGTAGGAGAAAGATTCATAATAAACCTGCTGTTATAAATTCATGCTCTGGGCTAAAATATCTGCAATGTGTATGGCTCTGGCTTTCATATTGTGTTTACGAAGGTAGCCATCAATATTCATTAAACAACTTGAATCAGTACTGGTAACATAATCTGCACCGCTTTCATCTATGTATTTGCACTTTCTTGCTACCATGGAAATAGACATATCTGCATATTTATACGAAAAGGTGCCCCCAAATCCACAACAGGTATCTGATTTTTCCATTTCAATGAAATCAATTCCTTTGATAGATTTTAATAACTTGCGGGGTTGTTCCTTGATGCCCAATTCACGAAGAGCATGACAAGAATCGTGATAGGTTACTTTGTGGCTGAATGTGCCATCAACCTTATCCATATTTACAACTTTGATTAGAAATTCAGTAAATTCAAAGATTTTACTGCTCAGCTCGTCTCTTGCTGAATGCAATTCCGGATTAATATCAAGTTCATTATAAAATTTCCTTACCATAGTCACACAGGAACCGGATGGGGAGACAACATATTCTTTGCCCTGAAAGAGTTTAATGAATCTTTCAGCGACAGGTACAACTTGTTTACGATATCCGGAATTAAAAGCGGGTTGTCCGCAGCAGGTTTGGTCGTTTACATATTCTATTTCAGCGCCAATGTGCTCAAGAACTTTGACCATAGAAATAGCCGATTCCGGGTATAAATGTTCGGATAAACATGGAATAAAAAGGGCGACTTTCATCAGAATTCTCACTTTAAGTCTTGTAATTGTAATGGTTAAGAACTTGGTAGAAAAGAACCTATAATTTAAAATAATTAATTTTCCCTGAAAATCAATTAAATAATGTAAATTTGTTTCCAGTTGTATGATTTTGATGTGTACTACAAGCAGGTTGAGATAAATCAACTCATACGCAACCCAGGGGAAATATGAGCCCCGGTATATATTATATATAATGGCTATTAATTATTTTTTTAATTCCATCCGGCCAGCGTATATTCTGACCGGATGGTTATAATCTTAATTAAAATCAAGCAGTTAATTGTTTGTATTTTTCATCAAGGTCGGGCAGCTGAACCGTTTCCAGAATATAATCACAGAATTCTCGTCCGGTTACACCATTGTCACGACCGGTTATGATCATTTTTTTCTCGAATTGCTGGCAAATTTCAAGCGCCTTGCCAAGTTGATCAGCTTTTTCAATATATCCGATATGTTCAAGCATCATTGCAGCAGCGCGGATCAGACTGGAAGGATCTGCATATTTTCCGCGTCCTTCTTTGATCATACGAGGAGCTGAACCATGAATTGCTTCAAACATTGCATATCGTTTGCCAATATTGGCACTTCCTGCGGTACCAACACCACCCTGGAATTCAGCAGCTTCGTCAGTTAAAATATCACCATAGAGGTTGGGGAGAACCATGACCTTGAATTGAGTACGACGTTTGGGATCTACCAATTTGGCTGTCATAATATCAATATACCAACCTTCCCATTTAACATCAGGATAATCTTTAGCAACACGCTCTGCAGTTTCAAGGAAAAGACCGTCTGTTGTTTTTACTACATTTGCTTTGGTTACAACGGTAACGTCATTCAGGCCTGTTTTATGTGCATAATCAAACGCCATGCGAATGATACGCTCTGCACCTTGTTTGGTGATAACTTTAAAATCCATAGCCAGATCTTCTGTAACCATTAAACCTTTACTACCAAGAACATAGGCACCTTCAGTGTTTTCGCGAAAGAAAGTCCAGTTCAGACCTTCTTTGGGAACTTTGACCGGGCGAACATTAGCGAACAGATCCAGTTCGCGGCGCATAGCAACATTAGCGCTTTCAATATTGGGGTAGGGGCCACCTTTTTCCGGAGTTGTAGTTGGCGCTTTAAGAATAACGTGACAAGCTTTGAGTTCTTCCAGAACATCATCCGGAATTGCTTTCATGTGTTCAACACGATTTTCAATGGTCAAACCTTCAATGGGTGTAAATTCAAGTTTGCCTTTGGCAATTTCATCCTTGAGTAGAATTTCTAAAAGGCGTTGGGTTTCCTGAGAAATGATAGGGCCTATACCATCTCCCCAGCAAAAACCGATTTTAATTGGAGATAATTTACTATAATCAATCCAGTCTTCAGCTTGTTTCATCTTTTCTATGCGTTCAAGCTGTTCCGCAATCAGTGATCCTAGATGTTCTTTTGCTTTTTCAATTGCTTTTTCACTCATAATAACTCCTGTGTTGATTGGGGTCCCATGTTTTAATAAACATTTTGGTCATCGGAAAAATCTTTGCGATCTTTTTTATATATGTAAAAACGCTCTTTTAAGGTATTTAATTCATTTTGAATATCCAAAGTTTTAGAAACATAATATTTGGCAAAGTTGTCTCTTGCGACAGCAAATGCCCGATTACATTCCGTTAATAATTCCACCAGTTCTTCAGATAAAGGATAGCAAGTGGTAAGCATACTCCAGAATTCATTCTCAAATATACGGATAGCTTTTTGAACTTCTTCCAAAGTATAGCCTTCGTTTGAGCGTTTGTTAGCAAGATTTTCCATATATTGAATTAGTGGTTTGTCATCACAATCGGCAATTACCTTGAGCATAATATCAAGAAATTCTTCTTCACGTTCCTGATGGCGTTCAAAGTCAATAATCTCATAATGTGATTCTGACATTTTTTGCAGTTTATTACAAATATTGTTAATCAGATCATCACGATGTTCTTTGATGACACGTTTGAGATTACTGTTTGTGCAGTGTGTCATGCTTTTTGATTCTCCTGTTTCTCCGTTTCAGTTGCTCTTCAATTCTGCCAATGATACGCTGCGAATATTTACTATAATCTTTACCCATGCTTTCAGACTCTTTATCCAATCCTTTTTCTATTGTAGTTATAAAGTCTTCTATGCTTTTTGCGGAAACGGGTTTGGGCTGGTCTGCCCATTTAAATAGCATCGCTTCTATGGGTTCAAAATAGTCTGGTTTTGGTAACGTGTTGCAAGATTTAAAGGGATATGGATTTAATTCTTGCTGGAATCCCTTTAAGGCCATGATTAATGGTTGATAATCATATTCATAAAACAATCTTGAAAATTGGTATTCAATAACGGGAGTCCACTTGTTATCATCTGGTACCGTATGATGTTTGTTTAGCCGTGAAAAATTGAGCCCTGTTTCTTCGTGATCAATTTCCCGTTGGTGAATACGCATTTCCCTTAATATTCCATTACTGTCTTCACGCAAATCTCCTCCGAGCAAAAGAAGACAAAGGAAAAAGTCCGGATTATCAATTTCTCTAAATTCTTGATTTGGAGGTAACTGTATACTGAGATGCAGACTGTGCGGCTTGATGTCCAAATATCTTACCGCTAAATCAATCAATTGGGACAGTACCCAGGGATCCTGAGTTGCCGGTTTGGATACATCCCCCAGTAATTTATACCTGCCAAATGCCAATTCAAGAAAACCACGGGTTCTGACATTTGATGAAGTCAGGAAGCCATGGTCATCAACATGTGCGCCAAGTTTCCACCCTCTGCGCATAATGTCAAATTTATAGAAATAATAAAACGAGTCATAAAGCGGATCTTCGCCTTCTTTAGAGTTTACCGCTCTATAGCCAATATTGGAAAATTCCAGTTCTGCTCCCAAGGGCAGGTAGCCAATGTGACGATTCTTTTTGAGCCATTTTACAATCTCATCTGCCTTGACGGGGTCATACAATTCTTCTGCAATGATAATTGCGGCAGCAGCATAATCAGTATATAAAATTTCAGGGTTATACCTATCTACTTCCAGATGAGAAATAGCACTGGATAAGTGTTGTTTTTGATTGACCAGCAGTTTAAGCGCCATTGTAGCAGAAAGGGTATGGATATAAAATTCATCTGCTACATTTACCTGGCCCCTGTAATCATTCCTGAATTTTTCTTCAAGTTGATTAAAGATCATGAAATTGAGTGCAAGCTTCATGTAATTGTCTGCATACTTTACCGCTTTTCTATCGGTTTTTAACCAATTCAAGCGGGGTATGCTTGCTTTTTCAATTTCATGTTTGATAATAAATGCAGGGATACCGGTATCTTGAAAATATTGGCGTAATATGCTATGAACTTCTTCTGAAAGCAACTCTCTTGTTACTTTGAGTGGAAGAGATTCACGATCATAATTGAGCAGCATATCCGCTTTTTGTTCTACATAGCGGTTAACATTGCTTTCAACAAATTCTTCAATACGGTCTCGTTCCTGGAATCCTTTATTGATATAGGGTTTTATGGACCTGGGCTTGCCAATATAAACGAAAGAATCAATCACTTTATCGTTCACTTGAATCTGTGCCACTTTGCGTTTATATAAACTGCCTTCAGCTTCGTAAGCATCAAGTTTCTCAAGTATATCAGGTGTTACATTGTACAAAACTCTGCCTTCAATGCTGTACCCCTTCCAGGGAAGAGCAAAGGTAAAGCTGTTTTCCGGTTGAACCCGACGGTGATTGAGTAGTAAACCTTTTTCACTCAACAGTTTTGTGCCTGTCAGCAATTCCAGATAATAATCATTATTCAGAGAACCATAAACAAATACTTTGTCTATGGTTTCCCAATCGATCTTTGCTGTTTTCTTTTCTTTTGGACTCACTCTACCTTGTCTGCGAAATAGAGTTCAAACTGCTTCATCATTTCTTCAGGTGAAATTGAAGTCACCCTACCGTTTTCGTATTGTTCTTCAACCCATTCAAATATTTTTGCAACCTGTGGATTTCTCTTGTCAACTGGCGGTAACCCACGTTTTTTTAGTTCCCGGTTAACCCAAAAACCCACACCTGCAATTCCTGAACGATTGGTAAGATTTACACCAATAGGACGGTTTAATACTTTATCCGTATCAAAAATATTATAAATTTCTTCATTTTTAATCACACCGTCTGCGTGAATTCCTGCCATTGTTACATTAAAGCGTTCACCTACAAAGGGATAGTTGTTAGGAATTACTGTACCAATTTCTTTGAGGTATTCTGCAATTTCAGTGATCGCAGTAAGATCCATGCCATTGGTGCTTCCCGTAAGTGATGCATACTCTACAGCCAGCGCTTCTACAGGAGAGTTGCCGGTCCTCTCACCAAATCCAAGAATTGTGCCATTTACACCTGATACACCGGACAACCAGGCCGTAACAGAGTTTGCATGAACTTTGTGAAAATCATTGTGGCCATGCCATTCAAGGTTTTCCGAAGTGATGCCAACTTCACGTTGCAGGAAATATGCAATTTTCCGAATGGAACGTGGAAGCGCAACACCGGGATAAGGGAGGCCATAACCCATAGTATCACATAACCGGATTTTAATTTTTAATCCTGATTTTGCTGAAAAATTCATCAATTCTTCTGCAAAAGGTACAACCGTACCCCAAAAATCGGCACGGGTAATATCTTCAAAATGGCATCTGATAGCTTCCAAACCGGCATCAGCGGCAGCCTGAACAACACCCATAAACGCATCAAGGACCTGGCGACGCGTTTTTTTAAATTTCATAAAAATGTGATAATCTGATATTGATGTCAGCATACCGGTTTCTTTTATGCCTACACTTTTAACGAGTTCAAAATCAGCAGGATTTGCGCGGATCCAGGATGTTACCTGTGGAAATTCCAGGCCTTTATTACGCACCTCTTCAAGAATTTCTCTATCCATTTCTGAATAGATAAAAAACTCGGATTGCCGTATAACACCGTTTGGCCCGGAAAGTTTGCTTATAAGGTCAAATAGTTTAGATACCTGTTCGGGTGTATAGGGGGGACGCGCCTGTTGTCCATCTCTAAAAGTTGTATCCGTAATCCAGATATCTTTTGCAGGTTTGGCGTCTACAATTTCACCGTCAAATACGGTTTTGGGAATCTCGGAATAGGGAAATATATCACGCATCAAATTTGGTTCTTCAACATCGATCAATGGATGTTTTTTTTGTTTTGATAAAATTCTCCAGTCAGAATTCACTTCAGCCATGATCCCTCCTTGTTTGTATGGTTAAAAAATTTTTACTAAATATACGAAATCCCTATTATTGCCAGTGGATGGCAATTAAAACCAGGGATTGTCAGAATTGTGAAATTTGAGAGTTACGGTTCTTGAACTTCGGTCAGATATTGTAATGCATCAATAATTTTGCTATTATTGGGGCTGAGTTCGAGACCATGTTTGTATGCGTTAATCGCTTCAGGAATACGTCTAAGACGGTAATAGACGTTTCCAAGATGATAGTATACACGAGAATCTTCACTACCAATCTTTAATAACTCTTCAAGATGTTCCAAAGCGCAGTGGTAGCATTGTTCTTCAATGCAGGATAGTGCTGCATGATAATGTGCCATGGGAGAATCTGCTTTTTTCTCAAGCAATGTTTCAAAAGCCTTGCGAGCTTTGTGATATTTGCCAAGATGCCAGTATGTCATGCCCAACCAGTAATATGCCATCAGCATTTCAGGTGCCAATTCAATTACTTTTTTTAGAGCATTTTTGGCATCCCATAACTTTAATTGGCGATAATGAGATACACCCAGATAGTAATATGCATAAGGGAGTTCGGGATTTACTTTTA
This sequence comes from bacterium, assembly GCA_963675755.2. GTDB lineage: Bacteria > Zhuqueibacterota > Zhuqueibacteria > Residuimicrobiales > Krinioviventaceae. Next base: position 153,519 of record CAXXMD010000001.1, read on the forward strand.
TGGCTTTTTCAAAGACCTCAATAGCAGATGAAATCTTGCCACGCAAATAGTAACCATTTCCCAGCATTAATAAAGATCTTATGTCTTGTTCGTCAGCTTTGACTGTTTGCTCAAGCTGTTTCATCAATTCATCTAACTGAGATGAATCCATCATGTCCATAGATTCTGGCAGATTAATATCAGATGAAGTCATATCGAATACTCCCATATATCTTAACAATCCACTGCATAATATAATAATGTGTTTCTGAATTAATGTCAAGTACTATTTGTATTGAAAACAAAATCGATAGTTTTATATTGATTTTTAACAGTCAAATGAATACATTTATTGCCAATATTGTTTATATTTTCTTAAAAATTTACAGGATTATTTATGTTTTATAGAGTTAAAATGTATGTTGTTTTGTTAGCAGGAATTGCTTTTGTCGCAGGATGTGCCTCAGCCCCTAAAACAGTTTCTGTAGTACCTGACGATCAAAAGGCAGAAAAAGTGGTTATGAATGAAGATTTTAATCCATTAACATTAAACGATTATTCTTTACCTGCTGAAAAAAAGTCTACGGTGACAACGTACAAGTTGGAACAGTTTATGAAAGAAGATAAAGTAGACTCTTTAAATTCCGACGAGATGGTTCCCGGGTATCGGGTACAGTTGATATCAACCAGATATGAAGCTGAAGCGCGTACCGTCAAGCTGGATGCAATGCTTACTTTTAAAGAAAATGTGTATGTAATATTTGATGATCCATATTATAAAATTAGAATAGGGGATTGTCTTACCCGCTTTGATGCAAACGTATTGCAGGAAGAAGCGGCAGATAAAAATTTTAATGAGGCCTGGGTAGTTAGAACCAATGTATTTCGCTCTCCTGTTTTGCAAAGTGAAGAAGGCGAGGATAAAGAGGATATAGAAGTTATCGTACCCTGACCTGATTACATGCAGTAAACCACATTCTTTATTATATTTCCCTTGAAATTTGCGAAAAATTTTATTATATTCAAGGTCACGGATTTTCTGTGTTTAAATTGAATTTATTTGTTAATATGATCGAGTTCCGTGAATTATGTTATTGCGGAGAATAAAACAGGAGATTTTATGTCAGGACATTCCAAGTGGAGCACCATTAAGCGTAAAAAGGGAAAGGCGGATGCTGAACGAGGCAAGTTGTTTACCCGTCTGATCAAAGAAATTACCATTGCTGCCCGTCACGGCGGTGGAGATGAAAATGCTAACCCCAGATTGCGTTCTGCCATTCAGGCAGCCAAAGGTGCTAATATGCCATCAGCCAATATTGATAAAGCAATCAAACGTGGAACCGGAGAATTGCCTGGTGTTAATTACGAAGAATTAACATATGAAGGATATGGTCCCGCAGGTGTTGCTGTTTATCTTGATGTACTGACGGACAATAAGAACAGAACAGTTGCTGAAATACGTCATTTGTTGACAAAGTATGGTGGCAGTTTGGGTGAAAATGGCAGTGTTGCATGGATGTTTACCAAAAAAGGTATAATTATAATTGATGAAAATGCAACCACCGAAGATGATTTGATGATGGTTGCTCTGGATGCCGGAGCAGAAGATATAGAGCAGGAAGAAGGTGTTTTTCGGGTATATACAGATGTTGCTGCATTAGAAGCGGTAAAATCCGCTCTTGATGAAAACAATATTCCTTATGAAAGTGCAGAGCTTACAATGGAGCCTGCTAACACTGTCCAGGTGGAAGGAAAATCAGCCGAATCTGTATTAAAACTGATGGATGCTTTAGAAGATCACGATGATGTTCAGAATCTGTATTCAAACTTTGATATAGATGACAGTGTTATTGAAGCCATGAATTTATAAATCATGCGAGTAATGGGAATTGACCCAGGAAGTATAGTTACTGGTTATGGTATTGTTGATTTTGATGAGGATGTTCACCTGGTAGAATACGGATGCATTCGATTAAAATCAAAGTCTGAATTTACCAATCGTTTAAAAGAAATCTATCTACGTGTTCAAGATCTTTTAAACAAGTATAACCCTGATTGTGTTGCATTTGAAGATATATTTTATGGTCATAATGTGAAATCAGCAATACAATTAGGCCATGCGCGAGGAGCTGCTGTTGTGTCGGCGGCAATAGCAGAGTTGCCGGTTTCCTATTACTCACCCCGAGAAGTAAAACAAGCTATTACCGGATATGGTGGTGCATCAAAGGAGCAAGTGCAAAAAATGGTACAAAATATTTTGCAGATCGCCGAGCCTATTACGCCCCTTGATGCTTCTGATGCATTAGGCATTGCAATTTGCCATGCATTCCGTCACAAAAATGATGAATATTGATTCTATGATTTCTTTTATACAAGGCAAGATAGCGGAAAAGTCACCCACTCATATAGTAATTGATAAGGGCGGAATTGGCATGCATTTGTTGATTTCTTTGGCAACGTATACAACGTTGGGCGATAAAGGTGATCAGACGCATTTAGAAACGCATTTACACGTAAAAGAAGATTCTTTAACTCTATTTGGATTTGCCACTCGTGATGAACGTGAATTGTTTTTGCATTTGCTCTCTGTGAGTGGAGTAGGACCCAAGTTAGCAATGGGTATTTTGTCTGGTGCAGAATTAGCAGAATTGTATCACTATATAGCTGAAAGTGATGAAAATGCACTGGTTAAAATTAAGGGTTTGGGAAAAAAAACAGCACAACGTATTATACTTGATTTGCAACCCGTTGCAAAAAAGAAAACCGGAGAGTTTGATATAGATAGCTCAGCTGTTCGTGTTGCAGATGTTGGTTTTAAAGATGAAGCTGTTTTAGCATTGTCAGCATTAGGCTATTCGGCAACAGAAGCAGATAAAGCTGTTTCAAAAGCTATCGTTTTGAATCCGGATTGTGATAATGTTGAAACTTTGATCAGAATAGCATTAAACAGTTAGGTTGAATTGGACTATAAAGAACGACCAACATACCCCGAGCCGTTAACCGGTGAAGGAGATATTGATTTAACTCTGCGACCTTTGTCATTACAGGATTTTGTAGGTCAAAGCAAATTAAAATCCAATTTAGAGGTCTTTATCAAGGCTGCAAATGCACGCAGTGAACCTCTTGATCATGTGTTGTTTCATGGTCCTCCCGGATTGGGAAAAACTACACTTGCCAATATTATTGCGAACGAGTTGGGAAGTAAGGTCAAGGTCACTTCTGGGCCAGCTTTGGAGAGACCTGCCGATTTGGCGGGTATTTTGACCAACCTGAAAGAACGTGATGTTTTATTTATAGATGAAATTCACCGTTTAAATCGTGTAATTGAAGAGTATTTGTATCCAGCTATGGAAGATTTTTCCCTGGATATTATTATAGATAAAGGAGCCAATGCCCGAACAGTTCAGCTAAAGCTGCCCAGATTTACATTAATAGGGGCAACAACGCGGGCGGGGCTTATAACGTCACCACTCCGGGCAAGGTTTGGTGTTTCGTTTAGACTTGATTTTTATCAACCGCTTGATTTGAGTAAAATTGTAAAGCGTTCTGCAAAGATTTTTGAAATGTCTGTTGATGAAGATGCGGCATTAGAAATAGCTGGCCGCTCACGCGGCACTCCGCGAATTGCTAACCGGTTACTTCGTCGTATAAGAGATTTTGCTCAAATTGAAGGTAAAAATGTTATAGATTTGGAAATTACAAAAGAGGCTTTGTTGCGTCTAGATGTAGATGAAAAAGGCCTTGACGACATGGATAAGCGTATTATTCTTTCTGTCATTGATAAATTTAATGGCGGTCCGGTTGGACTCAGTACACTTGCTGTTGCAATAGGTGAGGAAAGTGATACCATAGAAGGTGTATATGAGCCCTATTTAATTCAGAAAGGATTTTTAAATCGAACCCCACGTGGCAGAACCGCAACAGATATCGCTTATCAACATTTTAATCGAAAGCGCCGGGAGAGCGGTCAACCGGGATTTTTTGATTAAACAAATGAATTAATTATTAATGTATATGGAGGTGGCCACATAATGAAGCTATCCGATTTTAAATACAACCTGCCTGAAAAGCTGATTGCGCAGTACCCGGAAGAAAAACGTGACAAAAGTCGTATGATGGTTGTTGATCGTGAACAAGAATCCTTTGAGGAACATGTATTTAAAGACATTGTCAGTTATATGGAAGAAGGCGATTGTCTTGTATTGAACGAAACCAAGGTGTTCCCGGCAAGGTTAGAGGGTACAAAAGACAAAACCGATGCCCGGGTAGAAGTTTTTTTGCTGCGTGAGCTGGAGCAAGGTCTTTGGGAAGTATTGGTTAAGCCGGCCAGAAAGGTACGTGTTGGAAATCGGTTAAGCATTGGTAAAGAACTGTCTTGTGATGTTATTGATAATACTGTGTCAGGTGGACGAGTTGTTCGTTTTAATTTTGACGGAGACCTTTACAAAGTAGTTGACCAGATTGGTAAATCACCTTTACCTCCATACATCAAGCGTGAACCTGAACCCATGGATAAAGACCGCTATCAAACTGTTTATGCACGTGTACGCGGAGCTGTTGCTGCTCCCACCGCTGGTTTACATTTTACCAAAGAGCTGCTAAACAAAATTGAGAAAAAGGGTGTTAAAATTGTACCCCTGGTATTGCATTTAGGTTTAGGAAGTTTTAGACCTGTTGTGGTTGAAGATCTGGGTCGTCACAAGATGGATTCAGAGTTTTATGAAATCACCCAGGAAGCAGCTGAAATGATTAATGAGACCAAAGAGAACAAGAAAAAAGTTATTGCAGTTGGCACTAGTGTTGTAAGGGCTTTGGAAACCAGTGTGACATCTGAAGGTTGGGCAAAGGCGAGTAGTGGATGGACCGACAAGTTTATTTATCCTCCTTATGATTTTAAAATTGTTGACCGGCTTGTTACCAATTTCCATTTACCAAACTCTACTTTGTTGATGCTGGTTTCTGCGTTTGGTGGAAGAGATTTGGTTTTTAAAGCATACCGAAAAGCAATTCGGGAAAAATTTCGCTTTTATAGCTATGGCGATGCAATGCTGGTCAAATAATAAAGGTGTGATTCATTGTCCAAGATTGCTGCGATTATAGCTGCTGCTGGATCAGGTACGCGAATTGGTGGCCCTGTTAAGAAACAATTTATTTCAATCCATGGAAAACCTCTGCTTCAATATACGCTGGAGGTTTTTCAGCGTTGTACAGTGATTAATGAGATTGTTGTTGTAGGTCCGACTGAAGGATTTGAAGAATTAAAAGATACAATACAATCTCAATGGAATATATCGAAATTGCGATCAGTTGTGGTTGGAGGCAATGAACGTTATGTTTCCGTATTGAATGGATTGAACGCAGTCAGTAGTGATGCTGAATGGGTTGCTATTCATGATGGTGTTCGTCCTTTTGTGAGTGTTGAAAAGATAATCCAAGTCGTTGAGGCTGCTAAATTGAATGGCGCTGCGATTCTTGCAGTTAAGCCAAAAGATACAATAAAAGTGAATCGGGATGGTTTTGTAAAAGAGACGTTGGATCGTGATTCATTGGCTTTGGTGCAAACTCCTCAAGTCTTTAGTATTGAGTTGCTGAAAAGGGCCTATGATAAAGCTATTGCAGAAAATTCATTTGGTACCGATGACGCATATTTGGTTGAACGAATTGGCAACAAGGTTGCCGTTGTTGAAGGTGAGTATTCGAATATAAAGATCACTTCTCCGGAAGATCTATTGATAGCAGAAAAATTTATAGGTTAATATGCGTATTGGGCATGGATTTGATGTACATCGGTTAGTACCCGATCGGGATCTGATTCTGGGAGGTGTTAATATACCTTTCGAGTTGGGTCTTTTGGGACATTCTGACGCAGATGTGTTATGCCATGCTATTAGTGATGCGTTATTAGGTGCTGTCGCATTAGGCGATATTGGAAAGCATTTTCCTGATACAGATCCCGAATACAAGGGAGCTTCCAGTATATTCTTGTTGGAGCGTGTTGTGGCCCTGTTGGAAAAAAGAGGATATACGATAGGAAATGTAGATGCAACTGTTGTTGCTCAGCGTCCCAAATTGGCACCATTCATACATCATATGCGAGAGAATCTTGCAAATAGCTTGAAAGTTGATATAGATTATGTTTCCGTCAAGGCCACTACAACAGAAGGTTTGGGATTTACGGGAACCGGAGAAGGAATAGCTGTTCATGCTGTGGTTTTGATCAATGAATAGGTAAAGGTAAATTTATGGGATTATATATTTATAATAGTCTGAGTCGTCAAAAAGAAGAATTTGTCCCAATTCAAGAGGGGCGTGTATCGATGTACGTTTGCGGCCCGACAGTGTATGATTATCCACACATTGGCCATGCAAAAAGTTATGTATCTTTTGATATTGTTGTGCGCTATTTGCGTTACCTTGGTTATAATGTACGCTATGTTCAAAATATAACGGACGTGGGGCATCTTTTGGATTCAGGTGAAGACCGGATCTTGAAACGTGCAGAACGTGAAAAAGTTGAACCCATGGAACTTGTTGAAAAATATACACATGCCTATTTTCAGGCAATGGATGCTTTGAACGTTCTAAGGCCAGATATTTCGCCGCACGCTGCCGCTCATATACCTGAGCAAATAGAGTTTGTCGAAAAGCTTTTGGAAAAAGGATATGCTTACGAGTCTCAGGGCTCTGTATATTTTGATGTTGAAAAATGGCCTAATTACGGAAAGCTTTCGGGACGAAAAGTAGAAGATCAACAAGCGGGTGCCAGAGTAGATGTTTTGGATGAAAAGCGAAATCCCGCAGATTTTGCGATCTGGAAAAAGGCAGAACCTGAACATATAATGCAGTGGAACAGTCCCTGGAGTAGAGGGTATCCGGGTTGGCATTTGGAATGTTCAGCAATGTCTATGAAATATCTGGGTGAAAGTTTAGATATTCATGGAGGAGGTATGGAAAATCAATTTCCTCATCATGAATGTGAGATAGCACAGAGTGAAGCTTTGACCGGAAAGTCATTTGTTAAATATTGGATGCATAACAATATGGTTATGGTTGATGGTGTGAAAATGAGTAAATCGCTGGGCAATTTCACTACTGTATCTGATGCTTTGAGCAAGTTTTCGGGACAACAAATCCGATTCTTTGTAATGCAATCTCATTATAGGAGTCCCGTTGATTTTAGTGATATGGCGATAACTGCTGCCGGCCAGGGGCTTGAAAGGTTGGTCCAAACGGTTAACAATCTTACGGATTATATGGATCGGGTTGTTGACGGCGATGCAAGTGGCGAAATTATAGAAATTGCTGCTGAATATCGTAAGCGATTTGAAGCAGATATGAATGATGATTTTAATACACCCAATGCCATTGGTACCTTGTTTGATTTCAGCAAAGAAATAAACAAGCGAGTGCAGGAGGGAACCCAGGAGACAAAGCAGAGTTTAATGGTACTCAACGAAACATTTACGGATTTGGCTGAAAATGTTTTAGGTTTATCGTTTGAAAAACAGGAATCGGCTGTTGAAGCAGCGCCATTTATAGATTTATTGCTTGAGATTAGAAGAGAATTGCGCGAAAAAAAAGAATGGCAATTGTCTGACCTGATTCGTGACGAGATGCAAAATAGAGGTGTTTTGATTAAGGATGGTAAAGAAAACACATCCTGGAGCGTAAAAAAGTAAAAAAAACTCATAAAATTAAAAAAAGTACTTGATTTTTCAATAAAATGTTCTAAATTAAAAGGCTTGTTAGTTCACGACATTTTGCCGCCACCATAGCTCAGCAGGTAGAGCGCCTCACTTGTAATGAGGATGTCGCGGGTTCGATTCCTGCTGGTGGCTCTCAAGTAATGTGAACGGGGAGGTTCCCGAGCGGTCAAAGGGAACAGACTGTAAATCTGTCGGCGGCGCCTTCGGAGGTTCGAATCCTCCCCTCCCCACAAAATGATCGGACTCGGAATCTCTACAATCAATTGATGCTGAGCCGATCTTTTTTTGTAACAGCAGACAGTAGAGAAGAGAGAACGTTTTTTGGCGGGAGTAACTCAGTTGGCTAGAGTCACAGCCTTCCAAGCTGTTGGTCGCGGGTTCGAGTCCCGTCTCCCGCTCGCAAGAGTTGCCCACGTAGCTCAGTCGGTAGAGCACATCCTTGGTAAGGATGAGGTCACCAGTTCAATCCTGGTCGTGGGCTCTGCAGTAGGAAACGTTACAAGAAATTGGATTGAATTAATTTAGCTCAAAGGAGCAATTTATGGCAAAGGAAAAGTTTGAGCGAACAAAGCCTCATGTGAATATTGGTACAATTGGTCACGTAGATCATGGAAAGACCACTTTGACGGCAGCGATTACTCAGACATTGAGCCGTCAGGGACTGGCCCAGGCTAGATCCTATGATGAAATTGACAATGCGCCGGAAGAAAAGGCACGTGGTTTAACGATTAATGTGCATCATGCTGAATATGAGAGTAAAAATCGTCATTATGCCCACGTAGACTGTCCGGGTCACGCTGACTATGTAAAGAATATGGTAACCGGTGCAGCGCAGATGGATGGAGCAATACTGGTAGTTAGCGCGGCAGACGGCCCCATGCCTCAGACTCGTGAGCACGTATTGCTTGCCCGTCAGGTAAACGTACCTTATTTGGTAGTATTTTTGAACAAGGCAGATCAGGTAGATGATCCTGAGTTGCTTGAGCTTGTAGAGCTTGAAGTACGTGAATTGTTGAGCCAGTACGAATTCCCAGGCGATGATATTCCAGTAATAACTGGTAGTGCATTGCAGGCTCTTGAGAATCCGGAAGATGATGCAAAGATTCAACCGATTCTTGACTTGATGGATGCAGTTGATACTTATATTCCAGAACCGGAACGTGATATTGACAAACCCTTCCTGATGCCGGTAGAAGATGTATTCTCAATTACTGGTCGTGGAACTGTAGCAACCGGTCGTATTGAACGCGGTATTGTTAAAGTACAGGAAGAAGTAGAGATCATTGGTCTTGGTTTGAAGAAAAAGACAGTATGTACCGGCGTTGAAATGTTCCGTAAGCTTTTGGATCAGGGTGAAGCTGGTGATAATGCAGGTCTGTTGCTTCGTGGTGTTGATAAAGAAGAGATCGTTCGCGGTATGGTAATCGCGAAACCAGGCTCAATTACACCTCACAGAAAATTTCAGGGCGAGGTTTACGTACTGAGTAAAGAAGAGGGTGGACGTCACACACCATTCTTTAATGGATACCGTCCCCAGTTCTATTTCCGTACCACTGATGTAACTGGTGCAGTAGAACTTCCTGAAGGAACTGAAATGGTAATGCCCGGCGATAATGTAACTATTACAGGTGAATTGATCACCGATATCGCTATGGAAGAAGGATTGCGTTTTGCTATCCGTGAAGGTGGCCGCACAGTAGGTGCAGGTGTTGTAACTAAAATTATTGAATAGTAACATAAATCTTGTGGATCAATAATAATGAGAGATTTAGTCATATTAGAGTGCACCGAGTGTAAGCAACGCAATTACACTACTGATAAAAACAAACGGCTTCATACTGGAAGAATTGAACATAAAAAGTATTGCCGTTGGTGTAACAAGCGAACTGTACATAAAGAAACACGATAGCTTTGGCTTAGGCCTGTAGCACAATTGGCTAGTGCACCGGTCTCCAAAACCGGGGGTTGGGGGTTCGAATCCCTCCAGGCCTGCTAAGTAAAGTTTGCTGTTTTATACTAATTAAAAAAAGAGCGGGAATATGTTTCAAAAGATTAGTAAATTTCTTAAAGATGTGAATTCAGAAATGTCCAAAGTGAGTTGGCCATCCCGCCAGGAATTAAAAGGTTCTACAATTGTAGTGATTGTTGTAACCTTTTTCTTTGCAGCATTTATTTTTCTGATTGATCATGTTTTGTCACGGTTGATTAATATTATTTATTAACCTACTGATAAGAATCAAACGGCTATAAGCAAAAAAAGGATCAGGCTAATATCTTGGAAGATCACGACGATTTAAAATGGTACGCTATACATGTTTTGTCCGGACATGAAAAGAAGGTAAAATTGTACCTTGAAAATGAAATTCGGCATAACAATCTTGAAGAAAAGATAGAAAAGATCTTGATTCCTTCAGAAGAGATTACTGAAATGAAGGATGGAAAGAAGCGTACGCGTACAAAAATTATGTTTCCTGGCTATATGCTGATTAACATGGCGTTTGATAAAAATACGCGTCACCTTGTACTAAATACGCCAGGTGTTACAAATTTCGTAGGCAAGAAAAATGAGCCTGTAGCATTGCGTCCTGATGAGGTTGACCGGATCATTGGAAAGGTTGAAGGAACTGATAAAGATCGTTCACAAGTACCTTTTCATGTTGGAGATCCAATTAAGGTTGTTGACGGACCTTTTACTGATTTCACAGGTTTTGTTGAAGAAGTCAGTGAAGAAAAAAATAAAGTCAAAGTTATGGTTAGTATATTTGGACGTTCAACTCCTGTTGAACTTGATTTTTTACAAATTGAACTGGAATCGTAGGAAAAGTTATTATGGCAAAGAAAGTAACAGGCTTGATTAAACTTCAAATTCCTGCTGGTAGCGCCAATCCGTCACCCCCTGTGGGTCCTGCTCTTGGTCAGCATGGCGTAAATATCATGGAATTTTGTAAAGCCTTTAATGCAAAAACCCAGGACCGTCAGGGATTGATTATTCCTGTTGTTATAACTGTATATGCAGATCATTCATTTACTTTTATTACAAAGACTCCTCCAGCTGCGGTATTGTTGAAAAAGGCTGCAGGACTGGCAAAAGGTTCCGGTGTGCCAAACAAAGATAAGGTTGGCAAAGTAACTAGAGATCAGGTTAAAGAAATTGCTGAAACAAAAATGGAAGACCTGAACGCAAATGATGTTGAAATGGCTATGCGTATGATTGAAGGCACAGCCAGAAGTATGGGAATATTGGTTGAAGGATAAATAGATTGTTCTATTTGTCCAATTTGAAACCGTTTTGGAGATAAAATGAAACACAGTAAACGATTCAATGAAGCATTGTCCGGTGTCGATCGTTCTGTACTTTATCCGTTAACTGAAGCTGTAGTTAAACTTAAAAATGCACCATCAGTTAAGTTTGATGAAAGTGTTGAAATCAGTGTTCGGTTAGGTGTTGATCCTCGTAAAGCGGACCAGATGGTACGCGGCAGTGTAATGCTTCCGAGTGGAACAGGGAAAAATGTTCGCGTGCTGGTTTTGACAAAAGGTGACAAAGAAAAAGAAGCACAAGAAGCAGGCGCTGACTATGTTGGTGCAGAAGATTTGATCGAAAAGATACAGGGTGGTTGGTTCGATTTTGATGTAGTTATTGCAACACCTGATATTATGGGACAAGTTGGTAAGCTGGGCCGAGTTTTGGGACCACGTGGTTTAATGCCCAATCCCAAAATCGGTACCGTGACATTTGAAGTTGCTAAAGCCGTTGAAGATTCAAAGGCTGGTAAGGTTGATTTTAGGGTAGACAAGTACGGCAATGTACACTCGCTGGTTGGTAAAAAATCCTTTAGTGATTCTCAATTGCTTGAAAATATTCGAGCATTTATGGATACAATACAAAGGATGAAACCTTCTACCGCAAAAGGCGTTTATATTAAAAATATCACCATATCCAGTACAATGGGTCCCGGTGTTAAAGTTGACAAAAGCACATTAAATGAATCATAGAACAAGTATTTGATTCAAATAGGAAGTGAAATACAATGCCACAGCCAGAAAAAATTTTAAAAGTTGAAGAGCTTAGCGAAACGCTTGGCAATGCAAAAAGCATTTTCATGACAGATTTCTCAGGTCTTTCCGTTGAAGATATGACTAAACTAAGACGGGAATTGAGAAAAGTAGATGTCAGCTTTATTGTAGTGAAAAACAAATTGGCTAAATTGTCTGCTGAAAAAGTTGGTTTGGAAAAAATGAATGATTTTCTAACCGGACCAACTGGACTTGCAATTGCAAATGACGATCCTGTAGCACCGGTGAGAGTTATTTACAATTTTGCCAAAGACAAGAAAAAGCCAGAAATAAAAGCAGCTGTTCTTGAAGGTCAGTTTTTAGATCAAAAAGCTGCAGAAGAAGTTAGAAACATACCTACTCGTGAAGAGTTGTTGGCCAAGGTTGTTGGTGGAATTTCATCTCCACTTTACGGATTGGTTGGCGGTTTGAATTCAATGTTGAGCAAGCTTGTTTATACGCTTGACGCAATTCGAGAAAAAAAAGAAGAATAGAATAGTATAATAGATTTAACCCTAACGGGAGGACAAAATGCCCGAAAAAGAAGAAGCCACAGTTGATCAGGAAACTACTGCTGTAGTTACAGATGAAAAAGTAGAAGAGATCATCAAAGCGATTGAAGAAATGAGCGTTCTTCAGTTGTCAAAACTTGTTAAAGCTCTTGAAGACAAATTTGGTGTAACTGCTGCAGCTCCTGTTGCTATTGCTGCTGGTCCTGCTGCTGCTGGTCCTGCTGCTGATGCTCCTGCAGAAGAACAAACCGAATTTGATGTTGTACTGAAATCAGCAGGCTCTAATAAAATCCAGGTAATCAAAGTAGTTCGTGGAATTACAAGCCTTGGTTTAAAAGAAGCTAAAGACCTTGTTGACGGTGCACCAAGCAATGTAAAAGAACAGGTTTCCAAAGAAGAAGCAGATGATATAAAGGCCAAGTTGGAAGAAGTTGGCGCTGAAATTGAAATCAAGTAATTCTTCAAAATTGCCAAATATTAAAAAAAGCCGGGCTAAAGACGTACGTCCTTAGCTCGGTTTTTTTAAGTATTAAAACATATATTTTTGAAAGGATGTGATTCTTTGGCCGTTCGTCCAAAAAGAGAAAGAAAGACATTTGCCCAAATCAAGCCGGTCTCAGAGTTACCGGACTTGTTGGATGTGCAATTGAAATCTTTTCGAGATTTCTTGCAGCATGATGTATCACCGGAACAACGCAAAGATCAGGGATTGCAGGCTGTTTTTACAGGTATTTTTCCAATTGTAGACAGTCGTGAAAATTTTGAATTAGAGTTTATCGAATACTATATAGATCCCCCAAAATACAATGTTGATGAGTGTCAGGAGAGAGGTACAACTTTTTCCGTCGCTTTGAAAGCTAAATTGCGTTTATCCATCAAAGATGAATATGATCAAAATAATCCTCTGGCTAATTCAATTGAGCAGGATGTTTATCTTGGTAATATTCCTGCTATGACAAACAGAGGTACGTTCATCATAAATGGTGCAGAGCGAATCATTGTTAGTCAATTGCATCGTTCTCCCGGTGTGTTTTTTGATGAAATTATCCACCCCAATGGCACAAAGTTGTATTCCGCAAGAATTATCCCACTACGTGGATCCTGGATAGAGTTTACAACAGATATTTACGATCTTATGAATGTTTTTATTGATCGTAGAAAAAAATTCCTTGCCACAACCTTGTTACGTGCAATTGGTTATTCTTCTGATCGTGAAATTCTTGAAGCATTTGATTTAATACAGACACTTGAAATTGCTAAAATCTCTGATGACGATATTGTTGGAACAAAGGTAATTGATGATGTTATTGATGTTGAAACCGGCGAAGTCATTATAGATAAATATGGTGAAATTGAAGAAGATAGAATACAATTGATTAAAGATCTTGGTATTAAATCTGTTGAAGTTTTGAAAACAGACAAGATTTTTGGTCAAGATATTGTTAGTAATACATTACAAAAAGATCCTACCAATTCACAAGCTGAAGCATTGGATCTTATTTACAGACAACTTCGTTCAGGTGAACCACCTGATACCGATACCGCAAAAATGTTGATTGAACGCCTTTTCTTTAATCCAAAACGTTACGAGTTGGGTGAAGTAGGGCGTCATCGTTTGAATCGTAAATTGGGAATTGACATTGACGCGGATAACGTTGCCCTTACACGTGAAGATATATTGGGTATTATTGGATACCTGTTGGATTTACGTTTGGGACGTAAAACTGCTGATGATATTGACCATTTGGGTAACCGTCGTGTTCGTACAGTAGGTGAACAACTGTCAGCCCAAATGAGTGTAGGTCTTGCCAGAATGGCACGCACCATTAAAGAAAGAATGAACCTGCGTGAAAGTGAAAATCCAACTCCACAGGATTTGGTAAATGCAAGAACCATTCTTTCTGTCATTAATACATTTTTCGGTACAAGTCAGTTGTCGCAATTTATGGATCAAACCAATCCACTTGCAGAGATGACTCATAAACGTCGTCTTTCTGCGTTGGGACCAGGCGGTTTGACTCGTGAGCGTGCGGGCTTTGAAGTTCGAGATGTTCACTATACTCATTATGGCCGTTTGTGCCCTATTGAAACGCCTGAAGGACCTAATATTGGTTTGATTTCATCGTTAACTACTTTTTCCCGCATTAACGATTTTGGTTTTCTTGAAGCGCCCTATCGTGTAGTTGAAGATGGAGTTGCTACCAATAAAATCGATTATCTGACTGCAGATGAAGAAGAAAAGCACATTATTGCTCAGGCAAATGCACCCTTGGATGAAAAAGGTGCTTTTGTTAATGATAAGGTGAAATGTCGTCATCGTGGTGAATTTCCATTATCTTCCCCAGAAGAAATTAAATATATGGATGTATCACCCAACCAGATAGTTTCAGCAGCAGCCGCTTTGATTCCATTCCTTGAACATGATGATGCAAACCGTGCATTAATGGGATCAAACATGCAACGTCAGGCAGTACCTTTGCTGGTACCTGAGGCACCTATGGTAGGTACCGGAATGGAAGGAAAGGTTGCCAAAGATTCACGTGCTGTTATATCATGTGATGTTGATGGTGTTGTTGAATATGTTGATGCTAAAAAGATTGTTATTCGCAAGACTATTAGTAAAGACCAGGTAAATGAATTAGATCAGTTGCTTGATTTTGATCAATCTGATTTATATACATACAAGCTGACAAAGTTCAAACGTACCAACCAGGATACATGTATAAACCAAAGACCTATTGTTGATTTAGGTCAGGTTGTTAAGAAAGGTGAAGTTATTGCTGATGGTGCTTCTACGGACCATGGTGAACTTGCTTTAGGACGCAACGTTTTGGTTGCATTTATGCCCTGGAGAGGTTACAACTTTGAGGATGCTATTGTTATTTCTGAACGTGTTGTACGTGATGATGTATATACATCCATTCATATTGAAGAGTTTGAACTGCAGGTACGAGATACAAAACGTGGCGAAGAAGAACTCACACGTGAAATTCCCAATGTCAGTGAAGAAGCTACCCGAGATCTCGATGAAAATGGTATCATCCGGGTTGGTGCTTCAGTACAAGCTGGTGATATTTTAGTTGGTAAAGTTACTCCGAAAGGTGAGACTGATCCTACACCTGAAGAAAAGTTGCTTAAAGCAATTTTTGGTGAAAAAGCTGGTGATGTGAAAGATGCTTCTTTGAAAGGTTCACCTGGATTAAAAGGTGTAGTAATTGATACCAACTTGTTCTCCAGAAAGAAAAAAGATTCTGCAACCAAAAAGAAAGACAAAGCTGATCTTGAAGCATTGGATGCTTGGCTTGAAAAATCAAGAAATCAGGCTTATGCTATGCGGATTGAAAAACTTTCAGCAGTTTTGTTGTCTAAAACGGTTGATCAAATTCGTGATATTGAATCCGGTAAAGTTATTGTAAAAGCTAATACCGTTTTAAATGAACGCAATTTGGAAAAAATTGATTTTGATAAAGTTGATTATTCTTATACGCTTACAACAGATGAAGAAACCAACTCTTTGATTAATCAAGTTGTATCTCGCTATAAAAAGAAACTCAAAGACATTGATAATGAATATGAACTGAACAAGTTCAAGGTTGTAGTTGGTGATGAATTACCTCCAGGTATCACTCAACTGGCCAAAGTTTATGTTGCTAAAAAACGTAAACTCATGGTTGGTGATAAAATGGCTGGTCGTCATGGTAACAAGGGTGTTGTTTCGAACATTGTTCCCATGGAAGATATGCCCTACCTGCCAGATGGCACTCCAGTGGATATTGTATTGAATCCTCTTGGTGTACCTTCTCGTATGAACTTGGGTCAGATATTGGAAACAAACCTTGGCTGGGCTGCTGAAAAGCTGGGTTGTAACTTTGCTACACCGGTATTTGATGGTGCTTCACTTCAACAGATTGAAGATAAAATGGTTGAAGCTGGATTGCCCGCTCATGGTAAAACAAGGTTATTTGACGGAAGATCAGGTGAACCTTTTGATGAAGAAGTTACAGTTGGAAAGATTTATATGCTGAAACTTTCTCACTTGGTTGAAGACAAGATCCATGCCCGTTCTATTGGACCGTACTCTTTGATTACACAACAACCTCTTGGTGGTAAGGCTCAATTTGGTGGTCAACGTTTTGGAGAAATGGAAGTCTGGGCGCTCGAAGCTTATGGAGCTGCATACACATTACAAGAAATCTTGACTGTCAAGAGTGATGATGTTCGTGGACGTTCCAAAACTTATGAAGCCATTGTTAAAGGTGAAAATATTCCTGAACCTGGTTTACCTGAATCATTTAATGTATTGATTCGTGAATTGCAGGGATTGGGATTGGATGTACAACTGCTTAATGAAAAACAAAAACCGAAAACAGTTGGTACACAATCATAATAAAGTAGAAAATGCCGAATTGCCTGCAAAGGTATACCAGGCTCAACAATAGAGTTTGGAGGTGAATTTTGACATATATGATCGGACAAGAAACTCCGACTAAAAGTACAAAATTTAACGCTATTTATGTGGGATTATCGTCCCCAGACAAAATTCTGGAACGTTCCCATGGAGAAGTAACCAAACCGGAAACAATAAATTATCGTTCATTCAAACCTGAAAAAGATGGTTTGTTTTGTGAAAAGATTTTTGGACCGGTTCGTGATTATGAATGTCATTGCGGAAAATACAAACGTATTCGTTATAAAGGTATTGTTTGTGACCGTTGTGGTGTTGAAGTTACAACAAAGAGTGTACGCCGTGAAAGAATGGGGCATATTCGCCTTGCTGTTCCGGTAGTTCATATTTGGTACTGGAAGTCTCTGCCATCCAAGATCGGTTATGTTCTTGGTATGAGCATGAAAAACCTGGAACGTGTGATTTATTATGAATCATATGTTGTTATTAATCCGGGAACAAGTGGACTTGCAGAAAAAGATTTGATCAATGAAGATGAATACCTGAAAATTCTCGAACAGGTCCAGGAAACTGAAGCCGAGTTACCCAATGAAGAGCGTTTCCGCGCTGAAATGGGTGGACAAGCAGTTCTTGAATTGTTAAAACAGGTAAATGTTGATAAATTATCCAAAGTATTACGTCATGCGGTTAACAATGAAACTTCATTGCAACGTAAGGCTGATGCTTTGAAACGACTCAAAGTTGTTGAAGCTTTTAGACGTGCAAATAAAGACCGTGAAAATCGTCCTGAATGGATGATTATGACAATAATTCCGGTTATTCCACCAGAATTGCGTCCACTAGTACCTCTTGAAGGCGGTCGTTTTGCAACTTCTGATTTGAACGATTTGTATCGTCGTGTAATTATCCGTAATAATCGTTTGAAAAAATTACTTGAAATCAAAGCACCTGAAGTTATCCTCCGCAATGAAAAGAGAATGCTTCAGGAAGCAGTTGATTCCTTGTTCGACAATGGACGTAAGTCTGCTGCAGTTCGCAGTGATGGTAACCGTGCATTAAAGAGTCTGTCTGATATGCTTCGCGGAAAACAGGGAAGATTTCGTCAGAACCTTTTAGGTAAACGTATTGATTATTCAGGTCGTTCAGTAATTGTTGTAGGTCCTGAGCTCAAGCTTCATCAATGTGGTTTGCCAAAAGAAATGGCCTTGGAACTTTTCAAGCCCTTTGTAATACGTAAACTTGTTGAGCGTGGATTGGTGAAAACCGTAAAAAGCGCTAAAAAACAGGTTGAGCGTAGAGGTGCTGAAGTTTGGGACATTCTTGAAGAGATCATTGATGATCATCCAATCATGTTGAACCGCGCCCCGACCCTGCATAGGTTAGGTATTCAAGCATTTCAACCTGTATTGATTGAAGGTAAAGCGATTCAGTTGCATCCATTAGTATGTTCAGCATTTAATGCTGACTTTGATGGTGACCAGATGGCTGTTCATGTACCTTTATCATTTTTCGCTCAGATTGAAACAAAGATATTGATGCTTTCAAGTCACAATATTCTTTCTCCTGCTAACGGTAGACCGCTGGCTATTCCAAGTCAGGATATTGTTTTAGGCATCTATTATTTAACCAAACGTCGTAAAGGCGCAATCGGTGAAGATAAAGAATTTTCTTCCACAGAAGAAGTGGTTATTGCCTATAACGACAAACGTGTTGATTTACATGCTAATATTAAGGTTAGAATAAATGGTAAAATGATCAATACGACTGTTGGTCGTGTGATTTTGAATGATATTTTACCAAAAGATCTCAGATTTGTTAATGAACTTTTGACTAAAAAAGCTACTGAAGCTTTGATTGCTCGTGCTTATACGCAATTGGGCAACTATCATACAGCTGTACTGCTGGATGATATTAAAGAACTTGGTTTTACTTTTGCTATGAAATCTGGTTCTAGTATTGGTATCTTTGATGTAATTGTGCCTGATGAAAAAGATCAGCTGTTAGATAAAGCTTTTGGCAATGTTGAAGCTATTCAAAAACGATATGAACGTGGTATCATCACTGATGGTGAACGTTACAACCAGATTATCGATATCTGGACACATACTACGAGTGATGTTGCTGAACGAATGTTTGTACGCCTGAGAAACGACCGTGATGGATTTAATCCAATTTATATGATGGCCGACTCTGGTGCCCGTGGTTCAAAAGAACAGATTCGTCAGCTTGCTGGTATGCGTGGGTTAATGGCTAAACCACAGAAAAAGATGACCGGTCAGATGGGCGAAATTATTGAAAGTCCTATTACCGCGAACTTTAGAGAAGGATTGACAGTACTCGAATACTTTATCTCTACTCACGGTGCTCGTAAAGGTTTGGCTGATACCGCTCTTAAAACTGCTGATGCGGGTTATCTTACTCGTCGTCTTGTTGACGTTGCCCAGGATGTAATTATTACCATGGTTGACTGTGGTACTATTTTGGGATTACGTGTAGGAGACTTGAAGGAAGGTGAAGAAATTATTGAAACAATGCAGGACCGTATAACGGGTCGTGTTGTTGCTGAAGATGTTTTTGATCCTGAATCTGGTGATGTTATTATTGAAGTAGGTAGTCTTATTACCGAAGCCGATGCTGAAAAAATTGTAGAATCTGGCATTGAAAATGTAATGATTCGTTCAGTGTTGACTTGTGAAGCGGACCGCGGTGTTTGTGGCAAGTGTTATGGACGTAACCTTGCCAATGGCAAAATGGTTTCTATTGGTGAAACAGTGGGTGTTATGGCTGCTCAATCAATTGGTGAACCGGGTACACAGCTTACACTTCGTACTTTCCACATTGGTGGTACGGCATCACGTATTGCTGCACAATCTCAAGTAGCAACCAAAACATCTGGTACGGTTGAATGGGATGGATTAAAGACTGTTCAGCGTGAAGATGGTGATCTAATCACTCTTGGACGTAATGGCAGAATCAAGATCATGGATGATGATAACCGTGTTCTTGAAAGACTTACCGTTCCATATGGTGCTACACTGCTTGTTGAAAATGGTGACAAGGTAGATAAAGGTAGTGTGATCTTTAAATGGGATCCTTATGCTGCATCTATTTTGACCAACTATGCAGGTACTGTCAAGTTTAAAGATTTACTTGAAAATGTAACATTCCGCGAAGAGCTTGATGAAACTACCGGAATGAAGCAGCGTGTTATTATTGAAACCCGAAGCCGTAACCTGAGTCCTACTGTTCTGGTTGTTGATGGAGACGGTGCAGAATTATCATCATTTGTAATTCCTACAGGATCTTTCTTGCAGGTTGATAACGGTGATGTGGTGGATGCTGGTGACAGTCTGGTCAAAATACCACGTGAAATTTCTAAAACCCGAGATATTACCGGTGGTTTGCCAAGAGTTGCTGAACTGTTTGAAGCACGTAAACCCAAAGAACCCGCAGTTGTAAGTGAAATTGATGGTATTGTTCGCTTTGGCGATATGAAACGCGGTGTTCGTAAAGTGATTGTAACCTCTGAAGATGGGCATGAAGAAAAGATCTATCTCATTCCTTACGGTAAACACGTACTGGTTCATGATGGCGATTTTGTACATGCTGGTGAAAAGCTTTCCGAAGGTTCTATTGCTCCTCACGATATTCTCGCCATTATGGGTTCAAACAAGGTGCAAGAGTACCTTGTAAATGAAATCCAGGAAGTTTATCGTCTGCAGGGTGTGCGTATCAATGATAAGCATATTGAGGTTATTGTACGCCAGATGTTGCAAAAGGTTAAAGTTGAAGATGCTGGTGATACCATGTATCTCGAGGGAGATCAGGTTGATCGTCTGGTATTCCTGAAAACGAATGAATATATTCGTAACCATGTAGTAATCACTGAACCTGGTGATTCAAAGTTCTCTGAAGGAGAATTGGTTAAAGTTGATGAATTTAAAGATACGGTTACAAAGTTCCAGGCAGCAGAAAAGGCTGTTCCGCAGGCGCGTCCAACTCAGCCTGCAACATTCCAACCTCTGTTGTTAGGTATTACAAAAGCATCTTTGACTACCGAAAGCTTTATTTCAGCAGCATCCTTCCAGGAAACAACCCGTGTATTAACGGATGCTTCAGTTGAAGGAAAGATCGATAGCTTGAATGGACTGAAAGAGAATGTAGTTATGGGACATCTGATACCTGCTGGTACAGGTATTGATGAATTCCACAACATTCGGGTAATTGGTCCTGAATTAGAACTTCCGGATTCATTAGATGTTATGGAATTGGAAGAAAAAGTCTCTGAGGAATAAAAAAAGACTTGATTTTTGAAAATTAAATTATTATATTTTTTAGCTATGACGTTTTATAGGAGGTTTTTTTGCCAACTCTAAATCAACTGGTAAGAAACGGTAGAAAAAAGATCGTTAAAAAAGGTACTTCTCCTGCGTTGACTGGTTCTCCGCAACGACGTGGAGTTTGTACTCGTGTTTATACTACAACACCCAAGAAACCAAACTCTGCACTTCGTAAGGTTGCGCGTGTTCGCTTGACCAATGGTTTTGAGGTAACCGCTTATATTCCTGGTGAAGGTCACAATTTGCAAGAACACTCTATTGTGATGATCCGCGGTGGACGTGTTAAGGATTTGCCAGGTGTAAGGTATCATATAATTCGTGGTGTGCTGGATACCAGTGGTGTACAGGATCGCAAGCAAAGTCGATCCAAATACGGTACAAAGGTTAAAAAGTAATTAAAATAGAGTTTGCTGAATGTCTAGAAGAAAAAAAGCTGCAAAAAGAAAAGTATTGCCAGATCCAAAATTCAATAATATTCTTGTAACAAAGTTTATTAATGGATTGTTAAAAGGCGGTAAACGCAGTGTAGCAGAAAAGATTTTTTACAATGCGGTTGACATTGTTGCTGAAAAGAGCAATGCAGATGGTCTCGCTGTTTTTGAAAAAGCAGTAGAGAATGTAAAACCTATACTTGAAGTTCGTTCCCGCCGCGTTGGTGGTGCGACCTATCAGGTTCCTGTAGAAATTCGCGCTGACAGACGTCAAGCGCTTGCCATCCGTTGGCTAATTAATTATTCAAGCAGCCGTTCAGAAAAAACAATGGCTGAAAAGTTAGCTAATGAATTGTTTTTAGCTTATAAAGGTGAAGGCGCATCTATTAAAAAGCGTGAAGATACGCACAAGATGGCCGAAGCTAATAGAGCTTTTGCTCATTTTAAATGGTAGTTTGATCGAGTATAGATTTGCCGGTCTTGCAGTCCAACTCCAATCCAAGTGCTTTACGATTATGGAATTATTCAGGACTGGAAAGTAGTTGCAGAGACTTGGCGTAAGGTTGTTTTCCCTGTGTAGAATGTTACCACATTCTTTAAATTCAGGTGACAATTTGCTACGTCATGTTTTTGTTAGCTATTGGCATCTGAGGTTAGTTTAACCTATATTTAAAGATTGTGGTTTTTTTATGTCTAAAGGTAAAACGTTAGAAAATTTCCGTAATATTGGCATTATGGCCCATATTGATGCGGGAAAAACCACAACCACTGAACGGATTTTATACTATACTGGCAAAGTTCATAGAATTGGTGAAGTTGATGATGGTGCTGCAACGATGGATTGGATGCAGCAGGAAAAAGAAAGAGGTATTACAATTACCTCTGCGGCTATCTCTTGTAGCTGGAAAAAACATCAAATTAACATTATTGACACGCCAGGACATGTCGATTTTACTGCTGAAGTTGAACGTTCTTTGAGAATACTTGACGGTGCCGTCGCAATTTTTTGTGCTGTCGGTGGCGTTGAACCCCAATCAGAAACTGTTTGGTTGCAAGCTAACAAGTACAAGATTCCTCGAATTGCTTATGTTAACAAGATGGATCGTGTTGGTGCTGATTTTTTCAATGTTATTGAAATGATGAAAAGCAGATTATCAGCCGAACCTATTGTGATACAATTACCAATTGGTGCTGAAAGTGAATTTAAAGGTATTATTGATCTTGTACGAATGAAAGCAGTGGCATATGATGAGGCTTCGTTTGGTTCCAGTTGGGATGAAGTTGAAATTCCTGCCGACATGATGGAAACCGCTGAAGAATTTCGAACTTTGATGATTGAATCGCTTGCTGATTATGATGATAGTATCATGGAAAAATATTTGTCTGGCGATGAAATTCAGGAAAGTGAAATTTTAACTGCTCTTCGAAAAATAACATTGGGTTATAAAGGTGTTCCTGTATTATGTGGTTCATCAGTTAAAAATAAAGGTGTACAGCATTTATTGGATGCAATTGTAAACTTTTTACCCAGCCCATTGGATGTTCCTAGTATAATTGGTGTTAACCCCTATACTAACAAAGAAGAAGAGAGGCATTCAGACGAAGAGGAACCTTTTGCTGCACTCGCATTCAAGATTGCAACTGATCCATATGTAGGACGGTTGACTTTTATTCGTGTTTATTCTGGAAGTATTGAGGCAGGTAAAGTTGCTTTAAATACTGAATCTGAAAAAAAAGAAAGAATCGGACGAATACTTGTCATGTCTTCCAATAAGCGGCAAGATGTTCAAAAAGTTTCGGCTGGTGAAATTGTAGCCATAGTAGGACTAAGAGAAACAAAAACAGGTGATACGCTTTGTGATATAAAAAATCCTATTTCTCTAGAGAGAATGAGTTTCCCAGTTCCTGTTATTTCGGTTGCAATTGAACCCAAGTCAAAAGCTGATGAAGAAAAATTGATTAATTCTTTGAATATGCTTGCTGAAGAAGACCCTACTTTTGAATTTAAGACTGATCCTGAAACTGGTCAAATGGTTATTTCGGGAATGGGTGAGCTTCATCTTGAAATTTTAACAGACAGATTGTTTCGTGAATTTAAAGTTCAGGCGAATGTTGGTAAAACGCAGGTTGCTTATCGTGAGACAATAACCAAGACTGTTGTGAGCGAGATCAAGTTTGCACGACAGACCGGTGGTAAGGGACAATTTGCTCATATTGTAGTTGAATTTGAGCCAACCGAACCGGGTGTTCATTTTCAGTTTGAAAATAAAATTACCGGTGGTGATATACCCAAAGAATTTATAAAACCGGTTTCTGATGGAATTAAAGAATCAATGGTGAGTGGTGTTATTGCAGGTTATCCTGTGATTGATATAAAAGCTTCATTGATTGATGGTTCTTTTCACGATGTTGACTCTTCCGAATTGTCATTCAAGATCGCAGGATCAATGGCATTGCAGGATGCGGTTCGAAATGGAAAATCCATTTTAATGGAACCAATGATGAGTCTCGAGGTTGTAACACCTGAAGAATATTTTGGAACTATTTTAGGTGACCTTGGTGTGAGAAGAGCAAAGATTGAGGGACATGAAAAAAGACACGGAGCCCAGGTAATTGATGCAATTGTACCTTTGGCGGAAATGTTTGGGTATGCAACTGCCCTTAGGAACATGTCTCAAGGACGTGCATATTTTACAATGCAATTTTCAAATTATATTAAAGTTAGTGAAGAGGTTGCCAAAAAGCTTCTCGAGAAAATGGGGCTTGCGGCTTGATTATAGATAAAAATTTATTATAAAATACAAATTTAAGGAGAATTTGTCATGGCAAAGGAAAAGTTTGAGCGAACAAAGCCTCATGTGAATATTGGTACAATTGGTCACGTAGATCATGGAAAGACCACTTTGACGGCAGCGATTACTCAGACATTGAGCCGTCAGGGACTGGCCCAGGCTAGATCCTATGATGAAATTGACAATGCGCCGGAAGAAAAGGCACGTGGTTTAACGATTAATGTGCATCATGCTGAATATGAGAGTAAAAATCGTCATTATGCCCACGTAGACTGTCCGGGTCACGCTGACTATGTAAAGAATATGGTAACCGGTGCAGCGCAGATGGATGGAGCAATACTGGTAGTGAGCGCGGCAGACGGCCCCATGCCTCAGACTCGTGAGCACGTATTGCTTGCCCGTCAGGTAAACGTACCTTATTTGGTAGTATTTTTGAACAAGGCAGATCAGGTAGATGATCCTGAGTTGCTTGAGCTTGTAGAGCTTGAAGTACGTGAATTGTTGAGCCAGTACGAATTCCCAGGCGATGACATTCCAGTAATAACTGGTAGTGCATTGCAGGCTCTTGAGAATCCGGAAGATGATGCAAAGATTCAACCGATTCTTGACTTGATGGATGCAGTTGATACTTATATTCCAGAACCGGAACGTGATATTGATAAGCCCTTCCTGATGCCGGTAGAAGATGTATTCTCAATTACTGGTCGTGGAACTGTAGCAACCGGTCGTATTGAACGCGGTATTGTTAAAGTACAGGAAGAAGTAGAGATCATTGGTCTTGGTTTGAAGAAAAAGACAGTATGTACTGGCGTTGAAATGTTCCGTAAGCTTTTGGATCAGGGTGAAGCTGGTGATAATGCAGGTCTGTTGCTTCGTGGTGTTGATAAAGAAGAGATCGTTCGCGGTATGGTAATCGCGAAACCAGGCTCAATTACACCTCACAGAAAATTTCAGGGCGAGGTTTACGTACTGAGTAAAGAAGAGGGTGGACGTCACACACCATTCTTTAATGGATACCGTCCCCAGTTCTATTTCCGTACCACTGATGTAACTGGTGCAGTAGAACTTCCTGAAGGAACTGAAATGGTAATGCCTGGCGATAATGTAACTATTACAGGTGAATTGATCACCGATATCGCTATGGAAGAAGGATTGCGTTTTGCTATCCGTGAAGGTGGCCGCACAGTAGGTGCCGGTGTTGTAACTAAAATTATTGAATAATGAATAGTTATTTTGAAACTATGAGATTTGGAGATAAATAAATGGCGGGTCAAAAAATTCGCATAAAATTAAAAGCATACGATCATCGTTTGATTGACAAGTCTACAGAGAAAATCATCAAAACTGCAAAACAGACAGGTGCTATGATTTCTGGTCCTATTCCACTGCCTACTTGTCGGTCAGTATATACTGTTTTGCGTTCACCTCATGTTGATAAAAAATCACGTGAGCAGTTTGAAACCCGTATCCACAAACGTCTTGTAGATATTTTAAATTCATCTCCCAAGACAGTGGATGCACTGATGAAGCTGGAGTTACCTGCCGGCGTAGATGTAGAAATTAAAGTGTGATCAAATTAATCAACGTAAATTTGACCTGTAATTGAAAGCTTAACTATTATTTCGGAATATCCATGCAAGCGATAATTGGTAAAAAAATCGGAATGACCCGGTACTTTGATGAAAAAGGCAACTCAAATGCTGCTACAGTAATTGAAGCGGGTCCCTGTTATGTAACACAGGTAAAGACCAAAGAAACTGACGGATACAACTCTGTACAGTTGGGCTTTGGTGAAAAAAAAGAGAAAAATGTTACCAAACCGGTAAAAGGTCACTTTGCAAAAGCCGGTGTTAAACCTGCAAAGATCTTGAAAGAGATTAGAGACTTTTATAGTGAAGAACCTTTAAAACCGGGCGACGCTATTACAGTAGATACTTTCCAAGAAGGTGATGTAGTAACTGTTACTGGTTTAAGTAAAGGTAAAGGTTTTGCCGGTGTTATGAAACGCCACAACTTTGGTGGTGGTGAGCAAACACACGGACAAAGTGATCGTTGGCGTGCTCCTGGTTCAATTGGCCAATCATCTTATCCGTCAAAGGTATTCAAAGGTATACGAATGGCCGGCCGTATGGGTGGTAAGCAAGTTTCTACATTGGGTCTTACTATTTTAAAAGTAGATCTTGATAATAATTTGCTTATCGTTAAAGGAGCCGTTCCTGGTGCAAATAAGGGAATTGTATTAATTAGAAAGTAAAGATAATGGAACTTGAAGTTTACACAAAAGACGGCAGTGCTACCGGCAGAAAAATTGAGGTTTCAGATATAATCTTTAATGCTGAAATTAACGATCATGCGATTTACCTTGATGTTAAGTCTTATATGACGAACAATCGACAAGGTACGCATGCTACCAAAACTCGCGGACTTGTTTCCGGTGGTGGTCGTAAACCTTGGAAGCAAAAAGGTAGAGGTACAGCACGTGCCGGTACGTCCCGCTCTCCAATTTGGCGTGGTGGCGGTACGGTACATGGTCCTCAGCCACATCCTTATGTATTTCGTTTACCGCGTAAGGTGAAAAAACTTGCCAGAATATCAGTACTCTCAGGCAAGAACAGAGATGATCAATTCCGCGTAATTGAAGATTTTAATCTCGATGTAGTAAAAACCAAAGAAATGTTTAAAGTTCTTACCGGTTTTGGTTTAGAGAGTACAAAAACTCTTGTTCTGTTACCGGAATATAATTCTGACATTTTGTTGGCAAGTCGTAATATCCAAAATCTTCGTGTTTTAACTGCCAAAGATGCATCGACTTATGATTTATTGGATTGCAAAGCGTTACTTGTAATGGAAAGTGCAATCGAAAAACTGGAAGGTACGTTGTTATCATGAGAAAAGATCAAGAAATTTTGATAAAGCCCATTTTAACAGAAAAAATGTTAAGGTTGCAAGAAGACCAGGGCAAATATGCGTTTGTTGTTAACAGTAGCGCAAATAAAATTGAAATTAAACAGGCAGTTCAGAAAAAGTTTGATGTAACAGTAGATTCAGTGTGTACAGTTTTTGTTAAAGGCAAATCAAAAAAAATGAATACACGTAGAGGAATTACCAGAGGTAATCGCCCGAACTGGAAAAAAGCTATTGTTACTTTGCGGAGTGGTGACTCTATTGATTTCTTTGAAGGTACAACAAGCTGATTTGCTGAATTGGGAGAGTATTTAAATGGCTTTAAAAACATATAAACCTGTTACACCCGGACAGCGATTCAAAACGGTAAATTCATTTGATGAAATTACCAGCACTGAAACTGTACGGTCGTTATTGGCCCCGGTTAGAAAAACCGGTGGTCGTAATAATAACGGACGTGTAACATCTAGACGTCGTGGAGGCGGCCATAAACGTCAATATCGAATTATCGATTTTAAAAGAGATAAATTAGATATTCCCGCAAAAGTTGCTGCAATCCAATACGACCCAAATCGCAGTGCTTTTATAGCATTGTTAAACTATGCAGATGGTGAGAAAAGATATATTCTTGCACCTGTTGGTTTAAAAGTTGACGATCAGATTATGTCTGGTGAAAATTCAGAAATTCGTGTTGGTAACGCTATGCCACTTGCCAAGATCCCGATGGGTACTACAATTCATAATATTGAATTGAAAAAAGGTAAAGGTGGTCAAATTGCACGCGGTGCTGGCGCTTATGCTCAACTAGTAGCAAAAGAGGGTAATTATGCATTATTGAAAATGCCCTCAAGTGAAGTAAGAATGGTTAGGCTGGAATGTATGGCAACCATCGGTCAGGTTGGCAATACTGACCATATGAACATCAGTATTGGTAAAGCTGGTCGTTCACGTTGGATGGGAAAACGTCCCAAGGTTCGTGGTGTAGCTATGAACCCGGTAGATCACCCAATGGGTGGTGGTGAAGGGCGTTCTTCTGGAGGTCGTCACCCGTGTACCCCATGGGGTAAACCGACCAAAGGTTACAAAACCCGTAAAGCTAAACAATCTGATAAATTTATAGTTAAACGACGTAAATAACAGGAAATCCAGATGGCACGTTCTCTTAAAAAAGGCCCTTACATAGACGAAAAACTCTTGATCAAAATTGAATCAATGAATTCGTCTAATCAGAAAAAAGTAATTAAAACATGGGCAAGACGTTCAACAATTCCGCCGGAATTTATAGGACATACTCTTGCGGTTCATAACGGGAATAAATTTATTCCTGTATATATTTCCGAAAATATGGTAGGTCATAAATTGGGCGAATTTGCTCCGACCCGTACATATAGAGGACATGTAAATAAAAAAGCAGAAAAATCAAAGCATTAGTCGTTAATACGTAAAGCTTTTGGAGATATTCAATGGAAGCAAAGGCGATTGCGAAATGGGTTCGCATGTCACCATTCAAGGTTCGGCGCGTAGCCAAATTGATACGCGGAAAGGTTGTTAATGAAGCAATCAATATTCTGCATTTCAATGATACCGCCGCTTCAGAACCGCTTGAAAAAGCAGTTCGATCAGCAGTGGCAAATCTGGTAAACAACCAGGATGCCAAAATTTCGCCTGAAGATCTTTATATTAAAGAACTCAAGGTAGATGGTGGTTTTCAGTTAAAACGTTTCCGCGCCGCATCAATGGGTCGCGCGTCACGTATCCGTAAGCGCACCAGTCATATTACAGTTGTTGTAGCCGAACAAGAATAAGTAAATTAAGAGATAAGGAGATACATTTGGGACAAAAAACTAACCCAGTCGGTTTCAGACTTGGAGTTATCCGCACCTGGGATTCCAAGTGGTTCGATGAAAAGAATTTTGCCCACAAATTAAGTGAAGACTTGATGTTGAGACGCTACGTTCAAAATAGATTGCAACGGGCAAGTGTTTCCAAGATTGAAGTTGAACGTACGGCAAAGCAAATTACATTGACCATCCATACTGCACGTCCTGGTATTGTTATTGGACGTAAAGGTGCAGAAGTGGACAAGCTGAAAGAAGAGTTACAGCGTGTAACCGGTATGGATGTTCAAATTAATATCAATGAAATTAAACGTCCTGAATTAGATGCTTATTTGGTGGCTACAAATATTGCAAATCAATTGGCCGGTAAAATATCTTTTCGCCGTGCTATGAAAAAAGCCATCATGTCAGCAATGCGAATGGGTGCTGAAGGTATCCGTATTTGTTGCTCAGGTCGACTTGGTGGTGCAGAAATGGCACGTACCGAACAATATAAAAACGGCCGTATTCCTTTGCACACTCTACGTGCAGATATAGACTTTGCACGTACAACCGCACATACAACTTATGGCGCCATTGGTGTTAAAGTGTGGATTTGCAAAGGTGAAGTAATTGGTGATGTATCCGAATGATTTTAATGGAGCGATAATCCAATGTTAATGCCAAAAAGAATCAAATATAGAAAAGTTCATCGCGGAAATCGTAAGGGTAAGGCTATCCGTGGTTCTCAGATTTCTTTCGGAAAATATGGTCTGAAAGCAATGGAACCACACTGGATCACAGCCCGTCAGATTGAAGCTGCTCGTATTGCGATGACTCGTTATGTAAAACGTACTGGTAAAGTATGGATAAGAATATTCCCTGACAAACCTATTACCAAAAAACCTGCAGAAACTCGTATGGGTAAAGGTAAAGGTGCACCGGAATATTGGGTAGCCAATGTAAAACCTGGACGTATTATGTTTGAGCTTGATGGTGTGTCTGAAGAACAGGCACGTGAAGCACTGCGTTTAGCAGCGCACAAGCTCCCCGTAAAAACAAAATTTGTCATGGTTGCAGAGACTGGAGAATAATGCAATGAAAATTGATGAATTGCGGCAATTATCTGCTGAAGATTTAAAAATTCAGTTGGAAGATGCGATGGAAGAAATGGAAAACCTGCGTTTTCAACATTCTACCCATCAGCTTGATAATCCACTGTTGATTAGATATAAACGTAAAGAAATTGCACGTATCAAGACTTTAATTACTGAAAGTTCAAATAATTAAGCCGTTAAAATAAATTTGGCTTGGAGAATTTAAGTGGAAGAAAGAAATTTTAGAAAGTCTATTGTTGGTGTTGTTGCCTCTGATAAGATGGACAAAAGCCGGGTTATTGTTGTTGAGCGCAACATTATGCATCCACTTTACAAGAAATTTGTAAAGAAAACTTCTAAATTTATGGCTCATGATGAAAACAACGAAAGCCATATTGGTGATACCGTCCGTTTGATGGAAACTCGTCCTTTAAGCAAAAGAAAACGTTGGCGGTTAGTTGAAATCGTTGAACGTGCCAAATAATTGAATTTAAGCTAAACCGCGTAGAGAAGGATTGCAACAATGATTCAAGAATATAGCAAACTCAATGTCGCAGACAATACTGGTGCTAAAAAAGTTATGTGCATCAAGGTTTTGGGTGGCAGTAAAAGACGCTATGCAACAGTAGGCGATGTAATCATCGTATCTGTCAAACAGGCAATGCCTAACGGAACCGTTAAAAAAGGTGATAAAAGTAAAGCGGTTATTGTTCGTACCAAGAAAGAAAATCGCCGTAAAGATGGTTCTTATATCAGGTTTGATGAAAATGCAGCAGTATTGATCAATGATGCTTTGGAACCCAGAGGTAGTCGTATCTTTGGACCAGTTGCTCGTGAATTGCGTGAAAAAGAATTCATGAAAATCGTATCGTTGGCACCAGAAGTATTGTAATTTGAATAATTTATCAAATAATCGGATAATATCATGCGTGTAAGAAAAAACGATCAAGTATTGGTAATAGCTGGAGAACAAAAGGGAACTAAAGGTAAAGTTCTCAAAGTTTACCCAGAGTCCAATAGAATAATTGTTGAAGGTGTTAATTTCATAAAGAAACATACAAGACCTTCACAACAGAACCCTCAGGGTGGCATTGTTGAAAAAGAAGCACCTATTCATGTGTCAAACGTAATGGTTCTTTGCCCCAAAACCGGTGTACCAACACGGTTGGGTTCAAATGAGATATTTGATGAGTCACGCAAAAAAAACAAGCGTGTACGCATTTGCAAAAAAAGTGGTGAAATGATCGTTTAGGTCAAAATTGGTGGAATAATAATAATGGCAAAACAAGATTACAAACCAAGGTTAATCGACGTCTATAAGAACCAAATTGCAGCTCAGATGCAAAAAAAGTTCGAGTACGGCAATGTTATGGAAATTCCTAAACTTGAAAAAATAGTACTCAATATGGGTGTAGGCGAAGGTACCGAAAGTGCAAAAAATGTTGATACTGCAATGGAAGACTTGATCAAAATTGCAGGTCAAAAACCAGTAATTCGTCGTGCCAAGAAATCCATATCAAATTTTAAATTACGCCAGGGCATGCCGGTAGGCTGCAGTGTAACACTGAGACGTAATCATATGTATGAATTCTTGGACCGTTTAATTTCTGTCGCTATTCCTCGTGTACGTGATTTTCGGGGATTGCCGGTAAAATTCGATGGACGCGGTAATTATAACATGTCAGTAAAGGAACAATTGGTGTTCCCTGAAATTGATTATGATAAAATTGATAAAATTCGCGGATTTAATATTACCATCGTTACAACGGCCAAAACAGATGAAGAAGCATTCGAATTGTTGAGTGCTTTTGGAATGCCGTTTGTTAAAAAGTCTTAAAAGGTGAGGAGTTATCTTGGCAAAGAAAGCATTGATCGTTAAGGCAAATAATGAGCCTAAATTTAAAGTCAGGAAATACAATCGCTGTTCCAGATGCGGTCGTCCTCGGGCATATTACCGCAAGTTTGGTGTATGTCGTTTATGTTTGCGCGATTTAGCCCTGGAAGGAAAGATTCCTGGCGTTATCAAAGCAAGTTGGTAATTAATAATTAAATCCATTAGTAATTGTTTACGATTAAGGGTTGTTAGGGAGAACTTAAATGTCTAAAACTGATCCCATCGCTGATTATCTGACAAGAATCAGAAATGCGAGTAGGGCTAAACATCGTAAAGTCGATATTCCGGCTTCGAGCTTGAAAAAACAAATAACAAAAATATTACAAGAAGAAGCCTATATAAAGAATCATTTGATTATTGAAGATGGTAAACAGTCCTTAATTCGCATTTATTTGAGATATAATGAAAGTAATGAGCCCATTATCTCGGGTTTGAAGCGAATCAGTAAGCCTGGTTATAGAAGATATGTTGGTAAAGATAGAGTGCCACGTGTATTTAATAACCTTGGTGTAGCCATCATGACGACTTCTCATGGTGTAATGACCGGCCAGGAAGCCCGTAAAAAGGGTATTGGCGGTGAAATTTTATGTTACGTTTGGTAAAACGCTAATTAGGAGATTATTGTGTCACGAATTGGAAAACTTCCAATAATAGTTCCCGAAGATGTGAATGTTACAATCACGGGAAACGCTATCACAGCAAAGGGCCCAAAGGGCGAGTTGTCTGTTGATGTCCATCCGGAAATGATAATTTCATTTGAAGACGGTCAAATTGCTGTCAAGCGTCCGTCCGACGGAAAAATTCATCGCGAATTACATGGACTTTCACGCTCTTTGGTTAGTAATATTGTTGAAGGTGTGAAAACCGGTTTTGAAAAGCGCCTGGAAATAGTTGGCGTGGGATACCGTGCAGAGATGAAAGACACCAAACTTATTCTTTCTCTTGGTTTTTCTCACCAGATCATATTTGTACCCCCTGAAAACATTGAAATTGCTGTTGAAGGAAAAGGAAACAATACGATTATTGTCAAAGGGATTAAGAAAGAACTGGTTGGCCAGGTTGCTGCAAAGATTCGGTCTTTCAGACCACCCGAACCTTATAAAGGTAAAGGTGTAAGATATGCGAATGAAGTTGTACGTAAAAAAGCTGGTAAGACAGCAAAATAAACGTATAATAACCAGATAATTATTAATCAGAGATAAGAAAATGGCAAATAATACTAGTATAAAGAAATTGGCTCGTGAACGTCGCCGCAAACACATCCGCAAAAATTTGAGCGGAACAGCTGAAAAACCAAGACTGGTGGTTTTTCGTAGTAATAAGCAGATTTATGGTCAGATCATTGATGATGTAAGTCGTAGCACTTTGATTTCTGCTTCCAGTCAATCAAAAGAAATTGCTGCAGATGTTCAAAAAGCTAAAAGTAAAACTGAAGTTGCTCAAATTGTAGGTAAATATTTGGCTGAACAGGCAGTTCAGAAAAAACTGTCTACGGTTGTTTTTGATCGTGCCGGATATATTTACCATGGCCGTGTTAAAGCTTTTGCAGATGGTGCAAGAGAAGGCGGATTGAAATTTTAAGATAATTGAAATTCAAGGTGTAAAATGAAAAATCGCGTGGAAAAAATAAATCCCAACGAATTGGATTTGACTGAAAAGGTTGTTCATGTTAACCGTGTTGCCAAAGTAGTCAAGGGTGGTCGACGCTTCAGTTTTAACGCTATTGTTGTTGTTGGTGATGGCAATGGACATGTAGGAATTGGGTTAGGTAAAGCCAACGAGGTTACCGACTGTATTTCTAAAGGTGTTGAAGCTGCCAAAAAGAACCTGAAATCAGTTCCCTTGATTAATGGTACTATAACTCATGAAATTGAAGGCAAATACGGTGCAGGTAAAGTATTTTTAAAACCAGCTTCTCCTGGTACAGGTGTAATTGCTGGTGGTCCTGTACGTGCAATTATGGAAGCTGTTGGTGTTAAAGATGTTTTAACAAAAAGCCGTGGTTCTGCTAATCCACATAATGTTGTTAAAGCAACAATGAATGCCCTGGAATCATTAATGGATGTACAATCCATTGCTAGAAAACGCAATATGACTGTTATGCGTGTTTTCAATACCGTACCTAAAGTACAGCCGGTTGAAGAGAGTGAATAAGATTTAATTTTTGGGAAAAACCAAGATGGCAAAAAAAACAAAAAGAATTAAAATTACTTTGGTACGCAGTACCATTGGCCGACTGAAAAAGCAAAAAGATACAGCTATTGCTCTTGGCCTAAGTAAGGTAAATAAAACTGTTGAACATGATGATTCACCCGTTATTCGTGGAATGGTGAACCGTATTTCGCATCTTGTTCAGGTAGAAGAAGTATAAATTATCAATTTGTATAAAGGACTAGCGCGAAAATGGATTTATCAACTTTAACATATGCCCCGGGTTCAAGAAAAAATAGAAAACGCGTAGGCCGAGGTGGCGCTCACGGTAAAACTTCTTGTCGTGGTCATAATGGTCAGCGGTCCCGTTCCGGCTCTAAAAGACGTTTATGGTTTGAAGGTGGTCAAATGCCTATCATGCGTCGTTTACCGAAACGTGGTTTTTACAGTTTCACCCGGAAAGATGTGCAAATCGTTAATCTTGCTGATTTGATCAAGATTCAAGCTGAAGAAATCACTCCTGAAATTTTGTTGGAAAATGGATTGATTCGTAAAATTGATGTTCCTGTTAAAGTATTAGGCGATGGTGAATTGACAGGCAAGATCTCTGTCACCGCCAACGCTTTTAGCAAATCTGCAAAGGAAAAAATTGAAGCTGCTGGCGGGAGGGCTACAGAATTATGATGGAAAATGTTAAAAACATTTTCAAGATTCCGGAACTGCGCAAAAAGATCCTGTTTACTGCCATTATCCTTGTAGTTTATCGTGTTGGTGGTCATATTCCGGTACCCGGTATCAATGCACCTGCATTATTAGAATATTTCGAGCAGGCACAAAGAGGGCTGTTAGGTTTATACGATCTCTTTGCCGGCGGTGCATTTAAACGCGCTACTATTTTCGCATTGGGTATTATGCCCTATATTTCCGCATCCATTATTATTCAATTATTGGGTGCCGTTGTTCCTTATTTTCAGAAATTGCAAAAAGAAGGTGAACAGGGACGTAAGAAAATTACCCAACTCACCCGTTATGGAACTGTTGCTATTTCTGCAATGCAGGGATTCGGTGTGAGTGTTTTCCTCGAATCTATTGGTTATTCACCTGTTACCGGTCAATTGGTAGTTCCTATGCCAGGTTTTGGTTTCAGACTTTTAACCATGTTGACACTTGCAAGTGGTACTGTAATCATCATGTGGCTTGGTGAATTGATTACTGAACGTGGAATTGGAAATGGTATTTCTTTGATCATCTTTATTGGTATCATTGCTCGTTTCCCCAATTCCATTTTTAATGAAATTCAGTCTGTCGCAAGCGGTACTCGTCCGTTAATCACAGAACTTGTATTGTGGGCCATTTTCATCATCACAGTTTGGTGTACAGTTGCTTTGACTCAAGGTACCCGCAAGATACCTGTGCAATATGCAAAGCGTGTTGTTGGTCGTAAAGTTTATGGTGGACAACGCACACATATTCCTCTTCGTGTGAATACTGCCGGTGTTATGCCCATCATTTTCGCCCAATCAATATTGTTTGTACCCCAAACAATTATGCAATTTTTTCCAAACAGTGACTTTGTAGCTTCTATGAATATGCTGTTTGATTATCAATCATGGACTTATTGGATTATCTATGGTTTGATGATTGTATTCTTTACTTATTTTTATACTGCAATAGCTTTTAACCCAATTGATGTTGCAGATAATATGAAAAAACAGGGAGGATTTATTCCCGGTGTTAGACCTGGAAAAAAGACTTCTGAATATATTGATCATATTTTAACAAGAATCACCTTGCCCGGTTCTATTGCATTGGCTTTGATTGCAATTTTACCTTCTATTGTATCAAAGTTTGGTCATGTTAATTATGACTTTGCCAGCTTTTACGGTGGTACATCATTACTCATCGTTGTTGGTGTAGCTCTTGATACTCTGCAACAGATTGAATCACATCTGTTGATGCGTCACTATGACGGATTTATGAAAACCGGCAAGATTAAAGGTAGACGTAGATTCTAAAAAACAGGAAATGACTGGAATGAGAACGATATTTTTAGGTGCACCCGGAACCGGTAAAGGAACCCAGGCATCTGTTTTAGCTGAAAAATATTCTATTCCCCAGATTTCTACCGGAGACATCTTGAGACAAGCTGTTAAAGATGGTACAGAACTGGGTAAAAAAGCAAAATCAATTATGGAATCTGGTGGTCTTGTATCTGATGAAATTATAATTGGATTGATTGAAGAACGTCTGGAACAAGATGATTGTAAGAATGGTTATATTCTGGACGGTTTTCCACGTACTATTGCTCAAGCCGAAAGTCTTGATGCTTTATTAACCGAAGCAAAACCCATTGAAGCGGTTATTTATTTTGATGTACCGGAAGATGAAATCATTAAAAGATTAACCAGCCGACGTACTTGTAATAAATGTGGTTACAATTACAACATGATAACTGATCCTCCACCAGCTGATAATGTGTGTAAATTTTGTGGTGGTGAGGTAATACAACGTGATGACGATAAAGAAGATACTGTTAGAAATCGTTTGGTTGTATATCATGAAAAAACTGCTCCTTTGAAATCATATTATGAAGAGCAGGGTAAATTAAAATCTGTAGATGCAAGTCAACAAGTTGATAAAGTACGTGTTGAATTGGTTGACATTTACGAAAATTTGAGATAAATTATGATTCATATACGGAGTAAACGCGAAATTGATTTATTAAGAGCCAGTGCCAGAATTGTTGCTGAAGCTCTGAAAATGATTGAATCTCGTGTTACTCCCGGTGTTTCAACAGAGGACTTGGATAAGGAAATTGAAGATTTTATCCGTTCTAAAAATGCCAGACCCGCATTTAAAGGATTCAACGGTTTTCCTGCAAGTTCCTGTATCTCTATCGATGATCAAGTTGTACATGGAATACCTGGCAAGCGAATTTTAAAAGAAGGTGAAATAATAAGCATTGATATTGGTGTTGAACTCAATGGTTATTATGGAGATGCTGCTAAAACATTCCCTGTAGGGCAAATCGATGAAGAAAAAAAGCGGTTGTTAAAAATCACTGAAGAATCACTTTACATTGGAATTGAAGCCGCTATTGAAGGAAATCGTCTTTCTGATATAGGCCATGCTATTCAAGCACATGTAGAAAAAGCAGGTTACTCTGTTGTACGTGATCTTGTTGGACATGGAATTGGTACTGAAATGTGGGAAGAACCACAGATACCTAACTATGGTGTACCCAATCAGGGACCGCGCTTAAAGTCAGGAATGGTATTCGCTATTGAGCCGATGGTAAATGTTGGTACATATGATGTACAAACTGAAGCGGATAACTGGACGATTGTAACTCAAGATGGAAAACCATCGGCACATTTTGAACATGATATTGTGATTAATGATGGTAAAGCTGAAATATTGAGCGCCGATCTATAAAGGTAATTTTGTATGGCTAAAGAATCAGCAATTAAAATTGATGGAACTATTTTAGAAACTTTACCCAATGCTACATTTAAAGTAGAATTGGAAAATGGGCATGTAGTATTGGCCCATATCTCTGGTAAAATGAGAATGCATTTTATTAAAATTTTGCCAGGCGATAAAGTGACTTGTGAGTTATCGCCTTACGATCTAAGTCGTGGTAGAATTATTTATCGTTACAAATAATACGCTGGTAAATGGAATATACAAGTTAGGTGCAAACCATGAAAGTAAGAGCTTCGGTAAAAAAAATTTGTGAACACTGTAAAATCATAAGACGTAAAGGTGTTATTCGTGTCATTTGTGACCGTAACCCGAAACATAAACAACGTCAAGGATAATTTTTTTAATCAAGTATAAAAAAGGAGTGAGTCTTGTCTCGTATAGCTGGTATTGATTTACCCCGGGATAAACGAATTGAAGTAGCGCTGACCTATATTACGGGTATCGGTATGACAACATCTCAAAAGTTGTTGGAAAAAACCGGTATCGATCCTAATATTCGTGTGCGTGATATAACCCCCGATCAGGTACAAAAAATTCGTGATGAAATTCAAAACAATTACAAGGTCGAAGGTGCGCTGCGTAGTGAAATCCATATGAATATTAAGCGACTGATGGATATTGGCTGTTATCGTGGTCTTAGACATCGTCGTAATTTGCCGGTTCGCGGACAACGAACACATACAAATGCCCGTACCCGTCGTAATAAGAGATCGGCAGTTGGTGGTAAAAAGTAATTATAACCATTAAATGAATGTAATGTAAAGAGGTGTTAATTGGCTAATCCAAGAAGAAGAACCACGAAAAAGAAAGAAAAAGTTGAAGCCAATGGTGTAGCTCATATCAAAGTGACATTTAACAATACAAATATCACATTGACAGACCAGTATGGCAATGTCATTTCGTGGGCAACAGCAGGTCGAGTTGGATTTAAAGGTTCACGTAAAAGTACTCCATTTGCGGCACAGATGGCCGCAGAGTCTGCTGCAAAAGAAGCAATGGATTTGGGTTTGAAACGGGTTGAAGTATTAGTAAAAGGACCCGGTGCAGGCCGTGAAGCAGCTGTTCGTTCTTTGCAAGCTGCAGGATTAGAGATTACAGCTATTAAAGATTGTACTCCTATTCCTCACAATGGTTGTCGGCCCCCAAAACGTCGGCGTGTATAATTTTGAATTTGATTCTAAAGTGTGCGGAACCCGTTTCCGTTTGATCTGTTAGGAGGTTTATATAAATGGCTAGACATACAGGCGCTGTCTGTAAAATTTGTCGTAGAGAAGGCATGAAGCTTTTTCTTAAAGGAAGCAAGTGCTCGTCTAATAAATGTACTTTTGATAAAAAAAGTTATGGTCCAGGACAGCATGGACAAAGAAGAAGTTTTAAACAATCTGAATATTCTATTCAGCTTCGTGAAAAACAAAAAATTAAAAGAATGTATGGATTGCTGGAACGTCAATTCCGTAATTATTTTGAAAAAGCAGACCGTGCACAAGGTATTACCGGTGAAAATCTATTACAGATGCTCGAATGTCGTTTAGACAATGTAGTACATAGATTAGGTTTGGCACCATCAAGAATATCTGCACGTCAACTTGTTCGCCATAAACATATTTTGGTTAATGGTCGTCGGGTTGATATTCCGTCTTTTCAATTGCAAACCGGAGATGTAATAACTGTTGCAGAAAAAAGCCGCAAACTTGATATGATTCATGATTCTATGAAAAGAGTTCGCGATGGTAAATTGGTTCCCTGGTTAACTTTGGATAAAGCCAAAATGGAAGGAACCGTTTTAGAAGCTCCAACACGTGATAGTATTCCGGTGAATGTGAATGAACAGTTGGTTGTAGAGTTGTATTCCAAATAACGTTTTCAATAGAAAAGTAAAATTAACGAATGGAGTTCATTTATGGCTTTACCAAGTTTTCAAATGCCCGAAAGCATTGAACTGGATGAGTCAACATATAGCAATACATACGGCCGATTTATTGTGCAACCACTGGAAAGGGGTTTTGGTACAACTATAGGAAATTCCCTGAGACGTGTATTACTATCCTCAATTCCAGGAACTGCTATTACCAGTTTTCGAATCGATAATAATAATGGTGAATCCATTTTACACGAATTCAGTACTGTTGGTGGCGTTCAGGAAGATATTTCCGAGGTTGTTCTCAATTTAAAACAGGTAAAAATTAAATTGATTGAAAAACGACCAGAAAAAGTTGTTCTGGATGTTAAAGGCCCCGGTGAATTTACTGCTGCTGATATTCAGCAGGGATCACAGGAATTTGAAATTTTAAATCCTGATCTTCATATTGCTACTTTGAATGATGAAGCTGATTTCAAATTGGAATTGCGTATTGGACGTGGTAGGGGTTATGTACCCTCTGAAGAAAATAAAATGCCCGATATGCCCATTGGTACTGTGCCAATTGATTCAATTTTTACACCGGTCACTCAAGTGACTTATCAAGTTGAAAATACTCGAGTTGGTCAAAAGACCGATTATGAAAAATTAATTCTTGAAATTAATACAGATGGCAGTATCACACCTGATGACGCCCTCAGTTATGCCGGTAAAATACTCAAGGACCATATTCAGCTATTTATCACTTTTGATGTTGACACTGAAGAAGAAGAAGTACCGGAAGTAGATGAAGAAGTAATCCGTATTCGCAGATTGTTGAACATGAGCGTTGATGAACTTGAACTCTCTGTTCGTTCTCATAACTGCTTGATGGCTGCAAATATTAAAACCATTTCAGATCTGGTAAGACGTGATGAGCAGGAAATGCTCAAATTCAGAAATTTTGGTCGTAAATCTTTGACTGAATTAAACAAAATCCTGGAAGAAAAAGGTCTCCATTTTGGAATGGATATTGAAAAATATTTGAAAAAAGGTGAAGAATAGTATAGTTACTGAATATACTTAATTAGGGAAATGTATTCATGAGACATTTAAAATCCGGAAGAAAATTAGGACGTACTGCAAGCCATAGAAAAGCAACACTTGCTAATTTAGCTATTGCTTTATTAAGCCACAAAAGTATTGTAACTACTACTCCAAAGGCTAAAGAAGCACGTTCTACAGTTGAACGCTTGGTTACTTTTGCAAAAAAAGGTGACTTGGCTGCAAGACGTCAGGTGTTACGTACAATTCGTGACAAAGCCCTGGTTAAAGAGCTCTTTGAAGAAATTGCACCCAAGTATGCTGAGCGTAACGGTGGTTACACACGAATTATTAAAATTGGCCGACGTAAAGGTGACAATGCACCGCTTGCAATTTTTGAGCTTGTTGGATATGAATCTGCAAAAGCTGAAAAATTAGAAAAGCAACGGAAAAAACGTGAAGCTAAATCTGAAGAGCAAGAAAAACAAGCTGAAGAAGAAGCTTCCGGCGAAGAGTAAGAAAAATTTATTTTTTAAAAGGGCGAGCCTGTGCTTGCCCTTTTTTTTTGTATATTTATTCATCCCTTTTGGTTTTCCATTGGTTTTTTTCCTTCAATTGTTTATATTAGCTTTTTCCAGTCTGGCGTAACTTATTGAGACTGTATTTTAAATTTTGTGTTTGCTCGTAAGGAACTTATTTATACGAATTCAGTAAAAGAATACAAAAACAACCTTGTTATAGGAACCGGAATGAAAAGACTATTAGCCTTATTATCACTTTCTTTTCTTTTATATTGTACTCACGATAAACCCCTGCCAAGCGGTTATGAATTATTGAACCGTGAAAACAAGGGGGAGATTATTGTTAAAGAGTATCCAGCAACGCGTACTGCAACATATTGGAGTACACCCCAGGCTGGAATTCAAAATTCACTAATGCTTGGACAGCTTGGACCTTATAAATCCTTTATTGCTTTTCGTTTTGTGAATTTTTCTGCAATTGATACAACAACTGTTAACTCTGTTACCTTGAATCTTGAACAATTCTTTCATTATGGTGATGGTGGCTCTTTCCAGGTAACAGCTTATCCTCTAACAGAAGCATGGATTTCTACATACATCTATGAGAGTGACTGGGAATCCGCAGTTTGGGATGATATTCAAAACAAGATAGATTACGGGAAACCTATTGGTACATTTACTGCAGGACCCACAGATTCTGTTTCTACGGTAACATTTGATCTTGATACTGCAATTGTAAATAATTGGGTTCGACAGTATCAATTATTATACAATGATGATGAAACAGATGATATCGAAGAAAATTTTGGTTTTGTGCTGACCCTGGAATCTGCAGATGTTATGTGTCAATATTATTCTGCTGAAGTGAGTGGCGCCTGGCCTTATCTGTCAATATCTTATGATCCCATTGATCAGGATGTTGAAGTTGAAACCGATACTGTTTACGGATATATCGATGCCAGTTTGATTCAGTACGACACTGATGTATTACCAGAGCAGATAATTGAAAATCCCGATTATTTAAATATTGGTAATGCTTCAGGTTATAAAACTTTTTTACAATTTCATACCGAAGACATCCCCAAAGAAGCAACTATACATCATGCAATGATTACAATGAATGTGGTATCCAATGAAGATACAACGAATTTAATACCAATTAGTGTTATCCCCATTTTTGGTGATTCGTTATGGAATCCTCAAGAAATGGTTTTGGACAGTTTGCACGAAGTTCCAACAGCATATGCTGCTTCTATATATGAAGAATTCAATATGTCTAATTCTACTGCTACGTCAAATATGTCTACTATAGTACAGCATTGGGCTTGGAATCTTTATAAAAATTATGGTTTATTATTGTTTTCAGGTGACGAAGGATATAGTCTTTCAGAAATTAGTTTTTACTCTGGGAAGAATGATTCAACTTTGGTACCGAAACTGCGCGTAACTTATTCATTGCCGCCAGACCTTCGTTTCTCAGAATAAATCAGCATTAAACAGTACAGGATAATTTTATGAATCTGAAAAAATATATAGCATTATTATCTCTGATATTAACAGGTTTGTTTTTAACCGGATCCGTTTACGGAGATTCATACTATTCTTCTATTGGAATGGGTATGCCGCATTATTTTGTTTCTCCCAAAGCTGTAGGTATGGGTGGTGCTGGATTGGGTGTGATGGACCGTTTTGCATTAAATTCAATGAATCCGGCTGCTGTTTTTGTTCAGGGTAAAACCACCGTTTCCCTTGATTCTTATATGGAGATGGTTGAAAGTAAATACAACGATCAAAATTCTGTAACACGTAATGGAAATCCATCTGGTTTTCATTTTTATGTACCTTTGCATAGCAGAGTTACTTTTCTTGCCGGTTTGAAAGCATTAACACGTGCGAAATATAATTTAGAAATTGATGGTCAAACCGATTATGTTGAATATACCCGTTTTGTAAGAGGTTCCGGTGGAGTAAGTGCGGGTGTGCTTGGTTTGCAATATTTAATAACAAAAAATTTGGTATTAGGTGCAAATGCAAAATTCGATTTTGGTAGTTTTAATGAAGAATGGAAAACTGAATTTAGCGAAGATGCCTATACAGATGCTGCAGATGAATTAACAAGTCATTTATGGGGCGCTGGTTTTGAACTGGGTATGTATTTGCTGCCAGCAGATTGGTTTTCTTTGGGTATTATTTATCATAGTAAGAGTAAGTTGAATGTTGAAGACAATATTACATTGGGTAGCGCATTAGTTACAGATATTGTAGAGTCTTCTGTTAATTATCCCCAGGCGTTGGGTATTGGAACTTCGGTTTCAATGAGTAAAGTTCAATTAGCATTCGATGTGTATACACAGTTTTGGGATCAATTTGAATTAGACGGAATTGTTACCAAAGAATTTAATAATTATACCCGCATTGGCGGTGGTATGGAATACAGAGATTCACACAGTTATCTGGATGCGTATCATAGACGAATCGCTTACAGGCTAGGTGGTTATTTCAGCCAATTACCATATACAGATGTTGATGGCTCAACTGTAAACGAGTTGTTTGCAACAGCAGGTTTAGGCTTTCCTTTTTTCGGTGGCACCGGTCAGCTTGACTTTGCATTAGAGTATGGTAAACGGAGCGGTAATAACGTAGGATATAGCGAAAATGTACTACGTTTTTCTGCAAGTTTCAGTGGTTCAGAGCTTTGGTTCCAACGACGCCGTTAATTCCTCAATTTCAGTTAAAAAATGACTTGATTTTTTCTCTTGATTTGACTAAAATTACATGATATTTTGTTCATTGAATTGTTAGATATTGGATTATATATTAAATTTACGAGGAGGTACCACGGTGCTTGAAAAAGGCAAACTTTATTATGGAATCAGTTTTGTGGCTTTGTTTCTCATGTTAATCATTGCTGCATCATCCATGATGACAGGTTGTACACCTGCGCAACAGACTGTTCAAATCAGCCCTGAAAGACAAAAAGCCATTCAAGATTCATTAGATAAAGCTTATCGCCATCAATTGGACTTGAATTTCAGTATTGGCCGCGAACATCAGAAAAATGGAAATCATAAAGATTCTATCAAACCCTACTGGAAAGTTGTTGAATTAGATACCATAGATCGCTTTCCCGATATTTACACCTTTTTAGGTGACTGCTATATGAAACTCGATAAACCAGATAGTGCTTTGATTGTATTCAAGATGGGTACCGAGCGTGCACCTCAAAAAATACACAATCATAGAATGACTGCTTATTTGAGTATTCCTTTGGGTGATAATGAAACTGCTATTAATGAATATAGAAAAACCATCGAATTGGATCCTGATAATCTTTCTGATTATAAAGCTTTGGGAACATTATTGTTGCAGGAAAATATGTTAGAAGATGCTCTCGAAATTTATAACAAGATTCTTGAATTATCACCTCAGGATGCCGAAGCTGCTGATACAAAAACCCGTATCATGTCTTCATTAGGTTTTGATGATTACGATATTATTGATGCTAAAAAAGAAGCCTTGGCTACAAATGAAACAGATACACAGCTTATGAGCGAAATTGCAGACAAGTATTTTAAACTTGCTGAATACAAGAATGCTTTGGAATATTATAACATGTACCTGGCAATCAAGTCAGATGATGAACGTGTACTTGAATATGCTGGAAGCTGTTATCAGAACATGACTCAATACAAAGATGCAATTGCTGTTTATGAAAAAGTA
This sequence comes from bacterium, assembly GCA_963675755.2. Lineage (GTDB taxonomy): Bacteria > Zhuqueibacterota > Zhuqueibacteria > Residuimicrobiales > Krinioviventaceae. Next base: position 198,211 of record CAXXMD010000001.1, read on the forward strand.
CTTGCAGTAAATCCTGAGCATAAAAAAGTATTGTGCGAAATGGGTGTTTGTTACAAAGAATTGAAACAGTTTGTTAAAGCTCGTAGTATGGCCAATAAAGCTATTGCAGTAGATTCTAATTATGGTTTAGCATATATGGTTCGTGGATTAACCTATGAAGCATGTGCTGATGAATGTATTGGTAAACGTGAAAAACGCGTTTCAAAAATTGATGATAAATTGGTTTATAAACTGGCTTATGATGAATATCAAAAAGCAGCCAAAGATGTGATGTTTTCAGATCAGGCACGTAATCGTATGAATTACATTAAACCTGAAATTCCTTCTCAGGAAGATTTGTTCATGTACCCGAACAAAAAGAAAGCAGAACTTGACTGCTATAAATGGATATATTAATATCAGAATGTAATGATTTTTTCAGGAGGGCCAATGCCCTCCTGTTTTTTTTGGCAAGTATTGGAGATTTAAATGACAATTGCTATCGGTTCGGATCACGCCGGTTTTGATCTCAAACAAGAAATTATAAAATATTTACAAGAATTAGAGTTTAACGTAGAAGATTTTGGTACTTATTCTGCGGAACGTGTTGATTATCCTGATTATGCTATCAAAGTAGCACATAGTGTTACATCTGGTGAAAATCAGTTTGGAATTCTGGTTTGTGGTTCTGGTATAGGCATCTCAATCACAGCTAATAAAGTCAGGGGAATCCGTGCAGCGCTTTGTTGTTCGGAATATATGGCAGAAATGGCCCGTAAACATAATAATGCTAATATTCTTGCCATGGGTGGTCGTACGACTCCTCCCGAACTTGCGAAAAAGATTATTGATGTATTTTTCTCAACAGAGTTTGAGGGAGGTCGTCATTTAACGCGTGTTAATAAAATACATACATTAACCGGGAAATAATATAATGAACAGTTTAGATTTGTTGCAGTCCTTTGATCCTGAAGTTTATAATGCGATTAAAGATGAAACTGAACGACAGAATCAAAAACTTGAATTGATTGCGTCTGAAAATTTTGTAAGCGTGCAGGTCATGCAGGCTATGGGTCAGGTAATGACCAATAAATATGCGGAAGGATATCCCGCAAAACGTTATTATGGTGGTTGTGAGCATGTAGACGTTGTGGAAGATTTGGCGCGTGACCGTGCAAAGAAATTATTTAATGCGGAGCATGTTAACGTACAGCCGCATTCAGGTTCACAGGCAAATATTGCTGCGTATTTCACCTTTTTAAAACCTGGTGATAAAGTGATGGGCATGGATCTTTCTCATGGTGGCCATCTTACCCATGGTAGTCCTGCAAATTTTTCCGGAAAATTGTTTGATATAGTCAGTTATGGAGTAGATAAAACCGGTTATATCGATATGAACCAAATGGAAGAGATTGCTCTAAAAGAAAAGCCCAAAATGATTATAACAGGTGCAAGTGCATATTCTCGTGAAATTGATTATGCCGGTTTTCGTGCCATTGCAGACAAGATTGGCGCTAAACTCATGTCAGATATTGCACATCCTGCTGGTTTAATTGCTGCCGGATTGATTAAAAGTCCGATTCCACATTGTCATATTGTTACTACTACTACCCACAAGACGCTTCGCGGACCCCGTGGTGGTATGATTCTGATTGGTAAAGATGAAGAAAACGATTTAGGATTAACTACCTTGAAAGGTAGAGTTAAAAAAGTATCTGAAATTGTAGATTCAAATGTTTTTCCCGGTTTTCAGGGTGGTCCTTTAATGCATGTTATTGCAGCAAAAGCTGTAGCATTCAAAGAAGCTTTGCAGGATGATTTTATTGAATATCAAAAGCAGGTAATCAAAAACGCTCAGGCATTAGCAAAAGCGTTAGAAGATAAAGATTATAATATTGTTTCAGGTGGTACAGATACGCATGTAATGCTGATCGATCTCCGTAACCATAATCTTACAGGTAAAGTTGCGGAAAAAGCATTAGAAGAAGCTGGTATTACCGTAAATAAAAATATGGTACCATTTGATGACCAAAGCCCATTTGTTACAAGTGGCATCAGATTGGGCACACCGGCGTTGACTACTCGTGGCATGAAAGAAGATGCTATGATTGAAATAGCAGGAATGATTGACACGGTATTACTTGACGTTGAAAATGAATCAACCATGAGTAAAATTCGCAACCAGGTGAATGATTTGTGTAATCGTTACCCCCTGTATTCGTAATTATTCTCCCCATTGCGGGAACACCATAAAACGGGCCTAATGTGACATGAGATGTCCATTCTGTAATTATCATGATACAAAGGTAATAGATTCTCGTACCCGCGACGGAGGACGATCTATTCGTCGTCGTCGTGAGTGCCTGAAATGCAGACGACGCTTTACTACCCGTGAACAAGTCGATGAAATTCCCTTATGGATCATAAAGCAGGACGGACGTCGTGAAGAATTTGACCGCGTAAAGATTTTGCATGGCCTTCAAGTCGCTTGCGCAAAACGGCCTGTTTCAATATCTACAATTGAGCAGCTGGTTAATAAAATTGAATATGATTTTAGAGACCAGGGAGTTGAAGAAGTTGACTCTTCCGTAATTGGTCAATTGATTATGGATGCTTTAAAAGAACTCGATGAAGTTGCATATGTTCGTTTTGCTTCAGTTTATAGAAATTTCCAGGCCAAAGAAGAGTTTCTTGATGAATTGAAGCAGTTAAAATAACTGGCCAGGTTTTTTAAAATAAAAATTTTGGAGTGATTTTGGGATTGTTTAATTCAAATTCTTTTTCCGGCGGCATTCATCCTCCCGAAAAAAAGAACACATCAAAAAAACAGATTGAAAAATGTCCCATTCCTAAAGAGGTTGTTATCCCTGTTCAACAACATATCGGTGCTCCGTCTAAACCTATTGTTGAAAAAGGAGATACAGTTCTTGTAGGTCAACCTATTTCTGAAGCCGGCGGTTTTGTTTCTGTTCCGTCTCATGCCTCAATTTCAGGTACTGTTAAAGCTGTTGAAGAACGGCCCCATCCATTGGGTACACCCGTATTATCTGTGGTGATAGAGAGTGATGGCGAAGATAACTGGGACCCGTCTATTACTCCCCAGGAAAATTATTTAGAGCTCGATAAAAAAGAAATGATAACCCGAATTCAATCTGCTGGTATTGCAGGTATGGGTGGTGCTACATTTCCTACACATGTCAAATTGAGCCCTCCACCAGATAAACCTATTAATACTTTGATTTTGAATGGTGTTGAATGTGAACCTTATTTAACGTCAGATCATCGGGTAATGCTTGAAGAACCCGAAAAAGTTTTAAAAGGTATTCAGATTTTAACCAAAATTTTGGGATGCAGCCGTACTGTAATTGGCATAGAAAGCAACAAGCCCGATGCTGTCAAATTAATAAAGAAAATGTCAACAGAGATGGGACTCGATTATGAAGTGATTTCGCTTCATGTTAAATATCCCCAGGGAGCTGAAAAACAGTTGATTAAAGCAGTTACTGGCAAGTTTGTACCTGCAGGTGGTCTTCCTATGGATGTTGGCTGTGTAGTACAAAACGTAGGTACAGCAGCAGCTGTTTATGATGCTGTAGCGCAGAAAAAACCACTTGTTGAAAGAGTTGTAACTGTTACAGGTAACGGAATTAAAGAAGCTAAAAATATTCTTGTACGCATTGGCACATCTTATTCAGATGTTTTTGAACAATGTGGTGGAATTAAAGAAAATGCCGGAAAACTAATCCTTGGTGGCCCCATGATGGGCTTGGCCCAGTCTTCTATGGAAGCTCCGGTGATCAAGGGGACTTCTGGTCTTTTGGTATTAGATGAAAAAGAAAGCAAACGTCGCCAGGTTACTGCATGTATTTCCTGTGCACGATGTGTTGATGTATGCCCAATGGGTTTAATGCCCAAAACAATAGCCGGTTTTGTGAAAAACGACCGCTTTGATGATGCCAAAAAATATAATGTAATGGATTGTATAGAATGCGGTTCTTGTGCATATGTATGCCCTGCTCATATTAACCTTGTGCATTTAATTAAATACGGCAAATCTCAGGTATTAAAAGAAATTAAAAAAGCCGGTTAACTCTGAATTTTTTTGCTAAAGGAAAGACGAGTCTTTTAGATGGAAAAGAAATTTTTTGTATCAAGTTCCCCTCATGTATTTGACAAGGAATCCACATCCAAAATTATGTTTACTGTGAACCTGTCACTGGTTCCTGCCGGTATTGGTGCAGTTTACTTTTTTGGATTACGTGCATTGTGGATTATTTTAATTGGTATTGCTACTGCCGTAATAACTGAAGCATTGATGAACAAGATGATGAAAAAGCCGCAAACCATTTCTGATGGTAGTGCAATTTTAACAGGTTTGTTGCTTGCTTATAATGTATCTGCTCAGGTCCCTTTGTGGATGCCGGCAGTGGGTTCCTTTTTTGCTATTGCGGTAGGAAAGATGGTTTTTGGCGGTCTGGGATTTAACCCCATGAACCCTGCACTACTGGGGCGTGCTTTTTTACTTGCATCATGGCCCACGCATATGACCATTTTTGACAAAGCAATTCCCAAAGGTGGCACGGTTTCAGGCATTGATATGATGACCCAGGCAACCCCGTTAAATGTTTTGAAACAATCCCGTCAGGTATTATTAAATGCCTCTGATTATCCTGTAGATAAATTTACCCAGGCGCATGATGCTATGAGCCAATTGTCAGATTCAATAGGCAATTTATTTTTTGGACGAATTGGCGGCTGTTTGGGAGAAACTTCGGCAATTTTATTATTAATTGGCGCTGCAATATTGATGTATAAACGTTACATCGGTTGGAAAATACCTTTCAGTTACATTGGTACAGTTGCCTTGTTGAGTTGGATTTTTGGCGGTACCGATGGTCTGTTTACAGGTAACGCATTATTTCATGTTATGTCTGGTGGATTGATTCTTGGCGCCTTTTTTATGGCAACAGATATGGTGACCTCTCCGGTAACCTTTTGGGGGCGTATTTACTTTGGAATTGGCTGTGGTGTGATTACGGTTTTAATTCGTCTTGTTGGCGGGTACCCCGAAGGTGTTTCTTATTCAATATTGTTAATGAACTTGATGACCCCACTGCTTGACCGCTGGACTCGACCCAAAGTTTTTGGAGGTGCAAAAGCATGAAGGATATATTAAAGTTGGGCGGAATTTTGATGCTTATAACTGCAATTTCCGCCACCAGTCTTGCAGCTATATATACGGTTACCAAACCTAGAATTGAATTAAAGAAAAAGCAGGAAATAGAGAATGCTTTATCTATAGCTATTCCTACTGCAGATAAAAATGTTATTCTTCCTGTAACCAAAGATGAAGATATCATTTACTATAGAGGTTATACAACCCCAGATTCTTCTGAATTAGCCGGTTTCGCGTTTGTTGCTTATGGTCCTGGTTATTCCAGTACCATTGAAACCATGGTAGGTGTTGATGAGTCGGGCAAGATTATTGGGATGAAAGTATTGTCTCAAACAGAAACCCCGGGTTTGGGTACCAAGGTTGAAGAAGTGAAATATGGAGAATCAGATCCCTGGTTTACAACACAATTCCTTGGTAAAAATGCTTCTTCACTGGCTGTAGATAAAGACGGTGGTGAGATAAACAGCATTACCGGTGCAACAATCTCATCCCGTGCGTTAACCAATTCAGTGGTAAGCGGATACGACGAATTATTAAAAAAGATTCAGGCCAAATAGAATAAACAGGCGAGTAATAGAGGATTATATGTCAGCATTAAAATCATTAACTAACGGATTGTATACTGAAAATCCGGTTTTCAAGCAAGCTTTGGGACTTTGTCCCACGCTGGCAGTCAGCAATTCTGTAATGAACGGAATTGGTATGGGAGCTGCCGCTACATTTGTTTTGATTTGTTCAAATATGATTGTTTCCATGATCCGAAAGGGTGTACCTGCAAAAATTCGAATTCCCATTTATATTGTAGTTATTGCTACATTTGTTACCATGGTTGATTTAGCTATGGCAGGATTTTTACCTGATTTGCACAAATCTTTGGGTATATTTGTACCTCTTATTGTTGTGAATTGTATAATCCTGGGTCGTGCTGAAGCTTTTGCCAGCAAGAATAATATTGGTAAATCTATTCTGGATGGTATTGGTATGGGCGTAGGGTTTACATTAGCACTGGTACTTTTAGGTACCATTCGTGAATTGCTTGGCAATGGCAGTCTTTTGGGTATCCCTGTAATGAGCTCTTCATTTGAACCGGTATTGATTTTTATTTTACCTCCGGGAGCTTTTTTGACTATTGGTTTTGTAATGGGATTTTTTAACTGGCTTGAAGGCCGCAAGGCATAAGAGGGTATTATGGAACTCAGAATGTTATTTGTAATTGTTATTAGTGCAATATTTATTAACAATTTTATCTTTTCAAGATTTTTAGGGATTTGTCCTTATATTGGTGTTTCAAAGCAGTTAGATTCTGCGGTAGGTATGGGCGCTGCTGTAACCTTTGTTATGTCTTTGGCATCTATGGTAACCTGGCTTATTTTTCGTTATATGCTTGCACCGGTTGAAACCAATGTATTTTATCACATATTTTCAATGGAGCAGCCACCGGATTTGACTTTTCTCAGAACCATTGCTTTTATCCTTGTAATTGCATCCCTGGTACAGTTTGTTGAAATGGTAATACAAAAAACCAGTCCTGCGTTGTATAAATCTTTGGGTATATTCTTGCCCTTAATTACCACCAATTGTGCTATTCTGGGTGTTGCTCTGTTGAATATTGACGAGAATTTTGGGTTTATAGAAAGTGTTGTACATGGTATTGCAGCAGGTGTTGGTTTTACATTAGCATTGGTATTAATGGCAGGTATTCGGGAAAAACTTGAACTGGCAGATATTCCCAAACCGTTGCAGGGAATTCCAATTGCGTTTATAGTTGCGGGCTTGATGGCTATTGCATTTTTAGGGTTCTCTGGTCTGAAATTATAATTTTGTATATTTTAAAAACTTGATTTTGTAAACATTTTTCTCTAAGTTAGCCTCTTGCGTTTTCAAGAGGCTTGTTTTTTATTTACTAAAAGCGAAACAAAAGATGACAGACGAAAAAAATAAAGACGAAAAAGATCCAAAAGAGCAGGAAAATACTGATAATCAGAATACTGAAGATCAGAACACCGAGAATCAGAATACTGAAAACAGCAGCGAACCTGATTCTACTAAAAAAGAGAAAATCGATAATGACCGTGAGCAGGAAGCATTTCAAGAACCTGCCGGTTATGAAGATTATTACGATGCGGATGATATTGATTATGATCCCATGACCGAATCATATACATCAAAAGCTGACCGACATCCCGATGAAGAACCCTTTGATGAAGAAGCTGATGAATCAAAGCAAGAGGGGGGAGACAAAAAGGACAACTCTGAACCTCCAACATCACATAATGATTATGACGATGACGATGACGACGACGATGATGACGACGATGAAGGTGAAGGAAAGATGCCTTTTTTAGATCATCTTGAAGAGTTACGTTGGACCATTTTACGTAGCTTGGTAGCTGTATTGGTTGGTGCAATTGTATGTTGGTTTTTCTCGGAACAAATTATCACATTGTTGCGCAGACCTGGTCCTAAAGACATGGAGTTGATCTTTTTGTCACCCACTGAAGGTTTTATGACCTATATCAAAGTGGCAATATATGCAGGTATTGTTGTGGCATTTCCTTATGTTGCTTATCAATTCTGGCAATTTATAGTTCCAGGGTTGTTGGAAAAAGAAAAAAAATATGTACCACATATTGCATTCTTTACAACCATGTGTTTCATGATTGGTGCTACCTTTGCGTATATGGTAATTATTCCTTTTGGTCTTCGTTTCCTTTTAGGGTTTGAAACCAGCTTTTTACAAGCCAACATCACAATTGGCAAGTATTTAGGTTTTGTAATTACTATTATTCTTGTTTTTGGTGCAGTATTTGAATTACCTGTATTGTCTTTCTTTTTAACCCATATTGGTATAATAACACCTGATTTTTTGAGCAAAAACAGAAGATATGGTATTGTAATTATTTTTATTATGGCCGCAGTTTTAACGCCACCCGATATTTTTACACAGTTAATGCTGGCTGGTCCCTTGATTCTTTTATATGAAATCAGCATTTGGGTTTCAAGGTCTGTATATAAAAAGAAAGTCAAAGCTGAAGAAGCAGATTGATAGGTAAAATTGAAGTATATTGATTTACACATTCATTCAACGCATTCTGATGGAATTATGACTCCTGATGAGATTGTCCAATTTGCTAAAAATATTGATCTTGAGGCAATTTCTATAACAGACCATGATTCAGTGGATGGAATTCAACCTGCACTTGATGCAGGGAAAAAATATGGTATAAAGGTAATACCTGGGATTGAGATCAGTGCAAATCATTATGGTAAAGATTTACATATTCTAGGTTACTTTTTTGATTATAAAAATCCTGTAATTCAAGATTATGGCAAGCGTATCCGCCTGTATCGTGAAAATAGAGCCAGGAATATTTTAAAAAAACTCAAAACTTGTGGAATCGACATCCCATATGAATTGGTTGAAATGAAATCCAATGGTGGTGTAATTGGTCGTCCGCATATTGCTGATATATTAATTGAAGAAGGTCATGCGTATTCCTTTAGAGAAGCTTTTGATAAATATTTAGGTGAAGCCGGCAAGGCCTTTGAGCCAAAAACCCTCGTAAATCCGCGGGAAGCTATTGACATGGTGCACCAGGCAGGAGGTATTGCCTGTATTGCGCATCCTGGTGTGGATGTTCCGGATGAAATCATTATGCATTTAATCAAGATGGGATTGGATGGGATAGAGGTATTTCATCCCAAGCACATTGATGCAGAAATTAGGCACTTTGAGAATTTTGCAAAACATCACAATCTTGTAATTACTGGTGGTTCTGATTGTCATGGACCCAGAACTTTTGACGTAACAATTGGTGCGTACAAGGTTCCCGCTGTTTATCTCACAGAGATGGAAAAAGTTTTGGTTTGATTTTTAGTGAATGCCTTGAAAAGAGTTTGGGAATATTCATTAAAGTCCTTATGTTTAAGGTGAAAGTAGTAAGCAACACATGGAGGTCGTTTCGTAGCCTCCCTCCTGCAACGACCTCTGTTGAATGGCAAGCTTGAAAGAGCTTGCCATTCTTACTTTTCCGCCTTTTCTAACTATCGAATTTTATATTTTGGAGTTATTGTGATTATAGAGAATGTTCCGGTCGGTCCTTTGGATGTGAACTGTTATATTGTAGGTTGTGAAACAACCCGACAAGCTGCAATTATTGATCCTGGTGACGATGAAAGTAAAATACTTGAACGTTTAAAAGTTTTGGATCTGAATGCCACACATATCATTCTAACTCATGGGCACGTAGATCATATTGCCGCTGTACCTGAAATTCAGCAAGCTACCAATGCTTTGATTCTGATGGGGCAGAATGATCGCTTGTTGGTTGAAAATGCTGTTTTACAGGCGGAAATGTTTAGTCTAAGAGTGCCAGGGTTGTTTAATGTAGATCAGTATCTGGCGGATAATGATGAAATTGTTGTAGGATCATTTTCTTTCAAAGTCGTAACAACTCCGGGACATTCACCCGGTGGAATTTGTTTACTTTATGAAAGACATCTGTGGGCTGGAGATACTCTGTTTTTTAATTCAGTTGGCAGAACGGATCTCCCGGGGGGATCTATGAATGAACTATTACATTCTATAAAAAATAAATTATATTTACTTCATCCGGAAACCATTGTTTATCCTGGCCATGGAGATTATACAACCATTGGTCATGAGATGAAACACAACCCCTATATTTCTTGAAATAAATGCGGGAAAATTTCCTTGCAAATGAGGGTATAATTGGTTATACTGGTTGGTAAAAATTTTTTGGTCTCACCAAACGCGAGGTGTGGTATGGCAGAAGGCCTTAAGGAACCAATTGTTGTTATTCGTGAAGACGAATGTAAGGGGTGCGGGCTATGCATCAGCATTTGCCCGGAAAATGTTCTAATTGAGCAACACAAGTTAAACCGAATGGGATACCACCCAGCCGGTTACACAGGGGAAGGCTGTATAGGATGCGGCTTTTGTTTTTACCAATGCCCGGAACCGGGTGCAATCACAGTCTACAAAAAAGGTTATGTGGAAGAGGAGGTTAGCTGATGGCAAAACAACTCATCAAGGGAAATGAAGCCATTGTAAAAGGAGCCATATTGGCAGGTTGCCGATACTATTTTGGTTATCCGATTACCCCAGCCTCCGAAATTGCAGAAGCAGCCGCGTACTATTTGCCTCTCGTCGGAGGCACTTTTTTGCAGGCAGAGAGTGAAGTCGCTTCTATCAACATGTTATATGGTGCAGCTTCCGGAGGTATTCGGGCAATGACAGCATCATCAAGTCCCGGTATCAGTTTGAAAATGGAAGGCCTGTCTTATTCTGCCGGTGCAGAGCTACCAATGGTTATCATTGATGTTATGCGCGGTGGTCCGGGATTAGGTAACATTGCCCCAGCACAAGCAGACTATAACCAGATCATTAAAGGTGGGGGACACGGTGGTTACAAGGTTATTGCGCTTGCACCCAATTGCGCCCAGGAAATGAGCGATTTAACCATTCTGGCATTTGATCTAGCAGACAAGTACAGAATTCCTGCTGTAATTATGGCTGATGGATTTATTGGTCAGATGATGGAGCCCGTCGAGTTCCCTGAGCCTGTTAAAGAGATCCCTGAAAAAGACTGGGCAATACTAGCCAACAAAGATGATGAGCACAAGCTCATAAGCTCCATTGACCTTGAAGCCGAGGCCCTTGAAGCGCACAATATTCATCTCAATAAAAAGTACCAGGAGATACAGGAAACAGAAGTCCGTTATGAAGATTACAAGGTTGATGATGCTGAACTTGTTTTAATTGGATACGGCGTAGTTTCCCGAGTGCTTCAAACTGTTGTGGATGAATTAAGAAATAAAAATGTAAAAATTGGAATGATGCGGCCAATCTCATTATGGCCTTTTCCGGAAAAACATATTTCTGAATTGGCAGAGCAGGGGAAGAAATTCCTTGTAGTAGAGCTGTCAAACGGACAGATGGTTGACGATGTTAAACTTGCAGTTAACGGGCGTCAACCTGTACACTTTTACAATCGTATGGGAGGAATTGTACCCTCTCCGGAAGAGATCATTGAATTTGTAGAGAAACTATGAGGCAGGAAAATGGCCAAAGCATTAAGAAAATCTGACAGTTTTTATGAGAGTTATATACACAAAAGTGGCAATCAGGATGTAACCCATTATTGTCCCGGCTGTGGACATGGCGTGCTGCATAAATTGATTGCTGAAGCGATTGACGATTTTGAGATTCGTGAACGTACAATTTTAATTAGCCCCGTTGGCTGTAGCGTGTTTGCATATTACTACTTTCGTGTTGGTAATATTCAGGCTGCACATGGACGCGCACCAGCTGTTGCTACTGGTATAAAACGTGTTCATCCCAATAGTGTTGTTATCAGCTACCAAGGTGATGGTGACCTGGCGGCAATTGGTGGTAATAATATTCTTCAAGCTGCAAACCGAGGCGAGAATATTACAGTATTCTTTGTTAATAATGCAATTTATGGAATGACCGGCGGGCAAATGGCACCAACAACCCTGATTGGTCAGAAAACAACTACTACTCCCTATGGACGAAACAGCGACAATGAGGGTTTCCCAATTCGAGTTAGTGAATTAATTAATTCACTCCAAGCTCCCGTCTATATTGAGCGTGTAGCTTTGACAGATGCTAAAAATACATCCAAAGTTCGAAAAGCTGTAAGAAAAGCGCTTAAAAATCAGATCGAAAACAAGGGATTCTCCCTTGTTGAAGTATTATCCGCTTGCCCGTCAGGCTGGAAGATGACACCTACTCAGTCAAAAGAGTGGATTGAAGATCAAATGGTTAAGAATTTCCCTCTGGGTGTATTTAGAGACAAGAGTGATGAAATTGAAAAAACGGATATTAAAAAATCTGCTTATTCAATAGATAAAATTCAGGAAAAACTCAATATTCCAACAGATGAGAAGATGATAGATACAAGTGTAACTGTTAGAAAAGAGTTTGTGAATCCTGGAATAAAAATGGCCGGATTTGGTGGCCAGGGAATTTTGATGCTGGGTGTAGGGCTTGCGCAAGCAGCAATGCAGGCTGGGCATCAGGTATCCTGGATACCTTCTTATGGTCCCGAGATGAGAGGTGGAACTGCAAATTGTCATGTGAAAATTTCAGAATCCCGAATAGGATCTCCGCTGGTATCAAAGCCAACAGTACTTGTGGCCATGAATTTACCTTCATTAGAAAAGTTTGAAGATAGTGTAGTTCCAAATGGATTAATTATGTATGATACATCATTAATTAATCAGGAACCAGTACGCTCAGATGTTCAGGTATTGGGAATACCTGCAACACAAATCGCTGACGAATTGGGGAATACTCGAATAGCAAACATGGTTATTTTAGGTGCCTTGATCCAGTATACCGGATTATTATCAAAAGAAACGGTTTTTAATGCATTACCTCATGTCATCAAGCGGAAAAACCTCATTCCTCTTAATGAAAAAGCAATTGAAGCTGGCATCAAGTATGTAATTGAAAAATAGCAATTTGCTTTTTTAATTTTTTTTGTTAAATTAATAAAATTCTGTTAAAATCCCCGTTTTGTAAAAAAACGGGGTTTTATATATAGTTTAACAAGTTTGGGGTATACAGGTATACCTGAATTGTAGAGATTTCCATCTCCTGTGATTGGTAGACTACGCTGTTAAAAAAAGATAGTATTGTTACATTTAATAACGATCAACTATCTTACCTGAAAGGTTGTAGCGAGTTGCCGAACACGGTCGGTAAATTATGAAATTGAGGTTGTATGAAAAAAACAATTGTAATTAATGTTTCTATTGGAGAAACACGTATTGGTATTCTTGAGGGGAAAGATCTGGTAGAGCTTTATTTCGAATTGCCAGAGAACGAACGTATGGTTGGGGATATCTATTTCGGGCGAGTTGGTAAAATTGTTAATGGTATTCAAGCCGCATTTGTTAATATTGGACACAAAAAAGATGCTTTTCTTCATTTTTCCGATATCAATAAAAATGTGCTCGAATTAACTGGTGTTAAGCAGGAACCGGTTGCTAACCAACCTAGAAAACGGGGCCCACGTCAACGGAATCCACATGGAAACCAGACCTTGAAAAAGGGACAGGATATTCTGGTACAGATTACCAAAGAACCACTTTCAAACAAGGGTGCCAGAATCACAACAAACCTGACATTGCCAGGTAGGTTTTTAGTTTTATTGCCCGGTGAAAAATCAATTGGCGTGTCTCGCAAAATTCAAAATCGTCGTGAACGTTACAGATTGAAAAAGTTGGGCCAGGCAATAAAACCCAAGGATTTTGGATTGGTAATAAGAACAGTATCTGAAAACAAGGATGAAAATCTGTTAAAAGCAGATTTAGACTCTTTGGTTAAAGACTGGTCTAAAATCCAGAAAAAACTCAACAAGAACCATCCGCCTTGTATTGTGCATAAAGACATGGGAATGCTGTCTAGCGTTATTCGAGATCTGTTTACAACAGATATTGAAAAGCTTGTTGTTGATAATAACAAAATGCATAAACAAATTGTTAAATATCTCAATGAAGTTGCTCCGCAACTTGCGGAACGTGTTGAGCTGTTCAAAAACAAAGAACCCATCTTTGATCATTTCGATATAGAAAATCAGTTATCCAGAAGTTTAGCCCGCAAGATCTATATGAAAAGAGGCGGCTATATCTTTATTGAACATACTGAAGCGTTAACTGCTATTGATATTAATAGCGGCAGCTTTAGTGGAAAAGCTGATCATGATACCAATAGCTTGAAAATAAATCTGGATGCTGCTAAAGAAATAGCCAGACAATTACGGTTGCGGGATATTGGTGGAATTATTATCATCGATTTCATTGACATGATAGATCCCAAAAATAAAAAGAAACTGTATGATGAATTTACCCGTGAAGTGAAAAAAGACAGGGCCCAGGTTTCTATCGCTCCTATATCTGAATTTGGCCTGATAGAGATGACACGTGAACGTGTTCGTCCTACACTGCTGTATTCAATTAGCGAGCCTTGTCCCGCATGTAGTGGTACCGGTAGAGTTATCTCTAAAACAACCATTGTTGCCCGTATTGAAAGATGGTTGAAGCGCTACCGTACAGAGGGCGGTGACAGATCACTGCTATTGTTTGTTCACCCTGAATTGTCAAAGTATTTAACAACCGGGTATCGCAGTCGCATTCGTAGAATTGCATGGAAATACTGGACACGTGTCAAGGTACATCAGGATGAAAATATAAGTCTTGAAGAATTCAGGTTTGTTGATAAAACCGGAGAAAACGACATAACAAGTAAATTTATGCCTTGACATTTATAATTTAATTCTTTAAATTTATTAGCTTTGTTGAAAAATAATAATTAATGGAGATATCTGAATGTATGCCATAGTACAAGTTGGCGGCCAGCAGTTTAAAGTAGCCAAAGATAAAAAAATTGTCACTAATCGCTTGTCAGGAAATATTGGTGATTCTGTGGACATTGAAAATGTATTGTTACTTTCAGGTGATGATGGTGTTAAAGTAGGCGCACCTTATATTGAAGGTGCCAAAGTACAGGCTACTATTCTTGAACACGATAAAGGTAAAAAAGTAATTGTATTTAAAAAGAAACGCCGCAAAACTTATCGTGTTTTGAAAGGTCATCGCCAGGCGTTAACAACTTTACAAATTAATGAAATTACTGCTTAATTGTTTAGAAATAAAGGGAGATTGTAATGGCTCATAAGAAAGGAATGGGAAGCTCCAAGAACGGTCGGGATAGTAACCCGCAAATGCTTGGTGTGAAAAGATTCGATGGTCAGGTAGTGACCGCAGGAAGTATTCTTGTGCGCCAACGTGGAACAAAATTTCATCCCGGTGCTAATGTAGGTATTGGAAGTGACGATACTCTGTTTGCAAAAGTAGATGGTAAAGTGAAATTTGAAACACGCGGCAAGGATAAAAAATATATCAGTGTTTTTTCCTGATTTTGTAACATACATCAATTTTTTTTAATGAAACGCAACTAAATTATTTAGTTGCGTTTTTTTTATTTATAGCGGTTTCTTTTGCAAAATGAAAACGCGTGTCTACAAAAATTATGCCATATGAAAGAAAATTGACTTGACTCTGACTGTGCTATATTTTATATTTATTTCGTTTGAGAACATAGGAGATATTTATGTCAGTTACATTACAGGAAGTTGAAAATATTGCCCGTCTTGCCAAACTGTCTTTTTCTGAAGAAGAAAAAGAAAAATTTACAATACAGTTTAACCAGATTCTGGGATATATTGAAAAATTGAACGAGTTGGATACTGATAATGTTGAACCAACAGATCATGTACTTGATTTATATAACGTATTCCGCGAGGATGAGGTGAAAACCTGGCTTACTCAGGAAGAAGCGTTGGCAAATGCACCAAATGCAAAACATGGTTTTTTCAGTGTACCCAAGGTGATAGGATAACTCGTGAATATTGTCGGAATTATCCCCGCACGTTGGGCTTCGTCTCGTTTTCCGGGCAAGCCAATGACGCTTATTGCCGGTAAACCGATGATACAGTGGGTATATGAACGTTCTTGCAAGGCAAGGTCGTTAGATCAGGTAATTATCGCTACTGATGATGAACGTATCTATAAAGCAGCATCTCAGTGGGGGAATGTTGTAATGACTCCTGAAACTTTGCCCTCTGGTACTGAACGAGCGGCGTTTGTTGCCCAAGATATTGACGCGGATATAGTGATTAATATTCAAGGTGATGAGCCGTTAATTGATCCTGATGCTATTGAGCTTGTTGCCCATACTTTGATGCAGGATAAAGATGCGGATATGGCAACGTTGGCGAGAAGAGTGATAGATCCGGAAGAGTTGTTGAATCACAACACAGCCCGGGTTGTGCTGGATCATAAACAGCGTGCAATGTATTTCACTAGAGCGGTTATACCATTTGCAAGAGATGTTGAAAATTTACTGGAATGGTCTGGTAAATATCCGTACTATGATCAGATTGGTATATATGCATATCGACGAGATTTTTTGCTTGGGTATTCTGATTTACCAGAATCTATTCTTGAACAAGCTGAGAAATTAGAGCAATTAAGAGCACTTGAAAATGGGAATATTATACGGGTCGGTATTTGTGAGTATGAAGCCGTTTGTGTTGATGTTCCTCAAGATGTTGAAAAAGTTGAATTAAAAATTAAAGAAATGGGTTTGATGTGAAAAATAAAGTGACGAAATATATCTTTGTTACAGGCGGAGTTGTTTCCTCCCTTGGAAAAGGCATTACCGCGGCATCAATCGGCAGGTTGTTAAAGGCGCGGGGTTATAGTGTTACGATTATGAAAATGGACCCCTATATCAATGTGGATCCCGGTACTTTGAGTCCGTTTCAGCATGGTGAAGTTTATGTTACGGATGATGGAGCCGAGACCGACCTTGATTTAGGTCATTATGAAAGATTTATTGACACCAGCATGTCTAAGCGTAATAATACTACCACAGGCCAGATTTATTTTGAAGTGATTTCACGTGAAAGACGTGGAGATTATCTGGGTAAAACTGTTCAGGTAATTCCTCATATAACAGATGAGATCAAATCAAGAGTTTTGGCACTTGGTGAATCTGAAGATAATTATGATGTTGTGATTGTTGAAGTTGGTGGTACCGTTGGTGATATTGAAAGCCAACCTTTTCTTGAAGCTACAAGACAGTTTATTCAGGATATTGGTCCACAACATGTAATGATTGTGCATTTGACATTGCTGCCGTACCTAGCTTCTTCCGGAGAAATGAAAACTAAACCCACACAGCACTCTGTAATGAAATTACGTGAGATTGGTATTCAACCGGACATGTTGGTATGCCGAACTGTACAGCCCCTTGAAAATGAAGAACGCGCCAAGATTGCTTTGTTTTGTTCTATTTCTCCAGAAAATGTGATTGAAGCCAGAGACTGCGACAGTATTTATGAAGTGCCTCTAAATTTTGAAGAAAATGCAGTAGGTAACAAAGTATTATTCAGACTGGGATTAACTCCCCGTGAACCGGATTTAAATGGATGGCGGGATTTTGTTCGCAAAGTTGGAAATCCATCCAACTTTGTTAGAATTGCTATTTGTGGTAAATATACCAACCTTAAAGATTCTTACAAATCCATTATTGAATCCTTTGTGCATTCAGGTGTTGAAAATAATGCCAAAGTGGAATTAAAATGGCTTGATGCAGAACTGATTGAAAAGAACGGTGCAGAACAGTACATGAAAGATATTACCGGCTTGTTGATACCCGGTGGATTTGGCGAACGGGGTATTGAAGGAAAAATTAAATCCATTCAATATGCTCGTGAAAACAAGATTCCATTCTTTGGTATTTGTCTTGGGTTGCAATGTGCTGTAATTGAATTTGCGAGAAATGTATGTGGTATAGAAAACGCCAATAGCACTGAATTTGATCCTTCAGCACCACAGCCTGTTATTGATTTAATGGAAACCCAGGTCAAAATTGTTGAAAAAGGTGGTACAATGAGACTGGGTGCCTATGATTGTAAAATTGTCAAAGATACCAAAGCTTATAATGCATATAAACAAGTAAATATAAGCGAAAGACATCGTCATCGTTTCGAGTTTAATAACAGCTATTTAAAAGATTTGACAGACAAGGGATTGATAATCAGTGGAACCAATCCTGATACCGGTTTGGTCGAGATGATTGAACTAAAAGATCATCCCTGGTTTGTTGGTGTGCAATTTCACCCGGAATTAAAATCCAGAGCATTAAAAGCACACCCATTATTCAGAGAGTTTGTTAAAGCATCAATCCAATGCAAACTGGAGATGATGAAAGAGAAAGAAAACAGTAATGAAGACAGTAACAGTTGACAATATTAGAATTGGTCCGGATCAGCCAATAGCCCTCATTGCAGGGCCATGTGTGATTGAGGGAGAAGATATTTCGCTAACAACTGCTGAAGCCATTAAAAAAATGGCAGATCGGTTGTCTATGCCATTTATTTTTAAATCTTCATTTACCAAAGACAACCGTTCTTCTGAAAACAGTTATCAGGGCCCCGGCCTTGAAGCAGGTTTAAAGATCCTCGAAAAAGTAAAAAAAGAGATTGGTGTACCTGTACTTTCAGATATTCATTATGAAAGTCAGGCAGCACCAGCTGCAGAAGTGTTGGATGTGCTGCAAATTCCCGCATATCTTTCTATGCAAACATCATTAACCCTGGCTGCTGCCAAAACCGGCAAAGCTGTAAATGTTAAAAAGGGCCAGTTTCTTGATCCTGAAGATATGAAAAATGTAATTAAAAAGATTGAGAACCAGGGTAACGAAAATATATTGTTAACTGAACGTGGTACATTTTTCGGCTATCATAATCTAGTTGTAGATATGCGTGCTCTTGCAGTAATGCGTGGTTTGGGTTATCCGGTTGTTATGGATCCTACACATTCAATACGTGTTTACGGAATTTCATCCAGTGATCCTTCCGGAGGCAGGCCTGAATTTGTACCAGCAATTACTCGTGCTGCTGCTGCAGCCGGTTGTGAATGTATGTTTATTGAAACACATCCCAATTGTTCAGAAGCTTTGTGTGACGCTGCAAGCATGTGGCCACTCGAAAAACTTGAGAATTTATTACAACAAGTCAAGATTCTGGATGAAACGCGTCGTGAATTGGAACTGAAATATCCGGCGTTATAAAGAATGAGATATATTATATTTTACATATTATTTTTTTCTATATCAGTAAATCTGATATTTGCTCAAACAACTGATCCTGTTGTTTTGGCGGTTTCAGATTTTAAAAACAGTACCGGGATTTATAGTATGGGTAACTTTGAAAAAAGTTTACCCGAGATGCTGAAAACCGAATTATCACAGTCTTCTGAAATTACAATTGTTGAACGCTCAAAACTTGAAGCTGTTTTTAACGAACTTGCTCTAGTCCAGGCGGGAGTGATCAATTCAGATCAGGCACGTCAGGTTGGCGAGTTGGTAGATGCAAAGTTTGTTTTGACTGGTGAGATCAGTAAAGTGGGTGATCGGTTTAGGATTGATACTCAGATTATTGATGTGGCTACCGGTAGAGTGTTTGGAGAAAAGGTGACAGGTCCCAATGCAGATGCAATGGAAACCATGGTCCGGGTTTTAGCCAGTAATATAATTTATAACCTGACAGGTAGTGGTAATGTACAAACTGTACAATATATAAATCAGTATTACGCGCCCTGGGTACTTTTAGCCGGAACCGGTGCGGCAATAATTACAGGTATGATGCATTCTCAATATAATGATCATTGGGATAAATATAAATCTGCTACCTTGTTGAATGATTTTGATGAACATTATGATAAAGCAAACAGTGCTTATAAAACCCGAAATGTTATGCTGGGTGTTACAGCAGGCTTGCTGACAACTGGTGCTGTGTTGTGGTTAAAAAACAAAAGTAACAGTAACAAAGTAATGGCACTTTATTCTTTTGGAGATGAAACCCAATACTCTATACTTCCGTATTACTGCCATCAAAATAAAGCATTTGGAATTCAATTGATGGTGCTATCTTTATGATCAAATATAGTTACATTGTGTTGTGCAGTTTGTTTTTTATAACTGTAGCATGTAGCGATCTCGATAGAACGAATCCACTTGATCCCAAAAATCCTAACAGTAAAAGAACTGAAACGGTTTTGATTGAATCCTTTGTGAATCAATCGGGGGGAGAGGTTATTACAAGTTCTATTGAAGCATTTGAAAGATTGTTGACAGAGTATGGCAAAGAGTCGTTTATTTATCTGGAACATCATATTGAAAAGACAAGTGGAACTGATCCCTGGGCGCTTGATGCCAGTTTAAGCAGGTATTTGCTACTAGTTCCCCAAACCGATGAACAGGCAATACCGGATGTGATGTTTAACGGCAGTCAGGCAAGGGTGCAGGGTGCATCGGACACTGAGGCTGCTTATCAACGTTACAAAATAGCATTGGAAGCTGAATTGACTCGCGAGACGACTTTTACGGTTGAGCAGCAGGCTGCAATCTCTGGTAATCAGATAGACGTATCTACCGATATAGCAAAGCTCGGTAATACCAATTCATCGGATATAGTCGTTATTATGGCAGTTATTGAAACAGTAAATACCGGGATTCGGCAAATTGTGCGTTCATGGGAGTCAGTAAAATCCATTGGTGATTTGGTTCATGGAGAAATTGTCTCAGTTGATCGTAGTATAGATATTCAAAATGATTGGGATACGGATAATTTAAAATGTGTTGTGTTGGTACAGGACGCTCAGTCATTACAGGTTTTTCAGTGTAACAGTGTTGATTTGAAATGAAAAGTTTGAAAATAAATATCTTTATTATATCATTAATCGGGCTGTTATGTTTATCATGCGGTGTCGTTGAAAAGTTGGCAAACCGGGTACCGGTTATTAAAGATATTCAGGCAAGCAGATATACAATACTTGTTGGAGATACAGTAACTGTAAGTGTAACTGCAGAAGACCCTGATGACGATGATTTGATATATAGCTGGAGTGCCAATAGCGGTTCTTTTGATAAACGCAATCAGGCTTCTGTTGTTTGGAAAGCACCATTGATTGAAGATATTTATAACATACAGGTTGTTGTCAAAGATAGTAATGAAGGTGAGGCTACAGAAAATATGGATATTACCGTGATATCCAATTCTGAGCCAAATGTTAAGATTACAAATCCAGTTGATGGTGATTTTCTGGTTGCAACACAGAGTGTGGAAGTTCGTTCAGAAGCAACACCCGTAGCATATATAGACAGAGTAGAATTTTTTATAAATGATCAATTGACGGCAACAGATACAACGCCACCATACATGTTTGTGTGGCAGCCTCGTGATTACTCTGGCACAGTAGAAATTAAATCAGTGGCTTTTCGTTCAATACCCAGTAATATTAAAGCAGCCGATTCAATTTCAGTTTCAATACAGGGAGTTGTACCAATCCCTTAATGGACAAGTAGAAAATGGAAAACACTGAGAATATAGAGAATAATATAATCCAGGACGCGAAACGTGTTCTGGAAATAGAGTATCAGGCAATAAAAGATATGAAGGACCGGATAGGTCCTGAATTTGCAAAAGCAGTAAATTTGATTCTACAATGCAAAGGTCGTGTCATTGTAACAGGTATTGGTAAATCAGGAATCATTGGTAAAAAAATTGCGGCTACACTCACAAGTACCGGAACATCGGCAATTTTTTTACATCCTGCGGAAGGCGTACATGGCGATCTGGGCATGGTTTTGAAAAATGATGTTGTTATTTGTATTTCCAAGAGCGGTAACACAGGTGAGATCAGCAGATTGATACCTGTCTTTAAAACGATTGGTGTTCCCATTATTACCATGACTGGAAATTTGCGCTCAGCAATAGCAGAACGTAGTGATGTGGTGTTGAATACAAGTGTTCAGGAAGAAGCGTGTCCTAATGATTTGGCACCTACAGCCAGCACAACCGCAACGCTTGCTATGGGAGATGCATTATCGGTTGCATTGTTGAAAAAAAGAAACTTTGGTAAAGAAGACTTTGCCTTTTTGCATCCCGGCGGTGCTTTGGGAAGGCAATTAATTAAAACCAGTGAAGTAATGTTTACCGATGATAAAGTGCCCACGGTGGCATTAGACGCATCTTTAAAACAGATCATTTTAGAGATAACATCTAAAAGATTTGGTTGTACATGTGTTGTAGAAGCCGATGGTAAGTTGAGTGGTATTATTACTGATGGTGATCTTCGGCGTTTAATGCAACGAAATGAAGAAATAAGGCATTTGACTGCTCGAGATATAATGAACAATAAACCCAAGTATGTAGATATTGATTGCCTGGCATCCAAAGCACGTCAAATAATGGAAATGCATAATATTATGCAGATGGTTGTAGTAGACAATGAGAAAAAAGTTGTTGGAATGATGCACTTGCACGATTTACTGGAAGCGGGAATTGAATCAACGTGATTAGTAAAAAGACAAGAAAAAAAATAAAGAATGATTTAATATATTTTCTAGTCGTCTTTTTCGTAAAGCTGTTACGGAGTATTTCACGAATTGAGGCCATGCATATTATGCGAGGTGCCGCAAGTTTAGGATTTCGTTTTGCGCGAAAAGAACGTGAAAAAACAATCCGTCATCTTTCATGGGCGTTTGAAAATAAATCACCAGATGAAATTGAAAAAATGGCAAAATCTGTGTTTTTGCATTTTGCCATGGCAGCAGTAGATGCTATACGGATGCCGCTGATTCTAAAAGAGGGAATCAATAACTATGTTTCATGTGATCGTCAGGATATTCTCGACCGTCATATAAAAGAGAATAGCGGTGCAATTATTCTTACCGGTCATGTTGGGAATTGGGAAATGCTTGGAGCATGGCTGGCAAATAATGGCTATCCGCTCAAAGTTGTTGGGACCTCTGCTTATGATCCACGTTTGGATGAGCTGATAGTTGGTGGCAGAAATATGGCGGGTTATACAAATATTGCCAGAGGAAAAGGAACGCGCGAGATCGTTAGGCATTTACGTAATAAAGGATTTTTAGGTATTTTGATAGATCAGGATACCAAAGTAGAAGGTGTATTTGTTAACTTTTTTAATCGTCCTGCTCACACGGCTGTAGGACCTGTGGTTTTGTCACAAAAAACCGGTGTACCCATAGTGCCAACATTTGCATATATGACACCGGATTATAAATATAAAATTGATGTTGCAGAACCTTTACAATTGGTTGAAATGGACGATAAAGATAAAGAGATGGTCAGGAATACGCAAATCTGTTCTGATGAATATCAGAGAATTATTTCCAGGTATCCTACCCAGTGGGTATGGATGCATGAACGGTGGAAAAAACAACCCAAGGATGTATGAAACATTATTATATAAAAATTGCACTGATTATACTTTTTATTTTCTTTTGGGCGTGTGAAAAAAAAGATCCGGTAAATACTGTTGCCAAAGAGCAGCCATCCATTCCTGATCAGGAAATGTGGAACTTTGAAGTCAAAGTGACAAATCGTGGATTGCTGGAAGCGCATTTGCGTTCAGGCCATATGGTATTCTATAGCGATGAGAAAAATCCTCAATCCATTTTAAACCAGGGAGTGCTGGTTGATTTTTATGACAAAAATGGGAAAAGGGCGTCTACTTTGACTGCAGATAGCGGTATGTTTAATGAAAAGACCCAGGATGTAAAAGCATTTAGAAATGTTATAGTAGAATCTGATAGTGGTGTGACCTTGTTTACCGAAGCAATAGAATATGACCAAAAGCGGGAAAAGATTTTTACAGATCTTGATGTGCTCATCACCACAGATAATGGTGATAGTTTGTGGGGGCATGGGTTTGAATCTGATCCACAAATGAATCATTGGCAGATAACAAAATTGCGAGGTGTTGCACACAAGGGTATGGATATGACTCAGGATTTTTCAAAACCCAAAAACAAAGAAATTCCTGATACCACCCAGGTTGATTCGATTGGGTTGGAGCCACAATTTGTTTCACCGGATAGTGGTGTTTTAAATGATGAATCTTGATAAATTATTACTATATTGCATTATATTTTTGTTCTTTGTAAATGTTTTTTCAGCGGAAGAAAAAAATACCCGTCCTGTATTGGAAAATGCAGACAGGGGGTATGGAGAGCTTGTAGACAATCAACAGGTATGGAACTTGTTTGATAATGTTCGCTTTCGTCAGGACAGTGTAATTATGTTGTGTGACAAAGCCATTCGATATATGGATGAAGAACGAACATTGTTGATTGGTAATGTACAAATATTTGATAGTTCAAAAACTTTGTATGGTGATCAGGTAGATTATTACGAGCCTCAAAAATTAGCTCTTGTTAAAGGGAATGTGAAATTTGTAGACAGTACGAAAACCTTTACTTCTGATTTTCTAAAATATTTTCAGGATTCAGAAATTTTAATTGCTGATTCTAATGTTGTTATCTCGGATAATGTCGAAAACAGTACTCTCACAGGTGCGCATATGGAATATCATCGTGAAGATGGATATGCCAAATTGCTCGGTGAACCTGTTTTTACACGAGTCGATACCGTTGAAGATGCCGAATTACTCATAGCAGGTGAGTTAATGGAGATGTTTCATGATGGAGACAGCATTCTGGTCAAAGAGAATGTATCAATTCATCAGGGTGAAATATCGGCATTTGGAGATTCACTCAAATATCTCAAAGATGCACAAAAAGTTGTATTGGAATCTTTTCCTTATGCATTTGAAAATGAGGACAAGTTGACAGGTGAAGCAATTCATTTATATCTTGTTGAAAACAAGGTTAGACGTATCCATGTAATAGGTAACTCGATAGTTACAACACTAGTAGATACACCTGTTGTTACAACAATTCCATATAATTTGTTGACTGGTGATGAAATTTGGGTTAAATTAAAAGAGCAAAAAATTGATTCAGTCAACATTATCGGCAAAGCAACCAGCTATTATCACATTATTGAAGATAATGCGGAAAAGGGAATTAATAAAATATTATGTGACGAATTGTTGATACTGTTTGCTGATAATATGGTGAAAAAAGTTTATGGAAGCAGTAAACCGGGAATGTCAACCGGCCAGTTTTCACCACCGGGAAACAAGAAAAAGCTGGAACAGGAATTACGGGAAATGCTGCAAAAGCTTGAAATGATTGAAAATAAAGAATCGGAATCGGATGGAACCAATCAGTAATGATAGCATGGCAATTTTAAGATCTCGGGATCTTGTGAAAAATTATGGAAAGCGCCGTGTAGTTAACAAAGTCAGTATAGAGATTAAAGAAGGTGAAATTGTAGGATTATTGGGTCCAAACGGAGCCGGCAAAACCACCACCTTTTATATGCTGGTGGGTATGATACGTCCGAATAGTGGTAATATTTTTCTTACAAACACTGATATTACCAAATTGCCTATGTATAGAAGGGCCAGGCGGGGTGTTTCTTATTTGCCGCAAGAGGCATCTGTATTCAGGCGATTGACAGTAGAGCAAAATATTATGGCAATACTTCAATCACTTCGTTTATCTCGAGCTGAACAAATACAACGGGCACAGTCTTTAATGAATGAATTGCGAATATCTCATCTCAGGAATAACCTTGCGTATACACTGTCAGGAGGTGAGCGTAGAAGAGTTGAAATCAGCAGGGCCCTGGCTACCAATCCACGGTTTATTTTGTTGGATGAGCCATTTGCCGGTGTGGATCCCATTGCTGTTGAAGATATTCAGCAGATTGTTGCACAGTTGAAAAGCAAAGGTATTGGTGTTTTAATTACGGACCATAATGTACATGAGACTCTGTCTATTACGGACCGCGCTTATCTTTTGTTTGAGGGCAATGTGTTAAAATCCGGTACGGCTGAATTTTTAGCCAATGATGAAGAAGCCCGTAAATTTTATCTTGGAGATAGTTTTAAATTAGATAGATAATAACTAAATAAATTGTTATTTAATAATGTTTATAAAAAGACATATCAAAAGAATGAGGAATTTATATTAAGGAATGGTACGGTTAGGTCAACATCTTAGTTTGCAAATGAAGCAATCACCACAACAGGTTCTGTTGTCATCTTTGCTTCAATTGCCAATCATCAGTCTTGAACAACGAATAACTACAGAGCTAGAGTTGAATCCTCTCTTGGAAATTGATGCAGAACAAGAGATGGAACAAGAATTGGATGAGATAGATCGTGATACAGATAATGAGAATGATGAAGAAGATGATGAACCTTTAAAAGAGGTCGAGGTGGAAAATGATAAAGATACTGAGGACATTGATTGGGATGAGATCCTGAACGATGAAGACAGTTATGAAGTACATTTTCCCAAAGAAAAGGATTCTGAAGAATTCGAGAGACCTGAGGTTTATCGTGAAACACTGACCGATCACTTGATTAGTCAGTTGAATATGTCAACTTTGGAACCAGCAGAAATAACTATTGGTGAATACATTATCTGGAACATTAATAATGTAGGGTATCTGACAATAGATGTTGAAACCATTGCAGAAAATTTAGAAGAGGATGTGGATACTATTGATCACATTCTAAGTACCATTCAATCATTTGATCCTCCGGGGATTGGTGCAAGAAATTTGCAGGAATGTTTACTGATTCAATTATACCAGCAAAGACCCCAACACGAACTTGCTATTATGGCAGTACGTGATAATTTTGATGATTTTAAAAACAAACGCTATGAAAAACTGGCAAAAATGTTAGAGATTGATCTTGATGAAGTCAAAGACATTATTGATCATATCATTAAACTGAATCCCAAGCCCGGTGAAGGTTATCTGACTTTTGAAAACCATTATATCGTTCCGGATTTGGAAGTAAAAAAAGAAGATGATGAATTTAAAATATCGATGCATGACTGGAACATTCCCCATCTTCGTATTAATAATGAATATCGTAAAATGATGCTTGACCGAAAAAAGTCAAATAAGGAAACCCGAGATTTTATAAGACAACGTTTGGAATCTGCCCGTTGGTTAATTAATTCCATACACCAGCGTCGTATGACTATAATACGTACTGTTGAAGCCATAATTGAAAAGCAGCATGATTTTTTTGAATTTGGTCCAGAATACTTGAAGCCCATGATATTGAAAGATATTGCTGAAGAAATTAGTATGGATATTTCTACAATCAGCCGTGTTACAAATGGAAAATATTTGCAAACAGAGTGGGGCGTATTTGAATTGAAATCCTTTTTCAGTGAAAAATATACCACTGATGATGGAGAAGATGTTTCAAATAAAAAGATCAAAGCCTTTATTAAAAATATTGTGGACAAAGAACCACCCAACAAGCCTTATAATGATCAAAAGATTTCAGAAATGCTGAAAAAAGAAGGCTTTCCGGTTGCCAGACGAACTGTTGCTAAATACAGAGAACAGATGTCAATTCCTGTTTCTCGGTTGCGCCGTAAAATTTAATTCAAGGAACTTATGCATAATCCACAACAAATTTACGCAACAACAGTCATCGGGCTTATTCACAAAAATAAAGCCGTATTGGCGGGAGATGGACAGGTTACCTATGGTGATCTGGTTTTAAAAGCCAATGCACGCAAAGTGCGAAGACTGTATAATGATCAGATATTAGCGGGTTTTGCCGGTGCGGCCGCAGATGCCTTTACCCTTTTTGAACGCTTTGAAGCACGTCTTGAAGAGTATAACGGTAACCTCGGACGTTCAGCGGTAGAACTTGCCAAAGATTGGCGTGCTGACAGATATTTACGTCGTCTTGATGCACAACTTGCAGTATTAGATAAAGAACGTATATTTTTAATTTCTGGAACTGGTGACGTGATTGAACCGGATGATAATATAATAGCAATTGGTTCAGGTGGACCTTTCGCCCTTGTTGCCGCAAGAGCTCTGCTTTCGCATTCTAAACTTGATGCGGTCCAAATTGCCAAAGAATCTATGGAACTTACCGCACAGGTTTGCATTTATACAAATAATAATCTCACCATTGAAGTGCTGGATTAATTATACGTTCCCATAACATTATTTGTATTCTTACGGGAAACTACATTGCATATGACTCCTAATGAAATTGTTAAAAAGCTTGATAAATATATTATTGGTCAAGATGATGCTAAAAAATCTGTTGCCATTGCGTTAAGAAATCGTTGGCGCAGACAACAGGTACCTGAGGAATTGCGTCAAGAGATCATGCCCAATAATATTATCCTTATTGGACCTACAGGGGTAGGAAAAACCGAATTGGCCCGTCGTTTGGCAAAATTAGACAATGCTCCCTTTATCAAGGTAGAGGCCTCAAAATTTACCGAGGTGGGATATGTTGGCCGGGATGTTGAGTCTATCATTCGTGATCTGGTAGACCTTGCCGTCAGTATGGTAAGAAGTGAATATACTGAAAAAGTACAGGAAAAAGCTTATGAAATGGCTCTTGATAGAATGGTAGAAATTCTTTTACCCGCTCCGGATGCTCTTGATCTGAATATTGATCTGGCAGATATTGATCCTGTTAAAGAAGATCTGGAAATGCAGGACAAACTTTATAATCAGCTGATCAATGGTGAACTTGATGACAAGATTATAGAACTTGAAACTCAGAGTGATGCTTCACCCTTGATGCAGATTATTTCTCCCATTGGTATTGAAGAAATGGGATTAAATATTCAAGACTTGTTGGGTCCCATGATGCCGCAAAAGACCCAAAAGCGTAAAGTTAAAGTTTATGAAGCCCTGGTTCATTTGCAGCAGGAAGAGGCAAGTAAACTGATTGATATGGAAGAAGTTATCCGGGATGCTATTTTCAGGGTGGAAGAAACGGGTATAGTATTTCTGGATGAAATTGATAAAATCGCCGAAGATGAAGACGGTGGCCCTGATGTTTCGCGAGAAGGTGTACAAAGAGATTTGCTTCCGGTTATTGAAGGCACAAATGTTATTACAAAATATGGTATGGTAAAATCAGACCATATTTTGTTTATCGCTTCTGGTGCTTTCCATGTATCAAAACCATCTGATCTGATACCCGAATTGCAGGGACGTTTTCCCATTCGTGTTGAACTCAACAGTTTGACAGCCGATGACTTTGAACGAATATTAACAGAGCCCAATAATGCTTTGATTAAGCAATATACAGCATTAATTGCAACTGAAAATGTTAAAATAAAATTTACCCGAGGTGCCATTAAGGAAATTGCCAGAATTGCTTTTGAAGTTAATATGGAAGCTGAGAATATTGGGGCACGCCGGTTACATACTGTAATGAGCTTGTTGTTGGAAGATTGCTTGTTTGACTTGCCCAACGCTGATATTAAACTCATTAATGTGGACAAGAAAATGGTACAGGGAAAACTTGAAAAAGTTATTCTAAATGAAGATTTAAGCCAATACATTTTGTAAGGGAACTGCCATGAAAAAAGATTTTTTACTGATTACAGATCTTGTTACTGATGAAATTTATGAACTGTTTGATCTTGCAAAAGAACTAAAAGCAAAGACCAAAGCGCGTCAGGAACATCATATTTTAAAGGGACAAACATTGGCAATGTTGTTCCAAAAACCTTCAACCCGTACCCGTGTTTCCTTTGAAGTGGGCATGTACCAACTTGGCGGTCATGCATTGTATCTTAGTCCTGCAGAAGTTGGTTTAGGCAAGCGTGAATCTGTTGCTGATGTTGCACGTGTTTTGTCACGTTTTAACGATGGCATAATGGCGCGTGTATTTGGTCATGACATTGTAGACGAATTGGCTGAATATGCCAGTGTTCCTGTGATCAACGGATTGTCTGATCTGGCACATCCCTGTCAAATCTTGGGTGATATGCTCACTATTATTGAGCATAAAGGTAAAGCAGAGAACCTGAAAATCGCTTATATTGGTGATGGTAATAATGTTACCAATTCCTGGATTAATTTAGCTTCAAGAATTCCTATGCAATTGTACGTAGGCTGTCCTGAAGGTTATGAACCTAATGTGGATCTGGTTAATGCTTCAAAAGCTAAAGGCTTGAGTGAAATTGTGGTAACCAATGATCCGGTTAAAGCAGTTGAAAAAGCAGATGTTGTATATACAGATGTTTGGGCTAGTATGGGCCAGGAAGAAGAAGCCGAAGCACGTAAAAAGATATTTAAGCCTTTTCAGGTAAACACAGATCTGGTGTCTCATGCTGCTGATGATTCTCTGGTATTGCATTGTTTGCCTGCACACAGGGGTGATGAAATTACTGATGACATAATGGATGGATCGCACTCGGTTGTTTTTGATGAAGCTGAAAATAGACTGCATATCCAAAAAGCCATTATGGTTCAACTGATGAAAGATAAATAAGGGGATCCGTTTTGGCACTGGAAATTGTTCGCTATACACAGTCGGATAGGGAAGCGTGGGAAGAATTTGCATGGTCTTCAAACAATGGTACCATTTTTCATACACGCCAGTTTTTATCTTATCATCCCAAAGACAGGTTTGTTGATTATTCTTTGGTTTTTTTCAAAGAAGGTAAACGAATTGCTCAATTGCCTGCCGTAGATTTTAAAGAGGGTGATAAACGTATTTTAATTTCTCATCGCGGTGCGTCTTATGGTGGATTTATTTGCAAAGATACTTTGTCTATCAAAGATTCCTTTACCATGGTCAAGGCACTTGTTGATTATCTAAAGTCAGAAAAATTTGACGGCATAGATATTACCCCCGTTCCCCAGGTCTATATGAGAAGACCCAGCAATTATATTGATTTTGCCATGGTTCAAAATGGCTTTACTTACCGCAAACGGGAAATCTCGAGCGTTATACCCCTGGATTTTAGTAGAGACCAGATTTTATCTACCTTTAATGAAGGCTCAAGACGTGCTGTCAGAAGAGCCTGGAAACAGGGAACTGTTGTTAGAGAATCTGATGATTATGCGGCATTTTATAAAATTCTGGAAAAGAATTTAAGATTACGTCACAATGTTTCGCCTACTCATACTTTGCAGGAATTGGAATTATTGAAATCCATGTTTCCTCAAAGAATTAAGCTTTTTGCCGCATTCCATGATGATATTATGGTTGCAGGCGTTGTAATGTTTATCTGTAATCCCCAGGTTGTTCTTGCGTTTTACATTAGCCATAATGAAGATTATCAGCAGTACAGAGGAGTGAATTTGCTGTTTCATGATATCATCCAATGGGGTATAGCAGAAAAATACAACTTTTTGGATTATGGTATTTTTACTGTAAATGAAGATCCCAATTGGGGCCTGGCGCGTTTTAAAGAGAGTTTTGGTGCCCAGGGTGTGTTTAGAGACAGTTTACGATTGATGCTGAGTGATTCTTAAAGATGGCTGTTACAAAAATTTTACATATTGCTCCTTCTAATACCTCGGGCGTTCCCGGCCAACTTGTGCTGACTGAAAGGCGTATGGGATATGACAGCAGGCTGGTAACGCTATTTCATGATAAACGCAAGTATTATGAAGATATTTGCCTGCATCTGCCGTTTATTGATTTCTGGGGAACCAAACTATTAAAAAAAATTGTATCCAATCCCGATAAAATTGTTGTTGATAATGTTTTAAAGATTCCAGATCAAATACCTGTTCAATGGAAACCCCATTCTCTGGCAGAAAAGGCATTGACAAGTATACGTGATATGCTTTGGAAGACCAAAATTGAATCCACTATTAAAAAATACAATCTTTTAGATTTTGATGTTGTTCAACTGGATGGCGGATTGGGATTTTATAGGCATTCCGGATTTGTTAAAAAAATGAAAGCAAATGGTAAAAAAATTATTTGCTTATATACCGGCAGTGATTTGCGTACACGGGGAGTGATTCCTGCTGTAGAGAAAATTTCAGACTATAATTTTACAGTTGAATATGACCACATGCAACTGCATCCAAATATAAAACATGTATTTTTCCCGTTTGATGCAGGGCAGTTTAAAACTAACCGACCGAAAAATACCAGGATTCGCGTTGGGCATGCTCCTACAAATCGCAGGGCAAAAGGCAGCGATATTATTGTACCCATTCTTCGCAAGTTGGCTTATTCTCATAATATTGAACCGGTCATTATTCAAAATTTACCCTATACTTTTGCAATGGAAACCAAGCAGACTTGTGATATTTTCATAGATCAAATTGGTGATCTTGGGTATGGTATCAACTCTCTTGAAGCATTGGCGATGGGTATTCCCTGTTGTTCTTGTCTCGCAAAAGGTTTTGCGGAAACGTATCCTGACCATCCGTTTGTAGAAATAGATGCTGATAATCTTGAAGAAAAGCTGATTGACTTGATAAATGATACAGAAAAGCGTACTGAGCTTGGCATTAAAGGGCGTGAATGGGTAGAGAAATATCATGATGCTAAAAATATTGTAAAGCAGATCCATGAAATTGCCGGAATTGATTGATTATGAATATCCTTTTTGTTAACAGTATACAAATGTTTGGTGGCGGGGAAATGTGGATGCTTCGTACTTTGAACGGTTTGCGTAAGAGAGGACATAACGTTCATTTAATTTGCAGACCGGGTACCGAGCTGGAAAAACGAGCTCTTGAACAAGAAATTCCTGTCTATAGTTTCAAGATCAGGGGAGATTTTGGCCCTATTTCTATATTCAGGACCTGGAGATATATCAAACGTAATAATATAGATGTAATGCTTGCGAATATGGATAAAGAATTGAGATTCGCAGGAACAGCGGCTAAATTGGCAGGTAATTGTGCCGTAATACCCAGACGCGGTAGTGATTATCCTTTAAAAGATAAAATACAATATAAATTTTCATATTTAACACTTGCTGACCTGGTGATTGCCAATTCGGATGCAACCAAGCAAACTCTTTTGCGCAATGCTCCCTGGTTACCGGGAAAAAAGATCCATATCCTTTATAATGGTATTGATCCACAAAATTTCATGATACCAGCAGAGACAGATCTTCGTGAAGAATGGAACATTCCCCGGGATGAGTTTGTCTTTGGATTTGTAGGGCAACTTGTAAAGCGTAAAGGTTTTGATACAATATTACCGGCATTTGCCGAGCTTGCCCGAGAACGCCAGGTTCACCTGGTTCTGGTTGGTGAAGGCGAATTGCAGCAGGATATAGATAATTTTATAAAATCAAATGGATTGGAAAACAAACTCCATCGGGTTGGATTTCGTAAAGATGTTGAAAATGTTATGAAAGCTATTGATTGCCTTCTTTTACCATCCATACTTGAAGGCTTTGGTATTGTTTTGATTGAAGCAATGGCTGCGGGCAAACCTGCTATTACAACAAATGTTAGTTCTATGCCTGAAATTGTAGTACATGAGCAAACAGGTCTTGTGTTGTCGGTAAATGATAAAGAGGCCTTGCTGGAAGGTATGGAATATCTTTATGACAACCCGGATATTGTGAAACAATGGGGAGAAAACGGACGTAATCATGTATTAAATAAATTTACTTTAGATTTAATGCTTGATCGATTAGAACACCTTTTAAAGCTTGCCATGGAACATAAACAATAAGGAAGTAATTTTGAAATTGTGGAGACGAATTGAGCGCTTTTTCAAGCATAACCAATTAAGGTTTCTTGAAAAGTGGCTTGGTGTGCCAGAACTTTTACCTGAAAAATTTGAATTTGAAAAGATAAAAAAAATTATTGTTATACGTCAGCATGACCAGTTGGGTGATTTTTTACTCTCAACCCCCGTTTTTCATGCATTGCGAAATCAGTTTCCTGATGCACATATTGCTGTCATGGCCCGAAAATATACTGCTTCACTAATGCAACACAATGAATATGTAGATACAGTAATTACTTTTTATGAACATGGAAAAGACTGGAACTTGGGGCGAATTACCAAGTTTATAAAATTATTGAGGCGTGGTTACGATCTAGCTATTGTCTTGAATACTGTATCACACTCTTTGACAAGTGATTTAGCCGCACGATTATCAGGAGCAAAGTATGTTTTAGGTCCTGAACACCTGACCTTTCAAGGAACAACGCGAAACTTTTTTTATCATTTTAATGCCCCCTATATTAAACAGGAAAGAAATCAGAGTTTAAGAAATTTGGATATTCTGAGTTATATTGGGATTCAAGCCGTTGAACCTTATGAGCATATTACCTTGTTGACAGAGGAGAAAAATGATGCTCGTGAATTATTGCTGCAAAAAGGTTGGGATGGAAAACAAATGTTGATCAGTGTGCATCCCGGAGCCGGAAAACTGATGAATCGGTGGCCAGTAGAAAATTTTGCTAAAGCCGCACAAGAGTTAGCTGACTATTATGATGCACAATTGCTTATAACATGGGGCCCCAATGAAAAAGAGCTGGGAGAATCATTATGTTCGCAATTAAAAGGAAATATTATAACTGCAGTTGATCCGGATATCAGGCGTTTTGCATCAATCCTTTCTTGTTCTGATATGATTTTATGTAATGATACGGGTGTGCTACATGTTGCTGCAGCAATCAATTTGCCGCTTGTTGTGGTATTTGGCCCAACAAATCCTGCAGAATGGAAGCCTTTTGGCAAAAAATTTGTAGCTTTACAAGGAGAAAGAGGCCGCTGTGATGAAATAGGCCCAGAAAAGGTAATTGAGGCTGCAAAAATGCTAATAAATTAAAAAAGTGCTTGTTTTTTTAATTAAAAAGTTTACAATTAGAAGGCGTTATTAAATAACAGTATTATTTGTACTATAAAAAATTCTTGCATTATTAGTTTCCATGTTGTATTTTTCGCCGCGGCGAAAAACATGGAAAGTTTTGAAATTAACAAAAAAGAGGATACTATGAGTGACAATTCAAACATTATTGATGATTATATTGATGATTCCTTTGAAAACAACGAATCTGAAGATGAAGAGTCGTTGAATGATGAGGAAGTGATTGATGAAGATTGGGATGAAATTCAAGAAGATGATGATTTGGATGAGATTGAAGAAGTAAGCGATGATTCCAGTGAGGATTGGGAGGAAGAATACTGGGAAGATGAAGAAGAAGAAGAAGAAGAGGAAGAAGACGATGCCGATTGGGGTGAAGATGAAGAGGCATGGGATGATACTAATGATTGGATGGACAGAACACCTTCATGGGAAGGTGATGATGAATGGGACTGATAGTCCTGTTTTATAAATATGATATCCAATGAGACGGACATTCGTATATATCCTCAACATCCACGTTTAGGAGTGGGCGTTGTCATATTTAAAGATGAACTAGTATTACTCATAAAGCGGGGGAAAGAGCCCAACAAAGGTATCTGGACAGTACCTGGCGGTCTGGTCCAAATCGGAGAATCTGTTGAACAAGCTGCTCATCGTGAAATATTGGAAGAATGTAACATCACTATAAATCTCGCCGGATTGATTGATTATTTTGAGTTTGTTGAAAAAGATGATGAGCAAAAGATAAAATATCATTATGTCGTTCTTGATTTTGCTGCTGAATATGTATCGGGTAATCTTTTGGCATTAACTGATGCAGAAGATGCGAAATGGGTAAATCCTGACCAGTTGGAAAACTGGGAAATAACAGAAAAAACTTTAATGTTGATTAATAAAGCATTATTATCAAAAGCCCGGATGAATTAATAACACCGGGCTTTTTTATAGGAATTATGGATAATTATAACAAAATACTCGTAATTAAACTTCGTGCCATTGGTGATGTTTTACTATCAACAATTGTTATAAACAATTTGCGTTCTGCGTTTCCCGAGGCCCAAATAGATTTTTTAACTGAAAAAGCGGGTTCTAAAATTGTATTGGGCAATCCTGCGTTAGACAAAGTCCACATATTGACAAAGGACAGAAATAAATCTGGTTTTAGAAGATTTATGGATGATGTCGCTTTTATCAGAAAAATCCAAAAAGAAAAGTACGATCTGGTTTTTGATTTTTTTGGAAATCCACGAAGTGCGATTCTAACTTTATTGTCTCAAGCTGATGTTCGTATTGGATATGATTATCGTTTACGGCAGCGTGCTTATAATCGGGTAGTGAAATCAAGAGCAAGTGAAATACATGAAGCACTTTGGCATTTGGATGCTTTGCAATATTTGGATATTCCTATCATTGATAAAAATTTAAATTTTTTCATCGATGATGTCAGTTTTGAATTTGCAAACCAATTTTGGAAACAGGAACAATTTGAAAACAAGCATGTTATAGGAATTAATTTTTCCGGAGGTTGGCCTGCAAAGAAATGGCCTGTTGACCGGTTTGCTCAACTTGTAGATAGAATTAAAACAGATTATGATACTGAGGTGCTTGTGTTTTGGGGACCGGGAGAAAAAAAAGAAGCTCTTGAACTGGCAGAACTTGCAAATCAAAAGATCTGTTTGATCCCTGAAACAGATTTGAAACAACTTGGTGCGATTCTGA
Organism: bacterium; assembly: GCA_963675755.2. GTDB lineage: Bacteria > Zhuqueibacterota > Zhuqueibacteria > Residuimicrobiales > Krinioviventaceae. The sequence continues at coordinate 234,243 of CAXXMD010000001.1, forward strand.
AAAAGATTGATATGCTGGTGACTACTGATTCAGGCCCCATGCATATAGCCGCATCTGTGAATACTCCGTGTGTTGCTATTTATGGACCTACCAATTTTCGATTACAGGGACCTTATGGTACCGGGCATGAAATTGTTTATAAAGATAAATTAGACTGTCTGGGTTGCAACCGATTGGATTGTGAGCATACAACTTGTATGAATGCGCTTACTGTTGATAGAGTTTATGAAAGCGTTAAGAATTGTTTAGTAAGAAACGGGATTTTTTAATATGGAAAAAATTTCTGTATCTATTATCACGTTGAACGAAGAAAAGAATATTGGTGATTGTCTAAAGAGTGTAAACTGGGCCGATGAGATTATTGTTGTTGACGGAGAAAGCACAGACAATACAGTTGAAATCTGCAAGCAATACACGGATAAAATATTCACAAAGCCTTTTGTTGAATTCTCATCGCAAAAACAATATGCACTCGACCAGTGTCAATATCCCTGGGTGCTTTCATTAGATTCCGATGAACGGGTGTTACCTGAATTAAAAGAGGAAATATTAGAACTTTTGGTGAGTAAAGAAATTTCTCATCAGGGTTATTATATTGCCAGACGTTCTTACTTTATGAACAAGTGGATTAAATATTGTGGCTGGTATCCCGGGTATCAATTGCGTCTATTTAAAAGAGATGTGACACATGTTAGCCCTAACCGGGTTCATGAAGGATTTATTGTAAAGGGCACTACTGCAAAATTGAAATATGATATTGATCATTATTCTCATCCTACTATTGAAAGTAGTATAAAGAAACTCAATCACTATACAACACTTGAAGCAAGGGATCGTGTAAATAAAAAAAAAGTTGGGGTGCACAATTTTATTTTTAACCCACTTAGTGCTTTTCTTATTAAATATGTTCGTCAACAGGGATATCGGGATGGAATGCATGGCTTTCTGCTAAGTTGGATTGCATCATTTCTTAAAATGGTTTTATATATGAAGATTTGGGTTTTACAAAAATATGGTGATTCTGTTGTCAATGCCGATGGAGAATCATGATTATGAGTAAACTATCCGTTATTATAATTACTTTAAATGAAGAGCGACATATTGGTGCCTGTCTAAAAAGTGTGAACTGGGCAGATGAGATTATTGTAGTAGATGCGAAAAGTACTGACCGTACGGTAGAAATTGCAAAACAATATACTGAAAAAGTATATGTTAATGAATGGTTGGGATACTCTGAAAATAAAAATATTGCTTTGAGTCATGCGAGTAATGAATGGGTACTTTGGCTGGATGCTGATGAAAGAGTAACTCCCGAATTGGCACAGGAAATTCAGGACTTGTTAAAAACGAATCCTGCTGAAAATGGATTCGAGATGTCAAGGCGAGCGTATTTTCTTGGTAAATGGATTAAACATTGCGGTTGGTATCCTGATTATGTGATGCGTTTGTTTCGCCGTGAAAAAGGGATTTTTAATGATAATCGTGTACATGAAGGTGTTCAGCTTGAAGGAAGTAAGAGGCGTTTGAATCATGATTTGTTACATTTTACAGATGATTCTCTTGAACATTATTTGTGGAAATTTAATCGATATACAACGCTTGCCGCAGAAGAACAGGTTAAACGTAAAAAAAGATCAGGATTGTTTAAAATTTTATTTAGACCATTGCATACATGGTTAAAAATGTATATATTTAAATTAGGATTTCTTGATGGAGTTCAGGGATTTATTTTGTGTTCATTGTCTGCCGGGTATGTGGCTGTTAAATATGCAAAGACCTGGGAATTGGATCGCAAACTAGAGAATGACAGTTCAGGAGGTAACAATAAATGAATTTTTTACTCGAAGAAGTTAATGATGTTAAAATATTACGCATTAAAGAAGAACGGCTGGATACTGCTATTGCACCGGATTTAAAAGCACAACTGCTTGTGTTGATTAAAGAAAAGGACAATAAAGTTCTTGTAGATCTTTCTGATACAAAATATGCGGACAGTTCCGGTTTGGGCGCAATATTATTAGGTCTAAGACAAGCTCGTGAAATTGGAGCCAAGTTTGCGGTATTTGGGGCCCAAAAACGCGTAGAGAGCTTGATAGAAATTGCTCAATTGGGTGAAATTTTAATTAATTATGAAAATGAGTTCAAAGCACTTGAACAGTTTGGAGCTTGATTCATTATTAAACATATTCGTATGAAAAGCCGGCATGTTTAATATATTTATTAAAGAATTGATCCCTAGATGCTGATTTAACCAGTTTACTATAAATATAGTCTGGTACTCCAAGGTATTGAATTGTTTCGTTGTTTGAAAATTCAACAGTCAGGGTAAATAGATCAGCATCATATTGAAATGTACTTATTTTGGGGGCGTTGTTTTTTATCTTTTCAAACAGAATCTCGACCATGTGATTTCATCTCCATATTGATTCAATTAGAAAAACTGTGAAAATATTTCATGTTTGTGCATATATTGCACCAATTGAAAATATTCTACTATTGTTTTTATTGTAGTTAAGTGTTGTAAGTAGCTTTTTTTACTTTCTGAACAATGTAAAAGCAAAATTTATGCCTTGTGTTGCCCCATCCCAATGAAATAAATGTAATGAATTAAAAATTGTAATGCAAGAAATTTCGCCCTGTCAATAAGCAGGGCGAAATAATATTAGATGGTCGATTTGAGTATTTTTACAAATTCCCCAGCAAAGTCTGCTTTGTTTTCTACTTTTTCCAGTTCTGCTATTAACCAGCTGCCTATGATAACACAATCTGCTATCTCGCTTGCTGCTTTGGCATCCTGATTTGATGCAATTCCAAACCCGATTGCTAATGGCATATCAGTACTTTTACGTACAGATTGTATAATGTTTTTCAATTCATCGCTAGCGTGAAAACCTTTACCGGTTGTACCGTAATTGGACACACAATATAAAAAGCCCTGAGAGGCCTTGGTGATCTTTTGTGTACGTTCATTCTCAAGTTCAGGTGCCATAAGCTGTATGAGCGAAATATCATATTTTTTACACTGTTCCATAAGATCATGACTTTCTTCAAAAGGCAAGTCTGCCATGATCAAACCATCTCCACCTGCTGAATTTAAATCTTTTGTAAAAGCTTCAAGACCATATTGGTAAACAGGATTATAATAACCCATCAATACAACAGGTGTATTGTGTGTTTTCCGAAAGGATTTGACCAGATCCAATATCTTTGAAATATTAACATTGTTTTTTAATGCTCTGTTTGAAGCCCGTTGAATAACCGGCCCATCAGCAATGGGATCAGAAAAGGGGACTCCCAATTCTATACAGTCAACTCCATTGTCAGCCATTGCTTTCATAATTTCAAGTGTGGTATCAATATCAGGATCTCCAGCGGTTATGTAGAGTATTAATCCTTTTTCCTGATTTTGTTTTAATGTATTTAAATGGGTTTCCAATCTGTTCATTTTTCCCTCTCTAATCATGTTGTAAAGTTACAATATCTTTGTCGCCACGCCCAGATAAGCAAACCAGTATAGATTTGTCTTTTTCAAGCTGTGGTGCCAATTTCATGGTGTGTGCAATGGCGTGTGAGCTCTCAAGCGCAGGAATAATTCCTTCTTCACGAGCCAAGAGTTGATATGCCTCAATTGCTTCCTTGTCATAGATTTTAACATATTCTGCGCGTCCCGATTCTTTCAGGAATGAATGCTCCGGCCCTACTCCCGGGTAATCAAGTCCTGCTGCTATAGAGTGGGCCTCGGAAATTTGGCCATTTTCTGTTTGGATGAAATATGTTTTTTTACCGTGAAACACACCAATCGTACCAAAGGTGAGAGAAGATGAATTATCACCAATAGCATCGCCTCTGCCGCCTGCTTCAACACCTACAAGCTTGGCAGTTGTGTCGATAAAAGGATAAAAGGTACCCATTGAATTACTTCCACCACCTACACAAGCAACAACATAATCCGGTACATCTATGTTATATGCCGGTAGCTGCTCACGTGCTTCACGGCCAATCACAGATTGAAAATCCCGCACCATTTGAGGAAAAGGGTGTGGTCCAATTACCGAACCCACCAGGTAATGAGTAGTCTTTACGCTTTGGGCCCATTCACGCATTGTTTCATTAACTGCGTCTTTTAATGTTTGCGAGCCACTTTCAACCGGAATAACCTGTGCACCCAATAGCTTCATGCGGAAAACATTCAGTTCCTGCCGAATTGTATCTTCCTTACCCATATAAATATGACATTCCATACCCAGCAACGCACACACAGTAGCAGTTGCAACACCATGCTGTCCGGCTCCGGTTTCTGCAATGATTCGATTTTTACCCATTTTTTTTGCCAACAGTGCCTGCCCCAGGCAGTTGTTTAATTTGTGGGAACCGGTATGGTTCAGATCTTCACGTTTTAAAAAGATTTTTGCACCGCCGGCTTTTTCAGTAAGGTTTTTTGCATAGTAAACCGGTGTGGGCCTGCCGGAATAATTTGCCAGCAGATGGGCCAGCTCTTGTTGAAACTCAGGGTCTGATTTAGATTGTTCATAAAACGATTCAAGTTCTATCAATGCAGGCATCAGCAGTTCTGGAACAAACTGACCACCGAATTGACCAAAATATCCATGATTAGCCATTATTATATATTTCCTTTACTGTTTTAATCAAGCGTTCCATTTTTGAGTGATTTTTAATTCCGGGCGCATCTTCAATCCCGGAACTGGTATCAATTCCAAAAGGTGTAAATTCCGAAAGCAGCTCCAGTACAGTATCCGGTGTTATGCCACCAGCCAGTATTATTTCATCAAGGTTCAAATTCATAAGCAGCTGTTTGTCTATCAGTTTTCCGGTTCCACCAGCCTGACCAGGTACATAAGCATCAAATAATTTTTTAAATACCTGTTTGTAATTTTCAGAATTGGTGATAGTATCAGAATCTTTGACTCTGAAAGCCTTTATTACTGGTTTTTCGATTTGTTCACAATACGCTGGTGTTTCACTGCCATGCAGTTGAATATAATCAAGGTTGCATAGCGTTGCAGTATTGTTTACAAATGGTACTTCCTGATCCATAAATACACCCACTTTGGGTACTTTTGTATTATTACAAATTTCTGCTGCAGCTTGCGGTGTTATCTGTCTCGGGCTTTTGGTGAAAATAAAGCCAACAGCATCAACTCCCAGTTCCTGAGCATATAAAACATCCTCTAATCGGGTCATTCCACAATATTTAATCCACATGATTGATCCCTTTTAATTCGTTCAGAAATGACTCTTTATCCGGTTTTTTCATCAATGATTCTCCAATCAATGCCGCGTTAAAACCAGCCTCTTGCAACATGACAATATCATCACGACTAAAAATACCGCTTTCACTCACCCGAATTGTTTCTTTTGGCATCAAACTGCTTAATCGTTTACTGGTATCCAGTGTGGTTTCAAAGGTTTCAAGGTTCCGGTTGTTCACACCAATGATTGACGCATTTGTATTTACTGCTATTTCCAGTTCTTTTTCGTCATGCACTTCTACCAAGGCATCAAGATTCATTGAACCGGCTAATTGTAATAGATCTGATAATTGTTGGGGATCCAGAGCTGCTACGATTAACAATATTGCACTTGCCGAATGGTTTACTGCTTCATAAACCTGATATTCGTCAACAATAAAGTCTTTGCGCAAAGTTGGTAAGCCGATGAACTCTGAAATTTCGTATAAATAGTTCAAATGACCCTGAAAATACAATTCTTCAGTTAGAACCGATATCGCTGCTGCACCACCTTGTTCATATTGTTTGGCAAAAAAGAGAGGATAAAAATGCTCGCAAATCACTCCTTTACTGGGAGATGCTTTTTTTACCTCTGCAATGATTGCCATATTATCAGATAAAAGTGAATCTCTGAAACGGAACGGCGTTTTGTTTTGTACTTTTTCTTCTGCAATTTTTCTAACTTTTAAAATGGAATTCAACTTTTTCCGTTCTACAAGCTGTTTTTTTGTATCTGTTATGATTTTATCTAATATATTCATTATTCTGCCAGTTTCAGTTCGCATTTACAGTGAGGGATTGGGTGAATTCTATGCATTCGTTTAGTTTATTTTTGGCTTTTCCGGAATAAATGGTTTCAAAAGCAAGCTCTACACCTTCCTTTATAGAGCTGCTTTTTCCACCAACATACATCGCCGCGCCGGCATTTAATGCAGTAATATCCGTTTTTGCACCTTTTTCACCATCCAGAATAGATTTAATGATTTGTGCATTTTCATCGGCTTCATTGCCCTTGACTGATTCTATGGGTTGTTTTGAAATACCAACGGATTCCGGTGATATTGTGTATTGTTTGATCTCACCATTTACCAGTTCAAATACATCTGTATCACTGCTGATGGAAAATTCATCCAATCCATCCTGACTGTGGATTACCATTATATGCTCACTGCCAAGCGATTTTAATACATTGACCATTTTTTCTGCAGTTTGAAGATTAAATGCTCCAATTACCTGGCGTTTGACCTGGGCAGGATTAGACATGGGGCCGAGAATGTTAAATACGGTTCGAATTCCCATTTCTCTTCGAGGAACAACCGCATGTTTCATAGAAGGGTGGAAGAGAGGAGCAAATAAAAAGACCAGACCGGTTTCATGCAGACACTTTTCCGCCTGTTCGGGAGACAGCTCAATATTCATTCCCAGTGCTTTAAACACATCGGCACTACCGCATTTGCTGGAGACGGACCGGTTTCCATGTTTGGCTACGGGAATGCCTGCAGCCGCAGTTACAATAGAAGATGCTGTTGAAATGTTAAAAGTTGAAGAGCCATCTCCGCCTGTACCGCAGGTGTCAATGGTTCCTGCAGGAGCGGATATTATATTGGCTTTGTTTAACATTGCTTTTACAAAAGCAGAAATTTCTTCTGTTGTTTCTCCTTTGATCTTTAATCCCATTAAAAATGCTGCAATCTGTACTGGGGTTAATTCTCCATTCATAATGGATAACATGGTTTCATATGCTTCGTCATTATTTAATGCAGTCTGGTTTGCAAGTTTATCTAAAACGGCTTTCATAATTCTCTCCGGTTAATTTTTTCTTACAAAATTTTCAATTATTTTCATACCATCTTTGGTCATAATTGATTCTGGATGAAACTGAACGCCTTCAACAGGATATTCTTTGTGACGAATTCCCATAATCTGGTGATCTGCTGTTTCTGCAGTGATTTCCAGACAATCAGGCAGGGTTTCACGTTCTACAATTAAAGAATGATATCTGCCGCCCTTTAATGGATTCGGAACATTTGCAAAGAGTCCTTTACCATCGTGATTAATATCGCTGTCTTTACCATGTACCAGTTCTTTTGCCTGAATAACTTTGCCTTGAAATGCTTCTGCAATGGACTGGTGTCCCAGACAGACGCCAAGCAATGGATATTTTTTATAGAATGTTTTAATTACATCCAGTGAAATACCGGCTGAATTCGGATATCCCGGTCCCGGAGAGATCACGATCTTGTCCGGATTCAACTTTTCTATTTCTTCCAAAGTAATTTCATCATTTCTTTTAACTATCAGTGTTTCACCCAGCGAACCAATATATTGTACCAGGTTATACGTAAATGAATCATAATTATCAATTACCAGTATCATAACAAACCTCCCTGCGCATATTCTATTGCTGTCAAAAGCCCTTTGGCTTTGTTCAGTGTCTCCTGGTATTCACTTTCAGGTACAGAGTCGGCAACAATTCCTGCACCTGCCTGTACATAAGCATTGTTATCTTTTATATATATCGTTCTTATGGCAATACAAACATCCATATTGCCGTTAAATCCAAAATATCCTGCCGCACCAGCGTAAATTCCGCGTTTTGTTGGTTCCAGTTCTTCAATGATTTCCATTGCCCTAACCTTTGGCGCTCCCGAAACCGTACCGGCTGGAAAGCAGGCTTTAAAAACATCAATGGCATCCATGCCCTCTTTTAGTGTTCCGGTAACAGTTGAGACAATATGTATGACATGTGAATATTTTTCCGTTATCATTAAATCTTCAACTTTGACAGATCCATATTCAGCAATACGGCCAATATCATTTCGGCCCAGGTCAACCAGCATAGTATGCTCGGCTATTTCTTTGGGATCTGCCAACAAGTCGTCTATAATTTCCTTATCTTCCTGTTCATTCAAACCTCGTTTGCGTGTACCGGCAATGGGTTTAACCAAAACCTTACCGTCTTCAAGTTTAACCAGTGTTTCTGGTGATGAGCCAAGAATACTGGTATCATTCATGTCGAGATAAAACATATAGGGGGAGGGATTGATAACGCGTAAAGCGCGGTATATATCAAAAGGATTGGTATCTGTGCTGACTCTGAGGCGTTGTGAGAGCACGCCCTGAAAGATATCACCCTTTTTAATATATTCTTTGGTTTTTTCAACTATTTCCTTGTATTCCTCTTTACTGACATTACTTTCAAAGTAATCTGATTTAAGTAAACTGGTTCTGCCATTTCGTAATTGGGGACTGGAATGAATAGAATCAATAATGTCTTTAATTTTATTAACAGCTTCTGCGTATTCTTTTTCAATGTTACCTTTTGTCATAACATTATAGATAATAGTGATCGTATTAAAAAGGTTGTCAAATACAATTACTTTTTGAGGAATGAACAATTGTATGTCCGGTAATTCCATATCATCCAGAGTTTGGTCAGGAAGTTTTTCAATATAACGGATAGAGTCGTAACCCATATAACCGAAAAATCCGTTATCGATGAATGGTATTTGATGTGTACTGTTGCTTTTATATTGTTTGTATAAATTCTTGAGAACCTGAAATGGATTGTCTGTAAACGTCTCTTTTTCCCCTGAATAAACATACTCGACATCTGTAACATTATTTTTGCATGTGAAAATTACAAGCGGGCTGTCACCAATTATTGAATAGCGCCCACGTTGTACTCCACCTTCAACGCTTTCCAGTAAAAAGCGAAAATTTCCGTTTGTTGCTTTCAGAAAAGTAGAGACGGGTGTGTCCATATCACCCAGGATCTCTGCTGTTACCGGATGAAAGTTTGAACTATACTGTTCTCTAAATTCTTCAAATGTCGTAATTTTCATGATATCTCCTATAAATAAAAAAGGCGCTGTGATTTTGAGAGCTCACAGCGCCTTAAACTAAAAACGCCGTGAATGTAAAGGTACATCCACGGCGAACATTTTTTTATATATTAAATTATTTTACCGATGGCGTACCTCAAAACTCCAGCGCCACCACCAATTTAAAAGATTTTGTAAAATAATTTGTGTCATTCTTTTTCCATAAAATTATTAACGAGACAAAACTTAAGATAATAAAATGTGAATGTCAATACTTTTTTGACTTTTTTTGTGAATATGATAAAAAATTCAATAGAGCAGATGTTTTTAAAATTGACTTGACTTGATTTTCTATTATTTATATATTGAGGTTCGAATTTTGTAGGCTTGGTTCTTTTTAAAAATAACTCAAAATTTAAGCCCAAGTATTTGGGCTGTTTTGTGTTTATTTTGTTTATTCAAGATTTAGAATAATATAAAGGTTTTTTTTTGACTAATCATTCAGATTCCAGTGTTACCGAGACAGATTTACAATTTATGAAACGGGCCCTGATCCTTGCTGAACGTGGGCGGGGTATGGTGAGCCCGAATCCTATGGTTGGGGCATTGGTAGTTAAAGATGGCAAAGTCGTAGGTGAGGGGTATCATGAAAAGTTTGGACACGCACATGCTGAAGTAATTGCGCTTGATAATGCAGGTGACGATTCCATAGGCGCAACTTTGTATGTTACTCTGGAACCCTGTTCTCACCACGGAAAAACACCTCCCTGTACAGAAAAAATTTATGAAGCAGGTATTTCCCGGGTAGTTGTGGGAATGTCTGACCCTAATCCCATTGTGAATGGCAAAGGTATTAATTTTTTACGTTCAAAAGGGATTTCTGTCACTGAAAATGTATTGCAGGATAAATGCCTGGAATTGAATGAAGGTTATATTTTTTATATCACTCATAACCGTCCTTTAATTACCTTAAAGTTTGCACAAACTTTGGATGGTAGAATAGCTACCAGTACAGGTCACTCTAAATGGATTACATCTGAAGAATCGCGCTCGCAGGCACACAAACTGCGTGCCCGTAACGATGCTATATTGGTGGGCATTGGTACTGTATTGATGGATGATCCCAGTTTGACCGTGCATCTGGCAAAAGGTCCCTCGCCAAAACGAATTATCCTCGACAGTCAACTTCGTGTTCCTTTGGATGCCGGGATTTTTTCGGATTCCATGACCAACCAGACTATAATTATGACAACAGATTCTGCATCAAAAGAAAAGATCAGCAGAATTGAGGAAAAAGGAGCTTTTGTTTTAATTCTGGACCCAGATGAAAGAGGTTGGGTGCCACAGGAAAAATTGTGGAATAAACTTGCTGAAATTGGCATTACATCAGTAGTTGTTGAAGGAGGCAGTTCTATTTTTACGGAATGTCTCAGACATGGGTTTGCTGACAAGTTTTTTTGTTTTATTGCACCCAAAATATTAGGCAGCGGAATTGATACCATTGGTGATTTGAATATCCGTAATATTAATTCGGCAATTCAATTAACCAATATTAAAGTTAAAAGATTAAAAACAGATTTCCTGATAACTGGAGATTTTAAAGATTTGTATCCTCTCGGTTAAAAATGTTTACCGGTTTAATTGAAGAAATTGGTCAAATACGATCCATTGAAAATTTTGGTGATGGATCCAGACTACATATAAATGCAACAAAAATCCTTGATGATATCAATCTGGGTGACAGTATAGCTGTAAATGGCGTCTGTTTAACAGTTGTATCCCACTCTGATAATTCGTTCAGTGTTGAAGCTGTAAAAGAAACCATGACACGTTCAGCACTATCTGAGTTAAAAATCCATCAAAATGTCAATCTGGAACGTGCATTAAAAGCTAACAGTCGTTTAGGTGGCCATTTTGTTCAAGGTCATGTTGATGGGATTGGTACGGTTTTGGCTATGGATAAACAGGATCCTGGTTATTTGTTAAAAATAAAATTACCAGCTGACCTGTCCAGGTTTTTGGTTGAAAAAGGATCAATCGCAATTAATGGCATCAGTTTGACCCTGGCATCTGTAGATAATGACCGTATCTCTTTGGCAATCATTCCACATACGGTGCAGGCAACAACATTACATGCACTCAAAAGTGGAGATTCAGTCAATATTGAAGTTGATGTGCTAGGTAAATATATATATAAAATGGTTGGGCCGTTTGCCCAACAAAGTGGTATTACACTTGAAAAATTAAAAGATTTTGGATTTGATTAACAACAAGAGGCATTGTGACTAGAGAAATAAAATTTAATACAATACCGGAAGCGATTGAAGCGTTAAAGCGGGGCGAGATTATTATTGTTTCTGATGATGAAGATCGTGAGAATGAGGGTGATTTTATTATGCTGGCGGACAAGGTCCGTCCTGAAGATATTAATTTTATGGTTACCCATGGCAGGGGACTTGTTTGTGTAGCAATGCCAGGGCAACGTTTGGAAGAACTTGATATACATTTAATGGTTGGTAGAAATACCGCATTACTTGGAACCAATTTTACTGTTTCAGTGGATTGTATGCATGGCATAGCTACCGGTATTTCTGCTTATGATCGTGCTACTACAATAAAAAAACTTATTGATCCTGAAGCACAACCCTCTGATTTTGCAAAACCGGGACATATTTTCCCAATTGCTGCAGAAGAAGGCGGTGTATTGAAACGTGCCGGTCATACTGAAGCTGTTGTCGATTTGGCTAATCTTGCAGGTGCTACTCCTGCTGGTGTTTTGTGCGAAATTATGGAAGAAAATGGAGAGATGGCCCGTGTACCCTCTCTTATGAAAATTGCTAAAAAGTTTAATCTCTGTATAGTTTCTGTACGTGAGCTTATACATTACCGCCATAAAAATGAAGTTTTGGTTGAAAAAATTGCATCAGCTGAATTTCCTACAAAATTTGGTCATTTTACATTGCATGCTTTTAAAAGCCAGTTAGAGACTGAAGAACATTTGGCAATTGTTAAAGGTGATGTCAATACAGATGATCCCATACTTGTACGTGTACATTCTCAGTGTCTGACTGGAGATATTTTGGGATCAATGCGTTGCGATTGTGGAGATCAACTGCAAACAGCATTAAATGCAATTGAAGAAGAAGGCCGTGGTGTTGTTTTGTATATGAGACAAGAAGGCCGTGGTATTGGGCTGGGTAATAAAATTAAAGCCTATCATTTACAAGACAAGGGCAAAGATACGGTAGAAGCTAATCTTGAATTGGGCTTTAAAGCCGATTTACGTGATTATGGTATTGGAGCTCAGATTTTATTCGAACTTGGAATTCGCAATATAAAACTGTTGACCAATAATCCCAAAAAAATTGTAGGATTGGAAGGATATGGCCTCAAGGTAGTTGAGCGTATTCCTATTGAAATACAAGCCAATGATGTAAATTCATGTTATCTGACAACCAAGCGAGACAAGCTTGGTCATATGATAATGAACGATAAATAAGAAATTCATATAAATTATACAGGTGTAAAAATGCCCAATATTTTAGAAGGACAATTATCGGCAAAAAATAAAAAATTTGCCATTGTTGTGAGTCGGTTTAATGAACTGATTTGCCGTAAACTTTTGGACGGAGCACTGGACTGTATCTCTCGTCATGATGGAGACCTTGGTAAAGTTGACATCGCCTGGGTACCTGGTTCATTTGAAATACCGGTTGCTACTAAAAAATTTGCTGATTCCAAAAAGTATGATGCCATTATATGCCTGGGTGCAGTGATTCGAGGTGCTACACCACATTTTGAATATATCTCCGCCGAAGTGACCAAAGGTATTGCACAGGTTAGTCTGGAATATGGCGTACCGGTTTCTTATGGTGTAATAACTCCGGATACACTTGAACAGGCACTTGAGCGTGCCGGAACCAAATCTGGTAACAAAGGGTGGGATGCCGCCATGAGTGCCATTGAAATGGCAGACTTGTTCACCAAAATGGCTTAATTTAATTCAGTTTTTACATTTTCGGGTGATAATTATTAAATTGTCACCCATTTCTTTATATTGCTGTGAATAACGGGAACCCGTATATTGTTCATAGAGTTTGATATACTAAACGAATTCAACCTGCAATAAGATTGGTTTATCTATGAAAAAAAATATTCTAGTATGTTTGATGATTTTTGTCTCTGCAATATCTGGTTTTGCTGATGTTTCAGATTGGACAACTTTTACAAATGCCGATGATGTACGGGACTTTGTTATTGTTAATAACACATTGTGGAATGCAACAAATGGTGGTCTTTTAACGCTGGACCTGGATACATTTGAATTTTCAAAATATACTAATATTGATGGATTAAAAGATATTCTCTTGTCAACGGTTACAGTTGATAAATATAATAATATCTGGGTAGCCATGGAAGATGGCACCATTCAGCGGTTTGATCCTGATTCTAATACCTGGGATATGATCTCTGATTACGAAGGATATACGGTAAATGATCTTTATGCAATTGGTGATTCTGTTTTCGTTGGTTTAAATATTGGTATAAGCCTGTTTGATTCATATCGCTGGGAAGTAAAAGAAACATATAAAATTGGTGATGTTAATAATCTCACTATTGTCAATAATACTATTTGGGCTGCAACCTCTTTGGGAGTAAAAACTGCAAACCTGGATTTTCCTAATCTTATAGCGCCCAGTGCCTGGACAACCTATACGGCCTCTCATGGACTTCCTGATAATAATGTTATGGTCGTTCATGGCGTAGGTGATGTGATTTATGCCGGGACAGAAAACGGTCTTGCTGCTTTTCAGAATGGTGTGTGGGGAAACATTGCTTTTGCTGATGTTGAAGTCAAGGCTATTTGTGACTGGAACGATACCGTATTATTATCAACTGTATCTGCAATTTATTATTTAAATGAAAATATCTGGACCCAACTTGCGGGTTACAGCAATATCACTCATCTTTGCTCGGAATCTAACGGACATATTTGGGCCAGTCAGGGAGACAATGGTCTGTATACGTATGATGGAAGCAATTGGACACATCATATCCCCAATGGCCCATCTACCAATAATTTTGCTTCACTGGCTGTTGATAAAACGGGCAACTTGTGGACAGCTTCTGCTAGTGATGGAATTTCCATGTTTAATGGTACCGAGTGGTTTAATTATTCAACCCGTGATGGGTATTTAAATTCCAATGATTTTAGAGATCTTGAAGTTGACAATCAAAACAGAGTTTGGGCTGCAAGTTATGGTGGTGGTGTAACAGTCTTTACTCCTAACGGAGATGATACGTTTGATTTAACATTGTTTTATACAGATCACTTGTCAGGGAGTTCCGGAAGCCCCAATTATGTACCCACTCATGGTGTAAAATTGGATGATCAGGGTAACATGTGGATTTTGAATTATGCTGCAGCCAGTAACAATCCGGTAGCCGTTGTGGATTCTACTTTTGAGCATTGGCAGTATTTTTCAGTATCGGACGGTATCAGAGCAAAGGACCTTGTTACCATGGAGTTTGATCAGTACGGACGGAAATGGTTCGGCTCTACAAGCGGTGGAGTATACGTTTTGAATGACAATAATACCCCGTTTGATAAATCTGATGATCAGCTTGAGGGAACTTTGTCCAGCGTTGATGGATTAGCGAGTAATAATATAACATCATTACTAATGGACCTTGATTATATCATGTACATTGGTACCCCTGAAGGTTTAAATACCTATTTTTCAGGAGAATTGAGTGAGTATCTTGATAATCGTGTTGTTAACAGTACCATCAATACAATTATGTTAGATGGTGTTAACAATAAATGGGTTGGAACAAGTGGCGGTTTGAGTATGCTGCATTCTGACGGATTTGATACTACGCATTATGTTTCAGAGACTCATCCATTGGTGTCAGATAATGTGACCAGCCTTGCATTTAATGAAGATACGGGAGAATTATTTATTGGTACTACTAATGGTCTCTCTCGGTTTGTTACACCCTATACACGTCCTCAGGAAACGTTAAATTTAGTAAAAGGATATCCTAATCCATTTGTGCTTGAATCCGCCATATCTCGATTTTATATCGATAATTTGGGCAGAGAATCTCAGGTGCGTATTTTTACTGCTGAAGGTTTTTTTGTAACCCAGTTAACTGACAGTCAGGTAATGGGTTCACGTGCAGTTTGGGATGGTAAAAATGACCGAGGAGAATGGGTTTCCAGTGGAGTGTATCTATATCAAATAATCACCCAAGATGGTGATACAAGTGTGGGTAAGGTGGCTGTAGTTCATCCTTAAATTTTATATTTTTATTTTTCTATTTGTATTGTTCAAAATCTTGCTTATTTTTTATCTGTTTATTACAGATTAGTTGAATTAATATGCTTAAAACATTATATATAAAAAATTTTGCCCTTGTAGATCAGTTAAAAGTAGATTTTAATACCGGTCTTAATATAATTACAGGAGAGACTGGTACTGGTAAATCTATTATAATTGGTGCATTGGGTATTATTCTGGGTGAGAAATTCAAGATCGATACTCTGCGGCATGGTGCAGATAAATCTGTACTGGAAGCAGAGTTTGAAATAGAAAATGCACCTGAATTGTTTGAATATTTGAATGAACAGGATGTTGATTCGGATGGAAACTATATTATTATTCGCCGGGAATTAAACGAATCCGGACGTAGTAGAAGTTTTGTAAACGACACCCCTGTTTCAATGCCCATACTGGAGCATGTTGGCAATTTGCTGGTTGATTTACATGGTCAGCACCAACATCAGTTGTTATTACAGAGTTTTAGACATATTTCCTACCTTGATGAGTTTGCCAATATTTCAGAAAAGGTAGATGAATATAAAACAATCTATACAGGATATTTGGAACTAAAAAAACAACTGGATGATATTGTAACTCGTGAAAAAGAAATCAAGCAGGCCAGTCAGATGTACGAGTTTCAATTGAACGAGATTAATACTGTTGATCCACAGCCGGAAGAGTTGGACGAGGCTGTCAAAGAAGAGCGGATTTTAAAAAATTCAGAAAAGCTTTATGATATAACTCATGCATTGTTCCGGCAATTGTATGAAGAAAAAGGTTCTGTTACTGAAATTTTGAGTTCTGCAAAAATTAAGTTGGATTCTCTAATACCTATTGATGAATCATTTGGAAATTTAAAAGAAGAATGTGAAAATGCGTCAATAATCATCCAGGAACTTGCAAATTCCCTGAGTGATTATAATAGTAAAATCCAATTTGATCCGGATCGCCTGGAAACATTGCGTCAGCGAATTTCAGTTTTGAACGGTTTGTTGAAAAAGTATGGTGGCACGATTGATGCAGTTCTGGAGCACAAAGCACATTTGCAAAATGAACTGAACCGTATTGATAATCTTGATGAAGAGATAGCTCATATTCGCAAGCAGGCTGATACTGCTTTAACTCAATTAAAAAATAAAGGGTTAGAGCTTTCAAAAATCAGAAAAGAATTTGCAAAAAAATTAAGCGACTCTGTCACCAACGAATTGGCTTCTTTGGGCATGTCCAAATCAAGATTCGATGTATCAGTTCGTTACAATGATTCGGGTAATGATAACAATATTTCTATTGATGGTAAGGATGTCAAAGTTTCCCAAAAAGGTCTCGATCGGGTAGAGTTTTTGATTTCTGCTAATCCCGGAGAAGCATTAAAACCCTTAACTATGGTTGCATCCGGTGGTGAGATATCCAGAATTATGCTTGCATTAAAGTCTTTATTAGCAAAAGCGGATCATGTTCCGGTTTTGATCTTTGATGAGATTGATATTGGTATTTCCGGAAGAATTGCACAGGCTGTTGGGAAAAGTATGAAAAAACTTGCCCATTCGCATCAGATCTTGTGTATTACCCATTTACCCCAAATTGCAAGTTTGGGCGACTATCACTATCTGGTTGAAAAAAATCAAGATGATCATTCAACGCAAACTTCAATACGAATTCTTGAAAAGTCTGAAAGAGTTGAGCACATTGCCCGATTGATTGGCGGCGATACCTTATCTGATGCGCATTTGCAAAGTGCTGCAGAATTGTTGAATGAATCTGAATCAAGTAAGACAAAAATTTTATAGGAGAGGGGCTCATGTCTGTTTTTAAAATTAAATCACTAGGGATATTGACTTTGACGTTAATGCTCTGTTTGTTTTGGGGATGTGCATCTCAACATGCATCCATAATGGAAGATGAATTTGACTCTGAAAGTGATATTGATGCAGAGCTTGAAGATCTGTTTGATTTAAACGATATGAGTGTTGCAGAAAGTAACAATGAATTGAACACCAGTGATGACTTTTTAACCAGACTGGAATCTGATGCTCCTTTTCAACAAGCAGAAGAAGAACCTTTTACTCCTGTTGCTCAAAGTCAATCTGAAGAAGAATCTTTGCAAGAAGTTTTGGCACTGTTGCTAGATGACGATGAGGAAGAAGATCCCTTTCCTACAACTATGGATTCATTTAATTCAATGGAGACGTTTACTCCTGCTGAACAGTCTGAATCAGAAACTACGGGATTGGAATCTTATGCGCTTGAAAATGATGTGTTGAGACTGGAAGACGAACTTGAAAATAAAAATCAGGAAGCCGAAAGATTACGTCGACTGATTGATGAAAAAAATAAACGAATTGAACAATTGGAACATAATGGCACCCCTGCACAAACCCGTGCTCAACCCCGTTCTTCTGTTGTTGTAAATACCAGTCAGTTTTCAGAAGGCTATGCTTCTGCACGTTCTTTATTTGAGAGTTTTAAATATTCTGACGCGCTTTCAGCTTTTACCAGTTTGCTGGAATCTCAACCCAATCATTATATGGCTGACAATTGTCAGTATTGGATTGGTGAATGTTATTTTGGTCTCAAACAATATGACCAGGCAGTAGCCGCGTTTGAAAAGGTTTTTACGTTCAGTAGAAAAGATAAATATGACGATGCACAAATGATGATTGCGTTGTCTTATATTCGTAGTGGTCAACGAGATATGGCAAAGCAGGCTTTTGATAAACTGTTCAATGATTATCCTGATAGTGAATATACATCACGTGCCCGTAAAATGTACCAAAATTTATAAAAACTTTTTTTCTTCGAAATGAATTCTTGCGGGGTCATGTTGTAAAATATGACCCTGAAATTGTTTTTACAATTTCCCACCTTGAATATCTGAAATAAAATTCTGAGAGGTTCTAGTGTCCGAATTTATACATTTGCATAATCATACGCATTTTAGCCTGCTTGATGGCGCATGTCGTATTGAAGATATGGTAACACAAGCGCTTGAATATAATATGAATTCACTTGCCATTACGGACCATGGTTGTCTGTTTGGCGCTGTCGAGTTTTATCAAAAGTGTACGGCTCGTGAAGTAAAGCCTATTATCGGGTGCGAAGTGTATCTTGCTCCCGGTAGTCGGTTTGATAAAAAGGCTAATGATAAAACAGGTACCGCATATCATCTGGTTTTATTGAGCAAAAATGAAACCGGATATAAAAATTTAATGAAGCTGGTATCTATGGGGTACCTTGAAGGATTTTATTATAAGCCCAGAATCGACTGGGAGATCCTCAAGCAATATTCTGAGGGTTTGGTAGCTCTTAGTGCGTGTTTAAAAGGTGAAGTCTCTCAGGCAATATTGAAAAAGGGTAAATCTGACGCTTTAGATGTAATTGAAAAATACAAAAACACCTTTGGTGATGATTTTTATCTTGAAGTTCAAAATCATGGTATACCGGAAGAGGATACCGTGAGAGAAAATATTATTCAAATCGCCAGTGAAAATGATCTCAAAGTTGTTGCTACAAACGATATCCACTATCTAAAAAAAGAACATCACGAAGCACACGATGTTTTGTTATGTTTGCAAACCGGTAAGGATTTTGATGATCCTAACCGTATGAAGTATTCAACCCACGAGCTTTATTTTAAAAGCCCTAAAGAAATGGCTCAAATGTTTCCCGGGCACCCCGAGCTGCTTGAAAATTCACTTGAAATCGCTGAAAAATGCAACATGACCATGAACTTTAAAGAGTATCTCATTCCTGATTTCGAGATACCTCCTGATGATGGTTCAAAAGATTTAGGGGAATACCTTCGTAAACTTTCATTTGAGGGATTAAAAGAAAGATATGATGAAATAACACCCGAATTGACTGAACGTCTTGATATGGAATTGGATATTATTATATCAATGGGATATGCAGGATATTTTCTTATTACCTGGGACTTTATCCGCTATGCAAGAGAAAATGATATACCTGTTGGTCCCGGACGTGGATCTGCTGCAGGTAGTTTGATCTCTTATTGTTTACATATCACAAACCTAGATCCCATGAGATATAATCTGATTTTTGAAAGGTTTTTGAATCCCGAACGTGTCAGCATGCCTGATATTGATATTGACTTTTGTTATGAACGCCGCGAAGAAGTAATTGATTATGTAAAAGAAAAGTATGGTTATAATAATGTTTGCCAGATTATAACATTTGGTACAATGGCAGCTCGTGGAGTAATTCGTGATGTTGGCCGTGTTCTGAAAATGAGTTATGGTGAAGTAGACAAGATAGCCAAACTGGTTCCCACTCAAATCAACATAAAGCTGGCAAAAGCAATGGAGCAGGTTCAGGAGCTGCGAGAGTTGGAAAACAAAGACGCGCAGCATAAACGTTTGTTCCAGTTTTCACGGGTTCTGGAAGGTCTTGCACGTCATGCATCCACTCACGCTGCGGGCGTTGTAATTGCTCCACAGGAATTGACCAATTATGTGCCCTTGTATAAAACCAAAGATGGTGATGTTACTACCCAATATGAAATGAAGGTATTGGATGATGTGGGCTTGTTAAAAATGGACTTTTTGGGTTTGCGTACACTTACGGTTATTCAAAAAGCGGTTGACTCTTTAAAAGAGAAAAACATCCATATTGATATTGATCATATAGATATTCATGATAGTAAAGTTTACGAGTTGTTTGCCCGCGGTGAAACCGTTGGCGTGTTCCAGTTTGAATCTTCAGGTATGCAGGAATATCTCAAAAAACTACAGCCGGAATGTCTTGAAGATTTAATTGCTATGAACTCTTTGTATCGTCCGGGTCCTATGGATTTTATTGATGATTTTATCAGAGGTAAAAAGGACAATACCAAAGTTAAATATATTCACCCCATACTTGAAGATATTCTCAAAGAGACCTATGGTATTGCAGTATACCAGGAACAGGTTATGAAAATGGCAAGTGTGGTGGGTGGTTTTACCCTGGGTGGTTCTGATATTCTTCGCCGTGCTATGGGTAAAAAGAAAGTCGACGTAATGCAGGCCAAACGTGTGGAATTTGTTGAAGGTGCTGCAGAACGTGGTGTGTCCGAAAAGCAAGCCAATGAAATCTTTGACATGATGGAAAAGTTTGCCGGGTACGGTTTTAACAAGTCGCATGCGGCTTGTTATTCTCTGGTTGCGTTTCAAACTGCATTTTTGAAAACCCATTATCCTGCCGAATTTATGGCAGCAACCATAAGTAGTGAAATGGGCAGCTCTAACAGGGTTACCATTCTTTTGGAAGAATGCCGTAGAATGGGATTAAATGTTTTACCACCGGATGTGAATGAAAGTTTTTCTGATTTCAAGGTGATAGGGGATGAGATTCGTTTCGGATTAGGAGCGGTTAAAAATGTAGGTTTGGGAGCAATAAAAGCAATTGTTAAAGCCAGAGAAGAAAACGGAAGTTTTCAAACCATTTTTGAGCTGTGTCAGCGTGTAGATAAATCTACAGTGAATCGTAAGGCGCTTGAAAGTCTTGTGCTTGCCGGTGCTATGGATTCCCTGGATGGTACACGTGCCCAGCTTTTTGATGCTATTGATACTGCTGTTGATTTTGCACAAAAAACACAGGCAGACAGTAATAGTAATCAGGCATCCATATTTGATATGGAAACAACTGAAATGGCAATTGCTGAACCTCTGTTAAATGATGTTGATGAATGGTCACAGACCGATGTGCTCAACAAGGAAAAAGAGATCCTTGGGTTTTATCTTTCAGGTCACCCGCTTGATAAATTCAGAGAAGAAGTCTATACCTATTCCACAGTTACCATCGATTCTGTAAGTGAACTAAAAGATGGATCAAGTGTGCGGTTATGTGGTATTATTACCGATTTAAAGAAACACATTGATCGTAAAAATCGTACTATGGCCTTTTTCAAGATTGAAGACTTTACCGGCAATATTGAAGGATTGGCTTTTTCAATTCCCTATGAAAAGTATAAAGATTTTATTTTTGAAGATTCTATGATAATGGCAATTGGCAAGATCAATACGCGCGAGTCAGAATCTCCTAAAATATTGATTGAAGAGATTATCTCGCTTGAGGAAGCACGAAAACGCTATACCAAAAATTTATGTGTGGCCTTACAAACCGATGTTATTACAGATGAATTACTTGCCGAAGTGAAACAGCTTTTAGAGCAATGTCAGGGTCAGGTCCCGGTATATTTTAATGTGAAAACGCCAGATAAAGGGGACTATATGCTGCGTTCCAAGTCTTTGAAAATTACACCCAATCTTGATCTGGTAGAACAATTACGCGACAAGGTTGGAAGAGAAAATGTGTGGATTGGGTAAGTGAGGTTTTGGTGATAGATCGTGAAGAGCTGATAATATTGTTGGTTGGCTTGGTTGCCATTACTGTTATAACCCGTATTATTGCTGCCAAAGTTGTTAAACATTTATCTCCCTCAATTGCCAGATATACCTTTATTTTTACGGGTGCATTGGGTTTATATTATCTTGTTGATATATTAATCCATAATTCACTTTTTTATCTCAATATTTATTTTTATTTTTGGCTGCTTGTTATCACAATACAAATCATTTATTACATCCGATCAAAATACATGTGGAAAAATGACTAATGAAAAAAAAGTTTGGGATCTGATAAAATCCAAATCAAATGCTGAAACTTTTGGCGTATCAGATGCCGATTGGAATGCTTTTGTATTAAAAGTTGATGCCTGTTTTGATAAACCCAAAGCAGAAAAATATTATCTTTATTCTGATGGTGCTGCTCGCGGGAATCCTGGTCCTTCAGGAGTAGGTATTTATATTGAAGATGATCAAGGCAACATTGTGAAACAGCATTTTGAATATTTGGGTGAGCAAACCAACAATTGTGCTGAATATCTGGCTCTGTCAATAGGGTTGGATATTGCAAAAGAAAAGGAATTGGACAATATAACTGTATATACAGATAGCGAATTAATGGCGAAACAGTTGAATGGCATTTATAAAGTAAAAAACAAATCGCTCATCGAATTGTATATGCAGGTTACGCAAAAAATTAATTCCTTTAGTAGTATAGAAATACAACACGTAACTCGTGATAAAAATAAAAACGCTGACCGGTTGGCCAATATGGCAATCGATTCTCATGCTTGAGGGAGGAAATATGAAAGCCCTGATCACCGCTGGCGGTAAAGGAACTCGCTTACGCCCGTTAACTCACACTCAAAATAAGCATATGCTTGCTATAGCAAATAAACCTATACTGCATTATGCTATTGAAAAAGTTGTGAATGCAGGGATCACTGAAATAGGTATAGTGACCAATCAGGAAGGCACAGAAGTTAAAGAGGCCATTGGTGATGGCAGCACCTGGGGAGTAAATATAACATATATTCCTCAAGATGCTCCTTTGGGTCTGGCCCATGTTGTAAAAATATCTCAGGATTTTATTGGTGATGACTCTTTCATCTTTTATCTTGGTGACAATATGGTTGTTGGCGGGTTGGAAAAGTTTATTCAGGCTTTTAAAGATTCCGGTACCAACTGTCATTTGACACTGGCTAAGGTTAAAGACCCTGAACGCTTTGGAGTTCCGGAGCTTAAAGATGGTCGTATTATTGGTATAGAGGAAAAACCGGAAGCACCCAAAAGTGAATATGCGGTTTCGGGTATTTATATTTATGACAGCAATATTTTCAAAGCTGTTAATGCTATAGAACCCAGTGCAAGAGGTGAGCTTGAAATTTCAGATGCTCATCAATACCTGCTTGATAACGATTATCAAATCAGCTATTCTGAAATTACCGGATGGTGGAAAGATACCGGCAAGCCTGAAGATATTCTGGAAGCAAACAGACTTGTACTGGAACATACGACCGGTGAGACTCTGGGAGAGGTAGATTCTAATTCAACAATAACCGGTGAAGTTGTCATTGAAAAAGGTGCTTCAGTCATCAATAGTGTAGTACGGGGACCGATTGTTATTGGAAGTAATACACGCATTGAGAACAGTTATGTGGGTCCCTTTACATCTATTGGCAAGAATTGTATCATAAACGAAAGTGAAGTTGAATTCAGTATCATACTCGATTCATGCGAGATAAATGATGTTGGTGTTCGGATAGAAAATAGTTTGTTGGGAACCGGTGCACGTGTTGTACGTGCTACCTCACGACCGCAAACGCATCGTTTTATGGTGGGTGATCAAAGCTTGATTGAAATACGATAGTAAAATTATCATAATTTTAGTAATTTAAAATTACATCTTGCGATTCTAGAAAAAAAATCTTATTTTAAAGTAATAAAATTCTGCACGACAACTCTAAATTTGACATACAACCCCGATCCGCTGATGGAAAGCTGGCGAATTGGGGTTTTTAGCACACTAATCAATCATTTTTTTTAGCAAAGATAATTATGGAAAAAAAGAAAATCAAAGCAAGACTCGAACTAGAAGATGGCTCGGTTTTTCATGGATTTTCCTTCGGTGCCCAAAAATCTGTTGCGGGTGAGGTGGTTTTTAATACCAGCATGATGGGATACCCCGAAAGCATGACTGATCCGTCATATTATGGACAGATACTGGTTCTAACATATCCACTTGTAGGAAATTACGGAATACCTGAAAAAGAACTTGTTGACGGTCTGGACCGTTGGTTTGAATCTTCAAATATCCAGATCACAGGATTAATTGTTTCCGAATATTCTTTTAATTACAGTCACTGGAGCGCTGTAAAAAGCCTGGGTGATTGGCTTACCGAACATGATATTCCCGGATTGTATGGTATTGATACCCGTATGTTGACCATGCGTTTGCGAGATGAAGGTACAATGCTGGGACGCATGTTGTTTTTTACTGATGAAATAGATTTTTACGATCCGAACAAGAGCAATCTTGTTGAAAAAGTAAGTATTGACGAACCTGTTGAGTATGGCAAGTCTGGTCAAAAAGTCATTTTAATTGATTGTGGATGCAAAGATAATATTATTAGAAACCTGGTAAGTCGCGATATTATAGTTAGACGGGTACCCTGGAATTATGACTTTACAAACGAAGATTATGATGGGGTGTTTATCTCTAATGGACCGGGAGACCCCAAAATGTGTCGTGAGACTGTAGACATTATCTCAAAAACACTGGAAGGTGATCGACCGGTTTTTGGTATTTGCATGGGCAACCAACTGCTTTCCCTGGCTGCCGGAGCAGATACTTATAAATTAAAGTTTGGTCATCGCAGTCAGAACCAGCCTTGTGTAGAAGTAGGTACAAAACGCTGTTATATTACATCTCAGAATCACGGATTTGCAGTTGACGGACGTACCTTACAGGAAGGGTGGGAGCCCTGGTTTGTAAACGCCAATGATGGTACCAACGAAGGAATTCGCCATGTGTCCAAACCATTTATGAGCGTTCAGTTTCACCCGGAAGCAGCTCCGGGACCGGTAGATACTTCTATACTTTTTGATGATTTTAAAAGGATGCTTTTATGATAAATAAACCGAAAAAAGTCATAATTCTCGGCAGCTCGGCCTTAAAGATTGGAGAAGCCGGAGAGTTTGATTATTCCGGAAGTCAGGCCATCAAGGCACTCAAAGAAGAAGGTGTATATACCATTCTGGTGAATCCCAATATTGCCACTATCCAAACTTCGGACCATTTGGCAGATCAGGTATATTTTTTACCTGTTACTCCATATTTTGTGGAACAGATCATTCAAAAGGAAAAACCGGATGGGATCCTTTTAGGTTTTGGCGGCCAAACTGCTCTGAATTGCGGTATTGAACTTGAAAAAAGCGGTGTCTTGAGTCGGTATGGTGTTAATGTATTGGGAACTCAGGTTGAAGCTATTCTCAATACTGAAGACAGACAGTTGTTTGTTTCCAAGCTGGACCAGATTGAAGTGAAAACAGCAATAAGTAAAGCTGTTGAAAATATTGATGATGCTGTTAAATATGCGGAAAAGATCGGTTACCCGGTTATGGTCCGTATTGCTTTTGCGTTGGGTGGTCTGGGATCAGGCATTTGTAGAAATGAAGAAGAATTACGTGAACTTGCCCAAAAGGCTCTTTCTTATACCAACCAGATTTTGATTGAAGAATATCTGTTAGGTTGGAAAGAAGTAGAGTATGAGATTGTACGAGACCGGTTCGACAATTGTATTGCCGTATGTAATATGGAAAATTTTGACCCTATGGGTATCCATACCGGTGAGAGTATTGTTGTAGCACCCAGCCAGACATTATCTAATCGTGAATATCATAAACTTCGTGAGATTGGTATTCGCACCGTACGTCATATGGGTATTGTTGGCGAGTGTAATATACAATATGCCTTTGACCCCTATTCGGAAGATTATCGTGTAATTGAGATTAATGCACGTTTGTCCCGAAGTTCCGCACTGGCATCTAAAGCAACCGGTTATCCATTAGCGTTTGTTGCTGCCAAACTGGCCCTGGGATATAGTTTAATTGACCTTCCCAATTCAGTTACAAAAATAACCAAAGCCTGCTATGAACCGGCACTTGATTATATTGTTGTGAAAATACCGAGATGGGACCTGAAAAAATTTAAACAAGTCTCGAAAAAAATCGGTTCCGGGATGAAATCCGTTGGTGAAGTTATGGCAATCGGAAGGACCTTTGAAGAAGCATTGCAAAAAGGTCTGAGAATGCTTGAAATTGGCGCCAACGGTATTGTACAAAATCCCAGTATAACTATAGACGATATAAAACTGGAACTTGAAGAACCAACGGATCTCCGGGTTTATGCAGTGCCTGAAGCTTTGAAGCAGGGCATGACAGTAGACGATATACACAAATTGAGTCATATTGACCGGTGGTTTCTATATAAAATCGAAAATATTGTTCGTATTGAAAAAGAGTTGTTTGGTGTTGGTGAACAGCGTTGCCCAAAAGATTTGCTGCTTGAGGCTAAACAAGCAGGATTTTCTGACAAGCAAATCGGTTTGATTCTGGCCAAAGATGAATTAGAGGTTCGTCAGCTTCGTCAGAATTATGGTTTAACCCCTTGGGTAAAACAGATCGATACCCTTGCAGCCGAATATCCCGCGCAAACCAATTATCTGTATCTGACATATAACGGTCAGGAAGATGATTTGTCATTTCTTGATAGAAATGCAGTAATGGTTTTGGGAAGCGGAGCCTACCGTATAGGAAGCTCGGTTGAGTTTGACTGGTGTTGTGTAAACTCTGTTAAAACCCTCAAAGATTTAAATTACCAGACCATTATGGTGAATTATAATCCCGAGACAGTTAGTACGGATTATGATGAATGTGACAAACTTTATTTTGATGAAATCAGTTTTGAAACAGTTGTAGATATATATGAAAAAGAAAAAGCTACAGGTATTATCATATCCATGGGCGGGCAGATTCCCAATAACCTTGCATTAAGATTGGACAAGTTTGGTGTTAAAGTGCTGGGTACATCCGCTAAAAATATTGATAATGCAGAAGATCGTCATAAATTTTCAAAGCTGCTCGATGATATAGGTGTAGATCAGCCGGAATGGAGCGAGCTCACATCCATGGAAGAAGCAAGATCTTTTGCGGAAAAAGTCGGGTATCCGGTACTCATTCGTCCATCGTATGTTTTGAGTGGTGCGGCTATGAGCGTGGCATCAAATGACGCAGAGCTTGAAAAATATCTGGGCAAAGCATCTGATATTTCTGCGGACCATCCTGTAGTAATGAGCAAGTTTATTGAACGCGCCAAAGAGATCGAGATTGATGCGGTAGGGCAGGATGGTGAACTTTTGATTTATGCCATCTCTGAGCATGTTGAAAATGCAGGTGTACATTCGGGTGATGCTACCCTGGTACTGCCACCCCAGCGTACCTATCTGGAAACAACACGACGTGTGAAAAAGATAGCCCGTAAAATTGCCAAAGCGTTACGGATTAATGGTCCGTTTAATATGCAGTTTGTTGCCAAAGATAACGATGTAAAAGTTATCGAGTGTAACTTGCGCGCGTCTCGTAGCTTTCCATTTGTCTCCAAAATTTTCAAAGTCAATTTTATTGACCTGGCAACCCGCGTGATTATGGAACGGCATGTACCCAGAATTGATAAATCTGTATTTGAACTGGATTATGTAGGTGTCAAAGCTCCCCAGTTTTCATTTACAAGATTGATTGGCGCTGATCCTACACTGGGTGTTGAAATGGCATCAACAGGTGAAGTAGGATGTATTGGCTCTGATTTTGAGGAAGCGTTTTTGAAATCTCTCATCTCGGTCGGTTATAAATTACCGGTAAAAAATATACTGCTTTCCACAGGTCCCATTGAAAGCAAAGCCGAATTTTTAAACAGTACACGTCTGCTTGCGGATATGGGAATGAACTTTTTCGCAACCGGTGGAACCGCCCGGTTTATGGAAGACAATGGATTCGAGGTAACACATTTGCATTGGCCGCTTACGAAAAAGAGCCCCAATGTGATAGATTATCTCAGTGAGAAAAAAATTGATTTGGTAATCAATATCCCCAAGAACTTTCAGGAAGAAGAGCTTACCAATGATTATATCATCCGGCGTAAAGCAGTGGATTTTGCAATTCCCATGTTCACCAATTTACAGCTAGCCAGACGATTTGTTGAAGCGATCAGCCGCAAAAATATAAAGAGTTTGTCAATCAAAAGCTGGAGCGAATACGAATAGATTTAACAGATTTATATCTGATTTTCAAGCCCTTTTTAAAATTTTAAAAAGGGCTTTTTGTATTTATGATCTTATAAAAACGGTTGAAACCATTTTATCAAATTATCAATCTAACCTCTCTAGCCCCAAAATTTAGATTATAATGTATTCCTGGACCATATTTTCACATTATAAATCAAATAGCTCTAATATACTAATCTTGAAATCATATTTTAAATTTATTTTGATAATAGTGATTTAATAATTCAATTGGCATTTATTTATTGCGATCTTTGCTTTATTTGCACCCTCTGCGTTTTTTTAAAATTATAATACAAAACGCAGAGAACGCAGAGAATTTGCTGTGGTCGCAAAACGAACCATCAATGTATTGAAATTACTTTATTAGACACTACCAATATTTTCCTGATTTGTGTAAATTTGTGTTTTCAGAGTTTTTCGTGTTCTATTTTTTATTATCCAATGTACCAAAATAAAAAATCCCCGGCATCAAATACCTGCCGGGGAAGACCACTGTGACGTGTTGTATTGTATAATATCAGCTGTATGAGAGATCAAATAGTGTGGCCAGTTTTTGACTTGTTAAAGGTTTTGATACCAGTTTTTTGATACCCACAGATTGGGTAGTAGCTTCATTAACACTGTTTATATATCCCGTACAAAGAATGATTGGGATGGATGCATTGGTATTCAATAGCAATCGGGATAGTTCAAGTCCGTCCATATTGGGCATATTCATATCTGTTACGACCAAATCATAAAATTCCGGATTGCTGTTAAAATTATCAAGTGCCGTTTTTCCATCACTGAATAAAGTGACCTTGTGTCCCATTTGCTGGAACAACATGCCTTGTACTTGAAGAACATCCTGATCATCATCGACCAACATGATGTGTAATTTTTTTTCATTTGTTGCCATAAAATAATCTTGGGCCATTTTTTTCTTTTCTTCTACCAAAGAAGGCAAATAGACATGAAAAATGGTACCAGAACCCGGTTTACTTTTAACCGTTATGTCGCCATCATTGTTTTTTACAATGCTGTGCACGGTAGCAAGACCAATTCCTTTACCCTTGCCTTTGTCTTTGGTTGTAAAATAAGGATCGAAAATTTTGCTAATGATTTCTTGCGGAATTCCTGATCCTGTATCTTTAACGCAAATATCAATATACTTGCCCGGTTTTAAATTCAATAGCTTTGAAAGCAGCATATCTTCGGTATACTCGTGCTCACTCAGTTTAACAGTTAACTCTCCACCGTCTTCTTCCATAGCATGGATTGCGTTTGTGCAAAGGTTCATGAGTATCTGATGGATATGTATTGCATCTGCATTGATTCTTGAAATACCTGCTTTAACTGTATGTTCTATTTTAATATTATCCGGTGCAAGTCCTGAAATAAAGTTCAATACTTCTTTGATAATATTTTCTACCTGAATCGGTTCTTTTTTCTGTGTTTCCGGTTGTCCAAAAGTGTGTATTTGTTTAACCAGATCTTTGGCCCTTCCCGCAGCTTTTGAAATATTGTTTACATATTTAAAAATATTCCCCTCATTGGGTACCAGTTCAATAAGCAGATCTGAATAACCGATAATTGGGCTGAGAATGTTATTCAAATCATGTGCTATACCTCTTGCCATTTTACCTATTGAATCCATTTTTTCTGCCTGCTGTAAACGGATTTGCAGGGTTTTATTTCGCTGCCGGGTTTTGCAAAGTTGGGTAATGTCAGTTACAAAACCTTCATAATACAAGATATTATCATCATCATCTTTAACGATACAAACGTTTTCCGAAATCCATAATTTTTGATCATTTTTGGTATGAATTTGAGAAACAAAATCCTTAACAATACCATGGGTCTGCATTTCGTGAATAAATTCCTGCCGACGTTCAGGGTCAACATACAATTGGTCGGCAATATTAGTAATAGATTCAATCAGCTCTTCAGGTGAGTCGTATCCATACATTCTTGCAAGTGAAGGATTAACATTTAAATATTGGCCATCTGGGGTACTTTGAAAGATACCCTCAACAGCATTCATAAAAATAGAATGATAAACATTGTCAATGTGCATAAATTCTCCAATATCAGCGTCGTAGATTTTCATGCCTTGTCCCAATGCAAAGAATGGGCCAAAAATTAACAAATGTTTAGCACGTAACTTGTTAATTTACAATGGGAATTTTGATTCCAGAATTTCAAGTGTTTCCTGAATGAGATTCAAGTACGGGAGGTGTGAACTGGATGGGACAATCAAGTTATCTGGTGTATTTCCCCGGTATTATCCATTTAATACCGGGGATTTGTTTAACTTGATGTGAATATTGTTGTTGAAAGACGATTAAATTCTGGTTATGAAGAAAATTATTTATGATTATATTTCATACTTGAACTGCATTGAAATAAAGGAAGGATCATTAAAGAATTCCCTTGATAACAACATTTGTCCCTGCAGATGATCAGATAATGTGAATTGTAATCCTAAACAATCAAAGTTTTTGGTTTCAATTTCATATGATAGTGAAATTACCTCTGAGTATATTGAATATGTGAATTTTGTACTATTGGTTAATTTAAACGAAAAACCGTATGATAATTGAATAACGCCATCATGTAATTTACTGTCACTGTATGAATTCCTTTCAGAGGTTGAATCCTGTTCCTGATAGAAATATTTGTATGTTCCAATTTCCTTACTTTTACGTAAATAATTGGTAATGACAAAAGTTAAATAATTATTCATTTTATTGAAAATATTAAATTCTACACCTGCACCAACATTGATATTGCGAATACTATTATCTTTGGTTCTATGAGTGTATCTATAATCCTCATCGGTTTGGATTGTATCTTGCGGATATGTTCTATAAGTATCTTTGATCCATGTAGAGTAATAATATTCCTGATAATAATCCATTTTAAAATAGTTAAATATAAATCTGGATTTAGATTTTTCATTAATCTGCCAATCCAATTGTATACCAAGTTTATATGTTTCAAATGATAGTTCAGGGGATATATCAGTAGATAGATAATATCGCTCATGTATTGTGTAATAAAAGTCTTCAAAAGTGCTCAATGTATTCCAGTAATTATTAATTGATTCTATTTGACGATATGCTTTTTTCTGAAATGTGGAAATACCCAACACTGGATTTAGTATGAGCTTTTCATTGATTTTGATTTTACCGCCCAACTTTCCCTTGAATTCTTTCGAGTTTCCTTCTATGTTCAGCAAAGGATCCAGTATTTTTTCATTACCGGTATAGTTTAATGTCCAGTATGTATAAGAGTTTGGATTATCTCTTTCCAAATATTGGAATGAAATGCCAATTCCTATTCGGGTATTAATTTTTTTGTTTAACAATAAAAGACAACTGTTGTATTTATCATCCAACCTCGGTTTTAACTTGGGTTCAGAGTAATAATCATACTCATTATATACAGATGCTACTTTTTTATCAGCCATTAAACCGACGTTCCAGGACTTAATCGGGAGGAATACATTTAAATGTTCACTGTCAATGTAGGTGTTTGATATGTCATTATATGTACCAATTTTATTATATCTTGCACCTGTAAAAATAGTAAGATGATCAAAATCCATCATGGCGGGATTCAAATATGAATCCATAATGGGATCGGCAATAACTCCGGTAATGCGGTCTCCAGCTTTACTTTGTAATTGGAGCGATATGGGAGTTTGGGCCCAAAGCATATTTACTGTTAATGCATACCATACTACCGTTAATAACCATAATCTGTTTCGCATGTTAATCTCACAGTTTGAAATTGTTTGTTTTGGAATTTAAAAAAAAGTTAGCAAAATATTTTTTATTTACAAGCATAATTCAAACTGCATGGCATAAAAAGATGGTGTATTATAAAACTCTCGGGTACATATAAAATTACCAGCCAGGCTGTCTGTTATTGACATTTTAAAACCGATCCAGTCAATGTTTTTGGTTTTATATTTTGTTCCATTAATACTTGTAACATTAATTGCATAAGTCAATATAAATTGAGGTAAAATCCTGAAATGTAATCCATATGATATTTGGTCCACATTTTTGCTATGGTTTGATTGCCCCGGTTGATCTTCTGTATAAGGTCTATCTTTGAAAAAATTCATATCATATTTATAGATGGTTTGGATATCATAATTTGTGCTAGTTATGGATATATAATTATTTATTCGATTAAGAATATTAAATTCAATTCCAATTCCTACTGCCATAGTTTGTATAGATTTGTTTTCATATCGTCTATAGTCAAAGAAACTGGAACTGTATTCAATACTATCCTGGGGCATTATCGTTATTACGCTTGATCCTTCATGATGTAGATGTGCTGTTTCAGTATATTTTAGTTTATTATAGTTTCCCCAAAATCTTGTTTTAACGTATTTATGAATATTATAGCTTCCAATAACAGAAAACGTACTTTTAGGAAAACTAAAAGCAGGATAATTATCATTGTTGTATGATATTGAATCATAAAATTTTACATAAAAGTCATTATAATTATATATATAATTGCTTTTAGAACGAATGGTATATTGATTGTTATATAATTCCTTATTTACTAATGAATAGGAGAATGATGGGCAAATATCCAGCTTTTTCTTATATTTTATTTTGCCACCAATTGTGAGTTTTTTGATTCCCATGTCTCCCTGAATTTTGTAAAGCGGATCAAGAATGTACTCATTACCTGTATAGTTGTAAATAGTATTGTACTCTTTGTATGTGTTATTCCGCTTTTGGTATTCCAATGATATACCCAAGCTGTGAACTGTGCTCAACTTTTTTGATATCGAGAATACATATTTTTCATTTATATGATCCAGATTTGGATTTTCATAATAATAAGTATCAAAATATATTGTGTTTATAATTTTATCTGCCATAATACCAAAAGACCAGGATTTGTAAGGGATAAATATATATAGGTGTTGTTGATCAAAATATGATTGAGATATATTGTCAAGTTCTTCAATCCTTGTAAAACGTGCACCGCTATATATTGTTGGCTTTATAAAATCCATCATGGCGGGATTGATATAAGAATCCGTAATAGGGTCAGCAATAGTGCCTAATATTTTTTCACCGGCTTTGCTTTGTAGTTCGAGTGAAACCGGTTGCTGCGAATATACTGATTTACATACGAATAATAAAATTGTTAAAAGAAACCAAAATTTATTTGGCAAAGTGTACCCCTGTCATTGTAATATTCTTGATATTGAAGATTGATTTATATCCCCCGATATTTCGTTTAGCCCGGAAAAGTTAAATATTCATTGATTGTTTATTTCAAACTCTTTTCGTTCTTGAAAAGTTCCCCGTAACTTATAAATTGAACCGGTATGAGCATTTTAACAACAGTATTCTATCGTCAAAATCGAAACTACGGGATTCTCCGGTAAATGATTCGTCGGAACGTCCTTCGTTATAGGCGAGGTATAAAAAGCTGCCGGGACGGTATTCCCAACTGATGAGAGTGCTCAACAGGTATTGGTTTTCTGTGACTTTGTCTCCATACCAGGTGGTACCAAAATTACCCTGCATATGTAATCGAAAATAAAAATCTTTGTTTAACATAAAGGTGGTATAGGATGAAAACTGCCAGAATTCACCATCCTTTTTATCAATAGGATTGAATGTCTTTGTATATTCACCTTCAAGGGTGGAGAGGATGTGAGTGTGCAAACGGCCGGTCCCTGCCAGGGTTACGCTTTGCAGTGAGCCCACATGTTTTTGCTTAAAGTTGTAAAATGTACCACCATTTGCCCCCAGAATCATTTCAATCCTTGCTCCCTTGTTTACGGGGCGTGAAGTGAAATTAGCTACCCAGGTGTTTTCTGTATAGATTTCGGTTATTTCACTGCGTTGGGCTTGTTGTAAACCAGCTACAAAGATCATTTCATTCATCAACTGCACTTCAAGTTCTTCTTCCGCACGCCAGTTTTGAAAATCCCGTTTGCCGGGGCCAATCATTGCTGTTCCATCTGTATATGAAAAAGCACTCTCTCCAAATTCGTCGTTAAATACAATATTTGGATTTTCTTCCAACCAGTCTGTTATATATCTGTCTGTAAAATGATCATAGCTGATTTCACCTTCGGTAGAGAAGCTGATGCGGCGGAGGATCTTACGGTTCAGCCGCGGACCATAGCGAAAGCCCGCTTCGTATTCGGTCTCACCGCGATTGGCTTCTTTGCGCATATAGCCAATCCGATTGACCTCAAAATAGGGATCGGTATGTGTATAACCCAGCGACATGCCGAAATCGTCACCGGTTGTGGTGAGTTCTGCATAATATGCATTGCTGTTGTCAGTATGCTGTTCCGTTTGTCCGGTAGCAGCCTGAGCATCCAGTAAAATATTTTTTTTCACCACAAACGATCCATCAATACCCAGTACGCGGTTGTATTCATTGTCGTATTCTTTGGTAGCTCCCAGAATGCCAATGTTGCTGGAATTGAAAACATCTTTTTTAACTCGAAAAACTCCATAATTGGCTTCTTCTGAAGCGGTATTATCTATCTGACTGTGTGACATTGCAGATTCGCCGGTAAAACAGCTAATAGCACCAAATTCAAATCCTTTAGCCAGCTTGCCGGTCATTTTACCACCGCCAAGAATATCGCCCATGGCGCCAATACGTCGACTGTAAAACAGCTCAAGCGGGGTGTTGAAAATATTGGTCCTTTCCGTAAAAAAAGGACGAAGTTCCTGAAAACGGGTTGGGTAGCGGGTCAGATTGATTTCAACCACATCTGCATCTATTTGCGCAAAATCAGGATTAACAGTCAAATCCGCTGTAATACTGGTAGAGGGACTGTAGCGAAGATCCAGTCCGTAATTTAGTTGCCCGCTTCTTGGGTCTGGCGCGGTCTGTTCCATTCCGGTAAGTACATAGGGGCGAATCTCAAAATTTCGTCCGGCATTTATGTTTTTGATCCCGGTGATGTGTCCCATTGTTGACATGCGTGTTGTCATATCCCATTCCCACAGGTGCGGTTTCCATTGCCCTCTTGAACCGTTTTTGGAAATATTACGCATCACATTAAAGCCAAAGATATGTTCTTCCAGGTCATTAAAACGCAGGTTAAAGAAAGGGATTTTAATTTCCGCATACCAGCCTTTATCGTCAATAGTAGCTTCAGAATACCAGACCCCGTTCCAGTTTCGGTCGCGTTTGATATCATCATATCGCAATTCATCACCCTGAACGCCGGCGGGGGAGACATTAAATTTATATCCTGTTCGATGATCGTGAAACGTATCCAGAAACAGATTCAGATTGTCCGGTACGTTTGAACCACGCGGAGTGACCAGATTGACAATTTTATCCGGATCGCTGTCCCAGCACCAAACTCCGATATAGAGATTATTTGCATCATATAAAACAGCGAATTCGGTTTCGTCTGACATGGGTACTAGTGGATAGGGTTCTTTTTCAAGCAGATCATCTTCGTGTTCAGCAAGGTGCCATTCTTTTTCATCCAGAACACCATCAATATTGATTTCTGCATCATCATTCAGCCTTAGGGCCTCAATGCTGTATAGTTCTATTAATGTATCATAAACAGCGGTCCGGACCGAGTCGATATAGGTCTGCTCAAAATATTTAGGATCAATGTCTCTCTGGCTGTAAAGATTGGAGGTGAAACAATAAAGTGCAAGTATGAGTGTTTGAAGGAATAGAATAACTGTTGTTTTAAACTGCATTTTACTACCCTGTCTGATATGTTTTTGTCATATCCGCAATTGAACCGGACGGATGAATTCAATCAATAATTGATTTACATAATTTTACAATTTAATAAAAGTGAAAAATTGTAAAATTTAAACTTTCTGGTATTCTGTTGTTTGGTAGAATAACTGTTGACGCTTTTAATAGTAATTTGTATTTTAAATTTCAACAGGGAGGAGTAATAATGTTAAAAAATACTACCAGACGATCATTTATCAAAACTATGGGTGCGGCTGCATTGACTTTGCCTGTA
Source organism: bacterium (assembly GCA_963675755.2). Classification (GTDB taxonomy): domain Bacteria; phylum Zhuqueibacterota; class Zhuqueibacteria; order Residuimicrobiales; family Krinioviventaceae. The sequence continues at coordinate 270,314 of CAXXMD010000001.1, forward strand.
ATGAATTGCTCTTTGCAAAAAGATCAGCCCAATATACTTTGGCTAACCAGTGAAGATAACAGCCCTTTCCTAGGTTGTTATGGAGATGAACTGGCTAACACACCAAATTTTGATAAGTTTGCATCCGAATCTATTCTTTACGAAAATGCGTTTGCCAATGCACCGGTTTGCGCACCTGCCCGATCCACAATTATTACCGGTATGTATGCCTGTTCTTTGGGTACACATCAGATGAGAAGCCAGAATCCTGTACCTGAGCAGGTACAATTCTTTCCACAATATCTGAGAAAAGCCGGTTATTATTGTACCAATAATCATAAAAAAGATTACAATACCATAGAGCCTGAAGGAGTTTGGGACGAGTCAAGCAGAGAAGCAACATATGAAAACTGCCCTGATGGCCAACCTTTTTTTGCGATATTTAATCATACAATTACTCATGAAAGTCAACTGCACAAGTGGCTTGAACCTGTGCACGATCCCTCAAAAATGAAATTACCTCCTTATCATCCGGATACGCCCGAGGTCCGTCATGACTGGGCGCAGTATTATGACAAGATTACTGAACTTGACAAGCAGATAGGTGAGAAACTGCAAAGATTGGAAGACTTGGGCCTTGCAGAAAACACCATCGTATTTTATTATGCAGATCATGGCGGGGTGTTGACCCGCAGTAAACGGTTTTTGTATGACTCTGGCACCCATGTTCCCATGATGGTACGGTTTCCCAAAAAGTATAAACATCTTGCAACGCATAAAGCCGGAGAACGAACCGATCGCCTGGTTAGCTTTGTAGATCTTGCTCCTACGGTTCTCAGTCTGGCAGGTATAACTGTTCCTGAAATTATGCAAGGAGAGGCATTCCTTGGCAAACAAGCCCTGAAAGAACGGGACTATGTCTATCTGTTCCGTGGCAGAATGGATGAACGTTATGATCATATTCGAGCCATTCGGGATAAGCAATTTAAATATATACGTAATTATATGCCGCACAGGATCTGGGGGCAGCACCTCAATTATCTCTGGAGAATGCCAACAACCCGTGCATGGTATAAATTGCACCTTGAAGGAAAATTAAATCCGGTGCAAGATAAATTCTGGAATAAAAAGCCGAAAGAAGAATTGTTTGATACTACTTTAGATCCCTGGGAAGTGAAAAATCTTGCTGATGATCCCAAATACAAAGATGTGCTTGAACGAATGCGCAGTGCATTAAATGACTGGGTGTTGGATGTTGGCGACCCCGGTTATCTGCCCGAAGCTGAAATGGTCATGCGTGCTGAGGGATCAACTGTCTATGAAATGGGTCAGGATCCACAGAAATATAATCAAAAACGCATCATGCAAGTGTTGGATATTGTAAATGATTGTGATGAGAAGAATATTCCACAATTGATTGCATGGTTATCTGATGAGGATAGTGCTGTACGGTACTGGGCAGCAGAAGGTTTTATTGCATTGGGCGAAAAAGCTCAAACAGCCAAGACCGAGCTGATCAAAGCGCTTGAAGATTCTGCTCCCAATGTGCGAATTGCAGCTGCTGAAGCCATTTTCAAGTTTGAGAATTCTGAAAAAGCATGGCAGGTAATCATTCAGGCACTTGACCATCCTGTTGAATGGGCAAGACTGCAAGCAGCCAATGTAATGGATTTTCAGGATAAGCGGGCCAGAAAGTATTTATCAATTATGAAAAGTAAGCTGGAAGATGGGTATCCCGGCAGGGTTATGCTTTCAGCAATAGAAGAGATTCAATAAAAAAAGCGGCTTGATTCAAGCCGCTTTTTTTATGTGCTAAATTATTTTGCAATTCCCCATTTTTTGTTGGGTTCAGGACCCATCTCAAACACCAAAGTCCCGCCCTTAACCAGCTCTTTATGAGTTATATGGCTCTTGTTATAGGACTTGCCATTTAACATAGCCGATTGGATGTAAATATTGTCTTTTGTCAAATTATTTGCCTCAATAACCATAGATTTTCCATTGTAATAATCGGGGTCGAGTTTGATTTCAACTCGATCAAAAATAGGAGCCGTAATTTGATAAACCGGATCGCCCACACTGATCTGAAACAACCCCATAGAGCTTAATACATACCAGGCTGCCATACAACCATAATCGTCATCCATTTCGATCAGGTATCCATCCGGAGTAGTTTTATAGATATAATCTACAATTGGTTCAGGAAAAATCTGGTGTGTACCATATTGCTGAGGAAAGGGTTCGGTTAGTATCTTGCGGACCCATTTTTGTGTCAACCAGGGAGCTCCGGCAGGATTAAAAAGATATGGAGTTTGTATATCCGGCTGGTTTCCTGCCTGATACAGATCATTATTGAAAAAGTAATCCAACTGTTCTACAAAATAATCTTTACCGCCAAATAACTCAATCAAACCCGGTACATCATGAAGCACAAACCAGCGCCAGTGCCACTTGCTGCCTTCATAGGTGTATTTTTCCCGATTCATTCTGGGATCCTCTGGGAAATCCAGCCATTTTCCGTTTGCAGCTTTTGCCCGGAAATATTTAATAGACGGGTCCCATACATTTTTATAATAGTTTGCCCGTTTACTGAATTTTTTATAATCGTCTTTTTCACCCACTGCTTTGGCAACCTGAGCAACGCACCAGTTTGCGTAAGAATATTCATTCGTTTGGTCCGGTCGTTCAGGAATATATCCAAATTTTTCAAATTTATCAGGCATTTGCATCATCATCTCGTTGCGAATACCAGGGTAAATGGTTTTCATATCAACATCAACCAGACCTTTGAAATACGCATCGGTAGGAATGGATAACATGTGTTCATTTCGACAAGAGCGGATCGGTTGATAACCATTAGGCCCCTTGGGCGCGAGTCCGGGACTGTTGTGCGGTTTATGGTCTGAATCGGGAAAGGGTGCGTAATTGTCAACCTGGTCATAGATGTCCCGAATGGATAATGTGATATCATGCATCAATTTGGGAGCAGTTATGCTGTATAGCGGGTACTTTGTTCGGAATGAGTCCCAGAATGCATAATTATCATAATGGGTATATCCAACCGCTTTATGATTTTGAATATCGTGACCTGGGTATGTTCCGTCAACGTCTGTTGTCGTGACCGGTAAAAAATAAGTGTGATATAAAGCAGTATAGAATATGGTCATATCTCGTTTACTGCCTTCAACCTTGATTCTGTCAAGATAATAACTCCATTTTTTTGCTGCTTTTTTGATTGTATTTTGAATTTTCCAGTCTGTGATTTCATATTCCAGATTAGTCATTGCACCTTCCAGGGATGCAGAAGACATGCCGGATTTTATTGATATTTTATCACCCGCTTTAACAGCAAAGTCAAAAACTATTGCTGTATTTTTGCCATTTATACTTGATGTTATTTCCATTTGGTCTTTAAATGCAGTAAATTTTTCAAAAGGTTTGTTAAAGACCATATGCATATAGAATTTGGCTTGTCCATAAGTTAATTCGCAATTGAGTTCAGTATCGGAAAGAATATCTATTTTAAAATTCCGTGTACGCGCCCAGTTACCCGGATATAATAGTATGTGGGCTGTTCCCTCGTTATTAAAAGTATATTGATGATACCCTGAATGTGTGTCAGCTGAGAGCAAGGCGTCTATTTTATTTTCCTGTAATGAAACTGAATAAACACCAGGGCTGGCCTTTTCAGTTTTTTTATCAATAGGGAGGTAGGGATTTTTAAGATCAATTTCACCATAGTAGGGTAGAATAGAGATATAACCGGCCCTGTCACCAACGGTGGTACCGCCAGAGCTGCCAGAGTGAAAATGACTGAATCCGCGCACATGATCATCTGCGTAATTGTAACCGGAATGTGCCCAATCACCGTCTCCTGTCAAGCTGGATGGGTAAGAATCGGGGCCCAGTTTAACGAGTCCATTGGGTACCAATGCAGATGGATGCCAATGCCCATGATCTCCTTCAGTACAAATAAATGGATCAACATATTCTAATGCTGAAAAATTTTTTTGCGTGCAAGCTGCAAAGAATAATGCTGCAAGCAGAAAGACAATACTACAGATTTTAACATGTTTCATGTTACTCCCTTTGTGTATGATTTATTTGCGCCAAAAATAAGTTAGTTTTAACATTAATGCGCGGTTTGAAACCAGGCCATCTGATGCGCCGAATAATCTGGTATCGTTATAAACAATATAGAAATCACTACCGGGACGATATGTCCATCTAAACAACAAATTTGCAAGAGATATACGATCTCCATCATTGTTTAATTTATCATCATTAAACTGGATATATGCTTTCAGGTACATTTTGGTTGAAAAATAGTAATACAATCTGCAGCTAAATGTTTGTGCTTGAAAATCACCTTCAGGTAAACTGACATAATTAATATCAAAATTAAATTCAGCGTTCATTCTGTTAATCGATGTTGATACAATTTCCGGTGCCATAGAGAACCGGGTGCCTGTAAAATAATCACCATACGTCATTCTTAACCGACCAAATAAATCCTTACTTTCATCAGTTTGCATGAATAAAAATGAACTCAAATCATCATAGGTTTCCATGGGGATAATAAAACCCGGGCGGACTTCCCAATCTTCGTCAATAAATTCTTTTTTATGGGCAAGTCCGGCATATATAAAACCACCATTTTGAAATCGCACTCCGATCATGGAGCTTATTTCAGCTTCCAGCATTTTATCCTTTTGATCTGTCAGATATGACAGTTCGGTTTGCCATCTGTACTGACGAATTGATTTAAATTTATGAGAGCGGGGAGAAAAATCAATTTCACTAGCTGTATTTTTGATGCCAGTTCGGCGTATGTAACCCATTTCTGCGTTGAAATTTTCCTGAATATTTAAATGTGAAAATGCAACATCAAGCAGATCAGAATCAAATGCAGCACCCAGATTGCCGGCAAGATTATCTTCATCCATTTTATAGAATTCATCATCTTCGGTATAATCCGGACCCAGTGTTTGAGCGATAGAACCGTTAATTTTAAATCTGTCTGTAATTGGGAAATTGCCATCGAATCCTACAGAACGATTGTAAAATGTACTGTCTATTTGTTCTTTATTAAGAAACATCATACCAATACTGGATCGTTTCAGGATATCACGACGCAGCCGAAAAACTGTAAAGTTGCTGGATTTGAAATTCTTCCATTCTCCTGTGCTTTCAGAAGCATTTTCATCATCATTGTCATCGTCGTCATCATCCTCGTCGTAAATATTGATTTCATCTGTTAACACATTTATCAAACCCATTTGATATTTTCCTGATTTACCAAATAACTTTACACCATTATTTATGGGTTGCTGAAATCCGTCTTCAATACCAATTCTTCTGCTGTAAAAGAGCCGAATACCATTGCTTGGCCCTCTACCGCTGATACTTTGCCCACCAAAATTAAAGATTTCCGCTCCGTCAAGAAAGAAATCTCTTTTCTCCGGAAAGTAGAGAGAGAATCGCGTAAGGTTAACGCGCTCCTGGTCTGCCTCAACTTGTGCGAAATCCGTGTTCCAGGTAAAGTTCATGGAAATATTGGAGGTGATATTAAATTTTGACTCGAATCCCCAATTGCCTTTTGTTTCAAGATCAAAATTTGTATTGGCATCTTTGGTGGCGCTTGAGAGTAAATAAGGTTCAATTTCCAGATTTCCCCCGGCTTGCATACCACTCAAGCCGGTGAGGGTACCCGCTTGTGAGACACGAAAAAATCCCATTCTGCCAGCATCACGAGGTACAAGCTGCCAAAAATCAGTTTCATTTTTGCGACGAATTTCTCTGGAAAAGTTAATTCCCCATGTTAAAGAATCACCTTTGCCAAATCGCAGGGTTTTCCATGGAATGGCAATTTCTGCGAACCAACCCTGATCATTAATTTGTGTTTCGCATTCCCAAATTCCATTCCATTCAGAATTGTAACTGGTACCTTCATCCCCAAAGGTAGCATCTCTTCTACATCCATTTGGATTGATATTGAAATAGAACCCGTTCCTGCGATCATTAAATGTATCGAAAACTATTCTGAAATTATCGTCATTGTCAAGATGCGCATCTCTACGCATTTCACGAGCAATGATTTTATCAGGTTCTTTGTCAAAACATTTAATGGCTATATAAAGTTTGCTTTGATTATAAAGTAGTGCAATTTTTGTATCTTCTGTTGCAGGATCACCTACATCAGGTTCACGTTGTATAAAGTTGCCAATAAATTGAATTTTCTCCCATTCTTCTTCATCTATTTTTCCATCAATATTTAAAAAAGATTGAATTTGTGTAGCTGAAATGTTTCGAAAGGGAATGGTAAAGTCTCTGTGTTCGTTTGACAAGTCTTGTGCAGCGTGTAATTGAAATAAAAATCCCCATAAAACTATGATTAGACATACTAATCCGAATACTACCCGTTTCATTACTTCTCCTGGGAGATTAATTCTTTTCCTACTTCCATCTTAATATATAAAAAACATAAATTAAATAATGTAAAAAATTGTAAGTATTTTGTTTTGTTTCTTTGATGTGATAATAATTTTTTATATTTTAGTAGATTAAAATTTAAATATTAAGTTTAAATATTAGAATTTAGTATTTTTATTTTTCTTTATTAAAAATATATAGGAGCTTGAGGAAATGAGTGGAATAACACGAAGAGATTTTGTGAAAAATTCCGTTGGTGCTGGTATCGCATTATCCTTATCCAGTGCTTCAATGTCTAAAGTATTAGGTGCAAATGATACTATCAATATGGCTGTCATCGGTATACGAAGTAAAGGTGCACAACATATAAATGTTTTTCATGAATTACCAAATGTGAATGTTGTTGCATTGTGTGATGTTGATAAAGAAATTTTGGATCGAGAAGTTAAAAAATTTACAGATCGTGGTGAAAAAGTCAAGGCATATACCGATTTCCGCAAGGTATTAGATGACAAAGATGTAGATGCTGTATGTATTGCAACTCCCAATCACTGGCATTCATTAATATCTATTATGGCTTGCCAGGCAAAAAAAGACGTTTATGTTGAAAAACCCATTTCTCACAATGTGTGGGAGGGACGTCAACTGGTCAAAGCTGCTCAAAAATATAAACGAATAGTACAGGCAGGAACCCAAAACAGATCTGATGTGGGTTTGCGTGAAGTTTGGCAATACCTGAATGATGGTGGTATTGGTAAAATTAAAGCTGCACGCGGATTTTGTTATAAACGAAGAGCAAGTATTGGTAAAGTAGCCGGACCTCAACCTATTCCTTCTACAGTTGATTATGATATGTGGAGTGGTCCCTCAGCGTTGCAACCACTGATGCGTGAAAGTTTACATTATGATTGGCATTGGCAATGGCATCAGGGTAATGGTGATTTAGGCAATCAGGGAATTCACGAAATGGATTTGTGCCGCTGGTTCCTGGGTGCTGATGGATATCCCAAAAATGTTATGAGTATCGGTGGACGTCTTGGTTATGATGATGATGGTACCACTGCAAATACACAGCTTATCTTGATGGAATATGAGCAAGCTCCAATTCTGTTCGAAGTACGCGGACTACCTACTAAAAAAGGTGAATCGGGTATGGACAATTATAAAGGCATTCGTATCGGTGTTGTTATTGAAGGAGAAGACGGTTATTTTGCCGGTGGTCGCGGTGGCGGCTGGATTTATGATAATGCCGGTAAAAAAGTTAAACAATTCAAAGGTGATGGTGGCGGTACCCACCAGGCTAATTTTATTGATGCTGTAAGAAGCCGCAAAACCAGTGATTTAATTGCGCCAGTAATTGAAGGTCATTTGTCTTCTGCTTTGTGTCATCTTGGAAATATTTCATACAGACTGGGCGAAGAAACCCCAACTGAAGATATTAAAGAAGCAATAAAGTCTGAAAAATTACTGCCAGAAGGATTCTATAGAATGCAGGATCATTTGTTCCAGAATTGGGTGGACTTGAAAGAAACACCGGCAAAACTTGGACCTAAATTGACCTTTGATTCCGCTTCAGAAAAATTCATTTCAAATGAAAAATATGATAGTGGATACTGGGCAAATACCATGTTGAAACGTAAATATCGTGAACCTTTTGTAGTTCCTGAAAAGGTTTGAGCTATAGAGTAATTTACAAGCCGGTTGCTTAAAAGTAACCGGCTTTTTTTTTATTTTCTACAGCTACCAGGGGGAAATCAAACTGTTTTATTCTGATTTCCAAGTTTTAAATATATTTTAACAACTGTGATGTGATGTGATGTTTTTTATTGCATTTTTCAATATTTTATTGTATGATACAATGTTATGAAAAGTATGCCCGTATATAAAAGACTGTTTGAGAATTATAAGCAGGCTATTCTTACCCAGCAATATGCTCCGGGTTCAAGGATTGATTCAATTAACAGCATGATGGATCGACACCGCGTATCCAGAGAGACCGCCAAGTTGGTATTGAATCTTTTAGCACAGGAAAAGTTAATTGAAAAGATTGCTGGTAAAGGATCTTTTGTTGCTGATCTGGGTCCCAGAAAACCGGTTTGGGGTGTGATTGTACCATTCTTGTCTGCTCAGATTGATGACCTGCTGCTACATTTAGGTAGATTTGCAAGTGATGCTGGTAACCGTCTTGAATGTTTTGTGGATTATAACAGTTGGCAGGAAGAAATTCGTTTAACCGGTACCCTGATCAATCAGGGATATGAAGCAGTCGTGGTTATTCCAACTTTTGATGAGCGTAAAACTGCCTCATTTTATCAAAATCTCGTCTCTGGTGGAACTGTTGTAACTTTACTGGATCATACTATGGCGGGTTCTTATTTTACCTATGCAATTCAGAGTTATGATCTGGGAGTAAAGCGTGCAGCGCAATATCTTGATAAAAGTGATGGAAAACTCGCATTTGTAAAAAATGCCATGTGGGCCGGACGTAATATGGTGCAGGAAGTAATGGAAGAAACGTTTAAAACTTTTAACGGCACTGAAAATACAAAGGTAGTGGATCGATTTGATATTATTACCCCTGATTTTATAGAAAAAAATAATATAAAAGGATTGTTTTGCTGTGATGACATTGATGCAATCCGAATTGTTGGCAGATTAAAAGAAGCCGGATTAGTATTTCCTGATGATATATCCATTGTCAGTTACGGGAATACAGATATGGCAAAATATTTTACCCCAAGCATTACTTCGGTTGATTGTCACAATGAACAATTGGCCCTGAAAACATCAGAAATCATAATAAACTATCGCAATGGAATTGATGTTTCAAAAAGTCAGTATGTCATACAACCAGAGCTTGTAGTACGTGAAACCTAAGCAGGTAAAAAAATGAATAGTAGAGATCTTGTAATAAATGCGATACAAAGAAAGCCTATTGAGCGAGTACCCTGGGTACCTTTTGTGGGTGTGCATGGCGCCGCATTGCTGGGTACAGATGCAAAAACATATTTATATTCTCCGGAAATGATATTTCAGGGAGCCAAGCTTGCTGTAGAAAAATATCATGCTGATGGCCTGCCGGTTACCTTTGACCTGCAAATTGAACCGGAATGTCTGGGTTGTGAATTAAAATGGAACGATAAAAATCCACCTGCCGTTGTAACTCATCCATTGACTGCCGGTGTCAAGTTGGAAGATTTAAAAGTACCGGGCCCTGATGATGGACGAATTCCAATTGTAATGGAAGCTGCTCGCAAGATTCGTAAAGAATTCCCGGATATTGCACTTTATGGATTGGTTGCAGGTCCTTTTACCCTGGCACTTCATTTATTGGGCACAGAAGTATTTATGAAAATGTTTGATTCTCCGGAATATGTTTATTCAGTCCTGGAATTCTGTTCGCAAGTTACCATGGCAATGACCGATTATTATTGTGATGCCGGATGTGATATTATTGCGGTTGTTGATCCCATGACCAGCCAGATTGGTGAGGACCAATTCAGGCAATTTGTTACAAAACCTGCCACCATCGTATTTGATCATATTCGTGCCAAAGGAAAGTATTCGTCCTTTTTTGTTTGCGGGCATGCGCAGCATAATATTAAAGCCATGTGTGAATGTGGGCCGGATAATATTTCAGTTGATGAAAACGTTCCTCTGGATTATGTAAGAGATATTGCCAAAGCTCACAATATCAGTATGGGGGGAAATTTAAAACTGACTGTAGTACTGTTGTTTGGTGATCAGGTTGATTCACAGCAGAATGCAATGCGCTGTATACAACAGAGTGAGGGAGAAGGCTTTATTCTTTCACCAGGCTGCGATTTGCCCTTTGATACGCCTCCTGAAAATTTGGCTGTGGTAGGAAATCTTGTCCGTGATCCTTATCAACAACAGGTTGTGCTCAGTATGGCTGCCCACGCCGAGGATGATGACCTTCCGGATTTGAGTAATTATGGTACTGATGGGCCAGTACAGATTGATATCATAACACTGGACTCTGAATCTTGTCCGCCTTGTCAATATATGGTTGAAGCTGTGCAGCGGATTATTCCCGAATTTCATGGCAAAGCTGAATGGCGCGAGCACCCCATAAAAGAACCGGCAGCAGTCAAATTTATGAAAGCGCTGGGAGTAAAGAATATACCCACTATATGTATTGATAGTAAACCGGCGTTTGTTTCCATCATTCCCAAAAGAGATGAGCTCATGCAGGCAATTCAAGATCGTATTGATGAGAAAAAGGTCTAGGTAGAGCTTGGCAGATTCAATTAAAATACCATTCTTTCTGGTTACCGGATTCCTTGGCAGTGGAAAAACCAGCTTTTTAAAGCGCTTTCTTTCCATATATTCAAAACATTACCGGATTGCCATTGTGCAAAATGAATTTTCATCAGTTAATATTGATGGAAAAGAATTGCATCATATCGACAAATCGGTCAAGATTGTAGAGATGAATAACGGTTCTGTTTTTTGTGTTTGCATGATCTCGGATTTCAAACAAACGTTGCATGATCTTGTAGATCATAAAGTTTTTGATGCAATTATTGTTGAAGCAACGGGCTTGGCTGACCCTATTGCGGTTACACAGGTTTTTCATGATCCTTTTCTTGCAGAAAATTTGTATCTTGCACATATCTGGACGATAGTGGATGCCGAAAATTATTCTAAAATTGAAAAGATAAAAAGTGCGGAACGACAAATTCGTTTTGCAGATACTATCATCTTGAACAAAATGGACCGATTTACAGGAGATGTAGAGGCTCTGACTCTAAACGTGGCCCAAATGAACAAGACTGCAAATCTGGAATTAGCGGAATTTAGTAATGTATCCCTGCCAGATGATTTATCCTCTATACTTGCGGTTCCTGTTAAAGATAAGAAATTGAGTGGTATACCTGCTAAACGTCCGGCAGTTGATACCATTGTAATCAAAGATGAAAAAAGTATTACCCGGCAACAATTTGAAATGTTTATCAACAAGATTAAAGGGAATATATATAGATTAAAAGGTTTTTTGAAAATGGATGGAAATACTTTTCTGATTCAAAAAACATTTGGACAAATTGAATATAATCAATTACATTACAATAATAATACTGAACTGATTATTATAGGCACTGATCTGGATAATGAAAAGGTTCAGCAGTTATGGCAAGATCCACTCTGATAATAAAACAATAAATAAATAAATACAACTAGAGGTCGACATGAGTGAAATGATTGAAATTTTGGCAACTTGTATTGAACGTGGTAAAGTAGACAAAAACTCTCCATTTCCTCCGGATTTAAAAGATCAGGATGGTGCGGATGAATATGCAAAAAAGGCAGTAGATGATGGATTGGCACCAGATGATATATTAAAGGCCTGTATGATTGGTATGCAGCGAATTGGTGAAAAATTCAGCAAAAACCAGGCTTTTGTGCCTGAATTATTAATGTCAGCCAAAGCGATGAATGCTGTTATGGTACATTTGCGTCCATTTTTTCAAAGCGGCAGTGTTAAACACAAAGGTACTTTTATTGTGGGTACTGTTACAGGTGATCTGCACGATATTGGTAAGAATCTGGTAGCCATGGTTATAGAAGGTAATGGCTGGCAGGTTGTTGATTTGGGTGTTGATGTTTCTGCTGATAAATTTGTAAATGCTGTTAAAGAATATCCCAATTGTGTTGTAGGACTTAGTGCGTTACTTACAACGACCATGGTAAATATGGAATCCATTATTCAGGCAATTAAAAATGAAAATCCTGATGTACCGGTTATTGTTGGCGGAGCACCATTGTCTCAGGATTTTGCCAATAAAATCAATGCAGATGGTTATGCTTCCGATCCACATAATGCTGTTCAGTTAATTTCTAAATATGCTGCCTAATCTCTTCCCTTTTGCCCCTGTAACAAACAGGGGCTTTTTTTCCGTTAATATTAACAATTAAATAAAAAATATTGGAATTCATTGCTGAATTGTTAAATTTCAATATTGAATTCGTATTCAAAGCTATATTTGAATTGTACCCAGACACTGTCAGGAGGAACAGGATGATCAAATCCATTTTTCGTATTACTCTAGTATTGCTGTTGTTTATTTCCGTTTCATTTTCACAAAGTATTTATGATAAATTTGTGACATCTGAAAAACCTTCTACCCCTGTAGACTATGTTGATCCTTATATTGGCGGCATCAGCCATACATTACAGCCAACTCGTCCTACAGTGCATTTACCGCTGTCAATGATCCGGTTGCTTCCTAATTTTTCATCACAGATCCCGGACATTTATCTTGCTTCACGAATTGAAAGCTTTTCAATAAACATACCTTCCCATCGTGAACCCTACGTTTCAAGTATTATGGCGTTAACCGGTGATTCCAAAGTTGATGAATATACCGGTACCAAATTCGATCATGATTTTGAAAAAGTAACTCCCTATTTATATTCAGTTCTCCTGGAAGATGAAAACATAATTGCAGAATATTCTCCCGCTCATAAAGCGCAAATGTTTCGTTTTCAGGCATTGGATGACAAACCCGTATCTGTATTGCTTACATTCAAAACCAGTGCACAGATCAAGATATTGGATGATAAAACCCTTACAGGTTATGAATCTTTTAAAGATATGAAGCAATATTTCTATTTGCAATTTGATCAACCCATGGATCTGCAATACAGTAACGCGCAGGCCAAAGATGATCAATATGCCGGTGATAATATTCAGATCCAATGTGTTTTTAAAAATCCAAAATCCAATACAGTTCTCGTAAGAACAGGTATCTCTTATATCGATGACGACCAGGCTAAAGAAAATCTTGTCAAAGAGATTAACCATTGGGATTTTGATCGTCTGGTTTCAGATGCCAAAGCCGAGTGGAATAAAACTTTGGGGAAAATATCTATAACCGGTGGTACAGTGGACCAAAAAGTTGTATTTTACACCTCTCTTTATCGTTGTATGGAACGTATGGTAAATATAAACGAATATGGACGTTATTACAGTGGTTTTGATGACAAGGTCCACAAAGATGATCGCGCTTTTTATGTAGATGATTGGGTATGGGACACCTATCGTTCCCTGCATCCATTGCGTCTTTTAATTATGCCGGATGTGGAACAGGATATGGTCCAGTCTTATGTTACCATGTATGAACAAAGCGGATGGGTACCCAGTTTCCCCAAAGTATATGGTGATTACGGAGCAATGATTGGCCATCACCAGGCAGCTTTGATTACCGATACTTATTTTAAAGGATACCGTAATTTTGATGTAAAAACTGCCTATGAAGGATTGAAAAAGAATGCAATGGAAGGAACCATGATTCCATGGCGTGAAGGACCTACAACTGTATTGGATGATCATTACAGAAGTCATGGTTATTTCCCGGCAATTGGTCCTGATGAAGAAGAAACCATTCCTGAAGTTCATAGCTTTGAACGACGTCAAGCAGTTGCGGTTACTCTTGAACATGCACATGATGATTGGTGCTTGTCCAATCTGGCAAAAGAGTTGAACAAGGATGATGATTATGAAATGTTTAAAAAACGTGGACAAAATTATCGCAATCTGTTTAATCCTGAAATAGGATTTATGGCTCCCAAAGATATCAACGGTAACTGGATTCAGCCGTTTGATCCCAAAATGTCCGGAGGAATTGGCGGCCGTTTGTATTATGCCGAAATGAACAGCTATACCTATACCTGGTATGTTCCACAGGATATTGATGGTTTGACCGAACTTTTGGGCGGCAAAGATGCGTTTGTAAACAAGCTTGATGCCATGTTTGAAGAAGGCTTTGGTCGTATAAAATGGCGCCACTTTGCTCAATTTCCGGATGCTACCGGTATGGTTGGTCAGTTTTCTATGGGTAATGAACAAAGTTTTCATATCCCTTATCTTTATTCTGTTCAAGGTGTTGCCTGGAAATCTCAGAAACGTGTTCGTCAATTGATGGATCAATGGTTCCGTAATGATTTAATGGGCGTAAGTGGTGATGAAGATGGTGGTGGTTTATCTTCATTTTATGTGTTCAGTGCATTGGGTTTTTACCCGGTATGTGCTGGTAACCCGGTTTATTATATTGGTACTCCATTGTTTAAAACGGCTATTCTGGATATGGGTAACGGTAAAAAACTGGAACTGGTTGCCAACAATGTTTCTGACCAGAATAAATACATCCAGTCTATGAAACTCAATGGCAAAACGTGGAATAAAGCCTGGTTTAATCATAAAGATATTAAAGATGGCGGCAAGATCGTCTTTGAAATGGGCCCCCGTCCCAATAAAAGCTGGGGCACCAAATAAATTTTCTCATCCGCTCCCTGCAACGGGGAGCGGATTTTTTGCTGTTTTGATAAACGATACATTTCACTCTTTACCTGCTGCAAGAGTTGGTTATGAAAAAATTATTTCTGTTAATACCATTTCTTCTTTTGTCTTGTCATAAACCTGTTGAAAATATAAATTTCAAATCCGCTTGTATTGAAACTTTGACAGTTTTTACTGACACCTTGATTGATTTACAAATTAAAAATCCCAATAGTCCTGATTATGGTGCAATACAGTGTCATGCTTGTGATGTGCTGCATACTAGAGCAGCTGAAGCTGTCTTTCCCTTTGTTGTGCGTTACCAGGAAACCGGGGATGAAAAGTGGCTCGATGCGGCTATCCGTTTGGGGAATTGGCTTATTCAACAGCAGCAATCCGATGGTTCCTGGAAAGAAACACCGGAAGAGTGGACCGGTACAACAACCGATCAGTTGTTAATGCTGCTGAAAGCATGGCCCGTATTAAAAACAAAATTAAATCCTGATGAAATAACAGCCTGGCAGCAGTCAATGATAGACGCAGCAGGTTTTTTGGTAAAGGAAATGAGTCCTGATTTTGCCAGTATAAATTATTGTGCAACAACAACAGCAACACTTGCATTGATGAATGAGCATTTTCCCGATGCACGCTATCTTGATAAAGCCGGACAATTGGCTTTTCAGGTTTTATCTAAAATGAATGATGATGGATTTATTTGTGCCGAGGGAGACCGTGTTTATGGTGTTAAATATGGAGCGGATGTTGGATATGAAATAGACATGTCGTTGTGGGGTCTTGGCATGTATGCCAAAATCACAGGTGATACCCTCACAGAAAGTTATGTTACAGAATCTTTAAAGAACCATCTTGCTTTTGTATATCCTAATGGAGCTATTGACGGCTCATGGGGGATACGTTCAAACAAATGGACAACTTTTGGCAGTGAAACTGCAGATGGCTGCCAGGTGTTATTTGCAATGTTTGCGGACAAAGATCCACGTTATATACGTGCTGCTTTTCTTAATTTACAATATTTGAATGGTATGATACACAACGGGCTGTTAGGATACGGCCCCCAATATTTTGAATTGTTCGATAAACCCCCTTGCATATATCCTACTTTTGTCAGATCCAAAAATCTGGCAATGGCTGCGAGTATGGATCTAGATGTTGTCGATATTTCATCCAGACTTTATTCTGAACAACCCGGATTTTTTAAATTTTACCCGTCAGTAGATGTTGCTTTGGTTCGTACAAAAGAATTTATGGCTACAGTAACTTCATATGGATATGAAGAATTAAAAAAACGAAATAAAAGCAAGTATATGCATCGTCCAACAGGTGGGTCCATATCCAATCTTTGGGTTAAAGATCATGGCTTTTTGCAGTTATCCAGCCAGACAGAATATCATCGCTGGGAGCCCATGCATTTTCCTGAAATTGGAGATGTATTGCCATTAACCTCCCGGATTGAGTTTACCAATGAGAATGGGTATTTTACCAATTTGTATGAATATGATGCAAGGATGGATGTAGATAAAGATAGCAATAGTATTACAATAGCTGGAGAGTTGAAAAATAACATGTTGCTGCAGGGTGGTGTTGCCTACAAGTGGCAATATTCATTTTCTGATAATGCTATTGTGAAAAATGTACATTTACGATACCACGATGGAACAAGAAATGTGAAAATTATTGAACCGGTAATTTTGATTGATGGATTAACTATTGAACAAAAAGATGAAAAAACTGTGAATATTAAAGGACCCCATAAAACTATACAGCTCAAAGTACTTGAAGGCTCTGTAACACTCGAGAGTGGTGTTGATAAAGAAAAGTACTGGGCTGCTTTTCCATCTGTAAAAGCATATCCACTGGTATTAAAGGTAAATTGTCCAAAGGATCAATTCAGACAATCTGTTCGTTATGCGATTCAGGTTTTGCACTAGATTGTTTGTTTTTAAATAGTGTATTTCACGTTTCCTAATCGTTCGTACAATTGTTTACTTGATAGAACTGTGATTTTTTTTAAATTTTATATAGGTTTGAATGGATATTCAAACTTGCTAAAAAATGATGTAAAAGAGGATTGTGATGAAAAAATTAATCATGTTATTTGTTTTTTTCTTGTCCGGCGTTTCATTATCAATGGAATCAGATACTCTCACCGTATTGCAAATGACAGATATACATTTTTGCAATTTGGCGGGCTACCATCCACGTTTTGTGGAAAAGAGAAATCATTATGGCAATGTAGCAGAAACTTTTCAATCCTTTTTAAAAGATAAACCCAAACAGGTAAATGCTGATCTTGTTGTTATAACCGGTGATTTAATCGATTATTATGAAGCAGAGACAGCCAGAGGCCCCTGGCAGGCAACCCAGGTTGAGCAATTTGTTCCTATGTTGAGTGTTTGTCCGGTTCCGGTTTATTTGACTTTGGGCAACCATGATATTGCTTCTTATTGGATAGTTGATAATGAAAAGGACCAGTTTCAGGTTTATGTTCAGCGTGCAAGAGCAGACTGGATCCGTAATGCCCCAAGCTTTGCACAAGGCACATGGTACAGTCGGGATGTTAAAGTTGGTAATTCTGAAATGCATTTTATTTTTCTGGACAATGGTTATAGTCTTGAAAATGGAAATTATATCGAGAAAATACAACTGGATTGGTTGAAAAATGATCTCAAGCAGTCAGGCGATAAACCTGTTATCATCTTTATGCATAAATATCTTCCGGTTAAAGACTATAACAATGACGGAAATGTATTTAATAGAGATACTCAATTAGAAATGACTATTGAAAACTGTTCAAAAGACATTTTTAAAATTTTGAATGATAATTCAAATATTCAGGCATTATTTACAGGACATGGCCACCGAAGCATAACAGAACCCATACAGTTTCCAGCAGGACACACAATATTGCAGATAGAAACTGCAGCGTTTGCTCAAAATACCGAAAAACATTGGAGAGTCTTCAAGGTTACAGAAAACTCACTAATCTTGATGGAAACCGGTGGTGATCGAGTTGAACAGGTTTTTGAATTTAACCCATAACAGGTCTGGTGAAATAATATGAAAAAAATATTTTTGATTATTTTTCTCTTGTTGTTCTTTCAGCAGCTTTATTCACATAATGTGGGAGAGGTCCTTCCGCAATGGTCTGAAGGATATCTGGATATACACCATATCAATACGGGCAAGGGAGAATGTGTATTGTGTATATTGCCCGATGGTACTACGTTGTTGATTGATGCCGGAGCAACCAATCGACCCAAACCCCGAGTAACAGACCCCAGACCTGATGGTAGCAAAACACCCGGTGAATGGATTACCAGATATATAAATCACATGCTTTCTTTCAAGTCTGATATAATGCTGGATTATGTTTTACTTTCTCATTTTCACGATGACCATATGGGTAGTATAACAGATCAATCTCCCTTATCCCAAAATGGAAACTATCGATTGTCCGGATTGACTGAGGTGGGAGATTATATACCAATTAAAAAATTAGTGGATCGTGCCTGGCCGGATTATAATTATCCGTATCCGCTCAAAAGCCGGATGATTGAGAACTATCGCCAATTTCTTGACTGGCATATGGAAAATACCGGGTTGATTGCAGAAAAAATTATCCCCGGAAGTAATGAGCAATTTTTATTGAAAAATGATCCTGCAACATATCCGGGATTTGAGATCAGAAATGTTGCCGCAAATGGCGAGGTGTGGACGGGGGTTGCAAATAATACCCGACATCATTTTCCTCCCATTGAAACTTTGGATAAATCTCAATTTCCTTCAGAAAATATGTGCAGCAGCGCAATAAAAATTTCTTACGGTAGTTTTGATTATTTTAATGGAGGCGATATAACCGGTGTGCTTGATGAAAATTCTCCCGTATGGAGAGATGTTGAGACTCCGGTAGCAAAAGCTGTGGGTCCAGTTGAAGTGAACGAGTTGAATCATCATGGTTATACCGATTCTGAAAACGCGTTTTTTGTGAGCACACTTGCTCCTCAGGTGCATATATTACAGGTTTGGTCGCCAAGCCATCCCACAATGCGCGTATTGCGTCGGTTACTGTCCACAGATCTGTATCCCGGTCCCCGGGATATTTTTGCAACCAATATGATGCAGGAAAACAATGTCGTAATAGGCAGCAACCTGAGTAAATTGAAAAGTGATCAGGGACATATACTCGTAAGAGTTGAACCCGGTGGCGATTCTTTTCATATCATTATTCTGGATGATGCTGCTGAGAGTTATAAAGTTAAATCCGTCCATGGGCCATACAAAAGCCGATGATTTTTACCAGAACCAAATACCTGAAAGCGAGAAAAGGATGAGAACCAACATGAGGAAAAGATCAGGTAGTCTTTTTATTATTTGTTTTATTGTATTTATTACAACTGTAAATGTATTTGCAGCAGAGATTAAAGGTGTTATAACCGATGCAGATAAAAATACACCGTTATCCGGTGTAAATGTAACCGTTAAAGGTACAGATACAGGTGCATCAACGAATGCACGTGGTGAATATGCTATCAAAGGGATACAGCCCGGTTCATATTTACTGGTTATATCCATGATGGGGTATGATGAACAAATCAAATCCGTAAATGTTTCCGTAGCAAAAACAGCAACAATGAACGCGCAACTAGATCCGGTGGTTATACCCATGCAGGCAGTACAAATTATGGGGCGTAGCACACGTAATATTATCGAAAATCCGGAAATGGTTTCTCCCGGATTGGGAATTTCAACAACCATAATCGATCGTAAAGAGATTGAAAAACAAGCACCCGTTACTTTGATTGATGCATTGCAGTATATTCCAGGTGCGGTAGTTGAAACCCGGGGACGTAAAGTAAAACAGTTTTTCTCTGTTCGCGGGCAGCGATATCCATATCCCGATTATGCTATTGACGGAGTTTGGCAAAAAGAATTCCATGAAACACCCTATGTATTTCCGGCATCCATGATCGAATCAATCCAGATCATACGGTCTAGTGCCGCATTGCTATCAGGATTAGGTGGATTGTCTGGCGTAATTGATGTAAAAACCCGTGAATTTGATCAACCCGAAACCACCACTGAACTGGAGTATGGTTCGTTTAATACGTTCCGCGGACATGTTTCTCATGGCGCAACCCGGGGTACGGTTTCTTATGCGGGAGGGATAGGATATTATCAAACAGATGGCCCGGATGATAGACACGCAGCCGAAACCCTTGCTAACGGATTTGCCAAAGTTAAATGGCAGCCATCTG
This sequence comes from bacterium, assembly GCA_963675755.2. Lineage (GTDB taxonomy): Bacteria > Zhuqueibacterota > Zhuqueibacteria > Residuimicrobiales > Krinioviventaceae. Next base: position 290,300 of record CAXXMD010000001.1, read on the forward strand.
ACCAATTTTATGTACAGTCTTCAATCATTCACCTTAATGGAACCCGTGAACTTGCAACAGGTTTGCCGCCTGCTGCTGAAAAATTTTATGTGAATCTTGAAGAGTTTGATCCTGTAAAAACAACACTGGTTTCTTTACGTTCTCAATACATTGAAAGCGAGAATGCTTCGACGGAAATCAAGCTGTCTTATGCGGATCGAAAACCGGTATATCACATTGAGTATACATCACTGGATGCAGATGCTGAACAGGATGAATATGACCATGAATTTAATGCCGGTCTGATTCAATCATTGTCTTTGGTTCGTAACAATGTTTTAAGAGCTGGCTTGTTGTACAATCACTGGGTAGCGCCTGAAGGAAAGCGTTTCTATACTGGTAAACCCTGTGATACTGAAACTATTGCCGCAGTTTTGACGGATGAGCACCAGTTTGGTCGTTTGCAGATAGACGCGGGATTCAAATGGCAGCGTTCTTATTACAACGAATATGGTGGTTTTGGAATAGAGGGAAGTGCCAAAGGTTTTCAAAAAGTTGAACCTATTATGGATGAATGGCAAAAACCATTGTTGATTGGTTCGTTAGGAATGTCTTATTATTTGAATCAAAGTATTACTCTGAACCTGAATGCTTCAGCCGGTAGTATTGAACCCAGAAGCGGCAGTCTGGATGTAAATATGGCAGAACCTCTGAATGAAAAACGTACCCAGATTGATGCGGGCATTCACTATAATTTTGAAAATGTGGGTGATATTGCGTTTACTGCCTTTACAGTTTATCAGCAGGATGCTATTGTCCTGAGTGGTAAAACCTATACATTAAATGATAAAGTGATGGAATTGTACCTGAACCGTGATCAGGTACAATCCGGTATTGAAGTGGAAGCCAGGGCCAATACGCTGTGGAACAAGATTCAACCTTTTTGCAATGTAACCTGGATGGTCAGTAAACAGGATGAGGATGGAGACATGGTTGAATCCAAAGAGTTCCCAACATTGGTTTCATCTGCGGGTATTTATGGGAAATGGTCACGATTGGATGTGAATATGCTGATCAAGTATATCTCATCTTTTGAAAACTCGCGTTTTTCAGCAATACCTGAACCACAGCCATTGGGTGATTTTGTTAATATGGATATCATTGCCGGATGGGATTTTGCTCCTCTGTTACCTGTGCATGTGTACGCAGAGATACGAAATGTTTCTGACGAATTATATTCTACAGTTGTAGGATTTCCTGATTTTGGTCGTCGATTTAACCTAAGAGTTGTACATCGTTTTTAATTTATGAAAAAAGTAGTATGAAAAAGAAAATTTTGATTCTATTTGCCGGGACCCTGTTTTTTTTGGTCCTGGCAAAATCGTTTGTATTTGCCTGTAATGTTCCTGTCTTTCGATACGCGTTAGAACGCTGGAGTGCTGATCCGTATCGGCTAATCGTGTTTTACGAAAACAATTTCTCTGAAGATGAACAGACGTTAATTGAAGAGCTGGAACAGTCTGCAGCGGATTCTACTTTAAACATCTCGGTTACACTATTAAATATCCATGATGTTCCCGAGAATGCAAGACCCATGAATGCCACGCAATATCCCTGGATGGAATTGCATTATCCTGTATCCGCAAATATTCGGGGACATGTTTGGGCAAATACATTAACTCGTGAAAATACAGCGTTAATTTCAGATTCAAAGATGTTGACCGAATTATCGACCCGATTGATCAATGGTGATGCCGCGGTCTGGATTTTGCTGGAATGCAGTGACGAGCACAAAAATGCTGATGCAAAATCTTTGTTGGAAAAAACACTGAAGAACATGACAAAAGAACTCAAAGTTCCAACAATCGGGTATGATATCAATGGAAATGAGATCAAGGTTGATGATTTTAAAGATTATGATGTTACTTTTTCAATGCTGTCGCTTTCCAAAAAAAATACAAATGAATCGGTTCTGGTTCAAATTTTACTGGGTTCTGAAGAAGATTTGACGTATTTTGATGAACCTATGGCGTTTCCGGTTTTTGGAAGAGGCCGGGCTTTATATGGATTAATTGGCAAAGGTCTGAGTCAAAAAAATATAGAATATGCTTGCCAATCCATTGTCGGTTGGTGTTCCTGTGAGATCAAAGACGATAATCCGGGTATTGATTTGTTAATCAATCGGGATTGGTCGAATCCAGTAGGAGGTACTCTGGTTAAAAATGAACCTTTACCACCATTAACAGGTATTTCTGCGTTTATTGAAGACACAGATACTACCCCAAAAGCTGAAAAGTCGTTAAAACAAATCGATACTGAATCTGAGCTAATGGTAAAAGACAGTATTAACTCAGATACAATCCAAACAAAATCCAGGCATGATTCACTGGATATTACAATCTCGCCTGTTACTGTGGTTGAGAAAAAAAACAGCAACCTTTTATTGAGAAATATTTTATTTTTGTTTGGCACAGGTTTAGCGGTATTGCTGTTGGTTACCTGGTTGGTACAGCGAAAGAAATAATAGGAATTTGGGAAAATAAATGAAAATTTGGAATTTGGTTATCAAAGAGATCATTCAGCGGAAATTGAATTTTACTCTTGGCTTGATCTCGGTTATCATTGCCGTTACCGCTCTTGCCGGTTCTGTATTCATGTTACGAATACATGATTTGCAAACCGAAGAGATTATTGCTAATAAGCAAAAAGAGACCGAAGAAAGAATGGCTCTTTTAAAAGATGATTACCGCAAAATCATGAAGTTGTTGGGATTCAATCTGCTCATTCTGCCGGAAAATCAAAATCTGGCAGATTTGTATGCAAACGATTATGCTACACAATATATGAGTGAAGATTATGTTACAAAGCTCTCCAACTCTAAAATGATGTCCATTCGACACTTACTCCCGAGTATAGAACAAAAAGTAAAGTGGCCGGAAGAAAAAAGGACTATAATTCTCATCGGTACCCGGGGTGAAGTCCCTTTTGCGCATCGTGATCCCAAAGAACCCATGTTGATTGCCGTCCCCAAAGACAGCCTGGTAATGGGTTACGAGTTGTGGAACAGTATTGGTTTAAAGGTGGGAGATACGGTTAAATTATTTGACAGAAATTTTTCTATCCAAAAGTGTAACGAAGAACGTGGAAGCAAGGATGATATTTCAATCTGGGTAGAGCTTGCTCAAGCTCAGGATATCCTCAACCGTCCCAATCAGATCAATGCAATCCTTGCATTAAAATGTCATTGTTTTGGTAATAATATTTCCCAGGTACGGGATGAAATTAAAGCTATTTTGCCCGGTACCAAAGTCATTGAAAAAGATACCAAGGTTGTAACCCGTGCAGAAGCCCGTGACAGGGCAGCCTTGGAAGCCCAGCAGGCAATTGATGCTGAAATAGCGAATCGGCAGGCTATGAAGGAGGAACGCGAAAAATTGCTTTCCATTCTGCTTCCTCTTATATTACTTGCATGTGCCGTTTGGATTGTACTTTTATTCATTATTAATGTACGGGAACGTAAAAGTGAGATCGGTATTCTACGGGCTATTGGTGTGCATTCATCGGCAATCTTAAGACTTTTTCTCATCAAAGCTTTAATTATGGGAGTTGCAGGTGGCTTGCTGGGATACATGCTTGCCTTTATTACCGGTAAATTGTTTTATAATGTCTTGACTCTTATGAGCGTATCAGGACCGGAATTGTTTTTTACTGCAATCATCATGTCTACTCTGCTGGCAGTTATTGCAAGTTGGGTACCCGCATTACTGGCTTCAAAACAAGATCCTGCAGAAATATTGAGAGAGGAGTAGACATTGCTTAAACTGGAACATGTAAATAAAGCTTATAATAAAGACCACCATAAAGTAGATGTATTGACCGATTTTACATTAGAAATTGGTAAAGGCGAATTTGTTGCCATTAAAGGTCCCAGTGGTTGTGGTAAAACCACATTGTTATTGATTGCCGGCGGGCTGTTAGAACCCGATTCCGGCGAGGTTATTGTTAATAATGAAAATATGTATCAAAAAAGCCCTGAAGAACGTTCCATGTTTCGAGCAGGAAATATTGGATTTGTTTTTCAACAATATCATCTCATTCCATATTTAACGGTTTTGGAAAACATCATGGCTCCCGGTCTTGCCAAAGGTGTTCATGTAGAAACAGATAAAGCATATGAACTTTTGGAACGATTTGGAATTGCTCATCGTGCCAAACATGTACCGGGTGAAATGAGTGTGGGAGAAAAGCAGCGCGTTGCTTTGGCCAGAGCTTTGGTTAATGAGCCTGCAATACTGTTAGCAGATGAAATTACCGGTAATCTGGATGAAAAAAATATCGATATTGTAACCGGTTATCTTGATGATTATCATCAAAAGGGAGGTACAATCGTTCTTGTAACTCATGATCACAATACCGCGGAAAAAGCTGAAAAAATAATTTCATTATAAATATATCAAGGGTAGATATGAAAAAAGCAGTATTTATGGTTTTTACAGTTTTAATTCTGACATCTGTTGTTACAAATGTTTTTGCTGTAGACTGGCCCATGTGGCGTTTTGATGAGGGTAGAAGTGCATGCTCAACAGAGCAATTGCCAGATCAGTTGGATGCAATTTGGTCCTGGAAATTCAGCCCTCGTGAACCGGTCTGGGATGATCCCCTAAACCGCGATATGATGCAATATGATAAACAGTTTGAACCCATTGTTTTGGGAAATACATTGTTTGTAGGCTTTAATGATAAAGACAAGGTTGTTGCCATAGATACAGAAAGCGGCCAGGTAAAGTGGAGTTTTTATGCGGACGGACCGGTTAGGATGCCGTTGGCAGGCAGAAATGGCAAACTCTATTTTACCAGTGATGATGGTTTTTTGTATTGTCTTTCTGCGATAAGCGGAGAGGTTTTGTGGAAGTTCCAGGGAGGTCCGCTTGACCGTAAAATACTGGGGAATAAACGCTTGATCTCATCCTGGCCCGCACGTGGTGGTGTTGTATTAAAAGACGACAAGGTTTATTTTGCTGCCAGTATCTGGCCGTTAATGGGTACATTTATTTATTCGCTTGATGCAGAAACCGGAAAGGTTGTTTGGCGTAACGAAGGTATGGGCTCCCGTTATATGCTGCAGCCCCACAATTCGCCGGCTTTTGCCAGTATTGCTCCCCAAGGGACCTTTGTAGTGAGTGGTGATTATCTGTTAATTCCCGGTGGCAGGTCTGTACCGGCATGTTTTGACCGTCATACCGGGGAAATGATCTATTACCATCTAGCGGATTATAACAAGAATGGTGGTGCATTTGTTTGCGCCAATGATACTTATTTTTTCAATCATGCGCGTGACAGAGAAACCAATCTATTCGATCTGAAAACCGGAGAACGGTTATTGCACAATTTGGGCAAGTATCCTGTACTGGATGACAAGGTCTTTTACATGTCAGGTGATTCTATTATTGTGCGTAATGCCCTTGATCCGGAAAAAATATTATCAGTTATCCAGGTTGAAGCGAATGGTGATCTGATCAAAGCAGGTAACTTTCTTTATGCAGGAGGAAAAGATCATATTACCTGTATTGATGTAAACGACAGTGAGAATCAAGGTAGGATCAAGTGGACCCAAAAAATTGATGGTACTATCGCTCGATTAATAGCTGCCAATGAAAAACTATTTGCCGTAACAACAAAAGGTGAAATTTTAGCTTTTGGAACCAGGTCATCATCTTTTAATCAGTATGCTGAAAACAAATCGGATGATTTTAAAATTGATAAATCTATCTCGAAAATTCTTGAACAAACAGATACCCAAGAAGGTTATGCACTGTATTATGGAATTGATAAAGATAAACTCGCAAGTTTTGCAAAGCAATCCGAGTTTTCCATTATTGCGTTTGAAGCGGATCCTAATAAAGTTGATGGATTGCGAAAAGAATTTGATGCTAATGGATTGTTGAGTGCAAAATTGAGCATTTTACCGGGTGAACCGGAAACCGCATCCGTACCTCCATATATGGCTTCATTGATTGTGGTGAATAATGTTGACCGTATTCGAAAAATGAATGATTTGAATAGCCTTGCACATCTGTTTGATGCAATTCGTCCATATGGTGGTAAAATGTGGATGCCCGATAAAAAAGGTTTGTTTGAAAAATTGACCAATTTTGCCAAAGGTTATTCTGAAAGTGAATTGAATGTTGAAAAAGTCAAAGACGGTATTGTTGTTTGTAAAACCGGCCCTTTAAAAGGTGCCTCAAACTGGACCCATCAGTATGGAAATATCTCCAACACGGTAAAGTCGGATGATGAACTGGTAAAATTGCCTCTGGGTATTCTCTGGTTTGGCGGTAACTCGAATCTGGAAGTATTACCCCGACATGGGCATGGCCCCCCGGAACAGATTATGGATGGACGTTTAATCATTGAAGGAATGGATTGTATCAGTGCACGTGATGTATATACCGGGCGGGTTTTTTGGAAAACTGAACTGGACTGTACGAATGTTTATGATACCTATTATGATGAATCCTATACTGATACACCATTGGTTGCAACATATAACCAGGAGCATTTACCCGGTGCAAATTCACGCAATACCAATTTTGTTGTAACCAAAGATAATGTGTACGTCCTGGAAAATGACACCTGCCGTGTGTTGGATATTGAAACCGGCAAAGATGTTAAAAAAATTATGCTGCCTGCTCAGGAAAATGAACAACCCGAGTGGGGATATATTGGTATTGTTCAAGATCTGCTCATTGCAGGATCAGATTTTGTTCCATTTTCAGCAATGACACCGTTAACCAAAGAAGACGAAGCGGCAATGGCAGAAATGTCTCGAAAAAATCGCCGCAAAGAAAAAATATGGGGTGATTTTGATGATACCGCTAGTAAAGAATTGGTCATTCTGGATCGTCATACCGCTCAAGTCAAATGGGAACAATCATCGCGATATGGATTTATTCATAATGCCATAACAGCATCTGACGAACTTTTATACTGTCTGGACAAGCTTCCACCCGGTGTTGAAAAGAAAATGCAGCGTCGTGGTATGGATGCACCAACCGATTATCGATTAATAGCATATGATTTGGAAAGCGGCAAACCCGCATGGACGATAACAGAAGGTGTTTTTGGGAGCTGGCTCAGTTATTCCAAACAATATAATCGTCTCATTCAGGCAACACGTCCTTCACGAGATATGATACGCGGTGAAGATGGTGAGAGAATGTCAGTTTACAATGCCACCACTGGCGAGCTGATTTGGGACAAACCCATAGAATATCATAATCCTCCGATATTGCATGGTGATCGAATCATTACAGATAATGCAGCTTATAACCTGGAAACAGGTGAAGCAATCTTTAGAACGGATCCCATTACCGATCAGAAAATACAATGGACCTATTCACGAGCTTATGGTTGTAATTATAATATTGCCAGTGAATACCTGCTTTCCTTTCGTTCAGCAGCAGCAGGATTTTATGATCTTTATCGTGAAAGTGGTACCGGTAATTTTGGTGGATTCAAATCCGGCTGTACTTCCAATCTGATAGCCGCAGGCGGACTGCTAAACGCTCCCGACTATACCCGTACCTGTCAATGCTCGTATCAGAATCAAACATCACTGGCGTTTATACATATGCCGGAGTTGGAATACTGGACGACCAATGATTTTGAGTGGAACGGCAGTGCTATACAACATGTGGGAATTAATCTGAATGCACCTGGTGATCGTATTGATGACAACGGTACATTGTGGATGGATTATCCCAGTGTGGGTGGAAAATCACCGGATATACCCATCAAGATCGATTCTCTTGGAATAAGTGATATACGTAGGCATTCACTCTTTTTAGATCAAAATGGTTTTGAATGGATTGGAGCTTCTGCATTGACCGGTCCCATTGATCTGGATATTACAGTCGATAATGCTACAAATATTGAGCATATTTACAATATCAATCTGGTTTTTGCCGAGTTGGAAGATATGGAGCCCGGTGAGCGTGTGTTTGATGTCTATATTCAGGGTATCAAAGTTCTTGCAGATTTTGATGTTGTCAAAGAAGCCGGGGGACAAGATCTCCCCATCACTCGATCATTTGAAGATATTAAAGTTACTCAAGATGTTGAAATCCGTTGTGTTTCGGTGAATGGCTCTCAGGCAGATCCTTTATTGTGTGGAGTTGAATTGATAAATGCTTCATTCAGGCAATAAAGAGTAATGCACATACAAATGAAATTGATTTGATTATTATCCCTTTTTTATAATTGGAAATATTACAGACTGTCTTTATAATTATGAGACAGTCTGTTTTATATAGCATTTATAATTTTTTTTATACTGAAACGAAAAGGAGCAAAATGAAACAAAGTCTAATCTCCATTATGGTTGTATTTTTACTATCTCTTTTTTCTTGCAGTCAGAAAACTGAATGGATTGATTATGTTGACCCGTTGATTGGTACGGGCCCCAGTACAACTAAAAGTAATATGAAGCATGGATCTGAACATGTAAATTATGCAAATGCTCAGGTCATTCCGGCAGTTACCATGCCGTTTGGGATGACAAACTGGACTCCCCAAACCCGGGAAACTGAAAAAAAATGTAATGCGCCATTCTATTATACTGATCCCTATATCCAGGGATTCCGGGCCAGTCATTGGTTAAGTGGATCCTGTGCACAGGATTACGGCAGTTTTACTATTATGCCGGTTACCGGTGAATTAAAATGTGCTCCATCTGTTCGTGGTGCCCATTTTGACCAGAATGCACAAATTACATCTCCGGCGTATTATGCCGTAGAATTGGAAGATTATCATGTAAAAGCTGAAATGACAGCATCAACCCGAAGTGCAATTTTTCGTTTCACTTTTGAAAATGCAGATTCTGCATTTATTCTCATTGATACCAACAGCGATGAAGGACAAGGCTTTATTCAGGTGAATCACGAGGCAAATGAGATTGTAGGTTATAATCCTGTTCACAGACTTTATCAGGGAATTGGTAAATATGCAGGATTTAAAGGATATTTTGTGATAAAGTTCGATAAACCGTTGCAGAATTTTGGTGTTTATCAGGAGAATACGCCGAAATACAAACAAAACAATATAAAAGATGAAAACAATATCGGCGGGTTTGCCGCTTTTCAGGTTAAAGCCGGTGATGAGTTATTGGTCAAAGCCGCGTCATCTTTTACCAGTATTGAACAGGCCAGAAAAAATCTGGATACAGAAATTCCAAATTGGGATTTTGAAAAAGTACATCAAAATATTCGTGACCATTGGAATGATTTATTGGGTCGTTACGAGATCAAATCCAAAAATAAAGATGATTATGTTAAATTCTATACATCCATATACCATTGCTATCAACAACCCAGAATTGTAAATGATGTTGATGGTACCTATACCGGATTTGCACAGGATGATAATGTATATCAAGCTGATGGATTTAATTATTTTGACGATTTTTCCATGTGGGATACATACAGAGCATTACATCCCTTGTATACCATCATGAACACCAAAGAAACTATTTCGATGTTAAAATCCATTGTTATGAAAGCAGAGCAGGGCGGCTGGCTGCCAATTTTCCCCATGTACAACAGTTATACTTCTGCAATGATTGGTGATCATATGATTTCTCTGGTTGGCGATGCATATATGAAAGGAATTGATGATTTTGATGTTGAAACCGCATATAAATATATGCGTCAGAATGCGTTCGAGTCTCCCGAGTCTTTAGATGATTATGCAGATGGCAAAGGACGACGTTCTTTGGGATCATATCTTAAATACGGATATATTCCGGTTGAAGATCCGGTACTTTATGCTTTTCATAAACGGGAACAGAGTTCACGCACACTGGAATATGCTTATGATGATTTTGTACTTGCCGAAATTGCACAAAAACTGGGCAAAACAGATGATTATAACAAACTCCTGGAACGGGCGCAATATTATAAAAATGTATTTGATCCAAATCTCGGGTATCTGCGCGGTAAACACCAAGATGGCAGCTGGGTTAAAGATGCGGATTATAAAAAGCCACAACGATATGTTACCGAAGCAACACCTTTTCACTATTCCTGGTATGTTCCACATGATGTAGCGGGCCTGATTGATATAATGGGTGGTGCCGATTCTTTTACAGCAAGGCTGGATACTTTTTTTGTAGAAACCCACTATTGGCATGGAAACGAACCCAGTCATCAGGTGGTGTATATGTACAATTATGCAGGGTATCCTGAAAAAGCACAAAAGACTATCCGTAATATTTTAAAAGAAGAATATGATGTGGGCCCAGGCGGTTTGAGCGGTAATGACGATTCGGGACAAATGTCTGCGTGGTATTTGTTTTCTGCTTTAGGCTTTTATCCGGTGTGCCCGGGTGTTCCTGAATATGTAATTGGAACACCATCATTTGATATCGTAACATTAACATTGGAAAATGATCGTAAATTCAAAATTATAGCTCACAATAATTCTGATGAAAATTGTTATATTGAATCCATTAAACTCAATGGTAATGACTATAATAAAACATTTATTACTCATAAAGATATTGTGGCAGGTGGGAAATTGGAGTTCTTTATGACTTTTGATCCCAATACGGGTTGGGGAAGTGATAATGATTCTGTTCCTTATTCTTTGTCAAATACAATACAGTAATATTTAATATTATTTATAAAATTAAAATCCCGTCATGTCAAATTTTTGAAATGTGACGGGAGATTTATTTGTCTAATAACGGATGCTGTTAAAGTGTGTTTTTAGAAAAAACATTGAGATTTAATAAAAAATAACTATATTAAAAAATATTTATTTTATCGCAAATATATTATGTTGTTGTAATAAAGTAGCAGAGATTAGCAGGCACCTTTTCTGATAATTTAATCTGATTTGATATTATTCTCATTAAATTTTAAAACGGATAAAAAATGCGTAAAATAATTTTCTACTCTATTGTAATATTTTTTACATCAATTCTGTCAGCCGCTGATTTGACCAGGTATGTTGATCCATTTATCTGTTCGGCAGGAGATCATGGACAACTTGATCCATCTGCAAATGTTCCCTTTGGGATGATCAAATTGGGGCCCCAGACGCTTCCCGGTGGTCATACCGGATATGATTATAATGCCAAAGAAATATCTGGTTTTACCCACACCCGCTTGATGGGAGTAGGGTGCAGTGGCGCAGGTGGAGTACTGTTAACCAAGCCAGGATTAGGTGAGCCGAATGCAGACGCCGTAGAATATCTCAAAAATAGCGAAACTGCTACTCCTGGTTACTATGCTGTTAAATTTACCAATGGCATTCAGGCCGAGATGACAATTAATCAACATGTGGGTTTGCAGCGTTTTACTTTTCCTCAATCCGATAAATCATTTATCATGATTGATCCGGCTTCTTCAATAGAGCAGGTACTCAGTTCTGAATATAAAATTAAATCTAACCGTGAAATTACTGGTAGAATAACTGCGCGTAATAATTGTAAGTTTGGCATGTACACCAATTATTATGTTATTACTTTTGATAAGGCATTTGATTCTGTTGAAGAAAAAGACGGCAAAGTATTTCTGGTTTTTTCTTTAAAGCAAAATGATACTGTCAACATGAGTACAGCACTTTCTCCGTTAAGTGTTGAACAGGCCAGAGAGGATTTGTACTCTGCATTACAAAACAAGTCTTTTGATACAGTTAAAGCAGAAGCACAGCAGGCCTGGGAGAAAATTTTTGAACGGGTTGTTGTTGAGGGTAAAGAAGAGTATAAAACCTTGTTTTATACCCATCTGTATCATTCCAGTTTATCTCCGTTCAACAGTACCAGCTCTTCCGGTACGTACAGGGGAACGGACAATAAAATTTACAAAGCTGAAGGTTATACCCATTACGATTCATGGTCCATTTGGGATACATTTCGCACAAAATTTCCCCTTGTAACTTTGCTTGAACCCGGTTTGATGCGGGATTTTTGTTTGTCACTGGTTGATTTGTACAATACAGGTTTAACGTATCAGCCGAGTAATAGTGAACCCATTGTTACCTGCCGTACTGAGCATGCATCTATAGTTTTACTGGATGCGTGGAAAAAGGGCATTCCTTTTGATTTAAAAGCGGTTTATCCCAAGCTGGTAGAAGAAACAAAACAGTTTTCTACCGATTCTCCTGATAAAAAGCTGGAAGCAGCATATGATTATTGGGGATTAGCAGAAATTGCTAAAATCGTAGGAAATGATGCTGACTATGTTAAATATTCCAAAATGGCCGGTATGTATAAAGACATCTGGGTGGAAAAATTCAAAGTCATGAATGAAAATGCAGACATCATGCATGGTGATGGATTATATGAAGGAACACTTTGGCAGTATCGCTGGTTTGTTCCCCAGGATATTTCGGGATTGTTGGAATTGTTTGAAGGAAAAGACAATTACACTCAAGATTTAACCTATTTTTATGAAAATGATCTTTATAATCACGGTAATCAACCGGATATACATGTGCCGTTCATGTTTGCATTCAGCAACTCACCCTGGTTATCTCAAAAGTGGGTGAATGAAATATTAACCAAAGAAACAAAAAATTATTATGGTACCCATGTGAAATGGGACAAACCTTTTGTTGGTAGAATCTATAATACCAGTCCGCAAGGCTATATTCCAGAGATGGATGACGATGATGGAACCATGTCTGCCTGGTATGTTTTTGCAGCAATGGGGCTATATCCGTATTGTGTAGGTAAACCTGAATACGTGATAACCACCCCAATTTTTGACAACATCAAGATAGATCTTGAAAATGGTAATCCGTTAGAAATTAAAACCAAAAACTTTTCTGATGAAAATTACTATATTCAATCTGTAACGTTTAATGGAAAAAAAATAAATTCGGCAATAATTACCCACGAGCAGCTGATGGAAGGCGGCGTTCTGGAGTATGAATTGGGAAACAAGCCCAATACTAAATTATTCAAGTAATCCACCAAACCGAATTGAAAAACAGGAGTATACTTTATGAACCCCGCAATTAAAGATGCAATTGCCTTCCATAAACAGGCAATTGATGAATTTGAAAAAAACAGCCCGGCGTTATTACAAGAGATCGCCGATGCAATTACTAAAAGTTTGAATAACAAAGGTACAGTTTACCTTTGTGGTAATGGTGGCTCTGCTGCCGATTGCCAGCATATAGCAGGTGAATTTGTAGGACGTTTTCGCAAAGAACGCAAAGCATTACCGGGAGTGGCATTGTCAACAGATACTTCAGTAATTACATGTCTTGGCAATGATTATGATTATAAAGATATTTTTTCACGTCAGGTTGAAGCTTTAATGGACAGCCAGGATATGTTGTGGGCATTTTCCACCAGTGGTACATCTGCAAATGTTATCAAAGCTGCAAAAGCAGCCAAAGAAAAAGGCGCCAAGGTTATAGCTTTTACCGGAAAAAGCAACAGCGAACTGGAAAAGATATCTGATTATTGTATCTGTGCAAACGCCAACTGGACCAGCACTTCTCAGGAAGTACATCAGCTTTCTTACCATATAATATGTGATATTGTCGAACAGAACTTTGTAGAATAGAAATTTGAGGGAATAATGAAAATTGAACGTGTCCGTGAGATCACTGAAAAAATTAAAGATGTAAAAATCGCCGTTTATGGAGATTTTTGCCTTGATGTATACTGGCCGCTTGATCCTAAAGGTGGTGAAATGTCAGTGGAAACTGGTATTCAGGCTGAAGCTGTTAGCCAGCAAAGTTATTCGCTTGGTGGCGCTTCAAATATTGTAGCAAATTTAACTGCGCTTAATCCTGCTTTGATCAAGGTAATTGGCGTAAGAGGTGACGATGTTTTTGGCCGGGAACTTGAACGTCTGTTAAAAGAAAAAAATGTAGATACCAGTGAACTGTTTATTCAAAAAGAGAATTTTGATACATTCACTTATATTAAGCGCATTTTGGAAGATAAAGAACAACCCCGAATTGATTTTGGCTTTTTAAATAAACGATCTGCTGAAACCGATGAAAAATTATTAGCAGGTATTGAAAAAGCACTGCAGGAATTTGATATTATTATATTCAACCAACAGGTTGTAGGCAGTATACCCAACAAGGCCTTTATTGAAAAGGTCAATGAATTATGTCAAAAATATCCTGATAAAAATCTGGTGTTTGATTCACGCCATTATGGTGCCGAGTTTCACTATGTTTTGCGTAAACTGAATGATATTGAGGCAGGTATTTTAAATGGTGTTGAATATGAAGCGACTGATGTAATTACTGTTCAGGATGCTGAAGTTTATGCCAAGGCCCTTTATGAACGCTCTAAAAAACCGGTTGTACTGACTCGTGGTGGCCGTGGAATTCTGGTTTGTGATGAAACCGGTGTTACCGAGATTCCCGGTATTCAATTGTTAAAGAAACTAGATACCGTAGGTGCGGGTGATACCACTATTAGTGCATTAGCACTCTGTCTGGCCGCTGGAATTGATACGGTTGATGCTGCCCGTTTTGCCAACATGGCTGCGGCTGTAACGGTACAAAAACTTTATACAACCGGAACCGCAAATGCTGAAGAAATAATGCAAATTGCGAGTGATACCAACTATTTATATCAACCGGAACTTGCCGATGATCCACGAAAAGCACAATATTACAAAGATACTGAAATCGAGTTGACATACAGTCTGGATTCCATGCAATTTGGCAGAATTAAATTTGCTGTATTTGATCATGATGGCACCATCAGTACCTTGCGTCAGGGCTGGGAAGCCATTATGGAACCCATGATGGTAAAAGCGATTCTGGGTGATCAGTATGAAACCGCTGGTGAAACCTTGTATCATAACGTTGTTCAACGTGTTCGTGATTTTATTGATCAATCTGTTGGAATTCAGACCATTTTGCAAATGGAAGCTCTTGTTGAACTTGTTAAAGAATTTGGTATTGTACCGGAGGACCAGATTCTCGATAAATTTGGTTACAAAGAAATTTACAATGATGCATTGATGATTTCTGTTCGTAAACGTATGGCAAAGCTGGAGCGTAAAGAATTGAGCACTCCGGATTGGACCATGAAAGGTGCTGTTGAATTTTTGCAATCGATGCGTGATAAAGGCGTAACTTTGTATATGGCTAGTGGAACCGATAAAGAAGACGTTATTAACGAAGCCAAAACCCTGGGTTATGCTGACCTGTTTAATGGCGGTATTTATGGCGCAGTTGGTGATGTATCCAAGTTTTCGAAAAAAATGCTCATTGAGCAGATCATGAAAGAGAATAACCTGCATGGATCAGAATTGGTTGTTTTTGGTGATGGTCCGGTTGAAATCCGTGAATGTCGTAAACGGGATGGTATAGCTGTAGGTATTGCAAGTGATGAATTACAACGTCATAGCCTGAATATTGATAAACGTACCCGTTTGATCAAGGCTGGCGCCCAGGTCGTCATTCCTGATTATTCTCAACGTGATTATTTGATGGATTTATTATTTAATGGTTAATTAGGTTTTCAGGTGTTGAATGAAAAGAAGACGTTTTTTACAACTTGCTGG
The DNA here is from genome assembly GCA_963675755.2 of bacterium. Lineage (GTDB taxonomy): Bacteria > Zhuqueibacterota > Zhuqueibacteria > Residuimicrobiales > Krinioviventaceae. Next base: position 305,827 of record CAXXMD010000001.1, read on the forward strand.
AGCAGTTTCTTTAACTGTTTCCAATAGATTCGCTTTTGCATCATCTTTAACCGAGTCAGATGTGTTTAAAACACTCGTTCGGCAAAATGATGATCTGGTGAAAAAGCTTTTACAGGACCAGGAAACGGATGCATCGCATCAATGGTATGGAGCCATTCGAAACGATAATGGTATACATTATCCCATATTAACGGCTAATTATATCTGCTACCTGGTCAGTGCTTTTGTTACACCGGAATCAAATTATTACAAATCCAGCGAGTTGGTTAAATCGTTGGAACTTGCTGCGAACTATATGATCAATGTAAAGCATAAAGATGGTACAATTGATCTGCTCTCTACAAACTTTCATTCAACACCGGATACCGCTTTTGCGGTGGAATGGATTGCCATTGCATATACAATTTTGGACCAATCTTCTTTTACTGAAATGAATTCGTCCAAAGATGCGTTGGGTCGTTTTTTGAAAAATGCGGGCAATGCACTGACAGTGGGAGGTATACATACGCCGAACCATCGTTGGGTTGTCAGTATGGGGTTGGCGCGTATTCACTATTTATTTCCGGATGAAAAGTATGTTAAACGCATTAATCAATGGCTGAATGAAAAGATTGATATTGATGTGGATGGACAGTACAATGAAAAAAGTACTGCTATTTATTCACCCATTGTCGATCGTTGTCTTTTAACCATTGCACGATTGTTGGACAATACTGAATTGTTTGAACCTGTTCGCAGAAATCTTGATATGACTTTGTATTATCTACATCCCAATGGTGATGTAGATACAACCGCATCGAGACGTCAGGATCAGGGACGGCGCATGAGTATGGCCCCATATTATTACTCGTACCGTTTTATGGCATTAAAAGATAAAAACGGCCAATTTGCATCAATCTGTAAATTAATTGAAAATACAGCGATTGATGGATTAAAGATCGATTTGCCATTATTGATTGAAGATAAAAGTTTAACAAAATCATTACCCAAAGAACATCCATTACCAACCCATTATGCCAAACATTTTTCCGGCTCTGAATTGGTAAGAATTCGTCGTGGGGATAAAAGTGCAACAATTGCTGTGAACAATTCTACATTTTTCTCATTTTACAAAGGAAATGCCGCTTTGACCGGTTTACGTTTTGCTTCATCATTTTTTGGTAGAAAAGGTCAATTCAGTGCAAACCACTTGCAAATTGAGGGGAATAAATATATATTAACAAAAAAAGTAACAGGACCCTATTATCAACCTTATCCTGTTGATGAACTACCGAATGATGGTGACTGGGATAAAATGCCCAGATCTAATCGGCCTTTGAGCGAGATCCAAACCTTGATATCGGAAATTGAAATTGTGGAAAATGATGGTGAATTTGCTGTCAATTTTCATATCCATGGTACTGATCGTATACCGTTTGCAATTGAACTGGGTTTTCGCGAAAACGGTAAGTTAAAAGGTGTTGTTCCGGTTCCCGGTATAGAGAATGCATTTCTTTTAGAATCCGGTATGGGCTCATTCACACTTGGTGATGATACGATTCAATTTGGCTCCGGTCAGGCAAAGCATACATGGACACAATTAAGAGGTGCAGAACCTAAACTTGAAGGTAAAAGTGTTTACATTACCGGTTACACACCTTTGCAATATACTTTAAAAATCAGTTGATACTTAACATACCGTCACTCACTTAAACGAGGGAAGATGAAATGAATACCACTACCGCGTCGGCAGGCGCAGCGACTTCTGGAAACAGGAGAAAGTACCTTGTACCTTTTTTATTAATGACCCTGTTGTTCTTTTTATGGGGTGCTATCGTTTCTCTTAACGATATTTTAATACCTCACCTTAAAAGCCTGTTCAACATGAATTATGCTCAAACCATGTTGATCCAGTTTTGTTACTTTGCAGCCTATTTCACCATGGCAGTTCCCGCAAGTATGATCATAGGCAAGATTGGTTATAAACGCGGTATTGTTGTTGGCTTACTCGTAGTAGGTGCGGGATGTTTAATCTTTATTCCTGCTGCATATGTTATTTCTTACGGCTTGTTCCTGTTTGGTCTTTTTGTAATGGCTACAGGTAATGTGTTTTTACAGGTTGTAGGTAATCCGTATGTTGCAATTCTTGGCCCAGCTGAAACTGCATCCAGTCGTTTGAACTTTGCACAGGGTATTAATTCAATTGCTACCGCTTTGATGCCTTATCTTGGTGCTATTTTTATTCTGGGTGATTTTGATAACGCTGCAGATCATGCTGCATCTGTTCAGGGTCCCTATATTGTACTGGCAGGTTTTGCTGTTTTGGTTGCTATTATTTTTGCAATTCTGCATTTACCCACAATTCAAACTGAATCTAAAACCAAAGTTACTGGCAGTGTGTTGAGATTCCGTCAGCTTCGCTGGGGTGTTATTGCCCTGACACTTTATGTTGGTGCAGAGGTAACTATTGGTAGCTTTATTGTAAACTTTTTAGGCGAACCTTATATCGCCGGACTGGCAGAAAAAGCTGCAGCAAAATATATCCCCTTGTATTGGGGCGGTTTAATGGTTGGTCGTTTGTTGGGATCAGCTATCCTTCAAAAGATTAAAGCCAATGTAGTATTGGTTGTTGCTGCTATTATGTCATTTATCCTTGTTCTTGTAACTATCCTGACTCAGGGTAAAGTTGCAATGTGGTCAATCTTGTTAGTGGGATTGTTTAATTCTATCATGTGGTCTAATATTTTTGCTATGGCAATTGACGGACTGGGTGAGTATACCAATAAAGCATCTGGTATTCTGGTTATGGCACCTGTTGGTGGTGCAATTATTCCATTATTACAAGGTGTTTTGGCAGACATTCCGCAAATCGGATTGCATAATTCATATGTATTGCCTTTACTTTGTTACCTGGTTATCCTTTTCTATGGTATTAATGGATACAAACCTGGTAAAGATGAACTTGATATAAAACTTGATAGCGCCTTGAGTGCTGAAGCCGCTTAATTGTTAACCGACTGTAATATTTGCAGAGCTCTGGTGCTCTGCAAATATTACATATTTTTATAATATGTAATATTTACCCCATAATATCCAGAGTTCGTCTATACATTCGGATTCTTTATTCAGTTTGATCTATAACGCGTATATTTTCAATCGTACAGAACTTTATTTAAACACTGTTAATCCTGAATGAATATGCAACCATGGACAAATAAAATACCTCCTGGACGAAAAGAAGAATTGATTCTCACTTTTCATTCTGCTTTATTTGATGATATTATTCCTTTTTGGGAAAAATATTCCCCGGATACTGAATTTGGCGGATATCTTACCCGGCTTGAACGCGATGGTAAACCTTATTCCGGTGATAAAGATATGTGGATGACCGGCAGGGAAATCTGGATGTTCAGTCACCTCTATAATCAATACAAATATGAATCCCGCTGGAAGGATTATGCCAGGCATGGTCTTGAATTTTTATTGAAATTCGGATTCAAAGATGATGATAAAATGTATTTCCGTCTGGACCGGCAAGGAAATCCCATAGCATCTTCACTCAGCTTGTTTACCAAAGTTTTTGCATCCATCGGTATGGCGGAATACTGGAAAATTGACAACGATCCTGATCTGAAAACCAAAGCTGAAAATTTATATCAACAAATGATGCAAAAATTTGGCTTACCCAGTGATACACCCATGCTTGGGTATCCCATGAATGCAGAATTTCATTTACATTCACATGATATGTGCAAATTAACAGTGGCCTGGGTATTTAATGACATCTGGCCAGACAATCAATACGAGCAGGATTGTGCGGATGCCATTACATCAATACTGAATTTGCACTGGAAACCGCAGGAAAAGGTGCTATATGAAAATGTAGCGATGGATGGCACTCCTTTGCTGCAATATCCTGAAGGCAGACTTTTTCATCCTGGTCACAGTATTGAAAGCTCGTGGATGCTGATGGAAGCTGCAGAAAAGAACAGAGATAAGATGTTGCTGCAAACGGCCATAGATATACTACTCGCTTCTCTTGAACAGGGATGGGATAAAGAATTTGGAGGTATCCGTTATCTCACCAATGTGGATTGGACACCCTGTCACAGTCTGGAAGCTGATTTAAAGTTATGGTGGCCGCATAGTGAAGCACTGTATGCATTAATGCTGGCTTGGGCTTTAACCGGCAGACAAGATATTTCAGATTGGTATACCAAGGTACATGATTATACTTTTAGCCACTTTCCTGACCCGGAATATGGCGAGTGGTTCGGTTACCTGAACCGTGATGGTTCACCGGTGTGGACTGCCAAGGCTAACGGCTGGAAAGGATTTTTTCATACACCGCGTGCTTTGTTCAGATGTTACCAGTTGTTAAATAAATAATAATCGGGAAAAGATTTGAATCAATTTATAAAAATTTTAGCAATATTCATTATTGTAATGGTGCTGACTGTTGGTTGTGGTAACCAAGTTCCTAAAAGTGTGCATGTATCAGATATTGCATTGGGTTGGGCGCAAAATAGCGTGAATACTACAATTTTGCGCAAGAATTCACTGGTTACTTTTAATGATACGCAATATGCCGCTTTTTATGATTCAATTGGTCATGTTGTACTTGCCAAACGGCAATTGGGCACAGATCAGTGGCTGGTCAAGCAAACCCGCTATTCCGGTAAAATTACGGATGCTCACAATTCCATCAGCATTATGGTGGATGGTGATGGTTATTTGCACATGGCCTGGGACCATCATAATGATTCTCTGCGCTATTGTAAAAGCATTGCTCCTGGTTCACTTGATTTTACTGAAAAGCAATCCATGATTGGCAGAGATGAAGTCAAGGTAACCTACCCTGAATTTTATCGGTTACCCAACGGAGATTTGATTTTTCTTTATCGTGTAGGGAAATCCGGTGACGGCAAACTGGTTATGAATCGATATGATCTCATTAAACGGGAATGGGAACGTATACACGATAATTTGATTGATGGAGAAGGGGAGAGAAATGCCTATTGGCAATTTGCAGTAGACTTGTACGGAACATTTCATCTGTCATGGGTATGGCGTGAAACCGGTGATGTAGCGACCAATCATGATATGTGTTACGCAAAATCCACAGATGGAGGCGTAACCTGGATAAAGACAACAGGTGATCTGTGTCAGATTCCCATAAATAAAAACAATGCCGAATATGCAGTTCGAATCCCACAAAACAGTGAACTGATCAATCAAACATCCATGTGTGCGGATTCAAAAGGACGCCCCTACATTGCTACTTTTTATCGTCAAGATGGAGAATCAGTACCGCAATATCATCTGATTTATCATGATGGCAATAACTGGCAAACCCGACAGGTATCTGACCGGGAGATACCCTTTTCATTAAGCGGAGGTGGGACAAAACGCATCCCTATGAGTCGCCCTGTTATTGTTGCAGATACTTTGAATAACCAGGATGCGGCATACATGCTGTTTCGGGATATAGAATATGAAAACAGGGTAATGGTTGCAGTATGTAATGATCTGACGACGAATACATGGAAGAATATAGTATTGTCCACTTTATCTGTTGGCGCCTGGGAACCCAGCTATGATACAGAATTGTGGAAAAAAAGTAAAATTCTGCATATATTTATACAGAATTCGGGTCAAGGAGACGGAGAAAAACTGGAAGCTTTGCCATCGCAGATGGTTAGCGTAATACAATGGAAACCAGAGTGATTTAACCGAAAAATCAAAAGGAAAACCTATGAGCGAGAAAACATATATTGGAATTGATATTGGTGGAACCAAAACAGCCGTATTGCTGGTTGATGAAACGGGAAAATTGATTGAACGTAAACAGTTTCAAACCTTTACAGGTAATGGCGGCTGGCAAAAAAGTCTGGATGAAATTATTTCCATGATAAAGGAATATCAAGATCAAGCTTCTCCTGCAGCGATTGGTATCAGTTGCGGCGGTCCCCTGAACAGCAGAACCGGTATGATCTTGTCTCCACCCAATTTACCGGGATGGGATAATGTACCCATTATTGAACTTTTGAACAAAGAATTTGGTTTACCTGTTGCTCTGGAAAATGATGCAAATGCAGGTGCACTGGCTGAATGGCGTTTTGGTGCAGGCAAGGGCAGTCGTAATATGATATTTTTAACCTTTGGTACGGGTCTGGGAGCAGGACTTGTTTTGGATGGCCGGTTATATTCCGGAACCAATGATCTGGGTGGTGAAGCAGGACACCTGCGTTTGGATGATGACGGTCCCATTGGTTTTAACAAACGCGGATCTTTTGAAGGCTTTTGCAGCGGCACCGGTTTGTCACAAATGATGGCTTTTGAACTGTTATGTCTGGCTGAAGAAATTGGCAAAGAAGCTATGCTTGAAAAATATAAAGAACCGGGCCAGGTTACAGGCAAAGATGTTGTAATATGGGCACAGGCTGGCGATCCTCTTGCGCTCAAAGTTGTTGAAAAAAGCGGTACCTATTTGGGCAAAGGATTATCGTTTTTAATTGATATTATAAATCCTGAATTGATAGTGATTGGCAGTATGGGCGTGCGCCTGGGTGACATGCTTTTTGATCCTGCCAGAAAAGTGATTGAAAAAGAAGCTATACCCGGTGCGGTTGAGGTCTGTAAAATTGTGCCCGCGGAACTGGGTGAGAAAATTGGTGATTATGCTGCATTATGTGTGGCTATCAAAGCAGAAGAAAATAGTGTAAACTAAATGTTCCTCTTGAAATGAGGTGGTCTATGAAACGTTTTGCAAGCCGTTTAAATAGCAATATTGACAATCCAAGCCGACGGGATTTCCTCAAGCAGGGAGGCATAGCTGCTTTGGGAATTTCATTATCCGCGAACCCATCTTTTGCGGTTAATACTGCACCAAAAAAACTCCGAATAGGTATAGTAGGTGGAAGGTTTGGAGCCAGTTTCTTTTTTCATGAACATCCGGATTGTATTGTTCAAGCTGTGAGTGATTTAAGGCCGGAACGACGTGAGCACCTCATGAAAACCTACAATTGTTCAAAATCTTACAACTCTCTTGAAGAGTTGGTTAAAGACAAAGATATTGATGCGGTAGGCGTTTTTACTGAAGGTCCTAACCATGTAAAACATGTTTTGGAATGTTTAAAACATGGCAAACATGTGATCTGTGCGGTTCCTGCCTGTTGGGCAACCCTGGATGAAGCAGAACAGTTGTATAATGCGGTAAAATCTTCCGGATTGATTTATATGATGGCTGAAACCAGCTATTATCAGCAGCACACTATATCAGCCCGCGATTTTTATAAAAAAGGCGAGTTTGGTGAAATCTATTACTGTGAATCTGAATATCAGCATAACGGGTTGGAATCTTTATATATTGAAGATGGTAAACGGACCTGGCGTTATGGAGTAGCTCCTATGCATTACCCCACACATTGTACCGCACATTTGCTTAGTGTAACGGGTGAACGCCTTGTGCAAGTCTCCTGTAATGGATGGGGAGATGGTGATCCGATACTAAAAGACAATCCATACAATAATCCTTTTTGGAACGAATCCGCAATGTTTACAACGAATAAAGGCCATGCCTTTCGGGTAAATGTTTGGTGGAAAGGCGCGCATTTGGGTTGTGAACGGGCCCAATGGATTGGAAACAAGATGAGTTTTTATACCAGTAATCCGGTTGGATATGGGCCAACCCTGGTTGAAACGACCAGTGTTTTGGGTAAAGACGATGCAGGATTTGCCAGAATAGAAGCCAAAAAGACGCCTTATGAACAGCCGGAATGGTGGAAAACGGATTTGTTGCCTGAACCGTTGCGTCATAACAGCGGACATCATGGATCGCATACATTTTTGACCCATGAATTTGTTGATGCTTGTTTACATGAACGCAAACCGGTTGTAGATATTCATGAGGCCCTGGCGTATACCGTACCCGGAATTGTTGCACACCAGTCCGCATTGAATGGTGGAGCAAGTAAAGCAATTCCACAGTTTGTTTAAACCAATCAAGGTAGCTGTATGCGTATGTTTAAGATAATTCGAAAAATTGTATTACTGCTATTGTTTGTCGGATGTTTCAGTTTTGTTTTTCCTGATCAATATAATATATTGGATTATGGTGCAGTTGGAGATTCTCAATTCCTGAATACCAGTGCAATCCAGACTGCAATTGATGCGTGTACAAAAGCCGGAGGTGGGACTGTATTTGTACCGGCAGGTATCTGGTTAACCGGAACGCTAATACTAAAGGATAATGTTTCCCTTTATCTGGAATCCGGTGCAACACTTTTTGGCAGTCCCTATTTACGGGATTATTCCCTCACTATACCGGCAATACGTTCGTACACCGATAATTATACAAACAAGAGTCTGATTTACGCAGAGAATGCAGAAAATGTCTCCATATTGGGACAAGGTGCTATCAATGGTCAGGGTGAGTTGTTTACCGGGGATTATAAAACACGCCCCTATCTCATCCGCATGATTGGCTGCTCGAATGTTACGGTGAAAAATATTTCATTGCTTCATTCACCCATGTGGGTACAGCATTATCTTGAATGTGATCATGTTTTGATTGACGGGATAACCGTACGCAGCTTGAAAGAACAGAATAATGATGGTATTGATATTGATAGCTGCCATTTTGTACGCATTGCCAATTGCGACATTGATTGTGGCGATGATGCAATTGTATTGAAAAGCACAACAAACCGTATTTGCAGGGATGTTGTGATTACAAACTGTATTTTAAAATCGCAGGCCAGTGCGTTAAAATGCGGGACCGAATCCAATGGCGGGTTTGTAAATATTACCATTGATAACTGTGTGGTGCGCGACACCCGTCGTTCAGGCATCGCCCTGGAGATGGTGGATGGTGGTATTATGGATCGTGTTACTGTTTCCAATATTATTATTGAGAATTCCGGCAGTGCGATATTTGTCCGCCTTGCCAATCGGGCACGCCCCATTAACGCGGAAAGAGGACGGTCCTATGGCGATTTAAAAAGACCGGGTATGGGGACTATGCGAAACATTATGATCAGTAATGTACAGGCAACCGGTATTGACAGTATAGGGTCATCCATAACCGGACAGCCGGGGCATCCTATAGAAAATATTACGCTCGAGAATATTCGCATCCAATATAATGGCGGTGGTACACATGAACATGCCGCGAGAGAGGTTGAAGAACACCCGGAATCGTATCCCGAATATGATCGCCTGGGCGGTCCTTTGCCTGCATATGGATTTTATTGTCGTCATGTGAACAATTTGAGATTGGAAAATATAGAGGTTACCTTTGCTCAGGACGATGAGCGTCCTGCTCTGTTTTGTGACGATGTAAAGCAATTAAAGATTTTAGATTATAATGCAAAATTGTTGCATAATGTTAATGCAATGATTTATTTGAAAAATGTTCAGGACGCATATGTTTCAAACTGCAGCTCCTTTACTCCGGTCCAACATTTGGTTTGGGCAAAGGGTGAACATACTCGTCAGATTGTTGTTGATGCAAAAGATCCCTGGAACGTCAATAAAATACTAGAACTGGATTCCAGTGTATCAAAAAAGGAAATAAAAATATACAAATGATCATAGAATTATGTTTTTATTGAGAAAGGCTGTACCATGAAAAAGTTGCTCGTTATTTCCATTTTACTGTTTTGCGCAGAGGTGTTTGCTATGCCGGACATGAGCTATTTACCTGAATTAAACGGAACACATGATCTGAGTTTACCGGACTGGGGCCCCTATACCAAACGATATATTGGTGTATCTCATATTACAGATGTTGACCAGGGAATCCGTTTTGATCTGAGTGTGTTCCCCGGATATTACCGACGCAAGGTATTTGTCCCAAACGTTTTTTACGAATCAGGATACCATCCCTGGGAAGCCTCTCCAAATTTTGAATATTTCAGTTTTCGTCATGAAATTGAATGGCAGGATAAAGTATATACAGATGTTTCTTATTCAGAGATTGACAAGAATTCCCGACTGGTACGTGTGGAATGTGTAAATAATACGGATCTAAACCAGAATTTGGCTCTGCATTTTATGGCGTCTTTGCATTTTCCGCCTATCAAGGCATACAGTCCTTATACACCACTGTATATGGGATTGATTACTTTACCTGCAAAAGCAGTCTGGATTGACGCACTGGACTATCAGGATTTGACCTTTATCAATCCACGTCCTCAGGATAATCTGGTGTACGATGGTAAAATGCGAGCGGAAATCCGTGATGATGGATTTGTAAATGGATCAGGTATTGGCCTTGGCTTTGGCGCGGACAAGGGTGATAAAGTCAGCTATGTAATAAAGACTGATGTACCTGTTGATGATGCGGTACTGTATATACGTTATAATATGAGTGAAAATCACAGTGTAAATTTTAATGTAACAGGTATGGTAACTGCCAATTTAACTTTATCGGGTAATGGTGATTTTGCATACCAGACTATTGACCTCGGTAAAGTTTATCCCGGCTCACAGTTGCTGACTCTGGAATCTCAGGGCGGCAGTCCTGTAAAGCTGGACGGAATGACTGTGGTATCAAAACAGGATGTGAAATCAATCAATATTGTACAAAAAGATTGGGATCCCGTCCCGGAAATACTTGACGGTCCGGTAACGAATTCTGTGATCCTGAAATACAAAGATATTGATCTTTATTATGGTATTTCATGGGATTTTGACATGTTTCAGATTCGTGAATGGTATATGCGCGACCTGGGTGATTATTTTAAACAAATGAGCAATGAACATGTAAAAACTGTCTTTAAAGGAGAAGGTAAAGGCCATTTTACCAATATTTTTTTCAGACCTGTGAATATTGAACCCCGATCCACCAAAATTATTAACGGAATGGTTTGTTGTGGAACCAAAGAAGAGGTTGAAAGCTATCTGAGTGACAACAGCAATACCACAGAAAAATATGATTCTATTTATAAAGATGCACGATCTCACCTGGTTAATCTGGATGCTACTCCTGAAGGAGAAAAATACAAGTTTAGTATAGAGCGCATGACCGCAACCACCACATGTAATGTGGTATATCCGGTATATACTCAGAAACAATATATCCGTCACAGTGCACCCGGTCGCTGGTGGGACTGTTTGTACACATGGGATTCCGGATTTATTGGCATTGGATTGCTGCAGCTTGATGAGCGTCGTGCTGTGGAAAATCTGAATGCTTATGTGAATGAACCCGGAGCTCAGTCCGCATTCATCCATCATGGCACACCGGTTCCGGTTCAGCATTACCTATTTCTCGAGTTGTGGAACCAGCTCCAGTCTGCCAAGTATTTGGAATATTTTTATCCTCGTTTAAAACAATATCACGAATTTATGGCCGGACGTTTGGGCAGTTCTACAACCCGTGCTATGAAATCCAATCTGTTAAAAACCTGGGACTATTTTTACAATTCAGGCGGCTGGGATGATTATCCTCCTCAGAAATATCTGCATGAACAACGCTGGGAAAGTAATGTTACTCCGGTTGTTACAACCGCGCATGTCATACGTACCGCTAAAATCCTGAAAATGGCTGCCGCGCAATTGGGTTTGACCCAGGACATCAAGGCTTACGATAAAGATATTGAAATGTTTTCCAAGGCACTGCAAAAACATTCCTGGGATGAGGATTCCGGATATTTTGGGTACGTGGTGCACAATGAAAAGGGAAAGCCGGAACACATTATGAAATATGAAGACAAAGTAAATTATAATATGGGTCTCGGTGGAGCCTACCCCTTGTTTTCTGGTATTTGTAATGATGAACAGAAGCAGATCTTGTTGGAAAAGTTGAAATCCGATAAACATATCTGGTCTCAGGTTGGATTGTCTGCTGTAGATCAATCCGCACCTTATTATCGCACAGATGGTTACTGGAATGGTACGGTTTGGCTGTCACATCAATGGTTTTTCTGGAAATCCATGCTGGATCTGGGTGAAGGAGAATTTGCATTCAAGATTGCAAAAACCGCACTCGAAACCTGGAAACGCGAAGTTGAAGCCTCATATACATGTGCTGAGCATTTCCTCATTGAAACCGGACGCGGAGCCGGGTGGCACGAGTTTGGCGGACTCTCTGCACCGGTACTGGACTGGTATACATCCTATTTTCGTCCCGGACATTTAACAACCGGCCTGGATGTCTGGACAACCAAAACGGTATTTGATCAGGATAATACTGAATTGAACACAGAGTTTGATATTTTTAGTGATGATAACAAGACCTGTTCAGTTGTGGTTTGTATGAATCCGGAATATTCATATAAAGCTGTTTGGAATGGTGTTGAAGTTCCTGTTAACGAGTTTGCAAAAGGTACGTTGAGTATTGACCTGCCCATCGAAAAACTGGAACACGGTTCATTAAAGGTTACCAAGGCAAATTAAGATATATTGAAAAGGATCGGTAGTGAAAAATACCGGTCTTTTTTTTATTTGCTATTCAGTATTTTTTTTAGTATGGTAAAAAATGAGTAAGGAAAGGGAAGAGAGGCGTTTATGAAGAAATTAATTTTTGCAATGCTTGTAATGGTTTTATTGTTCCTGTCATCATGTTCACAACAACCAGAGTGGAAACCGTTATTTGATGGAAAAACATTCGATGGCTGGAGAGGACTGAATCGTACAGCTATACCGGATTCCGGATGGGTAATTGAAGACGGTATGATTAAATGTAACGGTGTACCCGGAAGTGGTGATATCATTACTGAAAAAGAATATGGACAATTTGAATTTAAATTCGAATGGAAAATGATCACCAAGGGCGGCAACAGTGGAATCAAATATTTTGTTGTTGAAGAGCTTAGCACAGGTCATGGCGGTATAGGACTGGAATTTCAACTTCTTGATGATTTAAACCATCCCATGATGCAGGAAGGTACCATGAAGCCCAATGACTTTCATACTACCGGTGCATTGTATGAATTGTATGCCCCCAGTGAGGATAAGGTGTTGCATCACTATGGCGAATGGAACACTGGAAAAATCGTTTCAAAGGGGAATCATTTGGAGCACTGGTTGAATGGAAAACTGGTAATGGAGTGTGAACGCGGCAGCGATGATTTCCAGGCAAGAGTTGCAAAAAGTAAATTTAATAAATATCCGGATTATGCATTATCAGAAACCGGCCATATATTGATACAAAACCACAGCAGTCAAACGGTATTACGAAACCTCTACATTCGCGAATTAAAGTAAGGAACTTTCATGACTTCAAGAGAACGATTGCTAACGGCGCTGAATCATCAGGAACCTGACCGGGTACCAATTGACCTTGCCAGTGTGCAGGTAACCGGGATTTCTGCCATTGCCTATAACAGATTAAGAGAGTATTTGGGATTGGATGCTCGTGAACCTCAGATTTGTGATGCAATTCAACAAATCTGCATCCCTCACGATGATATATATGATAAATATGGTATAGATACACGGGGCCTTTGGCCGTTAATGAACCATATGGATTTTACCGATACCGATGAGGGTGAATATCTTGCTCATATTGATGAATGGAGCTTTGCCTATCGTCGTAAAAAAGATGCTTTTTGGTATGATCTATACAAATCTCCCATGGAAAATGATACGCTTTCAGCAGAATTGATTGATAAATTTTCTTTCCCAAAAGGTGATGAAAAACGACGCATAGAAGGGCTTAAAGCTCAGGCACAGGCATATCGGGATCAGGGATATGCAGTCGTTTTGAAAAGTATTTGTGCCGGATTGTTTGAAATGATGATACGGCTGCGGGGAATGCAGAATGCCATGATCGATCTCATGATGGACCCTGTAAACTCGGGGAAATTAATAGATCGTATTCTACAGCATAAAATAGAGTTTTTTGAGATGGCACTCGATGAACTGGGTGATCTGGTGGATATTGTTGCAGAAGGAGATGATTTTGGAACTCAGGCTTCACAATTGATTTCGCTGGATACCTGGCGTGATATTTTCAAACCTCGTCAGGTTGAACTGATTCAGACCATGCATAAAAAAGCGCCCAATGCCAAAGTGTTTTTTCATTCCTGCGGTAATATTCGTCCGTTTTTGCCCGAGTTTATCGAAATGGGAATCGATATCATCAATCCCGTGCACATAACCGCAGACGGTATGGAGCCTAAGCAGCTCAAAAAGGATTTCGGCAAGGATGTTGTGTTCTGGGGTGGAGGCGTAGATACCCAGGGCACATTGCCCAATGGTACCTCGGATGAGGTCAGGGAAGAAGTGAAGCGTTTGATCGATATTTTTGCAGACGGTGGTGGATTTGTTTTCAATACAATCCATAATATTCAGGCCGATGTACTACCAGAGAATATTGTTGCTATGTATGAAACTGTTCTCGAATTCGGTAATAAATAAAATTTGCTAGTACTCTTTTTCACCGGTTAAAATAAACCAAAGGAGTAGTATGGAAAATTCTAAATCCTCATTTCGATGGATCGTACTGATTTTACTGTTCGCTGGTACCACAATTAATTATCTTGATCGTATTGTTTTTTCTGTCCTCTTACCTGAAATTCAAAAAGAAATTGCTATTGATCCGGTTGTATACGGATATATACTTGGTTCATTTCAATTTACCTATACTATTGGTTTGTTGGGGATAGGTTTTGTTATTGATAAACTGGGTACTAAACTGGGTTATTTTATATCCATGGTATTATGGTCATTGTCCGGGGCTTTTACCGGGTTTTGTAACACAGGTGTGAGTCTGGCTGCATGGCGGGGAGTGTTTGGTCTTGCCGCATCCGGTAATTTCCCGGCTGCAATCAAATCCGTATCCGAATGGTTTGAGGTCAAGGACAGAGCATTTGCAACATCCCTGTTTAATAGCGGAGCAAGTATATCTTCAATCATAGGTGCGCCACTGGTACTTTTGATTGTGAGTCTTGCCGGCTGGAGGTGGGCTTTTGTTGCATTTGGTGCCTTGGGTATTCTTTTGGCTGTTTTTTGGCAATTGTTATATAAAAAACCTGCGGTTCCCTTGGAATCAACCCAAACTGTTGTCAAGGTAAAATGGTCTGAATTATTAAAACAAAAACAAACCATTGGTATTATGATTGGCAAGTTTTTAACGGACCCGGTGTGGTGGTTTTATCTCTACTGGATGCCCACTTATCTCAATACCCAGCGCGGATTCAATCTCAAAGATATTGCCATAGCAATACCGGTTATATATATACTTGCGACATTGATGGGATTTGCCGGTGGTTGGCTGCCGCGATACCTGATGCAAAAAGGAATGACTGTAGAAAAAGCCCGCAAAACCACCATGTTGATCAGTGCATCCTTATTGCCAATAACAGCATTTGCCGTAATTGCCAACAGTCCTTGGGTTGCAATTTTACTTGTAAGCCTGGCATGTGGAGCGCATAATAGCTGGTCCGCCAATATATTTACCATGTGTAGTGATTGTTTTTCAACCAGTTCTGTAGGGTCGGTTACCGGGCTCGCCGGTTTTGCGGGCGGTTTTGGTGGAATTTTACTCTCTGCTTTGATCCCCGGTTTTGTTGTGCAATATTTTGGCTATGTACCTGTATTCATTTTAATGGGGATCTTGCATCCCCTGGCGTATGTATTTATAAAAACATTTGTTACATATAATATAGAGGAGTGAAATCATGGGTGATATGAAAAGAAGAACTTTTGTAAAATCTACAGCAGCAACAGCAGCCGGTGCAATGCTGTGGGGAACATCAAAATCATGGGCCGGAGCCAATGACCGTGTAAATGTAGCCGTAATCGGTATCCGGGGGCAGGGCAAATCTCATATTCAGGCTTATAACGAGTTGAATAATGTACGAATAACAGCTTTGTGTGATGTTGACGAAAATCTGTTTGCCGAAAGAGAAAAACAGTTTTTCAGTGATAAAAACCTTCCTGTCCCCAAACGTTATATTGATATGAGGGAAATGTTTGAAGACAAGGATATTGATGCAGTATCCATTACCACTCCAAATCACTGGCATGCACTGGCATCCATTTGGGCCATGCAGGCCGGCAAACATGTATCGGTAGAAAAACCGTGCTGCCATAATTTGTTTGAAGGCCAGCAGCTGGTCAAGGCCGCAAAGAAATACGGAGTAATTGTTCAAGATGGCGCTGAACAGCGAAGTAATCCTTGTTCTCAATCCATGGCCGAATATCTTCACAGCGGCAAGCTGGGCGAGGTTTATTTAGCAAAGGGATTGTGCTACAAATGGCGTGATACCATTTTGAAAACACCGGATGAACCTGTACCTGCAGGCGTGAATTATGATCTTTGGTTGGGACCTGCCCCCAAACGTCCTTTTTCACAGAACCGTTTTCATTATAAATGGCACTGGAACTGGGAATACGGCAATGGTGATATGGGTAATCAGGGCGTGCACGAGATGGATGTTGCGCGCTGGGGTCTGGGTGTGAAATTACCGACCCGTATCTCTGCAATTGGTGGTCATTTCATGTTTGATGATGATCAGAACACTCCCAACACTTTGATGGCCATGTTCGAGTTCCCGAATCCAGATGGTGGAGATGATAAGAAAAAAATACTACAATTTGAAACCAGACACTGGATTACCAATAATGAAGGTGAATTGAGCCCGGGATTTAACGTCAAAGATGACAAGGGCGGTTATATGATGTCTAACGTCAATGTAATTGGTGATTTGTTCTATGGTTCCAAAGGTTACATGCGTAAATCTGTTGAAACCTGGGAAGCTTTTCATGGCAAACACCGTGAACCGGCAGAAACCGGAAGCGGAATGGGTAACCATTACCAGAATTATATCGATGCGATCCGTGCAAACGATCCTTCTATTCTTACTGCTCCTATTGAAGAAGGTTTCTATTCATGTGCATTGGTCCATCTGGCAAACATTTCTTATCGTTTGGGACGAACCATTGATTTTGATCCTGAAACGCAAGAGATCTTGAATGACAGAGAAGCCCAGGCAATGATGACCCGTGAATATCGTGCTCCGTTTATTGTTCCGGAAATCACATTATAATGCTAAAATATTTGATCAAATTTCTGCTGCCCGTTTTATTTTTAATGCAATTCGTTTACGGGCAGCAGCAAATAAAGCCTACATCCTATACCGGTTATGTTCAACAGTTTGTTGAAAACCTGATGAAATATGGTACCGACCGGTATGGAAAGATTCATGCGCCAATACTGGTCAGTATTCTGGATGTTGAAACGCTGCAATGCCCCGAAAATCCATTACCATTGGATGAGGATTGGCGGGTAACGCGCCGTGATCGTCGGAATCCTGCCGGAGCCAATCTATTACCGGATCAGCCCATATTGAGGGCCATGTACTATTTATCTGATATAACCGGTAAGCAGGATTATGCGGATTTTGCCCTGTATTCAACACGTTATTATATCCAAAATCTGTTGGATGATAAAGATATGTTCTGGTGGGGTTGGCACCGCCATTATGATGTTTATAAGGACATAATGACGGGCCATAGCGGTAATCATCATGAAATTCAGGCGGTGCATACCATAGACTGGCCTTATTTATGGTCGGCAGATTCTGTTGCGGTTATCAATGAAATAAATGGGATCTGGAAATGGCATGTGATTGACAAACGAACCTGCGAGGTGAATCGACATAACGATGGTAAGCCGGGATGCGATTTTAGTATGAGCGCAGGTGCGTATATTGAAGCCTTTACTTTCATGTATGTAAAAACAGGTAATACGGTCTGGCTGGATAGGGCAAAAGGGTTGGCACAATACTATTGGGATAAAAGAAATCACAATAGCAATCTGTTCCCGGACCGTCCCAATGCCGGAAAAGACCGGTTTGATGGTGGTGCGTTTGTAACATCCATTCCATCTTTATTTGGTCATTCTTTGTTAAAAGCATACACCCTGACCGGTGAGGACATGTTTCGGGATTATGCTGTAGCGGTTTTAAAAGCCTATGCAAAGTATGGGTACGATTCGAATAGCGGTAAATTCTGGGGTGCGCTCGATCTGGAAGGAAATCCTATACCTGGTCCACGTACATTGGGCGATTATGCGCAATACGAACCCCGTGGATATTTGGATTTGTGGGAGCCCTATCTTTTGGGATACCAGTATCCGGTTTATACTGCACAAATCTATGCGTACGCGTACCAGCTTACGGGTGAAAAAGTTTTTCTAACAACAGCCCAGCGTTTTGCGGGCTGGATCGCCAAGACACCTGTTGGAATGATAGAAACAGATAAAACCTGGTATACGGATTATTCGAATACATTTGGTAAAAAAGGTACATATGCGGATAAATATGGCCGGATTATTGCTTTTTATTTAAACATGTTCATGATTACCGGTAAAAACCTGTATCTTGAACAGGCACAACAAGTAGCTGATACTGCTATTGAGAAACTCTATGTGAATGGGGTATTCAAAGGTCACCCGGCGAAACCCTATTACGAGTCTGTAGATGGCGTTGGCTATTTAATGTGTGCATTACTGGAATTGGACCAGGTTTTGAACAACCCGGACCAGGCTCTGAAAAAGAAAAAAGTAATGATCGGCAATTCCGATAAATCTATACCTGCCGATCTCTGGTAACGTATAGAAACGGATGATGTATGGTAGGACCTTTGAGTGGATACCTCCGGGGAGGTCAATCCGCTCGCATCATCCGTTTTTTTTATGACGAATGAGATTTTACAGCGTTCACAAATGCCTGCATCTGTTCTGTCGTAACTCCCGGCGGCATACCACCCGCACAGGAAAAAATTACCCGAGATTTGTCCTGAATTCCATCCAAAAGCTTTTTTGTTTCAGATTCAATGGTCTCAGGATCAGCAGATGCCAGTACATCGCGCGGGGGCAGGTTACCCAGCAGGGTTACTTTATTGTCAGTTAATGTTTTTAGCTCTTCTAATGTTACATCAATTCCCATATTATAGAGATTGACCCCCATTTCCGGCAAAAAGGGAGCAGAAACTTTGCACGGTGCGTCATTGTGCAGGAATTTGACGGATACATCCTGATCGTATAAACGTTTGAAATAGGGTAGACCAAAAGATTTAAATTCCGGTTCACCCATAAATCCAATGATATCATCCAGCAATAGAATACCATCAATGTCCGGAAAGGTTTCCCGTTGCAGATTGATCCATTTTTCAAGAAAATCGGTTATCTTTTGGACAAGAATTTCTGCCTTATCCGGCTGCATCATGAGTGTTGTAAGAAATTCTGTTGAACCCATTAGATAGCTGGCAATATTAAGGGGACCTCTGGCTACAGCAAAACGGATTTTGTGTCCCGCGTGTTCAATGGCGGGCTGAGCCAGTTTCAACCGGTTCAGCATAAAGGGAAGGAGTCCATCCGTTGCAGGATTCGGGACCTGAAGTTTATCTATATCTTCCGCGGATTGAATGACCTTGTGAGCATGCGGAAACTCGTTTCCAGGGAATACACATTTTGCTCCAAAAGCAGAGGGTTCGGTGCACATGCCAAATTCCGACCAGAATCCCGGAAGGAACATAACATCAGGAAATTGCTGGATCACCTGCAGGTTTGACTGCATCCAGAGTGTATCGTTACTGAAATAATCGAGAATTGAAATATCATACCAGTTTGGCAGCCAGGGACTGTCAATGATAAATCCAACCGGTAGTGGGTATGTTATATCACCATGAATTGTTTGTAATAGTTCATTCCATTGTTTGTCGGTCATTTTACCCTCTGTTTATACTGTTTGAAAATTTTTATAATATCCGTAAATCTGACCAATTAATCAATCTTAAATTCAATGTTGGCAGTAATTATTGGATTCTTGATTGCATTTTTGGCGATTTTTTGTAAATTATGAAAAATACCAAATCACCGGAGGTAACATGCGTTTTATTAATAGACTAATTGTTATTATCTGTATTTTATCGGCTTTTGTATCAGCACAATCCATGCTGAATAAATACATGGATGCCCCTGACACATTGCCTTATGTGCCTTATCATCTTACCGCAAGACCCTGGACCGAGTTGAACATATCTACAGATGCTTATCTGGATGCTGTGGAAAATATATGCCGGGTTGCGCAAACTTTTCAGGATAAAGAGGGCGCAATTATTGATCCTTATCTGCATCGGGAACACCAGTATTCAACTCCTTATTATGCCATTGCGCTCAGTGTGCTTTTACATGAAGGCCGGGCATTGGATATGAAAGAATCGGCCATCAAAGCCATGGACCATGCAACCAAGAGCTTTGCTCAAGGAGCGGATGGTATTCCTGATCGCCATGGAGAGTTTTATATAGCCGCACTGGCAACCGCACTGGAAGCATTTAAAGGATATGTACCGGATGAAAAATATAATATCTGGCATGAACGCCTGCAAACTCCATTACTTGAGGTAATTGAAGGATATGGTTCACACCTGAACAATTGGCGAACCTATGCTATGAAAGGAGAGTGGTTGCGGGCCAAGTCTGGGTTAACACCTAAAAATCAAATGTATGATTTTATAGAGTATTCCTGGAATCATCAGTCCCAGTTTGAAAAGATAGTAATGGACAAGTGGAATCTGTACCAGGACTGGAGTAGTGATCCGCAATCCTTGGCGGTAGAAGCTGTGGGACGTGGTAATCTGGTTGGATTGTTATGTAGCGGTTATGATGGTGCTTCTGCTAAAGAGATGATGGATGCCATCAAGCGCGGTACCCAAACAAGCCTGTTGTTAATGAGTCCCGATGGGCAATGTCCCCCCAATGGTCGTACAGATGATCATGTGTTCAATGATGTTCTCTATCAGCTTATTTATGAAGCCATGGCAGAGACCGCTTTAAAAGATGGTGATACCCGATTAGCCGGACAATACCGCCGTGCCGCTATGATGTGTTTTGACAGCATTAAACGCTGGAAACGCAGTGATGGCAAATGGGCCGGCTCATATACAATTACCAAAAACCATTTTGATGTTGATGATCGTGTAGGGTATCAGCCGGCAAGTCAATGGGGCAACTATAACGGTGCGTTAATTTTTCATCTGGCAGAGGCTGCTCATGCTCGTCAAAGTGATATTGAAGAAATTGCCACACCTACCGAGATCGGCGGATATGCTATTACTACGGATCCCCGTTTTGCCACATTTACTGCAAATGCAGGGGGGATGCAGGTTTTTATCAATACGCGTGGAAACGATGTTCCCAAATATGATGTTTACTGGGCGCCTTTGGGAGGCGTTCGATTCAGCAGAGTTGGTTGGGACAGCCGTTTGGGACCGTCTGATGGTGTATTCCTGGTCTCAGGCAAAAAAGACGGATCGCGTATTCCTACTGATATGAGCGCTATTCCCGGTGGTGCGGGACAAGGCGTAACTTTTGGTCCAGCCTGGTTTACCAAAGGCAAATGGTTTACTGTAGCTGATCTGCCGCAGCATTATCGGGCAACACCTGTAGTCGAGTTTGTTCATCCTCTACTCGTCAGGTTTACATTGACTTACAGTACCATTACCGGCCATGACGCGCTTATGTTCAGACAGCATTTTACGGTTACTCCGGATGGTGTTCTGATTAAAATGCATGCTGTGCAGGATATCCCCAATGCTATGATGATCCCCATTCTGGAAAACGATGGCCGATCTTTGGATGTTCAAATTACCCCGGAAATCATCAGTACAGCATATGATCGCAATGGTGACGAGCAGAATTTTATCAATCTTTCAAAGTCTGTGGAACTGGATACCTCTCGCATATCCTTGCAAAGTACCTATGGCTGGTTAAAACCGGTCATTACATTAACTCAAAAAGAAGAGAATATATTATTTGTTTATCCGCGTTCGGCAACGGACCCTGCTGCAGTTAAGGTGAGAGAGAGTTTTGCAGTTTCTAATAATGGATTCGAATCTGAGCTTGGCAGAGTGGATGGTGATCTTTACATTGGCCGTACTTCTGCCGGCGGTGTAGGCGATGCAATTGATTTGGATGGTAATGGAAGTAAAGATGTATCATTCAGTGAATCATGCGGGTTTGTATTGCAATTGTCTAACAACAAGGTTAAAGCTGTAGAAACAGATAAACCGGTGACCATGCAGTATAAAGGTAAAAGCTATAAATTGGAAGCATTTTCACCATTGATATTGAACTGATAACCTGTCATTTACTGTTGCATTTGAAAATTTATATCCTTATATTTTCTGTTGCAATGCGCCAGTAGCTCAATAGGATAGAGCGTTAGCCTCCGGAGCTAAAGGTTGTGGGTTCGATTCCCGCCTGGCGTACAAAAGCCCCTGTATTATGCAGGGGCTTTTTTCGTTTTATCTTCATGTTTCCTAATCAATCTATTATCAAAACAAAATTTTTGAAATATCTAATTGATTATTACCCAAAGGGCTTGTCTTTTTTTACCATTTTTACAGTATAATACCTCTTTTATTGAAAAAATATAGAATATTTTTTTTTTCGTATAGGGGTATGGAGGATGTTTATTGTATTATAATTGATAGAATTGTATGATTAAAAGAGAATAAATTTTCTGGTTCTTTACGAGGTGAAAATGAAATCCTATACAAAACTTTTTATATTATCAATGGTGCTTTTTAGTTTTACATGTTTTGCACAGGACAAAAATGAAACTGAAATTACTGTACATGTTGACAGTATTGCCGGATATATTGATGCAAATATTTATGGCCAGTTTGCTGAACACCTCGGAAGTTGTATTTATGGTGGAATTTGGGTTGGCGAGGACTCGTCCATTCCTAATACACGTGGAATACGAAATGATGTAATTGAAGCCTTGATAAAATTAAAGGTTCCTGTATTACGTTGGCCCGGTGGCTGTTTTGCTGATGAATACCACTGGATGGATGGAATTGGTCCCAGAAAAGACAGACCTGAAATGGTCAACACCAACTGGGGTGGAGTAGTTGAAGACAATAGTTTTGGAACACACGAGTTTCTGGATCTCTGTGAGATCATTGGTGCAGAACCCTATATTGCCGGAAATGTAGGAAGCGGCACTGTAGAGGAATTTTCAAAATGGGTTGAATATACTACATTTGATGGTAAAAGCCCAATGGCTAATCTTCGACGGGAAAACGGCAGAGATAAACCCTGGAAAGTCAAATACTGGGGTATAGGTAATGAAAGCTGGGGCTGTGGTGGACGTATGCACCCTGATTATTATTCCGATCTGGCAAGACGGTATTCGACTTTTGTCAAGAATTACGGTGATAATCAGGTTTTTAAAATCGCTTCAGGACCCAATGTGACGGATTCTGTGTGGACCGATGTTGTTATGAAACAGGCAGGTGATGTTATTAATGGTCTTGCGCTTCATTATTATACCAACAATAACAGTCCGGCTTCAGATTTTACAGAAAGCGGTTGGTTTGATGTCATCCAAAAAACGCTAAGAATGGATGAAATTATAAACATGCATGCAGCTATTATGGATAAATATGATCCTGAAAAAAGAGTTGCATTGGTTGTTGATGAATGGGGTACCTGGCATCGGGTTGAACCGGGCACGAATCCGGCATTTTTGTATCAACAAAATACCATGAGAGATGCGATTGTAGCTGCAAGTAATTTGAATATATTTCACAAGCATTGTGACCGGGTGAAAATGACCAATATTGCACAAATGATTAATGTTTTGCAGGCTATGATCCTTACGGATGATGAGAAAATGGTATTAACTCCTACCTATCATGTTTTTGAAATGTTTAATAAACATCAGGATGCTATAAGTTTAAAAATAGATGTTAAATCTGTAAACTATGTTATGGAGAAAGCTTCCATTCCTGCCGTAAATGCATCTGTGTCTCTTAATTCTCAAGGTAAACTTTTAATCTCATTATGTAATGTTGATCCCAATAATTCAGAAATAGTGAAAATTAAAACAAACAGCTTTCGAAATGAAAATATCAAAGCTCGGATATTGACATCTGAAAAGATGAATGCTCTTAATTCTTTTCAGCAACCTGAAACGGTGATTCCTAAAGAATTCAAGGATTTCAAACTTTCTAAAGACAATTTGATAGTAAATATGCCGGCAAAATCAGTTATAGTTTTAGAAGTAGAAGGGAAACTGGATTCGAAAATTGGTAATCCGTTAAAAGTTGAAAATCCCCAGCCAAAGTTAAATTATACCTATTACAAGGGAGTGCTTTATTCATTAGCAGGTCTTGATGATATTGAAATAGTGCGAAAAGGATTCATTGAGCAGATTAAAATCCCGGAAGAAAATTCAGGTGGTGATTTTGCAGTGAGTTTTTCCGGATATATAAATATAGAAAAAGATGGATTTTATACTTTTTACATCAATGCGGATGATGGTGCAAACTTTTATATTGATGGAAAATTAATTGTCAATAACGATGGCAGACATGCACCTATTGAGGCGAGAGGATTTACCTCGTTGAAAAAAGGATATCACAAGATAGAGTCTAAGTTTTTCCAGGCTGGTGGTGGTATGGTATATGATGTAAGTATTGAAGGTCCGGGATTGGAGAAAAAACTAATACCCTCGAGTATGTTGTTTCATGAAAATAAATAAACAGGATTTTTTATATACATAAATATTTGATGTCTATCAAATTTCGCCTGAGAAAAGCTTCTACTGACAATGAGAAAATCTCTCACTGTAAACTCCCTTTTCTCAGGCGTTTTTATTTCTGATAGGTAGTAAAGCATTTTTGTGTTTTAGGTATACGTCTTGTCAGAATTTTTGTTTTTTATATTTATGTAGATTATAAATAGTAATCCCCAATCTTGAAAAAGATTGGGGATTCACTCTTGAATAAATATCCCTATTGCTAATATTTATTTAGTAGCAAAAGAATCATGAAACAATTTATCGATCGCTTTTTTACCATCATCATCCAGGTTGCGGGTTCCTGTTACTGCAATTGTTTTATGGCAGATTTTGGGTTCATCTGTAATCCATTCGTTATTTTCCCAGGTAATCCATTCTCTACGCTCAAGATCATAAACATGAATTGGCCGATTAAACAGTTTAGCCAATTCTACTCCCCAACCGGTACCTCCACGAATTGTATTATTCGATAGCAACCAGCCCACGGCAAACAATTGATATCCATTGTTGATCACATGAAATATGGTCTGAAATATTTTTCTCATTGTATCTGTTTGTGCAAAAGTACGTTCCATATGCTTATTCACAATTGCAAGACTAATATTGCCAAGAGAGAGTTCTTCATCTGAAAGTATTTTCAATCCACGTTCACGTACAATTTCATGATCTTTGAAATTAAATGTAACTTCATTCATTTTCCATTTCTCAGAACATATACCAAAATACTCTTCTGTTCCTTTGTGACCCGAAGTGTAAACGGTACATTCAGTAGCTTTAAACATAGGTGCTCCTATTATATTCAAGTAATTTGATGTTTCCATTTATTAATTATTCAATATTAGCAACAATTTAACTGTTATTAATATTTACCAAATTGTTGCAATTTATCATATTTAAAAGTAAAATTCAAATAAAAGATGCTCTTTTCAGTTTTTTTTACTCCCAAGAATTTAAATTTAAAGAATTATTTCAAAATATTGATTCTCTTGTTTGGATTTGCTATTTTAAACAGGAAGTAAAAAGTTTGTTTTCAACATACCATTATTAAATGCTCCCTGAAAAAACTGCCGGATAAATGAAAAACAACAGTATCAATACACTGTTCAATGAAAACGGATTAGAATATGAAAAGATTGATTTGTTTACCCGTTTTGATACTTTTTCTTTTTTGTAATAAACAACCTGGAGAACTCCTGCAAACAGTCTCTGAATCCCGGATGCAGGAGATTTACGAGCTGGTAAAAACGCCGTATAAATATGAATTGATCCTCGTACCGGACAGTAATGCCTACAAGATGGATTGTCCTACCATATTTCGTCATGATAATCATTGGGTTATGACCTATATTGTTTTTGATGGCCGCGGTTATGAAACACATCTCGCGCAAAGTGGGGATTTGATACAGTGGGATCTGCTGGGACCCATCATGCAGTTTTCTGACACTACCGACTGGGATGTAAACCAGAAAGCAGGTTATCCTGCACTCATCGATTATGAATGGGGCGGCAATTATACGATAAACACTTTTGACAACAAATACTGGATGAGCTATTTTGGCGGGGATTCGAGAGGATATGAGAGAGGATTACTCTCTATTGGTATAGCATTTACAGAAAAGAATCCTTCAGAACAACACCAATGGACGCGACTCAAAAAGTCGGTGTTAATGTCAACCGATACTGATGCGCGCTGGTATGATAATTATACCATGTACAAAAGCTCGGTGATTGAGGATAAAGAACGTCTGACCGGACATCAATTTGCTATGTATTACAATGCCAAAGGTGACAGCCTGAATCCTCAAAGAGGGGCTGAGCGTATTAGCATGGCAGTGTCTGATGATATGGTCAATTGGAAAAGATACGGCAATGAACCATTGATCAATCACCATAAAGGGATTTGCGGGGACGCTGTGATTCAAAAAATTGATGATCTGTATATCATGTTTTATTTCGGAGCGTTCTGGCCCGATCAGGAAGCCAAAGCTTTTAACCGGTTTGCTTGTTCATATGATCTTGTACATTGGACCGAATGGACCGGTCCCCATTTGATTGAACCTTCAGAACCGTTTGATAATCTCTTTGCTCATAAATCCTGTGTGATAAAATCAGATGATATTGTATATCATTTTTACAACGCAGTTGATACACTCGGTAACCGGGGTATTGCCTTGGCTACATCAAAAGATTTGGGCAAGAGTAATTTGAAATTTAACTCTCTACAAGAATCATTAATAAAATAACGAGTCGTGATTAAGAGAAGGATTATATTTATATTGTCTGATATGAAATTTATAAAATTTTTCTTAATTGTCCTGATGTACTTGGGATTGTTGCCGGGGTGCAGTCAAAAACAAATACCATCAAGAATCGATTTTGATTTGAACTGGAAGTTTTATTTAGGAGATGATTCTTTGGCATATACTCCGAGCTATGATGATTCCGGGTGGAGAGAGTTGGATCTGCCCCATGATTGGAGTATAGAAGGCGAATTTAGCGTTAGTCATCCTGCAACGCCCGAAGGAGGCGCTTTACCCACGGGTATCGGCTGGTACCGTAAAGATTTTCGTTTGGCTCCGGGTGACAAGAACAAGCAGATTTATATTGATTTTGATGGCGTGTTTTGCAACAGCAAGGTATGGATCAATGGTGTGTATCTGGGCAATCGTCCTTATGGATATAGTTCATTTCGCTATGATTTAACTCCTTTTTTGAATTTTGATGATGATGCAAATAACTGTATTGCTGTCCGTGTGGACAACTCGGCCCAACCCGCATCACGCTGGTATACCGGGTCCGGGATTTACAGGCATGTCTGGCTGGTTCGCAAGAATAGCATCCATGTGGATCATTGGGGGTTATTTGTTACTACCAGTATAGTGGATTCTCTGAATGCTAATGTAGATCTGAAAATCAAAATCTGTAAAATCCATGATGGGCCGGCAAATATAACTGTAAGATCTGATTTGATGGATGGCTCCCGAGTATTAACTTCTTCACTTGATACATTACAGCTAATCAGTCCCGTCACTGAACTGGGACAAACGTTCAATGTGACAAATCCATTGCTCTGGTATGTGGATTCACCCCATTTATATACAATACGTACACGGATATTAGAGAACAATCAAATTATTGACGAGTATGAAACTCCTTTTGGTATCCGGTCATTCAGGTTTGATTCTGAAAAAGGCTTTTTTATAAATGGCAAACATCTGAAAATCCATGGTGTCAACCAGCACCATGATCTGGGTGCGTTGGGTGCTGCTGTGAATACACGTGCTATGGAACGACAGTTGGAAATTCTGAAAGATATGGGCTGTAATGCAATCCGTATGGCTCACAATCCACCTGCTCCGGAATTGCTGGACTTGTGTGATCAACTGGGATTTCTGGTTATTGATGAGGCATTTGACGAGTGGAAGCGCACCAAAGCGCAAAAAGGTTATCATCTTTATTGGGATGAATGGCATTTGAAGGATTTGCAGGACATGGTGCTACGAGACCGCAACCATCCTTCAATCATAGCCTGGAGTATTGGAAACGAAATTCCTGAACAGTTTGATTCAACCGGGATTGCTATTGCTCGTGAGTTAGTTAAAGCTGCAAAAGAATTGGACCCTTCAAGACCGGTTACTGCTGCGTTGACTGAAACAGATCCGAAAAAGAATTTTATATATCAATCTGGTGCGCTTGATCTGTTATGTTTCAACTATAAGCATAAAGAATATTTGCAATTTCCATCTCGTTATCCCGGTGAATGTTTACTGCCTTCTGAAAACATGTCTGCCATATCTTCGCGTGGACATTATGATTTTCCCTCGGACAGTATCCGTGTCTGGCCGCCTGCGTATAATGTCCCTTTTGAGGGGAATGAGGATTTTATCGCATCGGCATTTGATAACGTGCACGCGTATTGGGGTGCAACCCATGAAGAAACCTGGGGATTGGTCAAGAACAATGATTTTATATCAGGTATGTTTATCTGGTCAGGATTTGACTATTTGGGCGAACCCATACCTTATCCCTTTCCGGCAAAGAGTTCGTATCTGGGTATTATTGACTTGTGCGGTTTTCCCAAAGATGTGTACTATATGTACCAGAGCGAATGGACGGATAAGACAGTGCTGCACCTATTCCCACACTGGAACTGGAAAATTGGTCAAACAGTCGATCTTTGGGTTTATTACAATCAGGCAGATGAGGTTGAACTGTTTGTGAACAATGTATCACAAGGCCGTAAATCAAAACCGGAAGGTACGTTTCATGTAATGTGGCGGGTGCCCTTTCGTCCCGGAAGTATCAAAGCAGTGAGTTACAGAGCTGGGAAAAAGGTAGCAGAAAAAGAGATCCATACTGCCGGCCCTGCCAGAAAAATAGAGTTGGAAGCCGACCGGACTGTAATCAATGCAGACGGTAAAGATCTTGTGTTCATCACTGTTAAAATAACGGATGAGCAAGGGAACCTGGTTCCCACCGCAGACAATCTCGTCCATTTTGATGTAACCGGAGCCGGGGAGATTGCCGGGGTAGATAATGGATACCAGGCAAGTTTGGAATCTTTTAAAACTAACCATCGAAAAGCATTTAACGGAATGTGTTTATTGATTGTTAAAAGTACAAACAAGGCTGGTAAAATCAAGATCAATGCATATTCAAAAGGATTAACAAATCAGGAAATTATAGTAGAGGTAGATAAAATAAATGAGATTCGTAGATAAATTAATATTACTGATATTTTTTGTATGTGGTTTTAATGGTTATGTAGATTCAATGGTATTTGCACAAACCGTGACCGGTGAACCGGCGGGTATTCCTCTTGCTCCTGAGGTATATCAAGCTATACCGTGGGAAAATCCACGGATAACTGAAATGAACAGAGATGCGGCAAGGGCAACTGCTTATTCCTATCCCACAATTAATGCCGCATTACAGGGAGACCGGAAAAAAAGCGGTCGATTTATGAGTTTGAACGGGGAATGGGATTTTTATTTTGCAATCAATCTCGCTGAATCACCACAAGATTTTTATAAATCCAGAGTAACGGGGTGGGATAAAATAACCGTGCCTTCAAATTGGGAAATGCAGGGATATGACAAGCCCATTTATAAAAGCTCGGTTTATCCATTTCGTCCAATAAATCCTCCATATGTGCCAAGGGATTATAATCCTGTTGGTTCATATCAACGTACTTTTACTGTTCCCGCTGAATGGCAAAATATGAATATTACTCTGCATTTTGGCGGTGTGAGTTCGGCATTTAATGTCTGGCTGAATGGCAAGTTTTTAGGTTATGGTGAGGACAGTTGTCTGCCTTCTGAATTTAATATAACGCCGTATTTGCAAAACGGTGAGAGTATCCTCTCTGTTCAGGTGATCCGATGGAGTGATGCATCGTATCTGGAAGATCAGGACCATTGGCGCATGAGCGGAATCCAGCGCGAGGTGTTTCTCATGGCCGAGCCCAAACTGAGAATTGCCGACTTTCATTATCAGGCCCCGCTGGATTCCCTTTACCAGGATGCCGTACTGAGTATTCGTCCCCGTATCGAGAACCTTACCGGTGATACCGTTTCCGGATACACACTCGAAACGATGCTGTATGATGCCGATAATAAACCCGTCTTTGAATCACCCCTGAATAAAGATGTACAGGAAATTTTGAACGAAATTTATCCAAGACTGGATAATGTGAAATTCGGGATTTTGGAGACGCTTGTCAAACACCCGTTAAAATGGAGTGATGAAACTCCTTATTTGTATACCCTTGTGCTTGCGTTAAAAGATAGTACCGGAAAAATTTCAGAAGCCAAAAGCTGCAAAGTGGGCTTTAGAAGTATAGCGTTTGACCCGGTTTCCGCAAAACTTTTGATTAATGGCAAGGTCACCTATCTGTATGGTGTAAACCGTCATGATCATGATCCTATCAAAGGCAAAGCGCTTTCAAGACAGGATATTCTGTATGATGTAAAGCAAATCAAGCAGTTTAATTTTAACTGTATACGTACATCTCATTATCCCAATGATCCCTATTTTTATGATCTGTGTGATGAATATGGAATTCTGGTCATTGACGAAGCCAATTTTGAAACGCATGGCATCGGCGGCAAGCTGGCGAATGATCCGTTATGGTACGATGCCCATCTGCAACGGGTAGTCCGCATGGTAGAACGCGATAAAAATCACCCCTCTGTTATAATCTGGAGTTTAGGAAACGAGGCCGGCAGGGGACCCGCAACCGCTATGATGGCTGCTTTTTGTCACGATTTTGATGTGACACGCCCCGTGCATTATGAACCAGCCATGGGTGATCATAAAGTTAAAGGCTATTTGGACCCGACTGATCCCAATTATCCCAAAGACCATTCACATCGTGTGCAGACACCGCTGGACCAGTCTTATGTGGATATTATCAGTCGCATGTATCCCGCATTGTATACCCCGGATTTGTTGGTTAATCAAAAATATGACAACCGACCGATTTTCTTTTGTGAATACTCGCATTCCATGGGCAACTCGACCGGCAATTTAAAAGAGTTTTGGGATATATTCCGGTCTCGACCAAGCATAATTGGCGGTTGTATATGGGACTATAAGGACCAGGGATTGTTGAAAACAGCCCCAAATGGTGTTGAGTATTATTCTTATGGCGGAGATTTGGGAGAAACATTGAACGATGGTAATTTCTGTATAAATGGGATTGTAGCTTCTGACGGTCGTCCCAAAGCAGCCATGTATGAATGCAAAAAGGTATTTCAACCGGTGGAATGTGAATTGTTTGACGCAAAACAATTGCAATTGCGAATTACAAACAGGCATGCGGTTTTGAATCTCGATAATTATGTGCCTGATCTCGTTTTCCTGGAAAACGGGGTGGAGATTGACAACGTTAAACTCGATCCTGTGCATTTGGCTGCCGGAAAAGATACGATAATTTCTTTTAAAGAATATCTCCCAGAGAAGAAAAAGGAAAAGGAGTATCTTGCAACGCTTTCTTTTTCATTGAAACAGGATATGCCCTGGGCGAAAAAAGGTCACCAGATCGCATTTGATCAGTTTAACCTGACGGAACCGGTTAAGCCTGATTTACCATCAGTTCAGGGACATGAAATCCTTGTTGATAAAAATAGTGAGGCTTATATCCTAAAATCAGATCAATTCATCGTTAAATTTGGAAAAACGAGCGGGGCCCTCGAGTCCTATCAATGGCAGGAAAACGAGTTGGTCCGTAAACCCCTGTTACCACATTTTACACGCCCCTTGACTGACAATGATAGCCGGGGATGGAAACCTCATAAAAAACTCAAGACCTGGTATGATGCTGTTCCTGTATTAACAGACATGAAAGTTGATAAATTGGATGACAACTCGATTCAAATACACAGCACATATGAAATTGTGCAAGACAGCGCAATGTGCCGGGTAATCTATACACTGCGACCTGACGGAATATTACATGTACATTTTGATTTAAACGCATCTGAGAATTTACCCAATCTTCCCAAAGTAGGTATGCAGTGTGGAATTGATGAAACGTTTAAACTCATCACCTGGTACGGCAAAGGTCCACTCGAGAATTATTGTGACAGGAATACCGGCTTTGCTGAAGGGATTTATTCATTACCCATTTATAATTTTATAGAGCCGTATGTGTATCCCCAGGAAAACGGTAATCGTACAAAAGTACGCTGGATGTATCTCTCCGGTCCTGAACAGAAAAATGGATTGCTGGTGGTAGCTGACAGCCTGCTCAGCATGAGCGCCTGGCCCTGGACCGAAGCCAATATCAATAGCGCAACTCACACACACGAGCTTGAGGACGCCGGATTTATAACCCTGAATATTGATTTGAAACAGATGGGCGTTGGCGGCAATGACAGTTGGTCGGATGTGGCGGCTCCTCTGGAAAAATACCAGATCCCTGCCGGGCATTATAACTATTCATTTTATATTACGCCATTTAGCAGTGACATGGTGAATACCGCCGGATTGTTGAATGTGAAAATTAAATAATTACGAGTTGATTTGTAAATCCCGGAGTGGTGGATTATTGAAAGAAATATATAAATTTATCATCACGATTTGTTTAGTATCTCTGCTTTTTTTACGGCTTGTCAGAATACAGGATCTGTTCCCATTGCAGACTCTGTGGATGCCACTCCCTGGAGTTACTGGTATTGGATGCATGGGGCCATCAGCAAGGCAGCTATTACTGCCGATCTTGAAGCTATGAAAAAAGTCGGCATGACAGGCACCTATATCTTTTCAATTCGTGATATTGCTGATCCGGAATTATACCCATCTGCTGTAAAAACCTTGAGCCCGGAGTGGTGGGAGTATATCCGTTTTGCGGCCAGTGAAGCCAAACGGCTGGATATGGAATTGGGATTCAATGCCTGTGATGGATTTACCTGTGCGGGCGGACCGTGGATAACCCCTGAAATGTCCATGCAGAAATTAACCTGGGCGGATACAGTTGTCTCTGGCGGACGTTTGTTTTCTGCTAAATTGCCTCAGCCCGTGACCTTGCAAAATTATTATAATGATATAGCGGTTTTTGCCTATCCTGCTCTCCCCGGGGCGGGTATGAATTCGTGGAAGAACCGTCCCACTGTTACCAACAGCATGACAGACCAAAAGGTCCAGTACCTGGCTGATCCTGATAATGAGCAATTATTCACCAGTACGCAGCCGGGATGGATCCAGTTTTCTTTTGATGCACCCTTAACCTGCCGTTCAATCCAAATCAAAACCGGCTGGAACAACTACCAGTCCAATCGATTGATTATAGAAACCAGTAATGATGGAGTTCAGTTTAAAAGACATACCCGTCTGGTCCCGCCGCGCAGTGGCTGGCAGGATCTGGACGCGGACAATACCCAACTCATTCAACCCGTAACTGCAAAATATTATCGGTTTGTTTTTGATCCCGCAGGCTCTGAACCCGGTGCCGAAGATCTGGATGATGCCAAATGGGAACCCACTTTGCGATTATATGGAATCGGACTTTTATCCGAAGCTAAAATACATCAATATGAAGGCAAAAATGGTTCTATATGGCGGGTAGCGGACCGGTCGGATGATGGTTTGCTTCAGGATTCACTTTGTGTGGATTTGGAAAAGCTAATAAATATCAGCGAGAATCTTGAACCCGATGGTACATTGAACTGGCAGGTCCCGGAAGGGGATTGGGTTATTTTACGCATAGGGCACACCTCAACCGGACATGAAAATTATGTTGGCGGTGGCGGTAAGGGCCTGGAATGCGATAAATTAAATCCTGATATTGTGCGCTTTCAATTTGATCAGTGGTTTGGTGAGATAAATCGTCAATTGGGAGAGGATTTATCTGATGTAATCACCCGCTTTCATGTAGACAGTTGGGAGTGCGGCAGTCAGAACTGGTCTTCTGTGATGCGAAATGAATTTAAAAAACGCAGGGGATATGATATTTTTGACGTTTTACCAGTGATGGCCGGGGTACCGATTGATAATGCGGAAACCTCTGAACGGATTTTATATGATATACGCACAACGGTTGCAGAACTATTTGCGGATAATTTTTATAAAACATTTTACGAGGAATGCCAAAATAAAGGCGTTCTGTTTTCTGCTGAAAGTGATGCACCTGTGGGAGTGGGAGACGGGATGCTGCATTTCAAATATACAGACCTTCCCATGGGAGAATACTGGTTCAGGAGTCCGTCTCATGATAAACCCAACGATATTCTGGACGCGGTATCGGGGGCGCATATTTATGGTAAAAAGATCGTCCAGGCTGAGAGTTTTACCGAGTTGCGGTTGGATTGGGATGAAATACCGGCCATGTTGAAACCGCTGGCGGACCGTAATTTCGCTTTGGGCATTAACAAAATAGTTGCACATGTGTTCACCCTGAATCCCTGGATGGACCGGGTACCCGGAATGACGCTGGACAGGATTGGCAGCTATTTGCAGCGGGACCAGGTTTGGTGGGATTTCAGCTATGCGTTTTGGAATTATATTGAAAATTGTCAAAAGTGGCTGCAAAAGGGCGATCCGGTTGTGGATATTGCTGTGTTTACCGGTGAAGAGGTTCCGCGTCGAGCTGTATTGCCGGATAAGTTGGTTGATTTCCTTCCCGGAATTATGGGACAGGAACGCATAAAGTGTGAAAAAATGAGACTGGAGAATAAAGAGTTTCCCCTGCATTCGATGCCGGATGGCGTTACCGTTTCGACAAATATCGCAGACCCTGAAAAATGGATTGATCCCTTGAACGGCTATAGTTATGACTCGATCAATCGAGATGCGCTGCTCAATCTGGCTAAAGTAGAGGATGGTAAAATCGTTTTGCCGGGAGGTGCAAGCTATTCCATTTTGATTGTGCCGGGTAAGCGCAAGCTTGCTCCCCACGGTGGAGAGCGCATGAGTGTAGAGATCGCAGAAAAACTGGCAGAACTGGTCCGGAATGGAGCTACGGTATTGTGGATGGAAAAACCTCAGGGGACGCTGGGATATAAGCAGAGTGACAGTGATGCACTATTACAGAGTATCATTTCTGGACTATTATCAGAGAATTCCCGGAATCATGATACACATCTCCTTTGGGGACCATACAAGCTGGAAACGTTTTCGCAATTGGGAGTGGAAAAGGATTTCGTTGCTAGTAATTCAAACGGGAATCTAAAAGGCAAACTAGCCTGGAACCATCGACATGATAAAGATACCGATATCTATTTTATAGCCAATCAAACGGATGAAACGTTTCAAGCCGATATGAGTTTCCGGGTGTCAGGTAAAGTACCGGTTTTTTATGATCCCTTGAATGATGTATATATAAAATGTCAATCCTGGCAGCAGGTGGGTAATCGTATTGAAGTGTATTATGAATTTCATCCCAATAGCTCTGTTTTTGTCCTGTTTAATGATGAAACTACAATATCGAATACGATTGAAGATCTGGTACCTTCTCAAACCGCACTCTCTGTAACGGGTCCCTGGACCCTGAGCTTTGATCCTGGTTTGGGTGGACCGGAATCTCCAATATATTTGGACAAATTGCAGGATTTGAGCATAAATCCCGATGATAATATTCGATACTATTCAGGTATTGTTACCTATCAAACCCGGTTCAACTGGAATGGCAATTCCAATCAACCTGTTTGGCTTGATCTGGGAAAGGTTCACAACGTCGCTCGTGTTCAGTTGAACGGGGAAACCGCAGGTGTCTGCTGGACGCTACCGAATCGCTTACGCATTGATAAATACTTAAAGCCGGGCATCAATCAGTTAGAGATAGAGGTTGCCAATACCTGGCACAATCGATTGATTGGAGATCATTCACTGCCCGAGAGTGAGCGTATCTCCTGGACCACCGCACCCTACAGATTAGAGGGAAAACCGTTGTTGAAATCCGGTTTGCTGGGCCCTGTCAGCATTCAGGTTGTGAAATAAAGCTGCACTATTAAAAGTGCAATGTAATATTAAAAGTTATGCTGCTGTTATGATTGTGAAATTTTTATTGCATTTCAAATTATGCTGTTTATCTTGAAATATATACTTTTTGTACATTTAATATTAAAATAATAAACTAAAATATTCTTGCGCTAAATGGAGTAGTGATATGAACATGAATCGCAGAAAGTTTATGGGCGTTTCTACTGCAGCGTTACTTGGGGCTGGTGCCTTGAAATCCGGTTTCGCTGCCGGTGAAAAATACACGGCATGTGTGTTGGGCGATACTAACCAGGGCGGATTCGGACACCGCATGCACCTGGTTTGGGAAAAGGTTGACAATGTAGAACTGCTGGCAATTTCGGACCCCGATGAAAAGGGCCGGGCACAGATTGCAAAAGAAGCCAAACCCAAACGTACCTATGCCGATTATCGCGAAATGCTGGAAAAAGAAAAACCGGATTTTCTCACCATAGGTCCACGATGGACCCATCATCATGTAGAATATCTCACTGCCGCCGCAGAGTACAATCTGCACGGATTGATGGAAAAACCGCTGGCTGTGGATCTTGCGGCAGCTGACATAATGATAGAGATCATTGAAGCAAAGAATTTAAAGTGGTCCATGGCGTTCAATTTTCGTCCCACAACAATCGTTCAGCACGCCATTAAAATGGTGGTAGAAAAAGGACTCATTGGAGATATCCTGGAACTGCGCGGACGCGGCAAGGAAGACCATCGCTCCGGCGGGGAAGACCTGCTTGTGCTGGGCACCCATGTTTTTGATATCATGCGATATTTTGCCGGTGATCCGCTTTGGTGTAGTGCGGACCTTACCACTATGGGCAAACCTTCCACATTAAAAGAAATATACGAATCCAAAGAGAATCTGGGGCCCATGCTGGGCGACCGGGTCAATGCCATGTATGGATTCAAAGACGGTATTGTGGGATATTTTGCGTCCTCTCGCAATTCTGACGGTAATGGCGGCAGATGGGGACTGGATATATATGGATCAAAAGGTATTGTCACCATCCGTTTGGACAAACGTCCTTTTGCGTACCCGGTTGCGTACTGGCTGAATGATTCCACCTGGGCACCGGGAGAAGAAAATGTTGCATGGCAGCCCTTGCCGGATGCGCCCGAGTTGGGCATTACGGATCCCCGTACAGAAAACTATTTGCCCATTGTTACGGATTTGATAAAGGCTGTAGAGCAGGACCGTCTGCCCAAAGTGAGCATGCAGGATGGCCGCGCGTCACTCGAGATGATTCAGGCGGTGTACGAATCTTATTTGACCGGTAAAAAGGTGACATTCCCGTTAAAGGAGCGTGTACATCCGTTGATACGGTTAACATAATTGATTAATTGCCTTAAAATAGAACACGAATGACACGGATAAAACAGATTTGCACAAATCCGTGTCATTTGTTTAATTCGTGTTCTATTGAACCATAAAAAATACTTGAATACTGCCTGATTTCGTTTATATTATAGAATTATTTCCTCTTGAAAATTACATCATTAATGGAAAGGGCGTTATGGACAATACGTTGAAACCGGGACAGGGGCCTGCCGGACGGCTTGCGTCGCTGGACTTTTTTCGGGGATTTACCATGTTTTTGTTGATAGCAGAGGGGACGCATCTGTTTTCCAAACTGATTTCTCCCGAGCTTGAAGGCACATTTATCCATTTTATCGGTACGCAGCTGCACCACCATCCCTGGCACGGTCTGCGATTCTGGGACCTGGTACAGCCCTTCTTTATGTTTATTGTGGGTGTTGCTATGCCTTTTTCCATCTCGAAGCGTATAGAGAGGGGAGACGACAAATCCGCTATATTTAAACATGTGCTCCAACGGTCGCTGCTGCTGCTGCTCATCGGATGGGCGCTGTACTGTATAGGACCGGGACGTATTACCTTTCGATTTCAAAACGTACTGGCGCAACTGTCTGTTACCTATTTCATCGCTT
Organism: bacterium; assembly: GCA_963675755.2. Classification (GTDB taxonomy): domain Bacteria; phylum Zhuqueibacterota; class Zhuqueibacteria; order Residuimicrobiales; family Krinioviventaceae. The sequence continues at coordinate 343,761 of CAXXMD010000001.1, forward strand.
ATCTGCTCATGAAACGCTCATGGACTACCCAGATAAGCTTTACCATCGTTCTGTTGATTGCGGTGGATTTGCTTTATCGATTTTTTCCGGTGGCGGGATTCAATCAGCCGTTTGTCCCGGACCATAATTTTGGCGCCTGGTTCGATATGCTTATTTCAGGCGAGCTTTCCAGCGGGCACTGGGCGTCGTTCAATGCCTTTCCTACCACGGCGCATACGGTTTGGGGTGTTATTGCGGGACAATTATTAATGAGCGACAAATCCGACAAGCGCAAGGTGCTTACGCTCGTTGTCGCGGGTGTGGCGGCATTGATTGCGGGGTACGCTTTGGATCCGGTCACGCCTATCATCAAGCGCATCAGTACCAGTACTTTTGTACTTGCCTCGGGTGGATGGGCTTTGCTGGCCCTGGCGTTCTCGTACTGGATCATTGACATGCTGGGTTATAAAAAATGGAGTCTGTTCTTTGCCATTGTAGGCATGAATCCGTTGTTCATCTATCTGTTCGGGCACGTGGGCGGCTCGGGTATTGTGTACTCGATTGTCAAACCCTTTTCTATTGGACTTCTATCGTGGATCAACCCGCTTTTTGCCGAGATCGTCACAGGTATGATTACATGGTATCTGTTGTGGTATATCTGTTACTGGTTGTACAAACGGAGAATTTTTATAAAAATATAAATTATAAAGCCGGTCAATATTGATCGGCTTTTTTGTTAAAAATTTAATTCTGATAATTACCACTTTAGCAGTTGGTAGTAGATAGGTTGCCTACACCTCGTATCCGGGATTATAGAAATGTGATTATCACCTCCCGGAGGTCCCAGACCTCCGGGAGGCTGTTGAAAAACTAATATACTCTCCTTACCAAATACAATTTGGTAAGGAGAGTTGGCTCCAAGCTGTGCTTGGAGAGAATCGAACAACTCAAGTGTCGTTAATTTTTAAACAATTGCGAAGCAGAGCTTCGCACCAAAGTTCCGTCCCAAATTCCAATTTGGGACGGAGAATTGATGGTTTTTTAAAGTTATGGCATATTTTAATAATAAACGGGGGTGCAAAATAGTCTCATATCCATTTGAAAACTATTTTTTATCACTTGGAGCGTCAGCACCGCCATCGTAAATTTTCGGGATAATAGTCTGTTTTCCGGTTTTTATTTCACGTGGGAGTTTATAGACCTTGCCATCTTTATTGCAGAAATAGATGTTGGACTCTGAAACCTTTCTGCAATTTCCATCCGCCCATAATCCAAAAAAATCACCATGAAAATTCACAGGCCGCCGGACGTATGTGTGATTCTGGGGGCTGTTGTAGGTTAACTGTTTCTCTTTTTCCCAACTCTTGCCGGCGTCATTGCTAATCCACAACGCTATTTCTCCACCCGGATTATAACGCTGCGGGCCCGGTTCAGTGGGTGCGATAATCTTCCATTGCTTGTCCGATGTGATGTACAGCGATCCCATATCGTAATTATTGTCAGAGGTTGTAACATTATGGTTAACCCATTTTTTGCCGTTATAATGCAAAATCTCCCACGTTCTTGGATCGTTTTTAGGACCGGATTCATATCCCTTGCTGCTGATTACCAATATCACAGGATTTCCCTTTTTATCAAAAGCCAAATCTTTCAGGTAGCAATTCAGACCATCTTTTTTATAATCTTTTATTTTGGCATTATTATCAATTTGAGTTAGCGGGAGTTTTATTTCTTTACCGTTACCATTAGTCCAGGTTTGTCCAAAGTCAGGTGTTTGTAAATAATATAAATTGGTGCGCCAATTCAATCCGCCCTCATCCGGGTGGTAATTGAACGCGACGGAAAAATTTCCATTGTTTTCGCCGCTGATTTGATAGTGTCCCTTGTCAATTCTGGCAATTATTTTCCATTCTCCCCATTGCACGCCATCTTTGCTTGTATTATAACCAATAACCCGTTGATTTACATCATTTTTATCTTTTTGGTATTTGGTAAAAAAGGCCATAAATCCTTTTTCTTTTACATACCAAACCTGGAAATAGGAGAAATTATTAAAGGGTACTGTTTTGCCGTCAACGATTTCTGTCGCATTGATCGGTTCAATTTCTGATATATCGAAGGGTTTGGTGCTTTTGGATATATACGATGGTCGAGATGTACCATGTGAAGTGGAAAAAATCCAGATAAACCCGTCCTTATCCATTGATATTACCGGATTGTCATGTGCATCTGTTGTATGTTTGTCAAGAACAACAGTGGGATTCGCTACTGCACCGGTCTTGTGATCAAAATAAGAAACATTGTGAAATAAAGTAGAATTCTGGTCGTCACTGGCCCCAAAGCAAAAAAAGGTCTTTTCTGCTTTTTCAGAATACACTGCAAAGGGCCGGTGCTTTGCGCAATACGTTCCCAGGCCTCCGCTGTATTTGAAAACATACTCGTCGTTGGATTTCTGATTTGAATACCAGATGCCTTTAAACCCATCAGCTTTAATGTTTAATCGTTTACCAACATCATTTTCCTGTGCTGCCAGGGGGTAACAGTATAGAATGATTAATATCAAGCATGTTAATTTTTTCATGATTTTGTACCCTTGTTTTGCTTATCATTAAGTGCCATTACCTCCCGGAGGTCCCGGACCTCCGGGAGGTGCAAGATTAAAGAACAATATATTTAAAAAATCTAAAATCCGGATTTTGTGTGATTTCAAATTCCACATTTCCCATGTCATCCACTTTGACGGTTCGGGTGGTTTCATTGATCAAATCGGTAAGCTCGATGGTTTGTCCTGCCAGATAATGCAATTGGATTGTTTTTGAGGATTCCTGATTTTCTATTTCGCGAAACAAGGTAATATAACCGGATTGAGTGGTTTGGTTATGGTTCTGAAATCCTGTCCACGATGCATTGTCGGGTTTTTCGCCTATGGGATATACATAGCCCTTGTACATTTCATTACGGTGTTTTTTGTAGAGCGCCAGCAAGGGGCGTATTTCTTTACGGTCCTGTTCATCATAAAACTGTGTTTCCTGGAAAAAGATAGGAGAGCCCATCAGGGTAATGGCTACGCAATAGAGATGATTGTGTTTATTGGCGTCACTGAGATCAGGATTCACCCGATCTATATTTTGCACAGAAATTTGAAATTTGTTCAGGTTGACATATTTTGCAAGCTGCCACGCATCTCGCAGTACCAGATAGGGGACGTATACCACATGATCGGGTTTGACCGGTTTGCGGTTTTCAAGATAAATGTTACCATATTCACGCCCAAAATAATATCCCATTCGCGGAGGATTTTCGGTCACGTCCCAGTTTACCCGGACCAGATGATGGGTATATTCTGTGAATTGATGGACTTTGGTGATCAGTTCTTCCATTTCATCATAGTTTTTAAGATTGATAAAATCCAGTTTATAATAGTTGAATCCACCCTGATCAAAATTGAATTTTAAGTCTTCCAATGAGATTCTTTCTCCGGCTGCCCATAATCCCAATATAACATTGTTTTCCCTGGCTGTCTGTCGAATTTTGCCCCAACCATTGGGGTACCGTTCCTCAACCGGTTTCCAACTGTCATAATCACTACCCTGCCAGCCATCATCAACCTGCTGCACATCAATACCCAAATCCGCCTGGCTTTTTATTTCCTTGATTACATTTTCCTCGGATGCCCGGCTTTGAGCGGATTGTTTGTTATCCGAACTGCCCCAGGTGTTTGCCAGAATATAGATATCTCGAACCGGATCTATGGGGTACCGGTCCCGGTCAAATGTTTTAAGTGCCAGTTCTCTGCCGGTGTCTCCATTTTGGTATGCAATACTCCAGCTTGCCCATGCAGGCCTGTATCGTTCAAATAATATGTCTTTTTCTGTTAAACTCAAGCCGGTAGAGACCAATCCCGCGTGCCCAACCGTAAAATAACCGGTATTTAATCCCTGCTGATTCACACATTTGTGAGATTCTTTGACAATCCCCACGCCTTCTACACCATTTTCAAGCCATATCAAACTGGCCCAGTCATATTTCTCCGTATCCTGTAATGAGGATTCTATCAATTCTTCTCTGAGAATCTCGGTTTCTCTTTTGTTTCTTCTCTGGGTCTCATTATAATAGCCAATGACGCGACGGTTAACGTCATTCGTTTTCACTGGTAAATACTCAACCCGTGCATTATTGGATTCGTTCGATTCCGGTGGAGTGTAATCTGATAATCTTTTTACAAAAATCTGGGTACGTATGCCGGGAGAATTCGGGTATACACTGATTTCATATTTCAGTTGCAGATTGGGAGCAGGGTACTTAATTTCAAGCACTACTTTGATATGGTCTGAAGTATAGGGATCGAACCGTACAGGTTCAGCGCATATGTTATCCAATTCAGCAGTAGTATGGTTGTCAATTAATCCGGGAAAATTCCAGTCACAGTTATAGTCAGGACTGTCTTTAATCCATTCGGTTCCGGTAATCATATTTTTAAAACTTGTTGTGACCAGCCCGTTCCCAGTCCATTCCCAATCCCTCGAAACCTGACCGGTTTCAACATGGAGTGTATTGCCATTTGTGGTTACATATGCTTGTTCAAATTGACATAATATTTTACTATCAAATATACCTGCATACAGGGTATGGGTAAGCAGTATAACGAACAAAATATAGAACCTGAATCGCATCATTGTTCCTTTCTACCATATATTATGAACTCAATAGTGAATCGGAATGATGAAAGATAGGAGTTGGTATTTGAAAATCCAAAGGATTTCTTGGACCAGAAATATGTGTAAGGATAAAAATTTTTAACAACGCAGAGGTTGTCATCACCTCCCGGAGGTGCCAGACCTCCGGGAGGTGTAATATCCGCATAAGGATGTAAAGATCAGGCTATGGACAAGAAATATGTGGGAAGATTAAATTTTGATAAAAACGCAGAGGTCGCCAAGAACGCAGAGGTATTAGTGAAAATGTGATAACATTCCTCTGCGTTCTCTGCGTTTAAACAAAGAGTAGCAAACTGGTTGATCAGACCTCGTCTCCGGGATTTTATAGGTGTGGATGTAAATGTAAAACTTTAGATTCAAATTCGAATTTTAAACAATATTTCCCACCACCCGTAAATCCCAAGACATTGGTTGACTATTAAAAAACATAGAATCTCCTTGCCAAATTTTATTTGGCAAGGAAAGTTGGTTCCAAGCTGTGCTTGGAGAGAGTTTCACAACGCATAGTTTTTTAATATACAGATGCTTGTGAAGCAGAGCTTCGCACCATATTTTCGTCCCAAATCGAATTTGGGACGGAGAATTATTGATTTTTACAAGAATATTGCCTTTTTCAACAATCTCCGGGAGGTGCAAGATTTACAAGATTGTAAAAAATCCTACCACCTCGGCAACACGCGTTTCCAGTTGGGATCGATGTGTTTACGCATTTCAGCTTCATCGTCGCGTTTGCGGTACGGTACTTTATTATATCGCTCAACACCGCGGGCAAGTTGATCATAGTCCAGCGTTACACCGAGTCCGGGTTTATCCGGGATTTTCACACAGCCCCCTATAATCGGTACGCGTCCGCCTTCAACCACCTCGTCCTTTGCGGACTGCCAGGGATAGTGCGTGTCGCACGCATAGGTCAGGTGCGGTGTGGCAGAAGCCACATGTGCCATTCCCATGAGTGAAACACCCAAATGGCTGTTAGAGTGCATGGACAAACCGATGCCGAAAGTCTGTGCCAGTTTGGCTAGATGCTGTACCTGGCGCATACCACCCCAGTAATGGTGATCGCATAGAATGATCTGTACTGCGTCCAGTTCGATAGAGCGGGGCAGGTGTTTAAATGACGTTGTTGCCACATTGCTCGCCAGTGGCACATCAATGCCCGCTTCCAAAAGCTGTTTGCGTACCGCAGCCATGTTTTCGAGTCCAGCAGTGGGATCTTCAAGATAACCGCCGCTCGAAAGCTCCTTTGCCAACGCTTTGCCGACCTTGACAGATGTTTCCACGGTCCATGCCGAGTTGGGATCGATGCGCAGGGGCACATCCGGTCCGAATTCTATATACATTTGTTTAACGGTTTCCACTTCAATCTCCGGGTCCAGAACGCCCCCCTTGAATTTTACCGAGCCGAATCCGTATTTGCTGATCATCTGATTTACCTGTTTCACCAGGGATTCGGGGGAGAGGGCCTCTCCGTACTCGTCCTCGCGCACATCGTCGCCTTCTCCGCCACCACCCGCATGCTTGTAAAAGGGATATGCGGAAAAGGGTACCTCGTCCCTGACACGACCACCAATCAGATCGCACACCGGTACTCCCACGGACTTGCCAATGAGATCGAGACACGCAACTTCGATGGCTGCGTAGGTGCGGGTATAGACATCCTGCGGATTTTCACCCGGCACCAGAAACGTCTGTGAACGTTCCATACCGCCTTCGCCGCTTTCCAGCATGGGGGAGAGGATGCCGGTGAGTTTGTAGGGATTGGCGCCAATGATCTGCGGTTTCAAAGCCAGCAGTGCCTGTGCAGGACCTTCGCCGCCATAGGTCTCGTTAATACCGATGATCCCGTCATCACTTTCCAGCTCGATAATGGTTCGCAGGGCATAGGGTGAATGCAGACCGTACGAACTTCGCAGGGGTGGATCTGCAATGGCGATAGAGTGTATGCGCATGTCTTTAATTTTCATAACGTCTCCCAAAATCCGGTTGATAGCTTATATCAGTGGAAATAGTTTTGCCAGAATAGATACAACCACCAGTCCCACAATTCCCATAATGGTCAGGGTTACAGAAAAATATTTTATGTTTTCCGCTTCGGTAAATCCGCTCATTTTACAGAAAATCCAGAATCCGCTGTCGTTCATCCATGGAAAGGGTTTGGAGCCGCAGCCAATTGCCAGTGCAAGATAAACCGGATGAAAGGCCAGCGTTCCTGCGGCGGCGAGACTGCTTAGAATGCCCACTGCTGTGATCATGGCAACGGTCGCGGAACCCTGCGCCGTACGCACAAGCGCGGTTACTACAAATGCCAGCGGCAATGCAAAAACATGATAATTGGACGATAGATCCTGAATGCGGGGACCAATGCCGGTTTGCTGCAAAATCGCACCAAATGCACCACCGGCTGAGGTGATCAGAATGATGAGTCCTGCACTCGACAATGCGGCTTGAACCGCATGAGACATTTTGTCTTTTTGTCCCTTGTACACCCGTACCAGAAGCAATAATCCGAATCCTGCCGAGATTGCCAGCGCAATATTGGGATCACCCGTCCATCCGAAAAAAGCCAAAATGCCTATTTGCAGAATGTTCAAGGACTCCGGGGCCTGAATTCCCCATGTGGTTGCGAAAATAGTATTTCCGGCAATTAATACTATAGGCAGAATAATGGGCAGTAGAGATGCTCCCAAAGATGGCAAATCAGATTCTTTTTTGTTAGACAACTTTTGCAGCTCGTCCAGCGAAATATCCGAGGTCTCACGCACCGCCATGGGCCATTTGCGGTTTGCCCATTTGGCATAGAGGTATCCAGATGATGAAGTGAAAAGTCCCACCACAAGGCCCCCTATCATCATTAATCCAATGGATACACCCAGTTCCCCGGCAACGAACAAGGGGCCGGGAGTTGGGGGGACTAACGAGTGGGCCATGGTACCCCCGGCGATAATGGCCATGACATACAAGACATAATTCTTTTTGGTCTTCATGCCCATGGTTTTTGCCAGGGGAATCATTAAATAAAACACCGTATCAAAATAAACAGGTATTGCTAAAAGGAACCCACTTGTCAGGAATGCATAGGGCGATCGTTTTTCTCCAAACAGCTTGAGTGCAGAACGAACAATCTTTTCCGCGGCGCCGCTATCCAGTAAACATTTACCAATAAGTGCAGCCAGTGCGATTAGTATACCTATCTTACCGCACGTCCTTCCGAATTCTGCAGCTACCTTGCGTCCCAACGACTGCTGGGTAAGCGTTTGGGTTTCGGCAGCAGTAAAGTTTTTCGATTTTGCGTATGTTTCAAGATTCGCCTGGGGGGTAAGCCCTCCCACAACGAGTGCACCCAAAAGTAAAGCGAGGAAGGGGTGAAGCTTGAGTAATAGAATCCCTCCCAATACGATCAGCATTCCAATGAGCAAGAGGAGTAGTGGGTCCATTATTTTTCCTTTTCGTCAATCCATTTTATACTGTGATCTCCGGTGACAGCAATTGTTTCGGCTGGTGAATCAATTTTGAATATGGACCAGGGTCCGGGTATGAATGGGTATTTTTCGATTACGGATTCATCCACTTTTAAACCAATACCGGCAGTGTCCGGTACAACCAGGTTGCCGTTTTCAATGGTCAGCGGTTCAGCAAGGATCTCGTCAGCCAACGGGAACGGATACATGCCCGGTTTGCCGTCGTTGGAATAGCAGGGGAATTCAAGCCATTCAACGGTAGATTCCGGCCAGCAGATACCGAGGTGACCTGCAACCAGTACTTCAAGGGTTGTGCCCCAACTGTGATAAGCGAATTTCAATCCATGGTCCTGAACGCCCTGGAATATCTTTTTAGCGGATTTGAGTCCGCCCTGGCAAAAAGCATCCATTTGCACAAAATCTACAGCACCGGTTGTAATCAGGTCCATAAATCCTGCATCGGTTTGTTCATGCTCACCGGAAGCAATGGGGACGAGCTTTTCAGCAGTGATTTTGCGATAAATGTCATGATCATCCGGCGGCAGGGGTTCTTCGAGCCAGTATGGATTATATACGGCCATGTCTTTACAAAGCTGGATAATGGTTTCGTAAGAATAATTCAAGTCACCCATACGCCACCAGGCATGAGCATCGATCATTATGCCCTTGTCCGGGCCCATTGCTTTGCGCATCAATTCAACAGTTTTTAAATCCCCTTCGGGACCTAACGCCGGGCGCATTTTATAAGCCGTAAATCCCATATCTGTAATGGCTGCTGATTCTTCAGCATAGCCTTCAGGACTCATGTACATGCCGGCACTGCCATAGAGCTTGACCCGGTCGCGCTTGCGCCCACCCAGATATTCGGACAAGGGTGCATTTTCATATTTGGCTAATAGATCCAGTATAGCAAACTCTACCGCATCATAGTTTTTGCGTGTCTGGTAATCCAGGTCCGGTGGATTTTTAATAATATCCGATACCTCTCTGCCGGCAAGCATGGGAGCTATTTTTTCGTTAATGTCTTTTTGTCCCGGAACATGTGCGGGACCCGGTGCAAAACCTTTTAATCCATTATCTGCAGTAACTCGTATGAGCATGGCGTCACGTTTAAGGATAGTACGCTCACCACCATAAAACGGCATTACAATGGGTTCAGGCATTGCATATGACATGAGAAATGCTTCAACTTTGGTTATTTTCACTTTCTACTCCTTGTATATATATCAGGACCGGTTTAAACCACGATCCTGATCGTTATTATTCATGTGGGTTTATTCAAGTCCTGCCAGTTGACCCAGCAACAGGGCAAGGGCAGAGTGGTCCAACTCACCGTCACCACGGGCAAGAATAGCATCCATTTGACTAGCTACCAATGCACTGCCGGGAAGCGGAACGGATAACTCGCGACCGGTTTGCAGTGCAATGTTCATATCTTTACGGTGCAGTTTGACTTTGAAACCCGGTTTATAATTATTATCAATGATACGCTGGCCATGCAAATCCAGAATACGGCTCTGTGCAAATCCACCCAGTAAAGCTTCACGGACCTTGACCAGGTCAACGCCGGATTTCTTCGCCAGGTTCATGGCTTCGGCAACAGCCTGAATGGTCATGCCTACAATGATCTGATTGCTGGCTTTGGTAACTTGTCCTGCCCCTGCATCACCAATGAGCACGGTATTTTTACCCATAACCTCAAACAACGGCATAGCACGTTTGAAAGCAGATTCCGGACCGCCCACCATGATAGAGAGCGCGCCATTGATTGCGCCAACTTCTCCACCCGAAACCGGGGCATCAAGCGCCTCCACATCTTTGTCTTTGAGTTTTTTTGCCACATTTTGAGAGGTTACCGGGGCAATTGTAGACATGTCGATAAATAGAGAGCCCGCTTTAATACCATCAGCAACACCGTCCTGACCAAAAACCACAGCTTCAACATCCGGAGAATCCGGCAGCATGGTAATGACAATATCACACAGTTCTGCAACTTGTTTGGCAGTATCTGCACTTTTTGCGCCTTCCGCAACCACTTCTTTAACTGAATCTTTATTAATATCCAAAACAACCAGGTCATATCCTGCTTTGATCAAATTGATAGACATGGGTTTTCCCATGATGCCTAAACCTATAAATCCAATTTTTTCCATGTTTTCACCTTGTATTAATATGATTATTGATTATAACTTTTGTACCAGTGTTTTATACATATTTTGTGCACCATTGTTAATAAAGCCCAAATCAGATCCGGCTGCTATAAACCGGTAGCCCAGATCAAAATATTTTTGGAATTCATCAGGATTCGGCAGCAGGATACCGGCAGCTTTGCCTGCATTCAATGCTGCTTTGGCTGTTTTTTCAATTGCCTGAATAAATTCCGGGTGTTCCCATTGTGCCTGAATACCTAAAGCAGTAGAGAGGTCCATCGGCCCAATAAAAAGGACATCCACGCCATCAATGGCAGCTATTTCATCAAGATGGTTTAACGATTCCGCAGTTTCTATCTGAATAACGCCTAGCAGCTCATCTTTATTGCTGTCAAAATAATCCTGGAAATTTGCACCATATTGTGTAGCACGGACCATTTTGGCAACACCGCGCAGGCCTTCCGGTTGATAACGCAAGGCTTTTGCAGCCAATTCTGCTTCAGCAGCTGTGTCTATACGGGGAACCATAACACCGGATGCACCAAAATCCAATACACGATGTATCCGCTGACGTTCAAAAGATTCCACCCTGACGATAGGTGTGGTTTTGGTATGTTCGAGAGCCTGAAGTTGAAGCATAACTTCATGTTCAGAACCGGAGCCATGCTCAAAATCCACCAGCACCCAGTCAAATCCGGACATGCCTACAATCTCTGCGGAAACTGAGGATCCCAGGTTTAACCAACAGCCGAAAACCGTATCCCCTTTTTGAATTCTTTTTTTTAAACCCTTCATAAATCGATTTCCAGTAATTGTTAATAATTGTAAAATACTCTAGTTTTTTAAATAATCATTTTATTTAAAAAAATCAACCCAATAAATAACCGGTAAATCGTTAATATTTTTACAAATTTTGTTAGATGGTATATTGTTAAAATTAGAGTGATAACCGCCAAAAGGCAATGCGTTGCCTCTTCCAGGTATAGGTGAGAAAAATATTATTTTTGCGGGAAACTATTGCGGGGTACGAATATTCTCCTTCCTGATCTTCAAGAATATATTCGTCATTCCAGGTAAATCCATTGTCATTTGAAGTATAAATTACCAATGGTGTCCGTTTTCCCCAGTTTTCTGCTATAGGATTGCAGATCAGTACCAGGGTGCCGTCATCCATTCGGGTTAAATCAATACCACTATTGTTGTTGGGCAGGTCTATAGGATATGCAGAGCACCATGTGTTTCCATAATCTTTTGAATCACTGCGATAGATTCTCCCCATTGTAGAACGAAGCAGCATGTGTACAAGTCCGGGTTGTGATTCCCATACTGTTGGTTGAATAACACCTTTGCCCTGGTAGGACAGGTCCGGTACGGGGAATGCTTTATCCTGAGGAATTATTTGAGGTTGGGTATCAATACTCAGTATCTGGCTTTTTATCCATGTTTTTCCCCTATCTTTAGAGATATCTGTAAATGCCTGCCAGTCACCTTTTTCAGTTGATGCCGGTGCCAGCCAATTACCATTTGAAAGAATTATGGGTTTGTTTCTAACGGGTCCCCGGCCGCCAGAATCTCCGGGTACCAGTTCGGCAGGTGCGCTCCATGTTTTACCATCATCCATAGAGGTAATGAATAAGGTTTGCCAATCCGGTATACTGTGACCCATCTTGTAGAATAACCAGATTTTTCCATCTGGTTCCTGGAACAGAACGGGATTCCAATGAGGGATCCCATCCTGGTCCGCAATTTTATCAGGGACGGACCATTGGTTGTTATGATAATGGGATAGATAAATTGCCACATCCGATGCGCCTTCTCTGCTGCCTCCAAACCAGGCCGCAAGAATGCTTTCATCTGATAAAACCAGCAGGGTAGACGCATGACATATTTCAAACTTTTGTGACGATTGAAAGATAAATTCTTTGTGTGCATTATATATCATAATATCTATCCTTTTTTATCATATAGAATATAGAAAATAATTAAAAAGTTCAACAAATTCCAACTTTGTTGTTTCTATAAAGCTGGATTTGGAAATTTTGATTTTTGTGACATTGTTATAAATATAAATGATTCCGCATATAGAAAATATTTAAATTAATCTCTTCATCTGACAATCCTTCAATGACACCATCAAGCAAAGCTTGTCCTGACAACGTCTGAAACTTGGTTACAATATTTAAAAAATTAAAATTATTTGGAACGGTATAGCAAATTGTACTGAACTGACAGGTCCCTTGAATTATAATTTATTAATTAAAAGGAGGGATAACATGTTTTGTTCTTTGATGAAATTCCGGATTTTTTTCATTTTCATCCTGCTGTTTGCAGCGGATAAAATGATGGGTTTGAAATTCTCTGCAATTGATGATTATCAATTAAAATGGAGTTTTCAGGCCCCGGCTGAAATTAAATGGCTGGATCACTGGGAAGATGGGTATGCTGCTGGTGATTTAAATAATGATGGTTATGCGGATGTCGCAATTGGAACAATCGGGGGGACGGTAATTATCGTGAATGGTTTTAACGGTAATGAGCTTTGGCACTATCAGCTTCCTGAAACGGTTGAATATGTAAATGTGGATATTGTAGATTTGGATGGTGATGGTGTTTTGGATGTTATTGCCGGAGGTAAAGTTACTTGCGATAATGTCAGAATTTATGCATTTAATGGCAATGGTACTATGAAATGGGACAATCCCGCTACAGGAGATTATTGTGAGGTAACCGATTTTGCTTATGGTGATATTAATGGAGATGGTCATAAAGACATTGCAGCATCAATTGGTAAATACTCCCATGGCGGCGGAGAGGTCGTTTTGTTTGATGGTAGAGATGGTTCCCGAATTTGGAAAACAAATTTAGGCAGAGGTATTGCTTTTGGAATTGATGCAAAGGATATGAATAATGATGGGGATATGGAAGTTGCAGTTACCAGCTATGATAACAAGGTGTATTTGATTGATGGCGCTACAAATACCATTCATTGGTCTCGCAGTGGAAGTTATTATGGCAGAGATGTGATCATTGCTGATGTTGATAATGACGGCGCTTTTGAAATAACCTCTGTGATGGGTAATACCTATTGTTATAATGAAGATGGAAGTTACGCTTGGATCAATACAACCGGTGTGGGAGAGAATCTAACCCGATGTAATCCAGATAATAACGAGTTGTCAGAATTACTGATTGTAAATCCCTGGGTTGGCAATTGTTCACTGGTTCAAGGCGCTAATGGGGAAATTCTCTGGACACGAGATGAAGCCGGTGCCGCAGATGTGGGGGATGTAAACGGGGATGGAATTGATGAATTTATTATGACATCAATGAAATGGTATGAACCTGATTTCCCAAAACAATATTTACGTATTGTGAATTGTCAAAATAATCTGTTATGGGAGACTGAATTTGATACTGAAGCCTCGGCTTTGGTGGCTGCCAATATTGATAAAGATGTTAACGATGAAATACTTTTAACATCAAACGATTTATTGATCGCTTTGGATATAGAGCTGGAAACAGGTATGAATCGTGATCAGGCAATACCCTCTCATTCCCGGATGTTCCAAAACTATCCAAATCCTTTTAATCCTTTAACAACAATCGAATATACCCTCCGTCAAAACAGTAATGTAGAATTGATAATTTATGATATTTTGGGTAATCCTGTCATTACACTTGTTGATGCAAAACAAACTGCTGGAACTTTCAAGTTGTTATGGAACAGCAGGGATGAAGAAGGAGTTGCGGTACCTACGGGCGTTTATTTCGGACGTCTAAAAACAGATTCTTTTACAAGAACTATAAAACTGTTATATGTCAAATAATCATTAAAAGAGGCTGATAAGATAACTTTCAGCCTCTTTCAGTTAATAAAATATTAATTTTCGAATGAAATGATTTTGGTTTGATGTTTTTCCATATTTACGTACTGGATCAATACAAGCATTATCAAGGCTCCCACTGCAAATGTTGCAATAATTACCTGATAGTTGAACCATTGTGTGAGTAAACCCACCAGAGCAGCTCCCGCAGACATGCCGAGGTTTGCAAGCATCATGTACAATGTAAATTGTGTCGCTGCAACTTTTTTCCAACAGAGCTGCATAGCAGTAGCAAAAATAGATATTGTAAATTGAGTAAAGAGGATAAAAAATCCTATAATAAATCCGGTAACAAAAACAGACTGATTCCAATATTGTGGTAATATTGACATGGCTGTAATCCATAAAATCAATAGGACCAGTACACTTTTTAATGTCCGTAATTTCCCGATAAAATCAATCAATGCCCCCCCAATAAACATCCCTATCAATCCCGCAACCAAACCTGATGTAGCCATTATGTTTGAAAATTCTGAATCCGTCCATCCAAGTTCCTGAACGGTAAATACGGGAAGGGTGGTTGTCAGGATACCTCGTCCTATCATGACAATAAAAACACCAATCCCCATAAGTAGACTTGACGGAAGGAAAAAGACCCGGATCAGATTTTTGAAAATGGATTTCCAGTCATGTACCTGAAGGTTCAACGTTAAACTCGAAGCATGACCCTTTGCCCAGGGAAAAAGCTTTTCTTCCGGACGTTCACGTAATAATAGTGGTATTAACAGGATTATTAATATCCCCATAGAAAAAAAGAGAATGGCCTGGCTGAATGCAAATTTATTTATAATAAAGCTCCCTAATGAAATCGATATAGCCCTGCCTATTGTTTTTGATCCCCACATGAGTCCGTTTGCTCTGGCTTGTTCATTTTCTGGCAGAATATCAATTGCAAGACTGTCGACAGATACATCCTGTAAAGAAGCAAATATACTAACCATGAACGCCAAAGTACTCAAAAGTACCAGATTGTTTAATGGATCTGGAATGAATGACATCATGAAAAAGCTGAGAAATAATCCCATTTGTCCCACTAGAATCCAGGGTCTTCTTCTCCCCATTGCGAGATAGGTATAACGATCTATCAAGGGGCCATATACAAGTTTGAAACTCCATGGAAGTGAATATATACCCAAAACTCCACCAATTTGAGCAGGAGTGAGGCCATTTTTTGCCATCCAGGCGGGAAGTGCAACCAGCATAAAGCCTTCCGGTAGTCCCTGGGCAACATATAGCGCTGAAAAAGAAATATAGCGAAGTAAACTGCTTTGAGATAAGGAGAGCTTGTCTTTATTCGGAAAAACTTTGATCAGGTTTGTCAATCGAAACCCTCACTTTTTAAAATGATTTTTTATTCAAGAAAATTACAACCTGAAATGAGTTATACATATTCCTGAATTTGGTTCATTTTGTAGAAGTGAGAGTATGTTACCGTGGTTATTTTGAAAAGAAATGAATCAATTGCTCCAGTTCTTTATGGTATCCTTCAATTTCAATGATATCCATCATACTTTTCTGGATGTCAATCAATACATTTTTAATAAATAATTTTTGTTCTGTTGAAAACGGATTGAAATTTTCTACTGGCATTGAACTCATAACACGAATTAGATCAATGACAAATGGATCTCCATCCTTGTTGGGCATATTGTTCAGGGCCATTTCTATTAATCGCGGCATCAGGTAGCCCAACGCTTCGGGAAGCAGATAGGGTAAGGGACTCCAGCCCATGTGACCAACCTGCTCGGGACCAATATCATGTAATTCACAGGATTGCAGGGTTTGCTCATGATCTTCACATTCGAGACTATTCTGGGTATTTACAAAATGGAGCGGGTAATCAAATGTATTAAAAGTCTCGTATGCTTTTGAAATGATTTCTTTTTTTGTCATAATTTTCCAGCCGCTCCGATTACTTTAGCAATCGGCAGACGAGTAATCTGTGTTACCGCAAGCCCATTATTGTATCGACGATCACCGCCACAATGTCCCAATAGAATATGGTCTTTAGTAAAATGAATTGCAGTATAACAGTACCATCCATTGGGATTGGTCTCTATATTTTGCTTGTTTTCCCAGGATCTGCCTTCATCTTTTGATATTGCAATTGTAAAGGGAGTGCGTTTTTGCTCCAACTCGGGAGGAATGTTTTCGTGATTATTCCAAACCATTAACAGTTCTTTCGTACCGGGTATACGTTCAATTGATGCCGGTGATCTGGGAGACATGATGTTTGATGCTTGCAGAGGCGTCCAATGCTCTCCCTGGTCCTTTGACCAGGAGACATACTGACATCCTACATTGGTACGGCAAAACATGTAAAGTTTTCCGTCTGCCAGTTCTACAATACCGGGTTCCTGTACCAGTACACGGTTATGGTTTTCATCGTATGCTTTTTGAGCATCCACACTGCGATGCCAGGTTTTACCATCATCATCTGAGATATAGCTCAAGATGACGCCATTCGAATCTCTTCCTTCGGGCCAGGCAGGGTGATTGTGCATTGCCAGAGGTAGTATAATACGGCCGGTTGAGAGTTGGACCGCCCGATCATTATTCAGGATAAAATACCCGCTGCTGTCGGTCACACAGCGTACAGGATCACTCCAGGTTTTGGCTTCATCTGTTGATATACGCATATGCGGACTGCAATCGGTATGTGAATTTTTGACCAGATAAAAAAGTGCAATGTTGCCATTTTGCAAGCGCAACAGTGAAACGGACATGATGTTGAAATCGCCTTCATTGGGAACAATCATCAGATCTTTATCGCTCCAGGTTTTTCCATCATCATTTGAAAAGCGACCCGCAAGATGTGCTGATGCGTGATCACCTGCACCGCCATTAAAATGGGTATACACAAACAGGATACGTCCGTCATTCAGGGTGAAAAAATCGCCTTCGCTGTTACGAGGATTTCCTTCACCTGGCTCAAGTCGGAATACACTGTATGGAGAAACAGGATATTGCTTATCTGAATTAGTACAACCGGTAAATGCAATTATTGTAATGATTACTAAAATTGTGGATTGGGTTTTCATTAGCATTTAGACATTCCTCTTGATAATTTATACAACCAAAGGTACAAAAAATATTATAACATGAAAAGAATGATTCCCAGCCCAATATAGACAAAAATCCATTTTTTCATGGCCTTGTCTAATAATTCAGTTGTCATTTGTGTTTTTGAGGACAATAGATTCGTTAGTAATACTGCAACAGGCAAGCCCAGAAATGCCAATCCAATACCGGCAATTACATCGCTGGGATAGTGTGCTCCTAATATAATACGGGCAAGACATACAAACAATGCAATGATAATGAGCATATACTTGCTCATCCTGTAAACGGATTTTGTGTTTGGGAAAAAGAATAAAAAGGGCAGTACCAGTGCAGTTATTTTTGTTGCATGTCCTGATGGAAACGCGGGCGAGCCTGCACTTGTGTAACAAGCGATTTGGTCCGCATACAACGCAATAGGACGTGCACGATCAAATACTTGTTTCAATAAATCACCGCCAATACCGGATATGGCAAAAGAGAAAATGATTAACAAAAAAATCAGGCGTCTGTCACCGAGATTGTTTGTTTTAATTTCGGACAGTATATGATATAAATATATCAATATAACCATTTGCATGCCATGACGGGAGAAAAACTGGGCCAATATTAGAATGAAAGGATCAAAATTCGTGCTATTGAGAGCAAACAGAATAGATTTATCCCAGGAGGTTTGCCACCATAATAGTAAGGCAATAGCCCAGAGTAGGGTAAAGGTTAAAAGGCAAATGCTCCGGATATTTTTTGTGAGCTGTATAGGTGTTACCAACTCTGATTTATGTTTTTTTGATTCAGACATGTTTACTCCTTTTTTCATGTTCTGATCAGTATTTCTCTATATTTACACTCAATAGCAGGTATCTATTCATAAAGAAATTAGCCTTGAATACAGTCCAGACTTTCACCTTTGTTTGTTTTAATTGTTATGATACCCTTTTCATCAGGTTCGTATGTGCCTGAATTGTCTTTCAAATTTGAACGGATTTGTATCTTGCTCCACGGGCTTTCAAGTTTTAATGTACCGCCATATAGCGAAGTGATTTTGATTTTATCTACTTTATCGTTTTTTTCTGCCGATACCAGAAAACCGCCTTGTGCGCGTAAATTTGTAAAAGATGCGGACTGGTCATTGGGCAGTGCCGGGAACACGCGGATGATGTCCCCTACGCTTTGCAGCAGCAGTTCGGATATTGCTATACCGGTGCCAAATTGCTCAGTGTAATGGCCATAATCGTTAAAACGTCGTTGCGGTACCAGCCGGTTCAGGCTCATGGTTCCGTTGGGTCTGTAACGGGCCAGTATTTCATCATTTAGCCATTTTTCCGTGTCATACATACCGAGCCGTGCCCTTGTCACGGCCAGCATTATTGTGGCATTGTTTCCGTTCCATTCCAGTTCTTGCAAAGTCCGTTTGAATAACTGTTTTTCACTTTCAGGTGACCACCAGTTGACAACATCACATGGAAATACCGGTGTTGTCGGTACGGGCATATTGTAAAGAATAGGTTTGGCATTTTTAACATCAACAATTATTGGATTATCATTACCATATAGCGGGTAATCCGGCAAGCGTTCAATACAGTGTTTTAACCGTTTTACCATATCAATATCTGTATTCAGGATTTCTGCACCTTCGATTGCAGCGTTTAATGTGTAGCGAACAATGGCAATATCAAAAGCGCAGTTGTAATTAAACTCGAGGTGCTTTGTCCATCCATGATGTTCTGGTGAGACTGATGGCCCCAGTTCGATAGTTTCATCACCCGGGCACTGGTCAATAAAATCCGCGTAAAACAGGGCAGTTTCTCGTATTACGGGATAGACCATGTTTTTCAATCGCTCAATGTCAGGATCATATTTGTAATGCCACCACATAGGCTGTACACTGAATCCCGTCACACCAATGGTCATGCCCCAGGTGTGATGAATGTATTGTCTGCCGTTACGGCTTTTGCACAATTCTGGATTCGGAGGTTCATAAGCATACAAAACATGGGGATAATATGCACCGTTCATGTCATAAACCTGTTTTGCGAGCCATTTTGCGCGATTCAGATATTCGAACATGAGGCGGTCATAGGGTTCGCATAATTCTGTGTGGTTGGCGGCAAAGGCTGCCCAGTAGGTCTGTTGTATGTTATAGTTGGTATGGTAATCACCATGCCATGCAGGGGTATCGTTGATTAGGCCGGCAAACAGACCGGTGGACTGGACCCCGGGTTTGCTGACACAACGCAGAAAATAGAGAGAACGGTACCAGGTATCCTGTAACAACGTGTTTTGAATTTTGATACCACTTGCGGACCAGAATGTATCCCAAATTTGTTCATGCTCTTTTATCAGTTTTTTGCTATTCATCTCTAGTGTCTGCAAGGCAAGCGAGATCGCGTCCTGCAGGTAATTTTCTGATTCTATAGAAGTCACAATAGAAACTGTTTTTTGTGATGGAGAAGATGCCGCCGCAACTGCGAACTGCATGCCGGGCCAGTCCAGATCTCCGGGAATGCTCTGGGTAAGCCATATAACGCCATCAGTTGTTCCGGATTCGGCGGGAGGGAGCCCTTTTGATTTGATTGCTTCAAGTTTAATACTGCCCTCGCCATTTATGAGAAAAACATTGCGTTGTGCAAGTGCCCGCACCTCTGCCAATGTTTCAATATCCATATCAACCATCCTGACCCTTGCTTTTCGGATATCCAGATCTCCACCTGCATGCAGATTACCTGTTGCATTGTCTGGTGTGAGAATAACACGCGCGCATTGGCGGGGACAAGGATAAGCGTTTGTATGATAGCTGTCTTCATGTGGCCAGGTGGTGCCTTCTGGAAGCACTGCGGCCCGGTTGACATTTTTAATGGGAAAACCGGTTTCAGATTTTCCCAGCTTTTTGATGAGATCGAGTGTTGGTATGGGGGGATCGTTTTCTGATTCTACACGGGCGTCCCACACATCGTTTTTGGTGAGGTTCATGAGAATAGACGCGCTGTCTGAATAAACGAGAGCATTAATGTCTCCGTTGCCAATGATCAGAGATCCATCCAGAATATTATCAGGATTTTCAACAACGATTACCGCATCATTTAACGCCTGGCTATAGGGAATTGCGGTTTTTTTGTTGTTTGTACAATTTACAAGAATTATGAAAAAAATTAGCAACATTGCAGTTATGATTTTGTTCTTCATGGCATTCCCATTCATGGCTGATGGATTAAATAAACATTTTCTGATTTCAAACAGTTCATGGTATTAACTTGAATAATTACCGGTTGATGAAAACAAAAAGCAGGAAATTTCCTGCTTTTTGTTTGAATTTAATCTGAAAACTACCTGTGGCATTTGGGGATGTTATACTTCTTCTACTACTTTCCAACCTACCTGATCGGCCAGTGCATAAGCCTGCTCTTTTAGATCACCGTAATAAGTTACACGGTGCCAGCTCCAATCGCCCCAGTTTGTCACGAGCTTGTCGATATCTCCAACCGGTTCGGCGCAAAGTTTTGTGCGGCAGGCGCGGTCATCGGGATCGTTGTCTACTGCAACAGCCTGGTGCAAGGATATCTCTTTGCGTTCAGGTATAAGCTCCAGTGTTGTAGTCAAATAGCCGGTGGGTAATACAGACCTAACACATGCACCTTGCCGGTCCTCGGAATGTGTCATGATGCTGTAAGGATTGGTACTGCCATCCGGGCCGAACACCTTGTTTGAGGCAACGCAGTGCGCGTATATAATCTGACCTTTGGCTGTGTCAATTACCGGATCAGAGATGTATCCGGGTCTGCCTTTAGTCATTGTTGTAAAGGCAACCATAGTTGCTGTAGAACTGGTATCACACTCGCATGCACCAATCAAACCTTCATTGTTTAGTTCATGGAACCCGAGGCAGGGATACGCATGAATGTGACCGCCATAAAATCCGCCAAGACAGTTGATAGTAATGGCATTGGCGTTGTGCTTTTTCAATACATCTTTCATACCCAGGTAGAATGCTGCCGAGTTGACAATGGTTTTTTCCGGTACGTCAATAACCTTTTCCGCGTTATTCATCCAGCGTGCTGCCACAGATTTCGCCTCATCCCGGTCTGCTTTTTTCCAGGCTTTGTTTACTTCTGCAAAGGCAATGCGTTCTATAGGAATGCCCATAATGGCGTCTGCCGGTCCTGACTCCTGGTTACGGATGGCCAGTATTTTCGATGCGTGTAGTTGTTCAATACAATCTTTGGTATCCAGAGTGGTTAACGGATCGTCTATAAATTCTGCGCCTGATGGTTTTTTAGTGTTTTTGACACGTACTTTTGTAACATTAGCTGCAAAATTTTCAGAGGTGCTTTTACCAAAGCATTTTACTGCTTTGACCAGGTCATTAATATCGGATGATGCTACCAATCCGAGGTTGGGGGTTCCATTTTCCGTGAATCGACTGGAATAGATCAAAAAACCGCCACTGCCGCCAAACTGGAAATCGGCATACAATGTAGGTTTGCCGCTTGCGGCGATTGTTTGCACTACCTTGTTCCAACAGTTCATCTGATAGACCAGATATCCGTCAATAGCCTGGTCTGCATCTGCTTTTAACAGTTTTTCCGCCTCCTCAGGGCCATTTGCCATGGATGAGACAAATTCAAAATGGGGTATCTCTTTTTGCAGCGTACCGGTAATGCGTTCCATGTGGGGATTAAAATCAAATCCTACATTGGGCCAATCCGGTTTTTCCTGAACCGGTCCATGCAGTGAATAGATAATATGGATTTTCTTTTTTTCTTTTGAACAGGATGCCAGGGGAGCAGCCGCACAGAATGCGGCACAACCAGCGCAACGCCCCATAAAAGCCCGCCGGTCAAGGGTGGAACTGTTGTTAAAACTCATGCACTTCTCCTTAAATTTTAATATATATGAAAACAGGATTTTACAGCATGGTTATAATATGAATATGTATAGGTAGTGGAGAATAATATATAACTAAATATAGTCAATATTTTTATAAAGGCAAGGGGAAATGTTTTGGAATCAATATAAATTGTGGATGTGAAAATGAGGACTAAAAATACTGTTCATACCCAATTGGATCACCATATTCATAAATATCAATAATCGTTTTATTATTTACAGTTACTTGCCAATAATGTTTGAAAATACAACCACAGAAACAATCTCCCCAGCCGTATGTAAAAAGATATGTCCTGCTACTGCCATCCTTTAACAATTTGGGATTAGGGATGATAGAATGTGCATAGTTTCTATCTACATATATGAATTCATTTGTTTTTTTCAATTGTTGAATGGGTACATTCAAATTCATAGGTTTATGTGCCAGCAGAAAAAAATCATACTTTGATGAAGACCAGGATTGCCTAATCTCTACCTTTAAATTAAATTGTTTAATGATAGCATCTATTGACTCTATTCCAGATTCCTGTTTGCCGTTTAACCAGCTTTGGGCCCATGTTTTGCTGGTATCAACAGCCATCAATCCTTGTGTCAGATATTTAGAGTCAGGGAAATGCATATAACGGTTGTATTTCCCAAAGTTGGTGTTAGAATTTGTCAGGGTTGTATATATTGTGATAAAGTCTTTGTAATATTTTTGTACATCTTCTTCGTCCAGCCAGGGATTGGTATAATAAATCCTTTCATCTTTTTGCATTTGTTCAATTGCGAGGTTTTGTGCGTCGGAATAGAGCACTGCTTTCAATGAATCATTCATCATAACCCTGGAGTTATATATTTCTATTTCTTCAGGATCAACTGAATAGTTTGTGCAGGAAATGATAACCAGTAATAGTTGTAAATAAAGCATTTTGTTCATGTTTGTCCCCAAAGTGCAATTTTGATTTAGTATATACCTGAGATGGAGCAAAAAGTTCCTGCTTGATTATTTTTTCTTTTTCTGCCAGTAATTGGCCAGCATCGAGCCGGTGGCATTCATCCAGGGGCCCCAGATGGCGGGAGCCAGTGCGGTGTTGGCAGAGTTGAGCACGGTCATTGCCAAACCGGATGCCATTCCGCTGTTCTGCATGCCCACTTCAAACGCAATGGTGCGGCATGTTTGAGTATCCTGGCGGGCAGCACGGGCAATCCAATATCCCAGAATATAGCCCATAAAATTATGAATGATGGATGTAGCTATTAACAACATTCCCACGGACATTAGCTTTTCGCTGGACCGTGCGGTAATGATGGCAATAATAAGACAAATACCCAGCATAGAGATGAACGGCAGCGCCCGGTCCATCCAGTTTGAAGGACCTTTGAGCCAGATCCCAATAATCAGTTTGAGCAGGGCAGTAGAGGCAATCAACGCGAATCCCAGAATCAATCCGCTTTTCAGCGGCAGCATGACTCCAAATACGGCAGGATTTATAAAGATGCAGATCAATGACAACGCAAATCCGGTCAATGCTATCAGAGCAAGCGGCAGCGCCCGATTATAGATTTTAGATTTACTGTATAAAATCTTGTTGGCGATCAATCCTGCAACAATGGGCACGATGATCATATTCAAAATAGAAAGCATCATGGCGGTAAAATTGATGGGTACCATTTTGCCGGCAAGGGTTTTCATGAGAAACGGGGTCATAATGGGGGACAAGAGCGTTGAAAAGGAAGTCATGGTAACAGAAAGGGCAACATTACCACCGGCAATATATACCATAAGATTCGAGGCTACGCCTCCGGGACAAGAACCCACCAATACAACACCCGCAGCTATTTCCGGTTCCAGTCCGAACAACAAAGCGATTGATATGCCCAACAGGGGCATAATACTGTATTGCAAAATCAGACCGATAAACACCGGGATTGGCATTTTGATGACACGGGAAAAATCCTGAACATTCAGAGTCGTACCCATACCAAACATGATGATCTGGATCAGCGGTACAATCAAAAGTCCCAAATTAAATCCGAACCAGTTTCCAAACAGCCCCGGCCACACCAAGGATGCGGTTACAAAAACGAGCACCCATATGGTAAACGTAAAATTTTTTAACACGGGATGTGACCTGAAATAAAGGCTCATTGATATAAACATAAATACCAGTGTATAACCCATGTATGCTGTATGTCCGGAAAACCATAATCCAAGCGATAGTAATAATAAAAACGCGGCCACATATCCGAGCTGTTTCATATTATATCCTGTTATGAGGGAATGTTGATTGTAGTTGTTGGTGAATTATTAATAAAATACGATGAAAAAGGGGGGATTGCAAGGATTGAATTGAAATTTTCTTCCAATTTATTAGACCCAATTATGAAAATTATATTATTGCATACCTACGGCATGCTGATACTCTCTTTTATATTTCTACAAAGATTTTGTCCCTAACGGGACAATTGAACCATTCATGTTGATCAGTTCAAGTCTGTATATGTTGGGCCCCGCAAGGGGCCAGATATTTGTAGAAATTGAATATGATATATATAGCGTGCCGTCAGGTACGCAACTTTAATAAATTTCAAGAATAATGTATGAATGAATTAGAGAATTATTTTGGTGGATTTTGGGTAAATCAAAATCACTCCGGGTGTTTTTCCCGGAGTGATAAAATATTAGCGTATCAATGTCATTTTACGCATTGTTTTAATATTGTCTACATGTAATTCGTAATAATAGATTCCGCTTGCTACGGGGGATTGGTTTACATCACAACCGTTCCACTCGATCTGGTATGAACCGGCGGCTTGCGTTTGATGGACCAGCGTATTGATTCGCTGTCCCATATTGTTGTAAACAGATAACTTTACTTTTGATTGCTGCGATATGGAATAACAGATTGTGGTGGTCGGATTAAAGGGGTTTGGATAGTTTTGAGATAACTCAAATGAACATGGAGTTTGGGTCTGTTGCTGTATCCCGGTAGGATCTCCCTCAATGGCTTCCAGAATGACCAGGTCTTTGGTTCCATTGCCTATTACATCAGATTCCCAGATGATAGTATCCTGTTGTACATCAAATTTTTGCACATGACCGTCACCACCCCATTCTTTCATAAAAGGCACCCATATCACATCCAGCGAGTTGTCATAATACAGGCGTTGCAGGTTGGGGCCAACCAGAATGGGATTTGATGCATCATGTAAAACCATACCGGTATTGGCATCGTAAGAACAGATATAACCATTCACACCATCGCCCCAGGCGGGGCAATAGCCTTTGCCATCAGCAGTAACCACAATATCTCCGGGAGTAAAGGGAGTGGTATGTTCAGCGTTATGCCAGCCAAAATCCACCGTATCCACAGCGGCGGGGGTGTTTTGATTGTCATCCGTATGCAGGTCAATAATCACCACAGAACCGGAAACCGTTGCATAATCACCGGTGCATACCACATTCAATCGCCCATCCGGAGCTATTGCAACATCCTGTGCATTGACAGGTGTGTTTACCGTATGGATTACCATGTCACTTTCCGAGTCAATTATGGAAACAGAAGATTGTTCATATGGCATTCCCCAGCCGGCGTAACCGGTATTGGTCACAAATGCCTTGCCGTCTTTACAAAGAATCCCTTCAGGTGCTACACCCACTGATATCTCACCCGTTACCGAGCCGGTTGAGAGATCGATAATAGAAACCGTGTTGGCAACATAGTTTGTAACATAGGCTTTATCTGAATCCGGGAACGCGATAGCCCAGGGATTACTGCCCTCAGCTAGTGCAATGGTTTGGATGACCTGGTTATTTTGCTGCGGATCAATAACCATAATATCATCAGTGCCTGAATTGACGATATAGATTAAATCATTAAATGCCACTAGCTGATTTGGCATTTGTCCGGTTGTCACAATATTAGACTTGATACTGAAATCATCCATTGACATGATTGATACCGTTTCAGCGGATTCGTTCAGCGTGTAAAGTGTTCTCGGAATGTCTGCAAATGCGCAAGCGTAAATTAACAGAACCATAAACAACAGACATCTTTTGGGATACATGTTCCCTCCTTGTAAAAGATTAATAGTTCACTACCAGACCCAATCGCCATTCCCGTCCGGGCATGGGCATGTCCCGAATGGTTTCATATCGGGTATTGGATATATTGTAAATAGAAAATTTGAGTATCAGCGTTGTTTGACAGACTTGCCGGGTTATGGAACCATTCAGGTCCCACACCTCATAAGAATCCAGCCAGCGGGTATTGGCCTCATTCACAAATCGCTTACCTACCTGACGATAGTCTAAACCCAGTTCCGTATTGAAAAAATGACCTGCAAGGGTCCCTTTGAATGTATTCTGTGGACGATAGGGGATGATCATATCGCGGGTAGTTAGATTGTCGCTTTTGTTGAACGGGTCCAGATCTGAGTAGCTGATATTGAAATGAAACCAGTCATTGGGCGTATCCATTGAAATCAGATATTCTGTGCCAGAGATTTCTGCATGGGTGTTGTATGGACTGAATACTTCAAAGCTCCCCAAACGCCAGACTATCAAATTGTCGATTTTGTTTTTAAACGTGCTGATTTCCATTCTCATGGAAAATGGAGTGAAAAGCTCAAATCCTGCACCCGCTTCGGTTTGAATACTTTTTTCGGGCAGCAAATCAGGATTCCCATCAATGCGAACGTCCTGATAAAACAGGTCCGCAAAAGTGGGTACCCGAAATGTGCGTGCATAACCGGATTTGATGTATATGCGTTTTTCGTTTCCCGCGGAAATGCGGCTATTAATAGCCGGGCCCCAATGTTTATCAATTCGTTCATCATCATAACCCGAACTGGTACTGTTGCGAATATCATAACGCAGGGAAGGAGAGAGGCTCCAGTTTATCTGGTTACGGATTGGAATAATGATCTGTGGATTTATAAAAAATCCGTTTGCGGTTTCGTCCGCCTGTTGCTTTATGGGATTTAATACGGGCATCAGATTTTCATTATCGTATTGTTGTTTTCTGAATGTATGTCCTGTTGTGAAATCGAGCCAGGAAAAAGGACTTGTGTTGAATTCGCTGTTGACAATAGTTTGTTCCAGAATGTATTGATAATGATATTGCGGATAGCGTTTGTATTTCAGTTCTACATCATCCGGATACAGATTGCGGTTCTCGGTAACGGTTTCCATATATCTTGGTTGTATCTTGAGATTAAAGCGCTGGTGGTTCCATTGATAATCCATTCCCCAGCCGGTTTGATCATATTGAATTCTTGCATAGGGAGTCCATCCGTCGATTTTTCCGGGTATACCTCGGTCAGAATCAAGATTTTGGTATTGTAATGCCAGATTGTGGTTTTTGATCTGATACCCGGTACGCAGAAACAGGTTTTGAGTTTCTATGTCTGCATTTATCCGGTCTTCCTTGATGGTCTGATGATCCGAATCTTTATATTCATATGGGTAATTGCCATCGTTACTATGATATTGATATGTTGCCAGATAGCTCCAATTTTTAATTTGACCTGAAACCGAAGGAGAGATGCTGTTGTATCCCCAGGCACCGGTACGGTATTCCAGATGCAGGTTGTTTTGGATATCTTTGCGTGTGATGATATTTACAGCCCCGGCAAGTGCACCTGTACCAAATCGACTGGCGCTTGTACCCTTGTGGATTTCTATCTTTTCAATCATGTTAACCGGAACCATTGATAAATCGGCATCTCCACTGGATTGATTATTCAGGGGGACCCCATCCAGCAAAACCAATACCTGGTTACTCTGGCTGCCACGGATAGATATTTTTTTCGCCCCGCTACCGCTTTCGTCTGTTATTTCAATTCCGGGTACCTGTGCAATTAACTCGGCGGCATTATCGGCAGTTTTGTTTGTTGTTTCATCTATGCGGATCGTCCAGACATCAATACCCGGTGAGTCGGTCCATTTTTCAGCATTAATATTAACATCCGGCATGGTTAGAATGCGGGGTACAAGCCGGATGTCTATTTGTGTGGCTTGATCTTTTAATACATGTAAATCATAACGGGTTTGTTTCTCATAGGCGATATGTTCAAATGTCAGAGAATAGGTACCTTCAAGCAGGTTCTTGATCTCAAAATGTCCCTGCCGATTGGTAATGGTGCCGGTCCCGCTGTTTTGAACAGATATATTAACGCCTTGAACGGGCATGCCGGTTTCTGTATCGGTTACGGTACCCTGTAACTTGATGTCAGATTGGGAATAGAGATGTGTGGAAAATAACAATACCGCAATACATGCGAGAAATGTTATTTTGGAGAATAGTAATTTGAACAAGCAGAATACACATTTGTGTACCCTGATTGCAGGATTCACGGATTTCAAACCTCACCCTCGAAGGTTGAAAATGAAAGCAGAAAGGCTGTACTGCAAAATGGATTAGATCATGGCCTTTCCGACGGCAGGTCTCCTGGCTTGGATTTAATGCCTACTTACCGCACCTTCCCACCTGAGGCTTGCAGGCAGTGGCTGGGTCTATAGACCGATTGCGGCTTTGGTTATCCTTACAGTAGCGGGGCTGCAACGGATTTGCACCGTTTTCCCTATTATCCCATTCGGGCACCGTTATGTCGAATTAATGTAGTTATTTTTTTCAATAATGCAAATGTTTTAAATTTGCAGCAGGGTAGAAATTGTTTGATAAAAGTAATATAATTACTATCTTGTTTATCCTGTTATTAATTAATCTGTTAAATTAGATTTCTAGAGAAGATATGGAAAAAGAAAACCAGATTACCCCCGAATCGATAATTCCCAATGTTGAAAATCGTTCTTTTGATTCATTTGAATCCTTTTACAAGAGTATTCCTTATGAGGGTTCGCTGGGAATACTTGCGTTAGGAGCAATGGGCGTGATGGCCTGGCGAAAAAAACGCGCGGAAATGGATGACAAAAAATCTCATGAGGAGAGTTGATGGGTAAACGACTTGCCAAAAAGGTATTGCTGATTGGATGGGACGCTGCGGACTGGAAGATTATTAATCCTTTGATGGATAACGGGCAAATGCCTGCACTGGAGAGTCTGGTGAACAATGGCGTAATGGGAAATTTAGCCACCCTTGATCCACCCATGTCGCCCATGCTATGGACTTCTATTGCAACCGGCAAGCATGCGGACAAGCATGGCATATTGAATTTTACCGAACCTTCTCCGCAATCTGCCGGTATACGACCGGTTTCAGTGTCCTCACGTAAAGTAAAAGCCATTTGGAATATTTTAACTCAGGAAAACTATAAAACCCATGTGGTTGGCTGGTGGCCCAGTCATCCCGCTGAGCCGATCAATGGGACCTGTGTCTCTAACTTTTATCAGCGCGCGCATGCTCCCATAGATAAACCCTGGCCCATGCGCCCGGGTACCGTGCATCCCAAAGCTAAAGAAAAGCTGTTTGATCAACTGCGCGTACACCCGCAGGAACTAACGGCTGCGCATATTCTTCCATTTGTTCCGGATGCCGCGAAAATTGATCAGGAAAAAGACAAGCGATTGGAATCCCTAGCTAAAATAATTGCGGATTGTTCAAGCATCCATTCTGCAGCAACATGGATACTGGAGAATGAAGAATGGGATTTTATGGCGGTTTATTATGACGCCATTGATCATTTTTGTCATGGATTTATGAATTTTCACCCACCACGCATGCCGCATGTTCCTGAGGATTTATTTGAGCTTTACAAAGGTGTTGTGACAGGTGGTTATCTTTTTCATGATATGATGTTATCACGTTTGTTACAGCTAGCTGGTGATGATGTGACGGTTATACTGGTTTCTGATCATGGTTTTCACTCGGACCATTTACGTCCGTTGTCAATACCCAAAGAACCCGCGGGACCGGCATGGCAGCACCGTCCTTATGGTGTTGTATGTATGAAAGGCCCAAACATACAACAGGATGAAAGGATTTACGGTGCAAACCTGCTGGATATTACCCCAACACTTTTAACATTGTTTGGTCTGCCTATTGGCAATGATATGGATGGCAAGCCGCTGGTACAATCTTTTGATAAACTGGTTGAACCTGAATACATACCTACATGGGAAAAGGTCAAAGGTGAATGCGGAATGCTGCCTGAAAATGTGCAGCAAGACCCCTATGCGGAACAGGAAGCCATGGAACAGCTTATTGCTTTGGGTTATGTTGAAAAACCGGGAGATGACCAGCAAAAAGCCATTGAACAGACATTAAACGAATCCCAGTTTTATCTTGCACGGGTATACATGAACAAGAATTTGTATCATGAGGCTTTGCCGGTGCTTGAAAAATTGTATGAAAAACATTCCGATCAGACCCGCTTTGCTTTTCATCTTGCAAAATGTTACCAGGTACTGGGTAAAAATATAAGCGCACGCAAGGTCATAGAAAAAGTGATAGCCGATAAAGAAAAATACAGTCCTCAATTTGATTTGTTATTAGGTTCATTAGCTTTGGCTGATAAAGATTACCAAACTGCGCTTGAATTATTGTTAAAAGCTGAAAAAGCACAGCCACGCCTGCCTTTGTTGCATCAGCAGATCGGACAAACCTACCTGAAAATGGGCAAGCTTGAATATGCTGAACGTGCATATACCAAAGCTCTCGAGATCGATCCCGACAGTCATATTGCCCATGATGGAATTGCCATCGTCTGTTTGCGTCAGCGCCGTAACGAAGAAGCAGCATCCTTTGCATTAAATGCCATTGGTTTAATCTATCATTATCCTATTGCGCATTATCATTTGGGACTGGCATTAACTCGTCTGGAAATGTATGAACGCGCGGCAGAAGCATTTGAGGTCAGTGCTGTGATTGTACCGGGATTTAAAAGTGCACATAGAATGCTGAAATACCTGTATCAACGCAAACTGAATATGAGCGATAAAGCGGCAAAGCACCAGGTTATTCTTGATGAGATCAATGCTAAACAGGCGGAGAAATTTTTATGATAACGATTATTTCAGGTTTGCCCCGTTCAGGTACCTCATTGATGATGCAAATGCTTGAAAAAGGGGGGATGGACGTATTAACCGATGGAAAGCGCCAGGCAGATGAGAATAATCAGCGCGGTTACTATGAATATGAAAAAGTAAAAAGTCTTCGTACAGATAATAAATGGTTAATAGACCATGATGGCAAAGCAGTCAAGATCATTGCCCAGTTGCTGCCGTATGTACCCACAAAAGTGGAATTTAAAGTTATATATATGGTACGCCCCATTGAAGAGGTGATCCGGTCACAAAGGAAAATGATTAAAAACCTTGGTAATCAGGGCGCAAGCCTGAGTGATGCGGATTTGACCAAAGTTTTTTCGGTGCAAACCAACCGTGTACAAACCTGGTTAGCGATGAACAAGGTTGATTGTTTGTTTATGTTTTTTCCGGAAATTCTACATAATCCACTTGAAAAAGCCAATGAAATTTGTTCATTCCTGGGTACAAAATTAAATACGGATTTGATGGCCACAGTTGTGGATAAACGCTTGTGGCACGAAAAAAGTCAGTTGTAAAATTATCAATCATGAAATAGTGTAGTTTGGTCTTAATTAGTCAAGTTGCTTGTAGGTAAAAGCATCCTGAATTACCAAATTGTCTGCAATGATAGTATCCAAAAATTATAAAGAGGGTTGTAATGAAATTTGATAAAAATAAAAGTCTGGAAAAACGATTGTTTGGGTATGCTGCGCTTGCCGGTACTGTGATAACTGCAGGGCCAACAGCACAGGCTGCTGTCATTAAAACGGACCCTGCTGACCAAACTGGATTAAAGACGATTAATGTTGACTTTAATAATGATCTTACAAATGATCTCATTATTAGGGCCGGTCAACAATCTGGAGTTGCAAGGTCAGACATTCGGATAGAAAATGCCACCGGTCAGGTATTGGGACAAACTTATTCAACTAGTTACACATGGAACTGGTATGCATCTCCATTGAATCTTAATAGTACAATAGGGGCTTCAAAAGCATTTCCCCCAGAATGGAAAGCACAGTTGTTAATGTATTCTAATCGCGGCTTTTGGTCCGGTGTGAACGAGAAATATGTAGGTGTTAAATTCAAAATAGGCGAAAATACCCATTATGGATGGATAAAAATTTCTTGTTCTACTTATGATGCCTCTTCATCTTATTATACTTTATCTCTTTATGAATATGCTTACGAGAGCACTCCCGGTGAGTCAATTAAAGCAGGCGCCGATGCCTCATTGCCTGTAGAACTTTCTTCTTTTACAGCAGTACCTGAGAATGGAGCAGTGAATTTGAGCTGGACCACCCAGAACGAGATCGATAACCTGGGCTTTATGCTCGAACGTCGATTAAAAGAAGAGTCCGACTGGGAGACCATTGCCAGTTATAAAACCCATGTTGAACTTGCTGGGCAGGGTAACAAGAACAGTCCCACGAATTACCATTTTGCCGACAGTAACGTCTTCTCCGGCAACACCTATATTTATCGCTTGTCAGATTTAGATGTGAACGGTGAAATTCATTCCAAACAAGAGATACAGGTAAAAGCATCCGATACGGTTGTGCCTGAATCAACAGAACTGTCTTCCGCTTTTCCTAATCCCTTCAACCCTTTCAATCCCGGTACCAGGGTACAGTATCAACTCGAGACGGATGTAAAAGTGACATTAAGCGTTGTTGACATTACCGGGAGGACTGTCCGAACAATTGTCAATGAGAACCAGCCGGCGGGTCGTTATGAAATTGCATGGGACGGTAAAGATAGTTACGGAAATTCAACTCCCAGTGGAGTATATCTGCTGGTACTTAAAGCCGGCAACCTCACCAAGACCCACAAAGTGACGCGTCTGCGTTAATTCATTCTGCAAAATTATGCCATGACCAGGATAGGTAGAGTCCTGGTCATGTTTTTTTCTCCAATTAATTATTGTGAATTATATTCAATAAAATCCTTGCATTATAATGTAATAATTTCTATAATATTAGATACATATGAAATGAAAATTTCAAGGAGGGAGTTCGATGAAACCGCAATTGGATAAACGGATTGCAGGGTATTCTGCATTGGCAGCAGCAATGTTAACAGGAGCTCAGGGTAAGGCTGAAGTATTAAAATATAATTCAGGTGCAGTTTTAAATGAAGGCGGGGATTTTGTTAATATCGATTTTGATCAGGTAGGCGGAGATGGTAATGATATTATGATTTCTTGCACTACATATCCCGGTCCTATTTTTTATGCACAGCATTTTGATTATGCCAATAGCGGTGCATTTTTAGGAAATATGGCAGGTTCTTCAATTATGTTTCCATTTGCATTGGAAGCAAGCAATAGTATTCCTGTTACCGGTGCCTGGAATTTAAATACATATAACACTTATGCTCAGGGCACTCTGAATGTTTTCAGTGGTTTTGCCGGCCATTGGAATAATAAATTTAACAAGTACATGGGTGTCAGATTTGATATCAGCGGTGCAACACATTACGGATGGGTAAAAATGTCTTGTAACGGCCCTACCCTTACCATACATCAATTCGCTTATGAGACCAATGCTGATGCCGGTATTGATGCACCTTTGCCGGTAAAGTTGTCTTTATTCACTGCAGAGCCTGAAAAAGGTGGTATCAGTATTTCATGGACCACCCAAAGTGAAGAAGACAACCTCGGGTTTACTTTGGAACGTCGTCTTGATTCCGAAACCGAATGGACTCCCATTGCCAGTTATAAAACCGATGACGCATTAAAAGGGCAGGGTACCAGCACAAATGAAACAGAGTATCAATTCCAGGATAATGATGTTTTTGTCGGTAATACCTATCATTACCGTTTAACGGATGTTGATGTGAACGGCTATTCCAATTTTAGCAAAGTAATCCAGGTCGATGCCACAAATCTGGTTGCACCCAGTGAAACTGAACTGATTTCTGCATATCCAAATCCTTTTAATCCGGGCACTACAATACAATACAAGCTTGAATCAGATCATTTTGTATCGCTGAGCGTGGTTGACATAACCGGACGAACGGTTCGTACGTTAGTCAAAGAAAACCAGCAAGCGGGCCAATATTCTTTTGCATGGGATGGAAACGATAATACTGGCAATTCATCTCCCAGTGGTATTTATATGCTGGTGCTCAAGGCCGGCAATCTAGTCCGTACTCAAAAAGTGACTCGTTTAAGATAGTTTTTTAAAAAAGCCCAATTTTTTGGGCTTTTTTTGTATATTCAGTATTGCATGTTTGTAAAATATTTTTTACGTTGAACAATATTCATATGATATGATCTGAAATACTAGAATAGCAGTATAACTCTTATATCGCAATAAATAATTTAACCCGTCAATTTATTGAAGTTGAGCTATATATGCCAGATAGACCGTCATATCTCAGACCATTTATATTGAACATTCTTTTCCCCGCTTTGTTGACAATAATCCTTTTTGTTGTATCTATATTTGTAATTATTATACCTTCTCTTGAAAAAAACCTTCTTGATAAAAAGCGTGAAATGATCTGTGAACTTTCCAATTCTGCATGGAGTTTGTTGGAATCTTTTCATCAGCAACAGTTAAATAATGAAATTACATTTGAAAAAGCACAAGAAGAAGCCATTGCCGCTGTTAGTGCTTTGCGCTATGGTGAAGAAAATAAGGACTATTTTTGGATAACGGATATGCGTCCCTATATGGTTGTGCATCCGTATCGTAGTGATCTTGACGGTAAAGACCTGAATAATTTTAAAGATCCGAATGGAAAAAAGCTGTTTGTAGAATTTGCACGCACGGTTAAAGAACAGGGCAGCGGTTATATAGATTACTGGTGGCAGTGGAAAGATGATTCTACACGCATAGTTCCTAAATTATCATATGTACGTGGTTTTGAACCCTGGGATTGGATCGTTGGGACTGGTATTTATATAGAAGATGTAAGAATTGAAATAAACAGAATTACCAGACGATTAATTCATCTTTCTTTTTCCATTATTGTTATTATATCGCTCATTCTTGCATATATTGCACGTCAGACATTCAGAATTGAAAAACAGAAACAGATTGCTGAATTTGAACTTGCAGAATCTAAAGAAAAATATAAATCTCTTGTTGAAGCTTCGACCGAAGGTACACTGATGGTTATGGAGTTTCGGATCATTTTTGCAAATAGTACAATACAAAACTTGCTTGGATTTAGTGAAAAGGAATTGACAGATTTTTCACTGGATGAATTGGTAAAATTGGGTAAAAATGATGATGATTTATTCTCTTCTTTGTTGACCAAAGATGAACTTGAAGAACAATATGAAGCCGGTTTTTTTAAAAAAGATGGCTCAATGCTTGAAACGTTGATCTCTATTTCACATATAGATATTTTTGGCAAAGAAGGATTTATTATAGTAGCCAAAGATATTAGCAGCCATAAAAAAATTCAGGAAGAACTGGGTGAAAGCAAACAAAAGTTTCAGGTGCTGACTGAAACAATCAATATGGGGGTTTTCAGGGTTTTATTGGGAAAAAAACCTCATTTTACTGAATTAAATTCTGCAGGCACCCGCATATTGGGAATTAATGAGCAGGATATCACTACTATATCTTTAACTGAATTTTTCCAGGATCCTAATGAAGCTGAAATATTTAGTAATACTTTATTAAATATGGGCAATATTAAAGAACGTGTTGTCAGTATTAAAAGACGAGATGGAAAATCAATTTATTTGTCAATCTCTGCAATTGTGATTAAAGACGATGATCATAATGAAAAATTTGTTGATGGAATTTTTGAGGACATCTCTGAATTTAAAAAAACAGAAATGGTTCGGGAAGAGATAATATCCGAATTGAATACATCACTATTGTATCTGAATCAACCAGTTAAACATTTTGCACAATTTTATCCCAAAATTCCTATGCATCAATCCATACGGAATGCTGCGCTGGATATGAAAAAGAATCTGGCGAGTGCAGCTTTGGTTATTTCCGAAATGGGAGATGTTATTGGAATTGTAACAATTGATGATTTGTGGAAGCGTGTGATATGTAATGAAAAAAAACTTTCTGATCCGGTTTTTGAGATCATGTCAGCACCTGTACAGACAATTTCCGAAAATTCTCTTATCTTTGAAGCACTTTTGGTCATGCAGCAACGGTCTATAAGACATCTGCCACTTGCCGATATTAATGGCAATATTAACAGTATGATCACAAACAAAGAAATAATCCAAATTCAACAATTCTCTACCGGATTGTTATTACATGAAATTCAGAATTGTAAAAATATTGAAGACCTGATTGATAAAAGTAAAACGCTACATGGTGTTGTTAAAAATTTAATTGAAAATGGAGTTCGGATTTCGACAATTACAAGGATTATCAGTTCATTTAGTGATGCTGTTTCTGTCAAGTGCATCGAGTTTGCTTTACAGTCGCAGGGGACGCCTCCATGTGATTTTGCATTTATTGTGATGGGCAGCCAGGGACGTGAAGAACAAACATTGTCTACAGATCAGGATAATATTATTATTTTTGAACAGACTGACCAACCCGTACAAGATTATTTTATTGGTCTTGCAGAAAAGATCAATACCTGGTTAGATCAGGCCGGATATCAATTCTGTAAGGGTGATGTGATGGCCAAAAACCCCAAGTGGTGTGCAAGTATAAATCAATGGAAACAGTATTTCAGCCATTGGATACATGATGCAGATCCACAGGATTTGATTGATATTAGTATTTTCTTTGATTTTAGATTTTTATTTGGGAAACAAAAATTATCTAATGAATTACGTGATCATGTATTAGAAACTTCAAAAGGTAAAGCCGCCTTTTTTAATCATTTGGCCAAGAATGCATTATTGGTTAAACCCCCATTAAATTTAATGGGGAATATTTCTACAAAATCATCAGGGGATGAACAGATAGAGGGTTTTGATGTTAAACATGCATTGTTACCTATTGTTGATTTTTGCAGGATATATACATTACAGAATGGAATACGAGTAACGAATACTTTACAAAGATTGTCCGAATTAAAAGATAGAGAAGTAATTAATATTTCAACATTTGAAGAGATTGTTGAATGTTATGAATACCTGATGCTTCTCCGATTTAAACATCAGGTTAATGATTTGCAGAAAAATCGTATACCGGATAATATTATCAATCCTAAACGTCTTACACAAATTGAACAGCACACACTGAAAAAGATTTTCATACAAATAAATAGTTTCCAGAAAAAAATGAGTTATGATTTTACTGGTGTAGCATCTTAGTATATTTGGTTTTCATTCCAATATTTTAGAAATTGATTGCTGGAAATATGTGGTTTTTCATTATGACATTCAAAAATGAATGGACCATTAAAAGGTAATGATTTAAGAGCATCAGTAACTTTGGACCAGTTCACTGTTCCATTTCCGATAGTCTGGTGTTCATCATATTCACCATTATTGTCGTGCAAATGGATGCATGAAAATTTGTGTCCCAGGTTTTGAATATAGGACATTGAATTGTTTCCAATATGTGCATGCCCTATATCAAAACATATTTTTAATAAAGGTGAATTGATGTTATCAAAGATAATATTAAAATCATCAATATTATCGCCCAGATGCTCTATTTCTGAACCGGAATGCATTTTTACTGCATTTTCAATGGCTATTGTAATATTATATTTTTGGCTATAGTACAAGAGTTCTTTGAGACTTTTTATGCAATTCATCAAGGCCTTTTGTCGGAATGATTTCATTGATGTATGACCTATGAAACTACCCAGATGCAATGTTATGTGTCGTAGATGTAGTTTATGACCAATTTCCAGGCAATTTACAAGGAATTGGATGTTTTTAGCTCGAATATAATCAAATTCATGGGCAATATTGATGGAAAAAGGCGGGTGAAAACTGAAATTGATATTTGATTCTAACGCAAGCTTGTTATACAAGGAGATTTTTTCATTAGTAAAAGTATACAATTGCAGATGTTTTGGATATAAATTGATCTCCAGATGATTAAAGTGAAATTGGTTAGAATATTCAACTTCCTGTTGAATCGAGTTTTCATAAACGCTGAAACCCAGAATTGTTGGGGACATTATATTTCCTTTATCAAATCCGGTAGCTTTGAGAATAATTATGATACTTTAAAAATTTATAAATAGCAATAATTAACTAAATAGTATTCAATAATATAAAAAACTAAAAGAGGAAAGGGCTGATTTCAAATGTAGTATAACAGAATTTCTATACCACTTAATCAATGGAGGAAGGGAATGGTAAATCCAAAATTCAAGGTGAATTTTTTCAAACCGCATACTGATCATGCCAAAGCCAATATGAGATTAATTATATTGTTAGCAATTATATGGGCTGTTTGTGTATTCGG
This sequence comes from bacterium, assembly GCA_963675755.2. Lineage (GTDB taxonomy): Bacteria > Zhuqueibacterota > Zhuqueibacteria > Residuimicrobiales > Krinioviventaceae. Next base: position 382,233 of record CAXXMD010000001.1, read on the forward strand.
ATTTCAGTTTTTGTTGATAGCATTTAATAAACCAGTTCCGGAAGCGAACTATCTAAAGTTTCAGCAGATTTGGCCCAATATACAGACCAGTCAGGCTGATGCTGATATTACAAGGAATTTTACTAAAATTACCATGGCCGTATTGGGTAAGAATATTGCTTTAAAGGCTCCACACAAAGCTGTATTGGACGAAACATTGTCTACGTTGTTATTGAAATTGTTACCAGAAGATCAAAAAGAAGCTTTTGCAAATGATCCACTAGAATACCTCAACAATAATGATCTTCATTCGGTGTTGGGTTTGGAAAAATCCGGATTCGACAAATTGATGTATGATTTATTACCTACCTCGCTGGTTAAGGTTGACAACGCTGAATTGTCACCCCAAATTATCAAAGAATTGCCGGGTATAATGGAGCTCTATCTTGTCCATAACCGCAGTTTTCTAACGGATTCAAAATTCCTCGGATTTCCGTTTCATTATTGGTATACCGCACAGTTTTTACTCATCTTGTTTGTAGGCTTGTGCTGTATCTATGCGATCTATATTGATAGGCTCAATAAAAAATATGACTTTCCAGATTAATCCAAACTTGGGAGAATCCAATGCTGCGAAAAATATACTTTATGTTAATGATTTCATTATTTTCAGCTGTCTTGCCGGTTTGGGCTGAAGCTTCCAGCGCTGTGAAACTGGAAGGCGATTTTAAAGTTGGACCTGCAATTATTCTTATAGTAATTTTAATTACATTTATTATGGTTGGTTTGTTTAACAGAGCCAAAGATACCTCAACCTATTGGGCCGCCGGCAGAAAAATTTCCCCCGTTGGTGCCGGAATGGCCATTGCTTCAAACTGGATGAGTGCGGCTTCCTTTCTTGGAATGGCTGCAATTATGTATGGCTCTGGTTATCATGGTTTATCATACGTTGTTGGTTGGACAGGTGGTTATGTGTTACTGTTGATCCTGATGGCGGGGCAAATCAGACGATATGGTAAATATACTGCTGCTGACTTTATTGGAGACCGTTATTATTCAAAAGGGTTACGTGGATTTGGTGCCTGTCTTGCAATATTTATCTCTTTTTCATATTGTGTAGGCCAGTTTGCCGGTATTGGTATAATGTTTAAATGGGTTATGGGTATTGATTATACCTGGGCTGTTCTTATTGGTGCTTCGGTAGTGCTTGCATATACTCTGATTTCCGGTATGTTGGGTGTAACCAAAAATATGCAGATTCAATATGTGATCATTATCGTTTCCTTTATGATTCCGCTTTTTATTCTAACTTACAAATACGGTTATTTCTGGCTTGTACCTCAGGTTGGTTACGGTAATGTAGTTTCAGATGTTGTAAATGGCCTGCCACCTGGAAAAGGGCTGTCAGTAATGGGGCATGATTTTGGGATCTTGCCTTCACCAGAATTTGCAATGCCCTGGGATCCTGCAACCGGGCAAACTGCATTTCAATGGATTGCAATTTGTTTTTCACTGATGATTGGCACGGCAGGTTTACCTCATGTTATTCAACGTTTCTATGTTGTGCCCCGGGCCCGTGATGCTCGCTGGTCTGTTGTTTGGGGATTGTTTTTTATCTGTTTACTCTATTGGAGTGCCCCTGTATATTCTGCATTCGGAAAGATTTTATCATCAAACCCGGAAGTCGGTGCGTTAGCTAAAGACGCAATTGTTGTATATACGGCACAACTTGGTGCTGTTTTTCCATTAATTGTAGGTTTACTTGCCGCTGGTGCTATATCGGCTGCTTTTTCTACAGTTTCGGGATTGTTGGTTGCAGGTGCTTCGGCATTTTCTCATGACCTTTATTATCGTGTGATTAATCCAAAAGCAACTGAACATACTCAGATGTTAATGGCCAGAATTGGTACAATTCTTATGGCTGTGTCTGTTGCAATTGTCGCATTGTTAAAGCTGGGTTTAATAGCTCAATTGGTTGCAATTGCATTTTCTCTTGCCGGTTGTACTATTTTTCCTTTGTTTCTGTTAGGAATCTGGTGGAGTGGATCAAACAGAAAAGGCGCCTGGGCTGGATTAATTGCGGGTACTATAGTTTCACTTGTTGCAATTGTTAATTTTATTGTAAGCAAGTATGGTGGTCAGCTACCGGGGCAGGAAATGATCAGTTATTACCTGAATGCCTGGTATTTTGCATGGTTGGGTGCACCTTTGGCAATTATTACCAATATTGTAGTATCTTTATTAACAAAATCCAAAACTCCGGCAGAAATTGAACAGTTTCTTGCTGAAAATGTACATAATTATTAATTTAATTAATGATTTGTATTTGATGAATTTATATATTGTAAAGTTGTCGATATAGTATAATATGTATTATGTTGAAAATATTGACCCCGTCAATGGAGGTAAAATGAAAAAAATTTGGATAGCTCTGTTTTTTACAATGTGTTTCTCTTCAATTGTTATAGCACAATCGTCAGAGTTTGGAATTAAATTTACCGGTTTTGTTAAAACCGATGTCATGTTTGATTCCCGCCAGACGGTAACTGCAAGAGAGGGACATTTTTTGCTTTATCCTGCCGGTGAAGATCTGGATGTGAATGGAGAGGATGCGAATGCGCAACCTAATCTCAATATGCTCGCGATACAAACCCGGCTCAAGGGGGCTATCACAGGTCCGGATGCATTTGGGGCCAAAACATCCGGTTTGATTGAGGCTGCATTTTTTGGTCATTCCAATACGGATGTTAATGGCTTTCGGTTACGGCATGCTTTTTTGACCCTGGCCTGGGAAAAAAATACACTTTTGGTTGGGCAATTTTGGCATCCTATGTTTGTGACGGGTTGTTTCCCCGGTACGGTTTCTTTCAATACCGGTGTTCCTTTTCAACCCTTTTCCCGTAATCCTCAGGTTCGCCTAACTCATACATCAGGAGCTGTTTCGCTTTTTGCTGCTGCTGTATCTCAAAGGGATTTTACCAGTTCAGGACCCGACGGGGCCGGATCTCAATATCTAAGAAATGCAGCTATTCCTAATTTGCATGGGCAACTACAAATCAGTACGGATAAAGTTCTATTAGGTGCCGGTGTTGACTGGAAAATGTTAAAACCAAGATTGAAAACACCTCTTGATTATGTGTCTGATGAAACGGTTTCCGGTGTATCTGTGATGGGTTTTGCAAAATTTAAATTACCCAAAGCAGAATGGAAGGTATATGGTGTTTACGGACAAAATTTAACTGATATGGTTATGCTGGGTGGTTATGGTGTTAACAGTCTGGATGCTGCAACCGCTCAGGAAACCTATGTGCCTACGGATATTATGTCTGTCTGGACCGATTTTTCTACCGGTTCTACAATCGCTTATGGCTGTTTTGCCGCTTATACTCAAAATCTGGGTGCCGGTGAAGACATTAGCAGTTTTTGGGGAAGAGGTTCGAATATTGATAATGTATATCGAATTTCTCCTAGAATCATGTGGAATTCCGGTAAAACACGTTTCGCTGCCGAAGTTGAATATACCGCAGCCGCATACGGCACTGCTGACAACCAGGGCAAAGTTCAGGATGCTGAATATGTAAATAATTTGAGATTGTTATTAGCCGCTTATTATTTCTTTTAATAAAAAAAGGTCCCCGAAAAACTTCGGGGACCTTTTTTTAAAAACGATATCCCAGATCCGTATAAATACGGTGTCCAAACGTTATATCTCCCCATTCATACTCGTAATTCGTTGTTATATAAAATGATGCAGGCAATTCAATTTGTGTGTTAAATTGTAACCATTGACTGTTTCGTTTCAAGCCGGTATTGTGATACTCGTAATTATAACTGCCATATCCCAAAGATATATAGTGTCCCTTTTTTAAATATTTACCTAACGTCACTGATGGGTGTATACCCCGGGTATATAAATTTGAGAATCCTGAAAAACGAAGTGATAATCTCATCCTTTTAATAAACAGATTGTTTTTATATAAACCCAATGAATATGATGTTGTGGTGTTTTCATCACTTTTTTTACGTAATCCGTAATTTCCAAAGAAGCGAGTGTCCTTTGTCCATTTGAAATTGATATTTCCACGTAAACCTTGTCTGAACGCATCATCAAAAAGACTGTCAGCCACGGATAAGAGTTCATAGGTGTAGTAATTTTTATAATTGTTATAAGAGAGACCGGCTGTTAGTTTTTCTGATATATTCATACTTGCATTTAAATACAGGTTGGACAAGCTTGCCGTTGACTGGGTTTTTTCTTTGCGCCAATTCCGGTTTATATCGAGTTCCATACGTTGATAAAAATACCATCGTTTGTAAGCGTTTATACTGCTTTGCAGGTAAACAAATTCTCTGCTCACAATAGAATCATGATATTCCCCGGCTGCTGCAAGTGTAACCTCATATTTTGTTCCAGTGAAATCACCTCTGTTATAATTAATAAACGTACCATATTTTTGCAGTGAGGTTTGAAATGATGAATACTGCCATTGAGGTTGAGTACCGGCAAAAACTCCCAGTTTCAGGTTTTTGGATGTATTGTATTGCAAATTTAATCCGTCAATGTACCCCAATCCACTAAATATATGTGAAATGATTCTGCCGACTTTGTAATTGAGTGTTGAATTGGGATTGTCATAGGAAAAGGATACTTCATACAAACGGTTACGCCATTCTGTCTCGGGTGTTCTGGCATTATAACGTCTGCTTCTTTGATTGTATCTGGATCGAAGTTTGATATTCAGGTTATAATCGCGGTTCCATAATTGTTTGACTTTGAGTTTGAATCTCACGGCGGGTTGTTTGAAATCGTTATTATATGGCGAGATATCATTAAATTGATAGTGTTGAAAAACAAGATAGCCGCTGTATCTGGTGTTACTGATTTTTTTGTTTTCGGGCTTTTCAGGATTATCAATTCTTACCTGGTCCCCTTTGTTTAATTCTGTTGTATTTTCAAGAATGCGACACGTTGCAGAGTTTTTTGAAATATGAGTAATTTCTATTTTTGAAATTATTTCATCATTTTCAAAAGCGGAGAGGATATCTCCCAAAGCCAGTCCTTTTTCAGTACCCGCGTTTATTGTTATCTGTTCATTACTAATATTCTGTATCGTAGCATATTCCTGGGCAAATAGCCCAAGTGCTGTTACGAATATAAAAAGTAATATATGAATTTTATTAATCATCTTCAGCATACCCCCTGGGGTGACATGCGTAACATGCAGAACTTTCATAAACATATCCACTTTCATCGTCATGTTTATCATCCATCTTTGTTCTGGTATGTTCGTGACAATTAATGCATTCAAATTGTGAATAATCATTTGTAGCTACATGGCAATTGTTGCATGTATTCCATTCACCGGCATGTTTCCCTGAATAAATTGGAAAATATTGTCTGTCATGGTCCCAATTTGCTGGTCGCCATGCTGAAGTGTTGTGACAACTGTTGCAGGTTGTTGGGAAATGCGCTGCGCTGTGATTTGGATTATTGGTGCCAATATAATCTGACATATGACAGGAATAACAATCTGTGGGGGTATTATCGTATCCGCTGCTGTGACAATCTGAACAATCTGCGTTCAGATGAGCACCGGTCAGTGTGAAATTTGTTGATGTATGGTCAAAAAATGCCGGAATCCAACCATTAATGGAATGACAATCCAGGCACTCATGACTGAAATTATTGATGACGTGATTGGGATCCGTTACCGCTTCAAAATCCGCCTGATGACAGCTATAGCATTCGGTCGGAATATTGGTATATCCAGTAGAATGACAGTCGATACAGTTGACAGTGGTATGCGCGCCTTCCAATGGGAACAGTGTGGTTGCATGATCAAACTGGGCTGGGGAAAATGCGCTCATACTGTGGCAATCCAGACATTCGTGACTGAAATTATTGGTGACGTGATTGGGGTCCGTAACGGATTCAAAGTCCGCTTGATGGCAGCTGAAACATTCAGTCGGAATGTTGGTATATCCTGTTGAATGACAGTCGATACAGTTGACCGTGGTATGCGCGCCTTCCAGCGGAAACAAGGTGGTTGCATGGTCAAACTGAGCAGGAGAAAAAGCACTCATACTGTGACAGTCCAGACACTCGTGACTGAAATTGTTGGTAACGTGATTGGGGTCCGTAACGGATTCAAAATCAGTTTGGTGGCAGCTGTAACATTCAATTGGAATATTGGTATATCCTGTACTGTGACAATCAATGCAATTGGCTGATGTATGCGCACCTTCCAGCGGAAACAGGGTGGTTGCGTGATCAAACTGAGCTGGCGAAAAGGCACTCATGCTGTGACAATCAAGACATTCGTGGCTGAAATTGTTAGTGACGTGATTGGGATCCGAAACAGATTCAAAATCGGTCTGATGACAACTGAAACATTCAGTTGGTATGTTGGTATATCCTGTACTGTGACAATCGATACAGTTGACCGTGGTATGCGCGCCTTCCAGCGGAAACAGGGTGGTTGCGTGATCAAATTGCGCGGGAGAAAAAGCACTCATGCTGTGACAATCCGTACATTCATGGCTGAAATTGTTGGTGACGTGATTGGGATCCGAAACAGATTCAAAATCGGTCTGATGACAACTGAAACATTCAGTTGGTATGTTGGTATATCCTGTACTGTGACAATCGATACAGTTGACCGTGGTATGCGCGCCTTCCAGCGGAAACAGGGTGGTTGCGTGGTCAAACTGTGCGGGAGAAAAAGCACTCATGCTGTGACAATCCGTACATTCATGGCTGAAATTGTTGGTGACGTGATTGGGATCAGTTACCGCTTCAAAATCAGCTTGATGACAGCTGTAACATTCAGTCGGAATATTGATATATCCTGTGGAATGACAATCGATACAATTTGCAGTTGTATGAGCACCTTCCAGTGGGAACAGAGTGGATGCATGATCAAACTGGGCAGGAGAAAAGGCATTCATGCTGTGGCAGTCCAAACACTCGTGACTGAAATTGTTGGTGACATGATTGGGATCGGTCACGGATTCAAAATCGGTTTGGTGACAACTGTAGCATTTGGTTGGAATGTTGGTATATCCTGTACTGTGGCAATCGATACAATTTGCTATTGTATGCGCACCTTCCAACGGGAACAGGGTGGTTGCGTGATCAAACTGCGCTGGAGAAAAGGCATTCATGCTGTGGCAGTCCGAACATTCGTGATTGAAATTGTTGGTGACGTGATTGGGTTCCGTAACAGATTCAAAATCAGTTTGATGACAGCTGTAACATTCAGTGGGTATATTTGTATATCCTATACTGTGACAGTCGATACAGTTGGCGGATGTATGAGCACCTTCCAGCGGAAACAAGGTGGTTGCATGGTCAAACTGAGCGGGAGAAAAAGCACTCATGCTGTGACAGTCCGAACACTCGTGGCTGAAATTGTTGGTGACGTGATTGGGGTCCGTAACAGATTCGAAATCCGCTTGATGACAGCTGTAACATTCTGTTGGAATATTGGTATAGCCTATGGAATGACAATCGATACAATTAACTGATGTATGAGCTCCTTCCAGTGGGAACAGGGTGGTTGCATGGTCAAACTGAGCGGGAGAAAAGACATTCATACTGTGACAGTCCTGACACTCGTAGCTGAAATTATTGGTAACATGATTGGGATCCGTAACGGATTCAAAATCCGCTTGATGACAGCTGTAACATTCAGTGGGAATATTGGTATATCCTGTACTATGACAATCAATACAATTGGCTGATGTATGAGCACCTTCCAGCGGGAACAGCGTTGTCGCATGATCAAACTGGGCAGGCGAAAAAGCGTTCATGCTGTGACAATCCGTACACTCGTGG
>CAXXMD010000002.1:0-2440000 GCA_963675755.2 bacterium
TTGTATTATAATCATTCAAATGGCATCCAAAGCATTCAACGGGTGTGGTTTTGTATTGAATGCGCTGTTCTTTGTAATGGCAGGCTTCACAATCCAATTGTTTGTGTGCCCCGGTTAATGGATAATTAAACTCGTTATGTAAATGTCGCATACGGGTATAATTGATCCAGTTGTCAGGAGTGTGGCAGTTTTCACATTCAGTTCCCAGTTCACCATGATGTATGTCTGTATGACAGTTGAAGCAATGTTTGTCATTTTTTTCAAATTTAAGGTCTGAATGGCATGTTTTACAATTCAGAGAGTTGTGCTTTCCGCCAAGTGAAAATCCGGTTTCCTGTTCATGATTGAATTCAATGTTTTGAGGATCAACCTGCCAGCTTTCATCTGTATGGCACAGTTCGCAATCCATTTCAAATTCATCACTGTGAGGATATTCAGCATCCTCTTGTGATAAAATAATGGTAAATTGACACAATAATGAAATAACAAGCATCAGGAATACAAAACTGTATTTGATTTTCACTTTTGTTTCCTTTATTTGATGATCAACATGAATTATAATAAAAGCGCGGAATGGAAGTTAAGAAGAGAGGAGGATAGTTGTAGTAACATGTTGATATTTATATATTAAGGTTGATTAAGGTCCAAAATAGTTTATATGAATATATTCTTTTCTAAAAGTCATTCACTATATATAATTATAGTACAAACTTGATACCGTTAAAAGAAAAAAACATAATATTAAATGGGGGTGTAGAAAATTACGACTGTTATAATATCGATGAGAATGTGTGGAGTATTACTTGGAATCGACAATGTTTTATAATAACTCTTTGGGGAAAACTGCTTTGGCAACACGCAATACATTAAGTCCTATTATTTTTTCAATATCCTGGTCACTGTAACCACGCTGAACCAGCCCAACAGTAAACAGGGGACGATTGGTCCATGCGGTTGATTGGCGCATGTGGGGCTTTTCAACATAATCAAAAGGCGGCCAGAGCGCTTCCCAGCGGGTACGTGAACGTAACTTCCAGTTCAGAGGCAGTTTACTCTCTTCTTTGTCGGCATTGGGCGAGGGATACCCCATGTCTGTTGCAATAGAAACATGGTCACTGCCAAATTTTTTAACCATATAATCGATATGGTCAAGCATGGCAGTTATATCGCCAGCACCCCCAAGAAAACGGGGGATAGCACATATCCCCATCAAACCACCCTTGTCCACAATAGCCTTGATAACATTATCGGGTTTGCAGCGATAATGCGGATGAAGCGCGTGGCAGGCAGAATGGCTCGCGACTATGGGTTTGTCCGAGATTTGCGCTGCTTCAAGGGATGTGTTAAATCCGCTATGTGCCACATCAACAATAACACCCACGCGGTTCATTTCTTTAACAACCAGTCTGCCAAAATCACTCAGTCCCGCATTACTTGACTCACCACAGCCATCACCAATCAGGTTTCGGCGATTGTAGGTGAGGTGCATCATCCGGATGCCCAGTTGAAAAAACAGACGGATGTATAATAAAGCTTCATCCGTATTGTTTAGCTGGTCTGGTACAGGCACACCATTGCCGCTAAAGTACAAACAGTGCGAGTTATTTTGACCTGCTTTTTCAATATCCTCAGGTGTAACTGCTTTGGGCAAAAAATTGGGCAGCATATCGGTTAGAAATGTAAAGTTTGATAACCGTTGTAACAATGTTACGATATTGTTACTCTCTTCTCCGGCATTTTGAAATACACAATTTATACCTGCAGCTTGCTAGGCTTCTACAAATTGTTTTCTTTCATTCATATCTACAAGGCAATTTGTACGCTGCTGGTCTTCCATTTTGACCAACAGTTCCTGGGGTGTGCCGCCTTCATCGATTAGTTTACGGATTTCATCACCATTGATAGCAGAATAGGGGGTGAATCCATATCCTTCTATTACCAATGAATTTCTGTGCAACTCCATACCGTGTTCGTAATCTTTTTTTGACGGTTTTAAAATATTCATTGCTACATCGCGCAAATTTTGGATGTATGGATTACTTGCCACACGGTCAATGTCTATGTCTGTATTAATTCCGGCGGATGTGGAATTTTTGGGGTTCTCTGCTTTGGCTTGTATGCTGGCAGGAATGAGCGGTAATGCTGCACTGGATGCAAGAAATTGTCTGCGGTTGATTGAATTCTTGATCATATTATTGATCCTGTAAAATTATGGTGATTTTATATATCGGAAAATATACAGAATCAAGAACAGGATCAAGTGTTTTTTCAAGAAGCAGGTTCTTTGACTGTCCAAAGTTTTAAAATGAAATAAGTATATAGAATCAATCCAAGATACAGACCAAACAAAATTACCTGGTTGCTGTTGGTATAATGGTATGCAATTTTCGCATAAGCAAAGGGAAAAAGTTGGCCAATAATGGTAATACCCCACAACAGCCATGCACCGATAGAATTTTCACTGCGTATATATTTAAAAGCGATGATAATAGGTACAAACAGCATGAAAAAATAGTGCATCCAGGCTATGGGTGCGGTTATGATTTGTAAAATAATCAATTGTGCAACAATGATATCATAATGCCCGTCCAGTTTTTTTCTGGCTCGATAAACACTGATGAAAAATAATGAAAAAAGAAGTATGGAAATCAATGTTGATGTGACAGAAACCCATGCCGGTGTTTGATACATGTACCATTGTTTCACGGAATCCAGAGTCATTGTAGTGCGCATGAGATAGGCGCGAATGCTATGGTTTCCATATCCAGTCAGGGTAATGCTGCTAATTTGCTGGATCCGTTCCAGAAAATTGAGGTGACTCTGCCATCCTGCCAGTATTAAACTGGTTATACCTAACAATGCTCCACCTGTCAATGCGCCCCACAATGCACGCATTCTTTTTTTTATCATCCAGTAAAACAATATAATAATTGGAGTGATTTTAATGGCAATGGGGAATGCCATAACCATTCCGCCAATAAACGGTTTGTTTTTATGATCAAGATATAATCCCAGAATCATAAAGAAAAATAAAATGGGGTGGGTCTGCATTAAAAACAGGGTATATCTAAAGGGCATTGTAAGCGAAAAGATAATTAAAAACAGCATTAAAGGTATGGATTCCAGAAATTCAGGCGCCCACATTTTAAATGACAGTAATATAGAGCCTAACAGTGATAACAGGATAATGATATGAAAAATGTGCGTAAATTCAGGGTATTGTAAATATTTGACAAGTGGCTGCAGCAATCCTGCCCATAAAGGGATTTGCACATACGGGTGCAGAATATCCATACCGCACTCGGATTCCTCTGCGATCTGGTCCCATAGTTCATCATCCTGTTCAGGATACTGGTTTTTATCATAGCTGTATAAATGATCAATTTCACCTTTTAACAGAATCTTTGAACCAATATATCCACTGGCAAGGTCCTGACCTTTAGAATGCCAGTCATAAAACAAATTTATACCAAACCATCCGGCAATGATCAATGCAATTAAAAGGTACTGGGACTGTTGCGTACCATTGTTTTTCATCTTGTAACCACCTGATATTTAAACATTGAATTGTCTCAAACAGGGTTGCAATTTTCAGACCAGGCGAATGTATTTATTTTATTTAAAATTCTTTTGCATTGTATGTGAAAAAATTATTATAATATAAGAGAGGAGGAATTGGTCATGGCACACCGAACACTACGTAATGGATACTCGCAATTTTCTGAACGAGTCAATCGTTTCCCCCAGGGAGCACCCACATCAGAATCTCTGTTCAAGATCTTGAAAATATTAATGAGTGAAAAAGAAGCCTCTTTACTTGCTCAAATACCCATAAAACCTTTTACAGTTGATAAAGCCGCAAAGATCTGGAAGATATCCCTGGCAGAATCCCAAAACATATTGGAAGAGCTTGCCAGTAGAGCAATATTGCTGGATATTGAAGTGAATGGCGAGTCTACCTATGTACTGCCGCCGCCAATGGCAGGTTTTTTTGAATTTTCCATGATGCGCATTCGTGATGATATTGATCAAAAATTACTCGGTGAATTGTTTTACCAGTACCTGAATGTGGAAGAAGAATTTATCAGAGATTTGTTTACCGATGGTGAAACCCAACTTGGCAGGACCTTTGTGAATGAAGATGCTTTGCCGGATACGGATGCCCTGTATGTGCTCGATTACGAGCGCGCAACTCAGGTGATTGAAACCGCTACCCATATGGGAGTAGGAGTGTGTTATTGCCGCCATAAAATGGAGCATATGGACCGTGCCTGTGATGCGCCTCAGGACATTTGTATGACGTTTAATGGATCGGCTGAATCTTTGATCAAGCATGGGCATGCCCGGCAAGTGGACAAGGTAGAGGGGCTTGAACTGCTGCACAAAGCGTGGGAGCATAATCTGGTACAGTTTGGGGAAAATGTGCGCGAGAGTGTGAACTTTATCTGCAACTGTTGCGGCTGCTGCTGCGAGGCCATGATAGCCCAGCGCAAGTTTGCGGTTATGAATCCCATCCATACCACCAATTTTTTACCTGTTGTAAATGAACATGCCTGTACCGGATGCGGTAAATGTGTTACGGCATGTCCGGTTGAGGCCATGACCTTGATCTCTGCAAACGACCCTCACAAACCCAAACGCAAAATTGCCAAAGTGGATAATGATACTTGCCTGGGTTGCGGGGTATGTGTGCGGGTATGCAAAGATGCTCTGTCTTTAAAACCCCGTGAAAAACGGGTAATCACGCCTTTGAACGGAGCGCATAAAGCCGTGGTAATGGCAATTGAACGGGGAAAATTGCAGCACCTGATTTTTGATAATCACGCTCTATGGAGTCATAGGGCCATGGCAGCGATTTTGGGCGTTTTGGTCAAATTGCCACCTGTCAAACAAACATTGGCCAATGAACAGATTAAATCCCGCTATTTAGAAGCATTAATCAAGCGGAAGGGATATTGATAGAGGGATTTTTCTTGAATTTTTGATTAAAATAGCTTATGATTTTATATGTTCTTTGACAATTAAATCCGTAAACGGCATGACGTAAAACACCATACATGTTTCGGTTGTGGTTGGTTTACAAGATCAGGTTTAAAACAGTAGTTATCGAACAGGCGTTGTATACCGGTCTGTTGTGGTTGGTTTACAAGATCAGGTTTAAAACAGTCAAGTGGTTGAGGATAGCAGGCAGTTTAGGGTTGTGGTTGGTTTACAAGATCAGGTTTAAAACAGTGGTAAATCAATTGCTGTTAGTTATAATAGGTTGTGGTTGGTTTACAAGATCAGGTTTAAAACAGTCAAGATCACATATTTATCATTGGTTTCATTGTTGTGGTTGGTTTACAAGATCAGGTTTAAAACAGTAAAAATTTGAAAGCGCCGACAGGGCAGAGTGTTGTGGTTGGTTTACAAGATCAGGTTTAAAACAGTATGTCAGTGCAAAAGAATTTCATATTACTTGTTGTGGTTGGTTTACAAGATCAGGTTTAAAACAGTAAAACCAACGGTTTTGCCTTTAGCCTTTGGGTTGTGGTTGGTTTACAAGATCAGGTTTAAAACAGTAAATAATCCAGACCGTTATCATAATCTGGTGTTGTGGTTGGTTTACAAGATCAGGTTTAAAACAGTCCTTTGCTGGTTATTGGGTTATGCTTGGTTGTTGTGGTTGGTTTACAAGATCAGGTTTAAAACAGTATCTTAGCATATACCCAGTTGTTGTTGTATGTTGTGGTTGGTTTACAAGATCAGGTTTAAAACAGTTTTGTTTTCTTTTGCCGGAATCCGTTTGTGGTTGTGGTTGGTTTACAAGATCAGGTTTAAAACAGTTATATATGGTAAATGGAACGGATGCTGCATGTTGTGGTTGGTTTACAAGATCAGGTTTAAAACAGTATGGATGGTTTTCAAATCTTATAAATTATAGTTGTGGTTGGTTTACAAGATCAGGTTTAAAACAGTTTCCTGATGAAAATGGATTATATGCCAGATGTTGTGGTTGGTTTACAAGATCAGGTTTAAAACAGTTTTCTGCAAGGCTTGTAAGTGAAGTTTTTGTTGTGGTTGGTTTACAAGATCAGGTTTAAAACAGTCCAGTTGCAGCTTTGCCACCGGTGATATAGGTTGTGGTTGGTTTACAAGATCAGGTTTAAAACAGTCCTCGGTCATGGCATTCTGATAGTCTTTGGGTTGTGGTTGGTTTACAAGATCAGGTTTAAAACAGTAGTGATAATTCAACAGCCTCGGCGGTTACTGTTGTGGTTGGTTTACAAGATCAGGTTTAAAACAGTCCATCAGTATTTACATCCATCCATGCGATGTTGTGGTTGGTTTACAAGATCAGGTTTAAAACAGTAAATTATACTTGTAAACTTGCTATTACTAGGTTGTGGTTGGTTTACAAGATCAGGTTTAAAACAGTACGTCCGCTATAACCCCCTGTTTTGGGGGTATTTACAGGCATTTTCGGGGAAATAAACCACCCCAAATGTGCCTTTGGCGGACAAATTCTGTTCGTTTTTTGTTAAAACATTTCCAATTGCTGGCCCCCACTGGGCGGGGGAACGGCCTTTCGGCGTTCAAATGTCTGTATTTGACTGAATTGTTTGTCCGTTACGCGTAATATACTGACCTGTCCCTTGGGCGGCAGGGCCTTTTCTACCCGTTTACTGTGTATATTAGAGTTTTCTGAACTGGCACAATGCCTTAAATAGACGGAATATTGCATTTGTGTGAATCCGTCTTTTAATAAATACTTGCGAAAACGGGTATAGTTTTTCCTGTCGGTTTTTGTTTTGGTGGGCAGGTCAAAAAAGACTACCAGCCACATAATTCGCCACGGATTTAATTGCATTTTTTTATCAATTTTTTGTTAAAACGAAGGGTAAACCGGTCTTTTTTGCCCTTCGGTAAAGCACCGTTTAACCGATGCTGCTGTTCTTGCCGCCGCAAGGTGAAGAGGCTTTACTTCGCCCTGCATCATTACGCCCGTTGCCGGTATTTCCAATAGTATTTTTTTCAATTCCGGGGTCAGGTTGCCAATGTCCGGTTCTTCCTGGGCCATGTTCCACACCATATCGTCAACAAAGGGACGGTAAGGTTCCATAATGTCATCCGCTAACGGAAACGGATTATTGCGGTTATGGTGGTGCACACCAAGCATGGGCAGTAATCCCGCTCCACACAGAGCCCTTGCTATAACCCCGCGCAAAATCGCGTATCCGTAATTCAATAAATTGTTGGGCGGTTTTCCGTAACGGTGCCGTTTAAAGCGGTACGGATCAAACAACAATTGCCAATAGAGTTTGGCTGCCGCCGCTTCCCGGTTGGTTACGTCTCCGCTTTGCACCTCTAACGCAAGATCGCGCAGGGGATTATCGGTTGCTCCCACACGGTCAAGCAGGGCCGCCTGATTCAATATTTTTGAGCGAATGGTAGCCTGCCAAATGCGTTTGTGCGTGGGAACAGGTGCGTTGATCTGCGCTCTGAACGATTCTGTCTGGGCGTGGTTGCCTGCCATGGGTAAAAACATGCCCGCGGGCATGTGGGTTTCATCGGTGGTAATTACCATTACGTTATGAAACATGAGCTCGTTCAAAGCGTAATGCGATATGGTAATACCAAAGTGGTCAAGCACAATAAAACCCAGATCTTCAAGCGGCACGGTTACGTTTTTTTCATCTTGGCGCTCTATGACAAGCTGAAGGTCCTTAACCCGCAAACGGGCTGGATTGCCAAAATAAAGTGTCCGTTTAATCATGGCACATCTCGATTTTGCCTAAAGGATTAATTTTGATTTTAATTCCAGTTATTGTATTGGGATTAGGTCTCAACACACCAGGATCAGCTTCACCACTTAAAGATATTGTATGATGTCGTAATGTGATTTGTTTACTAATTTTTTGAATTCTATATAATTTAGTTGTTAGTGATAATATGTCCGGGTTTTCCCAATCCACATCCTGCGGTTTTGTATCTACCAGAAAAATATCATTAATTTCCAAAGACATGACAAATTCGGGGTATTGCTCTTCACGGGGTTGTTTGTTTATAATTGGCAGTCCTTGTTTTTTACGCTGTACTGCTTCAAACAAGGTTATAACATACCCCGTTCTTTTTTTACCGTCACGGGTTGCAAATATTTCTATATGATGGTTGTTACCCGGCTCTACAAATAATTTATGATCTTTGTACAATTGTATCATATTGCTGGTTGGTATTTTTACCCTAACACTTTTGATCTTGTTGCCGGTATTGGGGTGCATGACAGGTTCGGTAAACGCGTCTTTGGGGATTTTGAATTTACCAGATGTGTCTATACCTTTTTCATGCAAACGCTCAAGTATGAGCTGCCGTGTTTCGCTGTTTACTATATTGGTAATCATTTTAGGGGTTAGCGCTTCAATCTGTTTTCTGACCACATACACAGCTTTACCGCTTTCAGGATCTGTGATTTGTCCGTAATTGGTTTCCTCGTGCAGTTTACCACGCGGGCGGTTGCGTTTATGAAACGAAACCAGAATGTTATTGACTGATTCTTCCGCATGATTGTGAAAATGGTCCCACGGCATAGGAAACCGATGATCTGACGCTTTAACATATCTGGCATCAAGATTGTATTTTTGATAGGTGCTGAGGGTGCGCATCATTGACTGGGTAGTGTTGGCTATAACCAATGCGTCTATGGCATGGTGGCGGTGGTCATCCCTGGTTTTGATTTTAATATCTCCTGAAAGAATATCATTCAAACCCCACAAGTATCTCAACTTGGCCGTTGCGCCCCCTTTAATAACATGTACTTTGGGGCAAATTTGTTTCAGATATTTTGATGCCTCCCTTGAAATATAGGCTGTATCATTGAGTTGTTTGTGAAAAAATTCTTCTGATAATGTTTTATCTACATCTTGAAGTTGGAACTTTGTCAACTTGCCGTTACGCTTTCCGTTTGTTTTGAATTTTTTTACTCTTTCAACCATAAATTCATATTCCGGTAAATGCCCAAAGGCTTCAAAGGGGGTTTTATTGCTCTTTTTCAGATTATAATCCTTACGGCACAAGGTTTTATTGGCATAGCTGTCATCAAGACTGCGGCTGTAAGGGATTATGTGCTCTATTTCATATTCACCATTATATAGATCGGTAAATCCTATTCTGTCCCCGGTATAGGGGTCAATTTCGTTACTTTCCTGCCAAAGCAGATATTTAATTACATCATCACGCCCGGGATCAATATTGTTCATCTCATTTTGCAGTCTGATTTTAATTGCGTCTCTTTCGCGTTGACGTTGAATGTTTTCTATTCTAATCTGTTCACGTCTGTCTTTGGGCATTTTAAGCTCTCGTGCAAGTTCTACTCTTATTATGTCCGGTTGACCATGTTCCTGAATAATTGTATTTACAACTTTTTTTAATTGAAACATGGTTTGCTGAACAATAGGGTTGCGAACGTTGGGAGGATCATCTAAATAATCTTGTATTTCAATATCATTTATTTTTGAATGATGATAGCCCGCGTTTAACGCGGCTTCGTCGTATCTCAGGCTGGTTTCCAGTTCAGGAATGAGCTTTTTCATAGCCTTGTTAGATAACCTGCCGTATCCGTTATTTGGCCCGCTTTCCATTGTGGTTTTCATTAGACGATCTATCTGTTTATCATCCAGATTCCATTTTTCTTTGGCGTATTTTTTTAACCAGTCATCATCGTTTGAAAAATGGATTGTGTGCCAGATATAATAGATATAATCCTCAGACATGCTTGCATATCTGTCTTTACCAAATATTTGTTTTATTTCAAATCCTGTAATATTACCCAATAACTTGTCAAGATCAAGATTGATTACAGCGTCATCTTCTAATCCCAATATCTTGTGAAGGGTATCCATTTTTACTTCTTTAGCTTCCTTGAGCTTATTGATGAGAATTTCACGTTCCTGTGGATTTAGCTGTTCATTTACCCGTGAACTGTCTGTG
This sequence comes from bacterium, assembly GCA_963675755.2. GTDB lineage: Bacteria > Zhuqueibacterota > Zhuqueibacteria > Residuimicrobiales > Krinioviventaceae. The sequence continues at coordinate 9,967 of CAXXMD010000002.1, forward strand.
ACATGGATACGATTTACCTGTTCCAGAATTCTAAAATATTGAAAGACCGGGGAGCTTTTTGGTGAGCAGCGTTTCTTGGGTTCAAACGTACAATACCCAATTGTATGTTTCTGACTTTTTAATTTTCTTTGATAAAAAATAATTTCTTCAATTTCTTTTTTTACCTGATCTGTTAATTGCTCAGGATAATACTTTTGCTGTTTTAACCACAGTGCGTCAAATTCATCTTTATACCATTTACGTAATGTATATCGGCTTCTTCGTCTCTGTTCAGGGTCATTGATATCTATAGAAGCCAAATATTGCCCCAAGGTTTGATATTTATTGTCTTTCATTTTTTCTTTAGCTTCATCAATGCCATGTACATGTCCGCTGCCTTTGAAAATCGCGCCATCTTCTTTTGAAGCTGTTTTCCGGTTAGATTTAAAACCCCTTCGTTGATTAATATGAAAGAGCGCTCGTCCCAATTCATATAATTCCAGTTTTTCTGACAAGCCTTTATTTCTGAGCTCATATGGATCATTGTCTTTAAAATAATCAACGTAATCAGTTTCTGTCACGGGAAAGAGGTTGTGTTTTTTTAATATTTTAACCAGCAGATCCCGCCGCATTTTATATCGTGAATTTCTTCTTCGTGCCCCTCTGGCGTCTCGTCTGTCTTTGTTTTTTGATACTTCACTACCCGTTGTATTTCTATTTATACCTTCCTGAAAAATGCGAACCCCGGAATTTATAATTTCTTTATTTTCAATCAATGCCCAACCAATTGAATTTGGCCCTAAATCCAATCCTAAAATGCGTGACATAATTCCCTCCAAAAATTTTATTAAAAATAATTTTTTTTCTTGCTTTTATATGCTGAAAATGATATAATAATAAAGATATCTAACCTGATCTTGTGTGACTTTTCCACAATAAGGATTTTTCACGCAGGTAATACCATCCTCCGACTTTGCCGGAGGTTTTTTTTGCCCATTTATTAATAAATAACCCCTTAATGTTTGACCCCTGTTTATATTAAAACTATCCCTATTATATATTAATCAAAAAGTTAAAAGTTGCAAGACTTTTTTAAATCCCATTCTTGTAAAAAATTGTATCTCCTGGAATGAGCACATGGACCGGTTTGTCTAATGGTCAGAGAGGGCAAAAAATGTGTTGAAAGGAGAGCACAATGAAAAAGATGTTTAAATTTGTTATTCCGTTGATGTTGATCGGCGCCGCGCTAGGATTCACCCTCATGAAACCTTTGCATGGTAATGGCCAGGCTGCATACCAATTCAAAGAAATTACAAAAGGTGATGTTGTCAATACCGTATCCAGCACAGGTACATTGGAAGCGGTCAGTACCGTTGAAGTGGGTACCCAGGTGTCTGGTATTATTGACAAGCTCTATGTGGACTTTAACGATATTGTGAAAAAAGGCCAACTTTTAGCTGTATTGGATACAGTGCTGTTGAATGCTTCATTAAAGGACGCACAGGCCAATATGGAAAAAGCCGAAGCTCAATATGAACTGGCCCAGGCTGATCTTGATCGCTATAAACCCATGTTTGAAAAGGGATTGATTTCTGAATCCGAGTTTTTAACAACACAGGTATCCGTCAAAACCGAACGCGCGAATTTAAAATCCGCAGAAGTCGCATTACAACGTGCAACCCAGAATTTAAATTACGCGTTTATCAAATCCCCAATAAACGGCACTATCATTCAGCGCAGTGTGGAAGAAGGGCAGACCGTTGCGGCTAGCATGTCTACACCTACGTTGTTTATCATTGCAGAAGATCTTTCCAAAATGGAAATCCATGCACAGGTTGATGAAAGTGATATCGGCATGATTAAAGATGGTCAATCCGTGGAGTTTGATGTACAATCTTATCCTGATTTAAAGTTTACCGGCCAGGTCCGTCAGATCCGTTTACAACCAACAACCGAATCCAATGTTGTAACATATACAGTGGTTGTAGATACTGAAAATAAAGATAATATTCTATTGCCAGGTATGACAGCAACTATAGATTTTATTATAGAAGAGAGCAGGGATGTTTTATTAGTTCCCAACATTGCCTTGCGTTATCAACCGTCTGAAGATGAATTAAATGCTGTAATGGAATCTATGCCTAAACCAGGTGAAGGTGGACCCGGTGGTCCGGCTCCTGAAGGTATGGAAAATAAACCGCCCCAGGGTGAAGGTGCTCCTCCAATGGGTGCAGAGCCCCCAGCAGATATGGGACACGTATGGTATTTAAAAGATGGTAAACTGGCAATGGCCATGTTCAAAGCCGGTGCTACCGATGGCAAATTTACCGAGATCGTTGCAAGTCGTGAATTGAAAAAAGGTGTTCAGGTGATTTCCGGTAGAAGCAATTTTGACGAGCAAGCTCTCAAAGAGGCAGCTCAGCAGCGACAAGGTGGCGGACCACCAAGGCCTTTTTAAAAAAGTTTGTTGATATTGATGGTATTGGAGAACATATTATGAAGACTGTAATTGAAACCAGAAATCTTGTAAAAACATATACAATGGGACAAGTATCGGTCCATGCATTAAAAGGTGTGAATTTGACTGTAGAGGAAGGCGAGTTTGTCGCAATAATGGGCTCTTCTGGCTCTGGTAAATCTACATTGATGAATCTGCTTGGTTGTTTGGATTCACCTACCAGTGGTGATTATTATCTGGATGGTAAAAATGTAAACGATATGACCAAAGATGAATATGCAGATATTCGCAATCAGAAAATTGGATTTGTCTTTCAGGGATTTAACCTGTTACCGCGTACCACTGCTTTAGATAATGTTGAACTTCCTTTGGTATATGATCGAACCAAGCGTGTCAAGAATCCACGCGAAGCCTCAATAAAAGCATTGGAAATGGTAGGACTGGGAGACAGGATTGATCATGAACCGAACCAATTGTCTGGTGGGCAACAGCAGCGCGTTGCTGTTGCACGTGCATTGGTTACAAATCCGTCCCTTATTCTGGCAGATGAACCAACCGGTAATCTGGATACAAAGACTTCTGTTGATATTATGGCCCTGTTTCAGGAATTGAATGATCAGGGGATTACAATAATTCTTGTTACACATGAAGAAGATATAGCATTATATTCTAAACGGATAGTGACCATGCGTGACGGATTAATTGTAAAAGACGAGTCTGTTTCAAATCGTTCTTTGATACCATCTACAAATGAAAATGTTTATGTAACAGATTTGTAGAGGTGGGTTATGTTGCAATTGAAAAAAATTATTGTTGCGTCTATGAACAGCATTTTAAAGAATAAAATGCGGAGTTTATTGACTTCATTGGGTATTATTATTGGTGTAGCGTCAGTCATTGTTATGGTTGCTATTGGAAAAGGTGCATCGGCAAGAATTCAAAGTCATATCGCATCCATGGGATCAGATATGTTAATGGTGCATCCCGGAGCAAGCAGAATGGGTGGTGTAAATCGCGGTGCTGGTAGTTTTAATCGATTAACTTTTAAAGATGTGGAAGAAATACAAGACCAGGCGCAGTATTTAAGTTATGTTTCGCCGCAGGTTCGTGTCAGCGGACAGATCATTGGTGGCGGAAATAACTGGTCTACATCTGTACTGGGTGTAGGTCCGGATTATTTGAAAATACGTGTTTATGAAATTGAATCCGGTGAAATGTTTACCGATAAAGATGAACGCGTACGAAGCAAGGTAGCAATATTAGGTAAAACTGTAGCAGACGAATTATTCCCGGATCAGGACCCCATAGGTGAAAAAGTACGTATAAACAAAACTCCGTTTACAGTTATTGGTGTACTCAAGGAAAAAGGAACGACGGGTTTTGGCGGAGATCAGGATGATGTAATTCTGGCCCCTTCTAAAACTGTATTATTTCGTTTAAAAGGCGGGCAGTATATTGACGAGATCTATACAAGTGCATTATCAAGCAATTATATGTATCGTGCTGAACAAGAGATAAAACAAGTATTACGTCGTACACACAGGCTTGATGATAATGAGGATGATGACTTTACAGTGAGAAATCAAGCCGAAATGATTGACATGATGTCATCAACCACCCAAACCATGACCATGCTTTTGGGCTCAATTGCTGCGGTATCACTGCTGGTAGGTGGCATTGGAATCATGAATATCATGCTGGTATCTGTAACAGAAAGGACCCGCGAGATTGGCATTCGGTTATCCATTGGTGCACGTGGAAGAGACATTATGACCCAGTTTCTTGCTGAATCTATGATGCTGAGTGTAATCGGAGGATTAATAGGAATTCTGTTCTCTTTTGGGGTTTCAGCGATCCTGGTCAAGTTCACTACGTTTAGTACTTTGATAAGTATGCCAATAGTTATGCTGGCATTTTCATTCGCCTGTTTTGTTGGTGTCTTTTTTGGCTATTATCCAGCTCAAAAAGCGGCTCAGATGAATCCAATTGATGCTTTGCGCTATGAATAAGTTATAAAAAAAGGAGACCATGATGAAACTTTTTAAAAGTTTTAATGTATCATTAATAGCAGCAGTTTTGTTGCTTGGAAATGTTTGTTTCCCTCAACCGGGTGGTGGTCCCGGAGGTCCTGGTGGCCCAGGTAAACCAACTGATGAACAGATTAAAGAACGAGTAAAAGAAATGGCAGAATCTGTTGGTTTGTCAGATGAACAGATTGAAAAAATTGTAGCTATACAAAAAGAACATTTTCAAACCATGGATGAATCAAGACAAAATTCATCAGGTGATCGTTCTAAAATGCGTGAAACAATGGACAAGATGTTTGAAGAAATGAATACGAAAATTAAAGCAGTAATGACAGACGAACAATATAAAAAATATCAGGAATATGAGAAAAGCCATCGTAGAGGTCCAGGAGGACCCGGTGGTGGAGGTGAACCTCCATCTCAAAGATGATGCCCCTCATCGCGCTGATACCTCCTTCATCAGTGCAAACCGGGAGATTTTAATATCTCCCGGATATTTTTAATTTTTTTATTTTTACAAAAATATGTTTTGATTTTACATATTTTTTTTATAATTTGTCATGTTTTAATATTGATAATATAATTTTTTTTAAAAAATGGTATCGGTTGGCGAATGTGGACGCTATTAAGACTGAACCATATAAAAAACGCTAATACCTCCTTCATTAGCGTTAACCGGGAGATTTTTTAATCTTCCGGTTTTTTTTTGTCCATCCTAATAGTTTTGATATTTATAAATGTAATAAAAATTTGAAATTTTTTGATTTGTATTTTTTCTTGTGCAATCTCTATATACAAAAAATATCAACAGTAAATTCATTTTACATCTGTTTATATTGTTTTACTTTTTAATTTGGAAATTATTTATTATTATTAAATAATCACAATTTAAAACCAAGGGGATGAAATGAAATCTATTTACAGTATTATTGTTTGTGTAATCGTATGTATTTTTTTAATGAATCATGATCTTTATGCAAGACAACTAATCGTGCCCGATCAATATTCAACCATTGCTCAAGCTGTTACTGATGCTGCTGCAAAAGATACTGTTTTTATAAAAAATGGTGTCTATACGGAGCATTACATTAAAGTTGAAAAATGTATCGTTATCCGGGGTGAGAGCAGAGATTCCACAATATTAAAAGGTGATGGTTTCACCGAAGAAGGATTTATGTTGGATGTGGAATTTACTGAAGGTACAACAGTTGATAGCTTGATATTTGAAAACTTGACCATAAAAGATTATTGGAGATCACTTGAGAATTATCTTCCTTCTTACTATCCCGAATCAAAGCAGGCTGTTATGATTATTCAAAATTGTAATTTTGTCAATTGCGGTACACGTGCAATTGCAATTCCCGAATGGTCAAAAACTTTATATATTCAAAACAATACATTTGATAGTTGTGGTTCCGCACTTGTTCTTGGTTCATCGAGTGCATTTGTCAAGTATATACTGAATAATCGATTTGTTAACAACTATGTTGCCATAGAACTGAAAGCGCATAATGCTATAATTAGTAATAATATTATTAAAAATTCTCAATATAATGGCATTTTAGAATCATCAACCACCCAAAACAACAAGATTGTCAATAATACGTTTGTAGGGAATTCTGGCTGGGGTCTTCATATTGATAATGGTTTCCATACAACAGAAATCAAGAACAATATATTTTACTCAAATGAATCAGGTTTAACTGTAGCATCTGACCAAAGCAGTGTTGACTATAATGCATTCTATATGAATGGTGAAGATTATTGGGGTGGAAGCAAAAAAGGGGAACATGATGTGTTTGATGATCCCATGTTTGCTGATACAACTAATTATTCCATTGCTTCTGGTTCCCCCTGCATTGATGCTGGAGACCCATCATTTGATTATTCTAATGAACCGGATTATAATGGTCTATGTGTTAATATGGGTGCTTGGGGAAATACCCCGTTTGCCTCCATTTCCAACCCAGCTATTGCAATTGATGATACTTTGCAGAATAGTGAACATTTGGTTCAGCAAAATGATACATCTTTTGTACTGGTCCATAATCCGGGAACTTCTCGACTCAATATTTTGCAGCATCAAATCAATGGAGAAGGATTTACCAGGATAAATGATAATCCAACATTTATATTGCCGGATTCTGTTGTAAAATTTAAATTTTTGTTCAACCCTTTAAAAACCAAAGAGTATTCAGGAGAACTGGTGTTTAACTCTAATTCATTACAGGAACCTGAAGTTAAAGTCAAAATTATTCGAAAAGGAGTGCTAAGGGGGCATTTTGCAGGTGTTTTGAATAAAACAAACTCTCCGTACAAGGTTACAGGCCATGTTTATGTGGATTCATTAAAACATTTATCTATAAACGCAGGGGCAGAATTATTATTCGAACAGGATTGTAGAATATTTGTTAAAAGCGGTGGAAGGATTTCACTTGCCGGTTATCCAGCAGATTCTGTCATATTACGGCCTGTAAATAGTCAAATTGAGGGATGGGGAGGAATTGAGATTCAAAACAGTCAAAACAGTGAGATCCGTTATACATCATTTTATGGAGCAAAGAACACCCAATATAATGGCGGAGCATTACTGTTAGATCAATCGGATATGATTATTGAGCATTGTTTGTTCAAAGATTGTCGTGCAGGTGGAGACGGGGGAGCAATCGCCATTACACATTCACAAGTGCAATTGCGATCTTGTAAGTTTGATAATAATATGAATGGTGCAGGAAATGGGATTGTGAGTGCAAGGCATTCGAATACAAGTATTGAAAATTGTGAATTTAATAATAGTGAGCAATTGGTAACAGATCTTTTACATTTTGATACGGGAAGCTTGGTATTTAATTATAATCTCATACATTCATTATCTACTCATTGGATTATTTGGTGTTATCTTGAAAATCTTTCTTTTAATAACAATACTATTGTAAATAATTCTGATCCTGATTCAAAAGGGGATTTTGTTTTTTATATTAAAAGTAATGGAGAAATACACAATAATATTATTAAAAATTTTAAAGATAATGAATTAAGCCTAACAGATAGTACATGTTTTTTTAGTCATAATTTATGTGATTATAAATATGAAGGTGATGGGAACATTATAGGTGATCCGGGTTTTGTGGGAGGAGATCCTTTTGATTACCATTTACAGGAAAATTCGGTTTGCATTGATGCGGGGATTGATGTGGGATTTTCATGGGTTGGTGAAGCAGCTGATCTGGGGTGTTACGAGTATGATCCCACCACTGTTTTTGTAGAAAATTTAAAAACACCTATGAATTATAAATTACAACAAAATTATCCCAATCCTTTTAATCCCAATACTCATATTTCATTTTCATTACCCGTGATGACCAAAGTTCGTCTTGAGATATTTAATATGTTAGGGCAAAGCGTTGCGGTTTTAACGGATAAATACTATGATGCCGGTCACTATACAATCCCCTGGAATGGAAGAGCATTTCCCAGTGGAATTTACTTTTATACAATGACAACTGACACACACAAGGTAACACGAAAAATGGTATTAATTGAATAAAAGTGAATTACAATTTACGATCCGAATTTTGAAATATTTGAGTCATGTTTTCCATTATATATATATGTATACCTATAGGAGGAAATATGGCTAATCAAAATATAGATCGTCGAACTTTTATTGGTGCAGGTATTGCTTCTACGGCTGGTATTGCTATGAATACAGCAATGGCAGCTAAGGATAAAAAAATAGAACCCGGACAAAAACGTGTAACTGAACATCCTTATAACCCAAGAACACATAAGGCAATGCCTACTCGTAATTTAGGAAAAACCGGATATCAGGTTGGTATTTATAGTCTTGGTGGTCAGGCAACCCTGGAAAAACCGGGAACAGAGCATGAATCCGAGCAGATCGTAAACCGAGCTATAGATTTGGGTATTAACTATATAGATTCAGCAGCGGCTTATGGTAGAGGAATCAGCGAGACGAATATTGGTCGTGTTTTAAAGTACAGAAGAGATGAAGTGTTTCTTGCTTCCAAAACTCATGACCGTAGTTACGATGGCTCTATGAAATTACTGGAAAAGAGTTTAAATCAACTCCAGACTGATCATCTCGATGTTTGGCAGTTACATAATGTAAAACGCCAGGATGAACTGGACCAGATTTTTGCCAAAGACGGTGCAATTAAAGCACTTGAAAAAGCTATTGATGAGGGAATGGTACGATATCCCGGTATAACCGGTCATTATGAGCCCCTTGTTTTAGGAAGGGCGTTGGAATCCTATGATTTTGCTACAATACTCATGGCAATTAATGCTGCGGATGTACATTATCTCAGTTTCAAAAATTATTTACTTCCCCTTGCACAGGAAAAAGGAATTGGTATTGTTGGGATGAAGTTGGCTACACGAGGGAGATTGTTATCAACCTGGACACCTCCACCGCTTGAAGATCAACCCGAGCGGATGCGGACATCCAAACCCGGTGCTGTAACAATGAAAGAATCACTTTATTACAAATTTTTCATTACCACTCAGTACAAATATTGTTGGTGTAGATAATATAACACAATTGGAAGAAAATGTAAAATGGGCTTCAGAATTTTCTCCTTTAAATGAAAAACAGTTGGCCGATTTGGAGGTTAAAACATTACCGGTTGTTAGACAGGGACTTTATTTTAGACGTTGGGATTTGGGAGCATGACTTTATTATGAGCCCGGTATAAAATTACCGGGCTTTTTCTTAATATACTATAGGTTGAGGATCATATTCATATTTTTCTCTCCATCTCATTGGAACATCTGCGCGGTTATCATAAAATCCACTTTCCCAGTATCCTTTGACAGATTCGTTGGTTAATTCCAGTTTATTTACCCATTTTGCCCATTTGTATCCGATCTTGCCAAAGTTAATCAATCTTAATGGATACCCATCATTTGGTGCTAACGGATATCCGTTAACTTTGTACGCCAACATTGCATTGTATTTTATAAGATAAGCTAGCGGCAACGATGTTGTATAATCATCCACACAGTGGAAGAGAATATGCTCTGCATCTTGTTTGACTCCTGACAGAACCAATAAGGATTTAATGGATATCCCTTCCCATTGACCCCAAACTTCCCAGCCTTCAACACAATACATGATCATGGTATCCGATTTGACGGATTTCATATTTTGTATCTGCTGCCAATTCAAAGTGACTGTAGAATCAACGAGACCTGTTATTGTAAGCGTAAATTCGTTCATGTCAATTACCGGAACACCAAAAACACTGCGTTCAGGCCCATTTTCTGCTCTGACTATATATTCTTTAAAAGGATTTTCGTTTCCGGTACCTTCAGGAGCGGTTGTATTGTTTTCAGATAATGGCTTTTCATCCTCACAGTAAACAAGAAAGACAACAAATAATAGTAACAAGTGTTTTATTTTCATTATTTTACTCCATTCAACAGGATTGATATAACAATCCAATGGTGCTTTTTAGTCCTATGTTCAACTTTTCCTTGTTTAAAACAAAAAATCCCCTATATTGAATTTATTGCACAATATAAATGTTAACAGGCGAAAAGGGAGGAGTAATGAACAAGGGTTTTAAAATATCAGTTCTTGTATTAATAATAATCATGTTTTTTTCAGTTTTGGGGTGTCAAAAAGCACAACCGCCAAAAGATTATCTTCATGAAAGCAAGGCTGAATTTGATGCTCGCATGCAGTGGTGGAAAGAAGCCCGTTTTGGTATGTTCATCCATTGGGGATTATATGCTATTCCGGCGGGTACATACAATGGCGAACAAATAGGTGGGCTAGGTGAATGGATTCAGAATAGTGCAAGTATCCCTGCGCAAGAGTATGAAAAATACGCACCCCAGTTTAATCCTGTCAATTATGATGCAAATGAATGGGTCCGTATGGCCAAAGAAGCTGGCATGAAATATATTGTTATTACATCTAAACATCATGATGGATTTTGTTTATGGGATTCTAAATTGACTGAATGGGATGTAATGGATGCAACTCCTTTTAAACGTGATATTTTAAAAGAATTGAAACAGGCTTGCGATGCACAGGGTATTAAATTGTGTTTTTATCATTCAATCATGGATTGGCACCATCCAGATGCACAGGCACCTTTTTATCCGGATTTCAATGATACCAAAAAGACCAATCCCAATTTCCCCAGTTATGTTGAAAATTACATGAAACCCCAATTAAAAGAATTGGTGGATAATTATGGCAAGTTAGGAATTATGTGGTTTGATGGTGAATGGGTAGGAGATTATACTTCTCCAATGGGTAAAGACGTTTATAATTTTGTTAGAAATTTACAACCCGATATTATTGTGAATAATCGGGTTGATAAAGGCCGTCAGGGTATGAAAGGCCAGAATAAAGAAGGTGATTTTGCCGGTGATTATGGCACACCAGAACAGGAAATACCGGATACCGGTTTACCAGGTGTTGAATGGGAAAGCTGCATGACCATGAACGATACCTGGGGATTCAAATCCTTTGATCATAATTGGAAATCAACGGAAATTTTGGTCCGCAATTTAATTGATATTGCTTCAAAAGGTGGTAACTATTTGTTAAACATTGGTCCCAAAGCCGATGGTACTTTTCCTGAAGCCAGTATTCAAAGACTTGCAGAAATTGGTGAGTGGATGGATGTTTATGGAGAATCCATATATGGCACCATGGCAAGTCCTGTAGAAAAGCCTGAATGGGGCAGATTTACCCAAAAAGAAGGTAAACTGTATGCACATGTTTTTGAATGGCCCAAATCTAGGAAACTGGTTGTTCCTGTAAAAAGTAATGTTTCCAAAATATATGAACTTTCAACTCCCGAAACTGCGTTGAATTTTAAAGTTTCAGGTGGCGAGTGTGTAATCAATTTACCCCGTAAAGCGCTTAATAAAATTGCATCAGTAATTGTTGTTGAATATTAATTCTAGATGCGGTATAATTACCGCATCTTTTTTTTATTAGAGAAGTCTTATGAAAAAAGTTTATTTTTTAATAGTGATTGCATTTATTGCAGGTGTTGTTATGAGTAATAGTATGAAACCCAAGGCAGCTGTTGCAAAAGATGAGTCTGTATTGCCTGAATATACAATTGCGAATTGTGTTTCTCAATTTTCCAAAGATAAAGCAGTGACCACTGATAAAGGCTTTTACTACTGGTTTGTTGACAAAAAGTTTACCGGTAACCTGAATGTTAAAATGTCAGAGGTTGGTGCCAATTCGGCTAATCATCCTCCTCATGTACATAATGAGGCCGAGGTTTTTTATATTCTGGAAGGTACAGCAAAATTTTATTTAAATGGCGAGTCAACAACAGCTGGTCCTAACAGTACTTTTTATTGTCCACCAGATGTACCACACGGAATCAGCAATGCAGGTGACGGAACCTTGAGATATCTTGTTATAAAGAATAATTGATCAAGAGGTTTGTGTTGAATGCATATGAACGGTTTCATAACCGAATGCAGGGTCTTGCTGTAGATCGTGTACCCAATTTCAATATTATGATGGCATTTGCCGCACATTATATTAACAAAAAGTTGTCCAGCTATTATTTGGATTTTCGTGTACTCGTTGAAGCAAATTTTGCAGTTGCAAATGACTTTGGAATTGATATCTTGCAGGCTATTTCGGATCCCTATCGGGAGGCCCATGATCTGGGGGCAATAATAGAGTTCCCGGATGATAGTCTGCCTGTTTCGCGAGTACCGTTGCTTTTAGATAAAACTGATTTGAAAAAATTGAGAATTGTCAAACCTGAAAACGGTAAACGCATGCATGATCGTTTACAGGCAATTCGCCTTTTTCGAGAAAAAGCAGGTGGAGAATTTCCAATATTGGGATGGGTAGAAGGGGCATTGGCTGAGGCAGCGGATTTGAGAGGGTTAAACCAGCTCATGATGGATTTGTATGAAGATCCCGATTGGGTATTGGAACTGCTTGCATTTTGTTCGGAACAGGCTAAAATTTTTGCCAAAGCTCAGGTTGAGGCCGGAGCAGATATTGTTGGTTTGGGAGATGCTGCAGCATCACAAATTTCACCGGATATGTATCGTCAGTTTGCACTACCTTATGAACAGCAGATTTTTGATACGATAAAAAAATCCGGTGCAATACCAAGATTACATATTTGCGGAAATACAACACAAATTCTACCCGATATGCAAAACAGTGGAGCAGATATAATTGATTTAGACTGGATGGTAAGCTTGAGAGATGCGTTCAGCATTTATGGCAAACATCCAATTGTTTGCGGTAATATTGATCCGGTTGCGGTATTGTTAAATGGTTCTGTTGATCTGGTAAAACAGGAAACGAGAAATAGCTTGCAAATGGGTGGAGATTATTGTATACATATGGCAGGTTGTGAAGTGCCAGATCATACTCCTTTTGAGAATTTATATGCTCAGGCAGAGATATTAAGTTTAATGGAAAATGTTAATTAAATTTGGAATTGTATATGAGTGCAATTAAAGATCTATTACAAAAAAAGAAAATTCTTGTTTCTGATGGTGCCTGGGGTACTTTTTTAATAGCAAAGGGTCTTAAACCCGGAGAATGCCCGGAAGTCTGGAACCTTGAACGTCCTGACGATGTTCAGACAATTCCTGCTGCATATTTTAAAGCAGGAGCTGATATGGTATTAACCAACAGTTTTGGAGCCAGTCCGTTCAAACTTGAACATTTTGGTTTAGCAGACAAAACTTTCGAAATCAACAAAGCTGCTGCCGAGATATCCAAACGTGCGGCAGGTGTTGACCAATTGGTTTTGGGTTCTGTGGGACCAACCGGTGTAATTTTGATGATGGGACAGGTTAGTCCTGATGAACTTTATGATGGATTTGCAAAGCAGGTGACGGGACTTGCCGCTGGCGGTGTAGATGCAATCTGTATTGAAACCATGTCTGCACTGGATGAAGCGGAACATGCATTAAAAGCAGTTAGAGAAAACACCGATCTTGAAGTTGTTACAACGTTTACTTTTGAAGAAACAGTTGATGGTGATTTCAGGACTATGATGGGTGTTGCACCTGAAGATATGATTGGTGCTTTATCTGCTTATAACATTGATGTAATTGGCACAAATTGTGGAAATGGAATGAAGCAGATGTTGGGAATAGTTGAGAGAATAAAAAAGGCTGCTCCAGATACTCCAATACTTGTTCATGCAAATGCAGGTAAACCGGTGATAGACGATGCAGGTAAAACCGTTTTTCCTGAATCTCCTCAGGAAATGGCTGGCCTGGTAACCCCAATTTTAAAAGCTGGTGCGTCTATTGTAGGTGGGTGTTGTGGTACTACTCCAGAGCATATTAATCAAATACGTAAAGTTGTGGAACAATATAAATGAACGATTCTATCTTTAATGATGATATTTTATCTTTATCCATTTCAACCGACGAAATTTTAGTTGATCCTGAAAAAATTGAAACCTATCTGGGGTATCCCAAAGATCAGACACCTGATTTCATAAAGGAAAGTATTTCAGATATCATTAAATCATCCCGAGATTATATACAAATAACCGCGGGATATACAATTCGACCCGTTGTCAGGGGAGAAGACAAATCTTTTCTCACTATTGGAGATAAAGAGTTTAATACAGGAAAAATTATATCCGCTCAGATGAACAGAGCCGAGTATGCGGCTTTATTCTTGTGTACCATTGGTCCTGATCTGGAAAACTGGGTAAAGAAACTGAGTGAAGATGGTGAGATAATGTCCAGCTTTATTGCAGATCATGTTGCTTCTGAATCTGTAGAAAAAGCTGTTGATGTTTTAAATGATAAATTGAAAATTAATTTGGAATCAAAAGGCTTTGGAGCTACATATCCTTTTAGTCCGGGGTATTGTGGATGGCATGTTTCTGAACAACCCATGTTGTTCTCATTTTTCCCTGAAAATCCATTCGGTATAAAGTTGAGTGATTCACATTTAATGATCCCTATGAAATCTGTTAGTGGCATTATTGGCATTGGACGTGAAGCCAAACAACGCGTTTATCCTTGTAAAATTTGTACATTCAAAGAATGTTATAAAAATCAACAAAAGTAATTAATAAAATTTTTTCCTTGCTATTTTTCTTAATTTTTACTTAATTGAATCGAACGTTCGTTCGAATTTATTCAGGGTTTACATTTTCATGGACAATAGTGATTTACGTGAAAAAATATTGACTACTGCCATACGGTTGTTTGCACAACAAGGTTATAATGCAACGGGTGTACGTCAGATTACCAAAGAGGCAGATACTACTGTTTCCATGGTTAGCTATTATTTTGGATCAAAAGAAGGTATTCTTAAAGAAATTATTGATGATTATTATAGAAAAATTCAACCTTTTGTTGATACTGCATTTCAGGATACAACCAGTCATGAAACCATGATAAGAAATTTTGTTAATAACTATTTAAAAATAATCAAAGATTATCCTGATCAGGTACGTATTGTAAACCATGAACTTGCTTTTGGGAACAGTAAAGTCGAAAATCTTCGCACAGAACATGTTAAAAAGCATCAGGATAAAATTCAAGATTTTATGCAAACTGAATCTCAAGTTTCTGAAAATATAGAATATGATATGACCATCATTTGGAGTGCACTAATGGGGATGGTTATTTACCCGGTAATGCTGAAACCTATTTATAGTAAAATATTTTTAGAAACGGATCAGGAATTCATGAATCGGTTTGTAGATATAATCACCACAATGGCATTGAATGGTATGCAGCCATTATTAGAAAAAATGATATCAATGCATGATGTAATGCATTCACATTCATAAAAAACACCACGTCCCATGGTGTCTTACAGGCCGGTTGAAAAAAATATTTTTTTTTAGCCGGCTCTTTTATTTTGGGGATGCAATGTTAGCCAGAATCTCAGGTTTTTATCTCCTGGAGTGGCAATGTCATCAAACATTGCAAACCAGCCATTATTTTCACCGTCCCAGCCAAAATTTAAATGTACCATAAAAGTATCATTTTTAAACCGATACCCATCAATAACAACCGAGTGACCACTTCCTTTTACATCCATGTTTCTATAATAGAAAAATACAGGATTACCCAATTCAAGCTCGTGTATAACAAGATTTCTGATTTTACGTTTCCCCTGTAAAAATCCTTTATACATCAAGTAGAGTTGTGCTTTAACAGGTAAATGTTTTTCAATTATTTTTTTGGAAGGCATCATGGTCATGTATCGCCCTGTTCCAAAATCTTTTTGAACAACCAGTGCCGACGCATAACAATATTCGGCAATTTGTAATGCAATACTGTCCGGAGTATCATTTGTAATTTGATCGGCAAAGTTGTTCCAACTGATAGTAAAATCCGATAAATTTTCCTCTATTTCATATCCTTTTGAACATGTGTATTTTACTCTGCCTTCTGGAATCAATTTATGATAATACATAATCTGTGCAAGAGTTGTTGACCAGCATCCCATTGTATTGCTTTCAGGTTCTGGTGTAAATGCAGCATAGGGACCGCTTCCCGCCCAGTTTGTGGATAGTAAAACCGTATTTTCTCTGTTATTAGGAGTGGGGGAATAAAAGGGTAAGTTGGAGTACAAGGTATAAATTAATGCTATTGTGATTAATACAATTAAAAAGATTTTGATAATTTTCATGATTGCCCCGTAATATAATTTGGTTTGTTTTTATACATACGGAACATTATTAAATCTGTTACAAAAAAATACCCGCTTTTAATAAATAAAAGCGGGTTGATAGATTTTTTTTATATTATTGAATTTCCAAATAATCCTTGTCAGGCAGTTCAGGGAATTTTGCATGAGGTTCCTGTTGATACCAGAAAGCAACCGAAGCAATATCATCTTGAAGAGGTAAATATCTGCCACCGCTTCTCCAACCAAGAGCCTGCATAGTAACTTTGAGGTCTTTATCAAAACGAACAGGATCAGTAATATGCCAGCGATATAAACCAAACCGGGTTTGTGATTTACGCAAGGGTTCTTCGTCTGGTTTTACAACATAAAATCCAGCATATGGAGTTGTGTATTCCCGGTATTCTTTGACGCCATCTTCACGACGTGCTTCAAAACCATATGAACCACAGAAATAATCTTCTGTACCGGTTCCGCAAATGGTTGGGAATTTTTTATCACCATCCATAAAAAATTTAATTTCACCTTCACCCCACCAACTGTTGTTATTAGAACCCCAGGCCATATATGTACCTACATAATGGCCTTTACCTTTCACACCATCCAGAATAGTATAAACCTCTTTGTAAGGAACCGGATTCGTTCTACGGAATTGTGCGTGAAAGTATGCAGCATCATCAGATATTTCTGTCAAAGTATAATTGATTTGAAAATACAATGTCATTCTTTTTTCATCCAGATTTGTCATCGTAATTTTACATTTTTTACGAAATGGCATAATCCAATAAGAGTTAAATGCACTGCCAGGATTCACACATATCGGAGTAGAGGAGATATGTTTATATGTTTTCCACCCTTGACAAAAGAAATCACCTACCGGTACTTCAACAGAGGGTTCAGTTTCATCATCATAATAAATACGGATAATTGAATAACGCCAATCACCTGTTGGTGTCATCCATATTTGCTGAATTGCGCCGGGGCCTTCAATATCAGCCAGTGTAAAGGTTTGTTTAGATTCAATATGAATATAGGGATTTACTTTCCATCCTTGTCCCAAATCTCTTGCAGCTTTTGCGGCTGTACCTTCTTCCAGGGTAGCCATGCCGCCTTTACCTTTTTCTCCTGTTAAATTTTCAGGACTTATGGAGCGGGTTTTGGCATTAGATAATAATGTCAGATCTCCCAAATTAGAAGATAATCCATTGAATGATTGGGCCTGTACAAACCCAATAGTAATAACAAACAATAACAATACTGCAATTTTAACTCTCATAACTTCCTCCGATTTTTTTATTATGATTGATCAAGTCCAGATTGTTTTTGCTCTGCACAATTCGCTATTGTCGCTAGACCGTTTCAAACTGTGCAGTATTTCTCCGTTTTCTTTATGGCTGTACATGGTGTTTATGGTATCGTTCTGTAATGCCTCGTTAATAAAATTGATCTCCAATTCCATCAGTTGATGTTTTTTACAAAAATCAGGATCAAGAGCATTTACAATATATTCAATATATTTAACATTGTTTACATGTCCATTCACATCCAAATCAGTAAAAGTAACCGGTTGGGAAAAAGAATGATCCAGGTTGTCTATTGGTAAGATTTTACCAGCATAGTCTTTAAAAGCTTTTTCATGATGTAACGGTCTTTCTGCCAGGTATGAATCCATTCTTTGTGGACGTCTAGACTCAAAGTTAATTACCAGCCAGGTAGTCGTTGCACGGCCAATGACCTCTTTATTGCTGTTTTCTATTTTAAAATCACGATAGAAAAACATTCTATCCAAGCCAGATGGCCAGGTATATACTGTAATAGTATCACCCCATTTGGGGTATTTTTGTAAAGAAATTTTTTGTCTTGCCAATACCCAAGCCAGATTTTGTTTAACCAGGTGACTGAAACCCAGTTCCAGTTGTTCGGCATGGTTCCATGCTATTTCTTGTAAATAATTGCTAATTGCTGGTATTGTTGCATTGCTGTTTATATCTGCTTCATAAGAATGTATTTTAAATTCATCTTTCCATATCAACTTCATATGATTATCCTGTGTTCTTAGTTTTCGTAGGGTATCCAAACTGCCATTTCACCTGCGCCGCGATGCGCCCAGGAGTAATAGGGGATTGCTGTTAATAATTGATCTTGTCCATTTTTAGTCTTTGCCGCACCTGATAAAATATGTATGCCTTTTAATAGTTCTGGTCTTGCATTCGAAATAAAATGTGTATCCTGGGGAATGACAAGGTTTCTTGCTTGATTATTATTGTCTATCCATTCAACACAATAAACCAGGGGACCACGTTGCAGTGCTATTTTGTTTTCATTTTCCTTAACTTTGATGTTACTCTCGATTTTTCTCACCGGCATTTGAAGGTAAAGGTCTATGCTGTCACCTTTTTGCCAGGTTCTTGTAATTAATGCATATCCATTTTTAATGGTATAATTGATAAAGCAATTGTTGATGGATATTTCTGGTTTGAGGAGCCTTTGATCAGTAAATGTATATAAATCTCCAGGTACGGGACTGTTAATTGCCCAACCGGGGATCCGTAGTGCTAATGTAAACGATTTGTTTTCTTCCGGATCAATTGTATAATTTATTAAACCATTCCAGGGGTAATCTGATTTTTGCTGGATGGTTAATGAATTGTCTGGTAATTCCAGTTTTGCGGTACTGGCAATAAACAGATTACTGTATATGGTGTCATTTTTGACTGCATACATGTAACCTGGCAGCGATGGTAAAAATCTTGCAACATTTACCGGACAGCAGGCACAGTCAAACCATGGGCTTCTTTTGTGATATCCATCAGATTCCAAGGGATTGGGATAAAAGAATTCATTCCCATCCAAAGAAACGCCCGATAAAAATCCGTTATATAAAGTCCGTTCAAACACATCTATATATTTAGCATCGCCATGCAGTAAAAACATACGATAGTTCCAAAGCATGTTGGCAATTGCTGCACATGTTTCGTTATATGCTGAAAGATTTGGGAGTTCATAATCTTCACCAAATGATTCTCCGCTATAACGTGAACCAATTCCACCGGTGATATAAAGTTTGGTATATACTGTGTTTTGCCAGATCTTGTTCAAAGCGTGAATATATTCAGGATCTCCAGTCAAGGCTGCTGCGTCGGCCATACCTGAGTACATATATGCTGCACGCACGGCATGCCCTGTTGGGCGGTCTTGTTCTATAACGGGGATATGGTCCTGGCAATATTCTCCATATAGTTCATGGTTTTCACTTTGCCCACGTTGATCTAGAAAGAATTTGGCTAGATCCAGGTAATCATTATTGCCGGTTATTCTGTAAAGTTTAAACAGTCCTATTTCAATTTCCTGATGACCGGGTACATCATAACGTTTACCGGGGCCAAATACAGAACAAATCAAATCTGCGTTTTTAATTGCTACATTGAGTAAAGTTTTTTTACCGGTTGCCTGATAATGAGCAACAGCGGCTTCGTACATATGACCTACATTATATAGTTCGTGACTATGAACAAGATACGACCATCTAACGTCTCCGGCTTCTCTTGCCGGTTTGTTTGGATTTATTGTACGGGTGGTATAAAGATATCCATCATCCTCTTGTGCTGCTGCAATCTTGACAATTAGATTGTCAAGATATTGATCAAGTTCAGGATCAGGATGTGAAGCCAGAGAATATGATGCGCCTTCTATAACTTTGAATACATCAGAGTCATTAAATCGAATGCCTTCAAATTCACCATCTAAAAGTTTACCTGCTTTGCTGAAATTATCAATTCTGCCTGTTTCCTCACATTTTTTAAAATCATATGGAATAGTAACCATACGATTGGTTTCCAGGCGGGGACTCCAAAAGTTGTCAGTCAATTGGACTCGAAAGAATTCCACAGGTTGAATTGGATAATCTAATTTCAGAGAGTGAGAACAGTTTAATGTTACTAAAAATACTATTCCAAACCTGAAAATTTTATACATTAAAAATCTCCTGTCAATCTGTGGTTAAAATATACAATATTGCATGTCATTGCGCAAGATTTTATATCTGAATATAAATACGAATGGCCCAATTGTTATAGGGCCATTCGTATTGTTAATTATTTTTCTATACCAGGTTCAGTTGCACCATAATTAACGATTTTGATTTCACCATGGGCATTGTAAAATGTGTTTCCAGCACCAACCCATGCTTTAAAGCCTCCGTCAAGATTTTTAACGTTTTTATATCCTAACTTCTCTAATGATTGAACTGCAAGACTGCCTCTGCTTCCTGAACGACAATACAGAATCATTTCAACATCAGGATCATCTGACATTGCGGTAACTCCCCATTCCAGTTTTCCGCGAGATATCCATTTTGCACCTGCTAAATGACCGGCATCGTATTCAGCTTTGGTTCTGACATCAATAAGGTAAAATTTTTCATCACTTTTCATTTTTTTGCTCAGATCTGATGAAGAAATATGAGAAATTGATGACTTGGCTTCTTTTACCAGTTCATCTTGTTTATCTTTTGGTGAGGCAATAACTATATTATTCAGAGAAATAAAGAAGAATATTATCATTATCAATACGAATAGTTTTTTCATGAGGAACTCCATTTTTGAAATTTTATTGATTAATCAGATTCCACATCCATTGTGCCGCAACCAGTGCGGGTGATAAGAGCAGGCAACCTAATGCCACAACAATACTAATGTGGATAGTGCTAGACGTTTGAGATTGTACCAGTTCGTAATAATAATATAAACTAGTAATCAGCACGATCAAGTTAACCAATATAATACGAATGGATTGTTTTTTCAAGTTTATTAATTGAATTAAATGGGCAATGGTGTGAAATGTAAAAACACCCGTCATGGCAATAAACAAGTTTAATAATATTGTATTGTTCGGATTACGAGTTGAAAAGAAAGAAATTGATGAAAAAATAATAAACTCTGTAATGATTGCAAACTTGAATTCACTAATAGAGATATCAAAGGATTGTAATAATAATTGTTTTAGCTGGTTGTTGCCGGCAATATCAGGTATTTTATGCTTGTTGTCATCCAACCATAAACGTATTTCTATCATCTCTTCTACATCGTGTAATATGAAAAGAAAAGGGAGTACACTGGTAATAATTTTTAGCATAATGATTATTTGATTAAATTAAACAATTGAGTTAAAATTTCTGTTGCTTTGCCTTTTAAAAATATATCTGTTATTGTATTTGTAAATGCTGAAGGTGCTGCGTTTATTTCAATTATTGTACTTCCGGTTTCTTTTGCCTGGTAAGGAATATAGCACGCAGGCATAACTTCTCCGGTTGTTCCAATAACCAATACCACATCTGCAAGTTCTGCCTGAATAAATGATTCATCATTAACGTGCGAAGGAATCATCTCTCCAAAGAATATAAAATCCGGCTTTAATAGTCCGCCACATATAGGACAAGAAGGGGGGAGTACTTTTAAATTAACATCCGGTTGTCTTGATTTTACAAGACAATTTTGACACTCGAAGCGTTTGGTAGTACCATGGAATTCAAGCACATGTTTGCTGCCGGCATCCTGATGCAGGTTGTCAATATTTTGGGTAATTATGGATTTAATAATACCTTTTTCCTCAAGTTCAGCCAGTTTGATATGAGCGGCATTGGGCTTTGCATTACCCATAAACTCGTAAAATATTGTGTAAATTTTTTCCCATGATTCTTGAGGGTGTGAGTTAAAGAAATCGAGTTCAAGGCAGGTGGGGTCGTATTTTGACCATAATCCATCCGGGCCTCTAAAAGGAGGTATGCCACTTTCTACTGAAATCCCTGCTCCTGTAAATACAATGCAATGTTTAGATGTTGCTACTAAATCTGCTGCTTTTTGAATATCGTTCTGCATTCCTGATCTTTCATTTGTATCAATGAATTTACAAATAATCTGTCAACAATACAAAAAGTATATTTGGGCATAAAAAAAGCTCCCAAATGATGGATTGGGAGCTTTAGGAGGAGGATTGCAAGGAATAATAAACATCAATTGTTTTATATTAATTGCTGCTTTAAAAATGTAACAGTAGGTTATGCTAATATCTTCCCGATTTTTTTAAATTTTATTTGGAATAAATTTACCTGAATACGAATTGTTTAATAATAAAGTGGATAATTATTATGATTATAATAAAATTTCCCCTTTGGGGTGTTTTTGGCTTTATATTGATGATAGCCGGTTGGGCATTTAACTGGTTTTATCCGGGTATGCGTTCACATCTCTTTTTCTTTCCTCTCTGGCTTGGATATAGTTTGGTCATAGATGCATGGGTTTTTAGTCGCAAGGGAACATCACTCTACTTTAGATCCGTTTCGCGATATGTGGGATTATTTGTTCTATCAGCT
This sequence comes from bacterium, assembly GCA_963675755.2. Classification (GTDB taxonomy): domain Bacteria; phylum Zhuqueibacterota; class Zhuqueibacteria; order Residuimicrobiales; family Krinioviventaceae. Next base: position 32,448 of record CAXXMD010000002.1, read on the forward strand.
CCGGTATGGTGGATCTTTGAATTAATAAACTGGAGAATGCAAAACTGGCTTTACCTGGGACGCGATTCATTTACACATTTTCAGTATTTTGTGTTTGCCAGTATCAATTTTTCTACTGTGATTCCTGCGGTTTTTGGAACAGCAGAGCTTGTGGGCTCGTTTCTATGGGTTAACAGTTTAAGAAAAGGGCCTGTAATTCAACCCTCGTTACGTTTAACTGTTTCATTGTTTTTGTCTGGCATATCCGGTTTTCTTTTGTTAATGCTGTGGCCTCGTTATTTCTACCCGTTTGCCTGGATCTCGTTGTATTTGGTTTTTGAATCTCTAAACGTTTGGTTAGGTAACCGCTCTCTTTTGTTTTATTTGAAAAAAGGAGATTGGAGACCGGTAATTTCTTTGGCTCTGGGATGTTTAATTACCGGATTCTTTTGGGAATTTTGGAATTATTATTCTTATCCCAAATGGATATACCATGTACCTTTTGTTGATTTTTTAAATGTTTTTGAGATGCCAATTCTTGGATTTTTGGGATACATTCCTTTTTCATTCGAATTGTTTGTAATATATTATTTTGTAGAAAGCATTTTTAACCGTTCAACAAACAATTCTTATATATCTATTGTTAAAGATGATTAATCTTTTTAAATTCTCTTGTCATCAACTCTTTCTTGCTTTCTGCCTGACACCCAAAAATTATAATTCTTTAGTCCAAGAGGTTTTATGAGCAACATCAATGATATGACAAGTGATCCGATCAAACAAGAGATTATGGAACAGCGTGTTTACGAAATGTTAATTAATATGCAGCAACGTCGTTCTGTTCGAAAATTTTCCCCCAAACCAGTGCCTGTAAATATTATTAAAAATTGTATCAGGGTAGCTGCGTCAGCACCCAGTGGGGCCAATCAACAGCCGTGGCATTTTGTTATTGTTTCTGATCCATTAATCAAGAAACAGATACGAACAGAAGCAGAAAAAATAGAATATGATTTTTATACACGGACGGCACCCCAATCCTGGTTAGATGCCCTGAAACCCTTTGGAACCAATTTTGAGAAACCTTTTCTTGAAGAAGCTCCTTTTTTAATTGTATTATTTATGAAAAAATATGATTTAAATCCTGATGGAACCATAATCAGACATTATTATCCATTAGAATCTGCAAGTATATCTTTGGGTATGCTTTTAACAGCTATTCATACCGCCGGTCTTTCATCACTCGTATATACACCTGCCAAAATGGGATTTTTAAAATCCCTTCTTAACCGTCCTGATAACGAAAAAGCATTATCTATTGTTGTTGCAGGATTTGCGAATCCTGATTCTGTTAAACCATCAATAACAAAAAAGCCGCTAAATGAATTTGTTACCTTGTTTTAATATGTAATTCAATATTTTGGAATAGTTTATGCTTACTTTTTTTACTTGATGAGGAGATTATACTATTCTGGTAGAAAATAAAATAAATAATAATCTTGATCTGCCAATACTTTATACCAGAGCAGAAAATAAACGAAAGATTATACACAGTAATTTGATGATGGGCAAGTTATTGGGCCTGGATGTTATTCCAATAAATTTGTATTATCAAGACTGGATATTTAAAGATGATGTTAATAAAATTTCCAGTTGTATTAATAATCTTACCATCGAACATAGTGATTTTGAAATTGATTATCGCATAATTGCCCATAACGGAAAAATATTTCATGTTGTAGAAAAAGGTAATTGTGTATTTACTCAGGAAAATGAACCCGATTATATTCAATCCGTTATTATAGATATATCATTTGTTAATAACGAAAAATCAGATTCTACTAATCCTCTTGAATTAAATAGAAAATTATTATCACAGGTGCTTGAAAGCACTACAATACCCAAATTCATTATAGATAACAATCATCGGGTTTTTTATTGGAATCAACCCTGTGAGAGGCTTACTGGTGTTTCTGCAAATGAAATGCTGGGTACCAAAGGGCATTGGAGCCTTTTTTATGGCAAACATAGACCTGTTTTAATTGATTTAATGTTAAAAAAAGATCCCAGTAAAGATATTAAAGAGTGGTATGGCAATAAAATTAAACCCTCTTCATTGATGCAGGGAGCTTATGAAGGAGAAGATTTTTTCCCAAGATTGGGGGAAAATGGATTATGGCTTCATTTTGTTGCAATGCCTATAAAAGATGAATTGGGCAATATTATTGGAGCTTTTGAAACCATACAGGATATGACTGAACATTACAACACTTTGAATCAAATCAAAGTGAGCGAAGAACGGTTTAGATATCTCTTTGAAAACGCGAATGATATAATATATACACATGATTTAAAAGGTGTACTCACTTCGGTTAATCCGCTTGGAATTGAACTCTTTGGCTATAATTATGATGAAATTATTGGCATGTCTATATCTCAACTTGTAGATGCTTCTTATTTGACTGAAGCCAGACAAATGCTGCAGCGAAAAGTTGATGGAGAGATAACAACAGGACCTTATGAGTTATTGACTATCAGCAAAAGAGGAGAAGCAATTTGGCTGGAAGTCAACTCTCGTTTGATCTTACAGGATGGTACACCAAAAGAAATACAAGGTATTGCAAGAAACATTACAGATAGAAAAAAAAGTGAAATGCTTTTGCATGTTTTAAACCGTGCTTCACATGCAATGATGAAACAATTAAGCAAAAAAGACATTTATGATCATCTTATAACATTGTTATTAGAAATGGGATATAGTACAATGTTGTTCAAGTGTGAAGATAAAGGTAAATATGCATTTCTGGATTATTATGGATTTGAAGATAATCGTTTAATGCTTGTAGAATCGTTATTGAAAATTGACGTCAAGAAATTTCAGCTGTCAATTGATAACGTTGATATGTTAAATAATGTATATCATAATCGGAAAAGCTTGTTTTGTAACAACATTTCGGCAATGCTGAAACAAATGTTGCCTAAAAAGATGCATTTTTTTATACCTCAAATTTTAAAATTAATGAAAGTAAAACAGTTTATTGCAGCTCCTGTTATTGTAAATAATAGGGTTGTTGGTGTGTTTTGTGTATTAAGCAATGAATTGTTTGCTGGTGATGTACCTGCAATATCTGCATTTGCGAATCAAATGGCAACAGCACTAAACAACGCAAGTTTATATGAAAAGATACAAAAAGAATTGAGTGAAAAGATTAAAGCTGAAAAGATTATTGAAGATTCATTAAAGGAAAAAGAAGTATTATTAAAAGAAATCCATCATCGGGTTAAAAATAATTTGCAAATTATCCTCAGTCTTTTAAATCTGCAATCCCGTAAATTAAAAGATAAACAGTCTCTCGAATCTTTTCAGGTTGCTAAAAACAGAGTCCATTCCCTGGCACTCGTCCATGAACGTTTGTATCAAAGCCAGGACCTGGTGAATATAGATTTTAGAGAATATATTATTTCAGTTGTTCAGCATTTATTTTATTCCTATGAGATTACAGGCAAGATAGAGCTGGATGTAAATGTCACGGACATACAACTCGATATTGATAATGCTATTCCTTGCGGCTTGCTCATTAATGAACTGGTTACCAATTCATTGAAACATGCTTTTCCTGCCGGCAGGAAAGGGAAAATACAGATCGGTTTAAAGGCCGATTCATCTGGAAATAAAGAACTTGTTGTAGCAGATGATGGTATAGGATTTTCTACAGATTTGGATCATACGAAAACAGATACATTGGGAATGAATTTAATCAGAGTTTTAACCCGCCAACTGAATGGTACCTTTGATATTGAAAATGAAAAAGGAACAAGATTTGTTTGTAAATTTACCGGGGTTTAAGATTGATTGATAAACGGAACTTTTTGCTTTTTTTATTTGTTATAATTAATAATTACTAATTTAAGGGGATTGTAATAAAAAGCTTTTTTAGGTATTAGGGCTTTTTAAATAGTTTATAAAATAACGCAAAACCAAAAGGGGAAAAACTGTGTTTAAAAAGATTATTTTATTTGTATTATTGATGTTTACAGGATTCCAATGTACAACCAACAAGGATCCTCTGAGCTCTAATATTGCAGAACCGGATACTGTAATTGACCGTAAACCAAACATCTATATCTATCCTCCAAGTGCCTGTGATATGACATTGGCATTATCCTTTCCCAAAGGAGGACGCGTTACTGTTTCAGAACCACCTTATTTGAATGGCTGGTCATTTCATGTAGAGCCATCCGGATTGATTGATAATCAATATCGTTATCTTTATTATGAATCTGCTATTCCTGCAATCACTCAACCTGACGGATGGATTGTCAAGCGTTCTTCTTTGACCGAATTTATTGTGCAAAACATGCAGGCTTGTGGTTTTAATTCAACAGAGATAAAAGATTTTACAGATTATTGGATTCCTCTGCTAAATGATCACCCTTATTATAAAATATGCCCGGTTTATACCGATCAAATAGAGCAGTATGTCAAATTTGAATTATCAATCATCCCTGATAGTGTACTTCGCGTCATTTATTTGATACAAGGATTAAAGGATAATGAGCTTGTTCAGATTCAAGAACCTTCAATCCCACTGTTTACAAGAAACGGTTTTACTATTGTGGAATGGGGTGTGATTTTGCTGGAATAATAATTCGACATATACCATTACCGCCTTGAATTAATCCCCGAAAATGAAATATTTAAATATCATTTCTATGTTAATATTTGTAAATCACCTTAATTTAAGAGGAGGAAGATATGCGACCACATATCGATCAAACTTCTTTTGGGTGGATTACTATAGAAGGGGAAGCCTTTAATCATGATATTACCATCAACCTGCATGGACATGTGCTGAAAAGGAAGAAGCGTCTTTCAAAAGAAATTTATGGCACTTCTCATAATATATCCAAACCCGAAGCAGAAGCAATGTATGAATATGGCGCCGAGTCAGTTATTATTGGCTGCGGACAATATGGACTTGCAAAACTATCTGATGAAGCAGATCAGTTTTTTAAAGAACATCATTGTAATGTTAGTATTCTGCCTACACCTCAGGCCGTCAAAGTGTGGAATGATATGCATGGCAGAGTCATTGGTATGTTTCACGTTACATGTTGAGAGGTTGTAAAGCAGAGATTAATTTAAAAATATCTTGTACCTTTAATACGTTTTTGTATTTTACAATATGTAAAATAAAGGTGCGTGATGAAAAATTTTCCCCGTCTTTTTCTGTTCTTGTTGGTTTTGAACAAGCTCTTGATTGCTTTTCCTGGTACCGTTCAGGATTCAATATCCCTTTCTTTTCGATTTGCTACGGGTTTGACTTTTGATGGAGCGGCTTTATGGTTGGCAGATCATAAAGCTGATGTATTGGCCTGCATTAATCCGGTAAATGGAGAGGTGATTCGTACCATCCCATCTCCCGGGTTCTGGCCTGCCGGTCTTGAGTGAGTAACAAGTATTTGTAGTCTGTTGATACGTCACAGATTAAGTATTTTAACCTGTTTTTCCTATTAGACTCCTTTTAAAAGCATTAGAGTATGGGAACCACTAGAATAATAGAGATGCATTGGGATACTTGAAATTTAAAACAAATTTAGAATAAAAAAAAAGTATGGCTTTTTGTCATTAAACTCGTTATTTTTTAGCTGGTAACTGGTTAATATCCGGATGCTTGTTCCTTGGGTTCATATTACAACCATTATCCAATCCAATAAATCCTTTAGGAGGGAAAATGTTAGAGTATACAGAGAGAATCGATCCGTTTACCGGAGAGATGTATGTGCAGGTACCGTTCAAGGGCTTGTTTTTAACTGAACATCCTATTTATAACAAAGGTACCGCATTTCCGGAAAATGAGCGCTATTCTCTGGGACTGTGTGGCTTGCTGCCGGATGGTGTGGCTTCATTAGAATTGCAAAAGCAGCGTACCTATGCTAATTTTTGCACCAAAACTGATGCCCTGGAAAAATATATCTATATGATATCGCTTCAGGACAGAAACGAAACTTTGTTTTACAGTCTGTTATTGGACCATTTGGAAGAAATGCTGCCCATTGTATACACACCCACAGTTGGTCAGGCTTGTCAAAGATTCAGCCATTTGTACAGAAGACGTAGAGGCATTTATGTGTCTGTACATAATATTCACCATGTAGACGAGATCTTGAAAAATGCATCTTTTAGCAACATTTCTCTGATTGTTGCAACTGACGGAGAACGAATTCTTGGTTTGGGTGATCAGGGTGCCGGCGGTATGGGAATCCCAATAGGCAAGATCAGTCTTTATATTGCCGCTGCGGGTTTGCATCCTGCGTATACACTGCCCGTAATGCTGGATGTAGGTACCAATAACGAAGCACTTTTGGAAGATCCGCTTTATATCGGTGTAAGACAAAAACGATTGACCGGTGATGCTTATGACGCGTTTATTGAACAATTTGTTGCAGCAGTGCGCAGACGCTTTCCGCGTGCACTTTTGCAATGGGAAGATATTGGTAAAAATAATGCTTTCCGCGTACTGGACCGCTACCAGGAGCGTATTACATCTTTTAATGATGATATTCAGGGAACCGGCTCTGTTGCATTGAGTGTTTTTCTATCAGCAATGAAAATTAAAAAGCAAAAATTGGGTGATCAAAAAATTGTTATATTTGGACAGGGACAAGCAGGTCTGGGAATAGCCCGACAACTTGTTGCCGGAATGATAGCTGAAGGCTTGAGTGAGCAGGAAGCCAGAGACAGGATATTTGGTATTGATAAAGACGGTCTTTTGGTTGAGGGAATGCAAGTTACAGCAGAACAGGAATTCCTGTTAAAATCCCGGGCAATGGTTGGAGAATGGAAACTTGAAAATCCCAATAAAATTACCTTGTTGGACACAATCAAGAATACAGGCGCCACTGCATTGATAGGAGTAACCGGACAAACCGGTGCTTTTGACGAAACGATCTTGAAGCAATTGTCTGAAAATTCTGATCTGCCTTTGATTATGCCCTTGTCTAATCCTACTGCCAAAACCGAATGTGTGCCCGAAACTGCCATTAAAGCCACGAATGGAAATTGTTTGATCGCAACCGGCAGCCCGTTTGCTCCTGTAGAGTATAATGGTAAATCGCATATAGTTTCGCAGTGTAATAATCTGTATATCTTTCCGGGAGTAGGACTCGGTGCGCTGGTTTCCGGCACTCCCAAAGTCACGAACGAGATGTTTATTGCAGCATCCCGTGCGTTGAGTGATATGCTTACCCAGGATGAACTGGATTCCGGCAGACTATTGCCGCAAATTGATCAGATACGTCAGGTATCGGAAAATGTGGCAGTCGCTGTTGCGGTTGAAGCGCGGGACAGTGAACTCGGCCTGCGCAAAGATGAAGACGAACTCCGTAAAATGGTTAAACAGGCCATGTGGCAGCCGCAGTATTTGCCATACCGTTATAAAAGACAAGATGGGGAATTGTACTAGCATTTGAAATCCATACGAAATGTAATTGGAATAAAAATTAGCCTGGCATAAAAGTGCCAGGCTAATACTGAATCCGATGAGGGATTTTTATTATTAACAAGAATATTAAAATCAGAGTCTGGGTTTTCATTACGTTTATTTGTATTGGACCATATTTATCCAGAAGAAGCCTTTACCTTACCAATGTGCCTAATTATCGATTTTCGCAATCCACTGAAGAAATAATGTATCAAGCCTCTTTTCAACCAAACAGATTTATATATGTGTCTGCTGTAGAGATTAAGAATAGAACTTCTTTAAGTAATGATATAATTGTCAGAGTTTTACCTCATAATTGGAATGGTAATATTAGCAAGATGGTCCCAATTTTTAGTACACATATTTCTCAGTATTTTTTTTATGCAGTACTTGAAAATGAGACGCTTGATGGAGAAGAAAGCGTTTGGTGGCAAGAACATTATATATGGACCCCCTGGAAATGGTATCATTTACGTTTCTTTTCAAAAATGACAGGGTGTGCGTAGAGCAAATTCATAACTGGCAATATTCATAAATTAATAACCAGGGAAACAAAATGGAACGCAGAGATTTTTTTTCATCGGGATTGTTGCTGGGAATTGGAACCTTGCCGGCAAGTTACGGGATTTCAGAAGAAGTAAATTCCTCTACAAATGAGCTGCTGGATGAAATACTTACCATGCCCAATTTTTGCAGTCACGAACATTGGGGCAGTGTTGCATCCATCGGTAATAACAAAAATGGATATCTTGCCGATCTCAAACCCGGTGCGTTACCTTCAAGAAAGACCAACCTGGTTGATCTGATCATCGATCCCTATATGAATGAAAATTTACGCAACAATGGTATTACTCCGGATGAAATACTATTGGATAATGGAACCAAAGCAGATATTTTTCAACTGGCGCAAAAGAATGGTGCCGGGTGTGTACCCTTGCTCCGAAAAATCCTTGCTCCACAACAGTTCACCGGTATTTATATGTGCTTGCGGGAGGGTATGCGGTTTGCTTATGATGTGGATATCCATGAAATGGATGCTGGTTTGTTTCGCCAAACCAGTCAAACTGTTGCCGCAAATTATGCCGATTTGTTCAGTTGGTACAAGAAACTGATGCAAAAAGCACATTTTACCCGGCTGATACGTCCTGTCCATCCCGAATTTTATTTTTCAACAAATACTATAAAGGCTGCTGCAGAAATGGCCTTTACCGATACGGTTCTGCGCATTGATCCGTTATTAGACATGTATAAAGATTCTGAAAGAAGGCAAAATCTTACCCGGTTAACCGGAGTCGAACCCGTGGATGCGGCATCATGGCGGCTGTTTCTCGAAAAGATATTCCAGGCTGTAAAAGATAAGGGAGCTGTGGGCATCAAGCAGCTGCAGGCGTACCGTCGTGATCTCGACTTTAAGTTCCACGAGGACAGTGAAGTCCAATTCAATTCCAAGCTGACAAAGCCGGAAATAAATACATTCAAGAACTGGGTTGTTCATGAATGCTGCAAGCTGGCAGATGATTTGAACTGGCCGCACCAGGTGCATGTGGGTACCGACAATATGCCCCATTCCAATCCGTTACCATTGGCTGGATTGGCCCGCAGATACAAAAATCAAAAAATTGTCATGCTCCATTGCTGGCCGTTTTTACAGGAATCCGCGTATCTTGCCAAGAAACACTCCAACATCTATATCGACACCTGCTGGCAGCCCATTCTGAATCCCGAGTTTTTGGTGCAATCGCTCGGACTCTGGTTGAATTATGTGCCCCTGAACAAGATCACTATGGGCAATGACGCCACATCCATTGAGATGGCAGTGGGCTCGTCAATACTTGCAAAGCATATACTCGCCTTTGTGCTGGACCATTTTGGCGCAAACAGCAATATTGAGAAAAAACAGTTATTACAAACTGCAATTGATTTTCTGCACAACAATGCGGTGAATATTTATGGGATTGGTGAAAGCCAGTCTATTTAGATAATTTTAACCGGGCTAGTGGTATTGATACGTACTAGAAAAATATTATTATTTCTTATAATTGTTCTCTCCTTTTTTAATTGTCTAAATAAGGAAAGGTTTGCAGTAAAAGATCCACATGATCCGTTTGGACTTGCCGGTAAAATAAGTGTAAGGATTGTATCTGCCAAAGATGGTACTCCGTTAAGTCATGTCAGATTAAAAATAAATGAAAAGGATATATGCACTGGCAATTATAAATTCAAACGTGTCGTTTTTGAATTCTGTGATCAAAAGAAAGAAGGAGAGTATGAGTGTCTGATTTTCTCTGAAGGATTCGTACTTTTGAATGACAGCGCAGTTGTATCAAATCAATCCTTTACATTGGAATTACCCTTAAAATTCTATTACAAGCTGAAATCAAAGCCTGTTCTTGTACTAAATCCCGAGGTCAATTTTATAATCGCCAGTTATTCATATTATAACAACGAGGGTGGGGAGATACCAATTACCGATCTGGGTGTAATCGAACTGGATGTTGAGTAACGTTCTCCTCGTCAATAATCCTTGTTTTTCATAAAAATTGTATTTACTTATAAAAACAATCCTTTCTGCTTTTCATAATTTAAAGGGCATGTCCATGAAAAATAAATCTATCTTCTTTTTTCTATTCTTTGCAATACCACTCTTTGCCGGGGAAACTATGACTCCCATGTTTAACGGTGAAGACCTAACCGGATGGGTAAATGTCAACTGTGCACCTGAAACCTGGACTGTTGAAGACGGTATGATCAAATGTACCGGATTACCAATTGGAGTATTGCGAACTGAAAAGATGTATGAAAATTTTATCATGGAGCTGGACTATAAACACATGCAGGAAAAAGGCAATGCCGGTGTGTTTATCCATTCTGCTCCGTTGCCGGTAACGGGCAAGCCTTTTACCAAATCTCACGAAATACAGATTCTTGATGGTCGCTATACGGAAAACTATACCAGTGACGGCGATATCTTTTCAATCCAGGGCGCGTTTATGGTGCCAAATCCCATCCATCCCAACGGTTGGATGCGCTCATTACCGCAGGAACGACGTGCGAATCCGGTAGGCGAGTGGAACCATTATCGTATTGAGAGTAGAGACGGTACAGTAACCCTGGCTGTTAATGGCAAGGTGGTAACCCGTGCATATGATTTGAATCCCCGAAAAGGATATATTTGCCTGGAAGCTGAGGGATCTTTGATTTATTTTCGTGATGTAAAGATCATGGAACTGCCGGGTACCAATCCCCCTCAGGATGTGATTGCAGAATCAGACAATGGATTTGTTTCACTGTTTACAGGACTCGATCTTCGCGGTTGGAAACAGGTCCCAGGCAATAAAGACCACTGGATTGTCAAAGACGGAGTGATTGTCTATGATGGTAAAAGTAAAGCAGAGGGAGAAGATAAACATCTTTGGACAGAAAAATCCTATGGTAATTTTATATTAATGGTGGACTGGCGCCAGCCCATGGAACCATTTGTTGATAATGTACCGGTTATTTTACCTGATGGATCTACGCTGAAGGATGAAAAGGGCAAAGAAATCACCATTCCGGTCAAAGACGCTGGCGACAGTGGGATTTATATACGCGGACATTCAAAGAACCAGATTAATATCTGGAATTGGCCGGTGGGTTCGGGTGAGATTTGGGGATATCGTACTGATCAGTCCATACCGCCACATATAAGACGAGACGCTACTCCGATTGTGAATGCTGATAATCCCATTGGCAAGTGGAACCGGTTTGTAATAACCGTAATAGATGAAACAGTATCCGTTGAACTAAATGGCGTTACTGTTATCCGAAATGCACATCTTCCGGGTATGGCGAAAACAGGTCCTATTGCGTTACAGCACCATGGAGATCCAATTGAATTTACCAATATTTACATCAAGGAATTAAATTAATACACATATACAGGAGGTTGTGATGGAGTCCAAAATCACACGCAGAGAATTTATAGGAACAACCGCTGCGGCGGGTGCAGGACTGACAATGGCTTGCAGTTCCAGCAGTGTAAGCAGTTATAAAAGGATTATTGGTGCAAATGACCGTATATCAATTGGCATTATTGGCTGCGGCAGCAGGGGGACCGAGGCGCACATGCCGGGCATACAAAAACATGTAGAAGAAATGAATTTTGAAGTTACAGCTGTTTGCGATCCATATCGTGTAGCAAGAGAAAAGGCCAATTCCCTGGCAAAAGAATGTTATGGCAGAGACACCCGTCAGTTTGTTTCTCATCTCGATTTGTTGGCATTAAAAGATGTTGACGCGGTTATGATTGCTTCCTGTGATCACCAACATGCCACACATTTGTTAAATGCTGCCAAAGCCGGCAAGGATATGTATACGGAAAAACCGCTTGGCATGGATTTTAAAACCGTTAAAAAAGCTGTCAAAGCAGTCAAGGAAGCTGGTTCCATTTGCCAGGTTGGAACACAACTGCGAAGTATGGCTTCGTTTACCGGGTGTAAAGAGTTGTACAAATCCGGGATATTGGGCAAAGTGAGCCGGGTAGAACAAAACCGCAATACCGGTCGGCCCTATTGGTATTCTTATATCAAGGATGTAAAAAAACAAGATCTGGATTGGAAAGAGTTCTTGTTCAATCGTCCATTTCGTCCCTTTGATCCTGTTCAACACTCTGCATGGTACGGATATCGTGATTTTTCTGATGGCCCGGTTCCGCAGTGGGGTGTTCATTATCTCGATTTGGTGCATTACATTACCGGTACCAGTTTTCCGGAAAGTTGCGTGTGTTTAGGTACTACTTCCACCTGGAAAGATGAACATCATTTTGATGTACCTGATAACATTGAAGCAACCTGGATTTACCCTGAAGGATTTATGGTACATTATTCTACCAACTGTGGAAACAGCTTTGGAAACACTTTCAAGATTTATGGTGACCAGGGTGTATTGAAAATGGACCATTGGAGCGAACCCGTACTTACCGCAGAGGGAGGAACTCAAAATAAAGGTGTTATCCGGGGAGAGCAGCCTGTAGAAGGTATAGAACGTCCTGATCATTTTCTGAACTGGTTACAATGTTTACGATCAAAAGAAACACCGCATGCATCCATTGATACAGGATTGCAGCACATGGTAGCTGTTGAAATGGCGAGGATGTCATTTGATGAAGGCAGAAAAACAGTATTTGATAAAGATAAATTAAAAGTAAAAACTGTCTAATTACAATCTTTTCTAAAATAAAAAACCCGGTTATCTAAAGACAACCGGGTTTTTTTATAATCAATATATAATCTAGATCGAATCAAAATGTTCCTGAAAATTGGCTTCAGTTTTCAAATCTTCGATCATGGTTTCATATGTTTCCTGACGTTTGGTTTGTTTCAAACGAGCTTCCAGCTCAGTTTTAACTTCGTCAAGTGGTTTGGTTTCTTTTTTACGATCCATGATTTTGATAATATGATAACCGTATTGGGTTTCAACCAGATCACTGATTGAACCGATAGGAAGATTAAAAGATGCATCTTCAAATGGTTTAACCATACGACCTTTGGTAAAATCTTCGTAAAGACCGCCATTGTCTTTTGAACCAGGATCTTCAGAATATTCTTTAGCAAGAGCGGCAAAATCTTCACCATCTTTGGCACGCTTTAGAATTTCTTCTGCTTTTGCTTTTACTTCTTGTTTTTCTTCATCGGTTTTACCCTGAGTCATAAAAAGGATATGACGAACTGAAGCTGATTTATCTTCATTGTATGCTTGTTCAAGTTCTTCATCAGAAACGGTGAGATTGGTTTCTACATTGTTTTTAATGAATTCTTGTATATGCATAGACATACGAACATCATTTTCTACATAGGGTAAATCAAAACCCTGTTGTTCAATAAATTCAACAAATTGTTCTTTGCCGCCTCTGCTCTGATAGAATCTTTCCAATTGTGCGTTAACAGTACTATCTGAAACAGTAATACCTTCTTTTTTGGCTTTGGCATAGAGTAATTTCTTTTCAGCTTCGCCATTAGCACCCTGTTCCAGAACCGCTTTTAAACGATCTACCGGAAGACTGGTAATATTATCTTTGAATCTGCCAAATGCTGAATAAACGCCAGGCATAATATCATACGACCAAATTGTAAAATCATTTGAAGTAACAAGTTTTACAGCTTTATCAGGATTCAAGGCTTTAATACCCAAAGAATCACTAACGGTTTTAAAGAAACTGTACTGATCAGATTCTTTAGCAAAAGGGAGTTTGGGTCCTTTTTGTCCACAGCCGGCCAGCATGGCAATCAACAATATTATTCCAGTAAGAGTAAAAAGTTTTTTCATTACAATCTCCGGTTTATAATTATTAAAATTATCAACTATGAATATATGAAATTAATGGGGGAATCCCTATAATTTTTTGTTAATTTATCAAATATTCAATAAAAACCAAACTGATTTTGTTTGGAATCGTGTTTTATACGTGTGATGGATTAAAAAGTTCAAAGTTTTATGTGTTTTGTTTTAACATATTTTATATTTCTAGAATTGTCGAAATAAATACATTCAACTTTAAATTAATTATATTTCTAGAAATATAGAAATGATATATCAAAAAAAACTAGTAATCAATTCCCTTGCAGCAATTTTCCTGTAAATACAGCAAGACATCATTAAGCGCACGATACTGAGCTATGCAATAGAGTGTACGGCTTTTGCGTGTTTGTTTAACAAGTCCAACATTTACCATGCGGGAGATATGGTGAGAGAGTGTAGAGTTGGGGATTTGTAAAGCCTTTTGCACTTCACCTACCGGTAATCCCTGGTCACCGGCTTGAATCAATGTTCGGTATATAGCAAGACGGTGTACATGCCCCAATTCCGCCAGACGATTTGCGATTGTTTCATCATAATTAAACATATTAAAAGGTAATGAATAGATTCATATTTGTCAACTATATTTTTAGAATTATCGAAATAATATTAATTCTTGTAAATAGTTGTTAATAAATTCATCTTTTTATTGTTTTAATAATATCGAAATATCTATTATTTGTTTTCCTGAGGTTCCGGATCCATATACAACAATTCCCAGGTATGCCCGTCAAGATCCTGAAATCCGTGTCCATACATGAATCCATAGTCTTGCGGATCGTTGTAAACTGTACCGCCTGCTCTGATGGCATCCCGTACTAACTCGTCCACTTTGGCCCGTTCGTTTACTGTGAGACTTAATAGAACTTCAGTATTTTGGGTAGCATCTGATATGGGTTTGGGTGAAAATGTTTTAAATTTATCTTCTGTGAGAAGCATAACAAATATATTTTCAGAAACCGTCATGCAGGTACCGGTTTCGTCTGTAAATTGCGGATCAAAAGTAAACCCCATTTTGCTGAAAAATGCTATGGATGCATCGAGGTCTTTGACAGGCAGATTGATATATATCTGATTTATCATGATTTACCTCTATTAATAGTAAATAGCGTGTATTATTGTTTTAATTTATTATTGATTAGAATTTTTAAACAATAATATAGAGTTAAATCATCCAATAGCATGATCTATTTGGATTGATGCTTTATTCTGCTTATTATGTTGAAAAGTTAATGTTAACGAAAATATCCCAGGGCAATATTAAAACATATATTACCATAAGAGGCATTAGGGTTATAATTGCCTGTTAGTTCTAAACCGGCACCTGGTCCCCAGGAATGATGAAGTAAAAGTTGTATTTTTACAATTGCTCCAGGTTTGTGATTTTTAGTAATTGTTCCATATTCAATTGTTTCTGTATTGTATGTTCTTTTTGTATATGATAATCCGGTATTTACAATCAAGTCTATATATTTTGCTGATTCAGTATAACCAATTGTAGCCCATAGACTTTCAACTGAATGACAATCTGTTCCTAATGCATCAATACCAATAGCGCCTTTATATTTATAATGGATATAATGTAAGCCTGCATTAACATAAATTAAATCACTCAGTTTGTATTTATTTTGTAATTGAACATCACTTATTCCCGCTCCTGCCTGCAGCCAGATAGAATTGCGATTTTGTATTTGTTCATCCCAGTTGTTTTCCTGGGTTTCCTGTGCTGTTAATAATACAGGAGAGAAAAATAAAAGTATCAGTAGAATCTTTTTTATCATAATACCCCCAAGTTAAAAGAAATCATGCAGTTTGAATTCCATTACCAATCCGAATTTGATATATAAAAAGGTCTTGAATACATCATTGTCAAAGTCATGAAACGTTTCCGCGTCCCAGAATACGAGACCGGGGGAAATATACCCGCCAAGATTTACATCATAAAATTGTGCAATGTTAACCCCGGTACCAATATATAGTTCATTGCCACTGAGAATGTCCCATGTGATTCTGTCCCGGTCAATATATCCGCCATTTATAGTTTCTTCAATGATTATTGGGTTTTTGTATTTCCAGTACATGAAATTTTTAAACGAAACGCCTAAAAACATATTCAGGCCCATAAATGTATGTGGCGGCGTGGTATACGCTTTTACTTCAATACCCGCACTGATAATCTTGACACTGTTTTTGATTGAATACGCGTACTGGTTTGTGTGGGAAACCGGTGCCCAGGCATACTCGAGATAAATTTTCAGCAATGTCTTTTTATTGATATGCCCTGCTATATACAAATTAACATTTTGTATACCTGTATAATCCCCGCTGTTTAACAACCCCGAGCCTATTTTTAAACCCAGATACCCGGTATTGTATTCTTTGTCTTCCTCGGGATCAAAATGTTGAGGTGGTGAAAGAGGGTTGGGTGTATGCTTTATCTCATTTTTTCTTTCTTCATTGTTTGCAAAATTTCTGGTTTCCTGAAAGTCATTATACTCGTCTTCAAGGTATTGATCATAGACATCTGTCTCTGTTTCAATGGTTCTGTCGCCCTCGTGCCCGTCTGATGCTTTTTCCATTGCTTCAGAAAGAGAGCCCCGGCTTGTATTGCTTGCTGTACTACAGTGCAATATTGTAATAGAGGTTATTAACAATATCAATAGTTTTAGATAGTTTATAAGAGATTTCATTTACCCCTCAATGGTATCTATTCTATTCTTTTGGTTCCTTGAATTATATTGCCTGTGTACAGCCGCATAACGTACTCTAGTCCGGTTTGTTGTTTTATCATTTGGTTCAGGTCTTTGAATGAATTCAGGGCTTTTTGATCTTTGAATGATTCTCCGGGAATATATATATTCAGAAACAGGGTGTCAGATTCTATTGTCAGTTCAACATGCTTTTGATGGCTTTTATCAAAAAAGCCGGACTTTATAAATGTTTCCCCCAAATCCATAACAGTTTGGTCTTTTATCTGTTTTTTTGGATAAAGGATCTCATGTTGTATGGTTCCGAATGTCATAGTTTCCGTATTGGGATTGGGTATCAATACAAACAATATAAAAAATACAACAAAAAGGGCTATCCCAATCAGGCTCCATAAAAATCCATCTTTAAAAGTAGATGGGAGAATACCCTGTTCAATACTGGCATCAATTGCTTCTCCCTGTAGCTTTTTAGCCAGTGCTCCGGTTAAAAATGCAATAATGAGTGGAATGATAGCAGAAGGTGTATTGGAAACCCAATTTCCCGGTAGCAAAATCGCAATTCCCATCAATGCAATTGTAAATATAAAACCTATAACAAGAGAAAGTTTGGCTTTTAAGGGTTCGTTAAAGATTTTAAAATTCCTGTAAAACAGGATAGCTCCTGCCCAGGGACCTCCGATCAATGTTACAGCTCTGATAGTGTTGATTGTATAGATTTTCATTAAAACATCCCCATGTGAAACCAAAGTAGTAAAAAACTCCCCATCCCTGTTGTTAATATTTTAAAATAGGAGAATAAATTAAAAAATGCAAGAAAATCAGAGTCGATCTAGCTCTTGTATGTTATTAAAAATTTTCAAGAAATATATTGTAAAGAAGAAGGAATTTTATTATATAGATATTAAGCAAATTTTATTTGTTTGTACCTTTCAAAATAATAAACCAAAATTCAAATAATTATATAAAAACTTATGCTTTTGTCACTTTCTATACTGGGTATAATTTTATCAATCATACTGGTTTCTTTCAATATCAGGAAATTCTCTTCATCTTTTTATCTGGGCGGTTTCTTTTTTCTGGTGAGTTTATATGCTTTTATCGAATATGTGGTATTGTATTCGAAATCGGTTTTTCTGGTTGGGCTTGTGTTTATCAATTTTGGATTTCCTACATATCTTATCGGACCCATGGTGTACTGGTATGTCCGCAGTGTTTTGACTGACAAATCCCGGTTGTTTAAACGGGATTTATGGCATTTTGTACCCATGCTTTTAGTATTGTTTGGATCACTCCATTATATGACTACATCCTGGGCTTATAAAAAGGTGATTGCTACCAGTATTATTCAGAATTTTGAACAGGTAAAATCCATTTCAAATCTGTTTGTGTTTAATATTTTTTCCAAAGCCTTTGCATACTGGTTTCGTCCGGTACAGATCATAGTGTATACTTTATTGTGCATAGTATTGTTGCTTCGGTACAAAAGACAGATGAAAAATGAACAGTTTGTTGCAGGACAGCATTTTATGCTTAACTGGCTAACATTGTTACTGGGATTTTTGTTCATATTAAATTCAAGTCATACCATACAGATTTTTGCAAGTTTTACCTTGAAAAATTTATTGTTATTTAACAGCATGAACAGCCTGTTAGTTATTTCCGCTTTAGGCTTGGCGGGTTTGTTAATTTCTCCATTTTTCTTTCCTTCAATCCTGTATGGAATGCCC
This sequence comes from bacterium, assembly GCA_963675755.2. Classification (GTDB taxonomy): domain Bacteria; phylum Zhuqueibacterota; class Zhuqueibacteria; order Residuimicrobiales; family Krinioviventaceae. The sequence continues at coordinate 50,676 of CAXXMD010000002.1, forward strand.
CGCTGGTCACAGCCCCAATCTACTCCCCCAAATAACAACCCTGTCAAACCCGGCTTTGAATCCGATTACCTGAAACAGCTCGGTAAAAGTATTGAAACCTGTATGCGGGAAAAACAATTTTTTTTAAACAAAGATTGCAACCTTGCCAGTTTCTCCAAAGTGCTGAATATCCCCGCGCATCATCTTGCTTATTATTTTAAAGAAGTGAAAAAACAAACTTTCAATGATTACCGGAATGAATTACGTATTAAACATGCAAAACAATTGTTACGCGAAGGCAAAGCAAAAGAATTAACTCTGGAAGGTATTGGGCAATTGTCTGGATTCTCTTCCCGTATTACATTTTTCAATGCATTTAAAAAGTATGAAAGTGTATCTCCTGGTGCTTTTTTAGCTCAACTGGAAATCGAGTATTAACCTCATCTTGCCTTTTTTATATCCTCTTTGTTTCATTTTTCAAAATCAAAACACCCGTAACTCATTTCTTAATTTTTAATTATTTATATTCCACTCTGATTTTAGATATTTGCTCGTGTGGGATTATCGGGGCAAAATAATAATTTAAATTATTTGAATTGGGTTTGTAAATCTGAAAAAATCAAAACATTCAGGAGGTTTAGGATTATGAAAAGGAAACTCACCTTGACGGTTGTTTGCGTTATGTTTGTAACAGGTTTGTATGCGCAATCCACTACATTGACATTACCTACATCAGATAATACCAGTAATTTCAATGTTGCAAATACCAGTGCAACTATTATGAATCTAAATGGGGATGCGGGATTTTATCTTGGTGGTACAGTGGGAACTGGTACAATTCCAATAGAAGGTGAAGGAGCCCGGTTAATGTGGTATCCCAAAAAATCCGCTTTCAGAGTAGGCTATGATTTGAATGACAACTGGAATGATACTGAAATTGGTGATTATTCCGTTGCAATGGGGTATGATACTAAAGCCGGTGGCTTGGCTTCAACATCTTTGGGACTTGCTTCAAAAGCTGATGGAAATTATTCATGTGCAATTGGATATAATGCAAATGCAACTGGTGATTATTCATTTTCTGTCGGTATAAGTTTAACCGCTAGCGGCTCTGTGGCTACTGCTTTTGGAGGAATGAATACTGCAAGTGGCAATGGTTCTTCTGTTTTTGGTGGATTTAATACTGCAAGCGGAGATTATTCTTTTGCTTTCGGGAATGCAAATACTGCAAGTGGCAATTATTCAACAGTTACCGGATACACTTGTACTGCACAGGCATATGCTTCACTCGTTTTGGGACGTTATAATATTGTTGAAGGTACAACAGACAGTTGGGTCGATACGGAACCCGTCCTGGTAGTTGGAAATGGAACCAGTACTTCTTCACGTTCAAATGCATTTACCTTGTTGAAAAACGGAAGTTTGACCATTGCCGGATCCTTGTCGCAGAATTCTGATCGCCGGTTAAAAACTGATATAGTACCGCTTTTCGATGCTTTATCCTCTATTGAACAGATCACACCGGTTTATTATAAATTCAAAGATACAAAAAATCATCCGGCCAATCGCCAGATCGGTTTCATTGCACAGGAAATTGAGCCTTTTTATCCCGAACTGATTAGCAGAGATGCTAATGGTACACTCTCGGTGGACTATGGTAAAATGTCTGCGGTACTATTGCAGGCAATCAAGGAACAGCAGGTTTTGATAGCAGAAAAAAACAGTGAACTTGAATCAGCAAAGGCCAGAATTACGGAACTCGAGAAAACCCGGATAGAACAGAACAACCTTGCTTCGGCACAGCAAAATTCCATATCCGTTTTAACTGAAAAATTGGCTGCTATAGAAACGAAAATAAATGAAATTGAAAATTATTATTCTCAGATGAGTTATGCAGACATTTCATCGAAGGATGGAGCAGATAAATGAAAAAAACAGTATTAATTATAATACTCTTGACCGTTCTGTTAATTGTTCCTTATGTTTCAAGTGCACATGGCCTGTCTGTTGGATCAGGTATGACCTTGTCTCTGGGCTCATCTGTATTAAGTCTTGGTGGAGACTGGAACAATTCCGGAACTTTTACAGCGGGCTCTGGGACTGTAGTTTTTAGCGGTGCAAGCGGCAATCAAAGTATAGCAAATAGTTCCGGCGAGAATTTTTACAATATTACGGTTAACAAAGCAGCAGATGATGTGCAGCTTTTGAATGATATAACTGTTACAGGTACATTGACTGTCACCAGTGGTGATATGGACCTGAATAGTCATGTGCTTACATTGAGCGGTGCCGGTACACTGAGCGAATCAAGCGGTAATACTGTAAAGGGAACATCCGGATATATTACCTGTTCTAGAGATCTTGACGGCCCGTCAGGAATAAATCCTCATGGCATTGGTGTATCTATAACCAGTGCGTCAAATTTGGGCGCCACAACTCTGGTCCGTGGTCATACTGCACAGACCGGAAAAGGGAATGAAAGTATTTTTAGGTATTTTATCATAACTCCTGCTGATAATTCATCCATTAACGCTACGCTTGTTTTCAATTATGATGAGAGCGAATTGAACAATATCACAGAATCAAAGTTGATTCCTTTTGAATCTGATGATGGCGGAAGCACATGGCTGCCAACAGTTGAAAGCTTATTGGACAGTGATGCAAATACCGTAACCATTAGCGGTCTGTCTTCGCTGTATCGTTACAGTCTTGCCTCATCCAATAATCCATTAGGGCAGAACACTGTCCGTGTACAGGCCAAAATTTTTCTTGAGGGTGATTATAATCCCGGCACACATGAAATGGATGCGACAATCAATGCAAATGTTCCTTTGATTTCTCCTTATAGTGAGGATTCCCGTTTGGCAAGCGGAATTCCGGAAGCTATTGCTGACTGGGTTTTAGTACAATTGCGTTCAACCGCCGATGGTGAAGCTATTGCTTCAAAAAGTGCTTTGCTCCGCAAGGATGGCTGCATTGTAGCGGATGACGGGATTACCGAATATATCAATTTAACTGCCAATGCCGGTAGTTATTTTCTGATTGTGAAGCACCGTAACCATCTCGCTGTTATGAGTGATGAGGTACATGCATTAAGTGAAAGCAGTTCTACGCTTTACAATTTCACAGTTGATGAATCAGTCCCTTTTGATAAATATTTTGGTGGTGAAGCGGCCCAATTGGAAACCGGTATTTATGGTATGTTCTTAGGTGACACAAATAGCAGCGGCGGGGTGAATGCAACTGATTATTTGACCATCAAGAACCAAAGTGGTGCATCGGGATATTATAAAGAAGATAGTAATATGAATGGTGTAGTCAATGCTACCGATTATCTGACCGTAAAAACTAACAGTGGGAAAACAACCCAGATCGAATAAATTGAAAAGGGAGATACTCATGAAATTATTAAAACAATATTGTCTTTTATTTATATTTATGTGCACCGCAATAGCCGCAGCAGGTGATGTTACCGTTTCTTTGAATGGAATTAATCCTTTGACAATTAATATCAAGGGCACGAGTACTAATCAAGAAGCTGGCAGTATCAGTATTTATCTCTATTTTCGGGATGATGAAACCACCGATCTATTGATTGGAGATGTAAATGCAGGCCAGTTGGAATCAACCTGGGGATGGGGTACTAGCTTTCGTTCACAATCTATTCAATCCGGTGGTTGGTCAAAAGGAGGATATACATTTACAAGACGTTTGTATTATGATAATGTTGATCTTGGCGATCAGAATGATTACTGGACTACTGAAGGGATTAACGCGATTGTTTGTACATTTACAACCGTTGGAAGTGGTCATGTATTTATTGAAGTCAATGGTTCAGACGGGCTTGCTGACTGGTCTGGTACTGCTCATAATGTATTGTATGCAAATCAGGATAAAACCTTACCGGTTGAACTGACTAGTTTTACTGCTGTTCCGGTCACTGAAGGGATTCAAGTAAACTGGGCTACTGAATCTGAAGATAATAATCTGGGTTTTGTTCTCGAACGTAAAACGAAATTGGAATCTGATTTCAGTATAATTGCGTCGTATAAAACAAATCCCGGGTTGGCTGGTAAAGGTACAGTTGCAACACACAATGATTATTTTTTTATTGATAATTCAATTTTTTCAGGAGATATATGTATTTATAGATTGTCTGATGTGAACAGTTGTGGAGTAAAATCTTGTCTGGGAACAATTCAGGCTATCGCTATCAGTGAAAAGTTACCGGATAAAACAGATTTGTTACCGGCCTGGCCAAATCCTTTTAATCCGGTCACAAATATTAAATACTCTTTAGCAACGGATGGAAATGTGAATCTTGTAGTGTATGACATCATGGGACGTGTTGTAACAACACTATTGCAGGAGAAACAACAAGCGGGTCAATATACATGCATCTGGAGTGGTACAACTGATGGGGGAGGTGCTGCTCCCAGTGGTGTATATTTTATTCTATTAAGGACTGAAAATTTATCAAGATCACAAAAAGTGGTTCTGGTTAAATAACGTTTTTGCTATTATCTGTAATTGTTTCCTGAAACATCTTGATTATACAACGGGATGAATAGAATTTGGTTCACCCCGTTGTATAAAAGATTTATTTAAAGGTTAAAACTCGGGTATACTAGGCTGAAATTACTGCCGATGGGCACAATTCTTTGATAGGGCAAATATCGCATTTGGGCTTACGTGCGTAACAAACATTACGTCCCAAATGGAGGAAATTCATGTGCAGGGAGTAGGATTTACCCTTGGGAACCAATGGCTGCATCATGTGATGTGTTTTTTCGGCGGTGGCGTTTTCAGGTACAAGTCCCAACCGTTTGCATATACGATGGACATGTGTATCCACCGGAAAAATATCTACACCGCAAGTGAACATGAGCACAACGCTGACCGTTTTAATGCCTACGCCCTTGAGCTGAATGAATGTATCGATCACTTCTTGCGGGTTCATATCGCATAAAAAATCCAGGTCAAAGGTTCCATAGGTATCATATACCCAGCGTAACACATCTTTGATACGCACACTCTTTTGATTGCCGAGACCGGCAGGTCGTATGGCATCTGCAATTTCTGTTGCAGGTGCGTTCATGACAGCTTCCCAATCGTCAAAACGGTTTTTTAAGCGTTCATATGCCGTATCACGGTTTTTATCGTTGGTACTTTGCGATAAAATGGTTAATATTAGGCTGCCCAAGGGTTTACCTCGACCCTCAAATTCAGGTATGCCAAAGGCATTTTCTAATCGTTCTGTAATCTGTTGTGTTTTTGTAATGGAGTCCATTTTATGAAGTTTCCTACAAAGTATATTACTACTGCAGCAATAATAGGCGCGCTTTACGCGGCCCTGACTATAGTACTGGCACCCATTAGTTATGGTCCAATTCAGGTTCGTATATCAGAAGCGTTAACCGTATTACCGTTTCTGTTTCCACAGGCAATCCCCGGATTGTTTCTGGGCTGCATGGTGGCCAATATCTTTGGCGGTTTTGGCCCTATTGATATTTTTGCGGGCAGTTTTTTAACGTTGGTTGCCGCCATGTTAACCTGGTGGCTGCGACGTACCAACAAGCCATGGTTGGCTCCCTTGCCACCGGTGCTGGTTAATGCTTTTGGTGTTAGTGTATATGTTTCAATTTTGGCAGGTGTCCCATATTGGGTGTTGGTATTTCAAATCGGTTTGGGACAACTCGCAGCCTGTTACGGGCTGGGTCTGCCGTTGTTATACGCGCTTAAAAAGCGATTTAAACAAAATTGATTCTAGCTTCCGGGGGAAGCAGCTTCTTTATAGAAGACGCAAATTGTTGGTCTGTAATGCCTATCACAGCAACTTCTCTGTCAAATAATACTCTAAATTGTTGTTTATCTGCATATTCATATGCAGAGATTTTGACCGGTTTTCCAAACAGTTTGCTGATTTTGTCTGATGCATCTGTTGCAATCAATAAAAGATAAACCTGGTTACGGTCTAATGCTTTTTGGACTGCCGATCTTCCGATAACAATTCTACCAGCTTTTTTGGCAAAACCAACCAAAGTAAAAATTTGATCATTCATTTTTTAATCCATTCAAAAGTTGAGATCCTGCATCCGTATTCAGATGTCTTCGCAGAGACCTCTCGAATGCCCTGGTTTTTACGGCTTTTTCCAGGCATGCCATATTATTACATATATACGCACCGCGTCCATTCATTTTCTGTGCAGTATCAGCGGTTAAATTTCCAGTATTATCGCTTACTATTCTTAAAAGATTGTGTTTTTCCGTTTTACGTCGACATGCAATGCATGTTCGTTGCGGGATATGTTTCATTTCTGTTGACATCATATTCACCAGGGTTTTACCAGTATTTCACGTACGCGAATATCAAAAAAACGGTTTGATGATTCTGCCGCTACTATCATTGCGGTATCTGCTCCTTTGGCGGTACCTGCTACTGTAATAATATCACTGGGGGGGACCAGTCCGGCGTCACAGACCATTGCGGCCATTTCAATTCCCACTTTGACACCTTGACCTACCATGCGAAGAGATTTGTTAACAAGCTCTTCCTGAGAATAGCCAAATGATTTACGAATGGCTGAACCCTGGTTACGTAACACCATGGTACCGGTATGTACTGTGATCCCGGTTTTTATTAGTGTTTTCCGAATTTCATCATCAAATTGCTGTTCACCGCTTTTGGCAAAACCAGTATTGTGCGTAACAATGATTACTTTAACATCATCAGGCGAATGAAAATCCAATACTGCTTTTGCAGTATCACCTGTTGTAGATGCTATAACAATATATTCAATACCTTTTGATTTTGCTTCTTTGAAAGCAATTTCAATGGTTTGAGTTGTGTTCTCTGGTCCGCTTTTTTGAAAAGTAATGCTCATTATTCAATCTTGAAAATTAGTAAACATCAATGTAGTGTTTGTTGTTAATATTATCAAGTAAAATACTATTTTGTCGACATTATGGGACACGTTTTAAATAATGTGTGGAGTAGAATATAGAATCCTAAAAAAAGTGTTGCTTTTAATGGACATTGTTTTTACATTCATAAAATTCAATAGGTTATATGCTATAATACGGTGTATATGACAGGATGCAAACATGTCCGATAACAAAATACCAGAGAATGGTCCTGTTTCAGAACAGCAATTGCAAAATTCAGAATTACAGGCCCTTTTAAATTTTCAAACCGAAATTTTTAATTCATTGCCTGCCCACCTTGTTGTCATTGATGATGAGTATAATATTTTAAATTATAATCAAGCTGTTGCTGAAATGGCAGGCAACAAGAGTGTTGTTGGCAAAAATCTTTTTGTTTCATTAGAGTTTTATCAGTCTGAAGCTTTGAACAAAGTTTTGACTGATTTTATTAATAGCAATAAAACAGTTATTCATATAACATTAGATCATCCACACAAGATGGGTGAAAAATATGTCCATTCTATATCCAGATTAAAAGACATTGCTGGTCTGAAAGCTTTTCTGTTGCATTCGACATTGTATGATGGCCAAGACAACAATCAGCTAAATGATTTTATTCAGGATAAATTTATAAGCCTTGGCGCTTTTGCCGGTAAAGTAGCGCATGATATAAATAATCCGCTATCAGTAATTCTTACACGAATCGATTTTTTACAATCTATGGACCTGGAAAATGCCATTGAAGAGGGTGATGTTGAAATCGTTGAAGAGATAGGTATTATTCAACGCCAGGCTCAGAGGATTTTTGATATATTAGATAAAATTGGTGCATTGCAGATGCATGCAAAAGAAGTACCGGCAGAATGTGATGTAACTGAAATTGTGACCCGTGCTGTTACCATTTCTGAATTTCAGCGTCCCCATAAAACAGTGCATGCTGTTAAAGAGCTAACAGAAGGATTGCCCCGAATGGTTTGTAATGAAATAAAACTTGAACGGGCTATTAATGAATTGTTAAAAAATGCATTTGAAGCGGTTAGTGAAAAGGGGGATGTATCTATTAAATTAACCTTTGAAGAACCTGAATACCGTCTTGAAATTAAAGACAGTGGTCCTGGAATACCACCCGAAGATATCGGCAAGGTTTTTGATCCGTTTTTTACTACCAAACAAGGTGTAAAAGGAGCAGGTTTGGGATTAACAATAGCATATGCTGCCGCACTTGCTCATAATGGTCGTATTGAAATAAATAGTGTTCCCGAATCAGGTACAACCATGACCCTGGTTTTGAAACGTAATTCAGTAAATGAATAACCAACAGGTTTTATATAAACATAAAGGTTGATTGTAGATGTCAACAGTAATAGCCAATGATAAGCATGTTTCGGGTTTAATTCTTGAATTAGATCCAAAGCAGGCTGTTGAATCATTCTCTGGATCTCTTGAAAATTGTGATTCACTTTTGAGTGATATAAAGCCCGGTATGTCTTTGTCTGAAGCGTTAAAACGTCTTTGGAATGTTGATATTGAAGACATGTGTAACGATGCTTATCTGCATGGTAGAACTGCCAGTTATGAAATTCCTGTTCAGTGCAATACAGTTCAACATTGGTATTTAATTACTGCATCACCCCGTGTAAGCAATCAAATAATAAATGGCGTATCCCTGAATGTTAGAGATAATACGCTTGTCAAACGAAATGAACGTCAGTTATTACTGCACGATAAAATGGGGAATATTGCGCTGCTTGCGTCTCAGGTTGCACACAAGCTCAACAATCCTTTGGCAGCGGTATTGAACCATGTTGGTAGTTTGCTGGTAACTGATTTGAGCGATGAGAATCTATTCAGAGTCAAGAGTAAACTGGAATTGATGCAGGAACAGATATATTCCATGTCTGTGATTACCAATGCACTCGTGGCATTCAGTAAAGAATCCGGAGTAAATTTTAGGTCTCTGGATGTAAATGAGATTGTTCAAAAATCAGTTGAACTGTCTCATTTACTTCAAATAAAGAGTAACATCACATACCACGTAACGTTGTTACCCAATTTACCCCAAGTTTTGGGAAATGAAATTACGCTTGAACAAAGTTTTATTAATATCATTCGAAATGCCCTGGAAGCAATGCCGGATGGAGGTGAATTTACAATTACCACCAATTTGGATCCGCTTTCGAATGATTATATTTGTGTCTCTTTTCAAGATACAGGTTATGGTATTGAAAAACAGTATCAGGATCAGGTTTTTGATCCATTTTTCAAGACCAAAGATGAAAATCATTCTGGTTTGGGTTTATCAATAAGCTATGGTATTATTGCAAATCACAACGGAAGTATTGAATTTAACAGTGAACCGGATAAAGGTACAAAAGTAACTGTACTCTTGCCGGTAAACCGTAAATAAAATGTTAAAGGAATAAACACATGAGTGATATAAACAACTCGGATTCTAACAAGTTGTTAATAATTGATGATGACAAGAGCGTACTGGATTCCATTGTATCTTTATTAAAAAATTCAAACTATCAATGTTTAACTGCACCTTCAACCGCTGCCGGTGTGAATCTTATAAAAACAGAACAGCCCCTGGTTGTTTTAACCGATCTGAAAATGGAACGAGATTCATCTGGTATTGAGGTGCTTGAAGAAGCCAAAAAAATTGATCCTGAGCTGGTGGTTATTCTTTATACAGCGTATGGCAATGTTCCTGCTGCTGTAGATGCGTTTAAAAAGGGTGCTTTTGATTTTATACAAAAAGTTCAAACCCACCATGATATTCTGGTACCCATAGATCGTGCTTTTAAATTTGCCCGTATTCAGCGGGAAAATGCGTTTTTGCGCAGCAGGGTAGATCTTACTGATGACGGCAGTTTTTATGGCGCAGTGGGTACAAGTCCTACAATCCGTGAGGTTTTTGAAACAGTCAAACGCGTTGCTCGTACCAATGCAACCGTTATGATTACCGGTGAAACCGGTACGGGAAAAGAAGTAATTGCCCGTGGATTGCATTATCACAGTCCACGTCAGAGCGAATCTTTTGTACCCGTAGCTGTTGGCACATTACCAGACAATCTGCTTGAAGGTGAATTGTTTGGACATGTTAAGGGTGCTTATACCGGTGCAACTACTGATAAACCCGGTCTGTTTGAAGCAGCAGACAAGGGAACAATCATGCTTGATGAGATTGGCGAAGTCAGTATCGAAATGCAGCACAAATTACTGCGCGTCATTCAGGAACGTACTGTTAGAAGACTGGGAAGTGTAAAAGAACGTGATATTGATGTTAGAATTATCAGTGCAACCAACCGTGATCCTGAAGAATTGGTAAAAGCGGGTAAATTACGCGAAGATCTTTTTTATCGATTAAATGTGATCCACATCCACATTCCGCCATTGCGCGAGCGCAAAGAAGATATACCCATTCTAGCTTATCATTTCCTTAAAAAATATCGGGATATTGGTGTAGTAGAAGTTGAAAAGATTTCAAATGAAACTTTACTCTTGTTGCAGGAATATGAGTGGCCGGGTAATGTAAGACAGTTACAGGGAACAATGGAGAGAATGGTAGCATTGGCCGGCAGGCCTGAACTTCGTCCTGAAGATTTACCAGATAAAATACGTCCTACAACCAAACGTGTTTATGTAGATACAAATGAAGAACTGGATTTTAAAACTGCCAAAGCTCGTATTACTGAAGCGTTTGAAAAACAATATATTGAAAATTTACTGGACAAGTATAACAACAACATCACCAAGGTTGCGGATGCTGCCGGTTTAAATAGAAAAACTATATATCGATTAATTGACTCCCGGAATATTAAATTCAGAGGAGTTCGAGAAGATGATGACGATTAATTGATATTGCAAAGAGGGTTTTCATTACATACCCAGGGGGATATGTACTTTACACCACAGTTATTTTTATTTAGTGGCCTGCGGGCAACACATCTCGGCTAGAAAAAATGATAATTTTAAACTTTTCTACTTTTTGCCCCCTGTAAGTGTTTGTTTTTAATTAAAATAGAAAAATGGTAATTTGTGGCGATTTACTGGCATGAAACTTGTACTGGCAGTAATAGAAAAATTAAAGACCATTCACTAAACAGGGTGTATGACGGGATGATGAAAGAAAATATTAAATTAAAAAAAGCCAAATTGATCCTTGTTGGAACGATCGATTTTGGTGTTGTTGAAGGTCTTAAAGAACGTATGAAAGGTGCCAATTATGAGGTACATTTCGTTCAAAAAGGTATCAGCGTTTTATCAGAAATTCTGGATAATGATGTTGATTTACTTATTCTTGATCTTGAACTTGCAGGAATTATGGGTGTTGAAATTCTTCCTGTAATACGACGTTTGCGTCCACGTTTACCTGTGATTTTAATTACAGATGATTTTACAAACAGAGTTCGCAAAGTTGCCGCTGAACTTGGCATTACTTATCAGGCAAGTAAACCTATGTCTCCAAATGAAACTGAAGCTATTATTTCTGCAACTGAAAGTATTGTTGAAAAAAGCGCACTCAACACATTAGCTATATAATTATATAGAATTAAAAAGCCACCGGTAAAATTTTGAATTCTTGATTTTGCCGGTGGCTTTTTTTGTTTACCCCCATTTATTATTTCATCCCCATGTTCAATTTTCAAGTGATGTGACATACAGTCAACAGTATTTCATATATGTCCATTGTAATAACCAATTAGTAAACGAAAATGTAGTTATTTTGATGTTCATATGGCTCCGGACAAGTAGTAATGATTTTTTTGCAGTATATTAAGTTATTAAAAAACAATTAGTTAAAAATTTAATTTTCGTGTGTATTTGAATTGGTAAATATTTTAGATTTTTTGGCATAAACTCTGCTTTAGCAAGGGTAGAAAATAAAAAATGATTCAAGAAATAAAGATTTTTGAGGAGAGAAGTAATGAAATATAATCTGCGCAAATTTAACCGAATGAAACAGAATAGACGCGTTTTCAGTCTGTTTGGTCAGGCTCATTCTACGGTTCTCTCTTTTTTGTTTGTGTTATTCTTTTTTACTCAGGTTTATGCAGCAGGTTCTCTGGTAGCATCATGGAGCCCAAATGCTGAATCAGATCTCGCTGGATACAAAATCTATTATGGTACAACATCCGGTGATCAGACGAATTGGCAGATGAAAGATGTTGGTGATGTCAATCGTCATGTATTTCATGATCTGGTAGCAGGAGAAACTTATTATATGGTTGTTACTGCATATGACTGGGCAGGAAATGAGAGTGATCCTTCAACTGAAGCCAGCGCTGTTGCAACAAATCGAGATGTTACAATTGCATATACCGAAGAAAACGGATTGGTAATTACCTGGGATGCTGTAAGTGGTGCAACTGCATATGATATTTATAAAAGCTCAAGTGCATACTTTACACCAACAACACCTTTAATTTCTGTAACGGGAACACAGTATACAGATAGTAATTTTTCACGTGAAGCTGATACTGGATCATATTATATAGTTACAGCTAAAGCTGATGCCAATGAATTATTTACTTTTTCAACAATTGGTGCTTTAAATGTAAAGCTGAATGGTGCCAAAAATCTGGTATCTGTTCCTTTTATTACATCTGATTCAACTTTATCAACTGTATTAGGTTCTCAACTTACGGGCAGCAGTTTTTCAAGTCAGGCTGACCGTGTAAGAGTTTGGAATGGAAGTGAATATGAAATGGCATGGTTGGTTGAAGGTACAGGTACAGCTTATGATGGTAAATGGCTGCGTAAAGCCGGTGATATGGAATCACCAATCAGACTTGTTCCTCAGCAGGCTTTTTGGATTGAACTGGTAAACCCGGTTCCAACCGATTCTGTAGTAACAGTTGCTGGTAGAGTTGCTGAAGATGCCAGTTATACATATCAATTAAATAGTGGTCCTAACTTTGTTGGTTCGTACTATCCTTCAGAAATAACATTGACTAACACCAATTTGGGATCAAGTGGAGCAGTAACCGGCGGTTTGAATGGTGCTGTATCTGATAAAATTATGCATTGGCGTAATGTAAACGACTTTGACGTGGCCTGGCTTGTAGCTGGTTCTGGAACGAGCTGGGACGGGGAGTGGGTGAATGAGCGAGGTGATGCTCTTTCTAATATGACTTTCAAGGCAGGCCACGGCTATATTATTATGATTAAAAATGACAATACAACCCGTAACTGGCAGTTACCAAAACCCAATTAATATTGGGACGAGATGTTAAAAGGAGTAATTGTGATGAACAAAGCTTATACGATTATATTAGTAATATTTTTAACCATGCTGGTTGTGTCGGTACAGGCCGGAACTTTGGAAGCTTTTTCCGATGAAGGTTGTGTTGATGTTAATGGTTCTACCTACCTTGTTGGAAGCAACAGTAGTGGTGATCTTGTACAATTGATCTGGACCGGCCCGGATGGCAAAATTAACGAAGCAGACGATTTGGGCAATGCAACTGGTGATGATGTAATTATCGATTCAACTTATATCGGTTTTGGAACTTTACCAGGTGTAACAGCAAATGGTCGTTTTGGAAAAACGTTTACCCATGATCTTTTGGCTCAATCCTATACGGTTTATATACGTACATGGAACGCTCCAACAATTACAGGCTTGACAGATGCTTATGGTAATTCTCCAATTCGCACTATGCAAAGTGATATTGACCATTTCAATTGCGGTGCTGTTAGATGTATTGAACGTACCAGTACACCTGTAGAATTGACCAGCTTTACTGTAAATTCCGAACCCGGAAAAATGGTTTTAAATTGGGTAACCCAGTCTGAAACTGAAAACCTTGGATTTTACATCTATAGAAGTGAATCAATTGATGGTGAACGTGTGAATGTGACTGAATCCATGATTGATGGCGCCATTAACGCACAATCCAGAAATGATTACAGCTGGATTGATAACAGTATTGAAGATGGTGTTGTATACTATTACTGGCTGGTGGATGTGGCTACAACGGGTGAAACAAATTTTTCAGATTCTCAAAAAGCAATTGGTATTGCCAAACCTGATCATTATGAATTAAGCCAGAATTATCCGAATCCATTTAACCCCAGAACCACAATTAAATATACTCTCAAAGATGACGGTCATGTAGAACTCGCTATCTTTAATATTCGTGGTCAACTGGTACGCAGTCTGGTTAACAGTGAACAATCCGCAGGTGTTTATTCAAAGATTTGGGATGCCAAAGATGACAATGGTGTTTCATTGCCAAGCGGAATCTATTTTTACAGAATACGTTCTAACGAGTTTGAATCTATCAAAAAGATGTCCTTGACCAAGTAACAGGTCTTGGGCATTTTTACTAAAAATTTTTACTAAATATTTTTACTAAATAATTTATTATTAAGCGGAACCGAAAATGAAAACAGTACGAAATACAATCTCTCTGATCTTGACCCTGGTGCTCTTGAGCGTGTTGACAGCTTGTTCGGTAAATCCTCCGGCAGATCCTCAGCAGCAAAAGGTACAGGGAAAGCATCGTACAGTTTTTAAAATGAAAGCACCGCAGAATAATATCACAGAATCCACATCATATCGTTTAGGATATGGTGACAGTATTGAAATAAAGTTTTTTAACAATCCGGAATACAACGAAACCATTACAGTACGCCCTGATGGCCGAATCAGTTTGCAGCGGGTTGGTGATATATTTGTTATCCAGATGACACCAGCGGAATTGGATGACATCATCACACAAACCTATAGCGAAATTCTGATTAATCCCGATGTTACCGTTTTTGTACGGGAATTTGGCGGCCAGGATGTATATGTTATGGGTGAAGTTGAAAATCCGGGAGTATTCAAAGTAACAAAAGGTATGACCATGTTAAGGGCTATCGCCGCGGCAGGCGGGCCCAAGGGCGGTGCGGAGTTGGGTAGTGTCTTACTTATCCGCAATGACGGACATAGTCGTGGTGAGGCTGTACGGGTGGATTTAGCATTGTCAACATTGCGTAAAAATCTTAATTATGATTTACCTGTTCAATCCTATGATGTCGTTTTTGTACCACGAACGTTTATTGCGGATGTCAATTCTTTCGTAACACAGTTATATGATATTGCACTACCGCCATTCGACATTTGGTCCAGATACAATTACTGGTATGGCTCAAAGTAACAGTTATTTGATCACTAAAAAGGATTGACAACATGATTGAGTACAGTCGATATGACAGTCCAATATCTCCAACAAGTTTTATGAGTATATTGAACAAGCGGAAAAAGTTGATTATAACATTATTTGTTTTGGTTTTCACAAGTATTATTGCAGCATCCTTTGTTTTACCACCGGTTTATCGTTCAACTGCTAAATTGATGGTTAATTACCAGGGTGAAGATGAAAAGAGTTATATGTTGGGTATGGTTTCTTCAGGCAATCGGGCCCAATATGATCGCATCGGTTCCGAGCTAGCAATTGTTAAAATGCACAGTATTCTTGAACCGGTTGTTAAGGAACTGGAAATGGATAAACCTGAAGAAAAAGATTTTTCATTATTAAGCACTCTGGGACTTGGGAACGAAGCAATTGCAGACGAGAATCCGGAAATGCTCCACAATCAGGCTGTTGTTCAACTTTCCAAAGATTTAAATGTGGAACGAGAAAAAGACACCAATGTACTGGTTTTAACCTATGATGCAGATGACCCACAATATGCAGCAAATGTAGTAAAGCAAGTTGTGAGTGAATATATTGATCAACGTCCATTACTTGACAGAGATGACAGAGATTATGAATTTTATAATAAACAGATTACAGATATTGAAGAACGTATAGCTCAACTTGAACAGCAGGGAATGCAATACCGTAGTTATGAACGGTTATTACAACCAGATGAACAGACCAAGATTCTGGTTACATCAGCTGCTGATTTTGATAAAGAACTGACCAAAACCAGATCTGAACGAATTTCCAAAGAAGCAAGACTTGAAGTTATACGCGAACAATTAGCAAGTGGTACCCAGGCTATTACGTTTCCTAATATGGAATCGAGTGAAAAAGTTGGACGAATGGATTATCTGAATGAATTAAAGAAAACCAAACTTGAACTTGAACTTGAAAAAAGCGCCATGGCAAAAAAATACACAGATAAACATCCTGAAATGGTGCGAGTAACACAGGCAATAGAATCAACAAATATAAAAATACAGGCAGAGATCAATGAGTTTATTCGAGCTGAAGAAACAAGTGTGCGTGCTTTACGTGCAACAGAACAAGCTTTGGCTGGAAAAATGAACCAGGTTGTTAATTCTGTAGTGGATCTTTCCCGTCAGGAATATGAACTTGGTAAATTGACCATTGGTATCGAAGATTTACGAGAAGTGCATTCTATGCTTATCCGTAAACGTGAAGAAGCAAGAATTGCAGCCAGCAAGCAGGAATATAATGTCAAAGTACGCGTGCTGGAACCTGCAATGACAGCTCCTCATCCTGTAAAACCGAACAAGGCTTTGTTTGCCGGACTGGCGGTGGTGTTAGGGATTATGATTTCCTTGGGCGGTGCGTTTTTTATCGAGATGTTTGACCACTCGGTAAATACAGTGGAAGATGCCCAACATTGTTTGGGGTTGCCTATTTTGGCTGCAATACCGGATTTTGATTCAAGACGTCTTGGAGACACAATGCAGTGTCTGCAAGCTCCCCGGTATTCAATGAATGAAATGGCAACGGTGGATTAATTAAAACCTTTTTGGAGGAAAAAATGAGAAATCAATTGAAAATTAAAAGATGGGAAGCCGGATTAAAACAATATGAACTGGCATTTCTGCTGGGTTGCAGCTCTACATATCTTTCAATGGTAGAGAATAATCGAATTGAAGCAACTGTCGAATTTAAACGCAAAGTTTCAGAGATTTTCAATGTCAGTATTGGCGAGATTTTCCATGAAAATATCAATACAGCGGCAATGGCTTAATTGGATATAATAATTGAATAACGGAATGGCCATGTATACTAAATATTTTAAATTAAAAGAAGAACCTTTTACAACGACTCCGGATCCCCGCTTTTTATATGAAAGCGAAATGCACCAGGAAGCTCTTGATCGCCTGATGATGGGTATTACCAGCAGACGCGGTATTAATGCTATTGTAGCTGAACCCGGTTTAGGGAAAAGCACAATAATCAGAACGCTTTTAAACGGTTTAAATAAAAAAGTCCATTTTGCATGGGTATTCAATACCACGATGGATATTAAAAATCTGATCAAATACATTTGCCAGGATTTTGGTTTTAAACCCAAGAGTGATGATTTGAGTGAAATTCTTTTAGAGTTTTATACCTTTTTGGTCAAAGATTATCAAAAAGGGAATATACCCCTGTTAATAATTGATGAAGCACAAAATCTGAAAGCAGATGTGCTTGAAGAGATTCGTCAACTTTCGAACCTGGAAACCATGCAGAATAAATTATTACAGATCATTCTGTCTGGCCAACCTCAGCTCGATGTTACATTGGATTCTCCGGAATTGCAGCAATTAAAACAGCGGATATCCTTAAAAGCCATTCTTCGTCGTTTGGATTATAATGATACTGTTCAATATATACAGCATCGCTTAAAAGTTGCCGGCGCAAAACGAGATGATATTTTTACCGAAGCGTCTATGAAAATGATCAAAAAGATTTCCGATGGTGTTCCCAGACTGATTAACCAGGTGTGTGATAACGCACTCATGCTTGCGGCCCGTCGTGATATGCATAAAGTTGATTCCATTTTGATAGCAGAATTGTTTGAAAAAGGAATGGTTATGGCCGCTGGCCCGGAACCAGTAACTTCTCGTTCAAACCTTACTGCTCTCAAGCAACGCAAACATGCAGAGACTGAAAATACACATCCACATCCCCAAACTATTGTTAAACCGCTTCCAAATATAATGGAATCGATTTCAGATGAATTTGGCGGATTGGACCTGAACCGATTAACAATAAACTGATTTTTTGAGGTGCCAGAATGAGCGTTGTCCATGAATTGTTGTGTCAGATCGAAGAAAAGGAAAATTTACAATATTTCCGTCAACCTGCACCTGTAGAGACCACTACAGATAATGGTTTGTTTGTATTTGATCTGCCCAAAGAGATCATTAATGATTTTTACGGTCTCAAGGAATATGTCCGTATCGCCAATCGTGGTGGCAACGTTAGGGTATTGTCTATTACAAGTTCTACATATGGTGAAGGTGCCTCAACCATAGCAACATATCTAAGTTTTTTAATGGCCGGTGGTCTGGTTAAACAACCAGCGGTTCCTGCTACACAACAGGAAAACAATTCACTGTTTAATGACAGCTTGCGCGCACTTGTAAATCACAACCGCAAATCTAATGTTGTACCCATGGACAGTGAACCTACAAACTCGAGATTTTCAAGCAGAGATGATATATTACTCATCGATGCAAATCTTGAACAGCCCGGTCTGCACCGATATTTCGGATTACCTGATGAGATGGGCCTGGGCGAAATTATTGAACAAAATCAGGACTGGAAAGAATATGTCCGGTCTGTTGATAATAGTAATTTAAAGATCATCACTGCGGGCAGTGCTGAATCTAAATCCATCGAATTGTTAAGCTCTGACCGGTTCCGTGCTCTGGTACGTCAGTGGCGTAATACTTTTAAATATGTAATTATTGATACACCCCCTGTACTGAACTCTATTGAATCTCTTAGTATTGCTTCAGTATCTGATGGTGTAATTCTGATCGTTTGTGCCGGTCAAACCCGTTGGGAAAACGCACAAACTGCAAAAATGAAATTAATGTCTGCAAAAGCAAATGTACTGGGAGTTGCCCTCAATCGCCGCAAGATGGATATTCCTGATGGACTCTATAAACGACTGGTTTCATAGGGGGGAATGGTGGTATCGGCTTCTCAAAATGTCTATTCTTCTCGGAGTAATCCGGTTCCAATAATCATAACAGTTGCGTTACTGGGTGTAATCCTTTCTGTATGGGCTGTTTGGGCCCTTGATTTCAAATGGGCAGTATTTACAGTTATGGGTGTTTTGTTCCCGTTTGCAATGGCAATTGTGGGCAAAGCGAGACGTTTTGTGCTGGCATTATTGGTTTTTACAATTCCCCTGAATATCGATTATAATATCCTGTTTCATCCCAGTCCCGGTGGTGCGAATGCGTTCACCATTGGTTTGACTGATATTTTTCTGTTTGTCTTGATTTGTATTACCCTTGTAAATCTGTTAAAATATAAACATGAATTATATTTTTCTTTTTTCCCCGCAATATCATTACCCGTTTTAGGGTTGTTTGTATTTTATCTGATTTCCATGATCAATTCGCGCGACCTGTTGTGGAGCGCTTTTGATATGTTTAGCCTGTTCAAAGTCTGGTTGTTTTTTCTTTTTGTTGCCAATAATCTTGAGAATAAAAGCGATGTAAAGCTGGTTATTGCGGCATTGTCATTCGGATTATTGTTGCAGGCCTTTTTTGTAACTCTCCAGTTTTTTAACGGACAAAGTATGCTCAATATGCTGGGTCTGGGAGCATCATCTAAAATGCTGGCTTTTGAGATGCAGTCCTCTATGGTAAACCGACCAGGTGGTACCGTTGGGCATTGTAATCACCTTGCCCGCTATATTGGCTTGTTATTGCCTTTAACACTTGTGCTTGCTTTGGTTAGTTATCGCCGCTCATGGCGGTGGTTCATGTCTATTGTTACACTAGCGGGTGTAATTGCCATGATCTTTACACTGACACGTAGTTCATGGATCGGCTTGTTGGGATCTGTGATGGTTATGGTGCCGGTTCTGTTTGTTTGGCGACTTGTTAATTTTAGAACCATAACAGCCATGTTTGCTGTTTCTATTTTGTTCCTGTTGGTCATTTTTGCTTTCAAGGATGTGATATGGGGACGTATAACTTCTGATGATCTGGGTTCAGCAAAAACCCGTTTAACCACTGCCAAAGTTGCGTTCAATATAATCAAAGATCATCCTTTTATTGGTGTTGGAATTAATAACTATGGCTCTGTTCTAGAGCAATATTGGGATGCTGAAGATACATTTACCCGTAGAGCAGCCGTACATAATACCTATTTATTGTATATGGCTGAAATTGGACTTTTGGGATTTGCAGTTTATTTGTGGCTGCTAGTTGCTTTTTTTGCAAGAATTAAGACTGCAATAAAAAGTAGAATTAAATATTTTTCTGCTGTGGCAATTGGAATTTTGGGAAGCTTTATTGGATTTTTAATTATGGCATTTCCTGACAAAAGTTACAAGGAAAACATAACGCTTTTACTTGTATTTTTTGCCCTGGCTGCTATAATTGAAGGTATGAACCGAATTTCATCGCAAAATGAAATGACTCATGTGTTAGCAGAGAGATAATTGAATGAATTCTCAAGACATTGCAGGCTTTATCGGAAATAACAGTCTATTAAGACGTTTGGCTTTTATTGCAGTGCATTTGACAACTTTGCGTGAATGGTATTTACGCAAAAAATTGAAACAAACTTTGACAAATTCATTTACTTTTCTGGATGCCGGAAGTGGAATGGGACAACATGCAGTTTGGATTGCTGAAAATTATCCAAAATCACAGGTTTTGGGAATTGATACTGATAGCAGACAAATTGAAGATTGCCGACGTTTTGCAACAAGAAACAATATCCCTAATCTGGCTTTTGAGTCCGGTAGTCTTGATGAGGTAAAACTGGATACAGAATTTGACCATGTTCTTTGTGCAAGTGTTTTAGAACATATCGAGAACGATGATAAAGTTTTAAAATCCTTTTACAAAATTTTAAAACCCAATGGTACCCTGATTGTTTATGTACCTGTTTCTGAAAAGCGGGTTTTAAAAAGTTTGGAAAGAAAAATAAACAAAATAACAGAACAGGCAAATGCAAAATACCCGCATGAGCATGTGCGTTATTACAAACCCAATGAATTGTTGGATAAATTAATGAATAACGGCTTTAAAATTAAAACAAATCAACATACATATGGCACATTTGGCAGATGGTCTTATGATATTGTTACAACTGTACAATACAGTCGTTTTTTTAAATTGATTTTTCCTTTTTACTTTATACTGGTGCATCCATTTGTGATGCTCCTCATGTGGCTGGATATGCGTTCCGAAAACCTGGATGGGAATGGGTTGTTGGTAGTGGCGGAAAAGGTGATATGAATTATTTAAACTCGATAATTTCAAATACTGTTGCGCGTGGGTTAACCGAATTGGTGAACCGTGCAGGCGGTGCTGTGTTTTGGGTGATGGTGGCACGCTATCTCGGTATTTCAGGTTTAGGAACGCTGGCCTATGCTTTATCCTTATTTTCTTTATTCTCAACCTTGTCATCTATGGGACTGGGCAACGTAGCTGTTCGTGACATTGCCAAAGATAAAACCAAAGCGGGTGTTTATTTTGGTCAGGGCCTTTTGCTGGGTTTGGGACTCTCTTTGTTATTTGCAGGTTTAATGATTACCACCAGTCTTGTTCTGAAACCTGGAGAATATTCTATTTTTGCTTCTATAGCTATGGCTATTGCTATTTTCCCTGCTTCAGGATTCTACTGGAGTAAAACCATGCTTAGCGCTGCTGAAAAGATGGGTTACATTGCCATTGCACGCGCGCTTGAAAACAGTTTCAAAGTAATTGTGGGTTTGATTATGATCCTTGCTGGCGCCGGAATTAAAGAACTGGTGCTGGTAATTGTTTTCAGCAAAGTTATTTCTTTTGCTGTTTGTTTTGCATTTGCAAGTGACAAAGTTGCCCGTCCAGTTTGGCGTTCAGACAAAGAGGTATTGGGCCATTTGATCAAGCATGCTCCGTCATTTTCTCTTATCAATTTGTTCAACAGTTTATTCTGGTCAATATCTGTTTTACTGCTTACATCTCTTCGTGGTGAAGCTGAGGCAGGTATTTTTAGTGCGGCTTTTAAATTGGTAGAGATATGTATTGCATTGGCCCTTGCGTATGGACAGGCATTCTTTCCGGTTATATCTCGAATTTCCCGTTCGGAAAGAGAACTGTTTCAACAGCTATTCCAAAAGTCTATTAAATTTATTACCATTGCCACTCTGGCGGTTGCAGGAATTATGCAGGTGATTGCACCTCAGTTGATTACACTTTTCTATGGCCCGGGTATGGACAGGGCGGTACCTGTATTACAGGTTTTAATCTGGTTGATTGTTCCTTTTGGTATTATTCCGGTTATGGCTTTTACGCTCATTAGTATTAATCAGCAAAAATTTGACCTGGTTGCCAATATTTCCGGTACTATGATATTATTTGTTACAAGCATGATCATTGTTCCGGTTTCGGGAGCTTTGGGCGCTGCTATTTCCATAGTTATTGCAGGATTTGTATTTTTGGCCGCTGAACTGTTTGGTCTTTCCAGTAAATTCTATCGCTTACAAAATGCTGTTGAATGGCTCAAACCTCTGCCAGGTTTATTGTTGATGTGGAGTATTGCTTTTATATTAAAAGATTATCAGGTTTGGCTTGCCATGTTTAGTGGCGCGGTTATGTATGTAATTTATTTGTGGTTGAGTAAAACAGTTACGCAACCTGAAATTTTATACTTAAAAAAATGGGTTTCTGTCCGATAATAATAATGAAATGATGAACGATAATGCTAAAATATTGCCCAGGATCTCTGTTATCATTCCGGTACGTAACCGGGATGATGTCATTCTAAGGACTCTGAATGCACTTGAAAATCAGGATTATGATCAATCGCTTTATCAGGTGATTGTTGTGGATGATGCTTCAACAGATGAAACACTGGACCAGTTGATTGCTTTTTCGGCAGATACCCGAATTGATTTTAAAATCATTCAGGGACCCGGTAAAGGTGCGGGATACGCTCGCAATCTTGCCATGGAACATGCACAAGGTGAAATATTATTGTTTCTGGATGGTGATACAATACCGGAATTGGATCTGGTGAGAAAACATGTTGAGCTGCATGAACAGCATTATCATCCGGTATGCATTATGGGACGTGTTGATATGTCTCTCGAACTTGACAATCATCGTCAGTACCGATTATTCGATACAGAAATGCCTTTTCATTCTGATAAAATGCAGCGGGTAGATTGGCAAATGTACCGGGCTGCAAATACATCTATAACCTGGTCTGCCATTCACAGTATTGGTGGTTTTGATCTGGAATTAAAAGCTGCCGAAGATACTGAATTGGCCTGGCGTTTGAACGATAAAGGGATTCCAATATATTATTATAATTCACTGGTTTGTATGCATCACCATCCCATTGATGTTGAAGGATATATGGAAAAAGGTGCCATGTATGGCCTTGCGGTAGGTGTCTGGTATAAAAAAGCCCCTGAAATACGCCGTGAATTGGTATCCCGATATGGTGTTACCGCACCGGAATTGACAGTATTTAGAAAGTTGAAACATACCTTTAGAAGTGTATTTATTAATCGATATACATTCCCTTTGATTGTTAAATCAGGAAAGATAATGCGAAAAATCTGGTTAAAGGGATCAGAAATTTTATTAAAGAGTGCTTTTCGGTTCAATACCCGAAAAGCTTTTGCAAATTATGTTTTTTCGAATACGGGTAATATAGCGGCGGGGAGGTCGTGATGAGAGTATTAATGACCCATTGGAACTATGCACCGGAATTTTCAGGAGCTGCTTTACAAGGACATCGGTTGTCACTTGAGCTCATGAAACTTGGAATAGAAGTAAATGTGTTGACCGGAACGGATAATCCGGATATGGTTGGAACAGACTATGTTGATGGCATCAAAGTCGTCAGGGTGTTGCGTGATAAATCATCACGTTTAAAACATTTACACTATGGCTGGGAAATGTTCAAACATGTATTGCGGTTTCGCCATGATGTGGATGTAGTGCATTCACATGGATTTATTGCACCTGTAAATATAGCAGCCAAACTTGCCAAATTACCGGTAATCCAGAAAATTACCAACCTGAATGTTGATGATCCCATTACTGTGAGGAGACGTAAACTGGGACATATTCTGATTAAAATATTCAACTATTCACGTATTCTTGTGCCAACATCGCGTTTGCTGGAAAGAACCTGCAGACGTACTGATAACTCTCAACCTTTTTTCGCCAAAGTGTCTAATGGTGTTGACCCCAATCTATTCAGACCGGTTTCTGCTGATGAGAAAAAACAAATTAAACACCAGTTGGGTTTGCCACGCAACCGTACAATTTTCCTGACGGTGGGCTCTGTGACCCATACAAAAGGACTGGATCTTTTAATCAATGCACTATATGAATTAAAACTCACAACATACGATGATTTTTTATTGCTGGTAATTGGCCCTAATCATTTGAGTAAAAGTTTTGGCTTGGGTGACGAACCTACTGACACCTTTACCCGAAACCTTTTGCGTTCGATCAATGATAAGGGACTGTTCAAACATGTGAAATTTTTGGGAGTACAAGCCAACATCCATGAATATATGCAGGCAGCTGATGTATATATTCACTCAAGTCGCCAGGAAGGCCAACCCAATGCTATATTGGAGGCCATGGCAAGCGGTATTCCCGTAGTTGCTAACCGTTTACCTGGTATAACCGATGAATTGCTGCAAAATGGTCGTTACGGTTTTGTAGTTGACAGTGAAAATGATGTCGAGTTTGCATCTGCCATCCGTGTATTGATGAAACATGAAAAAATTCGTGGACGTATGGGAGCCTATTCCCGTATAGAGGTTTTACAAAATTATAACCTTTGGAAAATCGCAGAAAAATATCGCTCATTATATTATAGCGTAGTAGATGAAGAAACAGTGGCAGAAGCGGGTATGCCGCAAGAAAATCAGTCATTATTATCAATATTGAACCATATTAAACACAAGTAATATGGATCTGCAAGATCGTTTAGATAAACGTTTTTCACCGCAGGCTGTTGCATTCAAAAGAATCATCAGCAAAGTTGTACAGCCGTTTAAGATTGAAAAAATTCTTGTGGTTGGCTGTGGTCGTGGATACGAGGCAATCAAATTACAAGAACTGTTTGGTGCAAAAATTCATGGGGTTGATGTTGAACAGGAATTTGATGTCAGGGCTGAACAATATGCACAGTTGAGCAACTATGATGGGGAAACCCTGCCGTTTACCGATAATCATTTTGATATTGTCTATTCATTTCATGTTCTTGAACATGTAGAGGATGTAGATAAAATGTTGTTTGAAATGAAGCGGGTAATAAATCAGGGCGGATGGGTTTATATTGGTGTTCCGAACCGTTCACGATTGTTTGGCTATTTTGGAATGAAAGATAAATCGTTTTCTCAAAAATTAAAGCAAAATCTGCATGATTGGCAGGCCCGTATTCAAGGCCGTTTTGAAAACCGTTACGGTGCACATGCCGGGTTTTCAGCATCAGAATTAGGAAAGCTTTTATCAAATCATTTCACCCATGTAGAAAATGTTACCGGATTGTATTATCTAAACAAACGTAGTTATTTCAAGCTGTTGCTGCATTTACCCGGTTTTTCTAAATTTATTTTACCTTCTGTTTATTTTCTTGCCTCAAAGTAAAGAGCATTACCTGTTTATACTGCAAAATTTTTCAATTTTGTTTTTAAATCTTGATTTATTGACGGTAGAATGTTAATTTTATTTCGAATTGAAAAATTAAAGGTGAATTATGAAACCGAAAATAATCATAGGCTTTGTTGTTATTCTGTTTGCGTTGGCATTTGTTATTATAGGTGGTCTCCAGGAAACAGCCGTTTATTATATGACCGTACCGGAATTGCATGCTAAATCTTTACCCGAAGGTGAAGGTGTACGGATCAGTGGATATGTAGATCCTGAATCGGTACAATGGAACGCTAAAGATATTGAACTGCGTTTTAGTATGTATGAAGAGAGTGATACATTGAGTGTCTTTTACAAGGGAGTTATTCCTGATCAAATTTATGATGCACAAATTGTCGTAGCAGAGGGAACCCTTGCACATGATGGTTCTTTGGTTGCCAGTAAAATTTTACTCAAATGTCCTTCAAAGTATGAAACAGGGGACCCTGAAGAGCATCTTGAAACCAAAACACAGATATAATGAATTTTATATATAATTTTCAAGCCCTGGTCATGATTATGGTCAGGGCTTTTTTTTGTCTATAATATTTCATACTTTATATTTTAGTAATAGGTTATTTTTATACTCAAAATGGAACATTGATTGGGATGGGTTGTTTATTAATAAACAATTTAATATAGGCGGGTAGGTTTGAGATATATTTTCCCAATTATCAGTAGTCTTTTGATTATTATCGGTGTATCGTTTATTGCATCTATGATGTTGAGGTTTTTTAATAAACGTATCTGGCAATCAATTTATTTACAAAAATTTGCCAAATGGCTTCCCCGTGCAACTGCTTTATCCCAGTTGATCTGGTTAGTTGGAATTGTTTTAGGTGCAGGTGTTTTCTATTTAATAGGAGGGTCTCTTACTACGGTACTGATATTTTTTATACTTGCACTGGTTTTAGCTCTGCCAATTTCATGGTTGTTTTATCAAATTGGCTCCAAAGTAACAAATACCAGTCATAATGAGCAACGGCGCAAATTTTTAAAAAGCATAGCTGGTGTTTTCCCTGTAGCCGCACTTTCTTTTGCCGCAACCGGAGTCGTTAAATCATA
This sequence comes from bacterium, assembly GCA_963675755.2. Taxonomy (GTDB): domain Bacteria; phylum Zhuqueibacterota; class Zhuqueibacteria; order Residuimicrobiales; family Krinioviventaceae. Next base: position 77,227 of record CAXXMD010000002.1, read on the forward strand.
TAGCAAAGTCAAAGTACCTATCATAGAGGTGCCTGTTCCTGATTTACCTCTGGCTTTAAACGGATTACGGATTGCGCATCTTTCGGATCTGCATTTGGGTTATTACTTTCAACTGGATGAATTACAACTCGCGTTATATGATATTAAAGCCCAGAATCCCGATATCTTTTTTGTAACCGGAGATGTAGCTGATGAACTGCATCAGCTTGATAAAGCTTTGAATATGATTAATGGTTTGGATACACCCCATAAAGGATTTGCGAGTGTGGGGAATCACGAGTATTATCGTGGTATTGATAAAGTTATTTCAGTTTATGGAGACAATCCAGTTCCATTGTTACTTGATCATGGAGTTACTATACAAATAAATGGACAGCCGGTTTATATTGGCGGTGCAGACGACCCTGTATCTCATCGGCTTGATATGCAATCTTTTTTGCGCAACACCATTGAAAAAAGTATGCAGGATGCCCCAGAGAATGCCTTTAAAATCTTGCTCAGCCATCGTCCTGCAGCTTTTGATATTGCTCAGAATATGGGCGTTCATTTAACTCTTGCTGGTCATACACATGGTGCACAATTTGGTTTTAATGGGCGCAGTTTTTTTGAAGGTAATCCTGTTGAACGTTATTTGTGGGGTTTGTATAGTAATAAAGGTAAATCGCTTTACACATCCTGTGGAATGGGACACTGGTTTCCTTTCAGATTCGGTTGTCCTGCTGAAGCACCTATACTGGTGTTAAAACGGGCAAAAGCATAATTGTGGAATAAATATGAATCTAAATGAAAAATACGGGCAATACGCATTGGTAACCGGTGCTTCTTCCGGTTTAGGACTTGCTTTTGCTGAATATCTGGCAGCACACAAAATGGATTTGGTTCTGGTAGCACGCAGAGAAGCAGAGCTGAAACTGATTACCAATCGCTTACAGAGCGATTATTCTGTTACTATAATACCGATAACTCAGGATTTATCTGATCCTGGTTTTATGGATAATATTGAATCTAAAATCAAAGATCTGGATATCGGGCTTTTGATCAATAACGCGGGTATTGGTGCATCGGGTGAATTTACCACAATCGATTTGAAACGCCATATGGAACTTGTCCGTTTGAATTGTCAGGCGCCTGTTCAATTGAGTCATTATATACTCTCTGGTATGAAAAAAAGAAAACGGGGCGCTGTAATTTTTTTAGGATCAATTGTAGGGCATGGAGGCACCCCATTTTATTCTACATATGCAGCATCAAAGGCTTTTAATATTTCACTGGCAAAATCTATTTGGTTTGATGTTAGATCCTATAATATTGATGTATTGGCTATTTCTCCCGGTACCATAAAAACGGATTTTCATCGTAATGCAGGAATGAGCCAACCTCGTATGGCCATGCTGCCTGCCCAAGTAGTTATGGGTGCGATGCAAAAATTAGGGAAAAGTATTGAATATGTACCGGGTACCCTGAATCGTTTCTTGTCTTTTTTTAATGATTTGTTTAATGGTGCATGGTATTACCAAAAGAAATATAATTATATAAAAAAGAACATGTTTGAAAAAAATGGGGAACCTGAAGCGTAACTTGTTCGTTACATTTCTAAACGACAAATAAAGGGAGATGCATTCGCGTAATTTGATACAAAACTGATTTTTCACAATTACAGGATTTAGGTTTATGTATCGTTATGTGTCAATGCTTTTGCTTTTCATATCTATACCGCTTTACTCACAATCACATAACCGTAAAATAGAATATACGGGCATTATTCAGGATGCCAAATCAAAAAGTCCGCTTGCAGGAGCAAATGTACTTTTGCCTGAACTGGATACCGGAACAACAACAAATGAACTGGGTGTTTTTACCTTTATGCTGCCGGCCGGTTCTTTTCAAATTAATGTTTCTTTTATGGGATACAAAACCCAATCATTTACTATTCATCCGGATAACAGTAATCGTGAAAAAGATGTTTATGAACTTGAACCCACTGTGTTATCTGCAAAAGAATTGTCCGTATCTGCTCAGGCTGATGATCCGGTGATCAACCGTTTTGAAATACAAGCCCGTGAAATACTAAAGGCACCGGCACCGCTTCCCGATGCATTGTTGACATTAAAGACACTTCCCGGAGTTTCTTCCAGAAATGATCTGAGCGCCTTGTATAGTGTACGAGGAGGGAATTTTGATGAAAATCTTATATATGTTAATGGTTTCGAGATCCATCAACCTCAGGTTGTGCGTAAAGGAATAATGGAGAATCCCTCACTGGTAAACTCGGAAATGCTGCAAGATATCAATCTACGAACAGGTGCTTTCTCTGTCAAATATGGAGACAAGCTTAGTTCCGTGCTGGATGTTAGTTATAAAGCTCCAACGGATAAAAGATTTGCCGGAACTGTTGATCTCAGTACCATCGGTGCAACCTCGGCGACGCAAATAAGATTATCTCCTGCATGGTCCATGTCGTTAGGATTACGCAAGTTGAATTACGGTTATCTAGTTGGAAATATTCAAAATCAGGAAACCCATTTTACACCGGATTATCAGGATGTTCAAGCAGTTTTGACGTGGCAGCCCGATTCTTCTACCAGTCTGCAGATTCTGGGATTAAACGCTGAAAGCCGGTTTCATTCAGCTCCTGAATCATTTGCGTATTGGCGGGAAAATGAGGGCTATTACAAATTTGTCTATGATGGCTATGAAAACTTTGATTATAATACAGCATTACTAGCAGCAAGATTCCAAAAAGAATTTCAATCCATTCAGTGGAATGTGGGAGGTGCATGGTATAGACAGCGAGAAACTGAGAATACTCAGCTGGATGAAAACATGTTGTACAATTATTCATTCCGGGATGAACCTACCATGCAAGCCTATGATGATTACCGGTATCGTTATCATTTTGTAAACAATCAATTTAAAAGTTACTATTATACCATAAATTCGGATGTTGAATGGTCTGTTTCACCTATTTGGACAATCAAAACAGGTATTGATGTTAAACGATTTCGCATTTATGATGACTTGCAGGAAGAGCAAAAAGAGTTTAATGATGCTGGAACCAGTTTCCTGATCCCCATGCACAATTACAATACCAGTGAATCTCATAACGGATACCTGCTTTCTCAATATACGCAAGCTGTATGGAGGCCCGCGTCTGATTGGCGTATTATTCCAGGAATGCGCTGGACTGTTAGCACATTGAATCATGAACAACTATTCCTGCCACGAATCCAGGGTATTTGGCAAAAAAATGATACCTATGAGTATTTTGCCTCTGTGGGTAGATATGCACAACCGCCTTTGAACCGGGAATTCCAATTCCGAGACGGTCCTGATGAAGAACTACTTTCTCAGAAATCCTGGAATTTGACAGCCGGACTCAGTCGTACTCCTCAACAAGGTCTTACATTACGTTTAGAGGCATATTATAAATCTCTCCAGGATATAATATCTTATGAGATTGAAGATGTGCAGATACGATATTCAGGTACAAATGACGCCAGGGGTTATGTATATGGACTTGATGCATTTTTGCATGGTGAAATTGTAGAGGGAACAGAAAATTGGTTTAGTTATAGTTATATGGTCGCCAAAGAAGATATAATGGGTGATGATGAGGGATATGTTCCACGTCCTTCAGATCGCAGACACCAGTTGTCGTATTACATGGAAGACCGCATGAAAAAGTTTCCCAATTCTAAAATGCATATTCGTTTGGTTTATGGAACGGGTTTTCCATTTACATGGAAACGCTATGTTCTTAATTATGCTTCCGGTGAGTATGAATATTCACAAGGGAAGAGAAACAGTGACCGGTTATCCGCTTATCGTCGTTTCGATGCGGGATTCACTCAGGAATTCCGCATTGGTAAACGTTATACAATAATTTTACGTGAAGAAGTATTGAACGTATTTAATAATATAAACATTCTTGGATATGATATTTCTTTTAATCGTAAAGTTGACCGCTATTTAAGCGGTCGTATTTACAATGTCGGGTGCCGGTTGGTTTTACATGAATGAAACAGATCAAGGGGGCTGTTTTTACAATGTAGCCCAAAATGCTTGTTTTAATTCTTGATACGTCGTTGTCACAGGGAACTGGGGGAACTCGTCAATGACATTTTGAGGGGGACGGAACAGGATGCCGGCATCCGCTTCTTTTAACATGGTTGTATCGTTATATGAATCTCCGGCAGCAACAACTTTGAAATAAAGTTGTTTCAATGCCAAAACAGATTGTCTTTTTTGGTCTTTTTGACGTAATTGGTAGTCGATAACCATACCCTTATCGTCAATAACCAGGCTGTTACAAAAAAGAGTAGGATAGTCCAGTTGTTTCATCAAAGGAGAGGCAAATTCATAAAAAGTATCTGAAAGGATGATAACCTGGAATTTTTCTTTCAACTCGTACAAAAAGTCTTTGGCACCATCAAGAGGCTCAAGCTGTGAAATGACATGTTGAATGTCAGATAATCCAAGATTATGTGCTTTTAAAATATCCAGTCTTTGCTTCATGAGTACATCATAATCAGGGATATCTCGTGTAGTTGCGCGTAATTCATCAATGCCGGTATGTTCAGCAAAATTTATCCAAATTTCCGGAACGAGTACACCTTCCAGGTCAAGACATGCTATGCTCAAAATTCTGTTCTCCTGTTATTGGTATTGTTTAAATAAAGTAGTGAAAATTTAAAAAAAATAAAAGTATGAAATTGTTGAATCTATCGGGAAATCTCTATATCTTTAATGTGTTATACTCTATATATAAAAAATAATGCAAAAATTTTTCTGCAATTGTATATTATTTTTATTAAATTAATACGATCAGATTTATATCTGGGGAAACAAGTTGTTTTATAAATTTCACAAATATGATATTATCGAGGGAGATATCATGTTAAAAGCATTCATGATTTGGATGCTCATATTACTACCGGCATTCACCTTAATGGCTGGCTCTGGCATTGGTGAGTCCGGATCTGTATTTATGACATCACTACCGCCCAATGCGCCCGAATTAAGCGCTCCAACCAATGGGCTGGCGTCTGTTCCTGATTCCGTTTTATTGACCTGGAGGTCACTCATCCACACCTCTGGTTTTAACGTTCAGGTTTCTACTGAGGATGATTTTAATACGCTGCTTTTAGATGAAACGGGGGTTGCTGATACCCTGTATTTAATGAAAAATCTGGATTTTAGTACGCTTCATTATTGGCGTGTAAATGCGGTAAATGCTGCAGGTACAAGCCCATATTCTACCGTTTGGTCTTTTTCTACGTTGCAGCCATTGTCTGGTCCGCAATTAATGCGCCCTGAAGATGGAGCTTTTGTAGATAATGAGGGATTGGTATTAGAGTGGAATCCAATAGATGGAGCTATTGAATACCATTTGCAAGTCTCAGATAGCCCTGATTTTTCTAATTTAATAATTGAAGTGAGTGATATCCAGGAAACAAATTATGCATTGAATTTGGAGACGGGTAACGTTTGGTACTGGAGAGTAAGTGCAATAAATGAAGCCGGTGAAGGTGATTTCTCCGGTATTTGGTCGTTTTCTAATTTGGCAACTGACATTGATAAAGAATCTATACCCAAAAATTTTGACTTGTTGCCAGCATACCCAAATCCTTTTAATCCTACAACGTTTATAACATACCATTTACCTAAAACTGCGGATGTATCATTGGTCATTTACAATAGTATGGGACAAGTGATCCGTAACCTTGAACGGGGTCAGCGCCAGGCTGGCCGCTATTCAATACAATGGGATACCCGAGATAATCACGGTATGCCTGTTACCAGTGGTATGTATTTATGCAGGTTCGAGTCAGATGGTCATGTTTTTATTCGTAAAATGATGCTGCTGCGCTAGACCTGTTCTTTATATTTGAGGCGGAAATGAAAAAAATAAAAATATTAATACTATTATTGTTTATAACCGGTCTGCTATATGCAGAAGATCCGGTTGTGCAGAATGTTAGATTTGTTCAAAGAACTGACGGTTCTTTAAAAGCAGATATATATTATGATGTAATTGATTCTGATAATGATACACTGACCGTTACATTGGAAGCTTCGGATGATGATGGATTGACCTGGGAGTTACCTTGTAGTCATGTAAGTGGTGATGTTGGTGGCAGCATTTTGTCCGGGACTGATAAACATATTGTTTGGGATTTTTTAGCTGACAATCCGGGAGTTAGGGGAAGCAACTATCGTGTGCGTGTTATTGCTAATGATCAAAAAGAGCCCGGTATGGTATACATTAATGGTGGTTCATTTCAAATGGGAAGTGAATATGGCGAAGATGATGAATTGCCAATCCATTCTGTTACCGTAAATGGCTTTTATATTGACTTGTATGAAGTAACCAATGATCTTTATGCTGCATTTTTAAATGATGCTATAGTAAATGATATGATTTCAGTTGTTGGCACAGTTGTCAAACAAGATACCACAACATTATTGGATTTTGATGATCCGGAATGCTATATAACTTTTTCTGAAAACACTTTTCAGGTAGAACAGGATAAAAAAGAATTACCGGTTACATTTGTGACCTGGTTTGGTGCAAACGCCTATGCGGAATATTATAATAAACGTTTACCAACTGAAGCAGAATGGGAGTACGCTTCACGTGGGGGCAGCCTGAGCCAAAATTATTCATATAGTGGCAGTAATAATGTTGATGCAGTTGCATGGTATCAAAGAAATTCGAATGAAAGTCCGCAACCTGTTGGTCAGTTAGAGCCTAATGAATTGGGTCTCTATGATATGAGTGGTAATGTATGGGAATGGTGTGCTGATAAATATGATGCCGATTACTATAATTTCACTCCTTTAACAAATCCTAATGGTTCTTTTGATGATTTAAATGCCCGGGTTTTAAGAGGCGGCGCATGGGATGATGCCAAGGTTAAAACCAAACCGGCAAACCGGAATCGTGATTATGCCTGGCAGGGTTCGAATAATCGTGGATTCCGTTGTGTCAAAGCAAATACTGAATTAACGCAGTTGAACAGTATTACAATATCACCTTTGGATACAACTGTGATAAATAGCGGGACTTTTCAATTTGAATGTTTAGCTGAATATAGTGATGGTAGTAATGTGGATGTTACTAATTTTACCGAATGGTCTGTTGTATTTGGTATTAGTGGCTCTATTGAAAGCAATGGTTTGTTTACTGCGAGTGAACTGGAAACCGGTACAGTACAAGTACAGGCTGCTTTTGATGGAATGGATCTGCAAACAACGGTCAACGTCAGATTTGAAATTATTCAGGGGGCTGGTACCGTTACGGATATTGATGGTAATTCTTATCAAACTGTTAAAATAGGTACACAATGGTGGATGGTAGAAAACCTTAGGGTAACCCATTACCGCAATGGCGATCCAATTCCAAATATCCCCGGAGCAGATGATTGGATGACATTACAATCCGGAGCACTTTGTTATTATGATAATGATCAAGATACATCTGCCGTTTATGGTGCTTTGTACAACTGGTATGCGTTAATAGACAATAGAAGTATAGCACCCAGGGGTTGGCATGTGCCAACTGAAGAAGAGTGGAACACCCTGGTTAACTTGTTGGGTGATGAAACCAATGCTGGCGGAAGTCTGAAAGAGTCCGGCACTGTGCATTGGCAAAGCCCTAATACAGGGGCTAGCAATGAAAGTGGTTTCACCGGTTTGCCTGGTGGTATTCGTGATTTTGACTCGGGATTCTTTCATATAGGAAAAATGGGATATTTCTGGTTCAAAGAAAGCAATTCAAATAATCCCGTTGCAAAAATTTTGTCATACGATAATAATGGTGTAACCCAGGAAGGCGGAGAACCCAAATGTGGATTTTCGGTCCGTCTTATTCGTGATCAGAATGTAAATAATAATCCACCCACAGCATCGCTTGTTGTAACGCCTGAGACAGGTACAACCGAAACCGTCTTTACTTTTGATGCAACGGGAAGCACAGATGACCATGATCAGCTAACTCAATTACAGGTTCGATGGGATTGGCAAGATGATGGGATTTGGGATACCGGATATTCCAGCACCAAAATAGTAACACATAAATTCGCCACCGCTATTTCAAGAACTGTAAAAATGCAGATTCGGGATATGGATGGCGTGAGCTCTGTAATTACAAAAGAGATTCGTGTCTATCAGGATGATTTGCAGGTGACATTTCCCAATGGTGGAGAAACATTCAATACCGGTGATACGGAAATTATTCAATGGTTTATAAATGAACTTGATGAACGGGTATATGTTGATCTGTTCCTGGGCGATGAATTTGTAACGCGTTTAAAAGATACGGGTACTGCTAATGATGGTGATTATACCTGGGATATTTCTTCAGATATTCCATCCGGTAACCATTATCGGATTAGGATTTATGGTCTTTGGTCGAACACCACTGATTTCAGTGATGGATATTTTACTATCATGAATCAGGGTGAAGAACAACCGACGGGTACGGTATTGGATAATGATGGTAATCTCTATAAAACGATCAAAATTGGTGAGCAATGGTGGATGGCTGAAAATCTCCAGGTTACACATTACAGGAACGGAGATATTATTCCTAATGTAACTGATAATTCTGAATGGACAAATCTTGATTCCGGAGCTCTTTGTTATTATGATAATAATAAAACCAATAAAAATGATTATGGCGCTTTATACAATTGGTATGCAATGAATGATACACGTAATATTGCACCTGCCGGATGGCATGTACCGACTGATACCGAATGGAAGCAACTCGAGATGTATTTAGGCATGAGCCAAACTGATGCTGATAATGAAAACTGGCGTGGAACGGATCAGGGTGGAAAATTAAAAGAGACCGGTACCAGCCACTGGAACAATCCCAATACCGGAGCAACAAATGAAAGCGGCTTTACAGCCCGAGGTGGTGGATACCGTAGCTATTCATTTAATGGTGCTTTTGATGGTAAAGGACAATACGCTACCTTTGGAACGGCGACAGAATCTGATGCGCAAAATACCTGGCACCATTATCTCTATTTCAGTACTGATGAAGTAGGACGCGGAACTGCCAATAAAGCAGATGGGTTTACAGTCCGGTTGGTTAAGGATAATTGATAATGAGTGGAAAAAATTATTTAGAGATAAAAAAAGACCGGTTTATTATCGGTCTTTTTTTTTGTGTTATATTATTTTTGAAGCAATTTTTGTCTATTCTTTAAATAATGTTCAAGCAGGTCAAGCTTGTCTGTATTGAGGAAATCAACCTGTGCCAGTATCAACTCGTTCCAGAACATGCGCTGATCAAGGATAGGATCTACATCTGTGCCCCAAAAGCGTACCCATTGCCCTTTTGCGTGTGCGGTTTTGGCAATAATTGCCAATTTTTCTTTTTCTTTTGCGGGAATGGCTCCATTACCGTACCATTCAAATAAATCCTGCCAATTATTACTGATCATTGATACAAGTGATGCGGGATAATCTGATTTTAAATCTGCAATACGTCCATCATAGCTTGTATAGCGAAGTGACTCTTTTGCCATGAGATCCAGAGACGGGCGATTACCGGACAGAATAACTGCAACCGGACCTTTGATTGTTTTATTGTTTTTATAAATTGTCAACATGTCTTTATATTCTGCCAATACACGATTCAATGCTTGATAGGTTGCAAAAGAATCGGATTTGATGTCTATGAGCAGTATTAATGGAAAATCTTTATTGAACCGGCAATCCGGAGATTTGACGAGTTCCTGTATCGGATCCAGATACATATGCTGTAATGTCATTCCCGGTTTTACATCCTCAATGTCATGAGCTACCAACAACTCATTGTTCACCAGGTGTATGTCTGCTTCAACACTGCTAAAATTGTGATCTAAAGCATCGTAAAAAGGCCTACCATGGTTATAGTCATTGTGTGCATGTGCACGAGGCTGATAAAGAGGGTCTGATACTTTTTGATTGTTCGATTGACAAGAAAGTCCAAAGAGTATTATAATAAAAATCGTTGTATATCTGATAAAAAAGCGCATTTTCGTCTCCATGGATTATTGAGGTTAAAATGTAAATGTAACAAGAAGAAAAGGGGAAATCAATTTAATTATGTATTAATCCTGAAAAATAGGGCTCATTGTTATCATTTCCCCGAACTCGATAAAATCTTTCAGTTTTATTATTTCTTCTGAAAATGGCCGGTCTTCTATAACCGGAGGAAACAATGTTGACACATGGGTCAATATTTGTTCGCATACGGGATTTATCAATCGGTCTTCCGGTTTAATGGGATAATGCTCTCTAACAGCGATTTCCATTTCAAATGGATTTTTAAGGATTTCCAGTTCTTTTTGCATCTTGTGCAGTTTCTGGTTGGTCTTTTCAGAAACCGGCACTTTGGAGGGGATGTGTGGCAGTTTTTTACGGATAGCTGCCGCCTGGTTTATAAAAGCAAGCTCAATAGCCAGTAACTGCGCCAGTTTAGGCAGAGTTTTACGGGCCCGTACCGCTACATCCGTGCCCATGCTGACATGGTCTTCCTGTCCTGTATTGGTAGGGATATTGTAAAGATGGTTCGGCATGGCTTCTCCCCAGATAGAGTTTGCAAGTGCTGCCGAAGTATATTCCAGCATCATCATACCGCTTGAAATCGCTTTTTGGCTTTCTGAAAGATCAGGCCATTTCAAGTCCCTGCCCAAACCCTTGTTCAGATTGGCATCCACATAACGCGCACATCTGCGATTCACAAGAGACGCCATTATGCCCATGGCTTGAATTAGATTATATACCCTTACAGCTACCGGCATACCATGAAAATGCCCACCGGATACAATATCCACATATTTACCATAATACGGATCATCCGTCTTCCAGCCGTATTCTTTATCTGCGGGGAGAATAAGTGGATTGTCGGTCACGCTGTTTGCTTCCCTGAGGAGTGCGGCCTGGCTTTCGTCAATCAATTCAGCGCATGTTCCTAAAATCTGAGCAGAGCAGCGTATATTATATGGGTCCTGGATCTCTCCGTCAATACGATAATCCCGGTGTGCTTCACGTAAAGGTGAATCTTTCATCAGGGCATATATCCATTTCGCAACTTTGACAGCCCCGGGATGAGGACGGAGTTGGTGCAGGTCTTCACAGAATGGTGTTTCAGGGGCCAGCATTACCTGAGCGGTCATGGCTGACTGAATTGCTGCGGTTTTAATATAGGTTTGCATTTTACCGCAAACATCTAGCCCAATTGCAGTCATATACTGAACGCCATTGTTGAGCGCCAATCCTTCTTTCATCTGCAGGCGTATGGGTACCAGTCCTGATTTACGATAAGCATCAGTTGCATCCATGAGCATACCTTGGTAACGCACCTGACCTTTTCCCAGCATTCCTAGTGCGATATGAGAGAGGGGGGCAAGATCACCGCTGGCTCCAACTGAACCCAATTCCGGGACGATTGGCAGCATGTCATGATTGAGCATGCTTAAAATGTGTTCAACCAGACATGAACGTATGCCACTGTTGCCGCGGGATAGGGATTGGGCCCGTAATAACATGGTAATACGGATAATCTCATCCGGTGCAGGGTCACCAACACCCACACAATGCGAGATGATCAGGTTTTCCTGTAATGCGGAAAGGTGTGCATCGTCAACTGCCAGATCAACATTGTGCCCAAAACCCCGGTTAAACCCATATGCCGGGTATTTTTGAGATGTCACAAACTCTACAATGTCTTTACGACGACTGTCAAGCAGTGCGCGGGTATCATCTGCCAGTTTAAATTTTAACTGGTTTTGAGCGCAAGCAGTAATCTCTGAAAGAGAGATGTCTTTATTGTGATGAATGATGAGTACGTTTTTATCGGCCATATGTCACTCCAATCCAGGTACCTTCCAGCTCAAATTGCGGTCAAAAATTATGTTACCCTTTTTAATGACTTTTTCTATCTGAGGTTCTCCATAAAAATAGATCAGATTCTGATAATTATCCGAGTCGAGTATCATCAAATCTGCCTGCCATCCCGGGGCAATGCACCCAACATTTTCTTTGCCCAATGCATAAGCTCCATTTTGGGTAGCGGCGGATACAGCTTCGGGCATGGAAAAGCCCATTTGGGTGCAGGCAAGATTCAGTATCAATGGCATATTGAGAGTCATGCAACTACCGGTATTAAAATCTGTTGCCAGAACCGGAATGCACCCGGCATCCAGAATTTTTCGTCCCGGTGCATAAGGAATTTTCAAAAACAATGATACGCCGGGAAGCATTGTTGTACAGATATCTGTGCCTGCCAGCATGGCAATGTCTGTATCATCCAACGTTTCCAAATGTTCAACTGCTACTGCACCTATTTCAATCGCTCCCTGAATGCCGCCAATATTGTTAAACTGGTTCGTATGCATTCGGGGGATCAATCCGAATTTCTTTGCTTCGCAAAGAATATCCAGAGATTCCTGAACGGAGAAATATCCCAGTTCACAAAAGACATCACAGAAATCTGCCAACACTGTGGCTTCAGGCAGCATATCTTTGATTTCTTGAATATAATCAGATTTTGATTTGTTTGGGGGAATTGCATGAGCGCCTAAAAAAGTCGAGGTGATTTCGACTGGCTGGATCTCTTTGAGCTTGTCTATCACTCGAAGGATTTTTAACTCTGTATCTCTGTCCAGCCCATAACCACTTTTGATCTCTATACTGGTGGTTCCATGCCTGACTGCTTTTTGTAGATACAATAATCCTCGTTCTATCAGTTCTTCTTGTGACATACTACGGGTTGCATTAACCGTGCTTAAAATACCGCCACCTTGTTTGGCAATTTCTTCATAAGTAATACCGGCACAGCGTTGTGCAAATTCATTTTCTCGGTGTCCGCCAAAAACCAGATGGGTGTGGGAATCTACAAAACCCGGTAAAACAGCTTTTCCGGATGCATCAATGATTTGACAATCACCTGGTATCCGTGATAATAGTTCATCGACAGGGGCAATTGCCTGTATAATATCATCCTGAATGAAAATAGAAGTATAAGTGTGTTCGGTCAGTTGTTTGATGGCCTGACCACGTAACTCACCCGGTTTGGGAGTAATAATTTGTGATGCGCTTTTTATCAGCAGAGATGACATTGTATTTCCATTTTATTGGATTTTTGAATTTACAATACTCAGAATTTCCCGTTCCATTACATTGGTTTGGGTTTCCAGTTCATCGCAGTTTTGTAATAAATCGTCTACAAATGCTTTGTCTTTGCACCCGGCTGCATTGATTTTTACATTAAGGTGTGCTCCCATGACCGCTGAACGGGCGGCAAGTGCAGCAACACCGGCATCAGAAACTGAATTGGGATTCCCTATCTCTGCCATGGCTTTTATACTCGTCATGGATTCGAATGCTTTTCTCATTACCCGATAAGGGATCTCTATTGCAAATTTTGTTGCATCCTGAATAGCCTGACTTCGATCTTTTTTTTCTTCATCCGTTTTCTTTGGCATAGCAAAAGCTTTCATCATGTCATTAAACGCTCTTGTATCTTCATCTACAAGAAATAACAACTCAGCATAGCAGGCTTTGGCTTTTTCAGCCCAGTCTGAGAATTCCTGCCAACGATCGTCCCAGCCGCGTTTATGGGATGACAGGTTGGCAACCATTGCAGCAAGTGCGGCTCCAAAAGCACCCATTGCTGCTGAAATAGATCCACCGCCTGGTGCAGGCGCTTCCGAAGCTGTTAAATCTGTAAAATCCTCAAGAGTAAGATCTTTCAGGCCTTTATCTTTATCCTTGTCCATTGCATATTCAATAATCTTTTCTTCCGGAACAAAGGGACCCAACTCATCCAATCCCATAGATTTGATTGCAATCTTTATGAGCTCCTTGTCGGATACACCGGTTGAACGCTGCTGTTTTTGGAGGAAATATTTTCCGGCTTCCAGCATGGATTGCAAAGGGATGAGCCCTACCAGTTCTGAACCGGTCACCCGAATGCCTCGTGTATCTGCTTTTTTGCAGACCTCGTCAAAAGCCATATGAACAGGAGTAACTTTGAGATTGGTCAGGTTCATAGAAATTTGGGCGATACCATATTCCTCAATATACCAGCCGATGCCTTTAACGCATTTCAATGAACCTGGTATCATAACCGGGTTACCTTTTTCGTCTTTAATAACAGGACCGGTGAGTGGATTGCCTTCTCTTTTAATGCGGCCTTTTTCACGTACGTCAAATGCAATGGCATTTGCTCTGCGGGTAGAGGTTGTATTGAGATTGACATTATAAGCCACCAGAAAATCCCTTGCGCCAACAGCGGTTGCTCCAGACCTGGCATTAAATTCAGTTGGCCCGAAATCGGGTTTTCCTTCATGAGTTTTGATTTTATCTTTCAATCCTTCATACTCTCCTGATCGGCAATAGGCCAGGTTTCTACGCTTTTCATCGAGTGCGGCATATTCATAACAATATATGTGTATACCCAGTTCTTTACCCAGTCGCTCGGCAAGTTTATGTGCATATTCTACAGTTTCTTCCATGCTTATATTGGCAATGGGATGAGAGGACAAACATCCATTGCACCAAAGCGTGGATGTTCACCTTTATGCTTTGTCATATCAATCATTTCTGCAGCTTTTTTTGCCGCTCTGAATGCCGCTTCACATACCGCATCAGGGGACCCTACAAAGGTCACAACAGTTCGATTGGTAGATGATCCGGGGTCTACATCTAGGAGTTTTACTCCATCAACGGATTCAACCTGGTCAGTGATCTGTTTCATAACCGCCATGTCGCGGCCTTCACTAAAATTTGGAACACATTCTATTAATTGTTGCACAAGATCTCCTGTTTTTTTTGTGGACCATTCGATACACCCGACCGCTAACTGGCGGTCGGGCACTCGTGGTCCGGAATCCTTAAATTCTACTTGTTCAATAAAATCAAGTTCATACAATTTTCTGACTTTTTCTCGTGCTCAAGCTCTGCCTTGGTGCGTTATATTGTTAAAGGGTTTTAAGACAGAGACTTTTAACCAGGAATATCACATACTATGTATTTGCATTCTTGATTGCTTTGTTGATCAATGTATCGTCAGCAATATGGGGCAGGGTGATATGGTCCTGTCCCTTTCTCAATTCGTTATATTGTTTTACGGTTTCTATTGAATTCGGATTTCTGGCCCAGGCACGTCTGGCTACACCACCCATAACATCCCAGGGGATGGCCTGCCTGATGATTTCGTCGATACGTTCACTGCCATCCATTACCAGTCCGAATCCACCATTAATGGCTTTACCTATGCCCACTCCACCGCCATTGTGCAGCGCAATGAGGCTCATGCCTCGCGCGGCATTACCTGCGAAACACTGAGTAGCCATATCTGCCATAATGTTACTGCCATCTTTGATGTTGGAGGTTTCACGATAGGGGGAATCTGTTCCACCTGTGTCGTGATGATCACGTCCAATCATTACCGGACCAATCTCATGGTTTCGTACCATTTCATTGAATTTCAGAGCAATGTTCATGCGGCCCAGTGCATCCTGATAGAGAATACGGGCCTGGGTACCTACCACCAGTTTGTTTTTCATGGCATCACGGATCCAGATATAGTTGTCCCTGTCCTGGAATCTGCGATTGGGGTCAATGCACTCCATAGCAGCATGATCGGTTTTTAAAAGATCGGATTCCTCACCGCTCAGGCATACCCAGCGAAAAGGGCCATATCCGTAATCGAACAACATGGGTCCCATAATGTCTTCAACATAAGAGGGAAAGATGAATCCATCCAGGGTGTCTCGACCGTTTTTGCAGACAGCCGTTGCCCCCGGTATCAAAAACGGCCTTTAAAAAGCTGTTGCCGTAGTCAAAGAAATAAGTGCCTTGTTCAGCCAGTTCTTGTACGAGTTGGAAATGAACTTGCAGACTTTTATCAACCAGCATATTGAAATGTTTACGGTCTGTCTTTAAAAGTTCAGTACGGTCCTGAAATGATAAACCTTGTGGACAATAACCGCCTTCATAAACAGCATGACAGGAGGTTTGGTCAGATAACAGGTCGATTGGTACTTTGTTATCCACTGCATATTTTAACAGATCCACAACATTTCCATAAAAGGCAATGGCGTGTCCCTGTTTTTTAGATTTATATTCCTGGGCTAGTTCAAATGCTTTTGCGGGATCATCAATGACCTTGCTTACCCATCCTTGTTCATGACGGGTTTGAATGCGGGAGGGATCTACTTCGGCTATGATACAAACTCCATTGGCAATTTCAACCGCTTTGCCCTGGGCCCCGCTCATGCCACCAAGCCCGGACGAGACAAACAGCACACCGCTCAAATCAGCATCATTCGCTAATCCCAGTTTGAGACGTGCTGCATTTAGAACGGTATTGTATGTACCATGTACAATTCCCTGCGGGCCTATGTACATCCAGCCGCCTGCCGTCATTTGTCCGTAATTGGCAACACCAATAGCCGCAGCACGGTTCCAGTTTTCCTGATCGTCAAACATGCCTACCATCAAGGCATTAGTAATGATCACTCGTGGTGCATGCGGTGAGGATTTGAATAATCCCAACGGATGTCCGGACTCTACAACCAGTGTCTGTTCCGGTGTAAAAACTTGCAGGTATCTTTTAATAAGCTGATACTGCATCCAGTTCTGGCATACTTGTCCGGTTTCGCCATAGGTCACCAGTTCGTAGGGATAAAGCGCAACAGCAAAATCGAGATTATTATCCATCATAACCTGGAATGCTCTGCCTTCAATGCATTCACCAGTGTATTCAGTTATAGGTTTACCATACAGATTTCCCACAGGACGGAAACGATAACCGTAAATACGACCAGTGTTCTGCAATTCGTTCATGAATTCCGGTGCCAGTTGTTCATGCCATTTTTCAGGGATGTAACGTAATGCATTTCGCAGAGCCAGTTCTTTGTCCTGTTCGGAAAGATTGGCGAAACGTTTGGGCGCACGCCGAATACCGGGTTCAAACTCTGGTAGTGGTGGCAGATCGCTATAAATATTTTCAAGGGAAATAGAATTAGAAAAATTTGAATTGTTGGTCTTCATCGCTCTCCCCATAGCTTGATTAACAGGGAATATTGAAGGATTGGTGTTTTTAAAAATCCCGTGATTATCATGAAATATAACCGGTCCCGTATTTTTGACAGATCAAAACGATAATCAATTGACATTGAGAATATAACGGGTGCGGATGCAAAAGTCAATGATTTTTCGGTATAAATCACACGAGTCAAATGATAAAAAAATGGCAGATTTGACGAATTTGTATTATATTGAGCATGATCAATTTAAAAAATTAAGAGCCTGAAATGAAAAAAAATATTTTAATAGCATTCCTTTTTCTGTCTGTTTGTTTATCTCAATTCCTCACTGGATGTAATAATATGCAAGCTGATGTGAATATGGATTTCTACTGGCAGGCACATCGTGGTGGAGGTCTCCATGATGCGCCGGATAACAGTATAGCTGCGTTGTTATATACCTGGAAACTGGGAGGTATCCCGGAAGCAGATATTCGCACAACATCTGATAGTGTAATAATTTGTTTACATGATGGTACTTTGGCCCGGACTTCAAATGCCCCTGATGATATCAAAGATGTTCCTGTTTCAGAATTGTCATTTGATCAGGTACAAAAATATGATATAGGCGTGACGTTCAGTCAGGATTATAAAGGAGAATTTGTACCTTCTCTGGAACAGGTTTTCAAGCTAATGCAAAACCATTCTGACCGTCAATTGTATTTGGATATCAAAGATGTTGATTTACAACAATTGGGTGACATGATGAATCAGTACAAAGTCTGTTCGCAGATTCTGGTTTGCAGTCCCCGACAGGATGATTGTAAAACGCTCAAAGCTGTTGCTGACGGTGTTCGCTCCATGTTGTGGATGGGAGGGAGTGCAGAAGAGATTAAAAGTAAATTCTATGCTGTCCAAAAATCAGGATTTGAAGGACTGAATCAGGTACAGCTCCATCTCAATGACATTGAAGAACCTGGAGCATGGCGCTATCAGTTGGATGCCGAATTTGTGAAAAAGGCACTGGAAATTACTCGTGCTGCAGAAATAGATCTGGAAGTATTTCCTTTTCATTTTGAGGAAAAGGATGTGTATACGTTATTTGATATAGGTATTCGTTGGTATGCTACTGATGAGCCCGGACGATTCAGCCAGGCTATTGAAAACTGGAAAAATTCGTTATGATAAATGTTTAGAATTATTTATTTCAAATTAAATAAAGGTATACCATGAAATGTGAATTAAAATGTTTTAACAACCTGATTGCTATTGCTGCTACTCTGACAATGTTATCAATTGTACAGGTATTTGCTCAAACAAATTTTCCCACAAAATTCCCGGACAGAATTGTTTTAAACTTGACAGAAAACCCATCTACTTCCATGGCTGTAACCTGGCGTACTGACACTACTATTGTAGCGGGTTATTGTGAATTGCAGCCAACGTCAGATACCCGGATCAACCCAAAAGAGAGTAAATCTTTTAAAGCACAAACAACCAGATTCGAATATTCACCAGAAAACGAATTACCTGTAAATGCAAACCAACATTCACAAATAATAACAGGACTGGAACCAGATTCCAAATATATATATCGTGTTGGTAATGGTCAGTTTTGGAGTGAATGGTTTCAATTTCAAACTCCTTCAAGTACAGGAAACCCATTCTCATTTATTTATTTTGGTGATCCTCAAACAAGTTTAAGATCGGAATGTTCAAGAGTAATCCGTAAAGCATTCCAGACAAGTCCGAATAGTGGATTTATGCTTTATGGAGGAGATTTAATTAATCACGCAGGAAGTGATACAGAATGGCAAGGTTGGTTTGATGCCGGTTCGTTTATTTATGCAACCATTCCACAAATTATGACACCAGGGAATCATGACTACCAGGATTTGTTGCTTGATCCTCACTGGAACGCCCAATTTACGCTTCCCCAAAACGGACCAAGTGGACTTGCAGGGACTTGCTATTTTGTTGATTATGAAGATCTGCGTCTTATATCGATAGACTCTGCAACTGACGATGAGTTGGAACATGAAACTGGAGTTGCAATGACAACACAGAAAATTTGGCTTGATTCTGTATTGACTCATAATACAAAAAAATGGACAATTCTAACAACTCACCTTCCGTTCTACTCTCCAAAAGAGAGTAGGGACAATCAACATCTCAGAAAACATTTTCAGCCAATCATTGAAAAACATGGCGTCGATATAGTTCTGACCGGTCATGATCATTCCTATGGCAGAGGAACAGCATCTGATAATCCTGATATTAAACCGTCAATCGTATATGTAGTATCAGTATGTGGCCCCAAATTATATCCGGCGGGAGATAAAGAATGGATGCAAAAGAGCATATCGTACACACAGCTCTATCAGGTAATTTCAATCGATAATAACATTCTTTCTTATAAAGCATATTCAGCAAGTGGGGAATTGGTTGATGAGTTTGTGTTGGAAAAAGATGATACAACGAAAAACAATTAATTGATGTGTGTATAATAATAAATCCAGTAATACATTTGTTTAAAATGAAACTTGTAAAACCAGGAGCTGAAATGAAAAAAGAAATCATAATCCTTCTACTAACTTTACTTTTTATTTCTGCATGTCAACGATCCAAGTCTCCAATAACAATTGATATATCTAGTAATTGGAGGTTCTCTCCTGATGAGAATAACATTGGCACATCTGAGAGTTGGTATTCCATTAATTTTGATGACTCTGACTGGGCAGTGATTGATGCCGGGAAGAGATGGGAAGATCTGGGTTATCGTGAATTGGATGGTTTTGGCTGGTATAGAAAAACCTTTGAGATCCCTGCGGACTGGAAGGGTAAAAAAATATGGTTAAGAATTGAAGCTGTTAATGATGCTTACGAGTTGTTTATAAATGGTAAAAGTGTTAGTTATTTTGGTTCAGCAAATATAAGTGTAGCAACAAGACCTACTTTTACAGAGATTAGCAAAAATGTCAAATATGGTGAAAGCAATGTTGTTGCAATCCAGGTTAATGATTGGGGGAACAGTGGAGGATTGTGGAGGTTACCGGTTATTCTGACAACTGATGAAGAAAAAGCTACAAGTATTTTTAATCCAATGTCGGATACATGCTATACCGCCGAAAGTCTGGGCTATCAACTCGTTTGGGAGGATGATTTTGACGGTGATAAACTTGATCCTGATAAATGGGATTATCGGGGTACCGGTCCACGCAGAATTGGCTACAACTCACCCGATGCAGTTAAAATTCATGATGGATTTCTGGAACTATTGGCAATTGAAAGCGGTGACAGTGTCAAGGCTGGAATGATCAGCACGATGAACCGTTTTATGCCTACATTTGGTTATTTTGAATGCCGTGCACAATTGCAAAAATCAAAGGGAGTGTGGGCTGCATTTTGGATTCAATCGCCCAAAATTTCACAGGGTGAAGATCCTGCCACATTTGGTACGGAAATAGATATCTTTGAATATTTCAAAGAGGCAGGTGAAGATATGATTATGCATAATCTTCATTGGGCTTATGGACCTAACCAGAAAACAATCGGAGGCAGGCAGAGCCATGTTGAAGGTCTTCATGAGGGATTTCACACGTTTGCTCTAGAGTGGACACCTGAAAAATATGCATTTTTTGTTGATGGATACAAGTTTTATGAAATTAAAGAAGCCATCTCTCATATTGAAGAAGAAATCATCCTTAGTATGGAAATACCGGCTACAATAGAAGCATTAAAAGAAACCGTCTTTCCCGACACTTTTAAAATAGATTGGGTCAGGGTATATCAAAAGAAATAGTTTGTTATACGTGTTTTTCAGGAGAATGGAGAAGAAATGAATTTATTCAAACAGAGAGTAAACGGAATATTTCCAGTAATTTTATTTTTCGTAATATGTTCAACCTTGTTTGCGCAGAATAGCAGCGGCCCCGCTGATGCAAACAAATCAATCGAACAAATGGCAAAAGATATTGTATCACAAATGACGTTGGAAGAAAAGATCGGTTTGATTGTTGGTGACGGAAAATACTTGCCTGCTGTTGATCCCCAAACTGTTACAACAGAAACCGGTATGCTGGTGACCGATCATACGGTAAAACATTTAATTCCACGGTTGTCCATAAAATCCAGCACCATGTCTGATGGCCCGGCCGGTTTAAACAGAGAACCACGCAAAGAAGGACAAGAGGATTTTCATTATACCACAGCGTTTCCCACGGCGACTTGTTTGGCTTCAACCTGGAATACTGATTTGGTAGAGCAGGTTGGCAAGGCGTTTGGTAATGAAGCATTGGAATATGGAATTGATCTTGTGCTGGGACCCGGCCTGAATATTCATCGTAATCCTAAAAACGGAAGGGCTTTTGAGTATTATTCTGAAGATCCGTTACTTACTGGAAAAATGGCGGCATCGATGGTGAATGGAATGCAATCCTTTGGATCAGGTTCTACATTGAAACATTTTGTTGCCCATAATCAGGAAGCGAACAGAAGAAATTACAACGCGGTTATCAGCCAGAGAGCTTTGCGTGAGATTTATTTGCGAGGATTCGAGATTGCGGTCAAGGAAGCAAGACCCAAAGCAATAATGACCTCCTACAATCGGGTAAATGGGGATTATACTGCTGAAAATCCCGAGTTGTTAGAGACTATTGTTCGTCAGGAATGGGGCTATGACGGCCTGTTGATTACGGATTGGGATGGAAACGGCAGTGCCGTGGCTAAAGTCAGGGCTGGTAAGAATTTGTTGATGAGTGGTAACAGGCAGGAATACAATGAACTGACATCCGCTATAAAAAATCAAACTCTGGATGAAAGTACTCTGGATGAAAATTTGGTCCAATTGATAAAATTCAAACTTGATTCTCCCCGGGAAAAGGGGCATAATCCATCAATGAATCCGGATTTAAAAGCCCATGCTGAAACGGCCAGAATAGCTGCAGAAGAAGGTATGGTATTATTAAAAAATGAAAATAATACCCTTCCCTTAAAAAAAGGGAAAAAGGTTGCCTTGTTTGGTAAAATCGGATATCACCTCATTCCTTACGGTACGGGCAGCGGTTGTGTAAGGAGTTTTAAATATGCCGTATCAGTAAACCAAGGGCTCCAGTCAGCAGGCTTTAAGGTGTTGAAAGAGATGGAGAAGGACTATGTCGCTTTAATAGAAAAAATAAAACGGGAAAATCTGGTACCACCTTATTTTGATACGCCCAAGCACCGCAAGGATAATGGTATTGTCGGGGATCAGGCTCCCAAACACTTTAAAGAGAGACTGGTTGCGTTTGCCAAAGAGCCCCAAATTCCTGTGGCAGATATTTTAAAATACGAAAATAATGCTGATGTTGCTGTAATAACCCTTGGCCGCAGCGCAGGTGAGAATTACGAAAACGGCTATCTTCCCATATCAGAAAATGAACTTGAATTGGTGAGAAATGTGAGTGCTGTTTTTCATGACGCTGGTAAAAAAGTTATTGTTGTGCTCAATGTTGGTGGTGTGTGGGAAACTGCCAGTTGGAGGGATTATGTGGATGCAATTCTGCTGGCCTGGCTGCCGGGCCAGGAAGGCGGACACGCAATAGCCAATATTCTGAAAGGTGATGTGAATCCATCCGGGAAACTGCCCGATTCATTTCCGCTAAAGTATGAGGATGTACCATCCGCAGAATATTTCCCCGGATTACCGGAGGAAGAACCCATTTATTCTCTCTATAACGATGGTATTTACGTCGGTTATCGGTATTATGACTCTTTTGATGTTCCTACAGCTTTTGAATTTGGTTTTGGCTTGTCATATACTAGTTTTCAATATTCTGATTTTAAGTTGAGCAGTAATTCTTTTTCCAAAACTTTAACAGTATATGTAACCGTTAAAAATACCGGCAAAGTAGCTGGTAAAGAGATTGTTCAACTTTACTTGGCTGCACCATCTTCCCGGATGGAAAAACCGGTCCATGAATTAAAAGGCTTTGCAAAAACCCGATTGTTAAAACCGGGGGAAAGCCAGCAGCTTTCCTTTGAACTGGATGAGCGTGCCCTGGCTTCATTCTGGAGTGGAATTGATGCCTGGTTGGCAGATAAAGGTGAATATAAAGTGCAGATTGGTGCATCTTCTAAAGATATTCGCCTAGAAGCGTCTTTTAATTTAGCTCAAGATGTGATGGTTGAAAAAGTTAATGATGTTTTGTATCCCAACTATTTATTGAATGAGAAAAGTCGATTTGATAAATAGTGGGAAGGTCCACCTCAAATGGATAATATCAATCTATGGCGGGGCAATGCCCCGTCAAATTGATTTATAATGTAATGTACC
Source organism: bacterium (assembly GCA_963675755.2). Lineage (GTDB taxonomy): Bacteria > Zhuqueibacterota > Zhuqueibacteria > Residuimicrobiales > Krinioviventaceae. Next base: position 100,573 of record CAXXMD010000002.1, read on the forward strand.
TATCATTTTTTTTAGCGTTCATCTGTACTCCAATTAATTAACCACCCGTTTTACTCGATAACTTTATAAATAGTAGGACACGCATAGATAAACGCGGCTTTACAACACTTTATAATACTATTGGAACAGATACCCGGCCTTTTTATAATCTTGCAATAGAAGGCTTGTCAGGTGAAAAACTATTTTATTGATTATTTTAACAATAATTACTATAATAAATCAACATTGACAGATAAATACTGTGGAAGAAACCGGGGGGTTTGTTACCAGGTTAAGAGAATCAATTTGTCTAAAATCAAGTTTAGCCACTGTTTATAATCGAGTTTGACATGATATTCATCGTTATAGATGAATAGTTTAGGTACTAGTTTTATTCTCATCAAAGAAAAACTGTCGAGTTACAGGTCTGTACTTGTAAATGAATTATGAAAGAATGGGAAAGGATCAATATGATAGGAGCCGGGAGATTTGTTGTTGATAATTTAAAAAAACATCATAAGAAAAAAAATTTGCTAATGTGCTCAATCGTTTTAGCACTTTTATTAGCAATGTCTTGTGAGAAAAATATTCCAACATACACCATTGATTTGCAAAAAGACTGGCGGTTCTCTCCTGATCCCCAAAAAGCGGGCATGACTGAACAATGGTATTCGCTTGAATATGATGACTCTGACTGGGCAGTCATTGATGCGGGAAAACGATGGGAAGATCAGGGATATCCGGAGCTGGACGATTTGGGTTGGTATAGAAAAAAAGTGGATATTCCTAAAGAATTAAAAGGTCGGGATTTATGGATAAAATTTGCCGGTGTAAACGATTATTTCGAGTTATTTATTAATGGTAAAAGCGCCGGTTTATTTGGAACATCTTACTATTCTGTTGCAGGAAAGCCCACTGCTGCCAATATAACCGATTTGTTGGTTTATGGTGAAACGAATCTTGTTACTGTTAGAATAAATGACATTGCCGGAAGTGGTGGATTATGGAAATCCCCGGTGATCATAACAACTATAGATGTTGAGCAATGTATAACCCGAAAATTTTCATTTGAAAAGAAATATTTGAATTTTCCGGTTAAAAATGGTGCTCCCTTACGTACCATCAAGTTATTAGTAAATAATGAAATTGAAAGAGAATTTTACATTGAATTAGCATCTGATGAACCCGATTATTGGGTCTATCTGGAAATCGATGAATTCAAAGGAAAAAAGGGTGAGATTGAAATTTTTGAACTCCCTCCGGAGAACAAAGATTTAGTAGATGCTATTTATCAGGACAATACCTTCCCGGGAGAAAATGAACTTTATCAGGAAAAGTACCGTCCGCAATTTCATTTTTCATCAAAACGCGGCTGGCTGAATGATCCTAATGGATTGGTCTATTATGCCGGAGAATATCATTTGTTCTATCAACATAATGCTTTTGGAACGGGTGAGGGCAGCAAATCATGGGGGCATGCGGTCAGTAAAGATCTGCTCCATTGGCAGGAGCTGGGTGACGCCCTTTATCCCGATGAATGGGGAACCATGTTTTCCGGATCGGCAGTTGTGGATTGGAATAATACAACCGGATTTCAAACCGGAGATGAACCACCTCTGGTTACGATTTACACCAATGCTGGTGGAGAAAATCAGTGGTCAGCCGGTAAGCCCTTTACTCAGGGTTTAGCGTTTAGTAATGATCGTGGACGTACCTGGACCAAGTATGATGGGAATCCGGTACAGGGACATATTAATTCGGGTAACCGCGATCCCAAAGTGATTTGGTTGGAAAAGACCCAGGAATGGGTAATTGTACTCTATCTTATAGATGGAAGGATGGCATTTTTTACATCACCGGATTTGAAACAATGGGAACTTGGAGGCATATTGGATGCTTTTCACGAATGCCCCGAGTTGTTTCAGTTACCAGTGGATGGAAACGAAAACAATAAAAAGTGGGTTTTGTACGGCGGCACAGGGGATTATTTTATTGGTGATTTTGATGGAAGTAATTTTTCAATTGAAAGCGATAAAATCCGTTACAGCTATGGTGATGCCTTTTACGCATCGCAAACATTCAGCGATATTCCCCCAAAAGATGGTAGACGTATCCAGGTCGGTTGGGCTCGGATTGAGATGCCAGGCATGCCATTTAATCAGATGATGAATTTTCCGGTAGAATTAACACTACATTCAACGAAACAGGGAATCCGCATGTTTGCGAATCCTGTCAGAGAAATTGAAAAGCTATATAAAAAGCAACATCATATTAAAAATGTAAAACTGGTACCGGGAAACAATCCAATATCACAAATCAATGGTGATTTGTTTGATATTACAGGAGAATTTGCCGTTGGCAATGCAGATAAAGTAGGTTTTGAAATCAGGGGCGTTCCTGTTGTGTATGATGCCAGAAGGGGAGTCCTTTTAGTTAAAAACCAGTCAGTACAGTTTAGACCAACAAACGGCAAGATCAAATTGCGGTTATTGGTAGACCGTACATCCATCGAGATATTTGTAAATGATGGAGAATATTATATGCCTGTGGGCTCAATTCCTGATGATGACAATTTATCATTACGAGTATTTGCCCAAGGTGGAACCGCGCACATTGTGAATCTGGATGTAAATGAACTGAATTCTGCATGGTAATAAATTTTACTATCAAATGGCTAAATTGGTTATTAAGTAAATTAAAATGATATTCCAGCATAACCATAAATTTTCTAATAAAATTGGTAAAAAAAAAGAAATAAAAATTAAAAAACACTCACTGATTAATTAAACGGAATAATAAAGTATGAGACACACAATAAAAGTATTGCTAATATTGATTGTTTTCTTTTATGGTTGTACAGAAGCGAAAAATTCAAAAATTCAATGCTCTGGTATTGATTATACTAATTATGTCGATCCTTTTATTGGAACCGGCGGGCATGGACACACATTTCCGGGCGCAATGGTTCCGTTTGGTATGGTACAGCTAAGTCCAGATACACGTATGGAAAATTGGGATGGTTCTTCAGGGTATCATTATTCGGACAAGACCATAATGGGATTTAGCCATACTCACTTGAGTGGTACTGGTGCACCGGAATTTTGTGATATATTGCTAATGCCTACTACCGGCCAGGTGAATGTGTTGGTTGGGGATGAGAATGATAGCAGCACTGGTTATCGTTCAAAGTTTAGTCATAACAATGAAAGCGCATCGCCGGGATATTACAAGGTGTTCCTGGATGATTATCATGTAACGGCTGAATTAACAGCTACAACACGGACCGGATTTCATCGATATATTTTTCCCAAGTCAGATTGTTCCAATATAATAATAGATTTAAAAAATCGTGACAGAGTAATTGATTCGAAATTAAACATAATAAATGACACTGAAATATCTGGTTTTAGACGTTCAATTCGCTGGGCAAAAGACCAGCATGTTTATTTTTACGCAAAATTTTCAAGGCCATTTAAAAATTACGGTATCGCGGTTGACGACAAAATAATTGATAACGTGAATACAGCCGACGGTACAAATGTCAAAGGATATGTGACGTTCAATACAAATAAAGATGATGTTATTTTAGTCAAAGTTGGTATTTCAACGGTTAGCATTGAAGGCGCTAAAAAGAATCTGGAAGCCGAAAATAAAGGGTGGGAATTTGATAATGTAAAAGCCAATGCTAATGAGTTATGGAAAAAACATTTATCAAAAATTGATATAACAGGTGGTACTGAAAGGGAACGTAGAATATTTTATACTTCACTATATCATACAGCAATGGCTCCCATTACCTTGAACGATGTGGATGGAAGTTACCGCGGAGTTGATAGAGAAATTCATAAAGTTAATGATTTTACAAGATATACGGTTTGGTCGCTGTGGGATGTATTCAGGACCCAAATGCCTCTTTATAATATTATTGAGCCGTCAAGGATGAACGAGTTTATAAAAACCTTTCTAGAAATCTATAAAAATGGTGGAAGACTACCTCATTGGGAAATATGGGGTGAATACTCTGGCTCCATGATCGGCCATCATTCACTTCCCATTATTTTAGATGCTTATATTAAAGGTATTCGTGATTATGATGTAAATATGGCCTATAAAGCAATGAAAAATCAAGTGGACCATAGCGGTTATTACGCAAGATTGGGGTACATTCCTGCTGATAAGGCTGGAGGCTCGGTTTCTATGGTTATGGAATATGCCTATAATGATTGGTGTATTGCAGAAATGGCAACGATAATGGAAAATGACGATGATTATAAAATTTATCAGCAGCGTGCTCAATTTTATAAAAATATGTTTGACGAATCAACAGGATTTATGCGTCCTAAAAATAGTGACAGAACCTGGGTAACTCTGTTTGATCCGGCAGAAGGTTCTGAGCATTTTGTTGAGGGCAATTCTTTTCAATACAGTTTGTTCGCGCCCCATGATATCAATGGTTTGATTAATTTAATAGGTGGTGATGAAAAATTTGAAGCGTGGCTGGATCAGCTTTTTACTTTTAAATCAAAGTATGATGAAAAAGCAGTGGATGCAACAGGCTTAATTGGTCAATACGCGCATGGTAATGAACCGAGTCATCATATGGCATATTTGTATAATTATGTTGGTGCGGCACCTAAAACTCAAAAAATGGTCCGCCAGATTTTGGAAACAATGTATGATGATAAACCGGATGGATTAGAAGGAAATGAAGATTGCGGGCAAATGTCGGCCTGGTATATTTTAAGCGCGATGGGATTTTATCCTGTTACACCTGGTTCTCCAATTTATAATATTGGAACTTTTATATTTGATAAAGTAACAATCAATCTTGAAAACGGAAAGAAATTTGTAATTGAGGCCAAAAATGTATCGGCTGATAATTATTACATTCAATCTTTATCGCTTAATGGAAAGCCTTTTACTAAATCATGGTTTAATCATAGTGATATTGTGGATGGCGGTCACTTTGTTTTTGAACTTGGTCCCACTCCTAATGAAAATTGGGGGAAAGCAAAAGAAGCGAGGCCTTTTACAAAAGAGTTTCTACCTACAGTTTCTATGCCTTTTATTGTAACTGATGATAATAAATTCATCACTACTGCTAAAGTTAAGCTGGAATGTGATACGGAAGGCTCAAAAATATATTATACGATTGATGGCTCTGAACCCAACGATAAATCCATTATTTATACGGGTCCTTTTCAATTGGACAAAACGACCGATCTAAAGTTTAAAGCATTTAAAAAGGGATTACTGCCAAGTTTAACGGTAGCTGAAAAATTAGAAAAAATAGAATTTGAATCATATACAAATTATAAAGGGCTTAATTTAAAAAAAGGATTGAAATATAAATATTATGAAGCCAGTGTGATGTTTGTTGATGAGTTAAAAGACTATGAGCCGATATCTGAGGGTATCGTTTCCAGCTTTAATATTGAAAAGAGAACTCGTGATGCTTATTTTGGTTTTGAATACGATGGATATATTAAAATTGCCAAAGAAGGTAAATACACTTTTTCCAAAAAAACGAATGATGGCAGTATTCTCTATATTGATGGAAAAGAGTTTCCCAGCGGACGCACAGTAGCAATGAAAAAGGGAATATACAAAATATCTGAAAAGTATTTTCAAATGGGAGCACGTTTTTGGAATATAGTAAGCTGGGAAGGGCCTGGAATTCCTTATCAGGAGATACCCGCAAATGTCCTTTTCCATGAAGAATAATGAAAAAATATGTGTGCAAATGCGATAACAATAGTTTAATCAATATTTGTAAAGTGAGTTTCAGTTTTAGGTCGGGTCAGTTTCTTTTGACCCGGACGATATATAGGCAAATAAGCATGAATCAAAAATTGGCAGGTAATTAAAAAAATAAAACTGATATTTTACGATCAAAAGAGGATTTGAAAATGAAAATACGAAACAAGCATGTTTTGTTTACATCTGTGGTCTGTTTAGTGTTTTGGGTGAATAGTTTGTTATATCCACAACAATCAACTGAAATTCCAATCTATAAAGATCACACCCAATCTTTTGAAGACAGAGTAGATGATCTGCTGTCACGCATGACAATTGCAGAAAAAGTATCTCAAATGATGAGCCGCTCACCCAATGATCTGATAAGGTTCGGAATGGTGAGACATGAATTGGGGGGCGGTGCTATTCATTCTCCGGTTGGAGGCGTCAATACAACCATATTCCCTGTCGGCATAGCACGGGCCTCAACATGGAATAGAGAACTTTTGTATGAAATTGGTACCGCTGCCTCTGATGAAATACGAGCGCAATTCAATACTACTCAAAAGCAGGTTCTTACATTTTGGGCACCGGTAGTAGAGATGGCCAGGGACCCGCGTTGGGGTAGAAATGAAGAATGTTTTGGTGAAGATCCCTATTTAACATCTCAGCTTACTTTGCCATTGGTAAAAGGTGTTTATGGAAATCATCCAAAATATATAAAAGCAGTGGCTGCTCCCAAACATTTTGTTGCTAATAATGAAGAATGGAACCGACACAATGGTTCTGCCAATATTGATGAACAGCTATTGCACGAATACTATTTAAAACCATACAAAGTATTGGTAAAAGAAGGTAATGTAGCATCTATTATGGCAGCATATAATAGATTAAATGGTGTTCCCTGTCAGGGAAACAAGGAATTGTTAACCGATATTTTACGCGATCAATGGGGATTTACCGGCTATGTAGTAACGGATTGTGAAGGAATTCAAGACTTTTATTTGGAAGGAAAAGGTCATAAATATGTTGCCACTGTACAGGAGGCAATTTCTGTAGCGATTAATGCAGGTATTGATATGGAATGCGGCGGTGAGTTTAAACACTATTTATATCAAGTCATTGAAAGCGGTGCCATATCTGAAGAAGCAATAGACAGGGCGGTTCGCAGAATTTTACTGACACGTTTTAGATTGGGCTTGTATGATCCCCCGGAGATGGTGCCTTTTAGTAAAATTCCTCATTCAGTAATTGACAGTAAAGAGCATCGTGCCTTGGCAAGAAAAGTCGCCCAGGAGGCAATTATATTGTTAAAAAACAGTGAGGATTTACTGCCTCTTGATAAAGATCAGATAAAATCTGTTGCCGTTATTGGTCCAAATGCAGATGTGTGCCACGTTGGAGAATATACGGGTATAACTTCTTTACTTGTCTCACCTTTGGATGGTATAAAAAATAAAATTGGCAATGAGAAAGTTAAATTTGCCAAAGGAACAAGTGTTAAAATCGAATGTCCGGTTATTCCTGCGGAATATTTATTTTTGCCTGATGAAACAGGGGACAATGGATTATTGGGAGAATATTTTGATAATACCACATGCTCGGGAGACCCGGTTTTCACTCGTGTTGATAGTGTACTTGATTTTGATTTTGGCTTGGCGTCACCTGATAACAGATTGGAAAATAATTACTATTCCGTTCGCTGGACCGGTAAGTTCAAAGCACCTGTATCAGGACCTTACTATATTGGCGGAGAATTTGACGATGCGATCAGGCTATATTTTGACGGCAGATTGATTATTGATAAAACAAAAAACCGAAACATGTCTTCCGCGGTTGCCAAAGTTGAACTGGATAAAGGCAAATACTATGATTTAAAGATTGAATTTACAGAGCATTGGTATAAATCAAAACTGAAATTATGGGGCGCACCGCCGAAAGAAAATAAATTTTTAAAAGCTGTTGAAATTGCAAAAAGTTCTGATGTCGCTATAGTTGTTGCAGGAACAGACGCCACAGTTGAAAAAGAAGGTGTTGACCGGTCAGATTTACAATTGCCTGGTGATCAATTGGCTTTAATTAAAGCTGTATATAAAGCAAACCCTAAAACAATTGTTGTGTTGCAAAACGGCAGCCCTTTGGCTATTAACTGGGTCAATGATAATGTGCCTGCCATTATTGAAACTTTTTACAATGGCGAAGAAGGTGGAAATGCCCTGGCCGATGTTGTTTTTGGAGATTACAATCCTGCCGGCCGTTTACCAATGACGGTGTATAAATCTGTAAACCAATTGCCGGATTTTAGTGATTATGATATCCGCAAGGGCCGGACCTATATGTATAATATGTACCCGGATGGAAAAAAAATACAGCCGCTTTATCCTTTTGGCTATGGACTCAGCTACACAACATTTGAATACGGAAATCTAAAACTCGAGTCAAAAACGATTTCGAACACAGATAGTTTAAAAGCAAGTATGCAAGTTACCAATACCGGCAGCCGGGCAGGTGATGAAGTTGTACAGCTATATATTCGTGACAAGAAAGCCAGCGTACAACGACCTGTGAAACAGCTGGCTGGTTTTGAACGTGTTTCATTGGACCAGGGAGAAACAAAAACTGTAAGCTTTACAGTGCCTTCAAAAGATTTGGCATTTTGGGATGTAAAAACAAAATCATGGATTGTTGAACCTGGTGAGTTTGATATGCTGATAGGTGATTCTTCGAGTAACATTTTAATCAAAGAAACTTTTTTAGTTGAATAAGAGAGGTAATAGTGAAAAAAAATATAAATTATTTAGTAATAATACTTGCTGTAATGGCACTATCTTGTGCAAATAATAAAGTTGAAACAATAACTCCTCTAAATGATTATATAAAGTTGGTAGATCCTTTTATTGGCACAGATGCGAACGGCCACACTTTTCCGGGAGCAACGCTGCCTAACGGACTGGTGCAACTCAGTCCTGATACAAAAACAGAAACCTGGAACAATTGTTCCGGATACCATTATTCCGATAAAAGTATTATGGGATTCAGTCATACACACTATAGCGGAACAGGTGCATTAGGCGGGGGAGATGTTTTGTTCATGCCCACTGTTGGAGAAATCCAATTGAACGCGGGGGATATAAATCATACCGAAACCGGATACCGTTCAAAACATTCACATGATAAGGAATCTGCGACTCCTGGTTATTATTCTGTAATTCTCGATGATTATAATATTCAGGTCGAATTGACTGCTACTAAAAGAGTTGGGGTTCAAAAGTATACTTTTCCACAAGGAGACCAGTCCAATGTCATTCTTGATCTTGTTCATGGTATTGCCGATGGCCCGGACAGCTTGTTCATTCAAATTGATGGAGATGAGATATCAGGTTACAGAGCGGCCTCCGGCGGATTGGACAATAGCAATGTGATTTATTTTGCGGCCCAATTTTCAAAACCATTTAAAAGTTTTGGTATCGCAGTTGATAATGTGATAAAGTCAGATCTTCAATCCGCAAAAGGCAAAAATATTAAAGCTTTTTTTAGATTCAACACGCAAGAGAATGATCCTGTTTTGTTAAAAACAGCAATCTCTACAGTAAGCATTGACGGCGCGAGAAAAAATTTAAAAGCCGAGGTCCCGGAGTGGGATTTTGACAAAATTCGCAAAACAGCCGCAGAAACCTGGAACCAGGTGTTGAATAAAATACAGGTTGAGGGCGGAACACAAGATCAGCAGTCTATATTTTATACTGCGTTATATCATGCTTATATTCATCCCAATCTTTATATGGATGTTGATAGAAAATATCGCAGTGCGACTAAAAAGATATACAAGGGAGCCAAAGATTTTGAAAATTATACCACGTTTTCATTATGGGACACGTTCAGGGCTTTGCATCCTTTATTGACTATTATTGATCACAAGCAAACCAATCAATATATTAAAACATTTATTGAACGGTACGAGCACGCTTTAAATATGCCCATTATGGAGTTCTCGGGGAGTGAGGGCTATACCATGATCGGTTACCATTCGATCCCGGTTGTGGCAGATGCTTATGCAAAAGGCATTCGGGACTATGATGTTAAAAAAGCTTACAAGGCGATAAAGCAATTGGCCGATGGTGACAGGGCAGGCAAAGAATTCTATTTGCATTATGGCTATGTACCCGATGATTTTAGCATTGAATCGGTATCCCGAACTTTGGAATACAGTTACGATGATTGGTGCGTCACCCGCCTTGCAAAGGATTTTGATAAAGCAGATTTTGCTCATTATAATGCCAGAGGACAGTTTTACAGAAATGTTTTCAATAAAGAAATTCATTTTATGGCGCCTAAAAATAGCGATTATACATGGACGAAAAATTTTGATCCCATGCAAGTAACCAAACTGCATTTTACCGAAGCAAATGCTTATCAATATACCCCGTTTGTTTTACAGGATGTTGACGGCCTGATTAATTTGCTTGGTGGCGATAAAGCGTTTGAAAAATGGCTGGATGTTATCTTTACCACAGAGACAGATACTATTAACAATAAAATTGATGATGTAGATGTAACCGGTCTAATTGGTCAATACGCGCAGGGAAATGAACCCAGCCACCATACAGCTTATTTGTACAATTATGTTGGCTCTGCATGGAAAACCCAAAAGCAGATAAGAGAAATTCTAACAACGTTATACACGTCAGGACCGGATGGAATGTGCGGAAATGATGATGCAGGTCAAATGTCTGCCTGGTACATACTCAGCGCAATGGGATTTTATCCTGTTACCCCTGGTTTGGATTATTATGTGCTTGGCAGTCCCTTGTTCGACAAGGTAACTATTAATCTGGAAAACGGAAAGCAGTTTGAACTCGTTGCGAACAATAATAATGCATCCAATGTTTATATTCAATCGGTAACTCTGAATGGCAAACCCTATACAAAATCCTATTTAAATCATGATGATATTATGAATGGTTCTAAATTGGAAATTACCATGGGTGAGCAGCCAAATAAAGAGTGGGGAAAAGCGGTTGCAGATCGTCCATATTCACCTAAATATGAATGTGCACCGGTACCCATGCTGAAATCTACCGGTAGAAAATTTCTGGAAAACAGTACAGTAACGCTTTCATGCAATGACGACCGTGCTGTTATTCGATATACCCTTAACGGCAGCGAGCCGGATATGGATTCAGAAATCTATAATAATCCAATCACCATAAATCAAACATGTGATTTAAAGGTGAAATGTTTTGTGGATGGATTAGAACCGGGCTATACAGCCGCTTTTGATTTTGAAAAGCTACAACTGCAGCCGGCACTTGATGTGTCAAATCCGAAATCCGGGTTAAGATATATCTATAAAGAAGCCTCATGCGCCAATACCGCAGATCTTGATAAATTTCCCATTGACAACAAGGGAATTATCAAAACGATTAATGTGGATTCGATCAAAGACTCCCGACCTTTTGGTTATATTTTTGAAGGCTATGTCAATGTTCCTGTAGAAGGACTGTATATTTTCTATCTGGAATCAAACGACGGATCTACCCTGTACCTGGATGATGAATTAATTATTGATAATGATGGCGACCATATGCTGCAAACGTTATACGCTGAAAAGGGATTAAAAAAGGGCTATCACTCTATCAAAATTAAATATTTTCAAATGGGCGGGGGAAAAAGTCTGGATGTAAGCTGGAAAACGCCAGTTTCAGATATTGAAGTGATTCCGGCGAGTGTTTTGTTTCATTAAAGTCTGGTTAGTATATATGCCTGGTACCTCCAATGTGCCTGGCACATACTACCAATTTATACAATAATCTGGACTAGAGTTTGATTTCAAGGAATGAAATATAAGAAAGAGAAAAAAATGAAATTTAACGCTAAAAGAATTTTAGCAGTAATAATCATACTGAGCACTATAATGTGTACGAACGTTTCAGGTCAATATGAACGTGAAGGAAATTACGACTGGAAAAGTAATATGGTAATTGCCGACCGGAAACGCGATGAGGCAGGTATGTTGCTACCACTGCAGTCCTATGATGAAACAATCCGTCGAGGGATGTCTTTGCTGCTGGTTGATCATTTGCTTTGGTTTAAAGGATCAAGAGAAAATCTTCGTGATGAGAATGGGAACACCCAGATGCCCTGGGTATACTATTCAAACATTCAGCACAATGGCGAACCATTTCCAAATTCCATAGACCGTTTTGTTTCTTACCCTGCATTTCATCACTCCTTGATGATCAAAACATTTATCAAATACTGGGAAAACTCGGGAAATAAGCAGGCGCTGAAGGAAGCTATTAAACTTGCGGATTGGAACATTGCTCATAGCACACCGGGCGAGTGGGCTTATGGGAACATGCCCTACAGTACCTTTCAGGAAAAGAAACCGGGAGGCTTTAGGGACAAGAGTGGTATCATGCCGGTCAAGGGAGCAATTATGGCTTTGGCTTATTTAGAGTTGTATGAAGCTACCAATAAACAAAAATATAAAGATGCCGCAGAAGCTATTGCCAACACACTCTGCAAAACGCAGCGCCCTAATGGCACCTGGCCTTTTCGTGTTGATCCGAAAACAGAAAAGGTTATCGAAGAATACACTAGCAGTGTCATCTATGCTGTCATGTTATTTGAGAACCTGGATGAATTGAACAAAAATAATAATTTCAAGTTTTATCATGACCGAACATGGGAGTGGTTACTGAATGGCCCGATCAAGACTAGGGAGTTTCGAGGTTTCTATGAAGATATCCCGGAAAGTACAGAAGGGCGTACCAATTATGATTGTCTTGACGTGATACGTTATCTGCTGGCCAACCGTACAGACAGTAATGGCTATCTTGAAATGGCACAGGAACTTAATGCTTGGGTTGAAGAAATCTTTATGGACAAGATTGAGGGCTTTGAGCCCGCAGAGGGAATTCGAGAGCAATTGCAGTGTAATTATATAATGGGCGTCCACAGCCTGAATTGGGCATCTATGTTGATGGATCTTGCCGACGCTTCTGATAACGAAAAGATGAGAGAGCGGGCTATACAGACAGCAAATTATGTAACCTACTATCTTCAACCAGACAACCGGATTGTGGTGGGTTTCAATTATAATCAGTGGTGGTACAGTTGCCACATTGGTGTTATCATGTATTTATTTGATTTCTTGGCTGAAAATTGATTTATAAAAACTATTTTTCATAAAGCCGGTTGGAAAAAGCATGACAGTCAGTAGCCCGGTCATTTTTTTCGGGATTATGAAGTCAGGTGGGAAATCCCGGACGAAGTGTCCAGACTTTATACTTGGGTTTTAGGAGAAATGTTGAAAAAAATAATATATTTATTGATAATAGTTATGTTATCAAGTTGTAGTTTGATTAATTTTCGAAATAAAGAGCTAATGATTAGTCATGCTACTATAAAAATTGAAGGGCAAGTAATATCTGTACAGAGTAAAAATTCAATAAAAAATGCACGAGTAAAAATTAATATAGAGAGAGCAGCAAGTGATTCTGTATTAATACCTGGAATAATGAGAGAAACAACTACTGATGAAAATGGCAATTTTACGTTTGATATTGTAGAATCTTGTTATGTTGGATATTATGAATTAGGTAAACTTTATAATGATAAAATTGTTGATTTTTCATTTCCTTTTGTTATTTCACACGATAGAAATGAAACAGTAGTTAATAAAATTGTAAAAGCATATATCTCTTTTGGAATTAAAAACGGATTAGAAATACCTGTTAATAATGTTGGTACAATTGAAATTGAATAATTACTCCCTTTACCAGTAGCCCGAACATCTTTTCCTGGTTTATGAAATTCGGTTTTAAATCCCCGACGAAATGTCCAGACTATAAACTTGTTGAACCTGTCAACTGATTAACCGACCCTTATAAACCGGGATTTTAATTTATATGTGCCCGGCACTACCGAAGTGCCGGGCACATATAACACTGTAAAGTTTTTATTTGTTCTCTTCTGCCCAGTCCCACAGCATTTCAATGGCTTTGCCCAATACACCTGCTGATCCTCTGAATGTGCCTGCGCCTTTGGGCTCATTGTCTTTGGTGTACCATTCGTAAAATCCATCATTGTCCATTACCCGTTGAATCATGGGCCGGATTTCCCGGTAAGCTTCTTTCGCGTATCCATATTCAACCAGCACCTGTATCATTCGTCCGCCAAACCAGGTCCAGTCACCGCCGTTCTGGTAAATGTATTCAACGCTCATGTGTTTATTTTTAAAAAATCCGGCAGGATAAGGCGGGTACACAGTCAATCCGATTGTGGGAGCGCCGGATTCGTTAACATTTGCTACCATTTTGTTGAGCGAAACCAATATTTCTTCATGTGTAAGAATACCCGCTTCAATAGCCACAGCTGTTCCGCCGTGGTAATAGATTGCGTTTTCATCAAAATCTGCTGGAAAGGGAGAACCGTTGAGATATACATGGGGTATGAACTTTTGTGCTTTTTCGTCCCACAAGTATTTTCTGGCATTGGCTTTGGTTTTATCATATACCTGCTGCCAATGCTGTTTTTGGGACGCATCGTCAAGCATCTCAATATAGTTTTGAACAGCAATTAAAAACATGGCATTGTCGTATATGTCGATCGCTTTGTGGCTGGTTTCATCCAGTACAACACCCCAATCATGTTCGGGCTGTACATCGCCCCAGTCTGCTGTTGTGGCACCCCAAATGAGTCCATATTTTTCGTCGTAACGTTCATTCAATAAAAAATTCAATGCCATCTCAAGCCGATCAATAACCTTTTTCCCTGCAATCTCTTGCTGCAATATAGCTTTGTCACCAGTCGCCCGAATGTATTTGTGGATACATTGCACCAGTGATGCTTCCTGATCGGTTTCTACCGTGTTTTTGTGAGCCAGATATTCAGGCGCCAGATCGGATTTGATAAAATCATATTTATAGAATGCCTTTTCTACCGGGGCATATCCGTCTACAATGTTACCGTCATTTCCCTGGAATTTGAAAAATGTCAAAATATTTTCCTTGATGATTTTTTCATCGTATACCTGACAGGACAATTCTACAAACGTGTTAAAATCCCGTATCCAGACTTCGGTATACTTGTCGCCGGCACTAAATCCGGACTCGAGTATGTCAAGCGCCCGTTCATGTACTTGCACCAATGTGGAATCGTTCAGGATTTGTTGTGCCAATTGCTGGTTCTCTGATTTTGTGCAAGAGCTAAAATTAAATACTGCAAAACTGATTGATAAAAACAATACTACCCATTTGAGGTTGTTCATGTCATGCCCACCATTTTCGTGTTCGCTTTGGAATATTATTTAGTACATCTACTGCTGTATTTACATCATCTACAATCTGGTAATCAAACATACCCACACAAATAAAATCTGCACCGTTTTCAAACGCAAACCGGAAACCATCATCAGGTTGAATAGCACCGCCGGCAAGCACTTTGAAACCGATTACCGGTATGTTTTTGCTGTTAATAAATTCTACCGTTTGGTCAGGAAACAGGCAAAACATATTATCATGGAATTCATCATGGTTGATGGAACGTTTGCCATCTACAGAAAAGGGAATGCGTTTTTCCATGGGGTGCGCGGACCAATATTGATCGTGATGCAGGGTTTTCATGTAAAAATCAGGAACGAGTCCGGCTTCATCACAGGCAATCAACGCCTGTACCGAGTGAGCACCCAGTCCGGCAGGATATCCTTGTTTGCGGATATAGTCGATACATTTTGCCAACACATCAATATTGCCTTCTTTGACTCGCCAGTCACAACAGTTGCCCTGAATCTGGATCAGGTCAACACCGTTGTCTATGACCTTGTCCACATGACTGTAAATGTCATCAGCCGTGGGATGGATCTGGCTGATGGTTTTAATCTTGCCGCCCATTACGGTTTTGTATTTATTTATCAGCGGAAACTGAGTATGGGTGATGTTCATGGTATTGATACCTGCCATTTCAGCAAGTTCCAGTGTTTCAAAAACTTTTTTCTCAGTATTGTATGCTTTGAACAGGGACGAGACATAAATTAAATCCCGGGAATGGGACCATCCCCCAATCAGATTACCACCCATAATGAGTCTGCTGATCTCATGATCACCAATTTTACCCATAGGGAGCTCACCTTTCAGGTCCTTGAGTTTGCTGTCACTAACCTTGATAGTTGCACCGGTAATGGCGTTGACTTTTTCCCAGTTGTATTTTTTTATAACACCATAAACAAATCCACCCAGAATGGGGAGAGTGACCAAATTTTTCATCACCTCGCGACGATCCATGTTCAGATATGCGGGCTTTGCAGGTTGTTTGTGTTTAGGTGTCATTTTGGTTTGCAGGTTATTCAGGTTGTCTTTGAGACTAAAATATAGTATAAACCTGTCCAGTCCGAAAAAAAGTCCTGACGGAAAAACCGCGACAATTGCCAAAGCTGCCATTTCAACCAGATTCTTGTTTACCAGCAGATAATGCCCCTCTTGAGGAATCCCGAATGTTGTTCCAACAAATGGTGGATTGGCCAAATAAAAAAGTGCCAGAAAGCCTATACCTGCAATTGCCCAAACACGGGTAAAAAGCCCCAAAAGCAATCCTAATCCCACAAGTGTTAATCCCCACATGTTGACAAAATCCACAAACTGTAATACAAAAGCGTTGGATGCCATCCAGTGAAATAATCCTGAAAAGATCCATCGGGAGCTTTGCAGGTATGCGGCTGCGGACCAGTCAGGTATCAGTATTTTGGATATGCCTTCATACAGAAAATGCCAGCCAATAACCATACGTAAAACAGCAAGTAATGTGGATTGAAGTGTTGAAAAATTGTTCCCCTTTTCGTCAATAGCATTCATTATCCCTCTTTTCCCTTGAACTTCCGAACCTCTTTTCGGAATATACAAAATAATGTAATTGAGGGCAATTAAAAGTCTTGAAATTTATTGAATTGATAGGTACACCTTTGTATTATTTTATGAAAATGAATTGTTAAATAGGATATATAATGGTATTTATTTTTTTTTGTCACACTTGTTCTTTATAGATGTCTAATGATTAGGAGGTTGGATATGAAAAATCCATTATTAGATAAAACGGATCAAGATAAAAAAGATAATATTTTGATTCAATCAGCCCTTGAGGGTGATAAAGCATCTTTGGAAATATTAATAAAACGTCATCAAGACTGGATTTATAATATTGCATTACGAATGGTTTGGGATCCCGAAGATGCTAAAGATGTGACACAGGAAGTGTTGATCAAGATAATAACACATTTATCCGGATTTAAAGGGAAAAGTAGTTTTAGAACCTGGGCTTATCGGATTGTTACCAATCATGTTTGAATATGAAAAAAAGAGGTATGGAAAAACATGAATTGAGCTTTAGCAGCTATGGCAAGAGCATTGATGAAACACCTGATCTTGACTTGCCGGATGAAGCTACATTGCCTGTAGATCTTCAAGTCATTCTGGATGAAACTTATATTCATTGTATGATGGCCATGTTATTATGTCTAAACAGAGACCAACGTTTAGTATTTATTCTTGGTGAAGTTTTTGGAGTGAGTGATACAATTGGTAGTGAAATTACACAATTCAGCAAGGATAATTTCAGGCAGAAATTATCCCGGGCTCGTAAAAGAGTTTATCAATTCATGCAGCAAAAATGTGGTTTGATTGATTCTAATAATCCCTGTAAATGTCATAATAAAGTATCCGCTATGATTAATAATCGTGAACTCGATCCTGAAAAGTTGCGATTCAATACAAACTATTATAAAAAGATCCGTTCTGTTTGTGCTGTTAAATCTGAAAAGCTGGATAATTTACTCGAAGAAAAAAGTCGTCAACTTTTTCGTGAGCATCCCTTTCAAGAGTCCCCGGATTTTGTTGAATCGTTGCAAGATATATTGTCCAGTAAAGAGTTTGATGATATTTTTTCTTTCAATAAGAATTAACCTTTAGAGGAGTTTTATTATGTTTAAAAAAATATGGGTTATTTTATTAATATATTCATCTATTTTATTTTCATCGATTGTCCATGTACCCGATCAGGTTACTTTGATTCAAGAAGGAATAAATATTGCTCAAGAAGGAGATACGGTTCTGGTGGCCCGTGGGAGATATTTTGAAAATATTAATTTTAGGGGTAAGGATATTGTTGTTGCAAGCAATTACATTATTTCTCTTGATCCTGTGGATATAGATTCTACAATAATTGATGGAAGCCAGCCGGTTCATGCGGATACGGCCAGTTGTGTGTTGATTGTATCACGTGAAACGCGTGATGCAGTTTTAGAAGGATTCACATTAACAGGGGGGACTGGTACCAAATGGACAGACGAACATGGATTCGGAATTTATTATGAAGGGGGTGGCATTTTAATAACACGTTCATCACCTACTATCCGAAACAATATAATAAAAAATAATGAAGCGATTCGCAAAGATGCTGAAACAACCAGCGCGGGTGGGGGAGGAATTCGTTGTGGTGATGGAGCACCGTTGATTTACGGAAATTTAATTCGGGATAATAAAGGTATGTACGGCGCAGGAATTGTTATGAATTTTGCCAGTGGTGAGATCGAGCATAATGTTATTTTGAATAATATAGTTTATAATGCAGTAGAGAATACATCGACATTTGGCGGTGGTGGAATATGGATTTATGGAGATGGGGCCAGAACATATGTACGTAATAATACAATTGTTGGAAATCAGGCAATTGATGATCCAAGTGGAGTCAGTGGACGTGGAGGTGGTATTTTAGTATATGCTACACCTGCCACAATACAAAACAATATAATTTGTGACAATGTACAGAAAAAAGATGGACAAATTTATGTAACAGCTACTGAAGCCAGAATTGAGTTCAATAATATTATGGATTTTGGAAATGACACTCTGACACATAATATAGATGTGGATCCATTGTTCTGTGATTCTGGAAATGATGTATTTACATTGGCCGAAAACTCGCCATGTATTGGTGTTGGTATGGATGGTGATACTCTGGGAGCATTGGATGTCTCATGTGGCGTTAAAATGGTTACCAAAGATGTTAAAGCATGGATAAATTATGGTGAAATTTTGGATACAATGCATTTTACAGCTACCCTTTCGAATCCTGATAATCATAATGTACGTTGTTTTGCTATAATTAATGATATAAATGCAGCCATGATAGACTCTGTTGAATTGTTCCGGGTAGATATGGGAGTTGGAAATATATTTGGTATATGGCAAGGTATTGCTGAAAACTGGGACAATGAATCTACATATATCGTGAAATCAAGATGTTACGATTTGGATGATAATCAGATATACAATAGTTACGATTCAACCTATGTTACTACAACGGGTCCGGTTGTGTACCAATCTTATGCTTTGCCATTTGCTCAACACCCGCCTGTACCCGGGGAGGATATCTATTTTCAACTAACATTGAAAAATACCGGCACTTTGTCCGATGTTAAAGATATTTTTGTAGAGGCCGTGCCAGGCGATAATAGTTACGTGAAAACCTTTTGGAGTCAGCCGATGCATTATGGAGATATTGCTCCAGGTGATTCAGTTACCAGTGAGAGTACATATTGGATTGAAGTAAGTCCCGATTGCCCTGGAAATGTTGATATCCCGGTTTATATTAATATTGCGAGCAATGGTGTATTCTATTGGCAAGACAGTTTAACAATATATGTAGATTTTCCTACCTTTGTGGATGAATCCAACAATAAACCCAATACTTATAAATTGTACAAAAATTATCCAAATCCTTTTAATCCGACAACATGCATTGCATTTGACATCCCAAATAAAGAATTTGCAACCCTTGAAATCTATAATATAAGAGGCAGTAAAGTTAAAACATTAATCCGAGGCATTCTGGATAAAGGCCATTATAATCAGATATGGAATGGGAAAAATGATGCAGGTATTTCAGTCAGTGGTGGTGTTTATATATATAAATTGACTTTGGATGGTTTTGAGGAAACTGCAAAAATGATGTTATTAAAATAATAGGTTGATTTCATTGATCTTCATGTGTAACTTTTATCCCAATGTTAATGACTACTGAATTTACCCGAGGTGATTGATGAAATTTGCACAATTAATTCTAGTCTTCTTGTTGTTTATGGTATTATTTAGCTGCACTCAAAAGGATAAAGAAATCCAGTATGAATTCATTTTCCCGAGTGTAAAAGAATTACCGGTTCAAAATATACTACCTGATCCATTTATTATGTATGACGGATCGCGTGTGACCACTCTTAAAGATTGGGAAAACCAACGCAAGTATTTAAAGGCAATGCTGATACATTATCAATACGGCGAAATGCCTCCCAAACCTGAATTTACTGTAGTAAAAGTCGACTCGAATTGTATTATGGACGGGCAATGTATTGAACAATTGATGAAAATGATCATTAAACGGAATGGGAAGACTGCCGAGGTACGATTTGGTATACATCGGCCAAACAAGCCGGGCAGATATCCGGTCATTGTCAAGAATGACCGGTTCCGTTTTAATCTCGATGATATTCGGGATGAAACAATACGGCAGCAATATAGTGATAGCTATAAATATCCGGTGGAACAGATTGTTGCAAAAGAGGCTTTAAAACGTGATTATGTGATTTGTAAATTTATAAGAGATGATGTTGCTGATGATATTATTGAAACCCGAAATACTGGAGTATTTCCGCTTTATCCTGAATATGATTTTGCCACTATTGCAGCCTGGGCGTGGTTTTATCAACCTCTTATAGATTATTTGATTAATCAGGATTATATTGACAGTAACCGAATTGTAGCAACAGGACATTCCCGTGGTGGTAAAACTGCACTTGCTGCCGGGATATTTGATGAACGCATTGCTGTTACGGTACCCAATTCATCAGGAACAGGAGGGACTGGCAGTTGGAAATATTTTGATTCTGAACGTAAACCTCAGAATATAAAATCTCATATTGGGAAGCATGATTACTGGTGGGTAAACAGGATTTTTGATTTTGCAGAAAATGATAGTAAGCTGCCTTTTGATTCTCATTTTCATAGAGCACTCATTGCTCCAAGAGCGCTTTTAAATCCCCATGCCAGACAGGATTACTGGGCAAATCCATACGGTACATATTTGACCTATCTGGCCGCTCATAAAGTATTTGACTGGATGGGAGTTCCTGAAAATAATGCAATACACTGGCGGCAAGGCGGCCATGGTCAGCTTGAAGAGGATTGGTTGGCATTGTTTGATTATTGTGATTTGATTTTTTTCAATAAACCCACAAATCAGGTTTTTAATGCGCCACATGATCCAGAATTTAAAGATAATCCGAAATATGAGAACTGGCCCTCATTGTGGCCGTGGGAAGCACCCCCGGTTCAAAAGTAATTGAGAAATTGAGAGTTGAACATATTTTTTTACATTCTCGAGTTATCGAAAAATAATTCTATTGTTTGTATCGATTGATCATTATTGCCCGTTTACCGGATTGAAGGCGGGGAATCTGGTCTACAAAATCCAGAATGATATTGGCATTTTGACCAAAAAGTTTCTTGTATTGCGAAATGAGTAAATCTTGTAGATTGAATTCCGGTTTTACCTGTAATTTTATCCGGTAGGTATCGCTGGTTTCCTGTATGATCTGATATTGTATAACCCCTTCGGTCAACTCGCGGGACTTGTCAATAGCTCCGTATATTGCACCATAGTTAACATATGAACCGTCAGTGTTGAACAATTTTTCGGTAATTCTACCATGGAATGTTTTAAGAGAAAGGATGTTGGAACCGGAATTGAACGGCACATCCCATTCCGCACTGTCTCCAATTTCATACCGGATCAGCGGCATGGCATGCGAAAACAGGTCCGTTATTACAATTCTTCCCGGCACTCCGGGGTCAACGGGTACATCCTTGTTCATATCCAGAATTTCAATATGATGAGATGTAAAATTGATTGTATAGTTGCCCTGCCGGGGATTTTCATGAGCAACGACTCCCAGCTCTTCAGTTGCATATCGGTTCAATACGGTACATCCAAATACATTTTTAAATGCATTTCGGGCTCTTTCTGTTAGCGTCTCACCGCTGCTGATGATTCCTTTTAAATGAAAATCCTTTGGTGTATCACCCTGGCGTTGACACCATTCCGCAATTTCAAGAAGCGGAGTAGGATATGATATTATGAACTGAATTTTTTTGGCTTTAAGCTTTTGCCGCTGTGTTTCTTTCCATTCATCATTAACATGGGTAGGATCCATGGGTACAAGATTTTTACTGACTTGCTGCCATTTTGTGAATTGTTTAGGACGGATTTGCGTATAGCGCATTCCGATTTTGTAACCGGCCCAGCGATTAAAATAGATCAGTTCTGCCATTCGTCTGGCAAATTTATCGGGTGTTACATAATAGTGAAAAGGGATGCCATAAGAACCACTTGTGGTTCTGCCCAGCAAATTACTCCTGTCATATTTTACAGAAAACAGTTCCTCATAATGATCTTTGAGATCATTCTTGGTAATAACCGGAAAATCAGCAAGGTTATTGATTTTTTTATACTGTCTGTAATATGGGGAGGTGGTAGTAGCAAATTTTAGAATGTCATTTAAACGAATTTCATGAATTGTTGAATGGTGTGCGGGATTTTGATATGCTTGTTCAATATCATTCAAGTGGTTTTTAATCAATCCACCATTCAGAGAGTCTTTGATCCAAAATGCCTGGTTGCGAAATGATTGTCCCCAATACATGTTTACCTCATTAATTACTGTATCTTTTTTGTCGTAAATAAAAAATCTCCCCCCGATATCATAAATTTCCGGGGGGAGATATATATTAGAATCTAAACCCCATACTTAGAGACGTGCCCCAACCGAGATAATCGAGTCCATCACTGAAAAATCTTGCACCAAAGCTATAAAATAAACGATTTGTTACAAGAAAATCAGTACCTACACCGGTTAAATAATTTAAATTATTTTTAGTATTGGCTCTGTTATGATCCAGTAATTGACTCATACTCAGACCATAACTAATATAAGGTGAAAACTTCCATACCTGTACAGGATAAAAAAGCGCTGATAATGATGTTTGAAGATTTAATTCTTCTTTTGCATTTTGATATGCATTGCCCTGTAAACTTTCATTTGCCAGTTGCAAAGCAACATCCTGATTGATATGATATCGAAGCTGGAAACCAATTGATAATGGATCTTTAAGAGATGTCAATTGATTCTGAGAATCATTTTGATCACCATAATACCCGGTTTGTATTGCAAAGTTGAATTTTCCGGATTGTGAAAAAGCTGTGCCTGAGACAATCAACAAAGCACAAATCAAAGATAATAGTATCATATTTTTCATAATATATCTCCTCTATGTTAAGTTGTTCCGGGTTTACAAATTGTTTGTAACCGGAGTAGAAATGATTATTGGTTGAATTTGGTTTTTTTAATTCACAATATAACCGCCCAACCCAACACTAAATATTTTTTTACCGATTCTATTATCGGTTCCATAGAAGAAATGTTCAATTTGGTGCAGGAGAAATATAACAGTAAGCAATGCTATACCATTCCCGAAATTGAATGAGATTCATTAAAAGTGATTAAAAAGCAGGATATTTTAATTAAATCAGGTTAAAAATATTTTAGCAAATCCGGGGGAGTTGTTCACCGCTGAATAGCTGTAGAATACGTCTGCTGCCATAAGCGTTTAAAAGAACGACCTGTGATGTTTTTGTGTTCAGTGTTTTTCCTATGGGGACCGTATTAGAACTGACAGGTATAGTTTTAAGTATTGACAGAGCTTTTTCTTGTTGTTCCTTAGGAAGAATGATAATAAATCGTCCTTCATTGGCAACATATTTAGGATCAAAACCAAGCAATTCACAAGCACCCCTGACCGGATCACAAACCGGGATAGATTCCTCATTGATTTCTATTGAATAATTTGAAGTTTCTGCCAGTTCAATGAGTGCCGCTGCCAGGCCCCCGCGTGTCAGGTCGCGCATACAGTGAATGTCAAGGTTAGCGTTGATCAATGCCTTGACTGCTTGATGCAGGGGAGCACAATCGCTTTCCAGGTCTGTCTCAAATTCCAGGCCTTCTCTTTTAGCCATGACCGAAATTCCATGTCTGCCAATATCGCCGCTTAGCAGAATCGCATCTCCGGGTTTGATAGATGCGGGAGAAATTGTCAAACCATCCGGTACAAAACCAATGCCGGTTGTGTTAATATAGATGCCATCACATTTCCCATGCTCTACAACTTTGGTATCGCCGGT
The DNA here is from genome assembly GCA_963675755.2 of bacterium. Classification (GTDB taxonomy): domain Bacteria; phylum Zhuqueibacterota; class Zhuqueibacteria; order Residuimicrobiales; family Krinioviventaceae. Next base: position 124,573 of record CAXXMD010000002.1, read on the forward strand.
TACTATAGAAACACCGCATTTTTCCGAGGCAAGTTTAATTGATGAAATGATCTGCCACAAGGTTTCTATTGCAAAACCTTCTTCAAGAATAAGCCCCAGACTGATATATTTGGGTATAGCGCCGCTCATGCTCAAATCATTAACCGTTCCGTAGACTGCCAGTTCGCCAATATCTCCACCCGGAAAGAATAGGGGATGTATGACAAATGAGTCTGTGGTAAATGCAATACTACCGGATTCCACATTAATTACTGCGCTGTCATGGTCGCGTTCCAGTAAATCGTTTGAAAAAGCGGACCGAAACATGTCATTAATCAGCTGACGTGTGAGTCTGCCGCCGCCGCCGTGCGCCATTACAATATGTGGATATTTTTCAATGGGAATTGGGCATGAACCCGGATTTATTGTAGAATCGCCTGACATGTTTCCCTCAAGAGTTATACATTCGCTGCTAAATTCCGATAGTGATAATATGCCGCACAGGCACCTTCGGATGATACCATGGTTGCTCCCAATGGATGGTCTGGTGTGCATTCTGTTCCGAATGCAGGGCAATGGTCCGGCTTGTGAATTCCCTGCAATACCAACCCGCTGATACATATATCCGGGTCGGTGACAGGTTCTGTATTCATTTGAAATCTGCGTTCCGCATCAAAGTGCTGAAAATTTTCAGCTAGTTTGAGACCGCTGTTTTGTATTGTGCCTATACCTCTCCAATTCCTGTCGGTAATTTTGAAAATTTGCTGCATCAATTCACGTGCAGAAACGTTCCCTTCTCGGATGACGGAGCGGGAATAGGGATTTTCGATTTTTGATTGTCCCTGTTCTAATTGTTTGACGCACAGATATATACCCTGTAAAAGATCGACCGGTTCAAAGCCGGTAACCACAATTGGGATTTTGAATTTTTTCACGATGGGTTCGTATTCATGGTAACCCATGACAGTGCAAACATGTCCCGCTGCTAAAAAACCCTGGATTGTATTGTGTGGGGACGAGAGCAGCAATTCTATTGCAGGTGGTACACGGACATGAGAAACCAGGAATTGCAGGTTGGGAATGCTTTGCTCATATGCCTGCCATACAGTCATGGCAACAGCAGGCGCGGTTGTTTCGAATCCCACTGCAAAAAAGATGATTTGTTTGTCCGGATTTTGTTTGGCAAGTTCTAATGCATCCATTGGAGAATAGACGATCCGTATATCTGCTCCTCTGGCTTTGACGGATATCAGGTCCTGTGAACTGCCGGGCACACGAAGCATATCTCCAAATGAGGTAAATATAACATCAGGTAATTGTGCCAGTGCGATAGCTTTGTCAATCATGTTTAATGGCGTCACACATACCGGACAGCCGGGGCCATGCAGCAGGTTTATTTTTTCTTCAAGAAGCTGATCAATGCCATATTGCAGCAGGGCATGGGTTTGCCCTCCGCAAATTTCCATAATCGTCCATTTACGAGTGGCGGTTTGTAAGATTCGATCAATTCCGGTTTTAACGGCTTGAGGATCTCTATATTCTGAAATAAATTTCATGATTCGTTCAGGTCTTTGGGCACCATTTCCTGAAAGATATCCAATATTTCCCGGGCATCCTCTTCTTTTAGAATTGTTATTGCAAACCCTGCATGTACATTTACCCAGTCCCCGGGTTTAGCTTCCGGCACATAGCCCATATGTACGGATTTTACAATTCCATTAAAATCCACTTTGGCGGTTCGAGACATGGGTTCATCACCATGAATGTCTAATATTTTACCGGGTATAGCCAGACACATGTTTACTCCTCATTAGATTTGAGAAATTGAGACGCATAAATTTGGCCGGTACTGATGCCACCATCATTGGGCGGGATTTGTCGGTTCATGTACAAATGGTATCCCTTTTCAACAAGTAACAAGTGTACGCGGTCTGTCAGATACCGGTTCTGGAATGTGCCACCTGAAATAACGATTTGTTTGATCCCTGCAAGGTCTGCAATTTTGGTGATTGCTTTTGAAAGGGATATATGCACTTTTGCCGCGATAATCTCAACCGAAACATGATTGCTTTTATCCTTTATGATTTCGAGAATCATGGGGCGCCAGTCAAATATGTATGTATCGTTTACTTTATTTATATCCAGGGAATACCGTTCATAAAAGTCATCAATGGGCCAGGCTTTATATTCCAGACTAATAGCTGCATGCCCTTCGTATTGATTTACATGTTCAAGATCCAGCAGAGAGGATATGGCATCAAATAATCTCCCTACACTGGATGTCATGGGGCAATTGATGTTTTTATCCAGCATGTCAAGTAAAAGTTGGTTGTTTTTTTTGTTCGAGTGGGCAGTGGGCAGTATTTCAAGGATTTTATCTCTGTCACTTTTGTAAAGGGTATGCAAAAGTCCGATTAGAGTCCTGAAAGGTTCTTTTACTGCCAAATCACCTCCCGGTAGTGCAAATGGCAGAAAATGGGCAAAACGTTCATAACTATTCTGGTTGATTAAAATTGCTTCACCACCCCATATGGTTTCATCATCTCCATAACCTGTGCCATCCCATGCAAAACCCAACACAGGCGGAGTAATGTTATGCTCTGCCATACACGAATAGATGTGGGCCGCATGATGCTGGACCTTAAGCCTGGTAATACCGGATTTCTCTGCATATTGTGATGATAAATAGTCAGGATGTTTGTCATGAATAATCAGCTCTGGGGTAATTTCATACATGTTGGCAAGATCTTTAATGCTTGTAGAAAAAGCATTGAATGCAGCTTCTGTTTCCAGATCACCTATGTGCTGGCTGGTAAAAAGTGTGTTTCCCTGAGAAATACTGATTGTATTTTTTAAATGTCCACCCACTGCAAGGATAGAGTTGTAATGCGTTTTTCCGGTAATGGGTAATGGGGCGTATCCTCTTGCACGGCGCAGAATAGTAAGATCCGATGCAATGGTTTTGACTACCGAGTCATCCACGTGACGTGCAATGGGACGGTTATGCAACAAAAAGGCATCTGCTATATTTTTTAACCGCAAGAATGCTTCTTCATTATCAATACAAATGGGTTCTTCTGATATATTTCCGCTTGTGCAAATTACCGGACTGTTCATTTCTTTCATTAACAAATGATGCAATGGAGAATAGGGCAGCATAGCACCGAGATAAGGATTATCAGGAGCGACGGATGGAGCCAGTTCTTTGTATGGGTCTTGTATTTTAAAAAGCAAAACGATAGGGGACTGGGCTGAAAGTAATGCCGCTTTTTCCTTGTCAGATATTCTGCAATATGCCTGAATTGAAGATAAATTGGGAAACATGACCGCGAAAGGTTTTGCTTCTCGTTGTTTGCGTTTCCGCAAACGATTGATTGTTTTCTCATTCCCCGCATCTGCCAGTAATTGGAACCCTCCAATACCTTTGACAGCAATAATTTTACCTTCTTTGAGCAGAGATACACAGCCTTTTATTGCGCTTTCCGGCCCCGCGATTTCTTGTTCATGTTTATTATAAAGTCCGATTTGAGGCCCACAGGTTGGACAGGCATTGGGTTGCGCATGAAACCGGCGGTCATTGGGATTATCATATTCCTCCTGACAATCAGGACACATGGTAAAGGATGCCATTGTTGTATTCTTGCGATCATAGGGAAGTGACGTGATGATAGAGTAACGTGGGCCGCAATGTGTACAGTTGATAAAGGGATACTGATAACGTCTGTTCGATTCATCTTCAAGTTCATTCAGACAATCGGGGCAAGTTGCAAGGTCGGGTAGAATCCAGGCATTTTTGGTGTTGCCGTTTTCACTGAATTTTATTTCAAAGTTATCAAATTCGTGTAATGGCAGTTTATTCTCTTCTATTGTGTGTACCAGAATAGGAGGGGGTGCCTGGTAAAGCAGGCGTGTAAACTGGTCAAGAATCGTTGGCGTTGCCTGAATAATCATGTGCACACCCTGGTCCGTATTGTTGACCTGTCCCTTGATGTCCATTTGATGCGCTATGCGATAAACAAACGGCCTGAATCCAACACCCTGGACTGAACCGGTGATCCGTAATAGCCTGCATTCCAGTCTTTCTGTAAACAATGCTTTTTTCAATTCTTGCCTGCTATAAACTGATTTGCCTGTTCTTTTAACCAATAAACAACGAGTTCCAGTCCTTCTCCGGTTTTGGCAGAAACTGTTAAAAATTCCAGTCCGGGATTTACCTGCCAGGCAAATTGTTTTGCTTTTTCAATGTCAAATTCGACATAGGGGAGGAGGTCTGTTTTATTAATAATACATAAATCCGCTTTGCTGAACATGGTGTTATATTTTATGGGCTTGTCATCTCCTTCTGTTGTACTGATAATAACTACTTTTTTAAACTCTCCCAGGTCATAGCTGGCAGGACAAACAAGATTCCCAACATTTTCAATAAATAACAATTTTCTTGTCGTCAAATCCATTTGTTGCAAGGCATTCCTGACCAACATGGCATCTAAATGACAGCCACCTTTGGTTACAATTTGAATGACTGGTACGCCCAGTGCATCAATCCTGTCTGCATCCCGATTGGTATGGAGATCTCCCTCAATAACAGCAGGATTTAAAGCTTTCAACTCTGGTAATAGTTTTTCAAGGAGGGTGGTTTTACCGGACCCCGGTGAACTGAGCAAGTTAAAGGTCGGTATTTCAAGTAATTTAAACTGGTCCCGGTTTTGTGCTGCAACCTGGTCATTTTTTTCCAAAATGTTTCTTTCAACAGTTATTACCGCCATCATTCCACCTCTATACTTAAAATGTGCAATTCATTTCCCTGTGTTACCTGAATGTCATATGATTGACAATGGGGGCAGCTAAAAACAAATTCTTCCAGTGTGAACGCATTATTGCATTGAAGACAAGTACCCTTAATGGGGACGATTTTAATTTCGAGTTTGGAATTTTCTAATGGAGAGTTTTGAATTATTCCTTCATAAGCGGATTGTAACAATTCCGGAACAACTGCTGACATTTGGCCAATTTGCAAATGTACTAAAGTTAGCTGCTTGCCCGGATGGTCATTCATGATCTTGCTGACGATATCAAGAATTGCGTATGCCATACTTGTTTCGTGCATAATCGTATCTCTGGACTTGTTAGCGTGCATAGAATAACGGCAGCAGAAATATCCATTAACCGGGAAAGAGAGTGTGTATGTCGCAGCAAAGCTGCCTATCTAAAGAAATCGAATCAAAATCAAATAGTCAACAAAAAAATGAATATTTACCCGTTAATCGGTTGGATTTTTAACTTTTTGTATCATTCGCATGAGGAAAATCAATGTTCCGATTAAAAACAACAAAGCACCAGTGCCTGTGGCAAGGTAATCCGTATATGATGGCCCTGTTCGAATGAGCGATATTTCAGGAGAGTCTGGGTCATGATGAATAGTGATTGCTTTGCCGGGGTGATAAAGTTTTACCAGTTTTTCTGCAGCATCCAGGCGGTTCATTCTGCCTCCAAAACCAGGCACATGTAGATCTGTAATGCCGTTATATTTTTCCCCATTAATATAATAGTGATAGTATAACAGTGGGCGAAAAGCACGTTCACCCACAACTTGAGAACTGTCAATTTGCCCTGTAGTGATTGGCCATGACCGTTTTGAAAATGCTTTTTCCAGAGCAGGACAATATCCGTAAAACAAACTGCCCCCAGTCATGATCAAAAACAAGGCAATGATAAAAATGTTTTTGGAAATAGCGGGACGTTGAGCGGGTTTGGTTAAAATTGCTATTATCAGAGATACAAAAAATATAAAGATCAATATATTTATTGATTGCATAATCAGCCCATAAAAAAAAGAAATATTCAGACTTTATATAGGGTTATCATTGTAGAAAATTTAGTCATTTCTAATTCAACATTATCGAACAACGCATTATTTCTTGAAAAATTTGGGATTTTGGTTGCTTTTATGCTTTGTACGAAATATATTAAATCAGGGGTATAATAAAATACAATGGTTTACGAATGATTAGAACGATTGCGGATTATATAAAACTTACTAAACCCAGAATTATGATTCTGATTATATTATCCGGTTTTACTGCATTAGTCATGGAAAAAAGCATGCTTGCAGAGCCGGGACGCATTATTCTGGCTTTATTTGCATTGTATTTGACCGGTGGCGCAGCTAATGCTTTGAATAATTATTTTGAAAGAGAGATCGATGCGAAAATGGAGCGTACTCGAATAAAACGCCCATTACCGCAAAAACGAATTGATGAAAACAAGGCATTGGTTTTTGCTATTGTTATTGGTTTAACCGGGGTTTTAATATTAGGCTTCTTTTTCAATTGGTTGAGCGCCAGTTTATCACTGGGTACAATATTGTTCTACAGTCTTTTTTATACGCTTGTATTGAAACCGGGAACTCCCCAGAATATTGTTATAGGCGGGGCCGCCGGAGCTATGGCACCGGTAGGCATGTGGGCCGCAGCTAGCGGAAGTTTAGAGATAACTCCCTGGACCCTATTTCTGATTATTTTTTTCTGGAGTCCACCACACTTTTGGGCTTTGGCTGTTAATTATAAAGATGACTATAAAAAAGCCGGATACCCTATGCTTCCGGTTGTAAAAGGCGACACTGTTGCATTGAAACAGATTTTTATATTTACTATTATTCTTTTTTTTACGAGTTTAACTCCTTATCTTTTTAAAGCAAATTTGTTGTATCTGGTTGCTGCTATGTTGCTGGGTGCAATTTTTATTTATCGATCGTACGTTGCTATGAAAAAACAGGAGACGCAAAAGGTTTGGGCGGTATTTGGTTATTCAATAATTTACCTTTTTGCTTTGTTTTTTGCTATTATTATAGATAGTATATTTCCTTTCCATATATAATTACACGTTTGGTATAACTAACTGAAGGACTGGACTATTGGCACAGATTTTTCCTCAGTGGACGAACAAAACCCCGGTTATTATTATCATGTTGGCCTTTGTTTCGTTGGTTGCTATCGTTGGATTCTTTTGGTACTTTGGATCACCCAAGTATACGGATGTTGGCTATCGTCCTAAACAGCCTGTAGATTACAGCCACAAGCTGCATGCAGGTGATTTGGGCATCGATTGTCGCTATTGTCATTGGGCGGTTGAAGAATCCCGTTTTTCGAATATACCCTCTACACAAACTTGTATGAACTGTCATCAACTGATATTGCCCGAAAGTGAAAAACTTTTACCGGTACGGGAAAGTTTTGGTACAGACACGGCCATTGAATGGGTACGGGTCCATATGCTGCCGGATTATGCATATTTTGACCACAGTGCTCATGTGAATGCAGGTGTTGCCTGTCAGTCGTGTCATGGTAATGTGGCACAAATGGATGTCGTTACACAGGTTGAACCTTTGAGTATGGGATGGTGTCTGGATTGTCACCGCAATCCTGCCCCAAGTATCAGACCGTTGGACCAGGTCACAAACATGAACTGGTCTCCTCCCGAGAATCAGCTCGAGTTGGCACACCAGTTTATTCAAGAACATAACATTAATCCGCCCGTAGATTGTTCAGGATGTCATCGGTAAAAATTATGGATAATAAAAAGACTACTTATTGGAAAAGTTTGGAACAACTGGACAACAGTCCAGAGTATCTCAAGTTTTTGGAAAACGAGTTTCCGGAACAAGCTGCTGAAATGAGTGATCCGGTATCGAGAAGGACCTTTTTGAATTTAATGGGTGCTTCCGCTGCATTTGCAGGCCTTGCTGCATGCAGCAAACCGGTTGAAAAGATTGTGCCCTATGTTAAACCTCCCGAAGAAGTTATCCCCGGTGTTGCAGAGTATTTTGCTACTACTATGCCCATGGGAACCTTTCCGTTAGGTTTGCTTGTTAAATCCACTGATGGAAGACCCATCAAGATCGAGGGGAATCCTTTACATCCTGCAAGCAAGGGTGGAACCCATGTATTTGCTCAGGCAGAATTGCTAAACATGTATGACCCTGATCGCTCCAAAGATGTAATGAATTCAGGTAAAAAAAGCACTTGGGGTGATTTTATCAACGCATGGCGTGAGTTATATCCGTCTTTTGTAGAGAATCGTGGTAAGGGATTAGCGTTAATAAGTACATCAACAGCTTCTCCATCAATTGCACGATTGACAGAAACCTATAAAAAGAAATTTCCCCAAGCTCAATGGTTTGTTTATGATTCAGCAGGAGATGACTGCCGGATCGCTGCCAGCAAAGCTCTTTTTGATAAATCCGCAATGCCTGTTTATGATCTTGAAAAAGCGGATGTGATTTTATCTCTCGATGCAGACCTGTTGATGATGGAACCCAATAACGCCCGGTATGCCAGGGACTTTGCCTCAAGACGCAACCTGGTATTAGCAGATGATAATTTAAATAGATTGTATGTTGTTGAAGGTGACCATTCGGTTACCGGTGCAAATGCAGATCACCGGCTTCAGGTTAAAACATCGCAAATAGGTGCTTTTGCCGTTGCACTTGCAAAAGCATTGCAATCATTAGGATTGAATATTGATAAAAGTTTGCCAGATATAGATGAACATGCATTTGATGTCAAGTGGATTAATGCCGTTGCCAAAGATCTTTTACATCAAAAGGGTTCAAGTCTGGTTGCAGCTGGAAAATCTCAGCCAGCAAACGTTCATACTCTTGTTTATGCTATCAACGAAGCACTGGGCAATATTGGCAATACGCTTGATTTTTACCCACTTACAGATCAATTGGTTGCCCAATCAGGACAACTGGCTGAATTTACTAAAGCATGTAAAGCAAAGCAAATTGACACGGTTGTGATGCTTGGCGGGAATCCGGTGTTTGATGCTCCAATAGATACTGATTTTGAAAATTGTATCAAATCCGTAAAACATTCAATCCATGTGTCTTTATATAACGATGAAACCTCACAAACATGTGAATGGCATATACCTCAAGCGCATTTTCTGGAATCGTGGGGAGATGCGGTAACTTTTGATGGATATCGTTCAATTGTTCAGCCACTCATTCTGCCTTTGTACAATGGTCATAGTGAATTAGAAGTATTAAATTTCATTGTCAATGGATTGGATGATAAGGGCTATGACATTGTGCGTAAAACCTGGAGTGGTATTCTTTCCGGTTCACAATTTGAATTACAATGGGACAAGGTGCTGCATGATGGTGTGTACGAAAACAATTTAAACCCTATTTCCGTCTCTGTAAATAAAAGCAGTTTACAAAAAAGTTTGAGTGAACTATCCTCAAAAAGTCATGCTGCTGATGGGGCTTTGCAGCTTTTGTTCAAAGTATCACCAACAATTTACGATGGGCGTTATGCAAACAATGGATGGATGCAGGAACTGCCACATCCCATGACAAAAATAACGTGGGACAATCCACTGCAGATTTCACCAGTATTGGCCAAATCAAAGCGTTTGAAAAATGGCGATATGGTCAATCTTTCAGTACATGATAAATCTGTTGAACTGCCTGTCTGGAGCGTTCCCGGTCTGGAAAAGAATACTCTGGTAGTAACATTGGGATATGGGCGCAAAGCCACGGGTAGAATTTCCAAAGATGTGGGCGTTGATGTAAATCCGCTTCGTACGCTGACAGCCTTTAATCTGGCTTTGGATGTAAAACTGGAAAAAACCGGCAAATCCCGTTCTCTTGCTAATACCCAGGACCATGGCAGCATGGAGGGCAGACCGCTAGTAAGAGAAGGAAACCTGGAAGAATATAAAGCCAATCCTGAATTTGCACAAGAGATGGTAGAACATCCTCCACTAAAGAATTTGTGGAAAGACCATAAATACGATACGGGATACCAGTGGGGAATGATTATTGATTTGAACAAATGTACAGGATGTAACACTTGTGTTGTAGCCTGCCAAAGTGAAAATAATATACCTATTGTTGGTAAAAAACAAGTGGGCAATGGTCGTGAAATGCACTGGATAAGGCTGGACCGCTATTTTAGTGGAGATCCGGAAAATCCAAAGGTTGTGAATCAACCGGTAACCTGTCATCATTGTGAAAATGCACCCTGTGAGCAGGTTTGTCCTGTCGCAGCAACCGTGCATGACAAAGAAGGTTTAAACCTGATGACCTATAACCGCTGTGTGGGAACCCGTTATTGCTCAAATAACTGTCCCTACAAAGTCAGGCGTTTTAATTTCTTCAATTATCACAAGAAAATGGAAGATCAGGACAAGCTTATGCAGAACCCGGATGTGACCGTACGTTCGCGCGGAGTGATGGAAAAATGTACTTTCTGTCTGCAGCGAATCAATGCTGCAAAACATACCGCCAAGAAGGAGGGACGTACCCTTGCTCCTAATGAAGTCAAAACTGCATGCCAACAGGCTTGTCCTGCTGACGCCATTTCTTTTGGTAATATATTGGATCCCGAAAGTAAAGTGTCTAAACTGCGGGATAATCCACGTGCATATGCAATGCTGGGTGAGTTGAACAACAGACCCCGTTTGATGTATCTGGCAAAAGTGAGAAATCCGAATCCTGAATTGATTAAAACTGAACCAAACGATAAACATCATGGATAAATTAAAGGAAACGATTAAGTGAGCGAAATCGTTGAAAACCAAGCTGTTAAAAGTGAACCGTTAATTTTAAACAATCCTACATTTTCCAGTATTACAAATGATGTAAGCGGACTTGTAGAGTCAAAAGCACCTATGCCCTGGTACCTGCTGTTAGCAATGTCAGGATCATTAGCATTAATGATGTTTGGCATGATCGGTTACCTTTTTGTTGAAGGTATTGGTATCTGGGGAGTAAATATTCCTGTTGGTTGGGGATGGGCTATTATTAATTTTGTTTTCTGGGTAGGTATTGGACATGCAGGAACATTGATCTCTGCGATCTTGTTTTTACTGAGGCAAAAATGGCGTACATCTATCAACCGTTTTGCCGAGGGTATGACTATTTTTGCAGTAATTTGTGCTTTGATCTTTCCAGGTATCCATGTGGGACGTATCTGGGTAGTTTACTGGCTTTTCCCCATTCCGAACCAAATGTCAATGTGGCCCAATTTCCGCAGTCCCTTGTTATGGGATGTGTTTGCGGTTTTTACCTACTTTTTGGTATCGTTGATGTTCTGGTACATGGGTCTCATACCTGATCTTGCAACGCTGCGTGACAGAGCAACATCCAAAATTAAAAGAACTTTATATGGTTTTTTCGCATTGGGATGGCGTGGCGCAAACCGTCAGTGGAAGCATTACGAGATGGCATATCTGCTTTTAGCAGGCCTGTCCACTCCGCTGGTTCTTTCCGTGCATAGTGTTGTGAGTACCGACTTTGCAACCAGCCAGTTACCCGGATGGCATACAACCATATTTCCACCTTATTTTGTTGCGGGTGCGGTGTTCTCTGGTTTTGCCATGGTAACGACTTTGAGTATCATTGTCCGCAAAGTTTATAAAATAGAACATATTATTACAGTGAATCATCTGGAGAGAATGGCCAAAGTAATGATGGCTACCGGCATGATGGTTGGTTTTGCTTATTCATGCGAGTTTTTTATAGCCTGGTATGGTGGTAATGGTTACGAGTTGTTTACCTTTGTAAACCGTGCTTTAGGACCCTATGCCTGGGGCTATTGGACCATGATTTCCTGTAATGTGCTGGTTCCTCAACTTTTCTGGTTTAAAAAGTTGAGACGGAGTGTGCCCGTACTGTTTGTGGCAACCATTTTTATCAATATTGGTATGTGGTTTGAGCGTTTTGTGATTGTGGTTAGTTCATTGTCACAAGATTTTCTGCCATCCAGTTGGGATTATTATAAACCCTCTATATTTGATATTGGTACTTTTGTGGGTTCTTTTGGTTTATTCTTTACGCTGTTTTTACTGTTTATCAAGTTTTTACCTATAATTGCAATGTCTGAAGTTAAAGGTGTGTTGCCGCAGGCTGATCCACACCATAAACAACATCATGATTAATAATAAAGGTTTGACTGAAATGTCGGAACAATCAAAACCTGCTCTGCTTTTAGCTGAATTTAAAGATCCTGCCGATTTACTGCATGCCGCAGAAAAAGTCAGAGAGGCAGGATATACTCAATTTGATTGCCATTCACCATTTCCAATCCATGGTATGGATGCGGCTATGGGATTAAAGCGTTCTCCATTGGGATGGATTGTGGGTATAATGGCATTAACCGGTGCCGGTCTGGGAATGCTGCTGCAATGGTGGACGAGTGTTCAAGCCTATCCCCTTGTAATCTCGGGTAAACCCTTTTTCAGTTATCAGGCGTTTATTCCGGTTACTTTTGGTTTGGCTGTGCTCTTTGGAGCGGTTACCGCGTTGTTGGGAATGCTGTTTTTAAACAGGTTACCCAAGCCGTATCATCCGTTATTTTACTCGGAAAATTTTCAACGCGTTACAGATGATGCATTTTTCATCAGTATAGAGTGTAATGATCCCCGGTTCAATGAAGAAGAAACCGGATCATTTTTAAAAAGTATTGGCGGTACATCCATTGAAATACTGCCGGAATAACAGACCCTCATACTACGAGTGACTTATGTATAAAAAGAATCATACTCTAATTTATATTGTAATTTTTGCAACGGCCATTGTATTGGGTGGTTGTCAGGGGCGACCGAAACAGAAACCTCCTGTGCACCCTGTTCTGGATATGGATTTTCAGCCCAAATATGAATACCAGGAAAAAAGTCCGTTTTTTGATGACGGTATATCCATGCGCCAGCCAATCCCCGGAACAGTTGCACGCGGCAAGTTGTATGATGATATTGCCTACAATACCGGTAAAAACCAGGACGGTTCATTGGTGGAAAAAAGCCCGGTACCGGTCACATATACCGGACTGGAACGTGGCAGAGAACGTTTCGATATTTATTGTTCACCCTGTCACAGCAAGATTGGAGATGGAAAGGGTATTCTGGTTAATCGTGGTTATATACCACCGCCATCTTTTCATACTGATGTAATCAGAAACTATGCTGATGGTCATATATTTGATGTTATAAGTCATGGTATCCGCAATATGCCTTCTTATGGGCATCAGGTACCAGTTGAAGACCGGTGGCTGATAGTAAATTATATACGCGCTTTGCAGCGCAGTCAAAATGCAAGCATTGATGATGTACCTGTAGAAATGCGAGACAAGATTAAATAAAAAAACAGGATTTCAATCTATGGAATTCAAACAACAGAGTTTTACGCTTAATGGTACCGGATTGGCCGAAAAATTAGCGTTTATAATTGGCGGGATCAGTATTGCATTATCTGCAGTAGCCTTTTTTGTAAATCCCGGTCAGTTTTACTTTTCATGGCTGGTTGCATTTGTCTTTTGGACCAGTATTGCACTGGGTGGATTGTTTTTTACATTGATTCATCATTTAACCGGTGCTACCTGGAGTGTGGTTGTTCGTCGATTTTTTGAAGTTTTGATGACCAATATGCCATTCTTACTGCTTATGGCAATTCCCGTATTTTTTGGAATGCACGAGTTGTATCACTGGAGCCACGCAGATGCGGTCTCGCATGATCATTTGCTGCAGCACAAGGCAGTCTTTTTAAATGTTCCTTTTTTCATCATCAGAACACTGGTATACTTTACAATATGGATTGTGTTAACCACGCTGTTGTACAAGTTTTCGCTAAAGCAGGATGCAGGTTCTTCAACTTTGATAACTAAGAAATTAAATAAAACCAGCGCTCCCGGTGTCATTCTGTTCGCTTTTACCACTGCTTTTGCTGCGTTTGACTGGTTGATGAGTCTTGACCCGCATTGGTACTCGACTATCTTTGGTGTTTATTATTTTGCGGGTAGTGCAATGGCTGTAATGGCGGTCCTCATACTCATTGTTATGTATTTTAGAAAAAATGGTATTTTAACTGATGTTATTACCCCTGAACACGATCATGATTTTGGCAAGCTCTTGTTTACCTATATGGTGTTTTGGGCGTATATGGCATTTTCTCAATATTTTTTAATCTGGTATGCCAATATACCTGAAGAAACAGTTTGGTTTATTCATCGATGGGAAGGATCATGGAAGTTTGCCAGTCAGCTTTTGGTGTGGGGACATTTTGTGGTGCCTTTTTTAATATTAATGATACGTGCTTCTAAACGAAGTAATTTGATCCTTTCAGCAATGGCAATCTGGCTGTTGTTAATGCACTGGCTTGATATGTATTGGTTGGCTGTACCTACATTACATCCTCATGGAATACAACTTTCCTGGATTGATCTGGTAACCATGTTGGGTATTGGCGGCCTTTTTATAGGATTATTCTTTTACCGATTGCGCAAACATGCTATTTTACCCATCGGTGATCCTAAATTAAACGATTCAATACATATGGTAAATCAATAGGAGTACAAGATAATGTCTGAGCAGGGAAAAAACGGCATGACGGCAGAATATGAAACCTCTGATGTGAATATTAGGAATGTCTTTGTAACAGCCTTTGTTATACTGGTTGTCGTAGTTTTAGTTATTGTCGTGATGAATGAAATGTTCATATCATCAAAGGAAGAGCAGATTTACCAGTCAGTCTTGAGTGTTGAATCACCCGAACTGCGGGATCTGCACGCCAGGGAAGCCAGTACATTAAATTCGTACAAAATTCTGGATGCTGAAAAAGGTGTTTATCAGATACCTATTGAGCGCGCCATGAAGTTAGAGGCTGAAGAGGCGTTTCAAAAGCAAATAAAAGATGGATAATGTGTAAACATTTTAAAGCTTTTTTTCTGGTTACAATATTTCTGTCAACCTTGATATTCGGACAGGTTGCTAATTACTCTCCCCCTGAACTGCAAAAAATTAATATTACCGAACATTCCGGCGAACAAATTCCTCTTGACCTTGAATTTACGAATGATCTTGGCGATACGGTAAAATTGGCAAAATATTTCAATCAAGGTAAACCTGTTATTTTAATATTGGCTTATTACAATTGTCCCATGTTATGCAGTTTGGTTTTAAATGGAACCTCAGAAGTTGCTCAGGTTGTATCACTGAACCCTGGTGAGGATTATACAATCCTTACCATTAGTATTGATCCATCAGAAACCTATCAGCTCGCAGCAGCAAAGAAAAAGAATTATGTAGCATCACTGGGAGAAAAAGCCAATGCCGATGGATGGATATTTTTTACCAGCAGAGAAGATCAGGTAATGCAATTGGCAGACGCTTTGGGTTTTGAATATTATTATGATAAAGAAAAAGAACAAGAACAATATGCACATCCGGCTGTTTTACATGTTTTGACTGAAAAAGGAATCATTTCAAGGTACCTTTATGGCATACAATTCAAGCCAAATGACTACAAAATAAGTCTTTTAGAGGCATCACAGGGAAAAATTGGAAATTCTTTGGATAAAATTTTGTTATACTGTTTTCATTATGATCCCGAATCAAAGGGATATGTAGTAATGGCCAGTAATGTGATGCGGCTCGGAGGCGTTGCAACGGTTATCATATTGGGGCTGTTTTTAGGTCTGCTTTGGACCAACAAACGATTGGGAAAAGAAAAAATATATAGGTGTTGATGAAATATGGAAAATGATACAACCGGAACGTTATTTTTACCTCCACAAAGTTCTACGATTTCGGGTGACGTAGATGCTTTGTTCAATTTTGTCTTGTATGCTTCTATTGTGTTTTTTTTACTTGTTGTTTCATTGTCCTTGTTTTTTGTATTGCGATATCGGCGTCGAGGGCAGTTGAGGCTGTCTACCGGCCCATCTCATAATACAAAACTTGAAGTTATTTGGACTTTAATACCTCTTGTATTGGTGTTTATTGTCTTTTTCTGGGGATTTAAAACTTTTTTAAAAATGCACATTGTACCTCAAGATGCCATTGATATCAAAGTTACTGCGCAAAAATGGTTCTGGACTTTTGATTATACCAAAGCCGGTGTAAATAGTTTGAACGAGCTTGTGGTACCCGTCGATAAACCGGTACAGTTGACCATGTCGTCTACCGATGTGATTCACAGCTTTTATGTGCCCGGTTTCCGTGTTAAAATGGATGTGCTGCCAAACCGATATTCGGTAACCTGGTTTCAGGCTAATCATACCGGAGAATTTGACTTGTTTTGCGCCGAGTATTGTGGAACATCGCATTCGGATATGATTGGCAAGGTACGTGTTTTAAATGAACGCGAATATAATGAATGGCTTGAACAGCAGTCTATTGGCGGCGATGATATGCCTTTGCCCGAATTGGGAGCAAAACTGTTTTCATCCAAAGCATGTATAACCTGTCATACCGTTGATGGATTACCAAAGGTTGGACCGAGTTTTAAAGGGCGCTTTGGCAGTATGCAAACCATGGAAGATGGACAGCAAGTACTGGTTGATGAAAATTATATCCGTGAATCGATATTAAAGCCTATGGCGCATGTTGCACAAGGGTTCCAACCTGTTATGCCATCTTATCAGGGATTATTAAAAGAACGCGAAATTGACGCGTTAATAGAGTATATGAAATCATTGCAGGAAGAGTAGAGAATGAGTGAAACGTATGAAAGCTATTTAACCTATCCCAAAGGGATAAAGTCGTGGCTCTTTACATTGGATCATAAGCGCATCGGATTGATGTATCTGTTTGCTGTCATGTTTTTCTTTTTTATAGGCGGAGTTTTTGCAATTCTCATCCGTCTTGAATTGCTGACCCCAGCTGAAACCATTGTAGGTGCAGATACATATAACCAGTTCTTTACCTTGCACGGTGCAATTATGATTTTCCTTTTCATTATACCGGCAATTCCCGCGGCACTGGGGAATTTTGTATTGCCCCTAATGCTAGGCGCCAAAGATGTCGCCTTTCCTAAATTGAATCTTGCGTCTTTTTATGTATACGTATTTGGTTCTCTGTTTGCAATTTATTCCATTATTACCGGCGCGGTTGATACAGGATGGACCTTTTACACGCCCTACTCTACGGAATCCACAACATCCGTGATTTCGATGACATTGGGTGTATTTATTCTTGGATTTTCTTCAATCTTTACCGGTATTAACTTTATTGTTACCGTTCATAAATTGCGTGCACCGGGTATGACCTGGTTTAATCAACCCTTGTTTATTTGGGGACTGTATGCAACTGCTATTATTCAGGTTTTGGCCACACCTGTATTGGCTATTACTTTGGTACTGTTGATCCTTGAACGGACTTTGGGAATTGGTATTTTTGATCCGGCAATGGGTGGTGATCCGGTTTTGTATCAGCATTTTTTCTGGTTCTACTCACATCCGGCAGTATATATTATGATATTGCCCGGTATGGGAATTATCAGTGAGACCATAACCGTCTTTTCCCGCAAAAAGATTTTTGGCTATAAAGCCATTGCTTTTTCCAGTCTGGCAATTGCGTTTGTCAGTTTCCTGGTATGGGGACACCACATGTTTACCAGTGGTCAGTCAGAGATTGCCGCAATGATCTTTTCTTTTCTTACATTTCTTGTGGGTATACCGTCTGGCATTAAAACTTTTAACTGGCTGGCAACCATGTATAAGGGACAGATATCTCTTGAAGCTCCCATGATCTATACATTGAGTTTTCTGTTTCTCTTTACAATTGGTGGTTTGACCGGTATCTTTTTAGGAGCACTTGCTCTTGATGTGCATTTACATGACACCTATTTTGTTGTAGCCCACTTTCACTATGTCATGGTAGGGGGTACGGTAATGGCTTTTCTTGCAGGTTTGCATTACTGGTGGCCTAAAATATGGGGAAGAATGTATAATGAACGATTGGCACAAATCTCGGCATTTCTGGTTTTTATCGGTTTTAATGTGACTTTTTTTACACAGTTTATTCTGGGTACTCAGGGTATGCCGCGTCGGTATTACAATTACCTCGATCAATACCAGCCATTACATGCATTCTCTTCATTTGGTTCGTGGATTATGGCCGCAGGATTTTTGTTGATGGGGTATTACATGATCCATTCATTATTCAAAGGAAAAAAAGCAGGGAAAAATCCATGGGGTGCTTTGACACTAGAGTGGACAACACCTTCACCACCGCCGCACCACAATTTTGATGAAATTCCCAAGATTGAACACGGCCCGTATGATTATGACAAAATTCTTGTAGAAAGGGATTAGTAATATGAGTGATCATGCAGCTAACAGACCTGAATTCCTTGCACATCATTTCAGTACTGTGGAACAGCAAAGAGATTCTGCCAAACTGGGTATGTGGATTTTCCTGCTTACAGAGATTTTGCTGTTTGGCGGTTTGTTTTGTGCCTATTCTGTGTATAGGGCCTGGCACCCGGATATGTTTTATAATGCGCACAAGTTTTTAAATGTGCAATTGGGAACCTTGAATACGGTTGTACTCATTACCAGTTCATTAACCATGGCGTTATCTATCCGTTTTATTCAGGTTAATGATAAAAAGAAAGCAATCCTGTTTTTGGTCTCAACCTTGATTTTTGCAAGTATCTTTTTGATTGTCAAATATTTCGAGTACAGTCATAAATTTCATTTGGGACAGCTTCCGGGAAAATATTATACCTTTAACGGAGTTGAAGGTAGTAATCCACATATATTTTTTAGTATTTATTTTGCCATGACCGGTTTGCATGGTATACATATCATAGCGGGTATGATTGTACTGGTTTGGGTATTGGTAAAAATGATCAATAATAACTTTTCGGCAGAATACTACACACCTGTTGAAATGGCTGGACTTTACTGGCATTTGGTTGATCTGGTCTGGATATATCTGTTTCCTTTATTATATTTGATAGGGTAAAGCATATGAGTGAAAAACACAAAGAACATATTCTGCCCCTAAAAGTGTACCTGGGAGTGGCAGCAGCATTGATGTTTCTTACAGCAATAACAGTTGCGGTTTCATTTGTTGATCTTGGCGGGTGGAACGCGCTTGTGGCTGTGGGAATTGCGACGTTTAAAGCGCTTTTGGTAGCTTTATTCTTTATGCATTTGCTGTACGATAAAAAGATCAATTTATTTGTTTTTTCAATATCACTGATTATGGTGGGTGTCTTTATTACGCTAACAATGTTTGATACACTCCGCCGGGCAGATTTGTATGATATTACCGATGGTCCTATTAACAAGAATGCCAAAATGTATGAAAATATGCCGGTCGATTCAACAGCGGGAGAACACCATTAATAACGCATAAAATAGAGGGAGGTCACGTGCGTGCGTTTAAAAAGTTTTCATTATTGTCCATCTTTTTTACCTATCTGGTTATCTTTGTAGGTGGTTTGGTTCGTGTTTCCGGTGCAGGATTGGGATGCCCTGATTGGCCCAAGTGTTTTGGAAGCTGGATTCCTCCTCTGCATATGAGTCAGGTTCCGCCTGAATTCAACCCTTTAACATTCAATATCACATTAGCCTGGATAGAATATATCAATCGATTGGTTGGTATGACTGTTGGTTTGTTGATTGCAATAACCGCCGTCCTGGCAATCATTCATTTTCGGAAAAATAAAAGCATTCTTATCCCGTCCATAGCTTCTGCTTTATTGGTTGCATATCAGGGATGGCAGGGAAGTCGGGTAGTTGCATCCGAGTTGGCACCCATGATTGTAACGGTTCATATGGTTATTGCTTTTATTATAATCAGTCTGTTGATCTATGTTTACATGCAGGCACACTTTATCAGTAATCCGGAAGAGGTAAAACGGGCAAAATATATCAATGGCATACATTGGGGAGTAGTATTTGTATGGTTGATCTCTATTGTGCAGGTTCTTTTGGGTACTCAGGTACGTGGTGCACTGGAGCAGGTGCGGGAACATTTCCCGCTTGATAAAGCAACAGAATGGCTGGCCCAGATTGGTGGTGTTGATGATTTGCACATGACCCTGGGAGGTATGGTTGCTTTTGGTGCATGGGTATTGGGCTTTGCGATATTAAAATTCTCAAAAAATGCCCCTGTTATTGTTATACAAACTGCATGGGCTATGATTGTTATTTTATTATTACAAATTGTTTTGGGACTAGCTCTCGTAATGGCGGGGTTGCCTTCTCTATTACAATTGTTCCATTTGTGGTTAGCAAGTTTGTTGATTGGAGCACTGTTGATTTTATATACGACGATACGAAAAGGGGAGGGCCAGTTGAATGGATAACGACAGCACACCCAAAGTGTTAATTTATGGATTAATTCTTCTCATGTTACTCGTCTTTATTGCTGCTTTTGCAATAGATAAAGCAAATAAATCAAGAGAAGAATTACCTGTACTTGGCAAGGTCACGGATTTTGGTTTCAAAACCAGCACCGGAGATTCTTTGCATTCTTTACAGATAACAGGACGTTTGTATCTGTTGGATTTTATTTTTACCAATTGCAAAAATGCATGTCCTGTCATGTCTTCCAAAATGTCCGAGTTGTACAAATATTATGAACACACAGATAAAGTTGGTTTTATCTCTATAACTGTGGATCCTGTGCGCGATACTCCCCAGGTTTTGCAGGATTATGCAAAATCACATGGAGTTACTGACAACAGGTGGACCTTTTTACGAGGTCCCATTGATGAGGTTATACGGGTTTCTGAAAAAGTATTCATGCTTCCGGCAGATAATTTACCCATGGGCCACAGCACAAAATTTGTATTGATTGATGAGAATGGAAATATTCGCGCGTATTATGATGCTATGACGGATGGAATCTTGCCATTGGTTAAAACCCAGGTGAATGCACTGGGGAGGAAGCTGCCATGACAATCAAGGATCTGCCAACTCTTAATGCTCTGTTGAATTCAATCAGTGCAGTTTTTTTGTTGTTTGGATTTATAAATATTAAAAAAGGTCGTGCCGATGTACATAAAAAGTTTATGATAGCGGCATTGATTACATCAGCACTGTTTTTAACCTCTTATCTGATTTATCATGCACAGGTTGGTTCCAATCCTTATCCGCATTATGACTGGACCCGAACCCTGTATTTTTTAATTCTGGTACCGCATATTCTTTTGGCCGCCATTATGACTCCGTTTATCTTATTTCTGGTGTTTTTTGCCCTTCGCCAAAAGTTTGATAAGCATAAAAAACTGGCCAGATGGGTTTGGCCGGTATGGATGTATGTATCTGTCAGTGGCGTGATTGTTTATTTGATGTTATACGTGTTCTAATCTGCTTGATATTGTTTTTGGATTATTAAGGTTTTAAAATTTGTTGTTGTGTTTAGATAACAGCAAGGTGAATTCCATGAAAATCAACGTAATTCGAAAAAATGATCATGTATGGTTAGATATTGATGACATGTATCCTCAAAAACCTCATCAACCCAATACTGTTTTTAAATCCTTTGCAATAACTTTGAAAACGCTGGGATCATCACTTGATTACAGTACGCTCATGGCTGTTTCCGGGGCCGCATTCCGGTTTCAATTACATCCACAATGGTGCCCCAGTTCACCTCATCCCGATTGTGGTTTTAACTGTACTCAAACTGTGTTAAAAGAGTTAGGACTTGATGAATCCATTCATAATTTTGATTTGGAAAAAACACAGAAAAACGATCTTGAGCAGGTTGTTATCAAAAATATTGATGCGGGTATACCGGTTGTAGCCAGTAGCTTTGAAACTGGTTTAATTGTGGGATATATACAAAACCAGAATGATACCGCAGTTTTGTTGCGCGAACCTTATAGCAGCAAGGGCGGAGAACCTGATATGGTTTCAACTCGCTTGCTCATCAAGATCCCTGGCTTGTTAACTGTTTTTGATAATGTGCCTCATTATAATCAGGATGAATTGTTTCTTCCAACCCTGAAGCGGGCTGTCGAAATTGCTTATCATGAAAAAATAAACGAGTATTATTGCGGCTTTGAAGCATTTGATCATTGGATATCTGATCTGTTGAATGAGGAAAAAATTAATGAATTAATTAATGAATATGGTATTGCAGACTTGTGTAATGCGAATGCTCACATTTATCATTCTCTGGTAGATGCACGTAAAAGTGCGGCAGAATATTTTAAAGATTTTGTTGATGATACTGGAACAAATCAACAGATACATATAATGAATGCGGTTGCTTTATATGAAGAAATTGTCAAAATTTTGCGGAATGCTTTTCCCCATGTATTACTGAAATGGCAAATTAAACAAGGACAGGAATGGCGCCCAGTAATGCGTAAAGAACAGGCGGAAACACTGCAAACTGTTGTAGAGTTGGAACATAAAGCCTTGTATGAAATTGAACAAATAATAAAGTATGTTTGATAAAAAATTGTTAGGTAAAGGATGCAATCACCAGTATTAGAATCCATTTTTGAACGGTGTAAATATGAAGCACCTGTTGATCCCGCGAAACGGGATATATGTTTTGACGGCATATTATGTTTGCTGTTGAGCGAGGGACTAACATCTCTGTTTTCGCAATTGAAAAAGTGGCAGGGCAAAAACAAAGGCTTTATTCAGTCCGGTAGAAGAGAAATTGAAAATGGATTAATGCAATTTGCTTTGCTCAAGAATCTGGAGCAGGAAAAGTCAAAAAGAATAGCAAATTTGATTTCTCGTTATATTTCCGTAGAAAATTTGGACTCGATAATACAGGAAATTGAACAAATGAATCCATTGTCCTGTCAAGAAAAGTCTAATGTAGAACAGGACTGTAATAACGAGCCGGGGGAAAATGTTTATTAATTCTTTTTTTTACGTTTGACTTGCCAAAACAGAAAAGCTACGATCAATCCTATACCTGCTATCCTTTGCAGCCAGGTCAATGTCCAGTTAATTTGAAATGTATTTTTAAAATCAGGGGATGAATCATATCTATAAACAGGATTGAGATACATTCGTGTTTTGCCGTTCAATATCTCTGTTCTGATATAGGTGTCGTCTGATTTTAAAAGATAATTTGCCAGCTTGTTGTTTTCTGTTTCCTGTTTTTCAGCCCCATCTTGACCAATAAAACGAATTACATCTGCAGTATCTGTACAGGCAATAGTTAATGTGTCTCCGTTTATAGATACAGATGACAAAAAGTTTTTATTCTCTGCATTACGTCCCACAACACCATACATATGCCCGGATTTTAGTGCTGATAATATCTCTTTATTGCTTTTGTCCGGTGCGTTAATCATAGTCCAAATAACCCCGGTTTGGTTAGGATCACTGATCTTGTGTGAATCATCATCACCAATGAGCCATGCACGTTTTCCGGCAGACAAGGCGGCATCCCACACATTACTGGAATTTCGGTAATGGTTCAATACCTCAAGGGCATCGTAATTGGATAATATTCGTGCATTTTCAGGAGTTATACTGTTTCTTAGACGTGGATGCGCAAGTAATAAAAAAGGTGTTTGCGGACGAAGAGTATTGATCATGTTCTGCATGTTGCTATGGGTTTGCCATAACAGATAATCACGCCATTCTACTTTTTCCGCACCAATCATTACATGATGTCTTTTGAATGCATTGTAACCATGTTCATATACAGGGAGTACATTGGTGTCAATACCTTTAAAACGATTGATTTTTTGATAATCTGAAATGGATATTATATCATAACCTAATTCTTTATATTTGTTATATACTTCTAATGTGCCATCTTTGCCGTCAGTTGTACCAGCCCAGGCATTAGATTGGACCTGAAAGTTGGCTTTGTACCAGTTTGGTTCCAGAGTTTTATAAGGATTGAACCAGTTGGCACCACTAAAAGGTGCTGGTTCTTCAAAGTTGTATATGGGGCACCAGAGGTACAAAATTCCATTAAAAATTAAAATTATGAGTAAAATCCAACCAATGGGCAGAAAAATATACTTTAATAAACGTAATAAAAATTTCATCATGTCCTCAATTGTGATCAAAGAATTTACAAACATTTAACCATTATGGAAAGGATTATATTTCTTAATAAGTATTACTATTAAGAATATAAATGATTTTAATGGCTCATAGTAATTGTCATTTCTCT
The DNA here is from genome assembly GCA_963675755.2 of bacterium. Lineage (GTDB taxonomy): Bacteria > Zhuqueibacterota > Zhuqueibacteria > Residuimicrobiales > Krinioviventaceae. The sequence continues at coordinate 148,453 of CAXXMD010000002.1, forward strand.
GGTTTATCAGGAACTATAATGAACCTGATAAATAGATTCTAAATATGTAATAGTTAGGGTTAGATTTGTTTTATATGAAAAAGAATAATTAATGAAATTTTAGTTGTTTTTATTCAGTAATATCGAGTTTACTGTTCAATAAATATTTGATTTACATTGAAAAAATAGTATTTTAATGTTCAAGTGGTATTATGGGAATGTGAAATTGATTTTAAATTGTTTTCATATTCATTTAATAACATATTTATTATCAATTCATAATAATCTGGTAAATTTTATCTAAAAAGAAATAATATGATTATTGTACAAAGCTGTGGTTCCAGTTCCTGGGGTGGACTTGAAATGCAAACTTTAAAAATTGCACGATTAATGCGTGATCGTGGACATCAGTCCATTATCTTTTGCACAGAGGATTCAACGCTGGAAAAAGAGTCTCAAATTGCGGGAATAGAGACTGTACTTGTGTTTAAAAATAGCAGGGCTGTGCACCATTTGGCAAGGTTGATCCGTTTTCTCCGTAAAACAAAACCGGATGTAGTACATACTCATTTGTCTCATGATTTATGGCTATTGGTTCCGGCATTACATCTATCTGGCAGCAAGGCCAGATTGTTTCTAACCAAACGTATGGCAAGTGGGGTTAAAAAGACGGATCCATTGCATCGTTACTTGTATAACCGGATAAGTAAAATCTTTGCTATATCTAATTATATCCGTACCAGTGTGTTGAATACGTGCCCGGTTTCAGATGATGATGTTCAATTAATGCACAACGCAATAAATCCGGATCATTATAGTCCTGAAAAATATGAAAAGACAGCTATACGCAAAGAATTAGGCATTGCTCCCGATGAAATGGTTATTGGGATCATTGGAAGAATGAGTCCGGGAAAAGGACATGAAGAGTTTTTTCATGCAGCAAGTCAGATAAAGCAAATCTATCCATTACCATTACGATTTATGATTGTAGGAGAGGCCAGTTTTGGTGAAGATGATTATGGCAATCGAATTAAAAAACTTGCTGAACAATTATTTCAGCAAAACGAATTGTTATTTACCGGATTTCGTAAAGACATTCCCAATATGTTATCTGCTATGGATATCCTGGCGTTTCCGTCACATGAAGAATCTTTTGGGAATGTTTTACTTGAGGCAATGGCTATGAATCTGCCAGTGGTTGCCTGTAATAGTGGAGGTGTTGGGGATATTGTCGTTCCAAATGAAACCGGCTTGCTTGTTCCTCCCCGTGATGCCAATGCTCTGGCAACTGCGTTGTTGAAACTTGTTCTTAATTCCAAAAAACGATCCATGTTTGGAAAAGCTGGGCGATATCGTGTTGAACAATTTTTTACAGATGAAAAATTTGCGGATTCTCTTGAAGCTAATTATAGATTGCCAAGATAAGATTAAGATTTATTTTTTTGCAATTAAGGATTGATTTTAAAGCATAAAGTTTTATATTGACAACAAACATACCTAGAGGAGTTCATGAAAATCAAAAACTTGATAATTTTGCTAGTCATTTCATTGTTTTTTCAGACATTTGCTCAGGAAAGTAGTTCTGATAACAATGAAAAAAATGAATATCCGGAAAAGCGTAAAGGCCGTGATACCTGGGAGTATATTGTCAATATCCCTGGTTACATCTGTCTTTTGCCGGTTTGGGCGCTTGATGCTACTTTGGTGCCAGTCAGTTATGCTATTACAGAAACCAAAGTTATTGAAAAGACCGTCGATTTTTTGACTTCGGATGATGGTAAACGTGGTGTCTTTCCTACTTATGAAGCCAGAACGGGTGCGGGTTTGAATTTTTATCAAAAGGATCTGATACAGCATGGAACAGATTTGCAAATTACAGCAACTGTGTGGGCAAGTGCTCGTCAGTCCTTTCAATTGTATTTTAATGATTTGAAATTGATTGGACCTGTCAATACTTCACTGTCTGCAATGTTTTTTAAATATACTGACGAGCCTTTTTTTGGTATTGGGAACAATCTTGATTATGATTTTGAATCACATTTTTTGTTAAAACAATATCAGGCCAATATTGAACTTGGAGTTGATCTGGGTAAATATAATGCATTAACTTTTCACAGCGGTTGGGAGCAAAATCAGGTTTCTGAGGAAGATAATGATAATTATGAAAAAGGAGAAGACGATTATTTGTTTTCAACTGTCTATTCAAGGTTTAGTAATAATTATGTACCTGTAACCGATGTTTTTGACAAGACCAGAATAATTCATGGTGAATTAAAATTTAAGCATGATTCCCGAAATGCTGTAGGAAATCCATCAAGTGGTTGGGAACTCTATTTGAATGGTGGATTGTTTAAGCAAACAGATGGAAGCCAATACGGCTTTTACCGGGGAACTGCGGATGTAACAAAATATTTTCATTTATTCTATAATCGTGTACTGGCTTTTCGTGCCGCGGGTCAAATTACAACTTCATATGATGGTGGAGATATTCCATTTTATTATCTTGCAGAACTGGGTGAACGCACAACTATTCGTGGTTACGAGAGAGGGCGTTTTCGTGAAAAAGATAAATTGTTGGGCTCTGTAGAATATCGGTTCCCGATTTTAAAACGATACCGCCCAGGACGTGAAGCTGGTAGTTTGGATATGGTGCTGTTTGTGGATTCCGGTAAAGTTGCGCCAGATATTAAAGATAATATTGCAGAAAATTATCATACAACCTGGGGCTTTGGATTAAGATTTTATAATTCAAACTCTTTAATGATGCAGTTTTATACAGGTTTTAGTGACGATGGTGTTAGACTTTATTATGTGTTAAACTAGAGGGTTGTTTATGAAATCAACTTGTCTCAATAGATTTTACATACTGGCAGTGTTACTTGTTAGTACTTTTGTTTATGCAGAATATATACCCCCTGAACCTATGCCTGCAGATACGTTGCCCATACCCAGGCCAGAAGAGGTTAAAATTGATTATCTGCATGATGGATATAGTCAAACGTTTACAATGGCATTTGAAAAATTGTTTGATATAGCGGGGTATATTAGAAGCTTGACTAATAATCCAAAACAGGCCATGAATTTAAATGCATTTGATGGTGTAGACAATTCAACCTGGTTTACCAATCGTAACGCTGAAAATAAAATGTCAATTGAATCCTTTGCCAAAGGTCCTGATACTGAATATGGTCCGGATACTACAGGTACATGGCTCATTATCCGTGCAAAAGCAGAAGGTATTACTCCCGGATTTACAATCAAAGACAAAAGAGGCGGAACTTTTGTAATCAAGTTTGATCCTCCCGGATATTCAGAATTAGCTACCGGGGCAGAAGTTGTCGTAACAAAATTGTTCTATGGTATGGGGTACAATGTTCCCGAGAATTACATTACCATTTTTGATCCGTCCATGTTGGTTTTGGGTGATGATGTAACGTTGGTTGATGAAAAAGGCCGCAAGCGGAAAATGAACGAAAACGATGTTAAAGAAATTTTAACCCGTATTGAATTCCTTCCTAATGGTAAGATTCGCGCTCTTGCCAGCAAATATGTTGAGGGAAGACCGGTAGGTGGATTCCGTTACGAAAAGACCCGCAAGGATGATCCTAACGACATTATTCCACATGAACATCGCAGAGAATTGCGCGGCTTGGAAGTGCCTTGTTCATGGCTAAAACATTTTGATACCAAAGCGGGAAATAACCTGGATACATATGTGGGAGAAAAGGGAAAAGGGCATCTAAAACATTATTTGATTGATTTTGGTTCTACTTTGGGCAGTGCTGCTTTTGCGCCGCAGGATCCCTACAAAGGTCACGAATTCGATCTTGATTTTCAAGTTATGGCTGCTAACGTAATAACGTTAGGTTTGGTTGTTAAAAATTGGGAAAAACTGGATCCACCATTTAATCCTGCAATTGGATTGTTTGATGCCTGGGATTTTGATCCGTCAGATACACGTCCCAATTTCCCTAATCCGGCATTTGCAAATATGACCAATTGTGATGGATATTGGGGAGCCAAATTGGTAATGTCCATTACAGATGAACAGTTAAAAGCCGCAATTGAAACGGGTAAATATTCAGATCCGAAAGTTCGTGAATATATTTATAAAATTTTAAAAGAACGTCGTGATAAATCAGGAATGTATTGGTACAATCAGGTATGCCCGCTTGATTTTTTTGAAATCAATGGCAAAACAAATAAAGCAGTATTGTCATTTACAGACATGGGCGTCAAGGATGGTTTGTGGGATGCTAAAGACTGTCAATACTCTTTTTCAATTAAATATGGTGATCAAACACTGGTAAAAGAAAAGATAGTAGATACACCAAATGTTCCTATATATGAGTTTTTATCAAACATTGATGTAGCAAATGGTAACAAACAGGTAGAAATAGAAATGCGAAATAAAAATCTCGATTCCAGTTTTGATAAATATGTCAAGGTTTATCTTGAACCAAAAGGGGATAGTTTTAAACTGTTGGGGATAGAGAGAAAAGATTGAAATGAAAAAAGGGAGACTATGTCTCCCTTTTTTTCTAGATTCACTTTACTTGCCGAAAGCATAATCTTTTTTATTGATTTTGAGTTTTTTCATTTTGTATCTGAGATTGGGTTCTGATAATTCAAGCACTTTGGCTGCTTTGCTTTGATTACCTGCAAATTTACGTAGTGCTTTTTGGATCAGTTCTTTTTCCAATTGATCCACTGCAGAATGCAAGTCCTGTATTTTAATCCGGCTAAAGTACAAGTTTTCAACTTCAAAAGGCAAAGAGTCTGTTAAAAGTTCACCTTCCGGTGAAGTTAATAACATTGTACGGATTATGTTTTCCAGTTCTTTTACATTGCCTTGCCATTCATGCTTCATCAGATGATTAAAGACCTCAAAATCCACTGTAGGAATGGGTTTTGATAATTCTTCACACTGTTTTTTCAAATAGTGCTCAAACAACAGGGGAATATCCTGACGTCTGTCACGAAGTGGTGGAATTTTCAAAGATACAGCTGTCAATGCTAAAAACAATTCGGCACTGAATTTACTGTTTTTAAGATCATTGATTAAATTGGGATGAGCTGTTGTAACGATTCTGATGTCGGTGGCAATAGATTCGTTTTCCAACTCTAGTACACCTTTGTTGGCCAATAATAAGAGTTTGGCCTGAGTTTCCTCATTCAGGTATTCAAGATTTTCAATGATCAATGTTCCCAGCAGTGGAGAATCCGGTTTTTTTCGCAAAGCTAAAAACGGTTCAATCACTTCCTCTTCATAGTGATTGTTCAGATTGTTAGCATTGCTGAAAAGCAGAGGTTTCTCTTTTCTGTGACTGCTTTCAAACAAGATTTTTGTAGCCAACAATTTTTCGGTACCAGCTTCACCATATACGGTTACATTTTCATCGCTTTTGGCGATGGATGGCAGGTAACTGCGCAGATGGTTCATTTCTGGTGAGTGCCCGATCAATTCAAGTTGACTCAACGTGTCCCAAGGTGTCTTCATTTTTCTCCTTCCTTCCTTCAAGTAAGAAATAATGAATTTGTGAGTTATTTATGTTATAGTAATAGCACTCTATGAAGATAAAATTTTCTATTTTTCATGATAAACTACCTATGATCCATATATTTGATAAATTTTATTTACTTTTAAAAACAATTAAAAAAATATCGAAATTTCATAAATTTTAAAATTTATTGAAATTATTTCAGGTAATTTTATTTAGGCTATTTATTGCAGATGATAACAAATTCTTTCATTAGCAACGTTAAATTCGAATAAAAGTAAATAAATACAAGAAAAAAATCAACAGGTATTTAGTATTTTTCGTATTTACGCCAAAAAAAACTATCAAAAATGCCAAAAATGAATATATAATTTTTTACATTTAAATACAATTAAAGAATTAAAAAAATGTAAAAATAATATAATAATTTTGATATTTCTTTTTACTTGATCAAAGATAATAATTTAAGTATTATTTAATAATAAATTTCAAAATAATTAACGAGGCAAAAATTGAACACATTAGAATTTAAGAATAAATTTCAAACCGGCCGGGTTTATGGTACAGCTGTAACTTCAATGGCACCCATGTGGCCTGTAATTATTGAAAAAGCAAAACTTGATTTTGTTTTTCTAGATACCGAACATATAATTGTAGATAAACAACCCTTGACTGCTATGTGTAATGTTTATAAATCTATGGGAATTTTACCTATTGTGAGAATTCCTTCACCGTTACCTGATCTTGCAACTAATGTTTTAGATGGTGGTGCTATGGGACTTTTGGCCCCATATGTAGAAACTGTTGAGCAGGTTAAAAATCTTGTAGGTGCTGTTAAATACAGACCATTAAAAGGAAAAAAATTGCAGCAAATATTAGATAACCCTCAGTCCATTGATAGTAAATTAAAAGCATATGTTGATGACCGTTGTAAAAACAATTTGTTATTTATAAATATTGAAAGTAAACCTGCTCTTGATGTTCTGCCAGAATTACTTGATGTACCTGGTTTAGACGGAGTAATTATTGGTCCACATGATTTATCATGCAGTTTGGAAGTGCCTGAGGAATATAAAAGTCCTGTATTTGAAAAAGCAGTTTCACAAATCATCCGGGAATGTCAAAAACGTGATTTGGGTATTGGTATGCACTTGTCTGAAGGTCCGGAATATCAAATGAAATGGGGTAAAGAAGGTTTGAATATTATTTTACACAGTTCAGATGCTGCTTTGTTTTTAAAAATGCTGAATCATGATATGAATAAAATTAAATCTACTTTGAATGATAAAGTCGATAATAATGATAATCAAATAATAATTTAATGGATTGAATATGAAAAAGATAATACTACTGCTGCTAATTTTTACCTCATTCATCTATGCAAATGTTAAAAGTACGGATACTTTTTTACAGGAATCGAGCGAGATCTATACAGGAAAAACTTTTCCTGCAACGATTGTTAATCAAATTGTTTTAAAAAATAATGGCAATCCCATTGCTATTACGTCTAATGGGAATTTTGTGTTTGATGGTAAAGACTGGGTTACCTGTACAGATAAAGTTGATATTGATGTAGATAATAAAGATATCAACTTTCCAAAAGAGTACGGGCAAATCCTTTCAAATGTTGAATTTAATAATAAGATGTTTGTGGGAACTGAAAAAGGATTATTTGTTTTTGAAAATAATAACTGGGCAAAAGTATACCCTTTTGATGAAAAGTTTAGTTGGAGTTTAAATCATGTAACTGTTTTGGGAATAGATTCTAACAATCGACTCTGGTTTGGTTCAAAACAGGGAGCAGGAGTTCTGGAAAATGGTGCCTGGACACTTTATACCGGTTCAGAAGGATTACCCGTGAAACAGTTTACTTGTATTACAGCTGATAAACGAGGGAATGTCTGGTTTGGAACTGAAAGTGGCGTTGTTCGATCGGATGGCAAATCCTTCAGATATCGATTCAGCAGACGCTGGCTGCCTGATGATCATGTAAATGATATTGTTATTGATGAAAAAGGAGCGGCATGGATTGCTACCAATAATGGTGTTAGCAAGATTTACTTTGCTGAACTGAGTTATGAGCAAAAAGCTGATTATTTTACAGATCAGGTAGAAACACGTCACAATCGTGATGGCTTTATTTGTCAGAATAAATTGTTTGAGCAATATCAAAAAGAACCATACCGACTTGATATTTCTGACAATGATGGAACTTATACTGCAAAGTATGGAGCCGCACAGGTATTCCGTTATGCGGTTACGGGAGACAAGCAGGCGCGTGAATTGGCACTGCGCAGTTTTATGGCCTGTAAGTGGTTGACGGAAATTACACATGAATCAGGATTCCCGGCCCGTGTAATCATTCCTGTGGATTGGCCCGATCCTGTAAATGAAATTTATAATGATGCTTATAATAAAAAACGATTGGAACGTGATCCTTTCTGGAAACAGATCTTACCACGATTTGTAAAAAGTAAAGACGGTAAATATCTATGGAAATGTGATACCAGCTCAGACGAACTTGCAGGACATTATTTCTTTTATGCATTGTTTTATGATCTTGCGGCAGAAACAGAGCATGAAAAAGAGATGGTAAGAAAAGTTGTTAAAGATGTAACTGATCACCTTATACGCAATGGATTTTTATTACGCGATCATGATGGCAAGCCTACACGCTGGGCAGACTTTTCCCCGGAATTTGTAAACTCGGAAAGAGGATGGGACCAACGCGGTTTGAATTCAATGATGATGTTGTCATTTTTAAATGTGGCTTATCATGTGACCGGAGATCACAAATATAAAGATACAGCCAAAATGTTAATGGATGAACACAATTATCATATAAACGCCATGCAGGCTAAAATGTTTTTCCCTCCAGAAGATGTGGTTCCCTGGGATAATAACCTGTGTCTAACCAGTATGTACGGTTTGATAAAGTATGAAGAGGATCCTGAATTATTATTAATGTATAGAGAAAGTTTAGAGAATGCCTGGCTGCATATCAGTAAACAAAAGAATGCATTATGGAATGTACTTTATGCAGCAATGACAGATCATTTTAAAAAGACAGTTGAAACGGGTGTGTATGAAACTGGTCAGGTTTTTCCTGAATCAGGTCCCTTTGCTTCTTTTACCGCCAGACAATACAGTAATGCTGATTACCGATATGATGATATCATTGAATCTCTGACATTATTACCGTTGGATCTGATTGGGTATGACATGGACAATACGCATCGTCTGGATGTCGTTTTTGATCCTACTCCCGGTCAATCTCCGGATATGGGTTGGCATTATGATGGCTATGCTCTACCCATTGATGAACGCGGCCATGTCCGTCAGGACCGTGATGGCTTTGCTTTACACGCCTTTGAAGGTGGAGGGTTCCAGGAGCAGGAAGGAACTTTTTATCTGTTACCGTATTATATGGCAAGATATTATGGATTAATTGATTAGGCTGTTGGAGTAAGTATGTTGAAAAAAATATTCAAAATTTCTATCAGGATTGTATTGGTACTGCTTTTAATTATTGTACTTTTTTTATCGGCATGCCTTAGAAGAATTGATTATCGTCCATATCAGGAAAGTAATTATTATGAAACTACAATCCGGCAGCTTGATGATATAGTCAAAGATCAACCTGATACTACACCGGATACTTTGTACATGGGCGCAGGCAAAGCTGGTTTAACACCACCGGTTGGCTTGCCTTTGGCCGGTTTTGGTAACCGTAAAGGAACACCTTCAACCGGAGTGCATGATAGTTTATATGTACGGATTATTGCGTTAAAGAGTGGAGCACAGAATGTCTTTATAGTAGGTTATGATGCACTTTTACTTCACCCTCCAATAGCCAGAATGTTTGAAGAAAAAGCAAAACAAACATTGAATGTTGAACCTGAATCGTTTTTTTATACTGCCACACATTCACACTCGGGACCGGGAGGGTGGGGAAGTGGCTTTGTTGAGGAACAATTTTCAGGACCGTTTGATTCTACCATTGTTCACATTCTTGTCGATAGCACTTTGGCTGCGGTTTCCCGTGCAAAGGTAAATTTGCATCCATCATCCTTTACCGTACAATCAGTTCATGCACCTGAATTTATTCGGAATCGTCTAGTTGGTGATAAGGGACAAATTGATGCTGATTTGATCTTTGCAGCATTCCAGTCTGATAATGGACAAAATTCTATTTTCGCAACTTATTCAGCACATGCCACCGTTTTACCGGGAAGCAATATGCTATTTAGCGGTGATTATCCAGGTTACATGGAACGCAAGGTTGAATCAGAATGGGACGCAACATGTCTGTTTGCTGCGGCAGGTTTAGGAAGTCATAGTAATAAAGGCAAGGGAGAAAAGTTTGATAAAGCATCATATATTGGTGAGGGACTTGCGGACAGCTTGATGAATCATTTGCCGGCAAAATTTAATTCGAATCAAGCAGTTTTAAAAGTACTAAGAGTACCAGTAACAAAGCCCCGATTACAGATTAAAATCAATAATGATATTTGCCTGGCACCGTGGTTTGCAAAACGATTTTTTAAACCGTACGATGCATATTTGCAGTTTATTGTATTGAATGATTTTATTATGATTGGCAGTCCGGGTGAATTTAGCGGCGAACTGGCCCTGGAAGTTAAACAATATGCTGCTCAACATGGAAAAACAGCAACAGTAACCAGTTTTAATGGGTGTTATATGGGCTATGTTACACCCTCTAAATATTATCATCTTGATGAATACGAGACAAAATTAATGAGCTGGTATGGTCCCTGGTCTGGTGATTATCTCGCTGAATTGATGAAGCAAATGATTGATCGATTGTAAAAAAAAAGGAGAAAAAAGCTACTCGATGAAATAAATATTTGCATTTAAAAAATAAAATGTTATATTTATCACTGCTTAACAGGGCCCATAGCTCAACGGTTAGAGCAACGGACTCATAATCCGCAGGTTCGGGGTTCAAATCCCTGTGGGCCCACATATACTGCCCTTAATTCTACTAGAGTTAAGGGCTTTTTTTATATATTTATTTTTAACCTTTCAATTATTGAAATATCTCCAAAGTATTGGCCTCCTTATTAATTCTCATTTATGTATTCGAAATGTATACAAATGTCTTTAGTAAAAAAATGCATAGGTCTAGTTTATTTGTTTTTCTTGAGGTTTATTACTGTTTTCAATCGTCAACTGTGTAAATCTTGATTGATTATATTAAATTTTTTGGCTAATATCTTAGATGTGTGATTTTCTTAAAATAGCAAACAATGATGCCAAAGAATTCAAAAAAATGTTTGAGCATTATTACGAACCGCTGGTAGAATATGCCTGTTATTATGTGGGGGACCAAGATACGGCAGAAAACATCGCCCAGGACGTGTTTGTCAATATCTGGAAAAACCGCCAAAAGATCAAGTTAAAGAAAACACTAAAGATCTACTTGTTTTCGGCAATCAAGAAAACCGCACTCAGGGCCATTAGGGACAGGAATACCCGAAACAAATATTTTACAAGCCTTTCTTCGGAAATTGAGATGTCTGAATCTCCCAATGATAATGTGATTATTAAAGAACTGGAATCCGCAATAGAGAACGCTATCAATCAACTGCCTGAAAAGGGACGTCTTATCTTCTGCATGAACCGGTTTGATGGATTGACCTATGTAGAGATTGCCGATATATTGGGAATATCCGTTAAAACGGTTGAAACACACATGTTCCGCGCGTTACAGTTTCTTCGCAAAAACATTTCTCAAATTTAATTCAAAAAAAATAAAAAAAATTCATTTTCATGTCAGGGTAAGCCCTGTTTGATGAATCATTATAGTAGAGTAAATCATTACTAAATGTCATTTGATGTCTATTAAAGGGTAAATTAATGTTCAAACGAAAGAGACAAATCATTCTTCGCTACCTGGCCAATGAATGTTCCTTAAAGGAAATTCAAATGGTTGAGCAATGGATGAACGCGGACCCGGAATTTAAAAAAGAAATTGAATCAATGAAACAAATCTGGAATATCCAGAAAAAACAAAAATTAAATATCAACATGAATGCCGCATGGGAAAAGATTACATCCCAGGCAGAAATGCAGTATTCTCCGAAACGTACAGGAAGCAAGGCAGGTTTTATGGATTGGCTTGTTTCTCCATCTTTTGCAAGAGCAGGAAAAGGTTTTGCGTTTGTCATGCTGGTTGTGATAGTAATGTTTGCGTCTTTCCAACTCATCACACGAATCGATCAAAATCCGACACAAAACCTTGTGGCATACAATACAGTCAAAGTGGATACAGGTAAACGGTTGACCCTAACCCTGAGTGATGGCTCAAAAGTAACATTGGATGCTGGCAGTGAGTTTAAATATCCCACCGAATTTGCTGATACAAGAGAGGTCTATTTAAAGGGTGAGGCCTTTTTTCAGGTAGCCCGCGATCCTAAACATCCATTTCATGTGCATGCGAACCAGGCAATGGTCAAGGTGTTGGGAACAAAATTCAATGTCCGCGCCTGGGAAGATATTAATGCTGTAGAAGTAGCTGTTGAATCCGGTTTGGTTGCCTTTTCAAATAGCTCAGTCATAACGGATTCTGTTCTTTTGTCAAAGAATAAATATAGTTTTCTGTCTGCTGATGGAATCCCCTCTGAACCTGTTACCATCAACATTCAGGAATATACAAGCTGGATGAATAATGAAAAATATTTTCATAATGCCAGTCTGAAAGAAGTAGTTGCCCAATTAGAAAGATGGTATGGATATCAGTTCTATGTTGATGATGAATCTGTTTTGGATAAAAAGTTGACAATTCATCTGAAACGAATCAATATGGATGATATCATTGAGCTAATTGCTGTACTGACCGATACCCGTGTTGAGAGAAATGATAACGAATTCAGAATATTAAAAAAATAAGGTATTAAATTAATGAATCACTTTAGCAAAAGTATGATTTTCTTTCTGGTGATGTTGATTTTTCAATTATCTTTTGCGCAGGAAGAACATGATTATAGCAGGGAAATGCTTGAGAAATTTGGAGGGCAAAAAATACCTTCAAATTTACTGAATAAAATATCTTTGGATATTGATAACGAACCTCTCGAAGCTGCTCTTGATTCAATTACAACCCAGACACAGCTTGCCTTCAATTATCCCAGTAATGGTATACCCTTACAGAAAAGAATAACTATAAAAATGGATAAAGTATATGCTTTGGAAGCTTTATTGTCAATATTAAAAAATACAGGTACCACCTTACAGATCACCAATGGTGGAATGCTTGCTTTGTTACCCCAGAATGAACGTCCATCTAGTTACTTTGGTAGAATCAAGGGAACTGTTGTTGATAAAGATACAGGAGAACCTCTACCCGGTGCCAATGTAGTGGTTAAAGGCACTGCGATAGGTTCAGCCTCTAATATTGAAGGTGAATTTTCTATCCCAAGAATACAACCTGGAAGTTATACCCTTGATGTGACTTTTATTGGATATAAGCAGGAATTTGTTGATGTGACCGTCCAGACCAACAAAACAACCCAGATAACTGTAAATATGGATTATGATGTGTTAGAAGGAACAGAAGTGATTGTTTCCGCACAGCGTGAGGGACAGATTGCAGCTATCAACCAGCAGCTGACAGCAAATTCAATTATGAATGTAGTATCTGCTGACCGTATTCAGGAATTACCGGATGCGAATGCGGCAGAAGCAATTGGCCGGCTTCCGGGTATTGCGGTGCAACGAAGTGCAGGTGAAGCATCAAAAGTTATGATACGCGGTTTGCAGCCCAAATTAAGCACCATAACAGTAAACGGCGTCAAGATGCCGGCAACTGACGGTCAGGACCGTTCCGTTGACCTCAGTATGATCTCACCTGATCTACTCGCTGGTATTGAAGTGTTCAAATCCCCAACACCAGATATGGATGCCGAAGCGCTGGGTGGTACCGTAAACCTGGTTTTGCAAAAAGCCCCGGATGCACGAACCATTCGCGTTAGAGGATACGGCGGTTACAATCACCAAAATGATGACTGGGGTGATTATAAAAGTTCTGCAATGATGAGCAACCGGTTTTTTAACCGTTCATTGGGTGTGATAGCGGGTGTAAACCTTGAACGCTTTAACCGAGGCAGCCAGTCGTTAAGTGCAAGCTATACCAGCTTGGGAGTACGTGATGCAAGTGGAAAATACCTGCAACAAACGAATACGGTTTCACTGTCTAATGGAGCACAGATAAGAAAAAGATGGGGTGCAAATTTAAACCTGGATTACGAGTTTTTAAACGGTTCTATTGTGCTGACAAATTTTTACAGTGAAACCTCGAGAGAAATTTTTAACCAGTCATTGAATTACAGTGCTGAAAATGCGACCAGTGGATATTCCGCAACATCTCAGGAAACAGAATTAAAAGCATTTTCAAACGCAATTAGCATAAATCAGAATGTTGCCGGAATGGACATTACCATGGGAGTCAGCCGTTACGAGATCAATTCCGACTATCCCTATTACAGTAGTCTCACGTTTACGCAAACAAGTTCTTTTAATACAAATCCGGATAACATGCCCGATGGCGGTATTTTATATAATCCCAACCTGACACCTGATCAAATACCTCTGGCTACTCATGTAGATCTTGAAAATACAAAGCTTAGAAATGCCAGTGTAGTAATGGATAGTACCAACCAGGTTGATTATACATACCAGTTTGATCTTCAGAAACCTGTTGTAATAGGCAGTAAAATTGCCGGATTTATTAAAATGGGTGGAAAATATTTTTCAACCAAACGAGACCATGGCGCGGGTACACGGGGTGATTTCTTTTATTACCTAGGTGGAAATCAGACTCAAACCGCTATCAATAATCATCCCACTTCTTTAATTTTGACATCAAATGGTGACTATATCTCGTTATTGAATTTTGTCGATCCCAATACTTCTGTTGATAATTTTCTTGATGGAGATTATGATTATCACACCATATTGGATGAAGACAAGGTTAAAGACTGGAATACATACCACAATTCGGAATACCGCACTGACAGGTCAGGTATTGTCAATAATTATAATCTTGAAGAATCAATCAGTGCCGGTTATATCATGGCAAAACTGAATTTCGGACAAAAGCTGACGCTCATTCCGGGCGTACGCTATGAACATTCGGACAATGAATATTCTGCAAAGTGGTCTACCATTTCTGGTGATTATGGTGCTTTAGGCTACGCACAAGATACAACAACCACTCAGAATTATGGACACTGGCTGCCGCATCTGCATGTAAAATATCAGCCCTTGTCCTGGTTTGATTTGCGATTGTCTACTACCCGGACTCTTGCACGCCCGGATTTCAGTGCATTATCTCCACGTACGCAATTAAATATAGACACTCAAAGAATTGTTCGTGGAAATCCGGATTTAAAAGCTGCAAAATCATGGAATTATGATATTACTGCATCTATATACAGTAACAGCTTTGGACTGTTTACATTTAGTGGATTTTACAAAGACATTGAGGATATTTTTTACAGCAAGACAACCTATATCGTTAAAGATGATGATGTAATCAAATACCAAATTCCGGGACAAACAAAAGGCTGGCGAATGACATATACTGAAAATTCAACAGCTCAAGTTTGGGGATTTGAAACGGATGTTCAAACACAGTTACGCTTTTTACCCGGTTTGTTAAAAGGTATCGTGTTTAATGCGAATTATTCAGTGTTTAAATCTGAAGCATTGTTCCCTGAAACAGATTTGGATGTTGAAATTGATTATTCAACTTATCCTTTCACATCCATCTATACAGTTACAGATAGTTACCGCAAAGGAAAAATGCCTGGCCAGGCTGACCAGATTGCAAACCTTGCTCTTGGATATGATATTGGTTCATTTTCTGTTAGAGTTTCTGCCAACTATCAGGGTAAATTTATATCCAGTGTTGGTACCATTGAAGAAATTGACAGATATACTGATGAATTCTGGCGCTGGGATGCATCTGCAAAGTATCATCTAAATGATCATATGAGCTTGCATCTCAACCTTATCAACTTTACCAATCAATATGATCACCATTATTTAGGTTATGTTACATATCCAACGAGCATGCAGTATTATGGTCGTGCGGGAAATG
Organism: bacterium; assembly: GCA_963675755.2. Classification (GTDB taxonomy): domain Bacteria; phylum Zhuqueibacterota; class Zhuqueibacteria; order Residuimicrobiales; family Krinioviventaceae. Next base: position 164,056 of record CAXXMD010000002.1, read on the forward strand.
CTGGAATCGAATATGTATTTTAAAAGGTTGTTGATTTTTGATTTGAAAGGAGGCTTGTGAGCAGATTTTCTTAATAATTGTAACTCAATCATTGGATAAAACTAATTCTAGAGAGGTATGGAAAAATGAATAAAGCCCAAAAATTGTTACAAAATCTTATTATCATCAATTGCGTTGTACTCATGTTTGCTTCTATATTATCGGCAAGAGAAGTAGTTATCGATCCCAATATTCCAAACGAGATGTATAATGTGATCACTGCTGACTCTACAGCAAGACGTGATGCTGGCGAACCTACTTATTATGTATTGAAACGTGGTGGCGTGTATCCGATCCAAACAACGATTAAGGCAGTTGACTATGATTTTAATTTAAAGGCTGAAGACGGAGAAGGAGCTTTACCTTTAGTTGTTCCTGCACCCACAGAAGATGGCGGATACAATCGTTTTATATATTTTTACCAGAGCGGAACTTTTGAAAATATACATTTCGATATGACCCGTCCCAATGGCGCGTACAGTGATAGATCACTTAGAATTTATGGTACTGATGCAGATATCTCTTTTAAGGGCTGTATCATGAACCATGACCGTGGTGGTTTCATTGTGATCATGAGTGACAGTAATGATATCTTTATTGAAGATTGTTTGTTTGGAAATGGTAATGTTCATAACGCAATAGGTGGAAACGGACGCTTACTGGAATGCCGTAGCGGTTCGGTAGACACTATGATCGTTACCAACTCTACTTTTTACAATTTGTCTGACCGCGTTGTCCGTAATATGGGCACAGAGATCAATTACCTGGAAATGAACCATGTTACCGGTATGAATGCGCAATCACACATGGGATGTATTCAATTAGGTAAAACCCACAAGTTTAAATACACCAATAATATCTTTGTGAACTATTGCGCTGAAGGTGATCATCCGCTTGTAAACGAAATAACATCTCCTGAAAAGGCATTTTACGCGATTGCGGTTGATACATTGTACGATGATCACGATTTTATCATTAATTACAACAATATGTATATTGAACAAAATCTGCTTGATTATTTTGCAAGCAATGATTCTGTAGGTGTTCCCGGTGTTGTTGCTCCGTTACTGGCATCTGCTTTAACCAATACAGATGCTACTCATTTTTCTGAAGTTCTCGAGTTCGTAAACGGTCCGGATTCCATTATCGATTTCATTACTGCAATCTATGAAGATCCTAATGCTACAGAATTTCCCAATAACTGGTGTGATAAAGACATTACCACATTAGATTTTGCTTACTCTGTTGATTCACAGTCTTATACCGCAGGTAAAGGTGGATTTCCGCTTGGCGATTTGAACTGGTTCCCTGAAAAGAAACAGGAATGGGCAGGTTGGTATCCTACTGATGTTGAAGAACAGGGTACGGCAGTGGTTGAGGATTTCAAATTGTTTCAAAACTATCCCAATCCTTTTAATCCTTCAACTGTTATTGATTACACACTCCTCAAATCCAGTAATGTTAAACTGACTGTTTACAACGCATTGGGACAGCAGGTAGCAGATCTGGTCAATCAAAAACAGGCTGCGGGTACCTATTCAGTGAACTGGAATGCATTAGATAATCAGACCAATCCATTGTCTGCTGGTATTTATTTTTACAAACTTGAAACAGAATCATTTTCTCAAGTAAATAAAATGGTTCTATTAAAGTAACGCAATTATGAATAACTGATTTACTCTTTCTACCCAAATGACTTACTCTTGACAACAATTGTCCCGGAGATCCTGAACAAATCTCCGGGACAATATTAATAACAATTTATATTATTCTCAAATAAACAGGCAATTATGAAATATTTGTATTTGTTTTTGGTGATCTCTGTCTTAACCAGTAAAATTTTTGCTGTTGATTTTTATATTTCTCCAAAAGGATCTGATCAAAATTCTGGTTCTATTGAAAAACCCTTCAAAACAATAAGTGGGGCAAAAGAACATGTACGCATATTCTTACAAAATCATGATGTCAATGATGATATAAATGTGTGGTTGCGGGAGGGCACATATTATCTTGAAAAATCAGTCGAGTTTGATAATCGGGATTCTGGTAATGAAACCGCAAAAGTAATTTATCAATCCTTTTCGGGCGAGGATGTGTTTTTATCTGGTGGAAAATCTGTGCCGGTAAATTTGGTGGAATCTGTTTATGATACCCGGATTTTAGATCGTTTACTCTCTGATCAGGCAAAAAAGCATTTAAAGCAAATTGATTTAAAAACTATAAAAATTACAGATTTTGGTGAGCACAAACAATTCGGATTTGGCTTGCCGGTAGTCTGTACACCCTTGGAATTCTATATTAATAATGAAAAAATGGATCTTGCTCAATATCCCAATGATGGATTTGTTAAAATCGGTCAGGTTATTGATCATGGTTCAGTGCCTCGCAGAGATGATTATGAAAACATCAGAGGGGGAACTTTTGAATATTCTGATTTTCGTCATGAAAAGTGGCAGGATATAAATAACGTTTGGCTAAAAGGTACATTTAACCGGGGATATGCTGATGATTATATTCAAATAAAAAGTATTGATACATTAAAAAAGCAGATAACACTGGCATCACCGCACATGTACGGACTTGCTTCTGGAAAAGATTTTCAGCAATACAAAGCCATCAATATATTTGAAGAAATTGATACGCCGGGTGAGTGGTATCTCGACCGGGACAAGAGTATATTGTATTTTTGGCCACCTGATAATGTAACATTGGAAAGTATTTGTGTATCCATGTTAAAAGATCCCATGGTAGTTTTTGAAAATTCATCTTTTATTGAATTCAGAAATGTTGTTTTTCAGAATACCCGGGGTATGGGTATTTACATTGAAGAGGGTAGTAATATCCTGATCAGGGGATGCGTACTGCGGAATATCGGTACAGTTGCTGTTATGATGGGGCAGGGTGCGAAACAGACATTCCCGCATATTACACATGATCAATATACCGGCGAACCAGTATCCCGAGAAATCGGGTCGTTGAGGCCGCATTTATATGACAATTCAGTATGGGACCGCAAGGCCGGACATCATCATGGTGTGCAGAGCTGTGAAATATATAATACAGGGATTGGTGGAATTATTTTAAGTGGTGGCAGCAAAAAGACTCTCACTCCTGGATACTGTTTTGTGGATAATTGTAAAATATATGATTTTCAGACCCGGGTAGGCACCCAGGGAAATGCCATTGCAATTGACGGCTGTGGTAACAGGATCAGTCATTGTGAGATTTTTAATTCTGAACAGCAGGCGATTCTGGTTTACGGCAATGATCATGTTTTCGAGTATAACAACATTCATCATATTGCATTGAATACCAACGATGCTTCTGCCTGGTATACAGGTAGAAATCCTAGTGACCGGGGGCATATAATCCGTTACAATTTTTTTCATCATATAGGACGCCCTGATCGTGAACTTATAATGGGAATTTACTTTGATGATTCCGCCTGTGGTGTGGATGTGATTGGAAATATATTTTATAAAGTAGCATCGTATGGTACCATCTACAGTAATGCCGGTTCAGACTTGAAAATACGCAATAACATTTTTATTGAAGGATATGGCCCTGCACTGCAATTGAAATCCCGCTGGTGGGATCGTCTATTAACCGCGCGGGAGAACAACCTCGGTGAAAACAGTATTTTCTATAAACGCCTAGTCAAAGAAATTGACCTGAAAAGTCCTCCTTACAGTACACATTATCCTGAACTCATGAATTGGATGGACATTACCGATGATGGTGAAAACTTGTATGGTATGTTTCCTGAGAGGAATGAGTTCAGTGATAATATAATTGTAAATTATCCGGAAACCTGCCGACTGACAGGCATTTACAGCAAGTTCCAATTTGGTAACAATTGTGTGATCAAAGGAGACCCCGGTTTTTCTGATTATGGAAATATGGATTTCAACCTGGAAGATTATTCGGTGGTCTATCGCAAACTTGCAAATTTTAAGCCTGTTCCATTTAATGAAATGGGGCTCTATAAAGATGATTTTAGAAATGTTGTTGAAAGACTAATTATAAAATAATTACGGGTACTGGTAGCAATAAATACAGGAGATTGTGATGAGAAACAGATTTAATGTGGTATTTCGGATGATTTGTATGATAGTGTTAACTGCCATTTTACAGTCGGTAAATGCTGAAACTTTTAGAGTTGATGATTCAAATGTGAATGATGTTCTTGCTAATGCACAGCCGGGAGATGAGATCGTCTTTACGAATGGCTATTATTCAGGTTTACAGATTAGTATTAATTCCTCCGGCACTGAAGAATCACCCATAATTCTTCGTGCGGATTCTACAGGCAAGGTGATTTTTACCGGTACAGGTTCAAGTTTGCGTTTTTTTGGCAATTGGGTTATTGTTGAGGGTTTTCGGTGGTTTAATGTGCACAAGAAAGTTTCAACACCTGTAATTTTATTCAAAGGTGCCAAACATAATGTTTTCAGAAACAACGAGATCTACAATTCTGGTGCAATAGAGGGAAGCTCTTCACGCGGTGTTATAAGAGTCATGAATACGTCGCAGAATAATATCATTGAGAATAACCGCTTTGAACATTCTTTAAGCATGGGAATCCAGGTCTGGTGCTGGGATGACGATACAAACAATACAGACAATATTATCCGTAATAATCATTTTTTAGACCATATAGGTTACGAGGTGTTACAACTGGGGCAGGGCTCAAACAGTGCTTTTGTTGATCAGCGGACACTTGTTGAAAACAATCTCTTTGAGAATATAACCATGCAGGACCCTGAGCTGATTTCCTGCAAGACTTCAAAAAATATTATCAGGCACAATACATTCAGAAATTGTAACAGTATGCTGGTGTTACGTACAGGTGCAGGTACTATTGTAGACGGAAACTGGTTTTTAAATTCTCATGGTATCCGCATACATGACCGAGATCATGTGATCATTAACAACTATATTGAAGGTCTTCCCTCTGTAATAAATTCAGATAATGAAGGTATTACAATTTATTCCGGTAATATGGAAAGACCCAATACGGATGGTTCTCATTATGCCGTTAAAAATGTACTCATTGCCAACAATACGGTTATCAATCATACAGCGGAACATATACAGATTGGCAGGAATGCTAATAACTGGCAGTTTGCACCGGACAGTTGCACTATTGAAAACAACCTGGTTGTGAATGATTCAGGTATTGGTATTGATTTTACAGTGGGAACAAATTTTACTTTTAGCAAAAACATGGTATGGTCCACCGGCACCGGAACAAATGGCAATGCCCCGGATATGATTGTGTCAGACCCTTTATTTGAGAAAGACGATATCATCTATCGTTTACAAGCAGCCAGTCCGGCGATTGATTCTGCACTTGTCGATACCCTTGTTCATATCGACATTGAGGGGCAAGCACGCGGTGAATTTCCAGATATTGGTGCGGATGAAGTGTCTGCGGATTCTGTTTTGTATACTCCTTTAAACGTTGATGATATTGGTCCCTCGGATATGCCCGAACGTAAAGAATTCAGTCTTGATACAAAAGTTGTTGGCGATGGTAGTGTATCCATTGAACCGGAAGGCCCTGTTTATTTGGAAGGGACCGTGGTTAAAGTTACACCCGTAGCAGCAGAAGGCTTTTATTTTTATTGCTGGCGTGGAAATGCTATGAGCAATAAAATCCCTTATTATGTAAAAATGGATGATAATAAAAGTGTGACCGCTGTATTTTATGCATACAAGAATAACACATTTATCCCCACTGACGACGCTTATATCGGTGGCGGAGAAAATGGGGACGGTAACTGGGGAGACAGCAAGAAATTATATGTACGGAATACCGAAAATGAAAAAAATATGCGAAAAACCCTGCTGAAATTTGATCTCCGCAAAGAAGATTATTCGCATGCTGATCATGCAATTTTGCGTTTGTATGTAAACAATATTTATAATGAAAGCACCTGTCCCTTTGTGATATACAATGTTGATGACAACTGGAAGGAATACGATGTAACCTGGAATACTGCTCCTGCAGTTATTTCGACTATTGATAGTTTTCGTATCAGCACTACAAAAGCATATGCCGAATTTGACATCACGGATTGCGTCAACAGCGAACTGGAAAATGATGATATTATATCCATATCTCTCTGGGACACAACACAAAGCAACGCAGTTGCTTATTTTAAAAGTAAAGAAGAAAGTTCAGAATTACCTGAACTGGTGCTGACCAGCATTTCAGATGTATCTGAAAATATAGCCGGTATTGCAGATAAATTTTTATTAGACCAGAATTATCCCAATCCTTTTAATGCCGGAACGACAATAAAATATGGCATCAATAAACCGGGAAATGTTCTGATCAATATTTATAATATAAAAGGCGAGCTGATCAGTCGTCTTGTTGATGGTTTTAAACCTGCAGGTGAATATACTGTAAAGTGGAACGGTTCGACCGAATCTGGTATATCTGTCTCGAGCGGTGTTTACTTTTACTCAATCGAGTTTGATTCATTTGTTTTGAGGAAAAAAATGATCATGCTCAAATAGTAAGCACAAAAAACTGACCATTAACTACACATTATAGGGCTGTACGGATTTTGTTGAGAGCAAGTTGACTGGCCTTATATTGTGGAGGAGGTAATATGAATTGTAATCTATTTTCAAGATTGTCAAGGATTGTACTGATTCTAAGTTTGTTTTTTCTTGCAAGATATGCCGATGCAACAGTTTATAACGTTGATGATTCGGATATCAATTCCGTGATTTCTAACAGTGCACAGGCAGGAGATACACTGATTATGGATGACGGTACTTATACGGACCTTGCGATTATTCTGGGTGTGTCCGGAACATCGCAGGCACCGATTACTTTGTTGCCCGAATCTGTAAACGGTGTAACATTCAAGGGTGCATCTTCACGCATCCAGTTCAGCTCTGATTGGTGGATTGTTGACGGTTTTAAATGGGATTCGGTATTAACTACCAGTTCTACCTCTGTCATCTTTTTTACAGGAGCAGATAATAATGTGTTTCGAAATTGTACAGTTTCAAATTCAGGTAGGACCACTGTCGGTTCCAAAACAGGAATTATTCGTGTAATGAACAGTTCACATGACAATATCATTGAATATAACCGGTTTGATAATTTGGTAAATGTTGGAGTCCAGATATGGGCTTGGGACACGGATACCGATAATACAGGAAACATCATACGATATAATCATTTTGTTAACCTAACCGCATTTGAAATAATCCAGCTCGGACAAGGAGGATCAAGTGCGTTTGCAAGCCAGCAGACGGTTTTAGAATATAATCTGTTCCAGAATATTGAAATGGAAGATCCCGAGCTCATTTCTTCCAAATCATCAGACAATATTCTCCGTTATAATACGTTCAGAGACTGCAGTTCGATGCTGGTACTTCGGACTGGTGCACATGCAATTGTAGAAGGAAACTGGTTTTTTGATTCAAAAGGTATTCGTGTTCACGATCGGGATCATATCATTATTAATAACTATATTGAAGGTCCTTCTTCTGAAACAAATTCCGATAATGAAGGCATTACCTTGTATTGCGGAAATATGGAACGGCCCTATACAGATGGTACCCATTATACTGCCAGGAATGTTCTGGTTGCCAATAATACGGTAATCAATCATGAGGCAGAACACATCAATGTTGGCAGGAATAGCACCTATCCCTATTACCCGGACAGTTGCAGGATCATCAATAACCTTGTCTCCAATAATGTGGGCATTGGTATCGAATATGAAGCCGGTACAAATATAACCTGGCAGAACAATATTGCGTATCCTACCGGCAGCGGAACAGCCGGTGATGCTCCGAATCTGATTACGCGGGACCCATCTCTGACATTTGATGATCCCATTTATCGCCCGCAATCGGGCTATGCTGCTGTTGACAGTGGTGTTACCGTTACAGATGTAAGTGATGATATAGAAGGGCAGGACCGGGACAATTATCCCGATATCGGTGCTGATGAATACTCGCAGGATTCCGTTCTTCGATCTCCGCTTACCATCTCTGATGTAGGACCGTATGCCGGACAAACCGTTCAATATACGTTAACAGTTACACCATCAGGTTCCGGGATTGTTACGCTTGATCCTTCCGGTGGCACATATGAATTGAGCACCGTAGTAACTATGACTGCCATTGCAGACAGTTCATGGAGATTCACCTCGTGGAGCGAGGATGCCAGCGGTACCGGCAGTGTAAAACCCGTATCCATGTATGATGATTATAATATTACTGCTAATTTTGCACAGGTATCCTCTACACCGGTAAATCTGACAGTAGCGTCCGTTGAAGCTTCGGAAGATGACGGCAATATTGCTGCAAATACCCTCGATGATGATTTCGATACCCGATGGTCTGCCGAAGATGGACCGCAGTACCTTGCCTTTGATTTGGGTTATATATACAAAGTGAGCAGTCTTGAAATAGCCTGGTTTAACGGAGATCAGCGGTCATCCTATTTTCAGATCGATATCTCTTCAGATAGCTCAAACTGGACAACCGTATTAACCGACACAAGCTGTGGTACTACTACAGCCCTTGAAGCATTTGATATTACGGATGTTGCCGCAAGGTATGTACGTTATGTGGGCAATGGGAATTCTTCCAATGACTGGAACAGTGTAACGGAAGTGAATATTATTGGTATGATAAATTCTACTGCTGGTCAGTATACCCTCTCAACTGGCACAACAGGATCGGGATCAGTTACGCTTGATCCTTCGGGAGGTACATATAACCCGGATACGGAAGTCGAGTTAACAGCTGTACCTGCCAGCGGTTGGCGATTTGATTTATGGAGCGGCAGTTTGTCTGGTAGCCAAAATCCTGATACTCTGACCATAGACAGCAACAAATCGGTAACAGCCACGTTTGTACAGGTTTGCACTCTTTCTGTGAATACAACCGGTTCCGGCAGCGTAACGCTTAATCCCTCAGGTGGTGTATATGATGTAAACACTGAAGTGATATTAACACCGGTGCCTGTTTCGGGTTGGGAATTCGATTCGTGGAGTGGAGATTTGAGCGGCAGTACTGTTCCCGATACCATTACCATGAATGCTAACAAGAGTATAACTGCGGTGTTTACCGAACAAACCGGTGAACCGGATACAACGACAGTATATGCCGCGGCAGACGCTTTTGTAAGAGCTGGCGATTATGCTGATGACAATTTTGGTAGTGAAACAAGACTTCAACTCAAAGAACTTGCTTTAAATTATCTGTACCACTCTTATATCAAGATGGATTGTGCTTCGGAAGGCTTAAACGATTGCAACTCTGCAACATTGAAACTGAATATCTATTATGTTCAAGCCGCTTATACACTCAGTATTTATAAAACCTCCGATGACTGGACTGAAGGTGGTATTACATTCAATAACGCTCCATCCGCGGGTGATCTGGTAACAACGGTTTCGGTCAGTGCGGCTGGTACATATAATATTGATGTAACGGACTATGTTGATGCTGAACTTGCAGATGACGATACAATCTCGTTTCTGCTCATTGGTCAAAACACCAACAGTTATATACGAAGCCGTGAAACAGCGTATGACCCTGAATTGGAAATTATAACCGGCTCAGCAGAAAAAAAACTTCCTCCGGGTTTTTTAGAGCCGGTTATTCCTTTGGCTTACAGCCTGCACCAGAATTGGCCTAATCCATTTAACCCGGTAACGACCATTCGGTATGAACTGAGTGAACCCAGTTATGTAAATCTTTCGGTCTATGATATAAACGGCCGGCTTGTTTCTATCCTGGTTGATCAGCATCAGGAAACCGGCATTTATCAGCAAAAATGGTCATCTGTCAGCAGGGAGGGCAGGACTATGTCTACCGGTATATATTTCTACAAATTAAAAGCCGGCACTTTTCAGGATGTGAAAAAGATGCTGCTTGTGAAATAAAAAAATATCAGTGGCAGATATGAGAAATATCTGCCGCTGGATTAAATGGTTTGAATTGTGAGAGTCAGGAGACAATGGGCGATAAAAATATAAAGTGTTTGAATAAAAAACAGTATTCCATATTTAATATTGTGAAAAAAATATTTTTACCGATAATAGGATTTCTCTCTTTTTTATGGATAGTATATCGTGTTATATCAAAACCGAGCCGAATCCAGTATCCTTGTATTAGAATGTCTGCTCCTGTTGCGTCAGGGTTTTTAATCTGGATAATGGGTCTATTTTCATCCGCCTATGCAATCCATCAGATAAAAAGATTTGTAAAAAGCAGACGATGGATTTTATCGGTTACGCTGATGTTTGTTGTACTGATTTTAACAGTTATTTTTACTTATGATCCACAATTACCTGTTTATGCAAACTCGAACAGTTACCTTGCACCCAATACGCCTGTGGGGACTCCGCGGGGTGTAAAACCCGGACGCGTAGTTTGGAGTTGGAATCCGAAAGCAACTAATGAAAACTGTACAAATGCATTCGGTGATGCCTACTATTTATCACAGAATACCAATATAGATGTTGTAAACAGCATGATTGATGAATCAATTCTTCGTTTAACCGGAGCAGAAAATCTAAAATGCGCCTGGGATTCGCTGTTTGTTTATTTTAACCGAAATCACGCCAAGGTCAACCATACCTATAACCCAGGTGAGAAAATATGTATTAAAACAAATGCGGTAGGTACAAGTGTAGATGAGGATTACAATGTAACCAACCTGTCCCAATACCAGATGGCGAGAACATCACCACAGCCGGTACTGGTTATACTGCGTCATCTGATCAATATCTGTGGTATTGCGCAGGAGAATATAAGTGTAGGAGACCCGTCCCGATATATGCAAAATGAAGTGTTTGATTTACTGCATGGCGAGTTTCCGGATGTAAAATATATCTGCCGGCAGGGCACCAAGGGCAGAACAAAATCCGTAGCAACCGACAATGCGTCACTTTTCTATTCGGACCGGGGTACAATTTTACGGACCGGTTCGTGGGAAGACGCATCGTCCGGTTCTGCTGTGCATAATGACAAACTGTTCACAGTGATCGAAAATGCTGATTACCTGATCAACATTTCCGCGTTCAAGGCGCATGAGCGGGCGGGTGTTACCTTTTGTGCCAAAAACCATTTTGGATCACAGGGGCGCAGCAACTCCCGGCACATGCACATGGGGCTTGTGAGTCCCGATCAGGGAGAGGCTGAACGAAGTGGTTACGGCCTGTACCGGATCCAGGTTGATCTTATGGCGCACAAAGACCTTGGAGGCAAAACTGTATTATTCATGGTTGATGGATTGTGGGGCGGTTCAGGCGCCAATGATCCGCCGCGAAAATTCCAAATGATGCCGTTCAATAATGACTGGTCGTCTTCGATTTTCATGTCGCAGGACCAGGTTGCGCTTGAATCGGTATGTTATGATTTTCTCAAAGCAGAATTTACGGAAGACAATCCCTACGGCTCGTGGCCGCAGATGGTTGGTACGGATGATTATCTGATGCAGGCGGCAGATAATCAATACTGGCCGGAAGGGTTTGTTTATGATCCGGAAAAAGACGAGACTGCTGTAACAAGCCTTGGCGTTCATGAACACTGGAACAATGATATAGATAAACAGTACACGGGAAATCTGGAAGGTTCAGGCGGTATAGAACTGGTGAAAATTGAGAATACAACCTCTGTAGAATCGGAGGAAAAGAGCTTACCAGATGACATTCAGCTACTGCAGAATTATCCCAATCCTTTTAATGCAAAAACCGTTATTTCTTTTTATCTGGAAAAGCCATCACAGGTGTCTTTAAAAATATATGATATTCAGGGACACCAGATAGAAACCGTATGTAGTGGAATACAGCCGGCCGGTTTTAGTAGAATCCATTTTTCAGGCAGTCAATATGCCAGCGGGGTCTATTTTTATGAACTGTTAACCGAATACAGCATTTTGAGACGAAAGATGGTTCTGATCAGGTAATCACGAACAATTATGGATATATAAAAACAGACTGGATTTATGAAGAAAATTAATTCAATGTTGAAATCTGTCGGTCCCGGAATTATTATCGCATCTGCGTGCCTGGGACCCGGAAGCATTACAACTGCTTCCAAAATAGGAACTGATTATGGTTACAGTTTGATGTGGGTAGTATTGCTGGCCGGTATTTGTATGGCCATGTATACATCCATGTCTGCAAGGTTTGGGGCAATCAGCTCCAAAACCATACTTGCCAGCGTTGCAGAACATTATGGAAGATGGTTCGCAGTATTGATCGGCGTTTCCGCGTTTTTGGCGGCTACCAGTTTTCAGTTCGGCAATAACCTGGGTGTGGCAACGGCGTTACAGTCCCTCACCGGTATTGATGAGCATATCTGGCCATTAATTATTTCACCAGGCGGTATCGTATTAATTTTTTATGCAAAAAGTTTATATAAAATCATAGAAAAGATCATGCTGGTACTGGTACTGATTATGATTACCGCTTTTGTTATAAATTTTATTTTTACGAAACCCGAATGGTCTTCATTATTTAAGGGATTCGTACCGCACTCTGTCCCGTCAAATGCTATGCATGAGATGGTAGCCATTGTTGGCACCACGTTTATACTCCATTCCTGTTTATACCAGTCGTACCTGGTGCAATATAAAGGGTGGGACATCAAACAGTTGAAAACCGGTTTCAGAGATTCATTAATTGGCATTATCATTCTCGCTGGTACCAGCTTGCTGATCATTGCCACATCCGCAACGGCTTTGCATCCCAAGGGAATATCCATAACCAGTGCTGCTGATATGGCGCTTCAGCTTGAAACACTGTTTGGCTCTTTTGCCAAAATTGTGTTCAGCATGGGACTTTTCGCTGCAGCATTTTCATCATTACTGGTGAATTCCATCATTGGTGGTGGTTTGCTGGCAGACAGTTTAGGATGGGGAAACCAAATGAATGATAAGGGGCCCAAAATTTTTGCAACGGTAATTCTGCTTACGGGAATGACCATCGCTGTTTTTTTTCGCGGCAACTTGGTTTACGCGCTTGTTCTTGCCCAGGCAAGTTCCATGCTGGCAGTTCCTGCTATCGCCGTGGGTTTGATCATGGTTGTTAATAATAAAAAAATTATGGGGGGACATGTTAATAACTGGAAACAGAATATTATTACTTTTATCGGACTGGTTTTGGTTTTTTTTATGGTAATCAATTTTTATTTCAGAATATATGCTTTACTGGGTTTTGGACATTGAGTATTTAATAAACAAAAATTTGGAGTCATAATGGAAAATATAAACAGAAGAGATTTTGTCAAATCCGTTGGCGCGGGAGTCGCATTGTCGTTGGCTGCCGGAATTGGATCCAATGTGATGGGTGCTAATGACAGGATACGGCTGGGAATCGTCGGTTTGAATTCCAAAGGTGCGTCACATGTGAATAACTTTTCGCAACTGGAGAATGTACAGGTTGCCGCCTTGTGTGATGTTGATCGTGATGTTTTGAACAGAGAAAAAGAAAAATTCACCCAAAAGAATACTAAAGTAGATACCTATACTGATATTCGTAAACTTTTAGATGATAAAGATATAGATGCTATTGTTGTCGTGACCCCGAACCACTGGCACTCTTTAATGGGAATTTGGGCCTGCCAGGCCGGCAAAGATGTATATGTTGAAAAACCCGTCAGTCATGATGTTTGGGAAGGTCGTCAACTGGTTAGTGCGGCTAAAAAATACAAGCGAATTGTGCAGGCAGGTACGCAATCCCGTTCAGACGAAGCCTTGAAAGAGGTGTTTCAATATATTCAGGACGGAAATTTAGGCAAAATGAAACTGGTTTGGGGATTCTGTTATAAGCAAAGGCCAAGTATTGGAAAAGTGAAAGGTCCCCAATCTATCAGCCCATCTGTTGATTACAACCTGTGGACGGGTCCCGCTCCGTTACAGCCGTTAATGCGTGAAAAACTGCATTATGATTGGCATTGGCAGTGGGATACCGGTAATGGTGATATCGGTAACCAGGGTATCCATCAATTGGATATGTGTCGCTGGGCAACCGGGCAGGAGCTGCTGCCTGAACGTGTTATGAGTATAGGGGGACGCTTTGGCTATAACGATGATGGTGAAACCGCAAATACCCAGATAATATTTTATGATTATAAACCTGTACCAATCATTTTTGAAGTACGGGGCTTGCCAGCCCGCAAAGATAGTACACAAATGGACCACTTTAAAGGCATAAGGATTGGGATTGTGATCGAATGCGAGCACGGCTATTTTGCTGGAGGCGCCGGAGGCGGTTGGATATATGATAACAATGGTAAGCGGGGCAAACAGTTTTCCAGTCCCGGTGGAGGCGGACACCATGGTAATTTTATTGATGCTATGAGAAGCAGAAGAGAAAGCGATCTGAATGCTCCCATCATTGAGGGACATGTGTCATCCGGGTTGGCACATCTGGCCAACATTTCACACCGCATCGGTGTGAAAAACAGTATTGATGTGGTAAATGAACAATGCAAAAGTTATTACGATATGAACAAGGTGTTTTATCGGTTGCAGTCCCATCTTTTTGAGAACTGGGTGGACCTTTCAAAGGATCTGGTAACCATGGGACCGGATCTTGAATTTGATCCAAAAGCGGAAAGATTCATTTCCAATGTTGAATATGATCAGGGATATTGGGCTAATACTATGCTGAAAAGGCAGAGCGTTCGTGAACCGTTTGTTGTGAAAGAAATTAAAGGTTAATGATTTATCATATTACAAATTTTTTATTAAAGATGTTTAAGCAATATATTTTGCTGCTACAAGGAGATTAGATGAAGCTTGAAAAAAATAATATTGAACGTAGAGAATTTATTCATAAAGGAGCAGGGCTTGTAGGATTACTGGCATTGGCACCGGATAAAAGCCGGGCTGCAGCAAAATCATCCAGGCTGCGTGTTGCACTTGTGGGTACCGGTTCAAGAGGATGTGATATGTGGGGTAAGCGGCTGGTGCACCCCTTTGCGGAATATATCGAGATAGTGGCCCTGTGTGATATCAATCCCAAAAGGCTAAAAGCGGCCCGGGAATATATTGGTACTGATGCGGATTTATACATGGCTAAAGATTTTGATAAAATGATACAGGAAAAACAACCCGATGCAGTAATATTGACAACTCCGGATTGTTTTCATGTAGATTATGCAATACGTGCGATGGAGTTGGGCTGTGATGTCATTTGTGAAAAACCAGTGGCAACTACAGCGGAGCAGTGTCAACGTTTATTGGATACGGAATACAAAACAGGTAAAAAAGTAACAGTGACTTTTAATGTGAGGCATGATCCCTCTGCTATTGAAGTAAAGAAGCAGATCATTACGGGTAAGCTGGGCAAGATCATTTCTATGGAGTTTCATGAATTTTTGAATTTTGATCACGGTGCAAGTTATTTTAGAAGATGGCATGGCAAAACCGAATATTCCGGTTCGTTGCTTGTACACAAGGCCAGCCATCATTTTGACCAGATCAATTGGTGGCTCAATGCTGATCCGGTAGAGGTTACGGCACACGGTAAACTGGCATTTTATGGTAAAAATAATGCTTTCCGTGCGCAGAATTGCCGTAAGTGCAGTCACGTCAGCAAATGCAAATTTTACTGGGATATTTCTAAAAACGAATACTATCAAAAACTGTTTTTGGGATGTGAAGATTTCGACGGTTATTATCGTGATGGATGTGTATGGGACAATGATATTAACGGATTTGATTCGGTTGTTGTGGATATTCTGTTTGATAATGATGTGATTGTATCTTATACCCTGGATGCCTATTTGCCGTATGAAGGTCAGGTTGTGGCAATAAATGGTGAATCGGGACGACTGGACGCCCACATATTCATGGCCCAACCATGGAAGGAAGACAAGGTATCCGAATTCCGGTATACTGAAACCTTTGGTGAATCAACAATATGGAGTCTGCCCCGTGTTGAAGAAGGGCACCTGACAGCTGATAATGACCTGAAAACACATTTGTTTGAACCCAGTCATCCGGACCCTCTGTTGAAAATGGCAGGCAGCCGTGAAGGCGTAATGTCCAGCCTGGTTGGAATTGCCGCACGGAAATCCATAGAAACCGGCAAGTCGATTAAAATTAAAGACCTTGTGGATTTTCCGTTATACTGGAAAGCATGAGAACTGTTATTGATGATCTAATGTGGAGTTTTTTATGAATAAATTATTTATGGTATTAGTAATGATCTTTATTGCAGCATCAGGTGGAACTGTTTGGAGCAATCCGGATTTACAGGTTAGAGGGCTTTTTTATCTTGATAACCATCCTGTTTCGATCTCTATCAAAGATGGGATTATCGAAAATATCGAGCGTATAAATCCGCAGGAATCAGATCTTTCTACTGTCTATATAGCGCCGGGCTTTATTGATAATCAGGTGAACGGTTACGCGGGTATATCCTTCTCATTTGGTGGCGGTGATCTGACTGTAGACGGCGTGGAAAAGGCCACAAAAGCGTTATGGCGGGATGGGATAACTTCATATTTACCTACACTGACTACCAATTCGCATGAATTGCTGGTCAAAAACCTGGGGGTACTTGCCAATGCAATGGATGCTCCGCAGATAAGGGGCTCTATTCCCGGATTTCACCTGGAAGGTCCGTATCTTTCCCCGGTGGACGGATGCCGAGGTGCTCAACCTTTGAAATGGATACGTAAGCCCGATTGGAATGAATTTCAGCAATATATTAAAGCGGCAGATGATCATATTTTGCAGGTAACCGTAGCCCCTGAAATTGATGGTGCTATGGATTTTATCCGCTATTGCAGCAGGGAAAACATTGTTGTTGCGTTGGGGCACCACAATGCATCAGCAGAGCAGGTTAGAGAAGCGGCTGATCTGGGAGCGAGTCTTGCTACTCATTTGGGGAATGGCTGCGCTAACAGTATCAACCGTCATGCAAATCCGCTATGGCCGCAACTGGCAGAAGACCGTATTACAGCAACGATTATCTGCGACGGATTTCATCTTCGCCCTGAAGAGATCAAAACCTTTTACAAAGCAAAAGGCATTGAAAACACGATCATTGTTTCTGATGTCACCAGTTATGCTTCATTGCCACCGGGTGAATATACCGGTGCAAATGGCGAAACCATAGAGTTGACTCCTGAAGGTATGCTGCAGTACCCGGCACAAAAGGTTTTATACGGGTCTGCTTCTCCCATTACACGTGGAGTGGGACATATCATGGAGGTGACCGGCTGCACACTTGCTGACGCGGTACGTATGGCAAGTTCTAATGTTGCCCGAGTAAATCATCTGGATGACCGTGGTGTAATTGAGCCAGGCAAGAGAGCGGATATTGTGCTCTTAACTATTGATAATTACAAAATTAAAATAGTGAAAACAATCGTGGCCGGTGAGGTCGTATATGATGTGGATAAAGAATAGGAATGTTTGTGCAGAATAAGAATCTATTGAAAAAGATAATATTGTTACTCGGCTCAATTGGGCCGGGCCTCTTTTTAATTGGATATAATATTGGTACCGGCAGCCTCACAACAATGGCTAAATCCGGCGCTCAATTTGGTATGAGTCTGTTTTGGGCTTTGCTTTTATCATGCCTGTTTACATACATACTCATGCTTGCGTATGGTAAAGTAACATTGGTTACTGGTAAAACGGCCCTGTATAATATAAAATCCTGTTTAAAGGGTGGTACACTGCTGGCTGTATATATTATGGCTGCATTGATTTTCGGGGAGCTTCTGGCGCTGATGGGTATTATGGGCATAGTAGCCGATCTGCTGCAGGAAGGCGGACGTCTGGTGTTTGGTGTAACCGTAAAGTCGGTATGGATCATCACAGTTTTGTCCATTGTCATGTATGCACTGCTCTGGTACGGCAGGTACAATGTGTTTGAAAAAGTATTGACGTTTTTCGTGATCCTGATGGGTGCCAGTTTTTTAGTGGTATTTTTTATGGTAAAACCGGATTTTGCTGAAATTGGCCGCGGTCTGGTTCCTGCAATTCCTGAAGGTCCGGGTGCATTGGGACTGATCGCCGCCATGGCAGGTACAACCTGTTCCGCAGCGGTCTTTATTATGCGAAGTACAGTGGTTGCTGAAAAAGGCTGGACCATTGAGAATCTGAAGGATGAGAAAAAGGATGCTTTTGTATCTGTTTTCATGATGTTGTTTCTGAGCGGTATCATTATGGCTGTTTCAGCCGGTACGCTACATGTAATGGGACTACAGTTAACCGAGACTATTGAAATGATCCAATTGTTTCAGCCGCTGGGCGGAAAAACGGCGGCGGTTATCCTGATTTTGGGTATCGCCGGGGCGGGTATTTCAACGATCTTTCCGATTGTATTGATTGCTCCCTGGTTGATTAGCGATTTTACCGGCAAACCCCGCGATATTCATTCTCCCTTGTATCGGATTTTGACATTAACAGCTCTTATATTCGGATTTGGCATGTTGTTTCTGGAACAAAAACCACCCGCGTTGATGATCTTTTCGCAGGCATTTCAGGCGTGTATTTTACCCGCGGTTTGCATACCCGTATTTTTACTGGTCCGCAATGAGGGCTTGATGGGGGACCATAAAGCAAAGTCCCTGTTGAGTACCGGTATATTTTTAGTGATTTTGTATTCATTCATCACCACAATTTTTGCATTGATAGAATTATTATAATTGAATTAATATTTATATAAACCCTGGAGTAAAAGATGGAAACCGTTTTACCTTTAAAATATTTTTCTGAAAACAAAATGCTTATAAAAGTATATAATACAGATGTTGAGCTGGGCAAAGCAGCCGCAGAATTTGTAGCTACACGGTTAAATGAAACCATACAGCAGAAAAATAGCGCGAATTTAATTTTAGCTACCGGAGCTTCCCAGTTTACTTTTCTGGCTGCTTTGAAAACCATGAATATTGACTGGTCAAAAATTACAGTATTTCATCTGGATGAATATAAAGATATGCCAATACAGCATCCCGCGAGTTTTAGAAAATATCTAAAAGAAAGAATACTTGATGATGTAAAGCCAGGTAAAGTATACCTGCTGGAAGGAGACGCCAATGATATTGAAGCAGAATTGAAACGGTATTCAGAATTGCTACAGTCCCATCCGGTGGATGTAGCTTGCATTGGTATTGGCGAAAACGGGCATATAGCCTTTAACGATCCTCCAGTAGCGGATTTTAATGATCCTAAACTTGTCAAGGTGGTTGATCTGGATGAGGATTGCAGAAAGCAACAGTTGGGCGAAGGCTGGTTTGCAACCATCGATGATGTTCCTAAACAGGCACTGAGTCTTACTGTAACGGCCATAATGAATTGCAAAACCGTGTGCTCAATGGTCCCGGATGAACGAAAAGCTCAGGCTGTCTATAATACCTTGAATATGCAGATAAGTACCGATTGTCCGGCAACCATATTGCGCAATCATGATGATAACGTTCTGTTTCTCGATAAAAATTCTGCAAAGTTGATTATCTGATGATTGTTTAATTCAAAATTGTATTATGTGATTTTAAAAGGAAAATTTTTATGAGTAAAACAATTAAAGTCTTTTTAATTTGTTTATGGATTTTTATGCCGATTTTTGTTTACGGTATTTCTGCAGAACCTTTTACTTTAGCGATATACTCAAAGGGTGAAATAGATAATACTATAGTGCATCAGATACCGGAAGAAGTGAAAAAAGCACCATCCAGGATCAATAAACTTGGGTATAACCGCGGCTATTATAATGTAAGCACACCCGAATTAACGGTTTTTCCTGCAATTGACCAATCAAAACCAACTCCTGCTATTGTTGTATTTCCCGGTGGTGGCTTTACTCATATTACGTATGATAAAGAAGGGACCATGATAGCGGATTGGTTAAATTCACTTGGAATTACTGCCATTGTTGTAAAGTATCGTACATTACCCAAAGGTATACATAGAAATTCCGAAGAGGGGAAAAAGCTTGTGTTATCCATTGTTGATGATTGTATTCATGCCGTCTCAATTGTGAATACCAATGCGGCTGAATGGAATATTGATCCTGATAAAATCGGGATTATGGGATTTTCAGCGGGTGGTAGAATTTGCGCATCAATTATTACACAAACTCACTCTCATCATCCAATCGATTACGACAACTATAAGCCTGATTTTTGTTGTCTGGTTTATCCCGGTTTGAGTGAACAGCAAATAGAAAGTGTAAATGCTGATTTACCCCCAACGTTTATTACAGTGGCAAGGGATGACAAGGTAACCCCAGCCAATAAAACAATTGATCTATATTCAAAAATGTTGATTGCAAACGTTCCGTCAGAAATGCACATCTTTATGAATGGAGCACATGGTTTTGGGATTTATAAAGACAGGGGGGTAGTATCTAATTGGCCGCTCCTCTTTGAAAATTGGATGGATAAACTAGAGATAACCAGTCATAATAGTCAGGGATTATAAGTCAACTTTTTGTGGTTTTGTTTACTTTATATTTTGAATTTTATTCTGTTTTTTAATGGAATATATAAATGGAGCAAAAAATGATACAATTAAAATCTTTACAGTTGTTTTTGATTTTAAATTTAATGGGCAGTGTTATACTCGCCAAACCTTTTACCGTACCTTTGTATAAAGATGGAATCAAAGATAATCCATTCAAACCGATAAATGATGAAAAAACTGTTAACCGACAAGCTGATCAGAATGAAAAGGGGTTAAATCGAGCCATTTACAATGTAACAGACCCTGATTTGATGGTTTATAAGGTACCAAAATCAGACAAGCCTACTGCGGCAGTTGTGGTTTTCCCAGGGGGTGGATTCACCCACGTTACGATTGATAAAGAAGGCATTGATGTGGCAGAATGGCTTAATGGGATCGGTATTACCGCGGTGATTGTCAAGTATCGTACAGTTCCTGAGGATTATGATCGCGGATCAGAAGAAGGTTTAAAACTCCGTGAATTGATTGTTGAGGATGCTGTCAATGCTGTTTATGTATCACGAAAACATGCAACAGAGTGGAATCTTGATGTTGAAAAGATTGGAGTAATGGGATTCTCTGCAGGAGGATACTTGAGTGGAGCTGTCATTACGCAAATGTATGTGCCGGATAATGTGGATTATGAATCTGCAATCCGTCCTGATTTTGCTTGTCTGATTTACCCTGGTGTGAACAAGCAGCATAATTCAAGGGTAGATTCTACTTTACCCCCGGTTTTTATTACCGTGGCAGCAGACGATCAAACAACTCCTGCTCCGCGGTCCATTTCTTTTTATGAAAAGCTGTATGAAAATTCAATACCTGCCGAACTGCATGTTTTTCAGAATGGATCACACGGATTTGGTTTGGGGGAAAACAGGGGAATGGTTAATAGTTGGCCGCAATTATTTGAAAAATGGCTTGTTGAAAATGGAATTTTGGATAAATAGAGTGGAAATTATGCTGACAGAAAATATTAAAAATATAAATGAGCTGGACAATTTTTTATCCAATCCATCTGATGAATTGATAGAATACATGTCCGGTTTGAATGGAGATTTGATGATTCTCGGAGTTGCTGGTAAAATGGGTCCGTCACTGTCCTGTCTGGCAAAGCGTGCGTTATCGGCAAACAATATGAACAACCGGGTTATTGGTGTATCCCGGTTTTCATCAAAGGAAACCATGCATGAATTGAACAATGCCGGGATTGAGACCATACAGGGTGATCTGCTGGATGATGGATTTGTGGACTCGCTCCCTGACTGTGAAAATGTAATATATATGGCAGGTATGAAATTTGGGTCATCAGGAAACCCCGGACTTACCTGGGCCATGAACACCTATCTTCCATCACAGGTTGTTAAAAAATACCAAAACTCCCGTATTGTTGCGTTATCGACAGGAAATGTTTATCCCTTTTCGCAAGTGAATAGCGGCGGATGCAGTGAATCCGATCAGCCGGGGCCGGTAGGCGAATACGCACAATCATGTCTGGGCCGGGAACGGATATTTGAATATTTCAGCGGGATATACAATACTCCTGTTTGTCTGGTTCGTTTAAATTACGCGGTTGAAATGCGTTACGGCGTTTTGGTTGATATTGCTTCTCAGGTATTTCATGGAGAGTCTGTTGATGTTACCATGGGGTATACGAATGTTATCTGGCAGGGGGACGCGAATTCCATGATTTTGCAGGCGTTGTCTTATTGCAATGTGCCGGCAGTGCCCCTGAACATTACGGGGCCTGAGATCATATCTATTCGCTGGTTGGCAGAGCAGTTTGGTGAACGCTTTGGCGTCACTCCGCGAATTGTTAATAAAGAGGCTGATACTGCTTTATTGAACAATGCGGGGTTATCGTTTTCGCTTATGGGCTACCCTAAAGTATCATTGAATCGTATCATCGACTGGACAGCTGAATGGATAAAGAGCGGAAAACCGTTACTTGACAAACCAACCCATTTTCAGGAACGGGCAGGCAAATTTTAATATAGGAGTTAGCACGAATGACATTACCCTTACCATCTGAAGCAATAACTTCTTTGTTGAAAAAAGGAGTGGTTATACCAGCGCATCCGCTTGCGTTAAACAAAGACCTGAAACTGGATGAACGCAGACAAAAAGCATTGACCCGTTATTACCTGGATTCAGGTGTTGGTGGATTGGCCGTAGGTGTTCATACGACACAGTTTGAGATCCGTGACCCCCAAATCGGATTGTTCAAACCTGTGCTGGAACTGGCAGCGCTGGAAATAAACGAGTTTATGAGCAGAGAAAACAAAACGATCATCAAAGTTGCCGGTATAACCGGAAATACGGCACAGGCCGTTAAAGAAGCAGAGATCATTGCAGACCTGGGGTATGATGCCGGATTATTGAGTCTTGCTGCGTTGCCAGGCGCATCCAATGATGAATTGATTGCGCATTGCAGGCATGTAGCCCAGGTTATGCCGTTGATGGGATTTTATCTGCAACCTGCAGTTGGCGGACGAATACTGGATTTTGAATTCTGGAAAGCATTTGCAGAAATTGAAAACGTGGTTGCGATCAAAATGGCACCGTTCAACCGCTACCAGACGCTCGATGTAATTCGTGGTGTTGCGGAATCAGACAGGAGGGATGACATTGCATTATATACCGGCAATGACGACAGTATTGTTACTGATTTGCTAACGGAATTCAGGATCAATATTGGATATGAAATCGTATCCATGAATATTGTTGGTGGGTTATTGGGACATTGGGCTGTCTGGACTCGGAATGTGGTAGAGATGTTTAACTCGGTCAAGATGGAGGTTAACAATTTGGGCAATATCCCCAGAGACTTTATGACCCTGGCTGCGCAGGTGACGGATTGCAATGCCGCGTTTTTTGACGCTAAATACAACTTTCGTGGGGTCATCGCTGGCATTCATGAGGTTTTGTACCGCCAGGGACTGCTAGAAGGGATCTGGACACTGAATCCTGCTGAAACCTTATCCCCGGGACAGCGAGAAGAGATTGACCGAGTGTATGCAGCGTATCCACATTTGAATGACGATGATTTTGTTAAAACCAATCTGGACAAATGGTTGGCCTAGTTTAAAATATAAAAAGAATTTTATCTTGCTGCTTTTTTTAGAGTAAGAACTCATAATCCGCAGGTTCGGGATTCAAATCCCTGTGGGCCCACTGGAAAGCCATCAAACCTTTGATGGCTTTTTTATATAACTTTCCATAACTTTTCAATAATACTTTTCCCGATATTAATTTTATTTCATTGTATTTAAATTTTCTTTATATATATATATGTGTGTGTTATGTATGAATTGGTTTGAATGAAATTGTTTAAAAATTAATTAATATTATTTCAATTTTTAAAAGAATTTAATATCATAATTTCTATTTCTTTCTGTTTGTTCAGAACCTTTTAATCAATATTTATTATATAAGAATAATAAATATATTTTTTTCTAGATGATAACTTTTCATTTTTTAAAATTTTGCTAATGTTAATGTTGTTAAAAACATTATTTAACAGTTATTATCTGGATATTTGCTTTATTTATTAATACTATACAGGAGATTAATTATTATTTTAATCTTGTTTATTAATTATATATGTAGTAAAAGATAATTGAAATAAATGTAACACTTTTTTATCCATTTTTATCTTCCAGAATAATCTGAATTATATGCGATTGGAGGTAATAACAATGCGATGGTTGCAATATCTTTTCATTACTTTAGGGGTACAATTAACACTCACATTATCTGTCTATTCTGCAGTTATTCAAGGTAAAATAACAGACAAGTCTACGGGAGATCCTTTACCAGGAGCTAATGTACTCATTCAAGGTACTGCAATTGGTGCTGCTACGAATATTGAAGGAAAATATTACATCTCCAAGGTCCCGCCTGGTAATTATACGCTGAATGTTACTTTTATAGGTTATAAATCAAGTTCAAGTAATGTGATTGTAAGTGCCAACAAACCTGCTGTTGTAGATTTTACTTTGGTTTATGATGTAGTTGAAGGGGAAACAGTAACTATTACCGCACAAGCTGAAGGTCAAATTGCTGCTATTAATCAGCAATTACGTTCAAATACAATTAAAAATGTAGTCTCTTCAGAAAGGATATTGGAATTACCAGATGCTAATGCTGCAGAATCGGTTGGAAGACTGCCTGGTATTTCTATCAAACGAAGTGGTGGTGAAGGAAATCAAATTGTTATACGTGGATTATCTCCTACTTATAATACGATTACCGTTGGGGGAGAAAAAGTACCGGCAACGGATCTGGATACCCGTAGTGTTGATTTGAACATGATCTCTCCGGAAATATTGGATGGAATTGAAGTCACAAAGGCGCTTACTCCAGATATGGATGCAGATGCATTTGGAGGTGTTGTAAATTTCAAACTTGCTGAAGCACCATCGGGCTTTCGGTCAAATATGCGGTTTCAACAAGGTTACAACCAGCAACGAGATGAATTGGGGCAGTATAAAGGTAGTGTTACATTGAGTAACCGTTATATGAATGATAAATTGGGTATAATGATTACAGGTAATATGGAAAGAGCACAGCGTGGTTCTGATCAATATGAAGCCAGTTATGGTATTGTTCGTGAAAAGCGTGAAGGCGAAGAATATGCACCTGTATCAGTAGGGCAGGTTAACCTTATATATGTAGATGAAATTCGTGAACGTTTAGGTTTTAGTCTTCTTTCAGATTATAAGCTAAAGTATGGAAAAATTATGTTTTCAAATTTCTTTAGCCGTTTAAACCGAGACGAATTTAATATGCAAAATTCTTACAATGATGGTAGCAATTGGCACGAATATAGATCTACTGATCGTCAACGTCAAATTGATATTATGACTAATTCATTTTCTGGCGAACACAGTTTGTATTTTGGTACAGTTGACTGGCGTCTTTCACGTACAGCTTCAATGACTCGACATCCTTATGATAGCAGATTCCGTTTTCAAGAAAAAAGTGCTTTTGATCAATCAATGTTGCCGATTTATGCAACGGCAGATCAGTTGATTGCCGCTGCAGTAAATGATCTGGACAAAACATTTTTGTACCAGGGAAATTATTATGAAGAGAAAGCATTTGAACGTGATTATAATGCACAGTTTAATGTCGAAATACCTTATATGATAAAAAATAATATTGCTGGAAAATTGAAATTTGGTGCAAAGTATACCAGTAAAAGTAAAATTCGAGATCGTTTGCATGCCAACAAACGGTTGGATACAAATAATGAAGCTTTTGTACGTCATCATTCAAAATATGGCGATCCAGACTTTGAATTTCAAAAAATTGCTGGTACACATTTTCCGTCGATTTATAATTATATTGATCCCGATTTTGATGTGGGAAATTTCCTGAGTGGCGATTATGATTTTCCAGTTGGTTTAGACCGTGAAGAGCTGGACTATTTTCTAAGTTCGTACCTGTTAGATTCAACCTATGTTTTTTCGTCGCTGGCAGACATGGATGATTACGAAACTTCTGAAAATGTTAGTGCTGGTTATATAATGACAGAGATCAATTTGGGTAGATCATTGATGTTTATGCCTGGTGTGCGTTATGAACATACATTTAATGATATGACAGGACGAAAAGGAAGTATTGCGGAAGAATTTTACGAGCCTGATCTAAATGATCCTTTTGTTTCTGATACTACTGCAACAAACAAGTATGGACGATGGTTTCCTATGGTTCATGCCCGTTACAAACCGTTCAGTTGGTTTGATATTCGAGTTGCATATACTCGAACCCTGTCACGTCCTCGTTTATCCTGGATGTTACCCAAACGTAAAATTCATGGTTCCGCACAGACTGTTGAGTTTGGTCGTCCGGATTTATTGCCACAAATTGCTACTAATTATGATATCTTTTTATCTTTTTACAGTAATCGTATTGGATTATTCACATTGGGAGGATTTTATAAAGATATAGATGATCTGATTTTTCAACGTGAGGGGCACAAAATTCTTGATCCTGAAGCCGAAGGCTTTACAAGTGACCTAAAAGGACTATGGCTCGATCGTCCAGAAAATAATCCATACAAAACTAAAATTCGTGGTCTTGAGATGGAATGGCAAACCAATCTAAATTGGCTTCCTAAACCTTTTAATGGATTTGTTATTAATGTAAATTATTCACATATCTGGTCAGAAACACGATTCCCCAGATCTTATGTAGTCTCTGACAAAATTCCTGTCTTTCCATTTGTTGTTACAACGGTTGTTGATACATTTCGTGTAGGTGATATGCCAGACCAGCCAGATGATATCGCTAATATTGCACTTGGTTATGATAATGGACCCTTTTCAGCACGATTATCCATGTTGTACCAGGGTAAAACTTTATCAATAGTTGGCGAACGAGAAGAGTTGGATGGTTTTACCGCTGATCTTTTAAGATGGGATTTATCTGTTAAATACCGTTTAAATCAACAAATTGGCCTTTTTGTTAATTGGACAAATATTAGTAATGAAGCGGATGAATCTTTTATGTTGGATCAAAAATACCTGACTTTGAGAGAATATTATGGTTGGACTGTAGATTTAGGTATTGCTTATTCATTATAAACAATTAATGTAATTATCCTGTTAATGAATTTGATTATTATTGGATTTAAGTAATTCATTCATTTTAAATCTTTTTGACAAGGAGGTGATTGAGTACAAAAGGTTATTACCATTAATTCTATTAATTCATTAAAAACTTATCATCGGAGGTTTTGTATGAAAGTTCTATTTACAATTTTGTTATCAACAGCTTTATGTTGTTTATTGGTTATGCCAGCAGTAGCTCAGGATTACTTGGATGTTGAACCGGGTTACGAAACATTGAACCTTGCCATTGAAGGTGATACAACCGCAGCAGGTGAACCAGTCAGCCAGAATCGAGTTTATCGGCTACAGCGCGGTGGATATTATCTTTTGAATGGTTCTATACAAAACTCGAAAGATATGCCACTGGTAATTGAAGCGGCTGAAGGTGATGGTGCATTACCCATTATTATCCCTGCTGCAGATGAGACCGGTGCTTCTTCAAGAGCATTTGCTTTACCCGCTGATTGTACTTTGAGGAATTTATATGTTTCCGGTATTGATAATCTGGGAAATCAGGCATCAAAGAACATGTTCCGTTTGGAAAAAACAGGTGGCCGTTATATTGTTGATGGCTGTTTTTTTGATCACGATGCACAATCATTTGTAAGAATGAATGCTGATGATCAAAAATTATATATCTATGACTCTATCTTCCGTAATTCAATACTTCTTGCAGGTCCGGGAAATGGACGTTTTATAGATACACGCGGAAACACAGTTGATACGATGATGGTACAAAACTCTACATTTTATATGTGTTCCAGCAGCATGGTAAGAGATGGTGGCGGAATTATTCAAAATGTATTGTTTGATCATGTGACTGTGTATCAGGGTGGTGGAAATTTTGCTTTCAATAAAGTATTGAATGGCCATTTTAATGACTGTCTCATCATAGATGCACGTTGGGAAGGTGATGTTGAGCCTACTGATCCTGCTGCCGCATTGGCTGACAGTCTGGAAACAGATATCATTTCTATTGACTCATTAAATGCTCCTGATCTGATGTCTGAAGGTGAACGTGCATTTCAGCTCAAAAATAATATTTATGGATGGACACCTGAAGTTACAGCGTTTATCGCAGGCATAGATTCACTGCAAAAAGCAGTTTTGTTTAATGTTCGCGCACAACGTTATTTTGACTTGTTTGATGGTTTTGTAGAAGAAAATAATGTTGAAGATGCTGTTGTATTTAGTGATGCTCCGGATCCAGCGAATGTTATTACTTTTGCTCAATATCGTATTGATACTGGTTTCAGTGATGAGAATAATCCTGATCCAAGAGCTGACCGAAATGGAATGGCAGCATTATCTGAAGATCCTGAAAGTATCGGACCCGCTCCGGATGAATATGATTTTGATTACAATACCGATGCTCAAGCTTATACACATGCTGCAGGTGGATTCCCTGTTGGTGATTTAAACTGGTTCCCGGATAAAAAAGCTGAATGGGAAACCTGGATTACAACAGATATCACAGATAATAATGCTACCCCGTCAACATTTAGCATGAAACAGAATTATCCCAATCCATTTAATCCTACAACTACAATTGATTTCGCTTTGAATAAATCTTCTCAAGTTGAATTGATCGTCTATAATGCATTGGGACAAAAAATTAGAACATTAATGAATGGAAAAATCCAGGCTGCGGGTACCCATAGTGTAAATTGGGATGGTCGCAATGATAATGGAATCAAGGTTGCCAGTGGTATTTACATGTATCAGATCAAAGCTGGTGATCAGGTTGAAACGAAAAAAATGGTTTTAATGAAATAATTCAGTTTACCGGTTTGGACGTTTTTTTCTAAAACCGGATTGGATAATCTTTCAGGTTGCAGCAGGTAGAATGCAAAGCCTGCTGCAACCTATTGATAAAAATGATTCCTGGATTTTCATGAAAGGACCTAAACATGAAACATATTCTTATGTTTTTGCTCGTGTTTATTTTATCATCTGTTGGGAATTTGATTGCCCAGGAGGATAATGATATATCTTTACATCTGTTTGGTACGTTCTCACTTCCTACAGGTGATTACGGTAAAGATATTACCGATAATTCAATTCCCACTCGTCGCTTTGGATTCAATATCGGTGATGATATCGGTTTGGCAACAACAGGTTTTGGCGCAGGTGCTGAATTAACATCAGCAGTGTGGTTTAAGGGACTGCAATGGATGTTTAGTGTTAATTATATACTCAATCCTGCAGAGAATTCAGCTCTGGAACCGGTTTATAATGACTTGCTTTCAGACACTACAAAAAGTGTTTCTGTTGATTTTGAATTAGGGAAATGGATTAATATTCCGATATTTAGTGGTTTTCAGTACAATTATAACATTTCTTCAGATTTTATGATTTATGGTATGCTACAGGGTGGAATGAATTTTTCAAGACGTCCTTCTCAAAAAGCAGTTGTTCAGATTGTTCCAAGTGAAGCAAGCACTGTAGTTGCTCGTTCAGATCTTGTTGCTGAAGATACCAGTTATGAATTTGCACGGGATTTTGGATTTGGTACAGGTATGGGTATTGTTTTTAAAGATCGTATTAATCTAGGTGTAAGATATTTTAATCTCAGCCAACCCAAGTATGAAGGTACCCGCCAATTATCTGAAAAAGTTTTCCCTGAAATATATGCCAGAGAAAATTATATCCTCGGTGAAGAGCGTTCTATCTCTATGTTATTGGTTACTCTTGGTATTGTATTATTCTAAGTTGCCCATATGAAAAAAAAATTGAATTTTTCAATCCCCATTTATTTGCTCTTTATGCTAATTTTGCTTCAATCATGTGAGCAAACAAATATTAAAAAACCGTTCAGAACAATTTCCAAAATTGTATTTTTATCGAATCGGGATTCTGAGCCGAGACAATTTGATGTTTTTACTATGAACCTTGATGGAAGTGAACAAATCAACTTGACGCGTGATTTGAATTCTATTCGAACCCATTCAAGGCCAATATTATCACCAGATCAACATAAATTGGTCTTTACAGCTTTTGAAGATTCTGGACCTGTTCTCAAGTTGTTTGATTTGCAAGACAGTACATTTACTACATTGTGTTTGTTGACACATGTTGCACCTCATGCTGAATTTTCTCCTGATGGCAAAACTATTGTTTTTGTTCAAAAGGTTGATGACCGTCGACAGATTTATCAAATCAATTCCGATGGTACCGGTGAAAGGAATCTCTCAAATAATAATTTTGATGAATACAATCCTTCTTTTGCCAGTGATGGAAAACAAATAGTCTGTGTATCAAATCGTAATAATTCCTATTTAATAAACATTTTTAACCTTGAAACCTTGAAAGTAAATGAAATTAATGTGGATTGCGGTATTCCAGCTAATCCTAAATTTTCTCAAGATATTTCAATGATTGTATTTTCTGCGGAGCAGAATAGAGTCTCAGATATTTATATTATGAAATCTAATGGTAAACATTTACAAAACTTGACCCTTGGTCGCTACCGTAATACATTTCCACAATTTACACCTGATGGCTCAAAACTTTTATTTTTATCTAATGAACGAGGTATGAAATATCAGGATATTTGTATAATAGATGTTAAAGGAAGACAAATAACAAATCTAACCCGAGATTTGAATTATATTAATCAGCATTTTAATATTACACCAGATGGCCGGTTTATTATTTTCGATTCTGTCAAGTTTAATGATTGTGAAATTTTTAAAGTTGAAATTAAATCAGGTGAATTGGTCAATCTCTCCAATCATCCCAAATGGGACCAGTCACCAAATATTTAAAAATAAAATTAAAACAGAGGTGGTTTTGTAAAGTTGTTGATTGTTAATACCTCATGGTAAAAAAAAGTGTGAATCATTTTACTAAATTTACACTTATTGTAAATGGAGGTCCAAATGAGATCTTGGCAAATACTTTTAGTGCTGGCAGTTTTGTTGTCTTTAAATTTTACGGCTCTGGGGGCAACTGGTCAAATTCAGGGGAAAATAACTGATCAGGTTACAGGAGATCCCTTGCCAGGCGCAAACATTATTCTTGAAGGAACTGCTATTGGTGCCGCTACGGATTCCAAAGGTGAATATAAAGTTTTAAAGATCCCACCAGGTAATTTCAACCTCAAAGTTACTTTTATTGGCTATAAAACAGCTACTTATGCGGTAAATGTAACTGCAGGAAGAACTGTTACAGTAAATTTAGATCTAGTTTATGATGTAGTAGAAGGAGAAACTGTTACTATCACTGCTCAGGCTGAAGGTCAAATTGCAGCAATTAACCAACAATTAAGATCCAATACCATCAAGAATGTTGTATCTGCAGAACGAATCATGGAATTGCCGGATGCGAATGCAGCAGAATCGGTTGGACGATTACCCGGTGTTTCAATAAAGCGTAGTGGTGGAGAAGGGAATAGAGTTGTTATTCGTGGACTTTCACCAACATATAATACCATTACCATTGGGGGTGAAAAAATACCCGCAACAGACCTTGATGATAGAAGCGTTGACCTGAATATGATTTCTCCTGAAATACTTGGCGGTATTGAGGTAACCAAAGCCCTTACACCAGATATGGATGCTGATGCTTTTGGTGGTACAGTTAATTTTAAACTTGCTGATGCTCCATCAGGTTTTCAAAGTAAATTCAGATTTCAGGAAGGTTACAATCAACATCGTGATCAATTTGGCTTGTACAAAGGGAGTTTAACTCTCAGTAACCGTTATCTTGAAGATAAATTTGGAATTATGATTACGGGAAACATGGAAAAAGCGCAAAGAGGTTCAGATCAGTTTAATGCAAGTTATTCAATTGTGCGTGAAAAACGAGAAGGCGAAGAGTTTGCTCCCGTAACTGTTGGAAGTGTGAATTTGGAATATTCTGATGAAATCCGTGAAAGAATGGGTTTTAGTGTATTATCTGATTATCGTTTAAAGAATGGTAAAATTTTATTTTCAAATTTCTTTAGTCGTCTTGACCGTGATGAATATATTACAAGCAGCGATTATTCTGTGGAAAGCAATGCTCATGATTATAATTTCTCTGATTTGCAGCGCCAAATTGATGTGATGACCAACTCTCTTTCCGGAGAGCATAGCCTTTATTTTGGTACTGTTGATTGGAAAGTGTCAAGAACTTCATCTTCAACCCGTCACCCTTTTAATAATGAAATTGGAATGAAAGAGTTGAGTGCTTTTGATCAATCTCTTTTGTCACAATTCAATACTGCCGATGATTTAATTGCATCTGCGGTAAATAATTTGGATAATACTTTTCTTTACACAGGTCACTTTAGGCAGGAAAAATCATGGGAACGGGATTATAATACTCAGATAAATCTTGAAATTCCATATACATTAACGAACAAGATGGCTGGTTATATTAAAATGGGATTCAAGTATACTGACAAGGAAAAGAATCGTGACCGTTTTCATATGAACCATAGATTAGATGAATGGCATGATGCTTATATTCGTTATCATACTCAATATAACGATCCCAATTTTGAATTTCAAAAAATCGCAGGTACTGGTTATGCGTCTATCCGAAATTATATTGACGAATCAGTTGATATAAGTGATTTTTTGGATGGACAATATGATTTGGGTGTAGCTCTTGATAGAGATGAACTCAATAATTTATTTAACAGATATTTATTGGATTCCCTTTATATCTACTCTTCACTTGAAGAGTTGGACGATTATGAAACAAGTGAAGAAACCGCAGCCGGTTATATTATGAGCGAAATTAATTTTGGGCGTTTTTTCATGCTGTTGCCGGGTGTTCGTTTTGAAAAGACATCAAATGATATGACGGGACGTATTGGTAGTGTACCTTCAGATCATATAGAACCGGAACTTGATAGCCCTTATGTTGCAGATACTACGGCGACTGCATCTTATAAAAACTGGTTTCCAATGATTCATGCGCGGGTAAGACCCACTAACTGGTTTGATATTAGATTGGCTTATACGGAATCAATATCTAAACCTCGTCTTGACTGGATGCTGCCAAAGAAAAAAGTTAGAGGAAATCGTCAATCTGTCGAGTACGGCAGCCCCAATCTGAATCCGCAGCTTGCAACCAACTATGACGTATTTTTGTCATTTTACGGCAATCGACTTGGATTGTTAACGCTGGGTGGATTTTATAAAGAGATAAAAGATCTGATCTTTAAGCGAAATGGACACAAAATATTAGATGCTGAAGGTGAAGGTTATCCACAAAATTTACAAGGATTCTGGCTTGATCAGCCCGAAAATAATCCGTATACAACAGAAGTAAAGGGATTTGAAGTTGAATGGCAAACCAATTTTAATTGGTTACCAAAGCCATTTGATGGTTTTGTGATCAATGCAAATTATACGCATTTGAATTCAGATACCCGGTTCCCACGTTCTTTTGTAGTTTCTGAAAAAATCCCGGTATTTCCTTTTGTCAAAACAACTGCTATTGATACTTTTCGTGTAGGTAATATGCCAGACCAGGCAGATGACATTGCCAACCTTGCAATCGGCTATGATAAAGGCCCGTTTTCTGCAAGATTATCCATGTTGTACCAGGGTAAAACCTTGACATCTGTTGGAGAAAGACCTGAACAAGATGGTTATACGGCAGATTTACTCAGATGGGATATGTCTGTTAAATACAGAGTGAACAGACAAATGGGTCTCTTTTTTAATTTTGCCAATATTACCAACGAACCTGACGAGTCGTTTATGCTTGATCAAAAGTATCTAACAGCACGAGAATTTTATGGCTGGACCCTTGATGTAGGTATAGGATACGAATTCTGATTTTAAACCAGCAATTCAGGAGAATTCTGTTCTCCTGAATTGCTAAAGAATTCTGAATCATTAAGAGAGACTTGCAGTATTGATCAAAAATTAATTTACAATAACAAGATTTGATTTCGCTACTGACCAGAGATTATAGAATGTTTTATTTTAAACGTCAAATCATTCAAATAAAACAACCCGATAAAACAATAATAGATTTAGAGACAGTAATCTTTTATTTAAAAAGTATATTGTTGATTTACAAAAGTAATTCATATTTATTTAACCCCATACCATCGTTAACCTCCATTGATAGCTCTGTAAATGTATCCCTTTTAGATTATTTGAAAAAAAATTATAAATAAAGGTGCAATTCTACCAATGGTTCGTTGCTTTTTGATTGCCTAATTAGAGTGTTTAAATTTAAAGGTATAATCGTTTTGAGCTTGAATAATATATCTAATTCTGAACTATAAGGCATTACTATGACACAGGTATTCAAGATGTTGAAAATCCGGATTGATAAAATGTCTAATCATTTAAAAAATACTAGTATTGTTTTGAGAATTTTTGTTCTCTTTTTTTCAATTTTGGGATTATATCATGAGGCTTTTTCTTTAGATCATCCACATATGATTGTGCAAAAACAGGATTTTTCATCTATGGAGGAAAAGCAAAAAGAGTGGCCCTGGTCTGTTATGAAAGAAAAGGCAATAACTACTGCCAAAAGTATGAATTATAATTCCACCTGGACGCTGGATAAAAAGTGTACCCGAATACATGAAATGGCCAGTGCTATTGCCCTGGCTTTTATTTTAGATCAGGAATCACGATCAGTTTATATAAACAAAGTTGAATCACAAATTGCCGAGGGGATCCATTCTATTCGCCTTTTAAAAGGTACAGGTACTGATCATGGTTATAATGTTGCTCCGGCACATGCGGCTTTTATGGTCTACCTGCTACTTGATATCATGTATGATGATCTGTCTTTGGATGTACGACAATCCATGGAAGACGATTGTGATTATATTGCATCAAATCATGTTCATTCATGGTTTGCCAGTGAATATTCAATAAAAGGCATGATGGAGTTGTATCATAATGGAAATACGGTCTCCTTTAAAGCATGGAAGGATTTATACAAAAATCATATTCTGGATTTAACCAGTTCAGATGGTGTATATTCTGCCGGACCGGGATATTCAAAGAGTCGCCTTTTTATGGATAACAGAATGCAAAAGAAAATATTTATGGATATATGCGAATATCAAGGATATAATGAATTTTTTAATAATCCCAAATTGCAGTTGTTGTATGAATGGGTTATGGGTTATTTAGTGACACCCTTTAACAGATCCTATACGTTTGGTGATACTCCACCAACCAAGGATTTGGATTACTGGACGGTTGCAGCTTTGCGAGTTCAAAAGTTTTCAGAAAATGCTGCTTCATATGCATTGTGGAGAATGGGACCTCTGGATGATGATAACATTATCGGTGGGCTGTTACATTTTTTACTTTGCGATTCATTGCCCGTTCAGCCCACAAGACCCAGGAGTAAAATTTTTGATAACGGTGGTGCATGGTTAAGAGAAGATTCAGAATCCAAATATTCACTTGCTGCTGTTTTATGGAATATCAATACAATTAAAGATAGTCACAGACATTTTGATATTAATGCGATACATATTGCCGGATACGGAGCTCACATTCTTCGTAATTCCGGGTATGATGGTTCCGGCATGCCTGATCCCGTTACCTGGGATTGGATAAAATATACCGCCGAGTCATCAAATACTTTAATGATGAACGACAAGAATCATGCAATGATTCAAGGGGGTGGTATAGATGAAGGATTAATAGGGGGTAACTTTGAATATGCATGTGGTAATTCAGGTTCTGTACTACCTTTGGGTACTCATCATAGAAATATGATATTTGTAAGACCTGTAAATGATAAAGTAAACGGATATTTTATTTTTATAGACCAATTGCGTACCATCTTTCAATGGGATGCTAACGCATTAGTAAATATAGCCTGGCACCCTAATTCTTTTCATTCTCCAGATGTTACTGAAAACAACAATAGATTCAGTTGGCAAATTGATGGATGTGACTATGGTGGTGAAGGAGTTGGTGTTTCAATTCATACTGTAACACCAACCATTGATTGGGAAATTCGCGATGGATACTTGGCATCATATAGTGATTGCAGCCGTTTTACTGGCAAATATCTTTATAATAGTTATCAGTGCAGTAATAACCTGGCTGATATTATGACAATTATTTTTCCGTTTGATGTTAACCATACAGTTGCACAAATGAAATCGTTAGAAATAAATGGGGGAGAGGGTTGTGAAATTTCCCATGATGACTCTATAATTGATTATGCACTTGTGTCTCGTGATTCAAGTGTCTGTTTTGAAAGTGTTTCGTTTGCAGGAACTGGGGTTGTGTGGCGTGAGAATAATGGATCTTTGAGTAATCTATTAGCAATCAAAAGTACAGAGTTTTTTGATAATGATTCAGAAATTGGTTTTAAATGCGATTCTGAAATATCCATTCAATTGGATGGCAATACAGGTAAACTGATTTCAAAAGGCGGGGACATAACTTTTTTTCAGCGTGGTATTGAGCAAATAAAAAGTGATGGAATGGCATTACCTGTTTTGGCATCAGGTGACAATTGGATGACTGTTGCTGTTGATTCCGGGCAACATGATATTGTTCTGGAAATTGCCCCAACTCATGTTGATGATTTAACAATTATGACGAGTACTTCCAATGAACTGCTTCAAAATTATCCCAATCCATTTAACAACTCTACTGTTATTAGTTTTAGTATTGAAACTCCTGAATTTGTTGATTTATCAATTTTTAATATCAATGGCCAGTTGGTAAATCAATTGGTCAAAGCGTATAAAACTGCCGGCAGTTATCGGGTAAAATGGGATGCTCAAGGTTTATCGCGAGGTATATATTTCGTCCGGATTACCACTGGCGAGTTTAAACAGGTGAAAAAAATTATTTTACAATAGTACATTTTTTATTTATTGGTTTGCTATACAAAAGAAGCGAGTGACCAATAGAATTTTTCCATCACTTTTTAAAAATTACAGATTTATTGGACTATAACGAGCAGGACATGAAAGCTGGTTTTTTATTAAAAAACAATACACATGTATTTATATTTTTACTGATTTCGTTCATTTTGAGTTTTTTACAAAATGGGTATACAGAAATTATTCAAACCATATATATATCGCAACAGGACGGAACGGATATTGATAATTTGGGTGACGATGTCAGTAAACCCATACGTACTTTAGCAAGAGCAAGGGTCATTGCATTATCAAATTGGAGAAATGTAGATGGTTTTGAGATCCTGTTCAAGGGTGGCGAACAGTTTGACGAGTTTTTACCCATTACAAATCAGGTTTTAAAAGATTATGATCCCTTACGAAACTCATTTGCATTCGTCTGGGATATTGACAGGTCTTTAAAAATTTCCACTTTTGGATCTCTTGAAAAGGCCATCCTGTATTCAAACAAATATACACATGAGGGAGGTCCTCAGGCTGCTATTGCCGTTACCACTCCCAGTACACAGAATGTAATCATAGAAAATTTACATTTCAAACATTGGCAGGTTTGTGCTTTTTTTGCGTACAAGACCCGTAATATTCAATTTCTAAATAATATCGTTGAAGAAATTGGGACCCTCTATTTTCCTGATGAAAAAACAGCGGGCATTTATGGAGCGGGTGCCATATATCCCAAAAATTCTTCCAATGTATTCATTCAAGGGAACTATATCCGCAATATTCATAATCAATTTGATATGCTCGACAAGATGCATGTTTTTTATTTGACCCGGTTGAACAACTCTGAAATCTGTGATAATATTATTATAAACGCGAGCGGACCTCCGTTAAAATTTCGCCGTAGTCAGACAAATAATGTGTATGTGCATGATAATGAATTCTACTATACAGGTCCCTCACAATCCTTAAATCAGGTTCAGGAAGGTTGGGTGAGATACAGCGGAGATGCTGATGATGGCTGCCCTTATGCAATAGTCTTAGAACACAATCTTTTTTATTATCCCTATTGTTGGGAAAACACTCAAGAATGTGATAATGCGTTAGCTGTAAAATACAGTATAAGCAATACAAGTGTATGCGGAGTAGATGCTTGTGAGGATGAGGAAAAGGTAAAGTGGATTGATAATGACTATCGTTATGAATGGGAGCCATATACTGTACCCGATATTCCAACCCGTGTTGAAAGAACAATAGTAAAAAAAATAGAAACATTTGAGTTGTTTGGTAACTATCCCAATCCATTTAATCCGGTGACTGAGATCTGTTTCCGAATACCAACTCGAAATCAAACCCGATTAACAATATACAATGAATTAGGTAAAGCAGTAAGGGTGCTAGTTAACAGAAGATTAGAATCCGGATTTCATCGTTTCACTTTTGATGCCAGTGAATTACCCTCTGGAATTTATTTTTACCGCTTGCAAAGCGGAGAATTGCACAACACTAAAAAAATGGTTTTGATCAAGTAGGAAATCTATAAACAAGAGGATTTGATATGTTATTCTTTAAAAAATATATATGATTTTATTATGTTTTATTTGGGTTCCCATGGTCTTACCTGCTGCAGATGTTTATTTCAATGTGATGGATTATGGCGCAATTTCTGATGGCAAAACATTGTGCACAACCGAGATTCAGAAAACCATAGATGCCTGTAATGAGGCCGGGGGAGGTTATGTAGTTTTTCCCAGTGGTGAATTTTTAACCGGTACAATTGAGCTGAAAAATAATGTATTTTTACAAATCCATCCTGCTGCAACATTGTTGGGTAGTAAGAACATTGCTGATTATGATCCCGGTTATTTGATATATGCAAAGGGGATTACTCACGCAGGAATTCTGGGGGAAGGTACAATCAATGGACAGGGAGATTCATTCTGGAAAGGTAAAGAACGTCCTTTTAACAGACCCGGAAGAACTATAAAGTTTCTTGATTGCAGGGATATTGTTTTCAAAGATTTTCATTTGATCAACTCTGCAAGCTGGTGTATTGATGTTGAAGGTTGTGATCGGGTAACTTTAACAGGGCTTACAATTATTAATGACCGTGATGCTCCCAATACAGATGGTATTGATCCTGTTTCTTCGTCAAATGTGTTTATTTCAGATTGCTATATTGATACAGGTGATGACTGTATCTGCCCCAAATCAAATGATATTAACAAACCCTGTGAAAATCTGGTTGTAACAAATTGTGTGCTCATTAGTGATGATTCCGCAATAAAATGCGGAACCCGATCTAATGGAGCAATACGGAATTGTACTTTTAGTAATATTGTAATTCGAAATACCAAATACGGTATTGGATTTTACATGAAAGATGGTGGCAGCTATGAGGATATTCAGTTTTCAAATATATCGATTGAAACAATTATCCCTGCTGATTTGCAAAGCCCCAATTGTACAAACAGTTTTGCGATTTTTATGGATATTGAGGGCAGAGATGAACAAACGCCATTAGGTACAATTCGGAATATCATGTTTAATGATATTAACATACTATCCTATGATGGGAATTGCTTGTTTGCAGGTATGCCCGAACAAAATATTAACGATTTGACCTTGAATAATGTACGAATGAACGTGTTGAGACGTACTGATTTGGCAGAAAGGAGTAAACCCAGAGGTACCCGCACCTTGAAAAATATTGCTGTTAATGATCGTGCAGGCATTCAGTCATATTTTACTTTTGTAAATATTGATGGATTATCTATAAACAATCTGTTTATTGATGACGAATCTATTACAAATACTGTTAAAAGTTATTGCCTATGGGGACAAAATATCAAGAATGTTACGCTTGAAGGATTTCAAAATTGTCAGTCTGTTAGTAATGAAAATCTACCATTGGTTCTATTTGAAAATATTTCGAATCTTTTTGTTAGTCGCTGCCAACCGGTTTCAGCAACAACACCATTTATTTCGCTCCAGGGTGCTCAATCTTCCGATATAACTTTGTTGAATAATAATTTTTCAAGCGTTGGTAAACCGGTTTCAGTGGGGGCCGAACGTTGATTCAAAACAGGTTTATATGGATAATAATCGATTGCAATAAATAGGAAAATATGAGTATGAAGAATTTATTTAACATTATCTTTCTATTATTAATATTTAACGCTCTTGGATATTCAACAATGTTGAATAAAACATATTACTGTTTTGATGCAGGAGGAGATAATTCTAAAATAATTAATGGAGCAATTCAACTTGACATTATGAATACTTTTTCGGATGATAATGGGTATGGATGGACTGTATCCCCGGACAAGTCATTTGAAAGAGAAAAATTATCTAATAGTCGTGACGCATTTGATATTGATGGCGTAATTGCCAAAAATATTGGATTCAAAGCCAACTTGCCAAATGGACGCTGGTGGGTTACTCTTTTTATGGAATCCGGATTGGAAGATTCCGCTACAACAAAAATTAAGCTAAATGGCGATTTTCAAAATCCTCAATGGCAAACTTTTAGACCCAATGCTGAAGGCAGAAAAAACTGGTCTGATGCATATCGTGTATTTCACAGACCTGTTATTATTAGTCACAATGAATTAATGCTTGAGGTTTTGGGTGTACAGGATTCGGTCAGGATAATGGGAATAAAGTTGTATCCTGATCCCCAACCCGCTTCTGAAACAGATAAACAATTATTAGATCAAATAAGGTCTGCCGGAAAATTTGCAAGTGCAATTCCATTGGACAGCCTCAATGCGGGACTGCCGGAATTGATCGATAAATTAAAACTGGTAATTGATAAAGATCAGGACAATGCATTTTCCCGGTATTGGTATGATCAATTATCCATATTGTATAAAGCTGAAAATTATATAAAGATGATGGGGTGGGAATGGGAAACGGAAAGAACCGGCTTGAATATTTTTGACAGATATACAGCCGCGGTAATGCTGCTGGATGGTTTACTTGACCAGCCGGACCCGGAAAATAATCCGATTTATGAACGTGCGCTTTGGCAGCGAAGTCGGGTTTTGTTTTGGCTGGATATGGAACGCCATGGTAAATATGAACGGCAAACTGCAATTAGAGATTTGTCTCTTTTGTTTTCAATGTATTCTGATAATAAATTACTAGCCATGTACAACGGGCAAAAGATTGTAACAACAATAGATGATATAGAAATCAGCAACAATGCGCCACAGTGGTCAGCTCTGCAGTATAAAGTCCTTTCTTATTTGAGGACAATCACTTATTGGTGGGTATTGGAGCGTCAGGCAGAGAACGGCGAATTTGGTGGTAAATTGGGGGACGATGTTGAATTGCTTCGGGCATTTCCTCCTCTGGTTTTGTCTGGTGATACTTGTACATTTAAAGGCTGGAAAAAGCTGGCAGACCGGGTTTGGCAGAGTGATCAGATTTACAAGGGCTATGCACGAATTGCCAGCGATGTGGAACATGCATCTGAACTGGTTTCTGATGTAGCGCCTGAAATGGTGATGTATACCGATGACCAGGAATATGCCAAGAGACTTGAATGGTCTGCAGATTATTTCAGGGATTTATGGACTGGGAAAACCAAATCCGGATCACGATATTTCAAATCATCCTGGTTTAGTTCAACAAAAGTTAGAACTGACCCACCCCGGGACCGTGATGTTGAAATGAACTCAAGAGCTGTCAAAGCAGTTCGTTATTTGGCCTGGAAATCAAGAGACGCACAAGTAATTGAAACACTATATGAGTGGTCATTAGCCTGGGTAAAAGCAGCATTGCGAACGGATAAGGGAAAGCCTCTAGGCATTGTGCCTGCATCAATTCGTTTCACGGATGAATCTATAAACGGAGATGGCCCGAATTGGTACAATGCCGATATGTATTGGTCTTATTACAACTGGAGTCATAATGCGGGTTCTATGATTCTTGATCAATTGTTATTTACATATACCCTGACACATGATGAAAAATTGTTACAGCCTTTAATAGAAACATTAACATTGATTCAAAAGTACAGAGAGATTGATTTCGGTTCCATTGATACCGAGCCAGGTTCAGAGCTATGGGCTGTGAAAATATTAATTTCTAAATCCGGGTTCTGGAATGTTGTTGAGCAATGGAGATTGTATACCGGGGACCAACGTTTCGATGATCTTGTGCTAGAGTATGGTACACCTTTTATACGATTCCGCTTGACGGGAGAGGAACAGTATCTTGTTCAGGGCCTGAAAAGTAATCTAGAGAAAATCAAATATAATTTTCCACTTTTGACCAGTGAAGTTTTACATACAGACAGGGTATATCTCAGAGGCGGTTCTGCCAATCTGGGCACTTTTCATTTAAATGCAATGCTTACAGGTAGTGGATTACAAACATCTCCATATAATGCAATAAGCTGGGAAAATACAAACTCCATGTTTACTGCATTGGTTAAAGAAACCGGAAAAAATACTCTGAGCGTTGATGTTTTTAATCATTCTAAAAATAAAACAAATGTTACCATTCGTATATGGCAATTGGATCCTGGAGAATATAATATGTTTACCGTTTTAGACGGTATTAAATATAATGATCATATTATAAAAATCAATAAACCCGGAGAGCGGATAATACTTGAAATTCCCGGTGAACAGTTGATTAATTATGTTTTTCAATCCATAAATAAAAATTAGCAAAGAAAGGTGTATATTATGCGAAATGTTGTGATTTTATTTATTCTTGTTTTTACTGTAATATCTGTAGCTCAAACTGATGCTGTAATTGAATGGAAAAAAAGGCCTGATCTTGTTACTGAACGGATAGTATGGCAAATAACCAGCCATGATTCAGCAAGCGAAGCTGTATATTTTGAACAACAGCCATTTACGACCGATGATAAATATTTGGTATTCAAATCAAAAAGAACTGGCGACTGGTTAATTTATCGTGCTGACTTGCAAACGGGAGAAATTGCCCTTGTTTCGAAAGAAATAAATCCTGGTACTATTTCAATTGGTCCGGATGGACAGCATGTATGGTATACAAGTGATAATAAATTGTTTAAAACAGATGTTGCCACTCTGGAAGAAAAAATAGCATTTGATTTTAAAGACAGT
Organism: bacterium; assembly: GCA_963675755.2. Taxonomy (GTDB): domain Bacteria; phylum Zhuqueibacterota; class Zhuqueibacteria; order Residuimicrobiales; family Krinioviventaceae. Next base: position 207,079 of record CAXXMD010000002.1, read on the forward strand.
TTTAAAGATCAGCGAATCAGTTTTTCCGGATCATTAAGCGCTGATGGTGTATACACACTTGTACGTACATATACTGATACGTCACGTTCTATCTATCGCGTAAATCTGGAATCCGGCGATGTAGAGCATGCATTGACAGTGAACAATTCAGAGGGTACATTTTCTCATCCACTTATTAATCCCAAATATCCGCATTTGATCAGTTATGTGCCCGGTCCCGACACTCAGAATGATATGACTTTACCTATGGAGAAAAGGGCCAGAACATGGATCATCAATATGAAAACCGGAGAAAATAAGCAATTTTTAACAATGCCTTATGGATTCCGTGCAACACACGAAAAATGGTCAGCAGATGGTGAATTGTTTACTTTTTTCAGAAAAACTGTACCAGGCTGGACACCCGTAAGTATATGTTCAATTAACAAAGATGGTTCAAATTTTCAGGTATATTATTCTCATAATAATATAAGGCTGGGGCATGGTTTATCTTCAGATGATGGGAAATGGTTTGTATCGGACGGGCAAGATCCTCATTATAATCCCATAATTTTGATTAATATGGAGACGGGTCTCGCAACAACACTTTGTTGGCCCAATTCCAGTATATATGGTGGCCTCGGCACAACCGGTCATGTTCATCCATCCATAAGTAAAAGTGGACGTTTTGTTTGTTATAGTTCTGATCTCACCGGTACTCCACAGGTTTATGTAGTGCCAACCGGGATTGAATGAATTTTTAGTTTGAACACAAAGTCTTGAATGGAAATTAATAATTATGATTTTTTTGATTATTAAGGATTGAGTAAAGCAGTTAAAATATGCCCAATGTAATGAAAATAATATTACCAGATTGATGGGTATGTTTTAACTGCTATTTTGGGATATAATATAAGCTGAATTCATATCAATCATGAAGTTTTACCAGGTCGATATTTGGAGAGATAGGGAATGATGCTATCAGGTTGGTACTGAAACCAATTCGGCTTATTGTGTTTACTTCTAAAGCCAGTTCATAATATTCCGGAATGACCCCATGTTTCTCTCTTAATTGAGCTTCAAGTTGTTTAAGAGATTCTTTTTCGGTCAATGCGTTAACAGCTTCGTAAACGCCTGCCAGGTCCGTACAAGTTATAATCATGATACTATTTTTCTTGTTAGGCCCGGGTAATTTGTTAACCATTACATAATCTTTTCGGGGGCCTGAACCTTGTATACCTTTGGGAGAAAATGTTTGAACCGAATCCGGTGAATAATTGACAATGAGCTGATGCGGAAAGACTTTATATTGAATATGAAGTTTTGATAATAAGGGATTTAGGATTCCCAGTGTTTTTGTTATACCAATAAAAATGATATTATAGTTTTGCAGATCAGAACCGTTTAATTCAGAAGCAAGTTTCATTTCAAAATTGTCATTATAGTAGTCAAGAATTGGATATAATGAACGAAACGACCATAAAATTTCTTTTTCAATTATTGCAGGTTTATAGGGTTTGTATGAAATTACAGATGTATCTGCATCTATTATTTTGGCATAATTGTTCAAATCTTCTATTGAATTGATTTTACTGTATCTCATAATTTTCATTCCAACAGATTCATGGATATTGTTGGGATTTTTGGTGCTCTCTATAAAAAAGAATTGATTGCCTACTACAAACAATACAGGCTGATCATTTTTAATAGAATTTTTCCAAATTGGGCTGGAATGAATATATGACAAGTCACTGGAATGTCTGGGGTTTGCGTAATTATAATAAATCCATTGAAAAATCAATAATATACTGGGAAGGATAATGAATAGATATTTAATTTTTTTTGTATCAAAAAAATGAGAGCTGAGATTTTTTTTCTCATTATTTTTTATGAATTTTAACTTGTATCCGCCTTTGGGTATTTCAATTTTTATATCGTCATCTTTGCCTTCTGACAGATAATAGGTATATAATTTTTTTCTGAGATTATGTGTATGAACTCTTACTATAGAGTCTTCAGCAGGGTTGAAATATGAATTCTTTGAGAAAACCTCATTTGCAATTGTTGTTTCATTTAGAGGTTCTTTGTTGAATGTGTTTTTATATAAATATAAAAGTAATTTTTTTTCAGTCTTGCATGATTCAAATTCTTTACTATTTAGAATTTTTTCAATTTGGCTTGAATATATCTGCATGTTGTTCATAATCTATTAATTCCTGTACTAGTCATATTTTCAGATGTAATGAACAATTACTTGTTTAAAATAGGAGTATAATTATTAAAATGCAATAGTATTGTTAAGGATGTTAAAAACATAAATTAACAGTTATTATCTGGAAATTTGGGCTAATTATTAATACCATACAATATGTAATTTTTTGTGTTTATCTGGTCCTTTAAAATGATACTAAATCATTGTAAGAATAATGAAAAGTTGAAAATACATACTCTAAAAAGAGACAATTTTATTAAATTTTGAATGATTGCATATAAATAATTTAACAGTTCTTTTTACTTTGATCTTTCAATTAATTTCCTGCTGCAAATTATAATCTTGAAATTGTATTTTGCACCATGACTCACGATTAACTCACCGAATGTGAATGTACTATTGGTAGCGCTGTAATCCATTGCAATTAATTAGGATTATTTATTGATCAAAAAAATACAGGTTTAGGGAAGACATGACACTCGGAGTTTGGGATTATACAATACTAATTGGATATTTTACGATTGCTCTTGTTTTGGTAACAGTCTATTTTAGACGTGCAAGCAAGGGTATAGATGAATATTTTGCTGCGGGTCGTTCTTTACCTTGGTGGCTTTTGGGCACTTCTATGGTTGCCACTACCTTTAGTACTGACACCCCCAATCTTGTTGCAAATGTGGTTCGTGAAAATGGAGTGTCTGGTAATTGGGTGTGGTGGTCTTTTCTCTTTACTGGAATGATGACTGTGTTTTTTTATGCACGACTGTGGCGACGCTCTGGAGTACTTACCGATCTCGAGTTTTATGAATTACGTTATTCAGGTAAATCTGCAACTTTTGTTAGGGGTTTTAGAGCTTTATACCTGGGATTCTTTTTTAATACAGTCATTATGGCTACGGTAACCTTGTCTGCTGTCAAAATTGCCAATATTCTATTTGGCTGGTCCAGAATTGAGACGGTTATTATTTGCTCACTGGGCGCAGTTGCTTTTTCCGTAACATCCGGTTTGTGGGGGGTGGTTGTAACTGATTTACTATTGTTCATAATGGCAATGGTTGGGTCCATTTCTGCTGCCTGGTTTTCATTACAACACCCAAGTGTTGGCGGATTGCATGGACTTGTTGAAAAGATCGATCCTCAAACTCTTAACCTGTTACCGGATTTTTCGAATTTAGAATCGGCTCTTGCAATATTTATAATTCCATTGGCAGTGCAATGGTGGTCTGTTTGGTATCCCGGTGCTGAACCCGGGGGCGGCAGTTATATTGCACAAAGGATGTTGGCTGCTAAAAATGAACGTCACTCTATGGGTGCAACACTCTGGTTTAATATTGCACATTATGGTCTAAGACCCTGGCCCTGGATTATTGTAGGATTATGCTCAATTCTGGTTTATCCCTCACTTGCTGATATTCAGCAGGTTTTTCCCCATGTCAGCCCCAATCTTGTAGGACATGATATTGCCTACCCGGCAATGCTGGTGTTTTTACCGGAAGGATTCAGAGGTGTAATGGTAGCTTCGTTGATTGCTGCATACCTGTCTACTATGGATACAAGTTTGAATTGGGGTGCTTCTTATATAGTACATGATTTTTATAGACGATTTTTTAAACCCCAGGCCAGTCAACGTCATTATATTATGGTCTCCCGAATGAGTACTTTGTTATTGATGGTTTTTGCTGCCATGATTGTATTTGTACTGGATACCGCCAAAAACAGCTTTGATCTATTATTGTCCATTGGAGCAGGTACCGGCCTGATTTATCTGCTGCGCTGGTTCTGGTGGCGCATCAATGCATGGAGTGAAATTGCTGCAATGATCAGTTCATTTGTTATTGCATTTGCTCTGTTTTTTGCAAAACGTGCAGGATTAGAATTATCTACCCATTTTACTCTGATCATTAGCGTTGCAGCAACCACACTTGTCTGGATGCTTGTAACTTTTTTAACAAAGCCTGCTGATATTAAGGTTTTGGAAACTTTTTACAACCTGGTTCGTCCTGCGGGAAGAGGATGGAAACCAATACAAACTCGTCTTCAACTTGAACCATCTCATGATAGTGTAACTCATAGCATATTGGGTTGGATTCTGGGCTGCGTTTTTGTTTATTCTGCTCTGTTTTTAATGGGATATGTACTTTATGGACAATATGTTTCTGCTATTATTTGCCTGTTACCATTTATAATCAGTTCAATTGGTTTAATTAAAATATTAGGCAAAATGTTTAGTACCAAATATAACTAAACAACGGGTGTGCTTTTGAATTCAAAAGATCGTATACTGAATGCCATTGAGCATAAAACAACGGATAGAATTCCTATAACTTTTGATGCTGAAATAGAAGTGTATGATGCTCTATACAAGCATCTTTTAATTTCTAATAAAGAGCAATTGTTCGACCGCCTGAATGTAGATACCTGGATGGTATTACCAAAGAATTTCATTTATCCGGACATTGAACTGGATAATGGATTCAAAACTTCGATTTGGGGATACAAAACCCAATATAAAAATTATTCAGGGGGGGCGTATGACGAGTTGTATTACAGTCCTCTTGCCGGTAAAAATGATATTGATGATATAAAAAAACATACCTGGCCCAACGAAAATACCCAGCAATATGATCATTACCCTGCCGAGATAGCTGCTCACAAGGATCGTACAATTATAGGTGTGTTTACCTGGGGCGCTTATTTTTTAGCTACTCACGTACGAGGAATGCAAGACCTGATGATGGACTTTGCTCTTCGAAGACAGTATATCCAATATCTTTTTGATACAATTGCGGATATCAGTTACAATTACCTGGAGAAAATGTTGAAAAATTATGGGGATGGTGTTGACATTGTCTATATGGCGGATGATTACTGTTCCCAACAGGGTCCATTTTTTAGTCCTGATGATTTTAAAACGTTTATAGTGCCTTATCTCAAAAGATATGTCTCACTTGTCCATAAATATAACAAGAAATTTCTGCTGCATGTATGTGGTGCAGTAAGACCTCTTTTGCCTATGATTATTGATTGCGGAGTGGACATGCTTGAACCGATCCAGACGCGTGCTGCTGGTATGGAGCCGGAGGGATTGAAAAGAGATTTTGGCAACGACATTGCTTTTTATGGTGGTATGGACCTGCAGCAGACACTGCGCCTGGGCTCTGTTGATGATGTAAAGAATGAAACAAAATATTTGATTGATACGCTGGGTAAAGACGGCGGGTATGTTTTTGGTCCTGGGCATACCTATATTCAAATTGATGCACCCATTGAAAATATAATTGCAATGTATGATACAGCTATGCAATATTATCCATTTTAATGTGAGGTTGATATGGCAAAAATCTATTACGTAGGGGACTGGGCAGTAATGACGGGGCCGGTTTTCGCTGAAACCCCATTTAACTATGCTTATAAGGGACTTGATATTTTTAATTACGGCAAGTGGTTAAAAGAGGGCTTGGAAAAAGACGGCAAGCATGATGTCACGTCGGTACCCACCTGGGAGTTTTATAAACTGGCACCAGGTGAATATGAAAAAATTCTGGATGAATATGATGTTATCATTTTTAGTGATGTTGAAGCTAAAAATTTTCAACTTGCTCCTGCTTTTTTTGATCGCAAGAAATTTGGTACACAGGTTTTGACTTTTCCGGATCGTATTCGTTTAACAATTGATGCGGTAAATAATGGAAAGGGTATTTTATTTTTAGGCGGATGGTTATCCTTCACAGGTGAAATGGGCAAAGGAGGATGGAACCGCACACGTTTAAAAGAAATGCTGCCAGTGCAATGTCTGGATTATGAAGACCTGGTTGAGAGTACTGAAGGATTTACAGCAAAATTGTCAACATCAGGGTTGCTTTCTTTTGGAACTATTGATATAGATTCGTTTCCACCTATACTTGGATATAATAAAACTTTGCCTATTGATGAAGGTGACGTACTGTTGACTGTTAAAGAAACCGGTGATCCTTTGGTGGCGTTTCGGAAATTTGGTGAAGGCAGAGTACTTGCGTATATGTCTGATCCTGCCCCGCATTGGGGTTGCAATTTTATCTTTTGGGAGCATTATGCCAAATTCTGGTCTGTTTGCATTGAACAGGTTCTTTAGGTTTTAGCTGAATGTCTGGAATATCAATAAAACAGGAATTGATTAAATAATGAAATCCGTTTTGAAAAAGATTGGGATATTTTTTGCGTCTATTGCACCTGGTGTGTTTTTGCTGGGTTATAATATTGGAACGGGGAGTGTGACTACAGCGGCATCTACAGGTGCGTTATACGGAATGATGTTTGTCTGGCCGTTTTTATTGTCTTGTATTTTTACCTATGTCCTGATACTGGCATTTGGTCGTTATACGGTAGTAACAGGCAAGACTGCACTGTTTAGTTTCCGTGAGTATTTCGGGACGCCAATTTCAGTATTTGTGCTGATAGCGGTTGTGTTTAGTGAATGGGTTGCGTTTATGGGAGTAATGGGCGTAGTTACTGAAGTGGTTAAAGAATGGTCGCGTCCGCTAACTCCCTCGGGAAATGGAATTAAAATGATTTGGTCTACTCTGCTATTTGGTGGATTAATATATTTTCTGTTTTGGAAAGGAAAGCACCGTTTCTTTGAGAAAATCTTGCTTGTTTTTGTAACGCTGATGGGAATCAGTTTTATTGCAACGATGTTTATGGTTATCCCGGATCCTATGCAGGTTATTAAGGGGCTTGTGCCCAGGATACCACATGAGTCCAATGCTGCATTGCTTATTGCGGGTATGGTGGGTACTACTATGGGGGGGGTGCTTTACTTGGTCCGTTCCATCCTGGTGCAGGAAAAAGGCTGGAAAATTAGTGATCTGAAAATAGAAAAACGCGATGCTTTTATTAGCGCTACACTCATGTTTGTTCTCAGTGCAGCTATAATGGCCTGTGCTGCAGGCACTCTTTATCCGCTCGGTTTAAAAGTGGATAATGCCATTGATATGGTCAAGCTGCTTGAACCATTGGCGGGACGTTTTGCCATATCGATATTTGTAGCTGGCATTGTCAGTGCGGGTTTATCTTCATTGTTTCCTCATATATTGCTTGCACCCTGGTTTCTTGCCGATTTTACCGGCCAGCCTCGTGATATGACCTTGACCAAAAATCGTCTCATTGCTCTTTTTACTGTAAGCCTTGGATTTGTAGTACCTGTTTTTGGTGGACGGCCGGTTATGGTGATGATCATTTCTCAGGCTTTTGCTGCTATTGTAACTCCCGTGATTATAATTTTAATGTTGATCCTGTTAAACCGTTCATCACTAATGGGAGAGTACAAGATAAAACCCATGTTAAATTTTGTTTTGATTGTGATTTTTATTTTTACAGTTTTTATGGCGATCACTGGCATTGTCGGTATTCGTGGATTGTTTTGAAAAAAGGAGAATTGAAATTATGTTTTCATCATCTATTGTTTGTTGTTATTTGCACCCAATAACTAAATATGGCTATCCTCCCAAAGCTGAAAATACAGTAAACTATTTAGAGGAAATGCATGAAATGGGTTTCCGTTCTGTAGAACTGGAAGGTATTCGCGAAAAACATTTAATGGGTGTTTATGAGGACCGTGAAAATATATTGAAAAAAATTGACGAGCTGAATTTGAATATCCCTTATTTCTGTATTGTACTGCCGGGTTTGTCATCTCCGGATGAAAAGGAACGTATACGTAATCTTGAGTTGTTTGAAAAGGGATGCGAGATAGCTCAATTTTTTGGAACAAAGGGAGTACTGGATAATGCGCCATTACCTCCATATCAGTTTCCAACAGATATTCCGGTTGTAAGGCATTATGGAAAAGAGGCATTGTCGCAGGCATTTTTACCGGAAAATTTAAATTGGGACCATTACTGGAACGATATGGTCCTGACGTATAGAGAAGCTTGTGATATTGCAGCAAAATATGAACAGACTTTTCAAATGCATCCATGTTTGGGGGTTTTTGCTTCAAATACAGACGGATTTTTGAATTTGCATGCAGCAGTTCAGCGAGACAATTTACGATTTAATCTGGATACTGCAAATCAGTTCATGCAGCATGATAATTTGGTTTTATCTGTGTATCGGACGAGAGAGTATCTTGACTATATACATATTTCGGATAACCGTGGGACAAATGTTGAGCATCTTGTTCCCGGCAATGGTAACATCCCCTGGGATACTTTTTTTGAAGCCCTGGACCAATGCAGCTTCAAGGGGCACCTGGGTATCGATGTAGGTGGTGATGAATCAGATGTTGATGATATAGATAAAGCATTTATTCAAACAGCAAAATGGTTGGAGAAAAAATGGAAAAAGTAAAATCACTAAAAGATTGTGCTTTTACAGGAGTGTTGGTCCTGGTTTTAATTACTCTGTTTATCCCAAGTTTAAAAGTTGTAAACGCTTCCCCATTATCTCAAGGTCTTATTTATAATGTTCGGGATTATGGCGCGAAGGGTGATTCTGTCACTCTCGATACAAAATCTATTCAAGCAGCTATTGATGATTGTTCAAAACAGGGAGGTGGTACCGTATTGCTTCCTGCGGGGACATATTTGAGTGGTACATTACATTTAAAAAGCTATATTACACTCCATATTCAGAGCGGGGCTGTATTGCTTGGAAGTACCCGGATTGATGATTATACTCTCAATTCTCCCGAGTTGGTATCCTACAATGACAGCTTTTTGAAACAGAGCCTCATATACGGGGAAAATCTCGATCATATCAGTATTGAAGGAGATGGGATTATTGACGGACAGGGAGGTGCATTCAAGGTAACCACCAAAGTAAAACCTGATCGTTACAAAAACAGACCTTTTATACTTCGTCTGATTCATTGCCGTAACGTTAGGGTAGAAAACATAACTCTGCAAAATTCCGCCATGTGGATGCAGCACTATCTTGCCTGTGAAAATCTGATTATTCGAGGTATTAAAGTTTATAATCATTGTAATCAAAATAATGACATGATGGATATTGACGGTTGTAAAAATGTTGTGATTTCTGATTGTATCGGTGATACCGATGATGATGGATTAACTTTAAAAAGTACTTCCGGGCAGATTACAGAAAATGTCACAATAACCAATTGTATTCTCAGTAGTCATTGCAATGCGCTAAAATGTGGTACGGAATCGCATGGCGGATTTAAAAATATTGTTATATCCAATATACTTGTTAAACCCTCTAAAGACGATACAGCCATTTTTGGTGATCCGAAAGGTATTGGGGGGATTGTTTTGGCTATTGTAGATGGCGGTCTGCTTGATAATGTGAATATCAGTAATGTTCGCATTGAAGGTACGCGGGTACCGCTTTTTCTGCGTCTGGGCAACCGCGCACGAACTGTTGTGCCGGGTGATATACCGCCAGGTGTAGGAACCTATGAGAATGTAAAAATATCTCATGTTACTGCTACCGGAGCGGACAGTATCGGGTGTTCTATCACCGGTCTGCCGGGACATCCGGTCAGGAATGTTGAATTGAGCGATATTACCATCTCTTTTCGCGGTGGTGTGGTTGACCCGCAACGGCTTGCGAATGTACCGGAAAATGAAACATTTTATCCTGAAAGCACAATGTTTGGTACTTTGCCCGCGTATGGATTTTATCTTCGTCATGCTGTGAATATTAGTCTAAGTGATATTGATCTGTCTTGTAAACAACCGGATGAACGACCGGCTTTACTGGCTGATGATGTAAAAGAACTGGATATTGACAATTTAAAAGCAATGGGTAGTGAAAACGCGGAACCTTTGATCTCGCTAATCAATACATCAAATGTTTATTTAACCGATTCACGAGCTAGCAATAGTGCGAATGGTTTTGTAAGCATTAGCGGAGAATATACCGGTCCTGTTTTTATGTATAATAACAAAATGAGTAACACACGAATACCTATAATGATAAATGATAATGTTCCGGGAGATGTCATAAAATGTCTAGATTCATATTAATATCACTATTAACTCTATTCAGTGTTCAGGCAGGATTTTCAGCAAAAACGCAATTGAATATAGTCCCTTATCCGCAAGTGATTGATTTTCAATCCGGCACGCTTGAATTGAATAATGGACCTGTTGATATTAATTTAGGAACGAAAAAAGGTGTTGATCTGGAATTTGAAGTTCAACAAGCCAAGCAAGCGTTTGCATCAACTAATCCTGCAGGTAACAAAGAAACTGTACTCTGGATGGGATTGTTTGGAGAACACAAGCAATTTGATGAGCTTTGCAAAAAACATGGTATCACTCGGGATGAGCGTATCGGCAACGAAGGCTATGTTCTGCTAATCAACAAAGATTTGATTGCCATTGCGGCAAATTCATCAGCAGGAATCTTTTATGGGATCCAGACTCTCAAGCAGATAATAATGGATAAGGAAAATGAAAACGAATTGCCTTGTGTCAAAATCACTGACTGGCCGCAGTATCGCTATCGTGGAATGATGGATGATATAAGCCGTGGCCCTGTGCCAACGCTGGCATTTATGAAAAATCAGATCCGGCGTTGTGCAGAGATGAAAATTAACATGCTCATGTATTATATCGAGCATATTGTAGAGACTGAAAGCCATGGTGATTTTGCTCCGGATGAAGCATCTATTACTATACCGCAGTGGAAAATGCTGTCAGACTATGCAAAGCAGTATCACATTGACCTGGTAGGCAGCTTTCAGTCCCTTAGCCATGGTGAAAATATCCTCAAACATCCCAATTATAAGCATCTGGCTGTTACTTATCGTATGTTCAATCCCTTACTTCCCGAGACCTATGATTTTTTTAGAGATGTTTATTCTGAGATGATTCCGGCATTCAACTCTGATTTTTTTGCCATCAACTGTGATGAATCATGGGATATTGGTGTGGGAGTAACAAAAGAAACCGTGGACCGGATTGGTCTTGAGCAGTTTTTTGTTGATCATGTAACCAAACTGGATAATATAGTAAAACCTTTTAATAAGCGCTCAATTGTATGGGCCGATATTCCGCTTGAACATCCCCAGATTTTGGATATGCTTCCCAAGGACATAATTCTCGGCGCCTGGGAGTATTCGCCCCTGGAATCTTATGAACGTTATTTAAAACCCCTGTACGATAAAGGATTTGATATTATAATAACTCCCGGAGTTTTAAATTCTACTCGCTTAATGCCAGATCTGATCATGGCCCACGATAATATTAAATCTTTTATTGAGGCGGGTGTAGATTATAATGCCATGGCCACTCTGGTAACCGTATGGGATGATGGCGGTATGGCCTTGTTTTCAAGAGATTGGTACGGAGTTGCATATTCTGCCGAAAAGTCATGGAATGTATACGGTGAAAACCGGGCCCCATTTGATGTTCGCTTTAATAAAACCATTTACGGTATGTCAAACACAGCTCTGACAGATGCGATCAGGGTGATAGAAAAACTTGCATATTTGCCACCCACACAGGAACTGAACGAGAATGTTTTGTGGCAAAAGATTGTTCCTGATTCGGGACGTACATTGTTTTTACGTACTGATTATTGGGACGAAATTTCGTACATCTGCGATCAAACTGATCAAGCTCTCGAGTTGGCTGATGCCGAACGCTTTGCAGTTGATCTTGATTATTTTGATTTCTCTGTTGCACAGTATCGTTACCTGGCACAAGCGAGGAAAAGAATGCTGCAAGCGGCACGTGAATATGATAAAGCGTATCTGATTCAGGATAAAGATGTCTTTAAAGCCCGAGAACACTTGCTGATTGCCAAAGATTGTATTCATAACAATATAGCTCAATTGTCAGAAATAAAAGCAGAATACGAACGACTGTGGCTTATTGAAAACAAAGTTTGGTGGCTGGATAATGTTTTGACCAGGTATCAGTCAGTATTGGACGCTTATCAGGATGTGCAGCGGCATCTTGTAAACGCGCTTGCAAAACTGGATGTTAACCAAAGCTTGCCTGTACCCGCAGATTGTCGGCTTGATATCGTTGAATCAAATGGTGATTATTTTCAAGAGTGGATGATAACCGGTCCTTTTGAAAATAATGCCGGAGCAAATGGAACGGATGTCGATTTTCTTATTGAAACCGGTGGAATTGAAAATACGGAACCCATTGCGGGTCAAACTTTTCCAGCTCCTGATGGACAACCGTACCGGTGGAGTAAATATCATTCACCCGAGTTTGGGGTGATTGATATTACACAAAAAATTGGTTATGCCGAAAACGCTGTTGCATATGCAAATTGTCGCATTTATGCTGACAAAGACCAAACAGTGACAGCATCTTTTGCATCTGATGATGGAGTGGATGTTTATTTGAATGGTAAACAGGTCTATTCTAAACGAGGTGAAAGAAAATTTTCACCAGATCAGGATAATGTAAAATTACATTTGAATAAAGGCACCAACTATGTAATTCTGAAATTATTTCAGGGTACTGATGATTGGAGATTTTCCTTTCAACTTTTAAGCGAAAATGTTAAACATCATAAATACAAATATACATTGCTCAATAATTAGGAGAGAGATTATGAAGACTGTAAACCGTGTCACAGCATTGCTATTATTTGTTTTTGTTATAACTGCTTTAGGCCAAAAGGGTGATGAAGAGAAAAAACAGGCAATTATTTCTGCAATTCATGATGGTGCAAACTATGCTTGTGATGTATTGCTTGATGAGTCCGGGAAATCACGTTGTGACTATAATTTGTTGCAAGGTAAATGGTTTGTTTACGAGGCACCCTGGCATACCGGTCAAATTATTTACGGATTGTTGCGTGCACATGATGTGACCAATACCCAAAAATATCTCGATAATGCAAAACGTGCAGGTGACTGGTGGGTAGGACTCGAGATCAAAGACCACCCTGTATTAAAAGGGATGGTTAACTCTATTCATGGTGATTACATTGAAGACCAGATTGTTTTTGCTACTACATCGGATGGAACCGCAGGTTTATTCTATCTTTATAATAAAACAGGTGATGTTAAATATGCGCGTATTCCCACTCAGGCTGGTGCATGGATGCTGGAACACATGTATGTTCCTTCTCATGGTGTTTTTTATGATGTAGTAGATGCTAAAACCGGCCAGGTTTTAAAAGAAAATAGCCCGTTTTGGGAAGGCAAAGAAGACCAGAAACTTTATGACGTCTCTCGCCCAAACAATGAAGGGTCTTTGTTCAAGGACATGTATGAATATTCTCATGATGAAAAATATAAAAAAGTTTTTATTGAATTGTGTGAGAGTCTGGTTAAAAAGCAGGGACCGGAAGGATTATGGATGGATTTTATGCCTAATGATAAGGAATCCGGTTCTTTCCATCCTCGTTTTAATCTCTGGTATGCGGAATCTCTGCTTGAAGGTTATGAGTTGACAGGTGATAAACGATATCTGGAAGCCGCTTTAAAAACAGGCAGGCTGTACTCAAAATTTCAACAAGATGATGGTACTATTTATTATAAAAACTATCTTGATGGTAAAACAAACCGCAATTCCATTTCCGGTTCTACGGTTGCGTTTGCCGGAATGGTATGGCTGCGATTATTAGAGTATGGAGTTGGTGAAGAGTTTAAAGAAAATATAGAGAAATCTTTGGAATGGACACTGATTAATCGTTTTTCAAATGATCATCCGGATAAAAATCTGGCAGGTGGTTTTTTCGAAATACGTACACGTCGCAAAGATGGATTGTGGATTACTTTGCGTGACATTGCAACAAGCTTTTCGCTTCGCTTTTTAGCAGATTATCATGATTACTATTATGCAAAATAGATAATGATAAAGTATTATCTGGAATTAATGATTAACAAAGTCATGTCGAAAATCCTCTGATTTCCATCAGGGGATTTTTTCATTCTTTAAGACCTGTCTTGATTTTATTCATATTTCTGATTATCCAACTTGAATACAGAGTGGATTATCATTATATTCCAATAATCAAGTATAATTTGTAGTATTGTTGTAGTGAATTGAGGACAGAATTATGAATTTCAAATTTCCAGTTATTCTGGTGATTTTATTATCCATTCAATTTTGTTTTGCTTCTGAACGAATCGTCACAGAACTGAATACGGCAAGGTTCATAAAAGGTGAATCTGCATCTGCCTTTAAATCTGATTTTGATGATTCTGACTGGCGGGTTGTCAAGCTTCCTCATGATTGGGGGATTGAAGGACCGGTAATTCCTGATGGAGATGGAAATACTGCCAAATTGCCCTGGAAAGGAGAGGCATGGTATCGTATTCCTTTGCAAATTCCTCAGAACTATGAAGGTAGACAAATATACCTTTTGTGTGACGGTATTATGGCGTTTCCCCAAATATATGTAAATGGTGAACTGGCTGGCAAGTGGGATTACGGATACAGTTCGTTTTATGTTGATATAACAAAGTTTTTGCAATATGATAAATCAAACAGCCTGGCAATACATGTGGATACCCGGAATCACGACAGCCGGTGGTATCCGGGAGCGGGCATCTATCGAAAAATTCAAATGATTGCTGTTGATCCTGTACATGTTGACATTTGGGGTGTTCATATTTCAACCCCAATCATCAAGCCTCACTATGCAGATGTTCGAATTGCTGCGACTATTAAAAATGATACAAATTCTGAAAAGCATATAGCTGTAAAACATACAATTTATGATGCAAATCAAATCAAGATTGCGTCAATTGATACCGTTAAACGTATTAATGCAAATTCCAATATCTTGTCTGAAGTAACAATGACTATTACCGATCCTGTTCGTTGGGATGTTGATAATCCTCATCTTTATAAAGTGATTACGGAAATAAGTGATGATGAGCATACTTTAGATACGGTATCCAATACTTTTGGTGTTCGTTCAATGCGTTTTACTGCCGACAATGGGTTCTATTTGAATGATAAACGCGTTCAGTTCAAGGGAGTGAATTTACATCATGGTCATGGTCCCTTGGGAACCGTGTTTAACAAACAGGCCATGCAGAGACAGTTGGAGATCATGAAAAATATGGGATGCAATGCCATAAGAACGAGCCATAATATTCCCGCTCCCGAATTGTTGGATCTGTGTGATGAAATGGGCCTGCTTGTCTTTGACGAGATCTTTGACAAGTATGATGGCAAAGCAGATATTATGGATACGACGAATTTTGATCATTTTGCGCATCGTAATATCCGTAATTTTGTTGTCAGGGACCGTAACCATCCGTCTATTTTTATCTGGAGTGTGGGGAACGAGATAGGTGATGTGCAAACCAACTATGATAATGGCTTTTTAAAATTGCAGACCATGATCAGTTATGTGAAAAAATATGACAATTCCCGTCCTACAACCCTGGTTTGTGATCAATTGGATAATGCCAAAACGCGTCATTTTGATTACTATGATATTCACAGTTGGAATTATGGCAGGCGTTGGAGGCTTGCCCGTCAGCTTGAACCTAATAAAGCTGTGATTATTAGCGAATCTGCATCTACCGTGAGCACACGTGGATTTTACGAGTTCCCCTTGCCTAAAGATAGAACCGCGTTTACCAATTCGCTGCAAATCAGCTCTTATGATCTTTACGCGCCACGTTGGGCAGAGGTAGCAGATGATGATTTTATGTGGCAGCAGGATGAACCCTATATTGCCGGTGAATTTGTATGGACTGGATTCGATTATCTGGGTGAGCCTACACCGTATAGGAACGTATGGGTTAAACAGCAGGGAATGACCGATGAGGATGCTTCACGGAGTTCATATTTTGGTATTGTGGATTTGTGCGGAATTCCCAAAGATCGTTATTACTTGTACAAGAGTTACTGGAAACCGGATGAAACCACTATACATATTCTTCCACATTGGAACTGGCCAGACCGGATTGGTAAAACGGTCCCTGTTTTTGTGTATACCAATGGTGATTGTGCTGAACTTTTCTTGAACGGAAAGTCTTTGGGTAAACAGTACAAGAAACCCAAATCAGAAAATTCTATTGAACGGTTTCGACTCATGTGGAACGATGTGATTTATCAACCTGGTGAAATAAAAGCAGTGGCCTATAAAGCGGGCCAACCGATTGGCGAAAACACTGTTGTAACAACAGGAGAACCCTATCGTTTGCGTTTAACTCCTGATCGAAAGGTTATTCATGCGAATGGACAAGATTTGTCATATGTTTTGATAGAAGCTTTGGATAAAGAGGGCAATTGTCACCCCCTGGCAAATAATCTGATCAAGATTGAGATCAGTGGTAATGGCAAAAATGTAGGTGTTGGCAATGGCGATCCACAATGTATGAGTGAATTCAAGAGTGATACCATTGAACTGTTTTACGGTAAAGCTATGCTCATTGTGCAATCAGAAAAAGATGCAGGAAATATTACAGTTAAAGCATCTGCTGAAGGATTAAAAGACGCTGATGTTCGTATTAAAACCGAATAGATGTTAAATTTGAAATGGTGTTTTTAATTATTCCTAGAGTCAATTCGTTTGAAATTTTTATGAATTTTTGGAAATATTTTGTATTTTTAAACAGTCAATAAAATATTGAATCGAGGAAGTAAATGAGTAAATATTTGGATTTAAAACGACGGGTTTATGAATGTAATATGGAACTACCGCGTCATGGTGTTGTTATCTATACTTTTGGGAATGTAAGTGCAATTGATCGTGATGCAGGTGTTATGGCAATCAAACCCAGTGGCGTCAGTTACGATAAAATGCAGCCCGCGGATATGGTTATTGTGGATCTGGATGGAAAAATAGTAGAAGGTGATTTGCGTCCTTCTTCAGATACAAAAACCCATCTGGTTTTGTATAACAGTTTCCCCGAGATTGGCGGTATTTCACATACACATTCTACTTTTGCGGTAGCGTGGGCGCAGGCAGCCAAAGGGATTCCAATATTGGGTACTACCCATGCAGACCATCTGCACCTTGAAGTCCCGTGTACAGATTTTATGACTCCTGAAATGATCAAAGGGGATTATGAAATTGAAACCGGTAACCAGATCTTTAAACGGTTTGCCCATCTTAATTATCGGGAAGTAGAAATGGTACTTGTCGCAGGCCACGGTCCCTTTACCTGGGGCAAAACCCCGGAAAAAGCGGTTTATAATAGTGTTGTACTCGAAGAAATGGCAAAAATGGCCTTGTTAACCTATCAAATAAATCCATCAACACCGTTACTGAGTGACGCACTGATCGATAAACATTATACACGTAAACATGGTCCCAATGCCTATTACGGTCAGAAAGAAAAATAATTTTAATATACAGGAGTAGTAACAATGGACCTCAAACAATTTGATATATGGTTTGTTACAGGCAGCCAGGCCTTGTACGGCCCCGAAACGCTGAAACAAGTGGCAGAGCATTCCCAGGAAATCACTGCTTATTTTAATAAAGCTTTAGAAATTCCGGTCAATATTATATTCAAACCGGTAATGAAATCTACTGACGAGATTACCAATCTATGTATCGATGCAAATGCAGACCGCAAATGTATCGGTGTGATTACCTGGTGTCATACCTTTTCTCCATCCAAAATGTGGATCAATGGCTTAAAGATTTTAAATAAACCCATACTGCATTTGCATACCCAGTACAATCGTGATTTGCCCTGGAACGAGATTGATATGGATTTTATGAACCTCAATCAATCAGCCCATGGTGACAGAGAGCATGGATTTATCATGACCCGCTTGCGTATAGAACGCAAAGTTGTTGTGGGACACTGGCATGAAAAAGAAGTCAGTGAAAAGATTGGGATCTGGTCACGTGCTGCTGCGGCCTGGCATGAAATGCAAAATCTCAAAGTCGCCCGTTTTGGTGATAATATGCGTGAAGTTGCGGTAACCGAAGGCGACAAGGTAGAGGCGCAAATCAAACTTGGCGTATCAGTGAACAGCTATGGTGTTGGTGATATCGTCAAGGTGATTAACGATTTTACAGATGCTGAAATTGACAAACTGGTACAGGAATATGAAGATACTTATGTTATTGCTGCTGAAGGTCGAAAGGGCGGCGCGTATCATAACAATGTTCGCTATCAGGCCCGTATTGAATTGGGATTAAAGGCATTCCTTTCAGAAGGTGGATTTGGTGCATATACGGATACCTTTGAAGATCTGCATGGTTTGGAACAATTGCCGGGATTGGCTACCCAGCGGTTAATGGATGCCGGTTATGGCTTTGGTGCAGAAGGCGACTGGAAACACTCTGCGCTTGTACGTGCTTTAAAAGTAATGGGCACCGGATTAAAGGGTGGAAGTTCTTTTATGGAAGATTACACCTATCATCTGGATCCTTCCGGTTCCAAAGTTTTGGGTGCGCATATGCTTGAAGTTTGTCCTTCTATTGCAGTAGGCAAGCCATCTTTGGAAGTACATCCATTGGGCATTGGCGGTAAAGATGCACCGGCAAGACTGGTTTTTGGAACTCCTGCGGGTCCTGCTGTCAATGTGACCCTTGTGGATATGGGGAACAGGTTCAGGATTATTACCAATCCAGTGGATTGTGTAGAACCAACACCCCTGCCCAAGTTACCGGTCGCGCGTTGTCTCTGGACACCCCAGCCTGATTTAAAAACCAGTGCGGCATCGTGGATTTATGCGGGTGGTGCGCATCATACTGCTTTCAGCCAGGCAGTAACAGCAGAGTATATTGAAGATTTTGCTGAAATGGCAGGTATTGAATATGTATTGATCGACAAGAATACGACTGTATCCGAGTTGAAAAAAGAACTGCGCTGGAACGAGATTTATTATCATCTGGCAAAAGGATTATAAAAAAATCAAGGGCCTGGTTATTCATCAGGCCCTTGCTGTAATGGGGTGCTTAAACGGGGATGCAATATTGAATGATTCAGCTTTTATCATCAATTTGTCACTATTTTGCGGTGGTTCTGTTTTGCATTGAACATCGAGCCTGTCTGGTGTGAAATGGAATTCAACTTTATTAATTTGGGGCCCTGATATATAGTTTTTGATTTGTTCAAATTTGATGGAATGGGCTGATATAATATCAAACAAATGTACAGCATTCTCTTTCTTTTCAAAAACCAGAATTATATCCTCTGCCGGACAATAATAGAAATTATTGTTTAGCATATTATAGGTATACCAGGAAATAATATGCTCAGCATTTCTTACACCAAATGTAGAAGAAAGGGGAGTCCTTTTTCTGATCAGTCGTTTGGCGAGTTCTCGGTCGTCTGTTTTGCTAAAATCCAGTTTCCGGATTTGTGAATTATGCGACTCGACCGTATTGATGTCAGCAATAAATGAGGACTGTTGTATTTCTTTGAATCCAAAACGTTGATAGAATGATGCCAACTCGGGTTCACAAAACAGATAGAATAAATCGGTTACAGCTGTATAGTCATGAATAATCCGGTTTATTAAAGCACTCACCAGGCCTTTTCCACGATAATCCGGATGGGTCATAACAGTACCGATTTGTACAGCATTAACCGGGGAGTCGTGAATGATCAGGTCCATCAGGTTTAACGAAGCATTGGATATTATTTTATTATCCCAATACGCGTAACAGATATACCTGTCATTCCAGTGTCCGCCCTGGAACCAGTTTTCAAAATCAATATCAAAAGTTTCAACTACCAGGCGATTAAAATCAAGGCGTTGATTGTCATTTGACTGGTAATTTTTTATAAATTCTGGTGATTGCATTCGAATTATTTAAATTGATAAATAATTTGCAAGCTCGTTTGATAGGCTTTATTTCTGCCAAAAATATCAAGATAATCATATTCAAAATGATATGCGTAACCGATATCCGGGGCATATTCGAATTGTAAACCTAATGACAGATTGTTGGCAATGGGGTATTGCAGGCTTGCTCCTGCTAGTGCTCCAAAGACGACAGATTGTATATCTTCTTTATATATATATACATAAAAATAATCTCCATTATATTGTTTGTCATCTGAGGTATATGTATCCGGAGTATATTTATATTTTTGAAAATAATCAAGTCTTGCGCCTGCCATAACATTGATTTTCAGTTTCTTTATTTCAAGTACTGTAACTTTTAAATAAACGGGAAAAGATATATAATCAAGACGGATTTCATCCTGTGCGGTTTTTAATATTTCAGGACCCGATTCACCCGTAACAATAAATTCATCCTTGTATCCTTTTTGAGTGTAATTTGCACCAAAACCAATCGCTAACCGGGGATGAATATGAGAAATTTCAACAAATAATCCGGCTGTTGAACCATTCTTCCAAATCATATCCCCTTTATAGTTTGCCAATTCATGATTTTGGTATTGATTGGAATATACCCAACCCAATGAGCCTCCAACATTTGCCGATGAAAAGCACTGTGAGACTGAAAAAACAATCAATAGCGATACAAAAATACTATTTTTTTTCATCCCGATTCCTGTTTTGAAATAATGATTTGAATTTATTGAAATCAAGATAGTAAAATTTAGGATAACCTGCCAGAAGAAATATCAAGACCGCCAAACGAGTCAGCGGTCTTGATGGGGGAGTTGTGTGTGTCTATCTTACATCATAACGATTAAAAGCAATAAAAGCTCCGCTTATACATAATGATGTGTATAATAACAGAACCATGATCTGTTTTAATGAGGGGAATAGTAGTGTAGACAATCTCGTTTTTCCAGGATTATATTCCGGTACACCGCTAATGTCCAGGCTGGTATTTCGTCCCATTTCCAGTTTGAATCCTGCTTCAGAAGCTATAGTTACTCGTAATCCTGTTATACCGGTTTCTGATTTTTCTTTATTATCCAGATACTGATTTAATATGTTTTTATAGTCCTGCATGTTTTGTTCTGTACGTGATTTTAAATGAATATCCGTTTCTGCAACGTTGAGCATTAAAAGTTCAAATGCTGCGGCTGGCGATAGTTGGGCCAATGTAAAGGCAAGTTGTTCCTGTTCTCTTTTCTGGTTATAATATAGATTGTATTGAGCTGTTGAATACTCGTTGATATCTTTTTGATAATTTTTGCGTAAAGCATCTTCCTGTTCAATCCATTCCCACATGTGGTCATCCTGATAGATTTCTCGTTCAGAACGGTCCATATTTGTCATTTCAACATTCCGGATATTCCACATTTGTTCAAGCTCTTTGGTAAAGCTATCCCAGCGTTGTTTTGAATGGCCTTCTATTTGAGCGTCAATTTCAGCAACAGATGGCACCGGTTTTATTCTACCCGCAGCCATTACACCTATTCTGGGGATGATCAATACCAATGTGATCCAGATTATTAACAAGAGTAAGAAAGATGTTGAGGATTTTTGAGTTACTGATGATATAAACAAACCCATTGCAATAAAGAATACAAAATAAATCATTGTACTTGAGATCATGATGATCATTCGAATCCACATATTGGAATCGAGCTGAATGTTAAATGCCATGATCAGTAATAAACTGATTAGAATTGATAAAATTACTGGTAATAACAATCCACTGCAGATTCCGGTAAATTTAGCTGTAATATATTGTTTTCTGGGAACAGCGTTTGCAAAAGTAAGCCGTAATGTGCCATTCTCTTTTTCACCGCTGATTGCGTCAAAAGAAAAGAGAATCGCAAAAAGAGATAACACAATAAGCACAAATCCTTTATAATCCAAATGTCTGAATACAGCAAAAATCGGATCATCGGAATAGGTACTATGTTCGAGTTTAATGGGACTGGTACGATCTATGGAACTGTACCGGCCAATATCATTGGTGATTCCAGTTGTGAAAATTTTTAACGGATCGGGTTTACGGTAAAGTGTCCGTTTGAAATGAGACCATGAACTCAGGCTGTTCATTTCTTCCAATGATAATTGTTCACCGGCATTGTACGATTGAATTGCGGACTGGTAATCCAGTATTCCTAGATAGATTGCCAGCATTAACAACAAGAGCGTTATTAAAAAAGTGAAAATGAATTTAGGTCCTGTTAGAATTGCTTTAAATTCCTTAATAAATATTGTTTTAAACATCATGTCCTCGGAAGTTTATCTGACGTCATATTTCAAAAATCCAATCAAGGCACCGGTAAAACAGAGTGCGTTGAGTACCAATAGAATTGACAGGTTAACAACAAATGGTTTTATATTTTGGTTAATGGAAACCGGTTGATAGACAAAGGCGGGCAATTCATTAATATCAATGGGTGGGGGCTGATTTTCTCCATCATCATTTATTTTCATCATTACGGTTCCCTGATCAAGTAATATACCTGTTTTCTCTTTCATAAACTGTTGATATACTGTTTGATACCCCTGAACATTTTTGATAAAATTATTGTCCAGATCTAACGAAGTGCCTGAAATGGTTGAAACTGCTAAACCGAATAATGCTGCGGGAGAAATTCTGGCAATACCCAACGCAATCCTTTTTTGTATTCCTTTTTTATTTTGCCTGTCTTCATTTAACCTGCCTGAAAAATCCATCAGCCTTTCATTTCTACTATCTCCAAGGTCTTGCATAAATTCTTGAAATTCCTGAATCATTTTTTCGGGATCTTGCGTGTTGATGGGATTAAATTGTGCCATTTTATTGCGATCTTCCTGTAACAATTGGGACCTCAATCTGCTCTTTTGATAATCAAGGTAATCAACAGAGGGCACATTTACTGCTTTACCGGCAATAAGTACAGAAGCATTCGGTATGACAAACACAAACAATAACCACAATATAAGCATGGACAAAAAAGAAAGAGAAGGCTTGGGTAATACTATGGAGGCTAGAAAGGACAACAATTGAAAAAAATTAAAATATACAAGCCCGGCCAGTATTACCAGAAAGAGTTGTATCCATTCAGTTAATGAGAGTTCAATACCCATGAAAATCAGTATCAGGCAACCCAGCAACAAGGGAAGCATTAGTGGTAATGCAATGGCAAAAAAGGAACCGGTAATTTTACCAATAATATATTTGTCTTTGGGCACAGGGTTAGAAAAAGTCAATCTTAATGTCCCTTGTTGTTTTTCTCCATTTACCGCATCATAGGAGAACAATATGGCAAATATGGATAAAATGATTTGAAAGATAAATGTGAGATCCAGAAACCTGAAAACAGCAAATAAAGGATCATTGCTGTACCGGCTATTTGCTGATGTCAATTCACCCCGGCTGAAAATTTCGGCTGACCGTCCAATGTCGTTTGATACTCCTGTAATAATGGATTCAAGGGGAGAGGGCGGTAAAAAAGCATGATGCCCCGTTACTTGTAACCAGTCAGTTAAACCGCTAAACTGTCGCAGGTTTTCAGCCTTTGCAGCATTATATTTATCCAGATTCATCTGATAGTTGGCTGCACCAATATAAAACGAAATAAGGATTAATACGGAGCAAACGGTAAATGTCCAAACAAATTTGCGTGTTTGTAAATGCTCCAACAGTTCTTTATAAATAATTGTTTTGATCATCTAGTTCTCCTGCACCTGATTGTTCTCCTTGAGAATATATTGTAAATAGAGTTGTTCAAGATCCTGCTGTTGCAATTCTTTTTTAGATTGCTCTGTTACAATTTTTCCCTTGCTCATAATTCCAACCATGTCTGCCATCTGTTTTGCTCTGAAAATATCATGAGTGGATATCAGGATCGCTTTACCTTCATCCTTCAATTCCAGTAACAAGTCGGTGAAATCATGGCCGGCTTTGGGGTCCAGCCCGGATGTGGGTTCATCCAATACAATTGCAGGTGCGTTTTTCAGAATAGCTATTGCAATACCGCATTTTTGACGCATACCTTTGGAATAGTCACCCAGTTTACGATTGTGGCTGCTTTTTTCCAAGCCGACTCTTTCCAGGGCTTCGTGATAATCTGATTTGGTATAGTAATCATGTCCACCGAGTTTTGAAAAATATTCCAGATTTTGTATTGCACTGAAATTTGGATACAACATTACATTTTCAGAAACATATGCCAGTTTTTCTCTGGCACGTAGGGGATTTACATGTGTTTCAATTCCATCTACCAGTGCTCTTCCATTTGTTGGTTCAATAAAGTTTAAAAAGATGTTTATTGTTGTAGATTTCCCGGCTCCGTTTGCTCCCAGCATGGCATAAATTTGTCCGGTATATATTTTGAATGAAACCTGATCAAGTGCAAGTACATCAGGTTCGTAAGCTTTTGTTAATGCGTCTGCTTCCAATAGAGGAGTATTAATATTTTCCATAGTTAACCTCATTATTTATCTTCGTGAAAGGCGAATTCCATAATAGATGATAACCGAGATGATTATCAGTATAAACAGGATGATGATCAAAGTTCCTGCTGTATTAGATCTTGCTTCTACCTGTACAATTACTGTTTTTTCTTCACCATATACAGGACGGTTGTCTGATAACGATGTGGATTTTATCCTGAATTCATAGCGACCTGTACTAATCTCCTTCGTTGGCGTTAGGGTAATCCGTGTTTGTTTTTCATTACCTATTTCAAGTGATGGTGTTAATTCAGGATCAATGGATTTGTCCCAGTTCATTGGTGTGTCTGCCTCCACCTTGATATTGTCAAGACGGCGAGACCCCTCATTAATTAGCTCAATATTAAAAGAAACCTGTTCCTCAGGTTTAATTGAGAAGTAGAGCATGGGAGCCCTTACCAAAAGTTTTCCAACACCGCGGGGTACAAGTTCCAATCGTACATAGCCAATATTCAGTGCTTCCAGTTCTTTATCATTCCAGATTTTATCAGAATCATTAAATTCACTGATCATGTTGCGGGGTACTGCAAGCACATAAAAGGGGATTGCCTGATCTATGACAATTTCATCAGATGGGCGATCAGGCATAAATACCTGTAATGCTGCTTGCCGGGTATTGGTGCTTTCAGTGAATTTGAACTGACTTAATCTCGCCTGACTAGCAGGATCCATAAAATAATGGTTAATCTGTTTGGGCAGATTCACAACCAAAAGTTTAAAAGTATTATTAACAGCACTAAACAATTCCAGAGTCAGATCAAGTGATGCAGACTCGCCCAGTTCAACCTCTTGAGAGAATTGTTCAGATTGAACAATAACCTTGTTTTCGGATTCATCTTTTTGCAAAAAGATTTTAGGACTTCGTTGACTTCCATTGCTATATAAGAGATTTACCGTAACCGCATCCACATCCTGAAGTAAACCAAAGTCCAGCGTAATGGGTTTGCCGTACAAAAGCTGTTCAATTTTTGCTTCATACGGTTGACTGATGATGGCATTGTCGTCATTCAAGAGTGAAACATAAACGTCATGTACTGTTTCCGGTTGCAGTGCGTTATAAAGATCATCGTCAATGTTTAACAGCTTTTTAAACTCGGCTGTACCACCGGATGTATTTGCCAAAGTAATTTTGACTCGTTTTTGTCCGGTTTTGGATTGATACTTTACCGCATTTTCTACACCCACATACTGATTTTCAAACAGGACGGCCAGCAGGGATTGCTGATAATTGACTTCAGCATCTGTCATTATATTTCTGGCGTTATCCAGTTCCTGTTGAGATGTAAGGCCATTGTCAAACATGTCTTTGATTCGGTCGAACTGTTTCTTTGACATGTCATAGGCTTCTTTGGCCCGTTTTAATCCCAACAGCGTATATTGATCATCCCGTTGATTAAAATATGTCCCGGTTTGACTGAATGCGAGAGAGTACAGGATTAAGACGATTAAAAAATATTTAAATATTTGATTCGGCATTGAGCTTCTCGTTATTTATTAATAATGATATTGTCTTTGATTTCTGGTTTAATAAAAGAGACTCTAGTAGTTTTATCTTTATTTTTAAATAAAAGTGTAACTTGCTCTCCAATCTTGATTTTGGAATAGAGTGCATCAAAATCCATTTTGTTGTTAACAGTATTATCGTTAATGGAAAGTAATTGACAACCGGGTTCTATCTTTGTATCACCCAGAATAGTATGCGCGTGTGGCAGCACGTCAAATACAGTCAAAATATTATTGTTTTCTTCCAGCACTAATCCTTCGCCTGCAAGGATAATGAGATTCTCTGCGCCTTTGAGTACGACTTGCTCATTGTCGCCCATATCATCAGAAGGTGTTTTATCCTGAATGATCATTACACGTTTTCCATCTTGTTTTTGTAAATCCATTTTTTTGAATGCAATCATGAGCATTTGTCCGTCTCGTTGTATTCCCATTTTTACTTCTGATTCCGGATCCAGCGAATCATAAATATTTTTAATTTCAGAAGCGCTTTTGACTCTTTTTTTGTTTACCATCAATATCGTATCATCTTGATCAAGTTTAATTTCACGATATTCTTCAGGGCGGGTTTCTGAGGGTAAAAGATTTGCAATTTTGACAGTATTGTTTTCACCTGATAATACAATCCCTAATTCCGGTAACATGAAAATGTCATCACCTGTAATTTCAATTTTTTTCATATGTACCTGAGCCAGCAGGGTAACGCATTGTATAAGGATGATCAGTGTTGATATTGTTCTTTTCATTTTATTCTCCTTTTTTATGATTTATATTTTGTACGCCAAATATAAGTAATTGTTTTTACTGACTATAGTTAAATAGTGTTATAATGTGTTAAAAAGTGTTAAAATCCGTGTTTTTTTCATCAATATGTATTATGTTTAACTGATGGAAAAAAAACACATACAATTTGGGATCTTTGCTCTCATTATTCTGTCTTTTATAGGATTGGCAGGATTACAGCTTTATTTGTATAATCACAATAAAGAGCTTGAAAAGCAGTCTTTTGATAATATTGTGGAAAATTCACTCGGTCTGATAGTGAAAAAGATAGAAGCGCTGGATATAGCTGGCAATATAATACAAATGACTCGTGACGATTCCATGTATCACAAAATTATCAAAATTGATTCCTGTGATACCATGATAACCCGAATAAAGCATATGAATGGGATAGTTGATACTACAGTTGAAATGCACATCATTTCCGCATACGATTCGCTTGATACCCTTGTTGATCCCCAGGGAGGAAATGCTGCTGGTACCTTTATTTATAAATTTGAAAAATCAATCTCAGACAGCACAATGATTTTGGATCATGACAGCATGAATGTGATGATCAAGATTGCGTCAGATGGGAATAACAATCAAATAAATGCCAATGTTGATTTGAATGACCGCAAGCTAATGATTGAAAAAGTTGTGAATGATTTGACTTTTCTGAAAGCCAAACCTGTAATGGAAAGAATTCAACCAGCTGTTCTGGATTCAATTATAAAAATAACGTTGACTCAAAATTCGCTAAATCTAAATTATACATTTGGAATACTTGATACTCGTAAAGATTCTCTGTTATTTAAAAGCCCTGGGTTTGATCCCGGCTATATAACCAAAGCATATAAAAAGCAGTTGTTCCCGAATGATCTGTTGCCCGTACCTGCACAGTTGTGTGTGTATTTCCCTAACCAGGGTTCATTTTTATTCAAGCGGTCTGGTACCTGGATACTCACAACCTTGTTTTTTATTCTTGTACTCGTATCCAGTTTTGTTTATTTGACTGGATTGCTATTCAGGCAGAAACAGTTTTTTAATCATATAGTGAATTTTATCAACAACATGACGCACGAGTTTAAAACTCCAATTTCAACATTATCTCTTGTTGGCGAGGCACTCAAAAGCCCGGATAATATTGGCAATCATGAAAAATTATCACGCTACAGTCAGGTTGTTGATGACGAAACTTTACGCATGAGAAACCAAGTAGAAAAAATATTACAAATGGCAGCTTTGGAAAGTGGTAACGTTGAACTGAATAACAAGGGTGTTTCAATTCATCAAATAATGAACAAGCTTGTTAAAAAGTATCAGATTGTTCAGGAGAAAGGTGCTGTAAATTTACAGATCAAGCTTGATGCCAATCAGGATAGTGTACTTGGTGATCCTGTACATTTGATGAATGTTTTTGATAACCTGGTGGACAATGCGATAAAATACAACAACAATACTCCGGATATTCATATTACCACCTATAATGACCCTAAAAGTATTACAATTATATTTCAGGATAATGGTATAGGTATATCTTCTCAAGATCAAAAGTTAATTTTCGATACCTATTACCGGGTACCCACAGGCAATGTGCATGATGTTAAGGGTTTTGGATTGGGATTGAGTTATGTAAAACGTATTATAGAATTACTGCATGGCGACATACGAGTCAAAAGTCAGTTGGGTAAAGGCACTCAGTTTGAAATAATTTTGCCATTGCAGATAGAAAATGCCAGGGATATATGACAAAAAAAATTAACATATTAATTGTTGATGATGATCCGAATTTGGGTTTTATATTACAGGAATCCCTTGAAGCTCAAGGATATGAGCTAATACGTTGTGATAATGGTGCAGATGCGCTTGAAGCATATATCAAGAATACATTTGATCTCTGTTTGATTGATATTATGCTGCCCAGGATGGATGGGTTTAGTCTGGCAAAAGAGATCCGTAATATTGATAAACAGGTTCCTATCATTTTTCTTACCGCAAAATCTCTCAAAGAAGACAAGATTGAAGGTTTCAAAATTGGTGCGGATGATTATGTGACCAAACCCTTTAGCATGGAAGAACTGCAATTACGTATATCTGCTGTATTACGTCGAACACAAAATTTAATTGATGATTCAAATGAATCTATTTTCACAATAGGTAAATTTACATTCTACTATTCCGAACAGATTTTGAAATACCGTAGAAAATCTCTTAAACTTACCTTAAAAGAATCAGAACTATTGTACCTGTTATGCAAACATCGTGATAAATATCTGGCTCGTGAATTTGCGTTGCAATACATCTGGAATGATGAAAGTTATTTTTCCGGGCGCAGTATGGATGTTTATATTACAAAGCTGCGAAAATATCTTCAGGATGATGAGCGAATTGAAATCCGTAATTTGCATGGTAAAGGCTTTAAGCTGATCGTTCCTGATTCCACATCACATTGACAGCGTTTTTAAGTAAAATTTTTTCCCAAAACATCATACTCTCCTTGCAAATTGACTCAAAATTTATTATCATAATTTCAATTCAATTGTTAAAAGAAAACCTATTATCAGGGATATGTAATGAATATTGATCCGCATGAATTTGAATCTATAATAAAAAAACTTTATACCAACCCCAACGATCAGGTACTGCAATACAAGCGATACAATAAACTTGTGATGGAATATCACGAAACATTTCCTGAAACTGATATTCATATTTTCAGTACACCTGGCAGGACAGAAGTAGGGGGAAACCATACAGACCATAATAATGGCCGTGTATTGGCAGCATCGGTAAATCTGGATTCAATAGCTGTTGCCGCAGCAAATAATAATTCAACTGTTACCCTGTATTCAAAAGGATACGAAAAGCCGTTTATAGTCGATCTGGATTCACTTGATAAAGTGGATAACGAGTCAGGAACTACTCTTGCTCTGATTAGAGGAATTGCTGCACGAATTCATCATCTGGGATTTGATATAGGCGGATTCAACGCATACATAACCAGCGATGTATTACCCGGTTCAGGATTGAGCTCTTCTGCGTCTATAGAGGTGCTGATTGGAAGTATTTTTAATGCACTTTTTAATAATGATGAAATTGCCGCAGATGTATTGGCAAAAATTGGTCAATGGGCAGAAAATAATTATTTTGATAAACCCTGCGGTTTAATGGATCAAACTGCTTGTGCTGTTGGTGGCTTTGTGACCATAGATTTTCAAAATCCTCAAAAACCGGGAATTGAAAAGGTTGATTTTGATTTCAGTGCTCAAAATTACAGTTTAATTGTTGTTGATACCGGCGGCAGTCATGCGGATCTGACTGATGATTATGCAGCGGTTCCCGCTGAAATGAAAGCTGCAGCTCGTGAGCTGGGTGTGGCATGCTGTCGTGAAACAAATCTTGATGCTTTAATCAATAATATTGCTCAAATGCGTAATACAGTTGGAGACAGAGCAATTTTGCGAGCATTTCATTTTTTGCAGGAAAATGAACGTGTTGTTCACCAGGTACAGGCATTAAAGAATGGTGAATTTCAGAAATTTCTGTCACTGATTCGGGAATCCGGTAATTCATCATATAAATGGCTTCAAAATGTTTATACAGCTAAATCTCCGGAACAAGGGGTTTCATTGGCGCTTGCATTAACCGAGTATTTTATAGGTACTATTGGAGAAGGCGCCTGCCGTGTTCATGGAGGAGGATTCTCAGGCACCATTCAGGCATTTTTACCCAATACTGCTGTAGATAAATATATTAAACTGATATCCGGAGTATTTGGGCATAACAGTGTTTATCTTTTGTCTATACGCCCCTATGGAGCTGTTCATCTGGATAATTTTGTTGAATAATTCAAAGGAGTTGTAAGATGAAACGACGTCAATTTTTAAAAACTTGTGGTGCCGCAGCTGCAGTGGGTCTTGCTGGCTGCTCGTACAAAAAGCAAAAACCCAATTTTGTTTTCATTCTTGTGGATGATTTAGGGTATAATGATATTGGCGCCTATAATCCTGATACTTTTTATGAAACACCCAACATTAATAAACTCGCCCAAAAAGGTGTACGTTTTACAGATGGCTATGCTGCAAATCCGGTATGCAGCCCTACCCGTTACAGTATAATGACGGGCAAGTATCCCAGTAGAGTAGATGCAACAAACTGGTTTTCGGGTATGCGGTCGGGTAAATTTATGGGGGCACCCCTGAACGATAAAATGCCTCTTGAAGAAGTTACCATTGCAGAATCATTAAAAGAACAAGGTTATAAAACTACATTTATTGGCAAATGGCATCTTGGAGAAACCCAGGATTTATGGCCGCAGGCACAGGGATTTGATAAAAATATTGGAGGTTGGAAAAAAGGATCTCCTTCGAGTTATTTTTCTCCTTATAACAATCCCGTATTGCCGGATGGCCCGGATGGAGAGTATCTGACAGAGCGGTTAACCAATGAAGCCTTGAACATATTGGAGCAAGCCAAAGACGATCCGTTTTTTCTGTACCTTGCTTTCTACACTGTGCATATCCCATTACAGGCGATTGAGCATTTAATTGAAAAGTATGAGAGCAAAGCAGAAAATATATCAGGACCGGAATTCGCAGATGAAAAACAGGTCTGGCCCACGGATGAAAAACGACGTGTGCGTATTTTGCAAAAAAATCCGGTTTATGCCGCAATGGTTGAATATATGGATACCAGTGTAGGCCGGGTATTGGACAAACTAGAGGAAATGGGGCTGGACAAGAACACAGTTGTTTGTTTTATGTCAGACAATGGTGGTCTGTCAACTGCTGAAGGATTACCAACATCTAACCTGCCATTGCGGGCAGGTAAGGGATGGTTGTATGAAGGGGGAATACGTGAACCTTTTATTATCAACTGGCCTGATGCAAAAAGAAATTCTCATGTATGCAATTATCCGGTTATCAGTACTGATTTTTATCCCACAATCCTGGACATTGCAGGTGTACCTCTGCATCCTGAACAGCACATGGATGGTTTGAGCCTGGTTCCCTTGTTAAATGGTGGCCAAACCCTTGGTCGTTCAAGTCTGTTCTGGCACTATCCGCACTATAGTAATCAAGGTGGTATGCCGGGAGGGGCAATACGTGAAGGAAAGTACAAGCTCATTGAAAGTCTGGAAGATGGCAGTGTTGAATTGTATGATCTGGATCTGGATATAGGTGAGCAAAATAATTTGGCTGAATCCATGCCGCATTTGGTTAAAGAAATGGGTGATCGTTTACATAAATGGTACAATACTGTAGATGCCAAGTTTTTACAAGCAAAACCTGGCGGCCCACAACCCTGGCGACCAGAATAAAATAGTTATTTGTAATATCAAAAATCCTTTTATATTAATAAACTATTCTTACAATACCGGAATCCTGATATTAATGTTCCTGTTGTAAATTATTATTATATAAATAAATTTTCAAGGAGAAGAAAATGATAAATGTAACACTGGGTAAAACCGAATATTTTAAAGGTATTGATAAAATCCAGTATGAAGGCCCGGATTCTGATAATCCGTTGGCATTTAAATATTATGATGAAAACAAGATAGTAGCAGGTAAGACCATGAGCGACCATTTCCGTTTTGCTATTGCTTATTGGCATACATTCTGTGGAACAGGTGAAGATCCTTTTGGTCCTGGTACGCAACCATTGCCCTGGCTTGAGGGTAGTGATGATATGACAATCGCAAAAAACAAACTTGACGCTGCTTTTGAATTTGTATCTAAACTGGGTGTTCCATTTTACTGTTTCCATGATCGTGACCTGGCTCCCGAAGGCAGCAATGTTATAGAATCTGAAAAGAACCTGAAAGAACTGGTTAGTCTTGCCAAAGCCAAACAGCAGGAATCTGGTGTTAAATTATTATGGGGAACCGCCAATGTATTCAGTAATCCCCGTTATATGAACGGAGCTGCTACAAATCCTGATTTTCATGTAGTTACTCATGTTGCAGCACAGGTTAAAGCCGCTATGGAAGCGACTGTTGAACTGGGTGGTGAAAATTATGTGTTCTGGGGCGGACGTGAAGGATATTTCACTCTATTAAATACAATGATGAAACGCGAACTGGACCATCTGGGAATGTTTTTGCAAAAAGCCCGTGATTACGGTCGCGAGATTGGTTTTAAAGGTACTTTTCTCATCGAGCCCAAGCCTATGGAACCCACCAAACACCAGTATGATTTTGATACTGCAACGGTATTGGGATTTCTGCAAAAATATGGTTTGGATCAAGATTTCAAGGTCAATATTGAAAATAACCATGCAACTCTTGCAGGCCATACATTTGCACATGAAATTCAAACCGCTGTTGATGCAGGAATCTTTGGTAGTCTCGATATAAATCAGGGCGATCCATACAATGGTTGGGATACTGATGAATTCCTTAGAAATTTGTATGATGCTGTTGAGATTATGCTTGTTCTGCTGCAAACAAAAGACGGTATGGGCAAAGGTGGTATGAATTTCGACGCCAAAACACGTCGTTCTTCAACAGATCTGGATGATATCTTTATCGCTCATATCAGTTCAATGGATACACTGGCTCGCGGATTGATCATTGCTGATAATATTTTGAAAAATTCAAATTATCTAGATCTTCGTAAAACACGATATGCATCCTTTGATGATGGTAAAGGTGCAGAATTTGAAGCTGGGAAAATGGGGCTTGCTGAAATGGCAAAACTTGCTGCAGAGTGGGGTGAACCCAAAATGATCAGTGGAAAACAGGAAATGTATGAGAGTTTGTTAAATAAATATATCCGATAAATCGTTTATTGTAAATTTGAATGCCTGTTTCTTTTGAAACGGGCATTTTTTTTATCTGAGAAACAAGAGTGCAATCCCCGCTACTGTGATTACCGTCCCGATAAATGCCCGCAAGGTTGGTTTTTCTTTATATACAAAATAGAGCATAGGAATTATAACAATTGGAACGGTTGCCATAAGAGTGGATGCAATACCGGTTTTGGTATATTTGATTGCTACAACAGATAACCATACTCCCAGATATGGGCCAAATACAGCGCCGCCAAATGCTGCCAACATTCCTTTGTTGTCTCTGATTGCTAAAAGTATCTTTCTGGTTCGTCCTGCAGAAATACCCATAATCATAAGGATCAGTGCAGAGGGTACCATTCTAAGAATTGTTGCAGACAATGGATCGATATCATTTTGTAGTCCATATTTTGCCAATACCAATCCAACAGCTTGGCCGGTTGCACCAATTAACCCAAAGATAATACCTTTGAGTTTTGAGCCATGGATTTTTTCCTCTCCGTCTTTATGTTCACTTACTACCCAGAAAATACCCCAAATGGTAACCGTAATACCTATTAAAGCAATTAATCCCAGAGTTTCACCTAAAAAGATCCATGCAATAACTGTTGTAATAGGGGGGGCTAGTGATAAAATCAGGGTGGTTCTATGAGAACCCAGTATAACCAGGCTTTTGAATAAAGCACCGTCTCCTAAAACAAGACCTACAAATCCACTAAGACCCAGCCAGAAAATATTCTGCATATTGGCATGAATGGGGAAAAACATTCCTTTGGTAGCAAAAAGTGTAATACATAACAGTACACAAGCCATGACAAGACGAACAAGATTGGTGTTATATGTTCCAATCCGTTTGCCGGCAATTTCAAACATGATGGCGCATATGCCCCAAAAAAATGCACCTGCTAATGCAGCAGTTTCTCCAATATAAGGCAATTCAATCTCCCAAATAATAAGCAGTCAATATAGGGCTTTATTTTCATTTATGAAATAAAAAAAAGGCCGCAGCTTGAACACGTGCATGCGGCCCTTTTTTGGGGTGAGTTTATTTAATAACGGGTCAACGTTATTTTACAAATGCCATTTTTTTAATCTCTTTATATTCACCAGCTATAATGCGATAGTAATATACACCCGAACTTACAATGGTACCCTGATCATTTCTTCCATTCCATTCAATTTCATGATAACCGGGATCCATTTTGTTGTTTACGAGTGTCGCTACTTGTTGTCCCATAATGTTAAATATTTCAATCCGGGTTTGCATAACCTTGGGAAGATCAAAACGTATGCGTGTGACCGGATTAAAAGGATTCGGGAAATTCTGATGTACCTGGAATGTTTTCGGGTACGCGGTTTCCAGTGAAACCGGTCCGTGTTCACCAGACCATCCGGAAATACTCATGTCAACAAGTTTATAAAAATAGGTCCTTCCGGGTACAGTTGTAGTATCTGAATAACTGTATTGTCCGTCTTTACGCGTAGGTATCAATTTATTGTTCAGCTGCGCGTATTCACCTTCTTTTGTTAATGAGCGATAGATAAAAAATCCAAGATTGTCTACCTCATTTGCGGTTTCCCAATCCAGAATAACTCCTTTATAGGGTTCATGAATTGCACTAAAGCTTTGCAATTCAACTTTGGTTACCTGCCCCCATGTCACTTCGTCTGTATATTCACCATCAGATACAACACATTTAAGTGAATATGATCCAGGGTGCTCAGCTGCAACAAAGAGGAATTCAGAACCAGTTCCAACCTCAGTATCATCCAGATACCATGTGAATGTTAATGGATCAGAATCATCATCTTTTGCCAGTATGGTGAATTTCTGGCTGCCACCTTGTGGAACATCCAATACGGATTGGGGTGGATCTTTGTAAACAATCTGTGGCGCAGAGTTTCCTGTAATAACTATGGTAAGAGAATCTATATCAAATCCTTGTTCAGAATCGGGTTTGTTATCATACACTTCAAATACAATGTCCCATGTTTTTTTCTGATTTGCTTTTGGCATCCAGGTGAATACACCAGTATTGGGATCAAATGAAGAGTTTGCCGGTAGATTTTTAACTGAAAAGATTAATGGATCATCGTCATCATCTGAAGCAATAATCTGGTATTGATATTGTCCCTCAGTATAATCAACAGAGTCTTTGTGTGTAAGGTTTGTAAATACCGGGAATGCATTGCTGACACCAGTTGCGATAAATTCCAAATAATCAGGATTTGTACCCGGCTTGGAAGCCCATAATACATTCTCAGCCTGGTCACCCAACTGCCAGAAACAGGAGGCAAGGCCCATACTATCAGTGGTATCTTTGGTGCTTGAAACCGAACCTATGAAATCTTTGGGTTGAAAATAAACCAGTTCATCACTTACTTTATTACCATAACTATCAGTTAGTTTCACAACATTGGGATAAACAAGGAACCGGTTTTTGGTCATTACCTGGTTATTGCCGGAAACCATGTTTAATCTTGAAGGTCTACCATGTACGGCCTGTATATTAAAGATTACCTGAATATCATCTAATTCCGGAGATTTGGCAGTTATAGTATATTCGCCAACAATTTGACCGAGCTCAAGAATACCCTTTGCCATGCCATTCATGTCTGTTAATAGTGTGTCTGCATTTAAAAATTCTGCATGATGTTCATCTGTTGGTGCATCTGCAACATTAAATACTATTTTTGTACCGGGAACCGGATTGTCATGTTTATCTATTGCTTTAATGATCAACGTATCTGCTATAACCATTCCTACTGTATCAGTAACGGTAGTTGCTGATAGTGCAAGCAAATCTACAGCAGAATCTGATTGAGCAGTTACCGTAACCCAAATAAAGGTTTCATCATTGGTTACATTGGCTTTGATTTGTTGCGGTCCTGAAACCATACCCGGTATATAATTGATTTCTGAACATCCTAAAAAGTTAGAGGTAGCGGGATTGTCTCCGATGAATTCTGCATCGTCAACGGATTTGGTGAATGTTACACTTGCTCCTGCAACAGCCAGAGAATCGCTGTCGTATACTTTGATACGAATGGGGTTTTCCATTTCTTCACCAACGGTTCCTGACAGCTCTCCCGTATAGTCTGTCAATTTATAGGGGGGAACCGCATCTCTGGATGTAATTGAGAATTCTGCTACCTGACTACTTTGTCCCAGAGATTTTATATATGCAAGTACCAGCTGCGTACCTGTATTGGGACCCAATACCCAGTTTGCATATGCATTACCCGCAGAATCCGATTTGGTGGTATAGGATTGCAAACCGCTTTCTTTATGATATCCATCTCCAACCTGGGTTTGGAATACAATATCCACATTTTTGATAGGATTGCCGTTGAGGTCTGTTACATGTGCACCAAATGGCTTGTTCAATACGGCACCTTTGTTACCGGTCTGATCTGTACCGGCAATAGCGTCAATCTGAGAGGCATCATCCGGCACAAAATTGATGTCTATACTTCCCAGTGCTTTACTATTCTCTGCCAAAAGAACGTCAACAGTTACAGTATCTGCAATGGTGGATTTTACCTGACCTGTTGTTTCACCGCTATTGTTTGTAGCAAGAGTTGGATTAATAATTGTAACTCCCTGATCATCCGCATTCAACTCTACCATTTTACCGGAAACAGGATTGTTGTATTTATCCCGCAAGCGGATAGTAACCTGTGATGATTCTACTCCATCTGCAACCACATCCTGGATTGCATTAATTTGAGTAGAGTCTGCAAAAGGAGTACCTGCCCGCAAGGTGACTTTGACAGTGTCTGGAGACCCTGCTAAATGAACATCATCATTACTGGATGATATCTCTAACCAGTTTTCTGTATTTATATCTGTACCTAAAATCCAGTTTTCTGTTGCTACACCGTTCAATGTTCCCTGAAAGCTTTTGTCAATAGTCGTTGATTCAAGACGACCACCGCCCTTGATGACTTTGTAATTGACGTTATGTTTGTCAACGGGATCGCCATCCAGATCATAGGCGCCAACATTTACTGCAAATGTATCAGCAACAGTTAATGTTGTGTCACGTGTAGTTAATAAGCGAATTTCAGTTGCTTCCGGAGTAGAACCAAAGATAAAAAAGGTCTGTTCGGACTGTAATTCACTGCCATTGTTTTCTGAACTTGCTTTAACAGTATTTATATCCAATACCGGTTTGAAATAGGCCTGTGCAATACCATCGTTGTTGGTTTGCTGTGTTGTTTCTTCTACCAGGCTGTCATCATCCAGAATAAATTTGCCTTTACTTCCATTATCCGGATAGGTTACTGTAAATGTAACCGGGTGTCCGCTGATGGGGTAATCATGTCGGTCTGTAACCCTGACTTTGATTGCCTGTGATAAACGTTGGTTGGCTATACCTGTATCGGTAGCTGCGGAAATCTGTTTGAGATAAAAAGGTTCGCCGGGAATGGTTATCGCTTTAAATTCAACAGGTGAATTTAAAAGAAAAGTACCATTGTGCTTTGCAGTAGCCTGAACGATATTGGTGTCGGGATCAATGCTCAGGATCCAGTTAACTCTGGCGATACCATCAGCTCCACTTGTTACTGTAATACTGTCAGCACCGTTAACAGTACCATCACCATCAATAATTTTAAACTTGACACTGGTATTCGGAACCGGATTGTTGCGAATATCCAGTACTCTTATTTCAGGTGTCAGTGTGGTGGCATTGTTCGATAATATCAAATTGTTCCAGAGACTATCCTGATTGGCTTTGATCTTTTCCGGAGTACCAGGAGTTGCCGTTGCTCTGAAAACAACCGGATCAATATCCGGACGGTTTTCTATTGTAACCTCTATAGAGTCACTGTTTATACCTGCTGTGAAACCCAGCGTATAAAAAACATGTGCCTGTCCGTTTTCATCTGTAAAACGGGTCAGTTCTGTTTCTGCGCCAATCTGGCCACCTGTGCTTAACACATTATAAATCACAGCCTGTTCGGGGATTGGGTTGTTATACTGGTCCCGTACTTCAACCACCAGAGAATCTTCCAACATGGAACCTATTTGAGCCTGTTGCACCGGAGAATCACCACTAATCTTGACGATTTGGCTGGCAGTATCCGGGATTACAAAACCTCTGAATGTTACCGGGCTTCCTGTTAACGCTGTCTGCGAATTGTTTTTATTTGCAGTTGCAGTTATCAGGTTGGTTATATTGATATTGGTACCCATTTGATAATCAACCTGAGCGATACCCTGGCTGTTGGTGATTGCAGTTACCGGACTGGTTTTATTTGGAAAAAGTCCATTGCCCTGAGTTACCTGAAATTTTACAGAGTGACCCGGGTAAGGATTGTCATATTCATCTGTTACTCTGACCTGAAGCGCGATCGGGCTGTGTCCCGCACCATAAGTGAATGGTGACGTACTGGCTATTATCATGTTCGAAGCCGGGGCAGGGGTAGCTGTGGCTGTATACTGTACTGCTGTAACACCCGGATAATCCGGTAAATAGACACGAATGGTTTGCGTGCCTGCAACTGTTCCGAGACGATATGTCGCTTCCGCTGTACCATCTGCAGATGTATTTACAATAGTAGAATCCAAAGAAGAAAAACTACCGCCACCGCTAATGGTTTTAAATACAACTCGAATGCCTGATGACATGTTTGTACCAAATGGATCAACAATTTTAATCTTGAATGGATTCGGCAAAATGGTATTGACCACTGCTGACTGGTTTGGTGTATCACCGGATATTTTTATAATCTTGTTTGGTCGCCTTGGTAATACAGTCAAATGGAATGTGTCTGGTGAACTGATCTGCAAGTCAGGAATACCTTCAACTTTGACCAGAGTTTCACCTTCATCGTTACCTGCGGCAAAAGTTGTAAGTGCTTTACCCAGTGTGTCTGTTGTTACTGTTTTTATATCATTTTCAACACTGATTCCTTCTTTGCCTTCAAAGTTTCCATCGCCGTTGATTACTGAAAATCTAACCGTATATGATTCTATACCATTATTATATTGATCGGCAATTTTAACAGTCAGGCTATCGCCAAATTGTTTTCCGGCATTTTGTTCCTGTTCGTCTACTTCAAGCATGATCAATTGATAAGGGGAGTCTGGTTTGGCTTCCGGACGAAAGTAGAGTGGGGCACCGGGTAAATTTACATCAACCATGACCACATTTGTATTAACCCCCGCTGAATCACCTAATGTATAGCTGACCGATGCTGTACCATCTGCAGATGTGTTTACGGTTTTGCTGTTTCCATTATCATCAAAAAATCCATTTCCTTTTGATACGTTAAATGGAACTGGGTAATTTTCAACAGGATCACCTTTTTCATCCAGAATTTTAACTGTCAATGGTGTGTTTAATGCATGCATTACGGTTCCGGTTTGGTCTGCGCCCTCAACGACCTGAATTTCTACCGGTACACCTTCACCTGCTATACCTCTGAATGTAATAGGTGCAATATTGGGATAACCGGGAAGAGATGCTTGTACAACCGATTCTTCTTCATACCCCAAGGTAAGTTGAATACTTGCAGTACCATCGCTTTCTGTTGATAAACGTGTGGAATCCACACCCGTACCGTTAAATGTTCCATCTCCTGAAATGACTTTAAAATCAACCGGTATCCCCACACATGGATTGGAATAAACATCTTGTAAGAATATGGAAAAGTCAATATCTAATGGACTACCCGCTACACCGGGATAGCTCGGTGCGGAATTGTAATCTATACCTTGCGGATCAAGTGCTTCCGCATAAACAGAAAACAATTGTGTTGATCCTACTGATACATTTGCATCTGCCTGGACCTGTACTGAACCTGCTTGCAAACCAAAAGTGATCTCTGTTCTTGCCAAGCCTGATGCATTTGTAATAAATGAAAAAGGTTGGGTTTCATCACCTTCATTGGTCGGTGTATAAGATTCATTTCGGGTTAACAGGATTTTGTCAATCTGTGTGCCGGATTCGCGGTTATGTATAAGAAAATCAACAAATCCACTTGGCAGTGAAAATGTATTACGTTCTTCGTATGATACCCATTGCCAATAGTCACGTGCGTTAAAGTCCCAACGATATTCCTGAGAGTTATTGACTGATACATAGCAGGAATTGCTAACTCCGGAGGGAGCATAGACACGAAGCCAAACTTTATAGGTGCCAGATACCGGTATATAGATGTTATATGTTGCAGTACCTTGTTCATTGTTTCCCTGACCATATTCGTCAACATAGGGGGTCACAACAATATATTTGTTATCAGATGCTTCAATATCATCCTGCTGGGTCATTGGAAGATCAAGTGTACCACTTTCTGCTTCAACCCAGACATTGTTGTTAAATTCCTGTTCAATGGAATCTGAATGTGTACTGAGATATCCGACTCCCGCTGTAACTTTGAATTCTACAGGTTCGCCTGAAACAGGAAGACCATTAATATCCAGGATTTGAACTGTCAGTGAATTTGCGAGCTTTTTGGTTACACGGCCTGATTCATTGTTACCCGCGTACATTTTCATTTCATATGCAGGTAGTTGAGGGATTTTTAAAGTAAAATTATCTACAGCATAATCTTTACCACCGTAAAGCATTACTCCTGAATATAATTGATCTGCATTACCCTGGGTTTTATTGGTATCGTGAACATTACCAATATAAATGGTTCCGGAAGTCGTGCTATTCAAATATACTTCGAATGA
This sequence comes from bacterium, assembly GCA_963675755.2. Taxonomy (GTDB): domain Bacteria; phylum Zhuqueibacterota; class Zhuqueibacteria; order Residuimicrobiales; family Krinioviventaceae. The sequence continues at coordinate 248,183 of CAXXMD010000002.1, forward strand.
ATGACCTGTACTGGAATTGGGATACCCTTGAACTACAAGTTTGTCTCCCGCGGATGGCACAACACTGGTGGATACAGAGTAGATTTCTGCTTGCTGTATACTTCCGTTTGTAATGGGATAGAGGCGCAAACGGTTTGAACGGATAAAAATAAAGTATCCGTTTGCTGTCGATGTGGAATCGTCTAGCATCATGGCAACGCCAATATCGCCAGCCATTCCATATTCAAAAGTTGTTTCTACATAAGCCGCATTGGGTGAATACGTAGCGCGTTTATAAGTTGCAAGGTCGTTCCAACCACCAACAGTATTTACATTCACCAACTGTCCGTTAATAACATCATAACTACCGTCATAATCCCACCAGGTGTTTGTCAGTGTTTCATCACTAAAATCATCTGAATATTCCGGTACTACTTCGGGCTCTATATATAAATTAAATACCTCAGAAATAGGTCCTTCATTATTTAATTCATCCCAGCAGCGAATATAAAAATGATAAGTAACATCAGATACCAATCCACTTATTACAACTGATTCAATGGAATTGGGATCAGAAGGTCCATCTACACCGGGTACCAGAATACCATCATTAAATTCCTGCAGGTCAAATTCAGAATATCTCAATTCATAGAGGTTGGCTCTGCCGGTATAGTTATCATCACCGGGGGCTCTCCATTGCAGCTGTATTGTACCGGTTTGATTATTCAGCACTTCTCCACGAACCCATGTTACCGTACCAGGATCAATGGTGTCACCAGCATTTATGCCTTTGATAACGCGGGCATATTCATCAGCCATTTTTTCATAACCGGATTCATTAGGATGTCTTACTTCTGAATAATCTGCCAACTCTAATTTAGAGTACATGTCTACAATTGTCATCTTGTCTACTGCTAGACCGGCAGCTCTGTCGAAAAACATGTTTTCAATTTCAGAGTTGAAACTTACAACCTGTGGGTTTTCCAATGTACCATTGTCTTGCTGGGATATGATTTTACAAACAAGAATGCGTTCAACACTGGAAAAAGCTGAAGCAAGTTTTAAAACCTGGGCAAGTTTACCGGATGAAGTGTTGGTATTTAGTGTGATTCCATTATCATCAGAATAGGGAGCTGCCTGATCAGTATAATTATTGGTCCCCAAATGGATCAAAAGCATATTGGGCTTGTAGTTATTAATAGCAGCTTTAATATCTTTGGCAGCACCTTCATAAAACTGTTCAATCTTGGCTCCGCTCAGAAAAAGTCCGTTATATGGAGAAGAACCATCTGGACCGACAAATTCAAAATCAAGACCCGCGTCGTTTAATTGTTGGTACAGATCGTCTCTAAATCCAGGCTCATAAGGATAGCCGTTGGTAATCGAGTTACCTACAGGCATGATCCTCCACCGTGCCGCAAATATATGACATGAAGTTAAAAGGATAATTAATAAAATCAGTTTAAAGCAATTTTTACATTGCAAAGTCAAGAGAGACCTCCGGAATTTTATTATAATTTATGAATATTCCGATCAGTTTTTTGCAAAGATTATACCTTTAATCTGGCCGGATTTTGATAATTTATGTACAATAAATTTATATTTTATAAAATAATTTGTGAATTTGTGATGATGCAAGTTCAATAATAACAGTTTGTTGTTGTACAGTGATTATTGTGGGGTAATTATACGAAAATAAAAATTAATAATTAAATTTTTGGATAATTAATCCTAAATAAAAACTGTACCAATTGAAAACGATTTATGCTTCATTGTCGTACAAGTAATTAAAATAAAAAGTTTAGTTTGAATGACAATTTAGGTCCACTGTAATTATCGGTTTCTCCGACTTTTTGAGAAAATTTTGCATACAGGTAAGCATATTCAGCGGTAAATGCAAATCTTGAAAATAAATACAGGTTCACACCCGTCCCCACATTAAATCCAAATCCTGCCCGGTCAAGGGGGATATTGGAATTATCAGCACCCATTGGAACTTGTCTGGACCAAATGCCGGCTATTCCATAATTAACAAATGGGCAAATACGTGATTGTGTTAAAATATAATTTTTCAATTCAACAGATAAATGTCGTAAAGAGACATAATCCAGTTCAATGTCTTCAAGCTCGTTTTGTTTCCAATACATAAATGCTAAGCGGATTGCATAGCTTTTGATAGATGGAGAAGTTAAAGAAACACCCATATAATTGTCAGCCCCTTTAATATTATCAAAGGGTTTTGACGAATTCTGGTCCAGTGCGCTTGGTTTCCAAACACCATAGTCAAAGGCAACATTACCTCTGGTGAAATGTTCCTCTGCAAGTGCATTTGAAAATCCCAGTGTGATGATAAAAAGTATTAATAAATAAATATATATACGAAAGCAGCTCAAGAAAACCTCGTTAATTCAAAAGAAATGGCAAACAGTAAAAGTAATGATATATTTTATTATTTTTCTGAATCCGGTTGAAAACCAAATTGTTTAACCTGACCCATATCCTGTTTTAAATCATTTATTTCACCAAACTGCTCTTCATATTTTTTGATATTTTCCTGCATTGCTTTTAAAAATGATTTTGCATGCTGAGGTGTCATTATTATCCTTGAATAGACTTTGGTTTTGGGAACACCTGGTACAATTCGAGTAAAATCAATTATAAATTCAGCAGGGGAATGTGAGATTAATGCTAAATTAGAATAAATGCCTTCTGCTTCTTTTTCACCCAATTGAATGTTTATTTGATGAGGTGGTGTCGGTTGATTAGAATTCATGATATCTCCATCTTTATTTAGTTTATAAATTAACAATTTTTTAGTTCAACACAAATATTTTTTTATATTGTTATGTTACCATTTTTTATCTTACAGGTTCCAGTTTTTCGTTGTATTTCGTAATGATTTTCACTACAATTTAATTTATGATTAAATCAGGTAGAAAATGAAGCACATCTTTTGGCTGTTGTTAGCAACCCTATTTTTTTCAATTTCCTGTGACAAAATTCCATTTTGGGGCAGCAAATCATTTTATACACATAAAATTGATGATAATAATGGTGTATATTTATTATCCGAAAATTTTCCTTTACATGCAGATGGTAAAACTGATGATTCTGAAGCAATTCAGGCAGCCATTGATTACGTCCAAAAATATAATGGTTTTGGGATTGTTTTTATTCCTTCCGGTCAATATGCTATTCATAATCCTGTTTATGTCTGGCGGGGTATCCGTTTAATTGGTTATGGCCGTAAGCGTCCTCAATTTATATTACCTGAAAATACACACGGTTATCAATCTCAAAAACAGTATATGGTCCAGTTTATGGATCGAAAACCATTACTGGATCAAGAACCTGTAGATGCCGGTAATACAACTTTTTACTCGGGTATTAGCAATATCGACTTGAAAATTGAAAAAGGAAATCCTTCCGCAGTAGGTATACGTTTCAATGCTGCCCAGCTTTCTTCACTTGAGCACATGGATTTCAAGATTGAATCAGGTATTGCCGCTGTTGAACAGGCTGGAAGCCAGATTTTTGATTGTAAATTCAATGGTGGTGGATTCGGATTAACATTGGATGGCTCATCATCAGGTGCACAGACATTGATCATGAACTGTAAATTCAGTAACCATGACCAGGCCGGTATTTTAACCTGTGATGCCGGTTTAACGGTAATTGGATGTGGGTTTGAAAATATGTCACATGCAATTGTGGTAAGAGAGAACAGGGTGGAAAAATTATATATTCAGGATACCTACTGTAAAAATGTTACAGTCAGTGCAGTCTTGACCAGCAAATACAATAGTCCGGACAATTATATCCTCATGGATACATTCCAGTGTGCCAATACACCCAATGTGTTGTTATTCAGAGATCGTAATACTCCGGTAAGTATTAACGAACAGTTTTTTCAGATCAATGAATTATACCATGGTTTACTTATAGACAGACAGGTTGCCAACAAGTACAATAAAAGTATTCGTACAAAATATGGTTATAATGTACTAGAGGATCTTGATGATCCTGTTGAATTCAAAGTACCACGATTGCCCGGATCTAATAACTGGTTCAATGTGCAAGAGTATGGGGCTATAGGAGATGCATATACAGATAATACCATTGCTTTCAACAAAGCAATTACAGATCATAAAACCATTTATTTGCCAATGGGATTATATGTAATATCTGAGCCCCTTGTATTGCGTAAAAATACAAAAATTGTGGGATTACATCCCAAAGCTACTCAGATAATATTGTTAGACAATACAGCAAAATTTAGTAATCCTGATTCTTTAGAGCCAATGGTCATTGCTCCTGAGAATGGTAAAAACATGATATCCGGAATTGGCTTTAATGCCGGATTGAATCCCGGAACTGTTCAATTGAGATGGATGGCGGGACGACATTCCTATTTAAATGATATCTGGTTTGAGTGGGGTGGACAAGGCGATACCCAGCAAGATAAAGAGTTTTCTTCCAGTTTGCGGATTGATAATAATGGCGGTGGTTTTTTCAAAAATATATGGTGTGCTAACCTTTTTGCCAATACCAGTGTTATGATTCAAAACACCCAGACTCCTGGTCAGGTATATTTGATGGGTACTGAAAACAATCATCGGAATATTGCAATTCAAAATGTTGAAAACTGGAACATGACGGCCATTCAATGTGAAGAGAATATGGGGCGCCAGCAATCTTTGATGATTGATGTGCGTCAAGACAGTCGTGTTAATTTTAACAATGTATTTGTAAAACGTGAAATTACTTTAAAAAAAGATAATAATTTTAGTTTGCGTTTGGATGAAAATAGTTCAGTTGTCATTCGTGGAATGCATAATAGTTCATGGGGCAATGTTCCATTTGACACTGCTGTTTTCTATACCGGGCAACAATTATTAATTTCTGAAAAAGATTTTTCATACACCAGGGTACCAAATCATTAAAAAAAATCATTTTTTCTGCAAACCATTTCCGTGTTTATCTGTCTAAATAGACAAGAAGCGAGAGAATACATGGAATTCAATGAAATAGAATTAATTAAACAAGCCCAGTCAGGTGATACAACTGCATTTACCAGGTTGATGGAAATGCATGATCGTAGTGTATGGCAGGTAATTTATCATATGCTGGGAAACGTGCAAGATACTCAGGATCTGTATCAGGATACATTCCTCCGTGCATTTGAAAAAATTGGTACTTTTCGTTTTGCAAGTTCGTTCAAGAGTTGGATTGTACGGATAGGTATTAATCTATGTATTAATCATCGCAAACGGAAACGTATTGTAAAATGGATATCAATTTTTGATACGGTTGATGATACAGATAAAACTTTACAATGGATGGATACCAAAGTGTTAAATCCGGATGAAAAACTGTCTCAGACGCAAATCAAAGAACATATTGTATCTGCAATGGATACTTTGTCACACCGCGAACGGGCAGTTTTTGTATTGAAACAGATTGAAGGATACAAAATCCAGGAGATTGCTAAAACTCTCAACTGTGCTGAAGGCACAGTGAAGAATTATTTGTTTCGTGCAACACAAAAAATGAAAAAGGGGCTTACACCTGTACTAAGAGCCTGAGGAAATGTTATGAATAACTGTAAAAAATATCAAAAATACATTGTGCTTGATTATTACAATGAACTGAACGGTTATGAAAAAGCTGATCTGGACGCACATCTGCTGCATTGTGAATTATGCAAGAAAGAACAGTTGGAATTGCAGAGTATGGGAGTGGTAATAGAGGAAAATTATACCACAGAACCCAAAGAGCACATCCTTAAATCATTGAGAAATCTTGTAGAAATACGATTGCAACAGCATAATAAGCCGAATTTTGAGAAAAAAGGTGTTTTCCTGCCACGCTTTGTTCTACAATTTGCTATGGTTGTTCTTTTAATTGGTGTTGGTTTCTTTACTGGCAGAATGATACCAACACAAGAAAAACAAAACGTATCTTCTATAGATCTTTTAAATGATCTTGTTAAAGCCGATCAAAACGTTGAATTCTCAAATCGCACAATTGATCCTTACCTGGTTGGTATTAATCGGTTAAAATTTGACCAAGAAACAGGCAAGGTGAATGTAAGTTATAATACGGTAAACGATATTGATGTTTCAGCAAGCCTGGATGATCCTCTGGTTAGGGAATTGTTGTTGTATGCTTTGAACCATGGCGAAAATCCCAATGTTCGTATGCATGCTGTCAAAGCTGTAAATGCAATTGCTGCAAACAAAAATACGCTGGATGTACAGTTTATTAAATCCATTGGTAAAACGCTGACAGATGAAGAGAATCCCGGTATTCGGCTATTTGCGTTACGTGTTTTGTCTTCCATGTCAATGGATGAAAATATTAAAATGATGTTGATACATGTGCTGCTTTATGATGTGAATCCCGCATTAAGGATTGAAGCATTTAAAATTTTAACCCGTGAAAATATTTCAATCCCGGATATTGGAATGTATCTGGAGCCGGCTCAAGAAGACAGTAACAGCTTTATCAGCAATCAGTCAAAAATAATTATCGATCAAATTCTTAAAGAACAAACCAAAGATAATGGCCCTTATGAACTGGCCAGAAGGAGTCAACCATGAGAAGAATAACATTCTCAATACTACTTTTACTGATTTTAATCTCACTTGTTTTTTCTCAGGAATTAGTAAAAAAGAATGGTTACTATGAAGCAAATATTAATCAGTCTTTTAATGTAAAACCTGATGGGAACCTGGTTATTGAAAATATTAATGCAGATATAGAAATCTATACCTGGGAAAATAATCAGGTGGAAATTAAAGAGTTTGCCAAATTTGACGTGTATACCGAAGAAGAGGCAAATGAGAGAATTAAACATTGGAAAAAACAATATTCTCAATCCGGCAATACCATAAAAATTTCAGGTTCAGGCCATTTTGATTGTGAAAATTGCAAGTTTGTAATAAAAGTGCCAACCCGATTTAATATAGATTCCAAAACTCGCGGGGGAGATGTTTTAATAAATGGCATTACTGGTAATGTAGGTGTTTCTACTTCCGGTGGTGATATGGAAATGTACGAGATTACCGGAACTGTTACCGCCAGAACATCCGGAGGGGATCTTGAATTTTATAATATCAAAGGTCAGCTTGATGCAAAAACGTCGGGTGGTGATATAGAAATGGGAAATATACAAGGAGATGCTACGATTGTTACATCGGGTGGCGATATTGAACTGGAAAACGCAACACAAAAAGTCTTGTTAAAAACTTCCGGCGGTGATATTTCAGTCAAAGATCTTGCAGGGCCAACAGAAATGACTACTTCGGGTGGAGATATTGAAGTTTATAATTTTACCGGTCCTACTCTTGATTTTAAAACCAGTGGCGGTGATATTGAAATGTATAATATTAAAGGAACATTAATTGCGTCAACCAGTGGTGGGGATATTGAAGGAAAAACATTCTTGTCACCCGTACAGGTTAAATCATCAGGAGGAGATATTGAACTCGTTGATGTTCAAGCTTCGCTTAAGGCAAATACTTCCGGTGGCGATATTGATATCAAAATGAATATTGTTGATTATTCAATTCCACATGAGATTGATCTTGAAACATCCGGTGGTGACATTAATCTTACCATACCTGCTGATCTACCGGCAACGATTGACGCGCAAATTAAATTGCGAGATAATAATCGCTCATGGGATCGAAATGACATATACAGTGATTTCCCACTTACCAAATCAATGGATAAAGAAGGTAGTTATGTAATTATTAAAAGTCAGGGTGAGATTAATGGTGGCGGTGATTTAATCAAGCTGCGGACTTCGGCCGGCGATATACATATAATTAAAAAATAGTGTAACAAATGAATTTAATTTGCGTTTTAAAATAAAAATGGAGGCAGGAATGGAAAAATTAAAATTATATCTTTTATCAACTGTTATTTTATTCTTTATTGCGCAAGGTGCTTTTGCCGATATAGATGCAAATTTAAAAAAGACATTTGATGTTAATAAAGGCGGTACATTATATATTGAATCTGATTTTGGCAGTATAGAAGTATCAACTCATAAAAGTAATTCTGTGATTGTTGAGATTTTAAGAGAAGTTGATGCTTTTACCAAAAAAGAAGCTGAAAGAATACTTGAAGACCTTGAAATAACTCTTGATCAGCAGGGAAATGATGTATATGTTGAAGCTGATTATCATAAAGATGGTTTCAGATGGGGAAACCGTCGTATAAAGATGAAATTTATTGTAACAGTACCAGATGAATATAATGTTGATCTGAGCACTTCCGGAGGCAGTATTTCTGTAGATGATCTTAAAGGTGCTGTAGCTGCAAAAACTTCTGGTGGTAGTTTATCCTTTGGTAATATTGAAGGACCTGTAAATGGTCGTACTTCAGGTGGCAGTATAAGTCTTGATGGCTGCGATGGCAATGCGGATATTAAAACCTCTGGTGGAAGTATCAAGATAGGAGATGTTAATGGAAGTGTTGATGCGCATACCTCTGGTGGTTCAATAAAAATAAATCGTGCAGAAGGCAATGTAATTGCAAAAACTTCCGGTGGCAGTATTTCTGTTGAGGAAGTCTTGGGCGAGATTGAAGCCAAAACTTCTGGCGGTTCTGTAACAGCACGCATTTTATCTCAACCCAAAGCCGATTGTACTCTTAGTACATCTGGTGGAAGTGTGAATATATACATGGCTAATAATGTGGATGTTAATGTAGATGCGAAAACCAGTGGCGGCCGTGTAAAAACTGAATTTCCTGTGACTATTCAAGGTGAGATTAAAAAGAACGAGCTAAAAGCCAAAATCAATGATGGAGGTCCATTGCTTTATCTTCGAACTTCAGGTGGTAATATCAATTTAAATGAATTATAAAAAAAGTTATTTCCTTTCCCCCAAGGCCCTGAAATTTTTTCAGGGCTTTTTTTTGTTATATCAAACAAAATTAATCAAGGATAAAATATGACAATCAATTCCGGTTTTACAGGCTTTCCAAAGGAAGGTGTAGATTTTTTAGGGAAATTAAAATTAAATAATACTAAACCCTGGTTTCAGGAGCATAAAGACGAATATGAAAAATACCTGGTAGACCCGGCAAGAGCTTTTATTCTGGAAATGGGGACTAGATTAACCACACTTTCACCATCTGTTACCTTTGATCCCAGAACGGATAAATCTTTGTTCAGAATTTATAGGGATGTTCGCTTTAGTAAAGATAAAACACCTTACAAGACACATCTGGCAATTTGGTTCTGGGAGGGAAATCGGAAAAAGGTTGAAAACTCGGGCTACTATTTCCATCTTGAAGCAGACCATCTTTTACTGGCTGTGGGATTACATACCTTTCCACCTGATTTGATGGATAATTATCGTCAAGCTGTTGATGGTGAAAAATCAGGCAAGGAATTGCTCGATGCTGTGGATCTGGTTGAAAGTAAGGGATATGATGTGAGTGCTGAAACATATAAACGTGTACCGGGAGGTTATGCTCAGGACCATCCACGTATGCGTTTTCTTAAATATAAAGGTTTTGGTGCAATGAAAGCTTTTCCAATTAATGACACGCTGCATTCTACAGATTTGATTGATTTCTGCTACAATGTCTATGAGGATCTGAGCCTGCTTCATTACTGGCTGGTTAAATATGTAACCAAATAGTTACTACCTTTTTTCCGGTTCTTGTTTGACTTGTTTTCTTATTTGGCATATTTTACGTATATTTCATAATCTAAACATAATATTGAATTAATGAATTGATTTTAAATTCAATTGTGTCTAAATTATTATCTTTTGTTTTTGAAAAAGGAGAAACGGCTTATGAATGCTGTATTGGAAAAACTCGGTCAGATGAGAATTGTACCTGTTGTTGCGATCCACAATGCAAGTGATGCACAGCCACTAGCCCTGGCATTAATGGAAGGTGGATTGCCTTGTGCTGAAATAACATTTAGAACAGATGCTGCGGAAGAAGCGATCAAGGCAATGGCAACAATTGACAATATGCTGGTAGGTGCCGGTACAGTATTAAAAGTTGATCAGGTAAAAACAGCAGTAGATGCCGGTGCATCTTTTATTGTTTCACCTGGCTTTAACCCAAAAGTAGTTGAATATTGTGTTAAAAACAATATTCCTGTAACCCCGGGCATCAGTAATCCAACGGATATTGAAATGGCTTTGGATTTTGATCTTGAGGTTGTCAAGTTTTTCCCGGCAGAGGCGTTTGGTGGATTAAAGACGCTTAAAGCCATGAGTGCCCCGTATCATATGGTGAAATTCATACCTACGGGTGGAATAAACGCTGACAATCTTGTATCATATTTGGAATTCCCCAAAGTGTTAGCTTGCGGTGGCAGTTGGATGGTTAAAGCAGATCTCATTAATGAAGGTAAATTTGAAGAGATATCCTGCCTTACCCGAAAGGCCATGGATATCGCAATGTCTTGACATAATTGAGGATATCATAATGACGCAACCTGTTTTAACTAAAATAATTTGTTCAATATCCGACCGGAACGCGGGTAATGAATTTTTAACCGATCTTTTCAACAGTGGTACAAAGATCCTGAGATTAAATACCGCACATCAATCTGTTGAATCGACAAAAGAAGTAATTGATAATATTCGCAAGGTATCTGAACGTATCAGCATAATGCTTGATACCAAAGGGGCTGAAATGCGAACAGCCAATGTTGCCGAGCCTGTTACTGTTGCTAAAGATGGAATGATTAAAATAGTCAATAGTCTGTCGGAAACGCAGCCAGATACTCCTGAATTTCAAATCAATTACAGTAATTTTGTCAAAGATGTACCTATTGATTCAATGGTACTTGTTAATGACGGTAGTATTCGGTTAAGAGTAATAGAAAAAACAAAATCTTATTTACTTTGCCGAGCTGAACAGGGTGGGACTATTGGAGATAAACGTTCAGTAAATGTGCCGGATGTTCATATAAATCTTCCTGCGATCAATGTTAGGGACGATGATTATATCCGGTTAGCTGCTGACGAAAATGTAGAATATATTGCACATTCTTTTGTGCGTTCAAAACAGGATGTTGAGGCGGTCCGTAACCGTATTCAACATTATGGTGGTAATTCACAATTAATTGCAAAAATTGAAAATTATGAAGGTATAAATAATCTAGATGAGATTATTAGTGCTGCGGATGCAATCATGATTGCAAGAGGTGATCTTGGTGTTGAGGTCCCCTTTGAAAAAGTTGCAAAAATTCAAAAACATATAATAAATCAATGCCGTATCAATGAAAAACCGGTAATTCTGGCTACCCACTTGTTAGAAAGTATGCGGGAAAATATACGTCCAACACAGGCAGAAGTCAGTGATATTGCTAATGCGGTTTTTGATGGTATAGATGCTTTAACATTGACGGGTGAAACTGCTGCCGGAGCACATCCTGTAGAGGCGGCACAGACTCTTGTGAGGATTGTGCAATATAATGAAAAGCTGCACCCATTGCTGCCAGTCGATTCTAATCCTCCATTATCCGAGCAGAATATTTATGAATGTCGCAAAGCAATGGAAGCAGCAAATTACCGTCTTGCCAAAGCAATTGTTATTTCTTCAAAAGAGGAAAATACAATAAGATATTTATCAACATTCAGAAGCAGAGTTCCTTTGATTGTTGTATGTTCTTCACAAAAAGAAAGTAAACGTTTTGCACTGTATTACAGTGTAACTCCAATTGTTTTGGAGCATGAGAATGCTTTGTCTGATCTTTTTAAACAATGGGATTTTACTGAATCAGATCATATAATATATTTAACACCCCGCGATAATCATTTGCATTCTGAATTGTTAAATTTGAGAGAGGTGTGTCAGCACTTGAAAAAATAACTGTTTACCAGGGTATACAATAAAGCCGAATTAATCAAAATTCGGCTTTATTGTTATTTTTATTATCTGGAACAATGCTAAATTCCTGTTTTTATGAGATTATTGTAAAAAAAATTATTTTAAATTCGTATTTTTTATCTAAAATTGGTACATTAATTGTTACATAATATTTGAATTAATACAAATTGACTTTTTTAGATTGGTAATTATGGCCTCACCCAATAACCGGTTGCTGGATAATTTTTTTATAAGAATGCTTCTAGGCCTTTTTCTTGGTGCATTGGCACTGAGTGTTGAACTCTTTTTTCAACAGGCCGTAATGGGGCAAAATCCGTTTTTATTCCGTGCATATATAATTCCAATTGTATATGGTGGTCTGAGTGGTATATTATTGTCATATTTTTATACCAAAAATCAAACTGCCATAAAGAAAAAGCTGCGTTTTGAAACTACACAAAAAAGCAGATACCAGCGAGAAAATGAAAAAAATAGTAAAATATTAAAACATCTCAAGGCAAAACTTGATCACGAGATTTTTGAAAATAAAAATACTACATCTGCACTTCGTAAAGCAAAATTGGAAATCAATAAAATCAATGATAGTACCAATAGTATTGGCCGGGTATTGATTGTTGATGACGAGTATAATTTTTTAAAATTTTTACAAGACCAAATGTTTCAGGCCGAATTTGATGTCATTACCGCAACCAGTGGTAAAGAAGGACTCATGAAATTGGCTGCTAATAATGTTGATCTGGTAATCAGTGATTACAAGATGCCAGAAATGTCTGGTGCAGATTTTTTGAAAAATGTGAAATTTGATTTTCCGCAGGTTAATCGTGCAGTAATGAGTGATTTCGAGTTTCAACCCTCTGTTGTTAAAATTCTTACCGAAGGTCTTGCCACTACAACTTTTGCTAAACCTCAGGGCAATGATGTTTCACCACTGACTCAGCAGATTACCAGAATGCTTAAAATGAGAAGGCAGTTGAATGATCAAAAGATTTTGGAATTGATGGAAAGTATAGATCATTTACCCAAATTGCCATATATTTTTAATGAATTTAATGATGCTGTCAGGAGGGAAGCTAATTTTCAAATGCTTTCTGAAATCATTAGTAAAGATGCTGGTATATCTACAAAGCTCATGCAAATTGCCAATTCAGCATTTCTTGCTACTGAAAAAACATCATCTCTTGAACAATCGATCATGATGCTGGGTGTAAATGCTACCCGTGATATTGTTTTGACTGTTTCTTTGATGGAACAGGGGACCGAGAAGAAAGAACATTTGGATTATTTTCAGAAAATCATGAAGCATTCTACTGTTGTTAACAAGTATATGGATCCCATTAGCAAGATTGTTTTAGGAAAAGGGATTGATCGGAATTTCAAGTCCATTGGCCTTACGCATGATATTGGCAAAATTATGTTGCTACAGCACTTTCCTGAACGTTTCGAAAAAATTATGTCATATATGTTTTCTCATCCTAATACCAGTTTTTATGAAAGTGAAATAGCACTGGGATATGAGAATTGCACCCATTCTGAAATTGGTGCTTATCTGTTAGACCTGTGGAATTTTCCGGATGCAACTGTAGAAGTTTCTTTATTTCATCATAAACCCTCCGATGCCAGAGATATAAAAAATGTTGACGTTTTAAAGGCAGTAAGCATTACCAATGAATTGGTCAATTATTTAACTCGCCCAGTCAATATTGAAAATGTTAATTTTAGCAACATGTTTAAAGCCATTCGAGCTGATCTGCTTAAAAACTAGCCTCTTGACTCACTATTGAAACCTTTTTTTCTATTTTCCCGTATCTTAATTTATACTAATTAATTAAGGAGAGCGGGTATGAAAAAGTTTTATCTACTATTATTTCTATTTCCATTTTATTTATGCCTGGGGGCAGAAGTTGGCGAGGATTGTGATGAAATAATCCTGAATTTTAATGATGGGGTTCACATGGGTGAATTCAGCACTGATGATTTTAATCTCGATATTGAGGATGATGAAATCATATTCAAATCGAATGAAAATCATGATGTTGTGGTCATGACCAAAGATTGCGGACTGTTGATTAATAACGAGTCTATCGATTTAAATGGCCATCAAACTGATATGGTTTGTGAATATCGTGAATTGATGTATGGAATAGTTGACGAGGCTAAAGATCTGGGATTAGCCGGGGCCAAAGTTGGTTTAAAAGGAGCTGCTATTGGTTTGACTGCTGCTGCAAGTGTTGTAAAACTTTTGTTGCCAGGTTATGATGAAGACGATCTTGAACGTGATATTGAATTTAAAACTGAAAAATTAGAACTTGAAGCTGAAAAACTGGAAAAAAAGGGGGAAGAGATTGAAGTCATGGGTGATCATTTGGATGATTTGCATGATGAATTAAAAGACAATATCCCTGAGTTAAAGGAACTGGGCTGGTTTTAAACCAGCCCTTTTTCCTTAATTTTTCCTTGATAACAATCCTATAATACCAGCCAGAATAAACAAGGTAGTCAGAAAACACATCGCAACTCCAATAAACAAAGCGCTGCCCAGTTGTCCGAATCCTCTCCATATTGAAAATACCAAAGAGCCAAATCCCAGCATGGTTGTTAATGATGTAAGAAGTATCGCTTTTCCTGTACTTGAATAGACAAGCTGCAAATTGCTCTTTCCTTCGCTTATCCACCTATGCATAACATGTACGCCATCATCAATTCCTATTCCTATAATGAGCGGCAAGCCCATAACATTCATCACAGTTAATTGTAAACCTAACAAGTGCATTGTACCAACCATCCAGAACACACCGGCAATCAATGGTATCATGGCAATTAATGCATAACCTGGTTTTTTAAAGTCATACCATAATACAAAAAACATTAAAATAATGGTTAATAATGCTGCGTTTCGTCCATCCTGACCAATCACATCAATTAATGCTCTGAAAACAGGCGGCATACCGGTTGCATTGGGACTAATTCTCTCCAAATCATTTGAGAATTGTTCAAGAAATTTGGCATCCTGCCATATATTCCCTGATGGAAAAACAGTAACCATAAATTGATCTCTTTTCTTGTTACTGTAACGGTCCTTGATAGACTCTGGCAAATCGTTAAAGGTGATTTGTTCTGTTTTGCACATGTTCAATACTGAACTTTTGAAATAAGGGGCCGCTTGTTTTTGATAATCTGCAAGTTTAATATTGGCTGTAGGATTTGATGCCAATTCATCTTTAACCAGCGAAATATAGCTGATTGGATTGTCTGCAGAAGGATCACCAACGAGTTCTTTACACTTGGTATCGACCTTGTCTTGTCCGCCCAGATAAGCCATATCCTGCATTTCCATAATGTTCATCTCGAGACGTTCAAGTTCGGTTATCAAATTTTCCATGTCTTTGGAAGAGATTTGGGATTGAATTGTTGATTTTAAAAGTCTGTTCTGAATCTCTTTGATGTACGGCTTTCTCGCTTGCTGCTGTTTTTCTGATGGCAGATACATTGAAATATCATCTACTATGGCTACTGTGCCAGTCTTGCGATATTCTTCAGCGATTCTTCTTGATTCATCTATGGTCTCAGACAGTACCATTCCATAATCCATACTCAAATCAAATTTGTCCAGAATTGAATCCTGAAGTGCAATTGATGTAAGACCTTCCGGTTCGATGTTCATGTAATTATGGTCAAACGTAATACGAAATGCAGCAATTGTTAATATGATTGTTAAAAGTAACGCAATAGTGAGTGATATTATGGGGTGTTTGCCCAATTTACCGGCAGTTTTGCCCATAAATTTGAAAGAAAGATCTCTTTTTTGAGCCACAATCCCTTTTTTCTCTTTTTTCCTTTCCCGCAAAACCAAAAGTGCGGGAAGAAACAAGAATGTAGAAACCATAATCGCCAGTAATCCAAATCCACTAACCAAACCCATTTCTTTCATACCGCGAGAGCTGCTTATAACCAATGCAAGAAATGCAATTGAAGTTGTAATACCACCAGTCAAAATGCCTCTGCCTATTTTAGAGAGGGTGAGCTCCAGGGATTCCTTGATGGATAAGTGTTTGGCCCGGTATTCTGTAAACCCGGTAATAATATGGATTGAGAAATCTATGCCCAAACCAATCAGAATTACCGTAAACATGTAGGTCATCATATTGAGTTGACCCACTGTTATAGCGGCTACACCCATGGCCCAAATGATTCCAATGATAAGATTTATGATAGCATAAAAGGGAGCCATTAACATTCTGAACGCAATAATAAGCATTACCAGAATTGCGATAAACGCAATAACGCTGGTAATACCCAGACTTTGCTCAGAGTATACCATTTCGTCATGAGACACTGCCATCATTCCAGTCAGACCAGCATGAACCTCGGGAAATGATTTTACATGATTATCGATCAATTCTTGAACAACATCCGTTAAAAGAATGGTTTTGTCCATTTCCATCAAACTAAAAGTTGGGATAACGTTCATGATAATAGCATCCTGATCATATGAGATCATAAATGGATCGCCATACAACAATTTTTCAATGACCTGTTTTGCTTTAGCTTCATCTGCATTATCATTATTGTAATTTTGTAATAAAGTTATAAAGTCTTTGATGCCATCAAGAAAAACAACTGCATTATCTTCTTTTTGCCTTGTGCTGATTGATTCCTTTTGTCCCACATATTCCTTTTCCATACTATTGTTCATATTTTCAATCAAGGAGACAAGATTAGCATCGTAATAAATATCTTTAATGTTTTTCAAATCATCTTCTTTTACCAGCAAAAGACCATTTTTCTTTAGAAATTCTATTTCATTTTTATAATCAATACGTTTAACAAGTTTCTGTGATAAAAGAGATTTTTGGGTTATAATTTTCTGTTCTAGTTCTTGTATTGATTTACTGTCCTGATTCTCTCTAGCTTTTAAAAGTTCCTGTTCTAATGCAGCAATTTCTGAATTTAATTCTTCATTCCGGGTTGAATCAACAAGAGTTAGTATTTTGGGAGCAACAGATTCCGCAAACGATTTAATCTCTTTTTCATCGCCCTGTACTATGACGACCAGGCTGGTGGCTGTTGAAAATTCATCCAGGATTTTGTTAAATTGCAATGTACGGATATCTTTTTCCGGTAACAGATCAGACCATCGCATTGTAATATCGAGTTGTGAAGAAAATGCCATGAATATCACTGTCATTACGAGTACAAAAGTGATCATCCTCCATGGATGTTCTGCATGTGCATCAGCAAGACGGGATAATAATTTTTCTCTCATTTTTACAACTGTCCTTTATGGTTAGATTTTATTGATTTCGGTTTTGATACCCATCGTATCTATATCACTAATAAACTGTTCAGGATCTACTATATTGGCCTGATACCATAAACCGGTTTTCTTAAATGTTCCTTCACTATATTGTTTTAAACAAGCAACTATGGGTACTGCTGTTAAAAAATATCCATCCGTATGCATCAGTTTAATTTGTATGTTTGATTGTTTATTGTTTGACAATCCCTCTGCTTCCAGGTTTAACATGGTAATAAATGGGGGCTTGCTGAATTTTTGCAGACCCCATTGAAACAATTTCCCAAATTTCTTTTCAGATTTTGGAAACCATTTTAATCCCAGCATTACGATTGGTGTAATAAGATAATCTGTTATTCCATTGAATCCCGTAATGTAAAACCCGGTTTCCTGTAATGATGGTATTAAATCCAAAAGTTCTTCAAATTCATTCATCACCATGGCAATACAATTCGCTTTGCCTACGGGGTATCCAAAGTCATATTTGGGCATATTTTTGTAAGCAAGCGTGGTCCATTCTCTGTTCTGGATTATCTGTGGTTTGTAATCTTTGAATTCATGCACCATTTCCAGCACGGTTGATTCTGAAAAAGTATAAGCCTGCCAGTCCAGCCGGATTGTGCTAAAGATATTACCAGTGACTAGTTCATCCATTTCACTTGCAGCATAACGGACCAACGCAGCTGGAACCCCCGGATGAAATCCTGCATCTGTAATGAAAAGCCGCTCATTCCTGAGCATTTCTGGTCTGTATTTTTTTAAAATATTCAGTTTCTGATGATTTGATAATTGTGTGTCCAAATAATCGGTTCCGGTATTGATTGCTGCTTTTATCACATTTTCAACATATTCCATTGTGCTCGAAGCCATTACAGTCATATCTGCCAGGGTAAATGCTGATTCAAGACTCTTTTGGTTTGCTGCATCAACTACCAGAGCATGAACACGATTACCTGAAAACATTTTGTTCAACTCGTCGGATGTTTCCTGAGCACGATTTTTATTCCTGCCCGCAATGATGACATTTGAATCTGTGTGTAATAACAGTAATTCAGCAATCTGGAAACCTGTGTTTCCGTACCCACCAACAATCAGGAATGTTTTACTCATAAATCCCTCTAATTAAAAGTAAACCCTTAATCTGGCAAGACCACCATTGCCCATATTTTGGGCATAACATCTGCCATTTTTACCGGTATAATAATTACCAAAAACTGTCAATTCAACATCCTGAAATACACTGTATACTATCATTGGAACAAGCGCTGCTGAACCATCACTAATACTGTATATGGTCGATAATCCGGCGGTAATGAGGTCCGTTGCCGGGTATTGAACCAATCCTGAAAACTGGTCTTGTGATAGTGTCTTCATTTCCGAGGAAAACATCCACATCCAATCATTCAAATCATAATTCTGCCAATCCGATTTTGCCATTGAATTGTGATAATATTCACCCATAACATACAAACCTGATTCAAAAGTATAATCAATTCCTGCTAACCATTCCCAATGATCTTTGATGGATTGAATATTAATGTCAGATTTGCTTTCCATCATGTTATAGGCACCTTCTGCCCAGACACCCAAGCTCAACAATTCTCCAACCAAATCTCCACCAATCAAATCTCTTTTATAATCCACTGCTTGGAAGGAATAATAATCTGTAAAAGTCCAGTACCTGCTTAATCCCATAACAGAGACGTCAAAATGACCCAGTCTGCTTTTGAGTTTCAACATTTTAGCTGTATCTTTCCATTCTTCTCCCGCGGCAAGAATGGACACCAGACTAAATCTGTCACCCAATGGCATTTCAAGTTTAATGGCATTTTGACCGGGTTGTTCATAAGTGGGGTCGAGTATATCTTTATGATTAAAAACATCTGTAGGGTTCCAGGTATAACCTGTGCCCATGGGTAACTGTTGTTTCCCAACGGTTAGATCGAATTTGTCAAAAGCCAATCTTACATATGCATTGTCTAAAAAGATTTTATCTGCTCTGTCAACATACATGGGCCCTATATTGGATACCATATCTCCAAAGTTGAAAACAAAATATGGCTTAATCATAGACGGTACCTGAGCCGTTATGTTTGTGGGGAGGTAATCCAGCATGTTCCACTCGGTTTTACCATGATATGTGATATAATCAAAATTAGCACCAAAAGAGACCCTGTCTGACAGATCCTTGGCAATATCTAACCGAAGTTTGTTCGAACTAACATTATAATAATTATCTTTAAAATTCAGTACAGTATATTGGGGTTCAAAATAACCATATATGTCCAGTTCTTGAGCAGAAAGGAGGGATGCGAGCAATAACAGTATTGTGAATACTTGTTTTGTCATTTTTTTAACTCTCTTTCGGTAAACATGTCATCATCCAAGTCGATATTATATTGAATGTCTTTGATTTTCATTATGGTATTGGTATTGTCATTTCGGTTTACCATTTCCATAAAGGTACCTGTGGGAATGCTATCAATAACTTTAATTTCTTTTTGGTACAAAGATTTTTCAACCCGGTCAGGATCATCTTTATAATAATCTATTACAACCGGTACAAAATTTTCTTTGACTACCCACATGACCATTTTTACATAAGCCGAACTTGCATCCGGTTTTCGGTTTAATTCTAATTTATAGCAATTGTAACCTTCTTTTTCCTCACTACCTGTTATGGTAGTTGTAAAGTCCGTTAAAAAAGCGTTTGATGCGCCCATATCTTCATAAGAAAAATCGCTGCCTTCCATTTTTTGTTTTTTTGCATGTGTTGCCAATTTCCTAACTCTCTTTGTCCGTACAAAATAGGACCATATATCATCCGCATTATTGAGCATTAAAATCTTTTGTCCCTTTACCCGCTGGGGGGATTCATAGATCATTAGATTTTTTTCGCCCTTGTCTTTTGAATAGGTAAGGTATTCAAAAGTACGCTTATCTCCGCTCGAAGTGGTTATAGTCATTTCCATTGTTGCTTTACTTGATGGTTGGTTCATTAAATCATTAACTTTTTTTATTATTTCATCTGCTGTAGGTTCTGCTGCAAACGATGGTATGGCTATGAAAAATCCTAAAAATAAGGGGATTATTTTCAACTTCATTTTTTTGCTCCTTTTTTAGGGTGAACGATCAAAAGTAAAATACCAATAAGCAGGGCCCCAAAACCAAAGACCCAGGTGAAAATTTCAAGCCCATATTTCAGAAAAATAGATACTGCTAAAATTCCACTTATGACCATGGTTTCACAGAAAAATAATAAAATTTTTCTCACACTAAAAATAACCATAGAAAACATGGCGATACCTGTTGAAATTAACCAAAGACCCGGTATATAAATAGCTTGATCAATTTGTATAAATACAGTTGTAAAAATGATAGGGAACAAAAATATACTGAACGCTATGCCCCACATTTTCATTAGAAATGGATTAAAAGGTTCTATACCTCTGGATTTTGCCTCCCTGAACCAAAAAAATGTCTCCAGCGTTCCGCCAATGATAAATATTATAATCCATAAATTGAGAATGAATGAATATTGATTTGTTTTTATTAACCATTCTGTAATTAACCCTCCGGCTAATCCCAAAAAGCCCCATTCAATCCATTGCCAGGGGGAGAAGAACATGCGGTCTGTCGCCTTGTCCATTAAATCACGAATATATTTAATCTGATCCAGTGCTTCTTCTTGTTTCATTGTCCCACCATTTTATTTGTTAATACCTTTAATGATTTGCTCCAGCATTTCAAGATAGTTCTCGAAAGCCTTTTTACCTTTTTCGGTTATACTAAAAGTAGTACGGGGTTTATTTTCTACAAATTCTTTTGTAACCGTAATATACTCGTTTTGTTCAAGAACTTTCATATGAACACTTGTGTTTCCACGTGTAAGGTTTAATTCATTCACAAGTTCGGTAAATGACACCTGTTCTTTGGCGATAAGAATTGTCATAATTCCCAGTCGCGCTCTTTCGTGAAAAATTTTGTCTAATTTGTTTGTTAGTTCTGTAACCATATATCTTTTTTCCTTGGTGAGTACAAACTTGTTTGTATCACAAACATGTCTACGTAAAGATATGAATAATTGTTTCATAATCAAGAAATATTTTTTTATTTTATAAATGAAATAATAAAATTTGAGTACTGTTATATTATTCTCACATGAACAGGAGTATTGTTATGTCTGATGATTCTCACAATGCGGGTGTTTCAACATCCCAAATAAAATTTTGTGATTTGCGCTGCGAACATGCGGAATTTCCCAAACTTCACGGTGTTGATGGTTCAAACAGTTGCAGAACTTTTGCAGCATTGTACTGTAAAGAGCTGGATCAATTGGTAACAAAAAACGCACCCTGTGCTGTTATTTTTGGTCAGCGTCGTCCAAAATCAAATGTTTAAATAGGGAACAGGGGCTTGAAGAAAATCTTGATTACCGGTGCCAGCGGATTCCTTGGCGGACATGTCTATAAACTTGCAATGGACCGATTTGAAACATATGCCGGTTTCCATGATCATACAATCAATGAAAAAGGAGAGTGGGTACAGCTTGACTTGGCTGATACTGAAAAACTGTCTCAAGTAATTCACAAGATTAAACCCGATGTGGTTGTACATTCAGCCGCTATCAGCAATCTGGATTTATGTGAAAAGGATCCGGATTTTGCTTACAAGATCAATACCACCGGTACATTGCATTTGGCCCGGCTTGCTAAAGAAATGAATTTCAGATTAATCTTTATATCTACGGATATGGTCTTTAATGGCCAAGCTGGAATGTACAAGGTTTCTGATCCTGTTTCTCCCATTGCGGTTTATGGGCAATCCAAAGTTACCGCAGAAAATGGAATTCTTGATGAAAAGATTAATGCGGTTATCATACGATCTGCATTGATCTATGGGCGTCCTGCAACCGGTGGTAGTTCTTTTTCCATGTGGATAGAAAACCAGCTGTTTGAAAATAAACCGGTTTCTTTGTATCATGATCAGTTCAGAACTCCAATATTGGTGAACAACCTTACAAGTTTGATCATTGAAATTGCCGAATCAAATATAACCGGAATCATACATGGCGGGGGAAGTGAACGCATTGATAGATATCATTTTGGATTAAAAATGTGCGAGCTGGGCGGTTTTGATTCATCATTATTATCAGCAATCTCCATGCATGAACATAACCCACCTGCGCCCAGACCCCAGGACGTATCTTTGGATATTGCAAAAACAATACAGCAATGTAAAACACCTATTCTGAATGTTGATGCAGGATTGTCTGAAATGTTTAAAGCGAATTAATTCATTGGGAATATACCCAATATGAGATTAGTTACACTAGTCGCGATTGTAGTTTAGAAAGGATAAAAGGATGAACCAGATAGATTTTAAAGAAAGTATGGAGCTCTGGAGAACCCCGGAAAGGGTTGTTCTGGTTACCAGTATAGATAAGCAAAATGTTCCTCATGTTATCACAGTTAGTTGGTTTAGTCGGGTTTCTTTTGATCCCCCCATGTTTGCTATTGCTATTGGAAACAACCGATCCATGTACAACCTGATTAATGATTCAAAAGAACTGGTAATTGCTATTCCCGGTCCTGAACTCGCTGATGCTGTTTTAGGCTGTGGTAAAAGTGGTCAGGAGCTGGAAGATCGATTTGAAAAATATGGAATTGAAACCAAAGTCGGTAAAGTTGTTAAGAGCCCATTATTATCAAACTGTTTGGTTAATTACGAGTGCCTGGTTAAAGAACAAGTTGTTGCAGGGGACCATACTGTTTTTATTGCAAAAGTAAAACAAAGTTGGGCATCTGATGAACCAGTACAAAACCTGATACTGGTAGGCGATGAGAAAGGGTATGACATACTTGCAGAAAGCGGCCCTTATAAAGTTGGCACCATAAAAAAATAGATTTTACTCAAACCGCTGTGATCCTCAGCGGTTTTTTTTTATTATGATTATCCCTCAAATTTACTTAATTTCTCTTTCATACAAGATCGGATTGTTTAATGAATAAAGGCGTTATATACGCGGCACTTGCATATTTATTATGGGGTGTTTTTCCCGTTTTTTGGAAAGCAGTACAACATGTTCCCGCTTATGAAAGTCTGGGGCATCGTATGTTTTGGACTTTTCTTATAGCCGCATTGCTATTAATCATACGTAGAGACAAGTTCTTTTTTATAGAAATCAGACAACCTAAAACTATACTCGCTTTCATAGGTTCAAGTTTTCTTATTGTTTTAAACTGGTTTACTTTTATCTGGTCTGTTAATAATAACTATATTCTTGAAGTCAGTTTGGGGTATTTCATAAATCCATTGGTACATGTATTGTTTGGAATTATTTTTTTAAAAGAACGTTTACGCAAAATGCAGTTGGTTGGTATTCTGATAGCTGCTTTGGGTGTATTTTATTTAACTTTTAATTATGGACGATTCCCCTGGATTGCTATGATATTGGCAATATCATTTGCATTTTATGCTCTGTTGCGTAAAACCGCCAGACTTGATTCGCTTGAAGCTTTGACGTTTGAGACAGGTATTGCTTTTATACCTGCTTTGATTTATTTGATTTGGTTTGAAACTGCCCACCAGGGTTCTTTTTTTCATACCGATTATATTACTCCCGTACTCTTGATGGCTACCGGAATTATTACGGCATTACCACTGCTGTTATTTGGAGCAGGTGCACGAAAAATTAAACTGGTGACATTGGGAATTCTTCAGTATATTGCACCTACATTACAATTCCTGCTGGGATTGTTCATTTATCATGAACATTTTCCCAGGGAGCGGTTTGTCGGTTTTGTGATTATCTGGATTGCTGTAGCAATATATACATTTGATAGTATATATACATTTAATATTAACCGACAGCGGATTGCCAGGGCATGATAATTTTAACTGTTTAAGAAAAAAACTTGACTATCTGCAAAAAATTCTTAATTTCAATATTGCTAACCTGCCATAGCTATTTTTTAGTCTCACTTTAAGAGATTGATTTATAATCTCTTCATCAATAAAAAAGACCGGTCTTTTCCGGAAAAAATGAGGTTGGGTAATCCAAAATATATCATATAACTTAACAAGGGAGTGTAATCCATGAAGAAAATGACAGCTGTTGTTGCACTGATGGCAGTATTTACATTGGCAATGTGTTTTGTTGTGATCGGTGCGATTTCTGTGGAATTGATGGCAAAACTTGGAATTGGTCCTGCGGAAATTGGTAGTATGGCTTTTGCTTTATTCCTCACAGCAACAATTGTACAATTTATTATTGGCCCATTGGTAGATAAATTAGGCCATAAACCTATTGCAATAATTGGATTTGTTGTAACCAGTGCAAGTATGTTTTTATTGGCTTTTGCTCCCAGTTTTGCATTGGCCATGTTGGCATCTATCTTTTTGGGTGTTGGTGCCATGTGCTTAAATACAGTTGGTAATACCCTGATCCCGGTTGTACTGTTTGATGGACAGGACCCTGCACGTGCCGGTAATTTTGGTAATGGATTCTTTGGTTTGGGTCTTGTTGTTGCTCCCTGGATGGTTTCAGCAGGTAGTGCTATGGGACTCGCTACTAGTACTTCAATTATGATTTTAGGTCTTCTGGTTGTAGTCTTTTTACTTTTTGCATTGACTGCATCATATCCTCAGATCAGTACAGATTTTAAAATGTCTATGGCTCTAAAATTACTGTCAAAGGGAGCTGTTATAGTTGCTGCATTGGCACTATTCTGTTATGTTGCCCTTGAAAGTACTATGAATACATGGTTGAAACCTTATTTAACTGAAGTTTTTAATGGTAATGCTGACACTGCTGGTTGGGTATTTGGCTTGTTTGGACTTTTCATGATGATTGGTCGTTTTATTGTTTCTGCTATTAAAAATCTTACTGCTATTGGTACAAAAATCATTGCCATTATGGCTGTTGTTTCCATCGGGACAATCCTGTTGATGATCTGGACCCCAAATCCTGCAACTGCAATTATTGCAGTGATTTTTACAGGTCTTGCATTTGCACCCATTTTCCCAACAGTTGTTGGTGTTACTTTTTCAAAGTTTGAACCACAATTCTATGGTAGTATCTTTGGAATCATTTTTTCAATAGGTTTATTGGGGGGAACATTTGTACCCAAATTTGTTGGTGACTTGGCTGCTGGTAAAACGGTACAACAAAGCTTACCCATTGCTGTTGTAATGGCTGCTATTCTGGTCATTATTGCTTTGGTTATGTCCAAAGTTGGCAATAAAGCTGAATAATTTATTTTTGTGTTTCAAGAGCGGCGGGTATTTGCCCTCCGCTTTTTTTTTATCTGAATTTCAATAAATACGGAGATTGCTGTGAATAAAAAAGTCAGTCTTGGCATTATGATGTTTCTGGAATATGCCATCTGGGGTTCCTGGTACCCGGTATTGTCTGCATATATGCAAAATACTTTGGGTTTTAATGGTTCTCAGGTTGGTGTAATTTACAGTCTTTTGCCACTTGCTACAATTATTGCACCGTTTTTTTTCGGTCAGCTGGCTGATCGTTATTTTGCAACACAAAAGGTGATTGCTTTTGCTCAACTCATTGGTGGAGTTATATTATTATGGCTGGCCACTGTAGATTCTTATACTCCGATGGTTTGGGGCATGTTTATATATACTTTGCTCTATGCGCCTACAATGGCATTAACCAATTCAATTACTTTTACCCATTTGTCTGATTCCGAACGTGAATTTGGCTGGATACGGGTTGGAGGTACAATTGGATGGATAGCTGTTGGTTTTACCCTGACAGGTTGGAGAGTTTTGGCTGACAATGGAATCCTTCCCGGTACACCGGGAGATGCTTTGATTTTAGGTGGTATATTGTCACTCATTATGGGTGTCTTTTCTTTTTATTTACCCAATACACCTCCAAACAAGGAAGCAAAAAATCCCTGGGCATTTCTTGAAGCTTTTAAAATGTTCAAGAATTTCAATTTTGCAGTTTTTATGGGTATTGCATTTATTGTATCCACAGAATTAATGTTTTATTATGTTTTGACCGGCCCATTTTTAACATCTGAGAAAATTGGTGTAACCCAATCCGGGTTAGCTGGTGTTATGGCAATTGCACAGATTGCAGAAGTATTTGTTTTGGCGCTGTTACTGCCTTACTTTTTGCCCAAACATGGTATGCGTAAAACCTTGACCCTGGGTATTCTTGCGTGGCCTATTCGATACATCATTTTTGCAATTGGTTCACCCGCATGGCTGGTAATTGCATCTCTTGCATTGCATGGATTCTGTTTTGTTTTCTTTTTCGCGGCATCTCAGATCTATGTTGATACAGTTGCTCCACGTGATATCCGGGCTTCTGCACAGAGCATGTACTCGTTTATCACATATGGAGTTGGTTTATATTTAGGTAGCCGTTTTTCCGGATGGATTCAGAATGTTTTTTCTGAATTAGGTCCGCAGGGTCAAATTATACAAACCAATTGGACCCATGTGTTTATTGTACCTACAATCATGACCATTGTCTGTGCTGTATTGTTTTTGATTACATTTAGAGAAAAACCCAAGATGGCAGAATAAGATAAGCCGGTGTTATCACCGGCTTTTTTGTTTCATATTGTAATTTATTTTTGCAATATTCCATTTGATTTTAAACAACAAACTAAATGGAGTATTCAATGTCATCGCCATCTCTGGAATCTACTGATACAAAACAATTGCTGCTTAACCGGAATTTGCATATAATATTTGCAGTGACTTTGATGGCTGTACTGGGTGTTTCAAGCATCACTCCGGCTTTTCCTCGCATTTCAGAAGCTTTAAATATTTCACCTCAATCTATTGGTTTATTGATTACAGTGTTTACTTTGCCAGGTATCTTTTTAACACCGGTTTTGGGTGTTTTCGCAGATCGATATGGTAGAAAGAGAATTCTTGTACCCTCTATGTTTCTTTTTGGCATTGCAGGTGGATTATGTGCCTTTACCCGCTCGTTTGAAACCTTATTGATTATGCGCTTCTTTCAAGGAATAGGTGCCGCATCTTTGGGGGCTATTAATCTTACGTTGATTGGTGATTTGTTTCCTGGTAAACAACGTACCATAGCTATGGGATATAATTCAAGTGTGCTAAGTGTGGGGACAGCTTCGTATCCTGCTATTGGTGGCGCTGTTGCTGCCTTTGCATGGTATTATCCATTTTTACTGGCTTTTATTGCAATACCCATTGGATTATGGGTTTTATTGGGATTAAAGAATCCCGAGCCCAAAAACAATCAATCTTTGGGGCAATATCTCAAATACGCTTTGAAAAGCATGAACAAGAAAAATGTATATGTTTATTTTACTGCCAACCTGGTTACGTTTATTATTTTGTATGGTATATTTTTAACTTATATTCCCATCTTTTTGCATGAACACTTTCAGGCATCTACAGTTATTATTGGTCTGGTTATGTCTTCTACTTCGGTAGTAACAGCTTTTATGGCTTCTCAATTGGGGCGTCTTGTTCGTCGGTTTAGTGAGATCGAATTGTTAAGAGTATCCTATTTATTGTATAGCCTGGGTTTGATAATGATCCCTTTTATTCATAGTATTTATATGTTTATTATTCCTGTTGCCATATTTGGAATAGGTCATGGTTTAAATATCCCTGTTGTTCAATCGTTACTTGCAGGGGAGGCCCCACTCGAGCATCGTGCTGCATTTATGTCGCTTAACGGAATGGTGCTTCGCCTGGGTCAGACTTTGGGTCCCATTATTATGGCTGGAATATTTTTGTTATTGGGGTTGGATTGGATCTTTTTTGCCGGATGTATGCTGGCTGTTTTATTTGTGATTTTTCTTTTCACATTCATGAAAAAATCAAGGGATTAATACATTTATTATCTCTGTTAAAATTTGAAAAATGAGGTGCTAATGAAAAGAAGAGACTTTATTAAAACATCTTTGTTAACTTCTGTTTCACTTGGCTTGGTGAACCAGATTGCTTTTGGCAAGATTGAAGATTTTTACATTCAAGCTAAAGGAAAGATTGTTACTGTAACAGGATTAATTGAACCAAAGCAAGTTGGTAATCTCTTGCCACATGAACACGTTATGTCTATCTTTGGTGGTGATGCTGCAGAAAAAGCTGAATATGACAAGAATAAACTGTTCAATGCAGTCATACCTTATCTTGAAAAAGTCAAGGCTACAGGTAGTAACGCTTTAGCAGATTGCACAACTGCTTATTTTGGCAGGGATCCTGAATTGTTAAAGCAAATCTCTGAACGTACAGGATTTTATTTACTCACCAATACCGGTTATTACGGCGCGGCAAATGATCGATATGTACCCAAACATGCATTGAAAGAGAATGCTGATGAACTTGCAAGACGCTGGTTAATCGAATGGGAGCATGGAATTGCAGATACCGGCATTCATCCCGGATTTATCAAGATTGGCGTCGATAATGGCCCCTTGTCTGAAATTGATAAAAAGCTGGTTACCGCAGCTGCCAAGACACATGTAAAAAGTGGTTTAACCTTGTCAATCCATACAGGCGATAATCCCGAGGCAGCACTTGAGCAAATTGAGATTTTAAAACAAGAGGGTGTTCATCCATCAGCGTGGATCTGGGTACATGCGCATAATGTTAAAGACAAGCAAACTGTTCTCGAGGCAGCAAAAGCCGGAGCCTGGATAGAGTTTGACAGCTTGCAGCCGGATAATGTAGAACTGCATCTGGAGTGGATTCAATTTATGATTAACAATGGGTATATAAATCAGATATTGCTTTCTCACGATGGAAATTCATTCAAGTATGGTGACAGACCTATGAAAACCTATCACCATTTACATGAATTACTTGTACCCATGATGAAGCAAACAGGTTTGGGTAATGAAGAGATTAATCGGATAATTACACAAAATCCGCAAAGAGCGTTTACCGTTCAGAAACGGTTGATATAAAAAAAGCCCGGTTTAACCGGGCTTTTTTATTATATCGTTACTTTTTCTATCGTTATTTTTTCGGGTTTTTCTATTATCAATTCTATTACTGTATCTCCATTTTCTGTCTGCAAACTTCCGGATTCAGCAGCTCCTGTTATTTTGTATGCTCCCAGTGATTGCGGCCAATAGATGTTTATTGTACCAGGAGCTCCGGATTCTATCATCATTGTCGTATCGTTCAGGATCTGAATATCTTTTAGCCAGCAAGTAGATCGACCAATGTATGCGCCAAAGTCA
Organism: bacterium; assembly: GCA_963675755.2. Classification (GTDB taxonomy): domain Bacteria; phylum Zhuqueibacterota; class Zhuqueibacteria; order Residuimicrobiales; family Krinioviventaceae. Next base: position 277,541 of record CAXXMD010000002.1, read on the forward strand.
TTGTTTCCTAATACAAATGCGTTTCTTGCAACATCCGGTTCTGTGAAATCAAATGTAAATTCAAGATTGCTGTTTCCAGTTTGTGTTTCACCAAAAATACCGGGAACATGGTATGCATGCCCAATAACACCCAGAAAACTTTTTGTTTTAAAATATTGCGTTTGATAAGTTTCTGATGTTATGCTGCCGCTGAAAGCAATGACCTGACCCTGGGCTGAGAGAGAGTCTATCTGTTCATAGACTTCAGGAGATGAACCAATGCTGCCGGTTTCTGTAGGTCTTACCGAAGATGCGGTTTTGGCTATTCTTTTATAAGTGTTAAAATGAAGCTTGCAAAAATCACGTTCTTCCGGTGACAGTTCAGAAAGATCGCCCCAAATACCATGACCACCCAGTATAGCAGTTGATAAATTATAATGTTGTGCTTTAAAAGGTGAACCATTGTGTGGATATACAGCATATGTCTGTAAAACAGGAGGGATGATGCTGTTATATTCATATGGAATTGTTCGCATGGATTTGGATCTATACTGACTCAGATCGTCATATCCTGAAGCGCCATTATTCATCCAGAAATACCGGCCTTCATTGAAAAATTCCAGGCCAATATTACGACCTTTTTCGGTTACATCGTATACAATAATTAATCCCGGTTTGTAATCGGTTAATGCTTTGGCAATACGTGTAACACTGTTTATAAGCTCAAATCCATAACGTTCTGCACGTTCTTGTGGGGAATCATTAGGGCCACCATGATGGTGATTGGCAGCATAGCAAAGTTGGCCATCTAAACCATCCCATTTAAAATATGTACAACCAAGATCAATTAGTTTTTTTGATTTTTCTATAAAATAAGGTTCAAAATCACTAACAAGACAGGCCATGTCTCGTCCCCAGCTAGCTTTGGGAATTGCACCGGTACTGTCTATTGCCATAAATTCAGGGTGTTTTTCAAATGTTTCGGATTCTTTGTGAACACAAAATGGGGCCATCCATAATCCCAGACGCATTCCGTATCCATCCAGTTTTTCTTTAATGGGTCCCAATTTTTTATCATAATGACGTTTATCTACATTCCAGTCACCCATCCAGTCAAACCAGCCATCATCAATAACAAATACATCCACACCACATTCATGTGCAAAATCTATCTCTTTGAGTAAACGATCTTCATCGCGTAATACATCGCGAGGAGAAAAATACTTTCTGGGGCCACCGCTGCCTTTGATATTGTAATAATTTGCAGGATCATAAACTGTAGCGTCTCCATAAATATCAGTACCAATTTTCTTTTCCCGTAAATCGGCAAAATTTATAAATTCGCGTTGGTCATCTCGCTGCCAACCCCAGGTGTTATAATAGATCATGGGAGTTCGGGTAGCTGATTTTTCACTTTGCCAGTTGTAGAGATAATTCCAAATGAGTTTTTTACCTGTTTCATAATCCGAATTGTTATAACATCCTGTCAAAACCCAAACTGTTTGCAGAGGGTGTTGGGGAGAAAAAGTTTCATGTTCAGTAAACGTACCCCGAAGTGCAGTCAAACCTGTTTGGGTAGCATTATTCAACAATAATCCTGTAGAGATATTGATAAAATCACGAGTTGTGTCATTGTCTGGTGATCCATGCTCATATGCCATTACCCAACCAGAGTTGTTTTCATTTTTTGCTAACAAGATAGGACCTTTAAAAGATCCTGCACCTGATTGCTCATGTACCAGTTCTGCCGGATGATACATATGGCATTGAGACAGGTTTGAACCCGAAGCATTGCCAGAATTCCAATCTCTATCAAGAGGAAATGCATCAATGTTCGCGCCCTGTAATTGTTCGCGATTCCAAGATGCTAACCGGATCTCAAGTAATTCTGTCGCTTTCTCTAGGTTATATATGGGAAAAACATACTGAATGTTTTCTGCAACGTTTTGCATTGTAAAAGGTACTTTGCGTGGTCTTAGTATAAAACGTTCCCGGGTTAATGAACAACCAGGAAAAATTTGAACAAGATAATGGATGATAATATCATTATGTTCCAACCGTATATCCACTTCTTTTCCACCATGTCCCAATTCACGAATTGCATGAGATTGATAGCCGGCTGAATTCAAAGTATCGTTGTTTATTACAAATTTAAACCAGGTATTATTTGGTGCGGTTATTAAATTTTGCTCAATATCTTTATGATAAAATGATGTCGGGTAGAATGTATCCAAAGTATTGTAATCCCGTTTTATAACATCATTTTCAATAGAGAGCACATTGTTTTCAAATATGATTTGAATTTCTTCAGCAGCACTCATGGATGCAAATAACATAATACAAAAGAGTAAGACCAGATTTTTCATATTTCCTCTTTACTATTTGATCAGTAACATTTTTCGTTTAAAATTATATGTATCTGTATTTAGTTGATAATAATAAATTCCGCTGGGCCAGGCTTGGGCTTGCAATGTTGTATTGTACGCACCTGCTGCCTGAAATTGATTAACAAGTATTGCTAAAAGTTCTCCTCGTATATTATAAACTGACAAATTGACCTTTGATGCTTGGGCCAAAGTGTAACGAATTGTGGTAACAGGATTAAAAGGATTGGGGTAATTTTGAAACAATTGAAATTTATCAGGTGATTGATCTTGATTGTTAACAGATACTGGAAAAGTAGTAATGATTGCATTTTGAATTGTTTTGGTTGTTTCACCACCGGGCCCTTTGACTGTCAGAGATATATCAAATGAATCAGCGCTTGTATAAATGTGTGATGGACTTTTTGCGGTACTTTGAGTTCCATCTCCAAAATCCCAATTCCAACTTTCAATATTTCCGGTAGACAAATCCGTGAATTGCACTGTTAATGGAACTAGACCTGTGGAAGGTGAGAACTCGAAATCCGGAACAGGTGGTGAAGTAACGGTAGTGATATAATCTGTTTTTGTAGTGGTGTTGATTCCTGCCGTTCCTGCAACCGTTAGTGAAACCGTAAATGTATCTACTTTATCATATACATGTTCAGGATGTTGAGCTTCGCTTGTTGTGCCATCACCAAAGTCCCAATACCATGCATTTATATTGCCATTTGATTGGTCTGTAAATTGTACAGATAGAGGGGCAATACCTGTTTTGGGTATAGCGTCAAATTCTGCAACAGGTAAGGGATCTTGAACGATAATATAATTTTCTCGTATAAGCATATCTGTACCCAATTCACCATTTACTGTTAAGCGAACAGAGTAGGTATCTGGTTGAATATATGTGTGAACAGGACTTTTCTTAATACCGGCTTCTCCATCACCAAAATCCCAGGAATATTCATCTATGTCACCTGAGGATTGATTTATAAATTGAACTGCAAGTGGTGCAAAACCGATCCGGGGTTCAGCTACAAAATAGGCGGCAGGTGGACCTTCATTAACAGTGATGTAACTATATTTGATATTCTGCTTGTTACCACCGGGGCCCGTTGCATCAAGAGATACAGTAAACGTACCTGTTTCCCTGTAGGTATGCATTGGATTGGTTTCTGAACTTGTACTATCATCACCAAAATTCCAAAGTAAATCGGTAACTATGCCTGAAAGTTGACTGATAAAGTGTATGGTAAGAGGTGCGCTGCCATTCAAAGTATCTGCACTAAAATCAACAATCGGAAGCATAAAAGGTAATACATCAATTAAAACAACATAATGACTTTTGGCATTTACTGCTCCTGCGGCACGGTTACCACCTAATATCAATGTATCCGGAAGGCTTGACATTTTCCAAACATTTAATGTATTAGCATCATCAGAAACACCAAGCGTCAATTCAGTTAATGTAAACGAATCAGATAACCAATTGGGAACAGAGCTTGCTCTGCTGTCAAAGCCTATATAGATATCTGCATCATCCAACAAAACCAGTTGAAGGTAATCGTTTGTTTGATTATCAGCATTATCATTTGAAGGAACAATCCAAAGCAGGCTGTCGAGCTCGCCAGGTATTTCAGTTATAGTATAATCACGATCACTATAATACATATTACCGGTTTCAAGTAAAGTTGTATTATAATTTTCCGGTGCTAGTATCTGAACAGCTTGTTCTATTGGGTACTGGGCATAAAGATAGAAAGGCATTACTGCAAATAATAGCGAAAATATCAGAGTCCGGTTTTTCATGAATACAAGATAAATGTTAGTTTTTAAACATACTTAATAATAGTTATCCTAATCGATCAATTCAAGTACTTAATTGTAAACTGATTGAATATGTAGGTATATAATTAATAGGTTGCCAGGACGTCCAGCATAAACTTGATGACGGTTATGTTTTGAATAGCCATAATAATTATGAAAATTGAAGAGATTACAATTGAAGCTATCCTGAATTTGGATTTTAATCTGAAAATACCTGCAAAAAGAATGATCTCTGACAATATCCAGTGTTGAGAATACAAAAATAATTCTTTGCCATAAACAGAATGAAATATCCAGTTGAAAATTAATACGAGTAATGCTGCCAGTAACAGAAATTGAGAATTGGGGTCCCGGAATAATACCAGCATACCAATCATCATCATTAATAATAAAATGACCCGGATAATTATCAAAGGATTGATATTATCTTGCATGGAGAATGTGATGTCATATTTAGCATCGGGATTGTATGCTAAAGCACCGCTGTTATAGTCGATATCCGGTTCAGGGGTTACAAACGCATTGGTCAATGTTTGGGTGAATTCCTGAAATTTGTTACTAGCTTCTGAAAAAGTATGGGCGATAAATAGTTCGTGTTTTGTGCCATCCAGAATAGATTTTTCTTTGGGAAGAATGAATGTGTTCACCAATAGCGCATATCCCATATTAAAAATCAGGATGAAAATAGCCATATAGGTTGTAAATTTTAAAGCAGTTTTAAAACTATAACGAATTTGATAGACCACCAATCCCCATAATATCATTACGACAGCAATATTAGACAAGGTTATTCCTGCAATCAAAGTACCTAAAATAACCCATAAAGGTGTATAAAGTTTTTCTTTTTGCAAGCTTGTTAATGCCAACAGAAACAATAAAGCCAACAAAAATCCGGTTATAGCAAAATGTTCAGGCATACTGTTAAACATCAGCCTGCTAAAACTCAACATTTCAAGCAGACATAGTATTACCGTAGAGAGAATATCGAATCCCCATTTATAAAAAAAGATAAAGAGAATAAGCGTTTTTAATGCTCCTAAAACTGGTAAAAGAAAAATGATAATATCTCTTCTAATATCATTGGGGTGTGTTTTTATCAATCCACTATGATAGAGAACAGAAGCCAATGCTCTAATAGGTGGATGTACAAAATTTGACAAATTAGGATGAACCCATTCATGACCACCCGGACCCAAACCGTATTGAAAATTTTTTAATCTAAAACTCGGATCGGCATCAAACATAACATTGTGTTGAGAAAAAACCTGTAAATGGTCTAATTTTTTTTCAAGATAATAATTGATGAAAAAACTGCAAACAACAAGTATCATAATGTTTGCAAAAATAAGCCATTTGTCTTTCATTTATTCAACCCGATAGTTTTAAGTTAGAATTATTATATTATATGAAAAAAAAATTAATATGCATAGTAAAATAATCTTGAAAATAACACCAGAAATGATTTTGTAACTGGTATTGTTGTAGTAACATATAAAAAAATGAATCCGGAATGTGTAAATTTTTCTGCTTTGCTTTTTTTATTCATAATAAATGATTACATTTATTGTTTGGTAAAAATGGAAAGGATTTTTTTTGTTACAACCAATTAAAACAGGACAGCGCTGGATTAGTGAAATGGAACCCGAATTGGGTTTAGGACTTGTGATAAAGCTGGAACATAGAAGAGCTTATATTGAGTTTGAAGCAGGTGAATGCGTAAGGATTTATGCAATTGAAACTGCACCCATCAAACGTGTAGAATTTACCGTTGGAGACACTCTAAAAACCCGCGATGACGATGAATTTACTGTTGAAAAAGTTGACGATCAGGATGGATTACTGATTTATAGCGGTAATGGATTTGAGATTGTTGAATCTGATCTGAGTCCGCATATCAGTTTTACCACACCTGAAAATCGCATGTCTGCCGGGCATGTTGATCCGAATGGATTGTTCAATCTACGCTGGGAAGCTCTGCAAACCCGTTATAATATCCTCAAATCTCCGGTTAGGGGATTTGTTGGTGGTCGTATAGATTTAATTCCACATCAACTTTATATAGCGCATGAGATTTCTGAACGAAAAATTCCACGTGCACTTTTGGCTGATGAAGTTGGTTTGGGTAAGACCATTGAAGCTTGTTTAATCATGCATCGTTTATTGGTTAGTGGGCGAATAAACCGCGTGTTGATACTTGTACCCGAGGTTTTGATATATCAATGGTTTGTTGAATTGCTCCGTCGATTTAATTTAATGTTTAGAATTATCGATGAAGATTTTATGATGGATCTGGAAGAAGAACATCCGGATTCCAATCCCTTTGAAAATGAAGCTTTGGTTTTATGTAGCAGTGATTTCTTTGAATATGAACCGGACAGGTTTGAACAGGCAATGCAAGCTGGCTGGGACCTGTTAATTGTGGATGAAGCCCATCATTTAAAAGAAGGTACGCACGAGTATGAACTGGTTCAGGGATTATCTTTGCAAACTCCTGGCTTGTTATTGCTGACAGCTACTCCTGAGCAACTGGGTCTACATGGACATTTTGAAAGATTAAGACTACTCGATCCTGCTCGATATTCGGATTATGATGCATTTCTTAAAGAATCTGAAACATACCACAAAGTTGCAGAGTTGGGACATGTTATACTTGGAGATAAAAAAGTACCTGAAAAAACAATTAAAGAAATTGAAAAGATTTTTAGTGATGACAATTCTTTGATTCAAGTGATCCAGGATGCACTCGGTGGTGATGATAAATCAAAAAAACGGTTAATGGGACACATGCTGGACCGTCATGGTATAGGCCGAGTCATGTTCCGTAATACGCGATCTGCTATGCCGGATTTTCCTAAAAGAGAGATTCATCCTGTTGAGTTAAAGGGAAAGAGTGATCCCGTTTTGCTTGCAAGGCTTGATAACGAGTTTTCCGGTGATACCGGAAGAATGAAGTTCAAGATTTCTTATGATTTTCAGGATGATCCACGTATTGATTGGCTTGCAGAGTTTTTGAAAAATAATCCCGATGAAAAAGTACTTTTGATATGCAGAACCCGAAGAAAAGCTCAAGCCATACATGATGCTTTGAAAAAGAAAATTGAAATCAAATCCACATTGTTTCATGAAAACATGTCTATTGTACAAAGAGACAGAAATGCGGCATGGTTTTCAGAACCTGATGGCGCGCGGTTGTTAATCAGTTCAGAGATTGGTAGTGAGGGACGGAATTTTCAGTTTTCTCATCATCTGGTTTTTGTTGATTTGCCGGTGAATCCGGAATTGTTGGAACAGCGCATTGGTCGTTTGGATCGTATTGGGCAAACTTCAACAATTCATATACATGTTTTATTTATACCTAATACGGCATATGGAATGTTGTTTGACTGGTATCGTAATGGTTTGAATGCCTTTGAAAAACATGTACCCGGAGCGAGACAAGTTTATGAAGAATTTAAAGAACCATTGTGGGAAATGTTAGGCCAGGCAAACAGCTCACCTGACCAGAAAAAATATAAACAGTTAATTAAAGATACCCATGATTTCAGTGAAAAGCTTGAGCAAAAGCTTGAGGAAGGTAGAGACCGTTTATTGGAACTCCATTCATTTCGACCTGAAGCTGCTGCGTCGCTTGTAGATTTAATTGAATCTGATGGGAAAAATACCAGTCTTGATCAATTGATGCATTTGATCTGGGAGTTTTATGGTATAAACTCGGATGATATAGATATCGATAAACGAACTTTTCGTTTGACTCCCGGTGATTTAAAGATTGATGCCTTTCCTGGATTTAATCCCAAGGGAATGATTGTATCCTTTGATCGTGAAAAAGCAATAGAAAGGGAAGATATTGTATTCCTTAGCAATGATCATCCTATGGTACATGGAGCGCTTGATTTGGTATTAGGAAGTGAAATGGGAAACAGCACTATTGCTACTTTACAAAATAATCATGAAACCGGTATTTTACTTGAAACTATTTATGTTCTGGAATGTCTTGCACCGCTCCGTTTACAGGTTGATCGTTTTCTTGCTCCCACACCTGTACGAGTTATGGTAGAACCGGGTGGTAAAGAAAAATCCGATGAGTTTAGTGAAAACAAAATGAAAAAGCGGTTAAAAACGCCCGTACAAGCGGGACAATTGCTTGATTCTATGCCCATTAAAACAGAATTATTACCGGACCTTTTAAAGCAAAGCAAGCATATTGCACAAGAAAAAGCTGCTCAAATAATAAAATCTGCCCTTGAGCAAACGGAACAATCTTTGGGTGATGAAATTAAAAGATTAAAGGCATTGAAACAGGTCAATGATCATGTAAGTGATGACGAAATAAACCTTGCTGAACAGGAAAAACAGGAAATTGTTGCAAGTATAAAAACCGCACGAATTCGTTTGGATGCTCTACGTTTGATTATTATTGGAGATTTTTCAAATGATTGATGATTTAAAAACTGGTGAAGGTATACCCAAATGGCTGGACTGGGCAAGAAGAATTCAGTCAATAGCACAAACTGGCCTGGCTTTTAATCAATCAGAATATGATATTGAACGTTTTAATCAATTGCAAAATATTGCAGCTGAAATTATAGAAGAGCATACCGATCTTGAAAAAACAGGTCTGTTTGAAAACTTTAATCTGCAAAAAGGTTACGCTACACCTAAAATTGATGTAAGGGGAGCTGTAATCAAAGATAACCAGATTTTACTCGTGCAGGAAAAGTCAGACGAACATTGGTGTATGCCCGGAGGATGGGCGGATGTAGGAGAAGGGCCCGCTCATTCTGTTGTACGAGAGATACGTGAAGAAAGCGGTTTTGAAACACAGGTCGTCAAAGTTGTAGGTGTATATGATGCCAATAAAGTGGCAGGCAATTAGAATTGTACCATGCATTTAAAATTGTTTTTTTGTGCGAGATTCTTGGGGGAAAAGCAACACCCAGCAATGAAACGCTTGCTGTGGAATTTTATGATTTCGATTCAATTCCTGATCTCTCTCAGAACCGGACCAACACATATCATCTTGAACATGTTTTTAAACATGTTCACAATCCAAATGAATTGACATTTTTCGATTGACATGAAAAAAACTATTATAACTTTGGGCACAGGGGCGGGGTATGCTTCACCCGAGAGAGGTGGTGCTGCTAATTTAGTATTAATAGATGATCAAGTGATTTTGTTGGATTGTGGGGAAGGAGCAGCTGGTTGGATAAATAAATTAAAAAAGACAAATGCTGTATCTGTAATTTTTATTTCTCATATGCATGCAGATCATATTGCCGGTTTGTTTGTATTGCTGCAAAATATGAAAATTCAAAAAAGAAACAAACCTCTTGAGATTTTTTTACCACAAACAGGAATAAATGACCTCGAAAGATTTTTACCTGCGGTTTATCTTGATGCTCCTAATAATGACTTGCTATTTACAATCAGATTTAAACCTGTTGATGTTGGAACTCTGTATGATAATAAATTGTTTAAAGTAAATGCATGGATGTCCGATCATTTTGTTAAAGATGTGATCAAGAACAAAGAACAAAGACCTGCATTTGGATTTACAATTGTTACTTTTAACAATGAATACCTGATCTATTCGGGTGATATTGCGAGTATTGAGTGTATAATACCAGAATTACAGGAAAATTCAATTCTTATTTGTGAAACGACGCATCCGGTGCTAAAAGACGTTATTGAAATTGCAAAGCAAAAACATTTAAAATCTGTTGTTTTTACTCATATAGCTCCTGATTTTGATTTAGATGAAAAACTGATAAATATGAACGATTTTGTTTTTCTGGCAAATGATGGCCAGTTATATAATTGGTAATATGAGTATTTTTTTTGGCAAAAAAATTGCAATGTAATTTTATGTAAGGTATAATGTGTAGAATTACACAAGGTGACTTGGTGGGGGGGTAAAAAATATAGGATAAATTGACATGATACTTGTGGTTGAAGACGACCAGATTACCCAAACCATTGTTGCGAAAATATTGAGCAAAGCTCAATTTGAACTAGACATAACATCGGATGCATATCAGGCAATTACCAACATTCGTCAAAATCAATACCTGGTTGCTGTAGTTGATCTGGTTTTACCAGGTCCAATGAATGGTATTAATTTAATTAAACAGATTAAAAAATATTCTCCATCAACGCGAATTATCGCTTGTTCCGCATATGGTTCACAACAGCAAAGCCGACTGGCAGCGCGTGCCGGTGCGGATTTGTTTCTGTTAAAACCTTTCAAGCCCAATGAACTTGTTGCCGCTGTTACTAAATTATCTGGTGGTGCGGCAAATACAATTTCTATCCGAAACAAGAATACACGTAAAGATATTAATCAACTTCGACCTTTGCTTTTCAATCAATTCCCCGAAGTTGTCATTGAAGATATTATGAAATTGGGTAAAATTTCACAACTGGGTCTTAAAGAGATGCAAGTGATTAATTTTACAGAAGATATTGCAATTGTTCTTGAAGGATCGTGTAGATGTTTATTTGCGAACCGTGATTTGGGTGTTTTAAAAGCCTTTGAATCTATTGGTCATGAATTTATTGCTGAAGGTTTTGATCCTGATTCTACTTTAAATCTACAGGCATTAACTCCAACTGAGTTGTTCGTAATTCGCAGTGTTGACCTGGTAAAATTTCTTCACAGTCAGCAAAGTGATCTTTTGAATAAATTAAAAAATAATATTAGGTTCATGCATACCAAAAGTTTGTTTACACTGGCACTCAAGAGTAATGCAAGTGCTTCACCAAATGGAGCTGATGCCGCTGGTGTTAATTTTGATGATACAAGCCTGTTAGGATTATAATTCAGGAATTTGAGTGATTCAATACTTTTATTTATCTTTTCTTTGGATTATTTGGTGCTTTTTGCACAGTTTTTTTATTGCTTTATCTTTTGTTCAAAAGATTGAGCATAAACTGGGGGATTCTTTTCGTTACTACCGATTGCTATATAACCTTTTTGCATTCATTTCATTAATTCCAGTCTATCTGTACACCCGTTCTTTATATACCGAACCTTTTTGGATTTGGACTGGTAAACTTTTGATTGTTAAATATTTTCTAGTTTTTACAGGATTTGTTTTATTATGGTTAGGATCAAAAAGTTTTAGCATGAAGCAGTTTACCGGTATTTCTCAGGCTTTGAAAAGTAATTCCTTTCGCACTTTGAATAAAAAAGGTGATATTAGTTCCAACGGAGTATTAAAATTTATCAGACACCCCTGGTATACCAGTGGAATTGTTTTAATTTGGTCCCAGAATTTTGATATAACCAGGTTGATCGTTGCAATTATTTTAACGATTTACATTGTAATAGGCGCTTTTTTGGAAGAACAAAAGCTTTTGAGGGAATTTGGTGATTCTTATAAAAATTACCGGGAAAGTGTATCCATGTTTTTCCCGGTAAAATGGTTTAGAAAAAAGTTTAATTTTTAATATCAGGTTATTTTGATAACCATTCAAGAATTTGCTTTTCTTCAGGTAGTTTTCCGGAACACATAACCGTACCATCAATAACCAATGCTGGCGTCATCATGATTCCATAAGAGAGAATGTCATTAATTTCAGACACCTTTTCAAGTTCTATGTTTATGTTGTTTGTTGAGGCAACCTGTTTAACACGATCTTCCAGCATATTACATTTTGGGCAGCCAGTACCCAGCACTTTAACATTCATTTGAATTCCTTTTATATTGTTTTAATTTTATTAAATAATTCAGGCAATTTTGTATTATAAAATTCCATTATTTTTTCTTGTGTTTCACCCAGTGGTTTTACTGGAACGAGATCTTGAACTTGATCATATTCCAGTCCTGAATCAAACAAAGTTTTCAAAGAGGTGTCTGTCATGATTTTTACCGCAGAAACTGCTTCATCCGCATCCATACCAAATTCTTTTGCCAGTTGGTGCATTGTGTGCCATTGAAACCACAAATAAGTGGGGCCCATTGCCACTATCATTGCATATGCTTCCAGTTTTGCTTCAGCTATAACGGGTGCTTGTCCTAAATATTTGAATGCTGTAAATACTTTTTCCTGTTCCTGGGGAGATACAAATGATGAAAAACAAATTGGATTTAATCCTTCATTAATAATTGAAGCTGCACTTGGAATTGTACGAACAATATTCTTATGATTATCCAAACCAGCAGATATAGCCTGGATTGTGAACTTGGGAGCCAGGGAAATGATCAAGGTATTTTCTTCAATATGTCCTTTAATTGAATCCAGAACTGATTTTATTACAGGAGGGTGTACAGCAATTACAATTGTCTTAAAATCTTTAACATTTGAACCTATTGATTCCACTGTCTTGATGCTAAATTTATTCTCGAGTTTTTCAACAACGGTTGAATCAGGATCAAATACTGTTATATTGTTGAGAGGTATGTTGCTGTTAGCCCATCCCTGCAGCATAAAATTTACAACTCTTCCGCCACCAATAAACAAAATTTTTGAATTTAACATGGTCCCTCCAGATAAATTTTTTTAAAAAATTGGTTATTCTGGTTACAGATTAACAATTCCATTCTTCTACTAAAATATTTGAATACATTATCTTAAATATTTTTAATTATAAATCTCAAACTTATCATTCAATAATACTAGATGTAGATAATTAAAAAAATATGCCAAAAACCAAACCAGTTAATGTAGACATGAGAATAACAAGTGTTATAAATACAGATGTCTTTTTAATTCCCATTACACTATTGATAACAAGCATATTGGGAAGTGACAATGCAGGACCCGCCAGCAACAAGGCAAGTGCAGGCCCCTTTGCCATACCACCGGCAATTAATCCCTGAAGTATTGGGATTTCTGTCAAAGTGGCAAAATACATGAATGCGCCAATAAACGATGCGAAAAAGTTTGAAAAAAATGTGTTTTTGCCAACAAACATGATAATCCATTTACTGTTGATAATACCTTCACTTCCCGGGGAGCCCAGCAAAAATCCTGCTGCAAGTACTCCTATTGCCAGCAAAGGCATAATTTGTTTTGCGAATACCCAGGTTGAAGTCATCCATTCACCAGCTTCGCCATTATCAAAGGACAGAATTATGGAAAGCCCAATAACTGCAAATATAAAGGGTACAAGCGGATTATTGGTAAGGATGGATATTAATACAGTCATTATTGTAATAGCAATAACCAGAATTTTTTTAATTTTTAAAACATATACAAGCGATACAGCGAAAAGAATTCCAAAAATCCCTGTAATCATCCATTTGTGACTGTATATCTGGAACCATGCTCCCACGGATTCTGTTGGTTTACCCCAGTTAACAAAAATAAGGATCGCAATCAGAGTAAACATGTGAAAAACAGTTTTCCATATATTTTGATCATTTTCTGAATTGATAACAACTGCCTGTAGTTTTTCTTTTTCTCGTTCTTCTTTAATAAATATTATATGCATTAACAAGCCAATAACAATGCTAAAAACAACCGCTCCTACAATTCTAGCAATACCCAGTTCAAAACCTAAAATTCTTGCCGTAAGAATGATGGCCAGTATATTTATTGCCGGACCTGAATATAAAAACGCAACCGCGGGGCCTAAACCTGCACCGCGCTGATAAATACTTGCAAAAAGAGGGAGGATGGTGCAGGAACAAACGGCTAGTATAGACCCGGAAAGCGATGCTACTAAATAAGCCGTTACTTTTTTAGCTTGTGCTCCCAGGTATTTAATCACGGCATTCTGACTGATAAATACACTGATTACACCTGCAATGAAAAAAGCTGGGACCAGGCATAATAAAACATGTTCACGCGCATACCATTTTAAAAGAATTAATGATTCTTTAACAGCATTAATTAACTCTGGTTTTTCAACAGGTAAAAAATATGCTGTAATAAATAATATTACTATTATTAAAAGGGGTTTTCTTTCATTTTTCCAGTTCAATTTTATCTCCTAAACTACACAATTGGTTTCGATCCACAGTTTCTACAAGTTTTAAATCTGTTGCAACTGTATTGGGGTCCGATATTTTCTCATGAACAATTGCCAAGAGGGAGGTAATGATGGGGTCATTGGTTTTTTCATTTATATAATAATTCACCCATTTTTGTTCTTTAATATCATAAATAAAGCCCGCATTCCTTAATATTTGCAAATGTTTAGATACGGTTGATGTTGCAAGTTTTAATACCGCCTGAATTTCACAAACACACATGGAGCGTTGTTGCAGCATTTTGATAATGCGAATACGGTTAGGATCGGAAAGTGCTTTGAATTTTTCTGTGATTTCTCTCATGATCATCTCATTTCGTTATTTGACGAAATATAATAATATGATATCTAAAAATCAATAAAAAAATTATGCAAGTGAATATAAGAGGGGGAAAATAAAAATAAACTGCCCCAGGATGGGGCAGTTTATAAGAATAACTAATTATTGTACATATTTTTCGTACATTGCTTCCAGTTCTTCCTGAGTTTTTGTGCCTTCGTATACAATCACTTTAAAGTGAAAAGTAGCACTCTGACCAGGTTCAAGTGTCAGGTTGTAGGGAACTGGTTCCTGTTCACGACCTTTTTGGAAAACTGACTGGCCAAGTGGATTGGCAGCAAACAGACCGTAATCACGTGCATGCCAATAGGTTGGGTAATTGTTGCTTTCAGGATGGTTAAAAATAGCAATGCCATAAACTTTATCGTCTTTTTTACCTTCAAGAGTAACCCATTTTGCGCGAGTTGCCCAGATGTTCTTGGCAGTACGATCACCATTTGAGCTCAGGTATTCACTATTGCCACTTCTTTCTTTTAACCAGTGAGCAACACGAATTGCAAACATACCTTCTTTGGTATCGTTGAAAACAACTTTATCATCAAGAGCCGTCAGGGTCATTTTCATATCAACACAATTTGCAGTACCATTGCTGCTGAAAACCATAGTGCGGTCTTCTTTTAAAATTGGTTTTTCATTTTTGTCAACCCATTGCATTACCGTACCCAATGTACCGGTTTTTGCATCCATTTTGGTGGTTTCCAGGTGTTGAATTTGAGGGGGAAAAGTAGTATTGTTCCAGAAACCATTTTCATTTACTTCATCATAGGTGAAAAAGATACCGGTATGATGAGGATGGTCATGGCTTTCACCTTCAACTTCTTCAAATGGATACATACGAGTAACAACAGTACCTGAAACAGATTCTACCGGAAAAAGAACCGGTTTAGTCAAGGTTGTTTTATCATATTTGTAGGAAGTAAAAAAGTTACCATCTACCAATACGTCAATCTGATTTTCGCCCTCTACAAAAGAAATAGAGCGACCTGTTTTTTCTTGTGCCTCTTGCGTACTGCAGGCAACAAACATCACAGATACTGAAAACAATATCATGACTAGCAGTGCTTTTCTCATTTTAACTCCTCCTTAGGATTGTATAGGTATTTTGAAAAATAGTAAATGAATTATTGTCAAATAAACTAAAGATTACATTATTTAAACTACTTTTTTTTTCTGAATAATCCAATACTGTTTTTAACATTATTTGGGCACATTTTTCAATTGGGTAGCCAAATATACCCGTACTGATTGCAGGGAATGCAATAGATAATAGCTTGTATTTATTTCCAAGTTCCAGAGCTGAAAGGGTGGCATTTTTAAGCTTGTTGTCTTCATCCCCAGAGCCCATTATGGGACCTACGGTGTGAATAACATATTTTGCTTTTAATGATCCGCCTGATGTTATTGCAGCGGTACCGGTTTTGACAATACCATGGGTTTTAACCCATTCATTACTCTGTACCTGTATTATAGGGCCACCTTTACGAGAGATAGCGCCGGCAACACCACCACCATGAGAAAGATGTTCATTAGCTGCATTCACGATGGCATCAACATTCAGATCAGTTATATCTGCTTGAATTATATCTATTTTAATCATTTACAATGTCTTGATAAATATATATATTATTTGTATACACCCAGGGGTACCATTGGTCATCAAATTCTAAATACGCTGTTATGCGGTAATTACCTGGAGAAATATCTTTTGTAAATTGGTACATGTATTCTTTATTGATTGAATCAAAAAGCTTACCGTCTTTATACAACTCGTACCTTACCGGGTAAGGAGAGACCGCCTGAATAGTACTAACCTGTTCAAGTTTTACAGAATCGCCTACAATAGCTGAAAGATTATTCCCCGCATCAAGACTAAAGAATTCAAAGCCTGTAGCATCTGCCAAATGATCAAAAGACACAAATGAATGGCCGGCAGCTAAATTGTTTTTGATAGCTTTGGCTGTCAATGTATCGCTAAACACGTGATCGTTTACATAATGAAAAGAACATTCATACGGATCCACATCCCAGCGAAAAGCCCAGCCGGTAACGTCTGTCTTTTTAAGTAGAATTTTTTCCAAAAGACCTGGAGCTTTAACTGTTATAGTATGTGCATCCGGTCCAACCCATTCTACACTATCATCTGCAGTATATCTTGCTCTTATATTCTGATTATTGTGAGCATCAGGGGCACCAATTCCCGTAATGCGCCGGGTTTGGTTTAATCGATCCCAGTTTTCCAGTATCTCGGTTTGTATGTCAAAGAATTCTCTAAAAGCCCAATGTCTGTATTTTTTACCTGTAATTGCTGCATTGATCAGGATTGGAACCAGGCTTTCTTCATCTTTAATATCTGTGTGGATATTGTATATTTCCATTCCCTGGTAATCCGGATTGTCCCAATCATGGGGCTCTTCTGTATGTATATAATAGACAAATCCATTATTCCTGATAACATTTTTAATCAAAGTATCGATTGCTGTTTTCCAATCCAAGATTACCGTATCTAGAGGATTAATTCCCAGGCCGCTTTTCTCAGAGCCAGGTTCAATAAGGATACCGTCATAGTCACCATAATAGCTGCGTGGAAAAGAGTCTTGATCGCAATGTGGATGATCAGAGAAAAAGATGAAATCGAGGTTTGCTTTCTTGGCAGCGGGAAGTATTTCATTAATATTGCCATGACTGTCATGTGACCAATAGGTATGTGAATGCAGAATACCATTGAATGCATGCAACGGTATGTATTGTTTGGGGGTTTTATATTCCAATTGTAGTGCCAGTTTTTGTTTTTCGAGACGGGGATATGTAACCAGACGACGCCATATTGAAGGAGCTGTAAAATAGAGGGCAATTAATATTATCAATATTACTACGATAGATAAAATATAACCAACAGTTTTTAAGACTTTTTTTAGCAAGACTATCCTGAATTGTTTGGTTGCAATGCTTTAAGAAAAAGTTGGTAAAGGTGTGAGCAAAATTAACATATAACAATTTACAAAATGTATGCATATTTTAAAAGTGATTTATTTTAAAACAGATGATAGTGAATATTTTTTCAATATTCACCCAGTAACAATAACTTGATGTTTGTATTTTCTTTTATTTATCTTTCCAATTCATTATTTTGTAAAGGATTATTTATGAATTCTTAAATAAAGGATTGCAAATGAAACGCATTATTGGGCTATTCATAATTTTGATGTTGATCGTTAATGGATTTTCTGCTGACCATTGTATGAATAATGATCTTACAAGTTTTGTAAACCCATTAATTGGTACAGATTCTGAATTCAAACTGTCAAATGGCAATACATATCCTGCAATTGCGTTACCATGGGGTATGAATTTCTGGACACCCTATACTGCTGATATGGGAAATGGGTGGCAGTATGCTTATGATGCTTACAAAATAAAAGGATTCAAACAGACTCATCAACCTTCACCGTGGATAGGGGATTATGCTGCATTTGCTTTAATGCCATTAACGGGTGAATTAAAAATAGATCAGGAAGAAAGGGCCTCGTGGTTCAGCCATAAACGGGAAACGGTTTTGCCTCATTATTATAAAGTATATTTGGGCGATTATGACATTTGGACTGAGATTGCTCCAACAGATCGCTCTGCTTGTTTTCGTTTCACTTTTCCCGAAGCAAATGAAGCTTATATATTGGTAGATGCTTTTTTTCAAGGTTCGTCGGTTACAGTACTTCCCAATGAGAAAAAGATTATGGGGTACTGCTCCAATAACCGGGGAGGTGTGCCTGATAATTTCAAGAATTATTTTGTAATAACATTTGATAAAGAATTTGAAATGGCTTCCACTTGGGAAGATTCTACGGTTTATCCCAATACCTTGTCCCGAACAGGGGAGCATGTAGGTGCTGTTTTAAAATTCAAGACAAAACGTAATGAGCAGATCACTGCCAGGGTATCTTCTTCGTTTATTAGTCCTGAACAGGCTGAATTGAATCTCGAACGTGAAATTGGACAAAAATCTTTTGATATAGTTAAAAATAATGCTCGAGAAATATGGAACAAAGAGCTTAATCGCATACGTGTGACAGGTGGGAGTGATGACCAAAAGATAGTATTTTATACCGCTCTGTACCGGACCATGCTTTTCCCGCGTAAATTTTGGGAACTTGATAAAGACGGTAATGTAATGCATTACAGTCCATATAATGGCCAGGTTTTACCAGGTTATATGTATACTGATAATGGATTTTGGGATACGTTTCGAGCTGTTTTTCCATTTTTTACACTTGTGTACCCCGAATTAAATAGCCAAATTATGCAGGGTTTGGTTAATACCTATAAAGAAAGCGGTTGGCTTCCAGAATGGGCGAGTCCGGGACATCGAAATTGTATGATAGGCTCCAACTCTGCCTCACTCATAGCAGATTCATATTTAAAGGGGATACGGGGATATGATATAGAGACGCTATATGAGGCAATTCTCAAAAATTCAGAGAATGAAGGTCCATTGAAATCTGTTGGACGCTTTGGTGTGAAATATTATAATGAAATGGGTTATATACCTTATGATGTGAATGTAAATGAAAATGTTGCCCGTACATTGGAATACAGTTATGATGATTTTACAATCTGGAAGTTGGCCCAGGCTTTAAACAAGCCCCGAAATGAAATCGATCGTTTTGCAAAGAGAGCCCAGTTTTATCATAATGTGTTTGACAAATCTACCAATTTTATGCGGGGTAAAAATAAAGATGGTTCGTGGCAAGCACCATTTGTTCCTGAAAAATGGGGAGATGCTTTTACAGAGGGTTGTGCCTGGCATTATACCTGGTCTGTTTTCCATGATCCTCAAGGTTTAATTGATCTTATGGGAGGTAAAGAAGCCTTTGTCACAAAACTCGATTCGGTTTTTACATCACCTCCTGATTTTGATTTTTCCTATTATGGCATTCAAATCCATGAAATTACGGAAATGGTCATCGCAGGTATGGGGCAATATGCACATGGAAATCAACCCATACAACATGGAATATATTTGTACAATTATGCCGGAGAGCCCTGGAAAGCGCAAAAAAGAGTGCGCGAAGTAATGGATCTGTTATATACCCCTAATCCGGATGGGCTCTGCGGAGATGAAGATAATGGACAAACATCAGCCTGGTATGTTTTTTCTGCAATGGGTTTTTATCCTGTATGTCCTGGTACGGACCAGTATGTATTGGGTTCACCCTTGTTTAATAAAGTGGAATTAACTCTTGAGAATGGTAATGTTTTTACAATTAATGCTGAAAATAATTGTAATTGCAATGTGTATATCCAAAAAGCAGAATTAAACGGTAAAGTGTATACCCAAAATTACCTCGCTCATAAAACCATTCAGGATGGCGGAGTTTTGAATTTGGAAATGAGTAAAGAACCCAATCTTAATCGGGGAATTGAAAAAGAGGACTTTCCATATTCCATGAGCAATGAACTAAAATAAACCCACTGGATTCAAAATCCAGCGGTACCCTGTTTCATAATCAATATCAACAAAAAAAGCCTCTTTAAAAGAGGCTTTTTTTGTTGATTGTTGTACCCCCGACAGGATTCGAACCTGTGGCCCACAGTTTAGGAAACTGTTGCTCTATCCTACTGAGCTACGAGGGCTTGTAAAGAAATTTACTAAATTAGATGCAATTTGTAAAGGATTTAATTCTTTTTTGTTCAATTCATTTTAATAAAATTTTAGAACGTTGAGAAATAAATAAGTTATTATTTTGTTTTTACATCTATACTTGGAAAAGGAGTTATATGGAATTTCAACCCGCTTATATTAAAGCTTATACGAGTGGTGATTTGGACCAAAAAATTGAGCAAGCTTTTAATGCTTTACATAATTGCACATTATGTCCCCGTCAATGCAAAGTTGACAGATTCTCACGACAACGAGGTATATGCAAGACCGGTATTCAGGCCAAAGTTGCAAGTTATCAACCTCATTTTGGTGAAGAGGAGGTATTGGTCGGTAATGGTGGTTCCGGCACCATATTTTTTTCAAATTGTAACCTGATGTGTAATTTTTGCCAGAATTTTGATATCAGCCATTCCGGGCAGGGCGAAGAAGTGACAGATACCCAATTGGCTAATATGATGATCTGGCTTGAGAATTATGGATGTCATAATATTAATCTGGTTACTCCTTCTCATGTTGTTCCGCAAATATTATCTGCTTTAAAAATTGCAATTGAAAATGGATTGTCAATTCCCCTGGTTTATAACACCAGCTCTTATGATTCGTTTTTTACTCTTAAATTATTGGATGGAATCATAGATATTTATATGCCTGATTTTAAATTTGTAGACCCGGTTCAATCCGAGTTAACCATGAACGCTACTGATTATCCTGAAATTGCTAAACGTGCTATTCTCGAGATGTATCGTCAGGTTGGTGATCTGGTAATAGATTCTAAAGGTATTGCGCAACGTGGATTAATAGTACGTCATCTGCTTATGCCTGGTAATACGAAAGAAACTGGAGAAATATTTGAGTTTTTATCAAATTCAGTATCAAAGAATACGTTTACCAATATTATGAATCAATATAAACCTCAAGGTACTGCATCACAATCACCTGAAATCAACAAGCTTGTCACTGATACAGAATTTAAACATGCAATTGAATTAGCCCGTTTGTCCGGATTGCATAGACTTGTTTACTGATTATATATAGGTATTATTTTTGTTTGGAATAATTGTTGCTGTTTATAATTAAGTTTTTTAAATAATAGTTATTTTTTTTGCATAATTCCTTAATTACTATAGAATTGTACCCATAAAAAAGAGAATTGAATTTTTTGAGTATTAATCATGATTTCAAAAAGTGTCCTATGTGTGAACATATTTGGGCAGATCGCATAGAGTTGATGAGTGACCCTAATGTCATTATAACAGGATATATGGCTAATTTTGAAGTTCTGGATTTAGGAATATTTGTATTTAATCATACAACCTGTAATGGGACATTTTCTGTAAAAGGGAAATATTTCATGGATTTGTATGAAGGTGAAATTTATGATTCGTGTAAAATAGGTTCAGATGAGTGTTTAGGATATTGTTTAGATCACAATGTTCTTAAACCATGTTCCGCAGAATGTGAATGTGCCTATGTGCGTGAGGTAATTCAAATAATCAAACAGTGGCCAAAAGCAGTCTACAAATAGGCATAGGATATTTTAACAGGATTATGACAGTTGGAAGTTATAGATAAAAATGAACCCATCTTGATTCGTTATACTTTTACCATGGAAGACGGATTTAAAGAGGTATTTAACATACGTTTGGATCCAGTAACATTGGATTTGATTGCCCAGCATCCAAAAGTATTACCCGAATGGACGGAGCTAAGTTTTCACAAGTGTCCTCATTGTCCGCTTGAAAAAGAAAAGCATTGTCCTTTGGCAACAAGTTTAGTGAATATTGTAAAGCGTTTTAACAGATTGATTTCTTATGAAAGAATACATCTTGATGTAGAAACCAAAGAACGTTTTATTTCACAACATACTACTGCCCAAAAGGGAATAAGTGCATTAATGGGATTGGTCTTTGCTTCCAGTGGGTGTCCGCATACATGGTTCTTGCGCCCAATGGCAAGGTATCACTTGCCCCTTGCAAGCAGGGAAGAAACAATATATAGAGCAACATCAATGTATTTATTGGCTCAATATTTTATGAATAAACATAAAAAGCCAGTAGATCTGGATTTTGAAGGGCTGACCAAGCTCTATAAAAATCTTGAAGATGTAAGTCTTTCAGTTGCGGAACGTTTAAATGTTGCCAGTAAAACTGATTCCACAATAAATGCGCTAATATTGCTGGATGTTTATAATAAGACCCTTCCAATGGCAATTGATACTTCATTAGAACAACTGGAATATCTTTTCGATTTTTATATCAACAAGAAATAATAAATGAAACAATATTTAGTTGAATTTGCATAAAAGCTTTTTCTATTTATTGTTCTTTTATGCAAAAATTATTAACAAAAAATATATTAACGGAAAAATGTACTGTTAATACGCATTAAAAAGTTTCATAGTAAAATATTCATTAATTGGTGATAATTTTTACTTTTTGCTAAATAAGCATGATTCATTTTTTAAATAAAGCAATATTGTACTTTAAAAACTAGTTTTTTCTTGCAATTTTAACTATTTATTCGTTTATTTTTTAATATAGCGGTAAATATTTTTACTTTAGTGACTTGTTTTGCTTTTTAATAGTTGATTTGTATGGTACAAATTTTGCTTTCTGGTAATTTGAAGAGTCCGAATTTTCCGGGAGAATTGATGGCCCAAAAGTCTGAAAACCAGTTACAGTATTCAATTGATAAAGTGATTGAGGAAAATGAAAGACTGAAAAAACGCCTTGAATTAATTGAATCAAGTTATGAAGAATTACTTTCAAATGAAATTCGTTTTCATTCATTGATAGAAAATCTGTCTGCTGGTTTTATTATTAATGATATTTTGGGTAATTGTATTTATGTAAATGATTATTTGATAAATCTTTTTGGCTACAATTTACAAGAAATTTTGAAAAGACCTTTAAAAAGATTAATTGATTCAAAGAGTTTTTACATTTACGAAACTGAATTGGCCAAGATTAAAAATGGTGAATCATGTAGATTTGAACTGGATATGATCCATCATAACCGATCCACTATGTCTGTACTGGTTACTTTGAATCCACTATTGGACCAAAATGGAAATTATAATGGCAATTATGGCCTTGTTACAGATATTACTAAAAGAAAACAAGCGCAGCAGGCATTATTAGAGAATGAAGAAAAATATCGAAACCTAGTTGAAAGAGCTCACGATGGTATTGGTATCATTCAGGATGATCATTTTAAATATGTAAATAATCAATTAGCTCTCTTGACTGAATATTCAGTCGAAGAATTGATGAAAATGCCTTTTTTGCATATTTTTTCAAGTGATGATCTGGAAAAATTAACAAAAGAATATACCCGGCATTTAAATGGAGAAGTTTCTGATAAAATATATCAGGCAAAGTTATTAACAAAGTTTGGCAATATCCGATATGTTGAGATAAACGGTGGTTTTATACATTATCAGGGACAAAATGCCGATTTATTAATCATTCGGGATATCTCTGATAGAAAAAAAATTAATGCTGAGCTTATTGAGAGCCGAAAAAAATATAAAGTACTTGAAGCCAATATTCCATTGGGAATTTACAGATCTACTCCTGACGGAAAACTTGTATCCGGTAATCCATCAATGTTAAATCTGTTCGGATTCAAGAAAGAAGGTGATATTAGGGATTTTGATGTTTCAAAATTGTATCAGAATAAAGAACAACGAGATAAATTTATAACCCAACTTAACAAAGATGGAACTATTGAAGGGTATGAAATTGAATTAAGACGGCTTGATGGCAGCACATTCTGGGCATCTATTAGTACCACAACAGTCTTTGATAAGCATATGGAACCTGTTTTTTATGATGGAATTATTCGTGATATAAGTGAAAAAAAACAGGCAGAAATATCAATTCGTGAAAGTGAAGAGAAATTTCGTACTATTTCTGAACAATCCATTATGGCTATTGCTATCTTGCAGGAAGGCATTATCAAGTACATGAATAATGCTTTTTGTGAATTATTTGAATTTTCACGAGATGAAATTCAAAAATGGGGACCGCATCGATATTTGAAAGCGGTCCATTGGGATAGTATTAGCACCGTCCTGGATCGTGGCAGGCAAATGACTAAAGATCCTGAAAATGAAGGAAATAGATTCACTTTCAAAGGTATTACAAAAACAGGCAAAGTGAAATATGTTGATAATTATTCCAAGATTATAAAGTTTCAAGGCAAACCTGCTATGTTAATGTCTTTGATAGATATTACTGATAGAAAATTGATGGAAGCGGAAATACAAAGAGCTCAAAAACTTGAATCAACCGGTTTACTTGCCGGCGGCATAGCCCATGATTTTAATAATCGTTTATCTGTTATTTTAGGTAATGCCCAACTGGCAAGATTGTATTTTAGTCAAAAAGATAAACTTGAAAAGTATTTGGAGAATATTGAACAGAGCGCAGCACAAGCTACATCTTTGACACAGCAGTTATTGACTTTTTCTAAAGGTGGCGCTCCAATAAAAACAGTCTGCAATGTAAAAGAAATGATTCAGGAAGCAATTAATTTATCCCTTAGCGGTTCAAATGCCTTTTGTATCACAAATTTTCAAGAGGATTTGTACAATATTGATGTTGATAAGGGCCAGATTACACAGGTTTTGAATAATATTTTAATCAATGCAGATCAGGCAATGCCAAGCGGTGGGAAGATTCATATTACTGGAGAAAACCATGAATATTCCCTCAAAGATCCCATTCAATTGCGTGGTTCAAAATATGTTCGAATTACGGTTAAAGATCAAGGTACCGGTATTCCAGCAACCATTTTGGATAAAATATTTGATCCATATTTTACCACAAAACAAAAAGGAAGTGGTTTAGGATTAGCAGTAGCTTATTCTATTGTTGAAAAGCACAAAGGTTTTTTAATGGTAGAATCAGAGTTGGGCCAGGGTACAACTTTTCTATTGTATCTTCCGGCTACAAATGAAAAAATTTCACTGGAGAAAGTAATGGATATTAACACATCAAAAGGATCCGGCTATATCCTTGTGATGGATGATGAAGAGCTTGTGTTGGATATGGTGGGGGATATACTTTTAGAGGCAGGATATGAAGTAGCACTGGCTAAAGATGGTCAGGAAACTCTTGATATTTATAAGAAAGCTAAAGATAGTAACAAGCCTTTTCAGGCGGTAATTATGGATTTAACAATACCTGGAGGTATGGGGGGCAAAGAAACTATGGTTGAATTAAAAAAAATTGATCCAAATGTTAAAGCGATTGTTTCAAGTGGATATTCAAATGATCCTATTATGTCAGATTATGAATCGTTTGGATTTGCAGGAGTAATCGCAAAACCTTACAAGATTAAAGCGCTTCAAGAAACGCTTTGTCAGGTGCTAAATCAATAATTAGAAAGAATGGTGTACCCATGAATAACGGACATAAAGTGCTGGTTGTTGAAGATGAATCAATTATTGCACTCAGTATTCAGGAAAAATTAATGTCACAAGGGTATGAGGTTCCAGCTATAGCTTCAACAGGTGAGATGGCTGTAGAATTATTTAACAAATACCAACCTCATGTAATTTTAATGGATGTAGTACTTGCCGGATTAATGGATGGTATTGAAGCCTCTCGTGAAATTAGAAAAAATTCAAATGTGCCTATTGTTTTTTGCACGGCATACTCTGATGAACAAACAATGGAACGCGTAATGGCTGTATCTTTATCTGATTTTATTCTCAAACCAATATCAGAGTCTGAATTAGACACTAAACTGCAGCATGTTCTAAGTAAAAAATAATCCCTCTTTTTTTGCTTCCGGATGAATCCTTTTTCTGCATGGCACATCTAAATTTTAGAAAGTAAATAAACTAATATTTGGGAGATAAACCATGGCAACAATAAATTTGAAAATGGATGAACTGGAAAGCACACTTCAAAATAATGATATCGTATTAATAGACTTTTGGGCTTCTTGGTGTGGCCCTTGTAAAATGTTTGCACCTGTTTTTGAAAAAGCATCTGAACAGAATACTGATATTGCATTTGCTAAAGTTGATACCGAAAAAGAACAACAGCTCGCAGCTGCTTTTGGAATTCAGTCTATACCTACATTGGCTATTTTTAGAGAAAATATTTTATTGTACAAACAACCTGGTGCTTTGCCAGAACAAGCATTAACAGATTTGATCAAACAAGTTCGTGATTTGGATATGGAAAAAATCAAAGAAGAGGTTAAAGCAGCAGAAAAAGAAAATGCGAATGCTTAATAAGTAATATATAATTTTTTTAAAAGGCAGCTTTGTTTCAAGGCTGCCTTTTTTTTATATATTTTTCTTTTATTCGTAATTAAAAGTTTTTATATTATTTAAATATAATTATACCA
This sequence comes from bacterium, assembly GCA_963675755.2. Taxonomy (GTDB): domain Bacteria; phylum Zhuqueibacterota; class Zhuqueibacteria; order Residuimicrobiales; family Krinioviventaceae. The sequence continues at coordinate 304,051 of CAXXMD010000002.1, forward strand.
TGGGACAGGAACTTTTAATGAAAACTTTGATTGTTGATGATGAACCTATCAATTTAAAATTATTCATAAAATATATGCAGCTTTATGGCCAATGTGTTCCTGCAATGAATGGCCAGGAAGCAGTAGAGAAATTTAAACATGCCCTGGATGTAAATATCCCTTTTGATTTGGTGCTATTGGATATTATGATGCCTCAGGTTGACGGTCACGAAGCTTTGAGGACTATCCGTAATCTGGAAAATGAGTATAATATACCAACCGAGAACAGAGTCAAGATTATTATGACTACTGCTTTATCTGATTTCAAGAATGTTCAAACTGCTTTTAATGAATTGGCTGATGGGTATTTAGTAAAACCTATTGATAAACCCAAGCTTATTCAGGAAATTAATAAACTTTGCGGTACACAACTTGCCTGACTTGTTTTGTGTTTTTTCTATCTAACTTTCCCACTTTTTTTTATTCTTTGAATATAATTTAATTTTGAATTATCATATGGTTTTTATATAAATAAGAGAAATATTTATGAATGAATCTTATATTTCTATAGAATTTTTGAAATCTGTATGTTCAAAATGGGATATTGAACTCTCAACCTTGCCTAACAATCTTCCTATTGCGGGTAGTCCGGATCGAACAGAATACAGAGTTGTTGTTCAGGATGTACATGAGCGTTTATATATGCTGGAAAAAATAAATCAGGATAATCGCAAAGTAAAAGAAAATATAACCAAAGCTTTATCATTTCTTTACAAGAAAAATCTATCTTTTGTTCAGCCTTATATAAAGACAGTTACAGGTGATTCCTTGATATCTTGTAATGGGGAATATTGGCAGTTGATCCCGTTTATTAAGGGGATGGAACTTGACAGACCCCAATACCTTAAAGATGCCTGGCGAGGAAAAGCCATTGCAGAGTTTTTGATTGAGCTTGAAGAAAAATCCATTGGTATTGAAGAGGTTGTAGATTTGGATTATTTTTCTATTATAGAGTTTATAAATGATTTTAAAATTAAACTTGAAGAAAATAATCCTAAAATATTTAATCATTTAAAAGAATTGTTCGAGTATTTGGATTCGGAGTTTGTATATCAACATCAAGAACTGGCAGATGGATTCTGCCATGGAGATATACATCCATTAAACATCATCTGGGGTAATGATGAAATTCGATCGGTGATTGATTGGGAATTTCATGGCAGAAAACCCAAGCTTTATGATCTTGCCAATTTAATTGGTTGTTTGGGAATGGAAGCACCAGATGGTTTGTTATCAAGCATGATTTTACAATTGTTCAGTGAGCTAAAAGATAGAGATTATATTGAGCCATTAGGCAATAAAGTTTTATTAGATTTTGTTTTGGCAATACGCTTTGCCTGGTTGTCTGATTGGCTTAGAAGAAAAGATAATGAAATGATCAATTTAGAAATTGCATACATGTTTCTTTTGTTTGATAATCGTAACATTATTACCTCCAAATGGAATTTATAATTCAGCATGTTGTTGATTTTTGATAAAATAATTGTTCCGAATTATCCGTTATTTTTGTATATTATTGTCTTGTTCTTTGAAATGAAATGGATTCACTACACATATAGAATAGAAAGATGTTATGAACTGGTGGCAGAACCTTCCTTCTCATATTGATCCTGTTTTCTTCTCTTTGGGATCATTCCAAATCCGATATTATGGATTAATGTACGTTGCAGCATTTACTACAGTTTACCTGTTGATAAAATATCGTCTGAAACATGAAGCCTATTCCTATACTTTGGAAACAATTCAATCTTTTATGGTTTGGGCAATTCTGGGCGTATTAATAGGTGGAAGGTTGGGTTACATTTTATTTTATGACCTTTCATATTTTATAGCTAATCCATTGAAAATGATCATGCCTGTCGAGTTTTCTAATGGTTTTCGTTTTACAGGTATCAGCGGCATGTCTTTTCATGGTGGTGTATTGGGAGTCTTTTTCGCTTCATTATGGTTCTGTTATCGGGAAAAAATCAATTTTTTCCATTTAGCAAGTTTAATTTTACCAGCAATACCATTGGGATATACGTTTGGTCGTATTGGTAATTTCCTCAATGGTGAATTGTATGGCAGAACGACAACAGCACCTTGGGGAATGTATTTCCCTTTGGATGTTACTCATCAATTGCGACATCCGTCACAGTTGTATGAAGCTCTTTTTGAAGGTATTGTACTGTTTATTGTTCTTTGGAGTTTGAGAAAAAATTTGTATATTCATAAATATTTATTGGCTCTGTATTTGATTGGTTATGGAGTTTTTAGATTTTTTATAGAATATGTCAGAGAACCGGACGCGCATTTGGGATTAATTGTCCTGAATTTATCAATGGGACAGTTGCTGTGTCTGGGAATGATTATCAGTGGTGCAATTCTGATAATTTTGCAGAAATATATTATAAAAAATAATAATAGTTGAACCAGGAAAAGGAGAAGGGGAATGGCCGAGGGAAAAAACGCTGCTTCTACGGATAAAAGTCAGAATGAGCGCATAACCCCGTTTAGCGATGAAGAGTTGGAACGCTTTCGCGAATTGATTGAGCAAAAGCGTGTAGAAGCACTTGAAGAAATTGATCGCTGGAGGAGTTTTTTGTCGACCGATAACCGTGAGGAACTTGATAGTGATTCCGGTTATAGTTTCCACCTTGCGGATTCTGCTTCAGTGGGCACTGACCGTGAACAAGCTTATATGATGATTGACCGTCAGCAAAAACTAATCGGTTATCTTGACAGAGCGCTTGAAAGGATTAATAATAAAACCTATGGTATTTGTCGTGTAACCGGCAAACCTATTAATCCTGAACGGTTAGAAGCAATTCCACACACAGAAATTTCTGTGGAAGCGAAATTAAAAAGCAAACGTTAATTTAAAAATAGAATATCAAAATTTTTTGATTCTAAGGGGTATATTGTGCCCCTTTACTTCAAGCCCCTTTTTAGGGGCTTTTTTTTTACTTGAAATGAATTCAATTTTTATTTATCCTTAGATATACTAACTTTGAGAATTGAAATATGAATGTTAGAAAAATTATTCAACAAATGACTACTAATGCACTTGTTCTAGAAAAATTAACAAGCACAATTTCTTACGAACAAGCTGTTTGGAAGCCGACTCCCCAGAAATGGTCGGTGCTTGAAGTGGTTCATCATCTTTTGGATGAAGAAAAACTGGATTTTAGAACAAGGTTGAAATTGACGCTTGAAGGAAAAGGTGAGGCGTGGCCACCTTTTGATCCCCAGGGATTGATGACTGAGCATAAATATAATGATCAGGATTTTGAAAAAATTCTATCTCTATTTCTGGATGAACGAGCCGAATCATTGGTGTGGCTGCAAAAACTGGAAAATCCCCAATGGGAATTTTATTATGATCATCCCAAAATAGGTATTATTCGAGCAGGGGATTTACTCGTATCCTGGTTGGAGCATGATCTGTTGCATTTGCGCCAGCTTTTAAATTTGCAAATTGAATATCAAAAGAGTCAATATCCACCTTTTAATAGTAAATACGCATCACCATAATATTTTTAGGCCAAGCAATGAAAAGCATGTTGGATAAATTTTTTTACAGTTGGTTTGGTTTTTTTATGTGATTACAAAACCTATTATTTTAATTCTATCCCGAAGACAAGAGCGATCATTTCAATTTTGCCAGAATATGTAATTTAAATTTTATTGAATTCATGATTGACATTCACATTTCATTTCATTAATATTCCCCATTATAATAATTAGAGTGGTCCATATTGCTGTCAATATCTTTTCAACAAATTAAAGAATCATACAAACGAATTCGTTCTTATATACATCAAACACCGGTAATGAGATCATCCCAACTTGATTCAGAAACGGGTTGTTTTCTATTTTTTAAATGTGAAAACCTGCAAAGAACCGGTGCGTTCAAAATACGTGGTGCCATGAATGCAGTGCTCCAGTTGAATGATATAGAACGTAAATGTGGTGTTGCAACACATTCATCCGGTAACCATGCTGCTGCTTTGGCACTGGCAGCAAAAACATTTAATATACCTGCATATATGGTTATGCCTGATAATGCACCAACTGTGAAACGACAAGCCGTAAAAGGGTATGGTGCAGAAATAATTACATGTAAACCTACAATGGATGATCGTGAACGTGTGTTGAATCAGGTTGTAGTGCAGACAAAAGCTGCTGTAATTCCTTCTTATAATGATCATCGCATCATTACCGGACAAGGAACTGCGGCTCTGGAACTCCTTGAAGAATACCCGGAATTGGATATGCTGCTTGCCCCGGTTGGTGGAGGAGGCTTAATCAGTGGTACAGCAATTGTCGGTAAAGCTATGAATCCGGATTTAAAAGTGATCGGTGTTGAGCCTTTATTAGCTGACGATGCAAAGCGTTCGTTAAAAGCTGGTAAAATCATTCCTTCAATATATCCCAATACAATTGCTGATGGTCTTCGCACATCATTGGGAGATATAACGTTTCCCATAATTCAAAATTATGTGGATGAAATAATAACGGTTACCGAGCAAGAAATTGTTGACGCCATGTTTCTGATATGGGAGCGAATGAAGATAATCATTGAACCTTCATCTGCTGTTCCTGTTGCAGCATTATTATTTCATGACATAAAACAAGCACGAAAAAAAGTTGGGATTATCCTTAGTGGTGGTAATGTTGATCTGAATTCTCTTCCCTGGATAAAATCATAAATTCTGTATAACTTGAATATTTTTTTTAAATTTCAAATATATTGTAACCAGATCTGTATTTTTGCGTCTATATGCATGTACAATAAATTGTTTTAGGTGAGATCATGGTTGCAGATACAGAAAAAATTATTACATATTCATTGAAAAATAGTAATGATTCTTCTGATACTTTTTATAAAGAGCTTTCTAGTTTTACTACCAGGTTTGAAATCTATTTTGATGAAAAACTGGGTCCTGTGCTTGATAATTATACAAGTTTTATCAATTTCAATCATATCGAGTTATTACGTGATCGTCGTGAATACATGTTTGACTGGCTTGCTTTTGGTGTATTGTGGCGTCTATATATATCAACTGCGGTGGGAGTAAGTCCAGTTTCAACCCGTTTATTGACGGAGCTTTATTTCCTCAGAAGAAATTACCGGAAATTTAAACCTGCTATTGATCGGGTACGTGGTATTTTATCAACCTTGTTGTTGGAAACCAATAATAACAGACATTTTTCCAACATTCCTTTAAAGATTGCAACTGTTACCAAGTTTTTAAATTATTTAGACGCTACCGGCGAGTTTCGTGAAGAAGTAAAGCGGTTCAAGATTATCTTACAATTTTTTAAACATATTGGTCCTGATAAAACGGAATCCATTATTGAAAAGACGATTGAATTTTCAGGCTGGTTCAAAGATGTTGCCAAACAGGAATTCAAAGACTATACACCTTTTGTTGAATCTTTTATAGCAAATCAGGCCAAATCACATCGTTGGAAAGAAGATTATTTGTTTTGTAATCGCGGTGAAACAGAATATTATTTGAATATGGTGGGAAGCGAATTGATGAACCGTGCATTTGTTTCAAATTTTCACCAGACTCAAAGAAAAGCTGTTCTTTTACCTGCATGTATGCGAAAACATGCAAATGATGGTCAATGCAAAGCAAAACGAATCAGTTTGGATTTTGTATGTACCGGCTGTGATAAGTCTTGCAAAATTAATCAATATACACAATTGGGAAAAGAACACGATTTTGATGTACATATAATCCCGCATTCATCTGATTTTACGGCCTGGCTTGAGAACTTTGCAAAAGACCGGCAGGTAGGTGTTGTTGGTGTAGCATGTTTGTTAAATTTAATTACCGGTGGTTTGGAACTGAAATCCTTGAACATTCCCGCTCAATGCGTTTTCCTTGATAATTGCGGCTGTACAAATCATTGGCATGAGACCGGTGTGGCTACGGATATCAATCCTCTGCAATTGTTAAAAGTTCTTGATGCTCCAAGCAGTATTCGGAAGCATGCGGCAGTTGCGTAAACGTATTTATTACCTGAATAATTATCTTCTCTAATTATCATTCCATTAAAAATTTCTATTTCCTTTTAGAATCTTTCCAAATCTAGTTTTTTATTTGCTTTATTGCTATTAATTTGCTTTATTCGAATACATTGTATTAAACTTTTTCAATATTTATGATTATGGAGCATTGTATGCGAAATTTTGTCAAAGTAAATGTTCTTATCTTGATTTTTGTATCTTTATTGTTTGCACAAACTGATTTCAATATTTCCAACGTTGAAGCCGTGCATTTGACAGAATATCAACTCAAACGGATTGATAAAAAAATAGATTTGTTCGCAACAGATGTCAGTCGTGGTTCATTTGATCAGGATCCCGCGCTTGTTGTTATAGGGTATGATGGCGCAGATGGATTTCGAGCAGTTATTAACGCCCGGACAGCCAGAGTCATGGAAATTTATAAAAACGGAACTGCTATCTATACCTGGCCCGGAATCAAAGTTGTTGGGCATCGGGGCAATGTCAAGCACACACCTGAAAACACAATTCCTGCTTTTGAAAAAGCTATCGAGTTGGGGGTAGATTTAATTGAAATGGATGTTCGCCAGACAAAGGATGGAGAGTTGGTAATTCTTCATGATATTACTGTAAACCGCACCACTGATGGACATGGAAATGTGTTTGATATGACCTTGTCTGAAATCAAGAAACTGGATGCCGGATCCTGGTTTGGTGATGAATTTAAAGGTACACGTATACCTACACTCAAAGAAGCTTTGGATGCTTTAAGAGGCAAGGCTCTTCCGGATATTGATTTTAAAGGCGGTGATCCAAAAAAGCTGGTTGATGTATTACGTAAAGAAGGTTTGTTAGGCAAAATAACCATGTATTGCGGCAACTGGAATTTGATGCAGGAAACATTACAAATTGATAGTGGTTTTATGGTGCGTCCTTCTGTACCCGTGGGTTTTGCTGGTTTGCCAATTGTGTTGGACAAAGTAAATCCTCCTATTGTCAATATTGACTGGATGCAGTTCTCGGAACGATTGGTAAGAGATGTTCATTTGAGTGGAAGAGCTTCTTTTGTCAATTCCATGTCTCATGATAATGCGTTTGGTATTCGTGAAATGGTAAACACCATGCCAGATTATATTCAAACAGATGAAATGGAAATATTAATGCCCTTGTTGCGGGCCAAAGGATATCATAAATAAATGGAAGAGTGGAGCAACGTTATGAAAAAGATTTCTATGATGATCATTTTTTTATTAGCAGGATTAACTGTTATGGGTTTTTCTCAAATAGAGTTTCATGGTGAATTTGCAAAACGTATTAAACTTGTTGAAAAACGCCTGAATAATGATTCTCCATATGATCTCGATCTGGTAGTGCAGGATGTTGCACGAATTCCTGAAAACAAGCGCAGATTTGAAGAATACGAGGGGGATGTTTCTGGACGAATTTTAGGTGCCTGGAGCAGCATGGCACGTATATCAGGTGAACGTCCGGCAAAGCTGGATTCTATTGCAGAACGTGTTTTAAAATACCAACATCCTGAAGGCTATTTTGGTACCAATCAAAAGACGATTGGTTGGGACTATTGGGGAAGGCAGCTTTTTGGACATGGTCGTTTATTACTTGGACTTGTTGAATATTACAAGCTTTCTGGTGATGAACGGTTTTTAGAATCTGCTAAAAAATTGGGCGCCTATCTTGTAGAATCTGTACCGGAACTGACAACTACACACGAAGGTAATCCGTGGACCGATACCCGGCGCACAGTTGATTGGAAAAACTCTGATTCAAATCGTCGACACTTTGTCAAGACTCACCAAACCAGTATTCTTGAAGGACTGGTTTCGTTATACAAAATTGCCCCTGATCCTGATCTGTTAAAAACAGCTGAATATATTGTATCATTGTTCCCCGAGTTTGGTACCTATCATTCCCATTCATATATGAATACCATGGTGGGTATGGTAATGCTTTATCAGGTAAATCAGGACCAGGCATTACTACATAATATATTGGAAATCTATTGGCAAAAGATACTGCCAAAGGGAATACGGATGGATGGTGCGGTATGCGAGTTTTTTCCTGATGATGAACGTACCGAAGGTTGTTCTTTGACAGACTGGGTACGGTTGAATTTATACTTATGGGATGTTACTCATGAAGCGGTATATCTGGACCAGGTGGAACAATGCTGGCTGAATTCACTATACTATCATCAAACGGCTAATGGCGCGTTTGGTCATGCTTTTCTTACTCATGAAGGCTATGGCGATCGATACTCGGAATCCTGGTGGTGTTGTTTGATGCATGGCTTATATGCGTTTGCTGATATAGCAGAACGATGTGTTGTGCAAGATGATGAGACGCTGTTTATTAATTTCTATACATCGTTAGATTTCAAACCTTCTGATAAAGAAAAGGGTACAATAAAAATAGAAACTGACTATCCAGAAAAAGGAAAGGTCAAGATTGTATTACCGTCAATAGCGAAAAACCTGTCTGTTTGTAAAGTTCGTATTCCTGACTGGGTTGAAGATTATACTATTTCAGTGAATGGCAAAGTTGTTGAAGCTAATAGAGATAACGGTTACCTGATTTTGAATAATGCATGGAACGATAGTGATATCGTTGAATTGTCATTTGAAAATGGACTGCGTTTTGTTGATGGTGCCGGGAATAACATCCAGGACCGGCGGTCGATTGATGAGATAACAGATCCTGTTTACTTTTTTCATGGCCCCATGTTATTAATGGTTGATAATAGCCAAAACAATCAATTCCCCAATACTATCAATTTGGATATAAAGAAAGCATATACTGAACATAAAAACCACGAGTCACAGTACACATTCCCTGCAGTGAACAAGAGTGGGAAATTTAATGTTGTAATGGTACCCTTGAAAGATGAAACCTGGAACGACGAATGGACCGAAAAGTGGAAGAATTTCATTCGGAATGGTGAAACCCCTATTGAAAGACATGATATTAAAATTAAACAAAAGATTAGAGCTGTCAAGGAGTAATAAAATGACCAAGTCAGAAATTGGTAAAATTGGCTGGATAGATCTTACAGTTAAAAATGCAGATAAAATAAAGGATTTTTACCATGCTGTTACGGGATGGGAAGCCACTGGCTACCCTATGGATGGGTATGAAGATTTTGTAATGAAAATGCCAGAAACTGGTGATGCAGTTGCAGGAATTTGCCATCCCATGGGTTCCAATTCCGGGCTACCCCCTGTGTGGATTATTTATATTCATGTTGAAAATTTAGAAAAAAGCATTGAAACCTGCCGCGAAATGGGAGGGGCGACATTATCTGATATTAAAAAGATGGGTGACGAGGGACGCTATTGCTTTATTAAAGATCCTGCCGGTACCGTATCCGCATTATACCAGTCAAATAACAAATAGGATGCTTGCTGTATTTTACGGCATTTAACTGTTTTCTTATTTCATGTTGAAACAACATAACTTTTAAAACATACAATTTTAAGAAATGTTTTGGTTGTGGAAACTGTTATTTTTCCCTTATACAGGAGGATACAGTTATGAAAACAAAAAATATCTTGAAATTCGTTGTTTTAGCAATTTGGATTGGAATTGTGGGCTTGAATGTGCATTTTTCAAATGCAAAGGAAGATAACATGAAATATAACAAACTTACACCGGAAGAAGAACGTGTTATAATTAATAAAGGAACTGAAAGGCCCTATACAGGACAGTATTACAAGTTTGAAGAAAATGGTACCTATACATGTAAGCGTTGTGACGCACCTTTGTACAAATCTTCAGACAAGTTTGACGCCCATTGCGGTTGGCCCAGTTTTGATGATGAAATTGAAGGTGCCGTTAAACGCCAAACAGATGCTGACGGACATCGGACTGAAATATTGTGTGCCAATTGTGGAGCGCATTTGGGGCATGTTTTTACCGGTGAACAGTTTACAATAAAAAATACTCGCCATTGCGTGAATTCCATATCATTGAATTTTGTACCCGCAGGAGAAATGATGCAAACACAAAATGCCTATTTTGCAGGTGGATGTTTTTGGGGAACGGAATACTATTTCCAGCAAGCCAAAGGAGTAAAGAGTACGACTGTAGGTTATATGGGCGGCGATAAAGATGATCCCACTTATAAACAAGTATGCAGTGGTACTACCGGTCATGCTGAAGTTGTCAAGGTAGAGTTTGATCCGAAACAAACTGATTTTGAAACCCTGGCAAAATTGTTTTTCGAGATCCATGATCCTACTCAGGTAGACCGTCAAGGTCCCGATATTGGTGAACAGTATCGTTCTGCTATTTTTTATACCAGCGAGGATCAGAAAAAGACTTCAGAAAAGTTGATTGATGTTTTAAAGGATAAGGGTTACAAAGTGGCTACAGAGCTGGTAAAAGCTGATGATTTTTGGGATGCTGAGGACTATCATCAGGATTATTACCAGCACAATGGTAAAGAACCTTATTGTCATTTTTATACCAAGCGGTTTTAAAAAAAGCGGGATTCATTCCCGCTTTTTTTTTGCAACTAATTATATCTGGTAATCTATTAAATTTATGATTCTGTTTAAGAGGCACCGGGATGACTAGGGCATCCCGGTGTTTGATGGGGGGCATTTATTTCAAGAGAGACAGTTTGTTTACAATCTTTTGACTACCTGTATTGATTTCATAAAAGTACATTCCGCTTGACATATGTTGACCATACCGATTGGTTCCATTCCAATTTTGACTGTGGATGCCTTCACCAAGGTATCCCATGTCATAATCCATTACCAATTGTCCACGAATGTTATATATTTTCAAAGTTACATTTGCTGGTTCTTCAAGAGAAAACTGTATTGTTGTTCCTGGATTAGCAGGATTAGGATAATTTGAAGCTTTGAATGTTGAATTACTGGTTTCAATGCTACCCTGCTGATTTGCCGGATTAGTACAATTTATATTTTTTTTTCCTAAACCTTTTCCGCGTCCTTGTCCATTGCCGCCACGTTCAATAGCAGATTCAATAATTTCAGTAAATTCTTCTACTGAAATATATTGTGGTTCATATGTTAAATCCTGTGCAGAATAAAGATTATTAAAGGCACGCATATGGTTTCTTGAACCTTTTAAGAGATTGGTATAAACCAGGGTAATATCCTGATTGTCTGTACGTTCCAGTGTTTCATGCAGATCATAGATATCCAGATCTTCAATGGTCAAGCCAACATACAATGCTTCAATCAGAGATTGACTTCCTGATTCTACTAAGCTGTTATAGATTGCCTGAAGATCTGCATTGCTGAATTTCCCTGTTTCTTCCTGAAAAGGATCTTCAAGTTCGTATTTATCGATTAAAAGTTTCACCATATCAGTATGCTGCTGCTCACTTTTAGCGATGTTTGTGAAAACAGCAGTTTGCCATTTTTCATATAAAACCTGGTAAACGTCATGTGCAAGTTTTTCTTCTTCACGCATATGAAGTAAATCGTTAATTTCGGCTTCTGATAAATCTTCGAAAGGAAGGTCTGCTAAAATAGCAGAAGCATTAATACCACCGGTATTCCCTTTGTTACCGCGATTACCAAAATTTCCTCTTCCCTGAGCAAAGAGTGTTTGACTTGTAACGAATGTGACAATCAGCATTGCTGCAATTAATAATGTTTTAGAGTTTTTCATGATGTTTCTCCTTTTTGTTAGATTTTACCCCTGCTTATGCAAGGGGTGTGCCATTTTATTTTATCTGTTCTAATCTCTTGTTTTTGGATAAGTTACGTAAATAGTCATGTTTTGTAAGATTGAATGATTTCGACGACTCGGGCGAGAAATCTCGACAATTTGGTCGAAATCTCAAACTTGAGTATTTTGCTAAACTTACCATAACTATCTAATAAATAGTTACTTACTTCATTGGGTAATGTTTTGGCATAACAATTGAATAAGCAAAAGAAATTTCTATCAAGAGAGAATTAAAATTATAAAATTTTTTTTAGGAGGGACCGTGAAGACAAAATTCATGTTTTCTGCAATATTTGTTGCTATTGCTCTTTATTTTTCTACTGCGTCTGCGTGTGAAATTGAAGTTTCTGTAAAAGGAGAAAATGCAGCAATTTATAATCCCGGACAAGTTGTTGTTTTGCAGGTCAAAGTTTTTCTAACTCACAAGGATTGTCCTGAAGGTATAAAATCAACAAAAATGAATCCATCTGGTATGACCTTGTTGGGTGCAACCAAATGGAAACAAATCTCAGATCTGGAATACATTCGTTTGGTTCAGGCAAAAATTGATTCTTCTGTAACCGAGGCAATTTTAAATGTTGGCCGCTCATGTGATAAAGAGGGTGGTATTGGTAAAATATTATTAAAAGTTGGGCAGGGTTCATAATGAGGAATATCATAATTATTGCTTTATTGTTCATTATTGGAATTTCCTTTTCCCAGGAAACAGATTCTACTGAATTGTCATTTGATGATTTTGGAGCTGAATTTGAATCCATTTCCGATTCTGAATTAGAAGACATTTCAACATCTACTCATAGCTGTTCTACCATAGCAGGAATGCCAAAAGGATTGTACTATTCACTTATAGCATTATCAATGACTTTAATAGCTGGTATTTTTGTTAAATTTAAAGCTCTACGTAAATTCCGTTATCTTTTCCTTCTTTCATCATTGATTGTGTTTGGATTTTGGAATGGTGGCTGCCCTTGCTCAATTTCAAGTTTTCAAAATGTATTTTTAAAGATTTTTGGTGCCACCGTAAACTGGCACAGTCTTGTATGGTTTTTAGGTTTGATTCCCATTACCTATATATTCGGCAAAGTCTGGTGTGGTTGGGTTTGCCATTTGGGAGCCTTTCAGGAATTTTTATACAGAATAACAGATGTGAAAATTGTGAAATCTAAAGGTTTCCAAAAATCACTTAAAATTTTACAATATAGTGTTTTCGTAATTCTTGTGATTCAGTTATTTGTAACCAAAACCAATATTTTTATCCATTATGATCCATTCAAAGTTGCCTTTAATATGATTTCTTTTCATACATCCGGCTGGGTATTACTGGGTATTTTACTTGTCAGTTCTTTATTTATCTATCGCCCTTTTTGTAAAGGATTTTGTCCTGTTGGTTTGGCATTGGGGTGGGTAGGCAAGATACCGGGTGCCCATAAACTCCAGATAGCCGGCAGTTGTACTAGCTGCAAATCCTGCATACGTCATTGTGATATGCAGGCAATTTCGGATGATTATAAAGCTGACAGTCATAGCTGTATTTTATGCGGTGATTGTCTTGATTATTGTAAAAAAGAATCTATCAAAGTTACGCATAAAGGATTACAGAATGAAAAAAATATTGATCTTGTTGTTCCTGATTTCAAGCTTGAAACCATCGATAGCGAGAGACTGTCATAGCGATATTGGGGTTCATTTAAAACCCATACTACCCAATTTACAATGGGCTGTTGAAACATCTGCATCAATTGGACAGATGTCTGGCAGTGGTATTGATAGAAGACTAAATACTGAATCTTTATTTTGGGCATTGGATTATAATCTAAAAAAGTTTGAGATTTATCTTGAAGGTGGCGCAAAATACTGGCAAAAATCTGATGATGGCCCCGGTTTAGGTGCAATAGTAAGTGGCTGGGAAAGTTTACCCAAACCTGAACAACGTAATTTTGGTATGCGCGAAGCTTATACAAGATTGACATTATTTAATAACAGAATGACCATGGGGTTGCAGTCAATGACCCTGGGTACAACCATGCTTCTTGATGAACGTGTATTGGGTATATCAAATAGCTATGAAAAAGGACATTACAAGTTTGAGCTCAAAGGTGGTACTGTATCTACTGACTTTGCACGTATGAATGATTTTTGTGGAACGCGTCATGTTTACAGGTTGTTACGTGGTGGCCGGTTTGATATGGTAGCCACAGAACCCTGGAAGACCAATTTTTACGCTGCATCGATAACCTGGAATGCCGAAGAGCCTGTAGAAGTCGTTTCAGGAGATCAGAGTGAATTTGAAATGGAATCTTTTTCGGATTTTTCATTTGAATCGTTCGACGAAGAAGAGACCCATATCGTTCAAAATGCCGGATTGTTATTTTATCAAGAATTTGGTTCAGGTTTTTTTGATTACAAATATTATGGTGGTGCTTTTTCTGACATCCTTTTACCATTTGATGTTGATCTGCATTTAGAAATGATATATCAATATATCTGGCATGAACAAGCTGCTGCTTTTAAAGGACAATTTAGTAAAAATTTCAATATTTTTCCTGCATACCCATTTTCAACAAGTCTATCATATTACGGAGTTTATGAGGTGAGTCAGGATGCACGGTTTTTTCCGGCATTCAGTAACCTTTATCTGGGTGAAGTCAGCCGGTTGGATGCATTGCACATGCCATTATTGGTTGTTGATGTTAAACAATACTTGCCTGGGAAGCTGGAACCTGCACTCCGTTTACAATATGTAAACCAGATTCAATTTGATCATAATACCGAGTTGGATTTTCAATTATCAGCCAAATTGTTTAAAGGATTAAGAACAATCATCATGTTGAGTAAAATCGATTCTGATTTACTTTCAGAATCTGTAATGCTCAATAAACTTGAATGTCGTTGGTCATTCTAATCAGGAGAACAGAATGAATTCGGATCGAAGAATTTTTATAAAGAATTTAGGTGTACTTGCTGCAGGCTCAGCGGCAGGAATACTAACTGCTTGTACCAAACATGGCACGAATCCCTTAGAATTTGTCGATATATGTCAAAATACGTGTACCGGTTGTGGTGATTGTGTTGATTCCTGTCAGGATAATGCAATTTTACTTGAGCAAAAATCAACATATGTCATAGATATAGATGATTGTACTGAATGTGGACAGTGTGTTCCTCACTGCAAGCTTGAAGCTATCCATATCTCTTCAAGTCAATATATCCTGGATTCTGAAGAATGTATTGGATGTGGTTTGTGTATTGATGTGTGTGATCAGGAAGCACAGGCTATTGTTTGGGAGAGAGAAGAGTACCTGGTACGTGGTAAATGCAGAAACACTCATTGTAATTTTGAA
The DNA here is from genome assembly GCA_963675755.2 of bacterium. Lineage (GTDB taxonomy): Bacteria > Zhuqueibacterota > Zhuqueibacteria > Residuimicrobiales > Krinioviventaceae. The sequence goes on from CAXXMD010000002.1 coordinate 319,156, forward strand.
TGTGCTGCTGCTTGTCCTGAAAATGCAATAACCATTGTTAATAATACTGCCGTAATTGATATGGAAAAATGTACGCGTTGTGGTTTGTGTATCGCTCCATGTCCAGCAGAAGCAATTAATCCTGCGCATGTTGAAATGGTGGTTGATCAATGTACCCGCTGTGGTAAATGTTTTGATGTCTGTGAATTTGATGCAATTACCAAAGTTGAACCTGAAGGCTATTCAGATCCCCATATTGATGCTGAGGTTTGTAATGCCTGCTCAGAATGTAAGGACTATTGTCCCGAAAATGCTATCTATGGTAAATTGTTTAAAGCACAAATTGATAACGAAAATTGTACTGCTTGTGGTGAATGTTTTGAAAAATGTACGTATGATGCAATACGGCATGTTTAAACTAAACATCTCTGACGCAGCGGAATCCCATATTGCCTGATGAACTGTCAGGAGTATTTGAACTTCGTGCTGCAACACGATAGCGATTGCAATATGATTTATGACACAGATATGATCCACCGCGCATAACCCTGTTGGTACCCTCTGTTGGGCCAACAGGATTTACTCTGGTATTATTTATATGAAAAGTAGGGTGGAACCAATCCGCGCACCATTCCCATACATTCCCGCAAACATTATATAATCCAAAATCATTCAGAGTAAATGATTTTGCCGGAGCTGTACCTATAAATCCATCATCGGCTGTGTTTTGTGTGGGAAATATACCCTGCCATACATTACACATGTGTCTGCCATTGGGCTCAAGTTCATTGCCCCAGGGAAAAATGGTTTGTTCTCTGCCTCCACGTGCGGCATATTCCCATTCGGCTTCAGTTGGTAAACGTTTACCAGCCCACTTGCAATAGGCATTTGCATCATTCCATGATACATGTACTACCGGATGGTCCATTCTGTTACTTATGGTAGAAAGCGGACCTTCAGGCCTTCTCCAGTTGGCTCCTTTAACTGCAAACCACCAGGGAGTTTGTGCTGCCTGTTGACTGTTTTTTGCAATTACGGGAGGAAGAAACAAGTGAAAAACATATGTCCAACCAAATGATTCTGCTTCGGTTTTGTAACTTGTTTCTTTAACAAATTCAGCAAATTGTTGATTGGTTACGGTTGTTTTATCGATCAAAAAGGGAGATACCGTAACTTGTCGTACCGGCCCTTCACCATCTGCGGGAAATCCTTCCTTGTCATCAGTTCCCATGAGAAACGTACCACCTGGCAGCTCTATCATATCATCATATTTAGGAATATGTGTTGAAACATCAATGTTTATTATTTTCCTGGTTGATTCACTATTCCTGGACGGGCCGCAACATTGCTTGCTCATTGTAACCTCTTTATTTTATTAACTTATATGGTGACAGGAGATTTTTAACGTTTAGCTGTATTCATATATTCCTGCCTTTATTGTTAATAATTTCATTGTATCTAATAGTGGCATACAATGTTTTACAATTGTTATCCGCAATTGGATGTTAATCACAGAACTTGAAAGTGATTGATACGTTATGGTTAAGAGCAGAACGGAACACGTGTAAACAACAGAGAGGAAAGCTCATGAATAAACGGTTAATATACTTTATATTATTGTTATCCATATCAACAGTTTTTGCTCAGCCCGGCCAAAGGTCAGGAGCTGCACGGGGTACAATAATCAAGGGGCTGGTTCAAGACAACCAGTTAAAGACACCTATTGAATATGCCAATGTTATTCTTTATAAACAAAAAGGTACCGATCAGGTTACAGGTACGGTTTCAAATAAAGAAGGTCTTTTCACATTGACAGGTATACAGCCCGGGCTTTACAAAATTAAAGTAAAGTTTATGGGATATTATGAGAATACAGTGGATAGTGTGCGTATTAGTGCAAATCAACCTGCAATTGATGTTGGTAAGGTGGGTTTGAATCAGACTGTATTGATGCTTGAAGGCGTGCAGGTAGAAGCGGAAAAAGCGCCGGTAGAATATAAAATTGATAGAAAAGTAATAAACGTTGATCATCAAATTACTGCAAGTGCAGGATCTGCTGTTGATGTTCTTGAAAATGTACCTTCTATTACAGTTGATATTGAGGGTAATGTACAATTAAGAGGTAGCGGCAGTTTTACAGTGTTAATTGATAACCGTCCGACTGTTATGGAAGCTAGCGATTTGTTGCAGCAGATACCTGCCAGTACGATTGAAAATATTGAAATCATAACCAATCCCTCTGCCAAATATGAGCCTGATGGTATGACCGGTATCGTGAACATTATTACTAAAAAGAATTCTTTACGTGGATTTAATGGTATTGTTAATTTGAATTCCGGTGTTGATGACAAGTACGGCGGTGATTTTTTGTTTAATTATCGTATGAACAATATTAATACCTATTTTGGTATGAACTATAACCATAGATTTTTACCAGGAGATCGTATTGGCGAAAATTGGACTGCTCAAAATGATACCATACACTATTTAAATACTGACGGTAGTAATTCAATGGATTTTACTTCTTATGGTGTTCAGGCAGGTGTTGACATTGCTCTGTCAAAACAGGATAATTTTAAAGTTGGTTTGAATTATCGTGGAAGAGGAATGGACCATGAGAATAAATCAAATTATGAGGAATGGATCAGTACGCTGACAGACCGTGATTATTATTCCAGCACAGGTAGTTCCGAAAGAAGTGGTCCTTCTTATGATATGAATTTGGATTATTTGCACCGATTTGAAACCAAAGGGCACGAGTTATCTGCTTTGTTAAATCTTTCTTCCAGAAGTGGTGATGAGGAATCGCTTAATGAAAATTATGATACCAACGGGGCTATCACAAATGGACAACGTTCTGTTGAAAAAGGTCCCTCTATGCGTGCTGATTTTAAATTGGATTATACCCGCCCATTTGGTGAAAAGAATAAACTTGAAGCCGGTTATCAGGGGCGCTTTAGCCGTTCTGAAGATGAAAATGAGCTCTATGAATATGATTTAGGTATTAGTGATTATGTGTTTTTACCCCAGTATAGCTATTTAACAAATTATAATAGAGATATTCATGCTGTTTACTCTATGTACGCAGGTGAAAGCGGTCCTATTGGTTATCAGGCAGGACTTCGCGGTGAGTATACGAATAGAAATATTTCTTTGGATGAAGAAAATCAGGAATTTGCTATTGACAGATGGGATCTTTTCCCAACAGCTCACTTGTCTTATACAGGTCCTTCAGGTCATCAAATGATGGCCAGTTATACCCGACGCATTGACAGACCTCGTGGTTATTATTTTGAACCCTTTCTGACATGGATGGATGCTTATAATGTGCGTACGGGTAATCCTGCAATTAAACCTGAATATATTGATTCATATGAAATGGGTTATCAAAAACAAGTTGGTCAAAATCTGTTTTCCGTAGAAACTTATTACCGTATTACTCATGATCGTGTTGAACGTGTACAATCTGTTTATGATGAAAATGTCTTGTTACATTCAGTTGCTAATGTTGGTCAAGATTATGCGTTGGGTGCCGAGTTTATGATCAACTGGGACCTGTTGTCTAACTGGAATGTGAACTTGATGGGTAATATGTATGATTATCGTATTGAAGGTGAATTGTTGGGTGAAGATTTTTCACGCAGTAGTTTTAACTGGAATACGCGAATGAATAATACATTTAAATTAACTAAAAATTCCAGAGTTCAGTTTAATCTAAGATACAACAGTCCTTCTGTATCTGCACAGGGAAGACGTGAAGGCTTTTTCTCTTCGAGTATTGCCTACAGACACGATTTCCTGGATAAACGTATTTCAATGACTTTGCAGGCACGAGATGTTTTTGGAACAGAAGTTCATGAGAGAATTTCAGAAGGTGATGGATTTTATTCCTATTCAAGATTTGACAGAAATACACCTATAATCACTATGACGATGAGTTATAAAATAAACAATTTCAAAGCTAACCGTGGAAGAGATAGTGACGGTGGTAGCGGTGGTGATGATTTTGGTGGTGAAACTGGATTTTAATAAATATAATTATTTACAAGCCCGGTCAATTGACCGGGCTTTTTTTATGCTGTAAAACCCTGCATTTTAATATTTCGTGACATATTCCCGTTGTAAATATTGTTTATTATCAGTAAATGAAACAAATTGTTTCTTTATTGTGCACATATTTGGAGATGTTTATGGATTTACCCAATTGTATTTCCAGTGAGATATTGGATTCTATTGGTGAAGGTATATATACAATTGATAAAAAGTTCAAAATCAGCTTTATGAACAAAGCAGCTGAAGAGATTCTTGGTGTTAAACGGGAAAAAGTCATTGGTAAATTTTGCAAACATGTTTTCAGTTCAGAAGAGTGTTTAGACAAATGTCCCATTAGCAAGGTGCTCGATTCAGGTAAGAATGTATATGATCATATAACTAAATTTTATCATCAGAATGGCATTTCAAAAAATGTCAGGGTAAATGCTTCATTGCTCCATAATTCTGATAATGAAATAATTGGCGGGGTCGTTTCTTTTCGTGATCTTTCAAATGATGAAAGTTCAGTTTTGAAATCCAAAACCATGCAGGATTTTTACGGAATTGTGGGTCAATCAAAACCCATGCTGGAATTGTATGACCTGGTTACCGAGATTGGCGGTACTTGTGCTTCCGTATTAATACAAGGAGAGTCCGGCACAGGTAAAGAAATGTTTGCTAATGCAATACAGGCTTCCAGTCAGCGTAACAAAATGCCTTTTATCAAGGTGAATTGTTCGGTTTTTCCTCCTCAATTGCTTGCCAGTGAATTATTTGGCCATGTTAAGGGTGCGTTTACAGATGCAATTCAGAATCGTAAAGGCCGTTTCGAGATAGCAGACAAGGGCACATTGTTTTTAGATGAAGTCGCTGAAATGCCGTTGTCAATGCAATTGCAGCTATTACGTGTTCTACATGAAGGGACTTTTGAAAGAGTTGGTGAATCTTTGACACGCTCAGTGGATGTACGAGTTATTGCCGCTACAAATAAAGAGTTGGACACTGCGATTAATGACGGATCCTTTAGAGAAGATTTGTTTTACCGTTTAAATGTGATTCCAATGCACATTCCTGCACTTCGCGAAAGAAGGGCAGATATACCGCATCTGGTCAATTATTTTGTTGAAAAGTTTTCATCAAACTATCACAAAGAAATTCAAGAAGTAGATGATGAAGCTATGGATTATTTAACTGCCTATAACTGGCCGGGAAATGTTCGCGAACTGGAAAATGCTATTGAATATTCATTTATACGAACACATAATGATGATGTAATAACAGCTAAAAAGCTACCTGCGAATATCAGACAAAAAAATGGCAAGTTTTTTACAACAGGGGATAACAAGTTTTCTGAACGTGACGAGATCTTGGAAACATTAAAAAAACATCATTGGAATAAAAGTAAAGCCGCAGATGAATTACGTATGGGACGCACAACGTTGTGGCGCAAAATGAAATCCATGGGAATTGAAACATAAGATGAAACATTGAAACAATTTGTTCTGCTATGTAAATAAACTATTAATAATATTTTAAGTTTGTTTTTTCTGTTTTTATTTTTATATTGAAACACACTGTTTCAAGTGTCATTGCTGTAACCTCTTGTTTTTTATAGCCTTGTTTTTGGCAGGATCTTTGCCTGATTTACCCCAAAAAGATGGAATAATCATGTACGAAATGCTTGGTAATCAGTATTTTATGTCCCGTCAGTATAGCCGTGCTACCATGGCTTTAGAGCGGGCATTGCAGACTGATCCTAAAAATTTAGGGATTCAGCGCAAGCTGATTATTTGTTATTGTCAAATTGGTAAAGTTGAAGACGCTTTGCACATGTTTTTGTCGCTAATAAAAGCTGATATTGACTTTATTATGTCTGCTGATCCGATATTGGATGATTGCCCTTGTCCTGATTTGATTTACAATATGGAGGCACAAATATCAGATGAGCGCCAGTCTTTGGATTTTAATTTGATTATTGGCATGTTGTGGTTGTTTTGTGATCTTGAACGGTCTTTCGAGTATTTTCACAAGGCACAAGTTATGGATCCCAATAATACCAATATTAAATCGATCATGCTTTTTCTCTCAAATCGTCTGGAAAAAGAGAAAACCCGTCATTAATCTCTATTTATTTGCAATTTTCCCTCATTACTTGATAACTGCTTGTTTGTAGTAAAATACAAATGTAACCCCTTTTTTTATTGGCCTTGTCATTATTTATATGTATTTTATTTACATGAAAAAAATGATGACATACATCTTGATATCTATTTATTTTAGTTTTTTCCCAATTTACCCCTATATTCATTTTCATTTAAATTGCGATGTTGATAAAGTATGTCATCAAGTTGATTTCAGCGAATGTGAACATTTTCATCATTCTGAACATCAACCGCACAAACATTTCAAGGGTGACTGGCAGCATACCATAACCAAAGATGATCCTGGTAAAATCCAGTCGATAAATCATGTCCATGAATACAGTTTTTACTATTCTGTAATTTCCGGATCAAGATTACCCGAGTTTTCAAATCATTTCAAAGATTCCATTCTTTACAGTCCCGATATTTCGCGGGCACCCCCAGTATTACTCGTATAATTTACACCAGAAATTTTCAAAATTATTTAAATGAATTTCAATCTCTTTCATTAATGGAGAATTGTATATGAACCGCATTGCGAGTATTCTACTCGTCGCAAGTGCATTGGTTATGGCAAGAGATAATACTATTCAACTCTCGTTCACCGAGTTGGATTCTTTATTATCAAACAGTCCTGTGTACCATTCACTTGACTATGAGTTTAGTGCCAAAATGTATGATGTTAAACATCATTTAAACTGGCAAAATCCCGAATTTGAATTTGAACGAGAAGCGTTAAGCGATAATGGTGATAAAGAAAATGAAACTGTCTTCCTGCTTGGTAAAGATTTTATGCTTCCCTGGGCAGGGTATTATCATCGTTCAGCCCAAAATGCAGAACTTGAAGCAATTGGATTCTCATTAAAAGATAATTATCTATTCCAGTTGAATACATTCAAAAGCCAATATATAGCTCTTTCTTTGTTGCAGCAAAAATCCAGACGATATATTGAACTGGATAGTTTAATGAACAAGGCTTTGAATATTGCTCAGGAACGTTTTAACCAAGGAACTTTATCCGGTGTTGAAAATCGTCTAGTGCAACTGAGCAAGTACAATGTACAGCGGGACCGTTTTGTATTGCAACAGGAATACAAAGAGCTGCTTGCTCAATTTAAAACGGGTCTTGGGTTTGGTGTTGATGATTCCCTGGAGTTTAGTACGGATATTGCTTTTTTGCCTTTTGGAATTAAACCGCTTACAGTCTATACACAGGAACTGGAAAAGCATCCTATCTTGACATCATTTGCAGTTGCTGAAAATGCTAAAAAACAGCAAGTCCGTTTTGAGAAATTGGCACCAGTTTCTTCTGTACATCTATCAGGCGGCTATAAACAACTGAATGATACTATGGATGGATACGTCGCCGGGATTTCCATTCCTCTTCCCATATTAAACCGTAATAAAACAGGTATTCAGAAAACAATAGCCGAGTTGAATCAATTACAAATTGAAAATCAAATGACAACCAGAAAGTTGAATTTACGCCTGGAGCAGCTTGTTGCTGCTTTAAAAATTCAGCAAAAACAAATGAAAACGTTTTCTGAATCTTTTCAATCAGCAGCACAAATTATTGATGATATTGTGTATACATTTTATGAAGGCTCTGCTGATTTTGGAGATATTTTGGACACATACCAGGTCTATACTGAAAGCATGAGTACCTATTATGATCAACTCTTGTTGTATTATAATTACCTGTTGGAATTGGAATACCTGACTCAAGAGAAAATTATTGAATTTTAGAGGGATATTATGAAATATATAAAATTATCGAGTTTATTATTGGTTGCTTTAATCGCATGTAGTAAACCGGTTATAGATGAACATGCAGGACATGATCATGGTGAAGAAGCTGTTTCTGTCACAACCTGGACGGATGCTTTCGAGTTTTTTGCCGAGTTTTCACCCAATGAGGACCATTCTCAGAATGCATTGGTACACATAACTCAATTAAAAGATTTTAAACCCCTTGTTGATGATCATGTATCTATCATTATTAAATCCGAGAGTGATCAGGTGCTTTTAAATAAAGAACTTGAGCTGGTCCGTCCCGGTATATATAGTAATGCAATTGAATTACCTGAATCTGATGTACATTTTCTTATTGATCTGGGTATAGGCAATGAAACGTTTGATTTAGGTCACGTCGAGTTTGTTGATCATGAGCATAAAGAACATGTAGAAACTGATAACGACGAACATGATCATGAACATGAAGCAGAAGAGAGTGAACATGATCATGATTCACCTATAACAGGAGAAATGGTACCATTTTTAAAAGAACAACAATGGGTTGCTGATTTTAATGTTCAGAAAAGTAAAATGGGGGATGTTCGATCTGTTGTATATGCAATCGGTCAGGTCATACCACATCAACAGGGTTTGTCAGAAATTGTCTCACCCGTTGAAGGATACTTGAATGTGAATCATAATCAAAATATGGTTGTGGTGGGAGCACGTGTCAAGAAAGGACAGATACTGGCAACACTTTGTCCGCCAATTGGTCGTTCAAATACCTGGACGGAACGTTACCTTTCTTATCAACGAGCTGAAAAGAATTATGAACGCGCTCAGGAATTGAAAAAACGGCAGGCTATTTCAAATACAGAATTTGAACAGATTGAACAGGATTATCTTGTAGAAAAAGCCGGATTTGAAACCCTTTTAAATGCATACAATATTACTCCGGATATGAGTAACAAGGAATGTATGCATTTTTATGTCAAAGCACCTATTGATGGAATTGTTTCGGAATTGGATATTAAACCCGGACAAAATATAAGCGCTGGCGATCAAATGATGACCCTTGTCGATCCGGATGTGGTTTGGTTACATGCGGATTTGTATGAAAAAGAATATTACAGATTAGGCAAACCTGATGGAGCCACTCTTGAACTACCCGGACGAAATGAAAAACTCCATCTCAACAAGTCTGAATTCAAAATGATCAATAAAGGTGAAATTGTTGAGCAGGAAACACGAACAATTCCGGTTCTGTTTCAACTTGACAATAAAGAAGGTTTGTTGAAAATTGGTCAAACACTTCAAATGAACATCTATTCTACCAGCGATGATAAAGCAGTGATTGTACCTGTATCTGCAATTCTTGATGAAGATGTACAGAAATTTATTTTTGTTCAACACACTGGAGAATCTTTTGAAAAACGTCCTGTGAAAACCGGACCCGTCTATAAAGATGATATTGCCATCCTTGACGGCTTGAATCCCGATGAACGTATTGTGACGCAAGGAACCTATTTGTTAAAACTGGCAACAGTTACAACAGCTGTAGGTCACGCACACAGTCATTGATCATTCATTGAGGAGAATAGATATGTTAGATTTTATAATGCAAAATAGTCTGCGAAACCGGTTGATTGTTGTTCTGGCTGGTATTGCAGTATTGGTAATGGGAGTACTAATATCCGGCAAACTGCCGGTTGATGTTTTTCCGGATTTAACCGCCCCTACAGTAACCGTATTGACCGAGGCCCATGGTATGGCGCCTGAAGAAGTAGAGATGCTGGTTACATTTCCCATCGAAACCGCTGTGAATGGAGCGACCGGGGTAAGGCGGGTAAGGTCCACTTCAATACAGGGCTTTTCCACTGTCTGGGTTGAATTCGAGTGGGGCATGGATATTTATCGTGCCCGTCAAATCGTAAATGAAAAGATGCAGAATCTACAGGGTGCCTTGCCCGATGGTGTAGATTCACCCGTACTTGCGCCTATAACTTCGCTCATGGGCGAGATTATGACTGTTGGTTTAACCAGCGATTCATTGTCTCTGATGGAGTTGCGGTCATTGTCTGATTTTCAAATCCGCCGTAGATTGCTTGCCGTGCCCGGAGTTGCACAGGTCAAGGTCTATGGAGGAGAAGTCAAGCAGTATCAGATTCTTGTGAATCCCAACATGTTACGTAAATATGATCTTACTTTGCATCAGGTGCATGAAGCTGCTCAAAGCGCCAACCTGAATGCTGCGGGTGGATTTTACGTACAGTCCGGTCAGGAATATCTCATTCGGGGTATGGGACGAATCCATGACATTCAGGAACTGGAGAGGGCAGTGATCAGCACGCATAACAATATTCCGGTGTTAATGCGTGATATCGGAAGGATTGTAATTGGTCCGGCAACCAAGATTGGAGAATCTTCTGTCAATGGAGATCATGGAGTTTTGATTGTGATCAGTAAGCAGCCGGACGCAAATACATTGAAACTGAATGAGCGTTTAAATACGGTTATTGCCAATATTGCGGATACCCTGCCAAAAGGAACAAAATTGCATCCCAACCTGTTCACACAGGCGGGATTCATTACCCGAGCTGTGGAAAATGTTATAGATGCCCTACGTGATGGTGCTTTACTGGTTATCATCATTCTGGCTTTATTTTTGGCAAATGTGAGAACAACAATCATTTCAACATTGGCAATCCCTTTGTCACTCATGTTTTCTGTTTTGATCTTGTATTTAGCCAATCTTTCCATAAATACCATGACATTGGGAGGTATGGCAATTGCCATTGGTGTATTGGTAGATGATGCTATCATATATGTTGAAAATGTGTTCCGACGATTGCGGCAAAATCGGGATAAACCATCTAATGAGCAGCAAGACGAAGATGAGGTGATATTAAAAGCATCATCAGAAGTTCGGGCACCTATTTCAATAGCAACATTTATTGTGATAATTGTGTTTTTACCCCTGTTCTTTCTGAGTGGCATTGAGGGAAGAATGCTCATCCCACTGGGTATTGCCTACATTGTTTCTATTTTTGCATCGTTGATTGTTGCAATAACTGTAACTCCCGCACTCAGTTCATATCTGTTAAAACGGAACAAGAGCTCAAAAAATAGAGAGAGCTGGATCGTTCTATTTTTGCAGTCTTTGTATCGACCGGTTTTAAACTGGTGTTTAGCGCATAAACGGTGGGTGGTAAGTCTGGCAACTATAATTTTGGTTGTATCATTGGCGATATTGCCTTTTATTGGTCGCTCTTTTTTACCTGAATTTAACGAGGGCACACTTAATATCAGTCTGGCAACTTTGCCGGGCACATCTCTGGATGAATCAGACAAGATTGGTCAGATTGCAGAGAATTTGTTATTGGAGCATCCTGCAGTTGTTACGGTTAGCAGACGTACCGGACGAACAGAAATGGATGAGCACTCGTTAGGCTCACACGCGCATGAACTGGAAGTTGAGATTGATTTTAGCCATATCACACAAGACCAGTTGTTAAAAGACGTGAGAGAAAAGTTGAGCTTGTTACCGGGATGTGTATTTGTGATAGGGCAACCTATTGGCCACAGAATTGATCATATGTTATCCGGTACACGCGCGAATATTGCAATCAAGATATTTGGATCAGATCTTTACAACCTTCGACAAATCGGTCTCAAAGTTCAACAAGAGATTGCGGACATACCGGGAGTAACAGATCTGTCAATGGACCAGCAAATCGACATCCCGCAGTTACGTATTCGGGCCAATCGTGAGCGTATGGCATTGTACGGCGTTACCATGGGTGATGTGGATGAGATGATAGATACAGCATTTCTGGGAACTGCTGTTTCCCAGGTATATGAAGGCCAAAATCAGTATGATCTTGTTGTGCGCTATGACGAGTCATTTCGCAACAATATTGATGCAATTCGTAACAGCCTGATCGATACACCTATTGGCGCCAAAATTCCACTGGATATGATAATGGATATTCAGGTCGACCGTGGACCCAATTACATCAGTCGCGAAAATGCCCAGCGCAAGATCGTTGTGCAAGCCAATGTGGCTGAAAGAGATATTGGCAGTGTGATCAGTGACATCCAATCCCGAATTGCAGGATCAGTTGATCTGCCCGTTGGCTATTATGTAGAGTATGGCGGCCAGTTTGAGAGTGAACAACAAGCCACACGTGTTATTTCTTTACTGAGCTTGTTATCACTGTTGCTTATCTTTTTGGCATTGTATCTGGAATTTAAAAACCTGAGAATACCATTTCTCATCATGTCTACATTACCTTTTGCTCTCATTGGCGGAATTATTGCCATTCGGGTTACGGGTGGAGTAATGACCATTGCATCTATTGTGGGATTTATCACACTGTTTGGTATTGCCATTCGTAACGGCATTATCATGGTTTCTCATTATATACATTTGCGTGAAGAGGGTGTAGAGATATCTCAGGCTGTAATTCAGGGATCTCTTGATCGCCTGAGTCCCGTTCTTATGACCGCACTTACTACAGGATTAGCATTGACTCCGCTTGCCTTTGCCGGTAACAAACCCGGTAATGAGATACAGGCTCCATTGTCTATTGTGATTTTGGGCGGATTGATTACTTCTACTTTGTTGACACTGTTGGTGCTGCCCATAGTTTACAGTTGGATTAATAAAGAGAAATAGATTCATTGTAAAGGCCGGATATCATTCCGGCCTTTTACTATCTCATCAATATCATCTTTTTATTTTTTTTAATGCCACCATAATTCATGTTATAAAAATAAACTCCTGATGGCACCTGATTACCCAAATAATCTGTACTGTCCCATGTGATCGTATACTGTCCCGCTTGATAATGGCGATTTACCAGTGTCTTAACCATTCTACCCTTTATATCAAATACATTGATCATGATTTGTTCTGAATTTGCAACTCTAAATTTGATTTGTGTTGTTGGATTAAACGGATTGGGGTAATTCTGCATCAGTTCGAATTGTTCCGGTGTTTCATTGTGTTTTCCAATACCGGTTTCTGGTGTGGTGAGCTCAAATACGTGTATAATGCTCTTGTCCTCATCTGCTCGTCGTTCATTGATGTATAGTAATCCACGTGAACGGTCGTAACAGCAGGCGCCCAGTGTTGTCATTTTGTAATTACCGTAATCGTACCCCGGACTAAACATGTATTCATTGATGTTCAGCATGGCATAGGGTTGAGGCTCCCACGGGGATTTGTTGCCGTTTGCTACATCTGCCAAGTCGTTAGGATCAAAAAACAGAATTACAGCATTGATACTGTCTGCCCACCATCCGCGTTCATCATGCGGCCATTCGGGAACATCTGGAAACGGTGGTTCCTGCGGCCAAACCGTACCGTCCGAAAATCCATACCAGGAATCTCCCATGGCCTTGGTACCCACCAGAACGACTGCCGATCTGTCTCCACCTGTTAACCAGGCGCCCCCTGACCATTCATCCGGTTCTTTATAGTCGTTCATTTTCTTGTCCTGTGATACAACCAGATACGGATTACCCGGTTCATGCTCTCCATACATGAGAAGGGGAGTGATGTTCCACAGCGTATCCCCTGCGGTTGGCAATGTGGAATGAACAACAGGTGTATACGCGTACAAGGCTGGGCCGTAACCGCCCCATTCACCGTCCCTGAATCGTCCGCTGGCAATGTATTGGCCCGGAGTGTTTGCATCTGCCCATTCCTGAGGTATAGCAAATAAATAATCGTTTGTTGTATAGTGACTGTAATTGCCAAAATACCAGGGTCCTGCAGGTGTCGGGTTGCCCAGATCCAGATTGCAATATCCATGTGATGGTACAAGTACATCCTGAAAATGTTCACCGCGACAGTAATAGAGTCCTTCGGGCAGATCACCCATTGCAGGCAAGTACTCTATGCCCATCCGTGGGATTTCCTGTTCACCAAATACACCCCCGGTTATATCTCCAAAGGGTTGCAGTGTTTCTGCAACGTTGAGATCGGCAGGATCTTTGGTTCCGGAAATTACAGGATTTGGAATGGATATCTCTGAAACCAGTTGGTGATGATCATGCCCCAATGCAAAAATGGATCCCGGAAAATCATCTGAATTTGAGGGATCTCCATCCGGATAAAAAGTCATGGCATATCCACTGTAAATCCATTCAGAAACATCAGAAACATCCGGTAGTCTAAACGCCCCAAGATAATTCAGGTCCTGTGGTTGTATTAATTCTCCCGCAGACAAGAAAGTTGCTGTGCAAAACAATAAACTGATAATTGATTTTAAATTTTTCATGTTAATCCCCTGATTATACATTGTGATTATGAAATATATTACAATATCAATGAACAATGCCAGTCTTTTTTCTTGATATTCTTGAAATCAATCACTATAGTTCAATATCCTGTTGTTGAACAATTCAATCATATATACTGGGAGGGTAAACATGAGATTCATCGTTCCAATCGTACTGGTTCTGAGCGTATTGTTATCCTGTACATCTACACCACCAGGATTAAATGTTAAACATGTAGTGGTTTATCAGGAAAAAGGACATTTTGGCGGCTGGCCGGCCAATCATGGCATTTGGAGCTGGGGAGATGAAATTCTGGTAGGATTTTCTGAAGGTCAATACAAAGATCTGGGTCCGGACCGGCATCACATTGACCGGGAAAAACCAGAGCGTCATTTCCTCGCCCGCAGTTTGGACGGTGGAGAAACCTGGGAGATTATTGATCCTGCTTTACAGGGAGATTTGATACCGGAAGGCGGTTTCCTGCATGGTGTACCTCGTGAGGATGTTGAGATTCCACCTTTAATGGATTGTCCCGGTGGTATTCCTTTTACTAATCCTGATTTTGCCATGACTTGCCGTACCAATAATATTGATGCCGGTGTGTCTCGTTTTTGGTATTCTATTGATCGGGGACATGACTGGCTTGGTCCCTATCGATTACCTGATTTTGGCTTTACCGGCACTGCAGCGCGTACCGATTATCAGGTAGAAGGCCCCTCTACCTGTACACTCTTTTTAACTGCCGCAAAAGCTGACAGCAATGAAGGACGGCCCTTTTGTGCACGTACTCATGATGGCGGAGAATCCTGGGAGCTGGTTTCTACAATCGGACCTGAACCAGATGGATTTAGTATCATGCCGGCTTCGGTTAAACTGGATGATGACTCTTATTACGTAGCCGTCCGTAGAAGGGAGGGCGACAAGCGCTGGATAGGTGCCTGGCGTACGGATGATGATTGTAAAACCTGGCAAAGTATGCCTGATCCCGTTGAAGATTGCGGAGAAGGGAATCCCCCCAGTCTTATCCGTTTACAGGATGGCAGACTGTGTTTGAATTATGGCTATCGTGCCGAACCGTTCAGTATTCTTGCAAAACTGAGCGATGACGAAGGCCGGACATGGAGTGATCCCATTGTATTACGACAAGATGGTGCGGGTCGTGATATTGGCTATTGCCGTGCTGTCCAACGCCCGGACGGCAAGGTAGTGACGCTTTATTACTTTACTGATCCTGTAACCGGGCCCGAGCGTTCTATTGTTGCAACCATCTGGCAACCACCGACCAAAGATTGATAAAAATATAAAATTTAATGCCCGATTTATTTTTTTAATGAATCGGGCTTTTTTTTGCATAATTATTTTCTTTTGTTGATAAATATATATAATATTACTATAGTACTATTCATCTCCCAATTTCTTTAGGGGGGAGATAAAGCTGTGTTATTGAAAGTAAATTCAATATTAATAATTCAAAACGAATTACCAGAGATGAACATTTTAACGAAAGGGGTTGTTATGACTTTATCCCAAACCGAAAACAAAGTATTAATGGCACAGGCACGAGAATCTTTAACCGGGAATTGGAAACTTGCAATTGGAACATGTCTTGTTTATTTATTATTAGCAATTGGTATTTCTTACATTCCTGGAATTGGTTTTATTGCACAACTAATAATCGCAGGGCCACTTGGGGTAGGTATATCTATATTCAGCCTATCTATTGCTAGAAATCAGGAACCAAAGTTTGATCAATTGTTTGAAGGATTTCAGAATTTTGATGTTGCTTTGGGTACGTATTTGTTGATGATTTTATTTATTTTGCTCTGGATGCTGCTGCTCATCATTCCCGGGATTATCGCATCACTTGCATATTCTCAAATATTTTATATTCTTGCAGAAGATAAAAACATTGGTCCTATGGATGCATTAGCAAAAAGTAAACAAATGATGCAGGGGAACAAGTGGAAATATTTTTGTTTGGGTTTAAGATTTATAGGCTGGGCATTACTTTGTGTATTAACATTAGGAATTGGATTCTTATGGTTATCGCCTTATGCTTATGTAAGTTATGCCAAGTTTTATGATGATTTAAAGGTTGCAGGGCCTGAATTATCATAAAGTTTTACTGCATTTCCGCGTTAATTAATTTGTTATACTTTTTGGGTTCGGAAAACAGGTTTGGAGAAGGAATGAAATTTTGTTCAATATTTTTGATTTCAATTCTCATTTCAGGAATTTTACTTGCACAGGATTTTGGTGTACCTGATCCTGAACCAATAACGGATTTACCAGTATTCTGGAAAAGTACACTGGATGATATTAATAGCGAGATTAATGATGTCACAAAAGGAAAGACGTCAATTGTGTCCCAATCTCCAGGCGGATTTCCCGTTTATTTGGTAACCTATGGTACAAAACAGGATTTTAAACATCAAGCCAATTACAACTCGGCAGTAGCTGCAAGAAATCCTGCATATTATGCCCAAAAAGACAGTACAAAACAACCGGTATTGTTTTTCCTCGGTCCGGTTCATGGTCAAGAGATGGAGAATATTGTAGGGTTATTAAATTTTATCCATGTTTTAGAAACAGGTAAAGACTATCGCGGAAAAGCCTGGCCTGAGCTGGTAGATAAAGCAGAACAATGTCGTATTTTGATCATTCCCTGTGCAAATCCGGATGGGCGTCGGCGTTGTCAATACGATACATTTCTGGGGCTGCCAACTAAAACCATGACCAAGTATGGGCAGGGTACCCGTAAAGATGGATCTTTGTACGGTTGGCCTGGTGCCAAAGCTGTACATCCCATGCGGGGTGATGTTGGAATTTTGGGTGCTTATTTTAATGACAATGGCATCAACATCATGCACGACGAGTTTTTCAATCCCATGACTCAGGAAACCCGGGCTATCATGAATATTGCCCGTATGGAAGCTCCTGATATAATTGTTTCTCTACATTCCCATGAAAACAAACCCATGGTGCTGCAGCCCAATTATGAACCCGTTTATATCAAAAAAAGGATTACTGCTTTTTCGGAACAATTGAGGCACCGCTTTGAAGAAAAAGGACTGCCTTTTTCTGAATGGGGAGCAATGCAGAAAGAATCTATTGAACGACCTGAAGATGCAGAATTTCCACCCCGAAACAGTTTTAATCTCACCAGCGCTTTACATCACACATGTGGAGCCATGGTATTTACCTTTGAATGTCCCCATGGATGTGTGGGAAAACCGGAAACCAAACCCATTGTTAGCTGGGAAGACATTCTGGATATCCAATTGAATCTGTATGCTGAAATGATTGACTATGTTTTGCAAAATAAACCGCTTTGGGAGATTCCGGAAAACAACTAGTATAAAAAAAGCCCGGTGTTAATGATGACCGGGCTTTTTTTAATTATGATTTGAATTTGCGTGTTACAGGATCAATTTTTAATATCTCTGCTATTGTATGTCCCCACATTTTCTTACGGTCATTGTCCGGTACATTATTCGCATCCAGCATCATCTGAAATCGTTCTATATTGCTTTTTAATCCGGTTGGTTTTTCATCCGTACCGAACAGAATATGTTCCCATGCTCCGGGACCGCCTTTGAGTGTGTGAGGATTGTTTTCAGATTCATCATCACTCCACCAAAGAATTTCACTCATACGTTCCAGTTTGCCTAGTTTGATGAACTTTAATAGTGTTGAACCGGTTACATCAAAGTATAATGTAGGGTTCCATCTTGCAGCTTCCGCGGCTTCATCATACCAAGGATTGCCCAAATGTGCACCTTGAACAGTTAACCTTGGGAACTGACGACAAATGGTATCCAGATATATGGGACGCATTCTCGCGGTAGATCCCCATTGGGGTTCATCTGTGATACGATGTGAGGAAATACCAGTGTGGAACAATAGATGGAATCCCAGTTCCTCGCACAATCGATAAATGTGAAAATAGGAGGGATCGTCATAATTTTTTTGCGGACTGTGAAATTTCATGCCCACAAAACCATTCTTTTTAAAATCCTCAATTTCACGTACCGCATTTACATCATCAAGGTTTACCCGGCCATACCCAATGAAAATTTCGGGGTGCGATTTCATGGCATCTATCATTAACTGCATATCTTTATGCCAGGTCAGCACACATGCCATGGCTTTATAGGGCTTATAGTTGGTCACCATATCTCTGACCCACTGATCATTGCTGCCACAATGGATATGAGAATCAATAATGAAATCCGGGATCTTGAAATCCTTTTTTTCTTCTGCAGCCTGAGATTCACCTGGCTGGGTTATTATGCCCGCGGCTGCGGCTACTGCTGTATATTTGGCGGTTCTGGAGAAAAAATCACGTCTTGCTAATTTTTCATCATTCATGTTGTCACCTCTGTTTTATACTACAAACTTGCCGGAGGTATATCTGTAATTTCTTCGTTTTGCCGGTCCCAATATAATTTTTTACCAGTACGGTATGCCTGTGTTGCCATTGCAGCGCCAACCGAATGCCAGAATCCCGTATGGATGTGTCCATTGGTCATAAAGTTTCTACTACGCATGCAATCAATCCAATTATCCAGATGCGGTTTGCTGTCATCACTTTGGGAAGGTGGTGGTACATTATTGTTTCCTTCTATGGTAACCAATTCTGCACGACCATTTTGTACTGCCTCTTTAAAGCCTTCATAAAAACGATATCGACCAGATTTGTTTCCGCCTTCAGGAATCAAGAACCAACGCGGACTTCCTTCACCACCATCCGAAAAGAGCGTTGCTTCTTTTCCGCGAATTACCGAGTAATCGCCAAACAAGTTGCCATAAGTCGAGTTGTATGAATAGAGAAAATTCTGATCTTCATATGTTGCCAGAGCCTGAAAAGTATCCGGATTTTGCCGGATGTCCGGCCATGAGAAAATGCCGCCACTTGCTACCATGGTATCCGGAATTGCGGTATCCATAAAAAAGTGGACCAAACCAATACCGTGGCTCATCCATTGACTGGTAATGCCGCCTGAATAGTCCCTAAAAATTCTGAATTCAAAATACGCCCATGGATTAAAGGGTTGATAGGGTTTGTTCAGTAACCATCTGTTCCAATCCGTATCCTCTTCCCGAATTGCAGCAACGTCCGGATCACCGGGTTCATGCCAGCGATGGTTGTTGTCATTCCAGCATTGTTCCACTTTGGATATTTCTCCCAATCTTCCTGAACGGATAATCTCTCTGACCTTGAGATGATAGGGATCAGAAACCCATTGAGAACCCATTTGTACAACTTGATTTGAATTTAATACCGCTTTTCGAGCATACTTTGCTTCTTCAATATCCAACGCCATGGGCTTTTCACAATAACAGTCTTTGCCAGCCTGAACGACCTCTGCCAGGATGTAGCCATGTTGAAAATCACCGGTGGCGATCATGACGCCATCCAAATCTTTCATAGCAAGCATATCTTCAGAATATTGAAATTGTTTTACATCCGTATCAAATCTTTTTTTACAATCTGCCGCTGCTTTTTCCCTGTTGTTTTTCCAGATATCGCATACGGCAACAACGCCAAGGTTTTTATCTTTTGTTGATGTTTCAACCATACTGCGGTGACCTCTGCTGCGTGCACCACAACCGAGAAAACCAATATTGATCCTGTCGTTTGCGCCTTTAACTTTAGCGTATGATTTTGCGCTCATGGCAGTAACCGCTCCCGCAACACCCAAAGCGGATTTGTTGATGAAACCGCGTCGACTCAATTCTTTAGTCATTTTCCAACCTCGTATATATACAATTGTATTAGTATCAATTACCATTTCCATTTCAATGGGATGTTTACCAGATCAGCTATTTTGATGCGTTCACCCGTTTGAATGGATTTTCTTGCTGCAATTCCAATCAGGCTAGACATAACTCCAGCCCGGCTGCCTGCCAGTTTGGATAGGGGATCGGTTTCACCCGGTACAAATAATAATCGTTTCAATTTTGCATCAGCGCCACCGTGTTCACCTTCTCCTTCTTGCAGAGTCCATTTACGGGATTTACCAAAACTTTCAGAATAGCGCAATTCTGTATCATATTCAACATCCCAGGCTTGTCTCTGGAAATTGCGTATATCCAATCTGCCGTTTTCACCATTAAAATGAATAGATTGCCCTTCATAAGGAGCATAAGCATTCAAAGTATACGCTAATATGACTCCGCTGTTATATTTGACTTCAACTGTCATTGAATCATAGGTATCTATATCATTGTCCCAAACACAACCATCCCGCAGGTAACCGTCAGCATCTTCATTGTTTACATACAAGTCAACCATGCGTTTACTTTTAGTAATGTCCCAGTAGAATTTACATTTGCTTGTAAAAGGACAGTTTCTGCAATTGCGTCCACGGAACGCATTGTTCTTGCCGTAAAAATCGACTTTACCAAAGGCATGAACTTCGACAGGTTCAGCATCCAGCCACCAGTTCATTTGATCAAAATGGTGTGATGCCTTGTGAACGAGCAAAGAACCGGAATATCTTGCCTTGCCATGCCATCTTCTGAAATAACTTGCGCCATGATCTATATCCAGATATTCATGATATTCTGCAGAAATTATTCTGCCCATTTCTCCGGAAAGTATGAATTTCTTAATTTCTTCGGCATATGCTGAATGGCGTGCGTTAAAGGTTGTTGTAACGGTTTTACCTGTTCTAATTTCTGCATCCAGTAATTTTTGGCCTTGTTCCGCTTCTGTCGCTAGTGGTTTTTCAGACATGGCGTTGCAACCCAGTTCCAAAGTTTTTACAACATATTGTGCGTGAAAACAATCGGGTGTTGTTATAATAACCGTATCCGGTTTGGTTTCCTTTACCATTTTTTCAAAGTCTTTGGCCTGGTAAAGCGGCGCATTGGTATCAATGTATTTTTGTGCATATTTTACCCGTTTGGGATTTATATCGCACAAACCAACCATTTCAATATGATCGGGTAATTGTTGTAGCAATCTGCGTCCCCAGGTTTCGCTTCCGCGTGAACCGGTTCCAATCAATGCAATTCGGGTTTTTTCTGTGGATGCTTGAGCGTTTTTTATAGACCCCATTGCTGCTGCAGCAGCAACCAGCTTTGTTCCTTGCCCCAAAAATTCTCTGCGTGCCATATTTGATTTTTCAGACATTATAGACTCCCTGTAATATGGTTTAATGCCAATGATTTGTCTAAAAGAAAACAAGAACCAGATATTTATTTATAAAATAAAAATTTAAATTTCTTGTATAAGAACATCTTGATTGCACACAGATATATGTATTTAAAATAGCCAATTTGTTATCATGAGTCAAGTATAAATATTGGCACATATTTGAGAAAATTATTTACAATCTGGATTCCATCAGAAATGTGATTTATTGATTCATTTATTGCATTCATACAATTAAATGATTATTTTTATTTAATTCATTTATGAAAACACTTCAGTTGGAGGGATTTTGAAAAAGTTAACTTTCCTGCTAATTATCTTTATGATTTCTATTTTATCTTGTAAAAATGAACCTGTTAACAAGGGTAAACCTGCGCCAAAACCATTGTATCGTGATCCCATTTTTGATGGTGCTGCTGATCCGGTTATATTGTGGAACCAGCAGGAACAAAAATGGTTCATGTTTTATACCAATCGTAGAGCAAAAGCCGAAGGGGAAACCGGAGTAACCTGGGTACATGGTACACGTATTGGTCTTGCCGAATCTTTTGATAATGGAGCCACCTGGAGATACAGGGGTACATGTAAAATCCCTTTACGTACGGATGAAGATACCCACTGGGCACCGGAAGTTATTGAGCATGAGGGTATATACCACATGTACCTTACTTATGTACCCGGTATTTTTAAAAATTGGGACCATCCCCGTTATATTGAACATCTTACCAGTACAAACATGATCGACTGGAAATTAGAGTCCCGATTGAATCTGGTTAACGAAAAGGTTATAGATGCATGTGTTTTTCAATTACCTGATGGAACCTGGCGTATGTGGTACAATAACGAGATTGACGGTAAATCCATTTATTATGCAGACAGCAAAGATCTTGATACCTGGGAAGATAAAGGCAAGGCTGTTGGTGACCAGAGTGGGGAAGGCCCCAAGGTTTTTTCATGGCATGATTCCTATTGGATGGTTACAGATGTATGGGATGGTCTTGCACTTTATAAATCTGATGATCTGCTTGACTGGAAACGCATGCCCGGAAATTTACTCCAGGGACAGGGTACAGGAAAAGATGATGGTGCAAATGGCCAGCATCCGGATGTCGTTGTAAATAATGGTAGAGCCTATTTGTTCTATTTTACCCATCCGGGACGAGTTGATTCTATACCCCGTAGTGACTGGTATCAAAAACGACGCAGCTCCATTCAGGTTGTAGAGCTTTTATACAAAAATGGCGAGATCACATGTGATCGTGATCAAACCACTTTTATTGATCTTTTACCACCAACAAAATAGATTTATTAGAGTTGATATTTTGGAGTTTGAGATGAGAAAAGTATTTGTATTGAGTTTAATCCTGTATTCTATCCTTTTAGCACAACCCAAGGCAGAGAATATAAATCTTGATGATATAAAAATGAGAGATGTCTGTATTTTAGCAGACGATGCAACGCAAACTTATTATATGATTGGGCCCGCATGGCGCAATGGTGTTAGAGTATACACCAGTAAGGATTTAAAAAACTGGTATGGACCTACTGTAATTTTTCAGGCTCCTGATGATATTTGGGGGGATATTGAAATTCGTGGTATCTGGGCACCCGAGTTGCATAAATACAAAGGGAAATATTACCTTTTTCTCACTTTTAATACCAATAACGAGTTCCCAGAACAATGGCGTGACTGGCTACCAAGAGTTACCCGCGGATCTCAGATACTTGTGGCTGATTCTCCCATGGGGCCTTATAAGCCCTTTCAAAATCGTTCTACACTTCCACCAGATATGATGACTCTGGATGGCACTCTTTGGGAAGAGGATGGCACTCCTTTTATGGTATTTTGTCATGAATGGGTACAAATCAAAGATGGTACTGTGGAATATGTACAGCTGAAAGAAGATCTGTCAGAAATTATAGGTGAGCCTAAACGTCTATTTGATGGTAGTGATGCTGTCTGGAGTAAAAAATCCCAGCAATATGGATGTCATGTGACTGATGGTCCTTACCTCTATACAGGCAAGACAGGTAAACTTTATATGATCTGGACTAGCGGTGGATATACCAGATATACGTGTGGTATTGCTATTTCACCATCAGGCAAGCTGGAAGGTCCCTGGGAGCAACAGGAAGAACCTTTGTATGGTGAGGATGGCGGTCATGGTATGCTGTTTACTACATTTGACGGCAAACTGATGATGGTATTACATTCACCCAATAACCGGGATGCGCAACCCAGACTTTTTGAACTGGAAGATACAGGTGAAACCTTAAAGGTTGTTACACCTTTTACTGGTCGTTAATTATTTTTCCCCTTTTTTGGGGTTCTGAACTTGCTATATACGTATTGAACTAAAAAATAAAAGTTTATACTTGTGTTGTATTGTATAATTTGTATTTTAATTTTATAGAGTGTATATGGGTAGTTGAATATCGGTTCCAGGGAGTGGATATGAAACCGGGTTTCAAGATCGTTTTATCAAGCTTTTGTTTTGGCATAGTTTTCTGGATAGCAGACAGTTTTATTGATTATTACTTTTTTTACAAGCAACCCTTTCTGGATTTGTTTATTTTATCTATTCCTCCTATTGAAATCTTTAAACGAACAATGGTTTTTTTATTGTTTACCCTCTTTGGCTTTTTTATTTCACTGGTTTTAAAAAAACGATCGATTGTTGAAAAAGAAGTTTTAAAATTTAAAACCATTTCCGATAATGCAATGCATGGCAATGCTATCAGTGATATGGATGGCAATCTGGTTTATGTTAATGAATACTTTGCTAAAATACATGGTTACAATGCTGATGAATTGTTGGGGAAAAACCTGTCTGTTTTACATAATCAAGATCAATTAAATCCGGTTTATTATACAATTGAATCAATAAAAAATAAAGGGTATTTTGATATTACCGAAATTTGGCATACCCATAAAGATGGTCATACATTTCCCATGCTAATGAATGGTATGGTTATTAACAATATAATGGGTGAACCTGAATTTATGGCTGCAACTGCCATTGATATTTCTGATCGAGTTCATGTTCAAGAGGAGTTGAAAAAGAATCAACGTAAGCATTCAGCAATGCTTGAAAATATTTCTGATGTCATTGTAATTATTGATAAAGATGCTATTATACGATATAGCAGCCCTAATGTTGAAAAGTGGTTTGGCTGGAATGCTCATGAGGCGATTGGTAGACATGCTTTAGATTATATCTATCCGGATGATCATGATAAAACAATTGAATTTATCAAAAAAATACAATCGAAAAAAGGTGCAATTGAAGAATATATTTGTCGGTATAATTTAAAAGATGGAACTTTTAAATGGGTCAAATTCATTGCGAACAACTTGTTACATGATCCAAACATCGACGGGATATTGGTCAGTTATCATGATATTACAGATCGATTTAATGAAGAAATTAAGCAAAAAATTTCAAAAATCAGGTGGATACAAGCCCAAAGAATAGCTAAAATTGGTCATTGGGAGTATGATATAATTAATGACTGTATTTGGGGTTCTGTCGAAGCTTTTAAAATTTATGGAATACCTCTGGATCTTGAAACAAATCCGGATCAGATATTATCTTTAAAAGCTGTTGAAGATTGTATTCCGGATACGGAACGGGTTCATCAAGCACTGGTTGATTTAATTACAACTAATAAACATTATGAACTCGAATACAAAGTAGTAAGAGCTGATAATGGTAAAGAAATAATTATCTATTCACGTGCTGATTTGTTTTTTGATTCAGATAATAACCCTACCAAAGTTATTGGTACCATACAAGACATAAGTGCTCGAAAGAAAATTGAAGAATATTTGCGAGAAAATAACCAAAAAATGGAAGGTATTTTCCGTGCAGCTCCCATTGGGATTGGTGTTACCGTAAATCGAGAAATCTTGCAAGTAAACGACTTTTTTTGTGAAATGCTTGGTTATTCAACTGAAGAACTTGTCGGCCAAAATGCAAGTATTATTTATAAATCAAAAGAAGATTATGAATATGTTGGCAGAGAAAAATATAAGCAAATTCAGGAAAAAGGTACCGGGAGTGTTGAAACACAAATGAAATGCAAAAATGAAAAAATAATTGATGTTTTTCTAAGTTCAACCCCCATTGAAATATCAGATATATCACACGGTGTTGTGTTTACTGCAATGGATATTACAAAACGAAAAAAAGATGCAGAGCAAATTCAACAGGATTTACAAGAAAAACAGGTTTTATTAAAGGAAATTCATCACCGAGTGAAAAACAATCTTCAGGTTATCAGCAGTCTTTTGAATTTACAATCGGACAAAATTGATGATAGTGAAATCGCCGTAGTTTTTAATGAAAGCAAGAACCGTATATACTCAATGGCATTGGTACATGAACAACTTTATAAATCAGATGATTTGGCTTGTATTGATATGAAATATTATATCGAAAGATTAACAAGAGATCTTAAAAATTCATTTGCTCCCTTGAAGGATATTGAATATAAAATTAATGTAGAAAATGTATTTTTTGATATAAATCAAGCCATTCCCTGTGGATTATTGTTAAATGAATTGATCAGTAACGCGTTCAAACATGCTTTTCCTAATGGCGATAAAGGTGCAATAAATATTTCTCTGGTTTTGCATAATGAAACAGATTGCAAGTTAACAGTACAGGATGATGGTGTTGGCATTCCAAATGATTTTGATATTGAGAAATCTGATTCATTAGGCATGAGTTTAATTTATATGTTGACGAAACAACTTGGTGGAAACTTGACAGTAGAGAATGATAGTGGAACGAAATTTTTAATAAATATAAATAAAGAAAATCCCTCCAAAGCGATTTTATTTTAACTTTATAAAAAAGCTTTTAATTGTATTTTTTATATTTCATCTACTTGTTCCCATTAATCAAAAATTTCTCGTAATCGTTAGTATATTGTTAAATAATTACTATATTTTGTAATCAATCAAAATTATTTTTTTCAGGGATATGAAAATGAAAAGAATCAAGGCAGTTGTACAATCCATCGGTCCGGGATTCATCACTGCTTCAGTCGTTCTGGGACCCGGTAGTATAGCAGTTGCTTCGCGAATTGGTTCAGTTTATGGATACGCTTTATTGTGGATCATATTAATAGCTGCGATTAGCATGGGTGCATTTACTGCCATGAGTACAAGATTTGCAATTGCAACTGATCGTTCTATTTTAGAAACAATTAAAAGTGAATACGGAAAAGGATTTACTATACTCATTGGTATTTCAGCTTTTATGGCAGCTGCCAGTTTTCAATTTGGCAATAATCTGGGCATAGCCACAGCCATGCAGGGATTAACAGGTATTGGAACATTTATCTGGCCTCTTGTTTTTACGCCATTGGGTTTGGTCCTTTTATTTTGGGCTAAAAATGTATATTCAATTATTGAAAAATTAATGATGGTTCTAGTAATGATCATGATCCTGGCTTTTATAACCAATTTGTTTTTTGTAAAACCCCACCTCTTTCATGTCTTGAAAGGATTTAATCCTTTCTCATTTCAAACCCGTCAGTTAGATGAAATCGCCGCACTGGTTGCAACAACATTTAGCTTGAATGCTTGTATATACCAGTCATATCTGGTAAGCAATAAAGGATGGAAATTCAAAGATCTCAAAGCCAGTATGCGTGATACAATCGCAGGCATAACTGTATTAGGTTTAATATCAAGCTTTATTATCATAACTTCAGCAACTGCGTTAAAACCCCAGGGAATTACCGTTGCAACGGCAGGGGATATGGCTATTCAACTTGAATCCTTGTTTGGAAGTTCTGCTAAATATATTTTCAGTTTGGGATTGTGTGCCGCAGCGTTTTCTTCACTGTTAGTAAATGCTGTTATTGGTGGCGGTCTTTTGTCAGACAGTCTGGGATATGGGCGATCCATGCAGGATAAAGTACCTAAAATATTGTCAGCTGTCATTATGCTAATTGGTATGACAATAGCTGTTTTTTTTAGAGGAAACATTGTCTATGCTCTGGTTATGGCCCAGGCATCTTCCTTGCTGGCAATACCCTCTGTGGGACTGGGATTGTTTTTAATTGCCAATAATAAAAAGGTAATGGGCAATTTAAGAAATACTACAACACAAAATGTTTTTGCTTTGTTTGGATTTGTGTTAATAATCATTATGGTGATATATATGTTTTTCAAATTGTTCAAAATGATCCAGGGATTATAAGTGAAATTTTGTAAATCTAATTGATTTAATTATCTAGTATTCTAGAGATGGCTTTTATGAAAAAAATTTTAATGCTTGTTTTGCCCATATATCTATTCAATTGTGCCCCAAAAGATTTGTCAAACACAGTTCAATATAGTGATGAATTGTGTAAATTAGAGTATAATAATCCGGGATTACTGGTTGATCTGGATGCTGGTTTTAAAGCCTTACCCATGCCAATGGATTTTGATGGTGATGGAGATACGGATTTATTGATTTCAGAATCGGGTAGTTATGCAGAATCCGGAATATTTTATTTTGAGAATATTAGTGGAAATGTGGAAATGCCGGTTTTCAGGCGGGCAATGAAAGTTTCCTATGAAAGAAGACGCTTGGGCTCTGATGGAAGTGTGTTCCAGGTATCAACCTTGAACGGTGGAACGCATGTAATCACCCCGGATAATGTACGCGAAAAACTTTTGATATATCGTAATGTACCACAGAATGTTTTCTGGGATGTGAATGAGATTATGCTACCCGATAAGGGATATGATTATTTGCACAGTTTTAAATTAACCCAATGGCTATTGATAGATTTTGATGGAGATGGTATCAAGGATCTGTTGTGTGCTGCTACCAGTCCGCATATAACAACCCTGCGTGGTGTAGGTTCTTTGCAGAGACAACAAGCTTTTGAAAAATTCCCCAAACATTCCCAGTTGTTATATTTCAAAAATAAAACCAATAACATTAATCCGGATTTTGCGGATCCAATAGAAATTTTGAAACAGAACGGAGAGTCTCTGGCAGCGAAACTCTCTATTAAACCTACCTTTGCTGATTATGATAATGATGGAGATGTGGACTATATTGCAATTGGTCAGGTTGACAAACAGTTTAAATTTTTTGATAATATAGGAACACCACAAAAATATCGCTTTGCCGAAGGTGTTATAATTACCTTTAATGGGAATCCTGTTTGTATGGAATCTCGTGCTACGATTCATTCAACTGCCATAGATTGGAATAAAGACGGTCTTGTTGACCTCATTGCCGGAGATGAAGATGGTAAAATCTCTTATTTGAAAAATTTGGGCAAGTCAGGGGATGGTGCTTTGCAATTTGAACCACCCCGTTTTTTTCAACAGGAGGCCAGGTATGTTGATTTTGGTGCATTGACTGCCCCACGTGTTTTTGATTGGGATGGCGATGGATTAACTGATATCATAAGTGGAAATGGTGTTGGACACATTGGTTTTATCAAAAATCTGGGTGGCAAGGTTCCGGTTTGGGATGCTCCCAAATTGCTGACTGTAAATGATGAACCTATTCGAATTATTCCTGATGAAGCGTTATGGGGATACACTACGGTCGATGTTGCAGACTGGGACCATGATGCTCTGCCTGATATTTTGGTGAATCATCACCATGGGAATCTCTTGTGGTTTAAAAATATCGGTACACGCACATCCCCCAATCTGGCAGAACCGCAACCTGTTACTGTACAATGGGGAGAAAAAGGTCCTTCAAGGCCGGCATGGGTACCCGGAACGGCACAGGACAATGAATTGCTTGCACAATGGAGAACATCACCACTGGTATGTGATTTTAATGAGGATGGTCTCAATGATCTTGTAATGTTGGACCATGAGGGATATCTTGCAGTTTATATGCGGTATCGTGATGAGGACGGTACATTGCAGCTTAATCCTCCTGAACGGCGATTTGTTTATCCTTCTGGCGAACCCATTTTGCTGAATCAGCGTACAGGTTCCAGTAGCGGTCGTTTAAAAATAACATTTGCTGACTGGGATGGTGATGGCCTGGATGATTTGATTGTTTCATCCAAACCTGCGGTTGACTGGATGAAAAACATGGGGAATCAGGATGGTAATATGGTCCTGCAATATATGGGAAGGGTATTATCCCGAACCCTTATGGGGCATACTGATGGTCCTGTTGTTTCTGACTGGAATCAGGATGGGATTCCTGATCTTTTGGTTGGCACAGAGACAGGTACATTTTATTACTGGCAGCGCAGCAGTTATGATATTACAACAACAATGACTACCGATGGAAAACAGGTACCTGCCAATTATCCATATTTTAAAAGGTAGGAGCGTATTGATCTTTTCTGTTCAATTTGTCGGATGTTGTGGTGCTTTTTGCAAAACCTGCCCAGAGTATATCAATTCGAAATGTAATGGATGCAAATTGGGTTATGCTGATGGCAATCGGGATATAAATAAAGCCAGATGTGAAATGAAACTCTGCTGTTTTAGAGATAAACAATTAGCTACGTGTGCAGATTGTTCTGAATTGTATACTTGTGAATTAATTCAATCCTGGTTCAGCAAAAAAGGCTACAAATACAGGAAATACCAGGAATCTATAAAATTCATTCGTCAAAACGGATATGATCAATTTTTGGTCATTGCAAACAGTTGGAAGCGGCAATACGGAATGCTGGATTGGGACCCAAAACCGTAAAGACTTTTCTACATTTATTGTAAAAGAACAAGGATTATACTGAAAAAATAATCATTGTTCTTTAGACATGATTCTCTTATTTTATAATTTAAATAGCATTTCAAAATTTACAAATCCCTAAACGATAGTTTTGCATTTTTGTTGTGAAATCCAAAATGAGGCTCCCTATGAAATTCCTTTGTCGCGATTCCAGAAATTGTCCCCGATTATTGATTTTTACTTTATTCTTGTTTTTTATCAGTGCTAATTTCTCATTGTTTGCTGCTGAATGGCAGGAAAAGTATAATTATGTTCAGACCCGTCAGCAATTTGAACAACCACCGTTATGGTATGCTCCGCATGCATTCTGGTTCTGGGATGATACTCTGGATGTTTCAGTAGCTGAATCAATGGCTGAAGAAATGACAACGCAGCATTTAAATCCGGGTTATGCGCATCCACGTCATAGCGATGCTCCTGATAAACCTTATCCATCCTTACCCAAAGCAGAATGGCTATCTCCAAAATGGTTCGATTGTTTTTCCGCTGCGTTGACCAATGCTGAAAAGGCGGATATGACACTGGGTTATTGTGACGAGTACTGGTGGCCTAGTGGTCAGGCAGCTGGGCGGGTTTTGGAAAAACATCCCGAGTTAGCTTCCCAATCCTTATCCTGGAAACGTCAGGTTTTTCAAGGCCCCAAAGATGTCAATTTGCCTGATAACAAGTTTACAGTTGCTGCTCAATTAAATGATAAAGATACAATTATTGCCAACACACTCCGGGTTATTGGAGAGGATGGTTCTTTTAACTGGAATGTTCCGACAGGTAAATGGGTAGTTTATTCTTATTCAGTATTTCACCATCCTGGTGTAGACAATGGTCAGGTAAATTATTTGGATCCCAAATTGATGGATATGTTTATTCCCATTGCTCACGAGTCCTATGAAAAATATTTAAAAGATAAAATGGGTAATTCAATTCCCGGTGTGTTTGTTGATAATGAGGGCGATTATGGTTGGCAAATGGCATGGTCTGACTATTTGCCTGTACGCTACATGGAAATGAAAAACCGAGATATTTGTTTGTGGATGCCTTTGCTTACAGAGGAGGATGAAAACGGTATTTGGGCAAAAGCAAGATATGACTGGTTTGATGTTGTGTCAGATATCTATTCCACACAATTTCTTGGCAGACTCAGCAATTGGTTAAATGATCGTGATATGTATTATATCTCTAATTTGTGGGAAGAAGATTTAATGCTTCAAACCCGTGCAGTTGGCGATTTTATGCGTTCACAGCGTGCGGTATCACTTCCTGGTAACGATTGTTTACAAATGAAATCGCAACAGGTTCATGATTTCAAGGAAACCCAATCCGTTTGTGAGTTTGAAGATCGTCCTTTTATGAGCGAGTTGATGGGAGTAGCCGGTTGGGAGCAAACACCGGTTCAAATGAAAAAGACTCTAAACGCAGTAACCGCTTGGGGTATAACCCATACGGTGCCTCATGGTATCAATTTGAATCGCAAAGTTGAAACCATTCCTTATCCTGCTGACTGGTATACTGAAAATCCATATTGGCGTTATCTGCATCTTTGGACTGATTTTGCACGTCGTGCTTCATTTGTTAACCGGCAAGGACAATTGGTTGCGGATATTTTGCTAGTAAATCCACTCGAAAGTGCTTGGGCATTATCTGAAGGATATTTTACCAGTCATGATGGTAAAGAATGGCCGGATAAAGTAATTGAAATAAATGATACCTATTCGGATGCGATGCAAGTCCTTTCAGATTCCCGTCTGGACTATTTGATTGCCGATAAATATTATTTAGAAAAGGCAACCATTACACAATCTGCGCAAAAAAGTGTTTCCCCGTTATTGAGTATTGCTGATCATGATTTTTCTGTTATTGTTTTACCGCCAATGTTTATTCTGTCTCAAACGTCAGCTCAAAAAATACTCGATTTTGCCAATAGTGGAGGAACGGTTGTTTTATTGGGTGATTTACCACAAGGATCTCCTGAGGTTGGTGCAAATGATCCTGTTATTGTTTCCCAATTTGAGAAACTGGTTTCTTTGTCTTCTGTAATTGATTTGGCAAATGAACCGGAAAATATTAACCTGCTCCCCGCAAAAATCAAGAATGTAATCACACCACAGGTTGAAATACAATCCGGTGATTTCCCATTATTGGTTTCTCATCGTAAAATAGGTGGTAAAGATTTTTATTGGATGGTGAACAGTACTGAACAGAAACAAAACTGTTCACTGTTATTAAGAGATGGTTCCGGTAAAGCAGAGATTTGGGATTGTGAAACGGGTGCTATACGTAATGTATCTTCAAATATAATTAATAACCGGGTCAACGTTGATCTGATATTGCAACCGTATGAAGCATATTGGGTAGTTCTAGACCCTGCTGAAAAATTTGCCCAATTTGCTGAAAAAGAAATTGAGAAGAAAGAAATTAATCTTGGCAGCAATTGGTCAGTTTCGTTCCCTGAAACAGATTCGGTACTGGTAACATCCGCCAAGTCTTTTATTTCTCTAGATGTAAATAATTTACCGAATGTGCTGGAACCGGATTTTGATGATTCAAACTGGCGTAATCTTAATATCCTGGGTGAAACACGGTTTATCGATACCTGGCGTGCAAAAATGTTATATATTCCATTTGCTGACACTAGACGTTATTATCGATATAACCTTGATTTAAAAGATGATGTGGAAAAATCACTCATCAATATAAATGCTGATAATAGTGTGCGTTTCTGGGTAAATGGAACTGCTATAGAACCCGGTATTCTTTCAAGCAGTATGAGGGATGCAGATATTCATGATATTTCACCTTTTCTACAAAAGGGAAAAAATTGTATAGCAGTAGAAGCAACCAACCGACCCGGATTTGGTTGGATGTTATTTCAAGGACAAATTCTCTTGAAAAATGGGTCAATCATTGAAATTCTTTCAGATTCTACATGGAAGGAATCAGACAAAGAGATGCCAGGATGGCACACTCTGGATTTTAATGATGCGGCATGGGGAAAACCCCTTGTGGCAAATGAATTGCAAATGTTAGAAATCTCAAAAATGCGGGATCCGCAAAAGTTGGTTCCTTCAACAGGCATTCTATGGTGGCGAATGGGAATACCTCCCGGTGCAAAAGCCTGCCGGCTCTATGGTTTGTCAAAAAAAGCTGAATTGTTTGTTGATGGTAAAAAAATTAAAGCCAAAAATAATCTGGTTGCAATTCCCACTGATGCAAAGGTGCTGGTTGTTAAAAATTATATGGGTGAAAACGGTTTATCACAACCCGCTGTCTTTTATTGTGACAATTCCAGTAACCGACAACTTTGTTCATGGATTGATATGGGTTTAAGAAGATTTACCGGTTTTGTTGATTATGAGACAAGTTTTAATGTTGCTGAAAAAGATTCAATATTGCAAATAGATCTGGGCAAAGTTTTGCATATGGCTGAAGTTTGGGTAAATGACGAAAAAGTTGGTGAACGCTTATGGCCGCCTTTTACATTTACAGTGAAAACGCCCATTAAACAGGGTAAAAATACACTATGCATAAGAGTTGGAAATTTAATGGTTAACGAAATGGGTCTAAAAGACGATCTGGGAAAACTTCGTACATGGGGATGGGTGGGCACACCGCCAGATTCCTGTTATGATGCCGGATTGTTCGGTCCTGTAAAATTGTATGTAGAATAATTTTTTAAAACCCGGATTCATTTCCGGGTTTTCTTTTTTTAATATTATTATAACAGATTAAATTGTTAAAATTTTTACTGTATTGATTTTTTATTTGACAGTATTGTTAAAATTGTATACATTGTTTTATACTTTGGGGCGCATCCAATGCTGAAAATTCAATATGCTTATTATGACTGCTACTTCGACCAAAAGTAATTTGTTTTAATTTTGATAATTCATTACAAATTTGCAGTATAATATAAATATTAATTCTATCAGTTAGATTTTTAAATTTATTACAATAAAACATAAATCATTATTTACGATTAACAGATATTCTGTCATTGGGTTAATCTTGAATGATGTATAATCTTTTTCATTCAATTGTAAAATTTGAGGTGATCATGAAAAAAATTATCATCTATTTGCTATTCCTTTTTGTTACCACATTTGCTCAAACAGCTATCAAACCTCAACTTTTGATAATGGATTTTGATTTAACTGATGTAAAGCAATCAGATTTTTCTAAAATTGATGAGATTTTCATCACTGAATTGCAGAATACAGAACGCTTTGATGTTATGTCTGTTCACGATAGATCTAGTATTCTGCAACAAAATGGAATTAGTCCTTCAACAATATGTAATGATACTGACTGTTTTGTAAATGTGGGCAAAATTGTTCAGGCAGAACGTGTAATTGGTGCAGCGATCAAAAAGGATAAAGAGAATTTTGAACTCACTGTTAAAATGATAGATGTTGAAAATTCAAAAGTTATGATGAAAAGTTCTGTTGATTTTAATAATCCTGATAAATCTATGCTGGATTACGAATTGAAAAAAATTGCCAGAGAAATGGCAGGATTAACAGATTGGCAATTACCCACCGGAGGAGCTGTTGATACTGAAATTAAAGGCAAGGGAACATTGTATTTAAATTCAAATCCATCTCAGGCCAGTATCTACATTGATGGTAAAGATACATCATTAAAAACCCCGGCTACTGTCAAAGATTTACAGGCAGGTGCACATTTTATCCGCATTGAAAAAGAGTCTTTTTCCGCATCTATTCCCATTTACCTGCAAGCGGATGAATTTAAGAAAATTGGACTGCAACTGGATGAAATAAAACCCAGTTTGAAAATTCTTACCAAACCCGCAGAAGCAGAGGTGTTTATTGATAATGAAGACCATGATGTTTCTCCTCTTTTAGCCAGCAGGCTCGATGCCGGTGAGCATTTGATAAGAATTCGTAAGCAAGGTTATGTTGATTATATCAGCACTGTGACCGTTTCCGGTGAATTTATTAATGATTTGATTATAGATTTGCAAAAGTGGAGTTCTTTTTCAGTATTGTCAGAACCCGCTGATGCGGATGTGTATATTGATGATCTTTATCTTGATAAATCACCTGTAAATGACAAATTGATTACTCCGGGAAAACATTTGATCACGATCAAAAAGAAAGGATTTAAAAGTTATTATCAATATATAAATGTAGAGCCCGGTAAATCAACACTGGTTAAATCAAAATTGGAAAGTATCTCTCAACCTGAAAAAAAAGTTGAAACAAGCTCTGCTGCACCTGCGCCCGAAAGGAAAACGCAGACAGTTGATTCTCAACGTTCAAAACAGCAAGATATGCCGTTAACAGATAACGCAACTGATTCAATACAATCTGTTTCT
Source organism: bacterium (assembly GCA_963675755.2). GTDB lineage: Bacteria > Zhuqueibacterota > Zhuqueibacteria > Residuimicrobiales > Krinioviventaceae. Next base: position 354,550 of record CAXXMD010000002.1, read on the forward strand.
CCCAAAACAACCAAAGGTGCAGTCTTGCGCTCAACTTTAGTACCCGGATTGGGTCAACATTATTCAGGTTACAATAAACGGTCTATCATATATCCGGCTTTGGAACTTTTAATGATAGGGGGGATAGCGTGGGCCAATAGTCAATACAATACAACAATTGATGATTATGATGTTATCAAGATAGATTATTTGAATTCAGTTTCAGATGAGCAAATTAATTTAAATCGAGATCTCATGTTGTCTACATTTGATGATATAGAAAGTTATGAAAACCAGCGCAACTATTTTATCATTGCAGCAGTTGGAGTTTGGATTGTAAATATTCTGGATGCTGCTTTTTTTGAACCCAAGCCTGAAAGCAATACCTCAATGGGGATAATGAACAATTCTGAACCCCAAATATGTCTTTCGCTAAATAAAGAATATGCTCAAATTGGTTTTTCATTACATTTTTAATATGTTCAGATAAAAAGGGTGGAAAAATGAATAGAAAAATTGTTGTTATACTATTTTCCTTTATTATCGTTTTTACGAGTTGCAAAGACAAACCCACCGAACCGGATATGCTGAATCCCCTGGATACTCAAAATAAACAAACTGCTGGTGACCCATTCGGTCTTGCCGTTTCTATTGGTAATGGAGGCGTATTGCTGGTATGGGAAAAAGTAGACGTTAACATTATTACAAATTATAATATTTATCGATCTGCTGAATCCAATACTGGATATCTAAAAATAGGCCAAGTGACCTTTGAAAGTACAACGTTTACTGATACTACAGTTCAGAATGGTAACAGCTATTGGTATAGAGTTTCCGCTCTTGATGAGAATGAACAGGAAAGTAATTACACTAATGTTGCGTCTATCCGTATCAACACTGAGCCGGTAATTGATATCAATAATGGAAACAAATATATTACAACGGGTAATATGAATCTCACCATACTTGCCATGAACGCGAAACAAATGTGGATTTCGAATAACAAGGATTTTTTAGATGGTGAATGGGAAGCGTATTCTACCCGGAAAAGCTGGTCTACTAGTGAATTTGATGGTGAGAAAATTGTGTATTTAAAAGTGAGATATGATAATGATGAAATATCTACAACATCTTGTGATACGGTTTATTATGACACAACTCTACCCGTTGCTTCATTTACTATTTCTCCCGAGATGGGCGTCTATACTGAAACTCCATTTCAATTTGATGCTGCTCCAACCACAGATAACATTACCCTGGATGAGGATATGAATTATCGTTGGGATTGGGACAATGATGGTGTTTTTGATACAGGTTGGACCCATGATGAAATAACCTATCATAATTTTGATATAGGTGGTGGATATACTAGTGTAAAATTACAAGTGATGGACGGTGCCGGCTGGCAGGCTGATTTTGTGGATTCAGTATATGTAAACACTGCACCGGTTGCCAAATTTGATTGGGATTATGATAATGACAATGTTAAATTGGTTCATTTTGATGCTTCAAAATCCACCGATTTGGAGGACGGGGAAGAATTGCAATACCGTTGGGATTGGGAAGGGGATGGTATTTGGGATACAGAGTTTATATCTTTACCCGAAATTTCTCATGAATTTGGTGAATCCAATGATACGGTTTCGGTTGTACTGCAAGTTCAGGATTTGCATCAAGGAACAAGCACTAGAGTAAATTATTTTGATTTTTTAAACGCAATTGTATTTGATACTGATGGAAATGTTTACAAAGTTGTTTGTATAGGCAACCAGTGGTGGACAGTTCAAAATCTTAGAACGACCCATTATCGAAATGGTGAGCCAATAGAAGAAGTGACTAATAATGCTGAATGGACAACCCTGACTCGCAGTGCGTTTTGCGCTTTTAGTAATTACCATCCTTTTGCAGAGGAATATGGTATGCTATATAACGCTTATGCCATTGAAGACAGTCGGAATCTGGCACCCGAGGGCTGGCATGTTGCTACAGATGAGGATTGGAAAGAGCTTGAAATGTTTGCCGGTATGAGTAAAGAAGATGCGGATTATTATGGGCCTGTACGCGGAACGACTGAAGGCGCAAAACTCAAAGAAGATGGCTGGGACCATTGGGAATCACCCAATACCAATGCTACCAATGAATTTGGCTTTACAGCGCTTCCTGCGGGATACCGTGATTATGAGTCTGGATTTTGTGTTTACATGTCAAGAAAAACCTATTTCTGGTGTGCCGAAAATTCAACGGAAACACATGCAATTATGCGAAAGATGAATTATTATGCTACCTTTATTTATCGGAATTTGTATGATAAAAGATTTGGTGCTTCTGTAAGGCTGGTTAAAGATTGATATATATCCCATGTATCGTCAAGCGTTAGTTGATGATACATGGGATTATTATCATTTTTCAATGAGAATGAATTTTGCTTCGTTTGCGTCAAACCGCATTTTAATTTCTGATATATTTTCAGATTTTTCAGTCGCTGATATTGTTTTTGTTACTCCACTTAAAATATTCAACTCTTTAATCGTTCCACTACCTTTTAAACTTGCCTGACAGGTAATGGATTTTTTCCCTTCATTAAAGAAAAAATACAACTCACCATCAGGAAACGTTCGGTGCATGTAAGAAAGTTCAGGTTTATTGCTGTCCAGTGATACGTCCGCATGAGGAAGTTTTTTTATTTGTTCCCGGGTAAATTCATGCGTCAGGTAATCTTGCATCCAGTTAGACGGGGCCGGTGCTGATGCCTGCATAAAGGATTTATCAATAATTAATTCAGGTGTCTTGTTCAAAAAGATTAATGTACCTCCTGATTCCGCAAATACTTTTAATCGCTCAAACGATGTTTTGGAAATTGCAGTAACTCCGGGGATGATAAAAGTTGAATACGCTTGCCCGCTCGAGTTTATTAATTTTCCATCTTGCAAAGTTAATAACGAGCTTAATGCCTGATCATCAACAATATCATAGTCGCGCTGATTGCTTACGAGTTTGCGAGCAGTGTCCCACAATATATCGTTTGCACCCCAGTCTTCCAGCCAGTAACTCTGCGTGGGGAAATAAATCCCAATGTTTGCCGTCGGTCGTCCTTGGGATAATAAATAGGATGCCGCGTTTGTGTATTGCATCACTTGCGGGAATTGTTCTTCTGCCATATAGCCCCGTATGTTAACCTGACCTTTTGAAGAGGCTCCATAAAACATGAATTCAAACAGATTTATCCCCCGAACCAGTTGATAGTTTACACCCCACAATACCTGGTCACAATTGGGACGGGGATTATATGCCGCGTAACTTTCGCTGAGTGCCCTGGGTCTGCCATACAAGTGAGAGGCAGAGGAAGCCAGCTTTACAAAATCTGCTACAGTGCCTGGCCATACCTGGTTCCAGATTGCATCTACACCCGGTATCTGTACCTTGCGCATGGGTCTGAAAAAATCACCCGTAGACCTAAACAGCTTGGGGAGAACATGTTCATTGTTCAAATGGGTCATGTATTCTACATTATTACGGGCACACCAGTCCGCCTGCATCCCGAAAAAGTGATTTCCAAAAAGCTCTGACCATACATCCCAATAATCTGCTTTGGCGCGTTTTTCTTTTTCTGATTGGACTGGCGCAAAGAATGATGCCAGATAAGATTTTACATCGAATCCCTTTTTGTTTATAAATGTATCCAGCATACCTGTTGTCCAGGGAATGTAGCCAAAATCCGGTTCATCTCCTCTGAATCCCAGAACGGTTTCCCCAAACTCGTCGCCAATGAAATTTTTATATCCTTCATGGGTCCAATTGATGAATTGAGATACTGCCTGGGGATCCAGTAAATTCCCCATCGAGTTTTTTCTTGTCTTGGCACCTGTAGAATCGTTCACGGCACGGGTAACCGGCGTTCTGAATTGGTGATCGATAATACGAATTTCCCACTGCCCGGATGGCGCCTGCCAGTGCAGTTTGTTGTTTTTGGTATCCAGTATTATACTGGTTTCATTGTCAAGGTTCACTGCAACAGCACCCACTACATTGTCTGCCAGGTTTTTGTCTATACTCTGATTTCCGGTCAATTCGAATTTTTCTGCAATCCCTAATCCCTGCATACGTAGATCCGGACGCTCCTGGCTGAATTTGCCACCCGCAAATCCGCTGGGATATTTGCCCTCATCAATGATCCATACGCGCATATTCCGCTTTTTGGCTTCATCCACTGCATACCGTATCATTGCAAACCATTCATCAGACAGATAAGGCGCATTGTCCATGCGATACCCTGCTTCAATAGTTACGGTGCGGAATCCTCTTTTATAAAGCGCATCCAGATCTCGCTCAATAACCTTGTGAGACATGGGCCCATCCCAGCCCCAGGTTACGGTGGCGCAATATTCGGATGGAGGTCCCTGCGCTTGTTTTACAGCATCATTTAATTTAATATCTGACAAATGCTGCCAGGAACGATCAGCATTGCAGGAGAAAATTAACAGAGTGATTATCAATAATTGGAAGGATAGAATTATTCGGGGTTTCATTTTTACTCCTTGATTGTTACACTAATAATATCAAAATTATAAAATCAAAACAATGAAAATTTTAAACACATATATTACCTCGGAATTTGAATAGTTTCAATTCCATTCTTAAACTATATACAGAACATCAGAGTTTTCTTTGTAATACGATTACAGCCTGGCTATTCTTTAATTAAAATATGTTTGATTCCCAGGGGAATTCATATATATTCTAATACAAAAAAATCAAATATTTGTTTGTTCTCAAATCAGAAAGCTGGTATATCATGATCGCGAATAACATTCTGGACGCAATTGGTAATACCCGACTCTTGAAATTACATCGGGTCGTTCCTCAAAATTGTGCGAATATATATGTCAAACTTGAATGGGAAAATCCCACCGGCAGTATGAAGGACCGGGCAGCTCTTGCTATGATTGAACGGGCCGAGGCCGATGGCAAATTAAAACCCGGTGATACTATATTGGAATATACAGGCGGCAGTACCGGTATTTCTCTTGCCATGGTTTGTGTGGCAAAGGGATATCCGTTGAAAATTGTTACTTCCGATGCTTTCAGCAGTGAGAAATTGAATCAGATGAAATCTTTTGGCGCTGAACTGACAATGGTGCCTAGTGAAGGCGGACTCACAACCAAAAAGTTGATTCAGGATATGGTTGCAACTGCCAAACAGATGAGCATGAAACCCAATACGTATTGGACAAACCAGTTGGAAAATGTTGACAGTATTTCAGGTTATTATGCCCTTGCAGAAGAGATTTTACAGCAGACCTACCAAAACATTGACGCGTTTGTTCATAGTGTTGGAACGGGTGCTTCATTACGAGGAGTGGCAACAGTCTTGAAAAAGTATGCTCCCAACTCCCGGATAGTTGCTGTAGAACCCGCGGAATCCCCGGTATTGTCCGGCGGGCAGCCGGGGCCGCACAAAATAGAAGGCGTGGGAATTGGTTATACGCCGCCTCTCTGGAAACCTGATCTTGTGGATGAAATTGTACCTGTTGCCACGGATGATGCCAAAGCTTTGTGCAGACGTTTGGCAAAAGAGGAAGGAATCTATGCGGGACATCTTCCGGAGCAAATGTTGTCGCTGCCATAGAGATTGCAAAAACGCTTCCCCCGGATGCCAATGTTGTAACGCTGATGGTTGATTCGGGATTGAAATATGCCAGTACGGATGTATTTAGATAGAAAAGTTATAAGATTGAATCAAGTAGATATATTTGAAAATTAAAAGCGAGTATTTATGAGTACATATATAGCACTATTCAGAGGGATCAATATTGGTGGCAGGAATTTACTGCCCATGAAATCGCTTGTTCCATTACTTGCAGAACTGGGGTGCAGCGGCATTCAAACCTATATACAAAGCGGCAATGTTGTGCTGGACTGGGAGGGAGGATCTGCAGAATCTCTTGTCAGGGATATCGGTTCTGCTATACAAAAGCAATTTGGATTTGAACCCAGGGTCTTACTCCTTACCGCAGATGAGCTTGAACAAGCCATTGACAATAATCCCTTTCCAACCGATAACGGCAAGTTCATAAGTTTCTTTTTTCTGGATGAAATCCCTGCTCATGCTGATTTTGAGAAAATGGACGAAATCAAAATCGAATCAGAAGCCTACAAGCTGCAAGACAAGGTATTCTATTTTTACGCACCTGATGGATTTGGACGATCCAAACTCGCCGCAAAAGCGGAAAAGCTGCTGGGCGTACCGGCAACTGCCCGAAACTGGAATACGGTTAACAAGCTGAGAGAGATGGTGGGGGGATAAATTAAATATATATAGATAGAATATAGTAGATTGCTACAACTCTTCAATTTGACGCTTTTTAAATTCCAGTAATTCAATTTTGCGATTGGTGATCTTGTGGGCCCGGTTGATCTGTTCTTTTTCTTTCATGTCTATTTTTAATAACATTTCTGTTGCTGTGCTTCCGGTAATGTTTCTTTTCGCCAATTCTCTTTTGGCTTCAATGCGAGTATTTCTAAATCTCTGTTCTAGCTTTAAAAGATGTTCTTCTAAATCCTGTTTTACATGTTTAATTTTTATATCCATTTCTTCTGGTGTACTGAGTTTGAAATACTGCTCAATCTTTTTCATTTGGAGGGTTTGTCTGTACGCAAGGATTGCCAGGGTAAGTGAGCCAAGACTGATAAATAGTGCCAAAATGCCTAATATCATATTTCTTCCTGTTTACTGGGGGATCATTATTCTTTTAATAATACTGTTCAGGATAAATGCTTAATATTATACAAATTGTAAGGTTATATGTCAAGAACATTGATGCGATTTCGGGATGTATCTAAACAAAAAAAGCCCGCTGTTTAAGCAGGCTCTGGTGCCGAGGGGGGGAATCGAACCCCCATGGGATTGCTCCCGCTGGATTTTGAATCCAGTGCGTCTACCAATTTCACCACCTCGGCGTGAATTGAACGTCAAATAATATAGCTAATCTTGAATTAAATGTCAAGAAAAAGATATTAATTTGTGCATTTGTTTTTCATTGATTTTTAATCAGGAATGATTAAATTAATAGATTCTTGTAAATTTGATGTTTTTTATATAACCCATATCTTCAGGAGATATAATGAAAAAACAAACAATTGACGATCTTGCCTTAAAGGGCAAACGCGTTATGATGCGCGTGGATTTTAATGTTCCGCTGACTAGTGATAAAACCGTTGCGGATGATAAACGAATTGTTGCTGCATTACCATCTATAAAAAAAGTTGTGGATGAAGGCGGTAAAGCTATTTTAATGTCTCACCTGGGTCGTCCCGGTGGCCAGGTTGCTCCCGAGTTTTCATTAAAACCCGTTGCTGATCATTTGGGTACCCTGTTGGGCAAACCCGTTGTATTTGCTCCCGATTGTGTTGGCGATGAAGTTGATGCACTGGTTGCCAAAATGAATGACGGCGATGTTCTCTTGCTTGAAAACCTGCGTTTTCATCCTGAAGAAGAAGGCAAAAAAGATGGCGCAAAAATGACCCCCGAAGAACGCCAATGGTTCATTGATGGACTTGCTAAAAATGCTGACCTGTATGTGGACGATGCTTTTGGTACTGCGCATCGCGCGCACGCATCCATGTCAGGTGTACCTGAAAAACTGGGACAAGGTGCTGCCGGTTACCTGCTGCAAAAAGAACTTGAATACTTTGCCAAAGTGTTCGATGCACCTGAACGTCCGTTGCTGGCTATTCTGGGTGGTGCCAAAGTTAGCGACAAGATCCTTGTGATTGAAAACCTGCTTGAAAAAGTCGACAGTCTTATGATCGGTGGCGCAATGGCTTATACCTTTTTAAAAGCCAAAGGCATTGCTGTTGGTAATTCACGCGTTGAAGAAGATTTTGTAGAAAAAGCAAAAGAATATATTGAAAAAGCTAAAGCTAAAAACGTAACCTTGTTGTTGCCTGTTGATCATGTTGTAGCATCAGAATTTCCCGCAGACGGTGTTGATGTAACTCCCCAGGTAACTGAAGGTGAAGCAATTGCAGACGGCATGATGGGCCTGGATATTGGTCCTAAATCAGTTGAATTGTATGTCGCCGAAGTTAAAAAATCAAAGACCGTTATTTGGAACGGACCTATGGGTGTATTTGAAGTCAAAGGTTTTGATAATGGTACTTATACACTGGCAGAAGCTATTGCAGAAGGCGATTGTGTTTCTGTTGTTGGTGGTGGTGATTCAGCAAGCGCGGCTAAAAAATCCGGTCATGGCAGCAAGTTTAGCCATATCTCTACCGGTGGTGGTGCAAGTCTTGAATTGATGGAAGGCAAGCTGTTACCAGGTGTTGCCGCTCTGACTGCTAAATAAAAAATATTGATTTTGTCAAGCCGGGTATGAAAATATCCGGCTTTTTTTTTGTAACATTCTACTCTTCTCCCCGTTTAAGGTGCTGTAAAAGGAATTTATGGAGGCATCATGAAACGCATCATATTAATCATATTTTTATTTTCAATTTCTGCTTTTTCCCAGGAAACACTCTTGCCCGAACATTTTGAGTCCGGTGGTTTTGGTGGCCCGGTTGTGAAATTTACCCAGATACAGGGAGAAAATTCGGTCCTCATTGGAGGCAGGGGAGGCTGGATTATTGGTCATCAATTGATTCTGGGTGGCGGCGGTTATGGCCTTGCCAACTCGATGGATATACCTGAATATCAAATCAATAACAAACCTGCAGAAATGCATTTTGGTTATGGTGGTCTGGAACTGGAATATATAATCCATCCGACCAATCTTGTGCATTCTTCGGTTTATTGTCTTTTTGGCGGTGGAGTAGTAGAGTATGCTGACAATGACGGCCTAAAATGGAGTGATTCGGGTGGTTATACTGCCACAGCAATGGATGAAGTTTGGGTAATAGAACCGGCTGTGAATGCAACTGTAAATATTGCAACCTTTTTCAGGATCAGTACCGGAGTCTCGTATCGGATGGTTGGAGGAACAAAGCTTGCAGGTACCAGCAATTCTGATTTGTCCGGTGCTGCTGTAAATCTAACATTCCGGTTCGGCAAATTCTAATATATTCTTTATTACATGAAATTGTTGGTTTTATATTTTTATAATTATGTTTATATTGTCCATTATAAAAGAGGAAATATATAATGGACAATGTACTTTTAGATCAGATAAAAAGTTATCAAAAAAATGAAATAACAGAATATCATATTTATACCCGCCTATCCAAAATTGTAAAAAATAAAGAAAATTCAGAAATCCTTTTAAAAATTGGCAAAGAAGAGCTGGCTCATTATAAAAAATGGAAAGCCATTTCTGGCAAAGAAGTGAAACCCAATCGCTTAAAAATTCTTTTCTTTGTTTTTATAAGCCGCATATTTGGCTTTACCTTTGCAATCAAATTGATGGAGATGGGGGAAGAAGACGCGCAGGACAATTACGAGTTGATCATTCCGCATTACCCGGAAGCAGAACAAATCATGCGGGAAGAGAATGAGCATGAAGAGCGTCTAATGGGGATGCTGAATGAAGAACGCTTGCATTATATCGGCTCAATTGTTTTAGGCCTTAACGATGCTCTGGTTGAATTAACAGGTGCATTGGCCGGTTTAACCCTTGCATTGCAGAATACCCGTCTTATTGCTCTAACCGGTTTAATTACCGGCATTGCTGCATCGCTTTCAATGGCTGCTTCTGAATATCTTTCCACAAAAACCGAAGAAACGGTACGCCATCCGGTCAAAGCATCTTTGTATACCGGTACGGCCTATGTTATTACTGTTACCTTGTTGATATTGCCTTATTTGTTTTTAACAAACTATTTTATTTGTCTGGCAACTACAATGCTTGTCGCAGTAATGATTATTGCATTATTTAATTATTACGTTGCGGTAGTAGACGATGTATCTTTTAAGAAACGCTTTTTTGAAATGGCAGGACTCAGTTTTGGAGTTGCCGCATTTAGTTTTGTGATTGGTATTCTGGTAAGACATTTTCTGGGAGTTGACATTTAAGATATTTTTGTGAGCTTATTTATTTTCTTGCTATTCCTACCGGATTTGTATACATTTTAATATCCATTTTTTCATTGTTTAATAAAGGGGCACTTCAATGAAAAACCTAAAATGTTTTTTTATCATTTTATTACTCACTGTCAATGTTTTTTCATTCGAACAGATTGCGCACTGGCCGGGTGGTCCCTGTCAAAGTGTTGCCATAAATGACAATTATGCTTTTATGTCAAGCGGTGGATTTCTGAGAGTTGTTGATCTGAAATCCCTGACATTGATATCCAATACAGAAGCTGCTGACCAAATTGTCTCAATGGTTGCTAACGGTAATCACCTGTATATTGCTACTGTGAGCACTGGTGTGGTGATTTATGATGTAACTGATGGAACTGAACCCCAACAAGCAGCAATTATACCTGTATATGCTATGGACTGCTCAATCTATGGCGACAGGTTATATATTGCTTCTTCAACATACGGTCTCAGTATTTATGATATTACTGATCCTGCAAATCCGCTTTTAGTAGGAAGTGGAAATGCCTGGGGATATACCCGAGGGGTGGCCGTAAAAGGAGATTATGCGTATATCCCGCAGAGTAGCATGGGGCTAAAGGCTGTAAATATATCAGATCCTTCAGATATCTCACAGTTCTCCGAGGTTCCCATAACAAACCGCACCGCTACTATTGTTAAAGTTTATGGTGATTATCTCTATGTAGGATCCTGGGGAGAAGATGGCTTCGAGATTTTTGATGTCTCTGATCCTGGTAATCCAGTATCCGTAAAATATGTGGATGTTAGCAGCTCTTATAAATTCGAGTTTATTGACAATTACCTGTTCCTTGCTGCAGTTGGTGATCATTTGAAAATATATGATATAACCAATCCTGTTGAAATCACAGAGCTAATGGAATTTGATGATGTAGCTCCTTATGATGTGGCTGTAGTTAAGGATTACGTTTGTATGGCTGATCATGAAGACGGAATGTATGTACTGCCATTGGATGATGAAATGACCCCAAAGCGTATAAAATCATTTGATCTTTCATTTTCCACCTTGAAAATGTACGCTAATGGACCACTATTATTTTTTCCAATAGGGCATGATGGATTAAGAATTTTGGATGTATCTGATCCGTTGAATATTGTTGACTATGAGCAATTTGATATTCAGGTTTCATCTGTAGCTTTTTATAATAATCTGGCTTTTGTTACTTATAATGATAATATTCGTATTGTAGATATGTCTGATCCTTCTAATCCCCAGGAATTATCAACCATTAAAACAACGGACAGAGGTTTGGGTGTTCTGGTCCAATATCCCTACATATTTATTTATTGTACCCAAACAGTGATCGATTCTTATCATCTGGAAGTTTATAATATTTCTGATCCTGCTAATCCCGTCAAGTTGAGTACGTTATCCGGTGCATCTTCATATTTCACTGCAGAATATTATAACAATTATTTGTTATTGGCTTGTAATGACAATAAAGTCCATTGTGTGAATGTAGCTGATCCTGAGAATATGGAATTTGTTTCCAAATCTGTTTTTTCTGATTCTGTGTTTTATTTCTGGATGAAAGATAATTATTTGTATATGACAGATTCAAATCAGATCACAAAAACCTATGATATGACTGATCCGCTTGCGCCAGAATTTATTAGTTCCACACCAAATAGCTCACTTTATTCCAGACCTCTGTTTTATAATAACCTGGCTTACGCGAATGGTTTTATGGGCACAGACATTTATGATTTTTCCGATCCAGCTTACCCTGTGTTAAAGGGATTTATTAGTCATGGTGGATACATTGGCAGCAAGGCCATTGCAAACGGCAGGTTGTTTGTACAAAAGGTGATAATGGAAGACAAGCTGCAGATCTTTGACTTGTCACAGCCTCTTAATCCGGGTGAACTTGGACTGTTTACCGCAATAGACGGGAGCAAAGCTGTTATCGCCAAAGATGGTATAGCTTTTATCGCAGCAAATAGTGGTGGCTTGCGGATTTTTGATTTTTCTCAAACCGATGATCCTCAAATCGCTCAAATTAAATTCTCCGGCAAGGTAGTGGATTTGGCCATGCAAAACGATTATTTATTCCTTGCCGAATCTGAATACGGAATGCATGTAGTAAATGTTTCTGATCCTGCTCATCCTGTTGTTGTTGGGGAATATCATCCCAATACCAATAGTGCCGTTGGGGATATCATCATAAATGGACAGTATGCTTATCTGACTGGCGGACCTTATAATGATGTGCTTGATATCAGCGATCCTGAAAATCCTGAATATGTTGCGGATATGCCAACAGCCGGTAACAATTCCCAGGGTCAGGTTTTAAACAATTATTTATATCTGGCTGATCAATATAATGGATTAAAAGTACTGGATGTTAGTGATCCGCAGAATGTCACTTTGTTAAAGACAGTTGAAACAGATGGTTATTTTATGGATGTCTGTATACATAATAATTATGCTTATATCGCCGATATAAATAATCATTTATTGCGGGTATTTGATTTAACTGATCCCTTGAATCCAACTCAGGTTTCCTCTCTGGAATTTCCATATGCCCCGGTTAGTGATATATGTATATATGATCATTATGCTCTGGTTGCCTGTGATTACAGCGGTATTTATATTGTAGATATAGAGGACCCACTGAATCCTGTGAATGTCGGACGTTTTTACATTTATAATGCTGAATTTACAGATGTAACGGTTGAAAATGGTTATATCTATGCAACGGATGCAGTAACTGGTGTTTACAAACTGGGTGATGAATTGATCACAGCCATTGAAGAAGCATCAGCTGCACCCCTTAGTTTTCGGTTATTCGATAATTATCCCAATCCATTTAATCCGGTAACCACCATAACCTATACATTGCCCGAACATGCTTCTGTGAAAATCGATATATTCAATATTAACGGACAGCTTGTGAAAACTTGTGTAGACATGAAGCAAGGTCCCGGAGTTCAAATTACCCAATGGGATGGTAAAACCGGGCAGGGAGTGCCTGTTTCATCAGGACTCTATTTTTACAGGATACATGCTGGTATGTATACAGAAACTAAAAAGATGATGCTAATACGATAAGGAATAACATGAGAACTCGTTTTTATTTGATGGTTTTATTAATAGGATTATTACTGTCATGTACTACAGAAAAATCACCCTTTGCAGTCAATACCGATGAAACAGATGCTGAAATTGATGACCAGGCTTTAACGGCTAATACGATTTGCAGAACTGTGAATGGCCAGGAATGTGTTGTTTATTATCAGGAATATAATCTAAACAATAAAGAGGTTATTGCTCCGGATTCTGTAATATCCAGAGCTTTTACTCATATTGTAGATAAGGTTGGAAAAGAATATGCAGAACAGTATTTTACCTTGCATTCTGCAAGCCATACAGCCTATCCACGCATATGGATGACGAGTGATTCGTGCTATTATTTTTATTATGAATACAAGGTAACTATTAATGATTATACTACAATACTACCAGTAAGGTTTTCAACAGATCTAGAAGGTGACTTGTTATCCGGTTCAAGTTTACCTGAGCGAATAGCTAATCCTAAATTGGGAATGCCCATTGCTATTAGTGATTCAGTGGCAGTTTTGTTGGCGCAGAATGATGGACTACCAGGTAGTATTGATCCTTTTGAGATTACCTTTACTATATTAAAAAACAATAATAATGAATACACATATTGTTGGTATATTAAGAGTTTTGTATGGGGTAGAACCAGTGGACAATATATTAAGATTGATGCCGCAAATGGAGATTTGCTTGATAGCGGAGGCTTTATTGTTGCAACGCCTGTAGGATGATTTTTTTAGTCAGTGTTTTTTGGGGATTAATGGGATAATAGTTACACCAGGATGCTTGCCTCTCTATGTATAGGGTAGCTCGGGTGGTATTGATTCAATATTTCCGTTCTATTTATCTCGCCAATCACATAAAAAAAGCGGGAATGTGTGGGAATCGAACCCACCCAGGACGGGGACACCGCCCCACAACGGGTTTGAAGCCCGCGGGCACCACCAGGTCACCTTTCATTCCCGTGTTTTTAATATAACAATTTTAGCAATATTTCAAATAGAATTGTTACTGATCTGTTTTAAATTTAATTTCTATCAAAAAAAAACGAATTTTCATTGCGATTGTTCTTAATTTTTTTTATTTATGTGTGCTATGTTTTTAATTTTTTGGAGATGGAAATGAATAAATTCTTTTGGTATTTGCTGTCACTAATAATTTTTTCTGGTAATCTGTTTTCCGGTACGGTAAACGATTGGGAAAATCCCCTTGTCATTAGTATTAACAAAATGAAAGCGCGTGCAACATCCTATGGGTATCCGGATGTAAAAAGTGCATTGCAAAATGATCGGGAAGCTTCACCCTGGTTTAAATCATTAGATGGAACCTGGAAATTCAAATATTCTCCCAATGTAGAATCAGCTCCTGATGGTTTTTACAAGAATGATTATAATCATTCAAGTTGGGATGATATCACAGTTCCGGGTAACTGGGAACGCCAGGGATTCGGCACTCCTATTTACACTAATGTAAAATATCCTTATCCTGCAACACCCCCCGTTATAACAATTGATAATCCGGTTGGCTGCTATCTGCATACTTTTGATGTACCACAGGAATGGGATGATATGCGCATTGTATTGCATTTTGGTGGTGTATCAACCGCTTTTTATCTTTGGGTTAATGGCGAGCAGGTTGGATATAGCCAGGGAAGTCATTTACCCGCTGAATTTGATATTACCGAGTATGTGAAAACCGGTACAAATCAGGTGGCGTTAAAAGTTTTTCGATGGGGTGATGGCTCGTACCTTGAGAACCAGGACCATTGGCGCATGAGTGGTATCCATCGTGAGGTATTACTACTGGCAGAACCCAAGATCAATATAAATGATTTTGCAGTTCGCACTGTTTTTGATGCTTCGTATATTAATGCAGATTTACAAATTCGTCCCCGAATTTTTGCCTGCCCTGAAGTATCTGGTAAAATGGATTTATCAAAATGGACTGTAAACGCTCAACTTTATGATGATTTGGGTCTTGCATTATTTCAGGACCAACCGTCAATAACCGCTGAAAGAATATTAAATGAAAAATACCCACCCAGATATAATGTTTCTTTTGGTTTAATTAACAAACAAATTATAAGCCCGAAAAAGTGGTCTGCGGAAAAACCAAATCTATATACTCTGGTTTTGACTCTGATTGATGAAAATCAAAATGTTGTACAGGCAAAATCCTGCAAGGTTGGATTTCGTCAGGTTGAAACATCCGAAAAAGGCGAGTTGCTGATCAATGGAAAATCAGTTAAATTGTATGGTGTTAATCGTCATGATCATCATCACTTGTATGGAAAAACTGTTACTCGCGAGTCTATGCGCAAAGATGTTGAATTATTAAAACAATTTAATTTTAATGCAGTACGTACCAGCCATTATCCCAATGATCCTTATTGGTATGAATTGTGTGATGAGTATGGTATTTATCTTATTGATGAAACAAATATTGAGACCCATGAGATTGGTGGAAAGCTGTCAAATTATTCAGAATGGCAGCATGCTTTTGTAGACCGTGCAATACGAATGGTAGAGCGCGACAAGAACCATCCGTCAATTATCTTTTGGTCTTTGGGTAATGAATCCGGTATGGGCCCTAACCATGCAGCCATGTCAGCATGGATTCATGATTATGATACAACACGCCTGGTACATTATGAAGGAGCACAGGGTAAAGTTCGGGATCCTTTATATGTGGATATGTTCAGTCGTATGTATCCAACTCCTGACGAGTTGAAGGCTTTGGCTACAGATGCTGCTGATAATCGTCCTGTTGTCATGTGTGAATTTGCCCACGCGATGGGGAATTCGGTTGGTAATTTTAAAGAATATTGGGATATCATTCGAACTCAGCCTCGATGTATTGGCGGGTTTATCTGGGACTGGGTTGATCAGGGATTACTTGAAACCGATACACAAGGTGTAAAATACTGGGCATATGGAGGTGATTATGGAGATAAACCCAATGATTTAAATTTTTGTTGTAATGGTGTAATTGGTCCCGATCAAACACCCAAACCTGCAATGTGGGAAATTAAATATATTTATCAACCGGTTGTTATTTCTCCGGTTAATCTGGAAAAGAATTATATTTCCATTTTCAATAGATACAACTTTACCAATCTGGATCAACTGGAAATTCTCTGGCAGGTTACTATTGACGGTTTAGTATCACAAGAGGGAAGTCTGGGTTCATTAGATATCTTGCCCGGAGAAAGTAAAACTTTACAATTGCCCATTCAAAAAATCGAGTCTTTGCCCAATTCAGAAGTATTTGTGAATTTCAAATGTGTTCAAAATAATAAAACACTTTATGCAGATAAAAAACATATTGTTGCTACTGAACAATTTAAACTTCCTGTACCTGCAACGCCTGCAAAGCTTATTACTTTAGATTCAATGAAACCATTGACAACCACAGAAAACGATAGCTTTTTGATTGTTGAGAATAAATCGGTCAAATTTGAGATTAATAAAACAAATGCCGCATTTGAATCTCTGGTATATAACGGCGAATCTCTGCTGGCTCAACCGCTTATTCCCAATTTCTGGCGTGCATCCACAGATAATGATCGTGGCGGTAAATTTATGGTGAATGATCAGGCTGTATGGAAAGTTGCTGCTGAATATCGTAAATTGAGAGCATTCGAGTATAAACAAATTGCTCCACAGGTAGTCAAGGTTAGTGCTTCAATGTTGTTGCCATTAGGGGCAGGTACAAGAATACATGTAACTTATTTTCTGTATGGCAGTGGTGATATAAAAGTTAATGCTGAACTCGACCCAATAGGGGAAATACCTTCTTTAGTTCGTTTTGGAATGCAAACCGCAGTACCCAATCAATTTAACGAGATGACATTCTTGGGTAAAGGCCCTCAGGAAAATTATTGTGATCGCAACCAGGCTGCAAAAGTAGGTCTCTATTCTGGCACTGTGGATGATATGATATGGCAATATGTTTATCCTCAGGAAAACGGTAATCGTACAGGTGTAAGATGGATTGCATTAACAGATGTTAAAGGCAAGAATGGTATTGTTGTCGCGGGTGATACAGATTTGAGTGTTAGCGCATGGCCGTATACGATGAAAACGTTGGAAAAAGCCAAACATATAAATGAACTCGAAAAAAGTCCGTTTATTACTTTGAATATTGATTATAAACAGATGGGAGTTGGTGGCAATGACAGTTGGTCTTTACATGCACGTCCCATGGAGCAATACAGAATTCCAGCTGAAACCATGAGTTACAGTTTCCGATTATCCCCATACACCAGTAAGAGAGGAAAGATCAATTCCTTTGCAAGAATGAAAATTGAAAATATAGATTAAAATGTACCCCTGCTGGTTTGATCGATCAGCAGGGGTTTTTACTTTTAGCCAATAATTACTTAATTAGCTGCAAAATTTTAAAAATAATAAAAATATTATTTGATCTTTACAATCTAAACAACTATAATGAAATGTAAATTAATGTAACTTATAGTCTCGCCGTAATCAATACAAGCTCTTTCATTTTTTATTTAATCCGTTTGCAGTATAGTAATTTTTTACATAATTGAATCGGTTAAATGAAACTTCTTTTCATAAAAAATCACATCTAATCAAACTTGGACAGTACTATGCAAAAAAACTTTTTTTTATTGTACTGCTGTATAATGTTTTTGATTTTTCAGATTTTTGTACTTCCATCAAACGCTGCTGTAACCGGCAAAATCAGGGGGCAAGTAGTAGATTCAGCATCAGGCATGGCACTTCCCGGTGTAAATGTTGTAATATCACATGTGTGGATAAATGGCCAGGAGGAAGTGTATGATGGAGGCTTGGGGGCAGCCACTAGTATTGATGGTGAATATTTTATTCTCAAAGTTCCGCCTGGTGTTTATTCTATTTCATCATCAATGATTGGTTACAATACCATAACCAAGCAACAAGTTCAAGTCAGTATTGACCGTACATCAGTAGTCGATTTTCAGATGGATGAGGCTACTCTGCAAGGCGAAGAAGTAGTTGTTACCGCAGGACGTGACCAAATCCAGGTTGATGTTGCTGCGACTGAAAATTATGTTACTGCGGAAGAATATCAAAATACACCTTTTGCAAACCGAGTTGAAAATGTTATAGGGCTACAATCCGGAGTGAGTGGCAATATTGTTGAGGGCCAAATATCTATTCGTGCTGGTGATACCCGTGAAGTTGGTCTTTTTGTAGATGGTATGTCGTTGGTGGACAAGAAATTTAATCGTCCTGTTTTCTCTGTTCAACCCGGTGTAGTGCAGGAGATCAAGGTAATGCGGAACGGGTTTAACGCCGAATACGGGCAGTCCCGCTCGGGAATTATTAATGTAATTACCAAAAATCCAGATGATAAATACAGATTTTCAATGGACTATCAATTTACTCCCGCTCACAAACCCCATTATGGTAGAGATAAATTTGATAAAGACTATCGATGGGAATGGAGATTACTTGACGGCCCAAACGCATTTGTTGGAGATACATTATACCTACCAGATGGAATACATCAGGATATGAAAATTTGGATGGGATGGAATAAATATGCTGAAGAATTATTATCAGATGATAATCCGGATAATGACCTGACTGCTGAAGAAGCATATGAATTATGGAAATGGCGACATCGTCCCATGGAATATGGTAATCTTGATGGACATAATGTTGACCTCTCATTTTCGGGACCAGTACCTTTGATGCCGTGGAAAACCAATTTTCTTGCCGGTGCGAAATATCAATTCAAACCTTTGGACTATCCTCAGTCGACTGACCATTATGATGAAAAAATGGGCTCCCTAAAAATAATATCAAATCCTTCGCCCAATATAAAGCTGACATTTAATGGTATGTATTCTTCAGTTACCTCTGCAGCTGGCGGTAGGTTGGATGCAACCTGGGCAACAGAGACATTGATTGATTATGATGGTGTAACCCTGAGAGATTATTATCCCTATTATTATCCTGTTATTAATCGTGAAACCAGTTTGATAGGTGCCAAGTTGGTACATACCTTGTCACCAACACTGTATTATGAAACTTTTATCAATTATTTTAATATTGGTTGGAACTTGTCCCGGGCAGATCAATCCAGTGCTGCGGATGGACGCTATTTCCATGGAAGATTATATTATGATCCGCAATCCGGTTATATACCACGTTCCTTAGGCGTTGATGATGATGCATCAGATTTTCGAATGGCGGGTATTGATCAAACCTGGGATGATTCCTGGAATAAGCGGTTTGTTTTTAATTTTGCACTTACAAACCAGTTTCATCCCGCCCATGAACTAAAATTTGGTGTAAATGGAAACTATGATATCCTGCGTGAAGATAGAGTCTATTGGCCTAATGAAGATCCTGATAAAGAATTTATTCGTCGATACAAAGTTAAACCTTACGAGTTTGCTTCTTATATTCAGGACAAGATCGAATTTCAGGGCATGGTTGCCAATATTGGTTTACGTTTTGATTATTTCAATACCAACACAGACCGGCCGGATGTAACTGCAATACTCGATTATGCCAAAGACCGTGACATGTGGGAAGCAGTCAAGAATAATGAATATCCAATGATGCGGGCAAAACCTAAATATTATGTCAGTCCTCGTGTTGGTATTTCTCATCCCTTGTCTGACAAAAGTAAAGTGTATTTTAATTATGGTCATTTTGTTCAAACACCTCCCAGCCGCGATCTTTATATCCTAACATTGGATGGCGAGCGACCTGGTATTCAAATGATGGGCAATCCTGAACTCGATTTTGAAAAAACCATTGCCTATGAGCTTGGTTTTGATATGAGTGTTAAAAGTGACTTGCAATTCCACGTAGGTGCATTTTATAAAAAGAACAGCAATGTAGCCAATCGAATGACTTCTGCGCATCTTGATCAAAGTGTGGTTGTGGATTGGTTTGATGATATAGGTTACGCAGAAATACGTGGTCTGGAATTAGAGTTACGCAAGTCAACAGGACAGTTTTTTACCGGTTGGATAAATTATAATTATATCAAAAAAAGTAATTCTGATCTGGGTGTTCCCGGTTTGTCGGATAATCCCATTATTACCGATGATCCATCAGTCGGCAGAAATGGTACAATCTGGGGAGTCCCAACTTCAGAGATCCGTGATATAAGCCCCAATGCCCGTGGTGTTTTATCATTACATGCACCCAGCGATTGGGGGCCAAAACTTAAAGGTTTCCCACTAGTCAGCCAAACCAGTATCAGTTTGCAAATGCATTATCAAGGTGGTGCTTTAAAAGAACATCCCAAAACGAGTTTTCAGGACATGTACCCTAATATTCGTTTTCGTGAGCTGAGTAAATTCTGGGCTGATTTACGAGTGTCTCGCATGTTCAGAGTTGCTTTTGTTAATATGGAATTATATATGGATATAAGTAATATTTTTCACTCTACTTTTCGAAATCCACCAACAGGTACAAGTGGAGAAGATTATTATGATGATCTGTGGGAAGCAGGACGTTTAGACCATGTGGGAACAGACGAGTTGACGAATCCCATGATCCTGTTAACTGAAAATGATGATGTATATTGGGGCAGGGTCAAAGTTTTTAATTTTGGATTACGTATTAATTTATAGCAGAAAGGTCACGAATGAAAACCAGAATTATTGGATTGGTTATATTATTTATATGTTTATCTGCTGTCAATTCATACAGTCAAATGAAACACCATCAGATAGGGCGCTTGTGGCAAACCATGTTTGAGGTGGGTACCCGGCCAAATTATTCTCCCTTGTATACGGCAATGAATTATCCCGGTGGAGATTTTTATCTGGGTACTCGAAAAAATATGGACCGTACCGGCCTTTGGATTGGTGTAAAAGAATGGACTAATAAATTCAACGAATATCAGCCCTATTATGTATCAGAGGGCGGGTATATGAATAATGAAGCTACTGGAGTGGTTTTTCCCATTTATAATAGAAAGTATGTGCGTCAGCGTCTGCCGCTTGTATCAATTAATGGAACCGCTGAAAAACGATATTCGGATTCACGAGACAGCAGCACCAGACGAACTTCACTGGATTCAGATGAGCAAATAATTACAAAATGGGCTACTGATGTAGGGATTGAAGTCACACGTACCAGTTATGCTTTTGCTAATCCGAGACATGACAGTTATATCATTCAGGAATATGTATTTAAAAATACCGGCAATGCTGATAAAGAGGAAAATACAATTGAATTACCTGATCAGGTTTTAAAGGATGTATATTTTGGATTTTGGAGAACATTTATTCCATCTTTAGATGTAGGGCATTCTCAAATGGGTAGCAAACATGATGAATGGTGCCATTATTATGGAAACCAACCTGGTGATTCGCTGCGTGGATTCTGGTATGTATATGATGGCGATAATGAATACAAATTATTTGATGATACAGGTGATCCATCCGAATTAAATGGAGAGTTCCTTTCCCCTCAATATCCTGCATTTGGAGTGCTGCACGCGGATACAGATTATCTGTCAGAAATTGATGATCCTGAACAACCGGCCACTGTTAATTACTGGCCTTATAGCCAGGTCAATTCTCATGTGAATGGTGATCCGGATGCATCTCTTTATACAGATCTCAGCAGTGGTACACAAAGCCAGGGATCAGATACAGGAGAATATGGCAGTCCTATTGATCCACAGATTCAACAACCCCAATTACTCATGTCATTTGGGCCTTATGAAATTCCATTTGGACAAGATGTTCGCATTGTTCTGTTTGAAGCTGTTGGTAGTGTGTCACGAAAACAGGCAATGCAAAAAGGACGTGATTGGTTCGCTGGTAATTTAGAGTGGAATGATCTGACAGGTGATGAAGCAAAAAACGCATTTGTTGCTACAGGTAAAGATTCGCTGCACGAGATAGCCAGGCGTGCGGAATGGACATGGCAAAATGGTATTGAAGCTGTTCCAGATGGTCCGGAATCTCCCAGTTTGAATATTGCAGCCGGCCCGGCAAAAGTAGAGCTGGAATGGTATTATAACACCAATGACTCTTTACCCCCTAATCCTGATGTAGACACCGGTGAATATGATTTTGCCGGATATCGTCTATACCGGGCTTCGGATAATTATAATAATGAATATTATAAAATTTGGGAATGTGGGGGAAACACGGGTATTGAAATTACAAACAAATATACAGACCGTGATGTTGAGCGCGGACAAAGCTATTATTATTATGTAACTGCTTATGATGATGGTACACAAAATCAGGGTGGATTGTTCCCGGGTACACCTGTAGAATCCAGTCATTTCAGTAATCGAAATTTTATTTACGCAGGAGTGCCTTATGCCGGGGCCAGACCTCAGCTTGATTCTGTTTTTGTAGTCCCCAATCCATTCCATTTTCAGGGACTTGCTTATGGTGGTACCTGGGCAAATGATTATAATTTTGATCCCAATACGGGTGGTCGTCCTGAAGACAAGCTGTTATTTGTTGGATTGCCGGCTAAAGCAACCATTAGAATTTTTACAGGCAGTGGTAATTTGATTAAAACGCTTGAACACCCGAATCCTTATAACGCCCAATCTGTTTCTGAATCTGCTGATGAAATGTGGCTACAGATAACTGATGAATGGCAAACGATCAAGAGTGGTGTTTACTTTTTTCACGTTGAAGGATGGGATCTGCAGGGCAATTATATTGGTGAAACCATGGGCAAGTTTATCATTATACGCTAACTGGAGTGTTATATGAAAACCGGTTTTAAAATTGTTTTTATTCTATACATTTTGTTAAATGCGATAACCTGTTTGTATGCCGGGCAAAAAAACGTTGGACAAAGTGGAATGACATATTTAGCAATCAGTATGTGTTCCAGAGAAAATGCAATGGGAGATGCCGGTACAGCAAGTGTTAAAGGAATTAACGGGTTGTGGCATAATCCTTCCGTTATTGCTGATATTGACAATTTTGCTGTTTCTCTCAATCAGGTCGATTGGTTAATAGATACTTATGTTTCGGGTATTGCGGCAGCTTATGGAATGGGCAACTGGGGTACCATTGCTCTGGATGTAACTTATATGGACTGGGGAGACATTATTGGTACAAAGCCAGTTGACAGATCTGTTGATCCCAGAGGATTTCAGATCACCGGCAATATTGAAGTCGAAGATTATGCACTGGGAGTTGCTTATGCAAGACGTATCAATGACAAGTTCGCCATGGGTGTTAAAATTAAACGTGTACATGAAAATCTTGGAAATGCATTATATGTTACAAGTGAAATAGGTGAAAATGAAGATGGTGATATAGAATATGAACGTAGCTCAAAAGAGTGGGAATTGGATAACTGGGGTTTTGATTTTGGGACTATATATGATACGGGCTGGAAGGGGCTCTTGTTTGCTATGACTTTGCAGAATTTTTCACGTGATATGAAATATTATTATGATGAATTTCAGTTGCCTATGACGTTAAAAATGGGACTCGCAATGAAGATTTCTGAAATCTTTTTTCCTGATAGTAAACAATTTTATTTGAACGCTGCCATAGATGCCAGTACGCCAAATGATTATTCTGAAAGAGTCAATATCGGTTCCGAATTGGTTTACCTTGATCGTTTTGCTTTACGTGGTGGGTACAAGTTTAATAATGATGTCGAATCTATGACGCTAGGATTTGGTTTCAATTTTGATTTTTCAGGAGTAAATGCCAGTATTGATTATGCTTATTCAAGTGCTACCTATTTTCAGGATATTAACAGGTTTTCGCTCAATTTTAATTTTTAATATTGGTATTCATGATGTTGATAATAGTAAGAAATTTTATTTTTAAAATACTTTTGCTCTTCTTTTTTTCTCTATTAGTTTTTTGCACATCTCGAACTGTAAATAATTTTATATCAATTCAGGGTGATCGATTTATTGATGACAGGGGGAACCAGATAATTCTCCATGGAGTCAATCTGGTGAACAAGGATAAATCAGTCAACTATTTAGGTTCTGAAAATGAGAATGATTTCAAACTCATGAGATCCTGGGGTATGAATTGTATAAGGCTGGGAATAATTTGGGATGGCCTGGAACCACAACCGGGTGTGTATGATGATGATTATCTTGAAGGAATTGACAAGCGCATTGAATGGGCAAAACAAAATGGCCTATATGTCATTTTAGATATGCACCAGGATTTGTTCAGCGTAAAATTTTCAGATGGCGCCCCTGAATGGGCTACTTTAACAGATGATAAAGAACACATTCATAATAGTCCTGTATGGAGCGATGCCTATAACACCAGTCCTGCCATACAAACCGCGTTCGATAATTTTTGGAATAATAAACCCGCATCTGATGGCATGGGGATTCAGGACCATTATGCAAAGGCCTGGCAATATGTTGCCACTCGGTATGCAAATGAACCCACCATAGTTGGTTATGATATTATGAATGAACCGTTTATCGGTTCAAAAATTACTGAGATACAGCCGCTGCTGTTTTTTGAAGGAGCAAAGATTTTTGCTGAACAAGATTCTACTGAGCATGCTTCTGTAGAAGAACTTTTACAAATGTGGATGACAGAGGAGGGACGTTATCAAATTTTGCAGCGTTTGGCTAATCCCTATGTTTATGCGCGTGTAATAGCTCCCACTGAACCCGGTTATCAGGAATTTGAGAAACATACACTAACATCCATGTATCAGCGGGTTGCCAATGATATACGCAAAGTAGATCAGAATCATATTTTGTTTCTAGAGACTACTATTGCATCGAATATGGGTGTTCGGTCTGGTCTTGAACCCCTTGTAGATTCTTTGGGAAATCGTGATCCATTACAAGCTTATGCGCCACATGGTTATGATCTGGTAACTGATACAAAGGATGTTGCACTGGCAAGTAACGAAAGATTGGATTTAATTTTTTCCCGACATGAAGAAACATCAAAACGTCTGCTTATGCCCATGCTAGTAGGAGAGTGGGGCGCGTATTATATGAATGCAAATGCAAAAACTACAGCAATGCATGTTTCTGCTTTATTTGAAAAAATGATGTGTGGTGACACCTATTGGAGTTATAATAATAATTTACCTCAGGCTGACTTTTTTGAAGCAATCAGCAGGATTTATCCCGCTCATGTTCCGGGAGAATTATTGTTTTATTCAAGTGATACGGAAACAAATATATTTCATTGCCGCTGGCTAAACAATCCCGAAATTAACGGATCGCTCAAGATATACATCCCATCACGATATATGGTTTCACTGGATCAAATTGAATGCATACCTGGCAATATGAATATCAGGTTAGAGATAGAAGAGGGCAGTGAAAGCAATTACATCATTGCAAAACCTGCCCGGGATTATTCGGATATTTGTACTATTACATTTCGGCTTTATACTAAATAATCTTTGTTTATTGATTTTTCAAAAACTTGATCAAGCCTTCAGGATCGTCTGTCTGAATACCATCCGTACCCCAATCCAATGCTTGCTGCCAGCATGAGGAATCACTTTCATCAACTAAAACAATAGCACCAGCATTGTGACACGCATCCAGGAATGTTTTTGAATAATGTTTCCATACCGATGCAACCACATGCGGTTTAAATTCAGTAAGCAGTGTATTCAGGTTCTTTTCAGGGCCCGGGTCTGGCATAATAATGCATTCAGGACATAATTGTTCGACCTCTTTTAGCTCTTGAGGATCAGCATACCATACAATATCCTTTTCCATGTCCCATTTTTTAATTACAGATAGAGTTTGATTAATATCTGCGTTTTTAAAATCCAGGTAAATCCCGATTTTACCTTTGCACAATTCCAGTATCTCATCAAAAGTAGGAATTCTCTCATTCTTCCATTTTGCATCAATACGACTCCCAATATCCATAGCTTTTAATTCAGCAAGCGTGAATTCCGATACAGAACCTGTAGTGCCATCAGTAACGTATGCATCGATTTTACTGTTATGAACACTAACCAGCGCACTATCGCGGGTTGTTCTAAGATCTATTTCAACAAAGTCAGCACCAAGATCAATAGCTTTTTGGTAGGCTGCAAGCGTATTTTCCGGAATTCCTATATGTGCACCCCGATGTGCAACCACATATATGTTACCGTTTTTTGGTGGAATCAGAACCGTATCTGATTGGTTTTTACATCCCATTGCTCCCAATGTTGCAACTAGTATTAAAAGAAATTTTATCCGGTTCATCATTTTAATCCTCAAATTGATAAGAGTTAAATGGGATCATTGTCCAGTTTCCGTTTTTAAATTTATACCATAATCTTAGACGTTCATTACCTATTGCATTCATGTATTCAAATTTTATCTTGTGAACTCCCTTTTGTAACCCCATAAAGCTTAAATTACTATCCGAATTTTTAGGGAGGTCATCATCAATAACCAGTTCATCATCAATGTAAACTTTGACGGCGTCATCACCTCTGGAACGGAATTGATATAATCCATCTTGAGGTATCTCAAAAAAACCGTCATAGACTATGCCGAAATTTTCTTCACGCCATTGGGGGCCATCGGTCCAGAACAGATCTGTTTTCCAGAAATCTTTGACAATACCGGATGATTTTGGAGCGAGTTTGTTAAAATTGGGTAACTTTTTCCATTCTCCCTCATAATATTTGTATCGTAGACCCTGTTTTAAATTTTTGTTTTCCAGACTGTTTTTTATATCAACTTTAATAAAATCAACAGGAATCAGGGTAGCAAATTGATCATTATTATTATAAACTCTGGCATTAACTGTTAAACTTTTCTTAACAACCAATGAATCTTTATGTTTTGAATTGATATCAGGAATTGAACCATCCATTGAAAATCTGGATTTCAGATTGTTAAATGGTATGTCCAAATGTATTGTACAAGAATCAACGAATGCATATAATTCGGGTTTCAGGTAATCCGGTTTTATTGTAGGACTTATGGGAATGTCGAATTGCCCATCAAGTCCAAAATCTTGATTATTGCTGTAACTTAATTCCCAGTCAAATTGCAACAGATCAAGATCCTTGTATGCAGTCATTTGATGTGCATGGATTTTGGATTGAATAATTGTATCTTCCTGTGCGGGTAGAATGAGATTGATTTGAGAATTCGTTATATCCACCTGATGATGATGATAGAATTTTATATCAATTTTTAAATTTTCATTTCCTTCATTCTTTAAATATAGATATAAACTGCCATCTGAAAATTTGTCTCCTTTATTGCATAATACTAAATTTACAAATGTTGTATTTTCAAGTAATGAGGCTGCCAGTTTGCGAGTCTGTTCTTTACTAACATCGTGTGGATGAATTCCATCGAGCTCCAGATTGGCAAGCACAGGTCCATCATCAGTTACGGTAACCCATGCAATATGGTCGAATTCACCAAATTGAGGGCCACGTAAGCGACTACTGCCACCAGTAGTCGCTAATATATAATAATTGTTTTTATTTCTTTCATTATATAAATACCGATGTTCATGACCGGCAAAAACCGTGTATTGCCGATCATGCAAAACATCTTCAATATCCTGAAAGCGGTTTTGAGTATCATATTTCCAGACAGGGTGGTGCATGAATAAAAATGTCCACCGTACGTTTTGGTTTTCCTTTAATGTTTCAATCACGAATTCTTTTTGTTTATCTGTTATTGAGTGGTCTTTATCATCATTGCTATCCAGAGTGATAAACAATACGTCTTTGTATACAAAAGAATAGTATCTTTTACCATACCGTTTTTCCCATTCTTTTTGCATTACTTTATTGGTAATATCATGATTGCCTGGTAAATAAAAGAACGGGACCTTGAGATTATCAACAATTGAATTGAACTCTTTCCATTCTTTGTCAATAAGTAAAGAATCCTGTGTATAACCGGGAATTAAATCACCCACACTCATTACAAATTCAGGCATGAGCATATTAATTTTATCTACAGCTTTGGGGAAAATCCCCTTTCTTAAACCACCGGTGCGATCACTGACAATAACAAATTGAAAATTCTGAGGATCGTTATAGAATTTTAAATCCGTCCAGGGTTTTGCCTCTGAATCAACTTTACTTTTAAAAACATCATTCTTTTGACAAAAAGCATATTCAGCTGCAAATAAATAAATCACAATTATCCATATTACTGATAGACGATTATATTTATTTTTCAATCTTGAATTCATCCTTAATATCTCCGGCAAGATTGTATGTTTTATACTCTAGTGTGTTCTTGTTGATATCAATCGTTAAATATAAAGGTTCACCACCAAATCGTACATCTACAAAATCTCTGGAGGGCATTTCACGGTCCCCGTTCGGAACAGATATTGATATTACATAAATAGTACCATCAGCAGGAGATTTAACTGGTTTTTGGTTATACATGGGTTTTGACCGCATATAATAATGAACGTGACCTGAGAATACCATATCTACATGATATTTGTCAAATAAATCTCCCCATTGTTTGCGAATCACCGGATAATCCTCTTCATAGCTGTAGGGAGGAAAATGGAAAAACGCAAATTTCCAGGTTTTATCAGAATTCGCCAATGTGTTTTCCAGCCATTTTGTTTGATCTTTTATAGGGGCTGTTGCATCCAGCATTATAAAAAGAGCGTTGCTGTATTCAAAACTGTATACTCTTTCTTTTTCAAGAAAATCCGGGCCATTTTTAGGGTATTCAAATAAATCAAGATACAATTGTGCTCCCAGACCATCCTGATTGTCATGATTACCAAGGGTTGTCATCATGGGACGTTGTTTTAAAACATCCTGGCCATATTCAAACCAGTGGTCCCAATCATCTCTATAAAGTCCTGTACTGACTACATCTCCACCGATTGTAAAAAAGGAGGTTGCTGGATGCTGTTTAAATGCTGCATTGATCAATTGTCCCCAATGCGGAGATCTGTGTGTATCTCCAAAATATACAAAGGAAAAAGGTTTGCTGTCTTGAGGGCCAGTAACAAATTCCGATGTATCGCTCCAGGTTTGATCATAACCCACAGTATATTTATATGTTGTATTGGGCTCAAGCTCGACCAGTTTTGCATGAAAACGGTGTGTGTACCTGTCATTTTTTAGTAATCTGTTTTCAATTAACATTTCTTCAGCATCAGTTGTTTTCACATCCTGATTATTTGTCCAATAATGAACCTGTCCCTGGTTAATTTTGGAATTGGTTCGCCATTGTATGTTCATAGTAGTAGATGGATCATCGCTCCAGGTCAGGGAGATCTGATCAGGATTTTCGGAAGAAGGGAAGGGAGTATTTCTGAATGCATTGATGAGGTGGGCTTCTCTTGCTCTTCCGCGTATTGTGGTAAGCAATTGATTGCCAATTAAGGATTCGGGTACCTGTGTTAAAACCAATTCATCCCAATCATGATATGTGAATGCTCCCAGTTGCATGATTTCAATATGTTGGTTTGTTGGATAGAAATTACTTAGCTCAAGCTTGTCAGCTTTATTTTTGGGTCCTATTGAAACAAAATAAACCGGACGGTGTTTGTCGAATCCATTTATCCCCAATTCAACACGACCTGCGTTAAATTCTTTTTGCCATACTGAATATGTATATTCTTCATTTTTAACAATCATATTCGTCTTGCTGAAACCGGATGGCTCAAGCCAGAAAGGAGGCTGCTGCTGATCCTGGTGCTGCATCACTGAAACAATAACAGGGACATTTACATCAAAATACCAGTATTTTTTTGACAAGATATCTTTTTCTTTATCAGATAAATTGTTCATAATATAATCATGAGTGATTGATTCAAGTTCATGATCTGATAAATTTGCATACAAACGGGTAACAATATTATCCATTGTAGATTTAACCGTTTGTGTAGACTGTGATACACATCCCAGAAAAATTAAGAAAATTATACCAACAAATATGATACTTTTTTGATTTTTCATCAGAACTCCATATATAATTCATAAAATTAAAGTATTTTGATTAACACTCTTTTACAATTAAAAATTCAATGAATAGAAAAAGTTTGTAAATTTAATGGAAAAATGAACAATTTGCAGTTTCTTGCAAAAAAAAATGCAACTTTGGTCATTTTTTCCTTTGAATTGTTTAAAAATGGAATATATTTATAAGAACAAACGTTTGCCTTTTTAAGTCAGACAATTGTAAAAAAATGTAAATTCTAGATTTATTTATTTTTTAAAATACAAAAATTAGCTTAAAAAATAAATAAAAAAACTGGTTTTGGTTTGAATTGCTGTTCATTTATATGAATTATATTTAAATTCTGCTTAATAATTTCTTAATCATGCATGTTTACATTTAATTTTCAAATGCAAACGATTGCCCCTTAAGGAACCTTATGGCAACACTTAAAGATGTAGCAAAATTAGCCAAAGTTCATCCGTCAACAGTCTCCCGTGTATTACGTGATATTGATAGTTTATCAATAACTACCAAAACACGAGAGCGCATCCTTAATGCAGTAGAAGAATTAAAGTATCGTCCTGATCAGATGGCCCGGGCATTAAAGATGGGAAAAAGTTTTTCAATAGGTCTGATCATTCCAGATATATCAAATCCATTTTTTGCAGAACTAGTCAAGATAATAGAAAATGAATGTACCAAAGCTGGTTTTATTCTTCTAGTATCAATATCTAATGAAGATCAGGAAAAAGAGATTCAGCATGTTAACAATTTGTTAGGCAGAGGTATAGATGGATTGATTTTAGCTCCTGTGCAGAATAGTTATAATCATATTTTAGAATTAAAAAGTAAAAATTTCCCCTTTTTGTTGATAGATCGTTATTTTGAAACATTTGAGACCAATGCAATAATCAGTGATAATGAGGAATCAGCATTCAAGGCGGTTCAATATCTTGTCAAGCTTGGTCACAATCGTATTGGTTTTATCAGTGGTAGACCAGAAATTTATACAATACGGAAAAGGTTGGAAGGTTATAAAAAGGCTCTTAAAGAATTCAATTTGGAAGATAATGCAGATTTGATGTGGGGAGCAGGCCATACTTTTCAGAATGGATATGAAGCAACGCAAAATTTACTAGCTTTAGAAAAACCACCAACAGCGTTATTAATATCTGGAAACCTCATAACTTTAGGCGCTTACAAAGCATTGTTGGAAAAAGGATTGCATATTCCGAATGATATGTCTATAATAGCTTTTTCCGATAATGTTATTTCTCAATACTTGTCTACACCTTTAACAACAATATCTCACCCACTTGAAGAAATGGGTAAGCGTGCTTTTCAATTGTTGTTTCAGAATATCAATACAGAAGTCAGAAATTCTTATACTAAAATTACAGTTTGCACTAATTTTATAATTAGAGAATCGACAGGTAAAAGAACAAGTTGAAATTTTAATATGGTAATTAATAGGTTTAAATAATAATATATAATCAAATGAGATGTATTTCTTGCTCTTGGAGAAAATTATGACAAAAATTCCTAAAAATTGGTTGTATTTATTCATCATCTTGGTTTTGCTGGTAACGCAAAGCGGTTTTACTGCTGTTACTGGTAAAATTAGCGGAAAGGTAGTTGACGGTGAATCAGGTGACCCGTTACCTGGCGCAAATGTGCTGATAGACGGCACTACACGTGGTGCCGCTACTGATGTTGAAGGTAACTTTTTAATAATTAATCTTGCCCCTGGTACTTATACTCTTAGGGTAAATATGATTGGTTATAATACGGTACAGATTCAAGATGTTCGTGTTTACACTGACCGTATAACCAAACAAAATTGTGAATTGACCATGGGTGTTCTTGAAGGGCAGGAAGTTGTTATTGTTGCCGGTAGAGAGCCCATCGAATTTGATAGAACAAATACCGCAGCTTATGTGAACCAGGAGGAGATTGAAGCTTTGCCGGTAACAACTTTTAGCGAAGTTATTGCTTTGCAATCTGGTGTTGTTGCTGATGCTGGCGGCAGTCTTCACTTTCGTGGTGGTCGTTCCCGCGAAGTTGCATATATGATTGATGGTATTCCAGTTACTAATAACTTTAGTCAGGGTGGTGGTTCAAACGTTGCTATAGAAAATAACTTTATTAAAGAGCTTCAGGTTATTACCGGAACCTTTAATGCAGAATATGGTTCTGCCCAATCTGGTATCATTAATGTTGTGACCAAAGTTCCTGAAGACAAGTTTGATTTTAGTTTAGATGCCATGACTGGTGGATATTATTCTCCTAATAAACCTCAATATATTGGCCTTGATTCATATGACCTGTTAAATACACAGGAATACAAATTTTCGGTTTCCGGACCGCTACCTTTTCCTAAAAAACTGGGTAAGCTTGGCTTTTTTGTAAATGGTCGTATTGTTAATGATGATGGCTATTTAAATGGTGAAAGACGTTATTCACCTGAAGATGGTTGGGAAATTGAAGTTTTTCGTGAATGGTACAATGCAACTTATGATCCCAAGGATCCACTTTTGATTCCAATTCCAGATTCATTGCATACCGGTGACGGATCAATTGTTTCTATTGATTGGGAAAAGAAATATAGCATTAATACCAAGCTTGTTTATCAACCATTGCCATCTATGACTTTGTCATATAATTTGTTTACAAGTGATGGTGAAGGTAAATCTTATTCTCATTCCTGGCGTTATACCCCAGATGCATTACCGTTCTGGTATGATGATAAAGTAACCCATATGTTGGTTTTTACTCATTCACCATTTGAAAATCTTTACTATAATTTGCGTTATTCAATGCAAAAAAGTGAAACAAAAGCTTATACATATGAAGATCCTAATGATCCCAGATACCAATTGACCTCAATCAATGCCTGGGATCCGGGTTCCATCACTGGTTATGACTTTGGTGGTATCTATAGCTGGGATCGTAATTTCCAGGAACGTACTATGAATTTGATTAATGGTGATGTTACCTGGCAGCTTAATAAAGTAATGGAAATTAAAACAGGTTTTGAATATAAAGACCATGATCTTCATTATCGCAATGCTCCAATGAAAGCTAAATTTGGTTATGAAACACAACAGTTCCCCTTTACCAGAAGTGAGATCGCAGGTCTTGAATTGCCATATGAATTCTTTCGCGATTCTACCAGAGCCTACGATTACGGAACTATAAAACTCCGTCAGGCAAGTCCTGATAGCTCATTGGATGATCTTTACTATGTTGATTATAACCGGTATCCTATTGAAGCAGCAACTTTTGCCCAGACCACTCTTCACATGGGTGAAATTATTTTAAATGCCGGTTTAAGATATGATTATTTTGCACCTGAAGATCGTTGGGCACCCAATTATTCAATTATTTACCCCGAGCTTGTTGGTAAAGATTATATTGAAACTGAAGATGGTGAAAGAATACAATACTATGAGCAAGCCGAAGCCAAGTGGCAATTGAGTCCACGTTTTGGTTTGTCGTTCCCCATTTCAGAAAAAGGTGCTATGCGTCTTTCTTATGGACATTTTTTCCAGACACCTAGTTTTGAAAAAATGTACCAAAATCCAGTTTTGCCGGATTACAATGAATTTAGTATTATGGGAACCAGTATTGGTAACCCAAATCTTAAACCAGAAAAAACTATCCAATATGAATTGGGTTTACAACAAGAGTTAACACCTGGATTGTCAATGGAATTGACAGTTTTCTATAAAGATTTCCGTGATCTTTTGGGTATTGAGATTTTGACTCTGAGTAATGCAACAACATTCTATCGCTATATTAATAAAGAATATGGTGATTCAAAAGGTGTGTCATTTGCATTGAATTATAGCTCTATGGATAACAAGGTTGTTGCCGGTGTTGACTATTCATATATGACAGCAAAAGGTACTTCTTCAAGTCCTGAAGCTGCCCGTGATGTCGCGATTTTATCCGGTTCTTCCAAAGGCGCATATTCTCTTGCATCACGTAGAATCGATTACCTGAACTGGGACCAAACTCACAGTTTGAATGCAACAATTAGTGTTCAACCTGTTAAAAAACTTTACCTCAGCGTAGTTGGCCAATTGGGTTCTGGTTTACCATATTCACCTTCTACACTTGATCCTAACATTGAGATCCCCAGTGGTTGGTGGGACAATGCTGACCGCAAACCTGTAAGATGGGCTGTTGATTTCAAGATCAACAAGACTGTTACTTTGATGAATTATAATTTCTCAGTTTACATGAATGTTTATAATATCTTTAATCACTTGAATGAAAACTCTGTCAATAGCATAACCGGTCGTGCGGGCCCAGATGCATACCTGCCAGAAATCGCTCGTAAACGTTATTACAGACTTGAACAATTGGGTGAATTCACTCAGGAGGAAGCAGACTATAATCCTACTGAATATTCACGTCCACGCTTAATTCAATTTGGACTTTCATTTGCATTATAGAAAAATGGGTATATAAGATTATGAAAAAAATACATTTATTATTCAGCTTTATTGTAATCTTTTACTGTAGCCAGTCTGTATTTTCTCAAATTGATTTGAGTGATGCCCAATACAGTTCTGATATAAGTAGAAGTGGAACATCTGCAGGTGCAATGCTTGAAATTGGTATTGGCGCCCGTGCAGAAGCTATGGGAGGAGCATTCGTTGGTGTTGCTGATGATCCTTCTGCTCTTTACTGGAACCCTGCAGGAATTATTAAAGTAAATACAATTTCTGTTCAGGCGACAAAAACCGAATGGTTTGTAGGTACAACTTTTAATTCACTTGATTTGGTCGTACCCGTTAAAATGGTCAACTCTGCACTTGGCGTTCATATTGCCATGTTAGATTATGGCTCTAATCCGGTGCGTACAATTTTCCGTCCGGAAGGAAATGGAGAAACATATTCGGCTTCCGATCTTGTTGCTGGACTCTATTGGGCTTTGGGCATTACAGACCGTGTAAACGTTGGCTTGGGTTTGAAATATTTTCAACAGAATATCTGGCATGTTACCGGTACCAACGTTGCTGTTGATTTGTCAATTTTGTTCGATACACCAGTAAAAGGTTTGACACTTGGTGGTGCATTGAGCAATCTTGGACCAGAGTTCTCACTTGATGGTCGAGATCTGACAAGAGTTTATGATATTGATGGCCGTAAAGATACATATTACAATAATGATAATGTCGCAATCCAGCTTGCCACTGAAGCTTATCCTTTACCACTTTTATTTAGATTTGGTATGGCTTACACATGGCAACTTACTGCAAGAAATTCTTTGCTAATTGCGTCAAACGTCAACCATCCTAGCAATAATGTTGAAACTGTGGATGTAGGCGCAGAATTGAATTTGCTTGATCTTGGTTTTTTGAGAGCTGGATATCAATCTTTGTTTGATGATAAATCTGTTTCTGGGCTTTCTCTGGGAGCAGGTTTGAAATACAGAGTACTTGGTTCAGCTACTTTGACTTTTGATTATGCATGGACAGACTGGACTGTTCTTGCGTCAACCAACAGATTTACTGTTGGTATCAGTACAGCTTATTAATTAAGGTTTTGTTTCTAAAATTTAGTTAAAGGATGATTTATGAAAAAGCTTGTTAATATATGTGCATTGATCATTTTATCAGCAAGTTCGCTTTTTGCGCAGGCTGCAGGATCACAATTTGATCTGCATCCTATGCACTGGGCCCGTTTTTGGGCAAGGGGACTTTTTGATCGTAACTTGATTTATTGCCCTGTTTGGAATATTGGTAATGTTACAGATTCTGGCGTTGACCCGGGTGATGATATGCAATGGCCCGGTAGTGAAGGTCTGGCATTTGTTGATGCTGCTGTTTTTTATATTGGTGCATTGGTTTATGACATGTCTGCTTATGAAGGAAAACAAGTTCCTGAAACCTGGGATGGTAGTGATATTTATATTGTAAGTGATGCTTATAATACTCATGTTTCTCAAGCAGTACCATGGGCCCAGTTATCTAAAGATAAAACTCACCAGCAGAAATGGGCACCAATTCCTGGATTTTTTAATGATGGTGCTTATGGCTATATTTATGGAATAAATGAAGATACTAATGGTGATGGTGAATTAGCACCTGCTGAAGATGTTAATTTGAATGGTATTTTAGATTATAATCTTGAACCCCCGGAAAGTATTTTGAAAAGTATGGCTATCAGTACTGATAAACGTACCTGGCCTGAATACTGGCCCGGTGGTACTTATGTTGGTGATGATCGTGAATTTTTTGGAAGACCGCCAAGAACTATTGAACCTGGTGAACGACAAGGTTTGTGGAATGGTGAATTTAAAGCGGGTACCATTTCTGATCAGGAAACATTGTATTGGATGGATGATCATGAAAATGACCATTGGAATGATTATAAAGTAGGTCGTTACTGGCCAATGAAAAATTCTGATGGTACTCCGGATACAACACCCTGGGCAGATGGTGGTATTGCCGGTGCTGGTGTTGAAGTTGAAGCCAGAACTTATGCATGGTTTCACCCATTAGCTGAAGATTTGCTGGTTTCTGTTTATCGTGTGCGTAACTATAGTGATTATACTCTGAACCGAGTTGTTACGGGTATGTGGGCAAATGCCAATATCGCTGGAAAAGGTGATTATAACCTTGCCAGTTATATTATTGCAGATTTTGATTATGAAGGCTCTGGTGGTCGTCTTGATTTCGATATTTTGTATCAATGGCACCAATTCCCGGATCAGCTTTCTACATATAAAAAAGTTGGTACCTTTGGATTTGCATTTCTTGAAAGTCCTGGTATCCCTTATAACGGTTTAGATGATGATGCTGATGGTCTTGTAGATGAAGCCATGGATGATGGTATTGATAATGATGGTGACTGGTTACCTTATGCTGATATAGGTATCGATAAAAAAGGACCTGGTGATGAAGGTTATGTGGGTCCCGATGGTGATGGAACTGAAAATAATGGAAGATGGGATACTGAAGATTCAAACTTGAATGGAGCTTTGGATCCCGGTGAAGATACTAATAAAAATGATAAACTTGATTTTGAACCTATTCGTAACGACCGTGGAACTGATGGTATTGGTCCTGATGAAAATGGCTGGCCAGGTCCTGATCCTGATGGTACTGAAGCCAATGGCGCTATGGATATTGGCGAACCGAATTTTGACAAAACTGATATCGATGAAGCTGACCAAGCTGGTTTGAAACATGTTTATGTTTATGAAAACAATAAAGATCTTAAAGATGATAAAGCCTTTTGGGAAAAATATCTTGCCAAAGATGATGTAGATATTGAAGAAACTGATGAAGATATCGTTTTTACTTTTGGCGCTCGTAATGTAAAATTAGATATTGATGTTTGGAGACGCTTTACAATTGCAATGATTATGGGTGAAGATGAAGCTGATGCAATTCGTAACAAAGCAACCATGCAGAATATCTATGATGAGAATTATCAGTTCCTGACTCCTCCATTACAACCTACTTTGGTATCCAATACTACAGATAGAAAAGTTCAATTGTATTGGGATACAGATGCTGAAACTTCTAAAGATCCATTCTTTGGTGAAGATTTTAATGGTTATCGCCTTTACAAGAGTACCGATCCTAAATTTCTGGATGTTAAAACCATTACTGATGCTTTTGGTAACATACTCTTATTTGAACCTTTGGAAATTTGGGATAGGGATGACGGTTTGATGGGTGTTCACCCAATTCCATTCCCCAACTTGGGTGTACATTATGATATGGGTAATGATAGTGGTTTGAAACATGCTTATGTTGATACGGTTGTTGAGAATGGTAGAACTTATTATTATGCGTTAACTGCGATTGATGCAGGTAATGATGATGACTTTTATGAAAGAAAACTCGTTACTGAAGATTATCCAATGCAGGCTATGCCTAGTGAATCACCGTTTAATATTACAGTAAACAAACTGGGTGAAGTTGTGTATAGAGACAGGAACACAGCAGTTGTAATTCCTACTGAACCTGCTGCCGGTTTTACAGAGCCACATATCGACTCAACTCTGATTAAACACAATTCAGGTTGGGCTCGTGGTGGAAAAATGAATATTGAAGTTTTCAATAAAAATCATGCAAATCTGGGTAATGTTTATGAACTCCAGTTTGAAGATGATCACTGGCTTGACAGCCTCACGAACAAGTTTGAGTGGGGTGGAACAACAGGTATACGTTGTTTGAACATTACAACCGGTGATACCATGTTTGATTTTCAATATGATACACCATATTATTTCAAAGAAGAAGCTTATAAGGAAATTGAGCAAGGCTTTTTTGAAGGTGTTCACTATGATCTGAGTTTTCCGATTGATACGGATGTAAGATATCATGGTATTGATATTGTTAAAACAAATGAAGATGGTCGCAAAACCAATGAATGGAAACGTTGGGCAACTGATACAGAATCTAATCTTCGTGTTGAAGAAATTGATCTTGATAATTCAGATGCTACCATTGCATTACCTTTTGATTTTGAAATTAGAGTAGAAGAGGAAATGGGTGCTGATACTTCAATTGCTATTCCACCATTGATTAAAGCATATCCTCTTAATTTTACAACTTGGAATGTTACAGATCCAAATAATCCTATCCAGATGGACGTTGTTGTTCGTTACGATAAGGACTCTCGACTGGAATTACCCGATGAAATGTTTGGTCAACTTTGGGACAGCACACGTGTAATTTTAAAGCTTCCTAATAAAAAAGAAACGGGATGGTTGTCTTCTTGGACAGTTGAATTTTATAAAAACCGTTTTGATTCTTTAAAACCTGTTATTGCTCCTGCTCCTGGTGACATTTATAGGTTTAAAACGACCCGTAATCCATCTCGTCATGACCGTTTTCAATTTACAATTGATGGTGGTACATGGGATGAAGATAAAGCAAAAATTGAAATGCGTGATATCTATGTAGTACCTGATCCTTATGTAGTATCAAGTAGTTACGAATCTATATATGAACTTGCAGGATACTCGCAAAGACGTGTTGATTTTGTAAATTTACCGCCACAATGTACTATTAAAATATTTACAGCCAGTGGTAAACTTGTAAGAACTCTGGATCACAATGAGGCAAATGACTTTGGACGCCATTCCTGGGATCTAACTACTGAAGATGGACCCGAAGTTGCCTTTGGAATGTACTTTTTTGTAGTTGAATCAAAAGCACTTGGAACAACACGTGGTAAATTTGCGATTATCAAGTAATACATTTTTTGTTCTGATTTTATTTGGGACATTGATCTTTTTAGCTTGTTCGAAACCTGAAATTGACAATGTCCCAATGGATCAGATTGTAGCTCAAGTTGGAGATCAATACATAACTGTTGATCAGTTTCGAATCAGTTATGAACAAAGTTTTCCGATCATGCGGCAAGGTGAAAAAAAGCCCCGATATGTTTACCTGGACCACATGATCAATGAATTGTTACTGGCTTCAAATGGTTTTGATGAAGGTTATGATAAATCGTCATATGTAACCAGTCGAATGAATAGAAGGCAATACCAAGATTTGTTAGAATCTTTTTATACTAAATATGTTTATAGTCGGGTTAAAATACCTGAAGATGAGTTGCAGGAAGCAACTCAAAAGGGAAGTGTTAAATTTAGGCTAATGTTTTGGCCTACTCCATCTTTGGATGAAGCTAAAAAAGCATATGAGCAAGCAGTAAAAAGTGATTTGGAAAATTTTATTGATAATGAACTTGCAAAACAGGAAACAAAACTTCAGTTTAAAGAATTTTTTCAAACCGATTGGATTGATTTTTTAGAATTACCTCCTAGAATTTTTGATCAATTGGCAGATTTGGAAATTGGTGTTCCTTCTCAACCTATACCCCTTGGTAACGGCTATGCATTGTTTCAGGTTATGGATGTTAACTATGAAGGATTGACAACTGAAGAAGTGAAACACGGTATTAAACGTAAAAGAATGGAAAAACGTTTAAAAAATATTGAAACAGATCGTATTGCACATGCAGTTATGGATTCAGTGTTAACTCCAATGGACATTCGTGTTAGGGGCCCAGTAGTTAATCAAATTGCCCCATTACTATATCAATGGTTTCAAGATGGTTTGCCCAAAAGTAAATCGTTGCTTGAGCATGTTACTACTCCTGACGATACAGCAAAACAATATATTTTTGATTTAAAAGAATTATTGGATGAAGCTTTGGTAACTACAAAATCTGGAATTAAAACTGTTTCTGATCTTTTGGATTATACAAATTATTACCGAAGTTCACTAAACCGTCCAATGGAATATGATTTATTCAGAGAGATGTTAATTACTCAAATTGGAACAATGGTAAAAAATGATGCATTTGTCAATATTGCAAAAAATGAAGGTTATCTTGATTCAATAAATGTTCATCAGGATTTGAGAATTTGGCGTGACAAATGGACATTTGATATTTCACGTTATGAAATAATTAAAAATTATAATGTTACAGATGAAGAAATGAAAGAATATTTTAAAAACCGTTATACTGAATTGGGAATTGCAGATGTTGATACTACTCGGTTTTATAAATATGAAAATGAAATATATAATCGAATTTTGCATGAAAAGCATTTAGCGGAAATAAATGACAAACTTGTAAAGTTTAAAAAACAATATCCTATAGTAATTCATTATAATGTTTTAGACACATTAAACCTGAATGAAGGGAAAAAAGAAAAATTTCCATTTTTCCTAAGAAATAATTTTTCAGGTGAAGCTGTTGCACCTACAGTTGATTTAAAATGGTTATACTATAATTAGAGTTACCACCTAATAAATAAACCAGTCACAATCACTTAATTAAGGAGGAACCATGATGAAACACTTGGCTATTGTTCTTGTACTGTTGAGCATGTGTGCATTCAGTACAGCAGTTTTCGCCGATTATATGATTATGGATGGCGATAGCTCAGATTGGGCTATGGATCCAATTCAAATCGTTGGTGAAGACAATGTTGACGGCTTGTTCCCGGCAGAAGTCGGTGCAGCAATTACGGACAATGTTGATGTTAAACATGTTCGTGCAAAAATCGTTGACAACGTTGCTTACACTTTTATTCGTTTTCAAGGCGGCCCAGCTTGGCCAAATGAAGCTGACAAAGGCGAATATGAAGGTGTTCCAGTGCAACGTTCACGTGGTTATTATCATCTGATGTTGGACCTTGATAATGATCCTTCAACCGGTTGGAATTCCGGTTACTATGAAGCTCATTATACCCCGGTTGGTTATCTTGAAAGCCAGGGCGTTGAAGGCCAGGAACATATTGGTGCTGAAGCTGTAATTGGTACAGGTTTCTATACATACCGCAGTGCTCCACATCCGGACAGTGCTGGTATTAAAAACTCTGGTATCAAATCTGTAAGTTATTTTGCAGCTGATGTTTCTGAATATGATGCTGTTTCAGATGGTGGTACTGATTATGAAATTTTCGATACTGAAATCAATGACCCCGACTCTGCTAAATCATTTCAGTGGAGTGGTGCATTACAGATCGGAAGTAGTGATCTTGAAGGTCTTGCAGAAGACAAATACTACCATATGGCCCATGCTTGGGGCGAAGACTGGATCGAGTTTGCAATGGAATTGACTCCATTGAAACAATGGTTTGCAAGCAAAGGCATGAGTTATTTCCAGGAAGGTGATGTTATTGGTATCACTGCAATGATTGAAACTCCTGCTGATGATTGGGGTACTGATATCCCGACACGTGGCGAAATGGTTTGTCCTGCAATGCCTATGCGTCCAAATGCTATCACTTTTGATGGTGATGATTCTGATTGGGCTGGTATGGAGCCAATTATTACTGCTATTGACAATGTTGATGGTCTGTATCCTGCAGAAGTTGGTGCAGCTGTTACTGATAATGTTGATATCAAAGAAGTTAAAGCTTTTTACCAGACTGACACTGAAGTATTGTATTGGAATCTGAAAATGTGGGGCGGTCCTGTATGGCCCAACGAAGCTGATAAAGGCGAATACGAAGGTGTTCCAGTTCAGCGTTCACGTGGTTATTACCATGTATTGTTAGATTTTGATAACGATCCTACTACTGGTTGGAATTCTCATTACTATGAAGGTCACTATACTCCGGTTGGTTACCTTGCAAGCCAGGGTGCTGAAGATACAGATCCTATCGGTTCAGAACTTTGGGTAGAATTTGGTGCACGTACTTATAAATCTGCTCCTCACCCAGACAGTGCTGGTATCAAAAATTCAGGTGTTGCTGCTGTTAACTGGTGGTTAGCTGATTGGTCACAATATGTTGGTGAAAATGATGGTGGTACCACCTGGGAATTCACTGATGCTGATGTTACTGATCCTGATTCTGCTGCTGCAATGAAATACGATGGCTACCTTGCAAATGGTGGTGATTTTGAAACAGGTAAAGTATTCTGGAATGCACATGCTTGGGGCGACGACTTTATTGAAGTTGGTACAAGTATGAGTATTGCTAAAATGTGGTGGATGGAACAATATAGCCAGGAAGTATTGAAACCTGGTGATGTTGTTGGTATTGCTGGTTTTAATGAAACTCCTGCTGATGACTGGGGTTGTGATATGACTGCACGTGGCGAAATTGTAATTGCTGAAGCTACTGGCATTGCCGATGGTGCAGCTGTTGTTGAAGGTTACAAATTGAGTGACAACTATCCAAACCCATTCAACCCAACTACTTCTATTAGCTATACTGTTCCACAATCTGCTGACGTAAGTATTGAAATTTTCAATACTTTGGGTCAAAAAATCCGTACTTTGGTTGATGGCAAAATGGCTGCTGGCGAACATACTGTTTCTTGGAATGGTATGAACGATGCTGGTCAATCTGTATCCAGTGGTATCTATTTTTACCGCATGGTTTCAGATCAAATGACTGTTACCAAAAATATGGTTCTCTTGAAATAATCATTATTTCTGATTATATTAGATGGGATTGTCATTCCGACAGTCCCATCTTTTTTTTATGTTAAACAGGATAGGTGAAATGCTCAAATTGAAACTCTTTTTATTGTTGTCTTTTTCTATTTTAATCTTTTCTTGTTCTGAAAATTCCAATACCAATATAGCAGTCTATGAAGGTGGTTCAATTACAATTGATGATTACGTAAATCACTTTCTTGAAAGCACCCGTTATAAACCCACTTTTATTCCTGATGAACAAAATCTTGAGGATATTGTTCACAAATTGGCTGTTACCAAATTATCAGTAGTAGAAGGTTTTGCTACCCAAATAGATTCTGATACTGCTTTTATTGATCTTTACAATAAAAACAATAGCAGAATATTATTTCATAAATATATGAGAAAAATGATCATCGATTCTGTTATTACAGATAGTCTCATTCAAAAATACTATGCAGAATTTTCACCACAATACCATATGTATTATATAATGCGTCCTGTACCTAAAACATCTACTCATGAGTTTGACCAATCTCAAAAAAAAGTGATTGAACAAGTTTATTCCAAGCTTGAAAAAGGTGAGGATTTCCAT
This sequence comes from bacterium, assembly GCA_963675755.2. Classification (GTDB taxonomy): domain Bacteria; phylum Zhuqueibacterota; class Zhuqueibacteria; order Residuimicrobiales; family Krinioviventaceae. Next base: position 398,023 of record CAXXMD010000002.1, read on the forward strand.
AAACTTGCTGAAACTTTTTCTCAGGATATAACAACCAATAAAAAGGGTGGAGATCTAGGTTGGATTATCCGTGAATCACTAGGTGATAAAGTTTTGCGTTCAGTTATGGATACATTAAAACAGGGAAATTATTCTGCTCCTATCAAAGGTTATGAAGGTTGGTATGTTGTATTAAAAGGTGAAATGCGTAATGTACCGGTTCCATCATTTCAAGATGCAGAAAGTAAAATTTGGAAAAGTTTATATAATACACGTAAACATATAATGCAGGAAATTCTTGATGAAAAGTTTAACAGTGTAAAAGATAAATACCAGCTTGAAATAAATTATGATAATATCAATAAAATTGTAAAATCAACAGGTTCAGATACAACAACTCCCTATAAATTTATGGACTTTTCTAATTTCCCACCTGAAAATTTTGAGATTATTTTAGCTACATTTACCGGTGGAAAAATTGTTGCTGGTGAAGTAATACGAAGTATTAAAAAATCACCTGATAATTATAAAGATTTTCAAAAACGTTTTAAATCTTTATGTGAACAATATATAATGGCAGAATTCTCCAAAACTTTGGGTTTTGAACAAGATCCCGAAGTTGTTCAAGAGAATGAAAATTATAAACAATTAGTGATGAAAAATTTAGTATACCAAAAAAATGTTCGTGATAAAGCCATTGCCAAAGTTGATGAATTAAAGGCAGAGCTTGAAAAAACGACAAATCCTGCAGATTTATCCAAAGTGCTTAGTGCGCATCAGGTCCGTTTTGAAAATGAATTGAATAAAGAATTTGAAGAACATTTATTTAATAAATATAATCTACAAATAGTTAAAAGTAATATTCCACGTGCTTTAAAAATTGCTGAAAAAATGAAAAAGGAACAAGAAGAGAAAAAGTGATTGATGTTTAAAAAAGTATATTAAATCATATTGGGGGCTTTATGAAAAAGTTAATTGCTTTTGTTATTATATATTTAATATCAAGTTTATCTCTGGCTTTGGGAAAGCCAGAGATTCAATTTTCAGCGCAAAATTTTCTAGATAAAACATTACTTTCAAATAATTTTCAACATAATAATTTTGATATAAAATCAATTGAAACCTCAACAGATTTTAAATTCCCGGTTTACATTGTACATTTGTATCCGCAGGGATTTCTGCTATTTGTGGAGGGTCAAAACCTTGACAAACCTGTCGCGTATTCTGTGAATTCAAACTGGGACCCGGATTCTAATAATCCATTTATATCCTTTTTGAAAAATGATCTCCAGTATTTTAATTCATACTCTAACCAATTTTCAATCTCAACATTACTTGAAAATAATAATCATGTGAATGATCTTGAATCCTGGCCACCTGTGGGTTCTACATCCACTGGAGGATGGATGGAGACCACCTGGCACCAAAAAAATCCATATAATCAATTTTGTCCTATGGATACTTTTACAAATAAAAGATCCATTACAGGGTGTGTGGCAACTGCAATGGCGCAGATTGTTCAATATCATCGTTTTATTGGAGATTTTCAACTTTCTCCGAATGATCGATATATTACCGGTTATAGAAAAATGCGTATTGATCAGGATAGTGAAGTTCTGGATTTTAAAGATTTTTCAACATTAAATACCTTTCTTATTGACATCCATTCCTGTTATGAATCAGGTACTGATTTAACTACTGATCAAATTGCTGCTTTGAATTTTGTTTGTGGAATACTGGTCAAAATGGATTTTACTTCAGATGTATCTGGTGCTGCACTTGCAGATGTTGATTCTGTTTTAACTTTTAAATTTGGTTATTCTTCTGCCAATTTCTCCAGCTATTCTGATGTGAGATTTTATGACCAGTTAATTGAACACATGATGAATGCATTACCTGTACCCATAAGTTTGGGGGCTCATATTGCAGTTGTTGATGGATATAATACGGATGGATTTTTTCATATGAATTTTGGATGGGGTTCGGGTACGCCTGCGCAAATCCAAGAATGCTGGTATCTGTTACCAGAAGGTATGCCATATCAATATGATAAAATTTATTCTGCTGTATTTAATATTAAACCATCATTTGCAGTAAATTCTACATTATCAGTTAGTGACAGTCTCTTGTATTTTGATTCAACTTTGTTAAATACTGAATCAAAAATAATGAATTTTAATATTATTAATTCAGGTGATGAAGCAGTTAAAATTGATAAAATTACTGTTTCTGATTATTTTCAGATCAGTTTAGATGCTAAAACATTTTCTTCTCAAATTAGCGAGTTTTCAATTCCTCCTTTACATAATATAGAATTAAATGTACGCTGTATACCTGATAGCTTTGGTCTTTTTGAGGGGAAAATTGAAATATTATCAACTGAAAATAATTTAAAGCGATATAAAACTGTTGATCTTGCTTGTTATGGAGTCCCCGACAATAGAAATGTAATTTTTGCTGGTAATATTAATGGTGTTTGGGAAAAGGACTCTCATCAATATATTATTGGAGATCTTGATATAATCACCGGAGATTCATTGATTATTGAACCGGGAGTTAAAGTTGAATTTCAAGGTCCATATAATATAAATGTTGGTTCTAATGCAAAGCTCATTGCCAGAGGTGCCGCATTGGATACCATTAAATTTTTCTCAGAGAATGTACAAATAGGATGGAAGGGGATAAATTTACTTTCTTCTGCTGATGATGATAGTTTTTTCTATTGTGATTTTCAATTCTCAAAGAATACAGGTGAAAATGGTGGTGCGTTTCAACTTGATTCTACCGATGCTTTTTTCAGCAATTGTAATTTTAAAAATAATACTGCTGAAAATGGTGGTGCAGTTTATTGCAGTTATTCTAAACCTGAATTTTATCAATGTTCATTCATTAATAATACAGCCAGATTAGGTGGCGCGCTTTATTCAGTGGTTTCAAATATTAAAATTCAACAAACATTAATTTGTAATAATTCAGTTACAATTAATGGAGGTGGTATCTTTTCTTATGACTCGGATTTATCTTTAATAAATGTTACCATTTCTCACAATAATGCAATTCAAAGAGGTGGGGGATTAACTATAGATGGTGGAGAAAAAATATTTATAAATAATACTATTTTATATAGTAACAATGCCTCAAATTTGGGGCACAATCTTTATCTCCTCGATAATCATTGGAATAGCACTGTTATTGAATTTGCTTTTTGCAATATTGACCGGCATTCTGAATCTTCATTTTATGATTTTACCTATTCTAATAATATGATTATGAAATGGAATTATGGTAATATTGATGTTGATCCGTTATTTGTAAACCCGGATAATCATGATTATCATTTACAACCAATTTCTAAATGTATAGATGCCGGTAATCCTTCAATTGATGTAGGATTTGAGCCCTTTCCACACGGTTATTGTACGAATCTTGGTGCTTATGGGAGAACAGATCAGGCAGCAACAACTGATTCGCCTAGACTTGCCGTTGATCCTTTTCCCATCTTGTTTGATAATGTTAATGTTGATTCATTGAATTCTTTAAAAGTTTATTTAAAAAATGGATGTAATGAAAATCTTGTTATAAATAATATTTCAAACAATAATACAGATATTTATTCACTTTCACTACCTCAGGAATATAATGATAATGGTAAATTAACAATTCAATCAGGAAGCATTGATAGTTTGATTTTGATATTGGATTTATCTGATTCTACTTTAACATCAGTTGATGATTCTGTTTTTGTTCAGCTTGAAAATGCGCCAGATATATCTATCCCCGTAATCTGCAATTCTTTTCTAGCTACAACAATTGATAGTGGTGATGTATCCGGTGTATGGACTCTAGAAAACAGCCCCTATATTATTAACGATTACATATTTGTTAAACAAAATGATTCTTTAAAAATTGAACCTGGAGTAACTGTATATTTTTCCAGCAATGCTTCTTTAAATGTTTTCGAAAATTCTAAATTAATTGCAAATGGGACAACCGGCTTGCCCATTACTTTTACTGCTATAGATAGTTCATTAGGTTGGGACGGTTTCGCTTTCCGTAATAGTGGTAATGATGATAGTCTGACATTTTGTAATATTTCTAATATAAGATGGGATTATACCGGTCATTCTATGCTTTATTTTAAATATGGAGCAATTTCTTTTCGCAACTCTAAACCCTTTATTTCTCATTGTAATTTTTTTAAAATTAATTCAGATTATTTGGGCGTTTTTTACAACAATCAGGATTCATTATCATTAAATTATTGTAGTATTTATGAAAATTTTTCTACCGGGCAGTTATTTGACAACAAGTATTCTCAATTGATTTGTAATCATGTTTTAATATACAAGAATTCTGTTCAAACGGTTTTTTATAATCATACAGGTGATCTGCTGTTAAATAATTGTGTAATTTCAAATAATATTGGTGAAGGAGCATATAACGATTTCTCACAAACATTGAATTATAATTCAATTGATATCAAAAATTCTATCATTTGGAATAATTTTGAATTACCTATTATTAATCCGGGTAATCGTGATACTGTTTTAGTAGAATATTCGTGTGTTGATACCAGTTTCTCTGAATGGATTCTTATACCTGTTCAATATCAACCAAAAAGCAGAAACATAGTTTGGGGAAAGGGGAATGTTTTCACAAATCCTTTATTTGTTGATTCTGAATATAACGACTTTCGCTTAATGCCTGATTCTCCTTGTATAGATGGTGGAGATCCTGCAGATAATCACGGTAATGAACCTTTTCCTCATGGTTACAGAATAAATATGGGATTTTGGGGTGGGACCGAATATGCAATCAAAACTCAAGGTCCTTTACTCACTGCCGCTCCTGACCCAATACATTTTAATCGAGTTGATCCTTCTTGTGAACACCAAAAAAATCTATATTTGAAAAATGGCAGCGAGTATGATATACAAATCACTGATCTGGCACTTTTAGATACAACTTTTTTTCAATTAACTGATGACTTGGGCAGTAGTGATTTTTCAACAAATTTCACTTTACATTCCGGTGATATTGATAGTTTTTCAATATTGTTTAATTCTATGGATGAATCTGAATTTAGTTGTTCAAGTGAAATTTACCTTAGTTCAGTTGAATGTGGTAATGATACAATAGACCTTTTAGCCGAAACTTTGATTGGTAGTAAAATATCAAATAAATATGTTTCTGGTATATGGACGCAGGAAAATTCTCCTTACAATATATTAACTGATATTGAAATACCTGACAGCTTGAAATTGGTAATAGAACCTGGAGTAATTATCAAATTTTTGGGACCAATTTCACTGATAATTAATAAAGATTCTCAATTTTTAGCCAAAGGTAAACCTGATAATAATATAATCTTTTTGCAGACTGATTCATTGATTCAAAAAAATTGCTTTAAATTTTTAAACAGTGGTGTTGATGATACACTTGAATATTGTACTTTTAAAAATTTTGCATATAATGCTCCACAATACAATGCTCTTTTTTATTTATATCAAACTGGTGCCGTTTTTAAAAATGTTGATTTTTACAACAATTACAGTAATACATCAACAGGTTTAATTTGTTGTGATAAATCTGATGCCATCTTTTTGAATTGCAAGTTTATTGATAATAAATCAGAACTCAAAGGTATTATCTATGCCAATAGTGCTAATATTTTGCTGAAAAATACTCTATTTAATAATAATTATTCCTATGAAACCGGTGGAGTAGCCTATTCAAACAATTCTAATTTTGATTTTATAAATTGTACAATATATAAAAATGGCGCCAAAGGGTTGGGTGGAGTTGTACATTGTAATTTAAAGAATAGTTTAAATTTCCAAAATTCAATTATTTGGGGTAATTTTGCTGCAAAAGGTTCATTTATCTATTCCAATGCCACGACAGAAATAAATACAAATTTTTGTTGTATCGATTCAAGTGCAAAACTTGTAGACGCAATAGGTAGCAGTTTAGGGCAATTGAATTGGGGAGAGGGTAATATATATGGTGATCCACTATTTACCAATACAGAAAATAATGACTTTACATTATCTGAAAATTCTCCATGTATTGATGTTGGTGATCCCGATCTGTTGAGTAATGATATAGAGGATCCATCTACTCCGGGGATGGCACTTAAACCAGCCATGGGAACCATTCGCAACGATATGGGAATGTATGGAGGAGATCCTAAAGCATATATAGCAACAGGTGTAGATAAAGATGTTTCTTCTGTTCCTGAGAAATTTGCTTTAATGCAAAACTATCCCAATCCATTCAATGGGCATACAGTTATTGAATTTCATTTACCCAAATCCGTTAACCTGCGTGTCGAAATCTTTAATACGCTTGGTCAAAAAGTTACCACATTGGCAGATACCCGTTATGATATTGGTAAACACAAATTGATCTGGGATGGTTCGAATGATAACGGTGTTATGGTTTCGTCAGGTATATATCTATACAGGGTAGTACTGGATGATAGTCAATCCATTATAAAACGATTGGTGTTTTTAAAATAGGTTGATAATTATAAATATTTTAACTAATTTATAAAAATAATAATCAATATTTGGGGTGTAATTCCAGTTTTAATTCGGAATTATTCACTCTTGCAATTCAAATTCTAATACTCAAGGGGAGTGATTATGCTTAAAAAAGAATTGTATAGAGTTGTATTTTTTACAATTTTATTAATTACTTACAGCTTTTCTCAAAGCGCAAGTGTTTTGCCATCAAGCACTAATAATTCAAAAGGAATTCAATCATTTAATTTTAATGGCTACAGTCTTGATGATGGTGGAACTGTTGTCAATGACAGCGAAATATGTGGGGTCTGGACAAAAGATAATTCACCCTATTATATAACAAACAATATTTCTATTAAAGAAGATTCTAGCCTGATAATAGAGGCAGGTGTTACTGTTTTATTTGATGGACCATATACATTACTTGTTGATAAAAATTGTCAATTATTGGCAAAAGGAATAGAGTCTGATACAATAAAATTTGTTTCTGTAAATCAAACAGATGAATGGGCCGGTATAAAATTCTTTTATAGCAGTAACGATGATTCACTTTTATTCTGTAAATTTTCGGATTTTAAAAATGATATTGCTGCAGGTGGAGTTTTTTTTATCAGTAATAGCTCTACATTTTTTAAAAACTGTTTGTTTGAAAATAATCATGCACAATTAGGAGGTGCTGTTTATTTTACACAAAGTTCACCAGAGTTCAGACAGGCACAGTTTATAAATAATACCGCAATTCATGGTGGAGCTGTATATTCACATAATTCTACTTCTGATTTTTTCCAGTCTTTATTTGTTTATAATGTTGCAACAAAAGATGGAGCGGCTATTTTTGCCAAAATTTCAAATCTTAATTTAAATAATGTAACTGTTAGTGATAATTTAACTGATGAAAAAGCAGGGGCATTACATTTTATTGGTCTTGGAAAAGCAATTGTACAAAATTCAATTTTTTCTTCAAATTTTGATGATCGGGGTAACGGACCATATCATATTTCATTACAGGATCGCTATGCAGAGGGGAAAAGTACAGTTGAATTAATATTTAATTGTTTTGATTCTATAGATGATGATGCGATTTATCCTGGTTATTATCTTACAGGTCAACCAGAGAATTATGTGATCTGGGGAAACGGAAATGTTGCTACTGACCCTTTGTTTGTGGATCCTGATCAAAATGATTTTCATTTGCAATCAGAATCACCATGTATAGATGCTGGTGACCCGGATACTAAATTCCTTGACGAGCCTTTCCCGCATGGCTTTTGTATCAATTTGGGTGCATATGGTGGAACAAAAGAAGCAACTGAACAGCATCATCCTAGATTAATGTCTTTTCCTAATAAAATATCAAAAACATTATTGTCAAATTCATATAGAAATAAAATGAAGATTGAAATTGTGAACGGTAGTGACAAACTCGTCAAAGTAACTGATATAGCATTATCGGACAGTACTTTTCTAAAGATCATGGGGCTGAATGAACAATTTTTACAGAATGCAGAATATGTCTTGTCTCCGGGAGTTACAGATGCTTTTAATCTGGTGATTGATTTTGGTCAAATTGAATTATTGGAATTGCACGAATCCATAAAAATTACGGTTGAAAATGGAGAGGATCTGATTATCCCTATTGATATTCAGTCAATTGCCGGAACAGGTATAGATACTCCATTTGTAAGTGGTGTTTGGAGCCGTGAAAATAGTCCATATATAATCTATAATGATATTCAAATTTCTGAAAATGAGACATTAAAAATTGAGCCTGGTGTATCTGTTGTTTTTAATGGCGATTTTAATCTGACAATACCAGAAAATACACAACTGGTAGCTAACGGAACAGAATCAGATTCCATACGTTTTGTTGCAAAAAATGATGATTCCGGATGGCAGGGACTGTATTTTTCAAAAACCAGTAACAATGATACATTAAAATATTGTCATATTTCCGGTATTCAAATTCTTAAAAACAGTTATTCCTATCAAATTGGTGCAATAACAATAAAACAATCTAGTCCTGTTATTAATCATTGTTTGATAACCAATAATGATATCATGAAAAATGCTGATTTAATAAATATCAGCAACAGTAACGCATTAATAAAATATACAACTATAACATCCAATTCTAATATTGAAAATGTATTTGCGCTAATCAATTCCAGTCATGTTATTCTTGATCATATTCTTTTATTTCAAAATTCTTGTAAATCCATTTTCAATACTGATGAAGCTGATTTTGAATTGATCAATTCAGTAGTATATGGCAATTCATTGGTTGGCAGTTTGACAAATAACCAGAAACAATTCCGTTATTATAAATCGAATACCATTTTAAATTCAATTATTTATAATAATCCTGATGTGTTTGTTTTCAATACTCAATATCTTGATACTTTGACAGTAAATTATTCTGCTCTGGATCTGGATGCAACGAGTTTGAAATACCAGGGAAATCAATCCGGAATGATTAGAAATATAGTAGATTGGGGGATTGGTAATTTAAATTCTGACCCAAAATTTGTTAACCCCAATAATGGTAACTTTATTCTAAATCCTGCCTCCCCCTGTGTTGACGCTGGTGATCCTGCTATTGAATATCAGGATATTAATGATCCTGCAAATCATGGTAAAGCTTGTTTACCTGCCAAAGGAACAGCACGTAATGATATGGGATATTATGGTGGAAATCCTGAATTTGATTTTACAACTGCAATTGATGATGCAGATCAATTAACAATACCTGAACAATTCGCTTTAATGCAAAATTATCCCAATCCCTTTAATGGAAACACATTAATAGAATTTCATTTACCGGTTTCAGGAAACGTTAAAATTTCTGTTTATAATATTCAGGGGCAAAAAGTAAAAACGATTACTGAATCACGTTATTCCAGTGGAGTCCATACATTACTTTGGGATGGGACCAGCGATAACAGTACCCTGGTTTCGTCGGGTATATATTTATACCGGATATTGCTTGATGATCATCAATCCATCACAAAGCGGTTGGTGTTTTTAAAATAAATGCTTACACTCTGGAGTCAATTTGAGAGGAAGAGATGAAAGCCCTAAAATATATTATTCTATTTTTAGTTATTCTATCTACTCAAGGTATTTCCAATACCCTAAAAGCGGGAACTGCTTCTGAAAAATTGACTCCACCTCTGGAAATGCAATTTGCCCTTGGTGGTTATGGAGCCCGGATGAGCAATCCAGCCGAAGCAGTACATGATGACATTTGGGTAAAATCATTAGTCATTAGTGAAGAGGATAAAGAATTTGCGCTCGTAACATTGGATATTCTTGCCTTGCCTCCAAATGTTAAATCTCAGGTCATAGATGCTTTGGGTTCATCCCGTTGGTCAATGGAAAATGTTTTGCTGCTGCCCAGCCATTCTCATACAAGCCTGGATATGACCGCGTTGAATGATAAAAATATTCTCAACAGTCCACAAATTGGTATTTATCAACCAGAACTATTAAAATTTGTTACTGATGTTATCGTAAATTGTATCAAAAGTGCCGGTAGTGAATTGCAACCTGTCAAGGTTGGTACGGGGAGGGTGCAACTGGATGGTTTGAATCGAAACCGACGCCATGATGAAATGATTGACCATGATCTGACTGTTACACGTATCGACCTGTTAAATGGTAATCCTCTTGCGGTGCTGGTAAACTGGACTGCTCATCCCACATTTATGGATGAGAATGATATGTGGGTATCAGCCGGATGGCCTGGTTATTTGCAGCGTGAACTGGAAGCATGGATAGGACAGGGTGTTACAGCAATGTATTACAATGGCGCCCAGGGTGATTTGTCTCCTGTTGAAAAATTTGGATCAAGTCATTATGAAAAGGCTGAACGATATGGAAGAACCATTGCAAAGCATGCTTTTCAATTACATCAATCCATTGATACACGTGCAGATATCATTTTTGATTATAATGCTCAAACGCTCTTGCTGCCTGAACGTATTGCCCATCCCAAGTTTGCTCAAACAGGAGGGGAAGAATATGCTATTGATGATCAGGTTATGAAAATCATATTGGATATCATGAGTCCTGAAAAAGTGGTTATCAATTCTTTACGTCTTGGGGATTTAATTATTGCAGGTACACCTGGTGAATTAATTTGTGAAATGGGTTTAAAAGTAAAATCCAAATTACAGAATAAAGTCAAATATCCTGTTATTGGTGGTTTGGCAAATGAATGGATTAGCTACATTCTAAGCGAAACGGAATATCATCAGGCCGGTTATGAAACCAGTGTAAGTTTTTATGGACCTTTTCTTGGTGATATTATTGTCAATGCAATGATCAAAAGTTCTCTTCAATTAACAAAATGAGATAATTTGCTGAAATTGATCTTATTTTTAACTTGCTTTTTAAGATTGTAGCAATTATTTTTTATTTACATACCTTTGAAATAGATTATGACTCTGCCTGCTGAATTCTTTTCCGGACCGACTTGATCCTTACTATAGATACCGATTATAAATTTACATCATGATTTTTGAAATTTGTTATTTAAAATATAAATAATGATGTGATCATGAATCCGGTTCCCGTAGTTACGACCATAGAACACAAGTGTAAGCGCTGTTATTCATGCGTGCGGAATTGCCCTGCCAAAGCTATCAAAGTTGAAAACGGTCAAGCCAAGGTTATGGCTGAACGATGTATAGCTTGTGGATATTGTGTTCGTGTTTGTTCACAAAATGCAAAAAAGATTCGGGATGATCTAACACCTACCTTAGAATTTTTGAATCAAGATACACCAGTAGTTGCCATTTTGGCACCTTCTTTTCCTGCGGCTTTTCCTGATAATAATCCGGATACTATTATTGCTGCATTAGCTAAAGCAGGCTTTTCAAAAATTTTTCCTGTCGCATTGGGGGCAGACATTGTAAGCTATGAATATCAATTACTATATCAATCCCAAATAATGCCAGTTATTATTTCGTCACCTTGTCCTGCAATTGTGAATTATATAGAGAAATATGACCCTGCATTGACGTTATGCTTAGCTCCAATTGTATCTCCCATGATTGCTACCGGTCGATTTTTAAAACAAGCCATGGGAGAGTCAATACGTATTGTATTTATCGGTCCATGTATAGCCAAGAAAAAGGAAATGACAGACAAGAATGTGTCCGGAGTAATTGATGCAGTATTGACATTTGAAGAAGTGAAAAAAATGTTCGAATATAAACATATTGAACCTGAAAAATTATCCTCTCGAGATTTTGATGGACCTGATGTGAATTGGGGAAGACTGTTTCCTGTTTCAGGTGGATTGCTTAAAAGTGCAGATCTACAATTTGATATTATGGATAATGATGTTATCATTACAGAAGGCCGGGACAGGGTTATGGAAATACTTCAAAAATCATCCAATGGCGAAATTGAAGCCAAATTCCTTGACCTTTTATTTTGTGAAGGATGTATAAACGGGCCCAAGATTGATTCTCCACTTTCCGTATTTGTAAAAAAAGACAAGATTGTAAATTATATCAAAACAAGGGAGAATAAAAAGAGTTTTAAAAATTTCACTTATCCCATTGACTGTAAACGCAGGTTCAGTAACGATTATCAGCAAATGCCTGCACCTACTCAAAAAGAAATTCAAAATATTTTATATTTCACAGGAAAACGAACGTCAAATGATGAATTAAACTGTGGAGCATGTGGATATAATTCATGTCGTGAAAAAGCAATTGCCGTTTTTCAGGGACTTGCAGAAGCTGAAATGTGTTTGCCATTTCTTGTAGAAAAACTTGAAACGATACAGCGAAAGCTGGAAACCAATAACAAAGAACTCAATTCATCCATTGAAGCACTAAAACGTACTCAGGAGCAGCTTGTGCAATCTGAAAAGATGGCCTCTGTAGGACAACTTGCAGCGGGAGTAGCTCATGAATTGAACAATCCACTGGGTGGCATTATGGTTTTTGCAAACTTGTTGCTTGAGCAAAAAGACCAAAATGATCCCGATCGTTCTGATTTGGCTAGAATTATTCATGAAGCTGAGCGATGTAAAGCAATTATCTATGGATTGCTTGATTTTTCACGACAATCACATTTGCAAGCTGCTATTGTAAATTTGAATAAAATTATTCTCAGTACGTTAGATTTGGTAAAACACCAATCATTATTTCAAAAGATAGATATAAAGATAGAACTTGAACCCACAATAGGACAAATTTTTGCTGATGTGGGACTTTTGCAGCAAATATTTTTAAACATTATCTTTAATGCAGCAGAGGCAATGGAAGGGGAAGGGTGTTTCCTGGTTTCATCATGTATGAGTAATGATCATAAATACGTAATTGCAGAATTCTCTGACACGGGTCCAGGAATGTCTAACGATATTGTTAAACGAATTTTTGATCCCTTTTTTACCACAAAACCCCCCGGCCAGGGAACCGGTTTGGGATTATCCATGTGCTATAGTATTATAAAGCGTCATAAAGGGGAAATCAAAGTGTCCAGCAAAGTGGGAGAGGGCACAACAATTACTATTCAATTACCCAATTCAATAGAAATTGAAAAAGATATTACAGAATTATATCCTCACAAAATTTATTCTCTTTAATACATCTTTAAATACACTTTTATGTCTTTAAATTTCAATATTTTGAATTTATCTGTGAAAAAAATCACAAATTTTGCAAAAAAAACTTGCTTTTTTAATATTGATTTCTTATTATTTATTAGAGTTGTGAAAAAAGTTACAACTTGTCCTTTCTTATTCTAACACTCTACTATTACTTTTGGGGCCACGGTCAACCATCCTCAAGTTTTGGCCCATTCCAATACTTTTGACTTGTGTTTATTGCTAAAGCACAGAATGGATATCTATTGTTGGAACGGATCTGATCGGTATTTAAAAAAATCACTACTATGATTTTGATTATTGTATTTCGATCTTGAGCCACTATTATGCTTTGAGGATTGTTGATGCGATTTAATTTGAATTCTATTCGGGAAAATAGTTTTACAACACACCGGTTGAAATTGATTCCGGTTTTCTGGGTTTCTCACATTCAGTACTTTTTAAATCTTTTTCGTGATTTAATTTTGAGGTCTTTAGCCTTTGTAATTTTATTGGAGGCAATAAAATGATTGTAAATGCTGATGATTTTGTCAGGTTTTTAAAAACTTGTCAGAAATCAAAAACGTTAGGTTACGAACAGGTTATTGTACCTGTTGTATCTGCTAATCCTAAAAACAAAGAACTTGTATTCTCTCCTGTCGATACTGAACGCACTATTGAACTCGATACAACCCGAACTATCGATCCTTTAAAAAATTTGTTTTATGTCCCTCGTGAAAAAATTTATCCGACTGATTTCAAAAATTCTAAACGTATTATCGCTGGTGTCAAAGCATGCGATTTAAAAGCCTTATCTATACTCGATAAAGCATTATTGTTAGATAATTTTGTTGATCCTTCTTTTGAACATTGGCGCAATAATACATTGATTATTTCTACTGATTGTACAGAACCCTCACCTGCATGTCATTGTACTTTGATGGATGGTTCTCCATATCCTAACGCAGGTTTTGATATAAATCTGTCAAGGGTTTTGGGGAATTATCATATCAGTATTGGTACTGAAAAAGGTAAACAATTCGTAGAACATATGGCTATGGAAGTAGAGATTGTTGATGCTATACCTGATGTTAAAGATCAGGTTGAAGCAAATCGAAATAAAATGGAAAGATTAATTGACCAGCTTAACCAGGATTTTGTACGAACTACTGATTATGAAGAAATCCAACATGACAGTATTAATGTTTGGCAGCAAAGATCAAAGGCCTGTGTTGGTTGTGGTGCATGTACCAATATCTGTCCTACCTGTTATTGTCTTATATTAAATGACGAGTCAAAAGCTGAGCAGTTTATCAAAGTCAGATCACAGGATTCTTGTCAGCTTAATGGTTATGCTCGTGTCGCAGGAGGAGGGACTCCACGTCCTCAAATGTTTTCAAGATTCAGAAATCGATATCTGTGCAAGCTGTTATTTATGAAATCAAATTTTGGTGAAATTGGCTGTACCGGTTGTGGACGATGTACTGAAGCTTGCCCTGCTCAGATTGATTATCGTGAAGTTGTCGAAAATATTGGCCATGAAAGAGAATTTGAAAAAATCGTTCAGGATAAATCAGAGGGAGATGAATTATGAGTAATCCGTATGAGGTTATCCCGGCTGTTGTCTATGATGTGATACAAGAGTCTCCACTCATTCGGACATTAAGGGTAAAACCTGAAAAAGCAATCCCTTTTAAAACCGGTCAATTTATTGAATTGTCCATTCCTGGTATTGGTGAGGGGCCCTTTACACCATCTTCATCACATTATATTGATAAAGAAATGGACATTACAATAATGAAAACCGGCTTTGTTACTGAATATGTACATCAGGCCCAGATAGGAGATCGTGTAGGTTTACGGGGGCCATATGGTTCCAGCTATCCGTTAGATAAATTTGAAAACAAAGATCTGCTCATTCTGGGTGGTGGTTGTGGTTTAGCACCTTTACGATCTCTTTTTCTTACATTACTGCATGACGTTGAACGATACAAGAGTATTACATTTTTTGCAGGAGCCAAAACCCCACAGGACTGCATTTACAAAGATTCTGTAACTGAATGGAACAAATATGATAATGTTCGATTTGTTCGTTCGGTTGATGTTGTGCCGGATGGAGAGGACTGGGACGAAAATGTAGGTTTGGTTACTACTTTGTTAGAACAACTCGATTTAACACCGGATGGAAATCCTGCAGTTGTGTGTGGACCTCCAATTATGATGCGTTTTGGTACAATGGATTTATTGAATTATGGCTTTAAAGAAGAAAATATCTATTTATCGATGGAAAAGAAAATGTATTGTGGTTTTGGACAGTGTCGTCATTGTGTAATGGGTGGTTATTATGCCTGCAAAGATGGCCCTGTATTTTCTTATGCTGATATAAAGAATGAGGAGGATATTTGGGAATGAAACGTCTGTTTATTGATGTGCCCGGCCTGTTGGATGCCAATGTCCCGGCAGAGTCTATTGATTGTGAATACATGTTTCATCGCTATAATCATGGTGCATTTTCATTACTGGAAGTTGCTGAATTTGCATCTTATTGCCGGCAATGTACCGAATCATTTTGTGTGAATGCTTGTCCTGTTGAAGCACTTGAACGCCAACCCGCAGGAACAATAAAACGTTTCAATATGAGATGCGTTGGCTGTAAAAGTTGCATTCTGGCATGTCCTTTTGGTACTATATTCCCCGAAGTTATTAATTACATAAAAGCAAGATGTGATTACTGTTTAAACCAGTTAGAGGCTGATCCCAATTATCAACCGGCATGTGTCAAGTCAGCTCCACATGATACTTTTGTAATGAAAGAGATTGAAAAAGAAAATCCAAAAGAACATGTCTATCTATACGGAGATCATCTGGCTGTTAAAAGTCCTAGCTGGCGCCACAAGGAGGGATTGGTATGAATCTGGAATTGATTTTCTTTTTGTTGATTTTCCCCGGCTTTTTATTTACCAGTATTCTGGGTATGACAGTCGGTTGGGTTGATCGCAAAGTCTCTGCTCGTTTTCAATATCGTGTAGGGCCACCGTTTTTACAAAACTTTAATGATTTTTTCAAATTGCTGGGCAAGGAAACCATTATTGTTAAAGACAGTGTGCATTCTCTTTTCATTTCAGCACCGTTTATTGCTTTTGCAGTTTTGGTGTTATTGTCAACCATGATTGGAGTTGTTTTATTTTTTGGTCAGGGCTTTGGTGGTGATTTATTTGTTGTCATGTATCTCTTGATGGTATTTTCTGTAATGGTCGTATTAGGAGGTTCTGCAACCGGTAACGTCTATTCAAGTATTGGTGCAGGCAGAGAGATAAAATTGTTACTTGCCGATGAACTTGTTTTCATCCTGATCTGTTTGGTACCTGTTATTAAATCCGGTTATCAACTTGATCTCCTGGGAATACTTACCGCCCAAGCACAAAGTGGAGTTTTTATCAATTCATTTTCCGGTGCAATTGCCTTTGTATTGGGTCTATTATGCATACAAGCCAAAATGACTCTGCCGCCATTTCATATACCCGAAGCTGAAACTGAAATAGTTGAAGGACCCTTTATGGAATACAGCGGCCCACCACTTGCTTTCTGGAAATTGAACCATTTTCTCATGTGGGTGATTTTACCATTTTTACTCATTCTGTTGTTTATGGGTGGTTTTCATCTGCAAGGATTGGGTATTCTTTGGGCTGTCCTTAAATATCTCCTGATAGTAGTATTGATGATTATCATTAAAAATACAAATCCCCGTATCAAAATAGACACAGCATTAAATTTTTTCTGGAAATATGCTACACCCTTGGGACTCGTTGCAATCATTTTAGCCGTGTTAGGAGTGTAAATATGGGATGGTATAATAAACGTCTTGCCAAATCGATCTGGGTGTTCCATGTGAGCGCATCACCCTGTAATAATTGTGATATAGAAGTATTGGATCTGTTAACACCCAAATATGATCTTGAAAGATTGGGAATCAAGCTGGTTGGCTCTGTAAGGCATGCAGATGTTTTGTTGTTGAGTGGTATTATCAATCAAAAAGTTGCGCCACGGGTAAAGCAACTCTATGATCAGGCCCCCAAACCCGTGTTTGTTGTAGGGGTAGGTACTTGTCCATCCGGAGGGAGTTGTTTTAATAACAGCTATAATAAAGTCATGTCGCGTGAAGATGTAATTCCTATTGATCTCTATATCCCCGGATGTCCTCCCAAACCGGAGGCTATGATTGAAGGTGTTGCAAAGCTTTTGGAGGTGCTGAATGCCTGATGTGAAATCTTTTATCGACAAAATGGGTGATCGAATAACCAATACGGTTGAAAAACCGTTGCGACTTTATTTTGAGGTTCCTGCTGAACATGTAAAAGAAGTAACCGGTTATCTGTTTAATGAACTGGGGTGCAGGTTATCAACAGCAACTGCTACCGAAGTCTATCGGGGTATTGAAGTTTTATACCATTTTTCTGATGATAACAGCGGTCAGTATTATTGTCCCCGCATCGTTATGACAGATAAAGAGAATCCAACAATGCCATCCATTACACCCATTGTTCAAGGGGCTGAATGGATTGAAAGAGAAATGAACGAGTTTTGGGGCGTAACCTTTACTGATCATCCCAAGCCCGAACGCCTTTTGTCAAAAGATCATCCCGAAAATCTGGATAAACCCTTACGCTTCAGGAGGCTGTCATGAATGTTAATGGAACCACCAATACTGTTCCTGTAGGGCCTTTTCATCCGCTTTTGGAAGAAGCTGAATATTTTAACATCGTTGTTGATGGTGAAACCATTGTAGATATTGATATTGATATTGGTTGGATGCACAGAGGCCATGAGTATCTTTCTGAACAACGTACTTTTACCCAGTCTATATATCTGGTAGAACGTATCTGTGGAATTTGTTCAACCTCACATCCGCTTGCATGTGTGCATGCTATAGAAGATATAGACAATATTGAAATCCCGTTGAGGGCCCGTTACATTCGCACCCTTGTTGGAGAATTGGAACGTATACACAGTCATTTGTTGTGGCTGGGGCTGGCCGGTCATTTTATTGGTTATGATACATTGTGGATGTGGTCATGGAAGTACCGTGAACCGATTTTGCAAATGTTTGAGATTATCTCCGGTAACCGCAACCATTATGGCATGATGCGGGTAGGAGGTGTTGCTCAGGATGTGGATCCGGATAAAATACCAATCTTGATTGATCATATGGATGAAATTGCCCAAAAGATGGACATGATTGCCAAGGCAGCCAATGATGATCCGGTTTTAAAATCCCGTCTTGTTGGAGTTGGTGTGCTTACCCATGAAGATGCGGTCAATTATTGTGCTGTAGGACCTACATCACGCGCATCGGGTGTACCTGCGGATGTTCGTAAATCTGAGGATACTGACGCTTATTCTTTGATTGATTGGAATGTCATCGTCCTTGATCATGGTGATGTTTATGACAAGCTGGTAGTGCGTGTATTGGAAACCGTTGAATCGATCAAAATCTGCAAGGTCTGTCTGGAAAAGCTCAAAACCGTACAAGGCCCGATTTTAAATAACGTTAAAGAAATTTCACCGGGAGAGGGTATTGGCCGATATGAAGCTCCCCGTGGTGAAGTTTTTCATTATATCCGTTCAGATGGCACTAACAGGCCTATTCGCCACAAGGTACGTGCCCCGAGTTTTGTAAATATACCAACCTTTGCTGCAACATGCAAGGGCGCTTCATTGGCAGATGCATTGATTACCACTGCATCTGTTGATCCGTGTTATTGTTGTACAGAACGATCCTTACGTGTCAAAGATACAGGTTCAAATGTTCTGGATGTGGATTTACTGGAACTTTCCCGAATAAAGACCAAAGTAATCAGGAGGGAGATCCATGGAGTTTAATACGCTGGTTTTACTTGTTACCGTCCCTCTGGGGATTGCTGTAATGAATCTGGTTTTGCCCACAATACTACAAAAACTGTTAATGGCTGCGGGTACATTGAGTTTAATGTGGTTTTCATTTTTGCTCTATAAAAACGGCAATATGGTTTGGAGCATGAATGATCAGGTGTTTTTGCAAACCACACCATTATCTATCTTGTGTATTGTATTTGTTCAAATCATTTCATTCATCATTCTACTCTTTGCAATAAAAGGAATGAATCCTGATCTGGAACGAAGATTTTTCATTTTGTTTCCATTAACTGTTGCACTCTCTAATGGTGCGCTGGCGAGTGAACATAGCATCTTTTTCCTCACTTTCTGGGGATTTTCAGGTGTACTGCTGTATCTATTTGGTGTCATGTCCGGAAATGGTGATGCATCTCAATCCGCTAAAAAGACGTTTATGATTATTGGTGGTAGCGATGCTTTTTTAATTATGGGCTTTGCCATTTTATGGACACTTCAGCCCGGTTCCAACTGGTCTTTGACAGCATTGAATGTACCCCTGGATAGTGGCATGTCATGGATGGCATTGATTTTTTTACTTTTGGCTGCCTTTGCCAAAGCCGGTTGTTTTCCATTCCATACCTGGGTACCGGATTACAGTCGGGATACGCATGTAGAAGCAGTAGTTTTGTTACCCGCATCTATTGATAAACTTTTGGGTATTTACCTGTTGGCCATGATTGTAACTGTATTTTTTCAGGCCACTTTGTTACTGCACATGATACTGATCACCGTTGGAGCGGTTTCCATAATTACTGCGGTTATGATGGCGTTAACACAGCATGACGGTCGCAGGTTACTGGGCTACCATGCCGTCAGTCAGGTTGGATATATGGTTCTGGGAGTTGGTAGCGGCAGCTTGATTGCTTTTGCAGGTGGATTGTTTCACATGATCAATAATGTGTTATACAAAAGCGGATTGTTTCTTTCTATGGGAGCTGTTGAAAAAAAGACCGGTACACATGATCTTGATAAACTCGGTGGTCTGGCTCGTAGTATGCCTTTGACATTTATAATGGCTCTAGTAGCAGCATTATCTATTTCAGGAATTCCACCTTTTAATGGCTTTTTCTCTAAATGGATGATCTATCAGGGACTGGTTGAAATGGCCGGATCCATGGCACCGGGCTACCAGCTTTGGTTATTGTTATGTTTAATTCTGGCAGTCTTTGGTAGTGCGTTAACCCTTGCCAGTTTTCTGAAATTTATCCATGCTGTCTTTCTGGGCAAGCGCCCTGAAAAATACAATGCTGTTGATGAAGCACCCATCAATCAATGGCTTTCAACTGGTGTTCTGGCATTGTTATGTTTGGTTTTCGGATTATTTGCTATTCAAATCCCTCTAAAACTTTTTGTACTGCCTGTTGCGGGTGTTTCAATAGAATCTTTGCCAATTATTGGATTATATCAGCCGGTTGTAATATCTATACTATTTTTAATAATGCTAATCTTTGGTTTACTGATATATCGTGTTGCCCGTACTGTTCGGTATGATCAAAATTATATTGGTGGAATGCCTGCTCATGAAAAATACCGCGTTTCCGGAACCGGATTTTATAACGAAATACGACGAATGTCTCCGCTAAAAGCATTATATGATGCTGCCGAGAAAAAAATATTTGATATTTACAATCAGGGAGCCGGCATAACCAATAGTTTTGCGGGCTTGTTCCAAAAAGCCCATCCGGGGCAGTTACAGTTGTACCTGTTGTATATGATAGTCGGTTTGTTGATTTTTATTTTCCTTATTTAATCATACAGGAGCATGGAGGATACTATGCCTGTTGAAACATGGTTGACATTTACATTGGGATTTATGGTTATTGGATCCATTGTAGCATTGGAAATTAAAGATATTCTTTCTTCAATTATTGCCATTGGTATTGTGGGGCTGGCTGTATCGGTTTCATTCCTGTTTTTGCAGGCCCCGGATCTTGCAATTGTTCAATTTTTATTCGAAATATTTGCGTTAATTATTCTGGTTCAGGCTTTTGTGTCCAAAGAAAACCACTTGATGGAGCCCGCAAAAGCAGGGAAAATGATTACTGCAATATCAATCCTTGTATTAATTGCTATTTTTGTGGGCAGTATCCAGTTCTTTCGTTTAATGCCCGTTTTTGGGGATCCGATTTTAGGAACAGCGGCTCACTATTTGGAAAATGGAGCCGTTGAGACGGGTGCCGCGAACCTGGTGAGTTCCATTATATTGGATTATCGTGCTTATGATACGCTGGGTGAGATTACCGTTTTGTTTACTGCCATTTTGGGAACGATAACCATATTGCGAATCAGAACAAATTCAAAACAGACAGGAGGGACCGAGTCATGAACGATAAGCAAGGTATGACATTGATTGTTAAAACGGTATCACGGCTCTCTGTTTGGTTAATTCTGCTGTATGGTATGTACATCATTTTGCATGGACATCTAACTCCGGGTGGAGGCTTTGGTGGAGGCGTAATCATTGCTTTGGCATTTTTAAATATACTGCTTGCCTATGGTAAAAACTTTACTCAATCCTGGATCAATATTCATGCATTTGAACGATTTGAAAGTTTTACCGCAATATTGTTCCTGATTGTTGGCATTATAGGCATTGCAACAGGTGTTTCGTTTCTGTTTAATTTTCTTCAACATGGTACTCTGTTTCATTTGCTAAGTGCCGGAACGATTCCGGTTTTGAATATTATTATTGGCATCAAAGTGTCATTGTCACTGTTTCTTGTGATTTGGGTTTTGGCCGGAATTAAAATAGCCAAAGGAGACAACGCATGATCATCTATTATTTGTGTTTTGCGCTCTTTCTTGTGGGAGTGTATGGAGTATTGACAAAACGAGATTTAATTAAAATCATTCTCTCGGTTGCAATTATGGGTTATGCAGCGAATATGTTTTTAATCCTGTTTGCTTATAAGAAGGATGCCATTTATCCCATTCTCACAAGCACTGAAAATATTAAAGCCATGGTAGATCCTTTACCACAGGCGCTAGTTTTAACATCTATTGTCATTGAATTGGGAACAACTGCATTACTGGTTGCGCTTGCTGTTAAATTGTTTGAAAAATATAAAACCTTTGATATCACCAAAATAAGGAGATTGCACGGATGATTCTTCCGACTTTTATTATCATCCCCCTGGCGGCTGCCTTTCTTATTACCCTTATTGCAGGTAAAAAAGATATCTGGGGAATTGCCATTGCACTGGTTGCTACTCTTGCGTTACTGATATTGTCCGTTTCCGAGTTTATCACATTAGATGGTGAGACACAGACATATGAAATGGGAGGGTGGATTGTTCCAATCGGTATTGTATTGGTCAAAGATGCATTAACCTGTTTCATGCTTATTATCACTAGCTTGATATCCTTTACATCCCTATTGTATTCAATACAATATATCCGACATCTTTCAATGGATTGGAAATACTATGCATTGTTTATGCTGCTGCTTGCAGGAATGAATGGTGTTACAATTACCGGTGATTTGTTTAATCTCTTTGTCTTTATGGAAGTAGCCTTGCTTGCCGCTTTTTCACTTGTTGCTTATGGAGGCAGAGCGGAAGAGTTTGAAGCATCGTTCAAATACGCAGTTATGGGGGCAGTTTCTTCCAGTATTGTACTGATAGGAATAGCCGTTACCTATAGCACTACATCCACATTGACTTTGGCTGGTATTGCCAAAGCGTTGCATGCCGCTGACCCTGCTCTTGCGTTATGGATTGGTGCCATCTTTCTTGCCGGATTTGGGCTCAAAGCTGCAGCCATGCCGTTTCATGCCTGGTTGCCCGATGCACATTCGTCAGCTCCCGCGCCAATCTCATCCATGTTATCCGGAGTGTTGATTAAAGTTTTAGGAATCTATGTACTGGTCCGGATATTTTTCCATGTATTGGGAGCACCTCAAATATTTATGACCTTGTTCCTGGTCATTGGTGGTATATCTGTAGTGATCAGTGGATTACTTTCTGTCGGTCAATGGGACATTAAACGATTGTTAGCTTATAGCAGTATCAGCCAGATTGGTTATATATTGCTGGGATTAGGTTTAGCAACTCCTTTGGGCATATTGGGTGCGGTTTTCCATATATTTAACCACGCTGTATTCAAAGCATTATTGTTTTATAATGCGGGCAGTGTAGAGATGATAACAGGAACCCGTGATCTCCACAAGATGGGAAACCTGGGCAAGCTGATGCCTGTAACCTCGGCTACTTCATTAATTGCATCACTAGCGATTTCGGGAATTCCTCCTTTTAATGGATTTTTCAGCAAATTGTTAATCATCATTGCCCTTGTACAGGCAGGACATCCGATATATGCTGTTATTGCTATAGCGGGCAGTTTGTTGACTCTTGCCGCATTAATGAAAGTACAAAGGCACGGCTTTCATGGAGATGCCGAACTGGTAGAACCTAAAGGTAAAATTGGCTGGAACATGAATTTTGCCATGATTGTGCTTGCAGTAATCTGTGTCGTTTCAAGTTTATTATTATTACCCGGAATTAAAGAGGTAACCCTTGATCCCGTTGTGACAGTTATTGTTGAAAATGCAAAATATACCCAGTTTGTAATGGGGAGGTAGGCATGAGTTTAAAACTTAAAAGTAGAATCATTGTCTTTGTTTTATCTTTTCTGGTTTGGATTGCGTTAACAAGTTATAAAGATGTTCAGGAGATTGTCGCAGGTGTTATTGTAGCATTCATTGTATCCTGGGCTGCCGGACATTTCTTTATCACTACAGAAAAACAGCATGGTACATTTAGGCGTATATTTGCAGCCATTCGATACATGTTTAAATTTTTCTTTGAAATGATACGGGCAAATTTGCATGTTGCCTATATTGTTGTGCACCCTAACTTGCCTATTAAACCGGGTATTGTGAAAATTAAATCTAATCTTACCAAAGATTCAGCATTGACTATACTGACAAATTCGATCACACTTACTCCCGGCACATTAACTATTGATATAAATCCGGATACCAAAGAGATATATATTCACTGGATCGATGTTTTATCCACTAAAATTGAAGAAAATACTCAAAACATAGGACAACGCTTTGAACCCTTGTTGACGGAGGTGTTTGAATGAGAACCTTGAGATGGATTATTGGATTTATTCTGATAACAGCATTCTTTGTGTATAATTTTGTATTTTATGATGGACTTTTATTATTCAAGTTGATAAATGTAAGCTTGTTTTGTGCGTTGTTTGTTCTTTACAGAGTAATAGTGGGGCCTACACCGGCTGACCGAATTGTAGCTGTTGATATATTGGGTGTATTGATTGTGGGTATGCTTGCTATTATTGGTATGTATTATGATCAGAATTTTTTCCTGGATATAGCTTTGATTTGGGCCTTATTGAGTTTTATCGCATCGCTGGCTTTTTCAAAAATCCTTGAAGGGAGGCAGTTGGATGATTAGAGAAAATATTGGGATGGTATTTATTTTTATCGGCATTGCTTTCGATTTTTTTGGTGTCTTGGGACTCGTACGGTTGCCGGATGTTTATAATCGATTACAAGCCGCCACAAAATGCGTAACCTTTGGATCTGCAGGTATTTTGTTTGGCGTGTTTTTAATCTATGGATTTAACACTTTTGGATTCAAAGCCATTTTGGGAATTATTTTTATCTTTTTAACATCACCGGTTGCTGCTCATGTTATTTCACGGGCAGCCCATCGCAGTGGTATTCCCTTAACACCTGAAACCGTTATTGACGAGTATCAAATTGATAATGAATTAAAAGATTAATTAAACATTAACCTCTTTTGGAGATGTTTATGTTTTTACCTAAATTACGTGAAATCAAAGAAGCGCTGACATCCTTTTTCAGCGCACCATATACAACAAAATTCCCGGCGGAACCATTTACTGCAGCAAAAGAGTACAGAGGACATCCCCGTTATAATGCAGAATTTTGTATTGGATGTGGAACATGTTCGCAGGTTTGTCCTTCTGGGGCCATTTCTTTTGAGGATGATATTAAAAATGTCACTCGTACCTTGACAGTGGATTATAATGTCTGTATTAACTGTGGGCAATGCCAGGAGCATTGTATTACCGAACGCGGCATAATCCTAACCAATGAACACTCGTTGGCATATATGGACAAGACAGTTCCGGAATCTAAAGAGTCACTGGAAAGAGAACTGGCAATCTGTGAAAGTTGCGGAAAAGTTGTTGCTTGTAAAAGTCATTTGGTGTGGATTAAAGAACGGCTAGGAGCCAAAGCTTATGCGCATCCCAACTTAATCCTGCAAACCCAGGAACAGTTTTTTAATGTTGAGCCCTATCATGTCAAAAGCCAGATCAGACGTGAAGACCAGTTTAAAATGGTTTGCGCAAAATGCCGTAATATGATTGTTGTGGCAGATGAATTTTGATGATTTAAAAACAGCATTATCACTTTATAATCCGTCAGATATTGTATTTCTTGCGTTGGGCAATACATTCAGAGGTGACGATGGAGTAGGAATTTTTTTTGCTCAACATTTGCAATCATCAATTGAATTTTCAAATGCCAATTTTATATATGCTTATACCACACCTGAAAATTATTTACAGCAAATTATTGATCTGAAACCTGGTATAATTGTTTGTATTGACTCGGCCCGGATGGGGAGCGGGCCGGGGGATATTCAATGGTTGTCTCCTTCAATTCTGGATTCATTCAGAATCAGCACGCATGCATTTTCAATTTTAATGATAGAAGAGTATCTGAGAAACTATTGTGATTCCCGGTTCCTTTATATTGGCATAGAGCCTCAACAAACCCTGCCTGTTGAAAGCTTGTCTCCCGTTGTTGAACAACATTTAGATCTTTTTTTTGGAATTGTGCCTGTTTAAGATTTTTATGTTGAACTAGTATTGGGGATATAGTATATTTATTTTAATAATCATTCATAAAAATTTGTGTGATGATGAATTATTTTAAAACTACAATATTTATACTGATTGTAATATTTGTGAATTTACTCCTGGCTGCTGAAAAGAATACCCATATAATACTCCAGGAATGGCAGCTCATTTACAAAGAATACAATGCGCAGGGCATTACGATTGTATATGATTTGAACAATGATCAGTTTTATTATAATGATACAAATAGGGCCAGGAAACAGTATTTACCGGCATCCACATTTAAATTACTCAATTCTTTAATTGCGCTTGAAACCGGTGTTATTAAAGATGAAAATGAAATAATTAAATGGGATGAAAAAGATCGTGGCATTCCTCAATGGAACCGTGATCATTGTTTGAAAACCGCATTTTCCAATTCTGTTGTATGGTTTTATCAAGAGTTGAGTCGACGCATTGGCCGTAATCGAATGCAGCAATATGTAAAATTGTCAGATTATGGTAACCATGAAATAAATGGAGCAATTGATAGTTTCTGGCTTGATGGCCAGTTGCGAATTACTCCATTGGAACAAATTGAATTTCTGAAACGACTCTATTTTGAGCAATTACCATTTTCTAAACGTAATTTTGAAATTGTAAAACGAATCAGCATTGTTGAACAAACCAATTCTTATACATTGCATGCCAAGTCGGGATGGGCAACAAGTGTATTTCCAAATGTTGGCTGGTGGGTTGGATATTTGGAACAAGATAATAATGTATATTTTTTTGCAACGGAAATTGATATAATTGATCCATCAGACAATGACAAAAGAGAACTATTAACCCGTGAGATTTTAAAATCCATGGATCTTTTGCAATAGTTACGTGTTTAATAATATATAATTATTCATAGGGGAGTATATTATGTATCGCTATTTAATCTGCAGTGTTATAATCATTTCTTTTATTTTTATTTCCTGCTCTGATAATGTTACCGAAAAAGAAGAAGTAATTGTTGATTACGAATACCTGGGTATGCAAAATTCAGGATGTTTAAAGCACGGATTGGAAAAAACAACATCGGAGGAAACATACCTAAAAGACTGGGATCTTGTTGATGGAATTCTTGATCTTTCCATTTACCATCTCGCAAATTGTTGTACTGAATTTGTTGATAGTGTAGCTGTTAGTGGAAATACAATTGATTTGTTTTTACAGGATGTTCACCAGAACTGTCATTGTATTTGTGATTATACAACAGATTACTCTTTTCGTATACCTACACTTTTAGAATATCACATAAGATTTAACTACAAGGCATATTTAGCAACCACCTATACCTGCACGCTGGATACAGTAATACATGTTCAATAAATTTAACAATTTATAATTGACTACTTAATTTGGGGTGTAATATGTTAAAATTTTATTTTTCCATTGCAGGTATAATGCTGCTCCTGATTTGGGGATGTTCCAATATTATGGATGATAATGTACCCCAAAAGTCTGTTGAATATCTGGGGATGCAGAATTCAGGATGCCTGCCTGAAGGCTTGCAAAAAACAGCTTTTAATGAACCCTCTGTCTATAAATGGGATTATTCAAATGGTATTTTAAATCTTGGTATTTATCATTCTTCAAATTGTTGTCCTGAATTTCATGACAGCGTTGCTGTTAATGGCCGGCAGATTGAAATGTATTTAAGAGATGATCTCGGTAATTGTTTGTGTATTTGCGAATATCATACAGATTATTCTTTTCAGTTAACAGAGCTGGGTGAGTACCGCATTTTGTTTTATTTTAAATATAAGGCACAAGCTCATTATTCAGCTTTGATTGACACTGTATTGCAAATAAATTAATTCTTATATTTAAATTCAAGGAATTGATATGTATAAAAATCTAATGTTCATTATTGTGATTGGTTTACTTTTCTCGAGTTGTTCCGAAATCCTGGATAATGATAAAGAAAAGAAAAAAACATCCGAATATCTGGGTATGCAACATTCCGGATGTCTCAATGATGTTTTGAAAAAAACAGCGATGCCTGATTTTTATCTTGCTGACTGGGATTATAACAATGGTTTGCTTTTGTTAGACATTAACTATTATGCAAATTGCTGTTTATCATCCTTTATAGATAGTGTGGATTTTGATGGTGATATTATTAATCTGTTTTTACGAGTTGAAGGCCAGGGATGTTATTGTACTTGTCCCTATACTATAGAATATGCGTTTCAATTAAACAGACCTTCTCCGTACAAAGTTTTATTTCATTTACAGGACCTTGGCAAAACAGATTATGTAACCCGTATTGACACTTTAATTAATGTGAAATAATGAAAAAAATTATATTTCTTCTTTTAAACGCTATACTCGTTTTGACGAGTACACAATTGTTTGCTCAGGAACCTGTCTCTGGTAAAGATTTTTCAAACCAGGTCCTTGTCGAGTTGAATAAAGTCCGGCAAAATCCTCAAGATTATGTAGAAAATCTAAAAATATTGAGAAATCAATATAATGGAATGTTTGTACAAAAAGGTGGAGTATTATTCAAAACGCAGGAAGGTGTTCAAGCTGTTAATGAAGCAATTGTCTATTTACAATCAATAAAATCATTACCACCTTTACTGCTTTCTAATGGTTTGTCAAAAGCTGCATTTGACCATGTGATACAACAAGGGAAGGTAGGGCAGACGGGTCATACAGGAAATGATGGGCTTACACCTGATAAGCGAATACAAAAGTATGGATCCTGGCTTTATACTATGGGTGAGAACATTTCTTACGGAAGCAAAACACCCCGTGATGTAATACTGGATTTGATTGTAGACGATGGAGTTCCTGACCGGGGACACCGTATAAATATTTTTAATCCGGATTTCAAATTAACAGGTATTGCCTATGGTCCGCATACCCGTTATGATACTATTTGTGTTATTACTTTTGCCGGAGGTTTTGTTGATAAAGTACAATAAAAAAAGGCCGGAAGAAAGTATCCGGCCTTATCTATATAAAAATCATTGTCGGTGATGTTTTTTGAATTCATCTCGCTAGCAACAATGCGAATTCATTCAGGAAAAGGAGAAGGGATTGCAGTATTTTATTTTATCACCTAACTTACCAGCTTTATATTATGTTTGTCCACCGAACAATGATCATGATTTCTTTATAATTTTTTTTATTATCATCCTGCTTTTAATTTTATAACGCATTAAATGCAGTCTTGTTTCATAATCTTGTGTAAACTATTGTATAATTGGGAAATCGTGTTTCTAAATTCCGAATAATTAATTAATTGCGATTCTATTCAAAATTATAGCGAAGGAATTTTTTTACATTTTACAAGATCCATACAATGCAAGATTACAGTGTATGGATCTTAAATTATTGTTCACTTGATAGCACAAGAGTGCTGTAAAGATTATTAAAGAATTCCCTGTGGTCAGGAGCAGTTATAAATACTGTGCTCTCTTTTGGATTTTCTTTCATAATTGTCTTTACGAGATTGGCATTGATGCGAATAATTGAGGAATTGTCGTTTTTTTCAAGTTTGGCAATTACTTTTTCAACTTTTGCCATGTTGTAATCGGGATATTGGAATTTTAATTTTGTAAGTTGAAACATTGCGCTGTTTTTTAAACCGATATTGTCTGACTCTAGTGCTTGAAGCAAATTACTTACAGCCATCTCTACCTGAGGGTTGGGGGCCGGTTTGGGTTTGGCGTATAAAATGCCGGTAAACAGAATACACACCATTGAAATAATTACAATTTTCTTCATGATGCTTTCCTTTATGTTAGTAAAACAAATGATGCTGATGATGTTCTCATTATATTAGACGTATTACTTTAAAAAATGTTACATACATTAAATATTGCAATGTTGCCTTTTTTTTCAAATTAGTGTATATTAGAAAAAAATCTTGTGTGAGGTGTTTTAATGCGTTATTATAGAGGCCCTTTAATTGTACTTGTTTTGTTTCTTTTTCTCAATATCTCCTGTCAAAAGTTGGATGTTTCTGCTACCTTTGGTAAGGATGAGAATCCCAGTAATTTTATTGAAAGTTCTGTGTTATGGATACAACGCTCTGCTGAAGCACGTGCCTTGTACTATCAAACTTTTACTTTGGCAAAAATTCAGCTTGTAAATAAGCTTTCTACTTATCATGGCAACAAACCACCAGCAATAGTTGTGGATGTGGATGAAACAGTTCTGGATAATTCACCTTACGAAGCCATGCTGTTAGTTGATGATAAAGAATATCCCAAATATTGGGATGACTGGATCGATATTGCTGTAGCCAAACCTGTTCCCGGAGCATTGGATTTTCTGTTATATGCTGATTCAATGGGAGTTGATGTTTTCTATATTACCAATCGAAATGAATCTCAAAAAAAAGGTACACTTTTAAACCTAATCCGTGTTGGCTTTCCTGATGCTGTTAATGAGCATCTATTGGTAAAAACTGAAAGCAGTGATAAAACATCACGTCGTCAAGCTGTCAGCCAGACTCATGAAATTTTGTTATTATGTGGCGATAATTTGGGGGATTTTGATCAGGTTTTTCAGGAAAAGTCTGTGCAAGATCGTTCAGCTACAGTAGACAGTTTAAAACACTTGTTCGGTACAAGGTTTATTGTACTACCTAATCCCATGTATGGTGACTGGATTGGCGCTGCTTATAATTATGATTACGGTTTGGAGAATAGTAAAAAAATTGAAATGAGGCGAAACCTGTTGGATGTATATTCAAAACACTTGAAATAAAAAAAGCCCTGGTCTTAAAACCAGGGCTTTTTTGTTATCTATTTTCGAAATCTTAATTAGGATAATAAATAGAATTATACAGGTCACTGAAAAATTCCTGTGGTTCAGCTGCTGCAAGATTAACCATACTTTCAGCTGTTTTATCATTAAGTACAGTATCAACTAGATTTGCGTTTACACGTACAATTGCAGATTTGTCTTTTTTGGCAACTTTTTCAACTTCTTTTTCAACTTTACTCAAATCAAAATCAGGATATTGTGCTCTGATTTTAGCAATCTGATATAGTGCACTGTTTCTTACACCGGCATTATCAGATTTTAGAGACATTACTAGATTTTTTGCTGCAATTTCTAAATGTGAATCTTTTGGGGTTTCTTTTGCAAAGGTTAAACCTGTTGCTAACAAGGTTAAAATTAATACGATAAAAAGCTTTTTCATGATATACTCCTAAATGTTAGTTTTTAAAACGATGTTTTTTATGTTCTCTTACCTTATAAACGTACATCTGTATAAAAAGTTGTTATAATTCTTGTAAAACAATGTATCAGTAATTGAAACAGACTATGTGTAAATTTATTAATTTGTATAATATGTTAATAAATAGGAGCTTGCAGTTCAAAGGTTGGGGAATAAGATTTCATTTGGTTTTACAATTTACTTACATTTGTATTGCAGATAATCAATAGTGGTATGTTATTTTGGTATAAATGGATTAAGAATTTTAGATATAAAAAATACCGGATTGTTATCCGGTATTTTTTTAAACAGTGCCAGTATTTTTACGAATCGTTGACAGTTTGAAAATTTTGTATAATGGACAAACATGAACAAGACCGGTCAAAAGAGGTACAAGTCCAACTAATCCCCACCAGCTTTGGTAAAATATGCCCAGGGTTAGAATAATTACACCTAGAACCAATCTAAATATCCTGTCAGTCGTACCTATATTTTTATTCATTAATAACTCCTTTCCAAATTTATAAAAATAACACTTTTAATGCTTGAATATTCCCGCAAAATTTTAAGATACAATGGTTTGTTATTTATTAATTTTTTATGAAACAATTATGAAATTTTTATGAAAATAACTTGACATTTTATCAAAGATTTGTTAATATTCAGTAACGGAGGTTGGAAGCGCTTCCACTGTTATCACAAAACAGGAAGCTTATGTGTCAATAACAATTTATGATGTTGCCCGCAAGGCAGGTGTAGGCATTGCGACGGTTTCGCGTGCTTTTAATGACAGTTCGTTGATTCGGGAAGAAACGAAAAAGCGGATTCTTGAAATAGCGGATGAATTAAATTATCAACCACATGGTTTGGCCCGCGGTTTAGCTCGTAAACAAACCCATACTATTGCTACAGTTGTTCCCTTCTTTTTTAATTATTTCTTTTTAAATTTGCTTAAAAACGTTCAATATTCACTGTCTAAAAAGAATTATGACATGTTTTTGTACAGTGTAGATAATCTTGAGCATAAAGAAAACATGTTTGATAAAGTGTTGTATGAAAGAAAGTGTGATGGGGTAATGCTTTTTTCGCTTACACTTGATGAAGAATATGCTGATAAATTTATAAAATCTAATGTTCCTGTCATTATTGTAGATAATTATCATTCAAGCCTGGATTCCATTACCATCTCTAATAAGAGAGGTGCCAAAGATGCCACTAATCATTTAATTAGTTTAGGGCACAAGAAAATCGCAATGATTAATGGAAACCTTTCCAGTTTTCCTGCCAAAGTTAGATTAGAAGGTTTTAATGAAGCTTTAAAAGAAAATAATATTGTTAACAATCCACGTTATATAATAAATGCTGATCTGGATTTGGGTGAAGACGGATTTAATGAAATGGCCGGATATCGTGCCATGAAACAGTTAGCAGCCCTTGGGAAAAACCGACCTACAGCAATATTTATTTCTTCTGATATTCAGGCAATTGGAGCACTGCGTGCTGCAAAAGAAGAGGGCATTAGTGTACCTGATGATTGCGCTATTGTAGGATTTGATGATATTGATTTTGCAAAATATGTCGGTCTTTCAACTATGCGTCAGCCAGTTCATACAATGGCTGAGCTTGCTGTAAATCGACTTTTAAGAAGAATTGAAAACAAAACCCGTGATAAATTTCAGGTTGAACTTTCTGCGGAATTGATAGTCCGTGAAAGTTGCGGTGCCCGAAATGTAACAACACACCTTGGTGATATTAGTACTGACGATGCAATTTTCCTGTAAACTTGGATTAAATTATGAAAAAATTTCTAATTTTCATTGTGTTATTTATGTCCGTATCACTCTTTAGCCAAACATCTTCCATTAATTACAGTGTACCGGAATGGAGTAAAAACGTAATTTGGTATCAGATATTCCCTGAACGTTTTTGCAATAGTGATCAAAGCAATGGTCCCTTTTTCCATGATATTTTTGGTTCATGGCCTCATGATACTACAAGTGCCTGGGGATTGTCAAACTGGACCGGTGATTGGTATGCTCTGGAAAGATGGGAAAATGATGGACAGGGATTTTACCACCATGTGCAAAGACGGAGATATGGCGGAGATTTGCAGGGAATTATAGATAAACTCGATTATTTACAGGAATTGGGAATTAATGCTATTTATCTAAATCCCGTGTTTGAAGCTCCATCAATGCACAAATACGATGCTTCTTCTTATCATCATATTGATGATAATTTTGGTCCTGATCCTGAATACGATAGAAAACTCATCGCCACTGAGATTCCCCATGATCCGTCTACCTGGAAAATGACTTCTGCGGATTCACTGTTTTTTGTACTTATTGATCAAGTTCATAAACGGGATATGCGCATTATCATTGATGGTGTTTGGAACCATGTTGGTATGACATTCTGGGCATTTAGAGATGTTGTTAAAAATCAGGAATCCTCTTTATATAAAGACTGGTTTATCATCAAAGCTTTTGATAATCCCGCAACACCCGAAAGTGAATTCGATTATAAAGGGTGGTGGGATGTTAGAGAACTTCCCGAGTTGATGGAAGATGAAAATGGATTCAATCCCGAATTTTGGCAATATGTAAAAAATTCAGTTTCGAAATGGATGGATCCTAATGGTGATGGCGATCCATCAGATGGTATTGATGGCTGGCGTTTGGATGTTGCTGCTGAAGTGGGTTTCCCTGTATGGAAAAGATTCAGAGATCATGTTCGCACCATTAATCCGGAAGCTTACTTGTCTGGAGAAATTTGGTTTGATGAAGGAATCGACAAGTGGCTGCAAGGTGATATTTATGATGCGGTTATGAACTATCGTTTTGCCCAGAGTTGTGTACGTTTCTTTATGGATACGGAAAAGCCTTTTTCTTTTTCACCATCTGAATTTGATTATGCATTACTCGAAATGAGAAATACCTATCCTCACGATGCCCAATATGTATTACAGAACTTGATGGACAGTCACGATACAGACCGTATGACCTCTATGATTATCAATAACAACCGGAATTATGGTTCTGATCACCGTTTGGAAAATAATCCCAATTATGATGTACGTAAACCCAACTCGCTCGAACGAGATATTCAAAAGCTGATTGTACTCATGCAAATGACATATATTGGTGCTCCGATGGTTTATTATGGAGATGAAGCGGGAATGTGGGGCGCTTCTGATCCTGATGAAAGAAAACCCATGTTGTGGAAAGAGTTGAAATATGATGATGAAGCTACCCATCCTCTGGGTAAATCACGTCCTGTTGATAAAAATGTATTTGATCCCGAATTGTTTGCATATTATCAGAATCTGATTAAAACCCGTTTACAATATGATGCATTGCGTTCAGGTGAATATGAAACCCTGGTCAAAGATGATGATAAAAACATATTTATTTTTAGTCGTAAAGATTCCAATGATGAATTTATTATTGTTATGAATAATTCATTTGATTCTCAAACTGTTAAAATTAATGTGGCTGGAAAATCAGCGCAGGATATTATTACAGGTAAAACACAGACAATCTCAAACAATGAATTGTCTGTGTCATTACATCCAAAACAAGGTATGCTTTTACATATTCATTAAGCCTTTGGAGTTTATTAATGAAAAAGCTTGAAATTTTATTGGTTTTAATTTTATTCGCACTATTTTCCGGATTGTATGCTGGAACTACCGGCAAGATATCCGGTGTTATTGTTGATGCGAATACCGGTGAAACATTACCCGGCACCAATGTTATAATTGATGGCTCTAGAATGGGTGCTGCTACTGATCTTCAGGGACATTATTCCATTTTAAATGTTCCACCCGGCACATATGTACTCAGAGCAAGTATGATCGGTTATAATGAAACAAGGGTGACCAATGTTGTAGTTTCCATTGATCTTACCACAGAGATCAATTTTCAGTTAACCGAAACTGTTCTGGACGCCGGTGAAACGGTTACAATCGTTGCTGAGCGTCCTCAGGTTGTAAAAGATTTGACTGCTACCACCGCAATTGTTGGATCTGAAGAAATGGAAACGCTTCCGGTAACCGAAGTTAGTGAAGCTATCGAGCTTCAGGCTGGCTTGATCAGAGACGCTGGTGGTGGTTTGCATGCCCGTGGCGGCCGTTCAGGTGAAGTGAGTTACTGGGTAGATGGTATACCTGTTACTGACGTTTATGATGGTGGAACGGTTGTAGATATTAATAAAAATATGGTGCAAGAGCTTCAGGTTGTAACCGGTGCTTTTAATGCTGAATATGGTCAGGCTATGTCTGGTATTGTTAATATTGCTACAAAAGACGGCGATAATGACTTTGGTGGAAGCTTTTCAACCTATTTTGGCGATTATCTCAGTAATCATACAGAACAGTTCTCCAATATAGATGAAATTAATCCCGCTGCTATTCGCAATGGTGAATTCAGTCTACATGGTGCCATTATTAAAGACAAATTGTACTATTATGTTAATGGACGCGCTATCCATTTTGATGGCTGGCAGGCTGGGCAGAGACGATTCACTCCACAATCCGTCACTGGAACATTATATCTTGAAGAAGATTATCTCAGGTCTAATGCACCCGAGTACCTTGAATTCGCCAAGAAATTGGATGACAATGAATATGGTATTGAATATGTTGTTGGTTCAAATGCTTCTATAGATTCTATGATCATGCCTTATATATATGGAATGGACATTGTCAGTGACCCTGATTCTTTTGCTTATTATTATAATAATATGCGTAGTGTTCATGCCGGTGCCAAAGGTGATGGTGAATATGTTTCCATGAACTGGAATGAAAAACTTTACGGACAGGTAAAATTGATTTATAACCTGACCCCGTCTTTTAAAATCGCCTATAATGCTATCTATGACGATGTAGATTACCAGGATTATGATCAGAATTATTATTTAAATCCTGATGGTAATTTAAAACGGTTTAGAACAGGTTTAACCAATATTCTCAAAGTTACCCATGTACTGAATCAATCTACTTTTTATGATCTTGGATTTTCTCAATTCAATAAAGAGTACAAACATTATGTTTATGAAGACATGTACGATTCCCGATACGTACATCCCGATATGGGTGAACAACAACCATATAGCTTTAAAACCGCTGGAAATGATTTGGCAAATTACAAACGCCAGACAACCACACAACTGGCAAAATTTGATATTACCAGTCAGGTTACAAGCCGCCAGCAGTTAAAGGCTGGTGTTGAATATCGTCAGCATAAAGTCTTTATGCAGGATATTTCACTACGTCCGGTTGATGAAGATTTTAGTATTGATGTAGTTACCGATGGACCTTATATCCGAACCCGTGTTACTCCGGTAAGTGATATTTACAACAGTACCTATGAGCACAAACCCGTCGAATTTTCTGCTTATTTACAAGACAAGCTTGAATTCAAAAGCATGATTGTGAATGTTGGTGTTCGTATGGATTATTTTGATCCTGATGGTATTGTTTTAACAGATGAAACTGATCCCACTATTTACAATCCAATCCGTCCTGAAAACCGCTATCATGACTGGGGTACCGATGGTATTGAAGGTACATATGATGCTGATGGTTCTGAAGGAAATGGAATCCAGGATGAAGGTGAACCTGATGTATCTCTTGAAGAACGTCAAAGTTATTGGTATAAAGATGCCACCACCAAGATGAATGTCAGTCCTCGACTTGGTGTTTCTTTTCCGGTTACTGAACGTGGTGTATTCCATTTCTCCTATGGTCACTTTTTCCAGGTTCCTCGTTTTGAACGGTTATATCAAAATCCGGATTTTGAACTCGAGCAAGGTACCGGTAACATTGGTGTGATTGGTAATTCTGATCTGGAACCTGAACAAACCGTAAGTGGTGAAGTTGGTTTACAGCAGCAAATAACAGATGATGTTACCTTTGAAATCAATGCTTATTTTAGAGATGTAAGAAATCTTGCCGGTACACGTGCAGAAGAGATTGAACTTTATGGTGGTTCATCTACGTATTCAAAATTTGTAAACAGTGACTTTGGTTTAACAAAGGGTTTAACCCTTGCTGTTTCCAAACGTTTTAGTGGTGGATTGTCAGCTTCATTTGATTATACCTTACAACAAGCCAAAGGAACCAGTTCTGATCCCGAGCAGGCTAGAAATGCCATTGATGGCGGTGCACAGCCTGAAGTACAAATGACAGCGTTAGATTGGGATCAATTCCATACCGTCAATTTTTCATTAAACTATCGCGGTTCAAACTGGGGTGGAAGTGCAATTGGTCAATGGGGTAGTGGACTTCCATATACACCAAGAAGCTCTGTTGATATTTCAGAACTGTTGACCAACAGTCAACGCAAACCATCATATTCCAATTTTGATGTTCGTGGATATTATGATTTTCGTTTTGGTACAACGACTTTGACCTTGTTTGCCAGAGTGTTAAATCTGTTTGATACTTTGAACGAGGTAAATGTTTATGATACTACCGGTCGTGCCGGATTTACCCTTGATCAGCGAATTGCTGAAGCAACAAATCCCGATGAAATTATTAACTCTCTGGACCAATGGTATACAAACCCGACCCATTATTCAGAGCCTCGTCGTATAGAGTTGGGTGTAACATATACATTTTGATAGTTCTATAGCCTTGAATTCAGGAGCTTAAAATGAAAAAACTAATTTACTATACTTTTATTCTAGTCTCAATTGTCCCTTTTTTGATTTATGCCCAAAGTGGACGAGAATACCGGCGTTCTTCCATTATGCGCGGTAACCTGGTGAAAACCGTTTTCGGTAACTGGGGCGTAATTGGGCAGCCTGCTCAAAAAGGTGCGCGTGGTGCATGGATTTATGAGAACAATGGTTACATTGGTGATGTAAGTTTGATGGTAGGTGCTGAAGTGAAATCGGATGATAAAACTTTTCATTCGGTTGTAATCAGTCCTGTTGACCGTCCTACAACCCGGCAGGAATTATCACCAACAGGTAGTTGGTGGTCATGGGAACCCGTTGGTGGTTATTTTAATGAAAATCAGGAAGGTATTGCCTTGTACAGCGATCCTGATTCCTGGCCATCTCTCTGGCCAGACAAAATGTCTGATCTCAATGATCCGGGTTGGTCTGGTTCCTGGGATGGATTTTTTGGCAAGGAAACTACTGCATCAGAAGAATCTTTCTTTGTAATGGATGATAACAATGATGCCGAGTTTAATCAAGCTTCTAATAATATCTGGAATGTAGATTTTAAACCAGATTCCACAAATCCTTCCCGAAATGGATTGGGCCTTGAGGTTAAGGTTCGTGGTATGCAATGGTCAGATTTTCTTGCCCAGGATTGTATCTTTTGGTTGTACGAGATTACCAACAACAGTACCACAGATTATGACAAAGTTGTATTCGGTATGCTTGTAGGAACTTATGTGGGTGTAACCTCTACAGAAGATTACAGTGAATATGATGATGACTATTCATTTTTTGATGTTGAAAAAGATTTAACCTATACCGGTGATTTTGATGATAATGCCCGTCGTAATCCTCGCTGGACAGGCGATGTTGGTGCGGTAGGTTATGCGTTTCTGGAAAGCCCTGGTAATCCTTTTGATGGCATTGATAATGATGGTGATGCCCAGGAATACCCGGATGTCCCAACCTCAGCAGCACTTTTTACTCCTGAAGATTTTCAGGAAAAAATTATCCGCGCGGGCGATGAAATTGTTTTAATTGATAATAATTATAACCGTACGGTTGTAACTGTTCCAGCTGAAGAAACGGTTTTTAAAACCCGTGGTGCGGAAATAACAATTACTCCCGGTATTACACGGCTTTCAGAAGGTAACCTGGTTCTCAAAGATGGCCGTACCGAAGTCAATACCAATGCTTATGATGGTATAGATAATGACCTTGATGGTTTGATCGATGAAAACTATTATCTGCATTATCGCCAGATTCGTAAAGACCAGAATGATAATATTATTTTTGATAAA
This sequence comes from bacterium, assembly GCA_963675755.2. GTDB lineage: Bacteria > Zhuqueibacterota > Zhuqueibacteria > Residuimicrobiales > Krinioviventaceae. Next base: position 437,107 of record CAXXMD010000002.1, read on the forward strand.
CTAAATCCAGTAGCTTATGTTAATTATTTCACTGGTGCAGGCATTGATGATGCTTTGATTGATGAACGTCGTGATGATGGAATTGACAATGACGGTGACTGGAACCCATTGTTCGATGATGTAGGTGCCGATGGTGTTACAGGTACCAATGATTATGGCGAAGGAGATGGCGTTCCCACTTCCGGTGAGCCAAATTTTGATAAAACAGATGTTGATGAATCTGACCAAATTGGTTTGACAAGTTTTGAATACTTTACACCAGCTCGCGAATTTTCTATGGCAGATGATGAAGATTTGTGGGACCGATTGTCACCCGGTTTTTTCAAAGTTCCCGAATCTATTGAAAACAACAAACCGGTTAATGGTGAAGATGGTGACTTTATTTACGGTTCCGGATATTTCCCGTTACCGGCTGGTGCAACCCGTCGTATTTCACTCGCTTTGGTTTATGGTGAAGGCGGTGGTCCTGATGTAGAAATTACCGATTTGTTGAAAAATCGTGAAACTGTGCAGGAAATTTATGATAATGATTATCGTTTTCCACCTGCACCCAATAAACCCAAGCTGACTGCAATCCCTGGTGATGGTAAAGTGACTTTGCATTGGGACAGACTTGCAGAACAATCATTTGATCCTGTATTACAGACCTATGATTTTGAAGGTTATAAAATTTATCGTGCAACCGATTACGAGTTTAATGAAGTGTTTAGTATTACCGATGCTGACGGAACTCCAATCGCTTATGAACCCATTGCACAGTTTGATCTGGATAATGAATACGAAGGTTATTTTAGAGCGGGTCCGGATCTGTTTCAACAGGGTAGAGGTGCTTCATTTTTCCTAGGTGACAACACAGGATTACAACATACCTTTGTTGATTCTAGTGTTGAAAATGGTCGCCGTTATTTTTACGCTTTGGTTGCCTATGACCGTGGAGATGAAGATGTTGATATCTATCCCAAAGAAAATGATAAACGTATTGATATTTTACCCAATGGAGAGATTCGTACATTTCAAAATACTGCCGTTGTAACACCGAACGCTGCAGTTTCCGGATACGTTCCTCCCGAAAATAGTGTACAATTGCAGGCAACACAATCTCCGGTTGGATCAGGACAAATTTATTACAAGGTTATAGATGAACAAAAAGTAACCGGGCATGAATACAAATTGGAATTTCTCGATTATTCCAATGATGGTATAGATAATAATGATAACTGGACTTCTCCCCAGGATGATGTAGGTACTGACGGTATTGCTGAGACCAATGACGCTGATGGTACTGAATTGAATGGAATTCCAGATCCGGGTGAACCCAATATTGATGAAAATGATGTTGAAGAATTTATCCGTCCTATAACAACCAGTTATTCGGTACGTGATTTAACAGGTATTACTGAAACATTTTTCTCCAAAGATACTCTGTATGTTTCATTATCAAAAACACACCAGATACCTGAAACCATCACAGTCACAGATGAAAATGGTAATGTTATACCTTCTGATAAGTATATTATGAATACCGAGTTTGGTAAAATCAGAGGTGCTAATTCCGGTGATTTGGCTTATGGCACTGGTTACAATATCAGTTACGAGTATTATCCTGTATATAACAGTCCATATATTCAGGGCAACCCAGTTGAAGATGAAACCAAAGATACCGATAACTTTGACGGTATTCAAATTTATTTCAATAATAAATGGAGTATAACTCTGGATTCAACGTTGTCTGGTTGGAGCAACCCTGCAAAAGCACAGAGTTTTTCAATTTCTCCATTTACCACTCAAATTAGTCCTACTGAAACAATCACAGGCTTAAGAAGCCCCAATGATTATAGAATTGAATTTGGTGATGGTGTTTTAGATAGCACAATCAAATGGGAAGAATACTTTTTGTCACCTTCGCCTGTTAATTTTAAAGTTAAAAATGTGACAAAGAATAAATATCTCGATTTTGTTTTTATTGATACCGATCGAAGCAAAACTATAACTCCTCTTGATGAAGTTATTTTTGTAGAAACAGATAATGACGGTGAATATGTTTTTACCTGGGATGTGACATTTAATTCTGATGCAGATACACTTTATGAATATGGTGATGGTGATGTACTCGATATCATTCTCAAGAAACCATTTCGAAAAGGAGATACATTCGAATTTTCTACAGATAAACCGGATATAAGCACCAGTGCCGGTGAAGATCTGCTCAAGGATATCAAGGTATATCCAAATCCCTATGTTGCAGCATCAACACATGAACGTCCATTACCGCCCGCAATAACAACTGGTCGTGGTGTGCGGGAAGTAACGTTTACCCATTTACCACTTGATGCCAAGATCCACATATTTACTTCGCGTGGTGAGCACGTAATAACAAAAGAACATGAAGGTTCAATGTTCGATGGTACCATAAACTGGGACCTGAAAACTAAAGAGAATCTGGATGTTGCTGCAGGTGTATATTTTTACATTGTTGAATCATCTGTAGGTAAAAAAGAAGGTAAACTGGCTATTATCAAATAATTTGATTATAACTATCGGAGTCATCGATGCTTAATAAAGAGTATTTTAAAATAATATGGGTTGCGATTTTATTACTTACTTTGGCAGGTGCCAGCAGCGCACAAGACAAAGTAGGTACAACCTCGGCACCGTTTTTAGGTATCAGTATTGCTCCCCGGGCAACAGCTATGGGAGGAGCGTTTACAGCAGTTGCAGATGACGCAACAGCACTTTATTATAATCCTGGTGCAATTTCTCAAATGTCTTCATCACAGGCACTTGTTTCTCACACGGAATGGTTGGTAGGATCAAGTTTGAACTGGGTTGGTGTTGTATTAAATCTTGATGGAGCAAATGCAATTGGTGTGAGTTTTACAAACCTTGATTATGGTGAAGAAGAAGTGACAACAGAATCACAACAGGAAGGTACCGGTGAAATGTGGTCAGCTTCCGATATCTCAATAGGTTTATCATATTCGCGAAGCTTTACTGATCGTTTTTCTATTGGTGGTAGTGTCAAATATATTGAACAAAAAATTTGGCATGAAAAATCAACTGCTTTTGCTGCTGATGTGGGCTTGATTTTCATTACTGCTTTTAATGACATGAAGCTTGGAATGAGTATTTCCAATTTTGGTAATGAAATGCGAATGGAAGGTGAAGACCTGTTACGCAAGATTGATATTGATGATGAAATAATCGGAAACAATGAAACTATTGTAGGAAATCTCAAAACAGATAAATGGCCACTTCCATTATTCTTTCGTGTTGGATTATCAATGTATGTTTTAGAAACAACATTTTCGAAAATGCTGGTTGCAATTGATGCCGTTCGCCCCACAGATAATAGCGAAATTATTAATGTTGGTGGTGAATTTTCAGTATATGATATCTTGTTTTTACGTGCAGGTTACAAATCTTTATTCAGAGATGAAAGTGAAGAAGGCCTTACATTTGGAATGGGTTTAAATATAACCCAGGTTGGAGGGATAGCCTGGAAATTTGATTATACTTATGCTGATTTTGGAATTTTAGACTATATCCAAATGTATTCGCTGAGTGTCAGCTTTTAGGAAGGTATTTATAATTTCAAATAATTTAAATTTAATTAAAAAAAGGAGGTGGTTTAAAAATAATTTGTTTATTAAGGGTAAAATAAAAATAATTTAACGGAGGAATGAAATGAAATTAAAGTCATTATTAGTATTTGTACTAGCTTTTATGCTTTTTACCAGTGCAGCTCAGGCTGTTCAGGTAACTTTTCTTGCCAATACCGCTGCAGTTCCAGATACAATGCAGGAAACATCAACAGTTCAAATGCGTGGTGATACAGCACCTTTGACCTGGGATGGTGCATCCGATGCAATTTTTGAAAACATTGGTGGTGATTACTGGCAAGTTACTCTCGATTTTGTAGCGGGAGACACAGTAAATTATAAATTCTACACCCATGCAAATGATACCGTTTATGCTGGTGTTGAATGGGAACATGCTGGTTGGGAAGCTGATGTTGCAACCGGTAACCGTCAATTGATTGTTGGAGATGCTGATACTACATTACCTCTTCAATTCGTAAATGGATGGCAAGGTGGCGTTGGTCAATATGAAGCTCCTTATACAACCAACGATTCTTCTTTTGTATTTTATGTACGCGTAAACATGCAGGGATGGGATGATTTTAATCCTGCTACTCATGTTGTTGGTCTTCGTGGTTCTAATACCGATGACTGGGGACAAACCGGTGAATTGTCCTGGGGACCCACTTATCCGTTGACTCAAGAAGGCAATCATCCTAATGGTGGCAGCCAACAGTATAATGGTACCAATTTTTACAGTGGTGCAGTTCATGTACCTAACAAATATGCCGGCAAAGGTGTACAGTTCAAAGTTGTAGTTCATAATGCAGGCGCTGACCTTGGTGAAGACTGGGGTAACATGGTTTACAATCCTGGCCTCGAAATGAACATTCCTGTTACAGGTGCAGATACCACCATTCATTGGTTCTGGTATGACAATTTACGTCCGGTTGCTGTAGATCATCAGGATACTGTAATTGTGACTTTTAACGCTGATATGTCAGATGCTATCCTGAACAAAGGTTTTTCACATGGTGATACCGTTCAGGTTCGTTCCGGTTATTATGGTACATCTGCTGAAACCCGTACAAAACAAATGTTCCGTCAGGGCTTTAGCAATGTTTACAGTGCCACAGATACAATTGTTACCACACTGGGTGAACGCTTGACATATCAATACTATACAATTATTGATGGTGTTGAATATCGTGAAGTTTATTACAATTTCTATTACGATGGTGACAATTTAGGTGAAGCTGAACGACGTGTTTATGAAGCTCTTGAAGCTAATGAAGTAACTATTACCGATGATCTTGCAAGTGCGAGTGAAGTACATCGTATGCCATTGTTCCGTAATGTTAGCGTTGTTCAACAAGAAGTTTTGTTGACACTGACTTGTGATATTCGTCCGGCTATTTACCAGGTTCTGGCAGGCGATACACTTTTTGATATCCAGTCTACCCGCGAAGTATCTGTAGCAGACAGCATTCTTGCCTGGGGTGTTGCTGTTAACGGTCCATTAAGTGGTGGCTGGGGTACCTGGGGAATTAACCTCCAGGAAGAAGAAGGTAGAAATGAAGCTGTAAGAAGAATGTTTGATGATGGTACCAATGGTGATGCCGTTGCCGGCGACAGTATTTTTACCATTCAATACACATTCTATCCTGACAGTGGTGATGTTGTTGGTCAGGAATTCAAATTCGGTATTGGCGGTGGAGACAATGAAGGTGGCTTTGGTAACAACCACATTGAAAACATTGATGATACTAATCCTGCTGCTACAATCAATGCTCAATTTGGTAGCATTGACCCCTTGTTCTACTCTGCATGGGATTTTGATAATCAAGGTCCGGCAACCGCAATTGAAGATTTGAATGTAACTCCATTAACTTTTGAATTGGCTCAAAACTATCCGAACCCATTCAATCCCACTACTCATATTCAGTATCAATTGCCAAAAGCAAGTGATGTAAAACTGACTGTATTTAACGTTTTGGGTAAAGAGATTGTTACACTTGTTAACCAAAAACAAAATGCAGGTACCTATCAGTTGACATGGGATGGAACAAACAATGCCGGTTTGCAAGTAAGTACTGGTGTTTATTTCTACAAAATTGAAGCTGGTGATTTTACAAAAATTAACAAAATGATGTTTATCAAATAATTATTTTAGGGACCGGTGTAATAACCGGTCCCTTTTTTTATATAATGGATTTATTTAATATGCGAACACTATTTCTAATTTTAATATCCTTTAGTATTTCATTTGGTCAGGCCCTTACATGGGATCCTTTATTTCCAACCGATAATGATACCATAACAATTACATATAATGCCAAAGAAGGTAACAAAGCCCTTGAAGGTGTTTCACCGATTTGGGCCCATACCGGGGTTATAACTGATAAAAGCCCGAATCCCAATTATTGGCTTTATACAATTGCCGAGTGGGAAACCAATCTGCCAAAAGCCCAAATGACCAATATTGGTACAGACTCTTGGCAAATTCGTTTTCATGTACGTTCATTTTATGGTGTACCTGCAGGTGAAACAATACAAAATTTGGCTCTGGTTTTTCGTAATGCCAGTGGCACCAAAGTCGGAAAAACAGCAGATAACCAGGACTTTTTCATCCCCATATATCAACAAGGTGTAAACATATCGCTTGTAAGCCCAACAACGAATACGTTTATTGCTAAAATAGGAGATGAAATACCCATCATCACAAAAACTACATCTGCAGTTAAACAGGAATTGTTTTTAAATAATCAGTTATTAACCGAAACTACTGATGACAGTCTTTACTATCTTTTTACTCCTCAGGATTATGGATTTTATCAATTCACTGCAATAGCAACAGATGCCCAAAATAATACCAAGCAAACCGAATTTACAATTGTTGTAAATACCCCGGTAAATATTGTGGAATTGCCAAGTGGAGTCAGGGATGGTATTAATCATAACGGAATTAATTCTGTTACACTGGTTTTGACAGCTCCCTTTAAAGAATTTGTTTATGTGATTGGTTCATTTAATAACTGGGAAATGGATCAGGATTATTACATGAACAAAACTCCGGATGGTACACGTTACTGGCTGGAGATAGACGGCCTTGATTCGGATACAGAGTACACCTTTCAATACCTGGTTGATGGCAGTATCCGAATTGCAGATCCGTATTCAGGAAAAATATTGGATCCAACTCATGATAAATATATCACTGATGAAACTTATCCGGACCTTGAGCCTTATCCATTAGGTGAGACCACTGAAGCAATCACAGCTTTTAAAATCAATCAGGATGAATTTACTTTTACTGCGTCTGATTATGAAAAACCAAAGATGAATAATCTTGTTATATATGAATTATTAATCAGAGATTTTATTGAAGAACATGATTATAAAACCCTTACTGATTCATTAGCTTATTTCAAACGATTAGGTATTAATGCAATCGAGTTGATGCCTATTAATGAATTTGAAGGAAATGAGAGCTGGGGATATAATCCTTCTTTTTATTTTGCTCCGGACAAGTATTATGGTCCTGCAAATGACCTTAAAACGTTCATTGATGAAGCGCATAAACTTGGAATTGCAATAATTCAGGATATCGTATTAAATCATGCATATGGTCAGTGCCCATGGGTAAGGCTTTATGCTGATCAGATGGATAATAATCCATGGTTTAATGAAAAATCGCCCAATACATCTTATGCATGGGGATATGATTTTAACCATGAAAGTGAATACACAAAAGCGTTTGTTGATAGTGTTTTGACCTACTGGTTGACAGAGTTTAAAGTTGATGGGTTTCGCTTTGATTTTACCAAAGGTCTTACAAATACCCCGGGAGACGGATGGGAATATGATCCCGCACGTATAACCATTTTAAAACGTATTGCTGATCATGCATGGTCTGTGGATTCTACAGCGTATATAATACTTGAACACTTTGCAGCGAATAGTGAAGAAAAAGAATTGTCTGCCTATGGAATGATGTTGTGGGGAAATATGAATACTCCATATACCCAATCCGCAATGGGGTATACTAACGATTCAAATATCTCCGGAATTTCTGCATCATACAGGGGATGGTCTGATAATCATTTGGTCGGATATATGGAAAGTCATGATGAAGAACGAATGATGTACAAGAATCTGCAATGGGGAAATTCTGCAGGTACCTATCACATATATGATCTTCAGACTGCACTTGAACGTGTTCAATTATCCGCTGCTTTCTTTCTAACTGTTCCGGGTCCCAAAATGATTTGGCAGTTTGGCGAATTGGGTTATGATTATTCTATTGATTATAATGATCGTGTAGGTAACAAGCCCATTCGATGGGATTACTATCAGGATCCTGATAGACGTCAACTCTATGATGTTTTTGCTGCACTGGCACATTTTAGAAAATTAAAGGCATTTCAGGAAGGTTCTTTTAACTTAAATCTGGGTACTTTTTTAAGAACTGTCCGCATATCTCATGATAGTATGAATACAGTCATTGTTGGTAATTTTAATGTTACTGATAGTTATATTATTCCCAATTTTCAACATACTGGTATGTGGTATGATTACCTTGATGGTAATCAATTAGATGTTAGCCAGACACAACAGGCAATTTTGCTTCAACCTAGTGAGTTTCATATATTTACCGATGTACAATTGGAAAAACCTTTTATTACCAATATAAATGAAAATGAACTTGCACCAATTTCATTTATATTATACGACAATCATCCTAATCCCTTTAACGCATCAACACGAATTGATTTTGAATTGGCTAAATCTGATCATGTCAGCCTTGATGTGTTCAATATTACAGGTCAACATATTATAACCCTTGTTAACAGCCAACTTGAACAGGGAAGACATTCTTATGTTTGGAATGGTAAAGACGCACAAAATCATACAATGAGTACAGGTATATATTTTTATGTAATTACTTCAAGTACCACTCAACACAGTAAAAAGATGCTGTTGTTAAAGTAAAGTATAACTTAAAAAAAACAGGAGATAAACGTGACAGTTTTTGATTATTCCATTATTTTTGTATATCTCTCCTCAATTATCCTGGTTGGGCTTTTGGCCCAAAAACGTGCAAAACAGGGTATAGATTCGTATTTCCTGGGTGACAGATCATTACCCTGGTGGGCTTTGGGCGCTTCGGGTATGGCGTCAAATATGGATGTTAGTGGTACAATGTTAAATACAGCATTTATTTTTGCACTGGGAGCATCCGGATTTTTTATCGAGATTCGCGGTGGTGTAACTTTGTTGATGGCTTTTCTTATGATATTTATGGGAAAGTGGAACCGCCGTGCTCAGGTTATGACTCTTGCAGAGTGGATGCACCTGCGTTTTGGCAAAGGTAAAGAGGGAGATATAGCACGTTTAATTGCTGCTATTTCATCAATTATTATGACTATAGCAATGATTACCTATTTTGCTATTGGTGCAGGTAAATTTATCGGCGAGTTTTTAGGAATCCCTGCATTTCTTGGACTTTCTCCTGAATTTTGGGCTGCTACACTCATGATCACTTTGGCTATGATTTATACTGTATTAAGTGGATTATATGGTGTAGTTGCTACGGATGTTTTTCAGGGATTTATTATTTTCGGTACAATTATTTATATTTGTTTTCTGGCAATTACAAAATATGCGCTTCCGGAGAGTTTTATCATTTCTGTTCCCATGAAAGATGGCACTTTTATGGCAATGGAAACCACCCGAAATGCCTGGACCAATATTATACCTTCGTGGAGTTTGAATCTTCCGGAAGCCAGTGCGTATTCAATTTATAACCTGCTGGGAATTGCCATTATCTTTTATTTATTTAAAGTAACAATTGAGGGAAGCGGTGGTACCGGCAATTATATGCTGCAGCGTTATATGGCAGCTAAAAGCGATCGTGATACCGGTTTGCTCTCACTTTTTTGGACTTTTTTGCTTTCATTCCGTTGGCCGTTTATTGCTGCTATTGCAATGATGGGTGTTGCTTTCAGCACTCAAGGCGGAACTGCTCTTGATCCTGAAAAGATATTACCAACAGTTATTAATGAACTGGTTCCTGTTGGAATTAAAGGTTTGTTGATTGCCGGCTTAATGGCTGCTGCCATGTCAACTTTTGACTCTACTGTAAATGCTGGAGCGGCATATTGGGTTAAAGATATTTACCAAGCATATCTCAATCCCAAAGCGAGTAAAAAACAACTTATGCTGCACAGTCGCTGGTCATCTATTATTATCGTATTGTTTGGACTGATTTTTACAATTTTCATCAAGAATATTAATGAAATATGGGGCTGGATTACAATGGGTATAGGTGCCGGATTATTAATTCCCATGCTTATGCGCTGGTACTGGTGGAGACTTAACGGTTATGGCTTTGCCTGGGGTACTATTGGTGGTATGGTTGCGGCATTTATTCAAAAAGGATTTTTCCCGGATATTCCTGAATATTTTGCATTTACTTTTGCATCCGGTGTATCTCTGGTTGCTTTGATTATTGGAACCTACTTGACACCTGCTACAGATAAAAAAGTTTTGATGGAATTCTACAAACGTACTCGTCCTTTTGGATTTTGGAAACCTGTAACACAGGAAATTCCGGAAAAAACAATGACCGCAATTAACTCTGAAAATACAAGGGACCGGATTGCGACCTTTTTTGCAGTTCCCTGGCAGCTTGTATTGTTCCTGTTTATGATGATGATCGTTATGGGGCGTTTTGATAATTTGTTATGGTTATCAATTCTTTTGATTTTCCTTTCAATTGGACTATATCATTTCTGGTTTAAGCACTTGTCAACCGAAGTCAAAATGGATTGATAAAGATCTTGTAAATTTAAGGCCTGGTTCAAATTAAGAATCAGGCCTTTTTTTTATTTGAAAATAAAAAAAAGACTGGAAATCCTGTTTCTCTTTGTTTATATTAAACATCAGGAATTAAAATTCCTTGTTTTAACTACTTTTAACAGTAAAATTCAATTTACTGCATCCACAATATTATACTTGAACGCAATTCTTATTTTTTTGGAGGAAAGGAATGACCACATTACATCCATTAGACTGGGTTGTTATTGCCCTTTATTTTTCTATTATTTTGGGGCTTGCCTGGTGGGTTATTAGACAAAAAAACGAAAACACCACAGATTATTTCCTTGCTGGACGTCATCTGGGCTGGTTTATTGTTGGTGCGTCAATATTTGCATCCAATATTGGTTCTGAACATCTTGTTGGGTTGGCTGGTTCAGGTGCCACTGATGGTGTAGCCATGGCTCATTATGAATTACACGCCTGGTGTTTGTTGGTTTTAGGATGGGTAATGGTACCCTTTTATATGCGTTCTCAGGTTTTTACCATGCCTGAATTTCTTGAACGCCGTTTTTCACCTGCTGCACGTACTGTATTGTCCGTCATTTCTCTTGTAGCTTATGTATTAACCAAAATTGCCGTTGGTATTTTTGCCGGTGGTATTGTGTTTAGTGTTTTAATGCCAGACATTAACTTTTTAGGTTTGAATAGTTTTTGGATTGGTTCTATTCTTGTTATTTTATTTACCGGTGTTTATACTGTGTTGGGTGGTATGCGTGCTGTAGCTTATACCGAAGCTCTCCAAACAGTTGTTTTGATTTTTGGTTCTATTCTGGTAACTATATTTGGTTTAAAAGCTCTTGGTGGTTGGGGCGAGCTGCGAGCAATTGCAGGTTCTGAAATGTTTAACCTTTGGAAACCTATGGTTCCGGCTGGTATTGAAAGTACCTGGGCACCTGTTAAAGAAGCCGGTCGTATGGCTTGGTACTTTAATGATAACTATCCCTGGTTGGGTATGCTACTTTGTGCTCCTATCATTGGGTTGTGGTACTGGACCACGGATCAGTATATTGTGCAACGCGCATTGGGTGCACCCAATGAAAAAGAAGCTCGTCGCGGTACCATTGCTGCATCTTTTTTGAAACTGTTGCCTGTTTTTATTTTTATTATTCCTGGAATGATTGCTTTTGCATTGGCAAAATCAGGACAGGTTGCTCCCATAGCTACTGAATTGTTTGACGCAAATGGAGAATTGATACGAGATAACGCTCAAAAAGCTTTTCCACTGTTGGTAGCTCATGTTCTGCCAATTGGTGTTCGAGGAATTGTGGTTGCAGGATTGCTGGCAGCGTTAATGAGTTCTTTGGCTGGTGTGTTCAATGCATCATCTACGTTGTTTACCATTGACTTTTATTCAAGACTTCGTCCCCAGGCTTCTGAAAAGCAACTGGTTTGGACCGGTAGAATGGCAACTGTAGTTATGGTTGTAATTGGTTTACTATGGATCCCGGTGATCCAGGGTGGTAGAGGTTTGTATGATTATTTACAGGGAGTTCAGGCATATCTTGCACCACCTATTTTCGTTGTTTTCTTTTTAGGAGTATTCTGGAAACGTTTAAATGCTAAAGGATGTCTGGCTGCTTTGATTACGGGTTTCTCTTTGGGCATTATTCGTCTTGCAATTGACACCCCTGTAAAATTGGGTGAAAATTTTACATATCCACAGGGTTCTTTTTTATGGGTAATTAATAATATTTTCTTTCAATATTATAGTTTGTTAATATTTATTGTTAGTATTGTTGTAATGATTGCGGTTAGTTTTATGACAAAAGAACCGGATTATGCACAAATTAGCGGTTTGACTTTTGGTACAACAACAGATGAACATCGTAAAGAATCTCGTTCAAGCTGGACTTCGCTGGATGTTGTATTCTCTGGATTACTTGTTGTGTTAATCCTGGTAGCATATATGTATTTTAAAGGTTAATTAAGGATATTGAGGATAACTATGAATAAATATGCAATAGGGTTGGATTACGGTACAAATTCTTGTCGTTCTTTGATTGTTGATATATCTAATGGTAAAGAACTGGCGAGCCATGTTTTTAATTATCCTACAGGTGAGGCCGGTATTATTGTAGATCCTGCCGATCCCAATCTGGCACGTCAAAATCCTGCTGATTATATTCAAGGCATTGAGGTTTGTGTTAAAAATGCTATCGATAAAGCTGGAAAAGTAGATTCTGAATTTTCTGCAGATAAAATTGTCGGTATTGGAGTTGATACAACAGGAAGCAGTCCAATGCCTGTCGATAGTGACGGACAACCGTTATGTTTCAAGCCTGAATTTAAAGATAATCCCGCAGCAATGGTATGGTTATGGAAAGATCATACCAGCTATAAAGAAGCACAAGCTATTACAGAGCAGGCCGCCAAAACAAGACCGCAATACCTTGCCAAAATTGGAGGAGTTTACTCTTCAGAATGGTTTTGGAGCAAAGCCTGGAATTGTCTCAAAACATCTCCTGATGTTTTTAAAGCAGCTTATGGTTTTGTTGAAGTATGTGATTGGATTCCTGCTGTTTTGGTAGGTGATGTAACACCACAGAATCTAAAACCCAGTGTTTGTGCTGCTGGTCATAAAGCCATGTACAGCCAGGATTGGGGTGGATTACCGGATAAAGAATTCCTCAGTACACTTGCACCTGAATTGGGCGAAATGCGAGAAAATCTCTATGATGTTGCGTATCCATCAGAACAGCTTGCAGGAACGCTTTCAGCTGAATGGGCTGCAAAACTGGGTTTACCGGAAAACGTAGCCGTTGCAGTAGGCGCCTTTGACGCACATATGGGTGCCGTAGGTGCTGGTGTTAGTGAAGGTACTCTGGTTAAAATTCTGGGTACAAGTACCTGTGATATTATGGTTTGGCCAAATGATGAAAAAATGGCTGATATTCCAGGCGTTTGTGGAATTGTTGATGGTTCTGTTAAAGGTGGTTATTTTGGTATTGAAGCAGGACAGTCAGCAGTAGGTGATATCTTTCTTTGGTTTGTCAATAATCTTGTTCCTGAAAAATATGGCAAAACCATGGATGAAAAGTTTGAAAATCTTGAAAAAGCCGCTACTGCAATGAAACCTGGTGAATCCGGTTTGCTGGCACTTGACTGGAACAATGGTAATCGTACGGTTCTGGTTGATGTTCGGTTATCAGGTTTATTGCTAGGTCAAACATTGCATACTGAAGCGCATGAAGTTTATCGCGCATTGATTGAAGCTACCGCTTTTGGTGCACTTGCCATCATTGATCGCATTGCGGAAAATGGTGTTGCAATTGAACAGGTTGTAAATTGTGGTGGATTGGCTATCAAGAATTCATTGTTAATGCAAATCTATGCCGATATTACCGGTCGTCCTATGAAGGTTTCGCGCAGCGAACAAACACCTGCACTGGGTGCTGCTATATTTGGTGCTGTTGCTGCTGGTATTTATGATAGTGTGGAATCAGCTCAAAAGGCAATGACTGGTGTTGATAAAGTATATGAACCCATCCCCGAAAATCAGGAAATCTATAAAAAGCTTTATGCTTTATACAAACAACTTCATGATGAATTTGGAATACGAAATAATAATGGTAATCTTTATAATGTCATGAAAGATTTGTTGACAATAAGGGATGAGATAAGAAATAGCTAAAATTCAAGCCCTGTCGAAATTTCGACGGGGCTTTTTTGTATGATCCAAATATTTTGAATTACGGGAGATATATATGCGTAGCAAATTTGTTAATTCTATATTTTTATTAATCGCTGCATTGGTTTTCCAGATTTATGCACAAAGTGATTTCAATTTTCTGGTTTATCCATATTTGCAGTTTGCTACAGATAGCAGTATCACCGTAATGTGGGAAACCAATTCAAAATCTTCAACCCAATTGTACTTTTCCCAGGATACTCCGCTTGCTCATGAAATATCAATTCCAGGAATGTCAACCATGCATGAGGTTGTAATTTCTGGCCTTGATCAGGCAACAAAATACTTTTACCAGGTTGAATCCGTTAATGCCAAAGGGGACACATTAAAAAGTGAATTGTTAACTTTTTCTTCAACAGTTGACAAAAATACCCCTGTTAGCTTTGCAATTGTGAGTGACACACAAACCAATCCTCCTGTGTGGGGCAAAATATCTGATCTGGTCTGGCGAGAACGTCCACAATTCGTGCTCCACGGTGGGGATATCGTTGGTACAGGTAGAAACAAAGATCAATGGGTAAATCATTTCTTTGCACCTGCCAAAGATTTAATGTCAAGAATACCTATTTATACTGTCCTTGGTAATCATGATGGAGATGATGAAAACTATTACCGGTATATGCATAACCCCGAACCGGAATATTATTATACATTTCATTATGGAAATGTTCAATTTTTCATGATTGATACCAATCATGATTATTACGAATCAAGTGATCAATATGTCAGACTGGAATGGGATCTTGCAAATTCAAAATCTTTTTGGAAAGTGGTTGTACACCATCATTCACCTTTTTCGTCAGATGAAAATGATTTTGGAGATTCTTATAACGAAAAAGCAGACATGGGTGAAGTGGAATTGCTGCCCCTGGTCAAGCTTTATGAAAAGTATGGTGTTGATCTGGTCTTTTGTGGTCATATTCATGATTATGAACGAAGCTGGCCAATCTATGAAAATACAATAGATCAGAAAAGGGGAGTGATCTATGTTCAAACTGGTGGAGCAGGTGGCGGTTTGGAAAATTATGCACCGACCCGGTCATGGTTCACTGCCAAGGTGCATCGTGATCATCATTTTTGTCTTGTCAATATTTTTGATGGAACTTTGAACTTTCAAGCAATTGATCAGGATTGGCATTTGTTTGATCAATTATCATTAACCAAAAAGCAACCTCAAATAATAACATCCGAGCTGGCCCCACCGGCACCATTGCTTGAACCTAAAAAACAGGTTTTTCTTAAAAAGACTACTGTTGAAATTAAAAGTGCCTTTAAAGATGCTAAAATATATTACACGCTTGATGGTCTAGAACCTAATGAAAACTCGCAATTGTATACACAGCCATTAAATATTTCAAAAACACTAACTCTAAAAGCTTGTGTTGTCTATAATGATAAAAAAAGCCAGATTGTAGAAGGAAGATATGAAAAAGCCGTTTTTTCAACTCCTGTAAAACGTAAATCTATTAGTAATGGATTGGAATACAAATATTATGAAGGTCAATGGCAATACCTTCCGGATTTTAAATCGCTTAACATAGTTAATAGTGGAATTTCTGATGATCTGGATCTTGATAAAATAAAACAGCGTGATGACTATTGGGGCGTTGTATTCAATGGTTTTATTAGTATTCCCGCAAAAGGTATTTATACCTTTGCAACCAATTCCGATGATGGTACTCGTTTATATATTGCTAATAAATTGGTAGTCGATAATGACGGTCCACACTCGCCAAGAAGCATATCAGGACAGATTGCTCTGGAAAAGGGGATTCATCCGTTCAAGCTTGAATATTTTGATGATTACGGTGGCGAAGTACTTGAAGTTTGGATTAGCGGCCCTGATTTTGAAAAGCAATTACTGCCTCTGGATTTATTAGGTCATTAGTTAGGATGCATTATGCGTCGCATACTTGAAAAATGGCTTTTAAAAAGTAATCAGTTTATATTTATTTGCTATGCAAGTTTTGCAGCGTTTTCGACGTATGCCTGCATGTATGCTTTTCGTAAACCTTTTAGTGTTGCTACTTTTGAAGGTTTACAATTTTTAAATATAGATTATAAAATTTGGCTCATTATTGCACAGGTACTTGGTTATACATTATCCAAATTCATTGGAATCAAAATTATCTCTGAACTCAAATCCGGTAAGAGGGCATTAATTATTCTGGGTTTTATTGGTTTTGCCGAGTTATCTTTGTATTTATTTTCAATTGTACCTATGCCTTTTAATATATTTTTCATGTTTTTAAATGGTCTCCCACTGGGAATGATATGGGGAATTGTTTTTTCTTATTTAGAAGGTCGTCAAGTTACCGAAGTACTTGGTTCGGCTCTGGGGGTGAGTTTTATCGTGTCCTCCGGTTTTGTGAAAAGCGTGGGCAAGATAGTTATGATAAAATGGGGATTTACTGAATTTCAAATGCCTTTTGTTACAGGTCTCTTGTTTTCAATACCTCTTTTGTTATTTGTATGGATGCTTGATCAAATACCACAACCTACAATTCATGATAAAGAAATGCGTACTGATCGTGTACCTATGCAGATAAAAGATCGTCGATCTTATTTTGCTAAATTTGCAGTTGGCATTATCTTGTTAACGCTTAATTATATGTTTTTGACCTCTTTTCGTGATTTAAGAGATAATTTTGTTGCTGAAATTTGGCAAGCTCTCGGCTATATCGATCAACCCATGATTTTTACATATACTGAAATTCCTATAACGATTGTTGTTTTAATCATTATGGCAAGTATTGTTTTAGTAAAAAACAATCAGCATGCCTTTCTTCTCAATCATTTAATTATATTATTGGGTGTTATATTAATAGGTGTAGGAACATTTCTTTACCAATTGCATCTAATATCTCCTCCCATTTGGATGAGTTTGAATGGTTTGGGTCTCTATTTGGCCTATATACCTTTTAACTGTATTCTTTTTGAACGTTTTATTGCTGTTTTTAAAATTGCTGCAAATGCAGGATTTCTAATCTATATTGCAGATGCCTTTGGGTATCTGGCTAGTTTTGGTGTACTATTGTACAAAAATTTCTCGAGCATAAATTATAGTTGGTACCAATTTTTTATTCGTTTTAGTTATTTTATATCCATTTCCGGCATATGCCTGACCCTTTTATGTTATTTTTATTTTTACTATAAATTCAAAAACATTTCAACTCTTACTATGGAATCTTGATAAATAGTGAAAAAGTTTGCTCTGGGACTACATCATTTAAACATTGCCTATGTTGCCGGTGATTATAACTCTTATCATCGACAGGTAACAGAATCAGTTATTCCCTTGTTTGATCTACTTGATCGTCATCCATCCTGGCGTTTCAATATTGAGTTGAGTGGTTATTCTATTGAATTTATTGCAAATCATTATCCCGCAGTTATAAACCGTTTACATGCATTCATTGAATCAAAACAGATCCATCTCATTTCTACCGAGTATGCTCCAAGAATTTGGTTTTTTTTTCCACGTAAAGATATGATTAAATCAATAGAGATGAATACTCAAATTTTACACAAATATGATTTAAAAACCAGTCGCATTTTCTTTGCACAGGAAAATTTTTTCGGCCCAGGGGTTAGCTCTTTGTACAATTGGTTTGATTCTGCAATTGTTAAAGACGACTATTTTTATCATCTCTATCCCAATTTGATCAATAATGATAAACAACCCCCATATTATCAATTTGGTAAAATGAAGTTGTTGGTTGGTTGGGGACATATACTTGAAGAAATGGCTGGAAAAGTTTTTAAATCAAAAGATCAAATAAATTCTGGATATAAACACTGGCCTGAAAATAGATTGAATTTACTTGGAAAAGCATTAAACGGAAGATTATTTGGACGCAAAGTCCCTTTTCAATCACAAACATTTAGTAACATTGAATGGACCTGGTATCATTTTGGATCGAGTGAACGTTTTCTAAATTTTGGACAGATCCTTCAGATCCTGACCGATATATATTTGAACCGGAATGGATTTCTGTTGCTGAAAAGTGTTTGGAAGCTTTTGAAGAAAAAGGATTTGTTATTTCAACAATTGATGATTTTTTAAATGCTATTGATGAAACCGGATTTGTTCCCCCTGAATCACCACCCTTAATTGAGGGTTCCTGGAATATGGAAAAAAGCAGAGGGGGATACGTTTGGATGGGGTTAGATACCAGTGACTTTCACAATACCCTTAAAGTCCGTAATCAGAATTCAATCACCCGAAAACAAATTGTTAGATTGGAACAATATTCTGAAATTAAAAATAACAAAAGGCTCTTGAATTATCTATGGAAACTCCAACTCCTTTCCGAAACCAGCGACTCTACCGGCTGGCAACCCAAACCCTGTGAGGTTGAATTCAGCCTTTTAAAATCCAAACGAATTCAACGTGTTTGTGATCTATTAATGAACCGGAAAAATGATAAATCTCAAACGTTCTCATGGGCTGAAATTTTTAATGGTAGTCGAATTTCACAGGATGAACTCTATACCAAAAGTTTTGAAATTTATGGTGCCGCTTCAAAATCTGAATTTGTACTGGATAATTCAGGAATTCAATTTATTAGAATAGAATTCTCTCCAAATAAGAATTTTGCCGGTGTGGGATTTAATTTAACAGAGAATAATGTACAATATTCACCAGCATTACTTGAACAATTAATCAATAAGATAAAACTTGATGCTTTGGCTCCTGAACAATTATGCCTGCCATTAACTAACGGATTCATCTCAATAAACACAAATCTACATATCATTAAAAATAACGATCTTTTTAATCTATGCTGTATTGTAGATAAAAAAGTGAATATGCTCAAGTTTGTAGTAGAGAAAGAAAATTTAGAATGTTTTGATTGTGAATTTCTTTTGTATAAAGGGAATATTTATAAAGCATTGGAACTGGCAAATAAATTAAACCGGGCTGTTTAGAACAACCCGGTTTTAAAATCTATTTTAAATCTGCCAACTTGTTGATTACTTTGCCGGCAAGTCCGTATTCAATCGCTTCTTCAGCTGTCATCCAGTAATTACGGTCCGTATCTTCGGCGACACGTTCATAAGGTTGACCTGTTCTGTCAGCAAAAATCCGGTTCAAGCGTTCACGCATTTTAATAATTTCACGTGCTTCAATACTTATGTCAGAAGCCATGCCGCCAACACCACCACTGGGTTGGTGAAGCATAAAACGGGTATTTGGTAAACAGAAACGTTGTTCTTTTGGAGGCGCAGAATAAATCAACGCACCAGCACTTGCAACCCAACCGGTACCGATAATGTCAACCATGGGTTCAACAAATCGGATCATATCGTGGATGGTATCACCAGCTTCAACGTGTCCGCCCTGTGAATTGATAAAGATTTTGATTTTTTCATCAGAGTCATTTGCCAATATCAGGATTTTTTCAGAAACTTCTTGTGCAACTTTTTGGTTAATTTCTCCAAAAAGCATAATTGTACGTGTATCCAAGAGTTTTCCGGAAATTACATTGTTGAACATATTTTCCGGTTTATTGTCTTTTTCTTTAGCCATTCTAAACCTTTCGTCAAGTATACGTCATTTCCTCTACATACAAACTACAAAATTATTCAAATAATTTCAATAATTTATTCATTTCTTATTATTGTTGCTTTTCGACAAAAAGATCAAAAAACATGGGTATGCAATTATCTGCCAGGGGAGAAGCTGCATTCATCAAAACTACAATACCAATATTTCTGTAAAGATCCAATGCAATTTCTGCTCTAAAACCCTGCACATATCCACCATGATAAACCAACGTATGCTCATCAAACTCAAATACTCGCCATCCCAATCCGTACCAGGTTTGACCCAGATTTTCCCATTTTCCAAAATATCTGGACGCTTTTTCTGTTGGAATATGGGCTTTCATTGTTTCCTTTCTTATATTGTCAGGAATTATTTGCGGGTATGCACCCAGCATGGCTTTTACCCAGATGATCATATCATCAATACTGGCATTAATTCCGGCAGCAGGAGGGATATTATAATATGATGGTTTAACTGTTGTGGGAATCCATATACTATCTGCTTTAATATGAGGGAATGCATGATTGTGCTCTTGAAGATATGCATCCATTCCAATTGATGTATGTCTTAATTTTAAGGGTTTAAATATGTATGTATTCAATAGTTTTTCAAAAGATTGGTTGGTGATTTCTGCAAGTATATCACCTGTTAAACTAAAGACTACATTTTGATAATTGTATTGTTCTCCTGGCATGCTAACAAGCGGAATAATCGCAAGATCCTGTATCAGTTGTTGATAAGATATATTGTTTTCCAATTTATCTGTACCCGCGTATGAAGGTAATCCTGAAGTCTGACTAAGCAGGTGTGATATTGTCAAATTTTCTGTTGCAGCAGGATCAGAGAGTTTCAAGTCCGGTAAAAAGTCAATAACTTTACTGTCCCAGTTTAGAAGATTTTCTTCAACAAGCATCCCGGTCAGTGTTGATGTAAACCCTTTGGATAATGAAGCAAGTCTGAAAATAGTAGAATCGTTGACTGCAATTTGTGAATATATATTTCTTACACCAAACGTCTCTTTGTAAATTATTTTATGATCTTGTATAATTGCTGCCGCTGCACCAGGGATTTTATATCTTAAAAGTCCATCTGTTAATAACGAATCATATTTGCTAATCTTGCTATAAATATTAAAAGGATTATCTGCACAAAATCCAAAACCATTAACGATCAATATAACAAGATTAATTTTAAGCAAGAGTGATTGATACTGTCTTTTCATAGTTTTCCCATTGTTTAAAAGGAATTTATAAAATATAATTATAAAATTCACCATGAATTTACACATTTTGCAAAGTTGAAATTACCGAAAAGTCCTTGTTTTTTTGTCTTTTTTTTATTAATTATATTTCTGCTATTAATATGTTTTGGAGTGTTTTGGGTGATTGATCATAATCCTGGGATTACGATCTCTTTTATTATTTATCTGATTTTCATGTTGTCCATTGGGTTGTTTTTCTACAAACGTACTCAAAATTTATCTGATTATATTTTGGGCGGCAGGGATCTCAATTCCTGGGTAACATCTCTGAGTGCGCAGGCATCGGATATGAGTGGATGGCTTTTACTGGGACTACCGGGATATGCTTATTTATCCGGTATGGATTCCATTTGGATGACAGCAGGCCTGGCTCTGGGTACATATCTAAACTGGAAATTTGTTGCTGCCCGTTTAAGAAATTATACCCATATTTCTTCTGATTCTCTAACCTTGCCGGTCTTTTTTGAAAATCGTTTCAAACCCAATTCACCTTTAATACGAATTGTTTCTGCTGTCTTTATTTTGATTTTTTTTCTAATTTACACTGCTTCAGGATTTGTTGCCGGTGCCAAATTATTCAATACTGTTTTTGGTTTTAATTATATTGCTGCCTTGTCTATTGGTGTCTTTGTAATTATTGCATATACTTTTTTAGGCGGTTTTTGGGCGGTAAGTTGGACTGATTTTTTTCAAGGTATTATCATGTTTTTTGCAATCCTGATTGTACCTGTTCTGGTCTTTAAGAGCTTTGGAGGCATTAATCCAATTAAACAATCACTAAGCTCAATTCCCGGATTCCTTGATCCATTTACATCCGGGGATAATAAACGAATTTCATTTATTGCAATAATTTCTTTGGCAGCATGGGGTTTGGGTTATTTTGGTCAACCTCATATTCTGGCAAGGTTTATGGCAATAAAATCAGCAAAGCAAATCCCCCGAGCCCGAAAAATTGCAATGGGTTGGGTTTTACTTTGTTTAACCGGAGCAATGTTTGTTGGAATAACCGGTCGTGCCTTTATTGCACCAATGCTTAACGCTACTGCTTCAGAAACTGTTTTTATGGTTCTGGTACATCAGTTGGTACATTCCTGGTTTTCGGGATTTTTACTTGCTGCCATTCTTGCTGCTATTATGAGTACTGCAGATTCCCAACTACTTGTAGCTTCATCCGCGGTTACCGAAGATTTGTATAGATTGTTACTGCATAGAAATGCTAAACAAAAAGAACTCATTTGGACTAGCAGAGCAGCAGTTGTGCTTATTGCTGCTATCGCATATTTTATTGCCATGAATCCGGAATCAAATGTATTAGAACTTGTATCTTATGCCTGGGCCGGATTCGGTGCTACATTTGGACCTATCATATTATTTTCACTTTTTTGGAAACGAATGACATGCAATGGTGCTCTGGCCGGAATGATTGTTGGTGGTGTTACTGTTTTAATATGGAAGCAGTTAACTGGTGGTTTGTTTGATTTGTACGAAATAGTCCCCGGATTTATTTTTTCTGCAATTGCTATAGTCCTTACAAGTTTGATAGATAACGCACCAACATTGGAAATTCAAAAAGAATTTGAATTAGCAAAATTACAAAACGATAAACGATAAATAGGGTTGGAGGTTAGTGTGGAAGAGATTATCCGAAATCTGGATCGGATACGTGATAACAATATTTATTTTTCTCTTGAAGGTGAAATCATTTCGGGTAATTCACATGATTTTACTTTATTTGAAAAATATTCAAAGCTTGAAAATTTTTTAAAAGAAAATAAAAAGATATTGGAAAGCAATAATCTTGACTTTTCAGATAAATGTCATGCAACTATTAATGTAAATATTTTACCAAAATTTGTCAAACTTGCAGAACCAACCGTAACATTGTTGATTTCCAGCATCCGTTCAGATTCTCAGAAACCTGTTACTTTTTCAAAATGTCGTTTAAATTTTGATGGTTTTAATTTTTATGGGATTTTGTTTTTCCCCCACATGGAAGACAATAAATCTTCAACAGTTGAAATTATTGCGCCTTTTATTCCTGGATTGAAAACAGGAGACAGGATCCAAATTGATGTGAATTCTAAAGAATTTCAGGTATTGGAAAAAGGAAATTAAATATATAGGGAATGCATGAAATAGAAATTATTTAATATATTTTTCATCAAAAGCCGGAGTGATTACACCCCGGCTTTTTTTATTAATTTACTTTTTTAATTGAACATCCAAATGCTTTTGTCGTTGCAGTTGGTACTTGTTTTCCAGTAATGATTGCGAATAAAGCATCTTCAAGATCGTGAGAAGTGATATTATCAGGATTTTTTGAATCATCAATTCTACCATGATAAACCAGTTCACGTTTTGAATTTAATACAAACACTTCAGGTGTTACCGATGCACCCAGCCTGTCTGCAATTACATTATTCCTATCAATGAGTACAGGAAACATGAAATCTTTTTCAACAGCATGTTGCTTAATTTGTTTTGTGGTTTCTGTGCTATTGGAATTGATTCCTATAAAAGCGACGCCTTTACTATGAAAAGATGTATAAAGTTTATTCATTCTTTCATTATAAGCATTAGAAACCGGACATTGACTTGAAATGAACAAAAGCACTATTGCTTCATTATCATTATAATTACTCAATTTATATGATGTTCCATTAAAATCTTCCAAAGTGAAATCCTGTACCATTTCACCGGCCATTAAAAAATTAAATGGAATAAATATAAAAATTAGAAATAAAAATCTATTCATTTACTGCCTCCACATATTTTTAATCAATATTCAATAGAACAAATGCGATTTTGCTTTTATTTCTCTCTATATTTCATTTATTTAATTATATAGAATGATTTTTATTTAGACATAATTGCTTAAAATTTAGACACTATTACCAGTTTTATAAATTATTATTTTGTATAATTTATCGACTGCTTTGTATCAGAATTAACTATTAATCATTAATTGCTGTTAATTAAAGTAGGAGGAAAATCATGTCATCACAAGAATACCCCATTTTTATCCAAACCGCATTTCCTGAACAACCAGATTTAGATAATTGGCAGCAAATTACCAAAGAAGAAGCAGATTTAGTATATAAGATGACAATAGAAAATGAATTGTCCGGTGGCACACCTGTTGTTCGCAAATTTGAAAAAGATTGGCGAGAATGGTGCAATCTTGAATATTCTATTACAACATTAAATGGCAGCTCTGCTTTGTATAGTGCTTTCTTTGGACTCGGAGTTGGCCCTGGAGATGAGGTCATTTGTCCAACATATACCTGGATTTGTACAATTGCTCCGGCATTGTTTTTGGGTGCACGACCTGTATTTGTTGAAAGTGATCCTGAAACATTGCAGATTGATCCTGAGGATATAAGAAAAAAAATAACTCCAAAAACCAAAGCTATTGTTGTTGTGCATTTATGGGGCAATGTTTGTGATATGGATAGCATAATGCAAATCAGCAAGGAAACAGGTGTCAAAGTCCTTGAAGATTGTTCCCATGCACATGGAGCAAAATATAACGGCTCGATTGTAGGTTCAATTGGCCATGTAGGTGCCTGGAGTTTACAGGGAAGTAAACCGGTGAGTGCAGGTGAGGGAGGCATAATGGCTACCAATGATCTCGAAATTTTTGAGCGTGCATGTCTTGCCGGCCAGGTTAACCGTATTGGTGGAATTGATCTGGTTTCAAAAAAATATTCTGAACTTCAGCCATTAGGTCTTGGCATGAAATTTAGAGCACATCCTTTAGGTATTGGTATTGCCAGTGTTCAATTCAAAAAACTGGATAAACTGAATGCAAACCGAAAAGCATATGTTGAAGCTGTTGAAGAGAAATTAAAAGACATCCCCGGATTCAAACCTTTAAAGGTATACCCCAAAGCAGAACGTGGTGGCTATTATGCATTTCCCATTATTCATGAACCTGAACATCATAATGGTATTGATACATCAAAAATGATCGAATTGATTCAAAATGAAGGGCTTTCAGCTTCTAAAAGTCCATATAGCCTGCTGCATCGATTACTTGTATTTGGTAAAGGGTTTGATGTTTTTACAGACAATAGAGGACCTTTAGTAGGAGATTATCCTGGATACAAAGAAGGTGATTTCCCTGTATCCGAGGAATTATATAAAAAATTAATCTTTTTACCCATACTGTCTAATCCTGTAGATGGTGCAGCAGACAAGGTCGTAGAAATGTTGAAAAAAGCTGCTCATAAAGCTATAAATTCATAATCTTGGCCTGAAATGACATTGTCTAACATTTAATTGAATGTGAGAGCGACTTATGCAAAGAATCAATCGTTTTGTCATCATTTTGTTTGTTTTTTTTAATGTTGGCTATAGTACAATTCCCGAAAATATGGAATCTATAAACATTCAATCTTTAAATGGTTCATGGAAATTTAAAATATTTACTCATAAAGACAGTATTGTTTCAGGCTACCAAGCTCCTGATTTTGATGACAGCAAATGGAATGACATAGCAGTACCGGGTAATTGGGATGTTCAGGGTTTTGAAGAACCTCAATATGGAACACCTGAAGTAAATGCAAATGGAGTATATCGAAAGGTGTTTAATGTTCCACAGTCTTGGGCTGAAAAACATATAATACTTTATACGGAAGCAGTTTCTTTTGGATACGAATTGTGGATTAATGGCTCAAGTGTTGGAAGTTTCATTAGTTCATTTCAAAGGGCTGAATTTGATTTGACAAAGCACATTCGTTTTGGGAGTGATAATTGTATTGTTTTACGTGTTTATCGCGATCATTACCAAATGCGTTTTGATACTACTGATGACTGGGCCTTTAATGGAATTTCCAGAAATATTTATCTATATGCTGCTCCATATGCTTACATTGAAGATTTGACAATACAAACGGAAATTGCAAATGATTATTCAGCTGCAAATATACAGGGACAAATTGATATAAATCATTTTGGTTATGATTCTATCAATGTCAAAGATTTAAATATTGAATTAAATTTATCAAAAAATAATAATGTTATTGCAAAAAAACTGTTGCAAGTGAATTGGAAAAATACAAAATATCTTCCATCTGATCTTCAGTTTTCAATACCTGTCGAGTCTCCCGAGTTGTGGACAGCCGAAACACCAATCCTATATGATCTTGAAATAATCTTAAAAGATAATAAAACTAGACTGCAGATTCTGAACCGTAAAGTTGGTATCAGGGAAATCTCTATTGATGGATGTGTTTTTAAAATCAATAAAAAGCCGGTGAAATTACGTGGAGTGTGCTGGTTGGAGGGGCACCCTTTGACAGGACGGGCAATGACCAAGGAATTATGGCTTCAGGATCTGCAGTTGATGAAAAATGCCAATATTAATGCAATTCGAATGACGCATTGGCCGCCGCCTCCAGAACTGTTGGATTATTGTGATCAAATGGGATTTTATGTCCTTGATGAAGTACCATTTGATTTTGGTGATGAAAAGTTAAATGATCCCCAATGTCTTGGCGCATTACTTGAACGTGCTCAACGTACTATTGATCGGGATAAAAATCATCCTTCTATAATCATATGGTGTGTTGGAAATGAGCACCCATCTACCCGTTATACAACCAAAGTTTCTCAATTTGTGAAAATGCTTGATGATACACGTCCTATCTTGTTTCCGCATAACAATTGGACGGATGATCCTATAATTTCCGGTATACCTGATTTTATCGATTTCTATTCGCCGCATTATAAAGATCCCGATGTAATGATTGATTATATCAATGAACAATCTTTACAAAAGCCTGTACTCTTTACTGAATATAATCATTCTCTTGATGTTTCTTTTGGGGGGCTGGCAGAAAAATGGGAATTGATGGAAAAGTATGAAAAATTTGCTGGTGGAATGATTTGGGTATGGGCTGATCAGGGTATTTATAGAAAAGTTGATGGAAGAAATGTCATTGATTCATACAAAGATGTAAATGCTATGGCTTTTCATTCAAATGATCTTTCTGGTGATATCTGGATAGATGATAATACAATTTTGGATAGCCATGGACAATATGGTACCGACGGAATTGTATATGCTGATCGTAAACTGCAAACTGATTATTGGCAAACTCGTAAAGTTTATTCTCCTGTTAAAGTATTGGAATCAGAAAAATCTATCTTGAATGGAAAGCAAGATCTATCGTTGACTATAATCAATCGATATGATTTTATTAATCTTAAAGATATTACCTTTGATTGGAAGTTGTTGGTTAATAATAATGAAATGTCATCCAGTACTGCCATGATGTATATTGCTCCACATGATACGGGTATTGTAAATATACCTCTATCATTTGATGATTTGAATAGTAGTGATGAGATTATGTTGCAATGTTTTGTGAAGGATTATTATGATCACCCAATATATGAACACACGGTTCATTTATTGCCAGAAAACAAACGATTGGATTATTTTCAAAAATTGAATGTTTCTGAACAGATTCATCAAGCTAATGATGTTGAAAAGCAAATTCGTTTTCCTGAAGAGATTAAAATCAATAATAACTCTAAAATCCTTTTCAAGAATGATTTGTTGGTGATTGAAAAAGATGGTGATAAAGTATTTACGGGTCCCTTTTTAAGAGTAGGGAGGAATGTTACCCTTGCAGAAAGACGCAAGTTTGAAAATGCATTATGGGAACCAGCAATACTTGAAAATTCAAAATTAATAAATAAGAGATGTCAGAGTGAAAACAATATTTACAAATTGTTCCTCGATTATGAATTTACTCGTCCTGGTACAAACGAAAAATTAATACTTGAACTTGTTGTTACTGTTTTACCTGATAGCTTTATTCAATTTAATTATTCATTAACTCCACAACAATGTACAGGTTTTGCCCTTGAATTGGGTTTGGCGTTTAATATACTCTCAGAGTATTCAAATGTTACCTGGCTTGGAGATGGGCCTTATCCATCATTTCCTGAAAAATCTGAATTATCTGAACGAGGATTTTATACTATAACCTCAAAAAGTTCATACTTTGATGGAAATCGTAAAAATGTTGATATGGTCTTGTTTCAAGATACAAAAGATAAAGGTTTGGCTCTCTTTTGCAAT
The DNA here is from genome assembly GCA_963675755.2 of bacterium. GTDB lineage: Bacteria > Zhuqueibacterota > Zhuqueibacteria > Residuimicrobiales > Krinioviventaceae. Next base: position 465,160 of record CAXXMD010000002.1, read on the forward strand.
CAAGATAATACAAGTTGGGTTTTGAATGATAATTTATACTTTACTCATAATCTTTTGGTTGCAGGTTATGGTACTAAATTTTACAGGTCAAAAGTAACAATAAATATGTCTGAACTTTCAGTTTTATCAGGAGATTTGGGTTTGTATGTTTTTGATAAAATAGAAAATAATAATTTTTTACAAAAATTTAACTTTAGTATTATCCACTCAAATTAAATATATACTTTTGGTAACTCCTCCTAAATTAATACCTTTAATACACAAAGAATATCCGGGTTTCAGGAATGAGCCCGGATATTCAATTGTCTAATCTTTGAATAAAATTAAATGTTCTAAATAACATTGATAAAATGCTGTATTTTTAGGAGGGTTATTTTATGCATAACCTTAAAATATTTTTTCTTTTAATTTTTATTGCACTTTTTGCAATTACTGGTTGTGAAGAAAGCTGGGATAATTTGCTTTCAGATCAGGAACAAACAGAAAATGATGATGATTCCGGAACCGTAAATAGTGAAGATTTTACAGAATCTTTGGAAACGGCTCTTGATGCAAATTGTACCAATCATGAAGATTTGACAGATTATATTGATAGTAATACTGAAGCCATAAATATAGTTTTATCACAAGATAATACGTCTGTAAATAATAGTGGAGTTACTGTAAATGCAAATACAATAACAATTACAAATGCCGGTGTTTACAAAATATCTGGCACGCTTTCAGATGGTCAAGTTGTTATTGATACCGAAGATCAGGAAACAGTTTGGCTTTTATTAAATGGTGTTGATATTTCCAATTCAACCACTGCACCCTTGTATGTTGAAAACGCAGAAAAAACGGTGATATTGATGGTTGATGGAACAGAAAATAAATTCTCAGATCCGTCAAATTATGTTTATCCAGATACTGAAACTGATGAGCCCAATGCCACAATTTTCAGTAAAGATGATCTTACAATTTTTGGAAATGGATCTTTGATTGTTGATGCTAATTATAATGATGCAATTACAAGCAAAGATGGTTTAATTTTAAAAAATGGTAATATAACTATTACTTCAGTTGATGATGGAATCCGTGGTAAAGATTATTTGATTATACAAGACGGCAGTTATAATATTGATGCAGGTGGTGATGGATTAAAATCAGACAATGATTCTGATTCTACAAAAGGTTATATATATATTGAAAGTGGAAATTTTGATATTTCTGCTGATGGCGATGCAATCAGTGCAGAAACGGATGTACTCATTGCAGATGGTGATTTTAATATTACTTCAGGTGGAGGGAGCAGTCATAGTGTATCAAGCAGTGTTTCTGCAAAAGGAATTAAGGGTGTTGTAAATGTAATTATTAATGGTGAAAGTTTTGTAATCAGTTCAGCTGATGATGCAATCCATTCAAATGGAAACATTGCAGTAAATGGCGGTCAATTCAGTATCTCTTCCGGTGATGATGGTATACACGCAGATCAAGCTTTGACAATCAATGACGGTGAAATTGATGTTTCAAAATCCTATGAAGGCATAGAGAGTACGGTTATTACAATAAACGGTGGAAACATTTATCTGGTTGCAAGTGATGATGGTTTAAATGTCGCTGGTGGATCAGATGGATCAGGAAATGGTGGATGGCCGGGAGGAGGTGGTCCAGGAGGTGGTTCCGGTTCGAATTCAAATTATTATTTATATATGAATGGTGGATTTGTTGGTATTGTTGCAACTGGAGATGGGGTGGATGTGAATGGTAACATTACAATGACAGGTGGAAAAATTATTGTTCATGGTCCAACATCCAGTGCAAATGGAGCATTAGATTATGACCTTTCCTATAAAATGAATGGCGGTTTATTAGCAGCTGCTGGTAGTTCTGGAATGGCCCAGGCTCCTGGAACGAATTCATCACAATATTCTTTATTAATAAATTTTCGATCAACAAATAATGCGGGTACTATTTTTCATATCCAAAACAGTTCAGGAGCAAATGTGCTAACCTTTGAACCTCAGAAAAGATATAATTCTGTAGCATTCTCATCGTCTTTATTAACCAAAGGAGAGACTTTTACAGTGTATACAGGTGGTAGTTCAAGCGGTACGCCAAATTTGGGATATTATGAGGATGGCAGTTATACTGCGGGTACTAAAGTAACATCTTTTACAGTATCAAGTACAGTAACAAAAATTACAATCTAAAAGTGTTAGGTTTTATTGTTAAGTGTTATAAAGCGGTCCTTAATAAGGGACCGCTTTTTTTATTCACAGACTCGTTAATTTTTGAAATGATATTTGACAATACACCATATAGCCCATATACCATCTCTCCAGGATATTTTTTTCCCGGAATTATATGTTCGTGGTTGATATGATATATCTACTTCAACAATTCGAATCCCCGGTATTTTTGATAGTTTTGCTGTGATCTCGGGTTCAAAACCAAATCGATTTTCCTGTATTGTTGTTTGTTTCATGTAATCATTTTTAACAAGTTTGTAGCAAGTTTCCATATCTGACAAATGATTGCCTGTAAACAAGTTTGAAAGAATAGTTAAAAATCGATTTGCAAAAAAATGCAATGTACATTTGTTTTGTTTTCTATTTTTAGAAAACCTTGAACCATATACAATATCTGCCGTGTTATCAAGTATAGGTTCAAGTAAAATGTTGAATTCATCTGGATTATATTCAAGATCGGCATCTTGTAGAATAAAATAATCCCCTGTTACTGCTTTTATTCCTGTTTGTATTGCTGCACCTTTACCCCGATTGATTTCGTGGGAGAGAAGTACAAGATCATGATTTTTATATTGCTGTAAAAGTTCTTTTGTATTATCAGTTGATCCATCATCAATAACTATTATTTCAAGTTCTATACCACCTAAAAGTTTGGTAGCAGCCACTTTGTCAATGATTTGGATTAATGTATTGCCTTCATTATATGTCGGAATAATTACTGATAATTTTTTTATCATTACTATTTGTTCCGTTTATCAGGAAGCACAAATATTTATATTGTGACTAAAACTATTTAAAGTTTTTTTTATGAAACAATAATAACTTGATCAGGATCAATGATCTCTTGAATATTCTGCTGCTTGAATATTTCTTTGGGCTTGTTCATTGCCCGGTTCAAGCCTCAAAAAGTCATTCCAAATTTTTATTGCACTATCATACTCTTTTAGATGATAATACGATAATCCTAGATTCATTAATGCTTGTTTATTGCCCGGTTCAAGCTCTATGGATTTTGCAAGATAACGGTTAGCCCTTTGGTATTGCTTGCGCATTAACAAGAGGCTGCCCAAATTACGGAGTGCATCCGGACGGTCAGGTTCTAATTGAATAACTTTATTAAAAGCTTCATAAGCATCGTCATAGTTTTTCATTTTGAGATTTGCAACACCCAGATTATAGAACGCATTTGCGTTGCCCGGATTTTGATAAACTGCCTGTTTTCCCCAAAAGACAGAACGTTCCGGATTCCCTTCTATGAGATATGATAAAGCAAGATTATAATATTCGTTTGAATCCGTAAAAGCCCGTAATTGATAATTAGTAAATGAGATTTGACCAGCAAATAGAAATATCAAAACAACAAACAATATAATATGTTTTTTGGTGAGTTTATTATATACATCAAGTAAACTCCATAATCCAACAGAAGCTAATATTATCAGAAAAGGCATTGCAACCATTCGATAACGTGAAGCCATAAAGAATATTATAATACTCAGAAAAATGGCAAGAATAATAGCAAACATTAACCAATATTTTTTCCACTGTGGTGCAAGAACAATTATACCAATAATTGCAAATGGCATGTAAAACACCAGGTTGAAAATAGGTATCTTTAACATTGGAGTTTGTTTTTGATGGAAATAATAATTGTAATTCAAGGGGGTTTCATAAGAAGACCAGAAAAGAGCAGTCTTTTTGAGCATCAATGTTGACCATTTTATTGGATGATGTAGTATAAAAGAAAATGATTTTTTGTACCAGAACAAAGATACCTGATTTAATGTCAATTCTTTACCAGACTCTGCTTCAGCAAATTGTTTAGATTGCTCTAGATTAATTGCGCTAACACTTGCATCGAGTCCTTCCGGTGCCTCCCAGGCACCACTTGCATTTTCATGATTCCCAATATAAAAGTTGATACCACCATGTGTTGTAAGTATGGAAAAAGAATCTCCCGCTATTTTATTATGTATTCCAGTTAATAAAAGGGGTATAACCAAACCTATAAATAATAGCAAAGAGGGGAGAGCCGCTTTTTTTATATTATCTCTTTCAGAGAGATAATAATATATAAATGGAATAGGTACTAACAATAACAGGTTGGGTCTGCTGGTGATTGCAAGAGCAAGTGTTAAACCTGATAAAAATGAAATGAAAAGAGAAAAACGATTTTTCCCGATATTTAATAAAAGGTAAATACTGCTTACTGTTAAAAAAGTAGCCATTGATGTACCCACAAGATTACTCTCGTAAAACATGAACGGCATGTAAACTGCAGCGAGGATACCAGCAAGAACACTTTTTCTTTTATCAAAATATTTTGCTGCTATACCATATGTCATCAATGCTGTTAGAACACCAGCTGTAAACTGTATAACTCGAATAATATTTATATAATAACCAAAGATAGTATAGATTAAGGCAAGAAAATAAATATAAAACGGAGAAATATAAAAGGGTTGATCAAGTATAATACTTTTGTCTATGACGCTGTTTGCCAATTTGTTAAACAGTGCCGAGTCATGAATCAATCTTCCATATACCGGATTTGTGTCCTGAAATTGAAAAAAGTATATGACTCTGAATATTATTGCAACAGCCAGGATTACCAAACTCCAGGGTATATTGAGTTTGGGTTTTTTAACTTCAACGCCTTTAGATTTTTGTTGTAGGTTCTTTTTGCTCATTACCGTTGTTACTCCGTTGTATATTCATTTTATCAGCTAAAAATACAAAGGCTAAAATGTTAATTCAAGAACAATTTGCATTTTTGATAAAAAAAAAACGGGTTGGTTTAAACCAACCCGTTTTTTAGGGTAATTGGGTTAAAAATCCATGCTAAGAGAATAAACATGGACAGCATCAAACAAGGTATCACCAGTATCCTTGTAAGCATAATCCAGACGGAAATCGCCTTGTGGCAGATTCAAATTGAAACCTGCACCCAGAGTCAAACCTTCTGAAGAATAATTGAATTTATAACCAGCGCGAACATATAACATTTTGTTCAAAGAATATTCCAAACCGGTATTGAGTTGTTCACTCCAATCATGAGGATGTAAATAATCAATATTTACTCTCAGATCCATACCTTCTTTTTCTTTGTTCAAAAGTTCAAAAACGCTGGCTGTAGTAGCAATGCGAAAAGTAAGAGGCAAGTCATATGATTCAGCTTCATATTTGACTTCCTGACCAAAGTTACGGATACTCATCGCAATTGTCAGATTACGGAAACCAGTATTATACATGGTACCGATATCAAAAGCGATTACACCCTTGTTTGCTTCATGGCTTTCCTGAATCCAGCCATCAGCTGTTTCGTAAGCAATACGGGTGGAAACGCCGGTACCACCTAAAAGATCCTGGTATGCATATTTGAATTGAGCACCAATAGCAAATTGAGATGAAATTTGGCGCGCATATCCTACACCCAGAACATATTCAGAGGGTTCCAGAGTACCGATATCATTATAACCTGATTCGTTTGTTGCAATCTCTGTAGCTTGAATAGGATCGCCATAATCAAAAAACATTGCACTAACACCAAATGTACCAATGTTTTTAAAAGTCATAGCTGCTGCACCATAGTTCATTTTAGTGTCCATGATCCAACTGTTGCTACCCAACATAACAGAGTATTTATCTACAAATGCCAAACCAGCCGGGTTGTAAAAGAGAGCAGAGGCATCGCGTACTTCTGCTGCGCCTGCATCTCCCATTGCCATCATTCTACCACCAGCACCGGCAGCTAAAAACGGCATGGCTGCTTGACCTGCTCGTTGCCATCCTTCCAAGTCATCAATTCTACCTGCTCCATATTGTTCTTGTTGTGCGAAACTCGGAACAGATAGGGTCAGAAGCAATGTAAGAACAAGCGAAAACTGAATAAAAGTCTTCATTGTTCGTCTCCTATTAAATTGTATTGATATCTTATTCATTCGTTAATCCTTAATTATCGAATGATTACCAATTTACCTTTCGCAATTTCGCCTTCAAGCGGCCCTGCGGTAACTTCGATGGTGTAGAAATAAACACCTGAAGCTGGGAATACATTATAATCCGTAATAATTGGGGACCAGCGTTCATCACCTGAACCACTCGTGTGATTCAAAGTTTTTATTCTTGCACCCATTGAATTATAAACATTAATCTCGCATTGTTCAGGCAAATTTACGAACAAAACAGTATTCTGTTCCCGAATTCCGCCATCATAATTAAAGCCGGTAGAATTATGAGGTGAAGATTCCTGATAAGTATACCCTTTAACGTTGATGGGATTTGGTACAACACGTACTTTATCTGCCCAGTCACCTGTTGTTTCAGGAGCTCTGAACGGAATAACTTCTTTATTGATCCGGGTAAAGAAAGGATTACTTTCCAAACCATTTGCATCAACAGAAACTATATTGTAAAAATAGCTGTTACCACGAACAAGGCCGGTATCTTCAAATGATGTTTCAGTTGTTTCTTTTTGCAAGTCATATACACGAGCATTATCGATACCACCAACTGCACGGTAAACACGATACTTGGCTGCACCAGATACTGCATCCCAGGTAATAGTTGCTGTTTCAGGACCAGAGGTCATAGCAATATTTGTGGGTGGATCAGGAAGCTGTGGTGCTGCAAGGTTCTGTTCCAGATACAGTTTTTTAGCCAGTTCGAATTTTGCAAAAAGATCATCGCGACCGGTTTCATAGACCTCTTTTTTGGCATCAGCCAGAGACATAGTACCGTCTTTTACAGCTTTACCCAATTCAATGGCTCTTGCTTCAGATATAGAACCAACGGCATAGGCAACAACAACTTTGATTTCGTCATTAGCTGCCATGCTTAAAGGTCCAATACCAAACATGGGATCATAGTTGGGTTGACCTTCTGCAAGTACCTGATAAGGATCTGCTGAAAAGCCTTCCATATACATGGCATTGCCATCAGCGCCTGTCATCAGGTTCCAGGCTTGAGTCATGTCATCACCATTAACTGGTGATTTAACATTTTTGTATAATTGATACCGAAAAGTAGCAGGTTGTGATGGATCATCACCGCCACCGGGGGTTGACTCTACTACAATAAAGCACATACCGCAAACTTCCGGAGCCATAAATTCACCGGTTGGGTTTTCAGCAGTAAAGTTTGGACCACCACGGGGATCAAATTGATCATCACCATTTATGTCTGCTGCATCACCATCCCATGTCCAGAAATAACGAGTTTCCGGATCATATTCCAGTAGCCAGTCAACTTCACCATTGTACTCGAGGTCGTCATCACCAAATTCAGACCAGTCATAGGGGGGAGCAATCAGGTTACGTGCACCCAACCACAAATCACTAAAAGTCTGACCTTCTTTTTCAAGACCATCCAATTGAAAATTACATTCACCGCTGTTTTTGATAGTTTGTTCATAAATCAAAATGCGTTTGTAATCAGGATGTGACCATGCATAAAGATTATTGTGGAACTCGATACCAATTGGATCACTCCAATCAGCAACAACTTTAGCATCAGTTTCCAGATCTGCGTCAACTGTCCAGTCATTACCAAAAGGATTGAAAGCGACTGGTAATTGAGTAGTTCCATCAACAGAGATTGCAGGCATATCAACACGGTTGTAAAGTACAGGTGTTGAATATTTGGGTGTGTTAACCAGAGAGCTTAATGTTACAGGACCATTGTCATTTACAAAAATGTCATACAATTTACCTGCTTCATAAACAGCTTCAGCACCATCCGGACCCCATTGGCCGGTAGCGGGGGCTTGCCAGTTTGTGGCACCAACCCACCATCCAAAGTGACCAGTAATGGGTTTTCCATTACCAGATGTATGGCCTTCACTGTTAATATCAGCACCATGATAACCAATATCAGATGCATAATTGGGCCATGGCTCCCAGTTTTGCCAAAGATTCGGGTGAATTTGTCCATTAGAAGTGATACCTGATACCCAGGAAGCACCTCCGGCATCTATCGCCCAAGTCAGTTCTCCTACAAGAGCATATCTTTGAACCTGTGCGTTTGCCATGGTGGCAAATAACATCACAGATAGTAGTATAATTAAAAGCTTTTTCACAGCTTTATCCTCCAATTTATTGATTTAGTTATTATTAAGAAATACATGTATCTTGTACGACTATTAGAAATATAGTCTTAAACCAAACCAATAATCACGTGGAACATCCCAGAAATAATAGAGGCGTTGAACCATATTTTCAATACCATCAACTTCTTCACCAAAATCTTTGCCTTCTGCTTCAAGAGCTGCATAGTATTGTTTTTCCAGGTCACTGGCATCACCATTATTTGCACGGGAAACAAGACGATCAAAGCGTACACGATTGCTGCTCCAGTCCATATACTGATTCAAGTTTTTAACATTGAAAAAGTTGGTGATATCCATAAATGCTCCGGCTGATATACCGGCAAATTGAAACCGTTTTTCCAAATGTAAATCGGTCCGGTTGTAGGATTTAACTCTACCGCTAAAAACACCTTGCAGTCTCTGTGATCCATCCGGGTTCCAAATATAAGAGCGACCTTGACGGTAGTAATGAGACAAGGACAAGTCCCACCAACCCAATAACTTGGAATCGCCAAATACTGGACCAGGACCCCAATCAGCAGGGGTATGGAAAGCCAGGTTCAGTTTTACTTTCCAAGATCCAGGTTGCTGTGTATCACTCACATAAGTACTGCCGAGAACACGCAAATAGTCGGTCATAGTTGGATCAGAAGCAAATTCTGAAGATTCCGGATGATAGAGGTTGCTCCATCCGTAACGATATTGTTTTTCAATAGAATAGTCTGCATTCAAGAAACCAGTGATATAGGTTCCGTAACGTTTTTCAACATTCATTTCAAAACCTTTGATATCTCTGGCGCGGCTGTTCCATTCATAAGAAGGACCACCATCTCTACCACGCATACTACCTTCATCAACATCCTGGGTAACATCTTTGTAATATGCTGAAACATTGGCAACATAGTTACCATATAGACGTTGTTCCCAACCTGCTTCAAATTGAACAGTCTTGGGAAGCAGTAACCATGGATTACCCATTTCTTCAACAGGTTCATCATAACCAACCTGCCAGCGATACAGATAATCATTGGTAACCGTATCATAGAAATGGCCATAGTTGAAATAGATTTTACTTTCAGGACCAACAGGGTGAGATATACCTAAACGAGGGCTCAGGTACCATTGCATATCAGGATGTACATCCGGTTCTAAACCATAATAGTTTTCATAGCCGGAAGAAAATGCATTATCACCATAACGCATCCAGTGCTGGTTCCACAATGACGGAGTGCGAGGGAAGAACAAGTCATTACGATCAAACCAGTCATGATTCGGTTGTACAACATCCATACGAAGACCAAGGTTCAAGATCATACCACCATATTCCATCTTGTCCTGAACATAGGCAGCACCCTGCCAAGACAGTGTATGAACATCGTGCCAGTTTGCCTGGTCACCAGGAGAACCATCATCGTCGGTACCCCAAACGCCATCAGCGCCATTACGATAATCTTCATTAATAATAAACAAATAGTTCTGGGTGTAACCGGTACGTTCCAGAACATCTTTGTACAGATATTCAACACCAGCTTTGAACTGATGGTTTGCATTAACCTGGCTTGTAATATCATAATTAAATTGGAATGTCTGGGTCTGGCTCATGTCCATTGAACGTTCACCACGAAGTCCATACAAACCAAGAATATCAGAAGACAAACCTTGTTGGTATGCCCAACCTTTGGGAGATTCATCCAGCCAGATGTTATCATTGATCTGATAAACATCACCAAGCGTACGAAGACGAACATTACCCAATTGCTGGTAATCTGCATTGGCATAAGTTAATTTAACATCATAGTAAGTACTTGGATTCAAGGTATGGGTAAAAGTAGCATTAGCAACTGTTGAATAGATACCCTTGGGAACCAAGCCTGAATCTCTGTTGTATGTAGAGTTGTTACCATTAATTGTACTCTGAACACCTTCTGACAGTAAACCCTGGGTACCTTCACGTGGTTCAGGATCACCGTTTTCAAAAGTTTTCAGATCAGTGTACAAGCCATTGGCAACAAGTTTCATATCAGGATTGATCTGATAGATCAATTTACCTTGAGTGGTATTCCATCCATAAACACCACCGGTAGAGGTGGGATAAGCATACATGGAATTTTCACGAATGTGAGATAAAACAAAGGAAAGTTTGTTGTTGGTAAAAGGAACAGGGCCGCCAAAAGAAAAGTCACCAATCCAGTCACTTTGGTATCCATAATGGTTAAAAGCTTCATCGTGTACAGATGGCAAATTATACATATCATCAACAGTACCAATTACTTCACCGTCGTATAATACATTACCATCAGCATCTTCTGAACGATGCTGCCATTGCCAGATTTTAAATGCTTCTTCAGCGGTTACATCTTGACCATTAAATTGATTGCTTGCAGCCCAAGAAGTCCAACCTTCAAAATCAGCTGCACCGTCGCCATCTTTATCAGCAGAAGGTGCGCCGCCATTCCAGTCATAACGACCATATTCCCACCAGTTGTTATTGGAGAAAATATAAGGACCGAAATGTTTCAAGCCTGGAAAATCAGAATCATCGCCGCCCATTAATGGACTGACACGGGTTTCCATATTGAAAAAGTACTTTTGTTGTGGTGTTTTGCTTACAATATTGACAATACCAGCGCGGGCATTACCAAATTCAGCATTAAAACCACCGGTCAGCAACTGAACTTCCTGGATAGCAGTGGTAGAAACCATGCTCATACCCTGATCCATACGTTCATTACGAAGACTGACACCATCCAGATAGTAACCGATTTCTTTATAGTTACTACCACGAATTTCAATACCTTTTTCACCCTGATCAACACCAGCCTGGCTAACCAGGGCATTGTCAAGGTGCATTGAAGCAGGAACAGCTTCCATTTTATCAGCACTCATATTGTTCTGACTAAAAGAAACGTCCTGACGAATAATTTCACGGTCTGCGGTAACCGTTACTTCTTCACCTGTTATTGATTCCTGATCAATAGCAAAATCAACTCTTGAAGTGCGGTCAATTTGTACTAGAACATTTTCAATAACTTTTGAAGTATACCCAATAAAAGTAACACGCAGTTGATACGTTCCCGGTGGTACGTTAATAATAAAGTAATTACCATCGATATCGGTTGCTCCACCCATCGATGTACCTTCAATAACAACGTTTGCACCAGGAAGTGGTTCACCAGTGCTATTATCTTTTACGACACCTGCGACTTTACCGGTTGTGGCAGAAAAGCCGATTTGTGTCAATAATAGGAGAGCAATGAGAATCCACACTGGTTTAAAATCAACATACTTGAACATTGATTTTCCTCCTTCATCCAATTAAAAGTTTATCCAATTTTTGTGGGTAAATTGGCTTAAAAACTCTTTACAACAACAAAATGTCTGGCATCACTCCTTTCGTTAGATTTATAAATTACAGATTTAGTGGTTTCGTTTTGATTTTAATAATAAACATAAAAAATTAATATGAAGCATTACGACCATTGATATACAATATGATAACAATGAAAATCTCGAAAGATTTCAGCTTTTCATTAATTCAAACCACTTTTTATTGTATGAAAAGTTATAAAGAGGGAAGATAGGCGGGTATGAAAAATCATTAAATGATTTTCCTCCTTCAACCTGCTCAATCACCCTGGAATTTATAACATATCATCATTCAATCTCTGTTCTTTTTCACTCCTTTCTTTCTGATTATAAATTAAACGTTTAAGTTTACTATATATTAGAAATAATTAATAAATCTTTTATAAAAATAAAGGTAATGAAAGATGACAGATTTTGAATTTAATGATTGAACTCTTGATACGAATATCATGGGAATAAGAGTCTTGTGATAAAACTACAAGAGTTTTAAAGGGATTTTTCCGCAGGGAGAAATTCAGGTAATTTGTAATAACAGGGTTGTGAAACATAAAAATCATATTTTCCTTTTCCCAAAAGTTTCACGATTTTGTTTTCTTTACCTCGTTATATTGTAGCTTAAATAAATTATAAAGTCAAGAGATATTTTTACATTTTTAATACATTTGTTAACTTGATTTTAAATTGCAATAAAATTTGTTAAAAGATTTTTTAACAAATTGTTCACTTTTAAAATTTTCATTTTTAATTTAGATCTATAAAAAAATCTATTTATTTTATTGATAATATTGAGATTACTTATTGTTATATTTTTTACAATTCCAATTAAATTTTCAAACCAATTTATTATTAAAAATGACAAAAAATATTGTCAAAGCACTTTGTAAACAAATGTAATGGTGATTTTAAGTATTTTGGGTCTAATAAATAAATAATCCGAATATATTGATATTAAAAATTTCGAGTTGTATGGAGAATTGGATGGAATTTATTAGACTTTTTTCTGACTTGAAAAATTATTTCAAAATTAAATCGGATTTTAACACTTTATTTACCATGGAAGTTTATTCCTGCAGGTAAGATTTTTCTTGAATAAATTCTCACATTGAGAATTATAATCAGGATTTAATCCTCTGGAGGTACTAATTTTAGTTGCATTTTTCGAATAGTCGCTTGTAAATAATTATATTAATTTTTGTAATATTATTTCATTAAAAAATTTGATTGTCCAGACTTTAGTAGTAAGAGTATTTTGAGAAAGTAATCAAGTCTCTTGATTAGAGGTATATCCATTTTTAATCTTGTTAAATTTTTCAGAAAATAAGTGTAGACTGTAAACTTAGCGTGACCCCAAAATAAAAAAGGTCCATCAAATGATGATCCTTTTTTTTAGTAGCGGGGGGCGGATTTGAACCGCTGTTCGCCAACTGGCGGATATGAGCTTTATAAATTCTTGTTTTGAGAAATATTGTTTCGAATAAATTCTCTACCTTTAGCAGATTTGAGTTGTTTTTCCCGAATCATAGCTTCTTTTTTAGTTTCAAATTCTTCCTTATAAACAAGTATCCAGGGTCGGAATTTGATTGTCCAGCCTTTAGTTGCAAGAGTATTATGGGATAGTAATCTGCTCTCCAGATCAGAGGTATATCCAATATAAATTTTGTCATATCTTTCTGAAAATAAAACATATGTCGTAAACATCGATACCCCAAAAACAAAAAAGGACCATCTATTGATGATCCTTTTAAAAGTAGCGGGGGGCGGATTTGAACCGCAGTCCGCCAGCTGGCGGATATGAGCCCCTTCATTTTAGATCATTCTGAATATAAACAAAAAAAGGACCATCAGTTGATGATCCTTTTAAAAAGTAGCGGGGGGCGGATTTGAACCGCAGTCCGCCACCTGGCGGATATGAGCTTTATACATTCTTGTTTTGAGAAATATAATTTCGAATAAATTCTCTACCTTTAGCAGATTTGAGTTGTTTTTCCCGAATCATAGCTTCTTTTTTAGTTTCAAATTCTTCCTTATAAACAAGTTTCCATGGACGGAATTTGATTGTCCAGCCTTTAGTTGCAAGAGTATTATGGGATAGTAATCTGCTCTCCAGATCAGAGGTATATTCAATATAAATTTTGTCATATCTTTCTGAAAATAAAACATATGTCGTAAACATCGATACCCCAAAAACAAAAAAGGACCATCTATTGATGATCCTTTTTAAAAGTAGCGGGGGGCGGATTTGAACCGCCGTTCGCCAGCTGGCGAATATGAGCCCCTTCATTTTAGATCATTCTGAATATAAACAAAAAAAGGACCATCTATTGATGATCCTTTTAAAAGTAGCGGGGGGCGGATTTGAACCGCAGTCCGCCATCTGGCGGATATGAGCCCCTTTAAATAAAGATCATATTGAATTTAAACAAAAAAAGGACCATCAAATGATGATCCTTTTAAAAGTAGCGGGGGGCGGATTTGAACCGCCGACCTTTGGGTTATGAGCCCAACGAGCTACCAGGCTGCTCCACCCCGCGTCATAGTTAGATAATATAGTAAATTAGATTTTAAGAGTCAAGGCATTTATTAAATAAAAAAGCCCTGCATGTACTTACAGGGCTTTAATTATATTATTTTTTGTCAGATCCCGGAGTTGGCCATTTTTCCAACATACCTATATCACCCAGTTTATATTCTTTGGGTCCCAATGTGAGATCAGAATTCATTGCTTCTTCCCAGGTAACTATTTTACCAGTATAAGCTGACATTCTTCCCATAATAGCACACATTGTAGATATTGCAGTCAATTCTGCTTCAACGAGTGGGGTGTTGTTGCGAATTGAAGTAACAAAATCAATATGTTCCTGAACATATGGAGATACAGCTACATTGTTTGTAGGTTCACCATTTTCATCTGTTGGATAACCATATTTCCATGCTTCTGTTCCATCAGGAGCCCAGATAGTATCTTTACAATTTGATGATCCCTTAGAACCCATAATAAATTCTGATACATTGTTTTCACATCCATTGATCTGTCGACACATACTGTGTACATGCATTCCGCTTTCATATACAAAGTCTACACTAAACATGTCATATTGATCACCAGTAACACGGCGATGACGAGCGCCAAAGCCTACAGCACTGACTGGTTTTTCACCTGTAAACCAGTTAATTACATCAATATTATGTACATGTTGTTCAACAATATGATCACCAGAGAGCCAGCACCAGTTTACCCAATCGCGAATATTGTGTTCCATTTCTGTCCAGCCACTTTTACGCGTACGGTACCATAATTGTCCCTGGTTCCAGTAGCAGTTTGCAGAAACAATATCACCAATTGCTCCTTTTTTAATCAGATCATAGGTTGTTACATAATTACGCTGGTGGTGTCTTTGCGTACCCGTTACAACACAAAGGCCAAGACTTTCTGCTTTTTTAGCATTACTCATGATTGAGCGTGCACCTGGAGGATCTACTGCAACAGGTTTTTCCATGAATACATGTTTTTTAGCATTTACTGCAGCAGCAAATTGTGCCGGGCGAAAGTGCGGGGGAGTAGCGATTAATACAATATCTACACCTGAATCAATTACTTTTTCATAAGCATCAAAACCAACAAAACATTTTTCATCTGCAACAACATTGTTTTTTTCTTTTGCCAATTTTTCCTTACAGGTTTGGAGTCTGTCGTTAAACACATCACCCAGTGCTACTATTTTCAAATTGGGTCCTGCACTTAGAAAATTCAATGCCGCACCGGTACCTCGACCACCACATCCAATTAAACCAGCTTTTAATTCTTTCCCATCGGGTGCCTGATCAAGAAAAGTGGGAAGGTTGGAAGTGCTAATTTTGCCGCCACTATTGCATGCCATCATTACTGCACCGGCAGCTGCAACTGTACCAATAAAATTACGACGTGATACATTACTTTTTTCTTGTTGCATAGTCCTACTCCTCCGAATTAATTATGTTATAAATTTTCATCATTTACTTCACAAACAACACGAAAACCCACATCATTAGAATCTGAATACCACCATTTGCTTTTTGGCATTTGTGGGTCTGTTTTCATCCATTTATCATATTGTGTAAAATCTCTGTCAGCGCTTCGCAATTGTGATGCATCGCTTTTAAATGATCCACCACGAACTACATACTCTTTACCAGACTCTGGTCCAGTAGGAGTTGATACGTTACCTTGTTTTTTATAAGTAGAATAAATATTGGGTGTATAATAGTCGCTACAAAATTCTCTAACATTACCCAACATATGAACCAGGCCAAATGGATTATTGACAACGACATCTGGTGTTTGGGTCATTCCATTACTGTTTTCTTTATATACAACATATGTATTAATTTGCGTTGTGTCAATACCAAAGATTCTGTTCCAAAAATTTTCCCTGGAATATGATTTGGGATCACCTTCAAAAAAGTAGGGTGTTTCTGAAAATCCTCTACATGCATACTCCCACTCGGCTTCTGTAGGAAGACGATAGGTTTTGCCGGTTACCTTAGATAGCCATTGACAATATACTTCGGCTGCGTAATGTGTCATGGTAATTGCAGGTCGTTTGCCTTTTCCAAAACCTTGATCAGGATTTCCATAAGGGGGAGTGGGACCCGTAATAGCATCAATGCCATCACTTGATGAATTTACTACTTGAATTTGTGTATCAGATCTTCCTTCTTTATTGGTTTGTGCATAGAATGCTTCATATTCATCCCAGCTCACTTCAGCTTTACCAATCCAGAATTTTTTCATCTGAATTTCTATCTGTGGACCTTCATCGTTTTCTCTGTAGGATTCGTCTTCGGGGCTGCCCATAAAGAAACTTCCTTCTGGAATTGCAACCATTTCAAAGTCTACTGTTGTATTGGGAATGTGTTCAGTAAAGCTTCCAAATTCATATACATAGGTAGGTTCTGTATAAACTTGTTTTTTTTCAACTGCAGCTGTACCAAAAGTGATTTCCTGTTCCGCTTCTTCCGAGTAATGGCCTACGTGTAAATGACAATTAATACATTCCAATTCTTCAGGTTTCTGTGTGTAATACAAGTGTGCATCTTCACCTTTTTTTGACAGTCCAATTGGAAATAAATTGGCATGACAAGATGTACACGACTCTTTAAAAGTAAAATTAACCGCATGTTCAAGACGCGATTTTTCATCCCAGTTGATTTTTTCTATATCCTTGAACAATTTGCCATAAACATCTTTAAAACCGGATTTTGCTTTTTCAGTATAATAATATGCATTACCTGTTGGGGGTAAATGGCATTCAACACAATGAACAACAATTCCGTATTTGTTATCGAAATGTGGGGATTGTTTCCAGGAGATTGTAGAATGGGGGGTGTACATGACAGCTTGCACAAAAGTCATCTGATGAAGTATATTTTATCATTATATTAAACATAATAGTAAGAGCAATACCTATAATTATACCAATTGCCCATTTTTTGATAAATATAAATTTAAACATATTATATAATGCTTTTACTGGTTTCCATAACAGTCGGAAGGATTTTTTTAACATTCTGATGATTCCTGTGTAGTGTTTGTAATCTTTTACAAGCATTTTTGTGGATTAGAGGATATTAATAAATATATTACTTTTCAAAATTTTATGCAAGGTAATTTCAGCGATTTACCGTAAATATCTATTGTGATTTCATTTATTTAAAGCTATCTTTTTTCTTGATTTTAAACTATTTAGAACTTAATTTAACTAATCATTTACAATAATGAGGAAGTTATAATGCAAAGCAGAGCCCGTATGCCACAAAAATCTTTAAAGAAACCCTCTAAAAAGTTTTCTTTGATTCCTTTTATAATATTATTTGTTGTGCTTTTGGTTATTATTTTGGTATACTGGCAATTTAAAACCCGAAATTCAAATTTAGATTCTTTTACAATTGCAGAACAAAACACCAATAATGTTACTTTTGAAGAACCGGAAAATCTGCAAGCAATACAGGATACCATAGTAGAAGAACCTACAGAAAGTCCTTTAATAACAGAAACAGAGCCGGAACCAGCGCAGCAAATTCAAGAGCAGCCGGTAATACAACAATCGAATGAATTTTCTGCCAATTTTTCAGATAAATATGATAGTGCTTTAAAATTATTTTATGCAGCCAAATACCAACAAGCAATGGATATCTTTTTAGAGTTGCAATCGCAATATCCTGAACATTCATTTCAGGTGAATTGTCAGCATTGGATTGGTGAATGTTATTTTGGTTTGGAAGATTACACAGATGCCCTGGCTGCTTTTCAAAAGGTTTTAACTTTGGCAAAACATATAAAACCGATGACGCGTTGCTTATGATTGGACGCAGTTATCAAAAAATGGGTGATAAAATAAACGCACGTTTGTATTATAATCGTTTACTCAACGAATATCCCAATAGTGAGTATCTTGACAAAGCACAATGGCACATGTCCCGTCTTTAACGGGCATCAAGGGCTTGTCTGATAATTTGTGCAATACTACTCATTGTTAGAGGTTTAAAAACAAATTCGGTAATTCCCAACTCTTTAGCTTTTTCCATTGTAATGTTTTCACTGTATCCCGTGCAGAGAATGACCGGAATTCCTGGTTTAATTTGACTTACTTCCTGTGCCAGTTTTACTCCATTCATCTTCGGCATTGTAAAATCTGTAAACACCAGATCATAACTTTCAGGATCGGATTTAAAAAATTCAAGAGCTTCCAGACTGTCAGTTGTTACAGTAGCATTGTAACCCAATTGTTCAAGAATTTGTTTATTCAACTCTACAATTTCAACTTCATCATCCACAAAAAGGATTCTTTCACTTCCAACAGGCAAATCTTTACTTTGTTCTTTAATTTCTTCTGCATCAATATGTACAGGAAAGTAGATGTTAAATGTTGTACCGTGTCCTGGTGAACTTTCTACATTGATTTCACCATCATGACTAATAATAATACCATGCACAACAGACAGACCCAAACCTGTACCTTCTTCGTTCTTTGTCGTAAAGAATGGTTCAAAAATCCGATCAAGTGTAGAGGCTTCCATACCTTCACCGGTATCTTGTACAACGAGTTTAGCATAATGTCCTGAAGGTAATTTAAAATTGGGGGGAAGATTGGTCCATTTCAACCACATTCAATGAGATTATTAGCGTACCTCCACTTTCGCGCATAGCATGAAAAGCATTTACACTCAGATTCATGATGACCTGATGAATTTGTGTGGGATCTGCTAATACCGGTTTACAGTTGCTATCTATTCTCTGATCAATTTCAATACTGCTGGGAATAGATGCACGTAAAAGTTTTAATACCTCTTTGATAATTGTTTGTATATAAATGGGACGTCTTTCTTGTTCAACTCTTCGGCTAAATGTTAAAATTTGATTTATCAAATCTTTTGCCCGGTATCCGGCTTTAATAATATGTTCAACATATTTTTTCAAGTTACTGTCTTCTGGAACTCGTTCTACTAACAATTCAGAATAGCCTAAAATAGGTACAAGAATATTATTGAAGTCATGAGCAATACCACCTGCCAATGTACCTATTGTTTCAAGTTTTTGTGTTTGCCGAAGTTGTTTTTCGAGTTTCTTTTCATCAGATACATCTCGTATTACATTTACAAAATGAAGGAGGTTTCCATTTTTATCAGTAATTGGTGAAAAAGTTGATTCTCCTTCAAAGAGTTCATTGTTCTTTTTCTTGTAATAAAGAATACCACTCCACTTGTTACCTTCTTTGATTGTAGTCCATATTTTATCAATTTTATTATTGTTTTCTTTAATACTAAGAAAATCAAAAGAAGAATTCCCTAATGCCAGTTTCTGTTCAAAACCAGTAATTTTTTCAAAAGCGGGATTAACATATTTTACAATATTATTTTGATCTGCAATCATTACAATTTCTATTGAATGATTGATTGCTTCTGCCAACAGTTCAAGTTCTGCTTCTGATTCTTTTTTCTTGGTAATATCAGTTATAAGAACCAGAACATTAGTTATTTTATCATCATCACTTTTGACAGGATAAATCCTTGTTTCAAACCAATAAAGCATGTTTTGTATTTCTACTGGTGTTTCATGAAAAATTTCTTTTTTCGTATCAATAACTTGATTGATCATTTCAAGATATTCCAGCGCGATTTTTTCCGGAATGATGTCGAGAATTGATTTTCCAATGACATCATATTGATCCATTTGAATTTGCTTTGCTGCATTCTGATTTATTAAATTGATTGTACCATTGTAATCAATCATGCAAATGGGTTGACCGGAACCTTCGATTAATGTTCTGTATCGTTCTTCACTTATACGCAGAGCGTTTTCAATCTTTTTTTGTTCCGAAATATCGTTTGTTATGATTCCCATTCCATTAGAAACTTTGAATGCTTTTAACGATATGTATTGGTCTTCTAAATTGAGTCTTTTGAATTTGACTTCCGAGTGATAAGGTTCACCGGTTTCTATTACTTTATTATATTGATCAAATCTACCAGATTCAATAACATTTTTAGAAATTTCAGTAATATGTTTACCAATTATATTTTTCATATCTGGGCTGTAAAATTTATGCGCAGTTTCATTACAGCTTTTCAGGTACATGTTGTTGTCAAAAAATGAAAATCCTGCTCCAGCAGAATCCATAAAACCTTTGAATATTTCTTCAAATTCTTTCAGGTTTTTTTCGGCTTCAATTTTTTTCATCAATTCTGATTTTTCATTCAAGGCACGTAACACTACAGGAACAAGTCGAAATAACCGATCTTTTACAACATAATCCCATGCACCGGCTTTGATAGTTTCGGCGGCAGTTTCTTCGTCAATTGCGCCTGTTACGACTATGAATGGTGTGAGGGGGGCATATCTTTTTGCGATTTCCAGGGCTGCAAGACCACTAAATTGAGGAAGGTGATAATCCGCAAGAATAAGATCAGGTTTTTCATTGACAAGTTTTTCAGTAAAAGAATCTTCAGTGTTTGATGTAAAAAACTCGCAAATCAGTTCAGAGTTTTTTAATTCATGTTTTGTTAATTCAATGTCATAAAGATTATCTTCAAGAATTAAAATTCTCAAAGTTCCATTTTCCATACTCAATTGATTACCCCTTTACTGATTTTTATTATACTACTTGATTATTATTACTCATTTATTCCAGAGTAAAATAAAATGTTGAACCAAAATCTTTTTTAGATTCAACCCAAATTTTTCCACCATGTCTGGTAATTATTCTTTTAACAATAGCTAGGCCTACTCCTGTTCCTGTAAATTCATCGTTTCTATGTAATCTTTTAAATACATCAAAAACATTATCAGCATAATTCATGTCAAAACCAACTCCATTATCCTTTACAAAAAATATACCATCATTTTCGATTATACCAATTTCTATCAAAGGATTTTCAGTTTTGCTTGAATATTTTATAGAGTTCTCCAAAAGATTCATATATATCTGTTTAACAAGTGATGCATCCGCTTTAATTGTTTTATTAAGAGCAGAATCAACATTGATTTTTAATTTTGATTTTTGAATATCCAAGTTTAATGTTTCAAAAACTTCATCTATTACTGTCTTTATGTTTACATTCTGTTTTTGTAAAGGTTTTCTATTTAATCTTGAAAAATTCAATAAATCATTAATTAATTCACCCATGTATTGTGAATTATCGTGAACAATGGACAAGTGTCTTTTTCCATCGTTAGATAGGTTTTCAAATTCATCTTCTAATAAAATCTTTGTAAATCCATTAATTGATCGAAGTGGCGCTCTTAGATCATGTGAAATTGAATATGAAAATGCTTCAAGTTCCTGATTTGCAAATTCAAGTTGATCAGTGTATTTTTTGATTTTTTCTTCACTTTTAATCCGTTCAGTAATATCTCTATATACAACACCTGCCAGTATGATTTCATTATTGGCATTTAGAATCGGAAAAAAAATAGATTCTAAATATTTTTCATTACCATTTATCAAAATTTTATTTATAACCTGCATTGATTCCGGATTAGAAAAAATATGAGTTATTCTTTGTGAAAATAATTTAGCCAGTTCAGGTAAATGATTGAGTACTGATTCTAATTTTAATTTCAGAAAATTATTTTTATCAATTTGGGTAAGTTTGATAAAAACCTTGTTTGCAAAAACAAATTCCTTGTCACGGTTCCATACTGCTATACTATCCAAAGTAGAGTTGAACAACGATCTAAATCTTTCTTCACTTTCTCTCAACTCTATTTCAATTTGTTTTCTTTCAGTGATTTCTTTTTCCAGAGCTTTATTTATTTTATCAAGCTGTTCAGTTCTTTTGATAACCCGTTGTTCAAGTTCCTGATTAAGTTTGAGTATCTCTTGTTCATTAATTTTTCTTTCAGATACATCCTGGAAAACCAGTTGGAATGCTGGTTTTCCTTTATATTCTATATAATTTTGTTTTGCTTCAACATATATTATTGAATTGTCTTTTTTGATTAATTTAAATTCGTTGATTTCAATGCTGTTATTAGGATTTAAAAAAGTCTCTAAACAGTCTTGATGTATTATGGATTCTATAGAATTGCCTATAAAATCTTTGGCAAATGAACCCGCTAAAGCATTAATGGCTGCCAGGTTTAAAAATAGTATTTTTTCCTTGTCATATACTAGAATAGGAATGGGAGAGAGTTGAAATAATGACCGGTAACGAATTTCACTTTCCTGTACTGCGTCTTCTGCTTGTGATTTTGCAACATCATGAATTTCTATTTGTTCCAGGAATTGATTAAATCCCTGGTAAAGTTCGTTTACATTATGATTTAATTGGGGATCCAAACGGATTTGATAGTTTCTTGTTTTTGATATTTCTGATGTTATATTTGCAAGATTTTTGATAGGGGTAAATACATTTTTGTCAAGATATATAAGTAAAAACAGAGATATAAATACAATTAAAAAATCCATTCCCCCAATTAAATATAGTATATTTAATTTTACATGGTTGGCAGTTTGAATATAATCTTGAAATGTAGGATTTTTTTGGAATAAAAAGAGTAGAAATGCGGAAATAATACCTGCCAGTATAATACTTGCAAGCAAGAGTGTTAACAATTTTTTTAATAGTTGTTCTTTCAAATAATTTTTCCAAAAGTTAGTGTTTTATAGAAAATCAAAAGAGTCAGGTTTGAATAACTAATGTTTTGGAAAAGTATCAGCTGTAGTACAAATATATATAATTACTTAAATCCTTGGCTTTATATAATTTAGATAATAATTATTACAAATCAAGAGAAAAAATAACTTTAATCCTTCTATTGATAATTTTCTATATGATTTACAAAAAAATTGTCACTTGATTAATACTGATTTTTTATTTACTTTAATATTTAATTTTGTGTTGAGATTTTCTATTACTTTTATCTTAATATGTTTCTCAACTTGATAACACAAAAAGGAGTGTTGGATGAGTTTTGCATGGCCTGATTATCTAGTTTTTTTAAGCTATATAATCATCATTGTGAGTCTTGGTCTTTGGGTTTCCAGAAGTAAAAAAGGTCACCAAAAGAATGCACAGGATTATTTTCTAGCTAGTAAATCTCTGCCCTGGTGGGCTATTGGAGCATCTCTGATTGCAGCAAATATTTCTGCTGAACAGTTTATTGGGATGTCTGGTTCTGGTTTTGCAATAGGTTTAGCAATTGCTACTTATGAATGGATGGCTGCTCTTACTTTGATTATTGTCGGCAAATTCTTTTTA
Organism: bacterium; assembly: GCA_963675755.2. Classification (GTDB taxonomy): domain Bacteria; phylum Zhuqueibacterota; class Zhuqueibacteria; order Residuimicrobiales; family Krinioviventaceae. The sequence continues at coordinate 488,581 of CAXXMD010000002.1, forward strand.
CCCATTTTCATTGAAAAGAAATTATATACCATTCCAGAATTTATAGAACATCGCTTCAATACAACTTTAAAATCTATTCTTGCTGTTTTTTGGATAGCGTTGTTTGTGTTTGTTAATTTAACTTCTGTATTGTTTTTAGGTGGTAAAGCTCTTGATACTATAATTGGTACGGGCGATGGAAGTCTTATTGTTTATGCTATTTTAGTATTAGCTTTTATTGCAGCGGCCTATTCTTTGTATGGAGGTTTATCAGCAGTTGCATGGACCGATGTTTTACAGGTAGCATTACTGGTTGTTGGTGGTTTAATTACTACTGTTATTGCTTTAAATCATTTAACTCCCGATGGTGGTATAGCTGCTGGCATATCACATCTTGCTAGTACAGCAGGACCTAAATTTCATATGATTCTAAGCCGTACTAATTCAGAATATTTTAACTTGCCTGGAATTGGTGTTTTGATAGGTGGTATGTGGGTTGCCAATTTGTATTACTGGGGCTTTAACCAGTATATTATTCAACGCGCATTGGCTGCTAAATCTCTGGGTGAGGCTCAACGCGGATTAGCTTTTGCAGCTTTTCTAAAATTAATTATTCCTTTGATTGTTGTTATTCCTGGTATTATTGCATGGGTACTGTTTACCCAACCTGAAGGTACTGCAATGATAGCAGGTGTACAGGATGCCTTTTTAAAAACTAATGGCGATGTGAATTTTGACAAAGCATATCCCTGGTTGATTAGTGTGTTTATTCCAACTGGTTTAAAGGGATTGGTAGTTGCCGCTTTAACTGCAGCTATTGTATCGTCTCTTGCATCCATGCTGAATTCTACTTCTACCATTTTTACAATGGACATTTACAAACCTTATATGAAACCTAATGCCACCGATAAACAAATCGTTACGGTAGGTCGTCTTAGTGCAGCTATTGCTCTGGTTATTGCTGTTACATTAGCTCCTATTATGAAAAATATTCCACAGATGTTTCAATACATTCAGGAATATACTGGTCTTGTAAGTCCTGGTATTTTGGGTGTATTTTTGATGGGTCTGTTCTGGAAAAAAACCACTACACGTGCAGCAATTACAGGTGTTTTGGCTTCAATTATAATAGCTTTATTGTTAAAAGCCTCATTTATTGAACTTCCTTTTATGGATCAGATGTTTTATACCTTGATTCTGACAATTGTTATTATTGTTGGCGTTTCATTAACTACATCCGAAAAAGATGATGATGATAAAGCAATTATTTTAACATCCAAAGTTTTTAAAACAGATACAGTTTTTAATATTTCTTCTTATGCTATATTGATTATTCTTGTTGTATTATATACAGTCTTTTGGTAATTTTTAACCCGGTGTTATAAACCTAGTTAATAACACCGGGTAGTTTTATAGAATATTGAGGTATAATGGATTTTATAACCATTGCAGATAAATTTAAAGATCATTTCAAATCTATCCCCAGAATCTTCAAAGCTCCAGGTCGTGTAAATCTTATTGGTGAACATGTTGACTATAATGATGGTTTTGTATTACCTGTTGCCATTAATAATTATACAGCTGTTGCAATGACGCCACGCCAGGACCGAATGCTATGGATTTGGTCTGAAAGTATGAAAGAATTGAAAAAGATTGATCTGGATGAAATTACCCGGAAGCAAAATCATTGGAGTGATTATATTGCGGGTATAGCCAAATTATTAGAGCTGAATGGGATCAAGCTGACTGGCGCTAATCTTTTAATTGAAAGTGAAATACCAATAGGGGCTGGATTATCATCATCTGCTGCATTGGAAATGTCTGCATCTTTGGCATTATTAAATTCAGTTGATGCTGCTTTGGATTCTGTTAAACTCGCAAAACTTGGTCAAACTGTTGAAAATCAATTTGTTGGCACTAATTGTAGTGTAATGGACCAATTTGTATCGGTACATGGGGAAAAAGATAAAGCACTTTTTCTGGATTGTCGTACATTAAATTATGAGTTGATTGCTTTGCCATCTGATGATATTAAAATTGTTATTTGTAATACACAGGTCAAACATGAACTCGGTGAATCTGAATATAACAAACGTCGCTCTGAATGTGATGCGGGTGTAAAAATATTTAAAAAATCTTTTGCAAATACAAGAGCACTTCGTGATGTTACAATAGATCAATTCAATGAAATTCAGGACCAAATGTTACCAAACATTAGAATGCGCTGCAGACATGTTATTAATGAAATTGAGCGAACCCGTTTATGTGCTGATGCATTAAAGAAAAAAGATTTGATTACTTTTGGCAAATATATGTATGAATCTCATAACAGTCTTCGGGATGATTATCAAGTAAGCTGTAGAGAATTGGATGTAATGGTTAACATTGCTGCAAAACAACCGGGTGTTCTAGGTGCCAGATTGACGGGTGTTGGTTTTGGAGGTTGTACTGTTAATTTGGTAAAAACACAAAATGTTGGTAGATTTTGTGAAGCTATATACACAAATTACAAAAAACAAACAGGTATTGAGCCTATTATTTATATTTCTTCCGCGGCAAGGGGCGCAGCAGAATTCTTTTAGGTTACTACTATTTTACTTTTATCATTTCATCGGAATAATAAATATTATTAACCCGTTTTAATTTATAGAAATTTTGATTTCTTGGGGTGTTTATTATAATAACTAAATCTGTTTTTAAACAGATAAGGAGTTTTTTTTAATGCAAATGATTCATATTGTATCAAACAGGTTACCTACAAGTATAAGTAAAAAAAATAATAAACTTTCATTCAAGCCCAGCGCAGGTGGACTTGCAACCGGCTTGGGTTCACTTTACAAAAAGTATGATAGCTTGTGGCTTGGATGGCCCGGTATTATCCCAACCGATGATGATGAAAAAAATGAAATAAAGAAAAACCTGGTACAAGATAGAATGTCTCCGGTTTTTTTAGGGCAGGAAGATATTGAGAAATATTATGAAGGATTTAGTAATAATACAATTTGGCCCTTGTTCCATTATTTTACCCAATATACCCACTATGATCAGGACCAATGGGATGCTTATGTAAAAGTAAATAGTATATTTTGTGACGAGTTGATAGATAAAGTACGTCGAGATGATATTATCTGGATTCATGATTATCATTTGTTACTACTGCCTCAAATGATAAGAGAAAGAATTCCTGATGCTACCATTGGTTTTTTTCTACATATCCCTTTTCCTTCGTTTGAAATATTTCGCTTGCTTCCCTGGAGAAAGGAAATTCTGGCAGGCTTACTGGGAGCTGATTTAATAGGGTTCCATACTTTTGATTATGGCCGGCACTTTATGAGTGCGGTAACTCGTATTGCAGGCCATGAAGTGAAAATGAACCGCATTACCCATGAAGACAGGGTAACTCAGGTCGATTGTTTTCCTATGGGAATAGATTTTGATAAATTCGCTGCAGCACCTAAAAAACAAGCTGTTCAGAGAGAAAAAAAGAAATTTTTAAAAAGACTTACTTCATCAAAAATTATTATATCTATTGATCGATTGGATTATTCCAAAGGTTTACTGCAAAGATTAGAAGCGTATGATATGTTTCTTCGGGAGAATCCAGAATATCTGGAAAAAATTGTTCTCATCATGGTAGTCGTACCTTCCCGTTCACAGGTTGTAAATTATCAAGATTTAAAACATCAAATAGATGAAATGGTAGGAAGGATCAATGGTGAACATGGTTCTGTCGGTTGGATCCCAATTGTCTATTTGTACCGTTCATTTTCTTTTAATGCACTTTCCGCATTATACAGCATTGCAGATATTGCATTAATAACCCCCTTACGGGATGGCATGAACCTTGTAGCTAAAGAATTTATAGCCAACAAAAAAGATGATAAAGGTGTCCTGATTATGAGCGAGTTGGCTGGTTCTGCTGATGAATTGGGAGAAGCAATATTAATTAATCCTAATGATCAGCGTGATATTGTTGAAGCTTTGAAACACGCACTTGTAATGCCTGAAGAAGAGCAGATTAAACGTAATCTTGAAATGCAGCAGAAAATTAAGCGTTACAATGTTAAACGTTGGGCTGAAGATTTTGTTGAAAGACTTGTTCAGGCCAAAGAGCTTCAAAATTCTTTGAAAATTAAACAATTGTCCGCAAATTCAAACCGTAAAATTGTCACATCATTTAAAGAAGCTGACAAACGGTTGATTTTTTTGGATTATGATGGTACGCTTGTTCCCTTTTTTAAAAATCCACTTGATGCAAAGCCAGATAAAGAATTATTGGAAATATTGACTGAATTGGCTTCAGATCCCAAGAATAATGTTGTTATTATCAGTGGTAGAAGTCAGGAAATTATTGAGGAGTGGTTCGGAGACCTTGAGATAAATCTGGTAGCTGAACATGGGGTATGGTTAAGAGAATTGGGACATACCTGGGAAATGATTGATTCTTTATCACAGGATTGGAAAAAAGATATTAATCCGATCCTTGATCTTTATGTTGAACGAACCCCCGGTTCTTTTGTTGAAGAAAAAGGGTACTCGCTGGTATGGCATTATCGTAAAGCTGATGTTGGTTTAGGTGAACTTCGTGCAAGAGAGTTAACTGATACATTAAATTATTTTACTGGTAATCTTGATCTTCAGATCCTTGAAGGAAACAAGGTGATTGAAATCAAAAACAGTGGTATTAATAAAGGCAGAGCTGCTATCAAATGGATCAACCGTGAAGAGTGGCCTTTTATAATTGGCATAGGTGATGATTGGACAGATGAAGATTTATTTAGCGCAATGCCAGACCAGGCTTTTTCCATACGTGTTGGTTTTGTATCCACGTTGGCAAAGCATAATATAAAATCCTATATTCAGGTTAGAAAATTATTGCGCGATATGATTGATTAAGGAGAGAACATTATGAAAACATTAGACGATTATAGGTATATCATTGGAGACGAACAGTTAGCAGCTATTTATCAAAATGCCAGAAAATTATATGGTAAAGAAATAATCCATATAAATTCAACTTTTATGGGTGGTGGAGTTGCTGAGATATTAACAAGTTTAACACCCCTGATGAATAGTGCGGGGATTTCAGCTGATTGGCGTGTTATTCATGGAAATATTGATCTTTTCAATATTACCAAGAAATTTCACAACAGTTTGCAGGGAGATCCTATTAATCTTTCTGAAATTAAAAAAGAACTGTATATTCAGGCCAGTGAAAATTTTTCTGCATATGCAAATCTCGATTGTGATGCGGTTATTGTTCACGATCCTCAACCCCTGCCATTGATCCAGTTTTATCAGAAAAAGCAACCCTGGATTTGGCGTTGCCATATTGATCTATCCAATCCGGATAAAGATTTATGGGAATTCTTGAAAGGTTTTATTCTGCGTTATGATATGACAATTCTCTCGCATGAACAATACAAAAAACAGGATTTACCTGTTATGCAGAAAATTATTCAACCTGTTATTGATCCGTTGACTTTGAAGAACAAAGAGTTGGATGATGATACCATAAATGAATATATCAGTAAATTCAACATTCCTACGGATAAACCTTTATTGACACAAATTTCACGCTTTGATAAATGGAAAGATCCTCTTGGTGTGATTGAAGTTTATAAAAAGGTACGTGAAGAGGTTGATTGCCGCTTGATATTGTGTGGAAGTATGGCATCTGATGATCCTGAGGGTATTGAAATTTATGAGATGGTTAATGAAAAACACAAAGATCTCATTGATAGCGGTGACATTATTCTCATGACACTTGAAAATCACATCCTCGTAAATGTATTACAAAGGATTTCAACAGTTGTAATACAAAAGTCTTTACGAGAAGGATTTGGACTTGTTGTTACCGAAGCATTGTGGAAAGAAAAACCAGTAGTTGCTTCTCGCATTGGTGGAATACCATTACAGATTGAGGATGGCGTTCATGGTTATTTGCTTGATCCTTTAGACTTTGATGGATTTGCAGATCGCATTATTTATTTAATGAAAAATCCTGATAAAGCAAATGAAATGGGTAAAGCTGCTAAAGAATATGTTAAAGAAAAATTCCTGATTACCCGTTTATTGAGTGATTATATGGATGTTTTAAGCCAGGAATTGGGTAATTACACATTGTGTTATTATACTCCTAATGGCAGATAAAAACTATTTATTCTTAATTAAAAAAGGCTTACATTCTATTTCGTAAAAATGGATTTCTTTTTTGGATACTGATAATGAATCGAATTTTTATTTATATGCTAAGCCTTTTTTTAATATTTACTGGCTGTCATAAATCTCAAGAAAAAACAACAACAAAGATTCAAATTGCTGCTTCAATTATGCCATTGGTTGATTTTGCGCAGCAAATAGGAGGGGAGCAGGTTGATGTATTTCAAATTATTCCTCCTGGTACCAATGCTCATACTTTTGAATTAACACCCCAGCTTGTTAAAGATATTGCTGGTGCTGACTTTGTAATACTGAATGGTTTGGGGCTAGAGTTTTGGGCCCAAAAACTTGACCAAATTATTGATCCTGAAAAAATTGTTGATACATCTGCAAACCTAGATATTCACAATCTACATGAAGGTCATCATCATCATGGTGAAATGAATGAAGATGATGACGATCATGAAATGCACGTGAATCCCCATATCTGGTTAGACCCGGCCTTAGCAACACGACAAGTTATTATGATCAGGAACGCATTGATCGAAATTGATGAAAATCATAAATCTGATTATGAGATCAGAACTGCTACATTATTAAAATCTTTGGATAGTTTATCGATTGCAATTTCCGATTCGGTTAATACCTGGAGTCAAAAACAGTTTATTTGTTTTCATCCTGCATGGGAATATTTTGCTGAACGTTTTGGTTTGATCCAGGCAGCTATAATTGAGCCTTCACATGGAATGGAACCGGGACCTGCAAAAATAGCAGAGATTGTAGAAACTGCCAAACGTATACAAGCAAAGGCAATATTTACAGAAGCTGAATTCCCGGATGTGTTGAGTAAAACAATAGCACGTGAAAGTGGAATTGTTACCGTACCACTTGATCCCCTGGGAAGTACAAAAGGTATTAATACCTATATTGAATTAATGCATTATAATGTATTGCAAATGTCTAAAGCCTTAAAATAAGTTCATTATGGAAGAAATTAATAATACAGTAATATCTACAGAACATCTGTATGTAGCATATGAAGATAAATTGATTCTGGATGATATTACATTTGAAATTAAAAAAGGACAGTTTTGGGGTATCCTTGGTCCCAATGGATCGGGCAAGACCACATTGCTTGGTGCGTTATTGGGACTGGTAAAGCCATTGTCTGGTAAAATTAAAGTATTGGGGCATTCTCCTGATAAACTGGGTGCAAAACGTGATTTGTTGGGGTATGTACCTCAATATACCCAGGTTGATCTTAAATTTCCAATCAAGGTTAAAGATGTAGTACTGCTAGGACGTGCAAGAAAAATGGGTATAGGAAAACGCCCCGGAAAAGACGACTGGCAGGCTGTTGATAAAGCTCTCAATTTAGTCAATCTTCAAAATCTTGCAGACAGGCAAATCGGCAGGTTGTCGGGAGGAGAGAGGCAGCGTGTATTGATTGCCCGTGCTTTAGCACTAGAGCCCGAAATCTTGTTCCTGGATGAGCCTACAGCATCTCTGGATGTCGGAGCAACAGAAAGCTTTTATGAATGGCTTTATTCTATGTATAAAAATCTCAATATTACATTGGTTCTTGTTTCCCATGATGTTGGAGTAATATCTAAATATGTCGATTCGGTTGCGTGTTTAAATGGTCGTTTGGTTGCTCACGGTTTGCCTGAACAAATTTTGAATAACCATAATCTGGAAGATATGTACGGTTGTGATGCTGTGTTCTTTCATCATGGCAAAGTTCCCCATATTGTAGTTGCCGAGCCGGAATCTAAACCTTATATCAGGGGAAACGACGTTGATTGATTTATTTCAATATACTTTTATGCAGCGTGCTTTCGCCGCATCAACCATTACCGGCATTGTTTGCGCAGTTATCGGTGTATATGTTGTTTTGCGTGGGATGGCCTTTATTGGCGCCGGTATTTCACATGCTTCTTTTGCCGGTGTTGCTTTGGGTTTTGTATTGGGTATTAATCCATTCTTTACAACAATAGTTTTTTGTATTCTTACTGCATGGGGAATTGGCATTGTAAGTGATAAACAGCACGTTAAAGAAGATACGGCAGTAGGTATCTTTTTTGCTTCAACCATGGCTTTTGGTATTTTGTTGATTGGATTTATTAAAGGATATACCATTGATCTGTTTGGTTATATCTTTGGAAATATTTTAGCTGTTACACAATTTGATGTTTGGTCAGGACTTGTACTTGCTTTGGTTGTTGTTGGTAGTGTTGTTTTCTTTTATAAAGAGTTTCTTTTTATCACATTTGATCCTGAAATGGCCAAAGTTACCGGACTCTCTGTACGGTTCTTTAATTTTTTAATGCTTACGTTGGTTTCGCTTACTGTCGTTATATCAATAAAGATTGTTGGTATTGTTCTGGTCTCTGCATTGATTGTAACACCTGCCGCATCCGCATACCAATTGACTGAGGATTTCAAAAAAATGATGATTCTTGCAATTGTGTTTGGAGTTGTATCATCGTGGGCTGGTCTTTTATTTTCTGCTATATTTAACTTTCCATCCGGCGCTACTATAGTATTAACTGCAACTTTGATATTTTTTATAACATTTACATTTTCACCCAAGCGCAAAAGCTTAAAATTACGAATGAAAAAACTCTTATCGAATAACTGAGAATATGAAGCTAAAAATAACTACGATTTTTGATAATTATACATTATCCGATGAATATAAAACTGAATGGGGATATTCCTGTATAATTGAATATGGTAATGAAATAATTTTGTTTGATACCGGTAATGATTCAAATATACTGCTTGAGAATATGAAAAAGCTGGGCTTTGATCCCCAGGATATTACCCAGGTTTTTATTTCACACATGCATTGGGATCATGTTGGAGGTCTCCTTGGATTTCTTCAAGTAAATTCTAATGTAAGATTATATTTGGTAGCCTCTGCACTGGATGATGATATTAAATATATTAAACAATACGTGAAAAGCATTGTCTTGATTGATTCCATAACCGAAATATTGCCTGGTGTTTATTCATTGGGTGATATGCCGGGATATCTAAATGAGCAAGCTTTGCTCGCAAAGGTTAAGAATGGTGTTGTTGTCATCACCGGATGCGCGCACCCCGGTATTGATTATATTTTGGATACATGCCAATCCATGTTTCCGGGGGAAACCGTAAAGTTGTTGATGGGTGGTTTTCATTTATTGCACGACAACCAAAATCAGGTTTCAGCGCATATTCAATATTTATTGCAATCTAATATAGGTCATATTTCACCCTCTCACTGTACCGGAGATGAGCCAATTGAAGCAATTAAAAAAGCTTTTGGTGATAAATATCTTCAAGGTGGTGTAGGATTTTCAACAAATTTTGATATAGATGAGGTGGTATTATGAAAGTAAAACATTATACCGATATACCTGCCAAGGTTTTTGGCAGTGAAGCTCCTAATACATCTATCCGTGTTTTGATCAATGATGAAAATGATAATGCACCTGTTTATAATCTAAGAATGATTGAAATAGGTGTTGACGGTAATACGCCAGATCACGCACATCCTTATGAACATGAGAATTTTGTTGTTGAAGGTAATGGTGCTGTAATGATAGATGGTACCTGGTATGACTTGAAAAAGGGAGATGTTGTGTTGGTTCCGGCAAACATTCGGCATCAATATAAAAACACAGGGAATTCTGTTTTTAAATTTCTTTGTGGAATTCCCAATGCCAAAATTCAGTCTATGCTTGAGTGAAAGATTTATAAAAATTTCTATCAACAGTATAAATAATCAGAGTGCTAACCAATCCCGGGAAAATAGGTTCAATAGCAAAAAGCGGTATAGTTTGCCCATATATTGGATTTAGTATAGTCCATCCTAAAGAAAAAAATGCTCCAGACATGATACATAGTTTTGCACCCAACGTACTCATTTTATACTTTGGGAAGAAACTGCTTACAACCGGAATTAACAATGCCGGGGTTGTAATAGAACCCAGTTGTTTCCACAATTCAATTACAGATTGACCATATATAGCCAGTCCTATAGAAAACAATGTAGAAATTACAAGCCCTATACGTGTATAGTATTGTATACTGTTTTCTTGCTTACCTGATAGTCTCCATAAATAATCACGCCCAATTGTCATAGCGGCTAATAGAGAATAACTGTCAACTGTCGACATGATTGTAGCCAAAAGGCCCGCAAAAAATAGCCCGGTTAATACAGGAGGTAATACATTGACTGCCAAATCAAGATAACTGGTAACCGGATTTGATAAATTAGGTAAAATAGCTTTGGCATAAAGTCCGGTCATGGTTGTAAGAAAATCAAAAAATATCCAAAAGATTACAGAGATTATAATTCCCTTTTTTACAACCGAAGGATGACGTGCGGCAAAACAACGTTGATAAAAAGCAGGTTCTACCAATGTTGACAGTGCAATAAAGAACCACATAATAATGTACATAGCTCCCTGGCCACCATGCCATAAAAAATGGGTGGAAGGCAAATTTGTTTTAAGAAAATAGAATCCTCCATAATTCCGAAAACAAAAAGATAACAAGAGTATAAATCCTGCAAACATGAGTGAAAATTGTAAATAATCCGTTTTTACAACAGATCTGAACCCACCGGCAAAAACATAGATAAAACTAAACGATGCTCCTATGACAATACCTAACCAGAGTGGCCAATTGAAAAAGAATTGCAGTAATACACCCAGCATTAATACATATGCCGCAGGAGCAGTAAAGATAAAAACAAATAACGCACCCATCAAAGATACAGGTTTGTCATAAGTCTTTTCCAACAATTGAGGGATGGTTAATAGTTGAGATGTCTGGACTTTTTTAGCAAGTATAAACGCAAATAATAAGGCTGCTGTATAATATGGTACCCCAAATACAATCCAGTTCGATATGCCGTATAAATAAGAGAATTCACCTACACCTAAAATTCCTCCATACCATGTAGAAACAAGGGTCGCAACAAATGCCGGTAATGTTAATTGTCTGCCACCAAGCAGGAAATTATTTGCATCATTATTATCTTTTGAACGATAAAAAGCCAGCCCCAAAATAAATACAAATAAAAGATAGAGTAGAATGATCAATGTATCTATTAAAGAAAGCACATTATTTCCGGATTAGTTGATTGAAATGTTTAGAGAATGGTAAGAATTTTTAACAGGGAATATGTTCCCCCAGTAAGGTGCTTATATGAATGTTTTAACAATTTCATTTTGAATTGTCTGCAAGTCTGAATAGGCTTTGTTAATTTCACTAATTTTGGATTGCAGTTTTTTCATCAGTTTTTGCTTCTCAAGACCATTACGAAAAATGATCAACAGATCATCATTGTCCCAGGGTTTTTCAATATATTGAAACAAGCCAACTTCATTAATTGCTTTGATAGCATTCTCTTTATCAGCATAACCTGTCAAGATGATTCTGGGTACTTCGGGTTTTACATCCCGAACTTTGGCTAAAAACGATATTCCATCCATTTCAGGCATTAAATAGTCTGATACTACAAGATGTACATCATTTTCTTTGATATAATCCAGTGCCTCACTTGCCAAAGTAAAAGTTTTTACCTGGTAATCTGTTTCCAACATGAGGAATGAATTCAAGCTTGAAAGTACAATTTCCTCATCATCAACAATTACTATACTTTCTTTTTCTGAACTTTTCTCCATGATTTACTCCTGAAATATCCTATACAAATCAACCATGTTGTCAATTTATTATAACTTGAAAAGTAATAAATATTATTATCAATCTCAATAGTAAAATTTTGTTTTTTTTACTCTTGGTTCGTATTTTGATTGGTGGGAATGTCTATACGAACACGTCCTACAAGGCGACGTAATCGTTTAGACATGGTTTTAAGTACCCCTTGAGTAATACGGGTATGATCAGATAATAAATCATAAAAATCATCACGATCAATTCGAAGCAGATGAGTAGGTTCAAGTGTTTTTGCAGTTGCAACTCGAGGTTCATCATCAAAAAGGGCCCAGGTACCCATTACATCTTTTTTACCGGCATCCATGATTTTTTGTTCATTGTGGCTAACTCTCACAAGACCATCAACAACAATATACAGCGCATCCGAGGGATCTCCTTCTTTATAGATCACATAATCTGCATCATAATTGTATTCTTCTGTAATTGCTGCAATAAAAGCCAGATCACCTGTGGTTGTATTTTCAAATACATCAACTTCCTGAAGCAGCAATACTTTTTCAATGATTGTGAGCATATTACCTCGTTTAATTTGCCATCATTTTGTAATACAAACCCATAGTTTGTTCTACAAGTGGATCATTATTGATATTCAAATTTTCAATTAGGTTATTATAATTAGCATTTTTTATAACTGAAATATAATAAATTGCACAACTTTTTAACCAGCTGTTATTATCATTTAATAAAAATGTTAATGCATCTGCTTCATCTTTAATAACGTGATCATGATCCATTTGCAAAGGTTTGTTTTCAATTTCACTTTTATCGTCTTCAAGTAACGGAAGGATAATTTTTTTTAATCTTGAATGTAAAAGGTTATCTAAAAATTCCACAGCATTTGCTGTACTGTCGTTTTGTTTGCTTGTTACAGCAAGATACGCATTGTAAATATCGCCCGGGGGATAATAGAGCCCCAATAGTCTGAATGTTCTTTCTAAAATATCTTCCAGACGTTCTGATATTGATCTTGATAATAGTAACTTGGCTTTTATCTGTTGTTCAGTTAAATCTTGAATATTGTTTGAAAAAAATTGATGAACTGATAACAAGTTGTAATATTTTTCCGTTTCTGCAAAAATAATATCCTCTATCAATTCCAGTTCAAACTTTAACATGGGATTTCCATCCCTTAATTTATTCAATGCTTTTAATACCCTGTATCTAAAACCGGAATCTCCGGTATTTAAATGCTTTATTAAAATGTTTGCTGATTCTTGAGAATTGATCAAAGATAAAACTTTGGGTATTGCATACATTAACCTGAAATCTGTTTCTTTATTTTGTAGAATAGAATCCATTTCAGGTAATATGGCTTCACCATATTGAGCCAGGGCATTTCTTGCAAGCGTTCGGTTTGTTTTATGAGTCAGGTATTCTGTTAAAGCTGGAATGAATAATGGATCCCGGGTATTTCCACTTTGAACTATTGCTGATTGGACAACAGAAATAGATTCATCCTTTAATAATTCAAGCATATATGGATATAACAATTTTTCAGAACTGATTCCAATGACTTTGGTAATTGTGATATTTATAAAATTCATTTGATTATTGTTTAATTCACGAACACAACTCTGTTGAATAAATTCATGATAGAGGTCAGATATATTTACTTTTTTACGAAACAATGCATCGTTTTTGAATTGGATTGAAGCTGCCAACATGGCCGCACTGCAAATTTTATAATCACTATTGGATATTAAAGCACCAACCAGATTTTCACTTTCTTTATCATGCCTGAGTAAAAATAGTATTGCTTCAACTTTGATGTCAAAGTGGTTGTCGTTCAACATATTACGAACAAGATCAATAAAATTATCCGGTTCGTAATTTTGAATGATTTCAAGAGTCTTTAAACGTATTTGATGTGATTTATGACCTAGTAAATTTTGTAAAAAGGGTTCAAGTTGTGGATTAATATTATTTTCTAACAGATCGAGTACATAAATCAACTGCCTGGTATTGTCTGTTTCCAGTATTTGTTTAAAATAGGCAACCATGGTTGCGTCGTCAATTTTGGTGGTTTGCTGACTGGGATCAATTGATCTTTTCTCAATCGCAAGTCTAAATGAGTTCAGGTATTCACTTTTAACCTTGATGATGAGATATAGCCAAACCAGTATTAACAGAATAATAACAATACTCAGATGCGCTACAGATAAATGGAGATTGGTTACGAGTATGATTAATAAAAGTCCGCTTATACCCGTAGCAAGACTATCTATAAAAACATCAATAAATGCTTTGGTTTGGTTTTTCATTTTACCGGGGATAGGTACCGTTAACAATTCGAGACCGGCTTTATTAATGGATTGTTTAAAGCCGCCATCAGCAACTTTGATGATAATAGCAGACCAAAGTGCAGGTTGAAGTAAAATACTTATGGCACCGGCTAAAATACCAACAGGCAGGAAATAGAGTGACGTTGCAACGCCAAATAATTTGAATATTCTACCCGTAAGAAACATTTGTATTAATAAAGATGCCACACTCAGGTTTGATAACCAAAATCCAAAAAATGCTGTAAGTTTATCTTTATCTTTAATTAAATCGCTTGCAATCGCATTAAACTGGAAATCAACCAGGTTGGCTACCATAACGCCTACCCCCACAATTAATGCCAGATATGACAAGTGGCGTGATTTTGAAATGATTTTGATTGCGTTACCCGGTTTTTCGCCTTTACGTCTTTTTTCTTCTTTTAATAATTTTTGGGTATAATTATCACGGGTATCTTTTTGCCAGATTAAAGACAAAAGTACAATACATATTATTAAAAAGAGAGCACAGAGTAATAACATATTCGAAGTTCCAAGAACAGGAGCCAACAGACGAGTCATATAACCACCGGCTATTCCACCGGAAATTGCTCCCGAGCCTATAAAGCCAAACAGGCGTTTAGCCTGTCTGGCATCAAATACATAATTAGCTAATAACCAGAATTGAGATGTTGTTATGACACCAAACAATGCAACCCAGATATAAATAACAAAAAAGAACCAGCCTGCATTGTAATTGATCTTTAATAAGCCCCAGAATACAAACAAAGAGAATATAGATATTAATAGAGTGCTCTTAATTAATTTGTTAAATTGTACCTTTTTAGACATGCGTGTATATAATTCAATAATTCCTGCCGCAAAGACCGCAACCAGCATAAATGCCCAAGGCAGCATATGCACACCATAATGCGTGAGAAATAATGAATTACGTACCGGTTTGGCAATTAGTAATGAAGCA
Organism: bacterium; assembly: GCA_963675755.2. GTDB lineage: Bacteria > Zhuqueibacterota > Zhuqueibacteria > Residuimicrobiales > Krinioviventaceae. The sequence goes on from CAXXMD010000002.1 coordinate 503,695, forward strand.
ATAATCAGAAAAATATAAGAGAACATTAACAGTGTTTTATTAACTTCATTCTGTTTTATGTTAAATAATGTATTGAAAATTCTGTACATTCAGTAATTTGCACCTGTAATTATTGATTAAAGCTGGCAACTCTTTTTTTATTTTCAATACCAATTGCTATGGCAATAATAATCCAGATTGTGACCAGTGCAATGTTAAACAAGGCAAACTGTTTGGTATGAAATGCTAAAAAGTTAGTGCCCAGATAAACAACCAATGCCGATAAAACATCACCGGCTCTTACAAAGAATGTATCAATTGCTTGTTTTGCATTATACTTTTCTTCGCGGGTGGTTGGTAGAAACAATACCTGTCTTACCGTATTCTGCAAAGAGTAGTCGGTTGAATTTTCAAATATTTTGGCCCATTTTACAAACATTAATACAGGATAAAAAGCCATAATAAAATACCCACCTAATGCAATAAAAGGGAGGACCAGTAAAGCAACTCGAATGCCTATATATTTTAATATTCTTGAAACCAGAAATAATTGTATGATTAAACCCGCAATGTTGACAATGGTGAAAAAGTCAGCATAAAATTTACCAATATATTCTTTCACCATATCCCCCGAACCAGGATCTGTAACAAGTTTTGAAGCAGCTTCGGTAACCGTTCTTCCCAGAATATATTCACCAGTTGTATTTACCCAATTGAGAAATAATAATAAAAAAGCAATTAATAATAGGTATCTGTTTTTAAGAACCAAGCCAAATCCATTGCCTTTTTTTAAAGGTTCAACAATATCATGTTTTGTTTCTGAATTTAATACAACGGCATCTTTTTGACGTTTATCAACCAGGTTGGTTAACAATAAAGAAATTAATAGCAATGCTCCTGAAAGCAGCAATAACTGATAAACACCCAAAACACCAATCAATCTACCTGTAATATAGCTTCCAAAAACCGCACCTGATGAAGCTCCAAAAGCAACAATAACAAAGATTCGTTTTCCATCTTCGGGGGTATAGAGATCATTAGCAAAAGACCAGAATTGAGCAATTACCATTAGGTTGAAAATTCCAACCCATAAATAAAAGACAACACCCAAAGGTACATTGAACTGGGCCAGTATATAGAAAACAACCAGACAGCCTGTAAAAAACAGCGTCACAATATTAATCAGGGGTTTACGTGGAAAACGACTTGCAAGCCAACCATATAATGGAACAACTCCCAGGAGTAATATAGCTTGCCCTGCAGCAGCATAGCTTTTTACTTCAGCACCACCACCGGCAAGAATCAGTGCTTCTCTAACCGGTTTAATGATATAATAAGAAGTTAACAGTAGAAACAAGTTGACAAATAACAACAGCGCTGATACACCTTCGCCGGATTTGACTTCCGTAAAGATGTTTAAAAATCTTTCCAGGTAACTTTTGGATCTGTTTTCCAACATGACAACTCCGGTAATTATGATTTTAGTAATATATTTATTTTATGTGCATTATAAAAGTCGTTTTTTCTAATGGGTTACTCCAACCAGTTTAATTTCTCCATTTTCCCTTTTAATGATGTGGAATTCAGCAGACGGTAAATAGTCTTTGTAATGTAATTTAGAAATATTTGCAATAAGGTAATTGTCTGTTTGGGCAAACATTTCAGACGAAAGAGGAATCAAAATCTCATCATTATTCACCTGATATAGAGTATTATTTGATAGAATTGAATTTGCATCGTCTTTTATATTTAATTGATAATATTGAGAATCCTGATTGTCTACAATTTCAAATGCAATATCCTTTAACACAAGAGTATCGTTTTTTATTTTAACAAATTCAAGGGGAGTAACCTGATTTAAATAATATTTGAGAACTTTGGTTTTTCGACTTTCAAGAGTTGCCAACATGTACTGTGCTGCCGCTTTATCCGGATAGTGTGCTGAATCCACCAGAGCTTTTAAATGATCAATAGTAACATTTGATAGGATTTTAGCCGCCCAATAATTGTCATTCGTTTGACTATATTGTATAGGATCAAAAGGATGCGATTCTTTCCATTTTTCCGGTTTGAATAGTGTTGCTTCAAAAGTACCCACAGAAGGCCACGGTGTATAACTTGCTTTTTCCCAATCCTGTACCAGTAATCCCATGGTAAAGAAATTTAAAAATATATCATTTAAACTGAAATTGTGATTAAAACCAGCCCATAATTTATTACTTCTGGTCGCAAAAGTTCCAAAGGCATCATCAAAATCTATCATGTAATGCTTTACATAGCCTTTATTCTGTTCACCAACATAAATATCAAAAAGATTGTCGCTGCCAATTTCTGACATGTTGGTAAAAGAAGCAAAAACCCGTAATGCTCTAAGTATTCGTCTTTCTTCATGTGGAAACAGATCATTGGCATCTTCATGCCTCACGCCTTTGGACGGTGAAGGCCCCATAGGCAACCCTTCAATAATACGGCTTGCAATGGATCTAAAAAATCCATTTTCAGGTACAGCTGTTCGGGATAATATTTTATCAAGGCTTGATTCATCAAGATCACTTGTTGAATCAATCTGTAAATCTTTACGCTCAAAATAAAACAACTGATCTTCAGGAACATTATAACCAAAACCCCAGAATAAACGATTTACAATAAATGATGTAGAAGTTGCAATCGCAGGATGGCCTTTCGGGTCCATTTTCAACATATAATGATTGCCATTGCTGTCTTTGATAAATAAGCGTGGGGTGGTATCTGCTTTACGTACTCTGATAACAGTCAATGGTGGTGCAGGAGGACCAAATTCTGTTGGTCCTTTAGCGAGTTCCTCTGGTGTAATCTCTTGATATCCCAATCTGGGTATATACCAACTTGACGCCGGAACCTGATCCATGCTGTTTACGTCTCTTGCCTGGTTATTGGGAGCTATAAAAAAACTTTCTACTACCGGTTTCGGGGCCAATACATTTGCATAATATTCAAAGCGGTTTTTGAATACTGTTTTAGGTAAAGGAATAGGGGATATATCATTATAATACATAACCGGTTCCTTATCTGCAAACCGATACGTTTGAGGTGCGCATGCACTAAATACTAATACTAGAAATAATATGTATCTGATCTTGTTCATATCAATAAAATGAAACTCCAATATCTGCGTGTAATCGTAAACCTTCTGATCCATAAATTATTTTTATATTTGCCATTTCATCATCTCTGCTATGTAAATCAAATATAAAACCTGCTGCCCAAACCGAGTGATTAAAGGATATTTTTTTATAATCAGAACTTGCGGTGAGATAATCTGCGAAAATATGAGCTCCCACATTTTGTGATAATGGCCAGCTATACTGAATGGATGGAATTAGCAAATGATTGTCTAACCTGAGATATGTTCTTTCATTTACACCTCTGAATTCCGGATGATGTGGATATTCAGTAAAAGGAATAATATTATCTTTATCTAAATTTCGAATCGCATGTACTGTTAATTTGGGAGTTATGATTCTGTTGTTATTTAAAACAGCAAAGCGTTTATATATAGTAATTCCCGATTTTAAAGATAAATTGGGATTATTATCAAGCCCTCGGTTAATACCTGCATAGGCTTCAAAAACACTTCCTGTAGAAAAGTATCGGGTATTAGGTTGTGAATCAAATCTTATGGAAAGTTCATTATACCATTGATTGAAGGTTGAATTCATGCCAGGTATAGAGCTAATTTCAAAAATTTGTGAAACCCAATTGTCACCTTCAAATGCATCTTTGACTGTTCTCTGGTCAAATGATGTCATTAAATAAAAATTGAAATTAGGCTTGGGTCTATAACCGGAAATCAGACGAACCGCTGTATGCTCTTGAAAAAAATATCCATATTTTGATTTTGGATTATCTACAAACTGGTTTCTGGAATCATTTCTGGGATCCGCACCAAATCCATAATACTTTCTGTCATCATCATATTCATGCAATATTTCAAAGTTGACACGAATTAATTGATCAATATGTTTAACAAAGTATGATGCCCGTGTTTCTACTTTGTATTTTTCTTCGTCAGCATATTTGGCTTTGAGCGTTAATTGAACAGGCGACTTTTTCATAATCAAGTTGATGCCAATGCGGGGACGCAAACCCGATGTAAGACTGGCAGTAGGGTACCAACCCAGGGTTTTATCCTGAGTAAAGAAAATATATTCCAGGTCGTTTATAAATTTAGGATTATTGACAAGTTCTAAACCATAACCCGATGCGTATTTAATGCCTGCGGAGAATTGTTCGGGTACAAATAATACTGTTTTTTTTAAAGTATAGAGAGCTCTGAATCCGGATTTTTCATCTCGTTCAATACCCCGAATATACATATATGCTTGTTGAGAAGTCGATAAAGTCTTTTGCTTAACCTGCAATGAATCCGTATGGTTGGTGCCGGCAGTTAAAGCTGAATATAAAACAAATTGTAATATTGATATATATACTAGATTTTTCATTCGTAATATTTTTCCGCATATGTGTCTTTAATATTATCGAGCGTTTTCATTGATTGAGCAATTGATCAAGATTGGTTGGAATTGTTACTGTAAAGCTTGTTCCCACATCTTGTTTACTTTTTACAGTTATTGTGCCTTTATGATCTTCTATAATCTGGTAGCAAATTGATAAGCCGAGTCCTGTTCCTACACCAACACCTTTTGTAGTAAACCCTGGATTAAATATTTGATCGATTTGCTCAGGAGGTATACCTTTACCATTATCTGTAATCTCAACAATAATTTTATTATTTTTATGTTCTGTTTTTATTTTTATTTCACCTTTGCCGGATATTGCTTGTCTGGCATTTATTAACAGATTCAGAAAAACCTGATTTAATCTGCCGGGATAGCAGGATATAATAGGCAATTCCCCAAATTCTTTGATTATTGTAATATCATGTTTAATTTCATGGTGTATGATAACAAGGGTATCTTCAATTCCATCAAGTATATTGGCTTCTTTTAATTCAGCTTCATCCAAACGTGCAAAGCTACGTAACCGCTTTACAATGTTGGTTACACGTGTAGTACCGGATTCTATAACCCGATTTGCGTCATTAATAATGCTAAGGGATTTAAAAACTTGAGAATTGTTTTCCAATATTTCCGGGTATTTTTCAGATAATTCATTTTGTAATTTTGAAACTGCACGCACCAATGTATTATGCATACTATTAATTGCACCTACAGGAGTATTTATCTCATGTGCTATGCCTGCTACCAGCATACCTAATGCGCCCATTTTCTCTGATTGAACCAATTGGGCCTGGGTTTTTCGTAATTCCTGGTTTGCCTGTTCAAGATTGCTTAATACGGATTTTATTTCAGTTACATCGTGAGCAATACCAATACGCTCTAATAACTCGCCATCAAAATTATAGATACCTGTAGTATGAGAGATGAACCAATGCCAGTTGCCGTCTTTATGGCGTAATCTGTAATTATGTTCTACATGTTTATCAAGATTTCTATTGTCTTTAAATGTAATATTGTCATCAGGATGTATAAGAGATTCCAGTGTTTTACCAATAAAATCTCTAACCTTGTGACCGGTAATTTCCTGGAACTGAGGGGAAATATAGGAAAAGGTGTTATCCGGCTTCATGGAAAATATTATATCTGTTGCATTTTCAACCAAGCTCCTGAAGCGTGTTTCTGAAACTTTGAGAGCTTCTTCCGCATTTCTCCTTGCATTGATGTTATAGAGTGAGGCAATGTATACCTTTTCACCACCAATTTCGTTTTTAACGATGGATAAAATCATCCAGACAAATGAGCCATTTTTATGTTTTATCCGGAGTTCATGGTTATAAAGGTATCCCTTTTCCTTCATTATATTTTCAATAAATATTCTATCACTGGATTCCTGATAAAATTCTAAAGTATTTCTTTCTAATAATTCCTCTTCCGAAAATCCGGTTACATCGGATAATGGTTTGTTAATGTATAATATTTTTCCGTCATTAACTCTGCTTATAATATAGGGGATAGGGGATACTTCAACAATAGCTCTTAATTTATCATCAGCAGTTTTTATATCTGTAATATCAACAAATAACCAGGCCCTTCCCAATGTTTGTGTGTTTTCTTTGTTCATTACGGTAATGGATGAAAATGACAGAAAACGTTGTACAGGCCTTATTGTCATTAAAGAGCGGCTGAAAAATTCTTTGTAATTGGAATCTTTTTTATAGGCTTTGTCTGGGGTTATTTCGAGTTGTTTTATGATTTGTCGGAATCGTTCTGGTTCTTTAAAGCATTGTTTTATTTTCGGTAACAAATCATGAAAGGGCTTTTGTGTAATGTCACTATTTTTGAGGTCAAAATATTCAGATACCTGACGGTTAAACGATGTTACAATGCCAAGTGGATTTACCATCAACATTGCACTATTTGAACTGTCCAGGACGGCTTGCAATTCATCTCTGCTTATTGACAGTTCATTAAGCAACGATTTCAATTGCTTGTTTTTTTCTTCAAGTTGTTCCTGAACCGACAATAACGCTACATTAGCATTAGCAAGTTTTATTGCCGCTTTTTCAAGATCACGTTGGTTGTTTTTAGAGTTGGCATCGCTCTTCAATATTGTCATCCGTTTTAATGGTATGTGTTTTATTGAAATTACTCAATACTATAGAACGTAAACTTGACGATCAGGTTTCCTTTTTTTAGAACGAATCCAAGTTATATGTAATTCCAAATATCGGTTTGTTCTCAATAATAGAAATGCCAGGTACTATACGGGCTTTTCTGCTTTCATGCATATAGATAATTGCTTTAGATACTGCAATGCCATAAACCGCACCCATAAATACATCTGATGGCCAATGAGATTTATAATCGATACGTTGAAATCCTACTGTGGTTGCTATTCCATATGCTAATGTAGAAAAAGCCCAATGGTCAACATGATGAGATAATACTGTAGCCAGTTGAAAGATATTTGATGTATGTCCTGATGGAAACGAGCGGTCTCCATCGAATTCAAAGAAATAGGGCCCCTGTTCATCATTGGGTCTTGATCTGCCAATAACTTTGTGTAGAATCTGTACACGGGTATTACCCTCAAAAATCATAGATTCTAACAATTGAACCGAAGCCTCTTGTAAATGTTCATTTTTCAATAAATAACCAACAAAGAAACCGCCAATATAGTATGGGTGGGTATTACGTGTAAGACCAGAGGGTTCGAAAAAATTACCCACTTGTAAAACCTTTTTATACACTCTATCGTTATTATGCCTGTTTAGAAAATCATATATTTCCTGGTCTTTGTAATATAAAAGACCAAAAGTAGCAAGTATGGAACCTAATTTAATCGCGGATTTTTTATCAATTCGGGTAGGGGAGGTAAGAATATATTTATAATCATCATAGATGAATTTAGTATTTTGTAGAATTAAATCCAGACTCTGGTTATAGTTTTGTACAACTGGATTTGATTTTTGTTCTGATGTTTGGAAAGTGATATGTTGATTTTGTTGGGTTTGCAGGGTGTCAGGTTTGGTATTGCTGGTTATTAATAGGTTCGATTTATTTTCTATATCACTTGTAGTAGAAACAAGTTGAGCAAAATCGGTTTTATTCTCAAAACTCAATGCTATTGAAAAACCGAACAGGATATATATTAGTAAAATTTTCATAAGAATCGTTTTTTTACATGACGCATGATTAATTTGTGTTATGTAATATAAGAATTTTAATTTAAAAACAAGTATTGAATTTGCAAACATTAATTGAAAAATGTGTACCATGCCTCTATTTGGCATAAAATTTGAAAAACAGAAAATGATTAATATATTTGCTTTCCATACTTACTATTTTGGAGGATATCTATGTCTCTCGGTACTGATATAAAAATACTTTTGGTTGAAGATGCTGCTGTTATGCGGAAGATGGAATTAAAGACATTAAAGTCATTGGGCTTTGAAAATATTATTGAAGCCCCTGACGGTCAGGCCGCTCAAGATATCCTTGAAGCAGACAGTTCAATTCAACTAGTGATCAGTGACTGGAACATGCCCAATAAAAGCGGCTATGATCTTTTGTTATGGGTGAGACAGAGTGAAACATATAAAGATCTGCCTTTTCTTATGGCTACAGGTCGTGGTGAAAAAAAAGAAATGGCAAAGGCTGACAGTGCTGGTGTTAGCAGCTTTATTTCAAAACCATTCGATGCAAGTGAATTAAGTGAAAAGATACAAGAAGCCTTTGGCATGGGCCAGCCAGCTGAGCAAAAGGTCAATCGTGTAATTCAAACCGCTCCTTCCGGCAAGATATTGCTTCGCATTGGTCATATTCAAATTACAGACCATTTGGTGCTTGGTGTCCTCAAACACCTGATTAAAACCGGTGAATTAAAACCTCAAACCTTCGAATTGGATACACTTTGTTTGTCAAGTTGGAACCCTGTTGCAAAATCACTTGAAAGCGGCGACATAGATGGTGCCTGTGTACTTGCACCTATTGCTATGGATTTATTTAGTTATGATGTGCCAATCCAATTGATTTTATTTGCTCACCGTAATGGGAGTATTTTTGTACGTAACCGTAAAGGTGATGAATATAGAGAACCTTATGAAAATTTCTTTCGTGGAAAATCTTTTCTATTACCGCATCTTATGTCTATTCATAACATTCTTGCTCATATGTTTTTCAGCGGTATTGGTTTAAATGCAGGATTTGCAGGCGATGAGGGAGTAGATGTAAACTTTGAAGTTGTACCCCCTGTGAAAATGCCTGAAATTCTTGCAAATAATGAAAAAGCTTGTGGTTACCTGGTTGCTGAACCTCTGGGTACCAAAGCAATTGCCAGTGGAATTGCAGAATTGCAGTTTATATCAAGTGAATTATGGGATAACCATCCTTGTTGTGTTGTTACAATGCAGCAGGACATTATTGATCAACATCCCGAAGTTGTTCAGGAATTTACCAACATGTTGGTTTATGCTGGTAAATTGATTGAAGAAAAGCCGGGCATTGCAGCTGAAATTGGTGTCGAATTTTTAGATCCTAATAAGGTTTTGGGGCTCAAACCTGCATTAATTAAAAATGTATTAACCGAACCCAAAGGTATTAAAACCGGTGACTTGTATCCATCAGTTGAAGATCTTGATCGTATACAACATTACATGCATGATAATATTGGTTTAGGAAATATAATCGATCTGGACAAGTTTGTAGATCTTCGTTTTGCAGATGTTGCTTGTAAAGATACTGATGTTAATAAACGTTCTTCAGTCGTAAGAGCTGAAGAGAAAGTTCAGGATATTCTTATACGAGATACCAGTTCTCAGGCTGTTCAATCTGAAAAATCAATGATCAACCTGGAAGGAAAATATCTGTCTTTTTCAATGGGTAAAGAAGAATATGGTATTGATATTTTAAAAATTAAAGAAATTATCAAAATGCAAAACATTCGTTCCATACCCAATTTGCCACCTCATATTAAAGGGGTCATAAATTTACGCGGAAGTGTAATACCGGTAATTGATTTGAGACTTCGTTTCGGTATGGTGCCAATGGATTATGATGAACGTACAGTAATTATTGTTTTGGAAATCTATTATCAGGGACGTACGGTACTCATGGGAGTTGCGGTTGATTCTGTTTCCGAAGTTTCTGATATACATGTATCTGATATAGATGAAACGCCATCATTTGGTGTAAATACAAAAACTGATTATATTCTTGCAATTGCAAAACTCAAGGGACATGTTAAAATCCTTTTGGATATTGATAAAGTTTTGACCCGTAATGAAGCAGAGATGGTAACCGAGATGTTTCAAGATGCAGCTCAATAAAAAGGGGGCTGCACATGAATAAACAATTACGAACGCTGTATAGGGATATGATAATCGCCATGGGAGTGGAGGGTTTGAACATCCCTGTAACAGCAGTGAAATTTTTCAAAAATGGGGATACCATCCCTGATAAAATCATGGAATATCATCCGGATGATTTAACGGTTACAAGCTGCCAGGCTACTAAACAGGCATCATTGGGTGATGCTGTTTGTTTAACTCGTGAAAATATTGGCTGTATTGCAGCTGCCATTACCTTTGGTCTTGTTGATCAGTATGATGATAAACCTCTGGGTAAATCAAGAGTATATACTGATATGATGCGTCAGCAATCTGATGCTTTGAATGATTTTATACCACCTTCTCCCAAAGATTTTACTTCAGGTATAGTATATGCGTGTAAGGATTCCAATAATCCTGATTTTTGCTTGTTTGGTCATGATGACAGTGGAAGATTCAAAACTGTTGAATTGGCCCAAAATGCAATTAGTGAGATGATGGCTATTCAACCTGCTACTATGAAAGCTGTCTTTTTTTGTTCACCTGAATTTGACGAAATTGAACTTGAACCAGATATTATTGTTTTATCAGTCAGACCAGTAGAGTTGGCAAGAATCATTCAGGCGTATCAGTTTACCACCGGAAAACGCGTAACGGCAAATATGGGACCTGTTCGCGTTGTAAACTCGGATTTGATAGTACGACCGTACCTGACACAGGAGATGAATATTTCAACTTATTGTATTGGTGCACGTCTCATTGCCCAATATGAAGCCGACAGGATGGGATTGGGTATTCCATTCAATACATTTAAATTAATTGCAGAAGCAATGCATGCGTCCAAAACAGGATATCCATTTCACTTGTACCCAGGTGCTGACGATTAAGACTATACGGAATTGCTATGAATAACTATGTGAAAATTTTAATTCGCAGGATGGCGCATATAACTGGTACTGAACTCACTCCCGACCACTATCGTGTTCTTGAATACACCTATGATTATTATAAAAAAAATCATGTGGGTCCCATGCATTACAATATCAAAAAGAATTTGGGATTCTCTCAAACAGATTTACAAAAAATGTTTCCTTTTGGATTAAAATCCGTTTATACCTGGGTTGATATTCCCATACAAACTCCTGACCAATCTTGTAAACCCTTTCCAACAATTAAAGTTAATAACTTTCGAGAAGTGTATCTTGATCATAATGCTACTACATATGTAAGATTAAAAATTGTAACCGCTCTTGAAAAATATTATTCAGGTAAAATGGGTTTTGGTAATCCCAGCAGCAGTACAGAACCTGGCAAAGAGTCTTATGAGTATATTGAAACGGCCAGGGCACAGATAGCGGAATGTTTGGATGTTTTACCGCAGGAAATTATATTTACCGGAAGTGGATCAGAAGCAAATAATCTTGCCATTAAGGGGATTGCGTTCCAGTACCTTGAACACAAGGGCCATTTCATTACTTCAAAAATTGAACATTCATCTGTACTTAAAACCATGCAGTTTCTTGAATCTATTGGTTTTACTGTTACTTATCTGAATGTCGATGCTGATGGAAAAATCGATCTTGAACAACTTGAAAAGGCAATTACCGATGATACTCTGCTTGTATCTATCATGATGGCCAATAATGAAATTGGTACTACAAGTCCGGTTAATGAGATTTCTGAAATATGTAATCGTTTTGGTGTACCTTTGATGATGGACAGCATACAGGCATTTGGCAGAATTCCTATAAAACCCAGAAAGCTTGGAATTTCAATGCTCTCACTTTCAGGGCACAAAATTTATGCCCCCAAAGGTGTTGCGGCACTTTATGTTTCCAAAGATATTCCACTTGTACCCATTATTCACGGTGGCAGTCAGGAATTTGGTTTACGGGCGGGTACTGAAAATGTTGGTCATATTATGGCGCTTGGAAAAGCAGCTTTATTAATTTGCCGTGATATGGATTCGGAAACGAATCGACTTTTAGAGTTGCGGCAGTTTTTTCTGGATGGTCTTTATAATATTGAACCTGACCTCATTGTAAATGGCTCATTGAAGGATCGTTTACCTCAAAATCTCAGTATTGGTTTTCCGGGTGTCGACAGTGGAGCATTACTATTAGGCCTGAATCAAATTGGTGTATATACTTCATCGGGTTCAGCTTGCAGCTCCGGTAATGAAAGGAATTCACATGTTCTGAATGCCATTGGTGTTGACCCCAAAAAATATGGTACTATTCGCTTTAGTATGGGATTACGAACAACCAAAGAAGACCTGGAATATGTATTGTCATTGTTACCTCAGATATTAAAACATCTCAAATCCAATCAAACATGATAACTATATGTTTATAATATTTTTTTTTGTATATTGATTCAATAATATTTTAACTTATTATCCTGATGAATATTACTGAATTTGATAACTATATTTTGTATATGGACAACCATTTACTGGTTGTAAACAAGCCGGCGGGTTTACTGGTTCAGGGTGATCAAACCGGTGATTTGACATTATTGGAACAAAGTAAGGTTTTTCTTAAGGAAAAGTTTGATAAAAAAGGAAATGTCTATCTTGGCCTTGTGCAAAGGATTGACCGTCCGGTTTCTGGAATAGTTGTATTTGCTAGAACGTCCAAAGCGGCGGGACGATTGAGTGAAGCCATACGTCAAAGACATATCCGAAAAACATATATAGCTCTTGTTCAGGGCGTACCGAATCAACAGGACAAGTTGATTGATTATCTTGATCGCAATGGTGTTACCAGTATAATTGCTGATTCGGATACCGGAAAGAAAGCCGAATTGTCATATAAACGGCTCGATAGTAAAAAAAATGTTTCATTACTTGAAATTGATCTGCATACCGGCAGGCACCATCAAATCCGTGTCCAGTTTTCAAGCCGAGGATTTCCCATTTTGGGTGATTTTCGTTATGGTTCAAAAACCCGGTTTGGTAACAAAGCTTTGGCTTTACACGCAAGCCGCCTGTCATTGCAGCACCCGGTCAGTAAAGAGTGGATGACTTTTAAAAGTTATCCCGATAGTTCATATTGGCCAATTGATTCAGAATGTAAGGAGATTTTATTTAAATGAGTATATTGATTACAGGAGGGGCAGGTTATATTGGTAGTCACACTTGTCTTGAATTGTTAAATGCAAATAAAGATATTGTTGTTATAGACAACCTTGACAATAGTAAAAAAGAATCACTCGAAAGAGTGCAAAAGTTGACAGGAAAGCAATTAACTTTTTACCATGATGATCTTTTGGATTTGAATGCTGTTGAAAATATATTTAAAGATAATGATATAACGGATGTCATTCATTTTGCAGGACTCAAAGCTGTAGGCGAGTCTAATACAATCCCGTTACATTATTATGACAACAATATAACCAGTACACTCAACTTATGCAAAGTGATGAAAAAGAACAATGTCATGAATTTGGTGTTTAGTTCTTCTGCAACCGTTTATGGCGATCCACATACGGTACCCATTCTTGAAAATTTTCCACTGGGTCCAACAAATCCATATGGCAGAACAAAGTACATGATTGAACTCATATTGCGTGATTTGTACGCATCTGATTCAAATTGGAATATAGCATTGTTACGGTACTTTAATCCTGTAGGTGCACACAAGAGTGGACAAATTGGAGAAGACCCCAATGGAATTCCCAATAATCTATTTCCATATATTGCCCAGGTAGCTGTTGGAAAACTTGAAAAACTTGCAGTTTTTGGAGGCGATTACCCAACACACGACGGTACGGGTGTTAGAGATTATATCCATGTTGTTGATCTTGCAATAGGCCATTTACGTGCTTTGGATCGATTACAGGAAAATCCCGGTCTTGTAACTTATAATTTAGGTACTGGTCAGGGGTACAGTGTTTTGGATGTTGTGAAAGCATTTTCAAAAGCATCTCTAAAAGAGATCCCGTATAAAATTACAGATAGACGTACGGGAGATGTTGCATCCTGTTACGCTGATCCTGCACTTGCTCAAAAAGAATTAAACTGGACTGCTGCAAAAACAATAGAAGACATGTGTGCAGACAGTTGGCGTTGGCAATCCAATAATCCTAATGGTTATGAATCATAAGGAATCCTATATGAAAAAGATATTTGAAAAAGCTTTGCTGGATATAATTATTACCGTGGTAATTCTGTTAACTCTATTTACAGGCCATGTATTTATCAGATGGTTCTTGTATCTTTATACCCCTGTCATATTAGCAGCCAGAATTATTGCGTTATCCAGTAAAAAAGTAAAAAGCAGCAAGGGTGTTAATGATTGGATTTTTCATCTGTTATATGCTATAAACTTTACTGTTTTGATTATTGATCGCTGGTGGGTACTTGCTGGTATGTGGCTTTTAATTTGGATATTAGCATTTCTATTCTCACGCAAACGATCTGTGCAGCAACAGTCCACTAAACATAAACGTAAAAGATAATTCAATCTCTACCGGTCATGCCGAATGCAATCAGATAAACCTTATATTGTACTTGTGGGTCCTGTTAACCCTAAAACAGGAGGGATGGAAACGTATATTCAAGCTCTTTTGGATTCTGAAGAAGCAAAAGCTATTGACTTGCAGTTATTTGATATTTCAAAACCATGGGTACGAAAAAAACAATCACGTAAATATACAGGGTATGCAGCATCATTACGTCGCAATCTTGTTGTATCTTTAACAAGCTATTTCCAGTCACTTTATTTTCTTTTACGATTTATTTATCGCTTTTTCAAAAAAAAACCTGATCTGGTTCATCTACACACAGCATCTTATACATCCTTTTGGGAAAAGATGTTTTACATACATGTATGTAACTGGATGCGCGTTCCTGTAATTCTGCATGTACATGGTGCATTGTTTGAAAACTTTTACTATAAACAAACTTTGTTTGTGCGCAAATATATCCGCCATATGCTGATCAAATGTAATCATATTTTAGTATTGTCTCAGTATTGGTATGATTTGTTGACCCGCCTAACAGACCCTCATAAAGTCACTATTGTTCCTAACGGTGTAGATACATCTATTTATTCAGAAATTGTATATCCTAAATCTGAAATTCCTTCCATGTTGTTTTTGGGCGAGTTGTCAAAACGCAAAGGGATATTTGATTTATTAAAAGTTATTCAAGCTTTAGCATCTGGTTTCAAGGATTTCATTGTTTATATTGCAGGTCCGGGAGATACTCTGGAAATTAAAAAACTTGCAAAAGAATACGACATTGAAAAACAAATTTATTTGATAGGTCCGGTTTTCGATCGGGAGAAATTACAGTTACTTCAATCATCCTGGATTTTTATATTGCCATCATATGCAGAAGCACAACCTATGTCTGTCATTGAAGCAATGGCTTCTGGTACAGCGGTAATAAGTACAAAGGTGGGTGGAATACCTGAAATGGTAATTGAACCAGAAAATGGTTATCTCACCGATCCCGGGGATATTCAACATTTAAAAAAGGTTGCCGAGTTGTTATTGAACCATAAGCAACTATGTGAAAAAAAGGGGATGGCTAATATTAATAAAGCAAAAGAACTATTTGATATTAATACAAATATGCAAAAAATATTAAATTGTTATTATACTCTCTTATCCTAGTGTAGCATATTGTTTATATGATTTTTAACTTGCTTTTTAGACGATTTTTTTTTATAATATAAGTCGTTTGTCAAATCAAATTTGACAATTAATTATTATAATGGTAATTTAATGGCAAAAAAACAAGATTACATTATTGGCGGTATAATTCTGACAGTCATTACTTTTTTCGGGATTTTGTTTATTATCGCAATAGTAGGATTGAGCAGTCAATCGGATATGTCTATTGTTTCTGGTGGAGATAAAGTTGCAGTTATAGATCTGGAAGGAATCATTACCAGCCCACATGCCATTGTACGTCAATTTAAAAAATTTGATAAAGATGAAAGTGTTAAATCCATTGTTTTCAGGATTAACAGTCCTGGTGGAGGAATTTCAGCTTCACAAGAAATATATGAACATGTTCGCCGTGTGCGTGACGGAGGAAAGCCCATTGTTGCATCCATGGGAACCGTTGCCGCATCTGGTGGTTATTATGTAGCCTTGGGTGCGGATGCAATTATGGCAAATCCCGGTACAACTACAGGAAGTATAGGAGTTATTGCCGAGTTTCCAAATTTTAAAAAATTAATGGAAAAGATTGGTATAGAGTTTACCGTAATCAAAAGTGGCAAGTTTAAGGATACAGGTTCACCATATCGTGATATCCGCCCCGAAGAACGCCAGTATTTACAAGCATGGATCGATAACGGTTATGATCAATTTCTTGAAACGGTAATGCGTGAGCGGGAATTACCAAGAAACGAAGTCCTCAAAGTTGCTGATGGTAGAGTTTATACTGGTGAGCAGGCAAAAAACTTGGCGCTTATTGATACATTGGGTACATTTGAAGATGCAATTAGTCTTGCCGCTGAACTTGGTGGGATAAAAGGCGAACCCAAATTGCTCAAAGAACGTCAGAATAAAATAACGTTATATGATATTTTAACCGAAGATATTCAAATTTTGTTATCTGAATATGTCGGTTTGTGGCCAGAAGCTAAATATTTATTTAGATAGAGCATAGAGTTTACCCTGAACTAAGGTAAATCCATTATGAAAAAAGCAGATATTGTTCGAATCATTGCAGAAGGAACAGGTTTAACGCAGGTTGAAACCCAGGCTGTAGTTGACGGTTTTATTGCTACGGTCAGTTATGCTCTAAAAAATGGAGAACGCATTGAATTACGCGGTTTTGGAAATTTCAAAGCTGTCAAGCGTAATGCCCGAATGGCCCGTAATCCAAAAACAAATGAACCTGTTGAAGTGCCCGAACACATGACTGCTGTCTTTAGGCCTTCCAGAGATTTAAAAGATTTTTTAAATAAAGAATAATTTTAGTAAGGAGGTGATTACTTTGCCAAGCGGAAAAAAGAGAAAAAGACACAAGATTGCTACCCACAAACGTAAAAAGCGCTTACGTAAAGATAGACATAAAAAGAAAAAGTAAAATGATTTTGGGCTGAGAAATAAATCTTGGCCCTTTTCGGTTTAACAGTATTCAATGTTTGAGCGCTTTATGGATTTATTTGACCAGACAGATTTTGAACACATGTATTCAGTTTCTGAGATCAATTCTGAAATTAAAGAGTTGGTTGAAACTTCTCTGCCTGCAATTTGGGTGCAAGGTGAGATATCCAATTTTACCCACCATTCTTCCGGCCACATGTATTTTTCACTCAAAGATTCACAATCACAAATTACCTGTGTTATGTGGAAAAGCAGAAATTATACCCTAAATTTTGCGCCTTCAGATGGAATGAAAGTGCAATTACGAGGTAATGTACGTGTTTATGAAAAACGTGGTTCACTTCAACTTGATGCAGTCAAGATGGTGCCAGCAGGAATTGGTGATCTTCAATTTGCATTTGAAGCTTTAAAGAATCGATTGAATGAAGAAGGTCTGTTTAGTCCTGAATTTAAGAAATCATTACCCACTTTTCCTGAAACTGTTGGGATAATTACCTCACCAACTGGTGCTGCAATTCAGGATATCCAGAATGTGCTTCAACGTCGTTTTCCTTCTGTGCGAATGGTTTTACGTCCGGCAATCGTTCAGGGTGATGCTGCTCCCGATGATATTGTAGAGGCTTTACAGCAAATGAACCAGCAATCAGATATTGACGTTATAATTCTGGGACGCGGTGGGGGATCACTCGAAGACCTTTGGGCTTTTAACGACGAAAAAGTTGCCAGGGCTATTTTTGCTTCTAAAATTCCAATAGTATCTGCAGTTGGGCATGAAATTGATTTTACAATCAGTGATTTTGTAGCGGATCTAAGGGCACCAACACCTTCTGCTGCAGCAGAACTTGTTGTGCCGGATATAAATGAAATTAAAGATTCCTTGAAGGCATTTCAATCATTTTTTTATCAACATGTAAACAGTCTGATAAATATTCACCAAAAGCATATAAAATCAATTGTTTCCAGTTATGGTTTCCGCAGACCTACAGATATGCTGCATACATATTATCAGCACCTTGATGAAATTGTGAATGTAATGCGATATTCAGCATTTAATACAGTTAAAAATGCAAAGCAAAATCTTTTATACCAACAATCGAGATTATCAGATTTACATCCGGATTCAATTTTAAAAAGAGGATTTAGTATTACTCGCAAAGCGGATGGAACATTAATTAAAAAAACAAGTGATATTAACGATCACGAAGAGTTGGTTACACAGCTTCAGGATGGTTATATATATTCAAAAGCAGAATCAACAAAATCCAATTAACGGGAAACAATATGGTTAAACAGACGTTTGAAGAAGCAATGGAAAGATTGGATGAAATTGCAAATATTCTTCAACAGGGCGAAAGCAGCCTGGATGAAACACTGGAATTATTTGAAGAAGGAAATCAGCTCGTAAGTTTTTGTGAACAAAAATTGAAAAAAGCTGAAAGTAAACTAGAGATTTTATCTGGACAGGATCCAAACAAGACAGATGAATAATAAAATAATGTGAGATTATGGAATCATTATTATCCGGTATTCAATCACCAAATGATATAAAAAATTTTGATATTCCTCAGCTTTCTCAATTGAGTAAGGAAATCAGAGAAACAATCATTTCTACCGTATCCAACACTGGTGGACATCTTGCTCCGTCATTGGGCGTTGTAGAGTTGACATTGGTGCTGCATCACCTTTTCAATACCCCTAAAGATAAAATTGTATGGGATGTTGGGCATCAGGCATATGCGCATAAATTGATCACAGGTCGATATGATCGTTTCCATACCATTAGACAATATAATGGTTTGTCAGGATTTCCAAAAATTTCAGAAAGCGAATACGATGCTTTTGGTGTAGGTCATGCCAGCACAGCTATTTCTGCTGCTTACGGTATGGCTTGTGCAAGAGATGTAAATGGTGATGATTATAAAGTTATTGCCATTGTTGGAGATGGTGCTTTGACTGGTGGACTCTCTTATGAGGGATTAAATAACGCCGGTGCAAATTTAAAAGATTTTATCCTGATTGTTAATGATAACAGCATGTCAATTTCACCCAATGTAGGTGCTTTGTCTCATTATCTCACTAATATTATTTCGAATCCTTTATATAACCGCCTTAAAAGTGAAATATGGGACATAACCGGGCGCATGTCAACCATGGGATCACATATCCGAAGGGCAGTCAAGAGATTTCAGGATGGTTTGAAATCCGTATTTGTACCGGGTATGTTGTTTGAACAGTTAGGGTTCCGATATTTTGGTCCTGTAGATGGTCATAATATTGCAAGTATGGTGCGTTTGTTCAATGAGGTTAAAAAGTTAAATGGTCCTATTGTGGTTCATGTTTTGACTAAAAAGGGCAAGGGGTTTGCTCCTGCTGAAGAAAATGCATCAGTGTTTCATGGATTAGGCAGATTTGATCCCAAAACGGGTGAAATCTTGAAAAAATCCAATGTACCAACCTTTACACAGGTATTTGGAAAATCATTGGTCAAGCTGGCTGAAAAAGACTCCAAAATTGTATCCATCAGTGGCGCTATGGCCATTGGTACTGGCTTGAGTGATTTTGCCCAAAAATTCCCAGATCGTTTTTTTGATGTAGGTATTGCTGAAAGTCATGCTGTCACCTTTGCAGCAGGTTTGGCAACTCAAAAGTTAAAACCCGTTGTTGCAATATATTCCAGTTTTATGCAAAGAGGCTATGACCAAATAATTCATGATGTAGCGCTGCAAAACTTGCCTGTTGTATTTGCACTTGACCGTGCTGGTATTGTAGGTGATGATGGACCAACACATCATGGTGTATTTGATTTGGCCTTTTTACGTACTGTACCCGGATTAACAGTAATGGTTCCAGCCGATGAAGAAGAACTTCGGCATATGCTCAATACTGCGTTTGAAATAGATGGCCCTGTAGCTATCCGGTATCCACGCGGCAGTGCTGAAGGTGTAGCAATGACTGATAACTTTGAAACGATTCCTTTGGGGACTAGCCAGGTTCTTCAAAAAGGAACTGACTTGGCTATAATTGCATTAGGCCCCATGGTATATCGGGCACTTGAGGCGGCAGAGATTTTGAGAATAGAAGATAAACTCAATGTTGAGGTTGTGAATGCCCGTTTCCTGAAACCTTTTGACGCTAAAATGCTCAATCGTATTGCTTCTAATTATAAACTTTTATTGTCAGTAGAAGAAGGAACACTCAAAGGCGGCTTGGGTAGTGAAATTGCCGAGTTTGTTCTAGATAATAAATTAAATCATTTGGAATTTATCCGTTGTGGTATTTCAGATGATTTTGTAGAACAGGGTGAACGTGGCTTGCTATTGGAAAAAGCAGGGCTTGATGCTTCTGGTATTGTTGAAGCTGTTAGATCTTCTCAATCATATAAATCCTTGACTCGAATGCATTTGTTTAAATTTCAAAAACATGTATCATGATTTTAGGTATAATAGGAAATACAAACAAGCCCAAAGTTAAACGGGTTGTTAAAGAGTTTACTGGCATTCTTGATCAGAAACAAATCAAGTATGTATATGCATCAGATCTGGTAAATTTTTTATCATTAAATTCTGATCAAAACACAGTAGATCTCGATTGTATTGGTAAAGCGTGTGATATTGTTGTCGCTTTTGGAGGCGATGGTACTATACTTTCTACAGCCAATGTTGTAGGGCATCATGGCGTTCCTATTTTGGGTGTTAATTCAGGTGGATTGGGATTCCTTGCAGAAGTTATGGTTGACGAGATTCATCAGGCTATTGATGATCTTTTAAATAAAAATTATTCTATTATTGATAGGATGCTGCTTAGTGTAATCATACATCAGAATGGTAAATCTTTTCATTATACCGCGTTAAATGATGTTGTTGTTGACAAGGGGCTAGGACCCCGTTTGATTTATGCTGATGTAACCGTAAATAATATGTTTTTAAATACATATCGAAGTGATGGATTGATTGTAGCATCACCTACAGGTTCCACTGCATATTCATTGTCAGCAGGCGGTCCGCTGCTCATGCCGACCATGAATGCTATTATTGTAACCCCTATTTGTCCACACTCGTTAACAGAAAGACCCATTGTGTTATCAGAACATGCCGAGTTGAATATATCCATAAAACCCGGACAAGATTCTGTGCAAGTCAGTCTTGACGGACAAAGTATAGCTAATTTACAGGAAAACGATAGTGTGGAAATTAAAAAGGCTCATTATCCGTTAAAATGGGTATCAATAGGAAAACGTGATTTTTTTGAGATCCTTCGAACAAAGTTAAACTGGGGCATTGATAATCCCGGAATTAAAAAGAACCTGCAGGAAAGAGATTCGTGAGCGAAAAAAAAGCAACAACCCCCTTGATGGAGCAGTACCTCAAGATCAAAGCATCACACCCTGACGATATTTTATTATTTCGTATGGGTGATTTCTATGAAATGTTTTATGATGATGCAAAAACAGGATCAGAAATTTTAGGTATCACACTTACCGCCCGCGCTCATGGCAAAGCTGCAGATGTGCCTCTTGCCGGATTCCCTCATCACGCCCTTGATAATTATCTGGGCAAGTTTATCAAAGCCGGTCACCGGGTTGCTATTTGTGAGCAAGTTGAAGATCCCAAACTTGCCAAAACAATTGTAAAACGTAAAGTTGTAGAGGTAGTAACACCCGGTACTGCTATTGCGGATGATTTACTCGAAACCAAACGAAATAATTATCTGCTTGGTGTATTTATCGGCAAAAAAAAGTGCGGAATGGCTTTTGTAGATGTTTCGACCGGGGAATTTCAGGTTTTTGAAACTATCGAGTCTAACCTTGTTGAACAAATTTTATCAGTTCAACCCTCTGAATTAATTATCAGTGATACCCAAATTTCACGATTTCATGAGATTTTTAGAAAACCCATATCATTCACTTTGACAACCCGGGATGATTGGACTTTTAATTATGATTATTCTTATCAGGCATTGACTGAACATTTTTCCACCTTGTCATTAAAAGGATTTGGAATTGAATCTTTTGATGATGGCATTAGTGCCGCAGGTGCCATTTTAGCCTATTTAAAAGAAAATCAATCAGAAAAACTTGTACATATTAACAAGATCTCCCGTAAATCTGACAGTGAATATCTCATAATAGATACAACAACCCGACGTAATTTAGAGTTAGTTTATTCCATGACACAAAGCGGAAAGCAGGGAACATTGCTTTCCGTTATTGATAAAACAAAAACCCCAATGGGTGGCAGGATGCTGGTAAAATGGCTCTTGTTCCCACTTTCAAATATTGACAAAATTCAGAAACGCTTATCTGCTGTGCAAGAGTTGGTAGATAAAACTGAATTACGCAAAGAGATTCGTAATACTCTTGCAGATGCCGGTGATCTGGAACGCAATCTTGCCAAGTTTTCTGCTGGCAGGGCAAACGGGCGTGATGCCAACTCACTTCTCGCCACACTCAAAGTTGTACATAACATTAAAGAGCTACTTGATACAACCGAATTTGAATTATTGAAACATATTCGCTCTGGTCTGGATGCTATTCCGGATATAGCAAATGAAATTGAAAAAGCGATTGAAGACAATCCTCCCATGTCTATCACTGATGGAAGTATCATCCGTCGAGGCTATGACAAAGATTTGGATGAATTGCGGGAGATTGCCTATTCCGGTAAAGATTGGATAGCAAGACTGCAGAAGGAAGAGCGTGAAAAGACAGGTATTCCTTCACTCAAGGTAAGCTTTAATAAAGTTTTTGGATATTATATTGAAGTTACAAAAGCAAACCTTACCAAAGTACCCGAATATTATATTCGTAAACAAACCCTGGTAAATGCTGAACGATTCATAACCCAGGAGCTCAAGGAATACGAAGAAAAGATTTTGGGTGCTGAAGAAAAAATGTCTTCAATTGAATATGCACTTTTTAATCAGTTAAGAGATAAAATTCTGGTATATACACAACAATTTCAACAAAATGCCCATTTTCTTTCTGTATTAGATTGTATCGCCAATTTTGCACAAATTGCACTGGATAATGATTATGTAAAACCGGAAATGAATACCAGTGATAAAATTGTTATCAATGACAGTCGACATCCCGTAGTAGAAAAATTGCTCCCACCGGGTGAGCAGTTTGTTTGTAATGATTTAACCATTGATAATACACAAGATCAAATATTAATAATTACAGGTCCCAACATGGCCGGCAAGTCAACATATTTGCGCCAGATTGGACATATTGTAATCATGGCACAAATGGGATGTTTTGTACCTGCGCGTAAAGCAGAAATTGGATTGGTTGACCGCGTATTTACAAGAGTAGGCGCATCAGACAATTTAGCAGCAGGTGAAAGTACATTCCTGACAGAGATGAATGAAACAGCCAATATCCTCAATAATGCAACTGCATCCAGTTTAATACTTTTGGATGAAATTGGGCGAGGTACAAGTACCTTTGATGGATTATCTATTGCCTGGTCTGTTGTAGAGTATATACACAATACACCACAGCTTGCCGCAAAAACAATCTTTGCTACACATTTTCATGAATTGACGGAACTTGAGATTGTTCTTTCGCGTGTAACCAATTATAATGTTGCGGTAAAAGAATGGGGGGACCATGTTGTATTTTTACGCAAGATTGTTAAGGGGGGATGTGACCATAGTTATGGAATTCATGTCGCTCAATTGGCAGGTTTACCCGCCAAAGTGATTAACAGAGCTAAAGAAGTACTTTCAAATCTGGAATCTGAAACGCTTGATCAAACAAATGAGCCTAAATTGGCAAAACACCATGAAATGAAACAAACAATTGTAAAACAAATGAGTCTTTTTTCTGAACTGGAACAATCTTTGCGTAACGAATTAAAGCAAATAGATCCCAATGAATTGACACCAATTCAGGCATTAAATAAACTTGAAGCATTACGACAGTTGGTAAATGAATCCTAATGTTGAATGAACTGGAAGGCAAGATCGTGAAATACAAAATACTTGTAGTTATAAATATATTATTCTTTATGGTTATAGACTCTCAAGCTATTGAAATTGCTAAATATGCGGGTGATTTTATCAGTACAGGTGTTGGTGCAAGAGCTTTAGGAATGGGTGGTGCTCATGCTGCTATATCAGGTGATGTTACACATGGCTATTGGAATCCCGCTGCATTATCAAAAATTCAATACCCTGAAATTTCTGCCATGCATTCCCGTCGGTTTGGCGGAATCGTAAATTATGATTACCTGGGTTTTGCAGCTCCATTTCGTTCGTCTGAAACATTGGGATTAAATATCGTTCGGCTGGCTGTAGATGATATTCCTATACCTGTATTAACAAGTCCAACAGAAGACTTGTCCGAAACAAACAGACCTACTATTGACCATTATGTATCTGATGCTGAATATGCTGTTTATCTGAGTTATGCCAAACAACGTACTGAAAAATTTTCCTATGGTGCCAATGTAAAAATAATCCGCAAAGGAACGGGTGACAACTCGGCAATGGGGCTTGGTTTTGATATAGGTGCTTTATGGAATCCTACAGGTAAATTACTTCTTGGTGCAAATTTGCAGGATATTACCACAACTATACTTGCCTGGGATACAGGTACAAAAGAATTGATTTCTCCTACGTTTAAACTTGGCGCTTCATATCCTCTGTATATAGGATTTGGCAGCCAATTGCTAGTTGCTTCTGATCTGGATGTTAGAATGGAGGGGAGAGACTATGCAGCACAAATGAATTTGGGTGCTATCAGTATCGATCCCCGGGTTGGTGCTGAACTATTGGTTAAAAATGTTGCTGCACTCCGAATCGGTAGAGATGATATGGGTTCATTGACTGCCGGTGCAGGAATTCGTCTGCCTCGTCTTGATCTCGATTACGCTTTTCTTAGTCATGATGATTTTGATGCCACCCACCGCGTTTCTTTTAGGTTACGTCTTGAAGAAGATCGGTTTCTTAGAAAATAGCAGTATTTTGCAAGTTACTGCAAAACCTTCCATCTTTTCTGAATTTTATGTAAATCCAAAAATTTCAGTTGACTATGACTGAAAAAAATGTTAATTTATAAATCCTATTAAAATAGAATGTTAAGATGAATTTTTATTAATTGGTGCTTGAATGATAAATAGCATGACAGGTTTTGGAAGAGGAATGGAAAACAACGGCGACATGGAGATTACCGTAGAAGTCCGTTCTGTAAATAACCGTTTTCTCGATTTGATTATCAAAACACCTAGATCGTTAACCAATTATGAACAGCAAATTCGTGATATTGTTGGTAAATTTGTAAAACGTGGTAGAGTAAATGTTTGGATTGGTATTACCAATGAAGCTGAAAAGTATCAGGAACTGATTTTAAACAAACCACTGGTCAAAACATACCTGGATATTGCTTTAGAATTAAAAGAACTCGACGTTCCTGGTCAGGTTGATATTAACCAGTTGTTAACATTACCCGAGATTTTGACTGTAGATTCGGAAAATGATGTTGAAGAAAGCACCTGGCTTTGTGCCAAATCAGCCCTTGAACAGGCTCTTGGTGAAATGAACAAAATGCGTGTTGCTGAAGGAAATGAACTTTATAAGGATTTTGTTGCACGTGTTAATCAGCTTGAAGATGTAATTAGCAAGGTTCAGAAATTGGCTGAATCTGCACCTGTTGAACAAATGGACAAGCTTCGAAATCGCGTAAAGCGACTTGTACCGGATACGATTGTTGATGAAGGTCGGCTTGAAATGGAGCTTGCAATCATAGCTGACAGGATTGATATAACTGAAGAGTGTGTTCGTTTTCACAGTCACAATAAACTCTTTTTAGAGATGTTAAAAGATGACGAATCTCAAGGACGTAAATTGAATTTTTTGCTTCAGGAAATGAACCGTGAAGCCAATACTATTGGCTCCAAAACTTCAAATCCCGAAGTTTCGCACCTGGTTGTTCAGATAAAAGATCAGGTTGAAAAAATAAGAGAGCAGATACAAAATATTGAATAGTGGCTGGATTGGTGAGTAATAAAAACGGATTTTTGGTGCTGGTATCTTCACCGTCTGGCGGTGGAAAGACCACTATAATAAAGAAAATAATTGAAACAAATACAGATAATTTCAAGTATTCCATATCGTTGACTACCCGTAATAAACGTGATGGAGAAGTTGATGGTAAAGATTACTGGTTTGTTGATAACAAGACTTTTCAGGAAAAGATAGATTCTGATCAGCTTTTAGAATATGAAAATGTTCATGGAAATTGCTATGGTACTCCCAAAGGTCCTATAATGGAGTGGATCAGCAATGGTAATGTCGTTTTTATGGATGTCGATGTTTTAGGAGCCTTGTCAATCCGTAAAAAGTATCCTGAAAAAAGTGTTTTAATCTTTTTAGCACCACCGGATTTAGAAATACTTGAAGAAAGATTAAAAGGACGTTCCACTGAGACTAGAGAACAAATTCAGATACGGATGGAACGAGTTAAAAAAGAAATGGAACTGTCAAAAGAATTTGACCATATTATAATAAACAATGAAATTGATGAAACCGTTAATAGTGTTTTATCAATTATTCAAAAAAGAATATCATAATAATCCAATTTGTTGGAGGAAATAAATGGCTGAAACATTACCATTAGATGCACTTGAAAAACATGCAAAAAATGTATATGAAGCAATTATTTTAATTGCAAAACGCGCCCGTCAAATCAATGAACTGCAGAAACAGGTTCTTGACAGTGAAGCGGAAGCTTATTCTCAAGCTGAAGAATACGATGAAGAAGGTGTAAATACAGATATTGTAGAACATCAATTTTTACGTTTGCCGAAACCTTCCACAATTGCATTGCAGGAATTTCTAGAAGGCAAACTTGAAAAAGTTGAAGTTGAAAAAGAAGATTAATTCGTTTTATCATGTTCTTTGAAAAAAATATATTAATCGGCATTTCAGGTGGTATTGCTGTTTATAAAGTTGCCGAATTAGTAAGGGCATTCAAGAAAAACGGAGCAAATGTTCGGGTTATTATGACACAATCTGCAACACGTTTTGTTTCTCCGTTAACCTTTGAAACCCTATCAGAACATGATGTATTGACTGATCTTTTTCCTGAAGGATATAGCAGGCAAACTGCACATATTGGCTGGGCCAGATGGGCAGACATTTTTATTATTGCTCCGGCTACATTAAATACAATTGGTAAAGTTGCATCTGGTATTGCTGATAATGCATTAACTACTACTGTTATGGCTGCAACAATTCCTGTTGTGTTTTGTCCGGCAATGAACAAAGCCATGTATGCAAATTCTCTATATAAAGAGAATGAACAAAAATTGCTAAAACATGGCTATTCATTTGTAACTCCGGGTGTTGGTGAATTGGCCTGTGGCGAGCAAGGTGAAGGGCGTCTTGCAGATGTTCAAAGCATTGTAGACACTGCCAAGCTAATTCTCTTTGGGACAAACGAATTAGAAGGAAAAAAGGTTCTGGTTACTGCAGGACCTACCGAAGAACCTCTTGATCCGGTACGCTATTTAACAAATCGTTCATCCGGTAAAATGGGTTTTGCTTTAGCAGAGCAGGCAAGAATTCGAGGTGCTGAGGTTACTTTAGTTTCCGGTCCTACACATCTTTTGCCTTTCGGTAATATTAATCATGTTTCTGTCCGAACTGCTCAGCAAATGC
Source organism: bacterium (assembly GCA_963675755.2). GTDB lineage: Bacteria > Zhuqueibacterota > Zhuqueibacteria > Residuimicrobiales > Krinioviventaceae. The sequence continues at coordinate 531,233 of CAXXMD010000002.1, forward strand.
ATGATCGTGTTTTTGACTTGTTACCCGAGATGGATGTGCTGATCATGGCTGCTGCAGTAAGTGATTATCGGCCGGAAAAAACATCTGAGCAAAAGCTTAAAAAATCAGATCAAAACCATACTCTGGATTTGACCTTGAATCCTGATATTTTACACAAAGCAGGTCTTTCCAAAGGAAACAGGATTCATATAGGTTTTTCGGTAGAAACACAAAATGAGTTGGAGCATTCAATGAACAAGCTTCAACATAAAAAATGCGATCTGGTTGTGATTAACAATCCGCTTGATAAAGATGCCGGTTTTCAGGTTGATACAAACAAGATAACCATTCTTGATAGCGAAGGTAACAGAGAATCATTTCCGGTAATGTCTAAAAATGATGTTGCGGATGTTGTAATAGACCGGATTATACAATTGTTTACAAAATCTTAATATTAATTCATTTTGTTTTTATTATATTTATGCTTAATGTCGTTGAAATATTTAATCAATTCCTTGAACAGCAAATAGAGCTGTATGGTGACGACCTTGTAATTGACAAAGGTCTTATAAATTCCCGAAACGAATTGGTTGATGAAAAAATCGAACAGGATGAGCCTTTTTGGGAAACAAAGGGTGATTCTACAAAAAAAGCCTGGATTATCATTGACGCTGTAACTCGTGATGGTAACAGTGTGGCGTTTGATTTAAATGATAACGCAGGTAATTTGTTTGTTAAAATTTTAAAAGCGATTCAATTGACAGTAAATGATTTATTTATCATTTCGGTAGGAGAGTTGCAAAATAATATTCAATTTGCAACAAGCCAAATTGATGAACTTTTTAGCAATTCCAAACCTGATGCAATTTTGTGTTTTGGTGTTGATGCAACAAGAATATTTTTTAAAACGTCTAATATAGAAAAGAATAGAGATCAGGTGATAGATTATAGCGGTGTTAAAGTTTTGACTACTTTTCATCCTGCTAATTTGCTTAAAGATCCTGCTTTAAAACATGATACCTGGAAAGATGTTCAGGTATTTCAAAAATTGATAGATGCTGTGAATGAGTGATGATCATACAATAACAAGAGTTCCGCCCCAGGCTATTGAAGCAGAAATGGCAGTTTTAGGTGGAATGATGATAGATAGCCAGGCAGCCAGTACCGTTATGGAAAAGCTGCAGGATGATAGCTTTTACAAAGAATCACATAAAAAGATTTTTCAAGCCGGTTTTTCATTATATGAACGCAATGAACCGGTTGATCTGCTAACCGTATCCAATGAACTTGAGAAACATCAGAGTCTTGAAGCCGTTGGCGGACATTTTTATTTAACTGAACTTGTAGAGCGAATTCCTTCGGCGGCCAATATTGATTATTACTGCAATATTGTACGTGATAAGGGATTATTAAGGAAATTGATTACAATTTCCAATGATGTACAGCAGGAATGCTATTCCGCGACTGATGAAGCAATGGATGTAATTGACCGAGCAGAGCAGCAGATATTTGCAATATCTGACAATCGTGGAAGAAACCAGTTTGAACACATCGGACCTATTATGCATGAAACCATGGAAAAGATTGAAGGTTTTCATGAGCATGAAGGAGGTGTTACTGGTGTTACAATCGGTTTTAAAGATATGGATGAGATGCTATCAGGATTTCAAAATTCTGATTTGATTATTTTAGCGGCACGCCCATCCATGGGAAAAACAGCTTTTGCTTTGAATATCGCCCGGAATGCTGCCATTAAAGGCAACACACCGGTTGGTATTTTTAGCCTTGAAATGGCTTCTTATCAGTTGGTTATGCGTATGCTGTGCTCTGAAGCCAGAGTAGATTCTCATGCTGTACGTACCGGTAGATTGCCTGAAAATCAATGGCAAAATCTGAGTCGTGTTGCCGGTCAATTGGCTGAAGCACCAATATATATTGATGATACGCCAGGTTTAAATATTATGGAACTTCGTTCCAAAGCCAGGCGTCTCAAAGTTGAGCACGATATCGGAATGATTGTAGTCGACTATTTGCAATTGTTACGTGGTGTTGGCAGGGTAGAGAGCCGTCAGATAGAGATTGCACAAATTTCTCAATCTCTGAAAAACCTTGCAAAAGAATTGGATATACCCGTACTGTCTCTTTCTCAGCTTTCACGTGCGGTCGAGTCCCGTGGTGGAGATCATCGACCCATGTTATCGGATTTGCGTGAATCTGGAGCAATTGAGCAGGATGCAGATGTAGTTATGTTTATTTACCGACCAGCAGCCTATGGAGTTGTTGAGCCGGAGCTGGAAAATGTGGCAGAAATTATTATTGCTAAACAACGTAATGGCCCGGTAGGTACTGTTGAACTTGTATTCTTGAGGGATTACGTTCAATTTGCTGATAAGGATGTGCATCACGCACTTGAAGTTCCAACAATCAAGAGTGATCCATTCTAAATATATTTGTAGGTGTTAAATGCAGAATGTCCAAAATATAAATCATTATACCAATGTGTTTGAAGGACTGCTGCAGCGTATTAAGCGATATAATCAAACAGCAGATATTGATTTATTGCGAAAAGCGTTTGAATACAGTTATCAAGCTCATATTGATCAGAGTCGTAAATCGGGTGAACCGTATTTCATTCACCCTCTTGAAGTTGCCAAGATACTGACCGGTCTTAAAATGGATTATGAAACCATTGCCGGTGGCATGTTACATGATGTTGTTGAAGATACCAATATCAGCATTACGGATCTTGAAAATGAGTTTGGAACTAATATTGCTGTTCTGGTAGACGGCGTTACAAAAATTTCGGAATTAAAATTGCTGGGTTTTGAAACCCAGCAGTCAGAGAATTTCCGTAAAATGCTGTTATCTATGGTCAAAGATATCAGAGTTATTTTGATAAAATTCGCCGACCGTCTCCATAATATGCGAACAATAGACCATTTGCCTGAACACAAGCGTAAAAGAATTGCTTTGGAAACGCGTGAAGTTTACGCTCCATTAGCACATCGCTTGGGTTTGGCTAAAATCAAATCTGAACTTGAAGATTTATCTTTGAAAACTTTGGAACCGGATGTTTATCAGGATCTTGCTAGTCGAATTCAGACGACCAAGAATCAACGTGAAATCGCAATACAACAGGTTACCAGACCTATTCGTAAAGCATTAGCAGAAGCAAAGATCTATGCGCGGTTCGAAGGAAGAGCAAAGCATTTTTATAGTATATACAACAAGATTAATGTACGGGGCGTAGCTTTTGAAGAAATTTTCGATTTATTGGCTATCCGTATTATTGTTGAAAAAATGGAAGAATGTTATCATGCATTGGGTATTGTACACTCTATTTTTAATCCATTGCATGAAAGATTTAAAGATTATATAGCAACACCCAAGTCCAATGGATATCAGTCTATACACACAACAGTGATTGGTCCAGAGGGTAAAAAATTTGAAATACAGTTGCGTACCGAACAGATGCATAGAACAGCTGAAGATGGTATTGCGGCACATTGGCGTTACAAAGAAGGTAAACTCCGTGAAGATGATCTGGACAAGCATCTTGTCTGGTTAAGGCAAGTGTTGGACTTTGAAGATCCGGATTCCGATAAATCTTCTTTTATGGAACATTTGAAAATCAATCTGTTCCAGGATGAGGTTTTTGTTTTTACGCCAAAAGGTGATTTACACAGGTTACCTGTTCGTTCAACACCTGTTGATTTTGCTTTTTCTGTTCACACAGATGTTGGTTTACATACGTTGGCAGCAAAGATTAATGGAAGAATTGTTCCATTAAGTTACGAACTGAAAAATGGTGATTCTGTAGAAATTATTACTTCTGCAAATCAACGTCCCAATGAAGATTGGTTAAAGTTTGTTACAACCAGTAAAGCCAAAGGCAAAATTAAAAAGTGGTTACGTGACTCCAAGTTTGAAAGCAGTATACAACTTGGTGGAGAAATGCTGTTAAAAGCTTTACGTAAATTTTCAATAAAGCTCAAGACAGTTGATCTCAATGATATAGCTCAAAAGATGAAATTAAAAGATGAGAAAGATCTTTTAGCTTCAATTGGGCGAGGAGATACCAAGGTAGATACGGTATTACGACGTATTCTTCCTGAAGATACCCAAAAAACAGCTGATACAAATGTTTTTTCAAAATTACTTGATAAGGCCCGCAAGTCAAGCAAAGGTATTCGGGTTGCAGGTATTGATAATGTAATGATCAGCTTTGGTAAATGTTGTAATCCCGTTCCTGGTGAACCTATTACAGGTATAGTTACAAAGGGACGTGGAATTGTTGTTCATTCAAATAATTGTAATAATCTGCACAAGTTGATGCAGGAACCTGACAGAATTGTTGAAGTTTCCTGGGATGTTGACAAGAACAACCGTTTTCTTGCAGGACTTTACATTCTTGGAGAACGAAAAAATAATTTATTACCCAATCTGTCAGAAACCATTACAAAAGCAGATTGTATTATAAGCAGCATTAAAATGACTTCAGAAGATTCTCTAGTTACTTGTATCTTGAGTATTGAAGTATATAATCTGGATCATTTAAAGCATGTTGTAACCCAGATCAATAAAATCGATGGTGTGATCTCGGTAAATAGATTTAACGAATGATTTACTTGAATTACGATAACTGAATTTCACATAACTTAAGGAGTCAAGTCAATGACAACGCAAGTTACAAAAAGCACTATAACCAAAAAGGATGTTTCAAAACGAACTGCCAAGATTGTCAATGAAAAAATATATCTTACCGAAAAAGTAGTTGACGGTGTTTTTCAAGCGCTTCGTGAATTCATGGCAGAAGCCGATCCAGAAGTTCGCATTGAAATCCGTGATTTTGGTGTTTTTGAAGTGAAAAAGACCAAGCCTAAACCAAAAGCAAGAAATCCGAAAACTGGTGAAATCATTTACGTGCCTGCACGTAGAAAAACACATTTCAAAGCTGGCAAGTTGTTAAAAGAAGTGTTGAAAACCCCATTGGATGAACTTGAAGATTGATAAATTGCAAATGACGGGTTTGATTCTTTTATGAATATGAATGTCCCATTGGGTCGGATTTTAGCTATTGATTTTGGTGAAAAGCGGATTGGTATTGCTGCTAGTGATCCGATGCAATCTTTGGCTTCAGCATTATGTACAATTGACAATACGCCCAAAAAGAAATTTGCAAAAATTGTTGATTTGGTACAGCAACATCAAATTGTTGCAATAGTTGTGGGAATGCCCCTCAATATGGATGGATCAATGGGGGATAAAGCTGTTTTGGTCCAGCAATTTGTTGATAAACTCGAGCTAAGAGTGCCTAAAATTCCTGTCTTTACCTGGGATGAAAGGATGACAACTATTAGTGCTGAAAAAGTTTTGCATGAAGTTGGCAAAGCTCCTTCAAAAAACAGACATATTATTGATCAGATTGCAGCTGAAATAATTTTGAAATCATTTCTAGACAGACTTTCATTTATCAAACGCAATAGTTCAATCTAGTATAATAATGATCATTTGCATACAATAGTGTTATCGGATTTTCCTCAGAAGGATGTAGATGAAAAAAAAACTTTTCCTTGCTATACTTACCGGTCTCTTGTTCGCTGCTGCATTACCACCTTTTAAAACCGGTTTTCTTGCTTACCTTGCACTGGTTCCTTTTTATTTTCAATTAAAAGACCTTGGTATTAAAGATGCCTTTCGTTGGGGGTATGTAACAGGTGTTTTAGTTGATATATTTACTTTGTTCTGGATTGCCTGGGTTACCAAAGCTGGTTTTTTTGGTGCCTTGTTGATATTACCTCTGTATTTTAGTATTTATGCAATTTTACATGTGATTTTATTACGAAATTTGAAAAAATGGGCATATATTATTTTGCCATTTTTGTGGGTATTTTTTGAATATATACAATCCTTGTCAGAAATTGCTTTCCCCTGGAATTATCTTGGATATACACAATCTTATTATTTGTATTTTATACAAATCGCTGACATAACATCAGTTTTTGGTGTAAGCTTTTGGATTGCTTGCTTGAATGTTCTCATCTATTTGGCAATTTTAAATCGTGATAAATTATCAAATATTTTACGCTATGCTATAATTTTTGTAGTAATTTTTATAGTGCCTTTAATTTATGGCATTTACAAATTTAAAACTTTTCGTTCCAGTGAAAATAAAATCAAGGTTGCGCTTGTACAGGGTAATATCGATCCTTTCGAAAAATGGAATAGAGATCTTGAAGAATCACATTTTAATATATATGCGGATCATACCGCCAAAGCCAGCATGGAAGATGCCGATCTGGTAATCTGGCCGGAAACCGCAACAGCTTTTTATTTGCGCTATGAAGCAAAATATTTGCAGCGTGTAAGAGACATGCTGGATACAACCAAAACTGCATTGATAACCGGTTCTATTGATTTTAGTTACGACTCTACCAATGCCTTTATTTATTTCAATTCAGCACTTGGATTTCAGCCCAATCTTCCTTATATTCAGCGATATTCGAAAATGATTCTGGTGCCCTTTTCTGAAAAAGTGCCGTACCTGAATTATTTTCCTTTTAATTTGTTGAAACATTTGTTATTTGACATGGAATTAGGTATAGGAAATTATACCAAAGGTGACAAGTACAAGTTGTTTTCTTTTTCAACTCGATCCATTTACGAAAAAGAACCTTATGGATATCGATACAAAGTTGCTGTTCCAATCTGTTTCGAGTCTGTTTTTCCAAATCATATTCGCTTGTTGACTCGTAAAGGTGCAGATATGCTGGCAATTATCACAAACGATGCCTGGTTTGGGAAAACAACTGCGCCTTATCAACATACCCAGATTGCAGTTTTTCGAGCAATTGAAAACCGAATCCCTGTTGCGCGTTGCGCTAATACCGGGGTTTCATGTTTTATTGACCCTTTTGGAAGAGTGTCGGAACAAACTGAAATTTTCAAAGTTGCTAATACCGAAAAGGTTATAGAATTAAGCAATTGTGATACTTTATACAAATCATTTGGCAACATTTTTGCTCAAATAGTATCGAGTATTGCTTTAATTGCGGTGCTGTTTTCGATTGTTTTGCAATTTAAAAGGCGGGGGAGAGGAATTAATAACTTGAACGTGAATTAGACTTTTGAACAAGATTTTTATATTATTGCTTTTATTGACTATACCTGCTTTTGCAAATAGTCATATATATAACATGACTCATACAATTAAATCGCATTCTATTGCGGTTGGTGATGCGTTTACTGCTGTTAGTAGTGGTTTAAACAGTACAATGTTTAATCCTGCAACGTTGGGTTTAAATAAATTTACAAATACTGTTAAATATAATGCTTATTTAAATCCAACTGGTGCATATTCTTTGATTGATGAATATGGTGATATAACTGATTCCAGAAATATGGAATCTATGGATTATGTACATCTGTTTGGTTCTGTTTTTAAGGGTTTTACTTTTGCGCGTCCGGCTTTTTCTGCTGCATTGGTATTATCTGAACCGTTAATGAACATGAATAGTTTATCAATTGAAGATAGAAACCGAATGATTTCCAGTAAATATTTACTGGATAGTAATTATGATATTTTAACTTTAAAGCTTGAACTTGCTGAACAAATTGCTATCGGTGCGTCAGGTTTTTTATTTACAACATCTGATGATAGTTCTTTTAATAGGCAAAATGGTACTTCTTATGGTGTATTTTTAAAACCATATCCTTTTTTTGCTGTTGGTGTTTGTTATTTTGATGTACCCAAAAATGTATCAGAAATTTTATTTCAAAATAACAGATTGCTTGATGAAACAATTAATGTTGGTATACAATTTACTGTTGAAAATTTAGCTGTAAATTTAGATGTTCGCAACGTATCTGACGAAGAAAAGCATAATATCCGTGAAGTTCACACAGGGTTGGAATACAATATATTAAATGTAACCTCTCTTCGCTGTGGTTACTATTATGAACAGGAAAATGATACACATGTATATTCTGCAGGATTCGGTCTTTTAAATAATAATTTTCTTCATTCAATTGAAGATTCTTTTATTAATAATGATTTTGCCATTAATTATGGTATTCAGTATCGAAAAGGCCCCCTAAACAATATCTATTATCATTATCTTGGTTTTTTATTGAGATTTTAGGAACTTGAATCATTATAAAAAGTTAAATGAACGTATTTGTTAAAACAAGTTTATTAATTTTTCTTTATGGGCAACTCGTGATTGCTCAGATTAATAATGCCGCTACTTTGAATAATTTAGCAGTATTTAAAAAACTTGTTAACACGAGTATAGAAAAATATATTGAACCTGTAGAGAACAATAATTCAATTATTTTAAAAGTTCAGGCTCCGGATGATTTTAAATGGATTTTTGAAGAACAAGTATCAAGTTTAGCAAATAATAATTCTATTGCTGCTGTATACAATTTTCCAAAGACGGACAGTATTCAATCTGCTCTTTTACTCGATATCAATTTACAAAAAAGTAAAACAGAGTACAAAACATACTCTTTTTTACCAAAAGATAAAATAATTAGATATATCTATCTGGACTATTATATTAAATTAACTCAATCTGATAATAAAGTACTTTTATCAGAACAATATACAAATACATATCAAGATACCATTAAATCAGACCAGATAAATCAATTACAGGATATCAATTATCCCTTTACAATAGGTAAAAAACAAAGCAAAATAAAAAATATATTTGAACCCTTGTTGATTATGTCGGTAACCGGGACGATTATTTATATTTTTTATGCATTCAGGAGTAAATAGAAACAGGGACAAACCACTTATGAAACTTAAACTTACTACATTACTCGTACTCTTGCTCTCAATTCTGTTTTTGACAGCATGTGGATCAAAAAAATTAAAACCCAATCTTCCCATTGAAGAACGAATGAAGCTCGCGATTGAAATGTTTGAAAAAGAAGATTATTATGATGCTAAAACTCAATTCAGAATTGTTACACTGAGTTACAGTGGGCATGCTATGGCTGATAAAGCTCAGTTTTATTTAGCAGAATGCCATTTTTATGAAAAAGAATACATCCTTTCAGCGAGTGAATATGAAAGATTGATAAAGGTTTTCCCGAATTCAGAATATGTTGATGATGCTAAATATAAACTTGGTAAAAGTTACAGCATGCTTGCACCAAATCCTGCATTAGATCAAGAATACACGGAAAAAGCAATCAAAGAATATCAGGAATTTCTTGAAGATTATTATTTCAGCCCATTGGTTGAAACCGTTGAAAAAGAACTTGCTACCGCTAAAAACAAAATGGCTAAAAAATTATATGATGCGGCTACCCAATATCGTAAAATGAGCCAATCACAAGCTGCTATTATCTATTACAACAAAGTTCTTGAAGGATATTATGAATCTGATTATGCTCCATTATCCCAATACTGGATTGGTGAATGTCATAAACGTTTAAAAGAATATACCAATGCACGTGATGCCTATAATTCATTTATTGAAAAATATCCCAAACATGATTTAATCTCAAAAGCAAGAGAACGGTTGGAGGATATTCAAGATGAAATTGCCAAACAGGAAAAAGAATCAGACAAGGGAGATACAAATACTTGAGAATTTGCCTGTATGGCGGTACCTATGATCCAATTCACAATGCTCATTTAACCATTGCGGAATGTGCTGTTGATCAACTGTTTCTTGATGAACTCATTTTTATGCCTTCTGCAATTTCTCCGCACAAGACAGATCAAAATATAACCTCGTCTAATGCAAGATTGTTAATGGTACAAACAGCTATACAATCGTACCCTGCTTTTTCTGTTTCTGATTATGAAATGAAAAAACAGGGTATTTCTTTTACAATAAACACTGTAGAGTATCTGAGTTCATTGTATAATGTTTCTCGTAATAATTTTTTTATGCTCATTGGTGGAGATAATTACAAGGACTTTGAAAGGTGGAAGGAGCCTGAAAAGATTCTTGAATTGTGTACACCCGTAGTGGCTGCTCGACCTGGTATTTCTTCTCGCAAGATAAAAAAGAATAATTTCATATTTCTTGATACCCCCTTGATGGATATCTCTTCAACTGATATCCGAAATCGTGTGAAGCAAAATAAACCCATAAATGAACTTGTACCTAAATCGGTAGCAGAGATTATTTATAAAAATAAACTCTATTTATGATCTGGGTCTTGTTTATCCATTGAATTCAAATGATCGTTTATTTCTGTTAGTGTATTATTGAATTGGAGGGGGTGACTGCGATAATACTCGATAACTTGCACAAAATCTTTTTCATTCATTTCGAACTTGACCAGTGATGAATCTAAAAGCTCTTCTTTAGGAGTATCCAGTGAATCCAGTTGAATTCTTTCAAGATAATCGGTGTATACCTTTAATCCTTTTTTGATTAATTCATCAGGTATTGTTTTATCGACAGTAGGTTTTGAGCAAAAAATAAATAATAAAAATAATAGAATAGCATAACGTTTCATTGTTTATCCTTGTTTAGGTTTGTTCAAATTAGAAAATAAATAATAAAAATACAATAACATTTCTTTGCTTGATTTTTAACAATATATTTGATAATTTTAAAACTTGATGTTAACAGCGCCGATTTATCGGCGCTTTTTGTATGAAAAATCCAAATGGCTAAAAACAAAAAAGATAAAACACATTTTGTATGTCAAAACTGTGGATATGATACCCTGCGTTGGCAGGGTAAGTGCCCGTCTTGTGACTCGTGGAACAGTTTTGTAGAAGAACGCGTTCAAACTGTTGCTGATGTGGTTACGATTTCTGATGTCGTTGAGCATAAAGCTCCACAAGTTTTGAGTAAAATCATTACAGATGATGCTCCCAGATTAAAAACGGCAAGCACTGAATTTAATCGAGTGCTGGGTGGAGGAATTGTACCCGGTTCTGTAATTTTGCTTGGTGGTGATCCGGGAATTGGTAAATCTACTTTGTTATTGCAAGAGGCAGCCCATTTTACCAATCCTGATTTTTCTGTCCTCTATATTAGTGGAGAAGAATCAACCCGACAAATTAAAATGCGGGCTAATCGATTAAAGATTGATTCAGAACATTTGTATGTATTGGCTGAAACAGAGTTGGAAGCTTCAATAAATGCCATTGAAAAGATTAAACCCTCTTTGGTGATTATTGATTCAATACAAACCGTTTATGCAAGTTATCTTGACAGTGCTCCTGGCAGTATAAGTCAGGTACGAGAGTGTGCACTTAAATTTATACAGGTTGCCAAGTCCAATACAATTCCAATTATATTTGTTGGCCATGTTACAAAAGAAGGCTATCTTGCTGGACCCAAAGTTTTGGAACATATGGTAGATGCTTTACTTTTGTTTGAAGGAGACCGTGACCATTTTCACCGTATATTGAGAGCTGCGAAAAATCGATTTGGTTCTACAAGGGAAATTGGCGTTTTTGAAATGATTGATCGTGGACTGATGGATGTTATTAATCCTTCTGCTGTATTCTTGTCTGAACGTCGTGCAGATACCAGTGGCTCAACGGTTATTTGCTGTATGGAAGGTACCCGACCCATCCTTGTTGAAATTCAGGCATTGATTGCTCCCGCAAATTATGGGATGCCTCAACGTACAACTACGGGATTGGACTATAAAAGAACAGGTATGCTGCTGGCAGTATTGGAAAAGCGCCTTGGATATAGAATCAAGAATATGGATGTTTTTGTAAATGCTGTAGGCGGAATGAGAATTGACGAGACAGCCGCAGATTTGGGTGTGCTGGCTTGTATGGCATCAAACATTAGTAATAAAATTGTAGATTCACAAGCCCTGTTACTGGGCGAAGTTGGCCTGGGTGGAGAATTGCGATCCGTATCTCATATTGAATCCCGTTTGGCAGAAGCTGAAAAAATGGGATTTCTTTATGCAATCATCCCGGCAAGTAATAAAAAAAGTATTTCAAAATCATTTGATATAGAAATTAGAACAGCTAAAACAGCTCAAGAAGCATTATCACAAATTTTAAACTAGTATGAAATTTACATTAGAACACACAGATCCTCAAACACAAGCCCGTGCAGGTACACTTGAAACCGCACATGGTGTAATAAAAACACCAATATTTATGCCCGTGGGAACCCAGGCTTCTGTAAAAGCAATCTCTCCTCAGGATTTAAACGAGTTAAAGGCCCAAATAATTTTGGGAAATACATATCATTTGTATTTACGTCCCGGAACAGAGATTGTTAAAAAAGCGGGGGGTATCCAAAAGTTTAGCAGCTGGCATGGACCTGTATTAACAGACAGTGGCGGTTATCAGGTTTTTAGTTTAAGCGATTTGAATAAAATATCCAAAGAGGGATTCAAATTCCAATCTCATCTTGATGGTTCATATCATCACTTTACTCCCGAGAATGTCGTTCAGCATCAGCGTGAACTTGGTTCTGACATTATGATGGTTCTTGATGAATGTGTACCTTATCCTGCTGAATTTGATTATGTCAAAAAGTCCAATGCTATTACAATAGATTGGGCTGCAAGAAGTATAAAGACATTTAAGGAAATGGGGCCGGTGCACGATTTTGATCAGACTTTGTTTGCAATAGTTCAAGGTGGAACCTATACAGACCTTCGCAGGGATTGTGCAAATGCCTTGGTTGACATGGATTTTCCGGGATATGCTGTAGGTGGTTTATCGGTAGGTGAACCCAAAGATGATATGTACAACATGACAGCTGTTTGTACAGAAATTTTACCCAAAGAAAAACCACGTTATCTTATGGGAGTTGGAAAACCAGAAGATCTTTTAGAAGGAATTGAACGCGGAATAGACATGTTTGATTGTATATTGCCGACCAGGAATGGTAGAAATGGTATGGCATTTACAACCGAAGGACCTGTATCCATCAAAAATGCAAAGCATAAAGAATCTTTTATACCGCTGGATTCTCATTGTGATTGTTATACCTGCAGAACTTTTACTCGTGCGTATTTGCGTCATCTGTATGTAGCGCAGGAATTATTGGTTTTAAAATTACTCAGTTATCACAATATACATTTTTATTTACGATTTGTAGAAAATATAAGAACTGCAATTTTAGAGAACCGTTTCTCTCAATTTAAAAAAGATTTTTTAACCGTTTATAACTCGTAAACACATTAAAAGGAGTTTAATATGTTGTCAACAATGTTATATGTTTTTGCCATGGCAGGCGGTACAGCACCACAATCAGGCGAAGCAGCAAATCCAATAGGTATGTTTTTGCCCATCATTTTGATCTTTGCGATCATGTACTTGTTGATATTCCGTCCGCAAGCTAAAAAACAAAAAGAACATCAGAAAATGTTGAACACGCTTGACAAAGGTGTTGAAGTTGTTACTGCCGGTGGTATTTATGGAACAGTAATGGGTTTAAAAAAGAATGACACTGTAGTCATTTTAAAAATTGCTGACAATGTGAAAATTGATATTTCCAAATCTTCAATTTCTCAGATTATAGTACCCGAAGACGCACACAAGAAATAGTTGGCATACTGTTATGAAAATTGTTTTTATGGGAACACCAGAATTTGCTGTTCCCTGTTTTAATACTTTATTAAAGCACCATGATATTGTTGGTGTTGTCACTGTTCCGGATAAACCCGCAGGAAGAGGGCGGAAGCTAAAAGCTTCAGCAATCAAACAGGCTGCTTTAGATGCTGGCATCCCCATTGCTCAACCTGAGGATTTAAAATCCGTTGATTTTATTGATCAGTTGAAAGAGTGGAACGCAGATCTTTATGCTGTTGTGGCATTCAGAATTTTACCTGAAATTGTTTTTACCATTCCACCAAAAGGAACAGTGAATTTACATGCTTCACTTTTACCTCAATTGCGAGGAGCGGCTCCAATCAACTGGGCTTTAATCAATGGTGACAAAAAATCCGGTGTTACTACTTTTTTTATTGAAAGAAAAGTAGATACCGGAAATATTTTATTACAGCAAAGTGTAGAGTTGACTCCTTATACTTCAGCCGGTGAATTGCATGACCTGTTATCAGAAACAGGTGCTCAGGTACTACTGGAAACCTGTAATGGTATTGAAGACAATACACTAAAAGCTCAACCTCAGAATGGTGAGGTTACTCTGGCTCCCAAGATCACCAAAGAATTGTGCAATATCGATTGGAACCAGTCTGCCAAAGATATCCATAACCTGATACGCGGATTGTCTCCTTTTCCAGGCGCTTTTTCTTATCTTGATGGTAAACAAGTAAAAATCATAAAAACTGAATTTTCCGATGAAATCAAAGAGCCAAGTGTACCCGGAAAAATTTCTCAAATCGGAAAGTCTGAAATACAGGTTGAAACTTTGAAAGGTACTTTGATAATCAAAGAACTCAAACCTGAAGGCAAACGTTCAATGTCAGTTGAAGAGTATTTACGCGGTAATTCTCTGGAATCTGGTAAAATATTTGGTGAACATTAATCTTATGGGTTCATCAATAAAAAGCACTGCAAGATATTGGGCCTTTCAAGCAATTGCACGAATAGAAGGTGACAATGCTTATACGGATTTGGTATTATCATCACTATTAGACAAGAGCAGGAAATTTACTAAAGAACAGGCTGCAATTAATGAAATTGTCAAAGGTGTTATAACGTGGAAGCTTTTACTTGACTGGATTGCAAAATCATTTTTAAATAAACCTGAATCTATTCCGCAAGAGATTATCTGGCTTTTGTGGTTAGGTATTTACCAGATAAAGTTTTTAAATACACCTGATTTTGCCGCTGTCAATGAAACCGTAGAGCTGGCAAAAGCTTTGAGATTACCCAAATGGACTCGATTAATTAATGCTGTATTGAGGAATACCATACGTAATGCGGACTCTGTACAGCTACCGGATAAAGACAAAGAACCTGTCAAATTTTTATCTGTTTCCCAATCCCATCCGGAATGGTTAATTGAACATTGGTTAGATGAATTTGGATTTAAAAAGACAGAATCTTTGTGCAAGGCAAATAACAAAGTTCCCAATGTTTCAATTAGAATTAACCCGATAAAAACAACGGGTGAACATGTTGAACGATTGTTTCAGGAAAATCAATTCAACTATAAAAAATCAAAACTGCCCGGTTTTTACCGCATATCTCAAATGGATAGTGCTGTTTTTCGCCGGATGATTAATGATGGATTAATTACAGTTCAGGATGAAAGTGCAGGCCTGGTTTCATTACTTGTTGATCCACAACCGCAAGAATTAATATTTGATCTTTGTGCTGCTCCGGGTGGAAAGACAACACATCTTGCTGAATTATGTAAAGATGCTGCTGTTATAATTGCTGGTGATTTAAATTCAGCACGTACAGGATTGGTCAGGAAAACAGCGCAACGGTTGGGATTGAATTCTATCAATACCATGACTTCTGATGCTTTACATTTTCCAGCAAAAGAAGCTGATTGTGTACTTGTAGACGCTCCTTGTTCCGGTTTGGGAGTTTTACGAAAAAAGCCGGATTTACGATGGAACAAATCAAATGCAGATATTTCATCGTTAAATACTATACAGAAAAATATTTTGCACCATGCTGCACAACTGGTAAAAAATGGTGGAACTCTGGTTTACAGTACGTGTACAATTGAAAAAAGAGAAAATGAAAATATAATATTTGATTTTCTTGAAAAAAATCCCAATTTTAGTTTACAAAATTTAGAAACAAATACATTATTGAATCGTTTTTTAACAAAAGAAAAAATGATACGTACCTGGCCTGATCAAGATAATATGGATGGTAGTTTTTCCGTTAAACTGATAAAAAATTAAAGGAATTTAATTTTGAAAAAGATAAACTGGAAATCTTTTTTTCAATGGTTTCTATTTAGCATTACAACAATTTTAATTTTTTTGCTTTTTTATTTCATTTTTGATAAAATTGTAATGCCTTTATATACCAGACATTCACAACAAGTTGTTGTACCTGATATTACGAATAAAAGCATGCGTGTTTCTGAAAAATTGTTAAAAGATTCCAAATTGAATCTTGTGGTACATGAAGAAAAGTTTGATAGTAATTATCCTCCGGGATTTGTACTTTTTCAAAATCCAGCTCCCGGTTCAAAGGTTAAAAAGGGAAGACGTATATATTTAACTGTTGGCAAAGGTCAACAAATTATTGAAATGCCTCAATTAATTGGAAATTCCGAGCGTGATGCTAAATTTATACTTTCTCAAAATAAACTGGTATTGAAAAATATTAAATATAAAAATGATAATGAATACCTTGTTGGTGTTACCTGTAATCAGTCTGTATCTCCTGGTGAAATGATTGCCGTTGGTGAAGAAATTAACATTACAGTTAGTCTTGGTAGAGATCCTAACCGGGTAATTGTACCCGAAGTTGTTGGGAAATCACTTAAAGATGCTATTTATAGTTTAAAATCAGCAGGTCTTTTTATAACTGAATATGAATATCAAAGTACCGATAAAGTTTTGCCCAACACAGTTTTAGGACAATCTCTTTCTCCCGGTACGCAGGTAACCAAAAATGATTCAATCCGTCTTGTTCTCAGTAAACTTCCCGGAAATGTGGATGAGGAGAAATTGCAATGGTAAAAATAGCCCCGTCAGTTCTTAGTGCAGATTTTGCATATATGTCAGACCAGATACAGGATGCAGAAAAGGGTGGAGCCGATTGGATACATCTGGATATTATGGATGGCCACTTTGTGCCCAATATAACCTTTGGTCCATTTATCATTAAAAGTTTAAGAAAACTTACCAATTTGACTTTTGATGCACATCTGATGATAGAAAATGCAGATTTATATCTTGAAGATTTTAAAAATGCTGGTGTTGATCAGCTTACAGTCCATTATGAGGCATGCCCGCATTTGTGGAGCACAATCGATAAAATCCATTCACTTGGTTTAAAAGCAGGAGTTACTCTGAATCCTGCAACCCCAGTTTCGCTTATTGAACCCGTTTTACATAAAGTAGAGTTGGTACTGGTTATGACAGTAGAACCAGGTTTTGGTGGACAAAAGTTTATACCTGAAATGTTGGAAAAAATTCAACATTTATATCAATTCAAAGTAATGAACGGTTTAGACTATCATATACAGGTAGACGGCGGAATTGATAAGGAAACCGCACCTCTTGTTGTAAATGCCGGTGCAGACGTTTTGGTTGCAGGAAGTGCTATTTTCAACAATAAAGATATAAAAGCTGCCATAGATAACTTAAAAGCCGTTTTGTAGATATAAATAGAAATTTTTTTCGAATAAATTAAATTTCTCTTGACACTCTCCCTTTTGGTTTATATATTATTATGTCAATATAATTTTTATTTTTATTAAAATTTTTGCCAAAAGCAGGAGGGAAAAATGCCAATAGGCAAAGTTAAATGGTTCAATGACAGTAAGGGTTTTGGCTTTATAGAGCAAGAAAATGGTGATGATGTTTTTGTTCATTATTCAGTGATAGATATGGATGGCTTTAAAACATTATCCGAAGGTCTTGATGTAGAGTTTGATGTTCGGAATAGTGATAAAGGACTGCAGGCAACACGTGTTACTAAAGCTTAAATTACCCATAATTTATTGACGAGCCCCGCATTTTTTTATGCGGGGTTTTTTTTTGTTAAAAAAATATTTATTTGGATTATTTAAAATTATTTTAATACATTGTACTATTAGATGGATGAAAATACAAGGCTGGTAATGAAACAGGTATTTACAAAAAAAGATATAGATAAAATTGCACACGTGCTGGATGTTGAACCCAAGCATAAGGGCAATAATTATCGGTTTGTTCTTGTTAATCCCGATACGATGCAGCAATTGTCTTTTGAAATTTATCCTGATATTCCCATTGGAAACAAAACCGGAAATCTGGTCTGTGTTTATGCTCCATTTGCACATTTGCAGCTTCATTTTTGTACTGGTTATGTAGTAAGCGAAATGCTTGGTGAGGTAACTTTTATTGGCGAAAGTGGAGATAAATTGTCTGGTTTGATCATTGAAAAGGGTGCAGGTTGTTCAATGCATTCCAATGTTGATAAGGAGATCTTATCCGGAGATTTTACCACATTAGGGCCCGAAATCATGTTATCTGGTATTGCTCTGTCTTTAGCTGAAGATATTTTGCCTGATACTAAAGAATAGTTGTAGATGGATTTACATGATCACCTCAAGGGGTTTATTGATTATTTAAGAATTGAACGCCAGGTTTCTTTAAATACCGTTGAAGCTTATGAACGTGATTTAAAAAGATATATTGACCATCTTTTTCATCTTGAATTGTTACCTCAGGAACCCATAACACCAGACCATATAGAATCCTATTTGGAAATGCTGCACGAGATGCATCTTGCATCTACATCCATATCCAGAAATTTATCTGCTGTCAGATCATTTCACCAGTTTTTGCTTGGTGAAGGGATCTTTACTAAAGACCCAACCGAAAATATGAACATTCCCAAACCCTGGATGAAATTACCCGAGGTTTTGGATGTTCAAGACATAGAGGTTTTACTGGAACAGCCAGATGTTTCAACGGGTAAAGGTATTCGTGATCGGGCAATTATAGAGTACATGTATGCTACAGGTGTGCGTGTAACGGAATTGGTCAACTTGAAAATGCAGGATATTTTATGGGATGATGAATTTGTCCGTGTGTTGGGTAAAGGAAACAAAGTAAGGTATATCCCGGTAAGTCAATCTGCTCTGAAATGGATTCAACAATACTATAAAACACATCGCGTTAGACTTGCTTCGTTTGGTTTATCTGGTGATCGTGTGTTTCTCAATAAATCCGGTAAAAAATTGAGCAGACAATCCATTTGGAAAATGTTAAAAGCTTATGCCTTGCAAGGAGGCATTGAAAAGTTTATCAGTCCTCATTCATTACGTCATTCATTTGCAACACATCTATTGGAAGGTGGTGCAGATTTAAGAGCTGTACAGGAAATGTTGGGGCATGCCAGTATTACAACAACGCAAATATATACACATCTTGACAGAGAGATGTTAAAGGAAGTCATTAATACGTTTCATCCTATACAGAACAAAAATCTTTGAATCTCATGCAACAAAATTATATTGGAAATAATGTAATACTTTTAAATACTGTGGATTCCACCAATGCTTATCTGCGGCGAAATTCTGATTTACCCTGTGGTACTGTGGTTTCAACTGAATACCAGACAAAGGGTAAAGGCAGAGGGGGCAAAATATGGATTTCGGAACGTAACAATGGGTTGCTTTTTTCTTTTAAATTTAATCCTAATATCCTGGCCAAAGATTCAGTATACCTGATGTATTTAACATCTGTTGTTTTGTCAAAATATTTAAATGAAAAATATAATATTTCGACAGGTATAAAGTGGCCCAATGATATCTATATTGAAAATAAAAAGTTAGCCGGTATATTATTAGAAGCAAAATCCGGAAGAAAAAGTATTAAATATGTGGTTATAGGTATTGGTGTAAATATATCTGAAAATCAGGATAAAAAACATCTGCCTGATAATTATTGTTTTCTTGATAATTATATTACACAAACGTTTGATAAATTGGAATTTCTATTTGGCTTTATTGACTATTTCAATATTTATTATTATTCTGTGATTAAGAATGAAAATTTTTTCAAAGTTGTTTCTGATTGGAATAAACACTGCATTCATATCGATAAGGTGATAGAGATCACTACACATTCTCAAAAAAACAAGTATATATTTAAACGGTTGGATGAATCGGGTGCCATTCTGGTAGAGTCTGATAATGGTCAAAAACTGTTGACAAACGTAGAGGAAATTATATGCTGTTAGCTATTGATATTGGTAATACACAAATTGCTGCCGGACTTTTTAAAAAAGATAATCTTGTAGCTCATTGGAGACTTGCCAGTTCAATAAATCGAACAGAAGACGAAACCTGGATAACTATGAAAGCTATTGCTGACTCGCTTGGTTTTGATATAATGAAATCCACAGGTGTGGCAGTATCTTCGGTGGTTCCAACCATGACTGCTACTTTTGATAAATTATCAAAAAAATACCTGAATCTAGACCCGTTAATAGTCAGCCATCAGACTTTACATAATATAATTCTGAATTATGAAAATCCTGCAAATGTTGGCGCTGATCGAATATGCAATGCAGAAGCCGGCTATGAAAAGTATAAAACTTCTTTGATTATAGTAGATCTAGGAACAGCAACAACTTTTGATGTTATTGATTCAAAAGGCACTTATTTGGGTGGAGTTATCGCTCCGGGAATAGAGTCATCTTCTTCGATACTGCATGAAAAAGCTGCCCGTTTACCCAAAGTTGAGCTGGATTTCCCTGATTCCGTTATCGGCCGCTCCACTGAAGCCAGTATGCAATCTGGTATTATGTATGGTGCGGTTGAAATGGTTAAGGGTTTTGTAAACAAGATTAATCTGGAGCTGGGTCATTCTCATACTTTATTGATAACAGGAGGGCTTGGTAAATTTATAATGAGTAAACTTGATGATGAATATATACTTGAACCTTTTTTAACGCTTGAAGGGTTAAAGATTCTTTTTCAAAATAGAAAATAACGCTTTTTTTATATAGAAAATATTTTATATTATTAATTGTATCAAATCTGGGGTAGATTTGGTCCTATTTACTATTGTGATGATAGGGATGATGAAATGGAACATAAAGAACAGATACTAGTTGTTGAAGATGATCAGGTTCTTGCGGATTTACTATGGCGTAATTTGCGGAAACTACAATATGTTGTAACTGATGTTGTTTTATCTGGTGAAGAAGCATTAAAAAAAGCAGAGTCTAAACGCCCTGACTTGGTACTTATGGATATACGTCTGGGTGGTCAAATGACAGGTATTGAGACTGCTGATTTAATGCGTACCCGGTTTAACCTCCCAGTAGTATATGTAACAGCCTACTCTGATAAAGAAACTCTAGATAAAGTTAAAAAAACTGAACCCTATGGTTATATTTTAAAGCCTTTTGATTCCAAAGATTTACAAATTGCCATTGAAATGGCATTGTATAAACATAAAATTGAAAAAAGACTTCGCGAAAGAGAAATCTGGTTCTCTACCACTTTAAAGAGTATTGGTGATGCAGTAATCAGTACTGACAATAATGGCAATATAACTTTTATGAATCCGATTGCTCAAAAACTCACGGGCTGGTCTTTAAAAGAAGCACGTGGAGTTTATATTGATGATGTTTTCAATATTATTAGCAGTGTTGGAAGGCATCAACTTGCAAGTCCTGTTCAGGCGGTTATTGCACGTAATAGCATCATTAATTATTCTGTACCCAAGATACTTTTAAGTAAAGATGGTACAGAAATTAGCATTGATGATTCCTGGGCACCTATTCATAATGATGATAATAATCAATTGAGTGGTATTGTTCTCGTTTTTCGTGATATTACAGAACGAAAGAAACTTGAAGAAGATGTGCAAAAGAACCAAAAAATAGAATCCATTGGTTTATTAGCCGGTGGTATTGCACATGATTTTAATAACCGATTGTCTGTAATTCTGGGTAATGCTCAGCTTGCCAAACTCAACTATGACAAAGGTAAAGATATCAGCAAATACCTGGACAATATTGAAAAAAGTACAGACCAGGCAACAACATTGACACAACAATTGCTCACCTTTTCCAAGGGTGGAGAGCCGGTTAAAAAAGTTAGTGATATTAAAGATCTTATCCGTGAAACCGCAAACTTGTCACTTAGTGGATCAAACGAAAAATGTGTTTTTGATATTGTCTATAACCTTTATCCTGTGAATGTAGACAAGGGACAAATAAGCCAGGTAATAAATAATATTGTATTGAATGCAGATCAAGCCATGCCCAATGGTGGTATTATTTATATTAATGCAAAAAATATTACCTTGAATGATCATGAAGTTCAAACTTTGAGTCCTGGGAAATACATAAAAATAGAGATTGTTGATAGCGGCTCCGGAATGGATGACGAGACCATTCACAAAATTTTTGATCCCTATTTTACAACAAAGCAAAAAGGCAGTGGTTTAGGATTATCTGTTGCTTATTCTATTGTAAGAAAACATGGCGGCGCTATTTTGGTAGATTCTGTCAAAGATTCTGGATCTACTTTTTCTGTTTTCCTCCCGGCGGTTGAAGAAAAGATCAAGGAAGAAGAAAAAGAAAAAGAACGTGCTTTTAAAGGAGCAGGCAAAGTTTTAGTTATGGATGATGAAGAACTTGTACTGCAAATGGTTGGAGATATTCTCAAAGGCGTTGGTTATGAAATAGAATTGGCAACAGATGGTATTGCAGCTATTGAGCATTACCAGGGTGCCTTAAAAGCTGGAAGTCCTTTTGATGTTGTACTCTTGGATCTCACTGTACCTGGTGGAATGGGCGGTAAGGAGACTGTTCAAAAACTTATTGAGATCGATCCCAACGTGAAAGCCGTTGTTTCAAGTGGTTATTCTAATGATCCTATTATGGCAAATTTTAAACAATATGGTATAGCAGGGGTTATAGCAAAACCGTATAGAATTATGGAATTATGTAAGACGTTGAAAGCTGTTGTGGAAGATTAAGCTGGAATTGAAGATATAAACAAAAAAGGCTGATCAATTATTTGATCAGCCTTTTTTTATAATTAAACCGAAACGACTTCTTTAATTTCCGGAATATTTTTAATTATTTCTCTTTCAATGCCCATCTTTAATGTCATTTGGGCCATAGGACATGTACCGCAAGCACCTTGCAATTTAACTTTGACTATGCCGTCAGATACTTCAACCAACTCTACATTTCCACCGTCAGCCATCAATGCGGGCCTGATTGTATCAATCACTTGTTCAACTTTATCAAAAAGCTGTTCACTCATTTTAATTATCCTCTAGTTTGTTTCTGTGTTTGTTTCTTCTGCCGGTACCAATGCCTCGTCTCGTATTACATATGATTTTGCCGGGCATTTTTTAACGGCATTATATAATTCTTCACTGTTAATATCTTTAATGACAGGTATATTTCCGTTCATTTCAATTGCCTGAGAGGGAGTAACTTTGGGTGTTGTACAAATTTTACAACCAAAACAGCCCACTTTACAGACAGATTTTACAGCTTTCAGCTTATCTTGAGAGATACATCCCAAATAAACATTTTGTTTTCTGGGTATCAGTGCCATTATACCTCTAGGACAGGTAGAAACACAGATTCCACAAGCTGTACATTTTTCTTCATCAACAACGGGTAAACCGTTAGCATCCATGTGCATTGCATCAAAAGGACAAGCCTTAACACATGAACCTAATCCAAGACAGCCATACTTGCAAGCTTTTTGACCACCGCCAACAAGTACTGCAGCGTTACAATCGTCAATTCCATCATAAATAAATTTTTCTTCAGCCAGTTCTTTGCTGCCCTGGCATTGTACAACCGCAACTTTGGGATCTTCAAGCTCAACCGCCAGACCCAGAATGTCTGAAATTTTTTCTGCAACAGCTTGTCCACCAGGTGTACATTTGTTGGGAGGTACAGCTCCGCTTGCAACTGCTTCTGCATAAGCATTACATCCGGGTTGGCCGCATGCACCACAATTTGCACCAGGAAGTGTTTCAATAATTAAACTAACTTTGGGATCCACTTCAACTGCGAATTTTTTTGAAGCGAAAGCAAGTCCGGCACCAAATAAAAAACCTAATCCAGCTAACGCAATAATAGAAGAAATAAATAGGGGGTCCATCTCGTCACCATATGCTATTTAATATTTCCTAAACCTTGTAAATATACATATTCACAAATTGAATTGCAAGTTTTTAAATGATTTTAAAAATGGAATATTAAGTATTGAATTTCACCTTTTTTTTTTATATTAATAAAAAAAGGATGAATTAAAAAATATTGAATGGTAATGCGTAAACAAATTCTTGTTGTTGATGATGAAAAGGAAATCCGAGAGATTCTTGAGATAACCTTCAAGGATGCGGGATTTTTTGTAACCGCTGTGGGCACAGGCGAAGAAGCAATTGAAATCTTTAAAAGGGATGAGTATCTGGTTGTGTTTCTGGATGTACGCCTGCCCGGGTTATCTGGTTTTGATATATGTCAGGAAATGAAAAAATTAAAACCACATGCTTATATTGTTGCTATGACAGGGTATACAGATCTGTTTGATCAAAAAAAATGTCTTGAAGCCGGTTTTGATTATTATTTTCCAAAACCCTTTCGATTTAAACATTTAATGGAATTGGCCCGAAATGCGCTTGAACGTGTTGAGTGGTGGAAAAAGTATTAATTGCAGATCATATTGAAGAGTAGAATACTGAATGATTACGTTACATAATAAATATGCAATCCTCATTGGAGTTCCTGCTTATTCTGACAGCATTAAACCCCTTTCTTATGCATTTAATGATGCTTATCGAATGTCTGCTGTGTTGAAAGAAGGGGGGTATTCCTTTAAAAAAGTCTTTTTGCTTTCGGCTCAAGATAAAGGTTCTGAACATATTTATGCTTCACCAACCCGTGAAAATATACTTTCAGTTGTTAAGCGCGTTGCTGAACTGGCACAGGAAGGTGATTCTATTTTATTCTATTTTTCCGGTCACGCAGTTGATATTTTAGGTAGACCTTATTTAATTGCTTCTGATACGCAACTTGATTATTTACTGAGTTCAGCAATCTCTCTTTCAGAAATTTATGATCTATTAAAAAATTCAAAATGTGATCAGGTTTTTAGAATTTTTGATGTATGCCGTACCCACTTTGCCCAGGGGCGTACTTTAATTTCAAAAATGACTGAAAATAATCTTGCCGGCTTTACCGAGAACTATCCGGGACATGCTACTTTTATATCGTGTTCACCGGGTGAATATGCACATGAATCAATTATACACAAGCAGGGTGTTTTTAGTTATTATCTAAATAATGCATTGAGTGGATTAGTTGAAAAAGAAGGCAATATTTTTTGGGACCTTGTGGCGGATTATGTTAAAATTAATGTTAATGATTGGTGCAGAGATAACGGGCAGCAACAAACGCCTATTGTAAGATCTTCTTTTAATCACCCCGTAGTAGTATGTCTGGCACCGTACAAGGAGAAACGTCAGTTTACTCCTAAAATTGAAATTGAAAAAGCTGCTCCCAACGAAATAGATCCTCAGGTTGATAAGAATGATACCATGATGGTTAATTCACAAAATGTAAATGCGTTATATCATAAAAATCAAATAAAACCTGTTGTGAAAACCAAAAAACTGGTAACAGAAAATACATTCGAGAATGCACTAAAGGTGTTACTAGATTCTACGGATGGTTTTATTAAAGATTTTTCAAATCCAGCCATTTCTGTTTTTCGAACGGAACCCGTCAATCTTTCGATCATGTCTTATTTTGTAAATACGGAATTTCAAAAGTTTCTGGAATTGAATAATCCGGATTTTAATATAGAGCAGAGTAAGGCATTACAAATTTTCTTTAAAAATACAATGTCAAATGTACCCCATACTTCATTATATATAAATTTGGTTAAATTTCCCCAATATTATTGGGTTTGGTATTGCCTACCATTTGAGACATTGAGGAGTGAGGGGGATTTTGTGCCCGCAAATCCTTTAAAGATTGATTATTTTTCATTACGTGAACCGCAAATATATGATCCTGTAAAAATTGGAAAAATTATTAGTGATATTTTCCGTGATTGTACGGAAACCATTATACAATGGATAAAAGAATTAAATATTAAATAATTCGGGGAATTTTCCAAATTCAATCATGCCAAAAATGTAATTTAAGTTTACTATTGTAAAAAAAACTTGCACTAAACAAAAAATTTTATTAAGTTTATTAGCTTTTGTGGTTCTGAAATCGTTTTTGGATAATAAATGTTTAATGAAATTTCTGAAAAATTTGATGGCGTAATACGCAAGCTGAAAGGGCATGGTAAACTTTCGGAAAAGAATATTTCCGAAACCATGCGTGAGGTGCGTCGTGTATTGCTTGAAGCAGATGTGAATTATAAAGTTGCCAAGCAATTTATTGCAGATGTTCAGGAACGAGCCATTGGGCAGGAGGTAGTAAAAAGTATTACCCCGGGTCAACAAGTTGTTAAAATAATTCATGACGAGTTGACAAAACTGATGGGAAGTAAAAACTCTCAGATTCAGTTTTCAAATAGAATTCCCGGTGTAGTAATGTTAGTCGGTTTGCAGGGATCTGGTAAAACTACATTTGCAGGCAAGTTAGGCATGCATTTACGATCTAAAAGTCGCAATCCTATGCTTGTTGCTGCTGATATTTACCGACCTGCCGCTATTCAACAGTTAAAAGTTGTTGGAAAAGCAACCAATAATACTACCTATTCTGAAGAAAGTAAAGACGCTGTAGCAATTTGTAAGAATGCTGTAGAGTTTGCTCGCAAGAATATTAAAGATACTGTCATTATTGATACCGCAGGCCGTCTTCATATAGATGACGAAATGATGACAGAGCTTTTAAATATTAAAAATGCAGTTAATCCGGATGAGATCCTGTTCGTTGCAGATGGGATGACTGGTCAGGATGCTGTAAATACCGCAAAAACCTTTTTAGAAAAATTGGATTTTGACGGTGTTGTATTAACCAAAATGGATGGTGACTCACGAGGTGGTGCGGCATTATCCATTCGGGCTGTTACTGGTAAACCAATAAAGTTCACCAGTATCGGTGAAAAATTTGATCAGCTTGAAGTTTTCTATCCCGACAGAATGGCTTCCCGTATTTTGGGAATGGGTGATATTGTTACTCTGGTAGAAAAAGCACAAGATGCTGTTGATGAAGAAAAGGCTTTAAAACTTGAACGTAAATTGCGCAGGCAAGAGTTCACCCTCGAAGACTTTAAAGACCAGCTTCAGCAGATCAAAAAGATGGGACCCTTGCAAGATATTTTGGCAATGATTCCCGGAATGCAAAATAAAGCTTTAAGCCAGGTCCAGGTTGACGATCGAGCTTTGGTCAAGGTTGAGGCTATTATTAATTCCATGACGCGTGATGAACGAAGACGTCCAACCGTTATGAATGGAAGTAGACGTAAACGTGTTGCACTTGGCAGCGGAACATCTGTTCAAGATGTTAATCGTGTGCTGAAGCAATTCGAAACCATGCAAAAAATGATGAAAATGATGAATAAAAAGGGCGGCAAGATGAACATGGGCATGCCGTTTGGATTTTAAAATGGAGGTACTACAGCTTGTCAGTTAAATTACGTTTAACCCGGATGGGTAGAAAAAAATTGCCTTATTATCGAATCGTGGCAATTGATTCCCGCAAACGTCGTGATGGTGAATACCTTGATAAAATAGGTCATTATAATCCTGTAAGCGATCCGGTTGAAATTGTAATAGATAAAGAAAAAGCAATATCCTGGCTTGAAAAAGGTGCAATTCCTTCAGATACTGTTAAAAGTTTTATGAGCCGTAAAGGTATTTTGCTTGAATGGGACCTGAAAAAACAAGGTCTTGATGCCGATGCAATTGAAAAAGAATTGGCAAAATGGCGTCAACAACAGGAAGACCGTACCAAACGTAAAGAAGCTATGGCAGCTATGAAGCAGCGTGAAGTTGAAAATGAAGTTGCTAAAAAAGAAGCAGAAGAGAAAGCTCAGGCAGAAGCTGATGCCGCTGCTGCAGCAGCAGAAGCTGAAGCAGAAGAAGTAGCTGAAGAAGCACCTGCTGAAGAACCTGAAGCTGATGCTGAATCTGAAGATAAAGTTGAAGAATAGTAGCAGGTAGGATTTATTCTTTTGGATCAGTCAGTTTCTAAATCAGATTTGCCGGAATATGTTGTCATTGGCCGAGTTACAAAACCTCATGGTATACGTGGTGCTGTTAAAGTAGAGCCAATTACTGATGATCCTGAAAGATTCAA
Organism: bacterium; assembly: GCA_963675755.2. GTDB lineage: Bacteria > Zhuqueibacterota > Zhuqueibacteria > Residuimicrobiales > Krinioviventaceae. Next base: position 559,074 of record CAXXMD010000002.1, read on the forward strand.
GCTATTAGAATCTGTTTATCTTGCCAAATCAGATACTGAAAGAGAAATTTATCAGATATCTGGTATTCAGTATGGTAATAAACAGTTGATCATTTCTTTTGATAATATAGAGTCAAGAAATGATGCTGAAACTTTACGAGGTCTTTTCATAGAGATTCCGCGATCAGAGTGCTTGCCATTAGATGAAGGCTCCTATTATTATTTTGAATTAATAGGATATACTGTTAAAACAGATTCAGGCGAGGTTGTTGGTACACTAGATGATGTGTATGAATATCCAGCTAGTGATATGTTTGTGATCCATAAAGATGATAAAGAAATTCTGATTCCTGTTATTGATGAATTTATTGATAATGTTGATAATTCAGCCGGTGTGATTACAATAAAACCGGTTGAAGGTTTATTAGAACAATAGAGTGCTTTGGAAATACATGTAATTACAGGCTTGCCCAAAATTTTAACGGGCCCACTTACGGAGAGTATAATAGAAAAAGCACAGTCTAAGGGACTGTTGCACCTTTATATTCACAATATCAGAGATTATGCTGAAGATAAATACAAGCAGATTGATGATTATCCTTATGGTGGTGGAGCTGGAATGATTTTGAAACCAGAGCCCTTGTTCAAATGTTTCAAAGATATCCAGGAACGTTTTGATCTTTTAGATACTCCGGTCACTTTGATGACACCAGCTGGCGATACTTTTAATCAAAGTAAAGCTGTAGAATTTTCTTTACGTGATAAGATGGTTTTTCTTTGCGGCCATTATAAAGGTATTGATCAGCGGGTAATAGATACTTTTGTTACTGAACAAGTGTCAATTGGTGATTATGTGCTTACTGGTGGTGAACTTGCCGCCATGTGTATAATTGATGCCGTTACCCGGTTGCTGCCGGGTGTAATAGGCGATTTTGATTCAGCAGATACTGATTCTTTTCAAACCGGATTGCTTGATCATCCTCATTATACACGGCCTTCTGAATATGAAGGTCAAAAAGTACCGGAAGTGTTACTTTCAGGCAATCATAAACTTATTGATGCCTGGAAACAGGAAAAGTCACTAAATGTGACAAAGGAAAAACGTCCAGATCTATACAATAAATATGTTAATTAAAAGTGAAATATATAACCCTCTTTGTAAAGGAGGCTTGAAATGAACAAATTGGATGCGGTATCCGCTTCTCAAACAAAATCTGATATTCCTGTATTCAAAGCCGGTGATACAGTAAATGTACACGTTAAGGTTATTGAAGGGGATAAAGAAAGAATCCAGGTTTTTCAGGGTGTAGTGATCAATCGCAAAGGTTCAGGTGTAAATGAAATGTTTACCGTTCGTAAAATTTCAAATGGTGTAGGCGTTGAACGTATTTTCCCACTCCATTCACCCAATATTGCTAAAATCGAAACCTTGAGAATTGGTAAAGTTAGAAGAGCCAAATTGTACTATCTTCGTAGTTTGCGTGGTAAAGCTGCCAGAATTGAAGAAAAGCGTGCAAATTAGGTTTTAAAAAAAAAGTTTTAAATAAAAAAACCGGTATTAATACTGAATATCGGTTTTTTTTATTGCACTTGATGAATATTATTCATATTTATCAATATAATAAAACAACGTTTAAATCTCTAAGCATTAAACACAATTCAAGGAGAAACACCATGGATTTCCCTGAAAAGCGAACTCTTCAAGAGATTTTCAAAAACACTATCAACTTGTATTCCAATGAAATTGCTATGGGTTTTGTGGATGAAGAATCCATAACCTATAAAAATTTTGGAAACCAGGCTTCCAGAATGGCCAAATCATTACTTGCATTAGGCGTAAGAAAGGGAGACAGGGTTGCCATTCTAAGTGAGAATTCTCCTCGTTGGGGCATTTCCTATTTTGCAATAGCTGCTTTGGCAGGAGCAGTAGTAGTACCTGTTTTACCGGATTTTCATAAAAATGAAGTTCATCATATTATTAGAAATTCTGGTGCCAAAGTTTTAGTGCTTTCTAGTAAACTTGCTCATAAAGTTGTCGATACGGATTTCAAAACACTTGAAAACGTAATCGCCATTGATGATAAAAAACTTGGTCTCAAGGGATACAAGATCAATACTTTTACAGAATTGCAAGATACTTCCACTTTAAAGTCGGATAAATATAATCTGGATGACATTGAAATTAACGAAGACGATCTTTTAGAAATCCTCTATACTTCTGGCACAACAGGGCACTCTAAAGGTGTAATGTTGACCCATCGTGGAATTATATCAAATGCTTATTCTGCTAGAATGGTAATTGATATCCGTACAAATGATAGATTATTATCTATTTTACCCATTTCTCATTCATATGAATGTACTTGTGGTTTTATTGCACCATTTTCTGCCGGTAGTAAAATGTATTACATTAAAGGTTTACCTACAGCGCAAACCCTTCTTCCAGCGGTTGCTAAAATCAAACCTACTATACTTTTATCCGTACCCTTGATTATGGACAAGATTTATAAAAAGAAGGTCTTGTCCGAAATCAAATCTAAACCCGTTGCAAATCGTTTGTATCAAATACCCGCTATGCGCAAGGTGATTAACAAAGTTGCCGGTAAGAAATTATACAAAGCATTTGGTGGACAATTGCGTTTTATGGTTTTTGGAGGTGCTGCTACTCCTATTGATGTAGAAAACTTTTTAACAGAAGGTGGTTTCCCTTATATTTGTGGTTATGGATTAACTGAAACTGCCCCATTATTAACAGTGAATCCTCCTGGAAAAGGCGTTATTGGTTCTGCCGGAATAATCGTTCCAGAAGTAGAGCTTAATATTTACGATCCTGATCCCAATACTGGTATTGGTGAGATAACGGCCAAAGGTCCCAATATTATGAAGGGATATTACAGAAATGAAGAAGCCACTAAAAACACTTTTACAGAAGATGGCTGGTTGATAACCGGTGACAAGGGTATTATTGATGACAAGGGTTACCTGTTTATCAAAGGTCGTTCAAAAAATCTGATTGTTGGCCCAAGCGGTGAAAATATTTATCCGGAAGAAATTGAATTTCATATGTCAGAAAATACTTATGTTTTAGAAGCCCTGGTATATGAAAAAGAAGGCAAGGTAGTGGCAAAAGCATATCTTGATTTTGATGCTATTGATAAAGATCATAATTATTATGAAATGAATGAAAAAGATGCCGCAGATTTGTTGAAAAATATTTTGGAGACAATTCGAAAGGATGTTAATACCAAAGTTGCATCTTATAGCAGGATTCACAATATAGTTGAACAACGAGAAGAATTTGAAAAGACACCAACAAAAAAGATAAAACGATATTTATACACGAATTAAAAAAAAAGCCGTTGAAAATTTCAACGGCTTTTTTTTAATGTATTTAACGATTTTGTACGAGAACTCTTTCTCCGTCCTCAAATACAACACTCATTTTCGAATTATTTACAATTTCTTTGACAACACCTAGTCCAAATTTTGCATGGTTAATTGCATCATGTTCTGTAAAGGATTTCGTCATCTCGTATTCTTCGGGATTATCGGTATCAACCTTGTTACATAGACGGGTCCATTTTCTCTGTTCGGGAGTTTTGGAAGCGGCTTTGGTAGCAGTTTTTTTAGTAGTACTGCTTTTCTTTGTTGTTGTTTTTGTTTCAAGGTCAGGTGAACGATATCGATGAGAACTGTTACAACTTTTACAAAGGGCTTTATAAGGTTTGTCGCTTTTGATTACTTCGATGACATGTACTGTGGCATCTTTACATTTTCCGCACATTGCTTCAATTTCTTGTCCCACAGCATATGACTTGGATTCGGACATAACTTTTTCCTTTGATTTGTTATGATATCTATTTTATTTCTCGCAGACTCAATTATAAATGTAAAAAAAATATTTGAATAAAGCAAGGAATGTTTTAACTTATAAAGTTTCAATCGTTTATATATTAATTAGGATCAATTATGTCTCTACTGCTACAGTCTATTGGTATTAGTCTTGTTCTTGCTGTTTTCATTTCCGAATTAACCGGGTTATCAGCAGCCGGATTAATTGTCCCTGGATACTTTGCTTATTATTGGGGAGATCCTGTTCATTTGCTTTTGATCGTATTTGCTACGATTTATACTTGGCTTACCGAACGATTTGTTTCCCGGTTTACTATAATGTTTGGTAAACGTGTTTTTGCTTTAACTTTATTATCAAGCTTTGTGTTTATGTATTTAATGGAAAATATCCTTTATAATATAGGTTTCCAAATTACCCATATGGGTGATGCTATTGGATATTTTATTCCTGCTTTAATTGTTATATATATTGGTGCTAATGGATTTTTGAATACATTTCTATCCTTAGCTTTACTTACATTACTAGTACGAATAATAATGATAGTCTTAATATCTTTGAATTTTATTTAAATTTATCTTTTTAACAACTTGAATGCAATATTGGGACCAAGTTGTTCTTTGTATGCTAAACTTATCCATAACATTGCAAGAGCTTCTAAATTTCTTGCTGCATCAATCTCACCGGCATCAATAACTTCAAAACCCAATTCAATCGCTAATAATTTTACTGTCTTTTTAGCGTTTTTATCGTTGCCACAGATAAACATGGTCGCTTGTTCAATACCAAACATGGCATCCATCATATTTCCGGAACCTGTTGAGTTGAATGCTTTGACAACATTTGCTTGGGGAACTCTGTCAGCAATAATTTCTGCAGCAGATTTACAATTTTCAAATTCGATTAAAGTGAGATCTGAATTTAAAGGATTTGTACAGTCCACAATAGTCTTTTTATCAAGCTTTCCAAGTTTTTCTATTGTGTTCAAGGTAGATGACCAGGGTGTAGCTAGAACAATTACCTCTGATTGTGATGCGGCTTTATCAATGTCTACTGCTATACTATTGTTACATTCTTTTAATAAAGAGAGTACCTTGGGGGATTTTGGATTCCTTGAACCAAATGTAATTTCATGGTTCATTGCAGACCAGCGTTTTCCCAGTGCTGTTCCTACTGCTCCGGTGCCAATAATGGAAATTTTCATAGAACCTCCTGATTATTGTTTTGTATTATCTAAACAACTAATCAAGAGTATTTATTTTATATAATTGGTTTAATTATTTTTTAATAGGAAAGGTTAATATTATCTCGGTTCCCTGATCTGGTTTGCTATTAACATTAATATTGCCATTATGTTCACAAACAATTTTATAACATATCGATAGTCCAAGTCCTGTACCAATACCTGAACTCTTTGTTGTAAAACCAGGTTCAAAAATATGTTCCAGGTCGTCTTTGGAGATACCTCTGCCTGTATCTTTGAACGTTATAATAACATTTTTTTGATCTGAATTTGTAGATACTGTGATGGCGCCAGAAGATATAATTGCTTCCTTTGCATTTAACATGATGTTCCAAAAGACTTGATTCAGTTTAGCAGGGGAGCATAGAATTTTTGGTACCTTGTTGAATTTTGTGATAATTTCTATGTTTTTATCCAGACCGCTTTTCACTAATCGAATTGTATCTTCCAGACCTTCATGTACATCAAATAATTGTGTTTCTGCTTCATCAAGATTTGCAAAGTTACGCATTGCTTTAACAATTTCTGTAATCCTTCTTGTACCATCTTCGGTCACACGATTGGCTTCGCGTAATACTTTAAAGTAATTATCTACACGATTATCATTTTCATTATTGTAATTTTCTTTAATAAGAGATTCCAGTTTATCCGTTGCACTTTTAACGGATTGCTGCATACTTTTTACAGCGCCAATGGGATTATTGATTTCGTGAGCAATACCAGCTGCAAGTTGACCCACTGAAGCCATTGTTTTAGATTCCACCAGTAAGGATTGTGTGTTTTCAAGCTCTGTGGTTCTTTCTTTAACCTTGGTTTCCAGATTTTCATTTAATTCTTCAACCATTCCAAATTGATATCGGAGTATAGCGACATAAAAAATAACTACACCGATGGGAAAAGCGAAAAATACATATATTTGCCAATTAATTCTAAAAAGGGGGAGTATGTAGATTAATGAAATTACCGAACCATATATGATTCGAAATGCAATTATATTTAAAAAGAGATATTCTCTAAAAATTTTATCTTTGGTTTTTCTAAAAGCGGTATTGAGTGAAAATAATATTTTCCCTAAACCTGTAACCAGTATAAACAAAAACAATATAGAGATGGGACCAAATTTTATTTGAAATTTGGTAGCATTGATGCGTTCGATATTGTTTATAAATAAATGGGTTTCTTTAAGAATATAAAGTGTAATTGACCATAAGATCAAACCCAATAAAAAGTAAAACCATACAGGTATATTTTTACCAAATAATTTTACAACTTTGAATTGTCCTTTACCAGTTAATATATTGGAATACATGATAGCAAATATGATGGAAAATATTGCAAACAGGGGGACAATTCTTAAATGCTCTTCAGAGATTGTCATTTCTTTGCGTGTTGCAAGAAAAGTAAACAAGGTAGCCATACCAAGGAGCAAGCTGAAAATTGAAAGCATTTTCCATTGTGATCCTCCTTTTCCCGAAAAATATGAAACAATAGAAAGAGAAAAGAGAAACACCATGCTGATAAGTGGAGGGATAGAATATACACTAATTGTTGTTGGCATAATTTACCTTTGATATTAATTTAATATCAATTTTTAATATATTCTTCCGGATTATTTAAAAACTTTTTATATACCTGGTAATAGCTTGTTTCTTTGTAATTGATTTTACTGGCACCTGGTGTATCAAAAGAATAAATATCAGCTCCTGGGCAAGCAAGTAACAAGGGAGAATGCGATACAATTACCATTTGAACATTATCACTTTTAATTATTTTTTGCAACAGTTTAATGAATAATATCTGACTTGAAGGGGAAAGCGCTGTTTCCGGTTCATCAAGAAAATAAATTCCTCTTTTTTCATATCTGGCGCTGAAATAAGACAAAATAGATTGTCCATGAGATTGAGTCATTAATGATTTGCCACCAAAATAATCCAATACTCCAGAATCCATTGAGCTCCATTCATCAACAATTTGACTAAAATTATGGAAATGTTGAGATGAAAAAAAGGATCCTTGTACTACACCATTGTTCCAGGGCATGTCAATATATTGATAAAGCATTTCCTCATAAGGATTATTATCTATCCTTGATCTTTCAATACCTTTCCAGATATATATTCCGGCTCTTTTTGCCATACTTTTTAGAATTGTACTTTTCCCTGAGCCATTTTCTCCAACAAAAAATGTAACATTAGATTTAAAAGGAACAGTAATCCGTTCTTTGAATAAATTAATGTTAAAAGGATAACAGTCTTCTTTAGGAAAGTTTGTAGGATCTACTGTAATACTTTTTATATGCATTTTTCTCATTCTTGAATTATTATAATTTTAACAATATAAGTAAATTTACCCTAAAATAAAAAAAGTAATTTTATTTTGGAACTTTTTACGAAGAGCTTCGTATTAAATATTAACTACGAAATAATTCGTATTAATTTGGGAGAAATTATGAGTGAATACAAACCAACAGATTCTGAATTAGAGATTTTAAAATTATTATGGGAAAAAAGTCCACGAACTGTCCGGGAGATTAATGATCTCCTAAATCAGGAAAAAAAAGTGGGGTATACAACTACATTAAAAATAATGCAGATCATGCATCAAAAAGGTTTTCTTACACGTATAAAGCAGGGTAAAGTCCATTATTATACAGTATCTATTGAACAGCAAAAAACACGTCAGGATTTATTGGACAAATTGGTGAAAACTGCATTTGATGGTTCGTCATTTAAATTGGTTATGCAGGCATTGGGTAGTGGAACCCGTTCTCAAAATGAACTCAATAAAATTCGTCAATACCTTGATCAGCTCGAAGGAGAGAATCATGATTAACTTGACTATTTTTTCTACACCCATTGCTTATGCAATTGGTTGGACCTTAATGAATTCTATTTGGCAAGGTATAATAATTGGATTTTTAGCTGGCGTTTTTATGATATTTATCAAAAATGAACGTCCTGAAATGAAATATAATATAGCAGTTTCAGCCCTGTTTTTCATGTTTGTTACATCAGTTATAACTTTTTTTATTTCATATCATGATATTCATCGTGCTTTTCATGCATTATCACATACAAATCATGTTCAAGTTTTGAATACTGGTCACAATCTGGTTTCCAATACACCTGATGTCTTTTCATCTTTATTAATGAATGTTCAACCCTTTTTGCCATTCATTACATTGGCATGGTTGTTCGGGGTGGTCATTTATCTTATCCTTATAACACAAGATTTGATCACAGTTCATTATCTAAAATCACGAAATTTAATAAATGTGAGTCCTGAATTATTTAAGGTATTTCAATCTGTTGCAAAACAAATGAATATCTTGAAGAATTTTAATGTATTTGAATCGTCAAAAGTACGTGTGCCCATGGTTATTGGTTTTTTGAAACCTGTAATATTGCTCCCTGTTGGTGTATTTACCGGATTCTCATCTAAACAAATTGAATCTATTATTGCACATGAACTTGCACATATATTAAGAAATGATTATTTGATGAATATTGTCATTTCTTTTATTAAACCTCTGTTTTTCTATCATCCGGTTTATTGGTGGTTTGCATCAATAATTGAACAGGAGAGAGAAAAGTGCTGTGACGACAAGGCAATTGCTGTTGTTTCTGATTCTCTTTGTTACGCGCGTTCTCTTGAAAAATTATATGAATTTAATTTGTCATCTCCTTCAATGGCAATGGCTGCAATGAAAAATAACAATCAAATATTTAAACGGATAAAACGAATTACAAATCCTGTTGTCATGGAAAGTAACAGGCTTGGTGAGATGTTACTGCTTGCTTTGTTTATAATTGGATTGTGTATATTTTCAGCAAATGCTCAATCAGAAATTGATAATAACGTTACAGATAATGTACAAAGTGAGGAAAGTCCGGATTTGGTTTTGCAAAATCAACCGGATGAAATGATTCTAGTAGAGAAAGATGATGATCCAAATGATATTATAATGGAGCCGAGTGTTACCAATAACTCTAAATCTGATTCTTTAACCCACAGTAAATATAATTTTCATTCAGATTTTAATGATTCATTGTTGGATGATTTTAATATTCAACTATCTAACATTGATGTGAAATTTGATTCAATTAAATTTGACAGCATAATAAATAATTTTCAAGTAAATTTTAATCATTTAAAATTTGACAGCTTGATTGAAAATTTAGATGTTAGACTAGAAGATTTGAATATAGACATGGACTCTTTATCATTCATATCTGACAGTCTTTTATTAAATGTAAAAGTTAAAATGGATTCTTTTAATTTTAATTTTGATATGTCAGATTTAAAAATTGATTCTTTGATGAATAATTTCAAGTTTGACTTTGATTCAATAGATACAGTGTCTATTAACAATTCAATACGTGCATTCAGGACAAAAATTAATACAATTGATTTTGATCAATTAAATAAAGATATAAAACTCATGCAGCAGCATTTAGATTCTGTAATGGTAAATAATAAAGATTATGAGGCACAGTTATCAATTGTTCAGGACCAATTTAACGACCCTGATTTTATGAAGCAAATTGAAAATGCAATTGAAAATGATTTGAAAAATGTAAAAATAAACACTCGGGAATTACAGGAGAAAATAAAAAAACTGAATGAAGAAAAAATTAAAGAAATGAACCAGGCATTAAAGGAATTAAATCCCCCTATTGAAAACCAAAATAATGACTAAAAATTGTAATACTTATGCGACCGGCTCTTCATCTGTGATTAGTGTTTTATCAAAGTAGCTCATGGATTCTTCCTGTAAAAGGACCCAAAAAGTATAAACACCCAGTATGGTACCTAAAGGAATATTGAACAGATTGAATGCTGCGAGAATCATAACAAGAATACGGGCCCAGTTTTTTCCTTTGTACAATGCGTAACCACCAATGATTCCAGGAATGGAAAAAATAAAAATAATTGTGGATAATGTTGTACCAACAGCACTTGTAATGAACAGTGCCTGATCATCACCTGATAAAATGCCACCACCTGTAATAATAACAAATACAACGAGTGCAGCTAAAACACCCATAATACTAAAAGCAATGTACAAAATACTTAATAGATGAATATGTTTTTCCATTTAACCCTCCGAAATTAAATTTGATTTAAAATAACAAATTACAATTTGCAATCAAATATAAAATAAAAAAAAATGCCAAATCAAAGCAGATTTGGCATTTTTAAAAGTAATATTTATTTATTTCCGAAGTCGCTTAGCTGCTTCTACCATATTTGAAAGGGCAGGCATAACTTCTTCCCATCTTCGGGTTTTTAATCCACAATCGGGATTAACCCAAATATGTTCTTTGGGAATATAATTTTGTGCTTTAACAAGCAGGTCTTCCATTTCATCCACATTTGGAATTCTTGGAGAATGGATATCATATACACCCGGACCAATTTCGTTTGGATATTTGAAATCAACAAATGCATCCAGCAGATCCATTTTGGAGCGTGATGATTCGATTGATATAACATCTGCATCCAAAGCTGCAATGGATTCAATCATATCGTTAAATTCACTGTAACACATGTGCGTGTGAATTTGTGTTTCATCTTGAACTCCTGAAGCAGAGAGTTTAAAATTGTCTACTGCCCATTCAAGATATTCCGGCCAATCTGATTGTCGCAAAGGCAACCCTTCTCGTATAGCAGGTTCATCAATTTGAATAACTTTAATTCCTGCTTTTTCAAGGTCTACAACTTCATCTCTTAAGGCAAGAGCGATTTGTTTAGTGGTTTCACTTCTAGGCTGATCATCTCTTACAAAACTCCATTGAAGAATTGTAACAGGACCTGTTAACATACCTTTAACTGGTTTGTCAGTCAAAGATTGAGAATATTCAGTCCACTCAACAGTCATAGGTGCCGGTCTGGATACATCACCAAAGATAATGGGGGGCTTGACATAGCGACTGCCAAAGCTTTGTACCCATCCGAATTGTGAAAATACAAATCCATCCAGTTGTTCACCAAAATATTCAACCATATCATTACGTTCAAATTCACCATGGACCAGTACATCAATATCCAGGTCTTCTTGTTTCTTTATGGTGTCTTGAATTTCAGTTTTAATAAATTCATCATATTCTTTTTGGGTAATTTCATTTTTGCGAAGTTGCGCTCGCATTTTTCTGATTTCCGGAGTTTGCGGAAATGATCCAATAGTGGTTGTTGGAAATGCTGGCAAGTTTAAGCTGGATTGCTGTATCTGACGACGTTTCTCGAATTCAGAAGAGCGTTCAAGATCCGCTTTGGATACTTTAGCGCAGCGTTCCTTTACTGCTTTGTTGTGAATACGCGTACTGCTGTTTCTAGAGTCGTTAGCAGCTTTGTTCAATTTCAATTTTTCCTGAACATTTTCTCCGGATGTTGCTTTTGCGAGTGTTACAATTTCATCAAGTTTTTCAGTGGCAAAAGACATCCAGTTTAATAATTCTGCATCTAACTTGCTTTCATTAGCAATAGTAACAGGAGAATGAATCATGGAGCAGGAGGGAGCAACCATTATATTATCAACTCCCAAAGCTGATTTTGCTTTTTCCAGAACAGATAAAGAAGTATTGTAATTATTTTTCCAAATGTTTCTACCATTCACAATACCAATGGATAAAATTTTGTTTTCAGGAAATGATTCAATTACAGTATCAATTTCTTTCTTGCCTCTAACTGCATCTACATGAAGAGCAGAAACAGGTAATGATAAAAATACTGCAAGATTTTCTCTTATTTCACCAAAATAGTTGGCTACCATTAACTTTAATTTATTGACTGAACCTGCAAGTACTTTATAAGTTTTGGTTAAAGCTTCAAGTTCTTCTTTAGTGAGGTCTAGTGAAAAAATGGGTTCATCAATTTGTACCCATTCAGCACCCATTTCTTCAAGTTTTTGTAAAATCTGAATATAAACAGGCAACATTTTATCTAACAGAGAATATCTATTAAAAGTAGCAGCATCATCACCAAATACTTTTCCCATCTTTAAATAAGTAACAGGTCCTACAAGAACGGGTTTGGTTTTAATTCCTTCAGATAAGGCTTCCTGAAATTCATCGAAAATTTTTGTAGAAGCAAGTTTAAAATCCATATTGGATGTTAATTCAGGAACAATATAGTGGTAATTGGTATCAAACCATTTTGTCATTTCACTGGCATATGTTGCTTTGTCATTGCTTGTCCCAATTTTTGATAATCCTCTGGCAATGGTAAACATAAGATCAAGATCAATATTGTTTTGGTCCCAATTAAAGCGGGAAGGGATTGCACCCAAAGTGCATGTCATATCCAATACCTGATCATAAAAACTAAAATCATTTGATGGGATGAGGTTAATGCCTGCTTTTTTTTGTGTATTCCAGTTTAATTTTCTTAATGAAGAAGCGGTTTCTAATAATTCATTTGAATCAATTTTATTAGACCAATATGCTTCAGTGGCTTTTTTGAGTTCGCGTTTTGCACCTATTCTTGGGAAGCCAAGATTATTGGTCAATACAGAATTAGACATGTTGGCCCTTTCATATTTGAGCATAGTAGTTAAATTGTTTACACAAATAACTAAAAAACAGTTGTGAATATTTCACAATAATTTATTTTTTCTTTAAAATTGCACGCCAACCGGTGCGGGGGACGTTTGAAGGATTGTACACTTTACTAATAGATCCAGCATGTTCTATTACGTAAAATGCTTCAGGAGTATGTTTTTCTATAATCGGGATGATTCTTTTTAAATTTTTACGTTCACACGCAATAAACAATATAAGCACATTTCCTTTTGCACCTTCGCCGTCAACGGTTGTAACCGGAAAACCTTCTTGGCGGATTTCAGACGCTAAAAGCTCACCATGCTGTGAGGTTATAATACGCATAACAATTTGACCCATAGCAAGTCTTTTTTCAATCAATATACCTACTACATTACCTGTTGAAAATCCAAATGCATAAAACAGCGCAATGATTGGATAATTCATTACCTTATCCAGTACTGTAGAAAGAACAAGTAACCACATACTGATTTCAAAAAAACCTAATACAAAAGCTATCTTGGTTTTGCCCCTGATTATTGATATCGTTCTTAGAGTACCAATACTAACATCTATGATTCGAGCACAAAAAACAAGAATACCTGTTAATAATATGCTCAAGTTTATAAATTCCATAAAAGATAATCTTTAATTCAAAAATTCAAAAATACTGTTAACAAATTGAAGGTTACTGTCAATAATTTTTTCTCTGTTTTTGTCAGGAGATTGATTGTTTAACTCCATAGCATCATACAAACTTTCTCGAGCAGATTTTAACAAATCCAGTTCAGAATTAATTTTGTCTTTTGTTTCCTGAACATACAATACTTTTTCATCCCCATAGGGCATGATTTCAAGGTCTTTCATTCTACTTGCATAATCAGTTCTCTTTTTGAACTCGTTAATTGAATAAAAGCCAATATTATTATATTGCCAGGATGCAATATCTGGTCTGTTTAATTTTTGAGCAATACTTGCAGCTTTGTTTAAAGATATTAATAAACTATCAAAATCACCATTTTCTTTATATTGGGTGATTTCATCACGTGCCTGATTGTATGCAGACCAAAGGTCAGCTTCTGATGTAACCTGAGAGTATTCTACAGGTTTGATCTTGGGCAGCTTTTCAACAATTTGCTCTGATGATGTTTCAGCTGTATCTGTTTTACTGGTATTATCATCATTTTTTACTGCATTTGAATTATCAGAATTTTCATTACTGCTATGATAAGTCTCTGGTTCAATCTCCTGAAATTCACTTTTGTTTTCATTATTTTTCTGACAACTCAGAAATATAAAAACAATTAAAACCACCCCAATTTTTTTCATGAAAGCCTCTGATTTTTACGATATGTGAATTTGTGTAATAAAATTGACATATTAAAAGAGGCGAGCTATTTTTTTCTGAAAAATTAAAGATTCGCTTCAGAAATAGCTTTGGCCTTTATTAATGCATCATTATAATTTTCAACAATGTGGATTTTAATTCCCTGTCTTTCTGCCGTATCCATATAATCCTTCATTGCTTCTTTAGTTATTGCACTTGTAGGGGGGATTACGATCAAATCTTTGGCCCCATAATGTACGGCACGTGTAAAATAAAATGTATCAATCCATTCCAGATCATCTGCTCTTATAGTATTCTTGGCTTCGCTTGTATCCATAATAACACATGGAGGTTTAAATTGTTGTAATATTTTAGCCATTGCTCTGTAACAAGGTTCTAGATCCTCAATGGCGATCATTGTATACCATTTTGCAATTAAACAGTTAATTTCATCATTATATTCGACATTAACAATATTTTCTTTCGAAGAATTATATACAACTTGACTCATTTCCTTACCTTTTCTTAATTAAATACTATATTACTAATTTTCTTTTTCTTTATCAAGTAAAAATATGTAAACAATTATAACCCAATTTCTGAGGATACTGTTTGCATTGCTAATATAACATCCTCTATGAGTGTATTAATTTCAATTTCCATCATTGCAGCTCCTTTTTCTATGATTTCACGATTTGCACCTGCAGCAAAGGATTTTTGCTTCCATTTCTTTTTAACGGATTTTACCGTAACATCCATAACGCTTTTTGAAGGACGTACCAGAGCAACTGCCGCTATTAATCCGGTTAATTCATCTACGGTATAAAGTGTTTTTTCCAATTCAGTTTCAGGTTTTACATCGGTGCAAATTTCCCAACCATGAGATAAAACTGCTCTAATATATTCTGGCGGCCAGTTATGTTCCTCAAGAATTTCTTTGGATTTTTGACAATGGAGTTCCGGATATTTTTCATAATCCAGATCATGTACAAGTCCAATTATACCCCATTTGTCTTCATCTTGATTGAATTTTTTTGCAAAGTATCTCATTGTTGCTTCAACTGCAAGTGCATGATTAATTAGTGCAATGTTACTATTGTGTTCTTTTAGTAAATTCAAGGCATTTGTACGGTCAGGTATCATCATTTACTCCGTGTCTTTATTATATAGATGAACAGTAAATAAACAAGATTCAAAAATATTGAAATATTGACAGGATTAATTAAGATATATTTTTTTGAAAAGCAATTAAAAATTCAAGAATTGATCAGAGATTCTTTTGATTTTTAGGAAAGTCAAAAAGCTTAAATTTTCCACTCGATTCGGTAATATCCTGCCAAAATAACGATTCAAATGTTACATAAAATATGCCACAAGTTGGGATATTATCAACACGATGTTTTGTTAAAAAATAAGCAAGTGAAGTTATATCAGGATTGTGCCCTACAAGATAAACCGTATTGTATTTTTCATCCAGGCTTGTAATTTGTTTAAACATTGCATGGATACCATTTAAATACAATTCCTTGCAAAGCGAGATTTTTTTCTTGGGGTAATCAGTTTGTTTTGCAATTTTTTTTGCTGTCTTGTGTGCTCTAACAGCAGGGCTTGAAATAATAAAATCGGGTAGAACGCCCATCTCCTTTAAACGTTTGCCCATAAGCGGTGCATCATGTTTTCCGCGATTGTTTAAAGGACGTTGTAAATCTGTCAAGTTGGGATGATCCCAACTTGACTTGGCATGTCTTATCAATACAAGATGTTTCATGAGCGTTCTTTACCCGATGTGATATCTAGTATTCAAATTTGTTTTATCATTTAGGTACTGGGTGAGCTATTGTTTGCATAGCTGCTGCAAAATCCATTTCTTTATATGTTGGACTTTCAGAATTATGACATTTTTTACAAGTTTCTGCAGTTGGTTCTATAGCTCCTACTGCTGCAAAATCTTGTGTTCCTTCATACATGGCTTTCATAACTTTTAAAGATTTATAAAGTGAACCAGGACCATGACATGCTTCACAACTAATACCTTCTTCCATAGTCAAGGATGCTTCTTTTACAGATGCTGGTTCTTCATAAGCAGTAACATGGCATTTCAAGCATTTGGGTGATTCTTGAGGATTACCTTCAACACCGACTTTTTTTGCTGCTGCTTTTGCTTCTTCTGTTGCAAGTACTTCATAAGCTTTTGAATGCGGACCTTCCATCCAAACTTTTTGTTGGTTACCGCGTTTTGCACTTTTATGGCAAACGTTACATTTTTTTTCACCAATGTATTTTGCCTGGTCTTTTTGTGCTGATACATGTGTTGTCAAGAGAGTGAGGGCAAACACAGCACCTAAAACAACAATTATCGCCTTTTTCATAATAATTTTCCTTTCCTATTGTTAACCAACTGATAAATGTTAAGGAATAATAATGCAATAATCAAATAGTTTTGTAGAATTTTTCACAGGTTGCTTGAAAAAAGTGCATAATCTGCTTGATTTTATATTGATCTATGATTATCATTCTTTAGATACACTGCATTTTTTATATAAATCTTAAAAGTTGTGAAATGTTTATCAGAATTTTCTAAAATAGTTTTATTGAAAAAATAATTCATAATCAATTCATATTTGGAGGATACCTTTGTTACATTACAATTACAATATTCATTGGACATAATCATTACCGGATATGTATTGATTCATAATTGACATTTGAATTAAATTAATTATTATAAATGAGGCTGCTGAATTGTATAAGAAAATAATATTTATTCTGGTCGGCATTTCTTTGGTCTTTATTGGTTGTTCAAGCGATAAAGTACCAACGCCATCAACATCGCATCCTGAAACATGGACCGAAGTTGGCAATGCAGATTTTCACGGCACCAAAGTTCTAACTTCAGGACTTGTTTCATGTAAATCGTGCCATGGAAATGATTTTATGGGTGGTGAATCCAAAGTTTCATGTTACAGTTGTCATGAATCTTATCCGCATACCGATGTCTGGAATGCATTAGGATCAGATAATAATCATGGAGCCTATATTGTTGATAATGATTGGGATCTTGATGACTGTAGCAGATGTCATGGTATGGATTATGAAGGTGGGAAAAGCGATATTTCTTGTTATTCCTGTCATGATTCTTATCCACACTTTCCAACATGGACACTGTCAGAGTCTGAACTGTTTCATGGCAAGTATTTAAAAGCTCATGATTATGCTGTTGGTAATTGCCAGAGTTGCCATGGACAGGACTATAGTGGCGGTACAAGTGAAACCTCTTGTTATCAATGTCATGCAAATTATCCACATATGGATACCTGGATGGGTACAACGGATGCAAGTCATGGCTCATTTATTCTTGCAGATGAAAACAATATTCAATCTTGTGAATCTTGTCATGGTTCTGATTACGGTGGTGGTACCAGTGATGTTTCCTGTTATACTTGTCACCAAACATATCCACACTTTGCATCGTGGAATGAACCAGAATCTGAACAGTTTCATGGAAAATATGTAGAGTCTGCAAATTGGAATGTTGAATCATGTGAATCCTGCCATGGTGATGATTATTCTGGTGGAACGTCTAATGTTTCCTGTTATACATGTCATCAATCATTTCCACACAACGATAGCTGGCTTACAGCAACTGAAGATGGACATGGTGCATTTTTGAAAAACGTTAATTGGGCTGTCGAAAGTTGTACAACTTGTCATGGTGAAGATTTGGCTGGCGGAAGCAGTGATATTTCCTGTTACACTTGTCATGAAAACTATCCACATGATTCCGAGTGGATGAATATGGCTTCAAATGATTCTCACGGCAGTTATGTTAAAGCTCAGGAATGGGACACAGAATCGTGTCAAACATGTCATGGTGAAGATTTGGCCGGTGGAACCAGTGACGTATCCTGTTATACCTGCCATGAATCATACCCGCATGCTGATACATGGTTGACTGCAACAGAAGAAGGACACGGCGCATTTGTTAAAGCTCTGGAATGGGATCTTGAAAGTTGTGCTGATTGTCATGGTGAGGATTATAAAGGCGGTAGTAGTGAGGTTTCCTGTTATACCTGTCACGAATCTTATCCGCATCCTGAGAACCATGAATGGGTTGGTGGAACAGACGTCTCTCATGGAAAATATATAAAAACCCAGTATTGGGATCTGTCATCCTGCCAGTTGTGTCATGGTGAAGATTATGCCGGTGGCACTACCAATACGAGTTGTACTACCTGTCACTCTGGCGAACAAGGTCCTGAATCTTGTAATGTTTGTCATGGAAGTGGTTTTAATGCCGCACCTCCACAGGATTTAGCGGATCATTCTGAAACTACTTATTTAGGCGTAGGTGCACACCAAACACATATGGCAGTTTCTCCTTATTGTGAATTGTGTCACCATCAACCTGAATCCTTTGATGATCCATTGCACCTTGACGGAAATCTTCCTGCAGAAGTTAATGAAAATCTGCAATGGAACCGTGAAACCGCAACCTGTGCAAATGTTTATTGCCACTCGGATGAAAATAGAGATTATACCTGGAATTGATTTTGAATAGGGGAAATGCCTTTAAAGGCGTTTCCCCATTCCTATAACATCATCGTCTTTATACCCCAAATGTGAATAAAATGCAATAACATTTTTATTGGTATTTCTTACCTGTAAGTTTATTTTAGGACACCCCATAGATTTTAGCAATTCTTCTGCTGCTTGCATTAAAGCTTTACCTATACCTTTTCTTTGCAAAGAAGGGGACACCGCAAGATAGTTAATCCAACCTCTATGGCCTTCATATCCAACCATTACTGATCCAACCAAAGTATTATTTGTTTCTGCTACAAGCAATCCTTGTGGATGATATGTAATTTTCATGTCAATATCTTTATCCGGATCATTCCATGGTACAACCAGATCACAGTCCCGCCACAATTCTACAAGATCTTTTCTGTCATTTTCTTCAAAGACTCTGATTTTAAATTTGTTATTTTTCTTCACTATATAATCCTTTAGAAATAAAAAAACCGTATAATAATTAGCTATTATACGGTTTGAAAATCAATATTTAATTTGGGTTAACAGTTGACGATTTTATTTTTAATATAATTTTCAAGTTGCAAAGTATCTTTGGTAAAATTACGAATACCTTCGGCAAGCTTTTCTGTTCCCATAGCATCCTCATTGTGCATCCATCTGAATATTTTTTCATCAATTTCAATTATAGGCTCACCGTTTCTTGCTGCTGTTTCCTTGTTGAGTTTATGATGAACAAGTTCGGCTTTGTTTTTCAATTCTTCAAGCAGGTTAGGGGATATGGTTAAAAGATCACAACCCACAAGTTCTATAATTTCATCAGTATTTCTAAAACTTGCTCCCATGACCTGTGTTTTGAAACCATTCTTTTTATAATAATTATAAATACGGGTTACAGATTCAACGCCAGGATCTTTATGCGGTTCGAAATGTTCGATTCCAGTGGACTTTTTGTACCAGTCCAGAATTCTACCAACGAATGGAGAAATTAGAGTAACATTGGCTTGAGCACAAGCAACTGCCTGGGCAAAACTGAATAATAATGTCATATTACATTTTATATCTTCTTTTTCCAGTACTTTTGCGGCTTCTATACCTTCCCAGGTTGATGCAATTTTAATTAAAATACGATCGCGATCAATACCAACATCCTTGTACATTTCAATAATTTCACGGGCTTTATCTATGGTTGCTGCTGTATCAAATGATAATCGGGAATCCACTTCAGTTGATATTCTTCCTGGAATAATATCAAGTATTTCCTTACCAAAATTAACTGCTAGTTTGTCCAGTGTGAGCTCTAGTTTATCTGATTCGGATTGGGCATTATTATTTCCGAAACAAATAGCATCATTAACAAGATGTTGATACTCTTCACGTTGTGCCGCTTTGTATAGCAGGGAAGGATTGGTTGTGGCATCTGTTGGCTGGTATTTTTGAATCTCCTGAATTTCCCCTGTATCTGCAACGACTATTGTATACTGCTTTAGCTGTTCCAATTGATTCATATGTCACCTCATTATTTATCTTTCACAATAAATAACATGCCAGACAAGTTTAATATTTCATTGCATTGTTAAATGTAGAGTTTAATGGGTTGTTTTGGAATAATTAATATAAAAAAAGAATGAATTTTAAATGTGGCTGATTTCCAGCCACATTTTTTATACCGCACTGGTTATTTCATTTAAATCAAATTTAATTTCTTCACTAATTGTTTTAATCTTTTCTACCGGGATTTCGATATAACTGAATTCTGTATAATCAATTTCATTAATATCTTCCTGAGCCGCAATGCGGTTTACCAAATCATTCGTAAAACGAGAGACGAGTAGAATGTCATTATTTTTTGATAAATCAGATGCAAAGCTGTGATGTAAAAGAGCAACTTCAATACTGATAGGAGGCAGATTCCACAAGTTGAGCAAAAAGGCGCCCACTTCTGTGTGTGTATTGCCTGCAAGGCCCATATCCAATTCACAATCATAAAAACTCATATAGGGATGTTGTTTTTGGTGTTCAATGATTTGTTCGAATCTGTCAGGGAAATATTGGAGCAATATGATTTTACCAATATCGTGTGTAATACCAACAGAATTGTATTTTGAATTAATGGGTTTCATGAATTTTAATTTATAGAATAATTGAATGTATTTGTTCACTATAGAAGAGTGATCAATAATATTTTGAAAATATTGTTGTTGTACCGAGTTTAATGGCTTTTGTGTGGAAAGTGTAACAGCAAGCACAATGTTTTTTACAGCATTTAATCCCATTGTCATAATTGCATGTTCAATTGAGGCCGTAGGCTCTCCTAGGCGTCTGTAAAACGCACTATTGGCAATGTGTAAAATTTTGGTTGTTACAGAAACATCCTGTTTAATAATATCTGCAAATTCGTCAAATGAAGCTTCTCTGTGGAATGCACTCATGAAATATTGATATAACATTGGCAGACTGGGTAATCTGTCAAGACTGTTCATCAAATCAAGAATTTTATCGTTTTTAAATGAACGATGAAATTTAAGCATTCGAATAATTTCATCCCGCAGTTCTGTTGTATCCCACGGTTTAGGAAAATAGGTTGATACCAATCCATTGGTCAAGGCCTGAAGTGCTGTGGATTCGTCAACATAGCCACTGAGGAAAACACGTATAATGGAAGGCCATTTCTTTTTAACCAATTCAAGAAATTCCATACCATCCATTTCCGGCATCCGAATGTCACTAATTACCATATCAATTTGTTCGGATTCTATGATTTCAATACCTTCTTTAGCGCTTGAAGCTGTTACAATGTCAAAATCATTTTGAAATAGAGTGTCTCGAATGACATTTAAAACACTAGCTTCATCATCTACAAAAAGTACCTTGCCCATATTTGCTGCATTAACGTCAAAAGTGGTCATAATTGCTCCATTTTCCCTTTTAATACCCCTTAAAATTTTTCCCTTATTTAAAAATAAGATATTCGGAAATCAATGTAAAGATTTTTTTTTATAGTTCAAGTAAGAAAAGAGTAGCAATAATTATACTCAAATCAGCTATAAAGTGAGAAAAAATTGGAATTATTAAGCCATTAAATTTTATTTTACATAATCTCCACATCCAGGCTGTAACAGATAATATGATAAAGCTAAAAATAATCCATTCAATTTTAATAAATTGATACAAAACAATTGTGTGATATGCTGCAAACAAACAATCTGTTAATACAGGTTTTTTTGAATTTGAAAATAAAATATTTCTCCAAAAAAATTCTTCAAGAAAAGGGGTGGTCAATGTATAATAAATACTGAATATATAAAAAGAAAAACTGCTCAAACCTAGTGTTTCCAATATAGATAACATTGACACACCATTTGAAACTATTGGCCATAAAATATAGATTGATATCCCTGAAGTTAATCCTGCTATTGAAAAGATAAACAAGTATGCAGGATTAAATCCTTTAAATAAAATTTGAAAATTTCTTTCAGATGATAAAATGATTGTTAATAGAACTATGGCATGATAACCAAGTATTGCTGCCCATGCATTTTTTAAAAAGATAATGCCAATTACCATTATTAAAATTGGTATACTACCAATTAAATATTTGATGTTCATTAAAATACCCCTTTTAAAACAGGTAATTATTTCTTTGTAGTTTGCATATTTACCCCTTTAAGCACTTTATCCGAATAACCCCAGCCATATTCAGATGGAAGATCAACAAGAATGAAACTTGATTTCTTGATCGCCTTGATGAGCAATTGATTTTCAAGGTCAATTCTTGCCTGATCATTGGTTTTTATTACTAAATCATTTACGTTAAACATGCCGGAAATATTATATATAAATATTCTTCTTTTATCATATAGATCATAAAACAGAGTTTTATCGGGTTCAAGGTCGCATCGATATATGGTAGCATCTGCATGTATGTGTACGGCTTCATCAAAACCCTGGCCTGAAGCAATAGGGTAAATATTATTTAGCCAATTTCTGGACTTTGATTTTTTGATAACTGTTGACGGTTCAAGGTTATGTTTGTTAGGGTAAATCCAGATTTGAAAATATTGTACCGGTTTTTCAGAAAAATTGATTTCAGAATGACGTACACCTGTACCTGCGCTGAGGCAATGAACGTGATTGGTTGAAATTAAGGTTTTGTTGTTCAAATTGTCATGGTGGGTTATTTCACCCTTGTGAACCAATGTAACAATTTCCATGTTTTCATGGGGATGTGTTGGAAAACCACATTGGGGTAGAATATGATCATGGTTAAAGATTCGCAAATCACCAAACTGTAGATTGTCCGGATCATAGTAACTTGAAAATGAAAACAGCCACCAAGATTTTAACCAACCCAAATTTGTATAATGACGTTCGTCAGCTCTAATTATTCGTATCATAACTATTCATATCTTATTGGCCAGGATTCAGAATCAGTATGGGCGTGTTTTATATTCATTTGAATTTTTTCAAGAATATCCGTATGAACATTTGCGATATTTCTGGTTTCGCTCAAATCAGTATTCAGGTCAAATAATTCAATAGGAGCATTAGGACCATTCTGGACTGCTTTCCAATTTTCCATTCGCAGTGCAAATCTGGTTGGCTTGTTCCAATGGAATTCCCAAAACAGGTACTCGTGTTTTTGTTGTCTTTCGGGTTTATCTAAAAGTGTTGGTAGAAATGAAATTCCATCAATATTTTCAGGAATCTCAGTTCCAGCAAGTTCAGCGCAAGTAGGAAGGAGATCCCAAAATGCAGATATATGATCACTTTTTGAACCAGGTTTGATTTTCCCCGGCCATTTAGCAATAAAAGGAACCCGTATTCCACCCTCATAAACATCACGTTTTATGCCTCGTAAGGGGCCATTGCTATCATTGAAATCTGGATCATTTAAACCTTCTTTATGTGGACCATTGTCACTTGAAAACATAATTATTGTATTTTCAGCTATGCCAAGGTTTTCCAATTGTTTAACAATTTTTCCAATATCACTATCCATTCTGGAAATCATGGAAGCATGACCTTTTTGAGCAGCCGGCCAGTTTTTATCTTTGTAAATCCCATAATCAGGAACTTCCATTCCATGTTCTGCTTCAACAAGGTTCCATTGATTATTTGCATGGGGAATGGTATAAGCAAGGTACAGGAAAAAGGGATTATTTTTATTGGTATCAATAAAGGCTTGAGCCTCTTTTGTAAATAAGTCATGAGAATAAGTGGATTTGTTCGTAGATGCGCTTCCAATACCTTTCGAGTATCCTGTTTCAGACATTACTACGTTATTGTCCAGTTTAACCTTTTCATGATTACGCCAGAGCCAATCTGTATAATAGTTATGTGCACGGGTTTGGTTTAAATATCCGAAAAAATAATCAAATCCTTTTTTGTTCGGTTCCCCGGTGGTTCCTGTTTCACCCAAACCCCATTTACCTACTAGAGCTGTTGAATAACCTTCTTTTTTCAACAATTCAGCTACTGTCAGATCGTAGGGTTCTATTGCGATGAGGGCATTTCCACGAATCCTGGCGTGTCCAGTATGTTTACCAGTCATGAGGCAGCATCGTGAAGGTGCGCAAACTGTGCTTCCTGCATAATGATCAGTAAATAAAATACCGTCTTGTGCCAATTTATCGATATTGGGAGTTTGAATTTCTTTTTGGCCGTAACATCCCAGATCACCATAACCCAAATCATCCGCTAAAATATAAATGATATTGGGTTTTGAGTTTTGAGTTGTGCAATTAAAAATAGGGAAAGATAAAGAGGCAGTAGCCGCACCGAGTACATGTTTAAGGAATTCTCTACGTTGCAGCAAAACTATTCCTTTCCGAAAGCTTTATTTGTCTTTCAATTTATCGAATACTGAATTAATATTATCATCTAATGTGGCAATTTTTTCTTTAAAAAACAAACCTAAATAAATTGGATCTTTGTTCTCAGCATATTGTAAAGCTTTTGATCTATCTGTTACATCATAATCATCCGGAAATTTGCCTACTACCTGGTTCCAGCTTTTATAAGTAATAAGTTTATTAAATTCTACACAGGGGGATAAGTCATGAATAAAAGAAAAGCCCGGGTGTTGAATTGCTTCCTTGACAATTTGAGAAACCAATGCCCGTTCACGACTAAAAACACGAGCTACAAAGGTTGCGCCATATGATAACGCCAATGTTGTGGGATTTAATGGGCGCGCAATATTACCGTAAGGGGTAGTTCCACTAATCATTCCCATTGGAGACGTTGGTGAAACCTGTCCTTTGGTTAATCCGTAAATGCTATTATCAAGAAGGATATATGTGATGTTGAGGTTGTTTCTTGCTGCATGCGGAAAATGACCGCCACCAATACCTACACCGTCACCATCACCACCAACCACAACAACTGACAGTTCCGGATTAGCAATTTTGATTCCTGTAGCAATAGGAATTGCTCGACCATGCAGCCCATGAAAACCAAATCCGTTTACAAAAAAGGGAAAGCGACCGGAACAGCCAATACCTGAAACAACAACAAAATTTTTAGGAGGTATTTTGAGCTCATTGGCAGCTTCGTAGAGCCCATTTAATGCGGTAAAATGTCCACATCCGGGACACCATGTAGGCAAGTTACCACGCCATTTACTTTTATTTTCAATTTTAACCCGGTCTAATGCATCAAGTACGGACCTTTTATTTAATGTCATTTTGTACCTCTAGAATCTTTTCTGCAACTTTTGCCGGACTTACCGGATCTACAGAGGGGATATGTACCTCTACAGGTTTAATATTATATGACGATTTGAGCAATGCGGCATATTGACCTTGATAATTCATTTCAAATACCAAGATTTTCTTACAACTGTTGAAAAACTCGTTAAAAGCATTTTCATCTTGTGGAAATATCATAATACTTTTTAAAAGTTTAGATTTTGCACCTTTTTGACGGGCAATCTCCATGCCTTCCAGAATTGCACCAATGGTTGAGCCCCAGCTGGCAATACCTATTGTTGCATCCTCATCTCCAATGATCTCCACAGGGGGCAGGTCTTTAACCATTGTTTTAAATTTTCGGAATCGCTTTGCTGTCATATCTTTATGAACAACAGACTCAAAGTTAGGATTTCCCTTTAAATTGTGTTCCAACCCTGTTACTGTATAAAACGCACCTTCTTCACCCGGAACCAGCCATGGGGAAATACCGTCTTGCGTCATTTCATATCTATTATAATTTCTCAACTGTTCAGCAGTTGGTTTTACACGTGTTGAACGGTTACGATTGACATTGAGTTCCAGACTTTCGGTTTCGACCCGTTGTCCTAAAAAGAGATCACTCAGAAAGATAACGGGGGTTTGATATTTTTCAGCCAAATCAAATGCGGTTTGTACACCCGTATAACAATCTTTAATATCAGTAGGGGCCATTACTACACGCGGCGAATCTCCGGAACCACCATAAAGTGCAATATTCAGGTCACCTTGTTCAAGTTTTGTTGGTAATCCTGTTGCCGGACCACCGCGTTGTACATTGATGATTATTGAAGGGATTTCTGCCATTACGGACAGATTTAGCAGCTCGCTCATTAATGATAAACCGGGGCCAGATGTAGCTGTCATGGAACGTGTCCCTGTATACCAGGCACCTAACACTGCACCTGCGGCAGCGATTTCATCTTCAACCTGAATTGTCCAGCCGCCAAGTTTGGGTAACTCTGTTGCACAGATTTCCATAATTTTGGTAGCAGGTGTAATAGGATAGCCGGCAAAAAACTGGAGTCCGCAATCCATTGCTCCTCTTGCTAATGCTTCATTACCACTAATCATGGTCAATGGCTTTGCATCCGTTTGAATAGGAAATTCATGATCCAGTGGGAATTCTTTTTGGCAATATTCATAACCCAATTCAAAAGCTTTCAGGTTAGTTGTAACAACCTTTTCGCCTTTGCGGTTAAATATTTTTTTTATGTAATTTTTAAAAATATCCTGAGGGAGTCCATATAGATAGCAAAATGCGCCAATTGCTACAATATTACGCCCCTTGTTTGTATTGGTCGCCTGGTTTGAAAGTTTTTTTAATGGTACACCATATCCCTGCATATTGGGTTTTATATGAGATGCCAGGCTTTCATCTTCCGGTATGTCAGATGTTTGACTGCTGTCATAAATAATACTGCCACCGGGAACCATGTCATCAATCTCATCAATGGATTCAAGTGATGCCAGTCCCACTAAAATGTCAATTCCGTCTCCCATGCTGTAAACTTTGGAGTTAGAGAACCGTACAGTGGATGTAGATTTGCCAAGCCCTCTAATTTCTGCACTATAGATATCATTTACCATTACATGCAGGCCAATACCTGCACAAGAGTTGGCAACAATCCGGCTGGCAGACACTATACCATCACCGGCAATACCACAAAATCTAATAGATAATTCTTTATGTTCCATACTCTACCGTTTCGTTTATTCCCACCAGCGGGCTTTTAAGGGTTTACCCATTAATTTGAATGATAGTGTTTCATGTATCTGATACTCAACTTTATGTCCGGCAATATTTTTACCGGCTATTTCTCCTTGTTCCTGGGCGTTTGGCCAACCGAAGTTGATCCAATAGTTTTTCAATACAGGATGATATATTTCTGTACAATCACCTGCAGCATAGATATCTTTAACCGAAGTTTGCAGGTGTGTATCCACCAATATGCCTTTTTTCTGATATACTTTATCCGCCTGGCAAAAATCTATATTGGGTTTTCTGTCATCCCAGGCGAAAATGATATCCGTGTCAATTTTTTTGTTTTTCAAAGTCAGTACGCGATATTTGTCGGTTTTCTTTTCTACATAAACAGGTTTGTCATTGATTATAATTTCAATGCCCTTGTTTTGAATGAACTCATGTATATAATCTGCAAATTCAGATTGCAGCAATGGAAAGAGTACCTGATCACGACGAGTAATGTAGGTAATTTTTTTACCCAGGTTATACATTCCAGCTAAAAGATCAAGATTACTCAGATTCTCACCATAAATAACACAATGTTCAATACTGTTTAAATTGCGTTTCAAAAGTTGAATATCCTGCAATGTATAATAGGATTTGATGAATTGCGAAAATGGATTGAGCAGGGGACCCAGGTGCTGACGTCCACCAGTAGCTATGAGTAATTTGTCGAACGATAAAACTTCATTGTGAAAAAGTTTAATTTGTTTATTTTCCGGATCAACTGCTTTTACGGATTCACCTTTGCGAAATTTAATTCCCAATTCTTTGATTTCTTCCAGATTCAGGTAATACAGTTGTGAATCATCAAGTTGATCGCAAAGATATTCGGTGAGAAGGTAGCGGTTATAGGGAAGGTAGGGTTCCTTTCCAATGACCGTAACATCAATTTGTGGGTCCGTCTTTCTTATTGTTGAGGCAGCTGTCATACCGGCTATTCCAGCACCGATGATGATCACTTTCATAACAATTCTCCAAATAGCGGGAATGAATTATTTTTCTTTTTCTACAGTTGTTAAAGAATACTTTGATATGGATATACAATCAACAGGGCAGGCGCGTACACAATTCCCGCACCGTATACATTTGTCATTATCAATTACAATTGCCTGTACCTGGCCCCAGTTTTCAGCTTTCACCGGTGTCATATTACCATCATCCGTTACGATAATATCTTTGGCCATTTTAATACAATCAACAGGCATAACATCAATACATGCCAGGCAATAGATACAGCGGTCAATATCAATCTGAAAGTTATAGTGACAGAGATAACACCGCTTTGCTTCTTTTAGAGATTTTTCTTCACTAAAGCCTGTATCTACTTCTTTTTCTTTTATTGATCTTTCAGAAATTGGAATTTTATCCATAGGCTGCAATGGAATAAAATCATATTCGCGAATTCTACCAGTTTCGTTAATTGGTTCAATAGTTACAATGTCTTCATACCCATCCAAACCAGCAAGATCTTTGTGAACTTCTTGGGCAGATTTACGTCCATCAGCACATGCCTGGATTACCGTTGAAGCACCATTTCTAAAATCACCTGCTGTGTAAATTCCTTTTGTTTCCAGTTGTAGATCCTTGACAAGGTGTTTTTCTTCTTCCTGGCCGATTGCAAAAATTACGGTATCTGCAGGGATAACAAAATCCGAATCGGGTATTTGAGTTAGCTGATTATTTGCCCCTTTGGCATTTCGTTTAAATTTAACACCCGTAACCTGGCCGTTTTCAGACTCGATAGCAACAGGGGTGACAAGAAAAGCAAAATCAATACCTTCTGCTTCCATGTCTTCAATTTCGTGCTCACCTACAGTCATTTCATTCCGGGTAAAAAGAAATGAGAGTGTAATATTTTTAGCACCCATACGGTAAGCCATGCGTGTACAATCCACAGATGTAAAGCCGCCACCAACTACAATTACATTTTTCATTTTATGATCAAAAGTATTCGTGTTGGCGCCCATCATAAAATCGAGCCCCCATGTTACACCTGTTTTGTCTAAACCGGAAATATCCAGGCGTTTAGGTGCCATACATCCACCGGCCATTATCACGGCGTCATATTTTGAATTTAATTTTTCTAACTGGTCATAATTTTCTATTCGTATATTGGTTTTCAAGGTAACACCCAAATCCAAAATGGATTTTAAATCCTGGTTTACAATATCATTCGGCAACCTGAAACGGGGAATACCATAACGCAACATTCCACCTGCTTCAGAATATTGCTCAAGTATAGTTACCTTGTAACCTCTAATTGCCAGATCATTAGCCGCAGTTAATCCTGATGGACCGGATCCAATTATGCATACAGTTTTACCATTAGGTTTAATACTTTTCTTAAATTCTTTAAAACCAAAATCGGCCGCTGATCTTTTTAAGAAACAGATAGCAACAGGATCTCCTAAACCATCCCATCCATGTCTGCACGCACTTTCGCAAGGGCGATGACAGATTCTACCTAAAATAGAGGGTAATACATTATCTTTACGGTTAATTAAATAGGCAGTTTTATAATCTCCATCGGATATGGCTTTAATATACCCAGGAATATCCGTCATAATAGGACAAGCAGATTTGCATGGTATATTCACATCAATCCACTTACGGTCCAATAAATCCGTTGATTTGATAATTCCGTCCCCATGAGATAGAAGTGCCATCATCGAACTCCCATTAATAAATGATGGATTTTTTAAAAAGATAATGATTGCTGTTACTCGAAACAAGTATTTTATCGTTATTATTTTGATTTTATTGTGATTTATTGAATTTTTTAATCAAGATGTTGTTGAATTTAATTTTTTTTAATACTTTGTTTTTATTGATATTTAATAGGAAAATAGAAAATTGTTCGGAAATAGCAGAAACATAAATTCAAATCAAACTGAAATACATTGTGATTTGATAAAATACTTGGAAAGATACAGGAAGAATCCGTTTCGACGTCAGATTTCAAATCAGGTATTGGAAAGTTTTTTAATGCTCGATGAGCAAGTAAAAAAACATAATATGCCAATCATACTGGATTCAGGCTGTGGAGTAGGAGAGAGCACATTCCGTATAGCTGAAAAAAATCCAAATTGTTTGGTTGTGGGAGTAGACAAATCAATACATCGTCTTAATAAAAATTTATCGAATCAAGTTAAACATAATAATGTTATTTTTTATCGTACAAATTTAATTGATTTTTGGCCTCTTGTTAATAAATACATGTGGCCGGTTCAAAAACATTATTTGCTTTATCCTAATCCTTGGCCGTTAAAAAAAGATGTTAAAAAAAGATTTCATGCACATCCCATTTTTATGGAATTGATTGAAATTTCTAATGTTATAGAATTACGTAGTAATTGGAGAATTTATCTTGAAGAATTTTCACTTGCTTTTGAACATGTTGCGGGGTGCAAAAGTAAAGTGGAAATTTATAATCCTGAATCAGCTTTAACACCATTTGAGCGCAAGTATCAATCAAGCGGGCATATATTATTTAGATTGTTGATTCAAAATGAGGGATAAATGACAGATCAATCTGTAGCAATCCAGAAACAATTTAAAATATTAATAATTCATCAAGATCCTTCCGGATTTGAAATTTTTAGTGAACAATTTCAAAATCCACGTTTCCATTATGAATCCTGTTTAACAACTGACTTTGATACCAGGACAATTGTATATTCAAATTATGACAGCTTTGTTTTTATCAATAACAATAATATTCACATGCTGCTTCCACTATGTGAACAAATAAGAAACCATCCCGAGTTGTTGTTTCACCCTATCTTGTTTGTTAATAGTTGTAAAAATGAAAAAGATACCATTGCGGCTTTTCAAGCGGGCAGTTCAGATGTTGTTAATGTACCTTGTAATCCTAATGAGTTTTTTATAAGATTTGAAAAACAATTTACTAATTACCAGACTATACTACAATTACATGAAATAAATAATACCAAAGACAAGTTCTTATCCATTATATCTCATGACTTGCGAAGCCCATTTACAATCCTTTTAAATTTTTCCAAAATATTATATAACAAGTTTGATAGTTTTGATCATCAATTACAAAAAGAATACATTAGTGCCATAAATGATTCTGCTGAACATACATATACAATTTTAGAAAATTTATTACGATGGTCTAAAGCCAATTCCGGGGAAATAAGATTTAGTCCTACTCGTATTAATCTAACTTCTGTTATTTATGAAAGTATTTTATTACTAGCTAATGAAGCCGGTAATAAAAACTTGAATATCTATTTTAACAATCAGGTAGAACATTTGATAACCGCTGATCGAAATATGTTGAGTGTTGTTTTTAATAATTTAATTAACAATGCAATAAAATATTCTTATCCTGCTGGAAAGATTATCATCAATATTGAAAAGATCAATTCTGATTATCAAATTAAAATTTCAGACAAAGGTACCGGTATTGAAAGTCAAAGATTGAATCATTTATTTAAAATTGGTGATTTGATTAAAACACCAGGTACTAATAATGAACATGGGGCTGGGTTGGGATTACTCATCATTAAGGAATTTATTGACAAACACCAGGGAAAAATTATCGTGAGGAGTGTTAAAGATGGTGGATCCACTTTTGTTGTAACACTTCCAGGTGAGGCATAAAGTATACAATATTGTTAATGTTTTCGGCTATTTTTGGTATTTTTTCTTTAAAATTGTTTACTTTAGGCAACAATTTTTCCAATCTCTGGTTTTTGTGTTTATTATTCACCTCATAAAAAACAATGATTTAAACTGTATTTTTTTTTGGTATAATGTTTGCTGATCTTGTAGTGGATTTGTTAAAGAATCAATTTACAACATGTGGAACTTTAATTATGGATATGCAAAACAGTTGTTTGAAAATGATGTATTTCTCATTTGGAAAATCGAGTGTAAAGCAGATTAATTTCGACAGAAAAAAAGTGATTTTTGTATCGCTTGTTTTTATTATGACCTTGACAATATTAATCTCTGTTTCACTCAAAATGTTCACTGGCTTTTATCAGAACTGGAGAATTGCTCATTTGAGAAAAGCCAATAATGAGCTTGAACATCAAATATATAATCTAGAACAAAAGCTGGTACAACTTGATAATAAAGTTGTTTCACTGGAACGTCAGGATGACGATTTGAGAGTATTTGTAGACATTCCTACAATTAATCCTGATATCCGAAGATTAGGAACAGGTGGTCAATCTCCGGCTGTCATTACTGGCTATAGTTCTGTTAATGAATCTTTACTAGGTTTTGCTCAAAATGTTGATCAGCAATTATTTAACCTGTCACATCGACTGGATCTTTTGATTGACAGTAGAGATGAAATTGTAGTAAAATATAATGAAAATTCAAGTCAATTACGCCAAACCCCTTCAATTCATCCTGTTCGAAGAGGAAGGATAAGTGACAGTTTTGGTTATAGAATTGATCCTTTTACGGGACAACGCAAACACCACAATGGTGTAGATATTTCAGCTCCCCGCGGTACAGATATTTATTCTACAGCGGATGGAATTGTAGTTGAAGCTGTTACTAAATATACTCCCAACCAGTTACGTGGTAAATATGTTATCATCGATCATGGTTTTGGTTTTAAAACCAAATACGCACATCTTTCAAAAGTACTGGTCAAACCTGGTCAAAAAATTGCCAGATATACAGTCATTGGCAAAGTTGGAGATACCGGACGCGCAACGGGTCCACATCTCCATTATGAAGTGATCAAAGAAGACAGACAAGTAAATCCTATATATTATTTTATGGATTGAGCGATTAAATTTTGACAAATTTTTATTTGTTTTGTTTTTAAAACAAATTTATTATATTTTTGATAAATACTACTCTTACAAAAATATGATAGACTATGCGCTCATTAACAAGATTTGTTCTGATTGCCCTTTGTTTTTCTACTATTTCTTCTGCACAAATTAATCCTGTTCAACTTGAACCGGCACTAGTTTTCAACTCTGATCGTTCTACAACTTTTACAAGAACGATTTACTCTTTGGGATCTCGGTTCTCATCTACAGATTCTATTTTTGCTTTACAAAAAATCCAAAAATTTAATATAACCAAGGTTGATTCTGTTAATAACCACGAGTTACAAATTGATTTTATTATTGAACCTGGATTTACAGAATTTGGCAAGCATAAATTTCTAGTTTTAGATTCTTTACAGCAGAAGAAATTAGATTTTACTTTGGATATAAGGTATGCAAATCCTCCATTTGTAGAATCAATTATAATACGCCAGAATAAAAAAGTAATGAATGACACAATTCGCTTGTCAGATACGGATTATACTCTGGCTACTCTCACCATTAGAGGAACAGGTTTGTTCGACAATACCATTGTAGAGTTTGACGATCCTGCAATTCAGGT
The DNA here is from genome assembly GCA_963675755.2 of bacterium. Lineage (GTDB taxonomy): Bacteria > Zhuqueibacterota > Zhuqueibacteria > Residuimicrobiales > Krinioviventaceae. The sequence goes on from CAXXMD010000002.1 coordinate 592,409, forward strand.
TTTAAATACACCGGGGTGGAGAAGAAGTATTGCTCCAAATCTTTTGCAAGTGGGCCTTGAAATTAAATCCGGTAATATTAACGTTGGTTATAAACAATTTCGAATTAAAAATGATTTTGCCATGGAAGGATTTGGCAAGATTTTTATTAAAAGCAATAGAGCTCCTGTAATATACGGTACGGTCCCTGATATTATCGCTGATGGTCAGGATCATCGTATACAAATCCGTGGTGATTATTTTCAATCAGGATTAACGGTATCATTGCTGCCTCAAGATGGTATTGCAAGAGTACAAAATCGTTCAGCAAGTGATGTTGAATTGTTGATTAACATTCCTGTTTTAGAAAATTCAAAAAGTTATAAACTTGTTATCCAGAATCCTGATGGATTATCTGATACTACAGGATATTTTACTGCAAAAACACCTCCGTTAAATAAAGCTTATGCCCGTTCATTAAATAATCAACCTGTATTTCTAGATAAAGAAACACGAATTGTATTTACGGTTCAAACCTATGCCAACAAACGATTAAACAAGCAAACCGCATATGAGATCAATATTGATGGTGTAAAATTTCCGGTTAATTCAGTAATCAATGACAGTACTTGTGAAGCTGTTATAAAATTATCTCAAAAATCGCCATACACATTATTGAATCAACATGTTTTTACAATTAGTCCCGTAGACGCGGCACCCAAATGGAAAGGCCTGTTATTCAGCAAACCCGCACCAGATCTTACTTATATGTCTCCCGAAAATGTACTGCATCCCCAGGATACACTAAGTTTTGTGTTCAAAGGACAAAATTTAGATGATATAATCATGTATATTACCGATCCTGAAATCACTTTTAAAATTCAGGAAAATAGAGGGGATTTGATTCGAGTAACTGCTATAGCCGGACGTCATTTAAAAAATGGTACGTATCCTGTAAAAATTCGAAAAAATGATGTAACTTTTGAGTTCCCTGAGCATCAAATAATTATACAGCAGTGGCAGCCATTTACTGAATACGCCTCAATACATACTACCAGTTTGAAAAGTTTGCCATCTGATTCTTTGTGGAAAGAAAAACAGAGGGCCCGGATCATTGAAAAAACAGACAAGTTACGAATGGATTTCTATTTGCAAAACTTGTCAAAAGAAGCTGGTACACAAAAAGTTTTTATTAATGCGGTTCTGATCGATTCTTCTAATGCTGTTCGAGCTGAGACGCGCTTTTTTAAAGCGTTGAGTTATGAAAATAAAACTTTTTCCTGGAATTGGCGTTTACATGAAAAAATTAAATCTGGTGATCGTATAGAGATTTCTATCAGCAATACTGGTGGTCAAAACAAAAAGACTGAGGTGTTTTTTGTAAAGCCACACTGGTCAGAATCTTTCAAGGGATCAACCTCATTTATAATTTTCAAAGCTCCAATGAATGGTGGTAATGCTACTGCGGAAATCTTAAGAACGGTTGCAATTGGTCTTTCGTATCAGCCATTTGAAAATAAAGACTTTTTGGAGTTTGATTCATCGATTTTAATAGGAAACGCAACATCGAGCGATAGTGATCTTGATGTGGATTTGGGTCTGGGTTTGAGTGTTATTCTCTGGAACCATATTCAACTGGGATTTGGTTCAAACTTGACAAACGGACCCTTTTCAGAAATGTTTGCTTTTATGGGTACACGCATAAAAATACCTGTTCCCTGGTAATTGTTAATGGAGATTTTAGAATGAATTGTGATGATATTTTAAATCGAATTTGTGATGACTTGTCAGAAGATATTAACTCTCAGGTTTGCAAAGATATTAAAAATCATTTAGAGTCGTGTGAAAATTGCAGTGCACAGATTAATTCAATGAAAAATGCAGTAAATTTATACAAATGCCTTGAAGAAAAAAAGGTACCAATTGTTGTGCATGAACGACTTTTGAAAATGTTGAATTTAGAGAATTTACCACCTGCTAAATAACCTATATATTTAGCAGTATTGTTATTAATGATATGATTAATAACAATACTAAAATTGCAAATCCTCTTCCCCTGAATAATCTATTAATAATTCTATTCCTGGTATTGTTAACTGCTTTTCGCAATGGCAGCCAGAAATTTCTGTCCATAAATAGAAAAAAGGATTTTATTAATTCCTGCCCTGTATAAATCCATTGTTGTAAAAAATATTGTTGAGTATCCTGACTTTTTTGGTATTGCTGTTTAATCTCTGCTGGCATTACTTTTTGCTCTTCAACTTGCAAATTTAGCTCCAACTGATCCGGATCTAATCTGTAATAGGGGATATACATTTTTTTTGTTGCTTTGCCCTTTTCATAGACAGAACCCGGTTTTATCCCTTTGTGGAATTTACCTTTTGCGTAAATTAATGAAATAATATCATTTAAATAAGCCGTCATGGTGGGATTGTGTTTATCAATCATTTCATTAATGAAATGTTGTTGTTGATTAAGTTGATCGATTAAAACATTTTTCTCTTTACTAAATGTATCAAATATCCTAACAAGTTTGTTAATTGCTTTAAATAATTGATCATCAAAATCTGTAAATGAACCATCTTGTAAAAGAAAGGGGATTGATTTGAGTTCAATATTAAAATTATAGTTTGTTGATTTATTATCATTGGTATCAAATACTTTTGAATTAATTATAAAAGATAATTTTAAACCAATATGCTCTTCAAAAGTATTAATATTTAAGCTTGTGTTTAAAAATCGTATGCTTTTATTTGCCAAATCACTATTGGTAGAATTAATATGCTGTTGAATTTTTGATGAAAGCATATAATCCTGCTTGAAATCTATTTTTATATTTTTATTGGGAAAATCATCCAGTGGTTTTTTATGTTTTCCAATGGATTTTAATTGTTCGTATTGCTCAATTTTGAATCGATTCACCTTGCTCATAGATTTTCCTGTTAAAAAATTATAAAAAGAAGTAAAATATAGATCATTTATCATTGCAAATTTCATCCCAAATACGTATAATTCTAAATAAAAAAACATGTATTTTCAATTCCAATCAAGTTAGATTTGGGTGATGAAATGGCGGATAATGAATTCAAGATTGTAGAATTTTCCAATCAAACCAAAAATGATAGACAATTATTGAAACAGTTTGTTGATTTTCATTGGTCACATTATGAAAATGATCCTCAATATGTACCTTTATTGGATTATGAATATTTGGGTTTTCGTTTAATTGGCATGACAGGTTTTTTTGAACCCCGCAATTTATTTTTTAAACATGCGGAAATGCGTTTTTTCCTGGCTCAACGAAACGGAGAAACTGTTGGCCGATGTAACGCTTTTGTGAATCATAGCTATAATGAACATTGGAATGAAAAGACAGGATTTTGGGGACAATTTGAATCAATTGATGATCTTGATGTTGCACGTGCATTAACAGATGCTGCTGCAAACTGGCTCGCAAAGCAGGGAATGGATACGATGCGAGGACCTCAAAATCTACCCATTAATGAAGCTACTCCTGGTTTGTTAACTGAGGGCTTTGACACCAGACCTGTGATTTATTATCAATATAATAAACCTTATTATCAAAGTTTAATAGAGCAGCTTGACTTTAAACCCGCAAAGAAATTTTTATCATGGGAAGCACCAGTAAATCAGGGTGAAAAACCAAAGCTTGAACGCGTTACTGAAAAGATAATGAAACGTTTTGATATTAAAGTTGAAACCTGGGATCAACGTCCGTTTAAAACCCGTCGTCAAGAGATGTTTGAAATTTATAATGACGCATGGAGTGATAATTATAATTTTGTACCTTTTACGCAGGAAGAGTTTTTTTCCATAGTTAGTGATATGATGCTGGTAATGGATAAAAAATTATTTTTATTTATTTATGTAAATGATGAACCCGCAGCATTTTTTGGTGGCGTGCCTAATATTAATGAAGTTATAAAACCCATTCGCGAAATTAAAAGATGGGAATTGATACGTGCTATCAAGATGTTATTAACCAAACAAAGTGTTAAAGGATTTAGATTAGGGTATTTGGGAGTAAAAAAGAAATTCAGAAGAATGGGGCTCGATGGTTTGATGTTGTGGAAACAACACGCATATTCCAAACAAGCTGGCTATGAATATTCTGATTTAGGTTGGGTTTTGGAGGATAATGTAATGGTACATCGATTGATCGATTTAATTATTGCAAAACCTTCAAAAGTTTATACGATTTATGAAAAGCAAATTTGAAAAATAGTATAGGAGTTGATATGTCTCAAGTGAATCGTCGTGATTTTATTAAAAAAAGTAGTATTGTTGCTGGAACTGCAGCAATGGGAGGATTGATTCAAGCTTGTTCCAAATCTGAAAAACCTGTTGCAAGTTGGAATGGTTTTAAACATGCAATGTGTAACGAAAGTATGCAGGATTTGAGTTGGTCTGAACAGTGTAGTATTGTTGCAAATGCCGGATACCAGGGAATTGAGATTGCTCCATTTACCTTGGTTCAAAATGGAGTAAGCGATATTGATGAAAACGGTCGCAAAGAAATGAAAAAAGTGATGAATGATTTGGGATTAGAATGTGCTGGTTTGCATTGGTTATTGGCTCCACCTCCCAAAGGATTGCATTTTACAACTCCCGATGCTAAACTTCGTGCAAAAACTGTAGATTATTTAAATCAGTTGATTGATTTTTGTGGCGATTTAGGCGGTACAGCTATGATTTTTGGTTCGCCAAAGCAACGTAACACTCTGGGAATTTCTATAGACGAAGCTAAAAAATATTTTACTGAAAATTTAGCTTCTGTTGCTGATCATGCTCAGGCACGTGGTGTTAAGATTTTGATTGAACCACTGGATACAAGCCAAACAGATGTTATCAATGTAACTGCAGAAGCTGTTGAAATTATCAACAAAATCAATCATCCAGCAATTCAAACCATGTTTGATTTTCATAATACTCCTAATGAAACAGAACCGTTTGATGTAATTGTTGAAAAAAATTATCAATACATAAAACATGTTCATGTTCAGGAAATGGATGGTAAATATCTGGGTACTGGTGATTCGGTTGATACATTTGTCAAAGCATTCCAGGTACTGAAAAACAAAAATTATGACAAGTGGGTGTCACTGGAAGTTTTTGATTTTACACCAGGCGGAAAAACTATAGCCGAAAGCTCTATTAAGGTTTTGAAAGAGATAGAATCTAAACTTGTATAAGTTGTAATAAAAGGCGTTGATATCATCAACGCCTTTTATAATTTAAAAAAAATGTTGCATAATTCATAAAAAATGATTTATTCATTCATGTTTTCACTACATGAATTTATTCGAAAGGAAATAAGCAGGTTTTGTTAACTAAACTTATCCATAATGGAATTATCGTTCCGGATCCCCCAAAATATCATGGTGTAACCTTAAAAGTCAAAGATCAACAAATTAAACTTTCCCCAAAACAGGAAGAAATGGCCTATGCCTGGGCAAAAAAACAAGGTACACCTTATGTAGAAGATCTTGTATTTGTTAAGAATTTTCTCAAGGATTTTAGCCTTGCCCTTGGTTTTAAAAAAGCCCTTAAACTTGATGAAATAGATTTCACTCCCGTTTATAAGATTGTTGATAAAGAACGTGCCGCTCGTGAAGCCATGAGCAAGGAAGATAAAAAACTCCTTGCAGCGAAACGCAAAGAGATTCGTGAAGAGTTGAAAGAGAAATATGGTTTTGCTTCAACTGGCGATGAGAGAATAGAACTTGCGAATTATTTAACAGAACCCAGTGGTATTTTTATGGGTAGGGGTAAACATCCATTACGTGGACGTTGGAAAGAAGGTGCCTCCCAAAAAGATGTTACCTTGAATCTTAGCCCCGATGCACCTGTGCCTCCCGGAGATTGGAAGGAAATTGTTTGGCAACCTGACTCTTTATGGGTTGCAAGATGGGATGACAAGTTGTCAGGTAAATTAAAATATATCTGGCTGCACGATACTGCTCCTATCAAGCAGGCACGTGAAGCAAAGAAATTTGATAAAGCACTCGAATTAAATTCAAGAATTGAAAAAGTTAGAAAATCAATTGAAAAAGATTTGCAAAGTGAAGAGTTCAAAATCCGCAAAGTTGCTACCGCATGTTTTTTGATTGACGCGTTATGTCTTCGTGTTGGTGATGAAAAGGATCCTGAAGAAGCGGATACCGTTGGTGCAACCACATTACGTCCCGAACATATAAAATTTCTCAAAGATGGCCGTGTAGAATTTAGATTCTTGGGAAAGGACTCTGTACTTTGGGATAAAAAGATAGAACTACCGGATTTTGTTAAAGATAATTTAACAGAGTTGTCTGAAAAAGCAAGGCCCTCAACCAACAGCTTTGGTAAAGTAAAACATGAAGCTTATAATAAACCACAATTATTTCCTGACATTACCAGCCGTAATGTTAATGCGTATTTATCGCATCATATGAAAGGTTTAACTGCCAAGGTTTTTCGTACTCACCATGCTACCAATGTTGTAAAAACTTCATTAGAAAATTCCAATGTAGTTAAAACTGATCCTGAATATGTTAAATGGGAAGCAACTGTAAACGCAAACCTTGAAGCTGCAATTTTATGTAATCATACAAAGCAGCCACCCAAAAATTGGGCAGAGCGTAAAGTAAAATTTAGAGAACGCGAAAAAAGTGCCAAGGAAAGAATTGAAAATATAAAAACTTTGCTCAAAACGCTCAAGCAAGAAGTTAAAGATCTTAAAGTAGAATATAAAGAAAAGAAAGAGGCTGCACCTAATAAAGCCCAACGAAAAAAGATAAAAGAACGATACGATAAAAAAATTCAGGCTAAAAAGAGTAGACTGGAAGCTACCATTCAACGTGAAGAAAAAGCACAAATTGCATTAGGTAAATTACGTGCACAAAAAGCTATTGCTTCTCAAAACAGAACCTGGAACTTGGGTACAAGCCAAAAATCATATATTGATCCTAGAGTATTTCACGAATGGGGAAAATCAGTTAATTACGATGTTATAGATAAATACTATTCAGCAACACTTAAACGCAAGTTTATGTGGGTCAAAGAGCAGGATAATGATGAAAATGAAACTGCTTGATTAATTAATAATTTTATTGTAATTTTTTACATCTTTAAATTTATCCATGTAAACTTTTGGAGCAATTAAGATTCATCATTTTAACTTAACCTATGGATGGAATCCATGCCTGATGAAAGAGTTTTACGTTTATTAAAATTTGTTCCTCTTTTTTCCAAATTGAGTGAAGCAGAATTAATACAAATTTCAGATCAATGTGTAAAAAAAGAGTGTCAAAAAGACCAGGTTCTATTTGTTGAAGAAGAATCCGGTCAGACATTATTTATTATTCTCAAAGGAACAGTAAAGATTACCCGTACAAGTGATGAAGGCAAAGAGGTAATTTTAACAATTTTAAAATCAGGCGATTTTTTTGGTGAATTGTCTTTACTTGACGGTAAAGGTCGTTCAGCCACCGTAATTGCAATGGCAGAGACGGAACTCTTGTTGCTTCGAAGAAGCGAATTTTTATTAATTATTGAAAAATTTCCCCACATTGCTTCTGAATTGCTCAAAGTGCTTGCTGACAGAATAAGAAAATGTGATGTTCAGATTGAAAATCTCACACTTCAAGATGCTGTAGGTAGAGTAGGGGCTACATTAATTCACGTAGCAGAACAGACAGGCTACAAGCGTGGTAAAAGTATGGTAATTCCTAAACTACCTGTTCAGCAAGACCTGGCAAATATGGCAGGCACTGCTCGGGAAACCATTTCAAGAGTTATGGCTCTTTTCGAACAAGAAGAACTGTTTGTGAGAGAAGGAGGCCACCGTGTAGTTTTTCCGGATTTTGAAAGGTTTAAATCCGATTATTGGTCTGCAAGTAAAGATTGATTATTTGTAATGCAAAATTTAGAAATTAAAGCAAAATTCTCTGATCTTAAATATGCTGAACAAATAGCAATACAAATACATGCTGTCAAAAAGTGGACAAGAAAACAAAAAGATATTTATTTTATTACACCTAAAGATAAATTAAAGCTCAGAATAGTTGATGATGCTGTATGTGATTTGATTTATTATAACAGACCTGAAAATAAAAAAGCAGAAATTAGTAATTATAAAATATATAAAACACAAAAACCACAAGAGCTGCTTGAAATCCTGACTGATATTTTTTCAATTGATATTATTGTCGAAAAAACAAGAACATTATATCTTTATGAAAATGTTCGTATCCATCTTGATTCTGTTAATCAACTTGGTTCTTTTATTGAATTTGAAGCTGTTTTAGATGATAAAAATGATTTAAATGTTTCTGTTGATCATTTGGATTTTTTAAGTAAAAAATTTAACATTAGTGATAATCAATTAGTAGATACTGGTTATTTTGAATTATTAAAAAACAAATAATATTTTGGAGCGAGTGTGTACGGTAATTTAAAGGTATTTTCTGGTAACAGTAATCCTCAATTAGCAAAAGATATTTGTGAAAATATCGGAATTGAACTTGGTAAAATCAGAATTCACAAATTCAGTAATGAAAATATTAAAGTGAAAATTGAAGAAAACGTTAGGAATGATGACGTATATGTATTGCAGAGTGCATCAAAGCCTTTAAACGAACACTTTATGGAATTGTTGATCATTCTTGATGCATTAAAATATGCTTCTGCCAGAAGAATCACAGTTGTAACTCCATATTATTTTTATGCACGCTCTGATAAAAAGGATGAGCCCAGAATTTCAATTACTGCCAGATTGGTTGCAGAGTTACTTAAAGCAGCTGGTGCTGATAGAATTATTACAATGGAATTGCATGCACCTCAAATTATGGGTTTTTCACGTATACCAATGGATCAGCTTTTGCCAACCCAAATTTTACTGAATCATTACCGTCAAAAAGATCTTTCAAATGCTGTAATTGCTGCTACTGATGTGGGTGGTGCTAAAGCTGCCAGAAAATTTGCCAGACAACTTGGTCTGCCAATGGTAGTAATGGATAAAGAGAGGATAGGGGATAAAGAAAAAGTAATCATTAATAATATTATTGGTGATGCACAAAACAAGGATGTTTTGATTATTGATGATGAGATCCTGTCTGGTGGTTCAGTGCTCGAAGCAGTCAAGTTTTTAAAAGAACATGGAGCGAACCGTATTTGGGCTGGTTGTACTCACGGTTTTATGACATCAGAAGTTTTAGATAAATTTCAGGAATCAGAGGTTGAAGAGTTGGTAACGACCAATACTGTACCCCAACTGCTTTCTGAAAAACATACAAAAGTTAAAGTATTATCTGTTGCAGAATTATTTGCAAAGGCAATCACTGCAATACATGTTGGAGATTCTGTTGGTGCGTTGTTTAGTGACTCGTGAGAATGTTAATGAATAATAACTATGATATTGTATTTTTTGACCTGGGAAATGTACTTGTTAATGTAAATATTGAAATGTTTTTTGCAAACCTTGCAATAATAACCGGTAGTTGCATGATGGATGTGTATTCTGTAGCAGATTCACATGCCGATACTATAGAGCAATTTAACAAGGGCTTAATCTCTGCTGACCAATTTTATGAAAAAGTAACATCAAGTTATAATAACATTACTTTTGAACAATTCTCTGATGCATATACTGATATATTTACATTAAATGCACCCATTGTTCCTTTGGTTAATTTATTGCAAAAGTCTGAAAAATTGTCTATTATAAGCAATACAGATATATTGCATTTTGAATATATCAAAAAGAAATTCAACTTAATCAATGATTTTGAAAATCCAGTTACTTCATACGAGGTTCATTCTTTAAAACCAGAGCCTGAAATTTATTTAAATGCAATGAACCAATTTAAAGTACAACCCAATCATTGTATTTTTATTGACGACAAGAAAGAAAATATAACTGCTGCCAATGATCTGGGTATGACAGGAATACATTTTACCAATGTAAACAGACTTGTTGACACATTAATTAATTTAGGATTTACAAACTTGAAAACCCTGGAGGTTTAAATGTCAGTATTGGCAATAAATGGTGGAACACCTGTAAGAACAGATTCATTTCCTGTTTGGCCGGTTTGGGGTGAAGAAGAAATTAATAATGTTACCAATGTTATAAAAAGCGGAAAATGGGGTTGTTTAAATGGAACAATCACATCTGAATTTGAAAAAAAATATGCATCCTATATGAATGCCAAACATGGAATTTGTGTAAACAGTGGGACTACTGCTTTACAAATAGCACTCAAAGCTGCTGATGTTGATGCAGGATCAGAAGTTATGGTCCCAGCTTATACTTTTATTGCAACTGCAACTGCAGTTGTAGAGATGGGTTGTATTCCCATATTTGTTGATATTGATCCTGAAACTTATAATATTGATGTTGATAAAGCTGAACAAGCTATTACTGATAAAACCGCAGCTATAATGCCCGTCCATTTTGCAGGCTGTCCTGCAGATATGGATAAAGTTATGGCGCTTGCCCAGAAACATAACTTGAAAGTAATTGAGGATGCAGCACAGGCATGGGGCTCCGAATGGAAAGGTCAACGTGTAGGTGCATTAGGAGATGCAGGTTGTTTCAGTTTCCAATCCTCAAAAAATATTAATTCCGGTGAAGGTGGAATAATATTAACTAACGATGATGAAGTTGCTAAAATGGCAAGATCGCATATCAATTGTGGTAGAAGTGAAGATGGTCTTTGGTATGAGCATTTTTATTTCGGTGGTAATTACCGAATTACCGATCTCCAGTCTGCTGTATTGATGGCACAATTCGAGCGATATGATGAACTCATGGCAATTCGTAAAGAAAATTTTCAATATCTCTCAGATGCATTAAAGGATATTGAAGGTATTGAACCTTTAACAATTGATGAACGGGTTACATCAAATTCTTGTCATTTGTTTATTTTTAAATATAAAAAAGAGCATTTTAATAACGTATCCAAATCATCTTTTATTGATGCTTTACGTAAAGAAGGAATCTATACAAGCCCTGGTTATTCATTGCCTTTGTATAAACAACCTGTATTTATGAATAAAGCATTTGGGCCCAGAGGAAAATCAATTGATTTACCAGTTGATTACAACTCTTTTTCATGTCCTGAAACAGAAAAAGCCTGTTATGAGGAAGCTATTTGGTTCACTCAAAATATGTTTTTAGGTGATCAAAATGATATGGATGATATTGTTGATGCAATATTAAAAATTTCTGAGAATAAATCTGAACTGAGTTGAGGGGGTATTTTTGTTATCGGTTTGCAGGATGTGTGGGCGGCGATCTTTGCGGCCAAAAGACCTGTTAAGAAATCCGTTTAATGTTACATTCATCTGTACGTATTGTGGAGCAGAATATAAAGTAACAAAAAACTTTATTCACTTTATAATTGTTTTTTTGATATGGATTCTAACATTTGTTGCATTTTTTTTATTAACAGTATTTAATTTTGATGGAATATTAAAGCTGATTTTGAGTTTTATAATATTAATCATTTCATTTACCATTTCTGTAATGATTGGGAATTTGGATAAAATTAGTCGTTTACGAAAATAAGTGAGAATATGTTCAAACTAACTGTTCATTCTACTTTTTCAGCAGCTCATCGTCTTGTTGATTATTCAGGTGCTTGCCAGAGAATCCATGGTCATAATTGGAAAGTACGGGCAACAATTGAATCTGATCGATTAAATGACCTGGGAATGGTAATGGATCTATATGAACTCGAAACTATATTAAATACTACTTTGAAAAAGTTTGATCATTATATTATTAATGATATTGAACCATTTACAGAGATAAATCCAACTTCTGAAAACCTTGCTAAATATATATACTATGATATAAAGAAACAATTATCAGAACCTATAAAAATGGTACAGGTTGAACTTTTAGAAACGGATGATTTCTCTGTAACTTTTGCCGAATAACCAAAAAAGAATAAATATTTCTTGACTATTGTTGTTTAAATGATATATTTAAATACTCTATAGCGGAAGAATATAAATTGAGAAAAACCTGAATATGCGATTTTATTTTGAAAATTATTATTATTTTTTTATCGCCTTTGTAGCGGGAGGGATTAGCGTGTAAATGGAATTTTTTTTCTAGCTAACCCCGCCCACTGCTTTCACAAAGTAGTGGGTTTTTTTTTATATATAAGGATAAGAAATGGAATTGTCAGAACTTCGAAATGAAATAGATTTAATTGATGAACAAATTCTGGATTTGCTTTCAAAACGTGCCCATGTTGCTATTGATATTGGTGAATTCAAGAGTCAAAACAATCTGGAAATTTTTAATAAAGACCGTGAAGATAAAATTTTTGAAAATCTGATTAATAAAAATAATGGCCCATTAAGCGATAACGCTGTTCGGGCAATATTTGAACAAATCATTGTAATCTGCAGAGACTTACAAAAGCTCTGATAATTATTTATTGAAAGGACAGTATTTTGGTAATTGTCATGAAAGATAGTGCGTCAGATGAAATGATTGCAATAGTATCTGACAAACTTGTTGAGCTTGGTTTTGACGTTCACAAAGTTGTGGGTGTTAACAAAACCATAATAGGTGCCATAGGTGATAAACGCGGTATTGATATAAGACAATTTGAAATTATGGAAGGTGTTCAGGAAGTTGTTCGCATTACTGAACCTTATAAACTTGCAGGACGTACTTTTCACCAGGAAAATTCAGTTGTTAAAGTTCAAGACACATCGTTTGGTGGTGATGAAATTCATGTAATTGCCGGACCTTGTTCTATTGAAAGTGAAGATCAATTGTTTACAATTGCTGAACTGGTAAAAAAAGCCGGAGCTACCGTATTACGTGGTGGAGCATTTAAACCGCGTACATCTCCCTATAGTTTTCAGGGAATGGGTAAAGAGGGTTTACAGTTGCTGCAAAAAGCTGGAAAAGAATTCAATTTACCCACTGTTTCCGAGATAATGCGTGAAAATCAGGTTGATTTAATGTGTGAATATGTCGATATTCTTCAAGTGGGTGCTCGGAATATGCAAAACTTTTCACTTTTAAAAGAGCTGGGTAAAACCAAAACACCAATCTTGTTAAAGCGTGGTCTTGCTGCTACAATTGAAGAATTTTTAATGGCTGCAGAATATATTATGGCTGGTGGAAATTACAATGTGATATTGTGTGAACGTGGTATTCGTACTTTTGAAAACTATACCCGAAATACTTTGGATATTTCTGCAATACCGGTTGTCCATAAATTAAGCCATTTACCCATCATTGCTGATCCCAGCCATGGAACAGGAATTCGTGATAAAGTACCTCCAATGGCAAGAGCTGCAATTGCTGCCGGTGCAGATGGTTTGACAATTGAAGTACATCATGAACCGGAAAAAGCATTTTCTGATGGTGCTCAGTCATTGTATCCTAAACAATTTGAACGGTTAATGGAAGAACTTCGAATGATTGCGTGGGCTATAGGTCGTAAAATTAAATAGGATTAAATAATGGATACCAATAATCGTTTTAAAACAATTGCGATAGTAGGGGTGGGGCTGATTGGTGGTTCTCTTGGAATGGCCCTGAAGCGAAAAGGATTTAAAGGAACTATCATTGGCATCGATAATCCTTATACCCTCGAAGATGCTATAAAGAGAAAAGCGGTTGACAAGGTTTACCCCATTGATCAACTTAAAGAGGGTGTAGCCACTGCTGATCTTGTTTTTCTTTGTACACCTATTGATGAAATAGTAAACCTTATCAAAATTGTTGGTAATTATGTAAAACCCAATACTCTTATTACAGATGTTGGCAGCATCAAGCGAAGCATAGTTGAAACCGCCAATTTACATTTACCACGAGAATGCGATTTTATTGGTGGCCATCCCATGGCTGGTTCTGAATTCAGAAGCATTAAAGCCGCTGATCCATTTTTGTTTGAAAATACAATTTATGTTTTAACTCCAACGCGTCCTATAGATGAATCTACACGTAAAGCTTTTGGAGAGTTGTTGGAATCCATAGGTGCCAAAGTTTTATTAATGCTGCCCAAGCTGCATGATGAAATTGCTGCTGCTGTTAGTCATTTACCGCAAATGGCTGCTGTAGCTATGATGAATATGGTCGCGGAAAAGCAAAAAGAAAGTCCGCATTTTATGAAGATGGCTGCGGGTGGTTTTAGAGATATGACTCGTATTGCATCCAGTCCTTATGGTATTTGGGAGCATATTCGACAGACAAATTCAGACATGATTATTGAATATATTGATGCATATATAAAAGAATTGGAAAAAGTCAAAAAGATATTATTAACACCGGAATTGGAAACATATTTTGAAAGCTCTGCTAAAAACAGACTCAATATCCCCAGTGATACAAAGGGCTTTTTACGTCCTCATTTTGATATTTCAGTAGCAGTTGAGGACAAGCCTGGAATGATTGCTATTATAGCAAATACTTTGAATGATGAGAATATCAATATCAAGGATATTGAAGTTTTAAAAATCAGAGAAGATGAAGGTGGAACAATACGTTTGGCTTTTACAACTGAAAATGATAGAGAAGCTGCTATCTCTTTGTTAAGAGCCAAGGGACTTGAATGTGGAAAGAGGGATTGAAATGAATGAACGTTTAATTAAACCAGCTGCCAAATTAAATGGCACTCTATTAATGCCCGGCGATAAATCTATTTCTCATCGAGCTTTAATCCTTTCGTCAATTGCCAACGGTGATTGTAAAATTACCGGTTTATCAGATGCAGTTGACATCCAGAATACAACCAATTGTTTAAAATCTCTTGGTGTTTCCATAGAAGAAAAAGATAATAGTGTAATTGTTCATGGCAAAGGTATGATGGGAATGTCAGAACCTTCAGCTATTCTTGACGCAGGGAATTCCGGAACTACTATACGTCTATTATCTGGTATATTGGCAGCGTTACCTTTTACAACAGAAATAACCGGTGATGAATCACTACAAAAACGCCCAATGCGACGAATTATAGAGCCTCTTGAATTAATGGGAGCACAAATAGACAGTGCTGATTTTAAAGCACCTTTGAAAATCCGTGGTAATCATTTACGTGCTATTGATTATGCTTCACCAGTCGCCAGTGCTCAGGTTAAATCCTGTATTTTACTAGCTGGCTTGTATGCACGTGGATTGACCCGGGTTACAGAAACTTCTGAATCACGTAATCATACAGAATTAATGTTACGTGAATTCAATGCCAATATTCATTTCAACCCTGGAATGGCCGGCGTTCGTGGACCGGCTGAGCTTGAAGCAACGGACATTGATGTACCAGGCGATATATCCGCAGCCGCATTTTTCCTTGTAGCTGGTTCGCTTTTGAATGGATCTGAAATTGTAATGCCCAACATTGGTATCAACACAACCCGGACCGGTATTCTTGATGCTTTGACAACAATGGGTGCAATGATTGATAAATCAGATGAAAACTCTATGAACCATGAAGATCGTGCAACTTTGACTGTTAAATCTACAATGTTGATGCCAACTCATTTAGGCGGTTCGTTAATCCCCAGAATTATTGATGAAATTCCCATTATTGCTGTAGCGGCTACTCAGGCACCTGGTACCACCATCATAAAAGATGCTGGTGAATTGCGCGTAAAAGAATCTGACCGAATTAAAACTGTAGTAGATAACCTGAAACGTATGAAAGCCAATATTCGTGAGATCAAAGATGGTATGATCATTGACGGTCCATCTAAGCTCAAAGGTGCTGAAATTGACAGTTTTGGTGATCACCGTATTGCAATGGCATTTGCAATTGCAGGTTTGGTTGCCGAAGGAGAGACGTTAATCAAAAACACAGATTGTGTTGATACTTCTTTTCCTGGATTCTTTGACAAGCTGGAGTCGTTACGTAATGATTGATGCCAAAACCCGAGTTTTAGCTGTAATTGGCGATCCTATCGAACATAGTCTGTCACCTCTTATGCAGAACTGGTTTATCCATAAAACCGGGATAAATGCTGTTTATACTGCATTTCATGTTAAACCTGAAAATGTTAAAGATTGCGTAGCAGGTATGCGAGCAATGAATATTGCGGGTTTAAATGTAACTGCTCCACACAAACAACTTGTAGTGGATCATGTAGATTCAGTGTCAAATGAAGTTGAACTCTTGGGTGCTTCGAATACACTTGTTAATACTGATGGTAAAATTTCAGCATATGTTACAGACCCGTTTGGTTTTATAGAATCTTTGGGCCCTGAAAAAGACCGCTTTATGGATGCTACAGTTGTATTGTTTGGCGCCGGTGGTGCTGCTATGTCAATTGTTTATGCATTATCCAGATTAAGAGTTAAAAAAATCTTTATTACCGATCTCTATCCTGAAAAAGCTGCAGATTTACACAAAATGGCAACTCATGATCTCAATATAACAGATGTAACCATTATCGATCCTGATAATAAAGATAAATCCGATATCATTCGGGATGCTGATGTATTAATCAATGCAACTGCTGTTGGTATGCATCCACTGGTTGGTAAATCCGTAATTGAAGATTTTACTCCTATTGGTCCCAAACATTTTGTTTACGATCTAATATACAATCCGGGTGTTACCCACTTAATGCATAATGCACAAAAGCAGGGTGCAAGCGTGCAAAACGGACTCGAGATGTTGATTTTTCAAGGTCTTGAATCTTTCCGGTTGTTTACCGGAGAATCTGTTCAGCTTGAAGAAAAGGAGCTGAGTGAATTAAAATCTATTATGAATAAGGCTTTAGGTTTATGAATAAAATTAGGTTTCTGACTGCCGGAGAATCTCACGGTCAAGCTTTAAATGCTATCATTGAAGGACTTCCGGCCAATCTTGAAATCAGTGAAGTAGAAATACGTTATGATCTTGCCCGCAGACAACGCGGTTATGGTCGTGGTGGCAGGATGCAAATCGAAAAAGATTATGCAAGAATTATGACAGGTGTTAGATACGGAAAAACACTGGGAAGTCCTGTTTCTTTATTACTTGAAAACAAAGACTGGCCCAACTGGACTGAGAAAATGTCTGTAACTCCTGTTGATAATCCTGTCCCCAAGTTACAGATGCCACGTCCGGGACACGCTGATTTTTCCGGTATGGTTAAATATCAGCAGGATGATTTGCGAAACTTGCTGGAACGCTCATCCGCACGTGAAACCACA
Source organism: bacterium (assembly GCA_963675755.2). Classification (GTDB taxonomy): domain Bacteria; phylum Zhuqueibacterota; class Zhuqueibacteria; order Residuimicrobiales; family Krinioviventaceae. Next base: position 609,550 of record CAXXMD010000002.1, read on the forward strand.
ATGCGTGTAGCAGTGGGTGCTGTTTGCAAAAAGCTTTTATCTGAATTTGGTATTAAAATATATGGACATGTTGTAAGAATTGGTTCTGTTGAATCTCATTTTTCGGGCTTGAATGTTACCCGTAAAGATTTTGACGATCCTGATTTTGTTGAAAACTGGAATGATACATTTAATCAAGTAGAATCTGCTGAAATGGCATGTGCTGACGCTAAAGCAAATAAAGCCATGATGGATCTTGTTGATGATGCCAAAGAAAAAGGAACTTCTTTGGGTGGTCAGTTTGAGGTCATTGCAACCGGTCTTCCCGTCGGTTTAGGCAGCCATGTACACTGGGATCGCAAACTGGACGCTCACATTGCTTATGCAATGATGAGTATTAATGCCATGAAATCCGTTGAAATTGGAATGGGTGTTGGTGTTGCTCAAAATCCAGGCAGTGCTGTACATGACCAGATTTATTATAATAAAAAAAACGGATATTATCGTACCAGCAATAATGCCGGTGGTCTGGAAGGCGGTATGACCAATGGAGAGCCGGTTATTGCCCGTATTTCAATGAAACCCCTGCCAACCATGGTAACACCTTTAGACTCTGTTGATGTAAAAACAAAGTCATCAAAACAGGCTCATTATGAGCGTGCGGATGTTTGTGCTGTTCCTGCTGCAGTAATTGTAGGTGAAGCCATGATGGCAATTGTACTTGCAAATGCTTTGATTGATAAAATTGGCGGTGACTCGATAGAAGAGATGAAACGAAACTATAAAGGATTGCCCAATGTACCCCTGGGATGGTAAAAACGTCTATTTTTTAGGATTTATGGCTTCCGGAAAATCTGCAATTGGTCGTGAATTTTCTAAAATGTTGGGTTGGCCTTTTTATGATACAGATGATCTTGTAGAAAAATCTGCCGGTAAAACAATCAGTGAGATTTTCGAACAGGATGGAGAACAGGCTTTTCGTGATCTTGAAACACGTGTGATCAAATCCGTTTCTGAACAAAAACATCAGGTTATTTCACTTGGTGGAGGAGCGATAATTCGTCAGGATAATTGGAAATATATTACCGAATCCGGAATTACAATCGGACTCATGGCACCTGTAAATGTATTAGCTGAACGTATTGCAAGAAAATCTCATCGACCTTTGATGTACAATTTAAAAGGGGATGAATTGATTAAAAAAATTGAAACTATGCTTGAAGAACGTGAACCTTATTATATTCGCGCACAATACAAGTTTGAAAATACAGGACTTTTAACCGTTCATGACTTTACCCAGGAAATATTTAATACAATCCGGGATGATATATGAAAACCGTTAATATAGATCTGGGTGAAAGAGGATATTCTATTCAAATTGGACCGGGGATTCTGTCAAGTTTACCTGAACTGTTAGTAAAACATGGATTACAGGAAGAATTGTACATCATCACCGACACCAATGTTGATCATTACTATCATCAAACAATAATAGAGCTATTTGATAACACTGACATAAATCCAGTAATATTCACCGTACCGGCAGGCGAGAAATCCAAATCTCTTGACGTTGCAAATCATCTTTATACCCAATTACTTGAAAATAACGCTACACGTAAAGCTGCAGTTGTTGCTTTTGGAGGTGGTGTAGTAGGGGATCTTGCCGGTTTTATTGCTGCTACCTTTATGAGAGGTGTTCCGTTTGTGCAGGTTCCAACCACTATACTAAGTCAGGTTGACAGTAGTGTTGGTGGTAAAGTGGGAATTAATCACCCCTTGGGTAAAAATCTTATTGGTGCTTTTTATCAACCTGAATTTGTCCTAATTGATCCCGATGTTTTAATAACATTGCCCGAGAGAGAAATCAAAGCCGGTCTTGCTGAAGTTATTAAATACAGTTTTATTTGGGATAAAGACTTTTTTACCTCTCTTTCTGAGCATATTGATTCGTTAATTACCTTGTCAGACACAGAATACCTTGTTGATGTTTTGGCTACATGTTGTGAGATAAAAGCAGAGGTTGTGGAAAAGGATGAAAAAGAATCGGGATTGCGCAGTATATTAAACTTTGGTCATACTGCAGGCCATGCTCTGGAAGCTGTTACCGGGTATAAGCAATTTCTCCATGGAGAAGCTGTATCGCATGGTATGCGTGCTGCCATCCATTTATCTATGCTTGAAAATCGAATCGATCAGGAAACTTTAAACAATGCATTAAAGCTGATAGATCTTTTAACCCCACCTGCAATTCCATCTTTTGTCTCTGTCGAAGAAATACTAGATGCTACTAAAAAAGACAAAAAACGCTCAAAATCAGGGCAGCTATGGATTTTATTGGATGAAATTGGAAAATATGCAATGACAAGAGATGTTTCCATGGATAATATCAAGTTCGCAGTTGAATTTATGATCAGGTACAAGATATGATCAAAGTACTTGTCATACATGGTCCCAATCTTAATCTCCTGGGTGACAGGGAACCGGATGTCTATGGAACCCTGACTCTTGATAATATAAATAATGAAATTACCAGGCTTGCCAAGTCTCTGGATATTACTGTTGAATGCTTTCAATCCAATCATGAAGGAGAATTGATTGATTTCATTCATAATAACCGTTTTTCTGCTAATGGAATTGTAATCAATCCAGGTGCTTATACACATTACTGTTATGCCATTCGTGATGCAATATCCGCCGTAAAATTACCAACTGTTGAAGTACACTTGTCTGATATTCACAAACGAGAAGATTTTCGTAAAATTTCTGTCATTCAACCGGTATGTATCCACCAAATTTATGGTAAAGGTTTAGACAGTTATCTCGAAGGTCTTATATTTTTAAACCAACACTTTAAACAAAATTTGTAATTCTCTCATGGGGTATAGTTTCCACATCTTGTTTGTCCGATTTAATTAGTTATTGATTCTTTATTTCAATTGTTCTATATTTTAAATTCTATTATTGGAGATTTATTTGAAAAATATTGAAATTGCAAATATTTTTATGCAAATGGCCGATATTTTAGAGTTTAATGGTGAGTCACCATTCAAGGTCAATGCTTATCGTAAAGGTGCCCGTATTCTTGAAGAAATGACAGAAGATATTGAATCTGTCTGGCAATCCGGTAATCTACAGGATATTCCTGGTATTGGTAAAGCCCTTTACGGTAAAATAGAATCTTTTTTAACTCATGGAAACATACCACAATTTGATGAATTATTAAAAGATACCCCCAAAGATCTTTTTTTATTATTAAAAATACCAAATTTTGGCCCCAAAACCGCTGCCCTGGCATACAAAGAGTTGAAAGTACAAACACTCGATGATTTAAAAACTGTAATCGAATCCGGCAAGTTGGAATCATTACCTGGCATGGGTGCAAAGCGTGTTGAAAAAATTAAAAAAAGTGTCGAGTTGTTAAAGGCTTCGCAGGAACGCTTATCTATTGGACTTGCTATTCCCATTGTTCAGGAGACTATAGATTATTTAAACGAACATGTTGGTGATAAAATCATCAAAATAACAACTGCCGGCTCAACCCGAAGAGGAAGAGAAACCGTTCATGATATTGATATTCTGGTTTCATCCGAAAATCCTCAAGAAGTAATCGAATGCTTTACCCAAATGCCGGGCGTAACTTCTGTATTGGGTTCAGGTTCGACAAAGGGCAGCATTATTGTAAATGATCGTGAACAAATTGATTTACGTGCAGTGCCTGAAGAAAGCTTTGGAGCAGCATTGCAATATTTTACAGGTTCTAAAGCGCATAATGTAAAACTTCGCGGAATAGCCAAATCTCAGGGTTATAAAATCAATGAATACGGCATTTTCAAAGATGACACCAAAGTTGGCGGCGAAACTGAAAAAGAAATTTATGAACAATTGGGCCTGGTTTGGATTCCCCCTGAATTACGCGAAGATCGGGGAGAGATAGAAGCCGCTGCAGAGAATACTTTACCCGAGTTGATTACTGATACTGATATGCTTGCAGATTTACATATGCACACCCACTATAGTGACGGTCAATTATCAATTCAAGAAATGGCTGAAGCAGTTAGACAATTGGGTTATAAATATATGGCAATTACTGATCATTCGGCCAGTGCATTTTACGCAAATGGGCTGCAAGTTGATAGATTAAAGAAACAAATTGATGAAATACATGAGATTAACAGTAACTATTCTGATTTTGAAATTCTTGCAGGCTCTGAGGTAGATATTTTACCCAATGGAAATCTTGATTTTGATGATGAAATGCTAAAACAACTTGATTTTGTTGTAGCATCCATACACTCGGCATTCACTACAAAACCCACCGAGAGAACGCTTGCCGCCATTGAAAATCCATTTGTGGATGTAATAGGGCATCCTACTGGTAGATTAATCTCTCGACGTGAAGGGTTCAATTTGGACATGGAAAAGGTAATGCAGCGCGCAGCTGAAACGGGTACTGCCCTTGAAGTCAATGCCTATTGGGACCGGTTGGATTTGTCTGATATCCACATCAAACAAGCAATTTCAATGGGTGTTAAATTGTCAATCAATACAGACAGTCACCATACACGGCACTTGAGTATGATGCAATTTGGTATAGCTACAGCAAGACGGGGGTGGGCAACAAAATTTGATGTAATTAATACAATGTCCCTTGAACAATTGCGGACATGGCAAAAGCGAAATAACTGATACCTGGCAGGAAAAAAGACTGGCAAAGCTTTCTCATAAATTGATCCGTTTTTTCTATCTAGACAAAATTTTTGCGGATAACGGATATTTGCTAAGCAGTAGAACACCATTTTATGGATTGTTGAGCACAATTCCATTGTTGATAATTTATGAAATAATGACCTTGTTTGTAGGTCATTATGAAAGCTATTCGGTCCGTAATTATGCGGAAATATTGTTCAAAGAACTGCTCGATCTATTGGGATTACATGGTCCCTTTATGTTTGCTTTGTTGGTAATTATTGTTTTGGCAGTTGTGTATTATTTCAGGGACCAGAAACATAAAAAGTTTTCACCCAGTTATTTAGGCTACATGTTTTTAGAAAGTACGTTTTATGCTATATTTCTGGGTTTTATAGCATCCCGTTTTACCCGAATGCTATTCATGGTTATTAATCCTCAAGATCAGCAGGTTTCAATTATGCTGTCATTGGGTGCCGGATTTTATGAAGAATTAATATTTCGTGTACTACTTTTTGGAATAACTGCCCGCACTTTGATATTATTAAAGATGCAGAAATTTTCCGCGTATTTAATTTCTGCATTGTTTTCTTCTGTTTTGTTCTCCTGGAGCCATTATATGGGATCAGAACAGTTTCAAATTATAACCGGATTTTTCCGGTTGTTTATGGGCATTATGTTTTGTGTATTATATAAATTGAGAGGCTTTGGGATCACCGCTTATACACATGCGTTATATGATCTGTTTCTTTTGGTAAATGTATGGTCAGTTTAAATTTTAAAAAATATTATAAACATATTCTAACTATATTATTGCTGATAATCCTGTTTGTCGGATTATCAGTTTATTTTTATTTCAATTATCCTTTTAATAACCAAGATCTAACCCAAAAAGATTTTATTATTGAATGGGGCGAATCTTTTTCTTCTGTTAGTAATCGATTAGAAGCTGATTCGCTAGTTAAAAGTTCTAATGGTTTAAAGGTATTGGCCCGTATTACGGGTGAAACCATGGATATTAAAGCAGGTAAATATACTTTACCTAAAACCGGTTCCTTGTCTTATGTTCTGAATATGATTACAGAGGGGCGTCAGAGTTTTATCAAAGTTACCATTCCTGAAGGCTTAACCATACAACGCATTGCCACATTACTCGAAGATACTTTAAAGATTGATCCGGTTGAATTTAAACGATTGACTCATGATTCAAGTTATATCAAAACTCTTGGGCTTGGTAATGGAGCCTCTTCAATATCTCTGGAAGGGTATCTGTTTCCTGATACTTATAATTTTCCGTATGGATTGAATGAAAAACAGATAATAAGACAATTAGTATCAGCTTTTAAAAGTCAGGTTTCTGACTATATGGTGAATGCCGGTTCTGCATACAATTTTGATTTGAACCAGATTATTGCACTCGCTTCTATTATAGAGGGAGAGGCTATTCTTGATGATGAGAAACCCGTCATTTCATCCGTTTATCACAACCGATTACGTCTAGGTATGCTGTTGCAGGCAGATCCCACCATTCAATATATTATAGATGACGGTCCCCGTCGCTTACTTAACAGAGATCTGCAAATTGAATCACCTTATAATACATACAAATATGCCGGTTTACCTCCGGGCCCAATTAATAATCCCGGTTTAGCAGCAATCAAAGCTGCAGTATTTCCGGTTGAGAGTAAATTTTTATATTTTGTAGCTGATGGAAAAGGGGGGCATGTTTTTAGTGAAACCCTTGCTCAGCATAATCGAGCAAAACAGCAGTTTAATCAGATTAGACGGCAGGTTGCCAGAGAAAAACGCAGGAAGGAAATGTAATTGAGTTCTACGACGGATTGGATATATAAAGAATTAAACGAGAATCAACTTGCGGCTGTAAAACAGCTTGATGGTCCGGTATTGATACTTGCCGGTGCGGGTAGTGGTAAAACACGTGTTTTAACTTATCGTATTGCAAATTTACTGGCCCAAAACAAAGCTGAACCTTACCAGATCCTTTCTATGACATTTACAAACAAAGCGGCAGCAGAGATGCGGGAACGAATTGAAAAACTCGTTCCTGAAAATTCTGATGGAATGTGGATGGGTACTTTTCATTCCTTGTTTGCAAAATTATTGCGCAGGGATGGAGACAAGATTGGTTTTGATAGAAACTTTACGATATATGATGTAGCAGATCAGGTTACACTGCTTAAAACGATTATTGGCGAGTTGAAACTTCCTGTGCAGGAAGTTCAGCCTAAAATTGTACAGAATAAGATCAGCAATGCCAAAAATGCCATGATCATGCCCGAAGAATACAGTAACACTGTTGGAAATCCTATGGATGAGGTGGTTGCTAAAATCTATGCATTATATCAAAAACGGTTGTTGGAAAACAATGCAATGGATTTTGATGATTTATTAATTAAACCTATTGAGCTTTTTACTAAAAATCCAGATGTTCAGGCATTTTATCAAAACCGTTTCAAGTATATCATGGTTGATGAGTATCAGGATACAAACCACGCACAGTATAGAGCGTTGAAAATGATGACCGGCCAGGCAGGTAATATTTGTGTAGTGGGTGATGATGATCAATCTATTTACCGATGGCGAGGTGCAGATCTTCGGAATATTCTCGAGTTTGAATCTGACTATCCCAAGTGTAAAAAATTTCGTCTGGAACAGAATTATCGTTCTACTAAAAATATTTTGGCAGCAGCGCACTCTGTGATTGTACATAATGTAAAACGTCATGATAAAGAGTTGTGGACGAACAGAGAGCCGGGAGAGCAGGTAACTTTGACGACATTGTATGATGAACGTGAAGAAGCCCGATACATTGTTGGTCAGATTGGTAACGAATTCCGCAAGGCTGAGCGAAGATTTTATGATTTTTCTATATTGTATCGTACCAATGCGCAGTCCCGTGTTATTGAAGAGGCGTTACGTATTGATGGTATACCTTATATCATTGTAGGTGGCGTAAAATTTTATGAACGCAAAGAAGTCAAAGATGTTCTCGCTTATCTCAAAGTATTGGTTAATCCTGCTGATAGTATAAGTTTAAAGCGCATTATAAATTTCCCCTTGCGTGGCATTGGTGATTCTACCATTCAAAAACTTGAACTATACGCATTTGAGAAAAGTAGATCTATCTATGAAGTATTAAAATATGTAGATGAAATCCAGGGTATTACTGATAAAACAGTAAAACGAATTAGCAATTTTTACAAATTATTGAAAAAGTACCATTCATTGCAGGAAAAAGTATCTCCAACTGAACTTGCTACTTCTTTGGTTGAAGAAACCGGTATACTCAAGCAGTATAAAGAAGATACTTCTGTAGAATCTCAAACCCGTGCTGAAAACGTTCGCGAGCTTTTGATAGCTATTGCTGAATATTGTAAACAAAACGGATCAGAAGCAACACTCGAAGCATTTTTGCAACATGTAACATTGACTACTGATATTGATACCTGGGATGATAAATCCAATGCGGTGACCATGATGACCCTGCACGCTGCAAAGGGTTTGGAATTTCCTGTTGTGTTTATCACAGGACTTGAAGAAGGATTGTTTCCTACTTCACGAAGTCTGGATGATCCTCATGCGCTTGAAGAGGAGAGACGCTTGTTTTATGTTGGCGCTACCCGAGCACAGGATAAACTGTACCTAACATTAACAAAAAACAGACAGCGTTACGGTGAAAATCCTGCACGGGTAAAATCCCGTTTCATTAAAGAATTAGACTCCCGTTATGTCCAGTATGAACAAAGTCGTACCATACAGGCCAAAGAAATTAAAAAGCCACGTGTGTATTACGATGCTGATTCAATGCCTGACTATGAAAACATGTCTCAGGAGAATATTGAATTTTCTGTAGGAATGCGGGTAAAACATGTTAAATTTGGTAAAGGAAATATTTTAAAAATTGAACCCAGTCATGGAACATACAAGCTGCTTGTGATGTTTGATACAGCAGGAGAAAAACGACTTGTATTACCTTATGCAAAATTGGAAATTTTATAGCTTATGAAAAAACTATTTATTTTTTTGATTCTGACCACTCCATTTTGGACTTTAGCTCAGGAAACTGCATTACAGGAAGAACATGATTTTCGCTTTTCTATTCAGCTCATGAACAAGGAAATGTACGACCTGGCAGCCATTCAATTTGATAAATTTACGGATAATTATCCTACCAGCCCCAATGCACCACAGGCAATGATCAATGCTGCATCCTGCTATGAAAAAATGGATAGCTTGAATGTGGCCGCTAAATATTATTATGATCTTGTACTAAAATTTCCACAAAGCGAACTGGTAGATCAGGCTTTGTACAATAGAGGTATATTGCTGCAAAAAATGGGTGACCATTTAAATGCAGCATTAAATCTTGAACGATTATTGATTTTTACTCCTTCAAGCAATCTGGTACCTGCCGCACAGCTGCTTGCAGCACAATCATTTATCCAGATCAAAGATTACAGCAAGGCATTAAACGCAGCAAATGTAGTTATTGAAAAATATCCTTCACATCCCGAGCGATCTCATGCGCATCTGATTATTGCTGAAATTTATGGCTATCAGGGAAAAATGGAATATGCGTTTAGCGAATTGGACAAAGTGTCAGGTAATAATCTGGAAAATGAGATCACCCAGCAGGCTTTTTTACTTAAAGCCAAACTGTTTAGGGATTCAGGGCGTTACTCCTTGTCTGACAGTCTGTTAGAAAATTTGATTCAAGCAAGAGTTGTTAATGATTTTGTACTTGAAGCGGGGTATCAGCTTGCTCTATCTTATCAGGCTTTTGGAGATTATCAAAAATCTATCAAAGTTGCAACAGGCTTGCTGAATAAAAAATCTGCTGGTATATTACCCTCAAAGCTGGTATTGGTAACTGGTGACAATTATGCCATGCTCAAAGAATATGAAACTGCTCTTTCATATTATACACAATGTGATACCTCCATTATTGATAACAACTGGGATACTGCTTTTTTGTATCGTTTGGGATTTGTATTTCAAAAGCTCAACCGTAAAGAAGAATCAAGCAAGGTATTTGAACAAATTTTAAATAACCCTGGAGCGGTTGATACCTATATTCTTTTTAAAAGTCTTGAAACCTATGCTTTAATACTAAAAGAAAGCAATAACGCAATAGAAGCGGTTGATTTCTTACAACAATCTTTGCAAAATCCTGTATATTCAACCTATCAGGATAAAATTTTATATATTTTAGGTGAGATTCAAGAGACTGGTTTAAATGACTGGGCAGGAGCACGTTCAAGCTATTCTGCAATTCAATCTGCTGCATTAAAAAGTGATTTGGCTGATCAGGCCCAAATTAAAATCTGCCAAACTTTTGAAAAAGAAGGCAATATTGACCAGGCGCTACGTGAATACAAGAGATTTTTAAACATATATCCTGCTTCTGATCAATATCAAAATGTTAAAGTTAAAGCAGATATATTAGAAAAACAATTGCCTGTTGCCAGCTCCGGAACGGATTTAATAGCAAAAATGTTCCTGCAGGACCTCAACAGTGCCTCCAGTGCGCAGACACTTGCAGATTTGGCTGGAATTTTGATCAATGAAAGACATGATTACCAAACCGCAATCTCTTTTATTGAAAAAGCTGTTGCCGCGGATATGACTGAATCGCTGGATCTTGAAAAACTTGCATTTGAAAAAGCGTATTGTCACGCTGTTTTGTCGGAAATTAATTATGCAAACCATCAACCCATCAAAGCCAAAGCTCATAAAGATACACTTAATCAGCTTTATAGTCATATGCAGGCAGGATTTCCGAACTCGGAACAAACATTTAAAACCTATTTATATAAAATCAAACTGGATTTGATGGAAATTGAATCCCCGGAACATGTTTCCCGCTACCTGGATTCAACTTTGGTGAAAATTCCGGAGGATATGAAATCTGATCCCCAATATGTAGCGTTGGAATTGATGCAAATTCATTCTTTGCTTGATGCAAAATCTGATACAACCAATTGGCTCAACCTTCAAAAAGCGAATATGATTTGTTCTGGTATCCAATCTCAAACTAATGATCCTGAATTGGTGTCAGAATCGCAATTGTTGAATGCAGAGATCCTCTACAAACTTGCTGAGACAGACAGTGCCGTCAAAGTGCTTTCACAAATCAAACAAAATAATGCTGTCGGCGTTCAGTCACAGTACTTATTGGCAAGATTGTACCAGGAAGAAGAAATGTATGATAAAGCATTGCGTATCTATAATACCATAGCCAGTTCGCATTATTACTCTCCACTTGCTATAGAAGCAGTAAAGAACAGTGTCGGGATTTTATATGAATTAGATCGTATCAAAGAAGCCCGAGCTTTGATTGACCAATATCTCGAGTACAAGGGAAATGAATATCTCCCCAATTTTTTTTTCGATACCCAATTTGATGAATTAATTTGGTTATCTGCCAAATTGTCGGACAAGAATCAGGAACCTGTAAAAGCAACACAGGATTTACAGCGATATCTTTACACCAGTAATGCGCCAAAGCATCAGGCAGAAGCGTTATTATTGTTGGGCGATATTGCACGTGAATCAAACAATAACGAAATTGCAATTGGTCATTATACCGAGTTGGTGCAAAAATTCCCTGGCGACACACTGGCCCAGAGTGCCAGAGAGTCCATTGCCGATATTTTCTTTCAAATGGAAGATTATCAACAGGCATTACAGCACTTTAAATCCATAAAATCTCAGCAAACAGGGGATAAGCAAATTTTTGCTTATTCACGTGAAGTGGTTTGTGAATTCCGTCTTGGAAATCTAGCCAAAGCAAAGAACCTTGCTAAACAATTTTCAAAGACCTATAAAGATCAGGACAAATATGAAGCAGAATTTCTCTATGAAGAAGGAATGCTTCAAATTAAACTTAAAAATTTTGATGAAGCAGAAGATGCATTCAAAGATTTGTCCAAAAAGTACGATGATATTCCCGAAGGTGCAAAAGGGGATTTGGGACTTGCCAGGATGTATGTAATTACCGGCAAACCGGAAGATGCGTTGAAAATACTAACTCAAATTCCCGAAGATTATGATGATCCCATTATTCTGGCTACTGCCTATTTAAATCTTGCAGATTTTTATTACGAGAACCGCCTGTTACCACAATGTATTGCTGCTAATGAAAAAGTATTGGGACTGGTGGATTCCGGTAATTTGCACAAAAGTGCCATGAATTTATTGATCAAAACCTACGATCAGTTCAAATTGGGAGATAAAGCCATTGCATTAATCCGGGAATTTATCGAAAAATACCCCAACGATCCCGATATTATGATCAAAAAAATACAGATTGGAATTCTTTTGCATGATATTAAGGATTATGATCGCTCTATCTCTTATTTAAAGAACCTGAAACCCTTTGTAAGCAGTACAGATGAGCCCGAAGTGCAATATTACATCGCTCTGTCATATATGGATAAAGGAGATTTTGATCAGGCAATTGTAGAGTTTTTAAAGGTTAAATATCTCAGTAAAGACACAAAGTTGCCCTGGAAGGTTTCATCACTTTATCAGGCTGGTATTGCTTATCGAAAATTGGGTAATTATGATAAAGCAATTGAATTGTTGCAGCAGGTAGTTCGAGAACAGGGAGCCGTTGACAGTTTTGGTCAGGCTGCCGCTTCAAAAATCAAAGAAATTGAATCTGAAAGAGCACAATTGTAAAATGGATAAAATATTAATAGATACCGCCAAAAAGATCATTGAAAACGCACTTTTAGAGGATTTGGGGAAATGGGGCGATATTACCACACGTGCAACAGCCAGTGATGACAATATGAATACCGCACAAATTATTGCCAAGCAAGAGGGTGTCATTTCAGGACTTGAGATTGCCGAATTGGTATTTACTACTGTTGACAATACAATTACTTGCACTAAACATGTATACGATGGTGATAACGTTAACAATCGTGATCAGATAATGACCATAACCGGCAAAGCATCCAGTTTATTAAGTGCGGAACGAACTGCGTTAAATTTTTTGGGTCATTTATCAGGAATTGCAACATTAACCAGTCAGTTTGTTGCAGAAACCAAAGGTACAAAGGCAAAAATTTTGGATACCCGCAAGACAACTCCCGGATGGAGATTGCTTGAAAAGTATGCTGTTGTATGCGGAGGGGGGATGAACCACCGCATGGGATTGCACGATATGTTCCTGATCAAAGATAATCACATATCTCATTGTGGCTGTATTACAGAGTCTGTTAAAAAATGCCGTAATTATATGAATGAAAAGAGCATACAGGCACCTATCGAAGTTGAAGTGAAAAATCTATCAGAATTTCGCGAAGCTGCATCGCTTGATGTTGATCGAATTATGCTTGATAATATGAGTGACGAGTTGATTAAAGAGTGTATTGATGCCAACCATAGCCAAATACCGTTGGAAATATCAGGAAATGTGAACCTTGAAACTGTTAAACGATACGCTCAAACAGGTGTGGATTATATATCTGTTGGAGCTTTAACTCATTCTTTTCGGAACTTTGATTTCAGTATGTTGTTTTAATAATATGACGTAATGCCAGCTAATGCGACAATATGGCATTTATAATTTATATGTGAATTGCAACTATTATTGTTTTTTATGGATTTATGCGTATTTTTATGTAATGGAATAGTATTTGCTGATATATCGTTAGATTAACTATATGTTTGCTTAATAAACGAGGTATAATATAAATGAATAGACCTGAAAACAATAAAATTCCTACTCCTGAAGAATTACAAAAAGATGTTGCTGATTTTTTAAAGGATAAATACGGCAAAAATGTGATTATTCCGCAGCAACCCAACAGTTACGGGTCTGATTCAGGTGAAAAAGTTGAAACACCCAAGCCTGAATATAAAATTAATTTCAATTTAAAGCCAACCGAACTTGAAGAATATTTAAATAAATATGTTGTTGGTCAGGATGAAGCTATTGAAGTTTTAGCAACAAAGATCTGTACACACTTTAATAGAATGAATTATGAGAAAAACCATCCGGAAGCTGATGAGCTGGTTGGTAATATAAAAAGTAATGTGTTAATGATTGGACCCACTGGTGTTGGTAAAACCTATCTCATTAAGCTTATTGCAAAAAAGATTGGCGTACCCTTTGTAAAAGGGGATGCTACAAAATTCAGTGAAACCGGATATGTAGGTGGTGATGTTGAAGATCTTGTAAGAAATCTGGTGCACGAGGCGAACGGTGATATCTCTTTGGCTGAATATGGCATCATTTATCTGGATGAAATTGATAAAATTGCATCAATGTCTAATGGTTATGGTCCCGATGTATCCAGAGGCGGTGTTCAGAGAAACCTGCTTAAATTGATGGAAGAAGCCGAAGTTGATTTGAAAACGCCGCATGACCTTGCTTCTCAAATGGAAGCTGCCATGGAAGCTCAACGGACCGGCAAAGTTAATCGCAAAAAGATCAATACAAAAAATATTCTGTTTGTAATGAGTGGAGCGTTTTTTCAACTCAGTGAGATTATCAGACGCAGATTAAATCAGCAACCAATTGGTTTTCAGGCAAAAAGTGATGAAAACCTCAGTTTAACCAATGATCTTGAAATTATGAAAAATGTTAAGACTGAAGATTTGATTAAATTCGGTTTTGAATCTGAATTTATTGGCCGTTTACCGGTAGTTGTTACACTGAATACCCTTGATGTAGATGGTTTGTATCGTATTCTCAGCAATCCTAACAGCTCTGTTATTCAGGGTAAAAAGCGTGATTTTATGGGTTATGATATTGATATCGACTTTCAGGACGACGCTTTGAAAAAAATGGCAGAACTTGCTTATGAAGAGCAAACCGGTGCCCGCGGTCTGGTGAGTGTTGTAGATAAAATGATGTTAAAGTATGAAAAAATGCTTCCGGATACAGATATTCACGAGCTATTATTTACAGAGAAAATGATTAACAATCCGGTTGGAGAGCTTGAAAAGATTCTTACTTCGTACTATATCAAAAAATTTCAAAAACGATTTCTGGTTACAAATGGAATTGTAATCACATTCACTGATAAAGCTGTTGAATTGTTGAATCGTGATGCCAAGAATAACAAGATAACCCTGGAAGAAGAGTGTAACAATCTATTGCGGGATTATGAATATGGTTTACGCCTGCTTGGTAAAGAAGAGTTTACAGTTGATGAACAAATTGTTACCAATCCCAAAGAGCGACTTGAGGAATTAATTAAACTCAGCTATGAAAATAAATAGCATTATTAAATAAAATATCGTATTTTAAAAAGCCGTTTCATTCGTGAGACGGCTTTTTTCTTATATTTTATATTTTTTTTTATTAAATTTATTATAATATTGATATTAACAAGCAGTTTAGATAGAATTGACAATTCAAGAAAAACTTGATAATCTGCCGCGCAAACCCGGCGTTTATTTGTTTCGCGATAAATTTGGTGAGATACTGTACATTGGCAAAGCCAAAATTTTGCGAAACAGAGTGCGTTCCTATTTCCAGGCTGGACGAAAACCTGAGCCTAAAATTATGCGGCTTGTTGCTCGCGTTTCCGATATTGAAACAATTGTAACGGATTCTGAAGTAGAAGCGCTGATCCTTGAAGCAAATCTTGTCAAAGAAAACAAACCCCGTTACAATATTAATTTAAAAGATGACAAGAGTTTTCCGTTCATTCGTGTAACAAATGAACCTTATCCCAGGATCTTTCCTACAAGAAAGATTATTCAAGATGGTTCAAAATATTTTGGTCCATATACGGATGTATATTCTCTGAGGACTTTATTAAAAACAGCTAACAAGATATTTGCTATCAGATCTTGTAATTATAATTTAAATGATCCTGCAATTGAGCAGGGCAAATTCAAGTTGTGTCTGAATTATCATATAAAACGATGTTATGGTCCCTGCGAAGGACACATATCGCAGGAAGAATATTCTAAAATTATAACCAATGTTATTGATTTTATTCAAGGTCACACACAAAAAGTAGAACTGGACCTCAAAAATCGAATTCAACAATTATCCAGTGAATTGCGATTTGAGGAAGCAGCAAGATTGCGAGATCAGTTACAGTCCATTGAAATCTTTCAACAGCGTCAAAAGATTGTTGATTCTAGCCATATTGATCGAGATATTTTGGCAGTCGCTGTTGATAAAAACGATGCCTGTTGTGTCGTTTTCAAGGTCCGGGATGGTAAGATTATAGGAAGACAGCATTTTTATATTAATGGTGTCAAAGACGAATCTGAACAAACGATTATTGTTTCATTTATGAAGCAATACTATTTAAACAGTGACTATGTGCCTAAAGAAGTCTATGTTCCAAGAGATTTGGATGATAAAGAAACGCTAATCCATTGGTTGAGTGAAAAACGCCAGAATAAAGTACGAATCATTCATCCGATTCGAGGCGACAAAGCTCATTTATTAAAAATGAGCACAAAAAACGCCAGGTTGCTGCTTGATGATTTAAAAATCCAAAAGCAGAAAAAGCGTGATATGGTAGCCGCAGCAGTTACAGCTTTACAGGAATCATTAAAGCTGCCAAAACCACCAAAAAGAATTGAAGGCTTTGATATCTCCAATATTCAAGGCACAAATCCTGTAGCTTCAATGGTGTGCTTTATCAATGCACAGGCAGCTAAATCAGAATATCGCCGTTTTCGTATACGCATCAAAGAGTCTCCTGATGATTTTGCCATGATGCATGAAGCAGTTTACCGGAGATATTCTCGTCTTTTGAGAGAAAATAAACCTTTTCCGGATTTGATTTTGATCGATGGTGGAAAAGGGCAGTTGTCTGCAGCGGTCAGCGCACTTGAAGAACTGAATATCAAAGATCAGCCAATTATATCTTTGGCAAAACGTCTGGAAGAAGTATTTGTACCCGGAATACCGGATGCACAACAGATCAAACGTGATTCACCTGCAATAAAACTGTTGCAACGTGTGCGAGATGAATCACATCGTTTTGCAGTGACATATCACCGTACTTTGCGTAAAAAACGGACTTTGATCTCTGTACTGGATGAAATTCCGGGTATTGGAAAGTCGAGAAGACAGTTATTATTAAAGACATTTGGATCTCTAAAAAATGTCAAAAATGCTTCGGTTTCAGAGTTGTCAAAAGTAGATGGCATTTCTGAATCCATTGCTAAAGAAATTCGTGAATTCTTTCATCCCAGTGAAAAAGGGATGAATAGTAATGAAAATAATACTTAATTACTATATAAATAGGGAGCACAACCATGTCTGAAAAGATTAACAAAGTGGTCCTGGCCTATTCAGGCGGATTGGACACATCCATTATTATTCCCTGGTTAAAGGATAACTATGGCTGCGAAGTTGTCGCTTTTGCGGCAGATTTAGGACAATGTGAAGAATTGGACGGACTAGAAGAAAAAGCCATCGCCACTGGCGCAAGTAAATGTTATATTGAAGATTTACGTAAACCTTTTATTGAAGAATATATCTGGCCGACATTGAAAGCCGGTGCTATATATGAAGGTAAATACCTGTTGGGTACATCCTTTGCTCGTCCCATTATTGCAAAACGCCAGGTTGAAATTGCGGTTGCTGAAGGCGCAGATGCTGTTGCACATGGTTGTACCGGTAAAGGTAATGATCAGGTGCGTTTTGAGCTTACGTTTAAAGCGTTTAACCCCAAATTGCAAGTAATTGCACCTTGGCGTGAATGGGATATCCGTTCCCGTGAAGAAGCTATTGCCTATGCAGAAGAAAAACAAATCCCTATCACAGCTACAAAAGAAAAAATTTATAGCAACGACCGTAATATTTGGCATATTAGCCATGAAGGTGGAGATCTTGAAGATCCCTGGAATGGCCCCAGAGATGAAATGTTTGTATTAACCAATTCTCCTCAGGAAGCACCGGATAAAGAAGAAGTTGTAGAAATTGAATTTGATAAAGGTGTGCCTGTAGCTGTCAATGGTGATCGCTTGGGATCCGTTCCATTGGTTCAAGAATTGAATAAAATTGGTGGAAAACATGCCATTGGGCGAGTTGATCTTGTAGAAAACCGTCTGGTAGGTATGAAATCACGTGGTGTTTATGAAACACCAGCCGGATCAATCCTGTATCGTGCACATATGGAGCTTGAAAGCTTGATTTTAGATAAAGATACCATGCATTTCAAAAACATGCTTGCTCCCAAATATGCTGAATTGGTATATAACGGTCAATGGTTTACTCCTTTGCGTGAAGCACTTGATGCATTTGTTGAAAAAACACAGGAATATGTTTCAGGTACAGTTCGATTTAGATTGTACAAAGGCAATATTATTTCTGCCGGCGTTAAATCACCTTATTCGCTTTACAGAGAAGAACTTGCTACTTTTGGCGAAGAAGATGTATATGATCAAATGGATGCTAAAGGATTTATCAATCTTTTTGGTTTACCACTCAAAGTTCGTTCGCTTGTAGAGCTGGATTGGGGTAAGAAACCCAAATACGAAGAACCTGATTATAGTATATTCAAGAGGGATTAACATGTCTTCTGATCTCAAAATATGGAGTGGGCGGTTTTCGCAGGGTACTGAATCCATTATGGAGGAATTCAGCACCTCAATCCATTTTGATAAAGCCATGTTTGATGCTGATATTAAAGTAAACAAAGCCTGGGCCAAAGCATTGGTCCAGGTTAATGTTTACAGTGAGGACGATGCTAAACTGGTTTGCAGTACACTCGATGATATTCACAAAGATTATCATGACGGCAAGCTTGAATTCGCAAAATCCGATGAAGATATTCATTCTGCAAATGAAAGATGGTTGACTGAACGCCTTGGCGATATTGGCGCTCGCATTCATACCGGCCGCAGTCGTAATGACCAGGTTATTACAGATTTACGCATATATCTACGTGATCAAATTTCTGATCTGGATACTGCTATCTTGTTGCTACAAAGGGAGTTAGTAGCTTTATCTGAAGCTAATTTTGAAACTGTATTTGCAGGCCAGACCCATTTACGTCAGGCTCAACCTGTTTCTTTTGCTCATTACTTGTTGGCCCTGTTTTTCCAGATGCAGCGAAACCGAGATAGACTTGCGGATTACAAAAAGCGTTTAAACAAGATGCCGCTGGGATCAGGTGCTATTGCCGGAGCCGCATTTGAAATTGACAGACAGGTCCTTGCAAATGAATTGGAATTTGATGCGCCAACTGAAAATAGCTATGATGCAACATCTGATCGTGATTTTGTTCTCGAGTTGTTGAATATCTGTACGCAGACTATGCTGCATTTATCGCGAATGGCTGAAGATTTCATTATTTGGTCTTCTGAATCTTTTGGTTTATTAGAAATTGGGGAACAATATTCAACCGGCAGTAGTATGATGCCACAAAAGAAAAACCCGGATTCACTAGAGCTGATTCGTGGAAAATGTGCACGTGTTATAGGTAATCAGGTAACCGGTTTGACTATGATGAAGGGAATACCTACAGCATATGTTAGAGATTTGCAGGAAGACAAGGAACCGGTATTTGATTCACTGCACCAGACAATACAATGTATTCTGATTAGTAAAGGTGTATTTGAGACATTAACAGTAAATTCAGAGCGTATGCTGAATAATCTTGATCCCGCATTGTATGCAACGGATTTGGCTGATTATCTTGTTAAAAAGGGCATACCTTTTAGAAAAGCACATTCTATTGTTGGATCTGTGGTTGCACGTGCTGAAAATGACAATATCCCTTTTAATGAACTTGAAATTACAGTTTATCAGGAATATGCTAAAGAATTTGAACCTGATCTTTATAATTTATTTGATCCTATTAGTGCTATCAATAAGAGAAATATTGAAGGAGGTACCGGAATCAAATCTATTCAGCATCAAATAGATTTGGCAAAATCCTTTATTGCATAAGTAATGTAAATTCCGACAGATTAACTGAATTTTCAATTATTGAGAGAAAATTACATTATTTTACAAGTTAAACTGTTTTGGAATCCTTACATTGTATAATTGTATGATAAACAGTGGAGTTTTCAATATGAAACGCTGCAATATTTTCGTACTTTTACTTTTGTTATCTTTTCAACCTGTCTTTTCTGAAATTTTATCCCAATGGCGTGGTCCGGGCCGCGATGGAAAATACCCGGAAACTGGATTATTGAAGCAATGGCCTGCTGCCGGACCCAAATTAATTTGGGATTTTGAAGGTATTGGCAATGGTTTTTCTTCTCCTGCGGTAACATCTGATCGGGTTTATGTGTTGGGTGAAATCGATAAAACCGGCTTTTTACATGCTTTTGATCATCAGGGAAATCTGTTGTGGAAAATAGCATATGGCCCTTCGTGGACAAAAAGCTATCCGGGTTCACGTTCAATTCCAACAATTGTTGATGATAAAATTTACTTTACTAGCGGTATGGGTGTTATTTATTGTCTCAATGCCAGTGATGGTAAAACACTTTGGTCTCTTGATTATCTAACTCAATTTAGTGGTGAAAATTTAATGTGGGGTGTAGCAGAATCTCCACTTGTATATGATAATAAAGTAATTGTAACTCCTGGTGGGAACAAAGCGCTAGTTGCTGCATTAGACAAGGATACAGGTAAAACATTATGGACCTGTACCGATTTTACTGAAAATTCTGCCTATTGTTCTCCTGTACTTGTTACTCATAATGGCCAACGCACAATCTTGACCATGACAGAAAAATCGTTATTAAGCCTGAATCCTGATACGGGTAAGCTAAACTGGCGGCAGGAGCATAAAACAAAATGGGATATTAATCCCAATACTCCATATTATTTCGATGGTAAAGTTATTACAAGCAGTGGTTATGGAACTACCGGAACAAACCTGTTTAAAATTGCTGCAAATGGTAAAAGTGCTGATTTGGTTTGGAATAATGGTGAATTGGATAGCCAGATTGGTGCTTTTGTTGTGGTAGATGGTTACATGTACGGCTCCGGACATGATAACAGTAATTGGCAGTGTATTGATATTGCAACAGGTAAAACCATGTATGAATCTGATCAATTGCGTAAAAAAGGCAATATTATATTTGCAGATGGCATGCTTTATTGTTATGATGAGAATGGACAAGTTGCATTGGTAAAACCGAATCCACAAAAGTTTGAATTGGTCAGCCAGTTTAAAATCACAAAAGGTAATGATCAGCACTGGGCACATACAGTAATTAAAAACAAGCGCATGTATATTCGTCATGGAAATGCGCTGATGGTTTATGATATAGGGAAATAAGAAAAGGGATATTATGAAAAATTTTAATTCTATGGTAAGGACAAAACTCATTTTAATATTACTCTTGATGTCAGGTATCGTGATGGCTGATACCTGGGCAGAATTCAGAGGTAATAATCGTGATGGAGTTTCTACTGAAACCGGTTTGCTTAAATCGTGGCCAGCAAACGGACCCGAGTTGTTGTGGGAAGTCACTGGTTTGGGTGATGGATATTCTTCAGCTGTCATTGTAAACAATACGATATATGTTACAGGTGCAACTGATAAAAAAGAATATTTATATGCATTTGCTTTGAATGGAAAATTGAAATGGAAACAACAGTACGGTGATGTTTGGTATCGCTCTTATCCTGATCCTCGTACCTCACCTACATTTAATGGAAACAGACTGTATGTTGTTAGCGGTATGGGGCAGGTTGTAAGCCTGGATGCTGCAACTGGAAAGGTACTCTGGACCGTTGATATGATCAAAACCTTTAATGGTGAATTCCATCGTTGGGGCATTTCTGAATCCCCGGTTGTAGATGGTAAACATGTATATTGTACCCCTGGTGGCCCTGATGCAACAATGGCTGCTTTGGATAAAAATACAGGCAAAACCGTCTGGGTAACCAAAGGTTTGACTGATGTCAGTAACTATTGCTCACCCTTGATGATAAAACGTGGTGGAAAAAATATTCTAATGACCCAGGTCGAAAATCATTTTATTGGTGTCGATGCCGCTAATGGTAAATTACTCTGGAAAGTTGTGGTAAAGGATTTGTGGCCTCAAAACAAATCCATCAATATTAATACACCTCTTTATAAAGACGGTCAGGTTTTTATTACAGCAGGTTATAACTCTGGCAGTGCCATGTTTGAGTTATCTGCTGATGGTACCAGTATAAAAACACTTTGGGTAGATACTACACTGGATGTTCACCATGGTGGTGTTATTACTGTGGATGGATACATTTATGGTTCAAACTGGTTGAACAATAATAAAGGAAATTGGGTTTGCCTGGACTGGAAAACCGGTAAAGTCATGTATGAAACCGAATGGATCAATAAAGGTGCAATCGTTTATGCTGATGGTATGCTTTATGTCTATGAAGAAAAAGATGGTACAGTTGGAATAGCCAAAGCCACGCCAGATGGTTTCAATGTTGTCAGTTCTTTTGAATTTACCGCCGGTGGTGGTCCCAATTGGGCACATCCCAGTATTTCAAATGGAGTTTTATATATGAGACATGGTGATGTATTACATGCTTATAATATAAAAGCGAAATAAAATTTATGAAGCAGTTTTCTTTACAAATTATAGTAACAATTGTTCTGGTATCAACCGCGTTTGCAGGATTAGCATGGTGGTTATTTAGTGATCCCACATCTGAATTTTCTGTGAATTTACCCGGAATGGATAATCGCCCGGCTAATCTCAAAAGCGCTGCTTCCATGGTTGAAATTGGAGAATTTTATCAATGGTTTGATTCTTTAAAAACCGATCTAACCGGTAAATGGCCCCGTTTCCGCGGTAGCAATTTTGATAACAAGAGTAAAATGCAGGTTGATGTGGATTGGGGTGACCAGGGACCTCAGATAGCATGGTCTGTTGATCTGGGAGAGGGGCATGCCGCTCCGGCAATCTATAACGGCAAAGTCTATTTACTTGACTATGATGAAGCTGAACGGACAGATGTTTTACGATGTTTTTCACTGGAAGATGGTACCGAGTTGTGGCGTCGCTGGTACAAAAATCCATTAAAGCGTAATCATGGTATGTCTCGTACGATTCCTGCAGTAAATGAAAAGTATGTAGTTACTATCGGTCCCAATTGTCATGTGATGTGTGTTGATGCTGATTCCGGAAGTTTCCGCTGGGGAATCAATCTGGTTGACGATTATAATACCAAGGTTCCGCTATGGTATACCGGTCAATGTCCGCTGCTTGAAGACTCTATTGCTGTAATCGCTCCTGGTGGTAAAGATCTTGTTATTGGTGTGGATTGCGATAGTGGAAAAGTAGTTTGGCGAACTCCGAATCCTAATAATTGGGACATGTCTCACTCTTCAATAATGCCCATGACCTTTAACGACAAAAAAATGTATGTCTATTGTGCATTCGGCGGTATTGTCGGGATTTCTGCAGAGGAGGAAGACAAGGGAACAATCCTTTGGGAGTCTTCTGAATGGAATCCCAATGTTATTGCTCCATCACCAGTAATTCTACCAGATGGGCGCATTTTCGTTACTGCCGGATATGGCGCAGGCTCTATGATGTTTCAGCTTGTTTTTGATAATGGTGAATACCGTTTAAACTCACTGGACAAGCTTACACCAAAAGATGGGCTTGCTTCCGAACAACAAACTCCTATATTATATGATGGACACTTGTTTTGCGTGCTGCCCAAAGATGCCGGCCCGGATCGTAATCAGCTGGTTTGTGTCGATCCCGATGATGTTCGATCTTTTGTCTGGACAAGTGGCAAAACGACACGCTTTGGATTAGGCCCATTTATCTTGCTGGATGATAAATTTTTTGTTCTCAGTGATGAAGGCGAGTTGACAGTATTAAAAGCGAGTGTGCAATCCTATCAGGAAATTGCCAAAGCAAAAATTCTGGACGGACACGATGCATGGGGTCCCATCGCTGTAGCTGACCACCGCATGTTGTGTCGTGATTCCAAAAAACTGGTTTGTATAGAATTATAGGTTAATCATGAAACCCAAATCCATACAAAACTTGATTACTACTTTGATTGTTATTGGTATTATATTAATAATTACCATTGTAGGTTATCGGTCACTTGCGTTTAAACCCGGCCCGGACACATCAGAAAATCCTTATGAATACAATATCGATGAATTCAAACATGTACCCGAAAGTTTAAAACACTATAGTGAATTAAGGCCGATAGCTGCAAATAATATAAAAGCAATTGCAATAGATCATCAGGATCAACTCTATGTTGTTCAAGATGAATCTCTAATTCGGTACTCTGCTGCGGGAAAACAATTATCGATTTTGGATGTACCTTCTCAGGTACAATGCATAACTGTGGATTCACAGGGCAAAATCTATCTGGGTGTTCATGATCATGTTCAGATTCTGGATAATGATGGTCGTGCTTTGATGGGCATTGATGCATTTGATCGTAATTCAATTGTTACCTCTATTGCAGTAACCCCCGAGTTTATTTATATAGCCGATGCCGGCCCTCAACGTGTATTACAATACAATCACAGAGGACAACTGGTGAATACGATTGGTGGTAAAGATGAATCCAAAGATATTCCCGGTCTGCTTATTCCAAGTCCCTATTTTGATGTTGCCATTGATCCTGATGGTTTTTTATGGGTTGCCAATCCTGGTAGAACTCAACTGGAGAATTACACACCTGAGGGTAACCTGAGATCCTTTTGGGGTCAATCCGGCATGGATCTGGAAGGTTTTAGTGGTTGTTGTAATCCATCTCATATTGCTATTTTATCAGACGGCTCTTTTGTTACCAGTGAAAAAGGATTGGCAAGAATTAAGATACATGATAGAACCGGAAAGCTTGTTTCTGTTGTTGCGGGTCCAAAAATGTTTAACACTAATCCTGGAGTGATGGATATAGCTGTTGATTCCAAAGGTCGCATATATGTTGCTGATCCCAAACGGAATCAGGTACGTATTTTTGAAAAAAGTCAGGTGTAAAGATGCTTAATCGTCGACAATGGTTCAATAATATTTTCAGATATGGCTTGCTCGCATTGATAAGCGGTACAGCCGTTTACCTGAGTGCAAGAGATCGCAAAGACAGCTATACTTTGCAGTGCAATGGTGTATGTAAATCGTGTGATTCTGCTTCAAACTGTGATCTTGTTGAAAAAGAAAATGTATCATCAACTCAAAAGTAAATATGAATATTAAAGATAATAAACCGGTAAACCGCAGACAGTTTATTAAAAACGGCCTGCATACGACAGCTGCTATAAGTATTGGCGGTTTTGCAGGATATGCAATACAGCGTTCATCTAAATCAGATATGGTTTGGCAGATAGATCCTGAAAAATGTATTCAGTGTGAAAATTGTGCTACAAAGTGTGTTCTCGCTCCATCTGCTGTCAAATGTGTGCATGCATATGCAATGTGTGGTTACTGTGATTTATGCGGTGGCTATCATCGCCCCGGAACCAAAAGACTGGATACAGCTGCTGAAAGTCAACTTTGCCCCACAGGAGCAATACAACGCAAGTTTATTGAAGATCCCTATTTTGAATATCGAATTGATGAAGAACTCTGTATCGGTTGCGCCAAATGCGTAAAGGGATGTGGCTCATTTGGCAATGGTTCACTTTTTCTTCAGGTTCGTCACAATATCTGTGTAAATTGTAATGAATGTGCAATCGCCAAAGCGTGCCCGGCTGATGCGTTTGTCCGTGTGCCTGCTGATAATCCTTATTTATTCCGTGGTGAATTCAAGTCCATACAATTGAACGAAGGAAGCGGGGAAGAGGCATAGTGAAAAAGGCGATTTTCTTTCTATTGTTAATTATCCAGCTTGCACCTGTAGCATTTTCACAGGTGCAGCGGTTCCCCAAACCCGATTTTGAATCCGGATATGAACAACCTGTTCCAACCCAACCCACACCTCGGGCTGCAGTTTGGGATTATATCGATATACTCGTTTTAATCTCTGCCATGAGTTTAATTACCTGGTTTATTTTAAAAAAACGTTCCAGACGATCAGTCTTTTGGGTGATGATTTTTTCGTTACTCTATTTTGGATTTTTCAAAAAAGGATGTGTCTGCTCCGTCGGTTCCGTGCAAAATATGGTTCTGGCTTTGTTTGATTCAGCTTATGCAATTCCCATTACTGTTGTGGCTTTTTTCTCCATTCCTTTGATATTTGCTTTGTTTTTTGGTCGTACTTTTTGTGCAGGCGTTTGCCCACTGGGCGCACTTCAGGATATTGTAGGATTAAAGCCCTTAAAAACACCAGCATGGTTGAATCAGGTGCTGGGTATTGTACCATACATTTATTTGGGTTTAGCTGTTCTGTTTGCTGCAACCGGTGCCGGATTTATTATATGCAGATACGATCCTTTTGTGGGGATATTTCGATTTGGAATGAATTCAAACATGTTTATCTGGGGCGTTATTGTATTGGGTACAGGTGTTTTTATTGCCAGACCCTATTGTCGGTTTCTCTGTCCCTACAGTGTATTATTACGCTGGATGTCTTTATTATCAAGGCACCATTTAACCATAACTCCCACAGAATGCATCAACTGCCATCTCTGCTCTGAATCCTGCCCATATGATGCTATTGCAGGACCTTCATCCGAAAAATATCCCGGCAATGTTACTACTGAAAAATGGAAACTGGGAGTTATGATCGTGGCAATTCCCATTGTAATGCTTATTAGCGGTTGGGCATTGTCTCAATTATCTGTAGCATTTTCCCGCTCACATTATGTTGTTAAAACAGCAGAGCAAATTCGTCTTGAAGATACAGGACAGGTAAATTACACAACAGATGCCAGCGAAGCATTTAGAGGTACCGGAGAACCTACAACCGGTTTATACGCTCGGGCGGCAAAGGTCCAGGAGCAATTCAAGCTTGGCACGTGGCTGTTGGGTGCTTTTTTAGCATTGGTAATAATGATTAAAATAATCAATTTTTATATTTGGAAACATAGGGACGGATACACCCCCGACAAAGCATTTTGTGTAAGCTGCGCGCGTTGTGTGGATTACTGTCCTGTTGAACATGAGCGACTCGCAGAATTAAAAGGAGTAAATCTCATTGAGTAATCCGGAAACAAATAAAAAAATATATGCAATTTTGAATCGGACGATTTTAATCACATCCATTTTTCTGATTCTGGTTTCTGTCTTTTTTGTTACCAATTACCTTCAATTAAAATCCAATGATCCATTAAACAGTCCGGCTTTGGAGCAATTATATAAAAATCTGGACAGTGATCCCAATAATGATATGCTAAGAGACCAGATTCGCTCATTGGATCTGTTGGCCAGAAAAGCCTATTTTACAAAGCAATGGCAAATCAATACCGGTGGTGCATTATTATTTATTGCGATTATCATTCTGGTAATTGCATTTAAAATCAAAAGTAATTTAAGACAAAAGGATCCCGGATTAAACAAGCTTGAAGAAAACTGGGACGACCGCTTGATGACACGCAAGTGGTTATCTTTATCCGGAGTGATTTTGCTGAGTGTCACAATCCTTTTGGCAATTTTGACCAATCGTGAAATGGAATCCGCTTCCTTTATTGTAAAAAAACAAAAGGATTTACCAATACCCTCTGAAAATGAGGTGATGAAAAATTGGCCGGCTTTTCGTGGTCCTTTTAGTAATGCTATTGCGTATTATACCAATATACCTTTAACCTGGGATGGAGAAACCGGCGAAAATATACTATGGACGGTTGATGTACCTCGTATTGGTTTTAATTCTCCCATCCTTTGGGATGATCGACTCTATATGTCTGGTGCTGATGAAGAAGGACAAGAAGTTTTCTGTTTTAATGCAGACAATGGTGAATTGATATGGCGAAAACCGGTAAGCAATGTACCGGGTACACCGGACGAATTACCGGATGTCACAGAAGATACCGGCTTTGCCGCACCTACCATGACAACCGATGGGAATCATGTTTTTGCTATCTTTGCAACCGGTGATCTGGCATGTTTTGATATGGATGGAAACCAGGTTTGGGTCAAGAATATTGGTCATCCGGATAACCATTATGGGCATTCTTCTTCATTAATCATGTATGAAAATTTGCTACTTGTTCAGTTTGATCAGGCAGATGTTGCCTTTGTTACTGCACTGGATGGAGCAACAGGAGAAGAAAAATGGAAAACCCCGCGCGATATGGGACTCTCCTGGTCGTCTCCTATTTTAGCCAAGGTAGATGATCAATGGCAATTTGTGGTAAACGCTACCCCCAATGTTGTTGGTTACAATCCTGAAACCGGTGAAGAGTTGTGGAGAATGGATTGCCTCAGCGGTGAAGTTGCTCCTTCATCCGCTTATGCAGATGGATTTGTTTATGCGGCTAATGATAATGCAATACTGGCAGCAATTAAACTGGGTGATATACCCGAGCTTGCCTGGGAATATGAAGATGATTTACCTGATGTTTGCAGTCTGGTAGCAAATAAAGATTATGTATTTATGCCGTCAAGTTGGGGAACGGTTACCTGCCTGGATGCCAAGACTGGTGAGCAATATTGGTTACAGGAATTTGATGATGGATTTTACTCGTCTCCGGTTATTGTGGGTGAATATGTAATGGCTATGGATCTGGAAGGAGTTACTCAAATATTTAAAGCGGATAAAGAATTTGAACTGGTTGCTTCCAATTCATTGGGAATGGTTGCAAACAGTACGCCTGTTATTGCAGATGGTCGTATTTATTTTCGAAGCACAGAAAAGCTGATATGTATAGGTGAAAAATAGCAATGACGCAGAAATTTAATATTAATGATATAGATTCTATTGTACATTCTATTGGTACCGGACAGGAAAATGTAATATCCATATTACAGGCTATCCAGAACCAATACAAATATTTACCCCAGGATGCATTAAAACGCGTATGTGAGATCAGTGATATAACTCCGGCATCCATTACAGGTGTTTCTACTTTTTATTCTCAATTCAGACATACTCCCGTTGGTGAACACAGCATTCATGTTTGCGTTGGCACAGCCTGCCATGTTAAAGGAGCTGAACTTGTATATGATTCTTTTAAACGACATCTGGATATTACAGGTATCAACGACACTGACGCTCAAAAACAATTTACCGTACAAAAAGTAGCATGTCTGGGATGCTGCACACTGGCGCCTGTTGTTCAAATAGATGATATTACTTATGGACATGTACAACCGGATAATATACCGGGAATCATCCAGGATTTTAAAAAATATGCCGGTAAAAAAGTCAGACAAAAGATCCCCAAAAAATGGGAACATGACCATTATGGAGAAATTCGTTTGGGTTTGGGTTCATGCTGTATTGCAGGAGGAAGCGGCCAGGTACAGGAAGAATTACTGAAAACCCTGACTGATCAGCGCATTCCCATTGATGTAAAGCGTGTAGGTTGTGTGGGCATGTGTCATCAAACACCGTTGTTGGAAATTGATACACCGGGACACGATCCTATCATGTATACCAATGTACAGGCAGAAGATGTTAATGAGATTATTACGCGTCATTTTCGTCCCAAAGGAATCCATCTGGTAACTCAAAAAGTGGATGATTGGCTAAACAGTCTGATTACAGACAAGCATAATGTAAATATACCACATTATCCGGTTCATATGCGTGATGAACCTATATCAACTTTTCTGGGACCACAGGTGCATATTGCTACAGAACATTCCGGTACTATTGATCCGGTTAGTCTGGAAGAATATGTTGAAAAAGGTGGATTTTCAGCGTTTGAAAAATGCATCAAATCTCAATCTCAGGATGAGATTATACAATCAGTCAAAACCAGTGGATTAAAAGGCAGGGGAGGCGCTGGCTTTCCAACCTGGAAAAAGTGGGACATTGTAAAAAATATTGAGCATAATGATAAAGTCGTAATCTGTAATGGAGATGAGGGTGATCCCGGGGCTTTTATGGATCG
Source organism: bacterium (assembly GCA_963675755.2). GTDB lineage: Bacteria > Zhuqueibacterota > Zhuqueibacteria > Residuimicrobiales > Krinioviventaceae. Next base: position 639,105 of record CAXXMD010000002.1, read on the forward strand.
AATGCTCCTGGAATCATATCCATTCCGCATTATAGAAGGTTTATCCATTGCCGCTTTTGCTGTAGGTGCTAAAACAGGATATCTGTATATCCGTGCAGAATATCCACTTGCAGTAAAACGAATCAAAGATGCGCTCCAAAAGTGTTATGATACAGGTTATCTGGGTGATAATATTCTGGATTCCGGTTTTTCACTGGATTTAAAAGTAAAAGAAGGTGCAGGTGCGTTTGTTTGTGGTGAAGAGACTGCACTTATTGCCTCTATTGAAGGCAAGCGGGGCATGCCGCGCATTCGACCTCCATATCCGGCTGAAAAAGGATTATGGGAAAAACCCACGCTTGTAAATAACACGGAAACCATTTCACTTGTCCCATGGATTTTTAGAAATTCACCAGAAACCTTTGCCAGGTTGGGTACAGAATCCAGCAAGGGAACCAAGGTATTTGCGCTTGCCGGCAAAATTGCCAGAGGTGGCTTGATTGAAGTGCCTATGGGCATCAGCATCCGTCAAATTGTAGAGGATATTGGCGGCGGTATTGCAAATGGAAAGAAATTCAAAGCTGTACAGATTGGTGGTCCTTCAGGTGGATGTGTACCTGCAGAGTTGGCCCATATCGGCATCGATTTTGAGGAATTGGACCAGGTAGGTGCCATGATGGGATCAGGTGGTTTGCTGGTAATGGATGAAAATGACTGCATGGTGGACATTGCCCGGTATTTTCTCAGCTTTACCCAGGACCAATCCTGTGGTAAATGCACTTTTTGTCGTGTTGGAACCAAGCGAATGTTGGAAATATTGGATAGAATTGTAGCTGGCAAAGGCAATATAAAAGATTTGGATGATCTGGAATACCTGGCCCATCAAACCAAAGCCGGCAGCTTGTGCGGCTTGGGTAAAACAGCCCCGAATCCGGTTTTAACCACGTTGAAATATTTCAGACACGAATACGAGGAACATCTTGAAGGTAAATGTCGTGCAAAAAAATGCTCGGCATTGATCCAATATTCGATAAATGATAACTGTATCGGTTGTACAAAATGTGCTCAGGAATGTCCGGTGGATGCTATTCCTGTTAAACCTTATGAAAAACATGTGATTGATACCGAATTATGTATAAAATGTGATACCTGTGTACAGGTTTGTCCGGTTAATGCGGTTGAGGTGAATTGATGTACGAGATAACCATAGACAATAAGAAATTATCGGTTCAACCTGGAACAACTATATTACAGGCAGCAAATAGCTTGAACATTGATATCCCAACCATGTGTTTCCTGGAAGGGCTCGAACCCTTTACATCTTGCATGGTATGCGTTGTTGAAGATATGAAAAGCGGTAGATTGCTGCCTTCATGCTCCATGCTTGTACAGGATGGGATGATAATAGAATCACATAATGTTAAGGTTGAACAAGCTCGAAGAGATGCTTTGGAGCTTTTGCTTAGTGAACATGTTGGCGATTGCCAGGCACCTTGTCAAAAGGGTTGTCCTGCATCAATGAATATCCCTTTAATGATCCGTCAAATCGCTGCAGGTGAATTTGATAAAGCCATTCGCACAGTCAAAGCTGATATTGCTTTACCCGCTGTGTTGGGTAGAATTTGTCCTGCTCCTTGCGAAAAAGTTTGTAACCGTGCAAAGATTGATGATCCTGTCTCTATATGTTTGTTGAAACGATTCTCCGCAGACGTTGATATGCAGGGAGTTACAGCGTTTATACCAGAGTGTGAGCCTGGTAATGGAAAATCGGTTGCGATTATTGGGTCCGGACCTACTGGGCTGTCGGCTGCTTATTATTTGCGTCAGCTAGGGTATGATTGTACTATATATGAAAAACAGGAATTGGCCGGTGGAATGCTAAGGTATGGCGTAGATCGTGATATATTACCATTGCAAATGCTGGATGACGAGATTGCAATCATTGAAAAGATGGGTGTTGAATTCAAGCTGAAAACAGAAATTGGACTAGATATTGCCTTTAAAGAATTACTTGAGAACAATGATGCTATTGTATTAGGTACTGGTGCAATAGAACTTGATAAAGTTAATGTTTTTGGTTTGGAACACACAGAGAAGGGTTTCAGTGTCAACACCAAAACCCACGAGTCCAGTACTGCAGGAGTTTTTGTCGGCGGCAGTGCTATACGAGAAAGCAAAATGGCAATACGTTCCAGTGCTCATGGAAAACAGATCGCTGTTAATATTGATCGTTATCTAAATGGATTATCACTAGAGGCCGATTCCAGATTTGAATCCCGAATTGGCAAACTGGCCCGAAATGACCTTGAAGCGCTACTTTCTCAGGCAGATGACCGGGAACAAATTAAAATTGAAAAGAGTAGGGGATTCGAGTCAAGTGAAGCTTTAAATGAGGCAAATCGTTGTATGCATTGTGATTGCCGCAAACCTGACACATGTAAGCTTCGTATTTATTCGCAGGAATATCACGTTGACCAAAAGCATTACAAGGGTAAAGATCGAAATGATTTGAAATTTATCGATCAGCATGCTAATGTTGTTTTTGAACCGGGAAAATGTATCAAATGTGGTATTTGTGTACAGATTACTGAAAAGTATGGTGAAAACCTGGGATTCACTTTTATCGGAAGAGGATTCAACGTGCAAATTCAGGTCCCGTTTAATTCAGAGTTGAGCCAGGCACTTGAAAAATCAGCAAAAGAATGTGTAGAATCTTGTCCTACTGCTGCATTATCATTTAAAAAAGATATAATATGAAAAAAATACTCGTATTGTTTAGTTTATTCATGTTCTTGACCGGGTGTCAAAAATCCAATACAATTCAACCTGAACAACCTGCAAATCCATCAGAATGGACTTTTTTCCGCGGTAATTCTCAATTAACGGGCGTTGCTGGTGGTAAAATGTCTGAAAATTTGTCAATGTTGTGGTCATTTGAGACCGGCGATGATGTACGTTCTACACCCATAATATCAAATAATACTGTTTTTGTAGGATCAACAGATAAAAATATGTATGCATTATCCCTGGAAGACGGTTCTGTCATCTGGACGTTTACTATGGAAGATGATATTGAAGCCCCTGCATTGTATTATGATGGAATTGTATATGCAGGTTCTCTGGATGGTACATTTTACGCCCTGTCAGCAGATAGCGGTAAAGTGATTTGGTCTGTAGAGACAGGGGATCAGATACTGGGAGCACCCAACATCTATTTTAATGCAGCAAAAAAAGCCCGTATTCTTGTTGGCAGTTATGATTTTAAAATGTATTGTTACGATGCCAAAACCGGAAGCCCTGTCTGGTCTTATGAAACGGAAAATTTTATTAATGGAGCTCCGGCAACAGATGGAAGGCGCATTGTTTTTGGTGGATGTGATGAATTTCTCCATGTAGTGGATGTAAATTCGGGTAAAAAGATAGCTGCTGTTCCTGCTGGTTCGTATATTGCCGCGTCGGCTGCTATATATGACCACTTTGCGTATGTAGGACATTATGATTCAAAATTAATCTGCATTGATCTTGATCAGCAATCTGTTATTTGGGAATATGGAGATGAAGAAAATGGAGCACCGTTCTTTTCTTCTCCTGCGGTTACCGATAAATATGTTATTGCAGGTTCTCGGGATGATTATGTGCATTGTGTTGATCGTCAAACAGGTAAACCGGTTTGGAAATTCAAAACCCTTGATCAGGTTGACAGCTCTCCGATAGTCATCGACAACAAGGTAATCGTTGGTTCTGAAGACGGACGTTTATATATGTTAAGTCTTGAAGAGGGTATACAGTTGTGGTCTTTTGAAATTGGCAGTTCAATTATTGGTTCTCCCGCAGTTGCCGATGGGAAAATAATTGTTGGAGCAGATGACGGCAGAATCTATGCTTTTGGAGAAAAAGAATGAAAATTGTACATATAGTACCCGGTTCCGGAAATACTTTTTATTGTCAGAATTGTATGCGTGATAATACACTGGTTACCGCATTGCGTAACAGAGGTCACGATGTAACAGCCATCCCCATGTATCTGCCATTATTTGTGGATGATAATGAATTTGAAGAGGAAACACCTGTATTTTATGGAGCCATCAATACTTATCTCAAGCAGGTGATGCCTATTTATCGCAAAGCACCTGTTTGGTTGGAAAAAGTTTTTGATTCCAGATTTTTACTAAAGCTGGCTGCTAAAAAATCAGGCTCTACTGATGCAGCAGGACTAGAAGATATGACCATTTCCATGATTAAGGGAGAAGAAGGAAATCAATCAACAGAACTGGACCATTTGATATCATGGCTGCGTGATCACGCCAAACCGGATGTAGTGCATCTATCAAACGCTCTTTTATTAGGCCTTGCTCATAATATTAAAAACAAGCTTGGGATTCCTGTTGTTTGTTCATTGCAGGATGAGCATCAATGGGTAGATCCCATGCGTCCGGAATATCAGGAAAAAGTCTGGCAGCTCATGGCTGAAAAAGGCAAAGATGTTGTCGCTTATACTCCCGTAAGTCATTATTATTCCGAGCGTATGAAAAAAATAATGGATATACCTGATGAAAAAATGCATGTCATCCATGTAGGATTGGACTTGGAAAAATACAATCCCACAGAGCTGCCCATGGATCCTCCTGTGATTGGCTATTTATCCCGAATTCATAAGGATTCAGGATTAGGTATTCTTGTAGACGCTTTTATTGAATTGAAAAAAGATAAAAAGTTTGAAAATGTTCAATTGCATATAACTGGCGGTAAAACAACTGACGATCAGCAATTTTACAATTCTATTAAATCAAAATTAGTGGATAATAATTGCTGGAATGATGTTGTAATATATGATTCTTTTGACAAAGATAGCAGATTAAAGTTTTTTGAAGCTATTACTGTTTTATCGGTTCCTGTTCCGCAAGGAGAGGCGTTTGGCGTATATTTGATTGAAGCTTTTGCATCAGGGGTTCCAGTTGTGCAACCCAGGGTAGGCGCTTTTCCGGAACTGATTGACATGGCAGGTGGGGGCACAATTTATGAACCCAATGAACCTCACAATTTATCTGATGCATTAAAATCAATATTTAGCAATCCTGAACAGGCTATTCAACTGGGTAAGCAAGGCAGTGAAAATGCCTGTAAATACTTTTGTATAGAAAAAATGGCCGATGATATGGTCAAACTGTATGAAACATTAATCTGATATTGGAAGATCTCATGTCTGTACATCCAATACTTTTTGAATTAAGAAATGTCACCAAGTCCTACGTTATTGAAAAGGTTACAGATTATACTGTATTAAAGAATATCATGCTGACCCTTCATTCCGGTCAAACTGTAGCTATAACCGGTCCATCCGGATCAGGCAAAAGTACGATGTTGAACATTCTAGGCACACTTGATAAACCCAGTGAGGGTGATGTATTTTTCCGTGATCAGAATATTACCGAGTTGTCTACAAATGACCTGGCACGAATCCGCAATCAGGATATCGGTTTTATATTTCAATTACATCATCTCTTGCCACAATGTACCGTTCTTGAGAATGTTTTGATTCCTGTATTAGCTTTTGGAAACAGCGATGACATTGATAAAGCCACACATCGGGCAGAGGTTCTTTTAACACGGGTCGGGTTGGGACAGCATATGAACAGCATGCCTGGCACTTTATCCGGTGGTGAGAGTCAACGTGTGGCTGTCGTTCGAGCTTTGATCAATAATCCATCTATTTTACTGGCTGATGAACCGACAGGTTCGCTGGATCAGGATAACGCCAAAAGTTTAATGGAGTTGCTTGTTGATTTGAATAATGAAGAAAACACTACACTTGTTGTTGTGACTCATTCCAATGAACTGGCAAAAATGATGAATTCTGTTTATCACCTGCAAAATGGACAATTAGAAAAACAACAATGAATTTCTTTAAATTAATTGTTAACAATTTCAAATATTTTCTCCATTCCCAACATATTCCAATGGCACTTGGAACCATGATAACTTCGGGGGTTCTGATTGGTGCGCTTATCGTTGGTGATTCTGTCAAAGAGAGTCTGGTAAATATTACATATAACCGACTTGGCAATGTTACACATGCTATTGATAGCGGTGATCGGTATTTTCGGTATCAACTTGCTGATGAGATTGAAAATGAACTTGAAATTCCAATTGCGCCTGTTTTAAAATTAAATGGATTTGCCATCAAGGACGGGGGAGAGCAACGCGTAAATCAAGCCCAGATCCTTGGCATTGACAAACGTTTTTGGAATTTAGCCCCCAATTACCCAAACTTTTCCGAACCTGCACAAAACACAGTTTTGATAAATGAAAAGCTGGCAAATCAACTTGATCTGCATATTGACGACGAGTTTCTACTCCGGGTCAAGAGTATTGATTATTTCCCGGTAGATGCTCCTTTTGCACTGGACATTCAGCATACAGCATCAATCCGAGTCAAGGTTGCCGGCATTGTTTCTGATAATCAATTAGGACGTTTTAATTTACAGGCAAATCAGACATCTCCCTTTAATATCTTTGTAAATTATAACCAACTTGCCACACTTGTAGATATACCTGATAAATGCAACACTCTATTATTTAACCTTAATCTACGCAACTCTATATCATTTAACGAGTTGAGTGGTTCACTTAAATTTAATTTCAATTTTGCCGATGCTTCTCTCAGTTTATCAAGGGATAGTGGTTCAAAAGAAGTAATATTGAAATCAGATCGGATTTTTTTAGAGCCAGTAATTGGAGATTTGCTTGAGCAATCTGGATTGGAAAATCAACAATATTTTACCTATTTTGTAAATGCTCTAAAAACATCAACACACAGTACACCATATTCATTTGTTTCATCATTGGATACTGATGCTTCAATAAAGATAAAAAACGATGAAATTGTCATCAACTCCTGGCTGGCAAGAGATTTGAATGTAAGCAAAGGCGATTCTCTGACTTTGGATTATTTCATTGTTGGAACCAATCGTGATTTAATTTTGGAATCCTCTGTCTTTAAAATTCATTCAATTATTGGGATGCCCCAGGCTCAAAGAGCATTGAAACTCTTGCCTGATTTTCCCGGCTTGACAGAATCAGAAAATTGCCGCGACTGGGACCCAGGGATCCCCATTGATCTGGATATGATCCGTGATAAAGATGAAGTATACTGGGACGAGTATCATGGTACCCCCAAAGCATTTATTAATTTAGACAAAGCACAGGAATTGTGGGGAAACCGGTTTGGTAACATGACGGCGGTGAAATTTACCAATGATAAATACACATTATCCCTTATTGAAAACAAAATATTGGATAAATCTACACCATCGTTGTTCGGGATTAACATTAAACCGGTTTTAGACGAGGGTTTAGCTGCCAGTAAGAACGGTGTGGACTTTGGAGAGCTGTTTTTAAGCCTGAGTTTCTTTATTATTGCCGCATCTTTGATACTGACTGGTCTATTATATGTTTTCAGCCTGGAGCAGCGCAAGGGAGAAACAGGATTATACCTGGCATTGGGCTATAGACCTATTCAAATTAAGTTATTGTTCTTTTTTGAATTTTTTATAACTGCAGTCATTGGAGTTTTACTGGGTTCAGGTGTAGGAATTCTATATGATCTTTTTATTTTAAAAGCCCTGGGTTCTATTTGGATTGGTGCTGTGGGAACCTCTGATTTAATTTTATTTTTAAAACCTGCTACCATTTTGAATGGAATTGGAATTAGCTTGCTTCTTGTTGTTATTTCTATATTTATCGAATTAAAAAGACAAACCATTGTTCCTGCAACCCGTTTGCAGCGTCGAGGGCAGCCTTACAAAATCAGTAAATTAAATCCCAAGATTATTCTCTATTTATCTGCAGCTTTGTTTGTAGGTGTTATAATCATCCTGTTCTCGTCTGATCCCGGTCGTGGTAAACAGGCATACGGTGCTTTTTTCGGTGGTGGAAGCATGTTATTGTTAATGGGGCACCTTTTATTTTATTATTTTATTACCCAAAAAGGAAAATCTCCCAACAGTCATGTTCAATCCATTTTCAAGCTGGCATTTAGTAATACAGGACGAACACGCAGCAAGAGTATCGCTATTACTGCCATCCTGGCTATTGGCGTTTTTCTGGTTATAACCGTGGGAGCGAATCGTCATGGTACTTTGGTACATTCGGATTTACGCTCTTCGGGTACTGGGGGATTTGAATATTGGTTTACAACCACATCACCTGTATTGCAGGACCTGAACAGTATTGATGGTAAAGATTATATTGGAATTGATACCAGAAACGATTCTGTTTTGTTTTTAACCATGCGCCATAATATTATTGACGACGCGAGTTGTTTAAATCTGAATATGGTTAAAAATCCTAGTATTATTGGAATTAATGCCAATGTATTAGATTCGTTGCAGGCTTTTACATTTATCAAAACGTTAGACAGGCAACATAAAACAAATCCCTGGTTAACATTAAACAAAAGATATGGAGATAACATTATTCCTGCTGTTGCAGATGAAACGGTATTGGTATGGGGCCTTGGAAAAGCTGTAGGAGATACCTTGTATTATACCAGCGAAAATGGTCAGGAATTAAAAGTATTAATAGTTGGCAGTTTAGCTGGCTCTGTATTTCAGGGCAACATATTGATCTCTGAAGATAATTTTGTTTCCAATTATCCTTCCATTGGCGGTTACAGGATCTTTTTGGCAGACATACCAGTATCGTTAACGAAGCAATTTGAATTGAATGTACCCCGCTTACTAATGGATCATGGAATAGAATGGATGCCGGCTTATGAACGTCTTGCGCAGTTTCACACAATTGAAAATACCTATCTATCCATTTTCCTAATCCTGGGAGCATTGGGACTCTTGTTGGGAAGCATAGGTTTGGGTATTGTCATTTTAAGAAATATTCTTGAAAGAAGAGCCGAACTCGCATTGTTTACTGCTTTGGGATTTACGCTTGACAAGATTAAAAAACTTGTAATCATAGAACATGTAATTCTCTTGATATCCGGTTTAATAATAGGTACATTCTCGGCTTTGTTTGCCATGATGCCTGTATTCTTTACACCCGGTTCACAGGTACCATACCTCACAGTTATTTTAATAGTACTTGCTTTACCGTTACTGGGTACGTTGTGGATATATCTTTTCACCCAACGTGAATTATTAAAACCACTTTTACCCGCGTTAAAAAATGATTAATATCTATATCATTTCACTGGTTTCTGTTTATTGTATTTAGTAAATTATCACGCTAAATTTTAATGAACAGGATTATATGAGTACTTTGCAGGAACAGCAAAACAAATCACAATCCCTTTTGTCCAAAAAGGGTTTTATCAAAGATACCTTGAAATTAGGCTCAGGAACCGCATTGGGGCAAGTTATTTTGATCCTGTCCATGCCGGTATTGTCCCGCATATATACCCCGGAGCATTTTGGAATTACTTCTTTATTTCTGGCATTTGTATTAATTCTTTCACGTGTTTCCGGTTTAAGATATGAAATTGCTATCATGTTACCTAAACAGCAATCCCATGCCAGGATTTTGTTTGTTCTTGTAACCTTTATTACTCTAGTGTTCAGTTTTATAACCGGTTCAGTTTTATGGTTATTCAGGCTACCCATTTCAGAAGTTTTAAAATCACCACAACTTGCAGATTATATGCTACTTACCGGTCCCGCAATTTTAATTTATGGCATGGTTAACGCCTTTAATTACTGGAATACGCGTCAAAAACGCTATAAAACATTGGCTGCAGGAAGAATGAGTAATAATGCTGCTTCTACTGTATATCAATTAGCAGGTGGATTTGCCGGGTTTGCATCTTCCGGTACGTTAATAACAGGTCTTGTATTAGGCAAAATAATTGAATTGATATTGATTTCCGTTAAAGCCATCCCATATTTATTCACATCGTTACCAACCAGGCTCTATAAAAAAATAGTTGTTCTCGCAAAACGTTATAAAAAATTTCCACAGTTTAATATATGGTCCATTTTAGTAAATAACATTTCCTGGTATGTACCATCATTCATGTTGGCAATCTTTTTTTCACCCAAAATAGTTGGCTGGTATGCAATTGGAGAAAGGACTATTCGCGCCCCAATGAACTTTATTGGCCTTGCCATTTCACAGGTCTTTTTTCAAAGAGGCTCAGAAGCCAACCGTATGAACAACCTGGACAAGCTTTTCCGTGATACCGTAGGTATGCTTGCACGAATAGGTTTGTTACCCACAATAATCATTACCTTGTTGGGCAAAGACCTTTTTATTTTGTTATTGGGTGCTGAATGGGCAGAAGCTGGCGTATATGTACAGCTGTTGGGCTTGTGGGCATTTATTTGGTTCATTGCGTCACCGGTTTCTCCAATAATCAGTATTATAGAAAAACAGGAGATGGGACTCTTGTTTAATTCAATAATTCTGATTTCACGTCTGTTTGCCTTGGTAATTGGAGGTATTTTAAAAAGCCCCATAATTGCAATTGCATTATTGGGTGTGAGCGGTATTCTTTCATATTGCGCATTATTATTCTGGATTGGTAAAAGTGTAAACGTATCCATTACAGAAACATTAGGGCTTTTGTTCAAAAATAATATACTCTGGAGTTTATTTACAACAATATGTGTTTTATTGTTCAAATATTTTCATTTGTCAATTTATTTGATTATCTTTTTTACTGTTATTGTTCTTGCTATATATTATTTTAAACTCTTGCAAAAAAATAAAAAAATATTCTACGCAAAATCATAAACTTATGACCAGAAAACCTTTATCTTTTAAAATTATTCGAGCATTCTGGATTTTATCTGAAATCTGTTTGATTCCAGTAGAAAAACTTTTATGGTTTGTCAATAAATCTCCTATTAACAAGACTGCTTTTAATCCCATATTTATTGTGGGTGCACCCAGATCCGGAACCACATTATTATCCCAGGTATTTTTACAATATTTTAATGTCGCATATTTTAACAATATAACCGCCAATTTCCCCAAAACTCCGGTAGCTGCCACCTGGTTTTTCAAAAGAATGTTTGACAAAATACCCCAATCTGAATATACTTCTAATTTTGGTAAAACATCTGGCAAGTATGGGGCACATGAAGCAGCAGAGTTCTGGTATAGATGGTTTCCGCGTGGTGAGGGAATTTATACTCCTGCCGGTGATCTATCCGAAAAACAAAGGAACGAATTGGCCGTAACAATTCAATACATGGCTGCAACAGCAGGCAAGCCTTTTGCGTTTAAAAACACATACAACGCAATGCGACTGGGAGCTATTCTTGAAGCCATTCCCAACGCAATTATTCTAGTTTGTCATCGGGATCCTGTGGATAATGCCCAATCCATTCTAAATGCGAGAATCAAGAATTTTCAATCCAAAGCAACCTGGTGGTCTGTGCCTCCAAAAGAGATAGACCAAATCCGTAATCTGAACTACAATCAACAGGTCGTTGATCAGGTTTATTATATTGAAGAACAGATAAAGCGTGATGAAAATGATCGTTTTGTCCATGTAAATTACCAGGAATTATGCCAGGAACCGCAAAAAACGCTGGATACAATAGCTGAAAAAATTGAAACAAAAGGATTAAATTTATCAATCCGGAATCCAAACCTGCCGGAATCATTCCAATTATCAACTGGATGCAAAGTGGATCCGGATGATTATGAACAAATCCAGGCACATGTAAACGAGTTGTGGGGTGAAAAGTGATTATTGAAAAACCGGGAACCATTTTTATGCAACCCTGGTGGCTGGATGCTGTAGCCCCCGGTCAATGGAGCGAGATCAGCATTTCCAACAATGATGAGATTGTTGCACGCATACCTTATTGCATTGTGAAAAAATGGGGATTAAAATTTATTACAATGCCGGAATTGACCCAACATTTAGGACCATGGATTCAAAAAAGTGAATCTGAAAAAAATTATACCCGACTGTCATCTGAATATCAACTGGTTCATGATTTAATCAATAAATTACCTAAATTTCATTACTTTACCCAACGGTTTTCAACGCATTATACAAACTGGCTGCCTTTTTATTGGAAGGGTTTTCAGCAAACTACCTATTATTCATATTCTATTGATAATATATCAGATCCACAGGTTATATGGAAGACTTTGCATGAGACTGCCAGACGGCAGGTGCGTAAAGCTGAAAAACAGCTTGAGGTGCAGGATTGTGATATTGAATCCTTTTACAACATCAATACAATGACATTTACTCGTCAGGGACTCAAGAATCCTCACTCTTTTCAAAAGATTGAAAACCTGTACAATGCATGTTCAAAAAGAGACGCATGTAAAATATTCAAAGCAGTCGACGAGTCAAACCACATTCATGCGGTATTATTTCTGGTCTGGGATGATGAACGGGCATATTATTTACTGGGAGGGGCTGACCCGGAATTACGTAAAAGTGGCGCTTCAAGTTTACTCATGTGGAATGCGATTCAATTTGCATCTACAAAAGTCAGCATCTTTGACTTTGAAGGATCCATGATTCCCGGTATTGAAAAGTTTTTCAGAACTTTTGGGGCTACACCCAAGCCATATTTCAAGATTACCAAAGTTAATCATCCCATGCTTCGAATTGTAAAAAATCTGATAGCTAAATAACAAGAGATTACTCATGAACCAATCCATAACTTTTGTTTACGAGAATTCACGATTTGATGCAGAAATCATATATGCTGCACAACTCTTGTTTGACCCCTTTGATGTATCTCTTGAATTTTTACCTCTTGCTCAATTGTCATCAGAACAGAATATAACTGTTTTCTATGGCAGTGAATCCAATTATTCTTCTATTTCACCCAAATTATTCATACAAGAATCTGATTTTTTTACTCAACATTATCCAAACCGTACTATTCCGGAGATTAAGCCAAACCGCGATCCCAACAGTTTGGTGCTTTTTTCACCGGATGATTTGGTAATGAATAAAAAAAGTAATACAATCTTTGTAAATCAGGATATTATTGCTTCTACATTTTTCTGGGCCAGCAGATATGAAGAATTATGCGCATTGGACAAAGATTCTCATAACAGGTTTACCGCCAATCAATCCATCGCTTTGCAAAATAATGTTTTACCAATACCCATTATTGATAATTATGCAGAGATGATCAAAACCTGGTTGCAGTTATCCGGTATCAAACTGTTTCCAAAATCCCGATACAAAGATTATGACTTTATTATTTGTCCTACCCATGACATAGATACACTGACCAAAGGAAGATACGAAGCAATATACCATGAACTCAGGCAATTAAAATCAAATCCTGCAAAGTCACTCAGGAATTTGTTATATCTGACTGCCACGCTTTTTAATCGTGATATCTATTGGAATTTTCAACAGATTCTTGATATTGAGAAAGAGCTCAATGCCACTTCAACATTTTATTTTTTACCTAAAACAGAGTACAAGGTTGATGCGGATTATGACTTTAACAATAAAGCATTTCAGCATGTGTTTAAATCAATACTTGAAGATAAAAGCGAAATCGGATTGCATGCAAGTTATAATTCGTTATATGAAAACAATGCAATTTTAGATCAAAAACAAAGGTTGGAAGAGGCTGCGCAAATTCAATTAAAAAGTATCCGCCATCACTTTTTGCGTATTGATATTGAATCCGTTTGGGACGTTCACGCTAACAGCGGCTTTGAGATTGACACTTCACTAGGTTTTGCAGAGTATCCCGGATTTAGATCAGGACTGGCAAGACCGTTTCAACCCTTTGATTTCAAGAGCCGCTCTAAATACAATATATTGGAAATTCCATTAATTATTATGGATGGAACATTCAGCCATTACTTGAATCAATCCCCGGAAACTGCCTGGGAACATATTCTACCCATACTTGAACAGGTTAAAAAACATAGAGGTGTTGCATCAGTATTGTGGCACAATACATTGTTTACCAAATACAAATACCCGGGATTTAAAGAGTTGTTTGAACAGATATTAACATGGGTTAATGCTAATAATGGTAAATGCTTGTCCATTAAGGAAGCTGCTGATATCTGGAATTCATGATAATTTAAATTCATCTCTACAATTTCTACTTGCTTTTTAATCCATAACCCCTATATTAGTATACATTTCACGGGAAGTATCTAAACTATTCATTTGAAATTTCTTTATTATGCTCTCACAAATACTGGGTAGTGCTGTATTGGGCATTAATGCCTATATTGTCAAAGTGGAAGTGAATTTAGAGCGGGGACAACCCAAGTTTTTCATGGCAGGTTTGCCAGATGGCGCAGTACGTGAAGCACATTATCGTGTTTTTGCGGCTGTCAAAAATTCGGGGTATCGGTTTCCTGTAAACATCATCACCGTTAATCTTGCTCCGGCCGATATAAAAAAGGAGGGATCCGCCTTTGATCTCCCCATAGCTATTGGCATATTGTCCGCTGCAGGCATGATTAACGATGACAAATTAAAGGACTATGTAATCCTTGGCGAACTCAGCCTTGATGGTACTTTGCGTCCCATTAAAGGAACACTTTCCATTGCTACAGAAGTGGTTCGAAACAAGATTAAGGGGATAATAGTACCCGAAACCAATGCAAAAGAAGCAGCAATGGCCAGAGATCTGGATGTAATACCTGTTAAATCTCTGAACGACACGATAAATTTTTTGAATGGCGATGAAGAAATTCAACCTTTTCGTGTAAATATGGAGCAGATATTTACCCAACAGCGTAATTACATTCATGATTTTTTGGATGTTAAAGGGCAGGAGCATGTAAAGCGCGCCCTTGAAGTTGCTGCTGCAGGCGGTCATAATATAATTATGATTGGACCTCCTGGTTCAGGTAAAACCATGTTATCAAAGCGCATACCGACAATACTGCCGGATATGACTTTGGGGGAATCTCTTGCCACTACAAAAATTTATTCTGTTGCGGGCTTGTTACCTGATAATAAAGCGCTGGTAGCTACGCGTCCATTTCGTTCTCCGCACCATACTATTAGCGATGCCGGGCTAATTGGAGGTGGTAATATCCCAAGACCCGGAGAGGTGAGTCTTGCACATCACGGTGTTTTGTTTCTTGACGAGTTACCTGAATTCAAAAAAAATGTACTTGAAGTGATGCGTCAACCTCTTGAGGATGGCAAGGTTACCATTTCACGAGCTGCCTTGTCACTGACTTATCCGGCAGAGTTTATGCTTGCCGCTGCCATGAATCCGTGTCCGTGTGGATATTATACGGATCCAAACAAGGATTGTACCTGTACAATCCCGCAAATTCAACGATATCTTTCACGAATATCGGGGCCGTTATTGGACAGGATCGATATCCATATTGAAGTTCCTGCAGTCAAATACAAAGAGTTAAGCAGCAGGGAATCCGGCGAATCATCAACACAAATAAGAAATCGTGTTCTTCGGGCCAGAAAAATTCAACTGGAACGCTTCAAAGAACAAAAACATCTGTTCTGTAACGCAAGAATGAACTCGAGAGAAATACGCAAGTATTGCGAGTTGGATGTTCAGGGCAACAACTTGTTGAAAATGGCAATAACAAAACTTGGATTGTCTGCAAGAGCCTATGACAGAATTCTCAAAGTATCTCGAACCATTGCAGACTTGGAAGGTTCACACATGATCAAACCTGAATTTGTCAGTGAAGCCATTCAATACCGGAGTTTGGACAGGATAGGGGTGTTCAAGTAAATATTTATCAATAATAATAAAAAATTCAAGCTCTTGACGTATTATCTCATAAAATGATTGAAAACATATTGATTTTCTTGCAATATCTCTATATAATTCAAAAACAGATAATGCAAAGAGGATAGTATGAAAAAGAACCCATTTTTTTTGATTTTTGTGATGATTTTTACAAGTGTATCTATTGCATTAGCTGATGTTCAACTGGTTCCTGTTGATAAAGGTTGGGCAAAGAACTCTATCAATACTGTAATCTTTAGACGTAACTCGGTTGTTTCACATTTGGATAATCAATACGTCGCCTATTATGATGCTGATGGATTTGTTGTACTTGCCAAACGCAAATTGGGTTCGACCAAATGGGAAATACATAAAACACAGTATACAGGCAACATCAAAGATGCTCACAACTCGATCAGCCTAATAGTTGATGGCGATGGTTATCTGCATATGTCCTGGGACCATCATAATAACCCTCTAAATTATTGTAAAAGCAAAGAACCCGGTTCTCTCGAACTCACAGAACCCCTATCCATGTCAGGGATAAAAGAGGATAAAGTGACGTATCCGGAATTCTATAGATTACCAAATGGAGATTTGCTTTTCCTGTTTCGTGATGGTGCTTCAGGACGGGGTAACCTAATGATGAATCATTATGATCTAAAATCCAGGACATGGACACAGCGCCAGGATGCTTTCATTAATGGTGAAGGTGAACGAAATGCGTACTGGCAAATGTGTACGGATCCCCAAGGAGCTATTCACATATCATGGGTTTGGAGAGAAACCGGTGATGTAGCAACTAATCATGATCTTGCTTATGCAAAATCAACAGACGGTGGAAAGACCTGGCAAAAATCTACTGGTGAATTATATCAGCTTCCCATAACAAAAGCAAATGCAGAATATGCGGCCTTTATACCACAATCAAGTGAATTGACAAACACTACATCCATGTGTGCAGATTCAAAGGGGAGACCCTATATTGCAACCTATTGGAGATCACAGGATTCAGAGATTCCTCAGTATCATTTGGTTTTTCATGATGGTAAGCAATGGCAAATACAGCAGATCAGTAAGCGAAAAACTCCATTCAGCCTCAGTGGCCGTGGTGAAAAGCGGGTACCCATTTCAAGATGTCAGATTTTTGCCGACTCTGATGGACTAACTGACAAAGCATATATGCTGTTTCGTGATATTGAGCGAAAGGATCGTGTATCCATCGCTATTTGTGAAAACCTTGACAATAGGGAATGGCAAATAAAAGATTTAACAGATTTTGCAGTTGGCATGTGGGAACCCTGTTATGATACAGAATTGTGGAAATGTAACAAGGTTCTTCATGTATTTCTGCAAAAAGTAGGTCAGGGTGATGGGGGCGCATTGGAAGAAATTCCACCTCAAGAGATCTCGATTTTGGAATGGACCCCCTAAATGCTTACAAAAGACATGTTTCAGAAAACAAGTTCTACTCGACAAGTATGGTATAATACTTGTATTGATTTTATAAAAAAACAAAATCCCTAATTAAAGAATATTTATGCGTTTATACAAAATCCTGCTTTCACTATCATTGTTGTTTTTAATAATAATTACCATTATGATGCAGCATTGTTTTGTCGATGATGCTTATATCGGCTTTCAAGTTGTAAAAAATGCTATTCATGGGAATGGTTGGGTTTTTAATGCCGGTGAAAGGGTAGAAGCCGTAACCAATATTGGCTGGTTATTGATTTTGTATCCTTTCTCCTTTTTAATTCCGGTTACGTTGATCGCCAAGATATTGAATCCAATTTTGATCATTGCTACCATTATCATTTTATTAAAACCTCTGAAATCGTTCACAAATTACAATTGGGCGGCCTGGTTTACCCTGCTTGTTGTCATCAATTTTGATTACATTTTCTTTTCGCTGGGGGGGATGGAAACCTCGTTCTTATCGCTTTTATTAAGCATTTTGGCAATAGTCGCATATAAAGGAAAAAACACATATATCATCCCCATAATTTTAGCCTATGCTTTTTTTGTCAGGCCGGAAACAATTGTTATTTATCCTATAACTTTTGTCATCTTGATGCTCTTTGATCATTGTAATTGGAAAAAAAATCTGTTCCAATTTTCATTATTTGTAATTTTGATTGGTTTTGGGCAGTTTATGCGCTATTTATATTATGGTAACTGGTTACCCAATACATTCTTGTCCAAACCGGGACAATCTTTGACCCATATCTTTGAAAATATAGGCAGGCATGGATTCCATTTGCCCAATATTTCAACTCCTTTTTCTGAAATATTATTGGTTTTATTGGTTGTTATTGGAATTCTTTCTATTCCTAAAAAACACATCAATTTAAAAGCTTTATCTGCTGCTATTGCAGCATGTGCATATTTGTTTGCATTATACGCGCCAACCGACTGGACCAAAACCGGACGATATTTTGCGCCCTATGTACCTTACATGACTATGCTTGCCATATTGGGATTTGTTTATGTTTATGATAAAGTGGTCAAGAGTTTCAAATCAGCTTCTCAAAGTAGCATACAATTAATATCCGGAGCAGTTTTATCTCTTTACATCATCATTGCATCATTTTCGTTTTTGGGATATTTCAATAAAATTAACCTGGAAGCATATCCCAATTTTGTTATGACAAGTAAAAATTTGATAGAACCGGCAAAATGGATCAGAGAACATACATCTCCGGATGCTGTTATTGCAACAAGACGGATTGGTGCTTTGGCATATTACTCGGATCGATACATCTTTGATTTTACGTATGGACTGCCAAATCATAATGTTGCATCAATCATTCACAAAACCAAACGGTCTCATGAT
The DNA here is from genome assembly GCA_963675755.2 of bacterium. GTDB lineage: Bacteria > Zhuqueibacterota > Zhuqueibacteria > Residuimicrobiales > Krinioviventaceae. Next base: position 657,603 of record CAXXMD010000002.1, read on the forward strand.
TCTCCCAATGCGGAAGCATTGAAAGAAATTTGGACATCAACATCTCCGGATTATATTTTAGAAGATACACAAAAAATATTACCATTATTGGCAAAACCGGATACTCTTTACGTGCAAGGGGAAGTATTTACCATATTGAAGAAATTTCGACTCAACTCGAGTACAGACTGGATCTTGTGCAAAAAATCAGTAGAATAAAATAAATTTTGGGGATTAATAGGGGCTATAGATACAAAAATCCCTGTAACAGGAGCAGCATTAAAAGAACCCTTTCGTCACAGTGGGCACCGCCTTACCGTTTTTTACTTCCACTGAACACTTCCGAAGAAGCGGAGGCATGTAATACACAGCTAGAGCTAAGCTCCCAATACAAAGGTGTTGGTTCTTTATAACTAACCACCTGTAACAGGGACATAATAAAGTTGGCAATTATCGTGCTAAAAGTCAAGTTAAATATTAATAATTTTTAAAAATATTATTCTTGCCAGGATTCATATTACGGGATTTTCTGCTTTTCTAAAACTTGTTCTTTTTTTTATTGCTTTATGTGCTTGTATTGTATAATTTATAAAAAAAAGAGTTTGATGATGAAATCAAAACGATTTATATATTTAATTCTTTTCTCTATCTTTTTTTCATCTCATTTAATATTTCCTGCACAAAACCAGGTGTTAAAAATTATTATCAATGGGGATATTAACCCGGTTACTGCACAATATATTATCAAACATATTCATAAAGCTGAATCAGAAAATTTTGAATGTCTGTTGATTGAAATGGATACACCCGGTGGATTGCTGCAATCAACCCAGGATATTGTTAAAGAAATTCTGGCGGCGAATGTACCTGTAGTTATGTATATAGCACCAAGTGGTGCCGGTGCTGTTTCGGCAGGAGCATTTATCACGCTTTCATGTCATATCGCAGCTATGGCTGAGGGCACCAATATAGGAGCGGCTCACCCTGTAAACTTGATGGGAGGGCAGGATACTTCCAAAGTTATGGGTGATAAAGTTACCAATTATACAGCAACCTGGGCAAGAACTATTGCTGAAAAACGTGGCAGGAATGCCGATTGGGCAGAAGCAGCTGTTCGCGAAAGCAATTCTATTAATGAAAAAGACGCTCTTGCTAAAAATGTAATAGACCTGATAGCTAATAACCAGACACAACTGCTGGAACGTATCGATGGACGGACCATTGATCTTGAAAAAGTTGAACCAAAAACATTGCAAACACTGCATGCTGATGTCATAACATCAGAGATGAATTGGCGTTATAAAATTTTAAATCGACTTTCTAGCCCCAATATTGCCTATTTTTTAATGATACTGGGCTTTTATGGGATTTTGTTTGAGCTTTCTAATCCCGGTTCAATTTTACCAGGAGTGTTGGGTGGTATCTTTTTAATTCTTGCTTTTTTTGCATTACAGACTTTGCCGGTGCGTACTGCTGGAATTGTTTTAATCCTGTTTTCATTGGTTCTGTTTGTTGCCGAGCTCAAAGTATCAAGTTTTGGAATACTAACAATAGGTGGGATAGTAGCCATGTTCCTAGGTTCAATAATGCTTTTCGATCAGGCTCCGGGCTTTCCTGTAATGGTTGACTGGAAAATAGCCTTGACCATTGCACTTTCTACTGCTGCTTTCTTTGTATTTGCATTAGGAAAAGCCGTTCAAGCCAGATTAACAAAACCTACTACAGGTAAAGAAGGTTTAATAGATGAAATTGGTGTAGCAGCTACTGCTATAAATACAGAAGGCCAGATATTAATTCATGGTGAAATATGGCGAGCCGAATCAAAAGAAAAAATTAAAAAAGGCGATAAAATAATCGTTAAAAGTATTAAAGGTCTGACATGTGAAATTGAAAAATTTAATCAATAAATTTATTCCATCCTGGAGGAGGAAAAAGTTATGCAGCCCTTAATCGTTATTTTTGTACTGTTGGTGTTGTTACTATCAAGTGCTGTCAAAGTTTTTCGTGAATATGAAAGAGGTGTTATATTTCGATTAGGACGTTTAATAGGAGACAAGGGACCTGGTATTTTCTTTGTTATTCCAATTGTTGACCGGGTTGTGAAGGTTAGTCTTAGAATTATAACATTGGACGTACCAACACAGGATATTATCACAAAAGACAATGTTTCCATCAAAGTAAATGCTGTTATCTTGTACAGGGTATTGGATCCCAGTCGCGCAATTGTTGAAGTTGAAGATTTTCTTTATGCAACTTCACAACTGGCTCAAACAACATTGAGAAGTATATTAGGCCAGGCAGAATTGGATGAATTGTTGTCAGAACGTGACAAGATAAATCATGAATTACAAAAAATCATTGATCAACAAACAGATCCATGGGGTATCAAAGTGGTTACGGTTGAAGTAAAACACGTTGATCTCCCCTTGGATATGCAGCGAGCCATGGCAAAACAGGCAGAAGCTGAACGTGAAAGACGGGCCAAGATTATCCATGCCAAGGGTGAATTTCAAGCTGCTGAAACACTTGCCAGTGCTGCAGAAATTATTGCCAAACATCCCCAGGCATTGCAGTTAAGGTATCTGCAAACTTTGTCTGAAATAGCATCAGAGAATAATTCCACAACTATTTTTCCATTACCTATCGATATGATGAAGCCCTTTTTTAACATGAACAATGATTATAACAAGTAAAAAAAAGCGGATTTTTATCCGCTTTTTTTTGAATACATTTACACTTTAATGCATCTAAAAAAGATAACTAACAATGGAGACGTACGTGGATAACGATACAGTACAGCTGATTTTGTTTTTCGTCATTTGGATTGCATTACAAAAATATATTTTCCCTAAATTGGGTATTCCTACTTGAATGTCCGGGGCCTGCGATCTTCCGGCGGAAGATGAGAAAAAAGTAAAATACAAAGATGTAAACCTTTTAGAGGAAAAAGAATAATATGCCTATCTATGAGTATAAATGCAACGCATGTGGACACGTTTTTGAAGAATTTCAAAGTGTTGGTGCAAGCGGAAAGGACTTGAATTGTCCATCTTGTGGGTCACCTGCACCAGATAAATTGTTTTCCGCATTTGCATCCAGCGGAAATGGTGGAACAAGCTTTTCAACCGGCAGCACAAGTACCGGTTCATCAGGCTGCAGCAGTGGTTTTGGTTGAGGATTTTAACAAAAGACAGGTTGTCTTGTTAAATTGTACTTGATTTTGTACATGTCTATTTATACATTTGAACGGCAAGTTTAAGCTTGCCGTTTTTATATGAATGCATGAGAAAATATGAAAAGAACAGCAAACAAAATAATTGTAATTGGTGGGAATGATTCCGGATTAAGTGCTGCCGGTAGAGCCAAACGCTTGCAGCCTAACCTTGATATTACTGTGTTTGAACGTTCACCGCATATTGGCTATGCATCATGTGCACTCCCTTATATGATTTCAGGAGAAATTACTACTCCTCAGTTAGCTGGTCATTCACCTCAGGAAATTCGGGAAAAAAGACAATTCAATGTACACAATCATACTGTAGTTAATGCTATTAATACCTTGAAGAAAACTGTTGTTGCACAAGATTTACAATCTGACAGCATTCAAGAGTTCAAGTATGATAAACTTTTATTAGCTACCGGGGCAGAACCGGTTATACCTACGCCCTTGAATGCCAATCAAAAAAATGTTTTTGTATTACGAAATTATAATGATGCGTTGAAAATCAAGTCGCATCTGGATTCATACACTCCCAAAACAGCGGTTATTGTAGGTGGCAGTTATATTGGTATTGAAATGGCAGAAGCGTTATATCAAAAAGGATTGAATGTAACAGTAATTGACAAAGCCCCTCAATTATTTTCTGGACTGGTTGAACCATTATCCAAAGATCTTCAAGTATTGCTTGAAGCAAAAGGTATTAATTGTATTATTGGCAACTCAATTCAGTCTATTGGTGAGGATAATGGTTTTGTAAAAAGCTTACATTTGACTAATGGAAAAATAGTAACTCCAGATATAATTATCACTGCTGTCGGAATTAAACCGGCCACTCGTATTGCAGCCGATGCAGGTATACCTTTAGGACCTTCTGGTGCTTTGATTGTGAATGATTACATGCAAACCCGCAGAATGGATGTTTTTGCCGTTGGTGATTGTGTTGAAACCCGAAATCTGGTTACCAAAAAGATGGAATGGATCCCCCTTGCTGGTATAGCATCAAAGCAGGGAAGAATTGCCGGCACCAACCTTGCAGGCAAACGTGTAGCATTCCCTGGAGCTCTGGGTACAGCGATGGTTAAGGCGTTTGGTGTGGAATTTGGTTTAACGGGTCTGAATATGAATCAGGCAAAACAAGCTGGCTTTGATCCTGTTTTGTCCAGCATAAACCATAAAAACAAGCCTCCATATGTCGCTGACTCTGCAGATGTCTCTGTTCATTTAATAACCGATCGAAAATCAAGCAGGATCTTGGGTGGTCAGGTTTGGGGAACAAATGACGCTGCAATGCGTCTAAATATACTGGCTGTTGCTATAACAGCCGGGATGAAATCACGGGACCTGGAGTTTATGGATTTTGGCTATACTCCAATGATCTCGAATATTTGGGAACCTTTGTCAGTTGCTGGCAATCGTGCACAAAAAAATGAGGTAGTAAAATGAAGAAACATATTTTAAAAATGAGTATCGGTGCAGTAATAGGTGGTGCACTTGGATTTGCTTATTATTATTTTATCGGTTGTAAATCCGGAAGTTGTCCGTTAACCGGTAATCCATATATTAGTTCGCTTTATGGTGCTGCGATGGGACTCTTGTTGACCATGCCTGGTACCAAAAGAACTGAAACCAATCAAGAATCATAAATTTGACCAACAGAGGAGTGTATGCGGAAATTATCCATCCTGATTATTCTGGTTTTATATGTCGTCCCGGTCACTATTGCTCAAAACATTTCAACTGTTCAGGATTGTAATTCCTGTCATACACAAGCTTTTAAACAATGGTCCAAATCAAGACATGCCAAATCTGCAGCTGTTAACAGTCCCATCTACAAAGCAATGCTCAATTCCACCTCTACTGAGAATGTTAAAGCGTGTCAAACATGCCATGAACCCGTTGCTGCACTTGATCAAACCGGATTTGTTTCAAAATCTTTGGTAAATCAAGGCGTGAATTGCGATGTTTGTCATGCGTTCAAGGTTGAAGAAAAACATAAAAAATTTACATTTGTTCCGGTAGAGGGCACCAAGAAATTGGGTCCGTATGATGATGCAGTTTCAACTATGCATCAACACGAATATTCCAAAGATCTAAGTGAATCAAAATCCTGTTTAATATGTCATAATAACCGACAAAATCCTCATGGTGTCGGATTTATTGATACGGAAGCAGAATGGAAAAAATCGGAATATTATAAAAATAATATTGAATGTCAGGATTGCCATCTTCCCGCAATTAGTGGTAAAACAGCTGAACTTGGTAAAATTCGTGATAAAGTTTACAGTCATCGATTCTGGGGCGGTTTTACCAAAGAAATGATTCAAAGCAGTATTTCTCTTAATCTGGATGTAAATAAGACTGGCAATCATTATGAATTGATGGCAATTTTAAAGAATTTAACAGCAGGCCATAATATACCAACCGGCTCTCCATTGCGTATGCTTGTACTTACCATAGAAGCTCATGATGATCTTGGGCAAACCGTATGGAAAAATTACTATTATAATCCCATTGAAGAGTCACCCAAGTCAGTATTTATGAAATTACTGAAAAATAGTAACGGTGAAAGTCCTGCATTCCCATGGGAAGCAGCTGGAGAGGTTTTTGATAATCGATTAGAGCCTCAAAAAGAGAAAATTGTCAAATATCAGATACCTGCAGCAAACATTCAATCTATTAAAGCAACCCTTGAATACCACATTGCTCCACCACCATTATTAAGAATTATGGGAATTGTTAATGATGATTTTAATAGCAAGCAGGTTGCAACTGCATTTTATAGAATTGATTAAAAAGTTCGAGATATAAAAAAAGCCCTTGAAAAATTTTCAAGGGCTTTTTTGTTTTAATGACTCAGTTGTAACCTAATAATAAAGTTCCTGCCAGGTTCTATTGTTACCAAACCACGATTTGTTGATAAATGATTCCGATAACTGTTGTCGGTTATATTTTCTATTCCAACAAGCAGATAGCTTGTAAATGTTAACCAATGAAAATGATTGGTCCGAAGGTAAGCATTGTAATAAGCATAACCCTCTGTTTCAGTTTCCCAATCTGCAATTTGGTCCTGCTTTCCATATAAATTGGCAACCAGCTCATAATTGACAAAGTTGAAGTTACCGGTAATTCCCAGCTTTCCATTAATTGGAGGGACAAGGGGGAGAGGTGTATTGTTATATGTATCCTGTCCATGTACATAGGCAACATTTCCAAAGACAGAGAACAATCTGTTAAAGGTATAAGCAGTTTGTGCTTCAATACCATACAATTCTGCTTTACCAACATTGGTTTTATACAAGGCATTTTTGCCTTCAAATGTTCCTGGCGATTCAACAACAAGATTAGTCATATTGTTATAAAATACATCCGTGCTGAATGTAAACCTGTCCTGCCATATACGTAATCCTGCATTAACAAAATTTCCCTGTTCCGGTTCAAGATCAGGATTACCAATTTTGACCAGACTTCCCTGATCAATATATTGATAGCGTTCTTCCAGGTATGGAGAACGAAATGCTTTACCTAACGAAAATGCAAGATCGAAATCCGGAAGCAAGTGATACAACAATCCCAGGTTCCCACTCCAGGATTGATCTCCTGCGTTTGTAGCTTGCCACAAAACAGTTTGATTGGCAGGAGCATCATTCCTTACACCATCAACAATCTGGTATAAAGGATTCAACACTTGTTCATTTTCAACATTTATCTTATCATAGCGTCCACCAATAGATACATCCAGTTTTTTTGCGAGTGTAAATTCATCCTGAGCATAAATACCAATACTGCGGTACCATGCATCAGGAAGTGGTTGTTCACCAACAACCTGATAAATACTTTTAATTACATCTTGATTTGCATTTAATACATCAACTCTGATATTTTTTTCTCTATGACTGGAGAGGTCTTTTTGCCAGGCGTCAATCCCTGCAACCAGGTGGTTGTTACCATTAAAAATCCAATCGGATTGTAGCTGTACACCTTGTGTTTCATGAAATGCACCTGGTGTTACACTCAAAACGTTGGCATTTTTAGCAGGTGAACCTTCTGATGCCGGAATATTATTCACAATATAAGGCTCATTTATAACTTCGCGAACAATATCTTGTTTGAAATATTTTACAGACAGGGTGGAGAGTGCTTTACGTTGAAAATGTGCTGTATATTTTGCACTCAACATTTCCCGCTCTTCTTCAGGATATGTAACTGTAGCATTTGTAGGAAATACAGGATACGCACCTGGGATTCCAACATCTTTAGCGTAAAATTTTTGGTAATTGATATTTATTTCATGATTACTGAATGGACGAACACCTAACTTGACACTGGTATTCTCATCATGAAATTGTGAATTGGGGATTATGCCTTCGGGTGTGTCCACATCATCTGCATTTCTGGCCATTCCACTCAGACGCAAATACCACTTTGATGCACCTGCTGTAATTGCTGCCTGGCCAGTTCCACTGTTATTCACACTCGAATACCCACCTGTGAGCTGTTCCTTGATATAAAATTGATCACTGTACCAACCATTTTGAGTCAAAATGTTTACAACACCACCAATGGCACCGGTACCGTATAGGGAAGAGGCTGCACCTTTAATAACCTCAATTTGTTCAACATCATTTATATCTACCATAGACATGGCAGCAGCCATATCTGTTGCGGTGTCAACACGATTGCCATCAATCAAAAATACAACATTATTTCGACTGAGTCCTCGTAACGCGACATGACTTCCCCAGGCCCCATCTTTGGATATTGATAAACCTGGTTCACGATCCATTGCATTAGATATATCAATGGGTGAGGTTTCCTGAATTCGCTGCTTTCCTACAACGCTCATAGGTTGTGCAACGTCTTTGATCTCTTTTTCATACCTGGAAGAGGTTACAACAACCTGGCTGCCTGAAAGTGTTTCTGCTACAAGCTGAATATCAAGTCTTATGTTTTTGGTTGTTTCAATTCTTACTTTTTTGGTTTGTTTCTTGTAACCAATATGGGAAAAAGCGATTTCATAAAGTTTTCCATTATCCAGCAAAAGTTCATAATCACCCTTGACATTGCTGGTTGTACCCATATCACTGTCAATTATTTGTACATTTACATTTTGCAAAACCTGGCCATTTTCCGTATCTGTTACAGTGCCATCAAGTTTAACAGTTTGAGAAAATACGATAGTCGAAAATACAACAATGATGAACACAATTAAGCGCTTCATGAGAGAGTTCCTTTCATAAATGTAAAAAAATTCAAATTCAATAATAAGATTACGATTCTTTTGCAAAAGCAGATTTTACTGTTACATTTGGTATCTGACCAATCTTTCCGGTCATTGCTCCAATCTCATCAGTACTGCCTTCTACAATGAGAGAGATAATTGAAAGATTTTTTTCACGATAAGGTAAACCCAGTCTACCAATTATAGTAGACGAATAATCATGAAGTATTGTGTTAAGGGGTTGGTAGGCAGTATTTTGATCATTCACAATGATCGCAATAACACCCAGTCTGCGGTTGTCTTGTGTTGGCATTTTTCCTCCATGTTAGGAACAAGTCCCTTCATTTAAGATGAATGATTTATGTTAGAATGGTGAAACGGTTATCCGCTTTGCCATACCACGTCCAATGGCGTATTCACTATTATCACTTGAAATAATAATAGGGCCACCCAGAGGACCGCTACGGACTACAGAAATCGTATCACCAATATTGATTCCCATATTACGTAATCTTGATGAAAAACCTTTGCCGCCTTGAATTTCTTTGATAACTACTTTGGTGCCGGCATTGACCTGATCTAAACTCATAATTAACTACTTTATTATTATGCAAGATTTAACTTACGCATTTTAAACCTTATTTTCAACATTTTTTTAAATGGTTGCAAATGAATAAATCTTGACTATGTTGTAACGATTCTATATATTTAATTGATTTAATAATATCAAGGTAATATATATGAAAAAGATTGTTTTCTTTTTGATGCTCATCATGCTAATAGGATGCAAGGTTTCTAACCTTGAAATCAAAAATGCTTTTTCAAAACATGAAATTTCTATCATGTTATTACCCGATGAGCAATTGTTCCTTGCCAAAGATACATTGCAAATCGAATACCAGGGGAACACGAACGAACTTTATTTTTACTTGAATTCATCTTTGACGGTTAAGAAAATTGAAATTGGCAAACAAGATGTGAGTTTTGAATTGGTTCAAACACCCATTGCATTTGAATTACCAACCAAAGATTCTGTTCTGTACAAGATTGATTTGCCCAAATCTCTATTTCCAAATTCAATTGATATTTGGTATGAAGGTTCGTATCCAATAGTTAGGGAACAATTGGCATTTGATGACATTCAAGATAATACAATGCTGCTAGACGGTAGAAATTGCTGGTATCCATTTACTCCGAATAGAAAATCAAGTTTTACTGTTAAAGCATTAACCATGGATAGAGACAGCACCATAACTTGTAATGCAGATCTTGTTTGTATGGAAAAGAATGATCTCTGTCTTTTGAGTTATTGGGAACAAACCGAACCAATAAGCTATTTGGATTTTTATTTACCCGGGAATGAACAATAAAAAATGTATTCAAGAGATTTTAAAAATCTCATGATTTATTGCTACACCTTTATCATTCAAATAATACAATTTAAAAATTACATATTCTGCACAACCAGTAAATTTTGAGTAGTTATTAATGACATGTAATCCTATCACAACAAAATGAGGGCAAAATTGAAAAAACTATTTCTAGTAGTTATGATATTTTATAGTACCTGCTTATTTGGTTTGGATGTACAGGGTACCATAGAGTCAGATGTAACCTGGACTGCTGCAAATTCACCATATAATTTTACCGGTGATGTATACGTTCAATCCTCTACACTGACAATAGAAGAAAATGTTGTTGTTAATTTAAATGGTAACAATTTATATGTTACCTATAAATATATTGGTGATGGTGTTTATACAACTTATCCTGGAAAATTAAATGCTACAAATGTAGAATTTAATAGTAGTGCTTCATCTCAATCTACTTTGATTTTTGATGGTCATAAATATGATGGTACAATTTACCATGCTGATGGAACCCTAACAAATTGTACATTTGTTAATGTAAAAATTGATATTCAAAAATATTCAAAACCTTCACTCATTTCTTGTGCTATGACGGGTGCAAACGCCACTGCTGCAATTACTGCTCAAAATGGAAGTTTTCCCACAATCCAACAATGTACAATTTCCAATTACACTTTTCCCATGAGTATTATTTCCGGCAGCCAGCCGGTTTTGCTAAATAATAATTTTACGGGCTGTTTGAATGAAAAAATATTGCTTTCAGGGGATTTTACTCAAAGGTTATATATAAACCAGGAATATATAGAGTTGAGTGATAATTATACACTGCCCAATAATGGATACACCTATGTACTGTTGGACGATATTAATATCAAGGGCGTAAAATTTACAATTGCATCCGGTAATGTTTTAGAAATGGATGGTAATTCAATTTTCGTAAATTATATTCTATATTCACAGGAAAATGAGTTGTTTACCAGCCAGCTTTTAGCAGATGATGTTTCATTTGTTGGGGATGATGATCTTTTATCTACCATAGAGTTTGAAGGATACCGGCTCGATGAAATTAATTACTGGACCTATGGTACATTAAATGCCTGTCATTTTGATAAAGTCCAGATTAATAGTGCCTGGTATTCGAGTCCCAATATTACAAATTCAGAGTTTGTATCCAACCTGGATGGTGTTGCAATCTCTTGTGAGCATGGAGGACAACCGGTTATTCTTGGCAATTCTTTTTCAAGTTATTTGTATCCCATTGGTGTTTACTCACATGGTAATCCAACTATTCAAACCGGTAATACATTTGACTGTGTGAATAATTCTATTGCTGTATCAGGTGATTTTGAACCTGTTTACAGCTATAAAAACAACACTCACACATTCCCCAGTGTTTATACTTTTAACAATAATGGTATTCCTTACCAACTGGATGGAGATTTAAATTTTTCGGGTAAAAACATATCAATCCCGACGGATACAGAATTTAATCTCAATAACCACAATCTAAACATTCAACCCTCTATTGGTGACATTAACTATACCGGAACAGTGGATATCAACAAAAGTGTATTTACAAACCTAAATGCATTGGGTTCTATTAATATTTATGGTGTTGTTGATAATGATAATCCAATTATTGTTAATGTTGATGTTGACAGCAGTAGTTTTGAAAATATCATTTTTCATTGTTATCACACTTCAGAACCGAGATTCACAAATAATAATTTTGATTCTGAATTTAATGGAACTGCCATCATTTCTCACTATGGCAGCAGCCCTGTGATTGATATGAATACCTTTGATGGTTATGATCTTGCATTTGGTATTGAAGGATTTGGAACTCCGGAATTATCCAACAATGATATTGATAATTGCCAATACGCGGGAATGGGTATATCCGGTGAATTTAAACAGCAGTATTATGATTATGATTTGAACGAATATTATGTCATGTCTGATTCGTTTTATATCGACACTTTTGGATATCCGTACTTTTTATCAAACGATATGACCGTTAAAGGCTGTACAGTAACATTTGCATCCGATCTGCAGGTTAATTTAAATGGAAACAATATTATTATCAACTATGATTATCTGGATGCATCAACATGTGTTTCTGGGATTTTGTACGCTAATCAGGTAAAATTATTAAATACTGACGAACAATTTTCATCCATTGAATTGGATGGTACAGAGTATTTGGGGGTGGGTTATTATTCTCAATGTTACATTGATGAATGTACCCTTGATAATATCAATTTCAATGTACAAAGCTATGCAAAACCTGTAATCGAAAACAATACAATATTTGCAAATTCAGGTACCGCAGCTACTTTGAAATTTGGTTCCGGTATTACTCTTTTAAACAATATTATCTATGGTTTTGAAAACGGGATCACAATTGCCAATGAATGTGATCCTTTAATTGAATATAATGATTTTATTGAATTCTCGGGACTTGCGATCAATAATACATCCAATTCTGCCATAGATGCTTTTAACAACTATTGGGGAGACCCCAGTGGTCCATCTCACAGTTCTAATCCAGAGGGAACAGGAGTTAGTATCTCTGATAATGTTAATTTTGATCCTTTTTCTAACCGCGCAATCAATACATTGCTGCCTGCTGTAGTGATTAATGAAATCATGTACAACCCTGTAGAATCACCACTTGATTCAACACAATTCATAGAACTTTATAATAGTGATACGGTTGCTGTAAATTTGCAAGGATGGACCATAACCAATTCTGTTGAATTTGAATTTACAGAAGAAACAATTCTTGAACCCAATGGATATTTGGTAATTGCTCATCATCCACCATCAATTCAGGATTTTTACGGTCCGGTAGATAATATACATCGATGGGAGTCCGCAAGCTTTGCTGATAATCAAGGTACTATAACTATAAATAATGCTGATGGATTTCAGGTTGATCATGTCTTTTTTGATGCTGCAGATCTGTGGCCGTCAAAAGCAAATGGTTTGGGACCTTCAATGGAGCTTGAAAATTATAATATAAATAATAATGATGCGTCTAACTGGTCAGCATCAAATGAAATATTCAGTCCATACGGAACTCCCGGCAAGCTGAATTCTGCCTGTACAGTTCAAAACCATCCACCTCAAATATTTTCAACTCCTGATACAAGTGCGTATAATGGACATCTGTATACCTATCAAATTGACGCAAGGGACATTGAGAATGATACGCTTTACTACGAGTTGGTCACAAATGGGGATTTCCTGGAAATTGATCCTGAAACCGGTTTTCTTTCTGGAACACCACAAGACTTACCGTATGGGCGTATTACAAATGTTACAATCCGTGTAAGTGATGATTCATCAACATGGGTTGAACAATATATTCCGCTAACAATAGATATATATACGACCAATATGGTAGTTAACGAGTTGTATATTCGAACGGATGACCTACCTAGTAACTATTTTATTGAACTTTATAATAATGATTCGAGAGGTTGCAATTTAAAGGATTGGCAATTAACTTCTAAAGGTACATTTATTATAGATTATTCATACACACTTAATCCAGGTGAATTTATAATTGTAACCAAAGATACCGCAGCAGTACGGGGTATGGGCTCTAACGTTAAACATATGGTGCAATTGGATGAAGGTTTTGAATTAGATAGCACCCTGGTTCTAAAAAATGATAAAGGTCATTTGACAGATAGCATTCATGTTGATTATCTTATCAACAGCTTTCCCGATGCTGATGTTAATCTTTCACTTGAACTGGCCGACCCGAGTCTCGATAATTCAATTAAATACGGCTGGACAGCAAACCAGGTCTTGATGGGAACACCGGGTAAGATGAATACCGTCTATCAGGATACAACCAATTATCCTCCATTCACACCAGCGATTATTAGAGCAACAGAAGATACAGTTGATTTTAATAACTCTGTCACTTTAAAATGGAACAAGGCGGTAGATCTTGATAATGATGATGTAGAATATACCATTTGGTTTGCAAGTTTTGGAACTTTTTCAAGAGATACCTTGATAACCGGTATAACAGATACCAGTTATACGCTTTTACTTGATGGCAGTATAACCGAAGAGCAAGGACAAATTCAATGGAGCTTGAAAACATCGGATTCCATCTATGAAATCCAATATCCGGATACCGTTCATTTTTATGTCGATTTTGCAACGGGTATAGACAAAGATGAAACCGTTCCATTGACGTTTGATTTGTTGCAAAATTATCCCAATCCATTTAATCCTGTTACTACAATTCAGTATAATCTTGCTAAAAATACAAATGTGAATTTGACAATTTATAATATTCAGGGACAAATAGTAAAAACGCTTATAGATAACACTCAGGCTGCAGGTACATACCAGATTAACTGGGATGCTACGAATCAATTTGGCTCCAAAGTTTCAAGCGGACTTTATTTTTATAAATTGACAACGAGTTCATTTACAAAAACTAAAAAAATGATTGTATTGGATTAAAGAAGGATGGGCGTGTATCCATGGAAACCATGAAAGCACTTGTCAAAAAGCATCGCAAACCTGGATTGTGGCTGGAGGAAGTACCCAAGCCAACAATCGGTAATACTGATTTACTGGTAAAAATTACCAAAACGGCAATTTGTGGTACAGATGTTCATATTTATAAATGGGATGAATGGTCTCAAAAGACCATTAAAACTCCTATGACGATAGGGCATGAATTTGTTGGCGTTGTGGTTGACAAGGGGGAGAATGTTACAAGATACAACATTGGGGACCGTGTGTCTGGTGAAGGACATATTGTTTGTGGCGTTTGCAGAAGCTGCAGAGCCGGACGTTTACATTTGTGTACCAACACCATTGGCATTGGTGTGAACCGTGATGGATGTTTTGCCGAATATCTAAGCCTTCCGGCATCGAATGCATGGAAGTTAAGCCAAAACATACCTGATGATACAGCCGCATATTTTGATCCCTACGGTAATGCTACACATTCAGCGTTATCATTCGATCTTGTAGGTGAAGATGTTCTCATTACAGGTGCTGGCCCCATAGGACTAATCAGTTGTGCAATTGCGCGGCATGTAGGTGCACGTAATATTGTCATTACCGATGTGAACGAGTATCGTCTTGAGCTTGCCCGGAAAATGGGCGTGACCTGTGCGGTTAATGTTGCAAAAACATCCATTGAACAATGTCGTAAAGAGCTGGGAATGATTGGTTTTGATATAGGATTGGAAATGTCTGGTAATCCCGTAGCCTTTGAATCTATGCTTGAGAACATGTACCCGGGTGGCAGAATTGCATTATTGGGTATTTTGCCGGGAAGAGCCCTGATTGATTGGGAACAGATCATTTTTAAAGGATTAACCATTAAAGGTATTTATGGTCGTGAAATGTTTGAAACCTGGTACAAAATGGAAACCATGCTGCAGAGTGGTCTGGATATTTCACCTGTATTAACACACCGTTTCCCCTTTGAAGAGTTTGAATCCGGCTTTGAAGTCATGCTTTCAGGAAATTCTGGTAAAGTAGTACTTGAGCTATAGAAATCATTTGAATGTTTTACAGTAAATTAAAATCGAGTTGGAGGCGCCATGTACGGGGCAATCAAAGATGATTTGCAGAACCAATTGAACGATATAAAAAATGCAGGATTGTACAAGAATGAACGTTTGATAACCGGTAAACAAGGTGCAGAAATTCAGGTTAAATCCGGTTCTGTTATCAATTTTTGTGCGAATAATTACCTGGGCTTGTCCGGGCACCCGGAAGTTATCAAAGCTGCTCAAAAAACAATGGACGAATGGGGATATGGATTATCATCTGTTCGTTTCATCTGTGGAACACAGGATATTCATAAACAACTTGAAGCTAAAGTATCTGAATTTTTAAAAACAGAAGACACTATACTCTATGCTGCTTGTTTTGATGCAAATGGAGGGGTGTTTGAACCCTTTTTTAATCAGGATTGTGCTATCATTACTGATGCTTTAAATCATGCTTCTATTATAGATGGTATCCGTTTAACCAAAGCCCAAAGGCATATATATACACATAATGATATGCAGGATCTGGAAGATAAATTAAAAGCAACCCAGGATGCTAAATATAGAATAATCGCAACCGATGGTGTATTTTCTATGGATGGAGATATTGCTCCATTAAAAGAGATTTGTGATCTTGCGGACCGTTATGATGCCCTGGTAATGGTTGATGATTGCCATGCTACCGGTTTTATGGGCAAAACCGGTAGAGGTATTACAGAGCATTGTGATGTTATGGGACGAGTTGATATCATAACAACAACATTTGGTAAAGCTTTGGGTGGAGCATCCGGTGGATGTGTATCTGGCAGAAAAGAAATAATCGAATTTTTACGCCAGAAAAGCCGTCCATATTTGTTCTCAAATACACTTGCGCCGGCCATTGTGGGTGCAACGCTTCGTGTATTGGAAATGTTAACAGCAAGCACCGAGTTGAGAGATAAATTGGAAGCAAACACAAAATATGTTCGTGATAAATTTTCAAGCCTGGGATTCGATATTAAGCCCGGAACACATCCCATTATTGCTGTAATGCTTTATGATGAGAAAACAGCACATCAACTTGCTGATACTTTGCTGGATGAAGGCATATATGTCATTGGCTTCAGCTATCCGGTTGTTCCAAAAGGTCAGGCACGCATTCGTGTACAAATATCTGCTGCTCATGATAAAGAACATTTGGATAAGCTTGTCAACGCATTTGAAAAAGTTGGTAAATCAATGGGTATATTATAAATCATCAAGCCCGGGATAAATCCTGTTCCGGGCTTATTTTCTACTTTAATTCCATCAAAAATTTTCATACATTCATTCCATGAAAAATAAAAGACAAACAAAAGCAGTTATGGTTGGAAATGTGCAAATTGGTGGCGGTGCCCCTGTATCTGTACAATCCATGACCAATACAAAAACCAAAAATGTTAAAAAAACCCTAAAGCAAATTCAATTGCTTGAAAGCGCAGGTTGCCAGATTGTCAGGTTGGCAGTAAATAATCAAAAAGCACTTGAAGGTTTTGCTGAACTCCGCAAAAAAGTTTCCATTCCTCTGGTTGCAGATATTCACTTTGATCATAAATTGGCTCTTGGCGCAATGGATGCCGGAGCAGACAAGATTCGGATCAATCCCGGAAATATTGGCAAAGAAGAACGTGTAAAAAAGGTTGTACAAAAAGCAATCGATTGCAATATACCCATCCGTGTAGGAGTTAATTCCGGGTCCATTTCTAAAAAAATTCTCAAGGAGGAGGGAGGACCAACTGTTAACGCCTTGGTCCGAAGCGGCCTGGAACACCTGGATCTTTGCCGTGAATTTGGTGCTGAACATCTTGTATTGTCATTAAAATCTTCTGATGTGATTAAGACCATTGAGGCATATCGCCTTGCTGCAGAAAAAACAGATGTACCACTGCATATTGGAGTTACGGAAGCAGGTACCCTGAAATCCGGAACCATTAAATCCGCTGTGGGGCTCGGTATTCTTTTACATGAAGGCATTGGTGATACTCTCCGTGTATCACTGACAGGGGATCCTGTTGATGAAGTTTATACCGGATTTGAAATACTCAAGAGTTTGGGACTGTATGAAAAGGGGATTGAGATTATTTCTTGTCCCACTTGCGGTCGTACAGAAGTAGATCTGATCTCTATAGTTAATGATGTAGAGACACGTCTTGCAAATGTTTCCAAGCACTTGACCGTTGCTATTATGGGATGTGTAGTAAATGGACCGGGTGAAGCCAAAGAAGCGGATGTAGGTGTTGCTTGTGGAAAGAAAAGTGCAGTGCTCTTTAAAAAAGGCAAGATTATTAAAAAAATAAAAGAATCAGAAATTATTGATACCTTGGTGAATGAAGTACAAAACTGGCCGGATCAATAAATTATATTTTTCTATTCATTATTTGAGAAATTTTTTATTATATTTCCACACACAATTTGGAGGTTGTTAAGGATGAAAAGACCAATTGTTACAGAAATAATATTGATTCTAGCTCTTGTTTCCTTTTCAGTGTTTGCACAGGGCAATGCACCAAACGTAAATCTTACAAAGTTCAAGTATATTAATGTAGATACAGAAAACCTGAGAATGGGACCCAACGATAAAGTTATTGGCACAGCCCTTAAAGGTACAACAGTTCAGGTTATACAGGAAACAGATGAATGGGCGCTTGTTCAAATGGTTGCGTGGATTTGGAAAGGCTCATTGACTAATGTAAAACCTGATGTTTTAAAAGGCGAATATCATGCATTGCATATTATGGTTTCTTCAAGAGATCAGGCAGAATCCATTCTGCGTGATTTAAGAAACGGTAAAAAAGAGTTCAGTGCCGCAGCCAAAGAATATTCCATTGCACCCAGTGCACAAAAAGGCGGTGATCTCGGTTATTTTAACAAGGGTGATTTTTCCAAAGAATTTGAAGATGCAATATTGAAACTCAAAACAGATGAAATTAGTGAAGTAGTGCAAACACCGCTGGGATTCAATATTTTTAAACGCATTAAATAATCCATGGAACGTCCTTTAAAATCAGAAATGAACTGCTTGATTGTTTTACCCGTCTACAATGAAGCGGATTATATTTCATCTCTGGTTGAATCGATTTTGACATATCAAAATCAGATTGATATACTTTTAGTCAATGACGGGTCAACAGATGAAACCGCACAGGTAATTGATAAACTGCCTGTCAAGATCATTCATCATGACCGGAACAAAGGTAAAGGTGCGGCAATTCGCACAGCTATTCAATATGGTAAAGAGAATGGATATGACTGGATCATCACAATGGATGGAGATGGTCAGCATCCACCTGAATATTTGAATGGTTTTCTTGAGGAAATAGCTCTGGACAGAGCGGATCTTGTTTTAGGAAATCGTCAATCCCGTGAACAAGGCATGCCATTTCACAGACGCTTGAGTAACGGTACTACCTCTGTCATGGTATCCTTGTGTGCCGGTAATAACAGAATTCATGACAGCCAGTGTGGATACAGGGCATTGCGGTTAAACAAATTCCATGATTCAAATTATACCCAATCGGGATTTCAATTTGAATCTGAAATGATTTTAAGAATGGGTAAATCCCGGTGTAGAATTACAGAAATACCAGTCAGTACCCATTATGGAAATGAAGCAAGCTCTATACACCTGGTATATGATACATTAAGATTCGTTAAACTGATCATTAACAGTTTTTTTTGGTAAAGGAAAATTATGCAGGAACAGATTATATATTATTTATCATCGTTACCCAACGAGTTAATTACTGTCATTATATCCATGCTGCCTATTGTTGAGCTGCGTGGAGCGATTCCCTGGGCATTGGCAGGACCGCCCATTGGTGGTGGATTACCAGTTTATTCCGCTGTATTTTTTGCAATCATTGGCAATTTGATTCCAGTCATACCCTTGCTGTTATTTTTTGAAAAAATCTATAAATGGTTATCACCTGTACCCGTGTTTAACCGATTCTTTGAATGGCTGTTCAATCGTACCCGTAAAAAAGGCGAACTGATTGAAAAGTACGAGTTTTGGGGACTTGTTGTATTTGTGGGTATCCCATTACCGGTAACAGGTGCCTGGACAGGCACACTGGCTGCTTTTTTATTTGGAATAAAATTATGGAAATCTTTTCTAGCCATAATTTTGGGCTTGCTTATGTCTTCCACAATTGTTACATTATTAAGCTTGGGAGTAATTAGCTTATTTTAAACAAGATCGGGGCGTAGCGCAGTCCGGTTAGCGCGCCTGCTTCGGGAGTAGGAGGTCGGAAGTTCGAATCTTCTCGCCCCGACTGAAAGCCTGAATTTGAATACGTTCAGGCTTTTTTAGTATTTACAATATCTATTCAAACAAATTTATGGGGAAATCAAATTAATATTTTAATCAAAATATATACTATCTTATTTGAAAAAATTAAATACCCATCAAATACAATTTAATTGGTAATTTTTAAAACAACAATTAACCAAAAAGGGGAATTTTTGATGCATAAAATTTACGTTGTTTTAATAATCTTTCTAACTCAACTTGCTTTCGCAGGCTATGGAGTTGGAACTTCAGCTTTTGTTTCTTTAACATCTATGCCACCTGATGCACCAGTGCTGGCTGCGCCAACCCATGGCGCTACAGGTATTGCAGACTCTACCGCACTTGCATGGCATTCACAATTGCATACATCCGGTTTTCAGTTGCAATTATCCACATTTCCAGATTTTAGTACGACGCTAATTGATGCTGATGGCATAAGTGATACTTTGCTATCTGTTTCCGAACTCGATCTCGGAACTTTGCATTACTGGCGAGTGAGTGCTTTTAATGCTGCAGGTGTTGGAGGCTATTCACCCACCTGGACATTTACCACGGTCCATCCAGATAACGTTAAAGAGTTAACTTTAACACCTAAATCTTTCGCATTACTACCTGTGTATCCCAATCCTTTTAATCCGACTGCCTTTATAACTTATCATCTGCCAAAAACTGCCAAGGTTTCACTGGTTATTTACAACAGCGTTGGTCAGGCTATACACACACTTTTCAACGGACAACAACAGGCCGGTCGTTACACGATGCAATGGGACGGTCACGACAATTATGGTCATTCTGTTACCAGCGGAATGTACCTGTGCCGGTTCTCAAGCGGTGAACATGTATTTGTTCAGAAAATGCTGTTATTGCGATAATTCGTTGAATGTTGATCTGAAACCAAGAGGCAGAAATGAAAAAAAATATAATTTTATTGATATTATTCATAATTAACGGATTACTTTTCGCAGCTGATCCGATTGTGGAAAATGTACGAGTAGAACAACGTGTAGATGGTTCATTACTTGTGGATATTTATTATGATGTTACTGATTCTGATGGAGATACATTAACTATTGCTGTGAATGTATCTGACGATAATGGAACAAGCTGGATGCCATGTTTAAGTGTAAGTGGTGATGTCGGTACCAATGTAATTTCCGGTACTGCAAAACATATCGTATGGGATTTTTTAACAGACAATCCAAATATCCGTGGTGATAATTTTCAGGTCAAGGTTATCGCTGCCGACAAGGAAACTCTACTGGATATTGATGGTAATATTTACAAAACAGTTCAGATTGGCACTCAGATTTGGATGGCTGAAAATTTAAAAGTAACTCATTATAGAAATGGGGAGCCAATCCCTAATGTAACTGACGATGTCGAATGGAGTCGCTTGGCAACTGGAGGTTTTTGCTATTATAATAATGCAGACAGTAATGCTGTGGATTATGGTGCTCTTTATAACTGGTACGCCTTTGATGATGAGAGAAATATTGCTCCAGTAGGTTGGCATATTCCGACAGAAGAAGAATGGAAAAAAATGGAAGTTTTTCTGGGAATGAGTCTGGATGAAGTTGAACAAAGTGGTTGGCGTGGCCCTGGCATAGGTAACAAACTCAAAGACAATGATATGCGGTACTGGAATAATGAAAACAATGGTGCAACTAATGAAAGTGGATTTAGTGCAAGACCCGGTGGTTATCGTAACGGTAACAATGGTAGTTTTCATGATATGGGTGATACAGTGCTCTTGTGGTCTTGGGAAGAGTATGATAATAATAATGCATGGAATCGAAATCTGTTCTTTGAAGACAATGAAGTATATCTCGGTATTACACAAAAGCGTATTGGGATTTCTGTTCGTCTCGTGTGTGATATTCCTGCTAAAGTAAAAATCACAGAACTAAATATATCACCCCAGGACACTTTATTAAATACCGGTGATACCTGTCAGTTTACCTGTATAGCAAAATATACAGATGGTAGTGTTGAAGATGTAACCTCTTTTGCATCCTGGTCTATTTTATCAGGTACTTCTGGAAGCATTGATGATACAGGACTTTTTAAAGCGGATGATCTGAGTGAGGGAGACATAGTAGTACATGCTGATTATCAGAATATAACTGCGGTTGCCAATCTAAGTGTTCAATTTCCACCTGGGATGGGCTCAGTCACCGATATTGATGGCAATGTATACAAAACTGTAACTATTGGTGATCAAGTTTGGATGGCAGAAAACCTAAAAGTAACTCACTATAGAAATGGCGATCCAATTCCCAATGTTTCAAGTAATAATCAATGGCCGTATTTATACATTGGTGCTTTGTGTTATTATAATAATGATTTCAGTAATGCAGAGGGATATGGTGCACTTTACAACTGGTATGCAGTTGTTGATGCCCGTAATATTGCTCCTGAGGGCTGGCATGTTCCTACTAATAACGAATGGGAAACATTGGTTGATTTTCTTGGTGGGAAAAAAATAGCTGGAGGTAAACTTAAGGAAACAGGTACTAAAGAGGCTGGTACTGGATTCTGGCAAGAACCGAATGCCAGTGCAACCAATGAATTCGGGTTCAGCGCTCGACCTGGAGGCTACCGATTGGGCAGTAATGGCTCTTTTGAACAATTAGAGTGCGATGGCCGTTATTGGACAGCAACAGAATACTATACAAATATTGCCTGGTTCCGATTTATGACACATGATAACGCTGATGTTTACCGTAGTAACTACTATACTCAGGGAGGTTTTTCTGTTCGGTTAATTAAGGATAATTAACTGTAATAAAGTATAAGAAAAAATCCCTTTTAGAGTAAAAGTACAGATAGAGTAAGGGCTTGTCTCTGGCACATTGAATCTTTTCACTCCAAATGTACAAATTTAGCCTGGATATCAATTCATCCAGGCTTTTTTATTGATTAAAGCTCTTTACTTGTTTCAACACGTTGATTATCATTAAAAAGATAATTGCTTAAACCCAGCAATAAATAGGCTTCCTGTCGTACCATGGTTCTGTCATCATTTAATTTAAATTTAAAGTGACCATCTGGTTTTTTATATGCAGCAAGCTGGGGCAGGATCGTTTCTCGTATCGTTTCATATTTCTTTTCTTTTGCAAAAGTATAAATCAGCATCCCCAAACTCCACAATCGCGAGTTGAACTCTTTGTTTTGATATCCCTTTTCATTGTATTCATACCAGGTATTGCGTGTGTAAAATTTTGAAGAATGGTTGATGACTTTATCCCAATCCACATTTACCTCACCACCATAATCTCTAAAATTCCGAATGCCTTCAACAATATAACACATGTGCAACAAGTCATGCGGTCTTGGGCTGTATGAACCATAATCCCAAAAGATATTTTCGTTACTATCTTTTTGATAATTTTCCATCAAAATATCGATAATGTGTTTACTTTTTTTGTTCAAACAATTTTTCAATTTTTCATTATTGGTAATATGAGCAAATCGTTTCATTTGTCCTGCCAGGTAAACAGCAGGATTATAAGAGTCGTAGCCCAAATCATTGGGATTAAAAGAATATCCCGGAATATCCATGGGTGAATGATTGCAATCATCCAGATAGGGAGTAAAGCATTGTGTAACAATTTCTTGTATTTTTGTAGTCACAAGAGTATCCGTTTCCAGGTCGTACCAGTCAAGCAATCCATTCAATGCAAAAGCGGTTGTTATTGTATACTCTTGATGCGGCTGGTTGGTTGTTTTATCAGCAAATGCATCCCAGGGATCTGCCAGCCCATAGCCGTGAATTCCATTATGATTCAGATCCGAATTTTTCAGTAACCAATTACCGCATATACGAACAATTTTCAAAGCAAGAGAATCCTGTGTGAATTTGTACCGGTTGCATTCTGCACTTAATATGAGTCCATAAGCCATTGGACGGTCTTTTTTTATTGAATCAAACACATCAATACCTCGCCCCGGATATTCTTTATCAAGGCTGTTAACAATTGAGTAATATGCTTCAAAAGCATTAAATAAAACAGGTTCTTCAATTGAAGTATTTTTGAAAATTAAACATGCGGAAAAGAATAATAACGACAATAAAACGAACGAAAAAAAAGATTTTTTCATTTTTCCCCCAGACATATTTCATTAACAGTTCTTGGTACAAGAATTTCAGAGAATTAAGAATGTAAATAATTCGGTAACCCCTGGTATAACTTTGTACAAAAAAAATAAAATTTTAATTTATTTAGTAAATAATAACTATTTTATATGTTTTATTCAAGTCTTTTTTATTTTATAAATATAATAAACGTATGGAATATTCCTAATCCGTTATATAACATATGTTTCAGTGCATTGATCAATGTTCAGATTAAAGAGTTTATACTAATCAAAATTTACTTTAGGTAATTGTACCATTAACGTTTCTATAACTCGAGCTATGGCCTGTGGTTCCTGTGCAAATACAAGATACCCATGTTCAGAATCAACAGATGAATCCCATATTGTATGCCATCTCAAAAAGCGGTTGTCACCGGGACTATCAGGTGACCATTGATCTGCTTTTAGAAATATTCGGGGTGTTCCTGTTGTGTTAAATTCCCAATAGTCAGATGCACCGCGTACTGCATAAAGCGCTGCTGTTTGATCTGAACTGTGAGAATTTCCAATTTCTAATCCTCGTTTTGCAAAAGAAATTCGATACGCTTCACGAACCGGATTATCAAGAGGAGTATCAACCAGTTCGGCTCCGGTTTGTACTTTAGCGCCAACCTTACCGGAAAAGACAATGGGAGTAGGCCAGTTTTCAACAACATATTTGCCTGACTCGTATGCTGCTGCTATCACCTGGTTTCCCAATAAATTCATTTGAGGACGGTAATTTGATATGTCAGGAGGATCCCAACCTCCACCCATCAATACAAGCTGTTTTACTTTTTGAGTAACAAGCTGGTATCCCTCTTTATCATGCAGTAAATCTCGCAAGTTGGTTGTCCAGCCTACAGAAAGAATCGTTACGGATTTATCATCCGAGTTTAAAAGTAGGTTTTTGTATACGTCCAAAGCAGGAGGGACGTCTTTTCGCGAGATTTTATCCTTGTGGAATTTGGGATTTAGAGCGATAGATTTTGCATATTCCATTTTACCGCCAAACCAGCGGGATATTGCATCATCTTTTTTGTATGAACCAATGGGTATATCAGGCCGGCCATACCAGGTATTAATTGCATCAATTACACCAACACCAAATTCGTCAGATGTATTATGCATTACTGCTAGTATATTGCATTCACCATTATCTGCCAATGCATGCAACATGCCCAGTGTAGCTGCATCATCAATATCCGATTCCATATCGGTTTCGTATATAATATTGACCTGCGCATGAGATGCAAAAGTAAGAAATATAATAACATTGATCAAAATTTTGATAATTCGCATGATAAAACCCTGGAGTTAATCCCTGATTCCTTTTTATTAATGTATAAAAAAATCACAGGGAGTCAATGCGAAAAATGAATTTGATCAATTTTCTTCCAGTTCCAGATGCAAGTCACCACAAAGTATATTTTCTGTTACCGGAGATTTTTTAATCCGTAAGTACATATCCAGAACACCTTCAAATTCTCCGATAACATTACCAGAACCTTCATATGTATAAGACGATACAGGAGAATATTCATAAATCGCTTCATGCACACCAACTATTGCTTCGTTTCGGGATTCAACTGGTTCATACTGTTCAATTTTTACTCCGGCTGGAACTCTTTTCATAATCGATTTCATATTGTGTGCAAATTCTTCTGTATAGATATGGAAATGAAATCTAAAATAGGCAGACTCTATCTTTTTTACCGCCTCAATGTGAATACCAATGGATTCCTGTGATTGGTTTACAGCCAGTTTGAATTCACGCAGTACGTTTTCAGGTATGCATATTTGTGTATTGCAATGCAGTGAGAGATATTCTTTGAAAACATCTCCGAATGTTTCTTTTTTAATACCGCCTTTACGTGGGAAAAAATAGGTAAAAGAGGAACCCCGTCCCTGCATGAATCCTTGTACAAAACCTTTAACGATAGGGAATGGGGTATCGAGCGAGAGAACATAAAATGGAGTTGCCATGTTACACCTCATAATAAAGTAAATGATTTATTTACTCATCTGAACACCAGCAAACCCGTAGTATATCGTCTTTATTTTCATAACCAAAAATTTTGTATTTTTGTTCCATATATGCAAGCTATTTGTTATTGATTAAAATTGTAAATCCAGATACATTATTTTCATTTGAATTTCTTGATTATTTTTATATATTAAAAGTTTACAATTGATATATATTCACAATCAAAGGAAGAAACATGGCAGACGAGTTAAATTTCAATCAGATTGAAAAAAAATGGCAAACAAAATGGGAAGAAACTGAACTCTACAAGGTTAATCTCACTGAAACTGAAAAAAAACTGTATTGCCTGGTCATGTTTCTATATCCCAGTGGAGATAAATTGCATATTGGTCACTGGTATAATTATGGTCCAACAGATACATGGGCCAGATTTAAACGCATGCAGGGATATAATGTATTTGAACCCATGGGGTATGATGCGTTTGGTCTACCTGCCGAAAATTATGCAATCAAAGTAGGTGTGCCTCCACAGACGAGTACCGATAATAATATTAAATATATTCGTGGTCAATTAAAAGCAATGGGCGCCATGTATGACTGGTCAAAAGAGATTAATACCAGTTCTCCGGAATACTATAAATGGACCCAGTGGTTATTTTTACAATTGTATAAAAACAATCTGGCATATCGCAAAAAAGCGTCTGTAAACTGGTGTCCTGATTGCCAGACTGTACTTGCAAACGAGCAGGTAGTTGATGGTTTGTGTGAAAGATGTGACTCTGAAGTTGAAATGAAGGACCTGAAGCAATGGTTTTTCAAAATTACAGATTACGCTGAGCGCTTATTAGAAGGTCATGATCGTATCGATTGGCCGGATAAAACAATTGCAATGCAGAAAAACTGGATCGGGAAAAGTATTGGCGCTACAATTAAATTCAAAGTTGAAAATAAAGATACTGAAATTGAAGTCTTTACAACTCGTCCTGATACCGTTTTTGGTGTTACCTATATGGTATTGGGCCCCTGAAAACGAGCTGGTATCTGATTTAACTACAAAAGATAATGAAGACAAGGTAAAGGAATACATCAAGCAGACTCGCAGGACAAAAGAGATTGACAGGCTCTCAACTGAGCGGGGAAAAAACCGGAGTCTTTACCGGAAGTTATTGTATCAATCCTTTTACCGGAGATAAAGTCCAGATCTGGATTGCTGATTACGTTCTTGTTACTTATGGAACCGGTGCGGTTATGGCTGTGCCCGCTCATGATGAACGTGATTTTGCATTTGCTAAAAAATACAATCTTCCTATCAAAGAAGTGATCTCAAAAACAGGAGAGACCTCTAAAGAAGAACTTGAAGAAGCTTTTATAGCTCCTGGCGTGATGGTCAATTCCGGACAGTTTGATGGTACAGAATCCGTTAAAGGAAAACAAGCTATTATTGATTATATGCAGGAAAATAACATTGGTGATGCCAAAGTTAACTATAAATTGAGGGACTGGTTGATTTCACGTCAACGATATTGGGGAGCACCCATACCAATTATCTATTGTGATGATTGTGGAGAAGTACCGGTTCCTGAAGATCAGCTACCTGTCAAGTTACCCCAGGATGTTGAATTCAAGGGTAAAGGCGAATCTCCATTGTTATCAAGCGAATCCTTTTTGAACGCACCTTGTCCTAAATGTGGCAAAATGGGAAAACGCGAAGCAGATACCATGGATACATTTGTATGTTCTTCGTGGTACTTTTTGAGATATCCTAATCCGGATATGGATGATAAAGCCTTTGATAAAGAACGTATTAACAAATGGTTACCCGTTGATCAATATGTTGGTGGTG
Source organism: bacterium (assembly GCA_963675755.2). Taxonomy (GTDB): domain Bacteria; phylum Zhuqueibacterota; class Zhuqueibacteria; order Residuimicrobiales; family Krinioviventaceae. Next base: position 685,182 of record CAXXMD010000002.1, read on the forward strand.
CGGAACATGCCGTAATGCATTTATTGTATGCACGATTCTTTACAAAAGCATTGTATGATTTTGGTTTGATCAACTTTGATGAGCCCTTTACGAGACTTGTACACCAGGGTGTAATTACCGCCGCCGGGGCAAAAATGTCCAAATCTCGCGGTAACGTAGTGAATCCTGATTCATTTGTTGAAAAATATGGCTCAGATACATTTAGATTGTACATGATGTTTATGGGCGCTTATGAAGAAGGCGGCGACTGGAACGATGATGGTATTGCCGGTATATATCGTTTTATCAAACGTGTTTGGCGCTTAATTGAACAGGTAACTGAAGAAAAACCAACAGGTAAGGAAAAAGATGAAAAATATGCACCTGTTGAGCGTCAGTTGCATTATGCAATTAAACATGCAACCCAGGACCTGGACAGATTCCATTTCAATACTGCAATCAGTCGAATTATGGAGTTGGTAAACGAGATCTATTTGTATCTGCAGGAAGTGCCAATACAGCATCAATATGAAGGATTATTATCTGATGTGGCAATTAAGCTGGTCAAGTTGATGTCACCATTTGCACCGCATCTATCAGAAGAAATGTGGGAAATGCTGGGACAACCATACAGTGTTTTCAACCAGGAATGGCCGGATTATGATGAGGATAAACTGGTATTAGATACAATTAACTTGGGAATTCAAGTAAATGGCAAAATCAGGGCCCAGATTCAAACAGCCGCAGATGCAAGTGATGATGAAATTCTAACGATAGCTTTGGCTGATGATAAAGTATCTAAACATGTCGAAGGTAAAAATATTGTTAAAAAGTTTGTAGTACAAAAGAAACTAGTAATTATTGTTGTTAAATAGATACAATTACATATTAAAAAGCAAAAGCGATTCATTATTTATTAATGAATCGCTTTTTTTATATACACATATATGGATAAACGGGGGATTGATAATATGCACAAGTTAACATAACTATTATTATGCATATTTATATGGATATAACAGACTATCCCATAACTTCTTTAATCGCATCCCGTGCTTTGGTTTTTAATGGCGATTTAAACTTTGACCAGACAATCTCTTCAAAGTTTTCAATGGCCTTGTCATTTTCACCAATACTTTTCAATGCTTTACCAAGATAATATCTTGCAGTCAGATTGTGATTGTTCATCTTGACTGCATCATCTAAAAAGCTGATACTCTCTGAAACTTTGTCAAGTTTAAACAGACTTTTACCAATCAATGTCAGAACTGAACTATCCTGTTTGCCCATTTCAAATGCATTACGGGCTGATTGTCCAGAATTTTCATATTGCTCTGCCGCATCATAAATGATTGCAGCCTGTTTAAAGAATATTGGCCGGCTATCAGACTCGTACGCGATAGCTTTATTGATAGACATAATTGCGTCATCAAAATTTCCTGTACGCGCCTGGCATGATGCTAATGAAGCCCAAACTTCAACATCCGTTTCACGGTATTTCAGATATTCATTATACTTTTCAATGGATTTTTCATATTTACCATCGATAAAGTATTGATATCCTTCAGCATACAGCAAATTTATATTTTCAGGCTCTTTGGTTCTCGCAAGTTGTGTTTCTTCTGCTGGAATTACTATGGCTGATTCGGTTACCTGCTTCTCCGGTACTTGCGTTTCCAGCTTTTTGATCATTTGATTTGCAATTTCGATCATTTTAATATCTGTCGAAATTTTTGTTACAGCTCTGTAATATCGAATTGCACTTTCCGGATCATTTAACAAATTGTATAATTTACCCAAACCCAGATAAGCTTTGGGTTCTTTTGGTGATAATTCAACTACACGATCAAAACACTTGATTGCTTTGTCATATTTAGACAACATGCTGTACAAAGCACCCAGATTAATCAATGCCTGAATGTTTTTTCGGCTTAAAAGTAAACCATTTCGGGTAAATTCCTCGGCTTTGTCATATTTCTTTTGCTTGGAATATACACTACCCAGCACAAAATAAGCTCTGAAATATACAGGACAAATACGAATAGCTTCTAAACAGCAATCTATTCCCTTTTCAGAATTTTGAGCTGAAAAATAACCAAGTCCGAGATTATAATGATAATCCGGATCAACAGGATTAATTTCTATGGCACGCAGCCACAGCTCAATTGCTTTATCTACTTGTTTGCTTCTAATCGCTTCAAGTGCCTGTTTGTTAAGCTCATCAGCTTCTTGTATTGTAGGATTAAAAATCCAGGATATAATGGCTCTATCTTCAAGAAGCTCGATTTCCTGAAGTTTTTCAGCGCCTTTGAAACGTTCCTTGAGCAGCTCAGCTAAAGAAGCACGTTGCTCATCTTCAGATAGCAATTGTAATTCCTGGTATTCCTGTATAAAGTCTGCTAAAAGAATCTCAACTTTAATTATTTTGTTTTTATTTGTCTCAGTCATTTTCCATTTCTTCGATTGTTGTTATTTCCAGCTCTTAATATACATCATTATATACAGTTATTCAAGCATTTTGCCGAATTGTACCAATAACTTTTTATTTTCATAGTAATTGTATGGGCCTGGATGAGATCCAATATGATTTCTCATATGTGTTACAACGATATTGGATTCCGGAATAACTGCATTTACAACATTACCGGCTCCGGACATTACAAAGCCTCCTTCCTTTTCAAATAACCACCAAAGAAGTCCATATCGCCCACCATCAGAGTCTCGTGTTCCATGATATTTCCAGATTTCAGACTTGTCATGTGCATTAAAGTAATGATGCCCTTCAAATGTTCCATTACTTGTCATGAGTTGGCCAAAACGATTAAATTCGCGTGCAGTAGTATACAAACCTGAACTGCATCTGTATCCTGGTGCAATAAGCGCAAAGTGCTGAGCAGTTTCTGAAAAATCACCGGCTATACAAGGCAGCAATGGTAATTCATTTGTATATTCATAAATATACTTTGTATTTTTAGTATTTAATGGTCCCAGTATTCTTTCGTTTAAAAGAACTTCCAAATCCTTGCCGGCAGCGGCTTCAAGCGCACGTTCAAGAATATGCATACCCAGTGTTGAATATAAAAATACATCACCCGGATTCTCTCTAATTTCAATGCGATACAAATCTATTGGCGGAATTAATACAATTCTCCCATCTTGCATTTCAGCATCTGGTAAAAATACACCGGACGTATGTGATGCCAGGTGTCTCAGTGTTACGGACTTGCGGCTGAACGGCCCATTACCATCAGATTTGAACGCCGGTAAAAATAAACCGACCGGTTCGTCTAATTTTATCAGACTATCCTTCATCATAGACAGCATCAGGGCTGAAATATAGGATTTTGTACACGAAAATAACGGCCACATTGAATTTTTGTCAATTTCAGATTCTGGTTTTTGAGGTTCAGAGCCTGTAAAATACTTTTCGTAGAGAATTTCAGGTCCCCTGCTTATAATTAATGCTCCGGATGTAGGTCGCAATGCATCCATGGTTTTTAAAACTGCATTTTCCAGATCAACAATATCCGGATCAGTTGTGTTAAAAACCAATGGCTGCCGTGTGAAATCTGCAATAGCATTATAAAGCATCTCGTCATCTTTTTTACCATGAAATTCAAATGGATAGTGCTGATTCAGTTCCAGGTTCATATAGCCCCAGGAACATTTATTTTCAACACAGGCTCGTAATGCATTAACAGCATCAATGCCGATTTTATCATCTTCATTGCAGACCAGTGGTTTATCAAATACCTGCAGTGCTTTAATTCTTGCAGGGATAGTATCTGCTGGTGTGTTGTTAAAATGGATCAGAATAAAGTCACATTCCTTGGCCAATTGAGGATTCATCCTACCATTACCCAATCCACTCGTAGAAACCAGCAATTCATTGCTATTCTTTCGAACAACATCTATTAGCTCAAGTTGGCCTTTAACTGTTTTGATTATGTCATGATTATAACCTGAATGCGGGTATTCGTTGGCAATTTCAAGTAAAATGTTTTTATGATGGCTATCTGATATCCATTTGCAAACATTTGCAACTGCATTTTTCACCGCATCAGCATCCTGAAGAATCTGGTCCTGTCTTTGATAAAAGCAACCCAATATAACTGCCATTTCATTTTCGCTGCATGCACGTATAACCTTATCGACGCGTTTCATATAATCCGGATCAAGATCACCATTTTTATCAAAAGCAGAATTCACTGCTCCCTCATAGCCCGGCATACCGCCTTGCAAATTTAATGTAAACGCCGTAACTCCTTGCTGCTTATAGAGTTTTATTGATTCAATAAAGTTATTAGTGTTTATTTCTGGTGAAAAACCTGGCTTTGAATCGTCAGTAAAAATACTGTTAACCATTCTTACATTGATCAACAAACCTTCAGCAAGTGTATTGGGATTGGTAATATTTCCATTAATCGTCCAGTTATTTTCTTTTAATGCAATAACTGTTTTTGTGCCTGAATTGCAGCCGATTATGAAAATTAAAATAATTAATAGTGATAAAGCGTGAACATTTAATTTGTTCATTTCCCTCTCCATTTCAGCATAATTTGCCGTCAGTGTAATCATTACGAGCCCAGCACAATGCATGCGGACCTGCCAGATGGGCCATTCTGCCTTCAAGTGATCTATTAGATGAATCTACGTTCTCAAGTCCTGCTATTTCTTTTACCAGTGAAACATTTTCTTCAAGTGTTTGGATGCCATAATGACCAATCAAGGCGGTTGCTATACCGGGTTGAGACAAGGCGTATCCCATCAATTCCCTGGCTGTTGCCTCTTTGCCAACAATGTCGCGCATAACTTTCATAGCCAGTGTGCCAATATTACGTTCCCGAGCTAAAGGTAATGCTACTTTTGCAAAATCTCCATATTGGGTAGGATTCATTGCCAGAATGCAAACATCAGGATCCAATTTCTCTATAAACTCTTTGGATTTTTCTGCACTGTTCATACTTGAAAAACCGATATTACGGGCAACACCTTGTTCCTTGAGTGACCGCATCTTTTTATAAACACCTCGCTCAATACTTGAAATGTCTTCATCAGGCTCAATGCTGTGTACCATTAACACATCAACATAATCGGTTTTTAAATCTTTTAAACTTTTCTCAAATTCTTTCATTGCACCATCAACATCTCTTGAATCGAATTTTGTAGAGATATAAATATCTTTTCTATATTTCGGCAAGATTAAACCTAATCGCTGTTCACTGCTCATACTTGCATTAAATAAATAAGACGAACTGGTATCAAAAAAGTTAACTCCCAGTTCAATTGCACGTTCAAGCAGCGGCTCCCATTCACCATCAGGATTTTTAAGAAATTGCGATCCACTGCCAAAAGAAAGCAAGGAAACCTCTAAACCGGTAGCGCCCAGTATTCTTTTAGGCATTGATCCCACAATAGCTTTGGGATCGGATTGTTTTTGCGCACAGCCTGGAACTATTGAAACCGCTGCTGCGGTACTTGCGGTTTGTATAAACTGGCGTCTGGAAATATTGGGTTTATTTTCGTTAAACATATTATTCTCCTGTCCAATTTAAAATGCAAGCAAAAAGGTCCTGAGTTGGTTTTTACCAATTTCAAAAGTAAAACTGTTTTCATCAAACGAAACAGGACTTTTAAAATCGATTTGCTTTTCAATATGATTTGTTTCAATTATTGATCTGAGGGTCCCTGGTAAACCAACCTTTACTTTACCATCCCTCCCTTGCGTTTCAAAAATACGTAATACGATGTTATTGGGATTCCAGTCACCCTGTTGCACCTTGATCACTGACAATACAACATGATCACTATCAACACTGAAAAAAGAGTGTTCAGAGGGTAAACTCTTTTGAATAGATTGGAGTGGAGCTCGTTTACCCGGTAAATCACCAATATGTTGATTCTCCTGCATTACAACCATAGAACGATTAAATTCAAGGGATTGCTGATACACATTTGCTTGTTTCCAGTCACCCGGATGCGGATATAGAGCATATCCAAACGAGTGAACACCTTCATCCATCCTGGGATCCATGTCACGTGCACCATGCACCACAGCTGCTGATAATGTATTATTATTTACGTCAAAGCCATATTTACCATTATTTAGTAATGCAAAGCCAATTTCCTCATTTGAAAGATCAATCCAATTTTGAGCCGGCCAAATAATACCATCTTTATTTCTTTCAATATAGCCATAAGGCTGCTCAAAAACAGCTTTACCATTATCAATTGTGGAGGGAAACCCAACCTTTAGCAATTTATCATGCTCATTCCAGTCAACTGTCATTTCAAATTCAATTCGGGTAGAATGTGATTTTAATATCAATTCCCTTGTAATTGATGAAGTATTATTGATATAACCCATCCATTTTAAAATAATTTTAGCAGGTCCATCACATATTACCTGAGGTGCATTATTTTCAGGTTTTATTTCATCCAATTTGCCTGTAATATTCACATTCCAACTGTTACTGTTTTGTTCGGAAAATAGAGTTAAAACATTCCCTTTCCCTTCCAAAATTGATTTACCAGAAGCGAGATTTATTATATCAAGATCTCCATTTGTGTCCCATGTTATCTTGAAAAAAGAATTTGAAACAGAATCCTGTGTATATTTGAGATCAGAATCCGGTAGATCAATCTTTGTATCAACAACACGAAACATCTTGTAGCCAACTGGTGGTATATTATCAGCAAAAAACGAAACACTTGCAGATAATCCGTCCTGGGCCATTTCATTGATCTGATACAAAACAGGATTCCCCAATGCATCCACTATGCTGAAATTTTCAGTTTTCCGGATAAATCGTATCGATGCATCTACTACATCAGACCGCTGCCAGGATAAAGGATTGTAAACAACGAGAGGAATACCTTCACCGCGGGTATCAATGCGAGATCCTATGACTTCCAGCCCATACTGTAGTAGCCTGTTTCCTTCCTGATTAAGGTATTGATAATCCTTCAAAGCATCATCAAATACATCACCAATTGAAGTACCGGGTAATATATCGTGAAACTGGTTTAATAAAATTTTCTTCCATCCATCCCTAAAATCTACTCTGGGGAACAAGGGCTTCATTTGCAGCATGGTACCAATGGTTGCAAATGTTTCTGCTGTTAAAAAAAGGTTTTCCATATCCCGGTTCGCTTTTTTGATACGCGCCTGAGATACAAATGAACCACGCCAACGAATGGGGAAATTAGGTTCGTCACTGCCAAACAGTCCCAATTCACCTTGATAGTTTTCAATTTCAGAATTTGTAACATCCAACTCTTTGAAATAAGTTTCAGGAGTAACATATCTGAATTGATATTCGGGATGATCTTTTTTCAAACGCTCCATATTCTCAATATCAGGTTGACGTGGGCCACCCCCATGATCACCTTCGCCAAACAATACCATAACTTTATCAATATCTGAAATTTCGGACCAGGTATCTGCAATCTCTAACAACTTGTTATCGATTTTTACATTATAGTGATGTGGCGCCTTGTATGCCAACACTTTAGAACCATCAGGACTCTCCCACCAGAACACCCTTTTATCATCCGGTGCTCCCCTGCCAAAAACGTAATATTGAATACCACAGCCACTGTAGATCATGGGTAAGGTTAGTGCCTGTCCACAAAAAGAATCCGGTACCCAGGCAATATTCACAGGATCTATACCAAGATACTTTTCATTGAATTCATTTCCAATCAGAAATTGACGGATTAGTGATTCTCCGGAAGGCATTATGGCATCAGGTTCAACCCATTGTCCACCTGTAACAGACCAGCGTCCCTCTTTAATTTTTTGCTTCATGAGTTCAAATAATCCAGGGTACTGCAACCTTGAAATATCATAAAGCGCCATTTGACTTTGCGCAAATGTCAAATCGGGTACCACGTCCATCATTTTTATTACTCCCTCAAACGTATCCGGAGTAACCCGATCAGCAGTTTCGTTCAATCTCCAACGATATGCCATGTCAATATGAGCATTGCCTACTAGATCAATCTCACGCTTGATATCACTACCATATATATTCGTAATTATTATAAAATAGACTAAATATTTCAAGATATTCTTCATAGTTATTCGGCTTTCCGTATTAGTAATTGCATATCATATCCGTTATCTTTGAAAGTTGATTCGCTATTTTGGAGCATTTCAAGAATTGCATTAACCGGTGTAGCGATGGTAATACCGTAATTGAGAAAACGTACTTGACGATTATATATATCCTGCTGATAAAGCGTATTGTTGTCATAATGACTTGATGCAGGATCCGGTACCAAAACATTGTACAAGTCTGCTGTTGCACTGGTTGCAATACCCAGAATTTCAAAATTGGGTACGCCCTGCTTAACGCCTACAACCAATCCCCCACTAAAGCCATAATTAAACATGGTATCAATTAAAAAATTTCTCCCATTATTACGTTCAGGTTCAGATATCATGCCCTGCGTAAGCATTTTATACCCTTTGGGGTAACCCGCAAGATACACAAGCGTTCCCCATTCCAGTTTTGAAGAATCTCCAAAAGGATAAGGTATTGCTGGTACAAGATATTGTTCATCATCTTTCAAATCTACACCAAGAACGATGATATCACTTTGAGAGTCCTGTGCCAGAATTTTCAAAGTTTTGTATTCAGGCATATCCGATGAATAATGTTTCTCACTTTGTTTTATCGATATACTGGAAACATATCTCATTCCTTGATCGGTTTCAAAATAAGTAACCAGGGTGTCAGGATGATTAAATATATGAGCACTGGACAAGATCGCTATTCGCTTGTTATGGTTATAGATAATCGTTCCTGTACCATATGCGGACACATTATCATACTTGATCGATTGTGCTGAATCGCTATTTACAGTGGCAACATTAGAACGTTTTATTCTGGTTTCAGGTGAAAAAAACAATGTCCGATATGTTGCAGAGGAATTCATCACTATAATAGAGCGCTGCAATGTATCAAAGAATGGCTCTTTGGAACCGGGAGGAACCCAATAATCATAACCGGATTTTGAAATATGGGTACTTTCTTTTTGTACAGCATTACTGCATTGTAATATAAATATGACTGTGATGAATATATAATGTATTTTAAATTTTAAAATCATAGAATACCTAAAATTTGTAATCAGGTTTATTTAAATCCATTGTTACTATTATATAAATGCTCCCTGATCAATCAAAGTATTTTTCAATTTTTGTGTATCAATAACTGCGGGCAGCTTTTTATCTTTTAATGCAATTGCTGCTGCTGTTCCAGCAGCCTGACCTATTCCCCATACAATGGGTTGTACCCGTAATGATGAATGTGCAGCATGATCTGAAGAAATGCATCGTGATGCTATAATCAAATTCTCGACATCAAGAGGAATAATACTACGGTAGGGTATCTGGTAATAGGTACCATCTTTTAAGTAATGGATCTCTGTTCCCGTACCGGTAGGATTATGAATATCAATTTCATATGAAGCACACACAATTGCATCATCAAATTTACGGGTTTCAATTACATCCTCTTTGGTTAATTTATAATGCCCCATAATTCTTCTGGATTCACGAACACCTATTTGTGCACCCATTTTCATTAAATAAGAATTCTCAAATCCCCTTATATTCTTTTTTAAAAACCGGACCATATCATCAACCTGCCGGCGCCCTTCAATTTCAGCATCTGTAGATTCCCATCCATCCAGAGAAGATTTTCCAATAATACGGGTGGTGTTGAAATGAACAACATCCTTGTGTATAGTTTTAAATTTCAGCACATTTTCACGTGGATTTTTAACTGTCCCTTCAGCCTTGGCTTTATCATAAAGTTCATTAATTTCATCTCTTGGTGGTACGCGATCAACATCTACATTTGCCATACGAAAACTTGTTGTCATGGGTTGAAAAGCATTATCAAATTCTCTTCCAATCTCAAAAGGAGCTCCTGCCCATGTTGCAATATCTCCATCTCCCGTCGAATCAATAAAAATGTCCGCACTAATATCTTCTATACCACCTTTATGAAAGACTTTGACAGCTTTAATGGTTTTTCCATCTTTTAATACACCTATAGCGCTTGTATGTAAAAGCATGTCTACACCGGCATCCATTACAAAACGGTCCAGCAGCCATTTCATGGGTTCTGCATCAAAACTTTTTCTGTTTTCAAGTATGGCTCCATTTTCTAGCATTATATCCACAAATTCTTCAAACAAACCGCGTATAATGATCTTGTCGCCTGCGTTATATTTCATATAGGGTTGTACCAAAGCACTGGTTGCCATACCTCCTAAAAAACCATATCGTTCTACGAGCAACACCCTGGCGCCATTCCTGGCTGCTGCAACTGCTGCAGGAACTCCTCCCGGGCCACCACCAATCACAACAACATCCCAATGTTTCATTTTAACTTTTTCAGGTTCACTTGACGACTGTGCAAATCCATCAATGCCTGAAAATAACAGTCCTGCAGTGGTCAAAGATTTAAGAAAAAAACGTCTATTGGTATGTAAACTTTTACTCATCATGTTTCCCATTTGTTGTTTTCATGTCAATGTGCATTATACCGTCTTCATCATACGGTTCCGAATATTGTTCAAAACCAAACAATTCATAGAATGACTCAAGATGTTGTTGAGCTGACAAATGGATATCTATTCCTGGATAGAGTTTTTCTGTCTGGCGAATGGCTTCCTTTAATAACAGCTTGCCGATTCCTGTGCCCCTAACCTTTTGAGTTGTTATAATTCTACCAATTGATGGACCATTAAATTTTTCACCGGGAAATACAATTCGGGCATATGCAGCTAATTGCCTATCCATATATCCCATTAAATGCCAGGATTTCTCATCCAGGTAATCAGCTTCCTGGAAAGCACAATTTTGCTCTACAACAAAAATCCTTTGACGTTCAGCAAGAATTGTATACAACTCTATATTGGTTAATTCAGAAAAGGCTTTAAACTTCCATTCAATTTTGATTTGGACGGTTTGTTTCAATTCAACTCCTTGATAATTACACGAAATTCTTCATTTCCCGTCAGAGTTACTTTTAATCCATCCAGCAATTCAGTCCCGCTTACAACTTTAATTACACCATCACTGGTTGTTATACGATAAGATTTATCTTTTTCTACAGTAAACCATTCAGGAAACTGATTGATTCGTGGATAATCATCGGGTATATTCATAATCTCCTGGTGACGTTTTCGATCAAATAAAATTTTCCCATCCCAGACATCGGTACTGCTAACCGAGAGCAACAAATATCCTTTTTGATCAACAGCTCCAATCAGTACATCTTTTCTCCAGGGGAAAACCCATGTTCCCTGGGTTTTCCAAAGTGCATACATGATGGATGTCCGGGCAAAATTACCGTCTCCATGCCAACCCTCAACAATGCCATTCTTTTGCTGTTTTGCCCACATGATTTGGGTTTGATTGTCCATCCAATTGTCAACACCAGGTACAGGTTCACGATTATAAAGATTTAATCCACTTTCTATTGCATCAGCAAAGCCATCAGCGCTGTTGTTCTCCCAATCAAAATTACGATAATGGGCATCAAGGTTTGATAATACTTTAATCACCGCATTTCGATATTTTTCATCATGATCAACCATGTAAACCGTATAAAATCCATTATAATTGTAACCCCAGGTATCACACAAGTCACCACTGTTTTCACCTGTTTGCGGATTAAATGTATTGTACAACATACCATGTTCGTTACGACCAGCCTCCAATACTCTGTCCAGCATGCGATGAATAGGAGCTGTGTATTGTTCCTTTTCTTCAGGAGCTGCCTTGCTGATGGTATAATAAAATTCGGTCAAACCGGATAATACTTCGCAACCATGGTCTCGTAAGCGCAGCTTTGTCTCTGAATCTGTCGGATGATGATCAAAAAGATAATACTTGCCCAATCTCGTCGCATATTCCAGGTAATCTGCGTTTCCGGTCATCCAATACAATCGAGATAAAACCTGTAGCATTTCTCCATTCAGTTCCTGATTCTCGGACGGAATTTTTCCATATTTCGTATCAACCGGTGCATACTTCCAAATGTCATTTACAATATCAATCATTCTATCAGCCCAGGGGGATTTGCCCATCCATTCAGTTAATGGCAGCAATCCGTCTTTGACATACTCAGAACTGCCAAACAAAATATCGTTAATTTTGACATTGGGATTATCAAAAGTTTTTTTCCGGAAATTGTAGGTATCCGGCAAATTGCCAACACGACTGGTCAGCTCTTTTTCATTATAGAGCATTTCCAGCATAGTACCTTTTAACAGGTCTCTGTCTACAAAAGAAGCTGTTAACACCATAAAAGGATAGTTGTCGGCTGCCGCATCTTTAGCGTTCCATATAAGAAAATCTTTGGTAAGGTTTCTGGGAATTAAACCGGTAGCAGGATCAGCATGGTCAAGCCAGCCATAAACAAAATTTTCTGATCGAACAAGTGCTTCATTTGCCAATGCAGCATTCTGTTTAACAATTTCAAATTTTTCAGATTTCAACAACTGCTTACTTTTATATTGGCTACAGGATATGAACAACAAACCAATCAATAATAGAACCCTTAATCTCATTGCATGACTCCTGTTAAAAATGAATATCTTTTTATGCGTAACAGCGAACTTCGAAAATTCTTGCTAAATTATCTCCCTGGGTATTATGTACCTGAATTTTAATCTTTTCAAGCTTTATGGGTTTAAATGTAAAACGGCGTAATCTGAGATAATTATTCCGTACCTGTTCCAGATCATACCATTGATTATTGGCATAATACTGAATATCAAAATCTTTGACCGTTTCGGGTTGAGGACCCCGGATTTGTTTTTTGTATTGATTATCTTGTCCGGTGAGATACAATAATCGATTTAATCCACTGTCAAAAGTAATTTGAATAAATGAAATTTCGACTTTATCTTTCCAGTCCAATTCAATCCATTGTGGTTTGCCTTCGATGGGTGCTTGCCATTGATGGGTTTGACCATCCAGAACATCGCGATTCCATCCATCAATGATCGATACTGCACGACCTGTACTTGTTTCTGCTGATGCGGAAATAGTCGCGTTTTTGGCAAGATCCAAAGGATCTGTATTTTGTATATTTAAAAGTGATTGATCATCAAATAATAGTTTTTGCTGAAATTTTTGCAGCAAATCGACATCTTTAACAATACCATTATTTGATAAATTATATTTGACAGAAAAAGCAGCAGCTGTACCTGCTGCCTGGCCTATAGCCGCACAGGTTGCCATAACTCGTGTTGAAGAAAAAGCCACATGTGAAGCGCTAATATTTCTGCCGGCCATCCACAAATTCTTAATATTTGTACTGTACAAGCTTTTTAATGGTATATTGTATGGTTTTTCAAATTTGATAGAACGATATGGACTCTGATCGGTCCTGTCCATGCCTTCGGGGGGATGATCATCCATAGGCCAGCCGCCATATGAAACCCGATCATGGTACATCTCTTGAGCTTCCATTTCCTGCTGAATCATAATATGGTCGCCGGTAACACGCCTGCTTTCTCTTTTACCGGGAATCATTCCAACCCAATCCAATGCCCAGTTTGTAGAATCAGGGTGTTCGCCGCTGTTTTTAATATAATCCCACACACCCATTACAATGCTCAACAATTCCTGGCGGATTTGGCGATTATCATGAATGGTATCCAACTCTCCACCCCATTCAATCCACCAGTAACCATACTCGTATGATCCAATACGACGATGTTTAAAATCTTTTTGGGTATAGGTTTTTGCCCAGGCTGGTTTTTCAAAAGACATTGGGCCATCATGCTGTTTTGCAAAAAACATAATTGAATTGCCCATGGTCTTGTTATCCGTTTGATCAGGGGCGAGCGATTCACCAAAAACCTGCTTACCTTCCCTGCCACGCATATATTTTGCACCGGCTGCAGCCGCCAGTGATGCATCTCCGGTACAGTCTATGACATGTTTTGCTTTAATCGTATAGGTTTCTTCCAGTAAAGGACTAATTGCATCAACTTTTACAATTTTATCAAAAGAAACAGTTGTACCAATAACGGCTGTATCTAATAACAGTGTAATATTGGGTTCAGATATCACTTTATCATACATCACCAAATCCCACATCTCAAATGAACGCTGTGGATTGGTTGCAGCCTCTGTAAGTTTCAACTCTTCAATAATACCCGTCTCTCGCCAATTCTGGGTCATTGTGTGATTGTTGGCACCCAGAATATGCATTCTGATTTCACTGCTGCCGTTGCCACCTAACCTGGATCTATTTTGAATTAGAATAACCTTGGCACCGTTTCTCGCAGCAGCAATAGCTGCGCAAACACCTGCCATTCCTCCACCTGCAACCAGAACATCGGTTTCCAGTTGAGAGTCTTTGAAGACGTGTGTATCAATATTTCCAATAAGCTTTTCTTGTGAAGAGTTGGCGGCTAGAGGTGCGCCTGTGGTTAATAATCCTGTAGAGCCTGCCCCTAAAATTTTAATAAAACCTCTGCGGTCTGTATCCATAAATAGCCCTGATAAATTAAAGAAAAGTTACAGTTTATTTTACAGATTAATTCAATATATAAAAAAGAAACTGATAATTCAAATAATAAAAAAACTTGAAACTACTCAATATTTACAGTACTTTAATATTTTATATTTGGAAAAAGCATGGATAGATTGAGAGAATTACATATAGTAACATTTGGACATCCCCCCAATGAAATTAATCAATTAAAAGGTGATGGTTCAGATCGACAAATTTACAGAATTGTAAATAACAATAACAGCATTATTGGTATATTGGGAAATAATATACCTGAAAATCATGCATTCATTTCTTTTTCACGACAAATGAAATCCATAGGCCTCGCTGTTCCTGAAATTTTAGCTGTTAATGATGATGAAACCGCCTACCTTGAAACTGATTTTGGCGATACAACATTATATGACTTGATTCATGAAAAAGGCTTTACCGAATCTATAATCAACGTTTATAAACAGGTCTTGTCAGAATTGACCAAATTTCAGATTAACCTGCATCAAAACCTGGATTATTCTGTATGCTATCAGCAGGATGTTTTTGGAATCGAAACCATAACAAATGATTTTAATTATTTCAAGCAACGTTTCCTTTTACCCTTTTACAAAGAAAAAGTTGACTTTGATCGCATTGACAGTGATTTTCAAATACTTCTTAAAGTGCTTCTTGAGGCCCCAAAAGAATATTTTCTTTATCGCGATTTCCAATCCCGGAATATAATGATTATAGACAATATTCCTCATTTTATAGATTATCAATCCGGGCGTCGTGGTGCCTTACAATATGATCTTGCGTCTTTATTATACGATGCCAAAGCTCGTGTGCCAGAGCCGGTAAGAAAAATTTTGATCGAACATTATCTGGATGAACTTGAAAAATATATCCAAACAGATCGAAAAGAGTTCATGTATTACTTTTATCCCTTTGTCTGGATACGTATTATGCAGGCCTTGGGAGCGTATGGATTTTTGTCTCAACAAAAAGGAAAAACTTTATTTTTGCAAAATATACCATTAGCCCTTGGCAATATTCAATTATTGTTAACACAAAATACAATAATGGACAATTTACCAATTATAAAAACTGTATTTACAAACCTTGTTAATGATAATTCTCTACACAGATTGGAAAACATGAGATGAAAGATACATTAAATATATCCATTCACAGCTTTGGGTACAAAAAATCAGGTATTCCCCAAGATGAAACTGAAAACAATGGCGGCTTTGTGTTCGATTGCCGGGGATTGCCAAATCCTGGCAGGCTGGAAGCATATAAAAAAAGCACAGGACTTGAAGAGAATGTGAGAAATTACCTGGAATCGTATAATACAGTTAAAGAATTTGTTGAACTTGCGATTTCAATTGTTCAAATCAATATAGATAATTATGTTGAAAGAGATTTTACCCATTTAATGATAAACTTTGGATGTACTGGTGGTCAACACCGATCTGTTTATTGTGCTGATCAGGTATACAAATATCTTTTAAAAAACGGGTACCAGGTTACAATTACTCATCAAGATAAACCGGAGGAATCTGCAAAATGAATGCACTTGTTCTGGCTGCTGGATATGGTAAACGTTTACAACCAATTACTGACTATATACCCAAAGCCTTGATAACCCTGGGAAATAAACCTCTATTATACATCCTATTGAATAAACTTGAACGGCAAAACTTTACCAATATTTTAGTCAATGCTCACCATCTCGCTGATCAGGTTGAAAAGTTTATTGAATCATACAATAATGAAAACAACAGCAATATTAAACTTGTCAGAGAAACGAGATTGTTGGATACCGGTGGCGGAATAAAAAACATGTTACAGCAATTATCTAATGATGAACCGGTATTGGTCCACAATGTGGATATTGTTTCTACAATAAACCTGAAGGATTTTTATAAATTGCATCTAGAATCCAAAGCCGTTGCCAGCCTGGCTGTTCAAAGACGAGAAACCACTCGTCCCCTGTTATTTGACGAAAATATGTCTTTATGCGGCAAGAAATCAAAGCACGATGGACAGTTTAATATTGTAAAATCACCTACCGGTGCAGTCAGTCAGTGGGCTTTTTGTGGAATTCAGGTTATAAAACCTGAAATATTTAAAGAATATCCTGCAAATCGGTTTTACAGCATTGATGTCTATACCAAAAACGCAGCAAAAAACAAAATTATACAGGGCATAGATATTGAAAAGAATTATTGGAAAGATCTTGGTACCAGCAAGGATATTACTAAAGCTGAAAGAGAGATTGAATCTCTTCATTTAGACATTAATTCTCTATGATACAGAATAACTAGTTTGTTTATTTAACAGTTTGCTAAATTTTTGCTGAGCGAATTCTGAAAATTGTCTTTTCTCTTCATTGTTCATAAATGAAGCTTTTAATCCATTCAGAACAATATTCATCATATCTTTTTCCGAAAGATTAAAATAAGAAGCTGCTTTCTGATATTCTCCGGTCAAAGATACTCCAAATACCTCTGGATCATCAGTATTAATTGTTACCATTACTCCTTTTTTATAAAACTCGGGAAAAGGATGATCCAATAAATTATCACACACATTAAGCTTTACATTACTTGTTAAACATTGAGTTAAAGGGATATTATTTTTAACCAAATATTCGACCAACAATTCATCCTGAATAGCCTGTGTTCCATGATCAATTCTATCAATTGCAAGTTCAGTAATTGCTTGCCACATACTTTCAGGGCCACCTATTTCGCCTGCATGCACGGTACATTTCAGATTATGCTGCTTTGCATACTGATAGACTTGACGAAACTCTGCCATAGAACCGGTATTTTCATATCCCGATAAACCAATTCCAGCAATAAGAGGATGATCAAGCTCAACTATCTCCTTCACAAGCTCCATAGCTGACTCTGCACCATAGGAACGTTGCAGGTTAACAATCATCCTGGATTCAATTTGGTAATTTTCTTTAGCCTCAATTACATTTTTGTAAATTATATCAAGGATTTCTTTTATCGATAATCCCAAATTCTTGTATTTTTGCAACGCACAATCAAATTCTACATAGATAACTTGTTGCAATGCCAGCGTTTCAAGTAATTCACGGGTAATTCTGCCAAGATGATCAGGGGTTTTTATATTATCAGACACTTTTTGCATGCCACGGATAAAGTTTTTAAGATTACCATAGCGATATAATCCCTTAATCTGTATAGGATCAACATTCTGATGATTGCAGTTGAATAAATATGAAGCAGTATCGGGTCGAATTGACCCTTCCAGATGTACATGTAGTTCAACTTTGGGCATATTTTTTATAAATTCATTCAAATAATACACAAATAAATAACTCCATTGTTCTTGTCAAGATGAATAAAAAGCAAAAATCAGGCTAGAGATTAATATCAGGAAAATTTTTATAGTTTTTATCAAGTAAAAATAGACAAGCTAAGGTATTGTAAAAGCTTATATTACATTGGTGTGTATATTTACAATGAAAAATATTATTTGAAATAAATTAAATTCGATTACGACACTGCCATATCTGATACAATTTTGTTATTTATCGGACACGTCGTTCCAATACTCATACAATATGTATCACATCCGGAACTTGAATTAAAATTAACTCAAATCAATTAAAAAGAAGATGGGGATACGCTCTCACTTTACCCCAATCTTTCCAATCGCCAGATAATGTTAATAGAGTTTCATAAATATTGATTATTGTATCTCGATCAATCCATTTAAATCCGCTAATATTTTCAGATTTATCAAGAACTACAGGTTCACCGCTAATATTTCTAATATTAAAGATATACGAAATAAATGGGTGTTTTTCTTGCTTATGCGTTAAAATATAAAAGACAGCCCCAAGAAAAGTATAATCACTATAAACAAATCCAGTTTCTTCATAAACTTCACGTTCAAGAGAAGGTATCAATGCTTCATTCGCATTGATACCTCCGCTTAATAATCTATATATATTATCAGGAAACTGGGTCTTTGTGTGTAATAGTAACTGGTTTTTTAAATTTTCCAAACCAAAAACAATTTCACCTCTTCGGCTTTGTTTGCTTTTTAAAAATTGATAATAACCATTGTCAATTTCAAACTGGGTTAAATAAAATGTTGAATCCGGAAAGTCAGATTGCAGTTTTTTTAACTCATTTACATCAAGTTTATCTGTAAAAATGCCATCATCTGCAATCATCATTGGATCAATTAATTCCAGTCCGGGATCATTTATCATTCTAATCATTACCTCAATTCAAAATATTTTTAACAGTTATACCCATTTCAGCAGGACTTTTACAAACATGTACACCAGCAGCTTCTAGCGCTGCAATTTTTTCACTGGCCGTTCCTTTGCCTCCGGAAATAATTGCCCCGGCATGTCCCATTCGTCTTCCGGGAGGTGCTGTTTGACCTGCAATAAAAGAAACAACGGGTTTTGTCATATTGGCTTTAATGTATTCAGCTGCTGTTTCTTCCGCACTTCCGCCAATTTCACCAATCATTATAACTGCATCAGTATCAGGATCTTCATTGAAAAGCTCCAATGCATCAATAAACGGAGTACCAATAATGGGATCACCACCAATACCAATGCATGTACTTTGCCCAAGACCTAACTGAGTCAATTGGTTTACCGCTTCATATGTCAAAGTACCGCTTCGTGAAATTACACCAATCCTGCCGGGAGAATGTATAAATCCAGGCATAATACCAATCTTGCATTGACCGGGAGAAATAATACCAGGACAATTGGGGCCAATCAGTCGGCTTCCTGTTTTTTTAAGGTATTCATTTACTTTGAGCATATCTGTTACAGGTATACCTTCGGTAATACAAACGATTAATTCTATACCTGCCTGTGCACTCTCCATTATTGCATCAGCTGCAAATGGTGGCGGTACAAAAATTACAGATGCATTGGCTTGCTGTTTTTCAATAGCTTCTTCTATAGTATTATAAATGGGGATTTTTTCAAAAGATTGTCCACCTTTTCCAGGAGTTACTCCTGCTACAACCTGTGTACCATATTCAACCATTTGTTGAGTATGAAAAGATCCTTCACCACCGGTAATACCCTGTACTACAACTCGTGTGTTTTTATTTGCTAAAATACTCAATGCTCTCCCCTTTCTAGTTTAAAGCTTTAACGACTTTGGTAGCAGCATCAGATAAATCTGAAGCAGGGATTATATCGAGTGAAGAATTTGCAAGAATATCAGCAGCAATATCAGCATTTGTACCAGCAAGTCTTACAACAAGCGGTACTTTGACACCAATTTTTTTAGCAGCATTTACAATACCGTTAGCAACACGGTCGCAACGAACAATACCACCAAATATATTTACCAATACTGCTTTTACATTCTCGTCTGAGAGAATGATCCGTAAACCATTCTCAACAGTTTCTTCTGAAGCACCACCACCTACATCCAAAAAGTTGGCTGGTTCGGAACCAGAATATTTGATGATATCCATTGTGGCCATTGCTAAACCTGCGCCATTTACCATACATCCAACCGAACCATCAAGTTTTATGTAATTCAAATTGGATTTAGAGGCTTCAACTTCAAGGGGATTTTCTTCGGCAATATCTCGCATTTCCAGAATATCCTTATGGCGATACAAAGCATTATCGTCAATGTTCAGTTTGCTATCAAGCGCAAGGATATCACCTTCTTTGGTCAATACCAGTGGATTAATCTCAATCAAAGAACAATCAAAATTAATCATTGTTTGGTACAATGCACTAAAACATTGAGCAGCTTTGCGTAATACAGAACCTTCAAAGCCAAGTTTTATAGCTATTCGACGGGCTTGAAAAGGTAATAAACCCAAACCATTATCAATTGTTTCTTTAATAATTAATTCAGGTGTCTCGGCGGCTACTTTTTCAATTTCAACACCACCTTCTTTACTTGCCATAAAAACAAGTTGGTTTTTGGTACGGTCCAAAACAATTCCGGCATAAAATTCTTTTTCAATGTTTATTGCTTTGGTAACATAAATCCTTCTTACAATTTTACCTTCTTGCCCGGTTTGAGGAGTAACCAGCTTCATTCCAAACATCTGCTCACCTTTTTCAAGAGCTTCTTCAAAAGAATGAACAACTTTGATACCTCCGGCTTTTCCTCTTCCACCGGCGTGAACCTGGGCTTTTAAAACCAGCGGCCAGGTATCTAATTTCTTTACTGCTTCTCCAAGTTCCTGAATATTAAAGGCGACTAGTCCATCAACAACAGGTACCTGATACTTTTTTAGTAACTCAACGGCCTGGTATTCATGTATATTCATGGCCCCTCCATTATGGATTCAACTCTTGCCAAAATAAAGATTTGTTGATGAAAAGTCAAGATACTTCATACGGAAATCTCAAATACGTTTGTATTTAAGACGATTTTAATTAGCATTTGTTTACGATAATTATTATTCTAATACAGATTACATTTTTTTACCTGAATTACATGCATATTTCAAAAAAAAGTGTGTTTGATATATATTTTTCGTTTATATTTGTAAAAATCAAAAATATTTGATCATCAATCAAAAGAGGCTGGGAAATGAAAAAATTGTTAGCAGTTGTTCTTTTTGTAGCATTTTCGATTCAAATGGGTTTTGCTAGTGATGATATTCAAAATTATGCAAAATCTCGAAGCAATGATTTACGTTTAGGAGTGTATATCACAGCACACAGTGTTAGAGATCATCTTTCTACGGATATGGGTAGACGTGAAGCACTATCTCTTGTTCAATCATTGGGTATGAGTAAAGTTTTTGTGGAATTTTATCGGGGTGGTTTAGTGATTGATTCTCAATTATTAAAAGATGTTAACCAGTTCTTTACTGACAATGATATTGATGTTATTGGAGGTGTTGCAACAGTACCTGGTGAAAACTTTGGTGTACACCAGGAAGGCCCGCTCGGTTGGTTTAACTGGCAAAATGAAAAAACCCAAACTGATTTGTTGGGTGTAATGCAAATGGCAGCTCATGTATTCGATAAAATCATTATTGACGATTTTGTATGTTCCTCTGATACAAGCAAAGAATCCAAAGCAGCTAAAAAAGATCTTTCCTGGTCAGAATATCGCCGTAATTTATTGGTTGATATTGCATCGAATATCTTTCTTAAAGAAGTACATAAAATCAATCCTGACTGTGAAGTTACAATAAAATTTCCACAATGGTACGACAGATTTCATCTCTTTGGTTATGACATTCCCAGACAATCTGCTCAATTTGATAATGTATGGGTAGGAACTGAAACACGTGGCGCACGCACACAGAGGTATGGTTTTGTACAACCCTATGAAGGCTATGTCAATTATCGATGGATTAACTCTATTGCCGGCAAAGTATCCGGAGCATGGTTTGATCATGGTGATTGTCAGCCATTAGATTTCATAGATCAGGCGTATCAAAGTGTATTAGCCGGAGCGAATGAAATAACAATGTTTCATTATGGTGATTTTTTATGGGGTCACGGAGGCCATCATTATTTGCGCTCTGAATTCGATAAACTTGCTGATCTGGCTGCAAAAGTTACTGGTGATGAAGAAACAGTTATTTATGGATACAAGCCTGCAAACAGCGATGCCGGTGGTGATCTTTATATCATGGATTTTATTGGAATGCTTGGAATCCCTCTGGTTCCTGCTTCTGAATGGCCTGAACAGGCTGAAATACTCTTTATACCAACTCAGGCTGCTAAAGATAAAGACATTGAATCCCGTGTTTTTCAAGCTGTTAAAAAACAAAAAACTGTAATTATGACAACAGGATTCTTGTCAGTAATGAACAGTAAAAAATTAAATCAACTTGCAGGATTTGAACATCCGGTCAAAAGTAATCCTGTCCGGGCGGAATTCATTACATTCAATGATGTTCCGCAAATAGTTCAGGAAGGTTTATTGTTAGAAAGTGATGCTGCCACAAAGGATGCAAAAGCTATAATTACAGCAAACTATAAAAATGAAACCATCCCTTTTTTCACACAAAATCAGAACAATATATTTGTGCTTAATAGTCATACCTTTTCACAGGCAGATTTTGATGCTGTTGGAGAAGTGTTGTTGTGCCCCCGCGATTTAGGTCTATTGTATCTTCCACCCAATGCTATAAGCTCTTTGCGAAATTCTATCATTGGAAAATTGGGAATGGAAATGCAAGCTCCTACCCGCGTTACCTTGCAACCAGTCGGCAAAAGTGGTTGGTTTTTGCAAAATTATAACGAAGAACCTGTAATTATTAAACTGAAAATTGAAAATAAATCTGATTCATTTAAAAATGTTTTCACTGGTGAAAATATAGCGATTAATAAAGACGGATTTGCAACTATAATCATTCCCAAACGATCCAGGATTTGGGTGCAATAAAATTCAATAATTTTCAAAAATAAAAAAATAGTTGGTTGATAAATCAACTATTTTTTTTGTATATTTAGTTGACTACTCAACTAATAGATATGTGTGAAAGGTTTTAGATGAAAGATATTAATATTTTAAAGGACGACAATATTGGCAGATCACTATTCAAGCTGTCTCTTCCGGCGATGATAGGTATGCTGGTAATGTCAATGTATAATGTTGTAGATGCAATTTTTATTGGTAAAGGTGTTGGCACAATGGGTATAGCCGCAGTAGCCATCTCTTTTCCTATTCAGATGATTGTGGGTGCTATTGGTCAAATGCTGGGTATTGGTGGCGCCTCTCTCCTTTCCAGATCTTTGGGCGCACAGGATTATGATACTTCAAACCGAATTCTAGGAAATGTTATAATTTCAACAGTACTTTTTTCGCTTGTAATTACAATTATTGGTTTTCTTTTTATAGACCAGGTTCTTGTATTTTTCGGATCTTCCCAAACTATTTTACCACATGCAAAAGAATATTTTGTGTATATAGTACCCGGGATTTTGTTTCATAGCATGGCTATGGCCTTAAATAACCTGATCCGTGCAGAAGGCAAAGCCAAAGTTGCCATGTTTACAATGATTATATCTGCAGTAATGAATATAATTCTAGATGCTCTCTTTATTTTCAAATTCAAGATGGGTATTAGTGGTGCTGCAATTGCCACGCTTATTGCTTATATTTCTGGCGCTGTTTATTTGATCCTTTATTACCTTTCTGGCAAATCTATTTTAAATGTAAAATTATCATATTTAAAATTCAATTTACGTATTAACAAAGAAATATACGCAATTGGTATAGCCGTTTTTGCCAGGCAAGCTGCAATGAGTGTTTTAGTAATTATTTTAAATAATTTACTAGGATACCTGGGTGGTGATATTGCAATTGCTGTTTATGGTATTGTTATGCGTATTCTCATGGTTATGATGACACCAATAATCGGCTTGGCTCAGGGACTACAACCTATTGCTGGTTATAATTTTGGAGCTCAAAATTATCTTAAAACCAAAGAATCTGTCAAACTGGCCGTCATTGTATCATCACTTTTATCAATTTCAGCTACATTTGTTATTATGGTCTTTCCCGTTGTGTTGCTTAAATTATTTACAAATGACGTTACATTGATTGAACAAGGTAAAACAGCTTTACGATTCATGGTTCTTGCATTTCCTGTTGTAGGATTTCAAATTGTAGGTTCCACATTGTACCAGGCTATTGGAAAAGCATTTGAGAATTTAATACTTACTCTTTCCAGGCAAGTTTTATTTCTTATACCTCTTGTTTTCATTTTTTCTCATTACTTTAAACTTGTTGGCGTTTGGTTATCATTTCCGGTAGCTGATATATTATCTTTTTTCTTAACCTTGATATTTCTCATATCACTAAACAAGCAATATAACCATAAAATTAAAATGTCTGAGGTTTAATAATGCATCATCATGACAGTATTGGCAAAATGTTGGGATTTTTGCATAGAAGCGCACAAAAATATTTTAATCATCAACTATCAAAATTTGACCTCGGTAGTGGTGCTTATATGTTTTTGATCTATCTTTTTCACAATGATGGTGCAACTCAAAACGAAACCAGTTCACATCTGGATGTAGACAAATCACATGCAACACGTATTTTTCATAATCTTGAAAAGCTGGGTTATGTTACCCGAAAAACATGACATACATGATAAGCGTGTATACCGTGTTTATCTTACTGAAAAAGCAATTTCAATCAGAGCTGATATTAAAGAGATTATGCAATCCTGGTCTGAGATTATAACCAAAGATTTTAATGATTCTGAAAAAGAGCAAGTAAAGAATTTATTATGGAAAATGTCAAAAAATGTAACAGACATGAATGATAAACAACACAAACTATGTCAAAATAGTTGACTATTAACATTAAGGTTTTATATTATAAAAAAACGAGAGGATGATATGGATTTAAAAGATTTTCAAAAAATGGCAATCAAGATTGATCCCCCCAAAAAGACCCAGGCTGACAATGCAGTTGAAGAAATTGAAAAATATATACTCGCTGTTAAATCTCAATTAACAGATAATCAGGATCTGGCAGTTCTTGTACCCTTGAAAAATGGAGAGACAGTACAGGTCCTTTCTTTTGCTTCAGAAGATGCAAATATGATTTTTATCAATGGATTTAACGATTTAGAACCTGTTTTTTTGCTGGTCCACCTATATGATTTCCAAATTATGATTAAAATTATTGAAAATCCTCAAGAAGAAGATAAACATATCGGTTTTGAATTTTCAAACAAGACTATTGAAAATTCTTGATAAATAATTAAAAATACTTTCCTACCCCAATTAATATCATTTTGATACACTTTTCCTTCCATAAACGCAAACGTTTGCGCAGTTAATTTTTTCTAAAAAAAGTAACTTATTAATAATCAACAAAACGATAAAAAAAAATACCTAATGACACCCTATAAAAATAATTTATCTTGACAAAGAATGAAAATTACATTATTTTACTTTTATAAAAATAAAAATTTTTAAAGTAATGGTGTTAATTTTTTCTATGTATAAAATTATTTAAAAATTTTTTTTCATTAGTCAGGCAAACGTTTGCTTTACAAATTGAATGTTTAATTTAATAATTGAATATATACTTTTACAGGTTTAATATTTATGTTTAACAAATCTCAGATATGTTTCCAATCTTTAATCTCCGTTGTTGACGTAATGTTGGCAGGTAAATTGAATGTAATTGTTTTGTATTATTTAAATAAGATTTAACCTAAAAATTAAAAATCCATAATATTATTCAAGTCTTAGTCATTTATATTTCTGATATAGAGAAACAAGTTTAATTCATACATATTGACGATACCGATCGAATTACACAAGTTGTATTTAGAAGCGCAGCAGGAGAAGTATAATGAAAAAGCAGCACATAATAACAATTATATTTTATTTACTCGTATTTCCGATATGGGTCTTTCCATCATCCCCACAAAAAAGCACAAATACACCTATATACTTTTTTGATACAAATATATTTCAGGATTCAAGTGAATTTGCAAGAATTGAAACATACTATTCTGTAGCCTTACCCCAACTAAAATTTAAAGAAACTGACAATGGATATCTGTCAAACTTTTCTGCAAAATTAATAGTATTTTCAGAAAAAATGGATACAGTTCAAGTAAAAGTTTAAAAGGCACAGGCAACTATCGAAAAAGATGAGAATAACATAACTAATCCTGAAAAAGGAACTAGTTGATCAAATCTATTACAACCTTGAACCTGGTGATTATTTTGTTAAATTTTCAATAACTGATGACAATTCAAAGAAAACAAGCGTTATTTGGGGATTCATTAACAGTTTCACCTGTACCTAATAAACTGTCTATTAGTGATATACAATTGGCTTCTTTGATTTCAGCTGAATCTAAACACCCCAATTATACCAAAGCTAATAAAACTGTAATACCAAATCCCTCCCGTCGATATCAATATCACAATTCATTATTATATCTGTATTATGAAATTTATACACCTCGAAACAAGCAATGACAGCTCTAAAAAATACTTTTGAAACTCAATATATTATCACAAACGCTTATAACGATACTTTAATAATTACAAATCCTTCAAAAAGTATTAAACAAGCTGAATCTTTAATAAAAGTTCAGGCAATTGATATTTCTGGTCTGGAAAGTGGTGATCATCATTTATTTATCAATGTTAAAGATTTGGCAAAACAATGAATTATCAACTGTTTCAAATCAATTTACTGTTTCCAATCCCCCACTGCCCTGAAACAAATATTCCATTAACAGAAAAAGATCTTAAAAATTATAGAGATCAAATAAAAATATATTGCAACTCATGAAGAGTTGAAAATTTTTGATTCATTACCAATAAAAAAATAAAGGTACATTTTTAATTAATTTCTGGAAAAGCAGAGATTATGATTTATCTACTCCTGAAAATGAATTTATGATGGATTGTTTTGCAAGGATCAATTACGCAAACAAACATTTTAATAGCAATACAAATGGATTAAATTCTGACATGGGCAGGATTTTCATTGTATACGGTCAACCTGATGATATAGATCGTCATCATATGGAAATTGATGAAAAACCTTATGAAATCTGGAGTTATTATGTTGGCGGCCAAAATCATAAATTTGTTTTTGTAGATCGAAATAATGAAAATATATATTCATTGGTACACTCTACATTGCCTGAAGAAATAACCAATGAAGAATGGTATGAAAGAGAAGTTGAAGGCCAATAAAATTAAAATCCGTAATTTAAAACAATAATATTAGGAGGTGATGAAAGGAACCAAAAATTTTAATTAGTAACGGGAATAAGGGTTAATTAAATTCTTATACCCTTTCCCAAATAACACTTAACATAATAAAATGGAGATTGCAATGGCGAGTTACAAGTGGTTTAAACTACGGGTATTACTGCTGACATTTAGTTTGTTAGTATGTTTTACTGTTGAGAAAACACTTGCTGGAACTACTGGCAAAATTGCAGGGAAAATTTTCGACAGCAAGACTAATGAAAGTCTCCCGGGCGCCAATATTACCATTGTAGGAACAACGATGGGTGCATCATCAGATGTTGATGGTAACTATTTTATCCTGAATGTTCCTCCAGGCACATATTCGGTGCGCGGTTCAATGATGGGTTATGGGCCTGTTGTACAACAAGAGGTCCGGGTTAATACTGACAGAACCACACTGTTGGATTTTGGCTTATCCTCAGCAGTGTTGGATTTAGGAGAAGAAGTTGTCATTACATCCACCAGACCTCTTGTAGAGCAAGATGTCGTATCAAGTCAGGTAATTGCAACTGTCGAACAAACAGAAATGCTGCCTGTTTCTAACATCATGGATGCTATTAGCCTTGAACCCGGTATTGAGGTAAATAGTTCCGAAATGAAAATCGAAATTCGTGGTGGTGGAAGCGATGAAATCAGCTTTCAGGTTGATGGTATGGAACGTAATGATAAACTGAACAATAAAGTTTTTGCAGAAACAAACTCTGCTTCAGTATCTGAAGTTCAAATTCTCACCGGTGGTTTTAACGCTGAATATGGTAATATTCGTTCAGGTCTGTTTAACGTTATCACCAAAGAAGGTGGAAAAACAGTTTCAGGTTCTTTTGATTATCGTACATCTCCAGGACATCAGAAACATTTTGGTCCCAGTGCATACGGCGATGACCAATATGATAATCAACTTTATGGTGGCAGTGATTCTTTTGAACCCGTTTTTGATGTTGAAGGCGGACAATTGTTTGCAGGTTGGAATGCTATTGCTGAAACCAAAAATGCTGAATCATGGATGGGTAAAAGTGACTGGACTCCTCAACAATTGCAGGAAGTTTGGAAATGGACCACCCGTGGTGTTGATTACGGTGACAAAGCAGATCATTACATTGATGCTGGTCTTGGTGGCCCTGTTCCCGGTTTGGACAAATTGGGTCTCAAAGATGCGGGTTTCTTTTTAGGATACAAATATACACGTCAATATCCTATCTTGCCTTCCGTAAGTGAATATTATGATTCTGATATTAAAGAAGCAAAATTTTCATTCAAACCTATGGACAACATTAAAGTTGTTTTGAACGGTTTGTACGGTGAGACAATGACATCAACCAATGGTAATGACTGGGATGATGATCAGTGGACATTTAACTATGGAAACAATGTTTCTGAAATTGAATCAGGCACTGATCTTTTTTCAAATTACAAATATTATCTTGGATCACAAGATATGCTTTATGCAACAACCAAACAAATTGGCTTCAAGTTGATTCATACAATCAATCCTTCAACTTATTATGAAGTAAAATATAATTATTTTACTACAGAATCTGAAGCTGGACACGGTACTGAAAGAAATCTTGCAGCCGTAAAAACTATCGGCGGTGTAGCTTTTGATGAAGGTCCGGTAGGTTGGATTGATGAAACTGCATCATTAACAGATTTGACCGGTAACTGGAGTCTGTCTGGTGGTGGTTTGGTTTCTGATACTTCTTCTTATGCAACTCATAAATTTAATATCGATTTTACCAGTCAGGTAAACCAAAATAACCTGGTAAAAGCCGGTTTTGAATTTGCACAGGACCATATTATCAAAGATTTTAAGAAACAAGGTACAATTAATGTAAACAATTACAGTACTTTTAATTTTGACAGAAAACCTTCTCATTATTCTGGTTACATTCAGGATAAAATTGAGTATGGTGGTATGATTGTTAATGCCGGTATCCGTATTGATCATTATGCAGCAAACGGATATATCTATGATCCTACGAACATCTATTCTCTGTTATGGGCACGTGGCGGTACAGCTGGTTACGCAACAATGGATGATCTTCCTAAAGAAGCAAGTGAAGCTCATACTTATCTGAGCCCAAGACTTGGTTTTTCACATCCGGTTCGTAAACATACCAAATTTTTCTTCAACTATGGTATTTTCTACTCTGAACCAACCAACACTGACCGTTATGGTATGTTCTCCGAAAGCATGCCTTTTGGCGATCCTCAAGGTGATATCAGAAGATTGGGTTATGCTAATCTTGAAGCTCCAAGAACTTCTGCTTACGAAATTGGTTTTGAACAAAGTATTGCAGATGATTATCTGATTCGTGCAAACTTTTATTCAAAAGACAATACTGAAATGATTGGTAAACTTCGTGTTGACGGCCAGGGTGGCTCTGCCTCTGTTGGTGACTTTGTAAACGGTGTTTCTGCCGGTGTTGCAGGTTACGATACACGACGCAACAATATTTACCAGGATATTCGCGGTATTGAAATGAAAATCAGCAAACTGCGTGGTCGCTTTTTCACCGGTTGGTTGAATATGGATTACCGTATTAAAACTCAAGGTAATTATGGTTTACTCTTCTTTGAACCAGGATCCACTTGTTGGTTACTATGTATACAGTGCAACCAAACTTGCAGCCACAATCTGAACCTGGTTTCATTGGTAACTTTTCTTTCCATACACCAATGGATTGGGGGTACATTGAAAGGCAATTGGAGATTAAGTTTTATTCAACGTTGGGACAAGGGTTCAAAATACATCTACAATCCTGATAATCTCCCAGCTCGTGAAGTAAGAACCATTTATTATTGGTTAGATTCTTACTATACATCATTAAGACTTAGTAAATCTTTCACCGTGTATAAAAACCTTTCTGCCCGCTTATATATGGATGTAAACAACTTGTTCAATTACAAAAAGCTGAACCTCAACGTTTTGGCTGATAATGAAAAAAGAACAATACTTTACACAATATATTGATCAAGATAACGGTCTTGGAAAAGACATTGGTGAATATGAAGATGATAACGGCAATGATGTATTTACAGAAGAATGGGTTGATTCAAATGGTACTACCCGTGCTCCTATTGCACCGGGTAAAGATTATGCATTATTCTATAATCCACGTTCATTCCTGTTCGGTGTAAAGTTTGAATTTTAAGTTGAAATTCAATTGCTTTTATCTTGAAAAAGAAAAAAAAGGAAACCACAAATGAAACGATCATTATTAATTACAGGCCTTTGTCTGTTATTTATCACAATGCTTTCACAGCTTGCGGTTGCCAATACCAATGAAGCTTTTATGCGTATTGGCCGGTTGTGGTCTGTTGCTGAATATGACGGAGCAGAGGGCTGGACAGCTCAATACGCCTGGCCAGGAGGACGCATAAGGTTCCCGGATTCAGATGTAAAAGAAATGTTTGGAGCTAATGTACGTAAAACCGGTACTTTGGCTGGATCAAAAAACTGGACTGGACCCAATGGTGAATTATTTGCATATTGGACCTCCGGTATGTACCGTACTTATGATTATGACTATCTTCCCTATTGGAAAGATCAGCAGGAATTGACTGCTCTGTATCCAGTAGATCAACAACTTATTCAACGTTGGGCACAACCTAATGTTGTAGTAAATGGTGTTGCCGTAGCTTCTGATGGTGGCGATGATTTTACTGATCTTCATACAAATACTATAGTTGATCCTACTCTTGTAACTGAAAGAGCAATTCGTTCAGTTTGGAGATACTCTATGGGTGTTGAATATGATCGTATGATGTACGGTTACAGTACTCCCGGTCATGAAGATTATGTATTGTATGATATTAACTTCACAAACAATGGAAAAATCTACGGTTATCCTGATGCTGAAGACGGTGGTCCGACAATTTGGCCTTATGCAGATTGGGCATGGCAACTGGAAGGTCAGAAAATTGAAGATTTCTGGTGGTCAATGACTATGGATCCCAGACCCTCTAATTTAGGTCAAAATGCATCTTTTGGTTCTTCCGATGCTGTTGGTGAATTCATTGCACCATATGCTGATGAAGGTAAAGAACGTGCATTTGCATTGTTTTATGATGGTGATGGTGAAGGCGGAGTTGTAGACTGGGGCGATCCCGGTAGTACCGATGAATGGGTAGAATTGTTATCCCCTGCTTTCATTATTCATGGTGCATTGTATGCAGATGAAAGTCCTAAAAATAAAGTTAATGACTGGACACAACCCAAATCTACTACAATCAGACATGAACGCGATTATGATTTAGGTAAAACCCCTAAAACCATGGCTGACCAATACAATGCTATGTTTGTTGAAGGACAACATTGGCCATTGAATGTTTCACATCGTGAAATTGCTTCTGATATCAAAATCCCTAGTGCATATAACTGTTTCGGTCCTTATGATTTTGATTATAATGAATCCATCAATATTACCTACGTTGTTGCGGCTGGTGGTATTAACCATGATCTCTGTATTGAATGGGGTAAAAAAGCAAAAGAAGCCGACTATACAGGTCCGGTGATGGATGAACTCAAACAAGTATTTTTTACAGGTCGCGATTCTGTATTACAAACTCTTGATCTTGCAAACTGGAACGTAAACGGTGATAAAGGTAATCATGCAAAATATGATGTTCCTGATGCTCCTCGTCCACCAGCAAACTTTATTGTTGATACTGAAGGTGCTGCAATTCGTTTGACATGGACTGATGAATCTGCTCAAGAAGCTGATTTTGATACCGGTGTTAACGATTTCGCTGGCTATCGTGTATACAAAGCTGTTGGTGCTCGTGACAGTACCTACAGAGTTATTTATGATGGTAAAGATCTTACTTGTCTTGATACTGAAGTATCTCCAGGTTTTCAATATTTTTATTATCTGGTTGCTTATGATGATGGTACACAAAACTGGGAAAATCCTGGTGTATCTCTTGAAAGTGGTAAATATTACTGCTGGACTGGTTGGGCTCCTGAAGGTGCAAAACCTGCTGTTGCCCCAATTACTCAAGAGAGTAAACTTGAAGATATTCGGGTTATTCCTAATCCATACAGTGCTGCTGGTATGAATTTCCCGGGTGAAGAAGATAAAATCAGGTTTGCTGGATTACCAGGCAACTGTACTATCAGAATTTTTACTACCAATGGTGATTTTGTACATGAAATCATTCATGACAATGGTGGTGGAGATGAAGACTGGAATCTCCGTACTGAAGATAACCAATATGTTGTTAGTGATGTATACATCTATACAATAGAAAGCGATTTAGGCGATCATGTTGGCAAATTCATCATTATCAGGTAATTCGTTATGGCAGGTATCGAATCTGTCATTAAAAATATTGAAACGGAGGCAAACTTCATGAAGAAACTTTTTGTTTTATTTATTATACTATGTCTGTTCATGACAACGCAGCCGTCATTTGCTAAAATGCAAAAAACAGGTCAAGCAGGTTTGACATTTTTGCGTGTAGGCGGTAGTGCACGAGCATCTGGCATGGCGGATGTATTCACCTTTGCAAAAGGTGATTTAGCTAGCATCTTTTATAATCCAGCAGGTTTAGCGACTGTTGATGGAGCAGCATTCTTTTTTAACAATACCAGTTGGATTGCGGATATGAATCTTTCACACATGGCAGTATCTTATGATGCTGATACATGGGGTGTATTCGCACTTTCTTTTTCATCAATCGATTACGGTGATATCAATGGTACTGTAATTTCAACATCAGATGCCAGAGGTTATTCTGATATTGATGTTGGTGATGTTGGTGGTATGGCGATTGGATTGTCATATGGTATTCAAATGACTGACCGCTTTTCTATTGGTGGTACAGCAAAATTCATCAACCAGGCATTAGGACAGAATGATACATATGTTGCTGATTTATTGGAAACTCCTGGTAAAGAAAACAAAATCGACTGCTTTGCATTCGATTTTGGTACCATGTATGATACTGGTATCAGAAGCCTGGTACTTTCAATGTCTATTCAAAATTATTCTGGACAACAATTATACGAAAATGAAGAATTTCAACTTCCTCAGACTTATCGTATTGGAATTTCCGGAAATCTTTTTGAATTATTACCACTTGGTATGGAAAACCAACAGTTGACTGTAGCACTTGAAGGTGTTGATCAACCAGACCGTGAAGAATTTCTGGCAGCAGGTATGGAATATAACTTGTTGAACATGATTGACTTGCGAACTGGTTATAACTTTCAACGTCGTCAAGACAATGTTGGTGGATTAAATGCTGGTATCGGTTTTAAATTGGAAAGCTTTAATCTTCCTTTTAATGGTAGATTTGATATTTCTTATAGCGATTTTGGTAGCGTTTTTGATGACGTTATCCGCTTCTCTATTCAAGGTTCCTTTTAATTATTATTGAAGGAAACTAGTTCTACCCAAAGCCCTGTCTTTTGACAGGGCTTTTTTATTATTTTAGGTCTAATACTGGTAAAATTATACAAGATGGTGTATCTATACCATAGAACATGGTTTGTACTGAATTTATAATATTTACTGCTTCAACCAAAGGCTCACCTGAATTTAAATTACGATTAAATCTTGGAAACCATGATGAAGTGACTACTAATCGAAGTTGATGTTTTGGATTCACTTGATATCCTGTTGCCCATAAAGACACATCTATTTTCCGTCTTTCCGGTGCATTAGGATCACTGAAAATCTTTGCTCCCCCCTCCTGTATATTTAAAATTTTTCCATCTGGAAAAACGTCCTGCAAACATACAATGATATCTGTACTGGATACATCTGTTTTAATATACAATTCAGCATTAATCGGGCCTAACAGTGTCAAAGCTGTATCTAGTGGACTAGATACAAAAACCAGTTGATCATTACGATCAATATTATTATTCTGCCATGCAGGGCCTACATCCTGGCCTATAATAGTCCCTCCTAATGATGGATACGGATATGAAGGATTATATTCCCATGTATATTTACCGTTGTTATTTGCTTCTGTTAAAAGAGTATTATTGTCTCCAATGTAAAGATTTTTAAATTCAACATTTGCCGGCGGCCATTGATCAAAAGAATACCATTCATTACGCTGCATTATAAATGCATGTAATGGCTTTGCTTCAAATGGAGGTTGTATAATATTAGTTTCTTTATTCAACATATATTTATCAACCAACCTGTGTAAAACAGGGGCGACAACTTTACCATAATCTGCATTATCACCAAATTCAACTTTTGCGGCAAAAGATCCATGGGCCCAGGGACCTATAAATAAATAACTATCAGGATTTCGGTTAGAACCTAGTGCCATAAAATCCATTATTTGAGGCATTAAAAAAATATCATACCAGCCGGCTGCAGCAAATACAGGAATGCTATATTCCCCCCTGTGATCCATCTTGCCCCAATAGGTATCATAATATTCATGAGAAATCCAGTCGTCTGTAAAAGGATTGTTTTTATATGTAGAATCATCTGCTATTGATAATGGCAGGTAATAATAACTCTTTTCCATTTTTTCAGGACTTATGGCATTTACTGTTTTAGAATCAACCAACAGTCCCCAACGAAAAGCCAATCCAAGAGACATCAAGCCATCAGGATACAAGGCATCATACATATTTGCTGTTGTAAAAATAGGTGAGATCATGTCAAGCTGGTCTGCTACCGCCCATTGTGTATAACCCAAATAACTTCCACCCCATCCACAAATTTTTCCATTTGACCAGTTTTGAGTTCTAATCCATTCAACTGTTTTAGAACCATCAGCTCTGTCATTTTTAAACGGATAAAACGTTCCTGTAGAACCAAATTTACCACGGGTATCCTGACAGACTACTGCATATCCTTTCTCAACAAACTTTTCCGGTTCATTTTTTATATTTTCTCTCCCGTATGGAGTGAGATATAAAATGCATGGATATTGTCCGGTTGTATCAGGTAAATAAACATCTGTTGCAAGTTTTACTGAATCATTGATACTGATGTATTCAATAGTTTTAATCATACTCCAACCGGAGGAATTGAATAAAAATAGCATAGTAAACAGACTACATGTAGATACTACCAATTTTAATTTGGTCATTTTTTTAGTCCTTGAAAAAAATGTGAATGTTAATGATTAAACAATCATACAAGAATATTTATTTTTGTTTTAAAATTAAATTAATAATTTTTATATTTATTCAAATCAATTTTATCTAAATGAGAAAATTTAAATGATTTCTTACAATTGCCTTTTTACTTTTAAATATAATATTAATACAATCATCCTTTTATATACAATTTCATTATTTGCCTGGGGAATTGCTTTACAAGCTCAAGAGCCTGATATGGTATTGGTTAAAGGCGGATGGTTTATAATGGGAAGCGATAGTGGAAGTTATGATGAACAACCTGCTCACAAAGTATCTGTAAGTGATTTCTTTATAGATAAATATGAGGTTACTAATAGACAATATTGTGAATTTTTAAACACCGTAGGAAATCAAATTGAAAATGGTAAAACCTGGTTGGATATGGGTTTTTCAGGCTGCAGAATTGAATTCGTTAATGATATTTATAGGCCTAAAAAAGGATTTGATGACAATCCTGTTATTGAAGTAACATGGTTTGGAGCAAATGCCTATGCAAAATGGATGGGCAAGAGATTGCCTACTGAAGCCGAGTGGGAATATGCAGCTCAAGGTGGAATTAATTCAGAATCATATATCTTAAGTGGAAGCAATGATGCATCAACAGTCGCATGGTTTCAGGATAATTCTAATGGCAAAACTCATCCAGTTGGAATAAAGCAACCAAATGAATTGGGAATTCATGATATGAGTGGTAATGTTTGGGAATGGTGTTCAGATTGGTATAGTGAAAATTATTATGAACAAAGCCTGCAAAGAGATCCTACCGGTCCTTTAACAGGTACGCAAAAGGTTTTACGCGGTGGTGCCTGGAATGTTATGCCTCTGTTTCTCAATATTACAAATCGTAGTTCAGACACACCCAACTTTGCATTAAATATTAGGGGATTCAGATGTGTGAAATCTTTTAATTGATAACTAATAGTTGGATTTGACTTATAGTGAAATTCCGAAAAATTCGGCATATTTAATTAAATCAGTTAATTTATTAGTTTCAAGCTTTTTCAAGAGATTGCGTCGATGTGTTTTAACTGTCAAGATTGAAATAAAGAGTTGATCTGCTATAGTTTTATTTGTTTCTCCTTTTACAATCCATTTTAATATTTGTTTTTCACGTTTGGTTAGTCTGTCAAATTTATGGAAATTCTTTTTCATAAAAAGATTTTCATCTAGAAGACGTTTGAGTTGCTTTTCCAACTCGCCAAATGTTTGTAATGGATTGGAAATA
Organism: bacterium; assembly: GCA_963675755.2. GTDB lineage: Bacteria > Zhuqueibacterota > Zhuqueibacteria > Residuimicrobiales > Krinioviventaceae. The sequence continues at coordinate 721,790 of CAXXMD010000002.1, forward strand.
GTAAAAATTGTTTTATCGTCATCACGTATTTTTGAAAGAGATAAAAACCATTGATAATCGTGATCATTATTTCTTCGCATATATTGAAAATAGGCTAAAACCTGATTTTGATCATGATTTTGAATAAAATTTTGTAATTTGGGTACTACAATTTCAGCAGAACTTGGATGTACTACGCTATATTGAAAGGCCGATCCTTCAATTGTTATTTCATCAAGATCTTTTTCAAAAAAATTTTCCATATTGGGACTTAGATATTCAAGTGTTATATCCATAGCGGAATTGAGGTGTAAAAAACCTGGTATAAAATCAGCAAGATCTGATATACTAAAATTTTTCTCAGATATCATTTGTTCTAATTGATAAACATCTGATTGAACATTTTCTAATCTTTCCTGATCAGTTCTCCCTTTACTCATCAAGATTACCCCTTGGCATTTTTTAAAATTTATTTAAATAAAATCTTAAATTAAATGATAAAATTCAAGTTATTTTTATATGTATTTTGAATAATCATAATTTTTAAATTATACAAATCAACCAACCCTGAGTAAAATGGTAACTCAGAGTTGGTTTAATTAATTATTTACGTTTAGGAAATATTTCCGGTAGGTTGTTTTGAAGATTGGAACATTTAATCATTTTTTCAGCTAACGGAAGGAGCCCGTAGGACGACTGGAGTTAGCTGAAAAACTATGACAACCTAACCTATTAATTCCTTTTCAAATTTTCAAGTTTTCTTTTGTTTCAAGTCTGAATGATAAATAAATACCAGATCACGATATTGTGTAATTGTCTTCTTACCTAATCCGGTAATCCTGACCATTCCATTAAATTAAAACCTTTTTCCAATAATAACTTTACGTTCTTGTAACTCTTCAGATACCGACTCGTCGATTCAATTGTATGATTTGTGATCCGAGCAATATCCGGTTCAGGATAACCCTGCTCGTACAAATCTATGATTGCGACTTTATGTGTTGGCTTACTGCCCTGATCCAGCATCATTCCTTTTGTCGGCAATATATCATCATGCGTTTCATGATAAATTGTCATATACCGACCAATAGCGTTTAATGAACGATTTAATAATACACTGAGTTCTGCGCCTGTCAACCAGCCGCCCTGTTCTGCTGCACTTTTGCACAACCGCGCCATTACCTTAACATCCCGATCAACCTGCTTCTCATAATCAGCCCTGCCATCCTTGTCTCTATGAGAATAATGACTCTTGATTCGATTATCTATATCTTCATCTGTAACCAATGGCAGTACAACTGTCTGAACCTCATAATCTTCCGCTTTTGTACCATAGCTTGGTTTTCGATTTGTCGCTTTGGTTGTTCGCCAGATAATCTGTCCAAAACTTTTCCTTTCCAGCTCCGGATAGAATTCGTTTTGTAAGGCCGTAATATCTTCTGCGATCATTCGGATGACTTTATGGCTTCCTAACATTTTATAATTTTCTTCCAGTAAGCGAATTATTGCATTCTGGAAACTGCGTTTAGCTATTGATTCATAACGATTTAAAGGTTTAGTCTTCATAGTGCCCCTCCTTTGGTTGTTTTTTTTTCGAGGGGTATAACACCTTTAATTGATCCAATAACTCTACATAGATCGACGGCCATTTGTCACCCTGTTTATGATGCTCAAAAATATCCAGATACTCGCGAGTCAGACGTTCACTTTGGCCTAATAACCGGCTGATCTCTTTAATGTCTTGCATACCATGATTCAATAAAAGTAATAATCTGCCAAAGCTGCACACATATCGCTTTATTGAAAATGCGCTATGCCGACTTTTACGAATAATTGCATCGTATGTGTCACCCTGCAAATACAGTTCAATAATGCGGCTTTTGTGTGACAAACTCCGACCAATGTCATGGTCTGTTCCGCGTGTGTGAACAAAATTGCCGTCTGTCTGCAATGCCCTTATATCCTGGCGTACAGTGCGACTCGTAACCTGGAGGATTCGGGCCAAATCCTCTTGTGTCAAAGAACCTTCCTGGTCCCAGGCTTCTTCAGTCAATCGCAATACCTTTAGCTGCCGTAATGCCCTTGGACCACTTTCCTTTAAAATATTTAAATCTTCGATTCCCGCATCCAGTGTTAATTCAACCTCTATTAACTCCTGCTCGCCCAGAGGCTTGCCATGTTTGGCTTTGGTGGATGCGCAGATATATTTCATTTTACCAACCGTCTGGGGGGCTTCGCCAAATAAACACTGTTTGGCCAGATCCAATATCCCTTTACTTTCTGCCGGTGATAATTCAAATTCCTTTCGCAAAGAATTGATGAATACTTGCTCGGGTGTTTTTTCTAATATCCTGTCATACAAACTACTACGAGTATTGTACATTGGTCCTCCGGTAAGTTTTGAAATCTTTATTTGCCTTCCGGTTACTTCCTTTAAATACTATATGAAATAACCACCTTTTTTCCAAAACCTACCGGAAAATTTTCCTTATTTAACAAGAACCATTTTTTTGGTATCTGTAAAACTCTCTGTTTGCATTCGGTAAAAATAAACACCTGTCGGAATGGTTTGCCCATTATCATTTAGTCCATTCCAGTGCAATGTATGATATCCTGTATTCAAAGTTGCATCCATTAGCGTTTTAATTTTTCGGCCAAGGGTATTAAATATCTCAACTTTAACTCTTGATGTACGTGGAATTGCAAAGGTAATATTGGTGGTGGGATTGAAAGGATTGGGATAATTAGTACCCAAAGCATAATCTGTTGGAATTAATCCCTGATCGAATTCAGATATAGCAGTTGGTAATACTTCAATCACCGCTATTTCACTTGTATCTGCTCCAGCAGAATTGGTTACAATTGCACGATAATTGCCAGCATCTCCTATTCTAACATTTGGTAGGTCAAGAATAGGTTCAGTTGCTCCTGCAATTAATATCCCATCTTTTTGCCACAGATAAATGAGATTCCCACTTCCTTCTGCTTCAACAGATAATGATAAATCTACACCATCCAATACATTTTGTGATTGTGGATTTATTGTAACTAATGGAGCAACTGCTTCCTGTTCTACAGTAAAAATTCTTGCAACAATAGGGCTATTGTCATAATTAATCTTGTTTGCAACGGCTTTAATTACATGTGTTCCAATACCAAGTTCAAAGGGTTCATCATACAACATACTGTTAATTGATGGATCTGATCCATCTGTAGTATAATATATTTTAGCATTCAGAGTTTCAGAACTCATTTCAACTGAAACGTGTAAAGTATGTTTATCATTTTCTGGTATAATGATTGGGGGTGCACATTCAAAAAAGAATTGAGCCTGTGTAATTTCGCTATCCGTAAAGAATGTGCGATATCCCATAGTCTTTAATGTTGCAGGTTGAAACAAGTTTAATGTATTGTTGTATTTTTGAGTGGGTGGTAATATAGGTAACCAACTGCTTGGATCGCTTCCATCGACAGTATATATGATTTGGGCAAAAGGAGTTGCAGATTCTAATTCAACTTGAACCGCATTATGAAAAGTACCACCAAAAGGATTAATTGTTGGAGTATCAACCTCACCCAAGGGTTCAACAACAGCAAGTTGACCGGTTTGAATAATATTGCTTGGAGTCATTCCACTTTTAAATGCTCTAACTTTTAGAAAAATATTTGAACCAACAGATCCCAATAACACAGGTTGAGTATAGGTAATAGAGCCCGCACCCGTTTCAAGAGGATCATCAGGTAATTGATCAAAACCTACTGTATATCTTATAAGCGCTCCCTCTGTATCACAAGTAATAGTTAAAGGAAAAGGTTTTGTAAATTGTTGCGAGCTGAAAGGAGAAACTATAGGATCAGCAACAATATTTGTATTTGGATCAAATACAATATAATCTTTAGAAACAGTCTCACTGGAATTAGTACCAGCCAGAAAGGTTTTTGCTTTAATTGTATGTTGACCTATAGTTAAAGTAAATGGTTCTGAATAAGCATTTGAATAACTCGTTGGTTCAGCACCATTTGTGGTATAACGGATAATTCCATTTGCAGTACACGTAGACATGCTAACCTGCACTGAACCTGAATATTGGCCACCGGCAGGTGAAAATACCGGTGCAGCAGCTTGCTGCACAATCTCATAATTTGTTGAAACTATTGCACTGGGTGTATAACTTTCCAAATAAACCCGAGCTTTTAATTGTGTCGTTTCAGAAAATTCAAGCGGTTGAATAAATTGTGCGGAATTTTCATTGGGATCTGTGCCATCTGTTGTATAACGGATAATTGCCCCTAAAACTGTTGATCCAATGTAAACTGTTACACCACCATTAAAAGTTCCGGATCCAGGGTAAATTGTTGGTGAAGGTAATGTTAATGCATTAACAATGATCTCACCAGTTGTTACCGCATCACTCTTGTAATATCCATCTTTGTAGCCGCGTGCAGTGATGTAATAATTTCCGGGATCCAATGTAATCGGTCCATCATAATTAGTACCCGGATAAAAGAAACTGGGAATTCTTCCATCGGTGCGGTATCTAATTGTAGCACCTGGTGTAGATGTTGATATTGTAACCTGATGAGGTTGACTAAAAGTGCCCTCCCCTGGTGTTATTATCGGAGTATCTACTTTTGGAGTGCTACTAACATACTGGGCTGATACTGATTGGCTTGAATACAATCTTCCATTGTTTTGATTATATTGAAATGCTTTAGCTGTTATTGTAGCCCCATAATTGAGATATATTACATCACCCTGGTCAGGAATAAATATATATGAATCTTCATTGGGTTCCGATCCATCAAGAGTATAGCGTATAGACGTATTTGATATACTTTGTCCCGTTCCATAGTTAATTGTGACTTGAATTGGCATTTCATACGTTCCAGAAGGTGGATTGAGAACCAATGGTGATGGCGATAGCGTTTCATCATCCCAAATCTGATCAATTGCCATTTTCAGATTTGGTAGAGGACCAATGTTTCCATCTCCCACTTGAGCGGTACCCGTTTCCCGTAAAATATCTTTTATTGTTGCAGCACTAGCCGGAGCTCCTGTTTTTTGCTTCAATGTACTTTGTAAAATGGCTACTGCCCCGGCAACAATAGGAGTAGCACTTGAGGTACCACTAAATCCATTTGTATATAGAAAATTTTCTCCATCATCATCATACAAATTTCCATAACCGGTTGTTAAAACACCATCCCCCCAACCTTGTAAATCAACGGTATTACCATAATTTGAAAAATCATGTTTTCTTTTTGCAGAATTTCCCCAGGCAGGTGATTTGCCAGCACCAACCATTATAGCACCGGAATCTTTATTCAAATCAAAAGGAGCATGACCGGTATTGTATTCATTATCATCAAGGTTCTGCCCTCCATTACCGGCAGCTTCAACAACGATAATACCATTACCTACAGCGGTTTGTATAGCATCATAAATAGTCTTGTTCCATTCAACAGGCATCAACCCGTATTGCGGATCTATATCCGGGTCCCAGTTCGGTCCGGCAATTTGTGCTTCAAGAACTATAATATCCCCTTTTTCTAATTCATCAACAGCACGTAAAATAGCTCCTGCGATATCATTTACAGAAGATCCCAAAATATTTGTTACCTGGGCTACAACAGATAACTCGGCTTGATTCGCAATACCAGACATACCAAAATCATTATCAATTCCACCATAAATCCCCAAAACTGCGGTACCATGATTTTTCCAGCGTTTAAGGTCTTTGGCATCAAAAGTATTATCAAAATAAGGTGCTGGACCCACTATAGATACAGGTGAACCAGATCTTGCCAAATCTGCATGAAAACGATTCCAGTCATATTCCATATCGACAATGTGAACCCCTTTTCCTTTTCCACCGGATCCATGCCAGGCGTATAATGCATCTATCCCATTAGGAGCAGGATCTAGATAGTTTTGGTAAGAACCACTAGTGTTTGCAGGATCTGTATAATCTGGAACTTGAGGAGGCTCAACAGGAATTGGAATGGGATAAACAGCTTCTACATATAATAATTTGCTAAAAAGATCTATTGCTTCTTGCACTGATATATTCTGATCAAGCTTTACAGTAAAATAAGTATTTAAATCTGGTATTGGCTTGTTTAAATTTTCTGCAGCATTTTCCCGAAATTTAATCATTCGGTTAAAATCAACATCAAAAGTTTTAATCCAATTACTCTTTATTGCAGCTGTTACAGCTGAATTTTGACTATTTGTACTGTTGTTTGCGTTTTGTTTAAAAAATGTATTTATATCAAGTATTCTATTTTCAACAGGAAGAATTGTATTGTCAACAAATTTAACATGAACAAAATTTGGATAGAAATTTTTTATTTTAATATCTGCCCAAATTGAAGATGTTAACATTATAAATAATAACACAATATTAAGATTTAATACTTTCATACCTACTCTCCTTCAATATCAATATGCAAAATATTATGAATAAAATTCATTACTGGTTAATTTAAACATGTTTAAAAATCCTATTTTTTAAAATGGATTAGAAAATGATTAATTAAAACAAAAATATATCTGAATTTTTTAACAGGTTTAAAAAAATGGTTGGTAAAAGAAAGGAAATATTATTTAATAAATGTTTATACATAATATTCTCTTTATGAAATTAGTGTTTTCTATTAAAATTTAAATAGGAAAGTTAAAACAATAAATTTTCTGGTTAATATTCCCCATAGTAAAAATAATAAATTTATTAATTATAATTTTCAATCATGCAAACCAAGACCTTCCATGATACGTGGAATAGATTTTTCTATTCTTGAAATACGGGTTTGGGATTGTTTTGCCGTAGAAAAATATATAGTGTATCCCCTTTGCCTTCCTGGTGTTAATGCTTCAAATGCTTGCTTAAAATTTGGATCGTTATCAAATATATCTTGTAATTCATTTATTATTACGATATTGGATATTTTTTCAATTTCTAATCCGGATTTTTCAATTTCAATTGCTTGATCAATAAATGATTTAATATCGGAGTCGTATCTTTTTATATCTTCCAGGTTAGTAAACCGAAATTGACGAACGGATTGAGAATTTTCTCCGGGAGCGGTTAGTAAATTGTTTACATCTTTGATTAATACGCCTTTGAAAAATCCTAATGAACAAAATTCTTTAAAAGCGCTTAATAAAATAACATTTTTATTATTCAAAGTATAACAAGGTACTCCCCATTTCACATCTTCTATTAATTCAGAGTTTAATAGTAGGTTTCGTAAATATTTCAACTCGTTTTGCCAACGTAGCGTTTTACATTTTGGCGTTTTCCAATATTCACAACGGCCACACCCCTCTTTTAAATATATATCAACTTTTGGATTCATATTTTACCTTAATAACCTATTAATAAAATAAATAAACAAAAGTTGGATAAACTTTCTTTCAATTGAATTTAAAAAAACATAGATTGTAATATATTTCTGTTAATAATTTGATTTTGAATAAACTTGTAAAATCCTTTTCATTTTTATTACTGTAATAATTGCTACAAGCTTAAAACTGGAATTGTATTTTTAGGTGCTTATTCCGTAAACATATGTAAATAGAGATCAGGAATATTTATTTTCAAGCGTGATAATGTTTCACTATCAATATACTTTTGTGAAAACGGTACCCGTTTTACATATTCTTTTGATTGATTAATAATACGTGAATACTTGTAATCATAAGTAAAATTGCCATTCTGATCTATTTGTGCTTCTTGTAGTAATGGATTGGGTACTGATATAAAAAAATCATAATCATACTCTGTTAGAGAAGTGAAAAGATTATCTTGTTCGAGTTGTGTAAATAATTCAAATGCTGTTGCAAAAGATGGGTCAATAATTTGAATATTTTCATTGATGAAAGAGGCATAATTTGAATCTATAGAACGAAGATACATTAAATGATTTTTGATTTCATCCTGTACATAGGGATAATGTGTACAGCCTAAAACAATAGCATCTAAACTACCTTTCAGATTTTGTTTCATAGCATTCAAAACCAGATTTGTAACATGGTATCTTGTGTAATTTTCAATTAAGTTAATTTCAACATTAACAATTTGATCATCTGCTTGTTTTGATATCAATAAAGCATTGTTTTCAGTTATAAAATGATATTCTTTCATTAATTTCAGATCAATAGGATAGTTTTTATTGCCAAGTGCTGGTCCACGATAAATGGGAAATTCTCTGCAAACCTCAGCATCTTTATTTATATAATCAGGATCACCGTCAATCGCTCCGGCTAGACCATAACCAGGTTGCTGCACAATGGAAATATTAGCATTTGGTAAAGCTTCTTTTGCATATTTCATTATTGTATCGGGGTATCCATTAGAAGCACAAGTCCCTTCTGTTGCCATCACACCAATTACACTATTACCATTTGGAGGAACAACTTTGACGACATGCTTAGAGGCTGCTTCAATAATACCAATTACAGGGATATTAACATCCCAATATTTAATTGCATTTTTAACATCCTCTAACCCAAAAGCAGTTGCAGTATTACATGCAATAACAATTGCTTTTACGGGTAGTTTTTTGTTATTTGGAGGTATGGGATCGGTTGGTGCGTTATAATATTTTTCTCCAAGCAAGAACTGAACATCTTTTATTACTAATTCTCTTAAAAAATCTTTATTCCCTTCTGCATCATATCGACCATAGGGCATATTTGCTTTATCACACAAATAAATAAAACTTTCTCTGTTAAAATCTGCATTATTATCAGGATTTTTCAATTTGGTGGAGTTATTAAAGGCATCTATGGATAAAATTGCATTCAATACAGTAAGCCCACCAGTACCGGAATCAAAAACCCCAATTGGAAGTTGTTGTCTTTCATTAGGGTATTGATCAAAATCAATATAGAAAGGACTGTTTTTTTCATTTTGAATTTCATTTATAATTTCCAGCTCATATTTCTTTGAACAAGAAAATAGAAAAATTGATGAAATTAGAATTAAACTCCAAATAATTTTTCTTGTACAAAAAAACAGTAAATACTTTTTCATATTAATTCCTTTTGTTTTGAAAATATATGAACAAAATACAAATAAAAGATTTCAATTATTTTAAGCCTAAATATTCCGCGAGGGCAACATACACACCAGCCGTCCATCCCATCATACCTGGAGATTCATACTCTGCATTCGAGAGTTTGCCAGTCTCAGCATCGGATTTTTCGTACAACTTGCCATACTGTTTAAAAATCTCAGTGTTTACATTGATGTATTTATTAGCAATTCTAACTGCTTCAGCTTTATAATCATATCTATCCAAAGCCATTACTGTCAAATAAACCATAGGCGGCCAAACTACCGGGTAAGCCCATTGATAATCTCTGCAGCCAGGATGTTCTTTGGTTGTTGCAATGCCGAATTCTTTTTCAAAGAATGGGAGATTTTTTACCATTTGGGCTGCTTGCTCATCACTTGCCAAGCCCACAAACATTGGCAAGATACCAGAAATAGAATAAATATCTGACTGTTTTTTCGTGACATAATTATAATCAAAGAACCAACCCAAATCATTGTTCCAAAGGAATTTATTAATGAGCTCTTTGCGTTTTATAGCTCTTTGATTGTAAAAATCGGTAAAAAACCAACCCAGTTTTTGAGATACTTTATAAAGGAATTCTTCATATCCCCATAATAGAGCATTTAGGTCAACTGAATTATAGTTAATAATCTGATGACCATATCGTTGCGTAAAATCCCAATTTTCAGCTTCCGCAATTAAATTACCACCTATAACTATTTTTTCATCATCAGGGATATCCAAAGGTAGATTTAAGCGCTTTATGCCAATATCATTATAAAACTTTATACAACCCCCTGCAACTTCATGATGGCCAAAATGATTTAAGCCTGAAATACTATATCGGGCAGTCATCCAGAATTGATATTCTTTTCTTAAACCTTCAGCACATTCTTTATAAAAATCTATACTTTCGGCATGAACTTTATCAAAATAATCCTGAATCATCAACTGAAGATAAGGTGTTTGAGAACGATTATGCAGACCTACATGATTGGGCATATATCCCTGTTCATTTATTAGCCAGAGCATGTTTTTTATATTATTTTTGGCCTGCTCTACATGGCCATCTCGTAATAGGCCAAGATTTGTAAAATAGGTATCCCAGTAAAAAAAGAAAGTATATTGTCCTTCACCTTTGATGCAAGGAGAAGAATATGTATATGGCAGATCTATTTTACCAAAACCCTTACCAGGCTCATCATTGTAAAAACTGCGTTCCCAATTTGCGTGTATATAGTCTAATACTTTATTAACATTCTTGTCAGAAAAAGATTTTTGACTGGAATTTGAAATAGCGGATGTAGTTAACAGTAAAACTGCACCTTTCGATGTGCTTTTAATAAACTTTCTTCTGTTCATATTAACCTGAAATATTGTGTTAGTAGTTAAAAAATATGAATGGTAAAAACAAAAAAAGCCTGTATTCAAAATATTGAAAACAGGCTTCTAGTCGGGGCGAGAAGATTTGAACTTCCGACCCCTTGACCCCCAGTCAAGTGCGCTAACCGGGCTGCGCTACGCCCCGACATTTTGGTGATTATTACTATCTAGAATATCAAGCATAGCTTCAAGTTCAGCTTTAATATCTTTAATCAAATCATCTCGCTTCAGACTTGAAAAAGATAACTGCAACTTGGGCTGCTTGTTATTTTTCATTTTTATTATACGCTGCTTTGCGCCTTCAATTGTATATTTTTGCTGATACAATAAACGTTTAATTAAAAAAATGACCTGTATGTCATTTTTTTTATAAATTCGGTTACCAGCTCGATTCTTGGCCGGTTTAAGTTCAGTAAACTCTGTTTCCCAATACCTTAATACATAAGGTTTTAAGCCGGTTATCTCGCTGACTTCAGCAATCGAATAATACAATTTTTTGATGGCTTTTTCTTCCATCAACTTCCTCTTGAGAGGACCACATTCAAAATCAGAATTAGAAAATAATGATAATTGTGTCAATAATCAAGTATTTTTTTTAGTATTTTTCCAAGATCTTTTTTTGACCATTACTGTTCCATTAGAACAAATATTGATCATACTCTGCAAAATAAAATAAAATCCCATATTTTTCAAGTAAATTTTATTTATAAAAGATTTTTTATTATCTAATAAATAAATACCAATTCTAGGGATTTTAAATTCATTTTCCGAAGACCAAAAACTTTTTCCCATTATTACTCCTCCTTTATAACCAACTTTTCTGCAAATATCAATAACAGTTTTATTGGTATTGCCAAAAGGGTAAGAAATATATAGGCAAAAGTTATTTACTTTACTCTTTAACACTTTTAATGAATCATTTAATTCATTGTATACCAAAGAATTAGGGATTTGCGTAAGATCCATATGTGACATTGTGTGTGAACCTATTTCCCAGCCATCATTGTCCAATTCTGAAATTTGCTCCCACGTTAAATGCGGGAATTTTAGCCAACCGATGTTAACATCCCAAGTGTTCATTTTACCACAATAATCTGGGTTTACAAATACAGTAGCCTTTAATCCATATTTTTTCAAAATTGGATAAGCAAATGTGAAAACAGATTCATAACCATCGTCAAAAGTAACAGCAATTCGCTTATCATTAGGCGAATTGCTGTTAAAGTAATCCGTTAAAGTATGAAACGTAAATCCTTGTTCAAGAGCCCATAACACATGATTATTAAATTGCTTTGGGGTAACACGCGTTATCCCAAAGTCAAAGCGCGTATCAACCATATGGTATGCCAAGATACTCAAGAACTAGGATATCACAGAGTTTAAAGATTCATAAGGCAAGTCAAATGCTTCAGCCACACTTTCATAAGTGATCTTGCCATCAATTATATTAATACCTGGTGCCAACTCTTCATTGTCCCTTAATGCCTTCAAAAATTCATTCTTGGGTAATTTTGATTTTTCAGCAATTTCAATGGCATATGGCAATGTTGCATTTGTTAAACCAATGGTTGAAGTCATTGGCACAGCTCCTGGCATATTCGCAACAGCATAGTGTATAACACCATCAATTACATATGTAGGATCCTGGTGAGTTGTTGGATGTATTGTTTCAACACATCCACCCTGGTCTACTGCAACATCAACAATTACAGTTCCAGGTCGCATAATCTTTAACATGTCTTTGGTGATTAAATTAGGAGCCTTGGCACCTGCAATCAAGACGGCTCCAATTACCAGATCAGCTGTACTAATTGATTCACGTACAGTATATGGACTTGATTTGATTGTGGTTACATTTTTGGGCATTACATCATCAAGATAGCGCATACGGTCCAGATCAATATCAAGAATTGTAACATTTGCACCCATTCCGGCTGCCATTTTTGCTGCATTGGTACCAACAATACCACCACCTAAAATAACAACATGAGCAGGACGAACACCGGGTATACCACCTAATAAAATACCTCTTCCACCAAAATATTTTTCAAGATACTTGGCGCCTTCCTGAACAGCCATACGTCCGGCAACTTCACTCATGGGAATTAACAGAGGTAATGTACCATCCTCTTTTTCGACAGTTTCATAAGCAATACATGTAGCTTTGCTTTTAATCATTGCATCAGTCAATTCACGAGATGCTGCAAAATGAAAATAAGTAAATAATACTTGTCCCTCTCTGATCAAATCATATTCGGGTTTTAAAGGTTCCTTAACTTTCATGATCATTTCAGAGCGATCAAAAATTTCTTTCGGGGTGTCTACAATTTCGGCACCAGCACTAATGTACACATCATCGGAAAAACCGCTTTCCACACCACCGTTCTTTTCAACAAGAACTTTGTGACCCTTTTGTACTAGGATTTCCACACCGGCAGGAACCAACGCTATACGATTTTCGTTGGTTTTAATTTCCTTTGGTACACCGATAATCATACTGACCTCCAATATGTTAACATGGCGTTAACATGGTTAAAGTAAAGTTAGACTCGGTAAACACCTGATTTGCTAAATCTGTCAAATCATTTGGAGTTACGGCGTCAATTTTTTGAATTATAGTTTCAATTGAATTATGATGCCCACTATATATTTCATTCTCCCCTATTTTTCTCATACGTCGGCCGCTGCTTTCAAGACCAAGTATTAAATTGCCTTTTACATGAGACTTGATTTTATCAAGTTCGATATTACTGATTGGCTTTTTAAGAATTTTGTTAAACTCGCTTTTAACCAATTCAATGGATTGATCAATTTTGTCCTGAGCACAAGCCATATATACACCAAAAACTCCGGTATCGCGCATAATATCTGTAAAGCTGTATACATTATAAGCGAAACCATATTTTTCACGTATATTTTGAAACAAGCGTGAACTCATTCCACCACCCAACAATATATCCAGCAATACTAGTGGATATTTTCTATCGTCATTATAACCAAATGTACGAACTCCCAAACATAAATGTCCCTGTTGTACGGTATCCAATTTAATATCATTAAATTTTACATTTGGAGATTCAATATAAGCTGGGAAATTTGTAAATTCAGAAAAAACAGCTTTTTCAAAATACTTTTTCACCAAATCTACAAATTGCTCATGTTCTACATTTCCCGCTGCTGCAACAACAATTTTACTTGTTGTATATTGAGCATGCAAATAATTTCTCAATTCTTGTGAATCAAAACGAGATACATTTTCCTGTGAACCATATATAAAATAACCCAGGGGATGATCAGAGTATAAATCCTGATAAAAGTTATCCAATAATAACTCTTCAGGGTCTTCTAACGCATGGTTAATTTCTGCTAGAATAACCTGGCTTTCCAGTTTTATATCTTTGCTGTCCATCTTGGGATTAATTATAATATCGGAGAGAATATCTACTGCAATTTCCGTGTGTTCATCAAGAGAATGTGCTGTATATAGACTTATCTCTTTACCGGTTGAGCCATTCAAGCCGCCACCTACAGCTTCCAGACTTGAGGCAATTTCCCGGGCACTACGTGTATGCGTTCCTTTAAAGAGCATGTGCTCTAAAAAATGTGAGATACCGTTATTCTGCAACGTTTCGTTGCACGAGCCCACATTCACCCATACACCCATTGAAACCGAACGTACAAATGGCATTCGCTCAGTTACGACGCGAATGCCATTATCAAGAACAGTTCGATTTACTGTATTGTTGAAATCAACATTTTCTAATACTGACATATAATATTTTATATTATTCTTCTAATAAGACCTTACGGCTCAATACCATTTTACCGTCAGGTTCAATTTTCAATAATTTAACTTTGATTACTTCACCAACTTTGAGTACATCTTCAACTTTGGCGACACGCTTTGTGTCAATTTGTGATATATGCAAAAGTCCTTCTTTTCCTGGAAGAATTTCAACAAAAGCACCAAAATTGGTAATCTTTTTAACTTTGCCTTCATATACAGTATCAGGTTCAGGTGCTGCTGTCAGATCTTTAACACGTTGGTAAGCTTTTTCACCAGCTTCCTGATCTACTGATGCAATGGTCACTGTACCATCATCATCAATATTTACGGTTGCACCGGTAGTTTCGGTAATATCACGTATGGTTTTACCTCCGGGTCCAATCACCGTACCAATTGCATCAACTGGAACTTTGATAGTCAAAATTCGGGGTGCATGGGTTGATAATTCTTGTCGGGGTTCCGGTAAAACAGCTGTCATTTTGTCAAGCAAAAAGAAACGAGCATCTTTGGCTTTTTGAAGAGCATTTTTCATGATCTCAGGGGAAATTCCTTTGATCTTGATGTCCATCTGCACTGCGGTAATACCTTCATGGTTACCAGCAACTTTGAAATCCATATCTCCAAAGTGATCTTCATCACCCAGAATATCGGTCAAAATAGCTACTGTATCACCTTCTTTAATCAACCCCATTGCAATACCAGCAACATGGCTTTTGATTGGCACACCGGCATCCATTAAGGATAGTGAACCAGCACAAACGGTAGCCATTGATGAAGAACCATTAGATTCCATTACATCTGAAACAATACGTAATGTATAAGGAAATACCTTTTCAGTAGGTATAACTGCTTTAATTGCGCGTTCAGCCAGGTTACCATGACCAACTTCTCTACGGCTAAGACCACGAATAGGTTTCACTTCACCAGTACAAAATGGTGGAAAGTTGTAATGGAGCATATAGTTTTTCCAAAATTCACCTTCCAGGCCTTCAATGCGTTGTTCATCAATTTTAGTACCCAAAGTACTTGTAGCCAATGCCTGAGTCTGACCACGTTGGAACAATGCTGAACCGTGAACTCTTGGAAGTAATCCAACTTCAATATAAATATCACGGATTTCATCCAAGGAACGTCCATCAAGACGTTTACCTTCTTCAAGAATATTCTTTCTCAAAATTTCTTTTTCAAGATCATGGAAAATATTCTTTATACGTTTTTCCTTTTCAGGAAATTCTTCTGCCAATTGTTCAAGAATATCAGTGACCAAATCTTTCAAAGCTGTATTACGTTCATCTTTTTCTTTAATTTCCAAACATTCTGGCAATTTAGAAGCACTTAATTCTTTAATTCTATTTTCAAGTTCAGAAAAATCTTCTGGTTCAGGTATTTCCAGTTTAGGCTTACCTGCTTCTTTAACCATCTCTTCCTGATATGCGATGATTTTCTTAATTTCTTCATGACCGAAACTTAGAGCTTCAAGCATTTCTTCTTCTGAAATTTCTAAAGCTTCACCTTCAACCATGGTAATTGAATCTTTGGAAGCAGCAATTACAAGGTCCATATCGCTGGCAGCTTTTTGCTCAAAGGTAGGATTCACAACAAATTTACCATCTATTCTACCAACTCTTGCACCGGCAATTGGGCCTTCAAAAGGAATATTTGATAAACTTAATGCCAAAGATGCTGCAGTAATACCTAAAACATCGGCATCATTTTCACGGTCAGCAGAAAGAACCATAACCATGATCTGTACTTCATTCAAAAAATTATCTGGAAACAAAGGTCTTATTGGACGATCGATTAATCGGGCACTTAGAATTTCTGTATCAGAAGGACGACCCTCACGTTTCAGAAAGCCTCCTGGAATTTTACCTACCGCATATGCTTTTTCCCGATAATCAACGGACAATGGGAAAAAGTCCTGATCGGGTGGTGCATCTTTGGAACATACCGCAGTTGCATGCACAACAGTTTCACCCAATTGTACCCATGCAGCACCATTGGCCTGTTTAGCCAGTTTTCCGGTTTCCAGGATAAAAGGTTGGCCATTAAGGTCGTATTGTTTTTTATGAATCATTATTCCTCCATTCGAATTCAATACCCGATTTAAACTATTTTACAGGTATATGAACAATAGCACTGTGCTATTAATTAATTCACTGCTTGTTCAGCAGTTTCCAACAAATCTGTTAATTCAGGCTCAAATTTTTCCAACTTGAGTGCGTTAAACAGATAAACAGAAGCTTTTTCTGTTGTTTTGATATATTTTTTATCATCTTTTGACTTGCCAATATGGAGCTCCAGGAGTAGATTATCATCCTGGAATAACTTGCAAATTACATTTGGTGTTTTTAATCCATACTGAGCAAGAGATGATGGATTATCAGCTACAAAATCATCTACAGTCATACGTGATGCTTCGCGTACAATGCCCATCATTTTCCAATTTCTTGCTTTGGCATTATTTTCTGATTCTACGAACCAGGTATCAGATGTATCTTTAACACAAACCAGATGTTGTTTATTGTATAATAATTCAACTTTATTTACAAAATCAGAATTAATATCTGTAATTTGCTTGTTTCTGAAAGCAGAAACTGGTGCAAGGAACCTGCCTACAAAAGTTGTATCAACCAAAAATATATTGGTTTTTAATTCATCTTTAACATAGCACTTGTTACCTACTCGATTACCAACAAGCAAAGTTTTTACAGATTGATTATCACCTAAAATAAAATTGAGCTTCATTGAAGGTTTTGATAATCCATATTTAGACAATGGATCAGGATTATCAATAAACTCTTTAACATGTTCGCTATTCAACGAGTTGGTTATTGCGCTTATCTTTGTAGAAGCAACCTCCCACTCTACCGGTGATGTAATGTTCCAGGTAGCTCCATTATTTTTCAAATCAATTGTATTATATTTATTTTGGATCTTGATTTCACTAAGCATAGAGCTTTCAATATCCAATAATTTCTTGTCTCGCATATCAAAGAGTGTTTTTTCCAAAAAAGTTCCAAGACTGGTTGTTGTTAAAAACACATCATTACTTCCAGAACGTCTGGCAAATAAATTGGCTTCTGTTGGTGTCTTGTCACCAATGAAAAATGTATCTAAAACACTCTCGTGTCCTATAATTAATTTTCCTTTGGCAGGAGACAAACCAAAATTTGAATATTGAGAAGGGTCTGAAGAGACAGTGCGTTCCATATTTGCCCATCCAAACAAGCTAGTAATAGAATTAACAGCACTATTGTCAGCTGCATATTCAATTGGTTTGGAAATTTTCCAGTTATTAACATCTTTAACAAGATGTATACCCAAAGGTTCAATTATTATTTGATCTATAATTTCTTTTTCAACTGTTAACAGTTTTCCTGCTATCTGTTCCTGCTCTTTTTTTTCTTTATCCGATTTATTTAAAAATAGTACGGTTGCAACACCTATAGCAAAAACGATAGCCATAACAAGTGTTGTTTTAAAATTCATCCAGATAATCTCCACAATTTATTTAACTGGTTGCTACCCACTATTTGAAACAAAAATACTGCCGGTAACTAAACCGGCAGTATTGGATTATTTTCGCTTAACGTATACAACAATTCCAGTAACAAAAATCAATACGGGTAATAAAATTACACCCAAATACAGAATCAATCTTGATTGTTTCTGCGTTAAATTTAAACGCCGGTCTTCAGGATTCTTAGGACGAACTGATATCAGATCTTCCTCTTCTGCTAACCAGCTTATCGTATTCATAAACAAATCATTGTTTCCCTGCACGCTTAGGTAACTGTCACTCGCAAAATCTGCATCACCAAAAACTGCAATCCTGGATTTGAACTCTTTAATCTCTCCATTATCAGGAGCATATGCAGGGTTCACAACAGATTTCTCACATACTGCGAAAACAGTTACAGGACCTTTAATATCTTGACCTTCTTCAAAAGAAACCCGATCAGACACAATGGGACTGGTTTCTGCCCAACTTTGAGGACTTGTTTGAGCAATAGCAGTAAATGTAATATCTGGTGCTTTATCCGGATTTTCAGAGATTGATCTTGCAAGCGGGAAAAATGTCATTACATTAAAATCTTTAGAGATAGTATGTTCTCCATACTTGGAAACGATTGGTATTGTTGGGCCTGCTCCAAAGAGTTGACCAATACCAGATGCGTCTACCACTATATCATCACCAATAATAAAACCATATTTAGCTAAAAAGTCATTATAACCTGATGGAGAATCACTATCAATCAGGAACATGGCTTTTCCACCCTTGGCCAAATAGTTGGTGATTTTTTCTTTTTCAATATCAAATAATTCTGTTTTAGGATCAGCAATAATCAATACACTACAATCATCCGGAATTGGATTCTGAGGATTTATAGCAAGTATCAATTCACTAATCTGATAATTTTCATCTAAAATAGATTGTTTGGCTTTGGTGTAACCAGTTTGAGATGCATTATCAAAATCTCTTTCACCATGCCCTTTAGAATAGTAGATTTTTTTAATTCTATCACGTGTAACAGTGATAAGTGCGTTGGTTATTTCCTCTTCAGTAACATTATTAATTCTTTCCTGCTTGCCTGCACAATCAAAAATAATGGTACCATAAGATTTAACATTCAAGTTTTTAGTAATACCTGGTTTTTTATCAGGATCAACAAACTCGTATTTCAATTTAGACGTGAAATGAGAATACTCGTCAAGCATTTCCTGTAAACGAGCTTCTTCACCTGTTTTAAAGAAACCCGTAATTTTAACATCTTTATCCAAATTTTCCAAAACTTTGCGGGTTTGTTCAGCAAGGCTGAAAAATTTAGAAGCAGTTAAATCTGCCCGATACGAAAAACGAGCAAAAAGTATATTAACAACGATTACAATACCTAAAACAAAAATGATCATAAAAGCTGCATTTGTACCAAATTTTGTTGATCTACTGTTTAATCCTGTTTTAATGGTATTGAATTTTAAAATAATAAAAGCTAAAAGTAAAACGAATCCGGTTCCAAGCAATACCCAATTAAGTACACCCATAACCAGATTAATAGAATATATAATCAAGCCCAGCAGGACTAATGCAAGTCCTAACCAGCCAGCAATATTTGCATATTTTTTAATCATCTTCCCCTCCATCTGGCAGATTCAATCGATATAAAAGAAAGGAATAGACCCATAAAAATAAAACTGATATAAAAGATAATATGTTTTGTGTCAATTACACCTTTGGCAAAATCATCAAAATGTTCAATAAGAGAAAAATTTGATAGTATTTTACCAACTTCCGGATTCACAAAGCTGGATACCCAACCAATGGCCCAAAAGAACAAAATAAAAGTAACAGTACTGACAGCTGCTATGATTTGATTATCGGTAATAGTTGAGAAAAATAACCCAAACGAAACATATGATAATCCCAATAACAACATGCCAAGATAACCACTAAAAATGGGACCCATTTCAGGATTACCAAAAATCATTAATAACAACATATAGATAAAAGATGCTGCAAGCATGATAATAAAAAGCAATGCTGCTGCAGAAAATTTCCCAAAAATGGATTGAAAATTGGTAACTGGGGATGTAGATAATAGTTCAATAGTACCTGTACGTTTTTCATCCGAAAATAAACGCATTGTTACAAGTGGAAGAAAAAATAATGCAAAAAGGCTCATATTATGAAAAACAGGGCGAATAGCCATCATATTGACATTCAACTTGGGAGGTGCCATTTGATAGTATTGAGTCTGCATGTCCGCTTGCATACACATTTGAACAAAATTTGAAATAATTAAATAAAAGAATAATCCGGAAAGTAATAGAAATAGTCCAATTACAACATATGCAATTGGAGATGCAAAGTAGGATTTCAACTCCCGATTCATAATTGCAATATAGTTTCTCATTCTACGGTTCCCTCCTCTTTGGTTGTCAATTGCAGGAACACATCTTCAAGACTAATATCTTGTGATTTTTGTTCATACAATGACCATCCGTTTTCTACAATGGTCTTTGCGACAAGAGGTCTTATTTCAACTGACGAACTGGATTCAATAATAATTGAACCTTGTTCTGGGTTGGTTCCTTGTTCTGTACGGATAGTATCTATACCTTCAATACTACTCAGTTTGGATTCAATATCCATCAAGGGGCCCCCTACCTGAATTGTCAGTTGTTGGGAACCGGCAAGGTTTTTGGTCAAGTTTTCAGGAGTATCTTCTGCCACAACCTTGCCTTTATTGATGATAACCACACGCTCACATGTCATACTCACTTCCGGGAGTATGTGTGTGCTTAAAATAATGGTGTGATCACCAGCCAGACTTTTTATCAACTCACGAACCTCTATGATCTGTTTTGGATCAAGACCAACAGTAGGTTCGTCTAAAATCAACACTTCGGGATTATGAACCAACGCCTGGGCCAACCCAACGCGTTGCTTGTATCCCTTAGATAGATGCTTAATAACCCGATTACTTACATGGGTAATATCGGTTTTACCCATTGCATCATCAACAGCTTTTTTACTTTGCTTTGCTTCAACACCTTTAATTTTTGCAACAAATGAGAGATAATCTTTTACTCGCATTTCCTGATATAACGGTGGTGTTTCAGGCAAATAACCAATACGTTTTCGTACTTGCATGGATTGTTCATGCACATCAAAACCGGCAACGGATGCAGTCCCTGTTGTTGCAGGTAGATAGGTTGTTAAAATACGCATGGTGGTAGTTTTACCAGCTGCGTTCGGGCCTAAAAATCCCAAAATTTCACCTTTTTCTACCTGAAAGGAGATATTGTCCACAGCTGCAAACCGGCCATAATAACGTGATATGCCTTTCACGTCAATCATTCGAAAACCTCCTTTCTAATGGTAAATGATAGCTAAAAAATGAGAATAATAATTTAGCGACGAATACCTAATTTTTTGATCAAAGAACGGTATTCTTCAATATCATTATCTTTGAGATAATCTAGCATTCTTCTGCGTTTACCAACCAATTTCAGCAAACCTCTTCTTGAATGATGATCTTTAGAATGAGTTTGAAAATGTTTTGTTAAATCGTTTATACGTTCGGTTAAAATTGCAACCTGTACTTCGGTATTACCAGTATCGTTGCTGTTTGCACCAAATTCTTCAACAAGTTGCTGTTTTCTTTCATTTGTTACGGGCATTTAAAACCTCCAACCATTGTTTACAATTGCTTTAATATTTCAAAAGCTGTTTCTTTGTCGTGTTTGATTTGTGGTAATAATTCATGTGCTGAATTAAACTTGATATCATCTCTTATAAACTTTGTAAAGTATAATTCAACATGTTTGTTATAAATATCTCTATCAAAGTCATAAATATGAGCTTCAATAACCTTGTGAGATAAATTAAAAGTTGGTCTGGGACCAACATAAGTTACTGAATTAAAAATTTCACCGTCAATTTTTATATGTGTAGCATACACACCTTCTTTAGGAATGAGTTTATATTGAGAATATGGTTTTAAATTGGCTGTTGGATACCCCAACTCGCGACCACGTCCATCACCTTTAACTATTTGCCCGGTAATGGAATATTCTCTACCCAAAAGATTTGAAGCTTTTTCAACATTACCTTCATAAACAAGCTTACGAACCAGTGTACTGCTTACTATTTCATCTTTGATTGTAACCGGTGATAAAGATTCAAGTGAAAAATCATTATCTTTACCGAAATCAGATAATAAATCAATATTACCTTGACGATTTTTTCCAAAAGAATGATCATGACCAATAATTATTCGCTTCATATGAAGCTTTTCAAGCAAAATCTGTGTAATAAATTCTTCGGCAGTCATGGAAGCAAACGCACTGGTAAAATTAGTAACAATCAACCTGTCTAGCCCCATGCTCTCCAATAGTTTTGATTTTTCTTCAATTGTCGTTAATAGATTTAAAGGTATTTTTCCACGGTTTCCAACAACCAAACCGGGGTGGGGTTCAAAGGTTACAAGAGTAGATTTTGCATTTAATGATTTTGCACCGGCAACAAGATTTGTAATAATTTCTTGATGCCCTTTATGTATACCATCAAAGGTGCCAACGGTTACAACGCTGTCACTTTGTGGAAAAATATTGTTAAAATCCCAGATCGTTTCCAATTTCAGTATAATCCATTAAAAACTGTTTTTATGCAAATAATTATTAACATCATTTATTTCTGTAGCAGACGTCAAAGCAAAATCACCAATTCGCACTCGAGTCAATTTTTGTAAATATCCACAAGTATTTAAATAGTTGCAAATATCTTGTGCCAGAGTACGAATATAAGTGCCTTTAGAACAGGTAACTTGCATTTTAACGTGAGCAGTTGAAATTTGTTTCAAATTCAATTTATAAATTGTAATTTTTCTTTTTTCCAGTTCAACTTTTCCACCATTTCTTACAATTTCATAAGATCGTCTGCCATTGACTTTTAAAGCTGAAAAGTCTGGTGGAATTTGCTCAATAATGCCTGTGAAATGTTCACTGGTTTTACGCAACAAATCTTCATCAAGTTCAACCAGATCACAAGTTTTCACAATGTTACCGGAAACATCTAATGTATCAGTTTCAGAACCCAGATAAATATCTGCTTCATATTCCTTTTCCGAGTCCATCAATTCACTTACTCGTTTGGTAGCCCGACCAACACAGACGAGCAATACTCCATCTGCAAATGGATCAAGTGTACCTGCATGCCCAACTTTAAAATTTGGGAAAATGCGCTTAACGTACCGGACTGCATCGTTAGATGACCAACCAATAGGTTTATTAATATTTAATACAATATCCGGCTTTTCATCAATCATAAATTCAAAAACTTGGCTATTTTTCTGTTCGTATCTGCTGCAACAATGTCTCAATATGATGAGCATAGGCAGTTGAATCGTCATAATAAAAAGCCAATGTGGGGACATGACGTAATTTCATCTGTTTACCCACAGCACTACGCAGCATTCCTTTTGAACGCTCTAATGCATCCTGAGCTTTTTCTAACTGGTCATCTTTAAGAACGCTGAAATATATTTTTGCATGACGAATATCATCAGTAACTTTAACTTTGGTAATGGTAACAAATTGAACAGCAGGATCCTGCACTTCTCGCAAGAGTTGACTGCTGACCACATTTTGTATTACTGATGCTACTCTATCTGCTCGTTTATAATTCATAAATCTATATTATCTCTTTTTGATGGTCAAGTATCTCTACCTGATCATGATCATCCAGAAAATTAAATATTCTGGTAAACGTTTGTTCTATAATCTTTTTTTCATTAGCAACAATTGAAATACCCAATGTCGCCTTTTGCCATTTATCAAGTTCGTCTACTTCTGCTATTGAAATATTAAACTTGTTCTGCAATTTATCTTTAATGCTTTTTATGACGAATCGTTTTTCTTTTAACGATTCACTTGCAGGAATTAATAATAAAAATTGAAAAATTCCTACCAGCATCATTTATTCCAAAGTACGTTTGGTTTCAATAAGTTCATATGATTCAATAATATCATTAACTTTAAGATCATCGTAACCTTCAATACCAATACCACATTCAAAACCTGAATTCACCTCTTTAACATCATCTTTGAAACGTTTGAGAGATGAAATTTTTCCGTCGTGAATCAAACGATCATCTCGATAGAGTTTAACACGATGGTTTCGGTTAATTTTGCCATTGGTTACATAACATCCGGCAATTGTACCAATCTTGGGGACTTTGAATGTTTGTCTGATTTCTACAGTTCCCACATTTTGTTCGGTAATAGTGGGTTTAAGGAATCCTTCAAGTGCCGATTTTACATCTTCAATGATATCATAAATAACTTCATAAGAACGAATATCTACATTTTCTTTACTTGCCAATTCACGTGCCTTGGTTGTTGGACGTACATGAAAACCGATGATAATCGCTCCTGATGCTGAGGCTAACAACACATCAGATTCGGATATTGCACCAACACCTCTGTGAATAACATTAACTGTAACTTCATCAGTAGATAATTTTAACAATGAATCAATAATCGCTTCAATTGAACCATCAACATCCGCTTTTACAACAATAGAGAGCTGTTCAATCTGACCCTTTTGGATCTGTCTTGAAATTTCATCCAATGTGCGTGGACGATTACTCCACAAATCATGTTCACGTTGAAGGATCTGACGCTTCTGGCTAATATCTCTGGTATCTCTTTCAGATTCCAATACAATAAAAGTATCACCTGCCTGAGGTAAACCATCAAAACCCAAAACCTGAACCGGTTGAGACGGACCAGCCAATTTTATTCTCTTATTTCTTTCATCAAGCATTGAACGAACTTTACCACTATAAGTACCAGCTACAAAAGGATCACCAACCTTCAAAGTACCTGTTTGTACCAGTACTGACGATACAACACCCTTGCCCTTATCAAGTCGGGATTCGATAACAACACCTTTTGCTCTTCTATCAGGATTCGCCTTTAAATCAAGCATTTCAGCTTCAAGTAAAATAGATTCAAGCAGCTGATCACAAGCTTGACCCGTTTTAGCAGATATTTCTACACACTGATACTTTCCACCCCACTGCTCAATCAACACATTATGTTCAGCAAGCTGTTTCTTGATCATGTCAGGATTAGCATTTGGCTTGTCAACTTTATTAATAGCAACAACTATTGGTACTTCAGCTGCACGAGCATGGCTGATAGCTTCAATTGTTTGAGGCATCACATTATCGTCTGCTGCTACAACAAGAATTACGATATCAGTAATCTGAGCACCACGGGCACGCATAGCTGTAAATGCTTCGTGACCAGGTGTATCTAAAAATGTTATGGCTTTACCATTCAGGTGCACTTCGTAAGCACCAATGTGCTGGGTAATACTACCAGATTCACCAGCTATAATATTACTATTACGATAATAATCAAGTAATGAAGTTTTACCATGATCCACATGTCCCATAATGGTGACAACAGGTGGTCTGGGTTGCAAATCTTCATCTTCATCGTCTTCATCCATTTGCTCTAAAAGATCTTCACCAAATTCGGCAAGTGGCTCAACTTCGTACTCGTATTCAGAAGCTAATAAAGTAATTGAATCCATATCAAGACGTTGATTTATGGAAACCATCATTCCCAGTTCCATACATTTTCTAATCAACTCGGTAGATTCTATATCCATCAGGTTTGCAAGTTCAGCAAGAGACATAAACTCACTAACCTTGATTACTGGATTAATTTCGCTCTCTTCTTCAATATCTTCTTGAATTCTACGTTTGCGTTTCTTGCTTTTAGAAGAATCATCAATGGATGCCAAAGTTTGACGAATATTTGATTGTATCTCTTCTTCATTAAATACAGGGCGACGTTTTTTCTTTTTCTTTGAACGCTTTGATGCTGCCAAAGCTTCTTCTGGCTTAACTTGCTCATCGCCAGCTTTTTTACCACGAGGCTTACGACGTCGTTTTTTACGACCTTCTTGTGATCCTTTATCAGAATCGCCTTGTGCTGAGCCATCTTTTTTGGGAGCAGGCGAAGATTTATCACCAGTTTTATCCCTAGTAGTTTTTGAAGAATCTGATTTACCTTGATCTTCTTTTGGCTTCTGACGGCTATCTTTTTGTTCTGGAGGTATTTCAATAATTTTTAATTTTTTCTTTATACGAGGTTTCGGCTTTGCTTCCTGTTCTTCAGTAGCTGACGGGATTTGCTGTGAAGGACTTTCAACCCGAGTCTCATCCTTAACTTCAACAGGTTTTGATATTTCATCAGGTCGATCTTGTTGCTCTTGCCGATGTTTTAACTTGGGCATTTCTTCAGCAAGCTCTTTGGCAAAACGAATTCGTCTTTCCAGCTCTTCTTTAGCCTTTTCGCTTTTTTCCTTTTCAATCGCCTGTTTATCACGCAATCTTTTGCGAAATTCCTGTTCTTCATCTACATTTTCCACAGGCTGAACAGTCGCTTCTCCATACTTATCCATCACCTTGTTATACGCATCATCAGACAAAGGACTCATATGATTTCGTATATCAAAGTTAAGACCAGTAAGAAAGTCGATCAAAGCTTCGTTGGAAATATTAAATTCTCGCGCAACTTGAAATACTCTTTTTTTAACAGCCAAAAAAAACTCCCGTTGTTATGGCGCTACCTATTCACTTTACAATTATTCTTTATCTTCTTTTTCCGGTGTTTCTTCAGCAGATTCAGATTCTTCCTCTTCCACTTTTTCAACTACCGGTTCTGCATCATTTTCAACATCATCAGAATCATTAACCAATTCATCATCATCAGTTTCATCTAACTCTTCAACTTCCTGATCATCTTCATCCTGGTTTTGAAAGTTCTTTTGCAAAGATTCTTTTAATTTCTCTGCAGTTTTTTCGCCAACACCTGGCAAGTGGGTCAACTCGTCGAGATCTGCTTCAACAATATCACGAATAGTTTCAAATCCACCAACAAGAAGTGTCTTTTTCAATTTTCCAGGAATATCTTCAACCTCGGTAAGAGGCAGATCAAGACCACTTTCAGATTCTATGATTTCTTTATATTCATCATCACGTACTGTCTGAATATCAAAATTAGTTAAACGTGATGCCAACCTGCGATTTTGGCCACCTTTACCAATAGCCAATGATATTTGCTCATCATCCAAAACGGCAATTACTTTGCGAGCCTCTTCATCAATAACAATTCGTTTTGGTTTTGCAGGACTAAGAGCACGAGTTATGAAAATTTCAGGCTCGCTGCTCCAGTTTATGATATCTATTTTTTCATTATTTAATTCTTTAACAATTGCTTGAATGCGCATTCCCTTCATACCTACACAAGCACCAACTGCATCAATACGTTTATCGTTAGAATAAACAGCAATTTTGGTTCTTTCGCCGGCTTCACGGGTAATTGCGCGAATTTCAATAATACCTTCATAAATTTCCGGCACTTCAAGTTCAAACAATCTTGAAAGAAACATGGGATCTGAACGAGAAATAATAATCTCAGGACCACGTGCGGTCTTTTTCACTTCTTTGATCACCGCACGAATGGATTCACCACGTCTGTATTTTTCATTCGGAATTTGTTCATACTTTGGTAAAACCATTTCAGTGTTTTCTGCATTAATAAAGATCTCATCACGATTGATCTGACGAATCTCTCCACTAACAATTTCACCAGAACGATTTTTAAATTCATCGTAGATCTGTTCTTTTTCAAATTCCTTAATACGCTGATTCAGGTTTTGTTTTGCAGAAATTATTAATCTTCGGCCAAATGCGGCAGGATTAATAATTTCAAGGTATTCATCACCCAACTCTAAATCTGGTTCAGACTCTTGAGCTTTTTGAATGTTGATTTCTGTAACTTCATCTTCAACATTTTCGACAATAGTCTTACTTTGGTAAATTTCAATTTCACCTTTTTCCATATTGACAAAAACATCAAAGTTGTCAGAAGTACCATACTTTTTCTTAATCATGGACAAAAAGATTTCTTCCATGATTTTTGTCAACACTTCTTTTTCTACATTTTTTTCTTTAATGAGTGCGGCAAAAGCCTGAACAATTTCACTTTTCATGTTTAAATACCTGTCTTGTAGTGACTAAAATTCAATAATGATTTTAGCGGACTTTAATTCAGTTATATTGAACACATGTTCGTTATCACCATCCGTTAAAACGACCTGTTCCGCTTCAACAGTATGTATGGTACCTGTTTTTTCTAAACTTTTCTCTTCATCACCCAGCACAACTTTGACCTTTTCGCCAATATTGCGCTCAAAATCTCGGGCAGTCTTTAATGGTCGGGTTAAACCGGGAGACGAAACTTCAAGCACATAACGCTCTTGTATAACATCATCTCGCTCAAGGATCTCAGCAATGGTTCTGCTTGCTTTTTCACATTGCTCAAGCTTGACTCCACCCTGCCTGTGAATATAAATACGTATAATCCGTTTGCGGCTGTTACCCAAAATTTCCAAATCTACCAGTTCAAGATCCATCTCATCAAGTACAGGTAGAATTATTTTTTTTATTATTTCTATATCTATCGCCATATTTTTCACTTTACAACAAAAAAGTGGGCCCGGTGAGCCCACTTTGAGTCTTTAAATATACTAAAGTAAATTCTTAAAATCAAGAATTTTCTATTGTTCAAATAAAAAACTACATTACGGATTTGAGCAACAACGCTTCATCTTTTTCCTCAGAATCCGGATAATCGTGAACAATGGTATCATATAACTCTGCAGCTTTTTGTGGGTTTCCTGCCAAACTATAGCAATTGGCTGCTTTTAATAAATTCTCAGAAGCTGTAAAAGATTCAGGGAATTTATTTGCAGTTTTTACATACTGCTGTGCTGCTTTTTCATAATCTTTCAACTGCTCATGGCAAGCTGCAACAGCAGCCATTGCAGATGCTTTAACATAATCATCGCCTTTAAAGCCTTTTGCAAAATCGGAAAAATGCTTTTCAGCTTGTTCGTAATCACCTGTCTGGAATAATGCATTGCCAAGGTAGTATTTGGCCAATTTACCACTCTGAGTTGATCCATAAGAGCTAATGATATTCTGCAAAACTGGCTTGGCTGATTCGTAATCATTGCTTGATATTGAACGCATAGCAATTGCCAATTCTACACTTGCAGAAGATTCAGCTTTTTGTTTTGATGATATAACATAAAATGACAATAGTAAAACAACAACAATTGCACCTATTCCGATAAACAGAATTTTGGAATTGTTTTCTACCCAATCCTGGGCATTAAAATAAAAAGTAACTAATTTGTCTTCTTTTAGTTCTTTTTTTGTCAGACGCTTTCTTGGTGTAAGCATGTAATTCCTTGTTATTATTTATCAACTCTATAACCAATAGCCGGATAATGTAATGAATAGAAAATAAAAAATCAAGAATAAAAATAAAATTTTACATTCATTAATCAGGTGGCCTTGCTTCTTTAGCACTTACTGTAACAATTTCATAAGCATTTGAAGCTACAGCAGCTACAAAGATCATTACAAATGTAACAAGTGCAATATCGCCCCAGGGTGTTCCGGCTATACCTAGCCATTCACAAGCTTTGATGAATAGTGGCATTGAAAAAAAACTGACTAACAATGAGAAAATAATACTGAAAAAAATTCGACTTTTATTCTCTCTTCCACCTGCAAAATACGAAATTATAAATATACCTACACCCAGTGTTAAGGCAATTATGGATATGGTATCATTAAACACAATCCAGTGTATACCACCGGATGTTTTTTCTATTGTAAATAAAGAATCTGCTTGTGCAATTTCCATATAAATCCCGGGTTAAAATCCCAATTTATAAACGATTACATTGTATAAATTTGAAAATTGATATGCAAGCAATTTCTTGAAAATGGCTCAAGACTATTATTGCTCTTCCTGGTTATAGTAAAACATGTATTTAATAAATACATGGTCATGATAAACCTGCGAATTCCCTTGATCATCAATTATAATGGGATTTTCATCAACACGTATAATCAAAGTCATATTTTTACGCTGTAAACCCAGTTTACGGGTTGCATCAAAATCAAAATCACGCACATACACATCACCATCAATAGCTGGAATAATCCGTATTGTTCCATAACGATTGCGAAAGAAACGGTAAACACTTTCAAATGAATTTTGGGTTGATACTACAAATACATTTGCGTCAGAACCCAACTCTTCCATTTCCATCAATGCAACTTCTTCTTCCAGTTTACCTTCATAAGTAAGGTTTCCGGCCAGTTTTCTTAAATCTTCAAGAGATCTGTCTAAATTTTGGGGTAAATCGACAGTCACCGGATAACTGATGAGAAAAATATCAATCCGTGTCGGCCAAAAACTGCTTGCTACGCGTGGAATTTTTACAGGATAAATTTCTATACGGTTTGCAGATTGACGGTTAATTTCAGAAAAATTATATACTAACCTGTCACCTACTTTGTAAAATCTCTGGCCACACAATCTGGTATAATGTGCAACGACTGTACGTGGATCATCACGAGTTAAAAAACTCTTGATACGCATTGTACGAGCTTTGGGAAATTTGACTTGTTCTCGTTTTTCCAGATATTCGACAAAATCATTGTCACTGAACGAATCCGGGTACTCAAACTCATCAAATGTACTTTCCCGAAAAAGTATCTGGGAAAACAATGATGTTGAGAATAAAAGAAAAAGTAAAACAAAAAAACAGTCTGGAATATTTCATAATAACCACATTTATTTGGATTCGAGTTTCCATGAAAAACAACTGCGCTTATTTGTATGGCAAGTAGGACCTTTGGCTATCGCTTTGACCAGGATTGTATCATTATCACAGTCTGTATATAATTCAACCAATTGCAAAAAGTTCCCGGAAGTCTCTCCTTTGGTCCAGTATTCCTGACGTGAACGACTCCAAAAGGTAACCAATTGTTTTTCCAAAGTCATTTTTACACTATCTTTATTCATGTAGCCCAGCATCAGCACAGCGCCATCTGCATTATCCTGAACAATTGCAGGGATCAATCCTTTTTCATCAAATTTTAATCTATTGATAAAATCTTCTGTTGTTACATTTTCAATTTCTGACATGAATGTTCCTCTCTTTTAAATATTCTTTAACTTCTTGAATTGAATTTTCACGGTAATGGAATATAGATGCAGCCAAAGCAGCATCGGCAGCACCATCACGAAATACATCTTCAAAATGCTTTAATTCACCACATCCACCTGATGCAATAACGGGTATACTGACAGCTTGAGAAATAGTACGTGTTAATTCTATATCAAAACCGATTTTGCGTACCATCACGATCCATTGAGGTTAAGAGAATTTCACCTGCTCCCATTTCTTCTGCTTCCTGGGCCCATTCAAGTGCATCTCTTTCAACGGGTTCTCTTCCCCCGTATATATAGACCTGCCAGGATTTGTCATCCTTTCTTTTGGCTAATCGATTGCCAAAACAGTAGCCTGACTGCCATATCTTTCGGCACATTCTCTTAACAGATCGGGATTATGGACTGCTGCTGTGTTCATAGTAACTTTGTCTGCACCGTTTTTTAATAAAATCTGAGCATCCTGAGCGGTTCTAACACCACCACCAACAGTCAGAGGCATAAAAACCTGTTCAGCGGTCCGTCTCACTACGTCCAGCATTATCTCCCGTTTATCTGATGATGCAGTAATATCCAGAAAAACAAGTTCGTCTGCACCATGCAAATCATAATATTTTGCCTGTTCAACGGGATCACCCGCATCTACAAGGTTTAAGAAATTGATTCCTTTTACCACGCGCCCTTCTGTAACATCTAGACAAGGTATTATCCGTTTTGCTAACATATTTCAATCTTTCAATTAAACATTTCATTCAATTTCTGTAAATCAATTTTATTTTCATAGATGGCAGTGCCTACAATTGCACCATCGATATTGGGTTCATTTCTGTCTGCAAGGGCCTGGAATTGTTCATAATTTGCAAAGCCACCCGATGCAATAACCTTTAATCCGCTTTTAGCAGCAAGGTTAACGGTATTGTCAATATTGGGACCTGTTAATGCTCCGTCACGATCAACATCAGTATACACAATTCGTATTACACCTTTTGATTTCATATCAGTGGCTAAATCATATACATCTTTATCAGTCTGGGTCTCCCAGCCATCAACAGCTACCTTGTTGTTTCTGGCATCTATACCTACCACAATGCGTTGGGGACCAAACATATCAACAACTTTTGCCACCGTATCAGGATTAGTGATTGCCGCAGTACCAATGATAACCCGATCAACACCAACCTCTAACCAGTTTTTAACATCATCTTCTGTGCGGATACCTCCGCCCAGCTCGACAGGTATATCAATTGATTTAACGATATCCTTAATCACCTGCATATTTTTTTTGAGCACGGCCAAAAGCACCGTCAAGGTTTATCAAATGGAGATATTTTGAACCCAGCTCTTGCCAATGTTTAGCCATTTGTGGAGGATTGTCACTGTATTGTTTTGCAGTATTCTCTACACCTTTTTTTAAACGAACACATTGTCCGCCTAACAAATCGATTGCCGGTAAAATTATCACGTATCAGCCTCTTAGATATTTACAAAATTTTCAAGTACTTGTAGTCCCATTTTCTGTGATTTTTCCGGATGAAACTGCAATCCGAATACATTTTCTTTATTTACGGCAACAGGTACACGCATGCCGTAATCGGTTTCACCAATAATGATTTCACTATTCTCAGGTGAAATATAATATGAATGAGCAAAATAAAAGAAACTCTGATCAGCAATATTATTCCACAAGGGTGATTTAGTTTTGGGAATGAGTACATTCCAGCCCAAATGCGGTACCTTGAGATCTTTGTAAAGCGCTTTACAGGTCCTTTAAAAACAGATAATCCCTTAACGCCGGGACTCTCTTCGCTTGATTCAAACAGCAATTGCATGCCTAAACAGATACCTAAAAAAGGCTTACCTTTTTCGATACTCTCTAACAGGGTATCACGTAAACCAAGCTGATCAATCTTTTCAACAGCCTTTCCAAAAGCACCTACACCGGGAAAGATTACCTTGTCCGCTTCAAGTATTTCTTTAGGGTTAGAAGTAACTTTAGCTTCCGCACCTGTATGCTCAACGGCTTTTTGAACGCTTCTCAGATTACCAGCCTCATAATCCACAATACATATCATAAAAGAACTCCTTTAGTCGAAGGTATATCCGTTAACCGGTTGTCTGCTTCCAGTGCCATGCGTAAAGCCCGAGCGGTTGCTTTAATCATAGATTCAAATGCATGATGTTGATTCGTTCCATACAACAGGGATACATGCAAAGTGATTTTGGCATTTATTGCAAATGCGCGCAAAAATTCGGAAAACAACTCTCCATCAAAATCACCAACCATTTTAGGTTCCAGGCTGCAATCATAGTGAAAAAATCCTCTTCCACTAATGTCGACAACTGTCCTGGCTAGTGCTTCATCCAATGGACAAAAAGCATTTCCATAACGGGTAATACCTTTGGCGGTACCCAGGGCTTTTTCAAAAACCTGGCCCAATACAATACCAGTATCTTCAACGGTATGGTGTCCATCAATGTACAAATCACCTTTTTACTTGCACTTGCAAATCAATTGCACAATGCTTTGCAAAAGCATCTAAAAGATGATCAAAAAAGCCTATACCGGTGCTAATCTGGCCTTTACCGGTACCATCCAGATCCAGTTTAATCTGGATATCTGTTTCACGGGTTTTACGACTCAATTCTGCTGTTCTACTCATAATTTATTCCTGAACAGTTTCAGTTAATTTTTCAATAAAAAGATCATTTTCATAACGATTTCAATTGTCAAACGCTGGAATCCTTTTAATAATGGATAGCCACTGAGATTTCTAACCAATATACCACGATTTTTCAACTCGTTAAACAAATCGATATCCTTGCTGCTGTTGAACATGATAAAATTGGCAGATGAAGGATATACATTGATCGACTGGATGTCCTGAATATGCTGCATCAACCTTGTTCTCTCTTCTGTTAAATAGGCTACCTGCTTTTTCATAACAGATAGATCATCTAAAAGTCTGTTAGCAACAAGCTCTGTAAAAATATTAACATTATAAGGGATGTTGATCTTTTCAAGTTGTTCAATGATAGTTCGATTTGCTAAAAAATAGCCAAACCGTAAGCCTGCAAGGCTAAATGCTTTGGAAAAAGTACGGGAAACAATCAGGTTCTCATATTTATTTAACAACAAGATTGCTGAAAGTTCCGTAAATTCTCCATAGGCCTCATCAAAAAAGACGAGTCCCTTGGCAACTGAACAAATACGCTCTACATCTTCCATTTTCATTTCATATCCGGTAGGATTGCCGGGAGAGCACAAAACAATTAGCTTGGGCTGTTCTTTTTCTATAGAATCCACTACCTGATCAATAGGATATTCTTTACCAGGCTCATGCATAACTTTAATACTGACTGCGTTCAAGAGATCGGCAAACATTTCGTACAAGGAAAATACGGGTGGATTATATAATACCTTGTCTCCCACTTCAAGTACAGCTGTAAATAAAGTCTGCAAGATCTGATTAGAGCCACTGCCAAGCAGGATTTGATCAGCATCAACATGATGCCAACTGGCAAGCTTGGCCCTTAATTCAGGAGATGAATTTACAGGATATCGGTTCCAACTCAAAGATTCGGCTTTTTTGCACAATTCGGATTTAATATTCTCTGGCACATCAAAAGGATTTTCATTCTGGTTCAACTTGGCCAGAAAATCTTTTTGAGGTGGTGAAGTGTATCCTTCCATCTGTACGACTGATTTTTTAAACCATGCTTCTTTCATTTATCCATCCGCCTGTATATAGATTGTGCATGTGCTGTTAAAGCTTCACTGTTTGCAAATTTGATAATCTTGTTGCCATGCTTTTGAATGGCTTTTTGAGAATAATGGATAATACTGCTGGTTTTCAGAAAATCTTCTGTACGCAATGGACTGAAAAATCGTGCGGAACCATTTGTTGGCAATACGTGATTCGGACCTGCCCAATAATCTCCCACCGCTTCGGGTGAATAAGAACCTAAAAAGATTGCTCCCGCATTTGTAATATTTTCAACAGCTTCCCATGCGTTTTCCACATGCAAACCCAAATGTTCAGGCGCAAGTCGATTAGATATTTCTATACATTCCTGCATAGAGTCAGCAAGGATTACAGCGCCATAATCTGTTAGCGATGAATCAATTATCTCTGAACGTTCGAGTAAATCGGTTTGC
Organism: bacterium; assembly: GCA_963675755.2. Lineage (GTDB taxonomy): Bacteria > Zhuqueibacterota > Zhuqueibacteria > Residuimicrobiales > Krinioviventaceae. The sequence continues at coordinate 756,775 of CAXXMD010000002.1, forward strand.
TTTTCCACCTGCTCTATTACATTATTGGCAAGGGTTTCTGAATCCGTAATAACGATTGATGATGCAAGCGGATCATGCTCTGCCTGGGCCAGTAAATCTGCTGCAACATATTCTGCGTTTGCCGTAGCATCTGCCAATACCACAACTTCACTTGGGCCCGCAACCATATCAATGCCACATTGACCGTATAGCATTTTCTTGGCAGTTGCGACATAGATGTTACCGGGACCTACGATCTTGTCTACACGGGGTATGGTTGCCGTACCAAATGCCATTGATGCAATTGCCTGTGCGCCTCCTACACGAAAAACACGGGTTATACCCAGTTCGTATGCCGCGGCAAGGATTGTTGGATTAACATTTCCATCTTTATCCGCAGGAGTGGTAACAATAATCTCCTTAACACCGGCAACCTGTGCCGGTACTACACCCATCAGCATTGAAGATGGATACGCGGCACGACCACCGGGCACATATACACCTACTCGCTCAAGCGGCATGACACGCTGTCCCAGAACAACACCATCCTCTTCCCAACTCATCCAGGATTGCGGTAATCCTTTACTGTGAAAACGCTTGATATTATCGCGTGATTCACGGATCACCTGTAGCAATTGCGGATCAAGATCGGCATGTGCTTTTTTCAATACGTCGAGAGGCACCTTGATACCCATTGCGGAAAGATCTACATTGTCAAATTTTTCCGTGTATTCCAAAAGCGCCGCATCTTTACGCGTACGGATATTTTTAAGAATAACCGCAACGGCTTTATCGATTTCATCGGAAACCTGTGTACGTCTGGATTCAAATTTATCCAGAAAGGTCTTAATTTGTTCTTTTTGATAAAGATTCATTTTTCTATCCGTTTTTAAAAAATGACTTTATTTAAAGGATACTCTATAATATCCTGTGCCCCTGCACGCTTGAGGGTCGGAATTAAATCTTTGACCATTTTTTCTTCAACAATAATCTCAACTGCAACCCAATCTTCACCATAAAGAGAAGAAATAGTTGGTTTTTTCATAGCCGGCAAAACATTAATCAATTCATCAATTTTATTTTTAGGAAGGTTCATCTTTAAACCTACCTTGCCTTCTGCCTGGATTGCGCTTTGCAATAGCATGTTTAAATCTTCAATTTTTTGACGCTTTTCTGGATTCTTCCAGCTTTCTTTATTGGCAATAATCAAAGTACGGGATTCTAAAAGTGTATCAATAATTCGTAAATTGTTTGCGCGTAAAGAGCTTCCGGTTTCGGTTACTTCAACAATTGCATCAACCAGTGTAGGAGCTTTAACTTCTGTCGCTCCCCAGGAGAATTCAACTTCAGCATTAACACCATTTTTTTCAAGATAATCCTGGGTTAATTGCACAATTTCAGTAGCAATACGTTTACCTTCAAGATCTTTAACGCTCTTGATATCGGAATCATTGGGTACAGCCAAAACCCAGCGAACAGGACGCATAGTAGCTTTTGCATAAGTCAACTCGCCGACTTCAACCACATCCGCGCGGTTTTCCATAACCCAGTCACGTCCGGTCAGACCGACATCAAACACACCGTCTTCAACATATTTTGCAATTTCCTGTGCACGGATCAAAATCGCCTGGATGTTTTCATCATCAATGGATGGAAAATAAGAACGTGAACTGACTGAAAAATAATATCCTGCTTTTTCAAGCAATCTAAAAGTGGAATCCTGCAAGCTGCCTTTGGGTAAACCTACCTTTAAAACTGTATCGTCTAATGTACTGAGGCTGGCCATAATTCAATTCTCCTGATTTAATTCATAAACAAAAAAAAAAGCCCACCGAAATTTCGGTGGGCTGTATTAAAAAAATTTATTTTATAGATATACTGGTCATCCCACCTATTTAGGTTATGTGCAAATGGTGATGATGATGTACAGTATAATTTAGCATTTCATTTCCTTAATTAATTAAAGGAATATAACATTGATTTTTATTAAATGCAAGGTTTTTTTGTTGATTAGTTGTCAGCAGTCAGTATTCAGTTGTCAGAAGTCAGGTGAAACGTCAGATGTGAGATGGGGTAAAGCTGTAAGCTGTAAGTAAAGAGTAATCAGTAGTCAGTGATCAGTAATCAGTAAAAACTTGAAACATGATAAAAGAGCACAGAACCGGGCCTTGTCCTTCGATACGGTCCGTTTCACGGACCTACTCAGGAACCGGCCCTTTTATGCCTATACTATTTTACCACCTCTTGTACACTTCACGAGCTACAACCAGCTCTTCATTGGTCTCTACAACTACAATTTTAACTTTATACTCTGGTTCCGTGGCTCTGCCGCGGAACCGAAAATGAGTTTTCCGTGCCCAGGCAGAGCCAGGGCACGAGGAAAAACAAAAATTATTTTACCACTTTATAGACTTCACGCGCAACAACCAGCTCTTCATTGGTCTCTACAACTACAATTTTAACTTTGGATGAGGATTTAGAGATTACCGCCTCTCCTTTCACACTGTTATTCAGGTCTTCATCCAGTTCAATACCCAGGCATTCAAGTCCTGAACAAATCTCTTTGCGGAATGGCGCGCTCTTTTCTCCTATACCACCGGTAAAGGACAATACATCGCAGCCGCCTAAAACTGCATAATACGCACCGATATAAGTTTTTACACGGTAACAGTAGGTCTGCATGGCAAGCAGCGCGCGTTTATCACCGGCAAGGGCATCCAGTTCAATTTGCAGAACGTCTTTGTTACCGCCGGCAATTCCTGACAGTCCCCCTTGCGATTGCAGCAGCTCGGCTACTTCATCAACACTCAGGTTTTCTTCTTTTTGCAAAAACAATGGGATAAACGGATCGAGATCTCCGCAGCGATTGGCATTTAACAGTCCACTTTGCGGAGAAAAGGACATGCTGGTATCCATGGACTCGCCGTTTTTAATTGCACACATGGATGAGCTGCCACCCAAATGACAGGATATAACTTTGGCGTCATTGGGATCAATTCCGGCAAATGTTGGAGCATATTGTGAAATAAACCGGTGTGACGCTCCATGAAATCCATATTTACGGATGCTGTGCTTTTGTTCCAGTTCATACGGAATACCGGTCGTATAAGCATAATCAGGTATGGTTTTGTGAAATGCCGGTTCAAACAATCCCACACACGGGATTTCAGGCACCAGCGATTGAAAACTCTTGATGGCATTGATATATGGTGGATTATGGGCCGGGGGCCAGAAATACATAATCCTCCATGGCCTGCAACACCTTATCATCCAGAACGCGGCATTCAATCATGCCTTTACCATGTACAGTCTTGAAACCGATTGCACCCAATTCGCTCAATGATTTTAATACCTTGTCATTACCCACAAGACAATCGATACAGTATTGCAGAGCGTCAGTATAACCTTTAAATGACACGGTTTTCTTTTGCTCGGAATTCAACGCCTGAATGGATATCTTGGATTCAGGATAACCGATATTCTCAATCTTGCCGCTGGCAAGTATCTCTTCGGTTTCCATATCAAACAATTTGAATTTAAATGAAGTGCTGCCTACGTTGGCTACAAGAATTTTCATTTTTCCCTCAATTTTTTTGCTGCTTTTCATACATTTCAGCGGCCAGACACATGGCACCTACCATGCCAGCTTCATTACCCAATTGTGCACGTTTCAGTTTCAGACCGATCAGGTTGGGGCCCAGTGCATGCTTGCTCAATACTTTCCAAACCTCATCAATCAGTTCATCGCCCGCATCTGAAACTCCACCGCCAATAACAAATACTTCCGGATTAAATACATTTGCAAGACTGGCAAGTGCAAAACCCAGGTATTTGGCAGTTATTTCCAAAGTTTCTACGGCTTCTTTTTCACCTTCTTTAATCCTGGCAAAGATATATTCGGTATTAATCCCATCAATAGGGATACTTTTCAATTCACAGTAGGTTTCTACAATGCCGGTTGCCGAAGCGTATCTTTCAATACATCCAACATTATTACACGGACATGGTTTACCATTCAAATCTACAGACATGTGCCCAATTTCCGCACCGGCAAAGTTATAACCCCGGTAAATTTCATTATTTAAAAGAATACCGCCGCCAATACCTGTGCCCAGTGTCAAAGCAATCATATAAGCAGCACCTTTAGCAGCACCCTGTCGTGCTTCAGCAAAGGCCATTACATTGGCGTCATTGTCTGCCCATGTGGGGATATTGTAACGTCCCACAATTTGCCCGCGTATATCTGCATCTACCCATTTGGGTAAATTGGGAGTCGTACCCACTTGTTTTCCTGTTTCAAAATTGATAGCACCGGGACTCCCAAGTCCAATTGCAATAACTTTGGTATCCATCTTTTCAGCTTCATCAAGCAATTCTTGAATAGAATCCAGAATTACCTCAAAAATCTTTTCCATACTTTCATGGGCTTTGCTTGGCGTTTTGCGAGATATAATCAATTCACCATTTTTTGTGCCCAAAGCGTATTTTAAAAATGTTCCTCCCAGATCCAGACCAATTGCTAATTCCTTTTCCCTGGTCATTCAACCTCCATAGTTCTTGTTAACCCAAACTCCTCGATAAATTACCTGAATAGTTTTTGCACATTTTCATAGGCTTCTAACGTACCAATATCATAATATGCTTCTTGCATAATATGTGCAAAAACCGGTTTTTGTTGATACAGCCAGCCGGTAAAATTGCCGGGTGCATCGGGATTGTTTCCTTCATCCAGATATTTTTTAATTAAAGGTAATGTTTCTTTTCTATACAAATAAAATGCTGGTGCTACATAATTTGATTTTGGCTGTTGGGGTTTTTCCTCAAATCCAATAATTTGCTGGTTTTCATCCAATTCCATTATACCGGAACGTTGAAGCTTTTCCAGATTATCAACAGGATGTGCCAACACCACATCAGCCTGTTTTTCTCTATACATGGCCAGCATATCTACAAACGATGATTTGTACACATTATCACCGGCAGTAACCAAAAGCTCACTATCAATCTTGTGTTTATCAACAACAAATTGAATATCCGCAATGGCACCCAAGCGGGTTTCGTTGCTGGCTGTACCATCGTTTACAATGACAATATCAAACTGGGGAAAAATCTTTTTTTCATTGATTTCACTGGCCCAGTTTTCAAAAACAGATGAAAATTTATCATTGGTAACAATATATACTTTATCAATACAATTCAATTCTACAAAATCATCAAGAATATATTCTACAAGGGTTTTATTACCCAGTTGTAATAAAGGTTTAGGACGATCTTTTGTTAGTGGATACAAACGGGTAGCATAACCCGCAGCTAGTATGATTGCCTGCATAGATTCAATACTCCATAAACTTTAGAAATTTTAGAAATAGTGTAGGAAAATCAGGATAATTTATAAACAGAATCCTTTACGCGCTCAAATGTAACCGTTTGCCCAAAATGTGGACGAAAGGTTTTGATAAATGGCGTAAGGTCTATTCTGTAATGAACATGTGGCTTTTGTGGACCTCTGCACCAACAATTCACAATTGAAATTTTTGAATCATACGTTTCATCTTTAACAACAACCTGAAAAGAAACATCAGGCTTTGGAAAAAGCTTCAAGCTGTCTTGCAAAATCATTACATATCTTCCATTTGCCTCGTCGCTTGAAAGTTTTCTTTTATATATAATTTTTCTATCCATTTTAACCCTCAGGATTTATTTTGTGGTTTGAAATAAAGTTCTTCATCTTCTTCATAAAGATTTTCAGCATAAAACCGATCCACTTCATCAAGTGTTACAGGTTTATTTGAAGGAAAGCCTTCAAGGTCATCATTATCAATCCACTCTAATGTGGAAAGATCTGCTCTGTCAATATACAGTGTACCATTTAAATGATCAATTTCGTGCTGCATGACTATTGCCAACAACCCTTTGGCAGTAATTTCAACAGGTTCACCCTTTTCGTTCAAAGCTTTTACCACAACTTTGGTATATCTGGGCACATTTGCCTGCAAACCCGGCAAACTCAAACAACCTTCACCACCTTCTTCCATGGATTCGCTGTGCGCAACAATTTCAGGGTTGATAAGAATATAGGTGTTATCAAAATCATGAGCAACAATAACTCGTTTTAATACATTTACCTGGTTGGCTGCCAGTCCCACGCCATCTCTTTCATGCATGGTTTCAACCATATCTTTTAAAAACTGCTCATCCAGCTCTTCGGGTTTTACAGGTTCTGCAACGGTACGTAATGTAGGATGACCGTAATAGATTACATCAAGAATTGCCATGATTTTTCCTTAATTATTTTCTCGTCTCTCTTTGCGCGCTTTACGTCTTGCACCTGCCTGATCCCATCTTTTAAGTTCTTCAGGGGTTTCAGCGTGTAATTCCGGTAACTTGCAGGGTTTGTGATCTTTGGTCATACCGACTATAATAAAATAGGCTTTGGCCGCTAAAAATTTATCTCCATTATAGGTATTGCTGGCCCATACTTCAACCTGAACATCCATTGATGTGGTAAATGTTCTGCAAAGAATGGCTGTAACAGTTATAACGTGACCAACCTGTATGGGTTTGAAGAATGTAACGGATTCGACAGAAACAGTTGTAACCCTGGCTTCTGAATGTCGCCTTGCACAGATTGCAGAGGTTTCATCCATCAGATTTAACAAATGACCACCAAAAATAGTACCGATGGTATTTGCATGTTCTGGCATTGCCAGTGTACTGGATTCTGTATAAGAATCAATTGGCTTTTTCATGCTGCGGCTCCACAACCAGAATACTGCTCATCCGCATGATACGAACTGCGAACCAATGGACCGGATTCGATATGATCAAATCCCAATCCCAGGCCAATTTGCTTATATTGTTCAAACTCTTCAGGAGTAACAAACCGTTCTATAGCCAAATGGTCTTTTGTTGGCTGCAAGTACTGACCAATTGTCAAAATTTTGCAATTAACAGCCAGCAAATCTTTCATCAAATCTACTATCTCGTCAAGTGTTTCACCCACACCAACCATTATACCAGATTTTGTAACAGCTCCCATCTTGAAAGCATTTTCTAAAACAGTAAGAGATTGTTTGTAATTTGCTTGCGGCCTTACTTTGCTGTATAATGAAGGTACGGTTTCAACATTGTGGTTCAAAATGTCAGGGCCGGCATCGAGCACAGTTTTTAAAGCTTCAATATTCCCTTTGAAATCAGGGATCAACACTTCAATCTTACAATCGGGTTGCTTTTCCTGAATCAGGCGAATAGTTTCTGCAAAATGGGCTGAACCTCCATCTGCAAGATCATCACGGGTAACCGAAGTTACAACTGCATATCGTAAATCCAGTGCTTTAACTGCATTTGCAACACGTCTGGGCTCATCAGCATCCAGCTCGCCGGGTTTTCCGGTTGTCACTGCACAAAAACGGCAGTTACGTGTACAAATATCTCCTAGAATCATGAATGTTGCAGTACGGCGACTCCAACACTCTCCCTGATTAGGACATCTGGCACTTTGACAAACAGTAAACAGGTTTTCATCCTGTATGATCTCATTCACCTTGGAATAATCATTGCCACCCGGCAGCTTAATTTTTAACCAATGGGGTCTTCTTTTATATATTTTCATAATACCATGTATATTTTATTGATCAATCCTGATCCCAGGTTTCCTTGTTGACAATATACTTGCCAAATGCTTCCTGAGTCCAGGGCATATATTCACCAAACATTTCATTTATAGCATTTGCAAACTCGCGAATTTCATATTGAGCATGATCATCCATGCGAAGATTCAGGAAATTCATAAGCGAGCGAGCATTGATCGTCCAGTAAAATTGTGTATATAAAGACAAGGGTAATACAATACGTGCATGTTCTTTTGCAACACCCTTTTCAAGCAGTTCATGATAGAGTTCATAAGAATCCTGAAAATGCTTTTCAATTTTAGCCAGCAATTCAGCATTTAATTCAGATTCAACCTCTGTGTATTTATAATTGCGGGCCTTTTGCGAACGCAATACATCCGGAACACAAAATTCTTCTTTCATCTCTGCATAACGACCGGATATTTCATTATAACTCGAGATTCTGTGTCTGAACCACTGTCTTGCCACAAAAATAGGACATTTGATGTGAAATTTAAATACAGAATGTTCAAATGGAGTTTCGTGATGATTTGCCATGAGAAAAAATAACAGCTTTTTATCACGTTCGTCGTTGGTAACTCCTTTTCCAAAAGACACGCGTGCAGCTTGAACTACGGCATTATCACCACCCATAAAATCAACAAGCTTTACAAATCCTTTGTCCAGAACATTTATTTCCTTTAAAAACTCCACTCTAACCTCACTGTATTATTAAAAGAGTTCACCGGCGATTTGTTCGCCGAATGTATAACAGTTTTGCAATTCCTCGTCACTGGGAACCAATACAGCTGTCACCCCTTCATACGGAACCTTGAATTTCATGGTTTTCAACCGTTCGTCAAGCTGAGGAACAGCTTCGCCACTCCATCCATAAGATCCAAAACTACCGGCAATCTTGCCCTTTAAATCCAGGGTCACCAAACTGTTCAATACATCCCAGACGGGTTTAACAACATTATTATTGATTGTTGTTGAACCAAACAATAACGCATCTGCATTTTCAATTTGGTCAAGATGTGTCAGGGGATCTAAATCTGTTGTATCATAAACAGCAACATCAGCGCCTTTATTTCTTGCGCCATCTGCAATTTTATTTGCCATAATTTCTGTATTGCCATGTGCTGAAGCATAATACATTAATATTTTGGGTGGATTGTTTTCCGGAGCAGGTTCAGACCATTTTGCATATGCATTTATAAAGATATCCAGATCCTGGCGCAATATAGGTCCATGTGATGGTGCTATGGTTTCAATTTGCAAATCACTAATTTTCTCAAGCATGTTGCGTACATTCTTTTTAAAAGGACGCATGATACAATCGAAATAATATTTATAATCGGGAGAAAAATTATATTTAATCAAATCATTAAATAAATGTGGATCACAGTAATGAGTAGCAAATACATCACAGGGGAACAGTATTTTATCCGATTCCAGGTAAGTCATCATTGTATCCGGCCAGTGTAAAAATGGTGCAGGGATAAATGTAAGCGTTCTTGAACCCAGTTCCAGAGTCTCGCCTTGTTTAACTTTTCTGATATTCACTTCACGGTTGACAATATTGTTAACATATTTCACCGCTGGTCCTGCACATATAATTTGAGCATTGGGTGCAGCATCAAGCAGCTTTAATAAACTGCCGGAATGATCAGGTTCGTTATGCTGAATAATGATATAATCAATATCCTTGGGATCAACAAGTTGAGACAAGTTTTGCATATATGCATCTGCAAATTTTTCTTTTACGGTATCAATAACAACTGTTTTTTCATCTTTGATCAAATAACTGTTATATGTTGTACCGTTTTTGGTTTCCATAATAATATCAAACACCCTTAAATCTGGGTGAAGCGCGCCTATCCAGTAAATATTTTCTTTAATTTCAACAGGTTTCATAATGTGTCTCCGGCGATCAATTATAACTTTTCAACAGTGATCTTGTAACCATTAATTTTTACTTCTTCTGCTTTACAGTTACTCATCTCAGCATCTTCCGGTTTAGGTTTATTAGAATGATCTAAACAACCGGTCATAGCTTCCTCTGCTGATTCAGCAACACGGATATTGCAGCATGATTTACCACCTAGATGATAAACCATGTATAATTTCAACTCACTCATTGTTTTCTCCCTGTGCGTCTTTATCAGACGATAAATTTTTACGATAATCATCAATGGCTGCTTTTAGTGCATCTTCAGCAAGTACAGAACAGTGCATTTTAACTTTAGGCAAACCACCCAATGCTTCTGTAACTGCCTTGTTGGAAATTTTCAAGGCTTCATCCAGATTTTTGCCTTTAACCATTTCAGTAACCATTGAACTGGTTGCAATAGCAGCACCGCAGCCAAAAGTTTTAAATTTTACATCAGTAATGATATCATTTTCAACATGAATAGATAATTTCATTACATCTCCGCAGGCAGGATTTCCAACAACTCCTACCCCGTTGGCTTCATCAACAACACCAACATTGCGGGGATTCTCGTAATGATCCATTACTTTTTCTGTATATTCATTCCATGCATCCATAACAACACCTATTTTAATGTGAATGATCTGACCAGGTCATTTTATCAATATCAACGCCTTCTTTGGCCAGATCGTACAAGGGTGACATTTCACGAAGTTTTTTTACATTTTTTGTCAATAAATCTATCAAATAATCAACATGCTCACTGGTATTTATTTTACCCAGACCAAAGCGTATAGAGCAATGCGCCAAAGAATCAGGTACATTGATTGCATGCAATACATAAGACGATTGCAAAGAAGCGGATGTACAAGCAGAGCCGGATGACAGAGCGACATCACGGCAGGCAAGGATCAAAGATTCACCTTCAACATAGGCAAAACTGTAATTCAGATTGTTGGGTAAGCGTTTTTCAGGATGACCATTCAGTTTTATATGATCAAGGTTGGCTTCAATGCCTTTGGCCAGCTTTTCACGCAACGCGAGCAATTGTTCAACATTCTTTTTCATATCTCTTTTGGCAATTTCAGCGGCCTTGCCCAATCCCACAATACCGGGAACATTCAAAGTGCCAGAGCGCATACCCCGTTCATGGCCGCCACCGTCAATTTGGGCTACCAGTTTAATGCCTTTTTTAACATACAGTGCACCTACACCTTTGGGACCATACATTTTATGCCCGGAAATTGATAACATATCTATATTATCTCGTACAACATCAATTTCAATTTTTCCCAAAGCCTGAACCGCATCTGTATGAAATAATATATTCTTTTCATGGGAAATTGCGCCAATTTCCTGCAAAGGCTGTACAGTACCAATTTCACTGTTTGCCGCTTGAATCGATATTAACAGCGTCTTGTCATTGATTAATGATTTTAAATGTTCAAGATCAACCAGACCATATTCATCAAGTTTGGCATATTGAATATCATATCCTTGTTTGGCAAGGCGCTTAACAGTATCAAGTATCGCTTTATGTTCAGTAGCTATGGTTATGATACGGCCTTTGGTATCAGCATATTTCTCAGCTACACCTTTAATGGCGAGATTGTCAGATTCGGTAGCACCGCTTGTAAAAATAATCTCATCTGCACTTTTTGCACCAATTAATTTAGCAGTTTGAAGCCTTGCGTTTTCAACGGCAGAGCGTGCTATATGTCCATATTCGTGAGTATTGCTCGATGCATTACCAAAATCATGAGTAAAAAATGGCATCATTGCATCCAGGACCTCTTTGTCAACAGGGGTCGTCGCATGATGGTCCAGATATATTGTATTCATAAAAATTTACCTTTAATTTAGTTAAATCCAAGTATATAAAGTAATTTTTTTTAATGATAAAATCAAGGATTTCAATATTCAAAAAAGCAGGTAGTCAAAAAAAAAGCCCCTGTATAAATACAGAGGCTAATAATGGGAAAAGGTAAATTATCAGGCATCTTGTTCAGATGATACCTTGTTTTCAATATATTCATCCGATTCTTCCAAATCTGCTGGGTCAATATCCAGATTCAGGGGTTCTGCGAATGAAGATTCTAAAAGTGCTAAATGTTGCTCACGTTCCATTGCCAAATCACGAAACAATTGACGTAATTCAGACTCTACTAAACGACGTGAAACCAATTGATAAAAATCTTTGAGCTCTTTTTCATTCTTTTTAACTGTTCTTACTGCATCATTTGGATCATCACCACATTTCAACAAAGAACTCAATTTATGTTTCTTGCCGAGGTTCAAGTATAATATTTTTTTACCACTGGTTTTACTATATGTCTTGATCAACCTCTGTCTGTTCTTTTCCTCTTTTTCTGAAAGACCATGTAGTATTGCTTCAGCATCATCACTTTTAACCAGCGAAGCAGCTTTTGTATAATATAATTGCATGTCTGCTTCACATTGTATTGATACTTTAAGGGCGTCGAGAGTGTTAATAGAATTCAAATTTGTCATCTAACTCTACCTCCTTATCCGAAATACAGATCATTTAATATATATTTAAACATCAAAAACATATTAGTTTGTTTATTGACAATACAATGTATAAAATAATGCTTTAAAGCACAATTCAACAATTGTAAACAATTGTAATAAACTATTGTTTTTATATGTATATATAACGTTTTTTTGAAGCGATTTGTTCCGGAGAAAAGTAGAAAAATGAATTATTATTCAATGTCAGCGAGTATATAAGGCCCTTTTGGTATAACCACAATTTTTGCATTTTCACCATATTTTTGCATAGATTGTTCAATAGCCTGTTCTACGGTTTCTGCCCAATTGACATGAATACTGTCTTTTTGCTGAGCAGACAAACCATTGGAAACAAGAATTACGTTGGCTTTTCTGGTTACTTTAACATATTCCTGAAATTGCCATTGATCAATTACAAAAAAATCCGGTGAAAATAGTTTTTGGGAAAATTCATCCAAGTCTTTAAAGTCCTGAACGAGTTTGGTAAAATGATCACTTCCTACTCCCTGACTACATTCAGAAGCAATTATTATGGTTCCACCCTCTTTAACTAATGGAAGTGCGGCAGTCATTCCTTTAATGGTTTGATAATATGTTGCATCCAGTGGATACCCGGCAGATGTAGTTACTACAATATCAGCGGGTTCAGGTATAGTATCCCGTACATGTGATTTAACAAAATCAATACCTGCTTTATGAGCGGCATCTAGTTCACCTGAAAAAATACCACTTATTTTTTTTTGCTCATTCAAAGCTACGTTTACAATAAAATCCACTCCGGCCATTTTTGCAATTTCTAACGCCTCTTCATGAAAGGGATTACCGTCAATTACACCTTCGCGAGCATTGTCATGGGACAATATCTCTGGTCCATGCATCACTTTGACAGTTTCAATACTTGCAATTCCAGGTACTACCAGTTTTCGGCCACCTGAAAAACCAGCCATTAAATGAGGTTCAATAAAGCCGGTAGCAATTTTAAAATCGGCATTTACAAAACGTTTATCGATCCATACATCGGTATTTTTACTGGTTTTACCCAAGAACTCGTGTGATTTAAGATTGGTTGCTTCATGGTTTTTTATATGGTATTTTGAAGCAATTTCATCACCTACAAGTTCAATCAATTCATCACCCAAATTGGGACGATGGATACCCGTTGCAATGAGAATCAATATATCATCATGAGATAAGCCTGCAGCATGCAAGGTTTTTAAAAGAGGTGGTAAAATCAAACGATTGGGAACCGGTCTGGTAATGTCACATATAAGAATACAAGCGGATTGTTTCCCGCGTGCCATATCAAAAAAAGATCTGTCATACCCTATGGGTCTCAATAAAGATTTGGTGATTTCTATATAGGTATCTGATATGGGTTCAGAATCGGACATGGAAAGTATTTTTAACAAGTTTTTATCAGGTACGTCAACTTTTAATCCGGTTTTTCCATAATCCAATTGAATTTGCATGCGAGAATCTCTCCTTGTTTTATTTGTTTTTATACAATGCAGGATTAAATCTGGGGTCGTTGTACATTTTATATTGACGATAAATCTTGTGACGCTTACGTGCCTGGCGTAAATCTAACATTAATTTATCCAATGCTCTGCCAAGATCATCGCGTTGTTCATTTAACACATCCAGACGCTTTTTAGATAAATCCTGATGCTCTTTATCCGCATCTTTACGTTCAACCTCTTCCTGCATATGAAAAATCTTTAAACAGATTATTGAAAGACGGTCAATGATACTGCCCGGTGTTTCAGAATTGGATTCAATATTATTATCCGGTTCTATACCGGCATTTTGTAAAACAGTATCAATCCATATATCAACACGTTCAATTGAATCGTTGCGGATTTGATTATATTTATCAATATGACGTTTACAATCTACAATAACAGCATCTTCTACATCTGTTCTGCGAGCATCATCTTCATAATGCCAGATTGTAAAATTATTATAATGGATCCATTGGGTCATACCTTTGGGAGAATGATGGTCTTCCGGTTCCAGCGGACCCGTATTGTGCCACAATTCTACAAGATCGGTATACCATTCAATTAATCGATCACTTTTAAATGGGGTCAATATTTCAGATAATGAACTCAAGGCTCCTCCTAAATTTTCAGTTATCTAATTTATGAATATTGGACTTGAAATGCAAGTCTATAGAATGTATTTTTATTTTTCATTTGCGTTTTAAATATTATTTCGTATCTTTGTTTATCCGTTAGGGGTGGTCCCTAAGACCTGAGATTACACCCTAAGAACCTGACCTGGTTAATACTAGCGTAGGGAAACGGTAAAACATTTTATCTTTTTAAAATGCTGGACCGTTTTCCTAAAAGGAAATCGGTTTTTTCATTTTAGGAGGACAAATGTTAACAAAAACTGTAAAACTTTTGATCTTGTTTTCTACTCTACTCTGCTTCACTACAGTTCACGCGGCCACAATCCGTGGTACAATTATTCACGCTACAGAAAAAACTCCGGTTATTGGTGCAAATATTATGATTGCATCAACAAATCTGGGCTCCAGCACAAACGACGATGGAGAATTTGTTATAAACAATATCCCTCCCGGTAACTATCAATTGGTGGTAAACCACATTGGTTTCAAGGTGTCCAAGCAAAATATCAACCTTGCAACCCGCGATATAGAGGTATTATTCACGCTTTATCCCCGCATTATTGAAGGGCAACAAATTACTGTTTCCGCATTACGCGCAGAGAACCGCAAGAGCCCGGTTGCATTTACAGATTTAACTGAAAAAGAAATTGATGATAAATACTGGGCACAGGAAATCCCACTGCTGCTCAACGATGTTCCGGGTGTTTATGCTTATTCGTATACAGGCAGCGGATTGGGATATTCGGAAGTCAAAATGCGTGGTTTTGATGCAACACGAGTAGGTGTTACGCTTAACGATGTTCCTTTGAATGATCCGCTTGACCATATAACATATTTCTATGATCTACCGGATATTAGTGCAAACGTGCAGGACATACAGGTTCAACGGGGTGTTGCCAATTCACTCTATGGAACTGGCGCACTAGCGGGTTCTGTAAATATTCGTACAGAATCAGCAGGCAATGAAAGATATCTACGGTATACAGCCGGAACAGGCAGCTACAACACACGAAAACACACTTTTGCTTTTGGTTCAGGCCTGGTTGACAATACATATTCATTTTATGGTCGTTTTTCCAAAGTAAAAACAGATGGATATCGGGACAATTCATGGGTCGATTCATGGTCCTATTTCTTTAGTGCTTCCAGATATGATGAAAATTTCACAACTACTGTCAATTTGTTTGGCGGCCCCATGAAAGCACATTTTGCCTGGGAAGGTATCACTAAAGAAGAACTTGAAGACAATCACCGATTAAACTATGATACATACAAAGGTGCGGCAGACAACTTTAATCAACCGCAATATCAATTAATTAACGAATGGACACCTGCAGATAATTTCAAACTGACATCCACCATGTTTCATGTTAAAGGTGATGGTTATTACGAACAACTAAAATCCGGTGAGAATTTAACTGATTACAATATGTTAGAATTTTCAATGGGGAATACTACGATCAGTGAAACCGATCTGGTAAGACAGAAATGGGTGGATAAATCACAATACGGTTGGATTCCTCGTATCGAATACATTGCCGGCAGAAACAATATCTCTGTAGGTGGCGAATTCAGCATATTCAAATCACATCACTGGGGTGAAGTGATTTGGGCAAATCAGATGTCTCCGGGTATACAACCTGGGCATATTTATTATAAACATAACATAGATAAAAACTCGGCAGCAGTTTATATAAACGATCTGTTTGAAATAACACCAGATTTATTCTTGAAAGCAGATTTGCAATTTCAACACATTGCTTTTGATTTTGATCAGGAAGAAATGGGTGCCTTTTATGGTCATAGCTATGAATTGAATTACAATTTCATAACACCAAGATTGGGTTTAAACTATAATATTAACAAGCAGATGAACATTTTTGGTAATTTTTCTGTAGCTAAACGTGAACCCAAAGATGGGGATATCTATGACGCAGACGATACCGGAGCTATTCCCCTGTTCAAAACTATAAATCCGGCACAAGGGATTTATGAGGATCCCTATATTGATGCAGAAACCTTGTATGATTTTGAATCCGGATTCGGTTATGAATTCGAACATACAAGATTTAAATTGAATGCGTATTGGATGGATTTTCGAAATGAAATTGTAGCAACTGGTGGTATAACTGACGATGGTTATCCCATTTATGGTAATGCCGATAAATCTGTACATAGAGGCATTGAGTTAGAAATGAAACATTTATTACCTGCTCAATTCATGATTTCTCTGAACGGTTCATATAATGATAACTATTTTGTAGACTATATAGAATATCTTTGGAATGAGGATTATAGCGGTAACATTCAAAAAGACAGAAGCGGAAATACTATTGCTAATTTCCCCAAAATGATGATGAATGCAGGTATTTCAAAATCATTGGGCCCCATATCTGCCTCATTATCACTGCAACATGTAGGAAAAATCTTTTTGGATAATTCACAGAACGATGAACTTGCAATTGATCCTTACAATGTTGTTAATTTTGCTGCTCATGCAAAATTACCCCAATACTTTGGTCCATTACACTTGTCTTTGTCCGTACATGTGAACAATTTACTTGATGAAAAATATGAACTTTCAGGTTATACTTGGGATGGTGTAGGTTATTATATACCAGCTGCGGAACGTAATTTCTTTGTATCTTTGCAATCACAGTTATAGCATAAAGCCCTTTCTCTTTAATAGAGAAAGGGCAACATTTACATAGGTGGTGGATTGTTCCAATCAATTGGACCGTTAACAAAACGATATTGTAAACGGGCAAGTACTACCTGGCCCCAAACTGCATCAAAATACTCGTAAGCCTTTTGCCACTCTTCCCCATCTTTCCAGCCAGTATGTTCAAGCATAACCCGGGTTTCATTTTCGGAAACAGGTTCAAAATTCACAGTTACCCGGGTATGTTCTTTGCGAACATTTGATAAATGTGGTGGAGCGTTCCAGGTAAATACCAAAAGACTTACAGGTTTTATTTGTTCTATAATACAACCTTCGCTTCCTCGGGAACCTTTTTCTGCAGATGTATCAAAATACAATTCATATGCGCCCCCTACCCTGGCTTCAATTTTACAATCAGACGCAAAAAAGGTTTTAGCGCCCTCATTAGTTGTCCAGACATTCCAAACTGAATCTAAAGGAGCATTAACAATTGCTGTTTTTTTAATGATCTTATCCATAGCAAAAGTATTTGATATAATTAACAGCAATAAAATAAACACAAATCGTCTTAACATCATTTCATTTCCGGTAAATGTTTAAATTTATACTTAAAAGGTAATTGTTCGAGCTGATCAGGTAAAGGTTTTAACAATCCAGTTCCAACGTGAGGATAAACTCGTAGAATTTTAGCATCAACTTGCGGATCAAGAGCCATTCTTGGCATATTTTTATCAACTTGAGGATCAACAGGCAATGAAGGAATTGTGATATGATTTTTATTCTGGTATCGATGTTTGTAGAAATCGGGTACCAGTATCTTTGGATGTTGTTTTAAACTGTCGATATTTAAATAATTATTCAAGGATTCAGGAACCGGTACATTCTGCTTGTCGTCATTTTCAGCAATGGCAACACCTGATAAAATTAAAGTACAAAAGACCAACAATACTTTGGGCATATTGAACTCCAGGTAGAATGAAATTATTAATATTTTAAATTATACGTTTAAAAAAATTACCGGTTCCTTGCATTTCTCTATTATTTAAATAAATGGTTATATTTTTGATATGCCTCATCCCACATGACTGTTTCCTGTGGTTCAAAAGTCTTCATTTCAAAAGAATTTTTAACAATTTCTCGTCCTTCTTCTATTGAACCAATTTCTCCAGCGGTAATTGCCTGGACCATAATATTACCAATGGCAGTCGCTTCGATTGGACCGGCAACAACAGGAATTCCACATGCATTTGCCGCGTATTGATTCAACAATTCGTTTTGAGAACCACCACCAACAATATGCAATGTTGTAATTTTACTGTCACTGATCTGATTAATTATTTCAATCACATAACGATATTTTAACGCCAAACTTTCCAAAATAGTTCGGGTAAACTCGCCGGGTGTTTCCGGTGCCGGTTGATTTTTATTTGAACAATATTCACATATGGCTTTGATCATGTTTGGCGGATTTAAAAATATGGGATCATCAGGGTGAATGATTGCCTTAAACGGAGTAGCCGATTTTGCACTCTCTAGCAATACTCCAAAATCAGCTGAAATACCATTATCAATCCATTCTTTACGGCATCCATTTAACAACCACATTCCCATAATATTTTTCAAGAAACGGATTGTATCATTAATGCCACCTTCATTGGTAAAGTTGCTGCTCAATGTAAGATCATTTATCAATGGTGACGCGGTTTCAATTCCCATTAATGACCAGGTACCACTGCTCAAATAGGCCCAGTTTTCACCTTTGGCCGGTACAGCGGCAACCGCACTTGCTGTATCATGACTTGCAGGTGCTACAACATCTATATTAGATGCTCCTGTTTCAGAAGCGATATCACTTAGAATAGGACCAATTCGGGTTCCGGTTTTTACAATTTCCGGCATAATATCAATTGGTAATGAGAGTTTTGCAAAAATTTCGGGTTCCCATTGTCTGGTGTTAGCATTCAACAACTGAGAGGTTGAGGCTATCGAATACTCTGAAACCATCTCTCCGGTAAACATGTAATTTAACAAATCAGGAGTAAATAAAAGCTTTTCTGATACAGGTAGTAATGGATGACTGGTTTTGACCATGCTATATAACTGAAAAACAGAATTAAACTGCATAAATTGGATACCGGTATATTTATACATATCTTTCGCCGGCATCATTTTAAAGGCCTCTTCCATGATATCATTGGTACGGGAATCACGATATGAATATGGATTTCCCAACAAAACATTATCACGACCAATTAAACCAAAATCCACACCCCATGTATCTACACCCAGACTGGTTATGTTTTTATAACCTTTTTTTATAGAGTTAGATAAGGCTTCTTTTAACTCTTCGAATAACTTTAAAATATCCCAATAATAATGACCCCACAGTAATACCTGAACATTAGGGAATCGATGCACTTCTGTTAATTCAATTTTTCCATTCTCAAGACTTCCAACAATTCCTCTACCACTACTGGCACCAATATCAAAAGCGAGATACTCCCTTTTCATCCTAATCCCTTTCTATTACTACAGTTACAACGTTTCTTTCAATAATTCTATTACGCCATTTTTCAATTTTTCTTCAGAAGATTTTCCTGAACCTATTGTGTACAATCGCACTTTACCTTTTTTATCAATTAGAACCATGTGCGGTATTCCATAAACACCAAATGCTCTGGCGTTTGCAGCACCATCAGATGAATTTGAAATTGCTGTTGGAATGGTTATATTCATATTTTCTTTGAATTTTTTTACCCATTCGTCTTCACGTTCAGGTGAAATGTTTTTTAAATTTTTTCCAAGTTGGTTAAAATACCCATAGTATTGAGTCACTCCAATGGCCTGAAATCCTTGATCGCCATATTCCTCATAAAGAGATTGTAAAAATGGCAGTATATCTCTGCAAGGCGGACACCAGGGGGCCCAAAAGTCTAACAAAACAACTTTGCCTTTTAAAGATGCCAATGGTAATGGATCAGAGCCTAACCATTTATCAACTTTTAGTTCAGTTGCAGGTTTGCCGACCATTTCAATCAATTGTCGTTTTGCAGCAATTTTTTTAAGATTATTAGGCGTCAGGTTATCTATGGATTCAGCCTGTTTGATAATTTCCAGAGCTTTTTTCGATTCATTCATGGTTATAAATAATTCGGCTTTATCCAGCAGCAAAGAGACGGTTAATGTAGAGTCAACATTTTCAATTGCATTATCTACAACACGTAAGGCATTTTCAAACTCGCCTTCTTCAATATATCCGTATTGCATATAGGAATAATAGTTTTCAATTTTTGGGGGTTGTTTTTCTAATATATGAGATTGAAACAAGTCTTCTGATTTGTCAATTTCACCTTCATACACATACAACTGAAACAACAGATCCAGAAATTCAATGTCTGCATCATCTATAGATTTACGTTCCATAACCTGAATTGCTTTATCAAATTGCTCGGAAAAATAATACAATTGAGCTGCGGCAAACAAATCTGATTCCGGAACCTGTTCAGGATTCATTTTAGCAGTATATTTTTCTGCAAGTAATTTTTGCTCATTGCGTAAACTATCATGATCTGACAATCCGGATTGAACGCCTTTAATCAAGATACTGTCTACCTCTGCAATCTTTTGCTGCAAATTATCATAAGTATCGGTACCACAAGAGGTTAAAATAAATATGGAAATTACACTAAAAAATAACGAAAAACCTAAAAAAGCGCGAAAATTCATAAACACACCTTTGCATAAAAATACTATTATTATTGACTTACAATATACAAATTCTTGTGTGTCTATCAAATAAAAATTAAAAAAAATCCTGTACCGCAATAACAGTACAGGATTTTCAATAAAAAATTTAAATTATAAACTAGTGATCACATACATTGTCACCGGTTTCAAGTGTATCATTGACATGGCTGGTTACCAGATTTTCAGGAGTATCAACAGATGCTCCGGTAATGACATGCACATTTTTCTCTTCAAATAAACTTTGTGCACGTTGTCCCATTCCCCCGGCAATGATAGTATGTACTTGATTTTCATGACACCATTCCGGTAATACACCCGGTTCGTGAGGTGGTGGATTCAAAACCTTAGTTTTAACAATTTTATTCTCATTTTTATCAAAATCAATAAAGGCAAATTTTTCACTATGACCAAAATGCATACACAATTTTCCATCACTTATAGGAATTGCGTAACGAACAATGTTTTCTGGCAAAGGTTCAATTGATTTTTTTTCTTCTTTTGGAGCGACATTTTCCGGTAATTCATCACCCAAAGCGTTTACCATCTTTTCAATAATTGCCTGGATCTTTTTAGCAGTTTCAGATTTGTTGTAAAAATATATATAAGGCCTGCCTTCATCGCTGGCAGTTACAATATCCGGTTCTAATGGGATCTGGCCTAAAAAGTTAACGCCCATATCTTGGGCCATTTCTTCACCGCCACCGGATTTAAAGATATCGATTTTGTCATGACAATGCGGACAAACAAATCCACTCATATTTTCAATAACACCCAAAACAGGCAGATTTACTTGCTCACAAAAACTGATTGATCTTCTCACATCAGATACGGCAATATCCTGAGGAGTAGTTACTACAATAGCGCCTGTAGCATTTTTAATAATTTGAACAACAGATAAAGGCTCATCACCTGTTCCCGGAGGACAATCAATTATTAGAAAATCAAGATCACCCCAATCAACATCTTTGATGAGTTGCTGTATAGCCCCCATTTTCATGGGACCGCGCCAAATAACGGCATCATCATTATTTTTCAAAAGCATTCCCAGTGATACAACTTTTAAATTGTTACCATATTTCATGGGAATCAATCCGTTTTCATCGGATTGCATTTTATCGTTGTCTAAACCTAATAATTTTGGAATACTGGGACCATGAAAATCAACATCCAGCAAGCCTGTTTTATATCCATCGAGGCCCAGTGAAATAGCAAGATTGGCTGCAACAGTACTTTTGCCTACTCCACCCTTACCAGATAAGACCAGTATTTTGTGTTTAAATCTTTCCAGTGTTTTTTCAATTTCAATTTGTTCTAATACTCTGTCAGGATTTTGTTCATGATTCATAATATTTTATCCCTGCTTCAATTTGAATAGTTGAGTGATTTTAATACAGAATCCCATATGGATTTATATATATCAGTTAATTGTTTATTGCCATATTCAATAATACTTTTTCCCGCTTTTTGTGCAGAAAGTATATCGGTGTGATATGGTATTTTTCCAGCAATTTTTATTCCGTTTTCCTGACAAAAATTATAAATTTTGCCAGAAAGTTCATAGTTTATATCATATTTGTTTATTACTACCAATGGATATACACCAAAATGCTTTACAAGTTCCAAAACTCTTTTCATATCATGTATTGCGGATAATGTAGGTTCAGTTACAACAAGAGCAATATCAGCACCCCCAAGAGAAGCTATAACCGGACAACCGGTTCCTGGTGGCCCATCTGTCAGGATTAATGAACAATCACTTTCTTCGCACACTTTTTTGGCTTCATTTCTAACCAAGGTAACCAGTTTACCCGAATTTTCTTCACCGGGTTCAAGCTGGGCATGAATAAATGTAAGACCTTGTTTTGAACTTGACTGGTACCATTCGCCATTTATTCTTTCTTTGAAATTTATTGCATCTGATGGACAATTCCAAACACAAACACCGCAGCCCTCACAGGCCAATGGATCGACAGCGAAATCAGAGGTAATTGCATTGAATCTACAAACCTCCTGACATCTACCACATTCAGTACATAGCGATTTATCTATTTCAGCGGTTTTACCGCCGGAAAAAGAATATATTTTTTGATTAGATGGATTCAACAATAAAAACAAATCCGGAGCATCAACATCAGCATCAGCAAGTACTGCATTACTTATTAATGAAGCAAAAGCGCCTGTTACAGAAGTCTTGCCCGTACCACCTTTACCGCTTATTATTATTATTTCTTTCATGATTTCAATCTATTTTCTATTTGTTCAAATAATTTAAGGAACGAAAGTTTAAATGCAGGAATTGTATGAATTAACAATTCACCTTTCGAATACAACTCGGCAATGGTTCTGTCAAGGGGTATCTTTATATGGATCGGAATATCATTTTCATAAGCATAATTCTTGACATCTGGATAATTGGTATCGCTTTTGTTCAATACAATTCCAAAGGGGATGTTTAATTTTTTTACAACCTTAACCGCAAGTTTTAGGTCATTGAATCCAAATGGAGAATCTTCTGCAACGAGAATGATATAATCCGCATCCCTCATTGCTTCAACAGCCGGGCAGGCAGTACCGGGAGGAGAATCAATTATATTAATTGCATTATTATCAATATGCTCTTTAACTGCATTAATTACAGGAGGTGATTTTGCTTCACCAATTGTTAGTAATCCGGATACAACTTTGATAGAACCACTTTTTCCGGATTTTACAATACCTGTGGCATGTTCACGCTCCGTTATAGCATTCTCAGGACATGCAATTGTGCAGCCTCCACAGGCATGGCACAATTCAGGAAAAACCAAAACCTGTTTCCCAAAAACAGAAATTGCATTAAACTCGCAAACCTGACCGCATTGATTACACAAATTACATTTCTGGTGATCAATAGCAGGAACCAACAGATTTACAGGACTCTCTGATTCTACCAGAGAATTCATAAATATGTCAACATTGGGGGCTTCTACATCACAATCCAAAAGCCGTACTTGTTGTTTTTCATCCAACACAGCTGCAAGATTGGTTGATACAAGTGTTTTACCTGTCCCCCCTTTACCGCTAGCAATTACTATATTCATATGTAATATTTACCTTTGTCTCTTCATTTTTACACCACAATCAGGACATTCGGTTTCCGAACAAGGTACACCACGTTGATGAGTAATCATTTTTCCACAAGCAGGACAAATACAATTACCTTCAGAACCAGCAAATTTTCCTTTACTACCTCCGGAATTACCCATTCTTTTACCCTGTCCTTTTCCTTGAGTACCAGAAACAGGCCCGGTACCATCACCATTTGGCATTTCATGCTCCTCGGTTATTTATACCCAATGACCTTCTACATCAGCATCAGATGCCAATTCCAATTTATTTTCATTAAACGCATTCAAGGCATCTTGAACTGTACCTTTAATTCCGGTGTATATCTTGACCTCTGCTGCATTCAAAGCACGAAACGCTTTCGGTCCACAATGACCGGTTAATAAAACATCAGCATGTAGATCCGTTACATGTTTAGCAGCTTGAATGCCTGCACCAGAAGGAGTATTTAATACCTGATCATTATCTGCAAACTCTAGAGTGTTATTCTCGGTATCATAAATCACAAAACCTTTTGCCCTTCCAAAACGTTCATCTACAGAGCTTGACAAGTCTGAACCGGTACTTGTAATTGCAATCTTCATAATAATAACCTTTATTTTAAATCTTTAATTTTTTCAATAAAATCATTCAATGCTGTCTGGTGGCTTTTCAAAGTTTCAAACCATAGCATTAAATTATCTCTGCCATTTTGTGTAATTGTATAGAGTCGTTTTGCTGGTCCAGAACCGGATGTATCCCACTCTGATTCAACCATTTTATTATCTTCCAGATGCCTGAGCATTCTGTAAATAGCACCAGGATCAGCAGTTTCATCAAAAAAGCCAACAGTAGGTAAATCATTCATCAATTCATATCCATGACGGGAATGTTCCCACAATAAATATAAAATTGAAGGTTCAATCCAACGTGCTCGTCTTCCACGATAACATCCACATCCTGTTGCATCTCTATTGGAAAAATTATTCATTAATACCTCTATATGTAATTTACATATAGAAGTTAATACAATATATATTACATGTCAAGTTATTTTTATTAATACAACAATAATTAAAACTTGACAGTTTGAGGTCTATTTAGTATACTAGATAAAAATTTGGAAATGATATGAAAAAATACAACGCTCGACAGGTTGCAAAATTTATAAAAAAAATGCAGCAACAGCATATTCTGGTCATTGGCGATATTATGCTGGACCAGTTTATTTGGGGCAAAGTCAGCAGAATATCCCCTGAAGCTCCTGTTCCTGTTGTTCAGGTAACCAATGAATCTGCATATCCTGGCGGTGCAGCGAATGTAGCCAGAAACCTGGTTCAATTTGGCATCCAATCTACAATGTGTGGTATTATTGGCCAGGATATTAACGGCAAAAAACTGCTGGGTAATTTAAAAACCTCGGGAATTGCTACCGATGGCATTGCTGCTGTTCAGGATTATGAAACAATTGTAAAAACCCGTATCATTGCCAAACATCAGCAGGTTGTTAGAGTAGATCGTGAATCCAGTTATCAAATTCCACAAGAACAACTAAATAACCTGATTAAAAAAATTGAAAAAATAATCCCTACTGTTTCAGCAATTATTATTGAAGATTACGGTAAAGGTTTTATAACTCAGGATTTTGTTGATTCAGTTATTAAAATTGCAGCTGATAATAAAAAAATCATAACTATTGATCCCAATCCACAAAATCCATTGATTTGGGAAGGCGTTACACTTGTTAAACCGAATCGTTCAGAAGCATATGCTGCTGCAGGTGTTCCCCTGGATGAATCAAGAGATACCTTGTTAAAAGTAGGTGATATTTTACTGGAGAAATGGAAAACCAACCTGCTATTAGTTACGCTAGGTGAAGAGGGATTAATACTTTTTCAAGCAGGCTATCCCCCCTTTCATACTCCTACAAAAGCAATTGAAGTTTATGATGTATCTGGTGCGGGTGATACGGTTATTGCATTTTTCACCTCTGCACTTGCAGCTGGACTTAACAGTTATGAAGCTGCTCAATTAGCAAACCATGCTGCCGGTGTTGTTGTAGGCAAAGTGGGAACTGCAACCCTAACAATTGAAGAACTTTTGGCAAGTTTCGAGCGCGATGCATAAAGCAATATTCTGGGACAGAGACGACACACTCGTATACGATGTACCTTATAATGGGGACCCATCAAGAGTAAAGCTTTTACCCAATACCGTAAAAGCATTAACACTATTGCATACATTTAATTTTAAACAATTTATTATAACAAACCAATCTGGCGTTGGCAGAGGTATTATCACTAAAGACCAGGTTCTTTCTGTTAATAAGCGATTGCTTGAATTATTGGGAACAAATCTTATACAGGGGATATATTGTTGTTATGATGATCCCGCAAATCCATTGGAAAATTGTCGTAAACCCTCTCCTCAAATGATCTACAAAGCAAGAGATGAACACAATCTTTCGCTTAGCTCCTCTTTTGTTATTGGTGACAAGATTGCAGATATTCAGGCCGGGCATAGTGCCAACTGCAGAAGCATTTTAAAACTTATTGATTACAAAAATGCAGATCAAGCTAAAGCAAAACTTGAAGCAGATTATGCATCTACCAATTTGTTAAAAATTGCTGAATGGATCATCAATTTTGAAACAAGTAACTAATTTCTCTTGCTTTTTATTTTGTAATTCCTTAACCTACATTGTTCATTAGGGAAAAATTTGTATGCTAACCAGACGTTTATTCTGTTCTTAATCATGAAGTAAACCATTAGAGAGGTGCGGCATGAAATTACAATTAATGCGTATTGTATTTTTATTGTTAATTTCTATATCGTTAACTCTGGGCCAAACTGCTGGCGAAGAGGCTCTGGGATCACGTTCTTACGACGATTATGAAAATCCCAAAGCTTGCTATAGCTGCCATGTAGATATTTATATGCAGTGGACCCAGGCAATGATGTCTCAGGCGTATACACATCACTGGGATGAAATCGAATATTTTGACCTCGCTGTAGCACATGCAGAGGTTGATCCAAGTTTCAAAGGTCCGGTAGATGGCTGTAATGGCTGCCATACACCTATGGCATTCCTGGCCGGCGATGTAACTCCTCCCCGTCCGTCTGAAAATACCCGAGCGAACGAAAGTGTGCATTGCGATATTTGCCACACAATTACAGGATTTAAAGACGAACCCAATTTTAATTTCAACTTTTATTCAGATCCTGGCAGGACAAAATATGGTACAAAACCTGGTCTTGTTTCGCCTCACCATGTTACCCAAGCCAAAGACATTTATGGAGAAGCTAAATTCTGTGGAGCTTGCCATAATGAAAAAAACCCGGTAGGAATTTGGGTTAAATCAACCCAGCTTGAGTGGGAAGATGGTCCCTATTCTAAAGAAGGTGTACCTTGTCATCAATGTCATATGCCAAAAGCGTTGGGCAAAAATGCTAAAATGTCAGAAGAAAGTATGGTTGCTCAACATCTGTTCCATGGCGCACATGATCCCGGTAAAGTTGGCGGTGTAATTGAATTGCGCATTCATCCCGAACAACGGGAATATGAATACGATGAAAAAGTAGTTGTCAAAGTACAGTTATTTAACGGCAAAGCAGGACACAAAGTACCAACAGGTTCAGTTGAAGACCGCATCATGTGGCTGCATGTAACAGCCACAGACGAAAACGGTAAAGTGTATCATTTACCCGTTGACCAAAAGGGATTTGATGGTGAAGAATACACCATTGCTTCTGATGAACTTGCATATGTTGATATGGGTATCCCTAAAAAAGATCCTAATTTCAAAGGTGTTCAAAGAGATGGCGTACCCATTGGTGATAGAATTTTTAGAATGCCCTATTTTGATAAAAATGGCATTATGACAATCATGCAATGGAACACAGCTTCATTGGGTGTAGATTATCGTATTGGACCAAGAGAAACCAAAATTGAAACTTTTACCTGGCAAATGCCAGAAGATATTCCTCTTGGCAAGATTACATTCAAAGCCGAGTTAAATTATCAAAAACTGGTAAAACCCGTTGCAGATTATTTAGGGGTTCCGGAAGAAGAAAGTGAAATAGTTCCGGTTAACCAGGCATTAACCTGGATTGAAATTTACGACTAAGGAGAATCAACATGAAAAAATTTGCAGGATTAATAATTGCTGTAATCCTAATGGCATTTATCGTTCAGGATGCCAGTGCAATACCAGCATTTGCCAGACGTTACAAACTTTCTTGTAATACCTGCCATAGCCCTATACCAAGATTAAAACCATACGGCGATGAATTTGCTGGAAATGGTTTTATTCTCAAAGAAGAAGAAAAAGAACGTGACTATATTACTGCCGGTGACGATATGTTGTGGCTGAACAAAGACTTTCCCGTAGGTGTTCGGTTTGATGCATATGCACAATATGATCAGGATCAGGATGTTGACAAAGATCTCCAATCTCCATGGGGAATAAAATTATTGTCCGGTGGTACAGTCTATAAAAATATCGGTTACTATTTCTATTTTTACATGTCGGAACGCGGTGAAGTTGCGGGCATTGAAGATGCATATTTACATTTTGATAATGTTGGTGGCTCTCAATTAGATATTTTGGTTGGTCAGTTTCAAACATCAGATCCATTAATGAAACGCGAACTCCGCCTCACATTTGAAGATTATGTGATTTACAAAACAAGTATTGGTAGTTCAAGTACAAACCTGGCTTATGACCGAGGTGTTATGTTTATGTATGGTCTTGAGCAAACAGGAACAGATATTATTGCTATGGTTGTTAACGGTAATGGTAAAGATGAAGCCGGAGACGATAAAAAATTTGATAATGATGCAAATAAAAATTTAGGATTCAGAGTATCTCAAGGTATTGGAGAACTCGTATCCATTGGTGGATACTATTATTTGGGTAAAGAAACCATGCTGAATTATCTGGATGATAAGTTTGAAAACGAAATCACATACATTGGTGTTGATGGCAATATGACTGTGGGACCCTTGGCTTTTACAGGGCAATGGCTCAGACGTAAAGATACCAATCCTTATTTTGCGTATACTGGTATGGAATATGAAGGTGAAGGTATAGTAGCTGAGCTTGTTATTTCACCACAGCTTGATCGTTCTCGTTTTTATCTTACAGCATTATATAATCGCATAGATCATGATATTGATGCGTATGATTACCAAACAGCAACATTAAGCGGAACCTATCTTGTTGCACGTAATCTGCGTCTAATAGCTGAATACACTCGTGATCTGGAGCTTGATAAAAACAGAGTTACAATTGGTATGGTAAGTGGATTTTAAAAAGTATTTAAATACAAGATGCAAAAAAAAAGCGGGATTCTCTCCCGCTTTTTTTATTAATAGAGTGACCTTAGTATTACTTTTTGTATTCTAAGAATTCCATCCTGTTTTGAATGAAAAATTGCAATCTTTCCAGGCCTTACCATTTGAGTATAGGTTTGTTTATAAACACTCATCCCCACAACTTTGGCTTCAAGATAACGGCTTGAAGAAATAATTTGATAAAATGTCCAGGGGTATGGCCAATACGGACCCACATCCCATGCTTTATCTTTTGAAGTAGAATTTACTAACGCCATTGTTCCCGGATGGTCATAGAAATCAATCCGATAACCCGGATCATAGCTTTCATTCCATCGGACATAAAAAGCACCCTTGCGTGGATTTTTTAGATCATTTTCAACATATGCCTGAAAATAAAAATCTTCATAGTCCTTGTCGGTTACAAGCCAGCCATCACCACCAGAACCAACGATCATATTGTCTACAACATCCCATTCTGCATAACCATATTGCACCCAATTTGATAAATCTTTGCCATTGAAAAGTTGGACTTCATTAACCGGGGGTGCAGGTAAGCGCTTGACCCAAATATTTTTAAATTCTACAGGATCACCATGATTTTGCAAACCAATGGGTCCGCTCCGCAATCTGAATTTTGTATACATATCAGATTCAAAGTTGTATTCCTGTACCATAACATCATTTAACCAGACAGTACACATGGGCCAATCAAATCGAATATGATAACGGTTCCATTCTCCTGCCGGTTTTTCCGCAATTGCCATAGCTGGAGAAACATCATAAATAGAACCCGTAGTATGTAAAAGATCAGGATTGCTGTTGTGAATTTGAATTTCAAATCCCAACCTAGACTCTCTTCCAGACATGGGAACATGAAACAAAATGCCACTGTTATGTCCTTTTGCAATTTTGAAATCTGCATAAAAGTCAAAGTTGTTGTAGGATTCCAGTGTTTTAATAACATAAGGTACACTGGGTTTACCTAAACATTTGATAATGCCATCCTTTACAATCCATCGACCACTATCAGGTTCTATATTCCATCCGGTAAAATCTTTACCATTAAACAAGGATTTATATCCAGGGCCTGGTGCACCCCCCGGCCAATCTGATGCAAATAAAAGGTTTGATAATAATATCAGTACCACCACAAGAAGCATTTTTTTCATAGCATATTCCTTTTCAAAAAGTATAGTCAACATCTTTATCCAGCATAGACAAGGTACGGAATCCATGATTTATTTTCTGAAATACAGATTTATATTCATCATAATGAGATTCAAAAGTTTTATTTAAAACAATATAAGTTACATTACGTCTTGGCATTACACTAAGAACCCAGATATTTTTATCAACTCTTTTTTCAGGCAACACAACTGCCCAGTAATGTCCAACGAGCACGTGATGGGCGGGTAAAGTAGCGGGTACGAGTATGTTGGCACGCTCTTTATTTGTTTCATATTTTTCAAGAATCTCAGCCAACAAAGAAATTGCCAAATCTTTACTATCCGGTTGTTCGTCTTGCCATCTTAAAATACCGGTAAAAGATGTTGCCAACGTATCCATGTTTACAACATGGTCCATTTCAACCAGCCAGTTGATTTGACCAAATAAAGAACGATCGGTTTCTACATATTGAAAAACAGAATCTTTTGTAAGAACATGCATATCCCAATCACTGACAACCCGTTTCAAAGTAAAATAGTAGGGTCGATTAAAATAAACAGAATCTGCAATTCCAATCCTCTCTGCACCGGCAATGTCTTTAATGTCTTTATCTGGCTTGGGAATTCGTCGGTTCATTTCAAAAACCAACAATGTTATAGCAACCAGAACAAAAGCCAACATTAATATTGTACTAGTGCCCAACAAATTTTTCTTTTTTCTAAATTGCTTTATATCCAGATCTTTATTCATTTGGAAAAAGCTCCATTATATCTTCAGGCGACCATTTGGGTGTTGCTCCCTGTTGGGTTGCAACCCAAGCACCTAAACGGTTACCATATTCAGCAATTTCAGCCAATTCAGCACCCTGAATAAATTTAATTGTCATACCAGCTGCAAAAGCATCACCCGAACCGGTTGTATCAACAGCAGTAACATTGAAACCAGGATGTACAACATATTCAATATCATTGACTAAAAAACACCCTTTATCACCCAGTGTAACAGCCGCCAGTTCAATCTCATATTTTTGTAATAATTGACGTAGAAATACAACATCATTGGACTTTTTATTCATTGATGTTTTTAACTGAGCCAATTCATCTTCATTAAGTTTTATTACATCTGCAAGCTTTAAAGATTCTTCAATCGTTTTTTTGATTGTACTGTTCCAGCCTCTTATGTTTATATCGAAAACTTTGCAACAATCATCAACGGATTTCAATGCTTGTTGAATGGATTGACGGGATTCTTCGTTACGTTGTGCCAGAGTACCCCACAATATAGCATCCAAACCACCAAGAATTTCAGTCCATTTGGAATCTTGCTGCATATAATCAAAAGCAACGTCTTTGGTGCAATCAAATGTGGGAATTCCTTTTTCATCAAGCGTAACATTTACAGTACCTGTAGGAAAACTTTTGTCGGTTTGAATACCGGATGTATTAATTTTCATTTTCTTCAAAGTTGATTTAATTTTCTTGCCCAAATCATCATTACCGACACGGCTTAATACATAGGCATTAAAGCCAGCGTAATTTACATGAGCGGCAAAATTAGCGGGTGCACCACCTAGATATTTCTTGTCACCATACACATCCCATAAAACTTCACCCATTCCTGCAATATTTAAAGAATCTTTCATTTACTTACTCCATCTTTATATCCGCTCCGTAGAGCAACTGTTATTTTTGGTTGACCCGGCATGGGCCCTGACGCGGTAAAAGGATCAATTTCCTCAAAAACAATTCCTGGTGGTTGAGAAAATTGACTATACGGTTGATTCTCTAAAGCATTCTGCATAAAATTCAACCAAATGGGCAAAGCTGCCATTCCACCTGTTACTCCTCTTCTTTTTGATAAACGCATAGATCGATTATCATCAAAACCTACCCAAACGGCACACACCAAATCAGGAGTAAAACCTATAAACCAGGCATCACGATAATCATTGGTAGTCCCAGTCTTGCCTGCACAGGGTCTTGAAAAACCAGCTTGTTTTATACTTTTTCCTGTACCGTAATCAATTACACCCTGCATCGTATTTAAAAGAATGTAATTCGTTTGTGGATCGATAACACGTTTTCCATTTAAATCGTGATCTTTTCTAATGGTATTACCCGCAATCTGTAATTTAGTTATAGAATACGGATCATGAAAAACACCGCCATTTGCAATTGTTGAATACGCAGTGGCCATTTCTACAGGAGATACACTGGTAGCACCAAGTGCAAGTGATAAATTAGGTTCAAGCTCACTGGTTATACCCATTTTTTTGGCATATTCAATAACCGTTTCCGGTGTAACTCTTTCAATTAGTTTTGCTGCAATTATATTCCGAGAATGCGATAAAGCCCATTTAACAGTCATGGGTCCCAGAAAATCATTTTCAAAATTTTGTGGTTCCCAAACCTGGTTGTAAATTTTAAATGAAACGGGCTCATCTACAAGAACCGTTTTGGGTGTTACTATACCCTTATCTATTGCAGCCAGATACGTAAAAACCTTAAATGAGGAACCTGGCAACCGGTTATTGGATACTGCGCGGTTAAAGGGTGCTCTTTGATAGTCCCTTCCTCCCATTAAAGCTTTAATTGCACCGGTCTTGGGATCCATAACAACCATTGCTGCCTGTGGATATTGAAGCTTGTCTTGCCAGGGAGCCAACTCATAAGGTGGTAAATCCAGTAATTTATCTAACTTTGCTAATCCTTCTTCAATAGCAATCTTGGCATAATATTGATATTTTAAATTCATCGTTGTAAAAATATCAACACCGCCATACACAATTGCATCACGGCCATACTCTATACCCAGCTCACGAATTATATAATCCACATAATAATCAGCATGGCTTTCATAGGGATTCATTCTCTGGAAAACAAGATCTTTATCCAAAGCAAATTGTAATTGTTCACTATCGATAAAATGTTCTTCAAACATGCGCTTTAATACAAAACGCAAACGTTGCAAAGCAAATTCATCTTTTTTATAAGGATTATAACGATTTGGAGATCTGGGTATTCCAGCAAGTAATGCACATTCTGGTAAAGTGAGTTCATCTGCATGTTTGGAAAAATAAGTTTGAGCAGCCATCTCTAAACCAAAAATACCTGAACCAAAATCAATTTGATTAATATATGCTTCAAGAATTTCTGTTTTGCTAAATTGCTGTTCTATCTGCAGAGTAATCAAAATTTCTTTGACCTTGCGTGTCCACGTTCTGTCAAATGTGAAAAATAGATTCTTTGCAAGCTGCTGTGTAATAGAGCTTCCACCTTCAGAGATTTTTCCACTCTTGACATTTACAAACAGTGCGCGTATTAATCCTGCTTTATTTAATCCACTATGTTTAAAGAAATGAACATCTTCAAGAGCCAGCATGGCATGAATAAAATCCTGCGGAATCTCCTCATAGCCGATAACCTGTCGATTGGTTAAAGATTTTACAATCTGTCCATTATCAGCATAAATTACTGTTGGATTTTTGGTAGCAATTAAATTCAAATCATCCGGTATTTGGGGCAAATGTTTAACAATAAAAAACAAACCTATGCTTATCATTAAAAAAGCAACTATCAGAAATACCGCTATCCATTTTAAAACTTTTTTCATTCTAACGGCCTCCTAACTGCGGTTTCGAGATCATTGTTCCTTGGGCCTGGTTGTTAATTGTATTGATAAGGTACTCTATTGCTATTTCGGAGGCACTTGAAGTATAAATTCTCGATTGAGATTCAGATATAATTTCAAATGCAAGCTGAACAGCTCCCATATCAACCTGTGATGAAATACCAACATAAACCAAATTGTCTCCCCAGGAGACCAAACGATAGGGATCATTCATAATCTGCAATCTATAAGATATTGGCAAACTTAGAAATGCTTTGTAAAACTCATCTGCTGATATAATCCGATTTTGAAATTCTTTTTTATCTGCAAGACGTGTATTGTAATTATTTTGACCATTTTTTAATAACGAGTTTAAATCAACGTATCGTTCATTCAAAGGTTGACCAAAGCCATCTAGAAAATAAACACTAAGCTGTTGATCATTCAAGATCATTTTAACAGATTCCCATTGCGGGTTGTGATACAGTTCCAAAAACTTCATAGGATCTTGTAACTGTTTTGCAGATTGAACGGGTATTATACTGTAAAAATCGATAAAATCTTTATGACTCATTATAACTTTTTTACGAAGCAATAACTCTGAATGTAAATCATATACATTGGTAAAATGAACCAGCGTTAAGGTATCTGCAGCAATATTTTGAGAGAGTGAATCAATCACTGCATCTCCATTTAGTTCCTTGTTCTCCTCTTCCCACAACCTTCCGGTTTGAGGACGAGTAGAATTTGTTAACAGTATCATTTTACCTGTGATGACTTCAAAAATATCAAACCATATTTCAAATATCAGCAGGCAAAGCAATACGCCTAAAACAATCCATATTATTGATCTTTTCACATTAATCCTGTTTTAAAAAAATGAACAGTTAGAATTTAAAAGGCATGGGTGTAAAAGATATTATAAAAATAATAAAAATAATGTAACCAAGCAAGCGACGATTTTGATCTATTGATGTATAATTATCTACTGGCGGAGGATGAATTCTGCCGAAAACAAGTAACAATATAAAGAAAAAAATCCAAACAGGATATATTATTGTCATAATTCCTAAACCTGCAAGAAAAACCAAATTTGATTTTTTATTAAAATGCCCAAACAAACTAAAAAATATGTGCCCACCATCCAATTGGCCGATAGGTATTAAATTAAGTGCTGTTACAAATAAACCTACCCATCCTGCATATGCAAGCGGATGCAAAGAGACATCATATCCGTCCGGCACTATTCCTATTGCTATATACGACAAACCCTTGAACAACAAAGGTTCACCTAAAAAGAATGCCATGTCATCCATTTCAGGTGTTGGAACAATTGTAGATAATTTTAAACCCAGATAGATCAAGGGTAAAGTTATAACAAAACCTGCAAGCGGCCCTGATGCGCCAATATCAAACAAGGCTTTTTTATTTGGAATAGGTTCTTTTATTCGAATAAAAGCGCCAAATGTTCCAAATGGGTTCAAAACGGGAACCGGAAATGGTATAAAATAAGGTAAAGTTGTATTTATATGATATCTCTTGCAAGTAAAATAATGAGCAAATTCATGTGTTGATAAAAAAAGCATAATCCCAATACTGTACCACGGGCCCCAAAGTAACCAGGTTGAAACAAAAGTGAGTAAGAACAAAATAAACGGAATTCGTATTTTATTCCATTGCTTTAGCTTTGGTTTAACTTTCAATGAGGTACTATTATCAACGCTATTTTCCATAGATTTATTCTTGAAACTGCACAATCACTCTGGCTTTATTATTAATATTTAAACATTCTGCGGCATTTCCATTACGTACAGCAATTTCCAACATTCCATGACTGCCAATTAATGCTACAGGAAATCCGTCAAGTACATCACTATAACTATTTGCAAGTTTTACAATTTTGTGAGCCGCCAAATGTATTGAATGTAACTTTTTATTAAAAAAAACATGCTCTGGAATATTGGTAATTAAATTTCCAAAATGATCGATATGAGCGATTTCACCACTTGCAATATCTCCCAATTCTTTACAAACAGGAATAATACCTTTATTAAAATTAGAGCACGGTGAGCCTATTTCTTCTAATGTTATACCTGTAGATATGTGTGCCGCTACAGGAGCAAAAATATCACGACCATGAAATGTATTACTTATATTTGGTAGAAAAAAATCTTTTTTATTCAACTCGAATACATTGGCGTCTGGCCAGGTAGCAAAAATCCATTGTAAAACACCATTGTCAGGAGCAACAAAGATATGGTTTGGAATTTGAACACCAAGGATCTTTCTTGCACTTCCCACTCCCGGATCCACAACAATAACATGAATTGTATTTTCAGGGAAATAATGAAAAGCAGATTTTAAAATAAATGATGCTGCAGTAATATCTCCCTGTGGTATCTGGTGTGTAATATCAATAAATGCAAGTTGGGGATTAATAGACAACATTACCCCCTTCATTATGGCTGCAAAACCATCCTGCTCACCAAAATCTGTCAACAGGGTCACAAGAGGCATCTGATTTACTCTCCGTTATTGTACTGCTGCATTATTTTATAAATATCCTGATATACATTTTCAATTAGATGAGGACGTTTATCCAGATCTAATTCATCAGCATCTACAATTAAAACATTATAACTGTCTTTAATACTGTTTATCCAACGTTCATATGCTTCATTTAATTCAAAAAGATATTCTTTGGTAATTTTTTGTTCATAGTCTCTTCCCCGCTTTCGTATTCGCGATATCAACGTCCAGGTCGATGCTCGCAGATATACAATCAGATCAGGCTTGCGGAGATACTGTGTCATAATAGCAAAAAGATCACGATAGTTTTCATAATCACGGTCTGTCATATAACCTTGTTTATGGAGGATATATGCAAATATCTCAGCATCTTCATAAATCGACCGATCCTGTATACACGGTACAGGACTATTTGATATAGTACGCTGATCGTTAAATCGATTTGACAGAAAAAAGATTTGTAAATTAAAACTCCAGCGGTTCATATCTTTGTAAAAATCATCCAGATATGGATTATCAATTACACGTTCAAAAAATGGCTCGAGTTTTAATTTTTCACTCAACTTGTTGGTAATGGTTGTTTTCCCTACTCCAATATTACCGGCTATAGCCATAAAAAAAGGAGGTTTTTGTTCAGTTCCGTTTTTACTAGAATTCATCATACTCTTTTCAATTATAGGAAATAGCTACAGTTTCATTTTTCTCGGTAAATTCAATATCGTTAAATCCATACCCGGATTCATCTGTTATTCTAAAGTATAACCCCATTTCACCAATACGATTAGAAGCCTTGACCATAATGTAATTCTGACCAGCATTCAAATTAATTTTGGTCCGCAAACGATCTAATATGGGTTGTTGATATTCATTCTGTGTAACAACTTTACGGTTATTCAACCATACTTTAATTGGACTCGTTGGTCCTAATCGCAATTCAGCAGTTCGGGATGAAGGCACCCAGACAGGTAAAACAGCATAAACCGCATTGTTATAATGAGCATCACCAATCTTTTTTAAATCAATAAATCCATCATATAATGCATCGCTATCGGAGATCAAAAAACCTTCATTATCATTATGATAGAGTTCGTTCAATTCATTTTCTTCAGGATAAAATTGCTGATTAACTCCCTTTTCAATATCATAAGGTCCAAAATATTTCCATTCACTTGATGGTGGCGAACCTGTTCGCTTGACAATTTCATTATAATCTTTAAACTCTTGTTTGTAATAATGAATACTTGCCAATGCCATCATCATTGAAATTTCAAAATGACGATTTTCGATTGTTTTAGAAAAC
The DNA here is from genome assembly GCA_963675755.2 of bacterium. Classification (GTDB taxonomy): domain Bacteria; phylum Zhuqueibacterota; class Zhuqueibacteria; order Residuimicrobiales; family Krinioviventaceae. The sequence continues at coordinate 794,396 of CAXXMD010000002.1, forward strand.
GCTAACAATTTTTCAATATTTTCTTGATTTAAACGACCGTTATAGTAACCTTGTTTTATTCCATCAAAATAATATCTCCAATAGTTATCCCACGTGATATTGGTCATTTGATTTAATGCGGTAGTTATGATTTCATCAAAATCGATTATAAAACTATTATACTCGTCAATATATCCATCATTATATAATATCTCTTTGAATGCCAAAGCAGATATATTGATCATAGGATCTTTAGTTTTTTCAAGAAGCATAGTTAATAGTTGGTCCGTCTTTTTATAATAATCATCGATTGTAAATGCAAATCGAACCATTATAAAAATCATATTCGGAGTTATATTTTCCAGAGATTCTGAATTAAGAAATTTATCATAAATTGATTCTATACGTTTTCGGTTTTCAATATTCTCAGGATCAACAATTAACAATGCCAAAAGTGCATTAAAGTGTTCAGGCTGCTGTTCAAGAATATCTTCCAACACCTCAATAACCTTGTTAAACTTTTTTTCAACAATATATGTATTGGCCAACAGCAGATATGGATTAACATTGAGTTCAATAGGGCCTTGCTTTTCAATTAGCTCCTTGACAATTTTATGTGCCTTTCGAGTATCTCCTTTATCAAGATAGGCTGTAACCAAATGATTAGCTGCAGGATAAAAATCTTTATCAATGTCGAGTGATTTCTCAAACATCTCTATGGCTCTGTCCAGCTCCCCCTGTTCCAGTAATAGTTCACCGTAACTATCCAAAGGATTCGGTTCATCCTGAGCAATATCGATATATTTTTGCAAAGCAGCGTATGCAAGATCAATTTTACCAATATCTGCATATGCATACCCTAAATGATTATAAGCTAATTTAAAATCAGGATCTAATGCAATAGTAGCCTCATATTGCTCAATTGCTTTTTCAGATCGGCCTATTTGAAACTGATAAAAGTTAGCCAACTGAAAATGAGCATCTGCATCTTCAGGGAATTGATCTACAAGTTGTTCATAATATTTTATCGCTTGAAAAATATCACCGTCAGTAATAGCCTTTGCTCCAAGTATCCTCAATTTTTCTTTAGGGGGAGCATTGGCTGCATAACGAGCAGCTTTTTCAAGCATTGCTTTCCGTCTTTCAACATTTCTACGCATTCCATAATACTCTGCAAGACGAATATATGCTGAAGCAAAAGTACTATCTATTTCTACAGCTTTTTGAAATTGTTCAAATGCTTTTTCATAATAGAGTTGATTTTGTAATTTCATGCCTTGTGAATAAAACTTGAAAGCTTCTAACGATTGAAAAGTCAGGTCACCTTTGTTAACATCAATTTCGTTTAATGCGCTTAGATTAATTTGGAGATTTTCTCTTAACAAATTTGAAATGCGATTGATCATAGAGAATACATTTTCCAGGCCGCCCCCTGCTTCAATTACTTTTTGCAGTAATCGTCCACTAGTACCTTCTCGCAATTCTAGATCTATGTAAAGTGAATCTGATGCATAGCGAAATTGCCCATTGATAAAAACCTGGGCATTGATTTGTTTTGCCAGGTTTGATCCCGTAATTGAATCCTGGATTGCATAAGAATTTATATCTAAATTTTGCATGGCTTCATTAATTTGCAACCCGGGGATTATTATTAATTGACGGGATTGAGCAAGCTCTGATGTCAGCATTTCCACAATTCCAGATTCTAGCCAGTTCAAATTTGTATCACCTGTTCTGTTCAGGAAATGATAAATGGCAATACTCTTTTTTTGAGATGCCTCAAATTGGATTGTAGAAATGCGGTCTTGCATCAAAGCACTGTTTGGTTTTGATGCAAGTTTTATTCTGCGATCCATATTTGAATCACAGGAAAAAAGAAAAAAGATAACTACGAATAGAATAATATGCTTAAAAAATCTTGTCATATACTCTCTGTTATTTTTGCTACAATAAGGGTTATATCGTCAAATTGGTCCATATCACCAGAAAATTTGTTTACATCATGCAATAAACTTTTTAAAAGAGCACCGGATGTTTGATTATTTGAATTTTTAAGAAATTCAACCAATTGATCTTCTCCATATTCCTGGTACGTTTTATTCATTGCTTCAGTAATACCATCTGTATAAAATAATAACGTATCTTGTTTATTTAATATAACACATTCTTCATTCAAATACATTTCAAAAGTTTTATTATCTGCTAAACCCAAACCAATTCCAGGAGGAATATGCATCTCAACCTGGTTATCAAGTTGGTTACGTGCAATCAATAATGCATTATGTCCCGCTCTTACAAATTTAAAAGAATTATCATTTAAATCAATAATACCATAGATCATTGTTGCAAATATTTTTCGGTCTATGGTCTCATACAACCGTTGATTTACATTCAACAATAATTCTTTGGGACTTTTTTCAGTGTACGCCAAAGCACTCATCATCCCTTTAATTTCAGACATGTAAAATGCAGCAGAAGCACCCTTGCCAGAAACATCTGCAATTGCTATCCCTATTCGTTTTTTATCTAGAATAAAATAATCATAATAATCACCACCAATTTCAGCAGTGGAAATACAGACACCACTTATATCAAGGCCTTTAATTTGAGGATCCTGCTGTGGAAGTAATCGCTGCTGTACAGCTCTGGCAATTTCAAGCTCGCGGCTGAGGCGTTCTTTTTCTGTAACCTCTTTTAAGAGGTTTGCATTTTCAAGAGCAAGAGCAGCCTGTTTACCCAACGTTGACAAAAATTCCAGTTCGTCAATGCTATATTGCAATTGCGCATTTTTAGTAACAAGGAAAAGTCCTAATAAAATATTTTGATTGACAAGAGGCAAAAATATTTGATTTTTCAAAAAACCAAAATGATCTTGAAAAGTATCACTAACAAGTTGCTGATGATTTTGCTCAAGTTGTGCAATATCAAATGCAGTTTGCTTTTCTAAAAGCAAGGATTTGCATTCTTGAGAAATGGGTACTATTTTATTATTATATTTGGTATCAGGATAAGAATACAGGATACATGCATCTGCGGTATTCACCTCTGACGAAACAATCAATAAAGTTCCTCGTGATGCATTCATAGATCTAACAATGTGCTCAGTTATAACCTTGCCCAGCTCTTCCAGCGTATACGTAAAACCCAGCTGTTTAGTAAATTGTTCAATACTGTTTTTCTCTCGTAACCTTGAAATCATATAATTATAAGATTGAGCAAGTGAGCCGGTTTCATCGTTACTTGTAACTGATAATGTGTTTTCAAGATTGCCATTAGAAACCTGCAACATTGCATCGGAAAGCTGATTGATTGGACGGGTTATACGGCGACCAATGATTACAGATGCAATTACGCCAATTAATAAAAATAATAATAATAAATACAAGTTGACAAATGCCCGTTGCCTGAATCTATTGTTAAAATCAACCAATGAAAAACCAACATCAACCTTGCCCAACAATTCACGTCCTAAACGAATATTGACTGAAAAATGATCAAAGTCATTTTGACTTTCTTCCGCGACTAAACCATTTGCAAGGTTTTCAACAACACGTATTTGTTCTTCACGAGTGAGATAACTGTTATCACCAAGATCCAGCCAGTTATAATTGATTCCAAAAGCAGCCAGGCTGTTATTTTCATCAAAGATAGCGATATATACCAGATCCTTGCCTATATCTGAGGCAATGATATTATCAATCCATTCCTGATAAACAAACCATCCTGCTGTTTCAGCTAACCGGATTGATGCAATTTGCTTGGCAACCCGTCCCATATTGTTACGTATTTCCTGTCTTTCAACAGATAATTGACGAACAGTAAAAAAATAGGATACAAGTCCCATAATTATCAAAATCAAAACTACAATAGCAATTGTAATTTTGATCCATATTTTATTAAGAAATTGTTTCTTCATAATTTCTAAACTAATGTATCAGTTCTGGTTTATATATAATCATGTTTCAGTTGTCTTGTAAATTCTTCAACAGCACTATATCCATATTTCTGAGACCACAGCGGAAATATAGTAGTGTTGGATAACAAAAGATCAGTATCATCATACCATAAATTGTTTTCAATCGCTCTTTTCCAATCTGATGTGCCAGGTATAGGTGAAAAAGATGCGATATTAATTTTTACACCAAGCGACTTTACAAAATTCACACTCGCCAGTACTTCATTCATATCCTGATCTGGTAAACCCATTAATACATAGACACCAATATCGTCAGTACTTATTCCAGAGTTAACAAGATTGGTTATTGCTTGCTCAAGGTCTTTATTATTCACTTTAGACATCTCATGCTGTCTGGCAGGATCTATAGATTCAAAACTAAGTCTTACAGTTTGCCCTCCTGCTGCTGCAAACAAGGAAGCAAAATTGTTGCTTACAAATCTGGGCTGTATACCATTTGGCGTATGCAGCCGGATGTTAATTTTTGATTGAACGAGTTGACGTAATAAAGGTTCAATATATGTTTCTGATTTATATAATAATGCATCATCGTAAAAAGCAACATGAGATATTTGTTTTTCATTTACCCAATATTGAATTTCCTGAAATACCTGTTCTGAATTTCGTCTATCAAATTTTGGATTTAAAATATGGGAAGCACAAAAACTACAACGGTAAGGGCATCCGGTTGAAGTTAATACTGCAATAGATTCCAATTCAGGGTATAAACCATAGACAGGATATGGTAAATCTGAAAGCTTTTCATAAAGATATTCAACATCTGTATCCAATATATGATTTACCAGTTTAATAAATTGTGAAATATCAGAACCGGTAAAAAGATAGTCTGGTGCTATATTCTCCCGGGCATGTTCATGTGCCAATGTGGCATATATTCCACCTAAAATTATGGGAGTATCAGGAAAATATTTTTTCAATAAAATGTACATATCTTTTACAGCGGGGTACCAATAGGTCATAATTGATGTCAGGCAAATCAAATCCGGTTTTTCAATTCGGTTTTGTAATTCACGATCTATCAATTCAATGGGTAATCCATATCTGCAAAATTTACGGTCAATATGTGAAAGAACATCAGGTTTATCAATCGGAACACGATAAAATTTACCGGTACCGTTATTTTTACCATGAGGTATTTTGTAATTTGAATCCTTAAAGGAAGGATGATATCTATCCAAACAGTCTAATAATTGCAGATCAAAACCAGCATCTTGCAGTACACCTCCAATTTGTAACAGGCCGAGGGGTTTTGACCAAAAATCATACGCAGCAAAATCATATATCCATGGATTTACAAGTAAAATCTTTTTGTTCATAATCAAGAAAACTGGGCAATCATTAACAATATATCATCCCGGAGGTCACCATGACTATAATTTCTAACATCCTTAACTATAGACTCGGCAGCTTTGTCAACGGGTTGATCCTTATAATCCTGAAACTTTTTCAGCAATGAATCAAGCCCAAATTGCTCCTGATATTCATTTTCTGTTTCAATAATTCCATCAGTATAGAGAGCAAGTCTATCACCTGCATGGTATTCAAAAACATCTTGCTCAAATATATTATCTTCTACATCAGAAAAGCCAATAATAGGATTTTGTGAAGACAATTTAATGACATTTTGTTCACCTACATGAAACAACAATGCAGAAGGATGAGCGCTTCCGGCATGATAGAGCTTTTTATTATGATAATCTACCTTTATGGATTGTATAGTCAAAAATAATCCGGTTTGTGAAAAAGAATCAAAGAAAAAAGCATTAAGTTGATGTAATAATTCTTTGGGATCCAATCCCTCGCGAACCAATTTATTTATTTCACTGCAAACACGATTCACAAGAAGCGCTGCGGCAATACCATGCCCGGTTACATCAATAATGGTCATATAGAAATGACCATTATTATCATCATATACATCCGCAAAATCACCGCCAATGCCTATCATTGGCAAATATTCAACACCAAATGCTATATTTTCATTTTCAAACTCCAGGGGCACCAAACTGTTTTGGACACGCTTTGCAAGATTTAAATCTTTTTCAATCATGGTATGAAATTCTTCAATCTCGCGTTTTTGATGCTCTACAAGCATTTCCATACGACGTTGCTCCAGAGCCTTTTCAATACGAACCAGAAAAGTTTCATTATTAAAGGGTTTTGTTAAATAATCATATGCACCCTCTTGCATCGCCTGGACTGCAGTTGAAATACTTCCATATCCGGTTAAAATGATAACCTGTACATATTTATCAGCTTTTTTGGCTGCCTCTAAAACATCAAGGCCACTTACCTGATACATTTGCAAATCAGTGACAATAACGTCGTATTGTGTTTCAGATATTTTCTCAAGCGCTTTTTCACCTGATTCTGCTTCTTCAACATTAAAAGCTTTGAGTTTTAAAATTTGAATGAACAACCTTCTATTGTAACTGTCATCATCCACTACCAAAATTTGGGGTAAATCTACATTATTTAAACTCATAAAAAACTAACCGATCACTTTAAATCCCAACAAGGTTATATCATCGCTTTGTGCTTCGCCTTTGGTAAACTCGCCCACTTTATTCATTATCAAATTAAGGGTATCCTGAATTTCGAGGTTTTCTTTTTGTGCCTGATGTAACAGCTCTAACAAACGCCATTCCTCAAATTCCTGCTCCATGCGATTCATAGCCTCTGTCACTCCATCAGTAAACATTAACACCAAATCACCTGAATTTAGTTCAACTGATTGAGTTGCATATTTTACATTTGGCATCATACCTAACAACAATCCACCTTCATCAAGTTCAATACAGTCACCATTTTCACGTATTAAATAAGGAGGATTATGGCCTGCATTGCAATAAACCATTGTATTATTTTCCAGATCAATTTCTGCATAAAAAAAGGTGATAAATTTATCTAAATTGGTATTTGCATAAATTAAATTATTTAATTTAGAAACCAAAGCGTTAATATCAGTATTGGTCATTAAAAGGCTGTGCAAACCAGCATGTAAATTAGACATTAGCAATGATGCCGGAGCACCTTTTCCAGAAACATCACCAATTGCAAGGGCAATTTTATTTTCATCGAGTTTGATGCAATCAAAATAATCACCACCCACTTCACGAGAAGGGATATTTAATCCATTTATATGCAAATGAGCAGATTCGGGAAAAGATTCAGGAAATAATCGCTGTTGAATTTCTCGTGCAATATTTAACTCTTCTTCCATCCGTTGTTTTTCCAGTGTAACATCGAATAGATTTGCATTTTCAATAGAGATCATTGCCTGGTTACAGAGCGTTGAAAGAAATCCTATATCGTCATCATCATATATTGCTTTATTAATCTTTTCACCTAAAAGCAGCATTCCTTTGGTTTGATCTTGAATACGCATGGGAATAACAACTTTGATATTAAAATCACGTAGAGCATGCATTTCTCTGGTTAAAACGGTTTCATCAATTTTCATTACTGAATTAATGTTCCCAAGATTCTTTAAAAATTCAGCATCCGTAAAACTTTTAACATCTTGAAGGGTTTTTTCAGCCCCCTTGTATTCAAAAAGTTCAAGTGCATCTGTATTTTCTAAAAAAACATAACAACGGGTGGCAAACATTTCACCCATTATTGCATATATTAATAAATTAACAATTTTTTTCTTATCCAGAGTAGAGTTGAGCTCTTTGCCAATATCAAACAAGGTGTTCAACTCTTGAATTTTTTTATCTAATTTTTTATTTACTGTTAATAATTTTTGCACAATTAATGCATTCTCTATAGCAGTTGATGCTATATTGGTAAGTAAATTTAAAAAATCGAGCTCATTTTTTGCATAGGGATTACCGGTTATCTTTTTACCAAGAGCAAGAATTCCTATTAACCGGTCTTTGGTTTTTATTGGTAACAAAATTTCAATTTCAAGGGACTGAAACAATTCTTTTAATTTACATTGAGCAATATTGAGTTCATTCAATAAAATGGGTTGTTCAAAATGATATTCTATAGTATATGTTTTCCCAACCAGATCTTTATCCAATCCTTTAACAACCTGAATACTGAATGTTTTTTTGTCATCTACAATTAATACCAATCCACGTGAAATCATCATTCTGCCCATTGGAGTGAGCAACAGATTATTTAATATGGTAGGCAAATCAAGCGAAGAATTGAGAATTTTACCTGTTTCAAACAAGGATCTCAATTCAACGTGTTGCTGATCAATTTCTAAATGTAAAGCTTTACTGGAATCAGAATCTGCCATTACTTTTCCTTACCCTTGTCATGCAATTCCGAATCCTGAGCATTTATAAAATATTTGACCATGGTCACCTGGTTATTTTTTCCAGGATTGATATCATAAACCACATCATCCATTAGTGTTTTCATTAAATAAATACCCAATCCACCAACCTTGAGCTCTGCAAGATATTGTTTTAAATCAGGAATTTTGATTGATTTGGGATCGAATCCTTTACCATGATCAGTGACTACAAGCGTAAACTTTTGATAATCTACCTTGATAACAATATCCAGTGTGCTTTCTTTATTGTCTTTGGAATACGCATGTTTGATTACATTGGTGCAGGCTTCGTCACATGCAAGTTCAATCTTGTTCACTTCTTCAGCATCAAAACCAACCTTGTCGGCAACTTTGCCTACGAATCCTCTTATCAACTCCAAATTATCTGTCTGACTGGGAATTCGAAGAGTGTACTCTCCTTCCAGTTTTGGAGCAATTGGCTGTTGTTTTTTCTTTTCAGCAGTATTTGTCATAACATTTCAACCTGTTATTTAACTGTTAAATTTTTCAATAGCTTCTTCTTCAGTATCAACAATATCATATAATGTAGGAAAACCGAGAAGATCGAATACTCTGAATATTTTGGGTGTCATATCGGACATTTTAATATCACCATCATGATTTCGGATATTCTCAATAAAGCCCATAAACACGCCCAATCCCGCGCTACTGATATATGACAATTCTTTAAAATTGACTAGAATTTTAAATTGCTCTGTATCAATGATTTTTTGGATTGCACTTTCCAATTCAGGGGCAGTATGCGCGTCCAAAAAGCCACCGATATATAAAACAGCAATTCCTCCTTTTTCTTCTCGGTTAATTGTAAAATTTTCCATTAATTCCTCCTGAATCAATTAATATTTTAGAGTATAGGTCTTATAAGACCTTAATCACAACAAATGTTAAATCATCTGTTGTGTTTTCTCCATCAAAGAACGTATAAATCTCGTGTATGATCTGTTTTTTTATTTCTGCGGCTGATAAATGATGCAATTGCGCAAAGGCTTTTCCTAAACGTTCTTCACCAAATTCTTCACCGCTTCTGTTTCTGGCTTCAGTAACTCCATCAGTATAAAGTAAAAAAGTATGGCCGGTTTTTAGGGGCATTTTTAGCTGCTTTAATGTTTTCTCAAAGAGATTTCCGGAATCCAATCCTACACCTAATCCTGAAGGCTCTAGTAATTCATAATCAAATTTACCTGTAGATGCAAACAAAATAGGACAATGACCTGCTCTGCAAAATGTAAATGTCTTTTTCTTAACATCAATTATACCATAAACCAGACTAATAAAGGTATTTCTATCAAAATTTTTATACAAGATGTTATTGGTGGGTATGAGCAGGTTTTTAGGAGTTTCATTTGCCCTGGCAAGAGCTTCCATGATCCCCTTCACTTCTGCCATATAAAAGGCAGCAGATGGACCTTTACCGGAAACATCACCAATTACCACACCCAGGCGATCATCATCGATTTTGAAAAAATCATAATAATCACCACCAACTTCATTGGCAGTAATACAAACAGCATCTAACTCTATGCCTTCCAATTGGGGCATATCTTTGGGCAATAATTTCATTTGAGCTTCATGAGCAATACGAAGTTCCTGCTCGAGCCGTTCTTTAACGATTGATTCTTCAACCAACCTGGCATTTTCAATAGCCACAACAGCTTGTTCACAAAACGCACGCAGCATATCAACGTCATCTACTTCAAAGCCAAATTCTATTCGCTTCCCGGCATATAAAAATCCTATTACCTTTTCATTATGAATCAAAGGTAAAACCAAAAGTGAGTGACAATCATGTTTCCATTTGCACAATTTCTTGGCAATAGGACTCTTTAAAGATTGATTATTTAAAAAAGGCTCTTTATTGGTCTTTAACCATTCAGAAAGTGGATCATGAAATGACGGCTGCCTTCGTTTCAATTCTGAAGGCGAAAGATGCTTGGACGATACAAGTTGTAATTCATTGGTCTTTGTATCCAGCAATTCGAGCCAGGAAAAATCCGCTTCGGTTACTTCTGTAGCAAGATTCACAATGGTAACAACAAGTTTGTTTATATCAAACTCGGAGCTCACTGCCCTGCTTAAATGATGAAAAGAAGAAATTTGTCTTATTTTTCTATCATACAATTGCGCTGTTGGCAAATGACCAAGTAATGCAAAAAAAGCAATAATAATATATATAGTTAAAAAGATAATACTGGAATCAACAAACTTGCCCAATACAGGACTAAAAGAATAAACCGGATTCAGTTTGTGAAATAAATAACCAAAATAAAACTGGATTGGAATCAGTATAAATCCACCCCAAAAACAGGCCAATTTCTGTTTGCGATTCAAATAGTTGATCCAGGAGACACGGAAAGAATTGAAAACCATCAAATTGATGAGAATAAATAATATTACATATTCCAGATTATTAAAAAATCCTTTGTCAAGCCATGAAAACTGTCTCAAGGTTTCCGGCAAACTGAATAACGGGTACAATAATAAAAAAATCATCAACCAGGTAAAATTACGGGCGGTAGATTTTTTACGTTTGATATATATTAAATTACGTAACGTACCCAGGCTGATAAGCACAAATATAGTAACAAAAAATGTCCAGGATAATACAAAAATATAATTTCCGGCACTTGAATAGATTGCTTTATTGCCCTCATCAAAGTCAAACAAGAAATCCAAACGATCATTGGAAATAATCAATAACAAACAGGTAAATAATATCAAAAAGAAAAGCGAGCGTAACCCACGTAACACATTTCGGTCAGAAGCCCATTTTTGTTTATAAACAAGAGGTAATGAAAGGATTAAAGCAAAAATAATAAAATATTCACGGATATAGATAGCCGTTACCGGTGGTCCATCGCTCATGGCCATCATGTTCATATCCTGCACTACTGCTGCAATGAGCAATGCAAGGGGTAATAATAATGATAATTTACTGATTTCTTTCATCATATCCGCTTTTTTGTTCTATACGTTGATACGAATAAGCATATAAATAGTTACAATTATGTATGTCAAGTGAGTTTGAATATCAGCATAGTCATATCGTCATGCTGTGGCGATGATTTTGTAAAAGCTTTAACTTTAACATTTATAAAATCAAGTAATTCTTTTGCTGTAGCATCATGATTATTGTGAACAATTTCCTCAAGCATGGCTTCACTGAATTCGTGGTGATCTTTGTCCATAGCTTCTGAAAATCCATCTGTATAAAGAACCAATACATCACCTTTTGAAAGTGATACTGATTCTTCGGTTATAATTTTTTCAAATACAGGGCCTTTATCTAAACCAAGAGCCAGTCCGGGCGGACAAATAGTGCGTGTTTCATGATTACTTTTAAATATTAAAGGATTGTGCCCTGCTCTGGCGAATGTAAAAGTATATTTTTCAAGATCAAATACACCATAGATCATACTTATAAAATGACTTCTTTCAACATTTTCATAAAACAGACTGTTGATTTCTGTCAAAACTTTTTGGGGCGAAAAAAGAGTTCGGGTTAATGACCGAATAAAACCTTTGGTCAAAGTCATATAAAACGCTGCCGAAATACCTTTACCGGAAACATCGCCTATTACAATGCCCAGCTTTTTGTCACTATATTGAATAAAATCATAATAGTCGCCTCCTACTTCTTCAGCAGGATAGCAGATGCTGGCAATCTCCAGATTATTGATATGTGGATGAGAACGTGGTAAAAAATTGAGTTGTACGCGTTTCGCAATCTCAAGTTCTCTTTTTAAACGTTCCCTGTCGAGAATTCGCTTTACATGTTTGGGTGTAAATTGCACCAAATCATCTTTGCTTAAATCATTGCGAATTCCAATTAAAGAACTGAATGCCATAATGAGTATTATCAACAGGAAAACACTCCCAGCCAGAACAAATGCCAAATGTTCAAAATGAAACATGCGGAGAGCTTCAAAAGTCAGTAAATATACAAAATATGTTGTCAAAGAAGTCAAAAAATCATATTTCATAAATATGATTACAAAATATATTCCGGATATAAAATAAAACAAAGCGATAAACCAGGCAGGAGATGCTACAATATCATTAGGATTCGAACGTAATGCCCAAAATATTGCAACAATGAGAACAATCCATCTTTTCTTTGCGAAAAATCGTGCAAAAAAAGATGACAAAAATAAAACAAAAACAAATTGGATCCATATAGTCTCAGTAATAATCTTGCCAATTCTAAACAAAAACGGTGAATGACTATTAAGATCACGTATATCACTGCTGTATGGTACAAAATCAATAAATGTGAAAGATTGTGCTAGTTTGAACAATAAAATTGAAAAACCGGCAAAAATAATTCCCAAAGCGATTCCATGCAAGACAGATGATCCGGTAAAAGGATTGTAGAGTTTTCGATTTGTTGCGAGATCAAAGCTGAACAACTTTTCGTTCCAGGCATCACGTGTAATGGCATCAGCACAAGAGACAACAATTACACAAATAAAACCAGAAAACAAGGGTCCCAATATTAAACCACCCACCATTCTGCCTGTATCAACAGTTTGTGGCTGGAGCAAGAATTCTAATAAAACGGAAATAAACATCAAAATACCAAGAGGCAAAGCAGATTTAAGAGAAAGCTCATCATCCCTTAGCTTTTTAATAAAAATATAGATAAAAGCACCGCTTATAACCAGGAATAATAACAGAACTGAAAACATTCGGTTCATAAAAGAACCTTCATCTGCTATATTTTCATAAACAAATTCGTAACGTCCAACCTTATCACCAATAAGATCAATTTCAATATTAACTGGAAGTTCAGCAATTTCACCAATACTGTAAATGACGGAATAATCTGTACGGGTATCCCGGGTTTGCTGCTTAATTCGTAAAAACTCAGTTTTACTACCAAATTTAGCAGCAATTAAAGAATCTGCAATTAATTTGGCAGTTTCCTGACTTATGCTTGACAGCATACTATCTTCGTAAGCTTCAATCCAGAATGATATTTCTTCTCCTGATTGATTTAGATTCAAACCAATCCTTTTAATCCAACCCGGGAAATCATTATTTATTAGAGAATTCGAATCTAAAGAAGCATTAGCATTGGTCGTCCACATAATTGACCAATAATATGCAGGTAGATTGTGTGACATGTAATATTCAACACTGTCATAATCAGTAAAATATTTACTGATATACCGAAGTAAACCTTTTCTGACTCTTAATTCAGTGACAATTTCATTGTCACCTGAAGAATATCCCCATTCAGCAAGGCTTTGTTCCGCAAGCTGTTCAATTTGATCACGATTTAATTTAAAAGACAGATGCGCAGATGGAAACAGTAATGAATACCATGAAACAAGTATGGAGACTGCTATAACGGTAAATAGTAGGTATACTAGAGTTTTAGAGTTGATATTTTTCATCTGCTTTAGAATTAGAATTAACCGGCGTTATAGACATCTGTAACAATCCTGAAAATCTTCAGAACGTCTCCTTTAATTTCTGTTGCCCCAAATAATTTTGTTGCCTCGAGAGCAATTTTCCAATCCATTTCTGAAACAGATAACAGATTTATTTTATCAAATCTGCCTAAAACTTTTTTGTACAAGGTTAATTTGTCAGCGGGAATTTTGGCTTCATTTTTAACCAAGTATTCTTTCATACGATTTGTACATGAAGCTAATAATTTTTGACTTTCAATTATCTCTTTCTGGCTGAGCATATACTGCTTCCTTGTTTTTCAAACAATTTTTTAATTGAATTCAACATAAGTTACACAAATACATTAATTTAATCAAGCAAAATCAAACATTTTATTTACCGGGTTCGGTAAATATTTGAGCAGAAAAAATAAAAATATCCGCATTTTGATCTTTCCAGGCACTTTCCTTCAACCCTGCTTTTATACAGGTATGCTGTAAAAAAGTTTCAACATCCCACTCATTTTCTGTTGCAACCTGTGGTAATAAAAGACCTCTACGATAACCTTTTTCAATATAAAGCCCATGTTCACCAATGTGAATCTCTTCAATAGATGATAAGCGGTGCATAGGTGTTAAAACTGATATCTCTATTTCCAAATCATCAACTTCATGCTTTTCAACGGGATCAAAGCGAGGATCACGCAATGCAGCAGCTTCTGCCATCTCCATTATCGTTTCAAGCAATGGTTTAACTGCCTGCACATACCCTATACATCCACGCAGTTGTTTATTTTTATGTAAAGTTACAAATGCACCAAATTTTTCATTAAATACAGTGTGTTGATAATCTTTATTCATTACAGGACGCTGTTGGTGAGTAACTGCTCCAATAGTTTCTCTGGCAATTTGTAATAATGTTGTTTGTTCTTCAAGACTTAGAATATCTATTACCTGACTATTCATGATATTCTCCTCTTTTTATATAAATATTATTCTTCAAATACCTGGGTTTTATATACCCAGAATTCTGCTCCATCTTTCCATGCATTTCGATCCAAGCCGGCTTTTCTGCAAAGACTTGACATTTCTTCATCAACAGTTTTCCAGCCAGCCTCAATAGGCACTTCGGGTAAATATGTTGCTCGTTTTCCATCCTTTATTAATATAATACCTTGTTTACCCATTTTAAATTCCGTGATTGAATTAATTTTATAGACATTACTCAAATAAACAGATATTTTGATGTGGATTTTATCAAATTCATCAGGCGTTAGCGGTGCAAACCGCGGATCTCCAAAGGCAGCAGATACAGCCATATGAGGTACAAGTTCATTCAAAGGACGATCTGATTCATGCTGCCCAATGCAGCCGCGTAACATTCCATCAATGGTTAATGTAACAAAAACACCACGCTTCTCTGTCATCTCATCAGTTTTGGGTTCAAAAGAAGTCAGTTTTCCCGTTCGCATATAACCCAAAATGCTCTCACGGGCTATTTTTAACAACTCTTTTTGGGTTTCCTGATTAATTGTATGGTATTCGATTTTTCCCAAAGTGGATTTTGAAAAAACTATAGCACCATATCCTACAACATATCCTTCTTTAACTCCCATTACATCATTAGAATTGGTTCTAGCCTGCAAGGTTGCTTTATATTCTCCCATCTGCTGCAAAGCAACCTGCATGATAACTACGGGTGCACCTCCGCAGGCTTGAAATTTATCATTTAACAAACCTTCACACAATCGTTTTGGCTTTAAATCCATAATCGCATCAAGTGTATTTTTGTCTGTTTTATTACATTCTTTATAAGATTGTCCATGATATAAATCTGTACTGGCAACGATTAACACATTTTTATTTTTAACAGTATTAAATATTGCATCCCCAATGGATTTGCATTGTTCCCAATTAAATCCACCTACCACAATGGGTACAATAGGAGTTTTAGGAAAAAGTTTCTGAATAAAAGGTAATTGCACTTCTATTGCATGCTCTTCCCTGTGACCCAGGATAGAAAATTGAATGAACTCACTTTTTTCTACGATTTCATTGGCAACGGATTTGTCTATATTAACATTGCCTAATGGTGTTTCGTACATATCACCATTATATACAGTTGCTCCATAAAAGGGATCGCGATGACTGGGAGCCATTACGATTATAAAATCATAGGTGTTCCCTTTCAGGCACTTGTATGCCTGTGCAGCGGTTTGGGCAGAAAATCGATACCCTGCATGTGGAACCATAATGGCATCAATTTCCCCATCCGGCTTTTGAGCAGGATCTCCCGATAACAATTCATCCAAAAATTCACTTAATTGTAATGGATCTTCAGGATAAAAGCTACCGGCAACAGCAGATTTCCGTGTTATATCTGCAAATAAAAAATTTGAATAGAAAAAAAACAAGATTAGAATGAAAGAATAGACCTTTAGTAAGGTTTTCATTTCAGACTCCCAACATATAACATATTATAATATATAGAATATAGGCGATATAGCAAGAAAATTATTATTGCCAAACACCAGCAATAGCTTGCCCGCAATAAGCGCAATTACCATCATGCATATGATTTTCAGTAACTTTGAAGCCTTTACGTCCAATCAACAATTTTCCGCAATCCGGGCAATAGGTATTTTCTCCTTTATCACCAGGTATATTTCCGGTATACACAAATTGTAAACCGCTATCAATACCAATCTGACGAGCGGTTTGTAAGGTTTTTATAGGTGTAGATGGCACATTTTTCAAGCGGTATTGTGGATGAAATCTGGAAAAATGTACCGGTGTTTCGGGCCCCAATTCAGAGGCAATCCATTTACACATTTCCGATAATTCGTTGGGATCATCATTTTGGCCGGGGATTACAAGATACACAATTTCGGTCCACATATTGTTGTGTTTGAGCAAAACCAACGTATCCAATACCGGACGGAGCTCTCCTGATACCAACTCTTTATAAAAACGTTCGGTAAATGCTTTTAAATCAATTTTGACCGCATCCAACACCTCAACAAGATCTCGCATTGGCTCTGGTTTGATATAACCATTAGAGATCATAACACTTTTAATCCCCTTTTCACGCCCCTTAACGGCCGAATCGTACATATATTCTGTAAAGATAACCGGCTCCGTATATGTATATGCAATAGATTTACATTGGTAAACATCTGCCAGGTCAGCAACTTTTGTCGGGGACATATCATAATTTCGAATTTGTTCAGGACGAGATTGAGATATTTCCCAGTTTTGGCAGAATTTGCAAAACACATTACAACCTGCGGTTGCAATTGAAAATGCCAATGTGCCAGGCAAAAAATGAGACAAGGGCTTTTTCTCGATAGGATCAACATTAGCTGAACAAGGTTTACCATAGACCAGGGTATAATATGTTCCATTTTGGTTTTCACGAACACCACAATACCCTCTCTCCAAATCATCAATTACACATTCACGGGGACACAATTGGCATTGTATTTTACGGTTATCCAGTTTTTTATAATATCTTGCTTCAACAAGCTTAAAGTCTTGCTTCAAGCTAGCACCATAACCATTTACAGACAAGTTTAAAGCAGTTGAGCATACCCCAAAAGCACAAGCCGAGCAAGTTGTTTTAAGATAATCTCGTCTTGATATTTTTTTCATAATTGAATCAGCTCAATATTGTTCATGTTATTTGTGCCCAATTTGTGATTTTCGTCAGCAGCAGTTTGAATATAGATCGGCTCACGACCAACCTCTTTTAAAGTTGGGAAACCTTTTTCTCGTCGTTTTTGCTCAATAACATCCCAGGCAAATGTATCCATAGCAACAGGATCCGTACCCAATACAAGACTGTTCATATTCCATGTCCATTGAGGCATATATGGAGGACCACCCTCATATTGTGGGGTAATTGCATCACAAATAATGAGCCGGGTTTTATTACGAATAATGGGTAACATATTCACATCCGCAACATATGGATCACCTACATTATCATGATATTTATTGGGATTATTGATGACACCAAAATTATTTTTCATTGCTGCACTGACACCTACAATACCATGATCCTTAAGTATAGGTATATTGATTATTGCAGTGCATTGTTGTTCAAGAATCAGGGAAATCAAACTTGCTACGGATCCATATTCATACAATTCACGAGAAAATCCCGTTTTATTTGATCCATAACACTGAACTTTGCGCCTTCCCTGGTATAATTTGTAACCTGCTCGCTCCAAGTCACGATCATGTCGGTCCCATACAATAATATGATTTGCTGGAATACCAATTTTTTGCAATTTCAATGAAATAGCTTCAACCAATTCTATATTTGTGGAAAGACCGCGCCCTGCAAGACAATTAACTTTTAATCCAACGATGTCATCTTTTGCGAAAAGCTGGTTCCATACATCATCAGCAGGTAAATCATAAAGTTTGCTTATACCTGAATCCAATAATTGAACAAGATTTTGAACAGAAATCCCCTGTTTTGACAATAATTCATTTTGATTTGCACAAACAATACGTGATTTCATGGAACCATTTGCAACACTAGGATTTGCTATTGTATTTGCAAAAAGTCCAGTACTATGTAATGCGCCTGCCGCCCCGGCAGTGAGTGTTGTGTTGAGAAATTCTCTACGATCGAGCATATTTTAATATCTCCAAACAAAAAAACCGTGATCGATTTGAACACGGTTTTTATTTTAGATATTTATAATTTACAATTATCTCAGAAAACGTTCAACCAATTTTTTAAATCCGGTTTTGGTAAAATCCGCATCGGCAAAATAATCTGAAGCAAGCTGACTGTTATCCTGAGATGGATTTGCTTGTGGTTCAGGCTCAATTTCAGGCGGTTCCGGAGGTTCTGGAATACTAGTGTCAAAAGCTGTTGTATTTTCAGGTGTAGTATTGTATTCAACATTAGCAAGATCATTAAATGTTGAACCATTTCCGCCTTCGTCTTCTATTTCTTCCTGATTATAATCCTGAATATTGTCATTAACTTCTGTTGGATCATTAAACACAGATTGTTGAACTGTCTGCACAACAGGTTGGTGTACTACAGGCTCAGTATTGTATGAATGTGAAGAACTGGATAATTTCTGAGGTTCTGCTTTTTGTACCAGTTGAGGAGCCTGAATCTGCTCTTTAGCTTGAACATACATGACACGGTTATCAATAGCTATTGCAATTTGATTTGCAAGTATTTCCAGGGTATGCAGGGTATCTTTATTTGGCATTCTGCAATCATTCGGATCATCAGCCATTAAAAATCCAATGATTTTCTCTTCTTTGGACTTTATGGGTACAATGACTACAGCCCAGTTTGGCCAGCCACCTTCATAATACTCACCTTCTTCTGAACCATAATAAATGCGTTTTAAATGATCAAATACCGGTTCCTGATTCTGAACCAGATATGATTTGCCTTGTAGATAATCTTTGCGTAATAATTGACTGTATTCTTTGAGATTATAATTTAATTCCTTGATCTGAGCCAGTTTTATCTTGTCATCACATGCTACGGCTTTGGTTTCAAGCATACCACTCTTTTTACTGATCAAGACAAGAGAAACAAGGTTGAAATCCAATGAAAATTTGACTGACCAGACAACTTCTTTGAGTAATTCACTCAAACTGTAATACAATTTAAATACATTACTGTTAACCAGAATCTGTTTCATGCGACGGTTGCGACGTTCAAGTGTAGAAATACGATAGTAATTTTCAACCGTAACGGAAACCAGCCTGCTGAATAATTCCAGATTGTAAAAAGTGGATTTTGTAGGTGTATTACCTTCACCCGGCTCGTCCAAAGATATATAACCAAAGGTATTGTTGTTTTTATCAGCAAGATTCAGGATAATCAGGTCACGTTTATGCCATTGTGCAATGGGCGATGTTTCCTGAGAATCATTTTTAACCAGTTCATTATTCAAGTGACTTGCTAACTGGCGACGTTCTTTGTTGTGATAAATCACCTTAATGCGAGATTTATCTGCAAATACTTTATCAATAACACGCTGGGGAACTTCAATATTGTCTTTTGAGGAATTTTCTCGCGCAGAATAACCTACCATTGCCTGTTTTACATATGCATGCTTGCGCGGATCCAAAAGCGCAACGGTTGATCGTTTAAATCCAAAAACCTGGCATACCAATTCCGAAAGATTTTTTAACAAGACTTCAATAGATTCAGAATAACTACGATGAATGATATCAATTACTTCTGATATCATTTGTTTTTGATCAACAGTTTTTTGTACTACAAAGGTACCGGAAGATTTTACATGGACTTTGACAAGGTTTCCACGAAATCCAATGACATGATTTTTATCATTATCGTCATAAATGAGAGAAATTTGTAATTTTGCAGGTATCTTTTCACCGGTTTTTGCAATAACATACACTTCAAATGACATTGCCGGTTTTTTAATTGCAACATTGAGGATCTTGTTGAAAAAATCAGTATCATCAACAGATGCAAGTACATCATCGATAGTTAATTCCAGTAATTCAGCATTAGTATATCCTGCTACATCTTCAATATATTCATTAGCGGAAAGAAAACGGCGCTTACGGTCACAAACAAAATAACCAATTTCACCACTTTGTACATGCGGGATATCTGTTTCAAGTAAATTTTTGGGTTCTTCAACTTCTATAATAGGCAGTTCATCATGAACCGGCATGGGTTCTGGCAAGGGTTCATCGGGATGGACTTTGAACTCGGCTGCTCGTTTGAGGCTTTCTGATAATGCAGAAAGATAGCCTTTCTTTTTGACAACAAATTCAAAAACACCCAAATTTTGCACATCCTGAAAAATCTGTTCATCATCTTCATTTACAGTCAAGATGGTTGGATGAATACGACTGATCTTTTTAAGCGTTTCCGTAAAAGAATCATGATGTCCATTAGCCAGTTCACTGTCAATTAACAAAATATCAAATTCTACAT
The DNA here is from genome assembly GCA_963675755.2 of bacterium. GTDB lineage: Bacteria > Zhuqueibacterota > Zhuqueibacteria > Residuimicrobiales > Krinioviventaceae. Next base: position 815,017 of record CAXXMD010000002.1, read on the forward strand.
TCGTAAACTGTTCCTGCACTTCCTTTAAAGAAGTTGCTCCAATTGGATTATATTCATCATTTTGTACGCTTATGACCTGTCGGGTTGCTTCTACATATGAGGCATTCGGATGCGCTATTGATATTTTCATATTACCTGCTACTCCAATATAATTCAGCAAAAAGCTCTGAAATTCACGAAACAATTAACAAAAATTTGTACACATAATCAAGAAAATAGATAATAAATACTGTCGAAAAATGATGTGATTACTTTTTGCCACATTTAAAAGAAAAAATATACAATTTTGGGTAATCGCAAATTACATTTTTGAAAAGCATTATTATCATCCATTTACTCATGTTGATTTTTATATACTTAGACATACAATTGTCTGGTTATATTTAAAACAAAATTAAATCCAACAAACATCCAATTTAAAGCAAAATCCAAGCCAAAAAGAGTATTGACAAAAAAAAAGCCAGAGATTTTATAAACTCTGGCTTGTAATTTTCATTCATTACTTTCGTAACCGGGATCGTGTATATTCAATTAATCCCCCTGCATCCATTACCATCTGACGTGTGCCGGACAGAGGCTGTATATTAAATTCTTTACCAGTAGTCATGTTTAATACTTTATCACCAGAAATATCAAGTTCATGTCCATTTTCAGCATCAATATCTGGTACGGTTATGGTTTGTAATCCTAAATTTACTGCATTTTGCAGAAAAATTCTGGCATAGCTTTTGGCAATTACAATCAAATCATGGCCTTTTAAACAGGATGCTGCCTGTTCTCGTGATGAACCGCAACCAAAATTTTCTCCACCAACAATAATACTTTTAGCAGTTAACGTTCCACTGTTTAATAAAGTATTAAACGTTTTATCATCTGCAAAGGCATATTCAGGAGTCTCTGTAGGTAATACTGTGGCCATAAATCTTCCGGGATATATAGTATCTGTTGATATATCATTGCCAAGTTTATAAACAACTTTGGACATATTAACTCCTTTCCTGACGTGGATCAGTTATTTTACCGGTTATTGCTGATGCGGCAGCCGTTGCAGGTGAACACAAGTACACTTCTGCATTGGGATTTCCCATTCTGCCTTTAAAGTTGCGATTTGTAGTTGCTAGAGCTACCTCTCCATCAGCAAGTGCTCCCTGATGCACTCCCAGGCAGCATCCACATCCCGGATTCATGATTACAGCGCCACTTTGTGCAAGCATTTCAAGATAACCTTCCTCCAATGCTTTTCGATATATCTTGCTGGATGCTGGAAAAACCAGCATTCTAACATCATTGGCTACTTTTTTGCCCTTTAATATCTTTGCTGCTATTTCTAAATCCTCTAATCTGCCATTTGTACAAGAACCGATTACAATCTGGTCCAGCTTCACATTATTAACATTACTAATAGGTTCAACATTATCAACAGTATGGGGACAGGCAATCTGAGGCTCAAGATTGGTTACATCTATATCCACAATCTGCTCGTAAACAGCATCCTGGTCCGGTGTAACAAAATTCAACTCCCCGGTCACACCCGCTTCCTCACGTAGATACCGTTCTGTTTCCTGATCGGCAGGTACAATACCTGCGCTGGCACCGGCTTCGACTGACATGTTTGAAATTGTTAATCTGCCTGATACATTCATATTTGAAATAACACTACCATGGTATTCTAAAACTTTGAATGTTGCACCTTTGGCAGTAATCTTGCCAATTAGATATAATATAATATCTTTGGCAGCTAATGTTTCAGGCATAACCCCATTAATATTGACTTTAATAGTGCCCGGGACTTCAAGATTCAATAATGTACCCAAACACCACACACTTGCCATTTCCGTTGCTCCAATTCCCATTGAAAAAGCACCTAATGCACCATGGCTGGTCGTATGCGAATCTGTACCCAAAACTACGTAACCGGGACGAACATAGCCATATTCGGGTAATATTTGATGGCAAATGCCACCTACATCACCCCGGATTTCATGAAATTTAGAAACTCCCTGTTCTTTAAGAAAATTTCTAATTTTCTTTTGGTTATTTGCAGTCTTGGAACTTTCTGCGGGCACACGGTGGTCAAATATAATTGCAATTTTATCAGGGTCCCAAACTTTTGGAGACAAATCTGTTCCTTTATAAACTTCAAAGAATTGGTTAATAACCAAAGCAGCATTTTCATGAGACATGGCAAGATCAACAGAAGGCTCAATGATATCACCGGGTTTTACACTTGAAACATTTGCTGCTCTGGCAAGTATTTTTTCTGCAACAGTCATTGCCATTGTTTTTCTCCAATTAAATTATACCTTCTTTATGGAAATTATCAATTTCCTCTCTTGAATACCCCACTTGGCTGAGAAGTTCATGAGTATGTTGGGATAATCTTGGAGGCGGATTGTCGATATTTGCCGGCGTTTTACTAAATTTAGCTGTGAGATTGAACAGCTTTAACTCACCCAATTCATCATCTGGTACTGATGCTAATGTTTGACGATGCTGGACTTGATCTGCTGACAATGCATCTTTCAAGGCTAATATATCCCCCGATGGTACTCCTTGAGCATTTAAAAGATCAACCCATTCAACAGTATCTTTATCAATCAATTTAGCTTCAAGCAATGGAGTAAGAATTCTTCGATTCTTTTTTCTTGTATCTCGCTCCTTAAATCGTGGATCCTCCTGTAATTCGGGGATTCCCAGAACCTCTGTTACACTGCACCATTGTTCCTGTTTATTTGCGGCAATATTAATATATCCGTCTCTGGTTTTAAATGTTCCTGAAGGTGCAGCTGTAAAATTATCATTCCCCAACAAGGTAGGAGCTTGACCTCCAATCAACAGATTTGCCGCAACCCATCCCATTAATGGCATTATTGAATCCAGCAAAGCAATGTCAATAAATTGTCCTTCGCCTGTTCTTTCCCGGTAATACAGGGCAGCCATAATAGCAAAAGCAGCATTCAAACCACCAACGGTATCACATACCGGGAAACCACATCGCAAAGGATTCAGAGTTTCATCACCATTTACAGACATAACTCCGCTTAGACCCTGAATGATTTGGTCATATGCCGGTTTTAATGCATCAGGACCGGTTTGTCCGAAACCTGAAATAGCGCAATACACAATTTTAGGATTAATAGATTGAAGTGTATCATAATCAAGACCCAACCGCTTCATAACACCGGGTCTGAAATTTTCAACAACAACATCTGCTGTTTTTACGAGTTTTTTGAATATCTGTTTGGCATTATCATCCTTAAGATTCAGCGTTAAAGATTTTTTATTAGCATTTTGAGCCAAAAAACTGGTGCCCATAAGCTTCTTGTTCAATTCAGGCATACATCCCAATTTCCTGGCCAAATCACCATCTTGAGGGTTTTCAATCTTGATAACTTCTGCTCCCAATAATGCCAGGTGTAATGTACCAAACGGGCCAGACAAAACGTTTGTCAAGTCCAATACCCTTGTACCTTTTAATAGACTCATGCTTTAATGTTCTCCTTTAAGCACTTCAGGAAACCCTGTTTTATACAATCTACCAGACAAATCTCGTTCAAGTGTTTCAGCAATACCATTTACAAACGTTACCAACTTTTCAATATCCGGAAGATCACTTTTTCCCATTCGTTTGAACAGATACACCAGATCCTCGGTACAGACATTTCCCGAACTTGTCTTTGTAAAAGGACAACCACCAAGTCCGCCAAACGCGGTTTCAAAATGCCTTACACCAGATTGAAAAGCAGCATAACAATTTGCTATTCCAGCTCCAAATGTATCGTGAAAATGGCAGGCACCTTCAATAGCGGAATCTAGTTCATATATTGACGTATAATAATCCTGTACCTGGTCAGGATGTGCATAGCCAGCTGTATCAGCAAGACTGATGAAACGAAAACCGGAATCGAGATATGTTTTTACAATATTCATAACCGATTCTTTGGCAATTTTACCCTCAAATCCGCATCCAAAAGCTGATTGAACAGATAACTGGACTTTTATACCGTGCTGTTGTGCTTGTTTTGCCATTGCAATAATACGCTTTAAAGCTTCATTGGTATCCATCCCTGTATTTTTCTGACTGTGTGTTTGACTCGCGGATACACCCATACAAAACAGTTCAACGCCACAAGCTAAACCTCTGTCAAGTCCCCGTTCATTCAAAACCAGACCACTAAAAACGATATCCTGAGAATTTAAATCAGAATTATGGACCAATTTGAACAATTCATCAGTATTAGCCATTTGAGGTACTTTGACAGGGTGCACAAACGAACCTAGTTGTATGGTTTTGATACCGGCTTTAACTAATTTTTTGACCCACATCAATTTTGTCTCAGTTGGCATTGTTTTTTGTTCAATTTGAAGTCCATCACGAAGACCTACTTCATGTATAATCACACTTTGCATGCAATTGCCTCTGCCATTTCAGTTGTTGAACTGTTTCCACCCATATCATATGTTCTCACTTTACCTTCTCGAATGACATCTGCTACAGCTTTTTCAAGTTTATCTGCCTTTTCCGTTTCACCAAGGTAATCCAGCATTAATTTAGCTGCTAATAACATTGCAATAGGATTCACCTTGTCCATGCCTGCATATTTGGGTGCGCTACCATGAGTTGGCTCAAAAACAGCATAATTATCACCGATATTGCCACTTGAAGCGAATCCCAATCCACCAACCAGTTGCGCTGCAAGATCCGATATAATATCGCCAAACATATTTTCAGCGACCAGCACACCATAGTTTTCAGGATTTTTCACAAGCCACATACACATAGCATCGATATTGGTTTCCCACAATTCAATATCCGGATAGTTTTTGGCAACCTCACGAGCACAACGCGTCATTAAACCACCCGTTTCACGCAATACATTGGGTTTTTCAACCAATGTAACTGTTTTATAACCAAATTTTTGGGCATATTTAAAAGCCTCATTCACAATATTAGTACATCCTTCTTTGGTTACAATACGTGTGGAAACTGCAATCTCATCGAGTGGAACATTTTCAAACTTTTTCATCTTGGCATTGTTTTGCAAAAGTGTATTGAAAACCTGTTCTGGAAGTGGATGAAACTCTACACCGGCATAAAGACCTTGTGTGTTTTCACGGAAAACAACCAGGTCAATCCCCTCTTTGTGATTCAATGGATTACCATTATATGCTTTACAGGGACGTAAATTGGTTCTTAAATTGAACATTTGACGTAATTTCACGATTGGTGAAAAATAATCAAGACCTTTGGATTGTAAATGTAGTGCAAGTTCTTTTGCAGCTTCGTCTTTAGGTTTTGAAGTTATTGCTCCAAATAGAGCTGCATCTGTTTGTTTTAATATATCTATTGTGCGGTCAGGCAATGGATTTCCTTCGGTTTTCCAAAATTCCCAACCTATATCACCATGGATGTATTCCGCATCAAGCTCAAGCTTGTTCAGGACGAGTTTGGTCGCATTCATCACATCAATACCAACTCCATCTCCTGGCAGCCATGCAATTTTATATTTAGCCATTTGATTTTCCTTAATTTCTGTTACATTTCGTCAAAGACCTGTTTTAATATGTCCAAACAGCAGTCAATGTGATCTTTTTCAACAACCAATGCTGGTGCAAATCGAATGGAATTGGGTCCACAACCCAAAATGATAAGTCCTTTATAAAAAGCTTTATCTAGTATTTCATTTCGTTTTTGGGCATCTGGTTCAAATGATTCGGTATCCTTAATGATCTCAATACCAACCATTAATCCTTTTCCTCTGACATCACCTATAAATGGATATTCAGCAGCCATTTCATCGAGTCGGGATATGAGATATTCACCCATTTGGGCTGCATTTTCAATTAATTCAGCTTCAAGTAATTCTATAGTCTTTAATGCAGCCGCACAGGATACGGGATTACCACCAAAAGTTGAAGCATGTGATCCATATGGCCAATTCATAACATCACTTTTTGCAATAATAGCTCCCAGGGGCATGCCGGAAGCAATTCCTTTGGCAACACAGATAATATCTGGTTCTAAACCATAATGTTCGCTGGCAAAAAACTTGCCTGTTCGTCCCATACCGGCCTGAATTTCATCGGCTACAATGAGAAAACCATGTTTTTCAGACAGTTTTTTCAAGCTATCCACATATTCTTTAGGCGGGACAATATATCCACCTTCACCCTGAATAGGTTCAAAAAATACAGCAGCAACTTCTTCTGGTGGGACCGTTTTTTCAAAAATTGTATTTTCAAGATATTTAACACATTCAAAATGACAGGAACCGTACTTTTGTCCAAATATACAACGGTAACAATAGGGATAAGGAATATGAGTTACATCTGGCAGCAAGGGAGAAAATCCGGCTTTTTGTACAACTTTACTTCCGGTAAGTGACAATGCACCATAAGTACGACCATGAAATGCACCCGTATAAGCCAACAAACGTGTGCGTTTTGTATTATAACGTGCAAGCTTAATAGCAGCTTCAACCGCTTCTGCACCGGAATTTGTAAAAAACACGCGTTTCCCTGAATTTCCGGGGGCGTTTTCAACCAGCTTTTTAGCCAATTCGGATTGAACTGTATAATAAAAATCAGTTCCTGACATATGTAACAGGTTATCTGCCTGATCTTTGATAGCTTGAACGACTTGAGGATGACAATGCCCTGTTGAACAAACAGCAATACCACTGCAAAAATCGAGAAACTCGTTACCATCTATATCTTCTAAAATTACACCCCTACCCTTTTCAGCAACACAGGGAAAATCACGAGTATAAGAAGGAGAAACATATTGATTATCAGTTTCAATAACTTTTTGAGCTTTGGGGCCCGGTAAATCTGTCTTGATATTTGGATATGGATATGGATTGGTCATAGCAATGCCTTTCTCAATCAAATTGAATACCCTGCGCAAGAACCGTCTCTTGGCTCCAGTTAATTGTGTTTGTTTGTCTCCGCATATAGCCTTTCCAGGCATCTGATCCGCTCTCACGACCACCACCCGTCTCTTTTTCTCCACCAAAAGCGAGTCCAATTTCAGCACCACTTGTTCCCAGGTTTACATTGGCTATTCCACAATCAGAACCGGCATAACTAAGGAATGTCTCTGACTCTATCAGATCGTTGGTAAAGATCGATGAACTAAGCCCCTGTGGAACATCATTTTGAATTTCTATTGCATTTTCTATAGTTCCATCATATTTCAATAGATATAAAATGGGTGCAAATGTTTCTTCCTGAACAATATCCATTGAATTTTCAACCTCAGCAATAGCTGGTTTTACATAACACCCACCCGGATATTCACTCTCATTCAAGAGCTCTCCACCATAAATAAGCGTACCGCCCTGTTCACGAATCTGTTGAATTGCTTTTTGCATTGTTTCAACAGCGGTGGTATCTACCAATGGTCCCATGAGAATATTTTCATCCATAGGATTTCCAATGGTTATACGACTATAATAATCCAACAATAGTGTTTTAAATTTTTCATATATGGATTCAGCAACAATAACCCTTCTGGTAGATGTACACCGTTGGCCGGCAGTTCCAACAGCTCCAAATAATACATTTTTAGCTGCAAGTTCCAGATCTGCCTTGGGAGTTACTATTATTGCGTTATTACCACCCAATTCAAGTATTGTCTTACCCAGGCGCTCACCAACTGTTTTGGATATATGCTTTCCGAGACGAGTAGATCCGGTATAGCTTACTAGATTTACACGTTTATCATAATTTAACAGATCACCAATCTCTGACCCTTTACCTGTTATCAGTGTTGCAATACCTTTGGGGGCATCATTAGCCTCAAGTACTGCTTCAAGTATTTTTTGACATGCTATGGCAGTCAAGGGGACAGGAGATGCGGGTTTCCATACACATACATCGCCACAAACAAGTGCTATGGAAAGATTCCAGCTCCATACAGCAACAGGGAAATTAAAAGCGGAAATGATACCTACAACACCAAGTGGATGCCATTGCTCATACATACGATGTTTGGGTCGTTCACTGTGAGTTTGTACTCCATACAGCATTCGTGACTGACCACAGGCATAATCACAAATATCAATCATTTCCTGGACTTCTCCCCAGCCCTCTTGAATGGATTTACCCATTTCCAGAGTTACCAGTTTGCCTAGTGCGTCTTTTTTCTCACGAAGCGCAACACCCAATTGTCTGACAATTTCTCCTCTTTTAGGAGCTGGTACTTGTTTCCATTGAGCAAAAGATTGTTGTGCGGAGCGGATAACAATATCATAATCTTCTTTACTTGCTTGTTTTACTTGAGCAATTCGTTCACCAGTTATGGGTGACAAAACATCAACAACAGTACCGCTTCCAAACCATTTTTCTCCATCAAAAACACCGTCATTAACATCTTTTAAATCCAGAGCTTTTAATACTTCGGTAATTTCATCCCGGATTTTCATACCAACTCCTTTATTTTTGATAAATATTTCTCAGAATATGGAAATCATTACCAAAAATTGATTTTGCCTGCTCTTCCAGGCGATTTATCAATTTCCAGCTATAAATATCATGTTTGATAAAATCTTTTGCCACACCTACCAGACTTTCATTTGCTGTTAGTACGCCAATATTGCTTTTTTGATCAGAAATAATGCCCTGTAACAAATAAGAATTATCTACAACCAGTGTAAATTCACGTCCCCCTTTTTCTTTTATCTTTTCTTCTTCCAAAAGATGATGATAAACCGTTCCAAAATCTAACTCAAGGTTTCCATACTGTACAATCGCAATATTTTTATCCTGCTTTTCTTTTAGCTTTTCCTGTAAAAGAATCAATTCTTCTTCCCAGCAGAATAAAAGAATCTCATTTTGACAATTTAGTATCAATTCATTGGCTTTATTAATTAAATCTTCCCGAGAATTAATATCCCAAATATAGTGTGAAGAAATTCCCTTAGCTTCAGGTAGATGCTTTTTCAAAAGATTGATTGATGCAGTAGTATCGTCCTGAAATCGTTTTAATAATATTTCAATATCTATAGGAATATATTTAACAGGATCTGTTTGTATTGGAGAAATGACAGATTTTTCCAACAGCTTGTTGATTACTTCATAAACTTTTGATGGTGGGATCCCGGAACGCTTGGCTAATTCATATCCCGTAATAGGATTTTTTTTAACCAGTGCAACATATGCTTTTGATTCATACTGTGAAAATCCAAATCTTGCTAGATTTTCCATAATAATTGATATTGGCAATTCGAACTCCTTATTAACTACCGTTGTAGTTATTATATTAAAAGTTCATAGAATTGTCAAGAAAAATTTATTGTATTTTTAAAATAGATAAAAAAAGGCCGCTATTTAATAATAACGGCCTGAAAATGTAGTGTGGATCAGATATTCTTTGGAACTACAAAAGGTTCGCGATAATCGCGGGTGAGCATTTCATCGGCTTCGGGATCATTAACAAATCTTTCACTGGAGGGATCAAAATCCAACTGACGTCCCAGGCGATAAGAGATATTTCCCAAATGTGCAAGGCCTGATGAAAGATGAGCAGTTTCAACCGGTGCATTCAAAATAGATTTATCGTGAGCACGAACAGCTTTAATAAAGTTAGCAAAATGATCGCCACCCTCTTTTTTACTTGGGCCAGGTTTTACATCTCTACCTTCACCAATATAGGTTTCATATGTATCATAACCTTTAATTAGCATATAGCCTTTAGAACCATAGAAAAGGTTACCTGTACCTACACCATCTTCTTTATTAGTAAACCAGTGTCTAACTTCAACTTCCATAAATTTGTTTTCGTCAGGCCAATAGTATTGTGAGCTAAGAATTTCAGGTGTTTCTTTGCAATCATCCCACAAAAATTTTCCACCCATGGATGATATCTTGCTTGGCAACCCTACATCTAAACCCCACATACTCATATCAGTTTCGTGAACACCCTGGTTACCAATATCACCATTACCAAAATCCCAATGCCAGTGCCAATTGTAATGAACAATATTACGTGAGAATGGGCGTTCCTGAGCAGGTCCTAACCAAAGATCATAATCTAAACCATCAGGTACCGGTTCAAAGCCTTTATCACCAATATCAGGGCGCCAACGATATATAGTTGCTCTGGACATATAAACATCACCTATCAAACCATCACGCAAATGTTGAACGGCTTCCTGCAAAGCTACAGAACTACGTAATTGAACACCATGTTGAACAATACGATCATATTTTGCTGCAGCTTCAACCATTTTTCGGCCTTCATAAATATTATGAGAACCAGGTTTTTCTACATAAACATCTTTGCCAGCCTGGCAAGCCCATATAGTAGCAAGTGAATGCCAATGGTTACAGGTTGCTATGCTCACAACATCAATATCTTTATCTTCGTAAACTTTGCGTAAATCCTGTTCCAGGGTAACCTTTTTATCATATTCTTCTTTGAAATCTTTGGCTCTTTGATCAAGTACTTTTTGGTCAGGATCGCATAGCGTAACAACTTCTACACCATCCAGGTTCATATACCCTTTAATATGGCTTTTACCTCTTCCATTTACTCCTAAAACAGCTACATTGATTTTATCATTTGCTCCTTTTGCAGCTTTAGGTAAAATCATAGGGGCAGAAATTGCTGCAGCTGCTGTAATACCTGCAGAACTTTTCATAAAATCACGACGGCTAACCTTTTCTTTTTCCATGGTCAAAACCTCAATTTAATAATTATTTATGATTTAATTTATTAATTGAACCGGTTTAATTTTTATAAATTATTATAATGTTTTAATTAGAGATTGTCAATAGTTTTATACAGATTTACACTTTATTACAAAATGTAACATTTTTTAATAAAAGATGAACAGTTCTTCATTAAATAATTTGCATTTTAGTACTTAAATCTTTATCATATAAAGCTGTACTTGTAATGTTCTCTGGTTGAACTGGAATGTCGAACTTGCTAACAAGGAGATACTATTGTACAACAAAGACAATATTGATCGTTTACTATCCATAAATCCCACTATCAACAGTCTCCTCAAAGATGCCCAAAATCCAAGAATGGCAAGAAATTTTACCCGAATATATCTAGATGAAATGATCAGTATGTTGGACAGGAATACACAAAAGATTCAACCTCTTGAATGGACTGTTCAGATGTCTTGTTTGCAAACATTTAAAAAAATTATTTCAGTTAGAAGTGAAAGACTGGCAAAGTTTAGTATCATTCAGTTATTATTTTACCTTGCAAAAGGTAAACTTGATAAACTTCCTTCTGATTTAAATGACGGTTTTTTTGAAGAAATGATCCACTTGTTTCAAGGTATGCTGGGTAAAAGCGGTGTTTATACTCAAGAAAAAGTTCCTGAATTTACAAATTTAAGCGGTCGAGATGCTGCCATTTCAAGATCTCATAAATTAGATATAATGGCAAATGAAAGTAACAAATTCGTAAAAAAATATCCATCCGGTCTTGATGAAACTGTAAAACAAAGGCGAATAACAAACAAAAAACGTATAATGGATCATTTTCAAGCTACAGATCAAGATTGGAATAACCATCTATGGCAAATGAAACATGTTATACGAAATGTCGAACAACTTGAATCTTTGATAGATCTATCGGAAGAAGAGATCCAATCTATCAATATGGCTAAAGGTGGAAATCTACCCTTTGGAATTACCCCTTATTATGTTTCATTGATGGATAAAGAACCTGATCGTAAATTCGATCACGCAATCCGAGCTCAGGTTATCCCCCCATTAGATTATGTCGAAAATATGCTAAAAAATCGAGATGATCGTTCCAATTGCTTTGATTTTATGATGGAATCAGACACATCCCCTATTGATCTTATCACACGACGATATCCCATGATCTGTATTCTTAAACCATACAATACTTGTAGTCAAATTTGTGTTTATTGTCAGCGGAACTGGGAAATTGACGATGTTTTGGCTTCAGACGCATTAGCAAGTAAAGAAAATATAACAAATGCAGTTCAATGGATAAAAGATCATCCTGCAATAAATGAAGTACTTGTAACGGGTGGTGATCCTCTGGTAATGAACAATAAAAGGCTTGATTGGGTATTATCTCAAATTGCTGAAATAGATCACGTAGAAAGAATACGTATAGGATCTCGCACCCCAGTTGTATTACCCCAACGCATCACTGATGATCTTTTACAAATTATTAAGAAATATCATGTTCCCGGAATAAGAGAAGTTGTTCTTGTTACACATTTTGAACATCCTTATGAAATCACCCCGGAATCCATGCAAGCAGTACAGAAATTCAAAAAAGCAGGAATTTCAGTATATAACCAGGCTGTTTACACTCTTGAAAACAGTCGAAGATTTGAGTTGGTAGCATTGCGCAGATTATTAAGATTGATTGGAGTGGATCCATACTATACATTTAACACAAAAGGAAAAGAAGAAACAAAAAGCTATCGCGTACCGATGGCAAGACTACAACAAGAAATTAAAGAAGAAGCCAGATTAATCCCAGGAACAGTTAGAACGGATGAACCTGTTTATAATGTACCTAAATTAGGTAAAAACTATATAAGAGCACAACAACATCACAGTATACTAACTATTTTGCCTAATGGCTCCCGCGTTTATGAATTCCATCCTTGGGAAAAAAACCTAGCGTTGGCTGAAACGTATATAGATACTGATGTTTCAATATATGATTATTTAAACATACTTGAAAAACGTGGTGAAAATATTGATGATTATAAATCTATCTGGTATTATTTTTAAATGAGGAATTCAAATGAATGAAGAACAGAATGTACAAAATGATGTTCCCGGTCCAATTGAAAGCGAATACAAGGGCAATCCTATTCTCACTCTTAATCCGGAAAGCAGATACCCCTTTAGCTTTGGATTATCAAAAGCTAAATTAGTAATACAATATTTTGAAGAAATAAAAGCTTTTGTTCAAAAACATGATAAATAAAAAAAAAGGCCGCTTAAATAAGCGGCCTTTTTTTATTATCTATAATATTTATGCTTATCCGATTCGATTTAACCATTCACGGGCTTTACCAACATATTCACTATCAGGATAATTATTGATTAATTCCTGCAAATAATTTTTTGCATTCTGCATATCATTTAACTGAATATAACAACGACCCAACATCAAAGTTGCATCATCTTTTTTGTAAGAAAAGCTATGTGCAAAAACACTTTGGAATGCCTGAATTGCTTGCTCATAATTTGCAAGACCAAAATAAGATTCACCAATCCAATAGTCACAATTACTGGTCAATTTATGATTTGGATATTGAGCCTTTAATTGTTCAAACTGGGATATCGCACTTGCAAAATCGCGTGAATAATAAACTTGCAAAGCACTTTGATATGCATTTGAGAATGATCCATCACCGCTGTAAGCAGTTGCAGAGCGTCCAGAAGTACCTGCTAAATCAGATTCAAGATCAGAAATTCGTTGTTCTTTGAATTGCAATTCCTGTTGAAGATTATTAATTTCATTTTGTTTCACACTAATATTTTGAGTTAACTCGTCATATCTTTGCTGTAATGCTTGATCATCAGTTTCAGTAAACATGGACAGATCATCACTATCTTCCAATTGAGAAAGAATGTCACCTTCTACCTCATTAAATTCTACACGTTCAAGTGCTAAAAGATCATCATCACTGGGACCTTGTTGTGTACGGCTTCCAAGATGATAAGTTAAACCCAGTTTTGCATTCAAATAGCCATCTTTTGATCCGTTATTATCCTGGTTATTTACACCATCAAGATCATCAGACATTGTAAATCTGTAATCTGCAAAAGTAGTCAAAGCCAACTTGTCAGTTAAAAATAAATCAAGTCCACCACCAAAAATCAAACCACCATCATAATATACTTCGCCTTGTGGAAAATTAGCAGTTTGCTTATATACATATCCAGGATCTTTACTTTCTCTGTAAAATTCAAAGCTAAATGCACCTACACCCAAAGAAACATAGGGTAAAAATCTGCCTGAATTCAAGAGATTGAAATTAGCCGTCAAGTCAACATTATTTAAATAACTGGTAAATTCATTATCAACATCGGTCAAGCGAGAAAAACCAACACCTAATGCCAAGTTAAAACGGTTATTTAAATAATATCTTCCCGCAACACCACCGGAAATACCAATGCCTGGATCAGCATAATCGCCATAAGGCTGAGTAAAACCACCGTATGCTCCAATTCCAAACTTGGACTGACCAGCGGGGCCTTGAGCATAAAGTGAAGGTACCAGTAAAAGTACCATTGCAATTATTAATAAACTCTTCAGGATCTTCATGTTTATCTCCCTTCATGGAAAATTAAACTTGGCAACATCTTGCGTTAAGAATAATTTTTTTTCTGTTCCTTAAAATATTTCAAGAGTACGTCAGGAACAATGGTTTCAAGATTAATATCAGTTTCTGCATTTTGATTATAAGCATTCAACAGAGATTCAAGATTTAATGTTTCGTAATAAAATTTTTCACCATTTTTTTGATCGAACAAATTTTTGATTTTAATAATTTGCTCACCTACTTTTTCAAAATAATAGTTAGTTAATGAATGTCCTATTAAATCCTTAACTTTTAAATCAATATCCAATTTACTTTTTAACACATCACGAATAATACCGTGAAACAAATAACGATTCAAATTTAACTCTAGTCCACTATCAACACCTTTATAACTAAAAACCGATGGACCTTTAAAATAATCAGTTTTAGGAGCGATGTGATTCAAAATATAAAAATCAATCGCTTCTCGTTCATTGGTCTCAAGGAGCTTGTGTGAATAATAAAATAACTGGTTGTTACTATCATCAAATTCTATTTCAACGAGCACGTTAAAAGTTGAAAAATATATTGTATCATTCATCACATCAAAATCTTACAATTATTATTAAAGCAAAAATCAAGCCATTAATATCTTACTTTACATAACTTGAATAACCTACTCTAGAACAAGGAATTGCACAAGTATTATTTCAAAATTATGTGACATGAAACACATTTATGTAATTTAAATAAAACAATAACTTGTGATCTTTTTTATTATACATACAACAAATTAATTTTGCGTTTATATTTTTAAATTTCACTTACTAAAACAAAGTTTTTGTTGAATTTATTTGTTAATTTTATGTTCATCTATAAAACACTATATCAAATTGATACAGTAATAGTTACCTATTTGAAATTCAAAATTACTTTTAAAGAACTTTGCAAAGACGTATCAAAAGCTTTATCAAAATCCTCAACATTAAATTCCTTGTCAATCAAAGCGTCTGTATTGAAACTGCTATTTTCAATCAAGCGAAGGGCTGGTTCAAACCGACCACATCTTGAACCTACAATATTAATTTCATCAACAACAAATTGAGACATATTTATTGTTATATCGCTTGCATAAGTACTCTTTAGAACAATAGTCCCTCTAGGTTTAATTTTTTTTTTAGCAAACATTAAACCTTCAGGTTTTCCTGAGGCTTCCACAACAATATCAAATTTTAAATTTTCATCATTACTTGTCTTTGCACCAAACTTTTCAGCAATTGCAAGCTTGCTTTCATGTTTCCCAAAAACAGTACAATCAGCGCCGGTTAATTGGATAGCCTGAACAATCAACAATGCCAGTTTACCATCACCTACAATTGCAACTTTATCACAAGGCTGTATATGTACTTGCTCCAAAATTTCCAACGCAGCAGCAATGGGCTCCGTAAAGACAGCTTGCGAATCAGACATTGAATCCGGTACAATAAATAAATTTTTGTCCGGTAATACAAGGTATTCCGCAAAAGCACCTTGATGATTGAAAATACCTAAAACAGATCTATTATAACAATGTCTTTCAAGGCCAGAGCGACAGAATTCACAATCACCACAACCAACATTTATTTCACCAACAACACGTTTACCAACTAGAGATGAATTAAAAGATTCTTTGACAATTCCTACAAACTCATGTCCCATGACACCAGAGTATTCCATATAACCTCTGGTAATCTCTATATCTGTATTACAGATACCAGCTTTTGCAATCTCAATCAGAGATTCACCTTCTTTAGCAACAGGTTTTTCAATATCCATCAGCTTTACTTTGTTGTCAAATACAATTGCTTTCATATCAACACATAAAAACCTTTTGCTTAAACTAATGCTTCAAGTAAACGTCACTATATATTACTACACAATAAATTACGGAATTTGAAATGTATTGTCAAGTGAAATAATTAAAATCAAGTAAAAAATGAAGAAAATTTAACGAATAAGTGCAATTTTGGCAGGACCAATTACCGTAGAACATTCAATGATAACCAAATAAACCCCTGAAACTACCCCTTCCCCACTGTCGTTGATGCCTCTCCATTGATAAATATTTGTACCATCTGGGCATTTTTCCAATTTCGATCTTTTAATTTTTTGTCCTGCTTCATTATAAATTGAAACATAAACATCATCACTTTGCTCTTCAAGGTTGAAAATTATGTCTACATACTCATGCTTATCCGGCATAAACGGATTAGGTTTAATTTCTACAATTTCATTCTGGCTTTCTGAAACGCTCCCACGCTCTATTTTCATGGAAAAAGTTTTCGCTTTATTATTCACAAATGAAACATCTGGGAAGCGACTGAATATGGGGCAAACAATTATTTCTGAAAGTGAACTTATTGTATTTAGATTCTTGGGTGAATCACCACCAACAATAATGGGTTCGTATTTACCATCATAATTGTTTACAATAATTGAATAGATCCAATTTTCAGGTTCATCAAAATCAGGAACAACTGAATATTCACCTGTAGACTTTACTGATACTTTGTAATAATTTGTAGATTGTTGTTCAACTTTGTCTTCCAAGGTTAGTTCTGAAACAATCTGTTTTTGATCGGTAAAATCTATTTGTGGGTAATATTCACCTTCTGGGTAATACAGAGTAGTGTCAGCGCGGTTCCCGGTAAAATAATTCCATACGGAGAAATCTGCTATCTCCATTTTAAAGCTGCTGCCATAATCCAACAACGCAAGATTTATTGCTTCAAATACTTCATGGTCAATAAAATATTCCCAAATAGACTTGATAATATTACGGTCATATTTTTTTTCAAGCATATGAAAAAAAATACCTAAACCATATTCATGAGAATATCCTGTTGAATAAAAAGACTGATCAAGATTTTGAAACAAAGAAGGGACATAGTAATAGTAATCATTCACATCATCATAAACCACATCTTCCATCCATGTAGCAGTTGCTTCGAATAAAAAGATGGCATCAATTTCAGTATTAAAATAACCCCGATACCCCAGATGAATCATATGGAAAAATTCATGAGCAGCAGTTACATTAATTGCTCCAACACCCTGGGTTGGTGTATGCAGAAAATCATTGTCCATTTCTATATAACTTGTATAATCATCTCGTTTTGTACCTGATACTGCGTATTCTGGTGTGGTTGCACCATAATCACCAAAATTATAAATATACACATCATATTGAGGATCATCGGGATCGTCAATGGGTGGTGGCATATAGCCCAATTCATTAACCTCTATATCATAAGAATGATCAAAGGCCAATGCCGCATTTTCAACAAACTCCAGAGTTGCGGCATCTTCACCAATTGTTGTATAATGCAATTTAAATAAACCACTGGGACTAATATAAGATTCTGTCAAATTTCCAAAAGAAGCACGAGACAAATAAGGTTTTAAGATTTCTTGTTCATCTAAAGAAGCTGTTTGGTAAGCCTGAAAAGCCTGAAACTTGAAACGTGTAGCATTTCTGGTAATTTCATTTGAATAGGTTTTATATTCTTCTGGTAAATTTTCAGGATTAAATATAGCATCAAGCTGCTTAACCAACAATTCAGTTTCAGAAATATTCCCCTGCTGATACGCTTGTAAAAGTGCCTGCTCTGTTGTCTTTGGACTTGAGCTTGCAATTGCTAAAGTAAACATCAAAAGTACAAAAAAAATTGAAACCGTGTATTTCATATTCTAATTCTTTTTTCTAAATATCATACGTACAGGAACTCCCATAAAGCCATAATTGTTCCTGAGTTGATTTTCCAGATAATTGCGATAGTTTTGTTTAATTCCTCTGGGTTCATTTGTAAAAAATACAAATGTAGGTGGCGAATGCTTTACCTGGGTCAAATAATTAATCTTGACATATTTATCACCAAATGCTGGTGGATGATGTTGAGCAATAGCCCCTTCAAGAAATTTGTTTAATTCTGCAGTTTGAATCGTACGTTTTCTCTCTTCATATACGGACAAGGCAATATCCAGTAATTTAAATATTCTCTGTTTGGTTAAACATGAAACAAACAGTATGGGAATGTATGCCAAATCTCTGAATGTATCCTGCATTTCAACTTCAAAATTACGAGAAGTCATGGTATCTTTTTCAACCAGATCCCATTTGTTTACACCAACAACAATACCCTTGCCTTCATCTATAGCCTGTCGAATAATTTTTTTATCCTGGTCTGCAATTCCCTGTGTAGCATCAATTAAAACCATTGCAATATCACATCGGTGTATAGCGTTATTGGTCCTCACATTACTAAAATACTCTACACTCTCTTTTACTTTTGTACGTCGTCTCAAACCAGCAGTATCAATCAACACCAATGATTTTTTCTGATATTGAAGTTCCGTATCAATTGCATCTCGAGTTGTACCTGCAATATCGGTAACAATATGCTTATCATGACCCAAAATAGCATTTACAAAAGAAGACTTGCCTACATTAGGTCTTCCAATAATTGCCAATTTTATTCGATCGTCAATATATTCACCAGCTTTGATTTTGTGTTCAAATGATTCGAGAACCATATCTAACAGGTCACCAACATATCGGCCACCCATTGCAGAAAGCGCATAAGGTTCACCCATCCCCAGACTGTAAAATTCGTGAATATCAATCAGACGATCATCATTGTCTATTTTATTTACAACCAGTAATACCGGTATACCACTTTTTTTAAGTATATTGGCAATATCCAAATCAAGTGCTGTAACCCCGGTAGTTATATCGGTAACAAAGATAATCACATTTGCTTCACTGATAGCAAGATTAACTTGTTCCCGAATTGCTGTTTCAAAAATATCATCAGATTCGGGAACATACCCCCCGGTATCTAATAATTCAAATTCATAACCTGCCCAATCTGTCAGGGCGTAATTACGGTCACGTGTCACACCTGGCATATCATCTACAATTGCTTCACGCTTGCGTATAATTCTATTGAACAATGTAGACTTGCCTACATTGGGTCTTCCTAATATTGCAACAACAGCTCTTTTCATATCTTATTTAATTGATTCGTCTCGCTCCTGGTTCCACTTAACCCAGTCAAGCGCCTCATCAACTTCCTCGTCAATTTTAGATTTTGCGAATTTTCCATCAGCACGAACTGTTACTTGAAAACCTTGAACAATTCGAACCCATTCTTCCAGAGTAACCTCAAACGGAGGCGGTATTTCATAAGGACCAGGCACCTCTACGGGTTTTAAGCTATGTGTTTGAGGTACGTTAGCTACAGGATTCCAATAAGAGTTTGGTCCAACATCTACAGCTCCCTGATATACACTACAAGTAGTAGATTGATCAGAATCAATTCTGAAAATTGTTCCTCTAACCGCACAAACTGCTGTAGGAGTTTTAACTTGAAATCCAGACTTTTTGTTTGTAATGGGATTTATATTAAGCCAGATTTTACCTTTCAGTAACTCTGATTTTGATTTACTGGAATTTTCCTGTATTGCTACAGATGTAAAAACAAATTCAGATTCTTCACCAATCCTTACAAGACTGTTGTCAGTCAAAGTCACTTCACAACGAGATTCTTTAGCTGTTCTTATCTTGTCTGATTCATAAACCTTTTGGCCCATTTCAGCATCATTCCACTCATCTGAATGATGTTGAATTTGTACATCTTTGCCTTGTCCAATTATAAATGTAATCTCACCAATATTTTCAGGTTCAGCCAGAATCAAATTACTGAAGACGATTATAAATACAAAAAGGACAAAAATTATCCCAATTTTTGATATATATTGTTTCATAAAGACCTCATTTTAGGGCAATATGAATTAATTTTTAATTTACTCATTTCTTTGCACAAAAAAAAGTGAAATTAAAATAAAAAAGGAGAAGGTAATAGAATAAAAAACCTTCTCCTTGGATTATATATTTGAATATTAATCTATTCCATTCTAACAATATCATTTCTATCAAAGCCGCTGCCACTGACAACACTACAAACAGATGCTTTGCCATTTCCAATATTGTTATTTGTAACTTTGATTGAACCAATTTTAGTTTCTGTTGAACCCAAAGAAATACCCAAATCAGGATCAATTAATTCTTCGCCTGCACGGTAAACCTGCAAAACATCTCCAACCTGCAAACCAGCATCTGCGCCAGCATTAATATAAACTTGCGCCCCACCTTTAATAACTTTGGCTTGCCATTGTAAATTTTCAGCTGCAGCGTTACACAATTCTACGATTGAATCAATTGCTTCGCGAGTTGCTTTACCAACAATAGATTCATCAAACTTGTGACGATTGTCAAAACGAAAATCATCAGTATTTACTTTTAATCCTTTTTTGGATTGTTCTTTACGAACAGATTCAGCAGAAACAATTTCACCTGTTTCTGTATTAACAAAACGGATGTCAACTGCCACGGTAGCGCTAGTGCTTTTAACACCTAATCCAAAACCTTTCAAGCTACCACCGGTACTTTGTTCAGTATAACCAAATTCAGTTACAGAACCAAAAATTGCAAGTTCAACACCAAGCACCTTACCTGCCTGAGCTGCACTTTCAGGGGTTACAACTCCACTCATACCCATAGATTGTTCTTTTAACAATTGTTCCATTTCCTGACGTTCCATCACTGAAAATTTACCAGTTTTAACCAATTCGGTTACCAGCATGTCTGACATACCTTCACCAACAGGCTGACCTGTCCACCAATGATAACTATGTCCGGATTTATCTTCAAAACTGAAAACAGCTACTCTTTTTTTTAGTTGAGCAGAATATACTCCGCTTACAGATGACAGTAAAAAAACAAATAATAAAAATAGAATGATAGTAAAACGATTTCTCATTACCATACCCTTTAATTTTTTATTCAATAGTTGCAGGTGTTTGTGTTTGTTCAACCGCGTGTTTTACCACACGTATTGTTACTTTATTAGCTGTAGCATTTGAAACAGCTAATTTATATTCACCCATATCGCGCTGATCAAGCTCACGTGCTAATTGTTCAGCATTTCCAGAGATTTGAATATCATATTCGGCCATTCCATCGGCTACATTTCTCTGAAAAATATTTTTAACACCTCTGGTTGTAAATTGTAATGCATTTTTGAAATTAGATGCTTCCGTAAAATTATCAACACCAGTAACAATCAATTTCAAAGAATTAAGATCATAAAAACGGCTGCGCCATTTTTCCAATATTTTTGTTATTAATTCATCAGACAAGGCAGTGGCAGCTTTTTGAATTGCCATGGTTCCGCCGGTAACTTCGTCAATATGCGGATAAGCAGCATGCTTGCTACCGGTCGCTATAATTGTACCCACGTCTGCATCAATTACACGTGCGGTTAAATTTGCCTGGCAGGATTTCATTCCACCCAGATTAATGCCTGTTGCTACCTTGGCAATAGCTTTACCTGTAACAACAACTTCAGCATCCAACTTGTTTGCAAGGGATTTGGCAGCTTTGGCGTCACCATTTATAGCAGCTAAAATAGAATCACGTTCCCTATTCTGGCGCACAGTCATGGGATCAACAACATCAAAACCCTTTTCAATGAACTTGTTGATCATGGCAGTTTCAGATGCAGTCATATCAACCTGAAAGTAATGATATCTGTCAGTAGATTGTCCAATATTTTGCTCATCTATCAACATCATGACTCTGGGATTTCCCATGCTGGAAATCAAATTCTGAACTGCTGTGGCATCATTAGATAGATTTGCCATATCAACAGTTGCTTGTATTACAACTTCATAAGTATCAGGAGTTTTTTTGCTTTCAGATAATACCTGATAATTTTTCACATATCCACGACTCCAACTGAGAATACGATCTTCAACGACCATATAATTCTCAACTTTGGTTTGCGCGTCAATACAAGTACCCAGAGTCTGTTCAACTGCTTTACGCAAAGCATCATCAATAGCTCTGTCTCTTGAGGCACCAACATCGTTATACATAATGCCACCCACGCCAATACTCTGTACAGTTTGCATAGGTGATCCGTTATATCCTTGTGCGAAAAGTATAGATACAGCTAAAAAAATTGAAATAACTGTAATTTTGAAAATATCTTTTTTCACAGTTAATTCTCCAATAGAAAGTGAAGGGCGGAAAAATCCGCCCATTTATTAAAAAGTCATACGGAGTGCATTTTGGAAATCGCGGATAATCAATAAAGCATCAGCACCTGAAACTTTATCGTTCATATTAAACGCACCAGTCATCTTGTCTGCGCTCATAATACCACGATCAACAGTTAAACAAATTGCATTATAGGCAAAGTGTGAAGGGTTAACATCCGGAAATCTGGATTGCGTTCCTATATATTTTGTAGCTAGTGACTCATCCCCTGTTGCCATGATCAAAATATCCTGGATCATTCTTGCATAATTGGAACGCGTAACTTTTTCATCTGGACGAAAAGTATGGTCAGGATAAACATCCATACCTTTAACATCAATGATATCCTGGATCCAGTTTTTGGCCCAATGATTATCAATATCAGTAACTTCTGCCATTTGTGTTGTTTGAGAAGTCTGCATCTGAGTTGGGTCATCCGGAGCTTTAAAACCGGTATCATATTGTTTAGGACGTTTTTTGTCGATAATTTCTAACAGTTTCAACTCTTCCATAAACAATACAGCTAAATCAGCTCTGTCAATTTCTTTAATCAAAGCAATTTTGGCTCCAACTTTGGTACCAGGTGCTGCACGAACAATCTTTTGAACGAGTTCCCATTGCTCATTTGCTTGTTTTGCATACTCGCCTTTTTTAGCCACAACATCCTGAAATGCATCTTCAGCATCTCTGAATTGGTAGGCATTTTTAAGGGCAATACCTTTATAATAAGTGGGTTTGTCGCTATCGGGATTGATTTCCAATGCTTTATCAAATTCCTTAATTGCATCTTTTAACCAGTCATCACCTTTATGTTCAGCTACATAAACACGACCTTTAATAACCCGAGCATCCAACGATTTTTTGTTTTTGTCAATGCCTTTATCTGCAAAATCATGTGCTTTTTTAAAGTCAGCACGATACGCCCAAACCAGAGCTAAACCTGAATAACCTTCGGCATATTCAGGATCAAGTCCAATAGCCTTATTAAATTCTGCTTCAGCATCATTTAAATTACCGCGTTCAATTTCACGCATTCCCTGATTATAGTGATTATCAGGAGTATCAAGTACAGATTGAGGTGGAACCGGTTTTGGTCCACAACCTACAGATAAAAGAGTAAATCCAATCAAGATACTGAAAAGTATCAAACCTTTTTTTAACATTACCAGTTCTCCAAATTTTATCTCAATAACTGAATAATAGCTACTTAATCAACGATAAACATAACTTTACATTTATCTAAAAAGTTTTGGTTCGCAGCTGCATTTCTTATATTCGCCGCATCATTGTTTGACACTACAATATCAGCTTTATTGGCGCCCGAGGCACGCAAACCTTTTACAACCATGGGATTATTGGTTACACGGTCATTAGTTTTAGCCTGGTTGACATTTTTATCATAACCAACCATGCCAATTTGAACAGCCCAATCACGACTGACATACTTGGAACCATACACTTCTTCACCGGTTTCGTCAACAATTTTGGGGGCCATTGCAGGACGAACACCTAAGCCTTTGGCGTCAATTACCAGACCGGTAAATACTCCACCAGCTGATTGTCCGCTTGTAGAAGCAGGACCTTGACCGGGATTAACAGGAGTAATTAATTTGTAGCCAGCAGGTACAGGTTTGTCAATTGGCCACAATTGTCCGTAACCACCTTGACCGGCTGCACCAGCGGAAACAGGTGTGCCGCCCATTTGCTGAGGCAAAACAGCATCCAATAAAGCGCCAGTAATAGGCATTTCTACGGTCACTTCAATGTCACCTGTGGACATGTACTTTGTGTCGACTATGGTAAAATTAGTAACAACACCCTGCACACGTGTATTAATGACATCATTTTCAACCATTGCATTACGAATTGTTGTTTCCGAGGTTAGTGTCATACCGCGGACAGTTTCGAGGAGATTTCTTAAAGCAACACGTTTTGCAGCTTCAATAGCTCCTGCACGTTGAGCAGCCTGTGGCATATTGGGGTTTGGCGCTCCAATACCTGTAGACCGTACTACCTGTGATGACCAGTCAACATTACCCGCATCCCCAATGGGTTGATTTACATATTGAGAAAATGCAGGTGCGGAAATTAAGAATAACACTGACACAATCAGTATTATTGAATATTTAACTTTCATTAGTACCCTCCTTGATCAAACATAACTTAATTGCTGAGGTCAGTAAATATTACGCATTTAATTAATTGGTGCAGGTGATAATCGTCACAAAAACTTTTTATTTTGAAAATAGTTTGTAGCTGCATAATTAACAATATAATAATCCCAAGTATTTCATTTCCGAGCAAATTAGTCAAGATAGCCTTAATTGTCAAGTTATATTTGCATTTATCTTATTTTTTTGTAATTTAGGTTCAGTAATTGGGTTATTAATCGATCAATATTCAATATAATTATGGAGGATTTTATGGCAGATCGTTTGGGTGTTGGTTTTGTAGGTGCAGGATTCAATACCAACTTTCACATCAGATCATGGATTGGCGTTCGTGAAGCTGATATATTAGGTATAGCTGATCCCAATCTTGATCGTGCAAAATTTTCTGCAGATGAATGCAGACGTTTACGGGTTGGTGATCCCAAAGTATATTCAGATGTTTCTGAAATGGTACTTGATCCCAAAATTGATGCAATTTTTATTTGTTCTCCTAATTTTACCCGTTTGGACGTAATGGAAAAAATTACAGAGGCAGTAAAAAGTGGTAAAGCAACTTTAAAAGGAATTGCTTGTGAAAAGCCGTTGGCCCGCACAGTTGCTGATGCACAAAAAATGTTAGATATGGTTAATGAAATTGGTGTATTACATGGATATCTGGAAAACCAGGTCTTTTCCCCTTCTGTTGTTAGAGGCCGTGATATCATCTGGGCACGTGGAGCCAAAGTTGCAGGTCGTCCCTATCTTGCAAGATGTGCGGAAGAACATGCCGGTCCTCATGAACCCTGGTTTTGGAATGGTGAACGACAGGGTGGCGGTGTGTTGAATGATATGATGTGTCATAGCATTGAAGCAGCCAGATTCCTTTTAACAGATCCTACAAAACCTAAAGATTTTATCAGACCCGTTTCAGTAAATGCAGAAATAGCAACGCTGAAATGGTCAAGACCGGAATATGTTAAACTCTTGAAAGAAATGTCTAATGGCTCTGTAGATTACTCAAAAACACCAGCTGAAGACTTTGCCCGTGCAAATGTGAATTTTGAAGATCAGGATGGTAATATATCTGTTGCAGAAGTTACTACATCCTGGAGTTTTATGGGACCAGGACTCCGTCTTTCATTTGAATTAATTGGACCTGAATATTATATGCAGGCCAATTCTTTGGAACCCGATTTGCATGTTTTCTTTAGTAGAAATGTAAAAGGTGATGAAGGCGAAGACTTGGTTGAAAAACAATCAGCAGAACAAGGACTTATGCCAGTTGTTTCAACAGAAGGTATTGTTTACGGCTATACAGATGAAGATCGTTATATGGCTCAATGCTTTATTGATGGAAAAATGCCTGAAGAAAACTGGAACGATGGATTGTTGGTTACACAACTGCTCATGACGGCATATAAATCCAGCGAACTGAGTAAAAAGATTGCATTTGAACCTGAAAAAGTTATAGATTTTGTTCCCAAAGTTGCAAAAGGAACATATAAGGCTAGTGATGTTTTAAATACAGCCAGTTAATTTATTAGCAGGAACGGGAATCTTTTCCCGTTCCTGAAAAAAATGCAAAGTTATAGAACTTTTCCGTAACTTGTTCGTTATTTTAATTGAAAAGCAGATACGCGAATGAATCAGGAACAACTTGAATCAGTAATACAATTAGCTCAACAGGGTGATCAGAAAGCTCTGGGTGAATTAATTGATACATTCGCGGAATCCGTACATGGTTTTATCTACCATATTATCGGTAGACGAAATGATGTTGAGGATCTGGCTCAGGATACATTTATTAAAATGATATCCGGTTTGAAATATTATCAACCCAAAGCCCCTTTCAGGGCCTGGCTCTTTCGCATTACTCTGAATGTATGCAGAGATTATATGCGTAAGAAAAAAGTTAGGAATATTGTTTCATTTATCACACAGGATTATTATGAAGAAGAAGATATTATTATTACAGATTCTTCTCCAAATCCTGAAAAAGAAATGATTATTAAAGATTCGATGGAACAATTAGAAAAAGCGGTACAACAATTGCCATACCCATTGAAAACAGTTTTTTTGTTGCGTGACGTTCAGGAATTATCTTATGAAGAAATTGCAGAAACGTTAAACTGGCAATTAGGTACAGTTAAATCAAGGTTATTCAGAGCAAGAAATGAAATTGCTCAACTATTAAATACATTAAAGGAAAAATAGTATGAAACGTTTTGTAAAAAAAATGTTTGCAAACTATGACCGAATGAACAAAGAAAATATAACGACTCCCAATAAGCAAACTGCCGAAATTATTGAACAAGCAAAAGCTTTGCGTGACTATCCCGTCTCACCATTTTTCACTCAAAGAGTTTTAGCAAACGCAAAAGCTATGAATCGAGAGGTTTGGGATTACATGAACTTTATTCCCCAATCCAAAATGCGTTTAGCCATGATCACACTGGTTCTGCTTATTGTTACTGTGATCAATATTCCCGTCAACGACCAAGACACAGCACAAGCGCAATCCAGCTCAGATTTTCAGTATATCGTTAGTGGTGAAACCAGTAATATGAATCTCGATACGAATGATAAAGTATTGCAATTTGCTTTATCAAACTAGTTGTTAGGAGTGGATGATGCTTAGATCTCAAAAAATGGCGATTACCAGTTTGGTTCTGATCTTTTTGTTCGGAATCTTTTGCGGCATCGCATCTGAACGTTTCATCTTTGACAAGTTCAAACGTCATGGCGGCAAGCACAAAGGTCAATTTGAACAAAAACTGACCAAAAGACTTGAATTAAATAATGATCAGATTGCAAACCTAAAGGTGTTGCTCAAAGATGTAAAAAGACAGCATGATGAAATTCGTCAGGCAGACAAACCCGAGTTTGACAGTGTTCGAGTGGATTTTGACAGGAAATTTAACCTGATATTGACCAAAGAACAACAAGATGAATTTGCAAGAATGCAGACTGAATGGAACCAGAAAAGAAAGGATATTGAAGCACATGGTGTAAAGGAGAAAAAAGAAAAAGAATAATAATTCTCAATCTTTATTTATAATTCCAGGCCATTTTTGCTACAATAACTATTGACCCTAAAACCTGAAAATTATCAAGATAACTATTCAAAATTCGAATTATTTTTTCTTGTAATTCTTACCTTCCTGTTTATAGAGTTTGGTCCATTTTTCCTTATCCGCCCTATTCACTCCCATCTTTTGTTTGTCGTTAAAATACTGGGCTTCCCTGATCATTTTTTGATAGCTTTCATAACGGTCTTCATCCAGTTCCCCATCAATTACAGCTTGTTTAACGGCACAATTGGGTTCTTTTAAATGTTTGCAATCGTTGAATTTACAATACTGAGCAAATTCTTCAATTTCCTGAAAAGTGTCTTCAACATCATCTTCACCTGCCATGAGTACAATTTCACGCATCCCAGGATTATCCATTATTAATCCACCATCAGGCAACAGGATCAATTCCCTGTTTGTTGTTGTATGCTGACCCTTGTTAACACTTTCACTAATTTCACCGATTTTTTGTCGGTCGTTTCCCAACAATTTATTAATAATTGTTGATTTCCCAACACCGGATGATCCCAGTAAAGCAACAGTAGTTCCTGTTTTAAAATATGATTTAAATAAATCAAGATTATCATCAGTTATAGCGCTTATTGCATGAATAGGGACACCAAATGCAACATTCTCAATATCAGATATAATTGAGTCAATATCATCACATAAATCCACTTTATTTAAAACAACTACAGGGTTGGCTCCGCTGTTATACACAAGGGTAAGATAGCGTTCAATACGACGCAAATTATAATCCCGGTCAAGACCGGCTACAATAAATATTGTATCAACATTTGCCCCAATGAGTTGTTTTTCTGAGGTGCTAAGATTTTGCTTTTTTCTATTTCCCGCAGCAATTCTTGAAATTTGAGTTGTGCGTGTTAAAATGGCTTCTATAACACCGGAACCATCTTCAAGTAATCGAATTACAACCCAGTCACCAACTGTTGGTAAATCCAGTTTAGATTCGGCTTTGTGTCTTATTTTGCCGGCAAGTTTTGCTGTTACTTCTTTATCTTTAGTGAGCACAAGATATTCAGATTTTTGTTCAAGAAATATTCTACCAGGCATAATATCCAGAGCATTAAAATTGGCAAACTCTGATTCAAAACTCGAATTCCACCCTAGCTGCAATAATCTTTCGTTCATTATTATAATATATCCTTTTTGCGATTGCCATAGGCATGCGCTAATCCACCAAATGATGTTTCACGATACAATGAAGGTAAATCATGACCTGTTTTCCTCATTACATCTACGACTTCATCAAAATCTATATGATGTGTGCCATCAGAAAAAATCGCATAATCCGCGCACCCAAGTGCACGCGTTGCAGCATGCGCATTTCGTTCAATACATGGAATTTGGACCAATCCCTGTACAGGATCACATGTTAAACCCAAATGATGTTCCAATCCCATTTCAGCAGCATATTCAATTTGACGAATAGTTCCACCTAGTAACTGCGTGGCAGCAGCAGATGCCATAGCACAGGCTGTTCCGACTTCGCCCTGGCATCCCACCTCAGCTCCGGAAATGGATGCATTATATTTTACAAGATTCCCCACTAAACCTGCTGTGGCCAAAGCACGCAGTATATGTTTTTCATTACATTTAATGGTTTCAAAAAGGTATCTCATAACAGCTGGCAAAACTCCACACGAACCACAGGTTGGTGCGGTAACTATAATTTGTCCATTTGCATTTTCTTCATTAACTGCAAGAGCATATGATGTTAACAGTGCATTTTGTTTGAAATGCGGACCGGATAATTGAGCTTTACGATAATACGAGCATGCTTTACGTGGTAAACCCAAGCCACCAGGAAGAACACCTTCTTCAACTATTCCACGTTCAATTGATTCGTTCATAACAGACCAAACCTGTGTAAGGAAATCCCATATTTCCGGGCCTTCCACAAATTCTACATATTCCCAAAAAGACTGGCCGGTTTTTAGCAAATGTTCAAGTATTGATTTCATCGTACGTAAAGGGTAAATTGATTTATCCTCTTGCTTAATACCTTCACTAATTGCACCACCGCCAATACTAAATACTTCCCAGGTATCTGTCACTTGAGCTTTAGAATCAAGTGCCTCAAAACGCATACCATTGGGATGAAATGGTAATGACTCATCCGGTTTCCAAACAAGCTCTAATTTATCGTCACCAAGAACTTGATGTAAAACGATATCTGTGAGATGGCCTTTACCTGTTGCAGCAAGGCTTGCATACAAGGTTACACGAAAAGATTCAGCTTGAGGATTCCTCTCAAGAAAAATCTCCGCGGAATGTCTAGGTGCCATTGTATGACTGCTTGATGGGCCGGCACCAATTCTGAACAATTCTTTAATAGATTCCATTATATATCCGGATTCAAAATAAAACTTTTAATTTTAATATAATTAATCATTAAATCAAAGGCAAGCTATCGTGAAAAAAGAGGTCCTTCAGGTTTTTCAGGCCAGGGCAGGTTGTTTTTGTCGAGATAATTTTTAAGCTTAAAACCTAGCATTTTGTAAATCAATTTTGCAACTGCAAAAACAGAATTTACATCATCATTTTGCAGGCTCAGTTCTACAATATCAAATCCTACTACTTTTTTATATTTGAAAATACTATAGAGAATTTCCATAATCTCATGCCACAAGAAACCACCGGGTTCAGGTGTACCGGTACTTCGTATTACACTCCAGTCAAAAACATCAACATCCAGCGTTATGAAAACAGGATCAGGTAACTCTGCCAACGCTTTTTCAAGATCAAAACCCTCATAACGGATTTTATGCATGCTTATACATTGAATGTTGTTTTCTTTGACTATTTTAGCTTCAACAGCTTCCATACTACGTATACCGAGTTGCAATGTATGAGTTGACATTTCTCGAATTCTTGACATAACAGAAGCATGGCTAAATTTACTGCCCATATATTGATCACGTAAATCTGAATGTGCATCGAGTTGTATACAGGTTAATTGTCCATAATGCTCTGTCAATGCTTTAAAATATCCTGAACTGATTGAATGATCACCACCAATAACGACAGTGAATTTACCTTTTTCAATTAACGCTTTGGTTTCATTGTAAAGCACATCAAGCATTGCTGATGGTTCTGCAGGTATTACAGGTGTATCTATAGTAGTAATTCCCATACGGTAAGGTTCAGCATCAATAACTTCATCATATAATTCAAGTTGAGAAGATGCTTCTAAAACGGCGTCGGGTGCTTTTGCTGTACCAACCCCATACGAAACACCTCCTTCGTATGGGAAAGGTAAAAGGGCAACAGCAGAATTTTCAAAATCTGTAAATTCAGATTCAATATCGAGATATTGAATGGGGTTTAACTTCATCTTGAGGTATCCAGCTTTTCTATAAATTGGGGTAATTGATTAATAATATTTTTAGGCTCTTTATTATCACATAAATCATAAACATAAAAAGCCAGTAATGGAAAAATGATACTGTAATCCCCCCAAATCTGTACAAGCTTGTCCTGATCAGCAGAATGATACTTGCCCCATGTTACAGCCTCACCAAAAGTACAACCAGAAAGACTGCCTTCTCTTTCCAATGCAGTTCCAATCTGTAATCCTCTATCAGCACCTTCAAAGTCAATAGAAAGAATCTGACTTATTGTTGGGCCGGTTTGCTGTATAAAGTTTTTAGGGCCTCCACCTCCCAGCTCTACAAAACCAGTTGCCGGAGATGAATAAGCTATTGCCGCGGAATCAAAAACATCTTTTTGACCAGACAACCTTACAGGGTAACCTTCTCTGTCAGTTCTGGCAAGATTCATTGCTATAGAATGATTTGATAAAGAATCCCAAAATATCGGGACTCCTAAACGTGCCGCAGTAGCAGTAAAACTCAATTCAGGATGAGGAGCATTCTCAAGCACCCACATACCAAGATGATAATTAAACTCCCAGCTTGACATTACTTTATTTTCAAGCTCATCATATTTTTCAATAATAAATTTTCTTATTATTTCATCCTGAGCTTCAAGTGTTTCTTTTTCACGGATACCAATATCATAAATACGGGTATCGCCATATTGACGAAGTATATCATCGTCCCAATCTGGATTAATAGATTTAACAGGCAAACTGAATGCAAAATGTAAATCATGGTAAACCTGTGCTCCGGTAGAACAAATAACATCTATATATCCGGATTCGAGTAAAGATATGACCATACCACCCATACCGCCGGCAATTCCTGCTCCAGCTATACCCAGCCAAATCACATCATTATCATTGATCATTCGTTTATAAAGATCAGCACCTCTAAAAACATTTCGGGCTTCAAAACTGGTTTCCCCCATAAATTTGACCAACTGGGGTATACTTGAATTTTGTTTAATTTTATTTGGAACAAGATTTGGGAAATCGTGAAACATGGATTTATAATGAGTCATATCTTCTCTTTTCTCAGTCAAGTAACATTACAGCACATGATACAACGGTTGTATACAGACCATCTTTATGGCCCTTTGCAGATTTGGCAATACTACGACTAACAAATTGTTTCTGTCCTACAATGTACAATTCTCTTCTCTCATCCCAGGCAGCGTCAGGATCAAGTTCTACACCCAAAGTAGATGCAAGCATAGTGGCGGCAAGGTCTTCAGCAAAATCACCAGATGTCTTGGCAGATTCCCCAAAAGCATGGTGTTCACTGATATACCCATACTGTTTTTTATCTTTGGGTTGAGCAAGACCAATAGCAGCAGAAAGTAGACGGTTTGGCTCGTTTGTGCATTCTCTTGCCAGCACGACAAATGTTATTTGTCCAGCCCTCAAACTATCCATTCCTTCTTTCTTGGTAATTATTTTACAGGCAGGGGGAAAAATACTGGATACCTGCACAAGGTTACATTTTTCAATTCCTGCATCACGCAATGCAAGTTCAAAGCTTTGCAGTTTGTTTTTATGATAACCTACACCTTTGGTGAAAAACATACGCTTGGGAATAAAATTGTTCAACTCGTTTCTCCTTAATAAAGATTTAATAAATAAAAAGGAAAAAAATTAATGATATAATTTTTCTTTTGCAACAATTATTTTTCAATCAGTTTTCATGACAAAATGCATTATCAATTTTGTATTCGTATAAATTCAATACGTCGATTTAGCGCTCTGCCTTCCTCGGTTGAATTGGTTGCAATAGGTTTATCGGGACCAAAGCCTACGGTTTCAATTCGTTCAGTACCAATACCTTTGAAAACGAGATAACTTTTAACAGATTCAGCTCGCATACCGGATAAACGTATATTTAAATCTCTTGAACCGGTATTATCAGTATGGCCACGTACCTGAACAGACATTTCAGGATAATCTACCAGTGTTCGATATACAGCGTCAAGTACCACTTTAGCATTATCTGATAATTCAGCGCTACCGGATTTAAAGGTAACACCTTTTAGTATGATTGGTGCTTTTGTTTCAATCATGACTTCGGGTTTTTT
Organism: bacterium; assembly: GCA_963675755.2. Classification (GTDB taxonomy): domain Bacteria; phylum Zhuqueibacterota; class Zhuqueibacteria; order Residuimicrobiales; family Krinioviventaceae. The sequence continues at coordinate 848,120 of CAXXMD010000002.1, forward strand.
ATCGGGACAACCATCATTGTCTTCAAAACCATTAACTGTTTCTGCTTCATTCGGACACTTATCTAAATTATCCGGGATTCCATCTTTATCATTATCAGGATCAGGGCATCCATCTTCATCCTGAAATCCATCTTTATCTTCAGCTTTTAACGGACATTTATCATTTTTATCTAGAATACCATCATTGTCATTATCCGGATCGGGTATACCATCATTATCCTGAAAACCATCCAAGTCTTCAGGATCATTGGGAGCTTTATCTAAAGCATCTGCAATTCCATCTCCATCATTATCATAATCCGGACATCCATCTTCATCCTGAAATCCATCAAAATCTTCTGGAACTCCCGGGCATTCATCCAGCTTGTCTTCTATACCATCATTATCCGTATCTTTCCAGCCACCAAAGTAAAAATTAAGGCCAAATCGTGCTTCAATATTTCCTGTTTGCACATCACCAAAACCAGACATATCTTTATTCTGAGCAAAGAGCTGCTGATATCTTAGAGAAAAATCAAAAGCAAAATTCTCACCAACAAAAAACTCTGATCCTGCCCCTATATTTAACAGGGCATTTTTTTGCATTCCTGATATTTTTTCACCTTTGGGTGTTATAGGAATAACTGAATCATTGTTGCTGATATTGCGTAAATCCCAAAAAAGAATACCAAAACCACCAATGAAATAAGGATTAATGGCTTTATCTGGTAATAAATTATATTTCATGTTAACCGTAACCGGGTATAAATATGTTCGAAACGGGCTACCTGGTTTTACAAGAACATATTTCCCCAATCCGGATTTTGAATCATCAAAGGATCTGTCCCAACCAAACGCCAAGTCTACATTGATTCCATATTTGGGATTGATTGTATAACCGGCATTTAATCCAAACCATGGACTTGCCATACTATCATCCTGTTCACCACCAACAAGTTTTGTAACACTACCAAAAACACCGAATTGCACTTTACCCGTGCTTTGTTCACTAAAAACTAAACCCGCCATACACAACAAAACAATCACAACATTGTAGCGTTTCATCTCACCCTCCCCGGTTTTCCGCCGGCACAAGCTTGTAGTTTTATTTAGACATCATAATTTGAAATAATTAACCCTTGAATAATTATATCAAGTTTATATACCAATATCAAGGGAAAAATTACAAAAATGAAATTGGAAAAATTATGTTCCTTCATCTGGCATACCTTCTGGGGTAATAGCTTTATTGCGTAAACATGTAATAATTTCAGAGGCTATCTCTTCAATGGGCTTGTTTGTCACATTAATAATTTGCCAATTGGGGTGATGGCTGTATAAACGGTTGGCATATCTTAGTTCATTTTGTACATGTTGAAGTTGTGCATAACTGCCTGTTTTGCCGCCAAGATAGTCATCACGTGCTTTTCTTAATACGGATAAACGGGTAGCATCGGTTGTTAAACCAAATACCCGATCATTGGGTATATCAAATATTTCCTGAGGTAATGGTATATCAAGAACGATGGGTATATTGGAAACCATCCACCCCTTGAATGCCAAATAAATACTTAATGGCGTCTTAAAAGTTCTCGAAACACCCAATAAAACTATCTCAGCACGTTCTACTTGATTAATTCGCAATCCATCATCATGCCGAAATGCAAATTCCATTGCCTCAATACGTTTAAAATAAGATTTATTCAATTCTCTGAACAGACCGGGTTTTCCAACGGGATTAATGTCCAATAATACTGTTAACTGGGCCAAAAGCGGTCCCATTAAATCAATGGTTTCAATATTGAACAACTTTTTATTCTCTTCAATTATACTTCGTAACTCATCTGATACAACTGTATGAGCTATAAAGGCATTAGTTTGAGAGGCTTCTTTAAAAACAGCCAAAACTTCATCCTTGCATGTAACACCTGGTCTGGTATGTATCGTCACCCTGTCTTCTGTAAACTGGGTCAAGGCAGCGTTTAACATTTGTTCTGCGGTTTTACCTGTTCCATCAGATATAATGTAAATTGAATTCATAATTCTTTTTCCTTTTTTGCCCTGTTTTGTTTATAGAACAACGTATTTGTCATTGCATATTTCTATATTTTTTGTTAATTTTTAAATAAATAACGCTAAACATAACGACAAGACAAGCAGAGATCATGAGAATAGTAGTACTGGATGGATTTACAACAAACCCCGGCGATTTAAGCTGGGATGCATTGTACAAAATTGGCGAATGTCAGATTTATGAACGAACACCACGAGAACTGATCCTGGACAGAGTTAAAAGTGCCGACATTGTTCTAACGAATAAAACCATATTGGATCGAGATACTTTGTACGCTATGGATAAATGCAAATATATTGGCGTTATGGCAACAGGTTACAATGTAGTCAATCTGGAAGCTGCTTCAGAAAAAGAAATTGTTGTCACAAATGTTCCAGCTTATTCTACCAAATCTGTTGCTCAAATGGTCTTTGCACATATATTGAATCATACGCAACATGTTGCTGCTCATTCAGAATCCGTTTCATTTGGGAAATGGTCATCTAATAAAGACTTTTGTTACTGGGATTATCCATTAATCGAGCTTGCGGATAGAACAATTGGTATTGTTGGCTTGGGTAGAATTGGTAAACAGGTAGCTAAAATTGCCCATGCCATGGATATGCATGTATTGGCTTTTACAAAACCGAGTGAAAAAGAGATACCTGACTATATAACTATTACAAACAAATTGGATGACATTTTTATAAAAAGCGATTTTGTGACTCTGCACTGTCCCCTGACTAAAGAGACAGAAAATATAGTAAATGCAGATAGGTTAAGAATGATGCGACAAACATCATTTTTAATAAATACCAGTCGAGGTCCATTGATTGACGAAATAGCACTTACGGTAGCATTAAACAAAGGCTGGCTTGCAGGCGCAGGCTTGGATGTTCTTTCTGAAGAACCGCCAAGGCCTGAAAATCCATTGTTCAGCGCGCCCAATTGTTATATAACACCTCATATTTCATGGGCTACACACTCTGCAAGGAAACGACTGTTAGACACGGTAATTAATAATATACAATTATATATTAAAGGTAACGTACAAAACCAGGTTAATTAAATGCCCAAAACGAATACGATACTGGTGCATACATGCTGTGCACCTTGCGCTGCCCCTTCGGGAGAAAAATTGATGCTGGAAGGATATAAAGTCACTTTATTTTACAGCAATTCCAATATCTATCCACTGGAAGAATACGAAAAACGACTTGCAGAAGTCCGCAAACTTGCTTCAATCTGGGATATCCTGGTTGAAGAAGACATCTATGACCACAAAAAATGGCTCCACCATGTTAAAGGTTTGGAAAATGAGCCTGAAAAAGGCAGCCGATGCGCAAAGTGCTTTGAATTTAGCTTGCAAAGAACTGCTGAATTGGCTGACAGGCTTGACTTTACAGCTTTTACAACAACCCTCACCCTCAGTCCGCACAAAGTCTCAAAGATGATTTTTGAAATTGGCAAACAATATCCCAAGTATATACCGTTTGATTTTAAAAAAGAAAACGGATTCTTGAAAAGTTTGCAATTGTCAGAAAAATATGATCTTTACAGACAAAATTATTGCGGATGTGAATTCAGCCTTCGTTAATTTAATCTCATCATTACTGTCGTAAAATTCAATTATTGTAATATTATACCTGAGTTTAAATAGTACAATATACCAGAAATATTTATATTTATATTGATGTTGTATGGATTGAGAAGCAATTAATATATATAATAATATGAAAAAAATAATATCTACAATTTTATTACTTTTCTACTTTACCAGCAGCTTTGGTTTTGCTCAAATTAACCATATCTGCAGTATGGCATTATCTAATGGATCTGACCATTCTGATACAAAATGCAATTGCCATGTGGTAAAATCTAATGAATCTGAATCCAACTCTGATCAAAGTTGCTGTTCAACAGAATCAAACCAAAATGCGCAGGAAGAATCAAGCTGCTGTACTGTTGATAATACAGAAAATACCGACAATACACTAAATCAAACTCAAGATGGTGTAATACAAATTACATCAAACTGCTGTAGTTTTGAAATAAATGTAAAAAACAATGATAGTTTTACATTTCCCACAATTGAAAAGACTACTTGTGCACACCATTCAATTGATATTGCAATATCTGAAATTCAATTATTTAATCAACAATTACCCGTATTAAATATTAACGCCTCTCCACTTATTTTTTCTATCAATCTTCCACTCTTGATTTAAAATCAAGGCATCAGTCCGTCCGGACTGTTATTTCACTTAAAAAAAAGAACAATCCCATAACTGTAATGGAGAGTCTCATGAAGACACTTTTAGTTATTTGGGTAGTTTGTTTCTATTCGTATGCATATGCGGAAACAAATACGTTACAACAGTGGATTCAAACTGCTCTTGAAAACAATAGAGATGTATCAGTACAGGATTTAAAAGAACAAATGTCTGAATTTGATGCTGATATAACCAGCGCACTTCCGGATCCTGTATTTATGACAGAGTTCAGAGGTATGCCCATAGATCCCATTGATCCCGGTCAAACCAGTGAATGGATGTTTATGTTGCAGCAAACGTTTCCATTTCCCGGGAAATTGGGTAAAAATAAAGAAATTGCAAACATGAACGTAAAGATACAAAATCAGCAATATTTGGCAACAGAGAACCAAGTTGTTGCCATAGTTAAATCACTATATTATCAAAAAATTTACTTGCAGCAAAATATTAACATCTATAATGAAATAGATGAAATATTAACATCATTGTTACAAGTAGCTGAGATAAAATATAAAAGTGGTATAATATCTCTTGTAGATATTAACAGATTCTACATTCAACAGGAAAAAAATCGTAATAAAATAGTAGCATTGAATCAATTAAACAGCTCATTGGATTTAAAAATTAACAAAGTTTTGGGTAATCCTTTAAACACACAATTATCTCCATTAGCTGAGCCTGAAGAGTTGATGTATCCCCTTCCATCAAACACACAAATTGATTCAATTCTAACGAATAATAATCCTGATCTTGAATCAGCAGCTTTAAAAATACAAACGGCTGAATTGGATTACAAATTATCAAAACTTGATAATTACCCGGATATTACAATTATGGGTGGCTATATGGCAATGTATAATATGCCGGACAGGCTTATGGGAAGAATATCCATATCACTTCCTTTTATGCCGTGGTCATCAAAAAATACTAGAGCAAAAACTCAAAAAATACAATTATTGGTTGATCACAATATTATTCAAAAAACAGATTTACTGGAAAAATTAAAAAGTGAATCTGGTGCCATTTTATTGAATTTAAAATCAATTAATAGTCAATACACAACATTTATGGACAAAATATTACCAACAAGTAAACAAAATATAGATTTATTGATTACAGATTTTCAAACCAGTTCTGTTGATTATGCAGATTTATTGAAAAGCATCAATGAATATTTATCATTAAAAATTGAAAAAGAAAAACTTTTATTTGACTACAGAGTAAAGTTGGCAGAACTGGAAGTTATTACAGGTTCTCAATTAAATGAAAGGTTATAATCATGAAAAATACAAAAATTTCAAGCAAAATATTTATTATCACTGTTATATTTGCAGTGGGTATGTTTATAGGTTCATTATTAAACAATTCAAATGCACCAAAACAATCAGAACAAACCGTATCAGCAACAGTTTGGACTTGTTCTATGCATCCACAAATCAGACAACCCGAGCCAGGACAATGTCCGATTTGTGCCATGGATCTAATTCCGGCAACTAGTGATAACACAAATTCAGACAATACTATACCGGAATTAAAGCTTGGTAAAGCAGCAATAGCTCTTGCAGATATAGAAACATATGAGGTTACTCGAGGTTTACCGAAAAAAAACATGCGTCTTTACGGATCAATAGTTATTGACGAGACACAAAAAGGCAATATTACTGCATGGTTTCCGGGTAGAATTGAAAAACAATATATAAATTATCAGGGAGCAACGATCCAAAAAGGTGACCCCCTTGTCAAGATTTATAGTCCTGAATTATTTACTGCACAAAAAGAATACCTGGCAACGTTGAACAGCCCCAATTCCATGGTTTCCGCAGAATCTGCTGCCAAAAAACTCGAGTTATTGGGATTAACCCATGAGCAGATAAATGAGATCAAAGAAAATAACCATGCTATGGAACATATTACAATCAAATCTCCGGTAAACGGCATTGTACTCTATATTAACAGTCGTGAAGGTAATTATGTTAAAACAGGGAGTACAATTTATGAAATTGCAGGTCTGGATCAGCTTTGGATCGAGTTGGAAGCATTTGAATCAGAAATATCCTGGATAAATAAAGGCTCACAGTTAACATATAGTTTGGATTCAAAGCCAGGTCAAGAATATCATGCATCTATTGATTTTATTGAACCTGTTATGAAAAACGGAACACGTACATCCGTTATCAGATCTACAATCAATAATAAAAAGGGTGAATTAAAACCGGGTATGTATGTGACAGGTGAAATCAATACAGCATCATCAAAAGCGAACGCCAATGAACTTTTAATTCCGGCCTCTGCCCCACTTTTAACCGGAAAAAGAGCAATTGTATACATTCAAGACAAGCAAGATAAAGGTACATTTTATGGCAGAGAAGTTAAACTGGGCAGCCTGGCAAATGATATGTATGTTGTAAAATCCGGTTTAAATGCAGGTGATAATGTTGTAACAAAAGGAAATTTCAAAATTGACAGTGCACTTCAATTAATGGGCAAAACAAGTATGATGTCTGCTTCAATGATTGGCAATATGACTATGGAACATCAACACAAGGAAACCGATCATCAGACAGAGCATTCAATGAATTCAAAAACCATGAATGTAAAATTGCCATCAATGGATTCTAAACAGATAAAAGATTTGTACAGTAACTATTTTGAATTGCAAAAAAATCTGAGCCTTGATAATTTGGCAAAAAGTAAAACCAGTGCAAAACATATTTTAAATGGTTTAAAAACAATTAATAGTAAAAACAATGCATTAGAAAAAATTGAGAATGCTTCACAGGAAATAGACAAATCAGAGTCAATACAACAAGCAAGAAAATCTTTTCACACAATTTCCAATGTTATGATTGAATTGGCAAACCAAAAAGTGATGCCGGAAAACAGCAATGTTTACAAAGTTCATTGCCCCATGGCTTTTGATAATACTGGAGCAGACTGGTTACAAACCCATAAAGAAGTTGAGAATCCATATTTTGGGTCACAGATGTATCATTGTGGCAGTGTGGAAGCAACCCTTCAAGAATCTGCAAAAAATAATATTGATGTAGAAAACATTTATTCATCATATTTTGATTTACAAAAAGCGTTAAGCAAAGATGATCTCAAAAATGCCCAAAGTGTATCAGCAAAATTGGTTAAAATGTTGCCGAAAATAACGAGCGGTTCTTTTGAATCCATCAAAGCATCAGCAGTTTCAATCAGCATTTCTGAATCAATTGATGAAGCAAGAACCAAGTTTCAGCCGCTTTCAAATGCAATGATAGATTTGGCAAAAGAAAACAAAACACCAGCGAATTCAAGCCTGTATATTGTTCACTGCCCCATGGCATTCAATAATACCGGCGCGGATTGGTTACAGACTCACAAAGATGTTGAAAATCCATATTTTGGTTCACAAATGTATCGTTGTGGAAGTGTTACTGGAACATTAAAAGAAAATGACAAAGGAGAGCAATAATGGAGGAAACCAGAGATAAAAAGAATCTAACAGATTCCATTATTTATTTTCTTTTAAACAACAAGATTGTTGTTGTAATGGTATTGATACTGGTTCTTGTTTGGGGAATTCTGGTAGCTCCTTTTGACTGGCCATTTTTTCGTGAATTACGATCTCCTGTTCCGGTAGACGCAATACCGGATATTGGAGAAAATCAACAAATCGTATTTACAAAATGGCCGGGGCGTTCTCCGCAGGATGTTGAAGACCAGGTTTCTTATCCATTAACAGTATCATTGTTAGGAATTCCAAGTGTAAAAAGTGTTCGCAGCTTTTCAATGATGGGCTTTTCTTCAATCTATATTATCTTTAATGAGGATGTAGATTTTTACTGGTCTCGTTCAAGGATATTGGAGAAATTAAACAGTCTTTCACCAGGTACACTTCCTGATGATGCGAATCCTGTTCTGGGTCCCGATGCTACAGCATTGGGACAGGTTTTCTGGTATACACTTGAAGGACGTGATGAAAATGGCAATCCTGCAGGAGGCTGGGACCTGCAGGAACTTCGTTCTATTCAGGATTTTCAGGTCAAATATGCATTGATGGGTGTCAGTGGTGTCAGCGAAGTCGCTTCAATTGGTGGTTTTGTTCAGGAATACCAGGTGGATGTTGATCCTAATGCTTTACGGGCATACAATATAACGCTTGAACAGGTCATTAATGCTGTGAGAAATACAAACCGGGATGTCAGTGCAAAAACCATTGAAGTTAATAGTGTTGAATATGTCATTCGTGGTATTGGATTTGTAAAAAACACAAATGACATTAAAAAAACAGTTATCAAATCAAATGGTGACACACCAGTATTTGTTGAAAATGTTGCACATGTTACTCTGGGTCCCGCATTGCGGCGAGGAGCATTGGATAAACAAGGAGCTGAAGCGGTTGGCGGTGTAATAGTCGTACGATATGGCGATAAACCAATGCAAGTAATTCAGCATGTCAAAGAAAAGATTTCGGAAATTGCTCCCGGTTTACCTCAAAAGACATTATCCGATGGGACACAGAGTAAGGTTACAATTGTTCCATTTTATGATCGGACCGGATTAATTAAAGAAACATTGGGTACGTTGGAATCAGCACTTTTACAACAAATTTTAATTACCATTATTGTTGTAATATTGATGATCATGCATTTCAAGAGCTCGGTATTAATTTCTGGTCTGCTCCCTATTGCCGTTATCATGACCTTTATTATTATGAAGTTATTTCATGTTGATGCAAACATTGTTGCACTATCGGGTATTGCAATAGCAATAGGTACAATGGTTGATATGGGAATTGTAGTTACCGAGAATATTGTGAAACATCTGGATGAAAGAAACAATCTTTCATCCCTGATGAAAATTTATAATGCAACAAAAGAAGTTAGTGGTGCGGTCTTTACTGCAGTAATGACAACTATAATTAGTTTTTTGCCAATCTTTACTTTAGAAGCAGCAGAAGGTAAATTGTTTAAACCTTTGGCTTTTACAAAAACATTTGCACTTGCTGCATCTTTGGTTGTTGCATTATTTGTAATTCCTCCTTTTGCACATTTATTTTTCAAGAACAAGAGCAAAAAGAGTGTAATTCATACGTTTATTTATGGTCTTTTCGTACTGGTTGGAATTGTTGTTACCGTTAAAACAAGTATAATCGGTGGTCTTGCAATCCTTATTCTTGCCATGGCAGGTGGCATAAAACCTTACCTGAAAATCGACAATAACATAGTAGATAAATATACAAACTATGGTGTAATATTTTTTGTTTTAATATTTTTAACATCAAGCTGGCTTCCACTTGGGAACGATAAAGGTATTATACTAAACCTGGTTTTTGTAGGTTTAATAGTTGCACTTTTTATTTTCTTTTTCACATATTTTATAAAACTTTATCCAGCGATATTAAGATGGGCTTTGGATAACAAAATTAAATTTTTAACAATACCTGTCATTGTATTATTCTGGGGATTACTGGTCTGGCAGGGCTTTTTTAAAATTTTCGGCTGGCTGCCTCAACCGGTTCTTACATTCAAGCCAGTTTCCGTATTTGCGCATGCTTTTCCGGGACTAGGAAAAGAATTTATGCCGCCACTTGATGAAGGTGCATATCTGTTCATGCCAACCACTATGCCGCATGCTTCAATTGGTGAAGTAATGGATATCATGCGCAAACAGGATATGTCAATAAACAGTTTACCAGAAATCAAATCCGCTGTGGGTAAACTCGGTCGTGTTGAATCTCCTCTTGATCCTGCACCGGTTTCCATGATAGAGACGATTATAGATTATCATAATGAATTTATTACAGATGATAATGGCAAGATCCTGAAATTCAAATATGACGCGGATTCAGTGGGTTATGCAGTTGACAAAAACAACCATCAGGTTAATGCTAATGATGGAATGCCTTACAAGGTAAAAGGTATACATTTACGAGATGATAACGGTCAACTCGTCCCTGACAGATTTGGTAAACCGTTTCGTATATGGCGTCGTCCCCTTGAAACAGAGTTAAATCCGGATCGAAACGCCTGGGCAGGTATTCAAAATCCGGACGACATTTGGGATGCTATTGTTAAAACAGCGGAAATTCCTGGCGTTACGTCTGCACCCAAATTACAACCTATCAGCGCCAGAATTGTCATGCTGCAAAGCGGAATGCGTGCGCCAATGGGTATAAAAGTCAAAGGACCGGATCTTGAAACTATTGAACAGTTTTCCCTCGAGTTGGAAAAATTACTCAAAACAATACCTGTTATTCGCAAAGAAACAGTTCAGGCAGACAGGATTGTAGGCAAACCCTATCTTGAAATAGAGATAGACCGGGAAAAAATTGCACGTTACGGGATACATATAGAAACCGTGCAAAATATAATTGAAACGGCAATTGGTGGTAAAACTATCAGCATGACTGTGGAAGGCAGAGAACGTTATCCGATAAGAGTGAGATACATGCGTGAACTGCGGGACAACATTGAAGCTATTGAGAACGTGCTGGTATCATCACCATCGGGTGAACAAATCCCATTGAAACAACTGTCAGAAATTCAATACAGACGCGGTCCACAGATGATCAAAAGTGAAGATACATTTCTGACCGGGTACGTTATTTTTGACAAGATCAAAGATGTAGCCGAAGTAGATGTTGTGGAACAGGCCAAATTATTCATAGAAACCAAAATAAAAAATGGTGAACTTGTAGTTCCTCACGGTGTCAGTTATACGTTTGCGGGCCAATACCAAAACCAGATCAGGGCCCAAAAACGACTCGCACTCATTTTACCCTTGTCACTATTTGTTATATTTATGATTCTGTATTTTAAATTCAGATCCATACCTATATCGCTTTTAATATTCAGCAGCATTGCAGTTGCATGGGCAGGTGGATTTATACTCATATGGTTGTACGGACAAAGCTGGTTTCTGAATATTCCATTGATTGGAAATGGCTTACGTGATATATTTAACATCCATCCGGTAAATATGAGTGTGGCCATTTGGGTTGGTTTCCTTGCATTGTTTGGCATTGCATCTGATGATGGAGTTATCATTGCCAGTTATTTGCAACAGCAGAATGAAAAGAATAAACCGGGAACAGTTAAAGAAATCAGAGAATCAGCAATGCAAGCAGGATTAAAAAGAGTACGTCCCTGTATGATGACTACAGCAACAACAGTATTGGCATTGTTGCCTGTATTGTCTTCCAGCGGAAGAGGTTCAGATATTATGGTGCCAATGGCAATACCGGTATTTGGAGGTATGCTGGTTGTTATGATATCTATGTTTATTGTACCTGTACTTTTTGCATGGCTGGAAGAAAGAAATCTTTGAAAAAAAAAGCGCCAATATTAAATATTGGCGCTTTTTTTAATTGGAATAATTATAATAATACTCGCCCATGTATACAGTAGCAGTTTCCCCTTCTTTTGCAATAACATCGCTTTCATATATTGTTTGAATTTCACCGTGTCCAATAATTCCTAAAAATATATAATTCAAACCAATCACTCCCGCAACAACTCCCTTTGCCTGAGTTTCTTCAAGTGTTAAATTGCTGTTTGCAACAACACGAAAATGATCTTTGAACAATTTTTCATATTCTCCCCATTGGTCAAATTCCGATGGCCAGTTTCGTTGCGCTTCCTTGTAATCCTGATAATCCTGAGAGTTGAAATATTGCATAGAAGAATCATATATTGAAAAATCAAGGATCATGACTTTGACTTCTTCAACAGATTCAGTTTTTAAGAGGTTTTCAATATTTTCATTGATGCCTGATTCCGGGGATAAAATTAACCGGGGTAATTTACTGTTATCCGAACTGGTAAATTCAAATACGAATTGAGTAGTATCGTCAGGAGAATTGGGCTGTTCATTACATGATAATAATATTGCCAGTGCAAAAATTATAAATAAACAATTTTTCATATATCCTCCAATATTATTATTGGAAATAATAGCGTATACCGCCATTAAGTTTTATACCGGTTAAACCTGTGCTTTCATCAGTGTTTTTTATATTACCAAAATAAAACCTGGCGCCACCATCAAAAACAAGATTCGTTCCTAATGGACGTTGATAACCGCCTCCAAATCCAAACAAAGTTGCTCCTCCAGTGTCCCATTCGTTATTGCCATACAATTTCACATCAAACAAGGCAGAATATCGAACATTGTTTTTAGGTGGAAATAACAATTGTCCCATTATTTCAAATTCATTTCCGTTGCTGTTTTTACGTTCTTCTTTAAATACATCTCCAACACCGGTTTTATTTTTGCCTTTAATTTTTTCTCGTATAAAGAGTATCATATCAAAAGAATTCATTGGAGCCCTTAATGTTCCCTGCAACATGAATCGATTGCCACTTTTAAATATATCTTCATCATTACCCTGATCACTGCCATACAGGGTATAAACAAGATCAGCAGTAACTCGCATATCTCGGTTCATTAATGTAACATTTCGTTCAAGCCCACCTGTTAAGGTAAACTCGTTTCCTGGCTGATAATCGTATTCATAGTCAGCAAAGGGTTCAAAATTATCTTTCATCAAATAACTGACACCCGCACCTAAAACATATTCTCCAAATTCGTAAGCGGTTGCAATGCCGAGGTTAATGTCTCTTCCCTGACCAAGATATGGAACACGAAAATTCATTGCCTTGACAGACAAAGCGTTTGCAACATTATACTCTTCAACAGTTAACGCATTTTTACCGGATGGCAGAACCAATCCGAAGGTAAACAAGTAACGTTCATCTTGAGTTAGATAATGTCCGCGCAACCGGATATCAGACATACCATTCAAAGAATGACTGTCCCCGGAATTTAAAGAGGAAAACGCAGGAGAAGTAATAACATCAATCCTTGATCTGGGATTAATGGGATACACAAACGTTATGGGTAAAGCAAATTGAGTAATACGATCTGATTTGGCACTCCAGGTTTCAAAAGACAAACCCGCAATTGTATTCATTTGTCCCTGCAAGCGTGGTGTATATGATTGCCCAATAGCTATATTGAGAGCAACAAATAAAAGAATTAAAACCTTTTTCATTTATCTAGTCTCCACATACAGGTTAATGGATAGGTACAATAATTTCAATATTTGCAGTGTTGCCAAAAGTGGGTTGGTTTTGTTCCTGTACAGGTTCACGTGATTCCATTCCGGGGATAAAACCAATATCAATAATAAGCTGAGTATTCTGCATACGATCAAGCAAAGTAGGTTCTTCCAGGCCTCCTGAATATTCAGCAGTACTTTCACCAACAACTGTTGCATCCATAGATATCTCACTTGCTGTGGATGGTGAACTGTCGGCAACAGAAACGGTCTCATCAGTTTCAGATGCTTCCTGGGTTGTTTCTACTGATTCAGTTGTGGCAACAGCACTGGTTTCAGTAGTTTCTGTGGAAACATCCTGAAACTGGGCTTCTGCAACCTGTATGAGGTTTTCAATGGGGCTCAGAGGTACATTCATCTCCTGCATCATGGATAATTGTTCCTGTGCCATATCAAATTCAGGATCTTGTTGCAGCGCTGTTTCTAATTCCTGCTCCGCCTGCTCATACATTCCCTGGTCACTGTAGTCTATTGCTTTACAATAGGCCATAAATGCCAGCATACTCTCGGTAGGGACTTTACGTATATTATCAATCTCTTCCTGCGTTAGTTGTATACCCATTTTATCAATAACACTGAAAACCAGGTTTTTCTCCAGTTTAAAGAAACCTTCCAGGTTTCCAATCACATCACGGGTATCAAAATCTCCGGTTCGGGTTTGCGTTATGCCGGCATCAATACGAAATTGTTCATCAGCAAGATCAATAAAAGCGCCGTTAACTATTTCAGAAGCACCCAGCAATTTCCCAACACGTGGAGCGGATTGCGCGTCAACCAGACCTGTTGTTCCGAACCCTATTTCCTCAAGTAGTTGCTGCATTTTTAAACGCTCAACAACCGTTAAAGCATTTGCCTTTGAAAGGTCTGTAATCATCATTTCAGCAATCCCCTTTTGCAAGGGAGTTAAAGCAGAATCTGAGCCCATGTATTTAAAATAAACGACAGCAATGGTTTTATCTTTAATGTGTGTAGTATCAAGGTTTGCTTCGTTTTGAATGGTATTAGCAACATCTTGGCTAATCTGTTTTCGTGTAAGCTTTTCAAGACGCTTTTTCAAGTCGTCTCTGAGAGAAGAGTTGGAATCAACAATATTAAACTTGCGATACGCGTTAATTGCATTATCCAGATCATTGTTGATCTCATAAGCAGCACCAAGATAAAACAAAGATTTTCCATCGTCAGGTACCTGTATTAAAACCTGATTAAATGCATCTATTGATTTATCAAATTCAAGATTTTGAAAATAAGCAAGCCCCAGATCCCTTAAAATAGCCGGATTGTCAGGATCTTCATCAAGAGCCGATTTTAAATAAGAAATAGCGTCAGTAAAATTATCTCTGCTTAATTCTTTTTGACCGAGTTGGTGATTAGATGAGGTTGTAGCACAACTTGATAAAAAAAGAGAAATTAAAATAAACCCAATGCCCCAAAAACGGAACTTCATATACCCTCCATACAATATATGAATAACATTCAAATTCGTAACAGAAATTTCTACTACTTTGTTCCGTTTTAGACTGGAAAAATTATAAAAATGAAAAAAAATATAAAGGGTTGGTAAAAAAAACAGGTGCCTGGATTATTTTTTTACAACAATGACTTGTTTTCTGGCTCCGTTATTAATAATCAAAGCTGCAATGGTGCCGGGTACCCACCCACAAATCGTAAGTATAGTTGTAATTAAAATACTGCCGCATCCCCTGTCAAGAACAGCCAGTGGAGGAAAAACAATACATAATAATACTCTGAAAAATCCCATTGAAAATTCTCCTGTTTAATTACAACAATAATACACATTTTTTTTAAATTTATTCAATATTTTTTTGAAATACCTGAAATTTTATGGTTTCTTTATAACCATCTTCATCCTGAACTGTTAACTGATGATTACCGGGATCTAAAGAAACCGGAAAATTGTGAATATCCTGTGTTTCACGCAAATACACTCCATCAAGATACCAAAAGATACGTGAAGACGGATTATGATGTTTCGCGGAAAAAACAATTTTTTCAAGCTTTCCATCAATATCTCTGGGTACAAAAATCTTGATTCCGTTAAGCGGATAAATCAACTCCAATATCGTCAGGTTCTGTTGAACAGGACAATCCGGTGCATGCTTGGGTATTTCATCACAATGCACACCCTGTTTTTCCAATACTTCTTTAACAAGTGGCGGTACAATATATAAACTAATAGATTGAGTTGGTTTGTTCAGCCAGCACAAAGAGCAAACAACATCTCTTGTATGCTCATCTATAATATAATGTTGATGAAAAGGACAAAATCCGGGAATATAACTGTTTATAGGACGTTCAATCAATACGGTTTCAGGACAATCAGGGCCTGCAGGATAACCACTCTGCTTACAGCACTCCACCAAAACCAGATCATCATTGGGTTTATCAAACCACAATTCTTTTTGAGGATCAGTTAAAGCATTGAACAAATCAAACATCATGGGTGCGGCACATGATGCACCACTGATGGAAGCATTCCCTTCTCCTGTAAAATTACCAACCCACACTCCAATTGTCCATTGTTTATTTACACCAATGGCCCATCCATCTTTTTGACCATAGCTTGTACCAGTCTTCCAGGCAACGGGTACCTGGTTATTAAACCGCTGCCAGTAATATTCTGAACCGGGACGTTGAAGATATTTAAGCGTTTCAAGAATCTGCCAGGCACTGCCCTTGCTATAGAGCTGTAGATCGTTTTCAGATATTCGTGTTTCTTTATACGTTACCGGTACATGTAAACCCAAATTACCCAATTCAACATATAATTGCAGCAACTCCCACAAACTGGCTTCAGCTCCCCCCAAAATTAGAGATAACCCATATCCATCTGGAGATCTGAACAAATGTTTAAAGCCAGCTTGTTGTAAAAAATAATAAAAATCATTTATGCCATATTGATTCAATAAACGTACTGCCGGAACATTCAAAGACTTTACAAGCATCTCTTCGATTGTAACCAATCCTTGAAAAGTTTTGGTTGCATTTTGTGGGGCAAATGTACCATAAAAAGTGGGTACATCTTTTAAAACAGATTGGATTGTAAAAGGACCCCGATCCAGCACATTTGCAGCCAGAAAGGGTTTGAGTAAACTACCCGTTGAACGGGATGAATTTACACCATCAACCTGTCCCTGGTTATCATTATCAAAAAAATCATGAGAACCCACATACGCTCTGACTTTGCCAGTTCCTGTTTCGGCAATCAAAAGTGCTGCATTTTTAATACCCATAGAGGATAACCAATTATAATTGGCATCCATCATTTGTTCTGCAATAGCTTGTACATCCAAATCCAACGTTGTATGGATTAGATCCTGAGTAGATTCATTCTGTTTTACAAATTCAGTAAAATGGGGTGCTAAAAAAGGCAGTTTTTTTGTACCGGAAGGTAAAGGTTCATCACAAGCTATCAAATAATCCGTCTTATCAATAATATCATTATTGAACAATTTCAAGAGCAATGTATTGCGTTTTTGTAAAAGTTGCTCTCTCCCCTTTTCCAGATTTAATAAACCGGGAGAATTGGGCAATACAACAAAAAGTGCTGCTTCTGCCCAGGTTAATTCAGAAATCGGTTTATTGTAATAACAATAGGATGCGGCTGAAATACCCACAATATTGCTACCCATGGGTACATGTGCGGCATAATACTTTAAAATTTCTTTTTTGGAAACATGAACCGTATAACGGAATGCCTGTGCACACTCCAAGAGTTTATTAAGTATAGTCCTTTGTTTGGGCTCTGCAAGTCTTGCAACCTGCATGGTTATTGTACTGCCACCCCGTTTGACCTCGCCAGCCTTAATATTCACAACAGTAGCATTCAGAATTGCTTTAACATCAAAACCTGGATGTCTGTAAAAGCGTTTATCCTCAAATAGTATCAAAGATTTAACATATTTATCAGGAAGGACCATCTCTTCCATAGGGAAACGGTACTGCTCATCACTGCTCAGAAAAGCACGTATTAACCGACTATCCTGATCAAAAACCAGCGTTGAATAATCACAATGAAAGATATGTACAGGCCTGTATATCCAAATCAGATAAATCAAAACAAGAATAAATACAGGCCCATAAATATATAAATACTTTTTAGAAAAAGTCATTTATTTTACAACAGTTTTATCACCGGCAAGACGAGCATAATATTCCGGCGAATACATGGCCTCAACAACCACCGGAGGGATACGATATGTGCCTTTGAATGTGGGATTCAAATGAGCGGCAAATACAACCTCACGATATTTGGGCAAATCAAAGAACCAATTGATACGATCATCACGTATATCCATATAATCACCGTTGGCGGGATTATTCTTTTTCACCCATTGCGGAAGTTCTTCACCATTTACACGATGATTAATTATTTCCAATCCAGCCGGAAAAATACTGCTCAATGCCAGCTCTTCCAGCGTGCCAACATATTCACTTTTGACTTTATAGATTACCCAAAAAGATTTACCCTGTTGCAGATCTTTGACAGAGATGGGATATCCTTCTTCATTGAAAAATTTACGGTCAATCAGAATACCCTGATTCTCTGTTTTAATTCGATCTGTTACAGGTATACCTTCAACCTGTAATGAAACATAAACAGGATCACTGCTTTTCGTTGTAACAGTTATTTGTTTATTCAAAACATCAGATATATCCAATACCTGCTGTGTTTGCTGTAATTCTATATCTTTAAGCTTTTTACCATCAACACTGACAGTAAATTTTACATCACCACCATTTCCGGGTGTTTTTGCATATAATTCGCTTGCTGCAAGCAATACAATTGCCGTTTCCTGAGTAGAATGCCAGCTTTTCGCTGAAAAATCATCAAATACCTTTTTAAGGATGAATGATGCGGTTTTTGTATCATCCATTTGCAGGCACAGGTAGGCAATCATTGCTCGGTCACGCATGTCAGAACCATAGGTTCCACCCATTTCACGATAAGGTTTGATCTGCCATTGGGCCTGATCCACCTGCTTTGCAGCTTCCTTTTGTCCGGCAAGATAATATGCTGTAGCCAGAAATTTACGCGACAAAGGATCAAGATCATCAAGATAGTTTTCCCTTACCAGGTTCATGGCGCCCATATCCGGTTTTTCTGCCAGTGATAACAAATACAAACGATAGGCTTGATACCTGTGATTTAATATATTTGTCTGCCTTGCCATTTGTTTAGAACTGTTTATCCAGTGATTGTAGAGATTATCAGGGACATAATATCCTTTTCGTTTAGCAAGAATCAGGAAATGCCCGGCATAACTGGTTGCCCAGTCATTATAATCATATCGATAATAGGAAGATAATGGCCAGTACGAGAAACCACGGGACAATTTGAATGAAGCAAGTCGCTCTATGGCGTTATTTACATTTTGAGTAATCATGGATTTTTGGTGATCTCTAACATTAATCAGATCATCCAGGAACAATTGTGGAAATGCGGATGATACAGTCTGTTCTAAACATCCATAGGGATATCGAATTAGATATTGAAGACGTTCATCAACATTCAGATTCGGAATTTTTGAAAAAACCAGTTTTGCCGCATTGGTCCCTTTATAACCAAAAGGCTTGGGAGACAAAACCAGGTCCGTTCCTTTTACAAGCAAAGTGTCCAAAACATCTGTATAATAAGGATTTGGGCTTGAAACAGGTAATTCCACAGTATAATCGGCTGAAAAATCACCGGAAATTGCTTTGATGATTAACGTATCCGCTCCAACACGGTTCCCGACTTTGATTCCAAAATTTACAGCATCATCACCAATTTTAGTAAAAGTTAATTTCTTTGATGCTCCATCTAAGACAGTCATATTGGATGTTGTAGACAATTCTACAGTTACATCCCTTACACGTTCATCCATTGCAAAAACAGTTACAGGCAAATCAAATGTATCACCCGGGCGACCTACACGAGGCACTGTGGGCAATACCATTAACGGTTGCTTGACAGGAATCGTCTCTTCAAGAGATACATAACTGTTTCCACTCGTCCCTATAACCATTACTTTAACCGAACCAACATAATTAGGCATTGTAAAAGAGGATTCAAGTGTTTCACCAGGTTTAATTTCAATGGGCTCCTGGAACAGAACCACAGGTTTAAAACGTTTAACCTGGGCCTTGTCCATTCGTTTTAAACGGGCTTCTTCCAACATGCCGCCGCCAATAGTAAAGTACTGGTCCATATCCGGGAACAGCATGCCAAAGATATCATCATAATTGTCCAGTGTTTGAACAGCCAGCATAATTTTCTGATAAAAATAATCCCATGGAGAAGGTGTATCAAATGCAGTTATATCCAGTAAACCTTCATCAACAATTGCAATTGTTACCGAAGATGTTTTGGAAGCATTGGAATGGATCTTGACTGAAAAATCCTGTTTGGGTTCTAATGACTCTGGTACCGATAACGATAATGGCAAACGCGAATCTGCATTTTCTACGTAAATGGGTTTTACGCCATACATACGCATAGGCAAGTCATTGTCATCCTGGGTTTGCGGTTGCACAATATAAATTGAAGCATATACATTGGGAACCATATCATCATTCAGATCAATTTTGAATTGGGTTTGATTACCTGAAATCTCTTTCCACTCGTGATGTAAAACCTGGTTACCCTGCTCAATCGTCAGGACTGCAATACCTTTTGAAGGCGTATCAAAAGACAATTCAGCCGTATCACCAGCTTTGTAGACATTTTGATCAGAGCTGATTTGCAGGAAATTCCGTTCATCAGTCTCTTGGGCAACAACTCCCCTGCTCCATTTGCTGACATAGAAAAAGAAACCGGTTTGATGTCCCGATTCTTCATCGGTCACTTCAATATAATGTCTTCCATAATCTTCAATTTTGATTGAATGATTAAAAGGCTGATTGGTAGATGTATAAAGTTCTGTAGAGATTTTGAATGTTGAACTCGCTTTTTTGAAATTCCGTCTGTCATCATCATCATAGTGCCACCACCAATGACCCTGCCCAACATAGGTTTCAACTTTTAATTTGCGACCGGAAACCGCATTACCTTCCTGATCAACTGCAACAATTGGGATTTGATAGGATTCACCAAAACTGGCATTTCCATATTCAAAGACATCTTTAATACCACAATAACTTTCAAAAGGTGAAAGCGTAACAATTTTATAATTATCTGTAAATCCACCACCTTTTTCATAGACTGTAGAATGCATAGAACAGCGTACTAGAGCATTTGCCCGATCCAAAGAATCAAAGGTATAGTTGATGATGGTTTGCCCCTGATCATCCAGGTTCTTTTCAATAATATTCTTGAATTGCTGATTGAACGATTTAAGCGGAGATTCAAATATAAAATCAGGAAAAGAACTGGAAGCCAGAGATTTGTGTGTTAACACAGCTTCAATACTGGTTTTCAAATTGGCTGCAGGTGCACCAAAAAGATATTTGGATGTTAATGTGCCTTTTAAAACAATCGGTCGTCCGGAAAGAAAATCCGGAACATCTGCATATACCTTTAAGCGGTTGGGTTTTATAGTCTCAATTTTAAGATTTTTAGAGAAATGTTGATCGGCAATCTCCAGCATTGCTGTCCAGTCACCTGTAGGATCAGTTAATTCAGTAGGTATTGGAAAATATACATGTCCATTAGCTCCGCACTGGGTTTTACGCTCAAGAACCTGCTGGCCTCTCGAGTTTTTCACTTTGAGGATAACCGGTTGGTTTTCAGGCGGATTCTTTTTATCAAAACGAATGATTGCTGAAAAATGTACAGTATCTCCGGGACGATGCACACCTCTGTCAGTATACATAAAAGCATCAATACCGCTTTTGGATCCTGCATGACCTGCAATATCAAAAGAATTCATTTCCCAACCGGGATGGTCCATTTTAACCAAAGCAATACCGGAATTGTCATTGCCATAAAGATATGATCCCTTTTCTTTAAAAAAGGCATACCCACTTGAATTGGTTGTTTCAGTTTCCAAGGGTTTGTTCTGATAACTGTACATAGTCAGCTTTAATCCGGATGCAGGCTTGGCAGTTAATACATCAATTGCCTGCACGTGTACACCCTCATCGGCTTTTTTCACAGCCAAACCAATGTTGGAGGAAATCAACAACTTGTTGGAATTGCCCCTTGAATAATAATAGCCATATTGTGTAGGATTATTGTAATAATCATCACCAGCAAAATATAATGTATTATCAGCAATCTCATTTTTACGATTTACCGGTTTTCCGGTAAGGTCTTCTTTATCAAAATTCAGTTGAACAACAAAAGCTGAGTTTTTCTTGTTTTTCAAAATCGGCCCAAGATCAAACTCGGTTTTTATCCATTGGTTCTTTTGTGTTGTAATGTCCAGTTTGTTTTCATAAACGGTTTCACCAACACGGTTTATATCTCTGAATTCATTGTCCCAGCCATAGGGATCAGAGTTCAGGCTTTTATCTTTGATCAGATTTTCCTGAATAAAAAAGCCAATATTTTGTGGAAAAATTTCATAGACTTTAACATCCATCCTGGCAATATTTACTGATTTGAACTGTAATTTAAAATCATTTGATGCAGGTAAATAAACTCCCTTTGAAAGCCATTCGATTTCGGGTTTAATATTATCCAGTGAAAATTTTTGAGTGAAATCATCTTTTAACTGTGTGCCGTATATGGAAGGAAAGCCTTTGTTAATAGTTATCTGATATTCTACACCCGGAACAAAAGCACCATTAACTTGAAGATATTTAGACTGTATCTTTAATTTATGCTCAATCTGGGGAGATATCCTGATAAATCCGGAAAGATCAGTATTTGATTTAATTGGTTCATTGAAACGAAAACCATAAGTATAAAGCTTTGAATCCGGATCGCTCATATCCATATCACCAACTATGCGAAACTCGTCAATTCCGGCAAGGATAAATGAATAAGACCAGTCTTTATTATCAGCAGTATATGATTTGGGTAATGAGAAAACAAGACTTTTCCCCTGTCGGGTACGGTCCAGTTTTTCTGACACAACAGCCACCTGGTTACTGGCACCGGATATTTTCAAATCAAAATCAACTTTACCGGAAGGGCCTTTTATGGTTAGATCTTTTTTCAGACGATCGAGTTCTATATCCTGTGAAAAAGTAATAACACCTGCAAATTGAACAACATTTTGCATTTCTGGAACAGGAACAAAATCACCTGTTACATTTACAATTTCCTGTTCCGCAACTTTGAATATAAATTCAAAATCGTCAACCTGGGTTTGTTCTCCAAAAGCAATTTTACCATTAAACACACCTTTAACCGTCTTACCGGGAGGCAATTGAGTTTCAGCATTAAAAACTATCAAGTTCGTATTAAGCCATGTAGCGGTTCCCTTGATTCGGGGATCAAAAGAAAAGGGATTATGATCCAATTCATTTCCCACAAAATGCTCCGGAACAATAGGTTCTCTAAACTGAATTTCAATCCGGGTTTTTGCTGAAACCAATGATGGTGGATATTTAACGATTTCATTCTTTAAATCAATCGCATCTTTTTGAACGGTAACACCCGGGCTCGCTTGTTCTTTTTGTTGAGGTTTTTCCTGACATGCCAAAAGCAACAAAGCAAGAAACAGAAACACAAACAGTTTTTTCATGATGATCCCAATGTTAGAATAAATTATTGATCTGATTTATTATTCTCAATATCCTGAATAATATCCAGATTTTCAATTGTAATATGCTCTGGTGCAACCGCTCCCCCGGAAACGATAAAAGTCATTGCTTCATCAACAGACCAAGACGTAGAAATCACTTTGTCCATTGGTACAATTTCAAGATACCCCGAAGTTGGATTTGGAGTTGTAGGTATATACACAGCAGCCAATTTTTGCCCAGTATGTTCATCAGAAAATGTCCTTGTTACTAATCCTACAACTTTCATCTCTTTATGTGGAAAGTCAATTAATACAACTCTTTGAACACCATCAGGTTTTTGCTCAAGCGCAGTAACCAATTTTTTTGATGAACCATAAATATTTTTAACAAAAGGTATCTGATCAATTATAGCATCAAACCAGGATAATATCTGCTTTCCAATAACACGTGTAGCAATAAATCCAAGTAAATTTATTGATACAATCACAACAACAATAGCAACAATGGTTGCAAACCAAGGATGCAAAAGCCAATTGGCTAATTGAGGAGAATACGGGCGTATTAATGAAACAACGCCCTGAACAGCTGGTTCTCCAATCTTTATTATAAGATCCAGTAAAAACTTGACAATGACAAAAGTTATGGCAATAGGTATGATTGTCAGTATACCGGCAATAAAATGCCTTCTAATTTTGGCAAACAGCCGGGCTTTGTGATTTCTAATCATTATTACTCCAATATTTACCGTATCTGCACCGGCATACAACAACTATCCCGAATGCTTAATTCTCTGCCTGTGTCCTCAAATCCGGCAGCAATACAATCTCAATTCTACGATTTTGGCTGCGGCCCTCTGCTGTCTCATTGCTGGCGACAGGATGAAACTCTGCAAGGCCAACAGACTCGAGACGAGTAGGTTCTATCTCTACAGTTTCCTGCAAGAACCGAACTACATTTGATGCTCTCGCATTTGAAAGTTCCCAGTTTGTGGGATATTTTAATTTTAATTTTGAACTGATTGGCACATCATCCGTATGGCCTTCAACACGAATGATTTTATTCTCTGTATTTTTTAAAACATTCCCCACACGTTCTAATACTTTAACACCTTCTGATGTTATATCAGCTTCTCCTGAAGGAAACAAGATTTTATCAACCATGCTGACAGATAACCGGTCTGCCATTCGGGTTATTTTAATTTTCCCATCTTCGATCTCTGTTTTCATATCTTCTACCAGCTCATCATAAGTACCTTTAAGTCTGGAGATTTCTTCTTCTTTTTCCCTCGATATTTCAGAGATTTGGGTTTCAAGTTCTTTAACGATCGTTTCCTTTTCAGAATTCAATTTTTTGATTTCAAAATCTTTTTCCTGAATTTGATCTTTTAAATGATTAATATCCTGAGCAATTTTACCATTTTCATTGTAGAAATAAAAACCTGCCAAAGCGAGTAATAGAGCAATAATTGCTACTATTATCAGTGCAACTCTCATAAAGCTCTCCTTTCAAACATGGAAAACAATTAAAGTAAAGTTAAAAGATTATCAGGTTAGTTTTCTTGACATAAAACACAAGATCAGTAAAAAATATTCAGATTTAACTGAAAAAGATTATTCAAACAAATCCCCTTGCATATCAGACGACTTGTTTGATGATTGCGATTTCAGTGTTTCTATTCGTTCTTCAAGTGCTTCAATGATAAGATAATGATCTCCGGACATGAGTTTGCAATCAAATTTATTTTCAATATCAGCAAGCGTTTCATCCAAATTCAGATAGCATAATTGAAGCGCTTTTAAATCATGGAATTTAGACCAGTATTGGTCCCAGTTGGGTAAACGAGTTTTAGCCATGTCTAGCTCCTAACTGAATGCATCAATCAATCCAAAAGGTGTGTTTACGGGTAGCGATGTTTCCGCAACGATCTTTAACAAACAATTCCAGGGTATGCATTCCTTTTTTTAAATTGTGTTTCGGTTTATAAGTCAAAGTCAAATGTTCGGGATCGTATACAGCAATCACCTTTCTACCATCCAACTTTATTATCCGGTCTTTTTCATCATCAATCCCGGAAAGTGTATCTTTAATTACAGCTTTAAAAACAGGTCTGAGGTTGGTTAAGCGACTGTTATTACCGGGATAAAAATACATGATATCCGGTTTTTCATCATCAATGATTAATGCATGGGTACCAAACGTCCCCACATGTCCACCTACGGATTGAGTATATTGATCATATTCACTGCCAAAATATCTCCAAGATCCATTACCGTTTTTATAATAAATACCAACTTTTTCTACCGGTACATCGACCTTGTTCATTTTGATCATAACATTAGCACCTTTGAACAAAGGTACATCCTTGGGATCAATACTATAGATATTGCTGGCAAATTTATATTTACCAGTATCTACGGCTTTTGTTTTTTCAGCCCGAACAAAAACAGGTTTATATAAAGAATTGTACGAGAAAGAGATTGTACAGGAATCATCCGGTATAGTGATGGTTTTATTGGTTCGAAAAGGAATAGTTACAAAATCAATGGTCTCACGTTGCCGGGAAAAATCATACATATTTCCACCCAATACACTCAAAGTTATAGGGCCCTCATCATGTGATGATAATGGAATAGCCCCAATAAACTTGTTTTGCATTTTTGATAAAGATAATGGATGTGAAATGTTGTTAGCAAAACGATATGTGATAGCGATGGAATCCGGTAGCTTAATAACAGGTGTCAGCTCTAATCGTAGATGACTATCATAAAACTGATGTTCAATATTAAAAAACTGAGTATCAGGACAAGTTAGATGATTGGCTAACAATAAATCTGTATTATGAACACTGCTTTCTACCACCGTATTATCTTTAACAAGTAATTTGCCAATAACCTGACTTGTATTGCCCCAAAAATCCTTTGCTACTATTCTAAAAGAATGCTCATCCCCTCTTACAATGAGGGTTCCGGCAAAAGGCTGATAATCAACATTTTCATCATTTGTAAAATAAACAACACCATAATAAGAATCATTATCCGCATAAAATGGCAATGTATTTCCAATATCACGGTAAAGCTTGTAGAAGAATCCAAGTCCCCACTGATTTAATCTGAATTCACGATCAAGAATTGCCAAATGGTTTTCATTATAAGAAAATTTATTATAAGCAGATGAAAAGATCAGCTTGTCATCAATGTACAATTGATTTTTAAAGGTTCCAAATTTATTCGTAATTTGGTCCATTTGATCAAACGCATCAACACCAAATGCTACCAGACCGTTTACGGTAATTGGTGAACTCAGGGTATAATATTGAGATTCAAGCCGCTGGGTTCTAAATACGCGGGGTTTGTAATCATAATTCACTGTAGAAAAAGCATCCATAGGTACCAAAGCAACTTTGGAAATTTCAGGAGCAGTGAAATCTACAACCTTGTAACCTTTTTGTAACGGATTTATGGGCCGGCCGGAAGCATCACGCATTTCAAAATGAAGATGCGGGTAACCTATACCGGTTTGACCTGTAAAACCGATTACATCACCCTTTTTAAAAGGAAACTGATCTGGCTTGCAAAATGTCTGAACCTCGTAATTATCCCTATCCAATTGTACTTGCCAGATATAATCCTCAAGTTCATCATTGAAACGCTCAAGGTGACCATAAACAACCGTTTCACCTGTATCCAAAGTCAAATATAATGCCTTACCATATCCAAAAGGTGATACACGTATTCGTGAAATATATCCATCGCGAATAGCAAAAATTTCATAACCTGTTCTTCCCCAGGTTTTTATGTCTATCCCCGCATGAAAACGGCCGGGTCTGTATTCAGCAAAACTGGAAGTCAATGCGCGACTGGCATCCGTGGGCCAGCGGTATTCATCTTCCTGAGCAAAAAGCAGTGTAACAAAAACAAAAATTAAAAGTGGTAGTAATTTTTTCATAATTCGTCGAGTATTTGTGCCAGATAACGGGTTTGAGATTTGCGATCAAATTGTTTTACAAACATTTGATCTGTGGTTTTCAGTTCCAAATTTTGGGTTAAAAGCAAAACAAGATTGTTTTTTATATACTCAATTTCATCAGGTGTTGATATTAACGCCAGTGAATAATCTTTTAATAATACTGAAGTATCAGTAACATTGCTGATACATAAAATCGGTTTTAGTGAACCCAAATATTCAAAAGTCTTGCCTGGTATAAATGTATCTTGCGGTGTTCCTGTTGCAATCAATAATAATGCATTTGATTCAGCTATATATTCCATGGCTCGGTTATGTTGTTGAAATCCTACAATTTCTAAACTATCTGAAACATCATACTTTTTAGCCAACGCGGCAAGGTTACCGGTTACATCTTGTCCAACAAATCGAACCAACAATTGTTGGTATAAATTGGGAGTTTCTCTTTTTAACAAATTCAGTGCTTTAAAAAAAGGTTCCGGGTCACTGAATTTTGAAATCACACCACTATAGGTTATCACATATTTTGCACTTGGTTTCCATGCATTATCCTTAAAATCATCAGGATCATAACCATTTGTGATAAGGTAATGTTTTTGGCTGGAATTAATATCTGCGAAAACTTTTTGAATACCTTCTGAAACACTAATAACAGAATCCGCTGAATTAATAACAGAACGCTGATATTTTTGATGTAAATATCGCTGCATGAATGTAGGCTCATGTACAACATGGCCACCTGCCCAATCATCCCTAAAATCTGCAATCCAGGGGATATTGAATTTTTTCTTAATTTTCATAGCAAGTAAATGCGTAGAATGTGGTGGTCCTGTAGAGATTACTGCATCAAAATATTCAATTTTAAACAATTCACGTATTGTTCTAAATGCCAGCCAGTTCCAGAGAATTTTGGTATCCGGAATACAAAAAAAGGCAAATACTTTTTGATTCAGAAACTGCATTAAAGAGGATTGCTTAACTTCAGAACTGATATCTGATTTATTTTGAGATGGTTTCAATTTGTATAACAATCTCTGCGGATCAAGTGAACCGGTACGAATAATTCTGATATCTTTAACATCATCTAATAAAGATTCATCTTTGGCCCAATAAAGAATATCTTTAACTGTGATTACAGTAGGTTCCCAATTGTATTGTGGCAGATATTTGACAAACTTTGTCATTCTTTGCGAACCACCCAAACCCAATGGTGGAAAGTAATATGAAAGGACAAGAACCTTTTTCATCAATACTTTCTCCCCAGGGTAAGATAAGCTTTTTCGTATACTTTGTATGCTAACCACAATACATGGTTGAACGGTTTGTCCTGCATTTTTTTCCAACGTACTGCAATTTCTGAGAAACGGTCATTCTGAAATACCCTTGCCAGTGCAAACATTTGACGAACATGCAATTCATGATACATGTGTGAAGCAGGTCGTTTAATTGAATAAAGATCATATCGGGTCCAAAAACCTATATCCCATTTCTGCCAATGATCAAGAATTGTATTGGCACCCTTGTTTGCCAGCTCATTCCATTGAGAATCATTACTGTATAAAGCGAAATCCTTTACACCCAAAAGAGCAAAAATAAATCCATTTAACACATGAGGTGCTGGAATGGCAGGATATTCCTGAAAAACAGGACTGGTATTATCAATATAATCCGTCACACCATGGTTCAAAACCGGATAAGAAAAAGTTTGAATAGCTTGTTCTGCAATATCAACATATTTATTATTACGTGTTTCCTGATAAGCCCGCAACAAAAGAGAAACCGCTTCTCCCTGGGCCATGCCAGATATCCACGGAGGCTTTGGGCCGTATAATGGTAGTTGAAAATCCATGATCCAGGCTAATGTGCCATTTTTCCAGGATCTTGCATTCTCAACCAACCAGTCCGCACAATGCATGGCCAGAAACGTGGATTGCTTGTAATCCAATTCTTCCCGAAAACTGAAATGATGCAATCCAAATTGTGAAATGGTAATAGGGTTATATTTCAACCCAATGTTGCCACCATAATCCACTCTGGGCAATCCGTCAGCATCAAAACTGTATTCATCAAAGTCTTCCAGTCCGCGCCAGTCAACAGGATATTTAAAAGGTATATCAGCCATTCATTTCCCGGTTAATCAAATATTTAACATACAAAAAAAATATGAGGAATGCAAGAGAGGTAAATTAACACATTTTACAATAAATAGTCCGGTTTAACATGTTTCATGGATTGAAAAATATTTTCCCTGGCACCATGATGGTCTTGCTCAATTTTATAGAGTAATTCTTTGACATATTGACGCTGCGAGTGTCCATCTGTAGGACATTCCTGATCAAAAGATGGGATATCATTTTCTACAGCATAATTTTTGATCATTTTCTCGCTGACAAATAACAAGGGTCGAATAATATGATATTTCCCTTTTAGAATTTCCAATTTAGGTGGCATGGTGCTAATATTTCGGCTAAAGATCATATTCAATAACAGCGTTTCAACAATATCATCTTTATGATGACCAAACACGACTTTATTACATTTCATCTCGTCAGCAGTCTCGAATATCTTTTTACGACGGATACGTGTGCACAAAAAACAAGGATTTTCAAGATTTTCTTCACTATGTGAATAGGGGCCAATGCTTGTTCTGATAATTTTTGATTCTACATCAAGTGAATCAAAATAATCCTGCATAATCTTGCATCGTTTATCTGCATTTTCGCCAAAGCCCATATCCACATAAAATGCATACAGTTTTATATTTTCGCCGTATATAAATGAACGGTCTTTTAATATTTTCAATAAGGACATGGAATCTGCTCCACCAGAGACACATACCAATACCCTGTCTCCTTTCTCAAGCAGATTGTATTCCCATATTGCTTTATCTAGTCTGGAATAAAGTTTTTTCAAAAACCAGCTTCCTGTCGTTTATCTGCAATAACCTGTTCCAACTTTTTAATGAACGCTTGTGCCTGCTTGGGGCCCCCATGGACTTTTCCATTAGACAGCTCTATGCCTTTTTTCACTTCAACAAACCCTATACTCAACTTGCCTTCTTTAATATGGGCCAAACCCTGTTGATACAAAACTTCGGCAAGTTTTTCAGTATTGTTTAATTCAAGTGCAGTATTAACTCCATTTTCGAAATATTTTTGAGCAGCGTTCCAGTTTTGTAATTGTGCCTCTAATTCACCGAGATAACGATAACTGTCTATCATCAGTGGATAATTTTTCAATTGTCTTCCATTTTGCAATGCTTTTTGTAAAAAGGGATTGGCATCAACATATTGCTTATTTTTCAAAGTAATAACACCCAGATTCAAGTCTATATATGCGGTATACAATTTATCGTCCAACATTTCAAAATAATTTTTAGCAATAATAAAATCGTTTTTAGCTGTCTGCAAATTATTCAATGCCAAATGAACCAATCCAAGTTCATAGCGTGCCCGGGCAATGTCGGGTTCACTTTGCAAGCCATTAGCCATTGCTAAATAACGTTTAGCGGCTGTTTCCGATTTATCAAGAGCATTAACTTGCCGGTAAATGTAACACAGTTTACTCTGTGGGAGCATTGCTCTGAATGTATCTTTCAAATAGGCGTATAGCTTTACGCTCTTTTCATGATGAAGAATTGCCAGAGAAAGATCATTTTTAATCTCGTATAATAGTCCTAAATTATAATGAATTTCAGCAACACTGGCAGAATCGACTGGAGGACTTTTTTGATTCAATAAATCTTGATATATTTTTTCTACGGTTGACCATTCCTGTTGTAAACCCGCTTGTTTTGCTTCCTCAATACGACACAAGTTTTCACCAAATTGATTATTCAAAGCTCTGAATGATGCTCTGGCATAATCAAGCATTTGTAAAGATTGATCAAAACTGTAAATTGTACGGCAAAAAGCAGCGAAATTTAAACCAATCCAGGGTTTCAAGGGTGATGCCGCTTCCAAAGATCTGTATATCATGTTGTAATTATCATATAATTGTTGTTTAAATACATCAATCGTTATTAGACCGGAAGTCCAGTTACGATGCATTACGAGGGTTCTGTTAATAAATAACGGCAAATTTGTTTTTGTCAATTCCAATTGGGTTAACGCGCCATTATCGTTCAAAACAATAGAACAAAATGTATTGGGATCAAATTGATCAGCACTTTGCTGGAAACTGAAAAAGGATTCAATAATTGGTATATAAGGATAATCTACATGCAACGCAGGAGTATTGGGATCAGAATATGGAAAGACCATTGTTACTGGTTCATTTTTCTTTTTAGAAAAATCCAATGCAAAACGTGCAGAATATTGATTGGCTATTTTAGCCATATCCATAATGGACTGCTCTTTACTTGAAATCATTTTATATTTCAGAGAGCCATTCCAATAAGCGCTTTTGTTATCAAAAAAAGTATTATTGATTACATCAAGGGATTTTGCTAATAGAATATTTTTCGAATCATCAGTCAACAAGAGTATACCAAAATCAGTATTCTCAAATGGAACACCATATTGTTGCCACTTATTACTCACCAGATTCTCATAAATACTGATCTGCGAAGTAATATTACTAATAACTGAGGATGCTTTTAAATTCTGCATACCTATTTTTTTCTCATTTAATACAATACCAGATGGAAATTCTAATAGATACATAGAGAAATAATTCGATTCAGCATTTACAAAAAGCATCAAATCCAGATTTTTCTCATTGTGGTATTCAAATAAATTCACCGGACTTATGATTTGTGCAAAATCTATTGAAAAAGGGATCTTAAAGTCTTTATCAGGATCAATACCATCATTCAATTTAAAATATTTTGAATTCTTGATTCCGGATTTCAATTGGTCATAATACGCGGCCATTTCACCCGTCCATGAAGCTTCCTTTCCCCTTTTTATGATAGCAATATTTACCGGTTCTGCAAAAACCTGCAATGATAAAAATAAAATAATAAATACAAATAATACTCTACGCATCACACCCTCCATTATAATGTATTAATCCCGAATCCATTGTGAGTCATAACGAGTTTGTAACAGACTGGCACGCGTTATGGATTGTTCTCCAAATTTTTCTCTTACTTTATCCAGTACTGAATCAATTTGTTTATCCGATTGTTTTATTTTATCAAAAAGATTCATTTGCATTTCATCTTTTTCAAGATGAGATAATGAAACACCAAGCAATCTGACTTTGGATGTTCTGTCAAAAGAATAAAACATATCTTTAATCTGATCAAACAGCTCATTGGTTGAGGAAATGACAGTTGAAAAAGATCGTGAGCGGGTAAAAGTACTAAAATCAGTTAACCGAATTTTCATAGTTACCGTTTTACCCCACAATTGCTTACGACGCATTTCTCTGCACAACTCTGTACATATAAATAACAAAGTTTGAACCAATTTATTTTCATCAGCCTGATCATGTTCAAAAGTAATCTCTTTACTAATGGATTTTGCTGCCGTATTTGCTTCAATCTGCCTGTTATCCTTGCCATTAGCAAGCTGCCAGAAATGAAGTCCTGATTTTCCAAACTTTTTTACAATTTCCTGTTGCGAATGCTGTGCCAAATCGCCAATGGTACGAATACCCATTTTCTGCATATAAGGTAATGTTTTCTTGCCTACTCCCCATAATTTAGAAATATCCAATGGAGCAAGAAATTCCATTACTTTATCTTCTTCAACAATAACCAATCCATCCGGTTTGTCCAGATCAGAAGCAATTTTAGCCAGAAACATGCTGGGGGCAATACCGACAGAAGCAGTTAATTGAGTTTCATCATAAATTTGTTTTTTAAGAGCAATAGCAGTATCACGCGGTGTTTTGTGAAATTTATATGTATTTGATATATCAAGAAAAGCTTCATCAATGCTCAGAGGCTGCATATCGGGAGAATAAGATCCCAGTATTTTCATAATCTGTTTGGATACACGCGCATATTGAGCACCTCGCGTATGGACATAAATACCATGAGGACACAATCTATATGCCTGAGATATGGGCATTGCAGAATGGATACCAAATTTCCTGGCCTCATAACTGCATGTCGATACAACTCCCCTGCCTTTACCTTCTTTAGGATCTGACCCTACTATTACGGGTTTACCACGATATTCAGGATTGTCTCGTTGTTCAATCGCAGCAAAAAAGGCATCCATATCAAGATGTAATATGATACGAGGTTTCATTATTTTGGCTTTTGCATTACAATAAAAGAACGCACCCCATTCGGAATAATCATAACCAATAATCGATCAAGATAGAGAAAATGGGTTACGTTATAAATAAAATTTGTAAAACGATGAAAAAAAGATTCATTCCATATCGCAAATGCTTCTGATTTTATATATTTGTTCAAGATCCTACAACTCAACAACAAAATAACCGGCAGTTTTGTTGCATATTTGACTTCTTTTTCAAGAGTCCCAACCTTTAATGCTTTCAATCCTTCTTTCTCAGCCATTTCAACAAGCTCATAAGGTTTATAAGCTGTATGAAAATAGCTGTCTCCGTATTCACAATCTACATCGTATGTTGTTAACGAACCTACTGCCATATAGGTTGGACGTGTACGATTAAAATTCGGCGTTGTTAACAACGCAACACCACCAGGTTTAAGTACAGTTGCAATTCCGTTGAATATTTCCTGAGGATTTAAACAATGCTCAAGCACTTCACTACACAAGACGTGATCTATACTGTTTTTAGAAATACACAATTTTTCGGCATCTGAAACTGCAAGATTTACCGGTTTTTCCCGATGGGCCTGCTTAAGCACACTGAAACTGAGATCAATCCCAAAACGGGGACCATTATCATAGTTTTGTAAATACATCCCTCGATTGGTTCCAATTTCAAGCAAAGATCCCTTGAAGGATTTTAAATATTTTAATACAAATCGTTTTCGCAGTCTTCCCCGAAGTGTCTGATATACTATCTCTTCTTCAGGATATTTTTCCCCGCACTGTTCATAAAATTTTTTCAGAGCAGTTTTTTCATCCATTCTTCACATTCCTCAAAACAGGTAAACCCAATAGAATGGTTTTCATTTTATTCAACTCGGATTGTTCAAAGAATCTCATAACAAACAACAATACGGGAAATGCAACTAATAGTAATGATTTCAATATCAGGCTGCTGGCAATCCAGGGTTGAATACCCAAAACATATACTATTGCGGCCGCAATGACTATTTTAATAACACGCACCCATTCATATTCTACTTTGTACAACTTGGTGGCAACAGTATACAGTGAAATAGACATGATGATATAAGCAATAACCCTTGCCCATGCTGCACCCATAATTCCCAAAACAGGAATCAGAGTCACATTTGCTATAACATTGCCCAACATACCTGCAATGGTAATAAATGGTAAATATTTTGTTTTTTTATAAAGATAAATGCCAATAATAAAATTTAAATATGCAGCGTAAAAAATATAGGCGAGAAAAATAACAGGTACAACCTTTGTAGCTGGCCAAAAGTCAGATCCAAGAATGGTAAAGCCACCTACATTGAGTCTAACAATATCTTCAATAAAAAGAGTTAATCCTACATATACAGCAAAGCAAGAAAGAATGACATAGGTAAAGACTTTTTGAAAAATTGCTTTGGCATTTTCCTGTTTTGATGTAGCCAAAAAATAGGGATGCCAGGCAAACCGAAAAGCGGTAACAAACAATGCCATAAACATTCCCAGTTTTGCACCCTGGCTATAGAGTCCTGCAGCATCAATACTATCCATGCGTTCAAGCAAAGGTCTGTCTATAGTATCCATTAATGAAACGGATAATGTTGAAGGTAGATATGGCAAACCAAAAGCTAGCAACTCTTTTAATGTAGATACAGACAAGGTGAATCTGAAACGCTTTATAATAATGGGCAATTGTAAAATAACAGTTAAAAATGAAGCCCAAAAATTTGCAAGGAATATCCCTTCAATACCACTTTTTAATCCAAGAATGTATATAGCATTAAAGGTAACATTAATAATCACATTCAAAAATTTGAAAAAGATAAACATAACCGGCCGTTCTTCGGCTCTTAATGCGAGAAATGGCATAAATGACAACGCATCAAAGAACAAGATGCCACAAATAATTTTGATCAAATACGTTAGATCGATATTCAAGGCATGTGTCTGTTCATCAAACAATAAATTTGCAAAAAATCCGGAATTAAAAAACAATACAAGCGTAAATAAAATGGATGTAATAAATATTGTTAAAAACGCAGTTGACATGATGCGCTTTTTGCCTTCTTCCGAATCTTCAAGGATATAAAATCGAAAAAAAGCCGTATCTAAACCATAGGTATAAATAATCGTAAAAACTGCAAGATAGGCAAATAAAACGCCGGCTACACCCATTTCCGCTTCGTTAAACAGATTGGTATGTAATGGAAGCAACAAAAAAACAATCATACGATTGACAATATGTCCAATTCCATATACCGCCGAATGTTTGAACAAGCGTTTTATGCTGTTAAAAATTGACATCTAGGATTTCCAGTACTAAGACCTGTCAAAAAGTATACAAATCAGGATGACGGTCAGTGAATAAATTATTGAGAGGATTTAATTGTTTATTTCGTGCCTTTTCCGGATCAATCTCAATTACCTGTACATCTTCTCTGGAATTAGATGAACGTACAAGAATCTCGCCCCTGGGACCCGTTATTTGACTTGCACCTGTGAAATCGACCTGAAGTTCTCCCCTGACATCAGAACCAATACGGTTTGCGGTTACTGCATATACACTGTTTTCAAGACAGCGAGTAACCATAGCATTCTGGCAATACGGCATGACCAGATTAGCACTGTGGCAGATCAAATCTGCTCCTTGCAGCGCCAAAGACCGCATGGATTCCGGAAAAATCCAGTCAAAGCAGATCATCATTCCAACTTTAATTTCACCAATATTTTGAACAGTAAATGGAATATCACCATGATCAAAACAGGTCTTTTCCTTATTAAAAAGATGTATCTTTCTATATACAGAAATAAATCCATCCGGACCAGATAAAAAACTTGCGTTATAAACTTTATCACCAGAACGTTCAGGCAAACCGGCAGAAATATAACATTTTTTTTGTTTTGCAAAGTTGGTTAACGCTTTGCAAGTTGGGCCATCAGGAACAGATTCGGCAAAACTCATTACCTCTTCCCGATCTTTGAACAAGTAACCGGTATTAAATAATTCGGGAAGTATATAAAGATCAGCTTCTTTAGATTGCAGTAATTCCAGCGCATGAAGAACATTACGCTCTACTTGACCAAAATCACAATACATTTGCACAAAAGCTACACGCATGAAATCTATCCTTAATCCTGAACTACATTATTTGTCAAGAGTCCCAACCCTTTGATAGTGGCTTCTATTCTATCACCGGGTTCAATAGGCAAAGTACCTTCAGGTGTACCGGTACAAATAACATCACCGGGTTCAAGGCTAATATATTTGGTTATATATTCAATCAATTCCGGAATTTTAAACACCATATCTTTGGTGTTTGCTTTTTGTCGTATTTCACCATTGACTTTGAGTTCAAGATCCAGATTGTGTGGGTCTTCAATTGCGTCAGCAGGCACCAAATATGGGCCCATGGGTAAAAATGTATCCATACCTTTTGGCAATGACCAGGGATGTCCTTTTTTAATACAATCACCCTGCAGTGCACGAGCAGTAACATCATTAGCAATAGCATAACCAGCCACATATTCCATGGCTTTGCTTTGTTTTACATATTTTGCATGTTTTCCAATTACAACAGCCAGTTCAAGTTCATGATCAACACGACCAATACCTTCAGGTATACGAATATCACCATCTACCGGCAGCAAACTGGATGGGAACTTGGCAAAAAACATGGGCTTTTCAGGAACTTTGGATTTCCACTCTTCGGCATGAGCAACATAATTTCTACCCAGGCAGATAATTTTAGAAGGTCTTGAAATGGGCACATCGAACCGAACATCACCTTTGATAACAAGATCATCAAGTGTACGAAATTGTTTTATCTCATCAAGTACTTCGGTAATAACACTGTTGGAAAAGTTTTCCATTTCAATCATAATCTGCAGGAAATAATAGTCCGGGGTTTGCGGAGAACTTTTCAATTCTTTAAATATCTGCCAGATATAGGTAAAATCAAGACGTTTACCGTCAACCTCAACACCTATACGGGGCTGACCTTTTGTCGTAAGATATGAAAAGGCACGCATGAAATAAATCCTCCGGTTTGATTTATCTAAAATAATAATTAACTTGGGACTATTATATTAAAGTAACGTGTAAAAAACAAGTGAAATATAGGCTACATTAACAAACATTCAGAATATAATTATGAAAATCAGAATACACCAACTCTATTTAAAACTAGAGTATAAAGATAGTGATATTTTAAAATTTGCGGCAAAAAAATTAAACTGCCAACCAGAATCATTATCAATCATCAGGGTGAACAAACGATCAATTGATGCACGCCCCAGACATCCCGAACCATTGTACACTTTGTCCGTTGATGTAGAATTCACAGGTAGCAATTTATCAGGAAAATTTAAACCAAATGAAGTTCAAATTCTCACTGAACCGGAAAACATTGCATCTTTTTTTTCACCGCTCAAGTCCGACAATCCATTCCCTCCTGTTGTTATTGGTGCAGGTCCTGCAGGGCTCTATGCAGCTTTGGTTCTTGCCGAATCGGGACTAAAACCCATACTCATTGAGAGAGGTGCTGCCGTTACAGAGCGATCAGATCATGTTGAACAATTTTGGACAAAAGACATCCTCAATGTAGAAAGTAATGTTTTATATGGAGAAGGTGGTGCCGGACTCTTTTCAGACGGAAAACTGACTGCACGGAGTAAAGATAAACCTCGTATCCGATATCTGTTACAAACACTGGTAGATAACGGAGCTCCTGAAGACATTTTGTTAGATTGGGAACCACACGTTGGTACTGATCTGCTTGCCAATATTGTACCCAATATGCGTAATAAAATCATATCACTCGGTGGTACAGTCAAATTCAATTCGCAATTAACCAATCTGATAATAAAAGATAAAAACCTCGTTGCTGTACAGCTTGAGGATGAAACTATTGAAACGAATCACTGCATTCTTGCAACAGGACACAGTGCACGTGACGTTTATGATATGTTACATCAGGCAGATGTTCCATTACAATCCAAGCCCATTGCAATTGGAGTGCGTGTTGAAGTCCCACAAATACAGGTTAACCGCGCGCAATGGGGAAAGTTTGCCGAACATCCCAAACTGGGAGCAGCAAGTTACAGATTGACCCGAAAAAGCCAACAAAACGCACGCGCCTGTTACAGCTTTTGCATGTGTCCCGGAGGAACGGTTATCTCGTGTGCATCGACACAAGGTGAATTTACAACAAATGGTATGAGTCACTCTACCAGAGGCGGGAATTTTGCTAATGCAGCCTACCTGGTGCCTGTAAATCCTGATGATTATTTTAATGATATTGATTCATCAGGCCAGGATGTTCTTGCCGGTTATCGCTATCAACAGGAAATTGAAAAAAAAGCATATCTTGCCGGAGGTGGCAATTATCATATACCGGCCTCGACGTTGCCAGATTTTCTAAATAAAAGCAACCCTACATCAATACCGAATGAGCGGTCCTGGCATTTTGCTTTTCCAGCAAATCTATACGACATTCTACCGGAATTCATTACAAACACACTTGAAATTCAAATACCACAAATGCTCAAAGAATTGAACAGAGTAGGTCCTGGTGATGTATTAATCTATGCTCCGGAAACGCGCAGTTCCAGTCCTATACGAATTGAACGTAATGAATATGGCGAGTCAACAGGATTAACAGGATTATTTCCGGCCGGTGAAGGTGCAGGTTATGCGGGTGGAATTGTTAGTTCTGCAATAGATGGAATCAAAGCGGCAGAAGCAGTAATAAAATCAATTTTAACATAAAAAAAGCCCGGCTCTCTCATTCCGGGCTCTTTTTTCATCATCTTTGGAGGAAGATGTTATATTTTATTTCACATACTTTTTATAACGGTCATTAATTCGTCCCCAATGCAAATTATCAATAAAATTATCGATATATGTTGCACGTCCGGGGCCATCTTTATGATAATATGCATGTTCAAATACATCCAGTGAAATCAAGGGAATTCCGCCCCAGATCGCACCATATTGATGTTCATCGACCAGAACATTCAGCAACCTCTGTGAGTAGAGTGAATCAAACACGAGCAATCCCCAGCCACTCAATTTTGCTGAAAATGCAGTTGCTTTAAAGTCTTCTTTCCACTTTTCAAAAGAACCAAACTCTTTTTCAATTGCAGCCAACACATCGGGACCTTTTGACGGATCTCCATCTCCACCCATTACTTCCCAATAGACATCGTGAAGTAATGCACCAGAGTGGTTCCAGGTCAATCTTCTTTTAAGTTCGCCAATTTCGCTGTAATTACCATTGGCTTTTGAGCGGTCTGCAGATTCCAAACCTTTTTCAATTGTATTAAGAGCTGCTACATAACCTTTATGGTGCTTATTATAATGCCAGTCCGAAGTTTCCGGACTAACTACATTTGACAACAATGTTTTAGCTTCTTCATCACTATAAGGGCGATTTCCAACTTTCCATTCGTATGACATGATGTTCTCCTTAATGTTGTTCTTTATCCTTTCAATCAAGGAATTATACAACAGAAGCCTATTGCCGGTTATTCCAAAAGTTTTTAAAAATGAAAAATTCTATGATATGGATAATAAAATAATGCAGAAACAGCCTAGAATTCATGCTTGCAATTTTTAATTAAAAGTCGTATTGTTTGAAATGAATTTTATAAAATGTAAAACAACGTAATGAATGCAAAAACAATGGAACCTGCACTCTTTTAATAACGTCTATTAATATAATAATCAATTATTTATCCGGGAAGAGAATGATAAAAAAACTTTTTCTATTTCTGATCCTGTCTAATTCGGTTTATTTGTTTGCACAAACAACCGGTTCGCAGGCCGATAATGACTTTTATGTTGCAAAAGGAATGTATAACGACCAGTTATATGATCTGGCAGCATCCCAGTTTCGGGAATTCCTCAGTAAACACAGGGATGAATCTCTGGCTGAGGAAGCACAATTCCTGCTTGGAGAATGCTATTATCAAAGTGGTGATTATTCACGTGCTGTAACGGAATACAAAAAATTATTATCCGATTACCCGGCCATTGGTTTCAGGGACAAGGCTTATTATCGAATTGGCGAAACCATGGTGAATTCAGGCCAATATGAAGAAGGTATAAAAGCCTTTCAAATCTTTTTATCTCAATATCCCAAAAGTCCGTTAGTGACAGATGCGTATTACTGGTATGCCGAAGCTTTGTATCATACCGGTAATAATGCCAAAGCCCTTGAATATTATGCGCGTGTATATAACATGGATAAATCCGGTCCATTGGCTGACTATTCTTTTTATTCTGCAGCATTTATCTATGAAGAAATGAAAAAATGGGACCAGGCACTTAAAGCTTATCAACTCTTGTTAAAAAATCACCCCTCAAGTCCACTTGTGCCACAAACTACATATCGTATGGGTTTGGTCTATTTTGGAAAAGGTGAATATGATACTAGCATAAAAATTTTGGATAAAGCAATCAAAGATTATCCCAAAAACGATATGCGTTTTGAAGCCCAATACTTTATTGGAGAATCTTATTTCAAACTGGAACAATATGTAAAAGCACTTGAAGCCTATAACATGGTTGCTGTTGTTCCTGACAACAGTTATGCCGATGATGCGCATTACAGCATGGGTTGGGCATATTTTAAAATCAATCAATTTGAAAATGCTGCACTCTCTTTCTCTCAGGCTGCTGAGATCAGCAATTCAAAAGAAATCATTTCATCATCATGGTTTCAGGCTGGCAGGAACCGTTTAAAACTGGGACAAACAGATCAGGCATCACAACTTTTTAAAAGAGTCATTCTGAACCACCCGGATTCCAAAGATGCACCCAATGCGATGTATGAACTGGGCTCTATTGATTTTGATGCCAAACAAATTGCAGGCGCAAAACAATATTTTCAGGATATTGTTGATAAATATCCGGATTCTTCTATAGCTGGCCAGGCTTCCCTTATGATTGGAGAATGCTATCTCTTAGACAACGATTCAGAAACTGCTTTAAAGGCATTTCAAACAACGGAATCCACATACCAATCTGCGTTTATTCAGGCAAATGCATTATTCAAGATGGGTAAACTTTATTATAATTCCGGTAATTATGCTAAAGCGCTTGAATATTTTAATAAAGTAAATTCTCAATATACAGATCAACTGGTACATAGCGAATCCATGTTCTGGTATGCGGAAACCTTGTTCAAATCAAATGATTTTCAGCAGGCATTAACTTCATATAACAAATTCATAAAATATTATCCAAATTCACCCAAACTCGCTGAAGCATGGTATGGACTTGGATATGCTGCCATAAAAACAGACAACTTTCAACAAGCAGAAGATGCATTTAAAAATGCAAACAAGCTTGCAGATAATAAATCCTTAAAAATTGATGCATTATTACGGATGGGAGATGCAATCTTTAACACCAAAGAATACATCCGTGCTATTACCTATTATGAAAAAGCATTAAATACGGATGCCTCTCATTCTCAAAAAGCAGAAGCTAATTTTCAAATTGGTTATTGTTATTACCGTAATACCAATTTTCATGTTGCAAAAAAATCATTTACCACAGTCACCCAAGAGTTTGGTGATACACAATATGCAGCGGAAGCTCAGTATATGATTGGACGTTGTTCCTTTCGTACCAATGATTTCCCTGAAGCTATTGCAGAATTCAACTCTTTGTTGAGTAAATATCCCAACAGCACTTTTGCGGATGATGCAACATATGCTATAGGAGACTGCTATTACAATCAGGGTGATTATGACAACGCTATACTACAATACCGAAAATTACTAGACACTTTTCCCAAAAGTGAATATGTATCGGATGCAGTTAACGGTGTGCAATGGTCAATGATGCAAAAAGGTGAATCTGATGATGCCATGAACATGGTTGACGAACTTTTACCCAAAATAGACGATCCCGATGTTGCAGCCAAAGTGTTAATTCGTAAAGCTGAATTTGCAGAAAACATGCAGCAGTATGACCAGGCAATTGCACAATATCAGCTTGTTCTAAGAGATTATCCCACTTCGGAAGCTGCAAAAAGCATGTATTATCATATCGGTAAAGTTTATGATAAATTCAAAGATCCTGAAACTGCAGTTACCACGTTACAGAAACAATGGGAACAATATCCTGATACAAAAGCAGCGGCAGATGCTTTACTACTGGCAGCATTAATACACCAAAAACAGGGAAACCATGACGCGGCAATTGAAACCTATGAAAAATTCATCGGTAATTTCCCCGATCATGATAAACTTGCAGAAGCGAATTATTTAGCCGGAAATTCCTGGTACAGTAAAAACAATATGGACATGGCGATTAAGTATTATCAAAATGCCATTACCATAAATAACAATGCAAGAACTACAAATCAGGCAAATATCGGACTTGCCAGGATCTATATTAAAACCGGCAAAACTGAACCAGCTGAAAGTATATTGCACAGTCTCACCAGCCAAACGACTATAGATGCAGATCTTGCAGCTGAAGCACATTATCTCATCGGTGAAGTTTACAAGGCACGCGAGGAATATCAAAATGCAGTGGTTGCATTCTTGAAAATAAAATATATTTTTACAACGGAAACGGATTGGGTTGTTCGGGGCATTTACCAGGCCGCATTATGTAATGAAGAATTAAAGAAATATGACGAGTCCAGGCGGCTCTATAATTCAATTATTCGTGAATTCCCCAATCAAACAGAATATCAGGAATACGCAAAGAACCGGTTGCAGCAATTGGCAGGGAAATAATGAAAACGAAAATACTTTTATCCTTATTTATAATGGTTCCGGGGTTGCTGTTTGCACAAAAAGTGGTTGCTCCCCCCTCTCGTATAACCTTACCATCGGATACAAGTCGCGTTGTACCATCATCATCAAAGGTCAATGCTCAGGATTCAACTTTGACTGTACCCGAAGTGTTGATCTATGGCAAGGACAAAACCACCAGAAATGTTGATGATAAAATAGATTTTAACCAGGAAACACCAACCTTATACAAGCCTCAACTGGAGCATGATCCCGTCAGTAATTTGATGGCAAGCACCCAGAACAAACCGGAATATGAAAGAACTGCAAATACAATGCAGCGCATGACTTGGGCAGATCTTACAGGTGGAGGTTATTCAACAGTAATCGCCAATGCAGGATACTGGCAGCGTATCAAAAAAGGTGATTTCAGGGTTAACGGTAATTTTGATCGCAGCAGTGGACAATTTGATAACAGTGATCATACAATGGGTGGTATTTCAGGAAATCTTCACTATGTATTCAACAAATCCAAAACTACTTCGTTTGCAGAGTTGTATTCAAAAGATCTGGGCATGTTTAATTACATGGGTAGATCAGATGTTAAACGCACAATCACGAACCTGAATGCCGGAACAGAATGGTATTTAAGCGTTAGTAAACTTGCGGATAGTAAAGTTGGTTTTCATTTCAACAATCTATCTATCACGGATGATTCCAGTGCAACAATTAATACCAGAGACCAGTTTACCTATAAACTATTCGGTGAATATAATCAACAATTTAAATATGCTATGGTTAAAGGTTTTGGTGGTTTTGAAAGAGACTCTGATAATTTGGACAATGCAAGCAATCATTCACATTTTGGTGAGTTAGGGGCAGAATTTAGTGGTAACCCCATTAACTCGGTAATGCTTTCAGCGGGTTTAAAATACCAATCATTTGATTCCAATTTTCTTACATCTGTAGACAAAGCTGCACCCTTTGCAAAAGTTAATTACATGCCTTCAAAAAACATAGGAGTTACTTTACAGTATCAAAGTGGATTGGAATATACTCCCTTTACTGAATGGTTATCTCAAAATCCATACGTGGTTCCCGAAATTGCAAGTACAGCAAATGAATTGAAATACGACTTGCAATTTGATGTTCAATACGAACCCAAAGATGGCATGCACCTCTACTCTACCATTGATTATAAAGGTTATGATCAATATATTTACTGGAACAGTCCCGATACTACATTAAATCCAGTATCATTAAATAGTCTGAATGATATGGATTTGCTGTCTTTTAGTCTTGGTGGAAAATTTAATCTATCAGAACGTTCCAGATTACAAATTGGGTTCACTAAATATCAAACAAGTATGAACGATACTACTGGGTTTGTTCATAAAAATGTACCCTATATACCTGAATATATGGTTCCAGTTAAACTTATATTTGAACCCCTGAAAGGTACTACTATTTCACTGGATGCCGAAATAACAGGTAAAAGATATATTGCAGCTAACATGGATGAAACATTATCCGGGTATACTGTGTTTAATATAGCCGTGCAGCAATCATTTGGAAATATCTCTGCACATATTAAATTGCAAAATTTATTTGATTCTGAATATAGTTATTGGTATAATTATCCACAAAAAGGTGTTCATTTGTTGGCAGGTATTAGCGCCAGATTCTAAACAAACAGAAACAAGGAGTCACAATAATGTCCATGATTGAAATCATCCTCAAGGGCGGTGTAATGATGATCCCCCTGGC
Organism: bacterium; assembly: GCA_963675755.2. Classification (GTDB taxonomy): domain Bacteria; phylum Zhuqueibacterota; class Zhuqueibacteria; order Residuimicrobiales; family Krinioviventaceae. Next base: position 892,859 of record CAXXMD010000002.1, read on the forward strand.
CCTTTGCTCGGTAGTTGCACTTGCAATATTGATTGAACGGCTGGTATCCCTGAGAAAGATCCAGATTAATGCCCGTACATTTGTATTACAAGTCAAGAACCTTTTGCTTCGGAACCGAATCGATGAAGCAGTTGTAATGTGCAAAGAAACACCAGGTCCCATTGCCAAAATCACACATGCAGGTTTGATGAAGCATGACCGTCCCCGCGAAGAAATCAAAGATTCCATTGAAGGCGCAGCCAAAGTCCAGATTTATCATCTTGAGCGTAATTTGGGTGTTTTGGGAACAATAGCAGCTATTGCTCCATTAATTGGATTTTTGGGTACCGTAACAGGTATGATCAAAGCTTTTATGCAAGTTCAAACACTTGGCGGCAGCGTAGATGCAAGTGTTTTGGCAGGCGGTATATGGGAAGCCTTGATTACAACAGCAGCCGGTCTTAGTGTTGGTATTCCCGCATTGATATTCTATAACTGGCTGTTGAGCAAAGTCGAACGACATGTATTTGACATGCAGGAAAGCTCGAACGAACTTATGGATGTATTCCTGGAAAAGGAGATTCAGAATGAACATCGAAACATCGCGTAAACGGATGGTAATGTTTTCCACCATCTCTTTGACCGATATTGTTCTGCTGTTACTGATCTTTTTTCTACTGACTTCATCATTCGTTGTTCAGCCGGGAATCAAAGTCAAATTACCCAATGCAGCAAGTGGTCAGCAGGATGATTCGGATAAAATCTATGTCACAATCACTCTGGACAACCAAATATTTCTGAACCAGAGACAAGTTTCCATTACCCAGCTCGCACAGCAAATGGGTCAAATGTTGAATGAAAATCCGCAAAAAATGGTTGTAATCAAAGCAGACAAAGATCTTTCACTGGAAAGAACAATCCGTATTGTAGATACAGCAAAACTAGCCGGCGCTGAACGGTTTATGATTGCAACTGAACCAGGATTATAATTTTATGAAAAAGCTTTTTCAAAATTTAAATCTCAACAAAGCAATGGGAATATCTGTAATTTTCCATTTATTTTTGGTGCTGTTGTTTTATCTTGTTCACACTCAGATGGTAATGCCTTCACCGGAATACGCCGAGATATCATTTATGTCAAGTTCGAGCAAGACGGTTCCGGTATCCACCAGACAACAGGCAAGACCACAGCCACCCAAGCCGGTTACAAAAAAACAGGAACCGGCACCTGAACCCGTTGCAAAAGAGGAAAAAACCCAACCTGTGAATCTTCCAAAATTCAGAAACAGATTGGATGAAGAAACAGACATGATTAAAAGGGATTATGGCAAAATTGATGCATCCTCATCAGCGCAAAAAATAACACCGGATAATTCTGTTTATGATCAACGCGCACAAGCAATTCCGGATGATAATGACAGGAGCTATTACCCTACCCCATCTACCACAGAGAACGACGCAAAACCATCGCTGGTAGAAAGAGACGGTATAAAACCTGGTGACTCGAATCAACCCTTTACAATTGAGGGTGATGCGGCTAAACGGACTTTGGTTAAAAAAGTAATCCCACAATATCCACCGGGGCTTCAAAAAGAGGCTACAGTAAAAATTAGAATCTTTGTTTTACCCAATGGTGAAATCGGTCAAATGCTTCCCGTACTCAAAGGTGACCCGGTATTGGAAGAAATTACCTTGAAATCGCTTAGGGAATGGAAATTTAATCCATTACCCCCGGGTGAAAACAAGACTGTTCAAGGTATTGTTACCTTTAGATATGAATTAAGATAAAAATAATTTGAAATTCCCATTTTTTTTTATAATTTAACAATTATAATTTAAAAAGGAGCTGTCTAGTGAAAGTGTTTTATACTCTACTGATCATTTTATTATCATCAAGTTTTGTTTTGGCAGAAGAAACACTTTTCAGTGGAGATATTACACATGGCGGTTATGGCGGCCCAAGCTTCAAAGTTGGTAAAGTATACAACAGTACCGCATTATGGATTGGTGGCGGCGGCGGCTGGATCATTAATCATCAATTTGTTATTGGTGGGGCCGGTTACGGAATGGTCTCTGAACTTCGAGCACCTTCTGTAGCTCAACCCGTAGACGGCACAGATCTTGAATATTTTATTGATTTGGGGTATGGCGGTCTGTTACTTCAATATATTGCCAATTCAGATAAACTTGTTCACTATACAATTGGAGCACTTATTGGTGCCGGTGGTATAAGCTATTCAGACAGAAGATCAACCACCGAATATGAAATTACAGACAGTGATGCATTTATGGTAATTGAACCCGGTGTGGATGTTGTATTAAATATGACCCGTAATTTCAGACTTGCTTTTGGAGTTAAATACTTGTATGTATCCGGATTAAATAGTATGCCGGGATTAGAAAGTTCAGATATTAGCAGTCCCCAGTTTCATGTAATGCTTAAATTCGGTACTTTTTAAAGATGGGTACCTGCCCAAATAACAAACACTGCCATCGGATATAATAATAACTGCGCTAACAAAGTCCCTGCTACCCTGCTGATAATCATAAACACAATACATTTTGAATAATAATAGGGACTGGTCTTTCCTTCAAGAATATCATCTGTTAATAATGAAAAGAATGGATCCACAAAAATCACCAGAATTACTGTAGCCAAACCGGTTAACAATGGTGCAAAGCTGCCCGAGGTTAAACGTAATTCAGGATTCAAATACGAAGCCAGCATGGTAGCAAGCGATCCTGCGGTCAAAAACGCAACAGCTAAAAAATTCAATCCAATAATTCGTTTGGGGATGGATTTAATACTTTTTAAATGTTTGAAATTATCTGAAGATGGGATTTTAAATTGTTCTTTGAATTGTTTTATACCACTTTTGGTAAAACTGTGAACAATGACCTGGGGAATTGAACGATCTATATTAAAACGTTGTACAAACTTGACTAATATTCTTCTAAAAGTCGGCATGAGAACAGCACCGGCAATTGTACCCAATGTAGCAGCAAATAAGATAAAGTAAAAATAATGGGTAGACGGATTCAAAATTCCGGAACCAAGATCTGTCTCTACTTTTTTGGCAAGAATAGGTACCTGCAATGCATTAGCAGTACGAGACAATAATACCAGAATATTAAATAATGAAAAAGAAACAGTCAGTCTGCCTGTTTGAATTCCAACCAGTCTGACTGAATAGGCCAAAGTATTTATGGTATGAATAATAAATGTAAAAATAAATACAAATATTATTGAATTTGACATTTTAAAAACTTGTAGAAAGGTTTAAACTAAACCTGGGATCATTATTAACTGAATCAATTTGAAAATTCATATCCAATACAGACTGATCAATATTCTTGTTATGCTTGTAAACTGACCAAACCGCATCAATGGCACTTACTACATGATTAGCCAGAATTGCACCAATAACAAAAGTTGCACGGTTATCTGCACGATCAGCAGAAATCCTCAATTGTTCATAATTATGTTGATAGGTTGCATTTTCCCAATCCCAATACATTCCTTCAACATCATAATAATATTCAGGAAGATTGCGGTCCCTCAACTTTGCAGCATTATATTCATTGATATTATCATAATTGCCCAGGTCAACAAAATAAGATTCGTCTTTATTAGAAAGGTCCACACCAGCATAAGAAGCAGCATATGTCTTGTATTCGTCCTTGCGCCATTCGCGAAAAGTAACCAAACCGGAATAAGCCAGCCACAAAGTTACTTCTGATGCAAAAAAGTATTGTGCCTTTTTGGTATTCCCGGTATAGCGTTCTCCCAATCCGGGAAGAATCATAGACATTAAAAAAGCTTTACCCTTATTTTTGGGAACTATGGAATTTACAGAAAGATCCTTATTTGCCTCAACCTTGGGTGTTCCCTGAGCTAAAAGTAAATCTTTATTCAAAAACAAATCATTTGACAAAGATCCCGTTTGGGCTTGTAGTGTCGTTATTGTTGTTAAAAAAATGAGTATTGTTAACAATGCTTGTTTCATATAATTCACCAGTTCATTCGTAAGGTTAAAGCTGTGTATTGTTTGTTATTATAATATCTGGGTTCTAAACGGAGTGCAGTTTGAACTTTATTGTTATGGATTTTTGTACTCCAGGCAGCTTCAAAAGCACTTATAATGTGATTAAATACGGCAATAGTCACACCTGTAGTAGCACGTTTAAATGCCTGATTACTTGCATCACGACGATCTTCATAATACAAGCGGTTATCTGAAATGTATTTATTTCGGGTCATCTCTGTAACATCCATATTGATATTATAGCTGGGATCAGAACGAAAATCATCCCATCCCCAGTTGAATTGGTAATATTTGCCAATCATTTCATAATACTGCTGATCCTTTTCAACATGCAGACCATGACTGAATGCTGATTGTTCCCAATCACGCAAAGCATCTATATCATTTGATGGTAAACCCGATTGTACAGAAATCCAATTCCAGTATTCATCCTCACTCCAATGTGTATCGGCATAATCCTGAAATTCGTTTTCTATATCGGTTCCTTCCGCATCATTTACAAAATACATGGCCCACGAAGCAGCTTCAACAGTTAAAAATCCCAAAGCTTTTTTCCATGATCCATTATAATATTGTCCGGCACCAGGTATTGCCAAAGAATAGAATAATGCCTTTTTAACAGATTTAACATCATTGTTTTGAACAACTGCTGTAGATTGGGTTCCGGCCTCTACATCATTCATTACAATGAGGGGTGCTGTTGTATTTTGCAGATATTCCTGCCAATCAGTTTTTTGGGAAAAAACTGATACTGCAAACATTAATGATAGTAGTAATAATTTTGTTCTCACTTTTAACTCCGTATTGGATTTAATCCTGGAAATCAAACAATATACTTATATAATGACGCCATTCATTACCATAGGTATAACCTTCATGCTCAAATTCGTCAAGAGAATATGCGCTTGAAAATTCAAATGCTGTGGGAAATCCATAAAAAGAGAATCCTGCAAAACGAAGATTAACACCGGCGTCTTTTTTAAAATCATCTAACTTGATCTCATCTGTATTAAATGCATTTCCATAATCCACAAACGCACCCAGATAGAGATTGTTAGTGGTAATGTGTAAGAAACGCTTTTGCAGATTCTTGAAAATTGGAAAACGATAGGTAAAACGTCCAACTAAAAGTTTACGTCCTTCTATACTGTAAAAAGGATACCCTCGTAAACCGGGCAAACCACCGGCAAAAAAATTGAAAAAGCTGTCAACCGGACGATCAATCCAGCCTCCTATCAGATTTACATCAAGTGCATGATTACTGGTAAAAGGGATTCCATAGTACTGATGCATATTCAACTGCACCCGGCTGTAATTGAATTTCGTATAGACTTCCTGAGGTGTTCCATATTCATTATCTGTGGCAAAATCATCAAAGAAATCATTCATCTCATAGGTGTACTGGATATCTAATTTCATTCCGGAAGTGGGATTAATAGAAGAATTTAAACTGGGTGCTACCCAATCTGCATCCCATTGTACACCAAAATGATTACCCACAAAATATGTATTATTTGGTGAAACCCATTTTACATTTTGAAAAAAGAAATCTTTGATCTTTGATGTATAACGCTGATGGCTGTACCAGGCTCTTACACCCAGATCCTTTGTAACGTGAAAACGTGCACCAATATCAGCTTCCAATATATTGAACTGAATATCCACAGGTGCTTTTTCGGGATAATCTTCAATCACATCAATAGAACGTTTAATATTTCGGGTAAATGCGTACAGTTCTAAAAAGATAACTGGTGGTAAATGGCGATACTCAAAAATGGCAAAAGCATCCAAATCCATTCGATGGTTCATAGCCACACCACCAAGAATGGAATATCTTTCCAAAATATCACTTGCGTAAAAATAGGTGCCCAGCTTGACTTTATTAGAGTCAACCATAACTCTGGGCAAAACCATCATTTGCCCATAATCCATGGAATAGGGTTCTGCTTTTACATCCGGTAACTTTGTATCATCATAATGTCGGGCTTGAGCAAATCGGTCATTCTTGAACGCATTGTCCAACTCCGGTGCAATATCATAAGCAACAGGATAAACAAGGTTAGAAGCATCAATGGGTTGAATATCTTCAATTGCAGCTATCTTATAACCATCATATTCAAAGTGAGAATATACAAGTTTATTATCCTTAGAAACTGACGGCATAAAGGCACCGCCAATAACATTGGTAACCGGTTCTGGATGTGTACCATCAGTTTTTACTCTGTAAATATTGTGTATGCCTGAACGGTCCCAGGCAAAGAAAATATAATCACCATTGGGTCCATAAACCGGATCACGAGCATCACCATATTCGGTAACAACATCAGTGATTTTCTTTGATTCAATATTTACCGTTTTAATATCACGTCCATGAGGGCGTGATTGAGAAAATACAATATTCTTGCTATCCGGTGAAAAACGTGGAGAATAAACGCCTTCACCTTGCGAAAAATTTGTCAATTCTGTAAAGTTTTTCGCATCTTTATCCAGCATCATAATATTGTCCGTACCATCTTTTTGAACGATACAGACAATGTGTTCACCATCGGGTGACCAATCCGGATCTATGGAACGTAGACTGGAAGTTAATTTTTTCTCTTTCTTGGTATCAAAGTCATAGACATATAAATCAAAGAAATGTGACATATCCTCAACCCGATGTCTTTTTTGATACAAAAGTTTTTTACCATCAGCTGACCAGGCAACACTTCCATTAATACCGCCTTTGATAAACTGAGATTTATCAGTTTCCACATCATAAACAAACAACGAAGTCAAAGAAAGATAGTCAGAAGTTTTACTTCCACAATATGCAATTTTTTTACCGTCAGGAGACCATACCGGTGAAATATTGCCAATACCTTCATCAATTAGTAATTTACCGGTTACCTGATTTGCTTTAACTGTTTCTAATCTTTTTGCATAATAGGTATTCAAATGCTCTTTCCACTCATCATAAAAAGTATAAGCATCTTTACCCGTAACATTCTTGATTGCACCATTCACGGAAAAGTTGAATTTCTTTTTCAAATCCTGAGTAATGGTTTTAAGAGATTCTTCACCATAGTTATGGGCGATATAACGTGTAAGTGCGTAACCAGCATTATAGGTGCGCTCGTTACCCAGACTGTTTTTCCCAAATACTCCCATCTGATCGAATGTATGCAGCTTGTCATTTACCACAGCAGTACGAATTAACATGTCACGATGAGTGTCCCAGCGATCATAATCCAATCCCGAAATCATGTACTGGGCCATACCTTCTGCCAACCACATTGGCACAATTGTCATGGGAATTGCATAAGATGCAATCTGGTTCGGATAACCATACAATACATCGGGACGTTTTTCCTGCTCATAACCGATCCATTGTAAATACAATGCCGGCACACGTCTGGCCAGTTTGCGTGATGCACCCAAAGAGATCATATGGCTGAACTCGTGGGTAACAACATTACGAAGCCAGTTGTGGGTTCCTCGCAAAATGAATGTCATCTGGGGTGCCCAGATCTCTACCTTATTATCATAATAATAAGCAGCACCATTTGAATTATCATCAAAATCTTTAATAATAAAATGAATTTTACCATCAGGACGATAATCATACAAATCTGTGACAGGTTTATAAATGTCCTCTCCTATTTGCATAACAACACGAGCTGTCCGCTCTGCACCTTTATGGAAATGGACTTTGAAATGTTCCGATTCTATGGTATACCAGTCAAGTTCAGGATGAGTATAGTTGAATTCCTGGGCAAATATCTGGATGTTTAAAAATATAAATAATAAAAAGTATATCCGTTTCATTAGCATTCTCTACTTAACCACTGCGATTTTTATAAACTGAACTGATGTATCACTAGAGCCGCTGGCTTCAATTCGTGCCAAATATGCTCCACTTTGTACATTACTAACATCCCAACGGACCTCATGATCACCGGGTGTTGTGCCGCTTCCGGTTAATTCTTCTACAAATTCTCCGGCAATATCATAAATACGTATACTGACAGCACTTACCGACTGGTTCAATCGGTAACGTATATTACTGAATCCACCATCAGCCGGGTTAGGATAACAATACGTTCCCTTTTCAGACAAAACCTTTGTAGATTGTGTCAACTGATGAGTGTCACCTGCAACACTGAAAGAATTTTGATTATTTCCACCATAACTGGTCCAGTTCTTGTCAGATGCCAACGTTATATCAAGATCAAAAAGATAAAAATATCCATCCGTTGAAATCACTCCACATTCCTGTTTTCCATCACCATCCATATCAACCAGGATTGGAGATACATGTACAGCACTGCCAACAGACAGAGGAAAGCCTTCTACCATATCACCATTTGAATCATGCGCAGTTAACTGGCCTCCCAGTGTTGCGTTAATTACAATTGCACCATATTCATTTGTAACAGCAATCAATGGACTTGTCTTTTCTCCAATCAAATTATCACTTGTTAAATGAGCAGGAAAATTGGAAACAGGAGAATTTTCATAATTATATCCACGAATGTCAGATTGATATTGTCTGAACAGTTCAGGCAAACCGTCATTATCCATATCACCAACAGCAGGAAGTGTTGAAGCAAACATGGGTTCTGCACCTAAATTTCCATCAAAATCTGCCAAAGCCAGAAAATTGGTTTGATTTGTGGTAGAGATATTTTTCGAATCCAGAATTTCAAGTGATGGTGATAATTTAAAATATTCACCAGTTTCGCTGATTATAGCAATTACATTTGATTGGTATGCCAAGCCGGTAATTGCGTTTGAACATATTGTTTTGCGGTCTATCACAGAATAATTGGGTGCATCTACAATTACCAATTCACCATTAACAGTGCCTACAATTATGACTGTCAAGTTGGATAAAATTAGTGGGCCAGCAGTTATTTTAGATTGTATATCAATAACCGTGTCGACTTTAGCAAAATTCTCGCCAACCCGAATTAAATATAATTTACCACTTTGACCGGCTAAAACCATCCTGTTTTGGTTGGTTCTGGTCGGTGGAAAAACTGCAGGAGGTAAAGAAAACGTATCATCAATATTTAAAACAAGATTTTCTTCTGTGTAGAATTCACCGTTTATATCCCAGCTAAACAATCTCCCATCAACTGACAATGCAACTAGATAATTATTATTGTTAAAACCTACAGTTTTCAACGAACCGTTAAAAAATTCAGTACCTACATTTCTTGGAAATCCATCAACCAGTCTGTCATTTTTGACAGAAAAAGTCATAACCGTATCATTATCACTAATGTTAAAAATATGAATATGACTTTTAGAACCATCATTTGCATTGCTGTTTGGAATGGTATAGGGAGACAAAGCTACTGTGTCAGTTTGATTATTGACATATTTATGAGATTCATTATCTGCCCAATAGGGATCATAATAGTCACCGGATTCTGCTCCCGAAGCAGCAGAAAATAGATCATAATAATAACCCAAATCCTGTGCACCATCACTTTCAACCAGATCAACACCGCGATGTTCACGGTCGTTATTGATACTATTGGTAGCAAGACTATCATTGATAATATTTTCATCAATATGCCAGATCAACAAGCCTGAACCGGGTAATCCAAAATCATATTCATCAATGCTTGTAATGACACCCAACTCACTATCAGCAGTTACATTGGCTTGAGTGTCAAATTGGGCTCTGTTTCCATTTTCATCACGGCCAAATGTCACTTCATCTTTAACAGGATCTGTTTGGCGGTTTTCAACAAGAAAATATTCGGTAGAAGAAATTGGAATTTTATAGATATGAGGTGCAGAAGCTGTAGTTGTTGTGCCAATTTTCAAATCCGTACCATGTGTTACAACTACAGGTTCTTCCCATCCAAGATAAACTTTCATCCAGGCACATGGGTATGCGGGAATCAAGCCCTGCATATTATATGAACCCTGATCCATCAGTCCCCAGCGGCCAATACCTGCGGAACCATCCAGCGTATTAAACATACTGGGCATACCCAGTTTGCTACCCATGAGCAGGGTCATTGTTCCCAAAAGACCCAGTTCATAGCCTTCCTGACTTTGAGCTTCCGGTAAGATTATTCCTTCTTTAATAAAGATACCATCGCCAACATCAATCCCCTGATAAGTGGTGTTACCCTCACCTAAAGTAGATTGCAAGGTTTCAAAGTCAAGATAAACTGACTGAATGTCATAGGGAGTTGCGTCAAAGTCAAAAGCAAAATCACTACCAATACCAGCATGAAAAATTATAACACCATCATACTTGGAAAAGTCAGGATTATCATTTTCTATTGCCAAATTTATTACATCATAAAGTAATTCAGACCAGCGTTTATTTTTAAGCTCATCATTTTCCTGACCACTATAATAAACCATATTTTCAGACAATGTATATACTTCATTTTCACCTTCGGGTAATACATCCGCTTCAATTACAAGCTGATTATTAGATATTCTTGCAAAATAGTTCTTTAAAGCCAGCATCTGGTGTTGAAAATATGTACGATTATGGGGTGGTTTATCTATGTTAAATTCACTTTCATTACCAAGATCAAACAATCCGTCACCTGTGGTAGTAGCAAGCTGATCTTGCTCAAACTGCGCACGTAATACCAGATAGTTGAGATTGCCCGACTGAGCAAATAGTAACGGAGTCAGAAATAAAAATAAAAACAATATGCTTCTTTTATACATAGCAGGTCCTATGGTCTGTCATAAACAAGATACAATGTCATTTTTAAAATTTGTGCACAGTTTATTTAACTGTGCACAAATCAATATCTATTATTAGAATACAAATGATAATGAAAAACGCATTGTATTAGAAAGTGGGTGCCCCTCACTTGCAGCTACATAACCGAAATCAAAACGATACATATTGTACTGGATACCAGCACCAAAAGAAGTAAATTTTACTTTACCAGGTTCATCCCAATAGTAACCGGCACGTAAAGCAATAAGATCGCCATACCAGTATTCAAGACCTGTACTCAAAATCCCATTGAAAATTGTGGATTCACCAACAAGTTCTTCTTTTTCATCATCACCCAGGTTTTCATATTCTTTTTCTACAACTGTCCAGGGTGAAGTAAATAAAGCTTTATACCACGCATCAGAAGTACCATCAGCATTACGTTTAACCATCATATGGTTCATATCACCAACCCAGGTCAGTTTATTGAATTCATCATCGATGAATTTGTAGGCAAAACCGACTTTTAAATTGGTTGGCAATGGATCAGCTTGGGCAGCATCGATATAGGTAATTTTGGGACCCATATTGGAAAGATTGGCACCAAAGCTCAATTTACGATGGAATGGGATTTTGTAAATGGTAGACAAGTCAAATGAAAAAGCATTTGCTTTACCATCACCTTGTTCTGCACCAGCACCAACACTGGAAAGATTTGAGCGGATATAACGCAAACCAACACCAACTGCCCAATCCTGATTCAACTTTGTACCATAGGTAGTAGAAATAGCAAATTCGTAACTGCTAAATGTACCCAATGGATCAGGACCTGATTCATCAGTAATGGTTTGTTCACCAAGGTTCAAATAAGTTACATTTACACCAAATGAACCCAATCCTTCAACTGAATGACGATAAGCGGCAAAATCATAATAAAGATCTGAACCAAATTGAGGCAGCCAATTAGCATGCATCAAGGTTAATTCACGTCCTTCAAGAAATCCTAATCCTGCAGGATTCCAGAAAACCGCTGTAGCATCATCAGCTAATGCAACAAAGGCTTCACCCATACCAGCAGCTCTGGCTCCGGGAGAAATCTGCAAAAACAACACTGCGGCTTCACTCACTGCATAAACCTGGCTGGAAGAAAACAGCACTGTTGAGATTGTAATTAAAGATAAAATCAGCTTTTTCATCAGAGTATACCTCCTGTTATCACATAGTAAAAAAAAATCCGAACCTAAAAGAGTTGCTCCCTAAAGAAGTTACCCTTTTACATCCGGATAATATATTCCACGGGCAAGCTTCATAGTTCGCAAACAGGTTTAAATAATAAAGAATTAAAGTTATTTCAAATACCAATCAGTTAATTTAATTAAACCTATAACGAACTTTAATAAGCTTACTCCTTGTTTGTGATTAAATCTAATAAAATTACGAATATAAAGCTATAGAGTCAAGCAGTTTTTGATCAAAATGAAACTGCATTACTCTGTACCTACCGTAATTTAACAAATTACTTACTGCAAAAGTTCCTTAATTGCGGAACAAAATTTATCCATTTCCTGTTTTGTGCGTTTTTCTGTAACCGCTACCAGTAATGTATTGTCCATATTACCAAAATACTGTTTTAACTCAATACCGGCCAGAAAACCTTTTTTACTCAACAACTCAATATACTCACTAACAGGTTTATTAGAGTTGACGCGAATCACAAATTCCTTAAAAAAAGGACGATCAAAAACAGGTTCAATACCAGGAATTTCGCACATTTTTTCAAATAAATAATGGCTTTTTTGCAAACACAATTCAGCAATTTTAGGTAATCCATTTTTACCCATCAAAGCCATATAAATGGTTGCAGCCAAAGCTACCAGGCCCTGATTGGTACAAATATTGGATGTTGCCTTTTCTCGTCTAATATGCTGCTCGCGGGTTTGCAATGTCAAAACAAAACCGCTCTTGTTGTTTTTATCAACGGTTTGCCCTACAATGCGACCGGGCATCAATCTAACAAGACTTTGTTTTACGGCAAAAAGTCCTAAATATGGACCGCCAAAATTAAGGGCATTTCCTAACGCCTGTCCTTCTCCAGTAGCAATATCCGCACCATAACTTGCCGGTGGTTCAAGAATTGCAAGCGAAATAGGATCATTTGAAGTTACAAATAATGCACCTGCCTGGTGTGTAATATCAGACAATTCCTGCATTTCTTCCAGACTGCCGAAAAAATTGGGATGCTGCACAATAACTGCTGCAACCTGGTCATTAATCTGGCTTTTCAAGGCTGCTATATCGGTTATTCCGTTCTCCACAGGTACAAGGTCTACATTAATACCTCTACCATGAGCATACGTTTTAACAATATCTACATAATTGGGATTCAATGCACCAGATAATAAAACCGTATTCCGTTTTGTATATCCTGTTGAAAGCAGCATTGCTTCTGCCAAAGCTGAACCACCATCATACACGGATGCATTTGCCACATCCATACCGGTTAACTCACAGATCATAGTCTGGAATTCATATATAGTCTGTAACGTTCCCTGACTTACTTCGGGTTGATACGGAGTATATGCAGTATAAAATTCCGAGCGTGACAAGAGATGTTTTACAACAGAAGGTACATAATGATCATATGCGCCTCCACCCAAAAAGCAAACATTTTCAAGACAATTACTATTCATCGATGACAGTTCAGACATGTGTTTCATGATCTCAAACTCGGATAAAGCTTCAGGCAGATTCAACTCACCTTTGAACTGTAATGCTTCTGGTATATTGTCTATTAATTCCGAAAAAGAGTCTACACCAATGCTTTCTAGCATTTCTTTTTTATCTGATTTCGTATTCGGAATAAAACCCATAAGTAGCCTCTAATTTAACTTATAACGTTTTTATAATCTTCTGCGCTTAACAGATTGTCTAATTGACTGGCATCAGACAATTCAATTTTAATCATCCAACCTTCACCATAAGGATCTTTATTTACAGTTTCAGGTGCGTCTGTTAAAACATCATTAATTTCTGTAACCTTACCTGAAAGGGGTGCAAAAAGATCAGAAACTGCTTTAACAGCTTCAACGGTACCAAAAGCATCCATTTGGTTAACTTCTGTACCAACTTCTGGTAACTCTACAAAAACCAGGTCACCCAATTCACCCTGTGCATAGTCAGTGATACCAACAGTGGCAATATTGCCATCTACCGATACCCATTCATGTTCTTCAGTGTACTTAAATTCAGCCGGAATCTGCATTTTGGCCTCCCTAAAATTTAAATGTTTCTAAAAATTTAGTATTGAAATTCCCACTACGAAAGTTTTTGTCCATGAGAATTTTTTTATGTATAGGAATAGTAGTAGCTACACCTTCAATAATAAACTCGTCTAATGCTCTAAGCATTCGAACAATTGCTTCTTCCCTGTCTTTGCCATGGGTAATTAATTTAGCCAAAAGAGAATCATAATATGGTGGTATCATATATTGATCATAAGCATGTGAATCTACGCGTACGCCATGACCACCAGGGACATGAAAATTGGTTATTACACCAGGTGAGGGACGAAAATCCTTGAAAGGATCTTCAGCATTAATCCGGCATTCAATTGCATGGCCTCGAAGTTTGTACGATTTCATACGCTCATCCAGTTTTTCACCAGCAGCAACTTTGATTTGTTCTTTAATCAAATCAATACCGTTGACCTCTTCGGAAACAGGATGCTCAACTTGAATACGGGTATTCATTTCCATAAAATAAAAGCCACCTTCGTCGTCCATTAAAAATTCAATGGTTCCGGCACTATTATAATTCACTTCACTCGCACCTTTGGAGGCTGCCAAATTCATGGCATCACGAATTTCTTGAGTTACTGCCGGTGAAGGTGATTCTTCAATCAACTTTTGATGTTTACGCTGAATAGAACATTCACGCTCGCCCAGAGAAATCACGTTTCCAAAGTTATCACCAATCAACTGGATCTCTATATGCCTGGGGCTTTCAAAAAACTTTTCAATATATAAAGCGGGATTACTAAATGCAGAATTGGCTTCAGCTCCGGCAGAACTAAATGCATTACTTAGTTCTTCTTTAGCACGAACAACACGCATTCCTCTTCCCCCACCACCAGCAGATGCTTTAACAATGACGGGGTATCCAATTTCATCAGCAATTTTATACGCTTCTTCCAGGGTTTCAACAATACCGTCTGAGCCGGGTATTACAGGAACACCTGCTTTTCTCATAGTATCTTTAGCAAAGGCCTTGTCCCCCATTCGGGTGATAACCAGAGGATCAGGACCAATAAATTTTATGTTGCAACTCTCACAAATTTCAGCAAAATGTGCACTTTCAGCTAAAAAACCATAGCCCGGATGAATAGAATCCGCATTGGTTATTTCAGCAGCGCTGATGATTTGTGGAATATTTAAATAGCTCAAATGACTGGGACCAGGACCAATACATACAGCTTCATCTGCAAAATTAACATGAAGGCTGTCAGCATCGGCTTCACTATAAACAGCAACAGATTGAATTCCAAGCTCTTTACAGGCCCTAATAATCCGCAATGCAATTTCGCCACGGTTTGCAATGAGTATTTTCTTAAACAACGAGCTAACTCTCTTTAATTTATTGACATCATGAAGGTTCTACAAGAAATAACGGTTGATTATATTCAACCGGTTGAGCATTCTCAACCAAAATCTTGACGATTTTACCACTTACTTCAGCTTCAATTTCATTCATTAACTTCATAGCTTCGATGATACACAAAACTTTACCTTGCGAAATGACATCACCTTCTTTAATATAAGGTTGAGCATCAGGTGCGGGTGAACGGTAAAATGTACCAACCATTGGAGCCTTAATCTCGATAGTATTGGAAGATTCTACCGGAGCAGCAGCCTCTGTTGCAGCAGGTGCAGGCGCTGGCGCAGCTTGCTGCACGACAGGTGCAGGCGCTTGTACTTGAACAGGTGAAACAGCAGGGGTTACAGCTGTTACATGAGTAGCTGTTTTACTGATTCGAATTTTACCCCAAAACCACCGGGTAATCTCTATTTCACCAACAGTACTGCTTTCAACAATTTTTACGAGTTCACGAATCTCTTTGGCTCGCATTGTAACTCCTTCAATAAATTCGATTATTTTACACGTTCCATATATTGACCAGTACGTGTATCGATTTTAAGCATCTCACCTTCTTCGATGAACAATGGAACCTGAACAGAGCCACCTGTTTCCATTACTGCTTTTTTAGTTGCCCCGGAAACCGTATCACCTTTCATTCCAGGTTCGGTTTCAGCAACCTTGAGTTCAACAAAATTAGGCATTTCAGCACCAATGGGGGTATCACCATCCATCAAGATACTTATTGTTTCACCTTCTTTAAGGAAATCACTTCCAGGTTGCAGCATATGTACTTCTAAACCCAATTGTTCATAGGTTTCATTATCCATACAAATCAATTGTTCGCCTTCACGATACAAAAATTGCATCATGCGACGTTCAACACGTACATCTTCAACTTTTTCACCACTACGAAAAGTTTTTTCCAAAACTTTACCGGTTTTCAAGTTTTTAATTTTGGTTCTTATAAAGGCGCTACCGCGTCCCATTTTTACATGTTGAAATTCGGTTATAGTAAACAGATCACCATCGATTTTAATGATTAAACCGGTACGAAAATCTGATGTTGAGGCCATAAATAATAATTCCTTTTTTAATTAACGTCTACTCTCAAGTTTATTTTTTAATATTTCATTTACACTTTTAGGGTTCGCTTTACCTTGTGAAGCACGCATAATTTGCCCAACCAGAAAGCCTATAACTTTTTCTTTTCCAGCTAAATAAGCGTCCACTTCATTAGGGTTTTCATCAAGTATTTTATCTACAATCTGTTCAAGTTCACCAGTATCAGAGATTTGAACTAGTCCCTCTTCTTTAATAATAACTTGAGGATTTTTACCAGAATCAGCACAAATCTCAAAAACTTTACGTCCAATTTTCACACTGATTTTATCTTGTTCTACAAGTTGAATAATTTCAGCAAGGTATTCAGGTGTAACTTTTAATTCTGAAATAGTAAGCTGATTTTCATGCAATGTTCTTAAAACATCGCCCATTACCCAGTTACTGGCAGCTTTTTTGTCTTTAACGTTATTAGCCAATTTCTCATAATAATCAGCAATGGCTAAATCGTCTGTAAGAATTGACGCATCATATTCTGGTAAAGCAAAGTCATCAATAAAGCGTTGTTTCTTGACATCTGGTAACTCGGGCAATGATTGCTTAACACTTTCAATCCATTCCTGCTTGATAACTACCGGAAGTAAATCCGGTTCAGGAAAATATCTATAATCATGCGCATATTCTTTACTACGCATGGGTTCAACACAATTCTTGTTAGCATTCCATAACAACGTTTGCTGTTGAATACTTGCACCATCTTCCAACACTGCAATTTGTCTTCGTATTTCATATTCCAGCGCTTTTTCTACAGCGCTTATGGAATTCATGTTTTTCAATTCAGTTTTGGTGCCCAATTTGGTTTCGCCACGTTTACGAATGGAAATATTCGCATCACAGCGCATACTCCCCTCTTCCATGTTTCCATCACAAATCCCAAGATATCTTACAATCTGACGTAACTTGGTCAGATACGAAGAAACCTGAGACGGTGAACGGAAATCCGGGTCACTAACCATTTCCAACAGAGGCACACCACATCGATTAATATCCACAAGCGATTCGTCACGAGCAACATAGGATTCAGAGTGCATGGATTTCCCAGCATCTTCTTCCAGATGAATACGTGTAATACCAATACGGGTTGTTTCTCCATTATCAGGGATATCTAGAAAACCATGTTCACAAACGGGTTGCTCATATTGTGAAATTTGGTAACCTTTGGGTAAATCCGGATAAAAATAGTTTTTTCTGGCGATGATAGATTTTTCATTAATTTTGCAATTTGTAGCAATTGCAAGACGAATTGCAAAATCGATAACTTTTTTATTCAATACTGGCAAAACGCCGGGCATCCCCAGACATACAGGGCAGACCTGTGAGTTGGGATCAGCACCAAATTTTGCACTACATGAGCAAAATATTTTAGTGTTCGTCAATAACTGTATATGTACTTCAAGACCTATAACAGCTTCATAATCCATTCGTGTATCCGATATTATTTGTTCTAGTTAAATCTTTTATCAATAAAATCAGCAGCCCATAACAAAGTAGGCTCATCAAAAGGTTTTCCAATTAACTGCACACCAATTGGTAAACCATCAGCATCTTTACCGCAAGGTACAGAAATGCCTGGTAATCCCGCGAGATTTACAGAAACAGTAAACACATCTGACAAATACATGGTTAGGGGATCGTCAACTTTTTCACCAATTTTAAATGCGGTAGTCGGAGAAGTTGGGGTTAACAGACAATCAACAGATTCGAACGCTTTATCAAAATCATTTTTGATGTTTGTTCTTACTTTTTGGGCTTTGAGATAATACGCATCATAGTATCCGGATGAAAGAACATAAGTTCCTAGCATAATACGTCTTTTTACTTCATTTCCAAAGCCCATGGTACGGCTATTTACATACAAAGATTCCAAATCGGGAACATTTTCATCTCTATAACCATAGCGCACACCATCATATCTTGCCAGGTTTGCTGAAGCTTCAGCAGTAGCAATAATATAATAAGCAGCAATAGCATATTCAGTATGGGGTAAAGATATTTCTTTAACTTCTGCCCCTGCCTGTTCAAGTTCTTTGATCACTTTTTGAATTTGGTCAGAAACCTGATGATTTACGCCACCAGTAAAATATTCTTTTGGCAGCCCAATCCGCAATCCTTTAACATCTTTGCCCAATAAAGCAGAATAATCCGGAATATCTATATTCGCAGAAGTAGAATCTTTTTCATCATGACCGGCAAGTACCTGAAGCAATAAGGCAGTGTCAGCAACATTTTTTGAAAAGGGACCTATTTGATCCAATGATGATGCATAAGCAACAAGTCCAAAACGAGAAACCAGACCATAGGTAGGCTTTAAACCAATCACTCCACAAAAGGATGCAGGTTGACGAATTGAACCGCCCGTATCAGTTCCCAAAGAACCCATGCAAAGATCAGCTGCAACAGCTGCGGCAGAACCACCCGATGATCCACCAGGAACACGGGTTTTATCATGAGGATTTCTAACTGGCTCAAAATATGAATTTTCATTGGATGAACCCATTGCAAATTCATCCATATTGGTTTTACCAATAAAAATAGCATCCTGCTGCGAAAGCTTTTCAATAACAGTGGCATTATAAGGAGATTTGAAATTATGCAAAATTTTAGAACCACACGTGGTAGTTCCATTTGTCATTACCAACAAATCTTTAATACCCAATACCATTCCTGCTAATGCACCTGCCTCTCCCTTGTCAATTTTGCTATCAACAAGCTTTGCCTGTTCAATAGCCTGTTCAGGAAAAACAGAAATAAAGGCATTAATATCCTTATTTTGCTCGATCTGATTTAGGTAATATTCAGTTAATTCTACACAGCGAATTTCACGGTTTAGAAATAATTGTCTTTTACTGGAATAATCCAGATTGGCAAATGTCAAAATTGTTTCCTCTATATTTTCCGATTTTGTAATTATTCAGCTTTTTCTTTATCTTCAGTTTTGGATTTTTCAGATTTTCCCTTTTCTTCATCATAGTCGCCATTGGTAGCACGTTTGAATTCATTTATACCTTTACCCAAACCTTTTGCTAAATCAGGGAGCTTTTTTGCACCAAAAAGAAGAATAATAATGAATAATATAATAATCAGTTCAGGACCGCTTGGCATTCCCATGTTAATCCTCCAGAAAGTTATTCAGGTTAATTTATTTAATATCGTCAGAAATATCTATTTCTCTCTTAACATCATCAGCTGCTTTTTTAAATTCCCGCATACTTTTGCCGATACCGCGGGCTAATTCTGGTAATCGCTTTGACCCAAACAATAACAGAACTACAACCATGATTACCATCATTTCCGGCATTCCAATTGCTGGAAACATTATATACCTCCAAAAAAGAAATCAGTTCATATCAAATTCAACACAGAATATATTGTAGTTTTATATTAATTGCAAGTGAAAGTTTGTCAATCAATAATAATCAAAAATACCACCGCACAATATATGCTGCGACAATCACTCCTATCACTCCAATTATGTTTAGCTTAAACGTAAAGCCCAAAGTAAACGTCATTAACACCAGGTTTAGTGTTACCGGAGAAAATCCAAAACTAATTGAACGTGTAAAAAAATCTTTAACAACACCACCCGGTAATATCACAGAGACCAATTCACCCAAGACGCCACCAATAATAGCTCCAAGGAAAATAGCTAATATTAACCACCCTATCGTCAGTTTACGTGCCATAATTTAACTCTCCAGACGTTTTATTGTTCACTATCATTGTGATTATTTGCAACGAGTAAACTTGATTGCAAATACAAAAAAGGTCCGGAAACAAGGTAAATCAGCATTACAATTGCAAGAGAAAGTGATGGGAAAATAATTAAAAAACATTATCGATACGATCAATATCATTAATTTAACTCTATTTGGTCCCTTTTCTCTCAAATTAAACTTGGGATACCCGTCATAAGGAATTGTACTTGCCATCAATAAACTTATTATAGGAACAATAACAACCATTCCGCGTAATAAAAATTCCCAACTTGTTTTATCATAAAAAATAATTATACTGGAAATTGCAACAGCAGCCATGGGTGCTGGCAATCCATAGTAATTTCGTTTATTTCCATTTTCTCGAGATAATACATTAAAACGAGCGAGCCTGAATGCAGCAAAACAATAAAGGTAAAAATGAAATAAACAAACCCGGTAATCCAAGTTGAATCAAATAAAACTTGTATACCAACAAAGCAGGAGCCATTCCTGATGAAATTAAATCACTCAGGGAATCCATTTCAAGACCAAAAGGGCTGTTTGTATTTGTAGACCTGGCAATTTTCCCATCGAGCCCATCAAGGACTGTTGCAGCAAAAATTAACCAGGCTGCATATACATAATTTTCAGAAACAATTAGTGTTACTGCCAAAAAACCACAAAAAAGATTTAGAGTGGTAAATAAATTGGGGACGGTAATATATTTATTTTGTATCATTAATTTTTGCGATTACGCTTTCAGCGGCACGTAAACGATCTCCAAGCTTAACTGTAGGACTTGCGGATTCAGGCAAAAAAACTTCCATGCGGGATCCAAATTTAATTATTCCAAATTTCTCCCCCGCCTTGACATCATCACCTAAAACAAGATTACACACAATACGCCTTGCCACCATTCCTGTCATTTGTTTAAAAGCCAGTTTTCCATATTGTGTTTCCAAGCCAACAAAAGAATGTACATTGTGTGATGAAGCTGCTGATGTATGTGCCTGATAATATTTACCACGATTATAAGTTATATACTCTACACTTCCTGAAAAAGGTATATAATTCACATGCACATTAAATAAAGACAGAAAAATTGATATTCGAGTTGTTTTTGATTCAAAAAAATGAGGTTCATTAACAGTAGAAATATCAATAACTTTTCCGTCAGCAGGCGATAGAATTGCATACGGATCATCAACAGCTATTCGGGCAGGATCTCTGAAAAAACAGATGGCTTAGTAAAGTTAACAAAAAAGATATAACCGCCAATACAAGAATAACAATATTCTGATAATGAATACCGGTTAATAAAAGAATACAAGTAAACAATAAAAAACCGGCAACTGTAGAGTATCCTTCTTTATTCAACTTGACAGTTTTTCTTGTAATAGTTTCAATGTCCTGTTTAATTTTGGCTTTATCTCCGGCACTCGCTTCATTTAAAAGCATGTTATTATTTTCAACATCCATCAAATGACAGCTTTCCAGAGAAAAATCACCAGCAAGAATGATTCGTTTATCTTCGGTTCTTCCAAACTCTAATTTAAAATCAATAAGCTTGAGTCCTCTTCTTCTGAAATAATCTTTCAGAATCACATTAACCTTGGATGCCATTCTGTGCATTTCTTTCAACTCTTCTTTGGAAGCATAGCCAAAAGAGACAATATGATCTTCATTGATCAATTGGTCTTCTTTGTCTGTTGCATGAAGGTAGAATTCAATCAAAGGACAATCTAATTCCTTTCCTTCTTCCAACCCAAAGCGGCTTACAAGACTACCCGCAGCTACATTTCTAACCAAATTGTAAACCGGAATAGCCTCTATATTTTTAACAAGCAATCCTTCACCTTTTTTCTCTTTAATGAAATAGGTTCGCAGGTGATAACTTGCTAATAATTTAAAAACCTGACCCGCAAAAGATATGTTTAACAAACCTTTATCTTTAAATTTTTGCGGTTTACCCTCCCCTAATGCAATCTCATCCTTGTATTCAAGAACACATTCATTAGGTTTTTCTGTTTCCAAAAGTGTTGAAGATACGTTATCTTTGATTACGTTTTTCAACTCCAGACTCCTTTAATTGATTTATTGAATACCCACCCTTTTAAAGATAAAATCAACCTGATTTAATGCATTTTGTTCATCAAAACAGTCATTTATCTGTTCAGCAGAGATTATTTTTAAAAACACGATCATCTTTTAATAGCATTTCTTTGAAATTTAACTCTTCTTGCCAACATTTCATAGCATTTTCTTGCACAATTTTATAGGCCTCTTCACGGGCAATACCGCCTTCTGTTAGCGCTAATAACACTAGCTTGTGAAAAAATTAATCCCTTTGTGATATTTAAATTTGCTTTCATTTTTTTCAGGATAAACAACCAGATTATCAAGCACTCGTGTTAATCTGGCTAAAGCATAATCAGTAATGATACAGCTATCCGTGGAAAATAACCCGTTCAACAGAGGAATGGCTAATATCACGTTCATGCCATAGTGCAATATTTTCAAAAGATGAGATAGAATATGATCTGAGTAATCGTGCCGCACCGGTTAAATTTTCTGAGGCAATGGGATTTCGTTTATGAGGCATTGCTGAAGATCCTTTTTGACCTTTAGTAAAAGGTTCTTCTGCTTCAAGAACTTCGGTACGCTGCAAATGACGTATCTCTACAGCTATCTTTTCGATGGTACAGCCAATAAATGTCAACAGCATTTATAAATTCTGCATGCACATCACGTTGAATAACCTGAGTTGAAACACTTGCAGGTTCTAATTCAAGTAATTCACATACACGTTCTTCAACTTTGGATCAATAAATGTAAAATTACCAACAGCTCCTGAGATCATACCTACTGCAGCAGCTTTTTCAGCTTGTTTAAATCGACGATAGTTGCGCTTGCATTTCATCGTACCATAAAGCGAATTTCAAACCAAAAGAAGTGGTTTCAGCATGAATTCCATGACTTCTTCCTACACAGGCTGTATTCTTGTGTTCAAGCGCACGTCTTTTCAATACTGCGAGCAAATTCTGAATATCCTGATCTATAATTTTAGCAGATTGTTTAATTTGCAATGCTAAAGCAGTATCTAATAAATCAGATGAAGTCATACCTAAATGAATAAACCTTGAATTAGGACCAACATATTCACCAACGTTGGGTAAGAAATGCTATAACATCATGCTTTACACTAGCTTCAATTTCAAGAATTCGATCAACATTAAATGATGCTTTATCACGTATTTCCTGGGTTATACCTTTGGGAATATCGTCCCAATTCTTCCTGAGCCTGACAAGCAGCAATTTCCACTTGCAACCAGGTGTCAAATTTATTTGGTCAGTCCAAATAGAACCCATTTCTGGGCGTGTATACCTATCTATCATTTATTCCGCCTGTCTTTTGGAAAAGGTGCCAGTTTTACTTTAACATTAAAATATTCTCTATCACGATAGATCTCAATATCCAGAGTATCTCCTGCTTTGAGATCCAAATTATCAATTATTGTACGTATGTCATCCGCTTGTTTTACAGCGTTTGAATTGATTGATAAAATCACATCACCAATTTGCAATCCGGCCACTTCTGCAGGACTTTCTTTTTCAATATCAGATATAATGGCGCCAACTGTTTTCTTCATTTTCAAATAACGCGCAATGGTTGGTGTAACTGCATCGTATTGGATACCTGTCCAATAGGTTCTGTCAACATGACCAAAATTAATCAAATCATTCATGATGCGCTTTACACGATTGATGGGAATTGCAAAACCCAGGCCTATATTAGCAGAACGGGTTTCACTTCCTGAAATGATCCACGCATTGATACCAATTACTTCACCGTTACAGTTCACCAAAGGCCCGCCGCTGTTTCCACCATTTATTGCAGCATCGGTTTGCAGCATGTCTTCAAAAACACGGTCATTTTGACGGCCAAAATCCTGATCTTTTGCACTGCTTACACCCACAGTAACAGTTGGCTTGGAAGAAATGTCAAATAAGCCAAAAGGATTTCCAAGGGCGATTGACCATTCACCAATTATTACATCATCAGAGTTACCTAGAGTAGCAAAAGGGAAATTCTTTCCTTTTATCTTTAAAATGGCAATATCTGAAACATAATCATCACCAACCAACTCTGCTTTGAGTTGTTCGCCTCCAACAAGCGTAACTATAATCTCAGCAGCATTATCTATAACATGTTGATTGGTTAAAACATAACCTTCTGATGAAATGATAACACCAGAACCTAAACTCTGTACCTTTCTTCTCTGGTTGGAAGGTCCTGAAAAAAATGTCGAAAGAAAGGATCATTCAAAAATGGATTATTTGTATAATATCGCTGTACCTGGGTTACATTAATTCCCACAACAGCCGGACTCACTCTTTCTACTGAACGGGTTATTGCGTTATGACGTGAACTGGAAACATTATCATAACTGTGATCACCCGAATCATAAGGAGGTGTCGAAACAGCATTAAAATTAAAATCTGAAGCCAATACATCTTTATCAGTAATAATAATAATTACTAACAAGATAACAAAAAAAATCAAACATTCAGATATTTTATTACTTGATATATTTTTTTTTATTTTTTAACATAACTCAACATACTAACGGTTTTGTACAGTTTCCCAGTCTTTTAAAAAGCTATCAATACCCTTTGTCAGTTAAAGGATGCTTGATCAATTTTTCAACGACAGAAAATGGTATAGTGGCAATATGAGCACCCAACAAAGCAGCATCCTGAACATGTAAGGTGCTGCGAATACTGGCGACAATGATTTCGGTAGTAAAACCATAATTTTCATAAATTTGTAAAATTTGCTCAATCAAATCCATACCAACATGACCGGCATCATCCAATCTTCCAACAAATGGACATATAAAAGAAGCACCAGCTTTTGCAGCAAGTAATGCCTGCATTGGGCTAAAAATCAATGTAACTAACGTCCGGATACCTTCTTTTTCAAGAGCGTTTACGGCCATTAAACCATCTTTTGTTGCAGGAATTTTTATTACAATATTATCGTGTATTTTGGCAAGGTTCAGGCTTTCGGCAATAATTTCATCAGCATCAAGACTAACCGCTTCTGCGCAAACCGGACCATCAACGATCTCACAAATAGATTTGTAGATTTCTTCAGGAGTTCCATTTTCTTTTGCCAATAATGTAGGATTTGTAGTAACGCCATCAATCACACCTAGCGCTGCGGCTTTTTCAATTTCTTCAATATTGGCTGTATCAATAAAAAACTTCATTTTCAGACTCCGTATAATTTTCATATCCAATTTTAACCAAAAACAATCCTTGTGGCGGCGCCGTTTGTCCTGCAGCGCATCTGTCTTTGGGCTTTTAATATTTCCAATAAATCATTTTTGATTTAGGGTGCCATTACCAATATTAATAAAAGTACCTACCAAAATCCTTACCATATTATGAAGAAAACGATTCGCAATAATGTCAAAATGTATCCTGTCACCTTTTTCATGCCATAGAACCTTGTGAACATCACAATTGTAATGTTTTACATCAGAACCAGCCTGACAAAAAGATTCAAAATCATGAATTCCCATTATAAGCGAACTTGCTTCCTGCATTTTTAAAATGTCGATATCATCCTTTAAATACCAGGCATATTGTCTGCCTATTGCCAAAGGTCTTTTTATAATATGATAACGATAAGACCGATAATATGCACTGTATCTTGAATTAAAATCTTCATCTACTTCTGATGAATCCAGAACTTTGACATCTCTTGGCAATAATGGATTCAAACCAACAGTAAAAACATGAACAGGTAAATTTGAATCCGTTTTAAAATTGACAACCTGGCCTAATGCATGAACACCAGCGTCTGTACGTCCTGCACTGGTAACACGGATAAATGATCTTGTCAACTTTTCCAATGCAGCTTCAAGCTCACCCTGTACCGTACGTACATCATTCTGGACTTGCCATCCGCA
This sequence comes from bacterium, assembly GCA_963675755.2. Taxonomy (GTDB): domain Bacteria; phylum Zhuqueibacterota; class Zhuqueibacteria; order Residuimicrobiales; family Krinioviventaceae. Next base: position 918,999 of record CAXXMD010000002.1, read on the forward strand.
AAAGTCCGTACCGTCATATTCAACAATTAATTTAATATTGCGCATATCAGCTGTTAGTACAGTTTATAATGCAAAAACACAAAATGTAAAAAGAACAAAACATGCTGACAAAGCAATATAATCAGCATATTTAAAAGATAATACCGTATAACTAGAACGTGAATCTCCACCATGGTAACATCTTGAATCCATAGCTAAGGCTAGATCATCTGCGCGTCTAAATGCAGAAATGAAAAGAGGTATTATCAACGGAACTATATTTTTTGCTCTATCTATTATACTACCCTCATATGATGCACCACGTGACATTTGAGCGTTTTTCAAACGTTGCGTCTCTTCAATCAATGTAGGAATAAAACGCAAAGATAATGTTAGCATCATGACAATTTCATGTGAAGGCAATCCGATTTTTTTCAAGGGTTTGAACAATTTATCCAAAGCATCCGTCAGCTCGATCGGTAAAGTGGATAGAGTCAACAATGCAGCTAAAACAATCAAGACTGCCAGTCGGATAGAGTATTGCAAGCCAAGCATTAAACCTTCAAATGTTAAAGTTAAATGCAGACTTTTAAATTCAAATAATGGCTTGCCGGGTGTCCAAAATAAATGAACAACCATGGTTAAAATAAAAAGCCACAAAAAGGGTCTCAGGTTTTTGAAAACCAGAGAAAATGGTATTTTAGAAAAAACTGTTATTATAACAAGTAACAATATAAAAAAAAGAATAATCCATAAATTTTTCGAAACCAGTAATGCAGTCATTAGCAATAATACCGAAAGCAATTTTGTTCTTGGGTCCAACTGATGAACAAAAGAATCACTGGGAAAATATTGCCCCAAAGTTATATCTGAAACAAATGCCATAATTCTATCCTAAATTGGTAAAATATAATAAAATTTAAACTAAAAACAAATAAAATAGTCATTGCTTATGTAATGCATTATTAAGATTTTACAACCAAAAATCATAGAATATTGATTGTTTTACTTGCTATTAAAAGATAATTTTTCAATATTATTAAATCTTGTTATTTTGCAACATTCCCCGTCAAGAAAACATTCACTACTGGAGGATTTCATGGCAAATCAGTCTGAAAAGGGTTCAGGGACAAATTTTCAACCGTACGTGCCCATTCAAACCGAAATGAAAGAGTTTACATTCAAGGCTATTTTTCTTGGAATGTTAATGGCTATTATTCTGGGTGCCGCTAATGTTTACCTTGGGTTAAAAGCTGGTATGACAGTAGCTGCTACTTTTCCGGCAGCAGTTATTGCAATGGCGATATTGCGTCCCTTTAAAGGTAACATTCTGGAAGAGAACCTGGCCCGTACTACCGGTGCAGTTGGTGAAGCACTTGCAGCGGGAGCAATTTTCACTATTCCGGCATTTGTAATGGCCGGCGTTTGGCAAGATTTTGATTATTTTAAAAGCACCATGCTTATGCTGGTAGGTGGTATTTTGGGTGTTCTCTTTATTATTATTCTTCGCCGCACACTGGTCGAAGACCAAACACTCCCCTATCCTGAAAGTAAAGCTTGTGCAGAAATTGTTAAAGCAGGACAAGGCGGTCAATCAGGTGCTAAATTTGTATTTCTGCCAATGGGTTTAGCTGCATTGATTGAATTTTTGAAAAATGATAATGGTTTGAAAATTATCAAAGATTCTGTAACAGGCTTTTTTCAATTCCATTCATCCAAAATCTCACTTTTGGATGGAAACAGTAATATTTATGAAATTGTATCACAAACGGGTGATAAATTAAAAGCTCAATTCTCTTTTACCGGCGGTATGTTTTTACAAAGCCCTTCTGCATCCCCGGCGTTTGTTGGTGTTGGTTATATCATTGGCTTCCGTTTAGCAGCTATAACTTTTTCGGGTGGTGTTTTTGGCTGGTTATTTTTAATGCCAATTGTACTATTCCTTACCAGTGGCTCCATTGAACCTTTTGCACAATCCGTTGACTGGACTACCATGGCAAGGGCCGCATATAATTCCACAGTTAAACCCATTGCTGTAGGCGGCATGCTGGTAGGTGCTTTTTATACATTATTTAAAATGAGAAACAGTTTATTTTCAGGTATATCAAGAGGAATTCAAGATATTAAAAAAGCTGGCAGCGGTGAATCAAAATCCGTACGTACAGATAAAGATGCTCCTTTTGGTATGACGATATTATCTATAATTATCCTCGTTGTCTGTATGATCATTTTGTACCAAACATTCAGTCACAATTGGGGCTCTGCAATACTGGCAGCCGTTGTAATGGCTCTTGCAGGATTTATTTTTGCCGCAGTTGCAGGTTACCTGGTTGGAATTATCGGTAGTTCATCCAATCCCATTTCTGGTCTTACATTATCAACATTATTAATCGCAGCATTATTGATGGTTATGGTTGGTATGAAGGGCAACCCTGGCGTTGCTGCAGTTCTTGCAGTTTCATCCGTTGTTTGCTGTGTCGCGGGCGTTGCAGGAGACATGATGCAGGATCTCAAAGTAGGTCACATTTTGGGTGGTACACCATGGAAAATGCAGGTTGGTGAAATGATGGGCGTTGTTGCAGCATCATTAGTTTTGGTTGTTCCTATCATGCTTTTACATCATGCTTATGGACTGGGTAGCGAGTCTTTACCCGCGCCTCAAGCCGGTCTTATGGCAATGATGAGTAAAGGTATTGTAAGTGGCGAAATGGCATGGCCTCTGGTTATTGCCGGCATGTTATTCTCTATTGCTCTCATTCTCATTGGTTCTCCTTCTCCTATGCTCATTGCTGTTGGAATGTATTTACCATTAACAACTACATTTGCTATTTTTATTGGTGGCTTAATTAAACATGTAGTAGATGTTCTTGCTGCAAAAAAAGCTAAAACAGATGAAGATAAAAATTTAGTAGAAAATACAGGATTGCTGCTAGCTTCGGGACTTGTTGCCGGAGAAGCATTAACCGGTATCATACTGGCAGCTCTTGTTGTAGCAGAAATCAATATTAAATCATTCTTTGGCATTCCTGAATCATTTGATGGATTCTGGTGGATGGGTCTGGTAGTATTTGCCGTACTGGCATTCGTTCTTATAAAATATCCCATACAAAAACTGAATAAATCATAAATCGGAATATCTATTGAATTTATTAACATATACAGCTACACACAATGTTGAATGGACTGAAAATGATTCCGGGCAGGTTGTTTTAACCTGCCCCCGTATCATTAATCCATTCATGAAAAAACTATTCAAACCGTTTATAAAAAAACAGTATTACAAAGTTACGCTTGATGATTTTGGCAGCTTTGTTTGGAAACATATTGATGATACCAGAACCATCAAAAAAATTGCTGACCTTTTATACAAAGAATTTGGAGAATCGATCCAACCGGTGTATGAAAGATTGGGAATATTCATTAACACGTTAGCAAAGCATAACTTTATAATACTAAACCCTGGTATTGCTGAAATGGGAAAAGATTCGCAGGATAAACATGAAAAAAATGGTTGAAACAGCACAATCTCTATTAAAGAATTGTCTGGAAATAAAAAAAGATGAAAGTATTCTAATTCTATACCACACACCCTACCAGGATATTGCTGCTATTTTACACCAGGAATGCTCTAAGAAGGTTTTTAATACTTTTAAACTTGAAATACCTGATAAATTTTATAAAGACAACTTTACAAACATTTCAAAATTTCTTGGAGAAATGGATGCCATTATTGCTCTCACGGATCCATCTATATCCTTTTGGGATAGCAGAATCCAGGCAAACCAGAATGGGGCACGTATAATATGTTTACCCAACATTACAGATTCTTCATTTGTAAAATTAGCTAAAACAAATTTTAAACGGATCCACTATCTTAGTAAAAAGATCAGTGATATACTTTCCATCTCCAAAGTCGTTTCTCTAACTTGTCCGAATGGTACCAATCTCACAATACCTATAACCAATCATGAGGGATTTGCTGAAACAGGACTGGTGAATGCAAAAGGAACATTCTCAAACCTACCTGCGGGTGAAGCATGTATTGTTCCGGAAACATGTGATGGAGAGTTTGTTGTAGACAATTGTTCTGAAATGAGCAAAGATGATCCAGACAAATTGGTAATTCATATCAAAGATGGGCGAGCAGTTCGAATTTCCGGCGGTAATTCTGCAAAACGTTTGCGCCAAAAACTGGCAAAGATGGGCCCGGAAAGCAGAAAAATTATAGAATTTGGAATTGGTACCAATGAATCATTAAAAAATAGTGGCAATCCATTAGAAGATCAAAAGGTTCTTGGCAATATCCACATCACATTAGGGCAATATCCATCACAAAGCTCTAAAATGAATCAGATGTTCCCAATACACCTGATTTCATACAAATCTACAGTTGAATTACGGGGTAAAAAAATTATAGACAAGGGTAAATTAATGCTGGATGTTTAATTATTTACCAGGGTATCCAGCTTTTCATTTTTTTTATTCAAAAGACGAGACATTCTTTTACTGCTATTATAAACAGCATACACATCCATCTTTTGTTGCTCAGTTAAATTCCCCAGCTCATTATCAAATAATTGTTTACAAAGACTTGCAATGGTAGAATTGGCCAGAGACAAGTCATCTATCCATTCAGTTTCGTGCTCTGCAGTAGAAGGATGTGATTTTCCATTGCGAGGTGGAGACGGCATCTTGTTGGCTTCAAATTTAGACAAACGAACTACATTATCAACAACATTTACCAATTCTCTATGACCAAAAGGTTTATTTAAAAATGCCCGCATTCCCATACGATAACATTCCATCAAATTGTCAGCTTCATCTGCTTTGGCAGTTAATACAACAATAGGAATATTTCGAATGGATTCATATTGAGGTTGAGTATGTAATTTTTGAATAAACTGTTTACCGGTAATATCTGGCAAGATAAAATCAAGTACTATAACATCTGGTTTGTGAAATTTAGCAGACTCTAACCCCTCATGACCATTACGAGCAGTATAAAAATCATAACCAGCCCGTCCAAAGATACGCTTTCCAATTAAAAGCATATCAACATTATCATCAACCAACAAAAGCTTATATTTCATAGTGCTTGCACCTTCATTAACCCACGAACCCATCATTCACAATTATAAATATAATAAAATATTTATTCAAAACAATAAAAAATTCAATTCAAAATTAAAAAAAATCAAGAATCTAAGAGAGGAAAAGTTAGAATAAAAGTAGATCCCTTCCCCACACTGCTTGTCACATTTATCTGCCCGTCATGAATTTCAACCAATTGTTTCACCAGTGACAATCCCAAACCAGATCCTCGTATGTCCCTCGTTTTCTCATTCTCTGAAACACGGTAAAACTTTTTGAATATATTTTGCAAATCATTTTCCGGAATACCAAAGCCTTCGTCACTTACCTTGAATGATACATTACCATTTTCTTGCTCCAAAGCCAATAAAACACGAGTATTATCGGGACTATATTTAATGGCATTTGAAAACAAATTGAGTATAATTTGCTCCATCATTCCATTATCTGCCCAGATAAATACAGGCGAATCTGGCTCATCAACCTGAACGGTGATTTGCTTTTGAGTTGCCAGAAAAGAATTGTTACCCACAACAATCTGAACCGTTTCAAGCAGATCAACTTTGGATTTCTGGGGTTGAATTCTTCCGGATTCAATCCTGGAAATATCAAGAAATTTATTTATCAATTCACCTAATCGGCTGGATTCTTTCATAATTATGGAAGCGAATTCACCAGCCTGCTCCCTATCCAAATCAGGATCTAACAACAATTCACTAAAGCCTGAAATACTGGTTAATGGGGAACGTAGTTCATGTGCCACCATTGAAACCAGTTCTGTTTTCATCCGGTCGATCTCTTTTTGCTGGGTAATATCACGAAGTATAGTAGCAACACCAATAAGTCCTTCGGTCTGATGTAACACTCGTGCAGCATTTGCCTGTAAAATTAGAGGCTGCCAATTGCCTTTTTGTTTTATTTCGATATCTACAGAGGGCAATTCCAACTTGTCATGATGTGTTGCTTCCTGAATTAGATGCTGTAATTTAGGTTCATTAATACATTCCATCAAGGGTTTTTCAAGCGCTTCCCCTTCATCCAGACCAAACCAGCGTTCTGCGGTAGAATTCACAACAAGTATTTTATAATTGGGATCAGTAACGATAACACCATCTGCAATATGTTTGATAATGGTTTGGGTTTTGTTACGCTCTGCAATTATCTGGGCAAGATTCATCTCATTTAATCGACGAATCTCAGTTGTCATATAATTGAATAATTTAGCTAATCTACCCAGTTCATCATCAGATTTTAATTCAATCTTATGAGAAAACTTGCCTCTGGCAATTTCAGTTGCGCTTTTGGTAAATTCAGCAATAGGTGTTGTTATATATCGTGAAATATAAAACGCTACAACTCCGGAAATAGATAAAACGATAAACAATATCCCAACTATGATCGAAACGATAGATAATACCGAATATTCTGAAAATAATAAACCATTAAAAATTGCATAAACTGCAAATAAAACAATAGGAATAATTGTGGCAATTACAATAGCGATAAATAATTTCTTAAACAGTTTGCTATTAAGCTGCTGATTAAGCCAGTTTGTCATATATCAAATCATCCTTCATCAATAACTAGATTTTTTCCACGGTCTTTGGCAATATAAAGCCTTCTGTCAGCACAATCTACAATTTCTTCAAGTGTTAATCCATCCTGTGGGAATGTTGAAACACCAACACTAATAGTTATCCGAACCAATGAGTTATCTCTATGATTTCCAAACATGTCATTGTCAATCAAATTTTTAATTTTAGTTGCTACGGTCATTGCCGATTCTTTGTTCGTATCAGGCAATATCAAAGCAAATTCTTCACCACCATAACGGGCTGCAACATCATTACTTCTTACATTTTTTCGTAACAAATCGGCAATCCGTTTTAAAATATTATCTCCTGCAAGATGGCCATAGGTATCATTGTATTTTTTAAAATCATCAATATCAAACAAAATCAATGAAAAACAGGACTGGTTTCTTTTAACACGCTGAATCTCTTTTATTAAAGAGTCTTTGAAAAAGCGATAATTATATAAATTGGTCAAACCATCCGTTGTTGCCAACTCTTGCAATGTTTCCTGCGCAACTTCGAGTTGAGTTACTTTATCCTGCAGCTGATCATGGAGCAATTTGATTCTCAATAATGATTTCACTCTTGCCTTAACTTCATGTTTGTTAACTGGCTTTGTAATGAAATCATCAGCACCCGATTCTATACCTGTAATTTTGTCTTCTATATCATCAAGTGCTGTGACCAATATCACAGGAATATAAAAATGTTCATCTTTACTTTTAATTATTCTGCAGGTTTCAAATCCATCTAGCTCAGGCATCATTACATCAAGCAATATCAAATCGGGATTTTCTTTTTCAACAAGTTCAAGAGCCTCTTTTCCCGATTCTGCAGTAATTAACTGATATTCATTTTCCAAATACGATACAAGTACTTTAATATTGGAAGGTATGTCATCAACAACTAGTAATTTTGATTTTTTTTGTAACTCACTTGACTCCAATAATACATCCTTTATATATCCATCAAGACATGGACAAATTATTCATCAAAAGTATATTTTACATTTAAATTTCTTGCTGCAAGTGCTTCATTTAATCGCGAAACACGTGTAGTATGTGGAGCGTTTTTTAACAGTTCGGGATTTTCTTCAACTTCATTTGCAATCTGAATCAATATATTGGCAAAATGCTCAATTGAACGCTTACTTTCAGTTTCTGTAGGCTCTATCATCAATGCTTCAGAAACAATCAATGGAAAGTAAACTGTAGGTGCATGCACACCAAAATCAAGAAGACGTTTAGCAATATCCAATGTTTTAACACCCTTGGCTTTTTGTCTGTCACCAGATAAAACAAATTCATGCATGGTTTTTGATTTATATGGCAATTCATAATAATCCTTAACCAGTGACAACAGGTAATTGGCGTTTATAATTGCCCATTCTCCTACCTGGCGTAAACCTTTGGCACCTAACATTCGAATATATGTATATGCCCTTACAATAACTGCAAAATTACCATAAAAAGTACAAACCTTGCCTATTGAATTTTCCAAATCACAATATAAAGTATATTGATCATTTTCTTTTTTAATACAAGGTTTAGGCAAAAAGTCTACTACTTTGGCTGAAACACCTACTGGGCCTGAACCAGGTCCGCCGCCACCATGTGGTGTTGAAAAGGTTTTATGCAGATTAAAATGAACAACATCAAAACCCAAATCACCAGGGCGTACAATACCCAGCAAAGCATTAAGATTTGCTCCATCCATATACATCAATGCACCAATATCATGAAGCATTTTAGAAATCTTGTCTACTTGTGTTTCAAAAATCCCCAAAGTATTAGGGTTGGTCAACATAAAAGCTGCAACATCATCATTCAATTTAGATTCAAGGTCTGCTAAATCTACAAGTCCATCTGCATTGGATTTTATAGATACAGACTCATAACCAGCAATTGTAACACTGGCAGGATTGGTTCCATGAGCAGAATCCGGAATTAATACATATTTACGGGGTTTACCTTGTGATTCATGATATTTTCGAATCATCATCAAACCAGCCAACTCTCCATGGGCACCTGCTGAGGGTTGCAATGAAACGGCTTGTAATCCGGAAACATTACAAAGATATTCTGACATCTCGGATAATAATTTCAAAGCACCCTGAATTGTAGATTCAGGCTGTAACGGATGCAATGACTGAAATCCAGGCAATGCCTGCATATCTTCATTGATCTTGGGATTATATTTCATTGTACATGAACCAAGCGGATAAAAGTCCTTATCAACATGATGATTCAATGTAGAAAGATTAACAAAATGTCGAACAACCTCTGGTTCACTTACTTCAGGTAAACGCGCCGGAGATTTTCTTAAAAAACTGTTTGGAATCAACTCTGAATTAGGTCGGGTTGGTACATCACAATCCGGTAAATTTGCTCCAATTTGTCCTTTTGATCCAATTTGAAATATTGAAAGATTTGGCATTTATCACCTCGAGTTCCATATAAATTAAGATATAAAACTTACAATTTCCAGTAATGATAATCAAGATATTTTATCAAAACATTTAAATAGAAATCAATTGTCAAATAATAGCTTAATTATCATAAAAACAGCACATTAAAAGATCAATCACAAGTAAAAAAAACATTTAAACGAAAAACATGTAAATAAAATAAAAAGATAATGTTAAGAAAATGTACTTGATTTTTTCAGAGAATCCATTTATCTTGATTTCTGTGCTTTTTAAATATTTTCATTATCTTAGAGGTCGTTTTAATTTGGGAACATTAATTGACATTCTCGACTCCACCCGCTCCAAATACTCTGATCAAACCGCCCTGATATTTGGTTCCAACGAATTAAATTATTCATTACTTTTCGAAGCATCCCAACGTCTTGCCAGCGGATTACAATCATTAGGTATTAAAAAAGGTGATCGCGTCGCATTGTTACTTCCCAATGTCCCTCATTTTTGTATTAGTTATTTTGGTATTCTATCTCTTGGTGCTATAGTGGTGCCTGTAAACATCATGTATAACAAGGAAGAGATAGAGTTTATTCTTAAAGATTCAGGTGCATCTGCATTAATTACATGGACAGGATTTCAGGGCCAGGCATTACCTGCTGCCCAGGCATCTCCGGATTGTAAAAACGTATTAATACTGGGCGAAAACATACCCAGCGGTTCTATTGCCTTAACACAGCTCATTTCCGATTCTCCAATACTTGAAAATATGGCTCCAGTGGAAGATATAGATGTTGCTGTAATTAATTATACATCCGGAATCGCAGATCATCCATTAGGTGCAGAATTATCTCATAATGCTTTATATTCTAATTCTGTAACCTGTGCAGACATGTTCCGTTTTACTTTAGAAGATACCCTGATAGCTGTACTGCCCCTATTTCATCCCTTAGGACAATCTCTAATATTGAACGCCTCTCTCTTTACAGGCGCTTCAATTGTATTGATGCCAAGATACTCACCGGAAGAAATAATTGATGCGATTCAAACACATAATGTTACTTTTATGGCAGCAGTACCCGGTATATTTAAAAATTTAGTTGAAAGTGATACTGATGAAAAATTACCATCTTTAAAATATTGCATGAGTTACGGTGGAAAACTACCAGCTGAAATTATTGAACAATTTGAAGAAAAATATCATTCTTTTATTTTACAGGCATATGGATTAACTGAAGCAGGCCCCCTTGTTACTTCTACCCGTCTGGACCATGACAGAAAAACCGGTTCAGTAGGGTTACCTCTGGTTGGTGTTGATGTACAGATTCGCAATGATGAAGGAGAACAACTTCGTCCATTTCAAAGCGGTGAGATCTGGATAAACAGCCCAAGCAACATGAATAGATATTATAACAATGAAGTAGAAACAGCAAAAAAACTTAAAAATGATTGGTTATTCACTGGTGATATTGGCTACCTGGATGACGATTATTATCTATTTATTCAAGAAAGAAAAGAAAACATTATCATAAAAGGTGGATTTCAAATCCAACCACAAGAAGTAGAAAAAATATTATTGGAACATGCAAGAGTAATTGAAGTTGCAGTAGTAGGTGTACCAGATAATGTACAGGGTTCAGAGGTTAAAGCATTCATTGTAGTTAATGACGGAGAACCAGTTTCACCTGAAGAATTAATTGCTTTTTGCAGGGAATCATTACCTGTTTACAAAACGCCCAAATATGTAGAATTCATAAATGAATTACCTAAAAGCCCAACGGGAAGGGTTTTAAAGCGGTTGTTAAAAAAACAACCGATCAAATAAGAGGAAAAGAAAATAATTGTTTTTTAATTTAAAGGCTTGAAAATAGGAGGACAACTGTGAAAGATTATAGTCCTAACGAAATTCGTAACATAGGATTGGTATCGCATCAATCTGTAGGTAAAACTTCATTGGCCGAGGCTTTACTGTTTTCCGCCGGTGAAACCAATAGATTAGGAACAATCGATGATGGAACAACATTATCCGATTATCGTACAGATGAAATTGAAAGAAAAATATCAATTAATACATCCGTTTTACATTTAGAATGGAAAAAAAGCAAGATCAATGTTATTGACTTGCCAGGTTATCTTGATTTTGTTGGTGAAGTAAAATGTGGTCTAAGAGTTACTGACCTTGCTGTTGTTTTATTAAATGCACAATCAGGTGTTGAAGTAGGTACTGAAATTGCATGGGAAGTTTTAGAAGAATACAAAACCCCAAGACTCTTTTTTATTAATGAATTAGATAAAGAACATGCCAATTTTGATAATGCCGTAGCAATGGCACAAGAAGCCTATGAAAATGGCGTTACTGTTGTTCAATTTCCTGTAAACCAGGGTTTAGATTTTAATGCTATTGTTGATGTATTGAAAATGAAAATGTATACATTCAATGATAATTCGGGCAAGTTTACCCAGGGCGATATTCCTGCCGATCTGCAATCAAGAGCAGAAGAATTGCGCAACGAATTGATTGAAAAAATTGCAGAAAGTGATGATGAACTGCTTGAAAAATATTTCGAAGCAGGTGAATTAACCGATGAAGAAATTGTCAAAGGTCTAAAAGTTGGTATGTTGAATTGCAATGTGTTCCCTGTTCTTTGTGGATCAGCATTACTGAATTATGGTCCTGCAGCATTACTGGACTTTATAAGTGAATACGGTCCCTCCCCTGTTGACCGTCCTTCTGAAATTGCAACAGACAAAGATGGTAATGAAATTGAAGTAAAACCAGATCCATCTGAACCATTCTCTGCTCTTGTATTTAAAACCATGTCAGAAATGCATGTTGGTGAATTATCCCTCATCAAAGTAATGTCAGGTTCAATTAAATCAGGTGATGAAATTCTCAATGCTACAAAAAATTCGTCTGAAAAAATTGGTCAGATTTACTTGTTGAACGGTAAAAATCGTACAGAAACTGCCGTACTGGGTACCGGTGATATTGGTGCACTGGTTAAGCTCAAGGACACACATACAGGCAACTCATTAACTGATAAAAAACATGCATTTAACTTTTCACCGGTTATCTTCCATGAACCAGTAGTTGAAATTGCCGTTTCACCGAAAAACAAAGGTGATGAAGAAAAGATTTCAACAGGTCTTCACACATTACATGAAATTGACCCCAGTTTTACAATCAAAATAGACCCCGAATTGAAACAAACTGTTGTATCCGGCCAGGGTGAAATGCACCTTACCATTATCATCCAACGTTTGAAAGAACGTTATGGTGTTGAAGTGGAACAAAAGAAACCCAAGATTCCCTATCGTGAAACTATTACTGCCAAAGCAGATGAAAAATACAGACATAAAAAACAATCAGGTGGTGCCGGTCAGTTTGCCGAAGTCTGGATGCGTATCGAACCCCAACCTCGTGGTGCTGGTTATGAATTTGCCAGTGAAGTTGTAGGTGGCGCTATTTCATCTAGTTTTATTCCGGCAATCGATAAAGGTATTCAACAAGTACTCGTTGGTGGTGCTGTTGCTGGTTACAAAGTTGTAGACGTTAAAGCAATCGTTTATGATGGTAAAGAGCACCCTGTAGATTCTAAAGAAATTGCGTTCCAAATTGCTGGACGTGAAGTTTTCAAAATGGCAATTAAAAATGCAAAACCAATTCTGCTTGAACCCATTTACGACGTTGAAGTAAAATGTCCTGAAGAATATATGGGTGATGTTATGGGCGATATGTCAAGCCGCCGTGGTAAAATCCAGGGTATGGATGCAGCAGGTCGTTTCCAGGTAGTTAAAGCCAAGGTACCTTTGGCCGAATTACACAGCTATTCTACAACCCTGCGTTCAATTACTCAGGGTCGTGCAACATTTACACGTACTTTTTCTCATTATGACCCCATGCCAAAAGAAGTTGAAGCAAAGGTCATTGCAGAATCTAAAGCAGAAGAAGAATAAATTTTCAAGGCACGGTCATTTGGCCGTGCCTTTTTCAGTTAAACAACAAGGTGTGAAATGAAAAAAATGTGGGCCCCGTGGAGAATTGAATACATTTTATCTCCTAAACCCAGTGGTTGTATTTTTTGCGATAAGCCAAAAGAATCTAAAGATGATGAAAATTTCATCCTCTATCGAGGAAAGCATTCATTTATTATAATGAATTATTATCCCTATAATAATGGGCATTTAATGGTTGTTCCGTACAGACATTTATCTGACATCACATTATTAAATGATGAGAAGAATAAAGAAATCTCATCATTAATACAAACTTCAGTTTCAATCATCAGAAAAACCATGAACGCAGAAGGTTTTAATATTGGAATGAATTTAGGTAAAACAGCAGGTGCTGGTATAGACGAACACATACACTATCACATTGTACCACGTTGGAATGGTGACACTAATTTTATGCCGGTTGCAGGTAATAGCAAAGTTATATCTCAGGGTCTGTATGAAACATGGGAAACCCTGCTCCCCCACTATCAGGATCTCAAATAAATCTAATTTTCTTCTTTTTTCACCTTGTCCCAAACTGCATCCATTTCTTCTAATGTGGAATCAGTCAAGGCAACACCACGCTCTTTAAAATCCGCTTCAACCTTTCGGAAACGATTATCAAATTTATTTATTGCACGTCTCAATGCATCTTCAGGATTTACTTTGAGAAAACGCGAAACATTTACAATACTGAACAACATATCGCCCAATTCATCTTCAATTCTATCTTTATCGCCTTCTTCTACAACTTCTTCCAGCTCTTTAATTTCTTCGGCTACTTTACTCCAAACAGGTTCTATGGATTGCCAGTCAAACCCAACAGCGGCTGCTTTATTTTGAATACGATAAGCACGTACAAGTGCAGGTAATTGATTTGGAACGCCATCTATTGCAGACTTTTTACCCTCTTTTTTAACTTTTGTTTGCTCCCACAATGAAACCTGCTCGTCGGCAGATTCAACTACTTCATCACCAAATATATGTGGATGTCTGCGTATCAGTTTCTCATTGATATTTTCAATTACATCGTAAATATTAAAACGTTTCGCTTCATCTGCAATTTGAGCATGAAATATAACTTGGAGTAACAAATCTCCCAGTTCAGCAGGAAGATCATCATACTTTTCATCATCAATGGTTTCAATCACTTCATATGCTTCTTCTAAAAGATGTTGACGAATGGATTTATGGTCCTGTTCACGGTCCCAGGGACAGCCATTATCACTCCGCAATAACGCCATAATCTCAACCAGTCTCTCAAATGATCTTTCATTTTTATCCAAAAGTATCTCCTTTTATAACACAAGAATTCATCATATTTCACATTAATCATATGTAATAATATAAGAAAAAGCATTGTTAAAATCACTTGATTATTGTGTGGGATTTATTTAAGTTAATTTAGTAAAATTTTACGGAACTTGTTATTTATATTGTATTTTAATAAATAGACAAGTATTACAATCAAAAAAGGTGAATATGTTAAATATCAACAAACCCAGAAGGTTCAATTATAATCCAAGGTTTTACAATCCAGAGCTTGAAGAGGGTGAACAAAAACGTATTCAATTTAAAAGGATACGCAAAACAGATAGACCAACAGGAATGTCAACATTACGATTGGTTATCTTGTTACTTGTTGTACTTGCGTTAGGCATTTTTCTACAGCGACAAATGCCTTCATCATTTTCGCCTAAAGATTCAACAATTATTATTGAAGAACTTGAAATTGTAAATTAAGGTTTTTATTAAAAAAGATAGATAAATAGATTTTGATCAGATTGTTAAAAAATATCAGCAGACGGATTGTTTCTTCTTATTTTAAATTGAAATGGAGATTTGCATCCCTTCGTATCCGTCAAAAACTGATTATTATCCTGGGCTTGTTATTTATTGGCTTGTTCAGCATATTAAGTTTTGTAATTATTCAAAAAGGCCAACAAATTCTAAGCACCAGGCTTGCACAAACCTGTGATCTTTCTTTGAGACATATATCCCAGGTTATAAAAGACGACTTTATTCTTTATTATACACCCGATGTTGATGGAAATGTAAATTCAGAACAATTGGGACATATACGGGAAGCTATTTTCAATCTGGCCAATGAAGAAATTGAAGGTATGAATTATGCCTGCGTTATCGATCGTGAAGGGTATTTCATTGCAGCGGTAGATTCAAGTGGCAGAGATTTAAGAAACCGAAGAATCAGTAAAAGAGACAGCGTTCTATTTAGCAATTTGCAGGAAAAACTCATTCGCGAAAAAGATGGTATTATTGAGTATGTCCACCCTATTCTTGCCAAAGGCAACTCTGACAAACCCATATATCTGGGAGTTGCGGTATTGGGATTTTACAAAGATAGTATAATGAGGCCAATAAACCAGGCAACCCGAACAATTGTTTTATTCTCTATTGCTATCATTTTCCTGTCAGTTTTTTCCATATCTTTTGTTGCACAACGTATGACCCGACAAATTGATGCATTGGTTACCGGTGTTAGAAAAATATCCAACGGCAAGCTGGATGTAGAGATTCCCCTATTATCGAATGATGAATTGGGACAACTTGCCCAGGAGTTTAACAAGATGACCCGTCATTTGAGAGAAAAACTGCAAATGCAGAAATTTGTTTCTCAATTAACCATGCAAAAAATTAAAAATGGCGAATTGAAAAACCTGCCACCCGAAGGTGAAAATAGAAGAGTTACAGTATTATTTACAGATGTCAGAAATTTCACCATGCTGACTGAAAGACTGGGTCCGAAAGAAATTGTTAAATTGATAAATATATATCATGATTTACAGGCAAGTATTGTTGAAGAAAACAATGGATATATCGACAAGTTTTATGGCGATCAGATAATGGCTATTTTTATCGGCAAAACGCAAACAATGGATGCAATCCATTCTGCTGTAGAAATACAAAAATCCATAAAAATGCTCAATAAACGCCGTGCAGCTGCAGGCAAAGTTACATTTTATATGGGATGCGGGGTAAATACAGGCAATGCAATTCTGGGTAAAATGGGTTCAAAATCCAGACTTGATTTTACTGTAATTGGGGATGTAGTAAATGTTGCCGCTCGTCTTTGTTCCATTGCAAAATCAGGACAAATACTCGCACCGGTACATATTACACCTTTAATAAACAATGATTATCCCACTGTTGAATTGGCACCGGTTAAAGTTAAAGGTAAAAAAGATCCTATATCCATAGTTGAAATTGGATATGAACAGGTTCTGATCATGTAGAAAGGCTTCTTTTTTTAATTAATAGCATGAATAAAAATCATATATTAATCTATTCCATATTATTCTTTTTTAATGGGGTTTTTGCTCAATCCAGTATTTTGCATTTTTCTCCTGGCGCCAAATCTATCAATTTGGGTAGATCAGGTGTTGTTGAAGTATATGATCCAACCGCATTATATTGGAATCCTGCAATTTTGGGTTATTTAAAGCAGCAGCAGACTATAGTATCTATAAATGATCCTTATCACTTGACATATACAGGATATTCTCAATTTTATCCCATGCTTGGTACCGTTTCAGCAAGTATTGCGCATACTCAAAAAGATATATCCGGTACTGAATTGTACAGTCTGGGTTGGGGTAAACAAATCAGTAAATTTGTTTATACCGGTATTGGTATCAATAATGCAATTACAGAGACTGAAAATTGGGTATCTTTTGGAGCTGGTATATATATTAGAGCGGATAATAATCCCAATTCAATTTATAAAACATTTGCCCCTCTTTCATTTCTTAATTATCCGGCATTCCGGGATCGTTTAACTTTTGGGCTGAGTGTGCAGCATGTACCTTTAACTGAACAGCAGCATTCCCATCAAACTCGCGTAGGTGCGTCTTACAGACTTACTCCAGATGGATTTACAATCATGTTTGCATACCACATGCAAAGTATTGAAAATTCTTCTCATTTGAGTTTCATCCTCCCCATCCAAAAAAATATTAAATTTATTGCCGGCATAATGGATTACCAATTTAACCAGACTGCACTGGGTGCAGAAATTAATATGAAGAGTTTTGATTTGCAATTATCCTATGACTATGATTCCAAACGCATTGTTTTTTCGACAGCTATACCAGTTGGTACTTCATATATTAAACGGTCAGAAGAAGAGCATGATCTGGCTAAAAAAGCCATTGAAAACCAATTACCTCATGAAGCATTATATTATACAAAACGTGCACTTGATCTAAATCCTGACAATACTAGGGCAGAAAAATATTTTCAAACTCTATCACCTTTAATTGTACAAAACGCAATCAAAGCCCAAAAGACACTCAAAACCGCTCTGGAATTAGAAAAAAATGAATGGTATATCAGTGCAGCCATGCATTATATGCGAGTATTGAAATTAGAGCCAGATAACAAACAAGCTCAAGATGCATTAGAAAGGATTCGTCCCAAAGTTAACGTTCATACTGAACGCAGATTTCAATTGGGAGTAGCAACTTTTGAAAAGAATGAATTACTCAAAGCAAAAGAAATATTTGAATCCATTCTTCTTGTAAGACCAGATCACCAAAAGTCAGAACAATATCTTGCAGATACAAACGCTCGTTTATACAAGCAAGCAGAAAATCATTTTTTTGCTGGTTTGGGGTATTACAGTCAGAAAAAATATGATCTTGCAGATAATGAGTTTAAAAACGCCCTCTTGTATTATCCGGCTTATAGTGATGCCAGTGAATATATTGAAAGAATAGAACGCGACAAGGCAAACAACATTAAACGTATAGATGAATTATTACAAGAATCACAAAATCTGGAAGTTCGCAAACTCTGGCTTCAAGCCAAAGAACGTTACAAACAGATTCTGGAAATCGATAACAATAATCAGATAGCATTGGATAAAATCAGCTTTATAAATCAAAAGATTAATCAAATTATAAATCAATATATTCGTAATGGTAAAAATCAGTTTAATCAGGGTAATTATACATCGGCAAAAACAATATTTAACAACATCCTCAAACTGGATTCAAATAATACCACAGCCAGGCAATATTTAAATTCAATTGATGATAAAACAAGCGGCAAGACTATTGCATTTATTGACAGAGCCCAAATACATATAGATAGTGAAAACTATACACTGGCACTTGCCGTTCTTGACAGCGCACTAGCAGAAAATCCTGATTTTTCAACAGCTGTCAATATGCGTAAAGAAGTCATTAACCATATGGATACCCGTCAAATGCTTAGCAATGCGTTGCGCGAGTATCAAAACCAGAATTATCTCGAGTCAATGGAAATCTGCAACCAGATACTAATCAAAGATCCTGAAAATATTCAAGCATTACGCTACCTTGAACAATGTCAGAGAAAACTGAACGAACAGGTTGATGATTATTTTAACAAGGGTCTGGAAATGTATACAAAGGAAAATTATCGTACAGCAATACTCATGTGGGACAAGGCACTTGAAATAAATCCCTACCACCGTGGATCGCTCGAATACAGAAAAAGAGCCATTGACCGGTTAAAAGCAATCGAACAACTCCAATAAAAAACAATAAATCCCACATAGCTATTGATTATTGTGATTTCTCTTATTAATTTAAAAACTACGGAACTTGTAAGCATTTTAGCCATTTAAAGAATGAGTTATATTGATTCAAAATTTTTGGAACAGATTTCTAATGCCCAAAACATTGTAGTTCTAACAGGAGCAGGCATTAGTGCGGAAAGTGGGGTTCCCACTTTTCGAGGTAAAGAAGGTCTTTGGAAAAACATTGATCCTATCAAGCTTGCCAGCCAGGAAGCTTTTATACAGAATCCGGAATTGGTTTGGGAATGGTATGAATACCGAAAATCAATCATTAATTCAGTGTCACCTAATCCCGGGCATTACGCACTTTGTGAATTAGAGTCACTGTATAATTCATTCACCCTATGTACTCAAAATGTGGATGGTTTACATCAAATGGCTGGAAGTAAAAATGTGCTTGAATTACATGGAAATATCCATAAAAGTCGTTGCAACCGCTGTTATCAAAAATATGACAATATACACTATTCTAAAACTGCAGAGCTGCCCAAATGCACATGTGGCGCTTTACTAAGACCAAGCGTTGTTTGGTTCGGTGAAAACCTGCAAAAAGATGTAATTGAGGCATCTTTTAAAGCAGCAGAATCAGCAAATGTATTTATTGTTGCAGGAACTTCATCTATTGTTTATCCTGCAGCCATGCTTCCACAAGAGGCTGGTAAAAATGGTGCATTGTTAATTGAAATCAACATGACTGAAACACCTCTTACTCCACTTGTTGACCAATTTATGTCAGGTAAAACAGGTGAAATATTGCCAGAGTTGCTAAAGTCAATACATACATTGAGGAAAGTCAATGCTTGACAAAAAATATTCCAAGTTTGTTTTTTTCATCATTCCCACCTTTGTACTCTTGTTTTCAGGCTGTGCATATTATAACACGTTTTACAATGCAAAACAGTTTTATAAGGATGCAGAAAAAGACAGAATAGAACGTGAAAAAAAAATGGTAGTAGAGCTTACCGAACAGGAAAAAGCAGAAAGAAAAAAAGCTGGTGAAGCAACGGTTAATGCATCTGAAAAACCCAGCCAACAGGAAATGCAAAACTATCAAAAAGCTATTGAAAGGGCATCAAGAGTTTTAGAGTTTTATCCGGACAGCAAGTATGTAGATGATGCACTGATGTTGTTAGGAAGATGTTTTTACTACCGCCAGGAATACCAAAAATCACAACGAAAATTTGAAGAGATAATGCAATTATATCCGGATAGTGATTTCATTCCGGAAGCAAAATTATTAATGGCAAAATGCAAATTGGGATTAGAAGAATTTGATGAAGCAGAGACTCAATTCTTAAACTTGTCTATTGCGAAAAATACTCCCAAAGAAATTCAGGAAGAAGCTAAATTTGAGCTTGCCGGATTATATTTTAAAAAACAAAGCTATGAACTTGCTGCTCAAAATTTTGCCAGTTCTGCTAAAGAGGCAGATGACAAACTCATTCGTGCCATGTCACTTTATAGATTGGGTGAATGTAATATTGAATTGCAGGACTTTCAGGAAGCAATTAATCTTTTTAACCGATCTGCTAAAGAAAGCCCAAATGAAGAATTTAAATCTCAGGCAACATATAAACTTGGTGCCGCATATGGATTTGCACAAGAATATGACAATGCAATAGAAACATATGACAAGTTATTATCTACAGAATATGACGACACTCGTATCCCAATGATTAAACTTGCTCTTGCTGAAAACCTTCAAAAAAAGGGTGAAATGGAAGAATCTGTAAACTGGTATCTGAATATTATTGAAGAACATAAACGTACAGATGCTTCAGCACGAAGCTTTTATGCATTAGGGCTTATAGAAGAATATATCAACAAGGATTATCAAAGAGCAAAAGAAAACTATGATATGGTTCGTAGTGAATTTGCCAATTCTCTCATTGCACCGGATGCAAAAGACAGATCAGATAATATTAGATTATTATTGGATCTAAATAAAGAAATAGCCAAACTTGAAGGAAGATACGTAGAAACAGATTCTACGGAAGGCGAAGGTGATCCCAATCAAATGGCGGAACGAGATAAACGCGATGATGCCCCAATTAGCCTCTCCAGTGATGGGATGTGGATAAATTATGCCGGCAGACATCGTCCACCACCAACTTCATTACTGGACCTTACTGAAGAAGATTTAGAACGTTCAGCAATTGCGTCCCAAATGGCTGCAACAACCGATTCAACAGATTCAACAGGTGCCCAAATAGCTACAAAGCCGGCAGTACTTGACAGTGCCACGCTTGCAGAAATGAAAGCAAAGCAGGAAAAAGAAAAGATCTTTACCCTGGCTGAAAAACGAATGGCTCTTGCTGAAATATTATTTTTCAACTTTGACAAACCAGATTCAGCAGCCAGGTTGTACGAAACAATAATCGAAAATCAGGTTGATTCCTCTATTTCGACAAGTGCCATGTATTCTTTGGGCTATCTATACCAAAACATTCTTCAGGACTCTATTAAAGCTGATTCAGTATTAAATTCACTTATTGTTTTTAATCCTGAAAGCGAGCAAGCCAAGGGCGCCAAGAAACTATTAGGTATACCCATTGTTGAAGATAAAATAGATTCTGCATTTATCTTTTTTAAAAATGCAGAAAATGCATATTGGGAAGAAGAGAATCCTGATAAAGCGATCGAATTATACGAGTATGTAATTGAACATTATCCGGAATCCGAGTATGCCCCCAAATCAGCCTTTGCACGGGCATGGATGTATGAGAAAATTTTGATCCAGCCGGAACAAGCTCTCGAGTTATATAAAAACTTTGTTGAACAATGGCCTGAAACGGAATACACTCAAAAGATGATAAAACCCCGATTAGCGGCAGTTGATAATTATCTCAAAGCTGAAGAAGCAAAACAAAAAGCAATTGCCGACTCTATTGCCCAAGCTGAAGCAGCATTACAGGATTCATTAAATGCAGCGAATGGTGATTCATTAGCAGCTACCACAGTTGCAGATTCACTGGATACCAATTCTGTCAGTCAAAATGACAGCACAGTTGTTAATCAAGGTAAAAAATTACCATTACCTGCAAATGTAAATGCACAACAACCCAGTGAAAATCAAACAGATGATAAACCTGCAGCCGAAGCAAAACCACCGGAAAATCAAGAGGTTCCGGCTTTACCACCTGCCAGTGATACCGCACCCAAAGATAAAGGGAAAACGAATTGACAGTAAAGAAAAAAGCAATACCTGTTCCCATTGTTGATATCAAAGAAACAGCTCTGGATACATTTCAATTCACACTTCTTGATCCTGAAATTGCTCAAAATTCACATTCAGGACAATTTGTAAACATTTCTATTAAAAACATTCCCAATTTGTTATGGCGAAGACCGTTAGGGATACACCAATGTGATCCTAAAAAGGGTACATTTGACATATTATTCAAAGCAATTGGTAGAGGCACCAAAGCAATTTCCCAGTTAAAAAAAGGTGATATGCTTGATATTCTTGGCCCCCTGGGTAACACATTTGATTACCCGGAAAATTTAAATGAGGTTATAATTGTTGCTGGAGGTTTAGGGATAGCTCCGTTTGTACTCATGCTGCAGGACATAGAAGACCGTAATATTGCCTCCACCCTTTTCTTTGGTGTTAAAACCGCAAAAGAATTGTGCTGTATAGATGTATTTAAATCCTTTAATACAGATATACATATTTCCACAGAAGATGGTACTTTGGGTGACAAAGGACTCGTCACCTCTGGTCTTGAGCAATATTTATCTACTCTTTCTACAGTGCAAGGAAAACAGTTGTATGTGTGCGGCCCTACTCCAATGCTAAAAGCTGTAAAAGAAATTGCTGAAAAATACAACATTAATGCCCAGGTATCAATGGAAACTATAATGGCTTGTGGATTTGGTGCCTGTATGGGTTGTCCGGTTCCACTTGCAAACCCCACTGAAGAAGGCAAAGATTATTTGCTTGCCTGTAAAGATGGACCTGTATTTAACATGAAAGATATAATCATAAATGAGTGATTTAAAAGTCAAGATTGGTAGTATGGAAATGGCAAACCCGGTCTCGGTTGCCAGTGGTACATTTGGATATGCGGAAGAATTTAAAGATTTTTTTGATCTCAATGCACTGGGTGCAATTATAACCAAAACTGTTACCATTGAACCCAGACCAGGCAATGCTCCCACACGAATTGCGGAAACTTCTGGTGGTATGCTCAACTCTATCGGATTGCCCAATGTGGGTGTAAATCAATTTATCAAAGATAAAATGCCTTTTTTACAAACGCTTACCACAAAGATTATAGTAAATGTTGCCGGAAAAACCGATAAAGACTATCCTGAGATTGTATCTATTCTGAATGATGTCCCGGGTATTGATGCTTATGAGCTCAACTATTCCTGCCCTAATGTTAAAGAAGGCGGACTCTCCTTTAGTGCAAATCCTCAAGTTGCAGAAGCAGTCACTCAAAATGTAAGAAAACAAACTACTCGTCCTATAATCGCCAAACTTACACCCAATGTAACATCCATTGGAGAAATTGGACGTGCTGTTGAAAACGGTGGTGCCGATGCAGTAAGCGCTATCAACACACTGGTTGGCATGGCAATAGATATTAGGACTCGTAAACCCAAAATATCAACAGTAACTGCGGGTTATTCAGGACCGTCAATTAAACCCATTGCTCTTGCTAAAGTTTATGAACTCTATAATTCAATTTCCATTCCTATAATGGGAATTGGCGGTATTGAAAATACTACCGATGCCCTTGAATTTATGATGGCTGGAGCCTCAGCTATTCAGGTCGGTACAGCGAATTTTTACAATCCTCTTGCTTCTTTTGAAATAACCCAGGGATTAGAAACCTGGTGCAAGGAACAAAATATTACTCAACTATCTCAACTAACCGGTTCATTATTACCATAAATTTTATAAAAACAATGAAATTATTCAGGAATCGTTTTCATTTCTTGTTATTTTTTATTATAATACCAAGTGTATTTTGTGTTCCGGATCCTAGGTATAGAGCGAATAGCAGTTTAGTATCCGAACCGACAAATCAAAAGCAGTCTTTTCAATCAAAAATATATGAGCGTGGTACTGCATCATATATGGGTAAAGAATTGAATGGGCGCAAGACCGCCAATGGTGAATCATACAATATGTGGGCAATGGCAGCCGCACATAAAAAACTTCCATTCGGAACCATTGTACAGGTAAAAAATCTAAAAAATAACAAAACAGTCAATGTACGAATTAACGACAGAGGGCCGTTTGTTAGAGGCCGTGTAATTGATGTTACATATGCCGCGGCTAAAAAACTTGATTTCGTCAATGACGGACTTGCTGAGGTAGAGTTGTATATTGTTCAACCCGTCCAGTAATGGACCCGGAGGAATTTTGAATTACAAAGATTTTCTTGTTCGGTTTATTGTTGCCCTTGTTATGGGACCATTATTAATAGCTACATTTTATTTCGGTAAAATCTATCTACTTATTTTTGTAACCCTAGTTACCTGGTTCTCCCTAAAAGAATTTTTTGACATGTCACGTAACAAAGAGGTTTACGGGCAACTGATAATTGGCGGTGCTTCTGCTCTGATTATCCTTATATCCATCTATTACCACTCTCCCGAAGCAATAGCAACATTTGTTCTCATGTCAATTATTGCTATTTTCTTTAAAGAATTATACCAAAAACAGGGATCTCCCCTATTAAATGCATCCGTAACCTTGTTCGGCACCCTGTTTCTCAGCTTTTTACTTGGAAGTTTTATTTTATTACGCCAACTCCCCTTATACAAAGGCATTCCATACAATTGGGGTGGCGGTTGGCTGGTTATGATCTTGTTAACGACATGGTTATGTGATACTGCTGCATACGTTCTGGGTTCCATGTTCGGCAAACACAAACTGATAAAACGCATCAGTCCAAATAAATCTATTGAAGGTTCAGCTGCGGGATTTGTTTTCTCCATAGTTGGCGTATTAATCTGCCATTTCTGGTTCGTTCACGGTCTTGAGCTTAAAGATTCTATCTTTATTGGTGCTATAATTGGTAGTTTTGGTCAATATGGTGATCTGTTTGAATCCATGATTAAACGCGACGCAGGTGTTAAAGACTCATCAAACTTGATTCCAGGGCATGGTGGTGTTTATGACAGATTTGACAGCTTGATGGTCTCTACACCCATTATTTACATCTATTTAAATTTCTATGCCCTGTAAAAATTACATTTTTTGAAAATCAGATTTTGCAGCTCCACAAACGGGACATTCCCAATCTTCAGGAATATCTTCAAATTTAGTTCCGGGTTCAATTCCGCTATCCGGGTCACCACTCTCTGGATCATAAACATAACCGCATTGTGTACAAATATACTTTTCCATAGTTTCATCCTCTGTTTTTTGAATTCTGTATATTTAATATTAATTAAATCAAAAGAATTATTCAATAAAATTCTTATCACTTAAAACTTGAGAGTTTATCAATTCTTCAAGTTTGTCCTTAAACATCCCCAAATGAATACCATCAACAAACATGTGATTTACCTGAATATTATAAGGCAAAAGCACCTTGTTATCTCTTGAATAATATTTACCCCAGGAAATTCGAGGAATTGCATCTTCCTGCTTCATATTTATTGTGTGATCAATACTGGTAAACGATATCCATGGAATTGCAGAGTAGAATACAAAATCATCACGATTTATAAAATCCTGAACTTTAAAATATTCTTTTTGATTTTCAGCTTTATCTTTGGCAGATTGTACAAATTCAATTAATTCGGTACACATTTCTACTGTAACCATTTTAAACAAATCAGAGCCTTTGTCAATATGAGCAAAAGACGGAGTTAAAATCTCATGTAAAATGACTTTATCTTTTCTTAGACGATATCTAAAATTTTCAATGTCATTTAGTGCTTTTGTTGAAAAATAAACAAGTACAAGATTTAAGGATAGGTTATTGGCTTTTGTAAAGTCTAATAAATTTGTAATATCCATATCGAAACAAATATTATAAAGAGGATATGCAACATTTCTAAAAAAATTAAAATGTTCTTTACGACGCCAGGTATCAATGTTTATTTCTTGCATGTTCATATTCCTATAGAGGAAATTTTCCTAAATTAAAATTAAATAAATGAGATTTGCACATGATTAAATATAAATTTATGATAAATTGGCAGGAATCAAAACAATAAAATTAAAAGTAGGAAGAAAATGAATGGTATGGCTAAAACCTTCCCGGAATGAATTCGGGAAGGTTTTAATAAATTAATTTTCAAAAAACGTAATAATTGCTTTACAATAATCGGGTAAATCATCTGGTCTGCGGCTTGAAATCATGTTCCTGTCCACAACAACCGGTTCATCTACCCACTCTGCTCCAGCATTTGTAATATCATCTTTAATGCCGGGAGTTGAAGTACAACGATAACCATTCATAATACCAGCGGATATCGTTATCCATCCTGCATGACAAATATGGGCAATAAGCAGATTCTTTTCATGAAAATATCGTACTGTATCTAAAACTTTATCAAAGCGACGCAACTGGTCAGGTGCAAATCCACCGGGTATCACAAGTCCATCATAGTCCTCGGGTTTAATATCATATATAGAAATATCTGATTTACAAGGATAACCATGTTTACCATCATAAACAACACCAGCCTCAGGGCCTGCTACAATTACGCTTGCTCCCTCTTCAATCAATCGAATTTTGGGGTACCACAATTCAAGATCTTCATAAATATGATCTACAAACATTAGAATCTTTTTATTCTTTAATTTAGACACAATGTTCTCCTTTATATAATTTAAACATTGTAACAGGGAGCATTGTATAAACATTTCAAAAAAAAAGCCGTTCAAAGTTGAACGGCTAAAAAATCAATCACCACCTATTAAATCACCTATGCCACCTAGTATCGATCCTTCACCTTTTCGGTTACCTCCTGCAGCAGGGGCGCTTTTGATAATACGGTCAGCAAGTCTTGAGAATGGTAAACTTTGCAGGTATACAGTACCAGTTCCACGTAATGTAGCAAGGAATAATCCTTCACCACCAAAGAACATGGATTTCAAATTACCAGCACGTTGAATGTCGTAATCCAATCCTGAAGAAAACGCAGCTATACAACCCGTGTCTACCATAATAACATCATTGTTTAATTGTTTTTTTACAATGGTTCCACCAGCATGAACAAATGCCATTCCATCACCTCTCAGGCGCTGCAAAATAAATCCTTCACCGCCAAAGAAACCAGTACCCAATCTTTTTGTAAATGCTATACTTACTTCTGTTCCAAGTGCAGCACAAAGAAACGCATCTTTTTGACAAATCAACTCACCACCAATGGTAGCCATATCAATGGGGATAATTTTACCAGGATAAGGAGCAGCAAAAGCAACCTTTTTCTTACCGGAACCTGTATTGGTAAAATGAGTCATAAAAATGGATTCGCCGGTAATGGTACGTTTAGCAACATCTAAAAGTTTACCCATTACACCCTGATCAGCTTTAGAACCATCACCCATTTTAGCTTCAAAACTGATTCCACTGTCCATCCAGTTCATTGCACCTGCTTCGGCAATTACAGTTTCATTGGGATCAAGTTCTACCTCAACCACCTGTAAATCATCGCCAATAATCTCATAATCAATTTCATGACATTTCATTCAACAATCTCCTGTATTTATATTTTTATTTTAAAAACAGAGTAGCATCACCTAAACTAAAAAAACGATATTTTTCTTCAACTGCACACTCGTAAGCTGCTTTAACATTTTCCCAGCCATAAAAAGCACTTACCAGTAGTATCAGCGTAGATTTTGGCAAGTGAAAATTGGTGAACAATCCTTTTATTGGTAATTTAAAATCAAATCCGGGGTAAATAAACATATCAGAAAATTCTGATTTTGCTTCCACCCTGCCGGTTTGACGAGCAGAAGACTCGATTGCCTTCAAAGCTGTGGTACCCACAACAAACAGTCTCTTTGCATTATTTATCGAATCTGCAGCATCCTGATCAATAATATAATATTCCGGTTCCATCTTGTGCTCGGTAATATTGGGATCCCTAACCGGCAGAAATGTGCCAAAGCCAACATGCAATGTTACATAAACGATTTTAACACCTTTATCACTAATTTGTTGTAACAACTCGGGAGTAAAATGTAATCCCGAAGTGGGAGCTGCAAGTGATCCGGGTTCATCAGCATATACCGTTTGGTACTCGTCTCCTACTGTTCTTTTAATATAAGGTGGATTAGGATACAAATGCTGATCAATTACCGATTGCAATTTCTCTTTAAATTCAACAAAAAATATATCATTTTCCTGATCAACCACTTTGACATGGTGACCATCAAAAATAAACTCGTTTCCAATCCTGACTTTTGAACACTGAATACGTGCTTTGGCAACATGTTCATCAATTGGAGCCATAACAATCATTTCTGCTTTTGCTCCGGTAACTTTATTACCAACAAGTTTATTTTTCAAAACACGGGTTTTATTCAGTACAAGTACATCATCTTTTTGTAAATAATTTATAGAATCATAAAAATGAGCATGTTTTTGAGTTTTACCCTGAACGACCAAAAGCCGGGAATGACTGCGTGGTGTTACAGCAGTCTGTGCAATCAATTCTTCAGGAAGGTTGTAATTAAAATCATCCAGTTTCATGTATAGCTTATCCTAAAATTTCCAGTAAACGTTCAGTATCAGTCAGATCTTTGAAAACAAAATCGGGTTCATGTTCTTCAAGTTGTGCTACCGTATAATGAGCGGCTCCAACAGCAATTGAAACAGCATCATGAGGTTTTGCGCAATGAATATCAGCCGGGGTATCACCAATTACATATACATCACGTGGATCTGGCTCAAGCTTGTATTGCTGCTTAAAACGATCAATTGCAAATGGTAACAATTCATTACGTATTCCGGAATCATCAGCAAAGGCACCAAATGAAAAATAATCATTCAAACCAAAATAGTTAATTTTTATACGTCCACTTTGCTGCCAGTTGCCGGTTAATAGCCCAAGATACACATCATCACGTTCTGCCAACTTGGGCAACAATGCTTCAATTCCGGGCATGAGATATTTGTCACCAATAGGTTTTTGAATCTCTTCTTTTAAATAATTATAATAACATTCTTTATAGGATTTAAAAACGGACTGATCAAATGGAATTGAAAATTTCACTAAAGCATCCTCAATAATAGAGGTATCTGTCCGACCAGCTAAATTTATTCCTGCAAGAGCATCTTTAACATGATACACATCAAGAAATGCTTTATTCATAGCACGTAATCCAGCACCACCACTTAACATGAGTGTACCGTCTATATCAAATAATAAAACTTTCATATTACATTCCCATAAAATACATGATTATATTCTTGCCCAACAACAATTGCACGGCAATAATAAATACCAGAACATAAATTATCTTTGTAAATAATTCCTGAGGTATTTTGTTATTTAGCCAAACACCCAACTTTACGCCAAAGGGTATAAAAACAATAAACAACAATCCGGTTTTAAAGGACTGCCAGGTTATCAAATCTATTACCAGATAACCGGGTACTTTGAGTAAATTGACAACCGCAAAGAATAAAGCCATGGTAGCAACAAAAGTACGCTTGGGTAAATTTTGCGGTAGCAAGAACATGGTAATAACAACACCGGCAGAATGAGCAATAGCAGAAAGAAAACCGGCAAGCATACCCGCTAAAAGTCCATGCCACCATTTAGGTTGGTATTGAGATTGATTCCCTATACGTGAACGCAGTGTCTGCAATATCAAAAATCCAATGGCAACAAATCCAATGGTTCTTTTTAATTCAACATCAGAGATTACATCAACAAACATGGTGCCCAGGATAATACCAAAAACAGCACCGGGTATTAATCGTTTCAGATTTTTCAAATCCCATTCGCCGCGATAATGATATATGGTAAACCAATCCGCAATGATCAACAGGGGTAATAAAAAACCAACGACCAGCTTTGCGGGGAAAACCATGCTCAACAGAGGTGTGGTAACAAGTCCAACGCCACCGCCAAAACCTGCTTTAGACATTCCAACAAGAATCACAGCAAGTGCAGGCAATAATATACATATATACAAAGGATAATCACAAGTTAGCATAAATCCCGGTCTCCTACAAAGAACGTAAAAATCGCATTAAAAGTTGTATCAAAGGCCAGGCAAAAATCAAAACCAGCAAAATAGCAACCCACTTGACTACAGATTTTTGTTTGGGTATTTCGTATTGACATATAGGACAAACGTCATTAGAATCATCAATATCAACTCCGCATGACGGGCACTCTCTCATTGCCATATAAACTCCTTGATAGAAAAAGTTTAACATACATAATTTGCGTGTAAATCTCAAGATAAAAGTCCTTACAAGATGTTTGTTCAAGAATTAACAAACAAGAAATATGAAAAACATATCAAGTGTTGACAATTGAGTAACAATTCTTTATATTGGCAACGCAACAAAACAAAACCCGAGGAAACGTATGAAAGATCCAAGATTCGACAAACTGGCAGATGTAATTGTAAATCATTCAACCCGATTAAAAAAGGGTGAAAAAATACTAATTGAAGCTATAGATATACCCGCTGAAATGGTAGTATCACTTGTTAGAAAAGTCAAAGATGCAGGCGGCGAACCTTTTGTTTCGATAAAACAAAACAAGGTTCTGCGAGAATTATACAGCCAGGGCACTGACGTTTCATTGCAATTAACGGGTGAACTGGAAGCGGAACGCATGAGCAAAATGCAGGCTTATGTGGGCTTGCGAGGTTCACACAACATTGCTGAAATGTCTGATGTACCTGCTGATAAAATGAAACTCTATCAAAAATACTGGTGGGAACCGGTACATATCAACATTCGTGTTCCCAAAACCAAATGGGTTGTATTGCGCTGGCCCTCCTCTTCTATGGCTCAACAGGCAAATATGAGCAGTGAAACGTTTGAAGAATTTTATTTCAACGTTTGCACACTCGATTATGGTAAAATGTCAAAAGCCATGGACGCTCTTGTTACCAGAATGGAAAAAACAGACAAGGTACACATTAAAGGTCCCGGTACAGATTTAACATTTTCCATCAAAGATATTCCGGCAATCAAATGTGCAGGTGAACATAATGTTCCGGATGGTGAAGTCTTTACAGCTCCAGTCAAAGATTCTGTCAATGGCACCCTGTCATACACAGCAAAGACCATCTACCAGGGTGTAGCGCATGAAAATATAGTTCTTGAATTCAAAGATGGCAAAATCGTAAAAGCAACTTCAGACAAAACCGATATCCTCAACAAAGTTCTGGATACGGATGAAGGCGCAAGATACATTGGTGAATTTGCTTTGGGTGTAAATCCATTTATAACCCAACCCATGCTGGATATTTTATTTGATGAAAAAATCGGTGGTTCATTTCATTTTACACCGGGTGCGGCTTATGACGAATCCGATAACGGTAACCGATCAAACGTCCATTGGGATATGGTTTGTATTCAAACTCCTGAATACGGAGGTGGCGAAATTTATTTCGACGGAGAGCTGATACGAAAAGACGGTTTGTTTACAACAAACGATCTAAAACCACTAAATCCTGAAAATTTGAAATAGTATCAAGCCCGAGTCTTTCTCGGGCTTTTTTTATCTGATTATTTTTTATTATGAAAAATATAAAACACATAATAATTGCAACACCAAACAAACGTTTTACGAATTCCAACGAAACAAGGAAACATAATGGCTTTATCATCCGAATATAACCACATATTGAATTATTTCATTCAAGGAGAACTTTTCAAAGCAAGAGAAGAACTGGAATCTCTTGTTAAAGCACAACCAGACAATACAACATTTCTCCTTTTACTTGGCAGGTGTAACCTTGCTTTAAAAAACATTAAAGAAGCTGAAAAAATATATAAAAATCTGGCTTTAAGCACTGATCCTCAATACATAACAGAAAAAAGTGAAGCTGACCTCATTCTGGGTAACCCTGAACAAAGCCTCAAACAATTAGAAACGCATCTCTCACAAAATTCTGGTTCTTCAGAAGCATTTTTCATTGCAGCACTTGCAGCTTATAAAACGGGTAACATTGTCAAATCTGATGAAATGATGAGACAAGCCGTCAGCATGGGATTAGAATGGGAAGATGAACTCCCCATAAACATTGTTGTTGAAAACATGTTAACTCTGATAGAATTTCATGATTTTGAAAATATCTATCTTGACGTTTGCGAAGAGATTGATGAAGGAAACGACAGTCCCAATAATCGCTGGTTCGCTCTCAATATGCCAATTTACGATTATTTTACAGCACCCAAAGACCAGGAACAAAAATCATTTAATCTATTGGGACATATTGATCCCGTGGCGTCTCCGGATGTTCTTTCGAATGGCAATGAAAAATTAAAAGTGATACTTGAAGATCTTGCAGCCAGCCAAACCGATGCCCGTTTTGGTCTTGAAGCAATGAAATTACTGGAAGAAAACAATGAAAAAGAACTGGCTAAACTTATTCTAGCGATGCTTCTTGATCACCTGGGACAATTTAGCCAGTATTTCGGATTAAGTAATGAATTTATAAAAAAATCACAATTACAAAACCTGGTGACTGTATTACCGTACAGAATTGCTATAATTATCATGGTATTATATACAACAACCAATCCAATAGAGTCCATGCAATATATGACTGAAAAAGAAACCAATAATACAATCATTAATGGCTTGTTAGCAGCTTGTTTGACATCATTCTATCAGGAAATAAAAAAGTATCAATAATTGTACTCTTAACTCATTCACTATTATTAAAGAGGAGGTTGGATATGCTGGCCGAATTTCGTAATGAACCATATTGTGATTTCAATAAAGAGGAAATACGAAAAGCGCAGCAGGATGCTCTTGCGTTAGTAAAATCAAAGTTTGATAAAGAGTATCCCCTCTACATCAATGGTCAAGATGTAAAAAGCGACAAAACATTCAAGAGTTACAATCCGTCACAAAAAGATCAGGTTGTTGGCACATTCTACAAAGCCGGTATTAAAGAAGTAGACATGGCCATGGAAGCAGCATTAACTGCGTTTGACAAATGGAAACGGGTAGCCCCCAAA
This sequence comes from bacterium, assembly GCA_963675755.2. Taxonomy (GTDB): domain Bacteria; phylum Zhuqueibacterota; class Zhuqueibacteria; order Residuimicrobiales; family Krinioviventaceae. The sequence goes on from CAXXMD010000002.1 coordinate 951,777, forward strand.
GAACGGGCAATTGTGCTATTAAAAGCAGCCCAGATCATGCGTAAACGTAAATTCGAAGTCAATGCCTGGATGGTTTATGAAACCGGAAAGAACTGGCTGGAAGCAGAAGCAGATACCTCAGAAGCCATTGACTTTATGGATTTTTACGCCCGGGAAATGATCCGTTGGAGTGAGATCAAGGGCGTTCTCCCCTTTCCAAATGAAGTACCCCAGTTGAGTTATATTCCTCTGGGTGTTGGGGCTGTAATTCCCCCATGGAACTTTCCTATGGCAATTTTAACAGGTATGACAACTGCCGCAATTGTAGCCGGTAATACAGTTTTATTAAAACCTGCAAGCGATTCCCCTGCAATTGGCTACTTGTTGGTTGAAATCATGAAAGAAGCCGGATTGCCCGAAGGTGTTCTCAATTTCATTCCGGGTAGTGGAAGTGAAATCGGGGACTATATTGTAGAACATCCCAAAACACGATTCATTAGTTTTACAGGTTCCAAAGAAGTCGGGCTTCGTATCAATGAATTGGCATCAAAATTATCGCCGGGACAAATCTGGGTAAAACGAGTAATTGCGGAAATGGGTGGTAAAGATACAATTGTAGTAGACAGTGAAGCAGATCTTGAAGATGCAGCCACAAACATTGTAGCATCAGCATTCGGTTTTCAGGGTCAAAAATGTTCAGCATGTTCAAGAGCAATACTTGTTGAAGATATATACGACAAGGTTGTAAATCTGGTTGTTGAAAAAACAAAGAAATTAACCGTTGGTAATGTTGAAGATTTTAAAAACTATATGGGTCCGGTAGTCAATAAAGCATCTGAAGAAAAAATCCTTTCATATATCGAGTTGGGTAAAAAAGAACATACATTATTAACAGGTGGGAAAAAGATATCTGATGAAGGATATTTTATAGAGCCTACTGTATTCAAAGATGTTGAACCTGGCAGCCGTATTGATCAGGAAGAGATCTTTGGTCCTGTATTGGCTATTCTTAAAGCAAAATCATTTGATGATGCTATTCAATTGGCAAACAGTACCGAATTCGGATTAACCGGAGCTGTGTATACGAAAAACCGTTATAAAATTGAAAAAGCAAAATCAGAATTCTTTGTGGGTAATCTCTATATCAATAGAAAATGTACCGGAGCAATGGTTGCAGCTCATCCTTTTGGTGGTTTTAACATGAGCGGTACAGATTCCAAAGCAGGTGGATTTGATTATCTGGGTCTCTTTATGCAGGCCAAATCTGTTTGTGAAAAATTGATTTAATCATAAAGGCCCTGGACAAATTATCCAGGGCCTTGTTTATTTTATGACACAATGTGCAACAATTATTCACAGGTATGAGGCATTTTCATACCATTCATTCTTCCCTCCATCTCACATACCTTCATAACTTTAATAAAATCAATAAATATTTATTTTTCATTACTCAACACATTTGGCATATATTTTGTATTAGATTATTATAACAAGTAGTAGGAGTTGGGGAAATGAATAATAATATTTTATTTATTACAGTATTGATGATTTTTGTCTTTTGCAGCATGAATGGATTTGCAAAAGATAAAGAGTCTAATGTTACGGTTCAAATTACTCAAGAGAATAAAAATCCGTTTTTTATTCTGGAAAAAAATGAACAAAACCCATTTGAACAAAGGGTTTTGCGTTTTACTCTGTTAAAACCTGAATCTGTAACATTATGTATTTTTGATCTCAAGGGGAACAAGGTTAACACACTTGTAGCTGCGGAATTGGAACCAGGAACACATGATTTTCTTTGGGATGGAAATGATAATCAGGGAAATCCAGTCAAGAGCGGTGTTTATCGGTATTGCTTAAAAACCAGAGAAATTGAAGAATCGCATATAATAGCTTTTTTACGCTAATAAACTGAGATACGTTAACAGATCATCCATTGATCCTTCCCTGTCAGGTTTAAATTTGCTTTTACCTTTATTCTTTTGAAAATTGGTAACCAGAAAAGTACGTATCCCTGCTTTTTGTGCTGCCAGGTCATCTATATGATCATTGCCAATCATCAAACATTCACCGGGCTTACAATTAATCTTTTTCAAAATTTCGTCAAAGTAACTCTTGTGTGGCTTTGAACTGTGCATTTCATCAATACCGGTAATCAGGTCAAAATCAAAATCTGTAATCCCCCCTTTTTCAAGCCTTATATTAATAGCAATCTTGGGGAAAATGGGTACTGTTGCTACAACAATTTTTTCAGCAATCTCAGCAGCTTTATGCAAACAGTCAATTGCACCGGGCACAGGTTTAATAACATCTATGGATCTATATTCATTATCATAATATTCTAAAAATAATTTATGCATTTCATCCGGCTCTAATCCTGTATAGTTTTTCAATTCATTATAAAACACATCAATTAAAACCGTATTGGAATTTTTCATCTTGAATAATGGACGACTGGATTTGTATATAGCATCAATAAAATTTACATTTTTACAATAGGGTTGAATTCTGGGGGCAAGTGATTTGAAATATGCATCCAAAAAGCTTTGCATATCATTTTCTATAAGCGTATCATCCAGATCAAAAAGTATGGCGCGAAACATTATACATCCTATAATATATTAACAGTTACAACATTTTATAATATAGGCAAAATTAGGGACAATACATAATAATTTAAAACTGGTAGGAAAATACAAGGATTATGGTTTGATCACTTCTACCCAATAAAGATCAGGATGCTCATCTATTCCTGTACATTCAAATCCACCAAGAGTCAACATGTCTTTCAGTTGTTTTGAATGAGGCAAAACATCGTGACTGACTACCCCCTCTAGAGATGCATGCATCTTGTTTAATTTGCGACTACAGCTTGTATGTAATACAAGCATTTTACCGCCCTTTTTCAAAACTCTGTACAGTTCATGTATTGCTTTAATCGGAGTAGGGATATGCGGAAACACAGAGAAACATACAATCTTGTCTGCAGATTCTGGTTGAAAGGGTAATGCCATAACATCAGAACAAGTATAATCGCAATTATCAGAATGAATATGTTGACGCGCTATTTTAAGCATATTATCAGATATATCTTCAGCAACCACTCTCCCCTTTTTACCAACCAAAGGATAAAGATGTTGAGTTAAACGACCTGTTCCGGCGCCAATATCCAAAACATAATCCCCATTATTAATTCCAAACTTGTTCATATAGTTAAAAAGTTCGTCATTGGGTTTCGCGATATTGTCCCAGCGAGTAGCAATTGAATTAAAATATTCACGATGAGTCATGATCGATTTCTCCAAACCGTTTCATGTTTAATACGCTGCAAAACAATGGTTACAAAAAATAAAATAGAAACAATTCCCGGAAGACCTTTTAACAAATATGCTATTGTTGCTAAACCCGGAGGAAGACCAAGCATCTTGGCAAGGGGTACAACAGCCAGAAACAAAGAAAATCGGGAAGCAACAAACGCCAGCAATAAAACCCAAAACACACCCAACCGGGTATACTTGTAAACCAATCCACCTGCTAGAGTTAATGTGAACAATTCAATGATCATAATATAAATTATGGGTGGAGAAATTGGAGGCATTCCGGTTAAGAGAAATGATAACAAAGGTGTTAACACACCTACACCCAATGCAAAATAAAGTGGTAAAAAAAACAAGGAAGCAGCTACAGGCCAAAACATGGGTAAAAAGATATTGCCAATGCCTGCTGCATGAAAAACAATCGGAAACAAAACACCAAGCGCAATAAACATTGCGCTCAGTGTTAAATATCTGGAATGTGACATACCTAGATTCCTACATTCATATCAAACATCAAAGTTCTACCGGGCATGGGATAGCCATAAATAGTCTGGTATTCCGCATCCAGTAAATTTCTGGCAGATACTTTGAAACTGATAAAAGGTATAGGAGGATTAATCAAAGCGGATACATGTAAAAGTGTATAATCTTCCATGGGAGTTAAACGATTATCACTTCCATATATATCCATTGCGTGTACAACGGTTGCTGATAAACTCGTAAATGGCAATGCATAAGATGCAGTTGCTGATAATTTTTTACCAGGTGTTTCGCGAGTTTCATCACCCAAATCGAGTTTAGCCCAATTGGTAGTAATATGCAATTTTTCAATAGGCAACCATTTAACAGAAATTTCGTAGCCGGAATGGGTAAATTCACCGGAATTTGTAAAGCTTGGGCCGGTTTGTCCCATAACGGTTCTAATCATATTTTCGCCTTCTGAACGAAATAAACTTGCTTCTACATTTAAACTATTGCCAAGATCCTGACCAACACCAACTTCATAGTTCCACATACGTTCAGGATCAAGTTCTTCGTTTCTGGGTGGAAATACATAAAGTTCACGGATTGCAGGGCTTCTAAATCCTTTTGCTGCTGACATTCTTAATGATGAATGGGTAAAAGGACGAATCACCAAACCTACTTTGGGTAACATTTCCTGGCCATATAATTCATGATTTTCCATACGAACACCGGCAGATGCTATAATATTTTGAATAATCATTTGCTGAGTATGAATATAGGGTGCCCATTCTGAGATTGAATGTTCAGAATAATCAATATATCCAACCTGCCCTAACGATTCTTCAGCATCACCACCGTATTGTTTCACATCAAAACCAACAGTGGTCATATTGCCGGTAAAGGGTTCAATGTTGTGATAAAACATTACACCAATGGTTTCATCATTTGAACGCCATCCATCATAGATTTTATGCTTGCCAAAATTTCCATGAAGTTTTAAAAAGGATTCACCCAGAGTGCTTTTGTGATCAATGGTTAAATCAGCACCCGAGCGTTTTAAATCATACCAGTGATCTGTAAAGGGACTTTGTTCAGTACCGGGATCAAACATGTAAATATTTGAAAGGTTGGCATTAAAAGCAATATTTGTAGATTTTAATACCTGATAACTTGCATGAGCAGTATAAAAATCGCCTTCATATCCTGAATAATCACGATGTCCATCATTACTGCGAGTAGCAGCGGTTACATAATATTCAAAACCACCAAACTTTCCGCCATGAAATCCAGACAATTTTTGAATTCCATAGTTCCCCATACCACCGGATATACGAGAAGTAAAACCATCTTTTTTAACTTTGCTGGATACAATATTAATGACTCCACCCATTGCATTGGTTCCGTACAAAAAGGAAGCCGGGCCACGAACAACTTCAACACGCTCTACGCCATCCAAAGAATAAGCATCAGGTATAGGGTGCCCCATCATACCCATGATATCGGGACGGCCATCTCTCAGAACCAATACACCGGTTACCGGAGAACCGCCAACACCACGGATACTGATCCCTCCTGCTGCTCCTGAAGCAACTCCATATCCCATGATGTTCTTTTCAGTAATGTGCACACCAGGGGCCTGTTCACTTACCAACTCGAGAACAGAGTTTGTTGTTGCATGATCAATAGCAGCCTGATCAATAACTGTTATGCTGGATGCAATCTCTTTTTGTGGACCTTGAAATTTTGTTGCGGTTACAACGACAGGATTAAAAACATACTTTACAGAATCTTTAGTACCTACTGTATTTTCAGCGAATATATTAAATGATAAAATAAAAAGGGTCAATACTACTATTGTAGTTTTTTTCAATCTGTTTTCCTCCGCGTTAGTGGATTATTTTAAATTTTTACCTGTTGTGGTAGTAACCAGTTTTCCATGGATTACTCCCTTCATGCCGATGATGGTATCGGCAATTTTACGGACGTCTCTGGCCTTACCTCTTACTGCGGATACTTCTAAACAATGATCATGATCAAGGTGGACATGCATGGTTGATATAATTTGATGATGATGGTGGTGTTCTTTTTCGGTTTTCTTTTGATCAATCTGCAGATTGTGATGATTATATATAATTGTAATGGTACCAATGGTGTCCTGCTCTTCATCTTCCCATTCACTTTTAACCAAAGAATCACGAATAAGATCACGGATAGCTTCTGAACGGTTCGCGTAACCTTTTTGTTCTATCAAGCTATCAAATTTTTTCAACAAGTCATTATCTAATGATACACCGAATCGGCTGAGGCTGCTCATATCATTCCACCTTCGTGTTACGTTTTACAAAATAATAACACCAACTATTAAAATCAACACTTTTTTTAAATTGATTATTTCATTTTTTAATAAAAAACAAGACTTGAAAAAGAAACAAAAGAGTTATTTCCCATATCTGCAGTTTGATAATCAACTAGATGCCCCGATTCGGGCGTTAAAAGCTCCAAAAGCGTGGTAATCGCTGAATATCCACAAATGTGGTAAAAATCGTTAGTAGATTGAATAATTTCCTGAAATCGCTCATTGTCCCAACCAATGAGTGATTGTATTAATGCGTTATCGTTAGCTTTCATTCTAGTTAAAAAGGATTTATCAACATTATGTGTATTGTCATAATTTTGCCCAACATGCGCAAAATCCGCACTTGCGATGTAACAAACCCTCCCCTTGTATGTACTTAGAGCCTGTTTCAAACTGGTAACAAAATCATTAAAAATAAGTTTATAATGTTCAAATCCCTTTTCAAAAATCATTGGAGAAAAAGAACACAATACAGGTAATATTTTAGCATCGGGATTAAGATATTTCAAGAATACAGTTTGAAATTCAATACTATGCTCATTTTTATGGACAAATTCATCATCCATAAAATCCGTTTGTGATGAACTTGATATTTGCTTAACTAAATTCTTGTCAGTTTTTACAGTACCCAATGGAGTTTTAAAATCTTTTTCAGTTAACGCAAACAAATTCTTTAACCCCATATGCCCTATTCCAAATACAATATATAAATCGGCACCGCTTTTATCTTTTAAACAATGATAGGCATGTACAAAACTTTTGGCACCCAGTTGTAGATCAATATGTGGAGCAATGATAGCTTTGGGAGATTTATCAAAAGGCTGTATAAAAGTAGAATTTGTATTTTTAAACAAATCATCTAAAAAAGATTCAAGTTCAACAGCGTTAGACGGGTAACTGCTGCCTGCACACGAAGGCAATCTTTCAGGCAATTGACGATATTCTGATTTAATTCTCTGCAGTTCTTGAGAAAATTGCAGTGAATTCAGCATAAAAGATTGATCAAGATGTTTGATAAACTCCTGAATCTTGGTTTCAGGCACATTTTCATCAAAACTCTTTTTATAGATTTCCCAAATATCTTTTTTTGAATGAGAACCATCAAAAAATTGTAATAAATAAGCATAATCCTGAGTAATTAATAATTCAGTATCACTGATATCAAGGGTATCATAGAGTACAATATATTGAATACCATTTTGTTTGGTTGAGGTGAAATCAATTCCGGAACGAAGTTGAGGACAATAAATACTACTATTTAATTCAAATATGCGTTGCTCAATACTCAAACTACTTTTTATCCTCTGTAATGTGATGAATTAGTATGGGCATATGGACTGATTATGGGAATTTGAATTTCATCACCGGGTTTAAGGTTATTCCATTTCAAATCCTTATTATAATAAGCAACCAGCCAATATGGAACATTAAATTTATATTTACAGAGATACCATATATTATCACCTGACTTTATCTGATAATTCTTTGTTCCAACAATAGAATAATCAGTATAGAATTTTTTTTGAAGATTGTCATGAAATTCAAGACGTTTGGATTCAAAATCTTCTTTGGATTGATTTACAAAATCAATCCTCAACTTTTGCCCAACATGTATGCTACTTTTATAACTGATACGATTCAGCTTGCGAAGATGTCTTGAAGAGACATTTAACCAGTCAGCATAATGACCAAGCGTCTCATTTGGTAAAACCGTGATCCATTTTGAATTTTGAATTTCAAAGTTCAAAGATTTTTTTATATGTTCAAAAGGAACAACAATATTTTCTGCAAATGCCTCTGGCAGTTCTGGTCCCAAATGTGTTGTATTGGTATATGCGAAAAACATTGAATCTGGAGCATTTCTCACAATCGCTTTGGATTGATTTATGGACCGCTTGGCTGGAATTCTAGGACTTTTAGGTTTTTCCGGCTTTATAATATTGTCTGTAACCATTAAAGCTGTTTTACCAGTGGGTACCGGGGATTCCTGAATATGATCAGGATTAATAAAATCATAAAATCCGGGGTCCGAGATTTTTGTTTGAATGCTTGTAAAAGCGGTATTTTCAGGTAAAACATCTTTTAACTGAAATACCAAAGTTGAAGATTGCGTCATTGTAGCTAAATCTGTTAATAAATAAGAATAATCATTCAACTGTACCCATTGGTCCAAATCATTATTAAACTTTGAATAAACACCTGAATATAAAAGATAAGGATCATAATGAAACAACTCGGGTATACGAAGTTCAAAATCTTTAGGTAATTGCCGGGAAGAATCCACAACTTTTTTGTGAAGGGCAGGATTCAATTCTAAAATACTTGAAGAGTTTAGACCCAATTTTTGACTGATTGTTTTTATAGTAGCAGTTTCAGGAACCTTGAATAATGTATAGGTATCAGGTTTTTCAAATTCCAAAGTTCCAAAATAATGCTGATAGTTTTGACGGACTCTGATTGCTGCCACAAATTCAGCATAAAAATTCTTGGACGCAAAACCAAACGTTCTGCTTTTATAATTTTCAACAATTACACCAATATCTTTGGTTTTATATCTATTCATTGCTCGTTTCATACCATTGGGGCCATGATTATAAGCAGTAATAGCCAATGGCCAGGAACCTAACAACTGATAATTGCTTTTTAATAAACGAGCGGCTGCATCTGTCGCAGCAAAAGGGTCAAGTCGTTCATCTTCGTAATGATTGATATTCATATAAAGACGACCGGTGGAACGCATAAATTGCCAAACACCACTTGCGCCATATTTTGAATATGCTCTATTGGCAAAAGAAGATTCAACATGAGGTAGATAAACCAATTCATCAGGTAAACCATATTTTTTAAAAATAGCTTTAAATTCAGGCAGGTATTTACCAGAACGCTGAATGCCGGCCATAAAATCTTCTTTAAGCCCTCTTTGCCCTCTAATATCTTGAATTGCATTTTTATATTTATTAGGAGATTCATCTTCAAGCCATAATAAATATACTTCCAACTCTTTATTGGTTAATGTGGAAATATTAACAGAACCCATCTTGTCGAGCTTTTGTAATATTGCCTGATATTGATCTATTATAGCATTTATCTTTTTCCACTTGTTGCGCATGGATGTTTCAGGACTAAAGTAATCATTCAAATTTACAATATCATATACAACTTTAGGATGGTTAGAGTCATGAATAACAACTTCACTTTTTGAATATAATGAGAAAATGCGGACCCAGAATTCTACATTGGGCTCCAATTGCTTAGGCACGGGGAATTGGGGATTTGCAAAGGAAATTGATATCCAGCAAAGTAAAACAACAATGATATTATAATGTTTTCGAGTATCCATTTTCACCCACAGATTTTTAACCAGTCAGTTCTTTAGCTCAATACATTATGTATTTGTGGATGAGCTTTCATATTTTATTATATATACATAAAAAACATAAATTTGCAATAATCTAAACTGCAAATTTATTAAAAAAATATTATGCAACAATAATACCACGTTGAAGGGTATTTGCGGAACATTTTAAGATAATAAAATCAGGTTAAAGGGTCAATATCTATTTCATCCCAATCTGCTTTATCCTTTGCCAAAAAGACATCGATGAATTGAGGAAAGTTTTGAATGATATTCTTAACAATTTGCAAGAGTGTTTCTTTGTCATATTCTTCCAGCTGTTTTAAAATATTGGCAACATTAACAAAATCTTTACCATCAAAGATCCAGGAATACAACAATGCAACAGCATGAGTACATATTTGACGGGATTCTGAACATGTACAGGTAGATGATATTTCATTTTGATGCAAGCTAACTTGAACATCATGCCCTTGAACAAATGTACCTACACTTCCCAGTAATTTGTTTCGATACACAGTGGCGCGCTTGATTTCACAAGACTCGTAAAATTCACGTGTTTTACCATCTGTAACATCTCTATCAAACAGTTCAACATTTTCAAGGGTTAATTCTTTTAATTCTTTAGAAATTTCATTATCTATATTCATAATAATCTCTTAATGACTTAGAAAATCCTGCATTTTCTTTTTACGTTTTTTTAATTCTGATATTTTTTTCTTTGCATCTTTAGCAAAATCGCCATCTGGATCGTTTTTGAGAACAAGCTCAAATTCGCTTATAGCATTATCATATTCATCACGATCTTTTTTATTGTACGACATTCCCATATAATAATGTGGTTCAGCGCGTTCAGGAAATAAAGCAGATGCATAGCCAAAAGCAACAATAGCATCCCAAAGACCGTTTTTATCACCTTTGCGAAATAATGGTAATGCAGTAACCATGTATTTTTGATATTTGGCTTCTTTAAAGTCTGGTTTTAATTCCAGAGCTTTATCTATCTCTTTCATGGCATTTCGATATTGTTTCTTTTTCTTGAAAGCAATGCCTGCCTGCAAATGTTCAGATGCTTTGTCTTTGAATTGCTCAAGAGAATCCAGCTTTATAGCAACATTTACCGAATCAGCAGAATTTTTAATTTTTTCAAACCAACTTTTAGCATCTTCATGACGGCCAGCTTGAAGATAAGATTCTGCAATTTTTTTAATAATCAATGTACTGTTGGGATCATATGACAATGCATCTTTATATTGTTCTATAGCTTTATAATAGTCGTTTTTTTGATTCAGACTATCACCTTTAACTGCAAGAATTCTGGCAACTTTTTCTTTTGATACTGCATCATCAGGTAAATAAGTCAAAATGTTTTTATAAAAAACAAAGCTACTATCCAGGTTTTCCAATTTCATATAAGAATCTGCAATCAATTTCATTGCATCAGTATTTGTAGAATCTTTTTCAAGTGCTGCTTTACAAATTGAAATGGTTTGTCGATAATCACCTGACTCATATAAAGTATTTGCTTGTTTTAAAGGAGTACAAGCGACAACTAGTAATAAAAAAATCCCAAAATATTTTAAAAACTTCATTTATCCTCTAAATGTTCTTTCATGTTAAAAAAAATACCGAGACGTCCTGACAATCGGTTTAGGGGGGTCACCAATTGCGGGGGGTGGACGCTCGGTATTACAATCAAATCAATTTAACATTTTAAATCCAGAAACGCAATAGCTTTTTAAACAAGTTACGTTTTAATTCAATTCTACAAGCTGCGATTTTATTGCATATTTAACAAGTGCAGCAAAATTATCCAATTCTAATTTTTCCATGATACGGTAACGATGCGTTTCAACAGTTTTGATTGAAACATGAAGCATTTCAGCAACCTGTTTATTACTGTAACCTTCTGCCAGTAATTTAAGGACCTGTGCTTCCCTGTTCGTTAAAGGACTCTCAACGGAAGCCCCGGATAAATTTGTATCTGACACCCAGGAACTGACAATCTGACGAGAAATAGGAGGACTAAGATACATCTCTCCTCGAGTTACCTGTTGAATTGCAGTCATGAGCTCTTCAGATGCAGAATTTTTCAACAAATAGCCTGAAGCACCATTTTTCAAACTTTGTTTGATATATTCTTCATGATCATACATACTTAAAACTAGAATTTTGGTCTCCGGGGAGACTGCTTTAATTTCTATTATAGCTTCCACACCTCGCAATTTAGGCATTGAAATATCAATAATCATGATATCAGGTTGATGTTCTTGAGCAAGCTCAATGGCTTCATACCCATTACCACCTTCAGCAATAACAGAAACATCGGGAAACGTCATCAACAATTGTCGTAAACCTTCCCGGACCATTGTATGGTCATCTACTAAAATAATACTAAATTTTGCCATGATCCCCTTTGGTTATTGGAACACTTGCTATAATTGTAGTACCATTACCTGGCACTGAGTCTAAACTAAACTCACCCTCTAGAAAATCAATTCGTTCCTGCATACCAATGATGCCAAAATGCAATGAACCATCAATCTTTTTATGGTTTAAAACATCAAAACCAATACCATCATCTATTATGGATAAAGTAATGTGATCATTTTTTTTCAAAAGTTCAATAAAAACTTGATTTGCCTTTGCATATTTTAATACATTATTTAAAGCTTCCTGAATGATTCTATAAAACGCGATTTCAGCTTCTTTTGATAAATATTCTGTTACAGGTTCAGTTTTAACCTTTACTTGAATCCCCCATTTCCCGGCGAACTCTTTGGCAAAATCTTTAATTGCAATCTCTAATCCAAAATCATCAAGCAATTGCGGACGTAATTCACTACATAGATTTCTGGCTTCAATTATTGCTTTATTAAGTGTGGATTTGGATTCTGAAAGCATTTTTTTAGCTTTATCAATATTATTATCCAACGAAGAGGATACAGTAGAGATCTCAAATTTTAAAGCCGTTAACATTTGACCTAACGAGTCATGAATTTCTCTTGATATTTTTTCACGCTCTTCTTCCTGAAACTGTACAAGCCTGGCTGAAAATTTTCTGCTGGCATCAATTGCTTTGATCTGGTCGGTAATATCAATATTCATTCCTATATAACCAATTATTGAATTATCCAAAGTAATGATAGGACTGAGTATGAGATTATAAACCAACGCCTCTTCATCACTGCCTATAAAAAATTCATTTACAACTGAAGTGTTGACTTTTTTAATTTCATTAATTGATAGTTCAATAGCTTCAACAAATTCATATTGATTCAAAACATCAGCTGGCCTTTTTTTAAGTACATTTCCCCATTTGTTTATAAATTGATTATTCGCATTTTGAAAATGCCCATGCACACTCAGGCTAAAAATCTCATAAGGAATATTTTTAAACAAGGTTCTATATCTTGCTTCACTATTTTTCAATTCACGTTCAGCATATTTTTGTTTTGAAATATCTTTAATAAATCCTTCTACTCCCTTTACTATACCATTTTCAACAACGCGTCTGGCATTAAATCCAATCCAGTAGGGTCTTCCATATTCATTAACCAATTCAAGCTGATGCCATTTAATGCTCTTGCCTCCCATTACCTGCCCATACATTTTTTTAACATAATCCATTTTAGGATCGGGATAATAATGAGCAAAGTCCTTTGACTTTATCTGCTCCAAAGTCAGACCTAAAATTTTCTCACAGTTTTCATTTAAATATTCTACTTGTTCATCTTTATTGATGAAAAAATATCCATCAATAGATCGTTCAATACTATTACGGAACCGAAGCTCTGATTCTTTAATCACTTGTTCAACCTGACGGAGTTTAGAAACATCCATAATGATACCACGTAAACCAATGACTGTTTTTTCCCTAAGAATTGGAGATGAACGCATTATTACCGGAAAAATCGTTTTATCTTTACGTAGTGCAGTATATTCATGAGTCATAGTGCCTTGATTACTCAAGTGTTTTATACTCTTTTTGGCCTTTTCACGATCAGAATCAATAAACAAATCAAACAAGTAAAAATCTTTTTCAAATTCTTTCTGGGTAAAGCCGGTAACATGTTGAGCGTGTTGATTAACAAAATTCAGCTTTCCATTTATATCCATTTCAAATACTATTTCCGGCAAAAGCTCTGCAAGTTCGCGGAAACGTTCCTCACTTGATCTCAATTCTGCTTCTATCCGCTTTTGCTCGGTTATATCACGACCAACACCCAAAATTGCATTGATTTCACCATTATTATCCATAATTGAAGTATCAATCCACGAGAACCAACGCCAGCCATTCACAGTCATTGCCCGTTGCTCAACATAGCATTTAAATGGTGGACTGAACAATTTTTCCATTTCTTTGGCGGTATGTTCACGATCATCTTGATGTACAAGTGGGAAAAAGCTATTACCCAAAAGTTCCTTTTCTGTTTTCCCAAAAGTTTTGCAATATGAAGGGCTAACAAATTGAAACTTGTTATGCAGATCTACCTTGACAACAAGGTCGGCCTGATTTTCAACAAGAATCTGGTATATTTCTTTACTTTCAACAAGTTCTGCTTCAATTTTTTTTCGCTCAGTAATGTCCCGTGCAATACCCAATACTGCATAATAATCACCATTCTCATCAATCATAGGAACCAGTTGCGTACCCAACCACACATCTTTGTTCGGCATATCAGATTGGTGTTCAAAATACAAAGTTTTACCGGTTTTTAATGCAAGTTGTAAACGACTTAATTGACGTTCAGATGCCTTGAAATCAAAATATTTTTTTCGGGATTGCCCCATCATTTCTTCCGGATGGATTCCAAAATTTGATGCAGCATAATCATTTACATATATAATGACATCATTTTTATCTACAATGAAAATATTGTCTTTCGCCGCTTCAGCAAGTGTGCGGTAGCGCTTTTCACTTTCAACTAATTTCCCCAAAATATCTTTTTCAAGAGTCACATCACGCATTAACCCGGTTATTGCTACGGGTTTATCATATTGGTCAGTCAAAATGGTTGCATCCACTTCAACAGTAATAGTCACGCCGTCTTTACGTAAAAGATTATATTCAACATTGTTATAAGAACCTTTAAAGTTGAGCTTTTCAAGATTTTTAATTGCGAGATCATGCTGTTCAGGTACTATGAAATCAAAAAAACGTTTATTATCATTTATTAATTCTTCTCTACTTGAATATCCCAACATTTCGGCACATTTTTTATTAATTTGAATAACGCGTCCATCCAGATCAGTTAAAGCGATACCCAATAATGAAGAGTCTACCAGAGATCTGTATTTTTTTTCATTATCAACAAGATCTTTTTCCATTTTCGTCTTGTCTGTTATATCTTTGAAAAAAGCAAGTAAACCAATAAATTCCTGATTACGGTTCAACAATACAGATGTGCTGGTTTCAATTCTTCTTTCTTCATCTCTAATATTTTTAACATTATATTCAGAATTTAACGGCTTGCGGGTTTCTAATACACTTGCAATATTTTCTTTAACAATATCGAATTGATCTGGAAGTAAAAAGTCAAAAATACTGAACCTGTCTTTTTGCGCCTGGTCAGGAGTATCATAACCAATCATTTCAACAGCAAATTGATTCAAATGTTGAAATACGCCATCACCATCAAAGATACCGATACCAATAGGAGCATTTTCAACAAGTTGTTGAAAATGGAGCTCCTGATCAAGCAAAGTGTCATACATTTGGTTTCGAAAGAAATATATTTTAATCATGTCTGCAAAGACCTGGAATAAATTTATTTCAAATGCCATCCATTCTCTGCTGCGTTTGGTTTCATCAAAGAAAATAATCCCAACGAGTTTTTTATCTATAACCAATGGTAAAACAATTTGTGATTTTACACCCATTTCCAGCAACAAATCTTTAATATATTGTGCATTAGATGGCAATTGGTTCACATCAGAAATGACAATAACTCTTTCGGCAAACAATTTATCTCTTCCCCACTCAAATGGGTTAAATTTAAGATCAAGTAATTGTTCACGAATTGACAATGCCCCTTCTTTACACCATTCTAGTAAATTAGAGACTTGATTCTTGTCATTGAATGTTACAACGGTTACTCTGTCAACATTAACTGTTTTTCCCATCTCACCAATACAATACTCAAAATCATCAGTTTCAAATAAAATTTGAGTAATATTGGCAATTGTTTGATCAATATTAATAAACCTGTCAATAATACGTCCGTGAGAATACTTGTGGGAAATATTCTGAGCGACAGCTATCATACCTACAATACTATCCTTTTTAATAGGCATGCATTTTGTTTCAAACCATTGGGTTTGATTATTATCAAACTCTATATCATAAATAAATTTAAATTCTCTGGAATCAGAAATTAGGTTTTGAAAATCATCATCAATAGTACGAGTCAGTGACTTTTTCAGTAAATTTATAAAATGCTGTTGATATAATTCGTGCCGAGATGATTTCATTTGTAAACAAAAGGCACTGTTTGCAAAAATGATATTACCTTTAATATCTGTTAAAAATACAGCTTCTTCCAACTGATCAGTCAAATTCAAAAATGCAGAGCGAATGTTTCCCAATTCATATAATTCATGAGTATGTATTGGTGAGAAATAAAAGACGATTATTTCAATTTCTTTATTAATTATTTTATTATAATCCACTTTATATAATTGGTCCACATTGAAAATATCAGTGGTTTGTGGGGAATTGGATTCAAAATCTAGTTTAATGTTAAATAAATTCTCAATATTTTCTCCCAACCAGGGAACCTTGTTATCAATAATATTTGATAAAAAATTCAAATTTGCCCCTAAAATTTCCCCTTTTAAATCGGTAATACAGGCAGGAACAGGTGAATTTTCAAGTATTAACAAATAATTAGAAATAAATGGGTTCTTGTTTTTTGTTGTCATTTGAATACTCGATAATTGTTATTATATTTTATATGAATATGATAATCTTAATTTTGACAAATTGCAATTCAATTATAAGGTAAAATCACCGGGATCTATATGTATAAAAAGTCGACCCCTTTATATTTTTTATTTCATTATATACAAAAATACAAATTTATTCTGGCAATTGGTATCATTTTTATATTGATTACAACAGCGTTGCAGGTTTTAAATCCATGGCTGATAAAGTACGCCATTGATTATATATCTCATATTAAAACTGCTGATCCCAAAACAATGCTGCCTTTGATGGATACTTTTTTGGCCCATGTTTCCATGAGTTCTCCTACCCGCATATTACTTGCTTATATACTGATAATCATTCTAGCGACAATATTACAAGGTGTTTTCAGATTTCTTATGCGGTACACTATTATTGGTGTTTCCAGAAAAATTGAATATGACATCCGGAATGATTATTTCACCCATCTTCAACGACTTACCCAATCTTTTTATCAAAGAAATCAAATGGGTGATCTTATGGCAAGAGCAACCAATGATTTAAACGCAGTCAGATCACTTTTTGGTCCAGGAATAATGTACATGGTTACAACTTTTTTTCTATTTGTAATCACAATATCCTTCATGCTGAGTATAAATAAAACCCTAACATTATGGGCATTACTTATTGTACCGGTTTCAATTTGGCTGGTATATAAACTGGTATCTAAAATAGAATCACTTTTCAAAGTTATTCAGGAACAATTTTCCAAACTTACGGCTACAACAGAAGAAAGCATTAATGGTATTCGGGTAATAAAATCTTATACACGTGAAGAACCATTTATCGCCAAATTTAACAAAGAAAGTAAAGATCTTGTAGACAAAAATCTGGCCTTGGCTAAGATAAGAGCAATGCTCCGCTCGGTTATTCAATACACAACCAGTATCGGTTTGTTAATTATTTTGTGGATTGGTGGACAGAAAATAATTAATCAAACATTAACCATTGGTGATTTGGTTGCTTTTTTTGCATATCTGGCAATGTTAACCTGGCCCATGATTGCCTTTGGATGGGTTTTAAATGTTTGGCAGCAAGGTTTAGCTTCTGTTAAAAGAATCATTGCCATTATGGATGAAAAACCGGAATTTGAAAACAATGAACTAACAAATCATTCAATTCAGGATATTGAAGGAAAAATTGAATTTCAAAATGTTAGTTTTTCATATCATGCAGATGAACCGGAAATCCTTCATAATATAAATTTAACAATAGATAAAGGCACCACCGTTGCTATTGTAGGGGCAACAGGGTCTGGCAAGACATCTCTGATAAACCTTGTACCCAGATTATATGACATACAAAAAGGTTCAATTAAAATTGATGGCAATGAATTGCGTGAAATTCCATTGGAAGTATTGAGAAAAAACATTGGATACGTTCCTCAGGAAAGCTTTTTATTCTCAGACACAATTGAAAACAATTTACTATTAGGCATTAACGAACCTGACAGCAAAGCTCTGGAACATGCCTTGCAGGTTTCACAACTCTCTTCAGATATGGATCAGTTTCCTGAAAAATTGGATACAATAGTTGGTGAACGAGGTATAACTTTATCGGGTGGCCAAAAACAACGGGCTGCTATTGCAAGAGCAATCATTAAACAACCCAGTATATTAATATTTGATGATTCACTAAGCGCAGTTGACACTTATACGGAAGAAAAAATTCTTAGTGGATTGAGAAATGTAATGCAGGATTGCACATCAATAATTGTTTCTCATCGTATATCAACAGTCAAACATGCTGACAAGATCATTGTCATAGATGATGGAAATATTGTTGAAGAAGGTGATCATACAGAGCTTTTAGACAGGAAAGGTGAGTATTTCAAATTATACCAGCGACAATTACTGGAAAAATCACTTGAAGAATTATGAGCATAAAAGAAGAAGAAAAAATAAGTCAGGTACTTGACAGTCAACTTATTAAACGGTTGTTTGCATTTTTATTACCTTATAAATGGAAACTCGCACAAGCATTGCTGTTTCTGGTAATTTTTGCATTGTGTGAATTAGCTGGGCCCTATCTGATTAAAATTGCAATTGATAAAGAGATTGCTGCTAAAAACATACATGGATTAGCACTTGTATCAGGAGTTTACCTGATAGTTATTACAGTTCAATTTATTGTCAATTATTTGAATCAATATATCACGCAATGGCTGGGTCAGCATGTGATGTATGATATCCGCAAAATTGTATACGATCATATACAAAAGTTACCCTTGTCGTATTTTGACAAAAATCCTGTTGGCCGTCTGGTAACACGTCTTACAAATGATATTGAAACCCTGAATGAAATGCTATCTAGCGGCGTTGTTTCATTATTTGGGGATCTATTTGTATTAATAGGAATTATTGCGGCCATGCTGCATTTAAATTGGAAGCTGGCCTTGTTAACATTTGCAATCATTCCTTTTATTTTTTATGCATCCTTTTTATTCAGGGTACGCGTTCGGGAATCATTTCGTAAGATCAGAGTGCGAATAGCTAAAATTAATACATTTCTGCAAGAAAATCTGTCTGGTATGGCAATTGTTCAATTATTCAACAGACAAGCACAAAACGAAACTGATTTTAAAGAACTCAATAAAGACCATATGCAGGCGCATATAGAAACCATCCGATATTTTGCCATATACTTTCCAACAATCGAGTTACTGAGTACGGCAGCACTTGCACTCATTATTTGGTATGGCGGTGTTCAGGTTTTTCATGATGCCGTAACCTTGGGTGTAGTAGTTGCTTTTATTCAATACGCTCAACGCTTTTTTCAACCTATAAGGGATTTGTCTGATAAATATAATATTCTGCAATCGGCAATGGCCTCAAGTGAACGTATTTTTCAATTGCTGGATACCCCCATTCAGCAAAATACATTAAAAGATGAAATAGAACCATCGGTTACAAAAGGTAAAATAGAATTTAGAAATGTAAATTTTTCTTATAAAGAAAATGAACCGGTATTA
The DNA here is from genome assembly GCA_963675755.2 of bacterium. GTDB lineage: Bacteria > Zhuqueibacterota > Zhuqueibacteria > Residuimicrobiales > Krinioviventaceae. Next base: position 971,187 of record CAXXMD010000002.1, read on the forward strand.
AAAAACGTCTCCTTTACTGTTGAACCGGGCGAAAAGATTGCAATTGTTGGGGCAACAGGTTCAGGAAAAACTACATTAACAAGCCTGCTTACACGTATGTATGAAGTAATTGATGGAACTATTCTAATAGATGACCAGGATATTAGCCAGATCCCATTCAAAGAATTACGAAATAAAGTAGGAACCGTTCAACAAGACAATTTTATTTTCACAGGTTCAATACGTGACAATATTCAACTTGAAAATCCCGAAATTGATGATATAACCATACAAAAAGCAGCAACAAATGTGAATGCTGCTCCGTTTATAGAAAAATTGCCAAAAAAATATGACCATAATTTATATGAAAGAGGCAGTAATCTTTCAATGGGTCAAAAACAGTTATTATCTTTTGCAAGAGCACTAGCCTATGATCCGGATATTCTGATTATGGATGAAGCGACTTCAAACGTTGATACTGAAACGGAACTGTTGATTAGGGACGCTATCCAAAAGCTTCTCAGCAACAGAACATCAATCATCATTGCACATCGCTTATCAACCATTCAATTTGTTGATCGAATTATTGTAATGCATAAAGGTGAAATTCGTGAAATGGGCACGCATGATGAATTGGTAAAACTTAAGGGAATTTACCACAGACTTTCAAGCCTTCAGTTTGATAATATGGAATTAAGTTATTCAAGTGAGGGAACGGCATGAAAAACAGGACTGTAGTTATAACCGGTGCAACCGGAGCTTTGGGGGGAACGGTTACCGAGCTTTTTAGGAAAGACAGCCAGGTTGCAGCTATTGCCAGGGATAAAGAGAAATTAAGTTTGCTTGAACACTCCGGTACTTCCCCATTGCCTATTTTGACAGTAGCTGCTGATATAACAAGCGCTGAACAAATTAAAATGGCAATTTCGAATATTATTCAGGGATTTGGATCCATTGATATCCTTGTACATATTGCCGGCGGATTCAGCGGTGGTAAATCAATTGCTGATACAGATATTGACACCTGGGATGCAATGATGAATTTGAATCTAAAATCTGCTTTTTTGTTTGCAAAATATGTTTTACCTGAAATGCAAAAACAAAAGCATGGTAAAATTATTACCATTTCTGCAATGGCAGCAATACAGCAAAAACCAAATCGAGCTGCTTATGCGATCTCAAAATCTGGATTATTGACACTCACCAAAGCACTTGCAATTGAGTACAAATCAGATAATATTCAGGTAAATTCAATTGCTCCTGGAATTATTAAAACAGAATCCAATATTGATGCGATGCCAGATGCTGACCATTCAGGTTGGATACCCACACAAAAAATTGCACAAACCATTCATTATCTTTGTTCTGAACAGGGAGATTCCATTACCGGTACAGTAATAGAAATGCCTTGATTGCCTATCCTTTTATTTCTTTATTCTCTTTTTCCGTCTTGAACAACTTGAATCCCCTGGCGATATAATTTTCAAGAGCAGCAGGATGATCTAAATTACAGGTATGCAGCCATACACGTTTCGCGCCAGTGTTCCACGCACGTTCAATTGCGTGTGTAAGAAATTGTCCGCCAAGGCCTTTGCCAATAAATTGCTTTAATAAACCAAAATAAACAATTTCAACATTCCCCTCTTTTTGTAGTTCCAACTCGAAATATCCTACTGGTGTATTTTTATAATACCCTATCCATGTTTCCAATTCTGGGCCAGTACCATAATGGTTCCATTGTTCTTCAGTCCATTCAAGCTTATCAATCCAGTCCCAATGGCTTCCCACAGCCATATAGAACATTTTATTTATTTCAGGACAATGAACATCAATCTTTTTCGAATAAAAATCATCATCGGTTTTGGTGGATGGAGTAAATTCATTTCTATTGTTCATTTCAAGATAATAAACAGTCATTTCAACATTCATATTAATCTTCCCAATTGAAATAGACTGCAGTACCTCGGTTCATTTGCTGAAAAGATAATTCAAATCGATCCCCGGTTCTGGGTGTCCAAACATATGACCAGTTATCACATATACCCGCCTGGCAAATGGGTTGATTATCGTTTAATATTTCAAGGCCAAAATAAAGCACATCCCCTTTATATTTAGAAATATCGCAAATTGTATTAAAAACCGGTTTACCAAATTTCCATTCAATGACAGGGAAATCCAGTTGAATGTCTTCATCATCAAATAAACCGGATACAAGTGCACCATCAAGTTGTTCAAGTACATTCTTGTCTATTACTTCATCTTCAAGAGTACTTGAATCAATGCATCCACCCCGCAGTATAGCATGATCGGGTAAAACTTTTGCAGGTTTAAACTGCAGATTTTCCACGCTCAAAATATCTTCATCATATAACATTTGTCCAAACAATTCTTGAACCAAAACAGCAACCGGTTCTGGTGGTACAAAAGTTTGTATGTCAGAATGTATAACCGTAACGTTGTTATAATTTTCCAGGCGTTTTTTAGCAATGTGATACATCTTGACATTTGTATCAACAGCATATACATGTTTTGCACCCAACTTTGCCATATGCTCAGAAAGGATTCCAAATCCACAACCGGCCTCAACACAAACAGCATTTTCAATAAAATGTTTGTTTTGAGACAACATATCCAGATAAGCATTGGTGCGATTCTCATCATCATATATACTTATAAAAGCCAATAGATCATCAATCTTGTTGAAACGATTTTCATTCAGCTCATTAATAATATCCATTGTTCACCTCAAAAAAAAAGCCCGCTAAAAAGCGGGACTTGATATTCATAATATATAAAATTTTCCTAAAATGCTCTAACTGCAAGCCAGCTACCAGATATAAAGGTACCCAATGAGCTACCTAAATTGGCAAGCACTACAACCAAAAGCACTCTGCTTACAGGATTTTTCCAAAATCCTTTTACAGATGTTATATCATTGGCAAGGGCTTCAAAATCTGCAACGGTAGGTTTTTTAACCCAAACCTGTACTAGACCAGCCACCCAACCCGCGGCAATCATAGGATTCAAACTGGTTATGGGAGCACCAACAAATGCAGAAAGGATGGTTAACGGATGAGCAAATGCAAGAGCTGCACCCAAAGCAGAAAGAATACCATTAACAAGCACCCATATATAGATAGATTGAATAGAATGATCCAAACCACCTCTAAAAAATCCTATTACCAATAATGCTAAAATTGCAACGGGTATACCCCATTTAATAATAGTAGGTACAATAGATTTAGGGGGAAGTTTAGTAATCTCTGTTAAATCATTTTCATTTTGAATATGTTTTTGTATGCCCGGAACATGGCCGGCGCCAACAACAGCCACAACTTTATTGCCTGGTGCATTTCTAATTTTTTCTGCCAAATAAACATCACGCTCATCAATGAGTCTTGACTTGACAGCAGGAAAAGCCTCGGCAAAAGTATCCAATATAGATTCCAATTGGTCCTGATTTTTCATCTCTTCTATAATATCATCATCAATTTCTTCACTAAATAAAAAACCAGCCAACAGATGAGACATCATTTTCATTTTATTCCAAAAATTCAGATATCCCCAAACACGTTTCAATGTAATTTCAATATCACGGTCAGCTAAAACGAGTTCTGCACCTGTAGCTTCACTTTGTTTAATTCCTTCAACCATTTCAGCACCTGGCTCTACACCCAACTGCTCACCCAGTTTACGGTAAAAAGAAGTCATGATTAATTGAGTTAATAAAAATACTGCTTTTTTCTCTTTAATGACTTTGAAAATATTGAGGTTTTTCCATTTATCACGCTGAACAATTGATTGATGTCTTGATTTACAAAGTTCAATACAAATAGAATCAGGAGCAACATGTCCTACTGTTTTTTTAACATCCTCTACACTTTCCTTAGATACATGTGCTGTACCGATAAGATATATGTCTTTATCATTTGCTACTACATGAGTTACACTTTTAGGTAACTGTTCAATAACGGGTTCCATTAAAATTCCTTCATCGTAGTGTTAATTTAAACAAATTTTATTACGTAATCCTGGCTGTATTGTTTCCTTTATAAGCAGGTAAAGGTGGGATACTCTTTACAACTCGGGTTTAAGGATAACAGTGGCCAATGGTGGTACTGCCAAATTTAATGAAAACGGTTTACTGTGCCATGGCTTATCTTCACTATTGATACCACCAAGATTTCCTTTATTACTGCCCCAATAATTTATAGAATCGGTATTTAAAACTTCACGATAATGAGCATTAAAAGGTACACCTATACGATAATTATCTCTATAAACCGGTGTAAAGTTACAAACAAAAACGAGCGTATCTTTGGGATCATCTGTTTTACGCATGAATGAAATGATACTATTCTCAGAATCAAGAAAATCAATCCATTCAAAGCCTGACTCGTTAAAATCTACTTTGTACAAAGCAGGTTCATTCTGCATTAAATGATTCAAATCTTTTACCAGGGATTGCAGTTTTTCATGGGGTTCAAAGTCTAACAGATGCCAATCTAAACTTTGAGATTCCCGCCATTCCTGCCATTGCCCAAATTCTGATCCCATGAATAACAATTTTTTACCCGGGTGACCATACATGAAACCATACAATGCTCTCAGATTGGCAAACTTTTGCCAAAAATCACCGGGCATTTTATCCAGCAAGGCGCGTTTTCCATGAACAACTTCGTCATGGCTCAAAACAAGCATAAAATTTTCATGAAATGCATACAAGAGAGCAAATGTAATCATATTATGATGATATTTACGGTGCACAGGATCTTTACCAAAATATGTCAGAAAATCATTCATCCATCCCATGTTCCATTTCATATTAAAGCCGAGTCCCCCAAGATATGTGGGTTTGCTGACTCCCGGCCAAGCGGTTGATTCTTCAGCAATTGACAATGCTCCGGGGAAATAGCTAAAAATCAATTCGTTCAATCGTTTCATAAACGAAATGGCTTCAAGATTTTCTCTACCGCCATACTGATTCGGTATCCATTGTCCACCTTCACGCGAGTAATCGAGATATAGCATGGACGCAACAGCATCAACACGAATACCATCAATATGATATTTATCAAACCAGAAAAGAGCATTAGCTATTAAAAAATTCCGTACTTCATTACGTCCAAAATTAAAGATTAATGTACCCCAATCCTGATGTTCGCCCTTTCGGGGATCAGCATGTTCATATAAATGTGAACCATCAAAAAATGCCAGTGCATGCTCATCTTTGGGAAAATGTGCTGGTACCCAGTCAACAATAACACCAATATCATTATAGTGGCAATAATCAACAAAATATTGAAAATCTTCAGGATTCCCAAACCGGGTTGTTGGTGCGTAATATCCGGTTACCTGGTATCCCCAGGAGCCATCAAAGGGATGTTCCATTACCGGCAACAATTCTATATGGGTATAGCCCATTTCTTTAACATATTCAACCAGCTCCATAGCAAGTTGACGGTAAGATAAAAAAGAATCCGAATTTGAAGGATCACGTTTCCAGGAACCCAAATGTACTTCGTAAATGGATATGGGCTGAGTTAACGGATCGGTATTGCGGCGGTTTTCCATCCACTCTTGATCATTCCATTCGTATTTATTAATATCACAAACTATGGATGCAGTATTGGGACGTTTTTCATGCATAAACCCATAAGGATCCATTTTTAAATAAATGTTTCCTTGTTGGTCTTTGATTTCATATTTATAAACTTCGGTTCCAATTCCGGGGATAAAAAGCTCCCAAACACCGGAGCCACCCAAACTACGCATTTGATGTTTACCGCCATGCCATTGGTTAAAATCTCCAACAACACTTACATTTCTTGCATTGGGGGCCCAAACAGCAAAATGCACACCCTCAATTCCATCAACAGTCATGAAATGTGCGCCCATTTTTTCATAAATTTTATGATGATCTCCTATACCAAACAAATACAGGTCTTCATCAGATATTTGGGGTAAAAATATATAAGGATCATGAATAAAGCGTTCATGTCCATTTTCGGCAATAACATGAAATTGATAATTTTGAGGTTTTCGACGACCGCTCATAACAAGCTGGAAAAAATGTGGATTGTGGATAGACACCATCTCTGTTTCTTTTCCACTTTCAGGATCTCTAACAAACACCTGTTTAGCATCAGGTAACCATGCACGAATAGCCCACATTTTGGTATTTTTAACCTGTACCTGGTGTGCCCCTAAAATTTGAAAAGGATCATGGTGTAAATTACTTGCAATTTTTTCTACATCCGCTGGTGATACAAGTTCCTGAAAACTGTCGTCTTTTTTCATACTAATATCTTCTCTTTCTAGTTTCCCGAATAAAGAAAACAACACCTACACTAACTCCAAAATCCGTTGCGTCACTTTTAACTTTTTGACCTTCCACAGTGTGAGAAACAGCGTTCGCGATCTTTTGATATTTTAATTCAAAATCAATATGCGGTCCCAAGCCAAGATCAAATAAAAAACCAGTATTCAATGCCCATCCCCAACGCGTCAGACTACTTTTGGTATCAGATAAAGGTTGTCCATAATCATAATAGTAATAATCATAAGAATAGGGTATTGTTTCAATAGTTCTAAATGTAAACAACCCACCCATTGGAGCGAGATATAAAGAAAAACGTCCCAATTTAGTTGCAAACTGGGGGCCCAGCAAAAACTGGAATGATTCGTTACGGGTTTCAATATATGAATAAGGATCATATTGATAAATACTGGTACGTTTTTCTCCAAAAGAAAGATAGGTTACATCAAAACGTGGAAGGAAGTATGGTAATGCATCTACACGGTAAAATACTTTGGCACCCAGACCTTCTCCATTTCTGGATATATCCGCAAATTCGGACTGTGGGAATGACATTGAAATATGGGGCCCAATTGCCCAATTGGTGTTCCAGTTTTTCTGGGCAAACCCCGAAGCTGCAAAAACAAAAACAAGAACAGCAATTGTATTATATAATTTCATCATCTACTCCTTTTGACTAGAAAGGATTCACTTAACTTTTGTATATTCCACTTGGCAAATAAAAAAAAGTTTCCATATACTTGAACATATTAAAAAAAACAATACGGTTCAAGTAAAAAACCTGCAAACTCGGCTCGTAAAGATAGTAATTATATCTGTTTACTAAACTCAACCAACGTACGATGGAATAAATGATTCAAACTCTCTAATCTCTTGTTGTCTATAGTTAGAGTCTTTGAGTTAAACCAGTTTGGATGTAAATACAAAGATCGGTTAATTTCAATCTGTAACCAGGGAATAGGATTATAACCATATTCAGAAGTAATGTAACCTCCATTAAATGGTTTATTAATCATAACCGTTCCTGCATCAACACCAAAATATTGTTGAAAACATTGGGCCAATATTCTGGTAATTCGATTGTCGCACGCCTGGCCGCTGTTATTACTTATGCAAACCATTGGTCTTTTTTGGCCAGCATCTTGAGCTATAGGTGGCCCGGTCTCTGCCATTGAATGACAATCAAAACCAAAAACAATTTCACGTCTACGGACTGTTCTTTCAATTTTTTGATGATAAGGATAGTAATGTTTATCAAGCAAATCATTGAACAAGGAATTATCAGGAAAAAATCCATCCTTGTAGATCGTTTTTTCATAACAGGTAATTGTTTTTATGACACCATCCGGATATTCCGGGGGTACCATAGATTCATGACGGTTCACATCAATATATGCCCGTGCAATATCCGCTTTTACCACAGCTTCCACATTGTCTTTCAGGTCAAATATCTCTTGAGTAAATGCATCAGAATCTTCAAATATTCCCCGGGGGCCAATTTGGCTGTTGTCTTTAACCTCTTTAGGAATTGATGTACCACCATGGGGTATGGAAATTATAAAAGGTAACTTGCTCATTAAACACATCCTTAAATTTAAAAGCCAATAGCCGCGCCATCCCGACGGATATCGGCAACTCCTTGAAATCCATTATTATTTTGCAACAACATTACAGCCTGAATACAACCAAGATAAAAAGAATAATCTTCACGCATATCAATACGGAATCCTTTATCTTTTAAAAATTGGATCACTTTTTCTGAAATTCGTGATCCTTCAAGGCTCACTCTTCCACCGAGTGAACAATGTAATCTTGGCGCTTTCATAGCCTCGTCAATGGACAAGTTTTCATCAATAATACGAGATAAAAACAAAGCCAATGTAGAAATAATCCGCTCACTTCCCGGGCTTCCCAGTGACATCCACAATTCTTCATCATGAAACAACAAAGAAGGGCTCACTGTAGCCCAGGGCACCCCATTGGGGCGTAAATAATACGGATGTTCCGGATAATCATATTCATAATCAAATAAATAGTTGTTATAGAGAAATCCCAGTCCCTGTGCAGCAGCTTTACTTCCATAAACACGTTCAATGGATTGGGTAAGGCTTACCGCATTACCGGCCTTGTCGATTACGGATAAATGAGTAGTATCTCCATGCAATTCATCCCGAGAAGGTATAAATGGTAAAATTGCTTTGTCAAAATCTTTAATTATCTCCATAACACATTCACGTGCAAATAAAGGATCCAGCATATCTGCATTGTCTGCAATTTGTGGAAAAAAATTGGGATCAAATGGCCGGTCAGATCTTTCCAATAATGATTTTCGCATCAATTGTGCAAACAGATAATATCTGGTCACATCATCTTTGTATAAAATTTCTTTGGGAACCCAATCCAGCATCATCAAGGTAAACAATAATGTTCTACCGGATCCTGGCGGTGGCATTGTATAGATTTGCACATCTCTGAACGAACGCACAAGCGGCTCACGTTCAATGGGAAAGGGAATTAATGCCAGATCATCATAACGTAGCAATCCTCCATTCTCTCTCATATCCGCGTCTATCTGCTTGGCAATACTACCTCTGTAAAAGCTTTCAATTCCAGTTTCTGCAATCTCTTTTAACAGTCGTGCAAGATCTTTTTGTTTAAATATATCACCAGCGTTGTAAAGGGAGCCATCGTTATAAAAGTATGATAAACCGCTCTTTGAAATGACCTGTTCAAATTTATCCTTTTCTCTCTCCAACAAACTATGTTGCAGAGGAGTAACAGGGAAACCGCTTTCCGCATAATGGACAGCATTTTCCAATATTTGCGCCCAATCCAGGGATCCATATTTTTCATGTACATACCACAATGTTGCAAGCGTACTTGGGATAGTTGTAGCCCGGTAGCCCAAAGACTTGTCATACTCATAAATAGAACTGGAATGTGCAAGTGAAGGAGCCCGAGATGAACCATCAATGGCAAGTACTTTACCATCAATACGCAATAGCATCATGGTCTGGCCACCCAATCCGCTTGCCTGGGGTTCAGTTACAGATAAAACAAACGCTGCTGCAACTGCCGCATCAACTGCATTGCCTCCCTCCTTCAAAATCTGGCTGCCAGCTTTTGAAGCTTGAATTGATTGAGTGGCAATCATACCATTTTCTGCAAAGGAACATTTGGAATCAGATGTCTCCCGAAAACGGGATTCTATTTGTTTTATATCCATACCTGTTGCCGATTAATTTGATGACAATTCATACAAACACATTGCCAGTAATACGGTTCTTTCAAACAGGCTGTGCTTTAAAATATACTCTGATTTATGTGTAGGTTTAACACCAGCTGGACCTAGTCCGTCTATCATCGATTTACCGGAATCTACAAAGCAAATATCCGCGGAACTCCATCTATGCTCTTTTAGCATTCGAATATCCAGATCACTTGAAATAGATTTTATTATATTCCATAACGCTTCAACCTGAGGAGTTTGCATCATAGGCGGACGACGTTCTCCACCCTCAAGTTGGAAATAAAAATCCTTTTTATATTTAGTGGGGATTAATTTCTTGATCTGTTCATCTGTCTTAACAAACTGTTCATGATTTTGAAATCGAACACTCAGAGTTACCTGCCCGTGGCTGTATGGCTCTGTAATATTGGTTTCAAAACTCATATGATGAGGAGCAATCACAAGCCCCTCGTCAGGTCGCGAAAGCTCGGTCCATTTTTGTACTAAACGGGTAAATACACGTGTTGCCTGAACAACTTTGTCAGTTGAATCTGTATGTTTCAAATTCATATGGCAAGAATATACAGCTGCACCAGACCTTGATGTTACAACTCCACCATTCAAAAATGCACCGTGAATTCCTAAAACATTCATAGCTTGTTGAGATTTTTCCATAACAAGCTTTCTGGCAAACCGTCCTTGCAGAGAATCATCACTGGTAAGCAGAATACCAATTTTCAGGTTTCGCAACTTTCTAACAAAACGCAAGGCTTGTAATGCACCTATCATTACAGCCAGGCCTCCTTTATGTTCCCAGATTCCTGTACCAAAAAGTTTGTGCTCAGTTGCATGAAAAAATTGTTGTCCTGCTAAAGCAGTAGCATTATCCAAATTTCCCAGTAATAAAACATCATAATTATCATGTTCCGTATTACTGAAAAACAAACAATTCCCAACTTCTATATGGGATATTGTTTGCTGTTTAAAACCCAATTGTAATAAAGATTTGGCTGTTATTTGCCCTAACGAGTTTACGCCCTCAACATTACGAACAAAAGAATTGGTATTGATCATTTGTTTTAACAGGGTTTCAAGTTGAGTTTGCCGAGAGCGTACAAATCCCATAACGCGTACAGGTACGGGGATTTTCTTTTTTGTAATATTACCGTTGTTGGTAATTTGTGATGTTGCAAAGTATCTGACTGTTGCTACATCCAACATTTTATTAACCAAAGCACTAAAATCATAACCTGCTACATTGGCAGCATGCACATATGAACCCGACATACCAAGACTGGCCATGGAATTTATTTCAAGCAAATAAATATTGTTATTTTGATCTAATCGGATATCAACTCTTGAAAAATCACGAAGATGCAGAGATTGGAAAGCTTTTCTACTAAGGGATTGCATTTCGTGGGCAAGCTCGGGATCAATATCTGCCGGACAAATTTTATTTTTGGGACGCCGGAGCTTGTCTTCTGCCAGTTGTATTGCATCAGGATCATTATCCAGATCTATTTCAAGAACCGGAAAAGTTTCTACAGGATTGTTTCCCAACAGGCCTACTGCAAATTCCCTTCCCCGTATAAATTGTTCAACAAGAGCCTGCTGCTGAAATTCTTCGAGGATAAATGATACTGCTTCTCTTAAATCATCTTCATTATCCACAACTTTGAGACCAAAAGAAACCGATTCCATCTTGGGCTTGACAATAACCGGATATATAACATCTGACATGTCTTCTTCTGGAGACGAATATACCCAAAAATTGGGGGTTGGAAGTCCGTGCTTTTGCATAATGATCTTGGTAATAACTTTGTCCAAGGCAAGCGCATGTCCTGAAGGACTTGAACCTACATATGGAATTCCAAGCATTTCCAACATTGACGGTATATGTGTATAACGACTTTCGCCTTGAATTCCATACGCCATATTAAAGACCATGCCCATTCTTTCCCCTTCAACAACTTTGGGCATAAATTCTTGAATTGCTTCTACTACATGCATATTTCCATCTATAATGCAGACATTATGTCCCCCAGCTTCAAGGCATGAAGCAACTTTTTTAACAACCTTTTGGTTATACACTTCTTTATTTTGCATACCAAAGGTATTAATAACCCCGCTTAAATCTTTGTTATAAACCAGTGCTACTTTCAAAATATCTCCTGTTAAAAAGCACAGAATTTAAACAAAAAATTCTATAATAAAAACTGAAAAGAACCTTTATTAAATATAATATTAATCAAGCTGTTAAATGCTCAATCAGAATTTTAACACCAATAATAATTAATATCAAACCACCTAAAAACTCTATACGGCTGCCAAACAAACAGCCACAGGCTTTACCCAGATATACACCCAATATGGATAAAACAAAAGTTACGGAACCAATTATTATAACAGAGGGAAACAATGGGATATTCACAAAAGCAAAACTAAAACCAACCGCTAAAGCATCTATACTTGTGGCAATGGCAAGCCCGAATAGTAACCTGGTATTAAAAGGATTTCTGGGGCGTTCAGTTGGAGGCTCAAAAGATTCTTTGATCATTTTTAAGCCTATAACAAGTAACATTAAAAATGCTACCCAATGATCATATTTTTCAATATAATCAGCAATATGAATACCTGCAGCCCATCCAAGAATCGGCATTCCCGCTTGAAATATACCAAAAAACAAAGCAAGTTTTAAAGCGTTGCTGACTTTGATCTTTCCTGATTGTAAACCGCTGCTAAGCGAAACTGCAAAAGCATCCATTGCCAGACCAAAAGCGGTTCCAAAAATAATAACCAGATTCAATAAAAACCTCAAATAACGAATACATCACTTGATGTATATAACATAAATGATGCCAAAATTTTTATATCAATTTTAATAATATACAAATTAATTGTAAAATATTCAAATACTTGTACATCAAGAAACAATAGAAAATTGATCCAAAATCAATCAAGGTAGCTGGTAAATTTCTTCATTTTTATCTATACAAATCATTGCCTGAATTAATGCATTTGTATTTTCAATGGTTATAGGATTACCAGATCTATAATTACGCATACGGCAACCGGTAAGACTAATTGTAAGTTTTTGATCTCCTCGAACTAACATAAAATCCTGTGATATATCAAGCGTTGTTAATGCAGCATTCCCGCCCGAAAAAGCCTCAACATTCGAGATCGATGTATGGCCTTGGCCCTCAATTATAAACGGATGGATATCTGTAATCGCTTTACCGGTATTGGCTATAATAGAACCCTGTGCAATCTGCCAATTTCGATTTTTTGTATTATCTCCCAGCTTTTGTATGCCTACAGTAACACAATCAAAGTTGAAATTTGTTAATTGACCATATGTAGATGCGCCAAGAAAAGCACCGCCAAAAGTACCAAAAGTAAACACATCAATCATTTGAGCGTTATCAGTATGATCTATTGCATATGCAAAAGTATTATTAGCCACAACAGCATCAATTACTGAAACAGAATATTGACCATCGATGAACCTTCGATTTGCAGGATTTATATGGCAATGCAGTAACCGGGGAATGTCATAGCAATAATTAATACGGATAAATTCTCCACTGAGAGGGTAGCCATAACAATGTTCAAATAAAATCTGTTCACAAGGATTTTGGTGTGATGCGTTAAAATCCATAGCTATATATTCACCATAAAAGGTAAGACATGAAAGTGTAACTCCTTGTGCAGGGACAGATTGTGAGACCTGTATTGTTGGAGGATACGCTATAATTTTTTCAGGTTCACTCAATGTTTGTTCAGGATACCAGAATTGAATACCCCGAATTTGTGTAGCAGATTCTACAGTAATAAAAACCTTATCACGGTCTGTTATACTAAATACACTTCCTACTGGTTGCTGCTTGTCCGGATGACGGGTTCCCCTGCCAACAGGTCCGTGAACTCCAATCAAAGAAACATTTTTACGTAAAATAATCCCCCCTTCAATGGGATAAGGATTTTCACATGGCTCAACATATAAAGCCGCACCGGTAGTTGTTGCCCAATCTATGGCTTTTTGCAGATTGATTTTATTTTCTCTGGCAGAATTTTCAGGGAGTACATTAAATTCCTGAATACTTTTTGCATGTATACTAGCAAACATAACAAACATGAAAATAAAAATATTTACTTGAAATCGTTTCATAAAATAATCCTTTCCCTTGATTTAGATTTAATTTAAATAAAAAATTGTATTTTGCAAGAATCAATACATGTTTATATTTTCAAGCGATAAATGACTCTATCTTGATAGATATCTTGAAAATACCTATTTTTACCTTGCGAATTGTTTAAAAATTTTTAATATACAATAACAATCAATCATAAACCATGGAGAGCAGGATGAAGCGTATATTTTTGTATGCTGCAATTTTAATCGCAAGTTTATTTGTTCTGGTATCATGTCAACAAAAAGCTGCCGAGCAGCTTGAATCACAAACCATTCAATTATTTAATGGTCAAAATCTGGACGGATGGTATACAAATTTAAAAGAAAAAGGATTGAAAAACGATCCTGAAGGTATTTTCACAGTTGTTGATGGTATGATCCGTATTCAGGGAAGTGAATTTGGTTATATCTGTACTGAAAAAGAATACGAAAACTATAAAGTGACCATTGAATACAAATGGGGCGATGAAAAATTCACTCCCGATGAAAAACCACACAATAGCGGTTTGTTATACAATTTTAGTGCTGACAGTACAGATAAAGTATGGCCGTATTGTTACGAATGTCAGTTAATGACCGGCAGTGTTGGTGATTTTATTTTAATGGGTCCCCCAATTGTTGTTAATGGTGAACAAGGATCGTATCCTGATAACCGTAAATTTGTAAAATCAGAAAACGCAGAAAAACCTATTGGAGAATGGAACACTGTACAGGTTATTGCTGAGGGAAATACTGCAACCCATATCGTAAATGGTGTCAAAGTCAATTACGGCACTGAGGCAGCTTCCTCAAAAGGTAAAATCTTGATACAATCTGAAGGCGCTGAATTGTTTGTACGTAAAGTTGAATTGGAATTGTTGAAATAAATTTATACTCCTGAATTCCGAAATATTTCGGAATTCAGGATCTCCTCCCCCTCTTATTTTCCCCAAATACAAAAATGTACTTGATTATAATAGACGATTGGTCTATATTCCTTAAAAACGCAAAGGGTGTGAATGAAAAAAAACACTAAAAGCCGTATTCTGGAAAAAGGTTCTGAAATTATCAAATTAAAGGGGTTTCATCATACAGGGATACAGGAAATCCTGAACGCTGCGGGTATTCCCAAAGGATCATTCTATTTCTATTTCAAAAATAAGGAAGAATTTGGGCTAGAATTGGTTGAATACTTTTCAAAGGATTTTATTACTCAGGCTGATCATTTTCTGACCCAAAAAGACGGAACCTATATAGATCGTCTACATCAATTCTTTAATCATTATTATGAAAAATATAGATCCATCAATTATGTTGGTGGCTGCCCCATTGGTAACCTTGCACAGGAAATGGGTGATACAAACATCCGGTTTAGAGTGAAACTGAACGATATAATGAACCAGATGAAAGATAAAATTGAACTTTTTTTACAACACGCGCAACAGGATAAAGAGATCAGCGCGGATATAAATATCACAAAGATGTCTGAATTTATATTCAATAGTTGGCAGGGAACGCTTCTTCGCTCAAAAATTACAAAGAACAAAGAACCTTTGCAGTTTTTCGATGAAATTGTATTTAATACCTTGTTAAAATAATTCAAGCATAAAAGGGGAACACTCATGAAGTTATGTAAAACCAATTTATTATTATTAATCATTTTGTTGGTTTCAATTCTACCTGTACATGCTCAAGAAATCGATCGCAGAGAAGTTGGAAATCTGGTTATTGAGGGTATTCCTGAAATTCCGGATTATGTTAAAGAAAGAATGCTGCAATACCAAAATGTCAGATCCGCAGCAGTTAGAGATTGGTTAAATGACGGTAACGGCTTGTTAATCTCGACACGTTTTGGTGAAACCAATCAACTGCACAAGATCATGAAACCCGGTGGAGCGCGTCAGCAAATCACCTTTTTTGACGAACCTATCAGCGGTGCAAAAATGCAACCGGGTGTCGACAAAAATGCTCTTGTTTTTGGCAAAGATATTGGCGGCAGCGAATTCTACCAACTATTTTACTTTGATATGGTAACCGGAAAAAACAAAATGTTGACCGATGGTAAATCCAGAAACGGTATGGCATTGTGGAGTAACAAAGGTGATCAATTTGCATTTGCAAGTACAATGCGAAATGGTAAAGACTATGACATTTACACAATGGACCCGTTAACCAATGAATCTACAAAATGTATCCTTGAAAAAGGTGGCGTATGGTTTCCTGTTGACTGGTCAAAAGATGATTCTCAACTTTTGGTATTAAACTATATATCCATAAATGAATCATATTACTATATTCTCAACATAGAGTCGGGAAATCTTGAACAAATAAATCCTTCCAAAGAACAAATTTCTTATGGCAGTGCCGAATGGAGCAAAATCAGTAATGGAATTTATATTACAAGTGATAAAGAAAGTGAATTTACACGATTATGGTATTACGATATAGCTAAAAAAACATTAACAAACCTGACCAAAGATATCAATTGGGATATTGAAGGGTTTAAAATCTCTCCCAATGGAGAACTGTTAGCATTTGTAAGCAATGAAGATGGTAATTCTAAACTTTATCTACTGGACACGAAAACACAAAAATACAAATCGGTTCCCGGAATTCCTCCTTGTGGTATGGGAGGTTTGATTTTTGATCCTTCCGGGAAACGACTAGCCTTAACTCTAAATACTGCACAAACGCCATCTGATGTATTTGTAATGGATGTTGAAACGCTTGAACTGGAACAGTGGACATTCAGTGAAGTTGGAGGCCTCAACACAGATACATTTATCAAACCTGAACTGATACATTATCCAACTTTTGACAAAGTTGATGGTAAACAACGTGAAATCCCTGCATTTTTCTACAAACCAGAAAACGCAACCGGTCCCCTGCCTGTAGTGATCTATATCCACGGCGGACCTGAAAGTCAATATACCCCCTATTTCTCTTCAACGTTTCAATATTGGATCAATGAACTGGGAGTAGCCATTATAGCACCTAATGTTCGGGGTTCAGCCGGTTATGGTAAATCCTATTTGAAACTGGATAATGGGTTTAACCGTGAAAAATCCGTACAGGATATTGGAAGCCTGCTTGATTGGATCGAAAAACAACCCGAACTGGATGCCTCACGCATAGCGGTTTATGGGGGTTCCTATGGCGGTTATATGGTGTTGGCATCCATGTTTCATTTCAACGACAGGTTAAAATGTGGTGTTGATGTAGTAGGCATAAGCAACTTTGTGACGTTTCTAAAAAACACACAGGAATACAGACGCGATCTGCGAAGAGCAGAATATGGTGATGAAAGAGATGAAAAAATGCATGATTATCTGGAAAGCATATCTCCTACAAATCACGTTGAAAAAATTCAAAAGCCCTTGTTGGTTGTTCAAGGCTTTAATGATCCGCGTGTGCCGGTTACCGAATCAGAACAAATGGTTGAAAAAATCAGAGCGAATGGCGGCACAGTTTGGTATTTGATGGCCAAAGACGAGGGTCATGGATTCAAGAAAAAAACAAACAGTGACTATTATAGAAATTCGGTTATTTTATTTTTAGAAGAATTTTTATTAAAATAAGATAATGAATGTGTTAGACATTCGTCAAATCTCACTTTTTGTACAAAAATATGGAATTCCTGAACATGAATTTTGTTGTAATATGCTTACACAAGAACATTCAGGAGATTTGTAATGTCTAACACACCATCATCCATGGTGCCATTGGGAAGTGTTGCACCAGAATTTAATTTAATAGATACCGTTAGTGATAAACAATACAGTCTGCAAGATTTGAAATCCGATAAAGCTACAGTTATCATGTTCATTTGTAATCACTGTCCGTTTGTCAAACATGTTGAAAACAGACTTGTTGAACTGAGTGAAGAATATATAGCAAAAGGTATTTCCTTTATCGCAATCAGTTCAAATGATGCAGATACGTACCCTGATGACGCACCGCATTTAATGAAACAGAATGCAATATTTCAGGGATACCCATTTCCTTATTTATATGACGAATCTCAATCAGTTGCCAAAGCTTACCAGGCTGCTTGCACACCTGACTTTTTTGTTTATGACAAAGACTTGAAACTGGTTTATAGAGGACAAATGGATGATTCTCGACCTAAAAGTGATATTCCGGTAACAGGCAAAGACCTTACTGATGCTCTTGAAAACATACTTGCAGATGAACCGGTTAATAACGATCAAAAACCAAGTATGGGCTGCAATATAAAATGGAAAACATGATGCTTTTATCATGATTGCCTGCTGAACAAGGAAATTAGGATATCAAAATAAAAAAGAAATAAATTTTCACTAGAATATAAAGGGCTGTCTAATGAAGAAAAGTGTTTTACTTTTATTGTTTTGCTTCCTTTACCTTGTCAACTGTCAACCGGATTACACAAAATCCAGTGCGGGCAATCATTACACTTCTTTTAAAGATCTAGAATCTGAATTCAAATCTCCTTCCGCATCATATCGCACGGCTCCATTATGGGTATGGCATTACAAAGTTACAAATGATGAAATTGATTACAGTCTTGAAGCCCTTCATTCCCAGGGAATTGGCGGAGTATTTATACATCCACGTGCTGGCCTTGTTACCGAATACTTGTCTGATGAGTGGTTTTCTTTGTACAACCACGCCATTGAAAAAGGTAAATCCTTAAATATGAATGTGTGGATTTATGATGAAAACACTTATCCCAGTGGATTTGGCGGAGGTCACGTACCTGCCGAAATGCCTGAATCTTATAACCAGGGACAGGGATTGGAAATGACCAAAGTATCTTCACTCCCTAAAGACGTGTTCACCAATTATGAACTGGTACTCAAAAAAGTTGGTAATCAGTATATAGTAGTAAATTCTAATGAAAAAACGGATACGGGTGAATACTATATATTTAAAAAATTATACTTTAGCAAGGGAAAATGGTATGGTGGGTATTCATATGTTGATCTGATATATCCGGGGGTTACGGATAAATTTATCGAGATCACCATGAGTGGTTATGAAAAACATATAGGCAAAGAATTTGGAAATTCTGTTCCCGGTATTTTTACAGACGAGCCCAACATCAGTACACCAAGAAGGAAAAACTGTATACGGTATACCCCGGACCTGTTTGAACAATTTCAAACTCGTTGGGGATACGATTTGAAACCAAACCTCCCTTCTCTTTACGAAGAAATTGGTGACTGGAAAAAAATCAGACACAACTATTATGGATTATTGCTGGAATTGTTTATTGACCGATGGAGTAAACCCTGGTTTGAGTATACAGAACAACACAATCTGAACTGGACCGGGCACTATTGGGAACACGGATGGCCGAGTCCTCATCACGGTGGTGACAATATGGCCATGTATGCCTGGCACCAGGTCCCTTCAATTGACATGCTGTTCAATAATTTTTCTAAAACCGGTTCACAATTTGGTAACGCACGTGCAGTTAAAGAATTGAGCAGCGCGGCAAATCAAATGGGCAGGCACAGAACGTTGAGTGAAACCTATGGCGGTGCCGGTTGGGAATTGACTTTTAAAGATATGAAACGCCTTGGTGATTGGGAATATGTACTGGGTGTTAATTTTATGAACCAGCATCTTACTTTTATGTCATTGGCTGGCGATCGCAAACATGATTATCCTCAATCTTTTTCTTACCACGAGCCCTGGTGGCATTTATATAAACCCCTGGCTGATCACTATGCCCGATTATCAGCAGTTTTGTCATCCGGTACTCAGAACAACAACATTCTTATACTGGAACCAACCACTTCGGCATGGATGTACTATTCATCAATAGAATCCAACAAACGCCTGAATACAATCAAAGAAACATTTACAGAATTCATCAATCTGCTTGAACAGAATCAGGTAGAATATGACCTGGGTAGTGAAAACATAATTTCTCACCAGGGTTCTATTGAGAATGGAAAATTCATTGTTGGCAAAAAAGCATATTCAACGCTGGTTCTACCACCTGCGATGGATAATCTGGACTCTGCAACAGCCGAGCTGACAAAGCAATTTCTGCAGCAAGGCGGCAAAGTAATAAGCTATGTGGATATGCCTCAGTATCTTGAAGGCGAGGCAACTGACATGTTTACCTCGCTGGCAGATGAATACAAATCAAACTGGCAGCACTATCCTGATGTGGAGACTCATATTCTTGCACTGTTGCTGCCACAGGATATTTCATTTAAAACGGACAATAATTCAGACAGCTTGTTATTTCACATGAGACGGCAACTTGATGACGGTCAAATATTGTTTTTGGCAAATTCTGACCTAGAAAAATCAGCAAAAGGTTCTGTAACATTAAAAGGTAAAGCTATATATGAATTAAATACATTCACAGGAGAAATCAAAAATTACAAGTACAAAGTTGAGGATGAAAATCTAAAATTTAAATTTAACCTTCCCCCTGCCGGATCATTATTGTTATTTATTGATTATCAGCATGCATCTCCATCAATGGCAGAACCATTAAAACCGGCATATAACAGAATACAATCAAGTCCTTCAAATATCAAAAGAGAAATGCCCAACATCCTGAACCTGGATTATGTTACAGTTGATGTTCAAGGCAATCAATATAACAATATCTATTTTGCAGATGCAGCAAAGCATATTTGGCAGGCTCATGGATTTGACAGTAATCCCTGGGACAAAGCAATTCAATATAAACAAACCATTCTTGAAAAAGATAAATTTGATACGAATTCCGGGTTCAAAGCAACATACACTTTTAACGTGGCAGAAGGTACAGATTTACAATCATTGAGAGCAGTCATTGAAAGACCCGAACTCTGGCAGGTTCAAATTAATGGCAATACGGTCGACCCTGATATGGACAAATGGTATCTTGACAGGTCATTTAAAATCTATGATATCAACAAGCATGTAAAATCCGGCAAGAATGAGATAACTCTGGATTGTAAACCCATGTCAATCCACGCCGAGTTGGAACCTATTTATATTATTGGTAATTTCAATCTTGAATCAACATCCCAAGGGTGGGATATTGTTCCATCCCGTGATATTAAAATGGGTAGCTGGAAAAATCAAGGTCTGCCTCTATACGGACATGGTATGATATATGAAAAAACATTTACCGCTAATCCTGATAAAGCCTATAAAATCAAATTGAATGATTGGCAGGGAACTGTAGTTGAGATCAAAGTAAATGACAATCATGCTGGTATAATTGGTTGGGAACCTTGCGATCTGGAAATTACTCAGTATATTAAACCAGGAGAAAATAAAATCTCGGTTATTGTATATGGCTCATTAAAAAACACACTTGGACCACATCACAATTATAAACGTAACGGCATCGTATCACCCGGTAATTTTAAATCATCACCAGATGAGCAGCCATCCGGAACCGAATATGATCTGTTAGATTATGGTTTATTAGAAGATTATGAAATTCTTTCCGCAAATAAATAACAAAAAAAGGCTGATTAAAATCAGCCTTTTTTTTATCTATAAAACTACAAATTAATGTATTAATGTTTTTTCAATTTCTTCCAATGATTTACCACGTGTTTCAGGGAGTTGTTTGTAAATAAAGAAAAATCCTATCACACAAATAACCGCATAAATCCAAAAAGTAAATGATGCACCCAGATTCTTATTTAAAATAGGAAACGTATAGGTAAGTACAAAACAAGCAGACCATAAGGCAAAAACAGCAACAGACATGGCAGTACCCCTGATCCTGTTTGGAAAAATCTCGGAGATAATAACCCAGGTAACTGGCGCAAGTGACATGGCATAGCAGGCAATAGCAAGTACAACCAGAACCAGCATATGTACTCCCTGGCTGCCAATAAAGTAACCGCTGCCTAACAATAAATAAACTCCGGCTAATCCCGCTGAACCGGTAAGCATCAACGCACGTCTCCCCCATCTATCAACTGTATAAATTGCGACAAAGGTAAACAAAACATTCACCGTACCGGTAATAACAATATTTAGCAATATATCACTTACACCATATCCGGCTTGTGAAAATATCTCTTCAGCATAATTAAAGATAACATTTATACCACACCATTGTTGAAAAACCGCAAGAAAAACACCAATACCCACAATTTTTAGCACACTCGGTTCTAACAAATCCTTAAACCTTACGGTTTTAATCTCATCTTTTAAAGATACCTGAATATCTTGTAATGAAGAATCGGCATACTCTTTACCACCAATTTTACTTAAAATAGCAAGCGCTCGTGATTTATTTGCATTTTTCACCAACCATCGGGGACTCTCTGGTATAAGAAACATGAACAGAAAAAACAAAATTGCTGGAACGGTTTCCGCTCCAAACATCCAGCGCCACCCTGTTTGTCCGTTCCATGAATTCATGATATATTCAGCAGATGCATCTTGAGGTACAGGTTGGGCGATTAACCAATTGACAATTTGAGCACCCAATATACCAAGCACAATGGTTAACTGATTTATAGAAACAAACCGTCCCCGCATTGAGGCAGGTGATATTTCCGCAATATACATGGGAGAAAGATTAGATGCCAAACCAATTCCAACCCCACCAATCAATCGAAAAATTATAAACTGATTAAAGGATTGACAAAGCGCTGTGCCTATTGCAGAAAGAGTGAATAAAAAGGCAGCGATTAGTAAAAGAGGTTTGCGGCCGTATTTATCACTCAAACTTCCGGAAATCAAAGATCCTGCCAGACAGCCGGCGAGCGCACTGCTCATTGCCCAGCCAACCTGAAATGAAGTTGTTAAATTGAAAAATTTTTCATAGAAAGGTTTTGCCCCGCCAATAACCACCCAGTCGTACCCAAACAGTAATCCACCCATTGCAGCAGTCAAAGAAATCAGCCAGACATAGTGCAGGTTTATTGATTTTTCGTTCATAAATGCATCCGTAATTTTGAGTTATAGGGAGAATATGATGGATACATTAAACAAAAAAAATCAAATAAAAAAGGGCAAAATGAAATCATTTTGCCCTACTATCCTATTCCTTTTCAGGAAATAGCGTTACTTTAATATAATGATCTTTGTGTAAATATTGTTGTGCAGCTTTTTGAATATTCTCAGCTTTTAACGCTTTTATTCTATCTTCTTGCTTTAGCATATCGGTAAGCGGTAATTGATCTAAATGATAACTGAACATATTGCTTAACCAGTAACCATTTTCTTTTAAATTGACTTCAAGATCTCTCAAATCCGTTTCTCTGATCTTAACCAGATATTTTTCATCAGGGCCAAAGGATTTAACGCTGTCAAGTTGGGTGAATATTGCCTGGGTTAATTCATCAACACGTTCAGGATCACATCCCAAACTGATGGTAAATTGGTACCGCTCTTTGGGTATACGAGCAGTACTTGCAGATACACGCACACCATAAGTACCGCCCTTGTCTTCGCGAATGACCTCACGGAGTTTGATTCTCAGCATATCAGCAAGCGCACCAATTTCAAATTGATTTTGTTTAGACCAGTCAATATCACCTGTAAAGACAATGGCTACACGACTCTTGGGTTCCAGTCCTTTATACACCTCTTTTTCTACAACTCCCTCGGGAGCAGTAACGCCTTTATCTTCCCAAGTTTCAGTACCGGGTTTTGCGGGTAGATTTGCCAAATAAGTTGCAGATAATTCCTTTAAATGATCAAGATCTATATTCCCTACAAAAAAGAACACAAAATCATCTGTATCTGCAAAGCGTTCTTTATAAAATTCCATAGACTTGTCAAGGTCCATTTCGTTCATCAAATCGAGTGTCCAGGGACGCGCACGATAATGATGGTTAGCCAAAGTTACTTGCAATGTATCCTGATAGGCTGCTTCCGGCTGTGCACTTCGGTTTTCAAGATAACCCTCCATTTTGGTTTGATACGCCTGAAATGCGGTTGTGTCTTTGCGGGGCGCCGTTATATGTAAATAAATCAACTGGAACATGGTTTCAAGATCTTCAGGAGAAGCGCTACCCGCAATACCTTCAGCATTGGTACCTATCCACGGTCCCACACTTACCACTTTACCGGCAAGCATTTTTTGTAATGTAATCTTGTCAAATTTACCGGCTCCTCCCTCTGTCACAACGGTTGTAGCAGTAGACGCAGATACAAAATTATCTTTATCCGAATGAGAATCACCGCCATAACTATACGCGTTAAACTGAACTTCATCATTTTTAAAATCTGTTTTCTTGGCATAAACCGTAATACCATTAGAAAGCTTGAAAACATCTATTCCCAGTTCATCTATTCTACTTTCTTCAACAATTTTTCCTGGTTCAGGAAGATCAGAAACCAATGGCTCATCAGTAACATTGTCTACATATGCTTCTAGCTTTTGAGAATCTGTTTTCTCAAAAATTGTGGACAATTGTTCTTCAGAAGGTATGCTTAACTCAGATTTTTCAGGTGCGTCTACAAGAACTACACGGTTATTGTTAGTCAACCATTTCTCAGCAATAGCATTTACCTCTTCAAGTGTTACATCATCAATATACTTTTGAGCAAGAGCATATTCATACTCTATACCGGGGATGGGTTCTCCCTGCAAAAAATTGCGTGTATATTCCTGTGCGTAACGGGATGATTCAGTTTTGTCTCTTTCGAGATATGTTTTTTCAAGATAACGTAAAATATCTTTTTTTGAACGTGCAAGTTCAGTGTCAGTAAAACCAAACTGTCTTACACGATTCGCTTCAGTGAGCAAGGCTTCCATACCCTTTTCAATACCATCTTCTGAAACAAGGGCGCCTAAAAAGTAAACACCTTTGGTACGAACCATTTTCCCCTCGGATGAAAATCCATATAAAAAGGGTGGTTCAGCCTGTTGTGTTAGTTCTTCAAGGCGAGTATTTAACATATTGTTATATAAAGATTCAACCAATCCCTGGCGATAATCCTTAACAGTGTTTTCTGTTTCCAAATCATGCTTGTAATACAACCTTACAATTGTGCGTGTAGCTTCAGGATCAGTTGCAATGGAAAACAAGGTTTCCGAATGATCAGGAATTTGGGACAATTCTCTCTTTTTCTCATCCCTTAATGGAGGTATATTGGAAAAATGTTTTTCAATTAATTCTTTAATCCAGGTTTCATCAAAATCACCAACAGCTATAACCGCCATTAAATCAGGTCTGTACCAATCTTTGTAAAAGGAAACAAGTTTTTCATGTTCAAAATTTTCAAGAATATCCAACTTGCCTATGGGTAAACGGCTGGCGTACTTGGAGCCTTTATAAAGAATGGGTTGGTGTTTATCAAACATTCTCGCATTTGCACCTCTACCCAGGCGCCATTCTTCAATTATAACCCCTCTTTCCTTGTCAATTTCTTCCGGTTCAAAACTAATTTTTTGTGACCAATCATGTAAAATTTGAAAAGCGGTTTCCACAATTTCTACACTATCAGTTGGGATATTGAGCATGTATACGGTTTCATCAAAACTCGTATAGGCATTTATTTCAGGCCCAAACTGCATTCCAATGGATTCAAGGTAATCTATTAATTCGTGCTTTTTAAAATTTTCAGTTCCGTTGAATGCCATGTGCTCACAGAAATGAGCGAGTCCCTGCTGATCATCAGTCTCAAGAATAGAGCCTGCATTTACTACCAGGAACAATTGTGCTCTGTTCTCGGGTTTTTTATTATTACGAATGTAATAGGTTAAACCATTATCAAATTTACCTTTTGTTATAGATGGTTGAACAGGAATTTCATCATCCAGATTAAATGTGTAGGTATCTAAAGATTGAGAAAACACAATCCCATACATAAACAATAAAACAAACAATAGTACAAACTTTTTCATAATCTGTCCTTATCTTTATTATTCTATAGAACAAAGGTGTTAACAAAATAATTTAGAAAAATATTTATTAATTAAATGGCAGAAACAGTAAATTGTTTCATCCCCGGATCAATTAATTATCAACTTTTTTTCTTGGGCGAATGCAATACACACGGATTGCCGGAAGATTGCAAGACTTCCATTGATGGAATCTTTTTTGATTTTATTTTAAATGCTTTACAGCCATAAGGGAACTGTTTGTCCCAGGTAATATAGAAATGAATACATTGGTAGCAGTTGGGAGATTTTTGATTCATAGCTTTATTTAAACAAAAAAACGCCCAGTCAATTAAATTGAGGGCGTTTTAAAAATTTAATTTATGTAAACAACCATTAGATATTATGGTCAATTTTCTTTACATCGTTAACCATCATTTTTGATACAGAATTTAATACATCATCCGTATCATAAAATCCCTGGCTCACTTTTTCTTTAATCTCTTCAATACGTTCAGCAGAGACAGAAGCCTCTTGTGAAACATTTGTTAAAACGGGTGCTGAGGTATCTTCACTTGTGTTAATATGAAGACTATAGGCAGACGTTACTCTATTGGTATTAGCCTGTCTACTGGAAGTATTACCGCTAATCTCAACACGATCTTGTAATGAAGACGATTTGGGAGCATCTTCACTATTGCTGGTTTTCTTATCCTTGATATCATTATTATTCGTGTTATCAGGATTAAAAATGCGAGTGTTATTGGAATTAATTTTCATAATATACAACCCAAATGATTAAACATTAAACTCTATAGATGGTTGCTCACCATTTAAAGCTTTAAAGGTCTGCATCATTTTGGTACCGGTCCGTGCCTGTTTCAATGAATGAGCATTTTGTTGTAACAATTGTTTCGATGAGACAAAAAGTTTATCTAATTTCATTTTATTCTTATTTGTCTGATCTTTTATATCTTTGAATAAAGATAATATATATGAATTAAAAATACCAGTATTATTTTCATAATTTAATTCAATAAATCTTTTAATATCAGTATCGGCACGAACAACCATAACTTGAGTTTTTTTTATTGAATTAAACAATGAATTTAATTTTTTTAAATTCTCAGTACCCAAACAAACCATCAACTGATCATTTAAATCCAAGAGTTGTTTAATATTTCTCAATTGTCCTTCAAGCAATAAGGACAACTGCTGATCATGTACAGACATATCGAGTCCGCTTTAAAATTATTACCTAGTATTCCTTGTCAAACAAGACACCAATAACATCCTGCATTTTTGAAGCAATTCTCAAAATCTCTTCACTTGGAATCTGTCTTACAACTTCATCCGTTTCTGAATTGATGATTTTGACAACTGTATCACCCGTTGATTCATCTTTCGAGAAATTCAAATGGGTTTCAAAATGCCGATTCAAATCTTCCAGTGCAACAATAGCTGCATCGATCTCATTTTGAGATACTGCAGAATCTGTTTCTTCTTCCGGTGGAGATTGAAGCTTTTGTTCTTCTTTTTTGGTACTTTTGGTCAAATCCTTTGTTTCTTTAACCGTCGGTACCGGGTTTTTCTCCACGGATGGCACAGAGATTTGACTATAGGTGCTGAAATAACTGGCATTGTCAATACTTTCTACCATCATTGCTTACTCCTGTCAATTAGACAGTCTTTCTTTAACTTGTATAGGAAGCAACTGAGGAAAGGATACTATCCATAAGAGATTGCTGCTGAATAACTGCATTATATGTATTTTGTAAAGCAGCGTATTTTTCGATATAGTATTCTTCCAACCTATCTAAACGTTCTTCCTGTCGTTCAATGTTATTATCAATTGATTCAATTTGACTTTCAATACCCTCTTTACTGACATCAATAATACCATCAGTTTCAAGATACGGTTCTATCAACTCTGCAACTCTTGTTGCAATACCGTCTGTTGAATTAAATAGATTTTGAACAGCCTGGCTATCATTTTCCAAATACTCTTCAAGCAGATCAGAATCTTCAATAGACAGATTCATGTCTTCGTCAAATTCAATACCAATTGCAACTAATGTTGATGGATCGCCCTCGGTTATATTAGTTAATGTACTTGTAGCAATATTAATCAGTGAGAAACGAACATCACGAAAAACAGTTTCTCCGGTTAATGCACCTCGGGTATAAGTATCCATATCAATTTCAGAATTTGTTTTAACAAATTCAAGGATATTATTAAACTTTGAAATAAAATTTTCAATATTCTTTTTAACCTGGGACGTATTCTTTGTTGATGAAATCTGTACTGACGTTGTATCTGAATCTGTATAATCATTATTTGCAACGGTAACATCATTCAAGGTAATTTCCAATCCATTCAACTCGAATGTATTGCTGGATTTTGTTATCTCGTTTGAAGAATCAGTACTATTGATTGTAAAGATTGCATCTTGTCCCAAATTCTGTACAACACTATCAAATTTTAATGATTCAGACAGAAATGTACCTTCAACATCTTCGAACTGAATTTCACTACTTCCTTGTGTATTCGAAGTAATCATTACTTTATCCAAAGAATCGTCATAAAAAGCAGTAACACCTGCTTCAGATGAATTGATACGGGAAATAATTTCATTCAAAGTATCTTCCCCTGCATTCCACTCAATGGATATTCCATTAATTTTGAAACTGCCTGTATCCGATTCGTCAAGCTCTGTATCGAAATTCACTTTATGTAATAATACATCTGACTGTAAACCAGTGGAAACTGGTGAAAGCTGAGATGGCAAATTGCCATATTCACCGGTTTCCATTTTGATTGCTGTAAAAAATCCTACACCACTACTCCCTGCTGTTTCGGAAATAGTTAAATCTGATGCAGAAGGGTCATCATTTTCAATAAAAAATTTATCTAGTGTTTCATTGTAATAAATATTAACATTTGCTGTACTATCATTTCGAATAGCTGTCAACATATCGCTGACAGTTTCATAATCAGCAAGATCAAATTCTTTACCATTAATGGTGATGGTTCCTGTGGCTTCTGTTTCAAAACCAGCATCAGCAAAACTCTCATAAATATCCAGTTCATCAGAACCGGCAACAACCTGATATGCACTTTTAGTTGCAATAGATGAATTCAATTGCGATGTACTTATCATTGAAGTAGAAGTTGCCAGTTGCTTGACACGAATATTAAAAGTTCCGACAGCAGCATCATCATTAGCTTTAACAGAAACAGTATCACTGTCACTGGAAGATACAGAAACAGCATTAAAGATAGTATTATCTTCTGTGTCTGTAAAATCTTCAGCCAATTCCTGCAAGTCTTCCAAGTATGTTGCCAGCTTGTCGTAATACCCAGATTTGGCACTAACTCTGTCTTTACGGTCTTCCAACTCGTAAATAGGTTCGCGTTCAAGAGACATTAGCTGACTAACATAACTTGTCAAACTACTGCTGGAATAAGATGATGTACTAATGGTGGCCATGGTTCATCTCCAAAACTCAGGCAGCTTTTTGCTGCCGTAAAGCCTCAATCCAGGTATTTCGCAAGTCCGATAAAATTACTTGGGCTTTGCTGTATTCCTGTTTTTGAATTAATTGCATTGAATATTCATATAATCTAAACAGACCAGTAGCGATCTCTTTATATTTAAAATCAAGTGAATCTATTAATTGAGCAACAGCTTTGGATGCTTTACGGTTATCATTCGCTTTACAGCCTACTATTGCTTGATCATATAAAAACAATACTAATTTCTCAGGTGATGAAGACATTACTTCATTTTCCTGATATGTATTTATTTTCCTCAACGTGGTACGTTGTGACACGTCTGAATATAGCATCTCATAACTCCCATAACGAAAATCATCCCATCATTTTTGGCACGTCCACAATAAAAGACGTGCCAAAAATTATACCAAACTATTAACCAAACAGTGACAATACAGCTTGTGGCTGAGTATTTGCCTGAGCCAACATTGCTGTAGCAGTCTGTTGTAAGATCTGGAACTTTGTAGCTTCTAACTGCTCTTCTGCCATATCTGCGTCCATAATACGACTGTATGAAGATTGAGTGTTAATTTGAGCTACTGACAATGATTCTTCCTGGAAGCTGAGTCGGTTGAACTGACCACCAAGATAAGCCAATGCTTCCTGAACACCATCAATTGCAGAGTCTACTTTGGACATAAATGCCTGAGATGACTCTTGATCAGAAACACTGCTACCACCTTTTGAATAGTCAAAACCGATAGATAAGGATTGTGCTGATGCTGTAGAAATTGCACCCAAGTCAATTGAAATACCTACTCCGAGATCAATTACTGCAGGATCTCCACCACCAGCAACTGTTGTTGTCAGGGTGTTGCCCACGTAATTTGTAGCACCATCAGTATCAGAATTGATATCCATCAGATTTCCTTCATCATCACGGATTTCAATACTAATTGTACCATTTGTAGTTACGCTAGCATTCATTGTATAGTGACCAGTTCCCAATTCATCTGTTAAAGTATTGAATGTTGAGGAAGCAGCAAGTGATCCACTAATGCCGCCACTGGCACTATTATTTGATTCAGTTACAGAACCGGTAGCTGTTGCAGCTGCAACAACATCAAGACCTGAAGAATCCAACCCGGTAACACTAACATTACTCAATACATCCATTACCAGTTCGTCTTTAACAGAATCATTTCCTACACCAATCTGGAAATTCATGGTGCCGGTAAGCATATTGGTACCAAACCAGTCAGCTTGTCCTACTTCTGCGTCAATCTGGGAGTTAAATTTTTGCAATTCTTGTAAAATTGCGGTTCTTTCACTTGTTCCAAGTGTATCGTTTGCAGCCTGAACAGCTTTGGTTTTCATCTGGTTCAAGATTTCCAAAACATTATTCAAGTGACCTTCAGCGGTCGTCATAACGTTTTTAGCATCACCAATGTTATCAATAGCCTGTCCAAGACCACGGGCCTTTGTATCAAGACCACCTGCGATGGCGAGACCAGCCGCATCATCAGCTGCAGAGTTGATGCGTTTACCGGTAGCCAAACGTAACTGATGTGTACCCAGTTTTGAATTGATCGATTTTAACGAATTGAGTGCGCTCATCGCGCCTATATTCGTGTTAATACGACTAAAATCTGCAGTTGCCATAATATACCTCCTTGTTAATATTATTTAGGCGTCCATGCCTAATGGTCTAAATTGTTCACTGCATCATGAATAATTATTTGTCCTTTCAATAATATTTATCGACTGGACGCATTAAAACTTTAATTTATTACTTAAAAAAAGTAACAAATTAATGGAGGTATTTTAAGAGGATTGTTGTTGTTCCAGGATATTCTGCAAAACCTGTAGGTTTTGCAATACGCGGGAATTGTAAGGATCGAGTTTTAATACATTCTTGTATCCTGTCAACGCAACATCATATCTACCGCTTTTGGCATAACAGGTTGCAATATCTATTAAAACGTCAATATTTTGAGGATCATAATGTAAATACTTGGTATAACATTCAATTGCAAGATCATATAATTCAAATTTTATTGCAGAACCCGCAATTTTTTTCATAATTTGATAATCATCAGAATATCTGATAATATATTCCACATGGTGAACAAAATTACCCTTTTCATCATTCACAGCACTAATAGTAGCAATTCCTACATGAGCGCCTTGATGATTAGGTTGCAGTTCTAAAATTCGCTTCCATAATTCAACAGCTTGATGCTGATCTTTATTTACCAATTGGGTTGCAAGTAAATTCATGATATGAACATCATTGGGGAATTTTTCTAATCCCCTTTTTAAAATATCAATTGGATTACCAAAATCACCATACTTTAGCGCAATACCAGCCCATTTTTCATAAAAAACGGGTTCAAGCGGTTTATGTTTTTCATAATCTAACAACAAATTTTTAGCTTTTTCGGGATCATTCAGTTCTAATAAAAGACGAGCAAAAGCCGTATAATAAACGGGTATATCATCACGTAAAACAATGGCTTTTTCAAGGGCGGTCCTTGCATTTTCATATTCACCCAGGTAATAATAACAGTCAGAAATATTGCCCAATGCTCTATGGTCAAAATCAAAAGAGTCAATCAAAACCAGTGTGTGTTGAGGATTTTTCTTTTGCTCACGGTTCAATTTTATAAATCGATTAAACTCTTCAATAGCTTCCCTGTACTTTTGCAATCCCTGTAATACCAATGCATGTGCAAAAACCACATCAAGATTACGTGGATTTTTTTGCAGTACTTTATGTATTAATACTTCTGCTTTATCAAACTGTTTTAAACTTATCAGACTATAAGCAGTATCATTTGCAATCATTTGAAAATGTAAATCATTCATAGTTTCGCTGCAAACTTTGAACGCTCTGGTCCCAAATTCTACAGCTTTTCTGTATTTATGCTGAACACGTAAAATCCTTATATAGTTCTGATATGCAAAAGCATTGTCCGGCTTTTCTTCAAGTTGCTTTAATAACAGAGCAGACGTTCTTTTAAACTTGGCTTGCATTTGCTCATCTGTCAAATTATATCCATGATGATAAATACGTATATTGGTATGCAGCCAGGCAGAATTATGTACCAATTGGTTATGTACTATGCCCTCATAATGTGCCTTTCCCTGTCGGAAAATTCGGTGAGAATAATTTTTAGAAACGCCATGAGGACTGGAGCTTAAAACTGCACAAAATATTACATCATAAGAATCAGATTTGAGTGCATTTTTTAATAAAATTTTATCATTGGGGTCCAATTCTTCATCTGCATCAATTACCAATATCCAATCACTGGTGGCATATTGCAGACTTTGATTCCTTGCTTTACTAAAATCCCCTTCCCAGGGATGATGATATACTTTGGCACCAAAAGATTCTGCAATTTCTACTGTTTTATCTTCTGAACCTGTATCTACAATAATTATTTCATCTACAACATCTTGAACACTTGACAAACACTTTGGTAAAAAATGTTCCTCGTTTTTAACAATCATACATAGAGATAATGTGGGGTTGTCATTAACTGCCATTATTTAAACCATTTTTTTAAGAAATTCGAATATTATTATTTATTACTGCGTCTAAAATTTGCACCAAACCGTTCAACAATGAAGCTTGATACCTGATAAATGAAGGAAAGGTATTGATTGAAATAGTGTTATCATTAAAATCAAGCTCCGAGATAAAACTACCGGATTCATTGGTAAACAAATCAAACACAACGGGTAAGGTTTTATAAACTATGGGTATTACATCTGTTCCTTGGCTTGCCATATTGCCAAGTAATTTCAAAAAAAGCCCCATACTAAAAGTATCTATCATTGGCTTTTCTGAATTATTTTCAAAAGGAAATTCAAATTGGTTAAAGTATTTGTTGATAAAAGCATTAAAATAATGTTGGTACTCGTAGCTTATATCAACATCATTTAAAAAAGCTGAACAATTCAAAAGGGCATTCAAATGGTACAAATGGTCAGTCAAGGTTGCAATTTGATTTTTCACTTTATCTTCATAGCCATTAATATATTTTTCAAGCAAACCATTGGTTGAAATATCACTCGTGCTGGCATATAGAGCTTTTTTGCCCAAAGAGATCCAGTTCTCATTCTTATTAATTTGGCCCAATTGGATTAGTAAATCTGCACAAAAAAGATTACTGCTATGGAGCTTGCCGTCATCAAATTGTGTTAAACCAAAACAGATTTTATTTTCGCCCAGATCTGTTTTTGACAATGTTTTTTCTATAAAAACTGCAGCATCATTACATATTTGGAGATATTTATCATCACTAAAATAATAATATAAATTTAGAAATCCTTTAGTAACCCAATATGTAGTATGCATATCAGGTACGGCTGCGTGTACGTCTTGATGCAAAAATCTATCATAAGGATATGCCCAACCAATACCTGATTGGGTTTTTATAGATTGCTTGACAAGTATTTCAGATAGATACTCTAAGCGACTGTCTATATTAACATTCTCAATATCTCTGGGTAATTTACAGAATGAGGTTAGAAACATTCCAAATGAGTCAGGGAATACAACTTTGGTTATTCCAAGTTCATTACGAGAGGTTAAGGGATTTATATTTTTATTTTCAATATGATGTTTTTGTTCTTTGGAAAGTACCTGCCCCTTACGCTCCATTTCATTAACAATAGAATCAACATCAGAAATATCATATCCGGCAAATCCATTTAGTTTGATCCACTTGAAATGATTAATAATAATCTTTGATAAATTTATAACCAGGTTAGATTGAACAAGCGTTCGCGATGTCAAAACATCAATTGGAATTTCAATTTTATAATTACCTTCAGATATTGTATTGAATTGGTCATCATTTTTTATCAAGACATCTTGAAGTTTATCTGCAAACTTTTCCGACATGTTATTATTATTTCGAATTTTTGCAGAATAAAATTCCGTCATTACTTTATCATATAATGATTCTAATCTGTATATTTGATCTTCATAAGTATATATGTATTCCTGTGGGTCAAATTTGTATTCATCTAAAAAACCATTATTTAAAATATCAAAAATTTCAGTCACAGAATTAAATGTTCTGCCAACTTTATTCGTTGTAAAAAAATCCTGATATGACTTTAAATTTGAAGTTAATACAGGTAAACCCGCAGCAAGATATTCAAAAAGCTTATTCGCAATTGTTGTTTCCAGAAATACCTTGTTCCCTTTTTCAAGATTAAAGGGGATGATCCCAATATCATACTGTGACATTTCTTTAATTATTTGTTTAGGCGAAACCGGATCATAAATATGAATATTGTTATAATTTGCAAATAATTTATCAATCTCATTATTTTTAAATGATGGATATAAATGAATATGTATTTTTTTATTCAATGCCAATTGTGTAAATAATTCATAAAAATTACGATGAGGATTACTGCCAATGCCTCCTTCATATACTAAATGTATGTGCCCATCTTGAGTTGATAATTTAGGGAGGTTACTGGTTGGTAGGTCCTGTTGTGATGAATAATTAAATAAAACAATTGAATGCTCTTTTATTCCATACTGCTTACTTGCAGATTGCAATTGATAGGGAGTAGTATATACTCTACCATGGGCTCCATAGTTTGCAATGCTTTCAAAGTATTTCAAAGTTTCATTTTCAGGATCCCTTAAGGAGATCAAGTCGTGGGTATCATGAATTACCGGGCGTTTCCCTGCCAGGGCTGTAACTGTAAGAATATCGGGTTCATTATGACAATGCACAAGATCAAAATGTTCAATTAATTCCCAAAGTTCTTTATTAGATTTAATATGAAAAATCTGTGTATATACAGAATCAGACAAATCTTTGTACATTTGACTTAATTTTGCTTTTGCATAAGCAAGAGAAACCTTATGCCCACGCTGAATAAGTGCAGTTGCTATTTTATAATTTCGTATACAGGGAGATTCTTGAACAAATAGGATATTGAATTGTTTTGCGGGTGTTCTATAATGATCTAACATGGAATCCAGATTATTTTCCGCAACCAGGCTCTTTAAAAAATCAATTGATCGCTTTTTATCAGGATTCAGATTAATACTTTTTTCGGCATAGTCCCTGGCATTTTCAATATTACCAAGTATTGCTAATACTCGTGCATAGTTATAGTTGGCATCATAATGAAAAGGTTCAAGATTTAATACACTTTTAAAATATTCTTTAGCCTGCTTGTATTCCTTGGTTTTAAATTTAATAATACCAAGTTTATTCATTACATCAGTACTATTGCTATTAATATCCAAAGCTTGTAAAAGATATTTTTCAGCATCCTGCAGATTACCATTACGCAATGCAATATTTGCAGACTTTATGACATCTGCAAAATATAATTGAGATTTTTTTTGCAAAGCTGAAGCCATGTATTCATCCTGAAATGAAATTAATCATCATTAGAAATTACAAAATCATCCAAGGAATCCAGATCAGTTGAGGTTAATAATAAATTCTTGTAATGATTCACCTTATTATCATTATTTGAACGATTGAAATAATCTACAAGATATTGACATACAGTATTAAATTGTTCCTGAAAATTTTTTGATTTAATCTCGTTATTTTCAGATTCCATTGTAATCCATTGTTCATAGGCAGAAACAGCAGAATCAATATTTTTCTTTTTCTCATAAGCTTTGCCCAAATAATATAATGGATCTGAAAAATGCTGATCTAGTTTGAATGCATTTGCAAGCAAGGGTATGGATTGATTATTTAATCCCAATTCAAAACAACAATATCCTAATTCATAATAAGCTCTGGAATTATTTTCATCCAGCATAATTACTTTACGAAAATGGCCAATTGCGTGTTCATATTCTTTGGTGGTTTTATAAATATCACCTAATGCAAAATGTAATTCTTTTTGATCGGAATGTGTTACCAATGCTATTTTCAAAACCTCAATCGCATCAGTATAATTATTATAATAAAGATACAACTGTGCAAGATTTACTGCACTATTTAAAGATTTAGGATCAATACGTAAAGCAGTATCATAAAATACTATAGCATCTTGAACGTTATCCAAAGCCTGGCAACATTCTCCCAGCAATTCATAGGCCTGACTGTCTTGAGGATTTATCAAAACAACTTTTTTATAAAAGGTAGTAGCTTTTTCAAATTCATTTTCATTTTGATATAATAAACCTAAATTGTAATAAGCCTCAGCAAGGTTTTCATCAATATGTACAGACTGCATTAATACTTTTTCAGCATCTGCATAATTTTCCCGTAAAATATTAATAACACCCAACTGACAATATAAAACAGCCGGCGAAGAAAAATCTGATTCCAGGGCATCAGATATTACTTTTATTGCCTGGTCAAATGCTTCATTTTGAATATGTTCTTTAATTGTATCTAAAATTTGCTTATCTGATTCTGATTCAACATTTAATTCTCTGATCTTTTCAGACAGTTTATTTGCAGCATCCATATTACTTTATTACCTCATTTTTTAGATTGCTGTAAAGACATAATTAAAGATGAATAATCAGCAGTCAGACTTTCATTTGCAGCAATTCGATTTTGTTCTTGTACTTTGAGATAGATTTCTTCACGATGAACTGGAATATGTTTTGGAGCATGTATGCCAATACGTATACTCTTCCCATGGATTTCGAGGATGGAAATGCGGATATCATTTCCAATAGCGATGCCCTCCCCTCGCTTTCTCGTTAAAATCAACATATGTATGCCTTCCTTAGCTTTTGTTTAGTTTTGGCTTCCTGCCAGTATCGGTTGTTTTAACGAATAATTACTCTCCGATAATATAATCTGTTTTCCTAATTTCCTTGACGGATTAATAACGATGGGACCTCTTAAATTAGCACTTACATTATGTATGCTTTTACCAACAGTTACAATAACAAACAGTTGCCCGCCTTTAATGTCATCCAGACCAATACTCTGCAGTTCGCGTAATCCCGATTGAGCAATATAATCTTCTTTTACCATCAATGGATCAATGATTGGTAATTGCAATGCAGGATCATCAACACAGATTAACCATTGAAATGGCTCAAATCCCTGTTTGTTAAATATAATAAATTTAGATTTATCTTCAAAACCTATAATGCCTTCAGGAAATAAAACAATATCAGATTCTGTATATGTCACATCTCCCAGTGTTGTCTTTACATAATACTTTTCCATCACTTGCGATGCCTCAACCATAGAATTTCAATCTCCATAAATTTCTCGACTATTAGGCCAGATAATCCATAAGACTCATTTGCAGGATACTGGAACTGAATTGCAAGTTTGCCTGATAAATCGTGTTCATTTCTTCATAATTAATTGCTGCTTCTGCAATATCCGCATCTTCAATTGAAGATTTTAAGCTTTGCATTTGTAAATCAAATTCACTCAATGTTTCTTCTATATTGCTGATATGCTCATATCTTAATCCGGCTACGCTTGAAAAACGGGTAATATCCGTTGTTACATCTTTGATATTCATATAAGCATCTTGAATAGCATCGCCATCATTTGCTTCTAATGCGTCTCTTAATGCAATTAAACTTTCAAAAACACCGTCTTCACCCATAAAAACTTCTTCACCCGAAAAATTGATCTGAACATCATCTCCTTTTGATATTTCACGAAGGTGAACACCATTTATAGCTGTCTCGTTTGTCATAACAATGGTTCCATCTTCCTGCTTTTCAAATGGAGGTTGATCAACAGCAGTACCACCATATAAATATTTTGAATCATATTCCCGATTAGCTTCAGCCAATACGCGATCAATAATATAATCTACCTGATCTGCTAATATACTTCGTGCGTCTTCTCCTGTTGAATCTGACGCACCTTTTAATGCAATTGTAACAGCTTCCTGAAGATTTTCATTTACAGCATCTAATGAAGCCTCAGTAGAAGTTAGAAAACTTTTTGCATCTTCAATGTTTTTTTGATAAATCTCATTCTGTGCTATCAACTGGTTTAATTGAATCACTTTGGCCGTGCCTGCAGGATCATCTGATGGTTTTTCAATACGTTTTCCTGTAGACAATTGATTATAGTATTTTTGTCTCTGGGTATTGATTGTATTCAGATGCATCATTACTGAATTGTTTTTAACATTTTGTGTTATGCGCATTATAGCACCTCATTAAACCATATTGATCAGTGTTTCAGATATTTCATCTGCCAGAGTTATCAATTTTGACGCAGCCTGATAACTACGTTGATATTTTAATAAATCTGTCATTTCTTCATCCAACGAAACACCAGTAATCGATTGTTGATAAGAATATAAATTATCTGTAAAAATTTCCTGTCCCTCATATAACGTGATGGCTTCTTCTCGTCTGTTACCTTCAGTTGCAACAATTTCAGAATAATAATCAGTAAAAGTTGCTGTATTATCAGCCAAAACTTTGGAATCCTGAAGTTGAGACATTAACAAAGCATTACCACCACTACCTGCTTCCCCATCACTGGATGTAGCAAGTAATTGATTATTTGTATATAGTGAAGAATTTAACGCTATTGTATTAGCATCTACACTGTTGACATCAAAAAATACAACACCTGTACTTCCATCATAACCATAACCTGCTTTATGTTGTGTATTTATTGTATCAACAATAGCTGATGCCAGATTATCCAGTTTTTCAATATTTTCAGGGATGATATTTTCACGCAGATCAATCAAGGCACCCAATTTACCACCTTGAGCGGTTGCACTGGTAGTACCATCCGACCAGTTCATTTCTGCCATATCGCCATCAATTTTTGAAGAATCAAGCTGAATGAAATGTGTTTTTTGTAAAAAGACCTTACCATTAAGTGATAAATTTACTTGTCCATCATCATTTTCTTGAATGGTAATATCAGCAATTTCATTCATTTTTTCTAAAAGAACATCACGGTTATCCAGCAAACTGGAATAAGAGCCACTGCGTTTATCTACATATAATAATTTCGAGTTAATTTCAGTTATTTGTTGAGCATAATCATTAAATTTTTCAATTTCATCACTAATTTCATCAGTGAGTTCATTTTCCATATCTGTCAGGCGCTCATTCAAGCTATTAAATTTCTTAACCAATGCGTCACCCTGGTAGATCACATTTTCACGTAAACTTGAATTTTCAGGAGCATTTGCCAACTCACTCCAGGATTCAAAAAAAGAATTCATAATACTTGAAAGCCCGGTTTCTCCAGGTTCTTCGTATATTTGCTCAATTAACAAATGTTTTGATTCCATGGTAGACCAATAGCTAAGGGTCTGTCTTTGTAAAGACAGCTGACTGTCAATAAATCGGTTTCTTACCCGAGTTACCTCATTAACCGTAACACCAGAACCAATCTGCAGCCCTCCTCCCAAATAGTTAACTGAAGCTTCAAAATTAGTAACCTTTCGGGAATAACCTTCAGTATTAGCATTGGCAATATTCTGGCCTGTTGTATTCAAAGCTGATTGACTTGCAGCCAAAGCACTTTTGCCAATTTCAAATATATTATTCAGACCCGCCACTCATAAACCTCAAATTAAATGGTTTTTGTCAAGGTTGGTAATTTCACTTGTTTACCAAACTTGTTACTGTTACCATGATAATCGTACTGACCAAATTCACTGTATATCAATTCCAGATTTTTATTTACAAAATCCAATGATTTGTTCAATAGATAATGATTCAGTTGATTCGTACTTTTTATTTTTTGTAAAGTATCAAGGAGGCTTTGTCTCAATTCCTGCAAACGATTTACATACTGTCTTTTGCAGATTGGAATAACCTGTTCTATTGATTGCAATTCTTTACTTGGTCTAATATGTTTCGAAAGTTCTGTCAACTTTTCAATCCGTTTTAAAGACGCAGTTTGTGCTTCTGCCATATACTGTTCAGCATCATCAGTTAATTCAGTCATTTGCAAAACATCTCGGTCAATTATAGCAAACTTTTGAACTTCAAGTTTATTTAATAAACTTTTATAAGCACGGACTTCAACTTGAATTAAGGCAATAAACTCCTCAACCCAGGAATCTTGCAAATCATTATAAATATTTTCTACTACTGTTCCCATTTTTCTATTCCTGGTTAAACATCACCAAGCCGCTTATTAAATGTATCGGCATAATTTTGTACTTTTTTAATATAATTTTGTGTTTCTTTGAACGGAGGAACCCCACCGTAGCGTTTTACGTTACCTGGGCCCGCATTATAAGCTGCTAATGCCAGATCTACATCTCCGTCAAACCTGTCAAGTTGCTCTTTAAGATATTTAACTCCACCTTCAATGTTCTGATGCGGATCAAAAGAATTTTTCACACCCATTTCATTGGCTGTACCATCCATTAACTGCATTAATCCTTTAGCTCCAACATGAGATTCAGCATTAGGATCGCCTGCAGATTCCTGAGCTATAACGCCATAAATCAAGTTTTCAGGAACATCATATTTTTGTGATGCTTTTTCGATGGTTGATTTAAATTTACCAATCTTTTCGAACATTGGTAAATTGGATAACTTTTTATATTCTGAATTAATAATATTCTTTAAAGAAACAGGCTGTTTCAAGGTTAATTCTTTTGAATTTTCATTTTGTCCTAAATCCCTTTGTGCTAATTCACGATACAGGATCTCACCTATGCCCATACCTCCCGCACTCGCCATTTCTTTAGACATTTCAGTATCAAACAGATTCTGGTACATATCCGCACCCAGGCCATCTCCCATTAATGAAGATTCATCAATAGTTTCACGCATGGATGAAAGCATTTTCTGCAAAAAGATAGATTCAAAATCAGCACAAACTTTACGAAGATGTTTTAATTTAGCATCCTTTTCATTCGTATTGTTGTTTGATTCTACCGGCGAAAACAAATTATTATTTACGGGTGTAAAACTCATAGTATTATCTTTACATAATTACCAATTCTGCCTGCAATGCTCCGGCTCCTTTCAGAGCCTGAAAAATTGCAATAATATCTCTTGGGGTTACCTGTAAATTATTAAGCATTGCTGCCAGATCATTTACATTTGCCATATTATCTAAAACTGCTACGGTACCTGCCCCCTCTTCTATCACCTGAGTTTGAGTTTGTGGAACAACTACAGTATTTCCACCGGAAAATGGTGATGGTTGAGAAATAATAGGGTTCGATGAAATTCGAATAGTCAAATTACCATGAGCAACAGCTACAGGTGATAACCTTACATTACTACCAACAACTACTGTGCCGGTTCTTTCATTTATCACAACTTTGGCCATTTGATCTGCTTCAATATCCAGTCCTTCTATTCTCGCAATTGTTGCAACCGTTTGAGCGGGATCTTGCATACGCAATTCTACCCGACCAGGATCTTTGGCAGCAGCTTGTTGAGAGCCCAATTCACTGTTAATAGCCTCAGCAATGCGCGTTGCGGATGTAAAATCCGGTTCGCGAAGCAAAAGTTCAAGCACAGGTACTTGAGAGAAATCAAAACTAACTTCACGGGCAATCATTGCTCCATTAGGTACACGTCCAACCAATGCAAAATTTTTACGATACTTTTCACCACTGGGTGTTTCAATATTAAATCCACCAATACTCAAAGGTCCCTGAGCATTTGCATAAACCTGCTTATCTGGTCCCATTAATGGGGTGGGTAGCAAAGTACCCCCTTCAAGGCTTGAAGCATCTCCAATAGAAGAAACCAAAACATCTACCTTACTGCCATGTTGTGCAAAAGGTGAAACTTTGGCTGTAACCATAACAGAAGCAACATTACGCAAGTTCAAGTTTTTATCTGGCAGATTCATTCCAAATTTATTCATCATATTTTTGACTGCCTGAATTGTCATTTCAGAACGTCGGGAGTCTCCACTTCCATCGAGACCAACAACCAGACTATAACCGATCAATTGTTGATCCTGTAATCCCTTAATATCTACCATATCTTTAATGCGTGCAGCAAATAAAAATGAGGGTAATAATAAAAGTATGGCAATATAAATTAAATATGATTCAAGACTTTTTTTCAAGATCATAATAAACTCCAGATTAAAATAACCAACCTAAAAACCGACCAAAAAATCCGGGTTTTTGACCGCTATCAACCATGCCTTTTCCCTGATACGAAATTTTGGCATCTCCAATATTTACAGATAAAATCGTATTATCACTGTTTATATCCTGGGGACGTATAATACCTGAAATGGTAATTCTTTCTTTCTCACCATTTACAATAACTTCACGTTCACCCTTGATTATAAAATTGCCATTGCCGGTAACATCTGTAATTGAAGCCGTAATATTACCGGTTAAACTTCCTTTTCGCGAAGTTTCAGCATCATTATCATAATTATTTTTCGTTTGACCATTCAACCCGAACAACGGCATATAAGTAGATGAACCGGTTCCACCGGTCATTGTTACCCCTTTGTTGTTTGTTCTTTTATTAGAACTGTTGGCTTCACTTTTGGCGCTTGACTGTTCAATGATTAAAACAGTTATAATGTCTCCAACTTTGTATGCCTTGTGATCAGTAAATAAGGATTGAGCCGAATAGCTATTTTGTGCCCAAACTGTATTGCTGAACAGCATCAACACGGCAAATAAAACGAATATTACTTTTAAAGACTTCATGGCTTATCTCTTGTTTGTTTTAAATATAACTATTGACGCATTCTGTATTTCTGCATAATAATACTTGTTACTCATTGCATCTCTAACTTTGATTACATCTCCGGGCGCGCCTTTACCCTGGCAGATTACAGGTATTGACAAAGAAATATTTTTGTTTACAACATTCATATTTACCTGGTCACCACGTTTTATGACCGGTACGGTTTCAATCATAGATTCTGTAAGAACTCGGCCTTGTGGGATATATCTTTTGGTTCTTTGTCCCACTGCTTTATTTAATGAAACAGGTGAATCATTTCCTCTCCAGGTCACCTCTACAAATTGAACAGCAAGATCAGCTTCACTTATAATATGATGTCGATCAACAGCATTTTTCAAAACCGGTACATTGGTA
Organism: bacterium; assembly: GCA_963675755.2. Lineage (GTDB taxonomy): Bacteria > Zhuqueibacterota > Zhuqueibacteria > Residuimicrobiales > Krinioviventaceae. The sequence goes on from CAXXMD010000002.1 coordinate 1,014,195, forward strand.
AATCTGGAAATATCTGCAACCACTTGAAATGATTCATTATTATTTTTGTCACTATAAGAAAACGTAAATACTGTTTTACCGGTAATTAACCCCTGTTTCCTACAGGATATTGTTACCGGAGCCTGGATTATGTTATCATGAGATGCTGAATTAAAATTCACTTTAATTTTATTATCTGATTTTGAAATATTTCTATCAGATAAAAATGTGTAAATATTATTTTCAATCCATGTAATTGTTTTTGTATCCGGTTTTGCGTGTACAATTGCAGAAAACACCAATATCAAAAACAGATATTTTATAAACAGTTTAATTTTTGTCGGTATCATATTAATCATTATAAATCAAGATTTTAAATTGTTCACCAGTGCCATCATATCATCACTGGTTTGAATTGCCTTGGAATTTAATTCATACGCGCGTTGCGCAACAATCATATTTACCATTTCTTCAACAACTTCAACATTAGAACTTTCGATATAGCCTTGATTCAGACCACCAAAACCATCCAATTCGGGTACACCAATTATAGGTTCACCGGATGCACCAGTTGGCATTAACAGGTTTCTTCCAATATTTTTAAGTCCTGCGGGATTGATAAATCTTGCAAGCTCTAATTGCCCAATCTCTTGTGATTGAGTGGAATTTGAAAGTTCAACAGATACAATACCATCTCGGCTAATACTGATGCTTTGTGTATCAGTTGGAATTGTAATGTTGGGCTCAAGATAATATCCATCAGAGTTTACAAGCTGTCCATCACTCGATATTTTCAACGTTCCATCGCGAGAATAACCAATGGTTCCATCGGTCATTCTGAATTGAAAAAAACCATCGCCTTCAATTGCAATATCCAGCGAATTTCCTGTCTGGGTAACATCTCCCTGTGTAAACAGTTTGGCTGTTGAAACAGGTTTCGTTCCACAACCAACCTGTAACTCTGTAGGATTTTGAATACCTTCACCAGTAAAGGAACCAGCAGGACGAATCGTCTGGTACAAAAGATCCTGAAATTCAACCTTACTCTTTTTAAAACCAGTAGTATTCACGTTAGCCAGGTTATTGGCAATTGTATCAATATATAACTGCTGAGCATGCATTCCCGATGCTGCAGTTCTTAGTGCTTTATCCATAAATTAACTCCAAATCAAAATTATACCCTGCCAACATCATTAACTGCTTTATCAAGAGAATCATCTTGTGTAGTTAATGCACGTTGATTGGCTTCAAAATGACGATATACCTCAATCATATTAACCATTTCTTCCAGGGTATTTACATTTGAACTTTCGACAAAACCTGCTTTAACCTTGACATCCTCATTGGTAGGGCGCACAAAAGCATCTTCAGAAGCTTTAAAATATCCTTCTCCCACTCTTTTCAGCATATTGGGGTCATCAACTTGAACTATAGAAAGATAATCTACAATGCTATCTTGAACCATAATTGCACCATCTTCTTGAATAGTAAAATCTTCATCAAGCAAAATGGGCCCGCCTTCACCCATAACCAGATCTCCTGATGCAGTTGCAAGGTAACCATCATCAGTTAAAGTAAAATTACCCTGTCTGGTAAAGTAGGTTTCTGCTCCGCTTTGAACAGTAAAAAAGCCATTTCCTACCAGGGCCATAGACAAGGGATTTCCGGTTTCGCGTAATTCTCCCTGAGTAAAATCAACCTGATCAAGCGGAGTTGCTTCTTGTGCAGGAAAACGACTGGCCTGCTCAAGCGTTTGACTGAAAACAACGCTTCTCTTAAAACCTACACTATTAGCGTTAGCAAGATTGTTTGCAATAACATCAAGCGATCTTGCATTTGTTTCCAACCCATTGTGGGAGTATATCATACTTTTTAACAAAACACTCTCTCCTTTACTGTCGGATTAAAAAATTGCTTTTCCGGCAATTGCGTTTCTTACTACTCGAATCAGATCACGTGTATCATAGGGCATGGGAAAATAAGAGTCGTAACCTGCACTTTTACATTCTTCAGAACTATATACAGTTTCAAATGAGGTCATGGCAATTACACGAGTTTTGGGATTGTGATCTTTAATAACATGGCAAACTTTTTCACTATCAATATTATTATCTTGAACGTCTAAAAAGACAGCATAATAATTATTTTTCTGTCCCAACTCTACAGCACTCTCTGTTGTAAAGGCAGTATCAACTAAATACCCTTCATCACGAAAAGTTAATTGTAAAATTCTGCATTTATCCCTGTCTGGAATTACAACAAGAATATTTTCTGCCATTTGAGTTGTCCTCACATTTCATCATTATAAAAAATAACTAAATGAGTCAAATCAAATAGCATGCCACTCGCCTAATTATTTTGCTCATAAAAAACAAATACTTAGGCGAGCCAAAAATGTTTTATTTTGGATATAAATTTAATAGAGGGAAATATTTACCGGTTTTGGGTTCAAACTTACCTTTAGCCCAAATAATATATATCGGCAAAAATTTTAAAAACTTAAATATCTTTTTGCAAATGTTCAATTAAAGCTGATGCACATTGATCCAAAGGTACAATTTTGTCTACAGCACCCATTTTTATGGCTTCTTTTGGCATTCCAAATACAACACAGCTTTTTTCATCCTGAGCAAAGGTATAAGCACCATTATCATGCATTGCCTGTAGACCTTTAGCTCCATCTGCTCCCATTCCGGTTAGTATCATACCCAAAGCATTAGAACCGGCATTACGGGCTACAGAATGAAATAGAACATCTACACTGGGGCGTTGATGATGTACGGGGGGACCATCTTTTAAAGAAACATAATATTTAGCACCACTTCTTTGTAACAGCATATGACTATTACCCGGAGCAACCAATACCATTCCGGGAACAACATAATCATTATCCCTGGCTTCACGGACTTCGAGTTCACAAATACTATTTAATCTGGCAGCAAAAGATGCTGTAAAAACTTCGGGCATATGTTGTACAATTACAATACCCGGCATTACAGATGGTAAATTTTGCAATACAACTTCAACAGCTTTTGTTCCGCCAGTTGATGCACCAATAGCAATTACTTTGTGGGTAGTTTTAAGTTCAAATGATTTGGATTTTGATACCGCAATGGCTGCAGTTGGTGCAGCAGCTGTTTTGCTTTTTGGTATGGAAACCTTTGTATTTGCTGCGGCGGCAGTTCTTACTGCACGTACCATTCTATTAATATCAGGCGTTGAAAAGCCTGATCCTGGTTTACTGACAACATCAATTGCACCAAGCTCAAGTGCACGAAGAGCAGTCTCACTGTTTTCTGGTGTTAATGAACTAACAATAACAACAGGCATGGGATAATGTTTCATCAGTTTTTCCAGAAAAGACAAGCCATCCATTCGTGGCATTTCTATATCCAGGGTTAAAACATCAGGTTGCAATTTAACAATTTTCTCCCGTGCCATATATGGATCTGTTGCAGAGCCTACAACTTCAAAATCATCAATTTTATTTAATTCCTCAGATAATATTTTTCGAACCAGTGCTGAATCATCTACAACAAGTATTTTTATCACTGCAATACCTCAAGTTAAATACTATTTTTATTATAATGCCAAAAAACTTTAACCAGACCTTCGTCAAAAGGTATCTGGACTTTGACACGTGCATATTCACTACCAGAATAATCACTTATAAAATCTTCTACAATTTCAGGCGCACTAAGACGGTATTGTTTATCCTTACCAGCCAATTGCGGTAGTATATTACCACAAATAACATTTGCAACTTCTTTAAGTGCATCCAATTGTTGTTCCATAGGAATATCATCTTCTGCCAGAATATTCTGTGCCAATACAGGCAAAGCTCTATCTGGTATTTTTATGTAAAAACCACCATCTGTGTAACCAGTAAATCTTACCAGTGTCATTTTTGTGCTAACATCAGAATCTACAGGTTCATCCGGAACCGGCATAAAAAAAGCTAATTCTTCAAAAGTTTTAACTGAGAAATCAAATAAAACCTGTTCTAACTTATCCATCAATATCTCCTAATAAATCAATTACAACCTGTTCAAGTTCTTCAGGTTGAAATGGTTTATGAATAAACAAAACACCTTTACTCTTTAATATATCAATTGTAGCTTCACTACTTTCCGAAGAAATAACAACAATAGCCATATCTTCTGTATCCGGATTATTTCGAAGCTTGTCAATCATTACATCACCGCTCATAACCGGCATATTAATATCAACTAAAATGAGGTCTACCCAATTGTCATCTATAATATTAAGCCCTTCTTGCCCATTACTTGCTTCAAAAATGTTACGAATCGGGATGTCGCAAATGTTCAAAACGCGTTTTATCATTGCCCGCATTACTGAACTATCATCCACTATCAAAACATTTAACGACATTTATATACCTCCATTGGTATTACAATTCTTTATCTACACCTTGAGACTTTACAATAACACTACCTGTATTGATATCTATAGAAATATTTCTGGTAATATTTGAACCAACATCAAAAGATTTTAACATAATTCCTTTTTTCCATAACAACTTGCGGAACATTGTAAAATTACGTTTACCAATTTCAAAAATATCATTCTCACCAGGTTTTTTAAAACTCGCTCCACCTGCAACTTTGACTACCAGTGTTCTTGGATTTGCGCCCAATCTCACACACTCATTTAACATTGCCTCAACCCCGGTATCTACAAACATATAAGGATTTTTTTTAGCTTTTTCTACATCAATGGAAGATTGTGGCAACATAACATGCAACAATGCTCCAACTTTAGTCCTGGGATCGTATACAGTAATCCCTAAACAACTTCCAAGTGCATATGTAATAAGTGTATCAGCTGGGTCTGTTGAAATTATCATTTCAGCGATACCCACAATCCGTTTCAATACTTACTCCTCGGGTATTTCAAACACGTTTTTGATATACCGCCGGTTGAATATAGGTAAACTTGTGTTCCGACGATGTTAAACTTTCAGAATGCCCAACAAACAAATAACCATTATTAGCAATTAACGAATAAAAGCGATTGATTAAACGCTGACGGGTTTCTTTATCAAAATATATCATAACATTACGACAAAAAATTATATCAAAGGGGCCTTTCATTGGCCAATCTCCCATCAAGTTCAAATATGCATATTTAACAAGAGATTTTATATTGTTTTGTGCCTGGTAAACAACCTTGTCTTGGTTTCGGGTTTTTGAAAAATATTTATTCAAACGTCCCGAGGAAACTTCGGTTGCAATATTTTCACTAAATTGGCCCAGTTTTGCAATTTCCAACATTTCATAAGAAATATCAGTTGCTAAAATTTTGAAATCACGCTTTGCAATATCCGGAAATTCATCATGAAGAACCATTGAAATGGTATAAGGTTCAGCGCCCGATGAACAACCAGCACTCCATATACGCATTGATTTATTATTATTTTTGAATTCAGGCAAAAAGGTATTTGTCATATAATCAAAATGCTGTTGCTCACGGAAAAAATTGGTTTTATTGGTGGTTATGATATCAATCATCTGCTCTAATTCTTTTGAATTTGCTTCCTCTGAAACAAAATCAATGTAACTCTCAAATGAATCTAAATTGAGCAAACGCAATCGTTTGAGCAATCTTGACTTTACGAGCCCCAATTTATTAGGCGGTAAATAAATTCCAGCAATGTCATATACAATTTTGCTAATACGTTCAAATGAGGAACGTTTTAAATCAAGTGACAATAAATCTAATGCCATATTCTAATTCCTTTTGATACTACAAAGGTTACAATCGTTTTTGTGTTTCTATGCTTATATTTTCAACCAGATTAAATAATGGACTATCTGGGGGTATTTCTTCCTTTAATTGTTCAGCATAAACTGCAATCTTGCCCAATGCCTCCCGCTGTTCAATAATTGCACGTTCCCATTTCTTTTGAGCTTGAAAAAAATGATCAATTTTAGCATCAATTGATTTTAAATATGGATGAAGATCAGGATCATCAAGCATATCTCTTTTTTCAATCAAGTCGAGAATTTCATTATGCAATGTTTTATATATATTAATCGTATTAATCGGATTAATAAAACTCTTGTAATCCAATACACGTTTAATTTTCTCACGTAAATCTTTGATTGAAAAGGGTTTGTAAAAATAATCAAAGGCGCCCAATTTCATAGCTTCAATAGCTGTTTCAATGGTTGCATAACCAGTTACCATAATCACTTCGGTATCGATAGCTTCTTTTTTCACATATCGAAGCAAGTCCATACCACCTTCCTGATTATTTTCCAATCCCGGCATGTTTTTATCAGTAACCACAATATCATATTTATTTTCTTCAAGATATTTGATTGCATTTTGAACTGTTGCAGAACTATCTACCGTATATCCTGAATCAACAAGAATACCAGCAATTAAAGATCTGGAGTCATCTTCATCATCTACAACAAGAATTCTTATTTCCATTTTTACACCTTACAAGCTTGTGGATCGGTTAATATTTTTTTAAATCAGGCTGTTTGTACTTGAATGGTTTTATTTACATTTGACAGTATCTTTTCAATATCTAACAGAATTTTAACACTACTGTCAACCTTGGCCATTCCTAATATATAATCAGTATCAATATTAGTACCAAATGCTGGTACAGATTCTATATCATCAGCTGCAATATTTAAAACTTCTGAGACTTTATCAACAATAATACCTTTTTCACCTAAACGGGTCTGTACAACAATAATACAGGTTTCCTGAGTGGCTTCAATTTCTTCCATTAAAAATTTCAATCGCATATCAACAACCGATACAATTTTACCACGCAAGTTAATTACGCCTTTAATAAAACGTTTTGTGCGAGGCACCCGGGTAATAGGCAATAAACCCATAATTTCTTTAACTTTGGTAATTTCTATACCATAATCTTCACCGGCAAGTACAAAAGTCAAATATTTACCTTCAAGTTCCAGATTCTTTTTAACAGAAGAACCTTTAGCATCTTGCTTTACATCACGATTTTTTTGCAACAAAGCTTTTGATGCATTTTGTAAACCTGTTTCAACTTTTGGAGCCGATTTTTGACTGCTTGTCTTTTCCGGTTCAGGTTTTACTACCTTGGGTTCCGGTTCTTTTGGACTTTCAGCTTTGGGTTCCTGTTTAACAGGTTCTGCCTTGACATCAGCTTTGGGTTCGGTATTGACAGGTTCAGCAGCCTTGGGCTCAACTTTTTGAGCTGGTTTACTCTCTGTTTTCTCTTCACTTGATTTTGAATCTTGACTACTGTCGCCAATCCAACTTAACGGATCAGCTCCTAATCTATCTTTCTTTGCCATGAAATTATCCTCTGTTAATAATTTCCTCGGTTAATTTTCTATAATCTTCTGCTCCCCTGCTTTTGGGCTTGTAATCAAAAATTGACATTCCAAAACTTGGAGCTTCCGCAAGGCTTATATTTTCACGAATTACTGTTTTAAACATTTTATCTCCAAAATGAGATTCGATTCTTTCTGCAACCTCATTATGAAGACGTTTACGTTTATCAAATTGCGTACAAATGATACCTGAAATATCTAATTGAGAATTCAATCGCTTTTTAACAATTTCTACAGTTTCCAAGAGTTTTGCCAAACCCTGCATGGGTAAAAATTCTGTTTGTAGTGTAATGTAGACCTGTTCAACAGTAGTCAGGGCGTTCAAAGTGAGTAACCCTAAAGATGGTGAACAATCAATTATCAAATAATCATAATTTTGAAAATCTTCCAACTTTTCTTTTAAAATAAACTCTCTGCCGGGCATTGTTGAAAATTCTATATCTGCACCACTCAAACTAAGATTTGAAGGTACTATATCTAAATTCTCTCTTTGAATCAATATTTCAGATAGAGGGATATCTTGTTTTAAAACATCATATATTGTATAATCAAGTTCATGAGCCATTACGCCTAAAGAATAGGTCAAGTTTGCCTGGGGATCAAGATCTACTAGCAATACTTTTTTTCCATACATTGCCAGTCCGGCACCAATGTTTACTGCTGTTGTGGTTTTACCAACTCCACCTTTTTGATTTAATATTGCAATTGAATGCATTGATATTCCCTTAATGATAATTTAAAACTCTTTCAAAGTGCTTTCATCAGTTCCATTTTGGGGTCTTTGTAAATCTTCATCAAATGGAATAAGGTTTTTGGGATCAGCTTCACCAACTGATTTAGCTGTCTTTACATTATATTTATTATAGGACGATTGACCGATAGAAAAGCTATCTCTTTGATTTCTTGAACTTGAAGAATTATATACTTTAGAAGTATGTGATGTAAGAATAAACTGTTCAACCATACTTTTAATTTCTTCAGTCTGGCTTGATAATTCTTCAGCAGTACTTGCGGATTCTTCAGAATTGGCAGCATTTTGTTGGGTCAATTGATTCATTTGTTCTACAGCAGTAGCAATTTGCCCAATACCTTCATTTTGCTGATCAGAAGCAGCGGTTATTTCTGCCATTACTTCATTTACTTTATTAACATTATCATGAATCTCATGAAGACTGGTTAACACTTTATCATTCAGTTGAACACCTTGTTCTGCACTCTTGACAGAATCTTCAATCATCATGGCTGTATTTTTTGCAGCTTCAGCACTCCGCATAGCAAGATTTCTAACCTCTTCAGCAACAACAGCAAAACCTTTACCTGCTTCTCCTGCCCTTGCAGCTTCAACCGCAGCATTCAAAGCTAACAGATTCGTTTGAAATGCAATTTCATCTATGGTTTTAATAATTTTAAAAGTTTCATCTGATTTGGTTTTTATCATTGTCATGGCATTGGTTAATTCATCCATACCAGACATTCCATTAGATGTACTTGTTTGAGCGTTCTCTGTTAAACTTTTGGCTTCTTTAGCATTTGCAGTATTTTGATTAGTCATTGACTTCATTTCCTGCAAATTACTGGAAACTTCTTCAAGTGAACTTGCTTGTTCAGAAGCACCTTGTGCAATTACCTGACTGCCAGTACTGATTTGATTTGTAGCATTAGCAATTTGTTGAACACCTATTGAAACCTGTCCCAATCCATCATCAAGATTGTTCAAGGCTTTATTTAATGATTCTTTGATAGTAGCAAAATCTCCACTATAATCACCATTCATGCGGATACTTAGGTCTTGTTCTGCTACTTTTTGCAAAATATTGGATGCTTTTATTACAGGCTCAGAAATAGCATTTAAAAGACCATTTATACCTTTAACAATCTCTTGAAATTGACCATTATGCTGTAATTCATCGGCTCTGGCACTCAAATCACCTTTCTGACCTTCATGAAGGAGAATCTTTATTTCATCAACCAGCTTTTGGATATTCACTTTTAATTGCTGCATTGAAATACCCAGATAATCATTTTCAGATAATATATGAGTATCAACTTTAAAATTTCCTGCAGACAATTGTTTTGCTATATTTTCTTTGGCGCTCAAAGTTTCACTGATAATATTGAAAACTTTAGCCAGGTCACCTAATTCATCATTACTCGCTTTTTCAAATGTTACATTAAAATCGCCTTTGGATATTTTTTCTGCTTTGCTTAATAGCATGGTAACAGGTGACACAAAACTCCGGACCATTAAAAGCATTACCAAAACTACAACTGCAATACCTAATCCAAAGGAAATAATATAACTAGTTACATGCATTGATCTGGTTATACCAAAGATATAAGAGTCTACAGCAACAATAGCAATTGCACTAAAAAGAAATATGAACAATTTAAATATTAAACTATTCTTCCAGATAATACGACTGGCAATTACCAAACTTGTCCAAGATACTATAACAAGTAATACATGAATTAAAACAGGTTTTAAAAAAGATTCCATACTGCTACTCTCTAATTTTTCAGGCTGTTAATTGTTCAACATTTGACATTAAAGCATCAATTTCCTGAGTAATCACATTTTCAATATCAAGTAGTATGGTAACTCTGTTTTGCATTTTACCTAAAGCAAGAATAAAGTCTGTATTAATTGCAGTTCCAAAATCGGGTGTGCTTTCAATATTTTCATCGTGAATATCAATAACTTCTTTAACCTGATCAACCAAAAGTCCCATTCTAACTTTGGACGTTTGAATGATTATTATAACAGATTCATCATCAACAGGCTTTGGAGAGATGCCAAAACGACTACGGAGATCCATAATGGGAATAACCTGATCACGCAAATTGATCAAACCCAGAATAAAATCAGGTGTTTGCGGTATTTCACGTATCTCCATATATTTAATGATTTCTACAATTTTTAATATTTCAATTCCATATTCTTCATGTGCAATTTGAAAAGTTAAATATTTTCCGCTTAGAGATTCTTTATTTTCCATAATAAAACTCCATATATATTAGTTTATTGGCAGATGGCATTCTTACCGCCATTTCTAATTTTTTGTCAATTCCCTTTAATTCCCAAAAAAGTTACATTTTTCAAACAACCAATAAGAAAACTTGTCCACCAATAAACTATATCATCATCATTGTGGTGTTAATTTAAATTTCTCAATCATGCTACGCATATCTGCAGATTGGCTAGCCAATTCTTCAGCAGAACTTGCAGACTCTTCAGAATTTGCAGCAGTTTGTTGCGTAACCTGATTCATTTGTTCAACAGCAGAGTTAACTTGATCAATACCCTGATTCTGTTCATTAGAAGCAGCAGCAATTTCTGCCATAACTTCACCAACTTTGATCACGCGTTCATTAATTTCCATCAAATTACTGAGCACTTTTTCATTCAACTCCACACCGTTGTTAGCATTCTTGACAGATTCTTCAATTAAAGTCGAAGTATCTTTGGCTGCTTCGGCACTTCGCATTGCCAAATTTCTTACTTCTTCAGCAACTACAGCAAATCCTTTACCTGCTTCACCTGCACGGGCCGCTTCAACTGCAGCATTCAATGCCAGCAAATTGGTTTGAAATGCAATTTCATCAATTGTTTGAACAATTTTTGATGTTTCATCTGATGAATCTTTAATCTTTTCAATTGCTATTGACAAATCATTCATGCTGTCAACACCAGTTGAAGTACTATCCTGGGCACTTTGAGCAAGATTTTTAGCTTCATTTGCATTTGCAGTGGTACGGCTAATGCTTGATGACATTTCCTGTAAACTACTTGAGACTTCTTCAAGAGAACTTGCCTGATCTGAAGCACCGTTTGCTACGGATTGACTACCATTACTGATTTCACGTGAAGCCACGGAAACCTGACCAACCATATTCGCAACTTTACCAAGACTATCATCAAGATGATCGAGTGCAACATTCAAGGTATTAATAATTTCTGCATGTTTTCCTTTAAAATCACCTTTAACGCGAACACACAGATCATGATTTGCTACCTGATTTAATACTTTAACTAATTCATTTATGGGGCCTAATAATGCATCCAGGGTATCATTAAAACCATGGATAATTTTTGCAAAGTCACCACCATGTTTGCTTGCATCTGCACGGTAATCAAGATCACCGCGAACAGCAGCATCAGCAAGTGTATTGGCATCACTAACAACAGCTTGCACGCTGGCTTTCATTGTATTCATAGCAATACCCAAAGTATCATCATCAGATAATACATGAACATCAACATTGAGATTTCCCTGTGAAATCTGATAAGCAACATCTGCACGTTGTTTCTGTGATGTGATCATCTCAGAAAAGGAATCTGCCAATTCTCCAATCTCATCGTTCCGTGAAATGTTAATCTCTGTGTCCAATTTACCTAATGCAAACTCTTTAGCAATTTTGGTAATTTTTTTAATGGGATTCACAATCATATTTGAAACTATAATAGTTATAGCAACAAATATTGCAATCATAATAATTGCTAAAATAATTGTAGTACCCTGAGCAGCAGCCAATGCTTTATTACGCTCCTCAAGATGGATACCAATTGTCATGTTACCTAATTCGGAACCTTCTTCACCAACAGCGCGTTGATAAAAGATTTCATTCTTGATTTTTTTCAATCCTTCTTCAGACTTGTCTGAAATTTCAGGTACACCTTCGTCACGATAAACAAAAATTTCCGTACCTGCTTTATTCGATACTGAAACATAAGAAATATTTTTTTGAGCGGTAAATGCTGTCATTGAATTTCCTACTTCATCAGCATCATCAAATTCCAAACCCAAAGTAACTGCTTCACTGGCAATATCAGTCATCACTTGAAGTGATGATTTTAAATTTTTGTCTAATGCAGTTTTTGTAATATTAGAATTAATAAAAATAACTCCTAGCATCAAAACAATAATCGTCGCAATAAAGTACACCAGCATCTTTGATCGTAATCCAAGAGCATTCAAGTTCATTAATTTTCCTCCATCCTTTTTGGTAATAATAAAATTATTCCTGCAACATTTTCGTATTTACAACCTTGGGGTCAACTTCACGCGCAAGCGTTGTCAATTCCGATGTATCAAGAATTAATCCTACTTGCCCATCACCTAAAATTGCACCTCCGGAAATTCCTTTACTACCGCCCATTTCTTCACCCAATGACTTTGTAACAACTTGTTGTTGACCCAATAATTGGTCTACCAACAAGGCGCAACGTCTATCACCATCACCAACAATGACCAGTAAACCTTCAGTTGGATCATGTATAGCATCCGGTATATCAAACAAATTATATAATCGGAAAATAGGAATAAGTTCATTTTGGAACATTACCATTTCCCCTTTTTCTGCAACCGTAAAAATAGCATCTTTTGCGGGTCTAAAACTCATATGAATATTGATAATAGGAACAATATATCTTTCAACACCTATTTTTACAAGCATACCATCAATGATTGCAATGGTTAATGGGAATATCATTGTAAACGTAGTACTTTTTCCTTGAACGGTATCGATATCAATTCGTCCACGTAATTCTTCAATATTCTTTTTTACAACATCAAGACCTACACCCCGGCCCGAAACATTTGTCACTTTTTCTGCTGTTGAAAAACCAGGAGCAAATATCAAGTTAAAAACATCGCTATCAGTCAGGTTTTTATCATTTTCAATAATACCTTTTTCAATTGCTTTGTTTAAAATTTTAACCCGATCAAGACCTCGGCCATCATCCTGGATCCTGATCATAACATTTCCACCTGAATGAAATGCAGACATTACGAGTGTACCTACCCGTGATTTTCCCAAATTCTCTCTTTCATCTGCATGTTCAATACCATGATCAACAGCATTTCTGATCATATGTACCAACGGATCTTTGATCAGCTCAACCATTTTACGGTCAATTTCTGTATCTTCTCCCTGGATTACAAGATTTACTTTTTTTCCGGTTTTAGTGGCTGTATCCCTAACAAGACGAGACATTTTTTGAAATGTACCCGCCAAAGGAATCATTCGCATAGACATACTAAGATCTTGAAGATCCCTTACAATTTTTCCAGCATGAATTACTTTACGGGTAAATTCAGCTTGTTTTTCATCTATAACAATTTCATCTTGAGAAATCATAGAATGGGCAATAACCAATTCTCCGATCATTTCAATCAACCCATCAAGACGTTCAGTTCGCACCCTTACAAAATTATCTTTGGGAGTTGATGTAGATGCCGTATCTTGAATTGGAGTTGGCAATTCAACTTTGGGGGGAGCTCCATTGCTTTTTGGTGCTGCAGCAACAGGAGCAGCTGCCTTTGGTGCATCCTGAACTTTTTCCGGTTCTACAGAAGGTGCTGCCTCTGAGGCTTTAGATGGGGATTGAGCAGCCGGTGCTTCATCACTATCAGAAGCTTCTGCATTTGCCAATTCATCTAAAAGTTCATCATAGCCTTGAGGTTTAACTAATGGATTCCCATCAAGGGCCATTTCAACCGATTGTACTAATATTTTAACCATATCGATACCACGCAAAGAAAGATCTGCATTAGCACCGGTGCAGGTAATTTCTCCATCACGGATTCTACTAAAAAAAGATTCAGCTACATGTGCAAAGTGTGATGAAAGATCAAGCTGTAAAAATCCTGAAGTACCTTTGATTGTATGAAAAGCCCGAAACACAACATTAATTGCTTCAGAATCATGCGGATTGTTTTCAAGCTGTAACAATGCGGATTCAGCATCTTCAAGATATTCATTAGATTCAGCTATAAATTCGTTTATAATATCGCTATCAAAATCACTCGGCAATTCATAAACTTGTTGAGTAACCACTTCTTGTTCTGTAGATTTTTCTTTTTCCGGGGCTTTCTTTTTCTTTGTTGGCTGCACTTCTTCCAACACTTCAAGTGTATTGCCCAGTAAATCATTAATTTCGATCAATTCATCATCAGTTGTTTCATGCTTTTCATCCAGCATTAAATCTAATTTACTCAGAACAATATTTATATCTTCCGTTACCTGTTCAGGTACAGAGGAATCATTTTTCACCTTAACCAAAGATTCATGAATATTTTCAAATTCTTTACGGTCATTCGGTCCAAGTTGCATTAGTAACGCTGCAACATCATTCAAGATCATTTCAGAAGTTTGATTGCTGAGTAATTTTTCAGTTTCTGATAAATAAGGCGAGTGCTCAGGATTACGGCCTAATACAATCCATAATTCATGCCCTGATTGAAAGATTGAATTTTTAATTTTTTCTTCATCATCCGTATCCAAAGCCTTTGCAATAGCGTGTATTGAAGAACCTGCTTTAGTTTTAAATGCTTCAGGATCTTTATGCTCATTATTATATAAATCTTGCAATCCTTCAAGACACATGAGAAAAATTGCAATCAATTCAACAAAATCATCAGGAATTTGAGATTTTATTGTTTCAAGCTCCATCCCAACAGTAACAATATCCTGTTGGTTTCCTGGATCAATACTTTCAAGTTGATCAGCATATTTGGAAATATCATTAACTAATTTTTCATCAAGCCGTACAATATCCAAAATAAACTCCTATTTTCTTTTACCATGAAACTTGCCGGAGGTCAGGTTTAGTGCAAAACCGCCCAGGCTGGATTCATAGTGTAATTGTATACGTGGTAAACGGTCAGGAACATGTACTTCCATTTGACTGCCGCGTGCAACTGTTGGTAAAGACATATCTACAGAAGCGCCAATTGCATCCAGTTGAGCTACAATATCACCAGCCAATACATTAATTAATTCACCGGTAACATCGTCCATATCCACAGAATCATAGTCAATATCAAAACCTGCAAATCTTTTTGCAAAATTAATTGCTGTATCTTTGGGCATACCTAAAGAAACTGACCAAGACAGGTCACCAATCAAAGAGATGATTCCAACAATTCCTTCAGACATCCACAAACCATCGCCTTGTTTTTCACCGGTAAACTTTAATGAACCATCGTCAATAAAGAAAAAAGAGATATCAATTGATTTTTTCAAACATTCGATATGCACAGCAGAAAAATCTTCAGAGTTATAATTATCAGACATTTTAATCCTCTTTACTTTTTTTTTTCAATTCAACTAACCCAAGTTATGAAAAAAGCCTGCTGCTTTGCTGCCTTTATTCAATTTATCAACAATAGGTACCAATTTTTTACGTAATTCAAGTGTGGTAAAGGGTTTACATATATAACTGTTTGCACCAGCATCGGAAGCATCAGTCATTTTCCCCATAGTTTTTTCACTGGTGATCATAATAAATGGAATAGATTCAGTTCCACCTTTGGCTCTCGCCTGGTTTACAAATTCAATTCCATCCATATTTGGCATATGGATGTCTACAAAAGCAATATCAAACTTTTTGGGACTAAACTTTCTTAAAGCATCTTTACCATCTGACGCCTCAGTAAAGACAAATTCAGCAAGCCCAGTTCGTTTCAGATTCTCCATCACCATATTTCTCATTACTCGTGAGTCATCAACCACCAGAGCTCTTAGTTTAAGCATATTAAAAGTCTCCTATATTTATTTTTATTTTTATTTTATACAGAAAAATCCACCTTATTGCCAACATCTAATTCATCCGTTTTTCTATTTTGGCTTTGCAAAGATTGTTCCTTTTCATCGCTTTCACTGGAATCTTTTTCTTCAGAATCATCATTTTTATTACTTTTTTCGTAATGATCCTGAAATTTCTTATTTTTATCTCGTTTTATAATTTGTTTCTTTTGATCAGGACCCTTGTTGGTAAATTCCAAGGAAGAATGATCCGCAGAATTATCAGCCACATTGGTTTTTGGTGTTTCTACTACCTTTTCCAGATGTGAAACATGTATATTGATATTTTGAGGTATGTCCACAGGTGTTGACATACAGTCACCTTTAAATCATTTAATACGTTATACATGATGTAAATCACGCTTTATTATTTTCGTCTTTAAAAGCAATAAAGATTGAGCGTGAATTTGGCAAACACGAGACTCGGTAACATCCAGAACAGATGCAATATCCGCCAGATTCAGACCTTCATAATAATAAAGTGTTAAAACCAGTCTTTCTTTAGTGGGCAGATCCTTTAAAATCCCTTTTATCTGCTTTTCCAGTTCTTCTGTAGATTGGCGCCAGTAGTCATCGTTCTGTTGATTTTCAACAAAACTATCAAGGCTGGCGTTACCCTCCTCATGCTGAAAAACTATATCTTGTAAAGAAACAAACCTGTCGGTATAGACAGATTCTAAAATTTTCCTATACTCTTCAACAGATATATCAAGCTTTTCTGCAACTTCATCTTCAGTAGGGTTTCGTACCAACTTGTTTTGAAGCTCAGCAATTGCTTTATATACTGATTTTACATTGCTGCGAACCTTGCGGGGCGCCCAGTCAATTTCTCGCAACACATCAAGTATTGCACCCCGTATCCTGAATGTAGCAAATGTTGTAAATTTAATATTCCGGTCAGGATCAAAACGATCAATCGCCTCAATAAGTCCAATAGTACCAGCGCTAACCAGATCTTCCCAATCGATAACACCGGAATTATATGACTGAAATCCTTTTGCTACATAGCCTACAAGATGTTGGTAGTGATAAACCAACTTGTCCCGTAGTGTACGGTTCTTCGTTGCAGCATATTCTTGCCATAAATTATTTAAATTTTCTTCTGACATTACATTCAAATCCGGTTTTCAAGCATCCCGTAATTATATATTCATTGCAGCCTTTTCAGACCCTACATTTTCAGTTTCCATAGATTCATAATCTTCTTCTGAATCCAGTTCTTCTTCATCTTCAGCAGTTTTCATGGTAACAGAAGTTAAACCCATTGCTGCATAACCAATTAAATTTGTAGCAACAAAAATAACAACTGTCTTCCAGATTGTTGCTTCAAAATCGGCACCAGTAAACATGCAATACACCAAAATGAGTAATGCAATCAATCCGCTTATCGATGTAATAATATCTTTCATGGCAGTTCCTCGCTTTTATACGGTTTGATTGTTTTCGACAGTATTTCCAATTAATATTTTTGCAACAGTTAGCATATTCTGACTAGCAACAGAATTTTTATTTAATAACATAAAAGGTTCTTGTTTGATTACCGATTGTCTGACAGCCTGGTCAAATAACAGATAACCGGCAATGCCAACACTCGTATCGAGGAAATGTTCCAAAACAAGCGACAACCGTTGGTATACATCAGTAACTTCTGACGGTGATGTAACCATATTTAACAAGAGATCAATTGATATATTTTTTTTCATCGAATTTAAAATTTTAATCATAGCATAAGTATCATTAATAGCAGTTGGTTCCGACGTTGTTATTAAAATGACCTTGTCTGCTTTGATAGATATTTCAAGAGAAATAGGCGATAATCCGCCAGCAGTATCTATAATGATATAATCATATTTATTACGTAATTTGAAGAATAACTCGAATATTTTTGAATTCAAGCTTTTATCAAGATCAAGCCAATTGCGATTACCAGAGCTGTTTGGAAGAATGGAAATTCCACTTGAATGTTTAATGATAATTTTTTCAACATTAATGTCATCAAGTATATAGTTTAAAAAATTGAACTTTGGGTTCATACCCAACAGAATGTCAATATTTGCAAGATTCGTATCTGCATCGATTACCAGCACATTTTTGCCCAGTTTGGAAAGCGCAATTGCCAAATTTACAGATACATTTGATTTTCCAACACCACCTTTTCCACTTGTAACAGCAATGGTCTTAGCCTGAGTCTTGGAACTCGAGTTGATCATTTCTTTTATATGTTTCAACTGGTCTTGCATGTTTTACCCTTTAAGAATCATGTGAGATAATTTACTTTCATTCGCAAAATCAACATCATCAGGTATAATTGAACCATTGCCCAAATAAGAGAGGGGCTTTTTCATCAAATTTGATACACCAATTACCGTACCAATTTTTTTAATTTTATCCAGATGTGTTAAAATAATTGCATTATAATCAGTTTTTGCGTATTGCTTTGAAATGCTCTTAAATTCATCAAAAGCCATTTCCATTGACAATGTTAAATATACCTGAGATTTTTTTATTTCTTTTAAATAGCTTTTTAAAACTTGTAAATCAGAAACAGCAAAATCAATCACAACCTGATCTTTATCAGCATGGACCTTGAGTGCATTTTTAAGGTCCTCAACCCCTGAAATTATTGCAATTGGGAGCTTTGTAGCCAATGAAAGTTGATTTAAATGCTGAATTGATTTCTTTTGCTCATCACTTACCAGTATCATAGCAACTTTTTTATTCTCAAATAAAGCTGTTTTTAAAGCAATTTTCATACTGGTTATGGTTTTCCCACTTTTTTCAGGACCAATTAATGAAATGATTTGTGGTCCTTCATTTTTAGGATTATAAACTTTGATATTTTTTTTCAACTCTTCAATAATCAAGGTTTTCAGCTCTTGGATTTCGGAAGAAGAATCAAAATTCCACTTGTTATCGGTACATTTTTTCTCAACAGTGGCAACAATTTCTTCTGCAGTCGCTTTATCTACTCCCCTGTCAATCAAACGTTTATTGATATTTTTATAAAAAGTTTTTAACGATTCATCATCCTGAACCGTTTGCGGCGCAGCATTTTGTTCCTGTTTTTGTTTTTTCAGCTCATCAGCACGTTTTTTGAGTTCACTCAATTCCTGACGTAATATAGATTCTTTTAAATCTACCAATTGTTTTTTGAGTGAATCCAACTGTTTTTCATGTTCAATCCAGATCTTGCGCTGCTCATGAGTGGTCTTTAATTCTTCTTTTAATAATTGAGAAAACTCTTTTGCTGTCTGGGTTGCTTCTTCAATCTGCTGAATGCGTTGTTTTTCCAATTCTTTGATAAAAGCATCATCAACTTTTGACTCAGCTTTAACTTTTTCCGGCTCTTTACCAGCTTTTTCATCGGGGGCTGGTTTTTCTTCGTTTTCTTTAACCAGACTATTAATATCAAATGAACCCGCTCTACTATAAGATTCAATCTCTCCGAGTGTAGGAGAAGATTTTCGGGGTTTGGTTTGAGGTTTCGGTTGCAATTTAGATCGCAACTCTTGATCTTTTTGGATCACTTCATCAAGCCAGGAGTTTCCGGTCTTTTGTTGTTCCTGATCACGGGCAGCAATAACCTCAATGCCCTCTTTGGTTGTTCGGGTATTTAAAATCACTGCATCATCACCTAATTTTAGTTTAATTTTATCTAATGCTTCACGCATTGTTGCAGCTTTAATTCTCTCAACTCTCATTATTCAGACTCACAGTTCCTAGTGATTGAATTTCCACCTGTGCTGGTATTTCAGCAAAGGACAAAATAATTAAAGATTTAAAAATCGGTTCTATTAAGCGTCTCAAATAGGGTCTAAGTGTTGGTGATGTAATTACAATGGGCTGTTGGCCTTCATCTTCAAGCTTATTAATTGATCCGGACAAAACGGTTAACAACCTTTGCAATACTTCTGTAGACAGTGCAAAACCTAATCCCTGTGTATTCATAACACCAGCTTTTTTAGCTTCCTGAATTGCATTATTTAATGTCATTTCAAGCCTTTGATCAAGTGTTAATGCACTAATTTTTCCTTCAATATCAAGATATTGCGCAACAATGCTTCTGCCCAATGCCTGTCTTACATGCTCGGTTAATAAATCAAGATCTTTGACAGTTGTAATATTGTCTGCAATGGTTGTCAAAATAGTTGCAAGGTCGCGAATAGAAACGCGTTCACTAAGCAGGTTCTTTAATATACGCTCAATGGAACCCATGCTTACCAGGCCGGGTATCACTTCATTAACCAGAGATGCCTGATCACGTTTCAAATTTTCAATCAGTTCATGTACATCCTGTCTTGTTAAAATCAAATCAGAATGTGATTTTAATACTTCTGCAAGATGAGTACCCAGTACTGCACCCGGAGCGACCAGAGTGTAACCGGCAATCTCGGCTTTGTCTTTTTCTTCTCCCCTAACCCATACAGCAGGCAAACCAAATGCAGGTTCTTTAACTTTAACACCACCCAAGTCATCAATATCGCCGCCAGGATTCAATGCAAGATAATGACCCAGCTTGAGTGTATTACTTGCAACTTCGTTACCTCGTATTAATATCATATATTCATTTGGCTTTAACTGCATATTATCACGAATACGTATAGGTGGAATCACTATCCCCAAATCCATTGCACATTGCTTTCGTATTTGCGTAATACGGGCTAATAAATCGCCATGTTGTTCAACATCTACAAGGGGTATTAAATTATATCCAATTTCAAGCTCTACAGCATCTACATGTAAATAATCTTGAATTTCTGCTTCTTTATCCACTTCAACAGGAGGTTCTTCTTCAACAACTTCTTCCTCTGGACGGGTTTTAATAACCCAGCCGATAGCTCCCAAACTTGCAGACATTAATGAAAATGGCAGAAAAGGCAGTCCTGGTGTAATTGCGAGAAACAACAATACTCCCGAAGCGATAAAAGCAACACGAGGATTAATGAACAATTGTGTTGAAAGGTCAACACCCAAACTCTCTTCAGAGGCTGAGCGGGTAACAATCATACCGGCTGCGGTTGAAATAATCAATGCGGGAATTTGAGAAACCAAACCATCACCCACTGTAAGCATGGTATATGTAGCAAGTGATTCAGTAAAACTCATATCCAGTTGCACAATACCTACAATAAATCCACCAATAATGTTCAACGCAGTAATAATGATACCTGCAATTGCATCACCTCGAACGAATTTGCTGGCACCGTCCATAGCACCATAAAAATCTGCTTCGCGTGAAATATCTTCTCTTCGTCTACGGGCTTCAGATTCTTCAATCATACCTGCATTCAGATCAGCATCAATACTCATCTGCTTACCTGGCATAGAATCAAGAGTAAATCTTGCTGCAACTTCTGCTACACGTCCCGCACCTTTGGTGATAACAATAAAATTGATCAATACAAGGATAAGAAAGATTATAAAACCAACAACATAATTACCTTTTACTACAAAATCTCCAAATGCGGTAATAATTTTACCTGCATATCCATCACCCAAAATCAAACGGGTAGTTGCCACATTTAAAGACAATCGAAATATAGTTATAATCAACAATAAACCCGGGAAAACTGAAAACTGCAAAGGCTTGGTGATATACATGGAAACGAGCAAAATAACTATAGCCAATGTAATATTTAACGCAAGCATCAAATCCATTAAAACCGTGGGAATTGGCATCAACATCACAATCAGAATACCAATAACACTGATTGCCATTGCAACATCACTATTTTTTGCTAAAAATGATAAATTAAAACCCTTGGGCATAAATTACTCCGTTCAAGCCTTTTTCTTCATTTGATATACTTGTGCCAGAATCTCAGCAACGACCTGGTACAATTCTACAGGTATTTCATGACCAACTTCAGCGGTCTTGTACAATAAACGAGCTACAATCGGTTTTTCGATTATAGGAATATCATTTTCTTTTGCTATTTCTCTTATCTTTAATGCTATCTTGCGCATACCTTTAGCCACAACAACAGGTGCCGACATTTTTTCAGAATCAAATCGAAGTGCAACAGCATAATGAGTCGGGTTGGTTATAACTACATCCGCAGTGGGCACATCACTCATCATACGATTTCTTGCCTGCTCACGTTGTATTGCACGAATTCGGGATTTAACAAGCGGATCACCTTCAGACTGTTTCATTTCTTCTTTGATTTCCTGCTTGGTCATTCGCAGGTTTTTCTCATACTCATATTTCTGGTATGCAAAATCAAGAATGGCAAGAAGAATAAAAACCATACCCACTCTGAAAATCAATTTCAAACTAAGACTACCAATAAAAGCTGTAATCTGGCTGATATCCTGATTTACCAGTTTAAAGAATTCATCCATTTCACCTTTAATGGTTATATAACCCACTATGACAATAATTGTCATCTTTAACACATTCTTTATCAATTCAATAAATGATCTTAAAGAAAAAAGGCGTTTGAATCCGGCTATAGGATCAATCTTTTCCAGTTTGGGTTCAATAGAATGTGTAGAGATAGTAACTCCTGATTGAATGACATTTGCTGCTACACCAGCAACCATAATGGTTAATAGAAAAGGACCCAAAATAAATGCAAATGCAAGACCAGCGTCTTGAGCCAGTTGCGGCATATTGTTAACAGTCAATTCCATTGTACCAAAATCTCTAAAAACACTTGAAATAAAAACTTTGATACTGTTGAACATATGTTTGCCATAGATAACAAAACCCAATCCCGAGATCAACAAAATTACTGCCGAGTTGACCTCGTTACTTCGGGGAATATTTCCTTTTTCTCGCGCCTCCTGCTTTTTCTTAGGAGTCGCCTGCTCAGTACGTTCTTGAAAGGATTCTTCTGGCATTAGCAGTCTCTACTTAGTTTTGCATTAATCGCATTAATTGTAAAAAATCAGTTTGAAATTTATGGTAAACACTGGTAAAAAAATACGCAAATAAAGGCAATGAAATTGCCATTGCGGCCAGACCCATTGCAATTTTTAAAGGCATACCTACAAAAAACACGTTCATCTGAGGTACAGCACGTGCAACCAGTCCTAACGCCACACTTGTTAATAATAACGAAACAATAATCGGTGCACCAATCTTGATAGCTGCAACAAAAATATCTGCAGCCACTGACATGTGCAAATCAACAATACCTACCCTAAAAGTTGCTGTAGAAGGAGGAATAACCTGAAAGCTTTTATACAAACCTTCTATTAGAAAATGATGTCCATCAATTGCTAAAAAAACCATCATGGCCAGGTAAAGATAAAATTGACCAACAATGGGAATTTGTCTGCTGGTTTGGGGATCATAAACATTTACAATACCAAAACCCATTTGCATAGACACCAATTGTCCCGCTAATTCAACGCAAGCAAAAATCATCGAGGCTAAAAATCCCAAAACCAGTCCTACCAGCACTTCTTTTACAAGTACAAAAATAATTTGTGCTACTATTTCCGGAACAACCATTTGTGATGAAATAACCAACGGTGAAATAATTAATGACAATACCAGGCTGATACCAATTTTAGCTGGTGTAGGAATATACAACGAATTGAACACAGGAAATACGATCATTGCCGAAGATATTCTCAGCAATATCATCAAAAAGACTACGATTTCATTTTGTGTAATTCCTAATAACATGGATATTCCTATTTACTAATCATGGGTATTGTTGTAAATAAATTGCTGGTAAAACCGACAAACTTGCCAATCATCCAGGGCAATAAAATCAACATGGTAAATACAATTGCCAAGATCTTTGGGATGAATGTAAGTGTCATTTCATGAATTTGTGTTACAGCTTGTAAAATTGAAACAGCAAGACCTACCAGCAAACCTGCCAGTAACATGGGAGCCGCTATTATCAAAGTTGTCATAATGGCCTGATTGGCCAATTCCAATACCATTTCCTGGGTCATTGTATATTCCTATTATTTAAATCCTGTGATGATAGATTCTACTATCAAATACCATCCATCCACAAGTACAAAAAGCAATAGTTTGAATGGTAGAGAGATAGATATAGGTGGTAACATCATCATACCCATTGACATCAGCACACTAGCTACAATCATATCTAACATGAGAAAAGGTATGAATAACAGAAAACCAATTTGAAAAGCAATTCTAAATTCACTGATAATAAATGAAGGTATTAAAACCTGTGTGGGTACATCCTCAAAATTCTCAGGTTTTGATAAATTTGCCATTTTCATAAACAAACCTAAATCTTTTTCACGGGTTTGTTTGAACATGAACAACCTCAAGGGCTCCATGGCTTTTTGATACGCTTCACCCTGGCTGATTTGCTGATCAAGATAAGGCTGCAGCGCATTCGTATTGATATCCTGCCAAACGGGGGCCATAATAAAAATGGTCAAAAACACTGCAAGACCAATCATCACCTGGGTTGGCGGAGCTTGTTGGGTTCCCAAAGCCTGTCTTAAAAAGGAAAAGACAATCATAACACGGGTAAATGAAGTAACCATGATCAATAATGCAGGTGCAAGTGAAAGCACCGTTAACAAGAGAATAATCTGCAAAGTTACAGCAACATCACCCGGATTCTGAGCCTGATCTAAACCAATTGTCACCTTGGGAAGGGGTTGTGCATTGGCAAGTACCGGCAAGAGAAACATTGTGATCAATACCAGTACATATATATGTTTATTCTTGATTCGCATTTTAATGTTTTACCGATCCGCTTAGTTTCGACACTTGTTCTGAAAGGGTTTTAGAAAATGGTTTGGCCTTTTCTTTTTTCTCTGCCAGTTCTTTTTTTTCATCTTCACCGAGTTCAAGCAAAAGGTTTATACCTGTTTCTGAAGCACCAACAAGTATAACCCGATTCATCACTTGTACAAGATGTAATTGACGTTTGGGGCCAATAGAAAGAGAATCTTGAATTGACATATTGTGGTATTTGTAATATCCGGATTGGGTTTTAGACTGCAGCCACTTTAAACCATAAACAAATAAAACAAGCAAAACAATTACAACAGCCAATGATAAAATGGTTTTAAACAGCAATGCTGCAAAATTGAGGTTCCCGGTAACCGGGGCAGATATGACTTTGGTACTGTCAGATTGAACTTGTGCCAAACCAACAGAATTAACCAATACCAGTAATATAGAAATAAAACTGGTCAAAAAGTAATTGACTCGTATTTTCATGTTTCCCAAAAAGTTGTATTAATAAAAATCAAACGCGCAAAGAAGCAAACCTGTCTCGTTTGGCAACCAGCGATGTAATTCTAACTGCAAAGTTCTGATCGATAACCACAACTTCACCTTCAGCAAATTTTTTGTTATTTACATACACTTCTACCGGCTCACCTGCAAATTTGTTCAGCTCCACAATACTTCCAGGTCCTAATGCCAGCATGTCTTTAAGTGTCATCGTTACACGACCCAATTCTACGGTAACCAACAGTTCAAGGTCATGTATAAAATCAATAGATTGTTGTGCGTCAATATGTTCTTCCGCATCAGAAAAATCTTCAAAGTCTTCGCTTTCAACTCCACCATTCTCACCAGCTTGATCCTGATCGAAATATTCAGCCACGATGTCGGCAGGAATCATACGGACCAGAGTAATGTTGTTTTTTTCTCCGATCTGCATTTTGTAAAAAGTGAGAATGCTTTCACTGAAAATCATATCTATTGAACCATCCCATGCTGATAAAGCTGGGCTGTCAAATTCTACACCCTTTGATAGGACTTCATCAAAACATTGTTTTTTGATCATAGATAATTGCTCAGATACATCCATAATCATTTGCATGGAATCCGGAATATTGGGCGGATTATCACCGTCGTCAGACAAATATCCCGTTAAATCAGGTAAAAGCTTACCATTTGCAAAATAAGTGAGTCCTTTATCTTTACCGGGAATATTAAAATCCAACCGTAGTGATGGAATACCCACAGAGTTTTTTAAAAGCTCGGGATTAAATACCTTGGAATTTTCAACAACAATGCTGACTTTTTCATTAAAAATCGTTTCAAGCAGGTTTGATGCCTGATTGACAAATGCATTATCGAAACTTTCCAATGTTGTAAAAACAGCTTCCTGATTCAAAACAGTCTCCTCGAAATTTGTTGCAAGTTCTTTTTGATATTACTGTTGTGTAATATCAGTAACCACATCAGTTATTTTAATAGACTTGTGCTTGCTTCGAACACCTGGCACGCCTCTAAATCTGACAGATCCATCAACCAGAACATCCAGTGGTTTTTTCACCCATTGATTCAAAACCATCAAATCACCTTCTTCAAGATTCATCAACTCTTTAAATTTCAATTTGGTTTTGCCGAGGTTGACAATAACCGGAAAGTCAGTTCGAAGAATCGTTTCCCGCATCTGCTCACGCTGGTAAACGGCAGCTTCCTGACTTTTAATTGAAATTGACCATTCCTTAATTGCTTTGAAAAAGGGACCCATCATGGGAATGGGTAAACAAATACTAAGCTGATGTCTGTCATTCTGCATGGTCACATCATATACAACCAATATTGTTGGTTCACTACGACCAACAACCTGCGCCATGTATGGATTGGTTTCAAAAGATTTAACTGTAGATTCTACTGCAATCATGTTATACCATGCACGATCTAACATTTGCAGCATACGATCCAGAACACGCGTAATAATGTTTTTTTCAATGGCAGTATTTGGTCTTTCAAGTACCTTGGGAATTCCTAATCCGCCAAATAAACGGTCAATTATCAAAAAGATAAATGTTGGTGGAAGTTCAAAAATACCGGGTTGATCAGATTTATTGGTTGTAAATATACAAAGTCCATCTGGCTCAGTACGTGAACCAATAAAATCACCAAACATAACTTCATCAATTCTTGACAATTGAACATCAGTTAGAGTTCTTAACAAGGTCGTAAAATATGCACCCAGCAGCTTGGCATATGCTTCATAAACCAATGATAGTGCAGACCGCTGTTCTTTTGTTAAGCGTCTGGGATGACGAAAATCATATAACGATACCTTGACATTTTTACGCATAGTTTTTCAGATCCTATATTTATACAGTTGCATAGAAACACATGAATCTTTACAAACTATGTGCCAGTAAATCAACATAGAAAAAGATGTCGTAACTTTATAATTTACAACAAGAAAGATGTCGGAAGGATATTATAGAAAATAAACAGGGTAAAAATTTACCCAATTCTTGGGATTTCTTTCCTATAAAAATTTAAACTACTATCCCCCTAATAAACAGTAGATTATTGGAATAAATATTTGGTAAAATAAACGCGTAAAACCTTGACATCACCCATTACGGATTCAATTAATAATTTAATTTCTTCACGCAAATAAGGTCGGTTATCAATATCAGACAACCAAAGCACTGTTTTACGGGAAATGAGTGTATTGACCGCATCATTAATTGCCGGCAATTTTGCATCCCACTTGCTTTGTACATCTTTACCATTAATAACAAGGTTCATAGACATAACAATGTACCGGGTTCCTCGCGTTTGAGCAGGATTGATAATCAAGTCATCTAGTGTTAATGTTATTGCACCTTTTAATTCTTTTTCTGGTATTTCTTCTTCCAGATAATCTGATAATTCATTATAAAATTCAGCTTCTTTAATAGAATCTGCTTCAGCAAGCGCGGCATCCTCTTCGCTTCCTAGTGTTTCACCGGAACCCTCACTTCCATCTCCCTCCTGGACATTTGAAACAACTAATCCACCACTATCTGCAGCGGGTTGAACAGGTTTACTGGGAGGTAATATATAAGTAACCAGACCATAAGCCAGCCCAATCTGCAATATTATGATTGCAGCAAAAATACCAATTTTAGGAAGATGCTCTTTCATTAAAAATCTCCAATATTCCAAAAACTATTTTAAATAGTTTCTTGATTCTATCAACTCTTGTCCACTTAGATACATATAATTTAAATATATTTCCACTCGACGATTCTTTGCACGATGTTCGGGTGTATCATTCGGAGCAACCGGTTTATACTCGCTCCTACCGATAGCAATAATAGTTTTAGGATTAACTCCCATCTTGTCTACAAAAAACCTCAATACATTCAGTGCCCTTGCAGATGAAAGTTCCCAATTTGATCCATATTGAGGAGTATTAATAGGGACATTATCCGAATGCCCTTCAACAACAACATGATAATCATACAAAACTATCATCTTTCCAATTCTGGCCAATAAATCAAACGCACGTCCTTTTAGCTCTGCTTGACCAGGTTCAAAAAGCATGGTATTACCCAGACGAATGATTAAACCATCATCAACTTTTTCAACAGCTATCTGATCGCTATCTGCTTCTTCCATATAACTATTTTCAACTTGTTCCAGAAACTCGTCAATAGCATCATGAGCTGATATTGTTTCTTTCATATCCGGACGCGGGATCTGTTTAGGCATAATGCTTGAACCGGGTGCGTCTGTCAATGCACCTGTAGATCCTTGCAATGCACCCATGGCTTGACGAAACTTTATAAGTTCTGTATTCGAAAAAGACACAATCAGGATAAAAAAGGTCAACAAAAGTGTCATCAAATCCGCAAAACTCGCCATCCAACCGGGAGCACCTTCCTCAGCAGGTTTTTGCTTTTTAGGAGGAGGACATTTTGGGGCTTCATCACTCATCTAATCGGTTCTCATCTACTCCTGCGGTCTGTTCTCTCTGACTTGGTGAAAGAATGGACAGCAATTTATCGTTCAGCAATCTCGGGTTATCACCAGCTTGTATAGAATAAATGGCATTAACAATGAGTTGTTTTACAGCTATTTCTTGTTCTGATCTTGCTGCTAACTTTGATGACATGGGTATAAAAATCAAATTTGCAAATATACTTCCATAAAAAGTAGTTACCAATGCAGTTGCCATACCCACACCAATCTGTGAAGGATCACTTAATGATGAAAGCATCTGGATCAATCCAATAAGCGTTCCAACCATACCAAAGGCAGGACACAAAGCACCCATAGTTTTGAACATTTGCTGGCCAATTTGATGGCGTTCTTCAATATGGTTCATTTCCATAACAAGAATATCATTAATTACTTCTTTCTTGATACCATCCACCATTAATTGAATACCTTTTCTGGTAAAATTATCATTGGTTGCATAAATATCTTCTTCCAAAGCAAGTAAACCATCTTTTCTCGCTTTACGTGAAAGTACATACCAGAATTCAACAGTTTCCTGTATTGAATCCAGCTTTTCGGTGAATGCGTTTTTAGAAATTTTAATAACCTTAACAACATCACTTACCGGATGACTTACAAAAGTTGCGGCAACTGTACCACCCATTACAATCACAAAAGAAGGAAAATTAAAGAAAAATTGCCATCCCTGACCTAAAAAGATCATTGCAAAGATCAAAACAAAACCGGATGACATTCCAATGACTGTACCTTTGTCCATAACTAACCATTTATTTTTATATAGTGACTATACAATTAAGTTTTATACATTATTATTATCGGTAAAACCCGTATAAACTTGAATTAAAAGAAAACGGGGGCGAGCTTTTTTACTCACCCCCTATTTATATTATCTTGTTTTCAATTGAACAATTTCATTCAACAAGGTATCACTGGTTGTGATAATACGTGAATTTGCCTGAAAACCTCTCTGAGAAATAATCATATTTGCAAATTCTTCAGCAAGGTCAACATTAGACATTTCAAGATTTTCAGGTGCTATTTCAGCCTGAATAGTTGAACCTGCCCAACCACGGACCGGCATACCACTATTGGCGCCAACCTGAAAAACATTTTCACCAACTTGGTCAAAACCCTGAGGATTATTAACAGTTGCTACAGCAACCTGGGCGATTGTCTGACTTACACCATTGGTGAAATGTCCGGTAATTGTTCCGGTTTCATCAAATGAAAAGTCATAAAGTTCACCCATTCCGTAACCATCCTGCATACTGGGTACAGCAGAGGTAGTGCTGTTAAACTGGGTCAAGCCATTAAAGTAACCTGCTTCACCAGGATCAAGAACAACTTCCATTGTGGCAGAACCATCACCTGGTTCAAAAGTTAATGGATTACCATCCTCAATCTCAATTGCTGACAAACTACCATCAGGATTAAACTTACAATAGCCTCTGTTACCGGCGGTTGGTTCAATTGTACCATCATCAATAGTACATTCCCATTTCCACAAGTCAGGGTCAGTCAATGTTGAAATATTGGTGAACTCGATTTCCAATGTATGAGGCGTACCTTTGGAATCATAAATCAAAATACTTGTAGTATGTACACCTGCATCCTGACCTTCAATTTGAGTATTGAATGTAGGAGTAGAAACAGAGTTGTAATTCTGGTCTGTCATACTGATAGCACAAGTACGCTCAGAAACACCAGCTTCTGCATCTGATACAGTTACATTACCAGCAGAATCGATTGTAACTTCGGCACCAGGGAAAACGGAATCAATTGCTGCTAACAAATCACCAACAGTACTGGGGTTACCCATACCGTCAGCGTCAGCCTGGTAAACAAATACACCGGATTTACCATAACCATCTTTATCAGCACCGTTGATATTGATTTCATCACCATCAACAAGAACACCGTCAAAAAATGGAACATCATTCAACGAAGTTGTTGCAGTTGTTCCATATTCAGTCCCGGTTATACCCAAAGTTGAACCTGCATCTGAAAAAGTACCGCCAATAGTAATAAAAGTATCAGCACCACCGGTATCAGTTGTACGGATTCTGAGATAATCCATATCATTTTCTGTTATAGATTCAGCAACAATTTCACTAGTTAACTGGCGTGTTGAATCTATCTGATTATTGATTTCAGCTACCAATTCTTTCAATGTACCATAAGTACCATTTGTAAGTGTCAAAGTAGCAGTTAAACTTTCATCAGCATCATCATCAATAGAAATCTCTATCTGATTATTTGTATCATCAATTACAATACCATTGGGATCAGCAGCCAAAACATCTGCCCAGGAATTCACACTGGTTACTGCGGCATTCTTGGAATAGTCAGCAGCAAGAACTTTGGAAACTTTACTGGTATCAGAATTCAAATTACCTGTTAATTGAACCTGAGAAGTGGCCTGTGCAGGCGCTTTTTGGCCAAAAGGTAAAGCGATACTCGAAATATCTGTAGAATTGGTTAAATCGCCTGTAGCATCGGCTGTACGTCCCTGTACACGAAGACCGGTATTTCCATATACCAAATAACCGCTGCTGTCAATGGTAAAATTACCTGCACGGGTAAAGTATTCCTGTTCGCCATCGCTGAGTAAAAAGAATGCATCTCCATCAATAGCGAGATCCAGACTGCTGCCTGTACTTTGAAAATCTCCCTGGGTAAAAAGTTTATCAATACTACCTATTGACATACCAATACCAACATATTGGGGATTCACACCACCTGTAGCTGAAGAAGGTTGAGAACCAATGGTAAGAGCTTGGGAAAGGTTTTCTTCGAAATTTACACGAGCTGCCTTGTAAGCAGTTGTGTTAACATTTGCAATATTATTACCAATTACGTCTAACTGGACTTGATGATTACGAAGTCCAGAGACCCCTGCGTATAATGAACGTAACATTTTCATATCTCCTTAAATAGAGTTCTAAAACCGCATCTGTCATTCAGCGGTTTAGAGCCTCCCACTTGGGGTCCGGCCCTTTTAATTCAAATTAATTAATTACTAGTGCACTATCGATATTTGTGAACACATTTTCACGTAAACCTTCACTGTCCATGGCAGTGATCACAGTTCGATTCGCAGCACTGACAACAAAGGCATTGTTATCCATAAGAATCAGGGATTCATTTCCGCCTTTTTCAAGAATTTTGTCAATGCCGT
The DNA here is from genome assembly GCA_963675755.2 of bacterium. Lineage (GTDB taxonomy): Bacteria > Zhuqueibacterota > Zhuqueibacteria > Residuimicrobiales > Krinioviventaceae. The sequence continues at coordinate 1,045,963 of CAXXMD010000002.1, forward strand.
TTTGCAATCGCATTCGGTCTTCATCAGATAATTGAATATTCCTTTCCTGAATACGATTTTGCGCGTGTACGGAAAACTTTAGATCATCAGTCTGTTGACTGGTTTGTTGATCAAGAATTTCCTGAAAACTGGTTCCGATTTGTGCCTGAGCATTAATACTTTTCTTAATTCGCTCAGCACCTGACGGTCCTCGGATACCAGAAATATTGTTTATGTTCTCAGGCAAAAAACTCACCTCCTTTCAAAGATTTTTTTTATGATTCAGTATCTGTATTTTCTTCACTTTCTTCTGCTGCAACAATTTCAAGTACTTCACTGATAGAAATCTCTGCATCTCCGACCATAAAAGTTGGGGTGCCATCATTATAACGCAATCCAGTGACCGTTCCACGGAAAACGGGAACAAAATCAACCTTTTCACCACTGTCGTTATATGCTGCAACATCCATATAATAAACACCTTCGCTCACAGTACCACCACCTAAATTGGTACCATCCCAGGTTGCGGTTACATTTCCAGCATTCTGGTAATCCAAATCAATTGTTTTAACCAGACTACCATCTTCAGTGTATATGGATACAGTTACATCTGAAGCATCTTCAGCTAGAGTAAATTCGACCTCTTTTTCACCACTTCCTGACCAAATGACAGAATCTGACTGGGCAAGAATATCTTTACCAATTACCGAAGACACTATAGAGTTATGCATTGACTGTGTCAGGTATGCATCTGTCTCAAGCTGTTCATTCACTGTATATAACTGTTCAAGTGAACTAAACTGTGCCAATTGGGCAACATACTCTGTGTTGTCCATAGGGTCTAAGGGATCCTGATATTTTAATTCAGTAACCATCAGGTTCAAAAAAGCATCTTTATCCATTTCACTGGATGCCGAGCTATCTGAATTTACACTGTATTCGTAATATGTACCAACCGATGAAATTGGCATAATAAACTCCTAAATTTAAGCAAGGGTTTCATATACAGATTGAAACTCTGTATACTGTTTATCCGAGTTTCTGCTTTTTGAAATGGCAGAATTGTTTTGATTATTTTGCTGTTCCTGTCGCTGCCTGTTAAATGCATGCTGTCTTGACGCATCCTGCTGATCTGAATTCTCTGAATAGACAATGCGTAATTCCTGTACCTGGATCTGAGATTTTGATAATGTTTGTCGTAATTCCGGCATTGCCTGTTCGAGCATACGTTGTGACTGTTCGGACTGAACTTTTAACACAACCTGCACATCATTGTCTTGTTTAGTTAATTCTATTCTTATCAAACCCAATTCTGCAGTGCGAGCGCTTAGAGACAATTTCTCGTCAGCATTACGAGTCAACAACATCTCATATCCTTCATGGATCTGTTGACTGAGATATGATAACTCAGATTTGGAAGCAACAAGTGTTGCATTCATCTGACTTGAAAATGTTGCATTGTTAACAGCAGAATTTGAAAATACTGTCTGACCTTTAAAATTTGATTGATCAGAAAGATTCTGTTCATTAGAGCCCATATCTTTTTGAAAATCTTCTGTAACAGCTTTTTCAGTAACCAGAGTTACAGGTTTGCCTGTTTGGGACTGATTCGAATTTGATTGCGATTTATTAACCGCTACGGATTTATTTTCAGATGGTGCAACATATACATGTTTATTTTCAACATTTTCCTTATCACTATTTACCTGTGATTGGAATGTTGTTTGAGTAGATACCTGTTTTTTAGTTGTATTCACATCAGATTGTTCAACAGTTTGAGATGTTTCATTTACATTTTTCTCAATTTTAGCTATCATACTGCCTGTTACCTGACTTTTAGCTTTACCTTCTGAATCAGTAGATGAAAGTTGATTATCAGTTTCTTTCAAATCCGCATTACTCGCTTCTATACTACGGGTATTGGGCACAGCAAGCCTGGATTGAATTGTTTTATTTGTATCAACTTTTGTTTGAGGTTCAGTTGCAGTTTTATCAAGTATAGTATTTTCATTAGATTTTGTATTATCCTGATTGATTTCTGTAATATTCTGATTCTGCAAAACCGTTTTATTATCCTGACTCTGAATTTTATTGTATTTGCTTTCAGTTTTTGGTGCAATAATTTTTTCAGGTTTTTCATCCAATACAGAATTCGATTTACCTTTAACCGATTCAGTTTCAATATGTGAAATTGTTTTATATTCATTTTCACTTTTAACAGATACTGTTGCTGTTTTTATGGAATCTTTAGTTGCAAAAGTAGTAGTGACTTTTTTGTTTGAAACAGTACTGGTTGCCTTTTCCGGTGTTGTTTTCTCAATAATAACAGACTCTTTCTTTTGCCCGGCTAAATTATCAACAATGCTTGGGGATTTTTTAGGTTCAGTATTATTTTTCGCAATAGAATCAGCTACAGCTTTATCATTCTGGGTAGAAACTGCCAAAGATTCCTGACCTTTTGATGAAACTACTTTTTTATCACTTTTTTCATTAACAAGTGTATTTTTTTGTTTATGATTTTGAACAGTTTCATTAACAATCGGTTTTATTTCTCCATCTGTATCAGTTATTAACTGCTTATTACTCTCATCCACTTGAACACTGTTGTCAATAATTGAAGCATTATTAGCAACTTTGGCTGGATTTGATTTATTTAATACAGTCAAAGGTTTCTGATTTTCAGAATTTGTTACATTAACATTAGTATTATTTGCAACAATCTGTTCTTTTGCTTCAGCAACGGTTTGATTTAAAGTAGTATTGGAAACTGCATTATTTTTAACCTGTGCTGTTTTTGCTTTAACAACTGATTGTGCTGGTGTAGAAACATTTTGAATTTTATTTTCATCATTAATTACTGAACTTTTAATTACATTGCTGACCGAATCACTTTTACTCTCTACCAATGGTGTAGCTGGTTGTGTTTTGGCAACATTATCAGATTGATTAGATTTCACAATAAATTGCTTAATCTTGGTAATCACATTCTTGGTATCTACACCTTGATCATTTTTAGAAACAGACTTGACATCCGTATTTTTATCATTAGTTTTGATAGATTCAGGTTTTGAATAGGTCATCAACTTCATTTCTCTTTTTGCCGCAAGCTTGTTAATTTCCGTATCAGCAAAAATATTCGTTTTAATTTCTTCAGGTATAGATTCAACTTTAACATTTGAATTGTTGGATGTAACTGTATCGATCTTTTTACTTTCGACTGTGTTTTGTTGAACTGCTACAGGTTTTGTATTTACTGTCTTGATAGTATTGACTTTAACAGAATCTGTAACCGGTTTAACAGATTCTATTTGTTTATCAGTACTAACTGATTGTACTGATGATTTGTTTTCTGCAGGAACCTGATTTTGTTCAGTTGCAGTTTTCTGTATAGAAGGACTGGTTACATCAGCTTTATTATTTACAGTATTTTTAACAGTAGGTTCTATATTGATTTTATTATCAGCTTTTTGCACAATTTTTGAATTGTCAGGAACCAGAGTTTCCTTTTTATTTGCTGTTATTACATTCCGAGTTTTTGACTCTGAATTTGCCAACGAAACTTTATCATTTCGGACAATAGATTTATTTCCATCTTGAACAATTTCTTGAATCCGTGCATTGTTCATATCAGTCGATTTAGCAGTTACATTTTCTGATTTACTATAGCTAACAGATTCAATAGCAGGATCAGACATTCTCAAAGATTCAGCTTTAACTTCATTACGGCCATTGTTTTGCAAAATTTTTATTAACTCTTTTGTATCAGCAGATTTAATCTCTTTTGTTTCAAGATTATTTTGAGTCTGAAGCTTGTTCGATATTTGATTATCAACTATATTTTCAACTTTGGGTGATGCTTGCAAATCATTTTTTACTGTGGAATTATCTTGAACGGGTTTATTTACAACCACAGTTGTATCTTTTACATCTTTTGCATCAATAGTTTTACCGTTATCAACTTTTACACTTGTTTCATTATCATTATTCTGTACAATTGGTGCAGAATTATTACGGATGCGTTCAACAACAGATACCGTTGAAGATTTTCTATTATTCTCGTTATTTATAAAAGCACTTGCTTCTTTAATGGATTGATTGTTATTGTTCAATACCGTTCTAGTTTCTTCACTTTGTGAATCAGATATCTTTTGTTCATTTGTAGTCAAAGAATCTTTGGGTATTGATTTTACCTTCTCATCGGTTTTCAAGTTGATACTGTTGTCAACGGTTTCAATAATAGTATTCTTAACAATAGTTGAATTTTCAGATTGGTTCTGTTTTTGTGACAATGGGATACTTGCATTCGTAGTTTTTTTCTCGCCAGCATTGTCTAATTTTTCATCTGTAACTATTTTAGCATCTGCTTTTACGGGCTGTATATCCTGATTACTTTTTTCAATTGTTGTTGCGGTTTTAACATTATTATTTATCACAGCAGTATTATTATCACTGTTTTGATTTTCCTGTTTTATGACAGGAATTGAACTGGTTTTATTTGAATCACCTTTAATATTTTTTACTGATCCATGGGTATCATCAACTTTGACTGCTTGAAGCGGACTATAACTTTTTTCAACAGATTTTGATTCTACTGTATCAATCATTTTTGCATCAGCATCTAATTGCTGTTTTTCAAAAATAGACACGGAATTCTTTAAAGTCACATCAGATTGTACCTGATTAGGTATACTAACAATATGTGGAGATTCAACAGTATTTGATTCAACATGAGCTTTTGATGATTTTTTAGGTTCATCTGTTGTTTGATTATTAGATTCATCAATAATTTCAGTTTTACTCAGTTCATCAGTTTTTACAGCTTTATCATTTGATGCAGATTTGGATTTATTTCCTGAAACAACAGTTTTCGCATCATTTTTCACAACTGTTTTAGATTCATCTTTTCCTGTTTTAACTGAAACGGCTGGATTTATAATAAATTGTCTTACACGTTCAGTATTTTCTGCTTTGAGTGCATTGGTATTGATTTCAGCAGTATTCGAATCAGAATTATTCACATTGCTTGTTGATATATCAATATTTTTAGTTTGTGTACCATTAACATTTTTACCAAAAGTTGAAACTGTAGATTTCTGAACAGATTGAGTACTTTTAACATTACCCAACATCTGTTTGAAAACAGAATTACCGGCAGATTCAGCGGTTGCCTGTTGTTTTCCGGAAAATATTTGCATCAATCCACTGTTTTTAAATTTACTAAACAATTTCCCGATGCTTGTCATCTGTTTCATGCCAGTCTCCTCTACTGCACCATATACTTACAAATCTGTGTTGCTTTCCCAGGCTCCATTGCTTCAAGTATTTTGGCTGCCTGTCTCTCACGTATTTTCATTAACATTTGCGCAGCGGTTTCAGAATCAAAATCAGCAAGAATCGTTGCTGCTTGTTTGGGTTTCATTGAACTATAAATTTTTGCACTATTTGCCAAAGCCTTATCACGCTCTATCTTTTCCTGTTCAAGCTTGGCCAGTCTTGCCTGTTCTTTTTTAGCTTCAAGTTCCTGTTCAAGCTTTTTTTCTTCTATACTTGGAGTTGTATCTTGAACAACAATTGTTTTGGGCTCTACTAACTTTAGTGAATCCAGTTCCTGTGACATCTGTTCGATATCAGCAGCTTGTTTTTTCAAATTTCTTAATTCACTCCAGAGAAAATCAATTTCACGTTTCCTGCGACCATTTTCCATTTTGAGAATTTGCATATGATCTTCAACGGTTAAAAAACCTTCAGGAGGTACATAATAGCCATTACCTTTTACGGTATCACCCAAAGATATTTCATGAATTGAATTTGAATCCACAGGGGCCATAGCCAAAGAATCAACATTCATGGTGGAATCCACATCAACTACTGATTGATTTTGAAAAAGATCAAATGAATTTTGGTTTCGTTTATGAACTATAAAATACATAAATACAAATACAATAAAGAATGACCACATTAGTGCAATACCCCACATGAGCAAATTCTTGGGGAGCCATTTTTTACCGCCTTCATCGTAATCATCAAAATCGGTAGGACCAAAATCCTCTACCTCTTCATTCAAATCACTGGATTCATCATCAAATTGATTTTCGAATTCTTCATCCATATTCTATACTCTGTTACGTTTTCTAATTGAATCAATTACTGCGACCTCGTCAATGAACTTTTGTTCTTCAGCTTCGGCCAATTTCATATAACTTTCATATTGTTTTTCATCAAGCTTTTCAAGTATCTTTTTGTCTTTTTGTGCAGATATTGCTTGAATTATTTTTTCATTTACAACTTTTTGTGCCTTTTGAATATTTTCAACTTGTAACTGTTTAAGTAATTGTTTCCCATCAATATTTCTATAGACTGTATTTAACAAAACAGACGACTGATGTTGTTCTTTTAATAATTGAATTAAAGCATTAGCTTCCATCTCTTCAGCTTTTAGTTTTTCAAGCTTTTCCATTTCCTGGTTTAATTGCTGAAATGCCTCAGCCAATTCTTTTTGCTTTTCCTTTTCTCTAATCTTTCTGACTTTTAAGACTTGTTCAAGTGAAAATTTATATCGTTTCAATATTCTATCCAGTCTGTTTATTTAAATATGGTCAACAATTGTTCTATAGTCTGACTAAAATCCGCTTTTTCATATTGACGTTGTTTTAAAAATGTACGTATGTTTTCAATATGATTTATAGCAAAGTCAATTTTGGGATTATTGCCTTTAATATATGCGCCAATATTGATCAAATCTTCAGCTTCCTGATAAGTTGCAAGCGCATCTCTTAATTTTAATGCTGATAACAAATGCTTTTCCGGGATAATATCATTCATCACACGGCTTACACTTTGCAATACATCTATAGCAGGATAATGATTCTGTTCTGCCAAGCGTCTGGACAAGACCATGTGTCCATCCAAAATAGATCGTACAGTATCAGCTATCGGATCATTCATATCATCACTCTCAACCAAGACTGTATAAAATCCTGTTATACTGCCTTTATCAGACATACCGGCACGTTCAAGCAATCTTGGCATTAAAGCAAATACAGAAGGTGTATAACCTTTGGTAGTTGGAGGTTCACCCACAGCTAAACCAATTTCACGCTGAGCCATTGCAACACGGGTCACTGAATCCATCATTAATACTACCCGGTTTCCCTGATCTCTAAAAAACTCTGCAATAGAGGTGGCTATTTGTGCGCCACGGATTCTTAAAACGGCTGCCTGATCAGATGTTACAACTACAACAACTGATTTTTTCAATCCATCTTCGCCCAGACTGTTTTCAATAAATTCATTGACTTCACGCCCACGTTCACCAATCAGTGCAATAACATTTACATCAGCATTACTGCTCCTGGCAATCATTCCTAATAATACACTCTTGCCAACACCACTTCCGGCAAATATTCCCATTCTCTGGCCTTCGCCACAAGTGATCATGCTGTCAATAGACCTTATGCCTGTTGTTAAAGGTTCTGTGATTCTGGGACGCGACAATGCAGATGGTGGATCCTGATTGATGTTGGCTTTCTCTGTAGTAATGATAGGGCCCTTGCCATCAATAGGATTTCCATAACCATCCAGTACCCGTCCCAACAGATTGGTGCCAACCTGAAGTGTCAACGTTTGTTTCTCTGTTGATACTTTACAACCGGCACTTATGCCATTTGTATCTGAAAATGGCATAAGCAGCACATGATCTCCATCAAGTCCAACAACTTCTGCAGCTTTTTTTTCACCAGGTGTTGTTGTCTCTATCCAGCAGATATTACCAACTGATACATTCGGACCACGAGATTCAACCAAAAGGCCTTTAACACGAGATACCTGACCTCTAAACTGAATGGCATTGCATTCTTCCAGAGCCTTGATAGCATTGTTCATAATCAAATTGTTATATTCAATCATTGCCATCAGTATCTCCAAGAAAACTTTCAATGAGCGATTTTTGCAATATTTCTAGCTGCTTATCAATACGCGCGTCAATATCACCACTTTCAGTAGCAATTATGCAACTGCCTTTATCAATATCCGCATGTTCTTCAAGCTTGATTTTTTTGTCGAAATAATCTTTTTTAATTGCAGGTAAATGCTTTTCAAGAATTTTTTTATCATCAGGATTCACCTGAATCAAAAGTTCATCATCATTTCCGCTTGAACGAATAGCATTATTTACAATATCTAGTATAAATGTATCATCAATTTCTATTTTATCATAAATTACTTTTTGTGCTACTGCCATTGCAAGTGTAGCAACCTTTGTATTAAATTCATCATAAAAGATAGCACGACTGTTCATGAAAAGATTCACCTCATGAGATAAAGCAGTCAGCAAAGCATTCACATGAGCCAGTTCCTGCACTTTACTCTTTTCAATCTGCAGGTTATCATATTTTAATTTGATTTCCTGTGCAGCAAGATCAAGTTCTTTTTGCCGTGTCTCCATTTCGGCTTTTTTAATAATGGTTTGTTTCGGTTTGAGTTGCTCAGCAACCCGCCTAACATCTTCCATTTCTCTAACCGGGAATGGCATATTTAATTTAAGATTATACATAAACTTCACGATCCGATGTTGGCAGTGCAACTTCGCCAGCTTCAACAAGCTTTTTAATCTGCTGTGCAATTTGTTGTTGTACAGCTTCCACTTCAGACAACCTGACTTTACCAAGATATTCAACTTCTTCGTTAAGAATATTTTTAGCACGATCAGACATATTGTCAAAGATCCTGTTTTTCAATTCATCTGGTGATACCTTGAGAGCAAGTGCAAGATCTTTCATTTCAATATCACGCATGAGACGTTGAATTGCATTATCGTCCAATTGAATAATGATATCGAATACAAACATACGTTTTTCAACTTCTTTAGCCAGATCATCATCATAATCTTCAAGGGCTTTAAGAGCACTTTTCTCAGCTTTCTGACCGATAAAGTTAAGTATAGCAGCAACCTTGTCGGCACCACCAGCTTTTTCATGCCTAATTCTCAGATCCATACTGGATGAGAGAGCATGTTCAACTTCACCAACAAGACTACTATCAATGGATTTCATAAGAGTAAGACGGATGATAATCTCATTTCGCATATTCTCATCAAATTTTGAAAGAATGGAACCAGCTTGTTCAGAATCCAACTGCGAAAGAATAAAAGCAACTGTTTGTGGATGTTCTTCAGAAAGCATCTGAATAAATTGTTCAGGGTGCAATTTACCGATAACACCAATATCATGTACATCATTGGTACGACGAAGTTTATCGATAATTTTCATTGCACGACCAGAATCAAGTGCTTCAACAAGTACGTCACGGGCATAATCAATACCACCCGCAACCATATATTTTTGACCCATGATTAAATTTTGAAATTCTTCAATCACCTGTTCAAATTGATCAGAGGGAACATTTTCAAGAATAGCCATTTCCCTGGTGATTAATTCAATTTCCTGATCATTGAGTTCTTTAAAAACAGCAGCAGCAGCTTTTGAACCTAATCCGATTAGTAAAATGGCTGATTTACGAATACCAACACCATGACTACTAAGTTTGTTTTCACCATCCATATCTTAACCTTCCGACAACCAGGCACGGATCAATTGTGCCGTCATACTTGGATTATTAACTATATAATTTGAAATATCTTCATTACGCTGTAATGGGCCAGCAGTAGCTTTTTCAATTTCTTCTAAAAAGTCGATATCATCTTCCTCTGGTGCTTCAAGTGATCCTGCCATTTCAGAATCATAATCTCCACCTTCAAGTTGAGGAGTAGAATCTCCAAAAATCTCTCTTTTACCTCTGTTCATTCGAGCTCTGAATATTAAAAATCCTACAACTAACAGTAATACTGTTGCTGCTTTTTGAATCAGGTCTCCCCATTTTTCCCAGAATGTTATTTGTTTGTTTAATTCTTCCAGGGTTAACCAGGTTTGGCCTTCAAAAGCAAGATTATGTACAACCAGCTGATCGCCACGATCATCACTAATACCAATTGCATTTCGTGTTAATGTTTCAATCTGGGATATTTCTTCAGGGGTACGGGGGCTGTATTCAATAACCGTTTCACCATCTTCATTTGTGGTTTTTACCTGACGGTCATTTAAAGTTACAGCTACAGAAAGGCGTTTAATGCTGCCAATATCTTCGATGATATGTTCAACAGATTTTGCCAATTGATAATTGGTAACAATATGTTCAACATTGTTTTCACCATAATTGGCAGAATCCGAAGCGGTCTGAGTTTCAGTTTCTTCAGATAATACAACTGTATTTTCCGGATCATAGATCTCATTTGTTTTTTCTATACGACGGAAATCAAGCTCAGCGGTTGCCCTTACAATAGAATTACCCTGACCTAAAAACTGATCGAGCATGGTTTGAGCTTTATCTTCAAGGTATGATTCAAGTTGAGATTGCAGTTGCAACTGGCCTTCATTCAATGCTGCAATAGAATCAGACTTGCGGTTTTTAGTAAGGATATTACCCTTATCATCAACTATTGTAACATTTTCATTTTCAAGGCCTTCAACACTACCGGCAACAAGTTGGGCAATACCTCTAATGTGCTCTTCACTTAAACGGGCACGACCTTTTAAAAGTAAAAAGATAGATGCGGAAGGTTCTTCCTGATCTTCTTTGAAAACACGTTCTTTGGGGAAAACGAGGTGTACGCGCGCTTTATCAACTTCTTCCATTGATTGGATGGTTCGGCACAATTCGCCTTCAATAGCGCGTCGATAGTTTAATTGCTGAACAAATTCAGATACACCAATATCGTTTTTATCGAAAAGTTCGTATCCAAATCCGGTTGAATTTGCAGGCAAACCATTTGAAGCCAACTTCATTCTGGCTTCATACAGTTCTTTACGGGGGACCATTAAACCCCGGCCACCCTGTGTAATTTTATAAGATATATTTTCTGATTCAAGTTGATCTATTACAGCCTGTGCATCAGAAGGCTCAAGTTCAGTTATCAATATAGCATAATCTGGCTTAACAGCCCAATTGATCACTCCACCCAGCAACACAAAAGCCATAACAAATACAAGAATAATAGTAGCGCGCTGTGCCATTGTTAAATTAACAAACGGCTCCGCAAAGCGCTCCCGAAGAACACTCAATAATTCAGCCATGTTTCCCTTTTCAATATTAAACTACAAAAAACTCACTTATGCTTACATTTGCATTCGTGTGACCTCACGATATGCTTCTATCAATCTGTTTCGTACCTCCAGTACCAATTCCAATCCAACACCGGCTTTTTCAGCAGCAATCATTACATCATGTACGTCTTCAATTTCGCCAGAGGCAAACTGCTCAGCTATTTCTCCTGCCTCTAATTGAGAGTCGTTGATCTCACCCAAAATTTGTTTAACCCGTGTACCAAAACTGCTCACATCCTGGTTCGGATTATTATTTCCCTTTTGGGGATTAATTTCGGGAAGTAATGAACTTCCTGTGATTGAATTAATGGAACTCATACATAAACTCTTATGTTGTTAAATCCAGTTTTGTGCCGATAGAGTAACTGTTAGAAACTGTATTGTTCATCTTGTATGCATCAATCCCCCAGTTACTGGAATTTCCGGGGAAAAGTTCTTGAAGCATTGATTTTTCTTCAGGCTCTATCACTTCATCCAATGTCTTTGGTAAATTTTGTAAACTAATATCAACATTTGCAGCTTTGGTAGTAGACTGTGCAGTCTGTGCTTTGGTTTGTGACTGCTGTGTCTGAACCTGATTCTGCTTTTGAACTTCAGCACCAGTTCCCTTTTGGGTCTGCTGCTGAGGCATGCTAGATATCATATTACGTGAATATGCACTGGATTCAATTCTCATTATTTACCTCAAATTTATAATTAAATTTCGAGTGCCTTTTTAAACATATCTTTGGCTGCATTAATAACTGTGGCATTGGCCTCATAAGCTCTTGCCGCAGACATTAACTTTACCATTTCTTCAATAGAATTTATATCAGCAACTTCAACATAACCCTCTTCATTTGCATGAGGATGTTCAGGCGCATAAATCAATTTCGTATCACTATTTTCAAGTTCATATGCTTCTGCTCGTACACCTGTTTCTGCTTCGTTTGCAGTCAGTTTTTTTTGTATACCATTCATATGTTGAGCATATGAACGAACCAATCGGGTTTGAGATCGCTGCAAAGATCCTTTAAATGAATCCTCTTCCCTGGCAATAAATTCTAAATCTTTGGGTTTATAAGGTTCACCGGTCTTGCTGTCTATACTTTCGGCATTTGCAATATTTTCAGCACGTACTTCTAGGTTTTTGCGCTGTGCGCTTAGACCACTTCCGCTTATTCCAAAAACACCAAATATTTTTCCGATTGCCATAAAAAAACTCCCTGCTTATTTTCCGGTTATTGCTTTATGCAAAGATTTAAATTTTGCCGCAGTAATACGGGAAGTAGCAGAATAATACAACTGGTTCTCAGCTGTTTTAACCATTTCTTTATCAATATCTACATTATTAACACCACTTTCCAAGATCTGGGAATTGTCTCGTTCAATCACAATATTCTCCGATGAGCTGGAACCACCAATAGGAATATGTCTATAATCAGAACGAAGCGTTTCCAGCTTGCTTGTTTTGGCATTTAACAATTCTGTAAAATCAACATCTTTGGTTTGGTAACCAGGTGTATTAATATTTGAAATATTTTCTGCAATTGTACGCTGTCTGGCTGCAGAACCATCAAGCATGCGGTCGAACAGGGGTACATTTACTTTGTCAAATATGGCTTTAAACATGTTTACACCTAAAAAAATTTTATACCTACAGTGCAAAACTAGCAAGGCCTGTGCCAAATTGTTTGACACAGGCCTTGTGTTTAAATACATTGATTTTATTTAACTTATAACTAAAAGGGTAAGATCAGAAGAAAAAACAAAAATTTGAAAGAGAAAAAAGTTACAGTTATTGGGAATTTTCTTCCCAAACTTGTTCACCATAACTTTTTAATTTATTGCGAAGAGTTTTAACAGTAATTCCTAAAGCATGGGCTGCTTTGGTTTTATTGTTACTAACCTTTTTAAGTGTTTTCAGAATCAATCGTCTTTCTGCTTCATAGATAGTCAAATCTTCATCTGCATTAAACAGATAATCAAAAAGATCACCATACTCGTCAATAAATTCAAGGTCTTCAGCAGTTATTGAATTGTCTTCTGCAATAACAGATACTTTTTCTATAGTGTTTTGTAATTCTCGAACATTTCCGGGCCAATCATAATCTGTCATTCGTTTCAAGGCATCTGAAGAGAATGATTTTTCAAGGCCGTGTTCTTCATTAACTCTATTAATAAAAAAGTCAACAAGCAATGGAATATCATCTTTGCGCTGTCTGAGGGATGGAACATTGATCTTGATAACATTTAACCGGAAATACAAATCTTTACGAAAGCGTCCCTCTTTAACTTCTTCTCGCAGATCTCGGTTTGTGGTTGCAATAACACGTGTATTGACTTTGATACTTTTAGCATCACCTAATCTTTCAAATTGCTTGGTTTGTAATACACGCAATAATTTGGCCTGCAAGGTAAGCGGCATTTCACCTATTTCATCTAATAAAATGGTTCCACCATCTGCCTGTTCAAAACGACCTTTACGTCGCATATGTGCGCCAGTAAATGCACCTTTTTCATGCCCAAACAATTCGCTTTCAATTAATGTTTCGGGTAGGGCTGCACAATTCACTTTAATATAAGGCTTATCTCTACAAGTGCTTGCTTTATGTATAGCATCAGCAATAACTTCTTTACCGGCACCTGTTTCGCCTTCAATCAATACACTGGCTTGGGTAGGAGCTACTCGTCGAATCAAAGCCATAATATTCATCATTGTCTCAGATTTGCCAATAACCAGATCACTAAAATCCTGGCTTGAAGGTTCCTGCTGTGCAGTAGCTCGGGTTGCGGTATTTCTTTGTTTTAATACTCGACGGATGAGTTGTTGAATATCTTTTTTAGAATAAGGTTTGGTAAGATAATCAAAAGCCCCTTTTCGCATGGCTTCAACAGCATTTTCTATTGAACCATAAGCAGTTCCAATAACAACATCAATTTCTGGTTTTACTTTTTTGATATGTTCCAGTACTTTGATACCGCTTAATTCGGGGATTCGCAAATCCGTAAACACAATATCAAAATCTTTTTCTTCTATTGCATTAATTGCTGCTTTTCCATCACCTACACTGACTGTTGCACAATCAATATCTTTAATAACAACTTCTAAAAACTGTCGTACTGTAGGATCATCTTCAACAACAAGGACATTTGGGATTCCCTGCATTATTCTCTCCCAGGTAATTTAGGTATAATTATGCTCACTTTTGTTCCAATTTTATCTTTACTTTCGATAGATATATCACCTTTATGTAACATAATATAATTTCTTGAAATAACCAAACCTAAACCTCGTCCATTATGCTTGGTGGTGAAAAAAGGAGTAAAAAGTTTACTAAAATTTTGTCTTTTGATTCCAGTACCAGTATCGTTAATTACAAGTGCAATCGATTCTCTGTTATCATGGTTTATAATTTTAGAAGAAATAATTATAGTACCTTGATTTTTAACCGCATCAACAGCATTATCAAGTATATTAACTATTGAACTTTGTAATAAAATCAAATCAGCCCAAATATAAACATTATTATCTAAAAAATCTAATTTATATTCAATTTCTTTATCAATAAAATATTGTCGAACTACCTGTTCAACAAACGATGCAAAATTCAATTTGATAAATGACGGATTAATGGGCCGCGTTAATAAATAAAGATCTTCAATAAAGCTGTCAATTCGCTGAATACATGTATCAATCGTTTCAACTTTGGCTTCATCTATATGGTCTTTTAACTCTTCTTTCAGGATCGAAACAGTACCCGCGATTCCTGCAAGTGGATTTCTAATCTCATCGGCAATTGAATCAGCCATTTGAGATAAAAAATTATAAAATGCCGGATTTAGATGATTCACTTGATCTGAAACAATGATATCATCAAAAGTCTCAATTTTTTTCATAAATAATAGTCAGTTAATGTGTGAATTTACTTATCAATAACCAATGATTGGGTGTCTTGGTGATAATCCAAGTCAATGTTAATGACTTGACCACATACACAGGTTATTTTAATAGCAGAAACAGAGTCTCCATCCTTAACCAATTCAATTTCTGGTTGAGCATCTCCATGCGACATATGATTCCCTTGAAATGTCGTAATGGGTGGAGTATTACCATTCTTTTTGCTACTGGCAGAAATGTCATCCTTTTTCACAATTTTATTACCACTTTTGGAAAAATCATTCCCATTGGAATTTTGATTCAACCAATCTGTTAAATCCTGAAAAGAGACTTTATCATTCTGTTTCTTCAAAATCAACCTTGTACTTTAGACAATCTACTAGTCTTTTTCACCAAAGAATGTGCCAAAAAAAATGCCGCGCTGGCAATAATAACGCGGCGTATAAAAAAGGCCATCTTGATATTGTGTTGGATTAATCCAGCCAGTAAAAAATTCAACACATAAACTATTATTTACATTACAATATAGTCTATTTTAGTTTTATTTGCAAATAAAAACATAATTTTTAATTTAATGAATTTTATTTTAATTCATCAATATTTATTACATTAAAATTACCGGGTATATTTTACCCATTCCTATACAAAACGAATTTTTATAATGATGTAACGGGTTTGTGTTTTGATAGATAATCAGGATCAATAGTAATACCTAATCCCGGGCCTGTTGGAACTGTAACTTTACCATTCTCACTTTTGAGTGACGAGGTTTTGCATTCAAAACGTACATTCTCACTCAAGCCCTTAAACTCGTGAAAATCACCCGCATTTTTAAGAGTAGAAACAAAATGTACCATGTACAAATATCCCAACCCAGAACCCGAAATATGGGGCACACACTTTTTACCCACGAGTTCTGCCATTCTGGCGACACGTGTACAACGGATCATTCCACCAAAATAAAACAAATCCGGTTGTACAATATCCAACGCATCATTTGCTATAAGCCATCTGAATCGGTGCATACTGGTTTCCTGCTCTCCACCCGATACAGGAATAGTCAATGCGTCTTTAATCATTTTGGTTTCTTCTAACCAGTCAAACGGACAAGGTTCTTCATAAAAGCTGTAATTGTATTTTTCTAACAAATGTCCTATCTCAATTCCCTTGTCTACGGTATAGGATCCATTTGAATCCGCATACAGTATCATATCATCTCCAAATGTTTCCCGTACCAGTGGAATTAACTTTACAGTACGATCCGGAGGATAGTCTTTATTGTTACTCATGCGTCCACCAATTTTAACTTTTAAAGCTTTGGTTTGGCTTTTTTCAACATTTGCTTTAATAGTTTCAATTGATTTTTCAGCAGTTTCACCACGATAATTATTGGCACGATAAACATTGATACTATCCTGGTATTGTTTACCAATTAATTCAGTGACGGATTTATTTGCAATATTCCCAAGCATATCCAGAACAGCAAATTCCATAGATGCAAGCGATATCCACAAGGCAAGGCCCTGGAGTTTGTAATTACTATTAGAAATATAAACCTTGTGCAACAATGCTTCCAACTCTCTTGCATCCTGTCCCACAAACAGAGGTTTAATTTTAATCAAGAACAAAGGATATAAATATCTCATATGAGCATTATTACATACAGCATACCCTTCTGCCCCATCTTTTGAACGGACTTGTACAATAAAATTCTCATTATAATGTAGTAAAGAAACAGACTCGATTATAACCGGAGATGTAAACAATTTTTTTTTCAATACCGGTTGATTCAAAATTTGATCAAATTCAGAATAATCAACAGATTTTGATTGTGGAGCAGCACAACCAGTTGTACCCAGAGAAATTGCAGCACATCCGGTGCCCAGTGTCTTGAAAAATGTTCTTCTTTTTTGTTCCATTATATACCTCCAAATGGATAACTAATTAACAGCTAGTCTGAATAAACGAATTTCATGAGAATGGTTTTCCCGAGCAGCTTCGGCATATACCCACAATTCATTATTAACCCACATCCAATGAGAATAACGTAAAGTATAAAACTTGTTCGCCGTAGTGCTCATTACCAAAGGTGAATCAATAGTTAAATCTTGAACATTATTTAAATCAAAAGTAAAACCCAATCCTGTTACAACATTATAAACCGGATCATACCAGGTTGAATTTGAACCTTCATATATAAAAAGATAACCTACCCCCAAGGGGAGTACGCTGGCTGGGCGGATAAAAAAGTCGTGCCAACCTGCAAGCTTAATCACTGGATTATTAGGATGTCCAACCGGTGACCAGTTTTCACCATCTTTACTGGTATAATGATATATGCGTTCCAATCTGCGTAAATATCCGATAACATAACAATGGTACATTCCATCAGCAAAAATTATTACAGGGTCCTTATAACCGTCTATAGTAATATCACGTTCCCAAGTCTTTTGGGGAGGAGAAATAACCGCATGGGCTGTTGATGGAATAAATTTGGTAGGATCTTGTGCGTCATCAAATTTAATAATTGACCAGATTCCGTCTTTGAATGCACCACAAGCATATAGTTTAAACATTCCTGTCTCGGGATCAATTAACAGTGCAGGTCTTTCAAAACCGGGGATGGGTACATCAGTTCGATGAATACTTTTTCTTTTTTCGAAATGAATTCCGTCTTTACTACTCAAGATACGTAATTCATATCCCCGGTTTCCTCTGGGTGCTTCAGGTGATCGCATTCTACATGCCATCCAGAATGTTCCATCCTTATCAATTACAACAGAGGGAGCACCTGCCCACCATTCAGCGGCATTTTTATCCGGTTCAAGTACAACATCATAGTTGTTAAAACGATCGGAAATATTTTGAAAATCAGGTGCAACTTGAGGGATTAAGTTTTGAGCCGATACATAACAAGCAGAAATTAACGTTAATACTATAGTGAGTACTTTCATCTAAAGCCTCTCATAATAAATAAATATTAAAATTCATGCCATTTTAAATTGGGTTGCAGGCCCCCAACAATTTGTTTACTGTCCTGTTTATTTTCATCAGTTAAAAAAAATTGATCAACCGGTAAACGATCACGGTAACTGCTTAACTCCTCTATTTCCAGATTGTAAGCATTTTCAACTGCCTCATAAAAAGGAATTCCAGTTACCCATTCTTTTATATAAAACACAGGTGAAAACAAGGCAAAGCTGTTAATGGATACAGCACCATTAACAGCCTGAATCCCATATTCTTGCCAATCGTCAACCATTCCGGAACCATTACAGCAGGTTTGATATAATGAACGGATTTGAATATCTCTGTCATTTAAATCTTGAATAAATTTATCAATAAGACAATAATTTGTATAAAAGGAAATCCCGGAACTACTGCCATGTAGATTAAAAATCATATCAATAGAATATCCCTGTTCTGATAACAAGGACAATGAATCAATTAAAACAAAATACGAAGCCGTTTCATCAGTCAGAGAAATAAATTTATCATAATATTCAGATGAAATGTCCTCAATCTCTTTAATTTGCCATGCTTCACCATAAACATCAATAATTTGGTTCAATGTCATGTTTTTCATGGAATCTTTGGGAACATTGAAAAAATCTGAAAATACAGGTAAAATTGAATTTTTAAATATTTGAAATGCAGTTTCAATACTTTGTCCCCCTACTGAATTGTTATTTTCAATAACACAAACCAATGCTTTGGGAGATTCCAAATTACCAGGTTCTTTTTCAGGTTCATTGGGATTTTTCTGACAAGCAATAAAAAGTACGAGAATAAATGTAAAACTGTATTGTAAAATATTACGCATCATTTGTCCAGGTATCTATTTCATCATAGTTGTGGCTGAGAAATACAAACGTGAAAGTTTTTTCATTTTATTAACAATATTTAAATTATTTTTTTTGAACACAAATTCAAGGTAAGAAATAGTAATATTATTCGAACCAATTTCCCAAAAATGATGATCAGTAGAGAGCTTCTTTTTAGGCAAAGAGAGTTTTAATTCACGATTACCCAACTTGGGTATTCGGGCTTCTAATCTTAATAATACATATTCAGAAATAGGTACGCTACAAAAAAAGTAACCTGTACAAATTTGATTAAACAATGCAAGAAATTTTTCAAATTCAGTAAATGGAATATGTTCAAAAACCTCAAAAGCCAGAATATGGTCAAAGGAATAACTACTCCAATCAAATGTTACAACATTTGCAACAATATCAGGATTTTTATCTTTATCTATATCAATTGTTGTTACTTTAACACCCTTAGATCTTAGATAATTTGCAGTAAAGCCGCTACCTACACCTATTTCTAATATATGTTGACCTGCACTGATATGGTTTTGCATCAATCTTTGCTGCTGCCAATACAAACGCCAATGGTTCTCAGTTTCCAGGGTATGAATCCAATCAGATGAGTAACGGTATACAATTTCCCCTACTTTTTCAGTCTTTTCAGTATCGGATTTTCGCATAATTTATAGGTCCTTGATTAAATAACAGTATAACCATACTAGATAAATAAATCAAGAACAATAAATTTGGTTTTGGAGGGAGATAAAAAAAAAGGCGGTTCAAAACCGCCTTGAAGAAATTAACTTTCACTTTTTCCAGAGAAAAATAAAGCAGCTCCGGATAATGCCAGGTCTTTAAGGAAACTTGGCATAGACATTTGCATAGTTTCCGGATTCAACACACCCGGGAAATGCACAAGAAACGCAAATAAAGCAAGCATGATTCCAAGCAATAATGCAGCAAGCTTATCATATTTTTTTGCAATAATACTTACAGCTGCTGCAATTAAAGCAAGACCAGTTAAATATACCCAAAAGACTTTAAAAGGCAAAAAAGCAGGTACAATACCACTCATTGCACTACCATTCATTAAATGCAATAAACCAAATACGGCTAATGGTACAGCATATACCAAACGTGCTACAATTCCAGTTACTAGTTTCATGATGTTCTCCTTTTTATTATTTTTTTAATCCCTCAAGCGATCTAAAAGTTCATTCATGATTTTAGCATCACTTTCAGAGATGTTTTGAATTTTACTTTCCCATTTTATTGCAACGTCATCCAATTCAGCTAACAGGTCCATGCCTTTATCTGTGATATATACATCAACAGCTCGACGATTATCATCACAAATTTCACGCCTGACCAATCCTTTAATTCTCAAACGTTCGACAATTCTTGACGCATCAGACATTTTGTCCAACATTCTTTCCCGTATCAATTTAACTGTTACTGGTTCAGGGTTCTGCCCTCTTAGAATTCTCAAAACATTATATTGTTTTGGTGTAAGACCATAAGGTTTTAATCCCTCAACTGTAAGTTCAACAATCCAATTACTTGTGTACATGATGTTGATCAATAATTTTTGATACTCGGTTCTAAATACCGGTTGACTGATTTCCTTTTCAATTTGTACCATTTATAGCTCCCTCAATTTTAACAGATACAACAACTAATGTTTAAACATTATTCCAGAAAAAGAATTAATTTAATTATTAAACAATAAAAAACCCTGTTATTATTAATAACAGGGTATAATTTTCAAGTATTATTTAAGCAGTGTCATCTTTTTAACTTTATTAAACTCCATTCCATTTTGATCGTGCGCTTTAAATTGCAGAAAATATAATCCCGATGGTTGCTTATTTCCATATAAATCATCTCCATACCATGACCAACTGTACTGACCTTCTTGCTGGTTGATAAAATGGATTTGTGTTACCATTTGTCCAAGTTGGTTGAAAATAGTCATCGTTACATCAGATTGATTGGGTAACGAATAGGTAAAAACTGTTGATGGATTGAATGGATTTGGATAATTGTCTGATAGCTGATAATGATCAACATTTTTACTATTATTTCTTACTAGCGTATTCAACTCTACATCACGGGTTAACACACCATATTCATGTGCATCAAATGCACCTGTCATATGATAATATACAATAAATTGATCGGGGCCATAATTACCCTTCACTTCAGCAGTTATACCAATGGATTGATAAGCTATTGTTCCGTTAATTTCACCATTAGAAACAATTATACTCCCCTGCCAGGGATCTGATGCGGTAAAAACAACAGAATCGCCTGCATCATTCACACTACCCGTAAGCGTATAACTTACCGGATTAGGATCACCAAATATTCCCCAGGCAGTCAGTGTTAATACTGCGGTTTTATTATTATCCTGCATTTCAACCATAGCAGTTGCAGAACCATTTACATCATAGGTAGGATTATCCCAAACTCCTTCCCACTCGTCAACCAGATCTAACAAAGGTACAACATCAGGAAATTCAATTTCAACAAAATTTATATTATGAGTAAAATCCAATTGTACATCATCCTGAACATTGGAAACCATCAATTCCCAAGCATGATCGACAGGCGGTACATCATATGACTTGTTATTATTAAAATCAGCATAAAAACTTATTTTATAATCATGAGATTTTACGAGCACCCAAAGATCAATGCTGAAAGAAGCCTCGGGAATAGCATCAAGTGTTTTCCTTCCAACTTCAAGGCCATTATCAAGATCTACCACTCGTAATTGAAGCATCTGTCCAATATGTGGTGACATTGAACTAAAATTAACGGTCAACTTGTAATTTGCAAAAGAGACAGATGTCAAGAGTAAAAGCAAATATACAATCATGTTCTTAATATTTTTCATATTAACCTCCAAATGAATTTAATTCATATAACTATTAAAAACAGGGCTGAAAAATGTATTATTCCTTAAAATAAATGTTGCAACATATATTTTATTAAATAAATATTGTGAATAAAATTCATTCTACATATATTGTCTAGTCCATTTAATACCAGAAATATGAATTTAATAATTAGTTAACAATTGCTACATGGACTAATTATTTAATTTTCATAAAATATGGAAAAAGTTAATTAAAGGAGTGTGTATGAAACTTGAAAAAATGGCGGGACTGTTTCTAAGTGTATTATTAATTTTCACCTTTGCTTGTGAAAAAGATAAAGAGCCCACAAAGCCGGAAATAGTCCAAAAATCCGCATCAATTGCAGTACTTTCCGATCTCCATTATTACGATCCCACTCTGGGAACATCCAGTGATGCTTTTGAGGAATATCTTGCTCATGATCGGAAACTCATCAAAGAGAGTGAAGCTATAATGGAAGCCGTAGTCGATTTGATTTCTGATGAGAATGTAGAGATTGTACTCGTTCCTGGTGACTTGACTAAAGATGGTGTTAAACAATGCCATGAAAATGTTGCGCAATATCTTGCAATGTTGGAAGGCGCTGGTAAAAAAGTTTATGTTGTTCCGGGTAATCATGATATAGGTAATACCGATTCATATAGCTATCCTGATAATAGTGACCCTGTACTAGAGTCATCAATTACTGCAGATGAATTCAGCAGTATTTATAATGATTTTGGTTTTTCAGAAGCAATTTACAAGGATGCTTCTTCCCTTTCTTATATTGCAGAACCCAAAGATGGAATTTGGATTTTAGGTATTGATGGATGTAATTACAACTCAAAGTATCCTGAAATTTCATGGGTTGGTGGTAAATTAACCACTGAAACATTAAACTGGATTTCAGAAAAAATGCAATTCGCAAAAGAAAATGATATTACAGTTTTTACTTTTGCACACCATGGTGTAGTTGAGCATTTCCCGGAAATGGATATGTTATTTGCTGACTATTTGTTTGTGGACTGGGAAAATGTAGCTGCTCAATTAGCCAACATGGGTATAAATCTTGTTTTTACAGGACACCATCATGCAACTGATATAAACAATTTACCGGTTGATGATACATATATAATTGATATTCAAACAGGGTCTACAGTTACCTGGCAATGTCCATATCGTTTGGTTAATTATGATGGTGAAAACAACCTGGTAACCATTAACACCAAAGTCATTACCAGTATTAATTATGATCTGGGTGGACAGGATTTCCAAACCTATGCCAAAGATTATCTGGATAATGGTATGCAAGATCTCATTGTAACAGAATTGGGGAAAATGGGAATTCCTGCTGGAATAGCAGGTCTATTGGTACCCAATATTGCTCCCACTCTGATGGCCTATTATCATGGGGATGAACCAAACATGCAAAGTGAATATCAGGATGTAATTACCAGGATCAATCAGATGACAACCAACTCAGATGAATTGATTGCCGGTTTAGGTGCTATTCTATTGGGTGTTTGGAATGATACTACTCCGGATAATAATGTTATTATTGATTTAAATACAGGAACAATCAGCTACAATTCAGGTTCCTGAGTTTATTATATTCCTGCCCTTTTACAAGTCAAGGGCAGGAAATAAATGAACTTTTTCATGATAAAAAAGTAAAATTAAAATACGATAAAACAAGGGGTTTATCATGAAAAATTCAATTTTGTTTGCTTTTCTGATTTTAATATCCTTTTCAAATTGTGCAGTAAAAGAGTTAAACTCTGCAAAAGTCTATTATGCAATGGAAATGGAAGATAATTTATACAATACAGAGGAATACAGCAAAATTGATGAAAGTGGATTTATAAATGCACTTTCTAATCCTCTCTCAACATTTGCGGCTGATGTAGATGCAGCTTCTTATTCTAATGCGAGACGCTTTTTTATGCAGGACAAAATTCCATACAAGGATGTGGTTCGTAGTGAAGAATTTATCAACTATTTCAATTATGATTATCCAATACCCAATGATGATCATCCCCTATCCATTTGTATGGAATATTCGGATTGTCCGTGGAATGCAAACAACAAACTGGTTCATATAGGTATTCAGGGTAAACAATTACAGAACGATAAAAGACCTGCGAGCAATCTGGTTTTCTTGTTGGATAAATCAGGATCAATGAAAGATGCCAATAAATTACCACTGTTGAAAAAATCATTTCATTTTTTGATCGATCAATTGGATGAAAATGATATAATTTCAATTGTAACCTATGCCGGAAATGCAACTATTGTTTTGGGACCCACACCTGGAAGCGATAAAGCAAAAATTATTAAAGCCATAAACAGACTTGAGGCCGGGGGTTCTACAGCAGGCGGTAAAGGAATTCAACTGGCTTATAATGTAGCAAAAGAAAACTATATTGATGGTGGTAACAATCGTGTTATTCTGGGCACTGATGGTGATTTTAATGTTGGTATTTCCAGCACGGCAGAGCTCACAAGATATATTGAAGAAAGAAAAAAAGATGGCATCTATCTTACTATATTGGGATTTGGGATGGGAAATTACAGAGATTATCGATTGCAGGAGCTCGCGGATCGGGGGAATGGTAATCACGCCTATATTGATAATATTATGGAAGCCAATAAAGTTTTTGGAAATGACCTTAACGGCACACTGTATACAATAGCAAAGGATGTTAAAATTCAGGTCGAGTTTAATCCTGCTTTGGTTGAATCTTATCGTTTAATTGGATACGAGAACCGTGAATTGGCAACAAAAGATTTTAAAGATGACTCAAAAGATGCAGGCGAAATTGGCGCCGGGCACACGGTAACAGCGTTGTATGAAATTATACCTTCTAACAATAAACCAGAGAGCCAAGATTTAAAATACACACAAACCACCATTAAAGATGATGCTACAGCATCAAATGAATTGCTCACGGTTCGGATTCGATATAAAGAACCTGATGGTGAATCGAGTCAGGAACTATCTGCGGTCCTCAATGAATTTACCCAGTTAACCAGTACATCAGATAACTTTAGGTTTTCTGCTTCTGTTGCACAATTTGCAATGTTGATCAGAGATTCAGAATTCAAGGGCGATTCTAATATTAAAAATACTAAAGATTTGGCAAATTCTGCAATAGGTGAAGATCCATTTGGGTATAGAAAAGAATACCTCACCCTACTGGACCGTTTTGAGCTATTACAATGATAAATGCACTGTAAAATTTTTTAAAAAATCGATTGAATACAGTTCATATTTTACAAACTGTTCAACTTTGT
Source organism: bacterium (assembly GCA_963675755.2). Classification (GTDB taxonomy): domain Bacteria; phylum Zhuqueibacterota; class Zhuqueibacteria; order Residuimicrobiales; family Krinioviventaceae. The sequence continues at coordinate 1,070,984 of CAXXMD010000002.1, forward strand.
AAAATTGTAAAATTTTTAACAAATTAGAAAATATTTATTGGTTGACACGTGTCATGTTATTCATTATCATTGAATACAGGGCGCAAAACGTGTACCCTGGGGAAAGATGTTACATAACTCTGTTATGTAAAGTAGTATTAAAACATCATGGGAGGTACTATGAAACAATTAACCATTGTTTCCGTGTGTGTATTAACATGTGCTTTACTGTTTTTTAGTTGTCAAAAACAGCCCTCACCTATGGATCCCCTAACTCAGAATACGGACAATACGACAATTGCCAAAAAAACAGATGGATGCGTTTCAATTCAAGATGGAGTCTTGACCTATTCAGCAGGACATTATCTTGCCGGCCAACCCCTTGTAGTTGGTTTTGATGATTATGGGTACAACTACCAAGGCAAAATGTTCAAAGGATCTTATGCAAATGTTTATTTAGGTGGCGCTGGCTTTCCACCTTATACAGGAGATGATGAAAGTTACCTTGCAGACAATCCTGCTGCAGCAAATCACTGGGCATGGCCATACCGTGACATACAATTACTCATGAAATGGAACGATGCCTGGCTTTCCAATACCGATTGTGATGGTGATGGAAAACTTGACCGTCATTATGGCTATCCGTCTTATATAGGTTCTGGGGCATGGGAAACAAACCATATGGTCGGAGGTGAACAATCAGAACACTGGACCTATTTTACAAAAATAGTAGCAGCACCTGAAGATGCAGTAATAGATGGCGGTTTGTGGTATACTGCTGATGGTGTTGAAATTGGACCTGTTATTTGGGGAGAATTTGCTACAATACAAGAAGTTGAAAGTGGTTCTGGTGCTTTTTACATCAGTCCTGCTGGACCTGGTTTTGGAAAATGGAAATAATGGATTACAATTACCCCGGTACTGCCGGGGTTTTTCATTTAAAATAAAAATAGGCTTTGAAATTTGCTCTTGTTTCTGTATGTTTAGGATTCAGAAACAGGAGCTTTTATTTATGTATCGCAAATTGTTTTACAATATTTGTATCATTCTTATTATATACAGTACTATTTTACCTGCTCAAAAACGTTTTGTAGACAATGATCTTTCAGGACTTGCATTTGTTTCGCTGGGAACGCACAATATAAATCTAGAAGAATTTGATACTGCACTTGCTAATAGTTCACTACCCTATCCCCCGCTAGCAACATCAATGTACACATTTGGGGCTGGTGGAGTTATTATAATCAAAGACTGGATCATTTCCGCAGAAGGATCAGGATTACTTGCCAATAGTAATACTTTTGGAGACTATAACTCTAAACTCAGCGGCGGTTATGTGACACTGAACACTGGTTTTTTGTTAGCAAAAAGCAGATCATTCATGGTCTACCCACTTGTGGGAATTGGTGGTGGTTCCATAAATTATAAAATATATCAAGAACCCGATGATATGCTTTTTGCAGATATATTGGAAAATCCAAGTACAGAAATAACTTTGGATAATAAATCTATTTACATGAACCTTGCAATGTCTGTTCATTATAATATCCATACTTTTCGGGATGACCAGGATAGCGGAAACTTTTTTATCGGTGCTAAAGCCGGTTATAAAGCAACTATAAAATCTTTTGATTGGTATATCCAGGGCACCAGTACAAAGCTTGCAGAAGGTCCAATTACCGGTCTTGATGGTTATTATATTGAATTTGTTTTCGGCATTGGAGGATTCAACTTTTCTGATGTTGATTGATTCATACCTTAAATATTTCCATTCATGATTATATTCATATTCCAGTACTAGAAAATAATTTTATCCAACGAGTTTAACTGACCGACAGGAAGGTATTAATGAGATTATTATTGCTGGTAAATCCATTAGCGGGTAAAAAACAGGGGAAATCTGTAGCTGAAACTGCATTGGATAGATTGAAAAACAGTAATCTGGACGTAGAGTGCATTTTTTCAGAAAAACCAACACATTTAATTGATGTTGCGCGTGAACAGGTAAATGAAAAATGGGATGGTATAGTAGCTGTTGGTGGTGATGGTACCCTGTTCGAAGTCATAAATGGAATGATGAAGGGAAATCCCGCTCTCCCTATTCCACTGGGCGTTATACCGGTTGGTACCGGTAATTCATTTTCCAAGGATCTCAACATTAATTCTCTGGATGACGCCATAGATAAAATTATAAACGGTCAGACAAGAAATATTGATCTCGGTAAAATTTCAACCCAAAATGATATCTATTACTTTATAAATATTGTAGGTTTTGGATTTGTATCTGATGTTGTAAAGCGAGCATCTTTGTATAAAAAATGGGGTGATCTCAGCTATATCATTGGAGTTATGCAGGTAACAGCTAAACTGAAATCATATGAAATGGAATTTGAAATAGATGGGCATGAATTCAAACGGGACAATATCTTTGTAGAAATTTGCAATTCCACAAAAACAGGTGGTGATATGATAATGGCCCCGGAAGCTGAAATAGATGACGGTTTGCTGGATGTTGTGATCTTGAATAAACTATCAAAAAGAAAACTGCTTGCAACCTTTCCCAAAATATTCAAAGGGACGCACATACATATTCCGGAAATTGAAACCTTTAAAGCCAAAGAAATGACATTTAAACCCGCAATTTCTAAAATTTTGACTCCTGATGGGGAAATTGTAGGAAACACTCCAATTTCGGTAACTGTATTACCAGGTAAAATCAAGGTATTTGATTCATGAAAAAAATATTCGAAATTCTGATCTCGGCTCTCTCCTGGACCATTGGCATTGTTTTGTTTATACCCTTTGGATTGTCAATTATATTAACCAGTTTTGTGATGAATCCAAAATATATTGATGGAAATATCAAAGCCGGATGTCGGTTTATCATGTGGATGATGGGCATTCACATCTCCACTGAAGGTAAATCTCTGATTGATAAAAATAAAACATATATCTTTATGGCCAATCATGTTAATCTTTTTGATGGTTTGGTGCTTTATGGACACATCCCTAATTATGCCAGAGGTGTTGAACTGGACAAACATTTTAGCTGGCCATTTTGGGGTTACCTGATACGTAGAATGGGAATGATCCCCATCAGCCGTACCCAGGGCAAAAGCGCACTTGCAAGTCTTGAAAAAGCGAGAAAGAGCATTGAACAGGGAACGTCAATCATCATCCTGCCGGAAGGTACACGTACTCTTGATGGAAACCTGAAACCTTTTAAAAGAGGTCCATTTTATTTGGCGTTAAAGGCACAGGCAGACATTGTTCCTGTTGCCATGCTGGATGCATTTCGTATTAAGCGCAAAGGGAGCTGGCTCATTAAACCCGGCAAAATGAAAATTAGATTTGATAAGCCCATACCTTTTGATCAAATAAAGGATATGGAAATCGCTGACATTCACACCCTGGTAAAAACAAAAATATCACAATTAATTGAGTCCTGATGTTATAAAAAAAAAGGCAGCTGGAAATAATCCTGCTGCCTTTTTAGCTTGGGTAAAGAAAACAAACGTATTAATCTATAACGACAACATCTTTATCAACATTCTCACCACATTGAATTACCGGCTTTTTATCCATAAACATATCCCCTTGCAGTTTAATATTTTTACTTTTTTCTCCATCAACATGAATTTCAAAATTTTCCGGTAAAGGTACATACAATTGTGAGAATGAAATATTTTCACCCTGCATAATTTCTATTATTGGATTTTCTTTTACATTCAAAATTGTGTTTTCAAATTTAATATTATCTGTGAAAATACATTTGACACCTTTTTCAGAACTCATTTTCATATTATTAAAATGAATATCTTTGATATATAACTCGGGTAGTCCGCGTATAAAAACCGAAGTTTCAGCATTTAAACTGGTAATGGTATCAAAATCAATATTGCGAAATATTGGCGTACCTTCATCAACTTTTGGTATATCATCAACTAGACCAATATTTTCATAAAACAAATCAAACAAGATGGCCTCAAAAAGAACATCAATCATTTGAATATTTTGAAAATACATATTTTCTACAACGCCACCCCGGCCTCTTATGCTTTTAAATCTCAAACCAACATCCGTGCCGATAAAAGTACAATCGGAAACCCAAACATTATTTACGCCACCAGACATTTCGCTGCCGGTGGTTACCCCTCCATGTCCATGATAGACTGTGCAATTGTAGATAATAATATTTTCGCTGGCGACACCGCGTTTACGGCCAAATTCATCTCTTCCCGATTTAATACAAATTGCGTCATCTCCCACATCAAAGCTGCAATCATAAAGCAGAACATTTTTAGAGGATTCCAGATCAATTCCATCACCATTTTGTGAAAACCAGGGGTTCCTTACAGTAATATTGCGAATAATTATATTTTCGCACAACAAGGGATGAATATTCCATGCCGGAGAGTTTTGAAAAGTAGGCCCATCAATAAGAATATTTTTACTATTTACCAGTCTTAACAATACAGGTCTTAGAAAATCTCTGGCTGGGAGATAATCTTCAATCTTGACATCAGGTTTATTCTCAAGAGAACGAATATATTCAGCACCCTGCATGGCACCTGGTGAAGGCCACCAAATATCACCATCCTCCTGAACTACGCCGCCAGATTCTTTTAATGCATTCCATTGCTTAAAAGTCATTTTAAATCTTTTAACAGGGCGCCATGCACCACCAGAACCATCAATAATACCGGAACCGGTTATGGCAACATTTTCCGCATCTACGATATTTATTGGGCTTGTACTACGCACTTGTTCCAGGCCTTCAAAGGAACTGTGAACCAGAGGATAATCACTTAAATCCTTACTAAATAAAAGCACAGCACCTTTTTCCAAAAACAATTCCATATTACTTTTTAAATTGATAGGTCCAGTCAACCAGATTCCTTCCGGAACCAATATCCTGCCCCCTCCTGCTTTTTCACAATCATCAATAGCTTTTTCAAATGCTTTTGTATTCTTTTCCAATCCGTTTCCGGTTGCATTGTAATCTAAAATATTGAATTCTTTTTCCGGAATGGAAGGTTCATAAATATCTCCCATTTCAAATGGAACCGGACCGGTTTCAGCTAATATCCATTCGGTTAAATTTTCAGTAAAACCAGCTGAACTGAAAAATATAAAAATCAATACTACAAAATTTATTATGACATGTTCTTTTCTCATAAGTTCCTCAATAAACGTCCGAATCTAAAACATCATGCTCAATTGAATTTTTCTCCAACCAGTGTGGGTAATCATTGTTTAACAATGAAGCGGGCCAATAACCTAACCAGCCATATTCATTTCTACGCTCACTAGAAATTTCGGACAACTCTGTATAAATTTTACCATCCCTGTCACTAAAAAAAGGACGGTTATCATTGATATTATAAAATCTGGCCCAAAGTGGAGGTGCATAATCATCATGGATCACTATCCTGTCAAATCCTGTTGGGCTTTCAGAGTCAGGTTGTTCAATAATCCGTTTCTGTTCTATCCTGACTTTGTGTAACCAGGTAATACCTGATTGAATAGATGTAACAATTTCTTTTGAAGGATTCTCAATAGTCATTAAAAACCGCAAAATCCCGACAGTTGCCTTGCCGCTTATAGATACAAGCTCATAACTTCTTGCCTGTCTGGGTTCCAGCGTTCTTTCATCATATTGAGCGCACCAACCTGTTAATTCCCCATTAACCTTGATTTGACTTTCCAGTATACAATCTATTCCTTTGTCGATAGCCTTTTTAGCCTTGCTTTTTCTGCTTTGATCAACAAAAGAAAATTGCTCATTATGAACCGTTTCATTCAGTAAAAAAAGAATACCGGTCATTGCATCATCATTAAAAGTGATATGTGAATAATATCCCCTTCTCAATGGATAATATTGCGGCCAGCCCCCATTATCATATTGAGCTGCTAAAATATAATCCAGGCCTTTTAAAAAGGCCAAAACATAACGATGATCACCGGTATAACGATATATTTGGGCAAGAAAAAAAAGCTGGGTATAGGTTGCACCATTATCAAAAGTTGCCAGCATTTCATTGGGATATTCAGCAAATCGATTCATAACCTCACTGCTCAATTCAACTGAATAATCCACATTCTTGGGCCATCCCCCCGAATCACGTTGATAAACAAGAACCCGTTCTGCAATTTGTTTTGCATCATTTGAACGGAACCATTCTGTATCATGGTCCATAAAAAATGCCCATAAATTTGATTGAACTGTCTTGTCAGCGTATACCAATTGATTGATTTCATTCGTACTATTGGCAAACGAAAAAATTGGTAATATCAAAAAAATCAAAACAATTATTTTTTTTATCAACGAATCCATTAAAAAAGCAGACCTTGTCTAAATCATTCAAAACAAAATAAACAGGGGCAAAAGCAAAACTTTTGCCCCTGAACTCGATTATTTCAACAACATCATTTTATTAACTTTGGTAAAGTTATTGACTTCCATCCGGAAAAAGTAAAGACCGGATGAATAGTTTGCAGCGTTAAAAGATACCTGATATCGGCCGGCACCATACTGACGATCAGCAAGCACTGCTACCTGCTGTCCCAGTGTGTTATAGATGGTAATCTTGACACGACCAGCTTCAGGCAACTGGAATGGAATCACTGTAACAGGATTAAACGGATTCGGATAATTCTGTTTCAGATCATATGTTTGAGGTACGGTAGATTCAGTATCATAAGTGATAGCAGTATTAATTTTATCCACATACAATTCTTCAGGAATAGGTTCACCTTCATCCGGGCCATATGCGCCAGATAGATCAAGAATACACCAATCCATATATCCACCAATAGCATCTCCGGATCCATCACCAACTTTGATATAATTATCACTGTTAGACTCGCCGGATACACCTACCATAAAAGGCACAGGATTTTCATCGATATAGATTGTCGAAGTATCACCACTTATTGCAACACGGATGGTGTGCCATTCATACAGACTGAAATCACCTTGTACTTCAACACTGGATTTTTCCAGTTCAAGAGTGCTGTCTGCACCCCATATACGCAACTCGTCACGTGAGCCAACATTTGCATTACGCCATTGCAGATCAAAGATACGGTCATAGGTAGAATCTGCCTCACCTTTGATTCTGGCAATCATGGTATATGCTTTTTCACCATAACCTTCGGGGAAACTGTAACGGTACATACGTGTTCCGTTTGGCTGCAGATATTTGAATATCTTGTTGCCTTCAATATCGGGATCATCAATAATCTCTTCAACCATATCCGCACCTGGTGCATCCTGACTCAGATCAGAAAGATCAAGGGTACAGATACTGGTATCAGAATCCGTTGGTAATACACTTGCATCATATACCATCCAGCCGGGTTCAATAGGTGCAATATAAGGATCTACATAGATGCCTTCAGGAATTGCAAGGCCATCATTTGCACCATGTGCACCATAAAAATCTACCATAATCCAGTCCAGATAACCACCAATGGCATCACCTGAACCATCACCAATTTTAATATAGGTATCGCTAGAAGTTTCAGTAGAACGTCCGGCAATATAAGGTGTTGAACGTTCATCAACAAAGACTGTTGCAGAATCACCACGTACTTCAATACGATAAGAGTGCCAACTGTACAAATTCAAATCAACTTTAACTTGTACATCCGCTTTTTCAAGTTCAAGTGTGCTGTCTGCAGGCCAAATACGCAGTTCTTCACGGCTGTTGGCATTACCATTTCGCCATTGAATATCAAACACACGGTCATAAGCTACATGGTTTATGCCTTTCAGACGTACGAAAATGGTAAAAGATGAATCGGTAAATGTTTCAGCAAAACTGTGACGGTACATTTTGGTACCATCGGGCTGCAGATATTTCAAGACTTTATTACCTTCAATTTCTGCATCATCCGAAATTTGTTCAACAAAAGTTGTTCCGGGGGCATCCTGGCTCACTTCAGAGAGATCCAGGGTATCACCATTGCTGGTTGTTTCAGATGGTAAAATACTGGCATCATATACCAGCCAATGTGGAATTTCAGGTTCAGGGCCTGTATCAACCTGAAGATAACCGGGAACCGGTAGTCCCGCACCTGGAGCATAAGCACCGGAAACATCCATAATAAACCAATCAACATAACCACCGATTGCTTCACCAGAACCATCACCAATTTTTACATACTTGTCAGTACTTGCGGATTCAGAAACACCCGAAAGAACGGGTTGATCATTTTCATCAAGGTATATATCTGCCTTGTCGCCGGTTACAACAATTCTGAATGTATGCCATTCATAAAAATCAACATCCAGTTTAATGCTAATATCTGCTTTTTCAAGCTCAATAGTACTGTCTACAGGCGAAACGCGAAGTTCTTCACGGGTACCTGCATTACCGTTTCTCCATTGAACATCAAAGACGCGGTCGTAGGTTTCCGGATCATTTTCGCCTTTCATACGGATCAGCATGGTCAAAGTAGAATCCGTGTAGCTTTCATCCAAATAATGACGATACATGGTTTTACCATCGGGATGCAGATATTTCAAAAGTTTATTCTCGGCAATATCAGGATCATCAACAATTTCCTGGATAAAACCTGCACCGGGAGAATTATCACTTACACTTGTAAGATCAAGGGTATCTCCTCCACCATCAGTAAACTCGGGAAGTACACTTGCATCATATACCAACCAACTAGGTACATTGTTTTCCTGACCGTCTACAAAAAGAGTTTCAGGAATTTCCAAACCTTCTCCAGGAGCAAAAGCACCCGCTTTATCAAAAATAACCCAATCAACATAACCACCAATAGCATCACCGGAACCATCACCAATCTTGATGTAATTATCACCACTGGTTGAACCGGAAATACCAGTTAGCACAGTAATGGGATTTTCATCAATGTACAAAGTTGCTTCATCGCCATTAACAGCAATACGATAGGTATGCCATTCGTAGAGGTTCATATCAACTTTAATCTCTACATCAGCTTTTTCCAATTCAATGGTGCTGTCAGCAGGCCAGATACGTAATTCATCACGGCTGTTGGCATTTCCATTGCGCCATTGTAAATCAAATGCTCTGTCATAAACCGAGCCAGTATCTGCTTTAACACGTGCAATCAATGTAAATGCAGAATCAGTATAACTTTCTTCAAAATAATGACGATACATGGTTTTACCATCAGGGTGCAAATATTTCAGTAATTTGTTACCGGAAATATCAACATCATCAATAATTTCCTGAATAAAACCGGCACCTGGGGAATTATCACTCACACTGGTAAGATCAAGTACATCTCCACCTACTCCTGTTTCAGAAGGTAGAACACTGGCATCATAAACCAGCCATTTTTGTACATCATCCATTAAACCATCAACATAATAGTCTTCAGGAAAAGCAGTTCCTTCACCGGGGGCATAAGCACCACTGTTGTCAAAAACAACCCAGTCAACATAACCGCCAATAGCATCACCAGAGCCATCACCAATTTTGATGTAATTGTCACCACTTGTTGATGTAGAAGCACCGCTAACAACAGCAATAGGAGCTTCATCAACGTAAACAGTAGCTTCATCACCATTTACAGCAATTCGGTAGGTATGCCATTCATAGAGATCCATATCAACTTTGATCTCAACATCTGCTTTTTCCAACTCGATAGTACTATCAGCAGGCCAGATACGTAATTCATCACGGCTATTGGCATTACCATTACGCCATTGCAGGTCAAACGCGCGGTCATAAACCGAACCCGTATCCGCTTTTACGCGTGCAACCAGGGTAAAAGCAGAATCCGTATATGCTTCATCAAAATAATGACGGTACATGGTTTTACCATCGGGATGAAGATACTTTAAAATTTTATTACCCGTGATTGCAGGATCATCAATAATTTCCTGGATAAATCCTTCACCGGGTGAATCGTCACTGACACTTGTCAGATCGAGTACATCACCGCCAGTTCCCGTTTCAGACGGCAACACACTTGCATCGTAGGTTAACCATTGTGCCTGTAACTGCGTTACGGCAAACAGCATCATTACGACAGCTAGTAGTACCAACCCTTTACTTTTCATTACTCCTCCTTTTTAGAAATTAAATTTGTCTACCCATTTTATTTAATTCTATTATTATCTTTTCCGGCAGGATGTCAAAAAGCAACACCTATTGAAAAACGGTTCACATTTTGGAACACCTCAAACTCCGAATAAGAGTAATCAAATGAAATCTTGTAACCACTGAAACCGGTTGCCAAACCCAAACCACATGACCAGGAAGCAATATCCTGGTTGGTCTGATAACCTCCGCGAAACGAAATACTTTTCATAAAAACATATTCAAGACCAAAATTGGCCCGTTCTGTATAGTTATTGGGATGCAGAAAATCAACTGCAAGCATCAATTCATTTTTATCATTTCTCAACGCGGGAAATACCTGAAAAATATCCATTGCAGCACCCATGGTAAATAACAAGGGTAAGGGTTCATATACTTTTTCGCGTTTGAGATTTGAAGAAAAATTGCGAATAGCCATTCCAAAGCGCAGGCTCTTTAAACCAGTGTAATATTTTACACCGGCATCAAAAACCAGCTTTACCGCTTTATTTTCTATCGTTTCACCGGTAGAAAAAGTATTGCTGCCCAAATTGTGCTCAACATAACGCAGATTTCCACCAATAAGGAAACGATCACTGATAGCGCGTCCATATGTCAAACCGATTGCTATTGCACCAACATCATCCAGGGCTCCGTCATCTCTGTACCCCAGAGGATACATGCTGCTCTCTGCCTCTGTAATTAAGCTGGTTCCGTTGATTGTACCGTAATCAACCCAAAGCACACTCAGACCAAAAGAACCCATATTGCCTGCATTCCAGACAATGGCATCTGCCATGTAATTAATATCCGCAATCCAACGAGTATCACACATTTTAAAATCAAAGCGGGACGGAGATTCAACAATACCCGCAGGATTAAAAAATATACTTTCTGCACCTTCGCCAACTGCAATAAATGTTTCACCCAAAGCTGCCGCCCGGGGAGAAACATTGACCAGCAAAAAGTTCATGGTGCTCTGACCAACCTTTTTCAACCCCACTTGCGCCGTAGCAACCGTACTGACTGCAAGCATGATGACCAGGTTTAGCAGGATTAATTTATATAGTTTCATTAATGTCTCCTTGCTTCCGAATTATCTAACGACAACGAGTTTTTGGTAAGAAACCTGTCCATCAGGGGTTTCAAAAACCGCGATATAAACACCACTGTGAATCACCTGTTGGCTGGATGTTAACATGTCCCACTCGGTATGGCCCGATTTTACAGGACTGTCATGCTCCAGTGTTTGTACAAGGTCACCATTTTCAGTAAAAATCTTTATTGTTACTTTGGCCGGCAGATTAAAAAACTGCACTGCACGCTGATCGGTAAATCCATATTCTATCAACAAGGGATCACTGATATTATAGGGATTGGGAACAATTCGAATTTTACTGAGATCATCTTGAGTAAAATGTGGGGGCTTAACCCAGGTAATATTGGGATCTAGAACGCGTGCACTGTAAATCACATTACCACGGGAAGTGGGATACGCGTTTATATCATCATTATCTATAGTGGCTTTGGCTTGAACGTAATAATAGTAATGCGCGCCAATTAAAACTTCTTTATCCACATATAAATGCTCGGCAGCAACATCATCAGGACCGGATGAATAGATTTCCTGGAATAATACTGTGTCCATATTAGAAATACGACGCATGATTCGGTAGCCGGCAAAATTTTCCATTGTTTCCGCTTCTTCATCTACCCACTTGATTTCTACGCCTGTACCCAGGCCGGTAATCTCTACACTTGATGGTGGTGGAGGTGCCTGTGGGACTTTATAACCATGATCAAAATTCCATTTAGCCCGGCTTGCACTCTGCATTACAGAATCAACACCGGTACTAACCCAGCGATTTTTAATCTTGTCGCGTTCAGTTGCACCGGAGGGATATACAAAATTATCGGGGAAATATCCGGTAACCGCATTGGGAATACCTGGTGGTTCTTCCAGATTATTTTTTGACCATTTGTAACCAATTTCTTTGGATTTACTGATACTTAACCCAGAGTAACCACTGGCATAAACCACATGAAGCTTTGTTCCGGGTAAAAATGTATATGGACCAAAACTGCTCCACATTTTTGAATCATTATTCTGATGCGTTCCTGCGGGGTGACTTGCAAAATCGGCACTGCCCTGCTCGTCACTGTTACCACCATGATATGTATCCGGCCAGGTATTTCCACTCATTGGGAAATATTCTGAATACCCGCCACGTATAGCCCAAAAGTTTTTACTGCCGAATTCATCACCCTGTTCGTTATAAGGTATCAGGTTATCTTTACCTATATAAGTTACTTTCGGTTGTAAAAAATCATCCTGATCATTAACATCCGATGTATAGGGTTCTTCTGAGGCATGCAAAATGGAATACCAAACAAATTTTGAATTCAGCAATCTACCGTTTTGTGAAACAGCAGGTGCGCCCATATCGTCACCTGTAGTTTCAGGGTCATCTGCACTGTATTCATAAAAAACACGCAGAGAATCACCTACACGGCCGCCATAATAATGCTGCCAGGTAATTGAAGGATCATAACGTTCACCGGATGCAGGTGCCGGATTATTTCCATATGAACGTAAAGTATTGCTGCCATTGAGCTGCATATTGATAAAAAAGTCCGTCAATGTGTCATCTGAAACATTGGTAAACGTTACGTCTGTAATGATATAATCATTATGAAAATTCTGGGACCAGGCCATAACTGTGCGATCTATTTGAACTCCCAGAATATTTTCAGTTGTAACTTTAATAATTTGATCACAAGTCATGTCACCAAATTGAGAAGGATCAATTTCTCCGAATGGATCAATAGTAGATTCTTCAAAATCAACTACCCTGTCCGCATATGTATATCGGACATAATTGGTCATGGGCTCAACAACTTTACCTACAGGTTGAAAGTCATTTGTTGGACCATACACAGCAACAGTATGCAATGTATCAATAGGATCTACCCAATCAGTAGTAGCTAACAGCAATCCACCACCAACCCAGGCATCGCGATATTGTCCACGGGCACCCAATATATCAAAATCATTGGGAAAGAATCCTGCCCGAAAATCAAAGCTGCCTTTATCTCCATTGGCAGTAACACCGCTCCACACAGTTCCCATACGGATCTGTGCTTTTTCCAGTTCTGCCTGCGTTTGTGAAAAAGCATTCACAAACATGAACAACAGCAGGAACAGGATTACAGAGATTGTAATAATTCTGTTATGATAACAGGGTTTTGGAAAATTCATATAAACTCCATCCCATTTTAATATCGAACTCGATTAAATTAAAAGTTGAAACGTAAACCAAACCAGATATCACGAGGTTGCCCATATAGCCAATATGTATTGATGGGATCGTTGATATAGGGTTTATCATCTGATCGAAGATCGCCAATCTTGTCATCACCGGGCAGATAATAACCTTCATGCTGTTCACGGAGATTGTCATATTTGGGTGAATCATATTCGGGCAATCTCAAAGATGCCATATAGTTTATAAAATCAGAACGCTCATCCAGATCCTGACCAGAGACATATTCAAACGCGTATCCGCGGTGCATGATACTGTTCTTTATATTGAAAACGTTACTGACATCCACATAAAAAGTAGTATTAATATTGGCAACCTTGAAAGTTTTGGCAATTTTCAAATCAACCATATAAAATGAAGGCCAGCGCATATTATCGTTTACATAAGGTTCATCAAGCGGATTCCAGGTAAAATAATCACCTGCTTCCCATTCAGCAAAAAAGGTTATGTTCCATCCACCCAGAGGACTACTGCCCATTATTTCAGGACCAAAACTGAAAGGTGAACGAAAAGTAACATTCGCATTTAACTGAGGAATGGGTAATGAACGGGTTTCCTGTCCTTCGTATAAACCTTCACGGTCATCCAAAACATCTTCTTCAGTATACTCTTCACGTCCGGTCAGACCGGATTTTTTCAGCATATAATTGAAATTCAACCAGCCATTAATCCAACTGTTATCCTGTTTCGAGATATTAAGCTCAAATCCCTGAATGTCTTCATATTGGTTATTCATCCAGAAATCATAATCAATACCTTCGCTATTCTTATAATTCACATCTCCATTCTCACCGGTCACATCTTTAGAGTATCCGGAAAGTTTTACAACATAGCTATCCAAAACATTCAAAGCCGCTCCCAACTCGTACGATATAGTTCGCGGTGGTGCAAGGTTTGGATTCGCCATATCATACAATCCATTCTTTGTATAACGGTAGCGATACAGATACATTGTGGAATAAGGAGGATTAGAACGAAAATGTCCGTAATTGAAATAAAATTTAGAGTTGACTGTAATGGGAAAAGATACACCAATACGGGGACTGACAGTAAAATGGTTTTCAATAGGCTGCAGAAATCCCGGATGTTCCTTATCATAAGCTTCCCACAAATCCCAGATATAAGATCTGCCCTGTTCCAGATAATCAAACAATACTGAATCTTCAGCAAAATTCTGGGGAGTAAACATTTCAACATTATAGGCATCACCAGAGGGCCACTTGCCACCTCCGCCATAATAATAATCAAAACGCAGACCTACATTCGCAACGATTTGAGAATAACTCATCTGGTCCTGAATAAAAAAGCCAGTCTGGCTCGGAGTACGGTGATAATTGAATTCGTAAACGTTATAATAATTTTCATTCCATTTCTGCCAGTGCTGATGATCAAGATCCATATAATTGTATTCAAAACCCGCCTTGGCATAATGATTCGAACCAAATTGTGAGGTCAGCTCAAACTTGGCACGATATTGGGATGTACTGGTATTGTCGTACAAGTCACCTTCTTTACGTCTAAAACGTCTTGAAAGTCCAGGCAGAGCATCATAACTGGGATACTCGTATCCATCCAGCTCGTTGGTACCATACTGCATTTTTCCATATGGCATTTCAGATACGGGAAACGGGCCAAAATACGTTAGAATGGTATTATCACGTGTATTGCCGGTTGGTGTATCATTCTTTATATTTAAAGCGCTTAGAGTCAATTCCCAAAACATGGTAGGATTGAGTATATGGTTTACTGTTAAACCACCCATCATTGTCTTTTGCTTCAGGATGGGGAAAAACGGTTGGTCATACCAATAATCGGGATTTTTGTACACATATTTAACATTATTGATGGGCATAAAACCACCTTCACGGCTTGCATCCGGGAAATCACCCCATGCCGGGCGAATCGGGCTAATACCTTCCTGATATTTCATCAAACCGTTAAAGGTTAATGAAAGATTTTCAGAGGGTTGGGCTTTCATCGTTGCCAGGGTGGTGTAGGTTTTCTCGCTACGAAGCGTAACCGGCATTACATAATGACGCTCACGGGAATTGTTGGAAATATAAAATGTAGCATTACCCAGCATCTTGCCTATAAGAGGTACCGGACCGCCAAAACCACCATCAAAATTCCAGTCACTGCCGTCTTCCTGCATTTTATGTTCTGCAAATAGCTTCTTATGCTCATCTGAAACCGTATAGCCTAATTCAGCAAGGCCTTCATAATCGGGTTCTGCCATGTGCATCCAGGCGGCTAATAAATAATAATCTAAAGGAGTGGCCTGGTCTTCCGGCTCTTTACCCATATTATAGATTTGGGCTGCGGTATTCCATCCCATAAAACTGAGATGCTGTTCACGCAGATAATCATTATCTTTCCATGCTTCTTCTGTTCCTACAAAAGCCACCTTAGGATCAAGTAACGGGCGTAATGCAGGACTATTGGGATCATAAAACGAAGGTCCAAAACGACGAATATGAGAATTATCCATTGAAAACTGGACTGTTCCATGATAGCCGTCATGTGTTCCGCTTTTGGTTGTTACATTGATCAAACCTGAACGGAAATTACCATATTCAGCATTATAACCACCGGAAAGCAGAGACACCTGTTCTACCGCACTGAGTGGAATGCTGGTTTCGGCATTACCCACAGCAGCATTCATATATGACAATCCGTTAACCATCATACCCGTTTGATCAGCAGAACCGCCGCGAATGGTCAGGTAGCCGTTATTTTCAGAAACACCAGGTAACTTTGATAGAAAGGAATTAATTTCGCGGATACCGGTAGCATCCTGTAATTGCACATCCGAGACCACCAATTGCGTGTTAGAGACTTCAACATGCAGCTGGTCTTTTTCAGCCAGCACAACAACTTCGGAACCCTGAAGCACCTGTGAACTGAGTGAAAAATTAACCTCGGCTCTGCGATCAAGCGAAACCATAAGGTCTTTTTTTACCTGGGTTTCGTATCCCATCATGGTTGCTCTGACAGTATATTTTCCTACCGGAACGTTAATAATGATAAAACGTCCATTCAGGTCTGTCGCGGCACCCAAATTGGTCCCTTCAATCATCACATTGGCACCAGCCAATGGATCACCGGTGCCCGCTTCTTTAACGGTACCGGCAATTCGACTTCGGGTTTGAGCAAAACCAACACTGCTTATAAAAAGTATAAGCAGCAAAATTACCGGGACCCGTTTAATGAAATGATTTTTTAACATTTATCTCTCCCTTGAACAAGTACAACTTACCTGTTCTGACAACCATCATCGAATTAATTGCATTTTTATAATTTTAGAGCTTTTTCCGTAACGTAAATATGCAAAATATAATCCCGAGCTCACCTGTACATTATTTTCATTTGTACCGTTCCAATTCAGCTCATAAGCACCATTATTATGAAAACCTTCAGATAGTTTCTTAACCAGTCGTCCTCTTACATCATAGATGCCCAGTGAGATATAATCCGGGGTTGGTATGCTAAAGGAAATAGTTGTAACAGGATTAAATGGATTGGGATAGTTTCTCAACAGTACAAGACTTGTTGGCACAGTTGCTTCTCTAATATCTGTAGTTGAATTGGGAACCAGGCTATTGATATAATTTTCCAACATGGTATAACCATTATCATCAACTATGTTGCGATCGGTATCATCATTAGGATTCAGGTTATTTTTCAATTCCCAATCATCCGGTATGCCATCGTGATCAGAATCAACCGGTGCGGCAAGACTGGATAAAACCGGCCATCCACCAACATCATTCTGGCTGTCAATTATACCACGAATAATTGATGTATCTGACAAGTTTTGAATTTCTTCATATCCCGGACCTTCAAAAGTTGCTGTTCCGGATTCAACTTCTGAGATAATTCGAGCATCTATAGGGTCTCGTGCAGGCAAAGTTGCGCCAACATCCGCCAATACACTGAGGAACGCCTCTTCTGCTGTTTGAGTGGTAACTGTAGTAAATGGAAAAGGTTCATCAACACCTATGATGGATTTAACGGCAGAACTTCCTTGAACTCCGCCAGCCCAATTGTCGTTTGTGATATTAGGTGAACCAACAACATAATTATCTTTAATATACCATCTTCCTGCAGTACCTGAAGGTTCACAAATTCTGTATTTAACACTACTTTTGGTAGCCGGACCGGATTTATAATAGTTGGCTATCATGTTAATTGTACCGGCTTCACCGCCATAAGCACTGTTAAATCCCCAATTATAGATCACATTGTTGCGATAGTCTACATTCTTGCAGGTTGAAGTCTGACCGCCGGCAAATCTTGGATTTCTGCTGGAATGATGCGCAAACAAGTTGTGATGAAAAGAAGCATCTTCTCCACCCCAAATGCCTCCGTAACCATGTGCACCTTTGGAATGATTAGAGTTGTACAAGCTTTCAGAGATTAAACACCACTGAACGGTAAGACTGTCAATTCCGTAATAGGACAATCCTTCATCCACACTCCAGCTTGCAGAACAATGATCAAGGATTACACTCTTGCAATAACGCCCCCAAGTAGCATCAGACTCTACTCCGGATTCATCACCCAGACGAAACCGTATATAACGAATGATTACTTCATTATGGTTTACATACAAGGTATGGTCTTTGATGCAAATTCCATCACCCGGTGCAGTTTGGCCGGCAATGGTAATATAGGGGCTTTTAATTTTAAGATCAGATTCCAATGCAATGGTGCCTGATACGCGAAACACTACCGTTCTGGGTCCACTGGCTTCAATAGCTTCCCGTAAACTGCCGGGACCACTATCATTCAGATTGGTTACTTCATAGACATCTCCACCACGACCACCTATTGTATACATGCCCGCGCCTTCAGCGCCCGGGAAAGCAGTTACCCGGGCGTATATGAAGGAAGAAAAAATCAACAAAAATGATATTATATATTTAGTCAAATTGAATTTCACAATATTCCTCTCAGCATCTCTTAATCGATATCAAACTACTATTCAAGCAGAGTCATTTTCTTGGTCATTACACCATTTGGGGTTTCAAGACGATAGAAGTAAATGCCAGATGGCAATTCTTTGGCTTCAAAAGTAACCTTGTGTTCGCCTGCTGCCATTCTGCCGTTAACCAACTGTGCCACACGGTGTCCCAGCAAATTGTAAACATTCAATATAGTTTGTCCATCTTTAGCAAGTGAGAATTGAATGCTGGTTTCAGGATTAAAGGGATTGGGGTAATTTTGTTTCAATGCCATGGTTTGAGGCAGTGTTTCTGCATTATCATCTTCAATTGCGGTTGCATTTGTTGCCCAACGAGGATCACCGATGGCTCCACCGTCTGAGGCATATGTTAACAATGCTGAACCGGCAGGTAATGTAAAATCACCATTATCGGGATCAGCAAATTCAGGATCAACAGCCAAAGTATCAGATACAGGATGATCACGCCAGTTGCGCGCACCTACATCCCACAAACAAATATTATTGATAACTGCCTGTTCCGGAGTTACGGTTTCTTTGATATTGATAACAACCTTGTCTTTATTGAGCTGTTTTACACAAATAGAGTTACTTACCTGCCATTGGCCCAGGTGTGGACCTTTTTCGCATAGAATAACTTCACGACCATCTTCAGTACCAATGTTATACCAGGTGGTGTGGTCAATAACAACCGATGGTGTATTCAAGGGGAAATTGCTCTCAACAGGGCCAGCTACGCGAAAACCATAACTATTAATCGTATTAAAAGTAGAATTAGTTAAAGAAATAAAATTGGCACCACAGTATTTATAGTATATAGAAGTACCCGTGTTTTCCATAATTACATTATCTACAAAAGTAGAATCTACAATAACATTACCGCGCATATCTGAACCACCTGCGGCAATAACGTCACTGATAAAATCATGAATGTAACAATTTTCTACTCTGATTTTATTAATAGTAGCTTCGGCTGGGGTTTCACCCATGTAAAAGGTAATCAGATAATCTGCACTGGGAGCACTACTGAAAGAACCATCAATTTCAAGATTCCTTAATGTTAAAGAGGCATTATCACCCACTTCAAAAAAACGAATGGTACTTTCACCATCGGGGGGAGTTTGAATTTTCAATATTGCTTTAGAAGCTGCGGCATCACCACCTTCAACATCAATCGTAATATTTTTGTCTACAATGGTACCAAAAATATACCCTGTTGATTCGGTGTATTCACCTTCAGGTACCAGTTCAAGCACATCTCCATCCTGAGCATCTGTAAGGGCCTGGGTTAAGGTACCTTCACCTGGAAATACGGTAACAACATTTTGTGAAAAACCAACTGCAGTGAATGCAATCAAACATACAATAACTAACCAATTCTTCATTTCTCATTCCTCCGTAATATTTATGATTATTGATATTTAATTCAGGTATCATAAAATCCTGACAAACATTACAGTGGAATATAATATGAAAAGCAGGATTTGTAAATCCTGCTCAGTTCAGAAAAGGTTCAATATTGTTCAAACGGGGTATAAATGCGTATTTTGTGGTATTTTGAGGGTTCTATTCTTGAATCTCTGTTTCAGACTCTCGATATTCAGAGGGGGTTTTGCTGTATTCCTGCTGAAAGCAGGTACTAAAATATTTGGGATATTTGAATCCAACCCGGTATGCAATTTCACTAACTGTAAAATCGGTTTTGTGCAGCATCTGCGCAGCCTTTTTAAGACGAACAGCTTTAATGAATTCCTGTGGAGAATACCCAATCAATTCCTTTAATTTCATAAACATCATGGTTCGGCTTACACCAACATGATAAGCAAGATGATTCACACCCAATTCCGGATCAGATAAATGTTCTTCAATATAATCCCGTATCTGTACAAGCATTTTTTCATCATGAGAAAACGGTGTAACCTGAGAAGGTTCAATAATGAGTTCTTTGCGATAACGTTCCTGTAACATTTTTCGGGATTTTAACATGTTGGTTACACGGGCATCAAGAAACCGAAAATGAAAAGGTTTCTCAATATAATCATCTGCGCCAAACTCCATACCCTGGATTTTATCTTCGACCTCACTTTTAGCAGAAAGCAATATTATAGGTATATGACTTGTAGAAATTTCACCTTTTAATCTTTTACACAATTCAATACCATCTATTCCCGGCATAACTACATCGCTTATAATAAGGCTAGGCATACGGGATTCTGCAAGTTCAAGGCCCATGTTACCATCGGGGGCATCAATAACATCATACTTTTTGGACAACTGTTTTTTTAAATACGCCCGCATTTCCGGATCATCTTCTACAAGCAGTAATAAAGTTCGTTTATCATTTTCATCATTAGAATCAAACTCTTGTTCTCTAATATCCCAAATTTCTTCGATATCAGATACATTTAAATTTGTCAAATGGTTAGCACCATTCCCAACATGATGCATTTCCAATTCCGCCAAATGGTCCGTACCAAATGGAAGTTTAACTGTGAATTCACTACCTGATTCTTCCGAGCTTTGAACGAGCAATGTTCCGGAATGCAGCTCTACAAACTTTTTGGATAAAGCAAGCCCTAATCCTGAACTTGCCTGTCCCTGTCTATACCCACCCTTGGCATTGTAAAAACGCTCAAAAATGTGAGGCAAATCCTCTTCACTAATCCCTTTTCCAGTATCACTCACTTTGATCATAATAAAAGATTTTTCATTCTCGGTCTGATTTTCAATGCTGACTTTGATATAACCATAATCAGGTGTATATTTAAAGGCATTATCAATCAGGTTCACCAAGACTTCTTCCAACTTGGACCAGTCAAACCATCCTTCAATTGTATCCTGATCTATATTCAATTCATAATCAATATGGTGCTTTTTAGCGGTTTCGGAAAACAATTCATATATACGGCGTACAAATTGAATCAGATCCCCTTTTGTAGTTTCAAGGGGCATTTTGCCATGTTCAACACGTCTGAAACAGAGTAATTGTTGTACAAGACGCATAAGATAACGTACATTTCGATACATTAAACCCATCTCATCTTTATGCTGATCACCTTTATTAGCAGCAAGCATCTCTTCAAGGGGAGCCTGTATCAATGTGAGTGGGGTTTTAAACTCGTGTGCAATATCAGTAAAAAACTGGAGTTTAAACTGGTTCATTTCTTTAGCCTTTTTACGCTCCAGTCTTTCCAACTTTAA
The DNA here is from genome assembly GCA_963675755.2 of bacterium. Taxonomy (GTDB): domain Bacteria; phylum Zhuqueibacterota; class Zhuqueibacteria; order Residuimicrobiales; family Krinioviventaceae. The sequence continues at coordinate 1,092,535 of CAXXMD010000002.1, forward strand.
TTCATGTTTAACGTTGATCAAAGCAAAAATATAAGCGTTGATACCATAAATCAAACCAATGCCAACAATACCATAAATTAAATAAGCCCATATGGTTCGGCTAAATGGCCGGGGTATATAAATATTCAAAGAAGCTCCGGTTTCATTCCATACGCCGTCGCTGTTTGAACCTTTAACTTTAAAAGTATAATGGCCGGGATCAAGGTTGGTATAATTGGCAAACCGTCTGGTCCCGGTATAGTTCCATTCCTGCTCAAAACCCTCCAGAATATAGGCAAATTGGTTCTTTTCAGGAGAAATATAATCCAGCGCTGCAAATTCAAGAGATATCTGATTTTTATCAAAATCGAGACGTAACGTATCATTTCCCTGTACATAGGGGAATACACTTTTATTCAAAGGTTTATTTAAAACATTGATATTTGTAATAACAATGGGCGGTATAAGAGGATTGGCCATTTTCTCTACATAATCCGGAAAAAAAGCGTTAAATCCGTTATTGCCGCCAAAGAACAACTCGCCGGTTTTGCTCTGAAAGCAGGAACGGTTCCAAAACTGGTTTCCCTGCAAACCATCCTGTACATCATAATTTGTAAATTTTTGTTCATTACTTTCAAATTTGGATATTCCATTGGTTGTACTCAGCCACAAATTTCCATTTGTATCTTCTACTATACCGGCAATTACATTACTGGGCATGCCATCTGATTTATCAAAACGGATAAAATCATCATTTTCTGAATTATATTGATTCAATCCCTTACGCGTTGCAATCCATAAACGGTCTTGAGAATCCTGAAAAATGTACTGGATAAAGTTACTGCTGAGACTGTTTGAAAAATTAGCATCAGCGCGATAATGGGTATAACTATTATCAACTGGATTAAATGCTACCAGACCGGATCGCAAGTACCCGATCCAGAGTATTCCTTGTTTGTCAAAACAGATAGATACTACAGATTCATCATCAAGTACACCGGTTGAATCAAATTCCACTGGTTTAAAGATACCCGTACTTTTTTCAAAATAAATCACCCCTCCATTTGTTCCCAGCCATAATCCCTCCTCATCTTGCTGCAAAATCGCATTGATAAAATTATTTCCGGTAATAGGAGTAATTGTTACATAATATCTATGGAACATGCCATTTTCGATATTAAATTTATTGAGACCTTCTTTTGTACCCGCCCAAATTGTACCGGTATTGTCTTCCAATATACAGGTAACCTGATTACTGCTAATGGTAAATGAATTGTTAACATTATAAACATAATGCGAGACAGTTTGGGTAGCCCGGGAAAAGCTTACCAAACCTTCACCCTCTGTTCCTAACCACAAAGTACCTTTAGAGTCTTCTGCAATGGAGAGTACCGTACTGTTTATAAATTCAGTACCATCATTTAAAAGAGTGCCATAAAATTCAAACTTTTTTGTATTACGGTAAAAGCTGTCAATGCCGCTGCCATCCATTCCCAGCCAGATTACACCACTGCCATCCTGATAAATGATTCTGGCACTGTTGCTGCTAAGACTGGAAGGATCATTGGCATCTGCTAAATAAGCATGAAAACTTTTAGTTTTGCGGTCATATTGATTCAGACCACCATGCATGGTTGCAATCCAAAGATTTTCTGATTCATCTTCAAAAATATCTTTAATTTCATTACTGACAATACTGGAAGGATTACTGGGATCATTGGTATAGGGAACAAAACTCCCGGTATAAGGATTATGAACCTGAATTCCATCATAACGGCTGCCAATCCAAATATCACCAAAGCTGTCCTGAAAAATTGAGGTTATTCTCTTTTCATCACCTTCACTTGCATAATGTGTGAGTTTATTGCGTTGATTGTTTATCTTGTAAACATCATTAGAAGTGCCCAACCAGAGGTTACCGTCACGATCTTCAAGGATTTCAGTTATATTTTCATTAAAAACCGGGCTGTTTGTATCCAATGGATTTGTATGAAAAGCAGTAAAACTTTCTTTATCTTTATTAAATATTACCAATCCACTTCGGGTACCTACCCAAAAAATACCATTATGATCGATCAAAAGCGCACGAACAAAATTATCATTCAGACTGGTAGGGTCATCATTATCCTGAAGCCATTGATCAAAAGACTCGGTTTCATAATTGAATCGATTTAATCCCCCACCTTCAGTACCAATCCACAACTGTCCCTCATCATCCTGCATGATACAGCGAATCCAATCTGAAGAAATTGAAGTCGAATCAAAAATATCATGACCATATACAGCAAAATTATAACCATCAAACCGATTCAAACCATCCTGTGTACCAAACCATAAAAACCCGTAACTGTCCTGAAGTATACAATCCACCCTGCCATCAGACAATCCGTTATTTATAGTCAGATGATCAAATGTCATTCTTTCATTCTGAGAAAAAGCTGTAATATTCAGAAATAATAAGAGTATGAAAATGGAAAATTTATTCATGATATATAACCATATATTATAAACATTAAAAAGGAGTATTTTGCTTATCTCAAATGGATTATTTAACCCATTTGTTATGTAACGGACCCATTTTTTCTATAGGGATGGTTTCCAAACCATAAAGTTTCATTACATCCGGACCACATAACTGCTCAACAGTTTTCCCTCCTGATGGGAAAACGTTATTATCTTTAATGACATTTACATTATTTTTGTTTCTTAAAAACAATTCCTTACAATCTACAATCAAATTATTCTTTACAATATTTCTATCGTGGTTTGATCTTAAATCGCGCAAAACCGGATATTTTTCCTGATACAAAGACGAACTTGTATCAACATCCTTATAGAGTTTGTTTTGCACTACATCCTTGTCCAGAAATTCAAGCCAGCGTTTTTCGCCCCAGGGTGAAAAACTGACAGCAGCGTGACATTGATAAAAAAGATTATTTTCTACAACATTCTCCTTGCCACCATGTATCTGAACAGCACCAAAAATAACACTGCCACATCGTTCAAAAACATTACCATAAATCTGCACTCCGGAAATCATATCATCAAGACGAACACCTGCCGCGCCATTGTGGCCTGTTCTGCCTGACATATCTGACCACTGATTATATCTGATAACAATTCCCTGATATGATGGATTGAACCACATATCCAATCCACCCTGGTCATCAGATTCAGTAACAACATGACTGATCTGGTTATACTCTACAATATAATCATTTCCTTCAAGACGCATAGCCGATGAAGATGAATATCTAAAACGATTATGTGCAATATAGTGTCCGCATCCCTCGGTATGAATTGCCGGCTGATAAGTACGATTGAGCAGAGAAAAATGCTCAACAACGGTTTCCGTTACAGAATGCCCGGAAGGAGTTAATGTTTTACGATCTCCCCCTTCAAGATAGATACCCATTCCACCCAGATGATGAATATAGCACCCTGCAATTTGATGATTAAAACCATTTTCAACACGAATGGCATCTACTCCCAAACGCTCAATTCTGCAATCTTTGATTTCACAACTTTCACCCTCTTTTATCAATATTCCACTTCCCCGGCTCTCACGAAAAGTCAATCCTTCGAGAGTAATAAATTTACAGTTGTCCATTTCAACCATATAAGGTTCATTGAATTCGGTCAATGTTACGGTAGCAGAATTGGGGTCAATCTCTTTTTGTGGATACCAAAATAGCAATCCGCTGTCTTTATCCAAATACCATTCTGTTACAGAGTCAATTTCGCACAGCATGTTGTATCCATAGTAACGTAAACTGTCACGATATCCATAATGATGATAGGGTTGTGATAAAGTAAAAATATTGTCTGCTATATTAATATTTTCAACCTTTTGATGTTCGTCTTTCCAGTCCCAATACCAGTAACCATGCAGCCATGCGTTTTTTTCATTTATCCACCGGTCCTGATACTCGTCCAGATATTCAAAGACACCTTGCTCTGTACCATGCTTTTTGGTATATCTGGGTGGTATTTCCGTTTCACCCAAGGTCAAACCAGCATGTACAAATCCGGAATTGGGCCAACGGGCAAGTGTTTGCAATTGACCATTACAAATCAAAGAAGGACGATTATTAGGATTGGTTAAATCGCCATAATCCTGAATTCCATTAGCTTTTAAATCTGCCACATAAACAAGAGGTCTGACAAATGCGGGTAATCTGTGTGTTAATGCATTATCATCCACCTTTTTCCAGTTTTTGATTTCCTTACTTCCTGTAAAAATGGGAACCGCGTCTTGAAATGCTTTGTAAATTACCGGTGCGGATTGGGTTCCTGAATCTTTATTAGAAAAAAGTATGGGGGAATTTAAATAATAGGTACCATGCTTGATATATACGGTTACAGTCCCATCAGAATCAGCAATGGATTGTCTTGCAACTTTTTGAGCATGTTCAATTGACGCAAACGGATGTTCAAAAGAACCATCATCATTATCATTACCATAGGTTGAAACATAAAACGAGTTATCAGCATACAACATCACTACGGGAAACAATACTACAAAAAAATACAACACTATCCTTGAAAGCTGACGGCATTCTAACAGTAGTTTCATCTTTAGCACCTGGAAAAAATTAATATTATTTTTTTAGAATTAAACTTAATAAATAGAAGGGGAACACGCAACCAGAAAATTGAAAGGAAAATAAAACAGCCCAATAAAGACTTTAAACAGAAAAGAATTTAAAATATAAATGCTCCCACCCACCCGATGGGAGCATTTATGTAAACTATTTAGAGTGTAGCTAAAGCAGTAAGTTGATTTTTAGCTGCTTTTTTATAAAGAACAGAGTAAAAATTTGATGATTTTTGATCGAGAATCTGCTGATAACATTTTTGAGCATGAGTAAAATTGTTCATTTTTTCTACAACTCTTGCTTTCCACATTACAATTTCACAGCTCTGTTCCGCTTGTTCAAAAAGTTCAAGAGCTTTTGAATATTCATGGTTGTGAAAAGCCAGCATCCCTCTTAACAGCTCACATGCAGAAAACAAATTTGAATTTTTAGCTTGTAATTCGTTGTAATCTTTTAACAGGGATTCAACTTTGGTATCATCATCCTGTAACACAGCAATCTGAATTAAATTACAATAGTAATTTGCATACTGTCTGGTTTTAAATTGTTGATTCAAATCAGAATTGTTAATAAATGCCATCCAATCATTATATCCCTGAGCTGCCTTTTCATAATCCTGATGCAGAAAATAAAAATCTGCAATTTTGTTATAAACCGTAGCAGTCATTACCTGATTATCACGATGTTTGCATTTATCAAGAAAAGAATTTAAAACCAGTGAAGCATTTTCTTTATCACCCATCAATGTATAGCATGTAGCAATATTCCAATAACATTTCCATCCCAGAGTTTCTTTATCAAGGGATTTCATGATAAATTTAAAATGGTCAATTGCTTTTTCAGGTTGATCATTAAATAAATGATTTTTCCCATAACAGCAATGGAAATTTAAATTTTCGGGCTGTTCTTTTAACAATTTCTCATATATCTCTACAGACGCGGCATATTGACCCGTGTTGAGATATGCTTGACCTAACATATGATCAAGTGCTACATTATCAGATGATTGACTTGCAAACTTTTGGGCATAATCAATTACATGCTTATAATCACCTGTAGAATAATAACTTGATACTAACCAGTACTTGTACTCGAAACAATTATTCTTGTCTGCATAAGGTAAAAGCAAATCAATGGCTTGAGCATATTGGTGTTTTGCATATTTATTGAGTGCATTAACAAGAACAATTTCATTGCCATCAGTTAATTGTTTTTTTAAATCATTATACAACTTGATTTGTACTGGTAAATCGTTATTCCAAACCGATTGAACAAATTTAACATAATTTGATTCAAGTGTTCCATCAGTTGATGCATTAACAGCTTTTTCAATCGAATTATCACGTAATTGATCACGACCATTATATAAATGCAAAACAGCCATGTGATAATTTGCAAAAACATCAAGGGGATAATTTGCAAGTATTCGTTTGGTCACTTTTTCAGCGGTAACAATGTCACCTTTTTGTAACGACTCTAAAACCATGTTTTTATCAGCATAAGAAGTTGTGGATTGCCAAAGAGAAGATGCGCTAGAGAAAATCGGAGTCACAAACACGGAAAAGAGGACGAGTACGAAAATCGTTTTTAGAAGAGTTTTCATATTCCAACCTACCTTTACTACAAGTCTTGACAATTTGTCAAGTAAAAAATGAATTTATTAGCAAAAAAATTGTATTTTGCTACACAATATTACGAAATTTAAACGTTCAAGTCAATAAAAAAATTGAACAATCGTTCATATTCTAAACTCATTCCGGGATGGAATTTACATTAAAAAATTTGGGTTAATAAAAAATATCAATTGAGCCGCAATAAACAATTCCCTATATTTATAAAGTTTAAAAAGAAAGGACCTTGACTAATGTTAGTTTTTCTCGTTGCAATACCCGTCTTGATTGCGCTCTGGGGAATTACAATTTATAACCGACTGGTTAAAAACAGAAATCTTGCTGAAGAAGGTTGGAGCGGTATAGACGTACAACTCAAAAGGCGAACTGATCTGCTCCCTAATCTTATAGAGACAGTCAAAGGTTATATGACCCATGAAAAAGAACTGCTCAGCAAAGTTACTGAACTGCGAAGCCAAAGCATGAAAGAAGTAAATCCGGCTGAAAAAGGAAAACTTGAAAATGCACTTTCAAAATCTTTGGTTAATTTATTCGCTGTTGCAGAAAACTATCCGGATTTAAAAGCCAATCAGAATTTTCTGGACTTGCAAAACCAGTTATCTGAAATCGAAGATCAAATCCAGTTGGCCCGCCGATATTACAATGGTACCGTTCGGAATTTAAACATTATGATAGAATCATTTCCCAACAATATCATTGCCGGATATTTTAAATTTGAGAAAAAAGAATATTTTGAAATGGAAGAATCTGAAGGCGCTGTACCCAATGTATCCTTTTAAACAAGAGTCGTATTATGAAAAAAATCTCACATATCATTTTATGGATACTGTGCATCCTCTCTCCTCTTTTTGCCAGGTCTGAACTGGAAAGAATCATCAGCTTTGACAGCGATATCCAAATTCAGTCTGATGGTTCCATGACCGTTACGGAAACGATCAAGGTTTACAGCAATGGTAACCAGATTAAACGCGGCATTTACCGAACATTTTTAACAAAATATAAAGATCGAATAGGCAACACGGTTCGTATTACTTTTGACATACTTGATGTTATGAAGGATGGTCAAACAGAACCCTATCATACCGAAACAATGTCAGACGGAATCAAGATCTATTTTGGCAGCAGCGATGTCTTTCTTGAACCGGGTGAATACACCTATACTCTTGTATATAATACCCAAAATCAACTTGGGTTTTTCAAAGACTATGATGAACTCTATTGGAACGTTACCGGAAATGATTGGGGTTTCATGATAGAAAACGCAAGTGCCACCATTCAGCTTCCCCCGGGAGCAGATATAATACAAAGTGCTGCATATACTGGCGCATATGGATCTAATGAACAAAGTTTTAAAAGTAAAATCAATGCGGATGGCAGCATTTATTTCACAACCACTCGATACCTGAGTCCATGGGAAGGCCTTACCGTTGCTGCGGGCTTTACAAAAGGTATCATTCCCGAGCCAACAATGATGGACAAGGGCCGCTTAATCATTCAACAAAACCCAACAACCCTGGTTGCCTTTGCAGGATTCATTTTGCTTTTATTCTATTACTCACTAGCCTGGACGATGGTAGGCAAAGATCCTGAGAAAGAGACAATTATACCACAATTTGTACCCCCGGATGGATATTCACCAGCCGCCACTCGATTTGTTTTGAAAATGGGCTATAGTGACAAGGTGTTTGCAGCCGCTATTGTCAACATGGCAGTCAAGGGCTATATCACTATCAAAGAAAGCAAGAAAAAATTTACACTTGTTAAAACAGGTACTAACGATTCCAAATTGGAAGCTGGTGAAAAACAGATTGCAAATAAATTATTTTCATCTTCCAATTCTATTGTTATCACTCAGAGCAATCATGCTCGCATTCAATCAGCTATCAAAGCACTGAAAAACAGTCTTAAACTAAATTTTGAAGCGTTGAATTTTAAAACAAACAGCAGGTTTATTACTCCCGGTATCATCATAACAATCATTACCTTTGCTTTAATTATTCTAACGGCACCGGATAAAGCTGTAGCTGCATTTATGGCATTGTGGTTGTCGGGTTGGACGGCAGGCACATTTTTTCTCATGTCCGGAGTTGTAAAAAGCTGGTATGCCTTACTTACCGGGAAAGCCAGGGGCGTGATAGAAAAAGCAGGTATTTTTGGAATCACCTTGTTTGCCTTGCCGTTTTTTATTGGTGAACTGGTTGGGCTGGGTGTTTTCGCGTATGCAACTTCACCCGGTGCAGCACTATTTCTACTATTGATCGTAATTGCTCATGTCGTATTTAAAGATCTTTTAAAAGCGCCAACTATTTTGGGTAGACGAGTTATGGATCATATTGAAGGCTTGAAAATGTATTTAAAAATAGCCGAAGAAGAACGTTTACAGTTCATGTCCCCTCCCCAAACTCCTGAGCAATTTGAGAGATATTTGCCCTATGCCATAGCGCTGGATGTTGAAACCGAATGGAGTAAAAAATTTGAAACAAGTCTTTCTCAATCCAGCCAATACAAGGATTATACTCCAACCTGGTATTCAGGATATCATTTCAGCACTTCAAATATAACAACACTTACGTCAACGCTGGGCTCTTCATTTTCATCTGCAATCACTTCATCATCAAGAGCGCCCAGTTCCAGCTCGGGAAGCAGCGGTGGCGGTTTCTCCGGTGGTGGCGGAGGAGGAGGCGGTGGCGGCGGCTGGTAATGCCACACTTACTTGATCAATAAACATTTTCGGGTTTGGGTAAACGTACCGGCATTCAAACGTATCCAATACAATCCGGATGAAATTGAATGTGCATCCCATGTCAATGTATGGTAGCCGGCCTGCATTTTGCCCATCTCATAATGCATGACCCTAACGCCCTGTATGTTATAAATGGATATGGTAACATCTGAGGATTTTGGCAGTGCATAACGAATGGTAGTAACGGGATTAAAAGGATTGGGATAATTCTGGTATAGTTGAAAATCGTCAGGTATTGGATTTTCTTCACCATCAACGATTGATGTTGGAAAATTTGTTTTTATATAATAGGGGTAGGTGATGGAATCTTCTCCCCCCGGTCCCTTAACTGTCAAACTGACATCAAAAGAATCAACACGATCGTAAACATGTACAGGATGCTGCTGCTCACTAAAAGTACCGTCTCCAAAATTCCAAAGCCAATGTTCAATAATACCTTTAGAACTGTCAGTAAACGTAACCATCAAAGGCACCAAACCACTGGTTACATTGCTGCCAAAGTTTGCAACCGGGGGTGTATCCTGAACATGAATAACCTGCTCCTGCGTCAATGTATCCACACCACCGGGACCTGTAACAATCAGCGTTACATCATAATCTCCTGATAATTCATAAACATACTCCGGATTTTGAACATTGCTCGAATCTCCATCCCCAAACAGCCATTTCCAGTTATCAATCTCACCTGTTGAACTGTCAGAAAATTGAACTGTGAGAGGCACAAAACCATTGGCAGGAGTGAACCCAAAATTGGCTGCAGGTGGTGCAGCTTGGACGGTTATCAGGTTCGTCATTAATAAAGAGTCAGCACCAGATGGTCCCGACACCTTTAATGAAACATCATATTGACCCGCCTGATTATAAACATGAATGGGATTATTTTCATTGGATAAACTTGCATCACCAAAGTCCCAGGTTACAGAATCAAACTCGCCAGTGGACTGGTTCGTAAACTGAACCGACAATGGCGCGATCCCCTGCCTGGGATCAGCATTCAAGGCCGCAACCGGCTTATTGTCTCCCACTTTGATATAATCCGACTTGAAAATCTCATCAGCAGCAATTTTATTTTCAACACGCAAAGAGACTGTATAAACACCTGTCTGTTCATAGGTATGCTCTGGATTATAATCGTTGCTGGTGACTCCATCACCAAAATCCCAGACAGAGGTATTAACAGTTCCTATTGACTGGTTGGTAAATCGTACTTTTAGTGGAGTATTGCCATTTTGTTTATCACTCGTAAATGATGCTGATATTTGTTTAATTCTCAAATCACAAGGCTGCCCCTCCTGGCTGAATTTAATCCAAAGATAATCATTAGATGTCTGATAAAACCAACCGGATGTTGCGTTTTGAAAATCATCATAGTCAGAAATTTGAGACAATTCCGCACCATTTAACGTTATGATATTTACATCATCTTTGTATTTAATTCTAAAGAGCAAGTTTTCATTTCCTGCACCTGTTTTTATCTGTTGCCCAAAATCTTTTTGGGCAGAGGTGATTGTAAACGCTTCGTCTTCATCGTAATAGTTGAAAAAAGAAGAATCAGAAGGATAATGAATCAAGGTCAGGTATCCGGAGGAATATTCGCTGCCATGGCCTGTAACACCATCTACAACATTCATGGGAATGATTGCACCTTCTCTTATATACACCGGGTATTGCTCATAAGAAAATTCTTTATCATTCAGGACTTTCCCACCCTCATAGATTATATCATCATCCCAAAAGTCTATCCAGTTTGATTCTATTGGAAATTCAACAGTTCTTCTTTTAGAAGAAAACAATCCATAAATAATAGATACAAACAATTCATTTCCCAGAGTATATTGTCTGTCACCAATTGATGGCCGTACGATACTGTTACCCGTAATGACTCCATCAACTGTACAAGAGTATATATACGGAACCAGTTCACTGTGCAGTTTTGCAAAGTATCTATATATGTCCAAAGTTGTATCATCAAACATCCATGGACGGTGTTCATCCTGACCGCCATTGATCATTAATGGGCAGAGAGCGCCGAATTGCGCCCAACGAATAAACAATTTATTGTTTACCTCCATATCCCCCATATAACCGCCAATATCAGAACCAACGACATGGTATCCACTATCAGAAGACATGAATATATTATCAACAGCATTGGGTAAACCCATATCGCTCCAGTCATGTAATTGATCACCAACAAAAAAAGTATGGGCGTAATTGTGAGGGACAAATATAGAATCGCTTTGCTGCTCATCCATAGATTTAGCATAAATCACAAAATCATTCTCTGTTTTTTCGCGGGTATATTCATAAAAATCCATGTAATACAGTTGACTGTATTCTTTGTAGGTTATGGTATCATTAAAACAGGATGCGCCATGAGGAAAAACACGATTTCCTGAATCCGTTTTCCAACCATCAATGCCCATGTCCATCACATTGTCCAGTTGCCCATGCCACCAATCAAGCGCATAAGGATTGGTAAAATCTATAAAGCTTCCCTTACCTTTCCACCAGGTATAGGTTTCTCCCTCTGCCGTAAAAAAGTTGTTTTCAAAAGCATAATCATAATTTGTAGATTTGCCCCAATAAGCGGCATCAACAGACTCGGTATTGATGAGCGGAGTGATCCACATGATGACTTTGTATTGCATATTATGCAGCTCGTTGATCATTCCCAGGGGATCTTCATATCGGGTACTGTCAAAGATCAATGTATTATATGATGTTTCCCAGGGACTGTCAATTATGACTACACTCGCAGGGATATCCAATGCCCGATATTGATTTGCAATCCCAAGTGTACGCAGTTGCGTATTATCATTATCCTCCCACACCCACGGTTCAAATGCCCACTTGGGCGGTATAGGCAGGGTTTCACGCTCACGAGTCTCTATAAATGCATTGCGGGTGATTACAACCGTATCAGCCCCCATTACCGTCAAGGTAACTGTATAGTATCCGGATTTGGTATAAACATGCTTGGGATTTTTCAAACTGGACGTTACAGTATTGTCACCAAAATCCCACATATATTGCAAACTGTCATCAGCTTGAACAGTAAATTGTACATTCAAAGGGATAAATCCACTATATGGATACGCTGTAAAATCCACTTGAGAATAAAGAAGATTGAATCCCATCAAGAGTAATATAAATATTCTAGTTTTCATCACGTATGCTGTTTTCATTATCAGTACCGGTAATTTTTCCACCCAATTTATCAATTTTACAGCAGTATTACAAAACAATTGACAATAAATTATTATATTTAATAGGTACTTTTTTCTAATTTTGCAGAACCAATTCTAATCTTTCATAATAAAGACCACCCGAGTTTGCTCACATGAAAGTTTCTAAAGTATACTATCTTTTAAAATCAGTCAAAAGCCAGTAAATTATCAGATTTATTAAAAGCACTAATAACTATACAAAAAAACAATTGAATTTGAAATTACCATTATGTATTGTATAATATCAAATATATAGGGAAAAAATGTTACAACCGAAATAAGAGGTGTAATATGAAACCGTATTCACGCAGAGATTTTCAAAAAAAAGCAATTCTGTCAGCTAGCGCAGCGTTTTTTATGAATTCATTCAGAGGATTTGCAGCCGATACCAATAAAATTGTGGATATGCGTTCCTTTCTGGAATCTATTCTGTATACCCGGGATGAAGTAAAACAATGGCTTGCCGGAAAAGCCTTTCCTTTTGCAAAATATCACAGTGAATTCGGATGGCTGCTGAACAATGACCGATATACGGACGGTATGAACGGGTCCGAATGCGTTTACACCTATGCGGGTACTGATGGCGAACGGATTATGATCCAATACAGGGACAAGCCCTGCCGCATAAACACCTATGGCAACAGCTTTACCCAGTGCCACCAGGTAAGCGATGGAGAAACCTGGCAGGAAGTGCTGGCCGCACACATTCAGGAGCCGGTACGGAATTTTGGTATTGGCGGATGGTCGGTTTATCAGGCTTATTTGCGCATGCTAAAGGAAGAAAAACGCACACCTTCAGAATATATCATATTCAACATATACGACGATGACCACCGCCGCAATCTCGACTCCTGGCGCAACATCAGACGACGGAAACATCCCCGGTTTATCGAGCCTACACTGCCCTTTGTTACCGTAGACCTGAAATCCGGACAGATCACCGAGCACGCCAACCCCTGTCCTACTCCTGAATCGGTTTATGATCTGTGCGATTTGGATAAAACCTATGCAATATTCAAAGATGATTTTGTAGCCAAAATCATGATAGCGCACCTCAATTCAAAACAGGAAAATCCCAACAAGACCTATAAAGAAATAACCGATCTGGCAACCACGCATGGTATCAATACCTCGATTGAGGACAATGGCACCCTGGCGACAGTTGCGGAAGAGCTGCACCAGAAAGCGGCACTGACTGCGTCCATGCGGATTGTGGAAAAGGCCGAAGCGTTTGCCAGACAGAACAATAAAAAGATCCTTTGGGTGCTGTCGTTTCCTCCGGGATCAGTGGCAAAATACCTGACCGAGGGCAAGCGCTGGGACCAGCCTTTTGTGGATTACATGAAATCGAAAAATCTGCCCATGATCGACCTGATGGACGCGCATGAACAGGATTATAAACAGTTCAACATCAGCGTAAAGGACTATCTTGCCCGCTATTACATCGGCCATTACAATCCTACCGGCAACATGTTTTGCGCGTTCTCGCTCAAAGACAAACTTGTGAATATGCTTGAGCCCAAACCGCTGCCGTATAAGATGAAATAGTTGTAAGCATTTAAAAGAATAATATAAATTTGAATTTTGGCTAATATACATACTGCCAACTTTAAGTTTTTCTAAAATCACAACCAGGATAATTATTCTTGTCAATTTTTTAACATGCTTTATGGAGTTAGTTTATGAAACCAATGAGAAGAATTATTTCAGCCTTGATAATTTTGTCTAGTGTGTTGATTATCTTGGAAAAGGCAGAAGCACAAAGCAATATCAAAGTTGGTCCTCAACCAGACGGGAGTATTTTGGTCCCGACTAATCAACTGTTACGCCCTGCCGGATTTCAGGTAACATTTCCGGGAAGACCTGTTGATCTTGCATTGATTCCCGGGAAAAACCTGGTCGCTGTAAAAAACAGAAAATCCCTGGATATTATTCGCATAAAAGATCGGACCATCCTACAATCCTTGAATTATAAAAAAAGCGGGAGTTCATTTACTGGCTTGTGCGTCTCTGCAAATGGCAAAAAGGTATTTGTTACCGAGGCTGAAGATCAAATTCTCATTGCTGAATTGGATAAAGATCTTGTATTACGATGGGAAAACGCAATCAAATTACCATCTCCTCTTATCGGTGGAAACCCTGTTCCCGGAGGACTGGTACTAGATGAAGAACAAGACAAAATTTATGTTACGCTGAGTCGAAACAATACACTGGGAGTAGTTGATCTGGCAGACACGACAGTGAAAGAAATTCCGGTGGGTATTGCCCCCTACGAGGTTGTTCTTGGCGCTGATTCAAAGGCTTATGTGAGCAATTGGGGCGGTCGGGTACCACATGAGGGGGAATCCACCTATAACACATCCGGCAGCCAGGTACTGGTCGATCCTGAAACCGGTATCGCAAATAATGGTTCTGTATCCGTTATTGATTTAACAAAAAATGTTCAGACAAAAAGTATTGATGTAGGATTGCATCCAAGCGGGATGGCGCTGAATCCAGATCGAACACGGCTATTTGTGGCCTGCGCGAATAGTGATATTATTTCTGTAATCGATACCCGTACAGACAAAGTAATTGAAGAAATCTCTGTACACACGCAAAAGGATCTGCCTTTTGGTAGTGCTCCAAACGCATTAACAGTTTCTCCGGATGGGAAATATCTTTATATAGCAAACGGAACAGACAATGCAATTTGTATAGTGGAAATTGGTACACCTAGTAAAATCACGGGATTCATTCCAACAGGCTGGTACCCCGCTTCTGTAATCCTGGATAAAGAATCAAATTTTTTATATGTAGCAAATGTTAAAGGAATCGGCTCAAGAAATCAACGTACAGACAGAGGCGGATTCAATTCCCATGATCATATGGGTAGCGTTTCTATTATACCAATTCCAGATGAAAAACATTTAGTTGAAATGACAAAAACCGTTCAGAAAAACAATACTTTTGTTCAAAATCTGGTGGCAGTCAAGTCAGATAATAAATTAAAAAGCAAAGTACCGGTTCCACAGATACCTTCTCAGGTCTCTCATTTCAAACATGTTGTATATATCATTAAAGAGAATCGAACTTATGACCAGGTATTTGGTGATATGCCGCAAGGCAATGGCGATATAAATCTTGTTCATTTCGGACGAGATGTAACTCCGAATCATCATAAATTAGCAGAAACATTTGTTTTGCTGGATAATTTTTATTGCAGTGGTATTCTAAGTGCAGACGGACATCAATGGACTGATGAAGCCTATGTAACGGATTACCTTGAAAAGTTTTTCGGGGATTTCACCCGCAGTTATCCATATGATGGTGATGATGCCCTGGCCTATGCAAGCTCTGGTTTTATATGGGACAATGTACTAAGCCATGGATTGACATTTCGGGATTATGGCGAATTTATGGATACAATAGTGGAACCCAAAGACGCGACTTTTGCAGAAATTTATCAGGATTACATGGCTGAAACCGGCAAAATAAAAATCCGTGCCAAAGCCAATCTTGAACAACTTGAACCTTATATGTGCCCCACATTTATAGGTTTCACCAACAATATACCCGATGTGTACCGGGCGGATGAATTCATTAAAGAATTTAAAACTTTTGAAAAGAACAACAATTTCCCCAATTTCATTATTATGTTATTACCCAATGATCATACATCCGGGACCCGGCCCGGACGACCAACACCACGCGCTGCCGTAGCAGATAATGATCTGGCACTGGGAAGAATTGTGGATGCAATATCCCATAGCAAGTTCTGGAATGAAACCTGTATTATGGTAACCGAAGATGATCCTCAGGCAGGCCTGGATCATGTGGATGGTCACCGCACGGTTGGATTGGTTATAAGCCCGTATACAAAACGCGGCCAGGTCATTTCAACCTATTACTCTCAAATCAATATGGTCCGAACCATGGAAAATATTCTCGGTATTCCTCCCATGAACCAATTTGATATAGCAGCCGAGCCCATGACAGATTGCTTTACCGATGAACCGGATTTTACACCCTATAAGGTTTTGCCAAGCAACATAAAACTCGATGAATTGAATCCGCCACTTGAAACGTTGAACGGGGACGCACTCTATTGGGCCCGGAAATCACTTGAACAGGATCTGGATGAGGTTGATCAGATCGATGAAGATACCTTTAACCGAATCATCTGGCATTCAGTGAAGGGTTATGATGTGCAATATCCCGTACTAACACAAAAATACTAATCTTTATTTGATTATAAAAATCAGAATAACTCAGTCAAAAACCCGCAGGATGCGGTTGCTGATCGTGACAGAAATGATCTCTGTCACGATCGGGTATAGATGTTCAAAGTACCGGAAGTCATTCAATTGGAAGCGGCCTTAATGGAAATAATATATCATAATGCTTGACAATTTCATGAAAATTTCTTATTAATATATATATCCGACACGGGGTACAGGGACGGATATAAATCATATTTGCATATCAATACAATACATTATTAATTAATTCATACAAAATGTTTCAATTTGAAAGCAGTGGTATAATTCATTATGTTTTTTTTATTTTTCTAAATGTATTCCAATATTTGGGGACCCTTTCTCAAATTTCAAGATAATCATTGCATGAATTTCTAACAAAATCGAGTGAGAATATGGAATATTTGATCAAAGTTGAAAACTTGAAGAAAAAGTATCATGTAAAATATGCAGTAAATGATATTTCTTTCAATGTTGAAAAAGGTAGTATTGTTGGTATTTTTGGAAAAAATGGTGCAGGCAAAACTACATTGATAAAAAACCTGCTGGGATTAACAACTCCAACGTCAGGAGCAGTTAATGTGTTGGGAGTTGATCCCCAAAAGAAACGTATTTGGTTAAGAGAAAATATTGGTTATGTACCTGAACAAATTTTCTTTCATAAAAACATGAAAACAAAATCTATTATCTCCCTCGCTTCTTCCATGTATCCCAATTGGGATAAGGAATATGAGGAAAAACTGGTTGATCTTTTTGAACTGGATATTGAAAAAAAAGTTGGAGATTTTTCAATGGGAATGGTTAGGCAATTATCCATAATACTTGCCTTTGCGCACAAACCTAAACTCGTATTTCTGGATGAACCAACCGCCAATCTGGACCCGGTTGCAAGTTCAATCGTTCATTCACAAATCAGATATTTGGCAAAAGAATTCTCTACTGCTTTTTTTATTGCAACTCATTTGATACCCAGTATTCAAGATGTAATCAACATTTTTTTCTTTATTGATAAAGGTAAAATTATTTTAAATGATTCAATACACAACGTTACTGAAAATTACGCCAAGATATTTGTAGATAATCATTCAGAAAAGACAAACAGATTCGATGATTACACATTAAAAATAAACAATCAATCGAACAAAAATTATGTTATTACCAATAATCTGACAAACTGGAACCAGGCTTATAATACATATGATAAATATAAAATTGAAAAATTGGATTTATTGAATTTATTTCTGGACGCTGTTCAGGTTACGAGATAAGGGGATATGATGAAAAAATTTATAAATTTAACACTTTATAATTTACAATATTTATACAGGTTACCGACATATTATACCGTAATCATAGGGTATTTTGGTTTATTCCTAATGATTGATATATTTATCCATCCTTTAGATCCAATCAATGGAATGCAATCTATCCTGGCATTTGTAACAATTTATTTTATTCTATTAAAAGACAACGCTTCAAATGAAGTATTTTGGTTAACTTTGTTACCTACTTCATTATTTTTGATTAATTTATCTAAATTTTTAGCCGGATACATATCAATTTTAATAATTACTTTGTTAATAATTGTTAGCGATCATTTTGTTGTAAATTATTCAATTAATAATTGGGATTTAATTTTATCCACACTCGTAACTTATTGTATGGCTTTTGGTATATATAGTGTTTGGTTTTTATTAAAGGGGAAAAAATAAAAATTGAACTCAAAATATTATGCATACAAATGACAGTTAACCGTATCTAATTGTTGTTATAATTTGTAATAATTATTTTACAGCAGCAGACACTACAAATTCAACAATCTCGATAATGAGGTCTTTAGAAACGGGCGCATCCGGAGTTCCATTGGAAGCCAACTGGTCAAATAGAGTCCCGGATATAATTTTGAGATGATGGTCCATTCCCTCAATTATTTTCAGCTTGACCTTGCTGTTTGATTTGAACAGCGCTTCCCCATTATCTGTATATACCTGAAGGTCCCTTGTGCCTTGCAGTATGAGAACCGGGATCTTAAGCTTTGCAAGTTCAAAGGCAGGATCGTATTTGAACCATGATATCATATAGGGTTGTACACTTTGACGGAACAAAGTTTTCAATCCCGGCGGTATTGAATCTATTTGAGTACCATGATTCAACTGGTCAATAATGCTTTCAGCATCAATATACAGGTTTTGGGGCAACTGTGATTTCAATTGCGTCAAAAGAATATCAGACACAGGAACGCCGGGTCCCGCAATAGATATAAAAGCATCTGCCTCAAATTCCTGACATGCAATCATGCCAATCAAAGAACCTTCACTGTGTCCAATAACTGACAGGCTGGAAAAACGGCTATCGGATTGGAGCTTCATTATCCATTGGACTGCATCATCAATATAGGTTTCAAATCGCAGGTCTTGTTCTTTGGTCATTGATTTTGCGCTTGCCCCAATGCCACGTTTGTCATAACGAACCGAAGCTATACCATTAACAGCAAGAGATTCAGCAAGCAGTTTTAAGCTATTGTTCTTGCCCTTTGCAATGGGATTGTTACCGTCACGATCTGTAGGTCCGGATCCTGCAATGATCAATACAACAGGACAAGGAGTTTGTTCGGAGGGCAGCTCCAGGGTCCCAAACAGTTCTCCCCCGTTAACATTAATTTCAATATTCTCACCTGCAATAGACAACATGGCCGATAAAAGAATAGCTAACAAGATATATATTAAAATATTTTTTTTCATTTGATTTTTCTCCCCTTTGCTCTATTGGGCTCGTATGAAAATATAGTAAAAATATATCTGATTATCAGTATAAAAAGTAAAATCAAAACCATTAAATACATATCGAATAATTGATGTATCTTGCGGTATTTTCAAGCCAGTTTACAGGTTTTGACCAGTTTGATCTTGACAATGACATAAATATTCCGCTTTATATGTTATAGACTCTAACAATATTTTTTTACTTTCAAGAAACAGAGTAAAAACATATTCTTTATCAATAATCGTTCCGAATATTAAAAGAAAAAGAAAAATACAATACAACAAAAGGAGAATTAAACTATGCATGGAGAGAAACACATGGCTTCAATGGGCCACCCTGCGGGTAGCGGTACATCAAACAAGGACTGGTGGCCAAATCAGTTAAACCTGGATATTTTGCACCAGCATTCAAACTTATCCAATCCTATGGGTGAGGATTTTGATTATGCTGCAGAATTTAAAAAACTCGATCTCAAAGCACTTAAAAATGATCTTTTCAAATTAATGACCGACTCGCAGGACTGGTGGCCAGCGGATTACGGCCACTATGGCGGCCTGTTTATCCGTATGGCATGGCACAGTGCCGGTACTTATCGTGTTGGAGATGGCCGTGGCGGCGCGGGTACCGGTACACAGCGTTTTGCTCCCCTCAACAGTTGGCCGGACAATGCCAACCTGGACAAAGCACGTCGTTTGCTCTGGCCTATCAAACAAAAATATGGCAACAAGATCTCGTGGGCTGATCTCATGATTCTTGCGGGCAATTGCGCACTCGAGTCTATGGGCCTGAAAACCTTTGGATTTGCCGGCGGTCGAAAAGACGTTTGGGAGCCTGAAAAAGATGTCTACTGGGGTGCCGAAAGCGAATGGCTGGGCGACAAGCGCTATTCGGGCGACCGGGATCTAGAGAATCCCCTCGCAGCCGTACAGATGGGATTAATCTATGTGAATCCCGAGGGTCCAAACGGCGAACCCAGTGCGGTTAAATCTGCAATCGATATTCGCGAAACCTTTGCGCGAATGGCCATGAATGATGAAGAAACCGTTGCGCTTGTTGCGGGCGGACATACATTTGGAAAAACCCACGGAGCAGGAGATGCCAAACACGTAGGTCCTAAACCGGAAGCCGCCCCTCTCGAAAACCAGGGACTGGGCTGGATGAGCAGTCATGGCAGCGGCAAGGGTGATGATACCATTACCAGCGGCATTGAAGGTGCCTGGACACCCAACCCCATCAAATGGGATATGGGCTATTTTGACATGCTCTTTGGTTATGACTGGGACCTGGTCAAGAGTCCTGCCGGTGCCTGGCAATGGGTACCGGTAAATCCGGATGATAAAGACCTTGCACCTGCCGCACACGATCCGTCAAAAAAAGTCACAACCATCATGACAACCGCGGATATGGCAATGCGTATGGACCCCATTTATGAAAAGATCTCGCGTCGTTTTCACAAGAATCCCGATGAATTTGCAGACGCTTTTGCACGTGCCTGGTTCAAACTCACCCACCGTGACATGGGTCCTCGCTCCCGCTATCTGGGTCCAGAAGTACCTGCAGAAGAACTGATCTGGCAGGACCCCATTCCAGCAGTGGATCATAAACTGATCGATGATAAGGATGTTGAAAACCTCAAAGGCAAGATCCTGGATTCAGGACTGTCAATCCCTGAACTGGTTTCAACCGCATGGGCGTCAGCATCTACATTCCGTGGGTCGGATATGCGCGGCGGCGCAAACGGAGCACGCATCCGCCTTGCTCCCCAAAAAGACTGGAAAGTTAACGAGCCAACCCAATTGAAAACCGTACTGCAAAAGTTCGAGACAATCCAAAACGAATTCAACAGCGCACAATCTGATGGTAAAAAAGTATCCCTTGCTGATCTGATCGTACTGGGAGGCTGTGCGGGAATAGAAAAAGCTGCAAAAGCCGCAGGACAAAATATTACCGTACCTTTTACTCCGGGACGTACAGATGCCACTCAGGAACAAACCGATGTGCATGCTTTTAGCGTGCTTGAACCGGTTGCAGACGGATTTCGCAATTATGTAAAAACCAAATACGCGGTACCCACCGAAAAACTGTTATTGGACAAAGCTCAACTGTTAACGCTCACCGCTCCTGAAATGACAGTGCTCATAGGCGGTATGCGTGTATTGAATGCCAATTTTGAGAAATCACAGCATGGCGTATTTACCCAAAATCCGGAAACGCTTACAAATGATTTCTTTGTAAATCTGGTAGATCTGGGCACAGAATGGAAACCCACCTCCAAAGATGAAGATCTGTACGAGGGGCGTGATCGGGCAACTGGCAAAGTCAAATGGACAGCTACGCGGGTCGATCTTGTGCTGGGCTCAAATTCTCAACTGCGGGCAATCGCCGAAATCTATGCACAGGATGATGCAAAAGAAAAGTTTGTAACGGATTTTGTAGCAGCATGGACAAAGGTCATGAACGCGGACCGGTTTGATATTGAATAAGCATAAATAGTATTCATTTCAAAGCCGTTGAAACAATGTATTTCAACGGCTTTTTTTTATTGAAAGAAAATAATTTTTCCATCTCTTTAATTAACCTTGTTATTACAATTCCATCCCAAATAGTAATTCAATCCTTGATAATTTCCAGGGCTCTCTCATACCTTCTTTTGGCAAAAAGGTATTATCATTGATTCCTTTCAAGAACCTTAAATCCAATCTGTAATTATTGTGTAAAACATCAAATTCTTTTCCCAACCCTATACAGAAGAAATTATCATTCTTGCGCATTTTGGATGTTATATTTCCTTTCGCTTTATATTCCGTCTCTGGAAAAAGACTAGCATATTCCATTCCGACAAGATTATAAATCGCTTGTATACCCAATTGTAGATCGAGTTTCTGTATCAAGTTCATTTTGAATAAAATGGGTAAAGAAAGATATTGTTTAGTATATGTACTTTGAACATACATTTCATCGGTTGAATAATAAACATACTCATTTCGAGAATAATTATATGCAAGTTCAAGGGTTAAGGAAAAGAGTGATGCAATATGTTTCTCACCAAACATACCCATAATAAAACCTGGTAGATAATGATATTCTTTGGGTTCAAAATTTTTGTAATCCATTTTTTCAACATTCGTCCCTACTACAATTCCATATTTTGGGAATGCAAAACTATTATTTGTAAATATTAAAATAAAAATAAATAGTAATAGATACTTTTTCAAAATTAACTCCTAATTATTAAACTGATGCCTTCCTTTTGGCTGCCAGAAATACGTCAAAAATCCTTAAATAACTGTTTTTATCGAACACTAGTTTTTGATTTTCAAATAAACTATGCAGTTTCACCCCATTTGAATACTAACTATTTGACC
Organism: bacterium; assembly: GCA_963675755.2. Classification (GTDB taxonomy): domain Bacteria; phylum Zhuqueibacterota; class Zhuqueibacteria; order Residuimicrobiales; family Krinioviventaceae. The sequence goes on from CAXXMD010000002.1 coordinate 1,115,082, forward strand.
ACTGTCATTTTGTGGTCAAAACATTCTCAAAAAGTAACAAATATATTGTAGTTCTCTATAGATACTAAAGGCTTTGAAACCTGTTTTCCAGGGCTTTTGTAAATTACTTTAAATAAGATGCCTTTAATATCTGAACATTATTTGGGGTTTGAATCCTGATAAAGTATAATCCGGATGCCACGGTATTGCCATAGACATCTTTGCCATCCCATATCACCTTATGAGAACCAGACTGCCTTTTGCTGTTCACCAGAGTTCTAACTTTTTTACCCAGGATATCATAAATATCAATCGTTACAAATTCATTAAATTTGACATTATATGATATTGTAGCCGAACCATTGAATGGATTCGGGAACAAGCCAATTGGGAGTTCATGGGATTTTACATCCTTATCTTTAGTAATTCCAGTTACAATCTGTCCGTTTTCCAAATCCAATTCGGCAAGATGTATACCTTCATGAAATTCAATAAATAAAAAGCCTTTATCAGATTCATCAGATACTTTTATAATTGAGGTGCTTCCATTTAATATTTCAGAAGTATTACAGATCATAATCCCTTCATTACCCCATGGTAAACTGCCGTCTACTGCCAAATTCTGTAAAAACAAAATACTGTTATTATCTTCTGATGCATAATACAAAATAAAAAATCCATATTGATTTGAATATGCTACAGATATTGGACGAAGAACATATGAATCGTTTTTTATTAATCTTAGAGGAATAGTGTTTTCAAATGATCCATCCTGTTCAAGTATTATATAATACTGTGATGAAAACAAAAAATACTTGTTATTCTCCGTTTCGGAAACCAATAACCTGGAAAAAGCAGAATCCGGCCATGTATAGCTTATTCCATCTTCTCCCCATAACACTTCTCCATCATTATTAAACTTTTGAGCAACTACAGTTTTTGTATTATCCATTAGCCCAATTAATATATTTTTATTATTTGCAAAATTGAAAAAATATTGATTTATTATATTATTCAAACCGGTATTAACCCAGGGAAGCGGTAACAAAAATTCTCCGTTTGAATCAATTTTTTGTAAAAAATTGTTGGAACCAATTAAAAAACAACCAGAATCCGGTTTTGCGGCTATACGTCCTACACCAACAGTATCACATTTAGAAACAATAATTCCCGGGTTTAAAAATAACAGATTTCCCGAGTTATCAATATGTTGTAGATATCTTGTTCCCCATGGACAAGTGGATTCTCCTCCATATAGTGCATAGACACCGCCGTTTCCATCTGTTATCATATCTTTGGGATACTCTGTGGTAACAGTTTCATTCGCTAGAACGGGTATGCCCTTATCTCCAAATAATAAATTACCATCTGTATCTATGTGTTGTAGATATACATCATAATCATACCACCATGCACCACCTTGTTCAATAAAGGTTGAATATGCATATAGTATAAAAACGCCACCATTTTCGTCACTCGTCAATTTTGGAGCAAAACCTGCATCTCCGTATTCCATTCCAGGTGAAACATTTAAACCTTCATCCGGGCTTCCCCAAAGTATTTCACCCTCAGGATTTACTTTTTGAATTACAAGGTTGATAGATCCTAATAGTTGGCTAATAATAAACATATTACCTAAGGTATCAATGGTTACTGCACTTTGAGGTTTATCTACTGAATAGTCACTCCATTGACTTCTTGGTAAAATTTTTACGAACAAATTTTCATTTTGTGGTATTAATACATTTGAATAAACTAAAAGTAGTAAAAATATTTGTAAACTTTTTTTCATGATTATGAATCCCCTTAAAATAGTTCCCAACTATTATTTTTTAATTTACCAATCCTTTTCACAATATCAAGGAAAAATACATTTTTATAAAAAAAGATACTATTTTACCTGAAATTTGATTAATATTTCTAAAAGTACCGGCTATAAAAACCATAACAGGGTATAGTATATGTTTATACTAATCTTCCAAATGACTAAAGGCCATTCAAAAAATTTTTAAATAATTATGATAATAATATTGATTAGAAAATTAGAATTGGGGAAAAGTGCAGTATTGAAATAAAAACGCCGCGGGACATCACCCCCGCGGCACTAACATAAAGGAGAACATCATGAAATGGAACGTGGAGCTAGGGAGGATCGAACTCCCGACCTTTTGACTGCCAGTCAAACGCTCTCCCAGCTGAGCTATAGCCCCAGAATTTCATGAACAATATAATACTGAATTTTCTAAAAAATGTCAAGGTTTTATTTTTACATTACTTTACATTAACTCACTTTTAATTGGGATTTTGCATACTGCAATGCATCGTTTATCTTTGCAGAATCCGGGCCGCCGCCTTGAACAAAATCTGCCGGGCCTCCCCCCTTGCCGTTGATCATGGCAATGGATTCACGAAAAACCGGACGCAGATCCAGATCTTTACGGCTGGTAGCAAACACAAGAGCAGGATTCTCACCGGTTGTTCCCAACAACAACATACCCTGAGCTTGTTTGATCACTGCACTGGCTATGCGTCTCAATACATCAATTCTTACATCCGGGTAAATATAATCCACCAGGGATTGATTATTCAATTTATCACATAATTCTTGAATAACCGATTCTTCTTTTTCCTTGTCAATCTGTTGAATGCGTTTAAAATAGAGTTTATTCTCGTCTGTAATTTTTTCAATCTTGGCAGGTATATCTGCAAATCCGGTTGTTAACAGTTTGCCGCTTTCAGCGAGAATGGTATGATATTCCTGAAACAGCCTTACCGCCCTTCCGCCTGCGGCAAAGGTAAAGCGAAAGGTACCTCTCACCCGCTCTCTGCTCATCAACTTGATAACGCCAACCTCTCCGGTGGTTTTTACATGCGTCCCCCCACAGGGGTCCAGATCAAAGTCATCTATTTCAACCAGACGTACATTTTCATGCATACCCGGGACTTTGCGTAAATCCGGATTATCCAGATCTTTTTCTGTAGCAATAAACGCTTTAACAGATCGATTCTGCCAAATAATCTGGTTAGCTAACAATTCTACTGCATTGATTTGCTCATCGGTAATGTCTTGCGCATCGGTTTCGATTGTAGAAAAATCCTCACCCAAATGCGATGCAAGCGTCTCAACACCCAACTGGTGTTTAAAGCTGCCGGCAAGAATATGGAATCCTGTGTGCTGCTGCATAAAATCAAATCGTCTCGACCAGTCGAGAACACCTGTAACCGTTCCCTCGGATTTCCCCGAGTCCAGAATATGCCAGATCGTATCATCCTGTATAATTACATCAGAGACTGTCAATTCACCCAACTTGCCCGTATCATGCATTTGTCCACCGGAAGTAGGATAAAACAGGGTTTTGTCCAGTTGTACCGCGTTTTTCCCCTCAATCTCTTTAACATCCAAAACCTGTGCTTGAAATTCAGTTTGATAGCTGTCATTGTAATAGAGTTGTTCAGTCACGGTCGGTTCCTTTCTCTTTTTTGCCAAGCAATCTCTGCCTGCGGTGTTCCAACTCCGGGGTGCATTCATGTATCAATCCACGTAATTCTTCCAGTACGCGTACACGTTCCATGGCGCGCTCAACAATCTCCAGCGCTTTGATATAATCCTTTACCTGATGCTCATAATATTTGGCCAATTCAATATAGGCAAAGGGTAAAAATCGGGATGAGCGATCAATAATCTCTAGCCACAGGGTTTCTGTTTTATCGAAATTTTTTAACCGTTTCAAAAGATAGGACTGCTTGATCAGTATATCAATCGCATTATTTACTTGAGGCAAAGTATTTTGTTCGCAAATGGATATAGCAAGATCATACAGTTCCAGATCTTCAAACGTTCGCACAACTCCCAATATATCATAACTGTCCACAGCCGTGGGGGTCTTAAACGCTTTTGAAATAGCAACGGTAATAGTCACCATGGAGAGTATGTCCATCACATTATGCTTGAACACGGGAATGAGCGGCTCGTATTCTCCCTGCCGCAGATAATCAAAATAAATCATGGGGATCTCGTATCCCGGTACATCACCGTGGCGTTTGAAACCCAGCAAGTGCTGCTCAAGATTTTGCAATGTACAGGGGACCACCCGGTCTTTCCACAATCTCCGGGATGTGTGAAGAATATCCAGATGCAGATGGTTTTCCCAGGGCACAGGCAGGCGGTTTAAAATATAACGGGTAGTGAGGGTGGGCAAATCGTACGATTTACCATTAAAACTGATAATTGCATTTCTATCCTGAAACAATTGAGCAAGACCTTGTAGCATGGCAGGCTCTTCGTGATAATCACGCATAAAATATTGCTGCACCACATATTCATTATTGTCAAAAAATCCCGCGCCAATCATAAAGGGATAGGTGCCGGTCCCTCCTGCGAGTCCAGTGGTTTCGGTATCTAAGAATATAATATTTTCCGGGGACATATCCCGCAAGTCATGGGTTTTGCCGGCATAAATGAAATCCATTGATTCAAGCTTTAGAAAATCTCCCAAAGCGCTGCCGTGCATAAAATCCAACGGATAGCGTTTCTCTCGCAGAACAAATTCGCCCAATTCATTTTGAATAATGCTCGCACCCAACTCGGCAACAAGAGCATCCTTTTTCTCTGAACGGTCCGGCAACGGCGGTGTGGCTGACACCGATTTCTGAATACCGCGTAATTTATCCTTGATCGAAACCACGTGTTCTGCCGCCTATTTCCCGGTTGTGCTCATGTATTCAAACAATTGGATGGACACAGCTTTTCCCTGGTCTCCCACTTCAAGCACTGGCCCAACACAGGCAGGACAACCATTCTCGCATCCACAATCATTAACCAGACCGATACAGGCTTTGGCAATTTCAGGATAAATGCTAAACAGCTTTTTGCTGAATCCAACTCCACCGGGATACTGGTCCCAGATAAACAGTGTGGGCTTTTGCCACAAGGGTGCTCTTACCATGGGCATGGCAGCAAAATCGCGACGGTCACCCATTACAAACAACGGCACCACATGACTCAGCACATTAGAAGCCGCTTTTAATCCATCTCCCAACTGCTGTTTGTCTATGCCCAGTATTTCATGGACCTCTTCCGGGAAACCATACCAGAAAGCTGTTGTGTGAAGTTCCATTTCGGGAAGATCGATCTTGGCCCAGCCGATATTTTCATGAGTATTAAACTTGATTTTTTTATACATGGTCACCAGGTTGGTTACCACAATCTCGCCATAACCCAGTGATCGGGTATCAGTATGGTCTTCATCCGTAATCTCGATGACTTTGAGATCGCTCTTGAGTTGAGCATCCGTATAATGATCAACCTTGACCTGATGAACGTATGCCTTGCGTCGTTCCCAATCGAGCCTGTCCACATGGAACTGTTGTCCTTCATGGATATAAATGGCTTCGTCATGCACCATCATGGGAGCGGCAAACAGATCAATCTCGCCAATCACTTTTTCCTCGGGAGTGGTTTTGTCAATTATTACCACATTTTCTTCAGCAGCACTACGCAGACTGATGGTCTCGGCAGGGTACGTTTCTGCCATCCAGTGCCAGCGGTCACCTGCCTTGTGAATAACCCGTTCTTCTTCCAGGTATTCCAGAATTTCCTGTGTGCTGTCCAGTCCACCATTACCTTTCAGGTCTTCTCCAAATCGTTCAGATGTAGTAAAGGGCAGTTCAAATGCCGCACATTTGATATGACTGAGCAGAATCACCAGGTTATCCGGATCAACAATGCCTGCTTCGGGTGATTTACTGAACAGGTACTCCGGATGGTTTACAATATACTGGTCCAATGGCGAAGATGAGGCTATGAGAATTGCCAACGATGATCCACTGCGCCTGCCGGATCGACCTGCCTGCTGCCAGGTACTGGCAATGGTGCCGGGATAGCCGGCCATGACGCACACTTGAAGTCTGCCGATATCGATACCCAATTCCAGCGCATTGGTACTCACTACACCGGTAATACTGCCCGCGCGTAGTCCGCGTTCAATCTCGCGTCTTTGTAGTGGAAGGTATCCACCACGGTATCCGCGGATAGAGCTGGCAGGTTTCTTTTTGTGGCGCATATGATCTTTTAAATATGTCAAAAGGATCTCTACATTCATGCGACTGCGAACGAATACAATAGTCTGCAGCATATTTTCAATAAACCGCGAAGCAATACGTTCGGTCTCCTTGATATAAGACCGGCGAATACCCAGTTCCCGGTTTACTACAGGCGGATTATAAAGGATAAAATATTTTTCTCCCTGCGGAGCGCCATTGTCATCTACCAGGTTCATAGGTTCACCGGTGAGTTTTTGTGTCAATTCCACGGGATTCGCAATGGTTGCGGAACAGCATATAAACACAGGATTGCTGTTGTAAAACCGGCAAATGCGTTTGAGACGTCGCAGTACATTACCCAAATGACTGCCAAATACACCACGATAATGATGGATCTCGTCTATGACAATATATTGTAAATTCTCAAAAAGTTTAACCCAGGTCGTATGATGCGGTAATACGCCCGCATGCATCATATCCGGATTGGTAACAACAATATGTCCCGAACTTTTGATCGCTTTGCGTGCAGATACCGGGGTATCTCCATCAAAGGTATAGCTTTTGATATCAAAATCAACAGATTCACCCAACAGTTCAATAACTGAATGCAGCTCTGAAAGCTGATCCTGAGCAAGAGCTTTGGTAGGAAATAGATATAACGCCCGAGCCTCACGGGATTTAAGAACAGCATTGAGAACAGGGATATTATAACACAGGGTCTTGCCAGAAGCAGTAGGTGTAACAATGACCGTATTTTTTCCATCCAATGCAGAACCTATTGCCTGTGCCTGGTGGGTATACAATTGTTTGATTCCATGCTGCTGTAAAGCCGAAACAATTCGGGGATCCAATGTATCCGGAAACGGTGCGTACCGTGCCTCCCGTTCCGGCAAATGCTTCCACAAAGTTGCATTGCTGTTAAATCCGGGATCACGTTTTAGAATATCAATTACCTGGTCAATTGTCATAATCTATTTTCCTAATTACGAATAATCTCAACAGTTCCGGTTTCACCGTTTATTTCAATCAAATCACCATTTTTTATAAGCTGGGTTGCACTGGCAATTCCTGTTACCGTAGCAAGGCCAAATTCACGTGCAACAATGGATGCATGAGAAAGTACGCCCCCGGTTTCCAGCACCATACCCGAGATATAGGAAAAAACCGGTGACCAAGCTGGATCCGCAGAATGGGCAACCAATATCTCATCATCGCCAATTTGTCTGGCCTGATCCAAAGTACGGGCAACAAACGCCCTGCCCCTGCTAATGCCTCGACTGACTCCAAATCCCTGCAATCGTTCAAAATCATGCGGTTCATGTGATTTGGGTTGGGCTTGAGATCCTTCCAGCAATGATTGATACGCCTGCTTTCTTGATTGAATTTGCTCGTCAGGGATTGTTGAATCAATAAAAGATTGAATCAATTCAGCCCGATCCATAAAAAACACATCATCTGCATGGACGAGTTTATCAGCTTTGTATAATATATTACCATATTCAATGACAACATCCCGCATTACAGATAAAATCTTGTGCCACTCGTTGCGCTGATTTTCTCGCAGCAGCGTAAATTCTCTGGCGTATTTCAATAATAGAAAAAATATCCCTTTTAACAAAGGACGAATAAATAGGGACTGGTTATTAATTTGCTGAATACAGTTCTGTTCTGCCTGGTTGCTACGATTCAATAAATCCTTACGATTAGTAGAAAATTTCTCACCTGCGTTATTATTCTTGTTTAAAAGATCAGTCATATCTTTCCAAACCGGTTGAAAAATATCCAGACTTTCTGAACGGTGGCCATACAATTCATGAAAAGTTTTGATATCAGCATCCGTTTCAATAGCAAGCATAGCACGGTTGGCTTTGATTGTCTCATTCTCTTCAAAACCGGTCAACAAATCCGTCAAGGTCTCTTCAATCTGTTTGATTTTGCAGATTTGAAGACATTTTTTCAACAAGGCATAAAATATATCGGCAAAGGTTATACTCCATCGATGGAGTGATAAAAACCGGTCTGTTAGTTTTTCTGCTTCCTCAAAAACTGAAAACAATTTATCCTTTTGAGACAATTGGGCTTTCAATACCGGTAGTTTTTCTTTGTTCAGATTGGAAAATTGTTTCCATTTTATCAAATTCACACCAGGAATCCAGTTAAAATCACCGGTTAAAATCAAACGAAACAGATAGCGGAATCCACGCCAGCTGTTTCTAAACCAGACATTACGATGTCCCAATAACAGTGATGCCTGTTTATCAAGCGAGATAAAATTTAAAGGAATGACAGAATATAGACTTTGAAATACGGAGATACGTGTAAATGGAAATCCTTTAAACAACCGGGTTATATTTTCGGATGTAGCAAGCTTTCCATAGCCTAATCCTTTCAAAGGATCACGATAAGCATTATTTTCCATCCATTTTTGTAATATGGACCAACCCAGGGGTGATAACGGTTTTGTAAAGCGCTCTGCAAAAAAATAATCAGTCCAGATTCCCCCCTCTTTATCAACGCGAATGCGTTGTCTGCTTACACTGTTGGTTACAGGACGGGATTGTAAAATCCAGACTTTATTGTTCTCAATTGCCCATTCAATATCCTGATTGGCACCAAGTATCAATTCGATTTTGAGTCCCAGTTCAAGCAGTGATTTTAGCTGATCAGCAAATTCTGTTTGTTGTGACAAGGTTTTCCACAGCCCGGTATTACCGGTTACAGATTTTATCGCTAATCCATTTCGGTTAATAGATATCCGTACCGGATCTATTTCACCGGACACCAGGCCTTCCCCATATCCCTGAACAATTTCTAGTAAAAATGTATCCTGGTCACCAGTTACCGGATGTCGGGTAAATAATACACCCGCAAAATCAGGATTTATCATTTGCTGCAGCATGACAGCCATCACTGCATGTTTATCAGAAAATCCAAATTGTTCCAAGTAGGTTGATACATGTGATGAGTCCAAAGATTTCCAGCAATCAGATATGGCATTTACCAGATTCTCCTTACCGGAAACATTTAAAAACGTTTCAAACTGACCGGCCAGAGAAAAGGATGCATGGTCTTCAAATGGAGCTGAAGAACGGACTGCGTATTTATTTTGAGGATTAAAGTTGGTTAGCGAGTCGAGTTGTTTTTGCAGTTTAAATAAAGATTTGCTTCTGTATTTTTTAAAAGCACAAGTAGTTACAACATAAAATTCAGGAACAGGTATACCCATTTCAGCAAGTAAAGATAACCTGCCGGCTTTGGCACCGGTCAGGTTAATATTGGATGCACATACAGCATCCTTATGTAAAATAGCGTTTATCTTCATTCATGTGTCTTGATCAATTCCGGCTTTTTAATTTAACGCTGTTAATTTGATCTAGCTGCAATTTTTCTAATTCTTTGTCAAAATTGTCCAGTAATTTCAACATTTCAAGATCATCTACCATATCTTCTTTTAACGGCAAACTTTTACTATTATGATCTAAAATATTCTTTTTACTATCCAATGTCAGCGTAAGAATGCTGCCATACTTGCCCATACTTACAGAAGAGGCTACAATTGCGTCAAATTTATCACGCGGGTTAACTAGATAATATTGCCCGCCCATAATCGCGATATCAATATCAGGTACCGTTTCCAGAATATCTTTTAATTTTTTATAATTGCCATTATACAACAATACAACCAGATCTGCTTTTTTCTTGACCTTGGGTACCAAGTCTTTAGCTACCAGAACCGGATCTTTGCAATATAACATTGGCTCTTTTAATCGTTTTGAAAAGAGCATACCTCTGTCATCACATAAACCAATTAAACCCAAAGAAATAGATTTGAATGGCAATCCACTGTCATCCTGTGCTTTGACAGTTTGAACTTGAAAAGGCTCGGTAAACGGTTCATCCGTATCTTGATAAAATGTATTGGACGCAAGAAAATTGATATCATTCTCTTTTGCAAGCTCTTTCAAAACCTCACCACCGTTAATAAATTCACGGTGGGCCAGATTTATATTCTTGTATCCAAAACCGGACATGGTATGGACAAGGTAATCCGTATATAACTGGCTGATTTGATTTGCACCACGACTAAAGCCGCCGGCATCCAGAAATACATTAAAATTGTTTTCATTTAAATGATCTTTAATAAAAGTAGCCCGCCGGGCTACTCCGCCGTAGCGTGCGGTCTTTCACCCACAGGGGCGAACATAGCCCATCAGATCATTTGTATGAAATATACTCAGCGTAGCAGTTGCTGTTGAATCTACTGCCTCAGAAGTACGTCCACAACCCAGGACCAATATGGCTATAGATACAACAAATTTCATCAGTGTTTTCATAATAAACCTGTATTAATTTTGCATCAATAATGTTAAGCATTCATTTGATAAAAAGCAAGAATTCATTAGCAAGAATTATATACAAGCAGGGTCCCCTGTTACCCTGCTTGATTAATATTCAATTAATTTCGTTTTACAAATATAAAATTTTCAAGAGCTTGAATTTCTGCATTCACCGGACCTGTTAAATCCAAAACGATTCGGGTATACGGGCCATTGGGATGGAATCCCAGTCGGGCACGAATAAAGGGTCCACGATTCAAGGGTATCTCTTTAACGTCAGAAAGCATATAGACATTGGGAACGTCTATTATCAACCGTTCAGGCGAACTAAATGTACGTGTGGTATATTCGACTTTACCATTAAAAATAATCTGAATCACCTGATCGTTAACAGCCTTGACTGTAATCAATGCAGAGCCATTTGGCATTTCTGGTTTAGAATTATTTGTAAACAACTCAAATTCAACACGGCGGTTACGTTCTCTTCCCTCTTCGGTAGAATTGGGCGCTACAGGCTGCATTTCACCATAACCAATAGGCATATAAAATTTCTTGTCCGTAAAATTCTTGGTCTCTTTGAGGTAATTGATCACACTGGTTATGCGCTTTTGAGACAGGCGAATATTATACCAATCTGTACCGATACTGTCAGTATGTCCGGAAACATGTACAACTGAATTGGGATAATTTGCCAGAATATCACCCACCTGATTTACAGTGGACTCGTCAGAATCACGAATATCTGATTTATCAAAATCAAAATTGATACGCATACTTACCAAAATCTTGTTATCCGCTTTTTGCTCTACTTCAATCTTGCCGTCACTGTCAGCGGCAATTTGTTGTGCGCGAGCCAAACGTCGGGCCATTTCATCTTTCATTTTGTCCAATTCCATTCGGGACTGGCGGGCAGCTTCCAGTTCACGCTGCAGTAACTCGTCATAATTATTTTCTTTTTTCTTCTCTACACCAAAATTCAAGAGAATGGAGAAACGATGAATATCTGCTTCTAGGGCATCAACCGGAGAATAAGCATAATCAATACGCGTTTCAGAATTGGCCAGCCATTCCATAGGAATATTTAAACCAAACCCCGCAGATATGGGAGAAGCCGCAACATCATGCAATTGATATCCTGCACGCAAAAATAATAAATCCGACAATACAATTTCACTACCCATATAATAACGTAGATTTTCTTTCAAAGTCCATGCAACATCACCGGCAAAATTAATATTCATAGATTCTGATTTACCAAGGCTATAGCCGGCACCAAAACGAAAAGTAGTGGGCAAAGGAGAAGACATGTCTCTAAATTTTGCTTTGGTAATACCAATATTCTGAATGGTACCACCAAACATGATATCATAAAGAGTAAACTGGGTACCAACATCAATTGCAAGAGCCGAGCTCTGTTCACCGGCAAGAGTCTGGCGTAAAAATTTTACATCGGCACCTACTCCAAACACATAATCCCATAATCCCAAACGTGTACCAAAACCCAATGTTGCAAGAATATCATCACCTGTTGCGGTTCCACCGGTTTCTCTAAAATTGACATCCATTTCAGTGATTGAACCTTCATTGAAATAGGTCAAATCCATTCCTATAACACCGTAACGCATGGGAAACGCAAAAGCAAAAGAACCTTGCTGTGTATCATCAATCCAGTTATGAAAATTCATAGACAGCATTTCATTAGACAATTGACCCAAACCACCAATATTGTAACGCATTAGGTTCACATCATCAGCAAATGCAGTAAAGGCTTCACCCATAGCTACCTGACGCGCAGCCGGACTGATCTTGAGAAACGGAGCTCCATGGTAGCCAATTCCGGAATTAGATGCACTAAAAGCAGTTTGAGCAAGAAATGATATGAATACACAAATATAGATGTATATGTGTTTTAAATATTTTTTTTGAAATATGGTTTTCATTTGATCTCCAATACCGTTAAATCTCTATTCGCAAAATCCATCTAATTATCGAACAACCATGAACTTGCGAAATATAGCGATTTGTTCGGATTGACCGGATTCATCGGTTATCAAGTCTGCGTGTACTTTGAGCCAATACGTACCGCTGCTTACTTTGTGACCGCTGTCATTATATAAATCCCACCAGTAATCTACAACACCGTACTTTTCTTTGGGTACGGTACTTCCTGTATCAAAAGAGAGTGAATTTCCATCAATTTCTTTAACTTTTTCACCGGCAAGTGAATACACCTCTACTTTGCGTACAATCAAAGAACCCGTTGCAGAAGCAACACGCATACGAAAATTGGTAGCAGAATATTCAAAATATGGATTAGGAGCCACTTCAACAATATAAGGCTCTCCCCCTAAATCAATCACTACATTAGGTTCACTCGGTACCAGTACAGATCGGGTTAATATCACATTATCAATATATTCAGCCTGTATACTTCCGCCAAAAGAACTTTGCAATATACCGTCATTGATATCGATTCCATTGGTATTATCGGTAATAAGAATACCTTCACGGTTTATAAAATCACCGGTATTATAAATCCCTTGGTTGTCAGGAATCTCGTACAGGTATATATCTTCCCTATCCAGTGCTGTATTTTTTAATGTAACTTCTAATGAATCCTGGGTGATAGGATTCAGGTTTTTGTCCATTTCATCTGTAATTCTAACAAAAATAACCTGATCAAATTCAGCCTGGCTTAGAGAAACGCCCTGATTGTTTTCAATTGTCATATTGCCATTTGTTGCCAAAACGACCAGCACCGAATCCATTGAAATATCAGTCATGTCATTTACATCCTGATACATAACAGCAAGCGTATCTCTGTCCACAACTTCGAGGGTGTCATTACCCGGAGTAAATGTTGCAGAAATTTTTATTGGAATTCCCTCACTGTTTTGAAAAAAAGATTGTTTTAAATCCAGAGTAACCGTTTCAGAGTCTCCACTTATACAGGCAGTTACCGGCACATCAAAACTCTGACGAATGGATTCAAGATTATTATCGTCAAGAATAATAAGTGCTTGATCCATTGTTTGCTCATCATCAGGTTCAGTGTCTGATGCTAAATAGCCATATGTTTTTTCTCCGTCAGAATCAACAAAATGTATTGAAGAAGCTGTTGACTGAACTTCTTCGTAAACCAGTTTCCACCGTACAAGTGCGGGTGTAACCGCAGAATTTTTTGTACTGGGATACGCATTCAGGTTAATTGACGTAATTCCCAAAAGCGCGGGTATATTTTCAAGATTTACTGTATTTATACTCTCATCCGTATTTGCAGAAAACTCGTAAAGCGTACGGTACGGGGATGTATTTTCAATAATTCTGAACAACAAATCAATTGCGCTTCGTTGGACTGCATTATCCGGCAAATCCAGTTCACATTCAAAAGTTTTCCAATTGGGAATCAAAGAGTCTGAATCAGTAACACCAATAGAAGATGCCCAGAAATAAGGTTTTGGGGTTACATTCACATTGGTATCATAATAATGATATTTTACAGTCACTCCCTTTAATACCGGAGTATCTTTGGGGGTATCTGTTTGAAGAAAAGCACGGTATTGATAAACACTGTGCGCTTTGTGTTTATCTAAATATAAACGCATACCCGAGCTGGTATACGTTGTAGTACTGTCACCACTGGGACCAATCCAGCTTTGTCTCTGGATATGGTTCACGTCCGTACCGGATCTGAACTGCATTTCAAGCGAAGTATTGTCACCCGAGTTGGTTTCCGCATTCCAAAAGAGTGAATCAAAATTCACATCTTTATCTAAAACAAACAGATCAGATTCACGCCAGCCGCTTTCAAAACCAATACGAGCAGGTATGATCTTGTTTGCATCATCATCACGATGAACAACCAACAGTTTTTCAGAATCTAGAGATTGTGAGCCAATCTGATCAACATCTTTGAGGGCTTGCAATTCAAGTTTTAATTCCCAAAAATAATCTGTGTTTTGAGGATCAACTTCAACAATTCGATTGTTGCCGGCATCCGCGATCAAAACATGCCCATTTTCAATCATATCCGCATCAACAGGATTTAACAATCCATACGTTTCATCGCCAGCCAATTCTTCTGATGGATACTGCCAGACAATCTCTTTGGATGCCCGGGAAACCAGTAATACACGATTATGTCCCTGATCAGTGATCAAAACAAGATCCTGATCACCCTGAATATATTCAACATCTACCGGTGAACTGAGAACTAAAGAACCCAACTCCCATACAATACTCTTGTCACTTTTTTCAACAATAATTACCCGGTCATTACCACGATCAGCAATGAGAAATTCAGAACTGTCAGCAATTTTTTCAGCATCCGCAGGATTAGACAACTGGTTGGGGCCATTACCTTCAAGCCCATTGGGATCACCATAATCCCAATCTACGGATTGGGTTTCACGGCCAATCTGTAATACTCGGTGGCTGCCCCTGTCAGTAATCAAAACACGGTATTGTTCATTTTCCAGAAACTCGAATGCATCAACGGGTAGTACAAGCTCTCCACCGGTATATTCCCAGGTAATTCTTTTCGTTACAGGATTATATATAAACACTTTGGAGCCACTGCGCAATGGATCGGTAACCAAATAAAGGTCCTGATCATCAATCGTACGCACATCAATATCTTCAACAGCGCCCAAAGGAATCGTTTCATCCGGCCAGGTCCAGTCAAATCCACCCAGGGTAAAGTTTTCTAATTGGATATCGTTACCATCCACTTCCCATATTGGGGTTAATGTAATCAATGAATCTTTTTGGACACCTTGCTGCACGATTGTTTTAGGAAATGGAGCTGAATCCTGCCAGGTTATTTCCTTTTGTGCAAAAATGTTGCCTGTAACTGTAGTAAATAAAAAAATAGCAATATACAGATAATATTTTTTCATTATATTTTCCGTTTGGTTAGTCGGATTAAAACAAATATCCGATTATACATATTCCTAAATCTCATCCCAGGAACTTATACTTGAACCAATGGCAATAGAGTAAAACTTTGTTAGTTCAGAATCAGCTCTTGAGGTCATGATAATAGGAACTTTGGCTCCCAAAACAATACCTGCTGTTTTGGTATCCGCGAAATAACTTAACGCTTTATAGAAAACATTACCCGATTCAATATTGGGCATGATCAATACATCAGCATCACCACCTACAGGACTGTCAATACCTTTGGTTTCGCAAGCGCTTTTACTGATTGCATTATCAAGCGCCATGGGACCATCAATTATACAGTTCTTAATCTGGCCTCGGTGGTTCATTTTAGTCAAAACTGCCGCATCAATAGTACACGGCATAGATTTATAATTCACTTTTTCTATAGCGGCAATCAAAGCTACTTTGGGTGTCTCTATTCCAAGCATTTGAGCACAAGCTACAGAATTATCAATAATACCTACTTTGGCATCCAAATCCGGATAAATATTCATTCCGCCATCAGACATAAATATCAGTTTATGATATTTGGGTATCTGCAATACAGCACAATGCGATAAAAGCTTACCGGTTCTGACATCATGTTGTTTGTCTAGTACACCCTTTAACAAGGTAGCTGAAGAACAGCGTCCTTTCATAAGCGTGTCTGCAAGACGCTCACGCACAAGCTGTATAGCACGAACAACAGATTGATTTTCATTATCTGCCTGGACTATATCAAACTGTGTAGCATCAACATTTATTTCCTTACCGGTACGGATGATGCTTTCTTTATCACCCACCAAAACGGCATCTACAATACCTTCATTGTGGGCATGTGAAATAGCAGCGAGCACTTCGTGTTCATCTGCCATTGCAACAGCTATGGTTTTTTTAGGTTTCTTTTTAACTTCTATCAATAACTCATCAAACGTTGTGATCATAGCTTACCGCCTCTTGTGCATAGTTTTTAGGTTCTTCTTGTCCTGTTAATACACGTAGCGCCCCCAGAGCCAAAGCCTCCATCTCTTCCTCACCGGGAAATTTTAATACCTGTGCTATAAAATCAATCCGTTTTTCTATTTTCACAATAATCTCGTCATTAAATGCAATACCACCGGTAAGGACTATTGCATCCACATTACCAGCAAGCACAGCAGCCATTGCAGCAATTTCTTTTGATATCTGATATGTCATTGCTTCAATAGCTAAATTAATGTCATTTGCAGACGATGTTTTTAATAATTGTTGAATATTATTTGATCCGGTATAGGCAACAAGACCACCTTTACCGGTTAACATTTTTAAAATCTGTTTTTCCTCAAGTTCACCAGAAAAACAAAATCGAACCAAATCACCAGCAGGTATAGTACCTGCTCTTTCAGGGGAAAAAGGGCCATCTCCGTCAAGGGCATTATTAACGTCCACCACTCTACCCTGTTTATGAGCAGCTACAGAAATACCACCCCCAAGATGGGCAATTATGAGATTTAAATCCTCGTACTTTTTTTGCAATGATTCAGCTACTTTTCTTCCAACGGCTTTATGATTTAACGCATGAAAAATACTTTTACGTTTAAATTGAGGATGCCCTGATAATCTTGCAACGCTATCAAACTCATCTACAACAACGGGATCAACAATAAAAGCAGGCTTTTTACAAATACCTGCAAATTTGGCCGCTAGCACACCACCCAGGTTGGACGCATGCTGACCTTGCACCCCTTTGGTTAAATCCTGAATCATCTCGGCATCTACCGCATAAGTTCCACTGGGAATAGGATTTAATAACCCGCCTCTTCCAACATAGGCATCCATATCATTACAATCAATACCTTTATTGGTAAATACATTTTGAATCAGTTCAAAACGATAATCAAGCTGGTCCATTACCGTACTAAACTGTGCCAGTTCGTCAACAGAATGATGTACTGACTCGGAAAATACCGGTTCGGTATTTTTATAAAGCGCTAATTTTGTAGAGGTGGAACCGGGATTGATAACAAAAATATTAGACATTCAACCTCCGGGGAATCAGTTTTCAACAGGATTAATTTTCAACAGCGCTTTTTATAGTTTAATGAAACAAAGCATAAAAAGCAAGAATTCTTGTAAAATAATGTCATTCAGCAGATACGTGAACAAGGGATTCTACACGATATTCACCCAACTTTTCACGACCTTTTAAAAAATCAAGTTCAACAAGAAAACAGCATCCTACAACAACGCCACCCAATCTCTCAACCAGGTTGGTAGTTGCTTTGATTGTACCTCCGGTTGCCAAAAGATCATCAATTACCAGTACTTTTTGGTCTTTTTTAATTGCATCCATATGGATCTCGAGCGAATCTGTTCCATACTCTAATTCATAGGTTTCCTGAATTGTATTTGATGGTAGTTTACCCGGTTTTCTTACCGGAACGAATGCAATACCCCATTTGTATGCAAGAATAGAGGCAAATATAAATCCCCGAGATTCAATTCCCACAACCACATCAATCTCTTCATTTTTGAAATGATCTTCCATTTGTTTTATAGATTCCTGAAAAGCTTTGGGATCATCAAGTAAGGTGGTTATATCAATAAAATTAATTCCAGGTTTGGGAAAATCCTTTACCCGTCTCAAAGTTGAATCCAAATCCATCATTAATTTTCCTTTATCGTTCTATACTAAAATTCTTGTATTTATTTTCACAGGACTGCCAGCTCACATTCACATATGTAACATCAGAAAACCGGGGTCCTCTCTCAAGCGCACTGATATATGCTTCAATATAAGGTCTTTGGCCTTCAGCAAAGCTTTCAACACTACCATCAACTCTATTGCGTACGTATCCGGTAATTCCCAGGGCCTGGGCTTCACGTAACGCATAGTAACGAAAGCCCACTCCCTGAACTTCACCGCTCACAATTATATGTGCTGCAGTTTTCATTTATAAAACACCTAGTAAATTACGGATACAGACGGTACAACATTCTTGGAAACGGAATGGTTTCACGAACGTGCTGTCTACCGCAAAGCCATGCAACGGTTCTTTCAATACCCAAACCAAAACCGGCATGTGGCACACTACCATAACGACGAACATCCAAATACCATTTAAAATTTTCCATTGGAAGTTCATGTGCTTCAATCTTTTTCATCAACGTATCGTAATCATCTTCACGTTGACCACCACCAATGATCTCTCCATAACCTTCAGGTGCAATCATATCCACACACAATGCGCGGTCAGGACGTTCAGGATCATTTTTCATATAGAACGCTTTAATATTTGCCGGGTAATGGGTAATCATAACCGGCTTGTCATATTTCCCGGAAATGATGGTTTCATCAGCACCGCCAAAATCATCACCATAAACGAATTCAGCTTCTGCATCTTTTAGAATTTTAGCGGCATCATCATAATCAATTCTGGGGAAAGGCTTTACAACTTTTTCCAGTGGAGCAATGTCACGCTCCAAGATCTCAAGTTCATCACGACGATTTTCTAAAACCCGTTCGACAATATAGCTTACAAGCCCTTCGGCCATATCCATATCCTGATACAGATCACAATAGGCCATTTCGGGCTCAACCATCCAAAATTCTGTCAAATGACGACGAGTTTTAGATTTTTCAGCCCTAAACGTAGGACCAAAACAATATGCTTTACCAAATGCAGATGCAGCAGGTTCCATGTATAACTGGCCGCTCTGGGTAAGATAAGCCTTTTCATCAAAATAATTTACTTCAAAAAGATTAGTTGTACCTTCACAGGCTGAAGGTGTAAAAATGGGTGCATCTACCAGGGTAAAGCCATTATTGTCAAAATAATCCCGACATGATTTAATAATCTCATGGCGTACTTTGATAATCGCGTGCTGCTGGGATGAACGCAGCCACAAATCACGATGCTCCATTAAAAATTCCACACCATGTTCTTTTGGAGAAATCGGGTATTCTTCGGCTTTGTGAACAATTTTTACCGAACTGACCTGGATCTCACATCCTCCCTTTGCACGCTTGTCTTCCGCTACTGTACCGGTAACATGTAATGCGCTTTCCTGCGAAAGATGCTGACATTGTTCAAACGTCTCTTCATCCACATTACCTTTAAAGACGACTGCCTGTACCAACCCTGTTCCGTCTCGCATCATTAAAAAAGCAAGTTTACCTTTACCGGTCTTGTTGTATAACCAACCAGAGATAGTAACTTCTTTACCAATGTACGATTGCAGTTCTGAAATAAATACTTTTTCAGCCATGAACCTGATTCCTTTCTTCTACTGATTATCACTACCTTGCCAGCATGACATGGCAGCTTGAATGCCTTAAAATGTGTTCTGTATTACTGCCTAACAGCATCTCACGGAGTTTGGAATGACCGTAAGCGCCAATGGCTATTAAATCTACTTTATTCTCTTTGGCGAACTTTACAATTTCTTTGTCCGGTGTTCCGGGTAAGACAATATGATCTAGTTCTATATTATAATTTTTCAAATAATCTCGAGCTTCGTTTATATAGTGCTGACCTATTTTTTCATCATCTGTCACAGATAAAAGCGTAACACGAGAGTGTAATTTTTCAGCCAGGTGACCCGAAAACTGTAAAGCCTGGTTAGCATTGGGACTTCCATCATAACCGATAAGAATATGATTAATTGACCGGCTCTCTTTATCAGTTACAATTACCGGCTTGTGTATATTACGACTCACAATTTGAATAGTAGCGCCCAGTCTCTGTTGGTCCCAGCGGGAAAATTCACCGCACTTGCCCAATATAACCAGATCAGAAAGATGAGAACGTTCTAAAATAGCATTAGCCGGAGAAGCTACCATCTTTTCAGTTTCAAACAATACCCGGCTTTCATTCAAAATCTGTGAGGTTTTTTCAAGCACTTTATCACATTTTTCTTCAAGCAAACGCATGGATTCTTTTTGGTAAAGACCTGTAGGAGCTATTGGCACAAAACCATCAGAACCAATTGCAGTGGCCCATTCAAAAACACGTATATCTGCAACAGACAATACGCGCAAATAGCTATTAAAAGCACGGGCCAATTCAATACCCATAGATAAAACTGGATCCGTATAAGTAGATCCGTCAACGGCAAGCATGATATTTTTAAACATATCGTACCTCTCGTTTAAAACCAGACCTCAGGTTTTACATCCCGGGTCATTAAATCCTGCAGAGCCATTCTGGGTTCCTTGTTTGCAAAAAGAACATTATATACTTCAAAGCAGATAGGCATTTCAACATCAAGTTTCTTTGCCAGCTCGACCGTAGATCGGCAGGTTTTTACACCTTCCGCAACCATGGTCATATTACCCAATACATCATCAAGAGACAAACCACTACCAATCTGCTCGCCTACATGACGGTTACGACTGTGACGACTCATACAGGTTACAATTAAATCACCCATACCAGACAGTCCTGAAAATGTGTGAGGATCAGCATCAAACTTGCGGCCCAACCTGATGATCTCAGCCAGACCACGTGGTTGTAATGCGGCCTTTGTATTATCTCCGAATCCTGCGCCATCACAAATTCCTGCCGCAATAGCTATTACATTTTTTAAAGCACCACCCAGTTCAACTCCGGCAACATCGACACTGGTATAAATACGAAATGTGGGTGTATTAACAGCTTCCTGAATTTGTAGCGCAGTTTTTTCATCTGTTGAAGCGACAACCACAGCAGTTGGAATATTTCGACTTACTTCTTCCGCATGACTGGGTCCAGATAGAACTGCAAAATTTTCAACAGGATGAGTTGGTAATTCCTCATGAAAGATTTCCGAAATCCGCATCAGAGAATCATTCTCAATTCCTTTGACGCAACTGATAACAATTGTATTGCTGTCAATTTCATTTTTTGCAAGTTCTTTTAATACATTGCGAGTTACATGCGATGGGGTAATAAGGAAAATAAGATTGGCACTTTTTACTGCATCTGATAAACAATTGGTAACATGTATAGTATCATTTAAAATTGCAGATTTTAATACACTTTCACGCATGCGGGTGCGCTGCAAAGATTCTGCTGCTTCTTTATCAAACTCCCACAATCTTACTCGGTGGCCATTACTTGCACATACATTGGCGATTGCAAATCCCCAACTTCCCGCACCCAATATTGCTATATCTAAATTTGGCATTCATTTTCTCTTAATTTATTTTACCCATAACAACCGGTTCTTCATTCACTGCTTTTAACGCATCTGTTACTTTTGAAACAGCATCTTGTTCAACAACAAAAACCAGACCGATACCCAAATTAAATGTTTTTCTCATTTCTTCATCAGTAACATTTCCAAACTCTTGAATCAGTTTGAATTCGGGTAACACCGTCCAACTGTTCCAATCTACATCCATTGATAGGTTGTCACGCAGCAACCGTTTAGTATTGCCTTCAATTCCACCACCGGTTATATGGCTAATTCCATTAATTTCCGGCATCCTTCTTACGGCTTTGATAGCATTGGCATAACTTTTATGAACTTTGAGTAATGAATCTCCCCAGTTCATGCCGCCCAGTTCATCAACAGGCGCTTTCAGATCCACTTTTTTATGCTCAAGCAACACTTTTCTCGCCATAGAGTAACCATTGGTGTGCAATCCATTTGAAGGAAGGCCCAGAAGTACATTGCCGGGAGCTATTTTGCTGCCGTCAATAATATCGGGTTTATTAATAACTCCAACGATTGAACCTACCAGGTCATACTCTCCGGCTGAATAAAAGCCCGGCATTTCTGCAGTTTCACCGCCAACAAGGGAACAACCATTCAATTTACATCCGTCAGACATACCCTTGACAATCTGTTCAGCTTTTTCTGGTTTCAGATCCAAAGTTCCAATATAATCAAGAAAAAACAGGGGATCTGAACCGCATACCATTATGTCATTCACACAATGATTAACCAGATCCTGGCCTACCGAATCGTGCCGATCCATGGAAAATGCGATTTTTAACTTTGTGCCTACACCATCAACACTGGATACAATAATAGGCTCGGGGTATTTTTTTATATCTAGTGAATAAAATCCTGAGAACAATCCAATACCTTTTAATACATTATCATTAAAAGTGGATTTTGCCAGGGCGGAAATCTTTTTCGTAGAGGCTTCTGCTGCCTGCAGGTCTACGCCTGAATCTTTGTAACTAATGGACAATGACTATTCTCCCTTTTGTATATTTTCAAAGTATTTATTTCTAGCTTTAACAAAAAACTGTAAATTCTCTTTATCGTAATAATCCGGATAAGTCCATGGATTTGCCTGAAAGGTACCTCCCTGCCAAAAAAGTTGAACATCACCATAAATACCATTTCCAATATAGATACGGTGACTAAAATTCTTTGTAGTTGCCAGCACCAGTTTGGGTACTTCAATATATCCAGGATCCAGATTTATTCTTCGGTTATTATTGTCGCTCAATTCTTCTTCAATAGAATTTGTTTCAATTTTAGTATTAACAATATCTGAAGGATCAATATAGTTTTGAAATGTTACATAATATTTTTTCAGCTCTTTACCCATCTCTTCAGCATAGTAATTAGTATGGCTGAAATCAAAAATATTGCTTTTATCATCTATCGGACCGTATAAAGTAATCAAACCTTCTTCAGCAATTTTTCTATCTTGCTCATTTTTATAACATATTGCACATAACAACAATACAGGTTGTGGATTTCTAATTTGGCCCATAATATATTCTTTCCTGTTATTTAATATTTACTAGATTCAAAGTACTGCCGCAAAAAGGGCAAAACTTCCACTCGGAATTGTGAAATACATGTTCCGAATGACTTGAACACTGAAGTACCGGTTTATTAAAATCGACCCGGGTTGTTTTACCATTTTCCTGATCGATTTGAAGTAAAAAATTACCACGTACAGTCTGACCAACAAGAAAAACATCAGACATTTCAGGCCTTTTAAGCCGTGAATGAATTAAATTCCCTAGATTATCCATCACTACGCAATCGACTTCAATTTCACTCCAGTATCGGTATCCATCACTTTCTATATCATTATAATTTTTGCGATCCTGCGCTACAATATATTTCTTCCAGGTTACCCGAACACCTTTAAACGTAACCCATTGAATTGTATCGAACCGGATATTTTCACCGGTTTCAAGTGGTAAAAAATCCACTTGAGGATAATCTGATTTCAGATATGTACCCTCACCATTAAACCTGAAATCAATCATGAAACTGTCTACGTTTGTTGATTTTTCACCAATATCCGGCATAACCATTACGCTTGCAACTTTACGACCTTCATCCATAGCGTATATCAAAACAACCGAAAACAAGACAGTCATTAAAAGTATATGCCTAAACATGGTTTTCTCCCAAATGTTTTTTATATAAACACCCAAGCGAGAGAATTAAATCCCATCAGGCAACAAACAACTTACAAAGCAAAATAAAAAAAAACAAGCCCAAAGTCAAACTTTGGGCTTTTAACAGTTAAATAATAAACTGGTTTACAATCCGTTCATAGAGTTCCTGCTTGCCACTTTTCTTTTGAGGTTCACCTATACTTGCGGCAATGGTTGCAAGATCATCAAGCTCCAGCTCACCTCGCTCAAACTTGGCGCCCATACCCGTATCATAACTGGAATAGCGCTCTTTTTTCATTGCAAGGTAATCAGTTTCCGTAATAATTTTATCTGCAATCAACAATGCTTTGGCAATTGTATCGATAGAGTTGATATGCGAAATAAAAATATCTTCAAGATCTGTAGAACTGCGTCTGGTTTTAGCGTCAAAGTTCATACCACCGTTTCCCAAACCTCCGGCTGGTAATAGTACCAGCATGGTTTCTACTGCATCCTGAATGGAATGCCAGAACTCATCAGTGTCCCATCCGTTATGTGGATCACCCTGATTCACATCCAAACTGCCTAACATATTGGCGTTAGCGGCAACTTGTAACTCATGCGCAAAAGTATGTCCTGCCAGTGTAGCATGGTTATTTTCAATATTGATTTTAAAATCTTTATCAAGCCCATACTGGCGTAAAAAACCAATCACCGTTGCAGTATCAAAATCGTATTGGTGTTTCGTAGGCTCCATAGGTTTGGGTTCAATCAAAAAAGTACCATTGAAACCTATTTTGCGTCCATACTCTTTTGCTTTTGTCAGGAACATTGCCAGATGTTCCTGTTCGCGTTTCATGTCAGTATTTAAAAGACTAAAGTAACCTTCCCTTCCACCCCAAAATACATAATTGGAACCACCCAGCTCAACTGTAGCTTCGAGCGCGGCTTTGACCTGCGCAGCCGCATGCGTCAACACTTTAAAATCCGGATTTGTTGAAGCGCCATTCATATACCGGGGATGTGAAAACACATTTGCTGTTCCCCACAATAACTGAATACCAGACTCCTGTTGTTTCAGCTTTGCCAGTGCAGTCAGCTCCTGTAAATTCTTTTCAGATTCAGAAACTGTACTGCCTTCAGGGGCCAGATCGCGATCATGAAAACAATAATATGGCAGTCCCAGTTTTGAAATAAATTCAAATGCTGCATCAAGCTTTTCTTTTGCAGCCTGAACGGGGTCATTATTGACCGCCCAGGGGAAATCCTGGGTACCCGGGCCAAAAGGGTCTTCACCCGTTCCACAAAAGGTATGCCAGTATGCGACAGCAAAACGAAAATGCTCTTTCATGGTTTTGCCTGCAACCACCTTGTTTTCATCATAGTATCTGAATGCCAAGGGATTTCGGGATTCAGGACCTTCGTATTCGATTTTTCCGATTCCTTTAAAATATTCCTGATTACCGATAGTTACTTTCATAAAATCTCCTGTAAATTTTCTATTATGGAAAAATACCGCGAGCTTCAACTGCTTTGGCTACCCGCTGCACAGCAATCATCATTGCAGCATTTCTCAAATCAGTTTTTTCCTGTTGCGACAATTTCCAAACAGCATCAAAACTTTGTACCATTACCCTGCGCAAGTTCTGATTTACTTCATCTTCATCCCAGAAAAAGGATTGGATACTCTGTACCCATTCAAAATAGGATACTACAACACCACCGCTATTGGCTAAAATATCCGGAACGACATACTTTCCTTTTTCTACAAGATATCTTTCAGCTTCGGGGGTTGTAGGACCGTTAGCGCCTTCAACAATAGCATATGCCTTGATCTTTTCACAATTATCAATTGTGATCTGTTTTTCCAACGCAGCAGGTACAATAACATCTACATCCAGTTCAAAAATCTCTGACGGGTCAATTTTGCTTACACCGGGTGCAGAAAAGCCTTCCAGGTGATGATGGCGATTTTTCTGGCAATGTTCAATCATATCAGAAATTGGCAATCCATCAGGACAAAAATATGCACCGGTAACATCACTAACTGCATGTACTTTACATCCTTCTTTTGCCAACAGGTCAGCACTAACTGAACCTACATTACCAAAACCCTGAATAGCTACACTTGTTTGTTTAGGATCTTTTCCCAGTCGTTTTAAAAGCTCAAGTGTATTGAACATAACACCCCGACCGGTAGCCTCACGTCTACCCAGTGAACCTCCCAGTTCTATAGATTTACCTGTCACAATGTCCAGGACGGTTGAACCGTGGAACATACTGACAGTATCCATAATATAACCCATTGTTTCGGCATTTGTGCCAACATCGGGAGCGGGGATATCCTGATGGGGACCAATAATAGGCATGATAGCAACGGTATATCGCC
Source organism: bacterium (assembly GCA_963675755.2). Classification (GTDB taxonomy): domain Bacteria; phylum Zhuqueibacterota; class Zhuqueibacteria; order Residuimicrobiales; family Krinioviventaceae. The sequence goes on from CAXXMD010000002.1 coordinate 1,141,070, forward strand.
TTGTCAGTCTGCGAAGTTCATCAGGAGATAACAGGGTAGGATCTACCTGCACACCACCTTTACCACCACCATAAGGTATATTTACCACCGCACATTTCCAGGTCATCCACATTGCCAGCGCTTTCACCTCGTCAAGATTTACACCCTGATGAAATCGGATACCGCCCTTACAGGGACCTCGCGCATGGGAATGTTGAACCCGGTAACCACAAAACACTTCAATCCGGCCGTCATCCATAACTACCGGAAGAGCGACGGTCAAAGCCCGTTCCGGAAAGCTAAGCACACCTAACGTGCTTGGGCTGAGGTTGAGTTTTGTTGCAGCAGACTCTAACTGCTCAAGAGCCATGTCGAACACACTGGAATTTGGCATCACGCCCTCCCATTTTTGTGTGGTTTTTGGATTATATAATACGCAGACATGGTTACAAAATCCCTAATGTATAGCAAACGGGATATGAAACCATTCTGCAGCCTTGGCTTCATATTGAATTTATATTTATAAATCGGTGCAACAAAATAAAATAACCGTTTGATGAGTTTGTATTGATTTCTTTTAAAAATTCGTTCAAAACGCTCTATAGAGATACCCGTTTCTTTAATTTCTAACAATGCCTCAATTTTATCATCCGTTTCACCAAAGCGTTTTAAAATAAATCTGTACATAAATTCAGGCAAAAGATGATAATAAGGCAGCTTGGCGGCAAAACGGTTTACACAGATTTGCTGATGTCCGCCAAAAGGCATGGCAAAAGGAGGAAAACCAAAAAATACAAATCCACCAGGATTCAGAAAATCAAGTAAACGAGCCATAAAACGTTCCTGATCATGAATGTGTTCAATCACATCTTTGAGAATAACAAGATCAAACTTTGTTTCAATTTCAGTATCAAAATCCACATCATATATATTTTTAGAAAAAAACCTCACCTGCCCTGATTCGTATTCTGCTCTGGTAAATTCCTTGGCAAGTTCAACGCGGCTGGGAGAAAGCTCAACGCCCACACACTGACAGCCGTAATCCAAAAAGGATTTTAAAACACCGGCTTCGGCACAGCCAATTTCCAAAACATGGGTTTGATTATTCAGATTTAAATAGGGAGATATAAATGGGATTATTGAATCGCGGGAGTTGTTGTATTGCATTTCAAAATAGTGCTTTTTATCGGAATGAAAATCGTACATAAAGTTCGGGTCCTAACTCATCCATGATAATGGATCATTCTTAACCTTATCCATCTTGCGGCGTTCCTTTTTGGTTGGCCGGCCTTTATATTTAGGTTTCAACTGTTTTGTTGATTTATAGTGAAGACCAATTAGCTCTTTAGCTTCATCTGATAATTCTAATTCCTCCTTGACATACATTTCTCGGGCATCTTTTGCAGACACATTTTTATGCGCAAGCCCGGAAATTGTATAGTTGATATATTGACCACCTTTTTGCTTGATAGTCAATACATCCCCAATATGTATCATTTTTGAGGGTTTTGCAACCTCATTATTGACTTTGACTTTACGGTCATCACAGGCACGGGTTGCCTGGGCCCGCGTTTTAAACAAGCAGGAAATATTTAGCCATTTATCAAGACGTTGCTGTTCGGCTTTATCGAAAATAATTTTATCTTCAATACTCATTTCTAAAAAATTTCAACCTTCAAGTAGCGTTGTGGATTTTTACGAACATCTTTGACCAGACTGTCAAGTTCTGTAGTAATACGGGTCATATCGTTATACAGGTCTTCATTACTTATAGCCTTACCTACAGAACCTTCACCCTTTTCAATTTTTGTAATGATTGAATTCAGCTTAGAGACCGATGTATCAATCTTGTTATACATTTCAGGATCAGAAATTAATCTGGCCGCTGTACCTTGTCCGGTTTTCAAACTATCTGACAATTCTCTCATATTTTTAACAGACTCTGCAATATTGATGGCAAAAGTAGAGTCATTAAGCAGCATGTTTAAAGTACCTTCACTGTTTGCAACTTGCGAGCCAATCAGCTCAACCAGGTTCAATAAACGGTCAAGACTAAAATAAATACGTGGATCATTCACAATCAAACCCAACGTACCTTTACCGGAATTAATTTTACCGCTAATCTCTTCAATCTCTTTGGTTGCACGCTTGAGACCATTAACAACATTTACACCTTCATCAATAATTTTTTCAACATCTATTGGGTCAGAACTTTTCAACAATTCATTATTTTGCAATACAGGCTGATCAAGTGATCCCATGGTCAAGCCAATAAACTTGTCTCCTAAAAGACCCAGTGTACCAATGTGTGCTTCAGAATCCTGACGAATGCGGTTTTGTACTGTTTTATCGATTTCCAGTACAACTTCAATCTTTTGGTCTTCCAGGTCACTGGAAAAATCCACACCCACAACACTTCCCACTCTAACACCAGCAAGACGTACCGGAGCTCCGGATTGCAGACCATTCACCCGGGACATTAAAACCCGCAATTGATAACGGTCATTCAAAAGTCCTTGTTGGTTTCCCACAGACATAATTGCAAATATAATAATTGCTATTCCAACAAGTATTGTAATACCCACTTTAATTTCATGCCGTTTTTCGGCTTGTTCTCTATTACTCATTTTGGACCCGCTATAAATCGTTGAACAAATTCATTTTTACTTGATTTAATTTCCGCAATAGTACCTATTTCAATAATTGCGCCATCATTAATAACCGCAACCCGATCAGCTACACTAAAGCCACTATCCAACTCGTGGGTTACTACTATGGATGTAACACCCAGTTCTTTTTGAGTTTTTCGAATCAATGCATTAATAGTCGTAGCCGTAATCGGATCCAATCCGGTTGTAGGCTCATCATATAACATGATCTGTGGCTGGCTTGCCATAGCACGCGCAAGGGCTGCTCTTTTTTTCATTCCGCCTGATAAACTGGCAGGCATTAATTTTTCTGTACCTTTAAGATCTACAAATTCCAGATTTCTTTTAACAATTTCTTCTATTTGTACCGGTTTCATTTTGGTGTGTTCTTTTAAAGAATAGCCAACATTATCACCAACAGTTAAGGAATCAAACAATGCCGCACCTTGAAAGAGCATGCCAATTTTTTGTCGTATAGGAAACAATGCGTTTTCCTGCAATTCAGTAATCTCATCTCCATCAACATATACCTGCCCAGAATCCGCAGGTAATAAACCGAGTAAAATTTTCAACATTACACTTTTTCCACATCCGCTGCGTCCCAAAATAACCAGCGTTTCACCACGATAAATGGAAAGATTCAATCCCTGCAGCACATGTTTATCTCCAAAGGATTTATAAACATTTTGAAAATCAATTATATAGTCTCGGTTCTCTATCATCAAATTCTACATCCACGAAATTGACAAAATCAGCTTTGTTATAAAAAAGTCCAATACAAAAATCAATATTGAAGAAACAACAACAGATTGTGTAGTAGCTTCACCAACACCTTTGGTACCTCCCTGTGCATTAAAGCCCATATAGCAGCTCACAATTGCTATGGTTATACCAAATACAAAAGGCTTTATCATACCTGTAATCAAATCACCAAAACCCAAAGCACGTGTTACCGTTTTCCAGTAAAATGATGAACTGATTCCTAACGAACTTGTGGCTATTACCAGACCACCTAAAATCCCAACCATATCGCCAATAACTGTTAAAACCGGTAGCATAATAGCTAAAGCTTTTAAACGGGTTGATGCTAGTTTACGGATAGGATTGGTTCCCAGGGCCTTCATAGCATCCAGCTGTTCAGTAACTTTCATAGATCCCAATTCTGCCGCAATACCAGCTCCTACTCGCCCGGCAACAACCAAAGAAACCAAAACGGGTCCCAGTTCACGCACCAGTGAAACACTGACCAAAGTTCCTACATACATTTTTGCGCCATAAACTGCCATCTCATAACCGGATTGCAGGGTCAATACCATACCCGTAAACCCGGAAGTCATCAAGATAATCAGTAATGAACGCACTCCAATGCTGTGCATTTGATCAAATGTGTCTTTGATATAAAATGGGCGGCTAAAAATATTGTAGGTAGCCCTGCCAAACAATTCAGCAAGTCCATGCAGGTGTACAAGAAATTCTATAAAAGTATGATATGATCGTTTCAAATGATATTTACTTTAATTTTTTTATTAAAATCCATAAAAAACAATGTGATAAAAAAAAAGGTCTTTTGCAAATATTTCTTGAAAAATCTTTATTATAAAACACTACTAATCCTCTAATGTTCCATTTACAAGGGGTACATTTTTTCTGATCAATACGGTTATACCTGCCATTAGCAAATATATCAATATTAAATTATGAATAGGACTTTTCAAAAGAACGATATGCATTTTAAACAACAAGAAAATAATACCAGACATTATTAAAAACAATAAAGCAGAAATATTGGTAAAAAAAGTAAATCCAAGATTTCCATCCTGAAAAGCATCGATCATGAATCCAATACCACCGCCAATAACAACTATTAACAATAGAACCAAATAACAAAGCAAAGAAACAACTATAGTTGCTAAAATCATCAAAGATTTTGAATATTTATGAATAAAGCTACTAACCTTCAAGGGTTCTATAACAATGGGTTCATCTGAATCAATCTCAAGTTCACTGACTTTAATGCTCTCTATATCATTATTGGTTTTTAAGACCAGCAGGCTTTCAGAAATTAATACAGAGTTTTGAACGGTTGATTCAAAATAATCAAGATCAGGTTCTTTTTCACAAATAATCTCTACCGAATTCCCGATAGTCAATTTGACAGGTACAGGATCCAGAAAAACAAGTTTGTGATCATCCAGCTCTATTCTGGGAAAAGGTTCAACAAAAGCCTGTCTGTAAAGAGATACATATTCCATTCCCCTGTTAAACAATGGAACAATTACCAACAGTGCAAATAAAACAGTGTTGGCTAGAACAATTAAAAAATAATATTTCTTGTTAATCACATGCAAACCTGGTTCAATACTCTCTCAACTCTTCCTGACCATTTAATACTCGCAAAACTCCCTGGGCCATTGCATCCATTTCCAATTCGCCGGGAAAAACAAAGACAGGTGCAATAAACATAACACGTCCGGTAACTTCGGTAATTAATCGATTTGAATTTGCAAGTCCACCAGTCAAGACAATAGCTTTTACATCTCCATTAACCACTGTTGCCATTGCTCCAATCTCTTTGGCAATCTGATAGCACATGGCAAAAAAAACATTCTTTGCCAATTCATCACCATCCTGAATGCGTTGCTCAATTACCTGCATATCTTTTGTTCCAAGGTATGCTTTTAATCCGCCCTTGCTCATGACCAGTTCTTTCATATCATGATTGGCATATTTGCCTGAAAAACACATATCAATAAAGGGCATAAGTGGCAATGCGCCAGTACGTTCAGGTGAAAATGGGCCGGCGCTGGAAGCATCGTTCACATCAATCACCCTGCCATTTCGAACAGGAGCAATAGAGATGCCTCCTCCTAAATGCGCAACAATGAAATTATTTTTACTGGCATCTATATTCAGCTTTTCAGCCGCCCAGTATGTAGCGGCCCTTAAATTCAAAGAATGTGACAATGAACGTCTTTCCATTAACGGATGCCCGGAATATCTGGCTACGGGTTCAAACTCATCAACAGATACAGGGTCAACTGTATACGCAGGACAACCATATTTTGTTGCAATTTTATCTGCCAGCGCACATCCTAAATTGGATACATGTGCACCCCTGTGCCCTTCACGCGCATCTTTGATCATCTGTTGATTAACTTTATAAGTTCCCCGTTTGAGTGGTTTTAGAATTCCACCACGTCCAACAACTGCATCAAGGGGATCAGCTAATCCCTGATCTGCAAGGAAATCTTCAATAGCATTTGTACGGTATTCAAACTGGCTCCAAAGAGAATTAAACCTGCCGAGTTCTCGCTCATCATGTTTAATGTTCTCTGAAGCTATTACCTCTTTACCTGCATACAATGCAACTTTGGTTGAAGTTGAGCCAGGATTTATTACAAGTATTAAAGCTTTATCATTTTGGGTCAATTCTTTACTCCTTTAATTGGATATTTTATGGAATTTTCCCTGGTTTTTGCACAATATATAAAAAGGTTCTGTTACAAACAAGAAAAAAGGGAAAGGCTAAAGCCTTTCCCTTTGCAATTATGCTGCGTTTTCTTTATAGATGCTTTTTTTATCATAATGTGTATGAAGCAGTTCATGTGCTTTGTGACCATTAGGTTCACCCAGCCATTCTTCATACAATTTTATAACAGCAGGATTCTCATGAGATTTACGGATCTCCATTTTGCGGTCCTGCAGATAAATAGCTTCAGCGCGTTTCTTGCGGATATCTTCGGAAGTTGGGATCGGTTGACCACCACCACCAATACATCCACCGGGGCAAGCCATAATTTCAATAAAATGATATTCAGCTTCACCGGCTGCAATTTTGTCTAACAATTTGCGTGCATTTGCCAAACCGTTAGAAACAGCAGCTTTAACTTTTAAACCGTTTAGGTCTATTTCTGCTTCTTTAATACCTTCTAAACCGCGAACATCTTTGATCTCTACATCATCAAGTGTTTTTTCAGTAACAATTTCATAAACGGTACGTAATGCAGCTTCCATTACACCACCGGTATTACCAAAAATAACAGCAGCACCTGTAGAGATACCCAATGGATCATCGTAATCTTCTTCATGCAGGTCAGGTAAATTGATACCAACCTGTTTCATCATAACAGCCGCTTCACGGGTGGTTAATACAGCGTCCACATCCTGAAAACCACTGTCATTCATTTCCGGACGACCACATTCATATTTTTTAGCTGTACAAGGCATGATGGATACACAATAAATATCTTTGGGATCAATGCCATTCTTTTCAGCATAATATGTTTTAGCCAAAGCGCCAAACATCTGCTGAGGTGATTTACAAGAAGATACATGCGGCAGTAAATCAGGATAAAAATGTTCAATAAAATTAATCCAGCCGGGGCTACATGAAGTTAACAATGGCAAAGTACCACCATTTTTTACACGACCCAACAGCTCGGTACCTTCTTCCATAATGGTTAAATCTGCGGTAAAGTCTGTATCAAAAACTTTATCGAATCCCAGCATTCTCAAACCGGTTACAAACTGGTTGGTTACCAGAGAACCAGGTGCCATTCCAAACATTTCACCGATTGACGCGCGAACCGCGGGTGCAGTTTGAACAACAACATGTTTTGTTGGATCATCCAAAGCAGCCCAAACGCGTGCTGTATGATCATTTTCATACAATGCACCAACAGGACAACGATCGATACATTGACCACAGGAAACACAAGCAACATCGCCAATGCCTTTACCAAATGGAGTATCAACCCAAACTTCGTATCCACGGCCTTCAAGACCAATTGCGCTAACGCTCTGTACCAGTTCACAAGTCTGGATACAACGGCGGCACAAGATACATTTGGAAGGATCACGAACGATAGCGGCACTGGAAAGATCCAGTTCACCTTTACGTTCATGGTATTCAAAACGATTTTCACGCAAGCCCAATTGTTCTGCGGCATCCTGCAATTCACAGAAATTATTGCGAACACATTCAGTACATTTCATGGGGTGACGAGACAACAACAACTCGAGCGCCATTTTACGAGAGTCGCGAACAGTTTGTGTGCGTGTTGAAACTTTCATCCCCTCCTGACATTGCCATGAGCAAGCAGTGCGTAACAAACGATCACCTTCGACCTCTACAACACATAAACGACATGCAGATACCGGCGGTAAATCAGGATGATAGCATAAACGGGGTATTTTAATATTTAATTTTTCTGCTGCTTCTAGAACAGTCGTACCCTTGGGTACTGTTACTGTTTTACCATCTATTGTTAATGTGATATTTTCCACATTTAACCTCCATTGTGCGTATTATAACGTTAAACTCAACGTACATTATTTGTTATGCCACAGCTTCCGGTTGTTTTACCAGTTTTTCGAATTCAGGGCGGAAATGTTTCAGTGTTCCCAAAATAGGTACAGGAGCAGCCTGACCTAATCCACAGAACGCACCCTTCATCATTACAACTGCAAGTTCTTCAATCATATCGATGTCTTTGATCTCGCCTTCACCACTGCTCAATTTTTCAAGTCGTTCCAATAAACGGCCTGTTCCTTCGCGGCAGAGTGTACATTTACCACAAGATTCATGATTAAAGAATTCTACAAAATTGGTTACCAGATCAACAATTTCCTGATCTTCATCAACAACCAGTAAAGCACCTGAACCCAAACCTGAGCCAATTTCGCGCAAGTTTTCAGCTGCCAATGGCAGATCCAGATGTTCGGAGGTTAAAATACCACCAGTAGTTCCACCCATTTGGGCAAGTTTAAAACCTTTACCATTGGGAATGCCCTGACCGATGTCATAAATAATTTCTCGCAGGGTAATACCCATGGGTACTTCAATAAGGCCGGGATTATTGATATTGCCAACCATGGTAAATACCTTGGTACCCGGGCTTTTTTCAGTGCCCAGTGATTTATACCACTCGGCGCCTTTTAAGATAATCTGAGGAATATTCGCAAGTGTTTCCACGTTATTTACGATGGTCGGTTTTCCCCACAGACCTTCGGAAGGTGGAAACGGCGGTTTATCGCGTGGTTCTCCGCGTTTTCCTTCAATGGATTCTATTAATGCGGTCTCCTCACCACAGATATAAGCGCCGGCCCCTTCACGAATTTCAAGATCAAATGAAAAATCTGTACCAAACAGATTATCACCCAGCAATCCGTTTTCTTTGGCCTGATCAATAGCGCGCTGCATCCGATCGATGGACATGCGGTATTCACCACGAATATAAACATAACCTTTGGTTGCACCAACTGCAAAACCAGCAAGTGCCATTCCCTCAATAACTGCATGTGGATCACCTTCAAGGATCAGACGGTCTTTGAATGTACCCGGTTCACCTTCGTCAGCATTACATACAATGTATTTTTGCTCAGCGGTTTCTTTGGCAGCAAAATCCCATTTCAAACCGGTTGGAAAAAATGCACCACCACGTCCCTGCAGGCCGGATTCTTTAACGGTACTGCGAACAGCATCGGGGTTCATTTCGGTCAATGCTTTACCAAATGCTTCATATCCGTCATGAGCAATGTATTCATCAATGTTATCAGGATCAATAACACCGGCATTTTTCAATACTACGCGTACTTGTTTTCCAAAACGTGGTGCAGGTACACCTGTCGTTTCGGTTTCGGGAATATCTGTATATTGTAAACGATCAACTTTACGACCTTTGATCAGGTGTTCAGAGATGATTTCAGAAACATCTTCAACCTTGACACCGGCATAATATACCGCGTCAGGGAAAACCACCATAACAACACCTTTATTATAAATACCCAGACTACCGGTTTCAACAACACGGACTTCATCGGCAAGCGCTGCCATTTTCAGTTCGCGCTCCAATGCGTCTTTGACAGAACGGGCGCCCTGGGCAATTGTATGTCCATCCATTGCAATAAGTATGTGAATCCTATGCATTTGCCTGTCCTTTCATTTTATAGTCTTTTAATATTGCCACTGCTTTTTCCGGAGTAAGATTACCATAAACTTCATCATTGATCATCATAACCGGTGCAACCGCACAAAGTCCCAAACAGCTTGTAAATTCCAGAGTAAAAAGCTTGTCGGTAGTGGTTTCATTCATTTCAAGACCCAGATATTCTTTAATTTTTTCTAGAACATCTTTGGAACCTTTAACATGGCAGGGAGCATTGTTGCAGCAACGTACAATATATTTACCTTTATCTTCTGTATTAAACAGACTATAAAAAGTAGCTACACCATAAATATCTGAAAGTGGTAAATTGGTAGCTTTTGCAACTTGAGTAAGTACGGGTTCTGAGAGAGAACCATACTCTTTTTGAACATCTTTTAAAATATAAATAAGTGGTGTTTTTGTGTCAGCATAATTATTGACAATAACATCCACCTTGGTTAAATCTTGCATTCTCAACCTCCATAGATTGAATTTCCAGCGTTGCGGGTATCGTCTAGTTTAAATTAAATACATATTCCGAAACTACAGTATCGTTCACAATATGTTCTGCAATAATTTTACGAGCTATTTCAGCATTTACTTTACCATATGTAACGGTAGGTTTATCTGCCTGAGCGATCTGCAGCATGGGTTCATTATCACAATAACCCAAACAACCTGTTTGCGTAACAACAGCGTCTTTGATACCACGCTTTTCAATCTCATCTAAAATCGCTGACATTGTGTCACGTGAACCAGCGGCGATCCCGCATGTTCCCATGGAAACAATTATGCGATATTTTGCATCGCTTTCCCGTGCAGCCATCTGAGATTTTGCCTTCTCCTTGATAGCACGGAGATCTGCTAATGTTTTCACTGCTTTACCTCCTGTTTGTTTTGTTTATGTTAAATACGAATTAATTCTCATTCTTTTCCCGTTGCGTGTGAATTAATCCAGTTTACTTTTCCGAACAGTGTAACATCTTGTTAAAGAATTGCTTCTATTTCTTTTCCCTAAAAATTGAATCAATTCCCTTTTATCTTACAGTGTTTATATTCATTTGTTCACTTTTTTTTATAAAATCTCCCTTACTAATTATTATTTACTTTATTAATCTAATAAAACTTTACTTTTCACTTGAATGCGTTTCAACTCTGATTTGATATGTTTTTTTGCCGGTACAACCATATCAAAAAAGTCACAATCTTGTTCAGCCATTCTTGCAAGCAGCCAATATGAATCAAAGCATAAAAGTCCCTGATCAGTACGGTGAAGATAACAAAAGTGCACATCAACAGCACCCATTACCAAATTTACAACCGTACCGGCAATATCGCCCAAAGGTGCCAGGTTTAAACTGTTGAGCTTGAAATCAGCAGTAACAGTTGTACCTTTACCCAATTTCGATTTCAAAATCATTCGTCCGCCGGCTTCATTTGCTGCCTGATTCCAGAATGGTAATCCCATTCCTACTGAACGTGTGGTTCTTGAGGTAACAAAGGGATCAATAACTCTTGCCTGAGTTACTTCATCCATACCTCTTCCATTGTCACGTATCGTTACCGACAATCGGTTTTGGTTATGAGATTCATCAATGAACAAAATCACGCGCGAAGCCTCTGCTTCTATGGAATTTGTAACAATATCCAAAATATTTAATGATAATTCACGCATCTAGCTCATCTCCTCCGGAAGTTCAAGAGAGGTTTTACGTCCATCCTGTTTTTTGAGTGCTTTACGAATCTCTTTAAAATCCGGTTTTTCGATATAAAACCAGGTATATTTCGAACCCAACATGCTTATATCGTGGGCATCAGAAGCTGTAATGATACTTTTGGTAGTATTGAGTAAAAAACGATGATTTTTTGAAACATTCTCAAATGGTTGTGCAATTTCAAGCGCATCGAATGGTAAATTGTCGGGAATGAATCCCAATGAGCGTAACAAACTGTACGATTTTCTATCAATATGCGCAGGATAAATGATACCATTCAAATCTACAACCGTACTGGCAACCTGATAAATATTCAGGCTCACCGGCAGAGCAAACATGCGTTTACTCTCATCAATAATATTTTCCTGAAAATCACAAACATATTGCGGACCAAACATGGATGCATCGTATTCACCAGGCATCAAATGTTCATATATATAGCTTTGGAAATGCCCAACAGCATCGAGGTCCGGAAATAAACATATAGAGTGCGCATCTTCACGTGTATAGACTTCCATACCAGGAATGACAAAGAGCTTTTCATTTTCAGCGGCTTTAACAACAGCCTGTGTATTTTCTGCAGAGTTGTGATCCGTAATTGCCAGGATATCCAGTTCATGTTCAAGGGCTGTTTTTACAATATCAACAGGCCCCATTGTCAATTCAGCACAAGGCGAAAGGACCGTATGAACATGCAAATCCGCTTTGTACCATTGCAGCATTCACCTATCTCCCCCGTAATCCAAAATCGTATAATTGGCCTGCAACATCAAAGGCAGACAGGGTTGTGCTGAAAACAGGTATATTTTTTTCTTTGGCTTTTTCAAGGGCAGAATCGTCAGGAACCAATCCTTCAGGAAAGATAACTCCGGCAAGAGACTTGAAAAATACAATTGCAATAACGTTTTCATGTGTTTGATTGGTGATCCACAATGACCCTTTTAATGCATTAGCCATTGCATCACTAAGAATATCAGACAAGTAACCAAAATCTACTTCTTTGTTTAGATTCTGTTCACCACTGAGTACTTTTAAATCTAACTTTTTTACGATCTCTTGCAATACCATGGGATCTCCCTTCCTCCAAAAAATTCGAACCCATATTATGAATTATTCCATTTTTGAAGCCGGCAGGAACACTGAAAAAGTTGTTCCTTTTTCATACTCGCTTTCAATTTCGATCTTGCCGGCATATGCATCTACAATTTTTTTAACAATTGTTAGACCCAATCCGGTACCGGTTATTTCTCGGGTGTGTTCATTCTTGGCCCTGAAAAAATCTTCAAACAAGCGTTCTTTATCTTCAGGACGCATCCCTATTCCGGTATCGGTAACATCAATTCGAATATAATGACCATTACGACTGCCGTTTATGGTTATGGAACCGTTCTCACGATTGTATTGAATTGCATTGGATATTACTTGAGTAAATAAACGTTGAAGATCAATTCGGTCTGCGTCAACAAACAATTGTTCTGTACCACTAATGCGGACTTCAAGGTTGTGCTCCTTGATATCATTTTTCATAAAGTTAAGCCGCTCAGATAAAAGCTCGGAAATATCCTGTCTGTTAATTTCGCGTCTTACCTTGCCAGCTTCCAGGCGGGTAACGTTTAGCAAATCGTTAATCAGGTTTACAAGCGATTTTGTACGATCTAATGACCGTTTTAAATAATTCTCATACAAGTCAGGATCATCGCCCAATGTTTTATCTACAACCAGCTCAAGATAACCCTGTACCGCAGACAATGGTGATTTTAATTCATGGGCAGCCATATCTACAAATTGAGAACGCATGATATCAATTTTTTTCAGTTCAGAAATATCACGCAAGACAGACACAACACCCAACAATTCGCCTTTGTCTATAATAGGAGTTGTATTGGCCATTATCACCAGTTTTGCCGGTGGATGAATTATAATCTCTTGCTGTATTGCTTTAACCTGTTCTTTTTTGCTAAAGATCTCTCGCAATTGTTTGTTCAACTCGTCTGGCAAAAACTGCCAAACTTTATCGCCTACTTCAATCTTGCTTTCAACGTTTAATAATTTTATAAACCCGGGATTAAAAAGTACAACCTGCCCTTCCTGGTTGATAACCATAATACCATCATCCAAAGAATTAATAATGGTGCGCATACGCGATTGCTCATGAGCAACCTGCAGCAATCTTCTTTCCTGCTCTTCACGTAATCTTCTGGCTTCTAAAATATACCAGCGACGTTCAAGAGCACGGTTTACCAGGATTTGCAGTTCATCTGGTTCAAAAGGCTTGGGTATATACTGGTAAGCTCCCAGTCGTGTGGTTTCAACAGCAGTTTCAATTGAGGCATATGCTGTTACAATCACACAAATAGCTTCGGGGTATACCAGTTTGATCTCACGTAATACCTGCGTACCCTCCACATCCGGCATACGTAAATCAATAAAGTACAGATCATACTCGTTGGCAATACCCTTTTCAATGCCTTCTGTACCGTTCGAGGCCGTATCTACATTGTGACCATACATCTCGAGGATGCGTCTAATGCCTTCACGCATCCCCAATTCATCATCAACGACCAGTATTTTACCTTGTTCAATCCTCAAGTTCTTTAAAAATCTTTTCACTTAAATATTGTACCAGATCTCTGGGAGAAATGGGTTTTTCCAAATAATCATCTGCCTTGATCCAGTTTTTCTCTTCATCTGTATCGGTAGAAAAACGGATTCCGGTATCGTGACCGGCTGAAGTCATGATGATTACACGAACGTTTTCAGTATTGGGCAGTTTTTTGATTCTGTGGCAAAGTACAAAACCGGAATCAAAATGCTCCATTGCAAGGTCAACAACAACTACAGGTGGATTAAATTCTTTGAATTTTTCCAAACCTTCTACACTGTCATAAGCAGTTTCTACAGTATAGCCTTCTTTTTCCAAAACGGGTTTATAAATATTGATCAAATCTGTATCGTCATCAACCATTAAAATCTTTTTATCCATGCGTACATTTTCCTTTAATTCTTGATTTTCAACATTTCAATTACTTTATCATACAACTGTGTATGTGTAACGGGTTTTTCCATAAAATCATCAACCGGGTTCCAATTATCATCGGGGCCAATGGTGAGATTAAAATTGTGCTCCTGATTCACACTGGTCATCATCAGGATCAAAGTATCTTTAATATCATCATCTTTACGAATTTCACGGGCAACTTCAAAGCCCTCACCAACTTCGGTCATCATGACGTCGAGTATAACCAAATCCGGTCTTTCGGATTTGACAAGTTTCAGTCCATCTGAACCGTTATAGGCCTTGCATACACGGAAACCCTTTGATGTAAAAAAGGCACGGTTCATTTCGACCAGATCAACATCATCATCAATTATTAATAATTTATAACTCATTTTTCCTCTAGAGTTTATTGACCTGTTACAGCTTGAACAGTTTCAAGTGCCATTGGTAAATCAATTAAAAAATTGGTGCCGTAACCGGGTGTACTCTGCACTTTGATGTTACCCTTGTGCATTTTTAAAATTCCATAAGCTATAGGAAGTCCTAAACCGGTTCCTTTGCCAATTTGCTTGGTCGTAAAAAAGGGTGTAAACAGTTTTGCAACATTTTCCTGAGCTATTCCAACACCCGTATCTTTAAATTCAAGGCAAACACGACTTGCTTCATAATCTGTAGTTGCCGATATTGTCAACACACCACCATCGGGCATAGCTTCTGCGGCGTTTATTGCAAGATTTAAAAAGACCTGGTAAATCTGATCTCCATCAATATCAACCAGTGGCAGATTCGGATCTAAATTTACTTTAATCTCAATATTTTCAAATAAATGTTGTTTATCTATTACAGAGATCATCTTGCCAATCAATTCGGAAAGGTTGTGTTTTTTCAGCTTTAGCTTCCCTTGTCTGGAAAAGTTTAACAATCCGGAAACAATCTTTTGACACCGTTTAGTCTCTTCCATTATAAATCGCATGTCTTTGGCCTGAGGATCAGTCTCTTCCATTTTTTGCAGAACAAGATGTGCGTAAAGTAAAATGGATCCCAAAGGATTGTTTACTTCATGAGCTACACCTGCTGCAAGTTGACCAATAGATGCCAACTTTTCATGCTGGATGAGTTGTTCCTGCGTTTCCGCGAGTTGCTCTAATGAATTTTTCAATTCCTGCTGCATGCGTTGCTGTTTTTCAATGATGAACGGCAGACACATGGCATCTTCTGCTATCCCTTGATAAACAGCAATGGCGTATTCTCTGCAACTGTCATAACCACAGGCTCTGCAATTGAGCTCGTCAGACGGATCAAATTTTTCAATCTTTTCCAGAATGGAGCGGATCTCTTTGTCTGAAGGTATCGGCATTTTGCATGGGCGTGCTTTAAATGTTCTAAACACATCCACATCTCGACATTGCTCAAGGGTACTTTTCCATGACATATAATTGGTAGATTGCCGGTGTGAAGCTGTATACTGAACAATTTTTTGTTTACGCGTAAAATAATTAACCGATTTGTTCATAAAGGGTCCATTTATACACCCTTCACAAAACAACACATCAACCAGACTGGCTTTGATTTCTTGATTTTTAAGACAATCAAACAGTTTGAGAATTTGTTGCTTACCTTCGGTCAAAATGACTTCCTTGTTCATAATATCTAGCGGTAAACCGGCGCTGCGTAAAAAACCACCGGAAATGGGATACAAGCTGCCCAAATACGGATGCGGTGGATCAAAATCCTTCCAGGTACAATTCTCAGGATCAACACCAAGTTTTTCCCAAAGTTCTTCAAGTTCATGAAAGGTTAAAACTTCATCTACAGCATCTTTGACTTCTGCATCTCGTATTTCCGTTTTTTTCGCAGTACAGGGGCCAATAAAAACAGTTTTTACATTGGCGCCATATATTTTTTTTACAACCCTGCCCATGGCAATCATGGGTGATACTACCGGGGCAAGGTCGTTTATTAATTCTGGTACATACATTTGAATATATGAAAAAATTGCAGGACAAGAGCTTGTAATAAAGGGCCGTTCTTTCTGGTTGTTTTTTTCATTAACCAGGTTTAAATAAGCGCGATTTATAAGATCGGCTCCAAAGGCAACTTCAACAACATGAGAAAAACCACAAGCGCGTAACGCACCAACCAGTTTGCCGGTTTCCATTTTGGGATATGCCGCAGGAAACGATGGCGCCAGCATGGCTACTGTATCCTCATTCTTTAATAATTCCAAAGCATTGTCAATACCTTCCAAAACCGCTTTTGCCTTTTGTGTACAAACAGTAACACAATGACCGCAGCTTAGACAGCGTTCTACAATGACTTTGGCCTGCCCGTTTTCAACCTTGATAGCTTTTGCCGGGCATTCCCGAATACAGGAATAACAGCGCTTGCATTTTTCTTCTATTGTCCAAACAACTGGCATATTATTCTACATCTCTTCTCACATAATGTGTATGCAAGAGTTCATGGGCTTTGTGACTGTTGGGTTCGCCAAGAAACTCTTTATACAATTTCTGAACAGATTCATTCTGATGTGAACAACGCATTGGCAGTTCTTTATCGATCTTGTAAATTGCCTGCATACGTTTTTCAGTTTTTTCAGGATCAGAAGGCAATGGCTGACCACCACCATTGATACAACCACCGGGGCAAGCCATAACTTCAATAAAGTGATATGGAGAAGTTCCTTCATGCATCTGATCAAGAAAATAGTTGATATTTTTCAATCCATTAATAGCAGCAACTTTGAGCTCAATATCATTGATGGTAACAACAGCTTCTTTAACACCACTGAGGCCACGAATAGGACGGAAATCGATATCGTCCATTTCTTTGCCAGTGAGTACAAAATGTGCTGTACGTAATGCTGCTTCCATAACACCACCGGCACTACCAAAAATAACCGCAGCACCAGTTGATTCACCCAATGGATCATCAAAGTGTTCTTCTGCCAGGCGGGTAAAATCAATACCGGCGTTCTTGATCATTCTTGCAAGCTCACGTGTGGTTACTACCGCATCCACATCCGGGTATTTATCACCCAGTTCAGGACGTTGAGCTTCAAATTTCTTTGCAGTACATGGCATTACAGATACTACAAATATATCTTTGGGATCAATACCCATCTTTTGCGCATAAAAAGATTTTACAAGCGCTCCCTGCATTTCATGAGGTGATTTACAGGTAGAGAGATTGCCCAACAGATCGGGATAAAAATGTTCAATATATTTAATCCAACCCGGACTACAAGAAGTAATCATGGGGATGGTTCCATTGTTGTTTAGACGACCCAACAATTCAGTTGCTTCTTCCATAATGGTAAGGTCAGCACTGAAATTGGTATCAAAAACAGTGTCAAAGCCCATTGCGCGAAGTGCTGAAACCATTTGGCCGGTAACAACAGTACCAACCGGCATTCCAAATTCTTCGCCCAGTGCAACACGTACAGCCGGTGCAACTTGAACAACAACATGTTTTTCTTTATTATTGATGGCATCCCAAACAACTTTTTCCTGGCTCTTTTCTTTCAAAGCGCCTACAGGACAGTTAACAATACACTGACCACAGTAAACACAAGGAACTGTGTTCAAACTGTTATCAAATGCAGGAGTAACATATGTTTGGAATCCACGGTTTGCAAAATCAATTGCGCCTACATTTTGTACTTCATGACAAACACGGATACAGCGACCACAGAGAATACATTTATCGGGATCACGTTCCATAGACGGGCTTGCAACATCCTGTTTGTTTGAGCGTTTTTCACCTTCATAGCGCAGGCTGCGAACACCATATTCAGCAGCAAGGGTCTGTAATTCACAATTTCCATTGCGAACACATTGCAAACAATCAGCCGGGTGGTTGGCAATCAACAACTCGATGATGGTTTTTCTTGCGCGTCTTACCTTGGGTGAATTGGTTTGCACCTTCATTCCGTCAGCTACCGGAAACGCACAGGAAGGTACAAGATTGCGCTGTCCTTCTACTTCAACAACACATATACGGCATGAACCGGTTGGCGAAAATCCTTTCAGGTAACACAATGTTGGTATTTTAATACCTTCACGGTCAGCTACGGTCAGGATCGTTTCACCCGGATTGGCCCAGCACTCTTTATCATTTATTATAATTCGCATATCTTCCTCAGTTTGTTATTCCACATAAATGGCATCAAATTTACAATTGGCTCTACACTGATCACAGCGTATACATTTATCATCAATAATGTAATGTGCTTTTTTACGTTCGCCCAGAATAGCATTTTCAGGACATTTTCTTGCACAAACCGTACAACCGGTACATTTATCTGTATCAATTTTATATGTCAACAGGTCTCTACAAACACCAGCGCGGCATTTGCGATCGTACAAGTGTTCTTCATATTCTTCACGAAAATAACGTATTGTGCTCAAAACAGGATTCGCAGCAGTTTGTCCCAGTCCACACAATGAAGTATTAATAATCACTTCTGACAGACGTTCAAGGTAAACCATACCCTGGAAACGCATTAGTGAATCTTCGGCAGATTTTTCAGCACGATGACTGGATGACAAGCGTTCTAAAATTTCCAACAACCGTTTTGTACCTTCACGACAAGGAATACATTTACCGCATGATTCTGACTGGATAAATGTCATAAAGTACTTGGCAAGATCAACCATACAGGTTGTTTCATCCATAACCACCAGACCACCTGATCCCATCATGGCGCCAATGCTCTTGAGTGATTCATAATCAACAGGAGTATCGATAACAGAATCTGGTAATGCACCACCAGAAGGACCACCAATCTGTACAGCTTTGAACTCTTTACCATCAGGAATGCCACCACCAATATCAAAAACGATTTCACGAAGTGTAACACCCATAGGAACTTCAACCAGACCTACATTTTTCACTTTACCGGAAAGAGCAAAGATCTTGGTACCTTTTGAATTTTCTGTACCAATCTTTGAATACCAGTCAGCGCCATTGCGCAAGAGTACCGGTACATTTGCAAAAGTTTCAACGTTATTAATAATGGTCGGTTTACCAAACAATCCTGCATCTGAAGGATAAGGTGGTTTAGGTCGCGGCATACCGCGTTTACCTTCAATAGAATTCAACAATGCGGTTTCTTCACCACAAACAAATGCGCCCGCACCTTTTTTAATCTTTAAATTAAAACTAAATCCTGTACCCAGAATATTGTCGCCCAACAGGCCATAGGCTTTAGCGTCTTTGATCGTTTTTTCAAGTCTTGCAATAGCAAGTGGGTATTCAGCACGACAGTAAACATAACCTTCATCTGCACCAATTGCAAAAGCGGCAATAGCCATACCTTCTACCATCAAATGAGGATCACCTTCCATTACCGCACGGTCCATAAATGCACCAGGATCGCCTTCATCCGCATTACAAACAACATATTTTTTATCACCTTTAGACTGAGCAGCCAGTTTCCATTTCAAACCGGTTGGAAAACCACCGCCGCCACGACCGCGAAGCCCGCCGTCCAAAACTTCTTTAACCACTTTTTCAGAATCCATTTGGGTCAAAGCTTTGGTCAAAGCCTGGTAACCGCCATTGGAGATATATTGGTCAATACTTTCAGGGTCAATTACACCACAATTGGCCAAAACGACTTTTTTCTGTTTTTTAAAGAATGGAATATCTTCCATTTTATTAACACTGGACCAGTCACCTGCATGACCATTTTTCTCATATACACCCAGTGTTTTTCCTACAATCACTTGTTTATTGATTATGGTCTGTTCTACAATTTCAGGAACATCTTCAACAGTAACTTCACAATAACTGATTCTTGGATAATTGGGTAATTTAATATCAACAATTACTTCACGTGCGCAATATCCAACACAGCCGGTAGAGATCAGCTTTGCATTAATATTTTTTTCATTCAATAATGTTTTAAAAGCATCATATATTTTTTGCGCGCCATTTGCTAAACCACAGGTACCCATACCCAGCAGGATAACAGGTTCCTCGTGGTTTTCTAAAAGAATTTCATCTTTTAAACTTTTAACAGCCTGCAATTCAGCTTCCGAATGGCCATTTCCGTCGCCATTGGAACTCAGACATTCTATTAATGATTTCACCGGAAAGTCCTGATCTTTCCATAAATTGGTGAAAAGGTTTTTATATGTATTCATATCAGCCACAATATCCTCTTTTTTATTTTTGCCGGTATTCTGCAATTAATTTTTGTATTTTTTTAACGGTCAAATGACCATAATATTCATCATTGATTGATATTACCGGGGCTATACTGCATGCGCCAATACAAGCAACGGTTTCGATTGAAAATTGTAAATCTTTGGTTGTATCTCCAGCTGAAATTTCCAGTTCATTTTCTAATGTTTGTAAAATATCCAAAGAACCTTTCACATGACATGCTGTACCACGACAAACGCGAATAATATATTTGCCCAAAGGCTTTAATCGAAATTGGTTATAAAATGTAGCCACACCATAAATACGGCTGACAGGCAGCTTGGTATGAGTTGCTACTTTATTCATTTCTTCTTCAGACAAGTATCCCTGAACTTCCTGAATATCCTGCAAAATAGGAATCAGGACTGATGGATCACCCGGAGGATACTTTTCAAAAATCTGTTGCGTCTCCATTAAAAAACCTCTCCATTAGTGTGTTTTTATTTAATATTTTCTTCTATTACCGGCAAAACAACAGTAAAAGTAGAACCGTTGCCCAGATCGCTGTCCATTTCAATATACCCGTTATGGTCTTCAATAATACGTTTGGCAATTGAAAGGCCCAGGCCTGTACCGGAAATACGCTGAGACACTGCATTCTTGGCACGGTAAAATTCGTCAAAGATCTTGTGTTTATCTTCTTCAGACATGCCAATACCGGTGTCTTTAACAATAACATTGATTTTATTTTTTTCTACTGTTACTTGTACATGAACACTCTTGTGTTCGGGTGTATATTTAATTGCATTACTAACCAGATTATCAAAAACTCTGCCCATATCTTCTTCGTTACCACGAATTGGGGGTAATTGATCAGGAACATCGCAAGCAAAGTTAATATCTTTGGCTTTGGCTTCGTTTTTATAAAATTCGCAGGTCCCACGAAGCACAGAAGAAATATCAAGCGCAGACATGACCTTTGCAGTCACCTTTTTCTCGGCACGAGTCAAATCTAAAAGATCGTTTACCATGGCCAACAGTTCATTTGCCCGATCTCGAGACTTTGTAATATAATCTTTTTCTTTTTCAGGATTCCCTGTGATAACACCTTCCAAAATCAGATTCAAATAACCTTCAATCGCTCCCAAAGGTGCTTTGAGTTCATGAGCAACAAGACTGAGAAAATCCGTCTTCATCTGGTCAATCTTTTTTTCTTCAGAGACATCAATCAAAACCGTCACGGTTCCAATCAATGCGCCATTTTCATCAATTACAGGAGTAATATTAGGCTGAAGAACCCTGCCATTACCCAGGTTTACTTCAAATTTTTCAAGAATCTCACAAGAAGTAACTTTGCTCAATGCATCTGCAATCTTTTTTTCAAGATCAGGATTGCTCAACAATCCCAATACATTTTTGCCAAATACATCTCCATCCTTTAAACGCAGCATTTTGAGAGCTGCAGGATTTATGAGCAAGATTTGCCCTTCTTTATTGGTAGCAATAACACCTTCACTCATGCAGTTGATTATGGTGTTGGTGCGTGTTTTCTCGATAATGTGTTCTGCACGCAACTTTTCTGCTTCTAACAAAAGTCTGCGTTTTTCGAGCGCGCGTTCAATTTTGGCTCTGAATTCATCGGGAGTAAAAGGTTTGGCCAAATAATCGTAAGCGCCTTTTTTTACAGCATCTACCGCGTTTTCAATGGTAGCATAACCGGTGATAACAATGGGTACAATCTTTTCATCGATCTTGCGAATTTCTTCAAGAAACTGCATACCATCCATGCGGGGCATCATCAGGTCAGTGACAACAAGATCATAGTTGTTGTTGCGGATTTTTTCAAGTCCTTCCATTCCATCTTCGGCAAGGTCAACCTCGTATTTGGAAAGTTCAAGAATCCGTTCACAGCCAATACGGCTTACTTCGTCATCATCAACAACCAGAACTTTGATATTTTCAAGAGTCATGCTTGATCCTGATTTAATAATTTCTCAACGCGTTCAATCAATTCTGAAGGCTTGAGCGGTTTAGCTGCAAAATCATCAACTTTCATCCATTCTTTGTCATTTGAAAGTTGAAAAGTAAAGCCTGTTTTTTCCTGGGCTGAGGAAAGCATTAAAATGGGCATATGCTTCATATTCTCATCTTCTCTTACAGCATATGCAACTGTAAACCCGGCGTCACGTTCTTCCATCATCAAGTCCAGGACCAGCAGGTCATACTGGTTTTCACGGAGTTTCTTCAATGCATCAGATGACGTATATGCTTCTTCAACCGTATACCCTTTCGATTCCAGAATCGTTTTGTTGATCTCGATAAAATCCGGATCATCATCTGCCAGTAAAATTTTAATATCTTTCATATTCTCTCCTGTTTTCAAGAAAACAGACTATTATTTAAATACGGTTAACATCCAGCGCTGACTGAATGGCCGTTGTTAAATCATTTATACCAAAAGAGTTCAAATGGTAATAGAAAACCTGTTCTTTACGGATTGCTGTTTCCAGATCTCTGGAATTGGAACGAGATTGAACAATAATTCGTGATGCCGGGGAACTTCCTTTTAAAATGCGGAGTGTTTGGTTAATTTGAATGTCTTCCAATCCCGCATCAATTATTATCACATCAAAATGGTGTTCCTGGGCCTGTTGTATACCTGCAAACGGATCATTAACGATCTTGTAATTTACTTTTTTTGATTCCAGAAAAAGTTCAAGATCATGATTGGTTTCGCTTACAGAAGTTGAAATTAACAGACAATTCATCACAATACCAAAATTTAGAATTATTCGTCAGTTATATATCAATATGTGTGCCACAGATTCAAGCTAAAAAACACACGACAGAATCAACCGTAAACCATTCAAAAACAAATAATTAGAAAAACAGGCATTGAGAGGTATTGATGGTGTTATATCATTTATGAGAGAGTCAAGTGTGGAGTTTCTCCACACTACAAATCGTACTTGCGGATCTTGTCGTAAAGGGTTTTTCGATCAATTTGGAGGGCTTTGGCGCTCTTGCTAATATTACCCTGAAATTTTTCAAGGATGTTATGAATGTGTCGTTTTTCCATGTCAGCAAGAGACAATGTATCTGTTTCTGACAGGGTTGTAGAGTGAATATGAGCAGGCAAACTGGATTCATGAATGACCAGTGATTCTTCAATCACAATTGCACGCTCTATAACATTTTCCAGTTCTCGTATATTGCCTGGCCAATGGTACCCCATCAACGCATTAAATGCATTATCAGAAACGGATTGAATATCATTCCCCCGTCGTTTATGATTATGCTTTTGAATAAAATGCTCTATCAATAATGGAATATCATCTTTACGTTCACGCAAAGGTGGTAAATGAATTGGTATAACACTAATTCTGTAATAAAGGTCTTCACGAAACGTACCCTGATCAACAGAATCTTTAAGATCACGATTAGTAGCAGCAATGATACGCACATCCACTTTTATGGATTGGGTATCTCCCACCCTGCGGATCTCTTTTTCCTGTATTGCTCGTAATATTTTAGCCTGAACATTTAAAGAAATATTGCCAATTTCATCAAAAAAGAAAGTTCCCTTGTTTGCAAGCTCAAAAGCGCCATGTTTTGTGGTATGCGCACCTGTAAAGGATCCTTTGGCATGACCAAACAACTCACTCTCAAAAAGTGATTCCACAAGTGACCCGCAGTCCATTGCAAAAAAGGGCTTGTTTGTGCGTAAACTGGCAGCATGTATTGCACGGGCTATCATCTCTTTGCCAGTACCGCTTTCACCCAAAACCAAAACAGTGCTTTCAGTGGGTGCAATTTTATCGATCATTTCAAATATGTGGCGCATTTGCTTTGACTGACCAATAATTCGCATGGGTTTTCCATCAAAATCAAATTCATAAAATCCATTCTGGTCAGATTTACGATTTTCCATGATTTGATGAACCAGTTCCATGGCCTGATCAGGCTGAAAAGGTTTGGACAAATAATCAAATGCACCAATACGGCCCGCTTCTACAGCAGTCTCCAGAGAAGCATGCCCGGTAATAATAATGACTTCAAGTACAGGATTATCTTTTTTCAATTCCTTTAGCAGCTCAATTCCGTTCATGCCTGGAAGTTGATAATCCACAAACGCAACATCATAATTCTTTTTATGAATCTGCTCCAAGGCGTTTATAGCATTTTCACAAACATCAACATTCAGGCCTTTGTCTTTAAAATAAAGAGCAAAAGCATCACGAAACGAGAGATTGTCATCAATTAGCAAAATATTCAAAATTCAATTCTTTCTTTTAAGAATGGAATATAAACAGAAAAAATGAATAATGAAATAATTGATTTTTGTAAGAAACTGTAAAAACTTTTAAAATACCGATTATGAAATGATTTTAACTTGACATTAGGGTTTGTTTTAATTATAATTACTATTAGTTTTTTTAAACATTCGGCCATCGAGGAAAAGGAGTTAAAAGCATTATGGCAAGCATTTTAGTCATAGATGATGAAGAAGAGGTTCGTGATATAATCAAACAAATCCTTGAACATGCGGGATATACAGTTTATACTGCGGGTGACGGAAATCAGGGTATTAAAACCTATCGTGAAAACCCGACAGATATAGTCATAACTGATATCATCATGCCAGACAAAGAAGGTATTGAAACCATAATTGAATTAAAAACCGAATTCCCCGAAGTAAAAATTATTGCAATTTCGGGTGGCGGACGTGTAGGGCCGATGGATTATCTTAAAATGTCTCAAAAATTGGGTGCGGTTAAAAGTTTCACCAAACCCTTTCAACGCCAGGAATTACTGGACGCAGTGAGTGAATTATTAGATAACTAGGCTTAATTTATCCACGTTTTTATTCATAACAAAAAGGAGTTAACTATGTTGAAAAACACAATTTTAATTGGATTGTGTATTTCCGTATGTGTATTCATGTTTTCTTGTACAACTCAAGAGGATACAGCTATGAAATTTACAGGCGCCAAGGGTGAAGTTACAATTATGACTTTGGATCCGGGTCACTTTCATGCCGCATTGGTTCAGAAAACCATGATCGACCAGATCTCACCGGACGTTTATATATATGCACCAGATGGTCCGGATGTTGAAGACCATATCAAACGTATGGAAGGTTTTAACAATCGTGCAGAGAATCCCACAAGCTGGAAATTGCATGTATATAAAGGTGATGATTTTCTGGAAAAAATGATTGCCGAAAAACCCGGTAATGTAATGATGACCGCCGGTAACAACAAGAAAAAAACCGAGTATATCAAAGCAACTGTTGACGCAGGTATCAATGTACTGGCAGATAAACCCATGTGTATTGATAAAAAAGGTTTCGAGTTGTTAAAAGAAGCTTTTGCTTCTGCTGAAGCAAATAATGTTCTGCTTTATGATGTAATGACTGAACGTCATGAAATTACAACCATATTGCAGCGCGAACTTTCTCTGATCCCTGAAGTATTTGGTGAATTGGAAAAAGGTACCCCTGACAATCCTTCTGTAACAAAAGAAAGTGTTCACCACTTTTTCAAATATGTTTCCGGCAATCCCATCAAACGTCCGGTTTGGTATTTTGATACAACCCAACAAGGCGAAGGTATTGTGGATGTAAACACTCACCTGGTAGATTTGATTCAATGGGAATGTTTCCCGGAACAAATCATCAACTATGAAACTGATATTGAAATGCTGCAGGCAAACCGCTGGCCAACCATGATCAGCAAAGCCCAGTTTGAAAAAGTTACCCGTGAACCTGAATTTCCTGATTTTCTGAAAAAGAATATCAATAAAAAAGGCGAACTGGAAGTTTATGGTAACGGTGACATGATTTACAAAATCAATGGCATTCACGCCAAAGTATCTGTTATCTGGAACTATCAGGCACCTGAAGGCGCTGGCGACACTCACTACTCTATTATGCGCGGAACTAAAGCCAATGTTATTATTAAACAAGGTGTGGATGAAAAATACAAACCAGAATTGTATGTTGAACACCCACAAGGCAAAAGCACCAAAGAACTTGATGATGCTATGATGACTGCCATTCATAATCTTCAGGATAAATATCCTGGTATTGATCTTGAAAAACAGAAAAAACGCTGGCACGTTATCATTCCGGACAAGTACCGTGTAGGTCACGAAGCACATTTTGGTCAGGTTACCCAGAAATATCTACAGTACCTGGTTGACGGTAAACTCCCCGATTGGGAAGTTCCAAACATGATCTCCAAGTACTATACCACTACTACTGCTTTGGAGATGGCGTCTAAATAAGAACAAACAAGCATTTGTTTTTATATACAGCCCCTCACATTTATTTGTGCGGGGCTTTTTTAATACCCTAATTAACCTTGATTACCCCTGATTAAAAAGATTAACATGATTTTCTTAATATAGCCATGTCCTGAGTGCCTGCAACCTGTGGATGTATCTACGATCCATTATTGCCTAAATTTTTATCCCAAGTATGCATAGGATAACAGGATTTGAATGGCGAGGTTAAATTAATTCTGATAATTATTTAATCCTTTAATCGATGTACTTTACAGAAAAAAATAATTAGGAATACTCGTATTTAAATATATTTTAGTATACACAAATAAACTAAATTGCTGTATCAATTTCAAATATCCTATTTCGGTAAAGGAGGCAGTAAATGAAGCGGTTGTTTTTATTGTTGTTTATCATGCTGGGAATTAACATGGTAGTAGCCTCTGACAGCATAGAGTTGGCAAAACAAAACGGCAAACAAGCTCAGGAAGCATTAATCCGTAGCAATCGGGTACTTGAAGCATATATGAAACGTCTCGATCCGGTTACCGGGCTGCTGCCTCGCAAAGGTACAAACAATACCTGGTATATAAAAGATTCAGCAGCCGATCTATACCCTTTTCTGGTCATGGCCGCCTATTATACTGACCGTGATATTTTTAACCAACAAATGTTTGAAATCCTTCGTAATGAGATCAAGCATTCCACACGCGTGGGTATGCTTTCCGATAATGTGCTGGCTGGCGGTGGTTTTGAACATGCCGAAATTGACATGGACCGTATTATTTTTGGTTCATGCGAATATGTCAAAGACGGGCTCATCCCCCTTACTGAACTGCTAGGACATCATGCCTGGTTCATACGAATGACAGGCATTGTAGATGATATGATTGCCAATGCAGCATATGATACACCTTATGGCAAACTGCCATCCATGAGTGATGAAGTAAATGGAGAATTTTTGCAAGCCCTCTCCCGCCTTGCATATCTTACCCATGATCCACGCTATATCAATCAGGCCATTGCAATTGGGGATTTTTATTTTAATGTGGTCATCCCCGGGTCTCACGGATTACCTACTCATATGTGGGATTTGAAAAATAATAAACCGGAAACAAACTTTTTTAATTTTGCCGATCATGGAAACGAGATCGTTGGCGGCTTGTCAGAACTTGTATTATTTTTAAAAGAAACCGGGCACCCTAAATTCAATGAATATAAACAACCCATGATCAATCTGATTGACCAACTGCTTGAAAGCGGCTTGAATACTGATGGCGTGTGGTATTCCAAAATCAATCCCGAAACCAATGAGATCATTGACAAACGCCACGCACACTGTTGGGGGTATCTGTTTAATGCGGTTTATACAACATATCTGATTTCAGGAGAGAAACGTTTTCTGGATGCTACCGAACATGCATTGCAGGCTGTAACGGACAAACCTACCTACCTTGACGATCCTGATGGAAGCGGACGTAATTACGGCTCTAACGCCTATTCCGATGCAATTGAAAGCGCTATCGTTTTTCTGAATCGTATGCCGGACGAACATAAATTCACAGTATTGGATGAATGTGTGGACCGGTTTCTGAAACGCCAGCGAAAAGATGGTATTATTGAAGACTGGTATGGAGATGGAAACTATGTCCGTACCTCACTCATGTATGTATTTATGAAATCACAGGGCACATGGATTGAACCATGGGATAAAAACGTTAGCCTGGGAGCAGTAGAGCAAAATAAAAATTTACTGATAACTCTGGAAAGTAAAGGTCCCTGGCAGGGCATTCTCCGTTTTGACAAGCCGAGACACAAACTGCATTTCAATCTGTCAGTCAATTATACACGCCTGAATGAATTTCCCGAATGGTTTACTGTGGAACAGGACAAGCTTTATTCACTTGACATCAACGGTAAAAAAGAGTTATATACCGGAGGAGAGCTCGTACGCGGTATTCCTGTAGAGTTAAGAACGGATGAAAGCCTGGTGATTCAGGTCTCTGCCTTGCCTGGCCCGCCGTATGGACCTTGATTGACCTTGATTAAAGACCTTGATTTAAGGATTATCCTGATTGACCTTGATTGGAACGATTCCGGGCCCTGAGTGTCCGCCGCAGGCGGATATATCGAAGGGCCGGTAATCGTCTTTTTACGTTACCAAACAGGAGTTTGGTAACGAGTATGTTTCGATTTGCAGTTTTATCAGAATGAAAGAATGTTATTATTGATCGTCCGGCACTTGAGTGCTGGGCGGGATATTAAATCGGGACATTTGTCCCATCATACATGATGCAGGACTCAAGTCCTGCTTTTATATTCCACCGGGCACAAATGTACCCGGCGATCAAAGGGCTGGTAATTGTCTGCATTAAGATTCTTAGGATTAAAGGATTTTAAA
Organism: bacterium; assembly: GCA_963675755.2. Lineage (GTDB taxonomy): Bacteria > Zhuqueibacterota > Zhuqueibacteria > Residuimicrobiales > Krinioviventaceae. The sequence goes on from CAXXMD010000002.1 coordinate 1,170,172, forward strand.
ATTAAAAATAATATATATAATCCTATTAATCCTTAAATCCGATTCATCCTAATTCAGACAATCTACTCCCCGTTCAACGTTGCCAGTAATTCTTCAATCTCCAACTGCGTAGTCTCCCATTGATCCATGTTCTGCTGAAGACTGTTTTTCGCATCCGCATATTCTTTTTGCAGCTGCGCTGCTTTGGGACCATCTTTATAGGTCTCGGGATCAGCAAGCAACGTCTCAATTTCTCCAATGCGTTGTTCAAGGGCTTCTATCTGACCTTCTGCTTCATCAACTATTTTTTGCAGTTGATTTCGTTTTTTACTAATAGCCTGCCGTGCTTCCGCTTCCCTGCGTTTATCTTCTTTGGATTTCTTGACAGCACTGGTTTTAGATGTTGAATCAACAGAGCTTGCAGATTTGGAATCAATGGTTTTGGCTTCATCCTGCTGGCGTTTGTGCAGATAATCAGAATAATTGCCCTCATATACCCGAAGATGTTTTTCCTTGATCTCGATAACACGAGTCACGAGTTTATCCAGGAAATACCGGTCATGTGAGATGAGAATAACCGTACCGTCATAATATTTCAACGCATGTTCGAGCGCTTCTTTCGATGCCATATCCAGATGGTTGGTAGGTTCATCCATGATCAAAAAGTTTACTGGCGACATTAATATCTTGGCAAGAGATACACGAGCCTTTTCTCCACCGGATAAAACGCCAACCTTTTTAAACACATCGTCACCGGTAAACTGAAAAACACCAAGAACATCTCTAACTTGCGGTAACAGACTGTCAGCAACAGAAGAACAAACCTCATCATAGACCGTTGCATTTAAATCCAATGTATCTACCTGGTGCTGGGCATAATAACCAATATCTGTTTTCTGCCCCACCGTTATTTTGCCCTTCTGCTGTTCAAGCTGCCCGACTACCAGACGCGTAAGAGTTGTTTTTCCGGCACCATTAACACCTACCAATGCCAATTTTTCACCACGGTACAGGTCCATATCTACATTTTCAAGTACCCAATCCTTGTCGTATTTGAATGACATATTTTTAACATGCAGTACTTCTTTATAACTTTGTTGATGCACAGATAGTTTAAAATTTAACCGTCTTGGCGGTGGAGGCAGTTCAACATCCTCCAACTTTTCGACCTGCTTTACCCTGCTCTGTACTTGTTTGGCTTTACTGGCTTTATAGCGGAATCGATTTATAAACTCTTCCTGTTGTTGACGTTTCGCTTTAACTTCTTCCTGACGTTTCATCAACAGTTCAAGATTTTCTTCTTTTTTGCGCTCATAATCGTGATAATTACCGGGATAGTGCGTCAACCTGCCCCTATCAAGCTCATATATTTCATTACACAAGCGTTCTATAAAATAGCGGTCATGAGATACAATGACCATACTGCCGCTGAAACTTAGCAGGTATTGTTCAAGCCATTCGAGTGAAGGTAGATCCAGATGGTTGGTAGGTTCATCGAGAAGCAGCAGATCCGGTTTCTGGACAAGCAAACGCGCCAGATAAACACGCATTCGCCATCCACCACTGAAATCAGAAATAGGACGGTGAAAATCAGAAACAGCAAAACCCAAACCGGACAAAATCGCTTTAATACTGCTTTCCAGTTTGTATCCATCAAGTACTTCATAACGGCTTTCCAGGGTACCCAACTTGTTCAGCAAGGCATCGTGGTCGCCTTCTCCATTCTCAAGTTGATGACGGATTTTGTAAATCTGTTCTTCCAGATCCAGTAATTCTCCCTGGCCTTCTAACGCAACTTCTAAAATACTGCCACGCTCAATACTGATCTCTTCCTGAGGTAAAAATCCAATAACATAATCTTTGGGTTTTATGATCTCAATAGAATCAGGTTGCAGGTCACCATTAACAACACGCAACAAGGTGGTTTTGCCTGCACCATTGGGGCCAATTAACGCGGAACGTCTACCGGGAGTAATGGTCCAGTTTACATTGTTAAATAAATATCTTTCACCAATAGAATAATTTAATCGGGATATTTGCAGCATAGTCCATTCAATGTTTGTTCATTCAAAGACATGAATTTACTAAAGAATAGACAAAAATCCCAATGGAAAAATAACCATGATTAATACCATGATTAATACCATGATTAAAAAGATTTATATGATTAAAAGATCATAAAGTATTGCACAAGCGGTATTATTATGCTTTTTTAATTCTTTGCGTACCCTGCGATATCTTGGCGTCCTTTGCGATTTGTATTTCTTTTTTAAAGCATTAATCAATACTCACTAAAATACAATCCCACTTCCGAGATCAATGGACATGCGCGTGCATCATCAATCGTTAATTTTACATATCGGGTTGTGATCGTATCTATCCGGTCCAGTTTTTTGTTACCGATGGTTGTCCCCTTACTCACTTTTACCCATTTATTGCCGGATTTTACTTCCACAGTATATGCCTTTACCCGCTGACCCATCATAATGGGTTCGCGAATTTCGACAACATTAAAGGTCTTTTCTTTTCCCAAATCCAGTTCAAGAGATGCCGAAAGGGTATTATTGTCTGTGGTCCAATAGGTATTATTATCTTTATCCAGTACATTAGCAGCTTTGAACTGTTCCGCTTTCCCCCTCACCTCACTGGCAGTTACCGATGCACCATCAATTAGGTTTTCATCAAAGATGGAATCCAGTGCTTTTCTAAATTCGTATAACCGTTTTACATCCGCTTCTTCAAACAAGCCTTTGTCATTTGGTGGTATATTCAACAACAGTACGCAGTTCCTGCCAACAGATTTGAAATAGATATCCAATAAATGTTCAAGCGATTTGGGCTGTTGTTCTTTATGCCAGAACCACCCCTTTCGGATGGAGACATCGCACTCTCCAGCAACCCAATCGGGACCGTCAATGTCCCCACTGTTTAAATATTTGGTATCGGCTTTACCGATTTTAACACGGGATTTGTCGATCATGGACCAGCATGTTTCACCGGCAAAACCATGTTCATTGCCAATCCAACGAACATCGGGCCCGGAATCGGAAAACATGCAAACTCCCGGCTGCATTTGTCGAACCAGGGACCAGAACATATTAAAATCATAAACCTGTACTTTACCATTGGGTCCTTCTCCGCAGGCGCCGTCAAACCACATCTCGGTCAAGGTACCGTAATTAATCATGAGCTCCCGCAGTTGCCCGGTATAATATTGATTATATGCTTCTCCCTGTCCATAAGTCGCCTCGTGTCGGTCCCAGGGTGAAAGATAAATTCCCATGCTGATTCCAAATTTTTCACAGGCATTTGAAAGCTCTCTAACTATATCGCCCTTGCCGTCTTTCCAGGGACTGCTCTTCACGCTGTGATCGGTATAAGCACTGGGCCAGAGGCAGAATCCATCGTGATGTTTGGCTGTAAGGATGACAGTTTTAAATCCGCATTCCTGAGCAGTTTTAGCCCATTGTTCAGCATCCAGATCGACAGGATTAAAGATTGCAGGTTCTTCGGAGCCATCTCCCCACTCTTTATCTGTAAATGTATTTACAGTAAAATGCACAAACATGATCAGTTCCTGCTGCTGCCATGAAAGCTGTCTGGCAGTAGGAATGGGTAGTATGGGTGTGGGTGGTGTGGTTTGCGCGAACAAGTTAAAGGAAATAAAAAACAGGGTAAATAATTTTAAAATTTTCATAATAACTCCGGGAATGGGTCTAACCACAAAGCCTCAAAGGACAAAAAGATTTTTAATATACAAATAATACAGATAAAAGAAAATTAATTGGTGTCTTGATCCAATATTTTAAAAATATTATGGAATTGAACATATCATACTAATACTAATCCTTGAGGATCCGTGAAAATCTGTGGCTTGAATTGTTTGTCCACGAATCAACACTGATCCACACAGAATCTCTTTGCGTACTTAATCTTTGTTGTTCCCAATAAAAGGATTAAACAACGAAGGATACGAAACTCACGAAGGAAAACATTAATAAGAATCCGGTTTGTAACTATTATCAAGATAATAAAACTTGTTTTCATCAAAAGAATATGAAATTACGGGCTTTTTACCATAAAACAATTCAGCTTTATTATTAAAAGTTTTAAATTTCAACAATTGGTTATCAATACCGAACATATTGGCTTGAGCTTTTTCAATTTCACATTGATTAAAAATTTCAAAATCTTTATAAATATAAATGTGGTTTTCACTTTGGATTACAAACCGATCTTTGATTTTTACAGGTAATATTTCCCCTACCTTGATTTCAAGCGGTACATTATTAATACTATAAAAAAAGTTATCATTACAGAATAAAAGCGAGAGTTCATCAAGTGTAAACAATTTCACTTTTGCTTGTTGAAGAAAGAGTGTATCCGGTGTGAATTGATCTTTGATAATTAAATTTTGATAATACGACAACACTTTTTTCTTTATTTTCCATTGATCATCTTTATTGTCAATCAATTTTAAATCTAAAACAATTGGTTCCCAATCAGGGCTGGTATAATATTCCAGAATTCTGGTTAATGTGTTTAGATCGGTGTGACCATGTAGTTTAATATAATATCCATTTTCATTCTGGCTAATCTCCAAGGGCCGATCTGTTGCAAAGACTTTACTCAAAATTTCAACATTTACTTTTTTATTTTCCAACTTTTTATAATTAACCAATTTAACAATATATTGATTAAAGATATCTGACACGCCTTTGTAATAATGATAATAATATCCATCCCATTGATCATAATTATAAACAAGAACAAAATTTAAATTAGTATAATCTAAATTTTTAAATGTTTTTACTGTAGCATAAGTATTTGGACCAGCTGCTAACAAAATTAAAAGTAAAATGAATCGCTTATACACGCAATACTCCCCATTATTTTTAATTTGGTTCAAAGAAAAAAGCCCGTCCCAAAATTAGAACGGGCAAAAGAATAATCATTATATCTGCGAGCACCCCAGCGGACGCAAGATGATATCGGTAATGTTGGATACGGTATCTTTGTACTTTTCAACCTCACGCAGTTTTAGCCATTCGGGATGGATACGAAACTTGTCCCAACTGGCAAAACGCTCATCCATGTCATTAAACGCCAGCATATAAGTTAAATTCGGCATCATGGGGCCCACGATGGTTTGCCCAAACAAAACAGGATTCAAGTCGGAATCCTTGAAAATATCAATCTCACTTCCATTGTTAAACATGTCAACTTTGAGATTGCCGGCTTTAACACTGTGGCTTTCATAAATACGTATTTCATAAATGCGGCTCTTGTTTTTCAACATTGCAGTGGGCACATCAACTTTGGGCATGTGCGCAAAACATTGCAGTAAAGAGGATTCTCTGCGAACATACGCTATATTATCCAGCGTTGTGTTGAGGAAATCAGCACCAACTTTTAAATATTCCGCATCATCCAGTAGCTTTTGAGGAACCGTCAAGACAGATTCAATATTGGGATGCGGGATCATAATATACAAAGTCGGATCAGTAGGGCCAAAAAAGACATTGAAAGCACCCACATTTTTAATGCCGGCACGGTTCAATGCGGGTATAGCCGCATCACGATAAAATTCTTCAACGCGGTTCTTGCCAGAACCAACATTCAAGCGGTATTTGATCAATTCAACAATTTCCTGATTTCCTGTAGCGGCATTTGCATCACTGTGCATGCCTGCCATGGTGGCGGCACCGGCTGCAACAGAAGCTGATAAAAATTCTCTACGTTTCATATTTCCCTTCCTTTATATTTTCCTTACACGTATTGTATACGCGTGTTTTGGATTTTCAACCAATAACTGATTAATTTCCAAATCGGTAAATCCACTATTTTTTAACGCCGGGATCAGCTTTAGAGACAAAGAAGCATAATCCCGAAAATCACCTCCATCCTGTTCTCCCACATGGTACCACCCAGCATCATGCGATAACAAGACATGGTTCAACACATTACTCGCTTTCATTATGGAAAGCATTTTAACAATCGATTCAATTTGTTTCGGATCGTCACGCATTTTATCTATGGAAATCCATCCGCCCTGTTTTGCAAACCGGATACGTTCATCATCCGTACCCCGGTTAGCATGTGTCCATATAAACGCCTCTGGTGCAACACCTTCTTCTTCAAGTATTTCTAACTGATGAAAAGCCGGTGAACCGGGACCGGTATGTGAATTGATTGTTAATCCGGTAGCAAGGTGAGTTTTTGCTGCAGCGCGGGCAAGCTTGGCGTGCAGTTCAGATAAAACAGAATCTCTGGCAACTGCAATTTTTATAAAACCCGGTTTAATCCCCGTATCTTCAATACCATTCTTCCATTCGGCAATCCATCTTTCAGCCAATTGGTCAGCTGTTTCGGTAAAGGCGTATTGGGGAATAAATTGATCTTTCATAGCTCCATATAATCCGGTGTTGGTAAGAATATGTATCCCGGATTTTTCAGACAGCATTTTACACAGTAAGGGATCTCGTCCCAGATATTGCGGTGTACATTCAACAAGGGTTTGAATTCCAAGTTCTTTAATTTGTTGCAGATATGGTAAAACTTTGGCAGTAACCTCATCCTTGTCCCAGCGATGGTATCCGGTACTGTCTGCTCCTATAAAATCCACCAAAACATGTTCATGACTCAACGTCTGGCCCATATCATTCGATGAAATGGAACCTTTCACAGTCATTACAATGCTGGTTTCTTTTTGATTTGAACAGGAAACCAGAACCAGCAAAAGAATCAGATAAAATATCTTTTTAATCATATTCTACGCCCTACAAGCTTTTTATAGTATTCCAGATGTTTTCATTCATGGGAATTCCTTTTTCCAGGTTATCATTGCGTATTTGTAAAACACGTTCTCCCGGATAAGTTATTTCAGTGGAGCTGTTTGATGGTTCGGATTTTTTCACATCTTGAATTATACTGTCTACAACATCCATTACATGATTTACAGAATGGAGTTTATTAATATCAATCGCAATGAAAACCTGAGACACATTGTATTCGCGAATAGGATCTCCGCCAAGATCACCAATCTGCCTTGTAGATAATCCGCCCGAGATGAGTGTTGCAATAATGTCCAACAACATTGAGAGCCCTGCCCCTTTCCAGTATCCTACGGACAAGGGGCGTTGCGCTGCAAGAATATCTGCCGGATCCGTAGTCAATTCCCCCGCATCGTTGAATCCACCGGGTATAGATAATTGCTGTCCAGCCTGTTTAACAACCTCCATCTTGCCATATGAAAACTGAGACATGGCCATATCAAGCACAACCGGTGTTTCTTTTCCAGGTACTGCCAAAACCAAGGGATTGTTTCCCAGGCGGCAATCAGCTGCTCCCCATGCAGGCATATTGGGCATCGTGTTCGTCCAGCCGATATAAATAAATCCATCAGCAGCCACACGGCGACCATAGGAACCCGCCCGCATCCAGTGGTTGGTATGAGCCAAACCAACACAACCAATACCAAACTCTGTGGCAAGCAATTTTGCACGGTCTGCCATTGCCAATGCATTCAAAATACCCGGGCCCAGCTTTCCGTCCCATTGTTCCAATGCCCCCATTGCATTTACTTTTTCAGGTTCTGCATCTACAATCACCAATTTGCGCTTGATCTGATCAATAAACCGGGGGAACCGGTTAGCACCATGAGAGTACACGCCTTCAAGGCTGGATTCTGCAAATACAAAAGCCAAAGTTTCAGCTTTTTCAGTGGTAAATCCATACTTTTCCAACACCCTTATAAACTCGGCTTGCATCTCATTAAATTGGATTCTTTTCATATTTCACCTGCACTCTGGTTAATGATCAATCCTGGAATCAAAGTTTTGCAGCTTTACGATTTTCGATAAATCTTAAAACAAGTTGATAAACTGCAATAACAAAATATGCACAACAAACACCAACAAAGGCTCCTACCAAAACATCAATAGGATAGTGAACACCTACATAAATCCTTGAAATCCCTACAAGCACCGCAAAAGTCCAATACACATACCAAGCTTTTGGAAAAAAATAGGTAAAAAAGGCAGCTGTTGCAAAAGAATTGGCTGCATGAGCTGAGGGGAAAGAGAATGATGTTTTCATTCCAATCAACATGTTTACATTTTCAAGAGCAACACAGGGCCTGGCTCTTCCAATCAAAGGTTTCAGGAAACCTGCAGATATCTGATCGCTTAAAGTTATCACAAAAATAATTAATAAAGCAGCAATTCTTCCCCTTTTGCCCCCTTTCCATAATAACCAGACATAAAAAACCAGAAATACAGGGTACCAATGTTTCTGGTTCGTAATAAAAGGCATAAACCAATCAAAAAATGGATTACTAAGCGAATGATTAAAAAAATAAAAAACAACAGTATCTATATGCTGAAGCCATTCCATTGTAAAAATCCTCTGTATCAAATTTGAACTTTTTGAATATATGAATATGGAATAATTTTTGCAAATTTTAATTCGGAAAAATAAACCAAATTAGCATAAAGCAATATTTAACAATATCTTAACATAACAAACAAAACCTTAAACAATGCAGATATAGAGTCCAAATTAACCCCTTAATGCCCAAAGGACACACCGTATGGAAACCAGCTTATTTCAAGAATTCGTAGATCATTACAATATTTCTTATATTTTCACAGATACCAACCATAAAATTTTAAAAATGGAGGGCATGCTTTTCCCCAAACTGGTAAGCAATCTGCATTATATAGATATCAAAGATCAACAGTTATGGGACATACTCCCCTTTCTTGAACCCTATCGTACACGAATGACCGGTGTGTATAGCGGGCATACTCCAAAATATTCATTCAATTTTAAAAGTGAAAACCCAAAGCTGGAAGAAATCCAAATCAACGTAATATCAAAAACTGATAAAGATCCCGCCGGTTTTTTATATATTTTTAATGAATTGAATGAAAACGGTAAAAGCAAAGTTGGCAATACATTTCAAATTTTACCTTCAAGAGACATACAACAATCTATATATAAACAGCAATACGAATTATCTGATCTCATTCCCCTTTCTGATTTGCAACACTTTCAGGATATGTTTGCTGATGCCACACGTGTAGCTTCATTAATTCTCGACGTTAATGGACACGCAATCACCAAGCCCAGTAATTATAATCCGGTTTGTAAACGTATTCAAAAACATATCAAAGGGATACAGGATTGTCAATTTTCAGATAACAAGCTTGCTGTAAAAGCCAAACAAGAGGAACAGATTGTATACCAGAGATGTGACAATTGTGATTTTCTAAACGCTGCTATACCAATTTGGGTAGCTGGCAGACATATCGCCAATTGGATGGTTGGGCAAATAAAAACAGGCCCTACAGATAATAACAGGATCATAGAATACGCTCAAAAACTCCACATTGATGAAAACGAGTTACTTGAAAATTACGAACAATTGAAACCCATGTCAGAACAAGAGTTTAAAAGCAGGGTTGAATTATTGAACATTTTTGTACAAAAACTCTCAATATACATGTACAACAATATGATCATGGCATCTGAAATTGTAAATCTCAACCAGATTCGTCATGACCTGGACCATGAAAGAAATTTATTACAGACATTGATGGATAACATTCCAGACTTTATCTATTTTAAAGACAATGAAAGCAAATTTACCAGAGTTAATATTGCTCATGCCCACAATTTAAATGTTTACAGCCCTTCAAAAGCAATAGGCTTTACTGATTTTGATTTTATTGATGAAGAAACAGCCAGAGAAACAGCAGAAGACGAAAACAATCTTCTCAATACCGGCAGGCCCTTGATCGGTAAAATTGAAATGATAAAAAAGCTGGATGGCAAAATACGGTGGATATCTACAACCAAAGTCCCCGTCAAAGATGGCAACGGTCAAATTACCGGCCTGGTTGGAATATCACGCGATATTACAAAAATTAAAAGAGCCGAAGAGCGATTATTAAAAAAGAATGAGCAATTGGATAAAGCTCTTCAAGCAGCACAACAGGCAACACAGGCTAAATCAGAATTCCTTGCCAATATGAGTCATGAAATCAGAACACCGATGAATGGTGTAATTGGAATGACGAGTTTGCTGCAAAATACTGATCTTGACCCTGAACAAAAAGAATATGTAGATACCATTAAAACCAGTGGTGATGGTTTGATGGTAATCATAAATGATATTCTGGACTTTTCCAAGATAGAATCAGGCAAAATGGAACTGGAACAACATCCTTTTGACATTCGTGAATGTGTTGAAGAAACATTGAATATTCATTCACCAAATGCAAACAAAAAGGGATTGGAACTCACCTGCCTCTTTGATCCCAGTACTCCTACAAAAATCATTGGAGATGTAACGCGTATCAGACAGGTCCTTAATAATCTCCTGGGAAATGCAATAAAGTTCACCAAAGAAGGTGAAGTTGTGGTATATGTGAGATCCCGTGAGAAAAAAGACGACTTTTATGAACTTGAATTTGCTATTCAAGATACCGGTATTGGTATTGCAGAAGAAAGAATGGGACTTTTGTTTCAGGCATTCAGCCAGGTAGATGCCTCTATTACACGGAAATACGGAGGTACAGGTCTTGGACTAGCCATAAGTAAAAAGCTGTCAAATCTTATGGGTGGAGATATCTGGGTTAAAAGTAAAGCAGGAAAAGGTTCAACTTTTTACTTTACTATACAAACCAAAATCTCTAAAGCTATTATTAGTGATGACGCATTAACCAAAACGCTTGATAACAAGAGTATTCTAATTGTTGATGATAATGACACAAATCGTCGTATTCTCGAATTACAGACACGTGCCTGGAATATGAAAACAGACAATACCGGGTATCCCCTAAAAGCATTAGAATGGCTCAAACAAGGCAAATCATATGATGTTATCCTGTTAGATATGATGATGCCGGAAATGGATGGATTAACACTAGCTGAAGAAATCCGCAAGCTGGATGCCCATAAAGGTACGCATCTTATCATGCTTACATCCGTAACCCGTACAGATGAGCATAACCAGCGGTTTAAAGATTTAAATTTTAGTAATGTACTTTCAAAACCAGTAAGACAGGCAGTATTGATGAACACACTGGTTGAAGCATTTAGCGGAAAACAAGCCGAACAAAAAGAAAATGTTATCTTCAAGATGGATGAACAGATGGCTGAACAATACCCGTTGAATATTCTTGTTGCTGAAGATAACAAAATTAATCAACGCCTGGCGCTCAAAGTATTAAAAAAACTGGGATATGATGCAACCATTGCTGAAAATGGTAAAGAAGCAATTGATATGATGGAAAAACAATCTTTTGATATCATATTTATGGATATTCAAATGCCCATCATGGATGGTTTTGAAACCACGCAATACATAATAAATAAATGGCACGATGATCGGCCTCGTATTATTGCTATGACAGCAAATGCCATGGAAGGTGACAAAGAAGCATGTTTAAATGCGGGGATGGACGCATATATCAGTAAACCCATCAATATCAAAAGTTTGGTAAATGAATTAAAAAACAACTATCCAGACATTAATGAATGAAATGGTGATACGATAAATGATCCAATTTAAAAAAATACTCGTTGTCTGTTTTTTCTTTTTCAATATTTCTTTTATCTTTGCTCAGAACATTGAATTTCTAAGGTCAAGAAACGAGCAGCTGGAACATCGTGATTTGAATAGATACAGGTGGGACCATTTGACTAAAAGTGATGGATTGGGTCAGGGTAATGTTGACTATATTTTGAAAAAATCAGATGGAAACATATGGATGGTTACCGGCAGCCAGGGCGCAGAAGGCACAGGCATAACCATTTGGGATGGATATAAATTTCGAAAGCTAACTACAGATAATGGGCTCTCTACGAATCAAATCACATCAATTATAGAAGATCTGAATGGAAATGTCTGGATAGGTACAAAAACAAAAGGATTGGCAGTATATCTCAACGATAATATTTGGAAATATTATACCACAAAAGATGGATTAAAAAACAATTTTATTACTTCTTTATACGCTGACAGACAGGGTCGAATTTGGGCAGGCACATTAAATGGCGTGTCGTTTTTTCAAAATAACGAATTCTTTTCACTTCAGCATACCCCAATGGTAGATTCTTTAGCAATTCAAGCTATTTATCAGGCACCTGACAAGAGCATGTGGTTTGCTCAGGAACCCGGAAATGTATATCGCTATAAGGATGGCAAATGGAAAAACTGGACTTTATCACCTAATTCACTTTGGACTAATATTAATCATTACAACTTTATTGAATTCACCCAAAATGAATTGTGGCTGCCTTCCAATAATGGTATATATATATTTAACAGGGATCAATACAAGCATATTGATACCCGTCATGGTCTACCCGGAAATCAAATTACAGATTTAAAAAAATTCAGCGACGGAAAACTATATATCTGCACAGAATTTAATGGAATAGGTATATATGATGGAAATATATGGAGACATTATAACGATTATGACGGACTTGGTAATGATGTAACATTTTCAATTGTTGAAAATGAAGATAATATTCTAATTGGTACCATGACGGGGCTCACTATATGGCATCCATCAAATTGGCAATACATTACAAGACAAAACGGTCTGTTAACCAATAGTGTACGTAATGTATTAATTCAGGAGGATAACAGTATATGGTTTTCAACTCCTATGGGTATTGCTGTTAACGAAAATGGTAATTGGCGATATTTTCATCAAAAAGATGGCTTGCCTGGGAAATTCTGCAATAAACTATACAGCGATGACCAAAACAATGTCTGGGTAACCTGTACTGACTGGCAATCAAAAGAAAGCGGTATGGCACTTTATAATAAAAGAACATCAAAATTTGATTATAAAGGAAACTTTCAAACTTTTATTTTTAAAAGTACAGATGGTTCATTGTGGGCAGGAAACACAAACAACTGGAAGACCAAAAGAGATCTATTGGTAAGAATTAAAGATGATGCAAAAACAACATTCAATGAACAAAATGGTTTTCCCCTCCTCTCCTGTTATGGAGGATTTGAAGCAAATGATGGTTCTATATGGATTTATTCAAAACATAATGGAATTGCTGTTTATAAAAATGAAAACTGGAAACACATAACAATCAAAGATGGCTTGTGCAGTAATAAAATCAGTTCAATGTATCAAACTGCAAATGGGGATATTTGGGTTGGAAGCATGGACAAGGGTGTTTCAATTTACAAAGGAAATAAGTGGATTACATTTGATAAAAAGAGCGGATTTAATGGAGCATTCATTAATAATATTCTGGAAACAAAAGAAGGTCATATCTGGTTTGGCTCAGAAGGTGATGGCATTATCATTTATGATGGTGAAAACTTTGAACAAATGACCAAATTTGAGGGTTTGCCAAGTAATCTGATTTGGGACCTTGACCTGGCAAAAGATGGTTCAATCTGGGTCAGTACTAAAGACAAAGGTGTTGCAATTTATAAACACTCGGAAAATAAAATACCTCATACCATTGTATATGATAATAAAAAATGGTTAATAAATAATAATAATAATAAAAACAACTATTATACAATTTTAGAAGATAGTACTCAATATTTAAATAATGTTACCATTGCCGGTTTAAACTGTCATCCCACAAAAAAGTTTAAAGACATTGTAATCAAAGGAAATAAAATTGATCTGTATGTTGATGGACTTGTCAAATGGCATAAAACAAACTCTGGGATGTTTAATTATTCATGGAAAATTGATGATCAACCATGGAGTAATTATGTAAAAGGCCCCATAATTCATATAACAGATTTGACCAGCGGACCTCATACATTGTCAGTAAGGGCAAAATCCCCCTTATTTCATGTAGATCCAGATCCCGTGTTGGTTGAATTTCGCATCATCAAACCCATTCCTGTGCTGGCAATTAGCTTTATAATTTTGGGAATTATCATCGTATTGATTTCCATAAAACTGTTCGTCATCTCCCAGGAAAAAAAGCGAATAAAATATGATATGGAAGAAGCCGAACGTCAGATAGAAATTGCGGAACAAGACCGCCGTATTATGGAACTGGAAAAACTACGGGCTATACAGGAAAAAGAAATTGAACGCAAAGAAAAAGAATACTCTTTGCAGGCACAAAAGGTATTAGAAGAAGCCAAAGACCTTGCCGAAGAAGCCACCCGGGCTAAAAGTGAATTCCTTGCCAATATGAGTCACGAAATTCGAACTCCTATGAATGCAGTAATAGGGCTTACCGGACTATTACTCGAGACGGAATTGGATGAAGAACAACGAGATTATGTAGAAACTGTTAAATCCAGTGGTGACGCACTCATGTCTGTAATAAACGATATTCTGGATTATTCTAAAATTGAATCCGGTAAAATGCAATTTGAACAGCAGCCATTTAAACTTCGGGATTGTATAGAAAGTTGTCTGGATTATCATGCAACCAATGCGGCCAAAAAGAACCTGGATCTTACGTATTATATTGAACCCGGAATTCCGGATGTGATCATTGGAGACTTTAACAGGATCCGTCAAATCCTCAATAACCTGCTGAGCAATGCGGTTAAATTTACAAATTATGGTGATATTTTTGTACACGCCAATGCAGCACCTAAAAACGATGAATATGAATTTCATCTCATGGTCAAAGATACAGGTATTGGTATTGAAGCAGATAAAGTGGATCATGTATTCAGATCTTTTACTCAAGCAGATGCTTCCACTACGCGAAAATATGGCGGTACGGGCTTGGGTCTTACAATCAGCAAAAGCCTGAGTGAAAAAATGGGTGGAACCATGTGGGTTAACAGCCAACCGGGCAAAGGTTCATCATTTCACTTTACATTTGCAGCTCAAGGTAACATTACTCTGCAAAACGAATTAAAACCTGATAATGAAGACAACTTTAACAACCGTAATATTCTGATTGTTGATGATAATGATACAAACCGGCGTATTCTTTCAATCATGCTGAAACGCTGGGGTATGAATACCCGAGATGTTGCAACCGGACAAGAAGCATTAGAGTTGATTGAGCATGGAGCCGAGTTTGATCTGGCAATTCTTGATTTACAAATGCCTGAAATGGACGGCATAATGCTCGCTGAAAAAATCAGAGAGACAAAAAGCGCAGAGGTGCTTCCCCTCGTTATGTTGACTTCGGTTGGTTTCAGGGATAATGATGAAAAATTTAAGGCATTAAAATTTTCTAGTTTTGTACACAAACCGGTCAAGCAATCAAGTTTGTTCAACATCCTGATGCATATCTTTGATGGAAAACTGCCTAAAAGAATCAAAGAAAAAGAACCTCAGGATAATAAAAATACAGAATTTGCACGTCAGTATCCGTTACGTATTCTGGTTGCAGAAGATAATCCTATTAATCAGAAACTGGCACAACGTATCCTCCAAAAATATGGCTATACTCCATCCATTGTAGATAATGGGCTGGAAGCTGTTCATGCTCTTGACCAGCACACATATGATCTGGTCTTAATGGATGTACAAATGCCAGAAATGGATGGTTACGAAGCAACCAAAGTTATTACCGAACGTTTTGGCGGCAGCAGACCCTTTATTATTGCAATGACTGCTAATGCCATGGAAGGTGATCGTGAAAAATGTCTGCAAGCCGGTATGGATGATTACGTTAGCAAACCCATTCAGCTTGAACAATTATTGGCCTTGTTCAAAGAATATCATGGAAAAATTCGGGATTTAAAAGCAACGGCTTGACACGATAGTATGCCATATTGACAGACTTACTGACAATCCTGCAATTATCAATGCATTTTCCATGGTCACACAACATAATATAAATTATAGATTTAAGCCATAAAATATCTTTTGCACAGAATTTGCTGCATAGCTTAAAAAACAGCATTAAATTCAAGAAAGGATAATCATGGCAGAGAAATCATCTCAGTATCAGTTTCAAGCCGAAGTAAACCAGTTACTGGATATTTTAACCCACTCTTTATATACTCACCGGGATATCTTTGTTAGAGAATTGGTCTCTAATGCGGCAGACGCTTTAGACAAGGCCAGATTCAAATCTATCAAAGGTGAAGAGATCAATGATTCCGACCTGGATCTTGAAATCCGTATAGATCTGGACAAAGACAACAAGACCATTACCCTCTCCGATACAGGTATCGGAATGACCAAAGAAGAGCTGATCAATAACATTGGCACCATCGCCCGTTCAGGAACCTCTGACTTTGTTAAACAATTGTCACAGGAAAATGTCAAAGATGTAAACTTGATTGGTCGTTTTGGAGTTGGATTTTATTCTGTTTTCATGGCAGGTGAAAAAGTAGAAATTACTACCCAATCCGCCACTCCGGGTGAACCAACCTGGATCTGGATCAGCGATGGAAAAGGCGAGTTTACTATTGACGAAGCAGAAACACCAGCCAAACGCGGCACCCAGATCAAAGTCTACCTTCGTGATGATGCTGAACAATTTGCTGATTCTTACACCATTAAACATGCTATTGAAAAATATTCGAATTTTGTATCGTTCCCCATCAAACTTGATGGAGAACAGGTTAACACTATATCAGCCATTTGGCGTGAACCCAAAAGCAGCTTGAAAAAAGAACAATATACTGAATTCTTTAAATATCTTGCAAAGCAACCGGATGATCCTATAACCTATTTGCATTTTAGTGCCGATGCTCCCATACAGTTCAACTCGCTGATATTTGTTCCCAAAACCAATCTCGAGCTCATGGGATTCGGACGGGATGAAGAAGGCATCCACATGTTTGTTAAGCGCGTACTGGTAGATGCACACTCTAAGGACATTCTGCCCAATTATCTGCGTTTTGCCAGCGGTGTTGTGGAAAGTGATGAACTGCCCCTCAACATTTCCAGAGAAACCCTGCAGGAAAATCCGTATATGATGAAAATCAAAAATACGGTTGTAAACAAATTCCTCAGTCATTTACAAGACTTTTCCAAAGATGAAGAAGCTTACAAAGAATTCTGGAACCAGCATGGCAGAATCCTCAAAGAAGGTTATAATGATTTTCAGCATAAAGACAAGCTGGTAGAGTTGTTCAGATTCAACTCTTCAAAGTCTGAAAATGGTGATGAATTGGTCTCTCTTCGCACCTATGTTGACCGCATGTCTGAAAAACAGCAGGATATTTATTACCTTTCAGGATCATCTCGCGAAGCTATTGAAAACAATCCCGCAATGGACTTGTTCAAATCCAAAGATATTGAAGTATTGTACAGTTTTGATCCTATCGATGAATTTGTACTATCCGGCATTGTGGAATATGATAAAAAGAAATTTGTATCCGTTGACCAGGCTGACCTCGGTCATTTGAATGATATTCCTAATCAGGATAAAGATGAAGAAAAAGAAGAAACAAAGTCTGAAGATTTGAAGGATTTTGACAATCTTGCAAGACGCATCAAAGACATTTTAGGCGGAAAAGTTGAAGATGTTCGTCTCTCAGAGCGATTGGTCAAGAATCCTGCAGTATTGATTGGATCACAGGGTGGCATGTCTGCACAGATGGAAAAGATTATGCATCTCTATAATCAGGATACCAAACTGTCACCCAAGGTCATGGAAATCAATCCCAAACATACGGTAATCAAAAACATGTTGTCCATTTACAAAAAAGATGTTGCTGATCCCCTGTTAAACAAACTTGCGAATAATCTGTTTAATAGCGTTGCTTTGCTTGATGGCAACATTCAGGATCCACATGAAATGGCAGCAACTATACAGGAGCTGCTGGAAGAAACTTCCAAGCTTTACATTAAAGAATAAATAGCTATAAATCGATAAAGGACGGCCAATTAGCCGTCCTTTTTTTTGTCGTTTATATGTAAATCCAGGCGTAATCGCCAGATTTTTTACACCCGGATTTGGGAGGAGTTATTCACAACTGGGGCAAATCTTTGCCAGCATGGGATCAGTGGGGCATCCTTCAAGACTGCCTGATTTCACCTGGTCTACCATTTCATCACCATACTTTTCACGTGCTTCTAGTTCAATCTGATTCAGATCAGAGAATTCAGCCGTGTTTCCCTCAATTTTAACAGCCTCTTTAGGTTTACCATTACCATTCCCAGTAGTAGCAGAACGTTTACCGAATCCCTTTCTTTCACCACGTTTATTGACATTTGACGTATATTTTTCACCCTTGATGGTTTTATCAATAAAACAGTAATAAGTAGATTTCAGTTCCATTTTCCATGCATACTGGTAAATCTCGTCCATGTTAGCACGCAAATCTTCATTAATGTAAAGGGATTTGGATACTGCCTGGTCAATATGACGTTGAAACGCGGCTGCAATCTCGATCTGCCTGAAAGGTGATATTTCATAAGCTGATTTGAACAATGCTTTATCAATTTTTCCATCCAATTCATCAATGTACTGTACGGATCCGTTTTGTCCTTTGATAATCTCGTACATCTCATCATTCCAAAGATCTTTTTCTTCAAGCATTTGCATAAGCTTTTTGTTAACTACAATAAATTTACCGGACAGTGTATCGCGCGAATAAATATTGCTGAAAAAGCTGTCAATGGTTGATGTTGTTCCTGCTATGATGGAAATAGATGCTGTTGGAGCTATTGCCAGAAGAACAGAGTTTCTGCGGGGTTTATAGTTATACGGTTTACCTTTTTCCTGCATTTCAATATAATGCGAAAACGCGCCCTTTTCCACAGCCATGGTTTCAGATTTTGCATAAGCAATCTCTTTGAAAAATGCAGCAATCTTGTCTGCCATTTGTACAGCCCGGTCAGAATCATAAGCAATACCCAGGTCAAGCAATGCTTCCGCAAAGCCCATAAGTCCCACTCCCATAGGTCTCAAATCCATGGTATTCTTTTTTGATTCCGGCGAGGGATAAAAATTCCTGTCCATAATGTTATCAAGCGCAAGAACAGCAGTTTCTATGGTATCTTTTAGTTTTTCCCAATCAATATCGGTCTTTTCTTCATTCACATGACGAGACAAATTCAACGATGCCAACGTGCATACTGCGGTTGAGCCTGGGGAATTTGGAATAGATATTTCCGTACATAAATTTGAACTATTGATAACACTGTAATCCGGACATGGATTATATCGATTATGCGCGTCCTTGAAAGTAAGCCAGGGGTGTCCTGTCTTGGCCAGTTTGAATAGATATTTTTTGTAAAACTCTTTACTGTCAACCTTGCGCCAGAGTTTAAGCTTGCCCGCTTCGGCATCTCGGATATATTTTTTATATTTCTTTGAAAAATCATCACCAATGGCTTCTACCAGATCAGGACATTCGGCAGGGTCAAACAAATATAATGGATCTCCCCTGTCTATACGATGCATCATTTCATCCGGCATCCAAAAAGCAGTATTCAGGGAGGGTGTACGCAAATACGCGTTACCGGTTGTTTCTTTTAAATCCAAAAACGCTTCAATATCATAATGCCAGGGCTGAATATAAACAACCTGCGAGCTTCTCCTTCTGCCACCCTGCTGTATTGCGTTAACTGTTGTATCAAAAATCTTGATGAACGGAATGATACCCGAGGACCTTGCATTCAACGAATGAATTGCGGAACCAGTTGCTCTAATGCGGGTCACATCTGTTCCGACACCACCCGCAAATTTAGCAAGCAATGAAGTTTCACGTACCTTGTCCATAATGCCCATCAAATCATCATCCACAACATTGATGTAACAACTGCTGTATTGACTGGTGGTCATACCTGAATTGTACAAAGAAGGTGTTGAATGCAGGTATTCGAGATTTGATAATTTGTTATAAATTTTTATAACCTGTTCTTCATTGTCTCCAATGCCCATTGCTACACGCATAAAAAACCATTGCAGTTTTTCAATAATCTCATAATTTCGGTCACGGGTAAAATAACGGTTCTGCAACGTAGACAATCCAAAATAATCCAATTCATCGTTACGGGATTCCTGAATTGCGTTTTCAATTTTTTTCAGATCAAAATCAAGCAGGTCTTTTTTAAGTATATTTTCTTTAACGCCAAACTTTACATATTCGCCAAAGGCCTTGAAACGCAGATCAATTTTACGATTGATGATCTTTTGCAATTGTCGCACAGCCAGTCTGTCATAGATAGTATTGCGCGGAATGAGCTGCTCAATGGCTTTTAATACCAGGTAATCCAGCTCTTCTGTGGTTACCCTTTCCGGTACTTTGAGGTCCAGTTCTTTTAATACTTTGTATACTATGCCGTAATCATCCTGAATGTCCATATCTTCAAGCAGCCAGAAAATAGCATTCACAATTTTACGGGTTTGAAATTTCTCTTCCACCCCTTCGCGTTTAACAACAATTCTCTCCAAGATGACTCCCTCCTCTTAATAATTGGTATATTCGGTAGATGATACTTCAAAAAAGTTGGTTAATTTTTTCAGATCTTCCTTTTGCAGGAATTTGAGCGGATTCTCATCCACATAATAGTGTGGTTCAAAACCCAGTTCTTCAAGTCGACGGTCTGTTACATATCTCAGGTACAGTTCCAGTTCCTTGTAGGTCAAACCATAGATTGTGCGTCCACCGAATATACGCTGCAAATACTCAAATTCCAGGTTGGCGCCATCAATGATGATATTGCGGATCTCGTCTACAAATTCAGAATCTTCAACAATCTCGGGGGTCTCTTCAATAAGTATAAGTATGGCTTCAATACCATTCTGCAAATGCAGGCTTTCGTCTATCAATACCAGTTCAACACCGGAGACCACATTTTTCATTTTTCCAGTATCTTTCATGGCAAAAAAATGCGCGAATGATGAATAAAAGAAAATACCTTCCATTACAATATTATTCAGCAATATACTTTTTACGATCTGTTTTCTACCGTCAACCGAATAGGGATCACCCTTACCATAGGTGAGCTTGTCAACTTCACGGATTACAATATCCTGTTTTTCTTTTAGCAGTTTATCGGTTTGGGTGATTTTGTACATTTTACTGCGGTCCATTTCAAATGTCTGCATTACGCTTTCGAAAAAATCACTGTGGATATTTTCAACAAACATCTGCGTGGTAAATGACATTTTGGCATAAGGATCTATCAACAACGGGAAAAATCCGTTCACCAATACATTCCCTACCAGCAATTCGGATGATGAAAAATACCCCACAGCCATGTCAAACACTTCTTTTTCCGCAGCACTCAACGAGTTGTAATCCAATACATCCTGTTGAATATTCAGCTCTTCCGGAAACCAGATGGCTTGTTTTTGTTGTTTATAGAGTTCTTTGAAAATGGGGAATTTGGGATCATCGCTGATATCAATATTTTCCCTGACCGAAGTCTTGCCAATCAAAGCGGATTTCTGCATAGCTACTCCTCCTCAATATGAATATATTCCGTTTTGTTAAAAGGCCATAAATAACAGCTCTTTTTGATGTGATTTAATGTGGTGATTCTGGCTTACTGCACAAAAAATTTGGGTGCAGGAGTTATACAACGAGGAGGTTACCCCATATATTCCCATATATAGGGGTTTTTTCATATTTTTACACTAAATATAGTATTTTAATGAAATTTATTACAATAGCTTGTGCAAACAATCTCATGGCACATACAACAACTTTATGGTAGATTGCTGATTGTTTGCAGTCAAGCGACACAAATAGAGTCCGGCGCTGACAGTTTGACCATTGTCATCAAGTCCGTTCCAGGATTGGCTATACTGCCCGGCGGATCCGTATTCGTTCACCAGGGTGCGCACCTTTTGCCCCAACATATTATATATAACGAGTTGTGAATTGCCGTTTCTCGCAAGTTCATACTCTATCATTGTAGAGCTGTTAAAGGGATTGGGGTAATTTTGCTTCAAACCAAATCTTCGAGGAATGGCCGGGTCTTTTTCATTTACCGATGTGAGAACGCCCCGATATCTCAATAATCCGGAACCGTCTGTGACCGCGTATATGATTGACGGATCATTTTGGTCAAAACGGATTTTGTAACATAGCCCCGAACCTTCAGGAAAAGCAGCCGGAAAGGGGCCCCAGGTCTCTCCCGCGTCATAACTTATATGTGCGTCAATACCGGCAGCAACAACAATATTACTGTCTGCGGGATGTACAGCTATAGTATAATAAAGATCATAAGGACAATCCAAATCACTTTCTATAAAAGACCAACTTTTTCCCCCATCGACTGATTTTAAAAGCCCATTAAAATAATTTGTTGCCCATACTGTTTGTTCGTTTTGTGGATTACAACACATATCATAAACCATAAATATGTGCTGTTGTTTTCCCTCATTAGCAAAAGTCCAGTCCATACCGTTTTCAGAATAATAAACTCCATGCATAGAATTTATATTACCATACTCTGTACCTAATAAAAAATTACATCCATCAAATGAATTCACATAAACAACAGGCAAAGATTCTTCTCCAAACAACACCTTCTGCCAGTCTTTACCCTTGTTTACCGTACGAAACAAACCTACGTTCGTCCCCGCAAAAAGCAAGCTATCTGAAAATGGAAAAATGGTAAACAAAACGCCAATATCATTAGAAAAAAATCTGTCAATTCCATCAACTTTACTAAAAGTTGGTGTTGAACAAACAATATCCATCGCAATATCATTATATTGATTATCGTAACCGTTTGTCATTACTGTCCAAACCTTATTTTCGATATTTGTTTGCTTTATATCATTTATTGTACAAAAACCACTGTCAATTTGAGCGTCATACCAGTCACCGTCACCACATTTATAATACATGCCCGCGCCATCTGTGCCATAGTATAGATTTGTTTCAGGTCTGCTATCATCGATCAACAAGGATCTGCCGGCAAGTCCATCCATTCCCTCAACTTTGCGCTGCCATTCTGTTTCATCGATATCTCGTTTATAAAATCCTTCTTCGGTACCCAGCAACACCTTATTACCGTTCACCTGAATGCAATTAACGCTAATACATTCCAATCCGTTATTATCGATCCGCCAGGTTTTACCGTCATCTTTGGTTTGTATTATACCTTGCGACGTACCCACAAACAGGGTACTGTCATTTGTCTGAACAATGGCACGAATGAGTTTGTTAGGCAGAATATCCGAAGATATATTTTCCCATGTCTGGCCATTGTCCACCGATTTATACAAACCATTAAATAGCCCCGCGTACAATTCTCCCACTGCAAATGGACTGCAATACAAGGTTACCACCCGTTTATCGGATGTTATGGGGGAAATATTCTTCCATTGCCCAATTCCCCGATTTGTATTGATATAAATTCCATTCAGCGTACAGGCATATAAATGATCTCTATTGTGTGGAGAGATGTACAATCCGGTTATGTCCGTTGAACCTAGACCGATATTATTTTCATGCCAGGTTGTACCATTGTCAATTGTATAATGAAACCCCTTATCCCACATACTATTTCCACGATACAAACCGGTATATATAATATTCTCATCTTCCGGATGAGAGACAATACTGGAATGAATGGCACCAGAACCCAAATAAAAAATAAGAAGCTCCCAGTTCTGTCCCTTGTCAGAGCTCTTATAAAAACCATGTTCTGTTGCAACCAGAACTCTATTATGTAAATAATTAATGTCAATTATATTCTTTGATAAAAGAGCGGGACTAATTTTCTCTGTATCCAAAAGATACCTGGTCCAGGAATTCCCACCGTCACACGATCTGTAAATGCCACTTTGCTTTGTCGCTGCAAGTATCGTGTCTTTGCTGATAAAACAAATGTCAGAAATGGCAGAACCCTGCGGGCCATAGTCTTCCCATTCTCCCAAAGTTTGTCGAAAATTATTAACATCTTTATAAGGGGAAAAATGTTTCATAGCAAGTTGTTTTAATTGTAGATTATTTACATTATACATTTCATCAATAGTGATTTGTGCATATATATCATGATAGGTTAAAATACCAAGGAATAAATAAATACATAAAATTTTTAGAATTTTCATTAATATGTCCATAAAAATGACAAGAGTGTTATAATTTATTAATTTATTATTGAATTGTTATTGACATTCCTATTGATCCATGCTCACATGTATAAGTATATGAACCAGGAAATACCCAATCATAAGCACGATAGACTCCACAATGTACTACTCCATACATTTCATCCAAATAGCTGCTCGTAGAATATGGCAATACATTTGAATTTGACGTAACTCCATTTCGGTAAAAATCAAGAGCTTCTGTTGTTCCATAACTTGAAGCCTCAATCTTAACTTTGTATTGTATTGAAAAACCATTACCTGCTGACCTTTCATAAGAATTATCATCCTCATCATCATTCACTGATGAATCTGTAGGGTCAGGTGGATAATCAATCCAAACTCTAGTATCACCTGTTAACGAGACAGAATTTATCTGAGTACTAATAAGTTGCCCAAATGATAAATTTACAATTACTAATAAAAATAACATAACATTTCTAAGCATTGTTAACCCCTTTCAACACTCTTGTCATATTTTTTTAAAAATATTAAAATTAAGAAAAAATGAATGAATTTAGTTACAACCTTAAATACTTCATAATACTACCCCTTTTATTGTATTATTCATGAATAAGGTTTTTTGTCAACCCCTGCTGCAATTAACAAAAACATTAAACTGCTCGTTAATTATATTAAAATCTAAAAAAAAAAAACGAATGTCAAGTTAAAATAAAATTAATTTTGTATGAAATATATTTTTATTTTTTTTAAATCACATATAACAGCTTGATATGGGAATAGAAATTATACAGGCAATACTACAAACAACAACAACAATGTTACCATACGTATTTTGCACACTAGACACCCCCGGAAGCTTATTATGGTTTGGAATTACACTATAAATGCATAAATTTGATCATTGTTCCCCATAAAAACATTTTCTTGATCTACATCAAGGAAATATACCCGGGAAAAGGGTATATTTCTTTACATCATATAGCAGGAGGAGACATAATGACATCAACAAAAGTGAATCAAAAAACAAAAAGTCAGGTTGGTAAATATGACTCGTTCACTGTTCGGGTAATGGACTGCCTGGATGAATTGTACACAACGGCAGTAAGGCTGACAAAAGACATGCCGGAAGCTGAACAGCTAGTACAAAACACATTGGCCAAAGGTGCCAAAATTTACAAACCTGAAAGTTCTGCCGTTCTTCGGGTATGGCTTTTGGAGATTATGACACAAACCTACTATGCATCCGCAAACTAGTCCCCTTGCGAGGAAATGAAAACACTTGAAGCATTGATTGACTGGCTGGGCTTAAATTTTAGCCGTAACAAATTCACAATGCAACCCTGGCGGCGTGTGGTGCAGTATCTGTTTTTGCTTACGCTGATTTGGATTGGTGTCCAGTTTAGCATTTGGATAACCCAATTGCTAAACGGACAATCACCGGGCGTCAGCCGGCCACCGGGTGTGGAAGGATTTCTGCCCATCAGTGCGCTTATAAGCTTAAAATACTGGGTATTAACCGGGGTATTCAATACAATCCATCCATCCTCACTGGTCATTCTTGTCATTGTATTGGTAATGGCTGTCACATTGAAAAAAGCATTTTGTTCATGGGTATGTCCCTTCGGATTACTGTCAGAATATCTTGCCAAAATCCATGTATGGTTGTTTGATCGTCCCCGTCGATTACCACGATGGATCGATTACCCGCTTCGTTCTATCAAATACCTGCTGCTGTTCTTTTTTGTATGGGCCATTTTTGCAGGTATGGATGTAATTGCGTTAAAGAAATTTATCTACAGTCCATACAACCGGGTGGCTGATATTAAAATGTACCAATTCTTTGCAGATCCCTCCAATCTTACAATTTATGTACTGATTGGATTGGTGCTTTTATCAATTTTAGTAAGGCATTTCTGGTGCAGGTACCTCTGTCCCTATGGCGCCATGCTGGGTGCATTGAGTTGGATAAGCCTGTTCAAGATCAGGCGTAACGCAACAACCTGTATCGACTGTGAAAAATGCACCAGAGCATGCCCCTCTAACATTATTGTGCATAAGGCAAATAGCGTTCACAGTGACGAATGCCATGCCTGCATGCAATGTGTGGATGTGTGTCCGGTCAAAGATACGCTCTACCTTTCTATTCCGGGTAACAAGTTCCGCTTGCGAAAATGGATGCCGGTAATCATTGTGCTCATGTTCCTGGGTGGCAGCATGATTGCGCGGGGACTCGGGCTCTGGCAAAACTCGATCTCTACAGAAGAGTATAAATCACACATTAAAAACATCAACTCTCCCCTGTATCACCACGCCCGCGGGCAGGTGCCGGATTATGAATAAATAAAAAAGGCGTCCTCCATCAACAGGACGCCTTTTTACCGGAGGAATTGGGTATTTTATTATTGGGTAAGGTTAAATGTATTAACAAGATCACTCATCTGCTTTGCCTGCTGCGACAACTCTTTTGCGGAACTTGCAGATTCTTCCGCATTGGCAGCGTTTTGCTGAGTGATTCCGTTCATCTGTTCAACAGCATTGTTAATCTGTTCCAGTCCTTCATTCTGTTGCTCCGAAGCAGCTGCAATCTCGGCCATAATTTCACTAAATTTCACAACTTTTTCGGTTATCTCTTTCAGGTTTTCAAGCACCTGTTCATTCAGAGATACACCTTCACTGGTATTGCGAATTGAATCTTCAATTAATTGGGATGTTTCTCTAGCAGATTCGGCGCTGCGCTGCGCAAGGTTTCTCACCTCTTCCGCAACAACTGCAAAACCTTTACCTGCTTCACCGGCACGTGCGGCTTCAACCGCGGCATTCAATGCAAGCAAATTGGTTTGAAACGCAAGTTCATCTATGGTCTTGACCACTTTGGAAGATTCATCGGATGATGTTTTTATTTTGCCAATAGCTTCAGAAAGCTGCTCCATGCTTTTCATACCTTTTTCAGTACTGGTCTTGGCAGAGTGTGTCAAATTGTTGGCAACCTGGGCATTACTACTGTTCTGCTTGATCATTGAAAGCATTTCCTGCAAGCTGCTGGCAATTTCTTCCAGGGAACTGGCTTGTTCAGTAGCTCCCTGAGCTGTAGACAAACTGCTGTCATCGATCTGCTCGGATGCCGAAGCAACCTGAGATGCTCCTCTGGCAACATCCAGCATGGCTTTATCGAGATTTTCAACAGCATCATTCAATGAATTTTTAATCATTGCATGATCACCACGATAATCACCATTCATTCGTGCATATAAATGACGATCTGCAACCTTGGCAAGTACAGCCGACGCTTCATTAATCGGTGTTAGCACTGAATCCAATGTATTGTTAACACCTTCTATAATGGATTTAAAACTACCATTATGAAATGAGCTTTCAATACGATAAGACAGTTCTCCATTTTGAGCAGATTGAGCGAGTTGGTTAATATCATTAAAAATCAATTCAATACTGGATTTCATGGTCTTCATTGAAAGCCCCAGAGTATCCTGATCGGATGCCAGGTTTATATCGTAACTCAGATCACCATTCGATATTTTTTCTGCCATCTCTGCTTTATCTTGTAATGCACTATTCAAAGTTTTAAATGCATTTGCCAATTTACCCACTTCATCTTTTTGGTCAATATGTATTTCATTATCCAGATTTCCCTTGCCAATTTCCTGTGCAATGTTTGTAATGAGCTTTAAAGGTTTTGCAACACCTTGGCCTATTACAATAATCAGAACAACACCACTAAGAAAACCAAATAGAATTACAAAAATCAACCCAAGCGATTTTGCTTTATAATCTTTTGTTGATACATCATGAGCATCAGAAGCTTTTTGCAATAAAATTTCAGTAATTACATTTAAATGTTCTCTGGCTGTATTAAATTTATCATTAGCCTCTGAAAGTGAGAGCTTTATTGCATCTTCTTTACTCAACTCATCACCACGTTGGCAGAGATCAATTACACGCTGAGAAACTTGTTGCCATTCTTTAAAATCATTCTCAAATTGAGGGATAATTTCAAGTTCTCGCTCTGTAGTAGCCAGCTTGGTATAATTAGTCCAACGCTCATAGGTTTGGTCAACATTCTCGTGGTAATCTGCAACAAACTGTTTAAAAACAGCGGTCCCACTATTTTCAAAAAATAGTGAACGTTCAGCAACCAATGCCTGCTGCATATCACGGTCTGCTTCAATCAAGTAATCCATTCCGGGCATACTGATTGAAAAAATTTCATCCAATGTTTTATCAATTTTTGACATGCTGCTGTATCCCACCAGACCTACAATAACCAGCAACAATATCATGAGTGAAAACCCAATTATCAGTTTAATTCCAATTCCAAGATTATTAATAATTTTCATTTCATACTCCTCAGATCAATAAGTTAGAATGCACCCTGGAATAAAAGTTGGACTGAATCCGCCCCTTCCAAATCAGACATTACATAGTTGAATTGAATTTTAGATTGTTTACGAACATCAGGATTTAAAAAGACATTGAATCCCAATGTGATAAAAGTTTGATCTTTACTATTATCAGTAAGATCATTTGACTCATACTTGACGATAGGTTGTAAATAGGGTTTCAATAGATACCCGGCTTGAGCATAATATACAACTCCGTCAGAAGCATTATTCTGAAAATCGTCACGTGTTATATATTCTCCCTTTAATTCAATTTTTTTAACAGGAGTTAATTGAATTCCCGCACCGGCTACTGTTACGTTTTCCTGACCTTCAACACTGGTCAAAGCGGATCCCCAGTATGCTTCTGCGTGCAATTTTTTGGATGGGTCCATATTCACACGTCCGACAAGTGTATAATCATTGCCAACTGCGGGATCACCAACATCCGTGGCTTTACTTGGACCGGCATTAAAAACACCCGCCGCAAAACCAAATCCGTGTTTTCCAATTCCGCTCATATGAAGCATGGCACCGGTATCAAAATGAAAGATGAACTTTTGCGCGTAACCTCGTTTAACAAAATCCAGGCTGTGTGCACCCGTATTCCACTCCATGCCAATAGGCGTTTTCATTTTTCCAACAGACAAACGGAGTTTTTTATATGGCTTGACGGTTACCATAGCATAATTAATCAATTTGGGGGTATCACCATCGGGGCCAATGCCTTCGGGAGAATCAATAACATCGATCAATAATTTGTAATCCATATATTCATTCAGGGCTCCGGAAAGTCCAAAACGAACACGTTCAAATCCAAATACAAATGCCTTGTTGTCCTCTGATTTAATGATACTGGTTTGGGTATATCCCCCCCATTTCAATGTGGGTTTATCCTGTGAAAAAGTGATTTGAGATAAAGACAGGATGAATAAAAATAGAAACAAAACCCAAGATTTAAACATAATACTACTCCTTTGCTGTAAATATCTCTTGAACAAAACTCCAGAATTGCAGAACAGAATCATACAAAAAGATATATACAATATTAAACTAATTAATAAACTATGAATATCATTCAAAATGCATGCCATAAATATAAATCATTTAAAAACTATGGCTTAAGTGCAGTAAATGTCAGCAATAACACAAACCAGGTTCTACCCCAAAAAGTAAATTCATCCGAAATATAAATAATTTTCATTACATATTCACAATTAAAGAAAAAAACACCTCGGCAAAATACGGCAATAAAAATAATTCACGATGATGAATAATATTTGTTTTATATCTACAAAAAGACCAGAAAAAATGATCACATATAGATACATTTTTCTCCAAAATGGCAGTATTTTTTAGGAAATTTTTATTTGATATAAACGTTTTATTGATATAATACGTCAAATAATAAATCACTAAAAAGAATCAAAACGTCAACGAGGGGTATATGACTGGGGAAAAGTTGCGTTCAGCTATAAAAATGAGCATATTTTTTTTATGTATTCAAACATTTATAGCACAAGCAAACATTATTGGAACAGTAACAGACAGTAAAACACACGAGCCCATCTATTTTACAAACATATTCCTGGCAAACACAACCATTGGAACCACGTCTGATAAAAATGGAAGTTTTGAAATTACCAACTATCCCCCGGGGGAATACGAACTTGTAGTGCATCATATTGGGTACAAACCCTACAGCCAAACCATACAAATGTTTGGGAATAAAGACATAAAGCTGAATATTCAGCTTGAACAGAGAATTATCGAGGGAGATACGGTAACGGTTACTGCAGAAGATCCCAAAGAGTGGAAAAAATATCTAGATCATTTTATTAAACACTTTATTGGCGAATCTCCTAATGCCATTCACACCCGGATCCTAAATCCCGAACGAATCGACCTAGAGTTTGATAAAAATACCGGCTATCTCACTGCCAAATGCGATACCTTTATTCAAATTGAAAACAATAATCTGGGTTACGAACTGGATGTATTACTGCTTGATTTTCAATGGTATGATATTGATTTACATGGAAAATTCTACGGCAAGGGAAAAAAGTCAAAACCAATCAGCTATTTTTTAGCAAAGCCCTTGTTCAAAGAACTGCATCCTGATAACAAGAAACAATTGCTCTATTGGCAAAAAAGACGTAAAGAAACCTATATGGGATCATTCAGGCATTTTTTATCGTGCCTGGTAACGGATAATCTGGAAAAAGAATCATATCATGTTTCACGAGACGGAATCTCTTTGCCGCAAGACAGTCTCTATGTATCAAAAATGGATACTTTAGGTAATTTCAAAATCAGTTTCAACGGTACAATTACTGTTCATTATACAAACAGAATCCCAATAGAAAAAAATATTATAAAGCTTTATACAGAATGCCTTAAATGTAATGCAAGAGGCAAACAAGTAGTATTCGGTCCGTTGGATGTAATAAAAAAAGGTAAATGGGGACAAGAGCGCACAGCAGACTGGTTACCTTTTGATTACACACCGGAATATACAACCAATCAACCGTTTCTATACAAAGAATTGCCAAGCTATTAAGCTTGTTGTAAAACCTTGATTGTCAACCTAATTTCGATAATTCTAGAAATATAGAATTTAATAGGGGTAAATTATAAAAAATTTGTACATGGTTGCTCTGGTATTGTTAATTACTGTTTTTGGTTTTGGTCAAACAACACCTCAAGATACTTATAATCTGGGATTGGCTATGGTGCACAATGATTCATTGGATGAAGCAGAAAACATGTTCGAACAACTCGTAAAAGCAGATAAAAACAATCCATGGGGATATTTGGGGCTTGGGTTGGTAGAAAAACATCGGGAAAACCGGTTGCTGGAAGCTCGAAAACATTTCAAAAAAGCAGCCAAATTGAATCCACAGCTGGTGCAGGCATGGACCGAATGGGCTGATGCTGAAACTGAATTTGAACAATATGGTCAAGCAGCCAATGTTCTTAGAGATGCAATTCTTGAAAACCCGGATAATATAAATTTACTCAATCGTTTTGTACACTATGTAGAGTGGCAGGATATGCAGAAAAAAGGATTAAAAACCCTTGATAAAATGATAGAAACTGGTCCCAAACCTTCCCTCTATCGCTTCAAAAAAGCCGAATTGTGGTATGGAATGCATGAATTTGAAAAAAGTATGAAGATTCTGGACTCTATTGATAAAAATTCGGATACATTATCAGAAACAATGTATTACGCGTTGCTGGCAAAAAACTGTTTTACAATGAAAAAAATCCAGGATGCTCAGGATTATTATTTAACAGCAATAAACCTGATCAAAGATGATAACGACGCCGCTTACATTCTTGATGATATTCGCTATATCATGAATAGTAACGAATATAAGGAATATCAAAATTTACCTATTGATAAAAAGGGGGATTTTTTCCACAGGTTTTGGCGGTCACGTGATCCCAATCATGCTACTATTACAAATGAAAGGATACCCGAGCATTTTAACAGAATTGAATATGCCCGCAAACATTATCACGCTTATAGTACCGACAGGAGAAGCGATGTAAACAAACTGAGGCTAAATCATTCAAGAATACGGTTTTCGGAAATTATAATGGGGCCAGAGCTTTTAAACAAATCAGATTATCCTGATGAACTATTAAACAATATGGACGTTGATGACTGTGGGCTAATATACATACGTCATGGTGCTCCTGATCATACAATATACAAAACAGATTATGCTACTGAACTTTTTGAACCCATGGAATTTGTTTGGAAATATTATCAAAATTTTGACAGAAAAGAAATGATCTTTCATTTTGTACAGTTTGGTAAAAACACGGGTGCCATTGCACAATCCCTCCCCTATTCATTTAAAAACACCTGGGAACTGGGAGCAGATTACGCGGAACTGGATCCGGATATTATGAAAAGTGCTTTAGAGTGGAATGAAAGAGAACCATCAGGTGGTGCCGGAGTTCCAGCAGATATCATTATACCTGATAATTCATCCATACGTAAAGCTCAGGATAAACAAAAAAAATCTATAGCTGACAGTTCCAGCGGTTTACATTATCTCACAAAGCGTATTGAAAATTTGATAATTAAAGATATTACAGTTGGAATGGAAACAGAAACATCAAACTATGAATTTTCACAGGAACCTATGAACTATCCCTATTATTTTGCGCAATTCAAAGGCATCAATGGAAAAACAATGATCGATCTTTATTATGCTGTCAATGGAAATGATGTTGAATTAAACCGGCAAGACTCTACCTCATTTATAGATTTAAAACGATTTATAGGTCTTTACGATCAACATTGGCGTGAACGGTTTAGATTTTCTTTAGATGAAAAAATTGATATTTCGATAAATCCAGAAATATGGAAACAATCAAGCATAACAAATGTAATGAACCTGTCTCTTGCTCCTGAAACATATGCTTATGAACTGCAAATACAGGATAAAAAATCCGGTAAACTGGGAGTCTATCAAAATACCATACTGATTCAAAATTTTGCAAACAATTTACAAATGAGTAATCTTGTCTTATCGGGTCCTATTTCAACTATGTGTAATGGACAAAAATTCAAAAAAGGAGATATTTACTACTCTCCTCACATGTTTAATGCGTACAAACAGGGTGAACAAATAGGTTTATATTTTGAAATTTATAATCTTTTATTTAATGATGAAAACCATACAAAATTCAACATAACCTGCACTCTTGAATCCAAAGAAAGATTGTTAATGCTGCCACTTGAAGGTAATTTTAAATCACTGTTTGGTTTGTGGAATTCCGGTGTAGGTAGCGCATTCGAGTACACAGGTACCACACGTGATGACAAGATTTATGTAAATCTGGATTTTCCGGAAATAGAATCTGGTGAATATGAACTTGTTATCACCGTCAGAGATGAAACAAGTCATTTAACAGTAGAAAAATCAACAGGGGTTGTAGTGCTTTCCTCATCCTTTACCCAAAACACAAAATAACACACTGAGGGGTGGACGCATAAACACCGGACTTTTTAGTCCGGTGTTTTTTTAAATGAAATCAGAATTCTTTTGAAAATCTTGCAAGTTGGCAGATCATGAAAAAAAACAGATTGTTTTTTAAAAACAAATTATTAATTTAAGTAGTGTATGAATGTATTCTAATATTCTGCTCAGTTAATTATAAACATATTGAATATTTATAGCAGTATATTAAATCCATCTTGTACTTTCAGCTTGTTTAAAGCACCATAAAAACATAATAATTACGGAGGAATTTTATGGCTGAAGAAAAAAAGGATATCACACGTCGTGAATTCGGCAAAACCACACTCAAAACCGCTACAGCCGTAACAGCGGCAAGTGCCATTACCGGTCCTTTCTTTTCAGGCAAGGTATTGGGCGCAAATGATCAAGTCAATATTGCGCATATCGGTATCCGCGGCCAAGGTTTTGGACACATCCGTGGATTTGGAAAAATCCCTGGTGTTAAAATCAAAACAGTTTGTGACGTAGATGAGAATCTGTTTCCTGAACGCGTCAGTGTTATCGAAAAAGAATTCGGTTACAAACCCGCAACCGAATGGGATATGCGTAAAGTTTTCGATGACAAAGAGATTGACGCAGTAACATTTGCTGTTCCAAATCACTGGCACGCACTTGCTACAATCTGGGCAGCCCAAGCTGGCAAGAATGTATATGTTGAAAAACCTTCAACACATTCTGTTTGGGAAGGTCGCCAGATGGTACACGCAGCTCGCGCAAACAAAGTTCTTGTACAGGTTGGTTTCCAAAACCGTTCACGCAAAAACACCACTGCTGCAATGAAATTGCTGCATGAAGGCGGAATTGGTAAAGTGTATATGGCTCGCGGTATGTGTTTTAAACCTCGTTGGGACATTGGCCGTTATCCTGATGGCCCCATGCAACCTGGTGAAAAAAACTATCTGAGAACCAACAAAACCGGTGAAATGCCGACTTATGATGCAAAATATCTGGAAAAAGTCCACTATGATATGTGGATTGGACCAGCTCGTAAACGTGCTTTTAACCGCAACCGTTTCCATTACAACTGGCACTGGCAGTTTGAATATGGCAATGGAGACACCGGTAACCAGGGACCACACCAGTTTGACGTAGGCCGCTGGGGTATTAACAAACATGAATATCCTGTAAGAGTTAGCTCTTTGGGTAACTTGTACCTGTTTGGTGATTCTCAGCAAGACACCCCGAACACCCAGACCACAATTTTCGAATATGCTGATGGTACCATTTTTGAATTCTCAACACGCGGATTGTTCACCAATCCCGATGGTGAAGTCAGAATCGGAAATATTTTCTACGGTAGTGAAGGATGGCTGGAAATTGATGCAAACGGTAACTGGAAAACCTTCTTTGGTTACAAAGGCGAACCCGGCCCGAATTCAGACAACATTGATGCTGAAAAAGCTGATGCATTGAACACAGTTGGTACTGGTATTGGCGGACACTTTGGTAATTTTATCGCTGCTGTACGCTCTGGTAAACAAACTGACCTGACTTGTGATATTGAAGTTGGTCATCGTTCAAGCGTTCTGCCTGCATTGGGTAACATCTCTTACCTGCTTGGCAGAGAACTGCACTTTGACGGACGTAACGAAACTTTTGTTGACGACGAAGAAGCAAACAAATTGTTGAAACGCGAAAATTATCGTGAACCGTACGTAGTGCCAGATCTGAGCTAGTAACAGATTACAACACATTTTAATAAAAAAAAGCCATACAATTTAATTGTATGGCTTTTTTTTTCTATTTGCCATTAATTGCCCAGCACTTAAAAGTGCCGGGTAAACTTTACTACTACTTTATCACATGATAATACCTGGCCATCCAATAAGGCAGCAGATATTCATCACCGGCGAGACGAGACATTCCCCCACCACCGGAATCAATACTAAAGGCGTTTGAATTATGGCGGTTCATAGGACGTTCATTGGGCGATAATACCTCAGCAATCCTTTGATTACGGAAATTCCTGGGTAAATATTCCAGATCTTTACGGTTCGAGTTTTTAATAGTATAGCGGTCCATATCAATGGGGTATTCTTTTAAATGCCAGATAACAGAATCATAATCCATTACGCCAACTGATGCGTATGGCAATACATTCCACAATGCACTTTTTTCAGGACGTTCAAGTTCCCAGTGATCGATAATGGCCTCTTTGTAGACATCACGTAATTCCTGGGTGAATGCGTATTTATAAGAGACGTAATAGGTTAAAAACGCCATTTCATCATCAGAGTGGTTCCAGGAATCTCCCATGGTGAATGCATGGTCACGCCAACGATAAACAAAAGTGGTATCCTCGTGCAATTCTTTCATGCTGATTTTCATATTTTCCAGATACCCGTAATCCTCCATCATATGGTAGGCCTCAGTCTTGAAAATCTCTTTACCCGTCAAAGCATAAGCAAGCTGTAAACCTGCAATCAGGTGAGTGCTGTTCAAACGTCTGTCAAAAATATGACGGGGATACGCGTTTACAAACTCGGGATTCCAACGTCCCCACAAGGTGGGTTCACCATCAATATCCACAAAGTAATAATCATTTTGAATAATATGGGTCATAATGGCATCGATAAAGTTTGCAATGCGTTTATGCTCTTCCGGGGTTTTGGCAATAAACTCGTCCATAACTGTGGTTATATAGAGATAAGCAATGTATTCATCAGTACTGGTATGACCCTTCCACTCCCAATCCGCTTCGGGAGACTGGCGCCAGCGATCGATGTCAGACATTTTGAATCCTTTACGTTCAAACGTACGGGACGGAAAACCGGTTAATTGATTTATTGAAAGAAGTCGTTCAAAAGTCTCGAATGATTCCCAGGCATAACGGCGAGCGCTTTCCTCACCGGTTACCGCGTATTTGTAACACAGGCTTCCCAGGTAAAACGTGGTCCACAAACCGTCATTATCCGTATCAACAGTAACAGCCGTAGTCAAGTCACCGGCTTTTTTATAATGCAAGGGTCGCGTAAAACCATAGCTGATGTGATATTGTCGTAAATCCCTTTCAATCTCGGCAGTTTTTTCTGCCAAAGTCATTTTGCGATAATGGATTTTGTTCAAACCAGTTGGAGATAATACATATACATCTCCCCTGCTGTCCGTTGCCAGGTCTACAACCGAATCATTATCCAACCAGCGTTTGGAAGCGTAATAACGATATTTTTCACCATTGGGCGTAAATGCACCGGCTTCTGAACCGAACCATAACTCGTAGCCTTTTGCCATCATGGTTGTTATTGCAGGTACGGGTAATTTGGCATCAAGCTCTTTTGTGACCGCTCCGGTTTCGCCATTGATTTTGAAATAGCCGTTTGTGGTACCCAAAGCAATTTCATCTTTAACAAAAGCAGCAGCAGTCAGGTTTTTACCGGAATAAACCGTTTTCCATTTTTTATCATCCAGTCGGTACAGGTTGTCCTCTGTTAACAGATAAAACTGGGTTTTGTACACATACAGGTTTAAGCAATCTCCCCTGGGAACATCAACATCACTGATTTTTATTTTATTATGATACAGGGCGGCTTTTTTATCTCCTACCAGTAAAATCTCATCGTTGCTATTCATAGCGATACGATCATAGCTGCCTTTATCAAAATGCGCGTATACGGCTCCGGCATGTGCGTTGGTGAGAAACTGATCATTGTAAAGATAATAGAGATAGCCTGTACCCTCTTGCACGGTAATATCAACAGGCTTTAGGTCAGCAAGAGATCTGTAAAGTAAATCTTTGGCCAACACATCCTCAAATACTCGCCACAATCCATGATTGGTCAGCACATAAACAATGTCATTATAATCAACAACCACTTTGCGTAATTGCAAATCAGCCGGGGCATTTTGTGTCTGGTATTTTACCGATACCGGAAAATCATAAGGTTTGTCCACATATTGCGCAAAAGCAGTACTGGACAAGAAAATTCCGGTTAAAAGAATGAGTAAAAATTTTTTCATAAAGCGTTCCTTTCCATATCATACGAATTTACCAATATACGCATTAATGAGCTATTTTTCAACTATCACCAACAGATTAATCAACATGTTATAATATATGAATTACAATACCCGATCAATTATACCTCCGCCCAGTACAAGATCATCTTGATAAAAGACGGCTGATTGTCCGGGTGTTATGGCACTTTGGGGTTCGGTGCTTGTCACTTTGACCTTGCCTTGTTCAACAGGTTCAATTAATGCTTCAAATTCCTGCTGAGAAGAGCGGATTTTCATATTCACTTTGGTTGAAACTTTTAAATCGGCAAATGCAATCCAATTTAACTGGTCTACCAGGAATGAATTGTTATAAACATATTCACGCGGTCCTACCACAACCTGGTTGCTGTGCGCATCAATATTGATTACATAAAGCGGTTCAGGTGAAGATACTCCCAAACCTTTGCGTTGTCCAATGGTATAATTCCATACTCCCTTGTGCTGTCCCAAAACACGGCCATCAACATGAACCAAATTACCGGTTCGTTCACGGATATCGATCAAATCATTATAATCACCGCTGTAAAAGTCCTGACTGTCAGATTTATCATACAGGGAGATTTGATTATCTCTGGCAATTTTTCGTACCTCTGTCTTTTCAAATTCGCCCAGTGGTAATAATAGTTTTTCAAGTTGCGTTTGGGTTAGACGATACAGAAAATAAGTTTGATCTTTGGAGGAATCCAACGCTTTTTTCAGCATAAAACGACCAGCAGATTCATTAAACTCTACCCTGGCATAATGGCCTGTAGCAAATTTATCAAAGGTTTCGCCTGAATCCTGAATCATTGTGGGTAGAACATCCAGTTTGATCTGTTGATTACACTGAATACAGGGATTCGGCGTGCGACCTGCCAGGTACTCTCGTTTGAAATAATCCAGTACAATCTTTTTATAAGCAGTTGAACAATCATACACCTGAAAGGGAATATCCAGTTCATTGCACAGAGCGCGTGCTTCGTTTATATCATCCTGTTCTTCGGGACCAAAACAAGCATGTTTGCCTGTATGAGAAGTAACATTTGTTGAATTGTTCCAAATGGCCATGGTAACGCCAAAAACATCATGCCCCTGTTCTTTTAACAAATATGCGGTAACAGCGGAATCTACTCCTCCGCTTAATCCTACAGCTATTTTCATGAGTAATCCATAGATAAAACAACAATTTGGAAAATAAAACAAATATTGGCAGGAAAAATTCCGGAGAAACTAAAAAACTCCAAGCAGTTTAGCAGACATGATTAGAATGGCTACCATTAAAACTATACGAACAACCTTTTCACCTTTTTTAACAGCTACCTTGGCAGAAAACCAGGCACCGGTTGCATTACCCGCTGCAAGGGCAAGACCATACTCCCATCTTACATTACCGGTCAGGATAAAAACTGCAAGTGCAGGTATGGTATAGAAAAATATTACAAAAACTTTGTGCATATTGACTTTGACAAGATCAATCTTTAAAATATTTTGCAGTGCTGCCATTAAAATAAATCCAACACCTACCTGTATAAAACCGCCGTAAAATCCAATTCCTACCATTGCTGGATAAATGAGCCAGGCATGTTTGGGATTTTCAGAAAATTTTATCTTCTTCTTGGGAAGCACAATTGTTATCATGATTCCAATCATGACAATACCCAGAATTTTATGGAAAAGCGCATTATTAATATGTACAGCCAGAAAAGCTCCCAAAATAGCACCAGGAAGTGCGAACAAAGACATGATTGTACTATGCCTGAAAGAATGGACTTTTTCTTGTCGGAAGGATAGAATTGCAGATATATTTTGGATAAAAATTGCTACACGATTTGTACCATTTGCAAGCGCACCATCAAGCCCTAAAAATATCAATAATGGCAAAATAATGGCTGAACCACCGCCTGCCATAACATTCATAAAACCGGTGAATACACCTGTTGTATAAAGCAATAATATCTTTGGTATTTCATGCATAACTTTATCCTAAATGAAAAATAATATAATGAATTAAAATAAAAAAATCCAGTTTGAAAATTGGGTCAAATTTACTTGCAATTCTGCACACATTTTGATATTTTTGAACATAGGCCACGTAGTATTTTACAGGACATCAAAAAGAATGAAAACAACCCATTTCCTATTAATGCTTTTATTGGGGACAAGCATTAGTATATTCGCTTTACCCGTAAAAAAATCATTAAACGGATGGGAGCAGACACAACCAGAAACAGTTTATACAACCAATCTACACGAGCATATAAACGGACAATCCCCCCTCTATTACGAACTGGGTTTTGATTCATTGTTTGTACTGCAATACAAAAAAAAGAATTCCGAAATAGAGATGAATATCTATAAAATGCAATCACCGGAATCAGCAATGGCCATATATCTGGTTTCAGCAGGAAACGAAATTCCATCTGACTTGTTTAATGAAAGAAACAGTGTTAATCCTTATCAGTTAAATATGGTCAAAGGGAGTTATTATTTTCAAATCAATATATATAATGGCGATGAAACAACACTAAAAGACATTCGTTCAATAATAACACCCACACTATCTAAAATTAAAAAACAAAATATTGTTCTTTTAAACAGATTGCCTCAAAAAGACCTGGTAAAAGGATCTGAACGCATTGCAAGGGGCATGTATTCCATGCGTAATATTTATTATTTTGGCAAAGGTGATCCCCTGATGTTGGACGGGAATATCTTTGCAGTTGCAGGTGAATATGATGATGGTAATAAAAAATATACTCAACTGATTATTGAATATCCTGATATTGTTCAGGCAAAAACAGTTTTTGACAGTTTAAATTCTGATACAAATAAATATTGGCAAATCGTATTAAAGCAGAACAACAAACTGGTTTTCAAAGACATTTACAATCGTTTTGGCAAAGTTTTGTTATCCCAAAACAAAATTACGATCAACACAAAACTGGAGAATATTCCAAATTGAAGATCAAACATTTTATCCTGATGATTTTTGTTTCAAGTCAAATTCTGACAGCTGAGCCGAACATCTCTGCTGAAAATCGACCCTGGACCCGCTGGTGGTGGCCGGCAAGCGCGGTCGATTCAGCCGGAATTACGTTTCAGATGGAATCCTTTCATAAAGCAGGTATGGGTGGAGTAGAGATTACACCGATTTATGGTGCAAAAGGCTATGAAGACCGCTTTATCGACTTTTTATCCCCCCATTGGGTGGATATGCTCCAGTTTACACTGGACGAGGCTGACCGCCTTGGTCTGCAAGTGGATATGAACAACGGTACAGGCTGGCCTTTTGGTGGACCTCAAATCACGCCTGAAC
Source organism: bacterium (assembly GCA_963675755.2). Lineage (GTDB taxonomy): Bacteria > Zhuqueibacterota > Zhuqueibacteria > Residuimicrobiales > Krinioviventaceae. The sequence goes on from CAXXMD010000002.1 coordinate 1,210,833, forward strand.
TGGCGGCCTGCAAGGTTGAAATTGTAGAACTGCTGGCAGATTCTGTTTTGGTATCCCCTCAAAAGCTGTTGGGAATAGTAGTTCATGATAAAAAGAACAAGATTATCACTACAGATTTTATAAAGTCTTTATCAAAACTTGAATCCCAAACAGTAACGGCTATCTATGAAGGCAGAACACGTCAAAAAGTAAAACGGTCAGCTCCCGGTGGTGAAGGCTGGGTAATGGATCATTACTCCACCCTTGCAACAGATACATATCTTGACCGATTCAGTGAGACCATCCCGGTTGAGGTCATGTCACGTGTTCGCACCATCTTTAATGACTCGTATGAAGTTTACGGTGCCAACTGGACCCCGGACATGTTTGCTGAATTTGAAAAACGCCGCGGTTACAAATTAACAGACCACCTGGATGCCCTGGCAGGTTTGGGAGATGAAGACACCGTTGCACGTGTTAAATCCGATTATCGTGAAACCATTGGTGATTTACTTTTAGAACATTTCACCCAACGCTGGACAAATTGGGCGCACAAACAAGGCACCTTGACACGCAACCAGGCCCATGGCTCACCCGGAAACCTGCTCGATCTTTACGCAACAGTAGATATTCCGGAAACTGAGATATTCGGCCCCACACGGACTCATGTACAAAACCTGAAAATTGATCCTGATTTTCCAACAGAGGGACGTATTCCTCCCGATCTGTTTATGATGAAATTTGCATCGTCAGCAGCAAACGTTACCGGTAAAAAGCTGACATCCTCAGAGTCATTTACCTGGCTGGGTGAGCATTTTAAAACCGCACTTTCTCAATGTAAACCCGAGATTGACCACATGTTTATCAGCGGTATTAACCACATCCTGTTTCATGGTACGTGTTATTCTCCCCAAGATGCGCCCTGGCCCGGATGGTTGTTTTATGCATCCGTGCAATTTGGCCCCGACAATTCAATCTGGCAGGACCTGCCTGCAATGACCGAATATATTACCAACTGTCAAAACATGCTGCAAAATTCTACGCATACCAATGAAGTTTTGATATACTGGCCCATTTATGACATCTATTATGATGCAAAAGGGCTCATGAAAACCTTTACCGTCCACGGTATCGACGAATGGCTCTATCCTACTGATTTTTACCAGACTGCAAAATTACTGCATCAGAATGGAATTTCATTTGATTACATTTCAGACCATCTGCTTGAATCAGTAAATGTTAAAGACGGACATTTAATCACAGCCGGTGGCCCATACAAAACCATTATTGTTCCTGAAACACAGTTCATGCCGGTTTCGACTCTCGAAAAGCTCTATTCTCTTGCAGAAAATGGAGCAACCGTATTATTCCACAATCAGTATCCACACGATGTACCAGGATTCAATGATCTGAAAAATCGCAGAAAAGACCTGAAACATTGTGCGGAAAAGGGAGCAAAGTTAACCGGTAACCGCTTTGCTGTAACCGATCACATCCTCCCCGATCTTGACAGATTAAACGTCAACAAAGAAAATCTGGCAGATTCAGGTTTGGTATACATAAAAAAGAATTATAATGGTAAACCCTTGTATTTTGTTAGCAACTTGACCTCAAAACCGGTAAACGGATGGATCCCCTTTAATGTCAAATCCGAATCGGTTTGGGTATGGTTGTGGAAACCCATCCAGAACCATCTGGGTAAAGGTCAAATTGTTCAAATGAGTGATTCTGAATCAGCTGTTTATTTACAAATAGAATCCGGTGAATCGGTTCTCTTGCTGTTTGATTTTGAATTGCCGCAGGAATTCAAAAACCTGCGTAAAGGCGACAATCCGGTTCTTTTAGCAGGTCCATGGGATCTGGAATTCACTCAGGGCGGCCCGGAATTACCCAACTCTGCCACAATGGAATCTCTAAAATCATGGACAGAGTTGGATGACAAGGAATGTCAACGCTTTGCTGGTACGGGTAAATACACAACCACCTTTGACAAACCGGACATGCAGGCAGACGAATGGCAGCTGGATCTTGGCAAAGTCTGCGAAAGTGCCAAAATCCGGTTAAATGGGAAAGACCTGGGTACGGTATGGTGCCTGCCCTTTAACCTCACATTTCCGGCAAAATTGCTTAAAGACAAAGGTAATACACTTGAAATTGAGGTTACCAACCTTTCCGCAAACCGAATCAAAGAACTGGAACAACGCGGTGTAGAATGGAAACGTTTTTACGAAATTAACTTTGTAAATATAAATTATAAACCTTTTGATGCTTCTGATTGGGAGCTGGTACCCTCGGGACTTTTGGGTCCTGTTCAGCTTTTTCCCATGCATTATTTTAAACCGGACGTACATTTGATCAACAAATCGGAGTTATAAATGAGCAAGAAAATCAATCGTCGTCAATTCTTATCACGTACAACTACCGGTATTGGTGCAATTACTGCGGGTAGTCTGTTAAGCAATTTGGGTTGCGCCAAAACAACCAAACGTCCCAATATACTTTTAGTTATGGTAGATGATATGGGTTATTCGGATCTGGGCTGCTATGGATCAGAGATAGACACCCCAAATGTCAACAGCCTTGCCCAAAATGGTATTCGCTTTACCCGGTTTTATAATGCATCCCGATGCTGTCCTACCCGGGCATCACTCATGACCGGTCTCTATCCTCACGAAGCCGGAATTGGTGATATGGTGGGTACAAAATATAACATGCCCTCTTATCAGGGGTACCTGAACGATGAATCTGTGACTATAGCAGAAGTCATGAAATCCGCTGGTTATACCACGCTCATGTCCGGTAAATGGCATGTGGGTGAAGATAAGCCACACTGGCCTTGTGACCGTGGATTTGACCGCTACTTTGGTCTCATCAGCGGAGCAGCCAATTACTGGGATATTACCAAAGGCAAAGCCCCCAATGTAAATCGTCAAATGGCACTGGATAATGATCCATGGAGGCCTCCTCAAGAGGGATTTTACATGACTGATGCCATAACCGATCATGCGGTAGAATTTTTAGATGAAAATATTTCAGATACCAAACCCTTTTTCATGTACCTTGCTTTTACTGCCCCACACTGGCCTCTGCATGCATGGCCCCAGGATATTGCCAAATACAAAGGCAAGTATATGATGGGCTGGGACGAACTCCGTCGTATTCGCTATAAACGCATGGTAGAAATGGGTATCATTGATGAAAAATGGGATCTGAGTCCCCGTGACCCTCAAGCCATGGCCTGGGAAGAAGTTAAAGATAAAGAATTGATGGATTCCAAAATGGCAACTTATGCCGCCATGCTTGACCGCATGGATCAGAACCTGGGCAGAGTTTTGAACAAGATCAAAGAAAAAGGTCAGGAAGAAAACACATTAATCATGTTCCTGTCTGATAATGGTGCATGCCATGAGAGTGGTCCATTGGGATTTGATCGCAGGAATAATGGCCTGCCGGTTGGTGGTGTGGATTCGTACATGAGTTATGGATTGAGCTGGTCTAATGCCGGCAACACTCCCTTTCGTATGCACAAACACTGGGTGCACGAAGGCGGAATATCAACTCCATTTATCGCCAAGTGGCCGGAAGTGATCAAGAATACCGGTGGGTTAAATACCGAAACCGGGCATATTGTAGACGTCATGGCTACGTGTGTGGATGCTGCAGGTGCAAAGTATCCTGAAACATTTAATGGAAAATCCATTAAACCCATGCGTGGTAAAAGTCTGGTGCCTGTATTTAAAACCGGTAAACGAGACGGTCACGAATATCTGTTCTGGGAGCATGAAGGCAACAAAGCCGTCCGTCACGGTAATTGGAAACTGGTATCCAAAGATAATGGCGAATGGGAATTGTATGATCTTGAACAGGACCGCAGCGAGCTGAACAACCTGGCAAAATCTAAACCCCAGCAGGTTGAACAATTAATTGCAAAATGGACAGAATGGGCCAAAGAAGTAGGCGTATACCTGGGATAATTTATAAAGCTTGAGCGGTCAAATACCGCTTTCGCTTTTGGAGAATATTATGAAAAAAACATGGATCTTGTTCCTCTTGCTATCCATTGTAATATCCAGTTGTGAAAAAATGGATAAAAAATCCACAACTGTATCAGAAACTGAAACGATTAAAGATCAAACTCCTACTGAGATTATCATTTCAAAAGAACTGGAAGCTCTTACTCGCTGGAGCCATGGTGATCCATATGGTTATATTGATATTGCGGCAGATGATATCACCTATTATGCCGAAGGTTGCGATACATTGATTACAGGAATCAAAGATTTTACATCTGTGAATGCTGCACTTGAAGGCAAGATAAGTATTCCACACCTTGAACTCAAAAACCCCAAAGTGGAAATGTACGGTAATGTGGGTATATTTACTTTTGTTCTGCACAATTTCAATGATGAACGGGAGCTCACATCTCGCTGGAAAACAACCGAAGTTTATGAAAAAATAGACAACGATTGGAAGCTGGTACATTCCCACTGGTCACTTGTGAGATAAATAAATAAACATTGAATAGTAATGTGATTTTTAAAATCCCGAGCAATTAGATTACTCGGGATTTTTTATTTCTGGTTCTAAAACTCTACCTTACTCCTAAATACAATCCCGTTCCAGGGCAGAGTACAAGAATGAGATAAAAAACTTGGAAACTCTTTTTCTGGTTCCAAGCTAGAGTATAGGATTGAAAGAGAATAAATTTATGTAACATTTTACCAACTATCTGTGTATAATATTTATCAAGCTCAACATTATCTAAAATAAAATTCATAAATCTGAGGGGAATTATGAAAGCTTTACAAATAGCATTCATTACAGTTCTACTCACAATCACAATCCAGGCACAAACGATTTCACAATATCCACACGCAGATACGGTTTACATCGAGTATCAAAATTCACCGATGGTTTTGCCTCAGGTAACAGAGCCAGTTACTGGCCCGGATATTATCATGTTAACCCCTCAAGATAGTACAAAATTTTGCATATACAATGGCACCAAAACCTACCTCCCTTATATCTTTTTTACAGTGAACGATTCTTTAAATGAATTTTATTATGATCTGTATATGGAAGCAGATCCAAAACAACCTTGGTGGCCTATGGTTGGCCTTTTTTTTGAAACTCCCCAAAAAACGCTAATTATGGGATTCTGGCTAAATTTGCGAATTTATGACTCGAATCAAAATTTTATCTCCGTTTTCCGTAGATATATAATGCCCGAGCTGCTGGATACGGAAACACAAATAGTGAAACATAGCAGTGTCCCATCCTCCCCAGCATTATTGACCAATTATCCCAATCCATTCAACAACAGGACTTGTATAGAGTACAAAGTTATACAAGACAGCCATATTGAACTGACGATCCATGATCAGACGGGAAGATTAGTTGATATATTGTTTAGTGGTTTTAAAAGGCAGGGTAACTACAAACTGGACTGGGATGCTCGACCATATGCCAGCGGTATTTATTTTATAAGCATTAATAGCAAAACCGGAATTTCAACACATAAAATTCTGTATTTAAAATGACAGCATTAACTTTTTGTATTTGGTAAATTAAATAATTCAAGGCCCTTAAATTGGATATTTCGGAAAACAGAGTTGTATCTTCACACAAAACAGGTGCCGAAAATATTATCATGATGCGGCTCCCAACGGATAGATTTCAAACAATAACCTCTTTTTATGACCCTCCTACAGATAAAAAATCTCGTTTTACAGTTGCATTGCTGGCGCAATCCTGTAATCGTGTTATATTTGATAATGATAATACAGGGCCAGGGTATGAAGTCCATTTATGGCTCCAATTGGCATCAATCGATGAAAAAAATCCAATTCAAGACGCAGATTTAAAATTGCCAACAACGCAATGGTTGTCTCTTGCTTGTGCGGCAGAGAATCCATCTGTTCAGCATTATATGCAATCATTTGGAATTCAAACACAAAATCTGAAAAAAATTATATTGCAGGAACAAGGAGGATCAATATTATTTCCGGACAATGGTAGTATAGACTGGAAAATATCCGGTTCCGGGAAAAAACTGCATAAAGTGGATGTTAAGCATGTATTGTTTAATACGGATGCTAAACCCGGCTCTACAGGTCATCATATTAAAGCTATATTAACAGATGCGGTAATGGAGCAATATGGCAAAGTACATATTCAAACTGCTGCATTTGAACCGTTTTTAATCAAAGGGGAAAAGATTACAGCATTCATACATCGTACGGGCAAACTGGAAGCAGATATTCTCTGGCAATTACTGTAATTTTATGATCACAGTTTCCAAGGCACTACCTTAAAGCTTCCCAAAACCAAAATGTGTTCCCAAGCTAGTATATATAAACGAATATCTGCCTTGTCCGGAATCAATTCGTACAAGGCAGATTTTATAAAATTGTAAACGACCTATTTATTGGCTTTAATCAACGGTTGATCATAAATTGAAGGATAACCGCCGCCCATATTGCGTGCCAACCAGAGTCGGTAATCCAGAGAAGTGGTAGCTGTCAAATATTTTTTGGTGATAGGAGTTACCGCTGTTACCACAACAATAGCAGGGCCATCTTTTTCATTTACATTAAGCACCAGTTCGTCCCGGAAATCACCATATAAATCAGCAGTCATTCTTAATCCGCTTTTCGGTACAGGATTAGGGATCTCTCCTTCCACAGTAATTACATTTTCACCATCATAGTTGCCTAATACTCTGCCACTAGCGCTTAACAGTTCGCGGGTATCGTCTCCATCCCATTCAAAAGGAAGATAACTGAAAGGCTGAGCTTTTTTCAACAAACGGCCGTCTGCAGAAAACATAGCCAATTTTGCGTCACCATGGCCGGTCCGGGTGCACAAACACTCCATCCCCGGTGAGCCGTCCCAAATATCTGCCGCCCAGCCGCTATGACCGTGTGACCAGCGTGGATCATCTTCCTTGTTTTCTTTCCAGATGATCTCACCGGTACTGGCATCGCACATATACGTTCCGGCATTGATATTATCTTCAATCAGGTACCATACTTCAAGTCCCGGGCGATCAGGTAAAAAGTCGAGAATCTTGACCTTATCCGCATGTCGTTTGTAGATGGACCAACGTAGCGTTCCATCATTATTCAGACAGGTAGTACCATCAAACACTTCCTGTTTTCCATCACCATCCACATCGCACACTTCAATCTTGTGTCCACCGCTGCCGTTAGTAGCGCCAGTGCTTTTATATTCCCACAGTTTGTTCAAATTTTGATCAAAAGCCGTGAGTACTTCATTTTCATAGAGCCCGGTCTGGGTGATCACTGCGGGATGAACACCATCAAGATAACCGATTGATAATTGAATACGGGTAGATGACCGGTAAATATCAGAAATCATTTCGGGCCAGAGATTTTTAGCCTTTAGCTCGCCTGTCATACCGTCAAGAATAGTGACATAGACCTCGTCGCCAATCTGCATACGGCAAATAACTTCAGCCTTGCCGTCGCCATCCATATCCCAAACATTAAAGGGCACATTGCTGGCACTGCCCCAACAATGGTCATGCCAACAGACATCTTTGCACCATAAAGAACGTCCATAAGAGGTAAAGGCTTCTATCTGTACCGGTACCTTGGGATTCTGTGATTGTTCATGATTGCCGTTATAACATCTTGATTACACAATCCAGTACACCATCGCCATCAAGATCACCAAAAATGGGTACAATCTGGTCCTTGGTGATAGGTTTGAAACGGGCAACAATGGGCAGATATGTCTCCTGATCAGAAACTTTTATATCGGTCCAATCCGAATGTTTGCCTTCCTTTCCTTTGCTGTTAACAGAACGAACATAATAATGATAATGTTCTCCGGGTTTTACATCATCATCGATAAAACAGGTACCATCTTTGACAGGTGATTTAGTGATGCGAAAACCGTCATGCCGCCGGGAATCACTGCGATATACGTGAAAACCGTCCCCTTGTTTGTCTGTTTCAAGTAACGCCCAAGAAAGAAAGACGCTTGAAGGGCCGGTTTGAACAACACATGATTTTCGCGGCAAGATCGTCCAGTCTCCAGGATTCGGTTCACGTACCGGCCGGAAACCTTTATCAGGACTTTTGATGCCTTGAATGGAACTGTCAGTTCCGCCACAATGCAGATAAATTTCGCCGACAGCCCAGGATCCGCCAGCTAATCCTTCTTCGAGGCAGCGAGGATCAAGAACACGATATTTAAATCGAATTGCAGAAGCGTCATTCCGATCGTCAACTCCTTGCCAGACATTGCCCATTATATGGTAAAGGCCGTAACCGTTTTGGTAACCGGATTTAGCGGGTTGGAGCCATTTGTCCCAATCGGGATAGTTTCGTTTGTGATCATGGTTGTAATTGGCAAATTTGGGAGATGCCATGTCACCCCAGGGGAAAAGCTTGTCAACAAGACCGCCTCTCGAGGCCCATTCAAATTCGGCTGTTGTGGGAAGACGATACAAGCGGCCCTCTTTGGCTGAGCGCCAGTCCAGATAAGCCAGCATGTCGTAACGGTTTACATAAATAACGGGGTAATCTTTTTTGCCATTGGGGATCTCGCCGTTTTCCCAATACTCAGGCACCGGATAACCGGTATCGTCAGTAAATTCTTTGTACTCGGCATTGGTAATTGTGTGATCAAGAATCTCAAAATCTTCAACTCTGACGGGTAGTCGTTTTTTATACAAAATACTACCACTTTCAAACTCGGCACCCTTTATGAGCACAAAGTCATCATCAGCCATAACAGCACTAACAAGGAAAAGCAGAAAAACCATACTCGTGTAGAATCTTGCTTTCAACATGGACTCCTTTTGATAAAAGGTAAAAAAATGGGGTGGCTGTCAATTAATACAATGTATTGTTCGTTATTATTTAAATAAAAAACTAATTTATGACAATAAAAAGTACAAAATTGTAAACTCGAAAAAAAAGTTATTCTTCATTATTTAAGATCAAACCGTGATCTCACTCCCAGGCAAAGCCAGGGAAAGAGAATGAGGAAATTAACCATTCCAGTCTTTTACTGGCCTTATATTATGTTGTAACAACTGATTTGAAAATTCATCAATACAATTTAAAATCTGATCAGTTTCAGGAATACTAAAAACAAACTCTAATTCCCTAATTAAAACAATCCCACTCTTATTAGAACGAAAATTATACTTTTGTAATAAGTCCTTGAGTGTTGAAATCTCTTTACCACAAAGATCAACAGGAATAGCAATTGTAATATATTTTTTGGAATTATTATAGATAGGAAAAATAGAAATAATAAATCCGTTATGAGAGCCTAAATACTGTCGATCCTGTTGTTGATAGCCATATAAATTTAATGCAGTCATTTTAGGATTATTGAATAACCTTTTCTCTCTTTTTGGTCTGAAAATTTTCTCGTCCAAAAGCAAAATCGATCCTACTAAAATGGATAGTACAAGTGAAAAAATAAATGCAAAACAAAACAGAAAATAATCAAAATCATTATGTGATTTAATTATTATTACAATAGTAAACATAATCCATAAAACAATAAAATTCAGTAAATAGAATTGTTTTATATTTTTCCATATTATTTTTAATAACGTTTGATTTGTTTGATTTGCTGAAAAAGTAGTTATTTTCAACTCTAATCTCAACTAGTTTGAATTTATATCTCAACCTTGGAATCAACAAATTGTCATCAACCCCATTCCCAGGCAGAGCCAGGAAAAAAGAACTTTTTTAAATTTCCATTAACAACCTATATATCAGTGTTAATCTGCGTTTATCTGCGGTTCATTTTTTCTGGTTCCAAGGCTCTGCCTTGGAACCCAAGCGTAATGTACTATCACAATTCCAAGAAAAAACAGAAAACAAAAAATCAATCTATCCCGGCAATTCTTAAAATCATCATTTTACCACGGTTCATTAATGAAATATTTAATTATGTATTTGGCAACACCTCTATCACCGAAACAGGACACGCAATTACGCATGCACCACACCCCACACATGCATCTGTTATTATCTCGGGTTTGGCGGAAAAATCTACATTCGATTTTTAATCACCACTGCCTGATAAGAACAGAAATTTCTGCACTGGTTACATTCTTTTAGTTGTGTCAGCAAGCAATCTTTAACATGGATAACCGCAATACCCATAACATGATTTTTCTTTTCATCTCTGTTAATTCTTTTCAACGTTCCCGAAGGACATACATCTCCGCAAGCAGTGCATTCCGGCAGGCAATAACCATTCTTAAAGGATACCTGCGGCGTCAAAATCCCAGCGGGATCAGATGGATCAAACGAGGATTGTATAATACCCGTTGGACACGCTTTGCCACAATTACCGCAACGAAGGCAGCTTGCCAACAGTTCTGCTTCCGGTAATGCAGCAGGCGGGCGGATAACAGTCCTGCGAGTATTTGAAAAAACAGTCCGAATTGAAAATCCTGCCGCAAACCCGGTAATCGCTCCAAGGGCCAATCTTCTCGAGTGGTTAAAACGGGAATGTTGAGACCGGAAAACCAATCGTTTAAATCGAGTTATCAGGTCCTGCAATCCTCCAAGAGGACAAACCTTGCCGCACCAGACATAGGGTAAAACAAAATTCAAAAGCAGCAGCAATACGAGTCCGGCAGCTTTGAGGGAAATAACTGAAAACGGTTGGGTTTTAAACGCACTGAAAAATGTATTAAAAATAGATATGGGATCCAATAATCCCAAAATGGTTGTCCCTGTCAGGGCCGCAACTATTCCCGCAACTGCTAACGCTTTTCCCAATGCGGGAATGTGCTTGACAATTCCCATGCGTCTCCCCCGCTTTGATACCGCATCGCAAAGTGCACCGGTAGGACACATCCAATTACAATACCAGCGATGGCGTACAAATGATAGTACCAATACCAGAATCGCAATTAGGTGCAGCCAAACAAAAGCAAATTGCCCAATGACCATTAACAGCATTAAATAGGGACTGGACCACAAATAAAAACCGCTGAATCCCTTCCATTGCAAAGGTAATGCAAACAAAACTGCAATACCAAAAGAAATCCAACGTACATTATAGGATTTCAACCTCATCCCAGGTTTGCCTTTTGCTCACGCAACAGCTTTTGTACCTGGGGTACATCCACGGATTTGGCTGTTGTATTGTTTTTGGCAGCAATTGCAGCCGCTGCTCCGGCAGCATGCCCGGTAATCAGACAGGTACCAATGATACGTGTATCCTGGAACAGGGATTCTTCAAAATCAAAGCAACGTCCGGCAACAAGTAAATTCTTTGTTTTTGAAGGGAGTAAAGAACGTAAAGGTATCTGCCATAGGGGCCTTTTTTTCATGGGTACACGTTTTCCCTGGTAAGGAATAGTTGTCCACGCTCCGCTTATGCCTACAACATCCTTGAATGATTTAAAAGTCATGGAATCCTGAAGGGTTAAACGATATTCTCCATTCAACAATCGGGAGATGCGGGTTCCCAGCTGTGAAGCCGTATCAAGCACATATAATTTTTCATATCCGGGAGTGGATTTAATCTTTTTAAATGTTTCCCAAATATCTAACCGGTATTGCTGCTGCATGCGAGACAGGTTCCAGGCATCTAACACATCCTGATGATCACCGGTAGTCATATTTACCCAGTTTACGCCCTCTATGGGAGTCGGTTTGCCAATACTCAACTCTTTATATCCGGGTTTGGTTTTATCAACCAGATGGGTATTGCCCAGACGATGTACCAGCCCAACCTCATATTTCATGGTACGGTAGGATTCACCAGCAAGATGATAGATGTCGCCATCACCCGTACAATCCACTATCATTTTTGCTACAATTGCACCTCGCCCTGACTTTGTTTCCACCATCACAGCTTTAATATGTTCATTTTCAACAATCACATTACCGGCCCATGCATGATACAACATGCGTACACCGGATTCTTTGATCATCTCTTCCATTACATACTTGCCGGCTTCGGGATCAATAACCGTATTATAATCCCGTATTGTCATTCCCATATCGCGCAGTTTTTGTTCAATTTCTCCACCAATGCCATACAAAACGCGTTTAAACTTTCCAGATTCATCAGTTGCATGTGTAGATAATAATGGCAGAACCAATCCACCGGTCCATAATCCACCCAGATGGTTATAACGCTCCATAAGGACAACATTAACGCCGGCCCGTCCGGCTGAGACAGCCGCCGCAACACCAGCAGGCCCTCCTCCTACGACAAGTACATCGGTTGTAGCCAGGATAGGTATATCCCGTGCAGGTTCACGTATAGTATCCGTTTCTGTGAGTTCCGGGACTTTTGCCTTTTCCGGGGTGTTTTTATCACATCCCGTACTGCTTATAACCGCACCGGCGCCCGCAGCCAAAGTCGTTAAAAACCTGCGACGTTTCATTTTTCCTCCTCCTGAAATGATTTTTTATTTTTTTAAATTAAGGATTTATTTACAAAAAACAAGCAAGAAACAAAACTTGCATTTTGAACATATGTTCATTATATTGTGCCGCATGAATCATTTAAAAAGGATCAAGATGCCTCGTACAAAAAAACAAAAAATGGTTGAAACACCACCCGTATTTAAATCATTCAAACCGGTTGGGATAAAGCGAAGTGAGTTACAACATCTGGCCCTGAATCTGGATGAATATGAAGCCATAAGACTTGCAGATTATATGGGGTTAGACCATAAAGAAGCTGCAGAAGAAATGGATATTTCACGTCCATCCTTTTCACGTTTAATTGAACAGGCTAGAAACAAACTGGCTACTTTTCTTATTGAAGGTAAAGCATTGGCCATTGAAGGTGGTAATATTCATTTCAGAGGTAACATATATCAATGTCTACAATGTGATCATATGTTCAATATTAGTATTGAAAACAAGATGAATGAATGCCCATCTTGCAGTTCCAAGACATTAGTCAATCTGGCTGGTGGCTATGGGCATGGTGAGTGTTGTGTAAAAAATCTTGAACAGGATGATGAAAACCATGCATAATTTTAACTAACAATATTTCAAAACAAAACGACAAGACTCGAGGAAGTAATGAAAAAGACAGACGTATTGGTAATTGGAAGCAGCGCAGCAGGTTTGGTTGCAGCAATAACAGCAAAAACAGTTAATCCGGATAAAGATATCACGGTAATCCGTAAGGAAGAAAAAACACTGGTTCCTTGTGGTATTCCATATATTTTCGCTTCAGTAGAAAGCAGCGATAATAACATTCTGCCTTCAGACAAAATGTTTCAAGGCGCAGGTGTAAACCTGACAATTGGAAGTGTATCATCAATATCTCGTTCTGACAAAAAATGTATTTTGGAAAACGGAGATGAAATAGCATATGATAAACTCGTAATAGCAACGGGATCTACTCCCTCAATTCCCAAATGGTTAAAAGGCGCGAATTTAAACAATGTATTCACGGTCCCGAAAAACAAAGTATATCTCGATGAAATGCAGGAAAAACTGCAAAGCTGCAATAAAGTTATCACTATCGGAGCTGGTTTTATTGGCGTTGAATTGTCTGACGAGTTGAACAAAGCTGGCAAAGAAGTAACCCTGGTTGAAAAATTACCACATATATTAGGACTGGCATTTGATGAAAAGATTGCAACCAGAGCGGCTACTCTCTTGTCGGAAAGAGGTGTAAATATAAGGACCGGCATTGGTGTAAAAGAAATTGTTGGTGATAACAAGGTAAGTGGTGTATTGCTTGAAAATGGAGAAACACTTGAGGCAGATGCAGTTGTTTTGGCAATGGGTTGCAAGCCCAACTCTAAATTAGCTCAGGATGCAGGTTTGCCCATAAGCACAAATGGATTTATCAAAGTAGATGAATATATGCGTACCGAAGACTCGGATATTTTTGCGGTTGGCGATTGTGCCGAAAAAAGAGATTTTATTACCCGCAAACCCAATTCCGTAATGCTTGCATCAACTGCATGTGCGGAAGCCAGAACAGCCGGAATTAATTTGTACAAATTGTCCGTTGTCAAAACCTTTACCGGAACAATATCTATCTTTTCAACAGCAATTGGAGACACAGGGTTTGGTGTTGCCGGGCTGAACGAGTCAAGAGCGAGAGCAGAAGGATTTGATATCATAACCGGAGAATTTGAAGGTATGGATAAACATCCGGGTACTTTACCGGGCACACAAAAACAATTGGTTAAACTCATCGTTAGTAGAGAATCCGGAATCATTCTGGGTGGCGAAATTGTTGGTGGATTGTCCGTAGGAGAATTGACCAATACCCTGGGATTCATCATCCAAAACCGGATGGATGTAAATGACATTCTGACATCACAAATCGGAACACATCCCCTTTTAACCGCTTCCCCTGCAGGTTATCCCCTGTTAAAAGCAGCTGGTGATGCCGCCAAAAAGAAAATGGGATTAGCAGCCTAGAACCAGAGTTAAAATATATCGCGATGCAATATACAGTTTGCATCGCGATTTTATTATTTCAACAAAAGCATCCTTTTCTGATCGTAAACCTGTCCATTAATTTTCAGACTGTAAAAATAGACTCCCGAACTGACAGACTCACCGCTAAAACTGGATCCGTTCCAACTCGTTCTATAGAGTCCCGGGAAAGAATGAAAATCTACCAGTTTTGTTACAAATTCACCGTGAATGTTATAGATCTCTAATTCAACATGTGCATTTTCATCCAACTGATATTCAATAAAAGTGTTGGCATTAAAGGGATTGGGATAGTTTGCCATCAAACTTGATTTTTCAGGAATGTGAGGACCTGAATTTACAACATTGGCTTGTACAGGTATGTGTTTATACCAGCCCAAAGAACCGGAATATCGATAAATCAGATCTTTATAACCGTCACCATCCAAATCCGAATCAATTTTAAAATCAGATAAAACCAAATCATTGATTATGGATACAGGAGTTAAAAATTCATTATTTTGATTTTCGTAAAATAATATATTATCTGATTGAGATTGATACGATAGAAAATCTAAATCATTATCATTATCTATATCCACAAAGCAGGTCCGGTTAGAATGTACATCTGGTAATTCATGTTCAATCCAATTCTTTACCAAAACAGCAGGATTCTCATACCACTTTATATGAGAATCAAAAAAAACAACAATATCATTCAAACCATCAGAATTCAGGTCTATAACATCAAGCTTTTCAATTCCGGAATCAATATCCATAAAAAACTGTTTGGGACCGAAATTCCCCATACTGTCCATATTTTCATACCAGAAAAGCATATTACTCTTTTCAGATGCTACCAGCACATCGGGATCAGAATCAGAATCCATATCAACAAGGGAAAAATATTCCGGATAAAGGGCATCACTTGCAATAGTGTGTGTTTGAGAAAAATCATTATTATTATTTTCAATCCAGATAATACAATTTGGGTTATTAAACGACATCAAGACATCCTTGTCAGCGTCATTATCAACATCTTTAATAATGATGTTTAACAAACGTTGAAAAATCCCTTTAGTGTAAAGAATGTGAGAGATAAATTTATCAGGTGTATTATTGTTTTCAAACCAATAGATATTATCATGACTGCCATTAGTGATAATAAAATCAATCCTTCCATCACCATTTAAATCCTCACTCATCAAATCATTTACTTCGTAAGCTACAGGAAACGAAAACAAATGATGATATATAAAATTACCAGAACCATCTGTATTTTCATACCAATACAAATTACAGTCAAAATAGGAAACTACCAGAATATCCTGATCATTATCATTATCGAGATCAAATACAACAAAATCCCTGAAATATTCTAAACGATTATTAATAGTTAAATTTTTGGCATAATCACCTATTCCATTTTGATTTTCATAATAAATAATTTCCTGATCATCCCAATAAACCGCATAAAGATCAAGGTCTCCATCCGCATCAAAGTCATCAGCACCTACACATTCAATACCAGAGTTATAATCAATATAGACGGCATCTCCCCAATAATCTGAATTGTTAATTTTTTCCTGCCAATAAAAATATCCATTACCATGAGTTCCATAAAAAACATCCAGATCGCCATCGCTGTTTAAATCACCTGCAGCTACACAAATAGCACCATCTGCATCATCATTCAATACCTGTTGCGGACCAAATGTACCTTTGCCGTCAATATTGGGGTACCATGCAATTTTATTATCAGAATAAGAAGCAGATAAGACATCAGGAAAACCGTCATCATCAAGATCGGCAACATTTAACGATTGGGGATAATCAACCTCTGTAGTTATACTATGTCTGGCAGAGAATACACCTTTACCATCCGTATTCTCATACCACACAACCTCATTTTCATTTGCCAGGGACGCTAAAATATCCAAATCCCCGTCACAATCAAGATCAGCCGTTTGCACATAATTTGCCCCCATCGCAGAATCGTCCAGCACTTGCTGTGTACCAAAACTGCCGGTGCCATCCGTATTTTCGTACCAGGCAATTTTATTATCTATAAATGATGCAGATACCACATCCTGATCACCATCACCATCAAAATCACCGGATGAAATCCATAACGCACCATCAACAAGGTTAGATATGATGTGATTCTCAAAATGATCGGGATCACCGGTATTTTCACACCATGCGATATAATCATCGTTTCTTGAATTATATAATACATCCGGGTCATTATCGCCATCAATATCAGCAACAGCTACACATCGCCCCCCATTTACACCTGAATGAATGATGTGAAGAGAATCAAAATTTGCTTTTCCATCTAAATTTTCAAACCAGACAATATGATCAAAGGTGGAATTGGCCACAATATCCTTGTCCCCATCCATATCCATATCCGCTGAAACAGCCCACTCCCAGTCATCTAAAAACGGCTCTTCGATGATATTCGGACCGGAAAATTCCATTTGTGCAAAAACATGAGTAAAACATACCAACATCAATATGAGTACATGTTTTTTCATCATACTCCCCTTTGCTTATATTATCACATGCAGTAAAACCTGCCCACCTTTAGATGGAGAAAAAATCCCCCTATGATTCAATTTCAGACCTTTGACGATTTGAAATGGAATTTTAAAATAAAATACCCCAATATACCGGATGCAATAGATCCGGCAAGGATGCCCAGACGTTCATCAAAAATCAAATCAACACCGGTTTCCTCAAAGGCCAGAGATCCAATAAAAAGACTCATGGTAAAACCTATACCGCATAAAGCCGCGGTGCCGTATAATCGGGTCCAGTTCATACCTTTGGGCAATACAGCCAATCCCACTTTAACGGATAACCAGCACAACAAGAATATGCCGACTTGTTTTCCAATAAACAATCCCAATGCAATACCCACAGGGACATTATGGAACAACTGGTCCATGCCACTGCCAATGAGTGTCAGGCCCGCGTTTGCAAAGGCAAAAATAGGTAAAATGATAAAAGCGACAGTATCATGCAGATCATGTTCCATACTCTTTAATGGAGAATAATCAGGATTTGTTTTAGACTGGATGGGTATAAACATTGCCAGCACAACACCAGCCAGAGTAGCATGAATACCGGATTTTAACATGGCCACCCACATTACAATGCCAATAAAAATATAGACGCTTTTAGATTCCACACCCTTTTTGTTCAAAAGCCACAATATCGGGAGCAGCAAGACCACAACCAGCAATGCAATTTTTGAAATTTTAGAGGTATAAAACACGGCAATGATCAATATGGCCCCAATGTCATCAAAAATCGCCAGGGATGTGAGAAAAATCTTGAGACTGGTAGGTACCTGTGGTCCAAGCAATGAAAGTATACCCAATGCAAAAGCGATATCTGTTGCCGCGGGTATGGCCCATCCTTGTATTGCAGAAGGATCGTTATAGTTGAATGCAAAATAAATCAGTGCCGGAACAGCCATCCCACCTATTGCACCAACACCGGGTAAAATAATGTTTCGCTTGTCGCGCAGTTCACCTTCAAGCACTTCACGTTTCAATTCCAGCCCAATCATGAAAAAGAAAAAAGCCATCAGTCCGTCATTGATCCAGAGAAGCAGAGGTTTTGAAATATTTAACGGACCGATTATCACTGCAACTTTTAAAGTTAACAGCAGATCATAATATTCCCGCAAAGGAGTATTGGCTACAACAAGCGCAAGTACAGTGGCAATCATCAGTACGATACCACCAGATGATT
Source organism: bacterium (assembly GCA_963675755.2). Classification (GTDB taxonomy): domain Bacteria; phylum Zhuqueibacterota; class Zhuqueibacteria; order Residuimicrobiales; family Krinioviventaceae. The sequence goes on from CAXXMD010000002.1 coordinate 1,228,988, forward strand.
CTTTTTTCAGGAAATTTGAAATTACGGAATTATTCTCGTTCGTCATAGATTGTCCCTGTATTTAGTGAATATTAATTTATAATATATACAAAAAATCCAACTACTCTATTTCCAAAACTCGTATACCCTGTCCAAACTTTCCCGTTCTTTTAATATTTTAAAGGATTCACCATCATTGAAATATCCAACAACTTTGGGTAATTGTCGGCTGTTATGGCGTGACCACATGCCCATGGTATACGCACCAGTATCATGAATAATGAGATGGTCCCCTTCTTCTATCACTGGCAATTCAACATCCCGCGCAATGATGTCTCCGGCAAAACACAAAGGACCGGCAATAGTATACGTGTCTGTTTTATCCAATGATTTGAGATTACCCTGCGCATCAGTAACGGCAATTTCGTGGTGCCAGTCCTGAGGCAGGTAGCATGCACGCATTAGCAGATCTGCCCCAACGTGGATCATGGCGGTTTTTACTCCCGCCAGGTCTTTGACATACTCGACACGACTTGCCGTCCAGCCACAGTTGGCGTGTAAATATCTTCCAAATTCTGTAATGAGTTTATATGAACCGTTAAACAGTAGGGGAAACCGGGATCGTAATGCCTCACTATATTCTTTCATACTGTTGGGTTCAACATCGCGATAATAGGAGACCGGCAGGCCGCCTCCCAAATCAAAAATATTGATACGTCTATCAGCGCCTGTCTGCTCAAATCTAGTATTGACAATTTCAGCAAACGCCAATACCCTTTCAACACCGTTCAAGAGCAGCTCCATCTCGCACCCCTGTGATCCCACATGCAGATGAACACCAGTCAGCCAGTTATATTTCAAATACACGTTTAAAAGCTCATCGTACATATCATTCAGGGGTATACCAAATTTAGAGTATTTTCCCGCCACACTGGTAATACCTATCTTTCCGCTTCCTACCTGCGGATTAATACGAATCCCTATGGTACTTTTACTTTTATTATTTTTAAGAAAATCATCTATACGTTCAATCTCCTGAAAAGAATCCGCATTCACATGTACACCCAGTTCAAGGGCGTATTCAAGCTCTTGCCGGGTTTTGGCCGGTGAATCAAAAACCATCTTTTGGGGATCATATCCGCATTTCTCTACAAAATAGAGCTCTGGTAATGTAGCAGCTTCTGCACCGGCTCCACGGGTTTTCAAATGCTCAAGAATCCCAATTAACGGATTCGCCTTGATCGCAATAGCATGCAGAGTATCGTCAGGAAACAGACTTTTTAAATCGTTAAATTTTTCATCGAGAAAGGATAGATCATGAAACATAACAGCCGTGTCATCAGTTGTTAAGAGTTTTTTGAATTTCAACGCTTTTTGTAAAGCTATAGATGCTTTTAGATCACTAATTCGATTTTGCATTTTTCTTCCCGGGTTCAAGTATAAAATAATATAGAAAAAAAAGAACAATTCACAAATGAAATCGGGGTTGCAGCTTTAGAAATGAAAAAGCCCGATTCAATGAACCGGGCCTGAAAACTTAGATATTATAAATCGCGGATAATCGTACCATCCATCCATTTTTATCAGGAACCGTCGGCAATACACGCGGTGCCATGCTCGACTGTTCACTCTCTGTAAGATAAAAGATAGGGCCGGCTCCCAACCGGATCTGCATGGACTCGGTAAGCATTTTTATATTGGGACTCAGTAATAGTTTAGCTCCGCCATCGGCTTCGTCCTCTTCGAAAAAACCTTCAAGGTCTTCGCTCACAAACTCGAGGCCCAAATGGAAGCGTTTGCTCACCTGCATATTGGTTCCCATGGAAAACAAAACATCCACAGCATCGCGATCATCAGAAAAAGGTTTTTGCAAAACAAAATTTGCGGCTGTTCCCCATTTCCCTCTAATCCAGCTTGCAACAAATCGGGTTTGTGCAGTCTGCACAGCCTGAAATTCACGTATCCAAGCACCACCCATGCTAAAGGAAAGTCCGTATTTTTTCATTTTATAAAAATCATACATTAACTCTATTTGTCCTGAAGAAATGGCATTATCATCATCTTTTTCAAAAACAGTGGTCGCGACTGCCGATAAATTTAAATTTTCGCTAAATCCATAAACACCACCAAGACGTTGCTCCAGGCCATCTTCACCAAAGGGTTGAACCGCGCGCAAAGCATACGCAGATTCATATTTTGTGCGCCACTGGTTCTTTTCAACCTGTCCGGGAGTTACCAGATACAGGAAATTACCATATTGCGCGAAACTTTGTACTGCAAACAACACGACTGCTAAAAGTATCCATTTTTTCATAATCGTTCCATTTGTAATATTATTAAACAGCAAACTAGTTTTCGAACAACCCATCGGGATAAAAAGAATTCAGGAATTCATCATTTTCCAAAAGATGTTTATCCACCTCGTTGAAATCCCGTTCAATCAGATATTTCAATTCTTTAATATTATCTGACCATTTAAATCCATTGAAAAACTGTACTCCCTCAAACTGGGTCTTGTATAGTGCACCACGGCTGTAACATGAACCCAGGTATATATATTCCACACCCATTTCCTGCATAAACCGAACCGTCCAGGTCATCATGTACATGCCCAGATTATTGTGAAAATAATCCAGATCATAAAATGAATAGTAATAAAAGGCCATTTGGGGTTCCTGCAGATACAAGAATACAATCCCCACATCCTGTCCGGTCTCTGTATCAGAAAAAATTAAAACATGAGATATAATGGGCGACTGCATTAGCTTGTCAAGACGCTCATAACTCATCACATCCTGACCGAATTTGGCATCCGCATAGGTTTTACAAAACTCGCGCCATTGCAATGTAAATTCAAAATCATCACGTGCAATCAGTCTGGCATCTACACCTTTACCTTTACGTAATACACGACGGTTCTCGGACGATGGTGTGAAATCCTTTAATTGAACGCGTATATTCCGGCACAAATAAAACCGGCTGAGATCCGGTTTGTTGGGTAAAAAGCCCCTGTCAAATATATCGGCAGGGGTTTCATTTACATCCGGTTCCGCCCATATAGCATATGGGAATATATAATTTGAATAATCGGATTTATACTCTGAAAAATATAACTTCATAAAATAAAAAGTACCTTTTTCTTATTCCTGTCCCGGGGGCCACATACTCTGGCCGACATCGGTACGATAATAACTGCTCAAGCAATAGATCTTTTTAATATTCTGATAGGCTTTGGCAACGGCAACATCCAGAGAATTGCCAATACCCACAATATCTGCGATGCGGTGACCACTCATAAAGAGGTGATCATTATTCTTGTCAACCACTTCATTCCACCAGATATCGCATTCCGGTTTGCCATTCATTTGTACGGTTAAATACGGTCCGGTGATCTTTGTATAAGGATAACCCCATCCTGCAAGAGTAAGAACACAGGCATGCGATAATCCACTGTTAAACTCGATATTGAGTTTTTGATTTTTTGCCGTATCCATCATCACCTTGACAGGGTGTTTCAACATACGCAGCAGCGGTAAACCGGCAGTAACTCCAGTACGTACATTATATTCAAGCACATACCACTTGCCGTCACGTTGAGCGGCGGTTACCTGAACAGGTCCATTAAAATTTGTCTCTCTGAACCACGGCATAAGCGGATGTAATAGTTGTTTAGCAAGTCCGTATTTATCTTCTGTATCTACCTCTACCAGACCACCCAGCGGTGCACCGGCAACCGGCCCCATATTTCCATCAAATGCACGTTTGTATTCCTGATTTGTTACCAGTGAATAGATCTCTCCTCCACTCACTAAAGCAATATGACCTGCTTCTCGTCTGCCCATATATTCCTGCAGAAATACACCTTCGGCATAATCTACATTTTCCAGCCAGCTTTTGGTATCCACAACCGTTTCACAAACAATGGTGTGAACCGGGCTGCCGGGACGGCACAATGGATTCTTAATCACATACGGTCGGGGATTCGCATCAACATATTTTAGAGCATCCAACCGATTGGGTGCAACATGAGATTTTGGAAACGGTACATCATATCGTTCACACAGTTGACGGGCAAAGTCACGATCCCGTTCCAACTGCATAGCATCGTGTATTGGAGAAAAGATGTGTGTGCCGGTTTGCAAAAACTCGTTTGTCCATTTTTCCTGGTGCCAGTTAATGGACATGGGAAATACAAGATCAATTTTATTTTTTCTTATCAACTCGCAGGGATTAGGAAACTCTTTATAATCAAAAACCTCACCCTCTTGCTGCGGACCAAAGTGTCCATAATCCCGTGTCAAATAGCAAGAGACTTTGGCTCCATCCTCAGACAATATGCGCATTGCAGATTGAGCAAAAGAGCCCATTCCAAACACCATTATATGTGGTTTTCTTCCTAACATATTCTTCCTTTATTTAAGGGCGTTCCGTTTTTTAAACAATTCAAATTCTTTTTGTATCTTGTAACCTTTGAACTCTTTACGTATAATATCCATCAAGATGTCGTCATGATATTCTCCATTCAAATAACAGGCATGTCGTCTTTTACCAGCCGGTTTAAATCCTACTTTTTCATACAAGGCAGCAGCACGTTCGTTAAACGCATGCACACGCAAGTAAAGGCTTTCCAGGTTCATTACATTAAACGCATAATCCATAACCAGCAGCAGGGATTCTTTTCCATATCCCTTGTTTTTACATTCATCGGGACCAATAAAGATTCCCAACTCGGCGTAACGATTTGTATAATCAATACCCAAAAGCGATATAGTTCCTACAGGTTCACCGGTTTTTTTAGCATAAATGGTAAAAAATCCTTCATTGGGTTTTGCCATATTCTGCAACCATTCCAGTTCCTGATTGTGAGTAAGCAGAATATTTGTGGTGATTCCAATCCCATTTTGCATATCATGCACCCATTGGCGATACGTATCAGCCAGGTCTTCACGCATGGGTCCTAAAATCACCTTGTCTCCAACAAGTTTTGGAGATATTAATTTCATATCCATCTAGTCCACCTTTTAGCCGCTAAAAAAGACAACCCAGACCCAATCAATCAACAAATGTACTATAGCAGCAGCCATAATTTTTTTGGTTTTTACATAGGTTAATCCATAAGCATATCCTGCAATGGTTGCAAGAATAATATAGGCCCAGGGCATATGCCATACTCCAAGAGAACCCAAATTTATATCCAAAAAGGGAGCATTGCTGTTATTTCCATGTGCAAGCCCGAATATTATTGACGATATGATAAGCGCTTTTGTTTCAGCATTTTTAATACCGCTCATGCGCTTTTGTATCAGATTGTGAATAACGCCTCGGAATAGCAGCTCTTCAGGAATTGCCACAAAAAACAGGATTGTAACAAGACTGGAAACCATAAATCCCAGATCAAGAGAGTCATCAGAAAAACGGATAAATTTAACCGCCATGCCCAATACCAGGATCACCATACAAACAATCAGGAAATTTATGATTGCGGTTTGCCATTCCTTGTGTTTCAGGTTATAAGTATATCCCACATCGGGCAATTGACGGATTACCAGATAAACATAAAATAATAACAGCATTCCCACCAAATGATATACCGCAATTCCTCCACTGGGAGGTAAACTGGCAGAAGGGATCAATCCAAATTCTATTGGCAGCCATAATAACAGAATTACAGCTGCATCAATGGGTAAAAATCTTTTTTCTTTAACCTTTAAAAACTGCATTAAAAAAACAGGTAGTAGACAATATACCAAACCAATCCCAAAAGTATAATATGCAAATGGCCCCGTTAAAACCGTATACATGGTTGCAATACCCCACAAAGCCAACGGAAAATACCAGATGGCTGTTGGAGATTCATCCACATATTTTTGCATAATCTTGACAAGCGTAATGCTTGAAAAAAAGATATAGACAGATATCAAGATCAGGAAAACAAGAAAACTGACGAGCAATTCTACTACAGATAATTGCAGACGCAGTACACTGAATGCGTATGTAAAGGCAAGAATAGCAACAATAATCAGAGATGAACGAATGTCTTTATTGAGCGCTTGACGTTGATAATCTTTTAAAGCAACCATAAATGGTCCCTCCTGTTTTATAGAACAGAATATAAGAAATTCAACAACGTCTTTCAATAAAAAGGTTGTCCCGATTTTTAATAAACCGGGACTGGCTGGCAAGAGCTACTTTAAAGGTACTTCATTTTGTATTATTTGTTCAACAGTTTGTCTTTTACGAACAACCTGTATTTCACCGGATACCTTGAACAATATTTCGGGGGTTTGAGAGTATGAATTGTAATTGTGAAGAGCCATACCTGAACAATACGCACCACTTCCACCAATAACAACATGATCACCAATTTCAGGATCAGCCATAACTCGTGGCACAATATGTCCGTGATCATCCAAACACTGAGAGTCACCGGTTTCACAGCAACGTCCCACAACAACACGCTGGTCCAGTTCAGGATCAAGGTCATACAAATCAAATTCAGTAGATAATATCTCTCCGTCATGTTTTATAACATAAAACGGATGTTGCGATCCATATAATAACGGACGTGTGTTGGATTCCATACCACCATCCAAAACCAGAAAACGGAATCCATCTTTACCGGTTTGTTTTTTATCGATTACCGTAGTTACCAGATACCCCGCATTTGCTATCATAAATGTACCCGGCTCTACTTCCATTACCAATTTACGACCGGTCTTTTCATAAAATGCTTTTAAATGCTCGGTAGCATATTTACCCAATTGCTCAATATCTGCTGCATGTTCATCGGGCATACGCGCTTCTTTAAAGCCGCCTCCAAAATTAATAGTGGTTGCTTTGGGAAACCATTTTTCAACAAATTCCAATTCACGATCAATACTGTCACGCCATTCATCAGGATCACCACCGGAACCTACATGATTATGGACCGTATCAAACACCAAACCTTTTTCATTTGCAAATTTCATGGCATCATCCAGTTCAGTTATATGCACACCAAAACTGGCATATTTATCACCCGTATTGCGTGACTCGGATTCACCCGTACCTACACCGGGATGAATACGCATGGAAAGAACTATATCATTCTGTGATGCAAAATCTGCTATCAATTGCAGTTGACGCATGGAGCAGACATTATATTTCAAACCTTCAAGGATCATTTGTTCCATGGCTTCGCGATCATCGCCCACGGGTACTTCTTGCGTGGTCAGCATAATATCTTTATAGGGAATACCCGCCAGATATGCTCTGCGTACCTCATTCAAAGAACTGGCATCAATATGACAGCCTTGTTTGTGCAAGAGCTGTAATATAGCCATATTGGGATTGGCTTTCATTGCATAACTGACTTTGAGCCCATACGCATTTGGCATGGAAAGTACCTGATTGCACTTTTCAAGGATCAGTGCTTCGTCATATAAATAAAACGGAGTTTGAATTTCAGAAACAGTGCTGGCAATAACATCACCGGTAACCATTCCATAACCTGATAATAACATATAATTGTATCCTATTCTAATCTCAAATTTTCTTTAATACTTTTCACGGCGGCTTTAATATCATCCAAATGCCCAAAAGCGCTTAACCGGAAAAAGCCTTCACCACTGGCTCCAAAACCTGAACCCGGTGTACCAACAACATGTGTCTCGGTTAACAATTTGTCAAAAAACTCCCACGATGTTAAACCATTGGGGGTTTTCATCCAGATATATGGAGCATTATCTCCACCATAAACGGTTATTCCCAGTTCCTGTAAACCTGAACGAATGATTTTTGCATTGTTCATGTAATAGTCAACCAGTCCCATACATTCTTTCATACCCTGTTCTGACAATGAAGCAAGGCCTCCCTCCTGCACAATATTGGCTGCTCCATTGAAAAAAGTAGATTGGCGGCGGTTCCATAATGCATTGACTTTTCCGGGGGCTGCGTCTTCAGTCACTAAAGCTTTGGGGACTATGGCCCAACCCAAACGAACACCGGTAAAACCGGCAACTTTGGAAAAGCTGTTAATCTCTATTGCACATTCTTTGGCACCTTCAACCTCGAATATTGATCGTGGTAATGACGGATCTTTAACAAATGACGAATACGCTGCATCAAAAATGATAACAGCTTTATTTTCGCGAGCATAATCCACAAATGTTTTCAATTGCTCATGTGTTGCCACAGCACCTGTGGGATTGTTAGGGCTGCAGAGATAGATCAAATCTGCTTTTTGCTTTGGCAGATCAGAGAAAAAGCCATTTTCTTCATTACATGGCATATAAATCAAACCATCATAACAACCTTTATCTACATTATAATCACCGGTTCGTCCGGCAATCACATTGGTATCTACATATACCGGGTACGCTGGATCCTGAACTGCTACAACATTACTCTGCGCGAAAATTGATTGTATGTTGCCCGCATCAGGTTTTGCGCCATCACTGACAAAAAACTCGCTGACATCCAGATCTACATTATAGGTTTTGTACAAAGCCTGCAAAGCTTCGCGTAACCGAACATCACCCTGTTCATCTCCATAACCGGAATAGGTTTCAACATTTGCCAGCTTGTCTACACCCGAATGCAATCCTTTCACCACTTCCGGAGTGAGTGGTTCAGTGGTGTTTCCAATTCCCAGCTTCATGATCTTTGCGTTGGGATTATTTTCCAAAAACAACCGGGTACGTTTCGCAATTTCCGGAAACAGATAACCCGCTGCAAGTTTATTATAATTTGAATTTATTTTTGCCATAAAAAAATTTCCTTGTTGTCAAATTTGCGTTTCAAACACTTCTGGAACAATCACACCTTCACCAATCCGGGTTACCGGACCGGTCATCACAATATCAAAATCTTCCGAGATTTTTATAGACAACACACCACCGGGAGAATGCACGGTGATATCATTATCACACAGTCCCAGCTTGTGTGCAACAGATGCCGCGGCACTACTGCTGCTTCCGGATGCCAGGGTGTACCCTGCACCGCGTTCCCATATTTCGATCTGAATATTGTTGCGATCAAGCACTTTTAAAAATTGTACATTAATCTTGTTGGGAAACATTTTATGTGTTTCCAGAACTGGACCATATTTTACAGCCAACTCTTTGGATATTTCATCCAGGGGCACAACACAATGGGGGTTGCCAATAGAGGCGGCACAAAAAGTAAATGTGCGGTCTAGCGCCTCTATCGGCTCTTGGATCACCTGACGGGGTTCACCGGCAACAGGTATTTCATTGCTGGTAAAGGTAATCCGCCCCATTTCAACTGTTATACGTTTTCCATTATCCATCACTTTGGATTCGACCAAACCACCGGGCGTATCAATGGTAAAGGGTTTATCAGATACTTTTTTCATATCCCATAAATAGCGTGAAAAAATGCGCAATCCGTTACCACTTTTTTCTGCTTCACTGCCATCGGGATTATAAATTCTTAATCCGAATTCACCTTTATCTGAAGGCAGTGGACCGTACAAAATTCCATCCGAACCAATTCCAAAATTACGATGGCAAATTACTTTGATCTGGTGCTCGGTAAAACCCGGACCAAAATCAGCCGGATCGATCACAATATAGTCGTTACCTAAAGCATGATATTTATAAAATTTAATATTTTCCATTCATTCTCTCTTAGATCAGATCCATATCTTTTAATACTGATGCCAATTTATCTTTACTTTCCTGCTTCATTCCCACCAGGGGTAATCTGACGTTTGCACCATCAATCTTGCCCATCATTTCAAGTGCCGTTTTGGCTGGCACAGGATTAGTTTCTATAAAATTTATCTCCATCAGGTTTAATAATTTATAATGGAGCTCACGGGCCTTGTCCCAGTTGCCATCAAGGGCATAATGTACCATCTCACTCAACATTTTTGGAGTTTCGTTGGCAACTACGGAAATAATTCCATCACCACCCAGGGCCATCATAGCCAAAGAAATCGCATCATCTCCCGAAAGTACCAGAAAATCTTTAGGACGGTTCTGAAGGATTGCCATAATCTGGTTAAAATTACCGCTGGCTTCTTTAACAGCAATAATATTGGGGATCTGGGCTAAACGTAACGTTGTTTCAGCAGAGATATTGCTGCTTGTTCGGCCAGGAACATTGTACAAAACGACAGGAACATCGACAGCTTCTGCAATGGTTTTAAAATGCTGATACAGACCTTCCTGTGTCGGTTTATTGTAATAAGGTGCAACAGACAACACTGCGTCTGCACCGGCTCTTTCTGCAAACTTTGAGAGTGAAATTGCTTCGGTTGTAGAGTTACTTCCGGCACCACACAAAACAGGCACGCGACCATTCACATGCTCGATGGTGGTTTCAATAACTTTTTGATGTTCTTCATGGGACATGGTAGCACTTTCACCTGTGGTTCCACAGGTCAAAATTACATCTGTTCCCTGTTCAATCTGCCAGTCCAATAATCGCTTATAACCTTCATAATCAATATCACCATTGCTCATAAACGGGGTGATGATCGCTACGGAAGAACCGCGAAATCTGGAAGCATCCATCATAACATCCTTTCTTTTTATCATGACTGGTTCATGTCGTTCATAAAATCATCCATTGTAAAAATCCCCTTTTTCCCAATCAGCCATTCTGCGGCAAGCACAGCTCCAAATGCAAATCCTTCACGGCTATGTGCCTGATGTCTTAGAGTTATGGTATCGTAAGCAGAATCAAAACCGATTTCATGGGTACCCGGTATACGCCCAACCCGGGACGAGGTTACATGTAAACTTTTGGGGTCAATAACTCCATGACTGGTATCAAAAAAAGGTTTATCTTTATATTCTAAATTTTCGAGTAATACCTCTGTCAATTTTTTAGCAGTACCACTGGGGCTGTCTGCTTTGCCGGTATGGTGCCATTCATGCAAATAACAATCATAGCTATCCAGTTTACCCATGAGTTTTGCTGCCGCTTCTACAATTTTAGTAAACTGGTAGACGCCTATTGAAAAATTAGGGCTCGTTATCATGGTCAGATTCTCAATCGCAACAGCTTTATCATAATCATCCAGCCAGCCGGTAGCACCTTCTACAATGGGCACACCCAAACCGGCTGCTGTTTGCAGGTTATTCATAACTGCATCTGCAAGTGTAAAATCGATCAAAACCTCGGCTCCGTTAAGATCAGAATTTAAATTAAAAGGCTGATCAATATCAAATACTGCGTTTATGGAATGACCACGGGATTTAGCAATATCTTCTACCTGGTGCCCCATTCGGCCATATCCTAAAATACCTAATTTCATAATAATCCTTAATTGTTCTCTGCAAAAATGTTTTTATCAAAATCGCCACCAAAGAAATAATCATGCAAAGATTTGATAACTTTTTCAAGATCAGATTCATCGATGACAAAACTGAGATTAATCTCTGATGCGCCCTGTGAAATAAGGTGTATACGCACATCATTTACCAGGTTAAAAATCTTGGCCGGCATTCCTGGCGTCCGTTTTAAATTTTCACCCACAAGGCAGACAATCGCATTATCGTGCGCCACATTCACAACAGCGAACTCGTTCAATTCCTGGGTAATTTTATCCAGATGCTCGGTATTATCTATGGTAATAGAAACACTGACCTCGGAAGTAGAAACAAGATCTACAGCTGTTTTATATTTTTCAAATATATTAAAAATTGATGCCATAAAACCATGTGCCATCAACATGCGGGTACTGTGTACGGTTATTACCGTTAAAGCTTCTTTATATGCAATAGACTTGACAACACATTCTTCCTCGGTCATTTTATCAGATGGAGCAATTTTGGTCCCATCTTTTTCCGGGTGCATTGAATTCAAAACATATACAGGTACGCCTTTGGCAACTGCCGGTAACATGGTAGAAGGATGCAGCACTTTAGCGCCAAAATATGCCAATTCAGCAGCTTCATCAAAGCTCATTAACAATATACGTTTAGCTTCGGGCAGTAAAGAAGGATCAGCAGTTAAAACTCCACTCACATCTGTCCAGATTTCAACAGCTTCTGCACCTATCATGGCACCAACCAAAGATGCTGAATAATCAGAGCCGCCTCTGCCGAGTGTGGTTATCTTGCCGTTGCCATCGCGGCCTATAAATCCCTGCATTACAGGAATTTTACCTTCCTGTACAAACGGAATCAAAATACGTTGCGCATTTTCCGTTGAAGGGCCATCCTGCGGCATCGCACTGCCATAATTCGAGTCCGTTACCAATATGTCTCTGGCATCCGCCATTATACCGTTCATGCCAATTTTATCCATATAAGCGGCAAGAATATTTGATGACAGGTATTCACCAATGCTCAGCAATTCATCAATGAGGTCTTTGGCAGGATTACCGGCATAAGACAATGCCTCACAAACAGATTGAAGCTGTTCAATAGTATCATCCAGACGGAATTTCAAAAGCGTATTATCATCAACCTGTAAATCATTAATAATCGTCTGATGACGATTTTTTATTTCAGACAAAATTTCTTTAACAGTTTCCAAATCACCTTTAACAGAAGTCTTGCTCAAAGCGACAAGGTTATCCGTAAGGCCGCCAACAGCAGATACAACAATTACAGGTGATTTATCTTGACGGGATTGAATGATTTCTGTAACCCGACGCATAGCTGCAGCATCGGCAACCGATGTTCCGCCGAATTTCATTACGATCATATACTTGTTTCCTTTATTAATTTTCCAACAATATTCTCCAGATCCTGTACTCCACGTTCAAGATCAGATATGCGAATATATTCATCATCACAATGAGCAACATCAATAGAACCAGGGCCATACAACAAGATTTTTCCAAGAGGACGCAGGTAAGAAGCATCAGATCCAAAGCTTACAATTGAATTTTCAAATCCATCAACAGTATAGAGATGTATAGGTTCGGATTCGCTCAAATAATCAACATCTATCTTTTCAACATCCAGTGTTTGAATTATATTTTTAATTTCATTTACCGATGTAGCTACACGAAAAATACCTTCAACACTTGCAGTAGATGCAATGACATTCATACCACTGCCACCGGATATTTTTCCAAAATTCAGAGTAGTTTGTCCAAATACGGAATCACTAGCCCAATCTGTTTCCAGCCATTGGCCAATATATTTTATCAGACGGTGAATGGCTGAATCACCCTTTTCGGGATTACAAGAATGCCCGCTTTTTCCAGACGCTGTAATACGAAATACAAGTGTACCTTTCTGTCCTGCAACCAGTTTGTTTTCTGTTGGTTCGCCAATAATCACATATTTGGATGGCAAATCCAAACGTGCTGCCATTTTGGCCCCATCAGAATCCAGTTCTTCACCCACAACAAAGAGCAAACCAAATTTTGTACACCTTGAGAACGCAAGCGATCACCGGTTTCAATCATAGCGGCAATCTGTCCTTTTGCATCACAAGCTCCTCTTCCAAATATCTTTTCATCTGTTTTACGATATTCACAAAATGGTAATACGGTATCCATATGTGAACTGAGAAGAACGATTGGAGCTTCATTTGTCAATGCAAGAACATTAATTCTGTTTTGAGCAACTGGCTGTGCAGTAACATGATAACCCTTTTGCTTTAGCAGATCCAACAAAATTGACCAACCTCCCCCTCCTGCAAGGAAGGTGATGGAATACAGATCATATTTTCAAGTAAAGAGATCATTGATCACCACTATATAAAAAAAAAGGTTGAAAGAATGGAGAACCGTTTCAATCAACCAACTAATGAGTTATCAGCCTGTCAACTAATAGCGCTCCACGGCTTTTTTCTCCGTGACAGTCCGGCAGTTATTCACGTGCCGACCCAACAATACACAATTACAGTTGTATAAAGTTTCGGCCTGTTATCCTTTCACATGTTGTCTACAAAACTGCAATTTCTCAAACATGTATACTTTTATAACAAGCGCCTCTATCAAGTCAATAAACATACAAAAAATAGTATAAATTTGCAACCTCTTTGTTTGAAATTACAAGATATTACAAATGAAAATCATAAAAAATTTTAGATATCTGCAATATTTTTTACGATCTATTGTTTTAATCAAAAATCAAACATTAAGGGAGGAACAACATGTTAAATACAATTGGTGAATTATCTGGCATCATTTGGAAAGTTCTTGATGATAAAGGTGAACTTACATTAGCCAAATTAAAAAAAGCAATAGATGCAGATGAATTTTCTCTTTACTCTGCACTGGGTTGGCTGGCAAGAGAAGATAAAATCAATATAGATAAATCCGGAAGATCAGTCAAAATATCACTAAAATAATCAAATAAATTTTTCACGCTTTTGCAGGTTTAATAACCCAGCGAGCAGCATGAGGATTGTGGCGGATAAAATGTACAAGCGGTTCTTCATTTTCAAATCCGCCCATATCACCTCACTTATTTCTTCTGGTATATGAAAGGGATTTAAAAACAGATTCCATTCACTCTCTCTTAAAATTCCACTCAACACCCAAAATGCCATACCAAATGCAACCAAAATCACCATAGATCCAAAACCATTCCTGACCCAGGTCGACAGCATAAACGCAAAACACCCTATAAAAAAGATAGGAAACATGAGTTGATATACCATAGTGAGAATATGAAACTCGCTGATGGCTACAAAGCTAAGCAATGACAGAAAAATAAGCAAGGCAAAAACCAGTACATAAATAATTGCCATTCTAACCAGCCAGACTTTGTATCGGTAATCCGGAATACCAAAAAGAATTTCAATCATCCGGTTATCCATATCGTGCTGTATACCAAATGTTGTTGGATAAAAAATGAGCAGCAGTCCGGGAAACAGCAATAAATAGTACACGGTTGCGGCATCCGGAACGGTATCGCTATTGAAAAATATCAGCAATCCAATCAACAGATAAAATACAAATGCTGCCAACAAGAAATAGATAAACAGATTGCCAAAAATGATCTTTAAATTGTATCGAACAATCTTGTTAATCAGTGAAAATGAATTCCGGATTTTTGCTTTATCTATAAACATTATCTTTTTTTCCATATTGCAATAACCATAAATATGCGTCTTCCAGTGTGGGTTGTACTGTTACCGCATCATCTGCAGGTTGTTCAATTGATAAACAGCGAATTCGGATCTTTTCATCTACCCGCATATGATGTATTACTGTATACTTTTCACTCGTTTCACTAAACTCTGAGGGATCTATATAAAACTGCCAGATATGATCTTTTGCAAGGGTAACCATATTCATGGGATCACCAAGATAGCGTAATTGTCCCCTGTTCATAACCGCAACTTTATTACAGGAACTGGCTATATCTTCAATAATGTGTGTGGAAAAGATGACAATTCTTTCTCTGGCCAATTCTACCAGCA
The DNA here is from genome assembly GCA_963675755.2 of bacterium. Lineage (GTDB taxonomy): Bacteria > Zhuqueibacterota > Zhuqueibacteria > Residuimicrobiales > Krinioviventaceae. Next base: position 1,244,309 of record CAXXMD010000002.1, read on the forward strand.
AATTTCTAAAACGAATACGTTCACGGGGATCCAAACCTGCTGTGGGTTCATCAACTACAAGAATACGTGGCAGATGTAACAGCGTTTGCGCAATTCCCACACGTTGTTTCATACCACCGGAAAATGATTCTATCTTCTTGTGCTGATGTTCCAGCATATGAACAGCTTTTAAAACATACTCTATGCGTTCCAACCGCTCTTTTTCATCTAATAATCCTTTAAGAATTGACTGGTAATTCAAAAACTCGAATGCCGTCATGTTCTCATACATGCCAAATTCCTGCGGTAGATATCCAATCAATCCCTGCAGTTCTTCACGTTTTTCGTTGATATTGTACTGGTTTATCCAAATTCGTCCACGGGACTGGTCCAAAATTCCACAGATAATGCGCATCAGTGTGGTTTTACCGGCACCATTGGGCCCCAGCAAACCAAACATACCACTGCCAATCTCGAGCGAGATTCCATCCAATGCCCGGAACGGATTCTTTTTTCGTCCAATCACTGGTATAAACTGGACCAATCGATAAAAATTCTTTCGAATTCCCTTAAACTTGCCCCGTATTCGAACGATATCAATTTTTTCACGATGCAAACGATTAGAAGTAGTATAAATCGCCAATGCCAAATACCACACAATGCCGATAAAAGCAACGATGGGTATATTGTCCCATTTCATATAAAAAATAAACAGATTAATACCGGGTATCATCCACATGCAGAATTTAAACAATTTATCTGTTTTTGAACTTTTCCAGCGTTCCAACATGGGCTTTAGCAAATAAACCACAAAGAAAAATACAATATGGGACATGACAAACATCCAAAAACCACTGCGCAGGTAAAAATAGGTAAAGTAGATCAATCCACCTAGCAGGGGCAGTTCCCAGACCAGGGTTTCCAGATCATGACGGGTTTTGTAGGATTTTAAAAATACCATCTTTTTCCCGCATGTGTTTACCCTTGTTCCACTCTCTTGAAAAACGGGAATAGTCGTCATAGACCTTGACCAGATGACGTATTTTTATGGTTATCTTTTCATCTGATCCTATCATTTCAGCGTTTGCACGACGCAAGCTTGTCAAGATAAACAAAGTCATGGAAGGAATGACAAATAACAGTAAAAATACATCAATGAACCGCCATAGAATACTACTAACCTGTACATAAACCAGCCAAATTCCAAGGGCAAGTAATATTACCTGAATGAGTTTAATTTTCAATGATAAACCGTTGAACCATTCAATAGCGGTTTCAAGTCCAACATAGACCGTAGGGATAAATACCAGCGTAAACAAAGTACTGAGTGATAATCCGCCTATTACTGTTATGGCAAAAGGAGCTCCAATCTGAGAAACATATTCCGCTTTTCCCATTGCCAATGGAAGCATTGCAATAATTGTTGTAATAGCAGTGATCAGAATGGGACGGGTTCGTGCGTGTCCGGCCATCATAATCGCTCGGGTACGTGAATAATTGTTTCTAATCAACCAACGGGTATAATCTATAAAGATAATACCATTATTCACCACAACACCCAACAGGATAAGAAATCCTATTAACGTATTGGCATTGAGGATTGAATTACCTGTAAAGATCAGCGCCCATAACGATCCGATAGCAGCAAGCGGTATAGTGAACATCATAACCAAAGGAGTAGAAACCGATTCAAATACCGAAGCAAGAATCATAAAAATCAAAATAAATGCAGCGCCAATCAAAAAGTAAAAATCATCAAGTCCCAGATCTTCATGTATAATTTCTACTGCAACACCTGAAGGGAATTGCAGATTTGCTACTAGCTGATCAATCTCGTAACGAGCATCATCAAGATACTCTTTGGAATCCAATACTTCATCAATAAACCGGTAATTGACTTCTATCAATTTTTCCTGGTTTACTCTGTTAATGCCGGCAAGTCCCTCAGAATAGATAATCTGGCTGAGATTCTGCAATTCATAGTTTCCACCGGATGAAGACGGAACCTGCAATTCCTGTAAATCCTGAAATTTCTTTTCTTCCGTATTATCACTACGGATTACAATATCATATTCTTCATCATCCGTTTTAAAATTGACATTTGCGGAAAACTCTTCCTGAAACGCTGACAATTCACTGGATACAGAAGACAAGGGTACATTGTACATGCTGAGAATATTTTTATCCAGCATCAGGTGTATTTCGGGACGATTGTCAGAAACATTGACATTCGCATTATTTATTGATGTCAAATCCTCAAGATAGGTAACCAGATCATCAGCAACATTACGCATGATCTGAAAATCCGTGCCCTTGATTTCAATGCGCTCTTCTTCCCCACCAATTCCCAGCATCCTCTCAAATGAAGCACCAGGATTACGTGAACCGCCGCCTCCACGGAACCGACTGCTTGATGTAGGCTCTGTAAAACTGATTTCAGATACCGGCAGCCGCATCCGGTCTATGCCTTCTTCAATATTATCTTTTATTTGCGGAATGATTCGTTTATTGATGTCATAATAATCATCTTTGAGGATGATTGTAAGAATGGCCTCTTCTTCATAAATTTTAGAGATTACATCCTGTTTTTCTTCCAGACTTTCAAGCTGGCTTTCAACTTTGGCAACAAGCTGATCTGTATTCTCAAGTGTTGAACCACTTGGCATGGTAACGTACAGATTGATCTCTGTGGTTTCAGCCTCACTTCCTACGTTGATACTGACAGCCAAAGCGATCAATAAAGTTACAAAAAATGCTACTACCGTTAAAACGATAGTTCGAGCAGGATACCGCAAACAGGATTTCAGCAAAACATTATAGATTTGAAACAAACGGTTCTTCATGGATATCTGCACAAAATGGGTTATTTTGGTCATCCCCGAATGTTTTAGAATAAAATGAATAGCCATGGGAATTAACAACAAAGCGACAACCAGGGAAACACCCAAAGTAGAAATAATTGAAACACCTACATGCCTGCCAAGCAATTTCACAAAAACGTTGGAAGCAAAAATAAAGGGCAGGAATACGGTAATGGTTGTTAACGTTGCCGCGAATATGGAACGCCAGACCTGTGTTGTTCCATTCAAAACAGCATAATCCGGATCTTTACGATTGGCATATAATCGATATATATTCTCCAGCACCACCACCGCATTGTCAAGCAGCATTCCTATGGCAAGGGCCATCCCTACCAGTGTCAGGCTGTTTATGCTGACATCAAAGGCATAAAAAAGGTTAAACGCAGTAATAATAGAGATGGGGATTGCCAAGGCGATAATAACAACCATGCGCATATTTCTTAAAAAGATCCACAAGACCAGAACAGCCATCAAACCACCGGTCAGCGCAAGTTCCTTTATCAGGTTTATATTGGTTTCGACTGTTTCGGCAGAATCAGTTTGAATGACAACTTCAACATCATCATTCTTTAATTCCCGGTTTAATCGGTCAATAACTTTGCGTGTATTGTGAGACAACACGATGAGATTCACCTGGGTATCACGCACAAGCTGTAATGTAATTGCATCCTTGCCGTTTACCCGGCTGATGGTCTCTTGCTGTTTCAAGCCAAAATAAACATCAGCAACATCTTTGAGATAAACAGGTCCCTCTTGATTAACGATAATATTTTCAATTTGAGAAACATCTGTGTAATCGGCAGTAATATTTACAAAGTAATGTAAATCATTCTGATAAACATGCCCTGCAAAGCTTTTGTATTGATTATTCCTGGCAATCAATTGACGAATTGTTGCCGTGGTAATGCCATAGGCTTTACTGGCCTCTTCACTGACAATCACTTCAATAGATTGCTGCTGACCACCCAGCGTTTCCACACTTGCCATACCATCAATATTTGCAAGCTCGTCGGTAATCTTTTGATCAATGACCGCGCGAATCCGCTCTAAACCACCGCTTCCCCGGACCTGTAATGTCATAAACATGTTTGCCAATTGTTCGGTATCTATCTTCATGACATTGATCATAAACTCGTCTTCAAGTTCGGCTTTTAAAGCGGTAAGACGCTCTTCAAGGCGGAGATATGCGTATTTGATATTTACACTGGGATTAAAGTAGATAAAAACCGTACTGCGTCCCCGATCAGCAAATGATTCTATTTTGTCAATCCCTTCAAGAGTACTAACTACACCCTCAACCGGGATAATGGCTTTTTTCTCAATATATTCCGGGTCTGTATCCTGCGCACCGGCAATAGATACAATCAAATACGGCATTTCTGTGTTAGGCAGTAATTCCACCGGAAGCTGATAGTAGGAAACCAGCCCCAGAAGACACAGGCCCACAAACAGCATTGAGATAAAAACTTTACGATTAATAATAAAACGTACTATTTCCATAATTCAGCACCGTTAATCCGGATATGTGGGATTGATTAACCGATCTATTTTCAGATAAACACATGGTATCACGATCAGGGTCAACAGTGTTGAACTCACCAAACCTCCGATCACTGCAAGGGCCAATGGAGATCGCAGCGAAGCGCCTTCTCCTATGCCCAATGTCAACGGTAATAAAGCCAGAATTGTCGTCAAACTGGTCATAATGATGGGACGAATACGTCGCTGTCCCGCAGCAAGAATAGCTTCTCTGCGTGGTATACCTTCCTGCTTGATCTGGTTTATAGCATCAACGAGAATAATAGAGTCATTTACCGCAATACCGGCAAGCATAATCATACCGATAAATGCCATTACATTAAAAGTTTGTCCCATAATCAGGAACAATAAAACAGATCCAACACCTGCAAGCGGTATGGTTAACAATATGGTAAAAGGATGAACCAGAGATTCAAATTGAGATGCCATGACCATATATACCAGAATGATAGATAATAACAATGCAAATTTCAAATTACCAAAGGCTTCACGGCGCATCAATTCTTCACCAGCGACTTCATACCGGTATTCCGGAGGCAGTTCGAGCTGGTCCATTTCATCCTGAATTTGTGATACAATAGCATTCAAAGGTTTATCACTCTGAATTTGTGCAGACAATTTGCCAATTCTTACCTGATTACGACGATAAATTTCATTCAACGTCTGACTGGTTTCAATATCAGCAAGTTGGTCGAGTCTATACACCTCGTTACCGGAGCGAATTTCAAGTCCGGGAAGTTCATTCAAAGTGACATCCGGTACTTTGACAAGTATATCCTGGCTTTCGCCTTCGTTCTGCCAGTCACCGGCCTCACGACCCGAGAGATGGTCTTCAATCTGCTGTGTAATGGTTTCAATATTGATACCCAACAAACCAGATCGAACCCGATCGACATGGACCTGAACTTCGGGGCGACCTTCATCAAAATTAGTAGTCATATTTACCAGATCACTGATATTTTCCAAACGCTGTTTTGCCTGTTCTGTCAAAGTTTGTATGGTTTCCAGATCCTGTCCCTGGATTTCCACAACAATGGGTGAACTTTCAGTACCCAGAATATTCTGCAATTCAGATTGTTCCTGAACGATATCAAATTCAAAATCAGCAATCTGATGTAATGCGATCGAAAGCTTTGAAATAACTTGCTTTCCGGTCTCTTTATGATCAGGTACTAATTTGAATAAAATGGATGCTGTATTTTCATCCTGATACTCGGTCTCTTCAAGACCGGTCAAGCTGGTTGTTGGTCCAATAAGACTGTATAAAATTTCTATTTCATCACCAAGCATATTTTGAACAACAGTTTCAATATTCCTGACCGTACCTTCTGTGCGATTGATCTCTGTGCCTTCCGCAAGACGGATATTGATTGTAAAATCATTAGACTCTGTTTTGGGTATAAACTCACTACCTACTACCGGTAGCAGAAAATAGGTACCCACAACCAGAACCAAGGCAATCAATATAACTCTACCGGAATTGTTCAACACTTTGGCCAGAAAACCAGGGTATCCTGGAAAGCCTACAGATGTCATTTTTTTGGATTTTTCATGCTTTAACAACCAAACACTCAACATGGGTATCACAAGAATCGCAACAAATAATGACGATATCAGAGAAAAAGCAACCGTCCAGGCTTGATCTTTGAACAATTCGCCGGCAGAGCCGTGCATATAGACGATGGGTAAAAACACAACGATGGTAGTCAGAGTAGACGCAGTAATTGCGCCACCTACTGTTGCAGTTCCCTTGATGGCTGCATCTTTGAGTGAAAATCCATCTTCCAGGTAACGGTAAATGTTTTCCACTACAATTATAGCATTATCTACCAGCATACCGGCGCCAAGAGCAAGGCCACCCAAAGTCATAATATTGAGTGTTAATCCTTTAAAATAAAGCAGATTAAATGTTGCCACAATAGAAATGGGGATAGCTATACTGATAATTGATGTAACCCCAAAACGTCTTAAAAATACATATAAAACCAGTACCGCAAGCAGAACACCAATGAGTGCAGTTTGTTTGACTTCATTCACTGAGGAGATAATAAAGTCACCCTGGTTTCGTATCAATTGAAATTCATAACCGGGAAGCGCGGCTTTTAATTCATCAAGCTCGCCGAGCAATAGTTCAACAGCTTTGACTGTATTGAACCGGGTTTCTTTATATATTGCCAACGCCATACAGCGTTGACCATTAACATGTACAATATTGTCCGGTTCATGATTCACAAACCTTACCTCTGCAACATCTTTGAGAAAGACGGGAATCCGGTTTGAAACACTTGCGTCTGAACTTGTGGTAGATACGTTAGAAGCTGTTTCCTGTTTATAAGTCACAATAACATTTTCAATATCTTCAATGGTTTTAAACTCTCCCACACCTTTGATGATATATTTTCGTCCCATCTCTTGAATAGAACCACCAGACATGTTTAAATTATAGCTGGCAAGTTGCTGTGCAATCAAATCCGTTGTAATTCCAAAAGCTTCCAATAGATATGAATTGGTCTCAACGACAACCTCCTGAACCTCCTGGCCCAACAATTCCACTTCGGCTATACCTTCAAGGCGTACCAGTTCATTACGGATATAGTTTTCCGCAACCTGTCGCAATTCATCCATATCGGTTATTTCAGGATGACTGAATCCCAACAGCATAACCGGAGCGGCATTGGGATCGTAACGGGATATGGTCAACTCGTCAATGTCCGAATTTTGCTCAAAGCTGGTAAGGGCTTTTTGCAGATCCAGGAATGTTTCATCCATATCCGCATCCCAGGTGTATTCTACAGTGATCTCGGCAGTTCCAACACGAGAAATAGAAGAAACCTGTACTGCGTGACGTTGACGAATTGCTATGGACTCTATGTTTTCCACAAACTGTTTTTCAATTTCGTCAGGTGGACGTTCCCCAGCTTTTAATTCAATGAAAATCTTGGGACTGTTCAGATCCGGGAACAGATCCATTCCCAATTTTTTAAAAGAAATGAAACCCAGTAACAAAAATGCCAATACAAGCATTAAAATTGAAACGGGATATTGTACCGAAAATTTTGCCAGTTTTTCCATAATAAACCGCTATCGTATTATTTTGACTTTGGAGTGATCACGCAATGTTTCATAACCTTTAATGATTATGCGATCATTTTCTTTCAGGCCTTCAAGCACTTGAACCTGTAATGGATTTTCAATACCAGTAACAATCCGTCTGTCTTCTGCCGCACCTTTTTCAACCACAAAAACCCGTTTTGAATCGCCTCGGGCTAAAATGATCTCTTTGGGAACAACCAGCGCACTGTCTTCACTGGCAACAATAATTTCAGATTTAACAAACATGCCCGGTCTGAATAATAACTTGGCATTATCTACTTCTACTGCAACTTTGAAAGAACGACTGTCCGGGTCCAAGGCCGGTGCAACCTGTGTTACATTGCCGTTCAGGGTATCATCTTTAACCATATAATTCATAATGCGAACAGGCTGTTCTTTATCTACACGGCCCAATTCTTTACCTGGTAAAGAAAGCTCAAGATAAAGTTTTCGATAGTCCATCAATTCAACAATCAACACACCTGTTTCAACGCGTGTTCCCGGGGTAAAATAGGGCAAGTCAACAATAACGCCATCAAAAGGAGCAATAACTTTAGTTTTGGCAAGCTGTAATACAGCATTTTCATAACTGTATTTAGCATCAATATAAGATATTTCTGCATTTTTCAATTCACGAAAAGTGACCCCTCCCTTTTCGTACAAGGATTGCTGCTTGGTATACTCGCTTTCAGACACTTCAAGGTTGAGCTTTTGCGACTCGAACGCGATGGAATTTTCCAGTTCAGGATTGTCCAGATACACAATCACCTGGTCTTTTTTCACCTGATCACCCATCTGAAACGGTTTTCCTGTCATCGGATTTTTAGCTATACGATAATATCCATTGGTTTCAGAATTCAGTTCAACAACCTTTGTTGCATAGACAGTTCCGGTTGCAGAAACATATTCTTGAATGGGCTGAGGTTTTAATTCTTCCACAGAAACCGGAACTGCAATCTGCATATCCATTCCGGCATCCTGGCGACTACATGCCGAAAACATTACAAGAAAAGCAGCAAACAAAATGATTAAATACTTTTTCATAAGACAATTCCTTGACACGTTTATTGTTTTTCCCTGCCGCGATACAACTTGATTTCAACTTTTTCAAGTGTCACGAGTCCCTCTTTGATCACATCTTTAATGTGGGGCCAAAACGATTCAATTTTTTCTATTGTATCAACTATTTCAATAATAATAGGTAAATCTTCAGACAAGCGTAATATTTTTGATGTATGCAATTTACTGGTTGGACCAAATCCTTCTATACCTCGTATAACCGTAGCGCCTGCCAGCCCTTGCTCTCTGGCTTTTCGTACAATCCATTCATACAAGGGTTTGTGCTCGTATTTATCACTTTCTCCAATAAAAATGCGTAACAGGTGTCCCTGTTCTTCGAGCTTCATACGATTCTCCTTAAATCATACGGGAGACAAAATCTCCCAGATATACAGCGGATAAACCCAATAAAATATGTACAACCACATTAACCACTGCCGGTGCTACTTGTCCATCACGAATAAAACTGAATGATTCATATCCAAAAGTTGAAAACGTGGTAAAACTTCCCAAAACACCCACAAAAAGAATCAATCGGGTTTCGGTATGAAACACGCCATGTGTTTCACCAATCCCATTCAACAAACCAATGATAAAACAACCTAAAATATTTACAGTCATGGTACCATAAGGGAAATATGCTTTATCTAATATCTGGTGAACCAAACCGCCTACTGCATATCGCAATATTGCACCAATGAATCCGCCTATACCTACTAGTAATGCTTTGAACAAATCAAACTCCCTTTAATGCTTTTCATATTCCGGAACTACCGGCTCATTTCTCACAAAATCCCACATGGATTCAATCTTTAAATTCAGGAGCGCCAATTTGTAATCAATCAAAGCAGAAATCAGGCTGTTTTTACGATCAGATAACTGGGTCTGATATAAATTCAGATCCATACTGGTGAGGTCTCCATTCTGATATTTTTCAAGATTAATCTCATACGTCAACTCTGAATTTCTAACATTCTGACGGGCGATATCAATTTGAATTTCAAGGTTTTGCAGATTACGCACAGCCTGGCGGATACCAATAATGATATCATCTTTTTGGGTTCTTTCCCTCAACCGGTTGGTCTCTAGCGTCGCTTCAGATGCTTTAATGCGGGCCTTGCGTTCACCCCAGTCAAACAATGGTATGTCAAAAGAAACCGCAACACGTTGGTTTTTGGTAGCTTCGTCATAAATATCCGCATACTGTTCATTGGTCCCGATAATACCATAAGAGACGGTTACATCCCCTTTGAATTCATTATATGCTTTGGTTTCAGTCAAAGTAGCCAAAGCATTTTCAATATCAATACTACGTTGGCGCATTTCCATACGGCTTGCCAAACCTGTATCAATCGCTTTTTGCATATCTACTTTGACCGGTACATGTGTAACATCTGCCGTTACATCTACATTTTCAAGAATTGAAATACCAATCATTTGTTTGAACTGGTCCAAAGCATTGTCCCATGTTAGTTTGGCATTTTGCATTGTTGATTTACTGGTAGCCAGGTTGACTTCTGCCTGATACAGTTCTTCCATTGCAGAGATACCAGCATCCACCTTGTTTTTAATGATCTGATAACTGGCTTCCTGATTATTATATTCTTCAACAGCGATATTATAACTCATCTTGGCACTGTACACGCTGTAATAAGATTGCGTTACATTGTATTCAAGCATCAACATACGCAATGCGTAATTGATAGACGCATTTTCAAGGTCCAACTCTAGAGATCGCAACTCCAATCGGGTACGATTATATGTAAATATGGGCTGGTTATAACTGAGATAGAGGTTATTGCTATATGTCTCTTGCCGTGAGTCACTGAACTCACTGTATGCGTCCTGCCATTCAAGCTGATTGTTCAAAGAAATGGTTCCATCGGTCCATTCAATGGGTTGGGAAATGCTGAATACACCGGAATAAGAGGTGTTTTCATTGGTATTCCAGGTATTATAAAAAGTATTAAATTCTCTTACCTTTGTATATTCAAAAGGTGTTACAGACAAGTTGAACTTGGAACGCAATGCTGCCTTTTGGGCTTTTAATAATTGCTGGCTGCGCTCAAGTGATAGACGATATTCCATAATATCAGGGCTATTTTCACGTGCTGTTTCCATTGCACTTTCAAGGGTAAACATTTTCTGAGCAAAAGTCAGCGGCGTGATACAAAAGACCAAAACGATCAGAACATTGAGATATTTCATTTACATTCCTTACTGTTTAACCCATTTAATTGCGTCTGCCAGAACCACCCTGCCTCCGGTTTTATCAGACAATTCGACAACAGCCTTTCCGGATGACAGATAATAATTTCCCAACAGTACCCAACCATCTTCAGCGGATTCAAGAGATACGGGTACTTGTTCATTACCATCATCATGGTAGACAATATAATTAAATTCTTTCAATCCATCACTATCTCCGCCGCCACCAGGACCTCCGGGAGGTCCACCGGGTCCTCGTCTTCTACGAAACATATTGAGCGACGATGTATTTATATAGGTGTAAATATTATACTGTCCGTTTGTAGGTATGTCTGCAGTCCAGGAAACTTTGTTGGTTCCATTTCCTTTTTTCACTGCATATGCTGAATGTATATTTTTACCCCAGAATTCATCATTAACTGTTTTTTTCCACTGTGTGGGTATTCTCCAGGGATTTAAACCGATATATTCTTCATCTTCAACTTCTTTTATACCCAGAAAGCGTTTTAACATACTGGCTTCCTGTACCTGCTCTACCTTGAATCCATTATCTTCATTATCCACAACGATTTCACCAGGAATGATTGCAGCTTTATATTCTGCAGGGCGAATTAAATCCAAAGGAACGGCTCGCTCATTAAGGTCCATTTTTTCAAAACGCTCACTGATTTCATTAGGAAGGTTCATAGATGTCAACGTATTAATTGTCATACCACGGGGTTCAGTATCCAGAACAATTCCTACATGATATGCATTTTTACTATCCAGTTTATATAACCGGGGTGGTTCTTCATCTTCATTTCCGCCGCCACCAAATCCCCGGAAACCACCTCTTCCTCCCATTCGAAAGGATACCGAAATTACACCATCAACATCAGAATCATTCTGTATATCAAATCTGAGCTGGTAACGGGTACGATTATTATCCAAAACTTTATAGGATTGCATGTTGGATACATAAAATGCAGGTAATTCAGTCTGGTTATACCAGTTTTCTACAAACGACTTGAATTCAGATTGAAAATCTCCGGGTAAGGTTTTAACAAAAGATTCGAATCCGGCAGTATGGAACCGATTTTCTGCTAAATATTGTTTTAGTAATTCATCAAACGTATCAATACCAACCTGTGATTTGATCAATGAAAATAACGCTTCACTTTTCACTTTTAACACATCATTCCACATTTCAGATTCTTCTGAATTGCTCAAAACATTTGCAAGGCTGTTCTCTTCAAGAAGAAGGTTGGCTTTTTCTTCTTCAACCAGCCCCTCCATCCTTCGAAAGAAACTTGGCCTGTTGTCTTGCATCTTTGTTAACATAAATGCTTCAAATGCTTTATCCAATACTGGCCAATCAGTGGATTTTACTGTATTGATAAATGTGTAAAAGTTGGGAAAAAGATTACCATCGGGCTGTTCTGCATCATCATTACCCCGAAAAGGACGGCCAAACTGTTGTCCTTTGAATACATTGGTCACAAACATGTTGAACATTTGTGATTGACTTTCACCAGGACTTACACTACGATTACTGCGCTGGCTGAAACGTTCCTGCCTGCGAACAGATTGGTTAAAATCAGCAGATTCATATTTTACTGCATTTTCTGTTAGAAAAACCTGTGCCGGTTGAACAACTTCCTGGTGGAATTGCAGCGGTTTTTCAAATGCTAGAAAATGTACCGGGACTTCAATGACTGACAATCGTTTATATGGATAATCGGTATTGAACTGGATCTCCAGATCATTCATATTATCACGAATCAAAGCCTCAAGTGTGTCAGCAATGTCTGTAAAGAAAGGTTTATAATAATTGTGGTTTTTATTTGTATAAAGCTCATACTCAACACTATCAACATTAATGCTGGCTCTCTGATATTCACCAATGACAAGCGAAATTTGCGGAAGTGGAATTTCGGGTATAAAATGATATTCACCTTCACCTGCTTTTTCAGTCTGTCCTTGAGAAATCACAGTCAAATCGGGACGGGTTTTTACAGTCATTTCAAAATCAACAAAATCCTGATTTTGTTGATAACCAAATCCATTTGTACCCAATGCACCAGCTACAGGATACCAGAGATTTTCACGGGTAAGCAAAACATAATCGGGTTTTACAAAACTGTGCTTTTTGCCCAATTTGTACATTGCCAGACTGTTTAGCAATTGTTCCTGTTCGACAGATAAATCGGGATAACATGCAAAATCCAAAGGAGAACCAGAATAATCGACGGTTAACGCTTTGGTTTCTCCCGCTGCAATACCTTTTGAATCGGTAATAAACAGTAAATGCTGATTCTGCTTAAATTCAAGAGAGGTATTATCCACAGAAACAGATTTCACAGTAAATCCGGGGTTCAAGCTAAATAGATATTCAGAGATATTTTTTTCTGTATTATTTTGAATATTCATTACAGCAGTTGTCTGAATACTGTTCCCCTGATGTACAACATTTAAATTGCAGTCTTTGATAGATACAATGGAATGGTTTTTATATTGTTCATTCAGTTTTAAAATTTGCGCGCGAACATTTTTATGTTGAAAATATTGAGAAACATAGCTCACAGAAAAAAATGATGCCAATGCAATAAATATAACAAAAAACACCATAGACAAACGGTTCATAAACTTTGACTGGGGTAACCGTTTCATAAACGTAACGGTTAAAAATATAAATCCGAGCCCAAAGAAAAGATAAATTGAGCGTTGTAATATGATCTGATGCAGATCACTAAAACCTACAAAGTCAGAAAAAGCTAGCGGCAGGTAAAACGCAACAAAGTCAAAAATATAATTTACCTTGTTGCCCAGATAAAAAATAGTCAAAGCAACCAGACCAATCATAATCACCCAGGTAACCGGAGGATTTCTGAAAATTGACATAAAAATAAAAGCGATTCCAATGGCAAATATCATTGTGGGTAAGCTGATTATCAAAAAATAAACCAAAAAGTTTAATGGCTGAAAAGGAACATCAGCGAAAATACCATTGACAATTGCTCCCATAAACAATACGAGTAAATTTAGAGTAATAAAAACCGAAATCACCCCAATTGTTTTACCAATGACATATTCTGCATTGGAAATAGAGCGCATATAGATCACTTCAACCGTGCTTGCCTTGGTATCTCTTTTTAAAAAGTCAGAAGCAAGAAAAACACAGAGAATTGCCTGTACTGTATTTAACATCATTAAATTAAAATAAGGTACAGATGAAGGTATTCCTCGCAGCAACCAGGGGACATATTCAGTCACACCGGTAAAAAACATAATATTTAAGAATGTTAAAACTCCAACAACAACCAATCCAAAAATCCGAAAGAACCAGCTGCGAAACAACAACTTCATTTCATAACGCGCTACTACCCAGAGATTATATAAAGAGAACATAATTTGCCTCAAAATTAAAAAATAATGTGTTCTTTATCTTTAACACCAAACTCCATACGGTAAACATATGCATGTTCAAGATTCGGTTCGATGGGCTTTCCGGGGAAATCGTTCAACTCTTCACCTACGATCTGAACTTCCCAGCCATTGTCTGATGGTATTGTTGAAATAACCGGATACTTTTCTTTGATCCCTTCAAGCTCCTGGTCCAAAGCTTCAATAGCCCATACATGACCGCGGCATTCCTCGATTAACAGCTCGGGTGAATCATTAAAGATGACTTGTCCCTTGTTCAACAGAGCCATATCCGTACAGGTACTGGAAATATCGCCTACAATATGAGTAGAGAGAATAATAATTACATCCTGTGTACTTAGCTCGGAAAGTAAATTTCGAAAACGAATGCGTTCCTCAGGATCAAGACCTGTTGTAGGTTCATCAACAATGATAATTTTAGGTGTGCCAATCAAAGCCTGAGCAATACCCAACCGACGTTTCATACCACCAGAGAGTTTGGTTGCCTGTCTGTCACGTACCTGAAATAACCCAACACGTTCCAGCATTTCATCGACGGCGCTCATGCGTTCGGTTTTCTTTTTTAAACCGGCAAGGCAGCCTACATAATCAAGAAATTCCCAGGTCCTTAAACGTGATACCACCTGAAAATCCTGTGGAAGGTAGCCCAGAACCGCACGGATTTCTTTTCGGTTCTTTTGCAGGTCCCAGTCATTCACCTTGACGACACCCTTACTGGGCTTTAACAAGGTCACCAAAATACGCATAAGAGATGTTTTACCTGCCCCATTGGGGCCCAATAAACCAAACATCCCGTTATCAATTTCAAGGTTAACATTGCTTAAAGCCTGATGTCCATTTTTGTAGATTTGAGCAAGATTTTGGATAGAAATGTGCATAATCAAGTCTTTATATTAGAGATGATATAAAATTACCTGAAAGTTGGAATCCCAAATGGATTTCTGTAAATAATAACGGTTAGTTGAAATAAAAGTTCTAAAAAAAATAAAAAAAATCCCGCTCGAAAGCGGGATTAAAAATTTTTACCAATGCCAGTATTTTCGTTTGCCAACAAATTCTTTTTCAAAATGTTTTCTCAGTGTGATAAAAGCATCTTCAACATCGTCAACAAAAGTGAAAAGATTCAGATCTTCAGCATTGATGACTCCCCAGTCAACAAGTTTGTCAAAATTTATAATACTTTTCCAGTAATCAGTACCATAAACAATAACACTCAGAGGCTTTTTAACTTTTTCGGTTTGTCTTAATGTCAGCAATTCAAAAAGCTCATCAAATGTACCAAATCCACCCGGAAAAACCACCAGCGCTTTGGCTGTATATACAAACCAGAACTTGCGCATGAAAAAGTAATGAAAATCAAAAGACAAATGTGGTGTAATATATGGATTCGGATCCTGCTCCATTGGCAAGCTGATATTAAAGCCAACAGTTTTGCCACCTGCTTCAGCAGCGCCACGGTTTGCAGCTTCCATAATTCCCGGGCCACCACCAGAGCAAACCATGAATCGCTGTTTCTCATCGAGATCCAATGACCATTTTGTCAATTGATATGCAAGCTGTCTGGCGTCTTCATAATAGCGGGACATTTCAAGGCCTTGCTTGGCGGTAAACAGTTTTTTTTCAATTTCTGCTTTATCCCCGTTACCATTGCCCGCTGCAATCTCGGCTTCTATCGTTTTGAGATTTTTATCAGCATCTGCATGTGAAGGGATTCTTGCTGAACCATAAAATACAACGGTATCTTTGATGTCATAATGGCGCAGACGGCTCGCCGGTTCAAGATATTCCGCAAGAATGCGGATAGTTCTGGCATCCGCACTGTTTAAAAATTTTGAATTTTTATACGCTTTGGTATATTCAAAAGCTTCATCATCATGCATTGCAGAGTGATCAGTTTTATCCATAAAAAAACCTTTCTTTCGGTTAAAAATTCCTCATCAACCAGATCAATGTCTGGCGTATTGCTTGCCTGCGATGATTAGAGGTTTGAAATGTATGTCCTGCTTCGGGTATTTCCATAAAATCTGCAGGAGGAACAACAATATCTCTGAATTTATGAAATCCCTCAACAAATACGGGATTATCAGCGGTACCCTGTAATATAAATTTGGGTATTGCTATCTCTTTTAACGAGTCTCTCACATCATACGTTAGTGCGTCAAGCATAAAATCTTTATGAATTCTCCACCCATTGTAATCAATTACTGTAATATCATTTTCAACAGCTTTCTGAAATTCAGATGTTTTGTCTTTAAAAATCTCCTGCATATCTGGTACCGATGACCATAATACGAGTGCTTGAATATCCAGATCTTTGGCAGTAAGAATAGCGGTAGCCGCTCCCATGCTGATTCCTAATACAGCTATTTGAGAATATCCTTTTTGCTGAATAAAAGCAAAAGCATCACGCAGGTTTTGAATATTGATAGACACACGGGTTTCTTCAAAATCACCATCACTGTCTCCCGAACCATAAAAGTCAAAACGCAAAACATCACAATGCTGCTCTGCATATATTCTTGCAGCTTCTACATATAATCTTTTATTTTCAATTTTACTTCCGGTAAAGCCATGACACATGATCAACGCCTTTTCATGACCGGCGGTATGCATTATACCAACTAGCTGACTGTTGTCACTGATGAATGTTACAGGCGTTTCTGTTGTTTTTTTCTTTTTAGCCATAAATATACAATCCGATTACTTGAATTTTTCCGCAACAACCTGACTGATATGCTTGACCTGTACCGGCATTTTATTTTTTCTGGTACCAAATGCCAACTGCATTACACATGCAGGACAGGCTGTTACAAGCACATCTGCTTCTGTTGTCTTGACATTATCCATTTTTATATCAAGTATTTCAAAAGACATTTCAGGATGCGCAATATTATAAGATCCCGCTCCACCGCAACACATGTCTGCTTTATCCATTTCAACGTAATCAACATGAGATAGATTTTGCAATATATCACGAGGCGCTTTTCTTTCTTTTAAATGATGCGCCAAATGACAAGGATCGTGATAGGTCATTTTGGTCATTCTCCCATTTGTGGGAAATTCAACATCATTAATATTTTCATTTATCCAGTTGGTCATATCTTTAAACTTGGCAGCAACTATTTCTGCTCTTTTTTTCAAATCAGAATTTTCAGTAATTTCAGCGTAACTTTTAATAAATGACGAACAGCTACCGCAATCGCTAATAATTACATCGGCATCTGTTTTCTCAAGGATTTCAATATTCTTTTCAGCAAACCATTGAACCGAGTCGAGATCTCCGTATGCATATGCAGGCAAACCACAGCAGACATTATCCAAAATCTCTACATCATAACCAAAATTTTGCATTACTTTGATACTTGCTTCACCAATATCTGGTTGTGCGTAATTAATACCACAACCACTAAAGTAAGCGATCTTGCCTTTAGCATTGGGAACTGTTATATTTTTTTCTCCCATGCGTTCACGAAGATTTTTAAAAGGAATCTTTTCCAACAATTGTTCAGCATTGGCAAGGTTTCGTCCAAACCATCCTAATACTCTAAATACCTGAACAATTCTAGACAGGCCGCTGTTTTTACCAACGGATACAAGTTTCAGCAAATTAGCCAACTCTTTGGGATGGCGTAATAAATGTTTAAATATATACTTTTGTAAAGCCGGTTGGCCATATTTTTTTATATATTCATGTCTTGCATGCGCAATTACATGATCAGTCTTGACTGATGGAAAACAATTGCTGTAACAGGCGTTACACATTAAACATTCGAATATCATCTCTTTGGTATCACGGGTTAATTCGATCTTGTTCTCAATGATACCGCGAACCAATTGGTGCCTGCCCCGTGCTACCTGATGTTCTTTACCTGATACAACAAATGTAGGACAAGTGGGTTGACAAAATCCACATTTACTGCATGATATTACATCATTATATACATTCTCTATCGACACGTTAACTACCTCTTGCTATATTCCATCAATAAACCGTCCACCAACAAACACACCTTGTGGATCAAATTCCTGTTTCAGCTTTCTGTGCCAAATGGTCTGATCAGGTTTGACATCCCAGGCATCACATGGTTTCTCTGCAAAATCGGGTCCATTAAAACATAAAAACTTACCTTCAAGATTATGCGCATGATTACGTAATTCTTGCAGAGTTTCTAATGTAAAACTATTTTTATCAATCCGGGCCAAAACAATACCTTTTCCCGGATAGCTTTCAATCTGCTGTGCAGAAAAACCAGCATCATTATGTAATTGCTCCAAAACATCGGCAACTTTAGAAACAGGTACAATCGATTTTAAAAGTGCTTCTTTTTCAATATCCAATTTTGTTGGTTGAATAGATTGCAGATATTCATCCCATGATAAAACTTTTAGCTTTTCTGTACTGAACATGGCTTCCAGTTTTTTCTGATAAAATGCTTTTTCATCAGAAATGCATCCACATTCAATAACAATAGATGCTTTACCCTCTTTTTCAACACAATTAAAAGCCAATAATGGCAAAGCACTGGTATTTACCAGTTTCTGTACTGGCAGCAAATCTTTTGGAGAGTTGATATCCATTTCAACAACCAGCACAATCTCCGGGATGGGTGACAACTTTAATGTCAATTCCGTAACAACTCCCAGAGTACCCATTGCACCTATGAATAGTTTGGCCATATCATAACCGGCAACATTTTTTACAGTCTTGCCGCCAAAACGTATCTTGCTGCCATCTGCCAATACCGCGCGACCGCCTAATACCAGATCACGAAATGTACCGTAACCTTCGATCCAACTTGAATAATGATTTGCAGAAACCAATCCGCCAAGCGTTGCATCTCCAGCATCCGGATTTATTGGCAGGAACAGTCCTTTTTCCCCGACAATTCTTTGCAGTTCATTATATGTCATTCCACTGCCAACACTGATTGTGAGATTGTCGGGTTCAAATTCAGTCACACTATTCAACAAACGTGTGGATAAAGTTATATCATATCTATCAAGCGGATTTCCAAGGATTTGATGCTGTCCATTACCCCAGATATTAACAGTAGAGCCGGAATTCCTGCATTCTGCAAGCAATTCAGCAATTTGGTCTACATTTTCCGGTTCAATAACAGCAAAAGGAGATTTGTTTTTTACTGAAAATTTGTTACAGGTTTCCTGATCGAGGTATATGTGTTTATGTTGAAAATTTTCAATCAAAGCTCGGGTATCATCACGCATTAAATTGACCTTATTCTATCTAACCTTGTACAAATATTTTTCCGGGATTACAGAGTTCTGATGGATCAAAAACCTGCTTTACCTGCTTCATGGCATTCAGATCCTGATCATTAAACAAATATTGCATTGCTTTTCGTTTTTCCATTCCAACGCCATGCTCACCCGTTATTGTTCCACCCAGATCTACACACAATTGCATAATCTTTTCGCAACCTTGCATGACTCTGGCGGTTTCCTGTTCATCGCGTTCATCATAAACAATAATGGGATGTATATTACCATCACCGGCATGTAACAACGTACCGTATTGCAGATCATATTCTTTACAAATCTTGTCAATCTCTATCAGAGCCGTTGGAAGCTGATTGCGGGGTACGGTTCCATCAAACACCACAAGCGATGGATTCAAGCGCGTCATGGCTCCAAGTGCTCCGCGTCTGCCTGCCCACAATGCGTTTCGTTCTTCATCGTTACCAGCTAATCGGATTTCACCTGCATGATTATCACGACATATTTGTGTTATCACATCTACCTGTTTGGCCAGATTTTGGGCGAATCCATCTACTTCAATAATCAGAATTGCTGCAGCATCTACAGGATAATCCACATTCAAAGATTTTACTACAGTCCTGATACACAAATTATCCATATATTCCAGCGTTGCGGGTATAATTCCACGGGCAATAATATCAGACACTGCCTGTGCGGCATGCTCAATATCATTAAATGAAACCAGCAGCGTTTCAAGACTTTCCGGTTTGGGTTGAATATGTAGAAACAATTTGGTTACAATACCCAATGTTCCTTCAGAACCATTCATAATACCAACCAAATCATAACCCTGAGATTCAAAGGTTTTTCCGCCAAACTGCACGGTTTCACCATTTGGTAGCACCATTTCTAATCCCATAACATGGTTAACCGTAACACCATATTTTAAACAATGAGGACCACCGGCGTTCATGGCAACGTTTCCGGCCAAGGTAGAAACTTTTTGGCTCGCAGGATCAGGAGCAAAGAAAAATCCATGTTTGCTCAATGCATTTTGTAATTCAAGATTAAAAACTCCCGGTTCAACTACTGCTACCCGATTTTCAATATCAATCTCGAGTATCTTGTTCAACTTGGAACACTCAATTACAATGCCACCCTTTTCTGCAATTGATCCTCCACACAAGTTTGTGGCAGATCCTCTTGCAATATAGGGTATTTTTTCAGAAACAGCGAGTTGTACAATTTGTTTTATATGTTCTGCTTTCAATGGAAAAACAACAACATCCGGTTTGCCCAGTTCTATACTTGCGTCAAATCCATAAAGAAACAGGTCCAGGTCTTTATATAAAACATTTTCTTTGCCGCAAATTGATTTTAATCTTTTTAAGACAGACTTTTCCAGCATTACGTTCTTTCTTTTATAATTGATTTACAAATATAACAAGCATGTGACAGGAAAACAAGCGCTTTATAATTTACCAAAAAGACTCTGAAATTTTAATTTCCAGACCATCCAGATAGCTTCGCGAAGTATTTTTTTAGACATCTTGGAAATACCGGCACGACGATCAAGGAAAATGATAGGAATTTCACCCAGTGTAAATCCTTTTTTCCATGCCTTGTAACTCATTTCAATCTGAAATGAATACCCATTAGATGTTACTTTATCTAGATCAATTGATTCCAATACTTTACGATTAAAACATTTAAAACCGCTTGTACAATCATGAAGGGGTAAACCGGTAATAATGCGGGTATATAAACTAGCGCCCATACTTAATAAAAGCCGGCTCAATGGCCAGTTGATAACATTAACTCCATTCACATAACGTGAACCCATAACCAGATCATAATCTTTTGCAGCATTGATCAGGTTTGGCAATTCTTTGGGATCATGTGAAAAATCAGCATCCATTTCGATCATGTAATCATAATCGCGTTCCAGAGCATATTTGAAGCCGGCAACGTATGCTGTACCTA
The DNA here is from genome assembly GCA_963675755.2 of bacterium. GTDB lineage: Bacteria > Zhuqueibacterota > Zhuqueibacteria > Residuimicrobiales > Krinioviventaceae. The sequence goes on from CAXXMD010000002.1 coordinate 1,265,671, forward strand.
ATCCTTGTTTGCCTTCCCGGCTCATCAGGTGAATTCGGGGATCATTTTCAGATAAACGGGTTACCAAATCGCCTGTACCATCGGGAGAATTGTCATCTACAATGAGGATGTCAAGATCTTTAATATTTTGTTCAAATACGGCAGAGACCAGGTTTTCTATATTTTCCCGTTCATTATAGGTTGGAACAATAACCAATGTTTTCAAAGGCTACTCCGCGGTAAATTAATATGCCATATATTTTTTCAGACCTGTTATTACATCACTGAATTTCATATTCAATTCCGATTCAGCACGTTTAACAATTAAACCTGAATTTAAAGGCCTTGGCGCAGCCTGGCCCAATTCAGCAGTTGAAATTGAATGTATTAATGATGCATCAAGCTTGTATAATTCAGCAATTTTTTGTGCAAATTCGTAGCGGTTCACAATTTCACTACCAGCCGCATGTAATATACCTGAATATCCTGTTTGAATCACATTCCAAACGGCTATTGCAAGTTCTTCAGCAAGGGTTGTGTTTCCATATTGATCATTTACAATTCTTACTGAATTACCCGCTTTGAGCTGTCCTACCAGCCAATCGACGAAATTGGGTCTGGTATTCAATGTGCGGCCATATAAAACCATAGTACGCAGAATGGCAAAATCGATGGTTGAGCCTAGCAATTCATTTTCTGATGCCAGCTTGCTTCTTCCATAATACCCTAATGGATTGGGACGGGCATCTTCATCATAGGGTCCGTTTTTACCATCAAATATATAATCGGTCGATATGTGGACAAGCTTAGCTTTGAGTTTGCGTGCGCAATACGCCAGATTACTTACAAGATCCACATTGATCTTCCAGCACGTTTCTTTATCTGTTTCAGCTGCATCAACATTGGTAAAAGCTGCAGCATTAATAATCACATCCGGAGATAATTCTTTAATCAGTTTCCAGGCCAGGTCTCTATCGGTTAAATCAATTTTAAAATACTGATTACTTTCAAGAGTTATTCCCTTTTCTTGGATATCTATACCGATTATATTTGTATGATCCGGTTGTGAAAATAATAAATTTTGTCCAAGCAGTCCATTACATCCGGCTATCAATATTTTTTTATTCATAGAATCAGATCTTGCAGCCTTTATCACGGAACTGTTTCAATTTTTCTTTAATACTTTCATTTGTAAGGGAAAGCATTTGTGCTACATAGATAGCAGCATTAGCGGCACCGGCTTTGCCAATTGCCATGGTAGCGACGGGTACACCCTTGGGCATTTGAACAATAGCATACAGAGCATCAACACCGTTCAATGCGGAACCTGCTAATGGTACTCCAATGACAGGCACGGTTGTCATGCTGGCAATTACACCCGGCAAGTGAGCTGCCATACCGGCACCTGCAATAATTGCAGAAAAACCACGTGCTTCTGCGTTTTTAGCAAAATCGGCTGTTTGTTCGGGTGTACGATGCGCCGACAAAGTAAATACTTCACTTTCTATTCCAAAATATTGTAAATATTCTTTTGCAAGGGCCATAACTTCAGCATCTGAAGTACTTCCCATAACAATTGCTGCTTTAGGCATAATTTACTCCTGTTGCTTTTTAACTTCACCTTTAGTTCTAAATGTATGTGCAACGATGTCCAAGTGTCTTAAATAGGGCCATTTTCTTTCATCCGGAGCATAGACCGAACCATCTATTAAATATAAACGCTGATCGGATTCATTATAAAATCCATAACTCCTGAACGGACCGCCGGCAACCAGGGAATCATTCTGCCAAATACCTTCCAGCTTGATAGCATAACGGTCTAAAAAGTTAACAACCTCTTCACGGACTTTGATATTATCATCTTGATAAACTTCATCACCACTGTAATATTTTTTTGCCAACCTGGCTCTGGTTTCGAGCATCCATTCTTTACTTAAAACAGAAGGATCATCAACCGGTTCCCAGTAAACAAAAAATTCTCGTTGGGGGCGCATTCTGCGAATCCAGACAAATCGGTCTTGATCGTTTTCCATTGCAATAAACCATTCCAAAGGAACGTCAACAGTCCAGCCATGGTTGTCCATGAGCTGTTGAACGAGTTTTTCCTGCGGCTCTCTAAAATACAACTGTTTTTTCACACGATAATTGGCATGTTCATCATATGTATTAAAAATCAGGTTATCATCCTGTTTTAAATTTTCTATTAGAGTTGCTTTATCTTTACCAACAAGAATACCCAATATCTGATCACGCGCCCAGGGTTCATCGTATTGAAAGAAATATCTTTCATTATTTTGAACGAGTTTTCGTGCTTCTGATTTGGAGGGCATCATTTGATCGAGAAGATTTTTAGTCTCCCCTTCCATATCCAATGTACCGATAAACAATATCTGTGCATAGCGTTCAAGGCGAGTAAATTCATTTGGAGACATTTGGTTTAATGCAAAAATGTATTCAGGTTGAGGAGTAAAACGTTCAGGAGACAAGGTACTCTTGACCTGAACTTCTATATCCTGCCATAAAACAGAGTCTACAACCACAGCAATATTTCGGGTTGTACCTCGGGATAAACTTTTTTGTTCACAGCCTGTAAAAAACATCAAGCTCAAAACAATCAGGGCTGCTCCCAGATTCATTAAATAATATTTTTTCACAACTAACCCCTTTTCAATCTATTTCAGGTTTTGTATGTTCCTTGCGAAATGCAAAAATAATCCCGCCGGGTATTGTTGCAATTATACCTACCAGATAAGCAATAAATTCAAATGCAACTACCCTGGCCGAAGCAATACCCACCTGAGCAAACAAGGTAACTCCACTTTGTTCTCTTACACCAATACCGCCAAGTGAAATGGGCAAACTTGCTGCCATTGCCACAATCGGGATAAAAATAAAGAAATAATAACCATCAATATTGACACCCACCGAACGAGCAGCAAACAGATGGGTTAGTATCCTCAAAGATTGAACACCAATTGCAATTACAAATATTTCAATCAACATCATCTTGTTATGTCTGAATTCATTCAGAGCATAATACAATTCTTTGAGTTTACTGGTCAGTATTTTGGGAAGCACCAGTTTGAATAAAAATGAAAATTTTCTGGCAACATCTTCACGAAATAATAAATACAGGCCAAATATCCAAACCATAAAAACAATACCAATGGTCAATACAGTCAATTGGGATGACAGCCGTTGTAACCAGATCAGAGTAACAATCATTGCCAGAGAAGTCAGTGCAAAAAATCCAACAAACCGATCAAAAAATACGGTTGAAATTGCACTGTTGGTATCTCCGGACAACTTGTGTATATCATAGATCCTAAAAGCGTCACCACCAACATAACCGATTAAAAAATTATTAAAGAACAAACCGACGTGATAATATTTAATCGCTTTCCAGAGTGAAATGTTCACTTTTTTTGATTTTAACAGTAAAAACCATTGAAAAGCGCCTAAAACATTACTAATCATAAAAGTTAAAATACTCGTTATGATCCAAAAGGGATTGGCAGTAGTGATGTGCAAAAGCAACTGATGCACACCAATACGTGCCATTAAAAAAATCAAAAGAGCAACACTAATACAAACTTTGAGAACTGTAACTAAAACCTGACGAGTACTCTGTTTCTTGCTTTGATCTGCGGCCAACCGTACATTCCTTTACTAAAGGTTAGTTTTGAACGGTTATACTGTCACTGCCTGCCGCACTTGCCTCGTTTAACAACTGTTTTTCAGATTCAAGTTTGCGCTTTGCTTCAGGATCATCAGGATGTTTAACAATCCAGTCTTCGAGTAATTCAATTGCTCTATCATGCATTCCTTCACGACTGTACAATTGTACCAGAGTACCCACTACATAGGTATTGTCTGGTTCATTTCTCATGGCCCATTCCGCTTTTTCAATAAATTTGTCAGTTTTACCTGCACGTTCATAGAGCAAGCCAATCTGAATGGGTAATCTTACATCTGGTGGCGGAATAACATCATCGGGCATTACCGTATCCATTTTATCCAGTACGGTTAACAGATTTTCATAATCACGATTACTGTTATAATATGAAGCCAACTGCAAAAATGCTGCACGATAATTCTGCAATAAACCTTTGGTATTATCGTTCAAATAAACATCAGGATCATTCAATCCACGATATTGAAAAGTTTCAAGCATGTTTTTATGCAGGTTTCTGGCCATCACATCTTCATCCGGTTTTGGAGTTACTTCAAAACACATACCGTCCATTCTCATATATTTATCGAGATTGATCTTGTTCTGGTTGGAAACGGTAACCGCAAAATAGACCGGTTTTTGCCATCTGTTGGCATATAAAATATTCAGGATCATAAAGTCCTGTACACGGATACCCTGGCCCATTATAGTGGGTTTTACAGTAAACGTAATTTCAGAAGGAATGCTGGTACCATCAAATTGTTCCAGTTCCTTGGTTTCTTTGATATCACTCAACAAATTCTGCCGTTTCTGTTCCGGTACGGGAATAGAGATGGTTCTATCAGACCAGGGCATAACCTGCAATGCATCAATGTCCCTATCTGGTAAAGAAATCGGTACTTTGGGATCTTCATATTTGAGCTGTTTAATATACCAGGGAGTATTCAACAGACTCAGGTTTACAACGCGCACATCGGTACGGATACCATAAACATATTGCAAAAACCAAAGTGGAAACGTATCATTATCACCATTGGTGAACAGGATAGCGTCTTTTTCACAGGTTTGCAAAATATTATAAGAATAATCATAAGCCACATAATTACCGGTACGATCATGATCCTGGTAATTGTTAGCCAGTAAATTAATTGGAGCAACCAGTAACAATACTGCTGCTGTTGCTACCGATAATCCGCGCCTTAATGTCTGCTTGTCTCTGAAACTTTCCTGAATCATCTCAAGCAAGGCAGTAACGCCCATTCCGATCCATATAGCAAATATAAAGAACGACCCCACAAAGACATAGTCCCTTTCGCGTGGCTGCGGGTCCTCCTGATTTAAATAGATGACAATAGCAATACCCGTTAGAATAAAGAACGCGGTTAGAGACATGGCATGCCGCCAATGTCGATAAAAATGATGTATCATCCCCACAAGTCCAAGAAATAACGGCAGCCCCAATAATCCATTAAAGGATAGGGTCTCCACAATGTATCCGTCAGATCCAATAGTGTTGCCTTTACCGGCAAACTGCCAGAAAAAGTAGCGGAAATACATTTTCTTTATCTGATAATTCCACATAAAATCCATTTGCTGTGACCAGTTAAAGGTCTTGTAGCTTTGACGAGGATATTGTTGTTCGAATTGCCATTCCGGCGGTAGTCCGGGGAATCTGCGAGGAAACGTACTCCAGGTTCCATACTGTTCACGATTCAGATAACTTACCATTTGTTTGGTGGTTTCAGGATCATTTTCATCAATTTTAGGATCTAATCCGGAACGAATATAAATCATGGAATAGGTTGAATATCCCATAATCACCAACACTGCGGACATGAGCGCAAGACTGGCAATTTTCATTTTATTTTTAACTACATAAAATACCGCGGCGAACAAAATCAATATCAATGCCAATACAGCCCAAAGTGAAAACGAACCAGCCAAGCGTGGAATATATTGTACAACACCGGGATAAATAGCAGCAAAGATACCAACGGTTATGAGGCCAAATATTGCAAAGTTGGTAAAGGTAATTTTTTCATTTCGGCGTTCCAGGTAGCGAAAATAAACAATCATAAAGACAGCGGGTAATGCTAGAATCATTAACAAATGCACACCAATTGCAAGACCTACCGTATAAGCGATGAACAAAATATAACGCTCAGCACCGGGTTCATCAGATTTTTCAAGCCATACCATAATCAACCACAGAATGATTGAAGTAAAAAACATACTGATAGCGTAAACTTCGGCTTCTACTGCATTGAACCAGAATGTATCAGTAAATGCAAATGCCAGTGCACCAATCAGGCCGCTGGCTACCAGGGTAAAAATATCTTCACCACTCTTGGGTTCGCCACGCCATTGTTTTACCAGGCGTACAATGATCAAATAGGTAAGCATTACGGTTGCGGCAGATGTTAATGCAGAAATAAAATTAACCCGCAAACCTATATCCGTAGCAAAGGGAATCATGCTGAAAATACGTCCCAACAACAGATAAAACGGCGCACCCGGAGGATGAGGAATACCTAAAATATAAGAACAGGTAATAAATTCACCACAGTCCCATAGCGACACAGTTGGCGCAATGGTTCTGAGATAAATAATGATTGAAAACAAAAAAGAAACACCGGCGAACACCCGGTTAATCAACTTAAAGTTCTTCATTATGGATCTCCGATACTAATTAATTACATCCTCCATGATTCTCACAGCCGTCTCTGCGGACTGGTCCCAACTAAATTTTTGAACCCAATGTAAGGAATTTTTTGATAAATTTTGCCTTATTTTTTCATTTTTCAACAGAAAAATCATCTTTTCCTGCAATTTTTCAACATTTCCAAAAGGATACAGGTATCCGGTTTCGGTATCAACCACAGAATCCCACAACCCGGGTGAATCTGCTGCAATAACCGGGGTACCACAGGCATTTGCCTCGATAACCGTCAATCCCCAACCTTCTTTGGGTGATGGATTAACAGCAAACCACATTTTATTCAACCACTCCACTTTTACCTCATGTGGAACAAAACCGGTAAAAGTAATCTTTTCTGCAACACCCAATTCATTTGCCAAGATCTCTAATTGGGGTTGATAGTCTCCTCCTCCCATTATAACAAAACGGGTTTCAGGAACCGCCTCAATTACCGCGGGCATTGCTTTTACAAAATGCTCAACCTGCTTGTACTTTTTCAAACGTCCCAGATAACCCACTAGAGGTGTCTGACTTTTTAATATCTCATCATATTTATAATCATTCAATTCAACGGCATTATACAGTAGATCTATTTTGCTTTTCACACCGGAATTCAGCAACTCTTGCCGGGTACTTTCCGAAACCACGGCAAAAGGAGTGTTTCTATATACAAATGGTACAAGTTTCTCTGAATAATAAACATAACTCGCAGGGATAAAAAAAGTTTCCATAAAAATACTTTTGCCAAACAGGTGGTGCTCAATAGCAAGCAAAGGTTTCTTGACGTAATAGGGAGTATAAAATGGAATCTTGTTAATATCATCTATAACAATATCATAATCATGTTTTTTTAAAAGCTTTTTGTACATAAACGGTACATAAAAATTGAACAAATTTCGTGAACCCGCACGCACAATTCGGATTCCATCAAGTTCTTCATACTCGGCAGCACCAGGATATTTACAACACAACAACGTTACCTTGTGCCCCAAAGCGGCAACACGCTTAAATATCTCATGAAAATGGACTTCTGCTCCCCCGCCAAAGGGATTGGTAATATCCTGCCAGTTGATAACCAGTATGTTCAAAGGTTTACTTTTTGTCAAAGATCAAACCTTTTTCTTTTTACCAATGATACCAATGTCCATAAATGTATACAAGGCAAAGCGGGTTTTGGCAAACGTCTTTTCGAAAGACTTGACAAGTGGAGATAATACCGGAACCGGTTTGGGATACAAAGGTAGCTGAATACCCACTTTTTTCATCACTTCACGCAATGAACGATAAAAAAAGCTGGGACGCATCCAGTCTCCATAGGATTTATGGATATCGAAACCCAATCCTTTGAACATTTTACCGAGCTGTCCAATTGAAAATTCAGTTTCCCAACCGGCAAACCACTTGTTCATCCAGATGAGTATATGCTTAACAACCGTATATAAATGATATCGTTGTGGTACATCTGCCAGTGTATAACCACCGGGTTTTATTACCCTGTGATTTTCTGCCAGAATATCCTGGGGATTGGTAAAATGCTCAAGTAATCCTTGATGATATACCAGATCCAAGGCATCGGTTTTAAACGGCAATTGAAAGGCATCGCCCTGCACCAGAATTACAGGTTTATTAAATTCCTGTGCCAGCTTTTTCAAAACATCAAGCGAACTCTGCGCATAATCGAGCAATATGACTTTGGCACCCATATCCACAAGTTTAAATCCATCGCGACCTGAGCCGGCACCAATTTCCATTACCCATTTATCTTGCATGGAACCCAATTCCCGAATCTGATTAATAATCCGGTCATTGTTAGAATATACATTATGTATATCTTTTTTATCTTCCCAAAAATCTTCCCAAACTTGTCTACTGTGTTTTCCCATTTCCATCCAAATCTATTTCTTGTTTTTTTCTGATACGTATATGGTTTGCAGTTCTGTTAACGCATTGGTCAGGAACTGTTTCTCTTCTTTTTCCAGATTGTTTTCAGTTTTCATTTTCAGCATTTCAAGTAAATCGATATAGTTTTCAGCCTGCTCAAGGTCTACTGTCATTTCATCAGTCATTGGGTTTTCCTGTTGACCCAGATTTTGCAATGCAGCAGTCTGCATGCTGTAAACCAAATTCAGAAACAACATTTTGTAAATCTCGCTTTTATCCCGGTTTTTTGACATTTTAAAACCTCCGTTTTATTATGCTACCCATGCCAGGTCAAATTTTTCATTATAGGTCCTGACAAAATGGTGCCGGGTACCAAGATCAGTATCCAATTTCAACTGTGGATCTTTTTGCACCAGTTGAAACGCTTCTTTCCGGGCCTTGTGTAAAAGGTCCATATCTTTAACAATATCTGCAATTTTCAATTCGGGGAACCCATGCTGCTTTGTTCCAAAAAACTCACCGGGTCCTCGTAATTCCAAATCGATCTCGGCTATCTTGAATCCATCATTGGTCATGGCCATAGTATCAAGGCGTTTTCTGGCTTCCACGGATAATTGTCCATATCCTATCAAAATACACCAGGATTGCTTTTCACCGCGTCCAACTCGTCCACGCAACTGGTGCAGCTGGGTTAAGCCAAAACGTTCGGCATGTTCTATCAACATGATAGTTGCATTGGGGACATTCACACCAACCTCAATCACCGTGGTACTCACAAGGACTTGAATATCACCCTTTTTAAAAGCAGCCATTACCGCTTCTTTTTCTTCGCTTTTCATTCGACCGTGCAACAAACCCAATCGATAATCTTTGAAAAACGTGGTACTCATAATCTCATAACTATCGGTAGCAGCTTTTAAATCCGACTTTTCTGTCTCTTCCACCAATGGAAAGACAATATAAACCTGCGAACCTTTGGCTACCTGGTCCCGAACAAAATGATACACTTTGGAACGAGACCGTTCCTGCCGCCATTCTGTAACAATGGGCTTTCTTCCTGCAGGCAGTTCATCTATAATCGATACATCCAGATCACCATAAACAGTCATGGACAACGTCCGGGGAATTGGAGTTGCCGTCATGACAAGAACATCAGGATTGATTGCTTTTTCCATAAGCTTTGCACGCTGCATTACACCAAAACGGTGCTGCTCGTCAATGATCACAAGTCCCAAATTCTGAAAATCAACAGTTTCCTGTATCAGTGCGTGCGTACCAACTATTATATGCGCTTGCTGTGTAGCAATTGCTTCAAGTACTTCCTGGCGAACCGCTTTGCTTTGTCCACCTACCAACAAGACGGCTTTAACTCCGATAGAATCCAGCATTTCATGGATTGTAAGGTAGTGCTGCTCTGCCAGAATTTCAGTTGGCGCCATAATAGCAGCCTGGTAATGGTTTTCTACAGCAATCAGCATGCTGATAATGGCTACCATGGTCTTTCCTGAACCTACATCACCCTGTAATAAACGATTCATGGAACGGGGACTCTTCATATCCGCACGAATCTCGTGGATCACACGTTTCTGGGCATCAGTCAGTTCAAAAGGCAGATTGTCAACCAACGTTTTTACCCGGTCTCCAACCTGTGTAAACTGAATACCGCCACGGCCATCCGAGTAATGGGTTTTCCGTAACGCAACCAGCAGTTCCATAAAGAACAACTCGTCAAACTTTAACCTTTTACTCGCTTCAGCTTTAACCTCATGACTCACAGGAAAATGGATTTGCTCAAGCGCGTCTGCCAGTCCCATTAACTTTTGGCGTTCAAGAATATCTTGCGGTATAGTCTCTCGTATGCTTTTTTTATAAAGCTTGATCAGATCAACCATCTGTCGCCGAAAACCACGACTGTCAAATTTGGTCTTTGTCAGGGCATCCGTAGAAGGATAAAGTGGTATAATTTTACCGGTGTGTATCAACTCTCCTTCCGCCTGATTGCCCAGCATATCAAACTCGGGATGTACCATCTGCATACCGTCAAATCGGGTTACTTTGCCGCTGAATGCGTACCAGTCTCCTGGCTTGAACAATCGCTGCCAGATGGTAAACTTGCTGAACCAGATACAGGTCAGATACGATGTTCCATCAGTCACATACAAATGGAACCGATTCCGTTTACCGCGAACAAGCTCGTATTTCACAACACGACCAATAATGGTTGCTTCCTGACCGTTTTTCAACTGGGCAATTTTGCCAATATAAGACCGGTCCAGATACCGTCTTGGGAAATAGTAGAAAAAGTCGATGATCTGATAGATACCCACTTTATTCAAAGCGGCTGCACGCTTGGGCCCAATGCTGGGTAACTTTTCAATGGGCTCGTTTAATATGGATGCAGCCTGGGTCATAATCCTGATATTTATTTAAAAAGAACAGTATATTCAAATTGAGTTTCGCCATTCGCTGGCACTTTGATCTCAAACTCTACCTTGTGCGCTTCTTTTTTAGAAATTTTTGGGGTATCACCAATAAATTCCCAATCACCCCAAAGATTTTCTACAACATAAACAGTTACAGCCTCATCCTTGTGGTTACGCAGTTTAATGCGTACCGTTTGCTGCCGGCTTTCACGTCCAATTTTCTTGGTATCTACAACAATACGTTCACCAACAATATCAAACGCATCTCCAAGGTATATACGTACAGTTTCATCCTTGGGAGTATGGTCAATTGTATCTTCTCCAATAAACTCTTGAGATCCATCAACATCGGTTTTATACACCCGAATCTTGCCTTTTGGCAGCGGCATACCCAAACCATTATCTTTACTATTTTTCATCTCAAGGGTAACATTGACCTTGTTTTGCCTGTTGCCGTTAAAAGTATATATCTTTTTTACATCGGCACCGGCCGGGGGAAACAAAGAAAGTTGTTTAATTTGACGATCTTTGATTGTAGCGGGGCGTTGAAGCGTATATAAATGGTATTCAAAAAAGGATTTTTCTTCAAATTGCGGTTCAGCAGCTGCATATAAAACATCAGCTTTGGCCATACGGTCATAATTACGACGAGATTCGGGTTGTTCAATATTCACATCACCTGCGACCAGTTTTAACTTGGCATTCTCATAGATTGCTCCGGAATTGTTTTCAACAGAAACCCAGCCACTCATGTTCAGTGCTGTATCATCCGTATTTACCACAGCAACATACTCGGCATGCCAGTTGATGCCCCGTGTAAGATAGCTGATCTGAGCATTATAATCACCTGTTTTGGGAGAGTCGAGCAGCCAAACCAGTGTTGGCCGGGTTATCAATCCATCAGATAATGAGGGAAATTCTACACTTTCAAGTGAAGTGGATTTTAATGCTTTTATCGTTCCATCAGATGTCTGAACGATAATATCACCACCCATTGCACTCAGCAAAGTGCCATTTATGGTTCCACCGTCTTTGATGGTTGCAACAATATTCTGGTCAATATACTTTTCCAGCAATCTGTTTGTACCAACCAGATCATATTCATAGTTTTGCTCAAGCATGTTTACACTATTATTGCCTGAAACAGCCTTGAAATGCACAGATGTAGCATCAATTTGTGATGCTACATTGGTAAACCGAAAAGGTTTTACACCTTTTTCAAGAGATACATTACGAGAATCTCTTACAAGTGCCAAATTATCATTATATATTGTTACTGCCATATCATTAGCAAAAACAACCGCAGCAGACAGCAATAACAGCATAATTATAATTCCTTTTACTGTTTTCATATTAAACCCCTCTCCTTTGTTTAATAAACATAACTTGTGTTCCTGTCAGTAAAACAACAGGTTTGCTTTATTAAACCTAATCCTGGAGCAAAAGTTGCAAATTCTCTTCCAACTTTTTCAAGCTGGTTTGCCAATTTTCCTGCTTTTCTTTCTCTTTATCAATCACATCCTTGGGTGCGCGTGCAATAAAATCACGATTTGACAGTTTTTTGCTCAAACCGGCAAGTTGTTTATCAATTCTTTCGATCTCTTTTGAAAGCCTGCTTTTTTCCACTTCAATATCAATCAATTCGGCAAGCGGAACAACAATATCCATTCCCTGCACAACGGCTGTTGCAGAAAGTTTGGGACGTTCATTGTCAAAAGTTATATGAGACACCCTTGCTAGTTTCTGAATTGAATGTGAACTGCTTTTGATCAATGCCTGTTTTGCTTTTGATGCACCCAGAACAATTAAATCCGCTTCTTTGGCCGGGGGAACATTCATTTCACCGCGTATATTTCGGATGGCACCAATAATCTGCTGTAACAGTGTCATATCTTTTTCAACAGATGCATCAATTCTTTCGGTTTCTGCCTTGGGATATGGCTGGCTCATAATGGATTTAACATCACTTTCCTGATGTAATACATCCGGTAGATTTTGCCACAATTCTTCTGTAATAAAAGGCATAAACGGATGCAACAAACGAACAATATTGTCAAGTATATATACGGCGACTGAACGTGCAACCTGTTGTTTTTCCGGATTTTCACTATCATATAACCGGCTCTTGATCAGCTCAATGTACCAGTCACAATACTCGGTCCAGATAAAGCTGTAAAGCGCATGAGTAGCATCGTTCATTCTAAAATCATGTAATGACTTTTCAATCTCGATAATAGCACGGTTCAAACGTGACAAAATCCATTTGTCAGCCATTTCCAGATTAGATTCAGGAATATCTTTCAGTAAAAGTACCGGTTGGTCTTCATCCAGATTCATCAATACAAAGCGTGAAGCATTCCAAAGTTTATTGGTAAACTTTTGACCCAATTCAATCAAGGTGTGGTCAAATTTAATATCTCCACCCAGGGGTGTTAAATAGACCATGGTTAAACGGATAGCATCCGCTCCATATGCAGGTACACCTTTTTTATAAGATGGATTCACTTTTGAAAATGCTGTAATATCTTTACCATCCACACCATTGATCAGCCAAAGCGGATCCGGAGAGTTGCCAAGCGATTTTGACATTTTCTTGCCGGACAAATCACGGATCATTCCATTGAAATAAACATCTTTGAAAGGTATATCGTCCATAAATTCAAGTGAAGCCATAATCATACGGGCAACCCAGAAGAAAATAATATCCGGGCCGGTTGCCAGTGTATCTGTTGGGAAAAACTTTTTCAAATCTGCAGTATCGTCTGGCCAACCCAAAGTACTGAACGGCCACAACCAGGATGAGAACCAGGTATCCAATACATCCTGTTCCTGTTCAAGGTTGGTGCTGCCACATTCTACGCATGCTTTGGGTTCGTCGATGGAAACCGTTACATGTCCATGTTCACAATACCAGGCAGGGATGCGATGTCCCCACCAGATTTGACGGCTTATACACCAATCACGAATGTTTTCCATCCAATGGAAATAGGTCTCTTCCCAATGTTTGGGATGGAATTTGATCTGACCTTCACGAACGACCTTGATAGCCGGCTTTGCCAGGGGTTCCATTTTAACAAACCATTGGTCTGAAAGATGCGGCTCTACAATATCTCCGGAACGGTAGCATTTAGGTATAGCAACGGTTTTATTACGCTCACCACGTAACAGTTTCAAATTCTCAAGATCAGCAAGGATCTTTTTACGGGCTTCAAAACGGTCCAAACCGTTATAATGACCAGCATTTTCATTCATTTTACCATGAGCGTCAATTACCGAGATCTGTTCCAAATTATGACGATGGCCTACTTCAAAATCATTAAAATCATGTGCAGGCGTTATCTTTACTGCTCCACTACCCAATTCAGGATCAGCATGTTCATCACCAATAATGGGGATCTCACGTCCAATCAAGGGTAAACGCACTTTTTTACCAATCATTGCCTTGTAACGTTCATCTTCGGGATGTACAGCAACAGCGGTATCACCCAGCATGGTTTCAGGACGTGTAGTAGATACAATGATCTCTCCTGATCCATCAGCCAATGGATATGCCAGGTCCCAAAACTTGCCTTCGGTTTCTACATTATCTACTTCTTCATCAGCCAGTGCTGTATAACATTTTGGGCACCAGTTGATCAAACGGCGTCCTCTATATATCAAACCTTTATCATATAAACTTACAAATACTTTTTTAACCGCAAAACTGAGGTTTTCATCCATGGTAAAACATTCACGGTCCCAGTCACAAGCAGCACCCAGATGACGCAATTGTTTAAAAATAATGCCGCCATACTTTTCCTTCCATTCCCAAACGCGTTCCAAAAACTTTTCACGTCCCAGCATGTGGCGGTCCAAACCTTCTTCTGCAATGGCAGCTTCTACCTTGTTCTGAGTAGCAATACCGGCATGGTCCGTACCCGGCATCCATAAGGTTTCATAGCCCTGCATTTTTTTCCATCGAATCAACAGATCCTGAATAGTATTATTCAAAATGTGTCCCATGGTCAACATACCGGTCACATTAGGCGGTGGAATTACAATAGAATAATGCTTTTTCTTGCTTGTTTCGTCACCATGAAAAAGCTTGTGCTCTTCCCAATAAGTGTACCATTTATCTTCAACTTTGGTCGGATCGTATACCTTGTCAAGTTCTTTAAAGCCCATGAAACTCCTCAATCTCTGTCATCGGTTTGGTTCAATACTGCATAAAAGCAGACCTAAATATATATAGTTTATTAATATAGTAAAACCCTTTACAAGAGTCAACGAATTTTGGCTCCTCTCAATAGAGAAAAAACATTTTAAAATGAATATTGAAAACAATTCATCAGTTTTACGTATAAAGAATAAATAACAGAAAGGATGAATTCATGCAGATCAAAACCATTATTATCACCGTACTATTAACTCTATTTACTATAATCCTAATCCAGAATACAACAATTGTTACTTTTCAATTGCTATTCTGGCAGGTATCCACATCATTAATCATTCTAATGATCATTATGCTGTTGATCGGATATTTAATTGGATTATTTTCAAGAGCATTATTTAAAAAGCGGAAAAAGCAGGAAAATAAACAAACGGAAACCAGCGAAATTTAAAAACAACCCCACTATCCATATCTTCTTAAAATCATCAAATTGAACACTATTGCACACAATCTGTACCTGTAGGTACAGATTGTGATTCTCCTGTAAACTGGAAAAACAAACCAATCCCTTGAAAATGAAGAACTTGCAAACCAGAAAATAATTCTGGCATATCCATTGCCAAAACAGGGGCAGAAACAAAAACAAACTAACATACAGGAGAACATCATGAAAGTCTTGACCACCAAACGAATCGCATCATTCATTTCTACAAGTATATTGGTATCAATCATTACATTAACAGGTTGTAGTGAAAACAGTCCTATTGAACCGGAGAGTAACTTTGCGTATGATGAAAACGCGGATGTTGCTGAATCTGTTGCCGGAACCGTTGGTGAAGACACCGGTGGTATGATGGACCAAATGAACGATATGATGGTTCTGGCCGGTGACGAATCTCTGGCAAAAACTGAAGGTGACTTTTTTGAATCCAAAGAAAAAAACTGGGATGAAGCCACACAATCCTGGATTATTTCAGTTAAACGTGAACGCGGATATGAAGAAAGCTCTTTTTACGCATTGATTGAAAGAGAATACCAGGTCCAGTTCCTGAATTCCGGTAATGTTCCTCAAAAATTCTGGATAACCAATAATGATACAGCCACCACAATGACGTTTAAAATAGTAACAGGAGAAGGACGTCATAAAACACTCAAATTATCACAGGAATTGCTAGAACTGGATGGCAGCTTTACTGCAACGGGTGTAAATACAGATACAGTAACATTTGTAGGAAATTACTCACGCGCGGCTGTAGATACCATTACTACAGAAAGGTTTACACGCATACATAATCATTCAACAGCATTATCCTTTACTTTGGCAGGTCCTCGTATGAGCAGTGCAGACCTGACTCAGCACTATACAGGACAAATTACCGGTACATATAATGCCGATATAGAATTCAACGGAGAAAACGGCATGGTAGATCGGTCAATTGAAAAATCATTTACAATTGATGTAGATGAAGCTAACGCAGAAATCATTATCAACAAGCACTTGTACATGTGCAGTTTAATAACCGGACAGGTTGAATAAATACTCTCTCTCCCCCCTCAAACACACTCTTCCAAAAACGACAGTCAAATTTTGACTGTCGTTTTTTAATTATAAATTAAAAAAAACAAGAAAAACCATTGAAAATTAATTTTTTATTTTGAAATTTAAAAATCTTTACTATTTTATAAATGAATATGGATATCTAATGTATCTTTATAATTATTTAAAGTTTACATTAATGAACATTTTCTCCACAAAAGGGGAAAATTAATGCAAAATATGCGCGATTTTGACAAACCCTATATACTCCTGGTTGAAGACAATAAAGACCAGGCATTTGTAGTATCTTATTTTTTAAAAGAAAAAGGTTACCATGTAGACTGGTGTAACACTGCAAAATCCGCTGTGCGTAAAGCCTACCAGCATGATTACAATTTAATTTTGCTTGATGTAATGTTAAATTCGGACAAGGACGGATTTGAATTGATCCAATTTTTCAAATCTTCTCCCCCACTCAAGGAAATTCCGGTAATTATGCTGACGGCAAGATCAAACAGCAAGGATAAAGTCAATGGTTTAAAACTGGGGGCAGACGACTATATTACCAAACCATTTGACAGGGATGAGCTTCTTGCAAGAATTGAAAGTACTATTGAACGCAAGAATAAAGTCAGATACATTGAACAGTTTAAAGATCTTTTAGAAAACACAGATGATATTGTTTTACTGTTAGACAGCAAAGGGATTATTGATCACGCCAATAAACAGGCCAAGATCATCATTCCACAGTTAAAGAACAAAGATAAAAAATATAAACTTGTAGACATATTTGATCCCATGTTTTCTTCGGCTATCCTGGCATTTTTTGACAGGGTGCTTCAAGGTATGGAAGTAAAAGGCACAGATTGGAAATTAAGACAATCAGCAGAGACCGTCACATCCGTTGATGCCAAATTACTACCCATTTTGCAGGGAGAACGGATCATTGGTGTGGGATGTATCTTTCGGGATTCTTCACAACGTATACAGGCAATTCAGGAATTTGAAAAACGGAATCGTGATCTTCAGCAGCGCGTCAGACAAACAGATGCCCGTTTGAACGAAGTACAGGAAAAACTGATCATGTCCGAAAAACTGGCAGTTATGGGTGAACTTGCAGCTGCTATTGCACATGAAATACGAAATCCGTTAAATACAATCAGTTCTTCCATATACTTTTTGCAAAGGATATTAAAATCAGAAGAACCCAAAGCACATGAACATTTGAATATCATTAGACAAGAGATACAACGCACTCAGAATATTATTGTTAATCTTTTAGATTTTTCAAGAAAATCAGGCTCAGACAAAACAGAAACAGAAATTAACCAGCTTGTAAACCAAACCCTGGTTCTGGTTGAAAAAGAACTTTTTATCAACAATATTTCACTAAATAAGGAATTAAACAATGTTGAAAAATGTTTTGTGAATCCAGATGATATGAAGCAAATTTTTTTAAACCTGATTCTGAACGCTAGAGATGCGATGCCTAAAGGTGGTGATTTAACCGTAAAAAACGAAAATGAAAGACGACAAGATACGGGTGACCATATCAGATACAGGCAAAGGGATCCCAAAACACATTTTAGACAAAATTTTCGATCCATTTTTTTCCACCAAAGAAGAAGGGCAGAATGTAGGTATAGGGTTATCGATAGTACAAACTGCTATAGAACGAAACGATGGTACAATTCAGGTTTCTTCCAATGGTAACTCGGGAACGACATTTACAATTTGTCTCCCTGCTATAGATTCTAATCCCAAGAACCCTTTAAATGAACTAAAAAACTAACAAATTCATTCAAGCAGGATTGTATTATGCAAGACTATGAACCAACAATTTTACTGGTAGACGATGAAGACAATTGCTTACGGGTCATTAGCGATGTATTCGAACTTGAGGGAATTGAATGCATTACAGCGAATTCGGGGGAAAAGGCCCTGGAGATATTCGAACTCAATGATATTGACATTGTAGTTACGGATATCAAAATGCCGGGGGTCTCCGGATTGGATTTGTTAAAAGAGGTCAAGGCCAGAAAGCCCGAAACTGTAGTAATTATGATGACTGGTTATGGTTCTATTGGAAACGCCATAGAATCAATCAAACAAGGCGCATATCAGTACATCATTAAACCCATAGTTATGGACGATTTCCTTGCGCAAATCAGAGACATTATGAACCAGATCCAAAATGGAAAGCCCACAAATGTCTACAAACCAGATAGCAGCTATTTTAACAATAATCTCAAGGGTACTGCGTTTAGGATTCAAAACATTAACAAGATTATTGATCTGGTTTCAAAATCTGATTTACCTTTACTCATTACGGGTGAAAGTGGTACCGGAAAAGAACTGGCCGCATTACAAATCCACAAATCTGGTAATCGTGCAAACCAGAATTTTGTAACACTCAATTGTACTACATGCAAAGATGTACATCTTGAAAATGACCTGTTTGGTTCCAAAACCGGCTCAAAGCCATCCGAGATAGAAAAAGCCAATGGCGGCACTTTTTATCTGGAAGAAATTGGAAATCTCAAATCATCTCTACAAACCAAATTATTAGAAGTAATTAAAACCGGAGAAATTAAATATGCCGGAAATCCGGATCCGGTTAAAGTAGATGTGAGATTTATAGCATCTACAAGCCACAATCTTGAACAGGAAGTTGAAGAAGGTGTTTTTGATGCCGAGTTGTTTCATGTGTTCAATTCCATCACCTTGAGAATGCCGGCACTGCGCGAAATCACAAATGATATACCGGTACTTGCACAGCATTTTGCTAACGAGTACAATTCCAAATCCAACAAAAAGATCAAAATTAACAAAGAAACACTGGCAACTTTGCAAAACTATTCCTGGCCGGGTAATGTTCGGGAATTGATCAATGTTATTCGCAGCGCTGTATCTATTTGCGAAAGCAACGAGATCATGAAATTTGACCTTCCCGCCCATTTAACCAATGGTAAAGTTAAAGAAAAACCCGGGAAAAAAGAAAAACGATCTTCATTGCTCCTGGCAGATGTAGAGCAGGACCATATTATGGGCGTGCTTGATATGGCCAAAGGCAACAAGAGTATGGCAGCAACCATGCTGGGTATTCACAGGGACACGCTTTTGAGGAAATTGAAAAAATACGGTGTAGATTAAAAAAAAAAGCCCCTTATTCAGGGGCTTTTTTTTGATATATTAAATACTAGTTGGCTTTGCCGTTAGACAAATATTCGTGAATAGATTTTGCAGCTTTACGTCCGGCTCCCATTGCCAGAATTACCGTTGCACCGCCAGTAACAACATCACCGCCTGCATAAACGCCTTTTTTGCATGTTGCACCTGTTTCTTCATCCACAACAATGGTTCCGCGTTTTGAGCATTCAAGATCCGGTGTTGTCTGCTGGATCAATGGATTCGATCCATTACCAATTGCAATAATGGCCAAATCAATATCAATCACATATTCAGAGCCTTCCATGGGCACAGGTCTGCGACGACCGGAAGCATCGGGTTCACCCAGCTCCATTTTGATACATTTCACACCATTCAACCAGCCTTTACCATTGTCTAAAAATTCTAATGGACTGGTAAGCATTTTGAATTCAATGCCTTCTTCTTTGGCGTGGTGAATTTCTTCATTACGCGCTGGCATTTCAACCTCTGAACGCCGATACAGAATATATGCATTTTTTGCGCCCAAACGTTTTGCGGTACGTACAGAGTCCATTGCAGTGTTTCCACCACCAATTACCGCTACATTCTTGTCTTTAACACTGATAACCGGTGAATCATATTCAGGGAAACGATATGCTTTCATCAGGTTCACGCGTGTCAAGAATTCATTGGCAGAATAAACACCAATCAGGTCTTCACCGGGAAGATCCATAAACCAGGGCAGTCCCGCGCCCGAAGCAACAAAAACAGCATCATAACCATCACTCATCAACTCGTCGATGGTATCAACACGCCCAATAACTGCGTTTGGCTCAAATTCAACACCCATTTTACTGAGATTATTAATTTCCTGTTTTACAATATCTTTTGGCAGACGAAATTCAGGAATACCGTAAACCAATACTCCACCAAGTTCATGAAAAGCTTCAAATACAGTTACCGCATAACCCATCTGTACCAGATCTCCGGCACAAGACAAACCGGCAGGGCCGCTGCCTACAACTGCAACTTTTTTCTTGAATTTTTGTTCAGCTTTAACAACCTCAGCAGGTTGATTAACACGTTCATAATCAGCAACAAATCGTTCCAGATTACCAATAGCAACCGGATCTCCTTTTTTCCCAACAATACACAAGTTTTCACACTGTTCTTCCTGGGGACATACACGTCCGCAAATCGCAGGCAGCATATTGTCTTCTTTGATAGATTGACTTGCTGCTGCGAAATCACCTTCTACAATATAATTGATGAATCTGGGTATATTGATATTAACAGGACAACCTGACACACAAACCGGTTTTTTACATTGCAAACACCGGAGGGCCTCTTTTTGGGCCATTTCAACGGTATAACCTAAATTAACCTCTTTAAAATTCGTAACCCTCTGCATGGGATCCTGTTCGGGCATCTTTTGCCGCGGTATTTGTCGTCTTTCTTTGGCTGAAAGTTCATTCATAAGGGTTGTTCCTTTTACATTCTATAGTTATTTCTCTAATTCGTTAACAGCAGCATCCAATCGACAACCACCTTCACCATGATCATGATCGATGGATTCAAGCGATGCTTTTTCCTGATTGGCATAAGCAGTATTACGGTTTAACAGACTCTGAAAATCTACCTGATGTGCATCAAATTCCGGTCCGTCAACACATACAAACTGTACAGAATCGCCAATATTTACACGGCATCCACCGCACATACCGGTACCATCAACCATAACCGGATTTAAACTCACCATGGTTTTTATACCGTACTCGCGGGTTATATCCGCAACACTTTTCATCATCATAATAGGACCTATAGCAAGAACAAAATCGGGTTTGTTACCGCTATCGATCAGTTCTTTCAACTTGCCGGTCACAAATCCATGATAACCATAACTACCATCATCGGTAGTGACATAGGTTTCATCACAAAATTCCTGCATTTCTTTTTCCAGAATGACCAGATCTTTGTTCTTGGCGCCAATAATAGAAATGACATGGTTGTCAGCTTGTTTTAACGCTTTTGCAGTTGGAAAAGCAATAGCAGTTCCTACACCGCCACCAATTACACATGCTTTACCAAATTTTTCAATTTCTGAGGGTTTTCCCAATGGACCTACAATATCCATTACCTCATCACCGGTATTGAACCGGTTCAATAACTTTGTAGTCTTTCCAATACCCTGTACAATGATAGTTACGCTCCCTTCAACCGGATCAGAATCCGCAATGGTCAACGGTATACGCTCACCTTTGTCATGCACACGCACAATCACAAACTGACCTGCCTGACGTTTTTTACTGATCTTGGGGGCTTCAATTCGGAATAATTTGATATCTTTTGCCAGGAATTCAGCATGCAGTATTTTCGGCATCTATCTTCCTTTCGTCTCTAATATTTGTGTTCAAAACTACATTTACAGAAGACAAGTTAGGAAATTTTTCACAAAAAAGGAATGAATTTTTTGCAGAAATACAAAAAGAGGAAATAAATATAACAAGAAAAGTGTTCATTCCGGCAGTTTTTGTCCTGCCGGAATGATCTCACACCTTAACGAGAGGCAATTTCACAACTGCCTTTTAACGTTTTTGCTTTGGCAGTAACAGTTATATTACCGGTCAAACCGGTGGATTGAACCAGAATCACGGCACTTCCATCTGCTGTTTTGGCAGATGTTGCCCCGCCAATACCTACAATTTTACCACCTTGAGTTGATTCAAATGCAATTTCAACTCCGTTGTCATGCGCAGGATTACCCTTTGCATCCAAAAGTTGAGCGGTTACGGAAATTGCATCGTATCCATCTGCAATCATTTCATCACTCAGAGGAGTCAATTGGATTGCTACAGGCTCCCCCGGAGTGATCAACACATGTTCAACCAACTCTCTCCCCTGCTTTGCAACCGCTTTTAATTCACCGGGAGCAAAGGGAACTTGCCATTCGCATTCAGTTTCTTTTGAGGATTGGATCTTTTTTCCATTCAAAAACAGATCAACTTGTTCACCATTGTGCCAAACATTAACGGCAACTGCCTCACCAGGAGTTTTATCATTGTCCCAGGTACCTGCTATATGAACAAAGGGTT
The DNA here is from genome assembly GCA_963675755.2 of bacterium. GTDB lineage: Bacteria > Zhuqueibacterota > Zhuqueibacteria > Residuimicrobiales > Krinioviventaceae. The sequence goes on from CAXXMD010000002.1 coordinate 1,288,257, forward strand.
CTTTACCCCAGCGAGCCTTTAGATACCACGCGGGCTCCTTGTAACGGCGGTAATAATCTACCATACCAGATGTTTGAATGGGCCATACGGGCTTGTATTCTGAACCGTAATCATGAAAACCCCAAACACACGCACCAGGCAAATAGCTTTTACTTTCTATCAAGTCTAGATCCCGCTTTACACTTGCAAAAGATTTCATTTCACTGTCAAAATCGCCAATGTATGTTTTATCGGGATTGGTACATTCGGAACTGATAAGTACCAGTTCGGGATAATTCTTGTGCAATTCATCATACGTATCAATGGCATAATTGAGTGCCATAATATCGGGTATAAATGCCGCACCTGTCTTGATAGCATCATCAATATGATTTTCCGCATAGCAAGTAGGACGAGTAGGATCCAATCGATCTGCAGTGGCTTGCAGTATCTTGAACAATTCAACAGAATGTCCTTCATTCATCAATCCCCAGAGAACAATGGATGGATGATTACGGTCTCTGCGCAGCATGGCATCGAACCCATAATCCATGATCTCCATAAATCCTTTGCCTCCAATATGCTTCCATGAAAGGGGCTCTTCGTAAACCAGCATCCCCAAACTGTCACACGCATTCAAAAAATCGGGATGCTGGGGATAATGAGAACAGCGTACAAAGTTAACACCCAGATCCTTTAATATCACTGCATCCTGAACCTGCAAACGTTTGGGTACCGCATTTGCCAAACCGGGATAACACTGGTGGCGATTGGTGCCATTTACTTTTAAAGGTTTACCATTAAAAATCAAACCCTTGTCAGCAGTAAATTCAAAAGTACGAAATCCGATTTTTGTTTCAAGTTGATCAATTAACTGATTATTTTCGATCAATTCTACCTGAAGCAGATACAAATTCGGATCATCAGGAGACCACAGTTTTATATCTTTTACAACACTTTCAAGATTTGGTACTGCCCGGATCAGCCCCGGTGGAACGGTTATAGCCTGTTCAGAAACCGCATTTTTCTGATTTCCATCCAACACAGTTGTACGCACCTTGATTGTACGATACTCTGTTGATGTATTGTTGACTTTGATTGCGGTATTGATAACAGATTTTTTTTCATTCACCACCGGTGTAGTTGCAAACAGGTCATATTTTTCCAGATAAACATCGGGAAGGCTTTCCAAAGTCACTTCACGATAAATGCCGCCATAGACATTGTAATCAATGCGCCAGCGTCCCGGTGGAATCTCATCGTTATGAAGGTTGTTAACCCGGACAGAGATCAGGTTTTCACTGCCCCAGTTCAGGATATCTGTCACATCGATTTCAATGGGCGTATATCCGCTGTTAAACTTGCCTATATATTGCTCATTCACCCAAATCTCGGACTGGTTACTAATTGCTCCAAAACAGATAAAAATTCTTCTCCCCTTGTGTTCAGCAGGTACCGAAAAATGTTTACGATACCAGGAATATCCACGATAATACCAGCGAACATCATCAAATGTATCATCCGCATTATAGGAATGCGGAGTACGGACTTTGATCCAATGCGAGTCTTTCCAATCCCATTGAGTGGCATTATATTTCCCGACCCAATCGTCCTGCTCGAATAACCAGTCATCATTAAAATCCATAATAATCCGGCCATTATCCTGCTCCGCCAGGACAGTACCGGCAAACAACAGTACAACAAACAGCAACTGCAAAATCACTAATCTTTTCACGCCGCACCTCGGTTTTTTAAACAAAAAGTATAATGAAATATAGAATAATTCTCTTGCAATACAATAGATAAAATATACTACTTATTCTTTCACCAAACGAACAGACAGGCCTAATCCATTTTCATCATAGCTTCGTATAATATCATCATTCACATAAGATAATTCACGCGTAAAAGCACTAACATTTGCGACTACACTTGTTGATGTCCAATATCTTGCTCCATAGTCCATTGAATAAAAGGCACCGTTAGCATCATATCGATATCCACCCCCACGGGCCCTGAATCCACTTTCATTTGTGGCAGAAGTATTGGGCGTATTCCAATGCGTTGTACCTTCTTCTTTTAATTTACCACCGTCATCGCAACGGCTGGCACCGGAACTGTTTGCTTCTGCAGATGTCAGGCCTATGCTCATTTCAAGAACTTTATAATCATAGTCAGAAGGTACACGCCAACCCTCAGGCGCAAGATTACGCGAATCCACAACAGCATACCAGTTGTACATGGCGCCATAAACAGCAGCATTGTCGCTGTCATTATTATAATAACAATAAGCACCTGTACTGAGTGCTGTCCACTCTGCATTATCGGTCACATGGGGAATTGGATCACCATTACGATAGGTTGTAACTCGCAGATCTTCAGCCATCCACCATTTTTCACCAATTTTAACAGTTGCATATACATTACCATCCTGATCGGTCATGGTACCGGTTTCGAGATAGTCCTGGGCAGTTACGCGTACCATAAAATTGCTGCCGGATATTCCGGGATTATCAGCATAAAAATCCCATACAATGTGTTTATTAGTACCTTTGCTGATAGCACTTCCTACATCTCCGCTTACACTGCTGCAATTCAGATCCCAGGTTGAGCCACCATCATCAGACGCGGTCAGCGTTATATTCATCAGATTCATATCATCTACATCATAATAGACATCCACAATCAAACTACCATCTGTTCGCTGTGAAAAACTAACATTCGAAATCACTGGTGCCTGCGCATAAAGCAGACCTGAACAAAAAACAAAAAGTAATATTTTAATCTTTTTCATCATCATTCCCTTTTTCTTTCATACCATACTACTTTATCAGCAAGGCCTTTTGTGTTAACATTTGATTATTTGCTTTTAATATCACAAGGTACATTCCAGAAGGAAGCGCATTCCCTGCATCATCTTTACTGTCCCATTGAACATTATAACTTGAAGCGGATTGGGTACAATTTGACAATTCCCGTACTTTTCTTCCGTTTATATCATATACACTCAATTCAACCTGTGCTTGTTCGGCAAGTGTATAGCGTATATGGGTTTGTGGATTAAAGGGATTCGGATACAAGGGCAAAAGTTCTGTTGTTTCAGGTATCTCTGCAACTGTACTGCAAACAGTGCCGCATACATGCAGATCACCGGAATAACTGACATCGGAAAGACGGTAAAACCAGGTTGTACCGGGTTGAGCGGACGTATCTCGAAAAGTATAATCCTTGGGACTGTCGATTGTACCCCGCCCGGCAAGTTCAGAATGTGTTTCATAGGAAACAACAACCTGCCAATCAGGATTTGTAATATTCCTTGTACGCTCAAGAATAAATCCCAGGTTATTGGATTCTGTTTCAGTTCTCCACGAAACAACAATGGAACCTTGCTCCCGTGTTGCAGAAAAAGAAACCAGCTCTACTGGTAAAGATGTATCAAAAGTAAAATCCCATGTGTCGGAATAAGCACCGGTTCCGGCTACATTGGCAGCGCAAACCCGCCAATAGTAATTATTACTTGTGACCAATTCACCGGCATCATAGGAGGACTCGTTTAAACCGGACTCGTTCACAACATATGAATCAAAATTAGATGCTAATGATACTTGCAGTACATAGCTTGAAGCATGATCAAGATCATTCCAGTCCAGAACGGATAAAGCAGTACCACTATGATTTGCCGGTGTGGACAAAACCGGTTGAGCCGGTGGTAAAGAAGTCAGAGAACCAGTCCCGGAATTACCATAACCGGTATCAGCCAATACATTTATACCAGACAAAAAGACTAAAAATGCAAAGTAAAACCATTTTGGCATAGTGCCTCCCAATAAAATAAAAAAAGTAAAAAGATATAATAAATATTAATAAAATTTTTGCTACTCATAAACTTTGACAAATTAACCAAATTACATCAAAAAAACAAAAATTTTTATTTTCCAGTCACAACTGAAAAAGATTCATTATAAAGATTCTGAATTGATTAAAGCACGGTGGGATCTTTATGACTATTGATAGAAACAAAGATTTTATTGGCTAATAAAATCCCCAAATAACAAGATATGAATAAAGGATAGTGGTGCAAATAAGGGTAGACTCGAAAGTCTACCCCAACATACACATTACTTAATCTCTTTTATCATCACATTGCGGTAATCTACGCCAGTACCGTGGGATTGCATGCCGATATGCCCTTTGCGGGGACGCTGGCTGAGCGGCATATAGTCGCCATTGGCGGTGGTGACTTCATCCATGTTGGCGGAATTGATCTGTACGCCGTTAAGCATTATAGTCACTTCTGGACCATTGCAGGTGATCTCGTACACGTTCCATTCGCCGGGAGGATTTGTATGTCCCTGTTCCGCAGGAACCTGGTAATAGATACCGCCGGTATATTGAGCGGGTTTAAGATCATTGTATTTTTCCGCATTATCGTCTAACACCTGAATTTCCATACCCACATGCGCGGGATCTCCTTTTTCAGGGTAACGGATTCCAACACCACTGTTTCCTCCCTCGGGAATGCGCCATTCCAGGTGCAGTACAAAATTATCATATTCTTTTTTCGTAGTAAGCCAACCGCCTTTTTCCGCAATACAGGATAAAACTCCATTCTCATATTTCCAGGATTCGACCTTGCCATCCTTGGCATACCAGCCGGACAGGCCCTTGCCATTGAACAATGATACAAAATCATCATCAGGTACCGGACTGCTGCTGACCAGGTTCACAGCTTCATCCATATAAATCTCGGCGGTATTTTCTCCCAGGCTGGTGCGGGTGATATAATTATAGCGTTCAAAACTGTTAAAATCCACTTTGGCAATCATGTATCCAAAAGCGTCGTTGGTGAGCCCAAACAGAAACGGGTGTTTGGTATTCATGTGGCGTTTTACATAATATCCCACATTGGGCAGTGCCTCACCGGGTATAGTAAGGACCTGTGCTGTACCGATATTCACCAGATTCAGTGTGGTACTGATGGATTTATCCTCAGACAATGCATACCCCAACGGTGACATTTGCAGTATCATTTGCATCATTTTGGATTCAATGGGAAAACGAATGGTTTTGGATGTACAATATAATCCGGGATCACTTTGTACTGGTGCATTTTCCACAATGCGCAAAGCCTCATCCGCCATCAAATTACCAATACGTATACATTCTTCCCAGGTATTGTTCTCTTTACCATCATCCCTACGAACATCTGCAGTTACCATTCCCCCCTGTGCGCTGTTCATAAACAGGGCAATACCGCCCCCCTTTGCCTCTATGCGGTCATACATAGGGCCACACAGATCGGGTGAGAGTATTCCACGTTCTGAGCCCAGCACTTCCGGGTGTGTGGCATAGTTTATCAGTGTAGCAATGGGCTTTCCTGCGCTCTCACCAGTTTCAGCGATTGCCTGAATTACGCCCATGCGGGGATCATAAAGCCTGGGAGCATATGCGTTAAAAGCGATTTTGCCTTTGGCGTCATCAACAGCAATTTTCAAAAATGCGGATTCAAGATTGTCCACAGCTTCATTCACTGCATCCGCTATCTGTTTCACACACCAATCAAGATACTCCAGGTCGGCATGGTGCTGACCATTCTGGTCCGGAAATCCATACGCATCAGGAGCGCTATGGGTATGAGTCACACCAATGATCACATTCTCCGGTGCAATATCTTTGATCAACGCACGGGATTTGTCACCCAACTTGGCAGGCCATCCCAAATTATCAATACTAACAATAGCAATTCGGGTTGTGCCGTCATCCAGTACCAATGCACGGGCAAACAAGTCTCCTTTTTTCTCTGTCACAGGATTAGGTGTACCCACACCACCGGAAACCGGCAGCAAGGGATCAGGAGTAATAACACGAACGGCCGAACCTGCTTTGAACGTTCCCGCAAACAGGGATGGTACGGCTGCAATCATTAATATCAGCATGATGGATACTACTTTTTTCATGGATACACCTCCAAATTATTTTACTTCCAGTTCTACTTTTTTCATTGCTGTGATTCTCACCGGCCCTAAAAGTCCAGACGCCGGCAATGGCTTAAAGCCCAGTTCCTGTGCCCGCTCAGATAAAGAGTTACCGAATCTGGATCGCAGTTCTTCCGGTACCGGCGGTGCTTTTTCCCAGGCAGAAACACGGTTGATATTGGTATTTGTAACCAAAATGGTCAAGTGGTTCTTTCCATTTTTCAAAAGACCGGTCACGTCCAGCTTCATTCCTGTCATCCAACAAGTTCCGGCATTCTTGTCATTAACACTAATCTCAGCAATATTTCCTACTCTGCCAGGATCGAGTGTCAGAACAATATCCTTTTGAAGGTACATGTCAGGCAGAGTAAAGTCAATATCATACCTGCCGGTCCCGCTGAAATGACAGGTCAGGGAGTCATCAGTCCAGGATTTTAATACCGGCAGGTGTTTTTCAACTCGTTTAAAATGTTCATTCTCAAGTAACAGCTTCCAATCACCATTAATCACAAAAGGTGGGGGTACATTACTGATAGTTTTCGTTAACAGATGCTCCGTATCTGTCTTGACGTTGGCAAAATAATTTCCGTTTTCACTTGCAAGTGCAGTTACCCTGGTTTGACTCACATCATGAATTGTATTAAAATTGGTTTCACTCACGTATGGCTCTTTATTATCCGGGCCAAATACAAGAATGGTCGATTCCCAGGGAGAAAGCTCAAGCGGTACCTTTATTCCATCTTTAACCTGAGCAAATTCAAGACATCGACGGATGTTACCGGTGTATGGGTCCCAGTAATAAACATCAGTATTACGGGTACGAAAGGTTACGGGTATAGTACTGGGAACGTTTTGAATATTGCTAACAAAATAGACATCCGAATCATCAACCTTGCGATGCAAAAACGCAAGTCCGTTGTTTCTGCGCAGGTTCTCCTGTGCGAAATCAATACCGAAATCCGGAGCAATATGAGTACGGATTGTGTTTAGAAAGGGATCAAGCATGCTGCTGCGCATGTCCCACCATATTTTTCGATCAATTACATTTTTTATATAATAGGCTTTTCCTTTTCCATAATTAACAGAACCCACCTCATCCCTGCGGAACGGTTCTTTGAACATTTCGTCTATAATGTTTTGCACCTTTTCGTCGTTAATACTAAAATCTTCCAGTCCTGTCGAACTATCCGGGACACGATCACAGGCTATGACTACTCCCCCATTCTTTACATATTCCTGAATACGTAAGAGTGTCTCCAAAGGCAGCGCCTTGATATTGGGAAGCAGCAACACCTTGTATTCCATATTCCGAATTTTAATTTGTCCGTTTTCAAAACGAGCAATATTTTGTAATGCGTCGTCATTGAGCAGATCAAAATCGTATCCGTTGGAAACAAGCAGGAACCCGAGCTCGTCCCAATCAAATTCACGCGTCCATTTACGGGCATTGAGGGCGTCAAGTGCCCACTGGTTGGCGAGTGGCGAATAAATGGCGATATCGGGACTAAAATCGCCCTGCCTGAACAAAAACGAACATCTGGCGGTATATTGAGTAAGGAGTGGATAAAACCGCCACCAGGTATTGCTGGGGTTGATCTGCGGCGCCCACGGTGTTCTGCGGGATGGGGCAAGATCACGCTCTGGTAAATAACAAAAGCCGTGATTATAAAATTTGGTTGCACCGGTACGCAGGATACCATCTGTGCTGATCTTGACTTCTTCGAGTGTGGCGCGGTAACGCTCCCAGTGCAGAAAAGTATGGGCCTCAACCGAGATAACGTCCCTTCCGTAAATGTGAGCGCCTGAAGCTACATATTTTTTCGGACCGATGCGATTATCAAACCATCCTTGGGAATCTTTTTCGCCCGGAGTGATCTCCATTTCCGGAATATGCGTTGCACCGGCAGCTTCCAGATTGTCCGTGGAAAATCCATAAGTCTGTACCCGGCCTTTGATACCATTGTTTTCACACCAGGTCATAAAGGTTTCGAAAAACGTCTGCATCCCCACATGATGTAAAAACTCGTTCACATCATAACGAATTTTAGGGGATATTTCACCCACCTGCCACCAGACAGCCGGCAGGTACGGTACCAGGTCATAACCTTTAAATTCTTTAAATTTTATCAAGAGGCTATCAGACCAATAGATACCGCTCGCCAGGTTGGGGAGTTCAAAACTGTCACAGAAAAACGAATCCACAGTTTTGCCGAACTCGGCTCCAAAAGCCTGTTTGAATTTGCCGCCCAGGTAATCGCAGTAACGCTGCATGGCACCCCGGTCAAAATGATCAACTGCGTTGGCTTCACCGTTTTTGGCAAGCCAAAAGCACATAATCTTCCATTTACCTTCCGGTACCTGCCAGTCGAGTTTGCCGTTTTTCACCTTATCCGTGATCACAACCACGGACTGCTCATCAATGATTCCCTCTTCGAGTTTACCCGCCGCGACCGCAATCAGTTTTTCTGTGCCGTTCAAACGCGGGTGATAAAGTTCCCATGATCGTTTGGTTTTGGCAAGAGAATCGGGTAACGCATCGTTGAAACGCATGGGACCTGTAATGTCCATGGAGCTGGGAATCATATCTTTGGATTTGTCTTCCTCCGACACCCATTCCCCACCGATTATCCAGCCCGGTCCGCCGAAATTAAAAGAGATCTCCATACCCAGGCGCTTGGCCTCATTCACCGCATGACGGGCCATATCCATAAATTCATCAGACAGGTAGGGAATGCCTCCCTTTTCATAAACCGCACCCATGGTAATCTGTTCCACACCCCGGATGCCCACACTACGCATTTGCTCGAGTTCCCAGGTGATTTCCTTTTTATCCATAGGATTCCCCGGCCACCACCAGCGTGTATGCGGCCAGCAATCCATAGGTGGATTTTTAAACTGCTCTTCTAAGGCTTGCAGAGGTCTTGCCTCTATCGTTCCTGAAAGTATCCATAACACAACAAGCATAAAAATCGAGCGTTTCATGGTAGTATTGCTCCTTTAATTGATTTCAATATTATCAAGCGGTGAACCATCATCACGGGTTATACGGAGATACAATCCCCAGTTTAATTCTGAATTACAAACTTTGATCAAAACCTTGTTCTCACCCTTGTTCAAACGGACAGGTAATATATCTGAATCGGGTGCGGCAGGGCGTTCAACATTTTTAGCCAACAGCTTTTGACTGTTAAACCACAATGTTGCCGTATCATTGGTACCCAGACGTATCTGTGCATGCTGATCTACCAGACTGGTTACAGTAATTGCTGCATATGCACAAACCCAATCGGTAGGTTGAAAATATTTTCTAAAATCAAGATATCCACTAATCGGATCAACTGTGCATTGCTGCCATTTTAATACTTTATCATTTATCGTATATTCCGAATGGACATCCATTTGCGATTCAGGGGGAAATGCAGTATCAAAATTATCACAGGCTTTACATCCAAAAGGACCCACAATATGGAATTCTGAAACAAACCCCAATTCAGCATTGAACGCATCAACTTGTCGGTTTTTTGCAAGCATGGCAAGATTTTGAATTGCAGGAGTAGAGATCCATTTTTCTTTAACAACATTACGATATTTATCAATTTGGGGGTCTAAAGGCAATACGGAATTGCCCACCTTGCCATATTTTTCAACATCTGACTGATTAAACTGCCACCAGGTGGCACCATGCCCATAGATCCAGCAGTATTTTTTGCTGCCCAGCAGAATACCTGCATACTGATTTTGAAAATCCTCAACAGAAAAGCGACTGCTCTTGTCCGCATAAGAGCCAACCAGAGAATCACCAAAGGTCTCTTTTTTACCGGACCACCCTAAAAACTCGCCATCTTTATCAACGATTTCGCGGTAATAGCCAAGCGGCCAGCCCGCCAAAGAAACACCACACGTTTTCTTCCAGTAATCCTGCGCTTTGGGACTAATCGCATCCAAAATTTTGGATTCCAGCTCGAAAGCATAATGGATCAGCCCAAAGGTGCTTACCATATCATAAGACAATTCAGTCAACACAAACAAACCACCGGGAGCCTGTTGTACTGCCATCGCTTCCAGCCAACCGGTAAACAGTGCCTTTGCAATGGGACCATAAAAGGTAATGCTTTCCGGCAGCGTGAGATAAACCATATCCGGATATTCAGCTAACATGGCGTTGACCATTTCACGTCCGCGTTTGTGAGCGGCAGCTATCAAGTCTTGTTGAGTATAACCGTTATAATCATACCCCTGCCAATCGAACTGATATTGTTCGTTGACATATTCAATATCCAGAGAAATCCCTTTACAACCGGAGAGTTTTGCAAATCGTGCAGCCTCTGCAAAATTCTTTATTATATCTTCCCAGGCGGCATTATCGGTCCAAAGGGGTACCTGTTTATAAAACGCGATTTTGATAAAATTATCCGTGATTCCGGCATTACGACAAATGTCATTACAATTTTTTATCCGTTGAAATGTAGCATCCGATTCATTTCGACTGGACGGATCACCATCCTGTGCCCAGATATCATCGCCCCAATTGGCCATAATCCCAGACAACATGAATCCATCAAATCCATTCTGCTTCCACTCAACTGCCGTATCCGCCAGATATTCGGGAGAAATAGGACTAAAGAGCAGAGTTTTGGGTAAATCCTGCTGTTTAGTATTTGTACAACATAAAAACATGGATACTGCGATGAAAACAAATAATTTCTTCATGACCCCATCCTGTTTTAATATTTTATTTGTTTAACCACTGAACAAACTCGAGCACATTATTATCCGGATCAGTTATATACAGCCAGGTTACCATATCAGGAATCAGCATGGGCCCTTTGAGTATATCTATTTGTGCGGATTTTAACTTTTTCACCAATTCATCCAGGTTATCTGTACCAATGGCCATATGCGGACTGTAAGGTGGTTTGATTTCATTTTCAGGCGCCGGAATGGGCTGATTTTGCTCATCCAAAAGTTGCAGCAACTCGATATTGCATCCATCGAGTTTCAAAAAAGCAAATGCCTCGTGATGTTCCTCATCCACGGTTTTAGACATGAGCTCTAGTCCCAGTTTTTCCTGGTAAAATTTTATTGAAACGTCCAGATCAGAGACCTGAAACGCAAAATGATCAGCAAACATTAGGTTCCTCCAGTTCTTACTCGATACTATCCATGAGATCATGAAATTCTTTACTACGCAATTGATGGCGTTCAGCATAATGGGTAATACCTTCCCGTTCTACAATTTCACAAAAACGGGTATAACTTCCATCGTGCTTTGATTGCTGTGGAAAATATAAACATTTGAGATACAATATTGGCAAACGGGCCATTTCTACACGCTCCAAAACATCCTGGTTGTCCGCAATGACTTCAGCACGATCAAAAATTTCACCGGCTTGAATAATAAAAGATTCGGTAAATATCTTGTCTTCCGGTTTCATAAATAAATGGATATGCGTTAAAGGTGTTACAAGCCCTTGCAGCAGATCATAATATTCACGAATAAACTGTCCGCTGCGCCCATAATAACCATAGATAAAGTCATTTACGACTGTTTCCACATCACAATCCGGGTTCCAAAGTAATTTAGAGATCAAATAGGCCCGCAGCTCGGCAAACTCACCACCGCGACTCTGATATGCCGCCTGCTCCATAATCCCGATTGCGTTATTCTCCTGAAAGGTCTTTATATTTTCCTGCAATACCCCAAAATTGGGATACGGCATAATATAATGACCGAAATTCACAACATAATCCCAAATGTACATATGCGGCGCAATAGCAGACCAGCCCTGAAGATCATCCATAAAAGACTGGTTCAACGAACAGGATTTAAAATCATGTGAAAAACAGCATTCAATACTGCATAAACGGATGACCACATTTTCCCGCGGCTTTATATTTTTACAGGGCTTACGGGTATATTGATAGGCAAGTGTACCTACATATTTGTCTGGAAATTCTTTTTCAATCTCTTTTGCGATCTTGTTCACAAACCAGATCAACGGCCCGGCTTCACTTTCTTCTTTTCGTGCGATTTTCTGGCAATTTTCACATTGACAGGGATTTCGCCAGTCGTTCTGCGACACAGAATAAATTAAACAATCGGGATTGTCCCGCATTGCCTGTTTGAGGCGGTTCGTAACAATTTTAAAAACATCCGGATTGGTGAGACACAGCTGCGCATGATCATGGACACGTTTGCCATCGATCAAGCTGTAATATTCCGGGTGTTCATCATAAAATTCTGTCGGGGGCATAAACCGATAAAATGTGTGAACAGCCCAATATCCCTCAACACCGCCGGGTTGTTTACGACTGCCCATAGCGCCGTTTACCCGGTTGCGCGCTGCCCATACCGGATCAAAGGCTTCATAATAAAAATCGTTACGTACACGTATGCCCGGGGATTCATGGTTATATAAATAAGTGAATTCATATTTATCTTTTTCAGGAACATTTGTTACCTGCGGAGTATACCAGCGTAAACCCAGCTCATTTTCCAAAAAGCTAAGCACACCATACATAGTGCCACGTTGACTGCCGCCCCAGATAAAAACATGAGGACCCATATTCTTGTAGGTAAATGCTTCTGACAAAGCTTCCGATTTGTGCATATCATCCGGAAACATCTTCAACACATCCGGATGACATCCAACAACGATGGATGGGATTGACTCTTTAAATTGGTTTACAATGGGGAAAAAAGCACCACTGACTTTGTTGAGCCAATGTTGAAGTTCACGTGCAGCCCATTGTTCGGATTCTGACGCGTTATTATCTACAACAATAGCATATTTTGTTTTGCGGTCGTTGAAAAGCTCAAAAACCTGACGATTACCCGCACTAAATGTATGGGATTCCTGGAATAACTGGCCATCAATAAACTGTGCCGTAATTGACAACTTGAATTCTGCGTATCGTTCTGTCGGGACAGAAAGGACCATGTCCTGTTCGGTTTCTAGTTTACCTTGCCATATAACTGACTCTGGAGCAAATTTGGGAGTTATGGTAACAAGATTTTCCTTAAACAATGAGGCTAAATTGCGTTTATCATATTTAAAATGCAGAACCGGTTTAGCATCCATAGTTAAAACAGTGAAAAAAGATCCCGCCCCTAAATCCGAATCAAAAGATAAGAATCGGGTACAAAACGCCCAGACATTACCCAACTCCTCTACCTTGAGTAGTAATGTATTTTTTCCCTTTTTTATAACAACGGGGACCAGTCCTTCATCAGGATTTAGTCCGCCGGGTCTTGCTTCGTCCCAAACCAACATACCGTTAAACCAGACCCTTCCGCCATCATTACAGGCAACGGACAAATAACATATCTGTTCCTTTTCGGCAAAAATCTCCCTATACGCATAAGCGCAAACATTTTCATCAGTAGAAACAAAATCATCCAGAACAATGACAGAATCCGGTGCAACAATCTCTTTAAAAGCCAGCTTTTCTCCATTTACAGAAATCACCGTCCCTGCTGTTATATCAGGATTTTCTTCTCCTCCGATACCTGCGAGGTAATCGGTTTCAAATCCCGGGATGTGTTGTTGGTCCAGTTCATTATCTTTGGGAGATTCTAGATGAATAGGCCCGCAAACAGTCCATTCTTTCATCCACTTTCCCATTTCAAACTCATACCCGGCAGCAAAAAGATTTACTGATAAAAATACAAATAAAATTAATATCAGAAAATTGTGTCTAGATCTCATCATCACTCCAAAATAATTTATAATTTAAACTTTCAATATTGAGCCTGTTAATCTGACCTATTTAGCGTATTCCATGAGTTGATGAAACGCATTTTTATGTTCCAAGCCATGTTCTGCGTAATGCGTAATTCCCTCCCTGTCCGATATCTCACAAAAACGGGAATATGTCCCATCCTGTTTGGATTGCAGGGGGTATCGCAAACATTTTAAATACATCAACGGCAGTCTGGCCATTTCAACACGCTGCAGTAATTCCAGATTATCGGCAACAGCTTCAGCTTTATCAAATATCTTATCCGCATTTGCTATAAATGAATCCGGGAAAATCTTGTCATCAGGTTTTAAACCGAGGTGAATATGCGTTAACGGGGTTACCAGTCCATGCAACAGATCAAAATATTCTTTTACATACTGGCCGCTGCGTCCATAATATCCATACATAAAGTCATCAATTACCGCATCTACATCACAATCGGGATTCCACAAGAGTTTCGAAATTACATAAGCACGCAGTTCAGCAAACTCGCCACCACGACTCTGATAAGCAGCCTGCTCCATGATTCCGATGGAATTATTTTCACGGAATGTTTTAATATTTTCCTGTAATACCCCAAAGTTGGGATATGGCAAAGTGTAGTGGCTAAAATTTACTACATAATCCCATATATACATATGCGGAGCAATCGCTGACCAGGCTTGCAGATCATCCATAAAGGATTGATTTTCAGGGCAGGATTTAAAGTCATGGGCAAAACAGCACTCGATACTACACAACCGGATAACGACATTTTCCCGTGGCTTTATGTTTTTACAGGGTTTGCGGGTATATTGATACGCAAGTGTTCCCACATATTTATCTGGAAATTCTTTTTCAACTTCTTTAGCTACCTTGTTGACAAACCAGATTAACGGACCTGCTTCAGTCTCTTCTTCCTTTGCGATTTTCTGACAATGTTCGCACTGGCAGGGATTATGATAGTCATTTTGTGATACAGAAAAAATCAAGCAATCCGGATTTTCCCGCATCGCTTGCTTGAGGCGTTTTGTGATAATCTTGAACACATCAGGATTGGTAAGGCAGAGTTGAGCGCGTTCATGAATACGTTTGCCATCAATCAAGCTATAGTATTCCGGATGCTCATCATAAAATTCTGTCGGAGGCATAAATCGATAAAAGGTATGCACGGCCCAGTAGCCTTCCACACCGCCGGGTTGTTTACGGCTATCCATTGCACCATTCACACGGTTTCTCGCCGCCCATATAGGGTTAAAAGCTTCATAATAAAAATCATTACGTACACAGATACCCGGTGCTTCCTGATGATAAAGATAATCAAAAGTATATTTTGCTTTTTCAGGAACAATTGTAACAGCAGGAGTATACCACCGTACACCAAATTCATTTTCCAGAAAGCTGAATATACCATACATGGTACCGCGTTGACTGCCGCCTAAAATAATAATATGCTGACCGACATTTCTATAGATAAAAGATTCGTCCATTTTATCGGGCTTATTAACCAGAGTGGGAAATGCTTTATTCACATCAGGATGATAACCCACAACGACAGAAGGCCGGGACACGTCAAAATCATTTACAATTGGGAAATAAGCTCCACTAATTTGCTCCGACCAGCTTTGTAGCTCTTTTGCGGCCCATTGTTCAGAATCCGATGCATTTTTATCAACTACAATTACATAAGATGTTTTCAAGTCGCTAAAAAGCTCAAATAACTGCCTGTCTCCCACACTAAAATTATATGACTCTTTCCAACTCTGTCCATCAGGGAACCTGGCAGTAAAGGTCATATTGTATCTTTCATACAATTCCGAATTGATTGGTAACGTCATTTCTTTAACTGCCTGCAAAGGTCCTTGCCAGACAATTGTATCAGGGCTCCTCATCAAAGACACAACAATATTGGTATCATGAAATAATGATGATAAACCGCCTTCTTCAAATTTGTAACGCAATATCGCCTGTGAATCCCGATTTATCATTTCAAAATATGAAACAGGGCGAATTTTTGATTCTATTGGTAAAAAACGAGCACAAAACGCCCACACATTGGCGCGTTCTTCAACTTTGAAAAGCAGTGTATTTTTTCCCTTTTTCAACAAAACAGGCAATAAAATATCATCCGCTATTACTCCCCTTGGTTCGGGACGGTCCCAGATTTGGGTCCCGTTTAACCACACACGACCTCCGTCATTACAACCCAGAGACAAAAAGCAAATCTGCTCTTTAGGAGAATTAATTTCCCGGTACATATAGGCACAGACAATATCTTTTTTACTTATAAAATCATCCAGACTAACAACAGAATCAGTTGCAGCAATATCTTTAAATGTCAAAGTATTACCATTCACAGATATGTTTTGACCGTTTACAATGTTTGGATTACTCTCACCACCTATACTAACTAGATAATCGGTTTCAAATCCGGGAATATGCTCCTGAGTGAGATCGGATTGATTGCCAACTTGAAGCTGGATGGGACCACAAACGGTCCATTCTTTCATCCACTGGCCCATTTTTAAATCTGCGCTAAATGCACATATATTTACAAGCAGTAAAAAAAACAATACGTCTAAAAGGGTGCGGTGTATTGCTCGCATTTCGACTCCGGTGTTTGGGTAAAAGCCGGGACAGGGGTAGAGCGCAGTCCCGGCTGGGTAATATTATTTACTTAAATCACGATAATAGAGGTCTTTGGCTTCAATGGTCATACCAGGATTATGGCCCTGAATTGCAAAATGACCTTTGGTGTATTCCGTATCTTCCCAATCTGTCATTAATTGATCATTGATCCAGATCTGAATGTGGCTGCCAACAGCTTTAACTTTCATGGTAAACCATTCTTCATCTTTGGTAACCAGTTCTTTGGCCTTACCGGTGGGGGTACCGGGTTTCCACAGCCAACCGGTAAAAGCATCGCCCCTATTGGTAATTTGTGCTTCATAACCACGGGGGAAACCATCCGGATTATCTTCAGGGGGATTTGCGCGGAAATAAAGTCCACTGTTTCCTTCCGCACTGACTTTGAACGTGCCTTTTACTTCAAGATCGGTCAAAACAGGATCCGCGTAAATATGGCCCATTCCACCTTCTCCAACCAATACTCCATCAACCACTTTCCATTCTGCTTTACCTCGTACGGTCCATCCATCAAGATTTTCACCGTTAAACAAAGATACCCATTCAGGTTCTTTTTCAACCGCACATG
Source organism: bacterium (assembly GCA_963675755.2). Taxonomy (GTDB): domain Bacteria; phylum Zhuqueibacterota; class Zhuqueibacteria; order Residuimicrobiales; family Krinioviventaceae. The sequence continues at coordinate 1,305,147 of CAXXMD010000002.1, forward strand.
ACATGAACATAGCTGATAGCAGTACAGTCAACAACAAGATTTTTTTCATTGTCCCTCTCCTTGTAAAAAGTAAATGTAACAGGTTATTATTAATTATATTTTTTTGAAATTTCTTTACACGAATTAATAAAAAATAAAATTCTATCATCAGGGGTACCGGCTTCGATATCAGCGGCAACAATATCACAGGGACCATATTCCTTTGCAATTCTATCCAGATCTGCCAGGATTTCCTGATGCGATTTATTCGCAAGGTCCATAGGCGTATACATGATAGCGCGACGTGCATGGGGAAACAACTCTCTGGCTTTAACCAAATCCGAATGCAGCCCCATATCAATATAACCGACATTGGGGATTTCAGCATAACTTTCAAGATAGGGATCAGCAGTCCATGCGCAATTGTGAATACCAATACATCCAAATTCTTTTGCAAGTCGTTTATCAAATGGCAGCACAAATTCTCGATACAGATCCGCAGATAACATGTTTACCAGACAATTACTGATGGTAAAAAATGACACATTGAAACCGGAATCCTCCTGAATTTTGTAGAGGCGCTTTGTTGCTTCTGTCATGGTATTATAAACACATTCAAACAAGTGCATAACCTGCTCAGGACGTTCATACATGTCCATAAATAATTGCTGGCCCCTCAAACGCTGGGCATTGTTCAAAATACCCTGCCAGTTGATATAACCGGCTACGCTCCCTTGCATCTCTTTGATTTGTTCAACCTGCTCCAGCAGTGCATTGAAAAATGGATTGCTATCCAGATCAGGAGGATCAAGTTCGGACATTTGTTCATCCGTAAAATAATTTGCTTCACAGGCAGGCCAATTCTGCTTTTCATATCGGATTGGAATCCCATAAATGCCGGCAATAGTACAGGCGCCATATGTACCTGTCAATAAATCCAGGGGTAAATCCGTATTGCCGATATGTGTATCAGGAAACCGTTGATTCAGTATCCGTCGCATATCAAGAACAGATTCTTTGCGATATACTGGATCAGTATGCCAACGTTCACCAAAATCAATATCCAGATATTGACGATACCATGCCGGAGTAAATCCGATTTCGGGGCGCAGATAGGGTAATTCTCCATCAACCGGACGGCGTGTAGCCGGTGCAGAAGGTGCAATATAACTAGAGAGTTGGTTCAAAAATCATTTTCCTTTGATGTCAAGGCTGGTGATTAACTCAATAACACGATTGATCAACAAATCAGCAGTTTTTTCATGGATTGTATCAAAAGTCAGAATTGGTTCCCTGACATTTGAGGTTTCGTATATTCCCTGCTTGTATAGCAGTCGTTTAAAAAAATGTATGGATATATCCAAATGTTGATTAGCAAATGCAAGAACGGGCAATAGTTTGTAAAACAGGGATTTTGCCTGTTCAATTTTATTCTCTTTATATAATCTGTAAATTTCACAATAAATCTCATGCATACCGGTGGGCATGAATGCATGCACACCCCGGTCCAATCCTTCTATCATTTGCTGAACCGCCCAACCTCCGGAGACGTTCAATCTGTCCTGGGTTGCGGCTAGAATCTCGCTGTATTTTATGCCTGCGGGCACGACTTCAATTTTCAAGCACCTGAATGCATCAACCGTATCAAACAAATCGCAGATCAATGGGACCGGCAAACCATATCCGCCAAAATCCCAGTCCTGCAGCATGATCATATCAACATCCATATCTGCTATGCGATAAAGATCAGATTTGTATTGATTTTCATTCTGAAACGGTATTTGCAGCAGAATATTTTTACAACCCGTTTGAATCAGATCCTGAACAATCTGAACGCGTTTATCAGCATCCAGTTCACCCGCTCCGCCAATGACCGGCACTCTGTTATCGACCTGTTCCACTACTGTGGAGACAATGTCGCTTCGTTCTTTACGGGATAATTTATACACTTCGGATGCCATTGCCGGTACCAGAAATCCACCAACACCGGCCTGGATAGCATTTTCCACATTTCGCTTTAATCCGGAAAAATCTATCCGATCATCTCTAGTAAATGGAGTATTGAGTACCGTAACAATCCCAAACAAGGGATATAATTCTTTTATCATTTAATCGATTTATTGTTTTATTATCCAGACATCAGATATATGAGACCACTGGCGCCAGTTTTGTTCCAACTCTTCCGGTTTCCGGTCAAAGGTCAATTTAATCGAACCGTCTTTAACAGCAGATTGTGGAATTGGGAACTCTTTGAATGTTTCCATCTCTTTATTATACAATGTAGCGGTAATACGTTCTCCATCTATACGGGGAAATGCTTCACCCTTGCCCGAAACCCGTAATACATACGATGCATCAGGATCAAGATCGTGGTACTCGAGTACAGGTGAATACTGGAACACCTGAGAAGACAAGCGGGCCCGGCTTTTGCCCTCGTTCCACCAGGCAAAATGGGGTGCTACATCCGAACAAAATACGGTATGCTGCGACTGGGCTACACTGCCAATGTTATCATAATAACTGCCGGAAACAGGATTTTCCCATTCTACCAGTACTTTGATGCGGGCCAATTTTTCCGTCTCTGTAGATAATTTACTAATCTTTTCAAACTCATCCTCAAGCCACCAACGATTATTGAGAGGATAATCGACAAAATCAAGCACACAACCGCGTTCCGGATTTTTGCCCTGGTATTTGGGCACACTGGTCTGTAAACCAATGGACTGATACAGGTCTTCGCACAGATCAACAATCCGTTTACGTAAATCCGGAGCAACACAATGACTGTCCGCCTGTTCCAGCAACGCCAAAGCGGATTTCATAGCGGCACCACTTTCAACATCTTTTACATCAGCAAGAATTAGGTTGGCTTTATATTCAAGATCTTTTTCATAAAATAAACGACGGCGCTGATAAGCATCATAATTGGCTCGCAGCAGGCACAACTGCCAGCGCCAGTTGCCGGCAAGCTGTGGATTCTCACGCTCCAGATCCTGCCAGTAAGCAAGCGTTGCCTCTATACCACCATTCTGACGAATGGGGCCCACCCAGTTGCCTTCAAGAGCAATAATTCCAAATGCGACTTTTTCAGCAACCTGATCACTGAAAAACAACCGGCAATAATCTGTAACAATTTTTTGTACATCCTGGTCCGGGTCCCAGGCAAGTTGAGACCAAAGGGCCTTGTTCACATCATCATGCACACCATCAGAATAGGCCAGAAATCCGTCTGTAAAAGGAGCAGTCTGTTGAAATATTTTAGCGTAATAATAGGGTTGGGGATTCGATGCTTCCCGCCCCAGCGTAAGGGCAAAAGCCTGGTCCCACCATTCTACTGGATATTGACAGGTCATGTTGTGGGTAATATCAGGATAATGACGATGTTTGTATTGCTTTGGCAAACGGTAACGGGTCTCTGACATGGACGGGCTGCCTGGACCAGAAACGACGCCTTCTAACCAGTCCGGTTTTTCACGTTCCAGATAATCAAAAAAATAATCAACTTTTTCAGCATTGAACCCCTGTAAAGAGATCCACACTCCGGCAGTTGGGTGAGAATTCTTTAAAAGTTTTGTCAGTTCCTTCAGATACGGCATAACATCTTTTGGGTGATTATGACCGGGATCACCGCCAGGAAAGAATACATTATCCAATCTTGGACAGGTTTTAAAAAACTGTTCATGTTCGTTAAGGGCTGCGGTTCGATTTTCTGTATCAGTCAAATCAAACTGTGCCGGCATCCAGCACCAGTAATCCATATCATATTTAATGCAAATCTCGCTGATCTTTTTATTCATCTCTTCACGGGGCAGTTTGAAATGCGGACTGGGACTATCCTGCATGGGGATATTTTCAATACAATTGGCACCAAACAGCGCCAGCTCTCGGATGTACTGATCAAACTGCTGAGGTGTCCACGCATCCCACGAGTTTGCAGTATTACGGTACCCCAACTGGTGACCACGGATTTGATATTGTGGGCCGGAATACACGTCTAATTCATCAGGAATTGTGATGGAACCTTTTTGCAAATCCATTAAAATTAAAAGTCGACCAACACCATACAATGTACCGCGACGATGTGTTCCCAAAATCCACAACTGGGGCTGGTTATTTTCATGGGTCAAAGAAAGATAAAATGCATCCTGCTCATAAAAAGGCCTGTTTAGGGATTCAGGGATCTTTTTAACATATTTTTTATTGCTACTTTTATAGATTGCTATTACCGGTTTATCTGATGGCCAGGAGTTAACCACGGCGAGCTTAATTCCGGTACGTTTTTCAATCTCTTCCGAAAGGACCTCTGCCGAGACCTGCACAATATTTTCCGAATCATTGCTGATAACAATAACCGCATCATTCAGGTTGATTTCACCGGCAAACGCAGAAACCTGAAAAACCCATACTGTAAAAAACAGGATGAAAATATTTTTTTTCATGCTTGTTTCCTAATGAACCTTGTGAACAATGGGAATGCCAATTTGTGGCAATATATATTGGATTTTATCTTTGGAAGCAAGAACGAAATCATTGATATCTACAGTATTTATGGTAAACATGTTGTAATGCATTGGAATACTGACTTTTGCGTTTATTGCAATAGCAAAATCTATTGCTTCTTCAATTGAAAAATTAGGTTCCAGATTATATTGCGATGGTTTTTGACCATTAATTGGCAAAAAAGCCAGATCAATATCAAAGGGTTTGATATAGTCCAATTGTTCAACATAGGGTACAGTATCACCGGCAAAAAACAGAGTTATCTTGCCCAGGCGTACAATAAAGCTGAGATACGGATATCCATATTCATGGCTGTAATCCAGATCAGAATGAGCTGCGGGTATAGCATAAACACTGATTTTTTTAAATACTTTGGAATCCAATCCTCTCAACAGTCCGAGTTGTTTTGGATCGACATAAAAAGCTTCCAATCGATTTCTGGCTGCTTCGGGAGCAATGAAAACCGCATCAGGATTACGCTGGGCAATGATTGGTATAGTAAAAGGATCAATATGGTCTACATGATCATGACTGCACAAAACATAATCAATACCCTGAACATCCTGGGGGCTAATAGGAATGGCGCTCATACGAACATGTTGATTAGGAGTACCGGCGGTCCATTGTTCAGCAAAATCAGATAAATATGGATCAAACAATAAACTCAAAGATTGATAACGGATTAAAAAACCATTTTGTCCCAGCCATACAAACGCAATTTCTTTCTCAGAGAATTCAAGATTGTCCAACTGTTGTAGAATAATATGCTTTGTCATGCCATCTCCTGATTTACTGAAAACAGTTGTTTTTGTGCGGATTCATTTATGTGACCAATATTTTCCCAGTTTAAACCCAGCAGTTCTGCTGCCATTCGATCTATAGCAATGGGATCTGTTCCTGCAATCAATTGATTTACATGCGGATTACATTCCCGTCCACCCAAATGAAAATCAGCAAGTCCTATACTGGCATCCATCAATGTCATGTCCGGTGCGCGATAGCAATTGAGATCAACAATTGCCTGATGCATCATATTGTGGAATACCGCTTTTTTCCAGGAACCAAACCTGCCCGAATAATATTTTGGGGGTGCAATACCCATCATATTTTTGAGGGTCCCTGTTATTTGCGCCAGCGAATGTGCCTTTAACACCGGCACGGATATCAGATAATGAGAAAAAACAATTTCAGGTAAATACATTTCAGGAAAGACATTACATTCGGATTTTGTCATTTTTACGAGAGGTGCATGATTCAAATCAACCAATTTCACATTATATTCTGACGCAATCTGTTCATAACCCAAAATCCGGAACACCTCGTCCGTTTCCATACTCATGTCTCCGCAACCTTCGGCAATGACAATCTCTGCATTCGAGCATCCCTGTATATACTCTACAATAGCGGCACTATTAGCCGGAGCGGTTGTAATGGGATGTTCAGACGCCATAATCAGATTGGGCTTTATGAGAATGTGGGTCTGTTCAGCAAATATTTCTGCTGCACCTATCTTGTTAAATACTTCAAAAACGGATGTCTTGTAAGATTTAAAATCAACAACTGCTGTACTACTCATATACTTCCTACCTCTTTTTATAAATCCGGACGACTTGCGCAAAATCCCAAAGTAAGACCACCATCAACAGTAAAAGAAGAACCTGTGATATAGTTTGCTTCTTCTGATGCTAAAAACAACACCATATTAGCTATTTCTCGTTTAGAGCCTACACGGCCGGCAGGCACGGCTGTTAAAAATTGTTTCTGCCTGTCCGGGTCGGTTAAACGTGTTGCAATAGCTCCCGGTGCAACCTGGTTAACCTGAATATTATATTCTGCCAATTCGAGCGCCATATTTTTGGTTAGCATAACCAAACCACCCTTTGCAGAACTGTAATGCGCAAAATTACGTTTGGTCTGGTATTCATGAACAGAACCTATATTGATTATCTTGCCACCGCCCTGTTCCTTCATCATTCTTGCTGCAAGCTGACCGCATAAAAATGGCGCCTTTAAATTTACCGCCATAATCCTGTCCCAATCCTCCTCCGGCATATCAATGAAAGGAACGCTGTTCTGCGTTGCTGCGTTATTTACCAACACATCAAGACGTCCGAAATGGGATTTAATTTTTTTAAACAATTTGCGAATTGCTTCAGGATCTTGCAGATCGCAAACCAGGCTGATGGATTCCCGACTGTGGGGAATGACCTGTTCCAATGCGGATGTGATTTCGGTATTATAATCAGGACCATGTACAATCACCTTTGCACCTTCACGGGCAAAACAAACAGCGGTCTCTTTACCGATACCCGTCACCGAACCGGTTACAAGAACAATTTTATCCTCAAATCTTTTCATGTTTCCTCAATCCGTTTTCCACGGTTCAAAAACAACTTTGAATGCAGCTTTGGGTTGTTGTAATAACAATTCAAACGCGTGTTCAAATTCCGCCAGCGGAAATGTATGGGTAATCCATTTACTTACATCCAGTTTACCGCTATTAAGTAATTGATAAGCTCTGACAAGATCAGAGTAAAAAGCATTGGAGGATGTGGTCAACGTACGTTCAGAACCGAGTGCCATGGCATTCATATTTACCGGAGTATCATGCACTGCCAGGTTGACCCAGGTGCCTCCTTCTTCAAGCAAAGGTAAAAGGGATTGTATCATTTCACCGGAACCAACGGAATCAAAAACCGCGGTAAATTTTATATTTTTCTCAAGCAGATATTCGTCTAGATCAACCTTTGCAGGATCAATCACCTTAAACTGTGGATAATTTGCCAAAACGTTTTGCGCAATAGGTGATGGATCAGATATGTAAACGGAAACATTCTTGTACGTTTCAACAACCTGTGCAATTCCGATTCCTGCTGGGCCGCCTCCAATGCACAATACATTCGCTCCGTCATAGACTTTAGCTCTTTCGGAAACATGTACTGCAACGCATAATATATCCGCCATGGCTGCTGATGCAAAATCCAGGTTATCGTCAAGTGGATGTAACAGATCCGCCCAACCCAGACAATACTCGGCATAGGCACCGGGATAATAGTCCATATCTCCCCAACCCTGTGCATGACCAATATGTATCATATTCCTGCATAAATTCTCACGACCGGTTGTACAAAATGCGCAAGTACCACAAACCCGATAAGATTGGACACCTACTCGTTTTCCAATCCAATGCTCATGTTCAGAGGAATTCACAGCCTCGACAATACCCGAAAATTCATGTCCCATAACCATGTTGGCAGGATTGTCCACATGTTTACCCAGGGTATGCAGTGCCCAGGGATTCTCTCCCGCCCAGTAACGCAAATCACTTCCACAGATACCACACGCTTCCACCCGGATCAAAACATGGTTCTTTTCTGTCATAACCGGTTTGGGGATATCCAATAGTTGGAGTGTTTTAGGTTTCGTCAATACAACTGCTTGCATATTATCCTTTATTCTGTTACAGCGGCATCTATAAAGCCATGATAACGTCCCATCCAATAGGCCAACAACCAGGATGCTCCATCATCTTCATTCTTACCGTTTCCGCCGCTATCGGGGTAATAGGGATTTTTGTTCCATTTATTAAAATTCGTTTCATCCGCAGGGAGAACAGTAATCAATTGGGGCTTGTCAAACCGGTCTTTACGGGGATTAAAAATCACATCGGTCCGGTTACTGTTGACCATTTTCCATTGACGCCTGTCCGTAGGAATTTGTCTCAAATTCGTAACCGCACTTTTAATATCAACAAAATCAGGATCAATGGTAGCAGCAGCAAAATAGAAAAAAGCAGAACCATCGGTCCACAAGGTTTTATAATGTCTTCGCACGGCACGTTGTAACGCATTTCTCGCCTTTTCACCTTGCTCCAACTGAAGGATGGGGTACAGTGCGCAAAATCCCAATTGATTGTCTGAATGATTATTTTCATCCGGAAAGACTTTTTTCTCCAAAAGCACATTACCCAGATAACCATGTTCTGTTATCAACTTGTCATAATGTTCCTTGTATTTGAGATCACCGGTAATATAATAGGTTACTTTGAGAAACGACAAAATCTGTGCGGCATTTAATCCGTTTTCAATATAATGTTCCGGATCATCATTCAGGTTTTCCGGATTCCAGAATCCCCATCGGGTACGCTCACCATCCCAGTCAATCAACTGGTAATTATGATCTACGATATAATCCATGACAGTACGAATCTGTTCTATAATCAATTCCCGTTCTTCAGGAATAAACTGTGCAATATGTTCCCAATAGGCATAAAAGGCAAAGAAATGACCATCAATTTCATCACTTGATGTATCACTTTTCCAGATCATTTTACCATCTGGTGTTACCCGCCATTGCGGGCTCTTGTTTTTCTTTTCAGAAACAGGTAACACGCTGCGAGCAACCAAACCGGGAATGCCGGATGCATTTTGCAGCATGATCATAGAATGCATACTCTGTTTCGCAGATTCAAGATAATCAGTCCTGTCAGTTACTGCATATGCCATAGACATGGCAACAACATGATAAGATGTCCATAAACCATCATTATCATTGTCAATTATCACATGCCTGGTGGGATTCTCTGCATCATCAAATGTACAAGCGGCTACCAGTCCCAGGCGGCGATGGTATTGGTTCAATCGTTTTTCAATAATCTCTGCTTTTTGTTCCAATGTACGTTCAACAGCACCCAGTTTGCTGATCCCTTTGGTGGTTTTAAAATAAACCGGCATACCACCGTGTGAAATAACAATATCCTGAACAATATCATCTATTAAATAATGCTTGCCGGCACGATAATACCACTGACGACCGGAAACATAGGGTTTGTAAAGAATAGCGCCTTCTGAGGTTCCGATCCAGATTCGGTCACTATCATCTATAGCCAGACAATTTACAGATTCAACCGGCAGCTCCTGTTTACCACGGATAATCGACCAGGTACCATTACCATCAGCATCCAGCCGACCAAGACCAACATGGGTGCCAACCCACAATGTTCCTCTAGAGTCAAATGCAAGATCTGATATAAAAGAAGCCGGAGGACCGTCAATACCATAACTGTTATGGCGGACTGCCGTTTCAGTACCGGCTTTTGCTTTATACAATCCCAGCGTGGTTCCGATCCAGGTTACATTCCCGTTTTGCGCAATAGATGTAATCTGTTTCAGGTTCACAGGCAGATCAAAAGTAAACTGACCAACATCCTGCTTTTGTGAAAACAGTTTTTCTACCTGCTTCAACTCTTCTTTGTCCGGGGATTGTCGAACATGTTCAACAAAAAGAGTATCCTGGACAGGAATATATTCAGTAGCATGTGTCATCAGCTCCAGATCATCATCATAATCCAGAGCGGGTACCAAATTGGGTAATTTATAGTCACCATCAATCTCAAAGGGCTGATGAATCCACGCCTCATTGACAATAACGTGTTTCAGTCCTTTATCTGTGTTATAAATCAGGTTTATCTTTTTATCTACAGTTTGCAACAGTGAAAAGAACGCATTACAACCATCCGGTTCCAATACACGATATAGCGGCCAGGATTTGCCGCCATTGGGTGATAACCACAAACACAACTGGTTCTCTCCGGTATAACTCCCGGGATTTATAGCCATAACAACATTACCGGATTCCAGCTTGATTATATCCCTTGCAGCATCTGCTATCACTTTACGCTGCAATACTGCATATTCATCATAATCCGGAGATTTTTCCACTGTACCCAGATCAATCTTGACCAGAGATCCGTCAGACATTTCAACCAGAACAGGGGTTTGGTCCTGATTCACATTAACCATATTGACTTTATAATACGGCTGCGCCAGTGAAACCAGCGCACCCGTAATTGACATATAAAATACCAAATAAAAACGAACTAGCCTGTACATCTAACTACCATTATTTGTTTTCAACTGATAATTTAAAATCCTGAAACTCTACCCAATAGGGTACCTTGTCGCAAGAACCGCCGGCAAGACCAATATCGATGGTTTCATTCAAACCGGGCAGGTCATTGGTGTTACGCTCACGGGTCCATGTTTTACCATCCAGACTTACATAACCGGTAAAACTGTTGCCATGACGGATCAGTTTCAACCAAACCGGGTATTTTATATCTTCGGGCAGGTTGGCACTGCTTGCCTTGTGCATACAACCATCACCAAACTCGTCATAGTTAATACCGGCGCGTCCCGGTGTGGTGAACATGAGTACAGAACCCTTACTGCCTGGTTCAGTATCAAAACTTTTTGATATATCATTACGAGCAAACAATCCGGTTCTAAACCATTCATGGGTACGGTTGCCAAAGCCATTTACCTTGACTGTTGCAACAAAATTACCTTTAACACCTTTAAAATAAGCAGAAGCATATGAATCTTCAGCATGATAAAAATCAGATCCACTTGCCTCTATTTTAATCTTGTTACCCTTTTTGTCTATATCCACTTTATAGGGAAAAGCCGTTCCTGAGCAATAAACCTTGAAATCCGATTTCTTGATCTTTACTGGTTGATGAGCAAAAACAGACAGTTTCTTTTGCGGACTGTTGCCAATCTGAACGGTATAGTCCCCGGCCTTGGGCTCTAGTTCAAACTGCACAGAAACCGAGCTGTTGCCATCTATTTTAATCTGTTTTTGTTGTACAGAAGCGCCATTCATCATTAAAACAGCATTTACGGACTGATTCGTCCCGGTTTGGTTCAATGCGGTTGAAGATACAGTAATTATCTCACCTTCAGGTATCAAATCATGATCTAGTATCAGCTCTTTATAAACAACCGGTACAAAAGCACCCTGAACGTTGACGGATTGATAGGGTGTATCTCCAATTGCTACACGGTGCTCACCCGGTTCAAATAATCGCAATCCAAATTCTATAGTACGGGTATTATTTTGTATTACCGGTATGGATTGTGTTTCATAAACTTTTCCATCCAGATAAAGCTGTACCGGCATAATTCCGGTTGCTCCTGAATTGTGTACCTGTGCAGTGAGTGTCAAAAAAGTACCGGTTTCAATCGTGCCTGACAGTTTTCTACCATTGGCCTGAATTAAAAGATCCTCAACACTGAATTCAGGTTCGCCCTCTATAATTCCTTGTGGAGAGATTTCAGGAGCTTCAATTACATAGTTATTACGATAAATATTATCAACCAAATTTGCTGCACAGAGCTTCATTTCACCCTGTTGTAAATTGTAGAAAATATTCTCTTCCGAAATCCAACCGGATGACATGTTATCAAACCAGAAACCTACATTGTCATTAAAATAACCGGCAATTACATCATGCACCAGGTTTCTGCGAACAATTGAATCATAGGTCAAACCAGTGGTTTTAATTGCTCCAGAATCATCCGCGTCTTTTTGCACCTGGTATAAATGATTATACTCTACCCGATACCCACCTTCAACAGATTCTTCAAGATTACGCCAGCCACCAACTTCAATCGCATAACGTCCGCGCGTATAACTGAGCACATTATGAGATATGGTTGTAAATTGTGTATTATTGGCGACGATATTTACACCGCCACAATTGGTAATCACATTACGGGATATGGTTGTTTCCCGGATTATATCACGCCAATCCATGGGATGGGGATTTCCAATCACATGAATTACGCCACTATCAATCATTTCAAATGAATTGTCCAGAATTTTTGTCAGGTAACAGCCATCACCCAGAAAAACACCGGTACCCGCAATAGCGCTTAAACGTGAGCCCACCAGTTCGCAGGAATGAGCATATTCCATTGAAACAGCTTTACCCTTTTCAAGAGTAGATTCAAAGGTCAGACCATAGATACGCAAATTGCGAACAGGCTTATCCGGTGTGCCCTTGATTACAAACAGCTCTTTGAGTTCAGGGATTACAAGGTGTGTCTGGTTAGGATTTGTGCCGTTTTCCGGGATGTAACTGAGTTCTTTTTGCTCATTATCATAAAACCATTCTCCCGGAGCATTCAACAGTTCTTTTACATTTTCAACATAAAATCGGGGTGGTACTATAACAATACCCGGCTGAGGTTTTTCGAGTGTGGCTACACCTTTTTTTACATCAATGCTTTTTATTGAATTTAATCCGGCATGCCAGCGCAGCAATAGTTTGATACGGTTACCTTCCAGACCTTCCCAATCATCCAGATCACCTTTGCGAAAATAAAGTTCAGTATCTGTTTTGGAAATAACCGGTGGCGTGAAATATTCTTTGTCCGGTGTGCGTGCCAGAATTTGTTTGCGTCCCTCGGCAACCAACATGTTTACCGAACCGTCTACTTTGGCTGTCCATTGATCACCTTTTTTACTCCAACCGGATACAGGTTTGCCGCCGGAAATAACAGGCTTTTCACCAGGATACGCAGCCCAGGTTACATAATGATCTTTGAGTTTGTGATATTCAAATGCCCCTGTAGGAAGGTTTGTTTCAACTCTCTCTCCACCATCAAGAGAGCCGAAAACAACAGGGGCATTCAAAGTGTAGAATCCATCACGGATTAAAACGAGTATATCTTTGCCTTTTCCCAGTTCATGTGGCGAACCAATCCAGCGTTTCTCCACGGGTTCATCTTTGGGGAAATAGACTTGTTTTTTTAAATCTCTTACTGCCTGCTGTGCGCGTGTTATCGTTGCAAATGGGCCATCTGTTTTATTTGCATTAGGTTCTGCTAGTGTGCCGGACCAGGAATCATTCCCATCCGGAGATACATAAAAGTCTGCTGAGGTTTCGGTGTTGGAATACTGCTGCCATTTTTCACCACGTAGCAATTTACCATCTGCCAATGTTATAGATGATAAACAAAAGAAAAGAAAAATCCAAACAATTTTAATTTGATTCCGTGTCATTTTACACTCTCCAGATCTTATTATTCATTTTTCACCCAACCTTCAGTGAATGTGACATGTTTAATTGTTTTTACATCATGGCTATACGTAGCATGTAACATTTCATCCCGTGTCTGTATTAATGCGGGGTAATCATAACGACCTTTATCTGATTTTTCAATTTGTTTTTTCCATTTCCAGGTACTCCCCTCATCATCAGACAGAGAGACTACCAGAGAATTTCTTTCTTCATCAGTATTATCATTATAGATCAACATTACATTTCCGCTTTTCAGGCGTAAAACCTGAATACCCGCTCCCGGATTCGGAAAATCAGTTTCTGTAACCGGTCCCCAGGTCATTCCCATATCAGTAGACTCGCTTTTACGAATGCGGTCAATGCCGGAAGAATCCCGAAACCAGGCTACCAGCGTTCCATCCTTACGTTCCAATGCGGTTGGCTGTTCTATCCCATATCCCAATGCAGGCTTTGAGAACTCCCAGGTATTTCCATTGTCCGGAGTTAAAGCCATTGCAGCCAGTCCAAATATCTCTGATGCCATTGGCAGCAGTAATTTGCCATTAGACAATCTGACAGGACTCGTACGGGTAGTCCACCCCAATCGACGGGCAAGTTGACTCTTTAATTTGGGTTGGGCTTGTTCGCACATTTTTTGAACTTGCAGATTACTCTTGTTCTGGTCACACAACAGTTCAATAGTTTCATCCAAACCATTGGGAATTACCGGCAGATCTTTTTGAACATACCAGGTAACCGGAGTGCTAAGATAGTCCGATGAAATTTTGTATCTGAGAAAAGCAGTATCCCAGGGTTCCTCAGGTGCGCCCAATAGCGTATAATAAAATAACCACAATCGTTCCTGTTCATCTATATACAAACAGGGATTATTATCAGAAAGCATGGGAGTATCTGCCAAAAGGAATGGTTCTGACCAATCAGTCTTTCCTTTCAGGAGCCTTGCTGCCTGGATATGTACATCCCGGCTTTTATCTGACACGCCTTCATACCAGCATGCCAATAACGAACCATCAGGGCACTCTACAATTGAAGATGCATGGGTATGCCCATGCAGTTTTTCATCCGGTTGGAAAATAAATTCTCCCTGAATACCGGATTGAGAAAATAACATAGCAGGCAACAGTACAATAAAAAGTAATAAAAAGCTTTTCATATTACCTCCGATTCTTCGGGTCCCATGGGGGTACAAGGCCTAACTCGTCCGGGGTTTTGGATATATAATACAGTTCAAATTTCCACCAACTATATCCATGCTCCGGAAAATCTGACAAATACAATGTAACAGCATGATCATTATCTTTTGAAGGCTGTTCAAGAATAAACGGATGAAATGAACGCGATTGAATATCTACCGGTATAACTGTGCATTCTTCAAGTGGAAGTTTATCGAAAAAATCTGCTCGCATTTCCTGAATCTGATCATAACGCAAATGTTCAACAATGAGCGAATCAAGCCGAATATGTAACAGATCACGACCATCTACCCTGCCCTGCCAATACATTAATTTGACTGCATCGGCTTTATTTTCTTCAAGAATAGAAGCGTATTTTGCCTGCTGGTCATCAATAATCTCATCAATTTCGGTATCATTGGGAGCATGCTTTAATACTTTTATTGCAACTTGCGGATCTTTGAGTATTTCTTTAACATTTACCAGCAATTGTTCTGGACCATCAAGACGGTAAATACAATTGGGGGTATTTTTGAATGATTGGATTGCAGTGCTTAACTGCATAGCAGTCAATTCCAAAGCCAATCTATTTTTTTCATTTTGCTGGTCGTGATAATTAAAATAGGCAAACAAAGTTTTTACATAAAAATTATTACTTTCTATTAAACCATATGTCAAATCAACCGAATTTTTGATTTCATGCAGGGTATCTGGCAATTGAGATGCAATAATTTTCATTTTTTTACCGAGATCCAAACCATAGTCCAGATACAATAGCGTCTCGGTTTGCCATGGATTACAGCGGTAATATATATTTTTCAGAAATTCCATGTGCTTCCTGCCGCTGTCCAGTTTAGGCAATCCCTTTGCCGGGAATGTTGTTAATCGCAATTGCAATAAAGAGTTGAACTGCCAATGCGATACGGGTTCAATATAAATGCCATATTTATAAGCATTGGGAGACATGAGCAGCAAATCAGTCAGGTGATCTGCATACTCTGTTGAAGCATACAATTTGCTAAAATCCTGGGCAATTTGACGAATGTCTTCATTCATATTCCAGGATAACCGGTAGACGGTATATGCCGTTAAAGACCAGGTATTCCATTTCATCTGTGATTGCAAACCAAAGTCCGTTCCCACACAATTAGAGGTCTCACCGGCGAATATGGTACGTAATCCGTTTTGATAATACGCTGCGGGATAGGTTGGAAATATAAAAGCATTATTATGACCATGATAATCGAGTGGAGACAATAACACAATCATATTGTGTGGTGTTTGATTAAAAGTGGGATTATAGGGCTGATGAAAATACCGGTCCGTTGTGCTCAGATAGGGTGATAAATACAGGTTTCTGACCGGAACATCCTCTGTAAATATACTTTTAAACACCTCAGCCATGGAATGTTGTTCATATGCACTGGTAACCCAGGTGCGTTGATAGTATATCTTGTCAAATTCACCAACAACAACATTATAGATCTTTTTCACAAAGGTACGATAGCGTTTATCCAGGCTCCAATCGCTCAATGTCTTGTCATGCATGACATCAAATGCCTTGAAATTACCGCCTACGCGCGTTGCTTCGCCTGTACGCAAACGGATGCCGTCAATTCCCGGCAATGCCTGCAAGAGGCGTCTATACTTTGCCTGTACGGCATCCCAAAATACAGGATCTTCAGGGTTCAAAGTAGCGCCAAATTCTTTTAACAAGGTGGGATGAAAGGAAAATTCATCTTCATAAACGAAATATTTCAGGTGAAGTGTATGGGCATATTCGGCAAGTGCTTTTGCCTCTAGTCGGTTTTTTTCATTTTCAGTTTTCTCGGGTTCTGCATCCCAAGGTACCAGTTGATTGGCAGAAAAACTGCCCCAAACCCAGGTGGCACCATAGCGCAATGCATTGTGCATATCTTCTTTGGATGCACCACGGGTAAACCGGATTTTCAAGTCGGGTATACGCAATTCGTTCAACTCGGGCATGTTTCCCTGAATTTTGAGTTGGTCCCAGATGCGATACAAGGCATAAACCTCAGCAGGGATACTCGCGCCTGCTGTAACGATCACAGTTTTACCACCCAGAAACAGTGTTTTGATCTCATATCCCTGTTCATCAGAGATAGAATCAAGTTTCAGCTCTTGTTTTTTGACGAGTTTTGCAACAAGCTCATTCCGTTCCGGTGCTCCAACCAGCAGTGTATGATCTGCAAGTTTCATTTTATGGCTTGTAGACAGATCAATACCAACATCCTCACAAGCGGATTGCAAATCCTGTATTGCTAGTTGAACTGCGGCATCCTGAGCAAGCTCTTTGTCGATAACAATACGCCAGGTGTTTTGACCGGCATATACTAAACCCGTCAACAGAATGATAAATACTATTCCTGCTCTCATTTTCCCAACCATTTAATACCCCGATTATTTTTCCATAATCCAATCCGGTTCTACCGATAGATATTTAATAGCTCTACCCGCTTTAACTTTATATGAATATGTCATGTGCAGCTTGCCATCTTTACCTTGTATAATTGAAGGATATGAAAACTCGGCATGTCCATCAGCCTGGTATTCAATGTGTCGCTTCCATTTCCAGGTTGCACCTTCATCGTCAGACATGGCTAGTGCTAATGAATGGCGGCCATGTTCCACATCATTAAATAAATTGACCCAGCGTCCGTCTTTTAATGAAATCACTTCAAGACTTGAACCAGAATTGGGAATATCCGTATCTACTGCCGGTGACCACGTTTCTCCATCGTCTTTTGAAGTACTAATCAATACGCGGTTCGGCGCATCACCCGCATCCCGCAAATATACAACCAGGGTACCATCTTTTTTTCGTACAATGGATGGCTGCTCGGGAGCATATCCAACTATAGGTAAACTGGCTCGCCAGGTTTCACCCATATCATCGCTAATTGCTATCAGGCAGGTATTGAAACCGTCTGAATACAATGGAAGTAGAATTCTACCTGTTGGAAGCACCAACGGATGTATACGCGTCATCCATCCGGTTTGACGTTTTGCAGGTTCTTTGGCGGCTTGAATTAAAAGTTCTGTATAGGGCAAGGCATATTCAGCCCACATACCTTCATCACGATTTAAAGCTTTAAAATTTTCTTCAAGTTTATCGGCAAATGCTTCACCCGGCTGCAACAGCATTATATCCTGCCACTGCCAGTTTGGAGCGCCATCTTTCATATAATCAGTTGTGTACCTGTATTTAAGGATAGAGTATTGCCATCCCTCTGCCTGAACAGCAATCCAAAACAGCCACAGTTTTTCATCTTTATCAATAAATAAAACAGGATTACAATCCGGCAGATTGGGTGTATCTGCCATCAGGAACATGTCGCTCCACTCTGTTTCACCCTTTTTCAAACGGGCACCGTTTACTACAACATCGTTTGCTGTACGCTCACCGGAGCCATGAAACCAGCACGCCAACAGATCGCCATTCGGGCATTCAACAATACTGCTGCCATGGGTATGTTTGTCCTGTAGATCAAAGATCAGCTTTTCAACCGGCGCTTTCCCGAATGATACCGTTGTGATCAAAAATATCAGCAGTACAATTTTCTTCATGGTACAACCTCCGATGTTTTTTATAATTAAGGTTTAACTATTTTCAATTCCTTTTCAGGATCAACAAGCCTTGCGTAAAATCCCCAGCTTGCGCCCTGATTTTCTACTTTGGCTAATAAGATATTTTTACCCTTTTTTAATTGTATATCCAGAAAATCCTGATCTGCAATGGCATTTCTTCCGCCGGTAAATGTATAGATAACCTCGTCATTCAACCAGACTTTGGCACCATCATTACTTCCCAGAGTTAATGTGACCTTTCGATCATCAGGACTGATAATTTCCGCGCAGGCATAAACCATCCCAATCAATCCGGAGCCGGCATAACGGGAATCAGAACTAAATACTGATATAAAATTAAGGTAACCATTTTCAGCTGTTGCTACAGGTTTCCAGTTGACATTTCCGCCCAAACCCTTGTAGGTATTATCAAAAACCAGTTCTTTTTCCGGAGGATATACCTGATCAAGACCTGTTCCGGTTTCAAAAGGCCCCACAACCTGCCAGTCCCGAATAAATCCATCTGTAGTATTGTGAAGCTCCCACCAATCCTTTAACCGTCCGGGTTTGTCAAAGGCAGAACTGTTTTCAATACTGCGTGATTTACCCTGTAAATGAAAAACCTCCAGTGCATTCTCTCGCAATATCCGGTTTGCAATATCTATTGCCTCCTGCTCCAATAGATACCCGGATTCAACTTTTTCAACAAGTACGTCTGCAACAATCTTTCTTGCCATGACCGAATGCGCGTATACACATTCAACCACACTGAAATCGCCTCCAAATGCAAGTATCTTGTTAGAGGGTACGGTTTCTATCCATTCATGCAAATAACGTTTTGCATAGGATGG
The DNA here is from genome assembly GCA_963675755.2 of bacterium. Lineage (GTDB taxonomy): Bacteria > Zhuqueibacterota > Zhuqueibacteria > Residuimicrobiales > Krinioviventaceae. The sequence goes on from CAXXMD010000002.1 coordinate 1,324,103, forward strand.
AGAAATAATATGCGTCCAGCACATATCGATATAGACATTGGGAAAATTCTTGGCAAGTGTAGACAGTTCACCACCATAAGGATAACTGCCATGGAAAATACAAAAATCCACATTGGGATATTCCATAAATAAATTGGCAAGATGTGTAGGATTTGAATTGGTGATAATATTACCATTACCCGCCTGCAATCCTGTATGGACCTGAAAAGGCAGGCCAAACTCGTCAGTAAGATCCAATATACGATGCATAATGTAATCCTGAAAAGATTGGATCTCTTGAGGAGATGCAGACACATTTTCATCCATTAGTTTGGCAAATATCTTTTCAGCAGCATCTTCCGATACATTTTCATATTTTATAATACGATTATAAGCCATTCCGGACTTTACCGCAACAATGCCATAATCCTGTGCTTGCAGGAACGCGTTTCGCAATGCTGTCTTTACATCTCCCAACTGTTGAATCTGAACACCATATCGGTTACCAATTTGTTCAAAATCAGCAGGCGATGTTAACCAGAAAAATTCACCAAAGCGTTCTGCGTGCCGGTAAAATTCCTTGTCCAACTTTTTATGTCCCCTGTCCTGTATCGACAGTTCAATATTTGCCATATCTTTCAAAATATGTCGATATAAGCCGGGCTTTGTTGCCTCTCGAATTTTTTGAGACAATTCTTCAATGGTGTTTTCATTGATATCATCAATTTGGTATATATCACGTGCAGCGATCATGGGGACTCTGCCATATGCGGTTGAACGCATAGCATTATAATAAGGCTCAAATAATTGCCAGCGGTCCTTAAGAGGAAATCCCTGTCCAAAAATGATTTCAATGATGCCTTTATCATTGGATGCCGAGATGAGATCTTCTTTGGCATAATGACTAAACAGGTAGGTGAAATCGAGTCGATCCGCCATAGCCAGGCGTTCTTCCTCGGTAATCAGATGCTCATGTGTATCAATAATACGGATATCATTCACATGCTGACGGATTCTTTGCTCGAAACCTGGTTCAGGAGGAGCAACAAGTTGAATTTGGGTGTAACCAGATACTGCTAAAAAAACAACAAATAGAAAACAACTTTTGAATTTCATCCCTGCCTCCAAGTATGAAATTTACCCAACCAATCCAATTAGGCAATCGTTTGCCTAACTTTAGAAAAAATTTCCCAATAGGGTTTAGCTATTGGGAAAAGTATTTTTAAATCAAGTAATAACTAGTTCAATATAAGAATAAAGAATTAAAATGCAAGAATAAATCTTGAAGGAACTTGTAAGACAAGGGGTTTTGCAATGTATGAAAACATTTTGAACATTAATTATCAATCAAACCTATTTTTTTAGCACGTTCCTGCCATTTCTTTCGGGCCAGTTCCTGCATGTCTGCATTTGTATCATTTTCATCCAGAATCTCTAAACCTAACAAGGTCTCAATGATATCTTCCATAGTCACAACACCATTCAATGCGCCATATTCATCAACTACGAGTGCAATGTGCTCACGTGCATCTATTAAATTTTCAAAAAGTATAGGAAGTTCAAGCTTTGTATTAACAGTAATAATTTTTCGTTTAAAATGCTCCAGAGACATAGGACCTTTATTGTCGGCAAGATGTTTTAAAACGTCATCTTTGAGAATATAACCTGTTATATTGTCCTGTTTTTCCAAAAACACAGGTATGCGTGAAAATTTAACATCTTTGAAATGTTCGTGAAACTCTGATACATCCAGGTCCTGACTTGCAATACTTAAAACGGTTCGCGGTGTCATTATATCACCGGCTGTAATGGCTTTAAAATTTAACAGGCTTTTAATTATTCGGTATTCGGATTCATGAAGCACACCCTTTTCTGCCCCCAGTTCTGCCATAGCTGCAAAATCTGTTCTACTGAGAACGCTCTTGTGAGCATTTTTACCAATCAACCGGGTCACAAGTTGTGCAGACCAAATGATACCTGTCCATTTTAATGGAAAAATTAATACCAACAGCGCTTTTGAAGTAAAATTTGCAAGCTGTTTCCAATAAGTCGCTCCAATGGTCTTGGGGATAATTTCAGAAACAACCAGAATCAGAAAGGTCATGATTGCAGAGACAATGCCCACCATATGGTTACCGGTTCCAAAGGCATTTTCAGATTGAACACCCACAAGAATAGCACCTACTGTATGTGCAATAGTATTTAATGTGAGAATTGCGATAAGGGGTTTATCAATGTCTTTTTTCAACTCTTCAAGAGTTAAAGCATAACTCTTGCCCTCTTGCTTTTTGACATTGATAAATGTAGGAGTGATGCTGAGTAAAACTGCTTCAAAAATTGAGCATAAAAACGAAAAAAAGATTGCAATAAAAGCATAAAAGACCAAGAGTGCCATAAACTTTCCACCTGTTAATACCCTGTTATGTATAAAAAGATAAAAAGATTTATGCTTAATTGCAATCTTTTAACCGACATTGCTACGGGCTTTTTCTTTATTTCAACAAAATACATTTCTGAATTTTACTATATCCTTCCGTCACCATCCGGATGAAATAGGTACCTGAGGAATGTTGCCCTGCCTGCCAGTTGATTGTATACCTGCCGGGGGATTTGTACTCGTCCACCAGTGTTTCCACCAGACCTCCATTGATGTTATATACACTCACGGATACATGCTGGGCTCTGGGTACATCAAAGGTGATATTCGTTGTTGGATTAAACGGATTAGGATAGCTACCGAACAACGCTAAAGTCGTCGGTTGCTCTGACAAGCCCGCAATACCGGTCGGGAATTGTACCGAAATATAATCCGTTTTTGACAATTTGGCTATGCCTCCCGGCCCCGTAACCGTCAATTTTACTGTATAGGTATCAACTCTTGTATATACGTGTTGAGGATTTTGATCTGTACTGGAATTACCATCGCCAAAGTCCCATAACCACGATGTTATATCTCCGGAAGATGTATCCGAGAATTGAACGGTTAACGGAACAGATCCTTCGATGATATTTGCAGTAAAGCCTGCGATGGGTGCAGGTTCAAACACAATGATATAGTCTTCTTTTACGATCTGATCAGAACCTCCTGGACCACTTATCGTCAATGTTACATTAAAAGTATCGACAGTTGTATATTCATGAACAGGATTCTGTTCCGTACTGGTAGTACCATCACCAAAATCCCATGACCAGGAATTAATGGATCCGGTGGATTCGTCCGTGAATTGGACTGTTAATGGATTCACTCCGCTTGTGGTATCTGCACTGAATGCTGCTACCGGTGAGGCGTCGACTACATATACCGTATCGGTTTTGCTGTCACTGCCGTCTGTACTTCTGACAGTCAAAGTGACATAATAGCTATCCGCTGCCGCATAGGTATGTTCTGGATTTTGCTCAGTACTGCTATCGCCATCGCCAAAGTCCCATGTCCAATTTTCGACAAATCCTGTGGACTGGTCTGTAAACTGTACGGTAAGCGGTGCCGTACCGGATTTGGGCATATAGGTAAAATTCGCAACCGGGGGCAAGTTCTCAACGATATCAAACAACACCACATATTGGCTTTCAGCTCCCTCGGCACCATCGGCCATGTTACCACCCAACACCAGTTTACCGCTTGTCATGTTCCTCTTATATACATTAAAATATTTAAATTCATCGCTGACGCCAATACGATATGCAGTTAACTCGTATTCTTCTACAATCCATTGTGGTAATGACATGGCACGACTGTCATAAGCAATGTATACTGTTCCGTCGTCATTTACATCTAACGTTAAGAATGAATCAAAGGTATTATTTTTTTCATTATTGGGAGTTTTCAACCAAACCAGACCTTGCAGGCTCTCAGGAATTGATTCGATATAATACTGCCTGTCAGTATAATAATTATCGCCCTCTCGCAGATATTCCAAATCAAACACCAATGAATCTGCAAGATCAATTTGAGTGATGGGCTGTTTTTCTACAACTCGATATGCGTTTACATTGATAGATTCCGGCAATAAATAGCCTTCCAGGTTTTCATAATACAAATTATGTCCGGGGGGTCTATCAAAACCAAACCAGAGTGAGAGTGTTCCCTCTTCTCCTGTATTCGGATCATCATTTAAAATAGAATATAAATTATTGGTATAACAAATTTCTGTCAGGTCTTCCCAATTCTCCATATCTAGATTATGTTGATTATTGATTGCATCACCAATAGCAGCCTGAGGTGCTATATTGCCTGAGCCTTTTCCAATAGCTGTGACAGGCACTGTTTCCAAAGCAAAATTTAGTTTTACTGCTTTATCAATATCAGCGCCGCTTTTGAGTTCAAGATTATAAAGATAGGATTGCTCCAGGATTTGAATAAAATTATCAGCATCATCACTAGTTAACATTTTTTCAAATTCACTGAATGAAATCGGATTATAACCATATAGGTCAGTTTGTTTGTTATTGTTAGTATTGAATCCTGAAATTGTAAAATGACTAGGATAATTATTATTCTCATCCTTTGGATCAAAATTGATATAATCACCAAGAGGTACGTCAAAACTCATCCACAAACTGACACCACAGGTATCAACAGGATTAATTGATAATAGTTGGGTTTCAAAGTATAATTCATCTGATGATAAAAAATCAATAATTTCCCAATCCGTATTATTGAGCATTATTGCATCTTTTTGGTTATTTCCAATTTTGCAATAATTTTCATTATCAAACATTGAACGCCCAATAACCATCTTAGGTTTTTGTTTTAAATTTGCAACTAAATTTCCAACAGAATTTTCAGAATATTTTTCTTTAGGATAATCCCAAATATCAAACCGGTAGATATATGGAGCATCAAAGCCAGCCCAAATAGTTGAGTCATATTCGTCATCATGTTCTGCTAATTGGTTAAAAGTAGTGTTCTGATGTTTGATATGTGCGGTATTATTGGTGATATAACCTTTAGACTGCTGATAATTAAAAGATGGTTCACAACCATTCAAAGTTTCAATTAAAACATTGTCTCCCTGATATGTAAAAGTTCCAATCCAAAGATCTATTGTACTCCGATGATGGGTCTTCCAGCTTTCAGTCATTTGCAAATAAATATCAGATGTAAAACAATATTGTGTAACATCATTCAATAGGTGCCCGGTATCGAATGTAAAAAAAACACTTTGATCTGATAATAATGTCCCTAATTTATCAGGTGCAGGACAGTCATACTCTGTATAACAAATGATTTGTGAAGCACGATCTTTCATCTTTAATATAAATTCAGATGTTAGAGAAGTAGGACAATCACCACTGTATAAAGTAAAACGGTAAATATATGGATGTTCTGATAATTCTTTAATTTCTTTTGCACCTTTATAAATTGACAATTGTTCAATTTCATCACTTGATAAATATTCATACTCTATTCGTTTAGTCTTTAGATTATCCTGCGTAAATCCCATACTAAACCCAAAGCAACATACAATTAAAATAAAAATTTGCCAAAATCTCATTTCAAATCCTTTTCTATAATAAAAATTAATCCCTGCCCCGCTTTTAAAAGGATCAGACAATAATCAGATTATTTCAACAAAATACATTTCTGAATTTTGCTATATCCCTCAGTCACCATCCGGATGAAATACATACCGGATGAATGATGCCCTGCCTGCCAGTTGATTGTATACCTGCCGGGGGATTTGTACTCGTCCACCAGCGTTTCCACCAGGCTGCCGTTGACATTATAAATGCTCAAGGTAACATGCTGGGCTCTTGGTACATCAAAGGTGATATTCGTAACAGGGTTAAAAGGATTGGGATAATTGCCATACAACGCAAAGCTGGTTGGTTGTTCAGACATGCCCGCAATGCCGGTATTGTAACTCAATTTGATATAATCGGTTTTGGACACACTGGATATTCCTGTTGGTCCGCTGACCCGAAGCGTAACAGTAAATGTATCCACCAGAGAGTACTGGTGCTGTGGATGTTGTTTAGTACTGAAATTACCGTCCCCAAAATCCCAAAACCAAAAGTTGATTTCTCCAGAGGACGTATCAGAAAACTGGACTATCAACGGAACTGCACCTTCGGTGACATCCGCGGTAAATCCTGCTATGGGTGCTGGATCAAAAACAATGATATAATCTTCTTTTACAATCTGGTCGGATCTGTCAGGACCGGATACGGTCAATGTTACGTCAAAAGTATCCGCTGTGGTGTATTGGTGTACAGGATTCTGTTCCGCACTGGTAGTACCATCTCCAAAATCCCATGACCAGGAATTGATGGATCCGGTGGATTCATCCGTAAATTGGACTGTTAATGGATTCACTCCACTTGTGGTATCGGTACTGAATTCTGCAATCAGGCTGGAATCCTTTATGTAAATTGTATCAGTTTTGCTGTCTGTACCCTGCGTACTGCTGACAGTCAGGGTGACATAATACGTATCCGGAAGAACGTATGTATGACCCGGGTTCTTTTCGGTACTGCTCTTGCCATCACCAAAATCCCAGTTCCAGCTTTCAATGTATCCCGTGGACTGGTCCATGAACTGTAAGGTTATTGGTGCTCTTCCGGTTTCGGGCTGATAGGTAAAATCCGCAATCGGCGGACTCTGCTCAATGTCAAACAGTAAAATATAAGGGAACCTGCTGCCTGCCTCCAGGTAATCTCCCAATACCAGTTCACCGGGTGTCACTTGTCTTTTAAAGACTGTAAAATAACTGTTACTTTTACTTAAATACATTTTATATGGTGTTTGAACCAAGCCATTTCTCATCCAATCTGGTAAAACCCAATAATATTTCAAAAACACAATATAAACAGTGCCGGCCCCCTTGACCTTTACAGTAAGTAAAGAATCTGGATTGCTATCAAGTACATTATATGGGGTTTTGAGCCAAACCAGACCTTTTAAACTGTCAGGAATGGATTCAATATAATAAGGCCGGTCTGTATTATACTTGTCACCTTCTTGCAGGCATTCTAATTCACAATGCATCGTATCATTAATCGAAATCAGGGGTATAGGCTGTTTTTCAACAACACGATAGGCATTTACATCAATTGCATTCGGTAAATAATAACCATCCAGATTTTCATAAAACACATTATAGCCGGGTTGTTCATCAAACCCGAACCAAAGTGAGAGTTTGCTGGCTTTTTGGGAACCTGGAGTATTGCTGAGTATCGAAAACAATGTATCTGCATTGCATATAGTAGTCAAGTTTTCCCAGTTTTCCATATCAACATTATGTTGATTGGTTATAGCATCTCCAATGGCTGCCTGGGGTGAGGTGGTACCTGAACCTTTACCAATGGCTGAAACAGGAGCTATTTCCATACCCATTTTCATTTTCACAGGTTTGTCCGTATCAACTCTGTTTATGAGCTCAAGATGATACAAATAGGGCTGTTTTAGGGATTGAATATAATCACCCGCATTATCATCATTCAACAGACCCTGTAATTCGTTTTGGGAAACAGGATCATAACCAAATTCCAAAGTTGATGCATAAGGCTGATCTGAAACCAGATTATAGCCACTAATAGAAATACCCGTTAATCCACTACTAAATTGTTCGTGGATCAAATGGCTGCCAAGGGATTCATCGAGTCCTATCCAGAATCGAAAACTTGCAGATGTGTGCATTTGCCAATCCCCACTTAATCCAACATACATAGTACTTGAGCCACAATATTGTGTATAATCCTTCCAATAGGTATCATCTTCATCACTTAAATAGATAAAACCACTTTCATTAGATCCGATTTCAACGGACTCGTAAAAGCCGTCTAAATCTATACTTGCTCTACCAATTAAAACCGGGACACTCTGGTTGAAATGTAATTTGGTAGTTGAGCCACCAGCATAATCATCCATGGGACCAGACATGCTAATACGATAAATATGTTTCTGGGTGAATAAATGTTTAAATTCTTCAAGGCCATTTTCAGTTAATAACCGGTCCAAACCAATATGATCAATATCATGATTATTGATTTCTTCCGTGCAATGCGCGTCAGTAATACGATAAGCTTGAATGGATATAGAGGCACCATCAGGTCTATCAACATAATACCCTCTTATCTGATTTCCTACTGATGGAATCTGACACACCCATATATCCAGTTCAATGGGTTCTTCATTCTGCTCAATTGCACTAAAATCTACATGGATACTGTTTTCTAAATAACGATAAGTCTTTTCAATGTCCAGCCAGGTGTCTGTATTTGATGCATTAAAAACAAAACCTTCTTTAGAGCCGTTTTGCATAATTGCTGTTTTCTCATCTGTTGTATTGCTGCACCTGGCTAAAATAGGCTGGTAATAAAGACCCACATATAATCCAACACTTACAAGAGAATCAGGAATAACAGGGCCGGTAATACGTATACGATAAGCATTATGATATGTAAATTGATCGGAAAATTCCTGTGCTCCATCACTGGTTAATATTTGATCGAACTCTTGTTTTGTCACTTGTTGATATTCAATAGGAATTTCAAAATTAAAACATTCTTCATCCAACTGTTCAACATCATCTTGATTGGATTGGTTTTGAAGTTCTACTTCCTGCGCAAATCCCAAACCAAGTCCAAAGCAACTAACAATTATAATAAAAATCTGCCAAAATCTCATTTAAAATCCTTTTCAATAAAATAATAATCCCTGGCCCGCCTTTAAACGGACCAGATAATAATCAGACTACTTTAACAAAATACATTTCTGAATTTTACTATATCCCTCTGTCACCATCCGGATGAAATAGGTTCCTGAAGAGTGATGCCCTGCCTGCCAGTTGATCGTGTATCTACCAGGAGCTTTGTGCTCATCCACCAGTGTTTCCACCAGGCTGCCGTTGACATTGTAAATGCTCACTTTTACATGTTGGGCGACTGGAACATCGAATGTAATATTCGTTGTTGGATTAAAGGGATTGGGATAATTACCGTACAACGCAAAGCTGGTTGGTTGTTCAGACATTCCCGCAATACCGGTCGGGAATTGTACCGAAATATAATCCGTTTTTACTAAATTCGCTGACCCTCCCGGTCCCGTAACCGTCAACGCTACTGTGTAGGTATCTACTTTTGAGTATACGTGCTGTGGATTTTGATCTGTACTTGAACTTCCGTCACCAAAATCCCATAACCACGAAGTTATAACCCCGGAAGACGTATCCGAGAATTGAACGGTTAGCGGAACAGAACCTTCTATAACATCCGCGCTAAATCCTGCCATTGGGGCTGGTTCTACAACAACAATATAATCTTTTTTTACAACTTGATCCGACCCACCGGGACCACTTACTGTCAATGATACATCAAAGGAATCAGCAGTAGTGTATTCATGCACAGGATTTTGTTCGGTACTTGTATAGCCATCGCCAAAATCCCAGCTCCACGTATCAACCATGCCTGGGGATTCGTCTGTAAACGAAACAGTCAATGGTTTATCTCCGCTTTTGATATCAGCATGAAAAGCTGCTACCGGAACTGTATATGTTACAATGACTGTGTCGGTTTTGCTGTCAACACCAACCGCATTGCTGATAGTCAGGGTAACATGATAGGTATCCGCAACTGCATAGGTATGCTCAGGATTTTGCTCGGTGCTGCTCTCGCCATCGCCAAAATCCCATGCCCAATTTTCTATAAATCCTGTGGACTGGTCCGTAAACTGCATGGTCAAGGGTTCCGATCCTGATTTGCGTTGATATTTAAAATTCGCAACTGGTGGCAATCCTTCAGGTATTTCAAACAGCACTACATATGGACATCTGTAACCTTCATCCAGGTTACCTCCCAATATCAGCTCACCGGGTGTTACCTCCTTTTTGTAAACCGGAAAATAACTACTCGTTTCACTTAGATAAATTTTATATGACGTTAAAACAAAATCCTTTCTCAACCAACCCGGCAAATACCATTCAGGATTAATATAGGCAATATAAACAGTGCCACTGGCCTTGATGTTCACAGCGAGTAAAGAATCAGAACTGCTATTAAATTCATTGTATGAGGTTTTTAACCAAACCAGACCTTTTAGCTCCTCAGGTATGGATTGAATAGAATACTGCCGGTCTGTGTAATAATTGTCTCCTTCTTGCAGGTATTCAAATGCATAATTCAATGTATCATCAACCCCTATCAGGGTTATGGGTTGCTTTTCAACTACACGATAGGCATTCACATTGATTGTATCTGGTAGAAAATAGCCATCCAGGTTTTCATAAAACAATTCATGACCGGGAGGATCATCAAACCCGAACCAGAGTGAGAGTTGGCTGGCTTTTTGGGAACCTGGATTATCACTGAGTATCGTAAACAATGTATCATTATTACAAATGCTTGTCAGATCTTCCCAGTTTTCCATGTCTACATTGTATTGATTATTAATTGCATCTCCAATGGCTGCCTGAGGTGTTGTACTTCCGGAACCTTTACCAATGCAGGATACTGGTGCCTCTTGCAGCCCCAATTTCATTTTCACGGGTTTATCAGTATCAACACCGTTAATGAGTTTAATATTATAAAGATAGGGTTTGTCCATGATAGAAATAAAATAACCTGCATCATCATCATTCAACATGCTTTTTAACTCGTTTTGGGAAATGGGATCAAAACCAAAATCCATGGTAGACGTATATTTCTGATCTGAAACCAGATGCCAACCATCGATATAAATACGCGTTAATCCATTCCTAAATTGTTCATGGTTCAAATAGCTGCCTAGAGATTCATCCAGTCCTATCCAGAATATGAAATTGGGTCGTGAGTGCGAAATATCATCTTCCACCAAAAGAACATACATAGAGTTTTCGCCACACAAATGTGTAAAATCAGTCCAAATATAATATTCTTCTGTATTGAAATTATAAAGATCGACAGAACTGGGACCAATTTTTACGTAATCGTGACTATTGGAATAAATTTTTGTAACTTTGCCAACCAAAACCGGGACATTCTGATTAAAATTCAACTTTGTTAGAGAGCCATATGAATATAGATTGGTTGGACCATTCAAATGAATCCGATAAATATGTTTCTGAGTAAATAAATGTTTAAAATCCTCAATACCCTGTTCAGTGAGCAACTGGTCCAAACCAATCCTATCAATATCTTGATTATTAATTGCTACAGAACTGTGCGCATCAATAATATCATATGCCTGAATGGTTATAGAAGCACCATTCTCTTCATCATAATAATAACCAACAACACTATCTCTAACTTTTATAGTCTGACACACCCATATGTCCAGCTCAATGGGTTCCTCATTTTGAGCAATTGCACTCAAAGTAACGAAAAAATAATCGTCGTTAACGTGATAAGGCTCGAGAATATTTAACCATGTATTGGTATTTGAAGCATCAAAAACAAAACCATCATTTTCACAAAATTGTATTTTGGCTGTTTTATTATCTGTGGTATTCTGGCTTTTTCCAATAACAAGTTGGTTAAAAGAACTAAGATTCAAACGAAAACGGACGATTGTATCATTATTCACAGGACCGGTTATATGAATACGAAATGCATTATGAAACTCAAATCGATCTGAAAAAGCTTGTGCTCCATCATCCGTCAGGATTTGATCAAATTCGCTTTTCGTTAACTGCTTATATTCTATTGGAATATTAAATTTAATAGATTCATCATCAACATTGTCAATATCTTGCTGCTCTTTTATTGTATCAAGGTCATTCTCTTTCCCAAAACCCAGACTTGCTCCAAAGCAAAATATAACCAGAATAAAAATCTGCCAAAACTTCATTTCAACCCCGTTTCGATAATAAATATCAATCACTGGCCCGCTTTTATACGGACCAGATAATAATCAAATTATTTCAACAAAATACATTTTTGAATTTTCGTATATCCTTCCGTCACCATCCGGATAAAGTATGTTCCTGACGACCGGTTGCCTGCCTGCCAGTTAATCGTGTACCTGCCGGAAGCTTTGTGCTCATCCACCAGCGTTTCAACCAGACTGCCGTTGATGTTATAAATGCTAACGGATACATGTTGTGCAGTAGGAACATCGAACGTGATATTCGTAGTCGGATTAAACGGATTGGGATAATTGCCGTACAGCGCAAATGTCGTCGGTTGTTCAGACAAGCCTGCAATACCCGTAGGGAACTGGAGTTTGATATAATCGGTCTTGGACAATTTGGCTATGCCCCCCGGTCCCGTGACCTTTAGTGTTACCGTATATGTATCCACTTTGGTGTAAACATGCAACGGATGTTGTTCTGTGCTGGTATTACCGTCACCAAAATCCCAGAACCATGAGGTAATAGTACCCTTGGAACTGTCTGCAAATTGCACTGTCAAGGGGACAGACCCTTCTGTTATATCCGCTGCAAACTGCGCGACCGGTAGCGGTTCAACCACAATGATATAGTCTTCTTTTATAATCTGGTCCGCCCCATTGGGACCAGTAACCGTCAGCTTTACATCGAATGTATCTACAGCAGTGTATTCATGCACAGGATTCTGTTCAGTACTGGTGGAACCGTCACCAAAATCCCAGCTCCACGCATTGATAGAGCCTGATGATTCGTCTGTAAATGAAACTGTTAATGGATTTTCTCCACTTGTTGTATCTGCGCTGAACGCAGCTACCGGAGTTGCATCGGTTACGTATACCGTATCGGTTTTGCTGTCACTACCGTCTGTACTGCTGACAGTCAGAGTTACATAATAGGTGTCCGCTGCTGCAAAAGTATGCTCTGGATTTTGCTCGGTACTGCTTTCTCCATCGCTAAAGTCCCATGCCCAATTTTCTACCAATCCTGTGGACTGGTCTGTAAACTGTACGGTAAGCGGTGCCTCACCGGATTTGGGCAGATGGGTAAAATCCGCAACCGGTGGCAGTGTCTCGGGAATATCCAACAGCACAACATACTGGCATTCAGATCCATTTGCACCTTCAGCCAGGTTGCCGCCAAGTATCAATTCACCAGAGGTGACTTTTCTTTTATATAAATCCAAGTATTCTGCTTCATCGCTGATTCCAATCTGATCTCCAGTAGCTGTATATTGGTCAGCAATCCAGTTTGGCAAAGATGCGGCACGGCTGTCATAAGCAATATAAACAGTTCCGTTGCCATTCAAACGTACTGTACACAGGGTATCTGAGGTATTACTTTTTTGGTCATTGGGCAATTGCAGCCACAATAATCCCATCAAACTGTCAGGTACTGATGTGATATGATAGCCCCGATCAGTGTAATAGCTGTCACATATCTGTAAAAATCCCGGTTGATACAGAACAGAATCACCTGCTGTGATCTGATGACGCACGGTATCGGTAGTAATACGATACGGTAAAATAATGATAGAGTCAGGATATTCGTAACCCATTAAATTCTGAAAAACAATCGAGTTACCGGGTTTTTCTTCAAACCCAAACCAGAGAGACAATTCAGCAGCATTTACAGCATTTTGCTCATTAGTCAGAATTGTATATAATTCTGCTGAATTGCAGACATCTGTCAAATTTTCCCAACCATCAATACTCACATTATGTTGGTTGTTTATTGCATCACCAATAGCAGATTGTGGATTTATCTGACCGTTCCCTCTACCAATAGCAGCATCCGGAGAATCTTCCAACTGCATTGCTAGTTTTACAGAATTCTCAAAATCCAGTGAACCTTTTAACACAATATTTAAAAAATTGCCTTGAGTAAATTGATCAGCAAAAGCCTCTGCCCCGTCATTTTTCAACAACTCTTGAAATTGGTTTTGCGTTATAGGATTATAACCAAAAATTTCTGTTTGTTTATCATTTTGCAGTTTGTAACCGGTTATTTCAAAAATATCAGGATAGTTTGTATTGTCATTGTTTTTATCAAAGGTAATATACTCACCCAAAGATTTATTAAAGCTCATCCACAAAATCACACCAGTAGTATCTTGCGGATCATTAGTTGATAATTCAGTCTTGAAATACAATTCTTGAGTAAACAAATAATCAATTTCCTGCCAATTCACATCATTCATTTCAACAGCACTATCAGAATCTGGCCCTATTTTACAAATATTACCATTGTTAGATATGGCTCGGCCAATAACAGCCAGCGGAGTCTGCTCCAGATAAGCAGTAATATATTCCACAACAGTTTCATGGCTATGCTCTTTGGGTAAACCCGCAATCTTGAGCTCGCAAACATAAGGTGCATCTAATTTTTCCAAATATTGAGATGGCAACGTATTACTCATAAAATTATTAAAATCAGAACTCGTAATTGTTTGCTGATCTATTATTGCAGTATGATCAGTCGTATAGGCATTAATAGTAAATGAGGGCTTACAATCTCCATAGTCTTCATAAACAATCTCGTCCCCCAAAGATGAATATGAACCAATCCAAATATCAATTCTTGCATACACATGCGTCTTGACACTTTGAAACATAGAAAAATATGTTTTTTTATATGCAAAGTACTGTGTAATGTTAAACCATTCTTCTGCATTGCGATAATTAAGAATTAAACACGAATCTGGGTTGGTGCGATAAGACAAATTAATCCCTAAATCAATATTACCACATCCCACATCTTCTTCAGAATAAAGTTTACCAATCACCAAAGACGGTGCAGTTTCAAGTTTCCAAAGGAAATCAGTACCTTCATTATAATCATTAGATCCAGTTAATTTTATTTTATAGACAAATGGATAATTAGGCAAGTTTGCATAATCATCCGCACCACTTTCTTTTATCAACTCCTCAAGCTCAGCTCGAGGTATATATTCATGTTCAATAGGTATTCTTTTTTCATTCTCTTGTGCAAAACCAATATTTACAATCACACAACAAAAGAACAAAAAGCTCAATATCACTCGTCTCATCAGAGTCTCCCCTTTACAAATTATAATAAAATTATTAAAAAATATAAATAGTATGGCAATAAAGACAACTGCCAAAAATTTAATGAAGAAATGAGATTGTAGTTTTTTAAGTGGGGAAATTCTTGACCCGCCCCTAAAAAGCAGGAAAAAATCTTGTTTATATAAATGAAATCATATATACTATATAATATTACTAATTTTATATTACAAAATTTTTCCAATGAATGCAAATATATTTTTCATAAATAAATCATATTTGCATCCCATGTTATTCAATGGAGGATCTGTTATGGACCGCATTGTATTCTATTTGTTTCTCACCACACTATTCTTTTCAAATCTCCAGGCTCAATCATTACCTGTTGAAAAAAGTGCCTCACATGATCAAAGTAACAACATCCGTCAATACCTGAACCGTGTTGCCAGTGAAATCACCCATAACTCTCTTTCAAACATTAACAGCAGTGAACAATGGAAGCAAATACGAGACGAAAAATACAAACAGTTCACGAGTATGATGGGCCTCATAGATGTTCCCCTCAATGGTGAACGCTCACCCCTCAAGACTGAAATTGTGGGCACCATACAAAAACAGGGATACAAGATCGTCAAACTGCATTATCAGTCCTTGCCCAATCTATACGTACCTGCCGATCTGTATATCCCTGATGATACCAGTACTCCCCGCCCTGCAATTCTCTATGTGTGCGGACATTCACGCACGCAAAAAGTCCATTATCAGCCTCACGCACGTCGATTTGCTGAACTGGGATTTGTTTGCCTCATCATTGAAACCATTCAATGGGGTGAAATTCGGGGTGAGCATTGGGGATGTTATGCAAACGGCTTGTTCAATTGGTACAGTCTGGGCTATACTCCCGGCGGTGTAGAACTCTGGAATGCAATTCGCGGAATCGATCTTTTATGCGAACGACCTGAAGTAGACCCTGAACGATTGGGTGTAACCGGTATTTCCGGAGGTGGTTCACAATCATGGTATATTGCCGCTGCTGATCCCCGCATCAAAGCCGCTGCACCTGTCTGCGGTGCCAGCACACTGGAAGCACAGATCCATACACGCACTATTGACGGACATTGTGACTGCATGATGCCACCCAACACGTATCTCTGGGATTTTACAGATATCGGAGCATTGTTTGCCCCCAAACCTTTGCTAATTGGACAGGCAAACCGGGATGGTCTCAACACCATAGAGTCCGTAAGAGACATCTATTTTCGATTAAAAGATTTTTACGAATTATTTGATGCCAAAGAAAACATTAGTCTTGTTGAATCTCCCGGTGGACACTCTTATCACAAAACATCAAGACAAAAGATCTTTTCGTTTTTCCTCAAACATCTCATGAACAAGGATGTGTATTATGCGGATATAGCAGATGTCGATGAAGATCCGGAAAAGCAACTGACTGCGGAAGAATTAAAAATCTTTATCAATGGTCCCTTTCCTGGTGACAGAACAACAACCATACAGGATTCATTTATCAAACCTGCAATTGCACCTAAAATTGCCACACTCGAAGACTTGGAAAAACATCGGGACTGGGTAATCAATAATCTAAAGGAACAAACCTTTGGAGCTTTTCCAGAGGAAACGGTTAAACTCAATCCGCGCCTTGAATTCAGGACTTTAGATGGTGGTGAGTATGGACGAACCGTATACAGTTTTGTATCAGAACAGGATTGGCGGCTCAAAATTGACATCCATTGGAAACATCCGCAAGACGAGCCTAATCCAATTTTAATCGTACTACGAAATGCCAATGCCCAACGATGGGAAGCAGAAGGATTCATTGGAGAACTGGCTTATAATATGAATGTGGCAT
Source organism: bacterium (assembly GCA_963675755.2). Lineage (GTDB taxonomy): Bacteria > Zhuqueibacterota > Zhuqueibacteria > Residuimicrobiales > Krinioviventaceae. Next base: position 1,340,776 of record CAXXMD010000002.1, read on the forward strand.
ATTTAGAAGTCCGTGGTGTAGGTGAAGCCGGGTGGGCACCGGAACTGCAATGGCATATCCGCCGTGCAGCTGCCTGGACAGGACGAACAATAGCCAGTATGCAGGTATATGATCTTTTAAAAAGTATTGAATTTTGCAAAAGCTTACAAGGTGTTGATTCTAATAAAATACAAATTGCAGCCAAAGATGATATGACAGTTACAGCATTATATGCTGCATTGTTAGATGGTACGATTAACGCGCTGCTTTTACAAAATCCTCCTGAATCCCAAAATTCAGCATCTGCAAAAGATGGAACCGGGCCTGCTATTGAAATGCTCAACTGTCTGCGATTTACAGACATTAATCATATACCAGGACTACTTTTTCCAACGAAAATAGCATTCATGCAAGATGTTCCACAGACTTTTGTCTGGTCAGAAAACATCTATAAAAATTTTGGAAAAGAATCAGCATTTATGAAAATTAAAGAGGCAAAAAAATTTAAGCAGATAAAAAAAACGCCGGTTAATAATAAACCGGCGTTTTGGAGGAGCTGATCACAACCTGAATGATCGTTAAATTTCGGGCAAGCTTATAATAAACCGTACTCCATGTTCAAGATTCTCCACAGTGAACGATCCTTTATGCTTTACAATAATTTCTTTACATATCATGAGACCAAAACGATTTTCCAAATCGGCTTCTACATTTGTCAAAGGCTGAAACAATTGTTTCAACTCGCTTTTATCAAGACCTTTAAACCGATTGCTGAATAACAACTTTACTCTACCCTGATCAGAATTATAGCAGGTTTGCAGATTAAAGTTATAAATATTGGTTTTCTCTATGAAAAAATTACAAATATTATACAATGCTAAATGCATCTGGGTTTTATCAATTTTAACATCAGGGATATCACTTTGTATCTGAACATCAAAAATAGGATTATTCTTTGCATAAATAGTATGTATAAAATCCATAAACTCTTTAACAAGATCATTTATACTACAATTGGCAAGCCGGGTCTCTATTCTGATATTATCAACCAATCCATTTGACATGCTCTGCAATTCTTTTAACAAAAATGATATATTACCCAACTTGTCTGCAACGCGATCCAGATTTGCATTTTTTTCCAAATAGCGGGTAACCAGTTCAAGACTGCTGCTGGTTTCAAGGAGAAAATTATTCAAAAGATGACCTATGCTTGCTGCAACTTTGGTTTCAGCAGCAACTTTTTCAACATCTATTAATGCACCAGACGTATTTGAAAGACTGACAAAAGATTGCTCCTGCAATTGATAAAACATGGCATTTCGAATTGCAATAGCTGCCTGGGTTGAAAAATGCTGTACCAATTCCTGTTTAATTTTGGAATCACCAATTAATGGATTCTCGCTATCTGCATAAATTAATCCCAGGATATCATTATCAATGATTAACGGACAACAGATAATACTCTTGGAATCCAGATGTTTATTGGGGAATAATTGTACTTTGGATACGTCATCAAAGTAATAGATGGCTTTGTGTTGATAAGTTTTTAATAATATATTTTTTACAATCTTGAAATTTTTCTTGTCCAGATTATTATGATTTGCATCACGAGCAATTTTAAATTCAAGTCGTCCCTGAGGTGTTTTTAATAATAAAAAACCTCTTTCTGCCTGAATAACAGAAATAAGAGAATCAATTACAGATTCCAGAACCTCATCAAGACTTAGGGTTGAATAGATTTGACCAAAGCTGTTAACTACGGTTGAAATATAATCCCAATGTTCCGGGGAGTGGTCCAGGGTAGGATCAAGTTGATATTTATCGTGATCTTTGAAATCCAGATTTTCTTGTTGAAAGTCAATAAAATGTTCATCATCACGAATGAGTTCTTTATTTAAGTCGTTCTTCATTGCCCGACATCCTCCACACCACACTATCCTGCTATATTAGCTATATAAAAAGCAAAGGGCCCGAGTAGGGCCCTGTTGTATTTACATCAATCTTTTGTAATCAAGTAAATCGAAAAATGTTCAATATCAAATGTTACACATTGACGGCCTCTGTCCCATTTGAATTTGGAATCATTTGCTGCTGCTGAATTGGAAACTTTGACCCATTTAGATCCGTTCCAGTTCCACAGAGAAACGTTATCATTTTGAAGTTCTTGAAAATTCATAACCAGTTTCGCACTGGGTGTAAACTCTAAACCTGAAGGATCAAAAGTAAAAATTAAATCACCATCAGAAGTCAAATCTGCTTGAGCATAAATGCGAGTATTGCTTTTTGAGCTCATGGAGAATGGAGGTACATACAAGTAACCAATATTGCGTTTGCCAATCCATCCACCTTTGCGGTAATTGATTTTTTTGCTTGTTTTCCAGGTTTTAACGATAGTGAAATCGTCATAAGGTAACTCGTCAACACCAGTAATTCCAGCTATTTGATCCACCCCCATCCCATCATCATCACTCTGTGTTACATCTGCCAATGGTGCATTCGGCATTTTTTCACAACCGGTTAGTTGCAAACCTACGATCACCATGATCGCTACGAACAACAACCCTCTTAAATGTTTCATCTCTCTCTCCTCTTACTATTTATTTTGATTGTGATTAGGGGTCTTTTTTAAATTTACTTTATAACAAGCAAATTGTAGGCCAGAAATTGTCAAAAGAACATCGAAAAACCTATAAAAATGCAAAAAATCACGCAATATCTAATTATTTATACTGATTTTTTACATAATTTCAAAGAAAAATATTCAAATTTTCAAATATAATCAAAAAACTACCCGAAAATTACTCAAAGATCTATGTTTATGTTGCTCTAGCTGGACAACTGTTGATTTTATGGGACAATAAAACATCACATTGATGCTTTGACTGTCTTTATACTTTGCAGCAAGTCCATATTTTCCGGATATTTTATTAATGATTGCTTATAAGAGTCTGGTTCGATATGAGTCAAACATAACTTTAAACATTGGTATGCTTTACGGAAACATTTATAACTCTTGATTTTATCTCCGGCTTTGAAATACATCTTACCTCGAAGATAATAAATGCTTTTTACTTGCAGCATTAACCCCATCGATTGCGCAATTTCTTCTGCACGGTCCAGAGTTTTCTCAATCACTTCTATAGGTTTCTGCGCTTTGTACATTGCGTTTGCAAACAAGATCATTATTTGCAATTTATACCACTTGAAATTAGAATCTTCTATAACCTTTTGCAATGATGGCAATATCTTTAAAGCATTTGCCATTTGACCTTGTTCAATATAATATTGTAAATACTGCATTTCTATCTGCATTTTCAGCATAATATTGGAGTCATTGTCAGACATCGCTTTGGCTTCAAGCAGATACTGGTTCTCAAATTCACCAATTTCAAGAAATTTTATTCTGGATTTCATTACCAGATATTCACCGAGTTTGGATTTATCATTCAAAGATTCTGTTATTTTTAAACAGGCATCTATTGACATTTGGGCCTGCTCTACCTGATATAAAGCAACATATACACGACTTTTTTGATAGAGCATTTCAGCTTTTGTAGATTCGCTTCGGATACGTTCAGAGAATTTTATTCCTTCATCAAGAACATTCAGAGCATTCGTATAGTCCTCACGCAGGAAAAGCAATTCACCAATATTGCAATGCGATGCAACCAATCCACGAATATCACCAATTCGGTTTTTTAAATCTTTACATTTTTTAAAATAATTCAGAGCACGTTCATATTGTCCACTTTCCATCAACAGAATGCCCAAATTATTATAATTTTCAGCAAGGCCTGCCCAGTCACCGGCTTCTTCCATCACCTCCATACTGGAGCGCCAGTATGTACTGGCTTTTTCAGGATTACCGGAAACATTGTATACTATACCCAAATTATTCAGGGTTGCAGCCATACTCTTTTTATCGCCCATTTCTTTCTTAACTGAAGCACTTTTTGCAAAATATTTGATCGCATATTCAATATTTCCTGAATAAAAGCTAGCTCCACCCAATGTATTCAATGTCAAAGCCATAATACGAGATGGCGAGTTTTCAGGTAACAAATTCAGTGCCTTTTCACCCAACTGAATTGCTTCCTGATAATTGCCTCTCATAATTGACAACCATGCCAATTCTCTCAAAATCAAAGCACGTTCTATAATAGCGCTTTCAGGAGCCTGTTTTAATGCACGATTTAACGCTTCATCTGCCTGATCAACATTACCAATTTTCTGATAAAGATCAGAAATTCGTCTTTCAAGGGCAGATTTTGCAACACCGGCTTTGTATACCGGCAACAATTCGCTATACAAATCAAGAGCAGTATTTGAATCTCCCAACAAATCTTTTAGATCCGCTACATTACGCTTAAAATAACGAACAAGTCTTTGTTTACCTTCAGGACACTGATCCAAAGCAAGCTGTGCAATAACCAGTGCACGTCTGTACGAGTTGGAATTTTTTAAAATATTAATAGCCTGAGATGCAAGCGGTATCCCTTTATCAATATAGCCCGCTCTTAAAAAATGCATAGCTTTTTGATCAGGAGAATATTCCAGGTCTGTACTCTCTAATAAATAGACGGCAATTTTGTCTGTGATATCAGATTTAACAGTATCAGACAATTGTCCCATTACCGCGTCTCTAAAAGCAATAGATAAAAAGCTGTAAACCGTACCCAGCTTGTCGTGATGTTCAAGCAGAATGCGCTTGTCCATCAATATTTCTATATTATGTTGAAATTCATTTTCATCACAATTGACCAGGTGAATCAGTAATCGTTTTTCAATTGCAGAATCATAGACAGCAATGTTTTGTAATATATCTTTTTGGAGTTCTGAAAGGTTTCTAAATGTATTGAGATACAACGCATTGATACTGGAAAGGTCCAATGTTTCCAGATCATAAGTTTCACTCATCATCCAGGTTTTATCAGATCGGATAAAGAAACCCGCGTTATTCAAAGCAGTTACAATAGCAGCCACAATCTCAACATTTCCACCACTTTTACCATACAATTGCTGATAAAATCCGGAAGGAAACAATGAAGGCTTGAAGGCTGTTTGCAAAAGTTGTTCAAGTTCTGATTCTTCTAAACGCTTTACACGAAAATCATAAACAGCGGCAAGCGAATCACGCCCCTTTTGGATATTCAATGCAGCTTCATCAGACTGTCGGTCTGTGGTAATCGTCACTACAATAGACACTTTATCATGAACCAGCGAACGGCCAAGATAATAAATCAGGTCCAGAACTGCATTGTTGGCTTGTTCAAGATTACGTAAAATAATAACGATACGTTTTCTTCTGCTGAGATCCCGAACCAGATTTGAAAATTCTTCCATAAATCGAAAACGTCTGAGCTCGTAATCATCACGATTTTGACGAATTGCCAACAGCTCTTCTTCGGTTTCCGAAACGAGTTTTTCAATATCGGGATATCCTTTAAAAGCATCAACAAATGGTTGATACAGAGAACCCTTGTCATCACGGCACCAGCTCTCCAAAACTGAAATATTATCCAATTGCATTTTGGATTTCACATCCTGCAAAATCCGATATGCTCCCGAGCCTTCATTGCCATTTATTGTAATGAAATTAATTACGTCATCATGCTGTGATAAGCCAATTGATATTTGCAGCAACAATTTTTGAATTTCTGCATCTCGCGACTTTAAAAAAGCATCCATAATTAATGGAGAAATAAGGTCACGTGTTTTTGCAGAATCATAATCTTCCACACCCAAAGCAGTTAACAATTCTTCACAACTTCCAAATCGTTCCAATGGATCTTTAGACAAGAGTCTGAAAATAACGGATTCAAGTTTATCGGAAAGATCTACACCCTGTGCAGAAAATCTTTTGGGCAGCGAGCGTAAATGCCCTGTTTTAATATCATCCGGACTTCCATGGAAAGGGGCTTTTCCGGTCAAGGCCCAGTACATTAAAATACCTGCGGCATAAAGATCTGTAGAAAAGGTTACCGGCGCTTTTTGGAAAAGTTCAGGTGCCATATATTCCAGAGTACCACTTAGGGTCTGCTTGAGTTTTATATTTTCATCTTTTCGTACGGCAAGACCAAAGTCCATCACTTTGATATTGGGATTCCCCTTTTCATCATGATAAACCATGATGTTTTCGCTTTTTATATCACCGTGCAATATTCCCGAAGCATGTATATACCCCAGAGCCTGTACAAGCTGTATAAATAAATTTACCAGAATTTCACTGGAAAAGGAATGAACGGCATCAAAAAAATCTTTGCCATTCACATATTCCATAGTATAGAAATACTCGTCTCGATCAGAAAATTTGCCAAAATCAATTACCCGAACCAGGTTTGGATGCCTGAGTGCGGATAAAATAGCAAATTCCCGACGCAAAGATTCTATAATTTCTGGATCTGAATGTTTTGCGTGAAAGACTTTGAGAACAATGTTCTCATTGTCACGTGCTGTATCCTCAACAAGAAAAACAATTCCCATCCCCCCACGGCCCAGTTCCTTTACCACCCGATAACGGCCGTTTATCACATCATCCACAGTTTTCGACTTTAGTTCAGGAGATTGAAAAACTGTATTTTCCATTTAAACCATTTTTTTGTTATTCCCAATACCATTGTGCTATGTTGAAAAAAGTGGATACAGGAGAAAATTGCATTCCCTGCAAACGCTTATCCATTCCAACGATCCGTTCAGGAATCCACAAAAATGTTGCAGGTTGTTCCTGAACAATGATTTCCTGAAATTCATACCACAAAGGTTTGGATTTTTCTGGCTCCAATATGTCAGGGGCCTGTTCTATAATTTCATCGATTCGCTTATTCTGATAACATGACAAATTGAAACCGGGAGCTTCGATCATTGAAGAATGCCATACCGGATAAACATCAACTTTGGTTGCTGACATCATACCCAATAACAAGGCATCAAAATCGCGGGACATTAAATCTTCAACATAAGCCGACCATTCAAGACGCTGCGGAACAACTTTGATTCCTACCTGTTTTAGCATTTCCTGAATCATCACCAGCGCATCTTCTCTTACCTGGCTGCCAATGTTGGTCATGAGTTGAAATTCAAAATCTTTTCCCTTTTTATCCAGCCAGCCATCATTATTACTATCAGTCCAGCCTTCTTCTTTTAACAAACTTTTTGCACCCTGGGGATCAAAAGGAATCGATTTTAGTTCGGGATCATAAGCCCACAACATGGGATGTATGGGGCTGTCATAAACTTTACCATATCCTTTTAACAAATGCTGTACAAGAGCTGCACGGTCAATTGACATTGTTAACGCTCTTCTGACACGGGCATTTGCAAATAAGGGTCTGCTTGTATTCCATGATATTTGATTAAACTGAGCATATGGAAAATGCTCGGAACGCAGTTGTGGTGAATTACTAAAATCAGCGTTATCCGGTGGTACACCTTCCATAAAATGGATTTCACCGGTTTTGAGCTGCGTCAAGAGTTGTGTTTTATCAGGTACTATTTTAAATACAATCCGTGGAAGTTTGGGTAAACCAGCAACTGCGAATTTTTCGTTTTTCAACAGTTCAATAAATTGATTTGGTACCCAGGATTGTATAACATAAGGACCCGAGAACACACCATCCAGTGTAAAATCAAAAGCTTTTATCTGCTCTGCAGATTTATCACCCAGGATGTGCTTGGGAACGATAACACCTTCACAGGCATCCATAAGTTGATAGGGATATAGAGTATCAAAATAAAAATCAATGGTTGAATCATTTAATACACTAACTTGAGAAATATGTTCTTTAACATTTGCGCCAGCCCATCCAATATCAGGGTTCGTCTGCAATTGAAAAGTAAATTCAACATCTGCCGCGGTCAAAGGCTCACCATCAGACCAAAGCACATCAGATCTAAGATGAAAGCGAATTCGGCTGTCATTATCCATCATCTCCCAGGACTTGGCAAGCGCCGGCTCAAAACTAACAAAATCCGGTTGCTCAATTAACAGAGACTGAAACAACATTTTTGATAATTCAGAACCAAACCGTGAGGTTGTGACTAGAGGATTAAAGGAATCTGTATCACCCGGAACACCAATAATCAAAACATCCCTGGTGGCATTTTTTTCACATGAGAATAGAAAAATACCCAACAATACAGACAAAAGCAGAATTGAATATATTTTAATTTTCACAAACTGTCCCTTAATAAATGATGTCGTCAGAAACATTCAGTTTTTCTACTTGTAATCCTTTTTTATCTTTTTGATAAACAGGCAAAGAAATAGTAAATGTTGAACCTATTCCCAGTTCACTATCAACAACAATGGAGCCACCATGTTTTTTGGCAATAGCCTGACAGATACTGAGACCAAATCCATGACCTTCTGCCTTGTCAGTAAACAAAGGCGTAAAGATCTGACTCAATTTTGATTTTTCAATACCAGGGCCCGTATCTTGAATACAAATGTCAACACAATTGTCTTTTTCAAAATAACGTGTTTTAAATGTAATATGAGTATCCGGTCGGACTTCGATAGCATTCTTTGTAATATTGTAAAAGATCTGTTGGATCTGTCCCTTGTCGACATCAATCTCTGGTACTTCCGGATCAAAATCCTGTTCAAAACTGGCACCCGATTTTTTATAAACCGGACGGATAAATTCCATAAAATCATGAACAAGCTGATTCAGATTACAAGGTTCAATTTTGGTTTCCAGATGTGAATTGTTCATCAATCCCTGTGAGAATCGGGTCATATTATCAAGTTTTTTGGCAACAAATTCCAGGTGTCCTAAAACCTTTTTGGTATCTCCCTCATTCACCAGATAGTGTATAGCCAGCTCAAGGTTACCATAAATGATTGACAACAAGTTGTTCAACTCGTGACCAATACGTGCAGCCATCTTTCCACGAGCAGCCATTTTTTCCGCGTAAATCATACGGTCCTGTGCATTCTCCAACTGCTCATAAGACACTTTGACTTTTTGGTATAACTGAGCATTGCGAATACCTTCTGCAGCCTGATCTGCAAACAGTTGAAACAACTGCTTCTTGATCTTGGATTTACCAATAAGTGGTTGAGAGCTGTCAGCGTAAATGACACCAATCAATTCACCATTAATAAACATAGGACAGCAGACAATACTGCGCAGTTTTAATTGACGCACACTCTGAGTGGGAGAGTAATTTTGATCTGAAAAAACATCTTCAATATAAACAATCTCTTTTTTGCGGATGGTTTCGTGCAGGTAGCTGTTACTGATTTTAAACTCGGTGTCATTCAAAATCTTTTTATCAGCATCACGACCAATCTTGAATTCCATCTCTCCCTTTTGGTTTTTCAACACCAGAAATCCACGCTCAGCATGGATAACCGAAATAGCGGCATCCATTACATGTAGCAGAACTCTTTTTATATCCAGAGAACTGTTCATCAACCGGAATGTTTCCAGCAATTTGGAAATAAAATTCCAATCGCCTATAGAACTGTCTTCCTCCTGCGCTTCAATCTCTTCATCCAGATCTTCAATTTCCTGATCAAACTGACTTATCAGATCCATAAAATCATTTTCAGCACCAGCTTCTTCTTTTGGAAACAGTTCCCTGTCTTTATCCGTGAACATTATAAAGCCTCCTAATGCGCTTTACAGCAAAATCATAAAATAACAATTGGTTAACCTTACGGTTATCCACTAATTTGAGTACAAATATTGTGCCGCAAAGACAGCACAAAACAAAACCTATTCTTTTAACAAGACCTTTACAAATGTTGAATATTTAATAGTATTTCAACATTAATTTAACAGCCCAACTTGTTGTTTTTACGTACTCTGCTATGGTCAAAGCTGTTAATTCTCTAAAACAAAGAAAATCTAGTATTTAAAAAATCTTTCCTGTAAATATTCTCCAAACAAATTAATCAACAAAACTGATACAACAATGGCCACTCCGGGAAACACACTGATCCACCAGCCGTCAATTAATACCTGCCTGCCTTCATTGATGATATTTCCCCAACTCGGGGTGGGTGGTTGAACACCCAAACCAACAAAACTCAATGCAGATTCAACAAGGATCACATTACCAAATAACAGGGTTGCAGATACAGCAACCGGACCCATTAAATTTGGCAGTAAATGCTTAAATAACAATCTCATTTTAGAGATGCCAATAACAGTTTCCGCAAGAATAAAATCTTTATGCTTTAAAGCAAGCGTTTGATTGCGAACCAAGCGCGCAATATCCATCCAGCTAAAAAGCGCAATAATCAATACAATCCACAATACCGAACTTTTACCCAATACAGCGGCTACAGACAAGATCAACAAAAATTGTGGAATCGCCATAAACACATTTATAACATTATTCAAAACCAGATCAAATCGATCAAAAAAACCACTCAACAATCCATAGGGAATTCCAATTAAAAGTGACAGACTCACAGATAATAATGCAACCCATATCGAAATCCTTCCGCCATACAGCACTCTTGCCAAGACATCACGACCAAATTTATCAGTGCCCATCAAGTGCCCTGTATTTGGAGCATGGTATGAATTTCCCAGATCATGAGTTACAGGATCGTAATCGATCAACAACGGTCCTGCAATCAAGCTGATAAGCAATATCAGCAGCAAGACAAATGATACCGGAATATTTTTTCCTTTAAGTTGCATCAAATACGTCCTGTTTGAATTCTGGGATCAACCATTGCACTGATTAAATCTGCAATCAAAGTTCCCAGCACAACAAATAATGACATTAAAAATGTACATGCAATGATCACCGGATAATCTCTCGCAAAGGCTGAATTGATCATCAAGCGGCCCATACCCGGCCATGAAAAGACCAGCTCTATAATCACGGAACTGGAAATTAATGCCGGTATATGCTGCCCGGTAATCGTGATTACAGGTACCAGTGTATTCTTGAGCGCATGACGCATTACAATTTCTTTATGACCAAAGCCCTGTGCACGGGCAGCCATGATAAATGTTTGATCCATAATTCCAGCAAGCCCGTTACGAATATACCTGCTGGTTATTCCCAAAGAAGCCAAAACCATAGTTGAAACAGGTAAAAAGGCATGAGCTATTCGATCTCCCATTTGCGACCAGAATGGTAAATCATTAGCAGTAAACGAAATCATTTGCGATGACGGCAGCCAACCAAGTTTTTGCGAAAATAGCATAATCAACAAAATACCAATCCAAAATGATGGGACGGCATACAACACAAGCGTTGAGATACTGGTGAGCCGATCGATCCAGCTGTTTACATTCAAAATTTGCATTACACCCAAAGCAATACCAAAGAGCAATTGAAAAAATAGTGCCGGCAAAGTCAGAGCCAGCGTATTGGGTACAGTTTCTTTTAATATTGAAACAACTGTACGATGATTAGCGTACGAAACACCAAAATCACCATGAAAAATGCTTGAAATCCATGCACCAAATTGAACCAGCAACGGCTTGTCTAATCCCCAGGCGTTTTCCAGCCTGCTCATAGCATCTACTGAACGCGTAGGATCAAAAGCAATTGCAGCAGGATTGCCGGGACTGAGACGTACCAGAAAAAAAGTCACAATCATCAATCCTGCGACAAGCAAAAGTCCGGATACAATTCGCTTTAATGCATATTCTATCATAAATTCCTGTTTAATAATGTATTTTTAACCAGCTCTTTTGTAAACGGCTTGGTTGGATTTCTAAATACCTGGTTAACCGTACCGGATTCTATCATTTCACCATGGTGCATAATACCAATCTTGTCAGCCAGGGCAGGCAGCAAGTATAAATTGTGGGTCATAAACAAAACACAAAGATTATGTTGGGTTTGCATTTGCCTGATGAGATTGATGATCTCCCATTCGGTTGATACATCAAGGCCTGATGTAGGCTCATCGCAAATTAAAAACTCTGGTTTACGCATCAATGCACGTACAATACAAACACGTTGTGCTTCTCCCCCGCTCAATTGCCGGGGAAAACGATCGAGTACTGCAGGATCCAGTTTTACTTTTTTCAACCAGTTTAAAATATGCTTTTCATAATCAATGGAATCTATTTCAGGCATTAAAGACAAAGGTTCTCTTAAAAGTTCACGGATTGTCATTTTAGGGCTAAGAGAGGCTTTGGGATCCTGGAAAATTGCCTGACATTGGCCGCGATACCAACCCTTTCTATTCTGAATCACATCATCCAACGACTGATTTTGATAATAGACACTACCCGAATCAGGAGAAATTAAACCTAATAATAACTTGCCGATAGTAGATTTACCGGACCCGGAAGAACCTATCAAACCAAAAATTTCACCGGACTGAATATCAAAACTGACATCCTGAAGTGCGGTAAAAGATCGCTCAGGGCCTGCATGATTATTTTTGAATTTTTTACTGATTTTTTCCAGTCGTACCATATCTGCTTCTTAATTATAATATCCGTTTTCAAATTGCTGCATAGATGCTTTAAAGCGAGAGACTAACAGTTGAGTATATTCATGACCTGGATTGCGAATGATATCCACGGTCTTGCCGGACTCTACAATTGAACCCTTTTTCATTACATAGATATAATCAGAAAAATGTGATGCAATTGCAATATCATGCGTAATAAACAGCAAAGACTTTTCCTGTTTTACCAGCCCGGTTAATAATGACATGATATCATATTTCAATACGGCGTCAATTCCGGATGTTGGTTCATCCGCAATGATCAGCTCTGGGTTTGCGGCAAGAGCAAGAGCAATCATGGCTCTTTGTCGCATGCCTCCACTCAACTGATGGGGATATAATTTATAAATACGTTTTGATCCAAGCCCAACCTGCTCCAACCATGAACAAGCTGTATCCTTGGGATTTTTTATATGATGATGCTTTAAGACTTTTACAATTTGTTGACCAATAGTATATACAGGATTCAATGCCAACAAGGGTTCCTGAAAAACATAACCCAATTGACTGCCACGATACCCCGCATAATCAGGTTCATTTACCGGCATTTCCTTATCATTATAACATATCTTGCCGGATTGGAGCGCGCCTTCTTTAAACTGCAACAATCCCATTATAGCATAACCCAAGGTTGATTTTCCACTACCGGATTCACCAACCAGGGCGGTCACACTTGAGTTTTCAATTTCCAAATTCACATGATCAACAATATATTGATCAGAGTCAGCATACCATACTGAACAATCATTTACTTTGAGTAAAGACAATTTGGAAACTCCTATACTGTCGAAAAATACGGCACACTCTTCAGACGAAGAACCGAAAAAAGGACGCAATTCGTAAAAACATCAATACAAATAGGTAAAAACTACTCACCACGCTTAAATCTATATAAACGTGCTGTATAATGCAAGTACTTTTTTGTATTTTTCTGCACCTTTTCTCCACCATTACAGATCAATGCGCAATTAACTACTATTATTTCGCAAAAATATAGTAACTATATATAATGATAAATATAGCAATGCTATCACTACAAAAATTGTACCGTAAAGAAAGATTGAAACGTTGTGGTGAGAATTTTTATGAATTTAATAATTGTTCATTTTCGGCAACAGCGTATGTACAAACAATATCCCCAGTAACATTATTAGCTGTTTCAAACATATCAAGTATAGGATTTATCCCCAATGCAATAGCAACAATGACTGCTGTCTGATCAGCGCCCAAACCCATGGTTTGCAGAATAATAAATAATAACATCAGACTTCCACCGGGTACACCGCCCGCCCCAATTGACGCCAGAACAGTTGTTAAAACCAATACAAGTAAATCTGACAATGTATGAGGTATTCCAAACATATTTGCAGCCAGCATGGCAAACATGGGCAGATGCACACAAACACCATCCATATTTATCGTCGCCCCCAGGGGTAGTGAAAAACTGGCCAGCTCGTTTTTTATTTTCAAATCTTCTTCAGCAACCCTAATGGAAACCGGTAATGTGGCCGCACTGCTTCGTGTTATAAATGCGGTGATGATTGCTTCCTGAATACGGCGAAAAACAGGATAAGGATTTTTCCGGGTAACAATCAAAATCAACAGAGCATATACCACAAACATCATGCATAAAATACCTGCCACAATACCCAAAGTGACTTTAACATACGGTCCTACTATATTGGGACCATAAAGACTGAAATTTACAACCGATAATGCAAACACACCAATAGGCGAGTATTCAAGAATCCAATCCACCAATTTAAACATCACATCCCGTACCGATGTAAACATATCCACGAGAGCATTTAAACGACGTTCAAGCTCTTCACTTGGATCAGCCTCCAATGAAACTCTGATACCCAACCCAAACATTATTGAAAATACAATAATGGATAAAAAATTACCCTCACTCAATGCCTGAAATGGATTTTGAAACATGCTCAACAAAATACCGGTAAAACCTTGAGATGTATTGGATCTCTGTTCAAGCTCTCCAGCTTGACTTGCCAGACTGGATGCCATTTTTTCCCAACCACCAAGGTCTGCGCCCCCACCGGGATTTATTGCTATGGCCAGCACAACCCCAACCAATGCGGCCAAAAGTGAACACAGCAAATACCAGGAAATAACTTTAACTCCAATCCGTCCGAAACGTTTAATCGGCAAACTTGCAGCACCCACTACAAGAGAAAAGAAAATGACAGGTATAACAATCATTTTCAGCATATTTACCAATATTGTCCCAAAGGGTGCAATATAAGTAATGACGCTATCCGTTATATTTGAACCACTCGCATTCGTAAAAAACCAAAGCGCCGCCCCTGCCAACGCACCCAATACAAACCCAACAAATATTCTTAAAACCAACGATGTGTTCAAATATGCACGAATCAGAGTCTTCATATTGCTTCCCAAAGCTAGAGTGTTATGCCTGCAAACAGTTTAGTAAAGAAACCAACAAAAGGCCAGATTATTCTACCGAGTATAGATACGTTTGTACTGTGCCCCAGTATAATCAAACCTAAAAGAACCAGGGGGCCATATCTTTCAAGAGGAATCACCCAATGTTCATATTGCCTGGGCAGAATCCCAAATAATATTTTAGATCCATCCAGCGGGGCAATGGGTAAAATATTAAAGATGGCCAATGCCAGATTGATTTGCAAAGAAAAAAACAACATCATGTACAATATTCTTATCCAGGGCATCTGCGCAGCATCTAAACCCATAGAGACCAATACCCGCATCAAAATCCCGCTCAACAACGCGAGTACCATATTAGAGACAGGACCAGCAAGACTGATCCACAGCATGTCCCGCTTGGGATTTTGCAGATTCATTCCATTTACCGGTACGGGTTTGGCCCAGCCAAAATGTACCAAAAAGATCATAACCGTTCCCACCAGATCCAAATGTCTGAGGGGATTCAAAGACAATCGGCCCATTTGCTTGGCAGTGTCATCTCCCAATCGGAACGCTGCAAAAGCATGTGAGAACTCGTGCAAAGTTAATGCAAGTAAAATAGGGGGTGCAATTAATATCAGTGTATTTAAATCCATCAATAATCCTGTTTATTATCAAAAAATTTTATCATTTGTTAATATACAATATATTTTTGTAACATGTAAAATATTTTAGCGTATACAATTTGTTAATGGTATTTCGGCGCATGAATTACACGAACGACCACGCTAACATGGAGGGTTTTTCCTTGAACGCTAAACGCTACCTTTCTATCACCTTTTTATCAATCACACTTGTTTCTCTTGAAATCATCTGGACGCGAATTTTCTCCGCGGAATTCTTTTATACTTTTGCGTTTCTGATTATTTCACTCACCATTCTGGGGATGGGGTTAGGTTCTCTTGCATTGAGATTGTTTCAAAAATTGAGTAATCCTGACAGGCTATGGGTATACCTATCATTGACAGGACTCTTTGCCATGACCTGCCCACCCGCTGCGGTCAAGCTGGGGATGCAATACTCTCAGCTGTTCAGCAATCCACTTATGATTTTGAAATTTGTAGCTACTGTAATTATTCTGGGCCTCCCCTTTTTCTTTGGGGGAATGGTTTTGGGTATATTTTTCAAATCCGGTCACAAAGAAATGCCCAAGCTCTACATGGCTGACCTTATCGGTGCAGGTGCCGGTGTTGTCATCTCTGTATTGCTTATGAATACCGCAGGAACATTGAATGCGGTTTTTTTAGCAGCCTTACCCGCTCTGCTGGCAGCACTGTTAATGGGAAAAAGATTAAATCGATTGATTCCCATTGTGCTGATCGCTTTACCCTTTATTGCGCTGCCCTTTTCATCTCAATTATTAGAAAAACAACGCGAAGAACGGGCCCCCGTAATTTATACTCACTGGGATGCCATGGCTAAAATCAAGCTCTATGAATACAGTGAACTGTATCGCGGAATCAACATTGACAACGCGGCCAACAGTCCGGTTTACAAATTTGATGGAGATTGGAACAAGCCGGACTCGCTTAAATTTGAATTCGGGATCAGCATAGAAAACCTGATCAAACGTTTTGACAACTGTACCTTTATGTCACTCGGCGCCGGTGGCGGAGGAGATGTTGTTCAGGCACTGCAATATGGAGCAACAAAAGTACATGCGGTTGAAGTCAATCCGCATATCAACGATTTATTAAAAACCGGAATGCTGGCTGATTATTCGGGACAAATCTATAACGATCCCCGCGTCATTGTTGCAACCGAAGATGCCCGTACCTATGTTCGCCGGCACAAGAATACGTTTGATGTAATCTTTTCACTCAGTTCAAACACGTTTGCCGCATTGGCATCAGGATCTTTTGCGCTGGCTGAAAACTATCTTTTTACCGTAGAAGCCTTTGAGGATTATTACACAGCTCTGTCTGACAGCGGATTTATGATGATGGAACACCAATTTTACATGCCCCGCATGACGAGTGAAGTGATATTGGCGTTACAAAACCTGGGAATTGAGAATCCCAAAGACTATTTCTGTATTTATGACCTTCCGCAAATGCGACGTAACGTATTACTATTGAGCAAAAAGCCGCTTACGGAAGATATACGTCAAAACGCCTTGGGTACCTTAACTGCTGAAAATTATCCCAATATCCACCTGCTCTATCCGTCACCAGATTCTACGGCAGACAATCTGGTAAACCGGGTTGTACAGGAAGGCTGGAAATCCGTACAACCGGATGCAAACATAAATCTTTCTCCCTGTACTGACAATAGACCCTTTACCGCCCAGCTGGGTATGTGGAAAAATCTGGACCGCGAAAATCTCGATACGGTTCAACCCTGGGAGTTTAAAGGCTTCCCCTTGTCGAAAATGCTGATTGTGATCATTCTTGCGGTGATAACCATTCTTGTTATCCCCTTGAATCTGTTGCCCTTTATAAAACGTGGCAGTAAAATGGGATTCTCAGGCTGGCTCTACTTTTTTGCCATCGGTGTTGCTTTTATGGTAGTAGAGATTGTACTGATACAGCGTTATACTCTGCTCATTGGTCCATCATCATATACCTTTGTGACCATTCTGTTCACCATCCTGATTGGCTCTGGTATTGGCAGCCGATATTCGACTAAATTCAACTCTAAAACTCCATTTATCGCCATTCTTCTGTTAATCGCATTTGAGATATTAATAGCACCGTTCATTACCGGCAATCTCGTAGGATTGGGCATGACTGCCAGAATGCTGTTCACGGCAATTCTGATACTCCCCCTCTCTTTTTTTATGGGCATGCCCTTTCCCAAAGGCGGTATCAAAGCCGGTGAATCCATTGATTGGGGATTCGCGGTCAATGGTGCGGCATCGGTATTGGGATCAACCGCCATTATGCTGGTCTCCTTTAGTTACGGGTTTATTTCGTCCATGTGCATTGGAGCAGCATTCTATTTACTGGCCATGGGAATGTTGAATGTAAAAAAAGGATGGTAATACCGTAAGATGTGAAATGGCAAATGTGAGACGTGATTTTATAAACGCAGGGCAACTATTTGTTCTGCGTTTTTTTTGATTGCGTTGCAGATTTCCGCATCGCTGAATAATCCTTCGGGACATTTGTCCCGTTAATCCTCACCTATTCAAATTAAACCTGGTGAGATAATCCCCCAGAGCATACGAAACTGAGTAAAGAGGTATAATCAGAGTTGTGACTGAGACAGCCTCTCCCATGATCAGTTTTACAAGATCAATTCAATCCTATCATCCTTTAATCCTACAAATCATAATTCAGACAAAAAATACGCCGGCTACTGCTTGGTTAGCAGTGAGACGGCGCTTAAAGTTGTAATCCAGTGTTACAGGCTTGAGTAACGTACAATTCATTATAGCTCCTTTTTTTGTTGTGTTAATTATGGCTAGATAATTATAAAACAATCAGGGGAGCTATATCTTTCATTTCAAAAACTCTTACTTTTTAACATAAAGTCTACAAACTACCAGTTAAATAATTGTATTTTTAGAGTTATTGAGTGATCGATCCATTTTCACCCAACGTAATCTGAACACTAAATCTCGACCAGGAAGGTAAATATTACTAAATTGAACAGGTATAAGTAAAATTATTGCAATCACTATTAAATGATGAAAATGAAATGCAGAAATTAGTAATAAAGACGTAGCAAAATGATTGATAATAAACTTGATAATTGTAAAAATTTTTCTTGAATCTTTTTCAATTCTAACTTTACTGAATAATGTACCAATAGAATTACTATTACGAGTGAAAAATACTATAAGCAATATATCAATAAAATATATAATGCCGAAGCCTATACCAAAATCAAATTTAAGTTGATAATAAAATATCAATGTTTGTATAAAAGCAATCATAAGATCTATTATGGTTGCCATAACTCTTTTGAATAACATACTAAATCCTCTATTTCTTAGTTCGTAACCTGAGCGTGTCGCCCAGGATTTATACGATTATTCATACATTTATTCCCTATAACTTCCATCAACCGGTTCCGAAAGGGTATCCCCCCAATCCGGATCATACCAACCGGTTCTTACATATTTATGAAATGTCGACCAGGGCCACCTCGCTGGATGGTTAACAAATCCATGTTTCACCGGATTATAATGAATATAATCAAAATGTTTGCTCAAATCATTATCATCTTGTATCACATGCTCCCAATACCGACGCTGCCAGACTGCCGCTTCACGATGTTTTTTACGGACTATATTTCGGTGACCTTCCCGCCCGTCGTTTTGTAACCACGAACGTGTAAACAAACTTTTTATCATTTTCCAGCGTATGGAGAATTCCGAATCACCATTTGGTAACGTCCAGATACAATGAATATGGTCCGGTAACAAACACACCGCATCTGTTTTGAACGGATACGCGTATGTTGTTTGTTTCCATGCAGCATGTAAACACTGTCTGGCTATCGGTTCTGTCAAAAATGGCATCCGGTCAAAGGTTACTACTGTAAAAAAGAATGTTCCACCCGGGACTATTGATCTTCGATAACGAACCATGAAATCCCCTCATGAATAATTTAATAAATTAGCAAAAATTATTTACAAATCAATTACTTTTTGAAATGAAACGTTATATACCCCCAGAGTTGATTCGCTTTAAAAGCCAGAAAGAAAAAAGGCCGTACCACAAATTTTAGCACTGATTTGATGATTTCAATATAAAGATATTGAAACCGAATGAAAGAATCCTGGGCCACAGGCCCAGGCTACAAATGTCCTAAAAATATCCCACCTGGTATAAAGATTCCATGCGGTCATGTTTCTGTAACTCAAAATTGAATAACACTTGAAAATGATCATTAATTTTCGTATACATTAATATGAAAATGGATCGCAAAAAAATTGTTATCAAGAATTCAAAAGAAACCCGTGACGAACGGATCAATCTTTTACCTGAAGAGTGTGTTTTGTTGGTGTGGGAGTTGACAAAAGAAGTGTACGGACTGACAGGAAAACATGATGTTGAACAAAGATTACAAAGAAATGTTGTCAATATTATTAGAAAATAAAGTTGAATTTCTGTTGGTGGGTGCCTATGCGATGGCTTTCTATGGATACGTTCGTGCCACTGCCGATATGGATATTTTTATTAATCCGGACAATACAAACGCAGCCAAGCTATATCAGGCATTGATAGAATTTGGTGCGCCAATGGAAAATCTGGATATAGAAACCTTTACACAAAAAGGGATTATATTTCAAATAGGCGTTGCTCCCAGGCGTATCGACATTATCAATGATATCGATGGAGTGACGTTTAAAGAAGCCTTTAGAGATAAAGATATGATGCACACAGATGGATTGGAAATACCTGTCATTTCCAAAGAAAAGCTAATACAAAACAAGAAATCTTCAGGAAGAAAAAAAGACGAACTTGATGTTGAAAATTTGGAAAACCAATCAACCTAATCTCATAGATCGTGATGCAGATATCTGCATCACGCATATTAAATAGAGACATTAGTCCCGTAAAGACTAGCCTGTCAAAGTTTACCACATAAGAAGAAAAATACAGAACAACTATCCTGTAAAATATCCCACCCGGCATATATATGCCGGGCGATCATGTTGATTTATTATTGGTAGTTGCAAAAGTCATGACAGTTACTGATCGTGATGCAGATGTCTGCATCACGGAATATTCATTCGGGACATTCGTCCCGTAAAGCCTGGCCTGTGCAAATTTTACCACATAAGAAGAAAAATACAGGACAAATGTCCTGAAAATATACCGGGCGATCATGTCAGAAATTTTAAATATTGATTACATTGTCCCCAATAACAATTTCCCCTGTCATTTCACGTTTCACATTTGCCGTTTAACGTCTGCCGACTCACTACATTTCCCACAAATACTCTTTAAAGTCCTCAAAATCCTTGCCCATTTTTTCTGACAGTTTGGTGAGTACTTTTAATTTCTCGAGTGCATCGGGGAGTTGATACGCGGTATCAAGCGCGCGATTGACTATTTCCTGAAACTTGCCGGGATGCGCAGTTGAAAGCACAATGGATGGAGTTTCAGTATTTCCAGCAATTGTTTTACGATACCTCTGCAACGCTTGTACTCCCACAGCCGTATGCGGATCAATTACATAGTCAAACTGATCTTTGGTTTCCCTCATTGTTGCAAGAGTGGTTTCGTCATCAACCGTGGTGGTCCACAATTTATTTGTTATCGTATCATAATCGTCTTTGTAGAGCGCACGAATACGTTCCCAGTTACTGGGATTCCCTACATCCATTGCATTGGACAAGGTGGCTACAGAAGGACGTGGACTGTATTCATGGGTTTCAAAGTACTCGGGGATCACACTGTTATTGTTAACAGCAGCAATATATTGTTTCACTGGCAAGCCCATTTCCCAGCCAAACAATCCGGCGGTCAAGTTGCCAAAATTACCGCTTGGTACACAAACCACAACATCCGATTTACGTTGGGCATATACCTGGAGAACACTCCAGAAATAATAAAAGGATTGTGGTATCAACCGTCCGATATTGATAGAATTGGCAGAACTGAGGGTCATTTTATCACGGAGGTCCTTGTCCGCAAAAGCTTTTTTCACCAGTGCCTGACAATCGTCAAAAGTACCGTCAATTTCAAGGGCCTGAATATTATCACCCAGTGTAGTAAATTGTTTTTCCTGCAAGGGACTCACTTTACCGGAAGGATAAAGCAACACAATCCGTACTCCCGGTACGTTATGGTATGCATGCGCTACCGCACTGCCGGTATCACCGGAGGTTGCAACCAGAATTGTTATCTCGCGGTGTTCATGCTGTACAAAATAAGACATGGAACGCGCCATAAACTGGGCACCAAAATCCTTGAACGACAAGGTAGGTCCATGAAATAATTCGAGTATTTGGGTATGCTCGTCAAGCGTATAAAGTTCAGGCGCAAAATGATAGGCGTTATTAATTATCTCTTCCAGGCCGGATTGAGGTATCTCGTCCAGCAGATATTTACCTGCCACAGCAAGGGCAAGTTCTTTATAGCTATAGGAAGACCAGGATAACAACTCATCACGCGATACCGATGGCAGCTGCACCGGCATATATAGTCCACGATCTTTGGCCTGTCCCTGAAACAAGGCATCATGAAAACTGACAATATGTGAAGAATCTTGAGTACTGTATAATTTCATTTGGTTCTAATTCCGTTTTATGATAAATGAAAAGCAAGACTGATTATATCTGCAAACACACCACCGGCGGTCACTTCACGTCCGGCTCCGGGGCCCTGCACAATGAGCGGATTTTCGTTATACCGTTCAGTCGTGATCTGGATTATATTGTCCGTAGCACCGGATTGAGCAAGTGCGCTGCTCAAAGGAACTTCTTCAACAGCTACACGACAGCCGTCTTTATCCAACTTTGCAATATATCGCAAAGCCATGCCTTTTTTTTCCGCTTCCTGTCTGCGTTTTTCAAAGGGTTCATCAACAGATGGCAACTTTTCCCAAAATTCTGGTAAAGTTATATCTGTAAAATCATCTGTAAGCAAAGATTGTACTTTAACATTATCCAGTTCCATTTTCAAACCAATCTCACGTCCCAGAATCAGTAATTTACGTCCTACATCCATACCTGAAAGGTCATCACGTGGATCCGGTTCGGTAAATCCTTTGTCATGCGCTTCCTTGACCACCTCACTAAAAGAACGATCTTTGGAAATGGTATTGAACAAATAGCTCATAGTTCCGGAGAGGATACCTTCAATCTTGTAAATCTTGTCACCACTGTTGAGCAGATTTTTTATGGTACCAATCAATGGCAAGCCCGCACCCACAGTAGTTTCGTAATAATAGTGTAAACGATGATCTTTAACAAGGTCCATGATCTTGTCGTAATAATCCTGTTCCATGGTATTGGCTTTTTTATTAGGAGTTACGATATGGATACCGGAAGAAATAATGGCTTCATAATAACTGGCAATGGTTGTGCTTGCAGTTACATCTACCAGAATTGAATTTGCAAGCTCAAGGCTATGGATCTGCTCAAGCAGTTGTTTGAGTGAAAAAGCATCTTTGGAATTGTCCAACTGCTCACGCCAATTATCAAGATTAATGCCTTTTTCATTAAAGATCATCCGCTTGCTGTTGGTAATACCGCAAATATTTAAATGCAGATTATTTTCAGAAACGAGCTGCGCCTGTTTTTCACGGATTTGCTCAATCAGGGTTGTACCGATAGATCCGGCACCAATAATAAATACATTAGAAATGCGATGGGACAGATAAAATGCGCTATGCATTACATTAACCGCTTTTTCCGCCTCTCCCTTGTTGACCACAAGCGATACATTCCTCTCACTCGATCCCTGTGCAATTGCACGCACATTGACCGAGTTTCTTCCCAATGCGCCAAACAACTTGCCGGAAATACCCGGAGTACCGGCCATGTTTTCTCCAACAGCAGCAATAATTGACAAATCATCGGTGCGGTCAATCTTGTCGATTTTACCGGAAAACAATTCAGCTTCAAATTCCAGTTCAAGCGTCTTGCATGCATCCTTGGCCTGAGAAGAAAGAATAGCAAAACTGATGCTATGTTCAGAAGAAGCCTGGGTTATCATTACAACATTAATATTCTGTCTTGCCAGAGCGCTAAAAAGTCTACCCGCTATACCGGGCACACCAACCATACCTCCACCCTGTAAGTTAATGAGAGAAATCCCATTAAACGATGCAATTCCTTTGACCGGATGTTCAAAATCGCCCTTGTCCGGTGAGATAACCGTTCCGGGATTATCAGGAGCAAAGCTATTTTTGATCAATACAGGAATATCTTTTTTTATAGCCGGTACCATAGTTTGTGGGTGGATCACTTTGGCACCGAAATAAGACAATTCCATTGCCTCTTCATAACTCACACGCGGTAAAACAAAAGCGTCTTTTACCATACGTGGGTCAGCGCTCATAAATCCGTCAACATCTGTCCAAATTTCAATTTGGTCCACCTGAAGTGCAGCACCAAACAAGGATGCGGTATAATCAGATCCGCCACGTCCCAAAGTTGTGGTAATGCCTTCACCAGTTGAACCAATAAAGCCTGTTACTATATATATTTTATTTTCAGTAATACGATTTTTAATGGCCTTGTAAGATTCTTCAAATAAAACACGGGCACCGCCATGTACATTATTTGTAAATAAAACCTCTCGTGAATCGAGATATTCTGCGTCAAAACCTCTGTCAATCAGCAATTGTGTCATGAGCTGACAATTAAAACGTTCACCAAAACTGACGGTGTAATCCATGGTCCTTAATGAACATTCATGTACCAGGCTGACACCCTTTAACAAGTCATACAATTCGGTAAACATGGCTTCAACGGATTCATCAATCGATTTGTTCTTCAGTTCGTTGGGGTAAACCTGCTGGTGTTTCTCCCGAATCTGTTGCAGATATTCTCTGCCTTTATTTCCATCTTTTTCAGCAGTTTGCGCTGCCTGAATGAGCATATCGGTAATACCGCCGATTGCAGAAAGTACCACAACCAGTGGACCTTTATTGAAATTGGATGTTACAATATCTGCAACATTATTCACTCGTTCACGTGTAGCAAGGGACGATCCGCCAAATTTCATAACTTTTAACATATGCTTGTTCCTTTATATCCAGACAGTAAAACTAGTTTTTTTAAAACATTCCATTACTGAATTTAAATTCCGGTTAATTAAAAAATAATAAACCCTGATAAAATTGTATACTGTGTCGGTTGTCCACACTTGGGTATGAAAAAGGCACAAAACCTGTGCCTCAAATTTTCAGGGGAGTTGGAACATTAAATTTTGACTTTTAATTTAGTTCGAATCTGTAAAAATGTCAAGTAAAAAAATAAAAACTTGATTGATGAAATTTGAGGAAGGAATTAAGCCCGGAAAAATTTCCGGGCCATTAAAATTTATCTACCAGCTTTTGCAGCTTCACGAATGAGTTTTGCTGCAACCACACCACGCTGGATCTGGTTTGTGCCTTCATAGATCTGGGTGATCTTGGCGTCACGCATATACTTTTCAATAGGATAATCTTTCATATATCCATAACCACCAAAGATTTGTACAGCATCGGTGGTAACTTTCATGGCAACATCTCCGGCAAAAAGTTTAGCCATTGCAGATTCTTTACCAAAATCTTTAATACCCGCATCAACCATCTTTGCAGTACCATACACCAATGCGCGTGCGGCTTCAACCTGGGTTGCCATATCGGCAAGCATAAACTGAATTGCCTGAAATGAAGAAATACTTTGGCCAAACTGTTTACGTTCTCTTGAATAACGAACAGCATGGTCCAGCGCACCTGCGGCAATACCAACAGCCTGAGCTGCAACACCAGGACGGGATTTATCAAGAGTCTTCATAGCAACCATAAAACCCTGACCCTCTTTACCAATCAAATTTTCTTTGGGGATTCTACAATCCTGGAATACAACTTCACAAGTTGCTGAAGCACGGATACCCATTTTGTCTTCTTTTTTTCCGAATTCAAGACCGGGAGTTCCTTCTTCTACTATAAACGCAGAAGCACCGCGAGATCCTTTTGTGGGATCTGTCTGAGCAATGACCGTATAATATTTTGCAACACCACCATTGGTAATAAAATGTTTGGTGCCGTTGAGGACATAATAATCACCATCTTTTTTAGCAGTGGTCTGAATACCACCAGCATCTGAACCAGCTTCAGGTTCAGTTAAACAAAAAGCGGCTAAAGCTTCGCCGCTGGCAAGATCCGGCAAGTATTTTTTCTTTTGCTCATCATTACCGGAAATCAGTACGGGAAAGGTCCCAAGGGCGGTACCTGCCAGCGCCAGTGCAATACCTCCGCATGCTTTGGAAAATTCTTCGGTTACCAGCGCCATCTCGGTAATACCACCACCAAGACCTTCATATTCTTCAGGAATCCATAAACGAAAGAAATCCATACGAGCCATTTCTTTTACAACCGGCCATGGGAATTCAGCTTTTGCATCATATTCGGCGGCAACCGGCGCGATTTTGCCCTGGGCAAATTCACGCGCAAGCTCTTGAAAGGCTTCCTGTTCTTCTGTTAAAAAATAATTCATAACCCAATCCTCTTAGATAACATTCATAGATAATAAAGATTCTTTTGCGGCCTGCTGTTCTGCATCCTTTTTAGAATGTCCCTTACCTACTCCTTGTTTTTTACCATCAATTACAGCAGCAACAGTAAAAACTTTGAGATGATCAGGACCGTTTTCTTCTTCTATTACGTATCTCGGACCTTTAAGGTTAAAGCTCTGGCAATATTCCTGAAGGATACTTTTGTAATTCTTGTGCTGTCCCTTTTTTAATATTTCATCCAGCCGAACCGCAATATGTTTCAAAACAAATCGTTTTGCGTTTTCCAATCCACCATCAAGATAAATAGCTCCAATAATGGCTTCAACCGCATCAGAAAGAATGGATTCACGTTTTCTTCCACCTGAACGTTCTTCCGCTTCGTTCAACAGCATATACTTGCCTAATCCAAAATCCTTACCCACTCGAGACAATACTTTGCGATTAACCAGCAATGACTTGTAATTGGTAAGGATCCCTTCTTCCTCATGGGGGTATTTGAGGTAAAGATATTCAGTGATAATAAGGCCAAGCACAGAATCTCCAAGCAATTCTAACCGTTCATTCGATTCGATTCGCTCTTCACCTGTACAGGTTAAATACGATCTGTGCTTAAGCGCTTGGGTCAAAATGTCGATGTTACTAAAATTATGATTTAAACGTACGCAAAGCTCTGATAATGAAACCTGAGAATGTTTTTCAAAACGCTTAATACGAAGCATTCTGAAAAACGACAAAAAATTACTATTCATAGAAACTATTCTGCATACTTTTTGAACGCCAGACACACATTATGTCCGCCAAAGCCCAAAGAATTTGACAAAGCAACGTTCACTTGTTTTTCCAAAGGTTTATTGGGAACATAGTTTAAATCACAATCGGGGTCCGGAGTTGTATAATTGATTGTTGGATGTATTATACTGTTTTGTATAGTTAACAAGGTTGCAATGGCTTCACACGCACCAGATGCACCCAGTAAATGTCCTATCATAGATTTAGTAGAACTGACATGCATTTTATACGCATGTTCGCCAAAACAACTTTTTAATGCAGCTGTTTCAGTTTTATCATTCAGCGGTGTAGATGTACCATGAGCATTATAGTAATCTACGGTTTCCGGTTCAATTCCACCATCAGCCATTGCCAATTTCATCGCACGAACTGAACCTTCACCACCTGGTGCAGGCTGAGTTATATGATAAGCATCGGCAGTAAAACCAGTACCTGCAATTTCACCATAAATTTTTGCACCTCGGGCTTTGGCATGTTCCAGTTCTTCAAGTAAAAGCACTGCGCCACCTTCACCCATTACAAAGCCATCACGTTCAAGATCGAAAGGACGACTTGCAATTTCTGGTGCTTCATTTCTTGTTGAAATCGCTTTTGCGGAATTGAATCCTGCGATACCCATTTTATTAATAGGTGCTTCACTACCACCAGCCAATACCGCATCTGCTTTTCCATAACGAATATGATGAAAAGCTTCACCGATTGCGTGTGATGAAGATGCACACGCAGAAATTGTAGAATAATTTACTCCTTTAAGACCATACAACATGGAAATGTAACCAGGGGCTATATCTGCTATCAGCATGGGAATAAATAAGGGACTAACCTTACGGGGGCCGCCTTCTAACAATTTGGTGCATTCCTGTTCATAAGTGATCATACCTCCAATACCTGAAGATACAATAACACCAATGCGTTCTCTATCCGTTGATTCAAAATCAATACCGGAATCTTTGACTGCATCAATTGCAGAAGCCATGGCAAAATGGGTAAAACGGTCCATTCTGCGAGCTTCTCTTTTCTCAATATAATTGGTTATATCAAAATCTTTAACTTCAGCGGCAAATTTAGTTTTAAAATCTGTTGCGTCAAAAAGAGTAATAGGGCCGACTCCACTTTTTCCTGCTATCAGATTGTTCCAATACTCTTCGAGGTTTTGCCCTAAGGGATTAATCGTACCCATACCGGTTACGACTACTCTTTTTAATTCCATATTTTCCTCACTAATTGTGTTACTTGTAAGTAACTATTGAGATAATAAATGACAACAACGGGGTATAAATATACCACCGTTGTTGCTAAATAATCATCTCTAACTTTCCAGATTTGCTTTAAGGTATTTAAGTGCATCACCAACGCTGGTCAGTTTTTCAGCTTCTTCATCGGGGATTTCAAGGCCAAATTCTTCTTCAAATGCCATAACTAATTCTACGGTATCCAAAGAATCTGCACCTAAATCATCAATAAATGATGCTTCCGGGGTAACTTCACTTGCGTCAACACCCAACTGTTCAACGATGATTTCTTTTACCTTATCTTCTACAGCCATTTTTTCCTCCTGAATTAGGGTTTATTTCGTATTAACTTGTTTACATGACCATGCCGCCATCAACATTGATTACCTGTCCTGTTACATAATCTGACATAGGACTTGATAAAAACAATGTGATATTGGCAACATCTTCCGGGGTTCCCGGTTTTTTTAAGGGAATTACGTTTAAAAATGCTTCTTTTGCAGCATCTGAAAGTACATGGGTCATTTCGGTTTCAATGTAACCCGGTGCAATGGCATTTACTTGAATATTTCTTGAACCAAATTCTTTTGCAACGGATTTTGTTAAACCAATAACACCAGCTTTTGATGCTGAATAGTTTGCTTGTCCGGCATTACCCATAACACCTACAACAGACGCCATGTTGATAATCTTTCCGGATCTCTGTTTCATCAAAGGCTTGGTAGCTGCCTTGATACAGTTAAAAGTACCTTTAAGATTAACCTCAATTACAGAATCCCATGAAGCTTCATCCATACGCATGATGAGATTATCACGGGTAATTCCGGCATTGTTAACCAGAATATCGAATTTACCAAAAGCATCTATGGACTGTTTTACAAGTTCTTCGGCATCTGCCAAACTTGCAACATTGGTTTTAACAGCTATTGCTTTTTGTCCCAATGCTTCAATTTCTTTTGCACATGCTTTAGCGCCATCCAAATCAATATCAGACACTACAATATCGCAGCCTTCAGATGCAAGCTTGAGACATATAGATTTCCCAATGCCTCTTGCACCACCTGTAACAATGGCTACTTTATTTTCCAATTGTTTCACGATTTATTCCTCTTGTGCTTGTATTTGTTCTAAACTGCTTATAGTAACGGTAGATAAAGTGCGATCAATGCGTCTGTTCAAACCGGTTAATACATTACCGGGACCAACTTCATAAAAGGTTTCAACGCCATTCTTGGCCATTTCCTGTATAGTCTGGGTCCATAATACGGGACTAGACAGTTGACTGGCTAATAATTTTCTAATTTCTGCTACATCGTTGGCTTTTTTGGCAGTTACGTTTGAGTAAAGATCAATTTGCGGTTCTTTAAAATCAACAGCATCCAGATGTTGATTAAATTCATCCAATGCCGGCTCCATTAATGGTGAATGAAACGCTCCACTTACCTTGAGTTCAATTGCTCGTTTGGCACCATTTTCCTGTGCCAGTTGAATTGCAGCTTGCACACCTTCAATAGTACCAGAAATAACAACCTGCCCAGGAGAATTGTAATTTGCTACGCCAACAACACCATTATCGGATGCTTGTTTACAAACAGCTTCAACCTGCTCAGTTTCCATTCCAATAATAGCAGCCATGGTACCTTTTTGATAATCAGATGCATTTTGCATCAATGTTCCACGCTTTTGAACAATTTCCAAACCACTTTTAAAATCAAGAGAACCGGCAGCGGCAAGAGCGGAAAATTCGCCCAAACTGTGTCCAGCAACCATACTGGGTTTAACATTTCGTTCAGATAAAAGTTCAAACATAATAAAACTATGAACAAAAATTGCCGGTTGCGTAAAGCTGGTGATGTTTAATTGATCTTCCGGTCCATTGAAACACAATTCTGCCAGATCATATCCTAAAATATCACTGGCCTGTTGAAAGCGTTCTCGAACAGAATCGAATGCATCATACACATCCTTACCCATTCCAACAAACTGGGAACCTTGTCCCGGAAATATAAAAGCTAATTTACTCAAAGAGAGCCACCTACCTGTTGTCTGAGTTTTTCTCGTTCCAACCTTAGTTCCTTAATATGTGCCAAGGCTTGAAAATACAAGTTTTTATTTTTCAATGCAATTGCTTTTTGAAACTCTTTTTCTGCGCTGTCAAAGTCGCCAACAACCTGATATGCCAGTCCCAAATTGTAATGAGCTTTGGGATCTTGGGGAGTTTGTTTCACAGCTGCTTTAAAAGCATCGAGCGCTTCATCCCACAATCCGTTTTTAGCATATTGCACGCCCATTTTAACCATACCTTTACCATCTTCAAGTTGATGTTTTTCCTGAACCAGGTGAGGCGCAATCTGGTGAGCAAATTCTTTAACCATCTCTGACATTAAATCATTTAAAATTGCGTCACGGGCTTTTAAATCTCCACGTCCATTAACAATTTTACCACTGTTGTAAGATTCGCTTTTAGCATTAGATGCTAAAAGTTCTCCGGTTTCAACATTTACCATTCTAAAAGTAACGGCTGCGGTACCGCGTCTTATCTTGTATTCCTGATCAACCAGAACTGTTTTTGTAATTTCTTCTCTTACTTTTTTATCATTTTTAGTAACCACACGGTATTTACCTGTGCCTACTTTTTTCTGCACTTTTTCCCTGCCAACTTCATCGGGTTCTACACGATAAGTAACTACATCTCCAAAGATTAACCCATCTACGCCCAACAACTGACCAACCTGGCGCGCCGTTGATTCATCAATCACACCGGTCATGGCAAGTTCATGTTCTTTTAATATTTGATCAACCTTACTGCGTTCAAATATTTGAAAAAACTTGCTGTTCAACAACTCTGTTGTAAGCATGCTTGATGCAAGTGTGCCGGAATTTTCAGGGCCTGAGAAATCGAGAATTGCAATTTTCTTAATTCCCTTAATGTCAATTTCTGCGGGTTTATAAACAGGCAAGTTGACAACGGTTGGAGCACAGCCGGTGAGAAACAATAAAATTGAAAAAAATAAAATAAATACAGATTTTACCTTCATAATCATTTTCCTGAATTTATTACAGAATTAATGCAGCAGAGCCCCATGTAAATCCGGCGCCAAATGCCACAAGAACAACAGTTTCGTTTTCTTTTAAACGGCCGGTTTTGACTGCTTCATCCAGTGCAAGAGGAATAGATGCTGCGGATGTGTTACCGTAATTGTTCACATTCACAAAAACTTTTTCTGAAGGTAGATTGATGCGTTTGGCTGTTGCGTCAATAATTCGCAGGTTTGCCTGGTGAGAAATGAGTAAATCTACATCATCGGATGTAATACCGGATTCTTTGATAACCTTGACAGCGGCGTCACCCATGGATGTTACTGCATATTTAAAAACTTCTCTACCGGCCATCTGAATATAAAACATTTTATCATCAATATTCTTTTGGGTGGGTAAATTCTTAGTTCCAAAACCGGGAATATGCAGTAAATTGTGAAGGCTGCCATCGCTATATGTCAACGTTTTTAATAAACCGCGTTCACCATCAGAAGGTTTGAGAATCGCTGCACCAGCACCATCACCAAAAAGAACGCAGGTTGTACGGTCGGTATAATCTGTAACGCGTGAAAGCAATTCCGCGCCAATAACCAAAATATTTTCAGCTTTTTCAGCCCGAATCAAAGTATCGGCAAGTTCCAATGCATAAATAAATCCGGTACATGCTGCTGATATATCAAAAGCAGTAGCATTTACAGCATTTATTTTCTGCTGAACAAAACAGGCAGTAGATGGAAAACCCACATCTCCTGTAATGGAAGCCATTATAATATAATCCAGTTCACTGGCATCCATCCCTGCACTTTTCAAAGCATTCAATGCAGCTTCTGCAGCCAGGTCAGATGTATTTTGTCCTTCTGCTGCTATATGCCGTTTTTCAATTCCGGTACGAGTTCGTATCCATTCATCCGTAGTATCAACAATCTTTTCAAGATCAAAATTGGTAAGCACTTTTTCAGGAACGGCTGAACCGGTTCCAACAATCATAGATTTTGGTTGTATCAATTATTAACTCCATTCATAGTTAGCTAGCCGATTTACATCAATTTTCTACAGTACTGCTGTCTAGTGATTCCATCTTTTGCTTAATATGATAGTTTACGTTTTCCACAACCATCTTGTTCGCCGCAATTATCGCATTTTTTATGGCGTGCGGAGTAGATTTTCCATGCGCAATAATACAACACCCATCTACACCAAGTAAAGGGGCGCCGCCGTATTCCTGATAATCAAATGCTTTTTTAATTCCATCAAATGTGGGCTTCATCAACAAAGCACCAATTTGAGAAAAAAAGTATTTTCTTACAAAGCGTTTAATACTCACTTTGAACAAACCGAACAAGCTTTCTGCAACTTTGAGAATAACGTTACCAACAAAACCATCACAAACAACGACATTGGTTTTACCACGAAATATATCGCCGCCTTCAACATTGCCAACAAAATTAAGAGAGCTTTGCTGAAACAGTTCATTGGCTTTAATTACAGCCTCATTGCCCTTGGAATTTTCATGACCGACACTTAACAATCCTACAGTAGCATCTTCTTTGGCAAAGATATGAGAATAATAAACTTCGCCCATGATACCAAATTGTAAAAGATCAAGTGGACGGCAATCCACATTGGCGCCCATATCGGTCAACATTACCGGCCCTTTTTCAGAAGGCAGTAAAGTTCCAATTGCAGGACGCCGTATACCTTTAATACGTTTCAATCCAAACAAGGCCGAAGCCATAACAGCACCGGTATTACCGGCACTTACAAACGCATCAACCTCACCTTCTTTCAGCATCTTGATTCCTACCGCTATAGATGAATCTTTTTTCTTTAAAGCACTAGAAGGTTGTTCATCCATTAAAACAGTTTCGGAAGCATGCACAATTTCCAGAGGCAAGTTCTGTGTATGAAAATGATGTGATATTTCCTCTTCAATCGTTTCTTTATCACCCACCAGAACTACGGTATATTGTCCCTTTGAAGCACGAGCAGCTTCTATACCACCATGGACAACATCATGGGGAGCATTGTCCCCTCCCATTGCATCAAGGACGATTTTATTCAAATCAAACTCCACTTGTTTTTCCAAAAAACATTTAAATGCAATACAATAATGTCAATTGTGCTTATACTGAAAGGGTTGATCATTATGATTCTCTGGGAAGAAATATCGAACGGCCTTTGTAATATCCACAATTAGGACACGCACGATGCGGCAGCTTGGGCTGGTGACAATTTGAACATTCTGTAACGGTTGGAGCTGCAGATTTCCAGTTTGCTCTGCGTTTATCACGACGTGATTTGGACTGTCTTCTTTTAGGTAATGCCATTTTATCCTCGTTAATGTTTAAGAGTTAAATTTAATATTTTTCAGGGCTTCCCAACGCGGATCAATTGTATCTGTTTTACAATCGCACGCTCCTGTATTGAGATTCTTGCCGCACTTGCTGCATAGCCCTTTACAACTTTCATCACAAACATGTTTATACGGAACTGCTATCAGCAGTGCCTGCCGTACAGATTCCGAAACATCTATAATATTTGAAGAATCAACAATAGGATAGACATCATCTTCACTCTCATTGTAAATATCCGCATTGGGAGTAAAGATAATATCAATCTCTTCATCAATATCATATTGAAAGGGTTCCAAACACCGGTCACATTCCAACATGGCATTGGTTACAAGGTGTGTTTTTAAAAAAAACTCGGCACCTACTTTATTGATATTAAATTCTATATTAATATCGTTGCTAAACTCTTTACTATCTTCAAGACCTAGTTCTTCGGCCGTGACTGTCCTTTTATCAGAAGTTATACTATCTGAAAAAACGGATATATCTAACTTTAACACGAGTTTAAATTCTCCAAATCAGTCACAAATTTAGCAAAACAAGTTCTAATTGTCAAGGTAAAATTTTAAAATCTGAATTTAATTCACATTCAAAGAACTTCGGATGTACTGAAAAAGAAAGAGATCTCTTTTTCAGCATTTTCTGGCGAGTCTGAACCGTGTACAACGTTACGTCTTGTATTTTCAGCAAATTCTTTACGAATTGTACCCTCGGCAGCATTCTCCGGATCAGTGCTCCCCATTAGTTTACGGTAATCCTGCACCGCGTTTTCCTTTTCCAGTACCAGCAAAATACTGGGACCTTCAGTCATAAAATCAATCAACGGCTCATAAAAAGGACGACCTTTATGAACACTATAGAACCCTTCAGCTACAGCTTTGGTCATTTTTATCATTTTACAGGCAATCAGTTTGAAACCTGCCGCTTCAATTTTGGCAATTATTTTTCCACTATGTCCCTGCTCTACACCATCCGGCTTTAAAATAGCTAATGTACGTTCCATATTCTGGTTCTCCTTTTATAACTGGTACGGGTTTTACAGTTTCTCTCCTTCTTCAAGACCTACTTGAAAAGCTTTGAAATTGAGCTCTTCGGTGCCTTTGGGTACTCGGGCTTCTATTGCCTGTCGAAGGGCATCCTGTGAAACAATCTTGGATACGTTTGCAATAATTCCCAAAGCAACAATATTTGCAACAAGGGAACGCCCCACTTTTTCAGTAGCTAAACGAATGATTGGCGCTTTAATTACTTTGAATCCGGGATTATCACCGGGATTCACAGCATCCTGATCAATTATTACGACACCATCTTTTTTAACATCATGACTGTATTTATCAAAAGATTCCTGCGTTAGAGCCAGCAGCAAATCGATATTAACAGCCTTGGGATAATCAATATCGCCATCAGAAATAATTACTTCTGAACGACTTGCGCCGCCACGGGCCTCGGGACCATAAGACTGACTTTGTGTAGCATTCAACTCATCATAAATGGCTGCTGCTTCTGCCAGAATTTTACCGGCCAATACCAATCCCTGGCCTCCCTCACCACTTAAACGGACCTCATAGCGAAAACTCATAACCATTGCTCCAAATATTTAAGACTATTTATTGTATTGATCAATAATTTTTTGATATTCTTCACGAAATTCGGGTTTTTCTTCATCAACAAAAACACCCGTTACTATTTTTTCTGCAAGTTCTTGTGGCAATAATTTTTCTGCCTTTAAAACCGGAATACTGTCTTTTTTCTGCTGTTTGAGCATCTCAACTCCATTGCCCATTTTATTTCGACGTCCATAGGTAGTTGGACAAGGCGTCATAACTTCTACAACAGAAAAACCTTTTGTATCAATAGCTTTTGATATATACTTTTCAACCTGAACCGGATTTGCCACAGTTGTTCTTGCTACAAATGAAGCACCGGCAGCTTTTGCCAAACCACTAATATTAAAATTATTCTCCGTATTGCCCAATGGTGCAGTACTCGCTTTACGGCCTGCAGGTGTTGTAGGCGAAACTTGACCACCAGTCATTCCATAAATCTGGTTATTGAACAAAACTACAGTCAAATCTATATTTCTGCGTGCCGCATGGATGTAATGATTTCCACCAATTGAGGTTGCATCACCATCACCGGTAACAACGATCACATGTAAATTCGGTTTTGCCAGTTTAATACCAGTGGCAAAGGTCAATGCACGGCCATGGGTTGTGTGCAGGGTATTAAAATCTACATAACCGGTTAAACGGCTTGAACAGCCAATACCGGAGACCATAACAACTTCATCTTTGTCAAAACCACTTTTATGGACCGCCCGTATCAATGATTTGAGTACAATACCGTCACCACACCCGGGACACCAGATCAACGGTAATTTAGATGAACGTAAATAATAATCATAATCAAACACGGCTTTTTTCCTTAATAAATTCAAGTATTTCGTAGGGATTAATAGGTTCACCATTGTATTTATTAAATGGAGAAACCGGTACCTTACCTCTAACAGCCCACTCTACTTCATGAAAGATCTGTCCCATATTCAACTCGGGAACAATCCACTGATTCACTTTATCGGTAAACTCTTGAATAACCTCATGTGCAAAAGGCCATAATGTTTTGAGACGAAG
The DNA here is from genome assembly GCA_963675755.2 of bacterium. Classification (GTDB taxonomy): domain Bacteria; phylum Zhuqueibacterota; class Zhuqueibacteria; order Residuimicrobiales; family Krinioviventaceae. The sequence continues at coordinate 1,376,827 of CAXXMD010000002.1, forward strand.
CATGCCTACCTTTATTCCTTCTTCACGCGCCATTTGCAAAGCCTGACGAGCTGAACGAGAAGCCGATCCATATGCTAAAATACCAATTTCAGCATCTTCCATATCTATCAATTCATAACTAATTATTTCATCTTTACGTTTGGCAATCTTGCGGTCCAACCTGTCCATCAAGGCTTTTATCTTGGCGGTATCATTTGTAGGAAATCCGGTTTCATCATGCGCAAGGCCCGTAACATGATACCTGTATCCTGATCCAAAATCAGCCATAGGTGGTACATCAGAATCCGTCATCTGGTACGGTAAATAATCATCGTGACCACCTGTAGGACGAACTCGGTCAATAATTTCTACATTTTTCAGATCAGGAATAGTTACTTTTTCATTCACATGCCCAATAATTTCGTCCAGCAAAAGAACAACCGGAGTACGAAATTTTTCAGCCAGGTTAAAGGCGCGTATGGTTTCATCATAGATCTCGCGCACACTATTGGGCGCAAGAGCAATAATTTGGTGATCGCCATGAGTGCCCCATCTTGCCTGCATAACATCACCCTGAGACGGTAACGTCGGTAAACCTGTACTGGGACCGCCACGCATAACGTTGACAATAACACATGGAATTTCAGACATAACTGCATATCCCAAATTTTCCTGCATTAGAGAAAAACCGGGACCACTTGTAGCAGTCATTGTTTTAGCCCCCGTAAGTGAAGCGCCTATAATTGAACCAATAGAAGCAATTTCATCTTCCATTTGCACAAATACGCCATTGTGTTTTGGCAACTCAACTGCAAGCACTTCGGCTATTTCTGATGAAGGGGTAATTGGGTATCCTCCAAAAAAACTTAAACCTGCTGCAAGTGCCGCTTCCGCACATGCTTCATTACCTGAAATAATTTTCGTTTCCATTATTCTTTACCCTCCCCAGCTTCCGGATCAGCTGTTACCTCAATAGCAAAATCCGGACAATACAATTCACACAAGCCACATGCTGTACATGCGCTCAGATTTTTGACATGCGCAATTCCATCCCGCATTTCCAAAACATCATGCGGACAAAATTCTACACAAATCTCACATCCCTTACACCAGGATGGTTTGACCTTGACGTCAATATTTTTGTATTTAGCCATGATGACTTTCCATTTGATTATGAGCAATCACAGTGCCTGTTTTCCCTTCTAACGCGTCTGCCAGTCCTTCTACTGAACAAATACAGACTTTATGACCTCCATTCTCTAAAAACTGAATTGCGGCCTTAATTTTGGGTCCCATGCTTCCCATGGGAAACTGTCCTTCTTTAAGATAATGTTGGGCTGTATCAATATCAAGATAATCGAGGAATTTTTGACCTGCCTGCCTATAATTTACGGCGACTTTTTCCACTGCGGTGAGTATATAAAGCTCTGTTGCACCAATATCATGGGCCAATACTGCAGAAGCCAGGTCTTTATCTATTACAGCATCCACACCTTCCAAAGAGCCGTTCTTTTCACGATAAACCGGAATACCACCACCACCAGCAGCAATGACAAGCACACCCTGGTGAACAAGCTGCCTGATTATTTCCGCTTCTACAATTGCCAGAGGATGCGGGGATGGTACAACCCGGCGATACCCTCTGCCGGAATCTTCTTTTAAAGTATAACCACGTTCTTCCTGAAGAGATTCCACTTGATTCTCTTTATAAAAAGGACCAACAAACTTGACCGGGTCATGAATTGAAGGATCATCCTTTGAAACAAGCACCTGGGTCAATATTGTAGCCACTTTACGATCAATATTTCGATCCAAAAGTTTGTTTTGCAGGGTCTGTTCAATCATGTAACCCATACCACCTTCAAGATCAGCAACAATCACACCAAGCGGTACTGGCGGCACCATGTGACGTGCCGCCTCTACCCGTATTAATGCATTGCCAACCTGAGGGCCATTACCATGTGTTATAGCCAACTTATATCCGCGTTCAACCAGCTCAACCACTCCAAACAATGCTTTACGCGTATTGGCAAACTGTTGGTAAATATTACCCTCTTCAAACTCGCGGGTAATCGCATTGCCGCCCAAAGCAACAACAGCAATGCGATCTTTATCCGGCTTTTCCATTTCTAAATATTCTTTAATGCGTCATGCAGGGTTAATGCACCAATTTCCTGTAAATCATAATAAACCCGTACAGACGGCTTTTTAATATTAATCACACGATTCAGATCAATTGGAGTTCCAATAATTACCGTGTCACAATCTGTTGCGTTAATTGTAGCTTCAAGGTCACGTAACTGTTCTTCACCGTAACCCATTGCAGGCAGCAGTTGCCCAATTCCGGGATAAATATCAAAAGTTTCCTGCAATCTACCTTTGAGATACGGACGTGGATCAACCAAACGCTCAGCACCCCAGCGCTCGGCAGCCACTACACCCGCGCCATAGGTCATCTCTCCATGTGTCAATGTGGGGCCGTCTTCAACAACAAGAACCCGCTTGCCACGAATTAATTCAGGATCATCAACACGAATGGGTGATGCAGCATCAATAATCTGCGCTTTAGGATTAAATGTACGAACATTATCACGTACATCTTCAATATCTTCAAATTCTGCTTCAACAACTTTGTTTATGATAACATAATCTGCCATTCTGAGATTGGTTTCACCAGGATGATAAGAAATTTCGTGACCTGATCTTAATGGATCCGCAACCACAATATGTACATCGGGTTTATAAAATGGCGTATCATTATTGCCGCCATCCCACAAGATCACATCTGCTTCTTTTTCAGCTTCAGCAAGGATGGCACCATAATCTACACCCGCATATATAACAGAACCACTGGCAATATGGGGTTCATATTCTTCCATTTCTTCAATGGTACAATTGTGTTTTTTCAAATCATCCAGCGTTGCAAACCGTTGTACTTTTTGTGCGGCTAAATCTCCATACGGCATGGGATGACGAATAGCTACAACCTTTTTGCCTTTTGCTTTAAGAATTTCTGCTACTCTGCGTGTTGTTTGACTTTTACCGCAACCTGTCCGAACTGCGCAAATTGAAACCACCGGTACTTTGGATTCAAGCATGGTGTATTTGGGGCCCAGTAAATTAAAGCTGGCGCCCAGCGCATTGACTTCTGACGCTTTGTTCATTACATACTCGTGCGGAACATCGCTGTATGAAAAGAACACTTCGTCAATGTCATGATCACGGACCAATTTAGCCAGGTCTTCTTCGGGATGGATAGGAATACCATTGGGGTACAAGGGACCTGCCAGCTCCGCGGGGTATTTCCTCCCCTCAATATCCGGAATCTGGGTAGCTGTAAAAGCTACTACCTCGTACTCTTGGTGTTCGCGAAAGTAAGTGTTAAAGTTGTGAAAATCGCGTCCTGCTGCTCCCATGATCAATGCTTTACGCTTTGCCATAACTTACTCCTTTTGGTTTTAGCATAAAAAAAAGGCAGGTGTAGTTTTCACCTGCCTTTGGTAATTAGAAAAAATCTCTAGAATGTAAAAAACCGCTCAATGTCTCGTGGACATCTTTATAGTTTTTTTGAGTAAATATCCTTTTTCGAATATCTGCGGCTTTTGGCAAGCCTTTCAGATATGTGGCTATGTGTTTTCGCATAATCAATACGGCCCGATCAGCACCGTACAATTCTTTTGCATATTCCATATGTTTTAGACATCCCGCAACTTTGTCCTCTGGAGAAGGCATTACGGGTTCTTTATTCTCATGAACCAGCATTTTAATCTGCTGAAATATCCAGGGATTCCCTCTGGCCGCACGACCGATCATAATACCATCACAACCGGTTTCATCGTACATACGTTTGGCATCAAAAGCTGTTTTTATATCACCATTCCCGATCACCGGAATAGAAACAGCCCGCTTAACCTGGCGAATGATGTCCCAATCAGATTTACCCTTGAACATCATTTTCTGAGTTCGGGGATGAACCGCAATCATGGCTATACCAGCATCTTCAAGTATTTTACAAGCATCCAACGCTACATTGCTGTCCCAACCACTGCGAATTTTAGCAGTGACCGGTATATCAGTAACCTGGGTAGCAGATTGAGCAATGGATTTCATCAACTCGAGATCACGCATAATTGCTGATCCGGCACCACGTTTTACAATTTTTCTTGCCGGACACCCGAAATTAATATCAATGAACGTTGGCTTGTAACCGGCAATTATCTCTACAGCTTTTGCCAGTGTATCTGCCTCGGCCCCAAATACTTGTATACCTACCGGTCGTTCAAATTCTTTAAATACAGCAAGCTCCAAAGTCTTTTCCTGATATCGGATAATACCATCAGCACTTGCCATTTCCGTATACACAATATCAGCGCCATTCTCTTTACAGAGGCGCCTGAGGGCCAAGTCCGACCATCCTGCTAATGGTGCCAAAGCGGATGGTTTGATCATATTCAAATCTTTAAATAACACGCGCCGAATATACAGCTTTAAACCCCAAAAGGCAAGCATAAATTATCCGGCGCATTAAAAAAACTCTATTTTGCGAACAACATCTTGAATGTTTTTTGAAAATCACCGGCCTGCATCTTGACAAAATAAATTCCGGATGCTGCCAGTGTACCACTATTCGATGTGCCATCCCATACCAAACGATGTGAACCCGCTGATTGTTCAGAGTTGCACAATTCTTTAACCAGCTCTCCTCGGGTATTGAATATAGTCAATCTTACATTACTTGCACGTGGTACATCATATTCAATGGTTGTATGCGCGTTAAATGGATTGGGATAATTCTGTCGTAACGCAAATTTTTTAGGAACCGCTGCCCCATCTACTTCAACGGAAACAGGTCCAAATGAGGACATGGTACCATCAGTATCAATTTGTTCAACTTTGTAAAAAACCGTTCCGGCTTCTTGAATACTATTATCAACATACTCGTAATTGTGTTCCTGAGTAGATGTTCCGGCACCCGCAATCAATGCTGAATTGATTTTTGTCCAGGGACCTTCTGCAGTTACAGCACGCATAATATTGAAACCCAAATTGCGGATTTCGGATTTGGTTTGCCATTTCAATACCGCACCAGTCTCTTCAGTATAGCTCACGGACAATGAAGACAGAGTAACAGGTACAATAGAACCCGCTCCGGCAGTAACAACAGGCCTGATAACAAAATCATGGGTAGAAATTCCACTCAACCACCCGGAACTGGTAAAAATACAAGACCTGTAATCCGGTGTACCATTATCATATTCACTCAAAATAGGTAAAGCATCTAATGAATTTGGCAAAGAAACAACAATATGATAATCTTGTCCGGCTTCAACCAAAGCATGGGCATCAAGTAGATTGAAATAATGCATTGTATATTGCGAAACCTGGTCAGAAGAAATAGAAACCGTATTGGTACCTGACAATTTACTGCCAGGTTTGTTGGCAGAATTGGTCCAAATTTCAAAATCCAGTGTTCCGGTTAACGGATGGGGATCGGTATTTGATTGTAAAATATAAGTTTGGATATAACATCCGGTAACCTGACCTGAAATTGAGGGAGTAAACCGAATAGAGGCTTTGGGATATTCATTTTCCCCGTATCCCAAATTTATTGCTCCATTATAGGGTGCATCTTGATCATAAACCAGCACTTCAGATTGAGCAGATGAATTTGATAGAGCTTCACCCATGGCTTCAAAAACATTCAATTTACCATAACCCCATACCGGGTCCCAGACTGTTGAACCGGTATAATCATCCAGGTCCGCATTGTTGGTAAGCAAAGACAGTAACTGACTATAGTCCAGATTCGGATTTTGTTCAAATAAAAGCGCAACAGCACCGGCAACAACGGGGCATGCCATACTGGTTCCCTGCATTAATACATGTTTTTGACCGGGTACAATTCTGCTTGTTGAAGGAGAACTCCATTGTGACATTGCAGAGGCAATTTTATCACCGGGAGCCGCAATATCGGGTTTTTCACGATTATCTCTGGTGGGGCCAACACTACTAAAATCAGATATCTCGCCTAAATAATAGGCTCCACCATTATATCCTTCATTTAAATACGTATACCAATACCAGCGGTGTGTGTATGAAGCTACCGAAATCACTTCTGCTGCGGTGGCAGTATTGGTATATTCTGAATCAGAACCGGTTAAACTGACAGAAGCAGATTCAGCTCCAATAACAGCATCAGCAAACCACATGTGGTAGCCAAGGTCAATACCGTAAGAACTGGTTAATGTAAGTGTCCATGTTCCGGCCGCAGGTGTAACAGTTGAAACGCCATCATAAATTATCGATATAACATAACGATCATTATTATTGGCATCCATATAATTCGCCATATAAACAGAACCATCAGATCGGTCTACATCACGGTCATCTCCGGTTGAAGTTGTTACCAGATCACCATTAGGTGACTGCAACTGTGCGGTAATTACTGCATTATCATCAAACCAAACTTCAAACCACAGATCATCATTATCACTGCCGCTTTCTGGTGTGTAAGAGGGAATGGTGAATGTAATGGTTGTTGAACTGTTTGCAGGAACAGTACCGGATTTATGGATAAGATCGTTACCCTCGTTACCCGCAGATTTTACAACAGCCCTACCCGCATCTACAAAAGAATTAATCGCCTGGCTGCCTGAACTTGTACCATCATGCGGACCACTTTGTGATCCCGCACTGTAATTCACAACAACGGGTTTGCCGAGTGACGCAGCTTTTTCTCTACAATAAGTCAAACCGTCAATAAAGTCCGCAGTTGAAAAACCTCCATCGCCACCCTTAACAACGATGATATCCGCTTTTGGTGCCATACCTGCATAATTCATGGTAGCTATAGAAGAACCATTACCTGCCGCAGTACCGGCAACATGGGTACCATGGCCGTTAATATCTTGTTCACGAACAAATCCAGTTGTAACACCATTAATCTCATCTTCAATTTGTGCCTGGGTATATTCAACACCAAAATTACAACCAGTTTCTGATGGTGCAGTTTCACTACCTGTAGCATTTATCGTTTGGTCCCAAATATAAAGAATACGGCTTTTTGTAGGATCATCAGGATCACGAAAATCTTGATGTTCGTAATCGATACCTGTATCATAAATACAAACGATAACACCCTCACCCTGATATTCTGTATTATTCAGGAAACCGGAATGCAACATGTCCGCACCAATCACCCCCCGGGCAACATCGTTAGTCACTTTGGTATAGCGGTCTGCACTAAGAGATGTAACAGTATTTAATGTTGCCGCAGACAACAATTGATCAATTGTTGCGTGAACAGTAACAAAATCAGGTAAAACAGAGTTTACCTGAATACCTTTTGCCACCAATTCACCGGGATTTTGAGTATAAATAATTGCTCTTATCTGGTCACTGTTTTCAATACGGGCATTTTCAAATGACCGTGCAACAGATGTTTTATTTTCAGATTTATCAATCATAACTTTTTTCAACAGTGGTTCAAATTTATCAGTCTGCTCTGAACTCAAGCTGTTGAACAATGGATTTTGTGCTGCATAAAGAAAAATTGGAAGAATAATTAGAATACGCATACATCTTGCAAGAAACTGAGCCATCTTTGCCTCCCGAAATCATTAATAATAGTATGAAATAAAAAAGCACATTGGAGAAATATCTTTCTCTCCAATGTGCAAAATTCTTAAATCCCCCAAAATGCTGACAACAATGTGAACCCCTGAATATTATTTTAACAGTGATACTTTGATATATTTTGAATAATCACTTGTTTTCAATTTTATCAGATAAACACCACTTGCGGCAGTATTTCCGTTACTTGTTTTACCGTCCCATTTTATTTTATGACGGCCGGCAAACAGGCTGTTATTCAAGAGGGTCTTTATTAAACGGCCCTGAATATCAAACACCTGCAGCGAAACATTACCATCCTGAGCAATATCAAAAGTAATATTGGTTTCAGGATTAAATGGGTTAGGGTATGCCGGATACAATTGGTGGGTTTCAATCACCGATGCCAGAGCAACATCCACAACCTGGCTATATTCTTTATCACCATTTACTGCAACGTTAACAATACAATATTGATATGCATTTTCACTATCTACTGTTTCATCAGTATAAGTGTATTGTGTGGTGTGGGATACGGTTCCCTGCCCAATCAATTCAGAATTATATGTATAGCTATCAATAGTCTGCCATTCAGTACCAACACCCTGACGACGCAGGATCTCAAATCCCAGATTGTCAGTCTCACTTGCAGTAATCCATTGCAATTCTACCGCTTTACCGTCTTTAACAGGACTAGCTTCAAACAAGGCCATCTCAACAGGCAATGAAAGATCACCATTTACAAACCAGGCAGCACCGCTTATTGATGCATCAGATTGTAAACTTTTACTATCAGAAGTGGTCGTTCCAGAACCTTCATTAAACTGATAGTACGCAAGCATATTAGCCCAGTTGGGATGTGACGCAGTAACAGGTACGTTTTTCCAATTATTTATTGTAGTTTGATCAAGCGCTACATTCCAGATTCTTACTTCGTCAATATCACCAGACAAAGGTTTGACAGTACCTGCAGGTCGTTTACCAATTAATAAATTATTGCTGGTTGAAACCAATGTGGTATTAGAAAATGTAGCACTACCTGCCTCAACTCCATTTATATATATATATATACTGGTACCATTAAAAGTAACCGCAACGTGCCCCCAATTTTCAGGTGAAAGTTCGGTGTCGCTATATACCGTTTCAAGTCCACCAGCTGTATTTGCTACACACTTTATAGCTTGTAACATACCACTGTATCCAACAAAACTAATATCAACTCCCTCCGAAGTCTCATTACCATCAGAAATTAAAACTCCTGCACCACCACCCAAGAAAAAATTCTCATCATCTGGGCTTACCCACATCTCGATTGTTAAACCATTTGTAGGGAGGAATGTTGAACCACAGTCAACAAAATCACCATCGGTATTAACAAATCTTAAAGCCCATCCAGCACCCTGAGCATATAAACCGGATGACCACAATAGTAAAAGGATAAATACAGTAATCCTTGTTTTCATAACGTCCTCCGAAAAAAAACTACAAATTGTATGCATATGCATAAAACCATCAATATATTGAAATTACTGATTTTTATTTCAACAGTCAACAAATAAAATAAATTTGACTTGATCCAAAAGTCATTATATAAAACATACATAAAAACTTTATCAATTGCAGAGTCTCTAAAAACAAAACAAGCACATCCTCGCAAAATACGGATGTGCTTGATATTGTGTTAACAATCTATTTCTCAGGGAAATATAGAATTTCCAGATCCGCTTCTTTAACCGCGTTATCCAGCAATTCTTTCATATTTTCAATATTACTTTCAGCTTCATGCACTTCATCCAGTTTTGCATGCGTTTCCGGACTTTTGGGGAGCAAGTAGCTGCAGCAATCATCATAAGGTTCAATCGAGGTTTCAAATGTATCCAGCTTTTGTGCCTGTTCGATAATATCTTCTTTATCCGAACCAATTAACGGTCGAAGTATGGGTAAATTCACCACTTCGGAAATCGCTATAATATTGTCCAAAGTTTGGCTTGCAACCTGTCCAACACTTTCACCGGTAACAAGTGCTTTTGCACCTTCTTTATATGCAATCATTTCCGCGAGTCGATACATCATTCTGCGGTACATAATAATGCGCAGTTTGGGTGGCGTGTTGAGAATAATAGCTTCCTGGATTTTTGCAAGGGGCACAAAATAAATCACACTCTTGTATTGATACTGTGTCAATTTTTCCGCAAGAATGCGTGTATTATACCAGGATGATTTTTCCGTAAAGGGAAAACTGTGAAAATGCACAAACACCACCTTACATCCTCGAGTCATCATCCGGTATGCGGCAACAGGAGAATCAATACCAGAGGATAACAAGCTAACCACCTTGCCGCTGCTTCCCACTGCAAGTCCCCGGATACCTTTAATCCGCTCAAAAGAGTAATATATTTTATGGTTAAATATTTCTATTGTACAGGTAAGTTCGGCATTTTTCAGATCTACTTTTTTCTGCATCCCCTCTACTACCCTGGCACCAACAATTTCGTTCACTTTAACAGAACTTATGGGATATACTTTATCCGCTCTTCGCGTATTAATTCGAAAACTCTCAAAGTCCAGGTCTTTAATTTTTTCATAAACCTGTTCTTTCAGTACATCCACATCCCAGTCACCACGATAAGCAATGTTAAAGTGGGCTATACCAATTACTTTGGACAACCGTTCACTAACTTTATTCAAAGTGGATTCATCATCCATAAAAATAAACATTCGTCCATAATCATTGCGCACACGAATCCCCGGTATATCACTCACCGCCTTTTTCATACTTTCTTTGAGTCTCTTTTCAAAAAAACCGCGGTTCTTACCTTTCAGCCCCACTTCACTATAGTGCACCAGAATACATAAGGATTCTGAATTTTGTGTTTCAGTCATAAATCTTTCCAAATTTAACATTCATAAAAAAATCCCTCCTGCGGATTTTATCCATAGAAAGGATTTTTAATAACATGATTACTATTAAAAATATCTAGTCAATGGATTCTGCAACGATCTGCGCAATATCCTTAACTGTAAGTTTTTCTTCCAAACCGGTTTCATTTATACCATCTGCAAACATGCTCATACAGAACGGACATGCGACACCAACAGTCGAAGCGCCACAGCTTTCAGCATCTTTAACGCGAATATGGTTAATACGTTGGCCTTCGGTTTCTTCCATAAACATGCGTCCACCACCTGCACCACAGCAAAAGCTCTTGTTATGTGAGCGGTCCATTTCTACAAAGCCATCTTTACTGGCAGCTTTTAGCACATTACGGGGTTCATCATAAATCTGATTATAGCGACCAATGTAGCAAGAATCATGGAAGGTTATTTTACCATGTCCATTTGCATTTATCTTGATTTTGCCCGAGCTGACCAGCTCATTAATCAACTGTGTATGATGAATGACTTCATAATGGCCTTCAAATTGAGGATATTCATTTTTGATCATATGAAATCCATGCGGACAACAAGTAACAATCTTTTTAAACTTGTATTGTTTAAATACTTCAACATTCTGTTCAGCATTCATCTGAAACAGGTATTCATTACCCGCACGGCGAGCAGGATCACCACAGCATCCTTCTTCCATGCCCAGTATTGCGTAATCAACACCTGCTGCATTTAATATTTTTGCAAATGCTTTTGATATTTCTTTACCGCGATCATCAAATGAACCGGAACATCCTACAAACCAGAGATATTCAGCTTCCTGTTTTTCAGACATTAAAGGTATGTCAAGACCATCAGTCCAGTCTGCACGGGTACTGCTTCCCATATTCCAGGGATTCATATTGGTCTCAAGACCTTTAAAAGCAGCATTTAATTCCTGTGGGAAATTATTTTCCATCATCATTTGCGCGCGACGCATTTCAAGAATGGTTGGAATATGTTCGTTAGATACAGGACAAGTTTCCATACATGCTCCACATGTGGTACATGCCCAGATCTCATCCTGGGTTAACCATTTTTCCATAATCGGTTCTGAAATATCTTTACCGCCTAGAATATTTTCGCTCTCATGCATCATATGCTTACGGAGACTCATCATAACAACTTTGGGAGACAAGGCTTTATCGCTTTGAAAAGCGGGACAAACATCCTGGCAGCGACCGCAGTCTACACAGGAAAAAAAGTCGAGATTATTTTTCCACTGGAACTGGTTAATATTTGTTGCGCCAAATTCTTCTACCTGCTCAAAATCAATCTTTTGCAAAGTACCAATGGGTTCATGTGTACGCAAAAAGATATTGATGGGTCCGGCAATGAGATGAAAATGTTTGGAATGTGGTATAAATACCAGAAATCCCAAAACCATTAAAATATGTGCCCACCAGAAAACTGCATTTGCAATCTCTAAAGAACTATGAGACATACCCTGAAGCAAAGGTACGGTAGCCCGTGTAAAAGGCATCCATGCGGCAAAAGACTGGCCATCATGCAATATAATTTCAGCAGCCTGGTTGAGTAAGTAGGTAACCATCAAACCAAAAATAAATGACAGTACAATTGCACTTTGTGGAGATTTTGAAATTTCTACAGGCTTTGTAATACCATCGGGTTTGACAGCAAAACGACGAATACCCATATATACGGAACCAACAATACACAAAATAGCAACAATATCCACACCCAGGAACCAAATATCATTAACAATATTCTTTCCAAAAAAAGAAAATCCGGGTACCCATGCACCAACAACATGATTAATGGTTGCAACAGAAAAAAAGACAAAACCATAAAAAATAAAAGCATGCATAATACCTGCAACCGGTCTGTCTTTGATTGAACAAAGCTGAGACATGACTTTGCCAACCACATAGGTTAAACGACCAACCGGATTATCCAAACGGTTTACATCTTTTAAACCGGATTTAACAAGACGATAACGCTTACGTACCTCTAATGAAAAGAATGCAATTGCCGCAGCAATACATAACAGTAAAATGATTTGACCAACTATTCCCAACAAAACTCTCTCCTTAAATAATATTGATAATAACGGAATATTGTTATTTCAACTTTTTCATTTCTTCTGTTACAGCAGGAAGAACCTCAAACAGATCACCAACAATACTGTAATCCGCACGTTTAACAATAGGTGCTTCAGGATCTTTGTTGATGGCCACAATGCATTTTGAACCAGACATTCCCGCCCAATGCTGAATTGAACCGGATGCGCCGATCATAAAATACAATGAAGGAGAAACCACTTTACCGGTTTGACCAACCTGCTCATCATGGGGACGCCATTCAGCGTCGACAACCGCGCGTGTGGCACCCACTGCACCACCAAGCGTACTGGCAAGTTCTTCAACAAGATTAAAATTTTCAGCGGAACGTAATCCGCGTCCACCGGTTACAATAATATCAGCATCAGCAACATCCAGCTTGTCACCACCGGTCTTTTTCACTTCTTTTACGGTAATTTTTGATTCAACCGCAGGTACATCCATAGATTCAACTGAACCCGCTTTGGCATCTTTAACCGCTTCAAACATACCCGATCGTAAAGAGATAACCTTGACATCACCTGCAACCTGAGCATTGGTAAACACTTTACCGGCGTAAAGTGAACGCTCAACAACAATATCGTTGCCATTCACATTGATTCCAACACAATCAGATGCTACGGTTACACCCAGAGCTGCGGCAACTCGTGGAGCCAGATCGCGGGTTTGTGCAGTTGCCGAGAACAAAACAGTATCAGCAGAAGCATCCTGTACGGCTTTAACAACAATAGATTTATATACATCGGGATTATATTGTTCAAGACTAGCATTTTCAGCAGTAATAACAACATCAGCACCATATTCACCCAATACAGAAGCTTTATCTGCAACGGATGCGCCAATAACCAGTGCTTTTACATCAGCACCTGCACCATTGGCAATTTTACGGGCCTGAGAAACCGCTTCAAGAGATGCTTTTTTCAACTCACCATTTTGAATTTCTGTTACAACAAGTATAGTAGACATTTATCTAGACCTCCGGATTTCTAAAATTATTATATCACTTTGGCTTCTTCACGAAGCAGTCTAACGAGTTCTCCTGCGGCTTCAGGGCCTTCACCAACAACTTTACCATCCTGACGTGCGGGTGGATAACTCATCGTATCAATTTTAATGATGTCATCATCTACACTAACGGCTTCTTCAGCAATCTGTTTTTTCTTTGCCATCATAACACCACGGATTGAGGGATATCTCGGTTCATTTAAACCTTTTTGGCAGGTAACAATACATGGCAAAGACACTTGAACAACTTCGGTCCCCCCTTCAATTTCGCGTTCGGCAGTAACAGAGCCATCTTCAACATCCAGTTTTGTCACAACTGTAACACAGGGAATTCCGAGTAGCTCACCCAACATGGGTCCCAGTACCATATTGCCATCATCGATGGTTTCTTTACCCATTAGAATAAGGTCATAATCCAGAGTTTTAATTTTTTCTGCAAGCAGTTTGGCAGCTGCAAAACCATCTATAGAATACGCATCATATTTCAAATGTAAAACATCATCAACACCCATTGCAACAGCAGTCCGCAGCGCTTCTTTAACACGTTCGGGTCCCCAACTGATTGCGGTAACATTTTCTGCCTTGCCGGCTTCTTTAATTTTTATAGATTCCTCAAGAGCAAATTCACAAAATGGATTTACAATAAATTTAATACCAGCCTCGGCAATACTTTTTTCATCAGAACCGATCTTGATATTTGCTTCAGTATCAGGAACTTGTTTAATACACGCTAAAATTTTCACATAAACCTCCAGTTCATTTTTCACTGTTCTACAGCCTGCCCCGAAAAGGGATAATAATATATAAAGCCACGACAGGAAAGTCAAATAATAATTGAATGGAATTCAGGCAATTACCCGATCAGGCGGCGATGCCATCCAGAATAACTTTGATAATCTGATCAGCAGAGTCTTCAAGGTCAATCTTTCTGGATTTTGACAGGGTCCAGTTCATTGAGATTTGATCAAGAGCGCCAAATAAAATCTGCTTAAATATTGTAGGATGAATCTCTTTTTTAAACTCGCCATTGCTTTGACCAAATATAAAAGCTTCGGAAATAATGTTCAAATATTCTTTATATTTAGTCCCATTATAACCATGGATAAATTTACTGCTCTGGCGTAATTCAAGTTCAAGCAGTTGTGCCATATCCGGTTTTTCACGTACCATGGTCAAATGACCTGTAATAAAGGCTTCTAATTTTTCTCGTGCAGTCTTTTTGCGCAGCAGATTGTTCTTCATATTATCTATAATAGGTACCATTTCTTCTTCAAATATAGAAATAAGGATATCATCTTTATTTGTAAAATATAAATAGGTTGTACCCGTAGCAACACCTGCCTGTCTGGCTATTTCTTCCACTTTGGCGTTAAAAAAACCGTCACGTGCAAAAACTTTGATTGCTGCCTGTAAAATTTTGGTACGTTTCACTGTGTCCATGCATTTCTCCGGATTAGTAGTAAAAGGTGTTTGTATAAATTACAAAAATTATGAGTGACATTCAAATACTAAATTAATGAAGCGGCTTCATTTAGACTCATAAAGTAACTGACATTTTCCAATTTGTCAATATTAAATATTGACAAAGGCATATTTTTTTGTTAACATTACAAAATATGAAGCAAATTCATGAAATAAAACCAACCGGAAAATGTTTTCCGAAATAACTAACCTAATCAAGGGAGGGAGTATGCGTCGTTTAACAGCGATAGTAACCCTGACAATAACAATCTTATTCTTATCATCCCAGATTTTTGCCACAGGCCTTGACCTGACTGGTGTTGGTGCTCGCGCACAAGCATTAGGTGGCAATTACCGAGCAGTCTCTGATGACTGGAGCGCAATGCATTGGAATCCAGCCGGGATGGCTTTTACCCAGGGTTTTACAGCAGGATTCAGTTCAGAACTGATTAAAGTTAATGTTGGTTACACCCCGGCACAGATAGCAGGTATGCAGTTTAGTACTATTAATACTGATGAAACGAATAATGAACCCAAAACATTTTTTGTTCCTTCCGGTGGTGTTTATTACAGTAACGGCAAAACTGCTTTTGGTTTGGGAATTTGGGCTCCTTTTGGTCTTGGAGCAAAATGGGATGCGATGAACACCTCTGCTTATAACTCGAATTATCCCGAATATGATTTTGATGATGACCTGATGGTTATTAATATTCAGCCTACATTCGCTTACAAAGTAAACGATAAACTTTCTCTCGGTTTGGGTGTTGGTTTTGTAATGGCTGAAATCATGATCCAGAAACCCAACTTTACACCAAACCCCTATATTTTCAACGAAACTCTAAGTGCTACAGTAGCTGGTAATGCTATACTTTACAATGGCTTGAATAATGCGGGTGCATTTAATTCCACATACAATCATTTGATTACCGATACAAACCTGAATGGTAGTGGTTTCGGATACAGTATTAATGCCGGCTTGATGTTCAAACCCACTGAAACGTTATCCATTGGTGCATCCATGCAATACTATTCTACAATCACTTTGGATGGAACAGTAGACGCAACTGCATATTTTGCTGATAACGAAGCAGTTCATACAATTGTTGATTATTGGATTGCACCTCAAATTGCTCAAGATCCTTCATTGACAGATACAGAAAAACTGGTAATTTCCAATTATTATTCCGGTGGAAGCATAGCTAAAGCAAATGAAAATGATGTTACTGCTGATATGCCATTGCCTCTCAAATTAGGTTTGGGTATTTCCTGGACTGGTATTCCTAACCTGCTTCTTTGTGCCGATGTAGCTCTTACACAATGGTCAGTATGGGACAGAATTGAAATTAAAGATGAAGACGGCAACTTGTTCAGTGAACTGGTTGAAGAGTGGGAAAACACCATTCGCTTTGGAGTAGGCGGAGAATACAATTTTGGCATGCTGGTTGCTCGTGGAGCATGGTACACTGAACCCAATGCTGCAGTTGATGAAACCATGACACTGAGTATTCCTGACTTTAACAAACGTAATGTTTTAATGGGTGGTATTGGATTGCCCTTGGGTCCTGTAACTTTGCATGCCAGTTATGAAAAAATCATGGTTGGTGATAAAGAAGTTGCTGACTGGAATTATGATGCTGCTTCAAGCGGTTACCATAATCTTGCTGGTAGTTATAATATGAACATTGACATTGTCATGTTTGGATTGGATTACAATTTTTAGTTTTTTTATTTGGAATAATGTAGTATATTTATAAGTTTTTATCATCAGGGTCCCAACCAAAAAATGGGACCTTGATGAATAATAATAAATTCCGAATAAAAATGATTTTAAAAAAAACTGTATTACTATTATCATTAACACTACTTTTCTTTTGGTTCTCTTGCGATACGGATCCCGGTCTTGAACCCACTTCTAGCGGTATACATGGTACTGTTTTTTTTGAAAATGACTGGCCTGAAAATACTGACGAGATCATTGTTGTAGCATCTCTTAAATTCCCCCCCACGTCTATCACTGATATTATTCTCAGTGATCCGCTTCCTTTGAATGTGGATTCAGCAGAATATACCATTTATACGGATCCTATGGATTTTGCAGCTATTGGTGTGGTTTGGAAAGAAAAAGACCAACCCTGGGATGTTACCAATATTATTGGCATCTATTTTCCCACTGAAAACAAATTTTCTCCCGGCACGGTTACAATCCCAAACAAAAATTCTATCATAGATTCAATAAATATTTATGCTGATTTATCAAACGCCAAACCCGCAGTAGAAAGTGAAATTCGGGGGACTTTGAGAGTTACAGGTGATTGGCCGCAAGGTGCTACATCAGCACTGGTGGTTGCGTCGGTCCCTCTCCTCCCCTCAGGATTAATGGATATTACCATGGGCATCCCCATTGAAGCGGGATTCGATTCTACGGCATACTCTTTATCATTACAACCCGGAACATATCGGCTTTTGGGAGTTTTGGTTCTGGTTGAAGGAGAACAAGTGGGCATTAACAGTATCCGTGGATTGTATTATCAAAATCCGGGTGATGCGTTTCCGGGCTCTGTTCGAATTGCATCAGAAACATCAGTCATTGAAAACATTGATATAGATATTAACTTTAACGAACCTGTATTTCCATAATATGAAAAATATTATAAAAAAAATAATCCTGACAGTTCTAATACCGGTAATGATTTACGCCCAAACATCCGGCAGTATTTCAGGGCATGTCACAGATAAAACGAACGGTGGGCCCCTGCCAGCAGTCAATCTGATGTTAATGGGTACGGTTTTAGGCACATCTACCGATGCGAATGGCAATTTTGAGATGCAAAAAATCCCGCCCGGCACATATCAGATACGGGTCACCATGATGGGATACAAACGCATCGATCAGAAAAACGTTATTGTCAAAGCCAACCAGACGACATCAATCAACTTTGAACTTGAAGAAACTATTATCGAAACTCCCGAAGTACTCATTACAGCCAATAAACGCCGTCAAAGCATTCAGGACGCCACCAATAGTGTTGGAGTTATGACAGCACGTGAAATGAAGCAAAAAAATGAAATCTATCTCGACAAGGTATTGGAAAATGTATCTGGTGTAAATTTCATAGGTTCCCAGATCAATATTCGCGGGTCCTCGGGATACAATTACGGTGCCGGCAGCCGGGTTTTATTTTTGGTAGACGGTGTTCCGGTAATGCCCGGAGACAGCGGAGATATAAAATGGGACCTTATACCGGTTACCCAGATCGAACAGGTAGAGATCATTAAAGGTGCAGGTTCCGCATTATATGGTGCAAGTGCAATGGGTGGTGTTATCAATATTATCACTAAAAAAGGAACCGTAAAACCGGTCACCAATTTGCGCATGTCCAGTGGAATTTATGATCAACCCCGTTTCGAAGAATGGAAATGGACGGACAGGACCTTACACTTTGACGATATCAACATTGATCACAGTCGCAGAATGGGCAAATCTGACGTATCCTTTTCTGTTGGACGTCAGCAAAGTACCGGCTATCGCCAAAACGGAGATTATCAACGCATTAACGCCTCTGCCAAAGTTCATACAATAATAAACGGACAGCATAATTTCACAATATCTTCAAATTTTGAAGGTGGAAAACGCGGTGCAGGGCTCATGTGGCGTAGTCAACGCCAGGCGCTTGAAGTCGCTCCTGAAGCTGTGGGTGACTTGATCCGTTCAGACAAATTTGGTCTTAATGCATTCCACAATTGGATAGCCAATAAGAATTTCAAATTAAAAACCCGTTTGTCATATTTTCAGAATTTCTGGAAAAACTATTTTCACGACAGCGATAACGCATCTACCTCAAAACGAACAGGTTTTGAAGTTCAGGGAGATTATCAGTTTAGTGATAACAATTCGATCACATTTGGTACTGAAGAATCATGGGACCATGTGAATTCCGGACTAGTTGGTGATCATGATCAATACGCAATTGCATTTTATGTTCAAAATGAACGCAATTTGCTTCCAACTGTGATCCTGACGCTGGGACTTCGATACGATTATCAGGACGTTGATATAGGTTTTACCGATTCTGAACTCAGCCCTAAAATTGGTATGGTTTGGCATGCTCAGCCTTTTATTACATTTCGAGGATCATCCGGTAGAGGTTTCAGGGCAGCCAGCATGTCTGAACGTTTTTCAGATTCCATCTATTCGGGTATAAGGCTGGTTCCCAATGAAAGCCTGAAATCCGAAACAGCATGGTCGCACGAGCTTGCAATGAATTTACATCCCTCCCCCTTTATATTTATCGATATCGCCGGTTTCTGGAGCGACTATTGGGACCTGATAGAACCGGAACCGGATGAAACGCAAACAGTTCAATTTATCAATGTTACCCGGGCAAGAATCAAAGGTATTGAAACTCATGTCAAGTATATGCCCTGGTTTATCAAGGGATTAAACTTTGATATAGGTTATACATATATGGACCCACAGGACCTGGATATAAATGATGTTCTGGCTTATCGCTCAAGACATATCGTAAATACATCAATCCTTTGGCAGCTAGGCTTTATGGAAGCCGGACTGGATTACATATTTGTAGACAGGCTTGAGAATGTCAAAGTGTACCCAAATGATGAGCGGGTATCTCAAAAAACCATGAACGCCAGACTGGGTTTTCGTTATGGTAGTTACTCTATATTCTTGAACGGAAACAATATATTGAACCATAGTCACACTCAAATGGAAAGAACTTTATTACCGATAAGAAACTATGTAATTTCCGTATCTACAAGTTTTTAATTCATTTAATATGAAACAAGTGAAACATTTTTTCGTATAAAACATCTTATACTCGGAGAAATCATAATTCCTATAAAGCTTTCATAAAGAAAGGAGCAATAATGCGTAACCTATTAATTACAGGAGTAATCGTAGTGATGGGTTTAACTCTATTTGGTTGCAGTAATGGTGTACCGGGAAAAGCTGATACAGCCCTGGTTGAAAAAGAACTGGCTAAACTGGCACCGGTAGATCTTGAATGCGATTTATCATCTCTATCTCAAAACGACAAAAAAGCCCTGGCAAAGCTGGTTGAAGCTGCTAAAGTTATGGACCAGCTTTTTTTAATCCAGGTATCACCCGAGAATCCTGAATTAAAAGCAGAACTGGTTAAAGATCCTTCTGCGCAAAAACATCTTGAACTGTTTAACATTATGTTTGGTCCCTGGAACAGACTGGTTGAAGATAAGCCCTTTATCGGTACCGAAGAAAAACCTGAAGGTGCTGGTTTTTATCCTGTGGATATGACCAAAGAAGAATTTGATGCAGCCGTTCAGGCAAACCCAGAATTAGCAGATGCGTTTAAAAGCGAATTCACAATTATTGAAAAACAAAATGGTGAATTGGTACCTGTCCCCTATCATCAACATTACAAACAATTGGTAGACAAGGCAAGTGCACTGTTAAAAGAAGCGGCAGCGCTGACAGATGATGAAACTTTGAAAACATTCCTCAATCTTCGTGCAGATGCATTACTGACTGATGATTATTTCAAAAGTGACATGGCCTGGATGGACCTTGCCGGTGATCTTGAAATTGTAATCGGTCCGTATGAAGTATATGAAGACGGAATTTTTAATTACAAAGCAGCTTACGAAGCATTCCTGTGTATTGTGGATCATGATGAAAGCGAAAAGCTTGCTCATGTTGCCCAATATCTGAATGATATGGAAGCTTATTTACCAATCCCCAAAAAGTATAAAAACTTTGAGCGCGGTTCTTCATCACCCATCAAGGTTGTGCAGGAAGTTTTCTCCGCGGGCGATACCAAAGCCGGCATTCAAACTACTGCTTTCAACCTGCCCAATGATGAACGCGTAAGAGAAGCCAAAGGCTCTAAAAAAGTGATGTTGAAAAACATTGCTCGCGCAAAATATGACAAATGCTGGATCCCCATTGCAAATACGATTATTGCACCGGAAGCTCTGGAAAATGTTTCTTTTGATGCCTATTTCAACCACGTTCTGATGCACGAAGTAAGTCATGGTTTGGGTCCCGGCAACATTACCCTTGCAGATGGCACAGAAACCTCTGTAGGTAAAGAACTCAAAGAACTGTATTCTACTATTGAAGAATGTAAAGCAGATATTTTGGGTGTGTATTTTGTAAAATTCATGATCGACAAGGGTGTATTCTCCAGCAATCTTGAAGACAGCATGTACGCTACCTATCTGGGCGGAATGTTTAGATCTATCCGTTTTGGTATTGACGAAGCCCATGGTGGTGGTGTAGCTATTCAATTTAACTATATGATTGAACAAGGTGCATTCTTTGTAGATACAAACGGGAAATTAAATGTTGATGAAACCAAGGTAATTCCTGCTATTAAAAAACTGGCTACCCGCATTCTGACACTCCAGGGTGAAGGCGATTATGATGCGGCAAAAGCTTTGATCGATGAATACCGTAAAGTTACTCCGCTTATGCAGCGCTTGATTGATGAATTAAAGGATGTACCGGTAGATATACGTCCGGCATATCCGGTATTGACTGAATTGGAAACAATGTAAGAAGGAAAGGGACAGATATGAAAAAAATCATAGGGGTTCTTATGATCGCGATATCAATGCTGTTTACTACAGCAACGGAAAACAAAGCCCAAACACGTGAACGTTCTGAAATTGAAGATAGTTACAAGTGGCAATTGGAAGACATGTACGCATCAGTTGCGGATTGGAATAAAACCAAAGATGAGTTAGCTCAGGAAATTGATGTTCTGGCCGCTAAAAAAGGAACTTTGGCAAATTCTGCCAAAGACCTTGCTGACGCGTTAAAATTGTCTACCGACATTACCAAAGAGTTTTACAAACTCTATAGCTATGCCAGTATGAGTTATGATGAAGATACCGGTAATTCAGAAACCATGGCTTTGCGTCAGCAAATGCAGCAGCTGGGAACCCAGTTTGGCGCAAAAACATCATGGATTGAACCTGAAATTCTGTCAATGGATCCTGAAAAAGTCAAAAGTTTTATTGACTCTGATAAAGGACTAGAGACTTATAAATTCTATCTGAATGACTTGTTGCGTCGTCAAAAACATACGCTTTCTGAAAAAGAAGAAACCATTCTGGCACAATCTTCAATGATGGCTTCAACCCCGAACGATATTTATGGTGTATTCAGCAACTCTGAATTGCCATATCCAGAAGTTACATTGAGCGATGGTACAACCGTTACACTGAATAAATCCAATTATTCACTGTACCGTGCATCAACAAATCGTAAAGATCGTGAAAAGGTATTTGATGCTTTTTTTGGCGCATTGTCAAAATTTAAAAATACATTTGGCACACAATTATATGGTGAAGTTAAAACCAATTTGTTCTATGCCCGTACTCGTGGATATAATTCCAGTCTGGAACGTGCATTGGACGCAAACAATATTCCCACTGATGTTTACCTGAAACTCATTGAGAATGTAAACAACAATCTGGATTCATTTCACAGATACCTCAAACTGAAACAACGTATGCTGGGTGTTGATACCCTGAAATATTGTGATATCTATGCACCGGTTGTTGAAGGGTTGGATCTTAATTTTGATTACAACCAGGCACAGGATATGGTTTTGGCATCTCTTGAACCCCTGGGTGATGAATACAAGAATGTTGTACGTAAAGCGTTTGATGAACGCTGGATCGATGTTTATCCCACCCCCGGAAAACGTTCAGGTGCATACTCTAATGGTTCAGCTTATGACATACATCCCTACATTTTACTCAACTATAACGGTAAATATGATGATGTTAGCACCCTGATCCATGAACTGGGTCATACCATGCACAGCTATTATTCAAATCACGCACAACCTTTTGAAACATCAGATTATTCAATCTTTGTTGCTGAAGTCGCTTCTACTTTTAACGAAGCACTGTTGATTCATGATCAGCTTGAAAAGATCAAAGACGACAAAGTTAGATTGACCTTGTTGATGAACTATCTTGACGGCCTCAAAGGTACTGTTTTCCGTCAGGCACAGTTTGCTGAATTTGAATTAAAAATCCATGAAGCCGTTGAAAACAATCAACCCCTGACAGGTGACACATTGACCAAAATGTACGCGGATATTGTACGCAGATATTACGGACATGATAAAGGTGTTTGTATTGTTGATGACGCATGGACATCTGAATGGGCTTATATCCCCCATTTCTATTACAATTTCTATGTATATCAGTACTCTACATCTTTTACTGCATCCACAGCATTGTCTGAAAAAGTTATCAATGGTGAAAAAGGTGCGGTTGAAAAATACCTGAAATTCATTTCTTCCGGTGGCAGCGATTATCCCATCAATCAGCTCAAAGATGCGGGTGTAGACATGACCACATCCGATCCTTTTAACAAGACCATGGAAAAAATGAACAAAGTAATTGATGAGATTGAAGACATTTTGGCTAAAAATGTATTATAGATAACAATAAAGCCGGTTCATTCAGAACCGGCTTTATTTATTTTCCGTGTACCCGAGTACAATTCATATTCCAACAAACGACATTCAATAGGCCCATTATAAAAGATCTTTTTGCTTTTTGTTTTGAGACCTACTTTTTTCCCCAGTTCCAGATTCCCGGTAAAAACATATCCCATATAACCGTTACAGCTCTGTTTGAAAAAGTCGCCAATTCCCTGGTAAACGGGTTCCAGGCGTCGTTCTTCATTTAAACGCACACCATATTCCGGATTGAGTACAACAATACCTTCATCACCCGGGACCTTGGTTTCACTGTAATCACAGACATCAAAAGTGAGTAAACGATGCACACCGGCAGTTTCGGCATTTCTTTGCGCTGCAAATATAGCATCTTTAGAAATATCAGTGGCAATAATGGGAACATCCACTCCTTTTGATTGTTTTCTGCATGCAAGCCGTACCTCTTTATAGATGTTTGCATCATACGGTTTCAAATGCATAAATCCAAAATTAGTACGCAACAATCCGGGGGCCTTGTCGGCTGCAATCAAAGCCGCTTCAATGGCAAGGGTTCCGCTCCCACACATGGGATTAACAAACGCGCTTTCCCCCTTCCATCCTGTTGAAAGAATAAGGGCAGCTGCCAGACATTCCTGCATGGGTGCCTTGTAGGGCATTTTACGGTATCCGCGTTTTGCCAGCGGTTCTCCGGACGTATCCAAATAGATAGCGCCTTCATTTTCCCGCCAGTATAAAAACAGAACAGCTTTACTGCGGTCAGGACCAGAATCCGGGCGTCGGCCAAATTTTTCCTGCATGCGGTCTACTACTGCATCTTTGCATTTAAGATTGGCAAAACGTGTATCTCGTATATTTTTATTGCTCACCGATGATGTGATGCTGAAATATCCATGTTCAGATAAATAGTCTTCCCAGGGAACCTGTCTCACGTGTTTATACATGTCATCAGGAGTACGTGCATTGAAATCTTTTAAATGGTACAAGACACGTAAGCCTGTTCGTAAATGAAAATTTAATTTTATCGTATCATTGAATGAACCCTCAGTGAATACACCCAGTTGCTTTTCATCCAGCACCGGAAACCCAAGTTCTTTTAATTCTTCTGCCAGAATACCTGAAATTCCTTTGGCACATGTTACCAATATTTTTGCCATATTGTTTACAATTTCCTGTTTTATAAATTACGAATATGAATATACTCTTTTTATGTCAATTAATCACGGATTAATTAAGAATACATAAAAAAAGCCCGGTATATACCGGGCCAATTCGAATAATTTTAGAACAATAAATTTTTAGTATTTATTGTATTTCAACAACTATCCGCTGATATCTTGTCAGTTGTGGAGTACCCAAATCTTTTACCTCGCAGACAACATGAATGGTTTCACCTCTGGCTGCATCTTTAGGTATAATAAAGGATGCCTGTACTTGTTCGGCATTTTGGATATCAATAATTCCATTATAGGTATCTGCTTCTTTATATTGCCACCATTGATATGTGAGATCATTTCCATCAGGATCGGTTGTTCCCGTGGCGTTTAATTTCACCAACTCACCCGGCTTAGCCTGTAGATCATTTTGATGTGCCAGCTTGACGATTGGTGGATGATTGGCCTCATCATACGAATTTACGCACCAGTCGGCACGGGCAGCAAAATCATTTTGAAACGCATCGGACCATCTCCAAATGGGTTTGAAATATTCAATCATTTGCTCAGTATTTTCCGGGTAAATCTCTCGCATATACTTTCTTCCCCAAGCTGTAGATGTATACCAGCGCCCCGACGGATATTCATATCCCTGAACCGGCACCGGATCAAGCCAGGTATTTTCACGTACTTTAATATATCGTCCACCCCATCCACCAAAAGCTGGTGATTCCATATTTTGTAATCCGGTATTAATTATATGTATAAACGCTGGCGAATCACCTTCTGACCTGAAATCTCCTTCACTAAAATTCGTATCTCCTGAAAGGCCATGGCTGCCAGGAACATGGGCCTTGTAAAGAGAACATAATGCACCATGATTGTTAAGAATATTTGATTTCATCCAATCACTTTTGAAATAATCTTGTTTATTCTTTGGCAAGATTTTATTCCACTGATAAGCAATTGCCCAGAATTGATCACTTATAATTGTTAAAGGACTAAATTGATTCCAATGCGGGCGTATGTATGCCTGATAGGTAGAGTCCTGCTCCCAGATAAAAAAGAATCGCAATTTTTTGGCAACCTCTGCCATTCGTTCGGGATGTTCATACTCTATAGTTTTGAGTGCGCGTGCTATAGTATTTGTGCCGCCCCATGCCTGTAGCCAGACCGGACGGTCATTTGTTTCATCCAGCAGTACTCGAACAATAAGCTGTGAACCGTCTGTCACTTGCTCCATTTCACCTTCGGTTTCAACATTTCCCAAAGCAACACGCGATTGCAGATATTCCGGAGAGGGATATTCAGGATCATGTTTCACCAAGTTCGGATAAACCCGAGTGTACGCTTCCAGATAGGGATCGATCCAATCGTCCCCTGCCCAGTTGTGTTTATGCGAATGATATTGTGAACTCGTAGTAACAATTCCTTCAATGTCCCATTCATTTGCATAAAGTAGAAAACGCACCATGGAACACTCGTCATCAATCTCACCATCACTTGTTACGATTACACGTGGTTTATCATAACCTGCGGTATTTTCTCCTAACAAGGGGTCAACAGTAAAGATCAAACAAACCAGAGATATTATTTTAATAATATTTTTCATTACATTCTTTCTATTATATTATTCAAGTATTTTTCCAACATGGTATAACCGTCTTTAGCTATAATATTTCTATCGTTGCGATCGTCTTTATTCAGATTATTCTCAACTTCCCAATCATCAGGCATTCCATCATTATCAGAATCTGTGTGAGCAGTAGCACTGTTAAGGATTGGCCAGCCACCGACATCTTTTTGTGTATCAATAATTCCACATATTTTTGATGAATCTGCAACCTTGTGTTCTTTCTTGTAAGAATGGCCTTCGTATGTTGCTGTTCCTTGACGAGTCTCTTTTATGATCCGGGTGTCAACAGCATCTCTTTTGGGCAGGATTGCACCTGCATTGTCAAGCACAGAATCATAGGCTTCTTTTGCAGTTTGTTGATGAATCGGCATGGCTGGCCAGGGGTCTTCAAGCTTGATTTTATTAAAGGACATTTTAGTCTGCACGCCTCCATCCCAATTATTGGTTGAAACAGCTTTATTGCCCTCAATAACATTATCAGCAATATACCATTTGCCACAATCTGTGTCACTTCTAAAGGACGGATTGGCAATTCGATATGAAACATTACCCGTTTGTGTTGCGGGCCCGGGTTTATAATAATTTGCTATAATATTGAAATTTGAAAAGTTGAATTTATCATTCCCGTTCTGAATCTTTTCCCCACCATAAAGACTTTGATATCCCCAGTTATATACTACATTATTTCTATAATCCGTATTACCGGAACCGGAAGCCATTCGAGGATTCCGACTCGAGTGGTGAGCTAATAAATTATGATGATACGTACCATAATTACTTCCCCAAATCCCACCAAAACCATGTGATCCTTTTACATGGTTGGATTTGCTCATACTTTCAGAAATAATACTCCATTGAACCGTTATACTATCACAATGATAAATTGACATGCATTCATCAACACTCCAGCTTGCCGAGATATGGTCGAGGATTATGTGTTTAGTATATCTGCTTGATATGGCATCATAATCATTTCCTGATTCATCTCCCAATCTTACCCGAAGGTATCTGATGATGACATGATCCGCATCAATACTAATGGGATGCCTTTTGATACAAATACCATCACCCGGGGCTGTTTGGCCTGCTATGGTAATATACGAGTTCTTGATTTTCAAAGGACTTTCAAGATCTATCGTACCAGACACCTCAAAAACAACCGTCCGTGGACCGGATGCCTCAATCGCAGCTCTTAAACTTCCTTTACCACTATCGTTCAAATTGGTAACTTTGAAAACAACGCCACCCCGGCCACCTTTGGCATATTTTCCATACCCTTCTGCTCCGGGAAAAGCGAGCTGCTGAGAGTATAGGTATCCATACATGATAAAAACTACAAACAATACTATTGATTTTTCTATATTTAAATACTTCATCATTACACCTCTTGATTACAAATTTGATCTCTTAAAATTGAGATCAATTATTCAACCGTAACGACTATCCGCTGATATCTTGTTAGTTGTGGAGTACCTGAATCTTTTACCTCGCAAATGACGTGGATGGTTTCACCTTTAGCAGCATCTTTAGGTATAATAAAGGATGCCTGTTCCTGCCCTGCATCTTTAATATCAATGATTCCATTATAGGTATCAGCTTCTTTATATTGCCACCATTGATATGTGAGATCATCTCCATCTGGATCGGTTGTGCCCTTGGCGTTTAAATTCACCAAATCACCCGGTTTTACCTGCAAATCTAATGAATGTGCCAGCTTGACAATGGGTGGATGATTGGCCTCATCATACGAATTCACACACCAGTCAGCACGTGCAGCAAAATCATTTTGAAACGCTTCAGACCAGCGCCAGATAGGTTTGAAATACTCACGGTGCGCTTTGTTGTTTTCGGCTGTTGCTCCATTTCTGGAACTTTGTCTACCCCATGCCGTAGATGTATACCAGCGACCTTTCGGGTACTCATAGCCATCAACCGGCACCGGATCAAGCCAGGTATTCTCTCGTACGCGCACATAGCGACCACCCCAGCCTCCCCAGTCCGGTGATTCCAAATTGCGTAAACCGGTAACAATCTCGTGCATAAATGAAGGAGAATCTCCTTCTGAACGAAAATCTCCGTCATCAAATCCTTTATCTCCGGCTTTGTGTGCTTTGTAAAGCGAGCATAAAGGGCCATGATCTTCCAGGATATTGCTTTTCATCCACTCACCAACATAATATGGATGCATATCCTGGGGCTGACAGTTCTTCCATCGATAGGCAATGGCTTCAAACTGGTCAGAAATTATGGTAAGTATTTGATATTTGCCCCAGTGCGGACGAATATATGCCTGGTAGGTTGAATCCTGTTCCCAGATAAAAAAGAAGCGCATTTTATTTGCTACCTCTTGCATGCGGTCGGGATGATCTTCCTCGATTGTCAAAAGTGCGCGCGCAATGGTATTTGTTCCGCCCCAGGCCTGTAACCAAATCGGACGTTCATCCGTATTGTCCAGAAGGACCTTGACAATGAGTTGAGAACCGGCTGTCACTTTATCCATTTCACCTTCGGTTTCAACATTTCCCAGGGCTGTACGTTCTTTGAGATATTCCGGTGTAGGATATTCAGGATCATGCTTGACCAGATTGGGATAAATCTGCGTATACGCATCCAGGTAGGGATCGATCCAGTCATCACCGGCCCATCTGTGCCCATGCCAGTGATATTGCGAGCTTGAAGTCACAATCGCTTCAATGTCCCAGTCATTGGCATAAAGCAGACAACGCACCATGGAACATTCGTCATCGATCTCACCGTCGCTTGTAATAATAACACGTGGTTTTTCCTGCCCAATTGCAATTTCCTGATGAGTACAAGAAATTACACCAAATAGAGCCAATGAAACTGTTAACAACATCATGAAATGTTTCATGGTTGAAAATGGAATCCAAATATTTCTTTTCAAAATGTAGTCTCCTATTAAAATATCAACGACACTTGATACGATGCTGATTATTTCTGCCTACGTACAACTACTACCCAATCCTTGTTTGGATTATTTGGAGCTGTTCCCAATGACTGCATTCCAGATCCTTCTAAAATTTTAACGGACCCATCTTGCAATCCGCCACCATTTCGTGGATCATACCATTTGACCGAGTATTTCATGTTGGGCATCTCCACGTCTAAATATTTTCCAAGAGGCTCTCCCAAATCAAGTAGACTTTTGCCTCCTTTTTTCAGCAAGATAATAAAAGTATCACCTTGCTTTGCAAAACAAAAATCCCCTACCTGTGATGGGAAATACGAGGATATCAATTCATTTTGTGATGTCATTTCAGTCACAGGAAAATCATTTTCTACAAAAAAATCAATGCATATTCTGCCCATATCCCAGAACAAATCCCTGCTGCGGTAATCCTGGCAGGTCAAATCAGAATGCGGATGTTTGTAACCAAAATACCACTCGGTACCCCAACCTCCGGCCAACATATGGCCCCAAAGTCCGTTGGTTCTAGCATAAAAGTGTTCTGGATCTTCACCGTCGGTGAGCAGTGCATGACTCGCATCACCGGGCTCATCACAAGCCACTGCCCATACTTTTCCTGCTGCGATGGATTCATCGATAACTCGTCTAGTCTGAGAGTTAACCCTTCTAAAATCAGATTTATTGGTCTGAAGGGATGCACCTGTCAATTTAGATTGATCACCATACATGGAATCAAACCAATCTCCATTATGAATGACCATATGATGATGATAAGGATCGGTATCAAAAATATATTGTGCAACAGCCTGACGTTCTGAATCAAATAAAGGCATGGATTTACTACCATCAATATTCTTTGACCAATCACCAACTTCTTCACCAAGATTCCAGTTCATGGCGAGATGGTGGCCAAACCTGGCAATCAGCTCACGATAATATAGCCTTGTATTTCCACCAAGACCTCCAAAGTCTAATAAACCCTGATTTTCGGATTCTAACGTTTTAAAATGGAGAAACAGGCCAAGCTTTTGTCCATGATCAAAAACCATTTCCCATTGATCCAGCTTTGAACAATCAAACCGGTCCCAAGTGTCATAGTCAATATAAGGAAACACATTTTGATCATCACCGTTAATATTGTTTGTTAAAAAAGAAAAAGCATTAAGCCCTTTAGATGCCAGATAATTTAAAGCTCCAATAATTTCTTTACCCCGGCCATCAGCCCATTGAACATCCCCGTCTTTCCAATCTTTCAGATGAGGTCCCCAGGTTTTTACCAGATCATCCTTGTGACCATCAGTTGCAAAATCACCATCAAATCCATAGTAGGAAAGAAAATTCTCTGGTGCATCTGATCCGCATTTATAAAAGAACTTGCCAGTTTCAGCAAATCGTAAATATCTTTCACCCACATATTCAAGCCTACCATGTGCTCTAAAATCTCTGCCAGATTTGTCTGATGCTACAATTGAGAATTTGCCAGTGACTCCATCCATATAGCCACCCGTTGGCACTCGCTCATCAGTACGCGGCCTCACAGCCACCCATTTTCCTTTTTTGAAATCAACCGAGTAATCCCACTCGCCAATTTCATCAGGAGAGAATTTCACTCGCCACTTGTTTCCAAAAGTGGCAGAAGTCATTCCTGCATTACCATCTGCTGCAAAATAACCGGGGACTTTGTATGATTTCCCCGTTTCCTGATGCGTAAAAGTCACATTCAAACGATAGTTAAAAAATGGATTGTACTCATCGGTTTCTGAACATTCGGGGCCGTTAAAAGTAAGTGTTACGGTATGCCATTTCTTTAATTCACCTGAAAGCTTTACACTTTTTGAGTCTGTATTAATTGAGGATTGGGCTTGCAGCCTTATTGTTCCGGAAACGAACAAGAATAGTGTTAAAATCAAGTAACTCAACCTTTTCATTTCAACTCCAAAATGTTAATGTAATTATTGATAATTAGCCGAATAAACATAATGAATTCAATTTCTTATTTCGCAAATTGTAAAAGCACCACACGTTTCTTTTTTCAGACACGATTTACATTATTAAAATTTAGTTCTTAATTATTAAAATTTTATTAAAGAAAAATAAATGCCTCAATTGGGGCTTGCTGGCGTCGCACAACAGCATGCTAATCGTCATTTTTAGGTGATGCAATGAACAAAAGGGTTGTCCTCAACCAATAATCATCCTATTTTCAAGGTGTCATTCTTTGTGGGGAATAAACTAGGAAATCGTAAACTCAGTAGGTGGCAATGTCATATCCTGTGTTGCCAAAAACACTAATATTGTAATTGTATACGATAAAGATTTTATGATCAATCCTCTCTTTTTAAAAAAGATACAGCAGACTGCCATCCTTTGTAATCATCCATTACATCAGGATTATCCTGGCACTGATACACAACATGATCATATTTCAATTGTTCCAAATCATTCAGGTCTTTATACATACCTGAACCTAAACCGGCCATAAGGGCAGCACCCATTGCTGAAATATCGGCTATACCTATGTTATTCACATTTACATGCAACAGATCTGCAATAAATTGCATTACAAATTTATTTTTGGTAATACCGCCATCAGCCATCAATTCTTTTAAAGCAATGCCGGCATCGGCTTCCATTGCAGTGATTACATCTTTGATCTGGTATGGAATGGATTCCAATGCTGCGCGAACAATATGGCGCTTGTCCGATCCAAATGTTAATCCGCTGATCACCGCCCTTGCATCCATTTGCCAATGCGGAGCGCCTAATCCGCTGAATGCAGGTACCAGATACACGCCTTCATTATCATCCAAAGCAGTGGCCATTGCCTCGGTTTCGGACGAATCCGCAAATAATCCCAACTGGTTCTTGAGCCAATTGATACTCGCTCCGGCCGTCACAATAATCCCTTCAAGGGCATAATCTGTTCTATCAGCAGTACTCCAACAAATCGTTGCAACCATACCATTCTGCGATTCTACTCGCTTGCTGCCGGTATTCATTAAAATGGAGGATCCTGTGCCCAGGGTTACTTTGGCATCTCCGGGAGTAAAGCATCCTTCTCCGAATGCAGCCGCGTGCGAGTCTCCTATCATACCGGTAATGGGAATGGGTGTTTCAAACACACCTTCAAAATCAGATTCACCATAGGAAAATGCAGAGGGTTTGGGTTCGGGAAGATTTAATTTTTCCACACCAAACAGTTTCAGCATCTCGGTGTCCCATTTCAACTCATTGATATTGAAAAACAAGGTACGGGATGCATTGGTATAATCCGTATAGTAGCTTTTGCCCTGGGTCAGTTTATATAAAAGCCAGGAATCCACAGTACCGCCAAATGCTTTGCCGGTATCAATTGCTGATTTTACGTTATCATTATTTTCATTCAACCACATGACTTTGGTACCAGAGAAATAGGGATCAATGATCAACCCGGTGCGGGCTGTGATCTCTGTTTCAACATCCTGAGCTTTGAGCCGGTTACAGATCTCCACCGAACGTTTGCACTGCCATACAACGGCATTATGTAATGGTTTGCCTGTTTCATCCCATAGCAAATAGGTTTCACGCTGGTTCGAGATACCGCAGGCGGTAATATTGTTCAAATCTCCGCCCTGTTGTTTATACTGAACTACACACTGGCGAACGGATTCAATAACCGTTTGATAAATTTCTTCAGGGTCCTGTTCCACAAAACCGGGTTTGGGATAACTTGATGCCAGTTCCACAGTTGCTTTAACAGTCAGCTTTCCATTTTCATCAAATAAAACAGTTTTGGTTCCACTGGTTCCCTGATCAATCGCCAGGATTAATTTCTGCTGCATGAAAAATCCTTACTTTAATAATTGCTTTGCGGTTTCTGCCAATCCTTGTGCAGAAATACCATAATGACCAAATATTTCCAACTGACTTCCGGGTACCGTATATTCATCCGGAATGCCTACTCGCTTGAACGCAGTAGATATACCGGATTCCAGAATCAACGTGGCAACAGCCTCTCCAAGGCCACCATTTATCAGATGTTCTTCTACAGTGATCACTGCATTACAGGATTTGGCCGCAGATATAACTGCTTCATTGTCTAGTGGTTTTATTGTATGCATACTGATCACACTGGCTGATATTCCATATTCTGCCAGTTCATCGGCAGCTAAAAGCGCATAATATACGGTTTCACCGGTTGCAATAAATGCAACATCCTCACCTTTACGCAATGTAATGGCTTTGCCCTGTTCAAACACGGTATTTTCTGTATGCAGATCATACATGGGGCGTTTACCAAACCGAACATAAACGGGGTGAGGCATTTCAGCCGCAGCCATGATGGCATGACGGGTTTCAAAATTATCCGCGGGGACCATAATTGTTATATTATTAATAGCGCGTAATACAGCCAGATCATGCAGTGAGTGGTGCGTTGATCCCAACGCTCCATAACTGACACCTGCGCTGATCCCCACCAGCGTGACAGGATTATCAGAGTAACAGACATCGTTTTTGATCTGCTCCAGAGCACGGGCAGATAAAAAACAGCCCGGTGAAACGGCAAATACCTTTTTACCTGTAGACGCAAGTCCTGCGGATATACCCACCAAATTCTGTTCTGCAATACCAACTTCAACAATCTGGTCAGGATATTTTTCTCCAAAAGGTACCAGTTTCCCGGATCCTCGGGAATCACTGGTTACCGCTAATATCGTTTTATCTGTCTCTGCCAGCTCCATGAGGGTGTTGGCAAAAACTTCAAGATTGGGTTTTCCTAATACAAAGGAATTCATTACGAATACCAGCCTTTCAAATTATATCAATTTGCCTGAACGAATAACAAATCAGGCAATGCTTATTATCTATATACCGCCACAAGCGGTGAATCTATTTATAATGCGGACAACTGGCTATCCAGCTCCTGCATAGCAGTTTCATATTGTTCATCAGAAGGTACACCGTGGTGCCACTTTATCACATTTTCCATATAGGAAACACCTTTGCCTTTAGTGGTACGGGCAATAACCATAGTAGGTTTACCGGTTTTTAATGGTGCACTGTTTAAAACAGCTTCCAGCTCGTCCAGATTGTGTCCGTCAACCGTTTTTACAGCCCAACCGAATGCAGAGAATTTTTCTTCAAGGGGATCGGTCTCACATACTTCACGAGTGGGTCCTGTAATTTGTAGTCCGTTATAATCCAGAATGGCTACAAGATTATCCAGGTTATAATGCGATGCCGATAGCATGGCCTCCCAGTTTGACCCTTCCGCCAACTCGCCATCTCCCAGCAGGGTAAACACCCGATAAGGACGCTTGTCTTTTTTAGCAGCCAGGGCCATTCCCACACAGATGGGCAGCCCATGTCCCAGGCCACCGGTATTCTGCTCGATCCCTTTGATTTTACGGGTGGGGTGACCCACATAATTGGACTGGTACTTGCACAAGGTTTCCAGATCTGATACAGGGAAAAATCCCTTATCCGCCAGGACAACATATAACGCTTCTACCGAATGCCCCTTGCTTTGGATAAAGCGGTCACGGTCGGGATCAGAAAAATTATCCGGTGTTACATTTAAAACACGGTTGTAAAGCACATTCAAGATATCAATGCAGGAAAGATCGCCGCCGGTATGACCGGCATTGGCAATCTTTATATATTTTAATATATTTTTTCGATACTCGATCGATTTTTTCAACAATTCAGTATTATTCATTTTTACTCAACTATTTCATTATTATTGATGATTATAGACTTCCCAACCCAGGTAATTACTGAACGCTTCGCTCAAAACACCTGCGGTATGAGATACATTCATGGCAACATGGTGCTCAAATCCATTTTCACAGATATGCTTCAGCAATCCTTCTATATTGGGAATATTTGCAACAGCACGACTGCCAAAAGTATCCAACGGATCATTGGTGAAATCGCCTTCACCCACATAAGCATTGATCAGACCCACAGAATCATCAGTAGACAAGCGCGCATAAGTCAAAGGTCCTGCAGGGGTACGTCCTTCCATTGCGCCATAGGTATTCTCTTCACCCAATGTTGAACCCAGAATAGGAGCAGTACTGATTTTAATATCGGGAATAAAGGATTTTGCCCAGTTGCCGCAATGGAACATGACGACCTTATCAGGCTCACCACCGTAATTATTGTTCCAGTCCGCGAGTGCGCTGGGGCGTCCCGAAGCCAACTGTAATGCATACATGGACAATGCACCCATTACATCTACTTCGCAAGCACTGGGGATGAGCTTTTCACTCATCATACTCATGCTTGTACAAACATTTATACCAAAATTCATCTGTAAGGAATTCCAACACTGGATTGCGGTTGCGTTGAGCCCATTTTCCTCAACGAAACGATTGATTACTGCATCCAGTTTGGCCATGGACATTAATTTTTCTTCCGGTACTTTATCATAGTTTGCAAACGCTTTAATGGTTTCTAAACTCTTTTTCGCTGCAGGATCGCTGTTACTCAGGCGGTCAAAATCACCCCAGATCTGGGACAAGTCAACGGTTACTACATTGATTCCATATTCCTGCAACAGTTTCTCACTATAACGTACTGTATTAAAAGCACCGGGGCGTGCGCCAATTGCACCAATTCGCGCATTCTTTAAACCGTTTACAACACGGCAAACCGATACAAAATCAACGAGATCTTTATGGAACGCCTCATCCTGCAGGCTCATCACATGTTTACTTGTCAAAGAGTATGGAATACCTGCCTGACGCAGGTTATTACATACAGAGATTTTACCGCACAATCCATCCCGACGAAGGGCAGGACTCAATTTATTCAAATCATCAGGACTGGCTTGAATCAATACAGGTACATCGAGTCCGGAAAGTTTCATGGTATCCAATACACCGCGTTCATCACCAAAATTGGGTAAAACAACCAGAACACCCTCTATACTATCCCGATGTTTTTTAAACAGCTCTGCACAAACTTTGGCATCCTGATATGCTTCAACACCGCCCAGTTTGGTTGCCGTTTCATCCAGCATGATGGGTACAATATCTAATTTCTTAAAAAGCGCAACTATTTCCGCACGCGCTTCTGTAACCAGGTGGTCCGGAAAAAAATCACGGTTACCAACAATAACGCCCAATGTTGCTTTACTCATTTTTTACTCCTCAACTATATATTATTCTTAATCTCTCTACTCATTTTGTCAATAATGACAGCCAACAGAATTACCAGTCCTTTAATGACTTGCTGCCAGAATGGTGAAACATTTAATAAAACCAATCCATTATTCAAAACACCGATGATCAGTGCTCCCTGCACAGTTCCGATAATAGAACCACGCCCACCTGATAATGAAGTACCGCCTATAACTACCGCGGCAATAGAATCCAGCTCAAACCCCATACCCGCGTTTGGCTGTGCCGAATCGAGTCTTGATGTTACCAGCAATCCACCTACCGCAGACATGGTGCCGGCAAGGGTATACACAATCATTTTAACACGGTCTACATTCAACCCTGACAGGCCGGATGCTTTTTCATTACTACCAACCGCGTAAATATAGCGTCCTAATCTCTTTTTTCGGGTGAGTACTACCATCAGCACAACAATTACAGCAGTGATCCACACCGGTACAGGGATGCCCAAAAACCAACCGGTTCCCATAAATGCAAAAGAATTTCCCAAACCGGTTATGGGAAATCCGCCTGTCCACAACATGGTTAATCCGCGTGCTATGGTCAACATGGCCAGTGTAGCTACAAAGGGGGGTACCCTGAAACGGGTTATAGCTAATCCGTTCACCCAGCCCAAAGCTGAACCGGTCAACAATCCTGCAATCACTGCTCCCAGAAAGGTAAATCCAACAAACAGGTTCAAATCCGGAATTTCAATACCGTTTTTCAACAATCCTGCTGCTACCGCACCACTTATGGCCAGTATGGATCCCACAGAAAGATCGATTCCCCCTGTTAAAATTACCAGGGTCATTCCCATGGACAAACAGACATTGACCGATATCTGTCGCATTACATTCCAGGAATTATCTACGGTTAAAAACTTTTCCGTAAAAATTGATAAAAAAACGATCATGATCAGCAATGCAATCAATGACTGGAACCGTAACAATGTATTTTTCAAATTCTTGTTCATGCAATTTCCTGTTTCTATGCTTCAATACTCTTGGGGATAGCTGCACTCAATAATTTTTCTTCAGTTGCCTGCGATGGCGTAAATTCACCTGTCAACTGTCCCTCAGACATGACTAAAATCCGATCTGATATGGCAAGCACTTCGGGTAATTCAGATGAAACCATTATGATTCCCAATCCCTTACCCGCCAACTCGCTGATGAGTTTATAAATTTCATTCTTTGCGCCTACATCCACACCTCGTGTGGGCTCGTCCAGGAACAAGATACGGGGATGCGTAGCCAACCATTTAGCAATAACAACTTTTTGTTGATTTCCCCCACTCAATTTCTCAACCGCCTGTGTTGTGCCGGGAGTTTTGATCTTTAATTGTTGTATATAATCTTTTGCAAGGTTCTGTTCAGCCTGGCTGCTCAAAAAGCCAAATTTTTCAACCTGTTGTATATCCGCAAGGCTGATATTCTCTGCAACACTCATCTCTATTATTAATCCAGCGGATTTGCGGTCTTCATGCACATAGCCGATTCCGGCTTCAATGGCCTGTTGTGGATTTTCGATACTGACATTAATCCCATCAATAGATATTGAGCCCGTGTGAGATTTACCATACACACCAAATATACAATCAAACAATTCGGTACGTCCCGCACCCATCAATCCAAAAATGCCCAACACCTCGCCTTTTTTCACATGAAAGGATACATCTTTTAACAGATAATCATTCACTCTGGCAGGATGTTTCAGACTCAGGTTTTCAACTTGAAGGACATCCTCACCAATGCTCACCTCATCCTTGACGAAAAAATCATCCATGTCTCTGCCGACCATAGAGCAGATGATGTCATCCTGGGTAAATTCTGCTGCGGGTCCCGAGGTTATATATTTTCCATCTCGAAAGATGGTAATTGCATCTGCAATTTTATCTAGTTCGTCCAGCTTGTGTGTAATATAAACAATTGCAACACCATCGGCTTTTAGGGATTTGATGAGACCAAACAAAATATCCACTTCATGTTCACTGATTGCCGAGGTTGGCTCATCCATGATGATAATTCTGGCATTCAAAGAAAGTGACTTGGCAATTTCAACAATCTGCTGCTGTCCGACACGCAGATTTTCGACAGCAGAGTTGGGGTGAATATCTGAATTGAGTTTTTGCAGCAATGCCCGCGTATCATCAGCCATCTTGCGATAATCGATAAAACCCAGTCGGGTTAAAGGTTCGCGTCCCAGAAAAATATTTTCAGCAACCGTCAGATGAGGTATCAGATTCAATTCCTGATGAATGATGGCAATACCCAGATCCTGAGCATGCCGGGGGCCGGTAAAACGGACAGGTTCGTCATCAAGCAGCAGCGAGCCTTCGTATTCCGTATATACACCGGACAAAATTTTCATCAAAGTGGATTTACCCGCGCCGTTCTCTCCCAGAATAGCATTGACCTGTCCCGCATAAATATCCAAATCAACATTCTGCAATGCCAGAACACCGGGGAATCGTTTACTTACCGATCTTGCGGCAAGTACGGGTTTTAATACTGCATTACTCATGAGAACCTGTAATAATTTTTACCGGGATGATGCCAAGGGGATCAATCTCAGGATCATCCTGACTCACTTCTGCGGCTCCAATAAAAGAAACAGATTGACCCGATTGCAACTGGCTTTTTGCAGGAATTACCACCTGCTCTCTCACCCGTTTATTGATCTCTGAAGAAATGGCATTAAACTCCATGCTATTGGGGAAATCACTCACATCCACCAGTCCGGATGCATCCCGAACAGCGTTACCAAACAGATCCAGAGCAATCAGCAAGACATCCGGGTTTCCGTCTCTGGTTGTATCCAAATAAAATCCACTCGGTTCAATCTTGACAACTGTTCCCTCACCCTTGATCAAATAGGCGTGTTTGGATGCAATACCAAGTGTTTTAGCATATTGTGATACAGCCTTATCCATATCGGTTTGAAACAATGGCAGCAAATCATTTACATCCACAGCCTGGTCCAATACAGACGGGAGTTGTTTATCCCAAAAATTCTGTACATATACCTGGGGATCAAACACATCGGGCTTGGCATTTGCCTTCATCTTGTCCAGTTTCTTGATGTAAACAGACTGGGACAATATCACCAAACCCACAACCAGAAAGATAATATATTTAATTTTGCTATTCATTTTTACCATATGCGGTATATTTTTCAATATTTTCCTGATTCACCAATTCAACAGCAATTGGCAGCTTTTGCGGGAATTCGGTTTTGCCATTCAAATACTTGTCTGCCATTTCAGCAGCAGTACGGGCCATGACTTTGGGGAACTGCATGCCGGTTGCCATGATTTTACCGTCACGAATCGAATCTACAACGTCTTTGGCACCGTCGAACCCAAACACCATTACCTTGTCCGCTTTTCCGGCAGATGCCAGTGCCTGGTACGCACCCATGGCCATTGCATCATTGCCACAGAATACCGCGTCAATATCCGGATTTGCCTGCAATATAGATTCCAACACTTCCATTGCCTTATTGCGATCAAAATCCGCACTTTGTTGTGCAACCATTTTTATTTCAGTGTAATTATCAACAACACTGTGGAAACCACGGGAGCGGTTCCAGGTATTATTATCACCAACCAGGCCCAACAGTTCAACATATTTACCTTTGCCGTCCATCTTTTTGACAAAATACTGTCCCAGGGCAACACAACCGGAATAGTTATCTGACAGAATTTGTGATACGGCATCGGTATTGGAATTGATCTCGCGGTCCATACAGAATGTGGGTACACCTGCGTCTCTGGCGCGTTTGACATTGGATATTGAACCCTCTGCATCAGTGGGATTAAACA
Organism: bacterium; assembly: GCA_963675755.2. Taxonomy (GTDB): domain Bacteria; phylum Zhuqueibacterota; class Zhuqueibacteria; order Residuimicrobiales; family Krinioviventaceae. The sequence goes on from CAXXMD010000002.1 coordinate 1,417,056, forward strand.
GGATTGCCTGATATCCAGCAGCGATAATGTTTTCAAAATGGTCTGTTTCTTTTGCATTATCATTTTGAGAATCAAAAATGGTTACCTTGTAACCCAATTCGCGTGCTCTCTCGGCTGCTGTTTCACCCAGCACGACAAACCAGGGATTATTCAGAGTAGAGATTACAACAGCAATCTGTTTTTCTTTGTCTGCATTCTGACCGGCATCTTTGCTGCAAGCAGACAAAAGGAAAACTGATAACACGCTCAAAAGAATAACTATTTTTTTAAACATTTTACACTCCTGTTATTTAGGCAATAATAAATTCTATACCATGTCTTGCAAATTCCTGACGGTCCTGATCTTTAATACCATCATCTGTTATGAGGTAATTGATCAAAGACAACGCACCCAGACTGGCAAGCGATTGAACTCCCAATTTTGAGGAATCCGCAACCAGATACACTTTATTGGCCGCTTCGATCATTGCTTTTTTCACCGGCAGATCACTTAGACTGGGATATGTTAATCCGGCACGAAGGGTAATGCCTGCAGTTGCCAGGAACAATTTATCCACATGTACATTTTGGAAAAATTCCGCTGCCTTTTGGCCGGTAAGTGACAAGGTTGGCGCTTTGAATTCACCGGATGTCAGTAAAACTGTTATACCCGGTTGACCACCAATAATGAGTGGTACATTGACTGCATTGGTTACAACAGTCAGATTTTTATGATCAACAAGACATTTGGCAACCTCTGTGGTGGTGGTACCTGAATCCAGAATAATCGTATCACCTTCATCTATATATTCGGACGCCTTTCTGCCAATGCGCGCTTTTTTATCCATATTTTCCGTATGCTGAAAAGAAAAAGATTGAACCTGACTGGGCAGACTTTTAAGAAAAGCACCGCCATGTTCGCGCATAATCAATCCATCATCTTCCAGTCTGGCAAGATCCTGGCGTATAGTTACCTCTGAAATACGAAAGATTCTGCTCAAATCAGAGACTTTGGCATTACCATCTTCTTTAATCAGATCAAGAATTCGTTGTCGTCGTTGTGAAGCAAGCATATATAAACCTGATGTTACATATAATATTTCATTTGCTTATTATACTCATAATAAAATCAAAAATCAATAAAAATTAAAGATAATCGAAAGTAATCGAAAGTAAATACTTTCGATTACTTGATCATTCACCAAGATAGTAGCTTGTCATAGGTGAATGAGAATATCCCATTGACCGGTGTGTTACATCATTACGGTAAAGTGGGTCCTGCATGAGACAAATACGCCTATCCTTTGCCGGTATTGTTGTTTGGTAAATTTGCAATTCACCATCGGTAAACGTAACAATTTCTTCACGCCAGTCACCGGCTATATCGGCAATCAGTTGAACACCACGTCCCAGATCTTGCAGATAGGTCTCTCCTTTCCACTTGGAAACAGTGCCTCTGAATAGAATCTCTCGCAATTTGTCACCATCCCACCAGACAAGAAAATCCTGCGGAGGTGCTTCCTGATCGATTCTTTTACCATCTGCCGTAAAATAAAAACGTTCACCAGCCACTTCCATACCCGGAAACGCAGGATCAATATCACCGACAATGGCACGACTCATTTCATTATCATTGGTGGCTTCCCTCACACCAAACAACAGATCTCCGGTTTTTGCGTCACGGAGATTTGCACCCAGTTGTGGATGCGGTTCTTCGATGATATACCAAACCTCAAGACCAGGGTGATCAGGATTAATGTCAGACAAGTAAAAGCGATCTCCATGTCCCAGACCAGTACACCACATGGTTTTACCATTATTATCAATTGCAATGGATCCATTCAGGATTTCATCACATCCATCACCGTCAATGTCTCCGGTTTTGATACTGTGTTGCCCCTGTCCCTGATACATAAACGGAGCGCGTTCGTTGGTCCAGCGCCAAATCTTTCTCAGCTTTTTATTTTCAAATGACCAGGCATCAATTTTCATCATACCATAAATACCGCGAACAACCAATACACTTGGTGTTTTACCATCAAGATAGGCAACACCCAACATATGACGTAAAGAACGGTTACCGGAATTGTCTCCCCATTCCTGCACTGTGCCGCGCTCAATCCAGTCTACCTTGTCCAGTTCTTTTCCGGTTTCTCCATCATATATAGACAGATATTCAGGTCCCTCTATTACAAATCCCTTACCGCCATCAATAGCTTCTTCCTGTGTAGCGGCGTAAGGTGCGGTCTTGACACAAACTTCAGCTTTATTGTCACCATCCAGATCCCGAACAACCATGGGTGAAAACCAGATACCCTGGTTAATATTCCAACCCAGATCAATGCGCCACATAAAATCACCGGTTTTACCATCATAAGCATCAATCTTGTAAGAATTATTGCTGGGACGTACTCGTCCGGGGTCAACACTCTGTCTCGGATGTTTGACTACAAAGTCGTAAACACCATCTCCATTTAAATCACCTACAGCAATTCGATCCACACCCTCCACATCTTTTAATGGAATAGAACGATATTGCGGATTGCTTTTAGCGGGATCAACAGTTACCTCTGCAAGTTTTTGATTATTCTTGCTTTCTTTTAAGACATATACGGTTTTACTATTTACTTTTATTTTATCTATAAAATCAGTGGTCAAAGAAATTGGACGGTCATTCAATTGCTTTTCTTTTTTCTTTTTATCCATACGAAAAATATTAAATGCAATTTCATCATCATCCGAGGCTAACAACCTCCATGACAAATACACATTACCATCTGCCAGTACAGTACCTGTCAAACCGCGATCAATCTGTTCTTCAATTCGCTGTTCAGCCCAACCCAATTTCGCATCAGGATCATAAAGCGGATCAATTGCATAAAAATTGAGATTGGGTGGTATCTCTTCAGGTGTCAGTTCACGCAAAGTATTGTCATTGTTTTCAGGCGGACGTGTAGATATCTGTCTGGGTGGCCGTTGTTCCTGCGCCGGGCTGTATGTAATACTAATAAAAACCCAGATTAAAGTACAGATAACGATTTTTTTCATTTCTTTTCCCTCTCTGATTTTGAATAACAGTTCATTGCTATTGCTCAATCACCACCATTGAATATAAACGGGTTTCGGGCACGGTAAAAGTAATTTTTCCATTTTTTTCTACAAATTCCAGATTTACAGGATCATCTAAATCCGGAGTAAAACATTTTACTGATTTGATTTTGCCATCATATTGTTTTTGAATTGTGGTCTCAAATGCAGATTCCGGTTGTTCTTTAAAGTTGATAAAATGCGCCAGTGTTTCATGGGATTTATCCCGGTTGAGCAGTTCCATTACAGTAGTGAGAGACGCATCACACTCTATTGCAAGTCCGTCAGGAATATTGGATACAAGGGTCTGATATATCTCGCGATGATTTGACGGTAATACCCATTGCGGTGGTGACATCTTTTCACCTCTTCGCAATGTCGCACCCGGTTCAGGATCATCAACCATAAAATCCAGTGATTTTTTCTCTTTTTTACCCGGTATAATCTCGGGAATATAAACAATCTTGCCTTTGCCTTCTTTTCTTGCAGGTAATAAGGGATTGGTATGTCTCTGTTCTCTCCATCCGTTATACTCGGCAGTATTACCGGTTATAAGCAACGTGCCACCGTTACGAACATAGTTGAGCAGCAATTCAACCTGCTCGTTTGAAACACATTCCTGGCCCGCCAGTACAATTGCTTTATACTGATCAGCACGATCAAGTTGCTCTTCAAACAGCAAGTCAAAAGGTACTTTGTGCTGAATCAGGATTTGTTCCATAAGGGTAGCCGGTTCATATGCAGCGTTAATGCTATAAGCCATAGAAGCCCAGTTGCGCAGCACAGCAACATCGGCGACATTATCGGTTAATGTGTAATACCGATCATTGTACTCTCTAAAGAATTCCAGTTCGGGTGTAAATGCATCAAACGCTCCGGAACCAAAAGGCGCGCCAACGGCTCCCGGGATCTGTTTCTGATGTCCAAATGCCATGTGCAAAACTGCTTCAAGAGGCTTGCGACAGGAATTTTCACAACCGGTATTCAAACGTCTGGCAATCTTGTACGAACGGATCTGCGAGATCAACGCACCGGTATTCTCATCTATATGTGCATCATAGCCACCCGTGTCAAAAGCCAACAAATCAATATGATCTTTGAAAAAGGGTTGATATACCGCATTGGTCCAATACCGGTTAAAACTGTAAACACCTTTGATATTAAATAATACAACAACATTGGGATTCTGGCTCTTTACATATTCGTAAAGATCATTGCAATGATTGGCAAGCGACATGCAACGAAAACGTACCCATTCCTGCAGCACCGGATCATTCAATTCACGGATACCTGCCGGTTGGGATTCGGATGACCATTCATTCACTTTTATCCATTCAGGATCCGGTAAACCAAAACGTCGCATCATGGCTTCTTTTGTGGGATATTCCTCTCGCAGATAATCGCGAAACGCTTTCATGCAACGGGGACAACGACAGGATTTGGGTTCTGTCTGCAGCATAATATTATCGAAGGCAATCTCGTCCGCATGCAGCTCATTTATACCAATATCCAGTATACGTTTAACATAATCCCGATAGGCTGGTTCATTAGGACATGCATAATGGCGAAAAGTCTGCAATCCATAAGGGACCCATTGGTCATTCTGGTCCCGCTGTTCCCAATTCACAGCCTGAGGAACTTCTCGATACAGCGTTTCGGTAAACATGGTACCGGCCATATAGATACTGACTTTCATGCCTTGCTTGTGCATAATGTCCGCAGTTGCAATGGCTTTTTTTATATTTGGCATTTCATATTCCAGGCCAAAGCCTTTGTAGAAAAATATCCTTCCCCATTTTACGCCGGCTTTTGCCATGTTGACAATATTATCAGGAGAGCACATGTCTTCATAACGTTGAGGTTCGTTATCAAAATGTCCCCCACGCCGCATCAGGAATTCGATGGGTTCATGCGTTAACCAGGTTATATCTTGAGCTTGTTCCTGGTGTTGTTCAGCTCGTTTTTGCCATTTGGTTTTTGAATTATTTTCAATAGCCCAAAGCTGTAATGAACATAAAATTACACAAAATAAAATGATTTGCTTTTTCATCTCGTTTTATCCTTGTCAGTTATTAAGCAATTCCTGCAATATCATGGTGCTGCTAAGGTCTTTTATGGTCAGGTTTTTCTTGTTTCCGGCAGCATTCCATGCGGTTTTAATATATTTCAGTTCAGATTTATCCAATGTTGTATCAATTTCACGTTTAGCATTGACCATATGGGTTAAAACCACATGCCTGGGCGCCAGAGATGCCAGTAATTGCGGGGTATCATAATATGCCAGCACATTATGAATGAACAAAAACGGGCTTGCAGCGCCATATGGTTTTACCGCCAGCTCTTTAAAAGAACTCACCATATGGTCCAGCACAATATTTTCAATATTTTCATCCAATACTGCCGCATGCAGAGCCAGCATGGCACCGTCGCCATAGCCATAAATATCCAATGATTTCCCTTGCATATCCGGACGGGATTCCAGATATGCGATACCGCTCATCAAATCATGTAGCCGCATACCAAACAATGGTTTTTGCATTTCGTATGCAAAGGCATTAAAATCTGCTTCATTATCCTCTCTGCCGTAAATGATCTGATATCCTTTGAATACCGGGCCATCATCACGGTTCTTTTGCTCAGGGTGCGGATCAGCAAATTCATTATATCCCCGCAGGTCCATTGCAAACACACGACAGCCGGATTGAGCAATTTGTTTTATGGTTTCTATACCATTGGCTTTGCCGCGCTCATGTACGTAGACAACCGTACGACCGGTTTCCCGATCAAAAGAATCCGGGGTCAGCAGTATGCCAGGCATCCACAGACCCCGGTCGGAGTGAAGTAAAATTCTTTCGAGTTTGAAATCATCACCACTGGACGTATTAACAATACGAGACTCTACATTTGAAGGTATTGCATCCAGTTTCAAAACGGTTTTAATTTTATCCGAAACAGATTCCCGCAATGCATCAATATCAGATCGTGATTTTATTTCAGCAAAAGATGGAGCAATTTCCCGAACATATTTTTCATTCAAGGTCAGTAACGATTCACTTCCCAACTCTTCAACAGAACCGGATTGGGTAACATTAATATCTTTAGCGCCTCTAACCTCTACCGGTATTTCTACATTAGTTTCGTCCAGTTTGTCAAATTTCTGATTCAACCAGTGATACATGGTCTCACGAGATTCACGGTTGTAATTATGCGGCGCACCAATAAGATGATACGCTACAGTGCGGTCTCTATCATCGCCATACACACGAGTAAATACACCATTGATCTCGTTATACATATCTACAGAAGTATTTAAAATATCTTTATCACCGGTGGCGTTAATAAGCATCATGTCTTTAACATTGTTCATCATGAGCAAATCAGACAATTCAAATCCATATCGAATACGTCCTGGAATGTTTTGCTCACCATCCAGATTGCCTTTTCCGGAATGCGGAACCGTACCATAATGCCAGTTAGCACATACCGGAATAACTGCGGTAATTCGGGGATCAGCACCTGCAACATATTGTGTTTGAGATCCGCCTCCCGATGCACCGGTCACCGCAATGCGGCTTGTGTCTGCATTATCAAGACCGCACAAAACATCAATTCCACGGATACAATCCCAGATAAAGTAATTCGTCATATTATGTCCGGTTAGATGGAGCTGCAGGTTTAATGCAATATGCTGATGTGTTGCCTGTCCCATGTCAGATTCCATTTCAGAATCAGGATTAAACAAAATCTTGCGTTCACCCTGCCCAAAGGGATCAAAGGCAAGCACGATATAGCCCAAACGCGCAAGCATGGAACAACGTTGCTGCATGTGTGTTGCACCTTTACCATCAATCTGTCCTTTACCTCCCCACCAGTGCCCGGTTGTACATAACATGAGCGGATAAGGAACGCTATGGGTCTTGGGCACATACAGATTTGCGGTTACCAGGTATCCCGGTAAACTTTCGTATGTAATTCGGGACAGGTCATAATCTCCACAATCCACAGTACCATAGTATTTAACATTTAATGGTGATTTTTCAGGAAAAGGGCCTACACATTCCGTATAAATGTTGCGCATTTTTTCACGGTACAGATCAAATCCAGCGGCATCCTGAACCGCATCAAGCTCGGATCTACGTTGAGCAAAGGCAGCATCTGCTATATCTCCAAAATAATCCAGTAACTGCTGGTTTGGATCAGCTACATCCATACCTACAGAGATAACAACCAGATCTTTAACAGAAAGATCAGACAACTCGACAGCAGTACTTTTTAATGATACTGTTAAGATAAATCCTAAAATCAAAATTCCCGGATAAAAACATAATTTTTTAATCATTTTCTTTATCATCCTGATTTTAATTCATAGAAAAATTACTAAATTTTTTAACAAAATGGTTCTGATCAACGTTTGTCAAGGTAAGACTTTTGCTAAAACTAGAGTCGTCAAAAGAATATACCTTTCTTACCAGATCTAAATTCATTTCATGCCGATTCGCATCAACAACATTGGAAACAAAGACAGACCGATTGCCTAGCGATTTCAACAGATCAGGCACATCATAAAATGACAATACGTTGTGAACAAACAAATATGGACTCTGAGCCCCATAGGGTTGAATTGCCAGTTCACGAAAAGATACCGGTAAACGGTATAGCCCGATATGTTCAATATCGTTGCACATTACAGCCGCATGCAATGCAAGCATTGCACCGTCACCAAATCCACAAATCTCAAGCGCATGTTTAGACACATCCGATCGGGAACGCAGATAATTAATCCCAACAAGCACATCCTTTAACCGCATACCGAAAAGTGGTTCTTCCAGTTCAATACCAAATGCGTTAAAATCCAGATCATAATCATCGGGACTGAAAATAATATCATAACCGATAAAATCCGGATTATCATTACCGGGACTCTGTTCCGGATGTAGGTCCGGGTATTCATTAAATCCACGGGTATCAGAAGCAAAAACCTGATATCCCTGCTTTACAAAATTGATGATATTTTCAAATCCGTTAGCCTTGCCACGTTCATGGATGTAAATTAAAGTACGGCCGTTATTTGGATTAAAATGCTCAGGAGTCAACAGAATTGCAGGTATCCAGAGTTCATCTACCTGATAAACCAATTTTTCAATCTTGAAATCATCTCCCTGTGTAACATCTATTTGTTTGGTGGATGTAATTTCAGGTATGTTATTCAATTTCAACACAGTTTGAATTCGATTTTGCATATCCTGAGACGCAGGAACGATTTCTTTGGCAAACGTGGCGTTTATTGATAAAAGTGTTTCACTTTTCAGTTCTTCCAGATTACCAGATTGGGTAATATTGATATCCTGAGCTGGTAATTGTTTTACTGGTACTTCCAGTGCAGGAGCGTCTTGAATCACAAATTTCTGATCAAGCCAATTATATAGGGTTTCCCGGAATTCTCTGTTAAAACTATGCGGTGCACCAATGAGATGGTAAGATATGGAACGACCATCAACTATAGGAAAAATTCGGTCATAAAGTCCCAGAATTTCATTATACATATTTACAGAACTGGATAAAAGCCTGGTATCGCCTGTGGCATTCATGAGCAGTACATCCCTGGCATTACTCATATAAAGCAAGTCTGCCAGGTCAAGTTCGTATTTAATCCTGCCGGGAATATTCTGTTCTCCATCAACATTGCCAATACCGGGGTCGTGTTTATCTCCCTGCTGCCAATTGGAACATACAGGAACCACTGCTTTGATACGGGGATCAACAGCCGCAACAAATTGTGCTTGTGATCCCCCTCCCGAGGCACCAACAACAGCAATCCGTGTTGTATCCGCATTTTTCAAATTACAGAGGACATCAATCCCCCGTATACAATCCCAAACAAACATTTGTGTTAAATTGTGGCCTGTTAAATGGAGCTGCAAGTTCATAACAATATGTTGATGTTTGTTACGACCCATTTTAGATTGATGCTCCATTGACGGATCAAATAGCATCTTGCGTTCACCTTGTCCAAATGGATCGATTGCAAGTACAAGGCAACCATGCCGGGCCAGGTTGGCACATAGAATCTGTACGTGATCAAAGCCTTTTCCATCCAATTCAGAGCCTCTGCCCCACCAGTGGCCGGTGGTGCTCAAAACCAGTGGGTATGGTCCTTCAAGCTGAACCGGACTGTACAAGTTGGCTGTTACAAGATAGCCAGGCATACTTTCAAACGTTATCCGACTGACAGTGTATTCACCACAATCTGTTGTCCCATAAAATTTCACATCAAGAGGGCATTTTTCAGGGAATTTGCCAAGAGCATGCTGATAATCCTTTTGCTTTGAAAAGCGGTAATCATCAAATTGAGAAATAGTAGTAATTGAATCCAGTACCTGTTTTCGATGTTGATACTTTTTTTGCATGATTCTGCTAAAATACGATAACAACTGCTGTTCGGGTGTGTTTAAATTATCATCCTCATTGATTACCTGAAAATCTTTAACAGTCAAATCCGATAAACTTACTGCACCCAGATCAATTACAGCAGCAACCAGGATACAGCTTATGAATATGAAAAATATATTATCGAATTTCTTGAACCGCATACTTTTCTCAAACAAGATTAAACAGATTTACATCATACTTTATTAATTCGTGACCATCCACTTATTGTTAAATTATCATCAAGCTTGGTTGATTTGAACAAGAAACTGCTAAAATAGCCAACCACCATCAAAACCAGATGACTGTAAACACCCAGCATATACTTGTGCTGTGAAAAATTAAATTTACCCAAATCCAACAAGATCCGGGGTTCATCTCCAATAGGGAACTTTGTCGAAGTCAACACGGCCCAACCGGTAAACAGTATACAGGCAATAATTCCAATATTAGCTCCCTGACGGTTTGCCCGTTTGCTGAACAAACCCAGAATAAACAGTCCTGCAATACCTCCGGAAAAAATAGCATACAGTGTAAAAACAATACCCAAAACACCGGTATCACCTGCTTTGACATACAATGTTGCTACAATCATTGCTGCCAAACCAGACAAAAGTACTACAGTTCTCCCTATAACCATTTGCTGTTTTTCCGTACAATTGGGATTAAAGCGTTTATAATAATCTTCAACTCCAATAGCGGCAAGACAGTTGAGGTCAGAGTCCAGGCTTGATATAGCTGCCGCTACCAAAGCGGCAAGGATCAGCCCGATGACACCAACAGGGAGTTCTGACATGATAAAAATCGGGAAAACCGCATCAGGACGAATATCTGCTGGTAATACACCACTATTGATTTGATAAAATGAATACAAGGCTGTACCAATAAACATAAAAATAGCCCAAACAGGTACGCTTAAAAACACACCCATTAAAGCAGCTTTGATAGCACCTTTTTCAGAACGTGCGGTAAGATAGCGTTGAACAATGGTCTGGTCTGTTCCATATTTCTGAATTGCGTAAAATACACCGTTCAGTGCCATTACAATAAATGTCAGTTTTTTAAAATCCCAATCAAAGGGGCCAAAACCCATTTTGTGATTTTCCATAGCTATTCTGATTACTTCTGAAGGGCCTCCCTCTGGTATAAAAAGCAGAAAGGCCATACAAAGCAAACCGCCGCCTATGAGCATAAATCCCTGAAATACATCTAGCCAGATAACCGCCTCTATCCCCCCGAGCAACGTAAGCACAACCACTGATACACCCAGCACCCAGATAATCATATAGGTACTGACACCCATAATGTTGGAAAGAGCAAGGGCAAGCAAAAAGAAAACAGTACCCATTTTTGAAAAATGAGCAAGTATAAATGCCAGCGAGCTGTACAAACGCGCCATAAATCCAAATCTTTTCTCAAAATACTCGTAAGCACTAATACCAATAACCTGACGGTACAAGGGGACAATAAATTTCACCAACGCAACCAAAACAATGGGTACCATTAATCCCTGGACAAGACGTATCCAGTTTGACGCATAGCCTTCTCCGGGATAGGCCAAAAAAGTTACACTACTGATTAATGTAGCAAGGATTGACATGCCCACAGCCCATGAAGGGATCGATCCGCTGGCCGCAAAATACTTTTTGGTATTATTTTGACCACGTGAGAAAAACGCTCCAAGGCCCAATGCAATCAAGAGCGAAACAAAAATGATGATATAGTCAATAATATGCAATGCAGGTTGTTCCATTTGCAGCTCCTATATTGGTAAAACGGATCCTAGATAAAATCAGGCCATTTATAACTACCCGGCTTGACAGTTAAATTTATTTCCGGGTGACAGGCAACGTTCATTCGAACAACGCCAGGCCCCAGCTCCTGAGTGGGTATAAATCTTTGCCATCCCATATGTCTTACAATAGCAGATGCAGTTGATCCGCCTTCTACAAACAATTCATTTACTTTAAACTGGTCAAGAATTTTTGCTACAATTACGGTTACAAGCTCCAACAGTCTTTCAGTCAAATTTTCAATAGGCGGAAGACTTTGACTAACGGCAATTACCAATTTTTCACATCCGTTTATTTCTTTTAATATATTGCTTACCCATTCATCAATCGCTTTTTCTTTATTCTTGAAATTTTCCAAAAAGGATGCGGGAATCTCGCCCAGAATGAATTGTTTTTGTCCAAACATCTTGATCGAGTTTACTCGATTAGGTGAATTACTGCCGCAAACACACAGGACATTTTTTGAAAAATCTGGCAAAGAATCAAGTTCGATTTCCTGACGCTCAAATTGAGAACCAAGTAACGCATCAAAATAATCAGAACTGCCTGCAGGCAGGGTATTCGCTGGGTTGATATTTGTCCAGGATCTCATTTCCATGCTATTATTGCATTCGCCAATCACAATTCCGGTTTCGGGAATTCCCTGATCTACAGAACGATATTCTAAATGCACTCCATCTTGATCTGTAAATCGTTTTAAAACATCAGATACAGCTACAGGAAAATCAATATCTTGTGCAAATTCAGTTTCATGTAGAGGTACACCATGTATATAATAATGCCCACCATCAATAACCCGACCGGCAGAAGGATTTGCAGGTACAAGTAAAGCCAATGGTATATTTAATTGATCCATCATTTCTTTTATCTCTGGCAACAAATGTCCCCGAAGAACGGAATCAATCTTTTTATAAATCCAATCTGGTGTAAGATCTCTCAACATTGTTGCAATTTCAGCAATCTGCTCAACTGCATTTTCTTCAGTAGATGACCGGGTATTGGAATCGATTATAAGCAAATCTGATTCACAACTGGAAATGGGCTTTGTACATATCTCAACACTTTTGCCATAACGAAGAGCAATCCCTCCCATCTCGGCACTTCCCGAAAAATCATCTGCTACTACTGCTATCATTTACTACTCCTTGTCATCATCACTCTGATGAATTCTTTTACCACCTTTATAGTCTATTTCCTGCTCCTGGCCATTGTTACAGCATATTCAATAGCATAGATCAAAGCCATGGGACTTGCAATACCTTTACCCGCAATTTCAAATGCTGTTCCGTGATCCACTGAAGTTCTGATGATGGGCAATCCTAACGTAATATTCACGCCACTCACATTTTGCATCTGCTGTTTTTCATTATCCCATTTAAATCCTACCAGTTTGAATGGTATATGGCCCTGGTCATGATACATAGCAACACAGCCGTCATAATATCCACCAACTGCCTTGGGGAACAGGGTATCTGGTGGAACAGGACCTTCAGCATCAAGGCCCTCGGCAACAGCCTGTTCAATGGCGGGCCGAATGTGTTTTATCTCTTCATCACCAAAAAGCCCACCATCCCCCGAATGTGGATTCAATCCTGCCACACCAATCCGGGGATTAGATACGCCAAATTGCCTGCATGCCGTATCCATAAGTTTAATTACATCCACAATACGGTCTTTTGTTATGATTTCACAAGCCTGATGCAATGAAACATGTGTGGTTACATGTATTACCCGAAAATTCTCATGCGCAAGCAGCATGGCAACACTGGGTGTATTGGTTAAATCAGCATATATCTCGGTATGACCGGAATAATGATGCCCCGCAAGATTTAATGCTTCCTTGTGCAGGGGCCCGGTAACTGTGGCGTCTATTTCGTCTTCAAGAGCCAGTTCAATGACTTTTTTTACAGATTGAAAAGCGGCATTGCCGCACATGGCACTGATTTCGCCAAATCTAAACTGGTCCATATTCACCAGATCCAGATCAATGATATCAATGGTACCAAATTCAAACCTCGCATCACTTACACGAGTACTTTTGTGGATATGAAAATCTTTTCCACTAAAAGTCATTGATTGCTGCAATATATTTGCATCCCCTATAACCAGGGGCTTGCACTTTTCATAAATATCAGGAATGGCCAATGCCTTTATAATGATCTCTGGTCCTATCCCAGCCGGATCACCCATTGAAATTCCCAATATGGGTTTTGATTTAACATTTGACATCTATTCTTCTCTGTAATTCATCAATTCTTTTAATGCGATTTCAATATTTTGTGTCTCGGATAAAGAAAGAGCTAACAGCGGTGGCAACACAGCATTTTCACACAATCCGAGTGAATGCATGCATGCTTTGAGTGCTGCAAGAGACTGGCTTAGAATGCGATCTTTTTGATACACAAGAGATATATCATTGGTTATTTGCTGCAACGGTTCTGCCTGGTCTTGATCTCCTTTTATAGCCGCTTGGTACAAATCGCAATACATACCAGGAACCAGGTTACCTGTACTGGGCACAATTCCATCCGCACCATTAAAAAGTGCGTAAGTGGATTGAGCGGCCCAACCTATTAGAAAACTAAACTCACTATTCTCTTTCCACAGGGAAAGACATTTTTCCAAACGCTCTGGGTCCCGCTCAGAGTCTTTTAATCCTGCAATATTGGAGTGCTTACTCAACGTCTCCAGTACATCCAATGGAATGGACATCCCCGTTGTACCGGGGATATTGTAAACAATCAACGGTACAGGACTGGCATCTGCAAGTTTCTCAAAATAGTTTAACATATGTTCCGGAGTTAATGGATAATATTCCGGTAAATGGGCTACCACTGCATCAACTCCCAAGTCTGCAAACTGTCTGGCCATTTCAACACTGGTCTGAAAACAAGTACTATCAATACCTGCATAGGTAAGCTCTCGTTTGTTGGTCACTCTTACCATTTCCGAAACCAGTTTTACTTTTTGATCCAAAGGTATAGATGCCGCTTCTCCGGTTGTTCCCAAAACAAAGGGACTGGTTTGTTCAGCAACCAGATGCTCTGTAATTTTGGCAACTGCGCTTTTATCTACCTCTCCCGAATCGGTAAAAGGTGATACCATCGGAACAACCACACCGCTGTATTTCTTTTTAATAGTCAAAATTCATCCCTGTTTATAATGCATTCATATAGATTTCAGTGGCAATTTTTTTATCAATTGTAAGTGGATTATTTTTCAATAACCGGGTTACAGTTAACGCAGATTCAACCATTCCTGGAATATCATCCATTGTAATACCCAATTCCGACATTTTGAACGGTATATCTATATTTCTCATCAGGAATTTAAGCGATTCCACTCCGGCCATAGCAGTATCTAAATCAGTACCAGCAAGATCTGCTCCCAATGCCAATGCAACCTGCGCAAAGCGCTCCGGTGCTGATGGTATGGTTGCTTGCATTACATATGGCATCATAACCGCAATGGACAACCCATGGGGTACATGAAATTCACCACCTAACGGATATGCCAATGCATGCACTGCCGTTGTATTAACTGGCCCCAGGCACATACCGCCATACATACTTCCCAACGCTAATCTTGAACGGGCTTCTTTATCTCGTCCATTCTTCACCGCGGTTTCAAGATTTTCCGAAATATAGCGAATACCTTCAAGCGCATACATATCTACCATGGGATGTGCGTTAATATTGATATACGATTCAAGGCAATGTGATAAAGCATCTATGCCCGTATATGCAGTAACATTGGGTGGAACGGATAAAGCCAACAACGGATCTATATAGACCCGATCAGGTACCAGCCAGGGACTAATGATCCCTTTTTTCAGAGTATCACTTTCATCCAGCAATATAGAATTGGGAGACACTTCACTGCCCGTACCGGCGGTTGTTGGCAGACATGCCAGGAATATTTCCCTTCCCTGCAAATTACCAATGCCAATAGTATCATATATATCCTGATTTCTGTTACAGAGTGCCGCCACAATCTTGGCCAGATCCATTACACTACCTCCGCCAATAGCAGCTACACTATCGATACTATGACTTGTTGCAATTTCCCGTATGCGCTCAGCATCGCGAACTGTGGGTTCACTGGCAAGATCATCAACAATAATTACAGTATCACAAGATTTTTGTAAAATTTTAATTTGTTCATCAATAACAGATACCAATGGTGCAATAGTTACAATTAATAAACTTTTAAACTCTAAAGATATAATATCATCTACAAACTGATCAATGCTGTTTTCTCCAAAAACAACATGACGGGGAAATGTAAAACTGGTATTTTTCATGATATAAAATGTATTTCTCCAAGTGTTAATAGTCAGTTCTAAAATTCTTTAAATAATATACAACCGGTGCAACAGGATCGTCAGGACCTTTTTCATCAAATCCCGGAACAAACTGATCACCGCTCTTGTATTCGGTCACATCATCGGTTAACCGATAATCGCCTGTACGAAAGATAATCCGTTCGGGAACAGTCCCTTTGGCAGAAAAAGCAGCGTTTGTTACCAACTTTTT
Organism: bacterium; assembly: GCA_963675755.2. GTDB lineage: Bacteria > Zhuqueibacterota > Zhuqueibacteria > Residuimicrobiales > Krinioviventaceae. The sequence continues at coordinate 1,432,876 of CAXXMD010000002.1, forward strand.
GCCATTTAATGATAAATTAAACTGTTCTTTTTTCGCGTCCAGATCGATTTTAACAGTATACCATTTCCCGGATTCTATTTCAGTAACTGATGTTGCATTATCATTCCCTTGTTTCACTAAAAGTGAACCGGTTGTATCAAATCTGGCCTGAACCAAACGTTCTCCTTTGGCAGACACAACTTCAACATCAAGCACCTGGTGCTGACATTCTGCATATAAATCAAACGAGATTTGCTGATTTTCAGATTTGTTAAATACCCGAACTGCTTTGGCATAGTCATAGGGATCCACATCTTTGAGCATTAAACACTTTTCTGATGCATTGGGAGCCACAACGATTTCTACCGGGCACCATTGGGGACTGTAAATATTCCAGTCGGTTACTACACCTCCGGTTTCCATTTCATTAAAATTATCATCAATGGGACCTGTAACTTCTCCACATACAGGCACCGGTATGCGGGAAATCCACATATCTTCCTTACTCACTGAATATACTACCCAGAGGTCATCTCCCGGCGGGTTGCCATTACCTTCAATAATACCTCGTACATATTGTGGTCCGGGTCGTTTTTCACGTCCCCAAAATCTTTTGAGGGGTACTTCGCTGTGAACATTTAACAAATTATCAAAATGGATTCCATCGTCACCGGTTGCAATACTGAGCGGATGTCTTGCCAAACCGGCAGTAGGATTATAAACAAGTGCGTACTGCCCGTTATCCATACGCTGTGCCCAAATCTTTGCACCGCCATAAGACAGGGTATTGCACTGTACGGGTTCTGACCAGCTTTCGCCATGATCATAGCTCAAAGTAGTCCAGCGGGCTTTGAAAAAACCAACCAGTACACTGTCCGGCCGGGTATAATAACAAAAAGCCTGTCCCGGACTTTTCTCTCCATCATCCATGATCCAGGGTACACGATAAAAATCATCCTTGTTTGCTGCGGTACGATCTTCTTCCCACCATTGTATGCGTTTGACCTTGTCATTTAAAAAAGCATCACAGGCAGATACAAAACCTTTATCATCAGATTCCGTATACATTGGGTAGGTCATGTCTTTCTCCCGCCCAAAGTTGGTTTTGATACTGTAAATGGGACCAAAGGTATTGTCCGTATAAACTTCACGCACAACACGTCCTACACCATCACCTTTGTTACCACCATAAAAACCAAAAGCCAGCAGTCTGCCATCAGGGGCTACATAAAAAGCCATACGCTGGTGCATATGAATGAGATCTACCCAGTCGCCTTCTCCCGGCAAAAAATAGATGGGAAATATAACCTGAGGTTTGCTCCAGTTTTTGCCATCTTTAGAATGGGTAACAAGTGTTACGCCTGGTGGAATATGTTCACCAGTAGGATTTGACAGATAAATACAATAAAACATACCATTCCAATACGTCAGCATAGGCGCATGGTTATAGGTCCACCCCATATCATCAGCCAGCTCGGGATGGGTCCGGTTGGCTCGTAATATCTGGTAATTCTGCACACCCACAGCGGGACGGAATTGTCCGTCATGGTAACCGGAGTCATAATCACTGTTTGACGTAGTAACAGGACCAACATAACGTACCGGTTCAGATTTATCTCCGGGTTTAGCATAAATTTGGATAATACTAAATAATACAATCAGCAGAATTGATATAATGTGTTCAATTTTTATTGGTTTCATGTGTTTTCCATAATTTTAAATTTATTAAAAAAGCTCAGCAATACCTTCGGAAAGGAAATGATAGCTACCGGATTCAAGTTCAAATATTGCAATTTCACCTTGCATTTCTATAAAATGTACACCACCAGATTGTTCAACAGGTAGCATATTCTCCTTGACCTCATCGATACTAAATGCAGGTAAATGCAATTCCGCGGTTGTATTTGCGGGTATGGTCACATCCAGAACCAAATCATTGTCACGGATTTTCCAACTTGACTCGATTCGACCATACAATGATGTATAATGCGAATTGACATACTGAATGATCTTGTTAGGTTGTGGTTTGATGAGTATCTTTTTAAATCCTGCTTCAGCGTTATCTATACCCGCCATAACCGCAAACATCCATTCACAAACAGAACCAAAGGCATAATGACTGAATGAATTCATACCATCCGGATTAAACCCGCCATCTATGGTATAACTGTTCCAGCGTTCCCAAATTGTGGTAGCGCCGTTTACAACCGAATAGCCCCATGAGGGGAAATCTGTATTCACAAGCAGTTGATAAGCAAGATCTGTATATCCGAAACGGGTCAACGAGGGCAAAAGATGTTTAACCCCCAGAAAACCGGTTGCCAGATTACCATTATTTTCTTTAATCAAATCAGCAAGATACTTTGCAGCCCTTGCCTCTTGCTCTGGATCCAGCAAACCGAAATACAATGCCAATGTATAACTGGTTTGTGTATGTTCAGAGATTCGACCATTACTGGCCACATATTTATCTTTGAATGCCAGACGGATTTTTTCAAAAAGATCAGTGTAATATTGGATATCACTATCTTTACCCAAAACAGCAGCAATTTCAGTCATCAACTTGACATCATAGGCATAAAACGCAGTGGCCAAATAATCAAGCGAGGTTTGTGCACCAATCGCCAGCCAGTCACCCCAGTCATTTTCATTTGCCGTCAGCAGGTATCCATTAGAGCGATTGTTCAAATATTCTATAAATTTTCGCATTGCCGGATACATGTACTCGAGCAGACGTTTATCTCCATACATCTGATAGATAACCCAGGGTACGATAACTCCGGCATCTACCCATCCTGATGCCTGTTCTTTTTTGAATACAAATGAATACGGCGCCCAATCGGTAAAGATTCCATCCTCTTTTTGGGCATCTACCAGATCAACCAACCATTTGCGCATAAAAGATGCAATATTTGCATTATAAGCTGCGGAGCGGACATAAATTTGTGCATCTCCACTCCATCCACAACGTTCATCTCGTTGGGGACAATCTGTTGGCACTTCAAAGAAATTGGAACGCTGTGTCCACAAAATATTGCTGTATAATTGGTTTACCATATCATCTGAACAATCCAGTCGTCCGGCAGGTTGAATATCAGAATTTACAATAATACCGGTTACGGTATGTTCATCCGGGACAAATGACAAGCCGCGTACCTCAACATACTGAAAACCGTGATATGTGAAACGTGGCTGCCAGAGTTCAGTACCATTTCCATTCAAAATATAAGTATCCGTTGCTCTTGCAAATCGCAGGTTCTCTGTCATTAAACTTCCATCAGGATGGAGCATTTCACCATAACGGATTACAATCTTGCTGCCAGCCTCACCGGATACTTTGATGCGTGCAAAACCTGCAAAATTTTGTCCCATATTAAAAAGGTACACACCTTTTTCAGGCTCGGTTATTTCAATGGGTGTCATCTCTCCGGTTCTGCGCACAGGTACCGTAGGATATCCTTGTAAAACACCTTTTGCAGGTTCAATAAGATCAACCGGTTTCCAGGTTTTCTCAATATATCCCGCGTGGTTCCAGCCTAAAAGTTCGCTGCAGGCGTCATACGTTTCGCCCATGAACAGGTCCGCTTCTTTAATCGGGCCTATGGCAGACGTCCATGACGAATCAGAACAAATGACCTGCTTCTCCCCATTTTCCAGCTCCACCTCCAGTTGACACAGCAACGCAGGGGTATCACCATATTGATTACGGGGATTGGGGATATTTTGATCCAGACAAAAGCCTACATAACCGGCATACCAACCGTCAGCAAGAATGGCACCCAGGGCATTTTCGCCTTTGAACAAAAGGTGCGTCACATCAAAGGTGTGATAATAGATACGCTTGTTGTAATCTGTCCAACCCGGCACAAACATCCGGTTACCGACTTTGTCACCATTGATAGACGGTTCAACCAGTCCCAGTGCGGTAACATACAATGTAGCCTGAACCGGATTTTCATCGAGTTCAAAGGTTTTCCTCAAATACGGGCTGGGCGGTAATCTTAGATCTTTGCCGCGAAATTCAGCAGGATAGTCGTCCAAATTCCGGTTCCGGCCTATCCATTGGGCCTGCCAGTCATTTTTTCCCAGCAATCCCATGGACCACATGTTAATATCACTCCAGGGTGACCATGTATCATTTTTGTCCCAAATTCTGACCTGCCAATAACAGTGCATGCGGGATTTCAAAGGTTTTCCCTTGTATGGAACAAGCACACACTGATCACTCGTTACTTTACCGGAATCCCAGAGATCAGCAAAGTCCCGTTTCAACAAATCCTGACCGGAAGCCACACGAATCTGGTACGCGGTCTGTTTTTGACCGCGTTGTTCAGATTCAACAATCCAGCTCAAACCTGGTTGAGTAATATCGATCCCAAGAGGATTATCGAGGTACTCACAGGTCAGTTTACTAACACGAACATCTGTCATGAAGCTGTATCATCCTTTTTCTTTTGCATCCAAAACGGAGCGGTTAAAAACCACAAAAACATACCCGCCAGCATCAGTTGTGCATGCAGGTCCCAGGAAATAACCTGTTTAAATACAAAAAAAGAGGGTAATATAGTCAAAGCCAGACCTATGTATGACAATACCATTAATAAAGTTCTCATAGCCTAGGCCTCCACGGTTTTGTTAAGATTAGTACTTTTAACACCAAACAGACCATATTTCTGTTCCAATGCGCTGAATGTAATATAAAAGATCACAGTAATGAACCAGCCGGGAAGTGCCAGAAAATAGATTTCAAGGCTGTATTTAAAATACAAATAGAGACACACTGCCAGTGATCCTCCCCATGCAAGCGCAGAAGGAATACTGAACATTTTATTCATCAATTCAGCATAGTTGCTTTTTAATCCAATTTTGGGGAACACCCAGAAATCGATAAAAATAAATGCGCCAACCGGCATAAAAATAAGGCCATAAAGCGCAACAACTTCGGTTAAACGGTTTACAACCGCGGGAAACATGGCAATAATAGTTGTTGCAGTACCGGCAACCAGGGTCACTTTCCAGCGTTTCCAGTCCGGAGTAGCTACCTGGAATGCCAAACCTGCACGGTACAGGGTAGGATTCGCAGTAGTCCATCCGGCAACTACAACCGTTACAGCGCCAACAACACCTGCGCCTAATAATGCAATGGGTCCGGGAGCAATACTATTATTGGGATTAATAGCAAGTGCAGCGGCACATAATATACCAGATGAAACCCAGGCTACATAATGCCCCAGGAACATTCCAAAAGCGGATGCAAAACCATAGGTCCATTTTTTAGCATAACGGAACAGCGTCATATCTGACATACCAATATGCTGGTGAAGATTACACAACCATGAGAAAAAGATTACATGCCAAATGGTAAATTTGGATTGGCCGGCAACTACATTACCGGTCCAAATTTTTTCATTGGCAACGGACCAGAAATCAGAAAGAGAAGTAACACCCAGCTTTGGCAATACCGCAAAAGCAGATGCCACAAAGACCAGAAACATCCAGGGTGCACTGACTTTGGCAAACTTGGCCAGTTTTTCAAAACCTAAAATCGCAAGTAATGAAACGACAGTTCCAACAACAAATACAACTACAACCCATGTTACACTTGTGGGCATGGTATCGGTCAGTTTGGGCATGGGCATATTAAAAGGCAGCCCTACAGCTGTTGCCGAAACGGTAACCATAGCCCCGGCAAGCAGACACAAGATTAATGCGTATAAAATTCCGTAAATAAAAGTTAAATATGGTCCACAAATTTTTCGGATCTGCCAGTATACGGTCAAGCGGGTTCTGACTGCGATTGGAGCGCAATACAATGCCCAACTTAAAACTGCAAGAATATTACCAATTATCAGACCGATAAACAGGTCGGGTGCGGTTACGCCATGAACAACAAACAAGGGTCCCAGCACAAATTCTGTTCCGGCAATATGTTCACCGGAAAACATTGCAATAAAATTAGATGCCCCCTGCAACTTGTTTTTTGACACCGGCTCACGGTCAAATTCATACAAACCGTCAAGCCGCTTGATCAATCCACCTTTTTCTTTACTCAAAGTACACTCCTGTAGATTGGGTTATATTGTTATAAAGTTAGTCTTTATTTAAGCTGTCCGGGTATACTAAAATCCTTAGAGGCATCATCCAGCACCAGTACCCAGTCATTGCCTTCCGCTTTTTCACCCGGAGGATCAAAGCTATGGGTTCCACTATTATCGAGTTCGCCAATCAACTCGGCTTTTCCATCGCGGGGACTATACCACCATGCCTTTACCTTATCACCGGAAATTTTTCCCATTGCAACATCAAAGGTACGTCCTGTATAGGTATAAAAATACCGCATAACTGTTACCACGGGTTGCAATGACATAGTCATATTTTTCACCGTTTTCACCGGTAACCAGTGACTGATCAGGAACACGATCAAAATAAGGACGAGACAGGAACAAATTCTTAACGTATTGCATTTGTCCTGCACCAGGATCATTTATAGCTTCATACCAGTATTCTTTAGCTCCATACGATGCTCTGGGGTATTCGGGTTTGTGCATCTGCATGACCGAACTGTTTCCATAAGTATGCCCGCAAGCACCCGCACAAAGATCCCACCAGGCATAACGACGTACGTCTTTGGCTTCCCAAAATGGTTCATTGGGATCATGAAGTCCCTGTGGTATACCTTCATAAGAGGGTTCACCATCCAATGTAGGTTTGACAGGCTTTAAATCATAGTCATTTTTGACATATCGCCAGCTGTCTTCGCCCCAGGGATTGGAACCATCGTCGTTTTTGGTCATATCTTCTGTGACCGGATTGAAACATGTTAAAATCAAGCCAGGATTCATTATGGAACCAGGTTGACGAGTTTGTACGTCCAAACGGATGAAAAGTAACCAGATGGTTTGGATCTTTGGTTTTGAATATGGTTCCCATAGTATTCCATACATCCAAGCCATCTGAACCTTGAATGTCTCCACCGGTAATCCAGATAATATTGGGTTTATCTTTGTAACGTTCCACAAGAAAATTGGCATAAGATTCAATATTGCTCATATTGATCTTGCCGGATTTGACAATACTGCCCCAACTTGCAACCATACCAATATAGATATCGTTTTCCGCTGCCTTGTCTACAATATAATCCACATGGTCCCAGTAATCATAAGCTTTAGGATCTGCCGGATCGTCACCCGGGGTTACATTGGGTTTTGAAGGATCGACATCTATAAAAGCACTGTCGCCAAAAGTGTTAACCATAGGTAAACCATGCAGCACCATAATCTGAATGACATTATATCCTTTATCTCTGCGATTTGTAATAAAGGTATCTGCTTCAGCACGGTCCAGTCTGCGAAAGGTCAGCCATCCGGTATCTCCCAGCCAGAAAAACGGTTTGCCGTTTTCAAACTGTAAAAATCTTCCATTTTCTGAAACAACGAGTTTACCATTGTCCCAGGGTTTCATTTTGGTGGTTTGAGTAGCAGTACAACCCAACCAGCAATGCGAGGAACAACAACAAAAAGAGGTTTTTTCATCCCTTTACTCCTGTTTATATAAATTTGATTAATTCTCAACATCAGTGATTAACCGGCAGCCATACCGACATATCGCCTTTGCCTCGGTTTCCCCCAGGCAAAATAAGGTACCAGGCTGATTTTCAATTCATCCGGAGAATTATCAGAAATAGGCCGATAAAGTCCATTCCATTCCGGCTCATTTACTGATAATGCCTGTCCTTCAAGACATACAATGGTCTGTCTTTCAATTCTTTTGGCATTGGGTACCAGTTTAATATCCTCTGGCAGCAATATATCAGATACATTCACGCCCTTGGGCAGGTCAGCAGATTCCAGACAATATACAACCGGACCGCGTTGAACAGCGACCTGGTTGCGTGTTTCTTCAACCAGTGGATTGGCTTGCATGAGCGTTGCAGGCATGGGTAAATCCAATTCAATGCGGTCGCCCATTTTCCACTGACGTGTAATCTCGGCATAACTGGATGGTTCCAGTTTGGAATTCACAGGTTCTCCATTTACCAGAAGCGATGCTCCTGCAGACCATCCCGGTATACGCAGCATGATGGAAACAGGTCCGGTTGGTGCTTTTTCAACAGAGATGTTAATTTTCCCCGTCCCATGGATAATCTGTTTTCTGTACCAACCGGATTTCTGATCCATTTTCTAATTCAGTATCAATTGTGTTAGCTCCATACAAATGCACCCCATACACCCTTATCGGATATACTGTATGCATAACTGTTTACCTCTGCGACTGTTCTGACCACATTTGGCGGACAGCAAAAGCAGGATATAATAAGGTTCACGTTCTCGTGACCAGCGCAATTCAAAAGGAGTGCGATGATCTACCCGCAAAGGATTGGTATAAAAATAATCTTTTCCATCCAGGCTGATGCTGGACAATACGCTGTTGTAAAGTGCAAGTTCAAGCACATCTGCAAAATCGAGCCTCGGCAGTCGCGTTCAGCATTCTCCAATTCCATAACACATTACCAATATTGGCACAAGTTTCATTATGTGCGGTTTCGTTATGCAGCTGAAATTCTCTGCCATACGCCTGGTGTACCTGCTGAATCTCGGGAGGGCTGTATGATGTACCATCCGGGGAGACGCCGTCATAAAGCGCACCGCAGCCACCGGTGATGTACATCTTTGTGCTGACCATATCGTGCCAGATCAAGTCCAGCGTATTTAACAGGGTTTCATCTCCGGTTTCCGCATAAACATCCGCAACACCGGCATAAAGATAATTCGCACGCACCGCATGCCCCTGGGCTTTGGTCTGCTGCCTGAACGGTACTCGGTCCTGGTTATGGTCGGTTCCGTTTTCTACATATTTACGGATCTCTATTAAATTTTCAGCCAGTTCCAGGTACCGGGGATCGCGTGTAGTGCGGTACATTTCAACAACACCCATATAATGAGAGGGACAAAATGGCATTCCTTGCAAGCTCGGGGGGTTGAATTTTTATAAAAATCGTATAGAAAATCCGTTGCACGAACAGCAATATCTAACAGGCTCTTTTTTCCGGTCACACGATAATGTACACATGCGGCCGTCATGAGGTGCCCCATGTTATAGGTTTCAAAATGCAGCCGGTCTGCAAACTCGTTCACATCCGTTTGATGGTAGCGCTGCTTTATGATTACCGGAGTATGGATATATCCATCCTCGCGTTGGAGCATTTGGCGATGATTGGAATGAGTTCATCCATCAACTTTTCGATTTCTTTATCACTAGTAATGGCATAAACCGTAACAGCCGCTTCAAACCATTTATAAAAAGTCACCATCATGCCACGATGGCCCGTCATGTTCACACCCGTATGAAATACCGGCAGCAATCAGAAAATTTTCCCAATTGTGGCTTATATCCACATCTTTGAGAATATCCCACATGTGCGGTACCATAACATCACCTGCAAACCTGAAAACGTTCAGCCCCAAAACCCATCGGTCCAGGTGACATCATCCAGATCAACATTTTTCAACTTGACATTGGGACTGTTTTCCGTATTCAGCAATCCATTACTTCCCGCCCAAAGCTGGAACGAGAAAACACATAATATATATACGATTATTTTTTTCATATATTTCAAACCTCCGATTTAAAAAATCACTCCTGAATACGGGTTAACCGCAGTGTGCCATATATGGCTTGTTCGGGAATTTGATTACCGAATGGTCTTTATCAATATAATTATAGCGGTTCAACATTTCAACTGTATAAACTTTATTTATGGGCGTAATAGTCATGTTCCACGTGTCTATCAATTCGGCTTTGAATTTCATGCCATTTTCCAGACCTTCATCCGGCAGCTTGAATTCCCATTCTTTCGGTGTGTGCTCTGCAAAATAATAGAGATAATATTCACCATATTTACCTGCCGCATTCAGCAGATAATAGTGGTCCAAAGGCTGTAAACCTTCCTGCGGACCCGACTCTACTATTTCACGCAAAAACCCGATACGCTCTGCACTGGTACCGCGTAATACACCGCCTTCAGAGATCCAGTCGATTTTGGATTCATGCTCAATAGCTTCACCATGCGTAGCATAAGAACCACCGATATAGGCGATCCAGAAACGACGGGTCATTTCCTCACCGGAAAGCTGTCCCCATCTGCTTGCAATGTTGCCTTCGTAATTGATTTCATCATTCACCAGGGGGTTTGCCGTAAATATCACGCACCACCATACAAACACCAAAGTTACGTACCACATTATAATATTGCAGACTGACATGGGTAACCCAGGGCTTTGTATAATCGTACAAATCACCTGCATTGTGTATAGAACGGAGATGATGATAGGGGTCCTTGTCTCTCACGACCTTGAAGTAGTGGTCCCAGTCTTCAGCAGTTAAATGCCGTATAAAGCTGTTCTCGTTTGCCAGGCTCCACCAGACATTACTGTACGCTCCTAATCTGGCGATAACATAACGCAGATACCGGTCATTGGTCTCCCGGTCCATTGTATCGAATCCAAACTTTCCATTATCATAAGGTCTGAACAGGATCACATCCGCTTCAATACCCAATTCACGCAGGCGTTCTACATTTTTTTCAAATGCTTTAAAAAATGTAGTGTTAAAACGAGAGAAATCCCATTTATTTTCCGGTTCTCCTTCAAATGGAAATTCTTTGATTGCTCGGGGACCCTCTACATAATCCTCAGTATAATTAGGTAATACCAGAAAACGTACCTTGTTAAAAGGAGAATTCTTTAACGTTTCAAGGGTCTGGTTCTGCAGTTCAGGGGATTCAAAACACCACTGGTAACAGGTAGTGCCGAATGGAAAGTATGGCTTGCCATCCGCATAAGCAAAATGATACTTGTTCCGCACAACAACGGGACCATGACTATCTGATTTGGGGGCAATACAGGTAAATTCACCTGTCAGGTCATCCAGTTCTTTTTTATTACTGTGGGTCTTGAATGTCCATTCCCCTTCCAGATTAGGCATAAATCGTATTCTAAAAATGCCTTCTCCATCGTAAAAGCCTTCCGGCTCATATACAGCATGGGTAGAATCACTGTGATGGAATTCTGCGCTAAAGGTAATACCGATAAAGGGGTTGCCATAATCTGGACCATTAAATTCAGCTTCAAAAACATCCCATTTTTCAACTTGCTGCTTCTGTGCTAAAAGTAAGCTTGAAAACAGCAGAATAACCAATACGAGTATCTTTTTCATTCTAATTCTCCGGGATCAGTTGTTACCAGCCATTTGGCAAGTGACAAATTTTGTTTTTTAATATCTTTTGCAAACAGACCTGCCATTTCAATAGCGCCATATTCACAAAAGTGTGTATCATCCTGTTTTCCATCCGGACAGCAGGGAAACGCATCCGGCCCGAACCATAGAAATAACTCTTTTGAACCTTCAGGACCTTTGGATACAATTAATTCTTTACTCAATACGTGCATATCTACCAGCGGAACTTGCTGCTCTTTAGCAGTCAGACGTACCGCATCCGGATATTCGCCATGTGTATCAAAAAATTTACCGTTCTCATCAAATCGTCTGCGCATTATAGGCGTACAAAGAATGGGTTTTGCTCCCTTTTCTCTGCTCTTTGCTATAAACATTTCCAGATTGGCTTTATAGGTACCAAAAGGTGTTGTATAGCGTGTTGAATCATAATCTTTTTCATCATTATGACCAAACTGGATTATCAAAAAATCACCCGCCTTGATCGAATCCAGCACTGTCTGCCAGCGTCCTTCATCAATAAAGCTTTTAGAACTTCTTCCGTTTACGGAATGGTTATCAATAGTCGCGTATTCATTAAAATATCGCGGCAGGAGCTGTCCCCATCCACGTTCAGGATTACCGGTATCCAGGGGTTTGTCTGCCATGGTAGAATCGCCAATCATGTAAACGGTTACCGGTTTGTTGGTATTACAGGAAATGATAACCATGCTGAAAACCATCAGTAAAAAAAGAATGTGATTTTTCATAACAATACCTTAATTAATACACGTTTTGGATGAATTCATATTATCAACGTTTAATGAACTAGCCATACACTTAATGGGATACAATTCGTTTAGCATCCCGCTTTAATACTTTGCGGGCCATTGGAACAGCACCTAAAATAATATAGCTTCCTTTTCCTATCATTTCCACATCATACACACCAGGTTCATATTCAAAATTATGAACATCAAGAGCTGGCAGTTCTGAAATAATAGCTGCATTTCTTACTCGTGGTGCAAAGCCGCCACGCTCATTAGCTCGTGCTTCAAAATCCGGATTAGGGACCTGCAGCCATTTGGGGTCTTTGCTCTTGAAATACCCTACCAGTAATCGTAATGGCTCATTCACTTTTAAACGAAAGGTCATGACATCATGTTGGGCCTGCTTGTTGGAAAACCGGATTCCTTTTAATCCAATAAACTCGGGAGCTATGTCTCGAATTTCAAAATCTTCATCCGTAAACACTCTGGCGCCCATTTCTACAGTATAGTACTCGCCATTGTCAGACAATAACTCGTAATCTGCATTGGGATAGGGTTCCATATCTTTATCCGCAAATCGCAAGTTCGGATCTACCTTGCCGGATTCCAGATCAGACACATATTTTTTAAATCCTGCCAGTTCTTCTTCGTACAGGGGCAGCACCTGGGTCCAATGATAATTATAAGGAGTACCGTCAACCTCACCGGGAAATGGTATGCGTCGATGATAGGTCAACATGCTTTGGGCCATATTATAGGTATCCCGGGTTCTATCGGTCAGTTCTTTGAAATATTCCAGACTTTTGGCCAGATTCGTCTCAGCAGATTGCAAATCATGAATATCGTTTGAAAAATCATATCGCAATACATCCATTGCGGCTTTAACTTTGTAATAATAATTCCAGGAAAGCAATTGAATACAAATAATATCATTTTCGTACCGTTCAAACTCGGCTTTATTTAGAGTAACATATTCTTCAGCTTGTTGTATAGAATTCACTGCCCTGTCTGCAAAATCCACTGCATCATGTATCACAGAAGGCGGCGTTTCGCCAACATGGGGTTGCTTGTTCCACTCTTTGTCAGCATATTCCTGCAATCGTTCTCCGGGAGGTGCTTGAGAAAGCCATAAATCCGGAAACGGGCTGTACGGCTCAGGATTCGCCAACTGGTCCAATGTCATACCCAGAGAAAAGGTTTGCCGATTCCCCTCGGTAATTCCAAACCGTCGCAGCAGCATAGGCGCACATTCGCCGGCATCATTCAAAGCATTGAGAATATATGTTGCCGCTTGTTCACTGCCAAACTGCTGAGTTAAGCGATCAATCCAATATGTCCTCTCACCCGCTTCATCCCGCCACGGATCCCAGGCATAACGGGCCCAGGCCTCAAACCACATCCAGTCACGTTCATATTGCAGCAGCTGTGGTGTTGCCTTGTCCCCGGCGTATGGCCAGTTCCAATAAAATAATGGATAGAGATGGAGTCCCTGAGCTTCCAACCGTTCTTCCATAGCCTGTACGCTTTTTTGAATAAAACGCTGCGCACCATATCGAAACGGTTCCAGATTTGCCAATATATGTACATTCACAACATGCTGCGAACCCAGCCGGCTCATATCTAAATGTACCTGCCGCCAGGGACCGCGTGGCTCGGTTGTGGTCAGCGATTCACCATTATATTTTGCCATGGTATAGAGATTTTTATACAGAGGTAATGCCGCTTCCATAATCGCTTTGGGATCCGTTGCATGCGCGCGCAATACAATGGGAGGCTCTTCTGATTTCCCCAAAGCTTTTAATCCATCCTGCACTCCGGGAATAATGACTTTTGTAAACCATTCAACCTGGTTTTCGGTACCGCGGAGTGCTTCACCCAGACAAACCAGTAATCCTACATTGGGATATTTTTCCACAAATGCGGCAATGGATTTACGATTATAATCAGACACCAGTGGACTGGGCTCCCGGTGCTGGGTATCAATATTGTGCCTTTCGGCAAAGGGTTGTGATACAAATATATTATAAAACATTTGAATAATCCAGATACCGCGCTTGTCCGCTTCCGTTGTGATGTATTCAAACATTTCCACATTTTTTTCAAAAACCGCATCAGACACTTCAATTGCATATGGATATGCTTTTAATTTCACCAATGAAGCAAAGGGATGTCCATTCCACAAATAAAGTGTATTCAGCCGGTTGTCCACCATCAAATCCAGATACTCTTTCCAAAAGGATTTATCATAGAAAAACGGAAAATTGTCAGGTGTATAAGGATATTCATACATTTTGCGACCGGGCAGTATTTTGGGTTTTTGCATACCAATCACAGTACCGCGAAGCACCATACTGGGCTGGTCTGTTACATCCAGATCGGTTGGCAAAGCTCCTGAGGTTTTAATACGGTCTGCCAACTCGAGGCAACCATACAACACCCCTGAGGGATCCGCTCCAATCACATAAATCCTATCTTTATCGGATTTGAGTACAAATCCTTCCTTGCCGATCTCAATTTGTGATATTGCATCATTTCCACCTGGTAACTGTGAATTATTTCGAGTACCAATTATAATAATTTTATCTTTGTACGCTTGGTTACCCATGCTGGAGATACTTGCTTCATAATCCAACGCTTGCAATATGTTTGTAATTTTCTCAACACCAAAGGCAATGCGGGGTACATGTTTTTGGGGAGATACTATTGTTACAGATTCTGCAGAATAACTGACTGTAACAGCCAATAGCAAAATCAACAATATTTTGGATTTATAAAACATAAAACCTCAACTCCTTAAACATACGCTAAAATTATCACACTGGAAATCATTTATCAATTTGCACCTATTTATATGCCGGCTGTAACGTTTTAAATGCTTTCAGCGATACCGGACCTTCTGACGGCCACTTGCCATCGGGCATCGAGATGGTTACCAAAGATTCGGGATCCAGCACAACATGTTTGATCCGTTCGCGGTGCCAGGTATATACAATATGTACCAAACCGTCACTGGATTGGATGACTGACGGATAAGAAAACTGCTTGCCATAGTCGTCAAGATAATCGAGGATCATGGCAGCTTCCCAATTGATGCCGTCCAGACTTGTTGCAACATTTAATATTCCACGGCCTTTACGTCCCATACCCGGTTGGTTGCGTGTAGAATGGTTATAAACGAGCAATTGCCGTCCATCTTTTAATGTTACACCATCAAGTCCTGAATTATTGTTAGGCATGCCTAAGGTATCCAGAGGTGTCCAGGTAAGACCTTTATCCTCTGACCAGCTTTCGCCGATAAAACCATGTTTGGAACTGGTCCGGCATAGCAACTGAATACGTCCGTCAGGATAAGTTAAAAGCGTTGGCTGAATAGCTCCAAATCCATCTTTTGGCAAGATGGGGCCAATGAACGACCAGGTTTTTCCATTGTCCGTGCTGCGCTCAACATGCACACGCCACCCGTTTTCATCTTCAATGCTTGAAGGAGACAAGATGGTACCATCCGCAAGTTGAATGGGTTTATTCTTGACCGCACCAATAAAATCATCGCCCACTTTATGGGCTTTACTCCATGTATAGCCGCCATCGCTCGAGGTTTTAACGCGTCCCATGAATTCGGTTTCAGGTATAAAGACTTTGTAAAAAAGCATTATATCTCCGCCTTTGGGCTGAAACAATACGGGATTCCCGGTAGCCATGCGTTCGCCACCTTCATCTCCATCAGCAACACTCACGGGCGCAGACCAGGCACCTCCGGGAGCTTTGCGAGACATCCAGATTTCAACATCAGGATTTCCTTCTCCTGAACCTGCAAAATAAACACACAACAGTTCACCGTTATCCAGCTCCAGTATAGATGAGGAATGGCAAGAACGGAAAGGACGCGAATCACCAAAGACAAATTCTTCTAATTCTAATCCCGGACGTTCTGTTAAATTTGTATAATCAGCAAATATAGCCGGATCCGTGTTATTGAGATACTCTTCAAGGTTGGTATAGCCATCCCCATCTTTGTCCATATTTCCATCAGACGCATCCTGGGGATCAAAGCCCATTTCTTTTTCCCATGCATCCGGCATACCGTCCTGGTCACTGTCAGCAGGAGCCTTGGTGGATACGAGTTCGGGCCAGCCGCCAACATCATCCTGACTTTTAATGATCTGGCCGGTACGGTTTTTAACGGAATTTACTATGCGTATATCCACAGCATCCCGTTTCGGCAGGATTGCACCTCCATCCTGCAAAACGCGTTTAAATGCCTCGGGTGCATCCAAATGTTTTACCGGGCCGGTTTCAAAGGGTTGATCTTTTTTATAATTACGAATATCATTATCAGACCAGGATTCCCGCCATCTCAACAAACTCCACTGGTCCTCAACGAGTTGGCCGTCATAATAATTCTCGGCAAAATAAGAGCGATTGTAAGGTGAACCGGTAGAATAAGCGATACCATTATTGACTGAATTTGAACCGGGTATTAGATAATTTCCCACATAGTTCAAACGTGTAATGCTTATTGCGTCATTGCTATATCCTGCATAATCACCGCCCCAGTTATAGATTACATTGTTTCTGAAATCAAGCAAAAATCCATCAGAGTCTTTGAAATAGGGATTATCATCATAATTGCCCGGACGCGGATTACGACCGCGATTGTGCGCGTAAAGATTGTACAGATAACTGAACTTTGCACCACCCGAGCCGCGGATCAGGGAACCAAAGCCGTGATTGTCGGGATTCAATCCCTCGGTAATGAAACACCATTGAACCGTGATTCTTGTCATATTGGGATAATGGGTAGAGGCAGACAAGGCTTCATCCAGACTCCAGCTTGCGGAACAGTGATCAATGATAATGTCCCAGCCTTTAGACACACTGATTGCATCTTTTCCCTGAAGACTGCCGATCCCATGCAGGGAATCACCCAGACGACATCGGATGTAACGAATAATAACATTATGTGTAGCCACATCAAGGGTTTCACCTTTAATACAAATGCCATCGCCCGGTGCGGTTTGTCCGGCAATGGTGATGTATGGATTTACAATATCAAGTTTACTTTTGATCTCAATGATACCAGAGATATCGAATACAACTGTACGTCGGCCATTTTGTTCTACAGCCCATCGCAGGCTTCCGGGGCCATCATCATTGAGGTTGGTTACATGAAGAACTTTACCACCGCGTCCGCCTTTGGCATATGCGCCAAAACCTTCAGCACCGGGAAAAGCAAGAATTTCTTTCACTTCTGCTGACAAGCTTGATGTTATCAGAAAAAAAGAAACAGTAAACAGCATGCTCAATCGTATCAAAATATTCTTTTTCAAATTCCCATCTCCCAAAAAGTAAACATCAACTTTAATCTCATTTAGGTTCCAGACAACGGTCCATACGGGCCGCAAAATCATCGAGAAATGCCTTGCGCCATTGATTTACTGTGACAGCTCCGTAATGTGCACCCTCTTTAAATTCAGGCTCAAGTTTATCAGTCCACCAGTGCGAATGAGTCACTGCTTTTTCATATTTGGGCAAACTATTTTCTTCAACAGCAGTAAACACTCCTTTACCGCCATCCAGTTCAGCAATATCACTCTTTATTACATACTTCCATTCTCCCACGGCTTTGGGTGCAAACCGCAGGATATATTTGCCATTACTGTAATAATAACCCTGAAAATCCTGTTTTGCAATAGTAAAAGTAAATTGCGGTTCGTCATTCGCGGTACCTACATCCGGTCCATCCAAAACAATCTCAATGATACCAAATACTTCTACTTTATCGTTTTTATTTGTATGTCCGTAAAAAACCGATTTGGGACGATAAACGGTATTGGCATAACTCCCTCCCCAGCTTTCTGCAGTGGGATCATCAGAATTTCCATGAAGCAGCCATGCAACACTAGGTGTATCACCCATCTTGATGCTGCCGCCATAATACTTGCCAAAAGCGGTACCCAAAGCGCCATGACCGTCAATATTTTGTTTAAAAAACTCTAAATTATCATAGCTTCCATCCATTTTACCGCCGTTGAACCAGCCACGATACGTGGAATTGCTTTCAATCATCCATAAATCGGGAAAATTCTCTTCAATATAATTGTACGCATCCGCTCCCCATTTTTTATTGGGACCACCGATATAATAGATACGGATCTTTTCCTGAATGCTCGGGTCATCGTGCAATGCCTGCGCAACATCTTCCAACAGACCCCATACCAATATGTTCAGGGGACGTGGATCGTCCTTGTGCGCACATTTAATGATCCAGTCCGAGCCTTCTGTAGCGTCCCGGTAACCTTTGCCGGGTGCGC
Source organism: bacterium (assembly GCA_963675755.2). Taxonomy (GTDB): domain Bacteria; phylum Zhuqueibacterota; class Zhuqueibacteria; order Residuimicrobiales; family Krinioviventaceae. The sequence continues at coordinate 1,451,147 of CAXXMD010000002.1, forward strand.
GATCAACTGCGCCCTGTTTGCACAAAGCACGTAACGCATCAGGAGCAGGATATTTATCTGACCATGTTTTCAAATTAGCATAGTCATTTTCATATAATTTTATAATATCAAAAATATCTTTTTTTGTGCCTGCTCCCCAGGGAGAAGCAATCAATCCTTCGGTATCAAACACATCTGCATAGAGCAGATAATGGATCATGGATTGAAAATCATCAGGATCGCTGCCGCCAATATCACTGCAAACAATTACCCGATATCGCTCACCAGTTAACGCTCCGCTTTGAGATTGTGAAAACCCCAGAACAGGCAAAAAAAATATCGTCACTATTAAAATTATTCTTTTCACGGATTTGTCTCCTTATTCAAGTCCATACATGTACAAGACAAAATAAATAATAATAATTAAAGAATAATTAAAACCACTTTTCAGGCCAAGCAAACACATTCCTTTATATTATCTTTTTAAAATAGCTGTGGGCCTGGCTCCATTTTCAAAAACAATCTGATTTTTCTCTAATTCAAAATTTAGTATCTCAATATCTTTGGTTTTGTTTCCAACCAATTTGATAAAAACATTGTCATTATTCACAACTTTGGGTGCATCAATGGATACATTTATGCTGTTAGCCACTGTCAAAGCAGGACCGGTTATAGGTTCAATACATACATTCTTTAACTGGATTCCATCCGCGTCTACGCACATTAAACCTTTATCCGCAGAAATATTTACATTATCAAGGTGTATGCCCCGTATTGGCATTTCCGGCAAACCCTGCAGTAACACGGCACGGCCCGCGCCACGACAAGTAACATCACTTAGCCAGATATTACGGAATTGCGGAGTCTCGTCTGAAACGGGTACAGCAGGTGAGTCCTCATTACCACCGGTAATATCTTCGGGTGCATTATTGTTATAATACATATTGAAACGGATTGCATCGGTTGGAATGTTGATCATGTCAATATGATTGCACCAAATGTTTTCAACAACGCCCCCTCTTCCGCGGGTACTTTTAAAGCGCAAACCCACATCTGTTCCAATAAATGTACAATCAGAAATATAAATATCTTTAACGCCGCCAGACATCTCACTGCCAATGGTAAATCCGCCATGTCCATGATAGACAATACAATTGGTAATGATCATTTTTTCACTGGCTATACCGCGATCACGTCCGGCTTTATCCTTACCGGATTTTAAACAGATTGCGTCGTCTCCAACATCAAAGCTGGAATTATAAAGATATACATTTTTACAGGATTCGAGATCAAGTCCGTCACCATTTTGCGAGAACCATGGATTACGAACAGTTATATTGCGAATCGTAATATTTTCACACACCATGGGATGGATGTTCCAACCGGGAGAATTCTGAAAAACCGGGCCATCCAGCAACAAATTCTTACAATTGATAAAACTAACCATTACCGGACGAAGATACTGTTTTGCTTCAGCAAAAGCTTCCAAAGGCGCATTGGGATCAGCTGCGAGCTTTCGCACAACATCTCTTCCGTCACGGGCTGCTTTTGTAGGCCACCACTGTTCTCCCGAGGGCTCCAGTGCGCCACCCGATTCCAATAATTCGTTCCAACGGTTTTCTGTCATTTTCATCTTTTTAACCGGCCGCCAGGCTTGTCCGTTTCCATCAAACACACCTTGTCCGGTTATGGCGATATTTTCCAGATCAACTGCCATTATGGGAGATGTACATCGGACAACACGTCCTCCCTGATAAGGACGTTCCAATAATGGATAATCCTCAAATTCGGGACTGAATAAAACGAGCGCGCCATCCTCTACATGTAGATTGATATTGCTCAAAAGATGAATGGGACCGGTCAGCCAAATACCTCTCGGTATAATGACGGTTCCCCCACCTTGTTCAGCACAGGCCTTGATGGCAGAGTTGATTGCTGTTGTGTTTATTACTTTGCCGCCGGGTACAGCATTAAAATCAAGAATATTGACCTGTCTGTCAGGAAACTGCGGAGCTTGAAATGAATCCATATCAAACGGGGGGTCAATTGCTTGAATTGGATTTTCCGCCAAACCTTGCATAGTGAATAACAATGTAATGAGCATAACCAAACACAAAAAATATTGTTTCTTTATAACAGTCATCTGGTTTTTCATATCAATGTCTCCTGTTATTGCTCTGATAAAGCATCTGCTTTAACATCAGACGCAATCTCAACCGGATTTTCAGTATATCTAAAATTATTACTACCCAGGGTTATATCCCGGGTATTTTCACCGGATAACTTTAAATAGGTCTCTGTTCCCGGTAGTGTAGAATTCCCATAAAAATAAGCATTTTTCACATCACTCAACTCTATGACCGGTGTATCCTTGTGCGGTGTAAGTGTTTTGACGCCATTTATTTCTAAATTCTCTGTTTGCTCGGCAAATATAGCGGGACCATTCTCTGTATTTACCTGTACATGATGGAATTCAATATCCTGCGCGTCTTTGATGGTAAAACCAACTTCCGCATCGATATTGATATCATTAAAGGTAACACCCTGAATGGGCATTTCTTTCAGACCCAGTAAATATCCGGCCTGCTTGGCTTGAGCTGTGATATTGCTGAAATGCATATTTCTGAAAATGGGTGTACGTTCCGTAACCGGTTCATCCGGGGTTTCGTGGTAAAACATGTTTAGTTTGATCGCTTCCATGCGGATATTTTTCATAATCACATTACTTACACGAATATCTTCAACCGTGCCGCCGCGTCCGCGCATGGATTTGATACGAATGCCCCTGTCTGTTCCGTCAAACACACAGTTGGATATGGTGATCTTTTTAACTCCACCCGACATTTCACTGCCAATCACCACACCGCCATGCCCTGAAAGCATGGTACAGTTGGTTATGGTATAATCTTCAGCTGGAACGCCTTTTAAACGCCCCGGTTCGTCGCGACCGGATTTGATAGTAATGCAATCATCACCCACACTGATATGACAATTTGAAATATGCACATATTTGCAGGATGATGGATTGATTCCGTCTGTATTGGGAGATATGGGATTATTGATGGTCACACCTGTTACCGTTATATTTTCGCAAAATTCAGGATTAATGGTCCAAAAAGGTGAATTGGTAATGGTAATACCTTCAATCAGAATATTTTTGCAATATATAGGCTGTATGAACGGAGGCCGCATAAATCCACGGTCCAGGCCTTCAGATGCATCCGGTTTTACAATATCTTTATTCAATTCTACAAACATGTTTTGCCATTTACTGCGCGATTTTGGACCATCCTTGACATATTTTTTATTTGCTTCATACATGAATGCCCACCACTTTTGTCCCTGACCGTCAATAGTACCGCGTCCTCGTATCGCAATATTTTCAACCTTGTACCCATAAAACAAGGGTGAAAAATTGGTCACATCAATCCCCTCCCAACGGGATTCCACCATGGGCAGGTAATCATCAAAATCTTCACTAAATTTCAGTACAGCGCCGGCGTCAATATAAATCGTAATATTGCTTTTAAAATGAATGGGGCCGGTCAGGTACACACCAGCTGGGAAATAAATGGTACCGCCGCCAACCTTAGAAGCATCATTAATCGCTTGTTTTACCAGCTCGGTAATCTTGGCAGAGCCGTCATTGGCTGCACCATAATCCAGTATATTATAAAATGTAGAATGTTCGGCACTTATTGCCAGAGTTGAAAAATATAGTATAATAACAAACAAAATCTTTTTCATTGTATCTCCGAAATCAGTATTCATAATTCAAATCAAGGAAGTGGATTAATTCCTTCCCATTTCACTTTCCAACTCCCATCCTGAGGAAACCCGGGTGCGTTTATATCCGGAGCATCATCCCATCCTGCTGCCATTAACGCAGTTGCAGAAAGTAATGAACAGTTTACCGGCAGGTATGCAGGACAGTTTTTCGGTTCTTTTGGCCGTCTTACATGTCCATTGGGTAAATAACGGGCTCGTTCATGGGTGTTGCATAAAATATCAACCGCTACTTCTGTTTCGCCCAGCCTCGCCGCGGTCATGGCCATTTTGCCGGATGTCCAGCTTACAAAAGCATCAATTCCCTGTATCTCTTTGAGCTTGTCAAATGTATTTTTCATTATGGTTTCATCTACACGCTCTGTCCTGGGTAAAAATCCCATTGCCATTACCATGGATGAAGATAATCCTTTACGGTTGTCTTTAAATATATCGGGATTGGTTTCAATATCCAGATACAAACTATCCTGAATGGGAAGCAGAGACAATTTATTATAAACATCATCCCAAAGGGGATCAGCCTCCAGGCCCAAACGTTCACGCCATTGTCTGGCAACAGACAATCCGTAATACCAATAAGCCAGTTCAAATGTCGGGTTCTTTGTATTATTTTCACCATGATCTTCTGAAACGCTTTTGATCGGGGGACCCAGGGTATATCGTTTTTCATTTTCATTGTAAAACGCATAGGTTGCCAGATAATCAGCAGATTCAAAAACCAGATCTTTGTATTTTTCCAATGTTTCTTTATCCTGACGAACACGATAAATCAGTTCAGACAAATATATTACATTCGGCTGATTCCATATGATAAAGGGATTGATATTTCCGGGACTGGGTTGTCCATGCGGACCGGTCATTTTGGGCCAGCGTGCGCCCTTGATCCCCTGCTTTTCAGCAAGATCTTTGGCAACAGGTAAAATGGACTGGTACCAGGCTAAACTTTTTTCAACCACATCAATATGGCCCCACTGGATAAAATGGGCCATGTGCCACCAATACATTTCTGTATTGTGCTTACCATACCAGCTAATATGTGTCAAACCGGTTTCCTGTGGCGGAAAGGTACTGGCATAATTGACCCGTAACAGATATTGTGACAAAACAATGCGGCGCTCCAATTCATTAGCCCGAGGATCGGTACTTTCAGAAAGATCAATTGCACCACCGGTTGTCCAATATTCTTGCCAGTCATTTGCACTGGCGTCTAGGGTTTCTTTAAATTCAGATAAAGATGCTGTTTGCTCATCAGCAGTAAAATCACAATAAAATTCCAGCACATCACCATCAGAAGGAATTGAAAACCGGTGTTTACTCTCGGTTATCAGAGATTTTTCATTGTTCCATTTTAAACGCGCGTAATAGACATCATCATCCAGAATGCGTTTGAATTGAACACCATCTGACAGCTCAATAACCTTTGTAGAATGTAACTCGGGATGGGCCCAGTCAATAGGTGGCTTGTTTTTCACATTCTGGTCATAATCAAACGGAAAGTGTATAAAAGGAGTCAATTTGCCTTTTGCCAAAAATGGAGATTCAATCCGTACTGCTATCATGTCCCTGTCCGGGTGACAAACCGTCTCAACAGTAACTGAGGCGCCTTCCAGCTCAAAATGACTGGTAATGCAGCCGGTCCACAAATCCAAGGTTTGATCGATTGCTTTCAGGTCCGTATAGGTTGCAATACTGCCATCCGCCTTTTCAAGCTCCATACCAATACGTCCCATGGGAATACGGTGTGGATTTTTTCGAAAATATTCTCCTGCCGGACTTTTTTCCTTTCGGGCATATTGCAGCATGCGGCCCTGAAATTCATAAGGTTCTGATGCATCTTTTAGGGTATAACCGTCGATATTGGGAGTTGTATGCCACGCCCAACTGGACATGGTCTCAAGAGGAATACCATTATCATAATAATAGTCTGTAAAGGTCTGCAAACCGGTCACATCCACTGTAAATGCAAATTCTCCATTACCCACTGTCAATGGAGCTAAAGGATCTACTTTTGTGATTTCCGGGTTATGACGATGAACAAGTGCATATCTGTCTATAGGTTTATTACAGGCTGCAATAAAGATTAACAGTATGGCCAGAAATACTAGATTTTTTTTCATAATCGACCTTGTAAAATCAGGGTGAGATTCAATTTCGGTTTAACAGATTTTCAACAATTTTGGGATCAACACTAAATACATGACCATGCTTGGCTCCTTTCGGAAAATTCAACTTTTCCGAAATATCCTGCCAGTTTTTCAAATCTGTTGATACAACTGCACCGTAATAGGGTTGGCTTCCGTGATGATCATAATATACAAAAACGGAATCACTTTTTTGTATGGCACAAGGACCTTCATTTTGCCATTTTCCGGATCCGGGTCCGTTACCTGTAATGGTCTCAGAAATATTGGTATAGGATCCGTAGGGGCTGTTGCTCTCTGCCATGCGGATATTCTGGTAACCGGGATGATATTCCACAGCATCATTACCGCGTTCATCTTTGAAAAACAGACAATATTTGTCATTGGTTTTAAGAATAAATGCATCAATGCAGCTATGATAGGGATTAAATAGCACCTGCGGTTCTGAAAAGGATTGAAAATCGCGGGTTGTAACATACCAGATTCTATGATTTCGTGTAGTAGTGGGATCATCATCCCGGGGAAAGGTATTGTCAGACAAGGTTGTAGACCAGTAAACAATCCATTGCGATTCCTGGTTATCAAAAAACAATTTGGGAGCCCAGCAATTTTCAGCCGGTTTGTCTTTCATAACCGGGATCAATTTCTCATCCGTCCAGTGAATCAAGTCTGTTGAATGAGCATATCCAATATCTTTACGGTCCCAACCGCTAGTCCAAATGAGATGAAAACCAGCATTTTGAGGATCCGGAGCGACAAATGCATCCCGCATGATTTTAAAAGAATGGTCTTGATTTTTAAATTCGGTGCCAACGGAAGGTTCAAATATTACACCCGGTACTTTTTGCCAATTGTACAAATCCTTGCTATATTCAAACTTTAATCCACCTATACCGTTAGGTTCTCTAAAATTAGAATGTAAATATACTTTTTCATCAGATGATGTACTCGGGTTTTTGTTAACACAAGCAAGGGATAAAATAAACAAAACAACCAAAATCCGGATTAGAAAAACTTTCATTTCCTCAACCTCTTGAGAATAAAACATTATTACAATTTTCCGGGAAATTCGAATATTATTTTACAATTGAATTGTCTTTTCTTTCAATATATCTCAAACTCGTATATGACAGATTCATCAAGTCAAGGGGCCTTAATATAATATATTCTTCATGATATGAAAAGCAACCGCAAAATAACATGATTTGTAAAACAATAGAAAATAGATATAAAAAAGCGCCGGAATAAGCAGGCATAGTTCATTATTATTCCGGCGCCGTGTTACGTATTAATAAGCAATTTTAATAGAGAATCTGTTTACACTATCAAATACGTCAAATGCTGAATAAGAATAGCTGATATCAACTTTCTTTCCTGCTACTGAAGGACAAACTCCAAAACCAGCAGACAAGCCACCAAAGTCAAGATTTGACTGGTAACCACAACGTACAGAAAGCATTTGCATCAGGGTATATTCTAAACCAACGTTTACACGTTCAGTATAGTTATTGGGATGAGAAAACTCTACAGCCAATGTCATTACATTGTCTTGACTGTGATCAGGAGCAACTACATCAAGAACATCAATTGCTGCACCTAAAGCAAAAGTCAGGGGCAGTTGAGCAGTAATTTCCTGGTATTTCACAGCAGTTGCAAAGTTACGAATGCTCATACCAAAACGAAAACTTTTGTAACCGGGATAATATTTCAAACCCAAATCAAAAGCAAGTTTGCCAGCTTCGTTATCAACAGAACCGGTAGAAATTGTACTTTGACCCAACTGTTGTCTAACATAACGCATATTAGCACCAATCATAAACTTGGCACTAACGGCACGTGCATAAGAAACACCCATAGCAAGTGCGCCAACATTATCCAGCAGACCATTATCAATATAACCAATATCATCTGATGATGCCTGAGAACTGGGCATCAGACTTGTACCATAAATATCACCATAATCAACAGACATAAAACTGACACCTACAACACCAATGGTATTCAGGTTCCATGAAGCTGCTGCTGCAATATATTGAATGTCCGCAATCCACTGAGTAGAAGTAAAAAAGGCATCCATTTTTGTATCAAGTTCTGCCAAACCGGCAGGATTGTAAAAAATTGCTTCCGATCCGGTACCAACACCGGTGTAGGCATCACCAAAGGAACTTGCTCTGGGTGATAAACTGACCTGCAGAAAGTTCATGGTGCTTTGTCCTACTTTCTTTAAACCGACTTGTGCCATAAGAGGGCTGGCCATAGAGCCGATTAAAAGAATAATTAGAAATATATAAAGACGTTTCATAATAATATTTCTCCTATTAGTGAATTAACGAACCACAACAAGTTTTTGGTAAGACAGTTCGCCATCAGGTTTTTCAAAAATAACGATATATACTCCACTCGCAATTACCTGCTGGCTGGAGGTAAGCATGTCCCATCTTGTCGAACCGGCAAGAACCGGGCTTTCATGCTCGATAGTTTGTACCAGATCACCAAATTCGGTACAAATTTTAATCGTCACTTTAGGAGGAAGATTAAAAAAGATAATTCCACGTTGATCAGTCCAACCGTATGTCAACAGCGCCGGATCATTGATGTTATAAGGATTAGGCACAATGCGAATTTTAGACAAATCGTCCTGTGAACGACGTGGTGGATCAATCCATTGAGTTGTAGGATTATAAACACGACCGCTCCAGATGATATTACCTCTTTCACGGGGTGAAGCATTCATATCGTTTTCAGGTACTCTTACGCCTGCCTGAACATAGTAATAATATGAAGCACCTGGCAGTACACTGGTATCCTGGAAAACATGTTCTCCATTTGATCCATTGCTGCCATCTGTAGTATAAGCAACATCAAAGAATGTAGTATCTTGATTAGAGATTTTACGCATTACACGGTAACCCGCAAAATTTTCCATTTGTTCAGCTTCAGCATCAGTCCATTTAACTTCTGCATATTCCGGAAAACCGGTAATGGTTACAGCTGGTGGTGGAGGTGACATGGGCACCATGTATTTGTGATCATAATTCCACTGTGCCTCATAGGCAGCTTTATGCAAAGAGTCAATACCAGTGCTGATCCACAGATCTTTATTGATATCATACTGATTTGCATCTACAGGGAATTTGAAATTATCTGGAAAGTATCCTGTTTCTGCATTGGGAAGATTTGCAGGAGCTTCCAGGGTTTTGTTATACCAACCGTTACCAACTTCTTTCATCTTTTCAATACCAATGCCAGATTCACCACTTGCGTATGCAATGTGCAGTGACTGGCCAGGTTCAAAAGTATAAGGACCAAATACAACATAACGTCTTGGGAAAGCACCATCGTGGCTATGACCAACACCCATTGCATAACAATCCGGGCTGCCAAATTCATCAGTGTTCATACGATGGTATGTACCTTCATAGTTACCTTCCATTTTAAGACCATCTTCTTTACCAAAATATCCCTGCAGGTATTTTTGGTATTTTTCACCCAATGGATCATTGGGATAACCAGAAGGATCATCAATTGGCAAATTCTGAGATGTCATGGTAAAGGTTACTTTGGGTTGCATTAGATCATTAACAGAATTATCAGCAGTACCGGTAAAAGGAGCCTCTGACGCATGCAAAATGGCCCACCATTCGAAACCAGTTTCAATCATACGGCCTTTTTGTGATACTACGGGGCCACCCATCATATCACCAGACGCGCGTGGATCATCTGCCATATACTGATAGAAAATACGCAGACTGTCACCAGGTTTTGCACCATAGTAATGCAGCCATTCTGTCTGAGATGCCCAACCTTCATTATCATCAGGACTGGGATTAAGACCATTAGCTCTCTGAGTACCTGATTCCTGTTGCCACATAAAAATAACAAAATCATTCAGAGTCTGATCACCATTGTGGGTAAAATCAAGTTCTGTTATAATATAATCATCATGATATTGATTTGAAAAAGCAACAACCTTGCGGCTCAATTCAACACCATTGTCATAACGAGTTGTATAAGTAACGGATTGATCGCTGTTACCGATCATTTTTGAAGCATCTACATTACCGTACCAGTCTAGTGTAACATCTTCAAAGTTTACAACACTTTGATTGTAACCATAACGTGTGCTGCTCTCCAAAGGTACTACATTGTCACCTTCAGGTTTATCAGGAGGAGAAGGTACAAAAAGTGAATACGGAACGGTTTCACCTTCGTAATTATAATTACTGGCAGCAAGAAAGATATTACCACCGGTGTAACATTCACCCCATTGCATATTATTACCAATGGCGTTGATATCTGCGGGGAACCATCCACTGGTAAAATCTGCTGACACATTGCCACCGCCATCACTGGCATTTGCCCAGTAACGACCAACTTTGATCAATGTAGATTTTACAGCTGCTGTGGCTGGATCCCAAAACAACAGTGTAAATAATAACAAGATTACCATTCCCAGACTTAACGGGGAAAATAGTAGTCTTTTATGTAAAATCTGTTTCCTCATAATTGTCTCCAGTCGGTTAAAATGAAAACCAATTTACATTTCAGGTTCATTAAAAGTCCACCTTTAAACCAAACCATATTTGTCTCTGTTCACCATACATCAGGAATGTTCTATCTGGATCGTTGATATATGGCTTGTCATCAGATCGCAAATCACCGGGTTTGTCATCACCGGCAATATATTCGCCAGGATAGAGTTCACGCAGTTTATCAAACTCGGGTGAATCATACATGGGCAGATGTAATGATCTGAGATATTTGTTAGTATCATCACCATTTGAAAATGGATAACCATAAGCCATCAGGTTGACTTTGTAATTGAATACATTGTCAACATCCATATAGAATGTAAAATTGGTATGTTTGGCGGTAAAGGTTTTGCTGAGACGCATATCGACCATGAAATAGTCAGGCCAGTTCATATTGTCTTCAAGATGAAGTTTGCTCAATGGATTCCAGGTAAAAAATTCACCTTTTCTCCAGGTGGGAAGAACACTGAGATGAAAATCGCTCAGTACATGATAACCCGCAACTTGAGGACCGAATTCAGCAGGAGTATGGAAAATAACATTTGCTGTAAAATCAGGTTGTGGTTTTGGACGAGATTCATCACCCTGGTACAAACCTTCCTGATCACTCATTACATTATCTTCGGTAATCATACTACGACCGGTAGTACCGCTTTTAGTGATCATATAACGGAAATTCAACCAACCAGAAATCCAGGTACCTGTCTGTTTGGTAATGGTTAATTCAACACCTTGAATATCTTCATAATTATTGTTTGCTCTGTAATCATAATTCAACAAACCAGAGGTATCTCTGTAATTGATATCACCATGTTGACCGGTAATATCTTTATAAAAACCAGCCACATGAACCAAATACTGATCTACCAGATTATAATCTACACCCAATTCATAAGCAATAGTTCTGGGTGGTTCAAGATTGGGATTACCCAATTCTTCCAAATTATTTTTACTTGAATTACGATAATGGTTCAAGAACATTTTTGAATAAGGAACAGTTGAACGAAAATGTCCATAGTTAAAATAGATTTTAGAACGGTCAGTTACTGGAAAAGAAACACCTAAACGTGGACTAATTGAGAGTTGATTCTCAATATCTTTGAACAATTCAGGATGATCTTGAGCATATTCTTCCAATTGTGCCCAAATATGTGATTCACGATCTTGCAACATACCGATCAAAGTATCAGAATCTCTTACTTCCCAGGCTTCTGTAGCAAACAGATCACCATCAGGCCATTGGCCGCCGCCAGCGTTGTAATAATCCATACGCAAACCAATATTTGCAACCATACCTTCAAAAGTCAGTTGATCTTGAATATATGCACCAAACTGTTTGGGTTTTCTATGATATGCAAATTCAAAAGTATTGTTTACATACGCAGGTCTTTCTTTCCACTGGAACATATCAATATCAAAATAATTATATTCAATACCGGTTTTCAGATAGTTGTGATCTGTAACCTGGCTGCCCAAATGAAATTTAACACGGTATTGTTGTTCTTTAGAATCATCATACAAGTTACCACCTTTGTTACCAAAACGTTCAGTAACACCTGGCAACTGTTCATAATAATTCCATTCCCAATCTTCTACATAATAACTGCTTTCAGCAGAGTAACGACCATAAGGCATCTCAGTAACTGAAATTGGGCCGAAACGTGCTTTAACATCGGTATTACGGGTATCTTCGGGATAAGATTTATTATTACTAGCCATGTAACTCATTGTTAATTCCCAAAAAGTTTTGGGGCTGATAACATGGTTCAAAGTAATACCACCCATTTTGGTGTAAACATCCATTGCAGTATAATAAGTGGGATACAACCAGTAAGCAGTTCCATCACCTACCCAGGTGTCAAGATTGTTAATTCTCATCAAACCACCACGACCATCTCCACTAGGAACATCGCCAGCAGCAGAACGGCTTGGGCTTACACCCGCAATCTTGCGATAAAAGCCATTGGCTTTTAAAGACAAGTTGTCAGTAATATTGGATTTTACTGTCAACATAGTCATGGTAGTAAATTCATTATCACGAATAACGGGTTGAGTATAGTAGTATTTTGAAGTCTGGTTAGACAAATAAAAAGTAGCATTTCCCAACGCTTTACCTACCAGTGGAACGGGACCACCAAAACCAGCGTCAAACTGATAATCTGAAGAAGAACCTTCTTCATCGTGTGCATGATCAATTAAAGCTTGTTGCAGATTAGAAGGAACTTCATAACCTGCTGCACTTAATGCAGAAAAATCGGGTACAGCCTGGAACATCCACGCAGATGCCAAGTATAAATCAAGAGGAGTAACTTGGTCAGCAGGATCTTTACCAGCATTATAACTTTCTGCTTGCGCGTTCCATCCGCTGAATGTACGGAATTGTTCTTGCATATAATCATCACCGGCCCATCCTGCAGCAGTACCGACAAATGCTACCTGAGGATCAAAATAAGAACGGAGCAGCCAGTTATTTGTATCATAAGCAGATTGGCCAAACCGTTTGGGAGAACCGGTTGACATAGAATAATTCAATTGTCCATGATATTGTGGAGAGCCATCCTTGGTTACTACGTTGATCAGACCGGAACGAAAGTTACCATACTCTGCGTTAAAACCACCGGTCAAAACAGATACCTGCTCAATTGCGCTGAGCGGTATAGTGGATTGTGCGTTACCCAAGGTAGCGTCAACAAATGTTAATCCATTGATCATGGTACCGGTCTGGTCAGCTGAACCTCCACGAATTCCCAAGTTTTCAGCATCTGTAATACCAGCCTGTTTTGACAAAAAATCGCCAACAGAACGAACACCTGCGGCATCTTCAATCAGATCACCGGTAATTACTTGTTGACTGTTGGATACGTCTTTTTGAAGGATTTGACGATCAGCAACAACGGTTACTTCCTGCCCCTCAATAACGGCAGTCTGTAAATCGAAATTTACTGTACGAACTTGGTCAAGAGAAATTAAAACATTTGTTTTGATTAATTTTGTATACCCCATCATTGATGCTTCAAGATTGTAGGTGCCAACCGGAATATTCACAATTGTAAAACGACCTTCAATATTGGTTGCAGCCCCCATCATGGTGCCTTGAATGGTAACATTTACTCCAGGTAATGCTTCCTGGGTTTCAGCATCCCGAACGATACCAGCAAGTCTACCGGTTGTTTGGGCATGCAAAGAGAAAGAAATCAGCAGCAATAGAAATACTGAAGCCAATTTCATTTGAAAATGTTTGGAAATTAATCGAGTTATCATTCCCATCTCCTTTTAATTATTGTCAAAATGGATTATTTGTTGCATGCATGTAATGTTGAAAATCACCTCCTTTTGCTATTTTATTTTTTACATTGTTAGGTTTAACTGCTGTTGCTGCCTTCCTTTTCAGCAACAACAATTAATATATGTAGAATAAATACTGCCTTAGCTAATCCTGCTCCTAAAATCAGGAGCAGGATTTAGGGTAAAGGAGACGTTCAACTGCCACGAGAAATGATAATTGGGTAGTATTATCCAAATGACAACTTAAACGTTATAGTTGGAATTTTGTATTTTTTAGGGATATTATCAACGCCAGATCACGTATTTCTTTCACCAAAATGCGCATTGATAAATGAGGGGAAATTTGGTAAAAAAAGAAATATGTGCGATAAAATTAATTACCGCACATATTTTGCATTTTAACATAACATGTTAATTATATTGAAAATAGATTACAATGGCCCAAAACTAGAATAAAACTAAAAAAACAACTGAATATTTATTCAGTTCCATGTTTTACCAATTTGCGCACACATGAAAATTTTACATTTTTTTACAAGTGTGCTCTTTTCTAAATTCCAGAGGAGTCATTCCCACCATATCTCGAAAATATCGAGAAATATGAGCTACATCCGGAAAATCCAGATAACTGGCTATTTCTGTTATCGTCATATCAGATTCTACTAACAATTTTCGTATTCGCAAAATACGGGCTTGTTTTATTTCAAAATGCACTGATCTGTCAAGTTCACGTCGGAATTTTTTTTCAAGTTGCCGCCTTGATATAGCTACAGCACGTGCCACCTGGTCCACTTTAAGTGCCTGTTGGTTATGCTGGTGTATATATTTAACTGCCTGTGCTACTGTCTCATCCTGTACTGTCAGGATATTTGATGATTGCCGGACAATAACTTTGACCGGCTGTATTGATACAAGATTATCTTCATCTTTTTTTCCATTAATCCAGTTGGCTAGTTTTTGAGCAGCTTCATACCCGGATTTTTCCAAATCAAGTTGAATACTGGATATAGGTGGATACGATGTGTCACAAAGGGTTATATCGTTCCCAACACCCAAGATTGCAATATCGTCTGGCACACGCATTCCGGCAATCTTGGAAGCCTCAACAAGCTGTGCTGCTCTGTCATCATTACATGCCATAATAGCTATCGGCTTTGGTAATGTTTCTAACCACTGCGCAATCAATGTTGGTTCTTCAAACCATGCAGCATGACTGTTATTTAACGGGGGTGTATAAAAACGGATATCATATCCGGCATCAATTACGGTTTGTGAAAAACCCAATTCCCGCTCCAGAGACCACCACCAATCATTAAAACCACAAAAAGCAAAATGCCTGAAACCACGTTCCAGCATATGCTTTGCACCCATTTCGCCAATGGCTTTATGATCTGCAACAATATTAATTACATCATTAATCTTTCGTTTAGAGTAAGGAGCACTAATAATAGGAATACCTGATTTTATATACTCTTCAAGATTCTCGGGTTCACGCAGAAAAACGCCCTGAACCATTTTCGAATGGATCATATCCATTAATTGTGCATTTCTTCCGGTATTACGATAATCAAAAGACCGACATATGGCCCAATCGTGCGCAGAGGATTTAGCATACTCGGTAAATCCTTGTATCAATCCAAATGTATATTTTCTCTTGGGTTGAATTAACAATAAAATATTTTTTAAATTTTCCATAATCGTTCTGCTTTAATTGTTCTAGAAAACATTTTAAATATCCAAAGTTATTGATGTTAACTCTAACTGTCTGTCAACCAATTTTTTATCAACATAAATAGACAATCCTTTCCCGTGTTCGTATTTTTTTCCAGATTCATCCCAAATAATTGTCAAATTATGACCTCTAACCTTAACATTGTCCAGACAAAACCAAGCCCACTGTTTTTCAGGAACAAGTGGTGAAATCTTAACATGCCCATCTTTTTGAGCTTGTAAACCAACAAGCCCGGATATAATCAAATCACAAAAAGTTGAATGATTGTAAAAGATACTTCGAGGGTTATCTCCCTTTAACCACTCTCCGGTGGTTTCATCCTGGTATTCCCCAATATAAGGATAACCATTTTTCTGATGCGAATGGGCATAAAGTTTTAAAGCATCAAAATAATGTTTTTTTAACATTGAATGGTTTTTGTAATGATGCAACAAATTAGACAATCCATTCAAAGTTTGAGAGGTTGCAAATGGCCAAATAGCCCCATCCCATTCACAACTTCCTGTTCCGTGAGTTCTAAACTGAGGGTGCCTCATCTCGGCGGTTGTCAACCCCCATGGTGCAGCAAAACCCTGTTTATCCAAAATCTGGTTCCATGCCTGCGCATACAGCTGTTCATCATAAGGCAGATCAAACATCCAGGGAATGTAACCAATCTCTTCTCTTGCATCAGACAAGGAACCATCCGTAAAACGGACTTTGAAAAAATGCGCATTAGAATCCCAAAGTTTATCATGAACCCATTTTCTCAGATGCTCTGCCCTTTGCTCAAAATCAGATACTATTTCATCACGACCTGCTAATCGTCCAATTTCAGCAATGGCTAAAGCATTGGCATACATATAGCTATTGATTGTAGGACGTGCATTCTGTTGTTTTCGTGACCCGCTAATAGATTCTTCCATGCCATCTTTAACATCATGCTGCCAAAACAACCCCGAATCCAGTTGACGTTCATGTTCCCAACGTTCATAGTCTTTAATAAAATCATCCAATAAATCAACTACAAAACTCGTATCACCATTCACTAAAAACCGTTGATAGATCGCATCAGGAGCCCAACTGCTAAATTGGTGAATATGTTCCTGGGGACCATTATTATTTTTTCTGAACCAGAATTGGATATATTGATCAATATACTGGTCATCCATTAACCATCTGCCTTCTGCAATGTGGTGCCCTAACGCACAACTAATTGTATTATACTTGCCGGCATGTTTGACAGGGGTAATAAATTCCGTAAATACAAATCCATCTGGAGTTTGTTTGAGATGTTTTCTAAATGTCCACCAGCGGTAATAATAAATCTTTTCTAATTCTTTATCAGGACATTCAAACAAGGGGATATTTTGACCAAGCCAGGTTTTGGCATTGGCATCAGGAATGAAATTGACTACTGCTTCTGTGTTATTTTCATTAAATTCATGAATATATTGGAAAAAAATAGAGGAATCCAGTACAGAGCCCGACAACTCTGCAGACTCTTTAACTTGAGTGCAAGAAGTAAAAGGAAAAAAGAAAACTATCAAGATCATCCAAACAAACCGCATAATCTTTTCCTACTTAATTATGACCCACAAGAACGGCGAATCACAAGCTTGGTTTTTAATACGACATGGACCGTTGGGCGGTCATTATTCTCAATACGCTGAAATAACATTTCAGCTGCCCGCCTGCCAATTTCATAACCCGGTTGGCTAACAGCGGTTAAAGGTGGATTTAGAGAATTTGCCCAATACATATCATCAAATCCCACAATCGCGATATCATTGGGTATATTTAAATTTAATTGATGTATACTCTCAAACGCTCCCAAAGTTAACAGGTTATTACCTGTAAACAAAGCCGTGGGAGGATTTTTCATCTGTAGTAATTCTATGGTTAACTGTTGTCCACTGTCACGTTTGGAATCGCTGAATTTTACCAGCGTTTCATCATAATCAATACCATAATCCTGCAGAGCCTGTTTATATCCATCCAAACGCTGCCTGCTTGTTGGTATACGAATTAATCCGGATATAAACCCAATATGTTTATGACCAAGATCAATCAATAATTTTGTTGCATCATATGCACCTTTAAAATTATCAACAACAACGGCATCTACATCAATATCATTCATCCCCCTGTCAACACAGACAATGGGCAAGCCACGTTTTACAAGTTCAATTATGGTTTCGTCATGTTCATCAAGTGGGGCTGCAATGAGCCCATCAACAGATTCGGATTTGAGGATATCAAGATAAAGTTTTTCTCGTTTTTCATTTTGAGAAAAATTACTTGCCAAAACAGCATATTCATTATCATAAGCTGTATCTTCAATACCTTGTAAAACATCAATATAAAATGGATTTTGAATATCAGGAATTACAATACCAATAATATTACTTTTCTTTTGTTGATGTCGAAGACGTTGCGCGGTACGACTGGGGATATAATTAAGAGATTGTATTACTTTTTCAACTTTTTTACGGGTTTCAATACTTACACTGGTATCATTGTTCAAAACACGTGATACAGTAGCAGTTGAAACACCAGCTTTATAAGCTACATCCCTTAATTTGACCATATCTGATATCGATTACATCATGTTTTTATTGCAATTAAAGTGAAATAGGTTAAAATAAATGAAATTGTTTACATTATAATTTACATTATTTCTAATAGAAATCAAGTAAAAAATATAATAGTCAGTTTTTAATGGGAGAATTTTAACTGGTTTGTTTTGGTGAGGCAATGATAACAGACCTGAAACAAAAATAGCCCCATTAGTGGGGCTATACTGTGTAGCGGCGCAGGGATTCGAACCCCGGACACTCGGATTATGATTCCGATGCTCTAACCAACTGAGCTACGCCGCCGTTCTAACAAAGCCGATAAATATAATAATCTCTGCTAAAACTTGCAAGTAAAATTTTTACTTCATAACCAATATTATAAATTTTTTAGCTGCAACAAGCTTATTGCAGACCACGTCTCTACAGAGCTGTTTGAGTTTGTAACAATTTCTTCCAAATCGGTTACTGGCTTGTATCCACCCCATGCAATTTCTGCATCTTTGGGTTTGATAATTTTCGATGACGTCCTGAGTAAATACAGAATACCAAAATGAACCTGTCCTACCTCTGTTTCATCATCGTTTATATACCCTAAAACAATAGGTTCATCAAATTCGTCTATAAAAATCTCTTCTTCAACTTCACGCATCATACTGGCAATTACAGGGTCACTATCTTTAGAATCAATTTTATCAATATGGCCCCCTATTCCCCACGACCATTTACCGCGTAAACGCTCTTCCGTATATGTATCTTTGGAAGCCCGCTGATAAGCAAAAACTTGTCCGGTTTCCTTGTTCATTATTATACAATAGGCAATAGGTTGTTTTAATTGTGGGGTATTTTCTGCAATACCTCGTTTTTTGTAATAGTAATTTTCATTGATAATTTGCTTATAATCAATACCATCTGCAGGAGCGAATCCCTGAAAATAGCCCTGAGCAAACAGTGTTGCCCTGTCAACTACCATTATTTCTTTTTCAAATTTATCCAAAATATACTCGTTTCTTTTATGATTGACCCAACAATTCTTTACGACGATCTTCAAATCCCGGTTTGCCCAGCAATGCAAACATGTTTTGTTTGTATGCTTCTACACCTGGCTGATCAAAAGGATTGATTTTCAAAAGCAAACCGCTGACAGCTACAGCAAATTCAAAAAAGTAAAACAGTTGCCCCAGGGTATATTCGGTTCTATCAGCCAGAGAAATATTCATATTGGGAACATTGCCAGCAGCATGAGCCAAAGCAGTACCACGATATGCCTGATGGTTAACATCAGAAAGATCCATACCGGCAAGAAAGTTCATACCATCCAGATTTTCTTCTACTTTAGGCACAGCAATTTTTGTACGCATATTTTCAATAGTTAAAAAGGTTTCAAACAAGTTTCTTTTACCATCTTGAATGTATTGTCCCATCGAATGCAAGTCAGTAGTAAACACGGTACTTGCCGGGAATATTCCTTTGCCGTCTTTTCCTTCACTTTCGCCATATAACTGTTTCCACCACTCTCCCACATATTGCAAAGATGGGTCAAACGCAGATAAAACCTCTATGGTCTTGCCGGATTTATAAAGTAAATACCGGGCTGCGGCATATGTCAACACGGGGTTACCAAGAACATCCTGAGTATTTTTACAAAACGCTGCCGCATCTTTGGCACCTGCCAACAGTGCATCAATATCAAATCCTGCAGCGGCGATCGGCAACAATCCAACGGGTGTAAGAACAGAAAATCTACCGCCAACATCATCGGGAATGACAAACGAACGAAAACCTTCAGCATCAGCCATTTTCCGCAGTGCACCTTTAGATTGATCTGTTGTTGCAATAACCCGTTTACTGAATTCATCTTTTGACAAGCCAGCTTTTAAAGCATTAACCAAAACCCTGAAAGCAACTCCGGGCTCTGTTGTAGTACCGGATTTTGAAATGACATTTACATAGCATTGCTTGTTTTGAATAAATGCAATCAAGTCATTCATATAATCTGCGCTCAGATTATGTCCCAGATACAATACCTTGTTATTAGTTGTTAATGGATTAGATAAAAAGTCAATGGTAGCACGTGCTCCCAGGTAACTGCCGCCAATTCCAATACAAATCACATGGTCAGCATTATCATTAATTTCTTTGGCGATATTTTTTATATCCACAACTTCTTTTTGGCTAACATTGTCAGGCAGGTCAACCCAACCTAAAAAATCATTCCCGGCACAGGTTTTATCGTATATACTTTTATTAACGCTCGTGACTGAGGATTGTAAATCTTTTAAATCTTTTTGAGAGACATGATCTTTTAAAAGTTCAATATCTAATTTTAAATTTTTCATCCTATACTCCGATATCAAATAAACATAAATTAACGCTTTAAAAGCAACTTGGCTGCCTGAATAAACAACAACACAGAAACCAGTACAAGTAATCCCCCAACCACAACCAGCAAAAAATTACCTTTATGATAATTCTGTACTATCAAAGTAAACAAGCCGGCTATAGTAATAACATACATGAAAAACATGGGTATTTTGGTAAACCAGTTTGGCCTGCTAATATTGGCCAACCATGCTGTTACCGCAAGCAAAGCCAATGATGCAAGTAACTGATTAGCTGATCCGAAAATGGGCCAAATTGCTCCTGACGAACCAGAAAAAATAAAAACAGCACTTAATACAACGGTAACAATTGTACCGATATATCGATTGGTAGTAAGAATTGATTTCTTTTCCCTATTATTATCAAAAAATTCCTGAAAGGTAAAACGCGCCAAACGGGTACATGTATCCAGCGTGGTTAAGGCAAAAGCCGAAACCGCTAATCCTGAAAAAGTAACAGCACTGTGTTGTTGTATACCCAATAAAGGAATTTTGGAAATAAAGTTACCTACTCCCATAGAAAACATTGTAATAAAATCACCATTAGCAAAAAGACAATGGTAATTGCCCTTGATCATAGTGGCAGCAGCCATAAGCGCCAATATAGCCAACAAGGATTCTATCAGCATTCCACCATAACCAATAATTCTCGCATCTTTTTCATTATTTAATTGCTTGGCAGTCGTTCCGCTTGCAACCAGTGAGTGAAATCCAGAAATGGCGCCACATGCTACTGTAACAAACAATACCGGAAACAAATACCCAATATCTGTTTTAAAATGTGTATAAGCTGGCAATGCGACATGGGCATTGGCAAAGAACAATCCTCCAACCCCGCCAATCAATAATGCGTATAATAAAAAGGAATTTAAATAATCCCGGGGCTGTAACAAAATCCATACAGGAGTTACAGCGGCTATCATTACATAACCTAAAAGAATAAATACCCACAAACGCTGGCTTTTTGTTTCCGCATTTGCAACATCAGCAATAACTGATGAATATTCAGCATCTGTTAACGAACTCTTAATCTTGGCAGGGCTTGAAATATCCTGCATCAAACCATTTGCTTTTAAATCATTTAAAACTTTAACTGTTTCAGGTGATACAAACTTTTCATAAACCACCATAGGATACATTTGGCCAAGGTAAATACTTGAAAAAAGCAATAAAATCCCCAAAATGGATGCGGGCACCAAAGGCAAACGGAATCTGTAAATTGCCAATCCAAAAACAACTGCAACAATAATAAATAAAACAGACGAGGTTGCCACAGAAGGTACCGTAACAAAAGTAGTGGCTACAATCTTACAAAATACTGCTATGACAAGAATCATGGTTAAATACGCAAACAGCATAAAAAGCAGCTTTCCTCGTGTGCCCAAATATTTTTCAATAATCTTGCCAATGGACACACCTTTATGGCGGGTAGATG
Organism: bacterium; assembly: GCA_963675755.2. Classification (GTDB taxonomy): domain Bacteria; phylum Zhuqueibacterota; class Zhuqueibacteria; order Residuimicrobiales; family Krinioviventaceae. The sequence goes on from CAXXMD010000002.1 coordinate 1,472,973, forward strand.
CAATCATGGAAGTCATATCATGAACGCCTCCCATAAAAATACCACCTACAATGATCCATAAATATACAGGCATCCAACCAAAAGCTGAACCAATGATGGGTCCTAATATGGGTCCTGCGCCTGCAATAGATGCAAAATGGTGGCCCAGCAAAACTGGCGTTTTAGCAGGCACATAATCTACCCCATCATTCAATTCATGTGCGGGTGTAACAGCGTTGGGATCAATTTCCAATTTATTTGCAAGGTATCTTCCATATGTAAGATATGCAACAAAAAATAAAATCAATCCTGTAACAACAAGAATAACAGCATTCATACCGGCATCCTGAAAAATTATTTTTTATAATTTAGCAATTTCACTCACTTTTACAAAATGAAAAAAAGGGTAACTGCTTAACATTAATTTAATTTGTTTTTAATATCAGATTTTTTAAGTTGGATAATGAAAAAAATACTAAAAACCTCTCACATACTGCTGGCAAATATATTAAAAATATCATGTGCTGTATTATTGATTATGGTTATTTTCAAATCCTACCTGGCAGCACAGATCGGATATAATAAATTTGATCTGATTGTCTACTATATGGTTAACACGATACTCAATTATTCTTTTTTTGCCATTATAGTAACAGCATTTTTATATGCAATATTTACACCCTGGGGATTTTTCAATCACCAATGGATTGTTGTAAAATGGATTTTAGCTATTTCCGGATTTCTTGTTTACTGGTTTAAACTGGGGCCCGCGGTAAACGGTCTGGTTGCTATTTCTGATGCAGGAATCCACTTGACAATACAAAACAATGAATATCAGCTATTATCAAAAGATTTATTAATCTTTTCAATTATACAAATAATTATTTTTGCTTTATTATTTTTAATTTCCAGATACAAACCGGGCAAAAAAATTAGTAATGTTAATTTGCAAAAAAAGAAATTAGCACAGATTATAGTAATTATTTTGCTAGTTTTTGGTGTATTCAGCCTGGTAATGCAAACTGTAATGATGCATAGCTATCGCAATATGGCCATAAAAAGTATTGATTTGAAAACTATTTCCAATGGAAGATATTTAGGAAGTGCAGAATTTTATGGTTTTGAATACAAAATTGCTTTGGAAATAAAAAACCACAAAATTATCATGGTTGATATAATTAACAATCGGGATAATAATTACGCGCATTACGCGGAAGGAGTAAAATATAAAATCATAAAAGCCGGCAATATAAATATAGATGGTATTACCGGCGCTACAACAACCAGCAAATGTTTATTAAAAGCAGCAGAAAATGCATTTCAAAAATAGGGTTTATTCCCCCTCTATCAAGACATGATATTGTAAACAATTTCCTTGATGTCATTCAGGTTTTTATCCAATAATCCAAGATGAATACTGTTATCCAATGTATCATCCTGCAAATGTTCATTTCGAATAATTTCCCAGGCATAATTCATTTCGATATCAATCTTGTTTTCTTCACCAATCACCAAACCCAGATCATGGTTCTGGCAGTATACGCCCGCCAGATGAACAATTGCAACCAGCGTTCGTTCGTAAATAGCCGTTTCCGGACGATGATGTCTTGCAACCACATGAGCAATATCACCAAAGAAATTCCATTGTTCCAACAACCAGGGACCGAAATCCGTATGACTGATACCAAAAATTTTGTTCTCAGCCTGTTCAAAATTACAGTTTTCCTGTTCTACTGTTTGAAGAACTTTATCATAATCATCCGGGAAATTATGGATTAAAATAATTTCACCAATATCATGAAGTAATCCTGCGAGATAGGCACGTTCATAATCTTTGTATTTCAAACTTTTTGCAAGCAGTTTGCTTACAACCGCAGTAGCAAATGAAAACTGCCAAAATGATTTAAGTATTTTTGAATTCTTGCCACTTGAAAATGTATTCATTAATGTTGTTGTCAACACAACATTTTTAACTTCTTTAATACCCAGGTAAACCAAAGCCTCGCGCAAAGAATCTACTTTGCGGCCTAAACCAAAATAGACAGAATTAACAATCTTGACCATCTTGGCAGTTAATACCTGATCCATCATGATCAAATCAATCAATTCATCAATCGAAAAATCCGGATTTTTTGCCTGCTCAAGAATCTTGATTGCAAGCGGTGGTAATACCGGTAGATCATCAATCTTGTCCAAAAAAGCCAGCAACCGTTTGTCTTTGGTGCCCTGATTACTCTGTACTTCTGACTTTTTCACATCCTCGGCTAACACAGTTTTCTCCTTTTTATCGATATATCAATCATACCATGCAATTTTTCTTAACGCTAGCAACATTGGGAAATGCGGAGGCTTCATATCTTTTAACCTGGGATCCCAATGATAATTTTTCAAATAGCCCTTATGAGGCGATCCTAACAAACCTACCGCACCACGGGCATATTGTATCAATCCACCATATAATCTTAAATATCCATATGTTTGTGCAGAATAATTCTCCACATAGAAATTACGTTCATAAGTATATGTTGTGGGATTCATGCACATAATTGTTGCTTGAATTGTTCTGTCTGCCAGATAATGATTATCTGCAACGGCAACATCTTTGGTTGCAACCAAACCGATCATATCTTTGGACAATGGATTGGAGGCCGGATTATCGTTACACAATAAATCATCAATAACCCGGATCTTGCCTTCAGAGGCTACTGTCACCTGGCCACTCACTGTACCTTCAACATTAACAATTGTATTAATAGGATCACTGGAATATCTTGTATAAATCACACCGTTTGTACCGGAAAGGTTATAGCTTGTATATTCTGCCGCTGTAGGCGGTGTGGAAACATTTTTAGCGCATATTAAGGCAGTCGAGTCGCTTTGAAAATCTATCCAGACATATTTTGCATTGAAATATAGCCCTCCAGTAACTCCTGCATTTGCAACATCGGAAGGTATTGAAGAAGGCATTTGTAACTCGGGTACCTTCCACTCGGATCCTCCATTAAAAACCGGGTTTGTGGAAGAATAATATTTTTGATAAGGTGAATAAGCACTATACACCCGATGACTGGTTACCTTGCCCATAAAAACAGCCTGGTTTCCGGTATAACCACTGATTCTGAAATAATCATTGGTATGTGTTGGACCAAACAAGGTATCACCACCGGCAAACCAAATGTTACCTTCGGTATTGGTAAAATATGCAAACCTTGAAAATGAAGGCCGCGTCAACAATACTGCAACCGTATCATACGCCCCCATGTATTGACCAATAGCAGTTACACGCACCATTGTGGGACCAAGATTGGGATCTTCAGTCTGCCGTTCATATTTATATGAATAAGTTCCATTCGCCCAACTTTCATTACTAACGCCATCTGTTTTTTCTATATCCAGCATTAATTCGTTAAGAGCAGCATTGGCACCACTGTTTGCAATATTTCGCAATACAATTTCACTGTAATTGTCTATATAGGTTGACATTCCCTGCCGCACAGCGCCCTGTGTTTGCATGCGAACAAACATGACACTGATCATCAACCCCAACACCAATATTATTGAATATTTTCCCATGTCATACCTCTACTAAAAGATTATTCACCCAAAAGATTTTTGGGTGTTATACGGGTAACGAACATAAATTTAGAATATTCTCCTTTAAAAGGTTCCCGGCTCTCAATACGATAGGCTACACGAATTGAACGAATTCTCGATAAAGAATCCGCAACAACAGGTGTTGATAATTCTGTCCCTTGCTTGTTATAATAACGAAGACGAAAACGTGTTAAACCCAGACAATAGCCATCATGATTTGAATTATTAACTTTTCTTAATAATTTTTTATCATTGGGATTTGGTGAAGCAGTATCATCACCAAACAAATAATATTCAACTTGAACAGAATCTGAAGTATGCACACCTAATACTGCACGTGGATTGGTATTATATGAAAATCGAATGCGGCTTGTATCTGCAAGTGATATTGCATTATCAGGATCAGACAAACAATGCCCTATTTTTCTAAAATCATAGCTTACAATATCGTTTAAAACACTCATATTATCCTGGGTCCGGATATCCTGTTGTAAAAATATTGAACTTGCTTTTACATTAGAATCCACCTGAATGATTATCAAAATCAGCATTCCGGCAATAACCAGAGATGTTATAATATCCATCATACTATTCATAATTTATCCTCTTATTCGCTAAAGAAATAATGATACGCATACAACTTTCTCAAGATGACTTGACCGTCCAAAGCTCCGGAAAATGCATCTGAATCGATCGTTACGGATATTTCTTTATAGTAGGATTGAGTAGTTATCTGTCGGTAATCATCATCCGGATCCACGTAATGAACAGAAATATTTATAGTAAATGGGATCGAGTTTGACAAGCTGTCTGTTACTGCAAAACCATTAAAATCATCTACATCGTCAAAGTTGCCATAAGACTCACCACTATCAGGACCCAGATCGCTGGGTTCTGTATAGGATGCAATGGCCTGGGCAGAATTATCCTCATCAAACCTGAGATTTTCTGCCTCTTCAATATAGAGCTGCGCTTGTCCTATTGCTTCCAATACCTGTTCACTGTGATATATAACTGTATGATCATAAACCATGTGTGAATTCAATGTCAAAGAAAACAGCGAGAGCAGCATTAGCGCACCAATTGTTAAAATCGTTTCTGATGTGCCCATAATAATAACCTCACTTACTCACCATACCCATCAAATGTCATATTAATATATACTGTGGTACTCGTTGTACCATTTGGACTATCAAGAGCCACGGTTACTTCTGCAAGACCGGGATCGTCAATAACAGGGTCCATATTGTTCAGCAAATTGATCTGAAAATATGTTGAACCGCTGCCATATTTTTCAGCTTCTGCCATGAGTGACGTTGCATTCAGCTTGCCCTTAGAGGTAGAAGCATTTAATTTTGAACCTTTAGCTACAGGATTACCATTGATATCATATACTTTAATATCAATTGTTGCAACCTCTCCCCAATTCAGTTCGTCAGTATCTGAAACCACTTCAAATTTCAACAATGGACCACTGAAAATTACTGCTCCGGTTGTAAATACTGTTACTGAAGAATCAGAAGCACCCGTTTCATGGTAATATTGATCACAACCGCGTGTTGTTGCCAAAACATAAGCCACGCCATCATTTTCATCATAGGTATTCATTGTGTTCAACACTTCTGAAAACTCAAAATCAGGCACTGTAATAGGAAGCATTAAATTCCTGTCATTGGGATTTGGAATTCTATGCGGCGCCAGCACATATGGATCAGAAGGATTAAGAACAGGACGTGGGTTGGCGCTAATCAAAGTAGCTGAACCAATTCCATAAGCATCTGTCATAACATCAGTTGTAATAATACCTGCTGTTGAAGTCAGATAAACCGTGGTTCCATCTTCAACAGGATTATTATATCGGTCTCCAACGTAAACCGTTACATTATAATTTCTAACATTGTTCCATCCATCCTGGTTGATATAATCAAACGCAAGTGTCATATGTGGTTCAACATGATTTTTATCTGCCGGATCAACCCACATATATGGAGGACCTGAACGGATAACTACATTTGTGGTTCTTGCAGCTATATTATAACCATCATCAAGTACTTCAGCTTCAACTCGAACTGTTCCTGAATGTGTACCAGAGCGCAGGGTAACGGTTGCTTCACCATTGATAGTCTTGATGGGTGAAGAAATATATCCTGAAGGATCGTTAGATGGCAAAATCTGTTCGCCACCACCGGGACCACTCAATATCCGGAATTGTACCATTACATCACTCGAAAGCGGAGTTCCTGTCTGGGACAACAATGTTGCAGTCAAAGTAGTTTGTTCAAGATTACCTGTTTCTTTAACCCAAATAAAACTGGGTTCTGCATCAAGCAGGAACGAAGTTGCTTTTTCAGGTGCAAATATAATGGGAATGGATTTCACAAGACCGCCATAAACTACATTAACTTCTGCAATACCTGACTGTGTTTCAGAAACCAACTCTACACTTGCCGCACCCAACGAATTGGTAGTTGCTACATTAGGTATTGATCCTAAACTTGAATTAAAATTAATTGTTGCGTTAGAGATAACTTCCTTTGAAGTCGTTTGTTTTAATTGAACAGTTATAACTGTTTTGGAATTACCGTCAGCTTGTATTGAATCTGCACTTGCAGAAACTTGCATGCTAACGCCTTTTAACTCCATTGGCAATTGGTTTGTAACACTGCCAAAAGTTGCGGTAATAATATCGCTTGCATCTACAGTATCTGCATCTGCCTCATAAGTTACATTTGCAATACCATATTCATCAGTTACAGCTACACTGTCAACATAACCATAATTAGAATAAAATCGAATTTTAGTATTGGTTATTGGATTTTGTTGATTATCAAGTATTTTCGCGGTAATACCAACTTTATCCAAACCATTACGAATAACAGATTGATTCTCTGCTTTTAAATCAAAAAGACTTTCACCTGCAGATTCAATAAAAGAAACCTGAGCAGTATCGATTAATCCATTAAAAGTTGCAATAACCAGAACATTTTCATTTATATCGCTTCCACTGACCAGTTCTGCAGTTGCATCACCTTTGTTATTGGTGTATGCTTTTGCTGTTATAGAACCATCAGTGGTAGTGAATTCAACACCCGCTCCAATAATGGGGTTATTTCTATGTGTGAGCAAACGGGCAGTCATATACAAAGAGGACCGTCCACCGGCAGATATTTGCGCTTCTTTGGGCAGCAATTCCAAACTGGGTAAAATATAAGAAATAGGAAGTGCAATACTTTCAAACGCACCATACTCTACAAACAATGTATCAACCATTTCCTTTGTCATAGAGAGCACATCAACAGTAGCTACACCTTCATTATCTGTCAGAACATATTGAGGTACAGTGTTTTCCAATGCACGTAGATAAACATATGAACTGCTAACAGCTTTTTTACTTGTTGTCTCTTTAACCACAACCTTGAGTTCAGAAGAATTGATACCATCTGCCGGAACCTCGGTGTGGCTCAAAGATGCGTTAAACTGAACACCAATAAACTGAAAATTGATTTTTGATGTAACAGTAACTTCATCGTCTGCCGTTGTCTTTTTCAAGCTTTTACCTTCTGCATTTTTAACCGTCAGGCTAACAGTATAAGGTTTAACAACTTTTTTTGCCAGCTCGGTGCTGTCAAGCAATGATGTTGTAACAGTTACGGCAATATCTTGTTCACTGGCTACACTGGTCAATACTGCATACGCTTCACCATAATAATTGGTTACTGCAGTTCTTGTTATTGTACCATGTGTTGTACGAAAATTTACCCGAACACCAGAAGCAGAATACCCGCTGGTATCATTTACGATCGCAACCAATGTAACATTTGATACGCCATCAGCAATCAATACCGGATCTTCAGTATCCATGTTTACTTGTTCAATTGTATTGGGACCTGTAACTTTATCTTCATCTTGATCACATTGCACAAGCATAAAGCTAATCAGGAACCAGGCAGCTATATATAAAAGTTTATGTAATTTCATCTCGAAAACCTGTACATTCATTATTAAACGTTTGAACTGAATTTTACTACAACCAGATCGCCTGGCTGTATTGCGCCTTGAATTCGACGACCAATGGATCGTTCATACTTTGTTTCCCTGATCAACACATTCCCAACATTCAATGGTTTATCACCACCATTCGTCCTTATTACTGAAAACCGTTTACCATTCAATTTGTCAGTATTAAAGTCTCCCTGCCATTTGATCAAAATTATATTATCATCAACTTCAACAATCTGTCCCAGATAATAGTTCTTTTTTGTATCAGTAGTCTCTACAGAACTCTTGGGAGTTGTTTGAGGAACGGATACAATTTTTTTCTGAACAGGTGCAGTTGATGTCTGACTCGCCACTCGCGGTGTTGATTTAACCGGAGTTGTTTGGGGAACGGATACATTTTTTTTCTGAACAGTTGCAGTTGATGTCTGACTCGTTACTCGCGGTGTTGATTTAACAGGAGTTGTTCGTTTATTATAAACAGGCTTGGTTTCAACAACCGATGCACTACGCGGTTGCTGCACAATTCTGTTACTTTCAATTGCCTGATGTTGAACCGGCTTTTGTACCGGAGGTGCAGAATAAACAGAACGCATTTGTTTTTCAGGACGTACAGGTTCAATATCACCACGTCGGTAAGGTCTAACTTTTAATTCGGCATCTTTATCCCAATAGTCCTGATTTACAGGTAAATCTTTACGATCAAAAACATCTGGCAGAATAGTCGCTTTAATAATTATAATCAATTCTTTTTGGCTCACTTCTTCACGATTATAACCAAAAAGATAAGACAAACCGAAAAACCATCCAGGTAAATCTTTGATAATAGGAATCCCTTTGCGTAATGAATTTTTCTCTGTATTATATAAACCCGCTATAATAGTTTCTTCACCATCATATAATTGAATATAAGAATCTGCTTCTGACTTTTTCACTATAGTACTAACAGCGTCAGGAGCTGCCTGACTACGTTCAACATGTACTTTTAAAACAATTGCATGACTATCATCTTTATCTTGAAGAAGGTATGGAGTAACTTCCATAATTGTACCGGTACTGAAAAACCGATCAATAACATTACCGGCAAAGTCTGTGGTTTTAATTGAAAAGTCTTCACCAACCTGAATTTTTCCTTCGTTACTTTCAGTTACAACTACCTGAGGTTGTGCCAGAACTTTACCAATATTTTTACTATCAAAAATACTGAATAATGCCCGTACATCAACATTATATGATTCTGATGAAGTAATTTCAAAATTTAAAAAACTATCAGTGATAGATGAAGATCCCAATTGGTCTCCAGACACTTTAACAGAACCATTATAAAATGTACTCCAGTCAATACCAATTTCAGAGATAGCAGTTCTGTCACCTTCAAAAAATATAGTCTCAATCTTTATTTCGCGGCTACCAAGTTTTACATTAATATCACTATCACCATTACCTTTTGTTGCAGAAGGCACAACAATTTGCAGAAAATGGTCCATCTCATCGTACCATAAACCGCGTGAACTCAGAATGATCTGCAATGCTTTTTCCCATTGCATCCCATTGATATCCACGCCAATTGGTCCCTGCTGTTTTGTGGGATCAAATATCGGTTTGTTTGTAAAAGTGATCGAGTATTCGCTCAGGATACTCATTGCGTCCTGAAACTCCAACTGACCGTTGATAGAACACATTTCCGCAGGCGGTACAAGTTCACGGGGCAAACGTTCTTTGGTTAAACCGGGCAGGGTTAAAAACGCAATGATTAAACAAATATTTCTAATTCTTTTCATGGTGTACCACTTACTTTTTGGTTAATGATAATTCAAGGGAATTGTAACCACCCGCCGTATTCATATAGAATCCAACTCTGCCAGATTGTACATTAATATTCCCGACAGTACCACCCAAAACCCGATCCCCTTTTCTCAACTTTTTAATACGTCCGTATTGATCCCTGATCAACACACTACTAGGGGTTATTGCTAAAACTTCTGTAGCCGGTGAAACTTCCGGCAATCCTAACGGATTTGATACAGATGTTATATTACTGTTGCCTTGTCCTCTTGCTGCTTGAGATTTAGAATTTTCTAAAGTAACCAGTTCTTGAGAATAATCTGTTGATCTAACATTAACAGTCGACTGTTCTGCTTTTAACACATTGTCAATTGCTTCAGAAACTGAATTATCTACAAGACTTGCCAGCATTTCCGGTTTACCAACATTCCGTCTCAGGCTATCCATCTCAAGACCTTTTTCTTTCTTAAAGCCCCAAACGTTCAACGCAAATGTCATTTCACCGCGGTCAGCTGACCAGTCTTCCTGGTTCTTTTGTTCTATGGGTATTCTATCCATACTTACCGATTGAATATTATAGAAAATGGGTCCGTTTTCCAGGAACCATACCAATCGATAAAAATCTTCAAATTCGGACTCTCCCGTTAACAAATATGTATTTCGTTCAAAATCTTTAAACTTTTCTTTTACAACCAACTCCTGGTTCAATACAAGGTTTGAACTGGTATGGTCAATTTCCCGCAACATGTAATCAAAAGTTTCACCAGGAGATTCATTTCCGGCCAAAGCGCCCAGTTTACCCAGACTAAGATCACGCAAGTAATCATATTCCTGTGTAAGTTCATGGCGAGTGATCTGCATCATTTTCAAGTCATTCACACGATTTGTTTTTTGTTTAATCTCACCTTCAAGACTTGTATGTTTTTTGGCCTGATAACCATAAACATAATACAAGCCGCCAATGAGAATAATCAGCCAGAAAACAGCTATAAATATCGTATTTCGGATTACATATGGCATATCAATAACTATCTTTTTTTAGTTCAACTGTCTCTTCCAAAGATTTAGGTTGCACAAAACAATCAATGGTTACATTAATAAAAGATCGATCTTCTTCAGCTGTATAAATTGCAGAAACCAAACTAAAATCTATATATCGCTCAAGTTTAACAACCTGATCTCTGTTTTCCATTTTCAAATCTGCAACAAGATGAGAACGGTCTCTAACTTCCATCTTGTATAGACTAAAGGGACCAATTTCATTATAAGCCTGAGATAACGATTCAAGTGTAGATGCCCAACGAATCGTCTCTTTGGTCATTGAATCTATCAATGCAGTATTGTTTTTCATTGCTGTAATTTCTGCACGCAAGCTGTCTACTTCGTGCGCAACAGATTTTAATCCATTTAACTCATTATTGAGAAAAACAATATTAGACTTTGCCTTGTTAATTTCAATACTATTGCTGATACTCTTGCTGGTTACAAAAAAAGCACTTATAAACAGAAATACCAGCAGCAACAATCCCGGCCAACCAATTTTATAGACTGAGGTTTTATCACGAATTCTTGTCGGTAAAAAATTCTGATTATATACAGTAGAGTCACGTTCATCCAGAATCTTGAGAGCCATTGCAATAGCTATACCATAAGATTCAGCCTGACTTGCAAACTGGTCCTGGTTCATGCCATAACTGGCACGTGATGCATCAAAGCGAATAATTTCCAGTTCTGGTAAACGGTTTTTAAAATAAGCTTCCGCATCCAGTCTTGATATTTCACCAGTAAGAACAATATTATTTAATGAAGTAATATTACCTGAATCCAGCTCGAACAGTATCTTTGAAAAAGCCGTATCGCATACAGTTTCAGAATCTGCACCTTCATGAATTGTGGGTAAAACAGTTTCAATTTCTTCACCCTTCATGAAAAAGATTTTTGTAAATCCTTCAGCAAATACAATAACTGCGGTATGGTCTTCATTTTCAAAATCATAATTTTTGATCAGTTCATGTGCCAGGGTAAATTCTATAGTATCTACCAAAGACAAACGAACCGGGTCTGTACGCAAAATGGAAGTAGCTTCATCAAACAGTGCTGCAAGCACCAGGGGATCATCATGAACTACAGACAGATAAGAACCGTCTTGACGCTTTAAATACCCTACATTTTCATATTTTGCTTCGTTAACTGTACTTTCATAAAAATCAGACCAGATTACTTTTTTAATCTTTTTGCGATTGCTTTCCTGTATATCACTGATATTTTTATATAATGTAAATGAATTAGAAAGATTAAAACCAATACGTGTTCCTTTTGGAATTAAATGGTTAATAATGTCTATAGTAGTATCAATATTGGTTTTACCATCATGTTTAATTCCACTATCTTCAAAATCTGCCGGTTTATCTTCCAGATCAATACCAAAGCCCTGGTCATCAAGAGCAAGTTTTTTATCCTCTTTTGGGCTTTCCATAGCATCACGTTCTTCAAGTTGTTCACTCAGATGGTATGTTTCAAGCGCTTCAATCTCTACCTCTTTACCGTTATTAACCAGTAACGCGGCTTTTAATTGATAGTCATCAATGAATATTCCTAATGCTCTTTTTTTCATAATATTAACTTAATAATTCCTGTACACGTTTTTTATTGTTGGCAAAATTGATTGCATTTTGTTCTGCAATTTTACCTTGTCTTACCAGACGGACCAGATCCTGCTCCAATGTGTTCATTCCCAGCTTGCCGCCTTCTGCAATCATTTGATAAATTTCTGTAACATTTTTATTACGAATAGCGGCTCGTACAGAACTGGTTACCAATAATACCTCTTTGGCCAGAACCAGTTTTTGGTCAATACCGGGAATCAGTTTTTGAGAAATAACAACCTTTAACTGATCTGCCAAACGTACCCGAACACGTTCCTGCTCATAAGTAGGACATTCAGCAACAATACGGTCTATGGTTTCTACTGCCGAACCCGTATGCAAGGTTGAGAATACTTTATGACCCGTATCTGAAATTTCAAGACAGGTTATAATCGTTTCAGGATCACGCATTTCGCCTACTACAATAATATCAGGATCTTGTCGTAATGCCTGAACCGCACCGTCCTTGAACGACAATACATCTCGCCCTACCTCTCGGTGACGGATGATACATTTTTTAGATTGATGAATATATTCAATAGGATCTCCAACAATAACGATATGAGCGTTAACAGTCATATTGTTGGCATCTACAATACTGTCCATTGTTGTACTTTTACCTGAACCGGTAATACCCGTTAACAAGATAATACCCTGTTTTTCATGAGCAAGGGATAAGGCTTTGGAAATGTTGGGATGAAATCCAAGATTCTTGTATGGGTAAACGTTGGTATTAATAGCACGCATATTCAATGCAAGGTGTCCCAAATCAACATACATACTGGCACGCCAGCGCATCATGCTTTGTTGATCAGAAACAGCATAAGAAAAATCTAATACTCTGTCATTTATCAATGCTTCACGTTGTTTGGTAGAAAGCAAACTCTGACACATGATATCGGTTTGATCTGTTGACCAATGCCCAAGTTCCTGACGGGGAACTTTACGACCCTGTAATCTGAACCAGATATAATTCTGAGCAGTCACCCCACCCATTTCAATATCTGATGCATTCAGTTTACGCATGACCAGTAAAAACTCTTTATATTTATTCTGAAGAAAATAGGTTTCCTGAGGAGACAATTTATCCATTGCTTCACTAAGATAACGCTGACGGTCTATACCCTCGGCGTGTGGAGGCAGTTGTTTTTTTACTTTGTTAAAAATTTCTGGTAACATGATAAATTAAACCTTTTCAACCATACAATTTTCGTCAAGATACTTTTTCTGATATTCGATAATTTTATAAGGATCTATCAAATCGTGTTCACCATCACGATAATGCTCTTCAATTTTTTCAACAATAGCACGAATACGTCCCACACTGTTTTGGATGCTGTCTACGCGTTCAATATAAGAACTGCCTTCATCTCGCATCATCAACTCTGCGTTAACTGCCAGAATAGCAAGTGGATTATTTAATTCATGCTGCAGGGTACGCAGAATTTTATCGATAAAGATTCGTTTTTCAAGTTTTAACTTTTTGGAATAGGTGGTAACCATTTCATTATTTTTACGAATATACTCTGCGTTTAATTTCATCAATTCAACATTCTGCATAATCAAAGTGTTGGAAAGGAATGAAGAAATAAAATAAACCAAAAACAAAAGACAGGTATAAGATAAAATGGATTGGATGTTCATACGTAAAAACATTAGAAAAGCCGGTAAAAGCTCAAAACTGGGCATTACTCTATTGTATTGTGTCAGGAACAAAACAGTGATCAAACCAATCAGGCTGATATTGCTTGCCCAAAAACCAACACTTTTTCCCATAGTAATGCTGGAGGTTAATACAGGTATAAGATACAGCCAGATCAATGGACTTTCTGTACCTCCGGTCATATAAATAACCATTGAAAAAATGCAGACATCAAGCAGGTTGTGCAACAAGATGAAAAACCGATTATTTTTTAAAGAATCCAACCAAAAACTGTAAGCCATGTTTAAGACCATTATACCTATCAAAGTATAAACAAAAGTATACTTGGGTAGGGTCATTTGTTTCAGGGCCAGTTGTATAATACCAATTGACAAAAAGCTAATGGTAGAAAACCAACGTACATAATTCCACCACTTTAAGGTATTATGAATACTTTGATTTTCATCAAACAGATTGGGATTATTCTTAATGGATTTTTTCACCGTGTTACCCTTTAAATAGTTAAACCAACTAGTACATTACCCCGTCGACAGGTGTTTTAAGCTGTCTAACTTCTTCATTCATCCTGGCCACTCTTTCACAAGTGAGCATAAACTTTTTCGACATACATAAAATCACGTTCGCAGCGTAACGCATAGCCAGATTCTTGTTATTCTGAAAATATTTTGCAAGATCAGATTTATTTATTACAATCAAATCAAAACTTTCTTCAGATTTTAAAAGCAGCATAAAATTTGTTTTTCCTGATATAAATACAGAAGATTCTCCAATACTTTCTCCTGCTTTAAAATATCCAATCAAACTATTTCTATACCAGCACGAAAGACTTCCACTTTTTACAATGACCATCTCTTTGGTCGCATCCAGGATATAATTTTCCCTAACCTGAACCGTTTTTCCCGTTCCCAGATCCAAAATACCTCTCACATGCTGGTCCGGCATATTGGACAAAACAAAGGGTGTAAACGCAACAATTTGCTGTTCCTGCACAACAGGTCTGGGAGCAGATTCCGGTCTGGCATGACCATTGGCACCATTTGTACCATTGCTTCCGTTCGTTCCATTTGTGCCGTTTGTGCCATTATGTGGAACCGGCCTGCTTTGCACGCTTGATCCATTTTGTGGCTTGTTTTCATTTTCCGGTTGTATATTAACAACAGTTGATTCCTTGTTAAAAAACTTGTTAATGTTGGTAACAAGATTTTTGGCTAAACCGGGTTTAGTAACAAATTCATTAGCGCCGGCTTTTATTGCCTTTTGAGAGAAATTCTGACCACTGAACCCGGTAAATGCAATGATATGCGTTTGGGGCGATCGGGTCCGTAATTTCGATATAATCTCAAGACCATTCATCTGACCCGGCAGAACCAGGTCAACCAGGGCCAAATCAAAGCTATTTGCGCCAGCTTTCATCACTGCTTCGTCACCATCGGCGGCTGTAACCACTTCATAGCCCTCTAATCTCAACAATTCAGCCGAAGTTTCCCGCAAATCCCGTTCATCATCAACTATTAATATCTTATGCATTCATAACCTCGTTTCACATTATTCCATAGTTGCCGCAACAACTTCATCCATACAAGCCCTACCCTGCAACACGCGTGTCCGTGCAGCCGCCCTCAGTGAAACCATACCATATTTTATTGCACTAGCTCGAATTTTGTCATCATCCAGATCACCGGATGCTTCCAAAATTATTCTTCGTATATCAGGAGTAAAAGGTAATACTTCATGAATAGCAACACGACCGGAATACCCCTTACGACAACTATCACATCCCACCGGTTCATAAATGGTTGCATTTTGTAACTCTTCATCCTTAAACCCGATTGAATTGGCAAATGCCATATCTATATTTTCAACGGGTTTCTTGCATTTATCACATAAAGTACGCATCAAACGCTGTGCCACAACTAAATTGATAGCATAGGCAATTAAAAAAGGTTCTATACCCATTTTATATAAACGAGAAATAACGCTAACTGCGTCATTGGTATGCAAAGTAGAAAATGTAAGGTGACCGGTGTTGGCAAGTTTAATACCAATCTCGGCTGTTTTTTGGTCACGAATTTCACCCACCATAACAATGTCAGGGTCGTGACGAAGAATAGCACGTATAGCTTTATCAAAATCCATCTTGTGGCTGATCTTTAACTGCCGTGCTCCTTTAATATTATATTCCACAGGATCTTCAACAGTCAACACATTCACTTCAGGTGTCATTACCTGATGCAATGCCGCAACAAGTGTGGTACTTTTACCACTACCTGTTGGACCTGTTAAAATAACCATACCCTGGGGTTTCTTGATAGCTTTAATAAACTCGGACCTGGCAAAGCCATCAAAACCCAGTTTACCCAGATCGGTTATAACTTTACGGTCATCGAGCACACGAATAACCACACTTTCATACTTGCGGGTAAACGCGCTTGAAACAATGGGTACAATAGAAACACGAAAACGCAGCAGGTAATGGTCAATCTCTCTTTGGATAAAACCATCCTGCGCAGTGTCCCATTCAAACCGGTCAACATTACGGGTTCTATCTTTAACCACTGCAAGAAACGCTTCCGGTTTTACTCCGTCCTGTCGATGCCACAATTGCAGCTTGCCGTCAATACGGAAATGTATTTCTGTAATATTTCCTTCTTTGGGGATAATATGAACATCACTGGCGCCTTTATGAACCGCTTCGATCAAACAACCTTCAAACAAGTTTACCAACAAACTTTTGTTGATTGCTGCTGTCAACTCGTCTTCGTCAAGCCCTTTATCATCCTCTTCCTCGTCCATCGAAATTGACATCTCTTCAGTAACCTCTTTGAGGTTTTCAAGAAATTGGTTTTCATTGGGCATGGCTTTTTTGAGGATTTCTTCAACCTCTTCCAACTTGCCATAAGCAAGTTCAAAGCGTTTAAACCCGGCTTGTCTTAGCAACTGATCAATTGTTCGGTCGGTAGGATCAGGAGTAATGAATATGGTTACTTCATTATTTTTTTCACTGTATCCAAAGGGTAAGATCTTGCGGTTAACAAATGCATCCTGAACATTCTGGGGCAGGTTTTCATACATGCTACGAATAAATTTCAACCAGCCTTCCGAGACAGATGCAGCATCTATTTTAATTTCACGAAAAGCATAAACCCGACAAAACGCCTGGTAAACTTTGTGACGATCATATCCTAATTCATTGATTAAAACATTTTCAAGACTCTGCTTTTTATCAGAATTCTTTACTATATCGTTGACTTTGGCAAGGTCTTCCTGATTACAGAGACCTTCTCTGATCAACATTTCAACAACTGTATTTGGAATTTGTGTATTTGCTATCATTTTTACATTCCCATTCCTGGTATTTTGGGTGAGAACACTGCAGTTTCCGAAGAAACTACGGTCAACAATGTCATCACAATCATGATGATCATAGAAACAAATACCTGGATCCAGTCCACAATGGCCTGCATCTTGTATTTGGATTCTTTTTCATAATAACGTGCAATCTGCAAACTCACTTTTTTCAATGTACCAGATTCAGCACCGGTATTGAAACGAGTAAGCGCATTATCTGTAAATACTTCTGCTGCTTTTAATGATTCTACAAATCCTTTACCTTCCCGGACCATCATAGGTATTGTAATTTCTTTGATCTGTTTTTCCATATATTTATTTCTGCAAGCTTCGGCAGCAGTTCGAATCACTTCAATATTTTCACCGGATCCACTGTACATGGAATTGAATACACGGCAAAAAATCTCAATCGATGTTTTATGCATGATGGGTCCAAGTATTGGAGCTTTTATTGATATCTTGCCAACAACAACCTGACCCTTTTTGGTCACTGCCAGACGTAATAAAACTATTGGAGGAACAACCATTGCAAGTATAATCCACACTATATTGGCTGTAAGGAAATGACTCATTTTCAAACTAAAATCAGTCATTGGGGGAAGCTCTGCACCAAAACTGGCAAACATTTCAGCAGTTTCGGGAAAAATGTAACCGATATAAAATATAACAGCACCCAGCAACACCAGCATTGTAATTGTTGGCATTAACAAAGCGCTTTTGATACTTTTTTGAAAATCATGAACACGTTCTAAAAAGATAGCGGTATTTTCATATACTTCTGCCATATTACCACTCTTGGAAGCAACACCCAACATCTTTGCCGGGAACTTGCCCAAAAAGGCTTCCTGTTTTCCAAAAACTTCTTCACCGTCTTTACCATCTTTTAAATCGCTCAAGATCTCTTTAATAATCTTTTTCATGGACTTGTTATTGATGTCAGTTTCCAAAAGAGTTAAAATTTCATCAAAAGGAAGTTTCTCTCTCAACAAGTCAGCAGATAAACGAATAAAAGTAATGATATCTCCCTGTGGGGGTTTCATTCGTACATCAATGAGACTCTTTTCAACATGGACATTATCAAAGCCCATGCGTCTGAGTGCGAGTTCAACTTCTTCTTTTGAATAAGCCTGCTGTTCACCTCGAATTGGAGAACCACCCTGCCGGCTTACTTTATACAAATATGTTGCTTTCTTTTGTATAGAGTTGAGCGTAAAACCCTTCTGACGGGAGATAAGCGCAATCCTCTGTTTCGCTTCAGATTTGTTTTTGGCTTCAATAAACCCCGAAACACGCTTTTGATTTGGGGTCATTCCTGTATATCTAAATTCAGCCATTGTTCTCTTTTATCTCCTTTTACTAAAAAAGGGCCCAGTGTGTTGCCGGGCCCTTTTTGATTCGAACATGATACTATAGTAATGATAGAGCTTTATTACTCTTTTATGATGTTAATCCAATTTGCCCAACTATAATTATCAATACATTCGTTAAATATCATCTAGTTATTTACGGTTCTTAACTGCCTGAAGAAACACGGTCAATTGAAGTAATAGAAATGCTGTTAGCTTGAACTTCCATTACAACCTGAGCCACATTACTATCTTTGTCCTGAAAAGTTCCAACACCCTGCAAAGAAACTGCAGTTGCGGTTCCAGCGGTAGAAATAGTATAAGCGCCATTTTCAGTTGACCAAGAAGTAGCTGAGCTACCTACTGGTGCCATATCTTGCATTGCGATACCAACAAATGAATTGCCGCCGCCACCCATACTGGTGGGTTTTACAAAATATTGTTGTGCTTTTGCAGCAAGGTTTGTCAAGTCATTAATGACTGCTTCCTGATTTGAAGATGCAGCAGATGCACCAAACATTTGAATACCAACTACTACTGCAATACCTACAATAATTACAGAAAGAACGATGAGTAAAAGTTGCTGTTGACCCATTATAAACTCCTTTTGTTAATTAAATGTGTTTGTTTTGTTTTATCTTATTTTTAATTATTTCCAATTTCACTAATGTTTTATCAAACATTATGCCAGAACTCTATTTATCACACCAACTTTTCAAAAAACGCCATAATTATTTGTTTTATAAAAAATTAAAATGCTCAATATTTATACAACATCTCTTTTTTCATTTTAAATACATAGCAAAAGTATTGCCTGCAAGGGACAATTCATGGTTCAAATCTTCTTTTTTGGGGCATTTGGGTCAACAATTACACATTTCAGGCTTGAATTTGGATTTTTTTTTATGGATTCAATTAATTTTCTGCAAAATGATTGACAAAAAGTATATATAGATAAAGAAAATCAGAAAATTTAATTTTTCTGCTACCAAATTTACGAAATATTCATAGCAAACACCGCCTAACGTGAGACAATGGGGCAACACATTCATATTGGGTGGTTACTCAATGTCACACGTTTATCCTTTCCTTTTCTTTTATCTATTATAAAACAAGCTTTCGGGGTTTACTAAATACATGCATAAAAGGATTGCTTCATTTTTGAAAAATTTGTACTTTACTCGTCTAATGAACAAGGCGATTATATGAAAGACAGCAAAAAAATATTATGGGTGGATGACGAGATTGATCTCTTGCGCCCGCATATTCTGTTTCTTGAAAGCAAGGGATATGATGTTACATCTGTAGCTAATGCTGAAGATGGTATTGAGCTGGTCAAACAGACTGAATTTGATATCATTCTTTTAGATGAAATGCTGCACGGCATAGATGGGTTAACAGCACTCAATGAAATTAAAGCAATCAACCCCGGGCTGCCGGTAATTATGGTAACAAAGAGTGAAGAAGAAGCATTAATGGAAGACGCTATTGGCGCCAAGATTGATGACTATTTAACAAAGCCCGTTAATCCAAGTCAAATTTTGCTGGTCTGTAAAAAGATACTGGACAGTAAAAAAATCGCCGGTCAAAGAATTTCCCGGGACTATACCATGGAGTTTAACAAAATTGCTATGCAATTGATGGGACCCATGGAATGGCAGGACTGGGTAGACATTCATAACAAGTTATCAGAATGGGATGTAGAGTTGGACTCGCACCCCGATCTGGGTTTAAAACAAACCCTATACGATCAGAAAAAAGAATGCAACGCCGAGTTTGGAAGATTTATTGAAAAAAACTATCTGGATTGGATCAACAGCGACGACCATCCTCCAATGTCTGTAGATGTAATACCCAAGTTTGTATTTCCACATATAAAAGAAAATAAAAAAACCATTCTATTGATTATTGACAATCTGCGTCTTGATCAGTGGATGGCAATTGAGCCGTTATTGCGCTCATATTTCAAAATCCAGCGGGACCATTATTGTTCCATTTTACCAACCGCTACCCCCTATTCCCGAAATGCCATTTTCAGCGGACTTTATCCTCTGGAGATTGAAAAGCAATATCCGGAAATGTGGTCAAGTGGTGAAGATGAGGATGATATCAGCCTGAATCGATATGAAGGCGAGTTGATGTTAAAGCTGTTGGAAAGGGAAAACATTCATCTGAAACCCGAACCCAAATACGCCAAAATATTAGACATGCAGGAAGCTCAAAACGTTGCCCGTGATATTCACGATTATGCCAACACCCCGTTCTCTGCAATTGTCATCAACTTTGTAGACATACTTGCACACTCGCGCAGTTCATCTACACTTATAAAAGAAATGATTCCCAACGAAGCTGCTTTTAGGTCTACAACCAAATCATGGTTTGAACATGCCCACATATATTCGGCACTCCGTTCCCTTGCAGAAAATGGCAATACTGTTGTAATTACATCTGATCATGGCAGTATACAAAGTCATCGCGGAACCAAAGTAATCGGCGACAGACACACATCTACCAGTTTACGATATAAATTCGGAAGAAATCTCAAAGTCAGCAACAAGCATGCGCTATTCATCAAAGATCCCCGTGCGTACCGGTTACCTGTTCGCGGTGTAAATACAAATTACATCATGGCCAAAGAAGATTATTATTTTGTTTATCCAACAAATTATCACCACTTTTTAAATTATTATGCCGACAGTTTTCAGCATGGCGGCATTTCATTAGAAGAACTAGTTTTACCGGTGATCACTCTTGAACCCAGATAACAAAAATAAAGTCGTATTTGATAAACAATCAACCAGTCCTGAAAACACACAGGAATACGGTAGGTCTTTTGCTGCGTTATTAAAGCAAGGCGATATTATTTGTTTTACCGGGAATTTAGGTAGTGGAAAAACTACTTTTATAAAAGGATTATGTGTGGGCCTGGAAGTGAATGATTATGTAACCAGTCCTACTTTTACATTGATAAACGAATACAAAGGCAAGCTGCCTGTTTATCACTTTGATTTTTATCGCATCCCCCAGGCTGAAGAGCTTGATGAATTGGGACTGGATGAATATCTGTATGGTGATGGTATTTGTCTTTTGGAATGGCCTGAAATTATATTGAATTCAATTAACAGTTCTTACTATATGGTTACAATGCAGCATTGCTTTGACAGCGGCAATGAAACAACAAGACAAGTCACAATAACCTTTAACGGGATCCAATAGAATGCTGATTTTAGGAATAGAGACATCTACGATGGTTTGCGCGGTTGCCCTTGCTGATGAAAAAGGTCTTGTTGTTGAAAGCCGTTTGAATATCAAAAACATTCATGCACAAAAGATCCATGCAATGGTGGATGATCTGTTTACAACCGCGGACTTGGATCTGAATGATCTGGATGGAATTGCTGTTTCCATAGGACCCGGTTCATTTACCGGATTACGAATAGGGCTTGCAGCCGCCAAGGGATTGGCACTACCAACCGATATTCCTATAACGGCAGTCCCCACCTTGAAGGCAATTGCCCAAAAGGCGCCAATCATGGATGGTAAAGTAGCTGCTGTACTTCGGGCCCGTAAAAACGAATATTATTATGCATTGTTTGAACGTAACAATTTTATAAATGAACTAGTTCAAGATGTAACAATTATAACACTTGATGATATTGCTAAAGAGATCCCTAAAGACGCGTTGCTTATAGGACACACGGACGAACTTGATACGCTTTTGCAAAACAAAGCTGCACCAGCACAGTTTTCGCTGCCGGATGCGGTTACAATAGCAAAGATAGGGTTGGAACAAATTCGCAATAATAACATTCAACCCATTGATACTATTGAGCCTGTATATCATCAAGACTTTATTGCTGGAAAGCCAAAATCACCGGTAATTTCGTTTGATCAACAATAGAGAATTAGCTTGGAATTTTTTAAGCAGTTAAACGAGAATGTTACCCTTCAAGTAAGACAAATGCAGGAAAGTGATATTGACCAGGTTGCTGAATTAGAAAAAGAAATTTTTCCCAACCCCTGGTCCAAAGTATCATTTGCAGCAGAGTTATTGCATAAATATTCAATATGTCTGGTGGTTTTTGACGACGAACGTATTATTGCCTATTCAGTTAACTGGTTCATTGAAGACGAGCTACATATTGCCAATCTTGCGGTTTCAAGTGACTATCGCAAAATGGGTATTGCCTCCTGGTTGATGGAAATCATTCTGTCTCTTTCAGAATCCATTTCAACACGCGTGATTCATTTGGAGGTTAGAAAATCGAATGAACAGGCAATAAACCTGTATAAAAAATTTGGTTTTAAAGAAGTGGGTCTACGTAAAAATTATTATGAAAAAGAGCACGAAGACGCACTATTAATGAGTTTAAATTTAAATTGAACAAATGGAGTTCTTATGGCCTGGTTTAAACGAGGACAAAAAGGTCCAACCACACAAACAAAAAAAGAGTTGCCCAACGGTGTTTGGATCAAATGTGAGAGCTGCAATGAAGTACTTTATATGAAAGAGCTGCAAAAAAACATGCATGTATGCTCAAAATGTGATCATCACTTTCGAATTACCAGTGATGATTATATTGCTATCATTACAGACCAAGATTCTTTCAAAGAGATAAATCCCAACATTCAACCCATAGACTCGCTAAAATTCAAAGATTCAAAACGATACAGCGACCGTATTAAAACCGCAGTTCAAAAAACCGGTTTGGCAGAAGCTGTTAAAACCGGTACATGCACCATTGAACAATTGCCGGTGGTTTTAGCGGTAATGGATTTTAGATTTATTGGTGGCAGTATGGGTTCTGTTGTTGGCGAAAAAATTGCGCGTGCAACAAAGCTGGCAATCGAAAAAAAGCACCCACTCATTATCATTTCTGCATCCGGTGGAGCACGAATGCAGGAATCTGCACTCTCTCTCATGCAAATGGCCAAAACTTCCGCCTATCTTGCCAGGTTGGCAGATGCCAAAGTTCCCTATATTTCCATTTTAACCCATCCGACAACCGGTGGAGTTACCGCAAGTTTTTCAATGCTGGGCGATGTCATTCTTGCAGAACCCAAAGCGTTAATTGGCTTTGCAGGTCCACGGGTTATAAAACAAACCATAGGCCAGGACCTTCCCGAAGGTTTTCAACGCTCCGAATTTTTACTGGAACATGGATTTGTAGATACAATTGTACACAGGCACAAGCTCAAAGAAACATTGTATAATATTCTAACCTTTATGCCTCACAATGCTCCTGCAGCTGCCGCTCAAATTTCGAATAATGGGGGCTATTGAAACAGTTGAACATATTATTAACAAACGATGATGGTATAGGCGCGCCCGGCCTGGCTGCTCTTGCTCTTGAAATGCAAAAACTGGGCACGGTGCATGTGGTTGCACCTGAAACTGAAATGAGCGCTGTAGGGCATGCAATAACATTACATGATCCCTTGCGTGTTAGAGATTTTTATAAAAACGGCACTTATTTTGGCAAAGCAGTCAGCGGTACCCCAGCGGATTGTGTCAAGATTGCCTGGGGCGCATTGTTAAAAGACTTGCCCAAAATTGATCTGCTTGTATCTGGCATTAATCAGGGTTCCAATGCCGGCATCAATACAATTTATTCGGGAACCGTTTCAGCAGCAACTGAAGGAGCAATTCTGGGTATTCCTTCTTTTGCAATATCACTGGCATCTTTTACATTTACGGATTTCAGTATAGCAGCACGTTTTGCAGCCAAGCTGACACCTCATATAATGGAAAACAAACTCCCCAAAGGAGTTTATCTGAACGTGAATGTACCGGCCCTGCCTGAAGATGAAATTCAGGGTGTAGAAATTACCCGACAGGGCATGGCAATCTATACCGAAGAATTTGAGGTACGAAGAGATCCAAGGAATCGTGAATATTACTGGTTGACCGGGGAAAAGCAAGAAATAGAAGCTGAACAGGATGTGGATGACAGAGCCATTATGAATAAAAAAATTTCAATTACACCTGTACACTATGACCTCACATATTATCCGTTTATGAACGAATTAAAACATTGGAACATTTGATAAATAAAAAAGAGAGATAAATGACGCATAACGAATCGATCATTGTTCTTGATTTTGGTTCTCAATACACTCAACTCATTGCAAGACGAATCAGGGAGCTGGGTGTTTATTCCGAAATCAAACCATTTGACTATGATATTGAAAAAATCAAAAAATTGGCCCCTAAAGGAATCATCCTTTCCGGGAGTCCGTCCTCAGTTTATGAAACAGATGCTCCCCTGCCTGACAGTCGCGTGTTTGATCTGGGCTGCCCGGTTCTGGGTATTTGTTACGGTTTACAGGTTATGGCGCATATTAACGGCGGTAAAGTTGCCGGGGCACTGCACCGTGAATATGGCCATGCAGATCTGCAGGTAGATGACCATTCTGACTTGTTTCATCAACTGGACAAGCTGGTATCGGTATGGATGAGCCATGGTGATCGTCTTGAAGTCCTTCCCCCTGACTTTGAGATCATTGCACATACCAAAAACGCTCCTATAGCTGCGGTACGGCATAAACAAAAACATTATTACGGCATTCAATTCCACCCCGAAGTGGTTCACACCCCCCGCGGTAAAGATATTCTTGGCAATTTTGTATACAGAATCTGCGGTTGTGATAATTCATGGGGTGCAACTTCATTTGTTGATACAGCAATCAATGATATAAAAAATACCGTTGGCGATGCCCATACCATATGCGCATTAAGCGGTGGCGTAGATTCAACTGTTGCGGCTTATCTGGTAGCCAAAGCCATTGGTAAAAACCTGACCTGTATATTTGTAGACACCGGCATGCTGCGTGAAAATGAAGCCGAACAGGTTTGTGAATATTTCAAAGATGCAGAGTTTAACTTTATTTTTGTAGATGCCTCTGAAAGATTTCTCAGCAAACTTGAAGGGGTTATTGATCCCGAAGAAAAACGTAAAATTATTGGTACCGAATTTATTCGGGTATTTGAAGATGAAGCGTCCAAACTGGGTGATATTCAATACCTGGTTCAGGGTACCCTGTATCCCGATGTTATTGAAAGTGTATCCATTAAAGGTCCCTCCGCCCTTATAAAATCACACCATAATGTTGGTGGATTACCGGAAAAAATGGGGCTTAAACTGGTTGAACCTTTGCGCGAATTATTCAAAGATGAAGTCAGACGGGTTGGTAAAGAATTACAAATTCCTGAAAATATTTTAAAACGCCACCCCTTCCCTGGTCCCGGTCTTGCCGTAAGGATTTTGGGAGAAATTACACGTGACAGGCTCAAAGTTCTAAGACCGGCAGACAGAATCTTTATTGAAGAACTGATAGCCAATGAAGAATATGATAATATCTGGCAGGCATTTGCGGTACTGCTTCCCATTCAAACGGTGGGTGTTATGGGAGATGAGCGTACCTATGAAAATGTAGTTGCGTTAAGAGCAGTAACCAGTCTTGACGGCATGACAGCAGAATGGGCAATAATCCCCAACGATCTGCTGGCAAAAATTTCAAACAGAATCATCAATGAAGTAAAAGGTGTGAACCGGGTGGTATATGACATTAGTACCAAACCACCAAGCACCATAGAGTGGGAATAAAAAAGGATGATATCTTATGTGTGGTATAGTAGGATACATTGGTGAACAAAAAGTTACACCAATATTATTAAACGGATTGAAAAGGCTCGAGTACAGAGGCTATGACTCTGCAGGCCTTGCAATATTAAACAACAGTTCTATAGACATTTACAAAGCTGTTGGTAAAATCAAAGAACTTGAAAACTCTATCACCGGTAAAAATATATCTGGCACCGTAGGAATAGGACATACACGCTGGGCTACACATGGTGAGCCCTCTTTTACAAATGCGCATCCCCATACAGGTGATGACAATAAACTGGCACTTGTCCATAACGGTATTATAGAAAATTATGAAGAACTAAAATCAGAACTGCAAGCCAAAGGGCACACTTTTAAAACAGAAACAGACACAGAAACCCTGTGTCACCTGTTTGAAGAATTGGTCAACGAAGGCCACGAGTTTACCGAAGCCGTACGCTTGGGACTGGGCCGGGTTGAAGGTACTTTTGGTTTGGTTATTGTGAATTCGGAACAGCCGGACAAGATTGTTGCAGCAAGACGTGGTAGTCCGTTGGTTATTGGTTTGGGTAATGGCGAAAACTTTATCGCATCTGATGCAGCCCCACTGGTAGGTCATACTACCAATGTCGTCTATCTTGAAGATAATGAAATGGCGGTAATTACACGCAATACCATGCAGGTAAAAACCATTCAGGATGTTCCCGTAAATAAACTGGTTGAGCATATTGACACAAATCTGGCCGAGATTGAAAAATCCGGTTATTCGCATTTCATGCTCAAAGAGATCATGGAACAACCTGAAACCATGTCAGATACCATGCGTGGCAGACTATTGTTAAAAGAAGGCACCTCGCATCTGGGTGGTTTGGGTAAAGATATTGAATCTTTGCTATATGCCCGTCGGGTAATTATAACAGCATGCGGAACTTCATGGCATGCAGCGTTAATTGGTGAATACATGCTTGAAGAACTGGTAGGTATTCCGGTTGAAGTAGAGTATGCATCCGAATTTCGTTATCGCGACCCCGTACTGGGTAGTGATTCCGTAGTGATCGCCATCAGCCAATCCGGTGAAACTGCTGATACCTTGGCAGCAATCCGTGAAGCCAAACGCAAGCGCTGTAAAGTATTTGGAATTTGTAATGTAGTAGGTTCAAGCATTGCCCGTGAAACAGACGCAGGTGTATTTTTACACGCGGGACCTGAAATTGGTGTTGCTTCCACAAAAGCGTTTACCTCGCAGGTAACGGTATTGTCACTCATAGCGCTTTTATTAGGTCGTATGCGTTCGGTTTCAAGCGCCAAAGGAATGGAAATTGCCAAAGAATTGGCCGCTATTCCATCCAAAGTGGAAAAAGTACTGAAAAACCATGAACAGATCAAAGAAATTGCAAATGAAATCAAAGACATTCGCAATGTATTGTATCTGGGCAGAGGATATAATTTTCCAGTTGCGTTAGAAGGTGCTTTGAAATTAAAAGAAATTTCTTATATTCATGCCGAAGGTTATCCTGCTGCAGAGATGAAACACGGTCCCATTGCTCTGATTGATAAAGATATGCCTGTTATAGTTATTGCAACCAAAGATTCTATCTATGACAAGGTTATGAGCAATATTGAAGAAGTTCGGGCAAGAAAGGGTCGTGTCATTGCAATTGCAACCGAAGGCGATACCGAAATAGCAAAAAAAGCAGACAGGGTTATTTATGTTCCATCTACCCTCGATATGCTGAACCCATTGATCAATATCATCCCCTTGCAGCTTTTGTCATATTATGTTGCTGTATTAAGGGGCTGCGATGTGGATCAGCCTAGAAATCTTGCAAAAAGTGTAACTGTTGAATAAAAGGAGGATTGTTTGCGTACATCCAATCACTTCAAATTACTACTCGTATTACTGTTTCTTAGCATCACCATACAAGCAACCCTGGCTCAGGATGCAGACACAAAAAAGCTATTTGATCAGGGTGTAATTTATTACCAAAATAGATTATACAAGGATGCATTTACAACATTCAAGTCCATTGAATCTATGACAGCTCCAAATCCGTTAATTACTTCAACCTACCTCATGCTTGCCAAAACTGCAATCAAAGTGGGTGAAGAAGAAAAAGCAGCCAGTTATATTAAATATTTACGTTCTGCTTATCCTGAAAGTAAATACAATGCACATGGCTATTATCTGATGGGGCAAATTGATTTTGGAAAACAGTGCTATGTAAATGCTTTTGAAAATTTCAGCAAAGCCAGAGAATTTTCAACAGATGATGAATTAACAAATTTGGCAACTGCCGCATGTGATACCCTGTTAAGTCTGGGAATTGATCATAAAACCCTGTTAAATCTGTATTCAAGCTATCCCTGGCAGAAAAATAAAACTGCTTTCGAGTTATGGACTGCAGAATCTTATATACGTAATGGAGACAGAGAATCTGCAAACCTCATTCTAAACCAGATACTATCAACCCAAAAAGATTCTAAGGTCATAGATAAAGCACAAGCTTTGAAAAATCTTCAATATACACCCAAATTAAAGATTGGTGTTATCTTGCCAATGTCCGGCTATTTTTCTGACGAGGCAAAACAACTGCTTCGCGGTATGGGCCTGGCTCTTGAAGAAAACAAAGATGTTCAGAATCTGATTGATCTGGAAATAGCAGATTCGCAGGGTGAACAGGTTGGTGCAGTTCATACAGCTCTGGATATTACCCAAAAAGATTATTCATTATTAATCGGCGAACTTGAAGATAATAACTCGATAGCCATTGCAGGTCTTGCAGCCCGTGAAAATATACCCATCATTGTTCCTGTAGGTACACAAAATGGTGTTGCAACCATTGGAGATAAAACCTTTCAAGCCAATAATGACCTCAATACCCGTGGCGCTGCTTTGGGTGAATATGCAGTAAATGTTCTGGGTATGAAAACCTTTGCAACCATTGCCCCAGCCGATGAATATGGTCACGCCCTTACAGACGCATTTACCAAAAAAATTGACAATCTGGGCGGTACAATCATTTCGCAAAAATGGTTTTATCCCGGTACTACAGATCTCAAGCGTCAGCTTGATGCAATTCGAGAAGCAGGTTTCCGATACGCTTTTCGTGATTCCATTGAAGCCATGGGTTTACCGGTTACACAATCCAGGATCGACTCTATTTACAACGCAATGAACGAGTGGGCCAAAGATGAATCAACTGATAATGAAGGTCTTATCGAGTCTACCGATATTCCGGTTACATCTATTGATGGATTCTTTTTACCGGTGTATGAAGAAGAGCTCTCAATTATAGCGCCTCAATTGGCATTATCAAATATTGTTACTACCCCATTGGGTGGTGGATACTGGTTAGACAAAAGACTGCTGAGAAGACAGAGAAACTATTTAGACGGTTGTGTTTTTGTAGCAGGATATTATTTCTCAGAAACCGACCTGAGATACAAAAAATTTGTAAATGACTATCGCCTGTTAACCGCTGCATCTCCCGGAAAACTTTCTGTATATGGTTATAATGTAATGAATCTTATTATTCAAGCCGTAAGGGAAGGTAATACGACACGTGAAGAAATAGTAAACTTTCTTGATAATGTTAAAGATTTCGATGGTATAGGTGGAAAAATCACCTTTTATCAAAGCGGACATGTGAACAAGGCAGTAAATATTTTACAATATAAAGACGGAAACATATCAAAAATCAATTAATTATGACTTGCGTCACACCAAATTCGGAAATATTCTATTAATATAGGATGTTAAAAAAAACGAAACAACAGAAACTCAAAACTAACAATCATGATGGAGGGCAATCCTAATGAAAAAACTATTACTGATTATGCTGGTACTCGCAACCCCGTTTATGGCAATGGCGCAACTTGACCTGGGTCTATATGGTGTTGGTGGTCAAATTGGTTATGTAATGCCTGAAGGTGACATTGAAAATCCGATCAGTTTCGGAGCAAACCTTGACATCGGTTCTTTTGGCGAAAACATTGATCTTTATGCTTACGTAAATTACTGGGGCAAAAGTTATGATGTTGGCGAATACTATGAATGGTCTTATTCCATTCTTTCTATTGCAGCAATTGCAAGATACCCCTTTGAAATGCAGGGTTCATTGAAACCTTATGCAGGTGCTGGATTGGGTTTTGAAATTGCAAGTTGGGATTCAAAATACACTGGTCCAACTTATGGCGGTTATATTACTGCAGCTGACTATGATTACTCTGACAGTTCAACTGACTTGGGTATTCATTTGTTAGGTGGTGCTGAAATGGAAATTAACGAAAAAATGACCGGTTTTGGTGAAGTAAGATACACCATTTCTGACGTTGACTATTTCGGAATTTACGTTGGCGTAACCTACTCTTTAGGCAAATAATATTTAGCCCCTGTGCCTTCCCCGGCACAGGGGTTCCTTTCTTGACAATAATCCTTTTTTTTCATATATTTTCTTTCGGTGGTTTTCACATTCTGCCTTAAATTCCTTCTAGTATCTCTATTATCAAAGAGTAATACTTTAATATTTATCTCATCCGGAGTTGTTATGAAAAAACAATCAATTATTTTATTTTTACTCATGGTACTCATTTTCACCCCCTTCATCAACGCGCAAACCATTATTGATAAAGGTATAAGAGGCGGACTTGTCTTGTCAGACGTTACCGGTGATGACGCGGAACATGCTGAATCCATTATGGGATATTCCATTGGCGGTTTTGTAACGTTTGCTTTAAATCAACAATTCGCAATCCGTCCCGAAGTCATGTTTTCAGCCAAAGGATTTGATTTTAATCATTCTGTTTTAACAACTCTTTCTGACGTTCTGTTAGATATTCATTACAATGCGGAAGATAGATTTAATTACCTTGAAATACCTGTTCTGGGCGTCTATAGTTTGAATCCTTCTATTAATATTTTTGCCGGACCGTACTTGGAAATTTTTCTAAATGGCAGTGAAAAATACGATTCTACAACAAAATTTGAATATGATTTGAACGGTACAACATACGCCGATTCT
The DNA here is from genome assembly GCA_963675755.2 of bacterium. Taxonomy (GTDB): domain Bacteria; phylum Zhuqueibacterota; class Zhuqueibacteria; order Residuimicrobiales; family Krinioviventaceae. Next base: position 1,503,957 of record CAXXMD010000002.1, read on the forward strand.
GAAAACGATTCTGGCTCGTATGACATCGAATCCGATGATATCAATTCACCCGGGTATGGCGTCACCGTTGGCGCTGAATACGTAAATTCACAATTCAGTTTCGGTCTAAGATATTCAAAAGCATTTACCGAGGTTTATAAAGATTTTGATTTTCAATTCAGCACTATTCAATTAATGTTTGGCATTTCTTTATAAAATCAATATTGCAAGCATTGTTTAGCCCTTAAATATTTAATGGCCCTGAATTATCTTAAATTACAGGGCCATATCCTATTTTCACTTGATAATGTCCCGCAAAGCTGTTATATTAATCCCAATTTAAAATTATAAAAAATCATACCCCCTATTCTCGAACTGAAAGGATTTATGTGAATATAGGTCAGGCATTGTTATTAGGTATTCTGCAGGGGTTGACAGAATTTTTACCCGTAAGTAGTTCAGGGCACCTTGTACTTGGAAAAATTTTACTAGGCATTCCGGAAAACGGAATCGCATTTGAAATATTTGTTCATTTTGGTACCTTGTTGGCTGTATTGGTAGCTTTTCGAAAAGATATATGGCATATGATAAAATCTGTACTGGCAGCATTTAAATATATTGCATCACCAGCAAAACTTGCAGAACAATACCATCGTGATTCTGAATTACGATTGGCATTTTATATTATCATTGGCACCATACCCGCTGTTATCATTGGTTTATTATTCCAAGACAGCATCGAAAGCGCGTTTAATGATCCGCATTTGGTAAGTATCATGCTCATTGTTACATCAGCCATTCTCTTTTCTACATTATTTATAAAACATGCGATTACTGATATAAAATTACCCAAAGCCATCATTATCGGATTTGCACAATCCCTTGCAATTTTACCGGGCATTTCCCGTTCAGGTTCAACCATCAGCTTTGGTATGTTTCTTAAAGTAGATGGTAATCGCGCGGCTCGCTTTTCGTTCCTGCTTGCAATCCCGGCAATACTGGGTGCAACCGTTTTAAAAATATCAGATCTCATCCATGCAGGCATAGACAGCAATTACCTGCTTGTTCTTGCAGTCGGCACAATTGCTGCATTTATTTCAGGATACATTGCGATCATTTTTTTGTTAGATATAGTAAAACGTGGTAAACTGTACTGGTTTGCTCCCTATTGTCTTATCATTGGTATAATGGGGCTTTTGTTTATATAAACAGATTAACAGTTTTTCAGAGGGCAGCGTGGCAATAACCGAACAATCACTTTTAACGGCATTAAAAAAGAAAAAAATTGCACCCGCATATTTTTTGCACGGAAAAGAACAGTTTCTTGTAGAGAAATACATGCAGGCAATTCTTGACCATGCGCTTACCCCGGGTGATGAAGACTTTAACCTTGATTTATTATATGGTAATGAAATAGAAGGTTCACAAATTGTAAATGCTGCCATGGCTTTTCCCATGATGGCAGACAGGCGTGTTGTAATAGTTAAAAACATTCACCTGGTTAAAGACGCAGGACTTGATCTATTGATCAAATATTTAAAGAAACCATCCTCAACTACCTGTCTGGTTTTAACCAGTGCGTCTAAAGAAAAAAAACGATTACGTGACATTGCCAAGCTTTGTGACGAACTTGAATGCAGCCCTATCAAAGACTATAAAATACCGGAATGGATCAAAGAATATTTAAAAGGGAAACATTTAAAGATCACAGAAGAAGCCCTGCGCTTTTTACACGGTCATGCCGGTAGTTCTCTTCAAACCATTAGCAGTGAAATAGAAAAGATTGTATTAAATTTAGACAATAAAGATCTGATTGATATAAGCGATGTTGAAGCTGTCGTTGGAATATCCAAACAATATAACGTGTTTGAACTCTGCGACCGTGTAGGCCACAAAGATATTGTAAACAGCATACATATTGTAAACCAATTGATCCAATTGGGTGAAGCACCGGGTATGATCATAAGCCAGCTTGCACGGCATTTTCAGCGGCTCATTATACTCAAAGAACTCAAAGCCGATAAAAAAAGCAATGATGACATTGCCAAAGTCATTAAATGCCATCCCTTCTTTGTTAAAAACTATACCCAGCAGGCAAATAAATTTGACTGGGTTCAAATCACCAAAGTTTTCAACCTGCTGCTGGAAACAGATGTTGAATTAAAATCAAGCAGACAAAAACCAATTCTATTGCTTGAACTGTTTCTACTGAAATTGAAATACTTGTAATTTACTGGAACTTTTTTAAACCATAGGTGTTAGATAAATACAGAATGACGGCCAAAGAAATATCAAATTCAAACTTGACCGATGAGGAACTCATTCGCAAATTCCAGGAAGGCGATCTTTATGCCTACGATCTCATCGTCCGCCGGTACAAGGATCAGTTATTGAACTTTGCTTACCGCTTTTTGGGTAATTTGGAAGAGTCTGAGGACGTCGTTCAGGAAACATTTTTGAGATTGTATAGAAATCGGCACGCGTATAAACAGATTGCCAAATTCTCTACATGGATCTATACCATTGCAGGAAACCTGGCAAAAACTGAACTACGCAAACGTAAACGCCGTAAACTGGTATCCATATCAGACATGGGCTTTGAAGAAAAAGAATTCGAGATCGAAGATGAAGGTGCCAATACGGAAAGGTTGACAGATTCCGTGTTAAAGGAAAAGATCATTCAGGATGCAATCGAAAAATTACCATTCAGGTTTAAACAAGTAATCATCCTGAGAGATATTCAGGAACTTTCATATGAGGACATTAGTTCAATTTTACGAATTCCATTAGGAACGGTTAAATCACGGGTCAACAGAGCCCGTCTGAAATTACAGTCCCTGTTGGGAGATATAGTAGAAAAAAATTAATAACAAAGAGGCGCCAATGGCAGTTTGTTACCAATTCTTGAAACACATTAACGACTACATAGATAACGACATTGATCCAACAGAACTAAAACTGCTCAACAAACATATGGCAGAATGCGATGAATGCCGTCTCTATGTTGAACGTTCTAAAGCGGTGAAACTCTCCTTATCTGCTTTACCGAGGTACAAGACCTCTTCTTCTTTTGATATCGTTTTTAAGGAACGTCTGAGAAACGAGATCAAACAGGAGAAAATCAGCAGGTGGTCTTTACCTTTTCAATTCAACTTTACAAATCCTGTACGAATTCCTGCAATGGCAGCTGGTGCATTTGCAATCGTTGTGATTGGTTTGTTTATTTCACAGCCGCTGTTTGTCAGCAATGATTCCCGTCAACCTGCAGTTGCCGGACAGGATGCATTTAGCACAGAGTCAATTGTTGTACCAGCATCCCAGAGCACAACAAATGATCAGTCTCTTAAAATGAGAAATTATGTTAATGTTCGGGAACAATTCCATCTTGATGGGCAATACTCGAATTATTCAATACAGTCCAATAATGCATCAGGAAGAATTGAGCGGTCCAGTGATAATGACAGCATTCGCGCTTTTCAATCGAATACAAATGACAAACCCTTAATTCGTCAGGCGAATTCGACAGTACATTTCTAAGTTGAATTTTTAAATGTGGTGAATCATGCAGCATAAAAAATCGACCATTTTTTATCTAATGGTGTATTGCATATTATGGAGCACATACGTACAGGCAGATAACGGATCTTTTCTAAAGCAATTCGAACGGGAAATGACAGGCCTTGTTAAAACCATTTCCCCCTCTATTGTAACTATTTCCGCCAAGTTTGATTATTCCTATATCCAGGACTCTAAAGGGTCTATTCTTAATTTTAAAGATACCAAAAAACAACCCATTGAAATTACCAATATTGGTTCAGGCTTTATTATTGACAGTACATTTATTATTACCAAAACTTCGGTTATAAATGGCAGTCAGGATATTCAGGTAATTTATAATGACAGTACCATTCAAAAAGCCACTGTTCTGGGTACTGATCCTGAATTGGGAATATCCATCATTCAGGTGGACTCTGTTATTCAACACCCCTTGCAATTTGGAAATTCAGACAGCCTGAGCATGGGTTGCTGGGTCATGTTGATGGGTAATTCCATGGGCATTGCTCCCTCAGTATCCTTTGGAATTGTCAACTGTATTCGCAAAGATGATATATTCCAGGTATCTACCAATGTTGCGGCAGGCAACGCGGGTGGTGCGATTTTCAACACCAATGGAGAGATGGTGGGTATGCTTACAAGCGCTAAAGAAATTGAAAGCGACTCTCCTATTTTGGGCTCTTCCTTTTTTGCCAGCGAAACCGTCTTTGCCCACCCTTCCAAAAAGATACAAAATGTTGTAGAATCCATTATCGAAAGAAGTAAACTACCAACTGGATGGATTGGTGTAACAGCAGAAGACTGGCCGGGTCATAATGGCGGTGTACATATCAGCAAGGTTACCCCAGGCGGGCCCGCTGAAAACGCCGGCTTGCGCATTGGCGACATTATACTAACTATCAATGGTAAAAAAATTAATCATACCCTTGATCTTGCCAACCATATTAAATTTTTACGTCCTGGTGAAAAGATACAATTCAAGGTCCTCACCAGCAAAGGTATGAATGTTAAGTCTGTGACTGTTGGTGAACAACCGGGTCAAAATTCAAGCTATTATACAAACGCACCAAACCCCATACTGCAGAATGTTCCGTTTCTGGAACAGGTAAATCAATCGGAAGCATCAGGACAAAATAAACAAATTTTAATGCAGCGTATCGATATGTTGGAACAAGAAATCCATTCTCTCAAGAATATGATTGAAAAAAGATAACCAACTGCATACAATTATCTTGACTTTTTCAAAAAAAGTGCTAAATTATAATTCTGTTTTAAAATAAACAGAAACGTTCTTTGAAGAAAAAATAAAATGAAAACAATATTACTGGCAACAAAAAATAAAGACAAAGTAACCGAACTGAAACAAATCCTTGGAGATTTGCCGGTTGTTTTAAAATCTGCCAGCGATATGGATCAAATTCCAACGGTTGAAGAAGATCAGGATACCCTTCAAGGTAACGCGATCAAAAAAGCAACCGAGTATTCATTAGCAGCAGGCTTACCTGCACTTGCAGATGATACAGGCTTGGAAGTTGACGCTCTTGATGGAGAACCCGGAGTTAATTCGGCTCGATACGCCGGCCCCGATGCAACCTATCAGGACAATATGAACAAGCTTGTTTCACAAATGGCAGGTGTTTCTCAGGAAAACCGTAAAGCACGATTCAGAACAGTCATTGCTTTTGTTGATGGCGAAAACGTACAAACGGTTGAAGGTGTCTGCGAGGGAGAAATTCTGGATAATCCAACCGGAGATAAAGGTTTTGGTTACGATCCGGTTTTCTACTATCCCCCACTTGCAAAAACATTTGCAGAAATGAATACGGAAGAAAAAAACAGGATCAGTCACCGAGGACTGGCACTGCAAAAGATTAGAGATTATTTAAAAGATTATATAAAATAGTACCACTCGGGGTGTAGCGCAGCCCGGTTAGCGCGCCTGCTTTGGGAGCAGGAAGTCGAGAGTTCGAATCTCTCCACCCCGACATTTGAAAGCCAATGTTAATTATAAGCATTGGCTTTTTTGTTTTACATGCTTAATACCTGCCTGGCGCGTCCGCCAGAGGCGGAAATTAGAGAGTTAGTCAATCTACACCTCGACAGATTAAGGCTGGATAAACAATTCGGCTTTTTTTATTTATACCCAAAGAGAGACAGAGCCTGTCCGATCTTTACAGGACTTGTTCGCCTACTGGCGAAAATCTCTCCACCCCGACATAAAAAGGCTGGATAAACAATCCGGCCTTTTTTTATTTATATCCCAATTATTCCTCTAATTATATTGTGGGAAAAAGAGTATTCCTTACCCACAAGTCAAGACTACAAACTATACAATAGTTCAATATCCTGATTTTAACATGAATGTTAAGTCTCAAAAATGGTTGATTTTGCAAATTGTTAAAATTATTGGTTCATATATATACATCTCTGGAGATAAAATATTAAATCTAACATATTCTAAAAATATAAATGTGGTATGAAAATTGTATATTAATGATTATATTTTTTTTTGTCAGTTGAAATATTTTTAAAATGAAATAATAATAATTTATCGATTTGATTTTTTAAGCTCTGGCTGTATAAATAAAAAAACATGAACAAAAATAATAGTATAAAAGATAATGAAGAGTAGTAGCAGTAAAAATTCCGACCACCAAAAGACGCAAGAAAAACTATTGGAAAGTGAGAATAATCTAAGAGCACTTTTCAGCGCAATGACAGATATTGTAATTGAATTGGATTACAATGGAAAATATATTGACATTGCACCCACATCACCTCAACTTTTATTTAAACCTTCAAATGATACAATTGGAAAAACATTGCATCAAGTATTTCCAAAACCTCAAGCCGATCTTTTTCTAAAATTTATTCGTAAAAGCCTTGATGAAAATAAAACAAATATTATAGAATATCCTCTAGTTATTGATAACAAAACAATCTGGTTTGAAGGTAGAGGAACTCCAAAATCAAAAAACAGCATTATTTTTATTGCAAGAGATATCACCGAACGCAAAAAGGCGGAAGAAAAGCTACAAGAAAGCGAAAAAAAATTCAGAACTATTTTTGAAAACATAAATATCGCAACAGGCATATTGAGTAAAGATGGTTGTATCCGAGATTGTAATTCCAATTTTGTTGAATTGAGCGGATATAAAAAATCAGACATTATTGATAAAATGAAATGGTCGGATTTTGTAGTGAAAGAAGATCTTGAAAGATTGCAACAACATCATTCGCAATGTCTTGAGCAAGATGCTCCTCCTACACAATATGAGTGCAGTATAATAAATAATAACGGAAAAATCCTTTATATTATTGCAAATATCTCTATGATGGGATCTACACAGATACTTTCACTTACTGATATAACAGATCGAAAGAAATCTGAAAAAAATATACAGCAAAACAATGCTAAACATTTATCTATATTTGCAAGAATCAGTGATGTTGTTGGAATTATGACCAGCGATTGTGTAATAAAATATAAAAGCCCCAATATAGAAAAATTGTTTGGTTGGAAACCTGAAGACCTTATCGGTAAAGATATCTGGGGGACAGTGCATCCTGAAGATATTGATAGTTTAAAAAAAGAATTTTCTACAATACTTGAAAAATCGAATGCTGAAACAACTCTTGAATATAGATATAAATGCAAAGACAATACTTACAAGTGGATAGTACTTACAGCACTCAATTGTATTGAAGATATCAATATTAATGGAATATTACTCAATTATCATGATATCACTAAACGAAAACAGGTTGAGGAAGCATTACGGGATAGTGAGTTACGCTTTAAAGCACTACACAATGCCTCTTTTGGAGGGATAGCCATACATAATAAGGGGCTTATTCTTGATTGTAATAAGGGGCTTTCAGAAATAACCGGATATAGCAATGAAGAACTTGTAAGTATGGATGGCTTGTTATTAATATCTGACGATACTCGAGAGTTGGTAGTTTCTAATATAATGTCGGGCTATGAAAAACCCTATGAAGTAATCGGTGTTCGGAAAAATGGTGAGAGATATTCGCTAAGAATTGAATCAAGGAATATACCTTATAAAGGTGAAAAAGTTAGGGTTGTTGAATTTAGAGATATTACCGAGAGCAAGCGAGCCGAAGATGCTTTAAGGGAAAGTGAAGAAAAATTCCGCACCATGACCGAACAGATTAGTGAAATGATTTATCTGACTGATAGTAAAGGTATAATCAAATATATTTCACCTGCATCAGTTTTAATCTTTGGCTATTCACCACAAGAAATGGAAGGCAAAAGATTTACTAAATTCTTGAAAAAGTCAGAGATACCAAAAGCGATGAAAGCATTTATGAACTCGATCATATCCGGTTCGCAAACAATTGATTTACATTTGATCATGAAGCATAAAAACGGAAGCAACTTTTACGGAGAGCTGTCTGGTCAAAAATATGAATCAGAAAGTCTCAAGGGTACTATTGGAGTTATTCGAGATATATCTGCACGAAAAATAGCAGAGATGAAAATCGAATCAGCTCTCAGAGAAAAAGAAATCCTTCTGAAAGAAATCCATCACCGTGTAAAAAACAACCTGGCTGTTCTCAGCAGCCTTATTAATCTACAGTCCAAAAAGATTCAAACTAAAGAACAAGCGTTGGATGCATTTATGAACAGCCGCGACAGAATTCATGCTATTGCTTCTGTTCATGAAAGTTTTTACAGATCAGATGACTTTTCTACTATTGATTTACAGAGTTATGTGAAAAAACTAGTAAAGGATCTTGTACGAATTTACCAAGGTACCGTAGAGATTACCCAGGATTTACATATTGCCGATATAACAATAGACCTTAATCGTGCCGTTCCCTGCGGTTTGCTGCTGAATGAGGTGGTCACCAACGCGTTGAAACACGCTTTTAAAGACAATAAAAAAGGCTGTCTGACGATTAATTTGGACACAATAGAAAATGAGCGTGTATGCCTTCTGGTTCAGGATGATGGAGTGGGCCTACCGGAACAATTTATAAGCGGAAAATCCGGATCGCTGGGTATGGAACTGATCTCAGTACTCACAAAACAGTTGGATGGAGAGTTAACCATCAAAGTGGAAAATGGAACTGCGTTTTCAATTACTTTTCCCATGCATGACGTATGAACCTGATAATCGTTTTATAAACAGTTCTGGGAAAATAGATTATTTTTTTAGCCCACACCTGTAAGTACTAACCTGAGATGTTGTCAAAATTATAAACTGGATAAATCCAACACTTTTTAAATTTTACTCCCAATATAGGCAGAACCTGTCTGCCCTAAATAACGCCACCTCCCTACACTGAAAATTTTGAATGCCTTTTATTACTAGAAAAAATCCTCTGTCTTTTATTAGAAAATATTTTATCTTAAGAATAATAGCAAATGCATAATAACCTATATAAAGGTATTATTATGAAACAACTCCCGCGTCGTAAATTCATAAAAATTCTCGGCAGCAGTGCAATGGCTGTTCCCTTTTCATGTTCACTATCATCAAAAATCTTGAGAGACGAGAAACCAAACGTATTGTTTATTGCGGTTGATGATCTTCGGCCAGAGCTCGGATGTTATGGGAATCACGAAATAATATCTCCACACATTGACCGTCTGGCACGCGAGGGTTTGGTATTTGATCATGCATATTGTCAGCAACCTATTTGCATGGCATCTCGGGCCAGTTTAATGAGCGGATATCGACCTGATTTTAATAATATCTATAATTGTGGACCGTTAACAGATCTTGTACCCAATGCATTAACAATCAATAAACATTTTGAAAATAATGGCTACGATATATGGGCATCAGGTAAAATATATCATCATGGCATTGACAGGGAGCAACAATTTGGTGACAGATATATCAAGCCCAATGGAGACTGGCAGGGACGTGGATATATTGCAAATGAATCAATTAAAATAATCAAAGAATATCAAAATCAGGGTGGTCCCGGAGATGGGCGAGGTCCTGCTTTTGAAGCACCGGATGTTCCGGATAATGCATATCATGACGGGGTTATGACAGAGTTGGCAATTGATCAATTACAAAATTTCAAAAACGCTGAAAAACCATTTTTTATGGCACTGGGATTCAAAAAACCGCATTTACCATTTAATGCTCCCAAAAAATATTGGGACATGTATTCCGAACAGGATATTAAACTTGCAGAGAATCCGTTCTTACCCAAAAACGCTACAAAATACACTCCCTATAATTTTGGAGAGTTGAGAAATTATTATGGAATCCCCAAAAATAATGAACCCTTTTCCGACGATCTAGATAGAAAATTAAAACATGGGTATTATGCTTGTGTAACCTATATTGACACTCAAATTGGTAAGGTTCTTACAGAGTTGGAAAAACTGAAATTACGGGAAAACACCATAATCATTCTTTGGGGTGATCATGGATGGAAATTAGGCGAACATGGCATGTGGTGCAAGCATACACCTTTTGAACTGGATTGCAGGGTACCGATGATAATCAGTGTGCCGGATAGTTCCTCTGCGGGCAAACGAATAACCTCCTTTGCGGAATATGTTGACATCTATCCTACCTTGTGCGAATTGTGCGGTTTGGAACTGCCTGAGCATTTACAGGGTGACAGTCTGGTTCCGGTGATCAAGAATCCGGATAAACCGGGTAAAACAGCAGCATATACGCAATGGCCCAAAAGCCACCGCACTGATCCTGAAAAGGTCATTACAGGGTACTCGGTTAAAACCAAATCCTATCGTTATACAGAATGGACCCGGAACAGTTCCGGTGAGGTTTTAGCCAAAGAATTGTATAATCACGAAAACGATCCGAACGAGAATATAAATATTGCAGACTATACGGAAAATCAGGCGGTAGTTGATCGCATGAGCAAGCTTTTAGATGGCGGTAAAGGTTGGAAAAATAACAGACTAAAATGATTTAATGAAAGATTTTTTATAAAAAAGGTTGATCAAATCTCTTATCAAAGACTCCATTTTTCTTGAGTTGATTATCCCAGTAAAAATTTGCAAAACCTGTTTTGTGTAACAGCTTGAATACCTGAATACGTCTTGCCGGCATTTTCTCCCAGGGTGTGAGTTGCTTTACTAGTTCCTGATCAAACGTATCATCTTTTGAAAAATTCTCTCCCAGTTTGTAAAAAGTATTATATAATTTTTTGGTCATGGATGGTGGCATAATTTTGATACCTTCTACTCCCCCTTTTACAATTGTTCCCAAATATTCACATCCCAATCTTTTGGCAAGTTTCTCAAGGTATCTTTCAACATATCTTGAATGGTTGGGTTCCGGAAATCCGGATTGTACAATAAATCCAAGCCGGGGATTATTGCCCTTTCCGCACAAGGGCTCAAGTGCCTCGATAAAATATTTCACAATACCAGGCATTGCATCAGTATATAATGGAAATGCAATAATAACGTTCTCGGCCTTTTCAAAAAGCTCAACATGTTGCTGAACATTTTTAGTATGTATAAAATAGGCTATACTAAAATCATTTTCATTATTTTGGTTGAATCCCTTAATAAAATGATCCAATAAAATAGCAGTATTGCTGTTTTTGCCTCTGGGAGATCCGTTAAATATTGTCAATTGCATGTATCATCTCCCCTATCTCTTGTTCTGTTGTTTTTGTAAATAAAAGTTCTGATTTAAAATTTAAAGCAAGTCGTTCATAAATATCATTAATAATCTCAACATCGTCATCGTCAGAACTTGCATCTTTATCAAGTAACAAACCTAAAGGTGGATAAGATTCGTAACGTTTTTGATGATGACTTTCATTCTGAACCAATTCGATATAGGGATGAAGTAATGGGATTAGTTTATCCTGAAGTTGCTTTAATATAGCACTCGTAAATCCCATAATGATGGGAGAAGCAAACAATAGCAAATCTGAATGAATGATATCATGACAAATATCATGTGAATCATCTGAGACAAAACATTTTCCGGGCGTTTTAACCCAACAGCTCCAACACCCAATACAATATTTTATACGTTTCTCTTCAAGCTTTATATGTTTAAGCGTGTGATCACTATTATTCAATAAATCAGCCAATTCATGAAGATATTGATCTAATTTATTGTTGTGATCTGTATTCCCATCAATTAATAGAATATTCATTTTCATACTCGTTAGGTGATAAGTATAGTTGACAACTATTGGATTCTGCAACATCAAAGACAAGAACTGATTGATTTTACGATTCAATATATTTTTTGTTACATTTAATTGAATTTTTTAAAAACCACTCCAATTTCACAGCCAAAACTTTGATAAAATAATTACTTAAATATAAATGCAGATCTAATTTCAAATAATATATTTTCATGTTGTTTATTACTAATAAATATCATTAATTAATGTGTTGTCGAGAATGTATTCATCAAGAGGTTCTCTTTATGAAAAGGTCTGGTTTATTTTTCCTCATTCTATTTACCCTCACAAATCTGGTATATCCTCAAAACTTGAATATCAGCACCACTCCCAAGAGCAAGCCCATTAGCCCCAATCTGTTTGGTATTTTTTTTGAAGATCTCAATTACGCGGCAGATGGAGGATTATACGCAGAGCTGGTACAAAACCGATCATTCGAGTATTCCCCCAGTGATATAGACAACTGGCACGATGAAACAAACTGGCACCCGTTTACAGCATGGCAGTTTATGACAAAAGGATTTGGCTATGGCACTATATCCATAGAAACTAAAAATCCGGTACACCCAAACAATCCCCATTATATACAGATACACGTAGAGGAAACCGGGGCAAATGGTGTAGGCATTATGAACTCAGGATATAACGGCATGGTTATAAAATCGGGTGAGCAATACCGATTTTCGGTTTTCATAAACCAGATATCAGATAAATCCATCCCCCTTGTTGTTAAACTGGAAGATAAATCGGGAGAAACACTGGCAGAATCTAAATTTTCCACTGACAGTATAGATTGGAAAAAATACGAGGTTTTGCTAACAGCAACCACCCGTTGTGATTCTGCAAACCTGGTTTTACTGGCCCAAGCACCTGGTAAACTTGCAATAGATATGGTCTCGCTATTTCCAATTAACACGTTTAAAAATCGAGAAAATGGGCTTCGCAAAGATATAGCAGAAACTATTGCTGCATTGCAGCCTAAATTCATGCGCTTTCCGGGAGGCTGTCTGGTACACGGTGATGGTCTTGAAAATATGTACAAATGGAAAAACACAATAGGGCCTGTTGAACAACGCAAAGAACAGCGTAATATTTGGCAATATCGTCAATCGGGCGGACTGGGTTATTTTGAGTATTTTCAATTCTGTGAAGACATTGGTGCAATCCCTATTCCTGTAGTGCCGGCTGCGGTGAGCTGCCAGAATTCAGGTGGTACCTGGCGAACAGGCGGCAACGGACAAAAATGCCTGCCTATGCCAGACATGGAAGCATATATTCAGGATGTATTGGATCTGATTGAATATGCAAACGGCCCCGCAACCTCTGAATGGGGCAGCAAACGTGCAAACGCAGGACATCCTGCACCCTTTGATCTAAAATATCTGGGAATTGGCAATGAGGACAAGATTACACCGGGATTCAAAGAACGCTTTGAAATGATATACCAGACAGTAACCAAAATGCACCCCGAAATAACTGTGATTGGAACAGTGGGCCCCTTTTCATCGGGCGAAGATTATGAAAAAGGTTGGGAATTTGCCAAAAAGATGAAATTAGAAATGGTAGATGAGCACTATTATAATCGTCCCGAATGGTTTCTAAACAATCAGAATTATTATGATAAATACGACAGGACGATCAAAGTATATCTTGGCGAGTATGCATCAAAAGGCAATACGCTGTTTAACGCACTAGCAGAAGCGGTATATATGACAGCTTTGGAGCGTAATGCTGATCTGGTTAAATTTGCTTCATATGCCCCTCTTTTAGCCAAAGAAGGAAATACACAATGGAACCCGGATTTAATCTATTTTAATAATACAACAGTGTGCCCGACTGTAAATTATTATGTTCAGCAATTATTCTCACAAAACAGTGGTGATGTTTATTATGATGAAATCATTTCATTACCCGATTCACAGAATAATAACCACATTGCATATTCGTGTGTTGGTGTCAACAAATCAAATGAAATCATTCTCAAGCTGGTAAATGCAGACAGCCTGTCTCATACATTCCTACTGGATCTATCAAAATTCAATAATTTATCTACAAATGCCTCTCAAACCATATTATCTGGCAATGCCGATGATAAAAACACATTCGAATCTCCAAACACAGTTGAACCTCAAGTTTCCCAAATTACCTTCAATAGTAAAAAAAGTATCGTAACACTGCCATATTCTCTTTACATAATCAAAATTAAAAGTTTATGACCGGCAATAAACAAAAATTTCAGTAAAAAGAAAAGATATTAAGCAAAAATTCATTCGCGAACATTGATATTTTTTTAAAAACATCAAGATTTTAGTTATGCATTTTCCCTATAATGTTCTTAAAAATATATATTTATAGGAATTTGGAATAATTATTGTTGTTTAGAAAATGATGGTAATGACATGTGCTGTAAAAAATAAACATAACTTGATTTAAAACACGGATTCACATTTTTCACCAAAAAACTGGAGAGAAACACAAAAGTACAAGTTATTGTTAAAAAATCAACACCCGGATGGTAGCCTAAAAGTACCTGAATGCACATACTTGAAATTTACTAGAGTGTTTATAAAGGGCAGTTTATGATTTTTAAATCGTTAAAATCCAGAATGATCATTTCCATGACCGGTATTGTTGTCATTTCATTGACAATCACAACCTTTTTCCTTATCCAAAAAACAAAACATGAATTGTCATTGGAAATTGAAGAAAACGCTAAAAGCTTGATGAAAGCGAACTTGAATCAGGTTGAATCCCAATACAATAGTATTTTGTACCATAAAAATGCAATGCTCGAACGAAGGGAAAATGAATTAAAAAACAATACTACCATTGCATACACTATTCTTACCAGCGCGTATAGAGAATACATAGAAGGCATACGTACAGAACAAAATGCAAAAGAACAAGCAATAAAATGTTTACGGGAACTGACCTATGATGATGGGGTTGGTTATTTTTGGATAAATGATATTCAACTACCATACCCCCAAATGATCATGCATCCAACAATGCCGGAACTGGATGGATTAATTCTAGATGATCCTATATTCAACTGTGCCTTGGGTAAAAATGAAAATTTATTCAAAGCTGCGGTTGAAATTTGTAAAAAGAATAATGACGGCTATGTCGATTATCTTTGGCCCAAACCCTTACCCGACAGTCTCTCTGAATTGCAGCCTAAAATTTCATATGTCAAGTTGTTTGAACCCTGGGGATGGATTATCGGAACAGGAGTCTATATTAATGATATTGAAGAGGACGTTCAAAATCGTTTAACTGCAGTTATTGCAGATTTAAACAGGACTATGCTAAAACAAAAAATTGGCAAAAACGGCTACTTTTTTATTCAAAATGAAAAAGATATAATGATTGTCCACCCTTCGTTAGCAGGAAAAGATGTATCACAACTAATTGATCCGCTAACGGGAGATTTCTTGGCAGAAAGAATAAAAAAAACGATATTAACCAGTCAAAATTTCATAGAATATTATTGGGATAAACCAGGGCATGAAGGAAAATATAATTATCTTAAACGAGTTTATGTAGCATATTTCGAACCACTTGGTTGGTATATTTGTACCAGTGTCTATAAAGAAGAAATTCAAGAAAGAATAACTTTGCTAGTTCAATCTATTATTCTTTTTTCATTATTTTTCTCTATAATTGCAATAATATTATCTCTATTTATTACAAATAGTATTAATATTCCACTTAAAAAGTTTATTAATACTATAAGCGAAACAGATAATGATGGTATACCCGTAAAAGAAATTCCTGAACCGGACATTCTTGAACTGGAAGTATTGGCAAATTCAATTAAAAGTATGCTCAGTTCTGTCAGTAAATCAAGAAAAGCGTTACGCCTTAGTGAGTCAAAGTTCAGGGCTCTGGTTGAATCAACCAGTGACTGGATTTGGGAAGTAGACAGGAATGGGGTATTCACTTATGCCAGCCCACAAATTTATAATATTTCCGGCTACAAACCGGAAGAAGTTGTATCTCTGAAACCCAAAGACTTTATGGAACCAGAAGAAGGAAAAAGAATTCAAGATCTGCTTGAAGTCATTATGGCAAATAAATATAATATAATTATGGAAGAAAATGTTAGCAGACATAAAAATGGGGATTTGATTATTTATGAAACAAGTGGTGTACCCATTTTAGATGAAAAAGGTGACGTAATAGGTTACAGAGCAGTATCGCGTGACATAACAGCAAGGAAAATATCTGAACAAGCATTAAAACAGGAACAGGAAATTACAGAAGCTGCAATCAACTCTCAAAAAGATACATTTTTTCTGTATGAACCGGAAACTGGCAAAGCTATACGATGGAACCGCATATTTTCAGAGATTACCGGTTACACCAATGAAGAAATTGCCGAAATGAGAGTACCGGATTCATATTACAGCAAAAGTGACCTTGAAAAACTTCCATCATTAGAGCAACATATATTGAACAGTGGTACCGGAATAATTGAACTTGAACTAATTTGTAAGAATGGAAGAAAAATCCCCACAGAATATAATGTTTCAGTAATCAGGGATGAAAACAATCAACCCAAGTATTTTGTATCCCTGGGTAGAGATGTAACTGAACGAAAAATGATCGAAGACAAGATCAAAAGAGACCTGAAAGAAAAAGAGGTTATGCTTAGAGAAATCCATCATCGGGTTAAAAATAATCTTGCGGTCATAACCGGATTACTCTATCTACAATCCAAAAGAATAAAAAGTAAAAAAGAAGCTTTTTCAGCTTTTGAACAAAGTCGTAATCGTATATTTTCCATGGCTCTGGTGCACGAGCAATTGTACCAATCCGGTAACTTTACCCAAATTGATATGAAACCCTACGTTGAAAAGATTACAACAGAACTCAAGCAGATCATATCATACGGAAATCAAATTCAGTTAAATATTAACATTAAAGATGTGTATTTGAATATTAATCAAGCAGTGCCTTGCGGCTTGATCCTGAATGAATTAATCACAAATGCTTATAAACATGCTTTTCCCAAAAAGAAAAAAGGGGAAATACTCATAACATTTAAACCCATAGATAAAAATCAATACGAGTTAACGGTAGAAGACAATGGGATTGGATTGAGTGAGGATATCGATACAAATTCAAGCGCAACACTGGGAATCCATCTGGTATCCATGTTGACCAAACAAATTGATGGAAGCATTGATATTGAAAGAGATCACGGAACCCGGTTCCTGATCAGATTTAATGCAGTACAGGAACCCATTCAACTATAATTACAGATATGCTATATCATCATATAATCCAAAGGGGAAATCTCCCCTTTGGATTTTATATTTTAATGCCCATTAAATAGAATATACAATCCTATCATCGTAACAATCAGTAATATCCAGGAAATCCAAACTTTACGTTCGGGTTTGGGCAAAACACCATAATCCAGAATATTTTGATCATTCGCTGCACCTTTTTTATCGAATAGCGTAGTAACAAATGTAACAACAGCCAGAATGACAAATATATAAAAAGATAATAATAAAAAATGCGGCCAAAAATCATATTTTTGTGAAGGGAAAACCCACAAATACATAACTCCTGTACCCAAACTGAATATTGTACCACCAATGAGTGCCAGGTTTGCAGCTTTGGTAGTCGTTTTTTTCCACAAAACACCAAACAAAAAGACAACTGACATGGGGGGTGCAATAAAACCTAAAATTGCCTGAAAGACATCAAACAATTTCAGTCCCTTAATACTGTCGATTGCAAGTGTTAAAAAGATAGCGATAAAAGCACCTATAACAGTGACAATACGTCCTATACGGATAATTTTTTGTTGTGATGCCTCTTTATTGTTTTTCAAATAGATATCCATTGTGAACACGGTACTGAGTGAATTGAGCGCGGAATCAATGGTACTCACCAAAGCAGCAATAAGTACCGCCATTACCAGACCGGTCATCCCTGCTGGTAATAACCGGGTAACCATGGTCATATATGCTTCATCAGGATCAGCAAGATTGGGAAACAAAACAAGGCACACAATACCCGGAATGATAAACAAAGCCACATCCAAAATCTTGAGCCATCCGGTAAAATTTGCACCCATCTGACCTTGAGTTAAATTCTTTGCGCCCAATACCGACTGGACCATGGACTGGTCCGTGCACCAGAACCATACTCCCATAATAGGATATCCTAAAACAATTGCCAACCAGGGATAATTGGGATCATCGGCAGGCAGTAAAAGATTCCAAAAGTGCGGTGGTGTTTGTTCATAGACTGCCATTATGCCACCAGCTTTTACCAGCCCAACCACAGTCAGAATGAGTGAAACCACAATCAGTAAAGACATTTGAAAAACATTGGTATAAGCTACAGCTTTTAATCCGCCAGCTACCGTAAAAAAAGCAGATATGGCAACCAGAATAATAACAGATACCCACATGGGCACAGCTAAAATTTGTCCTACCAATATTCCACCGGCAAACAGTGTCAACGAGAGCCACGATATCAATATAGTCAACAAAGTATACCAGGCAAGGATGTTACGTGTGGATTGGCCAAAGCGTTTCCCCATAAACTCGGGCAATGTCTGAACATTTGCGCCCAAATAACGGGGAGCAAAAACAACAGCAAGTAAAAAGATGAATACAAAAGCATACCAGCCAAAGTTACCCGCAACAACACCGGTAGTATAACCAATACTTGCAGATGCAATCAACATAGAGGGTCCCACATTGGTTCCCCACATGGTCAAACCAATACTCTTCCACCCCAGCGAATGTCCCGCCAGAAACAGATTTTCTTCCTTGTCTTTGTGTTTTATAAAACTTACCCAATACCCAATAGCAATCAAAACTACCAGGTAAAGTCCCACGACCATAAAGTCAATGGGTTTAAGATACGAGTGTATGTTTTCCATGCCAATCTTTCCTGTTTACATTTTTCCCAACAACCTGTTCTTAATAAACTAGCGATATGCGTCTGCAATTTTCAGGGCTTTATCAATATCTGCTTCCGTATGAAAATGCATCAACACCTGTACACCATCCGCACCCACATTATCCAACAAGGGTTCGAGTTCATCCAGTTCTACCCAGCAAGGCATAATGGATTTTCCATGAGCCAGTATCTTTTTATAAAGATCATACCAGCGGGGATCCCCTCCCTGCGGTTCTCCTACTCCCGGTGTCCATTGTATTGCATTCAACTCATCTATTTCAAGCATAGCGTCCAAATGCCGAATTGCATCTACCCCGTCCAAATGATACAGGGTATAATCGATTTTTTGACATTGTTCACGCAAAAATGGCTGCGCAAAACGACGAAAATCCGCTTCCGATATCATGGTAGAAATATCACATTGCAGTTTGCTCACTTTGCCTGGCGCCCATAGAGAAAAATAGCAAAAGGCCATTTCTCCATCCACCTGAATGATATCATAGATGCGGTCAAACACATCAAAATAGACATCGTTAATGGCCTGCATCTGCTGTTCAAGCACATCAGGACGCATGAGCATATCAATAAGTACAGCCTGGTTACCCTTAAGGCCGGCGAGTGTATCCAGATTTTCACACAGATCCGGGCAACCAACAAAATATCTGTCACCCGACAATTTCTTACATGCTTTGAGCAGATCGAGATGTACTTTTAACCACCCGTTGTTTTCATCGAAAATAATATCATCACCAAAAGCTTCATCATGTCGAATCCAGATCGTATCGGGTGCGCCTTCCAATTCTGCTCCAAGTATTCCGGCCAAAGATCCCGGACCCAAATGGGTATTGGCTACAGGCAGAATATCTGCTTTTAACGAACTTTTTGACAAATAATGATGCAGGTATCGCGCTCGCCATTGAGGATCAAACCAGAACTGGTCCATATCTTTGGCTACCGCTGGTTTGGGAACCTGCTCATGAGGTGCCCCCTCTTTATCCAAATGTTCCCACATGCTGATGAGCAGCCCTTTGCCCTGCCACCATTGTAAATATCGTTCCCGGGATTCGTCCCAGTTTTCTTTCCAGGTTTTGATCATAACCATCCGATCATAGTATTATTTAAACAACTCGCCGATTATAGAGTTTTTGATTCCGTCAAAAGAACCCTTAATTTTCAAGATTTCGGATTTTGATAAATCCATTTCATCTGTACATTGAACCGAGTAAGGATAAACAGGTATTTCTGCTCCATACTTGACAAAAACCGGCATTTCATCCAGGGATGTTTCAAAATGTTTAATCCAGCATTCTCCATCTATTACAGTCCCATCAAAAAAGTTCACCCATTTGCCTGCCGGCAGATATATATCACGAACATTTTCAGAATTCATAACAGGCGCTACCAGAAAATCATCACCAAAGTAGTACTGATCATCAATGTGTAAACAGGTAGGGTCATCGGGATGGTGCAGCATTAATGCCCGTAACACCGGCATTCCGGTTTCAGTAACTTTTTTTGATTGTTCATAGATGTATGGGATCAATGCGTAACGCAGTTTCCACCAGCGACGAACGATATCTGCAATTCGGGGATATTCATACGGTTCGCGCCTGGATGTTCCGTGATAACGGATATGTGAGGAAAAGACTCCAAACTGGGTCCAGCGAACATACAAGTCATCAGGTACGATGGAATTCATAAAATCAGGTACGCTATGGAATCCCGGTACATCATGACTCCAGAATCCAAATCCGGACAATCCCAGGTGCAATCCGCCTTTTAAAGAACCGGCCAAACCGTCCCAACTGCACGCTGCATCGCCACCCCAATGCAATGGGTATCGCTGGCATCCCGCCCAACCGGCACGTGCCCAGACTATACCATCACCCGTCACCTCTTTCGTGACCTCATACGCGGCTTTTTGATAGAGCAACGCATAGAGGTTTCGTAACAGACGGGGTTCCATGTTTTTATATTTGGCATTCATGTGGATCTCTTCACCAAAATCCGTTTTAATGCACACTGCACCCATTTTCAGCAGGTTACGCAATAATCCCTTGTACCAGTCTGTAGCTTCCTTGCTGGTAAAATCGATTGTCCCTGCATAATCTAAAGCACTGAAATTGGAACCACCTTGTTTCATTGTTTGGACTAACGGACCAATATATTTATTTGCTACTGCCTCATCATGCTGTTCGGCATCGGCAGCAATGTATGGCATTTGCCATAGACTGACACGATAGCCTTTGTCCTTCAGATCTTTCATAAACTGCTGCGGATCAGGGAATCGTTCATCATTAAATTTCCACTCACACAACCAGTCAGTTTTGAACCAGCCGGTATCCAGATGGATCACATCGCAAGGATACTCTTCTTTACGCAAACGATCACAAATCTCATTGACTTCATCAGCCGAAAAATAGGTCATTCGGCTCATCCAGGTGCCAAAACTCCATAGAGGAGGCATGGATGGAAACCCGGTTAATCGACGATAGTTATACAAAACCGATTCCAGGTCTTTGCCGCCAATGAGAAACAGATCAATCATTGGATCTTCCAGCAAAATTTGTACTGACCGGGTAGACTGGTCTGCAAAAGAGATGCGTGTTGCAGCCGAAGTATGCATAAACATGCCATACTGTCTGCTGGATACAAAAAACGGAATATTCTTGTAGGTCCGTCGCGAGTTGACGCCCTGTCCATCCTGATTTTCAAGATATAATGTCTTACCGGACAAGTCCATTTTAGTAAAACGTTCACCTGTGCCTGAAAAAACTTCGTTGGCACCCGCATGAAAGGAAATGGTAGATTTGTTAACATCCTTTCCTTCCTGCACATACGCAAGCGCCAGGCCATCGTGCCGGGCAGGAAAGAATTGATCATAGGCGTCAATCCGGATCTTTTTATCACCATCGGGATAAAACACAGCGTTCAGGGTTTCTTCCGGTTTGGGTAATAGGTCACTCCAATAATCAATTTTGGGATCTGCAAGATAAAACACAGCCCGTTTGCGGTCCTGATTATCAAGCACAATCCATTCATCATTTTCAATTTGGACATGCAGGGGAACAATTTCAAGATCTGGGGCCATTTCCAGCATGGGTGAATTCTCCATACGGGTCCCCGTGAATCCAATACAAACGCGCAATATATCACTACCATATGCTCTTAGCATGAGTTGATACGATTGCGGAGCGACATCCGGTTCCGGGCCCATTTCAAGAGAACATATCTGTTGCTGAAACGGCAGATCAATCACAACATCGGTGCCGTCTGTTTTAATATCGGTGGGTTTTATAGCTCTGAACAGCAGTTGACTGCCGTTCAGAGCGGGATCAAAATCTAAAAAGTCTAAAAGATATTGGTTGGTCAACTTCATAAATACGATTACCAGTCATTTACTACAATTGTAATTGTTTTTTCTTCAAAAGGTCCAGAAATTCAGGTTCAAGACCTGCATTATCCTTGATTTTCTTGGACACATCAGGACCGTTATTCTTCCACTCGTTACCGGGTCCCGGATTATTTGAAAAGAATTTATCCTTTTCGCTCCAATTGTTAATAGCGCGAATAAAAGAAGAACCTTCATCATAATAAATATATTGAAAATGATTGGGATCATGCGTGTATGGTGCATCCAAAAGATGGTGAATACTGTTTTCACTGATCTCTGTATTGGGTTGACCGGACAAGGTATATACACCGCCTACATCATAATTGTTTTGTGCAAAATGATGAATATTGTTTGCATGTACGCGATTGTTTTTCATACAACTGATGGTACGGGTCCATCCCCAGCCAATACTGATACCGGAATAATTTAAATAACTGATTTCATTATGTTCAATTGTAATGTCATGCGCATACCCAACACCAATACCAACGCAGCCCCAGTCTTCATTGGTACAATCGGTAACCAGATTATTGACAATGGTTTCAAAACGGCAGACTATTCGTTCATCAGTAGGGTCATAAGGCAAATGGGCTTCAAAACTCCGGTCACCATAAAAACCCATTTGCAATCCGGTACCGCCAACATCTCTTATAATATTACCCTGCACCAAATTGTGATGGGTGCCGGATACAAAATCGAGTGCGGTTGCAGCCATGTGTTCAAAACTGCAGCGATTTATAAATATATTATTGGCATTTACAAGCGTTACTCCCGCCGGTTGACGCTCTACCCAGGCTTGATTTTCAAGCCATTCTTTATCCGGTGTTCCCGGAACGGGAAGCTTGTAGGCATCCAGCAATGAAAATCCTGCCTGCAGCGGCACATGCCCTTTTAATGAAGGACGCAGCCAGGTAGTATGCTCAAAACCAATGCCCTGAAATTGAACATGAGAAACCGGCATATCCAGAGTACCATCAACATAGAGCAACGTTTCAAGATAGGGTACAACGACTTTAACCTTATCCATATCTTCAACATCACGGGGCCAGTAATAAACTTTTCCGGCATCCAAATCCAGGAACCATTCTCCGGGACTGTTTAACAGACCAATATCATTGGTTAAATAATAAGCAGAATTACCGTTCTGATCCTTGTTTACATCGATAAAAGGAGTAGGCCAGGGATGCTCAAACTCGATTCGGCTTTCGGGTTGACAAAAACTGATTTTTGCGACATCACCTTCAATCTCGATATCTTTGACACGTAAAATTGCAATGGCCCACCATTGATGGATAAAAAATTCAAGCTGAGATACATTATGAATGGTTTGAGATGGTGCCGGAATCATAAAGGTTTCATTCAGATTGTCAACAGACAGAATGCGCGGCATATCACCATCGTTCATAGTATTTGCTCTGACGGCTTTATTGTTATCCACCCACATTTGGCGGAACTCGAAAATCCGTCCACCTTCTCGGGGTGCATCTGCTACCCACACATTCCCCTGAGCCACAGCAGGTAAACCATCTACTGTGCCTGCTTTTTTCCATCCGGTTACAGTTCTTCCTCCACTGAATACCGGATGTGCATTAGGTGCTGCCATTACAATTGTCGGACTGTCAGCAGTGCCCGAGTCTTCAGGACGAAAAAATACCGGTTCGTTCAGGGTATATACACCATCCTCAACGATAATATGTATACCCTCTTTGATAGACACATCTTTCAGGCGACGCATTTCTCTTGCCTTGCGTTGTGCCATTTGTAATGTGGCAAAAGGTGTTATCTTGCTGCCATCATTATAATCTGAACCGGTTGGAGAAACATATATATTTGCTGCCGCTCCGACCAAAAACGGAAAGCACAAAACCACTATAAATAAAATCAACAATGTTCTTTTCATAACAACCAACCTCATTTTTGGGGCAGAATAGAAATGTATCACAACTGCCAGGATTACTTTTCTACTTAAACGTTTTCCTAACTTGTTTAAATTATGATAAAAATTTTTACAATCATTTACAATATATTTTTAAGTTATTTGTAATTATTTCGCCTTGAGATTCAACATAATTCCCATATATTATGATATACCTTTGGGAGCTACTTGATGAAAACTAAACGGGATTTCCAAATATTTGCCAAAATAGCAGGTGCAGCCTGTAACCTGAATTGCCATTATTGTTACTATTTAAACAAAAATAAGCAATACTCGCATGTATCTCCCATGAATGATACTGTTCTTGAAACCTACATCCGGCAGCATATAGAAGCCTGTCCTGAACAAATTATCCGGTTTTCCTGGCATGGCGGTGAACCCACCTTGCCTGGTATTGCCTATTTTGAAAAAATAATCCGTTTACAGCAAAAATATTGTCCTTCAGACAGGCAGATAGTTAACGGTATACAAACCAATGCCACTCTTATAGATGAGGATTGGAGTAAATTTCTTGCAGAGCACCAGTTTATCGTAGGCGTAAGCATGGATGGTCCTGAAGAACTGCACAACCAATTTCGCCGGGGAAAATCAGGACAAGCCACACATGATCAAACGCTGCGTGGATTTCAGTTATTACAAAGACATGGTACAAATCCCGAGATCCTCTGTGTGGTCAATGCTGAAAATGTTCAGCATCCGCTAAAGGTATACCGTTATTTCAAAGAGCTGGGTGCGGAATACATGACGTTTCTCCCCCTGGTAGAGCCCACACAAGACACCGAAACAACAGTTAGTAAAGTTTCAGTTCCTTCAAAGAACTTTGGGAATTTTCTATGTATTATATTTGACGAATGGATGGATAAAGACATTGGCAGTATCAAAGTACAAATATTTGAAGAAGCCACCCGTACCGCATTCAAACAGCAACACTCACTCTGTATATTTCGGGAGACCTGTGGAGATATACCGGTTGTAGAGCATAATGGTGACTTTTATGCCTGTGATCATTATGTCAATCCGCAACATCTGCATGGTAACATTATGAAAACCCATTTGGGATTATTGATAGAATCCCCTGTCCAAAGACAATTTGGTGAAAACAAAAAATCCCTGCCCGCATATTGTTTACATTGTGAGGTCAGGAATATGTGCAACGGTGGCTGCCCGAAAAACAGAATAATTGACACACCTGACGGTGAACCGGGTCTCAATTATCTCTGTGCAGGATACAAACTATTCTTTAACCATTGCCGCCCGTTTGTTGAACAGGTTGCCCAATTATGGTGCGAACAAAATCCTATACCATCTTTTCCACTCTCTGCATCAAAATCACCGGGACGTAATGATCCCTGTCCCTGCGGCAGCGGTAAAAAATACAAAAAATGTTGTTTAAACAAATCCGGCCGGGTTTAATCAGGTAGCCAGCTTTTCTTTGAAAAAAGCAACTGTTCGTGACCAGGCCAGATCGGCCGCCTCCTTGTCGTATCGGGAACCGGTATCATTATTAAACGCGTGGCCCGCCCCATCATAGATAAAATATTGGTACTCTTTGTTTGCGGATTTTAGCGCTTTTTCAAAATCCGCTATTCCCGCATTAATCCGCTCATCGGTTCCGCCATAATGCATCATCAATGGAGCTTGAATTTTGGATACATCCTCTTCCTCAGGCTGGCGCCCATAATAAGGTACAGCTGCATCAAGGTCCGGTGCATTTACAGCGACCTGGTTGGTCATGGCACCGCCCCAGCAAAATCCGGTACAGCCGACTTTGCCGGTAGATTGCGGATGTGTTTTCAAATATTTGACCGCTGCGGTAAAATTCTTAACTGTTGTGGGATAATCCAGCACACGCATTTGAGTACGGGCCATATCCTCATCCGGAGGAGTCCCTCCGCTTTCAGATAATGCGTCCGGGGCAATTGCCAGAAAGCCTTCCAAAGCCATACGTCGTGTTACATCACGGATATGATCATTCAGTCCCCGGTTTTCGTGAATAACAATCACCGCCGGATACTTTTTTTCCGCTTTGGGCCTAGCCAAATAGGCCATCATTTTACCGGATTCAACGGGATATTTAATATCATCAATAAATAACCGTTCATCGTCTTTGGGCACAATATCCGCAAAAGCTTTTAGGTTGCCCAATAGGGTTGCTGCTACAGCAGCACTGCCTGTAATTTTAACAATCCTTGTTGTGAATTCCCTGCGTGTAATCATTCCCCTCGAAAACAAGGCATACAGATCAATTATTTTTTGATCCATTTTATCTCTCCTTGAATTGAATAAAACTCCCTTTTCAATCATAATCATAAACCAAACCCAACGCAACACTTTTTTTCTCTATTCAAGAAATTCCTTTGATTTGTGAAAAATCTTGTTACTTTTTTAACACAATTCAAGATGAACAAAAGGAGTTTGCGATGAAAAAGTGGTTTTTATTCAGTTTAATTTTATTTATATCCTTAAACGTTTTCGGTCAGGATAAATTCTGGATCCGGGACGGAGACGAGATCCTGTTCTGGGGTGACAGTATTACCGATGACGGAATCTATTCCAGAATCGTTGAAAATTATGTACTCACCTACTATCCTGATTGGAATGTAAAATTTGTGAATCTGGGCTGGGGCGGCGACCGTTCATCTTTTTATCCCAGACTTGAACGTGATATTGCATTGAGTAAACCTGACCGCGTAACCATTATGCTGGGAATGAATGACGGATTGTACCAAGCACCCGACGCAGAAGTTCAGCAAACCTATGTGGATGGTATTCACACCCTGATCAAAATATTAAAAGAGCGTTCCAATCCTGAAATTCTGCTCATATCTCCCACTCCGTACGATCTTCGTTGTCGTGTGGATCTGGCAAACGGATTTACAACCAGACTTAAAGACATGTCACGCGCTTTTTATCCCCCCACTCTGCGCCGTTTAACCAAAGCCTTGCAGGAAATTGCAGACAAGGAAGGTTGTCGCTATTATGACCTGCATCAGGATTATATTGAGCGAATCGAAGAGCTGGACGGGTTTAGCGGAGATTACCAACTGACTGCAGAAGGCATTCATCCCAATATTGATGGTGCTGTGTATATGGGACTGGGAATCCTGGACGCCATGCAGGCTTCCAAAGATGTAGCGGGTGTCTGGTTCGATGAGGCCGGCCAGGTAGACAGTACCTATGACTGTAAAATATCTGATCTCAAAACGGATGATAAATCCATATCTTTTACACGTGACGCACAACGCTTACCCATGCCGTTGTATCCGTCAGTACGGGAAACCTTTTTGAAACTGATCGATTATAAAAATGCCTGGAACCGGGACATGCTCGCAGTTGCCGGTAAAGATTCTGCCACCTGGTTTGAATTGCGAATTGATGGTGTTTTGGTTGACATGGTTACCGGTTATGAACTGGGAAATGGAGTAAACCTCAGTACGTATATGGCTTCTCCCATTATGGAACAGGCGTATCGGGTATTTGAAGCCACTGAAAGATATGAAGATACCTTTTATGCCATGTGGCGTTACAACCTGCTCAAAGGTGTAAGAGGTCCAAATGAGTATACTCCTTTTGATGAAACTGTTGATACCAAACCGTTTTACGACAAATTGGATGAAATCTATAAAGAACAGCATACAATCAATCAACCCAAGTCTCATAAAATCGAGATCAAAGCGGTAGATGTTCCCATATTTAAAAATATTGCAAAAGCAGAAATTTGCACTGAATTCCTGCAAGATTTTAACAAGCTCCATTTTGAAATTGATTCCAAATTGCTGCGAACATTCAATTCGCCACTGTGTTTGTATGGCAATTTCACCTATACACCGCAATATCAATGGACAATCCTGGAAACCAAAGGCTACTATACCGACGTTCCCGCAGAGATGTATGATGACGGTACTCATGGCGACAAAAAAGCCGGTGACGGTGTTTACAGCCTGGACATGTACATCCAAAAGGATGCCGGTACACTGCAATTTGCCGTGCAGGATGGCATCTATTTAAAAGAATTCTGGAACCGCCTTGAAGCAGAAAACCATCGTGATGCGGAATGTGACTGGTTGACCATTGCCTGGGGTAAACTGGACAGCACCCTGAACGAAAGAGGTACCCGCATTGAAGTAAAATCCAATGCACCCCAATCCTTTATCTGGGACAAGGATCAGTTTGAAAAAGCAGTAAAAGCAGGATTGTAATCATTTAACCTCCCGGAGGTAATTCATCAAGAAACATACGAAGCAGAGCTTCGCGCCATAGTTCCGTCCCATCCGTCAGCTGACGGATGGGACGGAGAATTAATGATTTTTTTAAGATTATGACTTTTTCAAACAATCACCAAGTGAACCTGAATTATCTAAAACCCTGGTTAATTTGACCCGGGCTTTTTTATAAAATTAACTCAACTCTGAAGTACAACTCGGGCATCGGGTTGCTTTGATTGAAATGGTAGAAAAACAATGGGGACATTCTTTGGTTGTGGGTTCAGCGGGTGGAGCTTCTTCTTTACGTTTCAATCGATTAATACTGCGGATGACTAGAAAAACAGAAAATGCTACAATTATAAAGCTGACAATGGTATTGATAAACAATCCGTAATTCAATGTAACTGCCCCGGCTGCTTGCGCGTCAGCCAAAGATGCATAAGGAGCGGCAGCAGCAGTACCCTCTTTTAATACCAGAAAGAGATTCGTAAAATCAACATTTCCCAAAAGCAGACCAATGGGCGGCATGATAATGTCAGCCACCAAGGACTTTACGATTGTTCCAAAAGCCGCACCGATAATAATACCCACCGCCATATCAATGACATTTCCACGCATGGCAAATTCTTTAAACTCTTTGAACATGTTTACATCTCCTTGATTAACAAAAACAAATGTTAGGTAAAATAGATTTTTACTAAACCTTATGAATGTAAAATAAATTCCATTTAATCAGGATTTTCTACCTCCGGAAGGTTGGCATGAATATGTTGTGCAGAGCCTTTTATCGTGACAGAGATAATCTCTGTCACAATCGTTTTTCAGTGAATCTGAAAATTTTTGAATACTGCCTACTTAAGAAACAGCAAGCCGGACCATAATTACAAAACTTATCTCCCCATCACCCACGCAAGATTAAATGCATAATACAACCTGCTGTCGCTCAAATGGATAATGCCGTCCGGGGTTTGGATGCCTGCCCAGTATGAATGCGGCTGGCCATGTGTAGAGTCCAGC
Organism: bacterium; assembly: GCA_963675755.2. Lineage (GTDB taxonomy): Bacteria > Zhuqueibacterota > Zhuqueibacteria > Residuimicrobiales > Krinioviventaceae. Next base: position 1,533,145 of record CAXXMD010000002.1, read on the forward strand.
ACAAATTGCTCGTTCCAGGGAGCGGCAAGATGTCTCTCCTCCCCTTGTTTTACATTGCTCAACACCCGGATAATGGGCCATGTCTTGCCTTCATCCCAGGACAATGCGGCATAACTGCCCAAAAGGGTTGCAGGATTTCCATTGGCATCCAGTCCCTCAATCCCTTTGGGTGCAATGCTGACAAACAGAATCGGTTTTCTGCCCAACCCGTTGGGATCAAGCGAGGTATCTGAATATTCCAGACGAATGAGCGCTGAACGCATAACCGAACTGATAGACGGAAATATAGATTTGTGAACGGAAAACGTTTTACCCTGATCATCCGAATAACACATGGGCATATTGCCAAAAGTATCTCCACTATCGCGGTCAAAGCACAAAATCCTGCCATCTAACAGTTCAACACCTGCAATATGAATTCCCGGAGGCCCTGCCTTTTCTGTTTGCACAGCCCAGGTCTTTCCACCATCCTTACTGATATTGACCGTTGAGCCGCTGCCGCCCACAGGTGAGCCATCCGAAAAGGAAATAAAGCTGCCATCTTGAAGCACAAACACATTTCCCTGCGGCTGGTTGCGATCCGCTTCCAGGTGAAAATCGTCTACTCCCTGTTTAATGGTCACCGGTTCCGACCAGGTAACGCCATTGTCGGTGCTTTTGCTGAATGTCTGAGAGAGTTTGGACCATCTGCCGTCCGTGCTGATACCATTGAGTCGATACAGCGTAAAGGGTTCGTCAAATCCATTTGCCAACCTGACTGCATTGTTCCACAGCTGGGTTCCGTGCATGTTCCGATCCGCTTCTTTGTAAAACTCGGTTACCTGATCATCCCACACCAGCTCACCGGATGCCTGTCGTCTCGCACGCAGGGCCAGCACAGTCAATGCCTGGTCTTTTTCGCTCTCCCCGGTAAACCACGCCATAAGCAGATCCCCATTCTCTCCCCAGGTGATTGCCGGAGAGTGATTATGGGTATACAGCGGAATGCTAAACTGCTCCATCAGTTCGGGACTGTTGTAGGTTTCAACAATATTATATAAGGATTTTAATTCGAAATAGGACCGGGGACTGTCTGATGACCATTGATATTTTTCAGAATTTACATGTTGTGCCCAGATTTTGGATTCGTGCTGTAAATAAGGTTTGGGTAAGGCTTGTCCCTTGGGTACCCGCACGGGCCGGAATCCCATCAGAAAATGTCGGTCGGTTCTGCCGGATGAGGTACGGTTTGCCGCACGCAATGTTTGGATATAGACATTATGACAACCACCGCGGACGACTTTGGAATCTCCATTCACATAGCCAACAGGATCAAGGGTGTCCGATGCTGCATATGGACCGTACCAGTCCATGCACAGTTCCTGCACATTTGCGCTCATGTCATACAATCCCCATGCGTTTGGGCCTTCCCGTCCAACAGTCAGGTCCACATCTTTTGGGGTAGTCCAGGCGATACCGTTCGCGGGACGGTTGCCCCGTGTTACCAGCCAGGGGAAAATGATATTCTGATCAAAAAGCAGATCGCCCAAAGGATTGTGATCATAGATATCCTCTTTCACACCATCAATATAGGGTGTACGGGTTCCGGCTCGTGCAGCATGTTCCCATTCCGCTTCGGTGGGTAAACGGTAATCATGGTCAGGATCGTTTTGCGACATCCACTTGCAAAACGCCACAGCATCGTTCCAGTTGACATATACCACAGCCTCATTATCATTGGCACTCATGCCCCAGGCCTTGCCGCGTAATTTTGCATGATCAGGATCAAACAATTCATATTGCGCGTTGGTGATCTCGTATTTGGACATTTCAAATGACTGTGTAAGGGTAACCGATCTTGCAGGGAGTTCATCCTGGATGAATATCGCTTTTTCAGCAGTGATGTATTCGGGTCCCAGATCAGCGCCCATCATAAAACTTCCGGCAGGAACAGAGACAAATTCCAGGTCTGGTAAATTTGCTGCAAATCCGGCAATACTAGAACAATACACAAATAAAAAGAAAACAAATTTTAGATTTTTCATCAATAACACCTCAAGCAAGAAACATACATTATATCAAAGACTGAACACTGATAACACAAACAAATCAAGACATCATTATTATTTTCCAAACCACACTTTCATCTTGCCTTCGCCCCGGTTTGACCAGGCATAGTAGGGTATTAGCATCATATCAGGATTTTTTGCCGAGATCACATTTACTCCATTCAACAAATTATCCCTGTGTTCAATGTCAAATTGGGTTCCGCCATTAATAAGCAATTCCATAAAATTCGGATTATCAATTTCTTCCGCGCAATACACAATGGGACCGTAATCAATGGCAGTCTTGCCATGGTCTTCTGCCACCCGGGTATCTGCAATGATCCGTTTGATGGTCATGGAGAACTCTAATTCAATATGGTCCCCTTTTTTCCACGTCCGCGTAATTTCCGCAAAGCCTTTGTTATACTTGTAGTCAGCGGGCTCACCATTAATCAAAATCGAAAACTCCATAGCACTGTTGGATGAATAGCTGTACAGATTTCCCGGTAATGTACGGTCAAGCACCCATCCCGGTATACGCAGTTTGAGGGTCATGCGGGTCTCTTTTTCCAGATCCAGTTTGATCTCTGCATTGCCATTCCAGGGGAACCCGGAAGTCTGTTCAAGACGCATATCCGTATGATTGATATTAAACCGGGCATTACTTCCCACATACAGGTTGATATAAAGGCTATCCTCATTGACCGCATAAATCAGATTGGGAATGGACGGTACAAACCGGATGATATTTGTGGGACAGCAGGAGCAATCGAACCAGCCTTGACGGGTGCGCGAGCCCTGGTTAAATTTGTATTCACCATCTGCCTCAAGAGGATTAGGATAGAAAAAGTGGGTGCCGTCAAGTGACAGACCTGCAAGCATTCCGTTATAAAGCGTCCGTTCAATCACATCGATATATTTTGCATTGCCTGTCAGTTGAAACAGACGCTGGTTCCAGTAAATACTTCCTATTGCGGCACAAGTCTCGTTATATGCGGTTAAATTGGGAAGCTCGTAATTGTCGCCAAAAGATTCTCCGCTGTGTCTGGCACCAATACCACCGGTAAGATACATTTTCTTGCCGACCATATTTTCCCAAAGCGCATTTACTGCTTTTAAATACTCTGAATCTCCATAGATAGCGGCAATATCGGTCATGCCCGCATACATGTACACAGCACGCACCGCATGGCCTACAACCTCATCCTGTTCTGTCACCGGCAGATGGTCCTGGCTGTATGCTCCATACAAATCATGGGACAAAGAGTCGCCGCGCTGGTCCAGAAAATATTTTGCCAGCTCCAGATATTTCTCATCTTTACTGATCCGATAAAGTTTGATCAGGCCGGTCTCTACAATCTGGTGTCCCGGTGTTGCCTGCAATTTATCGGGACCGAAAACCTCTGTCAGCAGGTCCGCGTTTTTCAAAGCAATATTTAAAAATACCGTATCCCCTGTTGCATAATAATTGGCAGCAGCCGCTTCAAACATGTGGCCGCTGTTGTACAGTTCGTGACTCGCACCCAGGTGCTCCCAGCGCTCACCGGGATTCACCCATTTTGCAGGAGGATGATGAGGATCAATGGTTCGCCAGGTAGTCAGGTATCCATCTACTTCCTGTCCCACTTTAATGATTGCAATAACCGAGTCGATATAGGCTTTGAGTTTCGGGTCAGGTGCGCTGATTAAAGAGTAAGAAGCACCTTCTATGATCTTGTAAAGATCGGTATCATCAAATGGCATTTTACCGCAGGTTTTACCTTCAAGTTCTCCGCCGGCAATGAGAAAATTGTCCATGCGGCCCTCGGTACTGCATTTATCAAACGCATATTGAATGGTCTTTTCCTGCACAGTTTTGATAATGGGCAGCCAGAATCCATCTATTAGCTCTACATTTTTTACATCCAAAGCAGAAATTGGATAATCGTGCAATTTTGTTCGTGTTCCGCAGCCTAAAAACAAAGCGATCAGTACAATCCATGCTTTCTTCATATTTACCCTCTTAACCAAAGTCGTATTTAATTTCAATGACGCATTTCTTAAACAGATTATTAAAACAGGAACAGGCACTGCATACCAAACGATTTATCAGAATGAATAATATAAAATAAGAAAATAAAACCCCTGAGCAAACAGAAAATAAGAAATACCGGAAAAATATTCCGGGTTCAACATCCCCACGTATTTATTTAACTGATACAGGTTTGAGGAAAATGCTCTCTATAATTTCATCCAATTTTAAATCAGCAATATCCTGCCCCATTTCATCCAGTATTGCTTTATTATCGGACAATTGGATTTCCACAACGCTTTTTTCATCCATTACCAGAAACGTTTTCATGGGAAATCTTTTTTCCGAAACAATATTATTATTTTTGTCACGTATTATTACTTCCTGTAACAAACAAAATTCGATTAAAAAATGAAAATCCTCAATAGTGTTATCTTTATCTTTTGTATCAGTAGGGACACAGGTCACCCAAAGGTTGTACTCTAAATCGCCGCCAGTATTGGCTTTAATTTTTTTTACTGGTATCTTTAGGGATTGCAAGGGCGTAACATTTGTGAAAACCTGGTCATGTCCTATTGAGGGACTGTATTTTAAATCAAAATTCCATGGAATTTTGACTAAATCAATATCACGAAAATACGATACAAAATCTTTAAACGGTTCATTTAATACGGACGCTGAAACAGACTCGAACCAGAACGAGTTGAATATGATCTTTTTATCATCCTGATATAACAGCAATTTCTCGCTACCGTCATCAATAAAATCCTTTAAAGGCGAACTATTTGCAACTTTTGCAAACTGCCGGGCAATCTGTTTTTTGTTCAGGGAGTAATAATCCAGTTTATACTGATTATCACTCTCGGGTATGTATGTAAACTGCTCAACATTAAAAATTATATCCCTGATTTTAAAATTCTCAATGTCCTCAAAAACCGGTGTAAATCCAATATTCCACCTTTTGTTAAAATACTGTCCGTTTCTTTTATAAGCTTTTTGAAGTTCTGCAATATCGTCACTATTCAACCGTGTAAAACAAGCCCCGTTTGTACAATCCGAAACAATTTGATTATCATGGATCAACAGGACACAATAAGGGTCCATGTCTGCAATGCGGGTGTGCATCTTACCGATTCGGGTCAGTTGCTTTGATTGATAACTGTATTCATATTGCTCAATGCTTACAAATACATCCTGTGCATGAATACGAGAACAGAACAAAAAGGATATAAATAAAATTAAAATCGGCTTATTCATCTGATGCTCCTTCTGATGAAATCCTGTCTTTATTAGTCAATTGTACAACCTGGGTTGGGGTAAATTCAGAAATTGTAATCCTTTCCGCTGTAACAATGAGGGTAGGAGTAAAATCCTGATTGATGGGTACTTGCTGAATTGAACAAACAAGCAGGATGATGATCAAAATACCGGCTATTGCCAGTTTATATATGCTAACCGGATAATTATTCTGAAAGGGTATCTCAGAAATAAGTTTTCTTAACAGGGTTTCATCCGGCTCATGTTCAGATTCAAATACATGCTTTAACCTGTTATCAATATTTTTTTCCTTCTTCATTTCAACTCCTGCACATTTTTATTTTGACGCAGTTGTTCCAAACCAGCATTTAAACGTGATTTCACTGTTCCATTGGGTATCTCAAGTATTGTAGCAATCTCTGATATGGACAGCTCGTGTTGGTAATGTAAAGTAATAACAACCTTTAGTTTTTGTGGTAGTTGGTTAATTTGTTCAATTAAAAAAACAGATTCTATATCTGTCAAATAATCATTGTACTCTATGTATGAATCACTAAACTTTTCAAGTATCTGATCATCATTTAACAAGGTTTGTTTTCTTTGCCAGTCCAGAAATGTATTATAAGCAATTTTATAAGACCAAGTTGAAAACCTGGATTTTCCATTAAAGCCTTTAATATTTTGCCAAATTTTAATAAAGGTTTCCTGTGTTAGATCTTCTGCAGTTTGCTTGTGCTTGCAAAAACTCAAAATGATTGAATAGACCTGTTTATAATTGGCCTTTATCAACTTTTCAGCTGCACTCCTATCATTCTGTTTTACAAGATAAATCAGAATTTTTTCATGAACAGGAATCAATTCATATCCGCTTTTTATTATTAAGACGTAAAAATTATTCAAGGTGTTCGATTTTTAATACCCATATTATAATATTTATTTCACACAAATATTCAAATAGAAAAAACAAACATTTTTAATTCACTTCAATTTGAGCCTCAAAAAAACTATTGCGTTCAACTCAAATTATGCTTATAATCATTCACATGTTTTTTGACGCAAAATGGTAAAAATGCCGCTATTAACAAAACATATAATACTCTCTGCAAACTATCATTGTAATTATAAATTCTGTTAATATCCGATTATGATCGGAACTGAATCCTGAACGGAAAGGACCAATAATGCACGTTGTTGGAATCATCCCGGCCCGGTATGGCTCTTCCCGGTTTCCCGGTAAAATCATTGCTGACATTGCGGGAAAATCCATGATCCAAAGGGTATATGAGCAATCTCAAAAATCAAAATTGTTAAATGATCTCTATGTTGCTGTAGATGATCAAAAAGTAATGGATGTGGTTGAAGGTTTTGGCGGTAAAGCAGTCATGACAGGAGCCCACCACCAATCCGGAACCGACCGCATTGCTGAAGTTATGGACAAGGTTGATTGTGATATTGTGGTCAACATCCAGGGAGACCAGCCCCTGTTTGACGCACGTATGATAGATGAAGCCGTTGCCCCCATGCTTGAGAATCCCGAAATACAAATGTCCACATTAAAAGTAAAAATTGGTCAGGAAAGCTACAAGGACCCAGCGGTTGTCAAAGTGGTAACAGATCTTGACAACTTTGCATTATATTTTTCCCGTTCGCTGGTACCCTATCCGCGTGAAGGACAGGATATAGATGTATTTGAACATGTGGGACTCTATGTTTATCGCAGAGATTTTATTCTAAACATAGCGAAGCTATCCCCCTCTCCTCTTGAAAAAATTGAAATGCTGGAGCAATTAAGGGTCCTTGAAAACGGACATAAAATTTATGTCGCAGAAACAACCTGTACCAAAGAATCCGGCATGAGTGTAGATACACCGCAAGATCTGGAAGCTGTTGTAAAAATCATCAACAATATGGAGTAATAATATTATGGCTGTAAATCGATCCGTAATAGAAAACCTGTATAACAGTCTTGATCCAACAGTTAAAAATCAGGTGGAACAAGCATTAAACAGTATCATTTCCGCAAAACAAAAAGACGGCAAAGTGGTTGTTGTTACAGGCAGCGGTCCCAATGTTCATGAAGGCATCACCACATTGATTGCAGAGCTTATACATAAAGGCATTATCGATGGTGTTACCACCAGTTCGGCAGTCATTGCGCATGAAATGGCCGGCGCCCTTGATCGCGTTAAACGTGTTGATGGTAAAAAGCTGGGTTTTAATCCCGCAATTCTGCCGCGTGGTGACATTTTTGAAGCAACTATTCTGACAGATGAATGGACATCCATTCTTGAGCAGGAAATGCTGCTGGACAAAGAACTCATCAATAAAACTCTTGAAACGGATGGCCAAACCATTATTAAAGCCGCAGGTAATATGGCTTACCCCATGGGTTTACGGACCGAAAACCTTGCCAAAGAAATAATGATTATGGCCAAAAGTAAAGGTAAATCCTTTGAATTTATTGCAGGTGCTGGTTCAGATCGCATGACCATGCTGGGTGCAGGATTTGAAAAAGGTGTACCGGTGCTGGTTACGCTTCCACAGCTAGTTGGTGGTGGTATGGTAGGCCTGGCAATTGGTGACTCTATATCTATAATCGAACGTTCAACACAAATTTCAAGAATGATGGCCAGTGCAGATGTAATTATCGAATCGGCAGTGGCATTGACTCAGGAAATCCATGACGGCCCATTCGAAACCTATACCGGTCATGGAATCTGGGCACACTGGGAAGGTTACAAAACCTACAGTCTGGATGGAAAATCACTTATACGTATCGATACAGACCCCAATCTGCAAAAAGCCTGGGACTTTGAAAAAAATTCAAGCACTGTTCAGGAAGCCATAGATAAAGGATTACCTAAAACCAAGCTGATGGATATCCCCTTTAGAATGGAGATGTCTGGATTTGCAAGACTCGAAAAAAGCATTCCCGTAGTTGGTGATATTGGAGCGATTTGGCCTATTCTTGCCCTCAAGCTTGAACAGGCGCTCGGATTTGAACTCGATTTTATATCGTATCCCCAGCAGACTCCGGAAGGTCAGGAAATGCGCAACTGGATTGTTGAAAATATTCAACCGCTTGACAAAAAGAAAATGATTAAAAACAGCTAATATATAATCAAGGGTAAATGGTTAAATAGAGCATACAAGAATTTTTAATTTCAGGAGATTACTATGGAACCAACCAAAAATGTAAAGGACGACAAAGAACAGGTGAGTCGTCGTACCTTTATTAAAGGCGCTGCCGCGGCAACCGCTTTTACAATTGTTCCCCGTCATGTATTGGGCGGAACGGACGAGCTCTCTCCCAGTGACAAATTGAATGTCGCTTGTGTGGGTATTGGAGGTATGGGTAAAAACAATACCAGACATGTTGCTACAACTGAAAACATTGTTGCGCTTTGTGATATAGACAAAGCTTATGCCGCTCCGGTTTGGGAACTCTATCCTAAAGCTAAACAATATCACGACTACCGTGTAATGCTTGAAAAACAAAAAGATATTGATGCTGTTATTGTTGCGACTCCTGACCATACACATGCCTTTGTTGCGCTTGCATGCATGGAAGAAGGCAAACACGTATATGTTCAAAAACCCATGACCCACTCGGTTTTCGAAGCCCGCAAGCTCACCGAAGCTGCCCGTAAATATGGTGTGGCTACCCAAATGGGTAACCAGGGTCACTCGAATGACGGCGCACGCATGCTTTGTGAATGGATTTGGGATGGCGCCATTGGCAACGTTCATACCGTTCACGCATGGACCAACCGTCCGGTTTGGCCGCAGGGTATTGAAGTAGATCGTCCGTCTGAAACCCCACCCGTTCCTGAAACTTTAGACTGGGATATGTGGCTGGGACCTGCCCCGTATCGTCCTTATCATCCAACTTATCTGCCTGAACGCTGGCGCGCGTGGTGGGATTTTGGTACCGGTTCTCTGGGAGATCTGGGCTGTCATATTCTTGATCCGGTTTTCTGGGCATTGAAATTAAAATATCCTGAAAGTGTTGAAGGCAACATTTCAACTTATTGGGAAGGATTCTGGAAATATACCGAACCGAAAAACGAAACGTACCCACGCTCTACAATCGTACGTTACAAATTCCCTGAACGTGAAGGTATGCCGCCTGTTAAACTGACATGGTGGGACGGTGGTTTGATGCCACCAAGACCTGATGAGCTGGAAGAGGGTCGCCGCATGGGTGACGAAGACGGTGGTTTGCTGATTATTGGTGACAAAGGCACCATTATGACCGGTTGCTATGGTAAAGGTGTTCGTTTGATCCCTGAAACCAAAATGCAGGAATACAAGAAACCTGAACCTACGTTGAAAAGAGTTCCGGGTGGAGAGTCCGGTCACGAAGCAAACTGGGTTGCCGCATGTAAAGGCGGAGATCCAGCATGTTCTAATTTTGATTATTCCGGTCCGTTGACCGAGATGGTCCTTATGGGTAACCTGGCAGTACGTTTTCCGCAAAAACGCCTGTTGTGGGACGGTCCCAATATGAAAGTGACCAACGACGAAACTGCAAACGCCTATGTACAACGCGAATACCGCGATGGATGGGTTTTATAAGAAAACAGTTAACCCGGAAGGTTTTGATCTTCCGGGTTTTTTATTATTTAAATCCCTCTATTCTATTTTGAAATATCCGGTATACTATCAGCTTTAGCGTAGGGATATTCGGCAATCATTTTTACCTCATGATACATATCCAACCCCGATGCACAAACATCATCCACAGCATTTAATTGCAAACGGCCATCATCCATTAATGCAGATTTTTGGACATATACATGTTCAACCTGTCCAATGATCAATTTGGTATCATTTAATGTAATAGGGATTTCCTGTACAAACCGCAATCCCATCTTGATCTTACTTTCAGCAACAAAAGGCGCTTTGAATCCCTCCTGCATTTCCATCGTCAAACCACATGCCTCGAACTCTGATACATCCGCAGCAAATTTTGCCGATGTATAATGGGCATTTTCCACAAAATCCTTGTGTACATGGTTCAAGGTGTATACACCGGTTTGTATAATATTATGGTAGGTATGGCTGAAATCTTTTAAAATGGGTCTCTGAATAAATCCAATATAAGGCGGATTCGCGCCTATATGAACAATATTTTCAAATACCGCAAGGTTCGGGAACATTGTCATCAGAAAGGGTACCAATCAACATGACCGGTTTGTATCCGGATAAAGTATTGATAAGATTGGTACGGTAAAACCTGTCCATGGATTCAATATCTTGACCGGAAAAATATGTCAAATTTCCCATATTAAACTCCTTTTTTCTACCTTCTTTACTGCATCAAAGCAGAATTAACTGCTTCTTGAACGCGTCGTCTCGGTTTGCGGATATAGATTAATCCATGTCCTGGCAGCATTATGTCATTCCCTTCGGGATCTGTTTTCATGAATTATAATAGATTTCCATACAAACTAGAATAGTAAATTTACCTGCCCTCCGTCAATCACTATACTTTGCCCGGTGATATATCCCGCATATTGAGAACATAAAAACGCACACAATGCCCCAAATTCATTTATCGTTCCCAATCGTTTCATTGGAGTTTTGTCTGCGTATAATTTCAAAGCCTGGTCAGCTGTTATATCAGATATTCCGCTTGTTTTTACAGCATACTGACGAATTCTGTCTGTATCAAAAGGTCCCGGTAAAATACTGTTTACAGTAACACCAGATGAACTGTTTTCACGGGCCAGAGTACCCAATGCCCCTAATAATCCTGGTTTTAAACTATTGGCAAGCGTTGTACCGGGTGTTATTTCTTTGGCAGATGTTGAACTGATATTTACTATCCTCCCAAATCTCTGATTGACCATATCAGGCATACAATATTTCACCATATCAATAGCCGAAAGCATTACCAATTCAAAAGCTTTTTGCCAGTCATTAGCATTTTTTGATGTAAATGCCCCGGCAGAAGGACCGTCAGCATTTGTAACCAGGATTGAAATGGGACCCAAATATTCACGAGCTTGTTCATAAAGCCTTTTTCTTTCATCAGGATTAGAAATATCAGCCTGTATAAAATAAGCTTTTCCATCGAGTTTTTCTACCGCTTTCATGCCCCGATCAGTATTACGCCCATTAATAACAACATTGACTCCTTCAGCAGCCAATGCCTGTGCACAACCAAATCCCAAACCGTTTGTGCTAGACATCAGAAGCGCAGTTTTACCATTCAATCCTAAATCCATTTCGTTCTCTCGCTTATTTCAAAATTTAAAATTTATCCCCGCCATTGCATCAATGCGGAATTAAAAGCTTCTTCAACTCGTCTGCGTGGTTTATGAAAATAGATCAATCCATGTCCAGGCAGCATCATGTCCGTATCAATTTTAGCAAAACGCTGCAAAGAATTCATATAAATACTACGATCAAAATCAATAGAACCGCTCCAGCCAAAATCACCAGCCAGCAAGGTTCCTATTACGTCTCCACTGATGACAATAGATTTGCCTTCATATTTAAAAAAGAAAATCGTGCATCCCATACTGTGTCCGGGTAAATGCATTGCTTTGAAATCAATTCCCATTAGGTTGAATATTTCACCATCAGATACAATTTTATCGACAGTGAACGATGTAAAGGTTTTATGATACAAATAAGGACAACACCGTTCATCTCCGGCAGAAACAGCTTCCGCTGTTTCCTGACTGGATATAATAGAGACTCCCATCTGTTTCAATAGATATCCGGCTCCTGTATGATCCATGTGTGGATGCGTTAAAATACAATAGCGGATGGCTTTGGGATCAAGATCCCAATAACGCATATTATCAAAAATCTGCTCAAGGGTATCGCCGCAACCGCAATCCACAAGAATCAGACCCTCGGGACGTTCAATTATATAAGTATTACAATCATTATATGCTTCTACATCAACTCCATCCCAGGTTACTCCGTTTAAATCTCCCCCAACCTGATATAATTTCTTTAATATCTGCATATTCAGCTCCTGTTAATATTTTTAGAAAATAAGAGTTTTACAGCAGAGAGTCAAAGGGATTTTAAAATGGAATATGAGTCGAGTATGTAGAATAAGGGGATAATTGTGGATTTTATAAAAAAAAGGGTTTTACCCGGTTGTATTCCGGATAAAGCCCTTGAAATATTTTCAAACCGAATATAAAAATATCTGGGTAGATTTTATCAGTATTAATTGATAGGAGAATAACTTTCAAAAATTCTACTCATAATCTCTTCATTATCATCAAACTTGTTGAGTTCAGTAAAGAGATAGGTGATATAATTATTTTCATCATAAGTTGCAGCCAAAATGATAATCGCAACGCGGGTATGTTCAATAACAGAAGTACCATAACCGTACCAAATATCCATACCATTATGTTCACCTTCTTCAGCTTCACCATCAATGGCAATATCAAGGCTTTCAACAGCCTGATCAAACAAACCTTCGGTGGTGATATTTACATCTTTGTATGCCATTGTCATAAAAACAATCTCACCATCGGGATCACTAGCCATCAAGCTGGGAACATCCTCATCATTATCAATTTCAACTTCCCAATTGGAGGGAATGTCGAACTGAATATTAAATTCATCGGCTGTGTAGGTAACCCAGTTAAAAGCACCAAATAATAAGCTGGCAGACAATAATATAACGCCAAGTATGGTTATTCTTGTTTTCATTTGCAACTCCTTCAGTTGAATGTGTATTAGGTTTATTAAAATAAAATTCTGGTTCAAGGTAAACAGGTGTTACTGCATATCAGATTTCAAGTTCTTTATATTCGTGTTAAAAAAGTCAATTTGCAAAGCATCAAATATAATGCCATTTGAGGAAAAAGACAACAAGTAAGATTAAAAAGCAAACTTAATCGCCAAAGATTAAAAGCACATAATTAATTGATATTAAAGAGCTTGTGGGAATCTCTATAACATCATAAAACATCAAGAAAGCTCTATTGGTTTAGGATTCGAATATTAAATTTGATATATATAAAAAAGACCTGGATGAGGCAAAAACGGGACAGTTACATGAAATAAAAAAAGAATTGTTTAAATAAGGATTGTTCAAATCCGTCTTCCCCAAAAGACAGATTGAGGTGTTTATTGTTTGGTACTAAATCCAAAATCAGAGTAACGGGATAAATGTCCCGCATAATATTTCACGATGCATGAATAAGCATCGCGATCAAGTTTTAACTGGCCCTTATCCTTCGATACGTCCGCCAACTGGCGGCCTACTCAGGAACCGGGCCATGACTTTTTATTTTTACTCGTTCCCAAACTCCTGTTTGGGAACGCAATAATTATGGCTTTTCATTATCTGGATTATTTATTCGCACCTGATTGGCATCCACTTCTTCTCTCATTTCAAAGATAAATGTGACGTTACTAAAATCATTGTTCATCAGAGAAATATCTCGGGTTTTGTCTCCTTTTACAGACAAAAATGTGGTAACAAAACTAAACGGCATACAGTCCCTTATAAAGGCATTCTGAACGTTATAAAAATGTAATACAGATTTGCTGTAATTGCCGGGAGCGGAAACAGATTCAATTTCAAGATTATTCACATCATTAAAAATATATCCATATCTGTAATCTGTATTCAAGAGTGTGATTGCAATATCCTCCAGCTTTAAACCTGTTACATGTCTGGCATATAATCCAAACGCCGGTAAATCACCAAACCGGGTAGCTTCAGGGTAACCGTCTATCAACTCGGGAACACTAATATCTCTTTGTTCTTGAGTCCCCCCTCCGGCATATTCCACTTTGATATTATCCAATATTACATTTTCTACGGGATGATCAGGGATCCCAGCAAGAAGCATGGGATAATCTGCACTGGCGACAGTGACATTGCTTATAATAACGTTTTTCAACGTACCGGGGACCGGCGTTTCCATATCACGACCACGGTTTCCCAAACGCAGGAAAATGGGACATTGGACATCTTGTATGGAAATATTGCTGATGGTAACACCGTCAATATTGGAACCATCCACCGATTCGAGCGAAATACCGGATCTTGCCAGTCGTCCCGTATCACGTTTAAAAATCACAGAATTGCTGAATGTAATATATTTAAAATCCCCACCGGATTCTGTACCCAGTTTGAAAGCATTGCAATTGGTAGCAAGCTGACAATTGGTAACGGTAAGGAATTCAGTGGCTCGACGCTCACCCAGTGAAAAACTGGCCTTGGGTACAATGGCATCATCCCAGGTTTCGATATGGCAGTTGGAAATTCTGACGTGTTTGCAGGCATCGGGATCAATACCGTCGCAATATCCGTTCAACAGAGTAACGCCATCAATATTGACATAATCCGTACCCAGCATACTGATGCAGTAATTGGGTGAATTGAGAATGGTTATGTCTTTAATGATTACATCCTTGCAGCGTTTCAGAGCAATAGGCTTGGGGCCGCCGCGTTTTTTGCGGTTGGCATCAATAATCCCGCTGCCGGTAATGGCAATGTGTTTAACATCCTCTCCCCAGATCAGGGCATTGTGGAAAAAACTGGTTTCATGGTCCGAGTCGTTAGGAAAGTCCAGTGTTTCATAGGGATCAAAATCATTTTCATCGGTACTCATTAACAGCGTTGCACCATGTTCCAGATGCAGTGCTACATTGTCCTTGAGGTGCAAACTACCCAGCAAATAGGTCCCTGGTGAAAAATACACCGTCCCCCCGCCGTTTTGGTTACAGGCATCTATGGTCTTTTGCACAGATTGGGTATCCTTGGTGGTGCCGTCTCCCTTTGCGCCATACTCTTTTACATCGTAGAATTGTCTGGCAAAAATAGTTGTGGAAAGTAAAAGCCCCAAAATCAAAACTGCATTGATTTTCATATACAACTCCTTTTCTTTTCAGCAAGAAATGAAAATGGAATTTTGAATATCCGTTTATCCCGGATATCTGATATTATCTAGAGTTAAAAATTTTATGATTGAAAAGCAATAGAAATGTTTGTTGGGATTAATAGAAAGCTCTTTTTCTTATTCCCGAGTTCAAATCCGTCCTTTTTTAAAGCACGGATTAGAATAAAAAAGAACCTCTATACTGCGTCCAATCCGCCGGTTGGCGGATAGGAATGAGTAATTACTGTGCGGTAACGCAACAATCTAACGGGACAAATGTCCCGTCGAATATTCCACGATGCATGAATATGCATCGCGATAAAGGAATTTCAAAACTTTAATGCCGGTTGCTGAGTGCGAGACCGCAAATAGGCGGACGAGCGTATCGAAGCACCGGCGTTTAGACACTACATGATAACCTGATATGAAAAAGTTTTAAACTGGCCCTAATCCTTCGATACGTCCGCTAACTGGCGGCCTACTCAGGAACCGGTCCAGAACTTGTTTTCCCTACAAGCCTCATGCTAACAACATCAGCACCCAGACAGAGCCAGGGTAAGAGAATAAACTAATTAGATTAAATCAAATACAAGTCCAAAATGATCAGACAAGTTTTTACCATCATTATCAACTTTTGAAATGATCTCATAATCAACTTTTTTCAAAGGTATATCTGTCAATAAATGATCAATAGAAAGTTTATTATTGTCATCTAAAATATTTTCAGAGACTATTTGAAAATCATCACCAATCATTGTAATTAGTTCATTATAAATATTTTTCGGTGCACGGGTTTTAGGTATGGTTTGATTAAAATCTCCCAATATTATCTTGGGGTATTTGTTATTATATTGTAAAAATTCTTTTAATCCGTTAATATACGATAAATGATCCTGCCAGGCTTGCCGATCTTTGCGGCCTGTTCTCACATGAGCTTCTTTCCAGGGGATGCATACACCGATGAACTGTACAGGACCCCAGGCAGTATCTGTCACAGCAGAAACAAATCGACCACCAGGCATTATAATGGATCCCGTTTGATCAATGTTTATCCATTTCTTTTTTGAATATAATATTACTTTACGTCTGCCCGGTTTAATCTTGTATCCATAATCAAAAAAAGAATCAACTATATATCCATCATTAGGCAAAATAGTTTCATTACTTTCAGTTATACAACATATATCAGGATCATAATTTTCAATTATATTTTTTACTTTTTGACCGCGATCATTCGTATTTGAAGCCCATTGTACATTCCACAAGAGTATTCGCATATTTCCTTTTCACTGATTATTAATATCTTACATTATTTATTACTTGCAAAACACCCGCTGACTCGTTCCCAAACTCCTGTTTGGGAACACAATAACTCTGTTTATTCTGATTCACGCATCTTTACTATTACGTTATTCGCACTCAGGCAGAGCCAGGGTATGAGAAAAATTTAAGACCTCTGACCGGTCCCTGAGTTCCAATCTGTCCGCTTTTGAGGACGGATTGGAGTATCGAAGGGCCGGCATAAAAATGTTTGAATAACGTGACTAATATCCAGATTAATATTACACGATGCATGAATATGCATCGCGATCAAAGGATAAATTCTTAACTATCAAATCTAAAACCACTTATGTCTTTAAAATGTAAATCCCTGGTTTTTCCATCAAAACCTTCAATAGTAAGATAAAGTCCTTTGGTTGAAAGTAAATTGCCGGTATATTTGGATCTATCTAACATAAAAACTGTGACATTACGTTTTCCCCTATATAGCAACTTGTAGGGATCAAAATTCCTTTTATACTTGAATTCCAACATTAACGATTTAATTAGAGATTCAATACATTCTTCGTTCGTTGGGTCAAAAGCTGAATACTTTAGACAATACCATAATACCTTGCCAGTATCAAGGTCAACTAGTAATAAAGTTATATTTAACTTGTTTAATCCACCACTTATTAATATTGATTTCCCTTTTGAATCAAAGGTTCCCTCAGCTTTACAGAAAAGTCCTACATTAACAGAAGACAATTCAGCCAAGTCTGTTATATCTTTACCAACAGATACATTTAAAAAACCATCTTTACTGTTATTGTTTTTTTGAATTTGTTTAATACATTTATCAATTTCAAAATTAATTTTCTCTAATTTTAATTTGTCTGTTGGTAAAACATTTCTATCATCAATAACATTATACTCAAAAACATCTAATTGTTGCATTAATATGGATGCCACCATATTTTGTGAATCATAAATATCAGTTGAAAAGATGTTCTTTTTTAACAGAGTATAATCACACCAGATTAAACTCAAGGGTTCAGAGTCTTTTATTTCGAAACCTTGTGCTATTTTATAAGTCGAAACGCTTCTAAAAGCACATGAAAATAATAAAGTTGTTATAACAAAAATAATAAATATTAAAAATTTTCTTTTTAACATTAATCTAGTCCCCTCTTTATTAGTTATTATACCTGTCATTACGAATTTTAACAGCAACACCTAAATCTTTATAACTTGAAGCATCAAATGTAAAACTTGCTGTTAACAATACAGCAGCAGAAATATAAAAATATTTACTTGTACTATTATCCAACAGAGGATCATCCGAAAGTGAATTTGCCCATGCAAAACCTATCAAACCACCGGCAAACATGCCGAACAATGAACTTGCTTTTTGCTTCTTTACTGACTTTGAAAAATATTGAGATTCCAGGCCTTCCTGCAAAAACAAACTTTTGAAACGATCTGTATATGTACCCGTCAAAGGATAAGACGCTTTAATATAATTCTCGCCATCAAAACTATACAACACACCGGAAATAAAAAATTTATCGATAAATATTTTATCTGAAAGTCCAGTTTGTTCTTGTGAGTACAAATTTGTAGTAATAATTACCAAAAAAAGAATACCAACACACTTTAAATTCATTTTCCCTCCAATTAGTTTTTCCAGTTTCATATTCACTGCCACAGAATTCTTGTATTTTCTATTCCAACAACTTTCACACCCAGGCAGAGCCAGGTTACAAGAAGAATTAAAGGCCTTTGAATTGTCCCCGAGTTCAAATCCGTACGTTTTGTGAGAACGAATTTGATTATAAAAGGGCCTGTATACTGCGTCCAAAATTCCCGTTTTGGTCGCAAATGACAAAGATAAACTCTGTTTATCTGATTATGGATATAAAATGTAACATTTAAACACTTTTAATACATAAACAGAGTTTATGTGATCATTACATTCCAATCCGCCTGTTGGTGGATCGGAGTAAGTAAGTACTGTGCGGTAACGCAACAATCTAACGGGGACAAATGTCCCGCCGAATATTACGCGATGCATGAATATGCATCGCGATCAATCCCGAGCCTGGTTCATTTCGCTCGTCTAAATTTTTTCCGGTATTCCTTGTCCATTTTTTCGGTGGCGTATTGAATGATCAGCCGCCCGCATTCATCCTTCCACTGCATCAGGAAATCCTCAATGGCTTTGGGATATTTTTTCCACAGTCCCCGCAAGAGCGTGCCGATACCCTTCTGTACATATTCGGAAGTATCGGTCATGAGTGGAGCGATCACTGGCAGGGCTGTCTCCGGCTCCAATCCTTTGTCAACCATTTCAACCAGGGTAACCGGTACAACACGCCGCTGCCACTCGGATTCAGCGGTTACCCATGTACCCAGTTTTTCATAACTGATTATATTTTCCTGCATAATATATGCAATGACGGTCATACAAAGCACATCCGTATTGGCCCAGTTATCAATGCCTTTTACAAACCATCTGCCGATGCGGTCAAAGGTATTTTCGGTAAAATCGAGTCGCTTGGAATACAATAATCCGATGGCAAAAGAAATCTCTTCGTATTTGCCAACCTGCGTCAGCTTATCTCCCAGATCAAGAAAATCATCCACAGTCATTTCATCCTGCCATTGCTCGATCCAGGCGTCCCGCTGTGATTCGTACACATGGCGGTCCAGACCATAGCCGTCGAACCCGCCTTTGAAATACCGGGACATTTTTTCAACTTCTGCCGGGTTTGCGTTTTCCACGCAAAAATCATGGATCTGTTTTACTTTTTCGTCCAGCATATATACTCCTTTTTATTTTGCTGCGTCCCAAACTCCCGTCTGGAATGCAAATGACAAAGATAAACGCTGTTTATTCTCATTTCTGCATACCCACTCGAACTATATTAGCACCCATGCTAAACCAGGGTACGAGAGAAAATGTAAATCCGCTGACCGGTCCCTGAGTTCCAATCCATTCGCTTTTGAGGACGGATTGGAGTATCGAAGGGCCGGTATAAAGATGTAAGAATAATGGGACAAATGTCCCTCCTAATATTATACGATGCATAAATATGCATCGCGACCATTTTGGTTTCCACTAGTACGGTACAAAATTTTCACTTTGTTACCATCTCTACTTTAAATTCAGACTGGTTTCTAAAGATCACCAGATTCAGCTTTCCTTTCCAGCTAACGCCCTGGTAGATACTGAACAAATCTTTAATATTTTCCACGTCTTTATCATCAGCCATGATTATGACATCGCCGTTTTGTAATCCTGTTTTTCCGGCAATCGAGTTTTTTTCAATACCGTCAATCAGTACACCTGCGGCTTTGCTTAAACCATAAGCGGAACGTTCTCCCTGAGTTGTAATATTTTTGAGCTTTGCGCACATCCACTCTACTATTTGCTCATCGGCTTGACCATCGGCATTAACAGACAGCATCAATGGCAATTCCGGGATCTTGGCAATCTTTTTAAAAGCCGGTTTAACAACGCCAAAACTGTCCATTGCAAAATTTACAAATCCCAGTTTTAGCGCGGGTGATGTATCTTTGACACGAAAATCATAATTTTGCGGATCAATAAATTGGGGGTCTCCAAACGTGCTGTGCATATCTATGTCATGTTCCCTGGCATTTGCAAGCGTTTGCTCGTCCGCAAAAAGATTGTAATCAATCTCTTTGCCCCATCCCAGCATGCGGTATTCCCGATGTTCAGCAGAAACAATATTTCTCCTAAAAACATCACCGCTGTTTTCAAACCATGCATGCGGATGAAATCCATTATTGACCATGATATTGTTTTCAACCGTACGGAAAAATCCCTCACGCAGTTTAATACCACCGTTCAAACACAAATTGTTATAAAGATAATAGTTTGACGATCCGTCATCCAGGTCAATATCCCAGCCGTGATCACATCGAAACCGGTTATCATGAATAACCGTGGTGTTTACCGCATCCCAATAGGCCATTTCAGGATTTTTTTGGGTTATTTCATCCATTTTATCACGGATCGGCAGCCAAAACCGGTCACGTCCCCAGGAGTTGAACGAACCATGATCACCGGTTTCCAATACTGTATTGAACACATCATTATATTCAAGCACATGGCCGCCCCAGGTCCCATCTCCTATATTGATACCGGCACGCGGCACATCATATATCGAGTTGTGACTGATGGTAATCCCCATTGACATGGCAATCTGAATCCCGGCTGTTTGTTTCTCTGTCCGGCCTGTACGGTGTATCAGATTGTTATAGGCAATACAATCTTTTGGATACAGATCATTCTTTGGTCCAGGCTGGGTGTCCATTTTATCAAGCGGCACATATTCCTTATATTGAAAAGATGGTGAACGTACAGCAGAAGGATCACCAACAAAAAGAATTCCGCTCGCCCCGCAATCATGAATGTGGTTTCCTGATATGGAAACATTACGATTATAGCCGCTTGTAAAAACAACATTGCCGCCAAGATTAACAAATTCACAATCCTCTATTGAACAATTCTCTGCTCCATTAATAAAAACAGCTCCACCACGGTATATGGTCCAGTCACTGCGCAGCAGCGGTTCATATTCCTCCATAAACGTACGCTGTGTATATTCAAAGGTAATGTTGCTGATCCTGATATTGCGAACCGGGTACTTTTGACTACCCGTAATCTCTATCAGTGATTTTAACACAATCCCTTCAAACACAGCGGATTCCAAATCCAGTTCCTTTTCGGGCCAATAATATAACAGATGGGTATCTTTGTCCAGAAACCACTCGCCCGGACTGTCAAGTTCTTCAAAAACGTTCTCTACCATTCGATATTCAGGATGCAGTTCCGCATGGCGATTGTTCTGGTGCCCACCGGTTAAAATGGGTTTACCGTTTTCGTCCATACCGGTAATGATAAAATGATAATCCCCCCACTCTGACTTGTGCATGGCGTTTACGATCGTTCCAACCGGATTTTTCCAGGATTTTACACGCTCATCCGAGTATGCGTCTGCAGCGTGTCCCTGAAAATGGCCTCCATTTTCATCATAATTTGGATACCTTGCCAGAATCTGGATTTTACCGTTAACCACCAACTGGTCGAATGAAATATTCTCATTAACGGGTGCGACATAAACATGCTGATCATATTTCTTCCAGTCAAGATCCAGCACCTGTGATCCTTTGATTTTCACACTTTTGGCATCCTGACCTGTTATTGTCAGATCACTCAATTCAGCAGGTATACGAACAAGCCTGTTTAAATGATACTCGCCTAGCATTAAATGAATGGTAATGGGACGCGTATCACCAATTTTTCTATACTCAAAAGCTTTAAGGATGGCTTTTTGTATATCGAAAAATGGGGCATTCTCTTTACCGGAATTACTATTCTTGCCAGCTGGAGAAACATAAATATCATTACTATATAGAATTACGGGAAATATAAATAGTATGAATAATAAACGAATGCTTTTCTTTTTCATGTTTTCAGAATCCTTGCTATAATCATTTTAGCTGAATGGGTTTACTAAATCAATACAGGTATGCTTTATAAATGAATCTGTACATTTCCCGGTATCAACCGGGGTAAAAAATGTACTCGTTCCGAAAATCTTGTTTAGAAATGCAATAATTCGGATCAACGCTGTTTATTCTAATTCCTGCATCTCTGATTATTTGATATTCGTACCCATGCAGAACCAGGGTATGAGAAAACGGGACAAATGTCCCGCCTAATATTACACGATGCATAAATATGCATCGCGATCAATAACAAAAATGCCGGTTGCTGAGTGCGAGACCGCCAATTGGCGGTCGAGTGTATCGAAGCACCGGCGTTTTGAGAAATATTCACTAACCGATATTACGATATTTTTAAACTGGCCCTAATCCTTCGATACGTCCGCCAACTGGCGTCCTACTCAGGAACCGGGCCAGTACTTGTTTTTAATCGTTCCCAAGCTCTTGTTTAGAAATGCGATAATACGGATAAACGCTGTTTATTCTGATTCCTGCAATCCTGGTCATACTTTTCTCGTACCCATGCAGAGTCAGGGTACGAGAAAACGGGACAAATGTCCCGCCTAATATTACAGGATGCTTAAATATGCATCGCGATCATTCCAGTAAAAACCTACTTCCACTGAATCAGCACACTCTTGGCCGTATCAGCTTCGGATGCAATAATCACCAGATCATCCGTAACATTATGCTTGGGACCGGTGGCATTGTTCAACTGTGCATCGATGGCAATCTCTGCAGGACTAAAATCAATCACATCCGCATCAGATTTGCGGACTTTGATTCTGTGATGTAATGAGTAAAACAGCAACACATCATTCGTCAATTCATTCAGGCAGATAATCCCGCGGGTGCCATCATCGTCTACATACACCAGATCATCCCAGGTTCCGTTAGAATGGCGGCGTAGAAATGCAATCTTTGGATATCCTTTTGTGTCATAACTGGTTTTGACAGATACGAAAAGCGTTCCATCATTAGCCACACACATATTTAAATGATCATCGGCCATACCGTCACCAATTTCATCCAACGCGGATTGAGAAGCGGGCTGCTCGTCCATAGACCAGGTTTCGGGAGCGTCTCCGTCTTTATGCATGCGGAAACCAAAGCGTTTGGTATCTTGATTAGACCACAATACCGCAATCTTTTTTCCGGGTAATGCCGTTAACGCGCAAATATCATCTTTATAAATATCATTTGCAAGAGGAACCGGGGCACTCCATTCAGTATACGGAGCGTCACTGTAAATCACCATTACATCATGCAGGGTATCAAATGCGCTCCATAGACGACCGTTAGAATCCATATCCATAGACGCGGCTTCAGTATCCGGATGATAGGTAATTGGAGAAATTTCCGGTCTTTGCTCCCACATTTTATATTTACCGGAGGCTTTATCATATTGGACAGAAACCAGACCTGAATATTCTCCTCTGAACAGCAGGATATGCGCCAGATCATTAACAGATTTTACATCTGCGTGACTGTCGGTCCAATCTGCAATACGCAATGTCTTTTGCCATTGCGTAGCGTTTAATTTCCATATAAATGTGCCTTCTGAATCCGGTAAAACAGCCCACCAGGTATTGTCGTATTTCCATACTTTGGATTGGGGCTTGAATTCGGTATTGGCAGAAATTTTGACCGGATCCAGATCAGTGATCTTGTATTCCATCTTTTGAGGACCTGCAGAGCAATTTAAAAACAACAATGCAGCTAAAATTCCTGTTAAAATACAAGACATGAAAATTTTTGTTCTTTTCAACTTCATAATATCATTCCCATCAGTTAATACTATTGACTACAAGATACAAAATCAGACAGAAATCTGATTTATTTATTCATACGTTTATAGGTGATCAATTGTGAACCGGGATTATCAAGAATACGGATTTCAATACCGTTTTTCAATTCACTCCCGGATTTTGTACAAATTGCACCATTATTTTCATAACATAGTTCATAATTACTATCATCTTTCAATCCCTGCAATGATATAGAATATGCAATATCATTACATCTGGGACGGCGAAAGACCAGAACCATTCCGGTTCCATCCTCTATTTGATGGAACTGATACGCCATCCATCTGTCATGACGGGTAGAGTACTCGGTCAATGGATAAAAATCGCCCTTAAAATTGGACCGGATCTTTTTATATTCATCATATATGAATCTGGCTCTATCTTGAGGAAAATTGTTTTCATACAAATTCCATCCTGTCACCATAGATGCAGAATAGGTACTGCGTGCCACATACATATCCTGTACGGTACTACCGGTACCGTGCTGGGGAAAATAAAAAGACAATCCGTATGTATGGTTCTGACGACCGGTGGGCTCGGTGTAATTGTAATCCGAGCGCCAAAGCGCAACACTGCGCGAAATCATCTCGAGGTCCAAACGCCTGCCGCCGCTGGCACAATTATCAATCACCAGTCCGGGATGCCGTTCCAGTAACTCGTCCCAAAAGGCATACAGTCCTTCAATATGACGGATTTCGGTCATGCCCTGCCTGTCAGGTGCGTCAAGAGAGCGCCAATAGTCCAGGGGACGAATATTAAAATCCTGCCGATACAGATCAACACCGTTTTCCTCGATCAGTGTAGAGATCAGATCGGTCATCCACTGACGGGCCTCCCGTATGCCGAGATTGAAAATACCATTGCTATCATCAAAATTGCGTTTAATTACCCATTCGGGATGTTCTGTATCTACCCACGTTCCTTTATAAACACGCTCCGGTTCAAACCAGAGAATAAATTTGAGCCCCATCTTTTCAACTGCGTCTGCCACCGGTTTCAGGCTGTTGGGGAAATGCTCTTTACGGATATACCAGTTGCCCACATTCTGGTGCCAGGTACCTTTTTGAAAATCCATACTGCCATACCAGCCGGCATCGATCCACCAATACTCAGCCTGAAGCCCGAATTGTTGATAGCGTTCTGCCAGTGCAATCATGTTGTGCTCTGTAGCCAGCGTAAACTCTTCAAACATGAACGCGCCGCCATTGCACGCCAACGGTCCGGTATAGGGTTTACCCTCCAGTTGCGGTGTATGATGAGCCAAAACAAACTGTCTAAACAAGTTGTGACCGCGCATACGGTCATCTCCCTGCCAGAATAGCAGTAATATCCTCGGGGTACGAATGCATTCACCGGGATACAAAACGAGATGTGTCTTCTCCATCCCCGCGCTGAATTCAACACCCTTTTCATCTTTTCTGCTAAAAACGGATTGCCACTGTCCGGTCCAGCCAACCGCAGCCATTACACCCCGGTCTCCTGCCTGCAGATTAAAAAACGGTAACGCAGTCTCATCGGATGACCGTCCGCCTTTTGGGGCCAGTACCAACTCGGAATGGGGTTTCAGTTCATTTATTAACGGGGCAAAATCATTTTCTCCATGATTGCTGCCCAAAGCGTGGTGTAATACAAATTCATTGCGATCATTAAAAAGCTGCAAATCCGCTGCCTGAATATTCTCCAGAATAGGCGTGTTAGTTGTACCGGTATTCTCAAACTCGAGCACCCACTCTACCGCGGGGAAATCCGCATACACATCCGCGCTGCAATGAATGACAAGCCCGGTTTTGGAATCTTTAAAAGTAAGGATATATTTTGTAATATTGTTACCGGCTTTAGATTTATCAAGCGAAAGCTTCCAATCCTTCAAAAGTGCATCGGATGCCTGATTATCATATTGAAATGAAAAAAACGGAGTTAATTCTGTTGACAGGTGATCAGCAACCCACTGTTCAAGCATTTCTTTTTCAGCTTTGGAATTATCATCAGTTATCTCTGCTTTTAATGAAACAAAGCTTATTAGTATAATTAATAAAACAAATATTCTATGCTTCAAATCCAGGTCCGATAACATAACAGCACTCCTTAAAAGAAATCATACAATAATCAAAAAATATTTTAATCAGGCTTTGAATCGATATAGATAAAAACGGTACAAAAACCAGAATAATACGCCCTGACTGATCAGAAAATAAACCAACATTCCCTGATAAAAGCCGGGTGAATGTTCTGTCATGAATCCGGTAAAATAATAACGTCCAAATTCAATCAGTACCCATAACGCTTTTAATATTTCTATAGCCAGAACTATTGTTAATACATTTGTTGCTTTTACCAATTCTGTTTCTTTAACAGGTAATTGTTTTTTATAAAAGATCAACACTATTAAAAACAAAATTGAAACAAGAGCACCCAAGCCCAATCTCATAAACCTGCTGTCTATTGGACCCAATACGTTGATAACAAAAGGTATATTTAACAAAAGCGTTACCAGGTGACAAACAATTAGAGCTTTGAACCAGGATTTTAAAGGACTTTTTTCTGCCTGATCCAGAAAAAATAAAATCAGAAAAATAAAAACAACTATTTTTGACAACTGTGTAAGAATTTTAGTAATACTCGCAACACCTGAACTCTCGAATAATACAGGTGCAATACCATGGCCCAGCTTGTTTAACATAGTATAAACGATAACAAGCATGAAAACGATTGTCATATTTTTTAAATTCATGATATCCCCTTTTAATATATAAAACGATATTAAAAGTTTTACACCTGGCAAATGAGTTTATTCGTTCAGATTTTCACGGATATACTCGGGGCGATTGGTGGTAATTGAACCCGCTCCCCAGGACTTGAAGCGATTGGCTATATCCGTGTCATCCACCGTCCATACATGATATTCGTACCCTGTTTTTTTAAAAGCATCGATAAAATCTTTATCAATCAGCTTGTGGCTGGAACTGAATCCTGTAGCTTTTATCTCATTTAATGTTGCCAGTACAGATTCTAATGTAGGCGTTACAACACCGTCATCATCCTCATCAAATCCGCTCAACCAGTTTGCTTTGAATTGCGGTGCTTTTTCACGCATTGCCTTGATCACGGATTCATTGAATGAAATAATCACAATCTGTTCGTCTTTTAATCCTGATTTTTCAATCTCTTTCAACATTGCAGGAATGATCTCGGAACCGCATTTAATCTCGATATAGATCATTTTTCCATCCGGTACCACATCCAGAACCTGTTTCAGCGTAGGAATACGGGTACCTTTGAATTTTTCATCCTTCCAGGCACCTGCATCCAGATCGCGTAACTGATCATAACTGCAATCTTTAATCTCCAGATCAACACCGGTAACGCGTTTGAGGTTACCATCATGAAAACAGACGATTTTGCCGTCTGTGGTCAGGTAAAAGTCGCCTTCAATAGCATCTGCATTTTTTTGCCAGGCAAGTTCAAAAGCAGGAATGGTGTTTTCGGGGGCATCATGAGATGCGCCACGATGCGCGACGATCAAGGGTTCTTGAGAATAACTATAAATAATTAATAGTAATAAAATAGCAATAGTAAATCGAATTTTCATGGTTAATGTTCCTCTCATTCTGAAATAGTATCTGAATATATGAATATAGTTTTTATCAAATATTGTCTTCCTGAATAGACTAAAAAATTTAGTGATAAAACATTATTGACAAATCATTGCCAACAATAAACAAATAATAAAAGGTATGAATATAGCAATTAATACATTTTTTAAGAAAAATGCAAGTTTATTAAAAACCGTATATTCGACACACTCGATATAATTGCATATAATGAATTAATCAACAATAACACAATCTAAAGTAACTGCTTGAAATGGTTCAATACCAATTTCAAATTTTATGCTTTTAAAAGATTGAATTTAGCAAATATGTTATTTATTTCCTTACAAAAAATTATGAATAAATTAAGTAGGGATTTAAAGCAAAAAAAGTAAATTGTACACAGTAGGAGATAATAATATGAAAATATTAATCATTGAAGATGAAAAAAAGGTCGCCATAGCATTAAAAGAAGGCCTTACAAATCTGGAATTTGAGGCAGAAACTGCCTTTAGCGGCGAAGAGGGTTTTTTTCTATTAAACACCAAAAAGTATGATTTATTAATCCTTGACATTATGCTCCCGGGACGAGATGGAATTGAAATCCTTAAAGCTTTGCGTAATCAGGGCAACAATATGCCGGTACTGCTTCTTACAGCCAAAGATGCAATTGAAGACAGGGTTCTGGGCTTGGAAAGCGGTGCAGACGATTATCTGGTTAAACCGTTTGCATTTCCTGAACTGACCGCGCGTATTCGCGTCTTGTTACGTCGTGGTAATACGGACTTGAAAACCCGGTTGACCCTTGCGGGATTGGAAATGGACCTTTTGGCCCGTAAAGTGTCAAGGGACCAGAAACCAATAAACCTTACAGGGAAAGAATTTGAATTACTCGAATACCTTCTCAAACATACGGGATGCCTGGTTTCACGCGAAATGCTTGCCAAAGATGTTTGGCATGAAACTCTACGTGCTACACCTATTGATAATGTTATTGATGTTCATATTACCCGTCTGCGTAAAAAGATTGATGGGCCGTTTGAAACAAAACTTTTGCACACTATCCGGGGCTTGGGATTCAAGATGGAGGTGCATAATTCATGAAACATTTTAAACATAGTGTTCGCAAACAGCTTTTGCTTTGGTACTCTGCTTTACAATTAGTAATTTTGTTGCTTTTTTCTTTACTGATTTTAATCGTCCTTAAAACTGCTCTCAACAGGCATTTACAAACACAACTCGAACTCGATTTTTCACAGATTGAACAAATTATTCAAAAAGAACCCGATGAAATTGATGAAATAGATGAATTCAGTCCATTACGTCTTTTTATTATTTCCAAAAACGGAGAAATTGAAAGCAAAAGCCGCGCCTGGAAAGCCTCAAAATTGGTAATACCGCCAAAAGACCAATTTGGAATATTTTCCCAAACTTCTCCGGACAATAAACAATATACTATAAAAAGCGGGATTGTCCAAAAACACTATATTCTAACGGTGGCTGCTGATAATGGCCCGATTCAAACTGTTCAAAAATTCTTTATTATAATATTATTGATTTTATTACCAGCAGCAATGGGGCTTACAGCAGCAAGTGGATATTTTTTGAGCGGCCGCTTGCTACGACCTGTTTCAAATATGGCAAAATCAGCGGCACATATATCGTTCGCAAACCTGTCGCAACGCCTTTATGTTCACAATCCACATGATGAATTTGGAATACTGGCAACTGTTTTCAATAACATGCTGGACCGTTTACAAAACGCAATTCTTCGTTTACGTCAATTTACAGCAGATGCTTCACACGAACTTCGCACCCCCCTGACGGTAATAAAAAGTGTAGGAGAAGTTACATTGCAGGAAGACCCCTCCCCCGAAGTCTACCGCGACAGGATTGGCAGCATGTTAGAAGAAACTGAACGATTATCTCGACTGGTTGATAATTTATTAACGTTAACACGCGCAGACAGTAGCAACTTTAATTTTAATCCTCAAAAAACACTCTTGAATGAATTTTTATTTAAAATCATCCAGGATTACAGAATTTTGGCTGAAGAAAAAAGACAAACCATTACTATAGATTTTGATCCTGAAAAACCAATTACTGGTGTTGTTGATGAAGACCTTTTAAAACGGGCTGTTGTAAATTTATTGGATAATGCTATTAAATATACTCCCAACAAAGGTAAAATAACTATTAAATTGGTATCAACTGATAAATTAAATATTATAAAAATCAAAGACACGGGGCCAGGCATTCCTCAAGAACATTTCGAAAAAATATTTGAGCGGTTTTACCGGGTTTCAAAAGCCCGATCACGTGAATTGGGCGGGACCGGTTTAGGCCTGGCTATCGCCAAGTGGGCCGTGGAAATGAATAACGGATCTGTATTCGCGGCAAACGATACGTATGGCGGTACAATATTTTGTATTGAACTTTATAAGAATTAGAGATTTTTCTTGATATTTCCCAATACTTTAGGGTGAAATACGTCTGGACATAAAAAAAAAGAGGATACAATGCGAATTCACACAATTTTACTGGTTATCTTGACGTCTACTCATATTCTTTATACACAGGAAACAAAACCGGTTGTACAAGCAATACATATACAAAGTCCTATTATAATGGACGGTAAGCTGTCTGAAAATTCATGGAAAACTGCAAACGTTATTTCAGATTTTACACAAAGGGAGCTAGAAGAAGGGAAACCTGCAACTGAACATACCAGCGTAAAAATATTATTCGACGAGAAAAACATCTATATTGGTATTATGTGTTATGATAAAAATCCGAACAAAATCATTCATAACGAACTGAAACGAGACGGAAAAATCAATGATGATGATAATATCGCTTTTATACTCGATACCTATCATGATTATCGCAGTGGATATTATTTCCAAGTTAATGCTAACGGTGCACGTTGCGATGGCCTCTATTCAGGTGAAGAACATATAAATTATGATTGGAACGGTGTTTGGGATGTTGCAACACAGATAACAAATGAAGGTTGGTGTGCAGAAATAGTTATTCCTATTAAATCCCTTCGTTTTCCAGTCAACAATACAAATAAATGGGGGTTTAATATTCAACGTACAATTAAACACAAACTGGAAGAAGTACTATGGACATCTTGGCAACGTAACGACGGTTTACTGCAACTCTATAAGGCCGGAACAATAACAGGATTGCAGCAGTTGAGAATGAAAAGGATGGTTGAAGTTAAACCTTTTTTACTTACAGGGCAAGAAACAGATTTTAATAAACAAAATATCAATACATTAAAATATGGAATTGATATTAAATATCCTATTGCATCTAATCTTGTTCTTGATATGACTACATTTACAGATTTTGCACAAGTTGAATCGGACCGCAATCAGATTAATCTCAGCAGGTTTAATATTCGCTATCCGGAAAAAAGAGATTTTTTTCTGGAAGGCTCTGGTGTTTATAATTTTGGTCTGCGTGGTGGTGATGTTTTTTACTCCCGTAGAATAGGAATTACAGATGATCGTCAACAAGTTCCAATTCTTGTCGGTGCCCGTTTAACTGGTAAAACCGGAAAATATCGTATTGGCCTTTTAAATGTTCAAACTGATAAAGAAAACAATACTGCTTCTACAAACTATGGTGTAGTTCGATTACAACGGGATATATATAAAAACTCAAGTATTGGAATAATAGCAACAAATAAATCTGAAAATGATAAACCATCAAACCAGACAGTTGGTGCTGATTTTACTTATCGTACTTTATCATTTTTGGGTAATAACAACTTAATTATTTCGGGGGCAATAGCCGGAACAATTAAAGAAAGAACAACAAAAAATAACATTGCACATAGTATATATATTGATTACCCAAATGATACATTTGAAAATTATTTATCTTATTCTGTTATACCAAAAAATTTTGATCCCGAGATCGGTTATGTGAACCGAAAAGGTATTAAAACCTATGGTGGAGCCTTTCGCTGGACACCACGTCCCGATTTCCCATTCATCAAAAAAATCATTATTAAACCCATAGAATTAAAATATCTAACCAATATGGATAATGTTTTAATGTCAAGAAATTATGAATTACGTCCCTTAGGTATTGAATTCAATTCCGGTGATAAATTGGAATTAAACAAAAGTTATAATTATGAAAATCTTGATGAAGATTTCAATATTTTTAATAATGTGGTAATACCTAAAGGTATATATAGCTGGTGGGACAATGAAATTCAATATGAAGGTAGTGGAAAACGAAAAATACAAGCAGATATTTCAATCAAATTCGGTGATTTTTATACAGGATATCGAACTGAATATGATCAGGAACTTTTATTTAAAATAAATGAAAATATCGCACTTTCTACCATGTTTCAAATAAACCGAATAAATGCGGAAAATCAGTCATTTATAACCCGTGAATACAGCAGCAGATTGGTTGTCAATTTTTCCACACGTTTGACAAGCCGCACATTTATTCAGTGGAACAATGAAGATAAACGCGTGTATCTCAATTTTCTCATAAATTTTATACCCAAAATCGGTAGTGATATGTACTTTGTTTATAATCAGGTTTGGGATGGCTATCAAGGATATCGTATTCATTCTAAAACCGGAATCGCAAAAATTGCTTATATGATCCGTTTTTAAAGGTCTTATTTATAAGAGTCTTAAATTTATTAATTATAATTCCCTCCAAAAAATAACCCGAAAACAATAAATCAGAAAAATGGGTTGCATTCAGGCCAGAAATCTATTATTTTGAATTGATTTAAAAATAAACTATGGATATAGAAAATGCAACCATCAACTGAAAAACAATTATATCTACCGAAATGGATCAAAGATATTGACACATCATCCCCTCTGAAAACAGATAAAGCGAAAATGGACTTTTGTATTGATCTGGCAAATCGAAACATACAAAACAATACCGGAGGACCTTTTGGCGCTGCCATTTTTAATATGGAAACGGATGAGCTCATATCAATTGGTGTCAATGTTGTGGTTGAACAAACATGTTCATCTGCTCATGCCGAAGTCATAGCGCTTATGTTGGCACAGGAAAAAATCAAAAATCATCGACTTGAACCGGCAGAGTATGTTATATTCTCATCCGCACAACCCTGTATCATGTGTTTTGGAGCGGTCATGTGGTCTGGTGTCAAAAAGCTGATTTTTGGAGCAACCAAAGCGGATGTGGAATCCATTACCGGATTTGATGAAGGTCCATCCATCCCCAATTGGGACAAAGAGCTAATAGATCGCAACATTGAGGTTGTTTCCGGATACATGAGAGAAGCAGCTTGTACGGTTTTAACTGACTATAAATCCATGAACGGAATAATTTACTAAATGGGAAAAGAAATGGATAATTCAACAAAAATCTCCAGACGTACATTTGTAAATACGGCAGCGGCAAGCGCATTTGCCTTTCACTTTATTCCAGCTCGTCTGCTTGGCAAAGACGCACCCAGCAATAAATTAAACATAGCGGGTATTGGAATTGGTGGAATGGGTAAAGGCAATCTCACACGCTGTGAAAGTGAAAACATAATGGCATTGTGCGATGTAGACAGCAGTTATGCTGCACCCATATTTGAAAAATACCCGAATGCCAAAACCTATACCGATTATCGTGTAATGCTTGATAAAGAAAAAGACATTGATGCAGTAGTCATTGCTACTCCAGACCATACACATGCTGTTATTACCATGGAGTGTATGGAAGCAGGCAAACATATCTATTGCCAAAAGCCTCTTACTCATACTGTATATGAAGCCCGTAAAATTACAGAAGCAGCACGAAAATATGGTGTGCAGACACAAATGGGCAACCAGGGACACTCGTCCGAACATATTCGCTTATTAAAAGAATGGCTTGCAGATGGAGCAATAGGCAATGTGACTGAGGTGCATGCCTGGACAGATCGCCCCGTAGGTGGAGATCCCTGGTCTACATTTGCGGTCAAAGCCAAATCAAAAGAGATTATACCTGTACCTGAATCACTAAATTGGGATCTATGGTTGGGTCCCGCGGCCAGTCGTCCCTATCATCCGGATTACCATCCGCTCTCATGGCGTGCATGGCTTGATTTCGGCACCGGTGCATTGGGAGATATGGGCTGTCATATTCTGGACCCGGCTTTCTGGGCCCTTGATTTAGGAGCACCAGATACCATACAAGCAACCTCTACACACTGGCAGGACGATGTAAGCTCGGAAACCTTTCCTCGGGCTTCAATAGTCAGATTCCATTTCCCAGAAAAAAACAACAGACCACCGGTCAAGATCACCTGGTACGATGGTCGCTTAATGCCGCCAATGCCTGCAGAACTTGAAGCTGACCGTGAGTTGCCCGGTAGTGGGGCTTTGATCATTGGTGACGAGGGTACTATCTTGCATGGTTCTCATGGCGCCGGTGCAATGCGTATAATACCTGAGAAAAAGATGCAAGCATACAAACCACCTGCCAAAACGCTGCCGAGAGTTGAAGGTACTCACGAAGGTGACTGGATCAGAGCATGCAAAGATGGGAATCCCGCCAGCTCAACATTTGATTATGGTGGTCCATTGACTGAAATGGCATTATTGGGAATGATTGCAATTCGTATGAAAAACAAAATACTGAAATGGGATACCAAAAATCTCAGGTTTACCAACAATGATGAAGCAAACAAGCTTTTGCATATCGATTATCGAGAAGGTTGGAAAAAAATCTAGTTACTATTATTCCCCCATTAAAAAAAAATCAAGTTATAATAAAAAAAAGCCCTGCCGGTTAAACCGACAGGGCTTTTATAATATTAACAGGATATTATTTTGTCAAAACCGCTTTTTTGATTTGGGTAAAATCACCGGCGGTAATTTTGTAGAAATAAACACCTGAACCATAATTAACTGCATTCCATGCGATTGTATGGTAACCAGCATTCTGGAAACCATCCATCAGGGTAGCAATTTCCTGACCCAGTGCATTGTGAACGGTAACGGTAACATGGCTGGCATTCGGCAGACCATATTTAATTGATGTTACCGGGTTGAACGGGTTAGGATAATTCTGGCTCAGTGAATAAACAGTAGGTACTGCTTCTGCTTCTGTAATAGCATCCGGGAAAGTAACCGAAACGCTATAGGTTTCAGAAGACCAGGTACCATCGGAGTATTCATCTACTGCTTTGACTTTCCAATAATAAGTCTTGTTGCGTTCGAGGGCAGCCCATGTGAAAGTGGTTTCAGTCAATCCACTCTGAGTCATTGGGCTTGTGAATTCAGCATCTTCTGACAAATACAAGGTATAAGTCATGTTACCACCCAATTCAGAGTTGGTTGTTGGTTCCCATATGAATTGAACGGTGTTTTCGGTAACAGTTGTATCATCAGCAGGTGAAGTCAAAGAGAATTCTGCCGGTGGCAAAACTTCAATCATAAATGAGAATGTTTCTGTTGATTCAGTACCTTCGGTATTGGTATCAACAGCTTTGACTTTCCAATAAATTGTATTGTTCAGAATATAATCTGCATAACCAGCAAGAATTGCTGCGGTGTCCCAGGTATATTCAGAATCTTCCAGGCCTTCCATTGCAATGGTCAACAAGGGGCTGAAAGAAGGATCAACAGAGACATACAGATTATAAGTTACAGCATCGCCGGGATCATCATCATATGCATCTTCCCAGTCAAATGTTACATCTGCAGTATTGTAAACTGCATCATCTTCAGGAGTCAGCAATGAGAAAGCCATGGGTGGGAATACAGGTACAAAAACCTGACCCAGGAACGGATCGTAATCAACACGATCAGAAACCGGAGAACCAGCACCAGGACCATCACCAGCAGGACCAGAAGCATGTCCCCACCAGTTGTTTTCAGCATTAATTTCAAGTACCTGTGATTCATTCAATACACCAAACAAGGTACTACCAACAATGTTGTTATAGTTAACAACGGGTTGGCCTTCTAATCTGGCATATACACCACGTTTTGCGCCAAGAAGATCATTGTACATAACCGTGGGAGAACCACCATAACAGAACACATTGCTCTCAAGGTTGTTCTGGAAAACATTTGCTTCAAGGAAAGCATGTTGATTAACCTGAACACCATTGGTTGCGTATTCAATGGTACAACGTCTCATTTTTGAAGAGTCATCAGCTGCATCTTCAAAAATGATTGCGCCCCATTCACCAGCTTCAGGATCGAAATCGTTAGAAGAGGTAAAAGTTGCACCCATAGCTACCAACTTACCAGTAGGATCATCAACCTGAACTGCATTTGCACCAGTTCCGGCTGCATTCAAAGCGCCATTCAATTGAGAACCTACAACCAGATCAGCTTCTTTATTAAAAGTAACTACAACACCTGGTTCAATGGTCAAAGTTGGCATATCTAAGGCATTTTCAACAAATACATCGTCAAAGATATAATAGTTAACGCCCAGTTCGCTCCAAACAGCATCAGTAGAGATAAAACCTCTATAGATATAAATTGCGTTGAAACGGTTATCTGCATAAGTATTACCAGTCACAAATTGTGCCTGATCAGGATGTAATTGAATTACATATTTATTATTATTGGTAAAATCATTACCAGATACCATTATTTCTGCATTTACATTTTTAACACTGATAACATCAGAATTGATGTTTGTCAATGTACTATTCATAACATCAAGCTCGCCAACTGCGCTAGCTTCATAGAAAACGCCGGTGAACATGGTGTCAAAAGTACTACCATCAACATACACATCTGACATGCCTTCAGCATAAATACCACTCTGAAGAATGTTGCTAAAAGTAGTACCAGTTACTGAAACATCATTATTGTGTACTAACAAACCATCAGTAGCATATTCAATGGTACAACCATCGAGTGCACAGTCATCTGATGCATTATCGAAAAAGTAAATACCTTCCCAATCGTCAGCAGTTTGACCTGAAAGTTTATATGAGGTAAATTTGGTATCAGTTGCGGTCAATTTTCCGGAATTGGCTGCTGTTTCAGAACCAACCCACAATTGAACGCCATCAAAAAAGCTCAAAGTGGCATCAGGACCGATTGCCAAAGCAGCTTCCGCACCATTACCGGCAACAGTAATATCGCCAGCAATAAGATATTCAAGTTCAGATTCAGGCCATGAAGAGTTGACACTCATGGTACCAGGTCTTACACGAATTCTGTTATATTCAGGAGCATTATCAGAAGCGGAAGAACCTGACATTGAACCAACCTGATTCGGATACAGACTTGCTGCATAATCAACAAGGTTGGTAAAAGTATTATCAGTAATAACCGGAGAAGCTACAGCACTTTCAACATTGATAGCAATATCGCCAAGGTTATCAAAAGTGTTGCCGGAAATTACAGGAGCAGCAGTACATTTAAAATCTACCAAAATACCTACAGGGGTATTTGAAAAAGTATTGCCACTAAAAGTAGGAGCTGAATTTTTAGCAACAAAAGCTCCATTGTCTTTAATATTATTTAAAGTATTACCTGTCAATGTTGGTGAAGAACCATTTACAGTTATACCTGTTTCAGCATATTCTACAGTACATCCTTCCATTGAAGAAGAAGCATCAGCGGTAGAATCAAAGATTACAGAGTACCAGTCTCCTGCTGCTTTGCCGGTAACTTTGCGAGAAGTCAAAGTAGCACCGGTTGCCATCAATGTACCAGGATTTCCACCAACAGGTTCACCAACCCAAATAGCAGAGCCAGTTGAAAAAGTCAGTGTAGCACCTTCAGTAATGGTCAATACTGGATTGTCTGCACCGCGTACATACAAGTCATTAGAAATATAATATGGAATTTCTGTTTCAGTCCAGCTACCAGTTTCAGAAAGATCACCGGCTTTAACACGGAGCATATTAAATTCTGCTTCGTTATCTGCACCAGTACTTCCTGACAAATTGGTAACCTGATTGGGATACAAATCAACAAGAAATTTTTTATTATTATTAAATTCATTATCACTAATTACCGGCATTGAATTAGCACTTTCAATCTTGACGGTAATATCAGTACAGTTTGCAATTGTATTGCCAGAAATAGTAGGACTACCGGTAGCAAATTGATCAACCCAAACAGCAACAGGAACAGTATCAATCGTGTTACCAGAAATGGTGGGAGACGCGCTTCCGGTTACCAGTACTGCAATATCCATAATATTGGAAACTGTATTGTTACTGAATGTTGGACTAGCATCAACTGTGAACAATGCATTTTCACAATTTTCAATTGTACAATTATCAACAACAGAAGAAGGATCTGATGATACATCAAAATGCAGTGCATACCACCAACCTACAGGTATCAACGCATCAGTAGTATTATCACCTGTTTTCTGTACAGTTGGGCCACCTTCTTCATACCCTACTTCATTAAACGAAGTAAAAGTAGCGCCAGAAGCCAACAACTTTGCAGGTTCGTTTACATTAGCGGTACCAACATATAAACCTTTATGTTCTTCAAATAACAACTGAACACCATCTTCAATGGTCAATGTTACCAATGTACCCGCATTACCTTTAATAAAAATATTACTTGAAATCAAAAATGGGATCTGAGCTTCACTCCAGGTTGCATCTTGTAAAACATCGCCACCGGCAACATAGATCATGCTGCGGGTAGGATCAGCACTGGAGCCTGTGTTACCCCAAATTCCACCCATTGTTGTCGGATATACAAACATAACATAATGAGTAGCAGTTGTGATATTGTTATTATAGATTTGAGGGGTAGCAACTTTACTTTCAGCATAGATACCAAACTCTTTACTGCTTTCAACAGTATTGTTTGAAAAATCAACAGAGCCGGTACTTTTATCAACTAAAAACAAGGCTGATTTAACTTCTTGAAAAGTATTTCCCTGAATAACAGCATTAGATACACCTACAACATTTACACCAAAATTGGTAAAATCGCTGATTGTAGAATTTTGTACCGTGGGGCTAGCATCAGTAAGGAAAATACCAGTAACACCTGTTTGAATAACACAGTTGTCTAAAATTGATGAATCATCTGACCAGGCTTCAAAATAAATTGAACGCCAGCGATATTCTGCTTTTGTATCATCCCAATATGCTTCAAATGTAATGGGATTTTCAGCAGTACCTTGTGCAACAATTTTACCATCTGTTACACCTGCGTTATATGAACCAATATAAAGTGCAGTGTTGGGGAAAAATTTAACCTCAACACCCGGTTCAATGGTTAATGTAGCCAGACTGTTTCCGCCCGAAATTGTCACATTGCTTTTGACAACGTAGGGGCTGCCGGCAAGATCCCAAACGGTATCTGTACTAATCGTACCGCTGACATCAGTAGCAAGAACTGCCGTTGTGCAACATAGTGCCATGATGGCAATAAATCCTGCCAGTCGTAAAAAAGATCTCATTCTCGATCCCTCCAATTTAATTAAAGGTTTATAAGTGTTTTCATGTTTTGAGTGCCTGCCCGTAAAGGGCATTTGGGAATAAGGTCCTATTATTCTTTATTATAACCCATTTTTATATTTTTATATTCCATACTAAAAATACCAAACTCATATCACTAAAAAATGGTAAAACTAAAAGAAAAACATGGTAATGTAGAAACTTTGGCAGGTATATAATCGCAATATACGCATATATTAGTAATTGCAATTTCTATACCAAAGAATTAGATAAATTAGAAACCCCTCACAACCCGGTAAACCCAATAAAAACAACAATACTAAATTTATATTCTATCTTCCAGGCGTTAACATAGGAAAAATTTGCATGGTTAACACCTTTTTTCGTTACATATATGTCACAATAAATATAACATATTAGATACTAGTATTGCAAATTTCTTTCTCGGCAAGTATTTGACGACGAATACATCCAATTTTTCAACTATCAAATACAAGTAACTAATTATTAGAAATTACTAAAATTAAACTTTATAAACAATCATTATTTATTACAAATTCTTAAGAAATAATCACAAATACGTTTATATTTACGATCAAAAATTATTAGTTTTTTTATTGACTATAATGTGAACATTCTTAATTTATTATACAATTTGTTATTTCTGTTTTTCTTGTATACATTATTAAGTACCATACTAAAAATGCAATCTGTCTTGACCCGGCATTTAATTTGCTTAATAAAGCAATTATCAATTGAAAGGAAAATGCCATGGAATCCAGCGCTTTCAATCCAAAAGAAAAGCTCAAGAAAAATTTTTACGAAAATGAACTGCTGAACCTTCAGATAGAATTGGTGAAACTCCAGGAATGGATAAAGCAGAAAAAACTCAAAGTTGTAGTTATTTTCGAAGGTCGTGATGCAGCCGGTAAAGGAGGAGTAATCAAGCGCATTACTCAATCTTTAAATCCCAGGATCTGTCGAGTAGTTGCACTGGGTGTTCCTACAGAAAAAGAAAAATCACAATGGTATTTTCAGCGTTATGTTCCACATCTTCCTGCTGCAGGTGAAATGGTATTATTTGATCGTAGTTGGTACAACCGGGCCGGAGTTGAACATGTGATGGGCTATTGTACTGAAGAAGAGTATCGAGAGTTTCTGCGCACTTGCCCCGAGTTTGAGCGTATGCTGGTAAGATCAGGAATTACATTGATTAAATATTGGTTTTCTGTAAGTGATGAGGTA
This sequence comes from bacterium, assembly GCA_963675755.2. Classification (GTDB taxonomy): domain Bacteria; phylum Zhuqueibacterota; class Zhuqueibacteria; order Residuimicrobiales; family Krinioviventaceae. The sequence goes on from CAXXMD010000002.1 coordinate 1,573,151, forward strand.
CAGGAAAAACGTTTTCAATCAAGAAATGAAGATCCCACCAAACGCTGGAAGCTCAGTCCCATGGATCTAAAATCCAGAGACATGTGGTTGGAATATTCCAAAGCCAAAGACCAGATGTTTGATTATACTGACATTAAACAGGCACCCTGGTGGGTAGTAAACGCGGACGATAAAAAACGCGCGCGTTTAAACTGTATTAGCCACCTGCTGAGCCTGATAGATTATCAAGATCTTACACCAGGGCCCATTGACCTAAAGGCCCGTAAAAAAGATACCGGTTATATTCGTCCACCTATCACAGATCAGACTTTTATACCGGATAAATATTAAGCGATTAGAACAGCGGTAAAATTATGCACGAGATCCCCTATCTTAAAGATGTGGTCATATTGTTCGGAACTGCCCTGGTTATGCTGGCAATCTGTAACCGGTTCCGCATTCCATCTATTATTGGCTTTTTGTTTACCGGTTTGTTAACAGGTCCCTCTACACTTGGCTGGATCAAAGATTCACATCATATTGAAATTTTTGCCGAGTTGGGTGTTGTCTTTCTGCTGTTCATTATCGGGTTAGAGCTTCATTTTGAACGCCTCAAAAAACTGATAAAACCCATGCTGGTTGGAGGCAGTCTTCAGGCAGCACTGACACTGCTTGCAATAACTGTAGCTGCATTTGGATTAGGTTTGGGGGCTAAAACCGGTTTCTTTTGGGGAATGGTTATCACGCTCAGCAGCACAGCCATTGTACTGACATTATATCAGGAACGGAATGAGATTGAAACACCTCATGGCCAAACCGCTTTGGGGATTTTACTTTTTCAGGATTTTTTAATTGTACCCTTTATTCTCATCGTACCCATTTTGGGCGGCTCCATGGATGGAACCGGACTTCAAATTGCATTCCGGTTTGGCGGAGGTTTGCTGCTTATTGGAGCAATGCTTTTACTGGGACGCTTTGTACTTCCCCATCTATTACACCTGATCGTGCTCACACGTGTACGGGAACTCTTGGTGTTGGGCGCATTGTTCATTTGCCTGGGTGCAGCTTTGGCAACCGAAGCCGCAGGATTTTCACTTGCACTCGGAGCTTTTCTTGCAGGTATCCTGATCTCGGAAAGCGATTATCACTACCAAATCGAAAGCGAGATTACCCCCTTCCGGGACGTCTTCAACAGTGTCTTTTTCATTTCCATTGGTATGCTGATCAATATAAAGTTTTTTATTTCTCACTGGCAAATCGTATTGCTTATAGCGGGCACGGCACTGGTATTAAAAACCATAATCCTGATAATTGTTACCTCACTCCTCTTTCTTCCCTGGCGGACAAAGTTCATTGCCTCTACAAGCCTTGCCCAGATTGGAGAATTTTCATTTATACTCATCAGCACCGGTTATTTTTACAAACTGATCCCTTATGATCATTATCAATATGCAATATCGGTCACTGTTTTGACCATGCTGCTCACACCTGTTTTAATTTCAACAGCACCTTTACTTTTCAGATCTTTGAAAAAATCCATAAAGTCCAAAGAGACCACCCTATCAGGCCACATAATCATTTCCGGATACGGATTAACCGGTCAGCATCTGGTTCGTGTTTTACAAAGCGCAAACATTCCTTACATTGTTACTGAAATAAATGGCCAAACGGTAAAGCAAAATAAAAAACTGGGCACAAATATCATTTATGGGGATTCCTCAAAGAGAACCATTTTGGAAAAATGTGGAATCCACTCAGCCAGCGTATTGGTTACTGCCATATCTGATCCCTATGCATTACGACAGACTATAAAACTGGCACGACAAATCAACCCGGATATTTTTATTATTGCACGCAGTAACCGCTTGAGTGAGATTCAGGAACTGGTTGGATTCGGAGCCAGCCATGTCATTGCGCAGGAATTTGAATCTTCAATAGAAATTGTAACCAATGTGCTGGAACGTCTGCATATGCCGCAAAACATAATCCGTATGGAAGAAAAAATATTAAGACAAGATGGTTACCAAATGCTTCGTCAACCTGCTACAACCTCTTATGGAATCTCAGATAAAATCATGGATCTGCTGGCAGAAGGTGTTACAACAACCTTTATGGTATTGGAAACCCATTATGCCGTCAATAAAAAGATAAGCGATCTGGATTTACGTAAACAAACCGGGGCGACAATACTCGCTGTTATGCGGGGCGACAAGCCAAATAAAAATCCGGCCCCTGATTTAGAGTTATCAAGTGGAGATGTTTTGATATTGACCGGAGCGCATGCAGAAATAGACAATGCCTTTGCATGGCTTGAAAAAGGTGGTAACCAGGAATAAGACTAAATTTATAATCAAAAATTGTAAAACATTTTCAGGATCACCCAATTTTGCCTTTGAGTTTATTCCACAATCCCTTTCCCAACATTCGATCAGCAGCATTTAATACCCGCTGAATCACTTCCAGGGCATCATCATCACCAGGCCAATGCTCTTGAATGATCTCGGGATCGGTATAATTAACCAACCCATTCAACACATAAGCCGCTAATGCGATATCATCTGTAAAAGCAACCGGACCGAAAATAGCTTCCGGCAACAGATCTATGGGAGAGATAAAATAAGCCAAAGCAGCCAATAATTTCACTTTTTCAGATTTGGGAACCCGTTCATCTTGAGAAAGCTTCCACATCAGGTAAAACAAATCGGGCGCCCATATCAGATATTTGCTCCACTCGTTGTTTTGACCGTCCTTACTGTCCAGCCAGGCTTGCAGCTTGTTGCGAAGTTTTTTATAAAAACCAGCTTCTTTATTCAATCTTTATAAATTCCTGTTAACCATTTAATATTCTGTGACGCTTATTTGACCAGACTGGTATTGGTTTGAAAATCGTATAATGTTTTTCGTTTCAGATCTGCAATTGCTAATTTATAATCAACATATGCGGATAAATACGCCGACTTGGCACTTACCAGGCGGTCACGGTTGTCTGCCAACACCGTACTGGTTATATCACCGTTATTAAAACGTTCAAGGGTAATATCAAAATTCCTTTGAGCAACCGATTGACGTTTTTCAAGAACATTCAAACGATTCTCAGCTTCTTTGAGTTGACGGACAGCATCTCTCACTTCACGAACGATTGTTTTTTTCTGTTCCTGCAGATCCAGTTCTCTGCTCCGCATTACTGCTTTTGCCTGTTCAACTTCTGCCTGATTTACTCCCCAATCAAAAATAGGCACTGATAAAGTAAAACCCACACTCCGGTTATTGGGACGTCTGTCCATATCTTCCAGGCTTGAATTCCAAAGTGTACCGGGAGAAGAATCGTAATCCAGGTTGGCATCACTCACTCCCACAAGCTCATAAGAAGCCCACAAATTACCTTCGATGGTACTTTGTGCGTCGACTTCTTTGATTGTCAATTTTGCAAGTTCTATATCGATCTCATTTTCACGGATTTCGGACCGGTTTTCAAGTGCAAGCTCTACGGCTTTATCTAGATTTACATCAAATTCCTGAACGTCGATTTCTGTTTGCACTGTAATATTGTCGCTGAAATTCAAACCAATTTCCTGCAAAAACGTGTCCCGGGTACGCTCCATATCAGATTCTGCAATAACCAGCAGGTTTTCGCTTTCCGCAAGGTCAACTTCCATTTCAAGGGCTTCAGTTTCAGCAATGAGTCCCGCATTGAATTTTTTACTGGCAATATCATACAGCTCTTTTTGCTGCGCAACATTGTCCTGCGCGATCTGGAATTGTCGAACACCCTGATAATATTGAAAAAAAGCATAGGTTACACGGTAAATAATAAACAGTTCATTCTGATTACTTTGCCTTTGCGTACGTTCATAGTTTAAATCTGCCTGCTTTAAACCCAGTTTTAAACTGTTGACAGTAAACAAGGGTTGATCAAATTGCAGACTCAGTGAAGTATAAACATCCTTTCTCATAAGATCGGTTGAGGTTTCGGCAAGATAAGTTGATACATCACGATGATATGTGGACCCCCGTAAACGAATTACACCATCGGTTGGCAGCGGCTGGTTCAGATCCATTCGACCATAATACATAACACTTCCAGTCGTATTAAAAACAGGCAGAGAATTTTGGACCGGAATAGACGAAACCGATTCCTCCCAATTGGGGAGTTGAAATGACATATCCGCATTGGTTTTAAAACGTCCTTTTGCGGCGATAAGACCTTGTTCCGCGCGCATCAAGTTAAGGCGTAGTACTTTCATGTCGTAACTTTTTTCAAGCGCAATATCAATAGCATCATCAAGTGTCAGCATATAATCAGCAGCAAGGACTGGCATAAAAAAACATAAAATTATTATGGGTAAAATACTTTTCATTTTTCATTTGCTCCCGCGGTTATTCGTATCTCAGGGCTTCGATAGGATTGATCTCTGATGCACTCTTGGCGGGAAACGTACCGAAAATAACTCCAACCGCTCCTGACACACCAAAAGCCACAATTACAGAAATAGGTGTTATTGCTGTTCTAAATTCAGCAAAGCTGTTGATGACCAATGACATGACCACCCCCAGAATGATACCAACCAATCCGCCGGTAAAAGAGAGTCCTACGGCTTCGATCATAAACTGGTAAAGGATTTCTTTGCGTCGCGCGCCTAATGATCTTCGGATACCAATTTCACGAGTGCGTTCCAAAACCGTTGCCAGCATAATATTCATAATACCTATACCGCCAACCAGTAGAGAAATAGCCGCAATAGATCCCAAAACCATATTATAGATACGTGTTTCTTTTTCTTCCTGTTTTAACAACTCGTAAGGAATTACAATATCAAAATCATTATTTCCACGATGTCTGCGGTTAACAATTCGCCTCACAACGGCAGCACTTTCCAACAGATTTTGAGAATCATCAATCTTGATGGTCAACTGATTAATCTCACTGGCCAATTGCTGCTCTTTATCAAATCTGCGTAAAAATGAAGACAGTGGTACATAAATATCCTGATTCAGGTTCCTTGAAGCAAGCTCCCCAACCGTTTCAGTAAATAAGGATTTGGTTCCCATAACTCCAACCACCTCGAACCATTGATCGTCCAGTTTTACTTTTTTACCAATAGGGTCCTGCACCGGGAACAAGTTTTTTGCAACATCTGCGCCCAGCACGCAAACACGCAATTGTCGTTCATGCTGGTCAGGAGTTAAAAAACGACCCTTGTCGGTTTCGTAATTAAGTATATTTGAAAAATTTGAAGAAACCCCAACAACGGTTGATTTGGTGGACTTGTCTTCATATTTAGCATCCATATCCATTTCAGACTGTGAAGCAACCATATCCACTGTGGGTACAATTTCCTGTATAGCCTGTGCATCACGAAGTGATAAACCACGAGAAAATTTAGCACGGACTTCTTCCAGCTCTTCCTCATTCAGGTCTTTGTCCCGAACAATAATATTATTAACTCCAAGCATTTTGTATTTTGCAAGGGCTTCACGTTTGGCGCCTTCACCAATAGAAAGCATGGCAATAACGGCAGAAACACCAAAAATAATACCCAGCATAGTCAACAGTGAACGCAATCGATGGACCTTGAGTCCTTCCAGTCCTATGAGAATTATGTCCCGCAATTCCATCACACTTCTCCCGTGCTTAAATCCACTACCTTGTCTCCCGGTTTGAATCCTTCACCGGAAATAACAACATGTTCAAAATTTTTAGGGCCCAGTTCAACTTTTACTCTCTTGTTTCCGGAGCCTTTTTGTAAATATATATAATAGTTGCCATCTTCTTCTTCAATGCACTCGTTTTTTACATAGGTTGCATCTTTGATCTGCGATACCAGAAATTCACAGCTCACTGTCATACCCGGTCTTACAATGCGTGTAATATCATCCAACAATACTTCAACATCAAAAACTTTGATCTTGGATTCCCGTTCTTTTTTACGACACACCTTGCTTACAAAGGTCACAGTGCCGGTAAATTCATCTTTTGGAAACGCATCGAGCCATACCGAAGCCTTTTGTCCTACTTTGATCTTTGTCGCGTCGCGTTCATTTACGGTGGTTAGTACTTTCATTTTGCTCAAATCCGGAAGCTTTATAATTCCGTGCCCTGGTCGTAATTCACTCCCCACCTCAGTTTTGCCCCTCCACCGATGAACATAGTGCACGACCATTCCATCTGCCGGAGCACGCAACATAAAGTTATTCATTGTTCGTTCGGCTTTATCAATTGCAGACAATATCTGCTTCTTTTTTTCATCCTGAATGATCAATTCTTCATGATTGAGGATTTTCTGCAACTCGAGTGTTTCACGACATTTTTCAAGTTCTATTTTGGCAATTTTAAATTCGAGTCGGGATATCTCTTTTTGTGCATTGGATTCAAATTGTACACGCTGAGTATCAATTATCGCTTTTCGAAACGTAGCTTCAGCGGATTTTAGCTCTGCTTCAAGTCCTTTTATCGCTGTTTCCTGCTCTGCTAACAGTTTATTATAGTCCGCAGTGTATATTTCCATCTCAGATCTACGAGTACCCAATTCCTTTGCAACAGATGAAGTATCGATCATACCTACATATTCACCTTTTTTTACACGGGTACCTTCATCCACCATATCTGCAACTTTGGGTCTGCCATACGCCCAGTTAAATTGGGGCATAACTACCAGCTTTGAATTCACAGAACGCACTTCACCGGTTTCTGTAATTGTGGCCTCAAATGTACCTTTTTGTATTCTGTCGCCACCGGACAATGCTCCTCCACATGCAGCAATTAATGATGCCAATAACGGAAAGGCGATTAACCATTTTTTCATGATTCCTCTCCCTTTTCTTTTTCTTCCGGTGCTTTAAAAATTTCAGGATCAACAAGAGCAAGTTCCATATTCGGTTCAATTCCCTTAGCTACAATCACATAATCATCATTCTCCGAACCCAGTGTAACCGGAACCGTATCAAAATCTCTGCCTTTTTTCACATATACAACATCCTGACCGTCTTTATGAAAAACAGCTTCTATAGGTACATATAGTGTATCCGCAATTCGGTCAATCACAATTTCGCAACTGACAGTCATGCCGGGCATTAAAGCTTCATGGGTTCTGTCAAGGTTGACAATAACATCAAAAACTTTGACTTTGGAATCACGTTCTTTATTACGTGCCAGGGTTGCGATATCTGTTACTATCCCTGTAAATACAGAATCCGGATATGCATCCAAACGAATGTTTACCTGCTGCAAGGTATCTATCTTGGCAATATCCACCTCATTGACCGGCACTTTGGCGCTCATCAGTGTCAGATCAGGAAGTTTTGCAATAGAATTTCCCCGCCAAACATTATCGTCAACCTGATATTTATCATCAGTTGAACGGTTTCTTTCAAGAATGGCAATACCGGGAGATGGTGCGGTTATGGTCAATTTATCAAGAGTGATCTGTGCTTCTTCAAATTTGGTTTCTTCCTGGTGAACCTGAAGTTGTAATTTATTTAGCTCTTCACGGCTTACATTTTTTTGGTTTTCAATTTCCTGTTTTGCTTTTTCCAGCGTAATAACCGAACGGTCCAGCTCTAGCTGAATTTCTTTTTTACGGATCTCTGACTCGTATGTAGCTTTTTCAAGATTGAGTTGAGAAATCTTGTATTGCAACTGGGTCTTTTCAAGATCAGATTCCAATTCTTTCATCCGTGATGCATTACTTGCCTGTGCTTTACGTAATTCTGCTTTGGCAATCTCGAGGGCTGCCTCAGCATCATCCAGCGCTTTTTTCACTTCGGTTTGATCAAAACGGACAATCAAATCTCCATTTTTAACCTGAGCGCCATCTTCAATAATATCTGTAATCTGCAATCCACCAAACCGCCATGAAATAGACGGCGCTTTAATCATGATGGAATTTACTGCTTCCAGCTCACCTGTTTCAACAACACTGTACAGGAAATCACCGCGTTTTACTTTATAGGTTTCTATTTCCATTTCAGTTTCGGAACCACAGCCCGCTAATAACCAGATTACCAGTAATGCAAATAATAAAATTTTATTCTTCATGCTTTTGTCCCGATTTATTCAATTGTTTGAGATATTTTTCTGTTATCTGACAGTTGTGTTAGAGTTGAATCCGCCGCCGGTACTGTTTGTGTAGAATCGCTTTTCAGTGAATCAACTGGCAGCTTGTATGCTGTCAAAGTGTCCGGCCAGTCAACATTTTTTTCCGGTGGCTGCAAAAGTGCAAGTTCAAGAGCATTTGTAAAATCCCCATGGATCAATGTATAATCATAATCCTGACCGGTTTGTGCAATGGGATAAGGTTTAAATTTCTTGCCATCTTTTGCATATACAATTTTTACACTGTCATGTTCAAAAATACATTCAAGGGGAACTGCCAGTGCATTTTCAATGGTTTCAACTTTAATATTACACATTGCAGTCAATCCTGGCACCATCCCCGGGTATGTACTATCCGCTTGAACAACCACATCCACTTTTTTGACTTTGGAACGCCGTCTGATGGGTTTGGCCATTTTATCAACAAAACTAACCTTGCCTGTAAGGTTTAAATCTTTTAATACGGGAATATAGATTGTTGCCTGCTGACCAAGTTTAAGCTTTTGAGATTCCGTTTCACTCACCTGGAGTTTTACCTGCATTGCCGACATGTCTGGAATTCTGGCAATAGGTCGTCCGGGATACGCCCGGTCACCAACCAGTACCGGTTCATTGCTCCAGCGATTTCGGACATGTACCACATAGCCGTCAACAGGTGCCAAAATGGAAAGCTTTTTCAGGTCCTGACTGAATTTATCAACCCTGGATTGCGCCTGGCGAATGATCAAATTCTGATGGGCCCGCTCTTCTTTCTGAATTGCGGCAAGAAATTCCATCTTTTCCATATTTTGCTGGGCATCCAGCTCATATTGTTCAATTTGGAGCTGCTTTATTTCTCTGACTTTGGGAGGTTCGAATTCAAGTTTTGAAGACTGGAGTTTAGCGGACTGCATGGAAGCAAGTGCGTCTTTGTATTGCGATTCATATTGCAAACGCTCTAATTCTAATTCAGCAAATCGTTGTTCCGCATCTGCTTTTGCTACCTGCAGTTCATCCAAAGCGTTTACATAATTATTTTGTAGTTCTTCTGCTTCGAGTGTAAATACTACGTCCCCTGCATTAATATAGGTCCCTTCTTCCGCCAAATAAGCTACCTGCATATCCGCCCAAATATGAGGTGCGGGAAGGACCTGGGCCTTGATTGCTTCCAAAACCCCTTCTGCTTCAACCTGAACAGTAAAGTCCTGTCTGGTGGCATGATATGTCAAGATCGCTTTTCCGGATTTGGAATTGCAACCCAACAACAAATAGAATAACAGGAAAACATATATGTTTTTTTTCATCATGGTTCCTGGTTGTTTTAAATCTATTCTAATAACCGTTTGCCGGTTCTGTTTGGAAATCTTGAGGACTACATGCAAAGAATATTATATTCAGGGATATATCATATATTTTTTACGTAATGTAATAAATTTCTCAACACCAACTTGTAAAACATTGTAAAAACTCTTCCCATCTTGTATTGTCACCCTTACCTTATCTGTCCCCATTGCGAAATCAAACATATCTGTTCTTTCCGAATCAAATATATCATGATCAGGATACAACCGATATAATGCATCAAGAATATGGAATTGTGTCTCCATTGGCCTGTATAAACTATAATCTATTATATGTACTTGAACCCCCTCAAGTTCCTTATTTTCAAGAGAAGTATAGTATGGAGTAAAGTACAGGGGTCTAAATTTAACTCCGGGAAGATCCTGTTTGTTTAAATAATCAGCAAGTTCTTTACCATTAATCCATACCTGCCCCACCAGTTCAAAAGGCAATGTATAACCAACGCCTCCATTTACCTTACTCAACTCGCCCATACATCCGGTTGTTGCGGTAAAGAATGGCGTTGTGCTTCTGGGAATATGCGGAGAAGTAGGCACCCATTCCAGACCAGTATCATCAAAACGCATCCATCTCTGCCAGTTTTTCATGGGTACAACTGTCAAATTTGCATTGATGTCAAATTCTGTATTAAATAACTGAGCCAGCTCGCCAATTGTCAGTCCGTAAATATACGGTATTTCATACATGCCAATAAAGGATTTAAATCCGGGTTCCAGCATGGGCCCTTCAACCAGCTCACCGCCCAAAGGATTGGGACGATCAAGAACCAAAACAGGCAGATTATTTTCTGCTGCTGCTTTCATAACATTGGCCATGGTATAAATATAAGTATATGCTCTTGAACCGATATCCTGTATATCAAATATCAATACATCCATATTCTCAAGCATTTCAGCAGTGGGCTTTTTTGTTTTTCCATAAAGACTGTAAACGGGTACACCGGTTAATGAATCGATATAGGAAGCCACTTTTTTACCGGCATCATGACTGCCTCTCACACCATGTTCAGGGCCAAACAAAGCAGTCAGCGTCACATCCGGATGATTGCTCAAAACGTCTACACTGCTTTGCAAATCCCGGGTAATGCCAGTGGGATTGGTAACCAAACCTACTCGTTTACCACTAACCAGGTGCAGACTGTCACTCATCAATACATCAATACCGGGCAAAACAATGGATTGGTTTAGCGATTCCGGCTGTTTTGTGCAATATACAACGAATGATAGAATGAATAAAATTTTTAGTAACAATCTAGACATTGATGAAAACCATTATTCGTTTTCAATGGGGATAAAAAACAGCATTAATAAACCCGGGACTGTTAACAACAAAACCGATACAAAAAACCAGGTGTATCCCAATTGCTGCTGCAAAAACCCGCTTAAAACACCGGGCAGCATCATACCCAATGCCATAATACCGGTTGATATAGCATAATGAGATGTTTTATATGGCTCTTTGGCAAAATACATGAGGAAAACCATAAAAGCAGTAAAACCGATACCATATCCAAACTGTTCAAATCCCACAAGTACATATATCAATGCCAGTGAAGGTTTATAGATTGACATATAGATATAAACAACATCAGGGAGTTTAAGCATAAGAGCCATGGGCCAGAGGCATTTTTTTAGTCCGAATTTAGAGATCAGCCAACCGCCCAATATTCCACCTATGGTCAGCATCAAGACCCCCATTGTTCCCTTAACCATACCAACAGTTTCAGTTGCTAATCCCAATCCTCCGGCATCTACCGAATCCAGTAAAAACGCGGGAGACATTTTTTCAAGTACCGCTTCACCCAGTCGATAGAGTAAAATAAACAACACAACAATCCAAACTTTTTCCTGCTTGAAATACGATACAAACACATCAAACAACTCTGAAAATCCCTTGTTCTGTTTTTTCTCAATCGTATTTTCTGGGTATGGTAAATAAAACCGATGAAACAGAAACATAATCAAAAACAACAGACCGGTGAATCCCATTACGACCTGCCAACTCGCAGCCATTGAAAATGATCGTTTTTGCAGCAATCCGGCCAAAACAACCAGAAAACCGGATCCGAAAATAACAGCAATACGATAAAATGTGGATCGAACACCAACATATAAGGATTGCATTTTTTCAGACAACGACAGCATATAATAGCCGTCAATGGCAATATCATGCGTGGCGGATACAAAGGCAAGAGCAGAAAACACGATTATACTGGCAAGAATATAAAAATTGAACTGTAGAAAAGCGGCAAGTAAAAATAATCCGGTACCGAGTAAAAGCTCCGAGTAAACAATCCAGTTGCGTTTTGTAGACTGGGTATCAACCAACGGGGCCCACAGCATTTTAATTACCCAGGGCCACATGAAAAGTGCTGTTAATCCAACAAACTGGTTAGAAGCACCCAGATTTTTATACATGATCACAGAAACACTATTGATCACAATATAAGGTAATCCCTCGGCAAAATAAAGAGTTGGGACAAAAATCCACGGTTTGCGGTCAGGCCGCGAAGCAGTATCAGCCATACTAATAAACAATCAGATTAATTATTTTTCAATTTTCAGGAATTACTGCGCAGATCTTTTTTCAGTCGCTTAATTTCATCTCGTATCTTGGCGGCATCTTCATAACGTTCATCTTGAACAGCACTGCGAAGGTCAACATTCAACTGTTCCAAACGGTCCCCCGGGGCCAGTTCTTCATCAAAGACTTCTTCGTCACCCTTGGTTTCATTTTCTGTAATTGACGCTTTTGACATTACATCTTCTTCAACAAAAATGTCCGCTTTCATTCTCAAGGCAAGCGCGATAGCATCACTGGGACGCGCATCTATATTTTTCACTTCACCGTTTACATCCAACCCCAAAAGAGCAAAATAGGTATTATCTCTCAAATCGTTAACAATGATACGTGAAATATAAACATCTATGGTTTCGAGTAGATTTTTAATCAAATCATGGGTCAATGGCCTCGGAGGAGAAATATTTTCCAACTGTAATGCAATAGCCTGAGCTTCGGTCGAACCGACGACTATGGGCAGCCAGCGATTCAGTTTTTCATCTTTGAGAATAACGACAAAACGACTGGTCGCTGTGTCTAATGTTACACGTTCTACTTTAACGCGAACCAGCATTAACTTTCCTCCGTAATCAGAATAACTACTTTTTGATCTGTAATTTTACTAATTTTTCGTTCCAGTGTCAAGGTTTATTTTTATGATTTTTAATAACATACACCTTAAACCTCAAGGTCTAGTCTGCATGATAAAAATTGACGATTACGAGCAATCCATGCATAAATTCGTGGTGACAGCTTGCGGAAAAATGGTAATCTTAAAACTCTGGCCATCCATCGCCATCGTTTTAAATTCATGATAATATCAGGTATACCGTCTGCACCACTCAACACTGAACCATCATTCAAGATTACTTGTATAGCGGTCATACAGGCATCTGTTGTTATCTGCGGAAAACGTTCTTTACGTTCATCAGACTGACAGGATATATATTCGAAGCGATTTGGCAATTCGTTTTTCCGAATCCAACGAACGCTGGCCTGGCATAAACCACATTCACCATCATATATTATAACTATTTTTTTCAAAAGAATATGCGCTTTTAATTCACAATTATATCAAAAAAGTTGCATCACATTTCATAATTTTGTATGTTGACAATCAATTGGAAATCAATTTATTGTCTTTAATCACCATTTCTTTATAAATACGGAGCCAAAATGCTGACATTTGAAAATGCAATTATTAAAAAATACTGGCCGGCTGAAAACAAGGTTGATGATGATATAATCCGTCAGGTTCATATACAAACAGAAGTCGAAATAGACAATTCCATGCAGGTTGCTGAGCTATATAACAATATGGTTCGCGGCCTTGTCAAAGTAGTGCTGCTGGATACCCTGACTGGTGAAGAATACACCCTCCCACCTGTTACTATCAGACCGTTTAATGTTAAGCAAAAGTCTGTAAAAACCGGCAAAGGTCGTGAAGCAGAAATCAGCAAAACAGAAATTGCCTCAATGACACTGGTTAGCAAACTAACCGACAATAATGGCAGCACAATTCTAGCCGACCTGTACCGGTTCTTCCATATTCAGATCACAATCAACATGTACGAACTTCAACTCGCAGACACGGTAGAAACAGATGAAAGCGATGAAGTGGACGAATTTATCTAATCCGGCTATAACAGGGATTTCAATGCCGCAAGTGCCTTGTCATAATCCGGATGTGTGGCATTTTCTGAAAGCTGCTCTTTATATCTTACAACCTGGTCCGCGTCTACAATAAAGATCGAGCGGGCCAGCAATCTCAATTCTTTAATTACCACTCCATACGACATACCAAATGACAAATCCCGATGATCAGACAGCACTTTGACTTTATCAACGCCTGCGGCACCACACCAGCGTTTTTGAGCAAAAGGCAAATCAACACTTAATGTCAAGATCTCAACCTGATCGCCCAGCTTTGCGGCTTCTTCATTGAAACGCTTGGTTTGAATGTCACAGATTGAAGTATCCAAAGAGGTGACTACGTTATATACCTGAATTTTTCCCTTTAAATCTTTGGACGAAAATTCTCCCAAAGCATTATCCAGGACTGTAAAATACGGTGCTTTGTCCCCTACTTTGACTTCCGTACCCAAAAGGGTTACAGGATTACCGCCAACAGTTAATATATTTTTACGTTCATTACTCATAATTTTCTCCCAATTTTCTAGTGCTTTTGGAAGATAAAACGATTAGAAAAATGCAGATATTCCCCCTGATTGCAACTCAGCTCATAAACTGTGTACGTCTTTTAATTTCCTGATCGCTCCAGCTGCCACAGCCGGGTATCATGGTGCGCACAATGGATACAACATCGGAACTATCTACGAGCCCCAAACGCAGTGCGTGTTTGAGCGGTAAAAAATAATCTTCCGGAAGCACACGGTAATGTGCCTCACATTGCGGATGCGGTAACGGATGTTTGATCAAACCGGTCATTGCTAAAAAGATACCCACATAATGGCGGTAAATCCCTACATTCCCCGGCGTCCAAAAGTCTTTGGCTGCGGCCTGCAGATCCTGCTCAATAGCCAGTGAACAGGGTTTGCCCATCCTTACAAATTCCCGCCACAGCTTGAATAGCGTTGGACTGATTTGAGATGCGCCCAATAAATAACCATGCCTTTTCAAATTCTTTCCGTAACGTGCAAGTGCAATAAACCAGTCATTACCAGTAGAAAACTGTACCCTGTCAGGGGCCACCTGCTCAACAATACGTAATCGATCGATATCATCACAAAAATCATACTGACAAACAAAATTCGATTTTCTGCTGATCAACGCACTTTTGTATTCATGGATCTCTGGGGTTTGCGCAATGATAGATTCAATTTCAAAAAGATTAAAGTTTGAACCAAATCCCGGAATACCAATATCCAGTTCAAAAAACACAAAACCAAAATCCGTAAATTCAGAGACAACCTTGCCAATTTCACGATACGCTTTAATCTTTTCATCTGACGGAGCGTCATACAATCGCTTATCCGGTACCGGCATATAACGAATACGACGGGTTGTTTTGCGTTCTCTCAGGCCGGCATCAATTTCTTTGATCAGCTCACGGGTCTTGCCTGCTACATCCTTTATATCAAGATCAAAAGGATTGGTATTAAGTCCGGCAACAATGAGTGGTCGGTCACTTGCTATATAGCCTGAATTTTCGGAAGCCAATTCGGCGGTTCGCCAGATGAGTCTTTTGGTCAGGTCCCAATCGTTATAAATGGCCCAGGTTGTATCTACATTGGTTGCAGGCACATGCCCGGAGCGCAAGGCGTCAATAACCAGGTTATCATAACTCTCCCAGTCAAAGTTACCTTTTGGGTCCCACGGCCCATACAGGGCCGTTGTTCCCAGAATTTCTTTATTACATTGACGGTCATACACATCCTGAATGGTCACTCCTGTAACCGGAGAATATGCTTGTGTCAATGGAATGCCTTTTGTCATTAAGGAATTACCCTCAAATTATTTTTTTGTAAACGTTCCGGTTCCCAATTTGCAGGTACAGGTTTGGGATATTTAAAAAAATCATCAGATTCAACCGGAGCGCCATTATTGGCAGCACTGTCATACAGAGCCTCAACCTGACCCAGAATATTCAAAGCATTGACAGCGTCTTTTTCGTATTTTTTACCGGTCAGTATGCAGGTTAAAAAATCAGACAATTCATAAGCGAACGGATCATGATACGGGAGATCCAAATATTCCCAATGATCTCTCCACTCTATCTTTTCACCTACAACTGATTTTTCCCAGCGATTTGCAGGTGCCGTTTCTTTCCACTGTACTTTGAGTCCATAAAGACCGAAAATCATAGAACCCCCTTCACCATCTACTGTGATTTCAAGAGGACCAAACTCGGAATTAACACGACGATACCATGACCAGATAGAAGTATTGACTACCCCACTGGTATGTTCACGTCGAAGCGCAGCATAATCTTCAACATCACAATCGATCACAGTCTTCCCGTCTGTGCTCATTCTTTGAGGAACAATGAGTCTTGCAGAAGCGCTCAATCTCTCGGTTTCACCAAACAACGCATTTGACAAGTATCCTTCATGGCACATATCCAGAATAATACCGCCGCCAGCTTCTTTAAACACCCAGTTAAAATCAGGGCGTTGACCAGAGAATTCAGCATTGCCTTCAAGTCCGGCACCTACTTCATAACCAAACAACATCTGGGCGCTAAGGGGTTTGATTTTGGGCATCAGTTCAATGGCTTTCAACAAGCCAGGGGTAGAGATCATGTGATGTACAACACCGTGGGTAAAACCTCCTTTTTCCATCGCTTCAACAATGGCAAAGCCATCATCATAATTCGATGCCAGGGGTTTTTCCATAAAACAAAAGGTGGTTTTGGAATCCAATAACGGTAATGTATCAAGTACAACCCGGCGGCGGATACCGGTAGAAATTGTACAATGATAAATCTGAACATCCGGATTTTGACTTTTTGCAAAAGCATACGCTTCCGGAATGTTATCATAATAATGTTTCAGTCCTTTTTCTTCTGCAACAGCTTTTACTTTGTCAAGATTACGGCTCACTCCAATTGGCAAGGGTTTTACAATATCACCGTTAACAATTGTTTTTTCATCATTGGCAATACTATTTAAAGCAGTTAATGCAATTTGTCCCATTCTTCCTGTAACACCATGTATAATTACAGGGACAATTATATTTGCCATGTTTATGTTCCTCCATCGTGGATTAATATTTATATTACAACAAACCCTGACGATAAGCCATTTCAGCGTTCAAAATTGAACCACCGGCTGCACCGCGAACAAGGTTATTTGAAAGTGTTACAAAACGAATAATGTTACCCTCTACCTGCAATCTACCAACAGAGACAGCCATACCCGCTGCTCGCTCAGGGCTGCCGGCTTTCACATCATAACGATGCTGTGGACGATCAATTTCAGTACGGTAAATAACCGCTTGCTCAGGAGCTGTTGGTAAACCAGCAACCTGTTCGGGAGATTTGTAATTCTGAAATGCTGACAGAACTTTATCATATTCCATGTCGTTTTCCATTTCCGCGTGAACAGAGATGAGGTGACCTACTATTGCCGGAACACGAATACAATGCGCATGGATTTCCCAATCCGCATCCAAAATATGACTATCATTAAAAGTACCACAAATCTTTTTGGTTTCGCTCAACAGTTTAGGTTCTTCATTGCCGATATAAGGAATCACATTTCCCTGAATATCCATAGCAGACAAACCGGGGTACCCGGCACCAGAGATTGCCTGATAACTTGCAACAACGAGGCGTTTAATGCCCATAGGAATAATTGGCAGCAGCGCCATGGTTAATCCTGTGGTAGTACAGTTTGCATTGGTTATGATAAATCCTTCAGTATCACTTTGTGCTTTTGTCAAACCAATATGCTCATGATTAACTTCCGGTATTAAAATAGGTACATTCTTGTCCATACGATAAGAGCTGGCATTTGAAAAAACCTTCATACCTTCTTTGGCAGCTTTTTTTTCTATAGTATCTGCAATATCTGCTGGCAATGCTGAAAAGATCACTTTAATCTCTTTTTCCATCAATATATCAACATCAATAGGATCAAAAACAAGATCAGCAAACGCTTGAGGAATACCACCATCAATATGCTCTTTCATCTCACCCAGTGTTTTACCTGTTCGAGCTTCACTGGCACATACAGCACCCAACTCAAAATAGGGATGACCGTTCAAGAGTTTCAAAAAATGCTGGCCTACAACACCGGTTGCACCCAAAACTGCACATTTTACTTTTTTCATAACATCCTCGTTTATTATATGATTTTCATTAAATACTAAAAAAAAAGCCCACAGTGTAGTTCTCTGCGGGCTTTAAAAACTCTAATGGATATAGTATTATAAAGCCCAACTCTTTTTAAAAGTTTTTTTCATGGTTTTCTTTTTCATATCAATAGTCATAATTTTCTCTTCTATTAGGTTTATAAATTACTCATTTCCTGACGAAATGTCAAGATTTAATATTGGCTTTTTGAAAAGGAATTCTTATAATATAGTGGTAACTGTTAAATGGAAATGATCAGTATTGCGAATTGAAATTCAAAAAACAGGATTTACCAAAGTATTACCGGGATTGTTTTTCGCCGTAATTGGCAGCACAGGTGTTGCTGTAATTCATTTTTTTCCAGAAATATTACATCAAATACCCGCTTGTTTGTTCAGAGAGTTTTTTAATATACCCTGTCCGGCTTGCGGTGCAACTCATAGTGGCATATATCTGGCACATCTGAACATTCCGGCTGCTCTGTTGGCCAATCCGTTTTTCTTTTTGGTGTATATTTTTATATTCCTGTGGAGTTTGAATGCCCTGGCAGGATTATTGTTTAAGAAAAATATGCAAATTGTTTTAACATTAAAAGAGCAGACAATCCTTTACCGGATTATTCTCTTTTCTTTTCCACTTAACTGGCTGTTTTTAATTCTCTTTTCCATTTTTACAGGAAGAAATGGTCAATAATTTTGTTAATAATATTTAGAATTTAAATTAATGAACAAGGCAGATGAATAAAATATTAACCGGTGTCACTGTTGACACATTCGACGGCTTTACTCCCTCATTTCTCATTGGGGGCCTCAAATTACTCGGGCTTGATTTTGTAGAAATCAATAAAACCGTATTTCAGGAAACAGAATTATTTGCATCTAAAATCGGGAAAACCAAAACCGGCTTTCACCTCCCCATAATCAGTGAATCCGGGTGGGATCTATCATGTCCCGCTTTTCAAAATGAGATTGAAACCCTGATCAACAATCTCAATACCTGGAAAGACAAACTGAACATACAACATGTTGTATCTCATCCAATCGAGTACAGCAAAAGACATCCGAATTTAGAGACATCCAGGGATTTTTTAATAAAAAACCTTGAACAAATAGATCTCCCTGTTTATATTGAAAATACTACATTATATACTCCGGAAACATTTCAGGAATTTTACATTGAAATGAAATCAATCCTAGACAAAAAAGTATCAGGTGTTTGTTTCGACGCTCCCCATCTCTTTATAACCGGGAACGATCCTGTCGATTTCTTTAATAAAATGTCTGACAACATTGGTACCATACATTTATCTGATTGTGAAAAAGACAAAGACAGACATCTTACTTTTGGTAAAGGCGTATTACCCATTCAAAATATTTTAAAACAGATCAAACATTCAAATTTTTCGGGTTATATTACCCTTGAAATTCAACCCCACTCTATTCAGGATCTCGATCCATATATAAACAGTTATTTACAAACAATAAAAGCTGTTAATTATACCAAATATCTAAGAACACGGCTTCGAATGATCTTTTTACAACCTCTGATAAAAAGATTTATTAACTAGTCTAGCATGAATACTCGATTCATAATAATATATTCAGCAGCAGAGCTGAAGGATTAATATTTTGAAGAGAATCATCCAGATTTTACTATCCGAAATATTTCAATCAATCGAAATTAAATTGAAATTTATCATTATTCTATGGGTTTATAATAATATGAACCTATGGAGCCATTCTAATTAATTATTCTCATAAAATTACAGGAGAAATTCAGCATGTCTAATCAATATCAAGCAATTCTTCCCGAGCTCAAAGATAAAATTCTGGGATATCAGCTTGAAAATACTAAAGACACAGAAACATTAATTGGGCTTCCCTATCCGTATACCGCATCTGGGCAAGACAAACGTAACGCACTCTATTACTGGGATACGTTTTTCATTAACCAGGCTTTAATTAAATTTAAATTGGTAGAAAATGCCCGCTACAATGTTGAAAACCTGATCTACCTGTACCGACAATTACATTATATACCAACCTCAAACCATAAACAACCGGCACACTATTATCATCCACCTCTAATGCCCTGGATGATTCGTGATGTTTACCGCGCAACGGGAGATAAAGAATGGCTGCGCAGAATGCTGCCACATGCTTTGGATGAATTCCATACCTGGACTACAAAACCCCATACCTCTCCTTCGGGTTTATTTCGGTACCACGCAAAAGAAGAAAATACACAAAACATTGAAAGTGTTGACAAGGGATTAATGTGTTCACTTCGTTTTGACAACTTGAACAATGTAAATCCCGTTGATTTAAATGCAATCCTATATCGAAATGCAAAACTGTTATATGATTTGCAAATTGAAGAATCTGGTAAAGGCGATGAAAGTCTGTTGCACAAAAGTCAACAGATTAAGAAACTTTTAGAAATCTGTTGGGACCCCGAAGAAAATTTCTACTTTGACAATGATTTTACCAACAAAACTCACATAAAAATCAAATCTCTTTCCGGGTTTATGCCCCTGTTTGTAGAAATGGTTGATGGTGGTCGCGCAAAGATTCTGATTCAACAGCTTAAGCTTTTTGCACAACCCGGAGGTCTCTCTTTTACTGACAAGGACTATAACTTGACATCAGCCGGTTTGCAATATCCGTTAACCACTGCTCCCTGTATCTATTTTATCATTAAAGGCTTGTGTGATTATGAATATATGGAAGATGCTCTGGATATTGGTTCAAACTGGCTTGATATGATATATGATACTTTTAAAAGCTCGGGAGAAATGTGGGAATGGTACAATACATCCACAAAATCGGTTAAACCTGAAAATGGTATTGCCAATACTCCCGTTATGGGCTGGACAGCAGGAACCTACATTGCATTATTAGACACTCTTGGATTACACTAGACTATTACGGATATGGACACTCAAAAATACTTTATTATTGGAACAGCAGGGCACATTGATCATGGCAAATCTGCCATGGTCAAAGCGCTCACGGGAACAGATCCCGACAGGCTTTCAGAGGAACAGGAACGCGGAATGACCATAGATCTGGGATTCGCGTTTTTGAATGAACAGATAGCAATTATTGACGTACCCGGTCATGAACGGTTTATTAAAAATATGGTGGCTGGTGTCAGCACTATAGACATGGTAATGATGGTCATTGCGGCAGATGATGGTGTAATGCCGCAAACCCGTGAGCATTTGGACATTTTGAATGTATTAAATGTTAAACAAGGTATAATTGTTATATCCAAAGCTGACCTGGTTGACGATGAATGGTTAGAGATAGTCAAAGAAGATATTGGCACTCTGGTAAAGGGGACTTTTTTACAGGATAAACCCATCATCCCTATTTCTTCGGTTAAAGGCACTGGAATTAAAGAGTTGAAACAACTTCTTTTAGATACAGTTTCAACCCTTCCACCTAGAAAAAACCGGGGTGTATTCTGGATGCCAATTGACCGATCCTTTTCCATCAAAGGATTTGGCACTGTGGTTACCGGCTCTGTATTGTCAGGCAGTCTTCAGCCCGGTAATGTTCTTGACTTGCTGCCGGAGGGAAAACAGGTCAAGGTTAGGGGCATTCAAACACATGGTAAATCAACAGAAACAGTAAGGCTGGGTGAACGTGCAGCAATAAACCTGGCCAACATCTCGAAAGAAGAAATCATTCGGGGAGATGTATTGGCTAGTCCCGAATATTTTACTCCCTCTAACATATTTGATGCAAAGCTGGATATCTTAAAATCAGCAAAAAAACCGTTAAAAAACAGAGCAAGGGTTAGGGTACATATCGGGACGCGTGAGGTTATTGGCCGCATTCGGATACTGGACCGGGACCTTATCGCTCCCGGTGAAAACGGGTATGTACAGCTAAAGCTTGAACAAACTGCGGTAGCTATTCGTCGTGATCCGTTTGTGATACGGCAATACTCTCCTGTTGTGACAATTGGCGGTGGTATCATTCTGGATACCAACCCGAAACACCATAAACGGTTTGATCATGCCATATTGAAAAAACTGCAAACTCTTGAAACAGAAAATCCATTAGAGACGCTGAATATCCTTTTAATGAGCAATGCAGAAACAGGTCTGAATCTGAATGAGCTGGAAAAGCAATCAGGCATGGAACAAGGGCCCTTGATCGAATACCTTGAACAATTGTTAAATCAGGAACAAATTGTTAATTGTGGTTCAAACAAAAAACCGCAATATTTTCCTGCAACCCAAATTGCGCAAACGCGTGAAACCATTCTGAATCTGTTGCAACAGTTTCACGAGTCTGAGCCATTGAAACCGGGTATGAACAAGGCTGAATTAAAGAAAACAACACGTTCGGCCATCTTGTTCGAATTCATTCTGGAATCACTGATTAATGAAGAACTGATTACCATAACATCAAACCGGGTCAAACTGAGCAGCCACAGAATTAAGCTGGATGAAAAACAGGAAAAAATCGCAGATCAGATAATGGATATGCTGACCAAAGCAGGTTACAGCCCGCCGGGTATTGATGAACTGGCTAAATCAATTGGAAGCCGCGTTCAGGAGACTGAAAATCTTATTTATGCACTTGAAGGATTGAACAAAGTTGTCAGAGTTGAAGATGATGTTTATTTTACAGCGCCCGCATTAAAAGCTGCCAGAGAAAAACTGATAAACTTTATCAGGCAGAACAAGGAAATAACTGTAAGCCAATTTCGTGATGAGCTGGACACCTCGCGTAAATATGCTATGGCCCTTTTACTCTATTTCGACAATATTGGTTTGACGGTACGAGTGGAAGATGTAAGAATTCTGGATCAGGTAATTTGATGATATAACGGAAGCAAAATTGTGATGGTTGTACCGGCATCGGGGGCGCTGGTAACCTGAATTTTGCCCTCATGCTTTTGAATAACATTATATGCAATGGACAATTCTGTTCGTAGTTGAATGCGGGAATCTTTTGTCCAAAATCCCAGATCAAACATGGTATTTAATTGTTCTTCTGACAAGGGTTTACCCGTATCGGAAATAGAAACTTCTGCAAACTCGGCTTTTTCTTTCTTATCCAGTTTTACAAATTTCGTAGTAATGGTCAATGTGCCTTTGTTTTCCATATTTTGAACTGCAAAAAGAATAAGGCTCATAAATACCTGGTTCATTTGATTGACATAACATGGAACCTTGGGCAGCTCGGAATAATTTTTGACAATACTGATCTTTTCATCCAGTTCTTGTCTTATCAATGCCAGTGTATTATCAAGACAATCATGAACATCCACTGCCTGCATGTCTGCTTCATCCAAACGTGTAAAACTCTTTAGACTTTTAACCAGTCGCGAAATACGGTCACTGGCCTGAACGATAATCTGATTATTGCTTTTTAAAATATTCAGCGTTTTGTTGTACTGCTCACCATCTTTCAAGTCCGGGCAGTCACTGTCGCCAACCAATTTTTCAATTATTTTCAAACATCTATCTGATATATCCGCCGAGCTTTTCACAACACCAATAGGATTATTAACTTCGTGGGCAATTCCTGCAACCAGGTTACCTACTGCGGCCATTTTTTCCGCATGAACAAGTTGAAGCTGTGTTGCTTTTAATTCTTCCAGGGTATTTGAAAGTTCCTGTGTACGTTCTGTCACTTTTTGCTCAAGAGTCTGGTTCATTTCCAATAAACGCTGGTGTTGTTCTTCCAGTTGTTTTTCCTGATAAAAGCTCTTTATGGCTTCCTGAATAGTCAAAATCAGATCTTCCGGTTCCCAGGGTTTGGGGATATATCGATACAATTTTGCTTCATTTACGGCTTTGCCTATAGCATCGAGATTAGCCTGTCCTGTCAGCATTATCTTTAATGTTCCGGGTGAAATCTCGTGAATGCGTTTCAAAAGTTCATCACCCTTCATATCGGGCATAATATAATCTGCAATAACTACAGGAACATCACACTGGTCACTCATTAATTCTTCCAGTATCTCGAGAGCTTCCAGACTACCTTCAGCAGTTTCAATTATATATTCTTCACCAAATGTACTTTTCAGTTCAGCTTTAAGACTGCTAAGCACAAACATTTCATCATCAACACATATTATAGCGGGTTTGCTCATAACCTTGCCAGTCCAGTATTTATGGTATCTACCAATTCTTCTTCAGTCCAGGGTTTATGCAGACATCTGTGTAAATTGGCATTTTCAACAGCACGTTTGATTGCAGTATCATCCGCCTGGCCTGTCAGCATGATCTTGACAATCTTGGGAAATTTTTGATGAACCTGAATCAAAAATTCATCACCTTTAATTCCTGGCATTAACCAGTCAGAGACAATAATAATTATATCCAGGCCATCCTCTTCAAGCTCTTCGATTAGCTCCATGGCATCATTTGCGTTTTCTGCAACTTCATAGGTAAACCGATCGCCGAATCTATCTTTTAACTGAATTTTCAAACTATCCAGAATCATTTTTTCATCATCTACGCACAGAATAACCTGCCGACTCATGCTTTCTCCTCCGCTATAGGTGGTGTTTCCATAGGTAATATCACACTGAACGTTGTTTTGCCCGGCACACTCTCAACATTGATACTGCCGCTATGTTTTTCTACAATACGTCTCACAATATCCAAGCCCAGACCGCTTCCCTCGCCTCGTGCCTTTGTAGTATAAAATGGCTGAAAGATCTTTTCCTGAATTTCCGGTGGAATTCCACAACCACTGTCAGTAATTTTTACTATTATATTTTTATCAACCTGTTCCACATCAATCTGAAGGGTACCCTTGTTCTCCATTGCTTGCAGGGCATTGTGAATTATGTTAGTCCATACCTGGTTCAATTCATCCGGGTAGCATAAAATGGGTGGTACCTCTTTAATATTTCGGACGACTTCAACGCCATGTTTTAACTGGTTATAATATAAAGTAAGTACTGTTTCAATTCCATCTGCAATACTTGCAGAAACTTTTTGCCCTGACTGGTCATATCGTGCATAACTCTTTAATGCAAACACCACTTTGGAAGCCCTGTCTGTTGCAGTACGGATATTATCTGCACTGCGCTGCAAACCTGACAATTTATAAGCCATTTGCAAGACCATCATATTGTCTTTGTGATTTAACAGGGATGCAAACTGGCTGAGCGAATTATATATTCCCATATCCACCAGGGTATCAGCAATACTGTCCGCCTGTTCAATTTGCAAATCCTGCAATTCCGTTGTTAAATTTTTGCGATGCTGACGTTCTTCTTTAGCAGAGATGCTAAAAGAACGGGACAAAGATTTTTCCATTAATTTAAAAAATGCTTCCCGCTGCTCGGCATTCAGAATTTCAAAAAATCCGGGTAACTGATCAAGCGTTTGTTCCAACGCACGCGAAATATATCCAACAGAAGAACGGATCGCTCCCAGGGGAGTATTGACTTCATGAGCAACACCGGCAATCAACTGCCCCAATGCTGCCATTTTTTCGGACTCTATCAACTGATTCTGGGTAGCCTTTAACTCGTCCAGAGTTTGGCTGAGCTGGTTGGTTTTCTCTTGTAATGCAGTAACAGCCTGGTCACGTTCCTGTTCACGTTCTTGTATAGCTTCAAGCATATTATTAAATCCATCATACAGAACACCAATTTCATCATTTCCCGGTTTCTTGACGCGAATGGAATAATCGGCATTTTCTGATATTCTGTTGGTTACCTTGGCCAGTTTTAATACGGGGCGTGATACAAATCCCTGTAACCATAAAGCCATAAAATGGATCAATACCATGATGGAAACCAGCAATCCCGACATCATCATTAAATATTTCTTAATTCGCGCCTGAAGCTGGTGGGTAGATGCTTTTAACAGTATTGTACCCACTTTTTGGTTATACGATTTTATTGGCTGAAAGACATATAATAAATTCCGCTCAAAATAGACAGCGCTGTCTTGCACCGCGGGAATAACATCATTGGGAGAAATGGAATAAGAAGCAAATACAGAGTCTTGATTATTGTACACAATTCCCTGTACCAGTTCGGGCAGGGTTTCAATTTTTTCGAGTACTTCCTGAGCGCCAATGGGATATTCAAATTCAAGTGAGGTTACACAATACTCGCCCATTAACTTGGCATTCATAAGCGTATTATTCACCAGCTCTTGTTTAAAAGATTTAATATCATTAAAGATCACAAACGCAAAACCAAAAAAGATGGCAACAAAAGTAACAATCCAGATAATGTAGATTAGTTTATTGCGTATTGATAAATTCTTCAAGATACTCATATCTTGTCCTTATTGCGTTCAACTATTGCATTCCATCAAGGCAAAATTTCAAAGCCAACCAGGTAGGTATCATAGATATAATCCGCAAAACCATATTCACGGTGTTTTCCAAATATATTCTTGGCACTGACAAAAGCGGAAACATTGTCCCATAATTTATATGAACATTTTGCATTCAAGCTCAGATATGGATCAAGATGAAGAGGATAGTCTTCTTCCACACTCACACCGGTAAAAGTTTGAGACCCAGAATAATATCCGTTAATATTCACATTAAATCTTGAAGGTGAATTATAATTCAAGGAAAACCCACCATAGAAATATGGAGTAGAATCGGGTTTATCGCGGGTATCCGCTTCAACAACGCTATCCAGCTGGGCTTCGGTATAATAATCATATCCGAGAATGTCTTCCACCTGATCTATATTTCTTTTCAGGTTATTCTTGATCTGGTCTTTGTCCCAAATTGTATTGGTTTGCTGCAGAACACCAAAGAACTTTAGCTTCCAATTTTCAATGGGCGTATAGGTAACAGAAAATTCTAATCCAACTTGCATTGCATTTTGATAGTCAACATTATCATAGGTTAAATTCTCTGCAATTACCGGCAATTGAAAACCATCACTCGTTGATATTGTATCAATACTAAATTCAGAAACCGGAGTTACTAAAAAATCATCCAGCAATGCACCAAACACCTGTACATCAACATCCAATCTGGGATTAATTTTTGAACGTAAACCCAATTCAAGATTATGATTAGAAAGATAATCTGTATCCTGATTGGCTTGAAATTTTAACAATACCGGGAATCCGGTAGTATAGTCACCCAGCCATGTTAATACTTGCACATTCTTTCCAATAAAAGAATCCAACATGAACGGAGCCCGATTTGCCTTGGAATAAACCAACCTTAACAAATTATTCTTATTGAGTCTATACGTAGTAGCGGCTTCATAAGTTACAGAAAGGGTTTTATTAATGGAATAATCATCTACCCGAAAACCACCAATCCACCGCCATTGATTCGCAAGCGTATAGTCCGCAAGCAAAGAAAAGCCGGTAGACTCTATAATCTTGTTGTTCACAGGTTTCTGATGGACATCTTGACCAAATTCCTCATCATCAATCAGCAATCCACTATAATCTGATTTCCGATAGCTGATACCCGGTCGAACATGCAGATTTTTAAAATGGAATTGATATTCAGCCAGCAAGTCCAAATGGTCAAAATCATAAGCATTCCAGAAAAAATTATTATCATGTTTACCCGTCTGCAAAGAAATCTGGGTATATAAACCTTTGTATTTGGTAATCAGATCACCATAATAGCTTTTGGAATCATAGCCTGACAGCGGAGTAGCAAAATTATTATAATAGGGTTTCTGGCTCAGCGCTTCCTGAAAACCACCACTAAAATTGACAGAAAAATCGTCTGAAAAGAAATAACTGAGATAACTGTTTAATCCGTATTTATCAATTGCCAGTTCTTTATCAAACTGAAAATTCATTCCACTTTCAGACAGTCTATAAGGTTCATTTGTAGCCGGATTAAATCCCCAGAACATGAGTGTTGACATGTCTTCAATAGGTAAATACTCGCGATCCAGCCATGCATAATAGAGCTCATCTCTTCGGTTCTGGGTTTTATAATTCCCGGAAATTCCCATAGCAACTTTTGAATTGGTGTAACCAACAGACAGGTTTGAAATCTTGGAATTATCATTTCCGATTGCTGCATTAGCAAAAGCAGACACACCTGGCTTTTCGGCAAAATGAGTGATAATGTTAATTACCCCTGCTGCAGCATTCGGCCCATAGAGAGCGGAAGCGGGTCCGCGTACCACTTCAATACGATCAATATCACTTACACCAATGGGTAAAGATTCCCAAAAAGTACCACCGGAAAAATAATTGTAAACAACACGATTATCAATCATCACCAGCATGATTGTATTGGTTGGTAACGGGGTCATAAAGCTTGTGGTTACAGCATCAAATCCGCGAATGTGAACGTCAAAGTTACCCGGGGTAGACTCTCTTACAATCAGACCGGGAGCTAACCGTAAAGCTTCAGGAATACTGGTAGCACCCGATTGTAAAATCTCTTCCTGCTTTATAATAGTTACAGACAAAGGGGCTTCGAACAGATCTTCCGGCCTTTTAGAAGCAGAAACCATAACATCCACATCAAACAGTTCTTCCAAAGACATGTCTAAATATACGTTATCAGATTGCCCCAACACAGCATCTGTTTCAGAAAGAATGAATAAACATAAAATAATATATTGGTACCAGCGAGAACCCATACAGGTCCCTCCCAAACTTAGTATACTTTGACCACTTTGAGTAAATTGGCTGACAAGGTATGGCCTTCCTGCTTTAACGAATCCAAATTCACAAATAATCTGGGCTTATCATTTAACAAACCCAACGCAACCGACGCGTGTCCCTCTTCCGCATACCTTGTTATACCAGTTATTGATAATTTTTTGTATTTTTTACATGTTTCAGACACCCTGTTTGTGCCAGGCATCATATATACAATATCATAATCCTGTATATACTGCTCAATATCACTTTGCTGAACAGCTTTAACTTTAACGCCGGCATCTTTGAATGCCTGGCTCATTTCATCTTTGATTGAACGTGTACGACTATTGTAGACAATCAACAACGAAATTTCGCCATCATCCTTGAGCTCAGTATCGTACTTGAATACCTTGACAAAAGTAGCCACCTGCAATAAAACCGGTGTTTCCATATTTTGAGCAAAAACCGGTTTTGCAATACAAAAAATCAAAACTATAATAAAAATTTTGAAAAACTTTTTCAACAATTTGAGCATTAAAGCGTCCATTTAACATTCAGAATATGTAATATATCAATTATCACAATCAAGGGCAATAATTAAGTAAAAACTATCTCAAATATATTTATTTTTTACAGGATTAAGCTTTGTATAAATTAAAAAAAATTGATATTTTTATAAATTAAATCTGATTATGGATACAAATGCAAGACGATTATTACAAAACAATAAAAACATTTACCGAGACTGAATTTAAAGAAAAAGGTTCGCGTTTTATCAATAAAGCGTTCCCGGTTAAAGACAGAGTAGCAGCCGAAGAAATTATCGCGGAAATCAGCAAAAAGTTCTATGATGCCACACACAATTGTTTTGCTTACAGTATAGGTAACGGTCCACAATGCGTTACACGATTTAATGATGATGGTGAACCATCAGGGACCGCAGGCAAACCCATACTCCAGGCGATTGAAGGCCGCGAGTTGACAGACGTACTTGTAATTGTAACTAGATACTTTGGCGGAACCAAACTAGGAACTGGTGGACTGATAAGAGCTTATGGCGGAGGCGCGGCCCAGGTACTTGATGAAGCCAAAACCGTTATCTGTTACATCAAAGAGAGCATCACTTTTGAATACGATTATGCCCTGTCAAATCTGGTCAATACCTGCATTCAAAAATATAAAGCAGATGTTATAAATACGGATTTCAGTGATACGGTTCTACAAACCATACAAATCCGTTCCAGTTTATTAAAAGCTTTTGCAGATCAAATTGTAGACCAGTCTGCCGGCAAAATTAAAATTATTGAGGACTAATGATAACCCTGTTTGTCATTTCATTATTGCTGAGCGCCTATTTTTCAGGTTCAGAAACCGCGTTTGTTTCTTCAAACCGGTTACGGTTTCAGATACAGAATCACGAATCCATAAAGCGCAAACCCGTATTGTTTCTTCTTTCCAACGCGCAACGATTTTTAACCACCACCCTTGTTGGAAACAATATTGTAATGGTCACCTGTTCCTCACTTGCTGTTGTATTGTTTACACCTTATTTATCAGAATCGGTAATTGTGGTTTTAACAACCATCAGCTTGCTGCTATTTGGTGAAATATTACCAAAATCCATTGCACAACAGCTCCCTAACCGCCTCATAAGAATATCAGCACCATTGATGCTTTTCTTTTATGTTTTATTTTATCCCCTGAACAAAATCGCTGAACTCATGTCACAATGGGCCATTAACATTTTTAGAGGTAATAAAGATACGGTTAACACCTTTTTCCGCAAACAGGACCTTTTAGTATTGTTGAGAGAGTATTTCAGCACAAAGACCCTGAGCATGCACGACCGCCAACTCATTGCCAAAGCAATGAAAATTGGTGATATTCGCGTTGTGGATATGATGATTCCCCGTACCGATATTATTGGTATTGATCACAACACCCCGGTTGAAGAGATAACCGATCTTTTTATAAAAACCGGCTACTCGCGCTTTCCGGTATTTGGTACAGATATGGACAATGTATTGGGATTTCTCTATTTTCAAGATCTGCTGGGTTTGAAAAAAAATAAAAAACCGGTAATTCATGAAGCACTGGTTATTCCCGAGTCTGCAAAAGCTATTCACGCACTGAACACACTTCGTACAAAGGGAAAGAGTATTGCGCTTGTTGTAGATGAACATGGCGGTACCGCAGGATTATTGACCCTCGAAAACATTGTAGAACAGGTATTTGGAAGTATTTACGATGAATTTGATACCAGCCAGGACCGCATTCGGGCATTTAACGAATCCACAATCGTGGCAAGTGGTCGCACCGAAGTGGAAGACCTGATTGAAAGGCACAAACTGCCTGTACCTGAAGGCGATTATGTAACTATAGCCGGCTTTATCATCGACTATTTAGGCTACATACCCAAACCGGGTGAAAAGATTAAATTCCCATGGGCAACCATAACCATTCTCAACTCGGACGATACAAAAATCTCTGACATCAAGATCGTCAAGCATCTCTATCAAAAGCGGATAAAAGGCGAATAAATACGGCAAATGTGAGACAGCAGACGAGAAAAAGTGGTCAGTGGTAAGAAATAAATGTGATGTGCTGTTTTTTCAAAATCTTTATCCAGCCTAATAATAATAACTTAAAAATTGAAATAAACGGAGCTGATTAATTCAGCCCCGGAAAATTCAAGTTATTTTATTCAGCTCTATCTTTGACGAGACGTATAGATCGCCCGTGTTTTAGATACAAGCCGTAACGAGTTATCATATCACTATTGTAGGTCAGGTACCGCATCTTAGCGGTACTATAACCGGACTGTGTAGCCGTCCAAAATGCGGCATAGCTGCCTAAATAGGAAAAATCAATCCCAGTATTGGGGTAACGGTGACCGCCAGGACGAGCTGAGAACCCGCTTTCATTGGTAGCACCCGTATTGGGCTTTTGCCATAAACCATTCCTTGATTCGACAGTTCCCATTTCTTTTAGCTTCCCACCTTCATCTGTGCCGCGGTATTGACTATCATCTATTTCCACATCACTCATGCTCATACCTAAAAACATTTCCATTTCTTTCCATTCTTCATCACTTGGTACATGCCATCCTTCGGGTGCAATATTGCGCTCATCATCAACAGCATACCAGTTGTACAGGGCACCATAAATAGCAGCATTTTTTTTATCATTATCATAATAACAAAAAGCACCAGATAAGACATCCCACTCGGCTGCATCGGTAGCATTCGGAATTAGATCTCCATTACGATAATGGGTCACCCTTAAATTCTCTGCCATCCACCATTGATTACCAATTTTAACAGTCCTGTAAACATTACCATCATTATCTGTCATAGTACCGGTTTCAAGGGAATTATTTTGCACGCTTATTATTGTTTCAGCAGTTTGATTTTTGTAACTGGCTGTAATTGTTACCACACCTGTTTTAGAATTTGAGGATGTAAACAATCCGTTATTATCAATTGTACCTGCGCTACCAGAGGTAATACTCCATGTCGTTTCATTACTTATATCTACTGAACTCCCATCAGTAAAGTTGGTGGTACAATTAAGCTGCAAGGTTTCACCATTGTAAACAATGCTGTAAGGTTGTGTGATATTGATACTTTCTAACTCACTTGGGGTTTCTTCACCACGGACAAGACGAATTGAGAACCCGCGTCGTTTGTTAAAGTAATTACGGTAGACCTCTGCGTTATTATAGGACAGGCGCCGGGACCAGGCGTAATAATCACTGGTCTCCGTAGCAGACCAATAAAGAGCGAATTTCCCCATATCCTTAAAATCACCAGCAAGGTCGATACGGCAACCACCAGGACGGGCAGAGAACCCGCTTTCATTGGTGGCGCCGGTATTATAACTGTTCCAGTATGCGGAACCCGTTTCCTTTAGCTTTCCACCTTCATAATTGCCGCGACTACCCCAGTCGTCTACTTCACTCTTACTTATACCCAAAAACAATTCCAGTTTTTTCCACTCTTTATCCGTTGGAATATGCCAGCCTTCCGGTGCAATATTTCGACTATCAGATAATACAAACCAGTTGTATAATGCCCCATAGTCTTCAGCGTTACTAATATCATTGTTATAATAACAGTATGCACCGCTCATAGTTTCCGCCCATTCCGTGTTATCAATTAAATTGGGGATGGGATCACCATTACGATAATGTGTTACTTTTAAATTCTCTGCTATCCACCACTGATCACCAATTTTAACAGTTTTATAAACATTACCGTCAATATCAGTCATCGTCCCGGTTTCATACTTGCTATCAACTGTTATGGTGGTTTCTGCAGTTAAACCATCAAATAACACTTTAATTTTCACACTACCTGTAGCCAGGGAATCCGCTGTAAAAAGTCCATCAGTGTCAATAATACCGCTATTACCATAAATTATATTCCAGGATGCATATTTACTAACGTTAACTGTACTTCCATCACTATATTGGGCAGTACATGTTACTTGCAAAGATTCGTTATTCTTTATGGTTACATCCTGAGGTGTGACTCTAATTACATCCAACTTTATAAAATTTGTATCACCTTTTGCACAGCGAAAACCCCGATTACTATATCCTAACCACGCCTTATCACGGTTACGATTAGCAGGTCTGGCTTTGGACATGGCCTCATCCCATGCTCCACCTCGCAGTATCCGGCCTGTTTTGTTTACATCAGATGGACCATATGGATTATCACCCGGTCCGGTACTGTAATAATCACGATCATACCTGTCCGCACACCACTCCCAAACGTTGCCGCTCATATCATAAATACCCAATTCATTTGCCTGTTTCTGGCCTACAGGTTGAGAACTATTATCAGAATTCTGAGCAAACCAACCCACAACATCCATTTCATTGCCACCGCTGTAGGTATAACCCTGGCTCTCGCTGCCGCCTCGAGCCGCGTATTCCCACTCGGCTTCAGTAGGCAGACGTTTGCCAAAATATTCCGCGTATGCTTTGGCACCGTTCCAGGTGACATGAATTACAGGATTATTTTCTTTAGCGTCATCTACCACAAACTGACCATTCAGAAATGCGATCTGACAATCCTCCGCACCAAGATTAAAAAGCGTGAGGGTATCTTTTTTCACTCTGGTATTATCTATGATTATTAATCCATCCGATAATGCGCTATTTAAAAAATCAGCATAATCGGAATTGGTCACTTCATATTTATCTATATAGAAATCATCCAGGGTAACCGTATGTACAGGTTTTTCATCATTTTCACCATTTGTGCTGCCCATATCAAAAGTACCGCCTTTAACAAAAACCATCTCGGGTCCGTTGTAATCACTGGCAGTAACACGAATTCGAAAGCCATCTCCACTTATACCGGGATTATCAGCAAGAAAATCCCATACTATATGCTTGCCGGTACCAGTCAGCACACTGTCTCCTATATCACCACTCACATGGCTTACCGGCAGCTGCCAGGTTGCACCATCATCATCTGATGCTTGTAAGGTGATGGGCAGTGTGTCTCCGTCTGCATCTGTAACATCATAATATATATCAGCTTTGAGCGAACCGTCCGAGCGTTGTTCCAAACGCACATTTTCAACCACCGGATCTGCCGCAAACAGCAATCCCACATTCATGATCATTAATAGTATTACCAGATTCTTTTTCATTTTTGCCTCTTTATTACAGTATCAGGATCAAGTTAACGCAGCAAATTCATTTTTGTACAAACACGCGGGAGGTCAAGTTCCCCCGGTTGTTATTTTGTGAATGTAATTTTTTAGAGAACTATTTTAATTACTATCACGAATCAAACGTATGGAATAACCATGTTCACTGATGTAACAGTCCCAATCGATGATCTTTTCATCATAGATCAATTGTCGCTGTATAAAACCATTGTGATATTTTCCATCATTCGGTTGGTCAGCCCAAAAGTATGCAGAGTTGTACAAATCTTCAAACTCGCCACTATGGATTTCACGCTGACCACCCGGCCGGGCTGAAAATCCATATTCGTTTGTGGCGCCGGTATTGGGTTCTCTCCAGAAACCGGTTCCCGCCTGGATGGTACCCATTTCCTTGAGCATGGCACCTTCATCAGTATCAGATCTACTGTAACTATCAACTTCTTCCTGGCTCATACCCAGATACAGTTCCAGCTCTTTCCACTCATCATCTGTGGGAACATGCCAACCTTCTGGTGCAATAGAGGGCCAATGATCTATAACATATCCATTATACAAGGCTCCAAACACCGTTGCATTACTTGAGTCATTGTCATAATAACAGTATGCGCCAGTGTCCTTATTTTTCCAAACAGAATTTTGTGTAACATGTTGTATCGGAGAGCCATCACGATAGTGGGTCACTTTAAGATTTTCCGCCATCCACCATTGATTACCGATTTTAACAGTTTTATATACATTACCGTCAATATCTGTCATGGTACCGGTTTCAAAATCAAGCCCATCATTAACAATTGAAAAATAATCATCACTAAAATCATATAATCCGGTTACCACACCGGTAATTTTAATACGATAGTCCGGGCCAGAGACAAGATATACCGGTATTTTCCAGGTATATTCACTATCATGGGTTGTACCCATGTCTTTTATCCGTTCAACAAACTCGTCACCTTTATATAAATCAATATAAATCCGTTCATCTATGGGATTGTTGTTCCATTTGATGATATATTCCACCCGGGTTTTCAAATATTCACCTCCATTGGGAAAAGTAACAATAGGAGGTATAGTGGTTTTATCATTATCCCGGATTAGACGAATTGTACATGAGCCTTTTTTAGAGCCTTGGGCTCTATAGATTCCTGATTCCAAAAAATGCAAACTCCGGAAAAAAACATAGTTTTCACGGACATCCGTATTAGACCAATATCGGACATACATACCCATTGCTCCAAAATCATTATTATACTGGGAAAGCCAACCACCAGCCCGTGCGGAAAACCCACTCTCATTCGTGGTGCCACTCGTAAAGTCAAGGGAGTATTTTCTCCAGTGGGCAGAACCGATTTCTTTCAGTTTATCACCTTCATCTGTGCCCCGTGATTCACCTGAAGTATCATCTCCTGAATCCGCTTCTTCCTGGCTCATACCTAAATACATCTCTAACGTTTTCCATTCATCATCTGTGGGTACATGCCAGCCTTCAGGTGCAATATTGCGCACATCCGTAGCAGCATACCCGTTATACAATGCACCATAGTCATCAGCATATTTTTTGTTGTTATCATAATAACAGAATGCTCCGGTTGCAAGGTTGAACCATTCCGTATTATCTGTCACGTTTGGTATTGGGTCACCGTTTCGATAATGTGTTACTCGCAGATCTTCCATCATCCACCATTGCTCACCGATCCTGATGGTCTTGTAAACATTACCGTCAATATCTGTTACTGTTCCGGTTTCAAAAATCGCATCATCATATTCAATCTCAAAGCATTCATCGCTCTCATCTGACATGCTGGATTGTGTTCCGATTACATTGATTGTAAACTGGTTGGATGGTGAAAGCGTACTGGGAATATTCCAGGAAAATCCACCATCATTTTCTGTTTCAGCTATCCGAATTGAAAAAACTCCATTTTGATACAAATCCAGATATACCATCTCATCATATGAGTTAGGCTTCCATTGGATACTGATGGTATTTCCTGCAATTATGCTTTCACCACCATTGGGATAAAGCAATGTAAAATCAGGATCCATTTCATCACTATCACTCACCAGACGGATATAAAAGCCATTTCCTTTGTTGTAGGAATCACGGAAAATTGAGCTATGGTCATTACCTACACTACGGGCCCATGCTTCATCATCACCATTTTGTGAAGATGTCCAAAAACATGTATTTGTATTTATTGTTAGGAATTCTCCAGTAAGGTAATTACAGAAACCACCGGGCAATGCGCTGAACCCACTCTCATTAGTTGCGCCTGTATTGGGGCTGTTCCAATGATCGGTACCCACTTCTTTCAACATACCGCCTTCAACCGTGCCCCTCGGTCCGATATTATCCAAATCACTCACACCCAGATATGACTCTAATTGTTTCCATTCATCATCAGTGGGAACATGCCAGCCCTCAGGGAAAAAGGTTTGTACATCAACAAGCATATACCAGTTATACATGGCACCGTAAATTTCTACATTATTTTCGTCATCATCATAATAACAGCAAGCACCTTCAGACAGCTCAACCCAGGGATCATCATTATCCGTATATAGCCATGAAAATCCATATAGATTATGGGTTGTTTTCAGGTTTTCGGCCATCCACCACTGATTACCGATCTTGACAATTTTATAGGTATTTCCTACAATGTCAGTCATAGTACCGGTTTCATGCTCAAAATCAACGGATACTGGGGTTTCTACAGTTAAACCATCAAATAATGCCTGAATTATAACGATACCCCCCTTATCATCACTTGCTGTGAAAAGCCCTTTACTATCAATACTGCCGCTTGTACCGTACAGAACTTTCCAGGTTGTGTAATCGCTTATAACAACTTTACTGCCGTCACTATACCAGGCAGTACAATTCAATGACAGGGATTGACCTTTTTTTATTGTTTTATCCTGAGGTGTAATATTGATAGAGTCCAATTTTGTAAATGCTGTATCACCCTTAACACACCGGAATCCGCGATTATTGTATCCGATCCATGCCTGATCACGGTTGCGGTTAGCCGTTTTTGCCTTGGCTTGAACATCGTCCCAAGCGCCGCCGCGCAATAAACGGGCTGTTTTATTTTCATCATATGGGCCATATGGATTACTACCCGGTCCGGTATAGTAATAATCACGATCATACCTGTCAGCACACCACTCCAAAACATTACCGCTCATGTCATAGAGCCCCAGTTCATTGGCCTTTTTCATGCCAACAGCCTGTGTGCTGTCTGTATTGGTATTAAACCAGCCCACAGCATCCATATCATTGCCGCCGCTATAGGTACAACCCTGACTCTCGCTGCCACCTCGGGCCGCGTATTCCCATTCTGCTTCGGTAGGCAGACGTTTGTTAAAATACCTGGCATAAGCATCGGCACCAAACCAGGTGACATTTGTAACCGGATGTTCTTCTTTATTGTCTGTAACCGCAAACACACCATTGCTGTACTTGATATTGCAGTCAACATCAGAAAGATATAGCAGTGTTGTAGTATCCTGTTTGACAACATCCTCAGTGACCGTAATTGATCCATTAGCAAGAACAGCATTTAAAAAATCTGTATATTGCCCTTTGGTCACTTCATATGGGTCCATGTAAAAATCATTCAAAGTAACCGTATGCACCGGCTCTTCATCATCTTCACCATCAGCACTCCCCATATCAAAAGTACCGCCCTGAACAAAAACCAATGCAGGTTCTTTGAAATTAATGGCAGCAACACGAACTCGGAAGCCGTCTCCGCTTACACCGGGATTATCAGCCAGAAAATCCCATACTATATGCTTGCCTGTACCTGCCAGCACACTGTCTCCAACATCACCACTCACATGGGTTACAGGCAGTTCCCAGGTCGCTCCATCATCATCTGATGCTTTCAAAGTGATGGTGAACGTATCTCCATCAGCATCAGTTACGTCATAAAAAATGTCCGCTTTGAGCGAACCGTCCATGCGCTGTTCAATGCGTACATTCTCAACAACCGGATCTGCCGCAAACAGTAGCCCCATAATCATGATCAGAAACAGTATTACCAGATTCTTTTTCATCTCTACCTTTTTCATTCAGGTAAATTACCGTCCATTGGTTTTAACAGCATTATTTTTCGGTCGAATATAAAATCACAAAATTCAAACCGGAACATGTACATACCGCTGATTACCTGTTAACTTTTTGTTACGCGTGTCCCACTTGGTTGTATCAGGACCGGTTAGAGACCGGCCCCGATTAATTCAATTAAAAACAAAATTGCAAAATATGTTAATTTTTTAATCCTTGATACAACGAATAGACGAGCTCTTGGCAGTGGATGTGTGTGAAACAATCGAGTTGTCATAATTTAAAATCCGTACCCATGCATAATGAATAGGTGACGAGACCTCGGTAGATGACCAATAATAAGCATATCGAGTCATATCTCCGAAAAATCCAGCCGCATAACGGGCGCCACCGGCTAGTGCCGAAAAACCACTTTCGTTTGATGCTCCGGTGTTTGGGCTTTTCCAATACCCGTTTCCTTCTTCTTTCATTTTACCTCCGGCAACATTTTCACCACCAAGGTAATTGATCAAAGTATTCCACTCTTCATCTGTTGGCACATGCCAGCCTTCCGGAGCAATTTTACGTTCATCGCTAACCGCATACCAGTTATACAATGCGCCAAACATACCGGCATAATTGCTGTTATCATTATAAAAACAATATGCACCCTCTGTTGTCGTAATCCATGCGTCGTCTCCAATCACATTGGGAATAGGATCACCATTTCTATAATGCTTTACATTCAGATTATCTGCCATCCACCATTGATCACCTATCTTGACAGTTCTGTATGAATTGCCATCAATATCTGTAAGGGATCCAGTTTCAAAATTTAACCCATTATTGACGATTGTAAAAAAACCATCGCTAAAATCAGACAATCCGGTTTCTTTACCTGTAATTTTGATTCGATAGTCACTGCCTGTTACCAAATCTGTTGAAACAATCCATGTAAAATCACCATCATTGCTGGTACCTGTATCTTTTAATCGCTCAACTAATGCATTGCCTTTATACAAGTCAACATATACCCTATCATCATTTGAACTATTTTCCCATCTTATAATAAGTTTATCCCAAGCCTCCAAAGTTTCACCACCGTTGGGGAAATACACAAGCGGCAATGTTCCAACATCACGATCTTTGACAAGGCGGAGAGAAAAACCATTTTGTTTATGACTTTCAAGCATATCGCTGGCAGTGCTTTCATAATTCAAATTCCGACGTAGTCCCTTGAAACTATTATACTCTGAAGAAGTCCAAAAATAAGCATAACTGCCCAGTTTCATAAAAGCTGCTTCCAACTTGGCACAATATCCACCTGGAAGTGCAGTAAACCCGCTCTCATTGGTAGCACCGGTATTCGGGCTACTCCAAAAACTGGCACCTTCTGATTTTAATTTTCCACCTGCAACGCCTCTACCACCCAGATAATTTTCAAGCTCGCTCCATTCCGCACTTGTTGGCACATGCCAACCTTCAGGTGCAATCTTGCGGCCATCTGTAACAGCAAACCAGTTATATAAAGCACCATAGACTTGTCCATTATTACTGTTATTGTTATAATAACAATAAGCACCGGTTAATAAATTTGCCCATACATTCAGGTCCATTTCATTAGCAATGGGATCCCCATTACGATAATGCTTAACATTAAGGTTTTCAGCCATCCACCACTGATCACCTATCTTGATAGTTTTATAAGTATTGCCATCATTATCAACCATGTTTCCATATATATTGCTAACTGTCACAGTCGCTTCTGCTGTAATTCCATTGTATTCAGCTTGAACGGTAACATTGCCGGAAGCTTGTTGAGAAGCTGTGAATAAACCATCATTATTAATTTCTACTGCATCTCCCGACACAATTGACCAATTGGCATTGACTGTTACATCTTTTTCACTATCATCACTATATTGTGCCATACAAGTAAAATAAAATGAACTTCCATTTGCAACAGTGGTATTATGGGGAGTTATGAAAATACTTTCTACTATTGTGAAATTGGTATCACCTATTACACATCGGAATCCACGATTATTATATCCAATCCATGCCTGATCACGATTACGGTTTGCGGGTTTAGCCTTGACTTGGGCATCGTTCCAGGCACCGCCGCGTAACACATGAGCAGTGACATCATTAAGAGGGCCCTGTGGATTATTATCGGGACTTGCTCCATAATAATTACGATCATATTTGTCCACGCACCATTCCCAA
This sequence comes from bacterium, assembly GCA_963675755.2. Lineage (GTDB taxonomy): Bacteria > Zhuqueibacterota > Zhuqueibacteria > Residuimicrobiales > Krinioviventaceae. The sequence goes on from CAXXMD010000002.1 coordinate 1,613,481, forward strand.
ACATTACCACTCATATCGTAAATACCCGCTTCATTGGCTTGTTTCTGTCCGACTGCTTGAACACTGTTATTGGAGTTTGCTCTGTACCAGCCAACATCATCCATCTCATTGCTGCCGCTATAGATATAACCCTGACTCTGACTGCCGCCTCGGGCCGCATATTCCCATTCTGCTTCAGTGGGTAACCGTTTTGCATAGTATTTGGCATAGGCATCAGCGCCAAACCAGGTAACATTGGTTACCGGATGCCCTTCTTTATTATCTGTAACCGCAAACGCGCTATTTTCGTATGAAATCTTGCAGTCTTTATCAGAAAGATCCAACAACGTGGTGGTATCCTGTTTTACTGTATTTTCAGATACTGAAACCAGACCTTGTGCAAGCATGGCATTTAAAAACTCTGCATATTGTGCTTTGGTCACTTCATAAGGATCTATGTAAAAATCACTTAATGTAACGGTATGAACAGGACTTTCATCATCATCGCCGTCAATACTTCCCATATCAAAGGTGCCACCTTTTATGAAAACCATCCTGGGCTCTTTGTAATCACTGGCTGCAACACGAATCCGGTAACCCTCACCACTAACGTCAGGATTATCAGCTAAAAAATTCCAGATGATATGTTTATTTGTTCCCGGTACAACATTGCCACCAATGTCTCCACTGACATGACTCACCGGCAGTTCCCAGGTTACTCCATCATCATCAGATGCTTTTACTGTGACGGTTAACGTATCTCCATCAGCATCAGTAACATCATAATAAATGTCCGCTTTGAGCGAACCGTCCGTACGCTGTTCTAAACGCACATTTTCAACCACAGGATCAGCCGCGTACAGTAGCCCCATGATCATGAGTATAAACAGTATTATCAGATTTTTTTTCATTTCCACCTTTTTTCATTCAGGTCAATTGCTGACTGTTAGTTTAAACAGCATCATTTTTCAGTCGAATATTAAACTACAAGGTTCAAACTGGTACATGTATATACTACTGATTACCAGCTAATCAAATTGGTCACATACGTCTCATTAAATTGTATAGGGACCGGTTTGAGACCAATCCCTATTAATTCAATTAATTACCAAATAGTTCAAATATACTTGTTGCTATCAATCCATAACACAACGGATTGAAAACCCATATAAATTGCTGTAAAAGTCAAGCACAACTCTTTCTTGATCATAAGGTATATTGCGGCCCCAGGAAGAGTTGTTCTCCGATACAGACCAAAAGTATGCATAACTACTTATGCTATAAAATATTCCGCTATTTGGATGACGGAAGCCGCCAGGACGTGCGCCAAAGCCACTTTCATTAGTAGCACCGGTATTGGGAGTTTTCCAAAGATCAAACCCAACTTCTTTAAGTTTACCTCCGGCAACTGAGGAACCACCCAAATATGCTTCCATGATTTTCCAATCTTCATCGGATGCAACGTGCCAGCCTTCAGGTGCCAATCCCCTGGCATCAGTTTCAGCATACCAGTTATATAAAGCACCATAATCATTGGCCATGTTACTATCATTATTATAATAACAGTATCCACCACCAGATAGATGGCTCCACTCTGCATTATCGGTTACATAGGGAATAGCATCACCATTCCTATAATGTGTCACATTCAAATTTTCAGCCATCCACCATTGATCACCAATCTTTATTGTTTGATATACATTGCCGTCAATATCGGTGACAGTTCCTGTTTCAAAATTATTTCCATCATTAATAATTGTAAAATAATCATCACTAAAATCAAAGGTACCTGTCTCCCGGCCTGTTATTTTTATTCTATAGTCACTGCCTGTCAAAAGATCAGATGAAATTGCCCAATTAAAATCACTATCGTTCGTTGTACCTGTTTCTTTTAATCGTTGTATAAATTCGGTCCCTTTATACAAATCAATATCTAATCTTTCATCAGAAACATTACTATTCCAGCGAATAATTATCACTTCCTGTGCTTTAAAGCTCTCACCTCCATTGGGATATGTAATAGTGATAAATTGTTGATTTACATTTATTTGTCGTAATGCTAACGATGTCAATCCACTATTATTTTTAACTTCCATTCGAATGGTTTTATTACCCTCTGAATTATATGCATGAGATTCTGTTTTAGATCTGGAGAAATCAGTATCCCAGGTTCCATCATTTTCCCAATCCCATCGAACTTGCAGCTCTGACGATGGGTCATTACTATCTTTACAACCGGTAGCATCAAAATTAAAAATTGTACCAGTAGGTCCAGAGGTGGGAGTTACTGTAAATGATGCTACTGGAGTTGCCTGGGTAATGTTATCATCACGGATCAGACGAATTGCAAAACCATAGTTTTTACGAAAATAGTTACGATAGATCCTGCTTTCTTCAGCTCCCAGTCCACGGTACCAGGGAGTATTACCATCCCAATTTGAAGAAGACCAAAAGTAGCCACTTTTCCCCTTACTACGGAATTCTCCTGAAGTATCATATCTGTAACCACCAGGTAATGCTGAAAAACCACTTTCATTGGTAGCACCAGTATTGGGGCTTTGCCAATGATTAGTCCCAGATTCTTTTAATTTGCCGCCTTCATCTGTTCCGCGCCATTCTTTATCATTCAGTTTATATTGGTCCATTCCCAAGTATTTTTCTAGTTTTTTCCAGTCTTCATCAGAAGGCACATGCCAACCTGCAGGTGCAATATTACGGTTGTCAACAAGTACGTACCAATTGTACAAGGCACCATATGAATCATAAATATCATTATTATAATAACAGTATGCACCCTGGTTTGCATAGTACCAATCAGCATTTTTAGTCAGATTTAATATTGGATCACCATTTCGATAATGTGTCACATTGAGGTTTTCTGCCATCCACCATTGATCACCTATTTTAATAGTAGTGTATACATTACCATCAATATCAGTCAAAGTACCGGTTTCAAACCTGGATTCAACTGTAACTCTTGTTTCTGCAGATAAACCATTAAACTCTGCCTGAACAGTTACTGTACCTGTTTCATTATCTGCTGCTGTAAAAAGGCCATCATTATTAATACTTCCACATGTTCCACTAATTATTGACCATGTTGCTGAACGGCTTGCATCAGCACTACTGCCATCACTGTATTGCGCAATACATTTCATATTTAATAATTCACGATTTGCTACAGTGGAATTTTGAGGTGTGATCGTAATAGAATTTAAAGCGGTAAAGTTTGTATCTCCCATTACACATCTAAATCCACGATTTTTATATCCAATCCATGCCTGATCACGGTTCCGGTTTGCGGGTTTGGCCTTGACTTGTGCATCATCCCACGCTCCACCGCGTAATATACGGCTGGTATTGTTTGAATTACCAGCTCCGAAAGGATCATTATCCGGACTTGCTTCATAATAATTCCGATCATACTTGTCCGCGCACCACTCCCACACGTTACCACTCATATCATATAGGCCGACTTCATTGGCCTGTTTTTGCCCAACTGCCTGTAGACTGTTGTCAGAGTTTGCTCTGAACCAGCCAACATCATTCATTTCATTACCGCCGCTATAGGTATAACCCTGACTCTGGCTGCCGCCTCGGGCCGCATATTCCCATTCAGCTTCAGTGGGTAAACGTTTTGCATAATATTTTGCATAGGCATCTGCACCAAACCAGGTGACACTGGTTACCGGATGTTCTTCTTTATTATCTGTAACCGTAAAAACACCATCTGCATACTCGATCTTGCAGTCTTCGTCAGAGAGATCCAGCAGTGTGGTTGTATCCTGTTTCACTGAATTTCCGGATACTGTTACCAGACCCTGCGCAAGCGTGGCATTCAAAAACTCTGCATATTGCACCTTGGTCACTTCATAAGGATCCATGTAAAAATCACTCAATGTTACAGTATGTACAGGACTTTCATCACCATCACCGTCACTGCTGCCCATATCAAAGGTACCACCTTCAATAAAAACCATCCTGGGCTCTTTATAATCGCTGGCTGTAACGCGAATCCGATAACCCTCTCCACTTACATCAGGATAATCAGCCAGAAAATCCCATACAATGTGCTTGTCTGCACCTGTCAATACACTATCTCCTACATCACCACTGACATGGTTCAAAGCAAGATCCCAGGTTGCACCATCATCGTCTGATGCTTTCAAGGTAATGGTTAACGTATCTCCATCAGCATCAGTAACATCATAATAAATGTCCGCTTTAAGCGAACCGTCCGTTCGCTGTTCTAAACGCACATTTTCAACCACAGGATCTTCTGCGTATAGCAGCCCCATAATCATGATTATAAACAGTATTGCTAAATTCTTTTTCATTTCTGCCCCTTTATTATTCAGGTCTATTAACGACTACTTATTTCAGCAGCATCATTTTCTGGATAAATACATGACCACCGGATTCAAAACGACAGAGGTACATACCGCTGGTTACCGGCATACCCTGATTGTCACGCGCGTCCCATTGGATGGTATAACGTCCGGCCTGACGTTGTCCGCTTTCTAAATTACGGATAACCTGGCCCACACTATTGTATACCACTATTGAAACATCCGATGTCTTGGGCAGATGATATGTTATAAATGTTGTTGGATTAAAGGGATTCGGATACACTGGCAGCAATGCAAATGTTTTCGGTATGGCTGTCTCGCCATTTATACCTGTTGCCCAGGTACTGAATGACCACACGCTTGAAAACTCGCCTTCCCCGGCCGGATTAATTGCACTGATTCGCCAGTACCAGATCTTGTTCATTTCAAGATCTACATCATACTGGAGTTCTGTGAGTCCTGTTTCATCTATGGTTAATTCTGAAAAATCCTGTTTACTGGATACCTGCAAATGATAAGATTGCGCTCCATCCACACTGTTCCAGGTCAATTGCTGATTGGGGCTGATGCTCTCAGCACCGTTCTCCGGCTCAACCAGCTGCGGGGCAGGGACAGGCTCAAGAGTGGTAAATGTCCATACGGAAGAAAATGGACTATTGCCAGCGGCATTCACTGCATTGACCCGCCAGAAATGCTGAGTATTGAATGAGAGCCCTGTAACTTTGTACAATGTATCCGTTATTGCGGTTTCATCAACCAACAGCGTATTGAAATCATCCACAGTGCTCATTTGCACATTGAATCCTGATGTGTGGATGAGTGATTTCCAGATCAGTTGTACTGAATCAGGAAGGGATGTTTGTCCGTTTGCCGGCCCACTCAGTACCGGTGCCGCGGGTGGCAGCGAAGTCATGAATACAGATTCGGATTCACCAATACCGGTACCGGCTATCAGCATAGATCCAATCAAAATCACGAGCATAGAAACCAGTAGTACTTTTTGCTGATTAGACATGAAATGTCTCCATTTTTAATAATTAATTGAAAATATAAAATTTAATAGATACTGACCTTGGTTCTGTGTGCGGCCCACGTTCCCCCTCTCTGTTGAGCCATTGTCATTACAGCTTGCTTTCAAAGAAAGATGTTGCCCCCTGAGCGATTAATTTAAAAGTTATTAAAATTCCCCCAGACATAATCGCAATATCCCTCAATTTATTAAACGAAACAAAAGTAACTATTCAAAATGCCTGCCAAAGAATATTATGCACCTAACTATCTATTTTCAAACAACTTGAAGATCAAGGGTTTAAAATAAAGATGAAAAAAAATACGAAATATATTCGCACCCTTTACATTTTTTTCATAGAAAATTGTGATCATTTTTTTGATGGATAATTACACGGAATCAACAAGTATTGAATTTTAACGTGGCCTGCTGCCTGTCTCCCTACTAAAAACTTGATAATTCTTAAGAAATAATAGACAATACCCCATGTATTATGTATTACCTGGTAACATTATAAAATTTCTCCCTTTCCAAATATTAAACCATATGAAAAGGGAGAAATCAAATTAATCATTCAAAAACAGCTCAATCACCGGTACAGTGACATTCGGTGCCTTGACGGGGATTTCCAAAGTAAGCGTATTGTCTTCTTTGGTTTCGCCGGACATCCAGGCACCGCCCCTGTCGCTAAATTCCAATTCCGAAGCGTCATTTAAAAGCTGTGCGTATTTTACTTTACCTTTGAATCCCGGTAAATGTATATAGCGGAACGGCCACGCCAAAACATGAACATACATGCGGTTCAATTCAGGATTATAGGTAAGCATACAATTCTGCGGCATTTCAAAACCTTCCGGTGCTGCTGTACATCCATAAATAGAGCGGCCGTGGTATTTGAGCCATTCACCCATTGCACCCAGTCGGTCCATTGCACGATCATCAAAATTTCCACGGGCGGTTGGCCCCACATTCAACAGCAGGTTTCCGCCTTTACTTGTGGTCTCAATCAGCATGGTAACTAGTTGTTTCGGATCTTTCCAGGTATATTCGTCACGATAGTATCCCCATGATCCTGAAAAAGTCTGACAGGTTTCCCAGGGTACCTTTTTACCATCATAGTTGACCCAGGTTTTGGGCATAAACTGTTCAGGAGTACGGAAATCCCAGCCACCGGGAGTTTCAAGCAGATCCAGACGATCGTTTATAATAACATTGGGCTGTAATTTTCTAATCAATGACAATAATTCTTTAGAATGCCAGTCATCATGTCCCTTTCCGTCTTTACCCGGAAAAGAAAAATCGAGAAACAGCAAATCTATCTGACCATAATTGGTCAAGAGTTCGGTCAACTGATTTTTCATATATTCCACGTATACATCCATATCACGGTCTTTTGTTTTTTCGCGGAATTCTTTATTATCTCGCATGGGGTGTCTGCTGTCTACTGGATATTCGGGATGGTGCCAATCGATTAAAGAGTAATACAAACCAACACGCAATCCTTCGGCACGGTATGCATCCAGCATAGGTTTTAACAGGTCTTTGCCACAGGGAGTATTGGGTGCTTTATAGTCGGTATAATCAGTATCCCAAAGGCAGAAACCTTCATGGTGTTTTGCGGTTATGACCATATACTTCATGCCGGCATCTTTGGCAGCTTTGGCCCATTCCTGGGGATTATACATATCCGGATCAAATAAATCAAAATAGATCTGATACCGTTCATCTTTCATTCTTTCACGGTTCTTTACCCATTCATGACGCGCTGCCATGGCATACGTACCCCAATGGATAAACATACCAAAACGTGCATCTGTCCACCATTGCAACCGCTGCTGTTTTTGCTGGGGTGATTCAACAGGGATTTGAGCAAAAACCTGCAACGCAAATAACAGGATAAAGAATAAAGACATTTTTTTTACCATTCCTAACCTCCAATTATTATTATGTTATTCATAAAATAAATATAAATTAAATCAGATCTGAATTTTTCAAACGCTTCCCCACTTTTCTCAATGTATCAACATCAATAGGATCAATACTTCCATCTGGCAAAGGGCCAGTGTTAAGCAGCAGGTTACAATCCGCTTTCCATGCATCTGTTAACATGCGCATAACCTCATCCGCTTTGCGGTGATTGTCCGCGTCTGACTTTTTATATCCCCAAACCCGTGGCTGCAGGGTATCGCAAATCTCGTTATGTTTATGCTTGTTACTTTCCCAGGCATTACGGGGAACCTCTTGCATTTCCGGTTTCTTGAACCGGTCCGACATGGAATGCCCTGAACGTTCAGGTGCGGCAAAATCTTCATCTCCGTTTGCACCCTGTTTAAATGAAATAAGCGTATGCGGCTGCAATGACCGGATAAGCGCATAGGTTTCTTTAATGGGAAACAAATCAGGTCGAGAATAGTAACCCATTATAGGATCAAACCAAATACCCGCAATGGGTCCATATTGGGTCAACAATTCCCGCAGTTGATTATGTACATAATCCACATAGATTTTAAAATCCTCATCTTTTTCCCACTTGTATTCCGGTTGATGCTGATCATAAGCAGGCCTTGCATTCTGCCATCCGGCATCCCGGGAGTAAAAATATGGATGCCGCCAGTCTGCCGCATAAGAGTAATACAAAAAGAGTCCCAGGCCTTTTTTGTCACATGCCTTGGATAGATCACCAATCAAATCTCTTTTTGCTGGGGACTGCACACTGTTAAAATCCGTTTCACGCGTATTGAAAAGGCAAAATCCATCATGGTGCTTGGAAGTGATATTAATGTATTTCATACCGGCATCCAAAGCAAGATCCGTAATAAAATCCGGATCAAAATTTTCTGCTGTAAACCGGTCTTTGAGCTTGGCATATTCATAAACCGATATTTTCTCTCTCAACATCACCCATTCGCCACGCTCAAGCAATGCATACAATCCGTAATGCATAAACAAACCATACTTTGCTTCGGCAAACCATTGTAACGCAGCTTTTTTAGGATCGGTCTGATAAAGGTCTTTATAGCCGGATAAATAAGACGGCACATTCGTAGAGGATTTACATCCATTTAAATATATTGTACTGGCTGTAGTGATAAACGAATTTTTAATAAAGGTACGCCGATTGATAGGTTTCACAGGGTCTCTCCTCTACAATTCAGTAAAATATATTCCTATTCATGACCGAAAAAACGCTTGTTCCAATATTTCACAAAATCTTCCGGAGGACTGTCATTAGACAAACCTCTTTCTGCCAGTGCTTGTCCGTCCCGTTCCATTTGGTGGTTCCACCAATATTCTATTTCTTCTTTAGGTTCAGGTATTTCTCCCTGGTCACCGGTTTCTTTAATCCATGCCATCAAGATCAACCGCATAGACTCGAGCTGCTGTTTGAATTCCGGATTTAATGCAAGGTTATTAATCTCGTAAGGATCATTATCCAGATCATATAGCTCTTCAACAGGTCTTATATCTCGCATAAAAGCAAGTTGAGCCGGTGTGAGTTTGTTTTGTTTTTTCAGTACCTGTAATAAAGAGAATACCGGATATCGTTTGCGTTTGTAACTGTTTAGCTGCATATAGGGACGTTCAGGCATAAAATTACGTATATATTTAAATCGCTTGTCACGAATACAACGAATCCTGTCCACAGTTTCATCGCACCTGTCCCTGGCAGCAACAACAAAAAGACGCTCCTGGGTATTTTTTCCCAGAAAAATATTGCCCTGTAAATGTGCAGGTGGCTGAATACCCGCAAGGTCCATACACGTGGGGGCAAAATCAATGGAACTGACCAGCTCTTCATTCACAGTTCCGGCTTTGAAATGATTGGGCCAGCGAATGATAAGCGGAATACGAATACCTCCTTCATATAACCACTGTTTTCCCCGAACATGCGGACGGCCATGATCGCCAAAATAAACCACAATGGTATTTTCTGCCAAACCGTCCTTTTCCAACTGTTCCAGCACCTTACCAACCTGCTTGTCCAGTACCTGCAACGATTCCAGATAATCAGCCCAATCCCGACGGGTAATTGGATGATCAGGATAATAAGGTGGAATATCGACAGTATTGGGATCAACAGGATTTTCAGGATCACGTTGAAAAATGCGGTGAGTCATTTTAAAATTGACCTGGGCAAAAAACGGTTGGTTGGTTTTTAACGCGTTCCAGTCTTTTCCATCAAAAGGTTCTTCCCGGGGTTCAAAATTCCAATCGGTTTTACCGGTTCCCGCAACATCGGGTGCAGGATTGGTGATATTGGCTGTAAAATAACCGGCTTGTTTAAAATAATGAGTAATAACCCTGACCGGTTCTGGTAATGGTTTTTTGACCCGGGTACGGTGGTTATGGGCACCAATAGTAGTCTGGTACATACCTGTCATAAAACCAGAGCGTACAGGCGAACATACAGGACATGTAACAAATGCACGATTAAACCGGATTCCTTCCGAAGCAAATTTATCGATAAATGGAGTTTTCACGGAACGATTACCATAACAGGCAAAATCAGGACTGGTATCTTCAGAGATTAACCAAAGGATATTGGGTTTAGCAGGTTTAGCGCAATGAAAAGACAAAGAAAACAAGGCAGTTGCTGCGGCAGTACGATTCATAAACTGTCGGCGTGTTAACTGTTTAGACATATTGGGTCCTTTCAAAGGTTATTCAAAAATATCTCCATCTCTGGACAACACAATAGCAATGGGTCGGGTTTTGGGAAAATGTGAAAGAATAATCATACCAATTACTGTAATGGGTACACACAGAATCATACCGGCAATTCCCCACAACGCTCCCCAGGCAAACAGGGATAATATAATAACAATAGGACTCAGATTCAGATTGTTTCCCATTAATCGGGGTTCAAGAATATTACCAATAAGGAATTGCAGCATACCAATGCCCCCTGCAACAATAACAATGGGGTATAAACTATCAAACTGAATTATTGCAAAAACTGATGGGAAAATAGTGGCAACAATGGATCCGATTGAAGGAATAAAATTCAAGGTAAAGATAAGTATAGACCAAAACTCGGCAAAATCAAGATTTTGGGATGACATGATCAGGTACCCCAAAATAGCTGTTAATGCGCTATTGAAGGTTTTAATACCTATATAAACCCGAATGTCTTTATCAATCTTTTTGATCAATGCAAAAACTTCTTCACGTCGATGCGGTTGTTTGATCAATGCGGCAAGTTTGAGCTGAAAGCTCTTTTGTTCCAGAAATAAAAATACCAGATAAACCAGAATAATACCCGCCTTGCTCACAAATCCGGTAATGGTTACAGCAAATTGAGACAATAAACCGGCAATGTCTATACTTGAAAAAATCTGGCGTATGGTTGGAGGCTCTTCCAGATTAAACAACTGGTAACCCTGGGTTATAAGGGAAGTGAATTTCTTTTGGTATGCTGGAGCAACAACAACAACATCTGCAATATTGTTGCTTATCAGATTTAAAAAGAATACGATAAGACCACCCATGGTGATAAAAGAAAAAATAAAGCACAACCACCGTGGTAAATGGTATTTCCATATTTTTATTTTCTCAAAAGCCAGTGCCAGTATATTAATCAAATACCATATAATGATTGCAAGTACAAAGGGAATCAACAAATCTTTGCCAACAATCAATATATAGAAAACAAGAATTGTACTGACAAATGCCAGAAAAAAATTGAGCAATCTCATTTACTTGTATCCAAATATAATGTTCAATTTAAAACATAAACATTTTTTTATAATTCAACAATACTCTATTTATAAATTTATCTTTTTATTACAATGCTTTACAAACATTATTATTGATAAATAGAATTCATTTCCCAGATATCAATTGTTTTAAAAACAGATTTGTATTTATTGCTGAATAGCCTGATTTTGTTCATATCCATACCTGGAAATGTACGGATTGTAGCACATTCTCTACCGTTAATATAACATTCAACAACAGACCTGTCTACAAATATATGCAAACGCAATGTCTTTTCATACGGCAATAACTGAAACGGAGCAGAAACATTGCCGGCATTGAAAACCAGTTGTTTATTGTCGAATTCAATTCGAACTCCGGTTTGTGTTTTTTCGGAATACAACACATCCAATCCGGATTGGTGCGCAGTACCAATGTCAATATCTGTAATGATCTCAAAACAGTTTCCTGAAAAATCTGGCAGTACAAATACATCATTAGCGCCAACCGTAACATCTGCAAACTGGGAATGCTTTCCCCGTAATGCTGACAGTTCCGGCAAGGGTTCTATGCCCAGTGTTTGATCATCACGCAGCGTTAATACTCGAGGCAGGGTCAGCATACCATTCCAGGGATATCCTTCAGTACCACCACCGGTTATCCACCCCCACATTATACGTCTTCCCTGTTCATCAACCAGGCAATTGGGAGCATAGAAACCACTGCGCCCCCCTATATCCAAAGATTTCCAGGAACCATGAGTAAATTTATTATCTTTAAATTCACCCAAAGTGTATTGAACTTTGCCATAAGGAGAAACCGCAAGCAGCCATTTTTCACCCAGTGTAAAAAAATTGGGGCATTCCCACATACTTCCAAATCCGGTACTTATGGGATTAATATATACCCAATCCGTCAGGTTGGTAGATTTGTAAAGAAAAGCCGTTCCGCCTACATCTTTAATTCCGGAACCTATAACCATGTACCACTCATCGCCATCCTGCCAAACAAACGGATCACGGAATCCGGTTACATTTTCTACCGGAGGCTTGGGGATCACAGGATTCCCGTCATACTTTATCCATGTTCTCATATTATCATAACTGCGTGCTATGCATTGTACTTCCGGGTTTACACCGGTATAGATAATTGTAGGCACACCGTTATCTATCACACAGCAGCCAGAAAACACACCATCTTTATCATAGCTTTCCGGATTAGGAGTAAGAGCAATGGGCAAATGCTGCCAGGTTACCATATCTTTACTTACCGCATGTCCCCAGGACATGTTTCCCCATTTGTCTCCATAGGGATTATGTTGAAAAAACATGTGATATTCGCCCTTGAAATAAACAGGACCATTGGGATCATTTATCCAATTGGCTTTTGTGGCAAGGTGAAACAAGGGTTTGAGAGGATCTTGCTGGGCTTTTACTGCCGCCTGCTCTACACTGGCATCGGCATTTACCAAAAGATCATTATGAATAGAATCAAAGGTTTGTGAAAAAGAAAGTACTGCTAAACTCAAAAGTAAGGAAAATAGAATTCGCATGAACAGCTCCCTTTTTTATTTACAAAACAGTATACAAAATAAAAATGTATTGTAAAAGAAAAAAGCCCCAGAGATTTCACCTGAGGCTTTGAAGGAGACTGCATATGCAGTAAATTATTGGATAGTGAGTTTAAGAGAACCTGTTTTTCCCCAATAATTTTTTTCATATTCTTTGGTTACTATCTCTTTACCATCTTTATCAATCGCTTTGATATCAAGATTAAATGTTTCATATGGTGCATCCTGAGGAATCTTCATCGAAGAAGTCCATACGTTTTTCTCAGATGCAACATCATTTTCAAGGATAATCTCCGGGGCATCGTATGGATATTCACGAACAGTTACAGTGATACTTTGAATATCACTGGCCTTACCGGTAAATTCAGCAGTGATCGTTACTTTTTCACCAATGGATGCTTTTTCAGGATTGATAGTTGCTTTAACAAGTTTCGGTTGTCCCGCAAATGCCATTCCTGCAACTAAAAGAACCATTACACTAATCAATACGATTTTTTTCATTTGTTCCTCCCAATAATTATAATTAAACACTTTGTTATTTGTCAAATTTTCATACGACAAACATAAGAAAAAGATTCCAAAAGTGCGTCTATTATATGCGGGAGGACGTCCACACCGCTAATTCTGGACTTTGCGGTACTCTGAAGGGGTTTGTCCGGTATATTTTTTAAAAATTGCATTAAAAGCAGATTTTGAATTAAATCCGCAATCCATTGCTATAGCCAACAAGGTGAGATACTGGTACTGGGGATCCATCAGTCGCTGTTTCACTTCCTCAATACGATAGGTATTGATATAATGAAAAAAATTTTTATCAAAAACACTGTTTATGATTTGTGTTAAATGGTGACGTGAAATTTTTAAATGTGCAGCCAGGTCCTGTATATTTAATTCGGGGTCCAGAAAAGGTTTGTCTGTTTCCATATATTTTGAGAGTTGTTCACCATACTGGCGGGCCTGGTCTTCAGTCAATCCGGATCGTTCATATTTATTTTGCCGGGGTTCGTTAGATTTTTCTACTTCCACAATCCGGTTAAATCTGAATAATGTAGGTTGTTTTATTCCAAAATAACTTACACTAAAGGCAAAAATGGTTAATCCCAGTCGATTAAAAAAACGAGGATCAAAGAAAAAGTTTTTTTCCACAAAAAACATTCCCATTATAACCAAACCGGTAATGGAAATAAAAAATATCGTTAAAATAAATTTAACCCAGTTTAGTGTAAGTAAACGAGATGTGAATGAAAATTTGTCCTGAATATTTTGTTGGTGCAAATGAATATCAGACAGAATTCGATATCCATAAAAAGCTAAAGAAAATAAGAAATATAACATGTATATATGACGGAGTATAATTCCGGTAATTTCCAGCTTTTGAGGGTGGCTAAATATAGGTTCATTTATCAAAAACAATGATACAAATACAATATAAACCAGGGCGGGTATAAAGTGTATTAAATCTTTGTAATGAATTTCAGGAGATTCATCAATCAAATATTTCACATAAAGATATAAAAATGGCAAATACGTCATTGGAAAAAACAGACTTATATTCAATAAAGGAATAAACCAATGAGATTCCAAAACCAGGGACAAGGCCATTTCTGATGCAATAAAAAATAACCAGACAGCAAAGATCAAATCATGAATATATTTGGGTCGCTTGGTCACAATAATAAAAAAAGCAAATGCCGATTGTGATAAACCAATGTATAATAGGGGTATCATTCATCATCCTGAATTGTTTTCATAATTTACAAAAAAAAGTCACTATTTCAAACAATTCATAAAAAAAAGAAAAGGCCTCTGGATATGATACCAGAGGCCTTGTTCGGAGGTTGGGAAAAGAAATTTTTAGTATGTTTATCTTGCTGCGAAAAAATTGTTCAGCTTGTTATAGACATCGTTGAAAAATACCTTGGGATCAATTTCTTCGGTGTCAATGTGTTCAATTAAATCTTTGTCTTTCAACAAATCCAGGGTCATTTTTGCATTTACCCGGATATATGCTTTGTCATCTTTGTTGCTCATTTTCTTCAACAAGGAAGTAAATTCATAAGCATCAAAATCGGGATACTGTGAAGTAAGAACTACAATCTGTTTCAGTGCACTGTTACGTACACCAGCATTATCTGATTGTAAAGCCAATTTGTAAGCTTTTTCTGCTTGTTCCAACTTTTTAGATGAAACCTCTGCACTTGCAAGTCCTACCAGTGTAAGCAGTACCAGTAATATAGCCGTTCCTTTTTTCATGATGTTTCCCCTTTCCTTATGTTAAATTTTAAAATTACCACTTGATGTTAGTGATGTTTTCCTTTATGTATTTGCTTCTGTCTTATACAAGAGTTGTGCCAAAAAAAGCACATAACCACAACTCATTATTATACATGTACTTATACATAAAATATGAATTGTAAAAAAAATGCTCATGGGTGCCACAAAAATCATACAAAATTGTAGAAACGAACATAACATATTAAAGAATAAACACTTGCTAAAAATGTCATTTTGTAGCTACTTGCATAATTGTGGCACCCATGGAAAAATCCCAAAATCTTATTTTACCATAATTGATCTTGATTCTTGGCAAATAATCCTTATATTCAATATAAAATTTGGAGATTTTATGGCTACACACCGGTCCGAAACAATCCCTCCCTTTATCGTTATGGAAGTTTTAGAACGCGCCCAGGAGCTTGAACGCCAGGGACGATCCATAATTCATATGGAAATAGGTGAACCGGATTTTGATACACCTGCAAAAATCAAACAAGCTGCAATTGATGCAATCAACAGAAATGAAACTCACTATACCCACAGCCTGGGAATAAAACCCCTTCGGGAAGCAATTGTACAGCACTATAAATCAAAATATAATGTAGAAATTGAACCAGATCAGGTGATTGTAACACAAGGAACGTCACCGGCCTTGCTGCTGATTCTGTGTGCATTATTGGAAACAGATGACGAAGCTATTATCACCAATCCCTGTTATGCCTGTTACCCCAATTTTATCAATTATATAGGTGGTGTTCCTGTTGATGTTCCACTATCTGCGGAAGATGGTTTTATTTTGACAGCCAATGCCGCAAGAAAAAAAATCACTGCCAAAACCAGAGCTATTCTTATCAATAGCCCATCCAATCCTACCGGTACACTATTACCGGCGCAACATATGAAGGAAATAGCAAACCTGGGCCCCACCATCATTTCAGATGAAATTTATCATGGTCTGGTTTACGGTGAAAATGAGCATTCTATACTGGAATACACGGACAATGCGTTTGTATTAAACGGTTTTTCAAAATATTATGCAATGACCGGATGGCGGCTGGGATACATCATTGCTCCTAAAGCATACATAAGGCCGATCCAAAAATCCCAACAAAATCTATTTATATGTGCATCATCTATTTCTCAATGGGCAGGTGTAGCAGCATTAACACAAGAACATCCCGAACTTTTAATAATGTTAAACACATATAATGAACGAAGACAATACCTTATCTTGGCTTTAAAAGAATTAGGTTTTAAATTAGCGGTTGAACCCAGGGGAGCGTTTTACATGCTTGCGGATGCACGGCATCTTGCTGATAATTCATATGATCTCGCAATGGATATATTGGACAAAACAGGTGTAGCCATTGATCCCGGTATAGATTTTGGCGTGCATGCAGAAGGATTCCTGCGATTTTCTTACGCCAATTCACTTGACAACATTAAAGCTGCAATGAAAAGATTAGCAGGTTATGCTGAAAACAGATAAAAATTGGTTCTGTTTTTGAATTCATTTTGGTTTTTTACAAAATTATTATAAATTGAATTAATTCATTTATATTCACCGGAGGAAACGGTATGAAAAGCCACTTTATATTTACATTATCTGGTCCGGACAGGATAGGTATTGTTGAAGAAATCACTTCTATTATTTTAAAATACAATGGAAATGTAGATGCCAGCAAGATGGCACATCTGGGCGGAGAATTTGCTATACTTACACTAGTATCCGTACCCACTGAAAAGCGGGACGAATTACAGCAGGAACTGGAAAAACTGAGTAATAAAGGTTTTCTGGTTGCTTTTAAAAATACAGAACCCGATGGTGAACAGAAATACAAAGGCTGGCTTCCCTATCGCATACAAGTACATGGTGCGGACCATGAAGGTATTATCCATAATATTACCCGCCACCTTGCAGGTTCAGGGATCAACATTGAAAACATGGATACCAGTATGGTTCAAGCCCCAATGAGCGGCACCCCACTTTTTACGATGAACGCGGTTGTTGTTGTTCCACCCAACTTGTCATACAATACCTGGAACGCCCAACTTTTTAAAGTATGTGACGAGGTAAATGTAAATTGTGATGTAACCCCTTATATGGGTTAGGCATCAATCCCTTTTTACACATCTAAATCCCAAACCTGTTCCGCCAGCATTAGGGGCGCCCCCGCCTCTGTATGCAAGTAAAGAAACCGGTTTGTCGGGATCAATACCGGTACTCCATGCCCCACCTCTTATAACTTTGGCGGTCCCCGCTTTGGGACCTTGAGGGTCATTCAGGATCAGCTGTTTATAATAATCAGCATCATACCAGTCATTACACCATTCCGACACATTGCCATTCATATCATAAATTCCCAGTTCATTGGGCTCCAAATGGCCAACCGGGCGAGTTGCAACAACTCCCTGAGCTCCATTTATGTTAAACCAGGCAACATCCATCCAGTTATCGCTACCGCTGTAAAAATAATTCTTGCTCATTTCACCGCCACGGGCCGCATATTCCCATTGGGCTTCAGTAGGGAGGTCTTTACCATAATACTTTGCATACATTTTGGCCCCAAACCACGTTACATAAGCCACTGGATAAGATTCTTTTCCTTTATCGATAATAAATTTACCTTTTTCAAAGCAAAAATGATGAGGGAAATACCCAAACCAATAATCCCTGGCAACTAAAAAGACACCATCATGTGTAATATCTCCAAAATTATGCTCAATCAATCCTTCGGCATAAGCCTGATTCAAAAACCTCACAAACTGCGCGTTGGTTACTTTATATTTATCCATATAAAAGCTTGAAATATGAACTTGATGCACAGGCTTGCAATTGTCCCGTCCATTTTCATCTCCCATAAAAAAATATCCCGCGCTAATAAATACCATTTCATCAGGATCATGCAATTCAATCTCAAGTGTGGTTGATTGCCCGTCGCTAACTTTGACATTACGTTGAACGCCAAAATACACCAAGGTACTGTCAATTATATAGTTTACAGCAACAACATATCTGTCACCTTTGGGAACAATCAGACTCCCCTCAAAATGATCGCCCCTGTCGGAGAGCTCTATTTCTGCAATTTTATTATAAACATCAGAAGTTACAATGACCTCAATTTTTGAGTTACTCGACAAACCCTTATCAAGCTGGCCATTGAGTGAAGATGGGAAAACCAGATCTAGCGCCAGGCTGCCGCCTAATTCAGGTTCTAAAGCAGTATTTTGACACCCTGACATAACAACCAGTATAATCGCTGCTAAAAGTATGTTTCTCAATCCCCCTCAGAATTTTATAAAAATTATAAATCATTTTTAATACAACGGAATCCCCAATATTGCGTACCACTCGAAGGACCTGTTGCACTACGGTATGTTACATGGAATACAGAATAATCTTCTTCTCCCATCTGGCTTTCTCTATATTTGTCATACCAATTACCTCCTCGAAGCACTTTTGATCGGCCCTCTTCAGGACCTTGGGGATTGTAGAAAGGACTGCTGTTGTAATAATCTGCATTGTACCAGTCACTACACCATTCAGAAAGGTTACCGCTCATATCATGAATACCAAGTTCATTTGGGTCAAGATGCCCAACAGGCCTTGTTAAACAATGAGAATCGATAGAACTTACTTTGAACCAGCCAACATCAAGCCAGTTATTACTACCACTGTAATCATAATAGTGTGACTGTTCACCTCCACGAGCAGCATATTCCCATTGTGCTTCGGTGGGCAGCTCCTTGCCATAATATTCTGCATAACACCTGGCGCCATACCAGGTCACAAATGCTACAGGATTGGATTCTTTATAAGGAACGACAACAAATTTACCATTATCAAAATGGTATTGGTGAAGTTTATATCCATAATAGTAATCTTTTCTCACCAAAGGAATTCCGTCTTTGCTGATATCACCACTGGCAGTACATTGAATGTAACCATTTGAATACGCCTCATTCAAAAACCTTGTAAATTGTGCATTGGTCACTTCATATTTATCGATATAAAATCCATCAATATGTACAGAATGTACGGGTTGTGCATTATCCAGGCCATCTTCATTCCCCATAAAGAACTCACCTGAGCTCACAAAAACCATTTCATCGGGATCATTCAGCGTTATTTCAACCATTTGTGCACTGCTGTTTTTGATTTTTATATTCCGCCTGACTCCGAAATATACCAGTTTGTCATCCACAAAATAGTTCACAGAAACAATATAATCATCGCCTTTGGGTACAATGATTGTCCCCTTGTATGCGTCTCCGACATCAACAAGTTCTGCTTCAGCAACTTTATTATATGCGGTAGAAGTCACCAATACCTGAATTTTTATTTCATCTGCTGCTTGTTTATCGAGATGGGTATTTTGTGATTCGGGGAATGTCAATTTTACAACCAGACTGCCCCCGTCAATATCCGGTCCGGTCGGGTCATTTTTCTGACACGATAAATATCCGAGTAAAGAAACAAATAAAATTATTATTGTGCTTAACCTGATAACATTCATACCCACCCCCTATTCATTAACTTTGGGTACAATAACTGTAATTCTACCTTCACCGGGATCATCGTAATTTAAAGAAAAGCCGTCAGTTGCAAAATAAGCCACGCCATAACAAGTCCCCAACGTTGTTAGGGTTACCCAGTACCATGCAAGTCCTTCCTCCTCTTCCTCATAAGTCAACAATGCAGCGTTAATACCTTTCAATGGCTCCATATTGATATCCCGAAGCAACGTGTCATTTTCAGCGATTTTCAGTTTATCATTTATAGTTTTAAATCCATTCCGCTTTACGGTTAAATCATATTCACCAACAGGCAAATCTGTAAATATATATGTACCGGTGGATGCAAAATAATCTTTATCGGCATTAATCAATTCCACCTTGGCATCTTTGGGAAAAGTTGTAATATCTAACCGCCCTGTCTTGAGCTTGGGAAAAAGGCTGATCTCCAGATCATCATTGGGCTTTATTAATAGGGTTATCTCTTCCGGTACCGCATTTTCCATTTCTGCACGCAGTGTAATTTGAGAAGGCAGTAATTCTATATTTTGTAATTCTGTTTGCAGCTTTCCATCAAGATAAACAACCGCCCCTGGCCGGGTAGAAATACTCAATTTTGCGGTTTGATTCTGTGCTTCAATAGGATTCTGTCCAGTTAAACTGGCATTTATAATTGCCAATTGCACAACTACAAGCTCGTCTAGTTGTATATTATAATCCATAAATGGAATAACCAAAGGATTAAACTCGGGGTGCATAATTTTAAGATAACGTTCATCTGGCGATAGATAAACTATCTCCATTCCATTATGCACTTCAACCTTTACGGCACCCCTGGCACATTCGTATTGCAGGTTGTCAATATCGGTAAGAATTTGTACCGCCGCGCACAAACGATTTTGGACATCTCTGACCTGGGAAATATTGGCTTGAATTTGCTCAGGTCCCCGAATAATCTTGAAATCTGACAACTGGGCAAAAATAACTATTGGAAGAAATAAAACACAACATACAAAACATAGCCGTTTCATAATTACCCCTTGTATTTTACGACTAGAAATTAAAAATGTGACCTTCCCTTTTTGATTATATCAAATAAATTCAAATAAATCAAGAATAATTAAAAAAAAGCCCTGCCGTTTTGCCAGCAGGGCTTAACATTTACCATATTTTTATTCTATTTCATCAAAATCATACGTCGTGTTTGAGAAAATTCACCCGTCTTTATTCGATAAAAATAGAGTCCGGTAGCTACCCGTTCACCGTTTGAATTTGTACCATCCCACACAAAGCTGTGATAGCCTGCACGTTGAGTGGTATTTGTCAATTGTTTAACCAGGTTTCCATTTATATTAAACACATCCAGTGTTACGTGTGCCTGTTCTGGTAACGCGTATTTTATAACAGTTACCGGATTAAATGGATTGGGATAATTCTGATACAAGGTATAATCCGTTATAATAGCATTTTCATCATCATCTACAGATACTATTACCGATGAATCTAAAGTCATACCGCTATTTTTTACATCAGCATGAAATCTGGGCCATGGAGTATCTGCCAGGCCTTCACTGATTGTTTGCAGTGCATAAAAATAACCATCCATTGAACCGGCATACAAACTGCCATCACTCAGCAGGACTGGTGAAGCAAGACTGAATGCACTATCTGCTTTGAATGACCATAACAATGCTCCCCTGGGATCCAGGGCATAAATAGAGTTATCAAAAGAAGCTGTGTATACTGTACTGTCAGCTCCAACCATTACAGACCTGACAGGCCCCTCCGTTTTATACGACCATAATAGCGAGCCATCAGCATTAATGACATACATTGTACTGTCATCCGATCCCACACAAACAATGCCACCATATTGTATAACAGGTGATGATTTGACAGGTCCGTCAGTTGCATATGACCACTTTAATGATCCATCAGCATTGATTGCATACAGATTTCCATCATCAGATCCCACATAGATAACACTGTTTTCACCTATTGCAGGTGATGACTGAACAGGTGCTGTTGTCTCGTATTTGAATAACAATTCTCCCAGAGGTGAAAATGCATATAACAAGTTGTCAGCAGAGCCTACATATACATTACCATACTTGCCAATTGCAGCAGAGGATGTTATTGCACCATCAGTTTTATAAGACCAGTTTAAAGAACCATCCGCATTTAGTGCGTAAAAAGTACTGTCCTGAGATCCTACATAGATATTACCATCCGGAAAAATTGCAGGTGTTGCCGTTACTTTATCATTTGTTTCAAAACTCCAGTTCAGCGAGCCATCAGGGTTCAATGCGTATATATTATTATCACTTGACCCCATATAAATGGCCTCATCTGCACCTATGACCGGGGCAGTAAGCAAAGAATCACTTATATTTTCAAACCATTGCTCTGCCCCATCAGGATGCATTGCATGCACTATTCCATTCGTGTCTGTAAAAACCAGCGTCGTATCGTTCAAAACCGCAGGAGAAGTAGAAATGCTGTGATCTATCTGACAAGACCAGAGTTGATTGGTATAATTTATAACCACAACCGTAGAATTTGCGCCATCATCCATGTCTGTTACCGTTAACAAATATTTGTACTCACCATACACAGAATTCAAAAAAGTAACTGTAGGATTAGCAAGCGTAGAATCAGAAATTTCTACCAGACCGCCTTCAGGCTGGTCAATTAAACTCCAGGCAAAATACAGATCATCACCATCAAAATCCGTTGATGCGCTGGCGTCAAGGGTTACAGTTTCACCAATCTTTGCCGTTATATAATCATTTTCCACTTGAGCTACCGGAACATAGAGATTTTCAACATTGGATGTGTTGGCATTGTTTTGACCAAATGTGGGCCAGGAACTTTTTGCAAGTCCCATGCTTTCAGTTTCAAGAGCGTATATTTTTTCGTCACGTGTTCCAAAATATAATTTACCGTCATCACTAAGACACAAAGGTACATCAATAGTATTTTCTGCCTGATATTTCCATTTCAATGAACCATTAGGATTCAACGCATACAAAAACATGTCTCGAGACCCAAAGTAAATGGTTCCATCTGCTCCAATTGTGGGTGTACTCCAACTCATGCGAGGAGTTTTAAAACTCCAGCGAAAACCTCCATCGGCATTCAATGCATGAAAATAATTATCATCCGCATATAAGTAAATAGCTCCATCTGTATCAATTACAGGAAACCCAATATCTCCAGTAGATCCATCAACCTGTCTGTTCCATAAAAGCTCTCCATCAGGCGTAAAAGATGCAACTTTACTTACACTATTATAGCCTATACTTATAATTATAGAACCATCAGCGGCAATAGCAGGTGCAGTTGAAAGAAATCCACCAATCTCGTAAGACCAATATAGAGATCCATCTTTATTTAATGCGTATACTGTTTCTTGCGATGCACAGAAATAAATTTTACCATTAAACCCAATTGATGGTGATGATCTAATACCACTGATTGCTTTAAACTTCCATTTCAAGCTGCCATCAGCATTAATAGCATACAAATATTCATCATCACAACCAAAATACAAAGTACCATCTGAATCAATCGCCACATGACTTCTAATTTGATCATCAACTTGAAATGTCCATAATAGATTACCATCAGAGTTTACCGCATACAACTTGCCCGGGTATGTAATGAAATAAACAATCCCATCAGAACTGATAGACGGTGCATAATAGCTTCTCTCTGAGGCTTTATACTTCCAAATCAAACTTCCATCAGGGTTTAATTTATAGAGAAAACTGTCAGATGAGCAGCAATATATTGATCCATCGTTATCAAGTGCAGTCGAAGAATAGATATTATCAGTGGTACCAAATCTCCACAATAAATTACCATAATCAATATAAACATGATTATAGCTTTTATTCCCATCTGCATCAGTTACAGTTAATCGGATCTTGTACAATCCGTAAACATTTGTATCCAGCATAAAATTAGAAACTGCGGATTGAGGATCGCTAATATCAACCTTACCACCATCGGGTAAACTAGTGACTGTCCATTCAAACTGCAACTCGTTACCATCAGGATCAAATGAACCACTACCATCAAATTCAACACTGGAATGAGGATCTGCGTGGATGGTATCAACTGAGGTAACAACACGTGGAAATTCGTTATTTTCATTACTCCCCGTATTTGCACTGTTTTGTCGCATAGCCGGCCAGGGTGTATCTGCCAGTCCTGCACTTGAACAGTTGACAGCATACAAAGTGCTATCAGAAGAACCTATATACAGTGTGCTGTCAGAAGAAAGATTCAAACTGTTGCCGGGAGTACCTCCCAATTCACAGTCCCAAAGTTTGGTGCCATTTATATCAACTGCAAACAGATTACCGCTATCTGTAACATTGTACAGAACCCGATCTTCACCCATGGCTGAACAAAGTACGATACCATCTGTATCCATAGACCATTTTTCATTACCTATAGGATCCAGTGCATAATACATACTAGTACCGGTACCAAAATATATATTGTTATGATTATCAAGAATTGGGACAGTGTACATTTTCCCTTGCCTAAAATTTTTATCAAACTCTTCACCATAAGGATAAAAAATGTTTAATTTGGCGCCCCATGATCCAATATGTAAACGTCCATCTAAAGCAATTGCAGGACAAATACCAGGTTTATAAAGAAAACGAAAAGTCCAACTCAGCGTGCCATCAAAATTTAAAGCATAGAGATAATATGAATCAGATTGTACATAAATAGTTCCATCCGGACCGATAGATGGTGTATGAACAACTCCATCTACATAATACTTCCATTCTAAATTCCCATCAAGGTCAAACGCATAGAGGTAAAAATCGTTAGATCCTATAAATATATAGCCCTCTTTACTGATTGCGGGTGAGGTACAAATTGCACCATTGGTTTTATAATTCCACTTTAAAGAGCTGTCTTTGTTCAAAGCATAAACATTACCATCTTTGGAACCAAAGTAAATTGTCCCCTCGGAATCGATTGCAGGCGAATTTTTCACCGAGTCACCAGCCTGATATTTCCATAACAAGGTACCATCCGGATTTATAGCATACAAATGGTCATCACTTCCTACATAAATAGTCCCATCCTCAGCAATTGCCGGAGGAGATTGAATTGCACCTTCTGTTTTGAACTGCCATTTAATTGTTCCCGGTTCCTGGGCAAACAAAACCATTCCAGGCACGAATAAGCAGAATAACAGAATAGAAACTGTTCCATAGCAAAAACGCTTCATCATCGCATTTCCCCTGTTTTTAAATTTTATTGATTCGAGTTTCGCCTGTGGAAATCCCCACCAGCATGATATGTTGTAGAATTAAATTACAAAATTAATCCAAAGTTCCAAATAAAAAAAAGCCCTGCCGGTAAACCAGCAGGGCTTGTATATTCTATATATAAATATGAATATTACAGTAATGAGAAAGCTACAGTCAAACCAGCCATTACAATTGAAACCATACTCATCAATTTGATAAGGATGTTCAAGCTAGGACCTGAGGTATCTTTGAAAGGATCACCTACAGTGTCACCAGTAACAGCAGCTTTGTGAGCTTCGGAACCTTTACCGCCATGAGCGCCAGATTCGATGTATTTTTTAGCATTGTCCCATGAACCACCTGCATTAGCCATAAACACAGCCAATACAAAACCAGCAGCCAAGCCACCAGTCAACAGTCCCATAACACCAGCTACACCAAAGATCAAACCGGTCAAAATAGGAGCTGCAATAGCGAGCAATGAAGGAATCAACATTTCGCGCTGTGCGCCTTTGGTAGAGATAGCAACACAAGAAGCGTAATCAGGTTCGGTTTCACCTTCCATAATACCTTTGATTTCGCGGAACTGACGACGTACTTCTTCAACCATAGATTGAGCAGCACGACCTACAGCGTTCATTGTCAAACCACAGAACATAAAGGCCATCATAGATCCAATGAACATACCCATCAATACTTTGGGGTTCATCAGGTGAACATCGTAATTATGCATAAAATCGATCAAAGTAAGTTTGGAAACATCTACTACAGATTCCAAAGACAAACCATTGGGGAATGTAAAAGTACCCGTATTTTCTACGATACGAACAATACCAATTTTCAATTCTTCAATATAAGAAGCCAACAAGGCCAATGCAGTCAATGCAGCAGAACCGATTGCAAAACCTTTACCGGTTGCAGCTGTGGTGTTACCCAGTGAATCGAGAGCATCAGTACGTTTACGTACCTCTGGTCCAAGACCGCTCATTTCAGCGTTACCACCTGCATTATCAGCAATTGGACCATAAGCATCAGTTGCCAAAGTAATACCCAGTGTAGAAAGCATACCTACAGCAGCAATACCAATACCGTAAAGACCCAATGATAAATCAGTCATATCAAACCGTGCTGCAGTCAAAAAAGCCAGTATGGTACCCACAACAATGGTCAATACCGGGAAAGCGGTAGAGAACATACCGGTACCGATTCCTGAAATAATAACAGTTGCAGGGCCGGTTTCGGCGCTGGCTGCAATACCACGGGTTGGTTTATATGCTTCAGAAGTAAAATATTCAGTTTCTTTACCAATCAACCATCCGGTTAACAGACCCACAACGATTGAGCCCCAGAGGCCCCAAACATTTGGAATTCCAAGAACCTGGAGGATAACCCATGAAAGGATAATGATTAACAATGAAGAAAGATCAACACCTTTACCCAAAGCACCCAACAATTGTTTCTGTGTTGCGTTTTCTTTGGTACGAACTGCAAAAATACCAACGATAGATAACAAAGTACCTACAGCAGCGATCAACATGGGAGCCAATACAGCTTTTAACTGCAAATCGCCCTGATGCATAAAAGCAGCAGCACCCAAAGCAGCAGTAGCCAAAACAGAACCAGCATAAGATTCATACAAGTCTGCACCCATACCAGCAACGTCACCAACATTGTCACCAACATTATCAGCGATGGTAGCAGGGTTACGAGGATCATCTTCAGGAATACCAGCTTCAACTTTACCTACCAGGTCAGCGCCAACGTCAGCAGCTTTGGTATAAATACCACCACCAACACGTGCAAACAATGCCTGGGTAGAAGCACCCATACCAAAAGTAAGCATAGTGGTTGTGATAACAACAAGTTTATGACCAGGATCAGATTCAGGAATCAATGCGGTAAGAACGATGAACCACAATGCAATATCCAAAAGTGCCAAACCTACAACAACCAGACCCATAACAGCACCTGAACGGAAAGCAACCTGCAATCCTTTATTCAGAGACTTTTGAGCAGCGTTAGCAGTACGAGCACTTGCATATGTAGCGGTTTTCATTCCAAAAAAACCAGCCAAACCGGAAAAGAAACCACCGGTCAAAAATGCAAACCATACAAAACCATTTTGATATCCACCAAAAGCCATAAGAGCAAATAAAGCGGTCAAAACAGCAAAAACAATTGTTACAACTTTATATTGTTGTGTGAGGTAAGCCATAGCGCCAGTACGTACGTGCTGAGCGATTTCTTTCATGCGGTCTGTACCTTCGTCTTCGGCCATTAATTTTTTGAAAAAATACCAGGCAAATCCAAGAGCTAGCACAGAAGCGATAGGAACAATCCAAAAAAGATTATTAGACATCTCCTCTCCTTATAAGATTAGTGTGAGTTATATATATTAAAATATTTGCTAAAAGCCTACAGTTAAAGCCGATCTCCACCAGTTGTGATGTTTTTCTTCAAGTTCCATATTTGATGGGAACGGGTAAAAATTAAAAGCTTTCTGATCACCAACAAAAAATCCGTTCTTGATAGTCCGGTACAATATGTCCCGATGAAAGCAGCGAAGTACCGTTTTGGTCCGTTTTTCGGTATTCTGTTGCAGATCAATCAGACAATCCCGTAAATGATCAATATTGGCATAAGGTAAATTTTCCGCAGAGCCGTCCGTGGGATTGTTTGCCAGTTCTTCAAGCACCAGCTCAACAAAAATTAAACGGGGTACTGAAATAGGATTTTTCCGATCCGTTACAAATCTGCAAAACGTTAACGGATCCAGGCTGCTGGCAATCTGTGGCATAACCGGTCCCAATTCCTGATACAAGTGCAACAGGGAACTGTCGGTATTTATATATTTCTGCTTTTGCAATTCAAGCACCCTGCCATCATCAGTTACAAGGAATAGATTCTGCAAAGCATCATTGGGAACATGTTCAACCACACGATAAACAGATAAATACAAAGAACGTTTGGGTGATCCATCAGGGTGCGGCTGGCACCTTTCGTCAACATCCTTGAATGGAAAATGATCACTCTTGAATGTCGGATCAACCTGAAAAAAGATCGCTTCTCCATGAGTACGTTTTTTGGTTCCTACCGCCAGATACTTGCCAAATTCAAGAGGCGGAAGCATAGATGCGATCAAAGACTCGGGTGTTAAAGACAAGTACAGATACCTTTTCATGACACTCTCCTTAATTTGTTTGTTGTTAACGAGTTGTGCCGCCGTCCGAAAGCATAATCGGTTCTGAAATTCATATCTGCAACAATGTCTTTTCCTGCCGAACAGAAAACAAGATTGTAATATAATAACTTTTTACAATAATGTCAATACAATTAAACACCTTACATTTTTGTAGAACCGTTATCGATTACAATCCTGTTTTCACTCTATTATCAGAACATTTTTTAGAAAAAGTCGATTCCTCTATTTCTTTAACATCTTGAGCAGCCATTGATTTTTTGCTTCCCGCTGCTCAGGGAAATTCCAGTGGCCTGTTTCCAACGCCAGCAGCAGCTCTTTGGGGGCATCTATAACATTATAAGCCGCGTACATGGAAGTTGGCGGACAAGTGGTATCGTTAAATCCCCATGAATACCATCCCGGTACCTTGACTTGTTTAGCAAAATTGACCACATCATAATACTTGCTGGTCTCGATCTTGTCTTCTTTGACATTAAACGCCTTGTTGTCATCATTAAACATGTGCGGCCAGCCTCCTGCCCTGCCGTGCAGATAACCGGTCAAATCACACAATGCGGGAAAAAACGCAGCCAAATACTTGATACGGGAATCCAGTCCGGCAGTGATAATAGACAATGCCCCGCCCTGACTGCCGCCGGTAACCGCAAGGTTTTCGCCGTCAAACTCGGGCAGGCTGTAGATAAAATCTATAGCCCGTACACAGCCCAGATAAACACGCTTGTAATAGTAATGGTCCTTGTCATCCAGATTGTATACCCAGTATCCATCCAAAGCCGCGCGACGCAAATCATAATACACACCATCATCCATAGTCACGGGAATACCGTGAATACCAATATTGAATGTAATTACTCCCTGTTCCGCCAAGGCAACGTCACCACGATAGGCACGTACGCCCGCGCCAGGGACTTCCAATACTGCCGGTACCTTGCCTTCAGTTTTGGGAACGCACAAGATACCGTACAAGCGGGAATCGCGTTTTTCATTCTGCAGATTGACATGGTATACATTGACTTTGGCAGTGCAGCTCTCTGGAATCAGCGTTACGATGGGATCCATGGATACCTCTGCGGCTTTGGATTTCTCCTGTTCCCAGAATTCAACAAAATCTTTGGGGACGGTTGTTGTGGGTTCGATTTGCAATGGAGCGAATCCCGCGGTGGCGCAGCTTTTGTACTCTTGTCCGTCTACTGTAGCCGTTGCCCAGCAGCGCAGAAATCCCGGATTCTTCATCGTGCCGCCATCAATAGTCGTTGAGCCTGATTTCAACACCTCAGATTTGGATTTCAGCGTCTCCATTTTCTCGGGTTTGATTTCCCAGAACACAGATACATCGTGAACAGGGTTTCCCGCACGCAGCACTGTAATAGTGAATTTTGCTTTTTCACCCACCTCGTACTGCCAGTTGTCATGGTCCGGTGCGACGACTACTTTTACCAGCTCCTGCCTTGGTTGGGCGAATAAAGCAGTTGAAATTAAGAGTATAGATACAATAATACAATGAATAGATAACCTGGAACGATTCAACATTTCAACCTCCGTATTGTTGGGTAATAGGAAACAATACAAAACCTTGCGGATATATGCAACAGCAATTTAGGCATTAGACAGACGTGGTGCCTGCCAACTATCTCTATTGAACACTGAAAATATATGGATTCTTTTGGAAGCAATATTAAAAAGATAAATTTTAGGATATATGAATTAAAAGAACACGAAAAAAACGGTTTACACTAATTTTCACAAATTATAGTTTGGTAAAATTTATTTTTATTAAATCATCAAGATTTTCTTATTGCTGACTTGATATTTTAAGAGATAACTTTTGATTCAACTAAAATTGTTTCCATTCTACAAAAGTTTGAAAACATCACATCTCGAATTGCTTTTATCTAAAAATTTGTGAAAATTCGTTTTATTTGTGTCATTCGTGTTCATAAATATTCATGGCAAAACCAAAAGGCCTCTACATTTCAACAAAGAAAATTGATAAAAAAATAAAAAAATCTACTAAAAAATACAATTTTTCTTGACAATGACATAAATCATGCGTATGATTAATATATGCAAAACATTACGAGCAGAGGGAAGGATGCTTGTAATGTTTGTGCTCGTCCGGGGTTGTAATGCAGGTTAAAATTTCAACCAATCTTTCAGGGGTGAAATATGCCAAAAATATCAGCAATTATTTATCCAATCCTCTTTATCATTGTAACCAGTCCACTGTACTCACAAACCCGTCTGGGAATCTATGCCGGTGGAAATTATTATGATAAAGTCCAGGAACCTGCATTCACCCCTATCGATAAAAACAATCTGGCAAAAAACAGTAGAATCATTTTTGACAATGACGGCTATTCCTATCAACTCGGACTTTTATTGAAAATCAAATCCAGATTTGGATTTTCGATCGAATACCGGGGGAAAACGGACCTGTGAGTTTGACTATCCCAAAACATTTACGCCGTATGTTTATGGACCCAATACCTATTGGATCAAATCACATAGTTCAAGCTGGAATTTTGGTGTATCTGCGGATTTTGTAAAATTCCACAAATTCAGCTTGAATGCGGGTGTTGGTATAAGCCATACCAAGATTGAAGGATTTTTTAGAGATGGCTTTGTACATCCCACCAGCCACAAATTGATTTATATCTCTCCTGAAGAAGGATATTCTTCTTGTGGATCTAAAAAAATATATCATCCTCTTTTTACGTTGGGAGTGGATTATAATATTTTTAAAAAGTTCACAATCGGGACCGCGGTTAAATACAGTTCCGGAGAAATCAAACAATGGAAATGGGGTGGCGATTATAATAAACATTTATTTGATCAGCAATTATACGGCATGTATTATATGGTAAATCTGGTTTATTGGATTATTTAACCGCTGGTATTTATCACAAACATCTAAATTGAAAATTTGCTAATTTCAACATCATGTTATGGGTTTCCTGAGTCAGTATATGAATAAAATCATACTTTTAATTCTCTTTTCAACTTTTGTATATTCTCAAGATATCAAATATAGCTTGAATGCGGGCACAAATTATTCATCGGTAATTTCTGAATCCGGTATTCAATATCAAAACGGTATTACCCTGGGATTCAGCAGAGAACGAATTCTAAACACAAACCAATCCTCTTTTGAAATATTATATCTATATACCTTAAAAAAAAGTTCACTGGAAAATAAAACCATCAAATATGTGGATAATGGAGTTTCCATAACCCAAGGAGATATTCACATAAAGCTTGCAACAATTGATATTTGCATGCACAAAAATTTCTATTGGAGCGTTCATGAACCATTCAGGTTCTCACTCCTGGCAGGCCCCTGTTTCTCCTTATGTATTTCAGACAAATCCACAACCTGGACTGATAAAAGTCTTTGCAGTTCTAACATAAACGATATCAATTGTCAGGATTTGAATTATGATTATGATACCGAGAATGACAATTTATCAGGGTTTATCACCAAATTGAGTAATTCAGGATTCGGATTTGATTTCGGTATAGGATTCCATTTTAACAATCTGGCAGTTAAATTTATTTATCAATTACCCCTCTATCAGATAGATACGGTTAAAAACATCAAACTCGATAAATACTATCATGCAGTAAATATATTTCTAGCTTGTTCGTTTTGAATTTTAAAAGCAATGAGGGACCATGTATACCAGTAGATTTAAACTTTTTATTATTGTGATTTTATTTTGCGGTATAAATTCAATAGCTTCCACCTATATTAAAGGTGGTCTGACTTTTTCAAATTTTCAAAATGTGAGTGACAGTTCTCAACCGGGTAAAACCATGGGCATAGGTTGGGACTGGGTGTTTGGGAAAAACTCTTCAATAATAACATTTGGATTTGATTTGTGCTATACAGAAAGAGGTGGAATTTTAAAGGACCGTAAAATCATTACCAATTATTATCAATCAACCGTATATTTAAATTCATACGATTTGAATGTCAAAGTGGGTTTTATTGATGTCCCTCTAAATGCTTCAATTAATATTCCTATTAAAGAAAAGCTAAAATTAAAACTTACATTCGGAAAAAGCCTGCCTATTGCAATTAATGACAAGAGTAAATTAAAAAATGAAAAACTTTTAATGGAATTAGACAAAGGTTGGGAGCAAGATCCGGAAATTACCGAGCTGGTTGATTACGTTGACGCAGGTGAGTCATCATTGGGCTCTCAAAAATTAAAACTGAGTGATTGGCTTTATTCGATAAGCATAGAATACTCACATATTGGATTTCAAATTCAATATCTAAATGAAGGGCAATATCTTTCTCGTGTTTTGAATTTCACACAGTTGAATGAAAAGATGCATTCATTCAACTTTATTCTTTACCTTGTTCTCTGAGGTATTATAATTAAAATCAAATCCTTACGACTACAGACTTTTGATTAACGACCATTTGTACATGTCCACCTGACGGTGGACAATCCCATTGAAATGGGATCTACAGGTATGATAAAATGCAATTTGTATTGACGTTCGACCATGTATTGAGTTGTTTATAATCCATTATCATAAATACATGTTTGTCATATTGCATTAATCATTAAAAAGGATTGTATGATAAATACTGGTTTTAAAACATTCATTTTTTTTATCATTGTGTTTACATTAAACCCTGCTCAGGGCGCAATAGGCATTAAAGGAGGTGTCAATTATACATATTATAAAAATCCTGCAATTCACCCCAAAGTTGGTGAAACCTGGGGCGTATTTAAAGAATTTCGACTTGGAAACAGATTTTTTCTCGAATCTCAATTTTGTATAACACATTTAATGGGCAATGAGTTTAATGCTACAGAAGCTGGCGGCCCTTGGGGTATGGAAGATGACAGAATATATGTTATAAATATTCACATTCATGCTGTATTTTTAGAATTTCCGTTTTTGTTTAAATTCACGGTTTATTCTCAAAATAATTTCAAAGTGAATGTAACAGCAGGTCCATCTTTTGCCTGGGGATTATATGATAAATCGAAAAGAATTATTATTAGGAAAGAGGATAAAGATGACTTTGAAAATCAAACTATCGATTATCATCTTGCCGATTATGGAGGTCTAGCAAGCAATGGTAAAAGCTGGAATTTTGGCCTGGAATTTATCTTGAGGAAAATATCTCTAGAATTTCGGTACAGCAATATCACTTATGATCTGGATATGCTTGCAGACCTTTGGTTCAAAGAGGAACTGACACACGCATTTATATTGATTGGAGGAATGCGATTTTAAAAAGATAGTTCAATTTAAAAAAGATCTTGACTTATAGTACTTGATCGAGTCCCCCTGGCGGTGGACAATCCCATTAAAATGGGATCTACAGGTGAAACAAAAATTTATTCCTGCATCAGTTCGCAGACACAAGCTTAAACTAACAATCGTTTATTCATAGAACCAGCGCTTTACAATACATTTTTTAAAATCGCATAATATCTACCATCACTATTCATTATACTTTTCATTAAAAAAATCTATTACTTCTTGCTTGTTAGATTGTACATGATTAATGATTTGATTGAAATCAAAGTCATTATTTCTTCTTTTTAAAAATTCCAGAAAATCTCCATAAAAATTTTCTGCACTAATTGGTTTGTTATTAATAATTTCATACCAGTCTTTTAAAATCGATTTATCAGTTGTTTGTAAATAATTCATAGGCAGCCAATAAGGTTTAAATGGTCTTAAAAATTCTTTTAAATTAACATCGAGATTTACTTGCTGATGAAAATGTTTTAAATACTTGGCCAATATCATATAAGTCATTGTTTTTTGTATTTCACCACCAGGTTCCATTTCTTTAACCCAAAATTGAATAACTTCCTGTTTATTGTTTTGCAAATACCAAATCAATGAATCATAATCGTATTTAAATTCATCGGCCTCTTTTTTTACATATTCAATCATAGAACAATAAAACGTTTCAGCAGACATATTTTTACTGTCTACTATGGAACACCAATCATCCCAAAGCATATTATCCAAAAGTTCTAATTCATCAAAATACCAGTCTGGCATCATTATTAAGGATAATATATCAGCTAATTCTAAAAAATTGGTATTTTTTTTCCAATAGCCATCTAAATAACGTCCTAAAAGTATGAATGAAATCTCTTTTTGCATATATTATCCTTTGTTACTCAATCTCATTTATAAATTGGCGACTTGGCCACTCCAATCCTATAATCCCTGAATCCTAAAAATCTTAATTCAGACAATAAATCAATTATCTTCTCTCTCATCAGGCAAAGGATCACGCACGTCTTTAATAAACTTTCGTTCTGTCGCACCAAACTCTTTAAAATTTATTTTAGCCTGATTCAAGCTGACTTTATTGGCCCCTCCTGCATAAGATGGATCATTAAACTGTACTTCATCATCTTCCCAGAAACAAACTGAACAAATTTCGTACGTTCCGGGAGGAGCTTCTGACAAAGTTATATAGCCACAACAAGGACACTTGAACATTGTTTAATTACCCCATATGTTTTTGTTTTAACAAAAATTCCATTCCCATACCAGTTCGCAGCCCGGGCTAAAGACTCAGACTACTGACCAATCACGAGTATCGAAAATGAGAACCTCTAAAATAAATTCTTTATTCACTCTTATTACCCCAAATTTGTATGCCACTAATACATGTATCCTGATAGTTTGAACCATTATACACATCTTTAATGATTAATTTAACAGATTTTGTAATGCGGGGAGATAAAGATTTATATTGCCATTCCATTATATCTGAAAAGTTTAATGATTCAGATAAACCATCAGAATAAATCAATTCAATCTCTTTTACCCGATTATTGTTGGAATACGTGCTTTTCGACGCAAAATAACCGGCTTGAATTCTCAAACCGGAAATTTGACAACTGGAATTAAAATCGAATAGTATCCACTCTCCAATTCCATCTCCTTTAGCTCCTTCTACCCAGGCTGTTTTTTCTGATCCGTCAAAAAGGTTTTGAGAACCATAATAATCCTTTTGTTGATTGGGGCCAGTTAGAACAGATGAACATGTAATACTCGTATCTTCTTTTTTTATAATATTTTGTTCTATATATTTTTCTAATGCTATGCTAATAAAATCCATTGCTCTTGTTTTTAATTCATCAGACATCTCACTTTTCATGATTGAATCAGCTATTTTTTTCATATCAATCAAGTCACTAACCGGATTATTAGTTTGGAATTGAAGAGCTTTTAATTCTCTGCTGTTTAATTGATTTATGATACCAAAGAAAACCTGGGGACGTCGTTCCATTAACAAGAAAAGGACTTCATTACCCCATTCACTAAATTCAACATTATTAATACAGTGATCATTGGAGAATGATTTTAAAAATTGCAGCAAATCAGCAGAATCAATTGTATCAATATTTTCATTTATATAAGAAACTACTTTGACGCAATCATCCGTGTTCTCAATTGTATGAATGGGTTGGCTTGCTGAAAGTGATTGGATCAAAATGATATTTATTATGAAATATTTGAAATATTTTATCAATTTCTACTCCTTTTTTAAAAAAGATTCCCACTCCCGGGCCACAGGTCAAGGTTACAAATAAATGATCTATGATAATAATCCACGATATCCCCTTTTGGATGATTTAATAATATAGCAAAAAATATATACAAGTGAAATATTCAAGTATGATGCTTACAGGCTTTAAATCCATAACCCTGACGTAAATAAAAAACTACCAATTCTGTAACCGGTGCTTCGATACGTCTGCCATCCGGCGAACTACTCAGCAACCGGTTTATTGTATTAATTAAGCCAGTGCCCCAGAGTCCCGTCCATTATTTGCCCTTAGCTTGTCGAAGGGCTCGCGGATCGGGATGTATCCAAGGCCCGGTAATAGTCAACCAAGTACAACTTGGTTGACAGGTAGTTGAGAACTCTCCCCACTCCTACGAAACATTCACCTAAAGCATACACTCGGGTATCATTGTGCGTTATTTCAATCCTAAAATCTTTTAATCCTAAAAATCATAATTCAGACAATGAGTCAAACGGCCCTTCGATACATTCACCTTCGCCGAACACTCAGGGACCGTTGTACGCTATACCAATCCTACAATCTTTAAATCCTAAAAATCTTAATTCAGACAATGAGCAAATCAAGGTAATCCGTTAATCTTGTTAATCAAGGTTTTTTAGAAAATCCAGGTTTATAGTAATACACCAACCCGCTCAAGGTCAAGAGTACTCCCAGCAGCGATGGCAGCGGTGCCGAAATCAGCGTAACTACCATAAACCAGATATGGATGAGCAGTACTATAATCAGAGTAAAGGGATAAAACGGCACCCGAAACGGTCGTTTGATTTGCGGATATTTTTTTCTCAAAACCCATACCGCCGCAAATGTGGATACGTTAAACACTGCAGAGGTAAATGAAAAATAATCAATTACAGCCTCGTAAGCATATTCTGCAAAGGCCGCTCCCAATAACAGTACGGTTGCCCAGGCACCCTGTACCAAAAGCGCGGTATTGGGTGTTTTGTATTTGGGATGGAGTTTGCTCAGGGGTTTAAAAAACAGTCCGTCCTGAGACATGGCGTACCATGTCCGGGCTTTGCACAGTACCTGGGTTGAGATATTACCAAAGGTATTGATCATCACTGCCGCGGCTATGAAAATCCCGCCGGTCACCCCAACCGCCTTGTTCATGGCCTCTGTTGCCACCCACTTGCTGGTTTTGATCACCTCGGGCGAAAGCTGATACAGATACGCCGAATTGACCGCCAGGTACAACAGCATAACCCCGGCTATACCCAGGATGATGGACAATGGCAGATTTTTGCGCGGATTTTTAACTTCTTCCGCAACATAGGTTGCTCCCTCCCATCCGCTGTAGGCAAAAAATCCATATCGCATGGCCGCACCAAAAGCGATCATGGTGGACCAGCTCCATTCCTCGGGCCAGAATTGCGTGGTAAAATGCGAGATCTCGCCCGCACGACTGAATCCGAAATAGACAATCATCAGTAACGCCAGAAATTTAACAGCGCTGAACAGGTTTTGAATTTTACCGCTGAGCGCCACACCAAAACAATTCACCAGCGTCAGCAACCACATTGCACAAAATGCAATAAGCAGTTCAAGGGTATGAGAAATATGGTTCCCGGAAATAGAAAACAAAAAAGAGTTGAAATACTCGGCAAAAACCAGCGCAACCGCAACAATGGCAGCGGTTTCCGAGACAAAAAACATGGCCCATCCGCGCAGGAACGTCCAGACCGGAGGGTATGCGGCTTTGAGATAAGCATAAGGCCCGCCCGATTTGGGCATCATGGCTACCAGTTCCGCGTAACAAAAAGCGCCCAGCAGGGTGGCAATGCCTCCCAATATCCAGACGCCATAAAATAAACTAATCGATGCGGTAAGGAGCATAATCGTTCCGGGCGTACGAAAAATCCCGGAACCGATTATCCTTCCAAAAACAATGGATAACGCTTCGGTAAGGCCCAAACGTCGTTCGAGACCGGTTTGTTCAGAGAATAATGTGTTCTCCTCCCCTGCCGGTTCTCTGCTTTCAGGAATTGAACGATTGGGTTCACTCACCTGCGCTACCGTTATAATTTAAAGTTTTTCTTGGACAGGTTGTAGGTCAAGTCTACAATCACTTCTTCCGCTTCATCCATATCCATAACATGTTCGGAAACCAGTCCCGCCAGGAAGCGGCAGTCAATACGACGCGCAACATCATGGCGCGCGGGAATGGATGGGAACGCGCGGGTATCATCAATGAATCCTACGGTATTATAGAAACCTGCAGTCTCGGTAACCATTTCACGGAAGCGCAGCATTCCTTCGCGACTGTCATGGAACCACCAGGACGGACCCAGTTTCATAGCCGGATAATGACCCGCAAGCGGGGCCAGATCACGTGAATAGGTGGTTTCATCAATAGTAAACATGATCAAAGTCAGATCAGGATTGTTGCCGTATTTGTTCAACAGCGGTTTCAGGTTTTGTACATACTCTGTGGTCATGGGGATGTCACAGCCTTTATCCAGACCAAACTTGTCAAATACAACCTGGTTATGGTTACGGTATACTCCGGGATGTATCTGCATAGAGAGTCCGTCTTCAATACTCATACGTGCCATTTCCATAATCATGTGGCCGGTAAACTGTTTTGCGTCTTCAGGGGTGGCTTTGCCTTGCAGGGCCTTGTCGTACAATTGAGATGCTTCATTTTCACTCAACTCGACTGTATAGGGATACAAAACACCCTGATCTGTTGAAGTACAGCCCATTTCTTTAAAGAATGCACGACGGTTTTCCATCGCCTGAATGTAACCTTTATAGGTAGAGCAATCAATTCCACTCATTTGAGTCAGTTTGTCAATATTGGATTTCCATCCTTTATACATAAAATCGGTTACATTATCGGGACGAAACGCGGGCACGACTCTGCCGTTCCAGCCGCTTTCACGAATCGCTTTGTGATGTTCCAGAGTATCGATTGGCGAGTCGGTTGTACTCAATACTTCGATATTAAATTTTTCAAACATGGCGCGGGGCAGGTTTTCCGGTTTTTTCAGGGTTTCCTGTATTTCATCATAAATTTCCATAGCGGTTTCAGAAGTCAAGCGTTTCCGAATTCCCAATACTTCGTACAACTCGTGTTTCAACCAGTTACCGGTGGGAGTAGCGCGGTACAGGTAAAAATTGTCCGCAACGATCTGCCAGATTTTACGGTGGTCCTGCTCTGTATCTCCACCATCCACACGGGGAACACCTAAAGATTCCAAAGGAATACCCTGTGAGTACAGCATACGGAACAGGTAATGATCGGGAATGAC
The DNA here is from genome assembly GCA_963675755.2 of bacterium. Classification (GTDB taxonomy): domain Bacteria; phylum Zhuqueibacterota; class Zhuqueibacteria; order Residuimicrobiales; family Krinioviventaceae. The sequence continues at coordinate 1,652,198 of CAXXMD010000002.1, forward strand.
CAGCAGTTCAGCGGGATCAGGAAACGGGGTATTGTTGGCAAACAAGGACGGATCAACATGTCCATGCGGACACAACAATGGCAGATCTTTGATCAAACTGAACAAATGACGCGCAATCTCCCGTTGTCCGGGATCTGCGCTGAAATATCTATCATCGCTTAATTCTAAAGGTTTAACAGACATTGAACTTCCTTTCTATTATTTAACTCTTAATTTTGGACTTTTTTACTTTGACCTGAACAGACTTTTTCTGTCCATACAACGCAAGCTGACTGCCCAAAAATACCAGCCGCAGGCCAATCTTGATAAAAATAAAAATCTGCTGCAAAACAACCAATATGATCAACACAAAAATCCCGGTGGGATTGATAATCTCTAAAAGACCGCCAAAAACAAGCATAACCGCAGCGCTGATCAAAAGTAATAATCCATACAATCCAAAAGTTTTCAATGGATGTCCTACAACAAACTTGAATGCCAGCCAGATACAAAACCATGAGGACTCGTGGTTTTCTTTGATCAGTATAATTTTAGCATAATCAAACACGATTTTGATCAATACAAACAGCAATGCAAAAATCAAATAGCCGCCAAAATTCAACCACCAGACCGCTTTTTCGCTCATTAAAGGAGCGGCTATGGCATCTATTACTGAAAACAATGCCGGATGCAAAAACTTGTAAATCACCAAAAACAATAATACCATGGTCAATGCCAGTGCAAACAGGTGATGAAAGTAAAATCCCGACAATGAGAAAAACCGTCCCGTAGAATAGGAACGTTTTTCATCCGCATAAAGCGCAAGTGTACCGCCATTGAAAAAAGCTGCAATACTGATATAAACCAGTGTCAGTAAAAAAACAACCAGACTGTAGCGGGTAAAGCCTCCACTCAACAGCAGTTCAAGATTGTCAAATACCGGTCCGAATCCGCCATCAATAGCCGGGCGCAGGGTATTGATCAACCCTTCTTTGGATGCCTGTATAACACTCCACCAGTCAACATTAAAACCGGTTGTCAGATCGTCCCGCACGCCTTTAAAAGCAATCTCTTTACCCAGTTGGCTGGTAAAAGGAATTGCCAACAGCAGACCAGCTGCAAGGTTGACCACATAGATAATGGGGACCATTTTATAATGTTCAATTACCAAATTCAATCCGTTACGTAATGCTTTAATCATTTTCATAATTCAATTCTCCTGTTTGGAATCCATGTCATGAAAAAATAGCTGCCGTTTCGAGTAAATGCTGCAACCAGAAAAGCCATCTGGCGCCCCATTTCATCGCGGCAAAAGAATTACGTTCACGGTAACGGACATTGTTCGACGTATCCGTGTCCAGTACTATCTTGTGTTCGGGATCTATTTCAACCTTGTATACCGGCGAATCCACATTATAATTCAGCACGGTAACCGCATCTTTAGCATCCCAGGTCTCATGTACAATCTCACCATTTTCAAAAGATACAGCAATTTCAGCAGGTATAGCCAGGTCACCATTACGTTTCAAAACAATACGCGATTCATAACCGGAACCGGCCTTGGTGTTTGAATAGAGTTTTCCCTGTTCATCCAAACCGTTTACGGGTGATATTGGTTTTGAACTGATATCCTGCACCATCAGATCAATATCAGCGGCACCATACAGTATCTTTTCGAAAAACCAGTTCATAGGTTCGGGAGCAATTTCATTCACCACGTCAATAAAATCCTGCGTGGTTGGATGCTTGTAACTGTACCGGGAAGCAAAAGTTTGCATTACATTTAAAAACGTTTCGGTACCCAACAAATTTTCAAGGGTTGCCAGCATCATGGCCGCTTTATCATACGCGTGCGCCTTGTAACTGGCATAGGTAGCAAACTCCCATGAAGGTTGATTCACAGGTTCAACCATTCCCGCATTACGATAACGATTCATACGCCTGTCCATGGGATCTAGAGTAATATCAAATGTGTATGGTATAGCAAAACCTTTACGCTCCAGATAATATTTGTAATGCGAAATATAACCATAAGCGGCGTTCAAAGCCCGAATATCGGAAAAGGATGTAAAGCCCTCATCAATCCAGGGTTCTTCAAACTCGTTACTTGCAACCAGTCCATACCAGAATTGATGACCCATCTCGTGCATAACCGTCCATTCCGGTGACATGTTACGTTTGGCCTCATTGCAAGACACAGCAACGGTAATCAGGGTAGGATACTCCATACTCGCGGTCTTTGTGCACGGGGGTGTATCTACAATAGTGAGCTGCTTGTAGGGATACGGTGTATACCACGTACCATAATAGCTGAGGGAATTTTTAGCTGCATCCAGAAACCGGTCTGCGAATTTTTCGTGTTCGGGCAGGTACAGCAGTTTAATCTCTACAGGGGGCAATCCCTCTGATTCGAATTGAGCGGTTTTTGTGAGGAATTTGGGATAAGCAGTAAAAGCAAAATCATGAATACAATCCTGGGTGACAGTATAAACCGTATTTTCACCAGATGGTTTGGGTTCTGACATTTCACCTGTTGCACCCACAACAAAACCATTCGGTACAGTTAATTCAACATGGTAGCTGCCAAAATCCGCAAAATACTCGCTGGTTTGGTGATACTGATGACAGTTCCAACCTTTATCGGTTAACACACCAATCTTGGGGAACCATTGTGATATCATATAGAAATCCTGCTTGTATCCGGCACGAATACCGAGATATGGAATTTTGGTAGTAAATTCAAAATCAAAATGGATCTCCTGCCCTTTCTGAACCGGTTCAGGTAATGATAAAATAAAAACCGTCATATCAGCTTTATTATCATCATCCGGTTGCACAAATTCTAATGATGGCAGTAAATCAGTATCAGAAAAAAGGTCCTTGCAGGACGCGGATACAGCGCTAATATCCAGCGCTCCCCAGCCATTATCAGGCCAGTTGCTGTCAAACATACCAAAAGGTTTGGGATCTGCATTGACTTCTCTGACAAACGTGCTTGAGGAATTTCGAAATGCGTTGAGATAAGCGTGGAAATAGACCTTGTCCACAGCAATTTCCGAGGTGTGGGTCCAATCCAGCTGCATTTTACCGGTAACGGCATTTTCTTCCGGCAAGAGTTGTGCGGAAATTTTGTAACGGACAATCTGCTCACATGGAACTTGTGAAAACACGGGAATTGTGAAAATCAAAAGTGCGACTAGAACCAGTAATCGTTTCATGTTTCGCTCCAATTCAATTTTGGGTCCCATCCGAATTAACGTTTTACAATTTTATATTCGATTTTGTATTGATCAATATGTTTATGCGCATATTGCATTGCCGATTCACGGTCCTGGAAACGACCGACCCAAACAGCATAAAAAGTACGATCTCGTACCTGTTTCTCTCGAATTTCAACATAGTGGTCGGGTTGAAATTTCTCTTTAACTTTTACAGCGTTTTCCTGAACGCTAAAAGCACCTATCTGGATTGAGTAATGATACACTTCTTTGGTTTGTGGTACAGGCTTGGGTTTGGGTTGTGCTGGTTTTGTGTTTTTCTCCAATTCTTTCCACAAATCTTCATTTTCAAGATCCATGACCGCCATATTCACAAATGGAGAAGACTGGGCGTTTTTCACAAATGCCTGTAAAAACATGTATGAGGAATCCAGTTTACCTTCGCCATAGTAGCTTTGACAAAACAGATATTGAACACGATCGATAATGCCAGATTGGGGATATTGCCGTATAAACTGTTGAAAGACTTGGCGCGCAGTGCTGTAATCGCCGGTGGAATAATAATATTGACCCATGCGGAACAAAGATTCATCAGCAAATTGTGAATCCGGGAATTGTTTATGGACCTTTTCAAAACTAACAAGAGCGTTCAGGGCGTCTTGTTCAAATACGCCTTTAAAAAACATAACAACAGGATGATTGGGGTAATCTCTTTCAAGATCGGGAAGTAACTCCTCAAGTTCATCCAATTGATCATTATAAAACAAAACCTGAGCGTTCTTGATAGCAGTTTGTCCCATCCCCAAAGATATTATACAAATCAACAACAAGAGTATATTACGGATATGCAATTTTCACCCTTTTCGCTGAATTCCATGCCCTGCATTCAGGACAGTGCCAAAAGTAATCATTTGACTGGTAGTTACAATCTGCACAAACAAAATTATGATGATCCGCAACAATTTCCTGGGCAAGTTTTTCCGCCAAATTTGCCGCCTGATCTTTCATACCCAGTTTACTGCGCAAACGAATAAGCATGATTTTAAGTTCAAGACGGGAATCGTCTTTTTCCATCGCTTTTTTACAGATGTCAATTGCCTGTAAAAGCTCTCCTTTTTTCTCCAACAGATCAGACAATCCAATATAAGCTTCAATTACATCAGGATTGGTTTTCATCAAATCCATGTAAAGCTTTTCAATCTCACTAAACTGGCCCATATCAAACAAAACTTGTTTCAATCTTGAAAACGCAAGATATGCCTGCTCAGGGGCACGTTGAATTAATTGCTTTAGTGCAGCAAGCGCATCTTTTAAACGATTTTCACGGATATAGCTATCTGCCAGTTCCTGATAACCACCTGCACATGATTTATCAAGTTTGATTGCTTCTCTAAAACAAATTCTAGCCTCATGTTCTTTTTTCAGGGCAGCAAGAGATAATCCTTCTTCAACCTTGTAACAGGCAAGTATTCTGTTTTTATTATCTTTAGAATTTTTCTCACTTTTTCTAAACAGTACAAAAGCGTTTCGCCAGTCACCCATTTCTTCATAAACGGATAACAGCATATCTTTGGTCCATTGTGAATTTTTATTCATACTCAGAACCTGTTCGCAGGCATCAACTGCCTGTGAATAGCTACCGAGTTGTTGATAATCAAGTGCCAGAGATTTATATATAGCAATACGCTTGTGATCTGATAATTCTTCACGCACCAGCAAATCACGATGGACTTTGACAGCCTGATCGGCATGGCCCTGTGCTCTGAGTATATCTCCAATCTTGATATATGCATCAATTAAATCTGTATTTAATCTAACTGTCTTTCTGAGATGCTCAAGGGCTTTATCGTTTTCGCCATTGATCATGTGATTCAGACCGGCAATATACTCCAAATGTGCCTGGTTCAGCGGAGACATTTTACGTTTGATCTTGATGATAATAAAACCCAACGCCAGAATAAATACAATCAGTGATAATGCAACAATATGGATTACCTCCATAGAACTACTCCTTGCTGATGCTGGTTGAATTACCGGTTGTTATTGCTTTGGGGGCTTCTTTGGTTACTGCTTCTTCAACGGATACATTTCGCAGTCTGTTCAATTCATCTTTGAGTTTTTTCAACTCTTTTTTCACTTTACGGTTTTCATTCCGCATTCCCAGCATTTGTATTATAGATATAACAACCCAGAACAACAAACCGGCTACAAAAGAAACATACATGATTACCCAAAGCGGTAAATCTGTAGAGGTCTGCCATTTCAGGAATTTAACCGGAACAGATACATCTGTGTTTTGCATTGCAAAGCCAATGACAAAAATAACCATAATGGCTCCAACAATCCAGCGAATTACCCACATATTTGCCTCCAATAATTAACCTTATAAAAGGTATAATAATCGAATGATAAATCAAAATTTTTTTTTGGTTCCATAAAAAAAAGAGCCGGACAAACACTTGCCCGGCTCTGTATAATAATTCCGTAATACGGATTATTCTTCTGTTTTTTCCTCAGCTTTTGCGTCTGCTTCTGGTTCTTCAGCTTTTGCTTCTGCTGCGGGTGCCGGCTTGGTTTCCGGTTTTGCTTTTTTAGGTTTTCTTCCACCATCCTGCATGGAAAGTTCGTTATCCATTTCTTCTGTATCAACTTTTTGAGAAAAATCGATATCAGATTTTTCTGACAAGACGATTTTCTTGTTCTCTTTATTGAATTCGATAACGGTCAATTCCAAATCATCATCAATCTGGTAACCATCAGCAGGTTTGCTAATGTTTTCTTTTGCCAGTTGAGACATGGGTACAAAACCATCAACACCTTGAGGCAATTCAGCCAACAAGCCTTTTTCAATCAAACGTACAACTTTACCAGGGATCTTTGTTCCTACTTTGTAGGTATTTTCAAATACATCCCAGGGATTGTCTTGAGTTTGTTTGAAACCGAGAGAGATACGACGATTGTCTTTATCAACATTCAATACAACAACTTCGATCTCGTCTCCTTTTTTCACAACCTCTCCCGGGTGGCGGATCTTTTTCGTCCAGGACAAGTCAGAAATATGAATCAATCCGTCAATACCTTCTTCCAGTTCAACAAACGCACCAAAGTTGGTCAGGTTGCGAACTTTGCCGGTATGACGTGTGCCGACCGGGTAACGTTCGGACAATGATTCCCATGGATCCGGTTCCAATTGTTTCAGACCCAGAGAAATTTTGCGGTCATCTTTTTGGATACTCAGTACTTTGGCTTCAACCATTTCACCTACAGCAAGTATCTTTGACGGATGCTTGATATGTTGTGTCCATGACATTTCGGAAATATGGATCAAGCCTTCAACACCTTTTTCCAGTTCTACAAAGGCACCGTAATCGGAAATGCTGACAACTTTACCACGGACAACAGTGTCAACCGGGTATTTTTTCTCAACATCTTCCCATGGATGCGCTTGCAGTTGTTTCAATCCCAGAGAGATTCTATCTTTATCATCATTGAAATCAAGAATTACAACATTGATTTTTTCATCAAGGGCAACAACTTCAGATGGGTGAGATACACGACCCCATGACAAGTCGTTGATGTGAAGCAATCCGTCCACACCGCCCAAATCGATAAATACACCAAAGTCAGTTATATTTTTAACAGTACCTTCAAGTACCTGTCCGCGTTCGAGTTCTTGCAGGATCTTTTCACGTTGTCCCTTCATTTCCTGTTCTACCAGTACTCTGTGAGATACAACAATGTTTTTACGCGCATGGTTAACTTTGACAATTTTGAAATCCATCATACTGTCAATCAAAGAGTCAAAATCGCGAATTGGGCGTACATCAATCTGTGAACCGGGCAAGAACGCATCCACACCACCAAGGTCAACAACAATACCACCCTTGATTCGGCGAACACATTTACCCTGCAGAATATCTCCGCGTTCATAAGATTCAATAACTTTTTCCCAAATGCGCATAAAGTCGGCTTTCTTTTTAGAAAGTACAAGATAGCCGTCGACATCTTCAATCTCATCAATAAAGACCTCGATATTGTCACCAACGATAATATCGCTACGTTCCAGGAACTCTTCTACCAGAATAGTTCCTTCTGATTTAAAACCGATGTCAATAGAAACTTCCTTGTCATTTACAGCAAGAACTTTACCGAAAACAACCTGGCCGGGTTTAAAGTCTACAAGTGTACCTTCATAGAGTTTTTCAAGATCTTTAAACTCTTGTTCAGTATACTCTTGTTCCAGTCTATCCAGTTCTTCCAGGGTTGCTACTGCTGGTTTTGCTGCAGGCTCTGAAGCTTCCGTTACGGGTTCAGGTGCAGTTGCAGGTGCTTCAACTGTAGCCTGTTCCTCATTGGCCTTGGGTGTTGCTTGTTCACTTGATTCAACGCTATTATTAGCATCTTCTTCAAGTGGGTTAGGGTTTGTTTGTTCGTTCATAATTAGATGAAACCTCCTTATTTATTTTATAACCCCTTTTCAGGGAGTTTTTCTAAAGCATGGGCAACTTTTTCAAGCTGCCAAATTGGTGTTGAGGCGCTGCCTGTTACACCAATTGTATCCGAATTGTTAAACCAGCTTGTATCCAGATCCTCGGGACCTTCAATGCGATAGCTGTTCGGATTATTTCTTTTTATCAAATCAAATAAAATGCCGGTATTTGAACTTTGTTTTCCACCGACCATTAAACATACATCAACAGATTTTGCAAACGCTTGCAAATGTTCATTTTTACGTTTGATATGTTTGCATGTTGTATCTTTGACCTTGACCATTTTTACTAACAATTCCAAACGGCCTTGAATTTCCAAAAACTTTTCAGGATCAAAGGTTGTCTGAGATACCAACAGGGTCTTTTTATCGGGATCGACTTTATCAAGATCATCAATGTTCTTGACAACAATACCCTGATCATCGCAATATCCCATAATTCCTTTAACTTCAGCATGACCGTCTTTGCCGGTAATCACAATTTGATAATTGCTTTTGTAATGTTCTTGAACCACACGATGAACACGTTTAACAATTCCGCAGGTTCCATCAATCAGATCAACTTTGGCATCTCGCAGCAAGTTTTCGACTCGAGGTGAAACACCGTGACTCCGAATAAAAACCGTATTATTGAAAAAAGATTCGGGTATATTGCCGGCTTCTACAGTCTCCTGGGCTTCAACAGTCAAACCTTTTTCACTCAACCGGATCAGTTCAAGGTCATTGTGAATGACAGGTCCCAGAGAAATTAAAGCTGTATTACGTTCAAGCGTTTCTTCTATCGTTTTCAATGCCCGTGTAACTCCGGGACAAGGTCCGGCATGATTGTCAATGATCACATTCAAGCAGCAGCACCCAGTAAATGGGCTTGCTGTACTACAAAATCTACCTGTTCTTCTATGGTCATGGATGATGTATCAAGCTCAATAGCATCATCCGCTTTTGTTAGCGGATTGGCTTCGCGTTGGGTATCCTGTTCATCACGTTTGCGGATATCGTCCTGAATCTCCTGCATATCCACCTGCATACCCTTTTTCTGATACTCTTCATAACGGCGCCTGGCCCTTTCTTCAAGACCGGCTACCATAAAAATTTTCAAATCCGCTTGCGGAAATACCTTGGTGCCAATATCGCGACCTTCAGCAACAATGCCGCCTTTTAGTGCCCATTGACGCTGCTTTTCGATCAGAATCTCTCTGACCTTTGGATTGGCAGCGACGGGTGCGACCGCATTGGTTACTTGCGGAGTACGTATTGCCGCAGTTACATTTTCTTTGCCTAAAAAGACATTCAGTTCATCCTGAATCCATTCAAAGCCAATTTCAGTATGTCTGGCTATTTCTGCGACTTTATCTGCGTCATGTATATCTAATCCCTGATTCAATGCGTTCAGGGTAACTGTTCTGTACATTGCACCGGAATCCAAATGGATATAATTTAACCGGCGCGCTACTTCTTTTGCTGTTGTGCTTTTGCCTGACCCTGCCGGGCCGTCTATGGCAATGATCAGATCATTTTTCAACGAGTTTTTCCAGTTTTATTTCGTCTCATCAGACCAGCGGCCATTTTCAACTGTCGTACTTCATTTGAATTTAAAAAACGCCATTTGCCGCGGTCCAGATTTTCAAGCGTTAACGGTCCATATTGCACACGTTTCAGGGTAACAACATCATATCCCAAAGCCAGGAACATGCGACGTACCTGATTTTTCCGGCCTTCTTTCATCCTGACTTCTACTCTGTCAAAAGTATTTGTATAAAAAGAAGCCCGACATGGGGAGGTCATGCCATCATCCAGCTCGATTCCGGATCTCAGGGCATCAAGTCCCTTGGGATCAAAATCTCTATCCAGTTTCACCCGATAAGTCTTGTTGACTTTGAATCCGGGGTGCATTAACCTGTGCGCAAGCTCGCCATCATTGGTAAAGAGCAACAGACCTTCGCTTTTAATATCCAAGCGACCTATTGGAAATACCCTTTCCCGGATGTTAAACAATTCAAACACGGTCTTGCGGCCGCGTTCATCGCTTGCAGTTGTAACAAACCCTTTGGGTTTGTGCATCATTATATATACTTTTTTCGTAACAGGTTTTACGGATTTACCGTCTACCGTTACCTTGTCTTGTTCACCAACTTGAATGCCAAGCTCAGAAACAACATTACCATTTATTTTAACACGGCCTTCCTGAACTAATGTTTCGGAAGCACGCCGTGAGGCTACTCCGCAACTGGCAAGATATTTATTTAGACGCATCATCAGATTCTACAGACTGCTCCACGGTATCTTTATTATCGGTTGTTTCAGAACCATTGGCGTCTTTACCATTATCTGAACCTTCATTTTGCTCCTGTTCGGGAGCAGAAGCAGAATCATCAGCTGGTTTTTCAGTATTTTCTGCAGTTGCATCAGTGGCTGATTCCGGAGATTCGTCCTTGTTCGGCTCTTTTCCGTCTTTACCATTTTCAGCATTTTCTTCCTGCGCCTCTTCTTCAAAAACTTCTTCGGGCAGGTCATTGAGCAGTTTACCACCTTCACCTTCAGCCAGCAATTCTTCAATCTCTTTGGGACGTGGCAGATCAGCAATATCATTCAAATTAAAATATTGCAAAAACTCTTTGGTTGTTGAAAACAACAACGCACGGCCCTGTTCCTTGTCTCGGCCAGTGATGGTAATTAACTGACGTTCCAGCAAATTTTTAATAACACCATCAGAGTTAACACCACGAATAGCAGATACTTCGATACGGCTTATGGGCTGTTTAAACGCAATAATAGACAATGTTTCAAGCGATGCCCGGCTTAGACGGTTCCGTGCTTTGCTTTCATGCATGTGACTGATCCACTTGGAGAACTCGGGCTTGGTGGCAAACTGATAACCGCCACCCACTTTATTTAAAAAGAAAGCGCGATCATCAAGATCCTCTTCAAGTAAAGCTATTGCCTTTTCAATTTCTTCCTTGTCTGCTTCTTGTACAATAGTTGAAATCTGTCGCACAGACAATGGAGAATCCGAAGCAAAGATCAGTGACTCTACAATATATACGAGTTGTTTAATATCCATTTATCAATTTCAGATTTATTTCACCAAAAGTTTCCGATTGAATTGCGTCTATAGTATTTTTCTTGATCAAAACAAGAATCGCCATAAAAGTAACGATCAATACCAGCTTGTCATCAGTAGGATCAAACAGATCAGAGAACTGTGATTCGCCATGTGTTTCTAAAAACGTGGTCACAAAATCAATTTTTTCATCGAGGCTTACATTAATCTCAACAACCCGATGTATTGCAACCTTTTTATTCTTTTCAATAATAGTTTTAAATGCGGATACCAGGTCAAACAAAGAAACATCGGGATGTTCAACCAGCTCATCCTGAAAACCATCAGATTCAATTTTAAAGCTGCCACGAGAAAACAGCTTTCTGGCATATTCTTCTTTATCCGCCAGATCAACTGCAACATCCTTGAAGCGCTTGTACTCGAGCAACCGGTATACCAGCTCCTGCCGCGGATCGTCAACAATCTCTTCTTCCAGTTCAATGGAAGGTTTGGGCAGCAGCATTTGTGCTTTAATCTGGATTAATGTAGAGGCTAACAGCACGAAATCACTGGCTGCTTCCAGATCAAGCATTTGTATAATTTCAAGATATTCCAAATATTGATGTGTAATGATAGATATTGGAATATCATATATATCGAGCTCGTTTTTTTTTATCAGAAACAGTAAAAGGTCTAAAGGTCCTTCAAATGTATCTAATTTCACTTTATAAGACATAGAGTGCCAAATCAATTAACTAAACACAACAAAGGCCGTAAACATACGGCCAAAAACTCTAATAAAAGCATATCTGTTAATTCATAAACAGATACGGCTTCCAGCACTCTTCCTGTATTCCTATAAAGTGCTGAATGAAAAACAAATAACTCGGTCGCTTTGGTTTTTTGAGCAAAGCCATATTGGCATGAGCAAGTGGCTTACTGCCTTTTTTATTGTTACATTGCAAGCAGGCACAAACCAGGTTTTCCCAGGAATCCATTCCACCGCTAACTTTGGGAACAATATGGTCAAGAGTAAAGGGCCCCTTTTTCGATGCGCAATATTGACACTGAAATCCATCACGACGAAAAATATTGTGGCGAGTCAACTCTACGCGTTTTTTGGGGATCCGGATATAATTTACCAACCGAATCACACTGGGCATTGGCCAGGAGCTGTATTGCGACCTTACCAAAAGCTCTCGTTTTTCAATGATCTCAACTTTTTGCAGACATACCAATATTAAAGCCTTTTTGGCATTAACTACACAAACTGGCTCATAATTCTGATTCAACAAAAGAACTTTTTTGCTCATTGTTTCCATCATATGCCTTATAGCAAAAAGCCATAAACAGAAATTTATGATAAATAATCTAAAGAGTCAAGACAATTTATTAAAACATGGGTAATAAAGGTATGATTGCAGATTATTCTTTCCAGGCTCCCATCTTGCCGAATTTTTCAACTCGCTGGTCTAACAATTCGTTTACCGGTATTTTCTCCAGTTCCGCCAGTTCTTCTTTTACCGCAGCTTTGACAATTGCAGCAACCTGGTCATAGTCACCATGTGCCCCGCCAACAGGCTCTTTGAGTACACGATCAATAACATTCATCTTTACCAGATCATCGGGAACGACCTTGAGCGATTCTGCCATTATATCTGCCTTTGATGCATCTTTGTACAAAATAGACGCACAACCTTCAGGAGATATTACCGAGTACCAGGTATTTTCCAGCATTAGCACACGGTCACCAACACCTATTCCCAGAGCTCCACCGCTGGCTCCCTCGCCAATGATAACAACAATGATTGGAACTGGCAAGTGTGACATTTCAAAAAGATTCCGTGCTATAGCCTCAGCCTGACCGCGTTCTTCAGCACCCAAACCGGGGTATGCTCCAATTGTATCAACTAGCGTCAAAATAGGACGATTAAACTTGGCAGCCAATTGCATTACCCGCAATGCTTTACGATAACCTTCCGGGTGCGGCATACCAAAATTCCTGCGCAGTTTTTCTTTGGTCTCGCGGGCTTTTTGATGCCCAATAATTGCTATTGGCGTACCATCCAGCTTGCCAATGCCGGCAACAATTGCAGGATCATCTCCAAAAGCTCGATCACCATGCAGCTCTACAAAATCTGTCAGCATTCGGTCTACATAATCCAGAGTATAAGGACGCTCCGGGTGCCGTGCCAGCTGAACTCGCTGCCAACGTGACAATTTATTATATATATCGAGTTTTAATTTCTGCGCCTTGCTTTCAAGACGTTCAATTTCGTTCTTTACTTCAAGATTCTCATTTACCGAATACTCTTTTAATTCGGCAATTTTTTGCTGAATCTCTACTATGGGTCGTTCAAACTCTAATACAAATTTATTCATAGCCCAACCAATTATGGATGTTTGCGTTGTAACAAAGATTTTAATAAAATCTGCACATCAAAAACCATTGAATAATTTTTCAGATAATAAATATTGTATTTATTACGATCTTTATCGGTTTCCGAGTGACGGTTTATTTGTTCATATCCGGTTATGCCGGGTTTTAAAGATAATACCACAGGATTTTCCAAATCCGTATTTCCAGCGTAAATATCACGCCCTACAAAGCTGATTGTTCCATTTAGAATCGCGCTTAACCGGGGTAAATATTTCAATAAAATCTTTTTTTCATCTTTAAAGTGATACAATGTATATTCACGATTTGCGGAATAGTAATGGGTTTCTGCAGTTAAACTTTTTCTATTTATCCAGCGCAGCCACACATATAGCGGCGCGGTAACAATCATGAGCAGTAAAGCCAAAGTAAAATCAAAGCTCCGTTTTACTCCGCGATAAAAGTTGATGTGAAGTTTGTAATCGATATCCACAAACGGCAAATCATCAATATAATCTATAGATGCTTTACCAATGATCACATCCAGATTACTGGGGACCATTTTAAAACTTACGCCTCCGTTTGAGCCGGCGATTACTGAGAGCATCTTGTTATAATCGATACGGTCCGTAGCAAAAATCACTTCCTGTACTTTTTCCCGACGAATGATCTCATTAATATGCTGAAACGTTCCCAACACGGGCAGTCCGGCAACCTCTTCATAATCCATCTGATTAGAAGTTAAAATGATACCGGTGATATGGTACGAATCCTGTAGATTTTTCTGTATGCGATCAACCAATGCCTTGCTTGCCTGGGCATCTCCCACAATCACTGAACGACGATGCCAGATGGAATCTCCAATCTTGTTCATAACAGAACCAAAAGACCGTCTGGCAAACCACTTTAACAGTACCCGCCATCCCGGTAAAAAGACCAGATTTAATCCACCGGCAACCAGCACAACAAAACGGGAGAATCCCCACTGGTTCAGAAAAAAGGTAAGTGCACTGTTAACAACCCAGCCCAACAACACCGCAGAGGTACATTTGGAACCTGAATACTTGTATCGGTAATATACGCCATGGGCGGTCATGCTGAATATCCATACCAGGGTATATAACAAATGGACTTTGAGAAAAGGTAGCCAGGGAAATTCGGGATAAAATCGAAACAGGATTGCCAGAGAAAGCGACAAGGTTAGAAAAAGGAAATCAATGCCGGGTAATATCATATAGCGAATTAACGCACTGAAAAACGCAAGCATGGCACGCGCCTTGACAGCAGCGTTGAGAAACCATGACGGTAAAATTGCATTGCTTCCGGAGAAATGCTTGTTAACAAACAAGTTCATGGCCTCATAAAACAACTTGCGCTGGGCCAAAGGACTCTTTTTAGAACTTTCTCCTTTAAAATGGATGATCTGGGTATCAGGAACATAGTAAATCTTGTATCCACCCTGACGGATGCGATAGCACCAGTCCAGATCTTCTCCATACATGAAAAAATCTTCATCAAAACCGCCTACCTTGTCAACGGTCTCTTTGCGTACAAGCATAAAGGAACCTGAAATGGCCTCTACTTCGTAAAACTGCTCAGGATCAAGATAGGTCAAATTGTATCGACCGAATAATCGACTTTTGGGGAACAGGTTTGCCAGTCCCGAAATCTTGGTAAAAGCAACCCACGGTGTGGGAAAACTGCGCCTGCATGCAAGCTGCAGCGTACCATCAGGATTCAGGATCTTGCAGGTCAGCGCACCTGCATCCGGATATGTGTCAAAGAACGATAACAATGTTGTAAAGGTGTCTTCCTGTACAATGGTATCGGGATTAATGACGCAAAGATAATCGCCCTTACTCTGCTGTATCGCCTGGTTATTGGCTTTACCAAAACCAAAGTTTTCGGTATTGGCAATCAGCTTAACATCGGGGAATCGTTTTTCAACCAATTCAACCGTACCATCAGAAGACGCATTATCAACAACGAAAATTTCGTGTTCAATATTTCGCAATGCTTTTTTTAGAGAAGTAATTGCCTGCCCTAAAAAATCGCGAACGTTGTAACTGACTATAATAACAGAAAGTGTCAAATCAGTCCTGTCGGGTTTCCGTTTTAATCACAGTGCCAAACTTATTAAAAATAAAAAACAATACCAAACAATTTCTGAATGATTTTCATTTTTTAACATTCACTAATTTAGCATATATTGAGGAAAAATACAACCGTGGAATTGTAAAATTACAGTAAAGGGAAAAAGTGAAAAGATAAAATACAGACCTACAATACAAAAAGGATTTGCATGTATGTGCCATTTTATTCTGGTTCCAAGTCTCTGTTATTGTACGGTATTTATAATTTATTGGCCCCAAGGCAGAGCCTTGGAACCAGAATGAGTTGCTTTTTTCTCGTTCCGAGACCAACTCTTCTCTTCCCCTCTCGTTCAGGGGCTCTGCCCTGGAACGAGCTTTTTTGTAAGACCCAAGGCAAAGCATTGGAGCCAAAATAAACTTAACTACTTTCCCCTGCCAGTGTAACCTCTACCTTGTTCTTTGCGGTTACATTTCCGTTCAAGTCTTCAACCTTGACCACCAGCTCGTATGTGCCGGATTTAACATTACCCAGATCCAGATTGACATACACCGGCTCATCCCGGGAAGCGCCCTGGTATTCAAATGACTTACCCGTAATACCCTTGTCCCGCCTCATGATCGTATTGAACAATCCGTGCAAAACGGTAGGAGGTTCATCAATAACTACATTTTGTATAGTACAAGTCACACGATATTTTGTCTGGTCATTTTGTCCGTAAAGCAGGTTATAGATTTCAAAATAGAGCCCTACCATCTGTCCCTTGGAAAAGGCGTTAAACATGTGAGGATAATAATAAACCTCGCCTTTTTTAAATTTCTCGCCCTGACCTTCTCCACCAATCTCAGAGGATAGTAAGATATCGCTAATTTCCAGTTGGTTGTTACTGTAATCTTTGATCTTTAAAGTATCACGAAAGACAGCACGGCGTTTGGAGACCTGATCATAGACCTGCATTTCGTAATTATAAGTTGCGGGACCAAGATTAAAACGTTCCACATCAACTATATTACTTTTTGCCCAACGGTTCATATCC
The DNA here is from genome assembly GCA_963675755.2 of bacterium. Classification (GTDB taxonomy): domain Bacteria; phylum Zhuqueibacterota; class Zhuqueibacteria; order Residuimicrobiales; family Krinioviventaceae. Next base: position 1,668,428 of record CAXXMD010000002.1, read on the forward strand.
ATTTGCACATCAAGAATGGTATTTTCGTTAACGCGTTCAACCTCGTTCCAGTTGCTGTCATAAAAATTGTAATAATTGGCCAGCTTGATTATACTTAAACCATGCGTTGTATCCAGCTGCACATTTTGTCCATCCACACTGTAATACAACTCGGTTTCGGTTTTGCCGTACTCTCCCTTGAAACTGAGATAAGTAAAAGGAACAGTCATGGGCTCGTCATCATAACGATATTTTGTGGTTTCAGTTTGTAACGCCATTTCAACGGATTCAATACTTTTTTCTTTGATTTCTGTGCTAAAATGCTGAACAACTCCAGGTTTGGGGTGTTTATTTAAAAATGACTCCCTGCCCAGCTTTTCAAATGCAGGATCCAGGACTTCCCGATTGGCCACAGTATAGGGTACCGCTTCAATGATCCAGCCGCTTTTACCGGTGTATTTTTTAAAATGCAGGTTCAAAACACCTCTTTCATCATTGGCATAATACTGCCATGAAATATTCATGGGCATGTTGAAGAAATATCCCGGTGCTGCAAGATTGTCACCATTTCCGGGTTTGGGGACTTTGAATTGATTCCCTGGATTATTATTAGGACCTGAAGATCCTGCTCCTGAATAAGATTGCATATTATTGTATTGCATGCCCCCAAATCCGCTGGTAGCCATGTTTTCTAATTTCAATCCATCAGTGATATGTTCCCTTCCATCTTCAAAGGTAAAGCTACCTTGTGATGGATGGTAATAGGTGGGTAATCCGTCACTTGATGTCACCTTACGGTCAGGTTCACCGTGGCGTAAAAAGATCACACCCATATCATCAAACTGACGCTCTCTTGGCAAAGCGGCAATGTTATAGTAATCCCTTAAAAGCCGATCCCCTTCAACATTAAATTGAGTATAAGGGTGATCAGAGCAATGCATTTTGTACAAGGTATCAATCTCATCCTGGCTATATAACCGCATAAAGTATTTGTGTGCTACATCCAAACGGTTATAATATTCTGCTAAAAACTCGTTGTCCGAGGTACTCAAATTGGGATCGCGCTTGTTCCAGAATCGTTTGTAAAAGTTTAACAAAACTGAATTATCAGTTTCTTTATATTCGGTAAATTCGGTATTATCCATCAAATAACAGACCTGTTGAAACAATACGTCTCTTTCAGCATCATCTGATATTTCCCGTAGAGCATTCCAGTAATAATTTTCAGCAATTTTCGGTCTGCCCAATTCAAAATAATTCCTTGCGCTTAAAAGGTTGATCTCGAATTGTGAAGACTGGGGAAAATTCTGCCGCATGGCATCCAGCCTTTTCAGGCTTGTTTTGTATTCGTCCAGATAAAACTCTATTTTGGCCATACCCAACTGGAGTTCATAGTATCCGGGATTATCATTAATGAGTTTATTTAAATCGTTCAAACAGTCATCATACTGTTGAAAAGTAATTGACAAATCAATGAGTTTTTTCAATTAATATGTGACTGTCAGGATTATTTGCAATGCCTTCTGTCAGGGCTTTCAAGGCCTCTCCACGCCACTCTGTCTCTATATGCAGCCTGGTAATCTCGAGATATCCATCTATAAGATGTTCGTCACGCCGGACCGCTTTTTTAAAATTATCCAACGCCTTTAAACTACCGTTTTCCATAGTCGCATAGGTTTTGCCTATCTGATAATAAGCCATTGTGTAATCATTATCATACCGGATTGCGCGTTCAAATTTCTTAATCGCTTCATCAGGCACTCCCTGGGCTCGCTTTAGCAGTCCCATTCCATACCAGGCCTGGGGTAATTTTTTGTTTTCATCAAGCAGCTCTTGCAGAATGCTTTCAGCTTGTTCATAGTTTTGATTTTCGATGTATTGTAAAGCGGATTGATAAGCGGTTTGCCAGGAATTTTCACTCGCAGCAAAAAGTAATGATGAGTTTAAAAATAAATAAATCCCCAATAAGAAAACACTTTTCAAACTGACTGCACAACGAATAAAATACAACATACTACCCCTCCTTGTACTCGTTCATTCATTGAATCAAATGTAAAATGTTGATAAATTTCCGCAGGTATATTTAAAAACAATCCCCTTGAATTCAAAATTTCATAAAAAAGGGAAGCAAGATTAGCTCCGGCTTCCCTTAATAATATATCACTTCTCGTTCATGAGCTCTGCCCAGTAACGATCTTATTTATTGGCCCCAGGATAAAACCCTGAAACCAGAATAGTCTTAACTACTTTCCCCTGCCAGTGTAACCTCTACCTTGTTCTTTGCGGTTACATTTCCGTTCATATCCTCAACTTTGACAACCAGCTCGTATGTGCCGGGTTTGACATTACCCAGATCCAGATTGACATACACCGGCTCATCCCGGGAAGCGCCCTGGTATTCAAATGACGTACCCGTAATACCTTTGTCCCGTCTCATGATCGTATTGAACAATCCGTGCAAAACGGTGGGAGGTTCATCAATGCCTACATTTTGTATAGTACAAGTCACACGATATTTTGTCTGGTCATTTTGTCCGTAAAGCAGGTTATAGATTTCAAAATAGAGCCCTACCATCTGCCCTTTAGAAAAGGCGTTAAACATGTGAGGATAATAATAAACCTCGCCTTTTTTAAATTTTTCGCCCTGGCCTTCTCCCCCAATCTCAGAGGAAAGTAAGATATCACTAATTTCCAGTTGGTTGTTGCTGTAATCTTTAATCTCTAAAGTATCACGAAAGACAGCACGGCGTTTGGAGACCTGGTCATAGACCTGCATTTCGTAATTATAAGTTGCGGGACCAAGATTAAAACGTTCCACATCAACTATATTACTTTTTGCCCAACGGTTCATATCCATTTGTACATCAAGAATGGTATTTTCGTTAACGCGTTCAACCTCGTTCCAGTTGCTGTCATAAAAATTGTAATAATTGGCCAGCTTGATTATACTTAAACCATGCGTCGTATCCAGCTGCACATTTTGTCCATCCACACTGTAATACAACTCGGTTTCGGTTTTGCCGTCCTCTCCCTTGAAACTGAGATAAGTAAAGGGAACGGTCATGGGGTCTTCTGCATAGCGATATTTACTGGATTCGGTTTGCATAGCAGCTTTAACAGATTCTATAGATTCTTCTTTGATTGTATTGGTATACTGCTGAATTACACTTGCAACCGGCTGCATACTGTTAAATGATTCTTCACCCAGGCGTTGATAAATGGGATCCAGAAACTCGCGATTCGCAACTGTATAAGGTACAGCTTCAATAATCCAGCCGCTTTTGCCTGTATATTTCTTGAAATGAAATGTCATTACATCGTGATCATCAGTGGCATAATACTGCCATGAAATATTCATGGGCATATTGTGAAAAAAGCCATTAGATGCAAGCGATTCACCATTAAAAGGTTGGGGGACTTTAAAATGACGGCTTGCGGTAAGCATATTACCATCCACACCTGAACCCGACGAAGTAACACCGGTGGCTTCTGTCATGCTGGTATATTGTGTTCCGCCAAAACCGCTTGTGCCTTGGTTACCCAATTCCGCTTTTTCATTGAGGTAAGGTTGGCCGTTTACAAGAGTATTAGCAGCAGCAGATGGATGATAATAAACAGGAATTCCATCACCGGAAGTAACTTTATTATCGGGAGCGCCATGACGCATAAAAATAACACCCATGTCATCAAGCTGCCGGTCACGCGGCAGGGCAACAATGTTGTAATATTCTCTTAACAGCTTGTCACCTTCAATATTGAATTGAGAATAGGGGTGCATGGTAGCGTGGACCATATACATCTTGTCTATATCATCCTGTGAAAAATAACGGATAAAGTATTTATGCGCAAAATCCAAACGATCGTAATACTCGGCTATAAACTCGTTATTCGATGTACTCAGATTGGGATCACGCTTGTTCCAGAAACGTTTGTAGAATGCGAACAAATCAGACATGTCCGTTTTTTGATACTCGGCATATTCATCATTATCCATCAAATAACACACCTCATTAAACAGAATATTTACAGATGCGCTGTCTTGTAGAGCCTTTAACGCTGTCCAGTAATAGTTTTCAGCAATTTTGGGGCGCTCAAGTTGGAAATAATTTTTAGCACTTAGCAGATTAATATCAAATTGGGAAGCATCAGGGAAATTTTGGCACATTGCATCTAAACGTCTCAGGCTTTCTTTGAATTTATCCTGATAAAACTCCATCTTTGCCATACCCAACTGGAGCTCGTAATACTCGGGATTGTCTTTTACCAGTTTATCAAAAATGGATAAACAATCATCATATTTCTGATAAATGATTGCAATATCAATTAACGATTCGATCAATCTGGAATTATCCGGATTTTTCTTGATACCATCCTCTAACGCACCAATAGCTTCACCAACCCATTCTACCCCTACATGCAATTTGGCAATTTCAAGATAGGCATCAATTAGGTGCTCGTCACGTCGAACAGCTTTTTTCAAATTATCGAGAGCTTTGAGATTACCGTTTTCCATGTATTTGTATGTCATACCGATTTGATAATAAGCCATTGCATAATTTTTATCATAACGGATGGCACGTTCAAATTTTTCTATAGCGTCATCAGATTCACCCTGAGCACGCTTTAAAAGTCCCATACCATACCAGGCCTGGGGCAGCTTTTTGTTCTTGTTGAGCAGAGACTGTAATACAGTTTCAGCGTTATTATAATCCTGGTTTTCAATATAATTCAGTGCTTGTTTATAGTCACTTTTCCAGGCAGTATCAGTTTCGTTTTGAGCAAGTAGAGCAATAGAGAAAACCATAACAAGAGCAAAAATTAATAGTACATTGAATCTTTTCAAATCATACATAGTTGTTACTCCATGGTTTACATTACGTTACTAGTATAACGATTTAGATTGAAAAATGTTTACATATTTATCAAAACAATCCCAAAAACATTACGCATTTCGCATTAATGCTATTACACTATATTTGACAATAGAGTATAATACGACATTCCCAAAAAAATTCAAATAATAACAGAACTTGCTTATTCTACCAAAGTTATTATAAAAAAAACAATAGTTACTTGATCCTGGTTTAGCAAATGACTATGTTGAATATGCTTCAGAGAAAAAATTTGTTATTTTTAAAATTGCCGCAATTTTTCCATGCGTAAAATTATTATGTAAACAATAATTCAAGTGAATGGGGAATACAATGGAAAGTAAAGCTGGTCAAGAAATTCGTGCGTTTCATATTTTTCTTGTCATTTTATATATACTCTCATTTATTTCAATCATTTACTTTTTTTATAAAGGCTGGGATTATTACTCCACTCCCTTTCCCGAAAGACCCCGCCATGACGGTTACACCCTCTTGAAACCCGGTGGAGATTACGGACATGGATTTGGCATTATTGGTTCACTCATGATGCTTGTTATGTTATTGTACTCTATACGCAAGCGTTCGCAAATATTTTCAAAACTTGGAAATATTACCAAGTGGCTTGACATTCATATCTATCTTGGAATTTTTGGTCCCTTGTTAATTATACTGCACAGTTCATTCAAAGTATATGGCCTGGTTGCAATCAGCTTTTACTCTATGCTGGCGGTTGCACTTAGTGGAATAATTGGCCGTTATCTGTATTTACAAATCCCCCATAATATTCAGGGACACGAGTTGTCATTACTTGAACTCAAAAACATGGATACTCTACTTTCAGAAAAATTAAAAACCGAGTTTGATTTTTCAGATGAAATGATTTCGAAACTGGAGCATTTGACCAAAAGCAGCCACCTTGAATCCCGCAATTCAATGGTTTTTCTGGTTAAATTGTTATTGGATGATATATACAGAGCCAGAGTTTTCCGCAAATTTAAAAAAGAAAATGCTTTTATAAAGAAATTGCCACCAAAACAGGTAAAAGACCTTGTAAAAATAGCACGCAATAAAGTGATCCTTCATCGTAGAATTCTTGCATTAAATAAAATACAACAGATCTTTCACTATTGGCACGTTATTCATAAACCTTTTGCTATCATTATGATCATAATCATGTTTGTTCATATTGCAATTGCAATCACATTTGGATATAAATGGATTTTCTAAAATGAAAGCACAAATCTTTGCTGCACTGCTCCTGCTTTTATCGATACCTGCCTTTGCACAATTGTCACCGGGAAAACTGCACCAATCCCATGCGGATCTGGAAGGTCTGGAAAACTGTTCCAATTGTCATCAATTTAAAAGAAAAATAAGTGCTGACAATTGCCTGGATTGCCACACAATATTAAATAATAGAATTGCATCCGGTAAGGGCCTACATGCCAACAACGAGTATAATGAATGTGAAAAATGCCATATAGAACATCAGGGCCGTGATTATGATCTGGTATACTGGCCTGATGGAAAAGACAATTTTAAACATGAACTGACAGGATATCATCTAGAAGACAAGCATTCACAACTCAATTGCAGCCAGTGCCATCAATCCAAAAACATAACCAACAAAGCACTGTTTCTTGAAAAGAATAAAGATTTAAATAAAACCCTGCTGGGCCTTGATCAGGATTGCCTTTCGTGCCACATGGATGAACATCGTTCTCAATTTACTCAGGAATGTACTAATTGCCATACTATGGAGGGTTGGAAGCCTGCTAATAAATTCAATCATCAAAACACAAATTTCATATTAACCGGAAAACACCAGCAAGTGGATTGCGGAAAATGCCACCCACAAGTCACTGACAATAAATACAATAACCATCCTTCTTTTTCAAAATACACCCATCTCGAGTATCAAAATTGCGTCAACTGCCATCAGGATGTACATAACAACAAATTCGGTCCTAATTGCGAATCCTGCCACAATACAGCAGGATGGAAAACAGTGAACCGAAACCAGTTTGATCATAACCGTACCTCTTTCCCATTAAAAGGGAAACACATCACAACGGCTTGTGAACAGTGTCATTTACCCGGAATGCCTATTAAAATTAACCAATATGACAGGTGTGTTGATTGTCATACAGATTACCATAAAAACCAGTTTACCAAAATCGAACATATTGGTAATTGTGAACAATGCCACACAGAACAGGGCTTTACTCCCGCTCTTTTTACAATTGAAAAGCATAACAGTCTGAATTTCCATTTGGAGGGTAGTCATAAAGCAGTTCCTTGTATAGCCTGCCACAAAAAAACCAATACCGGCACCGACTATGAAACCATTCAATTCTATTATCCTGATAAAAAATGCAGTTCCTGCCACAAAGATCCACATAACGGTCAAGTTAACAAATTCACCACAAAGCAGGGATGTGAAGCATGCCATTCGGTTGCCAGTTGGTATACAATCAATTTTGATCACAATCAAACAAAATTCGCTCTCGAGGGTCGTCATAAAAATGTTTCCTGCGTACAATGCCACGTGGAAGAGGATCTGTCGAACTACAAAACCTATGCATTTGTTAACCTCGCATCAGATTGCCAGTCATGTCACAATGATGTTCACCTGGGGCAATTTCGGGAAGACCGGCTTGTAGACGGAAAAAATCACACCAACTGTGACAGATGCCATACTCCCGCAAACTGGATTGCAGAAAAGTTTGAGCACAATAGAGACGCATCATTCAAACTTGATGGTGCTCACCAGTCAGTCCCATGTAATGACTGTCATAAAGAATTATCATTAAAAGGCAACAATTTTAGATTATATAAACCCCTGCGCTCGGATTGCAAATTCTGTCATACACCTTCTAAAAAAGTCAATGATAACGGGTCTAACTAATGAAAGCTGTATCTATGAAATATTTATTATTTCTACTTTTACTGCTGAATTCAATGTTGTTAGCGGTAACCAGTCCTCATGGGGATATAAAAATACCCTGCGAAACCTGTCATACTCCTGCTAACTGGCAGGTTGACAGGGAAACCCTGAAATTTGATCATAACAGCACAGGGTATCCGTTAACGGGTGTGCATAGCCAGACTGACTGTAAAGATTGCCATGAAAGCTTGGTTTTTCATCAAACCGGTGTGCAATGTATGGATTGCCATACAGATATTCACCTGGGACAGTTGGGTAAAGAATGTGAATCCTGCCATACCCCCTTAAACTGGGAAAACCGACAGGACTTGCTAAAGGACCACTCTCTATTACGCTTTCCCCTGTATGGCGCACATGAACGCATTGATTGCGACGACTGTCACCATACCGGTTTGACAGAATACGCCAACACCCCTGTTGAATGTATCTATTGCCATGCAGATGACTATAACGCTACCCAAAATCCTGATCATAAAGAAGCACAATTTCCAACAACCTGTGATGACTGCCACCCCATACAATCTCTTTCCTGGCAAACCCGTGAATTTGATCATTCATTTTACCCTTTGACCGGTGCGCATCAAAATGTATCCTGCATGGATTGCCACCAGGGCACATATAACAATACGCCCAATACATGTTACGGCTGCCATGACACGGATTTTGCGGCTACCAGTGATCCTAACCATCAGGCATTTGGATTCGATACAGACTGTTCACAATGTCACACCACAGATACCTGGCCCCGGACTGACTTTGACCACTATCAGACATCCGGTTTTGAATTGATTGGCGTACACCAGACATTACAATGCAGTCAATGCCATATTAACAATAAAGTGACCGGATTACAAAGGGATTGTTATGGCTGCCATTTAACAGATTATAATTCCGTCAAAGAACCTGACCATCAACTTGGCCAATATCCTCACGAATGTACAATGTGCCATAACGAGAATACCTGGAGCCCTGCAACATTTGATCATAACCAGACCGGATTTCCCCTTACCGGTTCTCACCAGGCTGTTGAATGCACAGATTGTCACGAAAATAATGTTTATGCCGGCACCCCCTCAGATTGTTACTCGTGTCACGAACCGGACTTCAAGTCGGCAACCGAACCCAATCACGTCACCGGCAATTTTGATCATACGTGCACCATCTGTCATTCCACAACCGCGTGGTCGCCTGCAACTTTTGATCATAACCAGACAGGATTTCCCCTTACCGGTGCTCACCAGGCTGTTGAATGTTCGGATTGCCATGAAAACAACGTTTATGCCGGTACACCTTCAGATTGCTACTCGTGTCACGAACCGGAATTTAAATCCGTGACCGAACCCAATCACGTCACCGGTAATTTTGATCACGTGTGCACCATCTGTCACTCCACAACCGCGTGGTCGCCAGCAACATTTGATCATAACCTGACGAATTTTCCGCTTACCGGAGCGCACACAACAGCAGCTTGTCTGGATTGCCATGAGAACGGTTATACCAATACACCATCGGATTGTTTTTTCTGTCATGAAACCGAGTACAACAATACAACAGATCCCAATCATAAAGCTTCTCAATTCCCTGTTACCTGTCAGGATTGTCACAATACAAACAACTGGGAGCAAACCACCTGGGACCATGATGCCCGGTATTTCCCGATATATTCCGGCGAGCATCGCGGAGAATGGGATGCCTGCTCTGACTGTCACACCAATTCATCAAATTATACCGCATTTGAATGCATCAACTGCCATGCGCATCAAAAATCTGAAATGGACAACGAACATGATGAAGTAAGAAATTATCAATATCTAAGTACGGCTTGTTATAATTGTCATCCAAATGGGAAAGAAGATTAATGAAAACAGCATTTAAAATCTTGATTTTCCTCAGTATTCCTGCAGCATTTATTATCAATTCTGTGCACTCGGAAGACATACCCCACAAGGAATTGAAACTGGAATGCAGCAATTGTCACCTGACAGAAAACTGGAATACCATTACCTTTGACCACAAGTCAACACGATTTCCACTGGATGGCAGGCACCAAAACCTGGAGTGCGTTGACTGCCACAATCTTGAGGATTTTTCACAAATCAGGATGGAATGCAAACAATGTCACCTCGATGTGCACCAGGGGAAATTAACATATTCCTGTGACCAGTGTCATACAACTCTGGGGTGGCAGGTCAAAGATATTTTCAAAGTCCATGCCAATACAACATTCCCGGTACTGGGCGCGCACAGTCGTTTGGATTGCGATGCCTGTCATAAATCAGAGATTGTGGGTGAATTTACCCGAATTCAATCCGATTGTTATACCTGCCATGAACAGGATTACAAAAACACGACTGATCCCTCACACCAGAATTTTGGATTCAATCACAGATGCGAAGATTGCCACAGTATGCTTGCCTGGCTTCCGGCAATGTTTGCCGAGCACGAATCCCGCTTCCCCATCTCTTCCGGTGCGCATGCGGGTGAATGGGAAAATTGCAATATCTGCCATACCAATCCCGGTAATTTCCAGATATTCAGTTGCCTCAACTGTCACGAGCATAATCAATCCAGTATGGTTGGGGAACATGATGAAATAAGTGGATTCAGCTATAATAGTGATGCGTGTTACCGTTGTCATCATGATGGCAAAGCGGAGGATTAATCATGAATTTTATAAAAAATATTATTTTCTTTTTGATTTTGGTTTCCATTTCGAGTATTTCCGCGCAAGTTTCTGTTAAGGACTTTACCATTAAATATATCTCGAATGAAAACATTTATATTGATGGCGGTAATTTAGATGGACTTGCAGTTGGAGATACAATAATCGTAATGCGCAAAAACACCCGAATAGCGGTCATGACGATTAATTACACAGCAGATCATTCAGCGGCATGTACAATTGTATCTGAAAATATTAAAGTTCAGCAGGGAGACTTGGCAAGACCGTTGGTTCTACGTCAACAGGAAAAATCCGAAACCGTGTCCCCTCCGCTCAAGACAAGAAAAACCACGCTGCGACAAAAGACCCAGACAAAACAAAATGAAATGAGAATCAGAGGCAGCGTTTCTTTGCAATGGTACCATTTTGAGGACATGTCTGAAGGGAATTTCAGTTTTGATCAACCGGGTGGGCGATTAAATCTAAGAATGCAGAATGTATTCACCAAAAACCTGAATTTCAGGATCAAGACCAAAAGCCGCTATAACAAACGAATGACCCATCTAAGCGGTACAACAGCCAAAAACGAATGGCGTAACCGCATTTATACCGTCAGTTTGAGCTTTGATGATGAAAATGCAGCAATTAACTATAAACTGGGACGTATCATCTCGAATAAATTTAGCGGCATCGGTTATATAGACGGTGCATTGGTTCAACACAATGCAACCGAAAATCTGCGCTATGGTGCTTTTGCCGGTACGCAGCCCCAGTGGCAATATGCAGATTTCCAAACATCTATACAAAAATATGGTGCATATATTAATTATTTACAGGGCCAATATGGAGGCAAGCGATTTGAATCTACCCTGGCCGCTGCGGGAGAATATCATGGCGCGGAAGTCAGCCGCGAGTTTGTCTATCTGCAAAACAGCTATTCTTCTCAACATTTTAATCTCTATAGCAGTGCAGAGCTCGATGTAAACCGTGACTGGCGCAAAGATAAAAGCGGCGAAAATATATCCCTCACCAATCTTTATCTCAACTTTTCTTATACAATTACCCAAAGCATTACAACGGGATTGAGTTTTGACGACCGGAAAAATTATTATACATACGAAATCCGTTCTGTTGCAGACAGCCTGTTTGATGATGCCATGCGCTACGGGGCCCGCTGGAACCTGAATCTCCGTTTGCCGGGCAATTATCGGGTGTATGCCAACGCAGGCGTACGTGCCAGAGAAACCGATACGGAAAATACATATTCTGGGGCATTGGGCGTCAGTAAAAACAATATTACTGATCACAACCTGTATGTGAATTTTTATGGATCAGGATTTCAAAATTATTTTTCGACAGGATTTAATGTATCTTTAAGAATGGGCAAATACTTTAGGGCCGGACACAATGTAAACATGAGTTATGGAAACTATTCGTATGTGTTGAGCACAACCAATACGACACGTTCTAATCACTGGCTGCGTTTAAACGGAAATTTACAAATTTTCAGACACATTTATCTCGATGAGAATTATGAATATATCTGGGGATCCGATTCACCAGGACACCGGATATATATTGAAATGGGTTACCGATTCTAGTTTTATTACGCTGATTATTAAACAGGATGTACACTATGGAATCACTTTTTATATGGATAGCAGCAATACTTTTAATGGGGATTGTATTCATCCCCTATTTTATAAAATTCCGTAAACAACAAAAAGCGGATTTTGACAGACACCAGGAAGCGGTTTCTTTGGGAGCAGATAAACCCATAGCGCAATTCCCGCAAATCGATCTCATGCGATGCTTTGGGTGCGGTTCTTGTGTAAGAGCGTGTCCTGAAGGAGATGTCTTGGGTGTTGTAATGGGCAAATCCACTGTAATCAACGGATTAAAATGCGTGGGGCATGCGCGTTGCGCTGAAGCGTGCCTGGTCAATGCCATAACCGTAGGACTGGGTGACATTAAACAACGGGATGACATTCCCGTTATGGATGATTATAATGAAACCTCGATTCCGGGAATATACATAGCCGGAGAACTGGGTGGATTGGCGCTTATTAAAAACGCCATTGGGCAAGGCAGAAAGGTGATTGAAAAGATTGCGTCATCCCTTTCACAACAGGATGATATTCTGGATGTCATCATTGTCGGTGCAGGGCCTGCGGGAATCAGCGCCGCGTTGACTGCCATTCAGCACAGACTCTCTTATCTGATCCTTGATCAACAGGGTTTTGGGGGTACAATATTGCAATATCCCCGCAAAAAAGTGGTCATGACCCATCCCGTAGAAATACCGCTTTACGGCTGGTTAAATAACAGTGAATACACAAAAGAAGAACTGCTTGCAATCTGGGACGATATTCATCAACAGTATCATTTAAACATTAAAATCGGTGAAAAATTAGAGCATGTAACCCGGCATGATGGGTATTTTAATATCAGAACGCAGAACGGAAGCTTTCGGGCACAGCGGATTGTTCTGGCACTGGGACGCCGTGGCACGCCCAGAAAACTGGGTGTCCCCGGAGAAGAGTTGTCCAAAGTCATGTATAAACTGGTTGATGCCGAAAGCTTTCAAAATAACCATATTCTGGTTGTGGGTGGTGGTGACAGTGCCATTGAGGCTGCTGTAGGCCTTGCCATGCAGCCCGGCAATACCGTAACTATCTCTTATCGCAAATCTAAATTTTTTAGATTAAAAAAGAAAAACCAGCACAATATAGACCAACTTGTTAATGACGGCAAGGTTAATATAATCTTTGATTCAAATGTAAAAGAAATTAATACAGATTCTGTATTCGTGCAAACGGATAAAGAAATAATTCAACTCGACAATGATTATATATTGATCTTTGCCGGGGGTGAACCGCCATTCAAGCTGTTAAAGGATATGGGCATTACCTTTGGCGGCAGTGAAAAAGCAGAGGTATTACGGGAGGTTTTTTAAGCGGGATTAACTCACTCCTACACTTGCTCAATAGAAATATTCACTAAATTTTATTTACTGATGACTGAGAACTTGAATCCTTCCTTCAATACTCTGCCTGTTGCATATACCTGGGTACTGTTATTCTATAATTTGCGCACCACCTATTTGGCTGCTCTTACAAATCATTTGAAAATTTTCCTTATTTCAATAATAAACATTTTTCTATTTTTTGAAAACCATTTGCTTTCATTTTTATAAAATATGTTCCGGAAGGATAAACAGATGCATTCCACATAATACGATAATAACCTGCAGGTGTCTCTTTATTATAGATTATCTCAACAAGCTGCCCTTGAATATTATAAATCGAAATTTGTATGTCAGACAACTGTGGAACTGAAAAATGGATTTGAGTTTCAGGATTGAATGGATTCGGGTAATTTTTTTCCAAAGCATATTCAAAGGGTAAACTTTTAATTTCACTATCAACGAATGTAATTACTTCAAACAAGGGTCGTTTCCAGACACTTCCAAATTGAGTTCCAGCATAAATATTTAAATCTGAAATTACAAGAGATTGCACACGTTGACGAAAAAAATCTGCACCAGTGGAAATATCCATCCATGATTCCCCAGAGTCAGTCGAAAGAAAAACACCATTAGCGGTTCCGAGAAACAGATTGGTACCTGATGAAACAAAAGAACTTGTATGAAAATTGGTTAAACCAGTATTAACTTGAGTCCAGGTAACTCCCTTATCAGCAGAACGATATATACCACATCCATCAGCAGTAGCTACAAACAGGTAAGAATTTAAAACAATTAACGATTCGACAAGTTCGCAAGTTATACCTGTATTTATTGTTGACCAGGTTTCACCCCTGTCGGTTGTCAGCAAAACACCTCCTCCATCAGTTCCTACAAAAAGATGAGAATCCATTACAGCTAACGAAGTAACAAAATAATTAGACATACCATAACTTATATTTTCCCAGGTATCGCCGTTATTTTTGGAAAGATACACACCTTTGGTAGTAGTTCCGGCAAATAGCATTGAATCCATAACAACCAGAGAATTAATTGTAGATTGCTCTAAGCCGTTGTTTAATTTTTCCCAAGAAGAACCATTTAGCATTGACCGATAAACAAAACAACCGCTGGTTGCAACAAAAATATTTGAATCTTTGACTGCAAAATCTTTAATTCTTAAACAATCCAGTCCCAAACTGGTCACATCCCAGAAATCGCCTTTATTAAAAGAAGTAAAAATGCCTCCAGACTCTGTTCCCGCAAAAAGCAATGAATCTGTGGCAGCCAATGCAACAATTGAATGCATTTGTAATCCTTGATTCACAGTCTCCCATGTAGCGCCAGCATCAGTGGACAATAATACACCCACATTTTCGGTTCCGGCTAACAGATTGGTATCAATAATACTTAGAGCCTGAATTTTATCATATGCAAACCCCGTATCAAAAGTTGTCCAAGAATCTCCATTATTTTCTGATGATAAAATTTCCCCTCTGGCTGTACCGGCAAAAATAGTAGAATCCTTAACAACCATACACTCGATTGAGGGTTTCATTGTTCCTGAATGTAATGCTTGCCATGATACACCATTGTCTGTGGAACGAAAAATACCTTCAAAAGTCCCTGCATATATAGTTGTATCAGAGTTTATTAAACAACGTATATGATCTGCCCATATACCATTGTTAGAGTTTTCCCAGGATTCACCATTGTCTGTCGATACAAAGATGCCATTGCCATGACTACCGGCAAAAATAATAGTATCCAGAACTGCAATTGTATTAATACGGGTATTGGTTAATCCTGTATTCACCTCTTCCCAGGAATTCCCCTTATCCGCAGAACGAAAAATGCCTCCTCCATAGGTTCCTGCAAATAACATTGTATCATACACTACAAGCGTACGAACATCCAGCTCTGTCAAGCCAGAACTTGCATGAGTCCATGTTGTACCATTATCCGATGAATAATATATACCATCATGCCCTGTTCCCGCAAACAAGATTGAATCTAAAAAAACAATCGTATTTACATCCTGCATTAGATATTCGGGACTCGTCTTGCTCCAGGATTTGGCATTATTTGTAGACAGAAAAACACCGTCACCATGAGTGCCAATAAAAATGTTTGTATCGGAAACAGCAAAGGCTCTTACATCTCCACCAAAGGGTCCGTTTGTCTGCAACCATTGAGAATAACTGGTATTAAAAATTGCACCTATAAACAGGAGAAAAAAGCAAAAGATAAAAAAATAAGCTTTTTGCACTTATTACTCCCAATTTGTAAAAATATCAAAATGTGTATTTTAAAACAAAAAAAGGCATGTTTTATATTTCATGATAAACAATAATCAAACTAGTCGAGTCCGGACTAAAGGGCGATACACTTAAAGCTAGCCCGGCCCTTCGAAACTCTGCCTACGGCATATACTCAGGGCCCGTTTTCTCCTAAAACGTTAAAAGGCCGCTTAATTAATGAACCTTGATTAAATATCCCCAAAGGTTGAATTTTCAAACTTTTAATAAAATCTTGAATCCATGATATGAGCTGAAGAAAATGAAATAGATCAAGATGTAATCATTTAAAAACCAGTGTTTTAAGGGATTTCTAAATCAGGATATCATTATCCTAATAGTATCAGCAAGTCTTGCGAATACATAAAGTTTGTATTTCTCTGATAAAATACGAAGCTCGAGTTTTTTGGATTTCAAATTATATTCCGGAATTAATATGCATATTTATTTGTATATTGATGTATACCAAAGGGCTCAACACGAATTTTCACACTGGACATTAATTTTGCGTTGCGGTATTATGTCGCCATTCACGCCTGTTAACATTCATGTTATATAGTTGAATCAAATTAACATATGAAACTATACATTAAATACATGGTAAGCTTGCGATGCAAGATGATGGTAGAAGAAGAGTTGAAAAAACTTGGACTCCATCACTCAAAAATTGAATTGGGTATGGTTGATATTATAGAAAACCTATCCATAGAACAACGTGAGCAATTTAAAAAAAACCTGTCAAGGTCTGGTCTTGAGCTGCTGGACGATAAAAAGAGTATCCTGATTGAAAAAATTAAAAATGTAATTATAGAAATGATCCATCATTCTAATGAATTACCCAAAGTAAATTATTCGGATTATATCAGTGAACAATTAGGCTATGATTATACCTATCTGGCAAATACATTTTCAGAGGTCAAGGGCATAACCATACAGCAGTATATTATCAATCATAAAATCGAAAAGGTCAAAGAATTACTTTTATATGACGAGTTGAATCTTACGGAAATTTCCTATAAATTACACTATAGCAGTGTTGCCCATTTGTCCAATCAATTCAAAAAAGTCACAGGCCTATCTCCTTCCTTTTACAAACAATTGAAACAAAAACGTAAAAAGAACCTGGAAAACATGTGATATATGTAACATTTAGCCATTATTATGTAACACAATAATGGTTTGACAAGCCTACATTCATATGCAAGTATTTCTTGTCTATCTCGACAAATCCAGATTGTTTGGGACCTCTCGTATAGTTATGTGTACCTGTTTTTATTTTTTTTTTTACAATAACAGCTAATCTTGGGTTTATAAATCAATCTATTCTCCTTAACCAACCCAACCACATGAAGCTACAAGTAAATACTTTAAAATACGTATATTCAATTATGAATACTGGTATTAACCTAATCAAAGGGTACCCATTGAAAACAAAAGCAATTGTTTATAGTGAAAATGAATTCGGCAAGTTGGATGGCAAAGTTGCTAATGGACTGGCCAGACAATCAGAAAAATATGATATTCTTGGTATAATCGACAGTTCCAAAGCAGGGCTTGATGCCGGAGAGTATCTTGATGGTATAAGGAACGGAATTCCGATCTTTAAAAATATTAAAGATGCGATTAAAAAGCTGGGGTTTGTTCCCGAATCTTTTATTTATGGCATTGCCCCTCTCTCAACTTTGCTTGATGATGACCAAAGGAATATATTATTTGATGCTATGAAAACAGGCATGAACATTATAAGCGGACTGCCCGAATACTTTACAGATGATAAAGAATTTATACAAAAAGCACAAAAATATAATGTGAAAATAGTCGATGTCAGAAAACCCCCGGCACGTAAAGATTTGCATCTATTCTCTGGACGTATTGTTAATGTCAATGTACCGGTCATCACTGTATTGGGCACAGATTGTGCCGTTGGCAAAAGGACTACCGCACTCAAAATTGTTGAAGCCTTGAGACAAAATGGTTTAAAGGCCTCATTCGTAACAACAGGGCAAACCGGTTTGCTTCAGGGATCAAAGTTTGGTATAGCGGTAGATGTTTTAACAACTGGATACTCTACCGGAGAAGTTGAAAATGCAGTTGTAAATGCTTATGAACAAGAAAATCCGGATATAATCGTGGTCGAAGGTCAGGGCTCTTTGGGGCATCCGGCATTTACCTCTTCGGTTGCAATTATAAGGGGGTCTATGCCAAATGCAATTATACTTCAACACCCGCCAAAAAGAAAAAGCCGGTGCGATTTTTCCAGTTTTCCCATGCCCACACTTGAAAGTGAGATCGAACTCTTGCAAGTATTTTCTAAATCAAAAGTTATTGCCATCACAATCAATCATGAAGACATGACTGACAATGAAGTGAGTACTAAAATAAAAGAATATGAATATAGATTTGAAATCCCTGCAACTGATGTTTTAAAATTTGGATGTGATAAAATTGTTGAACAGTTGTTTAACACTTTTCCGGAATTACAGGAAAGCGCTCCGCTGGTATGTCAACTCCAAGATTAGAAATAGACCTCAATAAAATCACTCATAATGCAACAATGCTGAAAGAGCTGTATGGTTCAAAAGGCATTGATGTTATTGGGGTGACAAAAGCCATTTGCGGAGAACCTGTCATTGCTGATGCTTTACTACAAGCAGGTATAAACATCCTTGCTGATTCAAGAATAGACAATATCATAAAAATGCGCAATTCAGGAATAGATGCCAGGTTTATGCTTTTAAGGACTCCCTGCCTCAGTCAGTCCCAAGGTGTTGTAAAATTTGCGGACATTAGTCTGAATTCTGAACTCATTGTTATTCAAAAACTTGCACATTTTGCAATACAATCTCAAACCACGCATCAAATCATTTTAATGGTAGAACTAGGAGATTTAAGAGAAGGTCTCATGCCAAAGGATTTAGATCGTACTATTCAACAGGTATTAAAGCTTGAAGGTATTGAGCTTGTAGGATTAGGGACAAATCTGGCCTGTTTTGGCGGCATTAAACCTGATAATGAAAAAATGGAAATGCTGTCATCCATTGCTATAGATGTTGAAAAAAAATTCGACCTTTTATTGGAATTCATTTCCGGTGGCAACTCGGCTAATTATAATTGGTTCATGTCAGCTACAAATATAGGAAAAATTAACAACCTGCGGCTTGGAGAATCAATTTATTTGGGATGTGAGACACTTGACAGGGAACCCATTGCCGGATTGGTAACTGACGCGTTTACCCTGGTAGCAGAAGTGATTGAATCTAAAACAAAACCCTCTCTTCCCTATGGAAAAACAGGTCAGGATGCCTTTGGAAACACACCTGTATTTCAAGACCAAGGTTCTATGAGGAGAGCTATATTGGGGATTGGTTTGCAGGATATTCCGGTTTCTGGATTAACTCCCAGAATGGATATTGATATTCTGGGAGCAAGTAGTGATCACATGATCATTAACACAAAAAACATAAAACTACAGGTGGGAGACGAATTGACATTTAATTTGAATTATGGAGCTTTGCTTGCAGCAATGACTTCGTCATACGTATATAAAGAGGTTAAAAGCATATGAATACCCGAGAATATTGCATAAAAGCTGAGCAAAAAGAAAAAAGAATCAAACAGCTTTATCCTACTTTTCCTGTCAAAGAAGATAATTCTCCACTGGTTAGTCTAAAAGATTCGGGATTTAGTTTAATGTTTGAGCCCACAATTATAGAAAATTATCAATATTTGGTAAGAGAAGCTGTTTATGAAAAAATTGGTCGCATAAGTAAAATACTGGCCCGGGACGATAAAGAATTGATCATTCGTTCAGCCTGGAGATCTTTTGAACATCAGCGTTTTTTATGGGAAAATAAAGTTGTCTTTATGCAACAAACACATCCGGACAAATCATTGGAAGAAATAGCAGAGATCGTTTCATTTTATATCGCTCCTGATACCTTGTCGATGCATGCAACCGGTGGCGCTGTGGATGCGTTGATATTCGATTTGAAAAACAATTGTGTTATGGATTTTGGAACGAATGAGGGTTTAAAAATAGACCTGAATGAAAGATGTTACCCCTACCATCCGGATATATCATTCAATGCCCAAAAGAACAGAAAATTATTAATTGATCTGTTTGAAAATGAAGATTTTGTCGTTGATGTTATAGAATACTGGCATTTCAACTATGGCAATGCCTGTTGGGCAATAGAAACAGGAAATGAAGCAATATATGATGTTATAAATCCGTAAATACCCATTTATCCTTTAATCATTCCGATTATTTACATAAAAATATATTCAATTGTGTGACACCTTTTCCAATTCAAGAACGTCATTAATGCATTGCGAAGGCGAGGTGGCCTCTTGTTGCTGGAATGATAAAACCAGACTCGGTACCACTGGACGATACTTAATACTCTTAAACGCAAAAAGGCTATCATTTCTGATAGCCTTTCAA
Source organism: bacterium (assembly GCA_963675755.2). Taxonomy (GTDB): domain Bacteria; phylum Zhuqueibacterota; class Zhuqueibacteria; order Residuimicrobiales; family Krinioviventaceae. The sequence continues at coordinate 1,688,593 of CAXXMD010000002.1, forward strand.
AGCATCCCCTAGGGGAGTCGAACCCCTGTTGCTGGAAAGATAAAACCAGAGTCGGGACCACTGGACGATACTCTCAATGTAATCCCGGCCCTTCGATACTCTGCATGCGGCAGATACTCAGGAACAGGTCCCCCTAAAACGCAAAAAGGCTATCATTTCTGATAGCCTTTTAAAGCATCCCCTAGGGGAGTTGAAAATCTGTTGCTGGAATGATAAAACCAGAGTCGGGACCACTGGATGATACTCTAATCCCCCTAAACGCAAAAAGGCCGCCTAACTTGGCAGCCTTTTAAAGCATCCCCTAGGGGAGTCGAACCCCTGTTGCTGGAAAGAAAAACCAGAGTCGGGACCACTGGACGATACTCTCAATGTAATCCCGGCCCTTCGATACTCTGCATGCGGCAGATACTCAGGAACAGGTCCCCTTAAAACGCAAAAAGGCTATCATTTCTGATAGCCTTTTAAAGCATCCCCTAGGGGAGTTGAAAATCTGTTGCTGGAATGATAAAACCAGAGTCGGGACCACTGGATGATACTCTAATCCCCCTAAACGCAAAAAGGCCGCCTAACTTGGCAGCCTTTAAAAGCATCCCCTAGGGGAGTCGAACCCCTGTTGCAGGAATGAAAATCCTGAGTCCTAACCACTAGACGAAGGGGACGTCTAATTATTTTTTGGTGTAAATCAGGGTGAGTGACGGGACTTGAACCCGCGACGACCAGGACCACAACCTAGCGCTCTACCAACTGAGCTACACCCACCATATTGCTGAGCAGAAAGCTCTCGTACATAGCTATATAATATATAATTTTTTTTAATTCTAGTCAAGTATTTTTTGTATTTTTTAACAACTTTTTTACACGGTCCGGGTAATTACTGATAATTGCTTCTACCCCACTGTCAATTAATGGCAGAATCTCTGTTTCTGTATTGGGTGTCCACGTCCAGAGGCGCTTTTGCATACTATTCCAAAGTGCTGCATTCTTTTCAGAAATCAGTGTAAATTTTGGACAAACATAATCAAATCTTCTGGTATCTGCTTTTTCAAAATCGCTCATTTTTGAAAAAATCAATCCTACAGCAATATGCGGGGCCAAATCTTTAATACTGTACAAAATTGTATCTGAAAAAGAAGTAATTATAAAGTCGTTAAAGCGGGTCCGTTCCAGCAATTGCAGCAAGGGTTTTACAATATCCAGATCAGCAGCAGTATGATATTTCACCTCTATATCCAGCAACATTTTACCTTTGACCTGTTCAATCACATTATCAAACAAGGGCACGGTCTCATCCCCAAATTCCGGTGAAAACCAGCTACCCGCATCGCCCTGTTTCAACTGCTCCAGCGTAAACTTTTTCAAATGGCCCTTGAGGTTGGTGGTACGATCGAGTTTTTCGTCATGCATAACCACAATGCGGTTATCTGCGGTGAGCTGCACATCCAGTTCAATACCATCCGCACCCATTTCAATGGCCTTTTCAAAAGCGGCATGTGTATTTTCCGGTGCGTATCCGGATGCGCCACGATGAGCAATGTTTAAAATATCATGATTCGACATACATCCTCTTGTCCATGAAATAAGCGATTGCCAATCCTATAGCATAAAACAAAAAATCCAACACATCAAATTGCGATCCCAAAATCCAGATAAATGGAGCAGGTAAATTCAGCGCTTTGGGAATACCCGAAAGTTGAAAACACTCTACAAATACTGCAACAGCAGCTATAATAATCAATTTATTAAAAGGCTTTAAACGGGTAAAAAAGGCGCCAAGCACAAAATATAGGCAAGCTACAATACCAACATCTCCCACCCAGGCATCAACTGCTGAACGAAAAGGACCGGTATACAGTTTAGAGGCAACGGCAAATACCAGAAACAATCCTGCCCAAAACAGATAACGTTTCATCAATACAACTCTATTCAACCTGCCACATGTGAATATAGGCATTGGTAGATCTGTCGCTAAAGGCATAAACAAAGCCATAGCCATAATAAACCATCCTGTCCCCTCTCATGGCTCCAACAGATAAAATATTCAGACCCGGCACTCCATTCACTGTTCCCTCTGCAAATCCATTGCTGATTGCAAGATTCTGCTCTGAAATTGTGGAATAAAACTGGTCCCATAACTCCCGAATATTGCCCCAATTCAGGGCCGCGGTGGTATCTGAACTGTAAAAAATCCGGTCCATTCTGGAATATACATCCTGCCAGATTTCATTCTCATAAAAATGAGACGACAGTTCCTCAGATGTCAAGTTTTTTATGGTATCCGATTCCACCATAATATTTGCATCCAGCACTCCAACACGTACCAGATCAAATTCCTCGTACTGCATTGAGGTACGAATAACCAGCTCGTCAATATATCCATTTAAATAGTTTCCAACACCAAAACTACCGGTAGTACCCGCCCCAATAGTCAGGTTTGAACTGGAAACATTGAGGTTGATTCTGTCAGACTCGAAGGTAAAAGTAGTATCAACCGCATTGGTAATCTGCAGATAAGGCGGACTGGGGGAAAACTGTCCACGCAGAGAGTACCATTGGTTTGGGTTTAAAGCTGAATTTGCTGTAATTCGCGTAGCAACATTGTCTTTACTGATCTCAAAATAAGGTACCCTGTCAATCAGCCCCATTCGGTAACCGTCACCTTTGTAATCGATTTTATCAACAATAATTTGGTGTGAGAGTTGTGAATCAAACACATTCAGCACAACATCAACCGACACACCATAAATACCGCTCAATTGATAATAATAATCATAAATCTGACCATACGAGTTCAAACCGGACAATGCAACAGTCCGTCTGACTTTATCTCCATCGGTTGAAACATCCCATTCCGTATTTGTGAGAAAGGCATTATTTTCAAATCCCGACTCGTCATGCGCGGTTTCACCGATATTTTCATCAAAATTCAAAACAACCACGGGCAATTCCACAATTGCGTTTGCCTTGTTCAGCTTTGCATGGATTGTTTGAACAGCATTATCATCCAAAATTGCACCAAACGGTGCATTGTGGAACTCGAGTTCAAGAGCAAGTTCCGGCTCGGAAGCCACAGGCGTATTGGGAGATTTCATACAGCCAATCCCAATAAAGATCAATATGAGTATACTACCAACAATTCCAGTATATTTAGACATATATTACCTCAGTCATCTAGATTACAAATAAAATTTAAAACCACCAAGCGCCTGAAACCCGCTCAAGCCAACACTTTCCGTAGCGGCATTGATAGAACCAAAATAATAACGCAAATCCATATCGATATAAAACCGGTCTGTCAATTTGCGGTCACCTCCGCCTCCCAATCCGAATATGGTTGCACCGCCAATATCATACGCATTGTTTGAATAAATTCTGGATTCAATCACACCGGTTACACGAGTTGCAGGATTCAGTTTATAAAGACCGGTTGCACTCAACTCAAACTCGTTTCCATTACTGTTTTGACGTTCAGGGATCAATTCTCCCGAACCCGTCTGATTCTTACCCTGAATACGATTGCGTGCAAGAAAAACCCATGATAAAAACTCGCGTTCCATTACCCACAAAGCCTGCAATGTTAAACGATTCCCGGATTTAAATACCTGAATATCATTTGCCTGGTCTTTACCATAGATTGTATAACTGACGTCTATCATTAATTTATCATCACGACCCACAAAATAATCAATACCACCGGAAATAGAGAATTCATCACCCGGATTATAATTAAAGTCATAATCACTGAACGGCTCATAAGCTCCCCGGTAAAGGAAACCGGCGCCAAAACCAAGTACCAGATCATTCCAGTTTTGCACCATAACAAATCCCGTGCTTACATCCAGGCCCTGGCCTAACAAGGGTGATTGAAAATTCAGAGCATGGTTGGCAAGTATATTGGCAACCGTATATTCTTCCTGATTTAGAGAACTTTTACCTAAAGGCAGGTTCACACCAAAGGTTAACAGCATAACCTCGTTGTTAAATAAATATGAACCTCTTATTCGGGTATCAGACATTCCACCCAGCTTGGTTTCGGTTTGTGTAATCAATGTACTGAATGCAGGAGAGGTAATAACATCCAGTTTCAGTTGGTCATTAACAGAATAAGCAAACGTAACCGGAATTGACATTTGCTCTACCTGATCATCTCCGGCGCTCCAGTATTGATATCCAACTTTGGCAGAAGCAGTACGATACTGCTGAAAAGATTGAACACCCACTTGTGAAAAAGCTACAGAACAGGAAAAGAGAAAAATCATCAATATATAAAACCATCTATTCATCACATCAACTCTCAAATTATGGTTGCACTACAGGAATTGGTATTTTTAATGTTATAGGTGCCGAAGATCCGAATGTTGTAGCATTTTCTTCGGTAGTGGCTTCACGTGACTCAACACCCGGTAAAAATCCGGATGATACACTCAAAGCGGTACGGTCAAGACGGCTTCCTAAAGCGTCAGTAATTGAAGCATCTGAGCCTGTATTAGAAGAGGATGTTTTTCTTGTAGCTTTTACAGACTTGTTAGCTTGAGATCCTTTGCCTCCTCGACCTCCACGGGCAGTCACTGCGGCATATTTCGGTTTTTGAGTTCCTGCTGTTTTTTGATAATTTGAATATGCCTGAGAACGTTCAATTCCCTGGGTAGCAGCAGTAAAACCGGGATCTTTGGTCAATGCAGCTTTGTAGCTCAACTCGGCCTGGTCAAACAGCCCTCTGTCCTCCTGATCGAGCGCTTTACAATAATACATATAAGCGACGAGATTTTTAGTCGGAACACGTTCAATGGCCCGCCGTTCCTGAGGACTGATCTTTATTCCCATTTCATCGATTATATTAAAAACCATATCTTTTTCAAGTTTGAACAATTCACGCAAACTACCGGCAGCATTGGTGGTGGTAGTTAATCCACCGCCTTTAATATTGGTAATTCCGGCATCCACCCGCAATTGATTATTATCCAGTTGTGTCAAGGTACCCTGAACAACTTTGGATGCACCCAGCAATTTACCAAACCGGGCTGCAGTGGCTTCATCAACAACGCCTGCCTGGCTCATCCCCATTTCTTCCATCAGGGTTTGCAAACGCGCGCGTTCTACAACGGTTAGCCCTTCAATCTGCGACAAATCGGTTATCAGCATCTCGGTTAAACCTTTTTGCAGCGGAGTTAATGCACCGGACTTGTTCATGTTGAGAAAATACAAAACCGCAATGGCATTGTCCGGTATGGAAGCAACTTCTAGTTGATCTTCCTGGGTCAAGGTCTTTTGCAGTTCCTGTTTGAGCCGCAATTTTACAAGTGCAACCAACCTTTTTTCTAACTGTTGACGAAAAGGGTTCAATGGAGAAAGATTTACATAATTTTTATAAAGTGCAATAGCTTCTTTCAACTGTCCCGCTTCTTCATAAACCTGACCGAGATAATAAGACACAACAGGATCATCCGGGTTTTTCAGCGCTGCAATCTTTAACAAACGCAGGGCAATCTTGCTATTCCCCTTGTGATACAATGCAATTCCCAGATCCCGAATAGCATCGATATTTTTAGGATTCTCTCCAACCGCTTGTTTCAATTCTCGAATGGCCTGATTATAATTTTCATCTTTTAAAGCCTGTTGCCCCCGTGAATAATAGGTAGAGGCACAACCGGACAGCAATATGATTATGAGCGGCAGTAAAACATATTTTAAATATTTGAAATTCATCATGTTGATCACTTGGCTTTCAATTCCTGAATTTTTTGAGTAGCTTTGGAAAACTGTTTATTCTTTTTCAGCGCGCGTTCATACATCTTAATCGCGTTTTTAACATCACCCGCATCTTCGTACTCGAGCCCTCTGGCATAAAACAACGATGCTTCAAAATTGGTATTATCTACATCCCGTAATTTGGCAATTTCGGCCTTGGAAATACGAACATCAAGATCTTTGATCACTTTGGCAACCAAACGGGTTACAAGTTTGTATAAATCTTTGGGTTTACCGGTTTCTTCTTCAGCTTTAATGGTAATTCCGGTCTCAACTTCAACAATGCGAACATCTATACGCATTTTACCGTCAAACATGTGCATAAAAGAACCGAGCACCAGATTTTGAGCTCCTAATAGCTTGCCAACCTGTTGTGCAGAATTGGGATCAAGCATACCGCTTTGTCCCAGGGACATTTCCTGAAACAACTGCTCCAATTGCCCACGTTCAACCATCTGGAATTGTTCAATTTTGGAAAACTCTGTTGAAAGCATGTCTGCTAATCCCTTTTTCAGGGGATCCATCTCTTCACGTTTATCCAGACTGTTGTTTTCAAAATACAAAACTGCCATGGTGCGTTTACCGGTGGTTTGTCCCAAAACCGGTAATGAACACAGCAAAACCAAAATCAAAAAAGAAACTGCAAACTTTTTCATAAACTACATTCCTATCTTAAACAAGACTCTTCAATTTCTGAATTTGTTTATCATTGCCCAAAGACAATAATTTATCATCTTTATCTAAAACTGTATATCCCGGAGGATTGATCTCCATGGTTCTGTCTTTTTTTTCAATACCAATGATCATGGCGCCTTCTGTATCTCGTTTGATATAAGATTCATCAAGACGTTTTCCAATCAATTTGCTATTTTCTGATATAGCCATCTTTTCCAATCGCAAACCATAATCTGCGGCTTGGTTAAAAGAATCCATAAACTCTACCACATCAGGATTAATCAATAACGAAGCCATACGCCTTCCACCAATTTCAAAAGGCGATACAACCTTGTCAGCACCCGCCAAAATCATTTTTTTACGAGAGGCATCATCTACACCACGGGCAATAATACGTATTTTGGAATTCAATGCCCTTGCGGTCAATACCAGATACACATTGGCAGCATCATCAGAGATAGCGCTAATAAGGCCACTGGCATTCTGAATACCGCTTTTTAACAAAATATCATCATCTGTGGCCTCTCCTATTGCGGCAATATACCCCATACCCAAAGCAGTGTCTATTTTATCATCATCCGTATCAATAACAATAAACTCTTTATTTGCGTTTATCAATTGCTCGCATACTGATCGTCCAATTTTACCAAAACCGCAGACAATAATATGTTCTTGTAAACCCGTTATTGCTTTAACCATTTGTCTTCCTTTTAATAAATCTAAAAGGTGCCCTTGCACAAAAAAAGCTGCTATATTACCTATTGCATACCCGCCAATACCAATACCTAAAAAGATCATCAGCATGGTAAACAACCGACCGCCATCACTCAACTCTACAACTTCGTGAAAACCTACGGTAGCAATCGTGATAACCGTCATATACAACGCATCAAGCAGCGGGATTTTTTCAATGATCCGATAACCCATAGTGCCGGTAACCAAGACAGCCAAAATGAGGAATGCCGCATAGATCAAACGCCTGAATGTTTCATGGCTCAGCAATGCTGACTTTGAAAGAGAAGTGAACGAGCGAATATGACGGGTACTATTCATAGCAATCTTTTTTATACAAAATTATTTTCAAAGATATGTATATTATTGGTTTAGCACAATATTTTTTTTCAATATAATGCAAGATCAATCAAGCTGCTCAGGCATTGATGTCTTGAGGGGAAACAGTAAGCGTGTTCGCATCTCTTTATTTAACTTTAGCTTACCCGTCATTTGTTCATAATACGGCGCATCCCACGCATTTGCGGAACGTCGCAACAATAAAAATAATCCTTCGGCATTGGTATCAATATAATGTTCTATGCCACCGAGTTGTTCAAACTCCCAGGGTTCTCCATTAAGTGGACGCAATAAATAATCCATTGCTTTGCGCATGGAATGTCCGTCTTGAGAATAATTCCACAAATCCACCCCAACTTTATCTCCCATTGATGCCAGCTCAAACATACCTCGTAAATTCATCACGCTATAACTATACGATTTGGTTCTATCAAGCTCATGGGGCTGGCCACCGTCCGGTTCTATATGTTTAGCAATACGGCATTCTTTGGCATCCTCAAGAATAGCAATTGCCAAACTATCCTGACCGGTATACAATGCCATACTTACAGCCTGAACATCCCACCAGGTTCCATGATTATTGAAATAATAATGTTCATCTTTACCTTTTTCGCTGTTTATTAACCAATCCAGATAATCTTTGAACCAGGCCTGCATTCCCGTGTCATCCTTGGCAGTCCATGCCGGAGTAGTCTTGAGTATACATATCGCATCAATACAATTCATCAAATTCCGTGTACCGATGATACCAATCCCGCGCCCTGTAACACGCCCGGGTATAGCCTGCCCGAACTCGAGATGAGGATTCATACGGGTAGAATCATCAAGAAAAAATACACGCAACAAATGAGAAGCCTTTTCCGCGTAAACATCTTTATCAGAGAAAAAAGCCGCCAAAGCGAGTGTTTCAACTGTATTTATCAATTTATTAAGAGTAGGCGCATCAGAACGACTGTCAATGCTTGCGGGATTCACCTCTCCATCTCTACGAATAAATGGCAGACCGTCTGGCTTTTCGGGATCAGGCCACCAGTATGGACCATAGCTCATAAAGTCATGTTTATCACCACTGGGCGGAACAATGCTTTTGTTTATGATTGTTAAATCAGGGCAACTTAAAGCCGCATCCGCATCTGCCAGCAACGCATTAAACGCAGGGATATACTCGGGGTCCGCAGCAACAATCCGTTCTTTGACATAATTCAGATCAGAAGGATCCAGACGAAACGTTTTGCAATTTTTATCCAGCACAGAATCAGTTTGAAAACAATTCAAAAACATCAGGGGAAACAACAATACAAACAATCGTTTTTGCATGACATCTCCGATAAATTTTGATTATTTATAGTATAATCAAAATTTTAGAGGAAAGCAAAATCAATTCAAAGCAGCTTGTAAAAATGGCTTGCATTTCAAAAAATCTATTATAAATTTATATTATCAAATCTTTGGGTAGATGTTTTAGGGTAAATATTTATAACAGAAAAAACGGGGACGATCAATCAGGAGCACATTTTCTGTTAGAAAGGGGTAACAAAAATGATTTTTCTGGTTGAAGATGAACCAATCTATCAAAAATTAATATCCAGTGCTTTACAGCCTCTGCACTGTGAAATTGATATTGCCAATGATGGCTATTCGGCAATTGAAAAATTTAAACCCGATATTCACAAGCTTGCAATAATTGATCTGGTTTTACCAGGCCCCATGAATGGTATTGAAGTAATCCGAAAACTGTTACAGTTAAAACCTGACCTAACAGTACTGGTTTGCTCTGGCTACGGAAACCACACCATCCAAACCAAAATTAAAAAAGCCGGTGCGCACGATTTTATCTATAAACCCTTTACTCCGGATCAAATGCTTGATAAAGTTGCAGCATTTTTGGATTTGCAAACACCAACAAGCAGACAACAGGCTGAAAAAGTCAACAACAGTCAACTTGAAAACAACGCTCATGATACCACCACAATACAAAAAGACACCAGTATAGATACTACAAAATCAACAGCACAAATGACTTTTCCTCAAATATTTGAGAAATTTCCCACACCGATTATTAAAGAAATCTTTAAAATTGGTTCACAACTTCGTTTACTAAAACAATGCCGAGATACCATCAATTATACCGAATCGATAATAACAGTTACATCCGGTCAATTGCGATGCTATTGTAAAAACCAGGTAATAGGTATACTGGAAGCCGGCCAAAGCCTGGGCTTTGAATCACTAACAAAAGAATACGATTCCCACTGTAATATTGAAATTGAAGCATTAACAACAACTACTTTGTTAATTATACCCAAAATCCATTTTTTACAATTCTTTTGCAATCATAGTGAGAATCTACTCGCCCAACTTGAACAAAATCTCAAACATGCAATGCCACAAAACTTGTTATACAAAGCGGGGATGCTGAATCCAAAACAAAGCCAGGTAAAAATACTCCACTAACATCATGAACCTTTCTTTGAATCAACCTGGTCTGAAAATTATTTCTTGTTAAATGTTTTAAAAATTGTATATTAGGTTTGTTGTAATTTAGAATTGGTTGAATTGGTGATGGAATGATCCTAATTGTAGAAGATGAGGCCTTGTTCAGTCAAGCAATCGCAGAAATGCTTGATGGATTTGGTAAAAGAGTCATAATCGCTACTGATGGCGACCAGGCTCTTGAAAAAATGGAAAAATATCATTACTCTCTTGCTGTTATTGATTTGGTTTTACCGGGACCAATGAATGGGTTAGAAGTGATTAAAAAGATAAAACTTCATACTCCAAGTACCCGTGTAATTGCTATTTCAGGTTATGGAAATCAATCTCTGATTCAAAAAACATACAAAGCCGGTGCGGATGTATTCATAGCTAAACCATTCAAACCTGTTGAATTGATTGATCATGTTGAAAAATTGTTATTCAAGCGTAAAACCGTTGAAACAGAAGAATCTCTGCCAGATATGGAAAAACCTACAACTCCGCCCTCAGCAACACCCGAGCTTGTAGCAGAGCCTGTTATCCCCCCACAACCTCAACCTGTTGTCAATCAACCCGAACCTGCAAGAGCTGGTAGCAATACTATACCAGAACTTTTTAAAAATTTTCCACAAAAATCTTTGGTCGAGTTAGTCAAACTGGGTAAAATCACAAAAATCAACCAGGGACAAAAACTTAAAATCAATTATACTGAAAATATTGTTATTGTTGCCGGGGGTATGGTAGGATGCTCAAAAGATAATATGCATGTAGGCATGTTGAACGTACGCGAATCCATAGGGCAGGAATCTCTCACCCAGGATATTGATCCCAATGCCTGGGTCATCATTGAAACAACTGTTCCCAGCAGGCTCTTTATCATCTCCAAAGTACAACTGTTACGATACCTCAGCAATCATTCCGAACTGCTTTTAGAGACATTCAAGGCCAATTTGAAGGATTCGTTAAAGCACAATATCATCCTCAAAGCGGCCCGGCATATGGATGCATCCGGAGAATCTGGAATATCAAAAGATTCCACTGAAAACCGGAACCCACAGGACGATTTAATATTATAATATTCTAAACTCCAATCTAACAGACCAAAATATAAAAACGAGGAAACTATGAAGAAAATCTTGTTTATAGTTGTAATGGTTTTAATAGCATTACCCGCTTTTTCATCAGGTAATTCCGATACACAGAATATTATGACCTTTAATTTACGGTTCAACAATCCCAATGATGGTGAAAACGCATGGCCCTTGAGAAAAGATAATGCTGTTAGTATGATTCGATTTTACGATGCAGATATTGTAGGTTGTCAGGAAGCATTAATTGATCAGGTTGAATATTTGGATGAAAAACTGGACGATTATTCCTGGTATGGATTGGGAAGAGATGATGGTAAAAAAGACGGTGAGATTATGGCCGTTTTTTATAAAACTGATAGATACAAAGTACTGATGGATTCAACAATCTGGCTTTCTCAAACACCTACCCAACCAGGAAAAGGCTGGGATGCCGCTTGTAATCGTACAATTACCGTATTGAAATTCCAAGACAAAAATAACCAAAAGATCTTTTATCTGTTCAATACACATTTTGACCACAGAGGCCAGGAAGCACGCCGCAAAAGTGCACAATTGTTAATTAAATCGGTCAAGGAAATTGCCGGTAAAACCCCATTTGTGATCACAGGTGATTTTAATATGGTTCCCGAGAGTGAACCTTATCAAATCATAACCAGTAGTAAATCACCCAAAATTATAGACGCAAAAACAATTACACAGCTTCCACACCATGGACCAACAGGTACTTCAACTGGATTTAAAATAGAAAATATTGACAAAAAGAAACGTATCGATTATATTTTTACTGGAACAGGCATTCAGGTATTGAGGCATGCAACGCTTTCAGATACCTTTGACGGGAAACTTCCATCAGACCATTTCCCGGTATTGGCAGAAATTAAACTACCATAAATAAAATGATCAAAAAGGAGCAGATATGAAAAAGGTATTAATAGCATTACTTTCCTTGCTTTTTATCCTGGTTGCTTGCAGTACCCAAAATGCAGATAAACCTGCAGAAACAATTGTAAAACAACAGTTTATTTTTTCAATGGAATACCCTCCAACCCCGGAGTGCCACGCATCTACTATTGAAGAAACACCGGAAGGTCTTATTGCCGCATGGTTTGCAGGTACCAAGGAAAAAGATCCTGATGTAGGAATATGGACATCACATTATACCAAAGCAAATGGCTGGTCTGCTCCGGTTGAAGTGATTGATGATCCTACCTACCCATGTTGGAATCCTGTACTGTTTCAGCCTTCCAGCGGCCCGCTGCTGCTTTTCTACAAAGTTGGTCCTACTCCGCGTGATTGGTGGGGAATGGTCCTCAAATCAAACGATAATGGTAAAACCTGGGGCAAACCGGAAAGATTGCCCGATGGATTTCTGGGTCCCATTAAAAATAAGCCTATCGAAACCAAACCGGGGATGGTCCTGTGCCCAACAAGTACCGAACACGACGGTTGGGTAGTACATTTTGAAATTCTGGACCTGTCTGATTGGAGCTGGTGGAAAACAGGTCGTTTAAATGACGCAGAAAAATATGGTGCCATTCAACCCACCCTTTTGACATATCCTGATGGAAAGATTCAGGCATTGAACCGTAGTCGTCAAAAGGTAATTACCGAATTATGGTCAAGTGATGGCGGAAGAACCTGGAGTGAAATGACCGATACCATGCTTCCGAATCCCAACTCGGGTATTGACGGCGTTACATTAAAAGATGGTCGTCAGGTTTTGATCTATAATCATACTCCCAAAGGACGTTCTCCTATCAATCTGGCAGTATCCAAAGACGGAAAAAACTGGAATCCCGTTCTTGAACTGGAAACCATTGAAGGAGAATTCTCATATCCTGCAGTTATTCAAAGTTCAGATGGTATGGTACAAATCCTTTATACTTATAAACGCAAAACAATCAAACACGTAATTGTAGATCCTTCTACATTTTAGCATAAAAAAGCCCCCGGATTTATAAAGTCCGGGGGCTTTTTTTTAAATATCTGCACAAAAACAAACCTTATAACATTGACAATACACCTTTAATATAACCAATAGATTCCGCGGCACCTGCCAAAGGATCATCTCCGTCCTTTTCATATTCCAGAGAAACTTTACCTTTATAGCCCAAATCAACCAGTGTTTTGAGGAATCTGGGGATATCAATCACACCACGCCCAACTTGCAGGGTACTTCCCTTTTCTGTAGATTCAGTAACGTCTTTGATGTGCACATCAAACAATCGATCAAAGTATTTTTTAGATTCACCAGCAGGGTCTAGTCCAATACGTTGCGTATGGCCAATATCCATACACAAGCCAAAACGTTTGTCTAGATTTTTAATGCGGTCATAGGCATCACTGGGCGCAGGATATCGTTTATCACCAGGTCCATGATTGTGAATTGCCACCATAATATCATATTCTTTGATCTTTTCATTAACCAGTTCTAAGAGATTGTGTTCAGGAACACCAATAATCATTTTCATTCCAGCAGTTTTTGCATATTCAAATGCCTGGTTTACCTGTGCTTCATTTTCCATATAAACCACACCGCATCCATATAGGTTTAATCCTGCAGCTTTGGTTTTTTCAACAGTTTCTTTGATCTTTTCCGGTGAAGAGTCGAGTGGTAAATGCATGCTTTTAAATGCAATATTTTTTACACCCACTTTATTTGTCATTTCAAGGGTTTCTTCAAGACTGAATTTACGAAAAGTATAAGAAGCCATACCTAAATCCAATGGACAGTCTTTGCTCGTTTTATCAAACCTGGCGCCATACACTGAAGAAGCCAATGCGCCCGCAGCAGCTACACCAATGCCTGCGGTTTTGAAAAAATCTCTTCTTGATTGATGAGACATTTTTGAACCTCCATTTTTTTGAATGGCATAAAGTAACATGAAATTCATGAAATGTCAATAAATAATTTGAACCGGTTCAAATTATTTATTTTTCCGGTTTATCGCTCACCATATATATCAATGCTTCGCCTTCAACACAAACGGTGCCATCCTGTTTTTCACATAAAAGCTTTAATGTTACAATGGGTTTATCTTCTCGCAGGTGAGATACCGTAGCAGAAGCAGTGATGGTATCACCAATAAATACGGGGGCTTTCATATCAAAATTATAATTGAGAGAAACACCTCCGGGTGTAGTTAACGCACTTGTACAGTTTTGAACAAGCGAAGCTGTTAAAAAACCATGTGCAATACGCTGACCAAATTGTGTGGTCTTGGCATAAGTATCATCAACATGAATACGATTAAAATCACCTGTAATGCCTGCAAATAAATAAATATCACTTTCTGAAAGCGTTTTTACAAATTCATGCCGTAATCCAATATACATATCAGACATGTGCTTTTCGGCTATATCTTTAGACATTTGACCTCCTAATACAACACAAATAATCAAGTTGCAATAAACAAGAATTTAATGTATACTATACAAAATTGCACAATCAAAAACAATCAAGTAATTATAGCTGTTATACCCAATAAACTGGAGAACCAAAATGAAAAAAATTGCAGCAATATTATTATTGATAGTAACGTTGGCAGTATCTCAAGAGAAAAATTACGACGAGTCTCTTGTACCTGAATACACACTTCCGGAACTGTTTAAAATGCAAGACGGCACCCCGGTTAAAACAGTCCAGGATTGGGAGCAAAAACGTCGTCCTGAAATTTTGGCATTATTTGAAAAAGAAGTTTATGGAAAATCTCCCAATTCGCCTAAAAACCTGCGCTATAAAGTATTAGAAACAAGTGACAAGGCAATAAACGGCAAAGCCACCCGTAAACAGGTTCGCGTCTATTTTAGCGATCAGGAAAATCCACATATGGATATTCTGATCTATATCCCAAACAAGGTATCAAAACCCGCACCCGGCTTTCTAACCCTCAACTTTTACGGAAACCATACAATCAGTGATGATCCGGAAATCATAATATCAGATGCCTGGTCACGCAACAATGAGGATTTTCATATTGAAAACAACAAACTGGATGAACGTTCACGCGGTGTTCGAACAAACCGCTGGGCTGTTGAAAGAATAATTGATCGGGGTTACATGCTGTCTACAATCTATTATGGAGATATTGATCCCGATTTTAATGATTTCAGCAATGGTATACATCCACTTTTTTATAAAAATGGTCAAACTCAACCGGGTCCCGATGAATGGGGTGCAATTGGTGCATGGGCCTGGGGTCTCTCGAGAGCCATGGATTATTTTGAAAAAGATAATCAAATCGATCAAAAAAATATTGCAGTTATGGGTCACTCTAGATTGGGTAAAACATCATTATGGACAGGTGCAACTGACCCTCGTTTTGCCATTGCAATTTCAAATTGCTCCGGATGTGGTGGAGCGGCAATATCCCGCAGAAAATTTGGAGAAACCGTTAAACTTATCAACAACGCATTTCCCCATTGGTTTTGTGATAATTTCCTGAAATATAATGATAACGAAAACAACCTGCCAATCGATCAGCATATGTTGATTGCTCTTATGGCACCCCGCCCTGTTTATATAGCAAGTGCCGAAAAAGACCGTTGGGCTGATCCCAAAGGTGAATTTTTGTCCGGTAAATATGCCAGCCCCGTCTTTGAATTGTATGGATTTGAAGCAATGCAGGCAGATGAATGGCCGCCTGTTAACACACCTGTCAAGGGTATCATTAGCTATCATGTACGTACTGGTAAACATGATGTAACCGAGTATGATTGGGAACAATATTTAGACTTTGCTGATAAATATTTAAAAAATTAACTTTTTTTCTCTATTTCAATCCCCCTGACTATTCAGGTATTTTCAGGGGGATTTTTACATATCAACATCTCTTCTCAAATATATCAATGATTAAGTATTGCGTTACATCTTTTTTTTCTGTATTTTATTTGAAATTTTTTCTCACAAAGATGAATTTAATTCAGGGAATTTATGCAAGCAGATAAAAAATGGGGTTTTATCGTCAATCCGGTAGCAGGTAATGGTCTTGCAAAAACCTATCTGCCATTGATTGAAAAACACGCAAAAACAAGAAACCTGAATTATGATATTGCTTTAACAGAATATCACAATCATGCAGTGGAACTTGCGCATGATTTTGCCGTAAAAGGATATAAATACATTATTGCAGTGGGTGGCGACGGCACTATACATGAAGCTGCTACAGGTTTATTGCAGCATGATCATGATGCAATTTTAGGTGCCATTCCGGCAGGATCAGGTAATGATATTATACCCATGCTGGGCTTCCCGCATCAATTTACAGACAAAGATTGGGATATTTTTTTTAATTGCAATACTGTGCTTTCCGATGTGGGTGTATGTAATGGTCACTATTTCATCAATGGTATGGGCCTGGGTATAGATGCACAGATAGCTGTTTCGAAAACAAAAGCAGAAGAAGATATTAGTAAAAAGCATACATCTTATTTTAGTCATATTATAAAGACTATAATGACATTCAAAGAAGAACCCTTTACCCTTATTTTAGGGGAAGAAGAAACCAATGTCAACTGTTTAATATATACCATAGGAAACGGTAGACGTTTTGGTGGTGGATATTATTTGACACCCAAGGCAATAGCAAATGACAGTACCTTTGACATTTGTTTTGCAGATAAATTATCTATATTAGAAAGAATTTTATTATTAGCCAAAGTACCTAGTGGCACACATATTAAAAATAAAAAAGTAATGTATTCACAAGCGGACCGAATATTGCTGCAATTTAATACAAAAGTGCCTTATCATCTGGATGGAGAAATTTATTACGATGAACAATTCATTGTCAATATTCTCCCCCAAAAATTAAAGCTCTTGTACAATCCTGAAGGAGATCACTATTTTGGCAGCAACTGATAAAAATTATATTGCGCTTTTTGATCTGGATCATACAATATTAAACGACAGTAGCGGAAAGATCCTGGCTTTACAAGCCTTGAAAAAAGACATATTGAAACGTAGAGATATTATGGAAGGGCTGTTTCTCTCCTTTTTATATAAACTGGGTTTAATGGATGGAGACAAGATCCTTGCGCGCATGTCACAATGGATGCATGGCATGTCTGAAAAATGGATTAACAATTTCATCGACGAAATGATGAACATGGCCATGAAACCCGCAATCCGTGATAATGCCCTTCGTGAGATTGAATATCATCTAAAGAATAATGCGTTAACTGTCATCTTGTCGGCATCTGTTACGCATATATGTAAGCCCATACAGGACCATCTGGGTATGGATGATATTATATGCTCAACCCTTGAGGTTTCTAATGGTAAATTTACAGGAACTACCGTTGGACCCTATTGCTATGGTATAGAAAAATTAAATCGTGCTTTTGATTATTGCAAAAACCACGGCTTTGCACTGGATAATGCATGGTTTTATACAGATTCTGTTTCTGATCTGCCCATGTTAGAGGCGGTAGGGAATCCCATCTGTGTTACTCCGGACAGAAAGTTACAAAACATTGCCCGGGAAAAAGGTTGGCCCATTAACTGGTGGTAATCTTGATTGGGGGGATTATTGTCCGCGTTAATACATTTTTTCAGATTATTCTTATACATTCCAGAAATATTGCTGTTTTTCATGGCAGGAATTTTCATTCTTAAAACCGGCAGTTTTACAAACCCCTTTTTCTATAAAAAACAGGTATATGGGCCAGTTGCCTATATTACGGCCATCATTTTATTATTTCTGGCCATATGGTACCTGATTGGATTTGTGATGGTGTTTAAATATTCTCTCCAAAATTAAAAATAACTTGACAGATTGGGTGCACCTGTGTTTAATTCAACTTTTTTTCCACATTATATACTGTTCCTGGGATTTATATTTACAACATTTAACAGCATATTCATATTTAAAACCGGCTGCTTTAACCATCCCCTGGATCGTAAAAAAACCATAGAAGGCCTGCCTGCGTATGTTGTGGCGGTTTTTCTTCTATTCTTTGGTTTATGGTGTCTGGCTACTCTCCTTCTGGCATCAAACATGAGCATATCAAGTCTTGCCAGATATTTTCATCTTTAATTTATAATTATGAGAAGAAATAAACATTGACCCAATACCTTAATTTATTATATTAATATAGGGAGATTCATATCATCAATTAAGGGGATTCTCATGAAAAAATGGTACTTGACATTCTGTATTTATCTTTGCTTCTTACTCAATTCTTTTGCTGCCACTCTAATCGTACCCGATGATTTGGAAACAATACAAAGCGCCATAGATTCCTCAAGTATAGGGGATACAATAGTGGTAAAACCGGGGAATTATTTTGAAAATCTGGTAATAATTAATAAAAATATCAATCTCTTTTCATTATACGAGATAGACGGTGATACAGCCCATATAAGTAATACAATCATTGACGGGGGAAATACAAATTCAGTTCTTTCTATACAAACCGGGATCGATTCCACTTGTATTATATCAGGATTTACAATTACGAATGGATTTCACAGAAGCGCGGGTGCCGGAATCAATCTGGTGAATGCCAGTCCTGTGATTAGAAATTGTATATTGACAAACAATGGTGATGATTCTGACACCAGCCCCTCAGGCATTGGTGGAATATCTTGTTATCTGGCGAATCCCAAAATCCAATCTCTGATAATCACCCAAAATTACGGACCTGGGCTTTCGGCAATATACTCGAAACCTGTTATAACAGATTGCATCATCTCTAAAAATATGGGCAGTGGAATAAATTTATCAGGAACTTCTCAATTAACATGCTCAGAGACCATTATTAAGGAAAATAAAGGCTTTAGAGGTGGAGGTATTTACAGTACAAACGCAACAATGAGGCTGGACAATATAACAATTTGCAATAATGCCGCCAGTTATGGTGGAGGTATGTTTTTCACAGAGGACGCAACCATTGAATCATCAAACAATGTCAATATCTATCTCAATAAAGCATATACTGATGGAAATGATCTGTTAGTATGGCAGTCCTCGATTTACGATACTGTTATTACCCCGATTGAGATCAATATAGATACTTTTACCGTCAAAGAGCCTGATGATTTTTTTGTAGCACCTGATTATGGATTTAATTTAAATATTGAAAATGCTAAAATAGAAAAAGTCAGTCATAACCTGTATGTTTCACCCAATGGCAGCGATCAAAATTCAGGACAAGATGCGAACCAAGCGCTAAAAAGTTTGGATTTCGCTCTGATAAAATCCAACGCAGACAGTCTGAATCCGCAAACCATTTATTTGTCATCAGGAAAATACAGCAGTTCAACAACAGGGGAACAATTCCCTGTCAGATTACGCTCATATGTAACACTTGAAGGAGAATCAGATTCTACAACAATTCTGGATATTGAAAACCAATGGGAAACTGGAATAGTTGTTATTAATTGTGATTCAATCAGTATCTCTAATATGACTGTGCAAAATGGCTTTGAACATGGAGGAATATCTATTAAAGGATCATCTATCAAGATGAACAATCTATTCATTCATAACAATACAGGTTATACTGGTGGCGGAATTTATTTTGCAAACAGTTACCTGGAGGTTAAAAATTTAATCGTGGCAAATAACAGTAGGGTCGTTTCTGGCTGCGGGGGTATTAAAATAGATTATTGTACCGGGTATTTAAAAAACATTTTGTTTGATTCAAATGTTGGCGGCAACCAAAATGAAGAAGGTGGCGGCATGGCAGTCTTTAATTCTGCTTTAGAAATGGACAGTCTTGAATTTATCAATAACATTAGCGGCACCAATGGTGGTGGCCTTTATATGTATGATTCAGATATTTCTATAAGCAATTCAACATTTGAAAATAATTCTGCCCTTTATGGCGGCGGTTTAGCTTGCGAAAATACCAGGCTTTTACTGTCAAACACGCGGGTAACTAACAACCACGCAGAAAATGCAGGTGGCGGTTTGGTATGTTATCAATCCAGTCCCAGGCTGCATCGTGTTACTTTTGAAGGCAATACTACCGCAAATTGGGGAGCTGCAATCAGTTGTTCTGAAAATTCAAGCCCTGTACTGAGTCATGTTACAACCATTCACAATACCGCGGACCAATATGGCGGGGGTATTTTCTGCTGGCGTGGTTCGAATCCTGTTTTGGTTAATTCCATATTATGGGATGATGTTCCTCAATCAATTGCAATAATGCATGATGAAATAGCCTGTTCTCTTGCAGTATCTCATTCCATGATTGACAATGGCTATGAAGGAATGCTTTTTAATGATAACGATACAATAAACTGGATGGATGGCAACATTGTGCAAGATCCATTATTTTATCAAGACGCAATTCTGTCAAAACATTCTCCCTGTATTGATGCAGGTACAACAGAGCTTATTTTCGATTCAGATACGTTATGGATTGATAAAAACTATGACTATATAGGGACCGCTCCCGATATGGGTGCCATAGAATTTGATCCGCTAACGGATATCTCCCCTGCCCTTATACCAGAAACCTTTTCAGTACATTTATCCAGTTACCCTAATCCTTTCAATTCATCAACAATGATTGAATTTGGAATAGATAAACAGCAGGAATTGGATGTATCCATATACAATATGCTAGGCCAAAAAGTCAAACAATTGGTCAACAAAACAATGGATGCAGGAGAATATAAATTTCTCTGGGATGGTAAAAATAATTACGGAAATGATACAAGTAGTGGTATATATTTGGTAGTGTTTACCGGAAATATCAATAAAAACATAAAAATTCTTTATCTAAAATAGCAGGTTAATGCTTGTTTCCCAATACCTTTTTTAATATATTTATTCGTACACGGGTAGTTTTATATTTTCATATAAATAGAATATAATCATATGATTAGTATATCAGGCAAAAAAAGATCAATTCTGTATTTTTTATCAGCATGGAGCGTATTTCTTTTATTCAGTCTGTCTTTACTTGCAATACGCTATAATGCAACAGTCCACTCGATAACAAACAACACCAGACTGGTCCAACAGAATGATCTGGATGATGCTGCCAGAAATATTCAATCTGTAATTAATGAGATCTCTTCTGACATTCTCTATCTATCAAAATCCAAAATAATACAAAACTATATCATTAATGGAAATCGTGAAAACATAATTCAGGATTGGATTATTTTTATCGAGGAAAATCCATACATAGATACCATAAGATTAATAGGCACCGATGGTAAAGAAAAAATCTGTATAGAGTATAATAATGGCTTTCCAACCAGTGTACCTGATGATATTCTTGGGAATCTGTCATCCGATCAGGAAATTGAACAAATCCTTGAATTAAAACCGGATGAAATCTATCTTTCCTCTTTTCATATCAACACTGAATTTGAACCTGAACACCCGGTTAAAAACAAAACTGCAAAAATTGCCACTTTGATTATTGATAAAAAAGGTATGTCATATGGCACTTTGATGTTTACATATCATCCCGAAAAGATAATAACCGGTATATCTTCCAGCCTGTTTTTGTTAGACGCAAATGGTGATTATTTAATACATCCTTTGGCAGATTCAGTATGGATTAATCCAAAAGAACTCGAGGCCCCCTTTTCTTCAACCTACCCAATAGTTTGGGATTCCATAAAAACCAGTAATGCCGGAATCCTGAACATGAACGGATTTGAATATCTATACTCTACAATCCAGCAGGATCTTTATTATATTCAAAAAAAACCAGGCTCAAGAAATTCATCTATCAAAACGGGTTTAAAATTAATTTCAGTTCTCCCCAATAGGGATATTGTTTCCCAAGTAGATAATACAAAACACAGTTTTTCAATTCTTTTCTTTATTATAACCATTTTCACACTATTGATAGCTGCATTATTTACATGGATAAACCAGAGCAGAGAAAATGCCGTAGCAATGCTGCAAACAAAAGCAAACGAACTTGAAGCAAATAATAATACTAAAAACAAACTTTTTTCAATCATTGCGCATGATCTTCGTAATCCCATTGGGGGTATTAAAAACGTTCTTGAGCTTCTGGTAGACAAGAGTTTAAATATTGATGAACAAAAATCTAAAGAACTGACTGTGGAATTATTAAAATCCGCAGACATGACCTACAACCTGCTCGAAAATCTGTTGCTCTGGGCTAAAAACCAGAAAAATGAAATCAGAGTAGATTTCAAAATATTTGCTTTAAAAGATGTCATCGATGAAAATGTAAGATTTGTTGCACCAATGGCCAGGAAAAAAGAGATAGAATTAATTTCCCAGGTAAAAGGAAACTGTAAAGTCTATGCAGACCCGGATCTGACAACCACCGTTATTAGAAATTTGTTAACAAATGCATTGAAATTCACACAACCGGGTGGTTCTGTTACGATAAAAGCAAAAAAAATCAAAAAACACATCAGAACAAGTATTATAGATACGGGTGTAGGCATTAATCAAGAGGATATTGATAGCATTTTTGCTCTCAACCTCAAATCCACATATGGTACCGCAAAAGAAAAAGGCAGTGGCTTGGGTTTGGATATTTGCAAACACTTTGTTGAACTCAATAAAGGCAATATTTGGGCAAACAGTAAAAAAGATCAAGGAAGCGAATTCCATTTTACCATACCCGTACCCTGAAATAATTATCCAATATGTACTTTTTATCACATTAATGTAATATCTTCTTGAATACTGCAAGATAGCAAACAAAAAAAACAACAAGTTACACTAACTTTCTACAATATAATTATGGCTTATTTTTTGCTAATAAATCTATGATGTATTATTTAAAAATTGCAGGTTAAAATGAATTCTGAAAAATATTATACAGATCTCTTCAACAATGCTCTGACCGGTATTTATCAAAGCTCAACTGATGGAAAATTTTTGCATGTAAATCCGGCTATGGCCAGAATTATGGGATATTCTAGTGCCAAAGAATTAATAGAATCCATTGATAATGTTCAGAATATTTATGTTTATAAAGAACAGCGACAAAAGTTACTTGCAATAATTGACTCTGAGGGGTATGCAGAAAACTTTATTTCACAGATATATACGCAGGACAATTCAGTCATCTGGATTAGTGAAGAAGCCTGGACTATACGTGATGAAAGCGGAACGGTTATTGGTTTCCAGGGAATGGTCAGAAATATCAGTCCCAAACGCAATCTGGATGAAAGAATGGCCAAAAAGCAAAAAGTTGCCAATCAAAATCAAAAGATGGAAGCCATCAAGACTATGGCCAGAGGTATCTCGCATGATTTTAACAACATTCTGAGTCCCATTGTTGGCTATACTGAAATGCTGCTTGAATTCAACACCCATGATGAAAAAACAGAAAGATACCTGCAAAATATTCTCAAATCAGTAAACAAGGCATCAGACCTATCTGCACGAATCCATACACTTGCACAACCCGCAAATTTCAAGTCCCAACCGGTTTACCTTGATGAGGTGATGGACGATGTAATGAAAAAACTTACAATTTCAATGCCCCCTACTATCAATGTAGATATTGATATTGCGCCAGATATGCATCCGGTACTTATGGATGAAAACAATATGTATTATATTTTAATGAATTTGTGTACAAATGCATACATGGCGATGGCCAATAAAGGTGGTACCCTTACTGTAAAAATCCATCAGGGTGAGTTGGATGGACAATTTATAAGTGAAGAACTGTTAGACCTGGCCCCAGGTGAATTCATCATTTTACATGTTAATGATTCGGGAGTGGGTATTCCACCGCACGCTTTGGAGCGCATATTCGATCCTTATTATTCTACTCAACAAAAAGGCAAAGGCCTGGGATTATCACTATCCTATAGCCTGATCAAACAGCATGATGGAGATATCCAAATAAAGAGTAAAGAAAACAGCGGTACCAACATTACCTGTTATCTTCCAACATTTGATACCATGCTGGACAAAAAAAACAGCGCAAAACCATCAAAACACATATTACTGGTAGATGATGACAAGGACGTGTTGGATATTCAAAAAAAAATGATTGAAAAACTAGGTTATCAGGTAACTGCTTTTATAGAAAGCCCCCTGGCTTTACAAACATTCAAAGATTCGCCTGAATCCTTTGACCTGATATTAACCGATATGAACATGCCTCAAATGACCGGACTTGATTTATCAAAATCCATATTGAGCATAGATTCTCAAAAACCGATAATATTATGTACGGGCTTTAGTGACAGCGTAAACGAATCTCTGGTAAAACGAGCAGGTATTAAAAAGTTTATACTTAAACCGTTAACCACACAAAAACTGGCTAACGATCTTAAATCTGTTTTTGAAAGTTAAAAATTAAATCATAAAAACATTCTACCGGTAAATTATTTTTCTTCAAACCCGGAATTTTTCTCTATATTATATAATTATAGATGATGTTCAATTACATTTTTGTAAATCAATTATATACAATTATGTGATTCCATTCATTTATTTACCGAACCAACTAAAATAAGTACAATAAAAACAATACCGGAAAGTGCTTGTTTCAGTTTGTAATAACGGTATATAATTTGCATTATACAGTTGTCTAAAACTAGAGCAAAAATAAAAAAAATCGGTAAAAATTTATGAGCAGTATGCGTATTCGTCTCCCCTTTTTGTCTTTACTCTTAATCCTTTTGTATCAATCTCTTTTTTCTCAAAACCTTGGCCTTGATCCCGAAGCTAATCAAATCAATGCAGTACGTTTTGATCCATCGTATTACTATGATTCAGATCTTGAAATCAAAGAGATGGCTCAGTCCCTGCTTCAAGCCTGGAAATCGAACGGAATCAATACTGTATTTTACAAAGTATATGATCCTGCCTATGGTGCTAAATATGTTACTGACTATCAATTTAACATCATGGCGGATTATGGCAAACAGGATCTTTTATCACACATCATTAATGCAGCCCGTGAAACGGGTGATATGCAAATTATTGCATGGATTCCCGCGTTTCTTCATAAATCTGCCTGGGAGAACAATCCTGATTGGCGCGTTAAAAATTCAGATGGAAGCGATTACCAGCCCAATCCTGAAGATTATTTTCTCTGCCCGGCAAATGATCAGGTCCGTAGTTGGTGGATGGGTTTTATTAAAGACATTCTGGACAATTACCCAGATCTGGATGGAGTTGATATTGCAGAACCCATTGTCAAGTGGAATGACCATCGCTGCTATGGTGAGCAATGTTCCCGATCTGAGGATCCCCTTTATACTTCAAAAGCACTTACAAAAACCTTGAATGAATCTGTTGAACTGATAAATAGCTATAATAAATTATCCTGCATTACATCTGTCGTTACCGCAAACGCTAATGGCAGATTATTAACAATTGCTGAACAACAACTAAAATCCGGATTTTACCTGGATGGTGTATTGGATTATAAATCCCCGCCAGACTGGATCAACCTTGAATTAATGTGGCAGCAATGGGCGGATTACTATAATGCCCCCAATATTTTTACACCAGAATGGACAACAAATGCCGCTAAAACGGTTGTCAAATTTGTAGATGACCGTGCAACATTGATCGCACATCTTGAACAAACCTCATTTGGACAGATCAAGGTAGATGCTGAACAGTTGAACAATGCAATACAGTATAGCAAAGATGCAGGTATAGAACATGTAGATATTTACGATACCCATTTACTGGATGAAATGAACGCATGGTCAGTAATTAAACCGTCTTTGGAATATGTGCCAACAAAGAATATTCTGGTATTAACGGATCCTAGTGGAGAAAATGACGCAAAACAAATTGCCAGCCTTCTCAGCCATTTTAAAACAAATATAGAATTTATCCAATTGGGTAATGATATTCAATTACCTGCTATGGACTCGTTACAAACCATATTTTATATTGGTATTGATGAAAAATTTCAGATTCCCAATTCGGTCCTCACTGCATTGAAAAGCTTTGACGGAGATCTGTGCTGGATCAATTACGGAGTTGATCAATATATTAAAAATATTGGACTGGAAAAGACCGGTTTTTATGTAAATGCTATTCATCATGATTCATTATATCAGACAGTGCCCTTTAAAGGATATGACCTGCCCCGATTTGACCCATCTTATGTAGAAACAACCATTACTGACAGCAGTAAATGTCGCGTATTGGTTGAAATGCAGGGCAATCAAGGCAGCCTCCCTTATGTTATTAAAAGCAGTAATCTCTGGTATTTTGCGGATTTACCGACCGCTTTTGTAACCGAAGGCGGAAGACACATTGTTATCAGTGATATGCTGCATGACATTGTAAGAGAAGACCATAAACCGAAAAAACTCGCACTGATCCGAATTGAAGATATTCATCCCATTTCAGACATAAAAGCGCTTGAACAAGTAACCGGTTACCTGAAATCTCAGGATGCACCTTATAGCATTGGTATTGTTCCCTATTACCTGGATCCTGAATCCAATTTAACAGCCACATTGAATGACATGCCGGATTTTGTTGATTTTGTGCACAAATCCATGAAATCGGGTGCAACCATAATTATGCATGGATCAACCCATCAGTTCAGAGGTGAAACCACAGCAGATTACGAGTTCTGGGATGGTATGACCGAAGAGGTACTGTTCTCAGACTCGAAGGAATATGTAAGACAAAAGTTACTGTCAGGCTTGCAGGCATTTAAAGAAAATGGTATATATCCAATCATTTGGGAAACGCCTCATTATGCTGCATCACAAATGGATTATGGCGTCATTAATAAGTTTTTCAATACCGCTTATGAACGCAGACAAACAGTAGATAAACATGGTTCGGATCAATTATTGCCCTATATGATTTATAATCATACTGCGGGCAACAAGATCATTCCAGAAAATTTGGGTTATATCCCTCTTGACGATCCGAATCCCGCACCCATGCTTCAAGCTGCCGAACATAATCTTGCAATTCGTGACGGAGTAGCCAGTTTCTTTTTCCACACATTTGTTGATCATAATGCTTTAAAAACCATTGTGCCCGGACTGAAAAAAATGGGTTACACGTTTACGTCTCCCCGCTATACAGCATCCAAGGTTATAGCTCCGGAATACCAGGCGCTAACCGGTGATGGTTCGATAAGCCTTACATTAGATGGACAGTATTACCATGAATTTTATATGGACATAAAGGGCAGGAAAAAGAACGAATTTTATTCAGACTCTAGCCTGACTGAAACAATTAATAAAGATGTCAAGGTGCCCACCGGCTGGATTTTCATTGCAGAAAAACTGGATGATAAACCCAAAGGACTGTTTGCAAGAGCAGTTAGTACAATAACACCCAATGTTCCCGAACTTTCTGAAACCATCTTTAACACAAACTCAAAATCATTAATAGATGAAGGTTCTTTTCCAATAAGTGCCGGAATTATTGTTGATTCTACCGCAACAGGCCCTGCGGGTATTTCACAAAACAATCTGATCAAATCATTACAGGTAGTTGGCATTGATGTACAAATTTTACCTTTTGAAAACCTGATAGAGATTCCTGATGATATCAACATGCTGGTTGTACCCAAGGCAGCAGCAGACAGGTTAACAGAGCAGCAAAATCTTTTCATCTCGTATGCTTTACAAAACGGTCTAAATGTCGTTTTTGAAAAGCACTCAAATATTGCCAATAATATTGGCATTATTGAACTCGATCAGGAAATCGTTATCAATAATGTGTATGATGAATATTATCCCGGTGTAAACATGACCTGGAAAACGCCAGATACCCTGCGTGCGTTTGATGTTGATATTGATTATGTTTCATATTACAGCATTCAAGATTCTGGTGATCCTGTGGTCATTGGCGGTGAATACGGTGAGGGTAAGTACCTGTTTATGGGTACATTATTTGATCCGATTACTGATTATGGATATGCTCGTTTCCCCTATTTTATTGATCTATTGAAAAGACAGTTTAACCTGGTTCCTACAGTTCGCAGAAATACAGTAGAAATCTATTTTGAGCCGGGTGACCGTGAAGATATCAGCATTGAAGAACTCGTTAAAATGTGGCGCAACTTTGGTGTTCGTCGAATATATGTTTCAACCTGGCATTTTTATGAAGAATATACCTATGATTATGAACGTCTTATAGAACTTGCTCACCAGAACGCCATGCTGGTTTATGCATGGCTTGAAATTCCGCATGTTAGTCAAAAATTTTGGGATAAACACCCGGAATGGAGAGAAATAACTGCAACCGGAGAAGAAGCACATATTGACTGGCGTCGTAATATGGCTGTAGATTTGCCCGAATGCCGGCAAGCCATTTTTGATGAATTACAAAAAGCCCTGTTGGAATATGACTGGGACGGGATCAATTTTGCTGAACTTTATTATGAATCTCCGGAAGGATTCAAAGCTCCACAAAATATGACTCCCATGAACGATTATGTTCGTAACATGTACTCGCAAAAATATGGTTACGATCCCAAAAGCTTGTTTGCTACGGCCTCCCCCTATTACTGGAAACGCAATAAACAAGCAGTTGAACAATTCCAGCAATTTAGAGAAGACAGGGTCTTTTATCTGCATGGTGAATTTTTAAAATTCATGCACGAGCTTCGTCGTAAAAATGGTCGTGAATGGGAAATTCTGGTTACAACGCTTGAAAATATTTTCTCGCCGGAAATTGGTAAAGCAACAGCAACAAACACCAAGAGAATTCTACAATGGATAGATGAATACCCCTTTACTATTCAAATTGAAGATCCGCAGCCATTATGGGCACTGGGTCCGGAACGTTACACCAAGATTCTGGATGAATACTCGTCTCTTGACTATCATAATAACATGATTCTGGATATAAATGTGGTACCCTGGCGCGATACCAATATTACGCTGGCCCCAACAAGACAACCTACAGGACTGGAACTATTTCAACTGGCAAAAGCTGCGTCTGCAAATAATACACGTGTTGCTGTTTATTCTGAAGCCAGTTTATATGAGGTTGATTTCCCCATGCTCACGTATGTTTTTGCAAATAATGCCCGGGAAAGTATAAACAATAACGAATGGCTGATTGAAACACCTTATACAGTCAATACCCTGCTTGACAGAGATGCTCATAAAGACATCATGTTGAATGGTGTAATCTGGCCGGCTTATTATCAGGGACGTGCAATCATTCCCGCAGGATTACACAAAATTCAACCGATATCACGGTATAACGGATTTATCAAAAAATTCAAATCGGATGTTCGTCTGGTGGAACTGTCGGGTGAATTGCTTGATGCGCAATCCATTTCACGTGGAATCGAAATCACCTATCGCTCAGACGCACCCAATATTTTAGTATTATCTGAAAATCCAATTTCTATCATTATTAATGAAGAAGAGTTGAACATCCCCGCTATCAAAGGTGAACTGGGCTATTCATTACGTCTACCCGCCGGTGAACATACAGTAACCATCTATACACAAACAAATGGTACCCAAACGCTCAAATACACCAGTGTTGTCATTTCAGGTATGATTGTAATACTGGGCATTTTGGCAGGTTTGTTCTTGTCAACTTTATATCTGCAAAATACAATTCGTCGTAAACGCGCTTCAATTTAAAACAGCAGGAGTTATTTTGCCTTTTTCGCACACATCTCTAGATATACTCTTTTTACTGAGTGTTTCCATAACGTGGGCTATGATTCTTTACCAGTTATTTCTAACCATTGCAGGTAACAGATACAGGTTCGATATTATGAAAACCGATAAAGAGTTGGAACAAACCCCGGTTAATCCCCAACCGATATCTATCATGATCCCAGCACATAATGAAGAACTGGTTATCGAGAAAACCATAGAACGTATCCAAAGTCTGGATTATCCTCCTGAAATGCTTCAAGTGGTAGTAATTAATGACGCATCTCAAGACAACACAGCAGCTCTGGTGGAAGCTCTGGCTGAAAAGGATAAACGTATCAAACTGGTTACGCTTGAAGGTGACCGGGGACACGGCAAAGCATATGCCCTGAATATTGGGTTAACGCATTGCAGTCATGATCTCATTACAATTTACGATGCAGATAATAATCCCTCAAAGGATTCCTTAAAAATTCTTGTTTCTCATCTCAGTCAGGATGATGGACTGGCAGCGGTTATTGGTAAATTTAGAACCATCAATCGCGCTAAAAACAGTTTGACCCGTTTTATCAATATCGAAACCATGGCCTTTCAATGGATCTTACAGGCCGGGCGTTACAAAACTTCTCGGATTGCAATTCTGCCGGGGACCAATTATGTTGTTCGTAAATCTGTCATTGAAGAATGCGGCGGCTGGGACCCCAAAGCGATCACTGAAGATTCCGAAATCAGTGTAAGAATTTACAGATTGGGTTACAAGATCAAATTTGTACCCACCAGTGTTACCTGGGAACAGGAACCCGAAAAAATATCAACCTGGATCAGACAACGTACTCGCTGGGTGCGTGGTAATAACTATGTATTGCAAAAATTTGCTCCCGATACATTCAAGTTTAAAAGCCGTTTTCTGTTAATGGAATTCTTTTATTTATTTGCACTGTACTACCTCTTTCTGGCTGCAATTGTCATTTCACACATGTTGTTCCTCCTGAGCGCTACCGGAGTTGTGGCATTGAATGTTCCAGGGCCTTATTTCGGAGTATGGGTTTCTGCATACATCCTGTTTGTTTTGGAAATTGTGGTCGTTTTATCTTATGAACATGAAGATTCAGGCATCAATTTATTATACACCCTGTTAATGTATTTTACATATTGTCAATTATGGCTATATGTAGTTTTCAAAGCCCTCTCGCTCGATTTCAGGCGTCACAAGGTTGGCGAATGGGACAAAACCGAACGATTTGAGGTAAATGTACCGAGCGAGCAGGAAGCCTGATGAAATTCTCATTACAAAAAATTGCATTATATAATTGCATCCTGGGTCTATTTTTTAGCACATGTGCCTACTCGTTACCGGGTTTGAATCCCAAATTCTTTGCGGAAGCCTATGATGAAACCGTAAATTTTGAACGGGAAGGTAATAATACCATTACTGCGGGCCATCTCATTCAAGGTGTAAAATTCCCTGAACTGGGGCTTGTTAAATCCGCTGAATTTTATTTTAAACAGCGTTATGGCAGCGATGCTAACAAAGATTATTGGAACAATCGCGGTGAATTGATCACCGGAACCCGCATTCGTTTTTTTTCCAAAATTTATGTTGCAGTTTTTTATGAATATATTCGCGGCTGGTATATGGGTGATAACAATACAAATAATCCCAATCCATATGGCGATACTTATGAAGATATGCGATACGGATTTATTTTCTGGCAGGGTCTGGATAACGAGTATAAAAAGAAATGGAAAACCAACATCCCCCTCAGTTTTTGGGATGAGATCTATGCAGACGCAGTAAGGTACAAACGGGATGATAACAACTTTGCATCATATACCAATATTCGAGCGGGTGAACGTCTGGTAAGAGTTGGTAAAATGGCATTTGATGTTTACGGTGCATTCTATTACGCGTGGGATACAAATAAAGATTATTGGAACAATAAATTTGAATATGGACTGGGTTTCAGGCTTAAACCCTGGTCTGATTTGGATCTAAGTTTATTTTACGAAACACTGGATGGCCAGTATTTAAAACGAAAAGGACGGTATCCTTTACATCATGGTCTCAACTACTCGGACCACCGGTTTGGGATACTCTTTTGGTATGGATTAGGATTTTAACAGCATTTCAAGGAGTTCAAAATGAAAAAAATGCTACTCTTGCTCATTTTATTGATATCAAATCAATTTATATTTGCCCAGGACCAACTCTGGGAGTTTTCAGCCGATTGGTGGGTTAATTCTATTTATCCCATCAATAGCGTAAATGACAACAGTTTACAGGACGTACTGGTTGCTGCATCTGACAACCGTTTGTATTGTGTTGAAGGCGGTGGAGATGCCAAAGGAACAATCATCTGGTCCGCTACCTTTACCGGAGATGTCTGGGCAACAGAATCCATACTGGACGTTAACAATGACGGTATTGATGATGCCATAGCCGGTGCTGCCGATAATACGGTCTATTGCATATCCGGAGATCCCACTTATGAAGGTGCAGAGATTTGGTCTTATACCATCGGCGGTGATGCGTATTGTGTTGACGTAACAAACGATGTCGATTACGATGGAGTTCAGGATTGTGTTGTGGGCAGTAATGATGATTATGTTTACTGTCTTTCAGGCGCTAATGGCAGCTTAATCTGGAGTTACAAGACTGGAAGTACCGTTTATGATGTTACCCGCGCGGGTGATGTTGATAATGACGGTTATGATGATATTTTTGCAGTATCTGTTGATGATAATACTTATTGTCTTTCCGGTAAAATGAATATACCGGGACAACGAGTAATATGGCAAACCACAACGGGCGATGTCCGCTCGGTCGCCATGATCTCTGATCTGAACAAGGATGGAGAAAATGAATGTCTCGCTGGTGGTGAAAATGATAAAGTAACCTGCCTGTCTGGTACCGATGGAACAATTCTCTGGACATTTACTGCTGGTGCATCCATACACAGTATTGCCAGTACTGACGATGCAAATAGTGATGGAAAACCCGATGTATTGGCCGGATCTGCAGATAATAAAGTATACATGATTTCGGGACACGATGGCTCTACCATTTGGTATAAACAATACAATGGTGATGTTTGGGATGTTGCGGCTATCCCGGATGTGAATAATGACAACGTTCAGGACTGTCTGCTGGGTACGGGTAATAACGATATTGCAGTAATCAGTGGCGCTTCAAGTGGAACGGGAGATGTCATCTGGTCTGATTCATTCCTGGGTGATGTTTTGACTGTATCGTCATTAAGAGATGTTACCGGCAATGGTATTGTAGAAGTCTTGGGAGGTTCAAACGACAGCCGGGTTCTTGCATTTGAAGGGAATTCAACAATAACTCCTGTAGAATTGGCAAGCTTTACGGCAATTGTCAACAATAATACTGTAGAGTTGTATTGGGAAACAGCAACCGAACACAACAATTATGGTTACAAAATACAACGTTCGACGGACAATAAAACCTTTGACACCATTGGTTTTATAAGTGGAAACGGTACCAGCCATAAAAACGAAGCCTATGAGTATGTTGATGAAAATGTTGGGCCAAACCAGTATTATTACCGATTACTTCAAATAGATTACAATGGTTCAGTCTCAACACTGGATACATTACATGTTAATGTAAATGTTCCCGAGACCTTTGCAATACAAAACAATTACCCCAATCCCTTTAATGCAGGAACAGTAATTTCATACTCACTGCCCAATCCAGGATATGTGGAAATCAAGATCCATAATATTCGTGGTGAATACATAACAACCCTGTATGAAGGTCAACAACATGCCGGTTACCATAATATTCACTGGTATGGTAAAAACAACAATGGCATGCTGGTCTCCAGCGGTATATATCTATGCACCATTAAAAATGGAATTCAGAGCCAGACGATCCAAATGTCGTACATAAAATAAATAAAGGATGTTTTTATATGAAACCCATTGATGTTATGGTCATTTTTGGTACACGCCCGGAAGCGATCAAAATGGCGCCGGTAATTTTGGAATTGCAAAAACGATCAACCATCAACACGATTACCGTTTCCACATCACAGCATCGGGAAATGCTGGACCAGGTACTTGACATTTTTGACATAAAACCGGACTTTGATTTAAAGATCATGCAGCCGGGACAGACATTGAACCAGATTGTAGAAAGATCAGTTAAAGGATTCAGGGATGTGTTTGAACAAACACGTCCCGATCTTGTTCTCGTTCAGGGAGATACCACCACAGCATTTACCGGTGCATTGGCTGCCTTTTATGAACGGATCCCGGTTGGGCATATTGAAGCGGGATTACGCAGCGGTGATATGTATTCTCCTTATCCGGAAGAGGCAAACCGCAGAATGATAAGTGTAATTACTGAATTTCACTTTGCTCCAACCCAGGGCAATCATGAATCTTTGATCCAGGAAGGTACAGAACCGGAACGCATACATGTAACCGGAAACACTGTTATTGATGCTTTACACTATGTGTTGCAACACAAACCGGTTCAAGGATTCACGGAACAATTTTGCAGCAATGGAGATAAACTGGTTCTGGTTACCGCGCACAGGCGGGAAAACTTTGGTGAACCTATTCGCAATATCTGCAAAGCTTTGATTGAACTAACTGAAACCCACAAAGACATTCAGATAGTCTATCCGGTACATCTTAACAACAATATTCAAAAACCGGTACATGAATTACTGGACAGTAAAGAACGTATCCACTTGCTTGAACCGGTGGATTACAGACATCTTACCACATTGATGAAAGACGCCCATATTGTGCTGACAGATTCTGGTGGTCTACAGGAAGAGGCTCCCGCACTGGGAAAACCGGTGGTTGTTATGCGTACTGAAACAGAACGCCCCGAAGCGGTAAAAGCCGGAACGGCTGTTTTGGTTGGCATTGAACAGGAAGCAATTGTGAGTAAAATGACACAGCTTTTAACTGACAATACAGCATATCAGTCCATGGCCAAAGCAGTGAATCCCTATGGCGATGGAAAAGCGGCACATCGGATTGCGGATATTATTGAAACATCCGGATTAAATAAAAATTAATATCAACTAGTCCTGGTTGATGGTAGATATCCATTTTCCATCTTCCAGGGCAATCTCGTCAATATTTCGATTAACCCAGGCGTTTTCCACATCAATACGGTTTACATTTACACCATCGATCAAAGTTACAACATATTTGATACCGGCATTTATAATCAATCGCTTGCATATCTTGCAGGGTTCAGAGATCGCTAGTGTCTCTCCACTCTCTGAATCAATCCCCAGTAAATAAAGTGTAGAATCCAGCATATCCAGACGTGATGCATGAATGATAGCATTTTGTTCCGCATGAACTGAACGGCACCATTCATAATGCTGGCCATGTTTTATATTCATTTCTTTACGGATGCAAACACCAATATCCACACAATTTTTAGTATTTCGCGGCGCACCACAGTATCCGGTTGAAATGATCTGATCATTTTTAACAATCACCGCACCATACATCCGGCGTAAACAAGTACTTCGTCCTGCTACTTCGCGGGCAATGTTCAGGTAATATTCATCTTTGGAAATTCGTCCCATGTCACCAACCTCGTATTCAAATGAAAAAACAAAGTAATGGTTTTAGCATTATAATTCAAGTGCAATTCAAATAAAATATTCAATTTTAATTAAATTGAAACCTTTTTTAGCAGTGATCGTACTAGTTCTATAAAGCAACTAATACACAGGATTATAAATGAAAGAAACTGAAATCGCAAATCTGGTCCAATTCGGGTTAACCAAACTGGAAGCCGAGATCTATTTGGTATTACTGCAAAATCCCAATTCCACAGGATATCGAATAGCGCAAATTCTCAACAAGCCGGTTCCAAATACTTATAAAGCATTGAATTCACTGCAGGCAAAACAACTCATACTTGCAGATTCAAGCCAAAAAACCCGTATCTATACGGCAGTTCCCATTGCCGAATATCTGGACTATAAGACAATCGAGTTTAATACAAAACGTCAGGAACTTGAAAAGCAGCTTGAACATTACAAAACGCCAACCGTAGAAGGCGGTATTTATCGGCTAGAAAACATACAGGATATTCTGTCCCGGGCCAGCACACTCATTACCAAAGCACAGGATATTTTGTTGATCGATATTTTTCCAGCCCTGCTTCCCCTATTGCGTGACGAGATTGAAAAAGTAGCGGCATCAGGCACCAGGGTGATGGTGAAAACGTATGAACCCACAGAAATCAAGAATTGCCTGGTCGTCAATAATAAAACAGATAGTCAGCTGGTTGAAAAATTTTATGGAGAGTGGCTCAACATTATTGCGGATGGGCGCGAATACCTGTTATCGTTTATCAATCTGAACAAAGAACGTGTTTATGAGGCTTTCTGGAGTAAAAACCTGTTTTTATCGCTCATGATGCACAATGGTTTTTCCGATGAATTCATCTTTACCCAAATTCGCAGTATGATTGAAAATGGAACGGATTATAAAGAACTATTGGGTTATCTGGACCACTATGATACCATCAAAACCAGCAGTACCCATGCATTCCATGACTTTATGGAACAATTTTCATAACCATTATCATTTGAGGAGGACACTTTGAAATTCAATTTAATCATTACATCTCTGATATTGTTTGTCATATCCCAAACCGGTATATCAAACCCAATGACCGATCCATTGCAGATTTTACAAAAACATTACGAGGCTACCGGTGGATTGGAAAAGCATAAACAGGAAAAAACAACTTTTATGGAAGCCAAGCTATCTCTTGCAGGACTGGAAGGCACTGTGAAGCAATGGAACGAGATTCCCGGAAAAAGCAGACAGGAACTCGATCTTCAAATTTTGAAACAGGTTGAAGGAGATGACGGGAATACAAGTTGGATTGTGGATTCGAATGGCAAACTAAAAATTAATCGTGATAAAGCCACTTTGGAAAAGCGGGAAATATCACAGGCTATGGAACAAATGGAATTTATGGATCCCAATACTGAAATGTTTACACTGAAATTTGGAGGTATTGAACCGGTTGGAGGAACCGATTGCTATAAAATCACTATTTCAAATTCAATCAATAAAAATCTCAAAGTACGATACTATAGCACAATAGACTTTTACGAGCTCAAATCCTGTGATTTTGAAAACAACTATGAAACCCAAACTCTATATTCAGATTTTAGAACTGTAAATGGATTAATCAAACCCTTTTTATACAATATCACAGAAGTGAATACTGGGCAAGAACAAAAAATAGAGGTAATGAACTGGGAATCCAATATGGAAATTGATCAATCCTTATTTCAGATCCCGGATCAAGATGTCAAAGACTTTGAATTCATCAAAGGCAACAGTTCAGAAAACATTCCTTTTAAATATATATACAATCATGTCTTTTTATATGTAACCATTGATAATGATGTACAATTATGGGTTCTTGATAACGGCGCGGACGTGACCTGTATCAACCGCCAATACGCGGAAAGAATGGGTTGGGAGATCAGCGGAAATCTCAAGGGAGAAGGTGTAAACAATACCGTTGAATTTGGATTTTTAGAGATTCCTGAATACAGCATAAAAGGTATTCGATTAAAAAGTCAGACAGTAGCAGCATTGGATTTTACGTTTATCGAAAAAGGTTTGGGAATCAAGCTGGCAGGAATTCTGGGCTATGATTTTCTCTCACGATTTGTTACCAAAATTGATTATGCCAACGAAACCCTATCGTTTTACGATCCCGATGCCTTTGAATATGCCGGAGACGGCAGCCAATTAGACGCACCTCTTTCCGGTAAAATGTTTAGCTTCCCTGCCACTGTTGATGGTAAATACACTGGCATATGGGGAGTTGATATTGGTTCAGGTTCTCTCTCCTTTCACTATCCCTTTGCCAGCGAGAACAATCTGCTTGGTAAGGATGGCGTATTGTATATGGGCGGTGGTGCCGGTGGTGAAATGCAGGAAAAGCGTTCTAAATTTAAAACCCTCTCTTTTGCCGGTTTTACCATCGATAATCCCTACATAGATCTGCCAACGGATTCATCAACAGGTGCATATGCCAACGATCGATTAATTGGCGAAATGGGTAATCCCTTATTTAGCAACTTTATCTTTTATATGGATTATAAAAACCAGAGATTAATCTTTGAAAAAGGAGAAAATTTCAACAAACCGAAACCGGTTGATAAAAGCGGTATTCAACTCTATTACAATGATAACGATCAACTCTATATTCATTATCTTTCACCAAACTGTCCTGGTGAAAAAGCAGGATTTAAAAAAGGAGATATACTTCTCACAATTAATGATATAGGCATAGAGAGTTTTAACAAACTGGAAGCCATTCAAAAATTGTTTAAAAAACAGAGCGGTACAAAATATAAAATTAAAGTTCAGCGGGGGGATAAAGAAAAAACGATAAAGCTCGAATTAAAGGATCTGTATTAATCCAAAAGGCTGCACAATATTTTTTGTGCAGCCTTTTTTCACATACAAAAAAAAGTAAAAAAAGCTTTTCCAAATTCAATTAATTGTTGTATAGTATTAAGATAAGGGAAGTCATAATTTGGGGCTTGTATGCAAAAAATCAATCCTGCCAAGGCAGGAAAACGGAGATCGGCCAACATTAATGAAAACGGTTTGATCTGGGGTCTGGCAATTATAAAGCTGGCAATTATTCTAATTGCGGCTAATCATTATCACTATAATCCTAAAGAGCTCTATTATCTGGCTTGCAGTCATAATCCAAGTTGGGGTTACGCAGATGTTCCTCCATTTTCAATCTTGTTATTATGGCTGGTCAGAAATACCATAGGTACATCTATTATTGCACTGCACATACTTCCCGCCCTAAGCGGAGCACTGACTGTTTTTATGATTGGTCAAATCACCCGTGAACTGGGTGGTAACCGATTTGCGATTACCCTTGCCTGCACGGCCTATATTCTTACTCCTTTATATTTATCGATTCACAGTTTTTTTTCTCCTGCTGCATTTGATGGTCTGTTTTATGTATTGGTTTTATATTTCTTTATCAAATCCATTCATACCGAAAATTATCTAAATTGGTTTCTTGTCGGATTTTTTATGGGGCTGGCAGTTTTGAACGCCTTTAGCAGTATGAGTCTGGTTCTGGGACTGTTTGCAGGTCTTTTTATTCTGAAAAAAAGAGCAGCATTTCGTCATAAAGAAGTATGGTACGCCGCTTTGCTTGTGATTTGCGCATTATTACCTCATATCACATGGCAGCTTGATCACAACCTGCCAATCAATCACTGGTTCAACAACCATTCTGTCTGGTCTTCATCAAACAACTCCTTGGCAGGATTTTTCAGCAAACAGTTTATATTCAACAATATATTTGTAATTCCGATATATATAGCAGGTATAATTGCGCCTTTTAAAAGCAAAGTACTAAAAGAATATTCAATTTTTCAATTTATATTCCTTACTGTTTTTGTACTTCACCTTGTTGCAGGAACGAATGATGGCACATCATTATTCTCTGCTTATCCCATGCTTTTAATCCCCGGTGCAATATATATGGAAGAAACACTGGTGGAAAATCTGGGCAATTCATTTAAACTGATTATATTACTACCCATCATGTTATTTGGTTTGCTGCTGCTCCCCTTTTCCTCACCTGTCCTTCCAATTAATGGGTTAAAAATATACCAGCAAAAAATATCAGAATACATGCCCGTAATAACCCCATTATATATATCACATCATTCGCTTGAATATGGTGCGCAATTGGATACGGATTTAAAAACAAAAGCGATCCATTCGTTTATAAAAGAACAGGAACCCGGATATTATAAAAGCATTATAACTGACAACAGTCAATTGGCCGCGGCAATAGAGTTCTATCATGTAAAATACCAGTTACCTCAGGTATTCTCCCCCCATAGTGTTTATGGATATTGGGGACCGGGAAATGCCGAAACATCCCGATGCCTTTATGTAGATACCAAAGATATACCGGTACAATGGCGGGCGCTGTTTAATACAATTGTACCGTTGGATACGGTAACAATCAACCCTGATTTTGGTAAAAAAAATCGCATATTCTTTATTGAATGCAGGGATATTAACAAACCAATAGAAAACGCCTGGCCAGCGTTACTACATACGGATTAATATACAGAATATTACTCCATTTAATAACTTTTATCAATTAATTTATTGATGTTATAACAACCTTTCAATAGATTAGATATAATTAAAAAGGAGTATATTATGAAATCCAATATTTTTTATATTAATCTATTATTTTTCACTGTCATGTTATTTGCACAAGATGGAGAAACATTATATCAAGATAAATGCGGTAGATGCCACACATTATACATGCCATTCGAGTATGATACTCAGGAATGGCCAGGAATTGTAAAATCCATGAAAAATTATGCATCACTGGATGATGAAGAAGTTAAAAGTATTACTGAATTTCTTATTGATGAAAGCACCAGCCAAAAATTAAATACAACAGGACAAATAGATCCAACTGTAGGCGGCTATTTATATACGGAATATTTTAATTCACAACAAAAAGCATCAAACTTTGACATTCATTATCTTGCTTTATATGTATCTGGTTGGGCAGCTGAAAATATTTATTATTATGGAGAGCTGGAACTGGAGCATGGTGGTACCGGTGGCAACAATACATTTGTTGAACAGGCTTTTATAGATTATTGGATCCTCCCCAACAGTGCCATCAAGATAGGAGCGATTCTAACACCCTTTAATAGATTTGACGATTTTCATGGTCCGTTATTAAATGCAACGATTTCAAGACCTCAAGTTGCACGTGAAATTGGCACCAGTGCCTGGAAAGATGTTGGAATTGATTTACATGGTTTTTTTAATTTGAACAAGAATTTTCAATTTCAATACGACATTTATACAATAAATGGTTTGGGAAGCGGTACTAATCTTCGTTCCAGCAGACAGTATAGAGACAATAATGAGAATCTGGCAAAAGGTGGACGCTTAAATTTTGTGCTCAACAACAACATAGAAATTGGTGGATCACTATACCAGGGTAAATGGGACGATGATGGCAAATATCAGTTAACTATGGCGGGTACTCATGTTATTTACAACACCGTTTTTGGAGACATTTACGCCGAATATTCAAAAGCTGAATCTGAAAATCCTGATTCTCTTCAAAATGGGAATATGAATGGATATTTCATTCAAATCTCAAAACAATTATTAGAAAAGATAAGACCGGTAATACGATATGGTGAACTTGATTATCTGGACACCTCAAACGTACTCGGACGTAGCGCATCAAAAGGAAATAAAGACCTAAGCGAGTTGGTTTTTGGCATTTCATATTTTCCATCTCACAATACCGTTTTTAAAATTGAATATATAATATTTGATGAAGGCAGCAGAATACAACAGGTGAATAACAATCAAGTTGGATTTCAAGCAGCAGTAAAATTCTAATTGAATTTATTGCATTTTTCATTTATTTTTCAACAAACGATTGAATAAAGAGGAACGCTATGGAATGTAAAAAAAGTAGAAATATGCAAAACTGTAATTGTAGTTATGAACCCTGCTCCCGTAAAGGTGTATGCTGCGATTGTATTCAATATCATCTCAGAATGCGTGAACTACCTGCATGTGTTTTTCCGAATGACATTGAAAAAACCTACAACCGTTCGTTTGAGAAATTTGCACAACTGGTGAATGAAGGAAGAGTCTAAAAAGGATTCTTGTCATTTCTTTTAAATTCATAATTTTCACGGATACTTGGAGCCATTATGAAAAAACTTTCCATCCTTTTTTTATTGCTGGTGTTTTCCTGCAGCTCTCAAAAATTCGATTTTTACTCACAACCCAAAATCGATTCACATGTTCATGTTAGAACCTATGACAAGAGCTTTGTTGAACAGGCACAAATGGACCATTTTGGATTATTGACCATAAATACGCGTTCATCCAGTAAAACCTATATCGATGAACAGCAGCGTTATGCTATTTTTCAAAACAAACACTATCCTGTTAACATATCCTGGGCTGCAACATTCAGTATGGAACACTTTGGGGAGCCGGATTGGCAGCAAAATACAATAGCCTATCTGGATTCCTGTTTTCAAATGGGTGCCATTGCTGTAAAGGTATGGAAAGACATTGGTATGACTTTTCGAAATCCGGATAGCTCATTCATCATGATTGACGATGAACGGTTTGATCCCGTTCTCGATTATATTGCGTCAAAAGGTAAAACTCTGGTTGCACATATTGCAGAACCGCGTAATTGCTGGCTGCCGGTTGATTCCATGACAGTGAATAATGACAAAAAATATTTCACCAACAATCCACAGTATCACATGTATTTGCATCCTGATTACCCATCCTATGAAGAAATCATTGCATCGCGTGATAATATGCTGGCTAAACATCCCGACTTGAGGGTTGTCGGTTGTCATTTGGGTAGTTTAGAGTGGAGTGTGGATGAACTTGCAAAACGATTGGACAAATATCCCAACCTTGCAGTAGATCTTTCTGCCCGTATATGCCATCTTCAGGTTCAAGACAGAAATAAAGTACAGAATTTTTTAAAAAAATACAGAACCCGTATTTTGTATGGTACCGATTTTGGAGTACGGGAAACCAGCGATTTTCATCAAGTAAGAAAAAATATTCATAATCGTTGGCTGGAAGACTGGGACTATTTTACAACAGCAAAACACCTGACATCAAAAGATGTGCCCAATGAATTTAAAGGTTTAAAATTAAAAGCTGAAATAGTTAAAGATATATACTACAACAATGCAATCAGATGGTACCCCGAAATATCAGAATTATAAAATAGAATGAAAGGAAATTCCATGGATCCTGTAAGCAACGCCAGTAATACATTTCTGGAAGGCTTTACCTGTTCTCAGGCAATACTCGCTGCATTTGCTGAACAGGTAGGACTCGATAAAAATGCAGCATTGAAATTAAGCAGTGGTTTTGGTGGCGGCATAGGTCGTACGGGACATGTTTGCGGAGCGGTTTCTGGCGCTGTCTGTATACTGGGCATGCAATATGGTTTCACAGATGCAAGTGATGCTGACGCAAAAAACAAAATATATGATAAAGTTCAGGAATTTCAAAAAAGATTTCAGGCAATACATAATACATTGATTTGTAATGACTTGATTGGACATGACATCAATGACCCACAGGATCGGGCAAAAGCCATGGAAGAAAACATCTTTAAAACTGTTTGTCCAGATTTTGTTGCATCTGCTGCAAGTATCCTGGTTGAAATGTTGAATGAAGAAAAATAAATACAACTGGAACGCAGACGACTATGCGAAACACTCCTCGGCCCAGTTGAACTGGGCCCGGGAATTGATACAAAAACTTGCTTTGAATGGAAGCGAGTCGGTTCTGGATGTTGGCTGTGGCGACGGTAAAATAACTGCAGAGTTGGCAAGAATGCTTCCACATGGTCTTGTACAGGGGATAG
Source organism: bacterium (assembly GCA_963675755.2). Lineage (GTDB taxonomy): Bacteria > Zhuqueibacterota > Zhuqueibacteria > Residuimicrobiales > Krinioviventaceae. The sequence continues at coordinate 1,731,677 of CAXXMD010000002.1, forward strand.
ATAATTCAAAAGAAATGATCCAATTGGCAAAAGAATCGTTTCCCTCTCAAAAATTTTCCAACCTTGATTTTGCTATTATGGACGCCCTGAATATACAATACAACGATCAGTTTGATTTGGTATTTTCGAATGCAGCACTGCACTGGATTCAAGGGCACCAACCTGTATTAACAGGAATCAGTAACGCGTTAAAACCCGGTGGCAGATATTTGCTGCAAATGGGCGGTTCTGGTAACGCAGCAGAGATATTAACCGTGGTTAATCAAATTATCAGCAATCCGGAATGGTTACCTTATTTTCAAGAGTTCACATTCCCATATGGATTTTACACCCCGGAAGATTATGAAAAATGGATTATCAACACACGCCTCAAACCAGTACGAACCGAACTTTTACCCAAAGATATGGTTTATGACTCTGACGAAAAACTCAAAGGCTGGTTCAGAACCACCTGGCTGCCTTATATAGAAAAAGTTCCAATGGATTTAAAGGAACAATTCATTGATGAAATTATAAATACTTTTCTGTTAAACAATCCTCCGGATGCATCAGGAAATATACGGATAAAAATGGTACGTCTCGAAACACAAGGTTTCAAAGTATAACCCTGGTCCTTTTCGCGTAACAACAAAACCAAACCAGATTACTCCTTGACATTGGCCCATATAATCGTATATTAATATATGTTTTTATATGAATTTTCAAAAAATTTTACCAAAACGGGTTCTATTCTCTTTTCTTTCTACTTTAATTGATTTTTCCCCTACTCTCATCCTGTTTATATAAATGTGTATATATTAATATATATAAAGGAATACCTATGTCTATATATAATGAAAAACAACAAAATTTAGCAGAAAAGATTGACTCTGATATTAAAAAATCACAATGGCAAGACTGGCGCTGGCAAATAAAACATTCTATTAAAGATATTCAAACATTTCAAAAATTATTGGGTATAAAATTTTCTTCGCATACACAAAAAGCATTAAAGGAAACGCTCGATAAATTCCCTCTTTCCATAACTCCTTATTATTTATCATTGATTGATGTAGACGATTATGAAAATGATCCCGTTTTCAAACAATCCTTTCCTTCTCCTTCCGAATTGATCATGAATGCTCATGACATGGAAGATCCGCTTGCAGAAGATAAAGACAGTCCGGTTCCACTGGTAACGCATCGCTATCCGGACCGTGTACTGTTTCATATCAGTAATATATGCTCCATGTATTGCCGTCATTGCACGCGTAAACGCAAAGTAGGCGACGTAGATTCAATTCCCATACGTGATGATATCAAAGCAGGACTGGATTACATACGCAATACTCCCAAAGTGCGCGATGTATTATTGTCCGGTGGTGATCCTCTTATGCTGGCAGACAATTATCTGGATTGGATTTTAACTGAATTGCATGCCATACCCCATGTCGAGGTTGTACGCATTGGTACCAGAATGCCGGTTGTACTGCCGTATCGTATCACTGATAAATTAGTTGATATGTTAAAAAAACACCAACCTTTATGGATTAATACACATTTTAACCATCCCCGCGAAGTTACCGCGTCTTCAACTGCTGCGTTGCGTAAACTTGCAGATGCGGGATTCCCCCTTGGCAATCAAACAGTATTGCTGGCAGGTGTAAATGACTGTCCCCGTATCATGAAAAGCCTGGTGCACAAATTGGTAAAAAATAGGGTACGCCCCTATTACATGTACCAATGTGATCTTTCGGAAGGATTGTCACATTTTCGCACACCTGTTGGCAAGGGTATAGAAATCATAGAAAGCATGATTGGTCATACAAGCGGATTCGCAGTACCAACCTATGTAATAGACGCACCCGGTGGTGGCGGTAAAATTCCGGTCATGCCCAATTATCTGATATCATGGTCTACCAATAAAGTAATTCTTAGAAATTATGAAGGTGTAATTACCACATACGAAGAACCTGATTCATACGAACAAGTATTCTGCGACAGAAATTGTGATAATTGCTCATTACAACTCAAACTCGAAGAGGCGGATGAGTACAAGTCCATTGGAATTGAAAAGCTCTTGTCATATGATGATGACGCAATTTCTCTGGTACCACAGGACAATGAAAGATTTGAAAGACGAAACAACTCGGAAGACGAAGAATGAGTCTTGTTGATTACCTGATTTTCATTATATATATGATGTTGGTTTTGGGTGTAGGAATTTATTTCTACTTTAAAAACCAGACAAAAGAAGATTATTACGTGGGCGGACGCTCCATATCTGCCAGCCATGTTGGCTTGTCTATTGTGGCAACAGATGTTGGCGGTGGATTTTCCATTGGCTTGGGTGGATTGGGGTACCTGATGGGTTTATCGGGTTCATGGTTACTATTTACCGGTCTGGTGGGTGCATGGATTACTGCGGTTATTATGATTCCCAAAATAAAATCCATTGACGAAAAACTGGGTCTTCTCTCATTTCCGGACTTTTTGCAGCATAAATACGATCATCGTGTTGCCCTGGGAGCAGCTATTATTTCAGGTATCGGTTATCTTGGTTTTACCGGTGGCCAAATACTGGCTGGAGCCAAGCTGGCGGCAAGTACTATTTTCAGTGATTTGCCCTTTTCCATGGAACCATTGACATTTTCTATTTATATCATGTCCGGAATTATCATTATTTATACAGTTTTAGGTGGCATCAAAGCCGTAATTTATACGGATACTATCCAATGGATTGTGTTATTATGTGGATTGCTTTTCTTTGCATTGCCGATAACCTATTATGAGGTTGGCGGCTGGCATGAAATGACCCGTCAATTACCAAAAGAATTTATGACATTGAGTAACATCTCTCCTATTCAGCTAATTAACTGGATTATAACCATTGTACCTATCTGGTTTATTGGAATGACATTGTATCAACGGATATATGCATGCAGGACTGTCAAAGAAGCACAAAAAGCATGGTTTATGGCCGGAATATTTGAATATCCGGTAATCGCATTTGTGGGAGTAACATTGGGGATGATGTCCCGAATCATGTTCCCCAATATAGAACCGGAAATGGGAATGCCTTTACTCATCAAAAACGCGTTACCCATTGGCATCACAGGAATTGTGATATCAGCATATTTTTCTGCCATCATGTCTACTGCAGACAGCTGCCTTATTGCCTCTTCAGGAAATTTTGTTTCTGATATTATTCATAAACACCTCCTGAAAACAGCCTCCCATCGATTTATTATGAGACTTTCTTTGGTAGTAACATTGATATTGGGGATTCTGACAATAATTATAGCCAGTTCTTTTGGTACAGTGTTGGAAATTATATTACATGCGTATTCATTTATGGTTGCGGGATTATTTGTACCAACACTTGGCGCTCTGTTTTGGGAAAAAAGCCATCCTACAGCAGCACTATGGAGTATTTACACCGGGGGTACAATAACTTTGATTATTATATTTGCAAAGTTGGAAATGCCCATGGGATTAGACGCAAGTTTTTACGGCATACTGGTTTCCGCTTTGTTCTTTATACTGTTTTCACTCAAGTATAATAAAACGGAGAATAAACATGTATGATACAATAGAAAAATTACAACATTCCACAATACAGCATGGTAAATACAACGATCGCATCTATTTAATGAAGCTAGATCCTCAAGATTTTTTCACTCTTCCGGGTGAATTGGAAAAGCTTGCAGAACAGGAAGAATATTCTAAAATATTCACCAAAATACCTGTGAATGCTTGTATGAATTTTCAACATTACCAATTTACCAAAGAAGCATATATACCCAAATTTTTTAATGGACGAACGCCTGCCTATTTTATGTCAAAATTTGTAGACCGGAAAAGAGCGCATTTATCAATCGAAAATCGCCAGATAATTTCTGACATTATTAAACTTGCAAAATCCAAAGCCAAACAAAAAGATGCCCCTCTTGCTGAAGGATTGGAAATAAGGCACTTGACTGAAAAGGATATTCCACAACTTACCAGTTTATATAAACAGGTATTCAAGACCTATCCCTTTCCTATTTTTGAAGATGACTATATTGCAGAGACCATGAAAGACCATATTCTCTATTTTGGCTTGTTTGATAAAGATACTTTACTTGCAGCTTCTTCCTGCGAAATGGACAAGGAGAACCTGAATGTAGAAATGACCGACTTTGCCACCAATCCTGATCATCTTGGAAACGGTTATGCCTACCAGCTATTACGTGCAATGGATAAGGAAATGAGAGCCCAGGAATTTGTAACTGCATTTACCATTGCACGCGCTGTTTCTCATGGAATGAATATTACTTTTTCCAAACGCGGATATAATTTTTCAGGCACATTGATTAACAATACAAACATCAATGGCGAAATTGAATGTATGAATGTCTGGTACAAAACATTACTAAAATAAAATCCTGCAAAATCTCAGGAATGCAGGGGGTAAAAAATATTTTCTTTAAATTTTTGCATAAAATTTTGTATATTCTTGTTTAAAATAAAAAAATAAAGAAAATATACATGAATACGATAGAATATTCTGTAACCATTCCGGTTTATAACGAACAAGACAATCTGCAAGAACTCGCCGACAATATATCAGAAGCCATGGATGCTATTGGTAAACCTTATGAAGTTATTCTGGTAGATGACGGCAGTAAAGATAACAGCAGAGAACTCATTAAGCAGCTTTGTAATGAACGGGCCCCTTATCGCTATCTTTTTTTTGATGGAAATCATGGACAATCAGCCGCATTTGATGCAGGATTCAAAGCCGCACGCGGCAATATCATCATTACCATGGATGCAGACCTTCAGGTTGACGCCAAAGATATTCCCAAACTCCTTGAAAAAATGGATGAATACGATGCAGTTGTGGGGTATCGCAAAACCCGCCAGGACAGCCTGAACAAACGAATTTCATCAAAAATTGCAAATGCAATTCGAAACAAACTCAGCGGTGAAAGCATCCGCGATACGGGCTGTCCGTTAAAAGCAATGAAACGTGAAGCGCTGATCAAGATCAAGCTGTTCAAAGGCATGCACCGATTCTTCCCCACTTTGCTGAAAATGGAAGGGTATACGGTAACCGAAGTGCCGGTGAACCATTATCCCCGAGTTCATGGCGTTTCAAAATACACAATGCGAAACCGGGCCATCCGTGCGTTGCTGGACCTGTTTGCAATCCGCTGGATGCAAAAAAGATATCTGCGTTACAAAATCATTCAAGACAGTTTACATTCCAACTAGAAAAAAAATCATGAATACAAAATCAAACAGTTTTGCCGTTTTGCTGATCATTCTGATCACCCTGATATTCTATTTACCCGGTGTTTTGTCTCCCCGTGATTTTTGGGTAGAAGACGAAGCCCGTTATGGAGAGATATTGCGTGAAATGCTGGATGCCGGACAATGGTTTGTTCCCCATTTGAACAATCATTTTTACCCGGACAAGCCGCCGGTCTATTTCTGGCTTGCTGCTACCGTCTCGTTAATAACAGGCAAGATCACACCATTTTCAGGATTAATCATAACCTGGATAACCACCCTGGGTGCAATACTGACCACCTACTTTTTCACAAAAAAATTGTACAATCAGAGGGCCGCGTTTCTGGCCTCCCTTGTGCTAACTTCCACCTTTCTTGTATTAGGCTGCGCGCAAATTGTACGTATGGACATGATGATGACCTGGTTTGTAACCTGGGCTATTTATGCCTTTTACCTGGGATATACCAAAGGTCAAACGCGCTGGTACTATCTGTTTTATATTTTTGCGGCTCTGGCTGTAATGGGCAAGGGACCTTTGGGCTTTACCTTTGCATGGTTTCCGGCAATTATTTATCTGATGACCGAAAAGAAATGGAAAGAATTGTTCAAATTCGTGGTACATCCCGGATTCATTCTCTTTTTACTGCTGGCCGTGAGTTGGATCCTTGCAGCCTGGTTCACAGGCAATAAGGATTTTGTAAATACAATCATTAACGAACAATTACTGGGAAGAGCTGTTAAATCCTTTAGTCATAAAGAACCCATTTATTTCTATCTCATGCTGCTTCCCTTTGTGCTGCTGCCCTGGTCTCCCTTTATTCCACGCGCTCTCAAACGCGGCGGCAAAGCATACAAACTGTTAATTCTGTGGTTTGTTCTGGGATTTGTTACCATTTCAATCCTTAGCGGTAAACTGTTTATCTATCTTTTGCCTCTGGTTCCGGCAGTTGCCATGATGCTGGGTAAATTATTTGATGAATTGTTAACCTATAAAGGAACCGTAAAAGCCTGGCGCATTGAGAGTATGATTGCTATACTACTCACCTTTGGATTTTTTATAGCGCTTGTCTTTGCGGCTCCACATTATCCTATTGCGGACCAATTGCGTATTTCATCACTTGCATGGGTTTTCATCCCCCTAACTCTGGTGGCGGTTTGGTTTGCCTGGAAACAAAAGATTAAACATACCTTTGTTCTCCTCTTTCTGGGTATGTACATCTTTTCTTTTTACCTGTTCCAGGTCATGATTCCCCAGTTAAACTCCTATTTTTCTGCCCGTGAAATTGGTGCTGAAATCGCTCAGCATGAACAAGAGGGATACACAGTATCCATATTCAGGGTCCGCAGGGGCATTCTTAATTTTTATGCCGAAACCTATTTGCCTGAAAAAGAGTTGAGCGATCTGGATGGATTTTTTGAAACACCTAATCAATTGCTTATTATGAAAAAAAGTGAATATAAAAAACAACAGAAACTATTGGCAGATACTCACGTATTATCAAACTATGAAATTGCCAACGAAAAATATGTAATAATAGGAAAAAATGATGTTAAAGAATTTTGATTTCTGGCTTGTGCTGGGTTTTGTAGCACAAGGCATTTTTGGAGTACGTTTTTTAATACAATGGATCGCCTCTGAACGTAAAAAGCAAAGTGTGATCCCCATAGGATTTTGGTACGTTAGTCTGCTGGGTGGTATGATGCTTCTGACCTATGCTATCCATATTAAAGATCCAGTATTTATATTGGGGCAGAGTACCGGCTCCCTCATCTATGGCCGCAATCTGATGCTGATCTATAATCAGCGTAAAAAGGAAAAAGCAGAAAAAGAAGCACAATCCGTAACTGCTGAATAAGATATTTTAAAACGGGATGTAATAAATACATCCCGTTTTTTATTTACAGAAAAAATCCCCTCCCCCTATATTCATTCTTTGAACATTATTGAAAAAATGTATCAATTTCACTATATTTAAAAAATAGCTTTCAATCCTCAAATTCAAAGGAAACTAGATGGTATCTCGAGTAAAGTGGTTAATTCTATTGTTATTCCCGCTGGTCATATGGGGTCAAACAAACACAGAAATTACTATACTCTGTGACACGCCTCCTGAACCGCAAATGACCGTGCTGGAACAATTTCTAAACGCCAAAGATTTTAATTGCGCTCAATTGTCTCAAATGGAATATACCGAGAATAATTTTGGCGATTTCCCTCGCGCAATTATCGTTTATATTCATAAACCCCTAATCCCTCAAGTTGAAGATGCATTATTGAATTACTGTAACCAGGGAGGCCGGCTCATTGTATTACACCATGCAATTGCTTCAGCTAAACTGGAAAATAAAAAATGGCTCCCCTTTGCGGGTATTCGCTTGAGTAAAGAACATACGAGTCCGTTCCCATGGACAGTTTACAGTAATGGCAAAATGGAGATTGTAAAACTATTAGATCATTATATTACAAATAATAAAGTAAACTGGAATGACTCTACAAATTATATTTCCTCAGATCAGCCCAGTGCCGCGGCAGTTTTCCCCTCATTCACTATTCAAGAAACAGAGCTATTAGCCAACCAAATGTTCACGGATGGTCGACAAAAAACGGTTTTACTGGGATACTCGTTTACAGACTCGGAAACCGGAAAAACAATCACTGCAGACCGTGGCGGATGGTTTCTACCAAAAGAACAGGGGTATTTCTTTTATTTCGTCGCGGGACACAATCCTTCTGATTTTGAAAATCAAAATTTTAGTCAGATGATAATGAACTGCATCACCTGGGAAAGGGATTGACACTCGTTTTTCTGTCTGAATTAAGATGAATAGGATTTAAGGATGACAGGATTTGGAGAGAATATTCTGTTTGTCATCAATCAGATGGATACAAATAACATGGATTCCCTCTGTTTATTATTTTTCTGCTAAAACAAGCCATTAACCAGATATTACATAAACAGAATTTATGTGTTCAGTTCCAACCGAAACAAGAGTTTCGGTTGGAGCAAAAAAAAGCCACGGATCGACACGGAAGAAACACGGATCGGAATCGTTCATTAATTTTTATTTTACATGATTTTTATAAATTGATAGTATCAGGGAAAAATAAATTCTGATATTATATTATCAGAATCCATCCATGGAGATTTGTGTGAATCTGTAGCGAATTTATTTGTACCGTCTACTCACTCCATCTGCCAACTGGCGGTTTGGAGGCAATATAAAGAATAATTAAAGAGTCAGTATCAAAATCAAGGTAATCAGGTTAATCCTTTAATCTGGGTTCAGGGTAATAACGCTCCACAACCGATTCCACCTGTGCAAGCCAGGTTTTGCGCTCCATCTCGGTACTGGTAACAATGATGCGAAACATTTCCCGGTAAAACGATTTCACCCCGCATAAATCAAACATACAGTCTTTCCAGATTCGCTGTAATGGATCTCCAAACACCTCAATCTCCCGTTTTTCAGAAGTATTTGCTGTGTTGAAAACCAATGCGGATTTGGCCTTCAAGAGTCCCACCGGTACGCCTTCACCGCTGTCCCCATCTATAAACTCGTACGCTACACCGGGGCGGATTACCCGGTCTACCCAGCCCTTGAGGATAGCCGGCGGCATGCCCCACCAATTTGGATGTACGATAATAATACCGTCTGATTCCATCAGTTCTTTACAATAGGTATCCAATTCAGGGGATATGTTAGCACCTTTGGGGAATTCTTTTGCAGGCAGTAAAGGATCGAATCCTTCTGCATACAGATCATGATACCAGACCGTGTGGTTGCAGGACAACAGCTTGTCCCTGGCAGTCTGTGCAATTGCATGATTAAAGCTGTTCGAATCGGGATGTGCGAGTATTATAGAGATGTTCATAAAAAAAACATATAAATTGATTATCATTTTTAATGTAAATAAAAAAATGCTTGCGATCCAATGTAATAATTTTTAATTATAAATTACATAAATTAATTTAAAAATTGGGGAACATAATGGATGACGATTTTGAAAGCTATATCTGCCATGATTGCATTGGGGATCAATATATAAAAAAAAGTATTAAACAAACTGGTACAATTAATAAATGCCATTACTGTAATAAAAAACGAAAAAGTATAAATTTAACTGAATTGGTAAATTGGGTTGATGGAATATTTAATAATTATTACAAACAAGGTGATGAATATCCAGTGCCAGATTATGAAACTGATAAAATATTCTGGCATACTGAAGGTAGTCCTTTAGATGAAATAATTGCTAATTTGCTTCAAGTTGAAAATGAAATTGTTTCTGATATTGTTGCAAATCTGGATAACGATATAGACCGATATCTTGCAATTAAAGATGGTGATACTCCATTTTATGACAATGAAATGAATTATACTCCTATTGAGATTGAGAGAATCAATCAAAACCATTCAAACCTATGGATTAAATTTTGTAATATTGTTAAACATCAGAAGAGATTTTTTAGTGAAGAAGTCGTTGAAATATTAAACGATATATTCTCAGGCTTGAAACAATATCGTTGTTTCGATGAAGAATTACACATAAGAAATATAAATCCAGATGAAAAAGATAGTACAATTTATCGAGCAAGAAGAGCAATAAGTGAAAAGGATAGAATTAAGATATGTTTAGATCCTGTAAATGAATTGGGTCCACCACCACCTAATAAAGCAATTGCTGGTAGAATGAATCCCTCCGGTATTTCAGTATTTTATGCAGCTTTTGAAAGAGAAACTTGTATCGCAGAATTAAGATTACCGGTTGGTGAAACAGCAATTAGTGGGGAATTTAAAGTAATAAAAAGTATCAAAGTTCTTGACTTGACAAAATTTCACAAACTTTATGCAGAATTAAGTTATTTTGATCCTGATTTTCCTGATAAAGCAAGCCGTTTAGATTTTCTTCGTCATTTTGAAAACCAGATAAGCCAGGTTATTTTAAAATCAGATAATGAAATTGAATATATTCCTACTCAAGCATTTATTGAATACCTGGCAAATCACTTTCAGCACAAAATCGACGCTGTTATTTATTCATCATCACAAAATAAAAATGGAAAAAATATTGTATTGTTAAACCATGTTGCAAAAATTAAACAAAATGATCAAAAGGAAAAGACAATTTCCAAAACACCTAAATATAAAGAAAATTGGTATGAAGATTTTTACACTATATGGGAAGAATCAGAAAGGTCTACGAAAGAAGAAAATGATAACGATCTTAATAAGGTTTTAGATAATGATACACAATTTGACTTTGATACTGATAATAATTACTTAAATGAAGAAATTAAAACTCCGTATCTATCATTTGTTCCTGATAGTTTAGAAATACATAAAGTTAATCAAATTAACCCAACTATAGAATCAACTTCTGTTTCAATTTATAATAAAAACAATAAATTATTTAATGATGGTATAATTGAATTATAATACCTAGCTATTTATATTACTTAGTCGTAAAGGCCTGGTCCTGACGGAGAAATCAGAACCAATCCGTGCAGATCAGTGTGTATCCGTGGCTAATTTCTTTACTAAATCAATCAGCAATTTGGAGGATTAGACACTGTCTAATTAACAGCCCCCTTATTAATCCTAGAATCCTTTAATCCTAAAAATCTTAATTCAAACAATAAAATCAATTACAGCGACTGTTTTGCGGCTTTGACCGTGTTAGCAAGCAGCATAACGATGGTCATGGGGCCTACACCACCAGGTACCGGAGTAATGGCTTCTGCAACTTCTTTGACATTATCAAAGTCCACATCACCTACAAGGCGGTATCCGCGTTTAGCTGAAGGATCATCTTTGCGGTTGGTGCCCACATCGATCACAACAGCACCGGGTTTAACCATATCTTTGGTTATAATTCCCGCACGTCCCGCGGCAGCCACGAGTATGTCCGCTTGTTTGGTATAAGGAGTCAAATCACCTGAACCGGTATGACAAACCGTAACGGTTGCATTAGCGTCTTCTTTTTTCTGCATCATCATATTGGCGAATGGCAGGCCAACCAGTAAGCTGCGTCCCACCACAACCACATGTTTGCCTTTGGTTTCAACACCATTACGGATGAGCAACTGCTGCACACCTGCAGGAGTACAGGGTAAAAAGCAATTTTCTCCCGCGGTCAAACGACCACGACTGACAGGATTCAATCCATCTACATCTTTATCAGGAGAAATAGCTTCAATAATCTTTTTGGAATCAATTTGCTTAGGGACCGGCAATTGTACCAGAATGCCATGCACTTGCGAATCATTATTGAGTTTATCTACCACAGCCAGCAATTCTTCTTCTGTTGTTTCTTCCGGTAAAAGAATAGTTTCGGAGCCGAGTCCGTGTTTTTCGCAGGCTTTTTGTTTCATGCCCACATATACTTTGGATGCCGGATCTTCGCCAACCAGGACAACCGTAAGGTGCGGTGTACATCCATCAGCCTTTAACTTGGCTACATCATCCGCAATTTCCTGGTAAATAGCTTCTGCAGTTAATTTTCCATCAATAATTCTTGCGCTCACAATGCAACTCCCTCTATGGCAGGTTAATACGTTGAATACCGGTAGCCCGGCCGGTTTGAATATCTATATCAACAACCACTGCATTTAAACGAATGTTTGTACTTGCAAGCTGGTATTTTTCTGGTAATTGGGTTACAAATCGTTTAATGGCAACATGGGTTTCCAATCCAATTACCGAATCAAAGGGACCAGTCATGCCCACATCCGTGATATATGCAGTACCTTTGTGCAGTAACCGCTCATCAGCAGTCTGCACATGTGTATGGGTTCCTACAACTGCACTGACTTTACCATCCAGATACCAGCCCAATGCCAGTTTTTCTGCTGAAGCTTCAGCATGAAAATCAACAAAGATAATATTTGTCTGCTGTCTCAGCATCTCTGCTTCTTCCAGGCCAACTTTGAACGGGCAATCAATAGGATTCATAAACGTGCGTCCCTGAAGATTGATTACACCAACATTGATACCAGATGGATGATTAAATAAAAGCGAGCCCTTGCCGGGTGCTTCGGATGGAAAATTCATTGGGCGTAAAACCCGTGTGGCAGTATCGAGATAGGAACGAAAATCAGCAATATTCCAGCTGTGGTTACCGCCGGTGACAACATCAATACCGGCGCTAAAATATTTGCGGACAACCTGTTCTGTCAATCCCCTGCCATTGTAGCCATTTTCACCATTGGCAATGGTCATGTCAACATGATATTGCTTGATGAGGTTTGGCAGCAAGGCAGAAATGATTGTCAGACCAGGTTTACCAACAATATCCGCTATAAATAAAATTGTAAATTTCTTTTTATCAGACACCTGAATCCAAACTTTGTTCGGGTTCTATTTTGCGTATTCTATAGCACGGTATTCACGAATAACCGTAACTTTGATTTGTCCAGGATATTCCATTTCCTGTTGGATCTTTTCTGCAATATCTGCGGACAATTGTTCGCACATATCATCACCAATTTTTTCGTGTTCAACGATAACACGAATTTCACGTCCGGCTTGAATTGCATAAGACTTTTCAACACCAGGGAAAGAATTGGCAACAGATTCGAGCTTGTCGAGACGTTTGATATAAGACTCGAGAGTTTCACGACGTGCACCAGGACGAGAACCGCTGATTGCATCTGCAGCTTGCACCAGTACCGAAATAGGATGGGTCGGCTCAACATCTTCATGATGAGACGCAATGGCATTCAGTACAATGGGGCCTTCGCCGCATTTTTTTGCAATCTCTACACCGATCTGGGTATGAGTACCCTCGGTGTAACGGTCAATGGCTTTACCAATATCATGCATCAGACCTGCACGTTTGGCAAGTTCACCATCAAATCCCAGGCTTGACGCCAAAAGACCTGTAACATAGGCAACTTCAATAGAGTGCTGCAATACATTTTGACCATAGCTGGTACGATATTTCAATTTACCCAGCAAACGGACAATCTCGTTATGAACGCCGGTGATACCGGTTTCAAAAACAGCAGATTCACCGATCTCCATGAGTTTTTCTTCCATTTCATCGTGGACTTTTTTCACCACTTCTTCAATACGAGCCGGGTGAATACGTCCATCCTGAACCAGACGTTCAAGTGCTACGCGAGCAACTTCACGACGGAACGGATCAAAACCAGACAATACAACCGCCTCCGGGGTATCATCCACAATGACTTCAACACCTGTTGCGGTTTCAAATGACCGAATATTACGACCTTCACGACCAATGATACGACCCTTCATATCATCACCGGGCAAACTCACAACAGAAACTGTAGTTTCGGTAGAATGATCTGCGGCAGTACGTTGAATTGCCTGAATAATAATTTCTTTGGCCTCGCGGTTAGCCATTTGGCGGGCGTTGTCTTTGATTTCTTTGATCTCTTTGGCTGCAGCTTGCTTGGCCTTGTCGACCAGGTTCTGCATAAGGATCTTTTTAGCTTCTTCGTTTGAAATGCCACTGATCGATTCCAGCTTTTTGTTCTGTTCTTCAATCAGCTGTTCAAGATCGCCTTCGAGTTTTTGACATTTCTCTTCACGAACTTTGATTCGTTTATCTTGCTCATTCACAGACCGTTCTTTTTGGTTCAAAAGGTCATTACGACGATCAAGATTCAGTTCACGTTGATTACATTTGTTTTCAAGCTTGGAAATTTCGCTGCGTTTGGTTTTGGTTTCGTTTTCAAGTGTTTGTTTTAAACGGTGCCATTCTTCCTTTGCTTCGAGTACTTTTTCACGCTTGATATTGCTTGCTTCTTTTTGAGCATCATTAACTATTTTTTCTGCCATCTTTTCGGCTTTGGCAACTTTGGATTTACCAATATATTTGGAAACAATCCAGCCACCGATAAAGGCAATGATAGCAGTCAATGCTGCCACCAATATTGTAACTATCCAATTCTCCATGGCCCCTCCGAAATAAAAAAGCCCAGTATTTGCATATTAATCTGACTCATTCGTTAATTTTCCAGGTGTAAAACAGGCAGGAATGTAAATAAATACAGGAAACAGGTGTCAGACTCTCGCAATCTGGGTCTCACAAACAGTATTGGATGGTTACGTTTTTACTCCAATATATTTTTATCAGACTCAAACTTTGTTAATTGATCATCATCCTCCAGGGATTTTTGGATACCAAGTTCCAATTTGTTGGTTATTTGATCAATACGATCTGTATAATTTTTCATTTGTTCGCCATCAGAATTCAATGCCTGATGTAACTCATCAGCTATATTTAAACAAGCCAAAATAGCTATCTGGTGCATGGGTCGTTCGGGCTTGGCTGATTGAATTTCTCTCATTTTTCTGTCAACAAAGCTTGCTACCTTTTGAATGTATTCAACATCTTCATTAACCTTTAATGGATATTCTATATCCATTATTTTCACTTTGAGTATATTTTGATCTACATTCATAAGATTTACATTGACATAAACATCAGACTATATGGTCTGAATTCATTATTTTAATAGGATACAATGAATTAATCTACGAGTTTCAACTCTTCCAATTTCGCCAACATGCTTTTTATTCGTTGACGTAACTGCTCTTCCTTTTCCTGATACTTTAATACTTCCGAGCCTTTTGAATTTTTTTTTAGCTCCTCAATAGTTTTTTGTAATCCTTCCATAAACAACTCTTGTTCTGCCAGACGGGTCCTGAGTTGTTTATTCTCCTTTCCCAATATCCGATTTTTCTTTGTCAAATAGGCAATCTGCTTTATTGCCTCAAAAACTTTGGCTTCCAGGTTGTTAATTTTTTGATCAAATGCTGTCATTTAATTATCCTGGACGAAGTTCAGCACCAAACAATGTTTTTAAATGCTTTAGCACTCCTTGTACGGCGCGATCTACTTCTTCATCATCCAATGTACGTTCTTTTGATGAAAAGGTCAATGAAAAAGCAACACTTTTTTTACCTTGCTGTATTTGCTCACCTTTATAAAAATCAAACAAATGTACATTGTTTATATAGGGTCCTGCCGACTTCCAAATTTCATCCAAGACATTCTGAATGGGTATATTTACGTCAATCAACAAAGCGATATCAAATGGAGATGACGGAAATTTGGATACAGGCACAAACTCTTTAAGGGTAGTTCTGTTTTCATATATTGTTTGAAAATCGAGACAGAATGCAAAAGCATCCTGAACTTTGATTTTAAACAATGAACATATCTTTTTATCGATTTTACCAAACTCGCCTATTTCTTTGCCATCAACAAGCACTAGCGCACTGTGTGCATCCCAATAGGAGGATTTGGCTGGTTTCAGTTCGTAATTTTCAATACCACATTTGTTTAATAATGCGGTTACTACTCCCTTTATATCATAAAAATCGAATGCTTCCTCTTTACCATACCAGGTGTTTTCTGTTTTCTTGCCTGCAAGAACACCACAAACCTCAACCCATTCCCGATATTCATCTTTACCGGGGACTTTGTAAGCTGCATTTCCGATCTCATAAAATCTGAGATTGGGAATCTGACGGTTTCTGTTATAGGCAACGTTTGTTAACAGCGAAATCAAAACAGAAGAGCGGAAAACTGCCATATCCGTACTCATGGGATTCATAAGAGCAACGGTTTCTGTTTCTGCTGGTAAAAAAGGATTTGCGTGACGTTCAGAAACCAAAGAAAAGGATACATTTTCCATGAATCCAAATCCGGTTAAATATTCACGCATTTTATCTCTAAATGCCACCTGCGGATTGGCTTCCTGATTCTGGTCAATCTGCGGTGCCATATTGAAATCAATATTATTGTAACCGTACAAGCGGGCAACTTCTTCCGAAATATCAACAGGTTTCAATAAATCCGGTCGAAAAGTTGGCGCTTTAACTGTAAAAGTTTCATCATCCTGTGAAAGTACCTGCATTTCCAAAGGCAACAACAGATTGCACATTTCACTGGTGGTTAAATTTGTACCGAGTAAATTATTGACCCGTTCAGTTTTTACTGAAATTTCAACAGGATCAATTTCTCTTGCAACATTATTAATAAAAGATTCAACAACCTGACCTTCAGCCAGTTCTTCCATGAGCTGAGCCGCACGATCCATAGCATAAACCTGGCCATTAGGATCAGAACCACGCTCAAAACGACGTGAAGATTCTGTCATTAAACCCAATTTAGTCGATGTCTTACGTACCGTTACCGGTTCAAAGTAAGCGCTTTCCAGAAAGACGGTGGTTGTATCGTTTTCAACTTCAGAATTTAATCCGCCCATAACACCAGCTAGCGCAACAGGCTTTTCACCGTCACAAATCAACAGATCGTTACTGTCAAGTTTGTGTTCCTGGTTGTCCAACGTTGTAAAAGGTTCACCCGCTTTGGCATCCCTAACAATGATTGCGTTTCCAGAAATTGTTTTGTAATCAAACGCATGAAGAGGTTGGCCGGTTTCCATCATAACATAGTTGGTAATATCAACAACATTATTAATAGCACGCACACCAACCGCATGCAGACGAGACACAAGCCAGTCTGGAGACGGTTTGATAACAATATTTTTAATCATTCTGCCGGCATAACGCGCGCATTTATCCGCATTTTGGATATCAACGCGTATTTCACCATTAATATCATCATTGACAGTATTGTTGAATTTAATTTCGGGTTTACGTAAAGGCATGCCGGTAATTGCAGAAATTTCTCTTGCAATTCCAATGACACTGAGACAATCAGGACGATTGGATGTAATAGCGATATCGATAACGGTATCAGGTTCACCCATAAGGGCTTGCATATCCGCACCTACCTGTGTATCTTTAGGAAGTTCCATCAGGCCGTCAGCACGTTCAGATAGCCCCAGTTCCATTTCAGAACAAAGCATACCGTTAGAAAGAATACCACGTACTTTACGCGCGGTGATCTTGAAATCTTTTCCCAGAACAGCACCCACCTGTGCAAAGGGAGCAATCATTCCTTCACGAACATTGGGAGCACCACAAACGACCTCTAACTGTTCACTACCGTTATCCACAATGCAGAGGTTCAGCTTGTCGGCATCCGGATGTTTCTCAACAGAAAGAACTTTACCCGCTACAACATTTGAAAATTCGCGGGACTCTTTATAAATAGATTCAACCTCAAGACCGGCCATTGTGATCTTTTCAGCCAGTTCTTCAGGAGAAAGTTGAATATCGACGTAATCTTTTAACCAGTTGAGTGTAACTTTCAATGTATTGTTCCAGGAATTATATTAATACTGTTCTAAAAATCTTTTATCGTTTTCAAAAAACAAGCGGATATCATTAACCTGGTATTTCAGCATGGCAATACGTTCAATTCCCATACCAAATGCATACCCGGTATAAACTTCAGGATCATAATCCACAAAACCAAAAACAGCGGGATTCACCATACCCGCTCCAGAAATTTCAATCCATCCGGTATTTTTACAGACTCGGCATCCCTTTTGTTTACAAAAAGGACAAGAGAAATCATACTCGGCACTGGGTTCTGTAAATGGGAAATAACTTGCCCTGAAACGCACTTTGGCGTCTTTACCGAATAATTTCTGCGCAAATGCCTGAACCACACCCCGTAAATCAGCAAAAGATACACCTTTATCCACACATAAGCCCTCAACCTGATGAAAGATTGGGGTATGCGTAGCGTCTGGGGTATCTTTACGAAAACATTTACCGGGAGCAATCATGCGTACCGGTGGTTTTTGTTGCTCCATCGTATGTATCTGTACAGGTGAAGTATGAGTACGCAACAAATGTTTTTCAGTGAGATAGAATGTATCGTGCATGTCCCTTGAGGGGTGGTGAGGCGGAATATTTAAAGCCTCGAAATTATGAAAATCGGATTCAATTTCCAAACCCTCTTCAATCCGAAAACCCATTTGTGCAAATATACCTTTAATCTCATCCATAATTTGATACAATGGATGATAATGGCCCACTACTGGTTCTTTACCCGGCAAAGAGGGATCAAAACCATCAACAGTACCCTGTGACTCTTGAAAAGAGGCCATTTTGTCATCAATACCCTTTTGCACAAGTATCTTGAGGGTATTCAGTTCAGCACCGGCTTTGGGACGATCAGCAGAATCAATTTTCCCCAAAATGGGGAACAATTGCTGTACCGATCCCTTGCGGCTGGTATATTTCAACTTGACCTGTTCAGTATCTTTGATGGAGGAGGCCTTTTCAATATCGGCCACGAATTCTTTACGAATTCGTTCTATCTGTTCAAGTAAACTTGATAATTGTTCCGCCATCCGTATCCGAATCTATGCTTTAATTGATGTTACAATTTCTTCAAATGCTTTGCTATCATTCACTGCAAGATCAGCCAATACTTTACGATCAATCTGAATGTCTTTTTCATTCAACAGATGAATAAAAGTAGAGTAATTCAAGTCATAAGGTCTAACAGCTGCATTGATTCTTGCAATCCATAAACGACGAAACTCACGTTTCTTCGCTTTTCTATCACGATATGCATATTGCAGCCCTTTTTCAACCTGCTCTTTTGCAGATTTGAAAAGACGATGTTTACCGCCATAATAACCTCTGGCTGCTTTTAATACTTTATTCCGACGGTGCTTTGTAGGGACCGACGAAGATGATCTAGGCATAACTCCTCCGTATTACTGGGTCTTATTTAGAGATCAATAATTTTACTCTTTTAGCATCGCTCTCGGCGACGAGTCCGTTTTTCCGCAAGTTCCGTTTACGTTTGGTAGACTTTTTGGTCAAAATATGGCTTTTATACGCTTTAGAACGACGTACTTTGCCGGTACCTGTAAGTCTGAAACGTTTACTGGATGCTCTGTTACTTTTCATTTTTGGCATGAAAGCACCTCTTATTTCTTTGTAAAAAACATGATCAATTGCCCGCCTTCCAGACGCGCATCTTTTTCAATTTTTGCAATATCTCCAAGCGCCTCTGTAAAACGATCCAATACGCGTTCTCCATATTCACGGTGGGCATTCTCACGTCCGCGAAACAAAACGGTGGCCTTTACACGGTGCCCGGCTTCAAGAAATTTACGGGCATGGCGCAATTTAAATTCAAAGTCGTGTTCTTCAATTTTCGGTCTCAGTCGAATTTCTTTTGTAATGACTACATGCTGTTTCTTTTTGGTTTCCTTTTCTTTTTTGGCCATTTCATATTTATATTTGCCAAAATCCATAATTTTGCAAACCGGGGGTTTTGCATTTGGAGAAACCTCTACCAAATCAAGGCCAGCTGCTTCCGCTCTTTGCAATGCTTCTTGCTTTGTAATAACACCAAGCTGTTCACCATCAGAACTAATCACGCGAACAGAGGGCGCTTCAATCTGATCATTAATGCTGATTTGTTTTTTCTTAATGACCAACCTCCTTAAAAGGATTCGACTTATAATTTATTTTCAATATCCTGTAAAACAGTTTCAATAAACGCTTCCAATTTGACAGAACCTTGATCACCTTCTCTGCGTTTTCTAACAGAAACAGATCCTGACTCTATCTCTTTATCGCCCACTATAAGCATATAAGGGATCTTTTGTGTTTCACCTTCCCTTATCTTATAACCTACTTTTTCGCTGCGATCATCCAATTTTGAACGAATTCCTGCATCAACAAGCTTGTCATGGACTGATTTTGCGTAATCCAATTGCTTGTCAGTAATAGGAATAACATGAACCTGCATGGGTGACATCCAAACCGGAAAAGCACCTGCATAGTTTTCAATCATCACACCAAAAAAGCGCTCAAGAGAACCCAAAAGTGCACGATGCAACATAATAGGCTGATGTTTATCACCATCCTGCCCTACATATGTAATATCAAAACGTTCAGGCTCATTAAAATCTACCTGAATAGTTGAACACTGCCAGGAGCGACCCAACACATCTTTAATTTTAATATCTATCTTTGGTCCGTAAAATACACCTTCACCCGGATCAACCTGGTATTCCACATTTGCTTTATCAAGACCTGCCTTCAAAGACTCGGTAGCGCGGTCCCAGTTATCCAGGGTACCTACATATTTTTCAGGACGGGTAGACAGGTAAATATCTACATCATCAAAACCAAAGGAGCGCAGCATATACAAAGAAAAATCAAGTGTACGCGCTACTTCGGATTCCAATTGATCAGGACGGCAAATGATATGCGCGTCATCCTGAGTAAATCCACGAACCCTTAACAGTCCATGCAATACTCCGGAGCGTTCATAACGATAAACCGTTCCCAATTCAGCCCAACGAATGGGCAAGTCTCTATAACTTTTAGAACCGGCTTTGTAAATCTGCAAATGGTAAGGACAGTTCATGGGTTTTACCAGATACTGCTGCTCATCCACTTCCATACCGGTAAACATATTTTCACTGTAGAAATCAAGGTGACCGCTTTTATGCCAGAGATCGTTTCTGGCGATATGCGGAGTCACTACAAACTCGTAACCGGCCTTGATATGTTCTTTGCGCCAAAAGTCTTCAATCTGATAACGAATAAAAGCACCTTTGGGATGCCAGAGCACAAGTCCGGGCCCAATTTCATCATTTATACTATAAAGATCAAGCTCGCGACCCAATTTACGGTGGTCACGTTTCTTGGCCTCTTCCATTCTGTAAACGTAATCCTCAAGCTGCGTTTTTTTTGGGAACGAAACACCATAAATACGCTGCAACATGGGATTCTTTTCATCACCCAACCAGTAAGCACCAGCAACACTGGTCAGTTTAAAATACTTGACCCAACCGGTAGACGGCAAATGCGGCCCACGGCAAAGATCCGTAAAACCATCTTCACTATAAATACTGGGTGGCTCACCAAGTCGTTCTATCTGCTCAACCTTGAAGGTTTCACCCAGATCTTTGAACAACTTTAATGCATCATCAACCGACATTTCATTACGAATAAAGGGCTGATTTTTAGTAACAATAGCCTGCATTTCTTTTTCAATACCTTCAAGATCATCAGGCGTAATTGGACGCTCAACGTCCACATCATAGTAAAAGCCTTCGTCCACAGGCGGGCCAAAGGCAAATTTAGCATTAGGAAAAATATTTTTAATAGCGTGTGCCATCACATGAGCACTACTGTGCCAAAACACATCCATACCTTCGGGTGAATTGACATCAATAAACAGCAAATCACCGTCCCCGGTCAATGGACGTGACAAATCAACTAACGCGTCATTAAACCGTGCGGCAATAGTTTGTTTTTTTAGACGACCGCCAAGCTCATTCAAAATATCCTGAGCAGTAGTACCCTCAGCATACTCTGCAATGCGTCCGTCTGGAAATTTTATATTTGGCACGTTTTACCTTCCGTTATCGGATTACACCTGTCTATAAACAAGAAACCGCCTTATATCGGGCGGCTTAATCATCGTCAATGTTTTTCAGTTCGTCCTGCTCTATTTGAGTGGGCGGTACTGGATTTGAACCAGTGACCCCTTGCATGTCAAGCAAGTACTCTAACCAACTGAGCTAACCGCCCATAATCCGTTTGAATTGGCAAATTTAGCATGGGCTATAAAAAAAGCGCACCTACCAGCTACGCTTGCACTTTTTCAAAATTTTAAGTGCCGAGGGCCGGAATCGAACCGGCACGGACTATAAAGTCCGAGGGATTTTAAGTCCCTTGCGTCTACCAAATTTCGCCACCCCGGCGGGTGAGGCGGCGATCGGATTCGAACCGATGAATAGAGATTTTGCAGACCTCCGCCTTAGCCACTTGGCCACGCCGCCACGCACTAACAAGAGCGGGAGACGAGATTTGAACTCGCGACCCCAACCTTGGCAAGGTTGTGTTCTACCACTGAACTACTCCCGCTTCAAAGTTTCACAATATACCTAATCTTTTAATTCTATGCAAGAATTATTTTCAGTTTTTTCATTAACTGTTAAATTTTTTTTCATTTTCTCCGCAAGTAGACCTGAAAACCGCTATTATCTGGTATAAAGTTTTTGAATAATACCTTGAATAATAATTCAAGTTTATTTACATTAAAAAAAAAGAAAGCTTTTATGAATAAAGTACAATTGGTCATAACCTGTGAAGACTGCGACGCAGTTGCACATTTCTCTGCAGTTAAAGAGTCAGAGATTGAAAAGTATATTTTAGAATTTAAAAAAAAACACCAAAACTGCAACCCCAAATATACCAGCTATTTCACTATTTCTTCCATTGATTTCACTCTTGAAGCTGAACAAACCAGTTGAATGCGTTGAGCTTTTTTTATATATTTCCCCATATACACTTAAATTTTCAAGCATCACCAATTACTATCAAAATGATATCATCTTTAATCTTTCGTATTACCAGGAGTAGTCATGAAAGCACTGGTATTAAAAGAATATAACAAGCTGATTTATACTGACTTCCCCAAACCAGAACCTGAACCCAACGAAGTAAGGGTACGAATTAAATCCTGTGGAATATGCGGAAGCGATGTACATGGTATGGATGGCAGTACAGGTAGACGCATCCCTCCCCTGATAATGGGACACGAAGCTTCGGGAATTATTGAACAATTGGGCCCCAATGTTCAAAACTGGTCAGTTGGCGACCGCGTTACATTTGATTCCACGATTTACAATCTGGACGATTGGTACACCCGCAAAGGATTATACAACCTGAGCGACAACCGCAAGGTGCTTGGCGTTTCTCCCGGTGAATATACACGTCACGGATGCTTTGCCGAGTATGCAGTCATTCCCCAACATATTCTATATAAAATCCCTGATAATGTCTCGTTTGATCAGGCTGCCATGGTTGAACCGGTTGCGGTAGCGGCCCACGCTGTCAACATAACACCTATGCAGTGGAACGATACCGCTGTGGTTGTAGGTACCGGGATGATAGGATTGTGCATTGTTCAGGTATTAAGAGCAAATGGTGCGGGACAAATAATTGCCATTGACAAGGATCCGGATCGTCTTGAACTGGCCAAACAACTGGGTGCGGATATAATCCTTGATGCTGATAACGAAAATATTGCTAAAATCATCAAATCCCACACTCAAAATAGGGGTACGGACATTGCTTTTGAAGCCGTGGGTATTGAACCTGCTATACATACAGCTATATCCGCATTACGACGCGGAGGTTCTCTCACCCTGGTGGGCAATCTTGCACCGGGGGTTAACATTCCATTGCAGGCAATTGTCACCCAACAACTATGCTTACAGGGAAGCTGTGCCATTTGTGGCGAGTACCCCGCCGTACTGGACATGATTGAACGTGGTGTTATTAATGTAGATGTTCTAAAAAGCGCTGCCGCTCCTCTCTCGGAAGGTGCAAGCTGGTTTAAACGCCTATATGATTGGGAAAAAGGATTAATGAAAGTGGTTTTAAATCCCTGAATAAGGACATGAAATGACCAAACTTAAAACTGCCATTATAGGCGCCGGTAAAGTGGGACACACGCACGCACTGGCTTTGCTGGAGCTGGAACAGTCTGAACTGACCGCGGTTTGCAGTCGCACACCTGAAAAAGCAAAAGCCTTTGCGGAACGATATGGCATACAGGCATTCACAGATGTATCAGAGATGGTCAGCAAATGTGGTATTGATATGGTAACAAACTGCACGCCGCATCCCGTGCATGCTGCCACCTCTATTGATGCCATGCAGGCCGGTGCACATGTCATTGTTGAAAAGCCGCTTGCTTCCTCCCTTGCGGATTGCGATGCGATGTTAAAAGTATCTGAACAGACCGGGAAAAAGCTGGCAATGATCAGCCAGAGACGATTGTATGCCCCGGTAAAACGTATAAAACAAGCCATAGATGAGGGAAAAATCGGAACTCCGGTTCTGGGCACCGTCAACATGTTTAGTTGGCGCGATAAAAACTATTATGACAGCGATCCCTGGCGCGGCACCTGGCAGCATGAAGGCGGCGGTGTACTTGTGAACCAGGCCCCGCATCAACTCGATATTTTACAATGGTATATGGGCCCCATAGATTCACTGTTTGGCTATTGGGATAACCTGAACCATCCCTATATAGAGGTTGAAGATACAGCTGTATGTGTTATCCGATTTAAAAACGGCGCGTTAGGCAATATTTTGGTGAGCAATTCTCAAAATCCTGCGCTTTATGGCAAAGTCGCAGTATATGGCAGCAATGGTGCATCTGTGGGCGTTCAAACGGATGGCGGTGCAATGTTTATTGCCGGCATGTCATCCATTACCGAACCTCCGGTGAACGACTTGTGGACAGTCCCCGGTGAGGAAAACATGCTGGAATTGTGGAAACAACAGGACTCGGATTTCTTTAACAGTATCGATGCCACACAATATTATCATAAAATACAGCTGGGGGATTTTCTAAGTGCGATCAAAAACAATACCTCTCCCCTGGTTTCAGGTACCGAAGGCCGTAAAACAGTCGAGCTGTTTACAGCGATTTATCGTTCGCAAAGGGACAACCGACCAGTTAGCTTTCCACTACAACCGGAATCATAAAAAATCAAGAATACTACTCGCCCCCAAACTCCTGTTTGGGGGCGCAATAAAACAGACAAACACTGTTTATTCTTAAATCATAATATTTTTAAATTCGCATCCGAATATAATCAATATTAAATGTGTTATTCTTTTCATGTTTCAGCTAAAATAACAATGAAAAAGGATAACCATATGAATACATTTACAGTAAAATTGAATCGCGTTCTAAACGCCCCACAGGAAAGGGTATACAAGGCCTTTATCGATTCGGAAGCTATGGTGAAATGGCTTCCCCCTTTTGGATTCACCGGCAAAATCATCCACAATGATGCAAAACCGGGTGGAACGTACAAAATGTCATTCACCAATTTCACAACCGGCTCCAGTCATACGTTTGGCGGAAAATATGTAGAGCTGATCCCCAACGAGAAAATTGTCAATACGGATCTATTTGATGATCCCAATCTGCCTGGAGAAATGCGTACCACAGTGACTTTGAAAAAAGTATCAGTGGGTACCGAGTTAAATATAGTACAGGAAGGCATTCCGGCAGCCATCCCCGAGGACGGATGCTACCTGGGGTGGCAGCAATCCCTGACCATGCTTGCACAATTGGTTGAATCCGCTGTCCCGGATTGATTTCACCCGAAATACGATATTATTTAACTTGCACCCAGACTCTTCAGATTGTGTATAAATGAATTGAATCAAAAGATTTAAAAAATCAATTCTGAGAAAAGTGAAGAACGTGGAGTGCTGTACCTTTATGTACAGCGGGCCGTCGTAGACGGCCTCAATATAACTGTATTTTTATGAAATATTGAATTTTTGATACTATTAAAATTATTTATTATTTAACTATACGGCCCAATTTATTTAGGCCCTTCGGCCCAACGCGGCGTCAGCCGGTTGGCGGACAAGCTATAAAGGCACCGCACTCCCAAAACACATTTTTTTCATGCAATCTGCGCTGTTAAGTGCAGAATACAACTTTTTTTCAATAAGGTTTCCTGAAAAGTAACTTCATTTCAAACAACCTCCCAAATATCATTACCATTAACAACAAAACCCCGGGATATAATCGAAACACGTCTCCAATAAACCAGTTGCAGAATAATCGTTAAATTCGTATTATAAGTCTCCTGAAATATTCAATACGAGAGATAATTCTTAAATGTTATTGCAATAAAATCATCCACTTTCCATTCATAATGAATTCAAAAAAACATTTATAATCAATACATGCAATACAAGGGAGTATATATGCGGCATCTCGGGTACATATTTTTTCTAATCATGACAATTTTTATGATCAATTGTAACAGTTCCAACTATCAAAAGATCAGCAAACCCAAAGACATAAATACAATAACAAGCCGTGGTGACATAAGCCGATCCGCATTTAAAGATGCGGCACAAATCCCCCTGTACCAGGGAAACGGCAGATTTGGATGCCTCTATGGTCAACTGGGATTACATCATTCGCCGGTGAGTATTGGAAAATTTGGCAAGTATGGTGTAACCCAATTCATGCATTATGGCCATTTCTTCAGAGGTAAATACAATAACGATTATCTGCTCCCTCTTGCAAGGATTTACTGGGAGAATGAGCCGCAGGATATAACATCATATAATCAGCACCAATCTTTTTATGACGGTACAATCACCACATCGTTTTCATTTGGTGAAAATTCAATAACAGTAACCACCTGGTTTGATCCGGTTGATCGCAATATCGCCGGATATAAAATTGATGTCAAGGGCAATGGTCCCAACATAATAGTAGCTCCATTAACAACAATAAAAGCGCATTACGGACAGACAGTAAATCAGCAATATTCCGGCAAGATTTTAGAGAATACATGGCAAGGCACAATCCAGGCGAATGAAACCACAACAGATTTTGTTATCAAAACCGACTCTCAACTGGATGAAAATGATAGTGGAATTGCCATTACCTTACATGAAGGTGAAAACACGATCCTGTTGTCCGTTAATGGAGAAATCAATAAATCCGCAAATCAATCTTTGACAGATACCCAATCCTGGTGGAATGAAACATGGCAGAACCACGGCTGGGTTGACATAAATGATAATGCAGCCCAAAAGATCTGGGTCAGATCCATTGCATATTTCCTCTCCAGCTTTAATGATGATGGAATTGGGCTAGCCCCTCCCTGCGGCCTGGCAGGTAATTTATGGCCATTTGCGTTTCCACAGGACCTCTCTTATATTTTCCCGGTGTTTCTCTCTACAGGTCATTTAGATATTGCCAAATCCATGATAGAATATTATGCGAATCGGATTGAAGGTAATAAAGCATACACCAAACGGTTGTTTAAAACCGAAATCATAAACGGCAAAGTTTATCCGGCAAAACCCAACAGCACAACATCCGTCGATGGTGTGTTTTGCCCCTGGGTATATCCTTATGGTGACTTTGAAAATTTTCATTATCCAACGCCTCCCAATCGCTGCATGTACGAGATACACAATACCGGATATTTATCGCGAATGGCTTTTGAAACATCAGTTGCTTTAAATAATCCCGAATGGAGCAAAACCTATGCAGAGCCATTGATCAGTGAAACGGCTCTGTTTTATAAAAGCATATGTACAAAAGAAGCGGACGGATACTGGCATATTTTTATTACGCCGGCAATGGGTCAGGATGAAATGGGCGGCATTAACCAAAAAGACTATTTGGATGCGCTTTACGGCGCGCAATACTGTTTTCAAAAAGCAGTAGAATGCGGATTGGATCCTGACGGAGAGTATCAGCAAATTTTAAAAGACGGTCTTGCTTTTCCTACCCTTGTTTCTCCCCAAGGTTACTATTTTACCTGCGAAGGACAAACCTTGAGCCAGTTTGGCACACAAAAACACCCGCCACAGCTTAACGCATTGGCCTTTTTGCCGGTAGGCAAAGTAAATGATGTGGTTAAAACATCCTACAATTTGCGTTATGAATTGACGGACAAAGCCTCTACCCCGTTTTTCTGGGGCTGGACGATGGGTGAATTTTTGCTCGCCGGCTCACGCATGGGTGATGTTGAAGGCTGGAAAAAAGACTGGGATAATGTATTCAAAGCCGATTATATGGATCCGGATTATATCCAGATTTATGAATCGAGCAAAAAGTGGTATGGCTCATTTTACATTACCACCCATGGTCTGTTTGCGCAAACCTTGATTGAGAATATTGTATCTACCTGGAATGACGAACTTGCTATTGGCCATTGCATGCCCTGGGAAAAAGTTCGTTTTGGACAAATCCATACCCAGTTGGGTGTGGATGTAAGCGGTAAAATTGAAAACAACCGCGCGGATTTGGTGCTAAAAGCCTGGAAAGACACGGAATTTCGCTTGAACGGCAAGGAATACGTATTGAAAAAGGGGCAAACCCAATCAGTTAAAACGGATTTATAGAATTTTGCGTGACGGAGATCGCTTTGCTTATCTCCGTCACGATCTTTTTTTTCTTGTTATCATCAGTTCTTGTTGCCCGGTATCTCGGAGGTGCCGGGCAATTCGTTTTAAAAATAAGCTTTATTTTTAAATCCCACCGTAACAGTAAACATTTGCGCCATACCAAGTTAATCTCATACAACCAATTCAATTAATCACTTTAAAAATCGCTTAAACAGAGTTTAAGACGTAATAATTCGGGACAAATGTCCCGTTACAATATTCCGTGATTCAGGGATCTGCATCACGATCATTTTCTTTGCGTGACAGAGACCGCTTCGCTTATCTCCGTCACGATCTTTCTTTCTTATTATAATCAGCAAGTTGCCCGGCACCTCCGAGGTGTCGAAAAAATCAGAATTAACACTTAAAAGTCTCAAGATCTACTCGCCGGTGCTTCGATATGCTCGTCCGCTTTCGCGGACTCGCACTCAGCAACCGGTTTTTTCCTTTTTCCTTTGCGTGACAGAGACCGCTTTGCTTATCTCCATCACGATCTTTTTTCTTGTTATAATCAGCAAGTTGCCCGGCACCTCTGGGGTTTCTGATAACTTTGCGTGACAGAGACCGCTTCGCTTATCTCCGTCACGATCATTTTTACTTGTAATAATCAGTGTCTGGCCGCACTTGCAGATTCGTCTGCAGTTCATTCAATCTGGGTAATCCGGAGAATCCTTTAATCAAGGTTGAAAATACAGCACAGTTCATTCAATCAGGGTAATCCGTAGAATCCTTAAATCATGGTTAAAAAAACACCTTTGCACTGAATATTCTTCAACGCTACATTGTTATTTTATTGATGAATTACCCAACCTGTAGCAAGCGGGCAGTAAAATGGATTTGAAAAGAATACTCTTAATTACACTGATTTTTTTGGGAAACGTTTTATTTGCGGAAAACTATTTGATCAATGGCGGTCAGGAATCGCAGATCAATTACTTGATGGTGCAAAAAATAGAACCGGCACGCGGTACCAAAAAATTGTTAATGAGCTATGTGGTTCCCACATCATTCAGTTCGCCTACTTACCAGCAGCGAATCAGCAAATACAATATTATATTTTCGGAAAAACCCAACTCCCGTAGGGATTATCTAGACGACCGCGGTAACAAAATCGTTCGTGTAGTATGGAACAGGCCGCGAAAATCCATCGAAACCACCATTTCTATTCAAGCACACAATACCACCAGTTTGAACGCGCTCGAAACCAGAGCCTCATTCCCTGTCCGTTCAATACCGAGAGAGATTCAGCCCTATCTTGCTTCAACCCAGCAAACCCCGGCAAACGATCCCATGATCCAATCTACCGCCCGCAAACTCACCCGGGACAGTGAAACAATATTCGATGCGGTACAAAACATACTCGCCTGGGTAGTAGACCACATGACCTATGTACTTATCCCGCAGCAATATGATGCCATGTACTCGTTTCAAACCGGCAAGGGCAATTGTCAGAATTATTCGCACTTGTCAGCATCTTTGATGCGCGCAGTGGGCATTCCCGCGCGGATTGTCAATGGCGTTACCTTGAAAGAACCCTACGAAATTGAGACCCCACGCGGAATCTTTACCATGAAAATGGCACAAGGACGACATTCATGGATTGAGGTCTGGTTCCCGGATTTGGGATGGGTACCGTTCGATCCGCAGCAGACTGCTTTATATGTGAGCAACCGGTTTATTCGTATAGAAGTGGGTGTGGACAATGACGACACCTCAAACGACGGACTGGTACGCTGGTCCTTGAGTCGGGGATACCGTGGCAAGCCCGGTTTTGAAGAACTGATTCATGCGGATTTTAAACGGGACCAGGTCAAGCTTTTAGCTGAACGACAGGATTGGGGCCCCGCGAAATTATTATTTTATCCCGAGGTTCAATCCGAGTACAACCGTTCCCTTGCCCAGGTACAGTATTCTGCAGTACAGGCTGTATCACCTCAGGAAATGAACAATGCCAGCTTTAGTCGTAAATCCATTACGGGTAACCTGGAATTCCCGGAAAACATTTCATTTATCGAAACACGGGGACCAGCTACGAGTGTAGAAAGCGAAAATCCGGAAGATGAAGAACTAGAGATGCGTAAAAACTTTTTGGTGGAAACTGCCGAATATGTAACCACACAGGGCACTCAATACGCGCAAACGTTTATACTAAATGAACCAACTAAATTAGAATCTGCAGCCCTTGCCCTGCATAAATTTGGCGGCAGCGGACAGCTCTGGCTGGAACTTTATAAAGACGACGGAAACGGTAAACCCGGCGAATATATCTCTACCAGTGAATATATGCCGGTTAAAAAATTACCGCAATCACAGGGCTATTCCTGGATAGATTTTGCATTTGATAATGGAACGCCCCCCCTGTCTCCCGGACGCTACTGGCTGGCTTTGGGGTTCACTGGTAGTCCTATTATCAACTGGTTTTACACCTATGGCAAATCCGTTGGGCCCATTGACGGCACCAGATACAAGACTTTATTTGATGATACCTGGGGCCGCAGCCTTACTTTTGAATTTAATTATCGAATAACCGGGCTAACACCATAAATATCAATATATTATATTTTTTACCAGGATTTGATTTATATCAACTTTTTTTGCATTAGGGGATTGACAAAAGACTGGAATTTATTATATTAGACCGGTTAGCATATTTACTCCGTTTTGGGGTTTTGAAGGAGAACATTATGAAGTTAAAAATTATAACCATCCTTTTAATATCCACATTTATAACATCTTTTGCAGAAAATTATTTAATCAATGGCGGACAGGAATCTCAAATCAATTATCAGATGGTGCAAAAGGTTGTTCCGGCATCCGGCACTAAAAAGCTGAAACTCTCTTATGTGGTTCCGGTAACATTTACATCCCCCACGTACAACCAACGTATCAGTCAATTTGATGTCAATTTTTCACTCCAACCGGATAAACGTAATGAAACAACAGACAAACGTGGTAATAAAATTATCCAGGTAGAGTGGGACAATCCCAGCATGTCTACACCCATCAACACAACAATAACCATAATTGCCATGAACCAGACGCGGTTGCAGCAGCTGCAAACCAGCGCACCCTTTCCGCTCACCAGCCTTGAAAAATCCGAACGCCAGTATCTGGAATCGACCGAACAGGTGCCCTCTTCCAACGCGCGCATTATTCAAAAAGCAAAACAGTTGACCAACGGATCCAAAACCGAATTTGATGCTGTACAGAAAATATTAACCTGGGTTGTGGATCATATGAACTATGTCCTTTTACCCAAAAGTTACAATGCCATGTACTCGTTTGAAACGGGTAAAGGCAACTGTCAAAACTATTCACATTTAGCAGCCGCACTGATGAAAGCTGTGGGCATACCGGCACGTATTGTTAATGGTGTAACCCTGAAACAACCCTATGATATCAGTACCAACCAGGGTACCCTGACCATGAAGATGGCCCAGGGCCGCCACTCGTGGATTGAAGTCTACTTTCCTGATTTAGGATGGGTACCTTTCGATCCGCAGCAGACTGCCTTATATGTCAGCAATCGCTTTGTCCGCGTAGAGATCGGTCTGGACAATGAGGAAACCGCCAGCGACGGCTTGATCCGCTGGACCCAGAGCCGGGGACACGATGACATTCCACGCTTTGAAGAGGTGATCGATGCTGCTTTACCGGGTGATCGTGTACAGTTGACCGCAACCAAACAAAACTGGGGACCGCAAAAGCTCATGTTTTATCCCCAGGTGGAAGCAAACTTTACCAAAGTCTCTACTCCCAAACCCCCGCCCCCTCAAAAAGTACCGCAAAGCGATCTTGAACGTATGAACTATAATACGCCTTATATGTTTGGGAATTTGGAATATCCTCAAAACATGGATTTCATGTCTGTACGCGGACCAGCGCAATCCACCGGTGAAGAGGGCGGCAAAGAAATGCGCAAAAACTTTTTGGTTGAAACCGCCGAGTATGTAACCACACGCGGCAACCAATACGCGCAGACATTTATATTAAAAAAGCCTATGAAAATGCTCAAAACCGGACTCGCCCTGCACAAATTTGGCGGTGACGGCCAACTCTGGATTGAACTATATAAAGACGACGGCAGTGGCAAACCCGGCGACTATATCGCAACCAGCGATTACCTGCCCCTGGCAAACCTGTCTTTTGCGCCAGGATACCGATGGGTGGATTTTAATTTCTCAGACGCTCCCCTGCTCTCTCCCGGTCGCTATTGGATAGCCATGGGATTTACCGGCAGCCCCATTATCAACTGGTTCTACAGTTATGGAAAACCCGTAGGCCCGGCAGACGGCACGCGCTACAAAACCCTGTTTGACGAAGGCTGGAGCCGCAGTCTCAATTTTGAGTTCAATTATCGGGTAGCGGGGTATTCGACGAAATAAATACGTAAAACGGTAAATGTTAGATGTAAGACGTTGAAGGGAAGAGTTTTAAGATTAATATCTTATATCCTACTCCCTGATTGTAAGGGCGGATCTGCGTGTCCGCCTTTTTTTTTTCAATAGGATGCATAGAATTAAAGAATTATTAGGATTAAAATCTGGTCTATTTTCAAATCCAATCACCCAATTCATCCTAAAAACCTGAATTCAGGCAAGTATATTAAGCCACAAATCTGCACGGATTGCTTACTTTTCCTTGATCATTTATTTCAACAAGCCAACTGAGTGAAATGTAATATCTATTTTGAAAAGAGGATAATTATTTCTACATTTATTTAACAAATCAATACAATTTCAAAGTTATTCATTAATACCCAAGGGGGCATGAATGAAAATCCTTTTTTCAATTTGCACAATATTAATTTTATTTATTCCATCTTATTCGTTTACAAAAGAATACATACTTTATCAAAATAGAATTGATACAAACATACCTCAATTGGATATTGAGACAGTAGAAATCCCACAAAAATCAGATTTCACACCAATCAACAAATGCCAACTTGACAGCATTATATATACAACTGAAGGACAAGATATTACACACAAGATGTATTTTGATTATATAAAACCAGGGTACATAAGCTTCCTTTTATTAAATACATTTAATCCGGAAACCGGTCAGTGGGGAAATTATAGTCGCACTACATTTACTTATAATGCCACCTGGGATACCCAAACTTCAATCACCCAGAGGTGGGACGATGATAAGGAATCATGGAATGATGGAACTCGGTACATAAAAAAGTATGACAATAATAACAATCTATTATCAAATCATTCAATGACTTGGAATGATTTAAATAATAAATGGAATAATAGAATAAAATATACATATACATATGATAACAGAAATAACATGTTATCATATATTAGTCAGAGATGGAATAATGATGCCAATGATTGGTTCACAGAAATTGAATATATATATTCTTATGACGAAAATGATTCTGTTTTAACATATCAATGGAATAGTTTTATAAATAACAATCTATCGAGTAGCCAATTAACTGAAAACAAATATGATGAAAGAGGAAATAAAATATTTGCTCATGAACGTTCAATGAATTTAACAATAGGGGAAATTACCTGGCAAGAAGGTGCTAGAACTACTTTGACTTATAATGATGAAAATAAATTAACCAGCAAACTGCTTGAATATTGGATTAAAGAAGCAAAAAAATGGGAACCCTATTCACAAGAATTATATACCTATGATGAAAACAGTAACAAGTTATCATATTGTATCCAAAATTGGCATCCGGAATATCATATATGGATTGATTATTATAAAATGATTTATACATATAATGAATATAATAAAGTAGATACTTATTTAGGATCAAGATGGGATATAGATGAGAAAAGATGGATCGATACACAAAAAATCACATATTATTATAACAGTATGGGAGAACTCTTATCTCAATTAGAGGTTATTTGGTATGAAAATCAATGGAGAAATAATTTCCGAACAACATATGCATATGGTTTGGATAACTCTGAAATTAAAACAGTAGAAAGCTGGGAGTACTCGATTAATGAGTGGCGTTATCAACATAAATTAATACAAAAACACGATAATAATAATTGTTTAACATACTGGAATTTAAAAACCTGGAGAAATGGTGCATGGGAAAACAACCAAACCTTAACAAATGAGTTTACTACAAGTAATATTGATTTTGAAATAAATTGTAGCGAATTGTATGCTTATTACTCACAACCTGCAACAAGAGTAGAAAACCAGAACAAAAATGTTAACACTTTTGAACTTGCACAAAACTATCCCAATCCCTTTAATCCCACTACAACAATAAACTATTCAATCGAAAAAGCATCTCATGTAAAACTCGGCATATATAACACATTAGGGCAGCTTGTATCCGTTTTGGTTGATATACTTCAACAACCCGGCAAATACAGTGTAAAATATAATGCAAATCAATCTTGTAGTGGAGTTTATTACTACAAGCTTGAAACCGGAGAGCAAAAAAGTATACGCAAAATGTTGTATCTAAAATAGAATACCTACAAATTGCCTGACCTCTGATTGTAAGGGCGGACCTGCATGTCCGCCCATTTTTATGACTTGAGAATACTTAACAGTAATTCTGAAACAGATTCAACCAAGCCTCGTATTATTGTTTAAATCCAATTTCACTAAAAAGAGGAGGCTTTCACAAAAGTCAATAGCTGCCAGCTCTATTCCTGATAACTGAAAACCTTTTCACATCTCACATAGATTCAGTCAACCAGCTACCGCATTTTTCTCTGTATTTATTCTCAACAAATCTCCCTCAAAAAAATTTATTTTTTTATTAAAAAATCATTCTATATTAGATAAAATATTTCACTCCCTTAACAGATTACTCAGAAAGGACCGGTCTATGCACTACACCCGTCTGCGTAGTATAATCCTGGCTGTATTTTTATCCATATTTTGTATTGCATCATCAAATTTGACAGCACAATCCACAGATCCCATGGAGACACTGAATCTTTTGGCATTCGGCAGTGTGGGACAATTAAAATATCAAATGGGCGGCAAGCCCGGTGGAGAAGCGGTTGACCTTGACGATTCGGGTTGGGACGTTACTTTTCCCGGCTACAAATGGCCTCAGGGCAATACCAATGTATGGTTTCGCAGTACTGCGATTATTCCGGAAAAGCTGGGTGGGTTCTCCCTCATTGGTAGAAAAATGACCCTCTATCTCTATATCGACAACGGCGGCGATGTTTTTGTAAATGGTGATTCGCTTGGAACGTTCGAATGGGGCACTGCCGAGTTTGTTGTATCTGAGAATCTGCAGCCCGGAGATACATATGTAATGGCTGTTCGCGGAATTAATCGTCCCGGTTGGGGCAAGGTGAGCGAGTACCGCATCGAGTACAGCGGAATGGAAGCATTTCAGAAGAAATTGCAGGACAAGGTCTGGGGATTAATGATCGCCAAGCATGCTGCTCAAACCCTCTCTGAAAAACCGGATTACTGGATAAACGAGATTGACAAAACCGCGGAGCGTATCATCAACTCTGATGCCTACAAATCCGGAGATGAAAACGCGTTTCTGGCGGTATTTGATGAGGAAAACAAAGGTCTTGACGGTCTGAAAAAAGAACTTGAGCAATATAAAATATTTGCCGCCGGTTATGCCCATATTGATCTTGCATGGCTCTGGCCCTGGATTGAAACTGTCGAGGTAGTCAAGAATACCAGCGAATCGGTTTTAAACATTATGGACAGAGTACCCGAGTTTAAATACAGTATGGGACAGGCACATGCCTATGAATGGATGGAAATCTATTACCCCAAACTATTCAAAGCCATACAGGATAAAGTGAAACAAGGCAAATGGGAGATTGTTGGTGGCCAATGGGTAGAACCGGATGGCAACATTCCCTCTGGCGAGAGTTTTGTACGTCAGTCCCTGTACGGAAAGCGATATTTTCGGGATAAATTTGGTGTGGATGTCAAGGTCTGCTGGCTACCGGATACGTTCGGATTCAACTGGAACCTGCCGCAGATCCTTGCGCGCAGTGGCATGGAAGCGTTTCTTACCAAACGTTATCACCTGGACGACAGTAAAAACTTTCCCCATCGATTGTTCCGCTGGTCAAGTCCGGATGGCAGTTCTATAATCGCATACTGTCCACGAGACGGATATATGCATGACCTGAACGGCGAACAGCTTGTTGATTTTCTGGCAGACGAAAAAACCGAACTGGACAGTGGTCGGGAACTGGTATTGTATGGTGTAGGAAACCACGGCGGTGGCCCTACCATGGAAATGCTTGAACGGGGACTGCGGGCACAGTCCGCTCCGGCTTACCCACAGGTTGAACTGGTAGATTCAAAAAGCTTTTTTGATGCGTACAGCGTAAAAGAAAAAGCCAATCTGGCAAACTGGAACAATGAGCTGTATCTGGAACGCTTTCGGGGATGTTATACTTCGCAGGCAAAAACCAAACAGCACAACCGTAAAAGCCAGGTCATGATCAAAACCGCGGAAAAATCCGCAGCCATAGCTTCTCTTTACGGTTACACTTATCCTTCTGAAAACATATTTGATGTGTGGCGCACCATCATGTTTAACCAGTTTCACGATATATTACCCGGCACTTCTATCCCCGCGGTGTATCACGATACCGAGATTGAATATACAAAAGCGGAACAGCTCGCCGGGCTCATCACCCAACGATCCATGCAGTCGCTTGCAGAACAAATAGACACCCGCGGCAAGGGTGAAGCCCTGCTACTGTTTAATCCTTTATCCTGGGACCGATCAGGTCCGGTTGAGATAGAACTGGACGATCTGGATAAAGAGAAAATGTGGAGCGTTCTGGACGAGCATGGTAACGCGGTTGCCTCTCAGATCATAGAAAAGTCCGCTTTGGGTGCAAAACTGTTATTCATTGCTAAAGAGGTTCCCTCGTACGGTTACAAAGTTTACCGGCTTGTGGAAGGTCATTCTACACAGCGCACTGAACATTTGGAATTTACCCGCACAATGCTTGAAAACCGACACCTCCGTATAGAAATCGACAAATCCACCGGTCTGGTCAGCCGCATATACGATCGCAATAATGCCAAAGAAGTACTTGCAAATGATAAAGGTAATCAATTACAGCTTTTGCCAAACGACACCAACGATGCCTGGAACGTACATTTTTCAAAACCACCCATCAATATCGACAATCTGATTGAAACCGAACTGGTAGAAGTGGGACCCGTACGGGCCACCATCAAGGTTAAATCCGGATATTGCGGTGGAGGCAAACGTGCGCCAACAGAGGATTTTCCCACCTCTTTTTTCACCCAGTACATCTCTTTGTATGATGGATTACCGTACATGGAAGTAAGGAATGAGGTCGTGTGGTGGGAAGACCAAAAGGTGCTCAAGGTCAAATTCCCCCTCAATGTTCAGGCGGATACCGCTCGTTACGAGATCCCCTACGGCAGTATTGGGCGTCCCACCGGCACTGAAACCGCCTTTGAAAAAGCACGCTATGAAGTCCCGGCGCAACGCTGGGCAGATTTGTCCGACGGTAGTTTTGGTGTCAGTCTCATCAACGATTGTAAACACGGATACGACATTAAAGGCAGCGACATGCGGCTCTCTTTACTGCGCGCGCCTACGTATCCCGATCCCCTGGCTGATCGGGGATACCAGCATTTCAACTATGCTATCTATCCGCACAAGGGCGATTATGTGCAAGGTAATGTAACCCGCCAGGGATACGCCTTTAACGAACCCATCTATGCCCTGCGCACGGGTTCTCACAAGGGAAGTCTGTCAAAATCGTATTCGTTTGTTCAGATCGATGCGGACAATGTAATACTAAATGCATTGAAAAAATCAGAAGACGACAACGACTGGATTGTTCGGGTATATGAAACCGCGGGCCAATCTACTTCCGTCAATGTGACCTTTGACCGGCAGGTATCCGCTGCTCAGGAAGTGAACCTGATTGAAGATCCCATAGGTGATGTAAAAACTATCAAAAACGGATTCACATTTGACATCAAGCCCCGCGAAATCCGGAGTTTTAAGGTAAGGCTGGACTCTGATAGATAGTAAGGGCGGACCTGCGTACTCATTCACTTTTCCATTCTCGTGCCCAGGCTCTGCCTGGGTACGATTTGATTAATCGCCATCCCCTTTTACTAGCCCATTATTTTCAGACCTGAAATAGAAATACAGGTATCCTGCGGCAATTGCTCCACCAAAATGCCAGAACGCATGCAGTTGAAACAAGCTTGAAGGATAACAAACAATCTTGTATGTATCAAGCAGCCAGATACCAAATGAAAACAACATGATAAAAAAAGCGTAAATCGGGAATCTGGCATTTACATCCCATTTCTTTTTCCATCTAATTTTAATCTCTAAAAAAATGCCGGCCAACAATGTTGCACCAAACGCATATCGCCTGAATACAGGTTGTGCAATTAAAAGATATACCAGAATAAAATTCAAGACACCAAACAGTATAATAACAAGGTACGTCTTTATTGAATAGAGTCGTGAAAGATTATATACAATAAAAAAACTTGAAAAAATGTACATTCCCATAACATCAAAAGTCTGCCCAACAAAAGAAAGTGATGCATGAAAAAATGCGCTCCCCAATCCAATTACAATCATGGATATACTAAATATAACAGCATAAATATATTTAAATGGAATTGCATTATTTCCAGGTATTGTTGATCGGTTACGTTTATCAACGTTGGCATGGGCCAAGGTAAGAAACCCAAGTAAAGTAAATGCAAGGGATGACCACGCATTTACGGGCTGTTTTACGGTGCCATCTCGTACCATTTCACAAAAACAACCCAGCTTGGTGGACAAACATGTTGCAGGGCTCCAGTCCGCCCATGAATACTCGATTTTACTGATAAATGCCAATACAATAACCAGAAGGCTAAACAACAGGATTGGAAAGTAAAAATGTTTTGAATTATCAACTGAAATCACGGGGTCTGTGCCTTTTTATAATTCTATAGAATATAAAAATCCTGCAACAAATCAAAATAATTTTATTTTCCTTCGTCCAAACCGCAAGTAGTTAACTCTACTAAAGGTTCGGAATATTTACCAGGACGTTTGTCCTGCAAACAAAAATGTGAATTGATTAGTTGCAGGTATAAAATTGTTTTCGGGATAAATATCCCGGATGAATAGATCGCGATGCAGGAATCTGCATCGCGATCCATACAGGAGTTTCGGACGGAGTAATAGAGGGTATATTTAAATCCTGATAATCCTTAAATCCTGTTAATCAAGGTGCATTTATACACCTGGCCCCAAGGCAGAGCCTTGGAACCAGGGAAAAAACAAGGGCCGGTCAAGTCGTAAGGGCGGACCTGCGTGTCCGCCCGAAAATCTCCTTTAAGACAAAAAAATCAGGGTTCCTTTTTATTGAAAGAAATTGTATATTCCATCTGTTACAGTAACAAAACAAAATCGGAGGTGCATTATCAAATCCGGAAAGAATAGCAATTTCATCATCTCCCGCCGGGATTTTCTCAAAGCCTCGGCAGCTGTAACCGCAGGTCTGGGCACACTTTCCCTTGCCTCCTGCGGCAAGCGTTCACCCCTCACATTCGGTATGGTAACGGATCTGCATTACGCGGATATTGATACACGCGGCACACGCCATTACCGTGAATCTGCGGACAAGCTCCTCTCCTGCATCAACACGCTGAATCCGTTAAAACCGGATTTCCTCATCGAGTTGGGTGATTATAAGGACCAGGGCACCCCTCCGGATGAACAGTATACCTTGCGCTATCTCGAGGTGATCGAGTCCGTGTTTAAAACATTCGAGGGTCCCCGTTATCACGTGCTGGGCAATCACGATATGGACAGCCTCTCCAAACAGCAATTCATGGATACGGTCGACAATGCCAATATTCCCCATGCCTCTACACATTACAGTTTCGACGTCAAAGGTGTGCACATGGTGGTACTGGACGCCAACTATAACAATGACGGCACAGATTATGATCACGGCAATTATGATTGGACCGATGCCAATATCAATCCCGATCAGCTTGACTGGTTGGAGCATGATCTGGCGCTCTCTCCTTTTCCGGCAATCATCTTTGTTCATCAATTGCTGGATGGCAGCGGAAAGCATTATGTCAACAATTCAGTAGCGGTGCGGGCCATTCTGCAAAAGCACAAAGTACTTGCCGTGTTCCAGGGACATCAACATGCGGGGCAATATAACCAGGTTGAGGGTATTCATTATTATACCTTAAAAGCCATGGTAGAAGGCGGTGGCCCGGACAACTCGTCTTTTGCATTGGTACAGGTACACAAAAATTACGATATTAGTATTACCGGATATAAACAGGCGGAGAGTTTAGAACTTTAATTAATCCTCCCGATGGGCTTAAATCCCTCGGGAGGATATTCTTACTAAAAACATATTTAATAACGAGGGATAGCATGAAAAAAGTAGCTGGTTTATTGGTCATAACAGTAGTACTCGTTGTATCCGCTTGCACCCAAAATCATGAAATCCATGTCTCCAAATCCGGGAACGATTCCAATCCCGGAACATCCCAAAAACCTTTACAAACCATACAGGCAGCCGCAAACAAGGCCCAGCCAGGCGATATTATCACCGTGCATGAGGGAATATTTCGTGAACGCATCGATCCTCCCCGCGGCGGCGAATCGGATACCCAAAGAATCGTCTATCAGGCGGCCCCCGGCGAAAAAGTCGAGATCAAAGGCTCAGAGATCATCAAAGGCTGGCAAAAAAATCCGGATGGACTCTGGCAGATCAGCATTGCCAATTCCTTTTTTGGCGATTACAATCCCTACGCAGACAGTATCTATGGCGACTGGTTCAATGATCGCGGCAGAATCCACCATACCGGTGATGTTTATCTGAACGGCAAATCCCTTTATGAAGTAGAGACGCTTGATCGGGTATTACATCCTGTTCCTGAAAA
Source organism: bacterium (assembly GCA_963675755.2). Classification (GTDB taxonomy): domain Bacteria; phylum Zhuqueibacterota; class Zhuqueibacteria; order Residuimicrobiales; family Krinioviventaceae. The sequence goes on from CAXXMD010000002.1 coordinate 1,772,741, forward strand.
AGAAGCCGTGGACAAGACAGGCTCCTTATACACCTGGTATTGTGAGACCACTCCGGATTCTACAAAAATCTGGGCCAATTTCCACGAGTTTGATCCCAATCAGGAACTAGTCGAGATCAATGTAAGAGAAGCCTGCTTTTATCCCCGTGAAACCGGCAGGAATTACATCACAATACGCGGATTTGAAATGAGCCAGGCCGCGACACAATGGCCCGCCCCCACGGCAGAACAACCCGGGCTCATTGGCACCAATTGGAGCATGGGCTGGATCATTGAAGACAATATCGTTCACGATTCCAGATGCGCGGGCATTACCCTGGGCAAAGACCGGGCAAGCGGCCACAATGTGTGGTCCAAAGATCCTTCCAAAGGTGGCGCCGAGCATTACAACGAGGTCATCGAACGCGTACTTGCCAATGGCTGGCAAAAAGGCAACATCGGCTCGCATATCGTCAGAAACAATACCATCTACAATTGTGAGCAATCCGGCATTTGCGGCAGCATGGGCGCGGCATTCTGCGAAATCACCAACAATCATATTTATAACATCTGGTACAAAAGGCAATTCAACGGTGCAGAAATTTCCGGCATCAAATTCCATGGTGCAATCGATACCATCATCAAAGGCAACAGTGTTCACGACAGTCAAAAAGGTCTCTGGCTCGACTGGATGACCCAGGGTACCCATGTGAGCAGCAATCTGTTTTACAACAATAACGAGGACTTTTTCGCCGAAGTCAATCACGGGCCATACCTGGTAAACAATAATCTGTTTTTATCTGCAACTGCAATACGAAACTGGTCCGAAGGCGGAGCCTATATACACAACCTCATCGCCGGTACACTCCGAAGTCGACCGCAGACACGCCATACACCTCATCTACAGCACCATTCCACAGCATTAGCTGGACTCTCCACCACTACCTGCGGAGATGACCGGTATTATAACAATATCTTTATTGGCGGCACCAAAGACACTGAAAAATTGAGTAATGAGGAACGCAAAGTGGGCTATGGACTGTCGATCTATGACAACTGGGGATTTCCGGTCCAGGCAAGTGGCAATGTCTATTACAATGGAGCCAAACCCATGAGTAATGAAAAAGCCGAACTGATCAGCTCTACAAATCCCGATATAAAAATCGAGAAACAAGATGGCCACACCTACATCTCGTTCAACATGCCTGACATGGACCAGGATTTTGACACACAAATGATCACATCCCCGATGTTGGGTGTATCAAAGATCGGTGAATTACCCTTTGAAAATCCGGATGGAACCGCTTTTGTCATTGATACGGATTATAACAATGTTCCACGAGATGTGGAACACCCTACTCCCGGTCCGTTTGAGGAGCCTGATGGAACACGCGTGCAGGTCAGATAAAAAACGATAGCTTGCAATAAATCAGTACAATTATTTGTTGATAAATTGAATTATTTCAAATCAACATTATATTTTTTTGCAGGATAAAGATGGACAATCACATTCAGGTTGAGTATACAAAAGAACTAGAAACAGTTCTCGGAAAACTGGACAAAATCACATTAAAACAGGCATCCACCCTGTTCAATGCTTGGCAAAACAAACATTTTGAACAGTTGCAATCCTGTGAAATCATTTGCAAAAACGGTCAAAACAGCCTTTTTGTTCTGTTTGAAATCGATTTTTCTTCACTCAACTATTGGCAGGAATTAGACGCATTTGTTCATCAGTTATTGGACTGGTTACAGGGATTGGATACAACCGAAACCGATCTGTTTACCATTCCCTCAAGAGAAGCATTTGAAACAAAATATAATAAAGTCATTAACGGCTGTCCTGATAATCTGGAGCTGCAAATAACCGATCAATGGTGGAAAGCCCTTGCAGATGATACCCTGCGAATAAACATGTGGAAATGGCTTAATCGCCGTCGCCATGCTATTCAAAGAAACAATCTGAAACTCGGTAACAAGATACGGGGATGGTCAAAAAAATCTGCAAAAGCATTACAGCAGGAAACACGCACCATCAATATGCAGGCATTTTTACAATATTATTATACCAGTTCCATATATCCATTGATGATACAGAAAAGTTCACAATGTCATCAGCATATAGTATCCAATTATGAAAAACTGCACCACACGGTAAACAGCCTGTTGGACACCTTGTTCGCTATTCAGGAATTCCAAACCACCCTGGAAACCGGCAGCCCCTCGTTACTCAGGCAAAAAGCGAGCACGGCGGAAAACAGTATCCAGGAAATACAGGCATTACTGTCAGATCAGAAAACCATTCTCGATCAAATACAGGATGACCTGAAATCCGGATTAGACTCCAGCAATGCGAAACTCATTAAAAACTGGAATTATGCAGGGACAGCCTTGCTTCCCGCACCCGTGTTCCATAGCAACAAGACCGAAAGTCAATGGCAAAAGAACCAGCAGGCACTAGATAAATCTTTTAACAGATGGAAATCTGTACTAGAGAGTGAAAAACAGGACTGGAAAAAAGACCTGGAACTTTCTCAACTGCAGATTCATACCATTATCACCAGTGTTGAAACCATAGAAACCCTGCACCAGAAAATATTTGAACATATCTTGCCAACATTTCAGGATCCCCGATCCATGCTTCAGGACGCATTGGAAAAATTCAAAGATATGGAACAAAATCCCAATGCTGAACTGAAAAAAGAAATACTCTCCGAAAACCGGATGACAATCCGTACACTTCGCAGAGAAAAGATCCCTAAAATTGTCGATACCATGCAACAGGCCCAAATCCTGAAAACCCTTGAGAACTATCTCTCCCGCATCCGGTATAACGCGGAAAAATTGCCTGAACGGCAAAGTATACTTGATGCAAAAGAGAAAAAGATTGCCGAAGTTCCCCTGAAAGCCCTGATGATGGAAGAGGTTTTCCCGAAACTGGCCCAATCTCATGCACAAATCATGTCAGAGATTCAGCAAAAAACAGACAAGATCATTCGTGACATTCTGGAAGTTGATCAGATTGTTGAATTCAATTTCATAGCTGCATTGGATGTATTGGAGCAGGAACAGGCAGGCAACCAGGAATCGATCAAAGTCGTCATTGAGGGACTCACCCGGGCCAACAACCAATTCTCAACACTGGCTGACAATTGCACAGAAATCAACCAGATTGCCAGGGATTGGTTAATAAAATCTACATTTTCTTTTCAGTCCCAGGTCCACGAACTGGAAAACAGCGAAAAGATCAACGAACTGCAAATCCGGGTAGCCAAGGCCCACACACGTGACAAGATCCGGCAGTACAAAAACAACTTTTTCACAAGCTTGAAAAAACTGCTGCCGGCCGCAATATTATTTATGCGGAATTCTTTTCAAAGTATCAATTCCAATTATCAGAATATTAAAAAAATAACCGGACTGGGAACCATTCAACCGGACAGTGAACAACGCATTACCCGTTTTCTGCACGATTCTCAGAAACAACTGGATAAAATGCCATACGTATACCAGCGTTTGTTCAGACCTGCTCCGCTCGATGATGAACGATTTTTCGCCGGTAGAGACACCGAGCTTGAAAAGATCAAAGATATCTTTGCAAACTGGAAAACCCATCCCTATTCCGCAACCGCCATTGTGGGTGAAAATGGCAGCGGAAGGACCACATTACTGCATTTTGCGGAATCGCAGGTCTTTCGAGGCTACCCGGTAATGAAACTGGAATTAAACAAAACCATAACCAAGCCTGAGGACCTCTTTACCCGCCTGTCAGAAACGCTGACCCAATTTGACGCAGAAACCCTGGATACTCTGGAAACAGAGATCAACAGCTCTGATAACCGTCTGGTGTGTATTGTAGAAAATGCACATAAATTGTTTTTACGCACGGTAAATGGATTTGAAGCGCTTGAACGTTTTTTGTTATTTGTCTCGCGCACTCAGCAAAAGATATTCTGGGTTATCACATTCGGAATTTACAGTTGGAAATACCTAAATAAATCCATAGGTATATCCAGATATTTGGGAAATATCATTACACTTTCAGATATGCCCTTGTCCCAGATCGAAGCGATCATTTTAAAAAGACATCGGGTGAGCGGATATCGTCTGCAGTTTGAAGGTGAACCGGCATTGCTTGAATCCAGAAAATACAAAAAACTGGCATCCGAGGAATTACAACAGGAATTTTTGAAAAACGTTTATTTTGAACAACTTAATCGCCAATCATTGGGTAACATAACCGTAGCGCTGCTGCTCTGGCTTTTATCAATTCGTGAAATCAAAGAAGATAAACTGATCATCTCTCCCATTATCGAGTATGATGTTTCATTTTTACAGCAAATCTCACAGGATATTGTATTTACCTTTGCTGCATTTCTTCAACACCACATCCTGAATGAAGCTGAATATGCAGCCATTTTTCGCACCAATAATCAAAACAGCACCATGCAGCTTGAAAACCTTCGCAACAAGGGATTGTTGACCAAAGGGCCCAACGGGTATCAGTTACACCATCTGATTTACAGACCCGTTGTTAAAAACTTGAAAATGAACAATATATTGCAGGAATAACCCGTGTATCGTTATTTATTAGCCATATTACTTTTACTGGTTTCTATACAGGTATTTGCGCAATCCCAGGCAGATACAACGGTTCAGGATACTGTCAAGATTAAATCCCAGTTATCACAGGAACAGGAAGACCTTACCACAGTTATTCAGGAGACCCAACCCGAATGGTCCATTTCAGTCGGTAAAATATTCTGGGCTGTGTTTGTATTTTTAATCGGATTTCTGATTATCAAATACGCCACGCGTTTACTGGAATTGATGGGAGAACGCTGGAACCGTTTTCGATTGTCTATTATGGGTTTCATCCCTATCATCAGGATTACAGGCTGGACCTTTGTAGCCTATATCATCATTGCAGATATTTTTGCACCTCCCATAGCCACATTGGTTGCACTGACAGCTTCCGCAGGTATCGCCATTGGATTTGCCTCTCAGGATATATTGAAAAATATATTTGGCGGTGTAATGATATTGTTTGATCGTCCGTTTCAGGTTGGTGATAAGATCGAAATTGGCAATTATTACGGAGAAGTGATAAGCATCGGACTGCGTACGGTACGCATTGTCACTCCGGACGATTCACAGGTTGCCATTCCCAACAGTGAAATTGTAAATCAATCTGTTTCCAACGCAAACGTGGGAGAATCCAACTGCCAGGTTGTAGCAGAGTTTTACCTGCCTGCCAATATAGACATCGGTAAAGTCAAAAAAATCGCGTATCGTGCCGCAGCAGTATCAAGATACATCTATCTCAACAAACCCATTGCCGTTATATTCAAAAACGAGATCCACGAAGGCCGGTCCATGCTGAAAATGCGCCTCAAAGCCTATGTGCTGGATATCCGTTACGAGTTTCCCTTTGCCAGCGAAATGACAGAGATTGTGATTGACGAGTTGTTAAAACAGAAACTGTTGACCGTAGAAGATTTGAGCTTTTCTCATTATCGTAATATGAATTGAAACAATATAAAAAGATCTGACATAACTTTTTATAAACAGTCCATGCAATCCTCTTAACAATTTCTTTATTTGATTATTTTGTCACAATTTTCTAGTTTATAAATTACACAAACTCTTGATATAAATATGTTTCATCGAATAAATAATCTTTTAAAACAACCGTATCCCTTTGATTACAGACCCAGGGCAATTTTCAATCACTCTTTAAGTATTGGTCTGTTTATCTTTTTATTCCTGTTCATTTTCCAACCCTTTGAGCTGCAACCCGTCAATGAATCGCTCCTGACCAAAACACTGGTGTATCTGGGTTATGGCATGATCACGTTTATTGTTTCCTTTTTATATCATTTCCTGCTTCCCCTCTTGTTTCCACAGATCATCAGGCAGGAACAGGTCCAAATTAAATATGAAATTCTATTTTCCATCGGTATTCTTTTTATTATCGGTATTGCAAATGCAATTTATCATAATAGCTTGTATCCTGAACATACAATACTGAAAAGCATCCTTTATTTTCAATATTTCACTTTTACTATAGGATTTTTCCCCATCATTCTCTTTCTCATGCTGGATGTAATCATGAAACAGCGCAGAAACCTGATCGATGCCAGTAAAATGAATTCAGAGATCCGGAAACAGGTAATCGATAAAGACTCCAACTCACAGATCATTACACTCACATCGGACAATGAAAAAGAGTCCATGACAATACCCACAGACAAACTGCTATATATTAAATCCGCTGGTAATTATGTTACTGTCTATTTTAATCAAAATGGTAAAATACATTTTGAATTGTTACGAACACCGATCAAACGCATTCAATCATTGTTAATTGACTATCCTCACATTCTCCGCTGTCACCGCATGTATATCATCAACCTGCAGAACATCAATTCCGTTGTAGGTGATTCTCAAGGATACCAGATATCCTTAAAAGACACATCCGAAACCATTCCCGTATCACGTGGTTATTTAAAGCCATTCAGGCAAGCTGTTGATCAAATTTAATGCAGTTCGTCACTAATAAGGGACATTGATCCCTAAAATTGAAAATCATGAATATTTTATGATATTTTATCGTAGTTACGATTAAATATCATAAACATTAAGGAAGAACCATGAAACACATCATAACTATTTTACTCCTGGCATGCACACTTTTAGCACAGGCCCAAACCGGTTCCCTCAGGGGACGTGTAACAGATGGTCAGACATTACAACCGCTGGTTGGTGTGAATGTAATATTAAAAAATAGTAAAACCGGTGCTGCTACAGATTCTGACGGACGTTATGTCATCAAAGATCTGCAAGTAGGTGTTTATACACTTGAATTCAGTTATATCGGTTATGAGAAAAAGACCATTCCGGATGTATTTATCAAAACCGGCAAACCGGTATTTGTCAACACTGAATTGAACATGCAGATCATTGAAGGACAAGAGATAACGGTCTCTGCCGGATATTTTGAAGAACCGGGTGACAGACCGGTTAGTGTGCACAATTTGGGTTACGAAGAAATCCGCCGATCTCCCGGTGCCCGTGAAGATGTAAGCCGTATGCTGCAAAACCTGCCCGGTGTCAGTCCTTCTACAGATGACCGCAATGATTTGATCATCCGTGGCGGAAGTCCTACAGAAGTGCTATATGTCATTGACAATACCGATATTCCGAATCCCAATCATTTTGGAACACAGGGCGCCACCGGCGGACCGGTAAGCATGATCAATACCGAGTTTGTTGAAGATATGACCTTTATGGCAGGCGGTTTTCCTGCCAGTTACGGGGATAAGGTTTCGGGCGTGATGGATATTTCATTACGGGAAGGCAACCGGTACGGATATAACGGTAAATTCGATCTCAGTTTTGCGGGTGTAGGCGGTTATTTTGAAGGACCTATCAACAACGGCAAGGGCTCATTTTTGCTGGGTGTGCATCGCAGTTTTCTGGACTTTCTCTCCGGTGTGATGGATTATGGCGGTGTGCCCATTTATTCAAATCTTCAAGGCAAAATGGTCTATGATTTAAATCCAAAACACCAATGGTCGATGCTGTTTATTGGTGGTGATGATAGAATTGATCTGGAAAGTGATATTGAGGTGGATGATTTTATCATCGGGCAGGTGGATACGGTGGAATATGAACATACGGATTTCAGGTCGCGACAATTCAGTTTAGGTACCAATCTGCGCTCATTCTGGTCCAAAACGTTTTATACCAATGTGAACCTTTCGCATACCTATAACCGTTTTTTCACAGATGTCAATTTCTTTGATATTACAGGCACACATAACTCGGGTCAGGAAGAATTGTCCGGCGAAAAACGTCTGGGCGAATCAGACATGTATGATAATACATCAACCGAACAGGTATCCGCACTGAAACTCGATGCCAATTGGTTCATGAGCAAAACCCACACACTTATGTTTGGTACGTATGTTAAAGGATATCAATTTAATCACGATATCGTGTATCAACCCATTAATCCGGACGAGCTCGATGCATGGGGACAATTACCAACGCCCTATTCTATCAATACCAAACAGAATATGACTCCCCGGTATGGCGCGTATGTGAATTTCAAACAACGGTTCCTGCACCGGTTTATATATAACCTGGGTGTTCGCTATGATCATTCTAATCTTTTGAACGAGAGCAATACAAGTCCCCGGTTCAGCCTGAAATACGATGCAACCGAACGCCTGGATCTTCACGCAGGAATGGGACGTTTCTACCAGGCGCCGGAAATGATCTTTATTACGTCTGATGAAAATAACAAAAACACGCTTCAAGACATCCAATGCGATCATTTGATTATTGGGCTCAATTATCTGCTTTCTGCCAATACCCGCCTCACCATAGAGGCCTATCATAAACGGTATGCACAGTACCCGGTATCCGGAGATGCAGGATACGAAATGATCTCGCTGGCCAACAGCGGTACAGATTATGGGAATAACAACCGGAATCAGATCCTTTTGAGCGAAGGAGAAGGACGGGTAAACGGTCTGGAATTTATGATACAGAAAAAACTGATGGAAAATATTTATGGATTGGTTTCGTATACACTCTCTAAAAGTGAAAACCAGGCTTTGGACAACATCTATCGTCCCGGCGCGTTTGACAATCGACATGTGTTTAACCTGGTTGCGGGATACCGTCTCAATAAATCCTGGGAATTCAGTGTAAAATGGCGTTATGCCGGAGGTGTGCCCTATACACCGTATGATATTGAAGCATCCAAAGCAGCTGGCAGAGGTGTACTGGACCTGAGTAGAATTAATGATGAACGGTTCGATCCCTATCACCGTTTGGATGTTCGTTTTGACCATCGTTCGTACATGAAAATGGGTACCCTGGTAGAATACTTTTCCGTTGAAAATCTGTACAACCGGCAAAACATCCGCTGGAGCTACTGGAACCGCGCCCAGGGAAAAACCGATTTCTGGTACCAAACCGGAATCTTTATTGTGGGTGGAATGAGTTTCGAGTTTTGATTTCGGGAGGGCGTGTCCCTCCCTTTTTTTATTTCTTGCTTGTATAATCGCGAATTTCTATCTTTTGAAAATCAATAACCTAATCTTTACATCATTCTTTGGAGGGAAACATGTTGAGGGGATTCTCAAAAATCACACTTTATTTCATCCTGACAGCAGTGTTTATACATCCTGGTTATCTCAAATCTGCGGGAAACACAAATTACCTTCAATATGTTCAATCCTATGCAAATGCAATGATCGAAAAAGGACGCGATGTTTATGGCACCGAGCATTCCCCCCTGTTTGCCTCCGCACTGGACCGGTCAACCATGCGTATTGGAGAATTCCCGTCCATTGAGGGCATTCGCGCAGGAGATCGCGCACAAACAGGCGCAAATCCCTATCACGATATGGCGCTCTACTCGATACTCTATGAGCTGTCAGAAATAACAGGTAACAAGCTGTATAGTAATAAAGCAGACAAGGCCCTCAACTTTTTCATCACCCACTGTGCAAGTCCTGAAACCCATCTTTTCACCTGGGGCGAACATTTGTTTTGGGATTTTAATACAGAATCGCAAGGCAATAATTTTGACATGCACGAGATCAATGGCCCCTGGCCATTCTGGGACCAGAGTTATACATTCAATCCTAAAGCCTGTAAACAGTTTGCAATGGGTTTGTGGCAGCATCAGGTCGCAGACCACGAAACCGGTGATTTTAGCAGACATGCCCGCTGGTCCTCTCACGGGCCGAACAAGGGATCGGATTTTCCCCGTTATGCGGGACAAATGATCGAGATTTGGGCGGACGCATATTCACGTCCGGGTATCACAGAACAGGATAAAGCAGAACTGGTACGCGCGATTACCTGTATTGTTTACCGCATGGAAGAAAATTCAAAATCCACTGCAACCGGTTACCTGCCCGCGCTGCGGGGAGCGGATTACGCCTGGCCTTCAAGCAACCTTGAACTGGCACGATGTTTATGGGGTGCCGCAGACAATATGGCCCCTGATCTTGCTGAACGGATGAAAACACTGGCAACCCAGCAGGATACGGATTTTCTACGTGCTCCACACCAGCTGCATTCAGGCGGTGGTTTTGCTGCTACCCTGCATACGGAAACCGGAGAACCTCGGGACCGCTCCATGAACAAGCCCTATACGGCATTATGGGCATCCGGTTATGGCTACGGTACACATGCCTCTATGGCAAACCGGTGCTATCAACGCTATCAGCAATTAACACAGAATAATCCTGAAACAGCCGCACAGTACCACAAATTGATCAATGCGGCTGCCAATCAATATCTGAATGCAGAACCGGATACCAGTGGTGGCGTCAAACCGGACGCGGTGTCGGATATCATTAACCTGATGTTAAATACATACGAAATGACTGCTGACAAAAAATATCTGAATCGTGCTAATGAATTTGCGCAATGGGGAATATCTCTCTTTCTGGATGACGGATTACCGCTTCCCAAAGCCAGCAGCCGGCATACTCATTACGAAGCCCTCACCGGCGGACCGGATTTCATGTATGCGTTATTAAGAATCTATGATCAGAATTCAAATAAATAAAAAATATCATGCAACCCCTTGATGATAATTCCATAAAAAAAGCAGTAGAAGAACTGGATTCCAACGAGGAAAAACGGCGCAACCCGGCATTCAACTTTTTGCTGCCTGTTAGCAAAGAACAACCGGAATTACTCTCTCGCCATTGGGATATACTGGTAAAAATCCTGCTAAAAGAGCAGGTATCCAATCCTTTTGTAGCAATCCCCCTCATCGCAAATTTAACGATTGTAGATAAAGAGAATAAATTCGAGGATATATTTGACCTGTTTTACAAGCTGATCGATCATGAGAGCCCTGTAGTCTCTCCGCATATTGCAGGTAATTCAGGAACAATCATCAATGCCAAACCGCATCTCGAAAACCAAATATTAGATATCCTTTTGACTACTGACGAGCACAGCCAGTGTCGTCATAAAGGATTATTAAAAGCCTATGTAATTATAGCACTTGAAGCATGTTATGCTAACCTCACGAACAAAGACAGAGTGATTGATTATGTTAAATCGCAACAGTATTGCGACAGCCCCAAAACCCGCAAACTGGCAAAAGTATTTCTTAAATCGCATTCAAGTAATTCATAATGAATGTAATTTCTATCCCCTTGTTAAATACGGATTCAGCTCCGGATATCTGATAATAAATTAACGTATTAAAACAAAAATCAAAAAGCTTGAATAATTCTATAAATTTTAGTAATATGTCAAGATATACCTAAATTAAATCTTGTCTATTATTCGTAAAATTCAAAATATAAAATTTTTCAAACAAAAATTATGTTATTTAATTCTTTTCAATTTCTCATATTTTTTCCAATTTCAGTAGCGCTCTATTTTAGCACTCCTGCCAAATATCGTTGGACGATATTACTGGTAGCCAGCTATTATTTTTACATGTCCTGGCGTCCTGAATATGCTATACTCATCCTTGGCTCAACAATCATTGACTATTTTGCAGCCCTCAAGATGAGCAAATACCAAGACAAAAAAAAACGAACACCTATTCTTTTATTCAGCCTGTTCACCAACCTGGGCTTGTTGTTTACATTTAAATATTTTAATTTCTTTAGTGAATCATTTTACCATATCTTTAAGCTGTTCAGCCACAGTGCTACACCTTTTGAACTCAATGTGCTGCTACCGGTTGGCATTTCCTTTTATACATTTCAAACGCTGAGCTATACCATTGATGTTTATCGGGGCGACCGTGAGCCTGAACGACATTTTGGAATATTTGCGGTATATGTATCATTCTTTCCCCAGCTAGTTGCCGGCCCCATTGAACGCTCTACAACACTATTACCCCAGTTTCACAAAACGTTTGAACCCAATTACAATAACATGAAATACGGTTTACAGCTTGCTGCATGGGGCATGTTTAAAAAAGTAGCCATTGCTGATCAATTGGCGCTGTATGTAAACCGGGTTTATTCCAATCCAACGGGCTATACCGGCTTTGATATATTGCTTGCAACCTACTTTTTTGCTTTTCAAATTTATTGCGACTTTTCAGGATATTCGGATATTGCAATTGGTATTGCTCGTGTATTTGGTTACCAGTTTATGAAGAATTTTGATCGGCCCTATTTCTCACAATCTATTCATGAATTCTGGAAACGCTGGCATATTTCGCTTTCCAGTTGGTTTCGGGACTATTTGTATATACCGCTGGGAGGTAACCGGGTTTCAAAAAGCAGGCTGCATTTCAATCTTTTGGCTGTTTTCCTTACAAGTGGTTTGTGGCATGGTGCCAACTGGACTTTTGTGGTCTGGGGCGGTTTGCATGGACTATTTTTGATCTTTGAAAGATGGAGCCACAAAGCCAGAGAAAAATTTTATGCAATTACCGGAATCAGCAAACATACACCCATACAGAATTTTATAAATATCATTATCACTTTTCACCTGGTTTTGTTTTCATGGGTATTCTTTAGAGCACAATCCCTTCAAAAGGTTTTTCTATATTTCAAAGAAATTGCAAAATCATTTATTTATTTTGATCCAAACAAAATATTTGAAGATCCAATAAATCCATTATATTTTCTAGTGATCATTTTACTTATAATGGTAGAAATTTTACAAAGCCGGTACAAACTGCGTGAAACCATTGCAAAGTTTCCAACCTGGCTGCGTTGGTCAATCTATTTTATTGGATTATTTTCAATTTATTATCTGGGGGAATTTAACGAACAGGAATTTATCTATTTTCAATTTTAATTTTAAATTATGAAAAAAATAATAATTAAAATATGCTTTTTCATCCCCCTGCTTGTGTTCATAATTACGCCTATTGTATGGGTTGACCCCTTACATCTGTTTGGCCGTACTCATGGATTGAACACAGAGTATTTCTATAACCAGAGATTGATCAAAACCAATATACTTCGATATGAAACTCCGGATTATAACTCTATTATTATTGGCAGCAGTCGTATCCGATACATGTCAGATATTGAAATAGGGAATTATAAAATTCTGAATTTGGGCATGGATGGTCTCAAACTTGTCGACTTTCCAGGATTCATAGACCTTGCCAATGAAAGAGTACCGGATTCGCTCGAATGTATAATTGTTGCTATGGATATGTTTGGTACAAGAAAACCCGATTCCACTCGCACTTATTGGGGATCAACCGATGAATATCTGAGCAATTCTCAAGACATTTCTTATCTATTACCAATCATGATTGGCCCAAACAGCTTTAAATACAGTACTAAATCTATTGCAAATTATATTCTTCATGGGAAAAAAGCAGCTACGTCATGGAAAAAATTGAATTTACCTGTTCCTCCGCCCAAATCAGTACATGCGAGGCGTATAAGAAACGCATTCTCCACCTGGGAATTTGATGAAAACAGCTTGACAGCGCTTGAATACATTAAAACAACTTTTAAAAACCAACGGTTAATTTTTATTGTGAATCCGGTATCCGTGGAACTGTTTAAACTCATTGATGACCAAAATCGAACATCCGATTTCCTGATCTGGTTACATACGCTTGCTCAAACACTTGATGGATTTTACAATTTTATGGATATCACTCCATTAACAAGTACTCCGCAAAATTGGCGCGATGTTAATCACGCTCACCCCGATACCATGAAACTACAAATCGAGTCTATTGTATTAAATAAAACCGACAATCCCAATTTTACATTTATCACCAGAGAAAATGCGGATAGTGTAATTAGCTGCATTGGAAACAGATTAAAAGAATATAATTTCCCACAATATAGAATAAATTATGAAAATGATAAACCTTGCCCACTCATAAAAAAGTAACTACAATAGACAGGGATAATCAGGGAAATCCCTAATCCCATACAAGATTTTTAGTTTAAACTATCATCAGGTTGCATGGATTAATATCTATACTCCCCCAAAATAGTTAACCTGCCAGTTGCAGAGCATTTCTCCTCATCGATGGAATCAAACTTATATTATAGATATTATTAAAGATGATTTTTTTGTAGAAAGGTAAATCTTGAAATGGGATCATATTCCATTATTCAAGGTCGATATCCGGTTTCCAGCCATATTTCTGCAAGTCAATTTGTCCCCGTGCATTGATCTCTATGCCTTCACTCTCGAGCAGATTCTTTTGAATTTCTCCGGAAGCACACGTATCCCCCAGACTGATCTGTCCTTTCGAGTTGATTACCCGATGCCAGGGAATATCCATTTCTTTCGGCGTACTGCTTAGCGCCCAGCCCACAGTTCGCGCCGCTCGCGGATTACCCAGCATTGTGGCGATCTGTCCGTATGATGCAACTTTTCCGTAAGGAATTTGCGCCACCAACGCCCATACCTTTTCAAAAAATCCGGTTGTCATACTCATCCTCTAAATTCTTTTGCTGTTATACCCAGTTTTTTCATGCGGCTTTGCAATGTGGTGGGTTTCAAATCAAGCAGTTCTGCAGCTCCTCCTTCACCATAGATGCGTCCATTACAATGTCGCAAAGCTTTGAGGATATGGTTGCGTGTAGCCTGCTCCAAAGTAGTAATTTCATTTTCTGTTTCAGGTAATTCTCGTACAATATCACCACGATCAACAGGACCAAAATGCTCAACATCAATCACATCACCTCTGGCAACTATGGCTGCACGTTCAAGGGCATTTTGCAACTCACGAACATTGCCGGGCCAGGTGTATCCACGCAGATATTCCACAGCACTAACCGTTAACCGCAATTGACGTTCAAATTTAGCGGACAATCGCTGCAAAAAATAATTTGCCAAAAGTATCACATCATCATCCCTGTCCCGTAATGCAGGCAAGGTAATTGGAAACACATTGAGACGATAATACAAATCCTCGCGAAAGCGTCCTTCTTTAATGGCCTGGTCGAGTTTTACATTGGTCGCACAAATGATACGCACATCTGCGGACAGGGTCTTTTCTCCACCAACACGCTCAAAGGTTTGCTCTTGCAACGCACGAAGGAGTTTGGGCTGGATCTCCATGGGCAGATCTCCAATCTCATCTAAAAACAGAGTGCCTGTATTGGCAAGTTCAAAACGTCCCTTGCGCATGGAAACCGCTCCGGTAAAAGCACCGCGTTCATGCCCAAACAGCTCACTCTCTACGAGTCCACTTGCCAGCGCTGAACAGTTGAGCGCTACAAAGGGTCTGCCTGAGCGTGGGGACAATGCATGTACTGCCTTGGCAACCTGTTCTTTGCCGGTTCCGGTTTCGCCGGTTATAAATACCGGCGTATCAGTAGAGGCAACCACCTGAACTTGTTCCAATACATTCATCCAGGTACGCGAATGACCAATCAGATCCTCCAGTGCACGGGGCAAATCTTTGAGCAAAGTATTGCGCTCAAGCACCAGGGCATCACGCTCGGTCAATAACGAATCTGCAGCAAGGGATTGGGCCAGCGCCAGGGCAATCAAGCGGGAAAGTATCTCAGTCAACTGCACAACCGAAGGCGTAAACATGTCGCAGGCACGATGATCAAGGGTCAGAACACCCAGTGTATTGCCCTCAACATGCAGAGGCGCAACCAGGCACGAATGCCCGTCCGGTAGTTCAAGTATGTCCTCATATGTATCCAGATGTACCTCTCCGTCATCAGGATGATCTTCAAACAAATGCACCCTTCCCCGATCAATGATTTCGGCAATTTCTTGATGCTTGTCCAGCGATAGACGATAATCTTTGAGTTTGGGAGTATTGAGCGGGCCTTGCGCTTTACGAACGCGTAAAAGCTTGTCAGATTCAAGACTCAGTACAACCGCCAGCTCGTAATTCACAACTTCACTTAACGCTTCCAGTACAATTTCCATCGTTCTCTCAGGACTCAACAATGGCGTCAACGTAGAACTGAATTCCTGCATGGTCACCTTTCATAACAACGATATTTAGTTGCAACGATATTTAGTTGCTTATTATAACGCAATATCGGTAATTTTTGTTCCACAAAATATATTCAATTTTATAAATACAATAAAATCAGTATATTAAACACATAGAAATTACTGGCACAATCCTTGAATATATAGAAAGTAAATTAACGATAATTGATATGAAAAAGGAGAAAAAAATGAATAACGCTGAAATGATTAAAAAATTGAACGTACTACTTGCTGATTTACAGGTTGAATATGTAAAGTTGCACAACTATCACTGGAATGTCAAAGGTCAACTCTTCTTTAGCATCCATAATGTAACTGAAGAATATTATGAATACATGACCGGTCAATATGACGAAGTCGCTGAGCGTATTTTACAATTGGGCGGAAAGCCGGTATCAACCATGGCTGAGTACCTGCAATCTGCAAACCTGAAAGAAGAAAGCAAAAACGAATTTAACGCGGGCCAGGTCATTGAGGCATTGTTGAGCGATTTTAATTCCCTGCTCGAATCTTTTAAATCCGTTTCCAAGGCAGCCGGTGAAGCCGATGATGTTTCAACCGCCAATATTGCGGATGACAACATTCAGTGGTTTGAAAAAGCAATCTGGATGCTTAAAGCACATCAGAGTTAATATTCAAGCCCGCTCATTAAAGCGGGCTTTACTCATCTTCCCCCCCAAAATTACATTTACAAGTTACCCAAATTTTTTATTCAATCTTTTCTAAAACCTTGCATTGCCCCAAATCCTTGTTTTATATGAACTTTTAAACCAGGTAAAATAAATTCCTATTCTTTTAAGAAACTTGACTTGTATTATAAATATAATTTTACTATATTAGCACACAATTCAGAGACAAATCCCAATTACAATTTTATTTTTTTACTTTAACACAGAACGTATACTATGTTATTTAATTCTGTGCAGTTTATTATATTTTTTCCACTTTCGGTGGTAATCTATTTCATTACGCCTGCCAAATATAGGTGGACCGTTTTATTGACGGCCAGCTATTATTTTTACATGTCCTGGCGTCCTGAATATGCTATACTCATCCTTGGCTCAACGATTATAGATTATTTCGCTGCGCTCAAGATGAGTAAATATCCGGATAAAAAAAAGCGAACGCCCATTTTACTATTTAGCTTGTTCACTAATCTGGGATTATTGTTTACATTTAAATATTTTAATTTCTTTAGTGAATCATTTTACCATATCTTGAAGCTTTATAGCCACAATGCTACACCGTTTGAACTCAATGTACTGCTGCCGGTTGGTATTTCTTTTTATACATTTCAAACGCTGAGTTATACGATTGATGTCTATCGTGGAGACCGCGAGCCTGAACGTCATTTTGGGATATTTGCGGTGTATGTATCTTTCTTTCCCCAATTGGTCGCCGGCCCCATCGAACGGTCCACAACACTGTTACCCCAGTTTCACAAAACGTTTGAACCTCAATACGACAATATGAAATACGGCTTGCAGCTTGCTGCATGGGGTATGTTTAAAAAAGTGGTCATTGCAGATCGATTGGCACTTTTTGTAAACCAGGCCTACTCCCTGCCCAACAATTACACAGGGTTTGACACTTTACTGGCAACCTATTTTTTCGCTTTTCAAATTTATTGTGACTTTTCAGGCTATTCGGATATTGCAATTGGTGTTGCTCGTGTTTTCGGTTACAAGTTTATGAAGAATTTTGACCGCCCCTATTTCTCGCAGTCTATTCATGAATTCTGGAAACGCTGGCATATTTCACTATCCAGCTGGTTTCGGGACTATTTGTACATACCGCTGGGTGGCAACCGGGTTTCAAAAAACAGACTGCATTTCAACACAATGGCTGTCTTTTTAACAAGTGGGTTGTGGCATGGCGCCAACTGGACATTTGTGGTGTGGGGTGGTTTGCATGGAATATTTTTAATCTTTGAAAAATGGAGCCAAAAAACCAGGGGAAAAATATATGCACTCACCGGAATTAACAAAATTTCTCGTTTGCAGCAATTTATCAATATCATAATTACTTTTCACCTGGTCTTGTTTTCATGGGTATTCTTTAGAGCCCAATCCCTTGGCTTTGTATTTATGATTTTTAAAAAAATTGCCAAATCAATTATTTACTTTAATCCCAACAAGTTGTTTGCGCATCCTATAAGCCCGATTTATTTCTTTGTTATCTTTTTACTCATCATTGTGGAAATTTTACAAAGCCATTATCGGTTGCGTGAAACCATTGCCAGATTCCCGGCATGGCTTCGCTGGACAATCTATTATGTTGGTTTGTTTTCTTTATATTACCTGGGTGAATTTAACGAACAGGAATTTATCTATTTCCAATTTTAAATTATGAAAATAATATTCATTAAACTTTGCTGCTTTATACCCATAATTGCAATCATAATCACACCTGTTATTATGGTAGATCCTTTACATCTGTTTGGACGTAGCCATGGATTAAATACAGAGTGTTTTTATGACCAACGGTTAATTAAAACAAATATACTTCAATATGAAAATCCTGATTATAATGCCATCATCATTGGCAGCAGCCGGATCCGGTATATGGGGAGCATGCAAATTGGCAAATATAAAATTCTAAATTTGGGTTTGGAAGGCTTGGGACTTGAAGACTTTTCGGGTTTTGTGGAACTTGCCAGAGAAAAAGCACCGGATTCACTGGAATGTGTTATTGTTGCCCTGGATATGTTTGGTGTTAATAAAAACCGTAAAAGTAGAAATCAATTCAAAAGTACAGATGAGTACCTGTTTGATTCTCAAGATTTTTCCTACCTTGCTAAACTCATGATCAGTCCAAACAGTTTTAAATACAGCTATAAATATCTATCTGACTATATCTTCAATGGGGAAAATGCAATCAAATCATGGTCTGAGTTGAATGTACCTGAACCCCCAAACAAAAAATGGCACCTCAAACGTATTAACAATGCATATGCCGGTTGGGAGTTTGATGAAAAAAATATATCCATTCTAGAAAATATAAAAACCTCTTTTGAGGACCATCGATTAATCGTTATTGTGAATCCGGTTTCTGCGGAATTATTACAAATCATTCAAAACCAGAATCGCATCCCCGATTTTTTCAACTGGATGCAAATGCTTTCCCAAACACTGGATGGATACTATAATTTCATGGATATTACTCCATTAACAACAAGCCCACAAAACTGGCGCGATATAAGCCATACCCATCCCGATACGATGAAACAACAAATCCGGTCAATTGTCTTAAACACAACCAACAATCCCAATTTCACCTATATCACCAGCCAAAATGCTGACAGTATATTAACTTGCATACAAAACAGAATAGATCAATTTGATTTCTCACAAAAAGATTTTCAAATAGATTATTAATTATTCCACCTGTTTTGCAATCTAAAACTAGTAATCAAGGGACTTGATTCAGACAGGATTTCATTATATAGACTAATAAAAAGAGGCCCGAACGATAATCGTCCGGACCTCTTTTTTTTTGGAGTGTAATTGGGTATTTATTACAGGGATTCTATAACATTTTTCAATTTCTGTTGTATTGTGGTAGCCACCTCTGCAAGGGTTTCATTTTGAACTGCCTGCATAGACGCTGCCGGGTCAACAGCAGTAACTTCGGTCTTGCCGCCATCTGCATCCTGTACGATTACATTACAGGGCAGCATGGTTCCAATCATTCTCTCGGCTTGCAGCGCTTTATAAGCATTCGGCGGATTACAAGCACCCAGAATCTTGTAATTTCGAAAATCTACATCCAGTTTCTTTTTCAAAGTGGCTTGTACATCAATTTCAGTTAAAACACCAAAGCCTTCGGTTTTCAACTGTTCGGTTACATATTCTACTGCCTCATCAAAAGGCTTGTCAATTACTTTAGTATAATAATAACTCATCATGTTCTCCCAAAATTATTTCATCCGGTAATCATACCGGATTTGTTACCTCTATAAATTGGATGCAGCAAAGGGAGAAATGTTTCAGAAAGATTTGGGGAAAGAGGATAAAATCACAAAAATCACATGGAAAAATCCAGGATTTTATAATAATTCAACACTCGCAAAGCCCGCAGTGTATTCCAGCGACTTGACTTGCCTCCCTGTTCCATATCAAAATGTGTTTGTCCGGGATGTTTTGCCTGCAACGGCCAGGTACCTTCAGCCTTGCGTTTTTTCAGCAATACCGTCATCCAATATCCATGTAATTAACTCGGAATTCATTTAATACTCCCCCTGGCATTCATGATGAATTATTTACAAAGGTAATGGGTGAAATTCAAGAGAAAAGTTGATATTGTCTAAATTGAGATGATAAGAATTTTAGGGTAATAGGATTTTCAATCGGTCTATCGACTAAATAACGAGATAAAATTACCAAATGTAAAATTTTGAGATTACAACATCCAACAAACTTTTAACTCTAAAAAAAATAATTCTTACCAACTTTACTGACTTTCGCCACTGGTCGGAGGACAACAAGCACATAAAAGGGTGTTCTCCTGAAAAAGTAGGACTGAAAGGATTGCATGAATCGTGCAAAGAAAAATATAAAAATTTGTTATTTTTTTAAAAAAAACTTGACTTTCTACAAAAAAAATATTAACTAAAATTAGTTTAATATATTAAATTACCAAACGATTCACACGGGGATGTGCTGCGCTAGGTGAACTTTTTCATTGAAATATTACAAATTTCTGAAAAAATTTGATACTCGTAGATTTTAACCATTATCATTTATTTAAGTCATTACACAAAAAGGCTTAAATACATTTACAATTCTTCAAACTAAGAAATTATCTATGAATAATCTATTTTTTTTATATAACATGAATCGATCACCGCCCTATTTATTTAATAATAATTCACAAGATTTATACATTTAAAAATTCATAACTTTTTTTAAGGGGAAAAACATGCAATTGAAAACCAATCTAAACAAAACAGTCGTCTTATTCTCTTTCATATTTATGTTTTATACAATTGTAATTGAAGCTCAGGTGATGGAATATTTTACCAAAACTTATAATTCCAACAACCAGAAAAATGAAAATTTCAATTTAATTCAGTCAAAAGTTATAATATTAGATAATAAAATTTCCAAAATATTTGATTTTAAAATAGAAACAACTGGAATTTATTATCTGAATGCATTTGGCCTAGGTGCAAAAATTGAAAATAACTATTCAAATTTTGATATTTTTTTAGATAAAAGTTCAAATCCAATTGGAATTATTAACTTCACTAATACAGGATGGCAAAACAAGTCTTTATATAATGATGATAACAAGGAATTAGTTTCAATAAAACTTGATGCAGGAATCCATTCTATCACTTTTACAACACAAACTCCATATGTACCGATGATTGAAAACATCAATTTATCTCAAAACCCTGATGATTTCAATTTTGATCAAAATAATTATAATAAATTTCTTACAACTTTAGAAAACAAAAAATTACCTGATAACTATAATGACTTAAAAAAACATAATGAATTAGGCAAGATAAATACCTTATGGGAGCACTTTGAATATAGATGGTTATTAGATATGGATTATAATTATACATTTCGTAATTTATTTTATCTTACTAGCGGTCAGAATGTTACATTTGAAACTATCAATGACGATCCAAATAGCTCAGACCCAGTAATGTATTTATACAATAGAACAGATCCTGAATTGTATGGTTCATGGTTTGATGATGATGGAGGTTCAGGTTACCAATCAAAAATCACCTGCACAATCACACACACTGGATTTTATATTTTATTAGTTCGTGCATATTATTCGGAATATCCAGGGACTTCTGATTTACAATTTGGTTCCTACTATGCCTCCAATATTCCAATTGCTGGGGCAAAAGCATCATCTTCATTACAAAAATCAGGGGAATTAAATTATTTTACAAGTCAAATTGGTAATGGAGATACTTATTTATGCTTAGTGGGACCTTCTGGGACAGTACAATGTTATAATGATGACTATTCTGGTACCGGAAATTTTGATTGGGGCGATGCTTCTAGAATTAAGAAAAATTTTAGTTCTGGTCAATGCCCTAATACAGTTATAGTATCAAGCCCAACTCCATTATCTCCAACAGGGACATGTGATCTATATGTAAAATGTAGTAATAGCACCCTTATGACAGATTTTTTGAATTATTTTCCCAATTATGATACTGATGATGCAATTGAATCTTATAATGGTCAGTACAATACTGTTTATAATTGTGCTTCATGGGTTGGAGGTATAATTGATGAAGTAGAATGGCCTCCCGAGGTTGGTTCTCCCTGGAGAGATCCCACTAGTGATTATCACTCTTTTTGTAACTATTTAGAAAACGAGCCCTCTCGTTATGTTGGAGCTAAAACTTTTACACCACCAAATCCATTTGGCAATCCTTCTGAAGATAGTGAAGTTGATTTATGGGCATTTGGAGAAAATTACACACATTTATCAATCAAAAAAATTCACGGAAGTGCAGTTCAAAATCCACATGGTTATGATTGGGAAAGTAAAGCTGGCCATGCATCAAATTCAGCCAGAGTTTTTCATCCTAGAAATGCACTTTCGGGTGCTAGTTACGGTTATGTTACTGATTATTTTAGATGGAATGGAACTTACTCTTCATCATCTAAAGCTAAAGAACATTTGACAAAATCTTACAATAGAGCTTTAACTTTTGAAGAATCAGTAAAATCAGGGCTAACAAAAAGAGAAATTATTGAATTCAATGAATCTGAGAAAAAATCATTATTAATAATGACAAATCAAATACCACAAGAAGTAATTAACAATTTCAATTTAACATATACAAAATGGCGTAAAACCTGGGATTTACCCCCTCTTTGTTTTCAAAGTAATCCCAAAATGTTTGCACAATCAAAGGAATACTCTGAAATAAAACACCTTTGTGAAAAAAAAGGAACTTTACTCTGGCCGCTATTAATCAATAAATTTGAAACAGGTGACTTTAATGTTATAAATCTATTAAGAGATCTTATTTATGAATATAATCAATCAGTAATGGATAGTATAGTAATTGAAAGTAGAAAAGAACAATTTACTAAAGATGGTATTTATATTGCGCCTAGCATTAAATCAAATTGGATGAAATTTTTCAAGAAATTGTTAGCAATTCCACAAAATGAGTGGGGTTTTTCATCTAATCCAGAAGAAAAAAAATACTCGACAGATAATTCAGTTAATACAGATAGCATGTTTATTGCTTTTAACTATCCAAATCCTTTTAATCCAACAACTCAAATTAATTATTATTTACCAGAAGCAAATTCTGTTTCTATAAAAATTTATGATATTCTTGGTAAAGAAGTTGTAACTCTTGAGGATAATTGTATAAAACAAAATGGATGGCATAATATAGTTTGGAATGGCAAGTCTCAATATGGACAATCAGTATCAGTTGGAACATATTTTGTCTTTTTATCTACTCCCAATGATTCAAAAGTAATTAAAATATCACTAATCAAATAAATCAATTCAGGCTTTTTAGAAAACTCTAAAAAGCCTGTTACAAATTAATTATCAGGTTCCTTAAAATGCAAGCAAAAAATAAATTATTAATTTCAATTATAATTATCCTAAATTCATTTTGTTTAACAAATGCCAATAATATTGAATGGAAGAATTTTACTAATTATACAGAAATCACTGATATTCTTGATGATAATACAAATTTATGGATAGCAACAATTAATGGTTTGATAAAATTTAATAAAAAAACAGAAGAAATTTCATACTTGAATAGAACCAACAGCAACTTACCAGAAAATAAAATCCTTTCTTTAGGCAAAGACAGATCAGAAAACATTTGGATAGGGACAGAACATTCTGGTGTTGCAAAATATAATGGTACAAACTGGCAAACTTTTAACAAAAGTAATTCCGAGCTAGCCAGTAATCAATTAAACAAAGAAATTGCAATCAAAAATTCAGGGGAAGTTTATATTGGCTCTGCATATTATTTATCTATATATGATGGTAGTAATTGGGCCAACTTGGAAGCTATAACAAGTCCTTTAAGTAATCTTGTTATTAATAGTATTAAATTTGATCGAGATGGAAATGCATGGTTAGGTGCATCTTGGGGTTTAAGTAATTTTGATGGTTCGGCATTTACTCAATACGACCAGTTTAATTGTTATATAAATACATTAGCTATAGATAATAAAAATAATATTTGGATAGGTACAAAAACAAAGGGGCTGATAAAATTTAATCATTTTAACAATACATGGACAAATTATGATACAACAAATTCTGGAATACCTAGTAATCATATTTGTTCTATAAAAATTGATTCAAAAAATCAAATATGGGTTGCTACAGAAAAAGGATTATCTGTTTATTTCAACTCGAATTGGACTAACTATAATTCAAATAATTCAGAATTGCCTACAAACAATTATATTAATGTTATTGAAATTGATCAAAATGATACCATTTGGATAGGTTTATGGAAAAATGGTCTTATAAAATTTGATGGTAAAAGCTGGAAACGTTACAATCTATCCCAATCACCAATGTCCATAAACTCTATATATGCCATTGAAAAAGATAAAAAAGGTAATATCTACATAGGTGGGTATGAAGGCCTTGTCTATTATAATGGCAGTGACTGGGAAAACTTGAATGACGTATTTGGCTTCACGAACCAATCTGTTTTAGCTATAAAAGAGGACAATCAGGGCGATATGTGGTTCGGCTTAAATACAAGTAACTGTTTGTACCATTCTGACGGTGATAGTTGGATAGCATATGATTCAACAAACATACCTTTAACATTATCAAAAAGCCATATAAACACTCTTGAAATTGATAACGTAAACGATCTTTGGGTAGGAACAAATTCTAGCGGACTATATCATTTCAATAATGATAATTGGGAATCTTTAAATATTAATAATACACCATTACCAAGTAATATTATTTCAGCAATAGCGATTGATTGTACAGGAGTTCTGTGGGTAGGTACTTTAAGCAATTACTTTTTTTCCAATGGAGAACCTGTTATTTGGGAAGGTGGGCTCGCCAAAAAAAATGATAAAAATTGGATAATATATAATAAAACAAACTCGGGGTTACCATTTAATAGTATTTCTGATTTAGAATTTGATTCAAATGGTGTATTATGGGCAGCTCCCCGTGATGATGACAATATTGTTGGAGGCAATAAAGGTGGTGGACTGGTACAGTATGACGGCAAAGACTGGAAGTGTTATAATATGTCTAATTCACCACTAACAAGTAATACAATCTTTGATATTTTTATTGATTCACAGGATAATCTTTGGCTTGGCACATATAACGGTGGTTTGATAAATTTTGATAAAAATAATTTATGGTCTATTTATAATACATCCAATTCAGGTATTACTTCTAATACAGTAAATTGTATTTGTGAGGATGATTTAGGTCATTTCTGGTTAGGTCACCCATTTGAAGGTGTATCTATCTACCGCAAAGGTGGTATTATGCTAGATTCTACTAAAAATTTAAGCAATCCAATTGATTTTGAATTATTACAAAATTATCCAAACCCTTTCAACGAATCTACTATTATACCTTTTATCGTCTACAACTCGACAAAGCTCACAATTGAAGTTTATAATATATTAGGGCAACGGGTATCAAGTATCATTTGTAAAGATTATCTACCAGGGAAATTTGAAATAAGATGGAATGGGAGAAATTCTTTTAACCAGAAATTACCAAGCGGTATTTATATGTATATCCTAAAAAACAATGAACAATATATATCAAAAAAGATGCTACTCATTCATTAATTACAAACTTGATAAAAATCATTTTTACATAAAACATATAATCATTTCGATTTATAGACCCTTTTTAAATGTTTCAATATGTTATTCATTTTTAATTTTAAAATATCAATAGGGTATAAATCCGAGTTGCTCTCTAATTTAAATTGTATATACTAAGAAATCTATATATAAGATTTCCCCAAATTTTTCCATTCTTTAAATTTATTTCAATTGTATTTACCCCTGGTACTGAATAGAGATATCGCCACCCAAGAGCCAGTTGATTAATTCTGAATTCATTTAATACTCCCTCTGGCATTCATGATATATTATTTACAAAGGTAATGGGTGAAATTCAAGGGAAAATTAATCTTTCTCCTGAAACCTCCGGCCAATTTTAACGTATGAAATTTATTACCCCGGCGTATGGAATGACAGTCCAAATTTTGTTGTTCCATAATTCATATCAAATCGACCTCAACCCATGCATGGAGGATGTATGAAGCTTTTGAAAACTCTTCTGCTTGTATTGCTGACGGTTTCCGCTGTTACCGCAATGACGCAGGAAAAAGACATTCAAACCTTTACTCTGGACAATGGAATGAAATTCATTGTTCTGGAAGATCACGACATTCCAAACGCAACATTTTATATCTTTTGGAAAGTTGGGTCACGTAACGAGGTGCCGGGCATTACCGGATTGTCCCACTTTTTTGAGCACATGATGTTTCTGGGCTCTGAAAATTACGGTCCCGGTGAATTTGACCGCGTCATGGAAGCCAACGGCGGCGCCAACAATGCCTATACCACCGAAGATGTAACGGTGTATATGGAGTGGTTTCCCGCCCAGGCGCTCGAAACCATATTCACGCTTGAAAGCGATCGTGTTGGCAAGCTCGAATTCAATGACGAACGTATTGAAAGTGAACGCGCGGTTGTAACATCCGAGCGCGTAACCCGACTCGAAAACAGCAATTTTTCGCGATTAAACAGCACAGTCAAACCCACAGCCATGAGCGCGCATCCCTACAGATGGCCGGTCATTGGTCACCAGTCTGACATTCGCAATTGGAAAAAATCGGACCTGCAAAACTATTTTAAAACCTATTACGCTCCCAACAATGGCGTAGCTGTTGTAGTTGGCGATCTGGATCTGGAAAAAGTTAAGAAATTGGCACAGGAATACTTTGGTCCCATACCGGCTCAGGAACCCGCTCGTCCCATTCATACGGTTGAACCTGAACAAAACGGTGAGAAACGTGTGATTGAGCACAAACAGGTCTCTACTCCCAACCTGATGATGGTGCATCATGTTCCCAATGCAAAACATGAGGATTATTACGCGTTGGACATGCTGCAGGCTATATTGTCGGATGGTCGTTCATCCCGACTGTACAGCAGCCTTGTGGACCAACAGCAAAAGGCAGTTGAAATTTTCAGCTATTATCCCACTTCGTTTGATCCCTTTCTGTTTTATATTTATGGTGTCTGTAATCAGGATGTGTCAGAATCCGAGTTGGAAACAGCTATCCTTGACGAGCTCGAAAAGATCAAGACTAATGGTGTAACCGAACAGGAACTGCAAAAAATCAAAAACCGTAAACTGGTTACATTCTATAAAAACATGGCAACCATTGACGGTAAAGCCTCTACCATTGGAGATTACGAGATTTATTTCGGGGACTATAAAAAACTGTTTAGCGCACCCGAAGCCTATCAGGCAGTGACCGTCGACGATATCAAACGTGTTGCCAATACCTATTTCACCAAAAGTAACCGTACCGTGGGCATTTTAATACCGGCAGAGGAGGACCAGTTATGAGATCAAGAATAGCATGGATATTTGCCGCAGTACTGTTACTCGTTTTAACACTGCAACTGCCTCTCATGGCAGCAGGAAAATTTCAATTACCTGAATATGAAAAATTGACCCTTAAAAACGGTTTGACCGTTTATTTACTGGAGCAAAAAGAAGTCCCGCTGGTGTATGTTTCCATGGTATTTCCGGCAGGTTCTGTCAAAGACGGCGAGCAATACGGATTGGCTTCACTGACCGCTGACGGACTTTTATTTGGTACTCAAAATTACAGTAAAAAAGAGATCGAAGAACAACTGGACTTTATCGGTGCGTCTTTTGGTACATCGGCCAGCAAGGAATATTCAAGACTCACCATGTCCTTTTTAAACAGCGATCAGGACAAGGTTTTCCCCCTGCTGAAAGAGATTGTGATGCATCCGGTTTTTGATGAACAGGAATATGACAAAGCCAAATCCCGATTACTGGTGAACCTTGAACGCGCGAAAGAAAATCCCCGCCAGGTTATGGGCAGTTATTATTACAAATTCCTGTTTGGAGATCATGTCTATGGCAACCCCACAACTGGTACGGTGAAAAGTGTGACCGATCTGGGTGTAAACGATCTGAAATCCTTTTACAAAGACAATTATACCCCAAAAGGCTCTGCTATTGCCATTGCCGGTGATTTTAACACCAAAGACATGAAAAAAACGATTGAAGCCTTGTTCAAAGACTGGAACAACAAGGGCAAATCCGTTGATACAAAAAATGCAGACATTCCCAAACTCGACAAATCACGAGTACTGCTGGTAAACAAGGAAGATGCAACCGAAACCCGGTTCATGATTGGGCAACAGGGAATCAAACGCAGCAATCCCGATTACATACCCATTCAGGTGGTCAATACCATCTTTGGTGGTCGGTTTACATCGTGGCTAATGGATGAACTGCGCACCAAACGCGGACTTACCTATGGTGCGTACAGCTATTTTCAACCGCTAAAGAACTCTGGTATTTTTGCCATCAGCAGCTTTACCCCCACAGATTCTACAGCCAAAGCGCTGGATGTGGCATTGGCTATTGTGGACAAACTCCATGACGAAGGAGTGGATGAAGAAACACTCCAATCCGCCAAGAATTACATTAAGGGTCAATATCCCCCGGAATACGAAACATCGGGGCAACTGGCCGATTTATTGACCGACATGTTTATCTATGATTTTGACGAATCATTCATCAATACATTTGAAAAAAATGTAGACAATATGACCACCGCCGAAGCCAAAGAAATTGTACAAAAATATTTCCCGCAAAAAAACCTGCAGTTTGTGCTTGTAGGTAAAGCAGATGAGATCCGGGATATTGTAAAGGATTATGGCGAAGTAACAGAAAAAGACATCAAAGCGGATGGGTTTTAGCTGAAATTGACATTTTATCAATTATCAACAAGTAATCAGTTTTCAGGTTTCAGTCTTCAGTTTTCAAGTGAGACGTGGAACGTCAGACGTGAGATGTGAATATAGAGTTATCAGTTGTCAGTTACTAGTCGTCAGTTAAAACTGATCTTAAATATGGCTATCAGCTATTAATCATTCAAAATAAGCCAATAAATCTGTTTCAATCTGGTTCCAAGGCTCTCAGGTTGTGTAAAAACAAGAAAAATTGTTATGTTTTTGGAGTGCATCGCCTTTATGCGATGCGTCGGGCCGAAGGTCCGATTTAAACCCGACTGCTTTTCAAATATTATAGATTTATCATTGTGATGTAAGTTCAATATTATTATGCAAATATAGTTGAATAGAGGCCGTCTCCGACGGCCCGCATTACATAAAGGTAATGCACTCCACGTCTTTTTTAAATTTTGCTCATAAATATAATTTTATTTGTTTGAAATTTAATTCATTTTCACACAGTCTGTCTGCCGTGGGACCTTTTTTGTTTACTCGTTCACATCTGCCTTTGTTTATGATCGGGGCTGTATCAAAAGGGTCAAAATAGCCATATTTTGAAATATTCGCAAATAATTCGTTCAATAAAAACAATATGTTACTTCTCCGGCATATTGACCAAAATCATGTTTTTCGGGCTTTTGATACAGCCCCGTTTTTTTTTGCCAATTCCCTTCTGGGCCCTACTCGCAGCCTTACCACTGGTTCCAAGGCCTGGTATAATCAGAGATAATATCAGTGTTCATCTGCGTTCATCGAGCAAAGCGGGCGGTTCATTTTCTTATGTTTCCAATTCGCTGCCTTGGAACCTTTCTAGTCCGAATTAGGATTTTTAGGCTTAAAAGATGACAAGATTCACACTCAACGCCCCCTTCTTGAAGCATTCTCACGAGATCGGGATGCGGTTCTTTGCGCTTTCTGCTGCTCCTGATCATGGCTTGAATTATCTCTTATTGTTTTCCTCGTTTCCGTTTTATAGGTCTGCTCCTGATCACGTCTGGAACTATCTCTTTGGGTTTTTCTTGAATCTGTTTTATACGCCTGTTCTTGTCCACGCCTGGTATTGGGTCTTTGCTTTTGCGTTGTATGCGTTTTAGGTTTGGGATCTGTATTATGTGTATAATCCGGTTTGGGTTTTGGCGGTTTAGGTGGGTGTGGCGGATGTGGTGGTGGCGGAGGTACAGGAACATCATGATATTTATCCATATATGCCTGTCTAAACATATACTCAAAATTACGGCCCCAGATATATTCAAACTCTGCAAACATGGCATCATTATATCCCAAAGCATATGGGGAGAGACGTCCATCTAATATGCCGGAATCTATTTTCTCATCAATATCAAATTCTACCCATAAAAAATAACTGTACTTTTGTGTCAAAATACTGCTCGCCGGATAAAAGAGAAACAACCTGCCGCGCTCAAGGTCTTTATCCGCATCCATCATTCCCCGTTCATATTCCGCATCAAAAAATACCTGCCGACTCGCATTATAGCGTGCAGAGTTTTGATCGGCATAATAAACAGGTGCACAAGAGTAAAACAGGGGTACAATCAAGAGGGTCCACAACACTGTTAAATTCCGCTTCATACCAGCTCCATATTAATTGATGTGGCTTTCTGTATATTTGACGTAACGTATTCAAGTGTTGTTTACAGCAGAATAAAAAAAACCGCAGCAATTCGATCTTGAATATTACTGCGGTTTCAATCTATGATGAGAGGATGAGAGAGAAAATTTACTTGTTGGAAATTTGATATTCCTCCACCAGTGCCTTCATTTCCTGAATATCACTTGCCATTTCACTGGCAGCCGCTGCCGATTCTTCTGAATTGGCGGCATTGTCCTGCGTTACTTTATTGAGCTGCTCAACGGCATCATTAATTTGTTCAATGCCGCGATTATGTTCAATTGAAGCAACCGCAATCAATTTTACAACATCATTTGCTTTTTGTATTTGTTCCGCAATCTCTTTTAAATCACTTGATACCTGAATATTCAACTGCACTCCGTCTTCTGCATTCTTGACAGATTCAGAAACCAGTTCCGCTGTGTCTTTGGCCGCTTCGGCACTACGAATAGCCAAATTTCGAACTTCTTCCGCAACCACTGCAAATCCTTTACCGGCTTCTCCCGCGCGTGCCGCTTCAACAGCAGCATTCAAGGCCAATAGATTGGTCTGGAATGCAATTTCATCAATATTTTTCACAATAGCGGTTGTTTGATCAGATGAAGATTTTATACTTTCAATTGCATCAGAAAGCTTTTTCATGCTCTCCTGACCTTTACGGGTGGTACTGAATGAAGATTCAGAAATAGAAATGGCTTCATTGGCATGAGATGCGTTTTCAGTTGAAGAAGCTGTCAATTCCTGTAATTTGCTGCCAATCTCCTGCAACGTTCCGGCCTGCTCGGTTGCACCCTGGGCAACAGCCTGGTTGGTGGAATCAATTTGCCGTGATGCAGTTGCAACACTTTCTGTTTTACGAATGATATTATATAATCCATCATCCAGATTATTAACAGCAGTGTTCAGCGCGATTTTTATCTTTTCATAATCCCCTTTGTAAAGACCATTCATTTGAACGGTTAGATCTTTGTTTGAAATTCGTTCCATAACCTGGGCGGCATCATTTATGGGTCCAATCACAGCATCAAGAGTTTTATTGAAATTTTCAACAATTTTAGCAAACTCGCCTTCATGTCTGCTTTCATCCGCGCGTGTTTGCAAGTCACCATTAACAGCAGACGAGGCAAGATTATTAGCATCATCAACCAATGCGGAAATTCGTTCCTTCATACTCACCATGGCTTTGCCCAGAATGTCCTGATCAGATTGAACATTGATTTCCCGTGATAAATCACCTCTTGCAATTTGCTCAGCATTAGCGGCTTTGGCTAAAAGACTTTGCTGCAACACTTTTAAAGAATCTCCCGCTGCACCAATTTCACAATCGCCATTTACACAAATATCTGCTTCTATATTTCCTTTAGAAAATTTTTCAAGATAGGCGGTTATCTGTAATAAACCGCGCAAAACCTGTCGTTTCAACAGTAATATGATAACCAGACAGGTAATAAAAATGGTAAATACAGAGACCAGTGTTAAAATCCTTGCCTGGCTGGTTATGGATTTCTTAACATTTAGAATTGAAGTTCTTACACTGATGGTTCCATAGCTGTCACCGGTATTGCCATCATGACAATCCAGACAATTTTCGGTAGCAATAATAGGAACTATAAAACGGATCACAGGTTCATCCTGAAATGTTTCGGAAATAACACTCTGTTCTTTAGAAGTGAGCACAGATAATTCCTCTGCATCCATGGTGTTTTCACTGTCTTCAATTACCAGGTTTGAAGGAACGACTCTAATTTCCTGGGTGTTACCTACATTTTGAACATCTTTAATATAGGGTTCAACATCATCAACCCCTTGCGCCATAATAAACATTAAAGATTTTGTAACATATGTTGCCGCGTCATGAATATTTTCTTCCGCGGTTGCCATCTCACGCTTTTCCATAGTAGACTGCAATAATATCATCATCAGGCTCATAATAACGACAAGAACAATGGCAACAATCAATCCTATTTTTTTGGATATCGAGTTACCCACAATATTACCCCTTTCAATACGTTACTACTTGGTTACTACATAATATGATAGTAAAACAAATTTAGTACCAAAACAAAATAATTTAAACCAAAATGCAAATAATTAAGCAATCTACGTCAATACCTGTGATATTTTTCACAAAAACGATTTTATATCTATTTTTTCAGGAAAGGCTTGATAAATTCAATGTATCTCAATATCGATTAAAATTTTGAAATAGGACTTGAAATACTTTAATTTAACAGCAATAAAAACAAAACTTTGCACAAATGCATAATGTTAGAAAAATTATATACTTAACGACCCTAATATGGATTTTGCTACATTCAGGTTTCAAATCCAATATTAAAAAGCAATCGCGAACTTTTAATATATTATCCCCAAAAAATTGAAATACATAGAAAATCTCGTATTTCTCTTGATTTTTCCAATTAAAATGGTAATTAATTACTCATCAGGTAGATATTATTGCATGCATTTCAACTCAACCAATATAGAACATATTTTAATTTTGAGGATAAACTGACGGGAATATTTTAATAAAATACTCCCGTCGATACAATTTGGAGGAAGGAACTTTAATCAAGAGAATAGATCAGGCAGATAATCGGTTATTCAATATCCTTGTCAGCACAAACCAGCTAACGAGTGCAACCATAAGCGTGGCCAGTCCGAATATGGTAGTAAAGAATGACATTTTGAATCCCATCATTACAATTGCAGGACTGATATCTGTTGCTACAATAATCGCTGCAATGGCCCGCCAAAGTCCGGTGATCTGGCCAATGAAACCCAGCATGGCAGTTATGCTTCCCCAGAATGGCAGAGCCTGTAATTCCCGATACAACAACGCGGGATCACGCTCTGATTTCAAAACATCAATAATCCCCTTGATGATAACAAACAATGTGATCAATGCAAGCGGCAATAACACCCAAATCCAGGGTCCCATTCCCTGGAAAAAAAACAAGATTGTAGTTTCCTGCTGCGGCATAATAGCCTCCTTTTAAATAAATGAAACAACAATTTTAAAATGTCACACTTGCAATCTAACATCCTGGTAAAATTAATTTTTATTTTTTAGACCAAACGAACATTATTAGCGTTATACAATTCATAATAACTATTCAACAATCCGGTATGTAAAAACAGTCATTCATCAGGAAAAACCGGTTGTTTGTCGATTTTTATAGACAATCATTACAAAAAGCCATATCTTTTATTACAACAAAGAGGATATGCTTGAAATATAAAATAAAAAATATAAATCTTTTTGCAATGGAAATAAGCCACAAACAAAAACAGGTAGTGAGATTTCTAACACATGTCTTTTATTGGACTCTGGCCCTTTTTTTCTATATTTTTTATTTTGGGCACTGGGAAGGCAATTATCTTTACACATTCAAGTTTGTTATCTCACTATTACCCATTTCAATGGGTACCTGTTATCTGATAATATATTATCTTTTACCGGTATATCTTTATAACCCTCAAAAACGTTCGATCCCCAAACTGTTATTCCTGTTATTAAACTCTCTGGTTTTATTTACATACCTGAACTGCATGGTCATTGCTATTTTTATGATCAAAAGCGCACTGGGTAAAGGCTTATTGGACAGCAAAATGGACCTCACGACTATAGACATGACCATTGTGGTGTTGAGCATGCTGTTTTCTGTTATGCTGGCAGTTGCAATCAAATTGATCAAATACTGGTACCGCGAACAAAATCGTTCTCAGCAACTCTTGCAGGAGAAAATAGAAACCGAGCTGCGTATGTTGAAAATGCAGTTAAATCCGCATTTTTTATTCAACACCTTGAACAGCATATACGCGCTATCGCTCTCCCGGTCTGAGCAGACACCGGATGTGGTTCTCAAGCTCTCTGCCATGTTGGATTATGTTTTGTACGAGTGCAAAACCAGACAGGTTGATCTTTCCAAAGAAGTATTATTTTTGCAAAACTATATTGAACTTGAAAAATACAGATTTGCGGACCGGGTAAAAGTTTCATTCAAAACCGATTTGCCGGACAAACCGGTGAGCATACCTCCCATGCTGTTAATGCCCTTTGTGGAAAACAGTTTTAAACATGGTGCGGGTAAAAGCCGCAAACAATGCAATATCCATATATCACTTGATGTTTCTAATTCAGTTCTTTATTTTAATATCCAAAATGATCATCCCGGATCAGGACCGGTTGAATTTAACGGCATCGGGCTCAAAAGTGTAAAGAAACAACTTGAGCTGATGTATCCGCAAAATCACATGCTATCTATAACGGATCAGGATGGTCAGTTTACCGTAGATCTATCATTTCCGGTACAGGTTAGCCCATGAAAATTAAATGTATGCTTGTTGATGATGAACCCCTGGCCATTCAGGCATTGAGCAGCTTGCTCAATCGAATGGACAATATCGAGATCACGGCTGCGTGTAACGATGCGGTATCTGCTTTTCAAATGATCAAATCAAATCCGGTGGACCTGTTATTTCTCGACATAGAGATGCCTGAACTGACGGGACTCGAATTCATCAAATCCCTGAAACACCCGCCCAAAATTATTCTGGTTACAGCTTACCGGGATTACGCGCTGGATGCCTTTGATCTGGATGTATTGGATTATCTGCTCAAGCCGGTATCTTTTGAACGATTACTGCAGGCTCTGGATAAATTTTACGAGTCTTTTCAATCTCATACAAGAGTCCAGCCTTCCACAACTGAGAGCAATACAAATACTGTGCAATTTCTGCAAATCAAAGCGGATAAAAAAACGGTTCGCATTCCCCTGCAAAACATTCTCTATATTGAAAGTATGAAAGATTATCAAAAAATACACACCCTTACCGGAGAAATAGTAACCCAGATGTCTCTTAAATCCATTTTAGAGAAACTGCCTGATGAACGATTTATGCAAATCCATCGTTCGTTCATCATCAATCTTGATAAAATAGACTCTTTTACAACCAACAGCATAGAGATCAAAAAACAAGAGCTGCCCATAGGCAGAATGTACCGGGCCGCGCTTTTGGCGCAATTGAACAACTAAAAACCCCCACTCCTTTTTCTATAATCCTTAATAAAAATCCGTTGCAAAAGAATGCAATTCTTGTTATTGTATACGGGTTGTATTTTAACTATTATCTTTACTTTTTAATCCAGAGGAAAGCATGCAAAAAGCCATTGCTGTATTGCTGTTATCGTTATCCATCCTGCTTGCCGGGTGCAGTATATCAAATCAAAGTAAACTCGAAAACTCCCATATCTCAATAGATCTTGGTTATAATGAAAACGGGATACCGGTAATTCAAAAAATTTCCAGCGCAAAATATACGATTATAAGCAATACAGATAAATCATCCATTAACGACTGGCTTCCCGAGATTAAAAAGAATTCCAGTATCAGCAAATGGCAAGTTGAACAGGACAGCAAATTTATTAAAGCCCGGGCGACTGCAACCTCTAAAAATTTAACACTTGCCTGGAATGTGGAACTGCCGAAAAACGGAGGTTTATTTCGTACATATATAGATCTGGTAAATAACGGACAATCAAAGCAATCCATTGCCAGCTATCCGGTTTGGATTGCGCAATGGAATTATAATAGTGATAAGCTGTGTAAACTTGATTACTGGCAGCCACTCACCTATACACCATTCAGACAATCCCTCAATACCGGTACAAAAATCAATTTAAATTCAGCGGTATACAGTTCCGACAAACACAAACCGGACGGCAAGCTCCCTTTTTGGCAGGTCGAGCATGAAAACGGGGCTGTATTTTACAGCATTGGTTGGAGCGGCGGTTGGAATGCTGACATTTCACAAAGCACAGATGGCACTCATATGCAAGTGTCTTTACCGCCGTCCGAGACGCAGTTGGTCCTTGAACCGGGCGAGTCGGTTACCGGCCCCATGTTCTACATTTTGTCCAGTTCAGAAACCAGTCAATCAAATGCACGAAAAGAGTGGTTAACACAGCGAAATAATTTTGCCAACCTGCTTTATGAAAAACCCGAAAACTGGTACCCGTTTTTGTACAATCACTGGTACTCGGTGCGTTTTGATCTCAGCAGCACATTCATCAAGAACCAGATCGATACCATGCTGCCGTACAACTTTGATCTATTTGTGGTAGATGCGGGATGGTATGCGAGTCCCGGTGATTGGGTACCTGACCCTGCAAAATTCAAACCCGGCGAGTTTGAAAAAGCCCTGAAATATGTAAAAGACAATGGCATTCTTGCCGGCATCTGGAGCTGTCCCTGGTTGCTGCGGGTTGAGGGAGAAACGCTCCCTCCTGAAATTGACAATCCCCCCTTTTATCGCGATTTTATGGATGCATACGGCATGGACCTTGCCGGCACTGATTTTACAAAGTACCTGCACAACCATATTGAACATCTGACTGATCAATTTTACATGGACTGGTGGAAGTATGATCAGGAGCTGTTTGGGGACAATTCGCGACACGGTAAAATGAAAAACATTATTGCCCTGCAGGATGCGCTTGAGGCAGTACGAATAGATTTCCCTAAACTCAACATTGAAAATTGTATGAGCGGCGGTAGAATGATCAATGAATTTACGGACCAGATTGCCCAAAGCCACTGGATACGCGACGGCAGCCGGAATGGTATGCAGCATGCCCAGTCCAATATCAGTGAAGCAATTGGGGCCATTCAATTGCTGGATCCCGCCAAAGTGCAGCGTTGGACCAATCGCATTGACGAACTGGATGAAAACGATACCGAATTGATCAAACTCTATTGCCGGAGCTGCATGATTGGCGTGTGGGGTATTTCCACGGACATGGCCAAAGTGACTGAAAAGCAAAAACAGATCATTCTTGAACAGATCAAGATCTATCGCAAGCTCAATGAACTAAAACCCGCACTTGAATATGACATTTGGTATCCCAATGAACAATCTGATTTTGCGGGCGTCATCTATTATGATCAACAGCATGAAAACGCAGCGGTCTTGTTGTATAATCGCAAACCAGGTGACGAGATCAATGCGGAACTCAAAGTCCGGCTCAATCCGGATACATCCTACATACTACACAATGCGGACACGGAAACAGGCACAGAGATATCCGGTAAATCATTGACAAATGGCGAATATGTTTTTCATTTGAATAAAGGTGAGCTTTCCGGGGTATATTTTATTAATACAAAGTAAAGAGAACAACA
Organism: bacterium; assembly: GCA_963675755.2. Taxonomy (GTDB): domain Bacteria; phylum Zhuqueibacterota; class Zhuqueibacteria; order Residuimicrobiales; family Krinioviventaceae. The sequence goes on from CAXXMD010000002.1 coordinate 1,810,531, forward strand.
TGCACACAACCGGGAATCCTGATTTTAAAAGAGTAAAAATAAATCAGAATGAAAAAGGTATGCAAATTATTGTGCATACAAATAAAAAAATCCCATATATACTTTTTCAAGGGCTTTGGTTGAGCGCCTGGGGGTATGCCTTGTATCAAATGTACCTGGAGTTCATGTCCACTGAACTGGATTGGTCTATGACATTAGAGCTCATTTTTGTTTTTATTTGGGCATTTGCTGGCTTTGTATTATTACGCCAGTATCTATGGCTTTTACTTGGCAGGGAAAAAATAGAGTTTACATTTACTCAGGTGATCTTGAAAACCAGTTTCTGGAATTATATCTTTCCATCGAGTTATGATATGCAAAAGATCCAATCCATGCGCATTACCCGGACTAGCCGATTAAAAGGAAGAATAAAGATGAAACGGTTTATGAGTATGGGAAGCAACAGGTGTATTGCCTTTAACTATGGAGACAAATCCGCTTGTTTCGGCCTTTCGTTGGGACAGGCAGAAGCCAATTATTTATTGGATATCATCAAAAGCAGATATTCAAATTTGGTAGAGTATTAAATATAAAAAATCCCGGGGTCATTATGGATCCGGAAAACATTAATCAGTATTTGGGATCGTTGAAATTTCTAATAGTATTCGACCATTGTGCTGTCAGCCGGCAAATAAGATAATGAATAAGGAAAATCCCGGTTAACTCAAAAATCATGAAAAATAATTATAAACTCAAAACATGCCCTATTTGTAAATTGATCGTTTTTCAAACTGCGGATCATTGTGACTGCGGATATCACTTTGAGACTGGTGAAATTAATAAAGTTTATATTGAAAAACAAAAGATGGAAAAGAAAGAGAATAAAAAATTTGTAAACCAACTAGTATTTTGTTTTCTTCTAGTCTTTGAAATATCCTTGAGTTTATTCCTTATTCCAATTCAAATGGAATCATATAAAAACATACAACCATCCAAAATAGCAGTAGTATTTATCTTTCCAATTTTCCTTGCTTTATTTTTTTTGTTTTTTATAAACATCCTTCATATAATTATAAATATTTATAAAAAAAATAGAATGTGGTTTTATTCAACCTTGGTATTGGTAGTAAGTATTTTTATTTTCTATTTACCAAATTACTTATTACCCCAAACACCTTATGAAGAAGTTCGATATCAAAAAATTACCAATCAAACAAATGACGAGCGTTTTAATGAATTACTGGCATTATATGAATCCCAATTTCATCCCAAATATATAACCATACTCACAGAAAAAGAAAATGTTGTTATAGATAATACTGTTATAAATCTGGATTCCTTAACTTTTGGTCCCGTACCTGAATTTGGAATGTTTTACAAGTACTATGAAAACGCCAAAATCAACAAAGCAATCAGTTTACAGGCAATATTTAAAGAAAACAAGCTGAATATAAAGGTTGAACAATTTTACAGATTATACGACTTGATGCTTGAATTAGGGATATCTGATCTCGATGCAAATAAAACCAATCCCGAAATCATCGAGATCATGTGGAACAATTCCGGGTACTCGGGTTCAAGAGGCATCTATTACGCAGCAACCATTGATACGACAACTGTCCGGGCTCTGTACGATGATCTCGAAATTATCCGGCAAATCAATCCCAATATGGTATATTTTAAACGAAAACCATATGCAATTTTTTAATCTTTTAGGGGAAAAGCATGTCAATCACCTCCAGTCACAGAAAACCGCGCTACAAAATCGAACATGGCGCAATGGGTATGGATATTTCTATTCCGTCGAGAAAAGAAATATGGGGGACATTGTTTTTATTGGCCTGGCTTGTTGGTTGGTTCTTTGGTGAGGCTGAAGCAATCCGTTTATATCTGGATAACACATCTGGCTACATCAATGATTCCTTATTTTTCCTTGCACCCTGGACACTGGGCGGAATAAGTGTAATTCTTTACATCTTGTGGATTGTTGTAGGAGAAGAGTATATTCATATCAAACAAGACGAGATTGTGCTTGAAAAAAACTTTTGGCAATACCTGTTTCCAAGGCATTATCCCCTTTCTGAAATACGGAACATGCGTACCGAAAGAATGGATAACATATCTTCCCAAAAGAACAATTTTTCATTTAATATTAACAACCGTGAAACCAAGAGGTGTATAATCTTTGATATAGGATACAAGACAGATAAATTCGGTAATATGATGGACCGCGCCGAAGCTAATGCGTTACTACAAGAGATCCAAACCCGGTTCCCGGAGATTGTGTATCATGATTAACACAGGAACAGAAACGACTGAAAAGAATAAACGTCCCAAAACCCGGTACAAAATCGAACAAGATGCAGATGGATTCAGAATTGTTATTCCTGCAAAAAAATACCCTCTATTATTTATTTTTACCATCAGCGTTCTTCTGATACTGTTATATTGTCCGGTTACACTTGTTAGGGGTACTGAAAGCTTGACAGAAAATCAATATCAAAACTTTTTAATTATCCTGTTATGGTCAAGCGCAATATTATATACAGCCATAAGAGTTCTTTGGTACTTGTTCGGGCGGGAGATTATAAAAATCCATTTTGATTATTTAACTGTTATGAATAAATTATTCATCTGTTACAGTTCAAATAAATATTTATTACAAAACATCAAAAATATGAAAATATCTCAAAAAATCATCAAAATCGACTATGCTCATGATTTTTGGAAATATGCATTTGAAGAAGAAATACAACATTACATTGAATTCGAGTACAAAGATAAATCAATTTTATTGGGACTAGAGTTAACAGACAATGAAATAGATCCGTTTTTAAAAGAAATCAGTGCAAGATATCCCAATCTAGTAGATATAAAATGGCACAGACATTAAATTAAATAATTGATATCAACATTACTCATTACAATATGCCAGATACAAGACTGAACGAAAAAATTTACTCCGTCCGAAACAGGAGTTTCGGACGGAAATGAAAGGATAAACTCTGTTTATCCCTTTCAATAAAATAAAGTAAATGGGGGAAAATCAATGAGAAGCAGATATAAATTCAATGAATCTGAAGGAATGTATTTTGTAACTTCCACTATAGTAGAATGGATTCCCATATTTACATCTCTTCCCTATTTCAATATAATAATAGATTCATTGAATTATTGCATTACTCATAAAAATCTCTTATTATTTGCATATGTTATAATGGATAATCATCTACATTTGATAGTACAGGGTGAAAATATAGATAAAACCTTACAATCATTCAAAATGTACACTGCTACACAAATCATAAAACAACTCGAAATAGACAATAAACACTGGCTTTTAAATGAATTAAAGTTCAACAAACTCAAACATAAAAGCAAAAGTACTTTTCAGGTTTGGCAGGAAAGCAGCCATCCACAACAAATTGATCATTACGATATGATGGTACAGAAATTAGAATATATTCACAACAATCCGGTCAAACGCGGATTTGTTGAACAACCTGAACACTGGTGTTTCAGCTCTGCCAGAAATTATATTTTAAATATGAATGATATTATCAAAATTGAATTGCTTGATTTGTATTATACATAAACAGAGTTTATGTGATCAATTCCGTCCCAAACTGGAGTTTGGGACGGAGTAAAAATTATTGGATGGGATAGCGTTTTAGGGAACCAACAAAACATTACTCGTACCCAAACTCCTGTTTGGGTACGCAATGACTAGATAAACTCTGTTTATCACTTTAAAAATCTAAAAGAGAAAAAAAGTGCTTGATGAGTATTTCACATAAACAGAGTTTATATGATCAGTTCCGTCCGATCCGCCAGTTGGCGGATGGGACGGAGCATCAGGATAGAGTATTAAGGAAACCAACAAAACATGATAAAAAAACCTAAATACACACTGGAAGAAGGCCCGCAGGGGATTGAAATATCAATACCAATCTACAAAGAACCCCGGGATATTATTATTCAAATTATTCATCTGAGTGTTTTAATGTACTGTGATATTGTATTATTACTAAATCCTGAAATTGAAATCTCGTTTGATAATGTTTTCACTCTCTTTCCCTTTATTATTATTTTATTTTATATTATCTGCATCATATTACTGATTGGAATAATTTGGAGATTCATTGGTAAAGAGTTTATCATTATATACCAGGACCAACTGATCATAGAAAACAGTTTATGGAGTTATCTCTTTTCAAAAAAATATATTTTGCATAAAGTTAAAAATATGAAAATCTCCCAAAAACCACAAACTCTGTGGCGATTTCCATTTCTCCAATTTTACAGGCATATAGAAACAAAATGCTTGGAATTTGACTATTACTATAGCAAAGTAACATTTGCAGACGGTTTGGATATTAGAAACCAGAAAAATCTATTAAAGGAAATTAAAAACAGGTTCCCGGACCTGGTACAACAATAAAAAAAAGGTGAAAAAATGCAAGTAAACAAGCTCAATTCATTTCTGATCACTACAATCATCATCTCTGTTCTGGTAACATGCCCGCTCTGGGGACAACCAAAGAGAGATTTTACAAAATATGACCTGCTGACCCTGGCCCATCCTGCCGTCATGGTAAACGGGCTTCCGGGTTGGGACGCGGACAAGAAACTCTACCGTCTGCCACTAAAGATGGAAGGCAACATCCGGGACAAACTGTGGAATCTGGGTACCCAGCCATCGGGCGGGCGTGTACGCTTTCACAGTACCACTACTGTGCTGGGCATTGTTGCGCATGGCAACGGTCCTGCTACTCCCCATCACATGACCAGCATTATGAAAAACGGCATAGATGTATATGTGAATGACCAGTACGCCGGCAGCGCCTGGCCGGACAAAACAGGCAAGGTCACAAGGCTTATTTATCTCCATCCGGATGAACCAGAGAATGATATAACCATTTATCTGCCTCTTTACGGTACTATTGAAATCGACAGCATCTTTGTGGACAAGGGAGCTGAAATCTCTGCCCCTACCGATCTCAAGGACAAGCCGCCCATTATCTATTACGGCTCCAGCATTACCCAGGGTGGATGCGCGTCTAATCCCGGCGCCAGCTATCAGGCGTTTATTGGCCGTGAAAACCATATCGATTTTATCAATTTGGGATTCAGTGGAAACGGCATTGGCGATATCGAGATTGCACAATTTATCAGCGAGTTGGATGCCTCTATGATCGTTCTGGACCACTGGGCCAATCCCAAACTGGATGTCTACAAAAAGACCATGGCGCCCTTTGTTGAGGCCATTCGATCAACACACAAGGAAACGCCAATACTATTGATCAGTCCTTTTTTCAGCACACACGATGATTCGATACACGCAGGCAAACGTGAATTTGCCATGGAATTTGTAGAATCCGCTCGTGCTGCCGGAGATAAAAACATTTACTTTTTTGATGGCACCAACATGTTTTCAAAAGAACATGCCTACGGCGCAGTAGATGGAGAGCACCTCAATTCTCTGGGATTCTGGTTTTGCGCGCAGGGTCTGGCACCGGAGATTGACAGGATATTGGCGATAAAACCGGAATAAATAGATTGATCGGATGTCCTTTTAAAGACAAAACGCAGAGGCAGCAGAGACAACGCAGAGCGCAATGAAAAACAAATTCTCCTGAAAAAGGATCAAACCGAAATTATCATTATAAAAGCCATCAATGGATTCAAAAGAAAATCAATCCAGCTATGAACCTTCTTCCTCTGCGTTTTGCTTTCTAGTATGGAATTCGAATTACCACTAACAAATCCTACAAAAACTAAAATCTTAAATTATCATTTTTCCCTTGCATTGCATCCATCTCCTCAATATCTTGAAATAACCAACCAGGAGGAGTTATCATGTCAAGATTTATCAGTTTTATTGTTATTTCTCTATTCATCCTTCCCCTCAGTCTATTGGCAGCCGATAAAGGTACAGAATTCAACGGTACCTGGAACATTAACAAAGATAAAAGCAATCTACCCGCAGAACAGATGTACATGAACAAAATCAAGATCGACATAAACAATGACAGCCTGCACACCACCCGCACCTATTACAACAATTGGGAAGAATATCCCTTTGACGAAAGCGTAAAAATTGGTGGACCGGAAGTTAAACATTACATTTATGATATGCCCAGAACAGCTAAAGCATATTGGGCAAACGACAACTTTTTGACCATAGAATCCACTACAACATTTTATGGTGACAACGGAGAGTTTAATTTCATTAATACAGAAACATGGTCTATCGATGACGATAATGATTTGGCAATCAGCTTTAAAAACAACTCTCCCCGAGGTGACAGCACAGGTACCTGGTATTATCAAAAATCACAATAATTTATTTAAATGGAACATATAGGTGTTAAATTTATTAAATATAGCAGACAAACTGCGGAGTTGAAAATGAATAAAAAAATGATAACAACTGCAGGTATGCTACTCTTTTTTATTATAGCATCAGCCTGGGGACAGGAATTTACTGTGGAAGCAGTATCAAACGAGACAGCAGATGCTCTGGATATTGAAGCCGTTGCAGACCTGTTTGCCGAAACCGAGAGCCTGGAGGATTTTGAACTGGCTCTGAATGATGCCGACCGGGGCATTAACAATCTGGATCTGGACGATGACGGATATGTGGATTATCTTGTAGTCAATGAAGAGGTAAATGACAACACCCACCTTGTAGTAATACAAGCACTTTTGGGAGAGAATGAAATTCAGGATGTTGCAGTCATTGAAATTGAACAAACCGGTGAAAATGAATACAACATGTATGTACAGGGAGATGAAACCTTGTACGGACCTGATTTTTATTACATCCCGGCTACTACCCATATTTACACGTGGCCAATCGTAATCAGATTGTACAGACCTGCTTATAAACCATATCGCACAGTTTATTATTATGGACATTATCACCCAACATGGAAAGCCTACAAGCCTGTTCCCCCTAGAGCTTATCATATGAAAACAGCGAAAATAAAAAGGCATGTATTTGTAAGACACAATGCCAAGGTCATTCATACAAATAAAATCAAACGTGAGGTCAAAAGATCGGAAAGAGTTAAAGCACAGAAAACAGTCCGGGCTGAAAAACCGGTAAAAACAAGAACCAAATCAACTCCCAAATCACCATCCACACCTCAAAAACAGCGCGATACCAACAGACGATAACCGGATTTCGTTATCAGAATGCGAATTTTAAATCACAATATATTCCTGTTGCTGCTCAGCATGCTATCCACATTGCGGGCAGCAACATTTATCGTTGACACGCAACACCCTCAAGCGGATGATACAAATCCCGGTACGCTTTTGCTTCCCTGGACTACTATTTCTCATGCTGCTGAAACCGCAGTTGCAGGAGATTCGGTTTTGATACGTTCCGGCACCTATCATGAGCATATTGTTTTTGCGAACAACGGCTCTGTGGAAAACGGTTCCATCGTTTTTTCCGGATTTCAGAACGAGATCCCACTCATTGACGGAACTGATGTTCAGGAATCACAAAACGGCATCATAATTGACAAGGATTATATTGTGCTTCAGGGACTGGAGATTCAAAACTGGCAGGGTAACGGCATCTGGATTACCAACGCCGCAAATACAATACTGAATGACTGCGAAGTGCATGATATAACGTTTGGTATAGGCGTGTCTGATGGATCACACGATTTTCAGTTCAACCGGGTTGAGGCGCACCATTTTACTTTTTACGGATTTGATGTCTCTCCTTCCGGTGGTGCGGACTGTTACAATGGCACATTTAACAACTGTATTTCGCACACCGGTAACGATCCCGAGCAGAATGTAGACGGATTTGCCCTTGGGCATGGATCTCAACATCATTTCACCTTTAACCACTGCATTACCTATGACGTGTATGACGGTTTTGATATCAGTTCCGGGCAATCCACGTTAAATGCATGCCTGGCTTATAACTGTGGTAATGGTTGCTATAAATTGTGGCAGGACCAGCTAGAGCTTATCAACTGCATCGGATTCAATGGCAATATCACTGTGGTGGAACTGGACTGGGACGGTGAACCGGGCAAGAGTTTGCTTACCAATTGTACTTTTTACAACAGCGGCACATTTACCATTTGGATCGAAAACGCGGCAGATACTTTAAACATGCACAATTGCATTATTGCCGGTGGAGATAACATCGGGCTGGCATTTGAACAGCCGGGCATTGGCAATTATATTGGGGATTATAATCTGTTCCAGAATGATAATCCCTCTCGCGCCATTGCTGTTGCGTATTCGGACGAGTTTAGTATCAACCAATTGGCAGATGGAGCCTGGAACAGCTATAGCGGTCAGGATGCCCATTCACTCACCACGGAAATGGATACAGACATATTTATAGCCTCGGCAGGCAATGATCTGCATTTAACGGCAAACTCTCCCGCTCTTGATAGCGGAACCTCTGTGGGTGCACCGGCAATCGATTTTGATGGAAAAGCCCGTCCCGCAGGAAACGGATACGATATGGGAGCATTCGAGTATGGCTTGTCAACCGGAATAAAAAAAACAGATAATACTACAGACCATTTTGGCCTGCGTGGTAATTTTCCCAATCCCTTTAACGCGACTACCCGGATCCAATTTAACCTGCCCAAGTCGAAACAGGTACAATTGAACCTATACAACATTCAGGGCAACAAAGTCAGAACGTTAATCAATAAGCAGCTCACCGCCGGGCAGCATACAATTCAGTGGAATGGGCTGGACGATCAGGGGAACCCCGTTGCAAGCGGAATTTATTTCTGTAAACTCGAATGGGCCAAGGAACAACAGGTTATCAGGATGATACTTGAAAAGTGAGACCATGCTGATAGCTATTAGCTAAAAGCTATCAGCTTTTAACAAATTCCCAGCCTTCAGTTTTAATAACTTGTAATATTCATCAATCATTTTCATTATAAATTTAAATAAAAAAAGCCCGGCATCTCTACCGGGCTAATATAATTGTCTGATTACTGAGTACTGAAAACTGATCACCTGCCTACCATCTCAATGAATCTGTTTCTCCCAGCAGTTCGTTCAAGCGTCGTTCAATAATCAGGGTCTTTTGCTCTTTGCGTTCCGAAACCATTTCACGGAGTTTGGTCAGTTCTTTTTCCAGACGTTCAATTTTACGTTCTTTGTCTGCTTCACGCAGAACAAACAACTCGTTTAAAAGACCCTGCAATTCCGAACGGATTTCTTTTTTGCGCGTATCGTCTTCACTTTTACGGAATTCGCGGGACAGTGTACGGCACTGTTTTTCAAGCTCGCTCTTGCGCTTTTGCTCTTCGTATTGCTCAGGATCGCGTTCTTTGAGCAGGTTCCATCTGTTCATTTCATTTTCCAGCCTGAACAGTTCCAGTTCATAACGTTCGGGACGGCGTTCCCGCAACAGCATGAGTTCATCATACATGTCTTCACTTTCTTTGGCATATTCCAGCACTTCATCCTCGTTAACCTCAATCTCCCGAACCTTGTCTGCTGATTTTACTTTTTCTTTAACTTTTACCGGTTCGGGTTGCGGCTGTGCAAAGACGAGAGAAACAGAAAGCAAAGCCAGCATTGTCCCTAAAATTAATGTTTTTTTCATGGTGTTCTCCTGTATGTTATTTAAAATGATGTTAACGATAATTCACGAGACAGATTATAAATCTCTTGTTCTATCCGGTCCAGTTGCTGTTCGGTTTGAGATTTTACAATGCCCAGAACCAAATCTCCATAATCATCCAGTTCCTGATCCGCATTGGGTACCTGAATATCATCAATCTGATCTTCCAGATATTCCAGAGAATCGTCTACCCCGGTGTTCCAGGCAAGAGTATTTATCCCTGAATTTGGATTTAAATCCGAATCCGGTACAGGACTCCAAACCGCAAACAAGATGATCACAACAGCCAAGCCAGCAAGTGCCGGTGACCATACCGGGTGCAACCCGGCAGTACGGAGTTTAGATAAAAGTTGATATAAAAAACTTTGCTGTTTAATATGTGGCTGTACTGTGGGTGCACTATCAACCAATACACGGATGTGATTTTCATCTATGGATTCCGGTTCCAATGACCGATATGTACCCAATGTTTCCTTTAATTCATCTACTGCACGCTGGCAGGATTTACATGTTTCAAGGTGTTCCTGAAACGCAAAACGCTCATTATCATCCAGTTCTTTATAAACATAAAGTAATGGATACTCTTTAATATATTTACAAGACATCTTGAACCTCAACGCCTAAATTTTGTTGCAAATGTTCACGAAGGTGCTGCATGGCATACCGCATTCGTCCTAAAACCGTATTCACTGAACAATGATGAATTTCAGCAATTTCTTTGAATGATAATCCACTGTGCTCTCGCATCAAATAAACTTCTCTCAGCTTTGTGGGAAGCGCCAGCACCGCTTTTTCAATCCATTCTTTTTGTTCCTGTTTTTCAAGCACCTGCAATGGAGTATCATCTGAAACCGCGGAGCGGTTTTCCAAATCCTCCTGTTCATTAGATTCAACGTCCATATACTTGAATCGTGTTTTCTGTTTTCGCAAAGAATCGATCACTGCATTGCGAGCGATTCGAAATAACCATCCCTGAAAATTTCCTCTGTCGCGATAGTTCGCAAGATCATCAATAACTCTTACAAAAACATCCTGAGTAATATCTACTGACGTTTCCCGGTTTCCGCACATACGCAAGACATAGGTAAATACCGAAGCATAATAACGTCTCACCAGGCAATCCAGTGCCGGTTTTGATCCATTCCTATACTGTTCAATCAATATAGAATCCGTTGAAATTTCCAGGTTGTGTTTTTCCATCTAATAATATAAACGTACTATCGTTAAATTTATTATGTAAAATTTTCGTTTTTTAAAAAAAAATTTGTATATTCTTGCGCCTTGGAACAGTATAGAATATTATAAAAAATCCATTATCCATAATCAAGAAAAGGATAGTAAATGAAGTATATATTTACCTTTCTATTATTAGCATCTGTATCTGTATCCGCAGTTGAACTTGTCTCACCGGACCAGTCCTTAAAAATAGAAATCCAAATGGATAATGACAATTCCGGGTATGCTACACCTACCTATACATTGCAGCAAGGCAGTACACTACTAATGCCACCCTCCCGGTTGGGATTCACTCGAAGCAATTCACAACAGACTGCAAATCCGGTCAAAATCCTATCTTCACAGAAATCCAGTCAAAATAGCAGCTGGCGTCCCGTTTATGGTGAACGTACAGAAATCCCCGATGTATATAACGAATTAACATTGAACGCCCAGGAAAAAGATAGCAATCTTGAATACCAAATTATCTTTCGGGCATATAATGAAGGCATTGCTTTCTGCTACCAATTCCCGAAACAAGCAGGACTTGAAACTCTGCATATCGAAAAAGAATTGACAGAATTTTCCTTTGATAATAACCACACAACCTGGGCAGCATATAAAGCGCAGGCAGAATATGAAAAAACTACCGTCAATGAAATAAAACCGGGTTGTGAACGTCCCCTGGTAATCAAAAAAGATGAAACCACCTATTTAGCCATTGCAGAAGCCAGACTGGTAGATTACGCGCGTATGAAGCTCATGCCGCAGGGTGAAAAGCCAAACACCTTATTAAGTGATCTTGCAGGTCCGGTAACCCTCGCTCTTCCCTGCTCAACTCCCTGGCGAGTTGTCATGGTGGGTGACAGTCCCGGAGAACTGCTTGAGAATAATTATTTGATCCTGAATCTCAACGATCCCTGTGAGATCAAAGACACCTCATGGATCAAACCCGGCAAGGTGATTCGGGAAACAACATTAACAACCCGTGGCGGATTAGCTTGTGTGGATTTTGCAGTTGAGCACAATCTGCAATATGTTGAATTTGATGCCGGCTGGTATGGGCATGAATATGATGAGAAATCGGATGCGACCACCATCACTGTGGACCCCAAACGCTCACCCGGTCCCCTGGATTTGCAAAGGATCATCCAATACGCCAAAGAACGTAATATTGGAATCATTGTATATGTCAATCGTCGTGCTCTTGAAAAGCAACTCGACGAAATACTACCTCTTTACGTTCAATGGGGCATCAGCGGAGTTAAATACGGTTTTGTAAACGTAGGTACACAGAAATGGACAACCTGGCTGCATATGGCGGTTCGCAAAGCAGCCCAATACAAACTTATGGTAGATGTTCACGATGAATACCGCCCAACCGGCTATACCCGTACCTATCCCAATTTCATGACACAGGAAGGTATTCGTGGTGATGAAGTTCGTCAGCCAAATGAACTCACATTGACGACATTGTTCACCCGTATGTTAGCGGGGGCTGGTGACAATACCCTCTGCTATTTTAATCCGCGTGTCCCCAAATACAATTCACACGCGTATCAATTGGCCAAAGCCGTTTGCTTTTACAGCCCATGGCAATTTCTGTATTGGTACGACAGGCCAAAAGCATCTTCAGACAATATAGACGACAGCCAGCCGATGAACGGTGTTATTGGCGATGAGCCTGAATTGGAATTTTTTGACGCCATACCTACGGTTTGGGATGAAACAAAAGTAATCGACGGTAGTATCGGAGAATATGCTATTATAGCCAGACGAAGCGATAAACAATGGTTTGTGGGTTGTATGAATAGTGGCAAAGAAAGAGAATTTAAAGTTCCATTGAACTTTTTATCTCCAAACACAAAATGGTCTGCAACCGTTTACAGTAACGATACATCCATAAAAACGCGTACACAGGTAAAAATCGAAAATATTAAAGTCACTTCAAAAGATGTAATTACGAAAAGTATTTCCGCACAGGGAGGTCTTGCCATCAGGTTAGAATCTCTACAATAAGAGACAAAACTCCTAATATCCATTAGCATCAATGATGGGGACAAATACTCGCAAATACATGCGAAAACAGCTTGACTTTGCATATTTTTTTTATTAAAATAAATCTCGAGTGCAGTATTTTTAGGCAACGCAATGCATGAGAATAGGGTTGGAATAGAGGGCTAAATTGGGAAAAACGATAAACAATTGGTTTGATACCGAGTATCAACCGGAATTTGAAAAATTACTAGATAAACTTGTAACTAATAGTATATATATTATTTTAATACTGGGAATCCCCGCCATTGTCAACTCTGTCATAGAGTTTATATATTCTGATATAGTCCCATTATTTTTTTATTTTGCCCCTGCATTTATATGTTTACTGGCTATTGAAGTTTGGAAAAAAAAGATAACGCTTTCTACCCGTATCCATATATTTCTTTCTTTTATCTACATAACAGGTATTATATCTTTACTGGTGTTCAGGTTGAATGGTATGGGTGTTGTCATTTTAACAGCCTATACAATAATGGCAACCCTATTCGGTGGTAAACTTCGGGGCTATTATTACTTTACCATTTCTCTTGCCAGTATCGTAATCATTGCAGCCATGTCTTCTTTTCATTGGCTCCTACAGAGTGAAACCACACAACTGGCCAGTTCAACCAGATGGATCATGGCTATCATCGTTTTCAGTATTACAGGGCTGTGTATTGTCACTACAATAGGGACGATACAAGAATACCTAATGAATTCAATAGCAGCAGTAAATGAAAAAAACCAAAAGATCAACGAAACCAACAAGGTATTAATACAGCAACTTTGGGAACGCAAACAGCAGGAACGCATCATCAAACAAAATAAAGAAGAAAAAGTTTTTGTACTCAAAGAACTTCACCATCGCGTCAAAAACAATCTTCAATTCATACAGAGCCTGCTTGCATTACAATCAAAACAGGTCAAAGATCCTCAAACATTATCCATGTTTTCAGAGAGTTGTAATCGTATCCGCTCTATGGCCATGGTTCATGAAGAATTGTATCATACCAACAATTTTGCCCAGGTTGATCTCACTCAATATATGAACAGAATGATCTATCATCTCAAGCATCAATATCTGCCAAACAGCATACCCATTCAGGTCAATGTCAACATTCAACAAGTTACAATGGGCATAGATAAAGCCATTCCCTGTGGATTGATTGTCAATGAACTTGTAACCAACGCAATGCAGCATGCATTTAAACAAGAACATCATACACAACCTTCAATTGATATCATGTTGTATGAAACAGAGGAGCACATTGTACTAAGTGTGAGCGATAATGGGATAGGGTTACCGGTAGAAACAGATGTTAAAAACACTACCTCGTTGGGATTACAGCTTGTACGTGTATTATCGGTTGATCAACTGGACGGTTCTTTAACCATTTCCCGAACTGGCGGTACGCAGTTTACAATTAAATTTCAAACCGCTTAAAAGCTCGTCTAGTAACCCACTTGAGCCATAAAACGTTTTACCTGTTCTTCATCCAATTTACCATCCGTACGCAATCCACTACATACATCCAGGCCAAAGGGTTTAACATATTCAACAGCCTTTGCAGCATTATCCGGATTCAGACCTCCGGCAAGATAAACCGGTTTTGTAACCGACTCTACAATTTCCCGACTGAGGTCCCAGTTGTGAACGCGTCCGGTCCCGCCCAATTCTTTGATAGCCTTATTGGGATTTCCGGAATCCAGTAAAATTGCGTCCACTAGGTCCGCTGCCTTTACTGCCTGCTCAACAGACTCTTTGTCGGTAACATGCACCACCTGCACAATAGAAATACCGGGCAAAGCTTCTTTTAACCGAAGATGACTGAATGGCGGCAGCATATCTACCAATTGGATGGTATTGCAGCGGCAATAACGCTGCTGACGAATAATGGCCAACACATCGATCTTGCTGGTCAATAAAAATGAAGCAACACCGGGAGGAACCGTTCCGGCAATCTCGCGAATTTTCTCTTCCGAAATCACACCCGGCCCGCTGGGCATTTCAGAAACCAACCCCAAAGCAGATGCACCATACCGAACAGCTAGCTCTGCTTCCTGCACAGAATTGATACAGCAAATTTTAACTCGTATACTCATGTTTCCCATTCTTAAATGGTATCAATTTCAAAAATTTTTTATATTGCAGTATTAAAAGGTGTTTTAATTTAATTTATTATTATATTAAGAACAACCCTAAACTACAATAGCATCAGTATCCGGAGGTTCAGCAGATGAATGCAAATCCAATTCTCGGAATTTTCTTTCATGCAGTTGGCGGATTTGCCGCCGGTAGTTTTTACATCCCCTTGAAAAAAGTCAAAGAATGGTCCTGGGAAAGTTATTGGCTGGTTAACGGCTTTTTCGCATGGATCATTATCCCATGGATCGTTGCAATGATAGCGGTACCCGATCTCTGGTCACTGCTCAAACAAGCCCCTGTAAACAGTATCATCTGGAGTTATATTTTTGGTGTGCTCTGGGGAATTGGCGGTTTGACCTTTGGTCTTACCATGCGTTACCTGGGTATGTCATTGGGAATGGCAATGGCATTGGGATTAACAGCAACATTCGGGACGATCGTCCCCCCTGTTTATTTTGGTAATTTCGGATACCTGCTGGCCCACGCATCCGGGTTGGTCACATTGGGTGGCGTTGCGGTATGTATTGGAGGAATTGCGGTTTGCGGTTTGGCCGGCATAAAAAAAGACCGGGAGCTTCCGCAAGAGGTCAAACAAGCAAGCATTCAGGAATTCAGTTTCAAAAAAGGAGTTTGGGTTGCCATTCTCTCCGGTGTTATGAGCGCATGTTTTGCTTTTGGTATTGCCGCCGGCAAACCTATTGCAGATCTTGCCGTTGCTCAAAATACCCCGGTACTTTTCCAGAACAGTCCTATATTTGTTGTTATCCTGCTGGGCGGTTTTACAACCAATTTCACATGGTGCCTTATTTTAAACAACAAGAACAAATCCGGTGGCGATTATTTGAATAAACAAACTCCGCTGCTTACGAATTATATTTTCTCGGCGCTGGCCGGTACAACCTGGTATTTCCAGTTCATGTTTTATGGTATGGGTACAACCCAAATGGGGAAATATGATTTTGCAAGTTGGAGCATCCATATGGCCTTTATCATAACATTCAGCAATATGTGGGGATTGATATTACATGAATGGCGCGGTTCCGGTAAAAACACCATCCGGACGATCCTGTTAGGGCTGGCTATCCTGGTATTGTCTACAATTATTATTGGCGCCGGCAGTTATATTCAACAATTCGAATAATACGGGAGAATCAATTATGAAACCGCAATTAAAATTGGGTTTATTTGCAATCGGGCTGGATGCGTATTGGCCGCAGTTTAAAGGCTTGCATGATAAACTTTTAAATAATATAAAACACGTTGAAAAACAAATGTTACGCGAAAATATAGAGATTGTAAATCTGGGAATGATCGACAATCCTGAAAAGGCGCTTGAAGCTGGCCATACTTTCAGACAAGCCGATGTAGATGCGATATTTTTATATGTTTCCACGTATGCTTTATCTTCCACAGTGCTGCCGGTTGTTCAAAGGGCAAAAGTACCGGTAATTATTCTCAACCTGCAAATGGATGCGGCAATAGATTATAACACATTCAACAAACTGGCTGATCGTACAAAAATGACCGGTGAATGGCTTGCCAACTGTTCTGCATGCCCGGTGCCCGAGATTGCCAATGTATTTAACCGTGCAGGCATCCGCTTTCATCAAATTACCGGAGCTCTGCATGATGATCCCGTTGTATGGCAAGAGGTCGACGAATGGATAGATGCCGCACAAACCGCTCATACCATGTTTCACAACAGATTGGGCTGCATGGGGCATTATTATGGCGGTATGCTTGATGTTTATTCAGACATGACCCAGCATTGCGCCCAGTTTGGAGGACACTTTGAACTCGTAGAAGTTGAAGAACTGGCAGGATTACGTAAAGAGGTAACGGATACTGAAATCAATTCCAGACTCGACTTTTTCAGCAATGAATTTGATATTCAACACGACTGCTCACCCACAGATCTGAAAGAAGCAGCGATCACATCCCTTGCACTGGATAAATTGATACAAAAGCATGACCTGGGATCAATGGCTTATTACTACCAGGGAACAGGAAATCCTGATCATGAATTGGCAATCAGTTCTATCATTCTGGGGAACTCTATATTAACCGCACGAGGCATTCCTGTTGCCGGAGAATATGAAATAAAGAATGTTCAGGCAATGAAAATCATGGATTGCTTTGGTACCGGTGGCTCGTTTACCGAATATTATGCTATGGATTATAAAGACGATATTGTTCTGATGGGGCATGATGGTCCCGGACATATTGCCATTGCAGAAGGTAAAACACGGGTAAGACCATTAGAGGTTTATCATGGCAAAGTGGGCAAAGGTTTGTCCGTTGAAATGTCTGTAAAACACGGTCCGGTTACATTATTAGCTGTGGTGCAAAACACTGCCGGTAAACTCTTTTTGTTGACTGCGGAAGCAGAATCGGTACCCGGCCCCATTCTGGAAATTGGTAACACCAACAGTCGCTATCGGTTTTCTATTGGCGCAAGAGAATTTGTAAACAGGTGGAATGAGCAAGGGCCTGCACACCATTGCGCAGTAGGAATTGGTCATATTGCATCCAAAATCCATAAACTGGGACAACTGTTAGATATGGATGTTGTGCAGATTTGTTAAAATGCAATATATTTCTTGAAATAAAAAATCATTAATCATACTATTGGATTGCGTACCTAACGGCACGCATAAAAATTCCAGCTTATTCATTACTACAATTATTGGGCCCCTAACGGGGCCTTTGCAAAACATTTCCATGCTATTAAAAGTGATATCAATCAGATAAAATCATATCAAAATGTCCCGTTAGGGGACAGAATATTTGTAGAAATGTGCAAAACAAGTATGGCGTGCCGTCAGGTACGCGATCAAAGAATCTTTTAGGATCTAATATGATGTTTAAGTTGATAGAATTATCTTTTATGGAAATTTTTTAAATCCTGATCAAGTCACCCAGGCTTTGAGCTGCTCTTTGCCTTTTTCAGAGATTGAAAATCCGTCTGATGTATCGATCCACCCTTTTTCAAGCAGATTGTCAATACTGTTTTGCAACTGTTCCTGTACATTAATCTCTTTCATAAGACCCATTTCACGCAATAGAATGTTTCCGCTGAAATCCAGAGATTTATTGCAATGCTCCTCAAGCTTTTCCTGTGTATTCAATCGCTCAGCATCAATCAGATACAGCAACCATAAATGATAATGCTTGTCCTGCCAGTCCCTGACTTTGTCTGAAAGAAACATGTTATATCTTTCAAAATCGGGACTGTATTCCTCGTCCTGCTGAAACAGTTCCCAGGTCATTTCAACAGCACTTTTTAAAATAATCCCCGCTACAACCAGTCCAATCACACTGTCAATATAATGAAAACCAAAATTCGATCCAATCAAACCAAAAATCACACTGGTCGCAATAATGATATGATTACGAGAATCCACAGAAAGGGTAATGAGTGCAATATTGCCGCTTTTAACACCAATAAAACGCTGGTATAGTGCCAGCAATATAGATATGATTATTGATAGAATAACGGCGACATATGCAAAAACCGTATATTTCAAATCAGAGGGAAAAAAGAACTGCTGCATAGCCCTGTAAAAAGCGTAAAAACCCGCAATCAACATAGTGCCCACCATTACTGAATTGGACAGTCTTTGTGTGTTACGCTGAACACCGGTTGTTACCAAAATTCTGGAAAAAACATCCAGCAGTGTGTCTATAGCATCATTCAACAACCCCACACTTCCCGATAAAATGGCAGCAGGAAGTTTAATAAATCCCAATACAATATAACTGATCAATGATACAATGGATACGGTCTCGGGACGCGCGGCACGTTTAAGCACATTGCTAAACTTGTTAATCTCTTCAATAGCTTTTTCTGCTTCATATCGACCGGTTTGGGTCAACTCGTATCGCTCTTGAATATTTTCAATTAATCCACGTTTTATCAGAACCGGGAGTTGTTTATTCAGGTGTTCATCCATGTCTTCTTCATCTTTGAGCCAATGTGACAACTGGTGCTCAAAAACGCCAAAACGACGCAATACACCGGTAAACTGTTCATTCATTTCAGAGATTGTTAACGGACCATCCCACAAGCAGGCCAGGATCATCTGCTCGCTATCATGATCATTATTCTTCTCTTTACGTTTTTTGCACTTTATTGACAAAGCTTCACCTGAAATTATTTATATAAATATAATCTATTGTACCCCGAAAAGCAACACAAGCTTGAAAATTTGAACATTATACGATTGAAAAAATGAACGGTTTCGAGAAAAAAATCCTGGTGTGGGAATGAATTTACAATACGAATGTCTAATTGTTAGTACTATCCAACCTGTCTGACTAAATCGATGAACAGGACAGGTTAAAACCTCTTACCGATTCCTTTTCAAATGTAACATCACACAACTCTGGTCACGGGTGCAGGAGCCCGAGGCCAGAGATTTATTAAAACTATTGATAACTTAGTACATACACACCTGTTACAATAATCAATACAGCCAAAATTATAGTAACAACATTCACAACTCTTTTGGGGAATTTAAAAAGCGTGTGCTGCAGGAAATCAAACAGGAACAACAGTCCCAACAAAAACAGCCAAATTCCTTTTAACACATTGGATTGGACTATCAAGATCACACCTACAATCCCGAAAAACAATCCCATAAGAATATGAAAATAATACAAAGCCTTGTTTGATTTTCTAATCATTATTTCCTCAATACTGAATTTTATATTTTAACACCCATTCGGTTTAAATATTCACCTGAATATTCAACCCCCAGAATATATCACGTTTATTCAAAAAAGTCCAGGGTGTAAAACCCGGCATGTCGATATATTCTTTTTCGCCGTCATGGGGATAATCACCGGGGCGGTCACCGCCGTCAATGTCAAACGAATTCATGTAATTCACAAACTCATCCTGCCAAAGCGGGTGGGCGTCCCACGTCCAGTTGGCGTCCACACCTGTGAGATAACCGTCATCATCATAGACATAACCGTTCGGAGTATTCATGTTCTTGTTGTTGAACAGGTTAAAGACATCCATGTACATCACAGCTCGTGCATTACCGAATGAGAACAATGCCTTGCTGATTCGCAGATCGGTATTCTGGTACGGTCGCCATTGGATGTCCTTGCGCTGCCACTGAAAAGTCTCGCCCTCTCGCCAGGTGTATACCGCAGCCATCTGCCAGCCGCCGAATGGATGTATTCCAGCCCAGCCCGGTCCCATGTGCTGTGGGGTATGCGCATGCACCTGCCAGCGCAGAGTGGAGCGGAACGGAGTTTCTATCTTTTTCGTATCAAATGGCTCATCCGGTATTGAAGGATCCTGATAGATAACCTGATAGCCGTAATACTGCTTACTTGACCGCTGACCATTATAATAAAATATTGTATTAAACCAGTTGAATGGAGAGTAATCAAGGGTAAACTCGACTCCGGAAACTGAGCGGTTGATATTATTAACCGGTTTTTTATAGTTAAAGTTTCTTGACCAGAGCTCGTCTCGTACATAAAAGAAATATGTAAAATTGGTGGTTATTTTAGAATACTCATTTTTTATATCATGGGCATATATTGCAATTTGCGTTTGTATTTTATTCCATACAGCGGAACTCATTCCAAACTCATAGTTGACAGACGAAGGGCTTTTCAAGTTTGGATTTGCGACCGGATCAATCCGGTATCCATCTGTGGTCTTGTAAGCAAACATGTATTTGTCCGCTGCATCCGGCCACTCGGTAAACCTTCCAAAATTAAAATATAAGCGGGTCTCTTTTCCAATGTCATAATTGACATAGATTCTTGGACTCAATATAAAACAGCCAAGATTTTGTACAGGTTTTGTGGAATCACGGTGCCCCGGTGCCAAAATATTGCTAAAGGGTCCGTTTCGCAAATCATCTTCATCACCTTCAAAAGAGATAACCTCGCCCTGATCAATCCTATCATATCGTAATCCCGTGTATACAGAAAATTTGCGATTGATCTGCCAGAAATCTGAAATATATAATGCACTTTGCCAGGGACTGGATTCCGCCCAGTCAATATAACCGCTTCCCAAACTTGAATAGATCTGGTGAAATTTGAACAAAATCCTGTTTCGCATTGTTTCAAAACCGAATTTAATTTTATGGTTATTTGCCGGATCATAATACAAATGGCCTTTTAATCCAACTCTTCGGTTTAGGGATTCATTGTCAAGTATTTCTGTTCCACCCATCATGTATAATTCAGATAAATCTTTCCACATAACAGGATCCATACCATATGGAGATTCATCATACCAATAATCTCCTATTCTTATTTTTGCCCAATCCTGCCAATTTTCCCATTTATAATATTCCTTATCAATAAATTCCTGAATGGTTTCAAGATTTCCGATTCGGCCATATTGTAAATGCGTTAAATTAAACTTATTCCCTTGTATTGGTGCTGTATTTCTCTGCTGCATTTCTACATCATATTCCGTCAAAGCGTAGGTAAATTCTAACTGATATAATAGTTTGGGTAAAATCTGGTGTTCAAACCGTACCAGCCCCTGCCGGGTATTATATTCCATCGGGGTTTTGAAATGCGGATACCAAAGCCTATTTGCCGGATAAAACACATTAAATGGATTTGAGGCAATAGTACCATTGTTTTCGTGCCAGGCGCCGGGTATTATCCCATACTGCCGGTCGTTGCGGAACTGTACATCCATTCCGGCATAGCGACCAAACTGCATGTGCACATTGGCCTGGGTCGAGCGTTCACGATAGGTATCGTTCGGCATGGTGATGGCATATTCGGTTTCATCCTGGCTGTGATAAAACGTCCAGTTGATCCAGTTGAATTTGGGCACTACCCCACCGGCAAATATTTCGCCCTGCCAGTCCGGCAAGTCGCCATACTCTAAATAGGCATCCTCATCTGTAACACTGCTCAGATCCATATCCACAAGTCCTTTGCGGTCCAGATCACGCAGCAGATTGAGATTATCCATAGAACGGTGCCGCCACAAATACAGAGCGTAATTCTCATAGGGTCTGGCGTAATGTGGATCACGACTATCAAGTCCGTCACTTCCTGTTAATCCGGAATAGGCGTTCCAGCCTTGAAAATATTCGTTTCCGGTGAACGCGCCGTGTTCGATGCTGGCAAATGGCTGGTTGATAGGCGATTCCAGACTGTATGCCATGGGGCCGAAATGCTTCAGTCCCTCCCGGCTGTAGCGGGTGTTGGTCTCAAACACAAAGCTTTTTTCCACCTTGCGAGTGGTGATTTTGATGATCGCTGACCTTGCGTCTCCATACTCTACCCCGAACCAGCCAGGCAGTACCTCAATGCGTTCAATATTATGCAAATCCATGTAATAAAACGGTTGTGCCGTTGCCGCATCAGACATGTCCATACCATCCACAAATATCCGTGACTCACCGGCAGTACCACCGCGGAACCGTGGCTGGTCCGCATTGCGGTCGAACGCGTCAAACCCCGGCAAAGTATTCAGCAGCGATGCCAAATCGCGATATGGCAGGGCTTGAATGTCATTACGAGTAAGCACATACCGCTGCGAGTCATATTCTTTTTCAACCAGTTCCGGCCAGGTTTTAGGGGGTTTTGGAGGTTTAGGGAATTGGGCAATATTATCAGGATCCCAACGCACATTGGGGATCACTGTTAACAGTCCAATCTCAAGAATAGTTTTTTTGTCAGGAACAACAACAATACTATCCCTTACTACAGGTATATACCCTTGCTTGCTGATCCTGATGTTATAGGAGCCCGCCATAATTCTGTGTATAGTAAAATTACCGGACTTGTCGCACTGGGCTTTAAAATTTTCTCCGATAAATTCAAGGACAGCATCACTCAACGGCTCCCCGGTTTCACAATTATAAACCCTGCCTTCCAGACTACCATAATCCATTGCAAAAAGGGAAGAAAATAATACAACTATAATAATACTATAAAGTATAGTCGGTTTCATATCACACCCCTGAATTATAAATGTGAAACCTGAAAAGAATCAAATACAATCCATGTTTATTATCTGTAAATCCGGTTACAATTATTCTGCTGGTACCACCCACAACTGCCCATTTTTATCAAAAGCCATATCCCTGATTTGGGGAATTCGGGTATTGTTCTTATCCACAAATGCAAAATATCCGGTAATATTTAATTCATTATCAAATCGTATACAGATTTTTTGCGCATTATCAAATACATACAATTGATTGTAAAATGCCATTGCCTGAAAACCTTCGGCTTCAGTCACATGGATTTCACCAGCCTGCAATGGATTCTGTTCAAACTCTATAATCATAGTTCTGCTGCATCCCCAAAGGGTATTATTTTTTTCATCCAGGGTCAGCCCGACCAGATTTACACCATCAATGTAATTTCGATCCAGAATAGAATTGCTTTCAATATCCACAACAACAACCGTATCCGGGAAATGGCACGCAAAGAGTATAGAATCATTTGCTGTAATTGTACTTATGTATGTATCACCCAGGGGATTACCAGGAGTTTCCTGCAGCTCCCAGTTAATTGTATTACTTTTTAAAATTTTTAAGGGATTATCCCATATAATTGCCAGAGAATCATTAATAGCAAGCGGCAAATCGATATATTCGCTGGCCAAATCTTTGAATCGCTTGACGGAAAATTTTGTTGGCAAGCTGTAATTACGCGTGGTATCGCCATGTTCAATTTGCAGAGCTACACTGCTAATGGCAAGATCATATCTGTAAAGAGTAACCGTATACAATCCGGGATAAATGGGATCAACGGTAAAGGTACCGTTTTCATCAGTTAGAGTTTCCAACGGAGTGAATTCTACATCATACAACATGTTATTTGCAGAAACAACCACCTTGATCTCCGAAAGTAAATTGCCGGAAAAGCTGTCTGTTACCGTACCTGTAAAAATATACTGCGGAGCCTCTGGTCTTACTACATTGTTATCCTGTTTTCCCCAGCAGGATAGCAGAATCAGTGTTAGAAAAGCAATCACCCGGAACAATACTTTTAAAGACATAACCATCCCCTTTTTATCATGAATGAAACAGGAATTCCCCAAAATTTCATCAATTTGATCCCTGTATATTGATTTATTAAAAATAAATAATTGAAATATATGATAAAAAATAGTTATTATGTATACTGTATGTTAATCTATTTTTAGGAGAATTACAATGGAAAAAATACTGACATACCTTGAAGAATCCGGAGACTGGATACTGACAACGGGATTAAAAATAGTATTAATTATTATCGTTATGATAATCATGTTCAAGCTGACCAAAGTCTTGTCTGACAGATTTGCTCAGTTGCTGACAAAAAGCAAAAGACTTGATGCAGAATATAAAAAGAGAACAAACACACTTTCCTCTGTGGTTAAACACGTTGCAAATGTTTTCATTTTAACTTTTTCAATCATAACAATTTTGGCTCAATTGGGTCTGGAGATTGGCCCTATTCTGGCTGCTGCGGGTGTTGTTGGATTAGCTGTTGGTTTTGGCGCACAGAGCCTTGTCAAAGATGTTATAAACGGTTTTTTTATTTTACTCGAAGACCAGGTACGGGTGGGTGATGTAGTGAATATAGGTGGTCACAGCGGTCTGGTAGAAAAAGTGAACCTGCGCATGGTCATTTTACGAGATCTTGCAGGAAATGTACATTATATTCCCAATGGCACCATAGATATTGTTACCAATATGACCAAAGATTTTTCACGATATGTGTTTGATATTGGTGTGGCCTACCGTGAGAATGTGGATGAGGTTATCGATCTCGTTAAAAAAGTAGATGAAAACATGCGAGCAGACGAAGAATTTGCCGGTGACATATTAGAGCCCATAGAGATTCTGGGGCTTGATCAATTTGCAGATTCTGCAATTATCATCAAGGCCAGAATCAAAACCAAACCCATTCAACAATGGAAAGTGGGTCGTGAATTTAATCGCAGGTTAAAAATGACTTTTGATCAAAACAATATCGAGATTCCTTTTCCACATGTTACATTGTATATGGGACAAGATAAAGATAATAGCGCTCCGCCATTGTTCATTAAACAAGATCAACAACAATGAAGACAAAAAAGATCAGGAGAAAACCTATGGCCCGTCTTTTAAAAAAGAGAACCCATGCAACGGGTTCGGTTCCGGGTACCCCCGTTTTTGTGGGGGAACAAAAAGAACAATCTGTAAATCTTCGATTGATTGATTATGATGAACCGAGTATAAAAGAAATAAGTTTAAAATCCATTGATGAGATCATTGAATACCTCAAAACACCCTCTATATCCTGGGTTAATATTGATGGACTGCATGATACAGAATTGATTAAAAAGACAGGTGAATTGTTCAACCTGCATCCACTCATTATTGAAGATATAACCAATACAGACCAGCGTTCAAAAATTGAAGAATATGACAACTGTATTCTGATCATCGCCAAAATGCTGTTCCATGATAAGGACAAAGGTATTATTTCTGAACAATTCAGCCTGGTCTTGGGCAGCAATTATGTTCTTACCTTTCAGGAACGCATTGGACATGTTTTTGATCCTGTACGTGAACGGATCCGTAAATCCATGGGACGTGTTCGAAAAATGGGTGCGGATTATCTCGCTTATATATTGCTGGATACTATAATTGACAACTATTTTGTACTGCTGGAAAAGATGGGTGAACAAATTGAAGATATGGAACTGGACCTCACATCTTCGGTCAAACCGGATTTCTTGCATGATCTCAATTATTTCAAACGTGAGATTAATTACATCCAAAAAATGGTCCGCCCCATACGTGACAGCATTTCCAAAATGGCACGAATGGATTCCGATTTTCTAAGTGATTCCATATCCATCTATCTCAAAGACCTGGAAGACCTGATCATTCAGGTCTACGATGCTGTAGAGAGTTATCGTGAATTGTTGGTAGACCAGTGGGATATATACAATACCCATATCAGCAACAAATTGAATGATATCATCAAAGTACTTACCATATTCTCTGTTATTTTCATTCCACTCACTTTTGTTGCCGGTATCTATGGGACGAACTTTGAATATCTACCCGAATTACATTTCAGATACAGCTATTTTATTTTCTGGCTCGCTTTAATAACCATTGCCGTATCCATGTTGTATTTTTTCAAGAGAAAGAATTGGCTTTAATCACCGGCTATGTCATTAAATTGTTCAAAAAAGGATTTCAGAATGGAATCCTTTTTTTATTGACTATTATCTAATAATTATTAAATTTAGTAAGCCAAGTAAAGCCTACCTTTATAATAATAACATTTCTCTGCAGTCTCAAATCTTTATAGATTATTATATACAAGTTATATTGGAGTTACTTGATGTTTAAAAAGTTTTTATTAATAATATGTTTTATATATTCAAGTGTCATATTCGGTGATAATGTATTACTGCTGGATGGTGATGGGGATTATATTTCATTTTCACAACCCATAATCAATACAAATACATTTACCATAGAAGGTCGTGCGCTATTACATGACAGTGGTCGTGGTTTCTATAATGAAAGTCCGCTTTTTTGTCAAAGTTCAGATGCAAACGATCTGCAAGGGTCATGGATTAACATGATTCTGGAAAATCCGGATGGTGTTATTGAATTTTCTCTCGCATCTCCAGACAGTCCCGGTGTATCATACGAGCTTCCCCGTGCACCGTATGGCCAATGGTACCACTATGCCTGTGTCGTTGATCCTGACAGCATTAAACTTTATGTGAATGGCGTTCTGGAATCCCGTACTGCAAACACTCAATTGGGAGCTTTTAATCAAAACATTGATTACATTGAAATTGGTCGACATCGGGTAAACGAAACAGATTACGGCTATTTGAATGGTATGATCAATGAAGTTCGAATCTGGAAGACAGCTCTGAGCGATACATTGATCCGTCAACATATGCACGGCACAATTAACTTATCATCTATTGATCCCAATCTGACCGCTTATTGGCGTTTTGATGAAATCGTATATGATACAACAAATAACAACAGAAAAAAAATTGTGCAGGATCTGTCCGGAAACGGCAATGATGGTATTTTGCACGGAGATGCTGCAATTGTACAGTACAGATCTGACCAATACGATGGCATTGTAAGAATTGGGTCTGTAACGGCATCTAACAGACAGGGAATGTATGCACCCCTGCATATAGATATCCCTATTGAAATCAACAATATTACAGTCAGTATTCAATGTGATACAACACTTGCAAAATTAATCACTGTTGTACCTAATCCTGAAATGATCTTTTTAAATTCATCCTTTATTCCGTATGCACAATCCGGCAATAATTGGATCATTTCGGTAACCAGCCCTAATAATTTTGGTTCATTGGGAAACTTGTTATGGTTAAAATGGGAAGCAACCAACCCTACATCCGAAGTCATTCCCCTGACTTTATTAACCGCTGAATATAGCGGTCAAAGAGAATCGCTGGTACTGGTTTCTGGTGAAATCTATGTTGAGCCTAATGTTACCAATATTGCAACGGATGAAAAATCACCAACTCGATTTATATTATTGCAAAATTACCCAAATCCTTTCAATCCGTTTACAACTATAGAATATCAACTGCAAAATCAATCAGAAATTGATCTCTCTATTTTCAATATCAAGGGAGAACATGTTAAAACGCTGGTAAATGATTTCAGATTAGCCGGTAATCATACAATCCAGTGGAACGCACTTGATAAGGCGGGTAACAAAGTTGCATCAGGCATTTATTTTGTCAGGTTACAAACAAAAGATTTTGTAAAAATCCATAAAATGATTTTACAGAAATAAAATATTGACTTGAATCATTTTTATTTCTAAATTTAAAAAACTTAAAACAAGGGGTGAAAAAATGTTAAAAAAGCTGGTAGTTGCAGTATTCATTCTCAGCACTATACTCATGGCAGAGCCGTATGCTGACAAAGTATTACTATTAAGTGGGGATGGTGACTTTGTAAAACTACCCAAACCTGTCATTCAATCAAACGTATTTACCATTGAAGCCTTTGCATATATGCACGCCAAAGGTGGCGGTTATTATAATCAAAATCCTTTATTTCAACAACGTGATATGGCTACAGAATATAACGATGGCAAATCTGCAATTGTTTTCTGTGCTGACATGCAATATAACGAAACGTATCTGGCAGTAAGAGATGAAAATCAACTGGTTTATCGTCTAACCTGCCCTTCTCCTGATTTTGGTCAATGGAACCACTATGCGGTTGTCGTTCTCTATGATGTGATGTATCTTTATATCAATGGACAGTTGAAGGATATACAGGAACGTGCTGACCAGGGATCTTTTCTGGAATCTCTTGACTATATTGACATTGGCAGAAGCAGAAGTAAAGAGATTGATACCGGCTTTTTTAACGGAATGATCAATGAAATGCGAATTTGGGACCATGCAATGAGTGGTTCTCAAGTCCAGGAATTAAGTACTATAAACAATCTTGAAACCCAATTAGAACAAACAACCGGCATAGGCCTGGCTGCGTATTGGGATTTCAATAATATAAGATATGTCATGAATAGTGAAGACGTATTGGAACGTTATGTTGTAGATAAATCCGGAAATGGAAATGATGGCTTGATGATTGATAAAGCAGCCCTTGTTCCCTATTCAGATCAACTTGCAGATAACAAAATCCAATTTCAAACAGTTCCATACTATAACGGACAAAACTCTGTTATTACACCTGTTTATATCGATCTTGATAACCAGAACGATATAAACACAATCAGAATCACATGTGATGGATTTGCAGGCAATGCAACAGCTACAGGTGCAAGCTTTAATCCCGAAATGGTTGATCCTTCCAATTCATCAATATACTGTTGGATGGAAGGTGATGAAATGATACTAAAGGTTATGAGTTCCAGTCCTATTGTGCCCAAAGGTGAAATTGCGTATATAGCATGGGAAATACAACCGCAAGCCAGTGGTCTTGTTCCCATAACAGCCAACAAATGCCAAATAAATGACCTTGATGTATCTGCAACTTTTGTAGAAGGTGGAATTTATATTCCAGAAAACGATGATACCAATCCCGTTACTTTTGCAAATTTGAATGCTTCATACAATCCTGATCAAGGTGTTGTTGTGGAATGGCAAACCCATTCAGAGACCAACAACCTGGGATTCAACATTTACTCTAGCGCATATGCAAATGGTCCCTGGACTAAAGTTAATAGCGCTCTTATACCGGGTGCAGGCACATCAATGGAAAAACAACAGTATAACTTTATTGATGAAACCACCAGCAGCAACGGTACACTTTATTACAGAGTTGAACAAATGGATACTGATGGTACCACCTCTTATTACGGTCCTGTTCAATTGAGTGGCGTACTTCCGACCTATTACAGCCTGAGACGAAACTATCCCAATCCATTTAACCCGACGACCACGATCGAATATACCATCGCCAAAGAAGGCAATGTTGATATTTCCATATACAACATACAGGGTCAGTTGATCAAAAATCTGGTAAATACCAGACAGGCATCCGGCTATTACAACCTCCAATGGGATGCAACCGATATGTATGGCAATTCAGTTTCCACAGGTATTTATTTTGTGAAAATGAAATCGGGTGATTTTACCAAAATACACAAAATGACTTTTCAAAAATAAAAAATATTTATCCCCGGTATTATAATCATACCGGGGATTTTCATTCTACCTCTATTTCAAACAATCCTGGCATTTGCCCTTGCATATTAATAATAATTACCTATCTTTTTTTATATACTTGTAGCAAAACTAGAACAATGTACCATATGGCTCCTCATTAATCATGTATGGGAGAAATAATGAAAAATCATTTTGTTCTTTCGGTCCTCATTCTAATTGTTTTTATTACGTTTTGCACTTCCAATCAACCTCAAACCAACAACAAAATTATACTCAAAAACAATTGGCTGCTTCAATCATCTGCAAAACTTTTACAGGATGGCAAAACAATTTCATCGGACGACCTGAATCCGGATGAATGGATCCCCATACAGGTTCCGACAACAGTTCTTGCTGCACTTGTGAATGCAGGTGTCTATCCCAATCCCTATTACGGCCTGAATCTTAAATCCATACCCGGCTATAAAGAAGGCAGATGGCTTGCAATGGATAAAGACAGCCCCTTTTATCCCTCCTGGTGGTACAGGACCGAATTTAAAGTCCCCTCTCATTTCAATGGAAAAAATTTATTTTTGCATTTTGATGGCATCAACTATAAAGCCAATATATGGCTCAATGGTAGTCTTGTTGCAGATACCAGTACTGTAATTGGAATGTTCAGACGGTTTGAATTCGATATATCTCAATATATAAAAAATGATAAAAAAAACATTCTTGCGGTTGAAATATTTGCCCCCGGCAAGATACCAGACATAAAGTATTCGACCAAACAACTTGAAGCAACAACTGGCTGGGATGATCATAACCCACAACCGCCAGATCTCAATATGGGTATTTGGAGAAATGTTTCCATTTCCTATACAGGTCCTGTAAAAATAAGCCATCCCTATGTTGTAACCGATTTGGATCTGCCCTCTCTTGACCAGGCCCATTTGACCATATCTGCTGAACTAACCAATGTTACTGATCAGGAGATTAGTGGAATGTTTTCAGGCAGCATTGAGAAAATACAATTTGCTCAAAACATTACACTCGCCCCAGGAGAAACCCAAACAATTACGTTTACTCCTGAAAAGTTTGAACAATTAAACATAAAAAATCCCCGTATATGGTGGCCGCATCCGGTGGGGCCGCAAGAATTGTATAATGCTGAACTGGCTTTTCATGTAGACAATCAAATTTCGGACAATCATAAAGTCCAATTCGGGATACGGGAGGTATCCACATACATCAATGATGACGGTTGGAGAGGATACAAGGTAAACGGTAAAAACATCCTGATTCGCGGTGGTGCCTGGATGACAAGTGATATGTTGCTGCGTTTGACTCCCAGACGCTATGAAGCGCTTGTCCGCTACGCCCGGGAAGCCAATTTAAACATGCTACGTTCGGAAGGATTTTCCATCAGAGAAACAGACGAATTTTACAACATGTGTGATAAATACGGCATTATGGTTACCCAGCAGATTTTTGGTAGAAATATTCCGGATGAAGATCTGGCTGTTGATATTGTTAAAGATATGATTTTACGTGTACGAAATCACCCGAGTCTGGTTCACTTTTTGGGACATGATGAGACATTTCCTACAGAGCATCTCGATGCAAGTTATAGGGAATTGATAAAAAAATATACACCTCAAAGAAGTTATCAGCCCCATTCTGGTGCATTTGAACTGGAGAACCGTTTTAAAACCGGAGGAACCCGCACCGGAACATTGGAATTATGGACCTACGCTACACCCTCACATTACTATACGCATAAAAATGATGGTGCCTGGGGATTTGCCCAGTCTGGCGGTATTGGGGGAATTGTAATGCCCTATTCAAGTATCAATAAAATGATGCCTAAAAGCGCACAATGGCCCATTAATAATGAGACATTTTCTTTCCATACTGTATTACAAGGTATCGAATATTTTGATCTTGTGATCAAATCTTTAAATGAACGCTATGGTACTCCTAACGGTATACAGGAATTTTGCACAAAAGCGCAGGCATTAAATTATGAAAGCGCACGTGGAATGTACGAAGCGTATGGGCGCAATAAATACGACGCACTTGGTATCACTACCTGGAAATATGATATGGCATGGCCTGCAGCAATAAGCTGGCAATATGTAGACTGGTACCTGAATGTTGGCGGAGCCTATTACGGAGCGAAAAAAGCCTGTAATCCACTTCATGTACAGTATGCTTATGATGATCAATCGATTTATGTTATAAATAATTATTATGAATCATTTGATGATTTGACAGTTTCAGCCCAATTGTATAATTTTGACATGACTGAAAAATTTTCAAAATCAGTGCAGATCAACATAAATCCTGATGATAAAATCAAGGCTCTTTCTATTGATTGGCCACAGGATTTAAGCACAACCCACTTTTTGGATATGACCCTAACAGACAGTCAGGGAAATGAAATCTCAGATAACTTTTACTGGCTATCAACAGTCCCAGATATTCAAGGTGAAAAAGGCTATAAAAGGACAGATCAAGGTTGGGGTATTCTTGATGCAAAGCCCAAATCTTTTGCTGATTTTACAGCATTGAATGATCTACCCAATGTTAAACTGGAATCAGAAATAGAACTCAATTCAGCTGAAAAAGAAAACAAGGCTATAGTACACATTAAAAATCCGGAAAAAAATCTAGCTTTTATGGTCCATTTGTCAATAATTCGGGCTGATGACGGTACAGAGGTTACACCTGTGTATTGGGATGATAATTACTTTAGTTTATTACCCGGTGAAGAAAAAACAATTACATCCCGTTATTCTATCAATGATTTAAAAGGACAAAAAGCTCAGGTTAAAATTGACGGATGGAATATTATTACAGAGTAATCCAAAAATAAAGCACTTTTCAAGTTGATCGAAAAGTGCTTTATTGATTTTATTTGCTAACGATTATGGCGTTGTTTATTCCAAATACGTTTCAAGAGTCGGAATTACATTGAATTCTTTTTGAATAGCCTCATACTCTTTTTCAATTTCCTGAATATTTCGGGGATTACTTTTTTGTGCCCGCAGCATAATATTCTTGTCCGTATACCGGGATGAAACAAATTCCAGGATATCTGTTCGGTATCCATGCATTTCAAGCAGCAATGCACGAAGAGAATCACCAACCATGTATACCAGTCTTTCTTTAAATATACGATGTTTGGTAATACCCGTATAATGATGCCTGCGCAAGTGTTTCTTGATAGAATGCTGACAACAGGAAACCGATAAAATACAGGTTGCCTTGTGCCTTAATCCCAGATGCAGGGTCTTGTCTGTAGCCAAATCGCAGGCATGCAGAGAATAGACCAGATCCACATTTCCGCCAATCTGAAAATCAGCAATATCGCTGGCATGAAAATTCATATTTTTAAATCCAAATTCATTTGCCTGCTGATAACATTTTTCCATCAGGCGGGCATTGGTATCTATACAATGAATTGTGAGTTTACGTGGATTTATATGGGTATAATAATAATTCAATAAATAACTCAGATAACAGTTACCCGCACCGCAATCAATAAATACCAGATTCCGCTTTGGGGAATAGTTTTTTACACGGGCATGTACCATTTCCAGATAAGCCAGTATCTGTTCAATCTTGGCTGCCTTGTCCATGCTGGACTCGTTTTCAACATTCTTGAGTTTAAGTTTTTGGAAAAATGCGTTTAGCTTTTCCTTTTCATCACGTTCATAAAACATAACAGTCTCCAATAAATGACAGAGGTGCGTTATGTATTATGTGATGGGAAAAAAATTAAGAAATGTAGAAATACCATCCTGTAGATAGACCAATTACACAACTCACCCCTGGTGAGTAAATAAAGATTAAAAATTGTGTAAGGTTTTTTTCTACAGATCCAATTTTGCCAACAGGTTCAGGCAAAAATGGAAAGGCATCTCCGTTTAGATTAATGTTGAATAAAAGATATGAAAATTTTTAAAAAAATCACAAAAGAATTTTGCATTTTTTTCAGAATATGGTTTGGTTTTCCAGGCCCAATTCCCGGACAGTCGATACTCAAATCCGTCTTAAAACCGGACGGTTTTGAACTCAGGGACCGGAGCCACCAAGTTAGCAGCTTGGTCACATTAAAGGGCTAATAAAACGTCTATTCTCCAATTTTCCGATGATAGAGCTTTATATATTTTACAACGCGATCCAAAACCTCCCTGGGTTGTTCTAAAACAGCCCGGGGTTCCTGTGGAGTAACAATTTCATAAAACCAAAATTCATCAAAGTATCCATCATCCACTATTTGTTTGACCGGTTGCATATCCTGCTCCATCATCAACTGCGAAACAATTGCTTCCGCTTCTTCTTCACGGATAAACATTAAATTATTGTCAACCGTGTTCAATACAGATTCCGCGTATCCCGGTTCAAACTTCCACAATGCTTTAGTCAAAGCGTATGCCATCCATTCATCATTAAAAAATACTTTGACCTGCTTGTCCTCTTTATAAACCTTGTATTGTGGATTAAATACCCAGTCATCCCAGCCCAGGTCAGCCTGTTTATAATAATAAATCATCATTTTCTTTAGCACCTGATGATTGCGGTTTAAAAGATGAGCTCTCGTAATATAATCGATTGTTTTTTCACTATCGCCTTTATTCCAAAATGTATCTGCCAGAAACCAATGCGCAATATAATCGATAGGATTCATTTCAATAGCTTTTTTAAAATAATATTCCGCACTGTCATATATGGCCTGCATAAAAAAAACATCCGCAATCATTGTGAGCGCATAAGAATAGGATGGATTATCTTCAAATACCTGTCTGAACAAAGCCTTTGAGAGAATATAATTTTTATCCTGAAACAAGGTTTCAGCCTGGTTCAACTTTTCAATACTGCTGTCATCTAACGAGTATTCAGACCAAACCAGATCACCGTCTCGATTTTCAACATATAATTGATTAGAGAGTACAAATGATGAATCAATTGTGTACGGGATCTCTTTATCCAAATCACCCAATACATAGGTTATTTTGGAATCTTCCATAATCTTGTACATTTCAGCAGGACTGTGAAAAGTTGTTTCCTTTTTAAAAGATGTGGATTGAGTATTTCCGGAAAAGACAATAGCAGTATACAGCAATAATGACAAGACAATACCAAAACCCGATTTTGTTTTCATCTCCAACTCCTTTTATTTTATCAATAAAATCAAGTGGATGAATTTTCAATTAGAGGATTCCCCAATTTTCCACCCGATTTTATAGTAAGAGATTAAGAAATCAAAATCAATATTTTTTTGAGCGCAGGTTATGGATAATACTTTCGTTTGGGACAGAACTGACACGGATAAACTCTGTTTATCCAACACATTAAAGTGCATATCGAAAATATTAATCAATTCATTACTAAAATCATCTTTACTATCGGTTCCAGGGCAGAGCCCCGGAACCAGGACTGTAAGGGCGGACCTGCGTGTCCGCCCTTATCCTTTCGCAAGACTCCAGGCAAACCAGTGTAACAAAAAAAATCACAATTATGTAAATTATACTTGACATATGTAAATTATTTTTGTATATATGTAAAGAATAATTAACAAAAAGAAGGAAATCCTGATGAAATTGGGAAACAATATCCGTCGTTTACGCTTTGACAATAACGAAATGTCTCAGCAGGATCTGGCAGATGCAGTTGGGGTAACACGCCAAACTATCTTTGCGGTTGAAAAAGGCAAGTTTGTTCCTTCTGCCCTGTTGGCTCTAAAAATAGCCCGCCATTTTAATAAAGATTTTAACGAGGTCTTTTTTATAATAGATGATAAAGATCTTGATGGGAGGATGAAATGAAACAAACACCACTCAATCCAAAAGGATTAAAAATACTGGTCAATTTATCACTGGTATTTGTTGTAATTTCAACGCTGCTTATGCTGTATAACGCTGTTGCTTATCTTGATTTTACAGAGCTGTTACAAAAGCCTGAAATTTACGGAATTATAGTAGCTGTCAACACCTTGATTATTTTTGTTACACAACTTTTATTCATCATTACAATTATATATGCCATCAGTACTATAAAGATCATGAGATGGACGAGTATGGGGATTTTGCTAGTTGGAATCATTTCATTATTTTCCCTTTTTGGGCATTATGGCTGCCTGACCGATATCGCCAAAGAGCTCCCCAGGGGACTGGAAGTGAACCGTGAGATACAAGCAATCTGGATTGCCATGTTCTGGCATTTCCTGTTTTTCATCTCTTTCTTTATCTATCTGATAAGGATCCGTCACTATTCAAACACTCACACCCTGGAACACTCTATGCTCATGTCTGAAAATCTGTATCTGATTATGCATATTACCGGAGTAATTTGCGCGGGTCTGGGACTTTTTGAGATCGTATCAGAATTTTATATGGGCTTGTCGCCGCAAACCCGTCAATGGTTTGTTTTACCTATTTTGTTAATCACCGTTGCTCCCTATTTGCTGGTTGCAGCAGGATGGTATTTTAACACCATTCGAGAGCACAAGGCAGGTAATATTGATGAGAAACAAAAAATGGATATGATCCTTGCGGGCTATACTGCCTGGCTGGTATCCATACCCATTATGTTATTTTTATATATTTATCAGTATAATAATATACAGGGGTTGATCAGTATATTCTGGCTGCCCATTTATATTTTTACTACACTTTTTATCTTTTCCGCATGCAGCCTGCTTTACTATAAAAAAGGTTCATTTTCTCTAAACGCAATGGAATAAACTCCTCTCCCGGACTGTATATATTGATAGTTTTTAGATACAGTCCGGGAATTTTTGTACATTTTTTTCTCTTTCTTTCTAAAATACTACACTTTAATTTAACACACTTTTCATAAATTTTACTTGAATATAAAATAAATCATTTATATTTTCCAAAAGCAGTATAATCAGTATATTAATTTACAAAGGGGATCCAATCGGCAAGATTAAATACTATTAATTCAAATTAAATAATATTTAAACAGGCTATTAACTGGTACCTTTTGGTATTATATATATTTTCACTCCATATTGTAATATCAAAGATACATAAAACCTTACCTGATGTTGGAGGTCTAGATGATAAAAAAGCTACTGTATTTTTTAATTGCACTATCCGCATTTCTTCTTTTTTCAGGTTTTACAAACGATAATTCAATCACATTACTCACCCAGGAACAATTGGGACGAATTGACGGCAGGCTGCACACTTTGTTTAAAAACCAGTCAAGTTCCAGCCTTAGAACTCAGGCAATGACCAAAGATCCCTATCTCGCAACGCAAACATCAGTTATTGAAAGAAAAGATGGTTCTGTGGCGTATGGTGTTGTTATACGCACAGATGATCCCGATGCATTGATCAATGCGGGTGTACCGGTTAACGCTGTTATTACTGGTTATGTTACAGCATATCTTTCACCTGAGCAAATGATTTCAGCACTCGAGATATCCCAGGTTACGCATATAAGTCTGGGTTCAATGTCTTATCCTAAAAACGATCTGGCAGTTGGCAGTATTGGGGCAGATTTACTGCACAACAGCTATTTGAACAATACCGAATACAAAGGTAGTGGTGTATTGGTTTGTATTATAGATACCGGTATAGACTGGGAGCATTTGGATTTTCGTGATCCTGTAGACAATACAAAAAGCCGCATTCTCTATATCTGGGACCAAACACTGACAGCAACCGGTGGAGAAGGTACCCCGGCAGACAGAGACCCTACTAATTTTGGTACATTAGACACCGGGGTTGAATATACTCAGGCAGATATTGAAGATGAAATTGACGGTTCGCCCGCAGGTTTTGTAAGAGAAGCGGATATTAACGGACATGGGACCCACGTAGCAGGCTCCGCAGCAGGTAATGGTGCTGCGTATTCCAGTAAAAGTTATGCCGGAGTAGCACCGGAAGCAGATATTATTGTAGTCAAAGCCGGTAATGGCAGTTTTTCAGACACTGATGTTATAAACGCATTGGCATATGCGCAAAAGATGTCAGAAACCCTGGGCAAACCCATTGTTGTGAATATGAGTCTGGGAGGACACAAAAATGCTCATGATGGTACAAGTTCTGAAGAAGTTGCTGTTGATGATTTTACCGGCGCAGGACGCGTAGCTGTAATTGCCGCGGGTAATGAAGGCAGCGATCTCATCCACTTTTCCGGTACAGTTCCAGGAAGCAGTACTACAGATGTGACCATTAGCATTCCATCCTATTCAGATAATTCAGGAAATGTTAATGATTATTTGGGATTACAGATGTGGTATGATGATGCTTCAGATGTTTCCATGACTATTGATCCTCCCAATATTGCTCCTTTTACAGCAAATGCCGGTGATAAAGGTGTCTGGCCGATTACTACAGACGGCACCGTCTATGTTGAAAACGAAATTGACTCTGATTACACCAATGGTGATCGAAAACACACCATTGAAGTTTATGATGCAACTGAAGCAGAACCTCCCGCTGATGGCACCTGGACAGTAACGTTAACGAATAATACCGGTTCTGCTGTAGATTTTCACGGTTGGCTATATATGCAAACCATGACAGTTAATATCACCGGTGCTAATACAAATTATACAGTAGGCAAGCCCGGTACCGCATCCAACGCAATAACTGTGGGTGCATATACCAGTCGATGGCGTTTTTCTAATACGTCAGGAAGCGGATTGAGCTACACGGGTACGGAAACATCTGATGATAAAGCTGGTTTTAGCAGCATTGGTCCCAGACGTGACGATGTTCAAAAACCCGATATTGTAGCTCCGGGTATGGGCATTTTCTCTTCGATGTCACAAAGTGCTTCAGTAAGTTCATCAAATATTGCTCCCGGAGACCAACATTTCTTAACTCAGGGTACCAGCATGGCATGCCCGGTAACCACTGGGGCAGTTGCCTTGTTATTGGAAGCCAACCCAAACCTGACTGCTGCTGAAGTAAAATCTTTGATCACCAGTACAGCCATGACAGACACATATACTGGCGGTTCATTACCGGATTATGAATGGGGATACGGCAAGCTGGATATTTTCAAAGCCGCCGCTAAATTACAGGATTCCGGGACTACATTAGACCGGGAAATATTGGCATATGATACCTGGAGTGGTGATGCATCACAAGCTGTTTTAGTAAATGAAAAAATTGCTACACGTTTTACACCTTCATTAAGTGGTAAAGTTACCGGCTTTTTTTATCACCCATCAACAACAGTTACAATAACCGGCCCCATGTATGCAGAAATTTGGTCAGATAATGGCGGACTTCCAAATGCTAAACTGGGAAGTACCGTTACAATTAATCAAAATGATATTCTCCCTTATTCATGGAACTTTGTTGATCTTTCATCAACAGGTGTTAGTGTTGCAAACGGCACAGACTATCATGTTGTTTTATATTTTTCATCCGGAACTCAAATATATATCCGATATGATGGTGGTTCCGTTGATAACCGCTCGTCAATGGATACCGGAGGTGGTTGGGCAGCTTATGGATCTGGCGATTTCCGCATGCGCCCGGTCATTACTACAGATGAAAACACCTTGCTGGCCGCCAAAGTATTTCTACAAGGCCCATACGATACAGTGAATGATGAAATGACTACCAACCTTAATGCGTCAGACATTCCTACAACTTCACCCTATAGTGAAGATGCAAGAACTGTTTCTTCTATCCCAACTGATATTACCGATTGGGTTCTGGTACAGCTCCGCAGTACCATTGATGGCAGTGCGGTTGTCTCTCACAGTGCATTTTTGCACAAAGACGGACGAATTGTTGCAGATAATGGCACTTCTGGTGATATTCCACTGGCTGTTGATGCAGGAAGTTATTATATTGTTGTAAAACATCGCAATCATATTGCGGTGATGAGCGACGAAACCCACGGTCTTGCAACCAGCAGTTCAACCCTGTATGATTTTACAACAGGAACAGATAAATACAGGGACGCGGCAGGTAAAGAACTGGAAACAGGAGTTTACGGCATGTATTACGGAGATACGGATGCTTCGGGAACTGTTGATGCCAGTGACAGAGCTGCAACCTGGAATGACAGAAACAATACAGGTTACCAGGACAGTGATTGCGACCTTTCCGGCACTGTAGACGCCAGCGACAGAGCAGCAACCTGGAATAATCGCAATGTTACCACTCACATTCAGTAACGATTTACCGGAGGATAGATAAAAATGAAAAAATTATTAATACTATTATTATTATTAGCAAGCATTACTGCCGCGCAAACCTATGATTTCACCCTGACAGTTCAAAATCAACAGGTCAGCGGTACTGATTTCATTTTTGATATTTATATGTTAAGAACCGGTTCAGCAGATATTTATTTGGGTGAATGTGATTTCGTTCTTACGTTTAACAATGGTAATTTTACCAGTCCGGTTGCTTCTGTTGTAACTGCGGAATCAAGAATTGCCACTTGGTATACATTATCCCCAACTATTGAAGCTACGAACAGGATAATATTAAATGTCCAAAAAGCACCATTTAGCAACCAAACCGATTTTGATAATCGTGTACAGGTTATTGGTACATCCGGGAATGGTACGCTGATTGCGCAAATAAAGATCACCAACATTAGCAACACCGGTGGTACTGCGGGATTACAGTGGAGAACATCTGATCCCAATAAAACAAACATTCAGAGACTTGATAATACGGATCCCTGGGCGCTGGTTGATATTACATCAAGCGGTACCTATACAAATCCATCGGATGCAAGTCTGCCGGTTAGTTTGGCTTCCTTTAACGCGACCAGCACCCCGCAGGGTGTTTTGCTGACATGGTCTACCGAGAGCGAAATGAACAACCTGGGTTATATTCTTGAGAAACAATTGATCGGTGATACTCAATGGACACAGGTAGCCAACTATAAAACCCATGACGAGTTGAAAGGCCAGGACAATTCAACAACCCGACACGATTATTCTTTTACCGATAAAAATGTACAGGCCAACAGTGACTATACCTACCGTCTCTCGGATGTAGACAAGGATGGTAATAGAACAGTTAAAAAAAGTATTGACGTAACAGTTACTGCTGTCGTTCCCAAAACCACAGCATTACTGCATCCGTATCCAAATCCATTCAATCCCAAAACAAAAATCAGATACGACCTTGCTAAAGACGCCAATGTAGATCTGTTTATTGTAGATATTTTGGGTCGCTCGGTGGTTACACTGATCGACAATCAGCAAACTCAAGCAGGCTCTTATGATATCACCTGGAACGGTCAGTCTGCTGCCGGCAATTATGCAGCCAGCGGCACCTACTTTGTGGTATTCAATGCAGATAATGTAAGACACATACAAAAAGTTGTATTTTTGAAATAATAAAATCCGGCTGGCAGTCCTCCAAACTGCCAGCCTTTTCTTACCTCCCCCATCTCTCTTGATCTCAATTTCTTCTTGACATTCAAACAATAAAATCCTATAATTACTAGGGAAAAGAAAAAGAACAATATCTATAGTATGTAAACCGGCGCAAACCTAATTCATTAAATTTGTAGTTATCAAAAACAGGCACACCATGCATTTCAAATCTTTTATTCTTGTCTTTTTTCTCCTGGTCCTGTTCGCTGCCGGTTGTAATGTTGCCACCCGTGGGGATTACAGCATAACCAAAGCTGATGTTTATTATCGCTCAGGTCAATTGGATGAAGCCCTTAAACACCTCAAAAAACTCGTTTCATTTGAATACGACAATATTGAAGCCCATCTGCGTATTGCAGAAATTTATGATGAAATGGAAAACTGGGAATATGCCAGGCTTTGGGCCGAACGCACAATGAAACTGGATTATAACAATCCGGGCGCTCGCCTCATCTATGCAAAATCATGTCGTGAACGCGGATATATACGTCCCCAACCCTTGCGTTTTTTTGACTGGAAAGATGCAAAAAAGAAATTCCTACAGGTCATGGAGGTTGATTCATCATTCAATAAAGTATTGTACGAGTATGCGGTTTTCCAGGGATACAAAAAAGAGTTTATGGACGGAATCAAAACCCTGGAAGCGCACCGGAAATATTATCCCGAAGACATCAAAGCCTTTGAAAAACAAAATTATTACTATGATGCCATCTGCTTTCTGGGAGAGGATGAGGATATTCGTGAATTAAAGCAAATGGATACCGACCTTGCCCGCTTTTATTATGGAGAATATTGCAGACAACATGATATGCTTGAACAGGCCGATTCTGTTTTCCAAAGCCTGGATGGCTCCCGCTCTATATCTCCTACTTTGTACGACTTTGCACTGGCAAAACTGGCAGTTCAGCAGGAGCGATATACAGATGCTGAACGTTTATATATGGCCGCCATTGATACCATGGCTACCCGTATGGATGTTAATTTTGTCTATAATGACATGAAATATGTCTTTTCGGATGCGGAATTTGAATATTATGATAAGATTGCAGACAAGACAGACGTAAGAACATTTTTCAAAAAAAGCTGGTTACGCAGAAATCCGCTGCCCGCCTCTCCTTCCAATCCCCGTTTGATTGAACATTTAAAAAGAATGGTCTATGCGGAAAAAAACTATCGCATTGTTCGCGTAGGCAAATATCGCTGGTCACCACAGCAATGGGAGATCAACCAGGTACCGCATGTCTATACACTGGCAAACCGTTTTGAAGATCGGGGGGTTGTATATATTCGTCATGGTGAACCGGCGGACAAGGCTATTGCCTTTGGTGGTGATCTGTTTGATGAGTGGATGCAAACCAGCGGCAAAGAGCGCTGGAACGAATCATTACGCAATGGGGAATCCTGGTTATACCCTGCTTCTGGTACTACCCCAAAGATGATCTTTCATTTTGCAATGGGAAATGAAGCAGAACCCCGCCTGGTGCCCATACTTCCGCGTATAATGGTACAGGATTGCTACAACTGGGATAAAAAATACGCCAGTTATCTTAATTCCCATGACTATGTTGAAGTGATGCAATTTGAAGGAGATATAGTCCGGGAAAACCGGAAAAATATAGAGATTGGTCTTGAAACTGACAGGCACCAATGGGACCGTGAGGCACATCCCATTGATATGCCCTTTTACATTGCTGCTTTTGCCGCACCGTTGGGACAAACCCGTTACGAGCTGTATTACAGCATTCCTCCACAAACCATAAATAACGATTCCGTCAGCTATTACGATCTGGATTTGGGATTGGGCATTTATGATCTACAGTGGGACGAAATAGAAACCACACACAAAGCAATCCCGGTTGAGGATATAATCCAGCAGGATGATTCGTTATACGCATGGACAGATCAGTTCACCTTTACCCTCGATACCATAGACCATGCCATCAGCTTTTACGCAAAAACCAAAGATCTGATGCATGTTGGAGGACACAAATTCAAACTCGTCCCGCGAACATTCAATGATACAGAACTCTGCATGAGCGACCTTGAACTGGCCCGCCAACTGGAAAGTTCTGAAAATTCGGATGGGAAATTTATTAAAAACCAATTACGAGTGGTTCCTCAACCCAGCCTGAAATTTAATCCTAAAAATCCGGTTTATGTTTATTTTGAGATCTACAACCTTCCGGTGACACAAAGCCGGTTGGAATACCAGATCCAGTACAAGGTCAATCAAAAAAAAGCCGCTAAAAAAGGAT
Source organism: bacterium (assembly GCA_963675755.2). Classification (GTDB taxonomy): domain Bacteria; phylum Zhuqueibacterota; class Zhuqueibacteria; order Residuimicrobiales; family Krinioviventaceae. The sequence continues at coordinate 1,853,818 of CAXXMD010000002.1, forward strand.
TTCTCTCAAATCTACCGGGATTTAAAGGCAATCTTTTAAAAGAACAATCCGCAACGCTAGAACGGTACAGCGCCAGTCGTTTTTCGCCGGAATCCATTGGTCTGGATATGAGTGCCATGGAGCCGGGAGAATATGAAATTGAAGTCAGGATTGTACTTGCAGATGGTGAACAGGTATCGCAAAAGCAAAAATTTGAGTTGTTAAAAAATTAAGATCGTCTGCCAAGGGGGCAACTTTTTCTGGTTCCAGGGACCTGACTTGGGACCTTAACAACTGGACAAATGTCACCAATAAAGAATATTTACTTCTGGTTCCAAGGCTCTGCCTTGGAAGCCTATCAACGGGACAAAAGTCCCAAACAATATTCCGGGACACATAAATATGTGTCGCGATCAATGTGAAAAATGGCCACGGGCCCTGAGTGTTCGCCGCATTACTTGTTCCCAAACTCCCGTTTGGAAACGCAATGACAGGAATAAACTCTGTTTATTCAAAATAATACTAGATAAATTTCAAATCCGGTTTTAAGGCTCTGCCTTGGAAGCCTATCAACGGGACAAATGTCCCCAAGCTAATATTCCACGACACATAAATATGTATCGCGATCAGGTGTATCCTCGGTCCCTTCGATACATTCGCCTGCGGCGAACACTCAGGGCCCGGAGGCGAGTTCCGACTCCAAGGCTTACTCGTTCCCAAACTCCCGTTTGGGAACGCAATGACAGTAATAAACTCTGTTTATATAAAATAATACTAGATAAATTTCAAATCCGGTTTTAAGGCTCTGCATTGGGACCCTAACAACGGGACAAATGTCCCAAATCAATATTCCGCGACACATAAATATGTGTCGCGATCAGTGAACGGGGATTTCGGACAACCTGAAATATGTATCGCGATCAAAATTTCAAATCTGGTTCTAAGGCTCTGCCTTGGAAGTCTATCAACGGGACAAAGGTCCCTCCAACAATATTCCACGACACATAAATATGTGTCGCGATCAGTGGAGTTAACTGCGTTAATTCGCGTTAATCTGTGGTTAAATATATTTCATCCGCTTCAAAGCTCACCCCCCTCCCTAAAACCCAGATCCAACATTTTCTCTTGACATTCAATTTCAAATACAGTATAATAAAAACGGGAAGAGCAAACAGCATTGTTTGTGGTGTTAAATAAATCCAAATACATTCACAGAATACACGAGGGGTAACTATGTATTGCAAGCCATTACAATGCTTAATTGCGATTATCGTATTATTTGTTTCGGGCTCAACGCTCTTATCCGCTGAATTTACACTCTCAACAGCAGATTCACTCTACAACGCAGGGGAAACCGAAGAAGCGCTGAAACAGCTAAAACGAATATATCAGCAGGATGAAAACAACTTGCAGGCATGTCTACGCATCACCGAAATATATGACCAGCAGGACAATTATGAATATGCCATATTTTGGGGAGATCGTGCCCGCAAGCTAGACGAGAACAACCTGTCAATTCACTATATTTTGGCAAAATCTTTTGCAATGCGCTCCTATATCCGCAGTCAACCCTTTCGATATTTTGACAATAAAGATGCAGAAAAAAACTTTGAATATGTTTTCAAAACAGACTCGTCATACAATCGGATATTGTTTGAATATGCCAAATACAAAGGCTATCACGAAAAATATTTTGAGGCTATTCAGGCACTTGACGCGCAATTAACATTTTATCCTGACGATGTTGAGGCCATGGCCAAACGCATACTGTTTTACGATACCATCAGCTATTTTGGTGATGATAAAGACAGCCAAAAATCAAAAAACATGTCAACAGGAATTGTCGATTTTTATTTTGCCGAGTATTGCCGCTATCACGATAATCTGCAAGAAGCGGATTCTATATACTCAACATTATTGAACGCAAACCGATTTTCCGCAACAGCGCTTCACCTTGCAAAAGCCAAACTGGCTGTACAGCAGGAACAGTTTGCTGATGCGGAACAGCAATATACAGACGCCGTCGCATCCATAAACACACTTGAAGACGCAATATATATTTATAGCGACATGAAATTTATTTTTTCCGATTCGGAATATGAATATTATCAAAATCTGGCTACAGTTGATAAACAAAAAGACTTTTTTACCAAAACCTGGCTTCGCCGGAATCCCCTGCCCTCTTCTGCAGAAAATCCGCGACTCTTGGAACATATCAAAAGAATGGTGTTTGCCGAAAAAAACTTTCGCACGTCTCGCACAGGGCCCATTCGTACCAAGGCATTACAAATAGAGGTTAATAACACACCGCTGATCTATTCTGCTTCAGACCGGTTTGAAGATCGCGGTATGGTCTATTTACGACATGGTGCACCAAGAGACAAGGCCATTGGCAGTGGTGGCGCCATTATGTCATTCAAGGAACAGACTGGACAAGCATCAAAGGATATTGAAAATTATTTCAACAGTGGTGAATCCTGGTTTTATCCGGCTTCCGGGGGATCTCCCAAAATGATCTTTCATTTTGCAAAGGGTGAGTTCGACAAGGAACCTATGCTGACTCCCTGCCTGCCGCAGCAAATGATTGGAGATTGTTATACGTGGGACAAAAAGTACGCCTGGTATTACAACTCTCGTGATGAAAAAGAAATGCAGCAATTCCAGAACGAAATTATTTTAGAGAATCGCGAAACCATTAAAACCGGACTGGATTCTGACCGCCACCAATGGACACGGCAAACCCGTCCTATTGATATGCCGTTTTACATAGCCGCTTTTGCAGCACCCAAAGGGATGACCCGGTTCGAAATCTATTATGGAATTTCAAATGCATCCAAAGATACGCTAACCGGGATTCTGGAACTGGGATATGGCGTATTTGACACAAACTGGAACGAACTTGAATCCTCGCATAAAACCATTACAGCAGATCAAATCACAGTCCCATCCGGTCCCGGAGAAATCTGGACGGATGCGTTCTCGTTTGAGGTATACGATCAGGATTACCTGGTTAGTTTTTACGCCAAATCTCCGGATATGCAGCATATTGGAGGACACAAATTCAGGCTCAGACCGCGAATGTTTAGCGAAACCGAGCTCTGTATGAGCGACCTGGAGCTTGCCCGTGAACTCGGTGCGGCAGAATCCCAAGAGGGACCTTTTGTAAAAAACGATTTATATGTTGTGCCTCAACCCAATTTAAAATTCCATATTCATAATCCGGTTAATGTGTATTTTGAGATCTATAACCTGCCGGTTATTACCAACCGACTGGATTACCAGATACAATACCGGGTTACTCTCAAAGAACCAGCGAACAAAAATCTGATGGCCAGCCTGACGGGCTTTAACACCATGCGCGAAACCGAACAGTCCGCCACACTGGAACGGTTCAGCGGCTCACGTTTTTCCGCGGAATCCGTAGGATTGGATCTGAACGAGATGGAACCGGGGCAATATGAAATTGAGGTAGTTGTCGTACTGGCTGACGGTGAAAAAGTATCGAAAATGCAGAAATTTGAGTTGTTAGGGAATTGATAAACTCTTGAAGATAGCTTTTTTATTAAATTTATAATAAGACAAAACGCAAGTGCACAGAGGTATCGCTTAGGACTTGGGGTGAAATTAGTTCAAACGGGACAAATGTCCCCAAACCAATATTCCGCGATACATAAATATGTATCGCGATCAGGTGTATCCTCGGTCCCTTTTATACATTCGCCTGCGGCGAACACTCAGGGCCCGGAACTCTCAACATTCGCGATCAGTACAACCAGCTTTAGAGACTAGTACATTAATTTTTTATCTCTGAGCGGGTCATGTTTCGGTCGAGATTTGTTTGCGGCAGATAAGCACCAGCATCTCGAAGCGTTGTGACCAGCATTTGGGTATCGAGCTCACACGCCGGCTGCCCGGTGGAAATAGATTGTACAGCAGCCGTGCCAGCAGCTTGTCCCATCATAGAACAAGCGGGTTGAACCCGGATTGAGCCATGTGCACGGACATCACTAGAGTTGCTACGACCTGCAACCCAGAGGTTCTTCCATCCTTTGGGAACGAGAATCCCGTAGGGGATACCAAAACTTTCTCCTGCTTTCAGTCGACCTGTTTTACTAAACTGTTCATGATACCGCTGGTATTCTTTATCCGAATCATCATAGACATGGATGTCTACCGGTGCGTTGTACACCCCGATCTGGTCAGCAAACTGTCGTTGTGTTATATAATCTTCATAAGTTAGTTCATACTCTCCAACAATACGCCGGGATTCACGAACGCCCATCAGACTTCCCGTTGTGACAAGCTCAGCATTTTCACAACCCGGTACGTATTTGCGATAGAAAGAGAGGAATTCCTGAACCAGCTTGCGGCCCATTACTATACCATCACTCAAACTGCGGCAATTCACTGCGTTCATGTGGAAAACGTGTCCCGCATTCAACATGCCCGTGGTCTCGCCAACCCTGAATAGTCCCGGTACATGGCGGTCATTATAAGTAAAGTGTCCATCATCGAGAGCCTTTAGAACGTATTTTTGCTGGTTGACGGGTTCCGTTATCTTCCAGTCGATGCCACCTATTTGTGCACATAGTGTGGGAGGCATGATATTGGGTGTATCGCGACCGGCTTCCCGATAAGGAACATTACAAAGGTCAGACAATACCGCATCTCCAGTGGCGTCTATGAATGTTTTTGCACGTACAAAACAGAATCCCTCTACATTCTGGAGAATAACACCATTAACCGTATGACCGTTTGTATCAGCATCCACCACTCGTGTAAAATAACGCACCTCTACATTATTGTCGGTTACCAGTTCATCAAGCACTACCTTGTAACCCTCAACACGGAAAGGGGTCCAGGTTGAATGTCGTTTACTATAGAAATCTTTTGTGACTTGTGGAGCTAGAAAACCCCGTTTGTGCATGGTGGTGACGATCTCACGCATCAATCCACCTACCAGCATGCGTTCTCCATTGGCCATAGGATCAAAAGCTGTCACAAGCCCGGATGTGCCCATACCGCCGAGGCAGCCGGTGGCCTCTACCAGCAGCACGTTCGCCCCGAGACGTGAGGCACAAACTGCAGCAGCGGTACCAGCGGGTCCGCCTCCGACAATGACAAGATCGTATTCCTTGTCAACGGGTATTTCGCGTGAAAAGTGATAGGTAGCATTGGTGTTTGTGGTTGCAGAGGATACAGTGCTGCTGACGGCTGGTTTATTAAATGCTGCCGCACCCATACCTGCGGCAGATGTCATTACAAACGATCTACGGGTTATTTTTTTCATGAGTTCTCCAGTTGCGCCACAAAGAACGCCAGGTAAATAGTTGGAAATTGATTTTCACTATTGAAAAAAGAAAAAACGGTAGTAGATATAAACGGTTTTAGTTCAGACCAAACCGTATAATATCTTTTATGGTGTGCTCTTTAAACACTGTTATAATTTAAAAATAGCGCAGTATACTGCAAGCGTTATTTTCTAATGTCCGTTTTAATCTGGTTCCAAGGCTCTCAGACTGTGTGAAAATGAATTAAATTTTAAACAAATAAAATTATATTTATGAGCAAAATTTAAAAAAGACGTGGAGTGCATTACCTTTATGTAATGCGGGCCGTCGGAGACGGCCTCTACTCAACTATATTTGCATAAGAATATTGAACTGACATCACAATAATAAATCTATAATATTTGAAAAGCAGACGAATTTAAATCGGACCTTCGGCCCGACGCATCGCATAAAGGCGATGCACTCCAAAAACATAACAATTTTTCTTGTTTTTACACAACCTGTCTGCCTTGGAACTCTATCTCCCCTAACACTCCCCTTTTGCATGAAACAGGACAAATGTCCCAAACTTATATTCCACGACACATGGATATGTGTCGCGATAATGGGTGCAAAGGTATTGCAGGAAACGCAAATGGGAGTTTAATAAGGAACAGACTTTTTTTAATCTGCGTGTATCTGTGGTTAATTATTTTTTTTCTGGCTCCAAGGCTCGGCCTTGGAGCCTTAATTTTCTCAACTCTCGTTGAGAGTTTACTACGGGACACTGGTCCCTAGATACTATTCCGTAATACATAAATATGTTTCATCATCAAAAATCCATACAATTCCATTAGCGGCTTTTACGAATTTGTTGTATATTCTTGTATGGATAAAAAACGAATAGAACTACTTGCCCCGGCAAAAAACCTTGCTCAAGGTAAAACTGCTATCGATTATGGTGCCGATGCGGTATACATTGGTGCACCGCAATACAGTGCTCGTTCCCGAGCAGGCAATTCCATTGCCGATATTGAACAACTTGCCGCATATGCGCATACCTGGTATGCCAATGTCTATGTTGCGCTCAACACCCTGCTGACAGACAAAGAACTTGACGATGCCGTTAAACATGTTCATCAATTATATAATGCCGGCATTGATGGATTGATCATCCAGGATGTGGGACTACTGGAGCGAAACCTGCCCCCCATCCCCATCATAGCAAGCACGCAAATGCACAACAATACAGCGGCAAAAGCCGCCTTTTTGGAACAAATCGGATTTAAACGCATTATTCTGGCGCGAGAATTGGGATTAAAAGATATAAAGGCGATCCGGCAGAAAAGTGAAATTGAGTTAGAGTATTTTGTGCATGGCGCATTGTGTGTAAGTTACAGCGGACAATGTTACCTGAGTTATACTGCCGGCGGACGCAGTGGTAATCGTGGCGAATGCGCACAACCCTGTCGAAAACGTTACAGCCTGCAAGATGAAGACGGCAATACCATTGTGAATGATCGCTACCTGCTTTCCATCAAAGATCTGAACCACTCGCAGCATCTGGGAGATTTACTGGACGCGGGTATCACCTCTTTTAAAATCGAGGGGCGTTTAAAAGATGAAACCTATGTAAAAAACGTGGTTACCTCGTATCGACGCGCGTTAGACATAGAACTTGAGAAACGCGATTTAGCCCGTTCATCATCAGGCGCATCATTTACAGACCTGCAGCCAAATCTCAATTACAGCTTTAATCGCGGATACACCTCGTATTTTATTGACGGACGTCCCCAAAACCTGGGTACCAATGAAACACCCAAGATGGTTGGCAATTTCATCGGGAAAATTAAAAATACAGACAAACAGTCATTTACACTTGAAACCAAACATGATCTGACCAATGGTGATGGAATTTCGTTTTTCAAAGACAATGAATTGCATGGAACAATCATTAACCGCGTAGAGGCTGAACGTGTTATTCCTGAGAAAATGGAAGGTCTGGTTAAAGGAATAGAAATTTATCGCAATCATCATCATGCGTTTATCAAACAGGTTACATCAAGTAAAAGCGAACGCAAAATTCCGATATACATCACTCTATTCAAAACTGAAAATGGATTGGGTGCAACCTTTCAAGACACAGACAACAATGTTATAACTGTAGAGATGGATGCAGAAAAAGTCCCTGCACAAAAACCGGAAGCAATGCGCACAACGTTGCATAAACAAATGGCAAAACTGGGCGAAACTGAATTTATTGCAAATCTCATTGAAACAGATAATCTTGAACAGTTTTTCTTTCCTATGGGTGTATTGAATGCTTTGCGTCGTGAAGCGGTTGAACGTTTACAGGCAGAACGACAACTCAATCGTCCTGTTGAGCTGAGAAGTATTGATAAAAACGATATCCCTTACCCTGAAACGTCACTCTCTTTTACCGGAAATGTACTGAATAAAAGTGCCAGACATTTTTACCATCGACATGGTGTTACGGATATTGAATCTGCCGCGGAAAGTGGATTGGATTTGAGCGATAAAAAAGTAATGACTACAAAGTACTGTATACGTGAACAAATCGGAATCTGTATACGTACAAAACCGGAGAACAAATATAAAGAACCGTTCTATCTCATTGATGAGCAAGGGCACCGATATCGTCTTGCGTTCAATTGCAAAGACTGCGAAATGGAAGTATATTACTAATTAAAAGTTGTCAGTTGTCAGTTGTCAGTTGTCAGTTGTCAGTTGTCAGTTGTCAGTTGTCAGTTGTCAGTTGCAAGAAAAAACAGGGCCGTTAACTCACAACTAGATTTCTATCGCATCAGCAGCACCTTGCGAACCAGGATATTTTTATCAGTTTTGAGAACAATCAAATACATACCGGATGCGGATAAATTTCCCAAGTTGTCACAACCGTTCCACCCGGTTTTATAGATTCCATCTGACTGGTTCTGCCGGACCAGTGTTGCAACCTGCCTGCCTGATATGGTAAATACCAACAGTTCAACCGGACCGTTGTATTCTGATAAAATATAAGTAATCTCTGTTGATGGATTGAATGGATTGGGATACGGAGCCGTGAGTTCTATTTTATCCGGCACCTTGATATTGGCAAGAGTAACAGAATCCAGAATACAGACCTGACCATCCGTGCTCACATCAGAAATCCGGTAACATTGCCGGTCAGCAATACCAGTCCGTATATCCGTATATGAATAACGGGTTGGATGGAATATCGTCCCCTGCCCAAGCAATTCCGGATGAGTGACATACGATGCGATTCTGGACCAATTTCCGTTACAGTCTCTACTTTCTAAAATGAACCCCAGATTATTGAGTTCTGTTTCTGTGGTCCAGTTGATCATTGCCCTGCCATCTTTATAAACTGCACTCAATGCAGACAATTCAACTGGCAAACCTACCGCGGTTGTCCCCGGTACTGCACCAGATTTATAACTTACAATTGTATTATGAGGATTATTATCATGACTGTTGGTTTGGGTTTCTACAACAAAATAATAGGTAGTGGAATGTGTTAATCCGCTTACAACCATAGATGTTATGGATTTGTTTTCGGTCATTCCGTAAAAGCTAAAAGGTCCCCCGGTTGAGGTGGCATAGCTTATCCGATATCCACCAGTATCTCCGGTATAATCAATTGCATTCCAATTTATAGTTATTGTGGTTTCGGTAGGATTTGATGCATAAATTCCGGAAGGTGTAACGGTTTGGGTGAGTTTCCAATCCCCAACGAATTGTTTTTCGCTCAAAAACGATTCAATTGTTGGATTATTTGTGTAAAGCGCATTCCAACGTAAATCATGTATATATGTCGGTTTGTCCAGTTTTATCAAATCCTGAGGAACAGATCCGGTTAAACAATTGGAATTCATCCCAAGATAAATCAAGGATGATAAATTGCCCAAATTGGAAGGAATAGCTCCGGCCAACTTGTTTCTGGCAAGATTGAGTGTTGATAGATTACTCAAATTCCCAAGTTGAGCAGGAATTCCACCGGTCAACAGGTTATTCGCAAGCGAGAGGGTTAGTAAATTCCCAATATTACCCAGTAGCGGGGGGATGGCTCCCGTTAGATTGTTTGCCCCAAGATCGAGTTTATTTAAACCTGACAGTGCTCCCAATTCTGCAGGAATAGAGCCAGAGAGGTTGTTACTGCTCAGATTAATCTGTGTAACATGGTCCGATCCTATTGTTATACCTTTCCATGCGGATTCACTGCCAGGCATTGCAAAGCCATCTGCGTCCAGGGGTGGACTTTTCCAGCCGTAATTATCGGTCCAGGAATCACCATGGGTACTGTTGTATAGCACAATCAAAACATTCCGCTCAGCAGAGGGTATTGCAGCCAACAGTTGCAAATTTATCATAAAAAATAAATGGATTACCAGTAACCCAAAATTCTTGAATGTCACGGCAATATCCTTTCCCAATCCCAAAGACAATATTCCAGGAACAATCAAATACTATTTTACTGCTAATACGTGTATGGCGGGATTCATTGAGATTCAATGAAATCAAAATCCAAGTAGTATATAATACAAATTCTTTTATAATAATAAAACAGATTTTCAAAAAATATTAATAAAACAAGAAACACTTTTGTATAGATAGATTACTTTGCTCGCTTTTAGATTTTAATGGGACAAATGTCCCTCAATACTATTCCACGACACATGAATATGTGTCACGATCAAGTTGACCGGTCCCTGAGTAGTCCATTTGCCTTTGGGCGGATGGACATATCGAAGGGCCGGGGTCGACAACAGTTTACCAAAAAAGGAAATAATACATTCTAACGAAAACACTTTTTTGCCAATTGAGGTAATGACTCATATTTATCAAAAATTAAAGCCTGCTTTTTGGCTCTGGTCCAGCCTTTAATTTGATGCTCCCTACTGAATGCATCTTTTATTCTTTCATATTCTTCCCAATAGACCAGTTTAACGGGCAAACGATTTTTGGTATATTTTGCTCCCTGCCCGTTTTCATGATCACATAAACGTTGCTCAAGATTCCATGTACTTCCAGTATAATAACTCTTGTCTGCGCATTCGAGGATGTATGTATATGGCATATGTGTATCCCCCCTATTTTTTAATTTAACCGATCTTTCAAAAACTTGTTTGCCTGCATTTCGCTTAGCCGGCCCTTCGATACGTTCGCCTTTGGCGAACACTCAGGGTCCGGCGTTGTTCCTTTTAAAACAAACACCTCTAAAAATCCAAGGCCCGGTCCCTGAGTAGGACATCCGCCAGTAGGTGGATGGACGTATCGAAGGGCCGGAACAGTAAACTATTGATAACAATGAGTCCTAGTTCTCCCCTCTAACCTCAATCTCATTAATCCCTTTTCGCTCGATGATCAATATATTATCCACTCCCCTGAAACTGCCAAACCGCCAAAAGGATTTATCGAGTGGTTTTCCATTTGCATAGACCACAGGTGTAAAGGTGAGTTTGAATCGCTCAATGCCATCTTGATCTGCAGTGGCATAGCTGATATTTTTATCATCATACTTGATATCCAACACAGTAGAAGAAGAGTAAAACAAATGATCTTTATCCTGTGGTAGCATTTCCGGCAATTCAGCTATTCCATCCAGTATATGGGGCAGGTAATCCCAATAAGAATCGGAAAACCAGGGTTCAGCATACTCTATTCCGGTATAGTTGATAGATATATTATCTTTAGAATATTTGTTATAAGCAGAATAAGTTGCCAGTGCAAAAGAAGCCCTTGCCTCTTCCCTGACTTGAGGGTCCTGGCATACACCATACCATTTTGCCACAACCGATGCATAGCGAGCGGTATGACTGCTCATTTCTTTGAAACAGCCATCCTGTTCTTTGATGCTGGTAGCGCCATAGCGTGTTACCTGGCCAAACCGGTTTTTCACCCATTGGATCAGTTCCGGAACATGCGTTTTATAATCCGGATCTGTTTCGGGTCTATTTAACAGGTAGCGCGCGGTTTCCATGGGATTTTGCTGATTCAGGTTATCAAAATTGGATTGCACATCTTCATAATAGCCGGACCAGAAATGGTTCCGCATGGGATATTTTAAAATCCATTGGATCAGCAGCTCTCTTTTTTCAGCAAGCAGTTTTTTGTCCAGACTGCAAGCCGATTGTTTTAGCAACTCATCAAACAACTGTACTGCCAGAATCATATTGGAACAATAGGGATCCACAACCTCACCGGTTTTGAGATTCACCCTGAAGGGCAGGGGTGAATGTTCTGCGTCACCGGGAATGATATGTTGTATGATTGTATTTGCAATACGCTCTGCTTTATGTACATAGATATCATCCTGACAATATTTTGAATATTGGATATAACCAATTGCTACCATACAGAGCTTGTCAACTCCGCCCCATTCATCCGTATATTCACCATCCGGGGTATCATCCTGAGTGCGGGGGGAACATCCGGCCAGGCCCAGTCCAAAGGAGTATGATACTTGGCCACACGTTCAATCAGTTTTTGCACAGGTGCCAGGGCGTCGCGGTCCCCGGTATAAGCATAGTATTTTTTAAATGTCTCCATACCCCAGTAAACATTGCTACCCGGATTGTTTTGTTTATCGCGGTACGTTCCGTCCATGTTTAATTTTGAAGTTACCAGATACAATGGATCTTTACCGTGGCTGGTTTCAACCTCGGGACAAAATTTAAGAAAATTCATGCTCCATGAAAGGATATTGTCATAACTCGTCCAGGCTTGTAATTGACCGGATTGGGGATCAAGCACTACATCATGATCAAGGATCTTTTCAGCAAAGACGTTCCAGGTTGTCAGGCAAAGCAGGATGATAAAAAAATGAACTGGATGTTTCATAGCAGACTCTTTGTATTGTTTAGTAAAATGGATTTGAACCAAATATAGTTCAATTATTTCGAAAATCAAACCATATTAACGGAAAGCATAAATGTATAAAAGGGGTCTGATGGTTACAGAACCCCTTGTCATATCATATTTCTATCACATATCTATGATTGCAGTAAGCATCCCCTTGCATGAGTGTTTTATCCCGTTCCATGTGCATCTTTTCGTTAAATCCTTTTGCCCAGGTATAATCTCCACAGCAAATATGCGCGTAACCAATTTCACCCGCATCCGCGTCCAGGAAAGTTTTGGCCCAAATGCATTCGGTTACCTGCATTTGAAATGTGGTCTCTGTATCCTCAACAATCGAATGGGTCAATGACTTTTCATAATGAGGTGGACGGAATTGTTCAACATAGGCAGCCAGACTGTTATTGCCCAGTTTTTTGGCCTGGTCCTGACCTCGCTTAAAAGTTCGTTCCTGTGTCTTTTTTGTCAGAAACTCTAACAATTTATCCTTACCCCACTCTTGCTCAAAAGCTTGCGCAAGTTTGATAAATTCGCGATACTGGACCGCGTAATATTCTGCATAAGAAAGATCAGGATCATGTTTTTTGCTCAAACTTATTCGTGTCAGCAAGTGCAGTACCACAAACACCCGCCAAACAGGCAGCTGCACAGGGCGGAATTATTGCAGCCATAAAGTCCCTGCGGTGAAGAGAATGTTGTTTTTCCATTGTATCTCCATTTGTAATTTTTAACGTTTTGAAAAATTAACCAAGGAATTGTTGCTTGTGAAAAATTAAATTATTTCCCCGGCAAAAGCATCAAGTTCATTTAAAAAGTGATCGATTATTCTTTAACCATAACAGCAAGTAATACCATAGAAATGAAAGCAATCACAGCTCCTGTACCAAAAGCCACCATGGCCCCAAAGGATTTGTATAAAAATCCAAATATAACGCTTGCCGGCAATGCTGATAGCCCGATTGCAAAGTTGAACAATCCAAACGCACTGCCCCGTGTTTCCGGTGTTACAATATCCGCAACAAATGCTTTTTCCGCCCCCTCGGTAAATGCATAATATAACGCATAAATAAAAAATAAAACAAATACAAGAGGCAGATGTAACGAGTTGTCAAACCTGTCCAAAAACGCAAATCCCAGATACACAAATGTGTAAATGGCCCACCCAATATTGATCACTTTTTTTCTGCCGGTCCGGTCAGACAATGTACCCAGATATGTTGAAAACAAAACCTTGATCACATGGAAAAAGGCCCACACCAACGGTACAAATAAAATATTGATCAGTTGTTTTTGAATCTCAGTATCCCCGAATCCGGTAAGCATTTCACGGAACAGGGGCAGTCTATATAATAATGAATGGAGTGAATTGTTATCATTAAGAGCTTCCTGAACCCGAAACAATAAAAATGCATCCGATGAATTGCCCAAGGTAAATAGCGTAACGATTGCTATATACTTTAGAAAATTATTATCAAATTGTTTGAGTGAGAATAATGTGGATTGTTTTCCGGGAACAGTATCTGTTTTTTCATGAACAAATAACACCAATGCTAGTACCGCAAAAATGCCCGGAATGATGGCCAGAATAAAGGTCCAGCGAAGAATAAGCAGCGTATCCTGCATATGAAAACCTAGAATCAGCAGCATCAGAACCGAGATAGCCAATAGTGGACCCAGCACCGCACCGGCATGGTCCATAGCACGGTGAAATCCATAGGCCCTGCCGCGGGATTTTGCATCAACCGACGATGCGATCAACGCATCACGTGGGGCGGTACGGATACCTTTGCCAACCCGGTCAAGCATGCGCACAAACACAATCTGCCAGGCGGATGCAACAATCCCCGTAAAAGGTCGGACCAGTGAGGATATTCCATAACCGATAACAACCAGCAGTTTTCGTTTACCAATGCGGTCTGATATTACACCGCTGACCAGCTTTAACATGGCTGCAGTGGTTTCTGCTATGCCTTCTATAACACCAAGCACTAGCACACTGGAACCCAACAAGGTAATAAAAACAGGCACCAGCGGATAGATCATTTCACTGGCAGCATCAGTAAACAGGCTGACAACACCCAGTATAACAACATTACGGGTAATACCACCTGACTTGGATTTTAGGGGCTTTAGTACCATAATACAATTAGATTAATATGACAATTATTTGGGAAAATTTAATGAATATTGATAGTTATAAAAAAAGTATGAAAAACACAACAATTATTCATAAAAATGATGAACAATAATCAGATTATAATGGCTAATCCCCTAGCTATAAAAACGTCCGTCTGTCCCCCTTAAATACAGACGGACATTTATTCTTATCGCATCAATACAACTTTGTGGGTTTTTACCCCTGCATAACTCTTGAATACAATCAAATACATGCCGGATGCTGCCTGACTACCGGCATCGTCCCGTCCATTCCATAAAACGTTATAACTACCGGCTGGTTGTTCGCCATCCACCAAAGTTGCGACCTTGCTGCCCAATACATTAAATACTGAAACCTCAACCGGACTCGTCTCTGCCAAATGATAGCGAATTCTGGTTTCCGGATTAAAAGGGTTTGGGTATGGGGCATCCAATGCTGTGGTTTCGGGAATAGATTCAAGGGTAATACTCAGACTTTGCAGTACAGTGGATTCACCATTGGAATTTACATCGGAAAGACGATAATTATAGGTAGAACCATATACAATCGTTTCATCTGTAAACGTATAACGGGATGTATGAGATACGGTACCCTGACCTTGCAGTGCATCAACAGTGCGATAAGATGCAATTGTTTGCCATTGATCATTCTCTTTGCTTCGTTCCAGTATGAATCCCAGATTAGTGATTTCAGATTCTGTGGACCACTTTAATTCAACACCGTTTTCCGCTTCACTCGCCTGAAAAGAAGATAGTTCTACCGGTAAGGGGGTATCCTGATTGGCAAAAGTTACCGTATGCGCTTGTGCAGAGTAATCTGCAATTGCATCGCTGCCATTAAGTTCAATAAACACATTTCCAGTGCCAACAACAGAAAAATTGTAAACAATTGCATTAATGCCGCCGGTAGGCCAATAGTCGTCCTGGGTGAAAATATCGGCATTATTATAAAAAACGCGTTTGGTAAAAGTATGACCGGCTCTTTCCCATGACCCGGTTTGAATTTCTTTATTAGCCAAACCAGATCCCCAACCCCAGGTGGTTTCAATTTGTGAGGCATCTACATTATCTGCAGAGGCAATAGTCGTTACCCCATCATCGCAGTAGTATAAATACACACTAATACTCGCGGCTTCTTCGGGTTGGCTGTCACCTTTAACATTCAGATATAATGGATTCACACCATTCAATGTAATGGTAACATCTCCTGCAAATGCTGCCATGTTAACCGCAACCAAAACAAACAACACGATAGCAATCTTTTTCATTTAATTTTCTCCCTAGCTAATTAAATTCTATTAAACTAATTCTTATTTACAAACCTGGCTATTCTACGCATTCAAAAAAAAATAACTAAAATTCAAAGTCCGTATATTGCATGTAAAAACCAGACAAAACTTATATAATCCCGATCAGGCATCTTAATTTAGGATGGGGTAGATTTCTTAATGCCTAACCGGGATTTTTTCTATTCTAAAATCAAGGCAGATTACAACATTTTCCGGCATTAGGTTTAATTACCAAATAGTCCGTTGAATTAACACTGCCACTCAAATTAGCATCGCTTGTAGAATAACCGTTTGTACCGGCTTTGGTTCGAACAGTAAGATAGTCCGATGCATTGATAACACCCGATCCATTACAGTCGCCTTTATACATACCGAAAACACCTTCTTCAAGCAATGCGGCCTCACCGCCATAATACTGATCCAGGCCGGTAGAAAAATCATATGTGGACAAGGAGAAACCCAATGAACGTGCCGCCGCACTCATTACCGCCAGATGATTGCGATGACGGATAACAATATAGTACGCCCCCTCTGCCGTATCGCCAAGGCTCAGACTGGTATCAGTGCCGTCTGCTTCTGCGAGCCAGCCGTCGCTGCGTAACAAATATGAACGGCTGTAAACCGTTTCGCCATCAGCCGTGCTGCGCAGCTCAAGCGAAACCCAGTCAGTAATATCTGCCGCAATACTTCCCGCGTCCCGACAGTCGCTATATGGACAAACGGCAGGAATGTTTGCATTCAGGTCTGTATTCATTTCAGGATTATCTGCGGAGATATTATAAGCTCCCTCAAGAAATACACGTACGGAAAGCTGCACCGCCTGGTCCGTAGTAAAGGTCTTTACGGGGCCGTAAAAAGATCCCAGTTTGCTCTGGCAAAACGCACGATAATAATAGGTGCTGCCGGGCTCAAGACCGGTCACTGTACCGGAAAAACTCCCTACACCACTCTGCATATAGAATTTGGAATCAGCCAGTGTGGGTGTATTGTTGGATGTGCTGTAACAAACGCCGCGTCTAAGAATCGGTACAAAATTATCATACGTCACTTCACCACCCAATATAGCAGTGGTTTTATCAACCGATGACGCTGACGCAGTAGTAACACATTCTCTGTCGATAACAACATTACGCGTTTCCCAACGACTTGCATTACCGTCTTGTTCCGAAGTTATAAGATCAAGTTTTCCGTCACCATCAATATCTGTAAAAGCACAAGTAGAAAAATAACTGAGATCTATATTCTGAAATGTTTCATTAACGAGATAAAAGTCATAAGCGTTTGGCGCTGACTGCGCAAAGTGCTCAATGTTACCCTGATAAGTTCCTGAGAAAACATCCAGCATTCCGTCACCATTAATATCAGCACAAGCGGGCAGGCTAATACCATCCGGCATGTGGTCTATTACGTTAAAGTCATAACTGTATTTTGCGGATTGTTCATAAATTACATTATCTCCATGATACTCCCCGATTATCAAATCTAACAAACCGTCCCGATCAATATCGGTTAATTGGAGATTGCTATAATCATACTTTTCCATTTGAATACCACTAAATTGTTCGTTAACCAGTACAAAAGTGGTCGAGTTTAGCTCACTTTGCTCAAAGTGGCGAATATTTTCATCACTACAGCCGGCAAGCAGGTCCAATAAACCATCACCATCCAGGTCTGCGAAAGCAACAATCTGCAGACCAGAGTAATATTCTCCAAGGAGATCGCCCTTCACTAGCGTAAAAGATCCCGAGTTGACCTCGGTTTGCTCATAATATAAAAGACGACTATCTTTTTCCATCAGCAAATCAAGTAAACCATCGCCATCCATATCTGTAAAATTAGGTTGTGTCCACGTCCACGTTCCATAATTAATTCCTGCAAAGCTTGAAGTTACTTTTTCAAAAAGAGATGTAGAACTCGTTGTAAAGGATTTTACAGGCCCGTAAAACAGACCCAGCGAACTCTGTGCAAAGGTGCGGAAATAATACGTATTTGCTTCAATCATCGGCAGCGAATTCATAGAGAATTCATCAGCACGGTTATTACAATTTGATTTTACAACATCTCTATTGCTCAATTCAGGTAACGTGCTTACAGTGCTGTAACAGACGCCCCGTTCATAAATAAAATGGCCGTTATCATCGGTTACCGAACCACCCAGGGTCCATCTCATATCCGTTTCAGAGACCGGATCGTCAGTAGTCATACACGAAGGGTTTACGATAACATCACCAGACTCCCAAAAAATGATTTTACCATCAACCTGCCCTATTAACATATCAAACCGATTGTTACCGTTTATATCACAAACAGCAGGGACCGCATAGCCTCCCGTGTCAATGCCCCCAAAACTATCTATAACATGGGAAAAAGACAACGAATTCTGCGAATCCTGTCTGTAATGTACAACCTCGCCATTCCTCTTGCCAACCAAAAGGTCAAGCCGGCCGTCGGCATCCAGATCTGTGAAAAAGGGGGCCGCGTTATAGCCCACATCGATACCGCTAAACTCGCTATTGACGAGATTAAATATTTCCGGATCAGATGCATCCTGTTCAAAATGACGGAGCCTGCCGTAAAGTTGTCCAACAAGAATATCGATGAGACCATCTCCGTCAATATCCGCTATCGCAGGTTTGGCGTAACCATTTACATCATAGTTTAGAAAATTATTTTTTACTAAATTGAATACTAATGAACCAAACTCGTATTGTTCAAACCTGTCAACAGTGCCGTTCTGGTTACCGACCAGCAAATCCAGCAGACCGTCATTATCAATATCCAGACATACAGGAGAAGATTGGCCACCAACATCAATATTATTAAAATTATCTGTTACCAGATTTAAGGTCATGGAATTTGTTTCGGCCTGTTCATAGTGAGCAAGGGTACCATCCTCATTACCGATGATCAGATCCAGCTTTGAATCATAGTCAAGATCGACAAAAGCCGGGGCTGCATATTCACCTGCATCAATATTACTAACAGAAGTGGTTAATGTTTTCACATCACCAAACCAGGTCCCCAGGGCATTGGTAGCAAAGGTCCTTATAAAATACTTTTTCCCTTCATAAAGGTCTGTCAAGGTAGTGGAAAATTCACCTGAACCGGTCCCTATTGTTACGCAGCCATCTCCCGACCCCGGCAGCGAATTGGTAAGGCTGTAATACACTCCCCGTCTGTAAACAAATGATCCGTTGTCATTCAACACCTCGCCCCCCACAACTGCGGATGTAGACGATAGGATTGTCGGTTCAGTGGTCGATACACATTGGGTTTCCAGCGTTGCTGTAGTGGCCCTGTAATGCGCAATTTGTCCGTTTCCGCTGCCAACCAGTAAATCAAGGTATCCATCCTGTTCCAGATCTGTAAAGCAAGGAGCAGGCTCATCGCCAAAAGTAAAACCACCCAATTGGTTTGTTACCCGGGAAAAAACAGGCTGGTTAAGCTGGTCCTGTTCATAATGATAAAGCGCATTATTACTCGCACTCCCGATGATCAAATCCAGCAAACCATCATTGTCCAGATCAACTAATGTGGGAGCAGCATAGCTTCCAATATCAATACCGCTAAATGTTCCATTAATTCTTGAAAACGTATTTTCTCCCGGGTCCTGTTCATAATGAGGCATTTGTCCGTTATAAAGACCTGCAAGCAAATCCAACTGCCCGTCAAGATCAAAATCGGTAAAAACGGGCATCGGGTACCACTCGAGTAAATGATCTATCATGATAAAATTTGTTGCATTAAATGTTGTTGAATTCAGGGATTGCTGCCTAAATACGTGAAAGCCACCAAAGCCATCAGCTTCAACTAATTCCAGCAATCCGTCAGCATCAAGATCTACAATTGAAAAACCAAATCTTGCGGTTTCAGAAATACCGGCGAAATTAACTGATTGCCTGGTAAACTTTGTTGGAGTATCGGGGTTCTGTGTATAGTACCAAAGCTTTGACGGATCTGAATCAACATTTACCAATAAATCCAGCCTGCCATCAGAATCAAGGTCAGTTACTAGAGGTCTTAATTTATAACCATTGCCGGAAATAGTACTAAAATTGTCGGTTACCAAAGTAAAATCCAAAGCATGGATCGTAGTATTAATTAGGCAAACCAGGAAAAAAATCTTGAGCAGTTTCATTGCATTGTATCCTTTGGATTTTTAAGATATAAAATAAAAAAGGTAACACTTAAAAAGGATTAGTACCAAGCACATATGTCGCAAAAACCAGTACATATGTCGCATTTTGGAAAAAAAATCAGGGATGCGGAGAGTAATTAAGAGTCACACCAAATTCTTGATCAACATTTTCACAAAAAGATTCGGTGTTGATTTGAGTGGGGAATTATAATAAACAAACCTTGCAAAAAAACGTATAAGACTTGATCAGTAATTTTAAAAAAGTAAATATAATATGAGGTTAGATGTTTGATTATAACTGGATGAATACTGAGGAAAAAGAAAAGCCGAGAACTTGAAAAAGCCAAAAACACTCCGACCCAACCATCAGCTGACGGATGGGTCGGAACTAATGCGCAAAGCTTTGCTTCGCAAATATTGGCAAATTAACAATCTGTTAATTGTGAAATTTTCTCCAAGCACAGCCTGGAGCCAACTCTCCTTACCAAATAAAATTTGGTAAGGAGAGTGTTTAGTTTTTTCAAAGGTCACCCGGAGGTATAATTCCGGGAGGTATTTGTAAAACATACTATCGAATCAAGATCATTTTTTTAGTATCTGTAAAATGACCTGCAGTTATTTTGCAAAAATAAACTCCACTCCCCACCTGTTGACCATATTGGTCGGTTCCATTCCACTGCAATTCATAGACACCTGCGTTTTGTCTACTGTTTTGCAAAGTATTAACCCGCTGGCCATTCATATTATAAACGGACAACTCTACATTCGACGCTTGAGACAAGCTGTAGCTGATAGTAGTTACAGGATTAAACGGATTGGGATAATTCTGGTTCAGCACAAACGCATCAGGGGTGCTGCTGTTATCGCCTTCTATCAATACAGGAATTCCGGAGGATAATCGTACATCCCCAACCATATCACCGTGATTGCCGTTAATAGACAAGTCACGCACATCATTGGCTCCCGGTTCACCAACGCCCAGATCTTCCAGTTCGTCAAAACGCCAGTAACCGATCAGACCATAACTATCATCCTTGTAAAATTCTTCAGGTAACGGATCGTACATATATTCGGTAACAAACCATGGAGAGCGGTCATGATTCCAAATACGCACCTCGTCAATCAGGCCTTGAAAATACTGACTAGGAATACCTTGACGGCTTCCAACCCAAAATTCCTGATAAAGAGTATTAACATCACCAATCGCTCCATCCGCCCAATACCCCTGGTACCGGCTGCCGTTCTTGTTTGCAAAATAAAAAGCCATTTCGTCGGATATAGATTTATAAACAAATGTGATATGCGTCCACATCGAGTCCGGAGCAATAAAGCCGGTATTTTGCCAGCCCCATCCCGGTTCTGTATTTGCAATTGAAAAATGTATAGAACCATCCGGGAACCGTGCAACTTCCAGCACACCTTCCAAATTGAAAACAATACCGCCCATAGTGGGATACCCTCCCGGTCCGGTAGGATAGATCCAGCTTTCAATTGTAAAAGCATCGGATGGCAGTTCCACGTTGGCACCCATGTTCACATAGCCCATCTCGTCATTATCACTCAACACTACCGCATTGCCCGGCAATTCATTTTCATAGCTAAAACTGAACGAACGGTTCGCTGTATATAATGCAAAACCACCGCCAAAACCGATGCTTCTGTCGGTATCGGGACGGGAGTTGTTCTTGACCGCCATAACATTTACTTTTTTCCAATCCGGATCTACTGTCACAATCCCCTGGGCACCGGGACTGGTAAGCGCAAAATTCGTCCCCCAACTGACCTGATAAGGTGTTCCGGTCAGGTCAACATTGGCATATGCTGTATCTAAATGACTGTAGGTCAGGTTTACACTCCCGTAAAGGGGCCTTCCCGAATAAGGTTCAAAATAGCTGTGAATGGTTTCGGTTTGGGTAAATGTGGTATCCCCTTCTTTAATTGCCAGGTCTGCGGCTTCAATTTCAATCTTGGTATAGTGGGTGCGCCAATAATCGGTATCTTCCAGCCAGTCCGCATAATTCACTTCCGGGCCTGTCTCTGGCAGAGATAAAAATGTTTTTGCAGTCTCCAGGCTGTCGCCGGTTTCAGTATCGTAAAACAGACAATATAGCAAGACCGGGGCATTCTGAAAATAATCTCCGGAATTGATCCAAAAATTTCCACCGGGATTGGGTAAAAACCGACTGTACATTCTTACATCCTCGGCACTGTTATAAATAGCCGGAAAGGTAATGGATTTTGTAACCTGATCGCCGCGAGCATTTCTTACAACAACTTTTCCCGCACCTTCCGGAACCGTTGTAAAAGGCTCGGCATTGACATAGAACCCATATTCATTTTTAACGAGGTCAACCTCATGCTCATACCCATACATAGGAACGGTTGCCGTTACCCGGGATATGGGGAATTCACCCGGAATGATACTCACCAAGGCACGACTGTATGACGAGGTATCTCCCGGCAAGCTGGAAAAAGAAGCCATATTTACCTCGGGTGCATTGTTATCTCCGGGACTTGTAAGCACCATCCTTGTATTGGGGTATGTGCGCAAATTCAGCATATCATTGGGTCTGCCCGCGTTCTCCCATTCATCAATGACATTTTGCGAAGATGAAGACACGTACCATTCATCAGGATAAGCACGTCCTTCAATACGGGTGCCGTTCGGGCCGTCTTCCACATCCAGAATACGTTTTAAAACCGTTTTCAAACTGTAAGCGGGGTCCCAGCGGTTCCAGCCGGTAAACACCTGGTGGCGTTTGGGTTCCTGACTTCCGATAATTGTAATCACATCCATAGAGACCAGCTCAATCTCACTGATGTAATTGTTCCATGATTTGGTGATCTCGTTGTTCTCGTTCCCAATGGTTACCACTTCGGCAGATACCTGGGTTACATCAAGACTTAGCGGGGTACCCAGTTGAATGGCCCGAAGCTCTTCCATGGTCACATAAATATCATGACCATTTGCCTGTCCTACATTGATGGTACCGGTAACAGGGTAACGGCTGGTAGAAGTCCCAGCCGGAGTAAGGCTCTCTGCCTGCGGCAAGGTAAAGGTCTCTATTACCTTGTCACCCAGCTTTAAATTAACTGTGGGGACCACATCCAGAGCACTTACCGCACCGGTATTTTCTATAAAGACTTGCAGTTCAAGACGCGCCGCTTTATCCGGTTGTGTGGTACGGGCACTGTTCCAGTTCATCTCGCTGCTGGAAGTTGTACTATTGCTATAAGACCAGGTTTCGGAAACGGATTCAGAATACTGCGCGTTACTATTCAAACCACCGGTACCGATTTCGACTCCGGTCGATACTTCCTGGGTAAAGGTACTGGAATTGGATGTTTCATTGGTATAAGCGGTACCCTGTGCCCCGCCGTGTGAATCCGTAATGGTATCGGTTGGGTACACATCATACTCGGCCATTTTCACCACAATACGCGGACGGGCTGCTACCAGAGGATCATCCTCAGGTGGATACACACCTGCCGGTAAATTGGCGCCGGTGGCTTCGGTATAATCGTCATACGGATCGCCGTCGGTGCTGGCACGCCGCCAGTCTGTAATATAAAAAGTCTTGCTGCTGTCACCATCCCAGGGGACGATGTTGCCGCTTTCTACCATAAACCCGTTTTCTTCAAGAGCTGTGGTAATTCCATCAAAATCAGGATCATCATCCGCTTTGACCAAAATGATGGAACCATCCGCATCTGTAACAGGGATCATTCCATTCTCATCCGGGACTTTGGCAGAAAAAACCGGTACTGAAAGAACTAATAAAGTGAGAATCCATTGACGTGGATGAACATATATCTTGTACAGTAATTTTATGTACTTCATAATAATACTCCGTTTGGGTGACAATTAAATGAATTGGGTTCAAGAATCATTAAACAGAGTAAAGCGGGGGTTTATTCAACGCCAGAGTGAGATAAATCACATTTGCGTAAAATACAACAGAGTGAAAAAATTCAATAATTTATTCTAAACAAACCTAGATAGTACAATTTTTTAGCTTTATTTGAATTTAATTCAATTTAACATTGACTTTGCTAAAAAATTTTGTTTTATTCAAACATATCTTTTTTAAAATCTAGTGGGAAACAAGAGTTAATGTTTGATATATGAAATATCAATTCAATAAAAGAATTTTCTTTTGCTGTTCTTAATCTGGGTGGAATGAAAAATAATGCAATAGAGAAAAACATTATACCATTAACTGGCTACTATTCAAATAGGCTTTACGCCATAAAGAATTTAGAATAAAAAGATTTATTATAACAATTGATATACTACTTTTGAAAGGGAAAAGCATGAGAAACCTTTTACAAACATTCACAGTTGGGCTATTATTCATCGCACTTTTCTTGTTCTCAGTTCAAGGAATTACACAATCTGTCATTGACGAATTTACAGTTGAAAATGTTGCACATCTGGGTGGAGAACCCAACTGCGTTGTTAGCAATGGTACCTATCTGTATTTTAGTCAGGCTTTGGACCTGAATGTATTATCATTCAATGACGGCTCCTTTCAAAAGCATAACGCGATAACTTTGGTTGATGGCCCGGAAAAAATGTTGCTTCAAGGAGACAAAATTTATGCTTTTAGTGAATGGAGCGACACCGGGATACAGATTATTGATATTTCTAATCCGCTATCCCCTGTACTGGATGCACAGGTGCCCATTGAAATCAATAGTTTTCAAGATGTTTGTGTTGATAGTGGAATTGTTTTTCTGGCCAGTGGTGACAGCTTGCAGATTTTATCCATAGAGGATCCACAGAATCCAGCGTTATTATCTAACACAATGATTTCTGCCAATGGAGTTGCATTGATAGATTCATTTCTTTTTGTAGGTGGCAACGACAATACAGTCATATATAACATTTCCAATCCATCTACGCCCGCCAGAGTCAACGCTATCAACTCGGGACGTGTCAGATCGATTCAAATTTATAACAACTATGCCTATATTGCAACGGACCAATATCCCAATTATGGGATACTGATCTATGATATATCTGATCCACTCAATCCACAATATGTAAATATTATGGAAACTAAAATTGTTGAAGGAAACTCTACAACCTTTCTCAATCCTTTTATTTTTGCGATACAAGATGATTATATTTATGTTCCCTGTTCTGGTATGGATACCTATATTATTATTGGGAACATATCTGATCCACAAAATCCCGTTATTGAAAGTCAGTATTTATATAGTGAAAATTCATACATGTACTTTTCATCCATTGCAGCAATTCCCAACTATATTTCTGCAACTATTCCCTGGGGCAGCAATGCCGGCTTGACATTGATCAATGTATCTGATTCACAAAATCCTGCACATGCATCCAACTATCAGGAACCGGTTAATTTAACTTCCATGGTAGCAAGTGGTGATACACTGTTTGTTTCTTCTTTTGAAGGTTTATGGATTTATAAATTTACAAATTTTGAAGAACCGGACCCTGAATTGATTGCACATACGGAAGCGTTTAACGGATATATACGTATGGTAAAAAATGGCCAAAACATATATGCCATTAAGGACAGCTCAATATCAATTCTGGATGTAAATGATTTGAACAATATCACACTGGTCCATAAAACAAAACTTGATCAATCAACCCGTGCTTTACAGGTTGTTGATAATGATGTATATGTGATCACAGGAATTGAGCAACCTGGGTTTTTATATCATTCTAATGTAAATCTGGAGGCCCCTGAAAGTATAGAATTTAAATCGATTCACGATCTACCCGGTGATGGTCAGGATTTTGTTGTAAACGCAGATAGCATGGTTGCATATATCGCTTATTTTACGGACAATGATAACCACGGTATTGAAGTATTGGATATCAGCAATCCGGATACTACAGAACTCTTGCAAACCGTTCCAACACAGGGCAAAGTCACCAGTATGTGTATGAATGATTCTTTGGTGGTAGCAGCCAGCCTCGATCCTGAATTAATAGGATTTGGCGTCCAAAATCAACCAAATCCGAATTTTCGAAATAAATCCAAAAATCTTCCAACGGTTAACAGTGAAGGTAATTACAAATATTATCTGGATATATTTAAAATAGGATTTGATATTCATTTCAGATCCAGTCAATCAGATAATATTATAGAGGAAAATCAACGTGCTTATAATGCAGCGCTTGCAATAAAAAGTACAGATGAAGGTGCGGGACTGATAACCGATATTATGTTCTGGAACGGACTGTTGGTTTACAGTATGGGGTATGTTGATCCCGGATTATATTTTGTATCATATGATTATTATGTGTTAACAACACTGGCAATTTGTTCTTCTTATATGCCTGCAATGCTAACACCCATGGCGAATATGTACAGCATGTTTGCCTATTTATGGTTTTCCATAGATGGATCATATTATCATGTTTATGGAGATATTTACGGTTATATGGGACTGTACATGCAATACGCCTGGTTGACTTTTGTTACATCTGTGGAATCGGATAATGTTGACATACATCTGCCAACCATGTACAACCTCTCACAAAATTATCCCAATCCTTTCAACCCTTCCACCTCTATCGAGTTTAGTGTAAATAAACAGGATTGGGTAACCCTGCAAATATATGATATTCAGGGCCGTCTGGTACAGACTTTGGCCAATCAAGAATTTTCACCCGGCACATATACCCGGACATTTGATGCAAAAGGGCTGGCTTCGGGTGTATATTTTTATCGTATCAAAGCCGGTAATTTTACCGCAGAGAAAAAAATGCTGCTGGTACGGTAAAAATTGATAACAATTCAATTTAAGGGCGTGTTTTATATTTGACACGCCCTTTTTTTTGTTCTAAAAGTAAATAAAAATATCGGTTCAATGCTATTTCGGATGTTTAAATATTATCAAAACAACACTAAACATCTTTTCCCAACCGCATGCGCTGAGCCAGCACCTCAGCCCGTTTGCCCACCTGCCGGTGCCATACACTGTTCAGCATTTCATCTGCAGCGATGTCAAAATCCTTTTTATACATAGCAGCAAGCATACGTTTAAAGCCTGAAAATCGTGTTTTGCCCAAGTTGAATACCATTTCAACCAACACTTCCCTGCGGGTATCATCCAAATCGTCAAATGCGGGGACAATGGAGCGTACATCCCGTAACGCGGTCTCGATATCCTCCGCAAGTATGTGCTCAATCACAGCATCGGACAAGGGCCGGGCTTCCAGATTATGCCCGTACCCGATGGTCCAGATGCCCAACGGGTCCTGATATGCGGTATTGCGCTTGCCTTCATGATTTTTAATGGATTGTATCAAATTTTGCATATTCATACTGTTCTCCTCAATTTAACCACAGATAAACGCAGATTAACATTAAAGTATTTAATTTATGTATTTTTCTGCAAATGTCTGATTTTGAGTCAATCTTTAGTTTAGTATTTGTAAAACCGGGAACCTAGAGCATTCCCTAACGTTCAATATTATGAGGTTTCATGTTGCCCTCCTCTCCAAATATCGCCCACCTGAGTGACGGCTATTCAGGTGGGTGATTTGGTTTAGTGCCTGCCGTAATAAATATCTTCCAGTGTTGATGGTGCGTAACCGGTTTCATCCGACAGATCCATACAAGCTTGCTTGACATAACTTCGAACTCCGGCGTTCCATAATCTGACTGCATGATCATACACCCTGCGGCGGATTGCATTATGCCGCTTTACCGTACTCTTTCTCTTTGGCATCGTCATCTCCCTTTGCTGATCCAGAACATACCTGTCCAATTGTCGTTTGTGTGTGGGTAAAATGTATTCAATACAGCATCCAGCCGGTCCGGCGAACGTCCCAGCCGGGTGATGATCTTTTCCTTGCTTTCGATCTGGATTTTCCCATTCGATTGTACCACATATTGCGGAGCAGTAATTTCCTGCAGTAATGCGTCATCCGGGGGTAACGCCAGTTTTATCTCTCCGGCAGGGTCCAAAGCATCCCGCAATGCCCAGTGCAGCCAAGCGCGCATATTCACAAACTGACGCTCTCCTGTTACATCGCCAAGATCCTGCGCGGATTCCGATCCTTTCACACTGACAGCATTTACATTCTGCTCCTTTAATCGCGCGTAGACACCGGCCCCCTCACCGATCGTATCAACAAACGCAGTATCTTCATCCACCCGCAACTCATTACAAATCCGCCCCGATACCGCCATCGCATCGAGCTTGGAATATACCGAAATGCTTTCAATCACCTGTTCATATCGTCTTGCAAAACAGGTCGAGTCCCTTCCCATACCAGCCACATCAACACCCAAACGCATAAAGCCCTGCTTGCGCTCGGTTTCATTCATCTGCCGCCAACGCTGCTGCGCGGCCTCTACCCAGGCAACAGGTATGAGCTGTCCCTCTGCTTCTTTGGGAAACTCACCCAGCACCTTGACCCTGAATAAATCGTTGGGACGATACCACTGCCCCTTGAAAGGAAAATCCATCATTCCCGCATCGATTTCATCAGCAGAGATTTTACGGCACCAGGATTCAACCCGCTCTTTTACCCAGGTATAATCCACCTGACCGGGTACCAGTGTTTTACGGGCACGCACATTTACCGCATTCAAACTGCTCAGCTTGAATTTGCTGTACAAGGGACTGGTTACGCTTTTATACGCCTCCCCCGAGGTCCGCACCGGATTAAAGATAAGCAGCAGTCGCGAGTCGCCGGTCAGCAATCCCTCAATAGCTTCAAATGTCTCCTCCGCCAGACCGCTGGCTTCGGTTACCACCACCAAAATATTGGGCGAGTGGTACCCGGTCCACGATTCCACTGCCTTGTCCCCGGCTTTAAATCCCTCCAGAAACCAATTGGGCTCACCGTCAAACTTTATTCGGGTTGCGGTTACGCGTCCCCCCAGCGGTACCAGTGCATTTTTGTGCAGCCTGCCAATCTCAGTCATCATAATGGATGTTACCTGACGCTGTGTAGGCGCGGTATTGATAACCTTGGATGGATAATGCAAATATAGAAAACATAGCGAAGCCACTGCCGCGGTAAAATCTTTGCCGCGGGCATGTCCCGAACGTACAGAAACACGGCGCCCATGCTGCAAGGCGCTGATAATCCTTCGCTGCTGCCGGTCCAATCGCACCCCCAGAATCTCTCGCACAAAGGCGTTCCAGTCCTGCTGATAGTGATGAAATAGTGCCCGGTCCTTATCCTCTATCCGCATGTATCCCCTTGACCAGATCTGAAAAGGTTACCTGCACCTCGCTGCTTACCTGTTTGGGGGAATCAATGCCCAGCAGTTCGCAACGCTTGTTAATGCACCACTGTACCCCCTGCAAATAACGGGGATTCCCCCCTTTTATTACTGCAATCTCATTGTTTTCGTTATTCATATTCCCCTCTCCGGTAGAATGTTTCCAAGCGGACCAGTATTCCTGCTGCAACTGGTCTATACGCGCCAACTCGCAGCTCTTTGCCAGATGAAAATCCATCAAAGCCGAACCGCGCCATTGTTCATTGAGTTCTTTTAAATACCGGCTTACCGTTGCCTGCGATATACCCAGTTCTTGTGCAATTTCAGACTGGTTATAATGCTTGTACAGGTACAACTCGGCCATTCGCTTTATATTGTGCGTTTTACGCCCCATTACTGCACCTGCAAATCCAGATTACGAATGATACGGTCGCTTTCCAGATAATCATCAATATATCGCTGTTTTGCCCACTCGAACGTAGGTACCTGTGCCGGCGGTACCCAGCACCAACGGTTTTCGATCTCTCCGGGACGGTCATCCATTTCAGCAGGACGATAAACACACTCGCCCGATTGACGCATAACATTCACAAATGTGGGATACGCAGACGCCCGCCTGTCATTTTTTTCAGAACGAAAATAGAGTCCGCCATTGGATTGTCTTAAAATATTCATACACATCCCCTTTCGGTTACACCATACACTTTTCAAGAGACAACAGGTTGCCGCCCGAAAATCCAATGTTGAAATTTTAGTGGTTACTGCTAAACTGCAAGACTAACTGCAAAAGAAAGGAATTACAACCCCACGGAATGTTCCGTTATCCTCTTTTTAAAACAAAACGCCGACTGCCGGGGCGGCTTTCGGTATAGGCATTGTACAATGACGGGAAATCCTGTTTAAAACGTTGATTATCAAATCGCACACTGTCTTTACTTTGACGCCAGGTTACTAGCGCATCATCCCCATCTTTGAGCACCGACGCGTCTTTCATCAACAATTTAATTTGCTGCTCAAGATCAGATTTTTGGGAGCCAAGTTCAGCCAATTGACGGGTTACATCTGTCAGCCTCTCCAATGTTTCAAAAGTGGTATCATCTACCTGTACACACTTTTCAGGATTTACCCTGGGCCAGAGCGTACGGATATCACTCTCATTGCTGGGTTCGGGAGGCACTCTTTTTTCAACATGATTGTGCCAGAAATCCAGCAATTGCTCCCTCATTAACGCAATGTATTCCGCATCATACACAACCGGAATATCCTTGAGATCATACCCATCCACCAGCACGGCCACTCGTCCCCACTTGTGACCGGTCACATGCAGATAGTGCATGATCTGACAATAGGTATCCGGCGGCAGGCCATTATCCTCCCAGCGTTTGAAATTGAACCCGGAAGTGGTCTTGACTTCCAAAACTCCGGCCCCCCGGTCATCATTCGTTGCCGAGATCAACCGGTCGATATTTGCCAATAACACCGGATATTGTGAATGAAAACGCACCTTGTTATCCCGCCTGACTTTGCATCCATTCTCCAATGCCCACCACTGCGCTACCACATCCTCTAACAAACGCCCGGCTTTCATGCGAGCGTTTTCCTGAACGGGTTTGGATTGACCGATTTTCTCCAAATACACATCCACCGCAGTTTTGTAAGGAGACAATCCCAAAATAGCGGCGACATCCGTTCCGCCAATGCCTGTGCGACGTACTTTTAGCCAGGATTCTTTGTTCATTGATACTGTTGAAAGATAAGCCATATACACCCCTTTTCCGGGCAGTGCCTGTAAACCTCCCCAAACACTCCCAATAGTTAATAAAAGTTTATATTAGTTTCTAAATTAACTTAAACAAAGTTAAACTTTTATTAACAAAAGTCAAGTTAAATTTTTATTAGTTTATGTTTTTTTTGCTTTGTTTTAGGATGGAAATACTGTATATTTAGATATGAAAAACATTGCAAAGGAAATACAGGCTATTCTGGATCAGGATCTGATCAGCGTTGAAGAACTGGCAGAGCGCACGGGCCTGACTGTACCGGGATTAAAAAAAATTCTGAATGGCCAAACCTCCAGCGTACAGCGTTCCACCATTCGCAAGATTGCTGACGGGACCGGACGCGTGGCCAGAATAGAAGGTGACACGGTTACCTTTACCCCGGACCTGCCCTCTACGGACAATGTCCCTCCTTTGGAAAGTAATGATAACGCCCTGCCCATTGTTCAGCACGAACGGGAAGTACCGCATTTCAACGTAGAAGCCGGCGCCGGCATTGGCCAGGCGGTTGCGTCTGAACATATTTCCAGCTATACCAAAATCTTTCCCGGCGTGCACCCATCTGTCCAGTTTACGGTTCGCGCCAAAGGCGACAGTATGCAGCTTGCCGGCATAAATGATGGCGATCTGCTATTTGTCACACCCGTAACCGACGCGCGTACGGTAAAAAACGGCGCCATTGTGATTGTGGCGGATGAAGATGGCGATCTGCTGGTCAAAATTTTTCAGCGCGAAGGCGATACCATTATGCTGTTTTCCGCGTCACCGCAATACCGTCCCA
The DNA here is from genome assembly GCA_963675755.2 of bacterium. GTDB lineage: Bacteria > Zhuqueibacterota > Zhuqueibacteria > Residuimicrobiales > Krinioviventaceae. The sequence continues at coordinate 1,885,322 of CAXXMD010000002.1, forward strand.
TTATCAAATCCGCCGACCAGGTACGAATCATTGGCCGCGTCATCCACAGCAGTCATTTAAATACATTCGAGTTGTAATCACTCTCCATAAAAATTAACCACAGATTAATGCAGATAAAAAGTTCGATGTTTATAAAAAGTGTTATATAAAATTTGCCCACGAAACACTCGAAATAACATGAAAACCATACCAAAAATAAATATGCTCTCCCCTATCTATGTAGTTCTGTGTGAATCCGTGGTTCAATAATTTTTGATTTAGCCACGGATCTACACGGATTCTCACGGATGAAAAAATAATACTAACCAGATTTTATTGCGTATTTACAGTAAACGGTTCATCTTCTAAACCAAAGATGAACACAGATGCTACAACCGTAGGAAATCATTTTTGCGCTTTTTTCGCGTGCTTTGCGTTTTGTATTTTTTTCGTGATTTTATTATCTATCTATGTAGTTCTGTGTGAATCCATGGCTTAATAATTTTTTTGATTTAGCCACGGATCTGAAACACTGGCAAATCAAAGAACTCTTGCTACATATTATCTGTTTTTATTTTTTTATCACAAATATATTTTATATATTGCGACAGAATTAAGTAACTATCAGGGGGCAGCCATGACATGCACAAACCATCCGGACCAATCAGCAGAATACACTTGCGCGTATTGCAAGACCCAGATCTGTGCAAACTGTTACGATGCATTCCGATTTATCAAACACCGCAAATCCATACCGTTTTGCTCAGATGCATGTAAATCCCAATATCGGGAAAGACTGATCGCAATAAAATGCAAAAACCGTAAAAGATCCTATCAATTCATTTTGTTGGGTGCTGGACTGATCGCCATGTCGCTATTGCTATTTATCATACGGATCTACATCGAGTTTGAGCTGGGCATTACATTCGAATCCGGTTGGAGTCGACTGGCTGACCGGCTGTTTCGGGCATTGCTTGTACCGGCAGTATTTTTCACCGGTGTAGGCTATCTGTTCAATTTTATACGCGCGTTTTTCAGCGGAGAAAATCCGGATTTACTCTAGCCACTCCCTTCTTTTATCCAATAAAAAAACACAGAATTCATGTTGACAAATGCTAAAAATTTCTTTATAATTAAATTATTGATGTTATTGGGTATGGGTAAAAAATATTTATAACAAGGGATCTCTCTGACAAATCAGGTCCCATGGGGAAAGTTCATGGACGAACATAATTTTGAGAAAAAACAAAATCAGGAACTGGTGCGCAATATACCGGATCATGAATCTGGTATTCTTTTGCCTCACGATCTTGTAGAAGACATTCTGGAACTACTGACCAATCCGAAAAAATTCCACTACAACACTAACGAGATCGTCTGCGATTGGGATGACGTAACACGTGTTAGCGCAAACCTGCTGGCAATTTTAAGGGAGCAGGCACATTCAAAGAATAAGGTATAGCATTTACACCACTCACATTAAATAGAAACTTTATTTATACTCACAAGTTCAATCCTGTACAATACTCCAAATAAAAAAATATTCAAATTTAAGAGGCTCGCACATGTCAAATCTTGACAAGCTAAACAAAATACTTTTTACAATAATGTCAATATTGATTATTGTAACAGCTATACTCGTGATAGCTATGATTATACCAGAGATAACAAACAATCATTCTATAGATACGCCTCCCATGTTATCTAATGAGCGTATGCAGGAACTAAAAGAACAAAATCTGTATCAGGAAAAAATTGATTTTGATTATATCTCCTCACTCGATACAACCGGTCAATTTTATCTGCTTCCTGTGAAACAGGTACTGCTAGACAAACCATCCATGCTCCCGGATTATGACGAGTTGATAGACCAGGAAATTATTCTGGACGAGGGAATTACTAAGGGCATAATTTCTTATGGTTATCAGAACACGCATAACAATCTTGTAATATTGGACATAAAAAAAAATACACAGGATATAATTTTCAAAACCCGAATTTGCATTGTAGAATATAGATCCTTTTCCTGGAAAAACAGTCCATATCTCCTGATCAGTGCGTGCACCCATGACGATAACAAAGACGGACAAATGGACAATAAAGATTTAAAATATCTGTATTTATATGATGTTAAAAACAAAGAATTGACAACTATTATTGACTCCCCCTTTCTTGGATCAGAGTTTCGTTATAGCGGAATAAAGGATGACAATATATTCATTACGATATCAAACGATATAGATGGAAATTACAAATATGATGCTTCAACAGACCAAAAACAAATCTATAAATTTAACATTCAAACCCGCAAACTAGAATCTATTGTGGGTACCAAGCTGCTAAATGATTTACAAAGCATTTTAAATGGTTCTACGCTGTAAAAAAAAGAAAAGTGCAGTAGAAAAAATTTCCGGGGCGCAATGCCCCGGATAAAAAATCAAACCTAGTTTAATCCTTCTACCAGAACCGTACCATCACCCTGTTTAAACAATGTAAAGCTATCCATTACTTTTCCATCCAGACTCTTGGATACATATGTCAACTTTTTCGGACACAGGCTGATTACCTGGTACAACTGGGTTTCGCCAATATCCGTACGCATCAGGTGAGCAAAAGTCTTGTTGTCTTTGTACATTTTGGGGCCGCTGACAGATACCGCGTAAATAGGCGCAGATACATCGGAACCAACAGTTTTATCCTGAATGATTTTGCCTGTACGTCCATAATGGTGATCATGTCCGGACAAAACCAAATCCACACCATATTTTTCAAACAAAGGAGCTAATACCGCTCGCTGTTCCTTGTTATCACGTTCATTACCCGTAGAATAAATGGGATGATGAAAAGTGACTATCAACCACTCTTTGGTATTGGACTTTAATACCGATTCCAGCCATTCCAGTTGGTCCTTGTTCTCCCATGAATCGGAATTAAAGATCACAAAACGCGCGCTCTGATAATCGATTGTATAAGCCGCTTCTTTGAAATACTTGTTATCAGGTCCGTTTGTTGGTAGTGCAAAATGTGCAAAGTATAGCGGATCCGGAGTTTCATTACCATCATCATCCTGAACCTTATCCGTTGTATCATGGTTACCGGGAGCAGGAACAAACGGTACCGTACGCGCAATAAAACCAAAGGCTTCAAAAAATTCGCGCCAATTATCATCATTATTTCCACGGTTCACCAGATCACCCGCAATCAAGACAAATCGACTGTCCGGTGCATCTGCATATGCTGTTCTCAGCAATGGAGACGCGTGCGAATAAATATCATTCTGAATGTCACCCAAATAGATAAAAGAGAACGGCTCCTCTTCATTACCGGCAGTATGGAACACGTTCCACTCGCTCCAGGTCTCGCCGGCCCCAACACGATAAACATAAGAAGAATTAGGTTTCAGGCCATCAAAACGGGCATTGTAATGCGTAAAGGTATTACCATCAATGGTCGTTATATCTTCCGCAACAGCTTTAACAGTGGTTGCGGCATCCTTAAACTGGCGTCCCCATACCATCACGGGTGCAACCTGTGCCTCTGCATTATCCAGATGCTTTACAGTACGCCATGCAACAGATTGACTGGTTGTGGGATCACCCTGCCAGCTCAACACGATACGCTGAGGTTGATCATCCGACATTGCTAAAAGTTGAACTGCAAATAAAATAACCAATACAGCAATTAAAGTTTTTTTCATTTATTTTCCTCAGGTCATATAAGACTCTAACTTTTTCAATTTAACGTTTAAACAATAGAGAATCATCCCCAAAAGCAGGGTTATACAAAATTTTACAAAAAAAAAGCCGGTATAAAACCGGCTATTCTTTTACATTACCATTCTGGCCACTGTTGCAGCCTGCTTGGGAATTGGGATTTTTAATTCCCGGAGATATTGTTTGAACATAATATTGATCCACTCTTTGGATGTATCGAGCTTTTTAATAACAACATGGCTATTTTCTCCATCAGAAACAAAATCATAATCTGTAATAACCAGGCTGATTGGACTGTTTTCCCCTTTTAAAAACAACAAAGCCGATACTCGTTTGTCAGGAGGCTCTACTTCTACCCGTTCCACATGTCCCATATCACATATTGCATTATTCAGATACTGCTCAAGCGCGTAAGCGACTCCCTTTCCAAACACATTCATTCGCTTCCCTTCCGAATTTATATCTACCGATATCATTACGCGTCTGCCCGCCAAAGGTTCCGTATTATTGGAAAATTTTAAAAATTTCTTTCCCCCTCGGGCATTTTTAAATTCCATTACATATTACGGGTGTTTCACGTGTTCGCGTAAAATTTCAAGACCTTTTTCTTTTCAAATTCTTTTGGATCTGCCCGAAAATTTTATTTCACAAGTAATACTTTATGTGTAAAAGACTTTCCTTCTGCCTGCATCCGGATAAAATATACACCACTTGGCATGGAATTTCCATTTGCATTGGTACCATCCCATTTTACCGTATAATGCCCAGCCGATTGTTTTTCACCATTTACCAACGTTGCTACCGGTTTACCCAATATATCATATACTCTCAGGTCCACCTGGGTATCTATGGCCAATCTGTACGGGATTGTTGTTTCCGGATTAAAAGGATTGGGATATGCCGCATCCAAAGCAAATTGATGGGGTGTAGCAGATGTCAGATCAACTGGCACAACACCGGCAACATTTACTTTACCGTCAGAATCTACACTTGATAACCGGTACCAGACCTTATCCTTGTTGTAAAAATTACTATCCAGAAATTCATAATGTGTTTGTGTGGTTGTTGTATTCTGCCCTTCAAGTTCGGCATGGGTTTGGTAAGATGCAAATTGCTGCCAATCTTCATCCAGTGAGAAACGCTGTTCAATAATATAACCTAAATTGTTGATCTCGGAAGCGCTCTGCCATGTCAAGAGCAGGCCCTCATCATTGGGTACTACACTGAACGAAATCAACTCTACCGGTAGAGTATTTTCAACAATCGTCAGTTCGGGCACAAATGCATAGCTTTCGTATCCAATATTTCCATTTAATTTCATGGCAATAAAATAACTGTCATTCAAAACCGCGTTTGCTGTTGGTTGAATACACCATTCAACTTCTACATCAGCACCATCTACAAGATCTTTAAAAAGGACTTCTGTGAGCTCATTGCACCAACCCAGCGCATGCGTATACCCATCTGTTGTTGTTAACCGATCTAATGCATTATCATCCTGATCATAATAAATGGTCTCTGTTAATTTAAATGCATTTACAGAACCATCGGTTGTAATTTGAGTTCCAACAAACCAATCCGTTACTGCACTGGTTTCATAATAAAAGAGCGCAAAGGGAATTCCACTATCAGAAACATCTCGCATGTATTCTACACGGAGTCGTACATTTGTATATTGCATGGCTTCCGCAGGGGTATCTTCAGCCTCTATCCAGGTTGCTGTTTCTTCTGTACCATCATCATTTCGCCAGCGATAGTGTCCCTGACGATTTGCCTGTGCAAATACCAGAGTTACATTCCCCAAAATCAAGAACAATAGAATCAATCTTTTCATAGTGCTCTCCTTTCCCAATCTTTTTTCCACCCGTCACGTCCTCTGCAATATTCAAAAATACTGCTTTCGTTAAATATAACCCTATATACATCAAAAACCAATAATTTTATATATTAAATGTAAATCATTGTATTTTTTCACCACAAGCACTATTGCATTGAAACCTGAAAATATATATCCCGTATACGGGTATGACAAAATGGAGGATCCAATAGTGCATTATAGAATACTATCCCTGCTCGATCTCTATAACCGAATCTGGCGCGAGTGTCCGGAAACTTTACCCCAAACAGGACGTACCTTTACTCCTGCCGAACAGGTTGTAAACCTGAGAAACCTGGACACCACCCTTGCCGACCTTGACACAACCCAGCAGATCAGCAATCGTTTTATCGCCAGGGACCGGTTCACGCATACTATTCAAAACCTGCTTGCAGGTCTCATGGGTTTTGAGCAACCCCAGCTCGATGTACTTTTTTCCAAAGATTCTATCAAAGCCGCAGTAGATTTTGTGAACATGGCTAAAAAATATGATCCCAATTTACCCATTGCCGATATTTATCAGGCGGCACGTAACGTATGGGCCATGACAGGTATGCAATACATGTTCGGACTGCCTGTAGAATTGACACCCTCTATGTTTGCGTACAGTCTGCTTTACCCCTATACAGACAATTATCTGGATGATCCTACGATACCTGCAAAAACAAAACTGTCCTTTAATGATCGATTCGGCAAACGCATTAACGGAGAAAAAGCAAAACCCAAAAACGATTATGAAAAACGCGTGTTCGAATTAATTGGCATGATTGAAAAACAGTGGGACCGTAAACACTATCCACTGGTTTATGAAAGTCTTATCGCAATACATATTGCCCAGATCAAAAGCATGCGCCTGCTCGATCAAAATGCAAATCTTGATACGGAACAGGTGCTGTCCATCAGCCTGGAAAAAGGCGGAGCTTCCGTACTGGCAGATGGCTATCTGGTTTCCGGCGAACTGACACCGGAACAGGAGAAATTCCTATTTGGATATGGCGCGTTTCTGCAATTGCTGGATGACTTGCAGGATGTAAATGTGGATAAAGCAAACGGACAGCAATCCGTTTACACAGAATGTTTAGGAAAAACCAAACTCGACAAGCTTACCAACAAGACGTTTCACTTTAGTACCGGCGTAATGCAAACAATTGAAGAGATGGGCCTCAATGGTAAAACAGAGATAATGAAAACCATGATGGGCAATTCTGCACACAATATGCTGATCGATGCGGCTGGCCGGTCAAACACGTATTATACAGACAGCTATATCCGCAAACTGGAGCAGCAATCTCCGCTTTCATTTGAGCGAGTAGCAGAAAAACGCAAAACCATTGCTCAAAATACAGATAAATTTAATTCCTGGTTTGAATTATTCTCGGAAAGAAAACCAAAACAACAACAAACAATACCAATTAAAGAATCAGTTATATCAGCATGAGAAAATAGCTGGTTAAAAATGCAGTCAGAATACCGAACCCGAAACTGGTCAATGTGCCTATGATTATGTATTCTGCCTGCATTTTATCTTTTTGGTCCTTAACCTCCCCATAACGCAAAATAGACTTGGCAGCAATTAAAAACCCAATACCCAAACCCTGCCCTGTCAGGTAAAGCAGCATAATCAAAAACCGCTCCAGCCAGCCGATCCACATGCCACCGTTACTCAACCCCTTAACAAACCCATTTTTATTTTTCAATTCTTTTTCAAATGGAGCAACAATATATTTTATTACAAAGCCACTGAAACGTATGGCAACAATAAATCCGGTTACAATGATTAAAACAGACCAATATGTAGTACCAAATATGTCAGACCAGATGGATACGTCATTATCAAACATAGAGATGTTCATAATCAGCATTACCAATCCCCAAAGAACCGCAACATGAAATAGCTGATCCAATAAAAATACAGTTAATCCATCCTCAAAAAAATGAGATTTACAATAATCCAGACAGGTATGGAGCAAAAGCACACCGACGGGAATGAGCCAAAGCGCCAGGTAACCACAAACCAGCCAGCTTAATATGGCAACCAACCCGGTATGCAGCAACAGAAATCCGATTTTCTTTTTATTCTTGACCAGACCGTACGATTGAAAAACAAAGTCACCCAGAAAATGCGCTGCCATCAAACCGATAAATATTCTGCTCCCCTCTATGGTCATTTGTTACTCTCTCCTGTTTCTGCGGTTATTGTTTTCATATTTAATTTCATTTAATACCTGTATAGACAAGGATTTATTATTTTAACCTCTCAAGGTTAAAATCACCAACATTAACCTCTCAGGGTTAATATTACTAAAATCTTTATTGTTATCATTTTTCTTTATGAATTCATAATCCTGTTATCATGGATTATAGCTTCTTAATACTATAACCATTCATTATAGCCTTGAGAGGATATAATAATCATTTATAACCTCTCGGGGCTATAAATCATATTAAATAAAAAACTGCTTCCATGATTTCAAAACATTCTCAATGGCAAACCATCCACTGCTATCCAGATGCTTTAATACGGTAGGCTGCGATATAGGAGGATTCCACAATTTTGCAATTTTTTCCTGAGTCAATCCCTGTATTGCACCGGTTACTGCAAGGGCCTGCTTGGCTGTCCAGCCTTTGATTATTGCATCCAGCAGTCGGAACGCGGCATCCATCAGGGATGCTTGATTCTGGTCAGAAATATAACGCAAATAAACGCCGCGCGGCATTTTTTCCAGGGCCTTGCCGGAATCCCGAAAAGCCTGTCCGTCGCTTTCAGAAACGCGATTACCGATAAAATCCACAGTACCTGTAGCAATCACAATGCGGGAATCCAGCTTGCGGTTTTGCATAGTGGATTTTAAATACGCTCTAAAATAGACGGCAATTTCCAGAGCGTGCTCCGGCTTTTCAATCAGCATCTGCCAGCTGTCCCCACGAAAGATATCAATATCCATAGGTACAGCGTCGCTCCAAAAAGCCCGGATCTCTTGCGAGGCTTTGTGCATCACGCCGAGAAGCTTTTCGCGGTCCTGACGCTCAAGCTTGGATGAACCGACAATATCGCCTGTCAGTACAGCATATATTTTTTCGGATGGTTGATTCATGCTCTCTCTCTATAATTAAGATAAAATATAAAGTAAAATAAACAAAATCAAATACTATCTCTGTTTTTTTACCATCCATTTTGTTAATAAACAGACAACCAGAAAATTGGGGCTATAATTTAAACGATAATTTTTAATAGGGAATAATGCACATTAATTGAAACATTTCAATATATAAAATTAATATCAATTTCACTTGATTTTCATCACATTTCTATTAATTTCTAAATATCCTTTTGTTAAACATTGGCGGGAACCACAGGGACACTTGCAAACAGGATGATCCAAAGCTTAAAATTCACCTAACCCATTAAAGGGGTATAATGCGCTGGCAAATACTGTACATGGTGTACTTTATTCTCATGCCTACTATCATGTTTCTCCTGCCATCATCCGGGTTACATGATATAACCCTTGCTTCAAGTATTATTTTATTATTGTTTATCACTCCATTTGATCGATTACGTTCGTTCCGCAACGCACTTGAAATGATTGTATTATTTTTCATACTCAATTTCATATATCGCAAATCGGGATTATACCAGGTATATTTTATTACTCATATAATCACTCTGGTTACATTTTATCTTTACATATTCAAGATCAAAAAATTAAAGCCGGTCATTGACATTTTCAAAGCAGGCAAAATTAAAGGTTCTATACTGCTCAGTTTAGTGTTTGCACTATTATCAGTAACGGGATTGGTGTTGTGGTACATCAATCAACCAGGGAATCCGCATGAGCAATATATGCCAAACCTTCCGATATACATTCTGCCGGTACTGGGAGTGCTTTTTGCTCTGCTGAACAGTTTGTTTGAAGAGACTATCTTTAGGGGAATTCTACTCCCCTGTTTTAATAAAGCAACAGGCTGGATTCCTGCAGTAATCATGCAGGCAATCTGGTTTAGTTTTTTACATTATCAGGCAGGATTTCCATCCGGCATTGCTGGAATTTTTCTGACTTTAGCTTTTGCCATCATGATGGTTGTATTATTAAAACGTACCGGAGGATTACTTTTACCGGTTATTGTTCATGCCATTGCAGATTTTTCCATATTTCTTATGATATTGGCAAGAAATTATCAAATCATTTAAATGATTGGGAGATTGTTATGAAAATCAAATTGCAGATCATAATTCTTTTATTATTACTTGTGGCACAAGTCATGTTTGCTGAACAACAACACCCCGCACCCTATCCGGAATACTCGCAATTTTTATTGAGCAAAAAAAATCCAACTCTTCCCAATACAGAGGGTTACCTGGTGGAATTAAAAGATGAAATGCAAATTGGCGGTAACAATGTCATGTTCACCTTGTATGATCAGTATGTGCTGACAATAGAAGGTCCCAATTTGATTGTTTTGGATGCACAATTTCCGGATGTTCCTCAAATCCTGTCTAAAACAAAAATTTCCACTTCGATTATCAAATACATTGTTGTGATAGATAACAATGCACTGGTGCTTTCAGAATATGATGGAATTTATATTGTTGACATGTCCACGCCTCTAACTCCACAGGTTACAGGGAACTTTACAATAGACGCCTATTCTATACACAAGGCATTTTATGATGACAATTATCTCTATATTGGCAATACGGATGGCTTTGACATTTATGATGTATCTGACCTGACAAATCCCCAATATGTTACGTATATCCATGGTGATTATAGAGATAGTTGGTATAAAAACAAAACTCTGTTCATTTTGGAAAGACGCAGCGTCAAGATTTATGATGTGAACGACCCCAGTTCCCCTCAACTTTTAACTATAATTGACCTGGAATCTACATATAATTACATGGTTCGGGTAGAAGGCAATTATTTATATGCCATGGACAACAATTTGTTACGAATATATGATATCAGTAATCTTGCGGATGTTCAACAAACATCGATTGTGGATCTTGGCAGCGGTCACGCCAAAGCTATAGCAGTTAATAATGACAGATTGTTTATAGCGGAAAATGAACACATTACCATTTGTGATATATCTGATATCAACAATCCTGCAATAATAACTTCACTTCTTGAACGCGGAAACCCTGTCAATCTGAACATGAATGGAAATTATCTTTATGCGGCATTAGAGACCCGGGGATTCAAAGCCTATGATGCGACTGATGCTGATACATTAATCCAGACTGCAGAGTGGAAAAGTGTGCTTCCAACCGTAGGGAATTTAACCATAAATCAAGATCAACTCTATACTACAGCTTATTTCGATGGTTGGTCAATATTTGATATTCAAAGCCCCGGTAATCCTGTATTACTCTCTAATTATAACAATGGCTTTATATCAGATTTAATTTTCCCGTATAATAATTATCTATATGCAGAATACAGTGGAACATGTCACATTGTAAATATTACTGATCCCTATACTCCACAATTTGAAAATATATTTGCCACAGATTACTCTAATTATATATCAGATATTAACGCGTATGGTGATTATCTCTACTTTTTAATGGACCCCAAAGGGATCAAGGTATACAATATTGCGAATCCTGCTACACCCGTGTGGGTTACTGAATCCAATGAAACCGGTTACGATCCAGCAGCCTCTACCGTAATATATCCATATTTATATGTTGCAGATAGAAATATAGGATTCTATTTATATGACATTTCTGACCCAACAAATCCTGTAAAAAGTACGATCATACCTATGGATGATAATGCAAATGATATTGCAGTATATGATCAATACATATATGTAGTCAAAAGATATTCAAAATATATTAGCATTATTGACACCAGTACACCCCTTGTTCCGGTTGTCATAGACAGTTTTGAAACCGGATTGGATTATCCCTGGTGCTGTCATATTGCAAACGGTGTATTATATATTGGAGGTTTGCAGAGTATGCAGGCATTTGACTTGTCTGATCCGTTAAACCCACAAATTGCCCTAGAAAAGACACGTATCTCCGGTGGCGTGACCAGCATCTCATCTCAAGATAACATGTTGTATGTAGGATGCGATGAATTAGGATTACTGGTATATAGAGTTGAACAAAAAGAAATTTCACCAGGAATTCGTGTTACCAACACCAATGATTCAGGTTCTGGTAGTTTACGCGCCGCAATAGAATTAGCCAATAAAAATGCCGGGCCCGACACCATTCGCTTTGCAATACCCTTTAGTGATGGAAGCTATGATGAAGATGGTTTTTGGCAGATTTATACATATTCAGCATTACCTGAAATTACAGATGACAGCCTGGTAATATTAGGAAACTCGCAAAAGGAATTTTTAGAAAACGATCCCAATCCGCTAGGACCTGAAATTGCAATCGCAGGGCAAGCGCTTCCTGATGAATATATCAGTTGTTTTTCAATTTTAGCTGACGGTGTAGAAATCTCCGGATTGGATATTTATCGCTTTCCCGGTGCTGGTATATTTGCAAGAAATGTGAAAGATTTAAAAATCACAGAATGCTATATAGGGCTAGACCCAAATGGATTTTTTAACGGAGCTAATAAAGAGGGCATTCATCTATGGGAGAATTGTAGTAACTGTATTATTGGTGAAGAAGGAAAAGGAAATGTGATTTGCGACAATGATGATTCAGGAATATTCCTCTCAACTTTTTGCTCATCAAACATTATCCGAAACAATCAAATTGGTTATTCAAATGTAATAAATAAAGTAAAAGGAAACCATGTTGCAGGCATTTCAATTGAAGGCAGCTCAAGTTCCAATCAGGTCATTGATAATATTATATGTGATAACTTTAATGGGATCCAAATAGTCAACAGTGATAGTACCACAATCGAGTACAACCGTATTGGCAGTCTGGAAGATTTGGAAAACGACTGGGGTAATGAAGAAAACGGTATCTCAATTTTTGGAGATTCAAAAAATACACGTGTGTATTATAATCTCATTGCCTTTAATGACAAATACGGAATAGAAGTAGGAAATGAAGGTGCAATATATAACACACTCACTGAAAACTCGATTACCCAGAACAATGAATCAGGTATTATGATCCATTGGGGTGGTAACCGTGAACTTGCCCCACCAGAACTGGTTTCTTTAATTGAGGATGTTATAACCGGCAATGCTGGTCCGGGTAACACTGTTGAATTGTACAATGATCCGGCAGATCAGGGTAGAGTATATCTGGGCTCGGCTATTGCAGACGCCGGTGGTGCATTTACTTTTGCCCTTGAAGATACACTCGAATTTACAAATGTAAATGCCATTGCCATTGACGACAGCGGCAATACATCTGCATTCTCGGAAAGCATTCAAACCGCAATTACCAAATCTGAAACAAAAGCGGTTCCCACGCATTACGCGTTGGAACAAAACTATCCCAATCCTTTTAATGCCGGTACACGTATCCCCTATCTACTCAAAGAAAACAGCCAGGTTACGCTGACAATCTATAACATTACCGGACAAAAAGTACGCGCGCTGTTAAATACAGTACAACAGGCTGGCTTTCATGAAATCCATTGGGATGGCAAGTCCGATGCCGGATTAGATTTGCCTTCAGGCACATACATCATACTTTTTAAAGCGAATGATTTCAACCAGCAGCAAAAGCTGTTATATCTTAAATAAAACCTTAAAACAGCCTGTAGAGTAATTCTGCAGGCTGTTTTCACACTCTACTGCAATTTACTCACCCATACAAAATATGGTTTTCAATATAGAAATATGCCGAATAGGCTTCATGTTTTTAATATATAACCATCTTGGAGGTAAACATGAAAGCCGCAAAAATATTGGGCAGTATTGTTCTGGTCCTGATTTTGTTCGTATTGGGAGCATTATTTTATATAACACAAACATATCCAAAAGTTGGCCCAGCACCGGATATCCATGTACAATCCACACCTGAACAGATTGAACATGGAAAATATCTGGCCAATCATGTAGCGGTTTGTATGGACTGCCATTCAACCCGGCAATGGGAATTCTATGCCGGTCCACCCAAAGACAATACTCTGGGAATTGGAGGTGATCGTTTTGATGAAGCTTTTGGCACGGTTTACGCTAAAAACATAACACCTGCTGCAATTGGAGATTGGACAGATGGAGAAATTTTGCGGGCAATTACATCCGGTGTGGACAAAAACGGAGAATATATTTCACCCGTTATGCCGCATGAGCTCTATAATCAAATGGCGGAAAAAGATTTATTGTCCATTATTGCCTATATTAGAACATTAGATTCTATTGAAAAAGAAATCCCGGAACGGAGTATAAAGCCTCCATTTAACCTTATATTTCGTACGCTACCCAAACCCTATAAAACCATATCCAAACCGGATACATCCAACATGATTGCATATGGAGAATACCTGGCAACGGTAGCAGGCTGCAATTTCTGTCACACTCCCATGGAAAAGGGCAAGCTTGTTACAGAGATGACGTTTGCCGGTGGACATGAATTCATTTTGCCGTGGGGAATTGTACGCACATCCAATATTACCCCGGATGAGGATACGGGTATTGGTGCATGGGACGAAGACGACTTTGTGATGCGTTTTCAGGGCTATGCGGATCCGGTAATGCATCGTTTACCTGTTGCCCAGGGAGAGTTTAACACGCTAATGCCCTGGACCATGTATGCCGGGATGCAAGAACAGGACCTGCGGGCTATATACAAATACCTCAGAACAGTAAAACCCGTAGCAAATAGTGTTGAAAAATTTGAGAAAAAATAATATCTTTTACAAAATCTGAAAAAGACAGGATTAAAATGACAACGACAACGGTAAAAGAACTGATTGAACTGAAAAACTTTGCGGTAGTAGGCGTTTCGCGCAGTGGTAAAAACTTTGGCAACAAGATTTTTAAAGACATGGCTGAAAAAGGATTCAACATGTTTGCGGTAAACAGCAATGGCGGCCAATGGGAAGAGGTAACCCTCTATACCGGTTTAGATACACTCCCCGAACCGGTAGATGCGGTGATAACTGTTGTACCTCCCGAAGTGACTGAACAGATCGTACGCCAGGCACATGATCTGGGCATCAATTATATCTGGATGCAGGTAGGTTCAGAATCATCAGATGCGATCCGTTTTTGTGAGGAAAACGACATCCATTTTATAGCCAACCAATGTATTCTCATGTATGCACCACCAGTCACGGGCTCTCACAAGGTGCATTCCTGGTTCTGGAAGTTATTTGGAAAATATGAAAAATAACCGGAAATATATCCAATCTTTTGCAACAATGGTATAATTGTTGATTACAATACCATAAACCTGGCAATACCGGGTTACCCGATTTTATTGCAGCAAACAGATTCAAAACGCAAAGGATTATTATGGCTAAACATATTGGAATTGTTGCTTGCAGCGCAGAAGGTGCTGCGCTATGCTATCAGACCTTGTGCCGCGAGGCCCCTGCATATATGGGTGAACATATGCACCCGCAAATCAGTATGCATACACACCCCCTGGGTGAATATATGGAACATATCTATCGTCACAATTGGGAAGGCGTGGTAGAGCTCATGGTCTCTTCATCCCGCAAGCTTGCAGCATGCGGAGCGGATTTTGCCATTTGCCCGGACAATACCATTCATCAGGTTTTCGATAAAGTAGCAGACCGCTCACCTATCCCCTGGCTGCACATTGTACAAGGTGTGGCAACAGTGGCCAAAATACGCGGATTCCGCAAACTGGGAATCACCGGCACCAAATATCTGATGGAAGGACCTGTTTATCCTGAAAAACTGGAAGAACTGGGCATGCAATGGTCAATACCTGACGGCCCTGACCGCGAAAAGATTAATGATATTATTTTTAAAGAACTGGTTAACGGTATTTTCAAAGAAAAATCCCGGTTGTATTTTAACGATGTAATCAAAAAACTCAAAGCAGACGGCTGCGATGCCGTGGTACTGGGTTGTACCGAAATCCCCCTGCTGGTAGACCCGGATGACTGTCCCCTGCCCGTTCTTGACTCGACACGCCTGCTGGCCCGTGCCGCACTCAAACAGGCACTAGAAGCGTAATCCATAATTTTAATATGAAATATTCCAACCTCCTCAGGGCTTGATTCCTTGGGAGGTTTTTTTATATACACATCTTATTACAATTCATCCTCTTTTTGTAAAAACATCAATAAACAGTTTAACTCCTTCGTGTTCTTTGTGGTTTGATTACATTTATAATGTACAAAATCCACACTGATCATATTTTCAGATTAAAAATAATTTTTGCACAAAAATGAATTTTGTTCATACAAATAATTGTTTTAAAAGTAATTCATTTCTCCAATAATCTGGAGTTATAGATCATGATTAAAACACCCGGCTTTATCATTTTTGCAATACTGCTATCACTCTCCCTTTCGCTCATGGCGCAGGAAACACCGCATGTTTATGTGAACGGTCTCCGTATTGTAGGCCCCGGACACGGATTAAACGGTTCAGAGCTTGTGGCTTTCAATCAGCAATCCGGTACTACGTTAGCATTACTTGTTAAAATGCCGAATGACCAAAACATTGTTGAGATTGAGAACCGAAACTGCAGCCTTGTCGAGTTTACTGACAACAATAACTATAATCTGCTGGATGGTGTTCACTGGGACAGCTTTCCCGATATCTCCAAGGATGGACGCTCTGCGCTGATTGAGGTTTCCTCAAGGTGTATCCCTTCTGAAAAGGCTACAAAACTACACATAACCGGCAAAATCCAAATGCGTTTGGCTGCCACATCTTTAACCCAAAAGATTAACAACCTCCTGCTGCAAGCAGGCACAAACGCAACATTTGATCAGGAAACCATTCAGGTAATGAAAGCTCAGATTGATGATGAAAACCTCACCCTGGTTCTACAGATCAGCCGCGTATTAAAAGATAACATGCAAGACATCCGCTTTTACACCCCCGATGGAAATCCCCTTGAATGTTGGGGACAAGGCTCGTTCAGTTTTGGGAATGCTGCCCAAATGGAATACAATCTTGATACAAAAACAATCCCCGAATACCTGAATCTGGAAATCGTTATCTGGCAAGAGCTCGAAACTGTGAATGTCCCGTTTGATATTGAAACGGAAATGGGCTTTGTAAATAGTCAGCCATAATTTGACATTATCATTTAAAAAAATATATCTGATATATCCCAATCAGGGTAAACAAAATTATTAATTGAGGAGAAACTGATCATGAATTACTCACATTATCTTAGAACGGGTAATATACCGATACTGGTCCTTGTTTTGTCTTTACTTTTTCTTGACGCTTTACCGCTTTTTGCAGACGATACAGAAGGCGGAGAAACTCCCCAGGCCGTATTTGATGCAGCTAAACAAGCCGGTTCAGTCAAGGATTTTAATTCCTTTATAAAACTGGTTGCACCTTCTGAACGTCCCATGCTGGCTTTTGGAACGGATATGGGCGTAGATATGTTTGTCGAGTTCTATGAGGGTGAAAAAGCAGAAGAGTATAAAAAGAAATATCAGGATATTCAGAAAAAATTCGGCATCAAGGAAGAACAAGAGGATGAAGGTGAAACACTGCAGATTACCAGCGAAACCCCGCAGGAAGTCATTGACGCACACATGGTTAAACGGGCAAAAAAATTGTATGGTCATGTAGACGCGGTCAACTATATCTCTGAACTATTATCATTCATGTTCAGCATGCCCGAAATGGCTGAACAACCGTTTTTTCCATATAACGAACTGTCAAATCTAAACATAGATGGTGATAAAGCTACCGGAACTGCCGGCGACAAAGCAGTCAGCTTTATCAAGGAAAACAATCGCTGGTTTTTAACTGCAGGAGTAATGGACTAACAACACTTTGCTCTTTTCCGATACCACTACCATACCCTTTCCACTGACTTTCTCCAATGCATTACAACTGATCCAGGTATAATAGAATAATACAAAATCAGCATGTTCTAAATTATCAAAAGGCTTATTCATTACGTAACGCATCTATTGGATTTCTCAAGGCGGCATTGATCGCCTGCGAACCGATTGTAAACCAGGTAATGAGCAAGGTAACAATTGCCGCATAAATAAAATAATGTATATCCAGAGGTATGCGATAAGCAAAACTGTTCAGCCAGTGCCCGGCTAAAAAATAACTGATTGGTAATGAAAACAGCATGGATGTAATCACAATGCGGGTAAAATCACCGGCTAATAAATAAACAATACGAGTCGAGCTTGAACCCAGTACTTTGCGCACACTGATCTCTTTGCGTCTTTTTTCCGCAGTAAAAGAAGACAATCCAAACAATCCCAGGCAAGAGATCAGGACTGCCATACCGGCAAAATAACGTGACAATTGGGCAACACGCAGTTCCGACTCGTATAGCTTTTCATAATCCTGATCGAGGAACCGATATTCAAATTCGAGTCCTGGAATAAATTCATTATATAAATACCGCATCTGCTCCAGGGTTTCACGTTCCCTACCGGCAGCAATTTTCACCCATATATTGTTTGCAAAATCTTTATTGGGATTGTTTTTTCTAAAAAAACATGGCATGACTTTATCATATAGTGATTCAAAATGAAAATCCTTGACTACACCAACAATTTGCATTTTCTTTCCCCAAACATCAACAGTTTTACCTACAGGATTCTCGATACCCAGCAATTCAACACCGGTTTCGTTCAAAATGACCGCTGATTCCTCTGAACCGAATTCCTTTGAAAAAGATCTGCCCGATTTAAATGTCATACCCAGGGTCTCAAAAAAGTTGAAATTCACATCCATCATTGCAAAACGGAACTCATTTTTTTCAGCATTATAAAGTATCCCGCCGGTTGTACTGCTATGGTGCCCCGTAACATCTCCGGACGAATTCGATGCGTTCACAATACCGGGGATTTTTTTCAACTCGAATAAAAAAGTATCAAAATTTTTCTGCAGTTGAACATCCCGCTTAATACGAACGATATGGTCCCTGGCTAATCCCAGGTTTTTGTTTTGAATATAATCTATTTGCTTGTGCACAATAACAACGAATACAATTAATATAACAGAGATGATAAACTGAAAGACTACTAGCCCCTTACGCGTCCATAATTCACCCATTGAACTCATGAGCCTGCCTTTTAATATGCTAACCGGATTGAATTGCGAGAGATACAATGCCGGATAACTTCCAGAGAAAATACCGGTTAAAAAGGTAATTCCCAGTATGGATAAAATCTTACTCGAGTCCATAACAAAATCCAGATGCTTGCCGGTAATAGAATTAAATTCAGGCAGTAAAAGGATAACCAGTATTATCGCAATCAAAAGAGAACTGAACGCAATCAGCAGAGACTCGCCAATATACTGGATAATCAATGTGGTCCTGTTGGCACCGATTGTTTTTTTTACACCAATCTCTTTTAATCTGCCGGTAGCTTTTGCCGTTGAAAGATTCATAAAATTGATACAGGCAATCGCCAGAATGAATAAAGCAATGATGGAGAACAACCTCACATAAGTAATCCTCCCTCCACTTTGTACACCTTTTTCATAATGATTGTAAAGGTATCGATCAGAGTAAGGCCTTATAAACAAAGTGTTTGAGGTATTTGGATTTTTGGTTTGAATAAAATCCTTTATCTTGGCATTAAATTCATAAATATTGGTATTTTCATGTAAAACCAGGTAGGTATGTGGATTATGGTTCGTCCATCTTACCAAATTCTCACTCCATCTTTCCAGTAGCAGCTCATAACTACACAAGACATCAAACTGAACAGAAGAATTAGATGGCGGTTTTTCAAACACACCGGAAATCTTGTAATCAATAGGAAAACTGACACTCCACATGACCTTGTCCCATTTGACGGTTTTACCGACAGCATCGTCAACAGATCCGAAAAGTTTCACAGCCATTTCATCAGACAGCACGATTGAGTTTGGGTCAGACAATACCTGATCGGCATTGCCCCGTAACAGCGGATAAGAAAAAATATGAAAAAAGTCCTGACTCACAAAATTATCACTCGCCTGTATCTGATGATTATCCAGAGATAGAATACCCTTTCCTCCAAATGACATAACCGCTGCAGAATATTCAATTTCCGGAAATTCTTTTGCTAATGCCTCTGCTAACAAACCCGGGGTATTTTCAAGGGTTTGCATACCATCTGGTCGGTAAAAATTCTGCATGACCTGGTAAAGCTGTTTATCTTTTTCATGGAATTTATCTACACTCAGCTCATCATTTACCCAAAGATATATCATAATAGTACAGAAAAGTCCGGCTGAAAGACCAATCAGATTTATAAAAAATGAACTCTTGTTGCGTTTTATATTCCTGACTATCATCAAAAGATTGTGTTTTAACATTTGGATTTACCTGTAGATTTAGAATTAATTATTAAAATAATAGACAATCCAGTTATCAAAAAGGTTGCAAAGATAACGGTTTTAGCTAGATATTTAAGAATCTGGTCTATAAAGGTTCTTAAATATTTCAAACTAATTAATAGAACACAGATGACACAAATGAAACGAATTATCACAAATTTTTATAGATTTCAATTTTCTAGTCATGTCATTATATAAAGCATTTTTTAGCATCTATTACTATTATTCTCTATCCGTGAAAATCAGTGTTTTACGTTTTGTATGTGTTCTATTGTTTTTTTATTATTTGTTAATTACATAAACTCACTCAATTCAATTTAGTTACATATAATTTGAATTCATATTACTTGCTGAAAAAACTATTTGCATTCCGCACAGATTAAAAGTATAATAATTATACTAAAAACCGGAGTAGTTATGAGATTCTTGTTCTGTTTACTGTTGATTGGTAGTGCCTTTGCCAAAGAATTCACCGAAATCCTGGACCGTGGTCTGGTAGTCATGCCCATGGAAAACAATCACGCATACATTGGCTGGCGGCTTTTAAAATCAGACCCGCCCGATATTGCGTTTAATGTATATCGAGATAACAACAATAATCCTGTCAAGCTCAACGACTCTCCCATCACCACATCTACAAACCTGATCGATTCTACCGTATCGCTTCAACAATCCAATACATGGTGGATCACTCCTGTTTTAGAAGGTAAAGAACAGCTCCCCTCACGTAAAACCACCGTACCGGCAAATCCGGAAATCCAATCGTGCATCAAGATCAAACTGGATGGCGATTATGGCGCGAACAAGATAGGAATAGCTGATCTTGATGGTGACGGCGTTTATGATTATATCATCAAACAACCGAGAGGTTCTCTTGATCCAGGCAGGCAGCGTCACAGTCCCGATACTTATAAAATTGAAGCCTATAACGGACGTACCCACGAGCTCATGTGGCGGCATGACCTGGGCTGGAACATGAATATGGGTATCTGGTTCACACCGGCTATTGTTTTCGATCTGGACAATGACGGCAAGGCCGAGGTAGCATTCAAATCCGCACCCTATGCCGCAACCAAAGAAGAAGCACTCATCAGTGAAGGTGGCTTTGTGCTGGAAGGTCCGGAATACTGCACAGTTCTGGATGGCGTGACCGGTAAAGAGACAGCACGGGTAGACTGGATTGCCCGAGGAGACCAAATGGACTGGGGCGACAACAAAGGGAATCGCGTCAATCGTAATCAGATTGGTGTGGCTTATCTGGACGGTGAACGTCCCGCGCTATTGGTATTGCGTGGAACTTATACCAAAATGCTGATCGATGCCTACCATTATATTGACAAAAAGCTGGTCAAGGTGTGGAGCTGGACGGGTGAGGATGAAAATCCACCATTACGGGGACAAGGCGGCCATACCCTGCATGTATATGATCTGGATGATGATGGTAGAGACGAGATCATTATTGGATCTGCGGTGATTGATGACAATGGAAAATGTCTATGGCGAATGGACATGGGCCATCCGGATTGGAGTTACCTTGCTGATATAGATCCGGATCATGAGGGATTGGAACTGGCGTTTGGCTTTGAAGACGCCCAGCCGCGTAACGGCATCTGCCTGGCTGATCCTCAAGACGGCAGCATTTTGTGGGGATGCGATTTTCCCACCACGCATATTCACGATTGGGGTATGGTTGCAGATATCGATCCCGCCCACCCCGGTATGGAAATTTACGGAATGGAACGTGACGGCAAAACCTGCTGGCTTTTTAATGCTCAAGGAGAATTGCTTGCCAGTAATGAAGATTTGGGACGCCACGGTCCCCGATCTTTTTACTGGCTGGATGGCACCACCAAGGTGCGCATACCGTTCAGTTACCGACCGGGCACGTTTCCTATTTTGAAATATAAAGATGAAAAGATCGGCGAGATTGAAGGACAGCCCATTGCCATTACTGACTGTCTGGGCGACTGGCGCGAAGAGGTCATTTGCGTATCTGACGGATACATCCGTATATATACCACAACCGTACCTGCAACAAGCAGACATGCTTGTCTAATGCAGGATCCCCTCTACCGTATGGATGTTGCAGTACAAATGATGGGATATTTTTATCCCCCGCAGTTGAGTACCTTGATAAAACCCTGATTGACCTTGATTCACCATGATTTAAGGATTAACCCAGATTAAAGGATTACAGGATTAGCTTGATTTTTCTAAAAAAGTCCTCTTTTTAAAGGATAACCTTAAATATTTTAATAATCGCATTCACAAATAATATCAATATCAGGTAGGGACCGGTCTGAGACCGGTCCCTACTTGAAAACATTTACAATTTCTTTTTCCATAACTCTGGTGTTACAATACTATAATATCCCTTATGGAGTACAGTCCGTTTATGGACTGTGTGCGGATCAAAGATCCGCATAAATTGTTAACTTTTGAACAACATCTACTGATTGCAATACAGATTCCTTTATCCCGGAATGTTTAATCGGCTTTTCAATCAAGGTAATCCGAATAATCCTTGAATTAGGGTTTATTTAACAAACCGCAGCACAAACGCCCAATAAAATATTTTTAAATACCGGAAGCGTTTTACCAGCTTGGTATCAAAAGCATCCAGTTTCTCATCATATTTTTTCAGGAACGGAAACCTTGTAAACTTTTTTAAAAAACTGAAATACTCGATGTGGATTTCGGAAAACAACCTGCCAAAATAATGTACATCTTTTTCATTCAACTGTGATCCGCCGGGTGATTCAAAACACTTTGTTGGGATCAAGCTTCTCACAAAAATCAAAAATTTAAATGGAATACGCGGTTCAATAAACAGCGCTTCTCCCCCGGGCTTGAGCAGACGGTGGAACTCTTTGCCCACCAGATCAAGATTAAGATGGTGCAGCGCTCCAAATCCCACAATATAATCAAAAGACTCGTCCGGGAAATCCGTCTCCTGAGCGGACATAACCCGGATATCAGTTAAATCCGTGACATGATTAAATTCAGCATTACGACGGGCCAACTCTATCATTTTGTCAGATATATCAATACCAGTTACATGTGCACCAAATTTTGCCAGTTTAACTGTAGTAAAGCCATAACCACATCCCACATCCAGAATGCGTTTACCTTTTACATTACTCAAATAATTGTAAAAATACTGGTGCGTTTGTGGAAATTTCTCATCCGGATCGTAACGAAACAATTCTTCATCAAAATCCTCAAGATACGACAACGCTTCCTCGTTGTAGAATTTGCGTTCAAGCGTATCCTTTTTGTCTACATTCTCAATTCGTTTTAAAGGATTATTAAAGGTCCGTAATATCTTTTTTGAATTTAGGATATATTCTTGAAATCGATTTACCGTTCCCATCGGTCTCCCCTCTATTTTGTACAAAATAAAATATTAAAAATTTTAGATAAACAAAAACATTTTAACTATTTTTTATATATTAATTGGTAGTTAGAGTCTGATCCTGATAAATAATTACTCATTACACCCGGCCATTCGATACGCTCGTCCCTATTGGCGCACTCGCACACTGGGACCGGTGGGGTACTCCATTATAGCAATACAAATTACGGCATCACAGAGAATTCATTTAAAGCATTCGTCCCACCAATTAGCACTCTTCTCAAACAGACAAAATTGACGGAGTAAAATAAGGCCGGTTGCTGAGTGTTTGTTCGCCAGCTGGCGAACAAATGTATCGAAGCACCGGCCCATTTCAATTCTCTCCCAAATTGATCATCTGGAAAGTGACAAAGACAGGCCAGACCATTCTGACGACTGATAACTGACTACTGATAACAGAATACTTTTGTTTTCCGTTTCACATCTGTCTTCTGTCATCTGCCTTTTCGCACCTCCCAATTAAAATTATTGATATAAAAAAAATTTTTACTAAATTATCTCAATCACAGGAGGAAAATAATGGCTCTACTTTTCAAGCAGTACAGACTCTATTTCATTATTACATTCATGTTAACTTTATCATGTTTTTCCCAACAGGAACTTTCTGTTAACGATTTTAAATTCGACGGTGAATTGGGTTCCCAAGGGGCAAAAATATCCAAACTCGGAAAAAACTATTTCAAAATCAATCTGGGGCATGCACCATATCACGATAACTGGAGCAATATGCTGCAATTCCAGATCACAGGTAACGCAAAAGGTAATACGTTACGACTGGATGTGGAATTTGATCATCCGGAAGCCCATTACGTGTTTAACTCGTATGCCCACTCCTGGTCTTACGATCAGGAAAACTGGCAGCCCATTCAATGGAAGCAATACCGTCCCACCCAAAACATGGATGTGTTGGTATTTCCCACATTCACAGAAGACACTGTCTGGTTTGGTCATCAGGTACCCATCTCGTTTGAACAGATTGAAACCATGATCAAACAATGGGAGAAAAACCCCCTTGTCACCGTACATACCCTGGGTAAATCCCTTGGAGGTAAAAACCTGTACCGGGTTACGGTAACCAATCCAAACGCCAACGGTAAAAAATGGGTGCATTATTTCAGTAATCAACATCCGGGTGAGCACAACTCGCAATGGCGCATGATTGCCATGATGGAATGGTTATTGAGCGATGAGGGAAATCCCTATCTTGATAAAAGCATCAATCATTTTGTATTCATGATGAGTCCGGATGCCCCGGCGAATGGATGGTATCGTGTAAATGCTGAAGGTGTGGATATGAACCGCTCTTATCGGCTTGAAGGTTCAAACAAGGACGAACAAGCACACGAGGCTTTTATCTTTCAAAAAGATTTAGAAGAGTTGATGCAATCTCCCAATCCCGTTACCGATATCTGGGCCATGCATACCTGGCAGGGTGTTGTGGAATCAATCATTATTCACGGTCCGGAAATGGGCACTAAACTAGGTCCATGGACAGATTTAAGAGATATCATAATAAAAAACGATACGGATCTATTAGCAGAACCGTTACGCAAACAGGATTATAATAAAGAAGGTGCATCCCATTGGAACCACGGTCCGTATGGACAGTTTGGCATTACCTCTATCCTTTGTGAAGGTGGCGGCAGCTTTTATACTAAAGCAGAGAATAAAAAATCTGGGGAATTACTGATCAAAAGCATTGCAGAATACTATAAATAAAAATTATCCTTAATAAAAAAAAGCCCGTCATTCCACCAACTGGTGGACGGACGGGCTTGCATGCAAACAGATAATCAAACTTTTTATTTCATCAGGATCATTTTCTTGGTCTGGCTGAAATCACCAGCTTTGATAGAATAGAAATAAACACCTGAAGAAAGATCACTTGCATTTACAGTAACAGCATATCTGCCACTTACCTGATTACTATTAACCAGAGTTTTAACTTTTTGACCCAAAGTATTGTAAAGCTCAATTGAAACCATGCCAGCTTTAGCAACACTATATTCAATAGTAGTAGTGGGGTTGAATGGGTTCGGATAGTTCTGGTTCAGGCTGTAAGCAGATGGAGTAGCTGCATTGTCATCACCAATTGCTGTGGTAGCAGGTGTCAACATTGGAGTTGGAGAACCGGGAACATACAAACCGGTTGCATTATCAATAGAATCTCTCAATGCAGCAACAATCTGGTCTTTATTTGCAATATAAGTAGCTTTTGCTTCAGGCCACCAGTTCAAGTCACCAAGTGGTAAACCATCAGTACCAGCAGTCTGCAAATAAGTGTTAGTATAGCTTAAATCAAGTGCGGGCGGCCAATCAATAACAGGTAAACCGGTACCTTCATCCCAGGTAATACCAGTTGGTACTCGCCAATCTGGCCAATCAACACCGCGTGTATCTTCATACCAGTATTCTGACAAGAACTGTAACATTTTTTCCTGATTGTCCGGACCATCTACAAAACCAGGTACAAAATCAGCATAGTTGGTACCAATTGTATAATCATCATCGAGTGTTACAAAAGAATCAACATCTGCATGTTCCCACAACAAACCTGGAACAATTGTATCTCCCTGAGCTGCATACCAGTCCAAAACCTCGGGTTCTCGGAAGAACAGGTTTTGTCCAAGATACAATGAGATTGAATCCAGTTTGGTTTTTGCGTCTGAAAAATAATTCCAGGTGGTAAAATAGGAATCATAAACATTATTTGTGATATGATGTCCACACAAATCATAATTGTAGAATATATTGTTTGCTTGAATCATTTCATAGGCACGTTGTTCATGACCGGCTTTGGTGAAATTCAAGTATGTATTATGAAGTTCATGTACTGTAGCGTTAAACCAGGGGCCGCTGTTACCCAGCAATCTACCAGAGTTAACAACAGTATTATTTTCAACCAGTACACTTTCACCAGCTACGTCCATACGCATTGGGAAACCACCCCACGGAGAGTAGCTCAATCTTACACCGTTCAGGAAAACACAGTTGGTAATGCTGATATCAAGGCCAGTACCCTGATTTCTGTAAGCAAAGTCTGTCCAATCAACAAATGCAACATTGTCAGCAGTATAACCGTTACCAGCAACGTTTGCAATAAAAGTCCCAACAACTGCTCCATTGCTATGAAGACCGCTCATAACAAGATTTTTGATGGTTACACTACCACCAGCACCAATTTCCATAAATTGTCTGGCTGTACCATCTTCAGCAGGAGTATTAACCAATACAGGTGGATTTTCAGTAGTAAAAATCCAGTCAACATCTGGACCTTGAATAGTAATGTCCCATACAACATCCAACCGTCCGTCAAAAGCATAAGCATTACCCGCTTCAACCAAATAAACACCAGGACCAGTTATCTGATCATTTACGAACAGACCTGGATCCAAAGTGGTTTGAGCCATCAAAGATGTTCCCAACAAGAACATAACAACGAATAGTAACGATACTTTTCTCATAAAAATCTCCTTTTCCCATTAAAAAGACCAAGGTTACTTGTGAATTTTTAAATCAATTAAAAAAATTGTTACACACCTCCTTATTGATTTTTTTGTTATAATTTTACAGTTGATTAAAATTCATACCTAATACCCAAATCTGTTGTCATGCCATAATATTCAACAGAATTTAATTTTTCCAGCACACTGATAAAGTTTCTGTCAGGTTCATTTGTAATATTATTGACATTCAAATAAACCTTTACACCTTCAACCCAGGGAAGTTTTTGTACTGCTGTAAAATCCCAGCGGTAAGAAGCATCAGTATATGCATCAAGCTCATCCCATGTACTGTTGGTGGAGACCAGTACATTATCCTGATATACAAATGACAAGCGAGCAGAAAATCCACCGATGTCATAACCCAAGGTAGCATTCAGAATATCATTAGGTTGATTTGGCATACGCCCTGTTCTGGACGAATCGACAAAAACAGTTTTTGCAAAGGGACCTGTACCCTGTTTTACAGATGTTTGGAATGGATAGGTTGTTTCAGATTTTATGTGCGTATAATTAAGATTAAAGACTAAACCTTTGAGTTTTGTAGGAAGATACCAGAAATGGGTCTGCCAATCCAATTCAAAACCTTTAACATATGATTTTTCTTCCAAATTAATCCAGGTATCTATTTCAGTATCCTGAACTGTTGAAAGGGCCATCATATTATGTATATCTTGCGGATCTCGGGTTCTAAAATTGGTTGCAACAATCAAATCATCCACTTCTTTGTAAAAATAACCAACTGTGAACAATCCAATAAAGTTATCATATACAGATGCATAAACATCATAGTTTTGAGAAATTGCAGGTTTAAGGAATGGATTTCCAATGAATAAATATGGAACACTGGCATAGGTATTAAGATAACGATATGGAGAAACGGCACGATAATCTGGATAAATTATACTTTTTGTGCTTGCCAAACGAAGATCCAACCATTCAAAGGGTTTAATACGTAATTGCATTTGTGGGAACCAGTTTTCACCTTCTATTACATTGATTGAATCAACATTAATTTCCTCACTTCTATAATCGAGATCACTGGGACCATATCTTTCGGTAAAGTAAGCAGTATAATCAAAATTATATTTTTCGTAACGAACACCAGGGTAAAAGGTAATATATTTTCCAATATTCATATCGGTTTGGACATAAAAAGCTGATAAATCGCGGGTATAATTATAATCATACTTGCGAGAGGGTTCTTCCTGAATCGGATATGCGGGATAAGTTACACCATTTTCTGTAACCGTATTTGCTCTTGCAAGATCTTCAAAATGCTGCATTTTGTCAAAATCCGGTTTATAAAAGAAGCTGTTGATTCCTTCCTGCCCTGAAAGAAAATCACCTACATCGTAATTTTCGTTTTCAAACAGAAACGCTCTCATACCCAGGTTTCTGTCTTCGGGAGCAAGACCCAAATCAGTCCACAACGAGTCTTCTAAAAGTTGAACAAACAACTCGCCTACACGGTTTCTGTCGGGTTTGTTAAACCATTGTGTCTCATCATTGTCTCTTTTGTTATGAGCATATTTTCCACCAAACTTGACATTTCCTGAAATCGCATTGGTAAATTTATAGGGCACCTTGAAATTCAGCATGGCTTCCTGTGCAGACTCTTGAACATCACGTTTCAGGGTATAGAAATTTGTACTTCTGAGCTTTTCTGTAACAGAGACAGTATTTAAAAACTCATCGGGTTCTGATTCTCTGGCAACAAAACCTTCAGGGATGAGTGTGCCGGTTTGACCTTGTTCGGTACCAATATCCATTGTCAAATCACCAGGGCGATTTTGTTTTGAAACTGAATTCGAAACAGAGAAATCCATACCAATATTAAAAAATTCAAACTCACCCTGCAGTGCGTTATTGTATACAGTATTACTTTGTTCATTCAATGAACCATATGCAGAAAAACCACCAGCAGTATAGAGTGAATTGCTTACTACTTGCTGTTCTTCAGAAAGATTGCTTACAAAATTGTTGAATATTAAAGAACCAAATGGCAATTCATAATCTAAAACCAATCCACCACCTGCTCTCTTTCTATCAGTAACTCTGTTGACAATGCTTGCTCCATCAAGTTCTGAAAGCAGCAGATCACTACCCTCTTCAGTAACGGTAGAACGGTTAATACTCCAGGTGGCACTCAAAACATCTGAATCTCGATTTATATCTTCATAATATCCGGATACCTGAACACCCAACCGGTTATTCAGAAATCGATTTGAAACCAGACCATTGAGTCTATAGTTTCCATAAGTATCAGCCATTGAGCCATAACCATCTTGTACAGAAAACTTGCTGTGAAATCCATCAGCTGCTTTACCAATTTTCAAGTTCACCGTACCACCAACAGCGTCTGCATCCATATCAGCAGTAAGTGCTTTGGTTACTTCAATACCCGTAAGAATATTGGGAGCAATCATATTCAAATCCACACTTCGGTCATTTCTATCGGTGGATTGCATACGAACACCGTTAACCATCATAACATTATATTTGGGAGATAAACCACGAATGGTTACTTTTTGACCTTCACCACCGCTTCTTACAATAGAAATTCCCGGTAAGCGAGATACTGATTCTGCTGCGTTGGCATCTGGCACTTCCTGAATTCTATCAGCAGCAACCACATTTTTGATAGTGGGTGATGAAATTTGCTGGTTTATAGCGGCCATTTGACCTTCTGCCTGAGCAGTAATTTCTACGGCTTCACCTTCCAGGGCTTCATATTCAAGTTCAATATTCTGCGTTACACTTCTACCCGGTAAAACCTGAACGGTTACTCTTGATTCTTTATAACCAATATATTTTACAACAAGAACAAAAGTACCAACCGAGACTTTGGGAAGCACGTATTCACCCTCAACATTTGTCGCCGCACCTATGCTGGTACCTTCAATAAAAACATTGGCACCAGGCAATGGATCGCCGGTAACTTTATCCAAAATCAAACCGGTAATTTTGGAATTGCTTTTTGCAGAAGCACCTCCGCCACCCGGTTGTCCGGCACGTTGACTGATTGCAACATTTCCACCCTCTGTAAACTCGAGGGACATACCGGTATTTTTCAGGATACCAAGCAGTGCCTCTAGTACATAGACATCATCCAATTGTACATTAACTTTTTTCTCTGTAGGAATTTTGGATGTATTATAGTTCAGGTTTAAACTATGATTCATGTCTAATGTATTTAATGCCAAAACAAGGGGAACATCCTGAAAGTCGACACTGGTCTTTTCCAACAATTCCACTGGCATTAACTGTCCGGTATATTTATAGATATCAATATCACTATTGTTATCTACTCTTTCCTGAGCAAAGATGAGGGAATTAAAACTGAAAAACAGAATTAAAAAAAGAATCGTAAAATTGCGAACCATTTAATAACCTCCGATAATTATTTATAGTTCTTGGAAAAACTCTACAAGTTTTCCATTACGGCTTACCTTTGTAGATGTCACAACAGATATAACCCGTATTACTTCTTCAACATTCGCTCCACGAATATGTACGGATATCAACTGCTCAAGCGCGTTGGGATCCCGAAAAACAAATTTATAGTCATACCAACGCTCTAATTGAGATACTACTTCACTTACTTTACTATCAACAAAATGAATTTCATTTTGCATCCAACCAAAGTATCTATCTGCATCAATATGATCTAAATGCGTAAGTGGCCCCGTTAATGGAACAGTACCTTGTTGATCTTTGGTAAGCATAACAGTATTGTCGTCTTCCTGTGTAGAATCCGAACGACTAACCAGTACCTTGCCTTCAGCTACGGTTATTACAACATCCGGATTAATTTGCCAGGACCTGACATTGAAGCGAGTGCCCACAACACGAACAATTGCTTGTTCAGCGTGGACAAAGAAAGGTCTTGTTGCATCATGTGCTACATTAAAACAGGCTTCCCCTTTAAGGTATACATGACGTTCATTCTCATATTTTGTAAAATATTTGATTTCACTACCTGCATCAACAGTTACCAGACTGCCATCAGGAAGTGTAATATTTTGACGTTCCCCATTATTTATTTTTAAAGTCTCATATGCCTCAGTAAATGCTTGCTGTTGCCAGGGTAAATTTAAATTGCCTCCAAAATAAAAATAGGATAATGTAACAGCAAAAATAATAACTGCCGCATAGCGCAACAGTTGGAGTGACCGCTTATGTTTATGTTTATGTTTATGTTTATGCTGGATTGTAGATTTGAATTCCGGACTTTTATAAAATGATTTGGCAGTTTCTAAAACGATTCTTTGTTGCAGTTGTTGCCATGAAGCATTTGTATTAATTGGCCTGGAAGGTTGTTCTTTAATTTTTGTAGATATTTTTAACTTTTTAATTGTTTTTGCTAATTCCGGATCAAACATCATTTGCTGTTCAATTAACTGCTTTTCCTCGGGTGTACATTCATTAGCTAAATACAATGCGATTAATTGTGAATCTATGTGCACTTCTACCTCATTAGTCAGAATAGATTTTACAATCTTTTGATATCGTATATAATACAATTCAATAGCCTTTTACCCCTATTGCATTCTATTATTTTTTTTTAGATCAAGTCGATAATTGGATGTATGGAATAATATTGCGGGATGGGATATAGAATGAACTAAAATGGGAGAAAAAATAACAATTAATAAAAACTTGCATAACTCAATTCAGATAATCGAGTCCTTAATGCTTTTAATGCTTTTCCCATTTGATTTTCAACAGTCTTGATAGATATTCCTAAAATTTCTGCTATTTCCGCATATGTCAAATGGTCATTTCTACTCATCAGAAATATTAAACGACATTTATCCGGTAAATTTTGAATCACCTTATTGATGTCTTTTTCCATTTCCTGAAGATCAAATTCCGTTTCAGGAGTATTAAAATCAGATTCAACAATTCTTACTTTTTCTTTATATTCTCGTTCAATTTTTGAGTGTTTTACAGAATTGATGGCCCTGTTTTTTACAGATGTATATAAATATGTTTTCAAATTCCCTTTAAAATCAATTTGCTCACGATTCATCCAGATATTCATAAAAACATCCTGGACTATATTTTCAGCAAGATCGAGATCATAGATAAATTTGTTTGCAAATAATACAAGTGGCTGAAAAAATTGTCGAAACAAGTTCTCAAATTCTTCCAAATCCCCCAGGTGGTATTGTTTTTCTAACCTAACCTGAAACAAAATGTCATCAAATCTTTACAATAGTTTACAATTATTTACATTTAACAATTTATTAATTTAATGTAAATATGCAACCATTTTTGCAAAAAAATTCTCTTTTTATTGATAATTCCAGGTAAGAAATTTCCACAAATAAAAGTATTTGTGGAAATTCGCAGAATGTTGAATATTTCCAGTGATTATTTAAATCTACAAATTGCTAAAAAAACAACAAGACCTTTTCCGTAAAAACAATTTAGAATATGTGATAGAAAAAACACATATTCTAAATTCATCTAACTTATGGTAATTTTATGTTTAAATGGTGTCATTCCGGTCAAATATAGATGTGTTCCCTCTCCTTTGATTGAACCAAAGTGAGTTGAATATACCTCACCATCTAACCTGTTAATATTTGCATGTTCAAATTTGCCGGGGCCTATATGAATCGAATCTTTGCCCTGAACAAATGATGCAGTACCTTCTTTAAAAAAGAAATCATCATTGTCTCTTCCTGATTCTACATTCTCGAGTACACCGCCATTCTTGAAACAAAAATCAACCGTAACCTCAACATTATCAACACCAGAAATATTAAAATCGATTGTGAAGGATTTGCCAATTTTATCAATCTTGATAGTAGTATCCAGTTTCAATATGGTTTTGGGTCTTGAAGGAAAGTCCAGCTTGCTCCAAAAACGACGATCAGTAGATTCTGTTAATTTATAGTCACCGTTTTTGTTTCTTTTATTCTCTGGTAATGGATGAAAATAATGCCCTTCTTTTACCTCAGATAAAATATATGTATCACCTTGTTTTTCAAGGCCATCGCTTCGGAAATAACCCGTATTAAAAAAAGAAGTTGATAGTCGTGCATATTCAAGTATAGCACTTCCTTTTCGAAAGGTGAAAAATGTAGGAATACAAGAACGACCCGATGCAATAATCAAAGGTTTGTCATTTCCACCATAAATGGAAGCGGTAATGTCGCCATCTTTGATTCTCACCAGATCTGATTCAGAAAAATATTTTGTATAGGTTTCAGGTAAATTCGAACTTTTTGGTAATTTCTTTTGCAATACCTTACTGGTCATAAAAAAGGGTAACGATCTGGAAAGAACCTGACGATCGAAACCATCTAATGATTCAATTTCCCGAGTTATTGCAGATAAAAAGCTGTCATTTTTGATAATTGCAAGATAACGATAATCGAGATATGACTTTAGTATAGAAATCGGTCTGTATTGGTCTTGTCTTCTTGAATCCAGACATACCAATTCACCGTCCGGTTCCATGTAATAAAAGGTAGAAACCAGATTTTTTTGAACAATATCAAAATACTCGGGTCGTTTTAAAATTTCACCGAGATGAATAAACGCATTATTCTCAACAGTTGCATAATTTCTACTCCGCTCCGGATATTGACCATCAGCATTAATGTAAATCCCTTCAGCCAGCCATTCCTCTGCCCTGTCAAGATACCTTTGGTCCTTATAGATTGAATATAAACGTGCAAGCATAGAGCTGACTTCCCACCTGTGGTTGGGCGTATGCACTCCGCCTGATCGAAGGCCTTCACCTGCAGCAAGTAAAAATTTATCAAGCTTTTGTTTAACATTTATAAGCGTTTCAAAATCATTTTGCTTAAGAATAATCGCTGCTGGACATAATGATTCCAATAAAAAAGCAGTATCGGGAGGAGATTGCCGGTTCCCACCGGAATCCAGCGTGCCATTAGGGTATTGTAATTCCAATAATTTATCAATTATCATTTCAAGAACAGGAACAATTTTTTCTGACTTGAAATAGCTTGAATCCGGATGGCAATAAGCAGCAGAAAAATTTGCAAAGGGTCCGCTTAAATATCTGTAATACTGTATCCCCCTTGAATCCTCCATTCGGGTAAAAAGATGATCTACATATTCATCATTACTTTTCACCAAACGATTCATAAAATCAACATCAATATCATTTTCATTATTATCATTTTTACTAGAGAGGATACCGGGACTCAATACAGCTGTTAATGCCAGAGTATTTGCCTTGAGGAATGTTTTTCGACTGATCTTTTTCATAATTTACAACTCTTTTTTGTGGTGGCAAGATTAATACTGATTTCATTTCATAGCAGCATTTGTTGTGGTAGAAAAGTATTCATATACCGAATTATGTTTACTGCAGAGAAATATAACATAAACAATTTTACAAAAGATCACAAATAATTTTCTTTTGGGAAACTTTTATACAAAATGACGAAACGTCTTCCCCCATTATACAGAGATCCTGAAAAATTTACAGGATCTCTGAACAATTATCAATCCGGTGTGTTACTCGATACAATACAAATTCTCATATCCCCGCAGTAACAATGTTTTGCCAATTACAACCGGAGACGCTTCAAACTTGTCATCCAGTGTATTTTTAGCTATAACCTCAAATTGAGACGATGCTTTAATAACATAAAAGGTACCATTCAATCCGGTCACATATATACGATCTTGTACCCCCATAAGAGAAGAGTAGACATTTCCCGCACCTTCCAGATTTTCCAGGGTATAGATTTCGTTTCCGGATTTTGCATCCAGACAGGAAAGTTTACCATTATTGGCTCGCAGCATATAAATCATGTTATTCATGAGCACAGGTGAGGGTGTATAGGGTGTATTTTTATCATATTGCCAGACTATGGCATCGGTACCGGTTATATCTCCACTGGCTTTATTCAGATCAATTGCAAGCAAAGCATTACCGCGGTAACCGCTCATAACATAAACAATTCCATCAAGATACAAAGGATTAGGGATAACATTACGCGTAAGACCACTGCACTGCCATAGAATCTCTCCATTCACAGGATTATAACTGCGTACAAAGTTCGTAGCACTGGTTATGAGCTGATCCATTCCCTCATGCGTTACAACAAAAGGAGTTGCCCACGATGAACCTTCATCCCTCTCTTTTTTCCAGAGCTCTTTACCGGTTAATTTATCAAGAGCCACGATAAAGGAATCTCCTTCATGGTCCCAAACAATGAATAACATATTTTTGTACAAAACCGGAGAGCTGCCTTCTCCAAAACTGCGTACCTTTTCCATTTTGCCAAAATCTTTTTTCCAAATTAGCTTGCCTTGCATATTAAGACAATAGATTCCTCTAGAACCAAAGTATGCATAGATATGCTCCCCATCAGTAACCGGAGAATTTGAGGCCCAGCTCCCTAGTTCATGTGTACCGTCAGGCGGCTGCTCTTCCAAAACTGTTGTCTGCCAAAGGGTCTTGCCATCTTTAATATCCACCGACAGTACTGAGAAATTTAATATACTTTCTGCAACAAGCGGGGGGCCTCCACTTGCTTTTTCCTGAATATTCGAACCAGTATCTTTTATCCCCGTTTCTATAGCGGTTAACAATATGACCTGGTTTCCCCATACAATAGGGGTTGCATGTCCCCTACCCGGAACATCAAGTTTCCATTTAATATTTTGTGTCTCACTCCATTCTGTTGGAGGGTTTCCATTGGGAGAAATACCAGTTGCCAGAGGTCCCCGCCATTCCGGCCAGTTGCTCAAATATTCATCCGACCTTTCAATAGCATACAAGGAAACCAAAACTGATAAAACCAACAAACTGATCATAACTAATTTATTCATATAATCACTCCTGTTTATCTCTTGTTTTTATGGCATTTAAAATACGTTCCGGGGTCATGGGCAGCGTGTGCATTCTTATCCCGATAGCATCACTGACCGCATTGGCAATGACTGCTCCGCTGGTAGTAATTGCAGGTTCTCCACAACCCTGTGGAGCAAGTTCAGGATTATCAATGAGAACTGCTTCGACTACAGGCGCCCAACTGAATCGGGTGATTGGGTAGGTGTCAAAATTTTCTGTAAAAATCTCACCACCATTGAATTCTATTTCTTCACTCAAACAATATCCTATTCCCATGGTAATGCCGCCTTCAATCTGAAGTTTTGCTCCCAATGGATTAATGATCTCACCCATATCCTGTGCGCTTACCACGCGCTTGACTGTTACTATTCCTGTTCTTTCATCCACCTTAACCTCGGCTATTGTTGCAACATAGGTATTGAGATAATCCGTACAAGCAATGCCGTATCCCTTTCCACTGGGACCTTTGAAAAATGTTTTACCAAATTGATCTGCAGCCGCTTTTAACACCCGCACCATCCGTTCATCCGTTAAATTTTTCAGTCGAAAACTGAGCGGATCCATACCCGCCGCCCAGGCCATCACATCGGTATGCGATTCCATGGCAAAGACATTGGTATTGCTGCCGGGGCCCCGCCAGGCTCCGGTATCGAATGGATGTACATCACTTGCCCGATTGGATAAAACACGATAATTAGGTATATCATAAATGGGTTCTGCGCTTCGGTTTCCGGGATAATAGTGATCAAAGTCCCAGAATGTGATACGCCCTTTTTCATCAATTCCGGATCGGGCATGAATAACTGCCGCGGGTCTGAACGCATCGTAAAAGAACTCTTCTTTGCGGGTAAAGGCAATCTGCACGGGCTTGCCGGTAATTTTGGCCAGTTGAGCAGCTTCGGTTATTTCAGTACTGGACTTTTTACCGCCAAATCCACCACCAATAAAAGGTGTACGTAAATGCACCTGCTCCGGTTTTACGTTGAGGGCATCTGCAATTTTCTCCTGCACACGGAATGGAGTTTGAGAAGAGCACCAAACATCGATCATGTCACTCTTTACATCAACCAGGACGGTATGGGTTTCTATGGGCGCATGTGCAACATAGTGGTTATAATATTTTTCATCAAAAGTCTTGAATCTTTTTGCACCCGCAATATCCCCTTTTTCTGTAACCGGTCTTTTCTCCGATTCCAGATTTAATAAATGATCAAATACCGTTTCATTATTCAATTCACTGGCAGGACTATCATACTCTGCCTTTACAAGATCAATGGCTCTTTCTGCAATATCGGGCTGTTCATGTAATACGGCTATCAGACCGTTCTGCTCAACCACCGTCACACCGGGCACTGATTTTGCCGTCGTTGTATCTACTGATTTCAATTTTGCATTATGAGACGGAGGACGCAATACTCTGGCGTACAGCATACCGGGTAAACGGATATCCCCGGTAAATTTGGCTGCACCAGTAACTTTATCCCGGATGTCTGAACGCCTGATAGCTTTACCGGATACCTTGTGCTCGCTAAAATGTTTTATCTTTGATTCTGCATTGCGTTCAATTCGCCGGCCCTGGGCCAATTCTGCATAGTTAACCGATTTATCCGGATCTGATTTTGAAGATACTACCCCGTTGCGAACCATCAGCCCTTCAACCGGAATGCCCAGCTTTTCAGATGCCAGTTGCAGCAGTACCGCTCTTGCTTCAGCACCTGCCCGACGAAGCGCAGGACCAAACACTTTGGTACTTCGTGATCCGGTGGTACCGCCATCCCAGGGACACAACAATGTATCACCCATGACCATATCCACCTGATCGAGTGCAACATCCAGCTCTTCTGCCAGCATTTGTGCCAGGGAGGTTATTATACCTTGCCCCATTTCTATCTTGCCCGTATAACAACTCACCCGACCATCTGCACCAATGAGCAGGTATGCGTTAAAATTACTGGGATATCCCCTTCGGTTCCCCTGTCCAACAGTAATGGTTGGATACAGCGAAAACAATATAGCAATGCCGCCACTGGTTTGAATAAATTGTCTACGATCAATCTTTTGTACCTGCAATAATTCAACTAACAGAGATGCGGATATATTCTGATTTTTCATCGTGCACCTCCCTTACGCATTTCCTCAGTCGCAGTAAAAATGGCCTGTACTATGCGCTTGTACGATCCGCAACGACAAAGATTGTCATCCATGCCCTCTGTTATTTCCTGTTCTGTTGCAGTTGGATTCTCCATCAATAAGCTATAAGCATTCAGAATCATCCCGGGTGTGCAGAATCCACACTGGACCGCATTGTGTTCAATAAAAGCTTTTTGCAGGGGATGTAGGCTGCCATTATTGGACAAGCCTTCTATGGTAATGACAGATTTGGATTGCACTGATTTAATCAGTGTCTGGCAGGATCGGACTGCACGCTCATTGACAAGGACCGTACACGAACCACAGAGTCCCTCTCCGCAGCCGTATTTGGTACCGGTAAGTTCAAACTCGGTCCGCAATACCCATAACAGACTGCGGCTACTGTCTGTGGATACAGAAACCGATTTACCATTCAAGGTAAAATTTATTGTTTCGTTCATGGTGTGCTCCTGTAAAATGACAAGAACGTTACCGAAAGCAAAATAGACAAGTATATTACAGTATAAGCGTTACCTGATAAAGGCGCAACAGTAAAATGCACTTGGATTTACATGAACGTTGTTTTTATCAGCAGTAATCATATTAAATTTGAATGGCCAGATCAAAAACCATGATTACAGGATTAAAAAGATTTACATGATTAGATTTTCATCGGCCCATCCACCAGCTGGCGGATGGAAGCAAATGGCAAGGATAAACACTGTTTATCCATTTAATTGGGTTTTTTATATATTTTCAACTACTTGAATTCACATAAACAGAGTTTATGTGTACCATTTCCGTCCGAAATCGGAATTTCGGACGGAGTAGTATTTGTTTTTTTTTATTCTCGTGCCTTGGCTCTGACTGGGCACGCTATAAACTGATTTTTAGGTTCCGCGGCAGAGACACGGAACCAGGAAAACCGACATTTTTCTAATCAAGATAATCCTTAAATCAAAATCTTTGATCGCCGGGTATATTTCTTCCCTGTTTGAATTAGGATGTATAGGATGGGAAAGTATCCGCTTTTTAAATCCGATAATCCTACTCATCCTAAAAATCTTTTTTCATACGACTGTTTCCGCCCGGCCCGTCGATACGTCCCGGTGACTGTTGAAATAGGTCACGGCTTCAAAACACCAAGGATTCTCCGTCCCAAATTCCGATTTGGGACGGAACTATGGAGCGAAGCTCTGCTTCGCAAATCTCTGTAAATTAGAGATTTGTGCATTGAGGAATCTTCTCCAAGCACAGCTTGAGGCCAACTTTCCTGCTCAAATTTTATTTGGGCAGGAAAGTTAATGGCTTTTTCAACAGTCACCGGGAAGATTTTATTTTTACCTGTCTGAATTAGGATGTAAAGGATTCAAGGATAAATAGGATTAGGAAATATCCGTTTTTTATATCCAATAATCTTACTCATCCTAAAAATCATAATTCAGACGACTGTTACCTGCCGGCGCTTCGATATGGTCCGTTTCACGGACCTACTCAGCAACCGGTCTTTTTCCAATCAAGTGAATCAGGATAATCCTTTAATCAAGGTCTTAATTCAGACAATCCACCAGGGCCGGTTCCTGAGTATCTGCCGCAGGCAGAGTATCGAAGGACAAGGCCCTGCTATCAATTATCGGCCCTTTGATACTCTCGTGAGCTTGACGCTCACTCGAACTCAGGGCCCGGTTCTGTGCTCATTTATCGCGTCTCAAGCTTTTACTGAAGACTGATTACTGACTACTGATAACTCCATACTTACAGCTTATAGCTTATAGCTATAGCCCATTTCACCTGTGAACTGAGAACTGATAACTGAATACTGACTACTCTAAACAGATAATTCTTGACAACCACATTTAATATCACTATATTCATTGAATAAAATTTCAATCAATAATAGGTATTCATTTTGGCCAGAAATAAAGAACTGAATGAAAAACTCCGGGACGAGCGTATTGAGCTGATACTTACAACCGCGCTTACCCTTTTTGCGTCCCGTGGACTGGCAGCAACAAAGATCACGGATATTGCCAAGGCTGCCAACATGTCCCAGGGACTTTTGTATCATTATTACGCTTCAAAGGAAGAGATATTTACCGAACTGGTGACCCGCGCCTTTGAACGGCTTGTTGCCGCCAGCAAGGGATTGGAAGCTGACCCTTCTTCTCCCGCAGAAAAGATCAAAATGGCAATAAAGGCCCTGCTTGAAGGATTTGAAAACAGTAAAAATGCGGCCAATTATTACCTTCTCATTGCCCACGCGGAATTGTCTGATGCGAGCCCTGTGGAAGCCAAAACAGCAATTCAAAAATACTGGCACACCCCCTATCAGGTTATGGAGGGGATCATGCGCCAGGGCCAGCAGGACGGTACCATAAAAAATCATAATCCTGCTGAAATGGCCCAATTGTTCTGGAACACTATCAATGGCATTGCCATGTATCGGGCCATGCACCCGGATATTTATAAATCCCCGGATTTGGAGATCATTTCCGGGATGTTTTTAACTGAAATCAAGGAGTAACCATACATGCCAAGTTTTAAAAGTAAACTGTTTGTATTCATATTAAAGCACCGTCATTTGATGGAGTTCAGATTAAAACGGACCACCTCTGTGGATGAACAAACAGACCTTACCAAACTGCGCGCCCAGGTAGAACGCGGCGGCGGGTTCTGGGGCAAACTGCCGAAAGGATTTGAACTCGCTCCCATTGACATTGACGGGCTGGATGCCGAATGGATGTACCCGCCCAATACGGACAAATCCAAAGCGATCCTCTATTTTCACGGCGGCGGTCTGGTCCTCGGTTCCATCAGCGCGCACCGCAGTATCGTCGCGAAATTCGTACAGGATACCGGCATAGGCGCCATGCTGTTCGATTATGCCCTGGCGCCGGAGAATCCCTACCCCGCAGGATTGAATGATTCGCTCAAAGTCTATCAGCACATGTTGGACAATGGTATAAAACCTGAAAACATTGCCTTTATGGGAGATTCCGGCGGCGGTAACCTGGTCTATGCAACCATGCTGGCGTTAAAAGAGAAAAACATTCCCCTGCCGGGAGCAGCAGTGAGCTTGTCCGCATGGACCGATCTCACCAACTCTGGTGAATCGTGGCAGTTTAACGATGAAAAAGATACCCTCTGCTGGAAAGAAGCGCAAAAAGTGTTCAGCGGATATTATTGCGTGGATAATGATCCCAAAAATCCCCTGATCTCTCCCCTGTTCGGCGATCTGTCAGGTCTCCCGCCCCTGCTCATGTTTGCCGGTGGTGATGAAGGTATGCTCAGCGATACGACCCGATTCGCGGAAAAAGCGAAATCCGCAGGTGTGGATGTAACCCTGCGCGTGGGTGAAGGACTCTTTCACTGCTATCCCGCTTGTGCACCCATCTTTCCCGAAGCCACAGAAGCCAAAGACGAGATTTGCACGTTTATTAAGGAAAAACTGAATGTAAAATAAGAAACGGCCTTTTAATTAACGGTGAGTGCGCAGAGTAACGCAGAGAAATCCTTCGCGGCCTCTGCGTTAATTACTCGTTCCCAAACTCCTATTTGGGAAAGCAATAGAATGGATAAACTCTATTTATCCAATTATTTCCCCTCGTGTTTGAATTAAGATTTAAGGATGATTAGGATTGATATTGTCTGTTTTTCAAATCTTAAAATCTTACTCATCCTACGAATCATAATTCAGACATTTTTTTGATCGCCGGGTACATTTGTGCCCGGCGGAATTATAGGGCAGGACTTGAGTCCTGCATAAAAATTTAGATAAATATATCACAATGTAATATCATATCACTTTTTCTGTCTGAATTAGGATGCATAGAATTTAAGGATGAACAGGATTGGGAAATATCCGTTTTTTTTAATCCTATAATCATACTCATCCTAATAATCTTAATTCAGACGACTGTTACCGGCCGGCCCTTCGATACTCTCGTGAGCTTGACGCTCACTCGAACTCAGGGTCCGGTTTTCTATCCTAGAATCTTACTCATCCTACGAATCATAAATCAGACATTTTTTTGTTCGCCGGGTACATTTGTGCCCGGCGGAATTATAGGGCAGGACTTGAGTCCTGCATAAAAATTTAGATAAATATATCACAATGTAATATCATATCACTTTTTCTGTCTGAATTAGGATGCATAGAATTTAAGGATGAACAGGATTGGGAAATATCCGTTTTTTTTAATCCTATAATCATATTCATCCTAAAAATCTTAATTCAGACGACTGTTACCGGACGGCCCTTCGATACTCTCTCCGCCAGCCGGCGGATCGAACTCGGCCCGGTTTTCTATCCTAGAATCTTATTCATCCTATGAATCATAATTCAAACTTTTTTTTGATCGCCGGGTACATTTGTGCCCGGCGGAATTATAGGGCATAACTTGAGTCCTGCATAAAAATTAAAATAAATATATCACAATGTAATATCATATCATTTTTTCTGTCTGAATTAGGATGCATAGGATTAAAAGATTAACAGGATTAGGAAATATCCGTTTTTATAATCCTATAATCATATTCATCCCAATAATTTTAATTCAGAAGACTGTTACCGGACGGCCCTTCGATACTCTCTCCGCCAGCCGGCGGATCGAACTCAGGGTCCGGTTTTCTATCCAATAATCTTATTCATCCTATGAATCATAAATCAGACATTTTTTTGTTCGCCGGGTACATTTGTGCCCGGCGGAATTTTTATGACTGAAAGCGTTAACTTTTCAACAAAGGGGCGAGCTACCATTTTTTGCATTATATTGATAAATTTTGGGGAATTCTTTCTAAAATTCTTTTTCGTTTGCTGTCATTAATCTTTTTAACAAATCCATAGTTTATCCAACGAACATTCTTAATTCCAAGTTTTTTAAATGTTCCATTTACAAGTGCATTGTAAACACAATTTTTATATTTGAGAGAATACAAAAAATGTGGAGTGTTCATCGTAGTAATTACTGTTACTTTATTCAAAGTATTAGAAATTGCTTTCATTGAAAATTCACTTTTATATGTATAAAATAATTCTGGAAAAATAACTTTATCAATAAATCCTTTCATCTGTGCTGGCATCAATTCCCACCAGATTGGGAAAACCAGAATCAAATGGTCACATCCATTGATCTTTTCTGCAAATTGAACAGAGAGTGGATCCAAATTTTCAATTTTTATTCCGCGTGGAGTTCTTGCCTGCGAAAATTCAAATAACTCCTTTGCTGTCATTACTGGATTAAATTGAATTTGAGCCAAATCAATGTGCTCTACTGTATGACCTTTATTCTCAAGTAACACCTCTTTTATTCGCTTGACGATTGCCGCATTGAAGGACTTTTCATAAGGGTGGTAGCTTATTAATACATGTTTCATACGAACTCCTATGCTAATTCAACAGAATTAAATTTATGATGATGAATTTAAGCACACAGGGTATCTTTTCCATTAACAATTGTTAATTAAGGTATTATTTTGATCGCAATCGACTAAGACTCTCTGGTTTAATACCAATATATGAAGCTATGTATTTTTGCTTTACACGTTGAATAATATCTGGTCTTGTTTTTACCAATTCGGCGTATCTATCTTTTGCGTTCAATGACAATAAAGTCTGCAACCTCATAATATAATCAGACAAACGTTGTTCTAAGCCTTTCATGTACTGATCTTTTAAATCAGGGGATTTAGAATATAATTTTTGTAAATTGTCTTTGGGAATAACATAAAGCTCACTTTTTTCAATTGTTTCCAGCCAATATGTAGATGGTTTATTATTTAGAAATGATGAAAATGAAGAAACAAAAGAATTTTCTAAAAAAAATTCAAGGGTAACTTGATCAATATCAGTATAAAAATAAAGTCTAATACCTCCTGTAAGAACAAAATAGGTGGACTTGGCCACATTACCTTCTTGTAAAAGAACACACCCTTCGTCTACAGAAATC
Organism: bacterium; assembly: GCA_963675755.2. Taxonomy (GTDB): domain Bacteria; phylum Zhuqueibacterota; class Zhuqueibacteria; order Residuimicrobiales; family Krinioviventaceae. Next base: position 1,929,143 of record CAXXMD010000002.1, read on the forward strand.
ATTTCTCCAAATTCTTGAACCACACTTTTGTTTATTTCCGGAATAATCATCTGGTTATTCACCTCAATTCCTGCTCGTAAAAAAAAATTAAAATCATTAACATTTAAAAATAAGAGATACGTTTTTAAGGAACAATACTTTTTACTAATTGTTGTTTATTTTCCAAATTAATTTCAAATTACAATCTCTTATTAGGAAAGGCAATGACAATAATAATCCTTGTTCATTAAATAATACAATATCATTTAATAATAAACAATTGTCATCCCCCCAAATGTGTTATGTAAATCATTGCCTTCTTTTCGTCTGATTGTGAATCGAGATAAGTAATTATGATGTATTGGATTGAAGAATATCTGCTTTTTAAATCCAATAATCTTACTCATCCTAATAATCTTAATTCAGACTATTATGCCCGTCTGCGTTTTACCTGATTACTGACAACTGATTACTGATTACTGATTACTATAAAATAATTATTTCCAATTCACACCCAAAATCACTAAATTACCAAATAAAAACAAATAAAATACGAGAGAAAACCATGCCCACCCTTTTGATACAGATTGCGCCGCAACGCAGCACCCAATATTCCGAACTGGCAAGCCAGCTTGCACCCATCGAGATCCAGCTTTCTCCCCTGGGCAAACAGATTACATCCATTGAACCCGTTGAACTGGGGGGACAATCTTTTCACAAATGTCAGATCGACACCGAACCGGACGAAAATCTTTTACAAGAGCTGGGCAGACTGGCAATGAGCAATGCCAGCTTTACCTATTATGATCAAATTGGTGATCAGCAGGGGCCATTTTTACGTCCCCTTGACACCCAATACCCAACTTTTTTCCCAAAAGACCTGATCACAACCCGTCGCTACCAGGGCAAGACCAACGAGCTCTTTACCCAATTCATGTGCAACATTGCCCGATACAGCAGCGATTTCGCAAACAAACCCTGGACCGATCTGCGCTTATTTGATCCCCTTGCGGGTGGTGGTACTACACTGTTTGTAGGAATGGTTTACGGAGCCGAGACCGCCGGTGTGGAGCAAAATAAAAAAAGCGCGCAAACCACTTCGGTTTTTATAAAACAATATATGAAACAACAAAATATCCGCTGTATACTCAAAGAAGAACGCCTGAAAAAGATCAATGCCTACCGGTGGATATATTCCTTTGGCAGAGATCAGTCAATCCGGTGTTTCCTGGGTAAAGGCGAGATCGACCAATCCGTTCAACTGATATCAGGATTTAAAAAACCGCACATGATCGTTGCGGACCTTCCCTACGGTATCCAACACAAGGGCGCATTAAACGATCTGCTCTCGGAAGCCCTTCCTATATGGAACAACCTGCTGCTTCCGGGCGGAACACTGGTTTATTCCTGGGATTCAACCCGGTTTACCCGCGAAAAGATGGTCGATCTGGTTAAAAATGTATCGCCATTCCAGGTGCTGGAAGGCGGCCTCTACGATAACATGGGCCACCGCGTGGACCGTGTAATCAAAAACCGGGATGTAATTGTAGCGCGAGCTTAAGATATCAAGCTCGTCATAATCCTCAAAAAATTCTGTCTTCGAAACAAATTTTGATCACCTTTTGTATCCTGTCGGCAAATTAAATACTGTTGCTTTTTGTATTTTATTTTTGTTATTTTGATTATAGCCTGCATTTTTTCTATTCTTTTACAATTTCAAGGAGAGAGCCATGAAGAATAAAGTTCAGATCTTTGTATTGTTTACTATTCTTACCGGAATTCTGTTTTTATCCTGCCAACCCAAAGCACCAATAGCTGAAGGTTGGGACCTCGTCCCTCAGATTCTCGCTCGCATTATTCCCCCTCAATTTCCTGATCGTGATTTTAATATAACGGATTACGGTGCCGTTGGTGACAGCACAACGTTATGCACGGAAGCTATTCAAAAAGCGATTGATGAATGTAACAGCCAGGGTGGCGGTCGGGTTGTAGTACCAGCCGGCAAGTTTTTGACAGGTGCAATTCGCCTAAAGAGTAATGTTAATCTGTATGTGGACAAGGAAGCAACTTTATTGTTCAGCACCAAACTAAAAGATTATTTACCTCTGGTTCATTCAAGGTACGAAGGTTCTGAATTGATGAATATATCCGCTTTAATTTATGCCGATGAACAGGAAAACATTGCCTTAACCGGTGAAGGCATTCTGGATGGTCAGGCGAGCCGGGAGACCTGGTGGGGCCTGGGTCGTCTTGGCAGACCGGTGCAGGTTCCTGGCAGACCGGCAAGGAATTGGCCGGCTGTTGATGAAACAATACTGGAAGGTATGCCGCCCGTAAATCCTGAACGGGCCGATTTGCGTGGAATGAATGAAAAACAAATCCCTGTTGAAGAACGGATTTTTGGTCAGGGTCACTATCTCAGGGTAAATTTTGTTCAGCCGTTTAAATGTAAAAATGTTCTGATTGAGGGAGTAACAATCAAGCGCTCACCCATGTGGGAATTGCATCCCCTGCTTTGTACCAACGTTACGGTTAGAAATGTAAAAACCATAACACATGGACCCAACAACGACGGCTGTGATCCTGAATCCTGCAAAGATGTGCTCATCGAAGGTTGTGTCTTTGATACGGGTGATGATTGTATTGCGATCAAATCCGGAAGAAATGATGATGGCCGTCGAATTGGCGTGCCTTGCGAAAATCTGATCATTCGCAATTGTATCATGAAAGACGGACATGCAGGTGTTGCAATTGGAAGTGAAATTTCGGGCGATTGTCGTAATGTTTTCGTTGAAGACTGTATAATGGACAGCCCCAATTTGGAAAGGGCCCTCAGAATAAAATCAAACTCTTTGCGTGGTGGAATTGTTGAAAACATATATTTCCGAAATGTCAAGGTTGGAGAGGTTGCGGATGCCGTTGTACGTGTTTATTTTTATTATATGGAAGGCGATGCCGGAACCCATAAACCCATGGTCCGCAATGTTCACGTTGAAAACGTTACCAGTGAGAAAAGCCGATATGGTTTGCTGCTCAAAGGGTATTCGTACTCGCCTGTTACGGATATATATTTAAAAGATTGTCAATTTAACAATTGTCGAGATGACAATAATGTTTTAAATGTGGAAAACATCCATCTTGAAAATGTTACGATTAATGGAAAAATGTACAACGAAACCCTTGATCACAAAGTCCCGGAAAACGTAGAATCCGCCGCAAAGGCAGAACTGGGTGAACGTGTTATATCTGATGTAAATGAAATTGAACTGGATGGTAAAAAGATTTACGAATTTGTCACACGCCAACGGTTTGAACGCGACACCATCAAGGTTGCACTCGACGGCTCGATTTTATAATAGCCTATGGCTAATAACTAATAGCTATTAGCTTACACTTGACATTAGTCGTCTAACATTTCACTGGATTATAAACAACTATAATCGAAAATCAAGAGTCAACCTCCTAAAGGCTTGGGGCCTTTGGGAGGTCTTGATAAACATTTTTTAGTCAGGGGTATCTGATTGAATTCATATTCACAAAACATATAAAATTAAAAAACGAATATTTTTAACCAATCATAGTAATCCCATAATCCTTTTAATCTGGGTGTAATCCTGTTAATGTGGGTTCATCTTTTAATCTTTGCAATCTGGATTTAATTCTTTAAATCTGGATAATCCTATAATCCTTTTAATCTAGGTTCAATCCTGGTAATCTGGGTGTAATTCTGTTAATGTGGGTTCATCTTTTAATCTTTGCAATCTGGATTCAATTCTTTAAATCTGGGTAATCCTATAATCCTTTTAATCTAGGTTCAATCCTGGTAATCTGGGTGTAATCCTGTTAATGTGGGTTCATCTTTTAATCTTTGCAATCTGGATTCAATTCTTTAAATCTGGGTAATCCTATAATCCTTTTAATCGAGGTTCAATCCTGGTAATCTGGGTTCAATCCTGGTAATCCGGGTCTATCTTTTTTAATCCGGATTATGATTTTCTATTGCTTTTTTCCAAAAAAATAACTTAATTACAATTGGAAGTACAGGGGCGGGCCAAAAGAGAAACCTTTCTATTTTTTAACCAACATTTTCTGAATCCAAAAAATAAAGTATTGGGGAAAAAACCGTGAATACAATTAAATACGTATGCCTGTACATTTTTACATTTATTTCAGTAACTCTATCTCAAGACCTTCAAGTTCAATGGGTCAAAAATTTTGATTATGCTTACAGCATTGATTTTGCACATGATGGAGGATTTATTTTTCTGGCACGTGATGAAATATTCAAGATTGATGATCAAGGCACTGTTAAAGATGTTTGGCCGCTGGATTCAGAACATGAAAACCGACATTTTTATAATCTCCAAAAGTGCAATGAAGGGTATATAACAATTGGTACTGATGTGATTGAAAGCGGATATCTAGAACGCGTATTGTTAAAAAAAATTGACAATCAGGGCCGGCTGGTATGGGAAAGATCAGATTACTCTTTCGGTGAAGATAGTGGTATATTAGCCAAACAAACACGTGACAATGGATACATACTTTATTACACTCACTGGAATCCGGCTGACCCACCGGCAAGCGGCCCCGATGACGATTTGATAATGAAAACGAACCCAAATGGAGAAGAAGAGTGGGATTATGAAGTTAGCTCTTCTGAAGGCGGCATCAATGCATTACATCAAACAGCAGATAATGGTTATTTAGTAGCCTTTAACCAGGTTGGCGATTATGATGGTTTGTATGGTAGATTGCTCCGGTTAACCGCTGATGGTCAGGAACTCTGGGTAACAAAATATAAAGAGTATTTACAATACGCTTTACCAGTAGATAATGGTGGTTTCCTTATATGCGGTAACAATTATTCAAAGGACAACCCTGTACGTGACACTGCTTACTTTAAAAAGGTAGATGAAAATGGAGATGAAATCTGGAAAAAGACCTTTCAATGTAAAATGTTAAATGCCAATTTAAACAACATAACAAAATTGGACGACAATAGCTATCTGATATATGGATATATATATGATTCTTATTCGCAAACAAAAGGTTGGTTAATCAAAACGGATAATTTAGGCAATAAAATCTGGGAAAAGACATTTACAGAAATTGATAACATAAAACAAATTTTAAAAATATCTAACAATGAATTTCTTTTATTGGGTAAAAAAGATGACTATAAAACGTTAATAAAACTACAAGAAAACACCCAGCAAGATCCCTCAAATTTTGCATTGTTAGACCCTTCGTTTTATAAATTGGGTATTGGTAAGCAGCTTGTTCTGGATTGGACCAGTATTGCCAATGCTTCATCATACCTCGTTGAAATAGCTGAAAACATTGAAATGTCAAATCCTTTCATTTCAAAAACGATTACAAACAGTTCTTGTATCATCGATAGTTTGTCATATTCCACACAATATTATTGGAGGGTTAAAGCCCAATTCCCGGATGGCTCCGGTAAATGGTCTGGTATCAGCACATTTACAACAATGATCCCTCCACACATAGAGTTTACTGGAACTGATAGGAATATCCTGTCATATGTAGATGTGGGCGATCAATATTACACGGACAGAGATTATACTATAATAGAACTGCCTGATCCATTAAAAAATTGCCTGTGGATCAAAACACAAAATAGCGACAAATATTTAACTGATGATAATTATATTCAATTCCAGTTAACCAGAGATGCAACTGTCTATATTGCCTATGATAACCGGGCCAGCTCTGTTCCCTATTGGTTATCATCAAATTTTGAACAAACCGGGTACACCATTCAGTGCTCTGATGAAGAAAGCAATTTTAATGTATGGAAGGGCCATTTTTCTACTGGTGATGTAACATTGGGAGCAAATTCAGCAAGCGGTGCAGAAGGTGTACTAACAAATTATGTTGTATTAATAGATATACCCATCCAGATGCTCGATCCCAGGGACAACAAATCAGGGGTTGGAAATAATTTGTACTTTAGCTGGGAACCATTGGGCAATTTCGGGGCCCATGATTTGCAAATCAGCAATACGCCAAACATGTCATCGCCCTTGTATAACATTACGAATATTGGGAATTCCAGGTATCTATTTGAAGGATTAGAGTACAATAATGACTATTATTGGAGAGTCAAAGCCCACAATCGTAACGATGAGAATGCATGGTGCCAGATACAAAAATTTCATACAATGGATTACCCTAAAGTTAGTATTCATAGTTGGGATGATTATGTATTAACCTGGATTGAAGAAAATGATCAATACTATATTGACCGAAATGATGTGGTTCTTTCCATCCCGGATCAGTTGAAAAATTTATTATGGATTAAAACCTCAAATAATAAAGAATATAATATTTTTGAAATTTACCTGAGGAATAAAGCAACTATCTATGTTGGATTTGATTCAAGGGCCACATCCCTGCCCAATTGGGTAACAGATAATTTTAGTAATACCGGTTTGAACATAAAAGTTTCGGATGAAGCAAATGAATTAAATATATGGTCCAGAAATGTTGAAAAGGGCTATACCTACCTCCTGGCAAATATGGCCGAAGGTGCTGAAAATATCAAAAGCCATTATATCGTTTTAATAGATACCAACCAGGTCCCTGCACTATCCGCTCATTTTGGTTCAGATGTAACCTCAGGAGTACTCCCATTGACTGTTAATTTCGCAGACAGTTCTAAGGGTTTTATAACATCATGGTTATGGGATTTTGGCGACGGAATAACCTCTACTGAAAAAAATCCCACCTACACCTATGAAAACGTGGGCAGCTATTCAGTCAGCCTGACTGTAAGTAATTATGACAGTTCTAATACCATAACAAAAGAAAATTATATTACAGTTAAAAACATGATTGCTAATTTCAGTGCGGATGTAACCATGGGACAAGCACCGCTTACCGTTAGTTTTACCGACAGTTCACTGGGCGAAATTGACGCATGGTTGTGGAAATTTGGAGACGGACTCACAAGCACATCACAAAATCCTACACACGTGTACACAAATGGCGACTCGTTCACCGTATCACTTTTTGTGCGCGGACCAGGTGGATCAAATACAATGGTCAAATCGAATTATATAATAGTCGACCATCCAACATCTATTGACGACATGGCCGGCATACCGGATAAATTCGATTTACTACCCAATTACCCCAATCCATTCAATCCGCAAACTACAATCCGGTTTGCAGTACCGAAAAGGTCATTTGTAAAAATTACTATATTTGATATAAACGGAAAACTGGTCCAGAACTTATTTTCCGGCACCAAAAATCCGGGGAATTATGCTATAACCTGGAACGCCTCAGGCTTTCCATCCGGCATGTACTTTATCAAAATGGATACAGATAGCTTTACGTCTGTTCAAAAATGTATATTGGTTAAATGATATTAGGAAAAAATCGTGAATACTTTAAAAAACGTATGCCTGTTTCTTATCTTAAGCTTTTCAGTAGTATTATCTCAGGACCTCCAAATTCAATGGGCAAAAACATATGATTATGAATATGCCAATAACATTGACTTTGCACATGATGGAGGATATATTTTTACAACAGGTGATGATAATAAAGCCATTGTCAAGATTGACAAACATGGCATTGTTCAGGAAGATTGGCCGCTAGACCCTGGCCAAATCCCCGATTATCGTTATCTACAAAAGTGCAATGAAGGATATATATTAATAGGTAGTCCAAATGATGTAATGTTGAAAAAACTTGACAATCAGGGCCAGCAGGAATGGGAAAAATTCTTTTACAATAAGGATTCCAAGTCTGATGAGGCTAGCTATTCTTATTACGATTATGGCAGATTGGTAATACAAACACATGACAATGGTTACATTCTTGCGTGTAATTCAAGGGAAACTGTAAGTATTTGGGGACAATATGATATCTCCAAAGACATTTGGATAATAAAAACTGACCCAAATGGGGAAAAACAGTGGGATTGTTGGATTTGGGGTGGTTACTTTTCCGAGGAACCTCGAGCAATACATCAAACATCTGACAATGGTTATATTGTCGCCTGTAACGACAATAAAGACGATTATGGCCATCTATATCGGTTAACATCAGACGGCCAGATAATCTGGCAAAAAGAATATAACGAGTATATAGGATACGCGTTACCAGCAGATGATGGTGGATTCTATATATGTGGTAAAAATTATTTAAAAAAGGTAGACAAAGATGGAGATTTAATTTGGGAAAAGACTTTACAATATGAATTGTCAGATTCTAATTTAAAAAACATGATAAAATTTGATGACAACAGCTATCTATTATGTGGAAACGTTTTTGATTCAGATACGCAATCATGGAAGAATTTATTAATCAAAACGGATAACTTTGGCAATAAAATATGGGAAAAAACATTTACAGAAATTTCTGGTATAAGTCAAGTTTTGAAAATCACCAATAATGAATTTATTTTATTTGGTAGCAAGGGAGGCCTTGTAACAATAGTAAAAATTATTGAAAAAATCCAACAAGATCCCACAAAAATTGAATTATTAGATCCTGTAAACTATAAAATGGGAGTTGGTACACAAGTTTGTCTGGATTGGACCAGCATCTCAAATGCCTCCTCATATCTCCTTGAATTAGATGATGATAGCGACATGTCTAGCCCCATCATTTCAAAAACAATTACAAACAGTTCAAATTGTATTATTAACGACCTTTCATACTCTACTCAATATTATTGGAGGGTCATGGCCCAATTCCCGGATGAATCTGGTAATTGGTCTGATATCAGAACTTTTATTACAATGCTTCCTCCACACATAGAGTCTAGTGAACCGGAAGGTTACTACTTGTCATATGTGGATGTAGGAGATCAATATTATACAGACAGAGATTATACCATAACAGAATTGCCTGATCAGTTGAACAATTGCATATGGATCAAAACCCAAAATAGTGACAAATATTTAACAGATGACAATTACATTCAATTTCAGTTAACCAGAGATGCAACTGTCTATATTGCCTACGACAACCGTGCCAGTGCTGTTCCCCAATGGTTAACATCTAATTTTGAGCAAACCCAATTCACTATAGAAAGTACTGATGAATACTGTAATTTTAATGTCTGGAAGGGCAAATTCTCAGCAGGTGATGTAACACTGGGTGCCAATTTGGCAACCGGAGCAGAGGGTGTGCAAACAAATTATGTTGTATTCATAGATATACCAATCCAAATGCTCGACCCCAGGGAAAACAAATCAGGTGTTGGAAAAAATTTATACTTAAGCTGGGAAGCATTGGGCAATTTCGGGAAATACGATTTTCAAATCAGTGATAATCAGGACATGTCAAACCCCTTTTATAATATAACCAACATAGAGTATACCAGGTATAAAATAAGAGACTTGGAATATAATAAAGACTATTATTGGAGGGTCAAAGCACACAATCGTAACGATGAGGATGCGTGGTGCCAGACACATAAATTTCATACAATGGATGATCACAATATTTATTTTTGGGTTAATAGTAATTATGCATTATCCTGGCTTGAAGAAAATGATCAATACTATGTTGATCGAAATGATGTGGTCCTCTCCATCCCCGATCCGTTAAAAAATTTACTGTGGATCAAAACGAAAGATGATAATGCAGATATAGATGAGCCTATTGGACATCTCATGGAAATTGAATTTAAAAAAGAAGCAACCCTCTATGTCGGTTTCGATTCAAGGGCTGTTTCACTACCAAACTGGGTAACAAACTATTATAAAAATACCGGATTGACCATAAAAGTTTCTGACGAAGCAAATGAATTAAATATATGGTCCAGAAATGTTACAAAAGGCTGGGTCTACTTGGGATTCAATATGGCAAAAGGCGCTGAAAACATCAACAGTCATTATGTCGTTTTAATAGACACCAACCAGGTACAACCTCTCTCTGCTCATTTCAGTTCAGATGTGACATCAGGAGTGTCCCCGTTAACCGTTAATTTCTCTGACAGTTCTCAAGGTCTGATAACATCTTGGGCATGGAATTTTGGCGACGGAAAAACCTCAACAGAAAAAAATCCCTCCCACACCTATGGAAACGCGGAAAGTTACACCGTTAGCTTGACCGTGAGTGGTATGGGCGGTTCTGATACCATAGAAAAAGAAAATTACATAACCGTATATGAAACAACACCACTTGCTAAATTCGGTTCAGACAAAATATCAGGAGAACTACCATTGACCGTCAATTTTTCTGACAGTTCTCATGGGATAATAGAATCCTGGGTATGGAATTTTGGTGATGAGTCAACATCTACAGAACAGAATCCTTCACACACCTATGAAAACGCGGGACGGTATACAGTCAGCTTGACAGTAAGTGGGCCATACGGTTCTGATACCTTAACAAAAGAAAATTACATTATCGTAAAAAAAGCGGTCCCAATAGCAAATTTTGGTTCAGATGTAATCATGGGGCAAGCTCCGCTAACTGTCAGCTTTAGAGACAGTTCGCTGGGTGAAATCGATTCCTGGTTGTGGAAATTTGGAGACGGACTCACAAGTACAGCGCAAAATCCAACTCACGTGTACACATCTGCAGACTCTTTTACTGTAACATTATTCGTATATGGACCCGGTGGATCAAATACAATGATCAAATCGAATTATATAATAGTTGACCACCCAACATCCATAAACGACATGGCCGGGATACCGAAAAAATTCAATCTGCTACCCAATTACCCCAATCCATTCAATCCGCAAACCACTATCCGCTTTGCGGTACCCAAAAGGTCATTTGTAAAAATAAATGTATATGATGTAAATGGTAAACGGGTAAACAATTTGTTCTCCGGAATCAAAAACCCGGGATATTTTTCACTCACATGGGATGCAACAGGATTTCCATCCGGCATGTATTTCATCAAAATGGATACGGATACTTTTACGTCTGTTAAGAAATGTATCTTGGTCAAATAATATTAGGGGGAAACCGTGAATAAAATAAAAAAAATATGTCTATTTATCTTCTCAATTGTTTCAATAGCACTATCTCAAGACCTGCAAATTCAATGGTCAAAAACATATGATTATAAATATGCTAATAACATTGACTTTGCACATGATGGAGGATATGTTTTCACAACATATGACGATAAAACTATTGTAAAGATTGACAAACATGGCATTGTTCAGGAAGATTGGCCGCTAAATTCTGGAGAAAATCCCATCATTAGTTATCTACAAAAGTGCAATGAAGGCTATATAATATTAAGTACTACTCCAATGTTGATAAAACTTGACAACCAGGGCCGGCAGGAATGGGAAAAACAATATTACGAAAATAAATATGGTGAAGTTGATTATTGGTACACTGGTGAATTTGTCAAACAAACTCATGACAATGGATACATTCTTTTTTGTACTAAAAACAATAATGCTGATCCCTCGGGTTCCCGCAAGAGCTTTATGTTTATTAAAACGGACCTCAATGGGGAAAAAGAGTGGCAAAGTGGGGCCAGTGGTGATTATTATGGAAAAAATACGTCTAAAGCAGTACATCAATTATCAGATGGTGGCTATATTTTCGCCTACAACAACGATGATGGCGGCCTGACCCGGTTATCACCAGACGGCAAGGATATCTGGGAGAAAAGATATGACGAATATTTAGAATATACCTTGCCAGCAGATGATGGTGGATTCTTTATTTGCGGTCGAGATTATACTAAAGATACCTATTCTTCCGAAACCGCTTATTTAAAAAAAGTAGACCAAAATGGAGATGAAATTTGGAAAAAAACATTCCAAAATGCTTCATCCTATTCTTTGCTCAATAACATTGAATTATTGAATGATGGTAATATTTTGGTATGTGGTAAAATAGTAGATACATCTGATTGGTCCTCTTCTGAGTGCTGGCTAATTAAAACGGATAGTTTAGGCAATAAAATATGGGAAAAAACTTTTTCAGAACTTGATGACATAAAACAAATTTTGAAAATTGATAACAATGAATTCCTTTTATTCGGCATAAAGGACTATTATACAACGATAATGAAAATCAAAGAAAACGATCCCAAAGACCCCTCAAGTTTTGCATTATTAGATCCTGTATTCCATAAATTGGGAGTTGGTACCCAACTTTGTCTGGATTGGTCCAGCATTGCAAATGCGTCATCATACCTCGTTGAAATTGATGACAGCATTGACATGTCAAATCCCCTCATTTCAAAAACAGTTTCAAACAGTTCAGGTTGCATAATTAAGGACCTGACCTACTCAACTCAATATTATTGGAGGGTCAGGGCCCAATTCCCGGATGGATCCGGCAAATGGTCCGGTATCAGCACCTTTACAACAATGATTCCTCCACACATAGAGCTTGATGGTAAAAAAAACAACATGTCTTATGTGGACGTCAGAGATCAATACTATACAGACAGAGATTACACAGTGACAGGACTTTCTGATGAATTGAAAAATTGTCTATGGATAAAAACTCAAAACAGCGACAAATATTTAACTGATGACAATTACATACAGTTTAATTTAAAAAGAGATGCAACTGTCTATGTAGCCTATGACAACCGGGCAAGTTCTGTACCCCATTGGTTATCATCAGGATTTGAACTAACTGAACACACCATTCAGAATTCTGATGAAGAAAGTAATTTTAATATCTGGAAGGGCAGATTCCCGGCAGGTGACGTAACATTAGGGGCCAATTCGGCAAGCGGAGCAGAGGGTGCGCAGACAAATTATGTTGTATTAATAGATGTTCCACTGCAGATACTTGACCCCAGGGACAACAAATCAGGGATTGGTAATGATTTAATCTTGAGCTGGGAGACACTGGGCAATTTCGGGTCATATGACCTACAAATCAGCGAATATCAGGACATGTCCATTCCATTATATAATATTACAAACATCATGAATCCCAAGTATCGGATTGAAGAGCTGGACTATAATAAAGATTATTTTTGGAGAATCAAAGCACACAATCGTAACGATGAGAATGCATGGTATCAGACACAAAAATTTCATACAATGCGTGAACCTCACATTAAAATTTTGTGGCAAGACGAATATTTATTATCCTGGCTTGAAGAAAATGAACAATATTATATTGACTGTAATCATGTGGTCCTTTCTATCCCTGATCAATTAAAAAATTTACTGTGGATCAAAACAGCAAATGACGATGCGGATATAATTTATAGTTTTCCTCTGGAATTTCGATTACAAAGTGATGCAACCATCTATGTGGGCTTTGATTCAAGGGCCACTGCATTGCCAAACTGGGTAACTGAACATTATAGCAACACCGGTTTATCCATAACAGTTTCTGATTCAGCAAATGAATTAAATATATGGGCCAGAAATGTTATAAAAGGTGATATCGAGTTGGGATTTAATATGGCAGAAGGCGCTGAAAATATCAAAAGTCATTATGTCGTTTTGATAGACACCAATCAGGTCCCCCCCTTGTCCGCTCATTTTGGTTCAGATGTAACCTCAGGAGTACTCCCATTGACCGTTAATTTCGCAGACAGTTCTAAGGGTTTTATAACATCATGGTTATGGGATTTTGGTGATGGAACGACCTCTACAGAAAAAAATCCCTCCCACACCTTTAAAAACTCGGGAAACTATAACGTTAGCCTAACCGTGATTGGTATGGGAAGTTCTGATACAATAACAAAAGAAAATAATATTACAGTTAAAAACATGATTGTAAATTTCAGTGCGGATGTGACCATGGGAAAAGCGCCACTCACTGTGAGTTTTACCGACAGTTCACTGGGCGAAATTGACGCATGGTTATGGAAATTTGGAGACGGACTCACAAGCACGTCTCAAAATCCAACGCATGTATACACATCTGGCGACTCGTTCACCGTATCGCTTTTTGTGCGCGGACCAGGTGGATCTAATACAATGGTAAAAACGAATTTCATAATAGTAGACCATCCAACATCCATTGATGACATGGCCGGTATACCGGATAAATTCGATTTACTTCCCAATTATCCCAATCCGTTTAATCCGCAAACCACAATCCGGTTTGCGGTACCTAAAAAGTCTTTTGTAACATTAACAGTATATGATATAAACGGAAAACAGGTAAGCAATTTGTTCTCCGGAATCAAAAACCCGGGATATTTTTCACTCACATGGAACGCCTCAGGCTTTCCATCCGGCATGTATTTCATCAAAATGGATACGGATACCTACTCGTCTGTTCAAAAATGTATACTGGTTAAATAATATTAGGGAAAAACCGTGAACACAATAAAAAATATATGTTTGTTTCTTGTTTTGAGCTTTTCAATAGTATTATCTCAAGACCTTCAAATTCAATGGTCAAAAACATATGATTATAAATATAAACTTGGCAATAACATTGATTATGCACATGATGGCGGATTTATTTTTACAAAAGGGAATAATGGGATTGTTAAGATTGATAATCAAGGTATTATTCAAGAGGATTGGCCACTGGATACAGTGCCTGATAACCAATCCATAAATTATCTCCAAAAGTGCAATGAAGGTTATATAACAATAGGTACTAATTATCAGGTGGATGGAGGCAAACGCAAGGTCGTGCTGAATAAACTTGACAATCAGGGCAGAATTGAATGGGAAAAACTCTATTATAATGAAAATTATCTTAATGAAGAGGGACAAGAAGTCAAAGTTCACGACTTTGGTGATTTGATTAAACAGACACGCGACAATGGTTACATTCTTGCGTGTACTTCAATGGATAGATATGAGGAGCAATCGGTTTTCACCGCAAATTTTTGGTTAATTAAAATTGACCAAAATGGAGAAATAGAATGGGAAACCAGGTTTGGGGGTGATTTCAATGAATACTATTCTTTTAGTACAGTATATCAAACACCGGACGATGGCTTTTTGTTTTCCTTTAACGACAAAAAAGAAGGATTGCTCAGATTAACACCAGATGGTCAGGAAATCTGGAGAAAAAAATATGATGAAGCCATAAATCAAACCTTACCAGCAGATGATGGCGGGTTCTCTGTAAGCGGGGGAAATTATTTACAAAAGGTAGACGAAAATGGTGATGAAATTTGGAAAAAGACCATTCAACATGAATCAGTAAATTCCGCTTTAAGAGACATGGTTATATTGGATGACAATAGCTATCTCTTGTGTGGAGGAATTTTAGAATCATATCCATATTTCACAAAGGGCTGGTTAATCAAAACGGATAGTTTAGGTAATAAAATATGGGAAAAAACTTTTCCAGAAATTGATATCATTAAGCAAGTTTTACAAATCTCCAACAATGAATTTATTTTATTTGGTGAAAAGGATGAATATATAACGATAATAAAAATCAAAGAAACAGACCCAAATGACCCAACAAAACTTGAATTATTAGAACCGGTAAATTATAAAATGGGAATAGGCAATCAACTTGTTCTGGATTGGACCAGCATTGCCAATGCGTCATCATACTTTATAGAAATAGATGAAAACATTGAAATGTCAAATCCTCTCATTTCAAAAACAATATCTAACAATTCAAATTGTATTATTAAAGATTTATCCTATTCAACACAATATTACTGGAGAGTCAGGGCCCAATTCCCGGATGGTTCCGGTAACTGGTCTGGCATCAGCACATTTACAACAATGTCCCCTCCACACATCGAGTTTAATGGACAAAAAGAATTCAACATGTCTTATGTGGATATTGGGGACCAATATTACACGGACAGAGAGTATACAATAACAGGACTGCCGGAAGCATTAAAAAATTGTCTGTGGATGAAAACCTCAAATAGAGAAAAATATTTAACAGATGACAATTACGTTCAATTTCAGTTAAAAAGAGACGCAACCATCTATATTGCCTATGACAACCGGGCCAGCGCCGTTCCCTATTGGTTATCATCCGGGTTTGAACAAACCGAATATACCATTCAGAATTCTGATTCAGAAAGTAATTTTAATGTCTGGAAAGGTCAATTCTCAACAGGTGATGTAACACTGGGGGCCAATATGGCAACCGGAGCCGAGGGTGTGCAAACAAACTATACTGTATTAATAGTTATACCGTTACAAATGCTTGATCCCAGAGATAATAAAACAGGTATTGGTAATAATGTTATCTTTAGCTGGGAAGCAATAGGTAATTTTGAGAATTATGATTTACAAATCAGTGATAATCAGGACATATCAAATCCCATTTATGATATTACCGATATAGAGTACACCAGTCATAAAATAAGAAATTTAGACTATAATAAAGACTATTACTGGAGGATCAAAGCACACAATCGTGACGATGAGGATGCCTGGTACCAGACACAAAAATTTCATACTATGGATGATCCCCATATTCGTGTATGGGGTAGTCGAGGGGGTTATGTTTTATCCTGGCTTGAAGAAAATGAACAATACTATGTTGATCGTAATCATGTAATTCTTTCTATCCCTGATCCATTAAAAAATCTACTATGGATTAAAACAAATAATGATGATGCAAATCTGGATACAGAAATAAATTTTGATTATGGTCGTCCTCTGGCAATTAAATTAGAAAATAAAGCGACTATTTATGTGGGTTTTGATTCAAGGGCGACATCCCTGCCAAACTGGGTAACAGACTATTATAAAAATACCGGATTGACTATATCAGTTTCTGACAAAGCAAAAGAATTAAATATATGGGCCAGAAAGGTTTACAAAGGTGAAACTGTCCTGGGTTCGAATATGGCAAAAGGCGCTGAAAACATAAAAAGTCAGTATATCGTTTTACTGGATTTATACCCCCTGTTGGCTAAATTCGATTCAGATGTAACAAAAGGAGTACTACCTTTGACCGTAAATTTCTCAGACAGTTCTCAGGGAAAAATAGAATCCTGGGCGTGGGATTTCGGTGATGGATCGACCTCTTTAGAACAGAATCCCTCCCACACCTATAAAAACGCGGGAAGTTATACCGTTAGCCTGACAGTAAGTGGTCCTGACACTTTTGATACAATCATAAAAGAAAATTTTATTACCGTATACAAAACAACACCGGTTGCCAATTTCGATTCAGACAAAACATCAGGAGTACTACCGTTAACTGTTAATTTCTCCGACAGCTCTAATGGGCTTATCGAATCCTGGGCTTGGGATTTTGGTGACGGCGTTACTTCTACAGAGCAAAATCCTTCCCATACCTATGAAAACGTGGGCAGCTATACAGTCAGCCTTACAGTCAGTAATCTAGACAGTTCTGATACCATAATAAAAGAAAATTACATTACAGTAAAAAAACCGTCCCCTATTGCAAATTTTGGTGCCGATGTTACAAATGGCCTACTACCACTTAGTGTTAGTTTTACAGACAGTTCACTAGGAGATATTGTTTTCTGGTACTGGAGCTTTGGTGACGGACTCACAAGCACGTCTCAAAATCCAACGCACGTGTACTCATCTGCTGACTCGTTCACTGTGTCCTTAACGGTATGTGATCCCCGGGGATCAGATACAATGGTCAAAACGAAATATATTATTGTGGATCATCCAACATCCATTGATGACATGGCCGGTATACCGGATAAATTCGATTTACTTCCCAATTATCCCAATCCATTTAATCCGCAAACTACAATCAGGTTTGCGATACCGAAAAAATCATTTGTAAAAATAAATGTATATGATGTAAATGGTAAATGGGTAAGCAATTTAATCTCCGGAATCAAAAACCCGGGGAATTATGCTATAACCTGGAATGCCTCAAGCTTTTCATCCGGCATGTATTTCATCAAGATGGATACGGATGCCTACTCTTCTGTTCAAAAATGTATACTGGTTAAATAAGGGAATCATTCCAAGCCCAGG
The DNA here is from genome assembly GCA_963675755.2 of bacterium. Lineage (GTDB taxonomy): Bacteria > Zhuqueibacterota > Zhuqueibacteria > Residuimicrobiales > Krinioviventaceae. Next base: position 1,946,971 of record CAXXMD010000002.1, read on the forward strand.
GTTTTATGACCTGGGCAACCGAATTGTTCACAAAGGATCATCTTTTAATCCTGTTAATCATGTTTTATCGTGGTAATCATATAATCCTGTTAATCTGGGTTCAATCTTGTTAATCCGGGTTTATCTTTTTAATCCGGATTTAGGATTTCTATTGCTTTTTTCCCCAAAAATAACTTAATTACAATTGGAAGTACAGGGGCGGGCCAAAAGAGAACCTTTCTATTTTTTTTAAAAACATTTTTCCAACCAAAAACAAGTATTAGGAAAGTAGAATGAATACGATTAAAAACGTATGCCTGTTTATCTTGTCAATTATTTCAATAACACTATCACAAGACCTTCAAATTCAATGGGCAAAAACATATGATTATGAATCTGGTAGTTACATGAACATTGACTTTGCACATGATGGCGGATTTGTTTTCACAACATATGACGATAAAACTATTGTCAAGATTGACAATCATGGTATTGTTCAGGAAGACTGGCCGCTGGATTTAGGAAAAATTCCCATCTATGGTTATCTACAAAAGTGCAATGAAGGATATATATTAATAAGCACTGTTCGTCATGAAGGCAAATTGAAGGCATTACTGAAAAAACTTGACAATCAGGGTCGTCTGGAATGGGAAAAATACTATTACGAAGATGATCATGGTGAAGTTAATGTCTGGAACTCGGGTGAATTTGTTAAACAAACACAAGACAATGGTTACATTCTTTTTTGTACTTCAAACAATAATGCTGATCCATCGGGTTCTCGCTTGAGCTTTTGGTTTATTAAAACAGACCCTTATGGAGAAATCGAGTGGGAAAGTGGGGCCAGTGGTGATTTTTATGGATCAAATACATCTATAGATGTACATCAATTATCTGATGGTGGTTATATTTTCGCATATAACAACGATGATGGCGGCTTGACCCGGTTATCACCAGACGGTCATGATATTTGGGAAAAAAGATATGACCAATATATAAAATACGTTTTACCAGCAAATAATAGTGGTTTCTTTATTGGCGGTAATTATTATTTATCAGATGCTAATACACAAGGTACCGTCTATTTAAAAAAGGTTGACGAAAATGGAGATGAAATTTGGATTAAGACTTTTCAAAATGACTCGAAAGCTTTATATACAAGAAACATGATACTGTTGGATGACAATAGCTGTCTATTATGTGGGAGTAGTTTAGAACCAGGTTCGTATACATCAAATGGTTGGATAATCAAAGCTGACAGTTTAGGTAATAAAATCTGGGAAAAAAATTTCCCAGAAATTAATAACATAAATCAAGTTTTAAAAATATCCGAAAATGAATTTCTTGTATTCGGTGAAAAAGATGATCGGGTAACCATAATAAAACTACAAGAAAACGACCCCAACGATCCCACAAAACTTGAATTATTAGAACCAGTAAACCATAAATTAGGGGTAGGCAATCAACTCTGTCTGGACTGGACCAGCGTGGCCAATGCTTCATCATATCTCGTTGAATTAGATGATGACAGTGACATGTCAAGCCCCCTCCTTTCCAAAACAGTTTCAAACAGTTCAAGTTGTATAATAAACGACCTGGCAGATTCAACACAGTATTATTGGAGAGTCAGGGCCCAATTCCCGGAAGGCCCGGGTAACTGGTATGGTATTAACACATTTACAACCATGCTCCCTCCACACATGGAATTTAGTGAACAGGAAGGTTACTACTTGTCATATGTAGATGTTGGTGATCAATATTATACAGACAGAGATTACACAATAACGGAACTGCCAGATCAATTTAAAAATTGTATATGGATCAAAACCCCGGATAGTGAAAAATATTTAACAGATGACAATTACATTCAATTTCAGTTAAAAAGAAACGCAACCGTCTATATTGCCTATGACAACCGGGCAAGCTCTGTTCCCTATTGGTTATCATCCGGGTTTGAACAAACCGAATACACCATACAGAATTCTGATGAAGAAAGTAATTTCACTGTCTGGAAAGGCCAATTCACAGCAGGGGATGTAGCATTAGGGGCCAATTCAGCAAGCGGCGCAGAAGGTGTACTAACAAATTATGTTGCATTCATAGATATCCCACTTCAAATGCTTGACCCCAGGGACAACAAGTCCGGAGTGGGAAAAGATTTAAGCTTTAGCTGGGAAGCGATAGGAAATTTCGAAAATTACGATCTGCAAATCAGCGATAATCAGGTCATGTCAAGTCCCTTATCTTATATTACCAACATAAAGTATACCCGCTATATTTTAAGAGATCTGGATTATAATAAAGACTATTACTGGAGGATCAAAGCTCACAATTGCAACGATGAAAATTCATGGTACCAGACACAAAAGTTCCATACTATGAATGAACCTATAGTTAAATTGAGTGAATATGAATATTATATATTATCCTGGCTCGAAGAAAATGATCAATATTATATTAACCAAAATGATGTAATTCTTTCCATTCCAGATCAGTTAAAAGGTTTACTGTGGGTCAAAACTGCAAATAATGATTTAGCCTTGGAATATGATTCATTTTATATTCACCCGGAGAAAGAAGTAACTATTTATGTCGGTTTTGATTCAAGGGCCACCTCACTTCCAAACTGGGTAACAGACGACTTTAAAAACACAGGGTTAACCATAACTGTTTCTGATTCAGCAAATGAATTAAATATATGGACCAGAAATTTAAACAAAAGCATATTTTCCTTTGGCGAATGCTGGGCAGAAGGCGCTGAAAACATTAAAAGCCAGTATGTCGTTTTAATAGACACCAACCAGGTAGCGCCCCTATCCGCAAAATTTGATTCAGATGTGACATTGGGAGTACCCCCGTTGACTGTTAATTTCTCAGACAGTTCTCAGGGCTTTATAACATCATGGCTATGGGATTTTGGCGACGGAATAACCTCTACTGAAAAAAATCCCACCCACACCTATGAAAACGTGGGCAGCTATTCAGTCAGCCTGACTGTAAGTAATTATGACAGTTCTAATACCATAACAAAAGAAAATTATATTACAGTTAAAAACATGATTGCTAATTTCAGTGCGGATGTAACCATGGGACAAGCACCGCTTACCGTTAGTTTTACCGACAGTTCACTGGGCGAAATTGACGCATGGTTGTGGAAATTTGGAGACGGACTCACAAGCACATCACAAAATCCTACACACGTGTACACATATGGCGACTCGTTCACCGTATCACTTTTTGTGCGCGGACCAGGTGGATCAAATACAATGGTCAAATCGAATTATATAATAGTCGACCATCCAACATCTATTGACGACATGGCCGGCATACCGGATAAATTCGATTTACTACCCAATTACCCCAATCCATTCAATCCGCAAACCACAATCCGGTTTGCGATACCCAAAAGGTCATTTGTAAAAATTACTATATTTGATATAAACGGAAAACTGGTCCAGAACTTATTTTCCGGCACCAAAAATCCGGGGCATTATGCCATCACATGGAACGCCTCAGGCTTTCCATCTGGTATGTATTTCATCAAAATGGATACGGATGCCTACTCGTCAGTTAGAAAATGTATCTTGGTCAAATAATATTAGGGGAAAATCGTGAATACAATACAAAAAATATGTCTGTTTATCTTGTCGATTGTTTCAATAACACTATCTCAAGACATTCAAATTCAATGGTCAAAAGCATATGATTATAAAAAGGGTAATTTCATTGACTTTGCTCATGATGAAGGTTTTGTTTTCACCCTCTATTATAATTATTATGAGGGGGAAATTATAAAAATAGATGACCAAGGCGCTGTACAAGATGTTTGGCTCTCTGATCCTGCTTTTGAAGACCAGGAGTATTATCATGTACAAAAATGCACTGAAGGCTATATAGCAGCCGGCTTTATAGAGCTGGATGATTCAAATAAAATGATGGCAATATTAAAAAAACTTGACAATCAGGGCCGACAGGAATGGGAAAAATTCTATTATCATGATGATGTTTCGGAAAATGACTATACCGATGGCTATCATGTTGACAACTATGGCATATTGGTCAAACAAACACGTGATAAAGGTTACATTCTCTTATGTGAAGAAATAGAAGATGATGGCAAATGGGGTATCGACAAAGACTTTTGGTTAATAAAAACAGACCCATATGGGGAAAAAGAGTGGGATTATAGGATTTGGGCTGATTACAGTTTTGTCGATGCTGCCCGAGCAATACATCAAACATCTGATGATGGTTATATTATCGCTTATAACGACAGTGATGACGAATTTGGCCATCTGCTCCGGTTTACTGCAGACGGCCGGAAAATCTGGGAAAAAGAATATAAAGAGTATATAAGATACGCTTTACCAACAGAGGATGGTGGAAACATTATATGCGGTAGCAAATTTTTAAAAAAGGTAGACCAAAATGGAGATGAAATATGGGAAAAGACTATACAATATGAATCATTAAAACCTTATTTAAATAACATGACAAAATTGGATGACAATAGTTATTTATTGTGTGGGGTGGTTTGGGATTCAGACACGCAATCACGAAAAGGCTGCTTAATCAAAACGGACAACCTGGGTAATAAAATATGGGAAAAAACATTTACTGAATTTGATGATTTATATCAAGTTTTACAAATTTCTAACAATGAATTTATTTTATTCGGTGAAAAAAAAGAATATGTAACGATAGTAAAAATCAAGGTAAACGCTCAGCAAGATCCCACAACATTTGAATTATTAAACCCTGTAAACAATAAATTGGGGGTTGGTACCCAGCTTGTTCTGGATTGGACCAGCATTGCCAATGCGTCATCATATCTCCTTGAATTAGATGATAAAAGAGATATGTCAAGTCCCCTCATTTCAAAAACAATAACAAACAGTTCAAATTGTATTATTAAAGATTTATCTGATTCAACACAATATTACTGGAAAGTCAGGGCCCAATTCCCGGATGGATCAGGTTATTGGACAGAGACCAGCACCTTTACAACAATGCCTCCTCCACATATCGAATTTAATGGACCGGATGGTTATTACTTTTCATATGTGGACGTTGGAGATCAATACTATACAGACAGAGAGTATACAATAACAGGATTTCCAAATCAATTGAATAATTGTTTATGGATCAAAACCCGAAACAGTGAAAAGTATATAACCGATGATAATTACATTCAATTTCAGTTAAAAAGAGATGCAACCGTCTATATCGCTTATGACAACCGGGCCAGCTCTGTTCCTCATTGGTTATCATCAAATTTTGAGCAAACTGAATACACTATTGAGAATTCTGATGAAGAAAGTAATTTTACTGTTTGGAAGGGCCGGTTCCCGGCAGGTGATGTAACATTAGGGGCCAATTCGGCAAGCGGAGCAGAGGGTGTACAAACAAATTATGTTGTACTTGTAGATATACCGATACAGATGCTTGACCCAAGAAACAACAAAACAGGTGTTGGGAATGATGTAATCTTGAGCTGGGAACCTCTGGGCAATTTCGGGACATATGATATACAACTCGGTGAAGATCAGGACATGTCAAATCCCTTAAATAATAATACCAACATAAAGCGTACCAGGAATAGTATAAGAGACTTGGATTATAATAAAGACTATTACTGGAGAGTCAAAGCTCACAATCGTGACGATGAGGATGCCTGGTCCCAAACGCAAAAGTTTCATACAATGGATGAACCGCCAGTTGAAATAATTACAAGCTGGTATAATCCTGTATTTGCCTGGCTTGAAGAAAATGATCAATACTATATTGATCGAAATGATGTAGTTCTTTCCCTCCCGGATCAGTTGAAAAATTCATTATGGATTAAAACAGCTAATAATGATGCACAAAACACTTTTAATTATTATAATCTGCGTCTTCGATTTGAAAAAGAAGCAACCCTCTATGTGGGTTTTGATAAAAGGGCGACATCCCTGCCAACCTGGGTAACAGATCATTATAGCAATACCGGCTTGACCATAAAAGTTTCGGATGAAGCAAATGAATTAAATATATGGTCCAGAAATGTAGAAAAAGGCGAAATCAAGTTGGAGGCAAACATGGCGGAAGGCGGTGAAAATATCAAAAGTCATTATGTCGTTTTAATAGACACCAACCAGGTACAGACCCTTTCTGCAAATTTCGGTTCAGATGTAACAACGGGAGTGCTACCGTTAACCGTCAGTTTCTCAGACAGTTCTCAAGGCTTAATCACAGCATGGTTATGGGATTTTGGTGATGGCGCAACCTCTACAGAACAGAATCCTTCCCATACCTATGAAAACAGGGGAATCTATACCGTTAGCCTGACAGTCAATAATCAATACAGTTCTGATACAACTATAAAAGAAAATTACATTACCGCATACGAAACAGCGCCGGTGGCTAAATTCGGTTCAGACAAAATATCAGGATATCTGCCATTGACTGTCAGTTTCTCCGACAGTTCTCATGGGATTATCGAATCTTGGGCTTGGGATTTTGGTGACGGGACAACATCAACAGAACAGAACCCTTCTCACACCTACGAAAACATGGGCAGCTATACTGTCAGCCTGACAGTCAGTAATCAAGACAGTTCTGATACAATGATAAAAGAGAATTACATAAAAGCATATATTGTACCGCCAACTGCTAACTTTGGTGCGGATGTAACTAATGGCCTACTACCGCTAACCGTTAGTTTCACCGACAGTTCGCTGGGTGAAATCGACTCCTGGTTGTGGAAATTTGGAGACGGACTCACAAGCACAGTGCAAAATCCAAAGCACATGTACACATCTGGCGACTCTTTTACGGTATCACTTTTTGTGAGTGGGCCCGGTGGATCAAATACAATGGTCAAAACAAATTATATTTTAGTGGACCATCAAACATCCATTGACGACATGGCCGGGATACCGGAAAAGTTCGATTTACTGCCCAATTATCCCAATCCATTCAATCCGCAAACCACAATCCGGTTTGCGGTACCGCAAAAATCACATGTAACATTAACAGTATTTGACATAAACGGAAAACAAATAAGCAATTTGTTCTCCGGGATTAAAAATCCGGGACATTATGCTATAACCTGGAATGCCTCAGGCTTTTCATCCGGTATGTATTTCATCAAAATGGATACGGACACCTACTCTTCTGTTAGAAAATGTATCTTGGTTAAATAATATTTGGGGAAAACCGTGAACACAATAAAAAACGTATGCCTGTTTCTTTTTTTGAGCGTTTCAATAGCACTATCTCAAGACATTCAAATTCAATGGGCAAAAACATATGATTATGAATCTGATGGACACTTTATTTTTACATATGATGAAGGACTTTTTTTCATAACAGGTGGTGAAGAAATTGTCAGTATTGATAACCAGGGCGCTGAGCAAAATGTCTGGTCGCTTGATCCTGATCATAAATATGAATACATGGGTGATATTGTATTTAAAAAGTGCAATGAAGGATATATAATAACAGGTTCGATTCGTCTTGAAGATGAAAACAAAATCAAGGTATTGCTGAAAAAACTTGACAATCAAGGGCAGCAGGAATGGGAAAAACTCTTTTTCAAAGATGATTATATTAGTGATTATGATGAAGAAGAAGCAAACGTTTCCGTTAACAACTATGGTGGATTTGTCAAACAAACACGCGACAATGGTTACATTCTATTTTGTAAAGGATTAGAGTCTGACAGTTTTTATTTCGACGGCTACATGTGGATAATTAAAACAAACCCATATGGGGAAAAAGAATGGGACTATAAATTTGGCACTTTTGGCCACCACATAGCATTACATCAAACATCTGATGATGGTTATTTAGTGGCATATAGCAAGCACGACGACTATGATGGCGATACTGACCATCTGCTCCGGTTAACACCAGATGGAAAAAAAGAATGGGATTATACATTTAGCACTGACAGGGACGTTAAATCAATACAGCCAACATCTGATGATGGTTATCTTGTCGCTTATAACCGTGATAACGATTCCGGCAATCTGCTCAGGTTAACAGCAGATGGTCAGGAAGTCTGGGAGAAAAGTTATAAAGAGTTATTAGGATACACCAAACCAGCAGACGATGGCGGATTCTATATATACGGTAACAATCATTCAAAGGATAACCCTGCATGGGATACCATATATTTGAAAAAAGTAGCTGAAAATGGTGATGAAATTTGGAAAAAGACTTTTCAAGGTGATATGTCATATGCCTGGTTTTACAACATGATTAAATTGGATGACAATGGTTACCTGTTATATGGTCATTTTTCAGAGTTTGCTTGGCATACAGGACAAAAGGGCTGGTTAATCAAAACGGACAATTCAGGTAATAAAATATGGGAAAAAACATTTACAAGCATTAATAGCATAACTCAAATTCTAAAAATTTCCCCAAACAAATTTATTTTAGCAGGGCATAAAGACGGTTATAAAACTATAATTAAAGTCCAGGAAACCACTGAAAATTCCACAACATTTGAATTATTAAGCCCTGTAAACAATAAATCGGGAACTGGAACTCAACTTGTTCTGGATTGGACCCCTGTCGATAACGCTTCATCATATCTTGTTGAATTAGATGATAATAGAGACATGTCAAGTCTTGTCATCTCAAAAACTGTATCAAATGAATCAAACTGCATAGTAGATGGTTTATCCTATTCTACACAATATTATTGGAAAGTCAGGGCACAATTCCCGGATGGATCAGGTTATTGGACAGAGTCCGGCACATTTAAAACAATGCCTCCTCCACACATAGAGTTTAATGATAAAGAATACAATATGTCTTATGTGGATGCTGGCGATCAATATTACACGGACAGAGAGTATACCATAACAGATCTACCTGATCCATTAAAAAATTGCCTGTGGATCAAAATCCCAAACAGTGAAAAGTATTCAACAGATGACAATTACATTCAATTTCAATTAAAAAGAGATGCAACTATCTATATCGCTTATGACAACCGGGCCAGCGCTGTCCCAGTTTGGTTATCATCCGAATTTGAGAAAACCGAATACACCATTGAGAATACTGATGAAGAAAGTAATTTTAATGTATGGAAGGGCCAATTTGCAGCAGGTGATGTAACATTGGGAGCCAATTTAGCAAACGGCGCAGAGGGTGTCTTGACAAATTATGTTGTGTTAATAGATATCCCCACCCAAATGCTTGACCCCAGGCACAACAAAACCGGGATTGGAAATGATTTATACTTTAGCTGGGAACCATTGGGCAATTTCGGGCCATACGATATAAAAGTCAGCGAAAATCAGGACATGTCAAATCCCTTATATCATATTACCAACATAGAGTATGCCAGGTATAAAATAAGAGATTTAGACTATAATAAAGACTATTACTGGAGGATCAAAGCGCACAATCGTAATGATGAGAATGCGTGGTACCAGACACGAAAATTCCATACAATGGATGATCCCAATATTCGTCTCTGGGGGCAACAATGGTATACATTTTCCTGGCTTGAAGAAAATGATCAATATTATAATGACCGGAATGATGTGGTTCTTTCTATCCCTGATCCGTTAAAAAATTTATTGTGGATTAAAACAGATAATGATGATGCAGCTAATGATTCTAACGATCATCTGGAATTTAGATTATATTATAACGCAACCCTCTATGTTGGTTTTGATTCAAGAGCTACATCCCTGCCAAACTGGGTAACAGATGATTTTAGTAATACCGGTTTGACCATAACCGTTTCTGATTCGGCAAAAGAATTAAATATATGGTCAAAAAATTTCAATAATAGCTGGGTCGCATTGGGATCTAATATGGCCAAAGGCGCTGAAAACATCAAAAGTCATTATGTCGTTTTAATAGATACCAACCAGGTACAACCTATCTCTGCTCATTTTGGTTCAGATGTGACATCAGGTGCACTACCCTTAACCGTTAATTTCGCAGACAGTTCCCAAGGCCTTATCACAGCATGGGAATGGGATTTTGGTGATGGAACAACCTCTACAGAAAAGAATCCCTCCCATACCTATGAAAATACGGGAAATTATTCGGTGAGTTTAACAGTACACGCACCAGACAGCTCTGACACAATCATAAAAGAAAATTACATTACAGTTAAAAATGTGATAGCAAATTTCAGTGCAGATGTGACCACGGGGCAAGCGCCACTCACTGTGAGTTTTACCGACAGTTCGCTGGGTGAAATTGATTCCTGGTTATGGAAATTTGGTGACGGACTCACAAGCACATCACAAAATCCTACACACGTGTACACATCTGGCGACTCGTTCACCGTATCGTTATTTGTGCGTAATTCCAGTGGATCAAATACAATGGTCAAATCGAATTATATAATAGTTGACCACCCAACATCCATTGACGATATGGCCGGGATACCGGACAAATTCGATTTACTGCCCAATTACCCAAATCCATTCAATCCGCAAACCACAATCCGGTTTGCAGTACCGAAAAGGTCATTTGTAAAATTAACTATATATGATATCAACGGAAAGCAGGTCCAGAACTTATTCTCCGGCACCAAAAATCCGGGGAATTATGCCATCACATGGAACGCCTCAGGCTTTTCTTCCGGCATGTATTTCATCAAAATGAATACGGACACCTACTCGTCTGTTAGAAAATGTATGCTGGTCAAATAAAGTGTTACCCCGGGTAACTTGCCCGGGATTTTCCCATTGACACTTTATCCCGGGTGCGAGCTCCAAGCTATCAACTTGCTAAAAGCTGACAGCTAACAGCTTTTAGCATATACCTCCATTCAGCTGCCTCACGTTTCATCTACCTACTGAAAACTGACCACTGAATACTGACAACTTTATATCGCAAACATTTTTGAATTTTTAAAAACTTTTATTTATTCATATTTATATTTATATTCTAATCTCGATTTATATACCATCAATCCGCATATATTCAATGCAGGAGTACATTTGAAAAAATTGCTTTTAGCATCATTAATTTTATCATTCTGCATGAACTGCAGCAAGGCAGACAATACCCCGTCCCCAAAAACGGTCAAGGTTACGGTTGCTTGTTATTATTTCCCCAACTATCATCCTACTGATGCCCGTAACCAAAAACTCAAGGGCGACGGATGGTCTGAATGGGAGCTTGTAAAAGCAGCCAAATCCCGTTTCCCCGGACATTTACAGCCCAATGTTCCCATGTGGGGATACACGGATGAATCTGATCCTGTGCAAATGGCGAAAAAGATCAATGCTGCTACAACGCATGGTATTGATGCATTCATCTTTGACTGGTACTGGTTCAATGACGGATCATTTTTAGAATCAGGATTAGACAAGGGCTTTTTACAGGCGTCAAATAATGATCAGTTAAAATTTGCGCTCATGTGGGCCAATCATGATTGGCTGGATATCCATCCGTACACACGGGGAGAAAAAGCCAAAATCCTCTATCCCGGCAAGATAAAAAAAGAGACATTCGAGATCATATGCGACCATGTTATCGAATCCTATTTCAAGCACCCCTCCTACTGGAAAATCGATGGTAAACCCTATTTCTCCATCTATGAACTCAACAAATTGATGGAAAGCTTTGGCAGCATTGAGGCCACACGTTCGGCATTGGACGAATTCAGGGCCAAAGCCATAAAAGCTGGCCTGCCCGGAATTCATCTCAATGCTGTAGTCTGGGGACGCTCTATCCTGCCCGGTGAGTCAAAACCTGCAGATGCCGCGGATGTTGTAGAACAGCTCGGTTTTGACAGCGTCACTTCCTATGTATGGATACACCATGTCCAGTTGCCGGGAATGCAGACAGATTACCCTTACGTACAGGAAGAGTATTTTAAATACTGGACCAAAGCAGATGCCATGTTTAATGTGCCCTATTTCCCCAATGTAACCATGGGCTGGGATTCGAGTCCCAGGGCAAACCAGGAACAACCATATGGCAATTTCGGATATCCGTTTATGCACACCATATCGGGCAATACGCCCCAACGTTTTGAGCAGGCCTTGCTTGCCACAAAAAACCGTGTATTGCAGCAACAAGATGGACCCAAAATCATCACAATAAATTGCTGGAACGAATGGACCGAAGGCAGCTATCTTGAACCGGATACCCGCAACGGTATGGCATATCTTGAAGCAGTAAAAAATGTATATAAAAACTAGTATGATTTATTGGAGCCGGAAAATGAAGAACAAGAAACAAACGCAACAGACGGAATTATCTATTCAAACTCTCACAGTAATAACAATGGCGTTCATCCTGCTATTAAGCGCCGTAATCTGTTTTGGCTCGGATACGTCCGACAGGGATTACACGGCACTGGTCGATCCCTTTATCGGCAACCTGGATTACGGCAACACTTTTTCAGGTCCCGCAACCCCGTACGGGATGATCCAGCTTACTCCCCATCTAAAATTTACCGACGAAGAAGGTTCGGGTATCCTTTACGGATTTCAGCATACCACCAACAGCGGCAGTGCCGGCGGCGGTAATACGGTCCGCGGTGATATCCTTTTCATGCCCTTTGCAATAAAAAACGCAGAGATTCCGGCGGATATGTCTTTTCAGTCCAAATTTTCCCACAAAAATGAAACCGCATCCCCGGGATATTTCAAAACCCTGCTGGAGGATTACAACATTACCGCTGAACTGACCGCAGCATGCCGGACCGGATTTCATAAATATAGCTTTCCCGAATCAGATAACGCCGGTATTGTGCTCAAGCTCGCCAGGGGATCAGTAACCATATCGAGTGATGAGATGTCCGGTTATGAACAATCCCCTTCCAACGGTAACCGTGTGTACTTTTATGCAAAACTCTTGAATCCTGCTGACAGCTATGAGATTATTCATGGTGATAAAATCATCAAAGACATAGACACCCTGGAAGGAAGCGATATAAAAGCGATTTTCAAATTTAAATCCAATACTGACAAACCCATTATGTTCAAAGTGGGGATTTCTTTTGTGAGCAAAGAGGGCGCAAAAAACAACCTTGAACAAGAAATACCGGATTGGGATTTCAACAAGATCAGGAACAACACCGTTTCGGAATGGAACCGGGAGCTTGGCAAAATCGAGGTTAGCGGCGGTACAGAGACCGAACAGACCATTTTCTATACCGCTCTATATCATTCGCTGATTCACCCCAGCATTTATATGGATGTGGACGGTAAATATCATAGCGCGAACGGAAATAACTATACTGCCGAAAAAGGTTTTGAAAATTATACCACTTTTTCCTTGTGGGACACATTCAGGGCGCTGCATCCGCTTTATACAATCATTAATCAAAAGAGAACATCCCAATTTATCAGAGCCTTTATGGAGCGTTATGATCACCGGGGCCGTATGCTGATCATGGATTTCCGCGGTGTAGAAGGTCAACAACCCCCAATGATCGGGTATCATTCGCTTTCTGTTCTGGCAGATGCATATGTTAAAGACATCCGCGATTATGATGTGGCCAAAGCCTATAAAGCCATGGTACATCTGGCAAAAAATTCCGGCAGACAGGGTATGGAGCTTTATCTAAATTACGGTTACATTCCTTCAGACCTGGTGGGTCAATCGGTCTCCAGAACGTTGGAATATTGTTATGATGATTGGTGTGTCACACGTCTGGCAAAAGATTTTAACAATGCGGATTATCAGTATTTCAGCCGTCGCGGTCAGTTTTTTAAAAACGTTTTCTCGCAAGAGGTTAATTTTATGCGGGGACGTAAAAGCAATTTCGAGTTTGTACCCAATTTTGATCCCATGGAAACCATTAACCACTATACCGAAGCCAACGCATATCAGTACAGCACATATGTACCGCAGGATGTGGAAGGTCTGATCAATTTGATGGGTGGCGACAAGGTATTTGAAGCCTGGTTGGACGCCTGTTTTACCACCCAAACCGATTTTTCCAAAATCAATGTTGCCGATGTTACCGGTCTCATTGGCCAGTACGCGCACGGTAATGAACCCAGTCATCATATCTCTTATTTGTACAACTATGTGGGTACTCCCTGGAAAACCCAGGAAATGACCCGCAAGATCATGGCCACTCTGTATAAAGCCACACCTGATGGAATTGACGGCAACGAAGATTGCGGACAGATGTCCGCCTGGTACGTAATGAGCGCTATGGGGCTCTATTCCGTCACACCCGGACAAACATATTATACCATTGGAAGTCCGGCTTTTAACAATATCAAGATCCATTTGGAAAATGGCAAAACCTTTGAAATCGTTGCAAACAACAACAGGCCGGAGAATGTATATATCCAATCCGCGCAGCTGAACGGTAATAGCTATTCAAAAACCTTTCTGGAACATGAGGATATTATGAACGGCGGTACAATTGTTTTTGAAATGTCGAATGTTCCCAACAAAACCCGCGGAACAGCCAAAGCAGACCGTCCCTACGCGCCAGAGCATTCATTTGTTATAGCAAAAGCGCCCGAGATATCATTCCCCAACATCCTGTTCCTGGACCATACCACCATTACCATGGCGCCTGCAGAAGCGGGTGCAGAAATCCGCTATACACTGGACGGATCAGAACCGAACAAGATGTCCATGCTTTATACCCAACCCATTACCATCGGGCAGGAAACCCTTTTCAAAACAAAAAGCTATGTGGATGGGAAACTTGCAAGCGATACCAAAACCGTACATTTTAAAACCATTGAAATGCTGGACGCGGTTACAGTAACCGATGAATTGCAACCCGGTGTCAGTTATTTATACAAAGAAGGAAACATAGCAGACTGCCGCGACCTGCCCAACCACAAGACTCTGAAAACCGGTGTACTGGAATATTTCCATGTAAACGAGATTCCTGACTCTCGCCAATTCGGATACAATCTTGAAGGGTATTTACTCGTTCCTGAAACAGGTGTATACAGTTTTGGACTGGAAGCCAACGACGGTGCGGTATTGTACCTGAATGACAAAATCATCATTGACAATGACGGCGGCCACCGTGCGCAGCGATTGGACACCAAAATTGGACTCAAAAAAGGCTGGCACCCCATTCGGGTAGATTATTTTCAACAAGGTCTGGCAAAAAGCCTGGATGTCTATTGGACAGGCCCCGGCATCGAGTACCAGGCACTCGCTCCGGAAGTGCTGTTTCATAAATAGGGAATTATCGGATCGGTTCCTGTGCTTCGACAAGCTCAGCAACCATTTCCGCCGCAGGTGGAGTATCGAAGGATAAGGTCAGGAATATAAACAACTTGATCGCCGGGTACATTGGTGCCCGGCGGTATTATAATGCAGGACTTGTCCTGCTTTTTTTTTGTAGAAATCTCGTCTGAATTGGGATGAAAGGATTAAAAGATGAATAGGATTGAATCCCCCCCCATTCCAATCCTGTCATCCTTTAATCCTACGAATCTAAATTCAGACAATAAAAAAGCGCCGATTACTGCATGATTAGCAGTGCCGGCGCTTATAGTAAACACTTGCTATATAATGGCACGAGTATTATGATTGTAATGCATAGATGTAGAAAACGGATAAAAAAATCGTGCCACAGGCACGGGCTACCAACTGGGAATCCTGTTCCAAGGACATGGACATCATTCTATTCATTGTAAGGAATCAAGCACAATCATAGCTCCAATGAATTCTAAATAGTAAATCAATTGCCGCATTATACCTATTCGATTCATGAAATGGTACAAACAGCAGAATTGGTATTATACACTCAAGAATAATATTGTAACTTGGATTGAGCATATTGAAAATTAAAATGGATAAAACGATATGATAAAAAATCAACTTAACTTGTTTAGGACATTTGTTATCACTTTCTTTTGGATAAATTTTAAAAATGGCCATCCCAGCGGTTCGCCCTTTTAATAAAAATAATTCTCCAATTTGAGTTATAATAAAAAAGAATAGAAATGAAAAAACCAAATTACCACCTGCATAATTAACTGCAATAGCAGGCAAAAAAGAACTAAAAAAATCAAAAAGTATAGACAATACTCTTTTAATAATCATAAGTAACTCCATTGTTTGCCGAATAATTTATATCTTAGTTTTCTTCTTCGTCATCTTCTTCCAATTGATCGCTTTGTTCATTTTTTTCTATTATTTCTTGAATTTGCTTTCCCCTTTCAATAATATTGTTTCGAAGATCCCCTGTAATTTGTGCAGTATTAATAAGAGCTTCAATTAATTTTAAAGCTCTACCATCTACAGCCAACTTACCAATATTTATACCACCTGTTAAAATATCTTCCGTAAGTCCAACGATTTCCAGCTTAGTACCCTCAATGCCTGCTCCTTGAGCTACTTCATAGGAGAGATTTCCGAATGCATTTGCATCAATACCATCAGGAACACTAGCTGCCAATCTAAAATCTTCAATTCCAGTGGCTGCTGAAAAACCTCCAGCGACTTTCAATGCTTCACCGCCTACTACCAAGCCAACACCAAGAGCTGAAAATCCACCTACAGAAGCGATTGTTACTCCAACTCCTTTAATTTGTAGAACCCATCCAGCAGCATAAGTTAAACCACCTCCTACTGTCTTTATACCGGCTTCTAACATAGCAGATTTATCTTTTTCGCCACTTGGATCAATTCGATTTACCGGATTATTTGAACAATAGTGAAAAGGTGTTAATCCAGGGTATTTCTCTGCCAACGGATCAACGCTGATAAACCGCCCGACGACCGGGTCGTGGTATCGTGCTCCAAAGCTGCAGGTCCGACCCCTGGCGGATAGTAAAGATCAAGGCCGTGCTCGTCGTCCAACTCTTTGCCGGTGAATTTCTGGATCGTTTCTATAGAACTGTTAACCGAACTGCGCGATACCGAGCCGAAAGGATAATAATCGTAGCGCTCAACTACGTTCTTGTCCGCGTCTACAACCACCCGGGTATTGCCCAGGTGGTCGTGAATATGAAAATAATATTGCCCTGCTGACGCAACACTGTATTGCATCATAACCAAAATAACGCAAAAAAACAAATGTTTTAATCAAACGTTTTTTTATCCGTGAAGATCCGTGTGAATCCGTGGCCGAATTGACAGATAGGAAATTAGCCACTGATCTCCACAGATCAGCACGGATGAGAATTGCAATATTTTGTATTTAGGTGCCTTGGTAAGCAAGGAGACGATTGTGACGGAGACAATCCCCCCCATGATTAGATTTACAACGTCAATTCAATCCTGTAATCCTACAAATCATAATTCAGACAGATATGAACATTTTGATTAACCGGCCCTTCGATACGCTCGTCCGCAAAAGCGGACTCACACTCAGGGACCTAAATTATTCTAATCAAGTTAATCCGGTTAATCCTTTAATCAGGGTGAGCTTTACCCGAAAAATTAGACACAAAGAAAAGCTCGTTTTTGATTAAATTGGTTTTCAAAGTTAATAGGTGACAAATAATCCAAACTTGAATGAAGCCGTTTATAATTATAAAAGATGTCAATATAATCAAAGATTTTTTGTTCAGCATCCTGAAAGGATTCAAATCGTTCAAAAGAATAAAACTCAGATTTGAATGTACCAAAAAAAGATTCCATAACGGCATTATCATAACAGTCACCTTTGCGACTCATACTTTGAACAATACCCTGTTCTTTCAAAAATGCTTTTACTTCAATACTTGCATACTGGATGCCGCGATCGGAATGAAAGATCAACCCTTTTTCGGGTTTTCGTTTGGCAACAGCATCTTTTAGTGACTTTAACACAAAGTCCAAAGATAGATCACGACTTAAGTGCCAGCTAATGATCTGTCTGGAAAACAAATCCATAATGGCTACAAGATACATCCACTGCTTCTGGACTTTGATATATGTAATGTCTGACAGCCAAATCTGATCCGGCCGTTCAGCATGAAAGTTTTGGTTTAGCAAATTTGCGGCAACACGAAACCGGTGTTTTGAATATGTCGTAGCCTTATATTTTTTCTTAACTTTAGAACGTATATCATTCTCACGCATCAAGCGAGCAACACGGTTTTTGCTGCAATTGTTATTCATTGCTTTAAGCTCGGCTGTAATTCGCGGACTGCCGTAAATATATCGACTTTGCTCATGAACCTGTTTAATGAGTTTGAGTAATTTTTCATTTTCAAGTTCGCGCTGACTGGATCCGCGTCTTCGCCAGGCATAATATCCGCTCCGGGATACTTTAAAAGCTTCACACATCTTCTGCAGCCGAAATCTGGAGCGGTGCAGAAAAATGAATTCACATTTCATTTCGGCAGTTTGGAGAAGATGCTGATTGCTTTTTTTAAGATTTCGTTCTCCTCTTCGAGGTCAACGAGTTTCTTTTTGAGATCACGTAGTTCCTGATCAGCAGGCTTCAAATGTCCTTTGCCTGGAAAAGCATTTTCTTCATCTTGAAGGTACTCTCTTTTCCAATTGCGAAGTGTTGAAGGATTTATTCCAAGTTCTCGGGCAACTGCTTTTAATGGCCTTTGCCCATCGATGATCAATTTAACTGTTTTGACCTTAAATTCCGTACTAAATGAGCGTCTTGGTTTTCGTTCATTCATAACACACCTCCATTGTTGTAATATACGAACTTTTCGGTGTGTCTACAATATCAGGTAAAGGTTAGGGTTATATTACCCAGGACAAAATAAAACTAACATTCCCAGCCTTGTATTGTTCCAACCCGAATGTATAGAAAAAATTCATTTGAAAATAACGTTGATAATGCCCCAATCCCAGTTGATATCGTCTGGACTGCTTGTATTGAATATGGGACAATATGATATAATCATGTTCCAGAAATCTGTAAACCGTATTGATCGATTCTGAATATTGTTTACGGTAATATTGCATAGTCAGCTGATTTTGCAGCATGGTCATAGATATAGCCTGTCCATCAGGATAAATGGACGCGGACATTCTTGTCCCCAAAACCTGAGCAGGATATCTCATATGCAATCCCGTCAAGTTGGGATATATATTATGAATTTTGTATTTCTGCAATAACACACGTGCACGGTTAGCCCCTTGCTGCGCAACCAGCCCGGCCATAACCCAGCCCATAATATCTCGTTTGGTGGTTTCAGGATTTCGGTTCATTCGCCATGCAAACAACTCTAATGGCTCGTAGAAATTTACAGCATTTCCTTTACTAAAGCGGGTCAGTTTTATGAGATTATACTTTAATCGACGTTCATCCATATTGACACGAAATCCATTAAACAAAAAATAATTCAACGAATTCGTTCTCTGATAGGAACCAAGGGAATCCAGGATGACGTAACGATCATACGATACCGGTTGAGCAGTCAAAATAGAATTAGTGAATGGGAACAGTCTGAGAATCATCCAAATTACAACTAGCTTTTTCATAGTTTTTCCTGGATGAATACATGTATTTTTAAACCCGGGTAATGAGAAAAACATCAACAACTAACAATTAAACGCTGAATCCAGGATTCGGTTCCTGGCCTGACCAACAAACTGGATTTACACTGATACACTCGCCATTCAATTGGGTAAACAAGGATTTAAATATATTATTAAAACATTATTGCAATACATGTAAATTCTTAATATCTTTAAAAAAATCAGGGAAAAAACCATGAAAACCTCAATATCAAGACGTAGATTTTTATCTGCCAGCGCCGCTACTACTCTGTTTCCATATTTTATATATTGTAAATCAAAACCAGGCAAACCCAATATCATTTTTTTGATGGATGATCAGCACAGGTGGGACGCCCTGGGTTTTGTTGATAACAAGACGATTACCCCGAATCTTGACAAACTGGCAAATAATGGGATTTTCTTTGACCAGGCTGTCTGTCAGGCACCCATGTGCACACCCAGCAGAAACTCGATGATGTTCGGGCTTTATCCGAACCAGATTGGCGTTTTACGAAATGGGACCGGTATTCCGGACGATAAACTGCCTGCAAAAACACTCCCCCAACTGCTCAAAGAAGCTGGTTACCAAACCGCAGGGTTCGGCAAGACACATTGGGGACTGGACTGTTCCACACGCGGATTTGAAACCCGCGACATCGCCCAATGCTTTGAATACGATGCAATCATGATGAAAGACGATGCTCCGGAAGACAAAAAACTTTACGATGCCGAAAGTATTACCATGGGCGGAGGTGAAGAAAATAATCATGGCTATCTCGGGTTTACCAGTTCGCTGACTGAGGAACAACATCGTGACGGCTGGGTAACCAAGAAATGTCTGGAATTTATTGAAAATGGTACCGATCCAAATCGGCCCTTGTTCCTTTACCTGTCATTTCTCAAACCGCATGCAGGGCACAATGTGCCTGCAGGGTATGAGGAAAAGTATGACCCCGATCAAGTCCAATATGCTCAACAACCGCCCTGGAAGCAGGACAATTCTCCTCACGCGCTGGGTATTAACAGACGCGATATGTATATCAATTATTGGAGCAAAGCAACAGATGAGCAATGGCGATTGATGACCATGCGCTATCGGGCCAATTGCACCTGGATCGATGACATGTTTGGCAGAGCGGTAAAAGCGCTTGAACAAAAAGGATTATTGGAAAACGCCTTGATTGTTTATTGTTCGGACCATGGAGAAATGCTGGGTGAAAGATTTTACAGATTTAACAAATATTGCCTCTATGAATCCAGTGTACGGGTACCCGTAATTTTATCAGGATCTGTAGTGCCTGCGGAATCACATGGCACGAAAGACCATAGACCGGCACAACTTGTAGATCTGTATCCCACTCTGCTTAAAGCAGCAAATTTACAGGTCCCAAACAGTGCTGTGGGCCTGGATTTGTTTAGCGATAAAAAAAGGACTGCATCATTCAGCGCATTGCATGAGCGGGAAACAGAAGCTGCTTTTATGTGGCGTACTCCCGCATACAAATTAATACTTGTCATGAATCGCAAGGCGGATGCCAGTCAATATACAAAAGCGGACATCAAGGACGGTGAATTTTATAATCTTGAAAATGATCCCCGGGAATGGAACAATCTATATAATGATCCACTTGAATCGTCTAAAATTCAAAAAATGACCAAAGAACTGTTATCACATCTCGGTGGATTATCACCTGTGATACCAAATCCCGTCTAGTCTAAACTGCGCCAGGGGATATCAGGATGATCGTTATGGGTTCTTGTCTGAATTAGGATGAAAGGATTAAAAGATGCATAGGATTTAATCCCCCCCATTCCAATGCTGTTATCCATTAATCCTACAAATCATAATTCAGACAAAAAAAGCGCCGGACAATGCATGGTTAGCAGTGAGACGGCGCTTATAGGAAAATTGGTCAGAGGTCCATGCTACGAACAAAAGATTATCACTCTAAATCAAACTCTTTAATATCCCAATTAAAACAATTATAAAAGCTACTTCGACTTTGATATAACTTTATAAATTGACTTTTTTGATGGGTGAAAATATTATATTTCATAAATTTAATATTAGTAAATATCTCAAAACGTCTGGTAAAATCGACAAAATATAAACAATTATTGTAAATAGTTATACTACTGCCTTTATCAAATAACACAAAACTTTGTTTATTTTGTAAATCAAACAGTTCGATAAATCTTTTCCCTCTATCCTCAGAATAACGATTAATAATCAATGAATCATTATTAATCCATTCAAAACTTGAAACATTATCAAGTATGGGTACAAATTTAAATTGTTGTAAATCCAAAAAAGTTAAATATCTTTTCCCATTTCCTCCTATATATCTTGCTCCAATAAAATTATTATCTGGACTTATTCGCACTTCACCATAAACAGATGAAAAATCACCCAACTCATAAGGATTTAAAATTTTCCTGGTAGAAATTTGATCGCCATTAATTATTAATAATACTTTTTCAAGATCATTTTTATTATTTAATAGTTGTAAACATAAATAAATTATTTTATCCTTTTTCAATATCCATTCAAAATTATTAATACTTTGATAGCTATCTTTATAAATTAATTTTAAATCATAATTGTGTTTATTATCATATTCAACTACACTTATTGAATCACCAGAAAAGCATGCCCAAACACTTTGATTATAAACAAATTCATTATGGTTAAAATCAGGTAATTGCGTCACAGTTTTTTTTAATATATCTACAATATAATGATTACGATCTCCCCCTTCTCCTATAATTGCAGTATTTGAAAAAAACTTGAAATCTAAAAACCTTCTTGTTAATGGTGTAACAAAATCCATAACCAAAGAATCTTTTTTCATATCACGAATTACAAACCGGTATTGATTATCTTTTGCGGGTTCATAATATACCAACAATGTTGTTTCTGCATATATAACGGATGCATAAACAAGGATGAAAAGAAATAATTTAAATTTCACTATTTCACCTCACTTTAGTATTTCTGCTTTGATAAAAATGTTTGTTTTGCTATCCAAGTCAAACCATCAGCAGGTCCATACCCCCCACTGAAAACGGCTGTTGAAAGCCGAACGGGCAATGTATTACCTAACAACTGATTAGGTAAAAATGTCTTACCTATGGCCTTACGTATTGTTTGTGCAGCTTGTTGATGACATACATTCCTGGAGATATATTCCCACCATCCTCGTTTTGAAGGTACAAAACCTCCCTTTGGAGCAGCCATAGCTGCATGGATTCCCCCATGGCGGGCTATACCGCTAAGTTTTTTATCATAATATATATTATAAGAACCACTATGTAATGGTTCTTGGTCAGCAAGTGTTATTGCATCACGACCTATTTGTCCATCAGCCCAAGCCCAACCATTCGTTTCATCTTCTATAAATTTATCTATTTCGTCTTCTGACATAGTAGTCTTTGAAACTTGAAGTTTTGGATCAGTTGGCATAATTTTGTTAAACACAGCTCCCTCTAAAAATGTGGGTCCTAAAAAGTTTAACGTTTTATCCAAATCTCTTCCAATATTGTTAGCGACAAAATTACTCACGCCAGTTTCATTATATGCAGTATTCCACACTGCCTTTCCTGCAACCTCTGCTCCAAGTTTTTGCATGGCAGCTTCTACACCACCAGCAGATACTAATCCCATTGCTCCAAATGCAGCCCCAATGAAAAAATCTGTTTCAAAATTTGATTGCCCATTTGAAAAAATCTTATTCATAACAGCATTTGAAAAACCACCAAATAAAATTGGCGCAAGAAAAGCAAACTCCCCATCAGGATCCACTATACTTAACGGGTTATTGCCGCAATATACATATGGGCTAAATCCCTGTCCGGCGGGGTCGGGCGTAAACCAACGACCAATGCCAGGATTGTAGTATCTTGCTCCAAAATAATAAAGCCCGATATCCGAATCAAGCTCTTTTTGCGAGAACTGGTAATTGTTATCATTGTTACCCGAAGCCACCAGGGTTTCTCCAAAGGGGGTGTAATCGCGCGTCATATCAGTATTGCTCAGCCGTCGCGTACTACCAACCTGATCTTGATACACAAAACGGTAGCCTTCGGTTAGATAAAGCTCGGGATAAGCGGATTCACACTCAGGGACCTAAATTTTCCAAATCAAGTTAATCAGGTTCATCCTTTAATCAGGGTTGTCTCCTCATGCCCAGGCTCTGTCTGGGTGCGAATTGCTTGCTATAGGGTTCCAGGGCCGTGTCTTGGTACCAGGATGGGACATTTCTCACCAGCCCTTTGATACACTCGTCCAAAAATGCGGACTCGCACTCAGGGACCTGGATTTTTGATCGCCGGGTACATTTGTGCCCGGCGGTATTATTGTGCAGGACTTGAGTCCTGCATAAATGACATCGTAGTTATCTTAAACTCAGTTTGCATGTTCCCAAACTCCCCAGGAGTACAGTCCGTTTATGGACTGTGTGCGGATCGCAGATCCGCTTAATGACATAGAATCTATTAGAATCTCAGTTTTAACCAGGCGGAACATTTCTCACCAGCCCTTTAATACACTCGCCCGCAAAAGCGGACTCGCACTCAGGGACGTGGATTTTTGATCGCCGGGTACATTTGTGCCCGGCGGAATTATAATGCAGGACTTGAGTCCTGCATAAATGACATCGTAGTTATCTTAAACTCAGTTATGGGTTCCAAGGCCGAGCCTTGGTAACAGGGTGGAAAGAATTTCCTTGATCGCCGGGTACATTTGTGCCCGGCGGTATTATTGAGCAGGACTTGAGTCCTGCATAAATGACATCGTAGTTATTTTAAGCTCAGTTATAGGGTTCCAAGGTCGAGCCTTGGAACCAGGGTGGTATCAGGGTGAAAATCTCGCGACTGACACCTTACCAGATGAATCAAACAAACTGTACCTGCTTGACCTTTTTAAAACAGATATCCTGCAATTTCAGTTTTTCCACAGCTTTTTTAAAATTTTCTGTTACAATGATTATTTCAGGTAATTCCTTGATACGAAAGATCTCTTCATCCAGTTGTTCGGGTACTATACTGATCTTGAGGTGATCAGGCTTGGTGATTGAATTTTTACCGCATCGTTTGCAGGTTTTAACATTGCTATCCATTAATGCAGCTTTGGCATGGATCTGAAATTCATAATATTTGAAATCACTTTGATCGCTCATTCGAATTTGTGTTGGCGCAATAGCAGGCAAATTTATATTTTGCTCCTTTAATTGCTGGTAGGCTTTGAAACTGATGAGCGGAGTCCAAGGATTTGGCCATGCAAAATCATAACCATTCCAATGAGCAATTCCTCTCAATGGACCAAATCTAGTTCCCGGCAGAACAAACAAATCGTTAAAGATTTTATCCGTAGCCGGCTTCATTTCATGATGCACAGCCCATTGATAAGGTTTTGGTCTTGAATAATAGTCTTTATACTGCATGCAGGATTCATTAATATTTACTTTAGGATATTGTAAGCCAATAGCCAGCCAGCTACTGTTACATACATTGCAGATTATACCCGGTACACAGTATTGATGTATTGCACGTATCAAATAATTGGTCGCATTGTCATATGTCATTTCAAAATAGTTCATATTCTGGTATCCCAATAGTAAATACTTTTTTCCTCATGCCCAGACTCTACCTGGATACGAATAGCTTGTTTGGATTCCAGGGCCTAGCCTTGAACCAGGTTGAATTCTTACAGCTACAAGCTTTACTTGCCTCACCTGATTACTGATTACTACAGCTTTTCACGTTAATCGTCTTTCGTCTGCTATCTCACTTGAGCAGCAGCATCTTTTTTGTTTCGATACGTTCACCATTCACAATAAAAGTATAAAAATAAAGTCCGCTTGCAAACTCATTGGCTTGCCAGGAATACTCGTACCAACCGGCACTCAAAATTTCATCGGCAATTACGGTTACCTGTTGACCTGAAGCGTTAAAAATTACTACCGATGCCCGGCCCTGATCCGGCAAATAAAACCGGATATTTGTTTCAGGATTAAAGGGATTGGGATAATTTTGCTCCAAAATATACTGCGAGGGAATTTTATCTTCATTTTTAATATCTGTAGATGTACCCTGATTTGCAGCAGCAAAGGTCGGTTCCATTTGTACAAAAGCCCCGGTCCCGTCAGGAAAACGTCCGGTAGTGCGATCATCTGTCTGTTCAGAAAAAGTCACCTGATCAACAATACTCGTATCGGAATTGGACAGATATATGGCCTCACCAGATGCGGATAGCTTGAAATTCGCATGTAATCCGGTTTGATCATCATCTTTATCCGCCCAGATAATCAAATAATTATGAGCGGCAATAACAGTATCCGGAAAGGACCATTGCGTCAAATCATTGTTATCATCAGTGAGGAAATAACCGCCTAGTTGAATTGTTTCATCAGTATTATTATAGAGCTCTATCCAGTCGTCAAATTCTCCATTAGCATCTGTTACTGTGGATTCATTACTGGCCATAAACTCGTTTATTACAACATCACCTTGTACATTAATTTCAAACAATTCATATTGCGCACGTGCAGGTAAAAAACTGGCAGCGTTCTCATTTTCAGCATATATATAATATTGAAATCCTGTTGCTCCTGCATTGACCGCAATACCATATATACCGTCCCCTGCATCTCCATCATCATGATTACCATCATCATACATCCGGGCTTGAACAAATGCATCAGTAGCTCCATAGCGATAAACCATTTGGACCACATCAGCATTATCCACCCCGGCCGTAATTGTAACAGCAGAATGTGCTGACACCTGCGAAGGATTAACAGATATATCATGAACAACGGGTGGATCTGCCAGGAATTCAGGTTGAGCATTCAGGAAATCGAGTCGTGCTTGCATCAATTCGGTAATTCCAATGATTGGCTGGTTACCGGGCCCCGGAGGGCCACCACCCCCTATACTGTTATCAATATTGTTTTTAAAATCTGTATAGGTGTAAAACTTGTTGGGATCATTCATTACTTCCGTATCAATAATACTTTGCAATTCCTGCGCACGGGTTTTGTACCAACCATTACTGAAAACATCATCCATGATTGTTTTCATGTGTGCAATATATATTTTTTGATATGCCGGCTCTGAAAGTATTTTAGAAATAATGGGATAATTGTCATTTTCAACATTCAAAAACGGGTCCAGTTGTTGTATTCCGGTAATACTGGAGACATTACTACCAAAAAGATTGGTAAATACTCCAAAGTTTTCATTCAGGTCCCAAATAACAGGATTAAATAACCCTGCATCATCTTTATATAAATAATAATTATGTCCAAAATTAACTGGCGAGTCCAGATTTACCATTAGAATGTCAAACGCCAACATCCACAAATGTCTGTCTATATTTAAATAATTTTCAATATCATTTGTATTATTGTTCAGCACATCCAGAAAATCAATCAAATCTTTCCATCCATAATCAGACTCGATTTCAAAAAAAGGCGTATAACTGGATGAATCAGCACCCCAATAGCCCCATACAACAGTTTCCTGCTGCATATTGTTATTTGTCAATTCTCCTTTAAAATATGCATTATCATCACTGTAAAAATGGGTCCTCATAAAATGTTTGTCAACATCCTGAACATTGGTATATAAACCCAGGTAGGTCCCATTAATCCAAACCTTGCAATAATTTGCCTGACTTGCCGGCATATATTTACGGGCAATCTCATAACTCAATGTTTCCCGCACAAAACTGGGATCTTTGTAAACGTTTGCCAGCTTGAGAGTTCCATAACCCTGGTGTTCCTGATCATCTATCAAATAATCCAGTTTTATGTTCAATGGATTTTTGATCAGGCTGGAATTATAACTGCTGTTTCCTTTATAACGTACTCCCACACTGTCATATTGTATACCATTTACAATTGCTGTACCCAGCAACCGATCCTCATTGCCTTCTGCATAGAGATTGTCAAGCAGTTCATCCCAGTTTGATTCCGCAAAAGTCAACTCGATGGTATTGATGGTATCTATATCGTAAAAATCCTGACAAAAGATTTTGGTCGCAACAACAAGCAGGAAAATCATTCCCCAAAGTGGTTTTGTTTTCATATTAAAATCCTGATTCGTGATTAAGATTATTTCAACAAGATCATACGTTTTGTTTCCGCAAAAGCCCCACTGGTCAACGTATAAAAATAGGTCCCACTGGATAAATCTGATGCCTGCCACTGAATATCATGCCAGCCCCCGGGCATTTCATCGTTTATCAAAGATGCTACCTGTCTTCCATTGGTATTAAAAATAACCAGTTTTACCCGCTCCTGACAGGGCAGGTAAAACCGGATTGTTGTTTGAGGATTAAAAGGATTGGGATAATTCTGCGCCAACTGGTATTCCGTTGGCATCGCAATCTGAACTGTAATCTCGTCCGTAAATGTATAGCTTCCATCAAGATCGATCTGCTTTAATCGATACTGATAAGCAGATAACTGTGTATCTGAATTCACCAATACATCCGTATATTCATATTGGACATGTTCAGAGATGGTATTTCCCCCGGAAACAAAATCCAACACTTCCCACCAGTCACCATTTTTTCTTTCAATCTCAAAGCCATAATTACGGCTTTCGCTATAGGTGTCCCAGGCCAGTTGAACTGTATTATCATCTGGGAGATAGGTCCCTTCCAGTGTTCCAAACTCTACGGGGGTGGTGGTATTGAGGTCTGCGTCTCTAACCAGTCGGACATAATTGTAGATACGTATCACATCACCCTGCGGACCATTACCATAGGGGTAATCATCCGGATCACCAATTTTAGGATCACTGCGCTGAGCACCTGCTCCATGTACATCCTGGAGTATATAATTTCCTGAAAAATCCTGCATCCAGCCCAACGCTTCACCAAAACAGACATAAACTCCTCTATCCGGATAGGGGCCATCACAATGCGTTGTAGATGCCCAATAAAAAGGATAATTGGCACCGCCGCCTTCATCTACAATGACCGGTACATTAAACAGCGGCGAGATTGCAGCCGAGTTGGTATATGACAAACTGCGTTCATAATCTACAATGCTTTGTAATTCTTTGGCGTTTGGCAGACGCCAGTCATTGTGCCCCAGGTAATTTTCACTGTTTTTCTTTTGGGTCCAGGCAAACGCCTCTTTCCACCCCATGCCCTCGCTGCTGCCGGCCTGATCCCACATTAAACCTGTTGCAAGATCGGTTATGGTACCATCATTGTTATCTGAAAAATCGTTGGTACCATAATCCGATCTGCCCCTTACCACCTTGACCTCAAAATCCTTGTTCACAGGATACCCCTTTATCCTTCCGTCAACAAAATTAACGCCGAACATGGTCACGTTTCCACCCATAGTGGTACCTTTATAAATAGTCGAGGTTGCATACTGTGCATCAATAATCCGTTCATCCGAAATCACCGTACCGCCAAAACGGAAGTCAAAAGCATCGGTGTCAATATAGGGAATACACTGATCTTCAGTCATCATGGTTTTACCGCTAAACAGAATCAGTGAATACAGTTCCTGTATAGTAGGTAATCTCCAATCCGTATAACCTGCAAGTGTACAGGTATCGGCATAGGTCTGACAAACACTCTGGGAGTATTTGCCTTCCGGCAGACCTTTTTGCCACATCAAACCGGTTACATTGTCTGTAACAGTTCCATCGCCATTGTCAGTATAAGAGGGTTGATTCCCATTATATTGTGCATCCTGACCATAAAAATCACTCCCGGAGGAGGGTGCGGATATAGCAGCCGAGTTGTTATAGCATACTGTCTGGCCGGTATCTACAATGGGATAGGTGATTGTGCTTTGGGTTGATGGGGATTTTGCAACCGCTGAATGTGTAGTGATCACATCCGGGTAAACCCGGGCAAATACATTCACCGCATTGCTCAACAGCAGGAAGGTTAAAACTGTGATGTAAGTGATGTTCCGCTTCATGATGTTCTCCTTACATGATGTGATGTTTTCATGATGTTCTCTCGTTCTATTAATTCTGACGCTGCTTTTGAGAAAACCTTGCGGTTGGTTGTAAAAAAAAAACCATGATTATCATGATTTGACCTTGATTACCATGATTGACCTTAATTACAATGATTGACCTTAATTACAATGATTAAAGGATTGGAGGATGAAAACTGGAATGTTAAATTAAAAATCCCTTTTATACAATAGGTAGGGACCGGTCTGAGACCGGTTCCTTCATGATAAAAAATCTCTGGACTGAATGATTAAAGGATATTTCTCCTTCCCAAATTCCCAGACTGTGTGAAACCCAAAAAAAAATGTGTTTTTGGAGTGCGGCGCCTTTATGCGCCGCGTCGGGCCGAAGGTCCGAAATAGATATGACTTCATTGTCCAATATTTTAAACCATTGTAATAAGATTAGTTCAATATTATTATAAGAATATAATTATATTATGGCCGTCTACGACGGCCCGCATTACATAAAGGTAATGCACTCCACACTATTTTGACTTATCTCAAGCTCAACATTTTTTTAATTAATTCATTTTAACAGAGTCTGTCCGATTTGGGAAGGAGATTACATGCTTTTTTTAACATTCACCAAGGGGAATTGAAAATATTTCAAAATTTCTAGCACCCATCTTCATGCAGGTTACAGAATAAAAAAATCCTCCCAAAGGATAAGCCTTCAAGGAGGATGAATATATATACAAACAGCTTTTAACGTTTGCCTATTGCCGTTTTACGTCTCGCTATTTTATCAATACCATCTTTTGTGTTTTTACCGGCTCACCACCAACATAGAGTGTATAGAAATAAATGCCGCTGGCAAAGGACCCTGCCTGCCATGTGAAGGAATGTAATCCTGCATTCAATTCCTGATTAACCAGCGTTGCCACCTGCTGTCCTTTTGCATTATAGATCACCAGAGATGCCAGGTCCTGCACAGGCAGATAAAAATCTATATTTGTGACCGGATTAAAAGGATTGGGATAATTTGCATCCAATTCAATAGCAGTCGGTATCTGTTCATGCGTGTTGATACCTGTAAACAATCCGCTTTCAAAATCAGAGTCATAATATCGAACTGCTCTGAACACCGAATTGCTTTCCAGATCCATTGGATTTGAAGACTCGATGGGATTCACATACTCCCATACCGTCTCTCCCGCTTCGGTCACCTCAAAAAAGGTTCCGGCAGGACCATTACAGATTAGTGTGTTTCCGTTAGGCAATCTCTGTGCACCCGAGATGTGATCAGCGTAAAATGACCGGGGTGGAGTGGCTTTATAGGTCCAGGTTGAGGTTTCAGGTCCATACGCCGCATCATTTTCGTGCGCATAGCTGCCGTTAACATAATCCGGCAGTGTTATCTGTTCAACTGTTGAATAATAGCCGTCCTGACGGCCACGGCCGTTATTAAATATCAAAACATCACCGGCACCGGGCAAGCCATCGGCAATCCAGTGACCATCGTGCGGTACAAACAGCTTTTGATCATCATCCGTACCATGATCATAGGTTTGCGGGTTACCCCAGCGGTATAACAGATCGCCCTTACTTCCTGCGGCTTCTTCTGTTGTAGTATTATGGTCTATAATCCAGATTTCACTAAAATTGTGCACAGTAATCATAACCTGATCACGCTCCGCGTTATACTCTACCGCATTGGTGTGGGTCCAATCTGCTGCAGCCGTATCATCAATTCTTCGCAGGTAAAAATTGAGATTAATCTTTTCAGGATGCTCTGAAATTACACCATAATTGGGTTTTGTTTCATCATAATCCTGAACCAAATGGTCCCAAACATGCCATTCCCACACAATATTACCACCTTCGGGGTATACTGGCTCAACTTCTATGATCTTGTCCGGCCAGAGTCCTTCATCCCCAAGTGTTTCAGGATCTCTACCCTGCGCTAATGCTTCCTCAACGGATTTCTGTTCCCAGGAAATCATGAGTATATTGCCATTTGGCAAATATTCCACATCGTGATGCAGAAGGTAATTTTCACTATTGTGTTCAAAAGACCAGAGCAGGTTCGCCTCCCAGTCTAAAAGCTGAACAATTCCACCGCTGCCACCGGTACCGCCAAATACCGGATTCACCTGTTTTCCAACTGTACATGTACGTAACAAGGATTTATCAGAAAGCAGATACACAGAATGCCCGGGAGTATAATCACCCGGCCAGGTTTTGACAAAATTCTCATCTGCATCCATGAGATAGGTCGTTGTAGAGCCAAGAGGTGCAAACAGTGTATATCCACCGGATTCGTAACCATTTACAGTTAAATTCTGAACCTGGGGATTGGCATAACTCTCCCCATAGACACCCAAAATCATTAAAAGAATAAAATAAAGCATATTACCAATTTTAAAACTTTTAGTACCTGACAACATGAGTTACTCCTTTACTGCATTTACCGAATATCTCTTTAATAATTTTTGACGATAAAAGTAACACAACCCTGCGGGGAGGATTTTAAATTCAGGGTTATTTTAAATAAGACAAGAATCGGGCCAGAGTAAGAGGAAGGTAAAAAAATTCTGGAATGATAAAATTCAAAAAAAAAAAGCCAATAACATTAAAGTTATTAGCTTTTGAATACAAATTAAGGACGACCTATTAGCGGTCGTTGTCCTGCTGCAGGAGGTGCCGGTCTGCCACCTCCCTGCCCCTGCGGTGGATGCATTTGAAAGAATTCGCCCACTAGTTGTCGCAATTTGTCAACCTGGTTATCCTCGCAAAATGTTTTCAATTCCTGAAAATGAGCAAAGGTTAAACGTTCAATTTCCGTCTGCTTGTCACCAATTTGTTCAGATAACATTTTAACCTGGGCACTGTCAACTGTATCCTCAAATACCAAATCCATCAGTTGTTTTTTTAGAGCGCGGATCTCTATATTAATATCCTGCGCTTTTCTTGCGTGCTGCTGTCGAATTCGGTCCAGTTGCTGCATCTGCTGATCTGACAATCCCAGTTCGCTTTGCAAAAATCGGGATGTACGTTGTGCGGGTGGGCCCAGTGGCGGCCCCGCAACCGGTTTGTTTTTCTGCATATCCCTTATGATATACAGTGTGAATGCATTCAAAATAATAAGCAATACAATGACAAGCATGGTCATTTTTTGTTTTAAAAAGATATTCATAATTTGCCTCTGTTAATTCTCAAAAATAAACAGGTTATTTGAATTGCTGTTCAATGAAAACGTTTTGGCAAATTCAATTACCATCTGTTCACGCGAAACCTCTTGAACAGTTTCAGGAGTGGCAAAATAACTGCTAATGGTAAAAATATTGATAGCCGCAATCAACACCAGTAAAGCAGGCTTTAAAATCGGCCATATGGTTTGCAGACCAAACCTTTTATGACCAGGATTATCAATCTCTGCTTTGACCCGGTTGTAAAACCAGGAATCACCCTCTAGTCGTTCTGATTTCTCAAAACAAGACAGGGTTTTTTCTATTTCCTGCTCTATTTTTTCTTTTTTATTCATCACAATACTCTTCCTGATATATTTGACGCTAATAGTTTTAAAACCTTGCGCTGATTATATATTTTTTTCAAAATAATTGTATAATTTATTATGCAAATTCTTTCTGGCCCGATGCAGCAGCGACTCTACCGATGATACGGAAGTTTCCAAAATTTCAGCAATTTCTTTATTACTAAATCCATCATACTTGCTCAAGGTAATGGCAGTTTTTTGATTTTCCGGTAAGGAGTCTATTGCCGCATTCAGAATATCCGTACGCTCTTTCACTTCCAGATCCTGCAACGGATCACTCTCACTTTTGATGTAAACAGGTTCAGAATCCTCTCCCTCACCAAAAATCGATAAAACATAACCAAACCGCTTTTTACGTTTCTTTTTTCGCAGCAGATCCAGTGATTTGTTCACTGCGATTCTATAAATCCAGGTGGAAAGCTGGGCATCGCTTCTAAAGGAATGCACAGACTGATACACCTCTACAAACACTTCCTGAGCGGTATCCTGCGCATCAAGATGGTTGTGTAAAAAATGAAAGCAGGTGTTCAGTACCTTGTCTTTATACATTTCGACACAGGTCTGAAAAGCCCCTTCATTACCCGCTTTTAATTTTTTGACCAGCTCATTATCCATAATATTCCGGGATTCTTGAATAAACTACAATATACTCAATTCATGACCATTAATGCAACCCATGAAATGTATCAATCCGACAAAATATATATAAAATTAACATAAATTAATCCGGACAAATAAAATGTGTCGGAATCAACTCGCTATTGATATTGTTTTTAAATTTCAATAAATTACCAAATCCACCAAATTAACATAAAATGAACAGGAGAAATGCTTTAATGAAAAGAAAACGAATAGTTGTATTCGGTTTATTGATTCTAGGGGTCGTTTTCAATCAGGCCTTTTCACAAGATGCACTCAAAAAGTATACATCAGAAGATACCGTATATGTTTCTGCGGACAAAGATCCCAGAATTGCAGAGTTTAACAGTATAGCGATTAAAATGCCGTTAACCATGCAAAAAACGCCGGCCACTGTGCAGGCCATTACCCAATCTACTCTTGAAGATCAGAACAGCATGGTACTGTCGGACGCGATGGAGAACATTAGCGGTGTAAATCCCCAGAGTGGTTATGGAACACATGATTATTTCATGATTCGTGGTTTCGATACCCTTGAAAACGGATTGATGTTAACGGACGGAACCATTGAACCCGAAGCGATTATCCACAATATGTATAATATTGAACGCGTTGAAGTATTAAAAGGACCAGGCGCCTTTTTGTACGGTGGCAATCCTCTTTCAGGGACCATTAATCTTGTACGCAAAATGGCACAATATCAGAACTTTGCCAATGCTACGGTGTCTGGCGGTAGTTTCAATACCATGCGTGGCGTTGCGGATGTAAATGTGAGCAACAACAAAGATCTGGCATTCCGTTTTAATGGTGTTTATCAACAATCAGACATGTACCGTGATGACAAAGAAAGCTCAGTATACGGTATTAATCCCGCGTTTTCATGGAAACCTGCACTGCAAAGCCAGCTGGATGTTAATTACGAATATCTGAACAGCCAGTACAGTCCCGATGCCGGTCTTCCACTTTTATTAAATACCAATACCTACCAATTGGATGCTCTTGCAGATGTGCCGCGTGACCGTTCATATCAAACCCCCTTTGATGAATCGGAACAGATCATGCAGCGACTCAAGATCCATTATACCCATACATTTAACGATCATTTAAAATTGAGTAACCGTTTTTTCTATACCGATCTGAAATGGGATTCGCAGGGTGCCATGGTAAACGGTGCATACCCGTCTTTTAACCAGGCTACCATGAGTTTGGTTACAGTGGTGAACCGCAGCATGCAGATTCTTGATGATCATCAAAAAATCACCGGCAACCAGTTCGAGTTGACATTCAGCAAAGAATTTGGCAAAACCCAATACCAATTACTCACTGGTATTGAGGCCCACCATTTCACCGATGTGTATACCATTGATGTCGTCAATTCACTGCCATTCATAGACCTGTATAATCCTGTAGAAACATTTAATGGCGATTTCTCCAACGCTTACCGCTACCAGCAGGGTGACGCGGTTACCAATACTGTTGCTCCCTATATTATGAACGCATTAACATTACCGCAGGGATTCAATTTTATGGCAGGCGGACGTTTTGATAATGCCACTTATAAAGACGATCTCAACAGTGTGGACAAGACCTATAAACAGTTCAGCCCCATGGTAGGTGCAGGATACAGCCCCTTTAAATCCACATATCTCTATGCAAATGCAGGCCAGGCATTTTCCACACCTTCCGTGCGCTTGATGGGCGCACTTGATCCTGAAGAGAGCTTTCAGGTAGAAGCAGGTATTAAACAGAGTTTTCTAAAAGGGAAAATCAAATCCTCTCTTGCGGTTTACTCGCTCGAGAAAAAGAACATCGCTGTACCAGACCGCACCGGTTTGACCAAACAAGCAGGCAGCCAAAAATCACAAGGTCTTGAATTTGAGGTTACTGCTCAAATGACAAAACACTGTGCAAGTATTTTCACCTATGCGTATACCGATGCAGAGATGACGGATTATTCTGAAATGCTTATTGTGGGTTATGATGAAATTGGCTATCCTCAATATATGTATACAGACCGTTCAGGAAACAAGGCAACATTTGCACCTGAACACATTCTAAATTTCTGGCATTGGCGTGAATTTGGAGCATTCGAAATTGGGTTTGGCGTTCGTTATGTAAGCGAACAGTTTATCTATTATGACAATCTGTTCAAAATCGATTCCTACTATACCCTGAATGCAATGGCGAGCTATTCATTCAAGAACCTGAAATGGTTCATCAATGCAAAAAATATTACAGACAGTGAATATGAATTGAGTGGATTTAGTGGATATTCGGTTATTCCGGCGGCACCTTTTGCAATTTACAGCGGTATCCGCTTTAATCTGGATTCTTTATAAAAAAAGGGAGCAAATGCTCCCCATTTTTTATTCAATAATAATTGCCGGGGGTGACTGGCCCCTGGCAAATTCTTTATCCTTGATACAAAATACAGCATAAGGATTAGAGCCCGATTTTGCTCCATTGCCCACATTCAGTACCAGTTTTTGTCCATCCTTCAAAGTGCGGGTATAGTTGCCCACTAGCTTTTCATCCATGAACTGAAAATAAACATCAGAACCTTCAGCGGTCCAGATGATCTGTTCTCCACGTTTAGAACGAACAACCGATTTTGAATTGTCCTCACTGTCGACTACTCTCCACTCGTTATTGATCTTTTTTATGGTTACCTGGTGTTTTTTTACATCTTGTCCCGTCATTGTAAAAAAAAGTCCACTACCCAAAATCAAAACAGATATGAAAAGTAAAATGATATGTTTTTTCACGTATTCTCCTTTATTTAATGATCAAAAATTGTCAACAATCCCGGCGAACCGATCATCCTGAACAAGCCCCTTTAATTCAGGCTGATATCGGATCTCTGATACAGAATACCCCATACGGATGGCCCGCTCAATCCAATATAGCGCTACTTCACGGTTCCCCAATTGTTCATAAACCGTTGCAGCTCTATACAATACCGGTACATTTTCTGGCGCCAGCTTTAAAGAATGCTCTATCAATGCTTTTGATTTTTCATCCTCTCCCAGCATGCTGTAATACGCCGCCAATTGCGATAAAACAACCGGATCGTTTTGATTGACATTTTTGCGTTCCAAGGCGCGCGAAATTGCCTGACGATAAGTATCCGCTACAACGGAACTATCATAACCCGCCCAATAATATGCAGATGCCAAATTTCCCCATACCTGGTAATCATGTTCATTGAGCTGTAACGCAAGTTTGTACATGTCAATTGCCTTTTTATACTCTCCTTCAATATAATACAGGGTTCCCAGGTTGGATGAAGCGCTATAGGTTGGTTTTAATTCAATAGATTTTTCAAACATGTTGCGCGCATCCGGCCAGCGTTTTAAAAGATAATAGATTCCCCCCAGATTGTTATAGCCTTTATAGTTATCCGGGGTGAGCGTATTAACCTGTTCAAATTGTACAATAGCTTCATCATATCGTGCTTGTTGAAAATAAAAAACGCCCAAATCATTGTATCCGCCCCAATAACCGGATTTCAGTTGGATGGCCTTTTTATATGTTTTTTCAGCCTCTTTCTGCATGTTCATCGCCTGGTAGGTCTTTGCCAATCCTCGAAAAGCCTCCGCATTTACCGGATCAATTGCAAGCGCACGATTATAGAATTTCATTGCCTCCTGATATTGTCCCGAGCCTGCATTTACCATTCCCAATGTAACACAGATTGGCGCTAATCCGGAATTCAGTTCATAAGCCTTTTTACATGCTGTTTTGGCCTTGTCTACCCAGTCCGGGTTCTTGCTGATTTCATACTTTAACCAGTATGCTTCACCCAGACCGGCAAAAGCCAGTGCATAATTTTTATCCAGTTCTATTGCATGATTGAACAGATTCAATGCAGATTCCAGACTTTCAGAATCCTGATATCGCTTTAAATATCCATACCCCTGTAAATAAAATTCATAAGCACCGGGAACATCCGTAACACCGGTCTTGATCTCGGCTTCTGCACGGGTATCAATATTCAAATTCAACATTTGCATGACCTGTTTTACCGATTCTTCCTGCAACAGGATCGCATTTTGTTTTTCTACATCAACCACCGCAGAATTTAATTGCCGCATCTTGCCCGCATCTACCAGGTTCAATAGCAATCGGTAATGATCACCAAGCTGCTGTAAACTTCCGGTTACCACAATATTTGATCCAAATATTTTTTTGGCTTCACCGGGACTGCTGATTTGCTGTTTTCGTACTTCACTTGAAGGCACAACCCAAAGCGATTCATGATATTTTTCCAACTGTGACAACTTGCTGGAAATAATCTCCTGCAAACCGTCACAAAAAGCAGCAAGTTGATGATCATCACCAATATTGGTAAAGGGTAATATCGTCAAATGCTGCTGCGAGTTGTTCCCATCCATCATGGATTTTAAAGGAGTTAAATACCATAAACCCAGGATCACAACCAAAGCGGCAGCTGCCATACCCCAATAGGCATATTGGGGTATACGCTCTCTAAATACTGTTTTGGATTTTTGTTCATCTTCAGGATTGAATTTTTCCTGCACCTGAGGCAAAAGGTCATCCAGTATTTCAACAGCCGAGGCATAACGATGATTCAGGTCTTTTTGCAGACATTTCAAAATTACTGCCTCTAATCCGTCATCAATATGATTTGTAATGGGCAGCGGTTCATCGTTCATAATGGAGTAGATAATAGCCTGTTCATAAGCGCCGTCAAAAGGCATGTGTTTGCAGAACATCTCGTACAATACAACTCCCAAAGACCATAAATCAGATTGTTCACCAATCTCATTGCCCATGGCCTGTTCGGGACTCATATAGGCTACCGTCCCCAGAGTTGTACCTGCATGTACTACATCAGCTTTATCATGGATTTTTGCCAATCCAAAATCCATGATCTTGATCTGCCCCTCACGCGTCACCATAATATTTGTGCTCTTGATATCACGATGCACAATCCCTCTGCTGTGTGCTGCCTTTAATCCTTCAGCAATTTGTATTGCATAGGATCGGAAAGGGATCGTACCGGTATCAATCAAACCGGGATCCTGGATAATATCTTTTAATTCATAGCCATCAATAAATTCCATAACAATAAAAGCGGTATCCTGCATCTCTTCAATGGAATAAACCGTAGCAATATTGGGATGGTTAAGTGCAGCGACTGCCCGGGCCTCGTTCAGAAAGCGATCTTTTTGTTCTTTGTCAGCAGACAAATGCGCAGATAAAAATTTAATTGCCACGTACCTGTCCAGTTTACGGTCATGGGCTTTGTAAACCACACCCATACCGCCCTGACCGAGCTTTTCTACAATGGTATAATGGCCAATTTCTTTTCCGGGTACTATCATAAATTTCCAGGCTTAATTTATCCATACCCACACCCCAGGCACATTCCCTTAACACATGGATTTATTGTTATTGACGTTTAATGACTACCAGGGTCATATCATCCATTTGCGGTTCATTTTGCACAAATGCATTTACAGATTGAAAAATAATATCCACAAGCTCTTTTGCTGAACGGTGCTTATTTTCTGCAACGACTTTTTCCAACCGGGGTTCATCATATTCTTCCCGTTTCCTGTTCATCGCTTCGGTAATTCCGTCTGAAAACAGAACAAATACATCACCGGGATCAATTCTTACTCGGGCCTCTTCATATACACTTCGGGCCATAAAACCAACAACCAGCCCACCCTTGTCAAGCTTTTCCAGTTTATCCTTTTTGAATAACATGGGAAGATTATGTCCCCCATTACAATAGGAAATGGTGTTATTTTCAGGGTCCAATATACCATAAAACAATGTGGCAAATTTATTTTCATCTGTACTGTGATACATGAGGGTATTGGTGGCCGCAACGCAGGTGCTGCAATCGGAATATACAGCAGACTGCCCTCGCAGGGTTGCCTGTAAATTGGCCATCAATAAAGACGCGGGCATACCCTTGCCTGAAATATCTCCCAGGCAAAATGCAAGGGTACCGTTTGGTTTTTCAATATAATCAAAATAATCACCCCCAACCTCTTTGGCAGATACGCTTTTACCGGTAATTTCGTATCCGGGTATTGAGGGATCTTTGACAGGCAGTAATCGCTTTTGAATCTGACTGGCCATACGCATATCTTCCTGATATCGCATCAAGGCCTTTTCTTCTTCATACAAACGCGCATTCTCTATGATTTGTGAGGATTGAGAAGCAATGATAGACAACAAACGTTGGTCATTCGGGGTAAAGCCGCTGCCATCCATCTTGTTAAATACAGTGATCAGGCCAATCATTTTCCCTTTGGCCATCATGGGTACAGTGAGCAATGTATGCACAGGGAACTCGGGCTCGGGTACCCAATTGATGCGGTCATCCGTTTCCAGATTATTAATCAGCAGAGGCACTTTATGTTTCAACATCCAGCCGGTTAACTGGGTGTCCAAACGATAAGGAAGTCCATTAACCTGAGAGTCCTGCTTGCGGACCATGGTTTGAAACGGATTTTCTTCATTTTTTTCATCCAGCAATTGCACGGCGCATTGTTCAATCTGAAAATGCTTTACACAATTCTGCACAATCATATCTACAATACTGTCAACAGATTGTGTTGAAGTTATTGCCGTTGCAATATCATTCAATACTGATAACTCTTTGACAGCAATTTTCAATTGCCGGTTTTCACTTTCAATCCGGTCAATGCTTGACTGATCAATCAAAATATACCCTTTGGCCTGTTTTATTGAATACAATTCATCAACATGAAATAGAACAAAGCTTTGGGGTATATTCATTCCTGAATGTAGAGATAAGTATATGGGTGGTGTGAAATACAAAAAAGAGATTATTTCATTTCCGGGTAAACTTTTTGAGGATTAAATTGTCTAATATTATAGAAAACTTGTAACCTTGTTGAACAATTAGAGTTTTAAATAAAAAAGTTACTATTACTTTGAATATTTTTTATATTGAGGTTTATCAATATCAAGAACACCTTTTTCACAGTCGACAATTTTTAACAGAATATAAAAAAATTTACCAGATATTGGAACGAATCAACAGGAATTGTGGTTATATATAATAATCCACTCGAAGCAACATTTCTGTCACGGGCCGATATATTTAAATAGCTGAAAATTAAAAGCATTGATTTATTTTAATAGCAATTAGCCAATTGCTATTTCAGCCGGAGAAGTCCATGAAACCCATTACTCGCCAACAGGCGGAGAAACTGTTTGATCAGGCACAGGTCAAAACCCACAAAATTGAACAAAGCAAAAAAGAACTAACCATATGTATAGCACTGGACAATGACAGATCCATATTTGTGGTATATGATAATAAGGAACATGAAGAAAAATATTTCTTCAAGGGGAACTAGATAAATTCTACGATAATGATATAACCTTTCGGGCAAAATACCCGAAAGGTTACAAGGTTTATGATACTTTTTTATATTTATTTACTTGTGTCAGTTTAAATGAAGTTACCAGTGCCTCAAGCTCACTGGCCTGACTCGCAAGCTCTTCGGAAGAGGTTGCAGATTCTTCGGAACTGGCAGAATTCTGCTGGGTTACCAGATTCACTTCTTCTACCATACCACTCAACTCTTTAATACCCCCACGCTGCTGCTCAAAGATCCCAACAATATTAGTCAAAACATTTGAAAGCTTGTTGATATGATCGTCCATGGTATCAAAGTTTTCAGAAACCGTGCTGTTCATTTTCACAACATCTTCGGCTTTTTTAATTACATCGGCAATCATATCAGCCGTAGACCCCGCGGCTTCAGCGCTTCTCATTGCAAGGTTTCGTACTTCTTCCGCAACCACGGCAAATCCTTTACCGCTTTCTCCTGCTCTTGCAGCTTCTACCGCCGCATTCAGGGCAAGCAGATTGGTTTGAAAGGCTATTTCATCAATGGTATTGATGATTTTTGAAGTTTTGTCTGAAGAATCTTTGATATCTTTAACCGATCTGGAGAGCATTTTCATATTATCCAGACCCATTTGCACATTACTGTTACATGTAGAGATCATATTATTAGATGCCTGAATTGTATCAACATTCTTGTTAACCAGATCTGCCATGGCTAATAAATTACTGCTCATATTCTCTATGGATGCTGCCTGTTCGGCTGCACCATTGGCCAGATTTTGACTTCCCATACTAATATGATCTGAAGCGCTTGCAACCTGTATACTGGAAGCGGCAACCTGGGTAAAGCCCTGCTCCAGATTTAACAAGGTAGTATTTAAAGCATTTTTGATCCGGGCATGGTCACCAACATAATCCCCATGCATTCGTGGAGTCAGGTCTTTGTTTGCCAGCAAATCAAGTACACCTATTGCTTCTTCAATGGGTGTTAGTATATTTTGAATTGCATCGTTAAAACTGTTGATCAAATCCAGATACACACCCTGTGCATTTTCTGAACTGGCACGCGATTTCAGATCACCGGTTTTGATTGAATCAGCAACCTGTTTTACCTGTTCCAATGCCCGCTGCGAATTTCTTATTTCAGATTGGATTTTTTCGTTACTGCTTTTCAGATTATCAACCATGGTTCTGTATGCATTGGCCAATGTACCTATTTCATCATTTTGATAAATGTCAATTTCCTGGTCCAGATCGCCCTGTGCAATTCGCTCAGAGATCCGGGTCAGTCGAATAACCGGTGCAGTTAATCTGTTTCCGGCAATTAATGAAATGGCTACCCCGGCAAATAACAGAACCAGTCCTACGCCTGCAAAGGTGTATAAAAGCTGATTTAAAGAACTATGAACAACCTGTTGTGTTGTTAAAAAATCATCTTCATAAACACTTGCACCAATGACCCAATCCCATGGCTCAAAATAAGCAAGTGCTGCAATTTTTTTACGAGCCGTTTTTTCATTCACATTTCTCCAATAGTATTCCTGAAATGCGATCTGCCTTTTATCAAGAGCAAGCGCGGTGTTGATCATATTCTTTACAAAAAACTCTCCGTTTGCATCCTGAGAGTTTAATACATTTTCACCGTCACGTGTACCTCCATCAGAAATAATGTAATTCCCCTGGTTCATGCCACTGCCTTCCAGAGCAAAGACATATCCGGTTTTTCCTACTGTAATATCCATAATACCCTGGCGAAGATTTTCAACAGCATCCTGCTTGACACCTACATACAACATGCCTATAATTTCACCACTGCTATTTTTGACAGGTTTATAGACTGTCAGATACCAGTCATTCACAACAAATGCTCGTCCATGAAAAGTTTCACCACGCAGGATAGTAGACACAACCGGATTTGCAGCCCCATCCGGATTTACAGCCGGGATATACGTACCAATGGCCCGCGAACCGTCTTTTTTCTCAACATTGGTGCAGATTCGCAGCATGTCTCCTTTGCTGTTCATGCGTTGAAAAATCGTGCAGGTTCCACCCACCAGATCCTTAACCTTGTCAACCAGAGGTGACTCTGTTGTCATTTCGTAATTTTTCCCCAGCCACTTTTCACCAATTTCAAATTGAGGCAACTCTACCTGTACAGATGTACGGGTATACTGGTTTATCGCATTCCAGCTTGTGGTTTTATTATTATTCTCCCTCAACTTGCCCATGGATTGCAATTGAAATTCTGCAACATTTAAATTTTTGTTTAATTGATCTTTGATAATTTCATGTGATGTTTGACAATAGTTGTAAACATCTTTAGTGATTTGGGCAATATTTTGCTC
The DNA here is from genome assembly GCA_963675755.2 of bacterium. GTDB lineage: Bacteria > Zhuqueibacterota > Zhuqueibacteria > Residuimicrobiales > Krinioviventaceae. The sequence goes on from CAXXMD010000002.1 coordinate 1,990,147, forward strand.
TTTAAGCAAATCCAATTGACTCATCATTACAGAGTCCACGTCATGTTGCTTGTTAAATGTTAACAAGAAAAGAACCAGTATAGTACCGAAAATAGAAATTACAGGTAAAGCAATAACTTTTTGTTTAATGGATAATTGCATAATCTACTCCTTGTCTGCAATATTCACACTATCATTTCACTGTTTTATTATGAATATCCAATACCCCTACAAATGATTTTTCACACAAATTACAGCTGGATTGACGGGAATCCCCCATTGATTATATGCAAATTAAAGCAGGAGTTAAATTAGCATATAAACAAAATAGTGGATTTGAATCGAGTTCAATTACAATTCCGTATCTACAAAAACCGAACCAAACCCACAATACTTGAATTTTGACAAGAAAAATAAACCTTTGTTTTTAAGTACCTTACAATATTAACATAAAATTAATACATGAAAAATTACAAAAACTGACTGTACAATCGTTAAAAACCAGAAAATTGTAGAGAAAAGCGGGAAAAAATTACTCGTGTAAGTAATGAATTTTTAATCACAGAACAAGTGCTAATATTAGCTTGCCATTATAGGGGTGTAATATTGCTGTGGTTTAATCATCCATTAAAATTTGGGAGTACTTTGGTTATCTGACATATTGCCAAAATCCCTCAGGATTATTATATTATTTATCTGTGTTAATACTGACAAAAGAGAGTAAAAAACTGAGGAAATTATGAGTATTCAATCCATATCAGACAAAACAACACTGAACAATGGCGTAAAAATGCCCTGGTTTGGGCTGGGTGTTTTCGAATCCCGCGAAGGTGGAGAGATTGAAAACGCCATACATACTGCTTTTGAACATGGATACCGTAGTATTGATACCGCATCCTTTTATCAAAATGAACGGGGCGTGGGCAAAGCAATACAGGAAAGCAACGTACCCCGTGAAGAAATATTTGTAACCACAAAAATCTGGAATGATGATGTTCGCGCCGGTCGGACAAAGCAGGCGTTTGAAAAGAGCCTTGAAAAACTGAAACTCGACTATATCGACCTGTACCTCATCCATTGGCCGGTGGGTGGACATTTTGTTCAGGCCTGGAAAGATTTAAAAGAGATCTACCAATCAGGTCTTGTCAAAGCTATTGGTCTTAGTAACTTTATGATACACCATTTGCAGGAATTGATGGACAGCAGCGAAATTATACCTACAGTAAACCAGGTGGAATTTCATCCACGGCTGGTGCAGCCCAAACTGCGACAATTCTGCAAAGAGAATAAAATCCAGTTTGAAGCCTGGAGCCCGCTCATGCGTGGAGAGATCTTTAGCATACCGCAAATCAACAATCTGGCAAAAAAATATAATAAAACTGAAGCGCAAATTGTACTGCGTTGGGATTTGCAGCACGAGGTTGTTACTATTCCCAAATCTGCCAAACCGGAACGTATTATTGCAAATGCTCAAATTTTTGATTTTGAACTGCAACCGGAAGAAATGGACCTGCTGGATGGTCTTGACAATGCAACCCGAACCGGTCCGGACCCCAATAATTTCAACTTTTAATAAAGGTTCCTCCGGTCCCCCCTATATTACCGGAGGAACAATTTCTCACCGTATCAATACCATTTTACGGGTATCTGAAAACTCTTTTGAACGGATGGTATAATAATAAACTCCTGATGCAGCCTGGTTGCCAGATGCATCGGTCCCATTCCACATGACCTCATAATGCCCGGCAGGCCTGTCTTCATCAATCAGGGTAGCCAGTTTTTCGCCCTTAACATTGTAAACACCAAGCTCTACAAAACCGTGTTCCTGCAATTCAAATGAAATCCGTGTTACAGGATTAAAGGGATTGGGATAATTTTGATACAACCGGTATTGGTTGGGAGTGTGGGTATTTAAATCCACTGCAGTATAGGTAGTTGTATTTTCCACCAGTTGCGCGTCTGTTTCCAATGTAAGCGAATCTCCCATTGTAGGATAAAGGGTTAATCTCAATCCATAAAATCCGGGAGTTAAACCCTGTGTATTCCACAAGGCCAACAGACCATTTTCAACAGGTTGCTTGTGCATACCATCAGTATCCCGCCAAATTGTACTGCTGTCTCTGATTCCGGCTGCATATTCAATCTTGTATTGCTTGAACTCGAGCGGATTATCAGGACCGCTAAGAATTCTGGCCGATCCAACAACAGGCACCTGCTCATTTATCTTGTTGTCAACCCAACCGATTTTTTCCTCAAACAAGAGTGCGCCGCCATGTGCTTCAGGAACAGCCAGGTAGCCGGTATTTAAAAGCGCTATGGCTGCAGATTCGTCAGCATCTATTTCCGTACCCAACAAAGATGACATGGCAGCAACCAGAATTCCGGTCTCTCGCGCAATGGTTTGTGACATGTTCAATGTACGGTAAAGTATCATTTCACTCCTGGCAAAAGCACCTATGTACCCTCCACTGCCATCGCACACACTGTTGTCAACAACTACGTGGGAACTGTCCATAGACAGTATTTCACCAAACACACAATTTTCAATGGTCAGTTTTGCTTCTTTTGACGCGTAAAAATTCCAGGTTTCTACCTCTGTATTTATCATACGCATATTACGGTCAGGAACATCCAGCACCTTGTCAGAATATTTATAACCATTGGTCAAATTGGATATTGTTACAGAATCCGGAATATCCACATACAATCCCGCTGCGCGTAATTTTGTATCTCTGAATATTACATCACATCCACTAATGGCAATTGTTCCCCACCAAACATTTGTACAACTATCTACGGATACAGCATAATCAATGCCTGTTACACCGGGTGTTTCCTCTGAAAACTCGAAACCTACTACCATTGAATCCGCAGGTAGAGTCATATCTACTTTACTGTTTTCCGGTAAAACAAACCAGAACAACAGAGAATCACATTGGCTGAAATTTATTGTGTTTTGATTAAAACAAAGATACTCACCCGGAAGAATGCTTCTGGCTATGTCGGCGCTGCTGTTTTCCATCATTGCCGTTGTGATAAATCCTTTGGAAATATGAGAATCATGAATTTCAAGATATGCTTCGTTGGTCATACCAATATCCCAACTTTGATTGGAGGATGTAAAATTCACCCCGTTCATCAAAAACCTGCCATTCTCAATAATCAGAGATTCGTGCTCATAAATATATTCTTGAACAATAGTAAAATTACCGCCCCGAACATCCAGAGTACCATTCCCCATGATATAAATATCACCATCGATATAAAAATCAGCATTATCCAATAACAATATGCCATTATTTACAATGGCAAGATCACCATCCAGATGATAACTACCGGTAATTGTAAGCGTTTCATTGGGATCAGGATATCCTACAATGAGTTCAGCGTCATTCGTTTTCTTTTGTTTCTTTAATTGTGGTAAAGAATGGAGCGATCTGGCAAAGGATTTTGCCTGTGCCGACGGAATTACCAATAACGAATCCTGCGCTAAAGTTTTCCCCGATATGATAAAACTGATAATAATAGCAATCAAACTCAAATTTCTCATGCGTATCAACTCCTGATTTTTTTCTAATTTATATTACGAAAAATAACAGTTTTAGCGTGTGACCTTACGCACAGAGATATAATTTATTGGTGTGGATATTGATAAGTTATATCAAAACGTGTACCTGTTGAATTTGACACCTCAATGTTACCACCCAGCTGCCCCACCAGGCTGTTGACAAGGCGCAGTCCTAATGATTTTACACTGGTAAAATCTATCTTGGTATCCAATCCAACACCTTCATCCCAAATGGAGAGACTATGCTTTAAGCAATTTTCATGATCAAGATGACACTTTTCAACACGCAGTTCAAGATGAATATCTCCCTCACCTTCAGGATATGCATATTTAAAAGCATTTGTCATTAATTCATTAACAATCAAACCACAAGGTATTGAACGATCAATATCGAGTCCCACATCTTCAGGAATGTCTACAATAACATTCACGTTACTTGCCTGCTCTTTAAAAAGATAGGAAATATGGTCAACAATTCCCTGCATATAAGACTTGAAATCAATTTTTGACAGATCGTTCGTTTGGTACAACCTCTCATGTACCAACGCAATGGTTTTCACCCTGTTACGGCTCTCTTCTATAACGTTCTGTACATTATCTTCAGGGTGATTTCGTCCCTGCAAATAGAGCAGGCTTGAAATAATTTGAAGATTATTTTTAACCCTGTGATGTATTTCTTTTAATAAAACTTCTTTTTCATTCAATGATTTTTTCAATTCATTTTCAAATAAAATCTGGGCCGTAACTTCCATACCGTAAATATTGAAATATGTTTCACCAGAAATGGGTGCAATGGTCAACTTGTAATAATAATCATCATGACACTGTTCGATATACTCTTGCACTGTGTGCTCTTTTTTCGCAGTATCAATAATTGTTAAAATATGATCGGGGACTGTATTGCCTATTTTCGCATCCCATTGTGATAAAAGTTGAAACGAAGACTCGTTAGCAAACAATATCACACCCATCTCATCAATTCTAATTACAGGACTAGGATTTTCATTTGGAAAGCGAGCCATACTTGCAATATTGATTTGAGCTTCTTTTATAGCAGTCAACTGGTTTTCCAACAATTTGTTGATATTGGCAAGTTCCATGTTTTTATTATCTACCAGTTTTTTGGCTTGCATCAACTCTTTATTCCGGGTTTCAAGCATTACATTATTTTTTAAATTTCTAAAAATCAAGAATGTGATCACCAGCAATAACGTCATCATCATTCCTATAAACCAGTTTTGCTTCCAAATTGAAGGTAAAACATGAAAATGGATCTTTGCAGGAGTAGGATCAACATTCAGATCATCATTCATAGAACGAATTTGTATTGTATGCATACCCGGTGACAGCATCAGAAAAACATTATTGGTTTCAGGCGTATATGGAGACCAGTTACCATCATCCAACTGGTATGAATATAATAACCAATTATCATTTTGGGGCTGCCAATGGTCGTTCCCTTCCCATTTAACCACAACATTACCCGGGCTTGCAACTTTATCAATTGAAGAAAAGATAGTTGTTTCCGGAATATTCTTTTCAAAAAATACACCCACACTAAATATTTTATACATATCAAGATCAAATTTGGGGTATTCCGGATTGGGCTGTAAAAACCAAAATTCATTAAAAAAATTCAACCAAAGTTTTGAATCACTTTCTTTATAAAAATAGATATAATCTTTAATGTCCAAATCAAATGGAAATTCCAATTCAAACCATTGTGTCATTTCAATATCTTTTACATTCATGATACCGTAATTAATTCCTGTTTTGGTAGATATTACTACTCGGTTATTACTCAGGAATACGACATCACGAATATTATTATCAATCAAACCATGTGAGGCATCCAAAATCTTCCAATTTTGTCCATCATATACAACAATTCCATAGCCCCTGCTACAAAACCACAATCTGCCATCAGGATCAAGGACTATATTATCAAACTTTGCTTTTTCAAGTCCGGGTACTTTGATATCCTGCCAGCTCTGATCATCAAACACTTTGATCCCATAATATCCGCAACTCCAAACGCGACCATCAGGAGACTGTTCAAGTCCATATGAAACGTCCGGTGCGTTGGGTTCCAAGTGATGGTACCATTCCCCCCCGGTCTGATCATCAGGAATAAACTCTAATAACCCACCCTTGAAATTTTCATCATATTCAAAATCAACAGCTCCGGACAACCACAAATGACCATTCCGATCTTCAAGGATAGTATTATATCCTATTGACCAGGAAAGGTTTGAATGAATTGTACGTTTCCATTTATTATTTTCATAAAATGCAGTTGCGGCAACACCATGATGAGAACCTATAGCCCACACTTGACCATTTTTCAGGCCAAAAAGATGTTGCGGGTGACTCATTAAACCTTCTTTGATACCAAAGCGGGTTTGCATATTCTGCTTTGCCTGAATTACATCATTATTATTATCAATATACCAGTTTGCTCCCATTTCATCTTTAAATTGGAGTACACCATTATTCCAAAACGCTTCATTCTTGCTTGCATTCACAAATCTGGAGACAAACTGATTTTCACCACACAGCCATACATCACCGTTAAAATCTATCAGTCCGAACGTTCGATTACTGGGCACTTTATTTTTAAGAGATGAATAGGTATAAATTTTTATTTCATCATTTTTTAAAACATGAAATGACTGGCTCCCGGTAATCCATATCTCGTCATCTGTCTCAATCAAATCAGAATTTCGGTTAAACCCGCCAAGGTTTGTGAGATCGATATATCTCCACTTTTCGTTCTCAAAAATATTTACACCACTTTTTTTATCTTCACTTAATACCCAAATAGCTCCATCTTTGGTCTGAAACAAATATGGAGTCTCACCAGGAACCAAGCCATCTTGTTCAGTATAAAAAGCATCAAATAATTCAACTTTACCCTTGTCATCTGTAATTTCAAACCATCCAACATTACCATTCTGAACAGCATACCAAATACGTTGATTAAAAACATCAAAAACTAGATTTCGGGGTTGAAACAAATCTTTATATTGTAAATCTATAATATCAAGATTCAACTCTACCGTATAAAGTGTGTTTGAAAATGTAATTTTCTGATCAGATTCAAAAGAATCCAAATGAAATGATTGTCCATTTTGAAAAGAAACTGAACGATTAGTATTCTCTTCAAAATCAAATATATTATCAGACGTTGCGTATAAATAGAATTCATTTTTATACCAACGCAAGACTCCAAACCGTGTAGGAATCAATAGACTACTGTCTGGTGCTTGGATAATATCATAATCAAGCCAGAAAAAGTCTGAAAATAAAAAAAGTGGAGTTAAAACATCATTATCCACCAAATATAATCCGGTTGTAGAACCTGCAATTAACCGGCCATCCGACATTGTTAGCAATGTTACAATTTTATTGGCAGGTTCTCCCATGCAAGAGTCTATTTTTACCCATTTCAAGCCATTATAGCTTACAAGCCCCTGGTTTACACCAAACCACATGGTACTGTCCGGAGTTTGTTCCATGCAATTTACACCCAAACCATCCAGACCATTAAACTTTTGCCAAAATGAAATATTATTTACAGGATCATTTTCAAAAGGTTGGAAAAATAATACAGGCAAGGCTATGCTATGATATAAAAACAAAACCATCACCACCCCGAACAAAACTACGCCCCGACGCCACCTGGAATCCATCTAGCTTCTATACCTTATAATTCAGAGCAATTCATGAAAAACATCATGAATCATATTCAATAAAGAATTTAATAAAATTATACTTAACCACAAAGTATAAAATAAAATTCTTTTAATACACCAAATATAATGTAACAATATTTATGCCGAACACATTAACATAAATACTTGAAAAGATAAAAAGAAACAGAAAACCCCTGGCAGGCAGCAAAAACCAGATTAAATAATTTTTTTGGGATACTTGTATGAAATATCAAACCTTGTTCCGTTATCAACGGAAATATTAATTTCACCATCTAACTGATCAACAAGATTCTGAACCAGGCGTAATCCCAATGTATTCATATTCTGATAATCAATATCGTTGTTGATACCTACACCTTCATCCCAAACGGAAAGTACATGTTTTGTAAAATCATCTGATCCGTTACCTTTATCATTTACATTTAATTTTAAATATACAACTCCCTTTTTCTCAGGATATGCATATTTGAAAGCATTGGTAACCAATTCATTTACAATTAATCCGCAGGGTATGGATCGATCCAGATCAAGTTTTACATTCTCAGGTATATCTACAACTACATTTATACCTTTTACTTTATCTTTAAACAGATAACCGATATGATCAACAATTCCCCTCATATAGATCTTGAAATCGATTTTAGATAAATCATTAGATTGATACAATCGCTCATGAACCAAAGCTATAGTCTTGACGCGGTTGCGGCTTTCTTCAATTATATTTTGTACCTCTTCATTAGAATTATTTCTTGCCTGAAGATACAATAAACTGGAAATTATCTGTAAATTATTTTTTACCCGGTGGTGGATTTCTTTGAGCAGCACTTCTTTTTCACCAAGCGATTTTTTAAGTTGATCTTCAAAAACAATCTGAGCTGTAATTTCCATTCCATAGATGTTATAATATTGTTCACCATAGATCGGAGTTATGGATAATTTATAAAAAATATCTTTGCCGCAACGTTCTATATATTCCTGTACTTTATTCTCGACATTGGCTTTACGCATTAAATCTAAAATATGATCAGGAACCCGATTCCCCAACTGCACGTTCCATTGAGCCAACAAATGTACAGATGACTCGTTTGCGAATAATATCGTTCCCTGTTCATCAATACGCAATACAGGGCTGGGATTTTCATTCGGGAATTTTGCCATGCTGGCAATATTGCTTTGGGCTTCTTTGATCGTTTTCAACTGCTTTTTCTGGATCTCATTCTGTTTAGCCAGTTCAATATTTTTTCTAAAAATACTGGATATCAATAAAAGAATAATGGAAATAAAAGTAATTAACAAGGTTAGAAACCAACCCTGTTTCCAAATGGAAGGCAAAACTTTGAATTCAATAACAGCCGGAGTAGGATCAATATTTAAATCCTGATTCATAGAACGGACCTGGATTTTGTGTTTTCCCGGTTCCAGCATGTAAAAAGTTTGAGAACGCTGTCTGGAAAACAATGACCAGGGACCATCATCAATTCGATAGGAAAAATAAATATTATCGTTTGCTTCCGGTTTTCCGGGTTCAACACCTCTCCAGTTTACGATAAAGCTCGTTTTATAAGATATTTCATCAAATTTTGTAACAATAAACGTTTCAGGAAACAAATTTTTAAAAGTCAATCGTTGTGCGTTAGGTTTTTGAATGACATGACCTATATTCTTATAATGCGGATGATTTTTCAAAATCCACTGTTCAGAATATCTATTAATCCAAAAACTGTTATCATTCTCTTTAACCAGATAATTGAAATCTTTTGACGTGAGTTCTTCAGGCGTCAACAAGGGAAACCACTGTATTGTTTCATAATCACTTGCATCGCATCTTGCAAGATTAATACCTGTAATTGTAGATACCAGCACCTTGTGATTATCCATAAACAAAATATCACGAATCGTATTATCTGAAAGTCCGTTAAGAATATCTATATTATACCAGGTGTTACCATCGTAAATAAAAATACCATATCCACGGGTTCCTACCCACAAATTCCCGTGTGGATCGGTTTCAATTGCATCAACTCGAACGACAGTATCTGGTGGTAAATTAAACTTTTTCCAATCTCCATTTTCATAAACACGTATACCAAACAAACCACCAATCCAAATTCGTCCATCTGGAGTTTGAGTAATACTGTAAGCTACTTTTTCAGTAGCTTTTATATCAAGATGTTTAACCCATTTACCCTTGTTTTTATCCTGAGGTATATACTCTAAAATACCTCCTTTATAATTACTGCTTATGCGGAAATCAACAGCACCAGACATCCACAAGTGATCATCTTTGTCTACAAATAAACTGTTCATCTCAATTGACCAGGAAGTATCTCCGTGATCCGTTCGTTCCCACTTGCCGTTTCTAAAAACTGCGGTTGCAGCCCGTCCATAATGAGAACCAGCAACCCAAACATTTCCATTCTTTTGCTGCACCATTTTAACAGGATCGCTCATGACACTATCTTTAACACCATATCGTTTCCAGGTGTTGTTCTTGAATGCAAGTAGATAACCATCATCATGAATATACCAGTCTGTACTGTCCGCATCAGTGAATTGGAATATGGAATGATCATAATATACTTTACTCTCATCCTGTTTGTCAAATCGCACAACAAACTGGTCTTCACCGGCAAACCAGATATTTTTACTATTGTCTTGAAAAATTGAAGTTTTGTTGCCCGGCACCCGTCCATCGAACCGGGAGAAAGGATAAATTTTCCATTTATTATTCTGGAGTATATGCAGGTAATGAGTGCCAGAAATCCAAACCTCATCATCAATTTCCAATAATTGACAATTATTATCATACCCACCCAAATCACCCAGTTTGAAATGTTCCCAGCGATTGTTCCGGTATGTATTTACACCGCTCGAGTTGTCATCAGTTATGCCCCAAATACTGCCGTCACGGGTTTGTCTTAAACGTGTCAATTTACCGGGTACAAGACCATCTTTACGAGTAAACAGTTTGTAATCAAAATCCTTTCCCGCCAGACAATTTTTAAAATCAATATAACCAATATTTCCATCGGTCATAGTAAACCAGATAAGGTCTCGCTGTTTATCATATATAATCTCACGTGGTTTGAGTTTTTCATTGAATGCTTCTTCAACCTGGTCAATTTTGATAATCTTAACAAGTGTTGAAGAAAAAGGATCGTTCAAAAATACCTTGTCGTTTGTTTTTATGGTATCTTTTTGAGAGTCATATAACTCTCCATTATCAAAAAAGATTTGATTATTATCTCTTCTTAAATATTCTCTAATTCTATTTTCAGTTGTGAATAACCGGATTTCATCATGAGTGATTTGTATAAACCCAAATTGTATGGGAATCCATAAAGTATGGTCAGGCGCTTCTAATATATCATAATAATACCAGAATATATCTGGTAGTGCTAAATAAGGCTGCCAGGTGTTATTATTAAACAGCGTTATACCTGAATTGTTTGCAGCAAAAAACTCCCCATTACTACATGATAAAAAAGTAACTATTTCTAAATTTCTTATTCCTAACGAGTTATTATGCAAGACCCAGTTAATTCCATCATAACTGACAGCACCCTTGTCTGTACCAAACCACATGGTACTGTCACAAGATTGCCCCATACAGTTCAACCCATAACCGCTCAGCTCTTTAAAGGAATTCCAACGGGTTACATTACTAAACGGATCTTCCGTTATTGGCTGATCATATTCAATGGAAAAAGAAAGGCATGAATAAAGTAATATAAATACTACTATTCCTTTGAAAAGAATTGTATCCAAATCATACTTGTAATTCTTCACCGACAACCCCTTATTCAAAATGGCACTATGGAATAAAAGTATAATTGTTTAAATAATTTTAGAACATACTACAAATATAATTAAAAATCAATTATCATCACTGCAAAATTAAATTTTTTATGTATTTTTTCCTGTATTTGTTTTCATTTCCTTTTTTTGTATATTTTAAAATGAATAATCAAGGTTGGACAATGATCAAAAATAATGAAAATTTCGGTTTCTATATTGTTTTTTTTACAATCATGTTACTGCATGTACTCTTGATGGCTTTTACCCGCCTGCTGCCTGCTGTTGATGCCCCCATGCATTTGGCATCCGCAACCATTTATCGGGAATTTGGTAATTCTGCCAATGGCTTTCAAAACTGGTTTGTTTTAAAAAACATGGTTATGCAGCCAAATTCAATCCATCATTTCTTTTGCGGCTGGCCGATTTTCCCTTCAGTAGAATTTGCCAACACGGTCTATTTCATGTTGTATATGATTATCTTTCCCTTGTCTCTGCTACTTGTAATACGCAAATTCGGTGGTCACCCGGCATACGCGTTATTGGGATTCCTGGTGCTGTACAATAACAACTTTATCTGGGGCTTTATGGGATTTTTCATGTCCGTTCCCTTTGTACTTTTATTTCTTGTAATACTATCGGATTACTTTTTCAAAGCCCGCAAGCGAGATGCCCTGTTTATTATTCTCATGTTTATTGTCCTTTTTATTATGCACGGCATTACCACCCTGCTGACTATTGGATTTTTTGGTCTAGCACTTTTATGGCGTTACTGGAAAACCCCCAAGACTCTGATTGCCAAAAGTCTGGTACTGGTGCCCGTACTCTTGTTGCTTGCCAGATTTTTTACCACCCAGGGCGAAGAAGGCGGCAATGCCGGCGGTAAAAGTTTTCTCAAAGAACTTTATTACTATTACAGAGATGATTACCTGGCAACATTGTTTAACCGCATTGGCATGCTTTACCGCAACAACTGGTTGTTCAACGAAGGTAAATGGGCCATGCTGCTGGCAGCCTCGTTTTCCATATTGCTCCTTTTCATCATCATTTTGAATTTAAAATTCAGCAAACAAATTTTTAAAGCAGCCAGTCCGTCAAAGGCAACGTACATCCCCATATTGTTTGCCGCTGCGGTTACCCTGTTGTGGATTATCATTCCCGCACCCAAGCGCTTTATCAGTTTTTCGTATGAACGTATTGATGTCTTTGTGTTCCTTGCTCTCATTTTGTTTGCCAGCTTGTTTTTCAAAAAACCATTCAGCAAACCTGTGCTGTATGGAATTGCTGTGGTGTGTTTGATCCATTTTGTTATGTGGATGGATTTTTATCGGGATTTTAACAAAGAAAACCAAAACCTGAACGCCGGGTTTTTCCCCAAAGCGGATACTCACCATGTGCTTACCGGATTAATTTACGATGCCGAGTTCAGGGGGCACCCCATGTATATCCATTTCCCCAACTATTATATTGTATGGAACAAGGGTATTGCTACTCCCCGCTTTACAGATTTAGGACTCACCTGGCGTGTTGGCAGAAAAGACGATCTGCCCGAGTACAGCGAATGGCTCTACCGGCGTATTCCACGCGAGATGGAATACTATGCCGAATATGAAAACGTTTCGTATTTGCTGGTGCGCGGAAAAATGACTGACCGGGCCGCCGCCTTTTTCGACGATTTTCAACTCGTTAACAGCGCCAGCAAATGGGAGCTGTGGGAGCGGGTGACAGAGTAGAAAACAATTTATTGCAAAGTCATATTAGAAATTTGTTTAGAATTTTGCATTGCATTTTACTAAATTCTTTTTATTTTTTATCTAGCGGGAATTTTATTCAACCACCAGCAAGGGGCATTCATGGAACCATTAAACCTGAAAGCATCACACAAGGTTGTTAAAGATTATTATGCCGAAATAGAAAACCTCACTTCCATGCATTTGTTTTCAGAGGGCAATGTCTCTCCTGCTTTTGCAAACTTGTTAAGACACTGTGCCAGACAATACAACTGGACACTGGCAGAACAATATCCACTGACTGTTAAAAACAAAAATATTCGTCCTGATGGCGCATTGATTGACCAGTTTGAACTGGTTCATGGATTATGGGAAGCCAAAGACAGCCAGGACGATCTTGCGCTTGAAGTCAAAAAAAAATTCGACAAAGGTTACCCCAAAGAGAACATTCTTTTTCAGGAACCTGAACGTGCCATTATATGGCAAAACGGTGTTCAGGTTTTTGACGAGCCCCTGAAAAACCCCGACAATCTCATTGCCTGTATAGATATCTTTGTTCGTTTCCGTCCGCCTGAAATTGAGGAATGGGAACAAGCAGTTGAAGAATTTAAACTCAAAGTACCCGAACTGGGTGCATCTCTGCTAAACATTATTGAACAAGAGCGTAAACAGAACAAGGCTTTTGTAAGGGCCTTGCAAGACTTTATGGAACTGTGCCGGGCCGCCATTAATCCCAATCTCTCTGAAAAAGCTGTTGAAGAAATGCTTATTCAACACCTTCTTACGGAACGGATTTTCCGTAATGTCTTTAACAACCCGGATTTTGCCAACCGCAACATAATTGCACATGAAATTGAAAAAGTGATTCAGGCACTAACCTCACGCTCGTTCAGCAAGCACGAGTTTTTAAAAAAACTGGACCGCTTTTATACAGCAATTGAACTGACTGCAAGCACCATTGATGATTATACCCGAAAACAGGCCTTTTTAAACACGGTTTACGAAAACTTTTTTCAGGGATTTTCTGTCAAAGTGGCTGACACTCACGGCATAGTTTATACCCCGCAGCCTGTTGTGCATTTTATGGTCAATTCTGTTGAAGCCGTCTTGAACAAAGAATTTAACCGCTCACTATCAGATAAAAATGTGCACATTCTAGACCCCTTTGTGGGAACGGGTAACTTTATAATTAATGTAATGCGCAAGATGAAAAAGACCAGCCTGGCACACAAATTCAGACACGAGCTGCACTGTAACGAAGTCATGCTGCTACCCTATTACATAGCCAGCATGAACATTGAGCACGAATATTATGAACTGACCGGTGAATATGTGCCCTTTGACGGCATCTGCCTGGTAGACACCTTTGAACTGGCAGAAGATAAACAGTTTAGCCTGTTTACTGCCGAAAACACCGAGCGCGTGCAGAAACAGATGGAAACCCCCATTTTTGTTGTCATTGGCAACCCGCCCTATAACGCGGGCCAGGTAAACGAAAACGACAATAACAAAAACCGAAAATACCCGGTAATAGACCAACGCGTAAGAGACACCTATACCCGGGATTCAAATGCCACCAACAAAAACGCCCTGTCTGACGTTTATGTCAAAGCCATACGCTGGGCCTCTGACCGTGTGCTGAAAAACGGTGAAGGCATTGTAGCTTTAATCACAAATAACAGCTATATAGATGATTTTGCATTTGACGGAATGAGAAAACATTTACATGAAGATTTTGACGATCTATATATTATTGATCTAAAAGGCAATGTCAGAAAAGACTCTATGCGTGACGGTATTCCATTAGGTGAAAAGCATACTATTTTTGGTTTATCTGCAATGGTGGGAATTTCAATAGCAGTACTTGTTAAACACAAGAAACCGAAAAAAAAGCAGATCGATTATTTTTCTGTGGATTTTAGGGCCACAAGAGATGAAAAATTGGATATACTTGAAAAAGCAGAAAATATATTTAATCTTCAATACAAAAATATTTTACCCGATGCAAAACACAACTGGCTGACCGAAGGTATGCGGCAAGAGTTTGACGGGTTTGTGCCGTTGGGAACTAAAGATGCAAAACATAATTTAGAAAAGTCAATATTCCATACATATAGTAGAGGTGTAGCCACTTGCCGTGATGCATGGGCATACAACTTTTGCCAGACAGAATTGATTGAAAACATAACAAACATGATTGATTATTATAATGAACATGTTTATAAATGGTCAAAAATGTTAACAAAACCTGAAATAAATAGTTTTGTTGATAACGATGATAAAAAAATTAGTTGGAGTCGTGATCTAAAACAGGATATGGTCAGAGAAAGAACAGCCCAATACCATGATAATAAATTAAAGCCGGCACTTTATCGACCGTTTAGTAAACAATATCTGTTTTTCGATCGAATAATTAATGAAGAAATTTACCAATTTCATCATTATTACCCATTAAATCAAGAGAACAAGATCATTGGATTATCTGCCCCCGGCAACACAAAACCCTTTCACTGCATTATGACCGATATCATAGCGGATCTACACCTGACAGGTGATTCACAATGCTTCCCCTTTTACACCTATGATGAAGATGGCAGTAACCAACGTGAAAACATTTCAGACTGGGCATTGGATGAATTCCGCAGCCAATACAATGATAAAACGATAACCAAATGGGACATTTTCTATTACGTTTACGGCCTGCTGCACCATCCACAATACCGGGAAACATACCAGGCCAACCTGCGCCGTGAATTGCCGCGCCTGCCCTGGGCACCCGACTTTTGGGCGTTCAGCCATACCGGCAAGCAGCTCGGCGATCTGCATGTTCACTATGAACAACAGGATGAATATCCGCTCGATATGGTGGAAACACCGGAAATGCCCCTTGATTGGCGCGTTGAAAAGATGAGGCTTACGCCGGACAAGTCCCAGCTCATCTATAACGATTTTCTCACCCTTGCCGGTATTCCGCAAGAGGTGTTTGAATACCGGTTGGGCAACCGCTCTGCCCTGGACTGGATCATTGACCAGTACCGGGTCAAAACCGACAAACGCAGCGGCATTGTTAACGATCCAAACCGTCCTGACGATCCTGAATATATAGTTCGGCTTGTCAAACAGATCATTACTGTTAGCCTGAAAACCGTAGAGATTGTCAAGGGGCTGCCAAAAATAAAATAACAAAAAATGTTTAACCCAAATCCCTAAACTATTAATAAGAATCTAGTATATGAACAAATGCTTGCTTAACAGTAAATGGATATACTTTTTATTGCTTTTCCCTGCTGTCTCTGCCATACTGGCTTTGAACCATTTTGGTTTTGTTTTCAAATCGGGCACGGCAGGTTCCGGTATCATCATCCTGTTGCTTTTATCAATAAAACAGTCGCATTCTCAAGATATGTTTATGCTGATGGCTGCGTTTGCGTTTTCCATTGTTGGCGACTGGTTTTTGTCCAACATGCATGGAAATGCCAACATGTTTGTTACAGGAATCGCGTTCTATTTCTTTGCGCATCTGGGATATTTGTTTTACGCGTTGATGAATGGAAACATAACCAGGAAATTCACTATCTTTTTACTTTTGGCATATTTGATCTTTTTTTATATCGAGCTTTATCCCGCGTTCAACAATATCATACTCATGTGGGCAGCGCTGATTTATCTGATCGTCTCCTGTATCTCTCTGGGGGCGGCAATGGGTTTGCGGGGCACGTCTGTTACAAAATGGACTTTTGTATTCGGTATCTTTTTAATCCTTTTTTCCGATACTATTATAGCCTATAAAGAATTTGTAGGTTTTAACAAGCTCAATTTCCTCATTTTACCCACCTACTATCTGGCACATATGAGTATTATTTTTTCTGTTATGAAAAGACATTTGGATAAAACTAAACCGGGCTTGTAACCACATCAAAACAATTCTGTTAAAACGCGAAAGTAAATCTTGATCTAATTATCATTCCTGGCAGAGGCAATTCGTTCATTCAATATTTTGACAAATTCCTGCTCATTAGCAGGTGAAATTCCATACTTTTTGCTGCTTGTCTCTATCAGGATAACATCCTTGAGCATGCTGGTAGAGTACATCTTAACATTTCCTTTATCCGTGTAATACACAGTAAACAAGGTATATCCCGGCAGCTTGAATCCTGTTGATGTAATGGAATATGCCAAATCCGTTTTAACATAATTTATCATTTCAGCAAAATCAATTTCATCTTTGAATGGACCGCATTGTAATATCAAAGCATTGCTGGTTATTGTATAACGCATTGTGGGGTAAATAATTAAGAAAAAGAATGATATAATAAATACAGCACCCATCAAAAACACAGTAAAAATATTTAATACGATAATTTCTGCAGAATTCCAATCTACAACAGAAATATAAAAAACAATGTGTGATATGAAAAACACAGGGACCAGGATTATTAAAAACCACCCCATAATGGATATTCGAGGTTTGAAAACATTATTATTCATATTTTTAATTGACCAATTTTTTCAATTCAACCGATCAGAGATATCAAACTTTTTACTGATCTCTTGTAATTCCTGCTCGGTAATGGCATTCTCATTTAAAAGCCAGTTTAATCGCTTCAACTCTGCAGCATTATCTTTTTGGGGATCGATATAAAAATACTGATCACGAAGATATTGCCGCTTATGTTCATAGATTTGTTCTATAAATGCATTTACTGCATTTTCATTCGGTTTGTTCTTGAACATAAACAATCCTGTACCGTTATTTAGCATTATAATCTTGTAACGTTTTTTAGTGATTTGATAAAATGCACCAATAATAACGGTCATAATGATCCAAAATCCCAATGGCCTTAGATTCGCTCCGGTAATCATTTCGTACGCTATGCCAATCACAGAAAACACAGCAAAAGATAGTGTGATATAAAACAGACGCGCACTTTTATCATACTGGTTACGAATATTTTGGGTAATATCCTCGTAGCTGACAAAATACTCGGAATCACCACTGGCATCCTTGGAGTGACATTGAATACCATTTTTTTTCAATACAAAAGATCTTTTTTCGAATAACGTTTTTTGTTTGAATTCCATATCTTGCCCCTCAAATTATAAATCACATCAAATGTATTTAACCGTTATTACATCTGTTTTTCGAAAAATTCAGTACGAAATAAAACTTTGATTTAAAAACTTGAAATAAAACCCCAGCTATTATAAGCAATAATCAATTAATGAAATAAAAAATAAAGATGCAACAGGAATATGCAGAGCAGCCAGAGGAATTTCTATCGAAACACCAAAGCCCTTTGATATGCCTCAAGAGGTCGCATTCCATTTCAGGCAATACCAAAGGGCTCGTCCCATGTGGTATATTATAACATATATGCCCGGCTTTTCGATACATCCCGATCCACCCGCTGGCGGACGGGATTCACTGGGCCCGGTCTTTTACACTATTTAAGCCGGAGTAAAATAACTCCGTATATCATCATCAGATTTTTCCAGTCCCCAAAAAATATATCCCTTTTCCACAATCTTGTCCACCAACGGAGCAGGATAAAACGGAGTAGTCAATTCCAAAATCTGGCCCGGTAGCAGATCTTTAACTTCAGTAGTCACCAAACCCAGCGGATGTTCGCCTTTATCCAGCATGGGACGCGCATCAATACGTTTCACAATGGTTCCGGTTTTGAACCAGACCGGGGGTTCATCCTGATTTTTGTTTATATTTTTAACATCAACAGGCTCCTGTCCCGCTTTGATTCGCAAAGCATTCAACAAAGTATACAATTCGATCTTGCCAACCAAAGCAGCCTGGTTCACAGATGTAACTCTGGCAACGGTTCGTTTCAACATGGGATTCTTTAATTTTTTAAATGCCGGAGCCAATTCTATCAATGTATCTTCAAGTTGGGGGAATTCATCCAGCATTTCCCCGATTTTGGTGTTGGGTCTTATATCTAACATAATACTACTCCTTGTCAGTTTCATAAGATAACAAACGTTGTTCTCCTTCCAGGGCACGATAACCCGAAAGGTCTTGTGAGACTTCTAACGTGCCTAAATAGTCGCCCTTTTCATTACGCACTGCAAAATATTCAATATGGATAAATTTTCCGCCCATATTGATCCAAAAGGGTGCATGACTCTGTCTGCCGCTTTTAAAATCATCCAGAATCTGATCTACAATATGCACACTGCCTGGAGGATGACACATTTGCACTTTACGATTCAGAATGGTCCTGTTTCGGTCAAATATGCGATGACTGCCTTGTGAAAAGTATTTCACATTATCATCCTTGTCTACAAATGTCATATCCACTGGCAGTGTATTGAGCATGCTCACCAGTTCTTCATTGGTAAAACTACCGCTTGGGAATTGAATGCGATCAGACACAACCTGCTGCTCTGCAGGTTGTATTTCAATATTCTCCGGCTGCCATTTTTCCTGCGGATCATACAAACAAAATCCGATCTCTATACTGGCATTGTAAATTTCCAACCAGTCCGCATCAGTCAAACGTTCGGCACACATGGGCAGCAGAATTTTCTCTTCCTTATAAACCATCTCTTCCAAGGCCGTTGTAGCGGGTATAATGAGAAATTCGACAACCGATTCCAGATCCTCTTTACTTAGTTCTCCTTCAACAGATAATCCTTCATGCACTGCTTTGAGCTGCTCGCGTATCTCGTCATGTTTTCCCCACATAACTGTGGGAGGACCGGTAATACCCAGTTTTTCCAAAAACGGGAACAATAGATTTTCTTTCCGACGATAATGCTTGTCCACATCCATAAGATTATTAAAATGTTGTTTGTATTGCAAGAGCAGTTCAGTTGGTTTTGTGCTGGCGATCTTTTTATGAATCGCTTCAAGTTCAGCAATTTCCAGTTGTATAGCGCGGTTCTCCTGCACAAAGGTATGAATGGGGTGACCAGGGGGAACATCCAGCGAGTTATCTTCTGAAACAACACCCTTTAATGCCTGGGAATGCACATCACACAGTTTAATAACCTCTTCCTGCGGCAAACCCTCGGCAATTAATTCCTGTTCAACTTCTACCACTTCACCATAGGGCACCTGTCCCAGCATGTCCAGCAACTGGTTCCTTACAACATCTACTTCTTTACCTTCATGCAATTGCAAGATCATATGCTTTAACAATTGCTTACGCTTGTCCATATTATTTATCAATTCACTCATGATCTATTCCTTTCAGATATAATTATCCTTTTTACATGATAAATATAATACAGAATCGGTCTAAAATCATTGATTCACATCAAGCGAATTGCAGATAAATGATAAAATTAGTTAAGAAAGGCAAAAAACCTCCGCCAGGCAGCGGAGGTCATAAGATAAAAAATTTAATTATTCAAACACCGGTACCACATTGCGAATACCAATCTCACCACCCTTGGCCGGTAATGTGATCAGCTTGCCGCCCGTTGGCCAGGCCCATTTGGTAGATTCACCCGTAATGTATCCATACGCCAGGATGATTCCGCCGGTATATTCTCCCCAATAACTATTATAATGATCATGGCCGCAAAAGGTAGCGCGAATGTTCCCTACCTCTACAAATGCATCATACACACTGCCATCGTCTTCTTCATAATAGACTTTTTCCTTACTTTCACCCTGTTTGGGGATGCTGGTATCGTTCCACAAGTCCTGATACTGTTTTAACGGAATGTGAAAAAACGCGATTGCAGGATCATCATACTTTTTCGACATGTCCCGGTACCAGTCCAACTGGTCCGCTTTAATGGATTTAAATCCCTTTTGCGAACCGGAATCAAAATTCCAGAGCTGCCAGGCGGTTTTATCACCGGATTTCACCTCGATTACATAATCATATTTCTTGCTGTCGCCATTGCCATGGTAACCCAACATACCCCATTGAGAGCATTCAAACACCTGTGCAATTGAGTCTCTGCCGAATCCGCCTTCGGGGTCATGGTTACCGTAAATGAACAACCAGGGACGTTCAAAAGCGTCGAAAACATTTACAACTGATGATACCATCAAATGGCCCTCGTTTTCCCAGCCGGTCATAATATCACCGGTCAATGCAATTATGTGGGGATCATACATTTCCACCAGTTTGCGGACACGTTGAAAGGTAACAAGATCTTTTTTCCATCTTTCCGTATGCCCCAGGTGCATATCGGTAAACTGTAAAATCCGTATGGAATCCGCGCAATCACAGACGGTTACCTCAAAGCGATCGGTATCAGTTTGAACGGGTTTGATCTGCGCAAATCCCAGCATGCTGGTAAACAATATGAGTAATACAGTAAAATTTCTTTTCATTCATTTCTCCAAATCAGATAACGGTTAATCATTTACAGAAGCTAATTTAACATATATCATGATTCATTACAACGAATAATTTCCCGCTTTTGCGCCGGTACCAACGGAAACCAGCGCAGTTTTTTCTTGATTGCTTGGATTCATTTTCATACATTTTCACGTGGGGATTTTCCCAAAATCCAAAACAATTTCGAACACACGAGGAACACGATGACTCTGCGCACTCTATTTCCAACAATCGTCCTGTTACTGCTATTGGGGACAACTGTTACGTTTTCAGCGGATAAAGTATTAGAACAGTATAAGCAATTAATTAATAAACTTGAAAAGTACAAAACACAAAAGCTCGACCAGGCCGAAATTAAAAAAATCCGTTCTGAATTAATAAACATTCAATCACAATATAATAATTCTATAAACTCACAAAATTCAAAAACAGTTTATACAGACAGTACGGCATATGAATCGGATGATATTATCATTTCTGATCTACTGATAGAAGATTCAGGCTTTGGTTTATATCAAGTAAAAGGATTTGTTAAGAATAAATCACATCAATGTTTTGATCATCTCATAATAAACTTGCATATTTTCCAAAATGACTCCCTTGTACATACAACACCTTTATTTATACAAAAATATTCATATTCATATTTCGGTTTTTTACCATTCTCAACATCAAAGATCTGGATGTTAATGGAAAAAGTAGAATTTACAAGTTTACAATTGGATATCGATTACTCTAAAGTTGTACCCGCTGCAGGTGATAAATTTTTATGTGATCAGCTTCTTGTATTAAAAGATAATAATTTTGAAGAACTGGAAATGTTCTATTCGCGTTGGTTAAACTGGTCCGGCTGCATTGTAAATGCTTATAATTATTTTATTTCTTATCCGGAAATTGAAGCAATTATGTACAAAAACAATCAAATTGTAGATACGTTTCCTGTATATCTTGATATGCCTTGTCAATTATCAGAAAAAGTTGCTATCAGTATAGTCACTCAAAAACCGGACGAATGGGAGGTAATTTATTTAACCAACTGTGCAAATCAACCCATTGATATTTCAGGTTGGACTTTGGGAAATAGCATCACACCCAAAGCATACAGAATCCCTCAAAATACTACAATAAATCCATCCGTGGGTCTTTATTTTGATGATTTGAATTTTAGCATTCTGGATGAAAATGAAACCATCTATTTACACGACAACGAAGGAAACCTGGTTTGCACTTGGATTGATACAATTGATTATTACGCATTGGCACCTGGGAATAATATATGTTTTATGAATGGTATGTTTACTAAAAATGATTTTGATAATGTACAGTATGAAATCTATTATGATGTTCAGTCTTTAACCGGCTCGGGTAATATTCCGCCCAATCTGCCGAAAACAGATAAACTCGCATATCACGCACAAGCAGGTACAGAACTACCGGTTGAATTCTTTATGATAGATTATAATAACGATGACATGGAGCTTACCATTGATTGGGGAGACGGGACCGACTTCACAACCCAGTCCGGTATTGCATCCCGCTCTTTTCCACAGTTCACTCATACCTATACGGATACGGGAACTTTCTATATCAGCGCCAAAGCATCGGACGACAGCTCGGAAACACAATGGAGTTTTGGAATACCGGTTTTTGTATCCGGAGCAACCACCTCTATCGATCCTGAGAATGCTGCAAATCCTATTACCTTTGCGTTGCAGCAGAATTACCCCAATCCATTTAATCCCTCTACCACCATCAGCTATACGGTAGCGGAGAAAAGTAATGTGAGTCTTGAAATCTTTGATATCAACGGCAGGTTGGTCACAACCCTGACCGACGCCGAGCACCAGCCAGGCTCGTATCAACTGGACTGGAACGCCGCCACCCACAGCAGCGGAGTATACCTCTGCCGTATGACCGCGGGCAGTTATACAAATGTAAGAAAAATGTTATTGATCAAATAAAAAATCAGTTACTCCCCGAATGTCAATAATTCGGGGAGTTTACCTCACTTTAAATCCAATTTCATATTGACACTGTGCCGTATTTTCTCTATTTTATAAAAGTAAATCAAGAGGGATAAAATGGGGCAAAACATATCCATCATTATCATGCTGCTTGTATTCGCCGGGATATCAACTGCGGCAGATTCATATCCGAATTGCATTCAAAATTCAAAAAATATTAAAGATCTGCATGTACAAAAGCACGTCTCTCAAACAAGTCCGGAAACCGGCACTGACAATCTTGTCACCTATACACATGAGATTGATCTGGAAACCATTAATCATAACCAGGACATCTATGAATGCGGAGATCTGGTTATCACGAATCTCATGTTCGCGCATATTTTTGACACCATTCAGCGTGTTACATGCCGTTCAAAAAGTATTTCTCATCAGTATCTGGACAATGTCGTCATTAGAATCAATTACTATCTCGATGACGAGTTGATGTATACCTATCCGTTTCTGGTTTACGACTATACATTCAATTGGCAGGGCATGCTCCCCTATTCCGGATCAATTCTCATGACGGCAACAAACGCATTGTCCTATAATCGTATCGAGTTGTTTGTCCAATATGAAATTGCAAGCCCCCAAGAAGATGATTTCTTTATGTGCGATCAATTGCTGTCCTGGTCTGAAAACTCGTTTGAACTTGCAAAAACCAACGCCAATAACGATTCATGGAAATGGCTGGGATGTATTATCAATTCGTCCAATTATCCGATACTTTCACCCGCTATCAGAACTGATTTTTTCCTTAATAACCAGTTTGTACAAACGTCAAGGCCCTTTCTTTTTCCTGAATGTGAAAACTCGGATAATATAAAAATAAGAGATGTTTACCAGGCACCCGATTCTCTGATCTGGATCGAATTATCAAATTGCAGCGATGAAAACCAGGATTACTCTGGCTGGTCACTGGGAAACAGCACCAATCCCAAAGCATATACCTTTCCCGAAAACAATTACATGTACAGAAAAACCATTATATGGTTATCCTCCGCTGATCTCAATTTTCAGGTTCTGGATGAGAATGGAGCGGTATATTTGTACGATAACACCGGAACATTGATTTCCACATGGGATGAAAATTCAAATAATCTACTGTTTCAACCGGAACAACATGTTTGTTTTGATGATTATATCGTAACGAAATTGGGAGTTGATCGTTTCCAATTTTCTTTAACATACGAGCCCCAACCCCTTGAAGGCACTGGCAATATTCCGCCCAACCTCCCGCAAATGGAAAAACTCTTCTATGAAACAGAGGTAGGAGATGCATTATCGATTGAATTTTTTATAATCGATTACAATAACGATGACATGGAGCTCACCATTGATTGGGGAGACGGGACCAATTTTACAACCCTATCTGGTGTGGCTTCACGCTCGTTTCCGCAGTTCATCCACACCTATGCGGATACGGGAACGTTCTATATCAGCGCCAAAGCCTCAGACGACAGCTCGGAAACACAATGGAGTTTTGGCGTGCCGGTATATGTTTCAGGAACCCCTACAGCAATCGACCAGGAAAATGCTGCAAATCCCGTAACCTTTGCGTTGCAGCAGAATTACCCCAATCCCTTCAATCCATCTACCACTATCAGTTATACGGTAGCGGAGAAAAGTACTGTACTTCTTGAAATCTTT
Organism: bacterium; assembly: GCA_963675755.2. Lineage (GTDB taxonomy): Bacteria > Zhuqueibacterota > Zhuqueibacteria > Residuimicrobiales > Krinioviventaceae. The sequence continues at coordinate 2,014,906 of CAXXMD010000002.1, forward strand.
GACGTTAATGGCAGGCTGGTCAACACCCTGACCAACACCGAGCACCAGCCAGGATCATATCAACTGGACTGGAACGCCGCAACCCACAGCAGCGGAGTATACCTCTGTCGCATGACCGCAGGTAGTTATACAAGCGTCAGGAAAATGTTGTTGATCAAATAAATCTCCAACTTGCAGTCCTAAAATAAAAGGACTGCAAGTTTTAAACGATCTCCAATTATTTCTTCATTCAAATTCATACAGATGGCTTTATATTTTGATTTACATGAAACAGATTCTTTGGATCATATTTATTTTTGATCTTTACGAGTCTATCATAATTCATTTTATACGATGCTTTTACCCGGTCCTCTCCTTCTTCCATCATAAAATTCACATAAGCGCCACCAGCAGAATAGGGATGGAGTGCATCATAATAATCTTTTGTCCATTTGGTTATTTTTCCATTATTTACCGGATCAGGATCTACTCCAACAATCACCTGCGACCAGGTTGCATCCCGATAACTCCAGGGTGTATCAGTCGCTCCAACTTTATGGGCCGCTCTATCAATAGGATAAAGATGCATTGTAGAATGACCGGTAGGCAATTGTTCGCTGAATTTTGCATGCTGTTTCACCGCATCATCACTCAATTCATTTACAAAATCTGCCCGCCAGTACCATTGTAATCCTGATGGATAGAAAACATCAAACATGCTCTGCAATGCCGGATAAGGAACAGGACCTACATGCTGAAAATCAGGGGGACCGAATTCCAGAATGGGTTTAAATTCTTTTTCAGCATTGTCCATAGAGCCCATATAATTCCATATAACACCGCACATCTTTTTACCATGCAAATGTTCCGGAAAAGGAGGCCCCGGTACAGTTAACGTGGCAAAAAATCCATACAAATCATCAGAAGTATTTACAATAAAATCCCTATACCATTTCAAGACTTTTTCGGTTTTAGAGATATCCCATAGAGTGGGACCAGCATATACAGTATGAACCGGATGGGCCTGAAACAAAAAAGATGTGACAACGCCAAAATTGCCTCCACCTCCCCGAACAGCCCAAAACAGATCCTTGTTTTCTTTTGCATTCGCAACAACAAATGAACCGTCGGCAAGAACCATTTCCACTTCTTTCAGATTGTCAATTGTCAGTCCATATTTTCGGGTCAGATAACCCAGTCCACCGCCAAGTGTAAGGCCCCCAACACCTGTAGTAGAAATAATCCCCGCAGGTACGGCCAATCCAAATGGATGGGTTGCATGGTCTACATCTCCCCATTTACATCCCCCTCCCACACGTACGGTTTGGTTCTTTTTATCAATATGAGTATAACTGATATGTGACAAATCAATAACCAATCCATGATCACAAATCCCCAATCCCGCCGCATTATGCCCACCTCCACGAATGGATAACAAGAGATTGTTATTCCTGCCAAAGTTAACCGCAGTAATTACATCCGCAACATCCGCACAATACGCAATCATTGCAGGACGTTTATGAATCATACCATTATAAACCTTGCAGGCATTTTCATATTCGGGATCCCCTTCAACAACCAATTCTCCTCTCAAGCTCTCTCTAAACTCGTTTATCAAGATACTTTTAAGCATTGCTTTTCCACCTAATGCCGTAATTACAGAAAGATCTAACATAGTTACCTCCGTAATATTATATACAAGAAATAAACAGATCCATACTATCATTTATTGATTTTAAATTGAAAAACATCAGGCCTGTTATAGTGGCCTGCCGCATCAAACATCCTTTTCGATACCGTTATCAAATCAAGATCAATTTCAGCATAGAGTATTTCTTCTTTTTCTCCAACCGGACCCGCAATGATTTCTCCTTGTGGATTGATGATACAGCTGTTTCCTGCATTAATCCAATCTCTTCCTTCCGGATACAAGGATTTAAAATCATACCGGTCTGGAATATCATCTATTTGCAAAGCCATACAACAGCTAATAACAAACAAACCTCCTTCCCGTGCTATATACTGCATGGCTAAAAGCCAATTATTACTCTTGTCCCATGTTGGTGCAGCTAAAATTTGAGTTCCTGCCTGGTACATTGACATTCTTGCCAACGGCATAAAATTCTCCCAACAGATCAAACCACCCAGCCTGGCAAAAGATGTATCAAATGCATGTAAAGTTGAGCCATCTCCCTGGGCCCATATAAGCCGTTCTCCTCCCGTTGGCATCAATTTCCTATGTTTACCCATGATCTCTCCCTTGTCATCGATAAACAACATTGTATTATAAAGACTTGAATTACTGGATTCGCTGTTACGCTCGTTTATCCCCATAACCACATATATACCGGCCTTTTTTGCAGCTTTACAGAGTTGTTCCGTGGAATTGTCCGGAATACTGACAGCATTATTTATCAATTCCTTGTACAATTCATTTAAAACAGCACCTTTGCTGTTTGGCACAAGCCAAACCCAATCCGGATAACCAGCAATAAATGCTTCGGGAAAAACGATCAGTTTGGCTCCCTGTTGACCTGCTTTTTCAATAATATCGCATGCTTTATTAACCGTTTCAGTCTTATTCAAAAAAACCGGGGACACTTGGGCGGCTGCCACTAGAATCTTTTCGTTCATAGAAACTCCTTTTGCAGAGTACAAGAAAACAATTACAATAAAGACAAATTGCAACCGATGCATTACAAACTCCTTATCATTCAGGTTAAAATGATGAATCATCTGTTTACAATTAAACTGTGCGGATATTTTTATTTTTTAAATTTAAATTATGCTGTTTTGAAGAAAAGAAGATTGAAAGGAATAAAACAACTTTTAGGAATCAACAAAATGCACTCAAACAGCATCAAACAAAGACCAAAAACATTCAATCCAAGAACTGAATTCAATTCAGGACAGGGTATAGTTAACAGCGGCAAATAACAAATTATTCTCACACTATGGATATAATATTAAATAGTTGCAAAATAAGCAGAGTTTAAGATTGAATAATGGATTAACAAAATGGATTCTACAGGTGCAGTTATTATGGGTTGGAATTTTTGACCCACCGGGAGATTTGCTCTCCCGGTAGGTTTTATATCAGTCCCCATCCACATTGGCCAGCGGCACTTTGAATTCACCGGCAACGGATTCGATTACGGATTTTACCGCGCTTACGGCGGCATCGTCCAGTTCTGTTCCTGAACGCTCGCTGAGCGGCTCCAACTCCGCATCCACAACAGGATAAAGCGTTGCAAGTGCAACAGCACCATGCTCGGGTTCACGCTCCATTAATGATTGCAGGAGCGGTTTTAACACCTGTTCCAATGCCAGTTTAATCACCGGTGCCAGCAAATTCAACAATTGTTCTTTCATGTGTTCTCCCCTTTACGAGTTGATTAATCACTATGAGGATTCCCCCCTTGTGAGGTACACCATCATTTTTTATGTACCGACTTTAATCTCGTCAGCATCTGTTTTTCTCTTACCAGCGCGTCACCCCCTTCTTTTAACCGGCCCCGCTTTTCCCCCAATCCAAAAGTCATCCACACAAAACCGGCTTTGCACAACCAGGGCGATATCGTTTGTCCCGCCCCCGGAATAAAATTCACCGCTCCCCCCAAGCCCAAAAGCAGCAATCCCGTCAACGTTTTTGGCAAATCTCCTCCTTTCTTTTTATTGTTCTACAAATTTCAATTCTATATCCCGTTTGGCTTCATCCAATCCCCCTGTATAATATTCAGGTATTTCACACGCCATTCTCACAGCAATATTTACAGATTCCCCCTTAACATTGCAATATTGCAACTGCATCAGCTCGTCGTTACCCGCAAGCTTTGCCAGTTTATCAAACGTTGATCGTCTTGCGGTCCGAATGGAACAAGTATAAACATCATATGCCTGCCCATATCGCAGAATGAATGGCCTGCGATTCTGCAGCCGTTTCAATGTAAACGGTTGAATGATTCTGACTTTTAGGGACCGTACTTCATCCGAATAAAAAGTTAATGTGACAGATTCCCCTCCACCGGGTACGGTTATATACAATGCTTCTGTCATATTGATATCTCCTGCTCATGGGTAATATCATATCCCTTCAACAGCACTTCAATCCCATCAGTAAATGATATCTGTTTACCGGTAACCCGAATATATCGATCCAATTCAGGTTTTTCACTCTGTACATGCAGCACATCACCAATCTCGATGGGGATTCCCTGCAAGTTCAACCGACACTGAATCACCAGTACCCCAAAAGCCCACATTTCATATAATTCCGAGACCAGCAAAGCAACGGATTCCGATGCAAAATAACCCGGCAGATCAAGTTGAGCGCTTTGCAGCAAACCGGATTGCAATTGGCTGAAAGGAATATCCGTTGGGCCGGTATATATAGATCTGAAAAAATAGGTATTGTTATCATAATCATATCCATAGCGCAATTGCCATGAATTCACCCGTTCCCTAGAACCCATTTCCGTCCCGGGTAATAAATTGGTATCCCCACTTGTATCTACGACTGGTGCCTCACAACGACGATGCACAAATAACCGTTCAACACCCCAGTTATCATTATACAAGAATCCATTCAAATGCTGTGCAACACATTCCAATGCCTGCAAAACAGACATGTCCCGCTCTAACGATAAACTGATATGCAATCCATTATCCTCACACCAGAGATATTCACGATCAAAATTATAATTGGGGTCAGGCAGGTCCCTTTTTTTGATATAAACATCACTTCCACACGTCAAATCCTCACCAAAAGGATTATTAACAGATACCCGAATACATGGAGGATATGATGCCTGAACATCGTTGCCAGAGGCAATAACAAACTCCAGTCCCCCAATTATTAAAATTTCTCCGGTTTGTATTTTCACAGGTGCCGTTACCGCAACATTTATCTCTGTATTGCCTGCATCAACATCCTCAGCCAACACTCCAATTCGCTTTTGTTCAAAAAAGGATGAAGCCGCAATTAAATGCTGAGGTGTCTCTGCATGTTCACGTAACAATTGATAGATAACAGAAACCGGATTAACATCCACCCAGATTCTACCTGTTTTGAATGAAACCTTGTTCCCGCTTCGGGTGGTCCCGTTCCAGGCTGATGCCAGAATAACAAGCTGATCACCGCCCTGTACCGTATCAAAAGAAAAACCCAGTCTGTAAATCGTCAATCCATCACGTTCCATTATATATGCATATTCACCATCCATGGCAATGGCATTGGCATTTCTCAGATAAAAGGGGCCATCCGCTCCACGTATGGTTTCAATCAACCTGGCATTGAATGGATCAGAAATATCAATTACACTCAACGCATGATTGATGGAAGACACACTGAACAACCGGTCTCCCTCAATCGTAAACGCCATTCCCGAGCTGTACCAGGGGGAGCCGGCACTGCCAAATTCTGTTGCGGTAAAAGGATTTTCAATATCACTGATATCGATCACTAATATTCTACCGTATCGTCCTTTAACAAAGGCATAGTTTCCGGATATTCTCACAGAATAGCCGCCTTCGTCAATGGCGAGTGTGGTCACCAGCACCGGATTACCCGGTGCGTCAATATCAATGATCACAAGACGATTATCATGACTTGAAACTGTCAAAAGATAGTGGTCCGTAATATCAAAATCCCACAAACCCTGCATATAATTTGGTGATCCCATTCCTCCAAATCTTGATAAATATTGAATATTGAACGGATCATCGACATCGAACACACATACCGTATCTTGTCCCTGCACATATAAAAAATGGCCGTTCAATTTGCATTTCACCGCAAAAAAATCTTCCGGCACTCCTTCAGTCCCGGCGGTTTTGGTATCAATCAACACAGGATTATAAGGATCTGAAACATAAAAACACTTTAATTTGCCAATAAACGATCCACTGTTGATATCAACGTATGCAACATACACATTATTGGATATTTTCTCTACTGCTGCATAAATACAGCTATCAGCAAATGAAATAGATGAACATTGTACAGGACTTGCAGGATCACTCACATCCAGAATGACCAGTTTGCCTGTTTCCACAACCGGAGTGAAAACCCAATCCAGATCTTTAACCAGGTCCCATGCAAAACCCATATCATTATCCGGGCCGTTATACCTCCCGGTCATTCCATAATATCTGTCATAAACACGCCCATCCATTCCGGGCCCGGATAATGTATATTTTGTATTTGTGATAAAATCCAGCTGCCATTTACCTGGACGGCAGCCCGCTTGTGGGAAAATGGATTCACGCTCCAGATCGCATGATGCGTCATCATTCCAACGGATGCTAGAAGCGCCGGAATGCTCTCCACTCACGCACAATAATCGTGATGTTTCGTCCGAATCTACACCCACCAGTGCTCTGTCCAGCTTGCTTTTCCGCGAATCTACCAGAACCATCCGAATAGCCCCGGCCAAAACTTCGGGCACTTTGAGTATCCGTCCCCGGAACAAAACCATGGGCTGCGCTGCACCCGCAAGATGCAGTCTGACCTGCACCTCTGTATTCTCTGGCATTTGCGAAAACAGATAGCCTCCCCGGGGCATATAAAAAGCCAGTGGCTCGGCAAGTGTGATCCTGTCCGTATGATTGTCGGCAGTATAACTCAATATTTCTACAATTTGCTGTTGCACCGAACCATAAAAATAATCTTCACCATACAGTACAATGCGTTCTCCCGATGCGTAGGTTACGCCTTCCTGATGCTGAATCAAAAGTTCGGAACTCCCGAATTCAGCAGCTTCCGCAACAATACTTTTGGCATGATGAAACGGGCTGGCTGGATTTATGGGTGACAGCGAGCCATCAGGATCAGCAATCTCTATCTCTACATCCCGCAAAACAGAACGTCCACCCCATTGCGGATCCATATCTCTGCTATTATCAAGAGGACTGATATGGACGATACTGTTTTGTCCATCAATAACAATTCCCCTCTCTTCAGGGTCAACCAACAGGTCCAGATAATATTGCTGTCCTGCTGCATTTTCCAGTTCCTGCTGCCAGTCCAAAGGTAAGGTTTTATAATCCGGCATTATTCGCACTCCAACAAGGTCAATACAGTTTCTGATTTTGCCGCGGATTGATGCCCAAACAAAATCGTTTTTTCAAATTCAGGATACAGAATGCATTTCAGCTCAAGATCAGGATTTTTCCCAACAGCATAATGGACTGTCATCACATCCCTGATTGCCGTCAATGTTTGGATACGCTCTGCCGAATCAGCATATATATCACAAATACGCATTTGAAGCGTATTCCATACGCCCCCTTCTGTCTCAATACCTGGGACCGTATTGCCATTTTCACGGACCTGTTGAAAGCGCAGAGGTTGTTTAATCACATCCCGTACCTCATCCCGATAAAATTGAATGGTATTTTCACCATACGCTACAGTGACTGCCACATCCCTGCTCATGCGAACGGTCCCGCTGGTGGTTCAAAATAGCGTTCACGATATTTTATTCGCTGATAAACCCTGTCATCAATCCAGCTTTCACGGTCTCTGTTTTGTTTATGCTCCAGAGAAGAGGTAACACCAGGAACAATTCTGGAATCCAATCCCAATGGCTGCTTTATTACGTTCATATTTCCCCCTGTTCAGCAATAAATTTTCCATATACAACACGTATATCTGCATTTACCAGTGGAGCAGTATCGAACGCCAGTGCCTGCCCGTTCAACTCTATTCCGTCAGTCACATATCTGCCCCAAGTACCTCCCGGCGTTGTTATTACCAGAGCCGCAATCGCCGGATGCGGCCAGCTTTCCGGAATATCAATATCCGGATTCAACAATTCAACTGGTTGCGTGGATAATTGAAATACCGTGGATGTACCATCCCCCGTAAACCGGTCCGTTCGCAATTCCACTCCCGCGGGAATCCGAAACGGCATCCGGGTTGATGTAAAGGGAATATCCATAAAATTACATCCATCTACAACCAACGTCCCGGGACTCTCGAGTACAATTTCCGGAAAAACGAAACTGAACTTGTGCTGCAACGTCTCTGTTCGATATACAGCCTCTAATGCTCCGGCTAGTCGATTATTCATAGTCATGGGAAACAGGAAGGGACCACTGGCAGCCAGCTCCAATCCAAGCGCAGCATCGAGCAGCTCACCCGCGCAGCTTGACAACATCCGGATTGCACCCCGGTATGCGTAATCAAACCCCAGTGGATGCGGTTCTTCATCATCCACTCCAAACACCTGCCTGACCTCTGCGGCGGCATAGGGATCCGTTTTCACACGCTCAACACCCTGCAAGTACAAGGGAGCAACGGGTATTGCCGAATCTCCAAGAGCCGGATGAAATCGAAACAATACATCTTTGCCCTGTAAACATTGTTGCGGTCCTGGTGCTGGTAACCGTTCAGTTAATGACATAATCATTCCCCCTGCCTGACATTCAACTCAATTCTGAATTTACTGTGGATCATATCCCGATTTGCATTATGTTCACACACAGGCCCCTCAGATCCTTTTATCTGGATCCCGTGTGTTGTCAATGTTTGTGCACTGTGTAATACACCTTTTAGCTCCACATTGAATGTCCGTGTATGCAAATCAAAAGGATTGGTAAAACAGGATAAAAGCTCGCTCAAAATCACCTGGTGCTCATCAATCCCCCCGCTTGCTGGATCATTCCACACGCCAATTGTCAACTCGAACAACAATAACGGTTCGCAGCCCAGATAATTTTCTTGTCCGTTTAAAACCGGTGTATTTACATAAATAACCGGATGTTCTACATGGTCCTGTATATTTTTATGATTATAACCGGGTTCAATTCTACATCCCCTCAATACAGCCGAATCCAGCGCAACTGCATTTAGCAGTGCCATAAAACACGATTGTATTTCTGTCAAAACTCTGTCTCTGTTCATATGCCTACTCCTGACCCTGTATTTGACGAAGAATTGCAAACTGGGCCACTTTTTCATCCGATGACAAAATCTCACTTTGCTTTAACCGATACCGGCAGCCATTGTACACAAAATAATCATTCAACAGGTCCAGTGTATTTAAATCCAGAAAAGTACCATCCTCTTCATTCACCGTTCCAATGATCATCATGTCCCGGGCAGTTACATTGCCCACAACCTGAAACTGTACAAAGGTTTTCACCATGGTATAGTTGAATACAAAGGCCTTTATGGACAATTCAGAAACGACAGTCCCTGTCCGCCCAACACCCTCGCAATCCGTATCAACAGGATGATTGCGATGCCATTCAGGCGAGTATACCCCGGTCTTTTCCGCACAGGGACAATTACTGCCGCCCCCATGTCGGACCAGCGTTAATCCGGTACCATAACGCAACACATCCTGACAAAATAATTGATGGTCAGTCATATTTGCTTCCCCCAAACGATCCGCTCCACCACGGCCCATGTTCTGAACATCCCAGCAAATTCAGATATTGCTGCCATTCCTCCATCAGCGTTTGACAGATTTGTGCCTTTTCCTGTGCGGAAACCGGTTTGATCTCTACAGGACCGCTTTTACTGCCTCTGACCGGAGCCGAACTGACAACCTTGTGCGCAACAAAAGCAACCTGTGCCGCTTTTGCCAGCACCAGCTCTGATGCAGTCAATCCTGCCAAGTCCAATCCGTTTTTATCCAGAACCAATTCCAACCAGGCATCCCCAGCTGGAATAAATGCGGTACCCGCAAGTTCCTGATCCGACACTTCCAGCTCCGTCATTGTCCGTAACCTTGCTCTTACATCCGCTGCTGTAATATTTGCCATATTTTCACCTGTTTAAAAACAGGGGCGATTGACCGCCCCTGTAAAATGAAAGAACTAACTGTGCTCAACCTCAAGACATCCAATAGCCTGTGGATCGATCACATCAAATGCACTTCGTTTCGATACCACAGTCCTTACCTGCTGCTTGGCGATGATTCGCTCGGTTTCGGTCAGATTCATGCTGTCATTGGTCACATACCCAATTGCATGTGCGGTATCGACTCCCACCAGTTTGTCCGAAGGAACAATGTCCCGGTCCCATTCCACACCCCGTGGCAGAATCATACCGGTTTGTCCCCATTGCGCAACCGGATTCTGCATATCAGACAATGCATCCCTGAAATCGATCATATTGCTCTTGCGGCCCACAAACGCGTTCAAAGCATAAGGCTGCGGCAATGTGGATGCAAAGGTAATGATATCCTTTTTTACAATACTTCCGCTGGTAGCCGTCTGGCAGGTCTGCTCAGCTTTTAAACCATTATTGTTACCATCGCCGTTCAGCAGCGCATTCACAAGCGCGTCCGACTCATCAAGACCAATCTGTTTCCCGATACGTTGCAATGCCACCGCGTAAATATTGATTGGCGTTGCATAGATCACTTCATAATCGAACAAAATATTGCGACCAAATTTCGCCAGCGAGATGCTCTGCTTGCCGGCTTTGATCTGGGTCTGTGGAAACTCTGCGCCCCTCGCCGTTTTTTTCAACTCTCGTGATGCCTGGCTGTCTTCAAGATACAATTTGCGGAAATCCAGCCCTGTAATAACCGAAGTTACCGCGACGAACTCGGGTACAATCGATGCCGACAACGCCCCCGCGTAAACGCGATTTGAAATAAATTCCGGAAACAGTACGCTGGTATCCGCACTCTGGAAAAATTTTTCCACCCGGTCAGTATGCATGCCAAACGCTTTGATATCGTGCGCCTGCAATGCCATCTCAAATGCCGACAACGGCGGGTCTTCTCCTTTGCGAAGGTATGAGAGCCGCTTTAATTCCTTTTCATAGTTGGCAAGTCCCCAATACTCGCTTGGCTGCTCACCCTTTTCTACGCGGTACTCTTCAAGCCATTCACCAAAGGATTTACCCCGCCGTGCGGCTTCATCGTACATCCCGATTTCCAGTTTAAATGCCATGTAAATTCTCCCCAATTTGATTTAATTAAAACAAAACATCCACAGTTAACGTGTCCTGATGTTTGGCAACAATGGCTCCCCATCCGCCGGTACCGCCATCCGCCATATACGTATAGTCATCTCCGGTAATCGCTACTGCGTCTTTCAAGCCAACAAGTCCTGAATATTTCAGGTTTTTAACCAGAACAGGTGTATGATGACCACCCACATCATCTGTGTAATGGAACATTCTCACACCCAGCAGATACCCAAATTCATTGTCTTTTTCGCAGGTAATGATCTCACCATCCGCAACATCGCCGCTTGCAGGACTCGTAACTTCGTAATTGTTCAACCAGGTCAGTTTTACCAGTCTGCCCTCTACATTTTCATTGTTTGCCATCAGAGCGGTAATCTCGTCCTTAAAGGTGCTGTCGGGCACACAGCTAAGCTCTAAAAAGTTTCCGGTGTCTCCCCCGCCTATTCCTCTCATCATGTTCCTCCTTGTTTAAAATTAGGATTGTATGCTGACTGGTGCCCGAAAAGACCGACTATGCTTTTGGGCCAAATCAGTATCGTTTTGTTTAAACTCCCGCAAATCCTCTGTCAATATCTGTTGATGAGGATGTTTTTCATCAAATGCTTTTCTGGAATCCGATACGAGTATCTTTAGCTCCTCCAGAGAAAGCAATTCCAGATTTTGTTTCTCTGCTTCAATACAATCGGGATTGTCTTTAATCTCCCCCGCAAGACAACCGAATTTAACCGCCTCATTGACCAGCAATTGTCTTTCAGGATCTTTCATTTGTGCACCCTTATCCGGTGTTCTTTCTGCATCTCTCTTTGCAGCGATTGATTTTCGTGTCCGTGCACCATACTGTGCTCCCAGAAACACATGCGAGCCTTCAAGCGCTTCGGCTTGCCGGTTTTCTGTGTTACGGTATTCCCACCACAAGATCTTGTCCCCATTACCCGACTTTACAGGTGCCAGTTCCGGAGCACGGAAACCAATACTCATGTCTGAAATGATCCCCGAATCGATTTTACGGATTTTCTCAACATCATCCGCCAGCAGATAATAGCTGGCAACCAGCCAATACAAACCATTGTCCTTTTCCGAAATCTGTTTGTACTGTTCCTTCAGATCTGCACTGCAATGCGGTCCCGCAAGGTTCATCATTTCATCGATGCCAACCTTTTGCAATCGCGATTTGAAATAACGCCCTTCACCGGTTCCTTCCCAGTCATGCCCGGTCAACACCGCCTTGCCAATAATGGTTTTCTCAAAGGATTGTAATACATCCTTGCTGAACCGTTCCCCGTCCCGGTCTACAACATTGTGACACAGCCAGGCTTCGTAAACGCGAAAATCTTTGCGATCAAAGGATGACGCGTTTACCATCAGCTTGCACATTGCATCCCAATCCTCATCACCAATCTCTACCGATTTGGTATGCACACTGAATTGTTTTTGAATACCAGCCAGCCTGTCAAAAGATTTCACCCGGCTCAACCGGTCAAAACGCTGTTCACAATCCGCCCAGCTCCCATATGCTTTGGCAGGAAACCTCACTTCGGTCAGCCCTGTGTCGGGATGTTTACGACAGTCCAGCAATCCCGCCGGGATCTGTTCCGTCTCATCCAAAACACCATAATAATACAACCTGCTTTTTCTTAGAAATTGCATATCCCCTCTTTTTATTTATTAAAAATTTGCTAAATCACTTTTCATGCTAAAACAATTTTCAATGAATTGGAGTGCATCGCCTTTATGCGCTTGACCGCCTACTGGCGGTATGCGGCGAGTCGCAGACTCGCTAAAATTCACACTTTTTCTCACCTTTCCCTTGACGCCTTCTACACCCATCTCTTTGAATCGCTGTTTTCCATCATTACAATGGACTTTGCCAATTCTCTCCAATCGCCCGGATTTATGGTTTCTCGGATTAATTACTTTTTGATTTTGCATAAAACATCCCCTTGATTTAATTGATTATCCACTGGACGGTTACGAATTCAACAGTATCTGCCTTGCTTCTTTTACAGCACCATTTGCCTTACTGTCATTGGCAATCCGGTTCAATACCTCCTCTGCACGCGTCACCCCCTGTAACGTTTTCCCCGGAAAAAAGGGACCGCTTCGCACCAGATGTACAAACTCTTCATCATCAATCATCCCCATATCATACATCCGCTCAAAAGCGCACAGTTCTTTATCCAGCGCTTGCGCGTTCAAGAGTCTGGCACGGGCCTGCTCGGTCTTGTCCATTAAATTGACTTCTCGCCATTCCAGGTTCCATTGTGCCCCCGCCTCACCTTGTAATACCAGAAACGTATTGATCACCCGTCTCAAAATCGGTTCAACCTTGGTCCGGTACGCGTTAATATTCGCCACAATCATATCATTCTGGTTATTGCTCATACGCTCGGTAGTGGTCCATTTGTACAAGCCAAACATAAATGGCGGCAGCCCGGTCTTGGTAATGATCTCTTCCTGCATTACATGTACCGGTACCTGTAGATTCAGCACAGGTTCCTGTCCCCCCAATACCTGTACATCAATCCCGGCGCCTTCCGGCACTGCCGCTGCAACATCCCGCACATGCCCCTGTTTGCGGTCCTGAAAAACACGGGTAATATCGCTTTGCAATCCTTCTGCTGCCTGTTTAACCCGATTAAAATCGCTGCCCCTTCCTCCGCTAACTTTGACCAGAAATGTAGGGTCCCCAACCCGCCATACCTGGTTCTCAATGGCCTGCTGTATGCGCAAAAAAATCTTGACCACAAAGGGCAGCGAGTAAAACAGACTGTACCCCTGCGGGTGCCCGTCACGCTGGTCAAAACACAGATAATAGATAAATTCCGGATCATCAAACGGCAGAATATTCAACTCGGAATCCGTCAACTGTCCCAGTTTCAACGTCCCGTCACGCTCCACAAAACGAAAACTATTGGCGCGCGCAATTTTCAATCGGTCCACACCATTATAATCCGTGTTCGGCACCAATTCTCCAAACCCCATCCCTTTGGCTAATGCGGAATCACAAATCTGGTCCACCCAGGTATTCAGTCCCCGGTTAAAATGATTAACCTTGACATCTCCCTTGAATGTATTCAGCAGTTTTTCGATACGTGGATTCGGTGAAGATAGCCGAAAATCCCCAATCAACCGAACCAGTTTGATCACCGCCACATCCAGTATTGGTACAGCTTCTCGCATTAGATCGTATAAATCCATATTGAATTGCAACGGTTGGTAACCCCTCAGCGCAGTCGCAAAAGGCCCCTCCCATGCGTCACGTGTTTGCGCCCGACTGATCCTGACCTGCTGTGTATCCCCACCAAACCATACTTTAAACAGATTTTTCATTTCATCTCCCCTCTGTAAATCACAACCAAAAGATAAACGAAAATCCTGAAAATCAAAGCAACATTGGGTAACTTACACAACGCAGAAACAAAAAAAAGCTCTTATCCTACGGGCGGACCTATGTGTCTGCACCCATCTCTGCCCCTTCGTAAGGGCGGACCTGTGTGTCCGCCCCCATCTCTGCCCCTTCGTAAGGACGGACCTGTGTGTCTGCACCCATCTCTGCCACATCGTACGAGCGGACCTGCGTGTCCGCCCCCATCTCTGCCCCTTCGTAAGGACGGACCTGTGTGTCCGCCCCCAGCTCTGCCCCATCGTAAGGGCGGACCTGTGTGTCTGCCTCCATCTCTGCCCCTTCGTAAGGGCGGACCTGTGTGTCCGCTCCCATCTCTGCCCCATCGTAAGGGCGGACCTATGTGTCCGCCCCCAGCTCTGGCCATCGTAAGGACGGACCTGTGTGTCCGCTCCCATCTCTGCCCCTTCGTAAGGGCGGACCTGTGTGTCCGCCTCCATCTCTGCCCCTTCGTAAGGGCGGACCTGTGTGTCCGCCCTGGAACCCTTTTTTCACATAACTGTAAATATCAAAAAAATCCTTGACAAATGTTCAAAAAATTACTATGTTCATTATAAATGAACATTCAAAAATATTGAACATTGTGCAAAAATTACAAAACATCATACAAAATCTAAACACTATCTTTGCCCATGGCATTGAACTCAGGCTGGTAGAAAACAATAATACCCCGCAATTGGATTTGATCATCAATCAAAAACCTATAAGATTTTCAATCGAATTCAAAACGACTATTAACCGCTCACTGATCACAATATTAAAACATCAAAAGCAGCAACACCAAACACCGTTTCTGCTCATAACCCCCTATGTCAATCCCGTACTGGCAAAAGAATTAAAACAACAGGAAATACAGTTTATGGATACTGCGGGCAATGCATATATTAACCAAACACCGCTCTATATTTATATACAGGGCAACAAATTGCCAAATTTACCCAACACTACCACAAAGCGGTTATTCAAACCTGCAGGCCTCAAAGTCCTCTTTGCCCTTTTGACCGTATCTGAACTAGTGAATAAACCTTATCGTGAAATAGCAAAAACTGCTAAAGTTTCTTTAGGCACATTAACCTGGGTAATGAACGATCTTGTTGAATTGGGCTATCTCGTTGATTTGGGCAAAAAGGGTAAAAAACTGGTCAACATGCAAACACTAGTGGAAAAATGGTGTTCAGAATACAATCATACCCTCAAACCCAGGCTCATAATTGATAGATTTAATGGTCCTGAAAACTGGTGGCAGCAGTTTAATCCGGTTCAACATAATGCACAATGGGGTGGCGAGGTAGCAGCAGCATTACTGACCCAGTATCTGAAACCTGTAAACACCTTGCTGTATCTTAACGACATGAATTACAGCAAGATCATACAACAGAATCACTTACATCAGGATAAAAATGGGAATACGCTTTTCATCCAGTATCCCATTAACATCCAACCTGTTGATAAAACGGTTCACCCGTTATTAATCTATGCGGATCTGTTGGATACAACCGATCCCAGAAGTATGGAAACCGCAAAGGTAATCTATGACCAGTACATCGTTCAACTTGTCGGGGAAAATTGATCCCGAGATACTGACTGTTATCCAACATATTAAATCAATCACAGAAAAAATAAACATACCGTTTTTCATTGTTGGAGCAATTGCAAGGGATTTTATCTTTAAATATTGGCAAATTGAATCCCCAAGAATGACTATGGACATTGATATTGCCATCCGTATACCCAATTGGGACCGGTTTCACGAGTTAGAAAAAGCATTCCTGGAATCAGGTTTTTTTGAAAAGGATAGAGAATCCCAACGGTTTCTCTATGATAATTTTATTGTGGATATAATTCCCTTTGGTGACATTGCACAAAACCAGGTCATCAACTGGCCACCGGATTTTAATATTGCAATGTCAGTTGTAGGATTTGATCAGGCATGGGACTATTCAAGTATCGTCAGATTAAATAATGATCCTGAACTGGATGTTCGCATTCCCACACTTCCGGGAATGGCGTTAATGAAACTACTCTCCTGGCATACGGCATACCCTGAACGGAATAAAGATGCAAAGGATTTCTGGTTCATTATGAATCATTATGAATTTGCAGGCATTGCGGACAGATTGTATAAAACTGAATTCTCTTTATTTGAAAAAGAAAATTACAATCTTCTGCATGCAGGATATGTTCTGCTGGGTAAAGATATTGCAGCTATATGTAACAAAGAAACAAAAGCGTTGGTCAAACAAATCCTGGCAGATGAAATCGACCAAAATTCAAGCAACAAATTGATATTACAAATGCTTACACCTCAGGATCAATTTGAAAAAATATTCAAGGGGCTTGAAAAATTAAAATACGGGTTTATTAGCCAGATTGCTTAATATATAAATATTACCCCCCTATTCTTAACCTGTAAAAAGTGATGTTTTACCTGCCAAATCTTACTTTCGCTGGTTCAAATCTCGAGTTTATCTCAAATCCCCATCAATTACTCTTTAACCCCGCCAAAAACTTTTTTCAACTCTCCATAGGGTAAAGAAATATTAAAGTATATTTCATATTCTTTGCCATCTTGAGTTTTTGCGCGCATGACATCAAAATCATATACACCCTCATGAGACAACCATTGTTCCAAATGCTGCATTTGGAAATGCTCCAGAATAATATACTCTTCATCAGTAGATATCACTAAAAATGCCGTTTTGGGCGATTTGCCATCACCAGATGCAATAATAGAATGGATCAATCCATCATAAATATTATAATGCAGATTTGAATTTTCATCATCCCCAATTTTCCGATAGATATAACCGCAATACAAATGCGTGTTAATATCCACAAAATTCTTGGTAAATATCGAATCCGCTATCATCAGCGCTTCCGAATATTTTTCATCATCCATGAGTTCACGCATTCGGGCATGCCGCTTGCTGGTAGATCGGTCATACGGCGAATACAACTCGGATTTGGTAAAAGCCATTCTCAGACTAAAAAAATCATCAAACTGATTTTCAATTAATTTTTGCAGCATCTCTTTAAAATCGTCCGGTTCAAAAGAATTGATATATTCAAAGAAATGGTAATTTGAATCCGGAACCTGCGTCGTATCAGACATTGTTGGAACCTGATCATTTTGCGCAAACAATCGTATCGCAATAAACAGCACAATAAAGATATACCTTTTCACGATTCTTTCTTCTCCCGTTTTCCTGAATAAAATAACATCAAGCCCAAAATAACAAATAAAGCACCATAAATCAACCCTTAACACATATTTATGAATTTTACTTGCATTTCTTTACCGCTTGTTTTATTATAAACTGTTGTTGGATTGAAACAGGATTTAATTATGAAGAAAATGTATCTACTGTTATTACTGATCGCTGTCACCTCAAATGCAGCAGACAGGCTCGTCGGCAGAAATTTCTCCACACGTTCCGAAACTATAGCGCAAAATGGTATGGCCTGTACCAGTCAACCTCTTGCCACCCAGGCCGCAATCGATATTCTTAAAAAAGGCGGTAACGCAATCGATGCTGCCATTGCAGCCAACGCTGTCAATTCTGTGGTCGAACCTATGAACTGTGGTATTGGAGGCGATTTATTCGCTATTGTTTGGCATGAGGACTCGAAAAAACTATACGGACTCAATGCCAGCGGCAGGTCACCAAAATCGTTGACTCTCCAAGCTATGCAAGAAATGGGACTCACAAAAGTACCGGTCAAAGGCCCTTTACCCGTATCCACACCCGGCTGTGTCGATGGTTGGTTCGAGCTCCACAAAAAGTTCGGCAAACTGCCTATGGAAACCATCCTTGAACCTGCAATCTATTATGCGGAAAACGGATTTCCGGTTACTGAAATCATTGCCTATTATTGGCAGGGAGACGTCCCCGATTTCATCGACGTACCCGGCTTTGCCGAAACCTTTTTGATCGATGGTAAAGCCCCGCTAAAAGGACAAATATTCAAAAATCCGGCACTTGCCAATACCTTGCGCCAGATCCAAAAAGACGGACGAAACGCCTTTTACAATGGCAGTATTGCACAGGAAATAGAAACATTTATGAAAAAACATGGCGGTTACCTCAAAGCCTCTGACCTGGCTGCACATACATCAACCTGGGTTGAACCGGATTCCACCAATTACCGCGGGTACGATGTCTGGGAACTGCCGCCTAACGGACAGGGAATTGCCGTGCTGCAAATGTTAAACATCATGGAAGCATGGGATATCCAATCCATGGGATTCGGTAGTCCGGAATACCTGCATCTCTTGATCGAAGCCAAAAAGCTCGCATTTGAAGACCGCGCCCGGTTTTATGCGGACCCGGATTTCAATACGCTTCCCGTTGAACAATTGATCTCTAAACCCTATGCTCAAAATCGTGGAAAACGAATCAATCCGGCAAAAGCTGCGCCATCTTATCCCCCTGGTCTGCCTGAAAAAGGAGATACCATCTATTTAACAGTTGCAGATAAAGAGGGCAATATGGTCAGTCTTATCCAGAGCTTGTATTGGGGATTCGGATCGGGTATGACGCCTCCCAAATTAGGGTTTCCTTTGCAAAATCGAGGTGAATTGTTTACTTTTGAAAATGGCCATCTTAACCAATACGCCCCGGAAAAACGACCATTTCACACCATTATTCCCGCGTTTGTCACCAAAGACGGAGAGCCCTACATGAGTTTTGGAGTGATGGGTGGTCCCATGCAGCCGCAGGGACATGTGCAGATTCTGGTAAACATGATCGATTTCGGTATGTCGCTCCAGGAAGCGGGAGACGCTCCACGTATCCGCCATACCGGTTCGTCACAACCTACCGGGTCTATCATGACCGATGGTGGCAAAATTAATTTTGAATCCGGATTCCCAATGGAAACGCTCAGGTCCTTGAAGGAAAAAGGACACAATCTGAATGTCAATGTGGGTGGATATGGGGGTTATCAGGCTATTCTGGTTGATCGTAAAAACCATGTCTACTTTGGTGCATCAGAATCCAGAAAAGATGGACAGGCGCAGGGCTACTAGACTGTATAAAAACAAAAAGCAGGATGCATATTAGTTGCACCCTGCTTTTCTGATTGGAACCATGATGTTTCTATTATTTAAATACAACCGGAATGCGTTTGACAGGCACAACATCACTGCTAGTTTCAGTACATTCACCTGCCTTTTCTGCCTTGAGTAATGGCCGTTCAGCTAAATCAGATGTAATAAACACCTTTTCAATATCTATATTTTTACCCTGCACTTCCAGATCCAGCGTATTGATACCGGCTTCGAGCTTGACCTCACCCATGCTATACCATCTGAAATAACGATGATGACCTTCATTTTTTCGGGCCTTTATCCACAATTGGCAGTCCATATTAGATTGTGCGTCAATGGCAAATACCTGTCTGGAAGTATCCGTATTTACTGCCTCTTTTTCAACGGTCTGACCACCATATATATACAATTCCTCATTATTTCCCAATGTAAATATCGGTTTACGCCAGGATGCAGGAACAAAGGGTCCATCCAATACGGTTTCACTCTTGCCCCATGCGTTCACTGCGGTAATAGTTATAAAAACCGGTTTTTCATTATCCAATCCCTCTATAATCGCCTGGTTTACTGTACCCAAAAGCAGGCGATTGCTCAATCGTGTACTTTCCGTACCCCATTTCAATTCGTAACCGGTTGCTTTTTCTGAAGGATTGAAATTCACAACCAGCATTCCATTCCAATTCTCAACAGTCGTAATCTCGGGTTTAGCCGGTATTTCTTTGTCAAATGCATTGGGGGACAACTCAGCCACCATCTCTTTTGACTGACCGCCATTCACCTTAACGGAATATCTTTTTTCTCCCCGCTTGTCCTGAATCTTGATCTTGATCAAATGCTGTGCCTGGTCATATATCCAGCCTTGCTGAGTAGAGGTAAAATCACTCATTTCTACCTGAGGTACTGTTTTATCATTTACAGTAACAGAGCCGGGTTCGTCTCCAAACAATACAACTCCAAACTTTTGCTCAGGTTTTGTGATATTTAAAATCATATTCTCTTTATCACGTTTTGCAAGGATACTGACAGTTTTACCTTCTTCCCGCAAATCAAACCTGGTATCTTTACAATCGTAAAGCATGAAACACAATCGCAGCAATTCTTTTTCCGACTGATCAAATGCGCCGCCAATATCCATGGTTTCGTTCAATGCCAAAGGAACAATTGAATTCGATTTAATAAAGACTGGAATCCGGTTCAAGGGACAGGTATAATTAATCTCTTGTTCTCCATCAAACCGTTCATATGTCCAAAAATCCACCCACTCACCGTTGGGTAAATATATATTTCGTGGAAATCCGGGGTCTAACACAGGTGCAACCAGCATCTCTTCACCCAGCATATATTCATCATCAATATCTTTGGTTGCAGTATCCTGGGGATAATGCAGAAACAGGGTCCGCATCAATGGCAGTCCTTTTTCATTTGCCTGTATCAAATAGTGATACAAAAACGGAAGCAGATTATATCTCACCCTGGCATAAAACCGATAATTGTCCCAGCCATAAGGATCTTGCTCCCATGGAGCAGGTGCACTGCCATGATCATGAAAAGAAGGCCCGAATGTGGAATACTGTACACCGCGAATGTAAACCTCGCGGTCATGCTCGTCATTACCACCCCTGTATCCCGCTATATCATGTCCAATCAGCGGTACTCCGCAGATAGAGATCGCTAACGATGCGTCAACAGTACCCTTGAGCTGCTGAAAATTCCGTCCGCGGTCTCCACCCCAGCAATAGCCCGCCTTTTGTAATCCCAGTCCGCCGCCCCGGATCCAGATAACGCCACCATTCGGTTTTATACTCTGTATCCAGTTATAAATCTCTTCGCCAAACATAACCGCATGGAGATTGGTTATCCCCTTAACCGGACGATGCAGCATTTTCGGATCATAGTCCCGTGGAAACATTTCACTAAAATCAATTTTGATTCCATCCAGGTTCTTGTGTTCCGGTACGGATCGGTCACCTTGACCTGTCAAATATTCCGCATACAGGTTTTCTTTCCACCAGTCCATAGCTTCAGGGTTTGTCACATCCAGATAAACCGAGTTCATCCGTACCCCACCAATAGCAAAAGTACTGTCTGCCCGTCTTACAAAATATTCAGGTTTACCTTCTTTAATTACAGGACTGTTGGGTGCTACTTGTCCTGTGGGTGACCAAAAAACGGTCTTAATCCCAATACCATGCCACTTGTCTACAAGATCGTTCATACTGGGTGTCATATCACGGTTAAACATGGTCCGAACACCTTCCCACAAAATGATACCCAGTGGAAACTTTTCCCGCATCAGCATATCAATGTCCGCGTTGGCATAGGCGGTATTACTCCACCCTGTCATTCTACGTCGGCTTAACCAGGTCCCCAGAGACCATCGGGGTATAACCGGTGTACGCCCGGTAATTGCAGTATTTTGCTCAATTACCTTCAATGGATCAGGATTACAATACACAAACACATTCATTTCCGAGTCTGGTACCTCAACGCTGAAGCGATCATTAACCAGATCACCCATGTGGAACACAACCGGTAAACCGGTATTTACCAGTAAACCAAAACGCTTTGATGATAGAAAAAACGGAATGGACTTGTACGTACCGCCATCAATAGACATGTAAGCATCAGAAATTATCATATCCACCCGATTACCACGCTGATCCAGTCCGTCAAATTTCTCTCCAAATCCATATACACTTTCAGTGGAATCCAACGCACTGCTAAAACCTATGGTTTGCAAACTGTCATCATCTACCCACTCTATTCCATCCAGAGTATTGAATATAATTTCACCATCCCGTTCAATTGCAATATCTAACGGCGATTTATCAATAATCACTTTAATATCACCACTCAAAAGTACCAGGGTACTGTCAAAATCATTCCATTGAAATTTATTCAATTCCGCATAAACCGACTCTTGTTTTTCAATACCAGCTTGAATATTTACAACATCTTTAAAAGGGAATGCAATACGAACACTCAATTCCTGTCCGGTTTTCTGATCTTGCCCGCTGATTTCAAAAATATTTCCGTGCGCTGTAAATTGTTCAACCAAAAATGGATTCTTTGTTTGTTCAACACTGTCTGCAGCCGTCGCTAAAGTAAAAAGAATTAAAGAGACAATAAAATTAATAAATATAACTCGGCGGTAACACAAAGGCATAAAATAACTCCTTGATGGATATTGAAATTTGTTCATATATTTATTTCTGACGAAAAAATAAAATAACGAGGCAAAATACCACGCTTTTCAAAATAAACTCTTTCACAGCAATTTCCAAGGGAAAAACCAAAGTTTACAATCTAATACATTTATTTTAGTGATAATTTATTTCTGACTGTAAATAAATCAAACGCGGGTTGCGCGGGTAGCTATAAAGCAGTCAATATTTCCATACAAAGGATTTTCATCATCGTGGTGCGGATCTTCATAAAACCCATCAATCACAAAACCGGCTTTGATCTGCTCACCAATCTGATCGGTTAACGTATGTCCGAATTCAAAAGCATGGCCATCCCTGGCATATAACTCTTTTTGTTCCGGCGTCAGGGTTTCCAAATCAGAATAAGGGATTTTCTGCACCTTTGTCAAATCTATTTTCCACTCGGGTGCCGTTTCTGCAAAAAGATACAAAATGGGATTACAAAATCCTGCCATCAAAATCCCCTCTTTACGAATTACACGTGCACACTCTTTCCAGACCGGTTTTACATCGGCAACAAAACAGTTCGAGACAGGATGAAAGATAATATCAAACGATGCATCCGCAAATGCACTCAGGTCTGCCATATCTCCCATGATTGTGGTTATATCCAGGCTTTCACGTTCGGCTACCATTTGGTCTTGCTCGAGTTGTTTGGGAGAAAGATCATATACCGTCACTTTTGCTCCTGCTGCTGCAAAAACAGGCCCTTGCTGTCCACCTGCACTCGCAAGGCAAAGCACATCCTTGCCCCGAATATCTCCAAACCATTTTCTTGGGACAGGTGTTTGCGGAGTCAACACAACCTCCCATTTGCCCTTGCGTGCATCAGCAATTACCTGAGAAGATACCGGTTGGGTCCATCGATTTTCCAGCCTAACATAAGTGTCCCAGGTTTTCTGGTTATGTTTCAGATAAGAGGCATCATTACTCATTGTTCTTTATGCTCCCGCTGCAAGATCATTTCAATAAACTGAGGAAACGCCATGGAATATTTACCCATAAAAAACTCTCTTTTGGGAAAACGGATCAATTGAGATTTTCGTACAAATGCAGACTCTGCCTCTCGCCCCTGCCCTGTACCCTCCAGAGCAAAACTCCACCAATGCTGTTCCCCAACAGTAATACCGCTCAATTCCAGTTGATACCCGGCATGTCCTTCAGCTTCCGGTACAATCAACAGTAATCTTCTTTTATGGATATCCAGCCATTTCTGAGAAGCTCCAACCATCTGCTCATAATCCGTCCCGGCATCAAGCTTGAAACTCCATTTCGTCCATGCATCTACCATTCCCGAGGTATAAGGTCCCAAATCCTGTATACCTAATTCCTTTTGCCGCTCTTTGATCTCTATAAATCCGTCACGCAGTTTAATGCTCATAGCCTCACTGA
The DNA here is from genome assembly GCA_963675755.2 of bacterium. Classification (GTDB taxonomy): domain Bacteria; phylum Zhuqueibacterota; class Zhuqueibacteria; order Residuimicrobiales; family Krinioviventaceae. Next base: position 2,038,866 of record CAXXMD010000002.1, read on the forward strand.
CTGTGGTAAAATATCGATCAGTCCGCTCTTCTATCAACGGCATCTCTTGCGACATACCTGCAAACCATTCCGTAATCTCAAAGGGAATTCCTCCCTCCAAAAACCAACGTACTTCAATTGTAGAATACATAAACCCACCTGCTGGATTCACAAACATTTCACTATACATAAATATTTAAGAATTTGCAAATAAAAATTTAGTATTCAATACATAAAAAAAAAGCCGAGCCATAATCGGCCCGACTTTCTCATCATGGGGGGTATGAAATATAAATAATATTCTAGTTATCAGTAAGATTTTCTCCATAAACCAGGCTAACCCGTTCAATGCCTTCCAAAGCACTCAGGTCCTGAACCAACTCCTGGTGTCCGACATTTTTCCGGAATCGGATATTAAACGTTAATTCTAAAAATTCTCCCAATCTCGCAGATCGAATGTTCACCAAAGAATGCACTGTCAGGTATTTTTTAAACACATCCATATATACAGGCTGATCAGAGTGTTGTGGGATGGACCAGAAACGCAGTACCATCTCTTCCTGTACCGCGGCGCCATATTTGGTAAAATGCAATACCACAACAAATAACGCAACACTCACACATCCAATAATACCAATCACATGATTTCCTGATCCCGCTGCCATTCCCGCGGCAAGCGAGAAAAACACAAACGCGATATCTATGGAATCTTTAACCGCAGTTCTAAACCGGATTATCGACATGGCACCAACAAGACCAAAAGCCCGCGCAAGATTATTACCAATAACCATAATCACAATCGTAGTTACCATGGTTATAATAATCAACGTATTTACAAATGTTACCGAATACGCGTATCCTTTATATGTCAGCTTGTATACAAGTGTTATCAACAATCCCAGACACAATGATAAAGCAATGTTGAAAAACACATCAAAAATAGTTATTGTAGCACTGTCTGCCAACAGGCTGTTAAATACCAATTCCTGCACGATAGGTCCCTTTATTATTATTAAAATGTCCTTCAATCCCCATCGAATATTTCGATATGGATTCAGGACGCACTTGAATCACTTGCACCAAACGCCTCATCCATTTGGGCATAAATTCATCAAACTTTAATTCCAAAATACAGCTATTGTCTGTAACCGGCATCAAACATTCGTTGGTAAATAGATCCGTTAAACGCGGAGCATAAAGTGTTCTCACATTATAATCAATGGTTAAACGAACACGTTCATTGTACATATCCATATAAGCGTCACGGTCATACAGCACCAACAGCGAAGGTTCTAGATTCAAAGAAACCAGATTAAAAACAAATCGGTCAAGAGATATATCATTACCGTTCGTAACTCTGTTTTTTTGTATAAAATCAAATGGCGAGTTTATTATATCATCCAGACTGCAAATTTTAAATTTTGAACGCTCTTTTACAACATTATTATTGTACCGTCGTTTAATTTCCAAGAATCCAATACTATCGTCCTGATATTCATTATAAGTGCGTATGCGCAATTTCTTTCTTACTTTTAAGCCATCTGCTTTTTCATAATAAAAATCAAGTTGTGGAGTATCAAAATAAAGGCTGCGTACAAGATATCGGTTATCCGGAACATTAACCGCATGGGGATCCAGCTCAACATATGGCCTAATAAACGCTTTCAGCGCATCAATACGGTCTTTGGGAACATAATATTTAATCTCAAATCTGGATATGTGGTTTACATTTCCTGCCATCTTATTTTCCTCAAATCATGTTAATCATTTTAAAAATGCCAGTTTTCTATATTTGTAATTATTCCAATGGCTTGTTATTTGTTTATACAATGATGATTCTCCATAATGGATCTTGGCATATCCTGTAGAACCATTGAATAATATTTTGTTTGTATTCGCCAGGTTGCAGTATATAATAAACATGGATTGACCATTTATAAAATAAGCCTGGTTGCCAATTCGAACAATTCTGCACTCCAGCTGTTCATAGTGCGAATGAGGCAAAATGATCTCAACTTTTTGTCCTGGTTTTAATTGATGCAAATATTCCTCAGTTACCGGTATTTGTACTATCAGGGTATCAATCTTGTTGATCTGGCAAACTACACCCGCCTCATTGCAATCCCCAACAATACCGGAAATAGGCGTAACAAGTGCTTCTGCTTTTTTCTTGTTCAAAAGCAATCCAAATTGAGCTTCAAGTCCTGCCAATTCTTTTTTCACATAATCGATCTGTTCCTGTTTTTCTCCGGATTCGGCTGCTTTTAATCTGGCCTTTTGTAATGAAACATTGATCTTGTAGAGATTGTTTTCAGCTTCCGCAAGTTCCAGATCTTGCTGGCTGATCAGGTTTTTCTCCAATAGATCTTTTTTACGATCAAGTTGTGGTTGGTACGCTTCAAGTTGGGCCTGAGCATAAAGCAGAGCTTGCTTTGCTTCTTCTCTTACTTCTTTTTTCTCTCCGGTTGATAATAATTCCAATTCCGCCTGCACCGTTTCAATTTCTGTCTTCAGAGATTCAAAACGATAAGCATCCTCTTGTGAATGGATATTGGCAACAATCTTCCCGGCATCAAGATATCTGCCAACAGCGACATCAGGCTCAACCTCAAACCGGATCAAATCAGGACGACTGAAATGATAACAGTCGAATCGCTCCAGGGTGTTCTTGTCATTCCGCTTAAATTCCACATAGACCTTTTCAGGATCGTCAACATGAACAGACCATTCAGCCTGACTTATAAATCGACAGGGAAATTTGACGGTATGACGAGTTGTAATAAATCCTGATAAAATAAAAAGAATAATTACAACTATAGACAACATGATGATGGTATATTTTTTTCTCAAGTGAACACCGCTTATTATTTGAGTATATCTGTCTTATTTTCCCATTAGACAATAATGAATGCGGTTTCATTCCTACCCCTATAAAAAAAAAGGCCGGTTTAATGAATACCGGCCCGTTTTTTTTATTTGATCAAAATCATCTTTTTCATATCTATAAAATCACCCGCCTTGATCTTGAAATAATACAATCCGCTGGAATGATTCACACCATTCCAATTGATCTGATGGGTGCCTGCGTTTCGATTTTCTGAAATCAACCGATCTACCAACTGACCATTACTGTTGTATACCGATAATTCCACAAAAGCAGATTTTGGTAAATCAAAACTAATATGAGTAGTCGGATTAAATGGATTCGGATAATTCTGGTATAAATTAAACCGGGTTGGCAACGCGCCCGTATCTTCAATACCTGTAGGATGATCTACAACAATCAGCTTTTCTTTAATCATCGTATCACTTCCACCAGGTCCGGCTACTGTCAACGAAACAGTAAATGAATCCGCTGTTGTATATTCGTGCAGTGGATTCTGGTCGTCACTGCTACTGCCATCACCAAAATCCCATAACCACTCGGTTATAACACCGCTGGAACTGTCAGAAAACTGTACAGTAAATGGATAAGCACCAGCAGTAGAATCAACTGCAAACGCAGCAATGGGAGCAGGTTCTATTACAATAATATAATTTGTTTTAACGCATGTATCTGATCCACCCGGCCCGGATACAGATAAAGAGACTGAAAAAGTATCAGCAACTGTATAGGTATGTTCCGGATTTTGCTCATCACTGGTTTCTCCATCACCAAAATCCCATGACCATTCAGTTATCGTTCCGGTAGAACTGTCAGCAAACTGTACGGTCAATGGTGCAATACCTCCGGTTGTATCAGCCGCAAAAACAGCTACCGGTTGCGCTTCATTAACAACAATATAATTTTCCTTTACTAATGTATTTAAACCGTCCGGTCCTTCTACCGTTAATGATACAGAAAAAGAATCTGCTGTTTCATAAACATGCAGAGGATTCTGTTCAGTACTTGAATTGCCATCACCAAAATCCCATAACCATTCAGAAATATAACCGGTAGACAGATCCTGAAATTCTACCTGCAAAGGTGAAATCCCGTTTGTGGGCTCTGCTATAAAATTAGCTATCGGTTCAACACTCATGAACGAGGTGTTTTGGTAATTGCAGCCCAATTTAGGCCAGGGACTGTCAGCCAAGCCATAGCTCTCGGTCTGTAAACAATAAAAGTTACCATCGTTGGATCCAATATACAATTTACCATTCATATCCAATGAAGGTGAAGAAACAATCTCTCCGCTAGTAGCATATTTCCAATTCAGTGTCCCATCAGGATGAATAGCGTATACATTCTTGTCAGATGAGCCCACATAAATCATACCATCATATCCAACAGTAGGAGAAGATTCAATCGCAGCACCGGTTTCATACTGCCATTTTAATGTACCATCATTATTCAAAGCATACAAATTCTGGTCTAATGAGCCCACATAAATTGTACTGTCCGCACCAATCGATGGAGATGAGGTAACATTATCACCGGTTTGATATTTCCATTTCACAGTTCCATCAGAATTTAATGCATACAAATTGCCATCATTTGATCCAAAATAAATTGTGCCATCATAATCAATCGCTGCTGAAGATCTCACATACTTGCCGGTATCATATTTCCATTTCACTGAGCCATCCGGATTAACTGCATACAAAATACCATCGTTCGATCCAAAATAAATTGTTCCATCTTGAGCGATTGAAGGAGTTGTATAAATTCGTCCACCTGCCGGGACCGTCCACTTTCGTGACCCATCAGGATTTAACGCAAATAAATAACGACCTTCACTGGTAATATAAATTGTACTGTCTTTACCAATAGAAGCTGAACCTCTTAAATTTCCGGACAGATATGCATTCCAAACTTCTTGTCCATTATTATCGATTTTGTACAAACGGCCTGAACCTGCCGGTATATACAATTCATTGTCAGGGCCAATAGTATTTGACGCTAAAACATACCCAAATTCATCGGTTTGCCAGTTCAACTCACCATCAGAGTCGAATGAATAACTATTTCCAATTGTAGATCCAATATAAACCTTACCATCATAATCTAAAGATGCCGAAGCTGAAATTTCACTAAAAGTATAAAATGTCCAGCTTATTGGGCCATAATAAGCATTCATAACATCAGCAGATACTAAATTTTCCTGATTACGAACAGTGACTGCAAATTTATAATTTCCAAAATCATTACTATCAAATGATACTGTGGTAATACTTGAGGTTGAATCAGCAATAGTGACAGCACTATTTTCCGGTTTTTCAAGAACTCTCCAACTAAAACTCAATTCACTACCATTGGGGTCAAAAGATTGACTCGCATCAAGTCTTAAACTATTACCACTCGAAACATACTTTTGTATTTCATCAAAACCAACTTGAGGACTGTCAGTATTATAACTATTACTTGTACAGCTTGCATTTTTATGGCTTTTCGGCCAGGGGCTGTCCGCTAACCCATAACTCTCGGTTTGGAACGCATACAGTTCTGACTTTTGATTGGGATAGGTACCCGTAACACTATTAGCAATTAACAACCCTGTGTTTGTTATAGTGCTAATATTCATCATTCCATTAGATTTATATTTCCATTTTTCAGTTCCGTCAAAATTTATTGCATATATGTACCAATCTGTCGAACCAATATAAATAGTACTGTCTGCTCCAATAATGAGGGGACGTGCGGAGCCACCATGAGTTTGATATTTCCAGATTTCATTTCCGTCACGATCTAATGAATAAACATATTGATCTCGAGCATACAAATATAATCTTCCGGCAGGTCCAATTACTACAGACGCACCGGTAGTGTTCATTTCATCAATATGCCATTTAATAGAACCATCTGGATTAACTGCAAAAATCCCATTAGTATTAGTAGCAACATAAATCGTACCGTCTGAATCTATAGTTGGTGTTGAAATATATTCTGCATCAAGTTCAATTCTCCATTTCAACTCTCCACCTGGCGATAATGCATACAAAATACTTTCCAGTGTACTAAAATAAATGGTACCATCTGGCCCTATAGAAGGTGAATCCTCTATAAAACCAACTGCAGTATACTGCCATTTCAAGGTACCATCTGGATTAATTGCATACATGATCCCGTTACCTTCACCTATATAAATGGTTCCGTCATCTGCTAACGCAGGTGTATGCATAAAAGCATTTTCACACAAAAATTTCCATTTTTCGGTACCATCAGGATTCAATGCATAAAGATATGAATCCTGGTTACCTATATAAATAGTACCATCAGGCGCAACACAAGGTGCATCGCTAAATTCTTCTAATCCCGGGGTAAACTCCCATAACAAGTTACCGTCAAAATCAATAGCATATGCGGTTCCAATCTGAGAAGCCCAATAGAGTATATTTTCGCTACCTATAGCTACATCCCGATAAGTTGTTCCTCCAAAATCCTTTTTCCAAACAAGCTCTCCATCACTTTGCGCAAAACCAGCTGCTGTCATTATCATAATCATGAATACCGTTATCAGACGTACCTTCATCGTTCCTCCTGTTTTTGGGTTAAAATTTGGAAAGCATTCTCCACCAATGCCACCCCGTTCTGTTTAACAGGCTACAATTCCAAAAGTTAAAAAATTCAATATAATGCACTAGCACAAGATATTTTTTAACAATAACTTGCAACCAAATTAAACAATAGTACTAGAATCATACTTGTTACAAAACAATCTTGGTTTGAAACACGAGTATTACCCCTTGAATCGTCCCACCTCTAAAAGTAATAATATTTTTTCAAATAAAAAAACTTTTTCCAAAAAAAAAGCCCCGATCATCAATTATGATAATCGGGGCTCAAAGTCAATCTGGCACTCTATAGCTTTGAAACCTTGATTGCTTGCAAACCTTTACGGCCCTGTTCAACCTCGAACTGGACCTGCACACCTTCTTCTAATGTTTTATACCCATCCCCGTCGATTGCTTTATAGTGCACAAACACATCATCACCGGATTCTCTGGTTATGAATCCATAACCTTTTGCTCCATCAAACCATTTTACAGTTCCTGTTTCCATACAAATCACCCTTTATTATTACAATTAAAGTACTACAGTATTACAACTTGCCGGATAAAAAAAAATCATCTTGATTGCTGTGACAGGATACATCAGCATTCTTGACGATTATCTTAAACAGTTATTACTATATGAATTATCCTTGCTTCCGGGATTAATAGATGTAATCGAGTACCATGTGTTAATATTTCAAGGTAAACATTACCCTGATACAATGCAACAAAAAAAAACATAAACTTTTACAATTTAACACAAAATTAACCCATATCGCCTTATTTTGCCCCATTCAACCAAAAATCACACAACCAATCGTTTGTTTTAAAATCAATATATTTTACATATTACACGTCAGGATTGTTAAAAGCCTATATTTTTCAAAATAAACCAATTCCATCCTGTAATTTCACTCAATCGATATGCAATTAATAAAAAAGCCCCAGACAGATAGTAATGCCCGGGGCCCTGAATTAGTAATGATGCCACAATTAGTACTGTACTCTACCGGTAGCCTGTTCCCAATCAAAATAAGCGGCAAGGTAATCATACACTGCGGAATAATATCCCAACTGTGCCTGATCAAACATCAACCTTGCGTCTTTTAATTCCAACTGGGTAGACAATCCCGATTCTGTTGTAGTTTCTGTAATATGAAAGGCTTTCTCTGCTGTTTCCCAGGTAGCCTTTGCAGAAGCGATACGTTGATTTGCTTCCTTTAAACGTAAATACACATTCGATACTTCATTGGTAATATCTTCACGGGTTTTATCCATTTGCAGTCTTGTTTTTTCCAGCTCAACCTGTGCTTTTTGTACTTCTGCAAGCCGGTAACCACCCGTAAAAATGGGCAGCGATAAATTTAAACCGGCAAATAACAACTTGTTCTCTTCATCGAATTTATAATAATTGGATTGAGAAGTATATGCATAAGCAACTTGACCAGTCAAAGTTGGTAAAAACGCTCCTTTTTTAGCACCCACATTTGTGGTGCGCAGCTTTTCTTCCCATTTCAGAGCATTCATATCCGGTCTTTTATCAAAAACCACAGACAATTCCTGCATTTCCGGAATTGGAGGAACCGTTTCCAGGTTTCCCGTCAACTCAATTTCAGATTTAACATCAATTCCCGCAAAATTCTTGAGCGTATTCATTACAATCTTTTGATTTCGTCTGGCTTGCTCACTTTGCGGCACGGCACTGCGCCAGCGGGTTTCAGCTTGCAACAAGTCCAGCTCAGAGATTTGTCCATTGTCAAAACGCAGCTTCATAGTATTATAATTCTCTAAAGCATTTGCCTCGGCTGCCTCACTTACTATTTTTACCTTTTCCAATAATAAACACTGGTAAAACAACTGTTTTGCTCCGGTAATAATAGCCTGATTACTGGCTTTGTAAATGTATTCTGTCAATTCTTCATACTGCCTGGCAGCCTTGATTGCACTGCCAACAGAAGGACTAAACAGAGTCTGCTGTAATGCCAGGGTAGCACTGTATTCATTATCGCGTTTAATCGGTGCCTTAATCACTCCACCGGCTCCCGGCATTAGAGAACCTGCGTCAAAATACATATAATAATCAGTTAAATTTCGAACATATCCGGCTTCGGCAGCTACTATTGGAAGCGCTTGAGAAATTGCTTCTTTTTTTTGAACGTCTGCCAGCTCCCGGTCTTTATCTGCCAATTTCAAATCTTTACTGTGCTCTTTAACAACTTCCAGATAGGCGTCAAGATCAAGCGTCTCTGCCAACAGTAACTGAAATCCGCACAATACCAGTAAAGTCATATATATGAAAATATTTTTCATTAAAATTATCTCCTTTGGTCCATTTCAACGAGCGAATACTTTACGCCTGCTTTTTCACCTTTTGTTTACTAGTCAAATAATAAAGTGTGGGTATTACAATCAAGGCCAACACTGTTGAAATCAGCAGACCACCAATACTAACAACACCCATAGGTTGACGAAATTCTCGTCCCGATGCCCCCATACCCAAAGCCATGGGCAGCATACCCAGAATAATAGCAATAGAAGACATGAGAATCGGTTTCAATTTTGTAGGACAAGCTTCTACCAATGCGTCATGCACATTGTATCCTTTTTGACGGACCAACAGGTTTGTATAGTCCAGTAACAAAATTGCATTATTCACTACAATACCCAAAAGCATAATAATTGCCATCATTGAAATAATGTTCATGGAAATTCCTGTAATGTACAAACCTCCAAAAACACCAATCATCGCTAAAGGAACGGTACCCAATATCAATAAAGGCTGAGTTAAACTTTCCAAAATTGCCGCAAGCAGCATATATGTCAAAACTATAGCCAATACAAAGGTAAAAAGCATACTTTGTATAGTACTTTTCATTTCTTCTGCCATACCCGCCCATTCAACTTTATAACCAGTTGGCAATTCAAGGTCTGCAAGACGGCTATCTATCTCATTTGTTACATCACCCATAGGAACACCAGGTGCTGTCGATGCACCAAAATCTATCATTTTGAATTTATCTTTATGCAGAATTCGGGTAAATCCCTGGGTATATTTAATATCTGCAAGTTGCGAAATCTTGAATGTTCCAGCAGGAGCAACAACTGAAATACTCTCTACCTCTTCAGGGGTATCAACAGACTCGTCAGATAAACTTACACGAATATCATACTCTTCACCCTGATCACGGTATTTGGTGGTCACCAGACCTTCCAACGAACCGCGCAAAGTCATTGCCAAATCATAAATTGTCAATCCCGCATTCGAAAGCTTTTCACGGTCAGGTACAATCGTAATCTCTGGTTTACCAGGACGTGAACTGGTATTCAGGTTTATCAATCCGGGAACATCATGAATGCGTTCAACAATTTCTCTACGGTATTTTTCCAGTTCCTGAACATCCTGTCCCATTAAAGTAAAGTTAACAGGGGCTGTACCCATACCCATTGAAGAAGTAGCCTCAATTCTTAAACGAACATTAGGAAGATCAGACAACTTTTTAATTAATTCAGCCGCCATATGCTCAGTAGAAACATCACGCATTGCAACATTCACCAATTTTACATTAACCAATGCCATATTGGTACCTGTATCCATATCATTGATCTTACCCAATGTAGTTACAATGGTTTTAACTTCCGGATATTCTTCAATCCGGTTTTGCATTTCTTTTAATACCTGGGCAGTTTCATTCAAATTGTAACCAGTTGGCAGCTCAACTTCCATCTTGATATCGCCTTCATCCAGCTTGGGCATAAAGTCAAATCCAATCTGAGAAGCCATAAAAAAACTGCCAACAAACATGAATATACTAACCAAAATCACCATAAAGCTTCGCATTTTGTTCTTGATGATCCAGCTCAACAATCGTTTATACCAATCTTCCCATGCGGTAAACATGGCATTCATTTTTTTACCAATGGGATGTTTTTTTGTATCATGCTCTGGGATAATTAAAGAAGCCAGCATAGGTGTCAAAGTAAATGACATTAACAATGAAAACAGTGTAGCATAAACTACTGTCAAAGCAAACTCTTTAAACATCATGCCCACAATACTACCCATATTTGCAATGGGTAAAAATACTGCTATATTGGTCATGGTAGATGCAATTACCGCAACCACAACCTCAGCCGTTCCTTTGGCAGATGCTTCACGACGACTATTCCCCATACTTTTATGCCGAAAAATATTTTCAAGCACAACAACAGAGTTCGAAACAAGCACACCCACCGCAGTCGAAAGTCCCATCAGGGTCATAAGGTTCAGGGTGAATCCTGAAAGTTGTAAAAGCATAAATGTGGATATAATAGACATGGGCATTGATAAAGCAACAATAATTGTTGAACGTAAATCGCTCAAAAAGAACAGCAATACAAGTCCGGTTAAAATCACACCCATAAAAATATTAGAAAGAGTATCTTTAACAGAACCTTCAATCAAAATAGAACTGTCTTTAATAATTGATAACTCACAACCCTCAGGCAATAGTTCCTGTAATTCCGGCATTCTTTCCTTAACAGCCGTTGCAATTCGTACGGCGTTACCATCTTTGGCCTTAACCAGTCCCAAAACCACAACATTATCATTAGTAAGTTTATTAACATTATCTACAAATGTAGAACGTACCCGTACCTCTTCGGTAGCATCACGCACCTGGGCAAGTTCAGAAAGAGGTTTCATTCCAAAACCGGTTGGTACTTTTAATTGTTTCAGATCTTCAACAGTATCAAATTCACCTTCCAGACGAACCGAGTATTCCTGAGAACGCTGTTTAAAATTACCACCAGGCATATCCATATTTTGCATCGAAAGCATTCCAGCCAGTTGACTGATGGATATTTTCTGCTGTAATATCGTACGGTTGTCAAACTCGACCTGAATTTCACGTTCACCGCCACCGGTTACAGATACTTCACCAACACCCTGTATCTGAGAAAAACGGTCTGTCAGTGTTTTATCGGCCAGCTCATATAATTCTGTCATTTCTATATTACCGGATAAAACAATATTCATGATCGGTTCAGAATTGATATCAAATTTCTGAATAATCGGCCTTTCAGCGTCACCCGGCATATCATTCAATATTGCATCAACCTTGTCTTTCACTTCCTGATTGGCAATATCAACATCCTTGCTGAGTTCAAATCGAATAATTACAAATGATGCAGATTCCATGGAATAGGATTGTATATAATCTATTCCGCTTACTGTTGAAATTGCATCTTCAATTCTTTTGGTTATTTGCAGCTCCGTTTCCTGCGGACCCGCACCAGGATAAACCGTCTGAACCGTGATCATGGGAAACGTCATGTCAGGTGTAAGATCCAGGTTTAATCCAAAATATGATATAGCCCCAAACATCAGCAATGCCAGTAAAAGCATCGATATCATAATAGGGCGTTTTATGGATATATCAGATAAAAACATAAATTTAAATCCTTATTCGTTAATCGATTTTAATATTCCACAATACTAAATAATTCTATTCAAATATATTTATCAGGAATCAGCAATAACCCTGATTTTTTCACCATTTTTCAATAACATTTGCCCACCAATAATCAACTGGTCACCAACAGATAAACCATCAACAACTTCAATATCCAGTCCCTGGGTTCTTCCTGTTTTTATCTCACGTTTTTGTGCTTTTCCACCCTGGTTCACAAAAACATATCTCGAATTATCTTCCACAATCACATTTTTTCTTTCAACAATAATGGTTTCATCACCTTCACCACTATAAATAGTAATTTCCGAGTTGATTCCGCTTTTAAAACGATTTCCGGAATTGTTCAGTTCTACCCAAACACCAAATGCCTGCATAGACGAATTCAACGACAAATCAACCTGGCTCACCTTTCCTTCAATTGCCAAACCCTGCCATTTTGCAGTTACTGTATCACCAACTTTAATCACTGCAGCCTGACTTTCAGAAGCCCACAGTTTGCCTTTCAACTTTTGTGTCTGACTTACTGTAAACAGATCATCACCAGGATTCACATTATCAGATTCCTGTACATTGATCTGTGAAATCGTTCCACTGATGGGGGCCTTAACCATTACGGATTGTTTTACCGCATTCCAGTTTGCTTCTGCAACTTTGAATTGGGTTTTCGTATTATCATAGTCCTGCAAAGAAATACCACCGCTGTTATACAGATTGGTCATACGATCCAGAGTTGTTTTTGCCAACTCGTAGGCAGACTTTGTTTGATTATATTGCGCGGATGGATTGTCTGTAGGAAAGCTAATGACAACCGCATCTTTTTTAACATAGTCACCAACTTTGTAATGAATCTTGTCAACCTTGTCCGCAACCATTGCACTTGCGTTCGATTCGTGAATACCACTCAAAGTTGTATGAAAAGTATTTTCAATACTGAATTTGCTTTTTTCTATTTTCTGAACGGATACAGGTACACCTTCTTCTTTATAAATCTGCTCAAGACTTTTTGATCGAGATTCACTTTTAGTACAAGAGCTGATCATAAGAACAGTACTTATTGCCAATAATAATATAACGCTTCGGTTACGCATTCATGCCTCCATGATTTCAGTTATTTATAATATACATTCATATATGTATGTATTGTATGTAAAAAATTTTTCCCTTTTTATACTCATTATTCATCTACATTGGGTTATCATCCTTATTTTTTAATCCATGAATAAATAGGTCAAATAATTCTTTAGGATTTTCAATATCAACCAAATTCCTTCTTCTCTTAATATAAATATCAGCAAAGCCGGCTATAGTGGCGCTCATTAAAGTACTGAAATAACTTGGATTGACGGGACGAATCTCTCCCTGGTTTATCCCCTCCTGCACAATTGCAGAAAACATATTAAAAAATTTCATTCCGCGCTCTTGAAAATATTCTTCAATTTCCGGCATTTCATGTATCGTTCGTTTATCCATAAATTCAAGATTTTGGTTTTCAAGAAATTCTTTATCCTCTTTTAGCTTTTGTAAAAAAACACAAAATATTTTTTCTAATTTTTGTAAAGGTGTTATATCCTCTACCAATACATTATCAAAAATTTCAAAAAACGGATCAAGCCGTTCTTTGAATAGAGCAATCAATAATTCTTTTTTATTCCCAAAGTGCCAATAGATTGCACCTCTTGTTAATCCAACATGTTCTGCAACATCAGACAAACGGAAAGCGTTGAATCCTTTTTCACTGATCACATGCAATGCAGATTTAAGTAATAATTTCCGTGTTTGTTCGGCTTCTTCTTTAGTACGTCGCATTTCTTCCCTTATATTTAAAAAATTACATACATACTTGTACGTATTTATTCGGAAAAGTTCCAAAAATATTTAGTTTTTTTTCTTATTTTTTGTAATTTATTTTGTGTCCCAGTAATTAATCGAGGGATCCAGAGAATAAAGTGACATAATCTCTGAACTCAGGTCGGTACGGTTTATTCCGTTCACTTTGAACAATATTTCGAAACATTCAGTATTGCCATCGTTTGTTTGAAATTGTTCCTGGACCGTTTTTAACAGTTGAGGATTGGTTAAATACTTTACGCTTTGTATTACACCAATATCATGAAATGAAAGAAACAGCATTACTGTATTTCGGTTGGGACCCGAAAACTTGGCTACAATGCTATAGTCATCATGCATTGACTCTGACTTGCCGATTTGATGATATTCTGTGGCTTCTTTTCCGGTTTTATCAATGAGCGATACGATATTCTCTTCTGTATCAATCGTAAAATGTGAATTTAAGAAAAAATTATTAAAAAAACCACAAGTCTTGAATAATCCAATAAAAATTACATTATAATGCTGTAGATATTGCATATTAAACCGGGACATGAGACAAATCTCAAAATCTTGATCACTCTCAAGCAAAACAGGCATTAATGCTTTAAGATAAAAAGGAGTACCATAAGCAAGATAACTAAAATCAATTTCCTGATAATGAATACTGCTGTTACCATTTTCAGATATATAGTGCTGAAAATCATTGCTGTTATTCACACTATAATCTCTTATTACCGCCGACTGTTTCGTTTTCTCATCTGTTTGTTGAAAGAAATAATAATCACCAAGCACTATCATTACAGGTTTTTCGTCATGTGCTATATCTTTCCAGATGGATGAATTGGAAACTTTAGACTGCCCTTGCTGCCAAATCATATATATCCATAAAAAAGCTATAAATACCAGGCACACCAAAGCTCCAATTGCAAGGGTTTTCCAAATATTACTTTGTTGGTGTACTGAATACTTTTTTTCAATATATTCAATTTTATAACGCCCTTTGGGTATACGAAAAACAACCTTGTCTTCCCTGCCTTCAGTCAAATAATAATGTTCAAGCTTTTTACGCAGCAAATGGATCTTTACTCTGACAAATGACAAGTCCTGATTTGTAGTTCCAGATGTGTCCCGTTGAAAAAGATCATAAGCAATTTGTGATTCCTTGGGTATTTCTCCTTCACGTGTTGCATTATACAAATAGATCAGTAATTGCCGGTCATTTTCCGATTTAAACTCGTTACTGTTTAAAATTTTCTCAAGATGTGAATCATAAACCGTATTCATATAACTGCCTGAAATTAAGTTTTTTACCGTTAATAACCGTTATTTACTGTACTTTGACAAATATTCTTTTATTTTAATAAAAAAGCTAACAATAATATCAATAGGATCAAAAAGAAAAATGAAAAACATTATGCAATCTGGTAAAGCAATTACAGTTTTAACTGTATTGCGGGTAATTGTAGGTTGGCATTTCTTATATGAAGGAATTGCCAAACTCGTAAATCCAAACTGGTCAGCAGCAGCATACTTGATGGAATCCAAATGGCTTTTTTCCGGCTTTTTTCATTGGATCATCGCCAACCCAACAATTCTGAATATTGTTGATTTCCTCAATATCTGGGGACTCATTTTTATTGGTCTCGGATTATTTGTGGGCTTGTTCACACGCACTGCAAGTTATGCGGGCATCTTACTGTTAATGCTCTATTATGTTGCAAATCCCCCGTTTGTTCACTCTAGCGCTCCGTCAGAAGGTCATTATTTTATCGTTAACAAAAACCTCATCGAAGCTGCAATCCTTCTTCTATTTGCATTGATGAACAAAGAATCCCTTTGGGGCATTGACAGGCTTTTATCACTCTATACGCAAAAACGCAAAAACAAAACCTTCCCGGAAGCAGACAATCATGACCTGAAAGAATTTGTTGATAATCCCAGAAGAGAGCTATTGAAGAATCTGGTTACTCTCCCGGTGATGGGTGCTGCATTTTTCGGTGTAGCTAAAAAGCATGGTTGGATAAGCTTTGAAGAAAAAAATCTAAAAGCTGCAGATGCACAAACCAGTGCTTCGGTTCTATTCACCAGCGGTATGGATATTAAAGAACTTAAAGCTCAAGTCCCTCATGGAAATATCAAAGACAACCAAATCAGTCGTATTATCGTTGGTGGAAACCTGGTTAGCGGATTTGCCCATTCACGTGATCTTATATATGTATCTTCAATTTTGAAAAAATATTTCACAGATGAAAAAGTAATAGAAACCCTGTGGCTCTGCGAAGCTTGCGGTATCAATACCGCCCTGCTCAGAACCGACGAAAACACCATTAGGATTCTTGATAAATATTGGAAACGAGGCGGAAAAATCCAGTGGCTGGCACAAACATATCCCAAAGAAAATGATTTTACAAACGTACAAATGGCAATTGACCATGGTGCCATGGGAGCTTTCTGCCAGGGAGCAATTGCAGACACATTTATAAGAGATAATAAACTGGACGTATTGGAAAAAACAATTTCATTTATCAAAAGTAAAGGTATCATTGCCGGAACTGCCGCACACTCGCTCCAGGTACCAATTGTTTGTGAAAAATCGGGATTGGATCTGGATTTCTATATGAAAACCCTGCACCATGATAAATATTGGTCAGCTCATCCCAAAGACATGCGCATCGAATTCAACCAGTTACAACCCAATAACGATGACCACAATCGCTATCACGACAATATCTGGTGCATCAATCCTGAAGAAACAGTAGAGTTTTTCAAAAACGTAACTACACCCATGATCGCTTACAAAGTTTTAGCAGCTGGCGCTATCAATCCCCAGGATGGATTACAATACGTGTTTAGTGGTGGTGCTGACTTTGCCTGTATTGGCATGTTTGATTTTCAGGTTGTTGAAAACGCAAATATCACAAATGATATTCTAAGCCAAAACCTCTCTCGCGAACGCAAATGGTATGCATAAAATTTATTCTTCATTCATTTCTTCACTCAGGTCCCGGGGTTCACCTGGGGCCTTTTTTACATTAATATCTTGAAAAATTGGAACTTACAAATCACTCTCTCTAATTAATATTAAAGCAATCAATCATTATTTTTCTTGAAAGTTTGCTAAAATAGTTTATATTAATATCGTCAAATAATGTTTTGGATGCTTGAATGGACCAGAAAAACACTTTATTGTTACTAACTATATTTTTCTCTTTACTGTTATTCTCCTGTGCTGCAGAAACCCCATTACCTGAAAAGGGCCTTTGCGCGCATCGTGGAGCGAATAATACACATCCTGAAAACACTTTACCCGCGTTCAAAGAAGCAATTCAACTTGGCGCGCAAATGATTGAGTTTGACGTCCGTCAAACCCAGGACAAACATCTCGTTATCATGCATGATGAAACATTAGACAGAACAACCAACGGTACCGGAGCTGTTACAGAAAAAAACTTTGACTATATCCGGTCTCTTGATGCAGGCAGTTGGAAATCAGATAAATTTACAGGCACTAAAGTTCCTACCTTTCAGGAAACACTCGATATGATGCCGCGTAATATATGGCTCAATATTCATATCAAAGGAGATCCACAAATCGGTGCAGAGATAGCCAATATAGTAGTTAAAGAAAAACGTCTGCACCAGTCAGTACTGGCCTGCTCATACGACATGGCTCAGACCGCGTTAAAAGTTAATGACAACATACTCATTTGTAATATGGACAGGCAAGATTCTTCCTTGCAATACACCAAAGAAACAATTCAAAACAACTGTGAATTCTTGCAATTGAAAACACGGGCTGATTCTGTGCTAGATCAAATTATCCCACAATTGCATGCAAACAATGTTAAAATCAATTACTTTAGCTGTAATTCCCCCGTCAAAATGAAATTATTATTCAATGCAGGAGTGGATTTTATATTAACAGACAAACTGGCAGAATTAATGTCTGAATATAAGCATTCAGCTCAACATTGATGGTATCTACTCTTTGAGTGAATACCGAAAAATCCGCAACATAATATTTTTTGCCTCATGATTGCCCACAAGCGGCACATGGATTGCAAAATATAAAATTATGAAATATTTGTTATGATTTGTATATTAATATGAACTGAGGTTAAATTATGTCCGTCTATTGTAAATACGATACTGAAGAAAATATTCTTCATATTAAAACAGACAAGACATTATCCAAAGAAGCATTGAGCGAATATCGCACAGTGCTGAAAACTTTGCAGCTGAAACCCGGCGTAAAATGCCTGGCAGACTTTACAGAAGCCTGTTACTATACAAGAATAGAAGACATGCTTTTAATAGTTGGTGCTGCTGAAGAAACAGGTAATCTTTTGCCAAACTCACAAATCGCTCTATGTACGAATAATGACCTGGCTTTTAGAATGGCTTTAATTTACGAAGCTGTCAGTAACCGAACCCAGGCGTGGGTAAAAATTTTCCAGAATCCCAACGAAGCGATTTTGTGGTTTAAAAACTAAAAAAGTGAATAGCAAAATCCAGGTAGTAAAACTATTGGGGTGCAGTATTGCCTATATCGTTTGAATTTGATGAAGAGAATAATTTTCTCTATGAATTCGGAACAGGCCCATTATGTGTTGATGACTTTATTCAACATCGGCAAACTATTTCCAAACTTGCTTTAAAATCCGGTTTAAAATGTTTTTGTGATTACAGTGGTGCTGAAATCGATATGCACTTTAACGATATGCAGCAAATATCATTATCTGTTATTAGGTCAACAGAACTTGTTCAAATCAACAATGTCAAGATCGCAATTTATATTGACAATGATCTTGGATACGGTCTGGCACGCATCTGTGAAGCCATGACCACAGATGAAAAACATCAAGTTCGGGTATTCAGATCTATGGAAAACGCAAAAACATGGTTAGACATTTAAAATTTACACTCAACGTATTCCTGCTAAATTCATAAAAATCTGCTTCGAAAAACGCTTGTATTCCTGACACAATAGTGTATATTATAGTATCCACACTCCAGGAGTTGCTTTTGAAATCTAGAATTTTATATGATTCCGTATTTGGCAATACTGAGGAAATTGCAAAAGCTATGTACAATGCAATTAATGCAAATATTGATACAGAGATATCAAGAGTGAATGACACACATCCTCAGGATTTGTTAAATTATGATTTGCTCATTGTCGGCTCTCCAACACGGGCGTTCAGCCCCACACCGTCTACATCAAAACTCTTGAAACAAATCAAAGCTAGAGGATTAAAAGACACTTTTATTGCAGCCTTTGATACACGTATGGAAATCGACAAAATTAATTCTAAATTCCTTAAAGTAATGGAAAAATTATTTGGATACGCGGCCAAACCCATAGCCGACCTGTTGATAAAAAAAGGAGGCAAACTTGTTGCGCCACCGGAAGGCTTTATTGTAGATGGCGAACAAGGGCCGTTAAAAGCAGGTGAACTAGAGCGTGCCGCCAATTGGGCCAAAACTTTATTAACTCAAATAGAAGATTAATATGAAATACTCTGAAATCCAAATCGACAATCCTATCGATCTAAAAAGCATCAACAAATTCATCAAAGATCTGGGAAACTGTACAACACCGCAACTTTTGATTGATATCGGCGATCATCATTTTGAATCCATCGAAGCCATTCAAGAGCTAAAAACCAGACTCTTGAACAAAGCAGCCATATTGGATCGTTTTGAAAAAATCGCTATTATTCATCCTCCCGGCTTTCCAAATGAAAGTGAAGATGAAGACATTTACCAATATTTTAGTGATCAAAAAGAAGCGGTCAAGTGGTTAAATAAAAAATAAACTATCAAGGGGGATTCAATGAAATCCATACTGTGGGGTATTATATGGATTTGTATCTTTTTATTCTTTGCATGCAGCAGAGATTTTTCTCCGCTGACAACCGAATATGAGGAAAAAACTTTATCAGCAGAAATATTTGTTGCATATGATGAACCACCCTCCCCAATCGGTGGACTTTCAGCCATACAAAAAGCATTGATTTATCCACAATCCGCTATTGATGCCAAACTTGAAGGCAGGGTAGTCGTTAACTGCTTGATTGACACGATGGGTTTAGTAAAAAAAACCTCAATGTTGGTTTCATTATCAAACGATTGCGATAATGCGGCCATCAACGCGATTAAAAGCATTCACTGGCTCCCGGCAAAATGTAAAAATAAACCTGTTAATGTATGGATAGGTATTCCCGTCGTATTTAGATTACCTGAATAAAAAAAAGGAGACCCTCGGGTCTCCTTTTCCATTTCATGCTTGTTTGTTCCCTTTTTATTTCGCCGCACCTTCCAATGCGCTCAACTTTTCCAATGGGCTTTTGAAAGAATCACCACTTCCCGCAGCCGGAGCTGCCAGTTCGAGCGATTCCAAGCGCTCAAGTGGACTACCGCTCAAAGGTTCGCCGAATTCCGTACCGCTCATTTCACTATAATCATCCTCATCAGACAGCAATACATCACCAACCTGTATGTATTGCCCGTTAAAGGATTCCACCTCTTTGGCTGCAATACCATTTTGCAGTGCTTTAACAACCTCTAAACGGCCAATACGCTGATAATCAAAACCAACCATTCGGTATACATCGTACTGCATACCGCGATCACCCAGATCCATATTGGTATTGATCAGCACATAATTGTTGATGATCTTGACAACCTGGCCAATCTCCATGGCAGCTTGCAGACCGGCTGTCAGAATCAAAAGAAACACCAGAATATTTATAAATTTATTCATCATAACCTCTACAATTTATTAAAAACTGTAAATCAAAGAAACACGTTTAAACAAGTTACCGCTTGTTGAATAATCCTTTCCACTGATAATAAAAGGACCATTGTGTAAAAAGTCTGCACCTGAATTGGTGTCAAGCGCAACATCAATTTTCAGATTGCGCAGGCGGAAATAGAGACCCAAATTAGCCACATAATTGTTAAAGTATTCATTGTACTCGTCAAGCTCATCAGCGCTAACTGCAGATTTCATGGTCATCTTTTCAATTAATTTGTACATTGACATACGGAAACCCAGCCAATGGTACAATTCAGCTTCCATACCAATATTTACAAACGGTAAAATAGTGGTTCCGCTTTCCGGTTGAACACCGGCAGTTCCCGTAATGAGCGTTACGTCTGTAGTAGATGATGAACGCATCATACCGGTTGCACAGGTTACCAATACTTTTTCCCGGGGAACAATATCAAAACCCGCGCCAACGGTTAAACTGTTTTGTTTCTGAGTCAAAGATGCAATACCACCGGTAAATGAATTCTGTTTAACGGCATTGTCATACCCCATACCGCTGTTGGTGTAATTGAAAAAAGGTACAAGTACAACTTTATCTGTCATAGAATACAAATAACGGGCTGTAAAGCTGATTGTGCGATGACCACTGGGCTCGCGATAAATTGCAGTATCACGAGATGTGTCTTCATACTGAAAATCTCTGCCTGTGTATGAAAAAGAAGCATCAAGCTGGTTGCGGGAATCCGCTTTGTAACTCACACCCGCTTCAATTGAAGTACTGGACAAGTGACCGTTTTGACTAACATCGTTTACAGGATCAGAATATTCGCCCTTGTTCGTATAAGAAGCCAGATGAACACCGTAATTAAATACACCGGCACGATATCCAACCAGAATATCCATCTTTTGAGTTGCAACATAACCGGCAAGTTGAGGATCGGTATACGCGATTGTACGAGTATCATCTGTCAGGTACAATCCCAGGCTGATCTGTGAGGTAATTGGCAAATTTACACCACCACCGGCAAGAGGATTACCAGTATAGGATTCCATAAAAACATTATTGTCATAGTTAACCAGGGTTGAAGGGAACAGCCAAATATTATAACTGTCAATCACATAATAATTGGCAAGATATCCCAGTGACTGTACACGTGTACCACTGGCAGACAAAGGTGCGGCTGCTGTTAACAGCAAACATAGAACGAGGAGCACAATTTTCAAGGTTTTCATCAAAGCCTCCTGTAAACATTTTCCAATGAAAATGATTTAATTTGGGGGTAATCTTCTTACCCGTCACTATAAAGGAATGTCTGAAGATAACTTATTATTCCTATAAAATCAAGAAAAAATTACTTAACAGCATAAAAAACTTGACGTTAGCCAAAAACTACGTGTCATAAAATTTCCAGCTTGAATTCATCATAATAAAATACTATTTTAAGAATCCCAAAAAAAAGGAATCAAATATGCTGAAATCAATCCGGTTGTATTCGCTTTTACTTTTATTTCTTGCAATTGCATGTGCAAAACCAACACAAAACGCTACGCCGCAACGTCCCGAAATAATCAAACTCGGTACAATTGATTGTGATCTGGTAGAAACTACCCCCATTGTATTCAATGAAAAAGTTTGGCGTTTTGAATATGTTAGAATCAAATATGCGCACAATACTACCGGAGATTCGTATTTTCGTTTCATCAATCACGAAACCGGTCAAGCGACTGCCCCCTTTGCAAAAGGATACCATTTAGGTAGTGCGTTTGTTGAAAAAGATTCTGTATATGTCAGTTGTGTAGACATTTGGGATGGTGAGATTATTCAACTATTTGTATCGGCAGATCTTGAGCACTGGACCACTCGAACCGCATTAAATCTGCCGGGATATGGAATTTTCAACACATCCATGTGTAAAGCAGATGATCGGTATGTTCTCATGTATGAGATTGGTAAACCCAAATCAGAAGCCGGCGTTCGCTTTACCGCAAACTTTGCTGAATCTCAAGACCTCCTGAATTGGAAAACCTTACCTGCGGAATGCAATTACGCTAAAGATCGCTATACCGCACCGCATGCACTGCGCTACCTTGATGGATATTTTTATGATTTCTATCTAGAAGCCCATGAAGGTTATGAAATGCGGATAGTACGCTCAAAAGATCTTGTCACCTGGCAACCCAGTCCATTCAATCCGGTTCTCAAAGCATCGGATAAAGACAAACAGATTGCGAACCCAAAGCTGACAGATGATGAACGAGAACGGATCCTGAATGCAGAAAACATCAACAATTCTGACATCGACTTTTGTGAATTCCAGGGAAAACTGGTAATCAATTACTCGTGGGGTAACCAGCGAGGCAAAGAATTCCTTGCAGAAGCAGAGTACAAAGGGACGTTAAAACAATTTCTAACAGGATGGTTTCCAATGACAGACCAATAAAAAAAGCTATTTTTAGAAAAATTTATTTTTAAAAAGCTATTTTTTACTAAAAATCTGGTAAAAAAATAATATTTATTTAAAATAATAAAACTTTTTGTTGCATTTCAATAATAAATAATGTAAATTTGTAAACTAAATAACTGTACGCCGTTTTTATGCTAGTTAGAAAAATTTGTTTACAAAAAATTTTATAAAAAGTTCAAAAAAAAGATTATCGCTGCGAAGAGCGTAATGCTGTTCAATGCGATTTTTTTTTGTCGATACAGCAAAAAAAAGTGTACAAAGTTTTATTTTATCATGAAGGAAAGTACAATGGAAAAAGGTACTGTAAAATGGTTTAACGGTTCAAAGGGTTATGGCTTTATCACTAAAGAAGACGGCCAAGATGTGTTTGTTCATTTTAACGCCATCAATGGTGATGGATACAGAACATTGGATGAAGGCGATCAGGTAGAATTTGAGACCGAACAAGGCCAAAAAGGTTTGCAAGCAGCGAATGTAACTAAATTATAATTCTATATACTTGTAAGCAAAAGCCCTGTTAATTTATTACCAGGGCTTTCTTTTTTTATAGCAGTTACAATTGACTGTCACCATCCCGCAATCTTGAATTTCACAATTTCTTTTGGTGTCAACTTTTTACTCCCCCTTGCTTTCTGTATTGATTCCACATATGCTTTATCTACACCATGAATCTTAAAATCTATCAACTCGGATATCGTAACACCAGTCAATCCTGTTGAATGAATGTCTCTAATATAATCAGGATCAATGCCATGTATTTTCATTTCTATTAGCTTTGACTTTGTCATATTTTTATACCCATATTCTCCAAGCACGGTAATCAGTTCCGGATCAAATCCCTGTATCTTGAAATCAACAACATCCGATAAAGTTACATTTTTCAATCCTGCATTCTGAAGTTCTCTAACATAGTCCGGAGATACTCCATGAATTTTCATTTCTATAATTCTCGAATACTTAATATCTGCAAAACCCAGTTTTACAAAAGCTTTAACATATGAAGGCTCTACACCATGAATTTTAAATTCCTCCAACTGTTCAAGTGTTAAATCTTCAAGCCCTGTCTTGTGCATTTCCACAATATAGTCCGGTTTTACTCCATGGATTGTCAGATCTACAACGGTAGATGCGGGTATATCTGTATAACCCAGTTCAGCAAGTGCTTTTAACAATTCAGGTTCCACACCATGGATTTTGAATTCAACGAGTTTCGATATGGGTAGTGCTTCAAAGCCCATCTGCTGCATCTCGCGAATGTACTGCGGACGAATGCCCTGAATTTTCAATTGCACAATTTCAGAGTTTTTAATATGATCATACCCCAAAGCCGTAATTTCTTTAACAAATCTGGGCTCTACTCCATGTATTTTAAATTCAGTCAATTGATCAAGAGTAAAATTTTTTAATCCCGCATTGTGCATCTCTTTAATATAATCCGGCGAAACACCCTGTATTGTCAAATCAACAACTTTGGAAGGAGAAATATCATGATAGCCCAATTCATCCAATGTTTTTACCAACTCGGGTTTTACACCATGTATTTTAAATTCAACCAGCTTTGATATTGACAGTTGATGAAAACCGGCAATATCCATTTCCTGTATATAATCTGCACTGACACCATGAATCTTGAACGCAACCAGATCTTCAGCATCCACATTTTTATATCCCATATTCGCAAGAGATTGAATAAATTCCAAACTCACCCCATGAATCCGAAAACTGATCAAATCATCTGCACTCAAATCCCGATATCCATACTGATGGAGCGATTTAATAAAGTCTATACTAATACTAAATATTGCAAAAGAAACCAGGTCTTTGCTGCTGATTCTATTATATCCGAGTTTTTTTAAATCATGAACATATTTTTTATCAATATTACCAAGGCACAAATGCATCAACTGTGTGTCTGACACATCACCGGAAAGGCTCTTTTGTAAAAAGGATTTAAATTCAGCATTCGGAATAAATTCAAACAATCCAAAGCCTTTGTCTTTACTTGTTCTGCCATCCAATATCAATTTGCCGGCATCACTTTGCAGATAAAACGGACCCTCACTATTCGTATTTAAATTTTGAAAATCTTTAAAGCTGAACAATCCGTTGGTTTCCCACTCTTTCATACCAGACCAGGATCGCTCATTAAACATCAGTTTCAATTTCAAACTATCATCATTGAATTTTGCTACCCAATCACCATGAATTGAACCGGCAAACAATTCTGTTGAAATAAACAACAAAAATAATCCCATTTGTATCATTATATGTTTTTTCATAACATTCTCATCAATTATAAAATTACTGGTTTCCTGCAGGCCGAGTTTCAATAATATAAACCAGTGTTCCTTCCAAAAGTTACAACAAGGTCAGAATGCTTTTCTCAATTTTATCCCGTACGTTCTGATCAAGATCACGATTAGCAAGAAGCTGCTCAAACGAGTATATCGATTCTTTTTCATGCAAAGATACCATAATATCCGCCAGCATCAACAATACCTGTGGGTTCTTTTGAACATTTATGGCATGCACCAATCCTTCCCTCACCATAGGGTAATCACTGAACCGTGCCAACGACTGTGCTGCCATTAACCTCACATCAATGTTGGTATCATTATTCAAGGTCATAAGCAACGCATGCACAATAGCTACGCCCAAAGTATCCAGATCACTTACTCTGCTTACACCTTGCAGCCGCTGCATCGCAGATGGATGCTGGATCAACGTCAGAGTCACGAGCTGTTTCATATCTCGCATTTCGGTTTGCATGGTGTTTAAACGGTGCTCATAATTTGTCTGGGGCGTAAACCGCCCTCCCAAAAACCAACCTGACATCAAAAGTACAAGACTATATACCGCAACTGCAAACACTTTGGGAGAAAAATCAAAAAAAGCTTTTAATCCCATAAATCCATTCATAAATCTCTCGCTCTTGTGTTCCTGCATTGCGAGCATATCATAAAAGCGTGTATCCATTCTCTCACTGGGTTCAGGTACGTTGAGCTTTTCCAGATTTTCATTCACAGATACGAGAGATTCAAGCTCTTGCATATCGTAACCGGCTTTAATCAAAGCAGCCTCTAGCCGTTGTTGTTCATCAGAACCAGGACGGCTGTCCAGATATGCTATTACCAATAATTCTATATTTTTATCCATGATTTATATCTTCCATTTGTAAATAAATATCTTTTAATTCATTCAACGCCCGGAACACCTTGATCTTGACGTTTCCTTCCGAGCAATTTAGAATCTTGCCTATCTCTTTATATTTCAATCCCTGATATTTACTTAATATTAATATTTCCCGTTTATCTTTGCCTAGCTTGTTCAGTGCTTTATCAAGCATTTGTAGATTTTCTTTTTGAATATAATGTGCATCATGATCAAAATCATCCTCCAGCCCGGCTTCCAGCATTTCAGGCATTTCCTTATACCGGTTGTTTTTGCGGGTGTGATCAACAAAAACATTGTGGGCTATCTGATACATCCATGCTGTAAAAGACCCATACCCTGAAAACTTTTGCCTGTATTTCAGTATACGCATAAATACATTCTGAACAAGGTCTTCGCTGCTTTGATGGTCCCGCGTTAGACGAAAAAAATACGCAAACAAATTCTGTTTATAACGTTCAAACAGAATTGCCAGCTTTTCTGTCTCTCCGGATTTTACCCAAAGCATGATCTCGATATCGGAATACAGTCCTGACCTCCAATTATAATAATATCAAATATTGATATTTTTATAAACTGTTCTTTATTGAAAAGGTTACACAAAACTCTTATAATTCTTACTGACTACAAATATTTTTCATTTCTATAATACCAAAATTTTTTCTATATTTACACACTTTTTTGTGGGTCAAATCAATTTATATTAAAACAATATTCAAGCGAATACCGGGAGTACGAATGCGTAAATCCAAAACAGTATTATTTATCATCTATATATTATTTTTATCATCCACAGCTTTTTCACAATATTATAATAACAGCGAAAAAGGAAATCTGGGGCTGGGTGTACAGCTCAGTTATCCTTTCTACGGAGTCAGCGCGCAGTTGAATTTTATTGATAGAATAGGTATCCAGGGGATTTTTGGATTAAATTCAGACATTAAATCTTACAGCGGTAAATTATCCTATAATGTAATACACAATTATAATTACAATTTCTACGTCTATGGTGTTTATGGACGCTACGAATATACAGATTGGGCTATTACCGGATTTTTTTTATTGGAAGAGATTACGGAAAAAGAGAATGGATACGGCTTTGGATTTGGAGTTGATACCAATTATCTAAGCAACAAGGCCCTCGTCCCGGTATGGGCCAATTTTGAAGTGGGTTATGGTTATGTGGATTTCCAATACCTGAATTTTGACACTCCGGCCATTACAATAGGAGTAGGGCTGCATTACTATTTTGATTTCAGCAATTCTTCAAATTTCTAACTATCTCTCTTTACTTTACTCTTGATTTACTGCATTTCATAGAGTATAATATATAAACGGGAGGTTTTGATGAAAATAACCAGGCAACTCATACTTTTAATATTTTTCCTGATCTCAAATACATTTGCTGTTGGCGGCAGAACTCCTGTCTATGCTGAAAAAGGGATGGTGGTTACCAGTTCTCAACCCGCTTCTCTGGCAGGCCTCAATATTCTTAAAAATGGTGGAAATGCCATAGATGCTGCAGTTGCAACCGCGTTTGCCATGTCAGTCACCTGGCCCCCCGCAGGGAATATCGCCGGGGGTGGCTTTATGGTTATACATTTCCCCGATGGCAAAGTAACAACGATAGACTTTCGGGAAAAAGCCCCTCTCGCCTCTACTGAAAACATGTATCTCGATAAAAATGGCAAGATTAAAAATAACAGCAATCATGACGGATTACTTGCAGTGGGTGTACCCGGCACAGTAGCCGGCCTTTGGTTGGCACACCAAAAATATGGCAGTACATCCTGGAGTGATCTTTTATCGCCCGCAATTGATCTTGCGGAAAACGGATTTCCCATGCCTCGTTCTGTTTATAATGATGTAACAGGATATCTTGCCCCCTATCTCAATCAATGGCAATCAACCAAAGCCATCTTTTATAAAGACGACAATTCTCCGGTTAATCCCGGAGAAAACTGGCAGCAGCCGGATCTGGCCGCTACGCTCAAACGCATCCAGGAAAAAGGACACGATGGCTTTTACAAAGGAGAAACCGCGCAAAAACTGGCAGCATTCATGCGTGAAAATGGGGGTATCATCACCGAACAGGACCTTTTATCTTATCAGGCTGTCGAACGGAAACCGATCCACGGCACCTACAGGGAATACGATATTTATTCAATGCCCCCGCCAAGTTCCGGCGGTGTTGCTATTGTTGAAATGTTAAACATGCTCGAGTCATACAACCTGGTTGAAATGGGGCACAATTCAGCGCAATATCTCCATTTATTAACCGAAGTTATGCGACGTACCTTTGCAGACCGCGCCCAATATTTGGGTGATTCGGATTTTAATCCCAATATTTCCCTTGAAATGCTTTTATCAAAAGAACATGCCGGTGAATTAAGAAAAACAATAGATCTCAACACTGCATCAAAAAGCGATTCTGCTCTGTTCAATCAGGCTTATGAAAGTGATCAAACCACCCACTTTGTTGTCATTGATAAACAGGGTACTGCTGTTTCACTAACCTATACACTTGAACAAAGCTATGGTTCAAAAATCGTTGCTGATGGATTGGGCTTTCTGCTCAATAATGAGATGGGTGATTTTAATCCGGTACCTGGCATAACAAACACAAAAGGACAAATCGGTACTCCTCCAAACCGAATTGCACCGGAAAAGCGTATGCTTTCCAGTATGTCTCCCACCATAGTTGCCAGAAACGGCAAACCGGTGCTGTTAATCGGTAGTCCCGGTGGACGGACCATCATCAATACGGTTCTTCAGGTAATTTTAAACACATTGGATCATAAAATGAATGTTGCACAAGCCATTGAAGCCGGACGAATGCACCATCAATGGCTGCCTGATGTAACCCGGTTTGAAAAATTTGGTATCTCACCAGACACCAAATCCCTGTATGAAAACATGGGTCATCAATGCCAGTGGATTAGTTCACAGGGCTGTGCTATGGGCATAATGCTGGATCCCGAAACCGGAACCATCTCCGGTGCGGCTGACTCACGTAGCCCCGAGGGCTGGGCAGCGGGTTATTAACAAGCTAACTTGATTTCAATTCAAAAAAACAATTACACAGTTTTTTAAATAGTAAATGATTGGGAAACATGTGAATATATGCAAAATGGGTATCGACCTGGGTGGGACAAAACTTTTGTGTTTTGCCAATAATGGCAAACATGATTTTCAAGAAAAATTCACAACAGGAAGATCCACAACAATAGAACAGATAAATACTTTTATTTCAGAATTTATCACAAAACACAAGATTAATCCTGAAATAATTGGCATTGCAATTCCAGGTTTAATTGAAAACAACTCACTCATCATCGAATCAGATGTCTTACCAGATCTCAATAATTATAAAAGCAGCGATTTCCTTCCGGAATTTCGTATACCCAAAATTTTGATCAATGATGTAGATGCTTCCGCTATTTATGCTAAAATACAATATCCAGACAAGGAATTTATCCTTTCTGTAATGGCGGGGACAGGCATTGGTCTGGGTATTCACATCAATAACAAGCTTTACAAAGGTAGAAATGGGTTTGCAGGTGAGTTGGGGTACATGCCACTCCCCACATTGAATGGAACAAAAAATCTCGACCAACTTGCCTCGGGATCTTTTATACTTGAATCCTGTACTGGTGATGCAGCAACCCTATCACGTGCCTTAGAGTCAAATGATTCGAATGCTGTACAAATAATTGACAGAGCAGCTACTCATCTGGGTATTGCCCTTGCCGGTATAGTAAACATCTTGAATCCTGATTTGCTGGCAATTGGGGGAGGTACATGTAGATTCCTGAATTATTTTGAGATTTGCAAGAACACGGTAATTAACAACACGAATCCTTTTCTTTTAAAAGATCTTGATATTGTATTAATTGAAACAAATTTCAATGTGGCTAAAGGTGCTTTACATTTTGCTCAATCACAATAAAGTATTTGAAAATAATCTAAATTCTATTTTAATTGTATAACGGATAGTTTTTTATTACTGTAAAACAAAAAGGACTAATCCTATGAAACCAATTCCATTAACCCCAATAGAATATATTTTTACCGGCGCTGGTTCTCAGCCCATTACCTTTGCGTTCTATTACAAAGAGCAGCTGAATCCGGAACGGCTCATGGCCCATTTAAAAGAAACGCTGGAACAGTTTCCCATTCTATCCAGCAGACTCGTTAAAATCTCAGAACAGGAATACGGTTTTAAACAAGACCCAGATGCTCTTACATTCACAATTCGTGATTCAGGACCTGATTTTGATGAAACATCAAGTGTTCTGAACTATATTGAACCGATCCAAACCATTGAGGATGCTCCTCTCTCACGCATCACATTAACACAAACAGAAAAAGGTTCTGTTCTAGCAGCTAGTATCTCTCACGCCCTGGTAGATGGATTCAGCTTTTTCCATTTTTTATCAACCTGGGCCAGAAATACCCGCCAGGATCGTTCACTGCCACCTTCTCTTGACCGTAATACATTTAACCATCACCTGCATTCCAATCCCTTTGCAAAAATTACAGCTAAAAACATTCTTGAACAGAGTGGTCTATTTTTCGGTGAAAAACGAAACGATACCGATCCATTGTCCGTTCAGGAAGAAAGAGAATTTATTTCCATAGAAACTATCCGAACACATTTGCTCAAATTCAAAAAAACCAATCCAGATGTTTCATTAACCGAAAATGACATCATAACCGCAATGTTGTGGCAAAAATATGTGCCCCAATGGTGTGATACAACTATACCTGAAACGTTTATAACCTGCCCTGTCGATTTACGCCGGGTTGTTAAACCACTTTCCAGAAATTACCTGGGCTGCGCCATAGCGTTTGCCACTGCGTCTATGAAACTTGAGGATTTAAAAAATAAATCCATTGGCGAAATTGCAGTAATTGTCAAAAATGCTGTCAAAAGTATCAACACAGATACTGCTATAACAGCCATGCAAACGTTGGATATGTTTAGAAAAGAAAACGGCCCACAGGCTTTTGAACATTTGCATCTCTGTCACCCCGGAAACGGTATGATTGTCACAAATCTAACCAGAATGCCGGTTCAGGATATCAACTTTACAGGTTCAGGACCCAAAGGTTATCTCACTTTTACCGATGTTTCCGGAGGTGCTGCAATACTTGCATCTGAAGATGGTGTTGAAGTTTTGGTATCAATGCCCTAAAACAGTAATTAATTATTTCAACTTTTGCTAATAATTAACCAAAATGAATCGAGGCAGCGATGAACAAGTACTTGAAATATGTTTTCATACTCTCTTTAATTTTCACCTACACAAGCTGTCAAAAACAACAAACCTTAAATCCAGAACCTTCACCAATCAGCATTTCACTTGCCAGACCCAACTTTATTACGGTTTTAAACAGCAATCATCCCGGTAACAGGATCGGTTACCGGCTACACGAACACGAACCCATAACATATGGAGAGATCCCCTCAACGTTACAGGAAGCCAATATAGACACCCTGCAAATCAATGCTATTCTGAAAAAACTGGAAAAAGATACTACCTGCTTTATCTACAAACTGGAAGTAGAGCGAGACGTACATTGGGCAAAACAAACCTGGACATACTATTTAAAACCTGTTAATGATGGTATAGAATTATTCTGGCTGATCCAAACATATGATAAAGGATTACCCGAATATCATGGTGTACAGCAATGTTTCCGTTTAGGCGGCCCCTCAAACAAAGAATGGAGAAGAGAAATTGCAAACACCCCTGCCTTTAGTGAATATGAATTATGGCAATCAGACTCTACAAAATCTCTCACCTATGTAATCAGACATAATGAATGCCAGCAATTACCTGCTTTATCTCACACTGTGGGAGCCAGAACACCACTGGGTATCAGCATAGATAACCTGCGTACAAATAATAATCCCATGGAATACGTTGGCCCTTATAAAGCAGAAATGCTTGCCCCAATTGACAATGGATTGATCTTTCGCAGCGATACAACCAACACCTGGGTCTGTGGAATTTATTGGCAAAACACATCACACGTAACCAATCATCACCCGGCAGATTGTCTGCATGCCATTGTCAATATCGGTAATATTCCACCCTCGTCTAAAAGGCTCTTAAAAGGTAAAATATTTTGGTTTAAAGGAGATAGAACAACACTGATCAATATTTCAAACAATTTGTATTAATCGGATTGAATCATGCCTGAAAAAACATGCAAATCCAAATTTTAATGTTTTTTCTTTGCTTTTATTCAACAAAAACAGTATACTAGATAACATTTGTAAATGTAGTAGGCAGGGCCAAGTCGAAAAAAATGGACAGAAAATACCCGTATATCATTTTTCTTATACTTGTCTGTTTTCTCTCTTGCAGTAACAGCTCAGTAGATCCATGGAAAAGAGCACCTGAAATCCTCAAGAACATCAAAGCACCAGATTTTAGCAGTGTAGACTTTAACATAATAGATTATGGTGCAAGAGGAGATCAGAATTACGACTGCACAGAATCCATAAAACAGGCAATAATTGCATGTCATAAAGCCGGAGGTGGCAAAGTCATTGTTCCTGCCGGTATTTATATGACGGGCCCCATTCATTTAATGAGCAATGTCAATCTGCATCTTGAAGAAAATGCAGTCCTTAAATTCTATGTAGACCCCGAAAAATATCTCCCACTGGTACTCAGTCGCTGGGAAGGTGTAGAATTAATGAATTATTCTCCCCTTGTCTATGCATATGGTCAGGAAAATATTGCCATTTCAGGAAAAGGAACGCTGGATGGACAGGCAGGTAAAGGACGTTGGTGGGATTGGAGAAAAAATCCTACATGGGGCTGGCAGGAAGGCAAAGTTTCTCAGAGTGAAAACAGGAACATCCTGTTTGAAATGGCGGAAAATAAAGTTCCGGTCAAAGATCGAGTATTTCCAGATGGTTCACTACTCTCACCACCGTTCATTCAACTATACAATTGCAAAAGCATATTGATAGATGGAATCACAATAGTCAATTCTCCCATGTGGCACTTGCACACAGTATTATCTCAAAACATTACAATACAGAACCTCAATATCAGCAGTTTTGGCCCCAATAGCGATGGTTGTGTTGTGGAATCAAGTAAAAATGTACTCATACAAAACTGCAAAATTAGAACTCAAAACGATTGCATTTCATTAAAATCTGGCCGAAACGAAGATGGTCGAAGAATTAATATACCAACAGAAAATATTGTTATAGACAACTGTAATCTGCAAAGCGGTATTGGTGCATTTACTATTGGCAGTGAAATGTCTGGCGGCATACAAAATGCGTTTATTGAAAATTGTCGAATGACCAGCCCCTATATGGAATTTGGAATCCGGCTAAAAAGCAATTCATTAAGAGGTGGATTTGTCCGTAATGTTCATTTTAAAAACATAGAAATCAATCAGGTTTCAAATGCTGTCATATACTTGAGTATGTATTATAATGAAGGAGATGCCGGCAATTACAACCCAACAATAGAAAACTTTACATTTGAAAATATTAATAGCTATAAAAGCCGTTATGGATTAATATTGATGGGATACACAGATTCAGAAATATCCAACATTCAATTCAAAAACTGTACTTTTCAGGATGTAGAGAATGGCAATTGTATTATTAATGTAAAAAATATAACCGCTATCAATACAACTACGAGTGGAGAAAAACTGCCAGACATTGAAGAATTGAAAATGCCAAAACAAGTTACCAATACATTAAAAAAAGAAATGGGTAACGGTATCATCGAACGGTTAATGGTTCATACACATAGTACAGGCGTTCAATATGAATTTAGGATACTTGCAAATGGTTCACGCAGATATGTTCTGATCAATCAGGACGGCAGGTTATTATAATCCAGTTTAATCTCCCATCAAACAACTTATTCAGGGGCACCCATGAAGCGCAGACAATTCTTAAAATCCATTTCTGCTGTCAGTATGGCAAGTCTTGCCGGATTTAATTGTACAAAAACGTCAAAATCAAACCGCCCTAATATTGTTCTCATATATGCAGATGACCTGGGTTACGGAGATCTGAGTTGTTACGGAGCCACCCGGGTAAATACACCCAACATTGACAGCCTGGCAAAAAACGGGATCAAATTTACGCAGGCCTATGCCACAGCTGCCACTTGCACACCGTCACGTTATTCCCTGCTAACCGGTCAGTATGCCTGGCGGAAAAAAGGTACGGGCATTGCTCCTGGCGATGCTTCTCTGCTTATTCCAACAAATATCACTACATTGCCATCAATGCTTGGCAATGCCGGTTATACATGCGGAGTAGTGGGTAAATGGCATTTGGGATTAGGTGAGAAAAAACCAAACTGGAACACTGAAATAAAACCGGGGCCGCTTGAAATTGGATTTGATTATTCTTTTTTAATTCCCGCAACAGGAGATCGTGTTCCCTGCGTTTATGTTGAAAACCATAATGTAGTGGGACTCGATCCGTCAGATCCCATAACAGTCAGTTTTGAAAAAAATGTTGGCAACTCTCCTACTGGCGTTTCTCATCCGGAAATGTTAAAATTTAAAGGCGATCCTCAACACAGCAACACAATTGTCAATGGTGTAAGCAGAATCGGATTCATGACCGGTGGTAAATCCGCCCATTGGGTTGACGAAGATATGGCAGTTGTAATTAGCAGTAAAGCAGTCAACTTTATTGAACAAAATCAAAACAGTCCCTTTTTCCTCTACTTTTCCCTGCACGATATTCACGTACCGCGCGTTCCGAATCCCCGCTTTGTCGGCAAAACCGAAATGGGGCCTCGCGGAGATGCCATTGTTCAGGCGGACTGGTGTGTGGGAGAAATTCTAAACGTTTTGAAAAAACAGGGATTGTCAGAAAATACGATAGTTATATTCAGCTCCGATAACGGTCCGGTTTTGAACGATGGTTACGATGACCATGCGGAAGAACTCAAGGGTGACCACAAGGTAGCGGGTCCACTACGCGGCGGAAAATACAGCAGTTTTGAAGGCGGTACCCGCATTCCGCTTTTACTTCAATGGCCCTCAAAAGTAAAACCAGCAATCAGCAATGCTCTGGTCAGTCAGGTTGATTTCCTTGCCTCTTTTGCAGCATTAACAAAACAAACACTCTCTGACAAAGACGCACCTGACAGCATAGACAATCTGGCAGCCCTGCTTGGCAAAGACCCGGTTGGACGCAGCCACATTGTTGAACAATCCGCTGAAAACTTTATCAACCTGCGAAAAGGGAAATGGAAATTTATCCAACCCGGAAGAGGCCCCAAGCTCAATGTTGTTAAAAACATTGAAACCGGAAGAGATACCAATCCGCAGCTTTATGATATATCCACGGATGTGGGTGAAAAATTAAACGTTGCAGATAAATACCCGCAAATCCTGCAAGAAATGGAAACCCTGCTGCAAAAAATACGTGAAACCGGAGACAGGTCTTTACGTAGTTAACATTGAAAACAGCGAAAACAATCTTTTCGCATCATTCAATCATTGACTACAAGGGGCTATAATGAAACGTACAGAGCTTTATCATCCACGGGTGTTTGACTCTCTCTGGGCGGAAAAATATTACAAAAATAATTTTAAAAATATCCAGCGAGCGGGTAAAGATATTGTAAAAATTCTCAAACAGTATGGATTCAAAAGCGGTAAAATCCTTGACGCGGGTTGCGGTTTTGGAGCCATAGATATAGAAATAGCAAAAGCCTTTCCTAAAGCAGAAATTGTAGCAGTAGACCTTTCCGAACCGCTGCTCGAGATTGCCAGACGGGATGCCGAAAAAAATAAAACATCTGACAGAATTACCTTTCAACCGGGCGATGTACATAACCTGAGCTTTGATACTGCATCCTTTGACCTGGTAATCAATACTTTTTTGCTGCATATAGTTGAACACCCCATCGACATGCTGAACGAATTGGACCGAGTGACAAAGCCAAACGGTCATATTATCGTTCTCGACCTCTGCAGAAACTGGCTGGCATGGATCATTAAAGAGCTTCGCAAATCCTTAACACTGACCGAAGCCTGTGAAATCATCAAAAAATCGAATATACGTCAGGGAAAAACCTCACGGGGCGCCTATTGGTGGGCCTGGGAATCAGACAGTTGAAATCCTACTAGTTTTTACCAACTAATGGGGGATTGAATCATGTTGTTATTTAATCATGTGATAATTGCTACACTTTGTGGTCCGGACTTGAGATTTTTTTGCATAGCAGTGGCTATACCTGTTCTACCGGTTGTTGTTTTCGCCATAGGACAATAGTCATGGGCACCATTTACGACTTTTTAACTGTGCTTATTACCTCTATTATTCAAAGCCAATCACATTCAAACGCCTGATTCAAGATTCCGGGGATCAGATCATAACCTGCTCCCCTTTTATTTCAAGTTCGAACAACGCATTTTCAAACCCGTCCATTTGTCACTCCAAAAAACCGCTTGCGCTTTGAATCAACAAACATTACCTTGAGTCTTGCCTTAAAAATTTTCTAAAAAACATAAAAAATGGAGACCTCATGAAAAAACTCTTGCTACTGATTATACTGCTTCCGATGTTTATTTTTGCACAACACAATATCACCATTGACGGAGATTTCAGCGACTGGCAGGATGTGTCCGTGGCTGTTACCGATCCTGCTGATGATGTTCATCATACAGACGGTTACCCGGCTGGTACTGCACCCGGTTACCGTGCATATAGCGATGTCGATATACTGGAAGTTAAATTCACCAACGATGCTGAAAACCTGTTTGGCTACATGAGTGCAACCGGTATTATCGGAAACACATCATCCGATACACTGGGGCACACTAAAAAAGGCCGTTATTACTTTATCTTTACAATTGATGTAGATGAAAATGAAGATACCGGTTACCGTCTCAATGAAGGTGGGTATTACCCGGATAGTGATGGTTACGATGTAAATATGGAAGTTGAATTCTATAACGGTGGGTTCAACACCGGCCACTATATCAATCACGAATTCTTGTCAGACAATGCAGTTGAAACCCAGGGCATGCAGGATCTTGAAGACGGCATTATTCGTCTTGCTCCCGGTGTATACGACTATTATTCACAATGGGTTACCTTTGACGACTCTTCTTATGTAGTGGTTGCTGACAAGGGCCCCGTTTACCAGGGGATCATCACCATTGCTGTATCAGAAGACGGTCATCAAGCAGAAATGAAAGCACCCATGTGGGGATTCTTGAAAACTCCGGAAGGCACTCCCATTATCGATTTGGGATACACCCTTAAAGTCTCTGCATCGCTCGAAGGCAGCGGAGAGCTGTCCGAAGAATCTATCAACGCAGGCTACACGGCCGGCAGTCATTCGGAATGGGGATCAGATACGGCAGAACCCTTCCTCTATACTGTCATGGATCCCGCAACATCAGTTGCAGACAATTCTGAAAATGCAGTACCGCAAACAACAGTATTGCATCCCAACTATCCCAATCCATTCAATCCACAGACTACAATAGAATATGAATTGACAGAAAACGCGTATACAAACCTGTCCGTTTATAACATACTCGGCAAAGAAATCAAATCACTGGTTTCCGAAAATCAAACCCCGGGTGTCTATCGAATTTCATGGGATGGTAAAGATAATTCAGGCAATAACGTAGGATCAGGATTTTATTTCATCCAGCTCCAAACAGGAAACACCCTCCTCAGCCAAAAAGCTGTTCTGATTAGATAATTCAAAAAACAACACACCGGTGCCTTAATATCCATCATAAATGGATATATCAAAGGCCCGGTGTATTTTTATGAATACCTATTCTTACTATTTCCAACAACTCCCATCTGCCATTTTCCGTCACACTCATTTGATTGTACCAGACATTCGTCCCGATTAATCAAATCAATTCCATTGGCTCAAAATATTTCACTGGATTCTAATCAATATTATTATATTTTATAAACAAGGTTGGGAGTTTAAATAAATACATTATTGAATCAAGGAGAGCAAAATGGATTATAATGTATCACGTCGTAGTTTTATGAAAAGTGTTTCTGCTGTAACCGCTGCAGCCTCTGCCCCGTTAATTCTACCAAAATCAGTATTTGGTGCCAATGACCGCATTACTGTAGCGGTACTGGGTGTTAGAGGACGTGGGAAAAGTCATATTGAAGGCTTTATGGAGCAGGATAATGTAGAAGTTGTCACATTGTGTGATCCTGATAAAAATGTGCTGGCTGAACGCGCAAAAACATTTCAGGAAACCTATGGTAAAAAAGTAAAACAGGTTCAGGATTTGCGCAAAGTTATGGATGACAAAAAAGTCGATGTTGTATCAATTGCAACACCAAACCATTGGCATTCATTAGCTACTATCTGGGCTTGCCAGGCAGGTAAAGATGTATACGTCGAAAAACCCATGAGCCATAATATTTTTGAAGGCGGACAAGCAGTAGCAGCCGCCCGCAAATACGACCGTATTGTGCAGCATGGTACCCAGAGCCGTTCAAGCCAGAGTTGGGGTAAAATCATTGCCGCAATCCAGTCCGAAAAATTTGGTAAATTGCTCGTATCAAAAGGATATTGCTGTAAACCCAGATGGAGTATTGGTTTTAAACCCTTTAAACAGCCACCCGCACATCTGGATTTTGATTTATGGGCTGGCCCTGCTCTGGATGATCGCTATCACGAAAACCTCGTACATTATAACTGGCACTGGTTCTGGCATACCGGTAATGGAGATACCGGCAACCAGGGTGTTCACCAGATGGATATTGCTCGTTGGGCTATCAAAGGCGCAACATGGCCTACAAAAGTATGGGCAATGGGCGGTCGTTTTGGCTATGACGATCAGGGAGAAACACCCAATACCCAGCTCGCCATGATGCAGTTTGGTGATGTGTTAATGTTGTTTGAAACACGGGGACTTGTTGGTGGTGAATCCAAAATGCCGCGCAAAGTGACAAATGAATTCTATACCACAGAAGGCATGTTTGATGATAAACGCTTTTATCCCAAAGACGGTGGTACCCCCATTGAACTGGATGATTTTGAATCCGCAGTTAAACCGGGTAATAATTTTGAGAACTTAATTAATGCTGTACGCAGTCACAATGTTAAAGAATTGAATGCAGATGTGCTTGAAGGTCATTATTCTTCGGCATTATGTCATTTACCAAACATTTCTCAACGCTTGGGTGAACAGGTACCATTCAAAACCCCCAAACAGGTATTGGAAAATGAAGTGGCCTATGACGCATGGCAAATGGTAGAAAAGAACCTGGCATGGGGACTGGATTTGGATCTGCACAACATGACGTATCAGAATGGGCTTGAATTGGCTTTTGATCCGGAAACGGAAAAATTCACCAATGAAAATGCCAATGCAATGTTGACACGTACTTACCGCGCACCTTATATAGTGCCTGAAACCGTTTAAATAAAAATCCCCCCAGCTTAACCACTGGGGGGATTGATCATTTCTCATCTAAAGTTTTACTGCGTCCAATCCACCAGCAAGTCAATGGATTTTCTCTCGCCAGGCTGAGCTTTATCAATACATTTCAAATCTTTACTTTTCAATAATAAAATATTCACCGGTGCCTGAGTGTCCCGAACTTGCTTCGGGATGTATCGAAGGCCCGGTGCTTCTCGTCGCCCTACTCAAGCCAATAACTTTACTGTCTTTCATCTTTTTATGCTACTGACAACTAATAACTGATTACTGATAACTTTTTACTTTCCATGAAACAACAATTCAGCAGGGATCTCACTCTTTTCAATTCCCGGCCCTTTCCAGGTCAATTTCAAAGTCTGCCCGCCAGCCATCTGAAAATATTTACATTCTAACTTGTGCTTGCCCTTTTTCAAAGCAATAGATACAGACATTTCACGAGTCCAATGTCCCCCGTCATTATTGATCACCAACTTTTCATCAATATACAGCACACTGCCGTCATTAGATTCAAGGTAAAAAACATACTGCCCGTCCTGCGGAACATCCACATATCCATTGAAAATAAACGCGTAATCATAATCACGACGACGTTTGTCAATATTGAATCCGTCCAGAGTTCCTGAAGAAACAAACGGCAGCTTTTCGATCTGATCACATTTCGTCGCACTGCCCTCAAAATACTGGTAGAATATTCCCGGACCCGGCTGGGCACCCAGTTGTAATGCCTGCTGATACACATCAACACCTACGTATGCAGAGACGATACGGCTGGGCGGTTTCCCATCCGAAAAAGCCTGCATGAGCAAAATAGTCGAACCTGACACAGTGAACGGTTCTTTATACAACACACCTCTAGTCAGTGCAGGCAGACTTTCATCCAGCGTATAACGGATAATCGCCCCGTTTTCACAATCCAGTTCAACAGTACCATCTTTATCTTTTTTAATCACCGGGTCAGCGGTTGCCTCGGAATAGATCCAGTCAAGGCTCAACCGGGTGATCTGGGTGGTTTCCAATCCATTGCTGTTACGACGGATACCGGCACAATGGCCCAACAGTACACAATCCTCTAAAAATTCAATGGCGGTATAACAGTACCATCCGTAAGGATCATTCTCAATCGTTTTGATCTTTTTCCAGGTTTTTCCCTCATCTGATGACAATGCCAGATTATAGGGTGTTCGCTTGCCGCTTTCCAGTGCGTCTTTATAATTATTGTTCCATAACAGCAGCAGATCGCCAGTGGAAGGTATACGCTCAATAGATGCGGGAGATAACGGGGATTTTATATTACCCGGTTCAAGATCGGACCATGTCTCTCCCCGGTCATTCGACCAGGTAAAATATTGTTCACCGGCATCGGTTCGACAAAACATCAAGAGTCTGCCGGATTTCAACTCGATAATCCCTGGTTCCTGGGTAACAACTTTATTGGGATTCGCGGCTTCGCTGCTTTTATGAAATGTGACACCATTATCATCCGAGTAATAACTCATAATACGGGCAATTGGACTGTTATAGTTTTCATCAACATGCAGAGCCACAGGCATTAATATCCTGCCATCTTTTAACTGCACCACCCGGTCATTATTCATAACAAAATAACCGTCATCCGGAATCATCCTCCGGGGTTCTCCCCATGATTTTGCTTCATCTTTGGAAATCCGCATATACGGTACACAATCGGTTTCAGAATTCTTGCGCAAATAAATCAATGCAATTTCACCTGTTTTTAACCGCAGCATGGAAACCGACATGATGTTCATGTCCGCCTCATTGGCTACAATCAAACTGTCGGATTGGGTCCAGGTACGGCCTTTATCATCTGAATACCGACCGGCAAGGTAAGCACTGTCATTGTCTCCATTACCACCGGTAAAATGTGTATACACGAATAAAATCCGACCATCTTTTAACGTAATAAAATCACCCTCACTATTACGAAAATTATCAGGACCCGGCTCCAACCTCAATGCCACCTCTTTACCGGGAAGAGGAACTACTTTATCCGTACCACAGGATTGCAATACTACTGCCATCAAAACCATCACTGTTAACAAATACCACTTGAATTTCATAACCTACCCGTTCTTTAATAATAATCGATATTTATTGGTGCCCGAGTATCCCGAACGTGCTTCGGGATGTATAAAAGGCCCGATGCTTTTCATCGCCCAACTCAAACTAACAGCTTTACTGTCTTTTATCTTTTTAGGCTACTGACAACCGATAACTGATTACTGATAACTTTTATTTTCCATGAAACAACAATTCAGCAGGGATTTCAGATTTGTCAAAACCGGGACCTTTCCAGTTCAATTGCAAACCAAGTCCACCCGCCATCTGAAAATACTCGCACTGCAATTTATGTTTTCCTTTTTTTAACGCCACAGTTGCATCCACTTCATACGTGCCATGTCCGCCGTCATTGTCAATCAGCAGCTTGTCATCAATGTAGAGCATACTCCCGTCATTGGATTCCAGATAAAATGTATATTGACCGTCCTGCGGAATATCCACATATCCGTTATAAACAATTGCAAAATCATTTTTTCGTCTGCTTGGTTCAAGATTGATTTCCGACTGAATCCCGGAAGTGACCAATTTCAACGTTTTAATTTGTTCGGCTCTTGAAGCAGTTCCCTCATAATATTGATAAAACAAACCGGGACTCAAGTCTGCATCTAACTTTAAAGCTTCCTGAAAAACATCACTACCTACATTTGCATGAACTATCTCACTGGGTGTTTTACCGGTTGCAAATGCCTGCATTGACAAAGGTGTTGTTCCGGTTACCTGGAAAGGTCCTTTGTAAATATCACCATGAGTCAAAGTAGGAAGACTATTGTCCAGCGTATAACGGACCATAGCACCCGCATCATCACAGGCCAATTCTATGGTCCCATCTTTATCTTTAACAACCCGGGGCTCTGCCGTTGCATCAGCATAAATCCAGTCATAACTCAACCGAGTAATCTGTGTGGTTTCAAGCCCATTGCTTTTACGTCGATCTCCGGCACAATGCCCCAATAACACACAGTCATCCAGAAACTCGATTGCTGTATAGCAATACCATCCATTCGGATCACTTTCAAGGGTTTTGATATGTTTCCAGGTCTCACCTTCATCCGAAGATACGGCAAGATGAAAAGGTGTGCGCATACCGCCATCCCGCGCGTCTTCATAGCAATTATTCCAGACCAGCAACAGATCGCCGGTGGATGGTATTCTCTCAATGGAAGCCGGTGAAAGTGGTGATGTTATATTACCCGGTTGTAAATCCGACCAGGTTTCTCCATGATCATCAGAATATGTAAAATATTGAGTCCCAACAATCGTACGGCAAAACATCAAAAGTTTGCCCGATTTCAACTCTATCATGCCGGGTTCCTGGGTGATCACATGATTAGGATTACCCGCTACAGCACTTTTTATAAAAGTTTTACCATTATCATCCGAATAGTAGCATAAAATATCAGCACCTGAAACAAAAACATTATTCCGGGTATGCTTTGCTACCGGTATTAAAATCCTGCCGCTACCGAGCTTTACAACTCTATCATTGTTCATCACAAAATAAGCCTTATCCTGAATACAGCGTCTGGGTTCACTCCACGATTTGGCTTCATCATGTGATATTCTCATATATGGCACACAGTCTGATTGCGAATTTTTAATTGCGTAAAACAATGCAATCTCGTCACTACCCAGTCGAAGCAGTGACACGGACATGGTATTCATCCCCCCTTCATTTGCAACAATCAAACTGTCTTCCTGCGTCCAGGTTAGTCCCTGATCACTTGAAAAACGTCCCGCAAGATAAGCGCTGTCATCGTCACCATTGCC
Source organism: bacterium (assembly GCA_963675755.2). GTDB lineage: Bacteria > Zhuqueibacterota > Zhuqueibacteria > Residuimicrobiales > Krinioviventaceae. The sequence continues at coordinate 2,082,308 of CAXXMD010000002.1, forward strand.
ACCGGTAAAATGACTATACACAAACAGAATTCTGCCATCTTTTAACCTAATAAAATCACCTTCACTGTTGCGGAAATTATCAGGACCCGGTTCCAACCTCAAAACTACTTCTTTACCGGGATGAGGAACAATATTTTTTGTCCCACAGGATTGCAATACTACTACCATCAAAACCATCACTGTTAACTTATACCACTTTAATTTCATACCACATCCGTTCTTATAATTATAATATTAACCGGTGCCCGAGTGATCGCCGAAGGTGATTGTATAAAAGGCCCGGTGTAATCTGAATCCATTTTAATAACTACTCATTCTTATTGTTTTTAACGTCTCACCTCTGCCGTCTACCATCTGACAACTGAATACTGACATCTGACAACTCACCTTGGCTTTAACGCCCAAAGATCCGAAAACGGCTGTCTCTCCATTCCCGGTCCCTCAATTTCAATTTCCATACTTTCCGTTCCACCGTTCTCATAGTACAAGATGTCAATAGCATGACGTCCCTTATCCAGGTTTACACTGCCATCCAGGAAGCGGATTCCTCCTTCCGGCTCATCATCTACCACAACTTTGCCATCAACGGATACAAAACAACCATCATTGGCCTTGGCATAAAATGTATATTTACCCGCGGTTTTAACCTCATAGTCAAACCGGAACCGGATTCCCACAAAATCCCCGCGACGTTTAATCTTGTTTACATCCAGTTCATAGGTAATCCCCGAAGAGACCTCTCTCACCTGACTCCAGTCCGGAAAGCCTTCCCATTCGCCTTCATATACCGTATACGCAATGCCCTGTACCCGGGGATCAACAAACCAAATCTTGTCGGTCTTGTCATAGCTGGTTAAAAATCCTTCCTTTACCGCAATAGCCCGGATCGTGGTTTCATCCCAGATCTCAATGGGGCTCTTGTATTTTTCCGATTCGGTTGTCGGCAGACTGCCATCCAGTGTATAATAAATATCCGCATCATTGCTTGCGGTAATCTTAATCCTGGCCGCGTCCGGTTTGTGATACAGGGTATCGGTTTTGGCAATAATCGGCACAGGCAAATGCACGGTTTTGATCAACTCTGTTGCGCCCTTTGAAACAAACTGATATTTACCGGAACCAACTTTATAGATCACTGTCTGTTTGTCCGCCTTGACAAACTCTGCAGGCCCCTTGTTTACAGATACACTTTCTCCATCCACTGCGGGAACATATACAGTAGCAGTCGTATTTGCCGGGATCTCTATATCCATAACGAGATTATTATTTTTCAACTTCCAATGGCTTTTGATCATACCATATATGGACTCGTACTCTCCAGTTACAAATGTCAAATCACCGCACAGCACAGGCTTGATGATAACGTGATTGAATCCGGGATCAGCCAGATCCGGATTAATACCTGCCAACGCTTTAAAAAACCATTTGTCAATACTGCCAAACATGGGGTGACTGTGCGAGCTGTGGCCGTCCCAGTCTTCCCACAAGGTTGTTACACCCTTGCCCAGTATATAATATCCAAATCCCGGAAAATCACTCTGGTTCATCACGCTGAATGCCAGGTCTTCCCGTCCCATTTCTGTCAACGTTTCCAACAACAACGGCGTTGCCAGTATACCGGTATCCAGATGGCCCCGGTTTCCCATCACATGCTCGGCCATGCTTTTAGAAACGCCTGCAATGTTATCCTGCTCTACCATACCAAAGGCAAGTGGAAACGTATCTGCGCCCTGGTAACTGGTCCAATAGCGCTGTTCTTTTGCATCGTAATATTGTTTATTAAAATTGTTCTGGATCTTGTCTGCCAATGCCGCCAGTTTCTTATGGTCCTGGTCATTCCCCAAAATTCCGGCAATTTCAGAAACGGTTTTAGCGCAGAAATAATAATAACTGGTATTCACCAACGGTGCCGGCAGTTCCAATGGATCGGGCGGACACCAGTCGCCCAACGGACTGTCACCGGGATTTTCATGTATCACCAGCCCGTTCCTGTCCGTTCCTTTGCCCAAAAACTCGACCCAGTGTTTCATACCTTCGTAATGCTTTGCAAGCAGAGTTGTGTCCCCGTAATAAAGATAATAATACCAGGGAACCACAACAATTGCCGAACCCCAGGCAGGACCGCCGCCGCCGCCCTCATAAGGCGCAGTATGCGGAACAAATCCGGTTTTCTTGTCTTGCGCGTCATCAATGTCATTCATCCACTTGCGGTAAAACCGCATCATATCAAAATTAAATATAGAGCCTTCTACCAAAAGCTCTCCGTCTCCGGTATATCCCAAACGCTCACGGTGCGGACAATCACTGCTAAAACTGCTGTGAAAGTTGCCCAATTGTGTCCAGATGTAATTCTGATGGATTTTGTTAAACAAATCATTTGAACAGTGAAAATATCCTGTCGTATCAACTGCAGTGTTAACGACCCGCCCTGTAATACTGCTTATATCCAGCGGCGTAGACGAACCCTTGATCTCTACCGTACGAAATGCATGCCAACTGAATCGCGGCTCCCAAATCTCGGTACCGCCTTTGCAGATATAATGATCGATCTGGCTAAAATCGCTGCCCAGCTCCTCATTATGGATAATTCTCAAGGTATCTCCACGATTCCCTTTTATATTCAAACGTACCCACCCTGTAAACATTTGCCCGAAATCATAAACATAGGTATTCTCTTTTGTGTGCTTGACAGAGACCGGTTTCAAAGTTGCAACTACTCCATCCTGTGGTGCCAGTTGTGGATGCAATGCTCCATCCGGTGCGTTTAACAACCTGGCTTGCTGCCAGCCAGATGCATCGTAACCTGCCTTGTCCCATCCGGACATTTCCATACGTGCATCATAATGCTCACCGGTAAAAATATAATCATAACGGATTGGTCCGTCTGTACTGAATTGCCAGCTTTCATCGCTTATAATGGTTTGTTTTTCGCCATCCTGGTATTCGATCTCGATCTGCATAATGAATCGCGGTGTATTGTACCAAACCCAGCCGTTAGGATCACGATGTCTACGATTATACCAGCCATTCCCAAGCACAATACCCACTGCATTGCGTCCTGCATGCAGCTGCTCGGTAATATCATAAATATTGTACAAAACCCGTGTCGACGAATTTTTATCAAAATCATAAACACGATTATTATTTACCCGTTTTTGATAGTGGGTCTGCGCGGGAACCAGTGCATCGTCTCCGGTTTTGGTCCCGTTGATGGACATTTCATAATAGCCCAAACCGCTCACATAAACGCGGGCAGTTTCAACAGGTTTGTCGATATTAAACTCTTTGCGGAACCAGGGGGCCGGACCGTATTCAACCTCCTCCGGACTTTTACCCTCGGCAACCCCCACCCATTTTGCCTGCCAGGCATCAGGATTCAGCGTCATTTCCCAATATGATATTTCACTCCAGAGAGAAGCCGCACCTGTTTCATCCCAAACCTGTACTTTCCAAAACACCTGCTGCCGGGGTGCAAGTTCTGCGCCCTCGTACACAATATGCTGTGACTGGTTAGATCTTACTTTGCCGCTGTCCCAGATGTCACCCGTATCCGTTATGAGCAAATCAGGCGAGCTGGCAGCCAGAATACGATAAGCGGATTGGCTCCGGTTATGGCCTCCTGCCTCAAGCTTCCATCCCAATCGGGGCGCAGAGTTTTCAACACCCATAGGATTACTCATATACTCACAACGCAGGTCCACAACCCGCATGGCTTTATTCATTGGTTGACAACCGGATAACAATAAAAACATAAGCACAGCAGTAACAACCAGCAGCGTCTTTTTCATATTTTTCCTTTTGGATTAGAGAGGTGTGTAATTTTTTAGAATAAAATCATTTTTTACGAAAAAAACAAGAGGTATAATTATATGCAGTTTCAAAGGTTTTCAATCATGGATCACATAATTCTTTTGCTGTGGAATGATTTAAATGCTATTAGCTGTTAGCTCCCAGCTATCAGTTTTCTATCTGCTCTTGTCAGCTTTGCAACAACACACTACGCACCGGTGCCTGAGTGCGAGTCCGTATAGCGGACGAGTGTATCGAAGGCCCGGTTCATTCAACATCCAATAACAACAAATAATTTGATCGCTCGGCATATTCATGCCGGGCGGAATATTCATCCGGGACATTCGTCCCGCTGGGTTTCACTCAATGGATCTCACGGTAAAATCTTAATCCAGATTTTTAAATTCAGGATAAACAGTGTTTATCCTGTCCTTTCCGTCCAAAACCAGAGTTTTTAAAGGAGTAATGTCGAGCGGAATATTCGGCCCTTTTCCTTCGATACATCCGTCCGCAAGCTGGCGGACGGGATGCCTGGGGTATATTAATTCAGGTAACATCCATTTTCGACCAAAATCAGCATATAGAACAGAAGAAACTCTCAGTTTTTTTTTGTTACATAAACACATCGAAAGCCGATAAACTCCATTTCCAGACTTTTATCATCAGCATAACTGCGATATCCCGTATGTGAGTAAAAAGCACAATTTTTATTAATGGATGCACCACGAATCACCTTAACATATCCTTCTTTGGGGCCAAGTGGATTTTTAGAAGTGGATTCGAAATAATAATCCCTGCTGAACCAGTCCATACACCACTCCTGTACATTTCCTCCCAAGTCATATATACCGTATTTATTTGGCGGAAATTGTCCTACAGGTTCAAGATTATAATCCTGACAATTATCCTGCCCCATTATCAGTTCATCTCCCCAGGGATACAAGTAATCCTTACCACCTTTGGCTGTTTTCTCCCACTCTGCTTCTGTAGGTAGACGCTTTCCATAAAACTTTGCATATTCAAAGGCATCCTGCCAAGTAACTCCATATACTGGGTAATCTTTCATTCCCGGTTCAAAATGATCTTTCCAATTACCTTTGGGAGTATACCCGGACTTTTCAACAAATTTCAAATATTGACCAAAGGTTACCTCATATTTATCAATATAAAAATCATCAATCCATACCTTATGTTTCGGTTGCTCATCTTTAAACCAGTCTAAACTAGAAAAACCAGGAGCTTCATTTACTATGTATTCAGCCCGTTCTTCAGTTATTCCCATTTCAAATTGACCAGCAGGTATTAACACCATGTCATTTAATCTGGGATTCTTTTGATTTTGTGAACAATTATTAAAAAATAATACAATAAACACTAATGAAATAATTTTATAATCATTCATTGCTACCCCTATAGTTTTGCTGTTAAACAAGATCATGGCCTAATGGATAATTTATAAATGCCAAATGCGCAAACCTTTTATATATTCAAAATGTTTATCGAATGTTATTAAAGTTGACCCAATTTCCATTGCATGCGAAGCAATCCAGATATCCTGAATAGGAATAGGTGTTCCTGAAAGTTTAAGATCGTTTTTGATCATACTAAAATACTCGGCAGTTTCCAATGTTGAATTTAATAACTGAACGGTAGGTTTTTCCAAAAATTTATTCAGGATTTCACGATTTTGTATCTCTTTACTACCACCCCGAAATCCGTAATATAGTTCAGCAATAACAAAAACAGACATGTATACCATTTCTGCATTTGAAATCGCCTCTAACACAATTTTATTGCCTGCCAGCAAATGACTATACGCATTAGTATCAATTAATAAACGTTTCATTTCCATTGATCCGGTTCAATTTCACGGAGTTCTGCTGTCTTTTGATCAAACACATTTGCCTCATCTTTAGACCAAACACCACAAAACTCTGAAAAATCCTGTTTTCTTTTATTCAAGCCAAGAGCATCGTACAAAAGCATTTTTATAGTCTTGTTCAGACTTGCACCGTTTTTTCTAGCCAATTCTTCAATTTTTCTACTTGCTTGACTATCAATATTATGTACAGTTATAGATTTCATGCCACACCTATGAATCAATTTATGGTTCAAAATACACTAAAAAATAGTTCAATATATATTTAAATGCAAGTATTTATTTAATTATCTCAAGTCACTATTATTAGCAACGCTTATTGAAAATCCAAAGCAAGAAGCAACCTCAGAAATCCCCCATTCGCTTAATTTCTCCCGCTGGCTTTTACTTAATGGACCTCACAGTAAAACCTTAATCCAGATTTTTAAATACCGATCGCTCGGCATATTCATGCCGGGCGGAATATTAATCCGGGACATTCGTCCCGCTGGCTTTTACTTAATGGACCTCACGGTAAAACCTTAATCCAGATTTTTAAATTAAGGATAAACAGAGTTTTGGATGGAGTAAAAAACACCATTCTACTTGTTGACATGAAAACAGTAAATCATTAATCAAATTTTCTGTTTCATCCGAGCAAATCCGTGGCTAAATAAATGGGTTCCAAGGCAGAGCCTTTGAACCAGATAATATATACAGCGTTTTAGACAGAGTATTATCGAGCGGAACATTCAGGCCCTTTTCCTTCGATACATCCGCCCGCCATCTGACGGACGGACACTCTGGAACCGGGCCTCGTTTTTTTTCTGATAACTGATTACTGAATACTGACTACTTTTGCTTCACGGCAAAATCATCCACGACGGAGGAAACGCCTGCTTTTCATATCCCGGCCCCTCAAAATAAAAATCCATGGACTCAGAGCCAACAACCTCATAATAGAACAAGTCCAAATCATGACGACCTTTGTCCAACTGGATCTTGCCGGAATTAATACGTTTAGCATGCGCGCCTGCGTCATAAACAATCGTCTTGCCGTCTATTTTCAACACACACCCGTCATTGGCATCACCATAAAAGGTATAAACACCGGGTGTCATAATATCAAATTTACCCTCAAAACGGATTGCCACCTGATCACCCCGCCTGTCAATCTTGTTTACGTCAAACTGAAAAGTTTTTCCGGTAGATGCCACTGTAAACTCGTAGGTCTCGGGATCAGGACCCAAATCGCCCCACTCTCCATGATACACAGTATACGCAATACCATTTACAGCAGGATCAATAAAACGGACATTGGCAGATGCAGGATAACTGGTTATAAATCCCTCTTTGACCATAATCGCCTGAATGGTGCAGTTTTCTTTAATCTCTACCGGACCCGTATATTTCTCAGATTCTACAGTAGGCTCGCTTCCATCCAATGTGTAATACACATCCGCATGATTTGTAGCCCGAATGGGTATGTATGCTGTATCATGAATGTGATACAATGTATCCACCTTGTCAATAATCGGTACAGGTAAACGGACCGGCTTTATCAACTCTGCGGCTCCCTGGGACTTGAATGTATATTTCCCTGAACCCACGTTGTAAACCGCTCTATTGTCCTCTGTTCTGACAAATTGGGCGGCATCACTATTGACTGACACCAGCTCCTCGCTCGTTGCAGGTACATAAATTGTTGCCGTTGTATTGACAGGTATTTCTACATCCATTTTCAGGTTGCCCTTTTTATCAAGCTTCCAATGGCTTTTGATCATACCGTAAAATGTTTCTGTCCCGGCGTTCACATAGGTCAAATCCCCACAAAGAACGGGTTTGATGATTATGTGCTTGAATCCCGGATTTTCAGGATCCGGATTAATACCTGCCGGTGCTTTAAAGAACCAACGGATTGTGCTTCCATACATAGGGTGACTGTGCGAAAGCTTGCCGTCCCAATATTCCCACAGCGTAGTAACGCCTTTGCCAAGGATATAGTGACCATAGCTGGGAAAATCATGCTGGTTCATCATCATAAACGCAAGGTCTTCTCGACCCATTTCCGTCAGCATTTCCATTACAAGCGGCAGACCCAAAATACCGGTATCCAGATGTTCACGATTTTTAACAACATTCTCTACCATGCTGTCAAAAACACCATCAATATTCTCTTCTTTTACCATACCAAATGCCAATGGAAACGCATCCGCGCCCTGGTAACTGGTCCAGTATTGTTGATTTTCTTCATTATAATACCGCTTGTCCAGTGCAGTTTTTATCTTTTCCATGAGGGCCAAATGTTCATCACGGTCAGCGGCTTTACCCAGCACATCCGCGGTCTGGGCCACCAGCTTTGCACAGAAATAATAATAACTGGTATTCACCAAAGGTTCCGGCAATTCCATGGGATAAGGAGTAGCCCAATCTCCCAGGCACCATGCGTTTGGTTCTTCCCGAACGACAATTCCATCCTTGTCTGTGCGAGTACCCAGGTATTCCACCCACTGCTTCATACCTTTATAATGTTTCTGCAATATCTGTGTATCACCATAATAGACATAATAGTACCAGGGAACAATTACATACGCTGAACCCCATGCAGGGCCACCGCCTCCGCCTTCATACGGAGCGGTATGTGGAACAAATCCGGTTTTCTTGTTACGGGCATCGTCAATATCGTTTACCCATTTGTCATAAAACCGGGTCATGTCAAAATTAAAAATAGACGACTCTACCAGAATCGATCCGTCACCAGTGTAGCCCAAACGTTCGCGGTGCGGACAATCACTGCTAAAGCTGCCATGCATATTGCCCAACTGGGTACGGATATAATTCTCATGGATCTTGTTAAACAGCTCGTTCGAGCAGTTGAAATAACCTACTGTATCCATAACAGTATTTACAACCCGCCCGCTGATGCTGTTTAGGTCGAGTGGAACGGACGATCCCCGGATCTCAACAGTCCTGAACGCATGCCAGGTAAAACTGGGTTCCCAGGTTTCCTGCCCGCCTTTACACATATACTGATCACCCTGGCTGTAATCGCTGCCCAGTTCTTCGATAAAACGCAAATGCAATGTATCTCCGCGATTACCGTTAATGTTCAATTTTACCCAACCCGAGAACATGTGTCCAAAGTCATAGACATAAACATTATCTTCCGTATGTCTTACCGCAACCGGTTTTACGGTATTGATAATACCGTCCCTTGGCGCAAGCTGGGGCTGCAGTTTGCCATCCGGTGCTTTTAATAGATTGGCCTGCTGCCAACCCGATGCATCGTATCCCGCTGAACTCCAGCCGGGCATTTCCATACGGGCATCATAGTATTCACCGGAGAATAGTCCGTTATGACGAATGGGTCCCTCTGTGGTAAATTTCCACGTATCATCACTCACTACCCGTTGACGTTCACCATCGGCATAATCAATTTCGATCTGCATGATAAATCGTGGTGTATTGTACCACATTCTGCCCTCGGCACCCCGGTCACGTTGATTATACCAGCCATTGCCAAGAACAATTCCCACAGCATTGGCGCCCTGCTCAAGCTGACTGGTTATATCATATATATTGTAGAAAACCCGTGTAGAGGATTGATCATCGTAATGATAGATCAAACCCGAAAGATTGCGTTTTTCATAATTGGTCTGCGCGGGGACCAGTTCGTCATTACCGGTCTCGCTTCCGTTCAAAAACATTTCATAATATCCCAAACCCGTAACATAAACCCGAGCTTTTTTAATGGGCTTGTTAATAGTAAATTCTTTGCGGAACCACGGGGCCGGGCCGGTTTTCTTCTCGACAGGTTCTTTGATTTCCGATACCCCCACCCATTTTGCCTGCCAGTCAGCAGGGTTTATCAGGGCCATCTCCCATTTAGCGGTTTCACTCCATTCAGATTCTGCACCCTGCTCGTCCCACACCTGTACTTTCCAGAATACCTGTTGGCGTGAATTCAATTCTTTACCACCCCAGGGAATGTTTACGGATTGGTCCGAATCCACCTTACCGCTGTCCCACAAATCCGCGGAACCTTCTGTTAACAGATCAGGACTGCTTGCCGCCAGGATATGATATGCGGTCTGGATGCGATTGTACCCGCCTGCTGCCAGTTTCCAGCTTAATCGGGGAGTAGCGCTGTCAATCCCCAACGGATCGCTTATATATTCGCAACGCAGATCGTTGACCTGCATGGATTTATTCATGGATTGACAACCGGAAAATAAAAATACCAACATCAGTACAAACAGCAAGACAGGAATGGTCTTTTTCATAGAGTCCCTCAAAATTTTAACAGAAAAGTGTATTTTTAATAAAATCAATTTTTACAAATTAAGCAAAGGTAATAATTCAACAATCTGGTTCTCAGTACCTGGTCATCAGTTTTCAGTAAAGGCTCAAGATATGGGTCTATTACAATAGTAATATATCTAATAAAGATAGTTTTTTTCTGACTACTGACTACTGACTACTGATAACTGATTACTTTTCCCATCTATTATTTCCCGTCTCCGGGAATTGTCATCCACTCTGGTGGGAACATTTGCTTTTCAAATCCCGGACCTTTGAAATTAAAATCCATACTTTCAGAACCGGTTACTTCATAATAAAACAAGTCCAAATCATGACGGCCGGCTTTTAGGTCTATTTCATCAAATTCTTTACGTGCAGCATAAGCACCCGCATCATATACCACCGTTTTTCCATCGATTTTCAGTACACAACCATCGTTGGCATTCGCATAAAAAGTATATTTACCCGGTGTTTTTATATCAAATGAACCCTCAAAGCGGATAGCCACATAATCACCGCGCCTCTCAATCTTGTTCACATCAAATTCAAAGGTCTTGCCGGTAGATGCCACTTTGTATTTATCAGATTCCGGATCAGGACCCAAATCGCTCCATTCTCCCTCATAAACCGTATAAGCAATTCCATTTACAGCAGGATCAATAAATCGGACCTTGTCGGCTCTATCATAACTGTTTATAAATCCATCTTTAATAGCAACCGCCCGGATTATTGTATTGTCTTTAATTTCTAAAGGTCCGGTATATTTAATGGAATTCCCGTCAGGTATGCTGCCATCAAGAGTATAATAGATATCTGCATTATTACTGGCAGAAATCTCTATATTCGCTGTATTGGGTTTAAAGTAAAGCGTATCCACATTTGTTATAATAGGAGTGGGCAAATGTACGGGCTTCATCAATTTCGCTGCTCCCTGGGACTTGAATGTATATACCCCTGATCCCACCTTGTAAACCGCTTTATTGTCCTCAATTCTGACAAATTGGGCGACCTCACTATTGACTGACACCAGCTCCTCGCTCGTTGCAGGTACGTAAACAGTTGCTGTTGTATTGACAGGTATTTCCACATCCATTTTCAGGTTGCCATTTTTATCGAGTTTCCAATTGCTCTTGATTAGGCCGTAAAACGATTCGGTCTGTGTATTCACAAAAGTCAAATCACCACACAGTATGGGTTTGATGATGATGTGCTTGAATCCAGGATTGGCAGTATCAGGATTAATACCCCCAAGCCCTTTATAAAACCATCGTATCACACTGCCAAACATGGGGTGACTGTGAGAACTTTTACCACTAAATTCTTCCCACAAGGTGGTTACCCCTTTACCCAGTATATAATTACCAAAACTCGGAAAATCACGCTGGTTCATCATCATAAACGCAAGATCTTCACGTCCCATATCTGTTAATACTTCCAGTACAAGCGGTGTACCCAAAATACCGGTATCCAGATGCTCACGGTTCTTGACAATATTTTCAACCATGCTGTCGAAAACACCATCAATATTCTCATTTTTAACCATACCAAATGCCAATGGAAAAACATCCGCGCCCTGATAACTGGTCCAGTATTGTTGATTTTTTTCATTGTAATAGCGTTTATCCATTGCAGATTGAATTTCATCCAATAGTGCCGAATAATGGTCTCTGTCTTTAGGTTTGTCAAGAACATCGGCAATCTGTGCAACCAGTTTTGCGCAATAATAATAATAACCGGTATTCACCAATGGTTCGGGCAGTTCTATCGCCTCGGGAGTAACCCAATCACCCAGGCACCATCCGTTTGGTTCTTCACGCACCACAATGCCTTCCTTGTCTGTGCGTGTCCCCAAATAGTCCACCCATTGTTTCATACCTTCGTAATGCTGCTGCAATATTTGTGTATCGCCATAATAAACATAATAAAACCAGGGAACAATCACATATGCCGAACCCCATGCAGGTCCACCGCCTCCACCTTCGTACGGAGCGGTATGCGGAACAAATCCGGTTTTCTTGTTACGGGCATCATCAATATCATTTACCCATTTGTCATAAAACCGGGTCATGTCAAAATTAAATATAGATGATTCAACCAAAAGTGATCCGTCACCGGTGTACCCCAGACGTTCACGGTGCGGACAATCACTGCTAAAGCTGCCATGCATGTTGCCCAACTGGGTACGAATATAGTTATCGTGTATTTTATTAAACAGCTCGTTCGAGCAGTTGAAATAACCTACTGTATCCATAACGGTATTTACAACCCGCCCGCTGATGCTGTTTAGGTCGAGTGGAACGGACGATCCCCGGATCTCTACCGTCCTGAACGCATGCCAGGTAAAGCTGGGCTCCCAACTCTCGCTGCCACCCTTGCATATATACTGATCAGCCTGATTGTAATCGCTGCCCAGTTCTTCGATAAAACGCAAATGCAATGTATCTCCACGATTCCCGTTTATGTTCAACTTTACCCATCCCGAGAACATGAGTCCAAAGTCATAGACATAAACATTATCTTTTGTATGTTTGACGGATACCGGTTTTATCGTATCAATAATGCCGTCTCTTGGCGCAAGTTGAGGATACAGCTTGCCATCCGGTGCTTTTAACAGATTGGCCTGCTGCCAGCCAGACGCGTCAAAATCCGCAGTGCTCCAGCCGGGCATTTCCATGCGGGCATCATAATGCTCGCCGGTGAATAGTCCATCATGACGAATGGGCCCCTCTGTGGTATACTGCCAGGAACGATCACCAACCAGAGTTTGACGTTCACCATCCTTATATTCGATCTCCAACTGTAGAAAAAATCTCGGTGTATTGAACCACATACGTCCTTCAGATACCCGATCACGTTGATTGTACCAGCCATTGCCCAGCACAATTCCAGCCGCATTCTTGCCCTGTACGAGCTGGCTGGTTACATCATAAATATTGTACAATACCCGGGTAGTAGATTGATCATCATAATCATAAATCAGTTTTGTCAAATCTCGCTTTTCATAATTAGTTTGCGCGGGGACCAGTTCGTCATTACCGGTTTTGCTGCCATTCAAAAACAATTCATAATATCCCAAACCGGTAACATAGACGCGGGCTTGTTTAACGGATTTGTTAATTGTAAATTCTTTACGAAACCATGGGGCAGGACCGGTTTTCATCTCGGCAGGTTCCTTGCTTTCCTCTACACCCACCCATTTGGCTTGCCATTCTTCCGCATTTAATAACGCCATCTCCCATTTGGCGGTTTCACTCCATTTAGACTCTGCTCCCTGCTCGTCCCACACCTGTACTTTCCAGAACACTTGTTGGCGTGAATTCAATTCTTTACCGCCCCAGGGAATGTTTACGGACTGGTCCGAATCCACCTTGCCGCTGTCCCACAAATCTGCAGAACCCTCAGATAACAAATCAGGACTGCTTGCCGCCAGGATATGATATGCGGACTGGCTGCGATTATACCCGCCTGCTGCCAGTTTCCAGCTTAATCGGGGAGTAGTGCTGTCAATACCCAACGGATTGCCTATATATTCGCATCGCAGATCGTTAACTCGCATAGATTTGTTCATAGACTGACAACCGGAAAATAAAAATACCAACATCAGTACAAACAGCAAGACAGGAATGGTCTTTTTCATAGAGTCCCTTAATTTTTTACAGGTGAGTGTTTTTTTTAGAATAAAACCAATTTTTACGATTTTTGCAAGATATAAAATTTAATATAGGATAGGTTGTTTTTATATTGTGGTTTATTAAGATTGAAGTAAAAAATATAATGGTTTATAACTTACAAATCGAAAAAAATGATTTCCATAAGATAATCTTTTTATATCTCTAATTACATCCATAATCATATCTAGGCTATAATAATTATTATATTTCAAAACATAATCTTTTAATAAAATAGGATCAAAAATAAGATTATCATCAAAATAATCAGCAATTAATTTTTTTCTATCTATCTTGATAAATTTATCAGTTTTACTATTTAATTTTATCCAAATGCAATCAGGGCTATTAGCTAATTCCTTAAAATTATTAGCTAAAGGACAACCAGCAACCATAGGGAAACCGTACTCTTCAGCAATTTGAGCTGACTCAACTATCTCTTCATTAATCTTAATTAAAATTTCATTATAATTATGCTTATTTACTTTCGGCCGCCTTGGGAATAAACCTAAAAGCATATATCTTTCATTTGCATGAATTACCTTTGAAATATTACTTCCTTCACGATTTAACCAAGGAAAAATTGGACAAATTACATTAAAATCAGACCTTAAAATTTCCTTAATTTTAAACACTATTGGGAATTCAGCAGAGTGTTCAGAAATAAAGCTTGTGTATTGTTGCATATTAATCCAGTAAAATTTTATTTAAAAAATTCATTCTCTCTCAACAATCCAAAATGTTAAATATAATTCTTCCCCATGAATCATATTAGGACGTATCTCAATATATTCTTCAGTATTCTTTTCAATATCAAAAGTAAGGGCTCCAGCAGTCGTTTGTATCATTACAATTGGTGGTTTTTTAAATTTAGGTAAATTTGATGAATTAATTGGTTTTAAGTTTTTATAATCGTAATGTGAAGTACTATCTTCATTAACTAGTTTAATATCAGGTACAATATATATTTTTAAAATTGTCTCTATATTCATCATACGTTCACTAAGTAAATTATCTAATTTATCATATTTTCCAATCAATTGCATTGTCGAATTTTCAAGATTATATAAATTATTTTGAATATTATTAATTGCATTTGAACTTTCTTTATAAGATAAATTAAGTAATTCAGCTTGTCCTTTTAGGTTTCCCAGATCATCCTTTACATCAGACAAAATCTCACTTTTCAGCTCTCCAACTATTTGGGTTTTAACATTCCAACCAAGTGTAGTTATGGCAACACCTACAACCCAAAGAGTTGTAATCACAAGTTGAAATTTAAAATTTAAATCCAAATAATTAGCATTCAAATCACTATTATGATTATTTTTAATTCTAGCTTGTTTGAACATATATATCAATATTAATATATTAGCTATGAAAATTGAAACTAGAAGAATTATTGAAATTGTTAGTAAATTATTTTGCATTATCCCCAATCTCATTTACATTTTTCACAGTATTTAATACTACAACATTTATAGGATTATATGGAAAAATACACCCATATCAATAAATACTATTTTAAATTCATATGCAAGTAAATAATTTTGATTTAGTTAAAAAACCCAAGATTTGTCAAAAATGCAATTCAATAATTATAAAGCTTACAAACCACATCTAGCTTTGAATTTATCTCATACCGCCCTTACAGTCTTACCAACAAACAACTGACTACTTTTCTCCGTCTTACATTTCACGTTTGCCGTTTGCCATTTATCGTCTGCCGTTTCCCCCTTGCCTTTTATATTTTTTATACTTACCATATCCTACTCATCATAAAACATCACAATACAGGAATACACCCGATTATGTTTTACGCATTCTTAGCTGTGCTCCCGATTTTGACCGCCGCGGTCCTGCTGGTCGGATTTCGTTTACCCGCCAAATACGCCATGCCCATCGTATTCATTATCGCCATTGCCGTTTCCATGCTGTTCTGGCATGTACAATGGATTGTTGTACTTGCTTCCAGTATACAGGGATTGTTTATCACCTTTGACATTCTCTATATCATTTTTGGGGCAATCCTGTTGTTAAATACGCTAAAATATTCAGGGGCTATATCCGCAATCCGCGCGGGATTCTCTCACATCAGCGATGACCGGCGCGTTCAGGTAATTATTATCGCCTGGCTGTTTGGTTCGTTTATAGAAGGTGCATCAGGCTTTGGTACACCCGCTGCTATTGCAGCCCCTCTGCTGGTCGCACTCGGCTTCCCGGCCATGGCCGCAGTCATGATAGGCATGATGATACAAAGCACCGCCGTTACATTCGGTGCCGTGGGTACCCCCATCCTCATTGGCGTTAATGGCGGACTAGAAAATCCTGAACTCCTGGCCCAACTAGCCGCATCCGGTCATAATATGCAATGGCTGCTGCTCAATATCACTACCTATTCAGCAATTTTTCATGCCATCACCGGCACACTGATCCCTCTGCTCATGGTTGTCATGATGACACGTTTTTTCGGAGAGAACCGCTCCTGGAAAGAAGGTTTATCCATCACCCCGTTTGCAATTTTAAGCGGACTGGCATTTACTGTCCCCTATGTTCTTACCGGCGTGTTATTGGGACCCGAGTTCCCCTCGCTTTTAGGCGCATTGATAGGATTGCCTCTGGTCACCTGGCTTGCACATAAAAAAATCCTGATTCCGCAAGACAAATGGGATTTCCCCAAATCCAACACCTGGCCTGCAGAATGGCTGGGCAAGATAGAGATCAAACCCGAAACCAATCCATCCAACAAAATTTCCTTTGCCGCTGCCTGGGTGCCCTATTTATTTGTAGCATTATTTCTGGTATTGACCCGCCTGCCTCGTCTCGGTATAGGCGCCTTTTTGAAAACCGCTGCCATCAAATGGACACACATTTTGGGAACGCCTGTAACCGCAGCATCCACCCCCCTGTATCTGCCGGGTTCCATCTTGTTGCTCGTGGTATTGATCACCGTATTCCTGCACCGCATGGATTTCAAAGCATTAAAGTCTGCGGTAACCGATTCAGTTAAAATCCTGTTCAGCGCAGGATTCGTCCTCGTATTTACCGTCCCCATGGTACGGCTCTATATCAATTCTGGAATCAACCCGGTAGACATGTCCAGCATGCCCGTTACCATGGCGCAATGGGTAGCGGATTCGGTGGGAGGCATTTGGCCCTTTTTCGCCCCGACCATTGGCGCTCTTGGAGCATTCATTGCCGGCAGCAATACCATCAGTAATCTCATGTTCAGCCTGTTCCAGTATAGTGTAGCAGAACGACTCCTGATCTCCGGCACCATTACTGTTGCATTGCAGGCCGTAGGTGCCGCAGCCGGTAACATGATCGCCATTCACAACGTAGTAGCCGCATCAGCGACTGTGGGACTCCTGGGCAAAGAAGGCGCAGTCCTAAGAAAAACCATCATCCCCACTCTGTATTACCTCACAGTAGTAGGCTTGCTGGGATTGATCGCTGTTTATTTATAGATTATATCAATTATTTAATGTAGGGACCGATCTGAGACCGGTCCCTACAAATCCCCAATTCCTCACTTGATCGCGATGCAGATTCCTGCATCGCGGAATATACACATGGGACATTCGTCCCAAATCATGATCTAACACATTCACCTATGGAATATATAACAGCTTGTAGCTTTCCGTCTCACATCTGCCGTCTTGCGTTTCTTCTGAATACTGAGCACTGATAACTTGATCGCGGTGCAGATTCCTGCATCGCGGAATATTGCTACGGGACATCTGTCCCGTTTTTCTGCATCTATCCGTGGCTAAAAGCTAATAGCTTATTAATGACAGCTTTTCTTCTGAATACTGAGCACTGATAACTTTTATTTCCCCTCCGGCAACTCTACATCTTTACAATTCCGGGTCTGAATCGGTGTTTTTGCAAGCAGACTCACATCATCCATTTTCCAGTTCACAGCATTGGTAATCTTGCCGCCATTCTGTGCTTCAATAGACACACGTTCCCAAACCACATCCCGGATGGGTTTTTCTTCATACGCATTGGCATAAATCCCGATCCCCGCATTGGTTGCGGTTACATCCGAAATCCGGATATCATAAAACTCGGGAATGCCCCGTTCCGGCGGATCGACTTTTGTCAGCATGGCTTTCCAGTGCGCCGGCCATTCCGATTCCGGAATATGCTCGGGACGCGGGGGATAACTGTATTCGGGAAACCAGTTCAACTCCCAATGAAACGGATTTTTCACACTGTCCATTTGGATATCATGAAACCAGACATTGCTGATCACACCGCCGCGCACCTTGGCGGATTTAAACCGGATACCGTTATTAGTCCCTCTGGCATCCAATCCGTACACTTCAATATTGTGCATCCCTCCCGAAGTCTCGCTGCCCAGGGTAATCAAACCATGCCCCTTGCCGGTGATGCAATTGCGGACCACTATATTTTCAGCAGGACGGTTAACACGTAATCCGTCTGCGTCTCGTCCCGCTTTTAAACAGAAATTATCATCATTACAGTCTATATCACAATCCTCAACCAATATATCTTGAGAAGAATCTATGTCAATGCCATCTGTACTGGGTCCATGCCCGCCAATGTTATTCCGAATGACAAGACCCTTTACATATACCCGCTCGCTGTAGGTCATGGTAACGGTCCAGAATCCCGACCGCTTGACCGTAAAGTCTGTCAAGCGCACATTTTTCGACTCGTACACAACAACGGGACGTACACGCTTTGCATCATAATCCACTGCCCAGCGCATGTTCTGTTGAGTATATGGTTCCAGCAGGGTAAAAAACTTGTCCCACCAGAATTTGCCGTTGCCGTCAATCATCCCCTTGCCCGTCACATGCGCATTTTCTACCTGGTAAATATTAATCAACGCCACGGGCCAGTCCATTTCAATCCCCGCAATGCGTGTCCATTTGTCCGGAAATTCTTCATCCTTGTTTACAGCCTTTAGCACAACACCCGCATCCAGTCGCAGCTCTACATTGGATTTGAGGAACAATGCCCCGCTCAAAACCGTACCTTCCGGCAGCGTTACAATCCCTCCGCCGGCGGCACTGGCCGCGTCAATAGCGGATTGGATCTGCTTTGTATTGATGGTCTTTCCATCCGCAACGGCACCATAATTCTCAGCGGCAAACACCGTCTGCGGTACTTGTCCAAAATTCGCATCATAAAAAATGGATTCCAGTTGCATCACCAGCTCACTCTTGCCGGATGAAACAGGCTCTCCACTCTGCGATTTACATAATAGAATAAATGGAAGAAAAACTACTAAACTCAGCCCCATCCACTTTTTCAGAGAAATAGTAACCATAATTTACTCCTTAAATTAATACTTGTAAATATATTGAATATTCTTAAACGAGTCAACAATCTCAACTTGAATATTCACAATGAGGGGATTGGGCTAAGACCGATCCCTACTCAAAACCTGTATTCTGCGTCCCACCTCCTACATAAATCACTTTTTCCCTCAACTACCTATCACGTATTTTCTGACAACTGAGTACTGACTACTGACAACTTTAAATCTCACATTTGGCATCTTACGTTTTACGTTTCACGTAAAAAAACACTTGCATCGATATAACCAATCTATTATATTTAATCAGGGCCAAGGGGCAGATACGGAAGGATCAATTTACTACATATTCTTTGGGAGAGAACCATGACCAAGCGTAACTATTTTGTACGTATTGTAGTGTTTGTTCTTTTGTATCTGCCATTCATTACCTATCCACAACACATCACAGACATCCTCGTCAACACCGAACCGGATTCCAACGCTTTCAAAGCCACATCCACCTCTCTGCATGTGCTTTCACCGGAAAAATTTATAGTTATTTGGAATGATGATCGTTGTGATCACAGAATGGCCTGGGCAAACATCCTCAATGAAAATGCAGATATTCTTTATGATGACTTTATGGTCCCAGGGGGAGATGACATTTCAGTTTACGAGGATAGTTATACGGTTTTAGGTTCCTACTACAACCTTACTCCCGTTATGGAAACACATGAAGGTTATTATCAACATTTCAATAACAATCAACCGATATCAGAACCTACCTCATTATATTCCGAATATGTTGGCATGTGTGGAACAGGCTTTACAGGAGAAGGATTAGCAATGACGCGCACATCCTGGGGAAATGTCTATGTTCATAATTCGGGGGGTGCTATATATTGGGCAACACAAAATGAAATGCTGGGCACAACACAATCCAATTGGAATATCTTTTATCACCCGGATTCATTAAGCAATAATGATAGAACAACAGATGCAGAACATTTTTCACTATTCCCATCCACAGATAATAGTTTTGCCTGGTGTGTAATCAGTCGTTCCAATTACTGGTGGTACGGGCCCAGAGAAAACCAGTTACTTTTATGCAAAATAGATCAAACCGGTTCAACAAAAAAAACAAAAATCGTTTTAAACGACACGCTTTCAACCGATTGGGGCTTTTCAAAATGGTTGCATGCTGAAACTGAAAACGACTCTTCTATTGTAATTTTCTGGGCAAAAAAAGATTCCCTTATCGAAACCCATATTGATACCAGCGGACAAGTAAAAAGTTATCAGGCGTTTCTACCTTTTCCAGAAGATAATGTGAATGATCCCGGATATCACGAATTGTCTACTTTTCATCTGAGCAATAAACAAAACGGGACCATGTTTCTTTATATAGGTATTATAAATCAACTTAAAAAAATAACAATTCAAAATAATCATATCACCAATATTTCTGAATCTATTACAGACTTTGAGAATTATGGTACACTCAATTTGTCAGACCGTTTTTTTCAAAATTCAGCAGGAGACTTGTTTTTTGTAGCAATAAAAAATAATGATCCGGTTCTTTACAAATCTTCAGGAAGCACATTTCAACCTTGCAATAACCTGTCTTTTACCGGTAACGGAGCAAGTCAAAACACTCCTGGAATATTCAAAAAAACCAACAACAGCTTTGCCATTAGATATACCGAGTCCGACAAATACTATAAATCTGTTTATATGAACATGGACGGAGAAAGAGATCAACCACCATTATCCTGGCCCGTTCCCGGTAGTCTGCTCTTTAACAATGGAGAAGAACTTTTACATTTAAATATTGAATATTTCAGCGGTCCGGATTATGTAACCCTGCACAAATTCAATGCCCTTGATGGTTCACTATTATTGGAAAAATTCTTACGACCTCATTTAAACACATTTACGTATGGCAAATTAAATGATGATCAGTTTTTTGTTTTTCAAACGCAGCAGGATTATCAAAACAAAATTTCTATTTTCAATACCAATGGTACATTAATAGACTCATTGGTTTTTGAAAAATATAAAAAAGAACATGACAATCTTACAGTATATCGTATGCCCAGTGGCAAGTTCTGGTTGAATGATAGAAACTATGCCCTTTGGGACCCGATAAATAAAACGGTCCGGTACACGCCCAAAGTAAAGAAATACAATACCCCACTCAACGATTCTCTGTTTTTAGATTTATCAATTAAAAAAATTCAAAACGAATACACAATCAATTTAGTTTTAATTGATACAAGCAATATCGAGTTGATGTCAAATCACATATCATTTCAAGCGGAATACGGTTCTTATTCCTACCCCATATTGATAAATGATGCCTATTTTATACTACCCTATAGAATAAACAACCAATATATGTTCAACATTTTCAACTTGAATTTGGAAACGGAATGCTTGCATCCCCAGGAAATATTCCCCAATGCTTCTCCTTATCTGACAAACTTTACGCGCAAACGCATCGGCAACCACATCGTCTTTGCCTGTACCGATATCCGCGATACTGAAACCGGACAAAATGTCTATGCCAGCATTTTCAACATTAACGATCTCATCACCGGCATTGACGATGCCCCCAAATCCCAGCAGGTGCCGAGCCGGTTCAGTTTGTCCGAACCCTCACCCAATCCCACCAAAGCGGGACAATCAATCACCTTTCAACTGGATATACATAAACAATCCAAAATGGATTTTCAATTGTACAATATTCTGGGACAACGAATCCAAACTTTTAACCGGCAATTCAACGAGGGGCAACAGTCCGTCAGGTTCCAACTGCCCAATCTGGCCGCCGGTGTCTATTTTCTCAAAGCAACAGACAACCAGCAGGCCATTATCAAAAAAATCGCAGTGATACGATAACCAACTCCCGTCCATGAGCGAGCGTCCCTCGGGGGGATAACTTTAAGGAAGAACAATGAAAAATATTTTAAATTACTCAATACTATTACTTTTACTAGTACATATAAATGCATCAGCACAACACATCACAGACATCCTTGTCCACACCGAACCGGATTCTAACGATTTCAATGCCACCTCTACTTCCCTGCATGTGCTTTCACCGGACAAATTTATGGTTATTTGGCTTGATGATCGTGGAGTTCCTGATCAGGCATGGGCAAATATCTTTGATCAAAATGGAAATGAATTGTATACACCCTTTAAAGTTCCGGGAGACACATATGTCTCGGCTGAAGATGATAAATATACCATCCTTAGTAAATATTACTCACAATCGGGATTCTTGGAAAACTATGATTTCCAACATTTTCAAAACGATACAAATATTACGAAACAAAAAGAGATTGAATCTATTTTTTATAATCCATGTGATTATTTTAATCCAATTGAAAAGTTTGAACTTTATCGAACACAAGAAAGAAACATCTGGATCAAAAATAACTGTGGTTCTATAAATATTGCAATTCAAGATTCACATTTCTCAACTTTAATTCCTGATTTTTATCCACTATACATAGATTATTGGGATAATGAAAACAATCATGGTTACGAAGAACTCGTATCAAATTATTCGATAGCACAAAATGATGATAAAAGCCAATCATGGATGCTAACACTTCACCCTGGAGTATTTTTAGATTTAATTGACATTGACAAACCGAGCCATTCAGATCTTATAGCAAAAAAAATATACCTGGACTCTATAGATTACGATTTTGAGCAATATTGGGCAAATGCTCAGATGATAACAGATAGCACTATCTTGTTCTTATGGGCAACAAGAGATACACTAAGAACAATACAACTGGATACAAGTAGTACAATTCTTGAAAAACAAAATTATTATATTGGTGACGAACAATACTATAGCGATATCTATCACATAAGCAATGAGTCAAATAATATAAAATATTTGCTGGCAGGAAACCACTTTCGGGCAAAAATTATTAAAATTAAAGATGATCTGGTTGAATCCATATCTGATAATTATCTCGATTTGCCTCAATCGTTGAACCGCAAAAAGTTCACACAAATATTTTTAAATGAAAACGAGGAAATGTTTCTCCCAGCTGTTGATAACAATCAGGCAAAGCTATTCAAAATTAAAAATAATTCAATTTCACAGTTTAAAACGTTAAAAGCTCCTGATACCGGGGCCAACCAGGAATGCTCACATATTCGTTCTATTGACGATAATAATTTTGCAGTCACATTTAAAGAGTCAGGTGTCTCTAAAACAGCTAAAATGTCAGTTTACGGCACCATTATTAATCAGGAAATGGATTTACCATCAGCCAATGGAATGTTTTTCAATAATGGGACAGAACTCGTAACTCTAGTCAAAAATATGGAATCTAATATTTTACAGATGAAAAAATATGATTTACAAACAAATACTATACTTTTAGAAAAAACACTGTTTGACTCTACTCTCACTTTTTATTTTGAAAAGCTAAATGATTCATCATTTGTTGTTTTTAATCTATTGGAAAACAGGATTCATTTTGCATTATTTAATTCTAACGGAGATATAATAGGTGAAACAAGTATCCTCAATCCATTTAACAACGGTGAACAATTTATAATAGCAAAATTACCTGATACTAAAATCTGGTTTCATTCAAATTTTAATTATTTTTTATTTGATCCGCAATCATTTAGCGTTCAATCATTTTCGGGTTTATATGGGCAATCAAAATTTTTCCCGGTTACTGAATCCAAACTTGTCAATCACAGAAATGGTACGTTTACAATCATTGACACATCAGGAACGATTTTAAAACAACTCGAAACCTCATTCAATTATTATGGATCATTGAATGTTCTTCCTCTAAATGATGATACATTTTTGTTTAATTCTGCTTATTCAGCTAAATTTCAACTAATTACAACTGAATTAGAGTTTTACACACAAAGCACGCTAAGCTGTTTTCCGAAAAGAACTTTATATAACATGACTGATTTCACATATGAACGCATCGGCAACCACATCGTCTTTGCCTGTACCGATATCCGCGATACTGAAACCGGACAAAACGTCTATGCCAGTATTTTCAATATAAACGATCTCATCACCGGCATTGACGATGCCCCAATATCCCAGCAGGTGCCGAACCGGTTCAGCTTGTCCGAACCCTCACCCAATCCCAGCAGAGCGGGACAATCGATCTCCTTTCAACTGGATATACATAAACAATCCAAAATGGATTTTCAATTGTATAATATTCTGGGACAACGAATCCAAACTTTTAATCGGCAATTCAACGCGGGGCAACAGTCCGTCAGGTTCCAACTGCCCAATCTGGCCGCCGGGATCTATTTTCTCAAAGCAACGGACAGCCAGCAAGCCATTATCAAAAAAATCGCAGTTGTTCGATAAACACTTTTAACGAGGTATACACGATTGAAATTTGCTTTTTACATTTTAATATTGATCATAATTTTTATGGCGTGTTCATTACCTGTAGAAGAGGAATCCTCAGAATATTTCTATTATGAATCTTTTATTTCGCTTATTTCAATAGATGGAGAAAATTTTGAAACGCTTGTAAATCATGCCGGTGGTGTGGAAGCAACAAGCGCGGATATATATTGGTTGGGTGATAAATCCCAATTTCTAGTGAACCGTGATGATCTATATATTTACGATCTTGAAGGAACGCTTGTTAAAGAAATCAGAATACCGGACTGTAATATTGACATTGATACTAGTCCCAATGGGGATAATATAGCTATTAGATGTGGCGGTGACGGTTCAGATTTGTACATAATTGACACAGAATCATTTAAAATGAAAAAAATCACAAATACGCCATCAATTGTCGAACGTTACCCACGTTTCTCAAGTGATGGTAAAAAAATTGTATATGTATGCGTATTTGATAAAGAGGACCAAGAGAAGCCAGCTATCAAATTGTATGATATGGATTCAGACAGCTCGGTAACGCTGATAACGGTAAAAGAGGAGAACCTGCATTCCAATCCCTTTGTATCGCCCTGCTTTGGTAAAAATGATGAAATACTTTATTATATGAACAACTATAATAAAGAGATAAATTACTCGGGCACAACAACGCTTTACAGTTATAATTTAATTACCAGCGAAATATCCGAAATTGACAAGAATGCTATCTGGTTTACAAAAATGCAATATGCCCCGGCTGGTGACCGGTTAGTTTATCTCACGAGAGAACCATTCTGCGGAATCAAAGTATTTGATGCAAACACACAAAGCTTTTATAATTTGGGAGATAAAATCCATGAAGAATGTAGGGCCATTGGCCCCAATCAGATACTGAATATAAATTCTCAAGGTACGCATGTTATCGCAGGAACTGATTATTGTAGCAGCACCCATATATATGCAATAGATATTGAAAAAGCAGAATACAAAGAAATTGCTTTGGGTACATCACCCGCATTGAACAATGATGACAAGACAATTTTATTTGTAAAAACATTTAAAAACAAATACTAGAGTTCATTTCCTCAATACAATTTGATCGCACGGCAATCCGACAACTTACGGATACCGTGTGGAATATATCATCGGGATATTTGTCCCGGATTACTGCATCCATCCGTGGTTTGATCGTGATGCAGATTCCTGCATCGCGGAATATTTATTTGGGACATTCATCCCGCTTGCCAGCATCCATCCGTGGCTAAAAGCTGATGGCTTATAGCTGACAGCTAACAGCTTTTCTTCTGATAACTGACAACTGATTACTTTTTACCATCTCCCGCTAATCCCTCTTTCCCTGCATCAACCGGGTATATACGCCATGTGGTAACAATTTTATAAATTTACCAAACATTGACATACGATACGGAAAGTGGATCTCCAGCTTGCCCTTTTCAAGCCCCCTGATAATCCTCGCAGCCGCCTTGTCTGTCTCCATCAAAAATGGCATTTGAAACGTATTCCGGTCCGTGATCTCGGATTTTACAAATCCCGGTGAAATAATCACACAATTCACTCCTGTCTTCCAGAGATCAATACGCAAACTCTCCATCAAATTATACAACGCCGCCTTGCTGGAACAATATGGCGCTGATTCCGGCATCCCACGGTACGCCGCCAAACTCGCAACAGCTGCAATGGTACCGCGTTTACGTTCAATCATCCCCGGCAACAGATATTTCAGAAAATACAACGTATGAAAATAATTGACCTTGAATTCATGATGAAAATGGTCCAGGTTGATATCGTTCACATTAAATCCAAAACTCATTCCAGCGTTCATTAAAAGCAGATCAATCTCGGTTCCCTCTTCCAATAAAGATTCACACACATTCTGTACTGCTTTTTCATCGCTGACATCACAAGGAAAAAACAAATGCTGATCCAGATTTGGCAAAGACTTTACCAGCTCCAGCAGCCGATCTTCCCGACGTGCTACCAGAATTAAGCGATTCCCTTTTTGCGCCAACTGTACTGCCAGTTCCCTGCCAATCCCAGATGACGCTCCCGTGATCAGTATCGTCTTGTTCGATATAGTTTCGTTACTCAATTTTATATTCCTTTAATTTTAATGCTTCGTAAACAAAAGAGTTTGATCCCTGTCCCCATTCAAGAAATGAAATCCCAAATTCTTTAACAAATTCAACATTGGTCACTTCATAGTACGGATAATAGTCAGTCCCTCTGATATAAAGTGTATCTGTTGTTATTTGGCTAAAATGTTCTAATACGTAATTATTGATTGAAAGGTTCCAACTGGTTTCATATTGGATCTCATAAATCACTGTATCATATTTTACTATTTGAAACTGTTTTGAATCAGAATAATTAAAATTCGTATCCGGTTCAATGGATGGATTATCAAAAAAGTAATGAATGGATATTCCGGCAACCTGTGTATCAACAGTATAATATTCCAGGGTATCAATCAATGCAGAGTCAATAACAGTCCAACCCATTTCACCGTAAATATCCCATGATTCACCGGAAACACCACTTTTAATTTCTTTATAATAATCATAGGTCCACACATTACCGGTTTTTATGGGCAGATATGCAATATTCAATCCCTTAATAGGCTCCGGTGCAGGTTCTTCCGGAACAGACACCGTATCAACATCGGTAACTGGTTCAGGTTCTGATACATTTGATAATGGAATTTTTTCACGTTCGCAAAACATAAAAAGGAGTGAGATGTAAGCAAAAAATAATAGTAATATGATCTTTTTCATGTTCCCCCCTGGTGCAAGTATGGTACTATAATATATTATCGGAGGTCAATCAATTCGTACTGGTCCATATTGGAAATTTTAAAATCATCTGCGGTGAGTTTGGTATCCAAATCCACGGAATCCACAATATAGGTGGTTTCATTCTCATTTGCATCAATCTGCAATACCTTGTTGATCAGTTTAGAGTCCTTGTTCACCCACAAATGTACCTGACGTACAAATTCATCCTGGCTTTTCGCTGTCAAATGTAAATGAACAATCCCCGATTTTTCTTCAACCCATTCAGCATTATAATCAGTAACATATTTTTCAATAAAGCTCTTTAAAAAAGGTTGATCTCCACCCTGCTTGGCATCATTTACTATCACCTGATTATTGGCATAACTCAGCGTATACAGGGCCTTGCCATCATTGATGATCAGATTATCGGGATTCTCAAAGCGAAATTTTTCACCATCCTGCACAAATATTTTGCCGGCAATGGTAATCTCTTCTTTTGTCAGTTTCCATAAAAATTTCTGAGTAAAATGTATGCTTAAATCTTTATTAGATTTATAGGTCTTTTGCACATCTTTTAAAAGATCATTGGCATCATCTTTGGCAAATGCCAGAGACACAAAACCAATCAATATCAATACTAAAATTTTCTTCATTCTCAATGTTCCTCTATTCAAGATACTCATCATCATCGTCACTCATATTGTCCACAGCACCGTTTTCCATAGCTTCCAATTCTTCGGGCGAGATCAAAACTTCTCGCGCTTTACTGCCCTCAAACGGACCTACAACACCTGCGTCTTCCAGTTCATCAATAATCCTTGCGGCACGTGAATATCCAACTTTGAGGCGTCGCTGTATCAGCGATACTGAACCCTGCTGGTGCCGTACTACCAGTTTGAGTGCTTCATTAAACAAGGCGTCTCTATCTCCGCTGATTCCACCATAACTGGATGTTTCTTCAGCTTCTGTAAAGAGAGGCAGTGGTTTTTTATCTACCGGAGACTGATGACGTATATGTTCAATAATGTTTTCAATCTCGTTCAAGTTTATAAACGCACAATGGATACGAATTGTTTCAGGACTTGCTGGTGGAAGATACAACATATCTCCACGACCCAATAATTTTTCAGCTCCGTTTGTATCCAGAATGGTCCGGGAATCAATCTTGGAGGCAACCTGAAATGCCATACGTGCCGGAAAGTTTGCCTTGATCACACCTGTAATGACATCAACAGAAGGACGTTGTGTTGCTAAAATCAAATGGATCCCCACAGCACGAGACATCTGGGCCAATCTTGCAATAGGCTCTTCAACCTCTTTTGAGGCTTGCGAAGTCATCATCAAATCCGCCAGCTCATCAACAATGACGACCATATAGGGCAAAGTTTTCGTTTCTTCTTCACCTTCTGCCTGGTATATGCCATCACGAATACGTTCATTATATTCTTCTATATTCCTAACACCCGCTCCGGCCAGTTTTTCATAACGTCGTTCCATTTCCTGCTCAACAGATTTAAAGACCTGTATAGCAGACTTGGCCGATGTAGCTACTTTTTCCTTCGATCCCTGCACATAGCTCAAATGGTGCCTGAACAATTTGGCATAATTTGACAATTCCAGTCGCTTCGGATCAATCAGTACAAACTGCACTTCTTCCGGTGTGGACTTGTACAAAAAGCTCATAATGATGGTATTCAAGCATACACTCTTACCTGATCCGGTAGCACCCGCAACAAGCAAGTGTGGCATTTTAGCAAGATCGGCAATAAACGGTTTGCCTGATATCGTTTTACCCACAGCTATGGTCAGCGGAGATTTGGCTTCCTGAAATTCAGGTGTCTCTACAATTTCCCTAAGGAATACGGTTGCCGGATTCATGTTCGGCAATTCCACTCCCACTGCCGCCTTACCGGGCACAGGCGCAACAATACGGATGCGTTTCGCCCGCATGGTCATAGCAAGATCGTCTGCTAATGCGGTAATTCGTGATACTTTGACACCGGGAGCCGGTTCAAGTTCATATCGGGTAATCACAGGCCCGGGATGAATTTCCAATACAGTGGTTTTGATTCCAAAATCCGCCAGCTTGTCTTCAAGCATCCGTGCATTAGCCTGAAGCATATCTTCATCCACATAATCTTCCTGTTCATCAGGATAAAACATCAGATCCGTTGGTGGCTTTTCATAGGGTCTACCGGGAGGTGGTGGCGGTTCTTCATCCAAATCCACTTCATCTTCTTCAGATGTTTTCGCTTTATTACCCAGTTCCAGATTCAACTGTTCTTTCAAAGCCCCAATCTTTGCAGGATCAATAGGTGCTTTTTGCTGCTGCAACTCTTCGTCATATCCGGGATCCGATTCACCATACTCGGGATCATAATCAATAACAGGCTTGGGTTCGGGTCGGCCAAATATTTTAGGCTTGACTGGTACAGGCGGTTCTTCTTCCTCTTCGTCAACCTCGGGTTTCCGTACATTTTCACGCTGGTGCCGTACCAATGCCGGACGCGGACGTTTTTGTTTTGCCGGTGTTTTAAAACTCTTTTTGAGGAAAATACCAGCCTGAAAGAAGAATTTGGTTAAAAATGTACTGATTATATTGTACAATTCGGCAAAACTGAATGTGGTAGACAATAAAACCGTGACCATTATAATACCAATCAATACCACAACCGCACCAGACTTGCCAAAAATAATAACAAGCAACTGCGCGCCCATTCCACCGAAACGCCCGGAAAACTCGAATGCAGGTGAACTGCCAACCGAGGATATTACATCATGCAGGGCAAAACCAATAGAGAGTAAAAATGCAAACAAAAAGGTCATTCCGGTCCATCTTGCCAACTCGTAAGGGCTTTTCCCGATCAACCGGTTAATACCCCAGGCTATCACGAAAAATGGCAGTACCAGAACAGGGAAACCAATGGTCCAGTGGATCAAATAATAAGCCACATAAACTCCGGCAATTCCCAATCCGTTTTTAATCAATCCCGGATGTTCAATATTATTCGGTGCTTCTCCTGGTTCATAGGTAAACAGTGCAATCAGCATCAGAATACCCATCAGGATCAGCAACAACCCAATCAACTCTTCCTGTTTTCTGTCCGGCAATGAAGCTCCGGAATATTTTACAGTTTTTTTCTTTTTTGCGTTTCTCATATCCTCAGGGTGCTAATTTAACAACACGTTTATCAAATACCATATTTAAATCATAAAAATCTTTTTGTGAACAGAATCGTAAATCCTTTTCAAATCCAATTTCTTGTAAATACCGCCCATGCTTGCTTTGCAGCATCATATTGAACAGATCATTTTCATACTGTTCTGCCTGTTCGATGAAAGGGAGTTCAGTGCTATCCAAATGAAACCGCTTTTCAATATTTGCAATTTCCCGGGCCAGCAAACCCGCACATACCGTATCTTCCAAAGTGGGCTTTCCATTCGTACCCGCGCATAAAATATTAACATCTTGATCATGTCCGGCAGCAGCTTTGGCTATTGCACTCAAATTCAACAGAGATGCAATATAAATCCAATCTGCAGATAATGCATGCTGCATTGCTTTGGTGCCGTTTGATGTAGTCCAGACCAGAGTTTTATCTTTAATAATGGAACGCTGGTACTCTAATGGAGAATTCCCAAAATCGAATCCTTCAATTTTCACACCTTTGCGCTCTCCACACAACTTAACCGATTGTGGCAAAAGTTTATCTCTGAGAGCAAACGCGTCCTGCACATCAACAACAGGATAAATCTCTTTGCATCCATGGTTCAATGCCGCAGCCATACTTGATGTTGCACGCAGCACATCTATCACAATAGCTACCGATCCTTTTAATGCGAACGGTTCAACATGTTCCGGTATTTCAAAGATCCGTATATTTGGTTCTTGCATCAAATCAAACAGATGTTTTATAAAACGGCGGTTTTACTACAGTTGCAGGTACCGCCTTGTTACGTATCATAATATCAATTTCAGTTCCAAATTTAGTATGTGGTCTGTTTACATACCCCATACCAATACCTTTTTCAAGCATGGGTGAAAATGTACCACTGGTAACAGCACCAACTTCAGCACCATCTTTTGTAATGGTATATCCATGACGAGGAAACGCACGGTCATTCAACTCGAACGCAACCAGTCTGCGTGTGGGGCCATCTTCCAGCATTTTCACAATAGCGTCACGGCCTATAAAATCACCCTTGTCTGCTTTGGTAATCCAGCCCAATCCTGCTTCAATTGGATTGGTGGTTTTATCAATATCATTGCCGTAAAGGCAATATTTCATTTCAAGTCTCAGTGTATCTCTGGCACCCAATCCTACGGGTTCAATATCAAAAGGTTTACCCGCTTCCATGAGTGCGTTCCAGATCTGCAATGAATATTGTTTAGTGAAACACAATTCAAATCCCGCTTCACCGGTATAACCGGTACGTGAGATCAACATATCTACACCGTCAACCTTGCCCGGCAGAGTCCAGTAATATACTATATCACCAACAGGCACATCTGTCAGCTTTTGCAAAATTTCAATGGATTTGGGACCCTGCAATGCCAGCAGAGATGTATCGTCGCTAATGTTCTCCAACTCTACATCACCCAATTTATGTTCAACAGCCCAGTTCCAGTCTTTTTCAAGATTGGCGGCATTAACAATCATCATATAATGATCATCCATCTTGTAAACCAGCAAATCATCAACAATACCACCATCATCATAACACATGGCAGAGTATTGTACCTGGTTTACCTGCAAGCTGGCAACATCATTAATTGTAATACGCTGTAAAAATGCTTCTGCATCTTTACCTCGGACGAGAAATTCACCCATATGCGAAACATCAAACAACCCCGCCGTGGTACGAACACGTTTATGTTCATCAATAATACCTTTGTATTGTATAGGCATAGCATACCCGGCAAATTCTACAATCTTGGCACCTGCATCAACATGCACATCATAGAATCCGGTTTTTTTAATTTCCACGTCCGGCTCCTTTCAAGTTATAAGATAATGTAAAACATAAAGTAATATTTATATAGGAGAGTGTCAAGTTTATTTTAAGTTTATGAATAAAGTGGAGAAAACTAAAACCCGGCAGAATATCTACCGGGTTTCATATAAAATTCTTTACGGAATGAGACGAGATACGTCGTTAAAGATCACAAAAACCATGAGCGCAAGTAATAAAGCCAAACCAATCTGTTGTACCATCAGCTTGATTTTGATGGATAAGGGTTTGCGCATAATTCCTTCAATCAAAATAAACACCAGGTGTCCACCATCAAGGACAGGTAATGGCAGTAAATTCAGCAATCCCAGGTTAATGCTCAACATTGCCGCAAATCCCATTAAATAGTTAAATCCTGCAGAAGCCTGCTCTCCTGTCATTTTGGCAATAGCAATAGGACCGCCAATACTTTCTTTAAAAGGAACCTGACCGCTGAACAACAGCCCAAAAGACTCACCAATCATGACTGTCATATTCCAGGTCATTTTGGTTCCAATCCAAAACGCCTCAAAAATACCAGGTTGCCGGATCTCGGTTACCGGGCCAACCCCAATCAAACCAATTTCATGAATCGGGTCCAGAACAGGAACAACCGTTCCCGACATGGCTTCACCGTTTCGTTCCCATTCAATCAAAACTTCTTTTTCAGGTACATTATGAATAATTGCTACCAGATCATCCCATTTTTGGATCTCCTGACCCTGTATGGCAGTAATTACATCACCCTCTTCCAGGCCAATCTTTGCAGCCGGCATATCATTCATAACAGAGCCAATAATGGGGGTCATGGGTTCAACAGGCTCGTTAATACCGTTAATTAACACGCTACCCATAAAAATAAACATGGCTAATAAAAAGTTGAAAAACGGTCCCGCAAAAATTACCAGCATTTTTGCCCACATGGGTTTCGACATAAACTCCCAGGGCTCGCCTTTAATGCTGTCACTTTCCAGACTCTCGTCAACCATTCCCGACATTTTAACATATCCACCAATGGGTAAGGCGGAAATACAATAATCGGTATCACCAATTTTTTTACCAAACAAACGAGGTGGGAATCCAATAGAAAATCGTTCTACCCGAATCCCTACCAGTTTTGCTAAAAGAAAATGTCCCAACTCATGGACTACTATCAGCAGTCCCAATACAAAAATAAAAGGTATTAAATATGTCCCTGTAAAATGTAAAACACTATCCATCACGTTCCCTTGTTTATATCCTATAATTTGTCATATATTTGACGTACAAAACAGTCAAAAGGTTCATTTTTTATGAAAAATATTTATAAATATCTGACCTTGCCAATAAATCCGCTTCTACCAGTGTTTCCTTGTCCGGATTTTGTATAACAGTATGTTCATTCAAAGCACGCTCAATCGCTTCCGGAATTTGCATAAATCCAATCTTTTTCTTTAGAAACAGGTCAACAGCGGCTTCATTTGCCGCATTCATAACAGCAGGAGCCGTTCCTCCTGTTGCAATCGCCTCAAATGCAATTTTCAAAGCCCTGAATTTCTCAAGATCCGGCACCTGAAATGTCAGATCAATTATATCGCAAAAATCGAGCCGTTCAAAATCTGATTCTATCCGATCCGGATAGGTCAATGCCAACTGAATAGGTACTTTCATATCCGGAACACCCATTTGTGCTTTAATGGATCCATCACAAAACGCTACCATAGAATGGATAATGGATTGTGGATGAATAACCACCTGGATCTTTTCAACCGGCATACCAAATAACCAGCGCGCCTCTATCACTTCCAATCCCTTGTTCATCATGGTTGCGGAATCAATGGTGATCTTGGCGCCCATATCCCAATTGGGATGTTTTTAACGCCTGCTCAACCGTAACCTGCTTCATCTCTTCAAGGGTAAAATTGCGGAACGGGCCACCCGATGCGGTCAAAATTATTTTTTCCACACTCTCCATAGACTCACCCATCAGACACTGAAAGATTGCACTGTGCTCACTGTCTATGGGATAAATAGAACAACCATTTTGTGCTGCCGATTCCATTATCAGCTCGCCGCCAATAACCAGAGTTTCCTTGTTTGCAAGGGCAATATCTTTTTCCCGTTCAAGAGCGGTCAGGGTAGGCAAAAAACCCGCACTGCCTACAATGGAATTTACCAGCAAATCATATTCCGATTCCTGCACAATGCGCTGTAAACAATCGGGTCCGGTAAACAATCTTACACCCAGCTCGGCAAACGCTGCATGCTGTTCAAGAGAGGGCTCTACTCCGGATACGGCAACAAATTCAGGTTTGAATGCCTTGACCATATCGATCAAAAATTCAACATTACTGTGAACACTCAACGCTGAAATCGAAAACCGATCAGGATTTTGCCGGACAATTTGCAAACAATTCTGTCCAATAGAACCGCTGCACCCCAACAGGGTTAATGCTTTTTTATTTATTTCACTCATGAATAGATACGGTTTTAATTTTTTCTACGGTTTTGACTTCCCTGGGTGTCAGTTCAGTTTCTAAAAATTTTATATACAATTTTTCTTCAAACCCGCTTTTAATAGCTGCCGCAAGATCTGAATATGAAACAGTATTGCCATTACTTAGATCATTCAGGCAAATGGTCTTTTTCATCATAAACGACTTTATTTTTTCTTTGGCTTCACTGCTCTTGCCCGACAAGTAATTCGCAATATCCAAATGATCATTTCCAATCAAAATAGACCCATGCTGCAAAACAACGCCATTTAACCGACGTTGGGCACTTCCAACCAGCTTTTTACCTTGATAACTGATTTCATGCTGCACGGTAGAAGCATAACACATGGATGACAATTCCCCTTTTGAAAAATCCTTGGGAGTTTGCACCGCACGTTCAAACTCTACCGGAAAATTAAGCATATTCAAACCGGCAACAAGGCATTGGCTGATTTCCTCATAAACCTTGCTAATCTCTTTTTCATAATACTGGCTTGATTCCGGCATAATAACCGAATAGGTCAACTCATCAGCATGCAATATAGCTCTTCCACCGGTTGGTCGGGATACAATATCAATTCCCTTTTCACGGCATAACTCTAGATCAATTTCTTCTTTCCTTTGATGATATCCCAGTGAAATTGCGTGAGGAGTCCACCCATACAGTCTCAAAATCGGGTACCGCTTTCCGAAGACATACACTCTGCCAAAGCAACATCTATGGCCATATTGGTTTCGCCATCCAGAAAACCGGAATTGATGAATCGCCATGTTTCCTGATGCCCGTTACTAGTCATCGCTTCCCTTGATCAGTCCACGGTCAGAATTCTCAATAAAAGCCAATACATTCTCAACTTCGGGCAGCATTTCCACTTCATTACGAATACGTTCTACTGCCTGGCTCACGTTCAAATGAGAACGGAACAACAGTTTATAAGTAGCTTTTAATGATTTTATCACAGGCAACTTGAATCCACGTCTACGCAAACCAATGGAATTCAAACCATGAAACTGTAATGGCTCACCGGCACAGGTGATATATGGCGGAACATCCTGTACTGCACGAAATCCACCACCTATCATAGAGTGTCTTCCAACTTTGCAAAACTGGTGTACGGGTGTCATACCGCCTATAATAGCAAAATCCTCAATTACAACATGTCCGCCGAGTTGTACACCATTGGCAAGGATAACATCATCACCAATTACCGTATCATGCCCAACATGAGTATATGCCATCAGCAAACAATTGCTGCCAATCTCACTTTTGCCTGAAGCATGTGTTCCACGGTTCAACGTGACACATTCACGTATGGTAGTATTATTACCAATAATAAAAAGGCTTTCTTCGCCGCCAAATTTTAAATCCTGGGGAATATTGGCAATCGCAGCGCCCTGGTGTATATTGCAATTTTCACCAATTCTGGCACCATTGTAGATATGCACACTGGTACCAATCCGGGTACCATTACCAATTACAACATCCCCTTCAATAATAGAAAAGGCCCCTATGGAGACATTGTCTCCAATTTGGGCCTTGGGATCAACTATAGCTGTATTATGTATTTCTGACAAGTTTATTCCCTTACTAAATTAATTGCTCCGTCACACATTTTTACGGTCTACTATTGCAGCCATCAAATCTGCTTCACAAGCCAGCTCATCATTCACAAAAGCCCTTCCGAACATTTTTGCCAATGAACGACGATACGGTCCCATTTCCACTTCAAAACGCAGTGTATCTCCGGGTGTTACTGTTTTACGAAAACGAACGTTATCTATACCTGTAAAAAGCACAGCTTTTTCAGCCGGATCCGTTTCTGAATTTAACAGCATAATACCACCGGTTTGTGCCATGGCTTCAATGATCAAAACACCCGGCATAACCGGCCAACCGGGGAAATGACCCTGAAAAAACGGTTCATTCATGGTCACATTTTTAATACCAATAACACGTTCCTGTGGAATCAGATCAATGATCTTGTCAACCAGCAGGAATGGATAGCGGTGCGGTAAAATTCGCATAATCGCTTCAGTATCCAGAAAAACACCAGTGCGTTGATTGATCTGATATTTTGATTTAATCAGTTTTTTCTTGTATTCTTTACGTATAAGTTTTACCAGTTCAGCATTGGCCTTGTGTCCCGAGCGCGCGGCAATAATATGCCCTTTTATAGGCACACCCAACAATGCAAGATCACCAATCAGATCAAGCGCTTTATGACGAACCGGTTCATTGGGATAACGCAACTCTTTACCGTTTAATATCCCATTCGATGACATGCTGACATCAGCTTCAATGCCAAACATTTTACGAAGATCATTCAACTCTTTTGTATCCATATCGCGATCTATAATAACAACGGCGTTATCCAGATCACCACCTTTAATAAGGCCGGCTTTCCACAGTTCTTCAACTTCATGCAAAAAACAAAAAGTTCGTGAAGCTGCAAATTCAGTTGCAAACTCTTCGCGCAATGAATACATGGATGTATATTGTGTTCCCAATGCCGGGTTTTGATAATCAACCATAAAGGTGATACGAAACTCGTCAGATGGGAATACAACAATATCAATACCGCGGTCCGGTTCGGAATATGCAATGGTACGATCAATAACCAAATAATCACGTGGAGATTCCTGTTC
Organism: bacterium; assembly: GCA_963675755.2. Lineage (GTDB taxonomy): Bacteria > Zhuqueibacterota > Zhuqueibacteria > Residuimicrobiales > Krinioviventaceae. The sequence continues at coordinate 2,119,508 of CAXXMD010000002.1, forward strand.
TTCAAAACCGCATTTCAGCAAAACTTCCACAAAAGGTAATGCACTTCCATCCCCTACCGGGGGTTCATTTCCATCAATTTCACAAATAATATTATCAATTTCCAGTCCGCTAATGGCTGCTAAAACGTGCTCAACTGTATGGATTTTTACATCGTTAATACCAATCGTTGTTCCCCGTGAAATATCCACTACATGATCAACATCAGCGGGAATCACAGGACTTTCTTCAATATCAACACGTTTAAATAAAATACCGGAATTAGCGGGGGCAGGTTTAAATGTTATTTTTGTTTTATTTCCAGTATGCAAGCCAACACCAGCATAGGACGCAGACTCTTTTATTGTCCGTTGGTTTGTCAGCATTTCACCTCCTAGATGCGCAATGCGCCAGTTACATATAAATAAGGGATTGATGAATTAAATACAATACAACCCCAAATTGTTGAACTTTATTCAATTTTTCCTTCAAGGTCCCGTAATTGTGCTTCAAGTCTTCTGACTTTTTTGATCAATTCCGGTAACTTTGCCAAACTTGCTTCTTCTCGTTTAGCCTGCATGTGAGGCCGTGCAGGGTATCCGGATACAAATTCTTTTTCTGGTACAGATTTGGTAATACCCGCTTGGGCTCCAATAGCCGCCTGATCGCCAATTTCAATATGACCAACCAAACCTGCCTGGCCACCCATTCTAACATAACGACCAATTTTTGTACTACCGGAAATTCCAGCCTGTGCGGCAATTGCGGTATGTTCACCTACCTGCACATTGTGTGCAATTTGTACCAGATTGTCAATTTTTGCACCGGTTTTAATACGAGTTTCTCCCAGTGTGGCCCGATCTATGGTTGTATTGGCACCAACCTCAACATCATCTTCCAGTACCACATTGCCCATTTGCGGCAATTTGTGATACTTGCCATCCTCAAATGCAAAACCAAAACCATCGGAACCAATTACGGCCCCCATATGGATGATTACCCCGTTCCCAATTACACATTGTTCACGGACTGTAACATTGGCATAAAGGATACAATTATCACCAACCGAAACATCGGTACCCAAAACTACACCCGGATGAATCACAACATTAGCACCAATTTTACAATCCGAACCAATAACAACATTGGCGCCAATTGCAGGATTTTCACCAATTTCGCAATTTTCACCAATATTGGCTGTTTCGTGAATACCTTGTAAAACCTGAGGTTTTTGTTTGTAAAAATGTCGGGCAAGTTTGAGGAATGCAAAATACGGGTTTTTTACCCGTAACAAGGTTTTATCTTTTGCCTCTGGGAAATCCGGTTCAACCAACACTGCCGAAGCATTCGTAGTTTCAATAAACTTGAAATACTTGTTGTTAGCAATAAAAGAAAGCTGGCCTTGTGTTGCTTCTTCAATCTTGGCTAAACCGCTGATTTCCCTTGATCCGTCACCGTCTACAACAGCGCCGATCATTTCAGCAATACTATCTATGGTTAAAGACATATGCGCCCTGATTTATACTATCAGATCAATTATTTAGTTGTAGTTTCAAGACCTTTTTCAAGTTCTTCAATAACCAGTTCGGTCAGGTCTGTTTGGTTCGGGCTGGCATATACAATATTACCTGCAACTGTATCAAAAATATAATCAAAGCGTTCATCTTCACCAACAAGCTTGATAGCTTCGTTGATTTTGTCAAAAACGGGTTTCATCTGTTTATCTTGTTCGCTGTAAAACTCACCACTTTGTCCCCATTTTTGGGCCTGGTACTGTTGAATTTTCAGGTATAATCCCTGCATTTCCTGCATTTTTTCTTTCTGACGTTCTTCACTCAAAAGCAGGCGTTGAGATTCCAACTGTTCGTTCATTTCTTCCAACTGTTGCTGCATCTCACGGGCTTCAGCTTCCCATTCTTTGTTGATTTTATCAAGTCTGTCTTGTGCATCTTGAGCTTCTTTATATGAAGCAAGAATTTGCTGTGAATTGATGTATCCAATTTTCTGAGCAAAAGATGATGTTGCAATCAATAAAATAAAAATTACCATTGCACCCTTGATGAGATTACTTTTTTTCACTTTTTCCTCCAATATCCTATATTGATTATTGTTAAATTACTTTTTTAATAGCTTCTTCCAAATACGAAATGCATTTTCCACTTGGGATCAGGATCACCGTATGCGTCCACACGGTCAAATCCATATCCATAATCAAAACCGATAATACCAATCATAGGCATAAAAACTCTGGCACCAATACCTGCAGATCGTCTCATACTGAATGGGTCCGCGTATCTAAAACTCTTCCACACATCTCCCGCTTCTGCAAATAACAGTGCAAATATTGTTGGATTCGGAGCAATCGGTATACGGATTTCTGCTGTATATTTCATCATTGCCTTTCCACCCTCTGCTATACGGCTGTATCCTGACAATGGATCATCATAACCGCGCAAAGGAATAGATTGTGACAATCCGTCACCGCCCATAAAAAAGTATTCCTGATATGGGATGCTCGAACTTCCACCAATCGTTTCCATATAACCAGCCTGGAACCCGGTGTACAATACCAGTTTCCAGTACGATGGCATAAACCAGTCTATCTGAAAACTGTGCTTCTGATAATCAACATTACCACCCAATACCGTACCGGCAAGTTCCGTGGTTAAAGACACTTCAGAACCTGCTGTTGGGAATTCAGGACGGTCAAGACTGTTTCTTGAAAAAATATGGGTAATACTGCTGCTTATCAAAGGCCAGTCATAAGATACAATACCATTAGGATTGCTTTCAACATAATAGCTGTTAAAATCAGACAAGGTCGTCTGATCGTATTGATAAATCCAATCTGTTCTAAAAAAGTTATCGGGCCAGTTTAAACGGCGTCCCAATCTTACGGAGCCACCTCTACTCTGCTGGCGATAACCATAATAATATGCATCACGCTGAGTATCGTAAAAGCTGAGACCACCCAGGGTAGGTGTGTCCATAACCCAGGGTTCGGTAAAGCTGATACTGAATGAGCGATAATACTGTCCAAAACTCCAGTTAAAATTCAAACGTTGTCCGTTTCCAAAAAGGTTGGCCATACCAACACCTACACTTCCAATCAGGCGGTCACGTTCACTCCAGCCTGCGGACATGTTGGCGGTGTCGGTTGATTTTTCTTCAACCTTGAATGCCAGATCAACCTGGTCACCAGACGAGGGTATTACCTGCGGTTCAACATTACCAAAATAATTCAGCATCCAAACTTCTCGCTGGCTTCTTTCAAGCAATGAACGGTTAAATGTGTCACCAGGATAAATTCGCAGCTCTCTGCGGATCACCTTTTCTTTGGTTTTGGTATTACCACTTACCCGAATCTCATTGATCTTGGCCTGGTTGCCCTCTGTAACATAAAAATGTAAATTTAGTTTATTGTCATTGTCTTCATCAACAACTTCCTGGGGAGTAATGGTAGAATAAATATAACCTCTGTCATAATACAGACTACCAATATGCTGATAAACAGCTTCATCCAGCTTTTGCTTGCTGTAAACATCACCACTGTCAAAACGCAAATTGGCTGTTAATTCATCATTAGAAAAGAGTTCATTTCCTTCCCAGCTAATATCTCCAAAAATGTACTGTCTGCCTTCTGAGACCCAGATATCAACAAACATGTCATCTTTTTCTTCATTATAATATATTGAATCTTTGAGTACTTCTGCGTCTCTATAACCCTCATTCTGATAAAAACTGATTAAATTCACCAGATCTTCATCATACTTTTCACGGTCAAAATCCGCACCACGCCACCAGCGGTCTTCTTTGATCTCTTTGAATGATTTTTTTAATTTCTTGTCGCTAAATGCCGTATTGCCATAAAAATTAATTTTTTCGACCTGTACTTTTTTACCTTCATTCATATAAAACCGAACAATCACCCGATTAGAATCAGTTTTAGAAGGAATTTCTGAAGTATTTACCTCTGCAAGCAAATACCCTTTTTCTTTATACATTTCATAAATCTTTGTACGAGATCTTGCAAGTAAGGTGGGATTTATAACCTGGCCGCTATAAAAATTCAATTCTTCTTCAATATCATCGGTTTTCAACTTTTTGTTTCCGGCAATCTCTACCGTATCCAACCGGGGATACTCTTTAATCTTGATGGTAATATAAATACCCTGGGCCAGTTCCTGATCTACTACTACCTGAATATCAGAGAACAATTCCAATCGCCATAATTGTTTTATAGCGTCTTGAATACTTTCACCGGTAATTTCAGTACCGGGTACCAGTCCCGAATTCAAACGTACCATACTGGGATCCGTAGTAACGGCACCCTCAACAGATACATCCAAAATTTTTACCGCCCGACGTTGTGCCGAGACCATTGTTGTTAAAAGAATAAATACTACTAAAACGAGTTCAAATCTAATCCGCATTTCCTCACCTGTTTTCACAATTTCTAAATGTAATAAATTCATCCATTATTGTAAAGGAAAAATACAAATTCCTTTCAATTAAAATGGAAACCAATGCCGTAGTACGATACGTTTATCATCCCTGTTCTCTCGTTGCCATATCAAACTATCGTAATCGTACTCAAGTTCCAATAAAAGGCGAGGATTTATCTGATATTCTAATCCCATGCGGTGATGTAACCCCACATTAATATCTTTGTAACGATAATCAATCCCGGATTCAACTTGACCTGTATACTGGAAAAATACATTATCTACAATGTATTTACCCACAACAAGACGGGTACTTTTCAATAGAGACAACCTGTTGTTTACCCTAAGGTTATTGTTTAAATTAAATTCTAAAAGATTTTTTGCAAACATGGAGCTAAATCGAACATAATCCAATCCAAATGTCTTTTCCAATGATCGTTCAACCGGCCGAATCAAAGGTCGTAAAATTAAATTTTCTGTTCCAAAACCAATTGCGTCAATTGCAGGATTTTGTTGCAACGTTGCATTCGAATATCCCAATGTAGATAAAATTTGTCGTTCCGATGCACCCACACTCGGATTATCTGAAGACAATTTAAACCGAATCTGGTTCCACCTGCCCCGTGTATCCTCCAGGCGGGCAATATCATCAACCGGCTTTTTATCCATAGTAATATCATGGGTTTGCATGGTAAGATAAATCTGTGATGGAATTCCCGCAGAATCAGCAACTGTCGTTCTTGCATTCCCATAAACCACAGGTTCAAGCGTACTTTTATCAAACTCTGCACCGGCACGTTCTATCCTAAAATCCATTCCCAGGTATTCAATAACACCTTTAGTAGAGCGCGCTTCACCAATAATCCTGAAACTTTCATCTTTTAACTGACCAGTAAAACCCAACTCACTGTATTTCTCATTTATTTGTAAATTTACATAAACATTATCAATAGCACCGGGAAATGTTTTTACATACCTCACATCCTGAATCGGTCTAACTAAAAGATCCCACTGCATTCGCATAAAAAAGTCCTCAACAACCGGATCAGGGGTTGATGTACCTTCATAAAACGGGTACATGATTTCAGTATCATACAACTGTATGGTTCCCCTGAATGTAGGATTACCATCAATCCATGCAAAATAAAAGTGGTCTTCACCATCTCTTCCAATCATCTCCAGGTTACCATAGACTCCAGGCTCCATTAACCCATCAATGTTAAGCGGAACTCCTTTTTCAAATGACTGGGGAATAATAACACCCAAACTTAATCCCGTATCACCTAACAGAATGTTTTCCAAAGGTTTGGATGAATTTACCGGTGCCAGCGTATTAAATATCCTGAAAGGTTTTCCACCCATCTTGCCGGAAATATACTTTGCATGGATAAACTGATCATCGGGAACAAACTCAAAATCACCTCTCAATTCGGTCATTGGAGGTATTACTCCACTGCAATACATATCGCCATTTTCAAGCTTTAATGTTGCAGCTTCTAAAACGGGATTTTCAGGTGATCCACTTACACTGGCATTGAACACGCAATCACTGTGCGGTTCATTAAAAAAACTGACCTTGTCTGATAATATCTGTAAAAAATTACCTTCACCGGTTAGGTAAATGTATAAACTGTCTCTGTTGTGGAACGGATAAACACCATTCCCTCTTACCTCGTAAAAATTATGACGGGTTAACCTAAAATCATCAATAAACAATCCCGAATAATCACTTTTTCCCGCACCCAGATCAACCTCAATCTCATCAAACGGCACGTCATACACACTGCCGTCCTTGACAGCAAATAAACCTTCAACGCTGGGGTTCTTTGCACTACCGGTCAAACTGATATCTACAAGACCGTTGCCAATAAATGCAGGCTCTTCGTCTTCAGGTGTAATAAATATTTCTTCAAAATTAAATCCAGCACCTTTAACAAAAAAATCCAAACTATCTGATAGTATATTATACTTGCCTTGCGTATACAAAAGTGTTGCGTCTGAAGAGTTCAATGTTAAATGTGGAACAGATAAATACGTACTGTCCAGACCAATCTCCATATGTGCGCTATAAGGTCCCAGGGTTTCATATCTCAAATCTTTTAAATCCAGCTCAGATTCAAGGCGTGGATATTGCCGGCTGCCGGAAATATCCAGATTCATATCCAAAGTACCATTCAACTTTGTTTCTCGGGTTTTATAAAAATCAGAAATCTCCAGGGATTTGGCAGAAACATTTCCTGATAATAGATTAAAATCCGTCAACGTAACATTAGCAAACAACTGATCAGCAAGATTAAACTGATTTAAAACGATCTTGTTATCATCCTGATGAAAACGGAATTCTCCATCCAACCGGTATTCCTTATCAGGATACAAATCAAATTTACCCCAGCCATTTAACTGCTTTTTGTTATTAAATTCCATTTGCACATTAGCAAAACCATTACTGAAATACCCACCCTCAACACGGTTAATTCTACCAAACAGACGGTGTTCTTTATTGGTTCCACTCAACCGACCTGAAACAGAAAAATTTTTCAAAAAATAATCAGCAAAAGGCATATGAAAATGAGGCAAAATATATTTTTGAAGCTCCTCAAACTGAATATCCCATGCTAGAGGTGAAGACAAGTTGATGGTTGCAGTAATATCTGAACTACTGTCCGGATTGATTTCAAGCTTGTTCTCCGCCAGCAAAACATTAACAGGTAACAATGTTGTATCTAAATCCTGAGATACGAGTTGAATACTACCAGTTCCATCAACTATGGGTGATTCCAAACTGCCATAAATATCTGCAGAAAGCGATGTACCAAATTTTTCAAGCTTATCAGCACCAAACCCCATCAATTCCTGGGTCATATCACCTTCAATAGATAGATTACCCAGCATGGGCCTTCCATCTAATCCAAAATCCAATACCCCAACCAGCGATATTTGATTACTCAATAAATTGAAATCACATTGATTAAAATAAAATTTATTTTTATTAAACCGGCTGTCAATATCAATATTCTTGACAATTACATTATCATACAACAAACTATCAGCATGGATGTGATTTACCAAATCAAAATTGGTTATAGTTCCGGCAAGATGTGCATCTACCTCAACTGTTCCATCAATTTTTTCCGCAAAATTGCCCTCAAACATTGAATTGAAATTTTTAAACTCAACGTGTGGGCTTTTTAATTGAAGATCAAAATAAGGAAAAACAACATTATAGATTTCACCGGTAATTTCCATATACGAATCATTAATACGCTGCGATGCCTTGTCAACAATCAGATTCCAATCTTCAATATGTGACATCAGGTTCATATCAGTAATCTGATAAATGTCATCATACAACTCGGCACCCGCATCTTTGATCCGTAAATCCCCTGACAAATCAAATCCCTTCTTTCCGGGTATGCGTTCAAGATTCAGAACACCATTCACCTCACCTGACGTAAAACGCAAATCAGGAACAAGCTCTTCAGGTATATAATCTTTAAGCTTGTAACGCATCAACTCGGCTCTAATATGCGATATTGTTCCCTTTTTATTATGGGCCCTGGCCAGAATATTTAAATTTGCTTCATTGGAATTGAACAATTTTCCTGTCAGACGCAAGTCAATTGAATCTGCCTTGTCTACAAAAAAACCGCCTTCAATGGAATGAGCAAGAAGAATGTTTAACGAATCATGGACCTGATAATACAACTCGCCGTCAATAATTGACAAACGATTTAAAATCTCCAGACGTTGAAACTGCTTTTTATAGGTATCTTTAATTTCAGAAAAATTGGGATAAGATAGTACTTTTTGAGTAGTATCCGATTGCTGTACACGAATATACAGACTGGGGTGATCAATCAAAATATCCTGAGATATAGTTTGCGGATTAATGCCCTGCACCAACATCTTGAACAGATTAAAACCAACTCGAATATTTTCTACAGAAACATCAAATTGCTTATCCGGCAGCGGAATATTTACATCTTTGAACCGAACATTGCCAAAACCCAGCTTGACTTCTGAAATTGTACAATTTTCACCAAGCATAGGCCGAATTTGTTCAAGTACATAATTTTTGATCCGTTCATTTGCCTTAAAGTATTGCAAACCATAGAGATAGGCAACAACTATAACAACAAGCAAAGCAAATACAAATAGGACCCATTTACGTTCGCGCAAACATTATTCCCAAATAATACAACTAGAAAATTACAAAAAAAGCGGAATAATCCGCCCATAGTAATTATACAAATACAAAAATATTAGGTTCCGGTTAAAATCAATTTCAGGATTGCATTTGTTCACTGACTTTGCCAAACCGTCTTTCCCGCTGTTGATAAGATTCAATCGCATCCAAAAAATCTGATTCGTGAAAATCCGGCCACAAAGTGGATGTAATAAAGAGTTCGGTATAAGCAAGCTGCCATAATAAAAAGTTACTAATTCGCATTTCACCACTGGTGCGGATCAAAAGGTCCGGATCACCAATCTCAACAGTTTGCAGATATTGACTGAAAACCTTTTCGTCAACCTGCGATATGTCTAACCTTCCATCCTGAATATCTTTATATAAGGTTTTAAACGACTGAAGTATTTCGTTTCTTCCACTGTAACTCAGGGCGAGGTTCAGGATCAAGCCTGTATTCTTGCTTAATTTTTTTATCGTATTCTTAATACCAAGACGTGGCGCCATTGGCAACACATCTATATCACCAATTGCCATTAGACGCACATTTTTTTTATTCAAATCGTTTACTTCTTCCTTAATCGTAGAAACCAGTAAACTCATCAAAGCAGAAACTTCTTGTTTAGGGCGTCGCCAGTTTTCAGATGAAAACGTATACAAGGTCAATGCTTTTATATCTAACGAACCGGCGGCCTCTACAATATCACGAACTGAATTTACACCTTCACGGTGCCCTTCAATCCTGTCAAGCCCTCTTTTTTTTGCCCATCTGCCATTTCCATCCATAATAATAGCAACATGAGAAGGAACCGGTCCCTGATTTTTTATTTTTTCAATTCTTGTTTCATCCATCAAATTGTTTCTCTAATATATACACAATCTACAAATTTATTGAAAAAATCATCAATTGCAAGAATAATAAAAAGATAATTCAAAAAAAAAGCCCCGTATTAGCATTTCTATACGGGGCAATATATTTTATCTATATATTCTTATTTTTGCAGTTCTTCAGCTTTCTTAAAACATGCTACACCTTCATCCTGATTGCCGGATTGGATGTGAGCTACACCAAGATTATTCCACAAATTTACATTTTCAGGTTGTGCTTCAACACCTTTTTTCAAATAAGGTATAGAATTGGTATAAAAAGTTTTCATTGCTTCACGTTCTTCAGCAGCAACGGTTTCACCGTTATTTTCTTTTTCTACCAGTTTCTTACGCATTTCATCAGCAATACTCAAATAAGCGTTACCAACATTAATATTTGCATCAATATCAGAAGGATCATTTGCAATTACTCTTTCAAACAATTCAATTGCTTCTGCATATTCACCACGCATATAGTGCAAACGTGCTAAATTAAACAGCAGGTCCTTAGCATCTGGGTTCTTTTTAATAGCTTCTTTATAGATTTCCATTGCTTCTTCTTTTTTACCCAGAAAATCAAGAGCCAATGCCAGATTAGAAATAGCATCAGTATTTTCAGGATCTTTTTCCAACAATGCTTTTTCAAGATCCACTACTTTTTGATACTCTTTATCTTCAAAATATGCACCAGCAAGCGCCTGAACCACTTCAGAATCATCAGGATTCATTTCAACAGCTTTTTCATAAGTTTCTTTTGATTTTTCTTTATCACCATTCTGGGTATAAGCAATTGCCAGGTTACGATATGCTTCGGGGCGATTAGGCTCAACAGCTAAACAGGTCTCAAACTGATTGATTGCACCTGCAAGATCACCACTATTAATACGATTTACGCCAGAGTTAAAAGCAGTTACCCAATATTTATCACGGCTGCTTTTAATTTGAGCTTCGTAGGTAGGTGCCAGTTCAAGTGATTTATTATACATTTCATTCATTTTTTCCCATTCACCCTGGTTTCCATATCCTTCTCCCAGAAGATAAGGGGCTTCAGCATTAGTCGGGTAAAGCTGTACAGCTTGTTCCAGCTGAGTAATTGCATTATTCCAGTCATCCTGTTGAATATACACTTTAGCGGAAGTTAGTTCTTTGGGAGTACAACCCATGAATGCAACCATTCCGATTAGAATAAACATGACTGCAAAATAACGAATCTTCATTATTAACTCCTATTATTAAATTTAAAATTCAATAAATTTACTTAAATTTATTTTTCAAATCAAGAAAATTTTTATTTTCCATTTAAATAACAACATTCTAACTAGCTATTTATTCACAACTTTATTATAAAAATCATTATTAAAACAATTTTTCTATAGATTCCTTAAATGGAGCTTTAAGTATTCCCTTTTCTGTTACAATAGCTGTAATATTATTCGCTGGTGTCACATCAAATGCAGGATTATAGACCTTGACATCCTCAGGAGCAATAAAATGTCCATTAATTTTCAGTACTTCTTCATCACTACGCTCTTCAATGGGTATTTCATTGCCACTTTTCAATTGAACATCAAAAGTTGAAAGCGGTGCAGCTACTATAAATGGAATATTGTGTTCCTTGGCCAAAATTGATAACCCATATGTACCAATCTTGTTAGCTACATCACCATTTGCAGCAATCCGGTCTGCACCTACTATTACGGCATTTACAAGTCCTTGTTTCATTACTACAGCAGCCATATTATCACATATCAATGTAGTGTCAATTTCATCTTCCATCAACTCAAATGCAGTCAATCGTGATCCTTGTAACAAGGGTCTTGTTTCATCAGCATAAACCTTGACTTTTTTGCCAACTTTAACAGCCTCTCTTACAATCCCCAATGCAGTTCCATAATCGCCGGTTGCCAATGCACCTGCGTTACAATGGGTTAAAATATTGGCACGGTTTTCAAGCAATTGTACCCCATACCGTCCGATCTGCTTACACCGTTCAATATCATCTTCAAGTAGTCGTTGTGCCTTTTTCAATAGCGCCAGTTTAGTTTCGCGCAATGACTTGTTTAGATTAGATGATAATGTCTTACGCATAGTATCCAATGCCCAGAATAAATTCTTGGCAGTAGGACGTGTAGCTTTGAGTTCATCTATAGCTTTGTTTGCAATCATTAAAAATCCGGGACGGTCAGATTCATCCAGGTTCCATACAGCCAAAACAACACCAAATGCTGCAGCAATACCAATAGCAGGAGCACCTCTCAAACTCATATTTTTAATAGAATTAACAATACCGTGATAATCTGAAATTTCTAATAAAACTAACTCTTCTGGCAGTTTTCTCTGGTCCAGTATCCGTACTTTTCCATCATGCCATTGTATAGATTTAACATCCTGCATAAACGATCCCAATTTTTATAAATAATTGTCTAGTAATTTTGAAATTTTTTCTGATGCGCCTGTATTCTGTTTGATAAAATTCAGAGCATGGGTCCCAGTTTCGCGTAACTTGTCCGGATGGTTTATAAAATCATCCAGCAACTTTTCAAGGTCACTTTCACCTTTAATTTCCATTGCACCTTTTGCATCGATCAGGAATCTGGGCTCAACCGAAACAATGTTTCGGGGTCCAAAATAAACAGCACAACCATGTGCTGCCGGCTCGAGCACATTATGCACACCGGGGCTGAACCCACCACCTACATAAGCCAATAATCCTAATGCATATAAATTGGCAAGTAAACCAATCCGATCTATAATTAAAAAACGAAAATCCCTCTGTTCAGGATTTTCCTCCAATTGCGACAATCTAATAAAGGGTATATCATGAGTCTTGAACAATCCCTCTATTAACGCAATATGCTCGGCTGTGGTTTCATGAGGCGCGAGTATAAATCTAAATTCAGGATCTGATTTTAATACCTTTACAGTTGCCGGAATCCACAACTTGTCATCAGTTGGCCATGTACTTCCAATTATACATGTCTTTTCATGTATAAAATATTTCTCATCTATTAACCACTGAATTTTATCAAGTTGACGACTCCGTTGAAGCACCCTGTCATATCGTGTATCACCAAAATATTCTATATTGTTTCTATCAGGATACAACATTTCAAATCTCTCAGAACTCTTGTCTGATACCGTTAAAATTTTGGTAAAACCTGCAAGAACAGTTCGAAACGGGACTCTGAACCTGTTGTACATTTTTTCATTCTTGTCAGTAATACTTGCATCGATGAGGAATGAAGGTATTCTTTTTTTACGTATTAGCCAGTGAATATTGGGCCATATATCATGACGTACAATAATAACAACTGCGGGTTTTACAATTTTTAAAAATCTTTTTACATGAAACCAACCGTCAATAGGCATATAGGTTATAACAACGCGAGGATGCTGAAATTTTATATTTGTAAAAGCGGATGGAGAAAAAACGGATAAAATGACAATTGCATCTTTGAAACGTCCCAGTACTTCTTCTATTACCGGCATACCTTGCTCAAATTCACCCATTGAGGCAACGTGTATCCAAACGCGTTGTTGAACATTTTCGAATTCTGACAGATTCTGCTCTAGTCTTTTAAATAATCCTATCCTACCCAGGATACCCTTGCGTATTTTAGGATTAAATAAAATGGCAATATGTACAAGAATAAAAAATAGTGGTATGAATAAGAAATTATAAATCAAAAAAAAAGGTGTCATATGCGGACTTATTGTAATGCTCTATAAGATTTTAAGGATTCATAATCAGAACCAATAATCAGGGTTATGTCTGATTCGACTTCGTCATTTTGTATGCGATAAACCATTTCAGATGACACACCAATTAAATCCTGAAATTTATCAATATATTTTCGTTCTTTGCGTTCACGGTTGATGATGACTGTTTTTTCATAATCCCAGTTTGGGGCATTTCCAACATCAACAACTTTGTATTTTTTACGTTCAAGCAACTCTGCAAATTCATTTGCAATACCACTCACACCACATCCATTCAATATCTGCACTTTAATAGGATCATCAATGGTAAAATCAGATGTAACGGTAGGGGTTTGCTCTGGAGTAACCAGTTTGTGCACAAATGAGGAGATTAAAACCGCATTTACTACAACCAGCGCCCAAATAAAGAAAAGATTAAAATTCTGTTTTACAGATAATAATAAAGTGTTAGAAGATTTTTTCTTGCTGGATGTATTCCGTTTTACCGGCTTGCGTTGCTTTTTTCGAGTGCTCAAATTGTCTTCCCTTTATTTTTCTGTCAGCAACAATGCTGCTTTCTTTTCTACCAGCGATCAAATCGATTGTAATAATAACTTCCATAAGGAATCTGGCGGTATTCAAGATCAATTACCATATTCTTGGTGGGTTCATAACGCAAACGTGCACCAGATACAAATGGCCCGCTCTGCAGCATGGATAAATTCTCATTATTGCCAAAGGGTTGATGAGAAATTCCCCATTGAAAAGATACGGTAAGGGGCATTTTAAAATGATATGTAAGTGTATTCAAATAGGTACTTTGCGTAATTCCCTGGCCTCCAAAAGAGCTATACCCCATCTGATAAGAATGTTGTATATCCAATTGAGAAGGATCAAGACCCAGGATACCCATTGTACTTGAACCGAGTTTTGCAGTTGTATTCAACAATGTACTGATACTGATCGGTTCATCTAATGGCTTGAACTGACCAAAAGCTACCAGAGGCAGTAAAATCAAGAATATCAGATTTGTTCGTTTCATCATATCAGTTTACCAGTATTGTTTAATTGCATTACACAAAATTAAAAAAAAATGTCATAATGTCAACAGATATTTACAGGTGACAAAAATTTCACACCGCTATAAAACAGTTATCAATCAGGCGTGTAGTACTGATATAAACAGCAAGCATTACATTGATATTTCCAGTGATTGTTGTTATCGGTTTTAAATTCTCAGAATCAACTATCTCTACATAATCAATGCGTGCATGCTCTGCAGTGCCAATATGCGCTTTTAACTTTTTTAAAAGCGTTTCAACATCCCTCTCACCCTCTTTAACCGCGTTTTTTGCAATGTCCAATGCCTGGTTCAAAACCAGGGCTTCTTTACGCTCTACAGGTGACAAGTATTTATTTCTTGAACTCATGGCCAACCCATCCGGTTCCCGAACAATTGGCGCCAGAACAATTTCAACATCCATGTTCAGGTCCTGTACCATTTTTTCGATAATACGGGCCTGCTGAAAATCTTTTTGTCCAAATACTGCAAGGTGGGGTTTTACAATATTGAACAGTTTTGTTACAACTGTTGTAACCCCATCAAAATGCCAGGGACGAGAAGCGCCGCAAAGTCCTTCTGTCAATTCTTTAACATGAACTATTGTTACCGGCTTAATATACATCTCATCATCTGTGGGCACAAACAAAACATCCGTACCATTCTCATATGCCATTTTTTTATCATGTTCCAGATCACGGGGATAACTGGCATAATCTTCTTTAGGACCAAACTGTGTGGGATTCACGTAAATACTGGTTACAACACAATCAGATTTTTCAGCAGCTATGCGCATGAGCGATGTATGCCCGTCATGCAGATATCCCATTGTAGGAACAAGCGCAATAGTTTTTCCCGCACGTCTCCATTCATCAGCTTGACGCTGCATCTCTTTAACTGATTGGATGATCATTTAAAATTAAAAACTCTCTTTATCTGACGGAAAATCGCTTCGCTTAATGTCTTCCGAATATTCTGAACATGCTTTTCGGATTGCCTGACCAATTTCCGCATAACGACGTACAAATTTAGGTTTAAATTTTTCATACATCCCCAGCATATCGTGGGTAACCAGAATCTGACCATCACAATGCGGTCCGGCTCCTATCCCGATTGTAGGGATTTGCAAAGCTTCAGTCACCTGTTTTGCAAGTTCAGCAGGGATCTTTTCAAGAACCAGCGAAAAAATACCGGCATCCTGTAAAGCTGTAGCATCCGATAAAAGTTTTTCCGCATCAATAGCAGATGTAGCTTGTAATCCGTATCCGCCCAACTGGTGAACAGATTGCGGACGAAGCCCCAAATGCCCCATAACCGGCATTCCGCATGTAACCATTCGGTGTACGGTTTCGGCAATTTCTTTACCGCCTTCAACCTTGACAGCTTCTACATTAGCTTCTTTGAAAAAACGTCCTGCGTTTTTCAATGCCTCTTCAACAGATACCTGGTAAGACATAAAGGGCATATCCGTTACAAATAACGCCCTTTCTATTCCTCTGCTAACCGCTTTACAATGGTACAGCGCTTCATCCATAGTTAGAGGTAACGTATTTTTATTGCCGCCAAAAACCATCGATCCGGAATCACCAACAAGAATCAGATCAATTCCTGCCTGGTCTAACAAGCTTGCTAATAGAAAATCATAGGCTGTTAATGCAGAAATCCGCTCACCACGGGATTTCATAGCGATCAGTGAAGGTACGGTGACTTTTTTTGTTTCAGGTGTATGACTACTCATAGATTTGAAATATCTTTATTAAAAATGACCGGATAATGTAAAACGATTCAGACTCCCCAAAACTCCCATTGAAGAATAGGAATAATCAATATTAAAGCTGGAAAAGATCAAACCAAATCCAACTGCACCACCAGCAAACGTATCATTTGAAGAATCTACATGCATTTTGCGGCCAACCAGATCATAACCCAATCTGAACAGCAACCGTTCGGAAAGTGTAAATTCACCGCCAACAATACCCTGAAAAGATTCGTCAGAATACTTGTAAACATTCACATTTAATAAAAGAGGTAAGTGTGCCAGTCTTTTTGAAAATCCTGCACGGAGGTTCATTGGCAGGTCGTCTTTGGTCTCAACAAAAGCAGAGACAGCCTGACCAACATTAAAAAATCCAGCGGCAAATGTTAAATTCTGTGAAGGAATGGTATACATAATTCCACCGTCAACTGCAACCGCATCGGCAGAATAATTATCAATAGTGGCGTGAATATATTTACCGGTAAAACCGACAGAAAGATTATCCATCACTTTTATTGCATATGTAGCATTAAAAGCAACATTATTTACCCCAAATGATCCCAAAGATTCACCGGTTTGGTCTAATTTTTCAAAGTCACCATAATTTTTATATAACACACTGAGACCAACGCTGCCACCCCACAAGTTGGGTTGTACCATGCCGATAAATCCTGTAGAAAAATCCATTATATCATCAGCATAGGTTGCAGTACCCGCACGGCTGTCAATGGTAGTTATTCCGGCAGGATTATAATGCAGCGCGTTTACATCACCGGTTACGGCCACAAATGCACCGCCCATTGCCGATGGACGAGCGCCAACATTAGACTTTAGAAACTGAAATCCCGTTGTTCCCGGAGAATATGCAAAAAGAAATGAATAAAGTAGCAGATTCAAAAAAACTGCAAAACCTAATCTCTTCATAATTTCACCTGTTCAGGTTGATATGTAAAAAAAAAGAGCCACCTGTCGGAATCGAACCGACAACCTGCTCATTACGAATGAGCTGCTCTACCGACTGAGCTAAGGTGGCTTTTCAGACAATAAATTTAATTATATTCTTACAGAGAAGCAAGAAAAAATAAATACTTATTGCATATTTTCAAGCCCTGTCGGTTCCTTGGCGGCATCACTTGCCATTTCATAAACCATTAATCCTGTTATAACAATGGCTGCTGCAATAACAAGCGCAATAAAAGTTACGCTGCCTACCATAACAAAAAAATCAATAAACTTGTTTGGGTGTTCACGTTTATGATAACTTTCTATGATAATATCGTAAAACATTTTACCAATAAATAAAATGAACAGCAGAATACCCAGCATGATGCGATAAAAACTCATTCGACTTGTTGCGCCCTGAGTAATTGGCCACACCAACCAGAATGCCAGCGCCCATTTACCGATTTCTTTAACTATTAAAGTAATTTTTTTACGATTTTGTTCCATCAAAATCACTCTTTATTAAAAAACAGCCCAAAACGCGTTAGGGATATGTTTGATACGCATCTGATTCTGCTTGTACATGACTGCTACAACATCATACCTACAGCTTGTATCTTCTATTTCTTTACGATACATATAGTCTTCAGATGTTGCACATATTCGCTGCTGTTTCCTCTCATCCACCCAGGTTTCTGGCTCACCGAACTGAACTCCATTACTGGTTTTTACTTCAACAAAAACCAGTACATCCTCATCCCAGGCAATAATATCGATCTCGCCCTCTCGGGTTTTGAAATTTCTATCGACTATCCTGAATCCCTGCTTTTCAAGATATCGAACAGCCTCATCTTCTCCTTTTCTGCCGGTTTTGACCTTATGCATAGAATTTTTCATGCAAATCCTCTAATGCTTTGGGACGAAAAGAACGACGGTGAATGGGGCACAAACCATGGTCACGTATAGCTTTAATATGCATTCGGGTCGGATATCCTTTGTGTTGAGCAAATCCATATTCAGGGTACTTGACATCATACTCGATCATCATTCGGTCACGCGTCACTTTGGCGAGTATTGACGCTGCGGCAATAGACATAGACAGTGAATCACCTTTGACAATACATCGGTGCGGCATGTCAAATTTCGGGCCCCGTTTACCATCAATTAGCAGAAAATCCTTCATACTCAATTCATCTGCCGCCTGCATCATCCCTTTATAGGTAGCGCCGAGTATATTCAACTCGTCAATCTCTTTATGATCAATGACTATAATAGCTGTTTCACTGGCATGCTCCAAGATCATATCATACATTAAATCACGTTGACGGGCGGATAGCTTTTTTGAATCTATAATACCTTCAATTGATGTCTGATTTTTCTCAAATACAACTGCCGCCGTCACCACAGGACCCGCAAGTGGCCCCCTACCCGCCTCATCAATACCTGCAACATATGTATATTCCTGTTGCCAGCATTCACGCTCAAACCCTAATAAATCCATACGTAATAGTCAACTCCTTGTTTCAACCGCACTTAAAATAGTCACATACTGTTACAAATGCAAGCGAAACCCCTTCCAATCAATGAGCTCAAACATGGAACCATCGGTTTCAATTACAACAGCACCATCAAGATCTGTTCGTAATAGCCGGGTACTCCGGTCTTGAATTTCCATCATCAGGGAATCAGACGGCAGCCCGAACCTGTTTCGCTGCCCCACGGAAACAATCGCAAACTGTGGTGACGTTTTATCTAACAATGCCTCACCGGTTGCCGTATCACTACCGTGATGACCGATTTTCAGCACATCACATTTCAACAAATTTCCATATTGTAAATATTGAATCTCGGATTCCTTTTCAGCATCCCCTGTCATGAGAAACTTGAAATTGCCCCACGGAATCAGCAATACCAGCGATGCATTATTCAACTCTGCAGGATGCTCATTCACATAACCGATCATCCCACTATCCGGATGCAGTACCATTGCTTTCCCATATTTCCCACATTCGATGATATCCCCAGCAAAAGGATTGGTCCTTTCAACGTTTAGCGATCTTGCCAGACTGTCAAGCTGGATTTTTAAAGCATTGATCGTATCGCTTGTTGCAGGCCAAACCAGGCTTTTCACATCTAAATTCCGGATCAGGAACGGTGCGCCTCCGCAATGATCGGAATGTGTGTGTGTAACCACCAACACGTCCAGGGTCTGTATTCCGTTTTGCCGCAGGTATGGGGCAACTATCTGTTCTCCGCAATCAAAGTATTCCGTTTTCTCACCACAATCAATCAACATCGTGGACCCATCCGGATACTCGAATAAAGCGGCATCCCCCTGTCCCACATCAAAAAAGGTCACCTTTAATTTATCTTGAGTAAATACAGGCTTCCAGACATTGATAGTAATCAAAACCAGGATTCCAAACACCAATCCTTTGAATACCTGCTTTCTGTTAAAAGCAGCAGCTAAAACAGATGCCAGCATGGCAAAATAGATCAAAATCCACAACAGCGATGGCCGAGCGGTCTGCAACCCCGCAAAAGGCAGGACACTGCTCCATTCAACAATCCATATCATAACCCTTAACAGCCAACCATCCAGCCAAAGGATTAGCACACCCAATGGCTGAAACAATGCAGCGATGATTACACCCACAAAACCGGCAGAAACAACAACCATTGTCAGGGGAACAATCAGCAAATTTAACAACAAGGATACAACAGGCACCCGCCCAAAATACCAGGCTGTGAGGGGTAATGTTGCCAGTTGTGCCGCAAGTGACACAAGAAACAACCTTATCACATTGATCAAAAACCGGTGGTCCTGCTCATAAAGTTGGGTAATTACAGGCTTTAACCATCGTGAAAAAGCGCCATACAACAAAACAATCCCCAATACAGCAGTACAGCTCAATTGAAATCCCACCTGAAACAGATCAAGCGGATTCAACAGCAGGATTATCATCATTGCAATGGATAAGGTATTAACTGCTGTTGCACGGCGATGAAGCATTTTACCCACTGTATAGGTTCCCGCCATTATTGCCGCGCGCACAACAGGAGGATGGCTACCGGTCAGCAAAACAAAAAAGTACAGTCCCGCAAGCGTAAGCATTCCCTTGTACCCCGGACTCACGCCCAGTGTTTTAAAAATAAAATTTAAACCGATCAATATAAACCCCACATGCAAGCCCGATACTGCCAACACATGGATCACCCCCACATTTGCAAAAGCATTGTACAACTCGGTATGAATGTCCTCCCGTGCCCCCACCAGTAATCCCTTTAACAAGGCTGCCGGTTGCCTTGTCAAACTCTTGTTTACAACATCAAGAACAAACCGCCGTACAGGATAAACCCCTGCTTGAAGCAACATTTTTCCCTTATTTTCTGCAAGCACCTGCAACATCACATCCGATTCCATAGACATGATTGCATGGATTCCATTTGCCGCTAAATATGAACGATAATCAAACCCGCCAGGATTCCTCAATCCCGGTGGTGCGCGCAGATTGCCTTTGCATACAATATGGTCTCCGTATTTCAGCGTTTTGCTCATATTATAAATCGTCACTTTTATGTTCCCTGAACATGCAGTAACGTTATAATCAATCCAGATGCTGTCACTCTTGAGGGAAAAAGTTGTCTTTTCCTTCGTGTATACGACCGGACCGCAAACAGTACCTTCTATAGCTACCGGTTCTTCCGGGAATGCAATGTATCCAATATGAGTTTGAGGAAACCGATTGCTCTGTTCCATTCTCACCCAGCCCAATGCAACAAGCGCCAATTGGACCAACACGAAAAATATTATATATTTATAGAACCTGTAAGCAATAATCAAAAAGAAAAAGAGTAAAAGAATTGTAATATATAGACATACTATACCCACCTGGATATATTTGCCAATAATTATCCCCAATATGATTGGAACGATTGTTAATAGTGCGGGCGGTAATTGTGTTTTCAATGTAAAATCGTTTTGCTTTTCTCTATCAGCTTTTGGTTCAACGTTTTTACTTCTTCCCTCAGTAAATCAAGATCACCTGAATTATCTATAGTCATATCCGCGAGCTTGATCTTTTCTTCCTGCGAAAACTGTGCATTGGTCATCTGCTTTGCTTTTTCCGGACTGACCTTGTGACGTTCGCATAATCGCTCAAGACGTGTTTCCAAAGGAGCGGTTACAGTAACAACAAAATCGGTTTCACAATGCAGACGCAATTCAGTCAACAACGCAGCATCTATAACCACAAAGGTCACATCCCGATAATGGTTACAATGAGAAATCATGGTGCGGACACGGTTAATCATAACAGGATGGACGATTTTATTCAGTGCTTGCTTTTGCGCTTCATCAGCAAATATAATATCACCCAGTTTTTTTCTGTCAACCTGACCATCTTCCAGGAACACAGAATCCCCAAAATGTTCTCTTAGACGCTGACGTGCAAGCAGACTATTATCAAGCACCCACTTGCCTGCTTTATCTACATCCACAATGCAAGCGCCTTGCAATTTCAGCAACTTTGCTACTGTTGTTTTTCCGCTTCCCGGACTTCCGGTTATGCCAACAACAAACTGTCTCATTTTTTCGCCTTACCTGATTATAGCAAGTTTCCCTAAAACATCCTGATCATCATTTTTAACTCTGTAAATATAGATCCCCGAGGCTACAGAATTCCCCGCTTCATCACACAAATCCCAATCTGTTCCCCCGTTTCCGTCGGTTTCTTCCAAAGTACGTACATGCAAACCATGTTCTGTCATTATACGAATTTCAGCGGTTTTTGTCAAGTTCCCAAAGGTGATTTTATCTGTTCCCAATCCGGGTCGATAAGGATTAGGAAACGCAATAACATTTGACAGATCAGTTCGGTTAAATAATAAGGTTAACACATCCCCACGCCCTGCCTCTATAGGTATACCGGTTTGACTGGCTACATTTTCCACCCTAACCGTATAACTGCTTCCAAGCGCACCAAATGCCACATCCGTTTCCAGAACCAATGTTACATAAAGATCATCATGCAATTCTGCAGAAACGACCTGAATATCCTCTCCCATATCATAATTTTCAGCAATTTCTACAGATGGCCCCATGGCTTCGCTATAATACAATTCAAGCGCATGGTTCCCCTTAAGAATTCCACCGGCAAGATAAGGAGCAGTTGGGGTATAGCTTATGGAAACGGTTGCGCTATTTCGCAATGTATCGAGCGGGGTGCGGTCAGCATCTGCAATATCATTACAAGTAACAATATAGGTTCCAATCTCCATGGGTTCTTTCCACGACAATAAAACCTGCTGTCCGGATGCGTCAATAGCCGCAGAGGAAGGCCTGCCATAACCGTTAGATAACGTGTAATGTGATGCATTTTTCACATCATCGCCCATGGGTTCGCTGAAATACAAACGAATGGATTGGTTAGATTCTGCCAAAGCGGATTCCAGAAAAGGTTTTGCACCGGAACGCGCAGATACCAGCATTGACAATCCACTGGTTTGCGCGGGCAGATCATTTGAAACGGATATCAAGGCATACCAATACAGAGAATCCGTCTTTACAGATGTGTCCATATATTTATTTTCAGTGACCAATGCAAGAGGAAAAAGCTCAAATGGAGTTGTTCCCCTATATACCTGGTAAGCTGCTGCGCCATCCACGTTTCGCCAGTTTAACGCAATCTGGTTCTCATTTAATGGAGTTGCACTGACGCCAACGGGTATTGCGGGCCCAGTCAAATCGCCAACCAAATTAAAGGAGCGGGTATATTCACCCGTACCGGCAAAAAACTCGGTACGGCCATCCTTGTCCGCATCCGTAACAATACAACTATTGCTAAGGGCTGTCTGGTAATGGTAATCAATCACATAACCTGCATCAGTCTGGTATTCTACAATATATAAATCCGGGAACAGTGTCAGAATAATCTCATCGTCACCGTCATTGTTCAGGTCACCACAGCTAACACCTGATGGAAAATCACGTACCGATTCAAACCCAAAAAAACGCCATTCGGCAGTGCGTTCATATTGATTATTTCCGATTTTATCATACACAGCAAAGTACCAATGCCGTGCGTCATAAAAATGTTCTGTATTCAAATTGGGATCAGAATGGCATCCCGCTATAAACTCGTCTTCTCCATCACCATCAAAGTCCCCGGCACGGATAAAATCAATGCTGTCCATCAAGGGCAGCGAATCAAACCATACATTGCTGTAACTATCATCACCGGTATTTTCATAGATGTAAATATCACCATCATTGTCACCCATCAGAATATCGGTATATCCATCCGCATCAAAATCACCTGTTTCCACATGGGGAACGCCATTAATATTCTCTCCATCGGTCACATTGTCCAATGCAGCAACAGAAACAAAATCAGTACCCTGCAACTCCCATATCTCAAAACGGTCTACCTCTGTGATTACATAACGTATAATCATCTCGGCTTTACCGTCCTGGTCCGCATCCGCGAAACGGCTGGCCCAATACTGTTCCGAACTGCTGCCCGTCAATTCTTTAAAAATTTGCACAGGAAAGCCACCCGGTTCTGCAGTTGTATAAATATAACTGGAAAATCCAAATCCGCACAACAGTTCCGGCACACCATCACCGGTAACATCGGCCATGTCCCGGGGTATAAGATTTCCATCAATTACCGCCGTTTCTGCAAGCTCTTCCCCATTATACTCCCAAAAATGAATCTCACCAATATTCCCCTGTTCATCGGCAGAGAACAAGAGCTCGGGCAATCCATTTTGATTATAATCAAACGTTTTGTTCAATAAATGACCATAGGGTAACAGCAGATTTACCGGAGAATAGTTTGTTACGCTTGTTGGATCTTTATCCAGGTTCACACGGTAATATTGCCCGCCATTATCATCGATGGACTCTAATCCGACGCCATTCACAGCTTTGACATAAATTTCCAGATCAGCAGTTACCTCTGACTGTGATAAATGATAACGCAATTCACGTGTTCTATAGGCCATAGCTGCTTCTGTGAATCCGGCATCGCTTCCAAAAGGTCTGTAATAGACCGAACCTTCACACAGATCGTCTGTGCTGAATTGGACCAATACGGAATGCAGATCACTGTCATACATGGGAATGATTTCCATATTGGAAATGACAGGAGCGGATTTGTCAACAAATATACGCGTATTAGACTCTACTTTTGATCCATCACGATTTTCAACCAGCAATCGAAGGGTATATTCTCCTTCAGTGCCAGGTAATGGGTCCCAACTGCCAAGGTAGCCATCCAGCACTCGCTTGTCTTCAATGCGTTCAATCAATGTCCATGAATCAGGATTTGTCCCTACACCGTATGACAAGCTATAGCTCTCAAGCATGGGACTCCAGGCAGAGCCGTAAATATCGATAAAATTTTCAGAAATGCCCTGATCCAGAGTCGGTTCATCAATTCGAACAATGGATGCCAAAAACGATTCTACAAGCGTCAAGACATTCAATCGCCCCGCCCGAAAATAGGTATCTGTTCCTTCAGTTCCCAAATCATCGGCAGAGCTCATCAACCTGCCTTTTACGGCATCCGGTCCCAGAGCAGGATTTTGAGAAAGTACCAACCCGGCGGCTGCTGAAACAAAAGGCGCGGCAAATGAAGTTCCGTTCATACTACTGTAACTATTATCCAAATCCGTTGTCAGAATTTCAGAACCTGGTGCGGTCATGTCCACTGTAGGACCGTAATTTGAAAATCCGGAAATAAAATCATCACTGTCAGTTGACCCCACGGATATGGTTTCAACAAAAGCTGAGGGATAATGCACAGCATCGGTTGAAGAGTTTCCCGCGCTTGCCACCATCACCACACCCTGCGAAGCGGCATAACTTACCACATCCTGTACCAAACGGGTAACAAAGACATCTCCCCAACTCATATTGATAATCTGTGCGCCATTTTTAACCGCATACAAAATGGCAGAAGCCACATCATCTTCTTCACCATTTCCCCCGGCAGTGAATGCTCGTAAAGCCATTACCCGG
This sequence comes from bacterium, assembly GCA_963675755.2. Classification (GTDB taxonomy): domain Bacteria; phylum Zhuqueibacterota; class Zhuqueibacteria; order Residuimicrobiales; family Krinioviventaceae. Next base: position 2,144,466 of record CAXXMD010000002.1, read on the forward strand.
CATCCGGGTGCGGTTCCGGCAATACCCATATTGTTGTTTGTTACACCGGCAATAATACCCGAAACTCCTGTCCCATGCCCCATTTCATCCATAGGATCATTGTCACGCTCGAGATAATCTCCACCATCAGGATAGTTTGGCGCATCTGTAAAATCCCAGCCAAGTATATCGTCCACAAATCCATTATTATCGTCATCAATTCCGTTATGGTCTTCAAAATCTTCAATACCATTACCATTCAGGTCTTCACCGGGATTAATCCACACATTTCCCTGCAAATCCTCGTGATTATAATCCACTCCCGTATCAATAACAGCAATCAGCACCTCTTTATCCCCTTGCTCAATATCCCATGCATCAAATGCTTTTATACGGGACAATGCCCACTGCTCATCGATGCGGCTGTCATTAGGTACATAGTCAAGCCTGAACGAACGGTTCGGCTGCACATAAACAACTCCATCCTGATTCTTTAATTGCTCCAGTGCGGATTCAGCATCCTTTTGCGATGTAAACGAGCATGTAATCCAGCTTGCGAGATACTTTTCGTCCAACGATGAATAGGCATCAACAAACACGGGTTTTACCTTATTAACAGAAAATGCGTTCAATACCTTGTCAACATTGGCAATACCGGTAGTATTATAAGATGCATTTTGCTTACGCAGCGAATAAACCTCAGGATCAATCTTGATCAACAATTGCTGTGAAAGAGACGTACCCCAAATTATCAAGACAGGGATCCATATATGTATAAATTTAATTCTCATGATTTTTCTTTCAAAATATATACCGGCAAAATGCGTGGAATCAGTATAATTAGCAGTAATAATTTTATAATACAGGTAGTCATTCTCTCGTAAAATGTTTTATCATATTTCCGGAAATACGCCGCAAATGAGCGGTGCGATGAAACGATCATGGCATCTCTAACCTGATATATGCTGGCCCCTTTTAAATGATATACAAAAGTATCGTTTGAGAAATATATTCGATCACCATTTTCATAAACCCGTCTGCACCAGTCCACATCACTGAAAAACATGGGGAACCGCTCATCCAGCAGTCCATTTTTTTGAAAAACATCTCTATTCATTAAAAGAAACGCACCCTGAGGTTGTTCCACAAATTCTGAATGGTTATGATCAAAGTCCGGCATTTTCCAGCGATTAAGTTGAGGGCTCCCGGAAAACATCCTCGACAAACCCAGCAATTCACATACAACATCCATTTTACGTGGAAAACGTCTGCATGACGGCTGAATTTCACCCCCGGGATACCGTAATTGCGGAGCAATTACACCCGCATTTTGCATTTTCATCTGTTCAATTAGAATTTCAAAAGTATCTTTACGGCAAACAATATCCGGATTCAGAATCAACACATATTCCCCGGTACACAGCTTTAATCCCTGGTTCACACCGCGGGTAAATCCGGTATTTTGCTTATTTTCAATAAAATTTAATGATGTAAAAGATAAAGAATCTAAAATTTGACGTATTTCAATTACCGTTTCATCCTGACTCTTGTTGTCAACAAGAACCAGTTGACTGGTGTAACCTTTTAACGCGTCGGCAAGACTTTTTAATGTCTGTTGGATGTGGGACTGATTATTAAAGGTGACAATAACAATGGATATTTGAAATGTAACACTCCCGGACTCTGTATTCACGAGCATATCTCTTAATAAAAGGCCGTTATTGCTAACGGCCCCAAAATTTTATTCATTTTCTTCGAGTTTTTTGCGCAGGTATTCCAGTTTTGATTGATACCACTCATTTTCAGGACTTTTTTCCAACAGCATTTCAAAAACGTTAATAGCTTTTGCATACTGTCCCTGAGCAGCATAAATCTCACCCAGTGTAGGGGTAACAAACTTTTCCTTGGGTTTTTCTTCAGAATCATCAGCAGGGGCAGATTCAGCTTGTTTATTGGAATCATGTGGTTCCGGCGCACTGATAAATTCAGCAGTAGGTTTATCATCTTCATAAAATTCAGTCATACTGGTACGAGGAGTTGCCTCTTCCTGTTCGTACTCGCTTACTACTTCGTCTTTAAATTCTTTGGGATCACCCAATCCGGCAAGAAAATCACTGAATTGCTCTTCATCTTCATCAATCTCATCATCTTCCTGAACATGGACTGCACTCGTCTCAACATCTTCCTGAGAATCGTCCTCTTCAAAAGCCATAAATCCATCTGGAATATGGGGTTCTTCTGCCTGAGTATCCATTCCTTCCTGTTCAGGAATCAACTCTGCCTCTTCGGCTTTTGTCATTAAAAGATCTTCAGGTGAGGCATCATCATCCTCATCATCCGTATCAGTATCAAAAAATGCATTGGCTGCCAGATCATCATCTATCTGCATTTCATCAAAATTATAAGAATCATCCAGTTCTGAAGTACCTTCAGATTCGGTAATAACTTGTTCCAGTTTATCACGAGTTTCAGATTCCTTGCGTTCTTCTTCTTCTACATCCTGACTGAAAATACCATCAAGTATATCTGAATATTTATCACTTTCTTCCCGAACAGAGTCATTTGCTACATGAGGCATATCTTCTTCTTCATCAAATGCAGCCTCTGGCTCTTCACGGGTCAATATAGGTTGTTCCGAAAGACTTTCTTCAATTTCTGGTTGCTCAAATTCTGTTTCTCGCTGTTCAAATTCCGTTTCATCTGGTGTTTCAAAAAATGTTTCTGATTCCATTTCAGTTTCAGTTTGATCATCATCGGTGGCAAACAGTTGCATATCATCGTCATCATCCGATGCGGTCATGGGAAAGATACTATCTTCCTGAGCGCCACCAAATATATCATCAGTAGAAGGTTGTATATTCTCAGCAACCATTTCATCATCTATAACATCCTGATCAAGTTCAGGCTCTTCAGTTTCGGGCAAAACAAATTCTTCTGTTTTATCTTCAACAGTCGGGAATGCCTGGGTAAAGGTTTCCTGTTCTTCAGATGCATCAACACCAAAAGTTTCCGTTTCCGAAAACGATTCTGTTTCGTCTGCAACAGAAAATATATCATCAAACTGTTCATCATCCTGATCTTCAGTTACCATTGTATCCTGAAAAACAGAATCAGATTCTACTTCAAACTCATCATCTGAACTTTCAGATTCATTTTCAAAAAGGGCTTCAACTGTTTCATCAGCCAGACGATACTCATCCATATCAGTATCTTGAATATCCTCTGCCACATCAGCATCCAGTTCCATACTGGTATCAGAAAAATTATCTTCCTGTTCATCACCAAAAATGGATTCAATGGTTGCGTCACTGTCTTCCGCGGATGCCCCAAACATTTCGTCTACTGGTTCCTGCTCATGGATTATATCATCATCTTCAGAAACCGGTTCAATATTTACACCCGGTTCTGCAGAACGTTGAACTTCAAACGTAAAATTCCCAAGAGACTCTTTCATATGAGTTTCAAGCGGATCAATTTCCAGTATTTTCTCATAACTGGTTTCTGCCGAGTTGGCCCAGCCGGTATGTGTCATCAAATCACCATACAATTTATGTGCGGTGAGATGATTGGATTGAATAGACAAGAGTCTTCTAAATTCCTGGTCCGCTTGTTCAAAGTCACTGGTTTTCATAAAACATTTAGCCAAAACCAAATGCGCATTTGAATATTCAGGGTGTTCTTCAAGTCCACGATTGCAGATATCTATCGCCTGATCATATTCTTCCATCTGCATGTAACGTTCAGCAAGTCTGGCAAAAAGCATGGATTGAGGATTCAACTCGATACGTTTTTGCAGCCACTTTATTTCATCTGTTAAATTCTTGAACATAATATCACCCTTATGCAATACAATCTAAAAAAATTTACGTTATTCATAATAAAAATGCAACAAATTTCTATAAAATCAATATGTTACTCTACTTACCACCCCGAAACGGTTTTATTTAAAATTTCTTCACTTGTTTTTTCGATGGCTTCGGTAATTGCGGTTAGCCGTCCATCTGCACCTTCTGCTGGATCATAGGTGCCAAACTGGGTTAAACGTTCTTCCCACATGACCTGTCGTTTTACCTGGTCCGTGCACTTTATCTTGACAGTAACATATATTTTCAGGTCTTCTACTTCTTCTGATTGTGTATAAGCGCCAGCCCGGTCATCAATACGGATGATGGATCCCTCTACCAAGACATCCGAACTACCCCGCTCCGAAATCTTTAATGAACCGTCACGTGTAAACTCGTCAATCAGTGTATCTGTCATCTCTTCAGCAACACCAAATTCCGCAGTCCGGTTATCAAACAAAGGGATTGCAACCGTGTTCAAATGTGGGGGCAATGATCCCGAAAAGGAATAAAAGCCACAGTGCATTACAGTAATCAGTGTTAAGGTTGTCAAAATATATACTATTTTTTTCATTTTTCACGTAAACCATATTGATTAATTTTCCGATACAAGGTGCGCTCACTTAATCCCAGTATCTGTGCAGCCTTGCGCTTGCTGCCTCCTGTTTTTTGCAGCGTTTTTTCAATCAACTGTCTTTCCATATCTGCAACCGAAGTCTGATCAACTGGCGGTTGTGGATTCGGTTGTGAATATTCATTGGGCAATTCATCCCGCCAGGCACCTAACCTGTAGGGTAGAGCGCTTCCACCAGCCAGAATTATTTCACGCAATTGAGCAATCTCGTCCTTGATCTCTAACAACACCCTGAATAAAAACTCGCGTTCCATTTCATCTTTGGGTTTATTCAAAGGAACAGGCAGACTTTTGTCATAGGGTTCTTCCTGAGGAAGATACTTGTCTAACACAAATTCGTCTATTTTTCGTCCCCGTTCAAGAACAATAACCTTTTCAACAAGATTTTTCAGCTCTCGTATATTACCCGGCCAACTGTACTCTTGCAGCCTGAATATGGAATTGGGAGCAAATCCCTGAAACTCGATCAGGTTCTCACGGCTAAATTCCGAAGCAAATTTCTTGACCAGTACCGGAATATCTTCACGTCGTTCACGCAAACTTGGCACTTTGACGTGCATGGCGTTTAAGCGATAAAATAAATCCTGACGAAAATTGCCTTTTCTGACCTCTTCTTCCAGGTTCCGGTTGGTTGCGGCAATGAACCGTATATCTACTTTATGCAATTCTGAACCACCCACACGGATGAATTCGCGGCCTTCAAGTACTCTTAATAACTTTACCTGAATAGACAGGGGTAGCTCCCCTATCTCGTCCAGGAAAATACTGCCGGTGTCTGCCAGTTCAAAATACCCTTTTCTTGGGCCAACAGCCCCGGTGAACGATCCCTTTTCGTGCCCAAACAATTCAGACTCGAGAATGCCTTCGGGAATCGCTCCACAGTTGACGGTAATCAACGGTGCGCTGTGCCGTTTACTTAGATTGTGCACAGCTTTGGCAACCAGCTCTTTACCGGTACCGCTTTCTCCTGTGATCAATACAGAGATATCCGTAGGAGCGACCTGGTCCAGAGTCTCCAGCATTTGACGGACTTTATCAGAATCTCCAAGAATACCAACATGATCCTGGATTTCCCGCCAGTGTTCAAAATGCTTTAAACCATTGTCATATGTTTCAGTGCTGTTCACAATATATACCTGTTTTTGTTATATTTCATATTTCTTGAAATATTCTACGGTTTCTTTTAAACCTTCCTGCAGGGAAGTTTTGGGTTCCCAACCAAGCGTTTTCTTGATTTTTTCATAGGAAACAACGCTTCTAAACTGTTCACCTTCTTTACCGGGACCATGTTGTTCATCCAGGTTGGCTCCGGTTTCTGTGCTCAGAATACGATAAACATCATTAATGGTACTTTCAATGCTGGTGCCCACATTAAAAATATTGCTTTCTTCATTTTGTAATGCCAGTACGTTAGCACGTACAACATCTTTCACAAACACAAAGTCTCTTGTCTGTTCACCGTTACCATTTATAACCGGCTGCTGTTTTTCCAGCAGCATTTTGATAAAAATAGCGACAACACCTGCTTCACCATGCGGATTCTGACGGGGGCCATAAACATTGGCATAACGCAATGCAGTATATTTCATTCCATAATTCAGAGCATAGAAAAACAAATACTTTTCACCTACCAGCTTGGTAATACCATAGGGGCTATAAGGCTGCAGTTTGTGTTCTTCATCCGCGGGAAAGTAATCCTGCTCACCGTAAATAGCACCACCGGAAGAAGAAAAGATCACCTTTTTAACTCCGTTTTTGGCACTGTTTTGCAGAATATTGATAAAACCCAATACATTGTTCTTTGCATCATAGATAGGGTCTTCTACGGATTTTCTCACATCCATTTGGGCTGCATGGTGGTTTACCACATCGATACGGTGTTTTTGAAAAATCTCTTCAACCTCAGGATCCTGTATATTGGCACAGATAAATTCTGCGTTTTTATTGACATTCTCCAGACGACCGGTGGAAAGATCATCCAGTATGATCACCTTGTGACCTTCTTCGATATATGCATCAGCAATTTGCGAAGCGATAAATCCGGCCCCGCCTGTTACCAGTATATTCATAATTATGCTCCTATTTTAATGCGCGCCAGGCGATATCACGACGATAGTATGCGCCATCAAAGGCAATTTTTCCAACACCCTTGTATACCTTATCGATTGCTTGTTTTATATTGTCACCGGTAGCGGTTACGCCCAATACACGTCCGCCATTGGTAACAACTTTATCTCCTTCAAAACGTGTTCCCGCATGAAAGACCATTACATTGTCATCGATACGGCCATCAAGACCTAAAATTTCTTTACCGTTTTCATATTTACCCGGGTACCCGCCGGATGCAATAACCACACATACCGCGGCACTGTCATGATTTTCAAAATCCAGATCTTTTAACGTACCGTCTCGGGATGCCATCATGGCTTCCAAAAGATCGGTTTTAACCAGCGGTAAAACAGCCTGAGTCTCGGGATCTCCAAAGCGGCAATTGTATTCCAAAACTTTGGGACCACTCTGGGTCAACATTAAACCCGCGTACAAGACACCCTTGTAGGGACGTCCTTCAAGCGCCAGCCCCTTTAATGTAGGTTCCATGATTGTTTTTTTAATGTGGTCCATCATGGCATCATCAATATACGGAGTGGGGGCATACGCACCCATACCACCGGTATTTGGTCCCTCATCCTGATCAAAGATCCGCTTGTGGTCTTGTGAGGGGGTAAGGTAAACCATGTTTTCGCCATCTGCAATGGCAAGCACAGACACTTCAGGACCTTCCATATACTCTTCAATCACCACTTTGCGGCCCGCTTCACCAAATGCGTTCTGTTTCATAATCAGATCAATGGCTTCAAAAGCCTGTTCACGAGTCATGCAAACAATGGCGCCTTTACCGGCAGCCAAACCATCCGCTTTGACTACAATGGGAATGACACTGTTTTCAAGGTACTGACGTGCTTCATTATACTCTGTAAACACTTTATAAGTTGCAGTTGGAATATCATATTTATCCAGCAGGTATTTGCAAAAAGTTTTACTGCCTTCAAGCTCTGCGGCTTTTTCACTGGGACCAAAAACAGGCATACTGTTTTTCTCAAATTCATCAACAATACCCATTACCAACGGAAGTTCAGGACCTATCACTGTAAAGTCTACATTCTTTTCCATGGCAAACTGTAATAATCCCTTTATATCCGTAACGGAAATGTCTCTGCATTCTGCAAGTTGAGCAATACCCGCGTTACCCGGTGCACAAAACACATTGGTAACCAGTTCACTCTGTTTCAACTTCCAAACCAAAGCATGTTCACGGCCGCCGCCGCCAACAACCAGTATATTCATTTTTGGTCCTTTCAAATAAATTTCAGATTAATATTTGACCCGTTTTCCTCTACCCGTACGGGGATTCAGTGCACCGCTGTTCAAATCCTGAATACGGTCACGTAAATCCGCTGCTTTTTCAAATTCCATATGTGACGCCGCTTCATACATCTGGTGCTCTAACTGAAGCAGGTATTCGTTCTTTTCTTCAAAAGAGAGTTTTTTCCAGTTCTCTTTGAATTGTTTTTCTTCATCCGCAGATTGCTTTTTACCATAGGGTGCCGGTTTGGCATCTGCAACCCGTGTTGCGCCCATTACCGCTTCGATGGATTTCATAATGGTTGTGGGCGTTATATTATGTTCTTCATTGTATTTCTGTTGAATGGCACGACGACGATTGGTCTCGTCTATGGCAACCTGCATGGAATCCGTTACCTTGTCCGCATAAAATATAACAATACCCTCTGAATTTCGCGCAGCTCTTCCTGCAGTCTGTATCAACGATCGTGCCGAACGTAAATAGCCTTCCTTGTCCGCATCCAGTATTGCCACCAGCGAAACTTCGGGCAAATCCAATCCCTCTCGCAGCAGGTTAATACCCACCAATACGTCAAACTCGCCCAAACGCAGATCACGCAAAATGGCCATACGGTCCAACGCGTCTATTTCCGAGTGCATATACCGCACCCGAATGCCAATACCCGCCAGGTAATCGGTCAGGTCTTCCGACATACGCTTGGTCAATGTGGTTACCAGTACACGCTCGTTCTTGTCCGCGCGAATATTAATCTCGTGTACCAGATCGTCGATCTGCCCTTTGACAGGACGTATTACAATCTGGGGATCCATAAGTCCGGTGGGACGAATGATCTGTTCAGACACAACACCATTACACTTTTCCATCTCATAATCCGCAGGCGTTGCAGATACAAAGACGACTTTGTCTATTACTTTTTCAAATTCATCAAAATTTAACGGACGGTTATCCAGCGCCGATGGCAGCCGAAAACCGTGCTCTACCAGTGTTTCTTTACGGGACCGGTCACCAAAATACATGCCCCTGAACTGCGGAACCGACACGTGCGACTCGTCAATGATCATTAAAAAATCATCCGGAAAATAATCGATCAGCGTATACGGCCTCTCACCCGCTTTTCGTCCGGACAAATGCCGCGAATAGTTTTCGATACCCGAGCAAAAGCCGATTTCCTGCATCATCTCGATATCGTAACGGGTTTTCGACTCCAGTCGCTGTGCCTCTACCAGCTTGTTCTCTTTGCGGAACTTTATCAATTGCTGGTCCAGTTCTTCTTCTATATCTGTAATGGCTTTTTGAAGTTGCGTATAGGGGGTTACAAAATGCTTGGCGGGAAAGATGGCCACATTGGGACGACGACTTTTAATCTCGCCGGTAATCGTGTCTACAATCGAGATTTCTTCAATCTCGTCGCCAAACATCTCGATACGGATTGCCTCTTTTTCATACGCGGGGATCAGTTCAATCACATCACCACGCACCCGGAACGTACCGCGCTCAAACGCAATATCGTTACGGCTGTACTGGATCTCTACCAGCTTGCGCAGGATCTCATCCCGATCGATCCGCTGTCCCACATTCAGGAACAAAAGCATCTGCTTCCAGGTCTCCGGTGTTCCCAAACCATATATACACGAAACCGACGCGACAATAATTACATCACTGCGGGTCATCAAAGAACTGGTGGCCTTTAACCGCAATCGATCAATCTCGTCATTGATAGACGTATCTTTTTCGATATAGGTATCCGTAGACGGCAGATACGCTTCCGGCTGGTAATAATCGTAATAACTGATAAAATATTCTACCGCATTGTCGGGGAAAAAGCTTTTAAACTCTCCGTACAACTGGGCCGCCAGGGTCTTGTTGTGCGAAATTACCAATGTGGGACGGTTATAGCGGGCAATCACATTCGCCATGGTATAAGTTTTACCGCTACCGGTAACTCCCAGCAGCGTTTGAAACTTTTCACCCTGCTCCAGTCCCTGTGTCAGCTCATTTACTGCCTGCGGCTGATCACCCTGTAATTTATAATCTGATACTAGCTTAAATTTATCCATAACTCTATTAAAATATGAGAATTGCGTATTTATCCAATATAAAAAATCTGACAACAATATACTATCAATATGACAAATTGTCAAGCTGTAAGTGACCTTGATTTAACCTTGATTAAAAGGATTAGACCATGATTACCATGATAAGAAGGATTAAAGTCGGTCACTGCCCTTCGATACTCTGCCTACGGCAGATACTCAGGGTCCGTGCCCGCCGAAGGCCCGATTCCTTGTACGGGCGGACCTGCGTGTCTGCCCCCAGATCGCCGGGTGCATTTACGCCCGGCGGAACATTACTCAGGACTTGAGTCCTGAAAAGAACACTGTCTGAATTATGATACTTGAGATTAAAAGATGATAGGATTGCAACCATTACTCCTTATCCCCCCCTCTCTCATCCTATTAATCCTCAAATCCTACCCATCCTAATTCAGACAAAAGCCTCTCATTCCCAGGCAGAGCCCGGGAACGAGAAACAGGATATTTCCATGTACGGGCTGACCTGTGTGTCCGCCCTCCCTCATTTCACCAATCCCTAAATCCTGTACATCTGGATCCATCCCCAAGAAAATCACTTGATTCCTACCCGCAAAATGCTAATTTATAACCGTGCTGTGAACGGTTTCATGGCATATTCCTTGCAAAATTATCCACATTCGGTATTTCTTGTCTTGATGTTGTAAATAATGAACCAGAATTGTTACGTTAACAGACTGATTAAAAAGAAATTATACCCAATGCGCAACATGAACCGTCACCACCTGTTTTCTGTCATTTTCCTGTTTTTTCTCCTGGTCGGGAGTAATTTACCCGCACAGGATGGGCAAACCCGCGCCCTGTGGGTAACCCGCTGGGACTATCAATCATCCGACGATATCAAACAGATCATGCGCAACGCCAGCGCCTATCATTTCAATACCATCCTGTTTCAGGTACGAGGCACCGGTACGGTAGCCTATCCCTCAAACCTCGAGCCATGGTCAGCCGAGTTTAACCATTCCGATCCCGGTTGGGACCCCCTTCAGCTTGCGCTCGAACTGGCGCACGGATATGATATGGAACTGCACGCCTGGATCAACGTCTATCCCGGTTGGGGCGGCAAACAAGCACCAGAAGATCCCAATCAGCTATACAACAGTCACAAAGACTGGTTCATGACCGATCAGGCCGGTAATCCCCAGGCACTGAACAGCCACTATGTATGGCTCTCCCCCACGCATCCGCTGGTACAAAAACATATTCTCAATCTGTGCAGGGAAATCTATTCCCGCTACAACATTGATGGCATTCATCTCGACTATTTCAGATATCCCGGTCCCGGATTTTCTTATGATCCGGCATCCATTAAAATATTTCAGTTTAAAACCGGGCACACCCCGGATGAGGTTCCATATACCTGGAACAAATGGCGTCGCAATAACATCAGTCTGCTGTTGGCAAAACTGCACAGGGCGCTCAAAGAGCACAATCCCGAAATGATTCTTAGCGCATCGGTTGTAGGCAATTACAGTCGCGGATACAACATGTTTTTTCAGGACAGCCACGGCTGGCTCGCTAACAATATCGTCGATGCGGTTTACCCCATGGTCTACACATCCGACTCTTTACTCTTTCGCAACTGGACCACCCAGCATCTGTTCAATACGCACGATCGACATATATACCCCGGTATTCTGATCAATTCTCCCGACCAAATGGCAGACCAGATTCGTATTTCCAACACGCTCAATACAAAAGGACTTGCACTGTTCTCGTACGGCAAGCTGTTCCCTTCACACTTTCCGGATCCGGTTTACACCCAAAAGCTTGAAGCAGCCTTTGGTCCCTCTACCCGACCCGCTTCCCTGCCATGGAAAGCCTATGCCGGAGATTCGCAAGGTCCTGTTATTTCAGAGATCAAAACCATCCCCGCCTCGCTCGATGACCATACAAAGTTTAAAATTGCCGCATATATTACAGATCCATCCGGTGTTTATGACGACAAAACCGGTCCCGAAGGCCAGGGCATTTACCTGATCTTTGACCGGCAATGGCCCCCCAAAGAGGGTCAGCAATACAAAATGAGCCGGGTTAAAAAATCTGACAACTGGTACATAACAGACAAGTCCATACCCCCGCAAAGTATAGGACTCGATTTCCGTTGCAGAATTTTCGCATGGGATGATTATCACGAATCGGCCAATCACCCCAAACGCAATTTGGGATACAGCGATATCTGGTCTTTTTCAATCCTGAAAACTGACGATCATTATATTTCCAAAGGCAAATGGGGACCGTCACTATGGCGGCCAACATCGCTCGCTATCGATACGCAGCAAAACATCTGGATTGGCGGCATCAGCGAGAATCCGGTCACCGTGTTACAGCAAAATGGTGAACCCGCGTCATTCTCGCCCATCACGGAAGCGCTGAACGAATACGGCAATCCCCTGCAATTACAATCCGTTTCATGCCTTACATATTCTGGCAACGGATACATTTATGCGCTGGATTCTGATAATCCCGGTCTCATACTCCGCTTTTTTACCAGAAACGGTATTGCAGATACAGCCTGGGTAACTGATTATCCCGCAAGCGCACTCGATTGTGATGATCAAGGTAATATATACTTACTCGAAAGTCGTACTGCCAAATGGCATGTGCTGAACAAGCAAGGTGTTGAATTGAAAAATAGTCCCTTTGGACAAGGACATTATGGACATGACATTGCCGTGCTAAGAGATGGCTCTGCGGTATTTATAAACGATCTGTCTACCAATTCCGTACAGCAATGGAACGGTGCCGTAGAAGGCGAATACGCGCGTTTCTGGCAAAGTGATGATCTGCCGGCAGTAGATCTGGATGTGGGTAGAATTACATCAAAATCAAACTTTGTATATGTCTCGCACAGTCAAAGGGGAATTATTACCATCTATAGCAGAGCAGGCTACCCTGTAACGCACCTGACCGGCGGAACACCGCCATTATATGCGCCAATGGATATTGCAATATCCAAGGATGGATCAACACTATATGTTTTGGAAGCTCCGGGGAACGGACCGTCTCAATTGATTAAATGGAGTAAACAGGCAGGTAATTAACGGGTCATCAACATGGCGCAAGGCAAATTTTGCAAAGCCAGCTCCAGTTGCTGAGGAAACAAACGGTCCCACAAATTCATCCGACTACGGGGGCCATGCACAATAAACAAATCCGCCATAATTTCACGTGTCAGATCTAACGTTGTTGAACGGCTTTTCTCATTCAAACACCGTGTCTGAAAACTGACTCCTTCTGTATCAAACTCGGCAATAAAAGATTTTAGCTTATCATCTTCTTTCTTATAAATTTCTTTGATCTTTTTGGCGTCATTACTCATGGTCTTTTTATCAGCAAGATCAGGAACGCGAAAAGTATGGGTAAAAAACAGATCACGGGTACCCAACTCTTGTGCAATATTGATTGCAACCTGAACAGCCAGTCTGGCCTCTTCATCATACTCTACCGCGCAATGAATGCGCTGCAAAGGCATAGGTTTAATCTGGGGTTCTGTCATCAACAGCACGGAACAGGGCGCATGCCGTGCAATACTTCTTGCCACAGAACCAAGATAATACTTTAAAAATCCCTCTTTTTTCAAAGCACCGGCAACGATTAAATCCGCTTCATATTCTTTGGCCACATCAATCAAAACATCAGCAGGATTACCATTCCGCACAAAACAGATTGGCGGGTGTTTTTTGAAATTAGACTGATCAATGGCCTCTTCCAGCTTTATACGTTGCGAAGCCGTTTCTTCACCTGCATGCACAATAATAGGCCAGGTGCCCAACATTTTTAATAATCGATGAGATTCATTCAATACCGCAGTCAACCTTGGGGAAAATGCGGCAGCAACAACAGCCCGTTTAAAAACAGGTTCTCCTAATGAATCATTCATATCAAACGGCTCTAACACCCTGGTTCTCCTGAATTAAAATAAAACAATAACTTAGCCAATCACGATTCAAAAATCAAGCAGAAAATTCAAGATAAATAAAAATATACCAAAAGATTATGAATTTATCGACGTCATAAAGAAAAAATATCTACAACATTTATATAATTTTGGTCTAATTGTTGCCGAACCAGTGTATGAAAATCAATACAAAATTTTTAGTTCTTTTAAAAAGCATGAGAACAATAAAAAACAATGACTTACACACTTTTAAAATGTGGTAATCCGCAACCTGTTTCCTTTATGGGACAAATAAAATCCAAAATTGATTTTCATGCCACATTTTTGTATTTGTAGTAAATATGCTGTTATGCATAAAATTATTCCGGGAAGGTATTTTGGTATGCTGCCAAAAGATAAAAGTACTTTATTTAATACGCTCGCTAATCAGGTAAATACAGTCGTTTTTATCACTTCTGATTCATTCAAGATCTTGGATCAAAACAAATACGCCAGTGACATGCTGGGCTTGGACATTTCAAACAAAAAAACTTCATTATTTGATTTCATACCCACACTTTCAGATCATGTAGAACAACTATCAACGCTTGAATATTCATCACTTGAAACCGATTTCATTCGTCCTGATAAATCTATATGCAAGGCTCAAATTGAAATCAATTCTTTCAAAGACAGAAAAAAAACATATTATATTTTTGTCATCAACAAAGACAATACAAAATCCTCCGGTTGTGCCTGCAAAGATTTTGATATTGTATTAAATATAACCGGTATTCCTGCGGTAATTATCGAACAGAATTATTCCATCTCGTTGGCCAATCCCGAGTTTGTCAACTTTTCAGGGTATTCCAAACAGGAAATTGAGGGTAAAAAAACAGTTCTCGATTTTATTTCCAAAAATGATATTAAAAAGCTCAAATCGCTTATTAATAAAGATCCTGAATCTGCGTTAAAACTGGAAAACCACGAGCTTTTATTCTACGACAAAGATCGCAATGCTAAAACCATCTATGCATCCATAGACACTTTGCCGGAAACCGGGCAAATGGTTGCTTTTTTACGGGACATTAGCCATCACGACACCATTAAAGATTTTTGGGCAAAACAAAAGACCCTTTACAATGCATTGATTGACAGTGAAAACACGGGCATTATGATTTTGACCCGGGAAAATAATATAAAATTTGTAAATCGAATCATGTCTATCATGCTCGGATACAAAGCTGATTCGATAGAAGGGAAAAGCTTGTCCGAATTTATGGATAACGATCTGTCAACCAATCCCCGAATTAATCTTTTTGAAAAACCGGAACTTGTTTTAAAAACCAAATACGGAAGTAAAAGACATTTCATCGTATCCGTGGCCCAGGTCCAGGAAGATCAGGCCGATGACAAAATGTTAATTCTTACAGATATTACCGAACGCAAAAATGTTGAAGAAGCGTTAATGATTGAACAGACGTTGATCAGTTCTCTCATAGATAATATTCCGGATACAATATATTTCAAAGATAAAAAAAGCAGATTTATCAAGATCAATAAATCCCATGCCAAAATAATGGGCCTTGAGAATCCACGCGATGCAGTAGGCAAAACCGATTTCGATTTCTTTCCACAAAACGATGCAGAAAAATACATTCAAGACGAGCAAAAGATCCTCCAGGAAAATAAACCACTGGTTGACAGAGTAGAAAGAGTGCTCCATGCGGATGGATCGTATCACTGGTACTCTACAATCAAAATCCCTCTGGTTATCAACGGACAGGTATCTGGAATTGTTGGCTTGTCTCGTGATATTACAGAAATTAAAGAAATGAGTAATGAACTCGGTAAAAAGAACAAAGAACTTGATATCGCTCTGGCAAAAGCAGAAACGGCCACTCAGGCCAAAACGGACTTTTTAGCCAATATGAGTCACGAAATCCGCACACCCATGAACGGTGTAATCGGTATGACCAGCCTCCTGTTGGAAACTGAACTAACCAACGAGCAAAAAGATTATTTGGAAACCATTCGTAACGGTGGCAATGCCCTGCTGGTCTTAATTAATGATATCCTTGATTATTCAAAGATTGAATCCGGCAAACTTGATCTTGAATACCGTGAATTTGACCTCAGAGAACGCATCGAAGAATCATTGGACCTTCAGGCTGCAAATGCAACCCAAAAAGGTCTTGAACTTGCCTACCTCATTGACGACAATACTCCAACCAATCTCATTGGTGACGAGTTGCGTTTAGGGCAAATTCTGAACAATCTGTTAAGCAATGCGATTAAATTCACCCGTGAAGGTGAAGTTGTTGTACATGTGAGTGCTGAAAAACAGGGACATAATAATTTTAAATATACTTTTGCAGTCAAAGACACTGGTATAGGTATACCTCAGGACCGAATGGATCGTCTTTTTAAATCATTCAGCCAGGTAGATACTTCAACTACACGTAGATACGGTGGAACAGGCCTGGGTCTTGCTATCAGCAAACGCCTTTCCGAATTGATGAAAGGTAAAATGTGGGTCGAAAGTATTGTCAACAAGGGATCAACCTTTTTCTTTTCAATCCAGGCAGAAACACGTGAACCCAGACCCAAAGTTTTTGTTAAAAGTGCAACTTCAAAATTAAAAGATAAACGGTTATTGATTGTAGATGATAACCAAACCAACCGCACTATTCTTACAAAACTTGCAGAAAACTGGCAAATGCTGCCACAAAATGCCGAGTCAGCAGAAGAAGCTCTCAGATTGCTTCGCAAAGGATATTTTTATGACCTGGCAATTCTTGATATGCAGATGCCGGAAATGGACGGGCTGGAACTGGCTAAAATCATCAAATCCGATCCCGACACTCGCAATATGCCATTATTTATGCTTACATCAATCGGCTGGAAAAGTGAAGAATTTGAAAAAGAGGGCATTCATTTACAGGGAATTATGTCAAAGCCGGTAAAACAAAACCACCTTTATAATGCCCTGGTCGATCTTTTTAAACAGAAACAAACAGTATCACCCAGAACAACAAAAACCGAAAAATCAAAAATAGATCCCAACATGGGAAATTGGCTGCCGCTAAGCATACTGGTTGCTGAAGACAATCCGGTAAACCAAAAGCTGATCATCCGGTTATTAAACAAAATGGGCTACAAGCCGGATATCGTACACAATGGTCTGGAAGCCATCATGGCACTTGAAAGAACTACTTACAATGTCATTCTTATGGATGTTCAAATGCCTGAAATGGACGGATTGGAAGCTACCCGTATAATTAAAGAAAAGTTCCCTAACGGCAGCAGACCCCTTATTATTGCCATGACAGCGAATGCAATGCAGGGTGACAGGGAAAAGTGTATAGATGCAGGCATGGATGATTATGTCAGTAAACCTATTGACATTTCTGAACTGACCAACGCCTTGTTTAAATGTAAAATATCTGTCAATTGAAAGATTGTTTAATAATTAATAGAGGACTAAAATGCACACAGATCATGTTTTGAACGTTGAAGAGTTATATGAACGTGTAGCAGGTGACGAAGAACTGCTCCAGGAAATCATAGAATTATTCATGGAAGACTATCAAGAGCATTTGGACAATATCAACACGGCAATAAAAATGGATGATGCAGATGCACTGACAAAAGCTGCACATACATTAAAAGGTGCAGTGGCAACTTTTGCTGCAGCTAAAGCCAAAGAAGCCGCGTTTGTTCTTGAAAAAATGGGAAGAAACAATGATCTCACCGGGGGCTTGGAAGCATATCAAACACTGGTGATCGAGGTTCAGCATTTAAAAGAAGCTTTATCTCAATTTACAATTCCTGAAGAAATAGAAAAAACTCTGGATCACGAAGCAATATTTTAAATAATAAAGCACCGGTATTTAACCGGTGCTTTTAAATTCTCTATTTCGATAATTCGTGCAGGGCAAAGGCATAAGCGCCAATAGCCACGGCCTTACTTGTGCCCAAACGGGAAATTCCCACACCTACACGTTTCAGGGGATCGTACAACATTTTGTCATTTGTTCGGGGAACCATAATTTCCATAACATCACCTTTTGCAAAAGAATCCATTTCTTTTTCATCTTCAAGGTTAAATGCTCTCGATTCCATACGGTTTACCCATTCACCGGAATAAGTTGCCATCTTGCTGTTCAACTCGGCAACAATTCCCGGTAACAACAATTCACTGGCACCAGACAAGCCGCCACCAATTACAATCAATCCATCAATCAATATAGATGTATTAGCAAGTACATCTCCAACAATCTCTGCAAGTTCGTCAAACGCTTTTACTGCAGCTTGTTTATTACCTTCCATATTCCCTTTGGCTATATCAAATATATCACAAGGTTCAGGAGCGTCTTTAATATCTATGCCCACGATTCCGGCATAGGTCCCTTTAACTCCACGAATACTTGCACCCTCTTCTGCAAATGAATCAAAATGCAGTTTATTGCGCATACTCCAGATCTCAAATCCTGCTGAATTATCACCCAAAAACAATTCACCGTCAGAGACCATACCACCGCCAAAACCGGTACCCAGGGTAACTCCAAATATATTTTTATACTGCTTGGGGCTTCCCGCCGATTTGAGCTTTTCATTTACCTGTGGCAGCAGACCTGCAATGGCTTCACCATAAACAAACAGGTCCCCATCATTATTAATAAATACAGGTACATTGAATAACGATTCAAGCATAGGTCCCAACGCAACACCCCCGCGAAATCCCGGTAGATTCACCAGATCACCAATAATTCCATTGGGATAATCTGCAGGTCCGGGAAACGCAAAGCTGATTGCCGCGGGTTTCTGCTCCAGTTTGGATTGGAGCTGGGTAAATCCTTCAATTATCGTATCCAGACATTTTTCAAGATCATGCGCATTGGATGGCAGTCTCAAGGGTCCGGCAACCTCCTTGTTTCCCTGAATTGCGGAAAAAACAAAATTGGTGCCTCCGGCATCCAGCGTCATGACGATCCGTTTATCGTCATCATATTTCATTTGTATAGCACTCCTTTACCTTTGCTTGGTGTTTATAAAAAGCCGGAAAAAATCCCGGTCAAAATTCACATTAAATAATAATTTACAGAAAATTAGTACCCAATTTTATAAACTAGTCAGCAATAAAATCCTCGCGTATGGGTGTAAATGTATCTAATATCAGGACGTCCTCATCCCCTATAACTGTAACACCATGTTTAACATTTGAAGCAACCAGATATCCCTCACCGGCTTTTAACTCTTTTTCTTCACCGGCAATATTTGCAATCAATTTGCCCTGTAAAATATATCCTGTCTGCTCATGTGGATGGCTATGGACCGGTGCAACGGTCCCTGCTTTCAGTTCTACAAGAACATGCATCAAATTACCAATCCATATTTGTTTTCTGCGGGTATTTTCATCCACAGTTATCCATTCCAGTTCGTCCCAATTGAAAAATACACTCATGATTCACTCTGATCTTTTTTATCATCAATATTTTCTGTAGTCTTGCGCATTTCACGTGACAGTTTCAGGAATTCATCCGGAAGCATCTCTTTAATATAAACCATACCATGACTTGCGCGTATTCTGGGATGCTGGTTTTCATAAAAGAATTCTCTACCCAGGCATGTTTTAATATCCAGATATTGTTCTACCATAATCTTGCGAGCCAGGCGGGAGAACGGTCCATCCAGTTCATAACTGGGGAACGATGCATTGCGCTGTGATCCAAAACACTTGTCAAACGCATTTTCCAAAACAGCCATAGAATTCAGCGAAACCGGGACCAGTATATTAACATCCGTGGGATGAAAACGGTACCACACATTCCTGTAACCCCAGACCTTGACATCCTTACGTCCGGTCTTTGCAATATATTCTTTTAAAGATTCTGCAATAACTTGCAGTACCTTGTAATGCGTATCCGGTCCGCTGGCTTCAGGATCAAGTGCCACGGTCACAATAGATGGCTGAATCTTCATCATCTGACGCAGAACCGGCGCCACATCGCGATCTACAGTAGGTTCTTCGGTAAAGATATCTCCTTTGTAGAATCCTAAACGCATATGGTGAACATTATTATTATTAAAGCCCAAATATCCCCATAACAGGTCCGCTTCCCATTCCCTAATCATACCCTTAAATTGTTGTATATAGGGCAGATCTTTTTTACCGGGATATTGAGACTCGAAATACATTTGCAGTTCACTGATCCGGTTCTTTAATTGTTTAATGCCCGGTTCTTCAAATAAAAAGATCAGGTTCCGTAGCATGCGTCGCGCTTCACCTTCATTCTGCATGGTCCTGCTATGTGCTGCCACACCATCCAGATATTTATAAACATCACGGTTACGTGCAGTGTAATTGTCGTTATCAAAATAATTTTCACTCATCAAATGTTCACAAATGGGTGTGTCCATATAAGACAATAACATATTGATCCTGTCAAGCACAAAGCTGTTGGTCACAGCATTAAACCCGCTTGTCATATATGTAAAATGATGCTGATTTAAAGGAGTACGAACCAGATGCAAAATATAAGCCCAATACCCCAGCATAATATCATCATGATGTGGTGCGGTATGCAGGAACACCTGATTTTCCAGCATTTCTAAACCGCGATCAATTTTTTGGGTCAGATCAGTATGTGTTTGTTCTTTCAGATTTTTAACTGCTAGATCCCGTTTTTCCAACAAATGCGCGGCAAAACGATTACTCTCAAAGTCTTGCTTATCCAACTCCAGCAGACGCTTATTTTTTTCCAGTGCCAGTCCGGTAACAATTTTGCCAATTTGCTCTTGTGTAACCTTGCCTTTACACAGATCTGCGTAATTGCGTTCATCCAGTTGAGATGCTGCACCACGAGTTAAATAAAACCGGCTGTTCTTCAAAGATTGCAATACAGTTGCAGGGTACACATTACATGCCTCTTCCTGAACGGCCTCCCGCACAACACGTGCTTTTGCCTCTCCTGCTGCAATAATAATTGCAACAGCTTCAGGATTATAAATGATGGTTGACAAGCCAACAGTGATCACCAGTCTTTTTCGGGCAACTTCAATTCCACCCAAATCCGAAGCAGCTGCCGCCTGGGTCTCGTAATTGGTTGCTGTGAGTCGGGTTGTAGAATAATGATCTGAACCCAATACATTAAAACCAATATGCCCGTCGGGACCAATACCTCCTAGAAAAAATCCAATCCCTCCCATTTTGCGGATCTTGTCTTCATATTCTGTACAATATTGATCAATATTCTGAATTACTTCTTTTTGAAGCCGTTCCTGGCTGTTACGACCTAAACGGGTGCGTAATCCCAAATCAACAACCTCATCAGGGAAAATCTCTTTCATGGTCATACCAGTAGGTATACCGGTATTCCAGGCATCTAACAACAGAGCTTTTTTGATATCAAGTCCAAAGCCCTCAATATAATATTTTTTTATATAGTATGAAAAGCTGTTACTTTGTGTAGAATTGATAGGATAAAATTCATCTATTTGAACAAATCTTAAATTTTTTGTAGACGGTTTTTTTGCCGGATCAAGACCACCAGCCTCCAGTTCCGCTGCAACTTGAGCATCGTTCCAGTTTTGCAGATAATATACAACCCATTTGATAAAATGTTCAGGAGTTTTACCGGTAGGCAAAGAGACAACACCATCCGGATTCTCTCCAATCCACTCTAAAAACCGCAAAGCAGTTAATCGACCCAATGCCGGAAAGTTATCAACCTCAAGTATGCCTATTTTTTCAGTTGGACTGTATTGAAAGCGGCGTTTGCTCGAATCAAGCGCCAGTTGTTCTACTTTGGATTGTAACTTCATATACTTTTTACTCCTTCCAGGGTTCTTATGATTTCTTTCTATAATAAAATAATAGTAAAGAAACCAAACCACCAACAAACAAGACAATCAGGGAATTTATAAAGCCATAAAGGGGAATTAAAATACCGCCAACTGTCAATGCACCAGCGGCACCGCCCAAAACGTCTGCCGCATAATAATATCCACCGTTTTTTTCTTTTGTACGAAAAGCTGCCAGGCTGCACAGAACCGGAAAAAATCCACCGGTTAATGCTCCGGATGCAAAAACAATTAATAAAAAAAACAATGGTGTATCAAAACGGCCCGATATGAGGATTATCGGCCACATCAGGCCGATTAATAATATAAGCAAAATAAAGTAAAAAAATAACACTTTTTTTAACCACTTTTGGCAGGCACATTTTCGCATCCATTGCGCGGCAATTACTAAACCCAGCATGTAAATACCTATGGTCAAACCGATCCATTCATATATATATCCATATAATACCTGAAATGCAAATATAAGCAACAATTCAAGCGCCATACCCGCAAATCCCGCATAAATCATAATCAGTATTCCCAGACTGGATGTACGGACTCGTTTCCCCGAGAAATAAATCCACGCCAGCAAAACAACACTGAATACCATAACACCAGACAGAATCCGGCTAAACGGAACATCAATTAACCATTTCAACAAAGAATGGCTATCATCCTGAATCTTGTCCCACAATAAATAATCATAATAATATGCAATAGGAGAATAATCGTGGTTTGCTCGGGAAACATGTGTCGTCTTTAACAGCGTATCCAAATCCGCTATCCGTTGCGGCATTAAATATTGCAAAAACATACCGCTGAAAAAATAGTCAAAAGTTACCCCCCGTTCCTGGTATCGCTCTGCAAGTATTTGGGGATTTCTTTGCAGCACATCAAGATTTCCGGATGCAAAATAAATTGCCTGATCTCCGGGCAATACAAGTATATCTTTAAACTCGACCTGCAGGTCCTGGTACAATCCTGCATTTAATTGCAATAACTCGTCACCAAGATAATTTTCCGCCGAAGGAAATCCATCAATTACAAATATGCCAGAACTCTTTAATCTTGAATAAACCAGTTTAAAAAATTCTCGGGTATAATATCGGTTACTCTCACCGGTAGAGGGAGCTCCTTTATGAATAATAATCAAATCATATTCTTCTTTTTCCCGTTCAAGAAATCTTCGCCCGTCCGTAAACAAGAGTTTAATATTATCCTGCTCATCAACCGAATCCAGCATCCCCTTTGCGTACTGTTTTGCCAGTTCAAATGCATCCCGGTTTTGTTCTATACATGTGATTTGGAAATCGGTATAACGCCCCACCTCGTTTAAAAGCCCGCTAAATGCCCCGCCAATAATTAATATTTTATATGGATTAGGGTGTTGATTTATAATCAGCGCCGCCTGTTCCTGTACACCAATAATATCTGGCAATTGGGTTAATTTTGTACCATTGTTGTATAGAAAATAATCACCACCCCAGTCAATCACGCTCAGCTCACCGTATCTTGATTGTGTACCATCTAAATAATTCATTCCTTCACCAAACGTTTGCCAATAGTGCTGCATTTGGATTTTATAAAGGTGCCGTGGCAATGGAGACAATAACATGCCAAAGAGTAATATGGTAAAAACGAGGAGAGCTTTGTTGCGGGAAATATAAACCAGGTACACAAAACAGAAGCTAAAAACAATCAGCAATACCTGCAAATTCACAAAAAATCGAAACAGAAACAAACTTGTCAACAGTCCAGCAATGGTGCTGCCTGCTGCTTCAAACACATATACGCCTGCTATTCCTTTCCCCGTCTGTCCGGTGTCTTTTGATAATCCGGAAAGGAATGTAAACATTACCCCCGCAAACATGCAGGGGAAAACCAGAACCAGAAATGCAAAAACTGCCAGGTTAGTGCTGGTTATATATTCTCCATAGGGTACATTTAAAAGAATACGAACATTTTTGATCGCTAATACCGCCAATAAAACGCTGGCAAAAAACAAAAATTGCAAAAAATAATAAAATTGGGATTGTTTAAAAAACGATGAGCGTAGAAAAACAGAAGCAAAACTTCCTGCGGCAACACAAATCAACCAAATAGCCAGCAGGATGCCAAAACAGGATTCATTTCCATAAAAGACTGCGTAAAACTCTCGCATCAAAACAATTTGTGCGGTTAGCGTTGTAATCCCAGTGATTACAGCAAAGGAATGTAATTTATAAATATTTGACATGTCCTTACCGGATTGTTTACAATGATTTAATTTACAACCTTTGAGGACATTTCAAATAAAAAAGGCCCGTGATTACTCTATCACAGGCCTTTCTTTTATATATTATATACAATTATCAGGATTTTTCACCACAATCCTGATTCTTCACATAATCTTCAAATGAAACATCTTTTTCCCAGCATCGATCATCAATAAAATTCAAAATTTGTAAAAACATATCTGCTTCAACATATCCCGGTACCAAAGTAATAATATCTCCATTCGTGTCCAGAAATGCCAGCGAAGGAAAACCGGTTACACCAAACGCCTGTGTCAACTGCGGATTGGTATAGGTCTGATCCTTGTAAACTACAGACTGTGCTCTGTCTTCTGCGTTCAACTTTACCGTTACAAAGCGTTCAGATAGTTTTTTAGCTACCGCGTCATCCTGAAAAGTTTTTTCATCCATTACTTTACACCAATGACACCAATCTGCGTAAAAATCAACCAGAATCATCTTTTTTTCTTTTTCGGCTTTGGATAAACCATCGTTAAAACCTTTCCAATTTTTGCCCTCTGCCGCACCAGAAATGCCTGTAAAAGCCAGAAATGTGATCAACATCAACCCGGCAATCATAAATTTTTGTTTATTGGTATACATAATTTTCTCCATCAATTGAATATTATTGTACTGTTATCTGTTCTCAGTAATTAGATGCACAAAACAAAAAAACAATTCAAAATATTTGAGCGATGTTGTTTTTTTTCTCCAGAATACTTATAATTAAAATAAAAAACAAAAACAGCTTGTTATTCTATTCCTTACAGATTAAATTATTCATTATGCTCAGTAGTATACGACAGAATTTTTCCAACCTTGCAAGCCCACAGGGAGTATTAAATGCCCATTAAATTCAAATTACTATTACTAACCGGTTTGATCTTGAGTTCCTGTACATCGGTTACGTTGAAACAGGATCTGGCAGATTATAAAGAGGAAATAAACGAACTGGCCAGTCAGATCAAAAGCAATCCCAACGACGCTCATGCATACAGAGATCTGGGTGTTATTTGTGTTAAAACTGAAATGTATGACAAGGGTGAACAATATCTCAAAAAAGCAAATACCCTTGATCCTGACGATCCTCAAACGCAATTTTATTACGGACTGGCGCTCGAGTTTAATTTCAACAAAGAAAAAGCCTGGCAGATTTACCGGACCTACCCGGATGTTTCACGTCTGTCACCATATCGCAAACTCATGGAAGGTCGTTATACCCTTCTGGGTCGCGAAATTGCAGAAAAAGAGGCCCAGAATCTGTTACAATCTGAAAAAGATATAAATCCAAATGAATTGCATCCCAATCTGATTGCGGTTTTTCCCTTAAAAAACCAGAGCAGTAATCCCGAATATGACAATCTGGGACGAGGCATTGGAGAAATGCTTATTACCGATCTCAGTCAGGTCCCCAACCTTGAACTGGTTGAACGTATCCGCCTCAATGCGTTAATGGAAGAAATGGCTATGGGACAAACAGGAATGATCAAAGAAGGTTCCGAAGCCCAATTCGGCAAACTTTTAGGCGCTGGTAAAGCTGTAACCGGATTTTTTGATGTATATGGCAATGATTTACGCATGAATGTAGAACTTTGGGACCACCAAAAGTCCAATAAACCCCGCAGGGCCAACAATTCCAATTCACTCGAACAACTGTTTATTATGGAAAAAAGATTGGTTTTAGGTATTGTTGGCAGTATGGGCATTGAATTGACCCCGGAACAACGTCGCGAGATCTTGTATATACCTACCAAAAACATTCGCGCGTTTATGGAATATTGTAATGGACTTGAAAAACAGGATAGCGGTCAGCTGGAAGCAGCAAGCCAGCATTTTAAACGCGCTGTAAAAATTGACCCCAAATTTCAGGTAAGCAAAAACAAGGTGAAAGAAACAGAAACAGCTATCAGCATGCTTCAGGCAGATGAAGAACAACTGGTTGCAATGGCCAGCCAGGTTGAAGCACAAACAGATCTGCGCCAGGAAACGATCAACAATACATTGTTAAACGGGCAATACAAGGTCAACCGCAGATTGCAAAGTCAATCTTCCAATGTAGGCTCTACATTTATACCGGGTGAAGACTCGCGTAAAACCAGTGAAGAAGCTGTAGGCTCTGAAACAGATTTGGGAGATGATATTGTTATAGACGTGTTACCCCAAAAAACTGATATTTTGCCTGATCCGCCTGCACCACCATCACCACCCATTCTGGGTCGATAATTCGTATACTAACTCTCTTTGAATGTCAAGGACAGATTAATGATAATTAAAAACAATTTTTCATATTCGCTTCTACTGTGTATTGTACTGCTATTCACACAAACACTTTTAGCACAGAATATCTGGCAGCAAACCAGTGGTCCCGAAGGTGGTTCCGCACAGTATGTTTATACCAACGGACCGGGGCGTTTAATCGCTGCTGGTGGTATGAATATTTTTCGTTCTGTTGATAATGGGGCATCATGGGTTGATATCACTTATAATATGCAGGTATCCAACATCAATGCTATGGATGTCAACACAACAGGTGATATTTTTGTCGGCAGCTATATGGGTGCATTATACAGACTCGACAATAACTCAACTACATGGCAGGATCTCAGTAATAACATTATTGGAACAGATAATATTAACAAAATCGCTGTCGACTCTTCCGGTAATATTTTTGCTTCCACTGCAACAAATCTTTATCGGTCATCAGATAACGGTGCCAGTTGGTTAGCTTCACCATTGCCCGCAGGTCCCTTTGAATCTGTTGACGTTATTCATATAGGACCTAATGGAAGAATGTTCGCGGGAAATTATAATGGCATTCAATATTCAGATGATTCGGGAGACAACTGGACACCATTGACTACGGGAACAACGGCTTATACCATAGCAGAAACAAGTACCGGAGGTATTTTCCTAGGTTCATATGAAGGTATTCGCTATGCACCGGATACAGGTGGAAATTTCTCTTTTTTCAATACCGGACTCCCCGCTAGTGTAGATATACGCTCTTTGGTGATTGGCACTACCGGAACTATTTACGCCGGCGCATTGGGTGGATTTTATGTATCAACAGATAATGGCAACAACTGGACAGCAGCCGTAACCGGATTGACCGCCAAAGATGTGTATAGCCTTTCCCGACAGGCAGATAATACGCTGCTTGCCGGTACTGAAAATGGCCTGTTTATTACATCAAACGACGGAGCAAACTGGTCCCGCAACATTAGCGGTTTTATTAATACGGGTATAAATCAAATTATTGAATATTCAGACGGCAGCTTTTTTGCCGCAAGCGACTTTGGCTTATTTCAATCCACGGATAATGGTGAATCCTGGACCGCCATCGCCCATTTCGATACCATGCAGGTTCGCGCACTGCTTCAAAATGCTTCAGGAACCTTGTTCGCAGGTACCGGATTTCATGGTTTGTGGCGTTCTACAGATAACGGCGCAAACTGGTCCAACGCCAACAATGGATTGACAAATAGCGAAGTTCTTGAACTGGAAGTAGATGATCTGGACCAGTTATTTTTAACCAACTATAGTGGTGTCTATCGTTCGACAGATAATGGAGACAACTGGAGCAGTGTTTATAGCGGATATGAAGCTGTTGACATGATTGTAGACGAAAACAACTATATCTATTTTGCGTCATATGACGGCATATATCGCTCTACCAATAATGGTACCGACTGGAGCGTCGTCAACGCCAATCTCACCAATATCAATGCATTGGAAAACCGGGATGATGGCTATCTTTATGCAGGTACAATGAATGGAATGTTCCGTTCTAATGATCTGGGTGTTAATTGGACCCTGATCAATACAGGGCTAACAACTCCCAGCATTAGATCTCTGCTTGTAACGCGCAAAGGTCATATTTTTGCGGGTGCCGATTCCGGCCAGGTATTTTTATCAACTGATCTTGGTGATTCATGGAGCATTTACAATAGCGGCATCTCCAATGCAATGGTCCATACATTAGTTATTAACGATAACAGCAATCTACTTGCCGGCACCAAAGGCAGTGGTATTTTCAGTACGATTTACGACAATGCTGTATTTTCAGTTAATCCCCCATCTCAACTGGATTTTGGTAACGTACGTGTTCAGGTGGGTAAAACAGATTCAATAGAATTTACCAACATTGGCTATCTTTCACATCAAATACAAAATGCTGTTGTATCCGGTACGGATGCAGGTGCATTTACTGCATTTATTAATACCACAGATATTCAACCCAGTGGAACAGGATATGTTAACATTGAATTCAATCCCCAGGGTGTAGGACAAAAAATCGCTACGCTTGAAGTCACAACAAACGGAGGTAATATACAAATTGGGCTTACCGGTATAGGTGTTTCCCCGATACTGAATGTTGCTCAAACAAGCGTGGAATTTGATTCAACCCGCACCGCCACAACATCCATTGATTCAATTTTTATTTCCAATACGGGTACAGATACACTCAACATCACCCAGGCTGCAATCAATGGCACGAATCCCGGCCAATTCTCAGTCGATGCCCCACCAGCGCCTATTCCACCATCCGAAGGAGCCTGGCTGAATGTCTATTTTACACCTTCAAATACAGGTAGTTTTAGTGCAACGTTAAATCTCTTGAGTGATGGCGGACTCGGACAAATTGCATTAACCGGAGTTGGTGTTGAACCGCAAATGGCAGTTTCTGCCAATACCCTGGATTTTGGAGATGTAAGCATTACCAACCCCCTCACACTGGATGTAACGGTTTCCAATGCAGGCAACACGGCCCTGAATGTAAGTGAAGCACTGGTAACCGGAACCGATTTGACATTTTTCAATGTCTCCCCTCAATTTTTCACAGTGCCCGCAGGAGGCAGTCAAATTGTATCTGTTACCTTTTCACCCGACCAGGTCAGATCGTACAGCGCAAGTCTTGCCTTTTTCAGCGACGCGGGTGAACAATTTGTTACCCTTTCCGGGAATGGTATCAACGCAAGTTTAGAGACCTCTCCCGATTCACTTTATTTCGGCATTGCTCAGGTAAGTGCTTCTGTACGGGATACCCTCTACCTGAACAATACGGGTACATCCACTGTTACCGTTTCATCTTTTGAATTATCCGGAGCAAATGCCTCTGCATTTTCGGTTTTAACAGGTACTCCCCTGACAATAGGGGCCAGTTCCACTATAGCCATCCCAATAGATTTTGCACCCCAGTTTGCAGGTTTCCACATAGCAACGCTGCTTATTACAAGTGATGGTGGTAACCTGAGCGTACCTGTAACCGGAACAGGAACAGAAGCGATTTTTAATCCCAGTACACGATCACTGGGCTTTGCAGATACAGACGTTTTTGGTTCAAGTACCCGCACACTGACCATAGTAAATGAGGGCAACGCAGCATTGACCGTGAGTGAGTATTTTCTTATAGGCACCAACAATACCGATTTTCAAATTCCCACAACACCCATCTCACTCGCTCCACTGAACTCGGTTGATTTGAGCATCAATTTTGTACCTCAATCAGTCGGGTCCAAAACTGCAGAAATTGTATTTTTCTCCAACGCATCCTCTTCACCAGATACTATCGCATTGTCCGGTATTGCTTTGGATGCAGGAGATATTGCATTATTTAATGCAAATCCTGCCAGCATCTTCTTTACTGATACTGAAGTTGGCAGTTCACCCGCGTCACCCTTTTTCATTGGTAATAATGGGGCTCTTGTTTTAAATATATCCGAATATTTTATCACAGGCTCAAATGCATCTGAATTTCAGTTTTCAAGTACAATCTCTAGCATTCAACCTGGTGATTCTGCCTTGTTTAGTGTTTCCTTTATTCCTTCATCCATTGGCAGCAAATCGGCGTCACTTGTCTTTTTTACCAATTCACCAACATCGCCAGACACGGTTGCACTTTCTGGATACGCGACAGAATCCACAAATTCAATCACAATAACAACGACTTCTAGCCCGCAAATTGGCAATGATTATACTGTAAATATTCAGCTCGAAAACAGTTTTACTGCAACAGAACAAACATTGTTTTACCGGAATATCGGCAAGCTGAATTATACCAGTGTTCCCCTGCAGGGAAGCGGTACAGAATATACTGCAACCATTCCACAAGATGCAGTACTGCTGCGCGGACTGGAATATTATGTAGTAATGACAGATACACGCGCCACCTATACCTATCCCCCAACCAATCCGGCAAGCAGTCCGGTCCAGTTGGGGA
The DNA here is from genome assembly GCA_963675755.2 of bacterium. Lineage (GTDB taxonomy): Bacteria > Zhuqueibacterota > Zhuqueibacteria > Residuimicrobiales > Krinioviventaceae. Next base: position 2,174,596 of record CAXXMD010000002.1, read on the forward strand.
TTACAATTGCCTCACATACACCGCCAATCACATTACCAAAATCAGGATACAAAATGATCTCTTTCCCCTGTGATGTGTACGAAACCACAATCGCGGAAATGTTTGAGGACGATTACGGTAAATATGACAATACAAGCTGGCGTCTCTTTTATTATTATCCCATGAGCGACAGTCTTTATTATCTTGAATATCCCTTTGATGAAGAATTTTTTATCTATCCGGGTATGGCATTCTGGCTGATTAACAAAGATGGTAAATCTTTTGATATCGACAACGCCTCTACCCTCATGTACGGTGATCATTTTACCATATCACTCATGCCGGGTTGGAACATGGTGGGTAATCCCTTTGACTTTCCCGTTTCTGTTGATGATATTGAAACACTTGACTCTATCGAAGATCCAATTACTTATATTAACAATGATTATAGTCTCCCCCAGCCAATCTTGCAGCCATGGGAAGGTTATTTTGTCTACAATCCCGAAAACACCTATGTTCAGGCAACAATCCCGGCAATTGAAGCGGGCCAACTGCTCAAAGCAAACGATCCCATGCAACTGACTAACAATAATGAAATTGTTTTCCAGTTTTCCGCTACAATCACCAACAGCGAAATCATGGATACCCATAACTATATCGGTTACAAAACCAATGCTATTGATGGCAGGGATAAAAATGATTTTTCAGAAGCACCTCCAATTACCAACGATCTTCAACTCTATATTAACGATAAAGATCACGACTGGGCAGGGAATTTTAAATCTATCTCAAATGAAGGACAGCAATGGCAGATTGTTCTGAAAGCGAATAGCAAAAAATCCATAACCCTTGGCTGGCAGCAATCCGGTACATTGCCGGATAAGCAAAAACTCTACATTTTTGACCAAACCACACAGGCCCCGTTAAAAGCTGAAAACGGAGAATATACACTGTCAAGCGGACTGAAAGGCGAACGCCGATTTAAGGTTATATTGGGTACAGAAGCCTATGCCCTGAACAACAGTGACGGTATCCCATTGGTTCCGGTGGATTACGAATTAAAGCAGAATTATCCCAATCCATTTAATCCGGAAACGGTTATTCCGTTCCAATTGTCTGTCAAAAGTAATGTAAAAATAGAGGTCTTTAACATATTGGGTCACAAGATCAAAACATTGCACAACAGTACATTATCTACCGGCAGTCACCAGGTAACCTGGGATGGTAGCAACGATGCAGGAAACAGTGTAGCCGCAGGAATGTACTTTTACCGAATTCAGGCAGGTTCTTTTCAAGCCGTTAAAAAAATGATTCTGATACGATAATTCAGGTGGATCAAATATGAAAAAATATATTACAATCCTTTTACTCTTTTCAAGCTGGGCCCTTGCTCAGGACATGCTGGTCATTTCACAAAACCGGTTTGTACAATTTTCTCCAACCGTACAGTACTGGAGCTATGACGAAGCCAAAGATTTTACCCAGGTTTCCTTTCCCGTGTATGCCTATTTGCCCATCAACAATAATACGTCTATTAATTTGCGCACAGGACAGGCAAATGTATCGGGTAGCAGTATAACCAATCTTGCCGGTATGACAGATACACAGCTTGGCGTATCCTATCATTATCAGGATTGGAACACTGTTTTCACCATGGGCTTGAACCTGCCAAGCGGCAAGAGACAACTCACCCTGGATGAGTACATGACCTCTTTTCTGATGAGTTACAACTATTTCAATCTTCAGGTACCCAATTTCGGACAGGGGCTGAATGTAGCACCGGGTGTAAACTGGGCGTATGAATTGAATGAAAAGATTATTCTGGGTGCTGCCGCCAGCTTTCAGCTAAAAGGAGGCTTTAAACCCATAGACGGCATGGAAGATGACTATCAACCGGGAAATGAAATTACTGCCTCCGCGGGCATGGATTATAATTTTTCAGAAACCCAAATTTTATCTACGGATATAGTTTACACAACTTATGGCAGTGACAAATACGCTGGAAATGAGATTTTTGCATCTGGAGACAAGATCATTGTCAATCTCTTCTATCAACAATTCATGGATTTTAATCATCTTTCCGTTCACTTTCGCTATCGCAGTAAAGCCAAAAACGATATTGCCGTAGCAGGTGAAATGGTCACTGAAAGCGAAAAGTCCATACCGGACCAGTTTGAACTGATCGGACGATTTAGACAACGTTTGACACAGGAATTCCACCTCGGATATCTGGCACAATACCGGCATTTTCTGGGAACCAGTACCCTTTATAGTGTAAATCTGGCAGGATTAGGTATTGAACCGGAATATCGCATATCTCCCCGAATGCTGCTCACAAGCAAAGTTCGGGTCAATATTGGTGGTTATTCAAATGGAAAAAGTATGACAGGATTCATGTTTACCGCAGGAATGCGATACAATTTTTAACGTAGGGGTGGACCTGTGTGTCCACCCGTTATATATTTTTATTTAAAAAAGCGGGCCTGTAAGTCCACCCAATTTCTTACCCAGCAATCAGCAAATTAGTCCGTTTTACCGCTTCATCAATATGCTCAGTTTTTTCAAATCCAATGGTCATCGCATCAACATTACCGCTGCCCCAGACATATTCCATAGATTTCTGGCGGTCCGCAATATTAGTAAACTTGCCCATTCCCATTATTTTCATACCAATCACACCAATTCCGCGATCATGTGCTTTTTGGATAATCGGCATTACTTTTTCAGGAGTATCGTCCATGCGTTCTCCGGTATGATTGATTCGGGTCAAAATCACATCCACCCAGTCACTTTCCGCTGCCGCGTTTAATGCATCAACACTGTGACATGAAACACCATGCGCGCGGATCACACCTTTTTCCTTCGCAGCAGACAAGGTATCTCGCACGCTTTCAAACTCGTTTTGCCAGTCCGCTGAAGTCATGCAATGCACAAGCAAGAGGTCAATCCGATCAACGCCCAGTTCCAGTAAAAACCGATCCAGATACTCTTGCGCGTTGGTAAATTGCAGCCAGTCATTATTTTTCACCCACAATTTAGACATGATTACAACTTTATCACGGGGTATGTGTTTCTGTAATTCTTTGAAATACTCATGAGAACCATAGATATCGGCAGTATCCCAGAAATTTATACCTCTGTCATAGGCATGCTGCCCCAGTTTCACAAAACCTTCTTTTCCCAGCTTGGTCTGGTTCGAAACGCGCTTCCAACCCGCGGAACCGGTCCCCATGGCCAAACGGGACACATGCAAACCGCTTTTTCCCAATACAACCTGACCGACTTTTTCCTGGCTGTTTCCGGCATAAATCGATGAAGCACCTACTAACGCAGCGCCACCTATAGATTTCTGTATAAACTCACGTCTTGATATACGTTGTACCATTCCACTCTCCTTACTTTTCCGGCTGTATTAGCGCGTTATAGGTTTGAGGTCTGCGATTTTTAAATCTGTTTTTAATCCGGTTGGGCTCCATTTTCAATTCAAAGTATACGATTTCATTTGCACCGCCCATGGATTTAATCTCTCCTCCATTGCTGATCAACAAACTCTGATACGGATTACAATAGATTACCGGAAACCGGTTCTCATAAGCGCGTGTACGCATCAATACGGTATTCCAGCCATCTTCATCACTGTAACTGCCATACGCCGGTACAATCAGCGCCTGCGCACCCTGAACAGCCATAATCCGTGCAGGTTCAGGCAATTGTCTGTCATAACAAATCACAATCCCTACAATACCAAAGGGTGTATATATTACCGGATATTCATCACTCGCACAATATTCATCCGGATTTATTTCATATCCCTGTGCAAAATGAGTTTTGGAATAACGACCAATAATATCGCCTTCATCATCAATCATGATAGAGGTATTATACAAGCGGTTACCTGCCCGTTTTTCCAGAAATCCCAATACCAGAAAAATATCAAGTTCATCTGCCAGTTTACAAGCTTTTTTAATATAGGGACCATCAATCGGTTCTGCAACCTCAATGAATCGTTGGATCTGTTCCTGCCGAACAGGTGCAGTCAAATCAGAATTTACTTCATTAATCACGTATCCCTCAAGTACTCCTTCAGGAGTAACTACCAACCTGGCACCACCCTCTATGGCTGCGCGTTTTACCATACTCTCAATTCGCTGCCAATTGGTCTCTTTTTGCCATTTTTCCGGCAATACTGCAGCGCTGGCAGCGCGTAAACGGGTAATTACCTGTTCTTTATCTTTATATTTATCTGGCACAAAATTTTGTGCATTACTTGATACAACAGCGAACAGCAACAATAAAGTTAACCATTTGAATCGCATATCGTTCTCCCATAGAATCCATTTATCAATAAATTAATAAATGAATATTATAATCCAACATAATTTTTCAACATGTACTCAACAACTGCAAATCAATACAAGAGTAATGCTATCCCCAAAATTGACAATACGATTATTTGCCTAGTAATTTAAAATCTCATCCAGATAATTTTTATTTTTTTCAAATGATTGCACGTGGTCCATTTTTTTAATGCATTAGACAATACAGATACCCATCATAGTCTTTCTCTGTGTTCTCTGTGACTCTGTGGTTAGTTTCTTCTCAATGGAAATTTATATTTAAGGCATTACCAAAAGAATTATTTTGTGCTTGTCTGCCTACTGGCGGATGTTTCGTAGGAATTGTATTGAGGAATTTATTAGAGACTATGCAAACTTAGAACCGAAACGTTCCCGATATTCGGTGAGTATTGGCAAGATCGTGAGGTATAAAAGCATAATCAATGCTATAGCCTTTGAATCGCAGTCCCGCGCCCGCGGTTACATTTTCCAGATAATAACCCGCACGTACTGAAAGCATGTTAAAAAATTCAAACTCTGTACCTGCATGATAATCATCATAAAATCCGAATTCCTGATCAGCTGTCAGGGTAATGCGAGTTCGCAATCCCACCATCAAATGCGATGCCGCAACACCCGCACGGTACAATGTTTGTACCAGGTCCGCATTGTTCGAATCCGTGTTCCAGGTTATACTGGTCCTTGAGATGTCCTGAGCTGAAAACGCAATACCAAACCACGATTTGGCCATTCCGCGGTAATATTTATCGCTTACTATGCGCAATATGGCTCCGGCATCCACTCCCTGGCCGCTGCCGCTCTTGTCATCCAGATTGTGTATAATGTATTTTCCTGAAAATCCCATATATAACTCGAGCGGAATTCTGTACTGATTCATGCCCACATTGAAATACAGATCAAAATAATCAGCGCGTCCCAAAGTAAACAGGATTGCATTCTCATTGTTGCCGAAAAATCCTTCCGGTTCTCCATCTGAACGTAACCGGGGATCAGTCAATCGGTCCAATCGGGTGCCTTGCAGTTCACCATAACGGGGAATATCATCTTCGCCGTGCCGCATCCAGCTCAATCCCACAGTCATATTCCGGTTTACCGCCATTGAAACATGGGCAGTATTGTATTGTGCCAGTCCGTCAAACATGGGTACATGATCAAAATGTACGGTTATATGTTTTTCATGTGCCAGTCCCGCAGGATTCCAGTAAAACGCAGTTGCGTCACTGGCAAGCGCGGTAAATGCTCCACCCATTGCCATGGGACGGGCGCCAACGCCAATCCGCATAAAATCTGCGGCATATTCTCCTGCAAACACACTGCTTATCAGCAGCAAACAAAGAATACCAATATATGTGGGTTTAAATATCTTCAATTCAATACCTATTTCAACTTGGCCATTTTTTCAATTTGCTCTATACTTTTTTCGCCCTGTTTTGCCCGAATACGTAAATAATACACGCCATTGGCAACCTCACGGCCCTCTTCATCCAGGCCGTCCCAGTCATGCTCTACATAACCTGAAATATCTACAAATTCAAACGATCGTATCAACCGTCCCGATACGGTATAAATATCCAGCTTGACTTCATCGGCTATATCCGCCAGAGTAAATGCAATGACGGTTTCATCCACAAAGGGATTGGGATGATTGGCAATGGATTCCAATCCAAACTCGCTGGCAACAGAAAACTGGATCTGTATCGTATTGCTGTTGCCATTCAAATCCGTTGCTTCCACCTGCAAGGTATGATCTCCTGCTGTGAGATCAGGAATAAAAGTAGCTGTAACCTGTCGTTTCTGATCGGGATTCTGATACAGTGTCACCTTGTCATCCTCAACAGCCTGGTTATCCAGACTCAGTGTTACCGGTATAGTTCCTACATCAAATCCGCTTGAATCCTGTACACTGATCGTAAATACCGGATTCCGGCCAACAACATCGCCATCAGCAAAGTTCTGTCCTTCTACACCTACCTGTATAGAGGGTGCTTCACCATCTCCGGACCCCATTAAACTAAAAATAGTATATCCCTGGGGCAACTCGCCTACAACAACGTTTTCCTGTGTTTTAATTGTGCTTTCCACACCTTTCCAGGTTTGGGTAGCAGGATTCCAAAAATAAATCTTTAATGCGTTCAAAGCGAGATAATAGGCTGTCAGGGAATCCTGACTGTCATAATAAACTGCTGTTTCCATAGCCTGCTGCAACTGTATTGTAGTATCCGCAAACGAGATCTGCATTGCAGACCACACCGTGTCACCCGGAGCATTAACAGGTGCCAAACCGGCCTGGGTTGCGCTGGTTAGCATGGTTTCATCATCATTCATCACAAATTTAACGGATGATGTTTTTGTTAATCCATTACTCGGTATCTTTATATAATAACGCCTGCTGTCATCGTACAACTCGCCTTGTGTTCCACTGGTACGGGATACAACACCGGTTACAGATGTTACACGGTTATTTCGCTCATCCGATTCAGGGACCACTTCAGCTTCATCTACAATACATACAAGCGTGTGCCTTCCAGATGTTGGACTGTTCCATAAAAAGGCGACCTCGGTCTCTCCTTTTCCATCCAAACCCGCGACATTCAACGTATCACCAATAGCCACACTACTGGTATCGGTTCGTTCGTACAAATTCACTGAAAACGGGCCACAATCCTGAATGCCCCTGTTTTTGATTGTTACATATACAAATGTCTGTTGATCGCCATATACTCTGAATGATTCGGAATCTGCATACAGATCCGGTCGATAAGCCACCTGAATTTCCTTGGTCTCACTGATTTGTTGGATTTGCAGACCGGTTCGGGCATACACATCATAATAAAGCATGGTGCCTTCAGCAAAAGTCAGGGTTGTATCGATCTTCCAATAACCGGAACTTTGTTCTATCATTCCCAAATAGTTCCAGTTTTCGCTATCATTTGACCAGCGGACCATCATGGAATCTACCTGTCCCAACGTGGCAGTAAGATCTGCCCGGTTTATATTTGCAACAATAAAAAACGATTGATTGTGCAAGGGCTGTTCAGGGAATGTATACAGTGCAGAAACATAGGGACGCCCTACACTGAACGTTGTATATCCGGCGGCTTCATTGCTGTTGTTGTTAAAATAAGCGCGTACCCGGCCGTTACCGCCATTATCACCCCATGCTTTACGGACATTTGCATTGAGATTAAGAACAGTACTGTTAAATGCTCCATTCTGCATCGAAATTGTAGATTCTGTCAGCAGAGAATCAAAATCATTATGCACAGACAGAGTTACATTACCACTGCTGTATCCGGGAACACTTCCGGAAACCACAAGGTCCTGGTTATCCAGCAGTGTATTGGTAGATAGCTGCACATTGGCCGTATTGTCCGGAATGTATAGTGTCAATGCCGGATCACCCAACAGGTTATAACTTTTAACATGGTCCCAGAAACCCTGGGTTTGCTTGATCATCTCCAGTTTCCCAAGTGTGGAAACCTGACCATAGGTTCTTACATTCTGTTCAAACAACGCAGTAAATATGGCATTATTGAGATAAAAATCTCCCTGCAAAAATGCGCGTCCCGAAGATCCAAAACTGCCTACAATTCCTTTATCCTGAGCGGCAAGTAATTCTTCCGCAAGAGAAGGAGAATCAGGATTATCAAAATGCCCGATAAAACAGGTCAGACTGAAAACAAAGGGATATTTATTATGATTTGCTAGTCTTTCAATATCTTCAATTTGGAACAGTTCAGCATCAGAGAAAACTCCGCCACCACCGTGTCCCACAAAATTGAGTATAGACTGCCCGCTGTTAATATAATTGGCTACATCTTCGGTACTGCCAAAGTGCCGTGACGTATCAATGGTTGCTACCCAATCCGTTACCATATACCCGGGTATATACTGTTTATATAAATGTCTTGCACTGGCTTCAAAATAAGGTTCCACACCGGTTAACAACAAAAGATGTCTGCGCCATTCGGCTGGAGTATATTCCGCTTCATGTGCAATTGTTTTCGAGATCATGATCTCAGCTTGTTCGGGTGAATTGACTGGTAAACGTCCCAGGAACAGATCCGGCAGATCATCATCTCCAATAATAGATGCCAGATAATTGTCGCTCGAACTCATGCCCCAGGTCTGGGTATATTCCATAAATGTGGGGACAAATGAGGGTAAATTCTCATCCCGTGCGATTTGCTTGTCCAGCTTGTGGGTGGTATCACCCAATAAAAGTACATACAAAGGCGAAGGTTTTTGCCAGTTTTGATAAGCGTATTGTAAAAACTTTTTGATTGCACGGGGATCATGCAAGCCATCACTAAAATCATCAAATACATGCTGAATATCTACAACTTTACTGCGCATGCCGTTAGCCGTCCGGTGCGCGGCAAGCTCCTGCGCCTGTTCCATAAAATCGGCATGGCTGATGATGATATAATCCGCACCATTACTGCGGCTCAACAAACCGGATTCTGTTGCTTCGGTGATAGACACTACCGATTTCAGACCTTCTTCTGTAGCAGCATAAAAAGTTTTTGGCGTAGCGTTATTATCTGAAAAATAAAAACTGTATGTATCATCAATCCGTCTGGATTTAATATCTGTAATCCGGGTGCCTGTATTGGTAAACAGAAACAGATCAGGACCTGTAAATCCATCAATTCTAAAAATATCACTGGTTTGGCTACGATTCATAAATACCAGGGAATCGTTCGTGGCTTTTAATTTCTGTTTAAATTCAATATTGACCCAGTTTAAATAGATACGGTCCAGCAATACACCTTCCAGATCGCCCGGCAGATTGAACGAAACCGTATTTCCCGCATCATTGCCACCAAGAAACAATTCGCCCGAATCAAACACATAGGGCTCCTGATTGTCCCAGATCACTTCGTCTATAATTTCGTGATTAAATTTGATCAAAATATGATGGTCTGGAGAAACAGATGTATGGGTAAGCCCCTGAAATGCTGCCTGGATCCTTACAGGACCCGCTTCCGGCATTCCCGGACCGGGAATCTCAATATCATACTCTTGGCCATCTTCCATCAACTGCCACAACCAGTGGTCTTCATCCTGCAAGGGCATGGATACCAGGCGGTCATATAATAAATCTTTTTCAAGATGAATGGATACCAGACTGGTATTCAGCGTATCCGTTGAATTGGATCCCGATGCTCCGGTCACTTGCGCAAAGCGTGCTCCGTTACCGCTGCCCCAGGTTAACCAGTATACATTGGTTTCCGAGAAAAGAGATAAATAGGTATCGTCACCGTGATTGTGCTCACCAATGAAAAAAATACGGTCTTCTGCATCAAATTCACCATCCGCATCCCCTTCTACGGAAATAGGAACAACCTGGCCGCGATTGTACATGGTCAACGTAGAAACCGCAATGGTATTCAAGTCCGCACCGGCGTCTGCCAGTTCCTGGCCGGTAATAGCATAAACACCATCCTGTTCAACACCCAGCTTGAAACGATATGGCGCATTGATAGCTGTAGTTTTGTTTAGCGTGGAATTGTTTACAATTCTGCCCCGCCACTTGCGGCTGGTATCATAATTGGAAAGAATTTGTTTATATAAATTTTCTATTTTTTCATCATTACCCAGACTTGCCTGGGTTACCGCCAAATCATTCTTTTTACCGCTCGAAGAAAATGTAATCTCTATTGTCATAGAACGCGTGATGTGCAACAAGCCCGCATTTTCCTGATATCGCACAGGATGCAGCTCAACCTGTAAAAGTCGCTGTTCTCTGAAAAATCCTTCAACACCCAGCATTGTCGATGTTTCAGGATAAAGTGCGGTAGGAATAATCCGCGTCTCATCAAACACGCTCGTTTCCGCATCAGGCCGGGTAACCAGTTCCGGATTCCGGACCTCACGGGTATCGGTTTGCTCCTGAACAATACGTAAAGTGGGAGTACCTTGTAACGGAATACCTAACGATAATGCAGTTACCGGCAGGCGCGGAAGCCCCTCTATATCCGTATACGCGCAATCGGAAAAGGAAATTTCACTGTACCAGGTATTTTCTACCTTTTTTTCAATTACATTTATGGAATCAAAAACAATATTACAGCGGATTCGATTTGCTGTATTTTCAATGGTTTCCACAGTAATTGCCAGAGATTGGGCAACCAATAAAAACAGCAGCCCAAATATAAGAAATACAGTAGGTTGCAGCAACGCAAACTGTGTCGGCTTTTTTAAAATTTGCATAAAATAAAAATTTTTAACGATTCTAATTGTCTTCTGATGGATCCTGATTTTGTTGATTATTAGAAAGCAATTCTAATACCAAATCTGACAATTTGTGAGAATAATATTTCACCCGGGATAATAATTCTTTTTCTTCTTCATCCAGCTTGTCTTCGACTTCTTCTGATAAAATAGCAAGATACCCCAACAATCCATGAGAAATGGAACGGATCTCATGATTCATCTTTTTTCTGTTTTCATCTTTTGGGCCTGTTTCATCTTTTTCAACAGGTACTTTTTTCTTGTATTCTAATTCATCCACGTATCATCACCTCCGCCTCCCGGAAAGCACACCTCCCAAAGAAGCCATATACAGCTAAACATTTCTCTGAACAATTCTGTTCCTGAATTTATCAATTGCATATGCCGCACAGACCATCAACAGAGCGTCTATGGGCAGTCTGAATCTGACTTTGGAAATAAATACTGCATGTAACAAAGTAAAAAAAACTGCATACAAAATCCACAAATTAAACTGGGATCGCACATCAGCGCCGGAAAAGATATATCCCGCAATTGCCAGCACAAACAGAGGCCCAACAGTGAACAAACTGGCAAGATTTACCAGCGTATTCGAGTCTGCGTCTGTTTCCGTACTGGGCGATGGCGTCAGGCGCCAGAACCCCGCGGCCTTTGCAGCGGTTAGCACTACAAAACGTCCAGGCTCGGCTTGAATATATTGCAGCGCCCTGAGACGATAAATCCGTTCTTTGCCGGTTTCCGTTGTAACAGCATCGATTGCGGATTGCATTTCAGCCGGCATTTCAATATCACTGCCGGTGTTCATGGTTGCGTGTTCGTTATTGCCCAGCCACAAATTACGATACCCATTGGTGCTGATGGAAAAAGCACCAATCTGTGCCGAATTTCTTGCCATCCACGGAATTACAACGAGCATGACCGCAAACATTATAACAGCAATACGGCTCCATTTTTTAGGCAAAGGACGAATAAACAGGACCATCCAGATCAAAACAGCCGCAAGTATAACTGCACCCGAAGGTCTGATCAATGTCAATATACCGAATGAAACTCCACAAATCAGCCATACAATGGGACGTTCATCCTTGACCGATATATGCGCAAGCAAGGTCGCGGTCAGCAGCATTGCAGTAAACAATGTTGTTGCCAGTACCACTGAAGGCATATACAAATAGTAGGGATAGATTGCAGATAAAGTCGCCGCAATCAGACCGGTTTTAACATCCACAAGCGTTTTGCCTAAAATATAAACCAGCCATATCATCAACGTGCCCAGCAATACATTCAGCACCTTGAATCCCAAAACCGATTTTATTCCTGTCACTACTCCCAAAGCCAAAAATGCAGGATACCCCGGCGCTCTGAATGCTGTTGGCACACCCTGTGTGTCCACAAATCCATTGCCCTGGGCAATGGATTGTGCCAGATTCAGATAATCTTGTTCATCCTCCCAACCGATATGACTGCCGCTATGCACCGCAACACCCAGCCTCAACAAAAAGCCTGCAGCCATCACAATCACCAATAAACGTCCGGGGTTATGTAACCACTTTTTACTCACTGTATTTGAATATCCCTTCACCTACAGTTCCTGCATAAATTTGGGGTGAATCACCACCACTGAACGCCACAACCTTGGTGCGGGTTGTTGGTAGTCCGGTATTCACATCCGCCCAACTTTCACCACCGTTTTCACTTTTTAAAATGCCTAAATTCTCAGTCGCTGCCCAGATTGTTTCAGGATCAAGGGGGTCCACAACTGTAGATAGCACTTTGAAATCACTCTTGTCTTTGGGAAACTGTTCCCAGAAACCACCACTGCTGGTGGTTTTATATATATCTACGGACCCGGTACTGAGATATATCGTGGTCGTCCGGGTGGGATCAAATGTAAAGCAATTCCCCGCCAGAATACCCGTTTCACTGTTCGGATCACCATAAATACCACTGTTTACTGTCTGCCAGGTGTTACCATTATCGGTTGTCTTGTAATTTCCCTGGTACTGCACACCAATAAACAACTCTTTGGGATTGGCAGGATTCAAGGACACTGAAATAATATTGTCTTCATCATAGGTCAACGTCCAGCTCGCTCCCTGGTCAGCAGATTTGTACAATCCGTTCTTGGTTGCGGCCCACAAAAATCCGTTACTGCCCATAGCCAATGCATAAATACGGGGATCAAAGCTATTGTCCCATATCGAGGCCCAACTGTTGCCGCCATTACTGCTTTTAAAAACGCCTTTGCCCCAGGTGCCCAGAAAAACCAGATTACTGTTATCCGGATGTACCACCAGCGTTTTGGCATCCTGACTGGTCAAACCACTGTTTTTAGCAGTCCAGTTTGAACCACCATCATCTGTTCGAAACACACCGCCAATGGTGCCCACATATAGTATTTTAGAATCAGATTGAGATGGTGCAATGCACTGTATGGTTGTGCTGGTTAGACCGCTGTTAATAGCCTTCCATTCCGGTGTTGCCTCGGGCTCTGTGCCGGTGTCTGCACAGCCTGCAAAGAGTATCATTACCGATAATATTAATATGTATATTAGATTTCTCATCATATCCCATTATAGTTACAATTAACAATTCAAATATTGATCTTGCTCATAAACCTGCCGCTTTTTTAAACGGAATGATTCGCGCACGTATCGTCTTGCTTTTCTTGTTCCGGTTATTGCGTTGTTTTGCAAATACATGCTCATATGCTTCAATTAAAGCCTTGTTGGTATGCGCCCAGCTCAGTTTATTTCGCACCCTTTCGTATCCAAACTTGCCCATCTGTTTACTTTGCGCAGGATTATCTAAAAGATAGGTGATGTGACGTCCAAACTCTTGTATATCGTTTGGCTGCGCGTACAGTGCCGCATCATCAGCTGAATAACGGGATTCTACCAGGTCAAAGCTTACAATCGGTTTTGCAAAAGCCATATATTCTAAAATCTTGTTCATGGTAGAATAATTTGACCACTCTGTCAACGGATCAGGATCAACACACACATCTGCCGATGACAGGTACCTGCACAGATCATCATCCGGTAATCTACCGGTAAAATTAACATATGCCTGCTGCCCCATATCCTCACTCATCTTTTTAAAATCAGGTTGGGCAGGGCCTCCGCCAATCATGGTAAACTGGATGTCTGTACGTCCCAATTCATCATGTATATACTGAACGGACTTTAATAAATAATCCACACCATCCTGCGGGCACATTTCGCCCAAATAACAAACCAGAAAGGATTTTCCTTTTTTCAGTTTCTCATCTACTGGTTGAATACGCAAGCGCTCCAAATCAGGGCCGGTTCTCAGAACAAAAATATCCTCTTCATTGCGTTTGCCGCGTTCAATAGCTTTTTGCTTATAAGAGCGGTTGGTTGTCATGATCACATCCGCGCTTTTCAGACTCGACCGTTCAAGCAGCAACAATGCTTTGTATAAAAATCCACCATTTCGATCATACTTGGCCAAATACATTTCAGGAGCCAGGTCATGATGATCAAACACATACTTTTTACCAAAGGCTTTGTAAATCAAACCTAATAAAAAGAATGTATCAGGAGGATTACAAGCCTGAATCACATCAAATCCTTCTTTAACGAGAATCCTGACAGACAGCAAAGCAGTCATGATCCATGCATACAAAAATTCAAAAATATAACCCAAAAGTCCCTGGGCATCTACCGGCATGGTATAACGATATATGGAAATGCCATCCAGTCGAATAAATTTCTCCGGATTTTCCTTAGACCGCGGACAGATTACAGAAACGCCATAACCATTATCTTTGAGTTTTTGTGCTTCCAGCCATACGCGCCTGTCAAAAGGCACGGGCAGGTTTTGCACAATAATCAAAATTTTACCGGCAGAGGTCTTCATAATCCCATCCATTTTGAGTTTTGAATCTGTCTTTGGCTATTCCGGTCAAATCGACTATTTTTATCTCTTTATTGATCCGCTTTTCCAGTCCTTCTGTGTCAGTGCTTCCCAGCACCAGTACCTGGCACTGCTCCAGCAACTCAGACTCCGAGCTTACCAGAATAGATTCAAATTGCGGCAGCATATTGCTCAAATACTCTTTATTGGTTCCCATCAGATTGGCTTTATTGACATTCTCGTCATAAACCAGCACTTTAAAATGAGCATCAATCAACTTTTTAATCAACATAACATAGGGACTCTCACGTACATCATCCGTATCGGATTTGAAACTGATCCCTCTAAATCCCACACAGGTCTTGCCGGCTTGGGCAATGCTGTCAAAAGCAAAATCAATATGACGCAAATTGCTCTCTATTGTGGAATGCAGTAATGGCAAAGAGACACCATTAGACTCTCCCTTGTGGGTTATAGTCCGTAAATCCTTGGGTAAACAGGAGCCGCCAAACGCAAAACCCGGATTCAAATAGGCGGATGACAGATTGAGTTTGTTGTCATTCAGAAAAAGTTCAATAACCTTGTCTGTATCCAGTCCCAGGGATTTGCACAACCGTCCTATTTCATTGGCAAAGGTCACTTTGACAGCATGAAAAGAATTATCTACATATTTAATAAACGATGCCTCGTCAATACCCGTATAAAAAATGGTATCTGTCAGAGGTTCATAAAGTTTTTCAAGCATCATTTTACTGTGTTCATCTGTTACAGCCGCAACGGTTTTAGCAGGATGATAAAAATCATAAACACCACTGCCTTCACGTAAAAACTCGGGATTCACAGCAAAACCAAATTGATCACCCGCCTTTTTCCCGGAACAGGCTTCCAATGTGGGTACGGTCAACTCTTTAACATAACCAGGCAAAATGGTGCTGCGCAGCACAACGGTAACAAAATCATTTTTGTCACGCATGGCTGTACCAATATCCATACATACCCGTTCAACCTGTTTGTAATCAACGCCACCGCGGCCATTATCCGGGGTGCCTACGCAAATCACAATCACTTCAGATTCTGCAATAGCTTCGCCTGCATCCTGGGTAGCTTTAAGATTGCCTTTTACAACCTGATCAGAGATAATTCGTTCCAGCTCTTTTTCAACAATGGGTGATTGACCTTGATTGATCATGGTCACTTTGCGAAAACTGATATCCACGCCCGTCACCTGATGCCCAACCTGTGCGAAACATGCTGCGGTAACACATCCGGTATATCCCAAACCAAATACACTGACTTTCATTTAATCCATCTCCAAAGCTTCATACGGGTTTACACGGGAAACGACAGACTTTATCTTGCCTCGTCCGCCGCGGGGTATTTCATTCACATATTCTATTTCAATGTTCATCGATTTGCCTACACGTTCTTCAACCTTTTGCCGCAGGTATTCATCATCAATGATTTCATATTGCTCATCCGGAATGATCCTCAGAATAAGCTCCTGCCGGTTCGGTTGATAGATTTGCGCCTGCAGTATGGAATCAACGCCCTTAAATACATGGTCCATCCTTCCCACAAGCCTTCCTTCCGGTGTTACGATATAATCATCTATACGTCCGCCAATAGCTGATACTTGGGGATATTGTCTTCCGCACGGGCAAGCATCATTTTTATCAACAGTCACAACATCTCCGGTCCGGTAACGGAACAGCGGCATGGCCTTGTTATTGAGACCGCTTGCAATAAGTTCGTAAAGATTCGATACCTGGTCTTTAATGGGTAACAGTTCAACAATCCCATACTCGGGGATGATATGATACCTGCCATACTCACAGGTATGGATAGCTGCTACTCGTTCCGCATGACCGTAATAATCATAAACCTTGCACTCGAAAATCTTTTCAATGGTATCCTTTTGTTCCATGCTCAAAGTCTCGGATGAGGTTAATACTGCTTTTAACGGGAACACCATGCCCAAATTTTCAAGCATTCTGGCCAGTACATAAATAGATGAAGGATATCCATCCAATGCAACCGGTTTGTATCGTTTCAGTGCATCAATATAATGTCCGGCATGATTCATGGACAAATGAAACGAGGACATGACCAGCCTGTTATCAGCTTTGCTCAATAACCAGCATTTTCGGTTATTGGCAATTGCCGATGGTAAAATATCTCCCTTGAGAATACCAATGCGTTCCCGGGGATCTATGCCGGCCCATTGGTACTGCCGCATAATGACAGCATGCTCAAAACCAATATTTGAAAGATTCCGGTACAACGTTAAGGGAGTACCAGAGGTACCGCTTGTATAGCATTTATACAATAAAAATCGTTTATAATGTTTAGAGACAAACCGTTCCGGCGCTTGCTGTACATATTCTTTTTCAACAACCGGCAGCTGATACATGTCATCGGTAGTCCAGATCTCATCTATTGAATCTTTGTTTTGTTTATAAAAATCATTATAAAATGGCACATACTGAAAAGCACGTGACAAATATGCTTTAAACTTTTGGTTCTGGTACTCGTTCAAATCTTCCAGGGACCACCATTGCGATTTTTCAAGAAATGCTGAATATCGGCGATATGGCGCAAGTCTGCGTTTCACCCAGACATGGCGCAATGCATTTATTTGTAATCCGATATTTTGTTTTTTTCCAAACATTTCTGTAAACCTGTTATGCGTCCCATACATGCCACAATTTACATCAACTTGTCAAAACCCAATTACAAAATTGAGGCACACAGTAAACACTTTTCGAAACCATCACTGCCGTATCTTACGGCACCTTAAATCGTAAATCCAATAAAAACAGTTCATTGTAATCAAATTTTTATTTCTATATTACTTACAACCATACTTGCTTTTTCAAAAGTTATGCCAAAGACAAAATAGGGAATAATGCAAAATACGTCAATAATTATCTTACTTTTAGTAAAAATTTAAAAATTATATATCTTGACATTCTGAATTAGCATGGTTAATTTTATTGCAAAAACAACAAAAGGTATGAACAGCATTCCCCAAATATCCATAATTATGCCGGTATATAACCGAAAAATCCTGATTAACAGGGCCATTGATTCAATCATGGAACAGACCCTGACGGATTGGGAACTGTTGGTCATGGATGACGGAAGCACTGATGGTGTGGAATCGCTTGTTTTTCCTCTTGTTGAAAAACACCGCAATATACGCTACAGCAAGCACAGCAATCGTGGTGTGGCGCTGACCCGCAACCTCGGTATATTGGCTGCACAGGGAGAGTTTATCACATTTCTGGATTCAGACGATGAATACAAACCCGATCACCTGCAGCTGCGTTATAATTATATGAATCAACACCCCGAAACAGACCTCCTTCACGGAGGTGTAGAACTGTTTGGCCCGCCTGAATCTCATTATGTCCAAGATGCGTTTGATCCCAATAAAAAAATTCACCTCAGCGAATGTTATATCGGCGCGACAATTTTCGGAAAAAAAACGGTCATGCTGCACGATGGTGGTTTCAAAGCACTGCCCTACTCTTCCGAATCTGAATTTGTACCCAGAATTATGAAACATTTTACAGTTAATAAAGTAGATTATCCTACATACATCTATTATACTGGATTAGCAGACAGTATCTGTACCAGGAAGCAAAAAGGAAAAAACAACAGGTCATGAACAAACAAAGCCAATCCTTGTTTGACGAAAACATATTTCGCCCGGCCTGGATCGAGATCGATCTGGATGCCATAAAACACAACTATCAGCAAATCCGAAACCATCTGCAAACCCAAATACTCGCTGTAGTCAAAGCCGATGCCTACGGCCTGGGTGCGGTCCCAATCTCCAGGACGCTGGAAAAAGCCGGCGTAGATCGCCTGGGCGTAGTAATGCTTGACGAAGCAGTAGAGTTGCGCAATGCTGGCATCCAAACCCCCATCGTAAACATGGGGTCCTTTCTTGCGTCTTTGGCCCCGCTTGTTGTAAAACATGATATTGAACAAGTTGTTTACAAAGTGGACGATGCCCTGGCACTGTCAAATGCTGCAGTCAAAGCAAACAAAACCTTGCCTATTCATTTCAAAATAGATACCGGCATGTCCCGGTACGGTGTTCATTTTTCTCAAGCTGTAGATACATTATTAAAAATCTCCTCTTTTCCCAATCTGGAGATCAGAGGAATCATGACCCATTTTCCCGTTTCAGATGCAATAGACAAAAGCTTTGCTCTGCTGCAGATTGAACGCATGAGACATATTAAAAAGCAACTGGATGCTCGCAATATCAACATACCCATCTGGCACATGGCAAACAGCGGCGCCACGCTGGATATACCGGCATCTCACTTGAACATGGTACGCGTGGGACTCATGTTCTATGGCTATTATCCCTCTGACGATGTTGTCATGCCCTACGATCTAAAACCCGCCATGAGTTTGAAAGCCAAAATTGTCAATGTCAAAAACATTTCCCGTGGAGACACGGTGGGCTATGGACGCAGGTTTTTGGCAGAAAAAGACGAGCGTATTGGAATCCTGCCCATGGGTTATTCCGACGGTTATGATCGCAAAATCGGTCGTAACGGTGGTGAGGTGCTGATACATGGTAAGCGCGTACCCATAATCAGCGGACTGTGTATGGATGCGTTTTTCATCAAACTTACTGATTTCCCGGATGTCCATGAAGGAGATACGGTAGTCATCATGGGATTTGATAGAGATGAAGAAATATCCCCTCATGAAATTGCAACAAAAACCGGTTCGGTATCGTATGAGGTCATATCCAATTTTAGTAAAAGATTGCCAAGGGTTTATTTGCAAAATGGTGAAATAACCGAAATCAAAAATTACCTGATCAATCATTAATTTTTTGAATATATCGGAGTGTATATGAATATTAACAAACCGGCTTTTCTGGTTCTGCTACTCTCTGTCTGCTCATGGGCCGGAAACGGGTTCTACTCTTATTATAATGGACGCAACCATTCTGAATTAAAATGGCAGGTTATCGAAACCGAACACGCCAAAATCATGTATCATCAGGATCTGGAAGATGAGGCCAAACAAGCGGCAAAAGCAGCCGAGGTATGCTATGGCCCCATTACCCAAAACCTGGATCATGAACCACCAAACAAAATCCCTATTTTTATTTCAGATCAGGATGATATAACAAACGGTTTTTCAGTAGCCAATAAATTTATTGCCATTTGGGTGAATGTGAATGATTATACAGACTGGACTACCGGCAGCGACAAATGGATGCGCATGGTAATTGGACACGAAATGGTACACTATATCCATTTTTCAGCCATCAATACCTGGATGGGTCTGGTGGGCTTTGGATTTAGCGGAACACCCAGTTGGTTTCTGGAAGGAATGGCCCAGTACGAGTCCGAGACCTGGAACGTTCATCGCGGAGATCTATTGCTTCGTACCGCTGTCATTGAAGATGAAATGGATTTTAGTTCTGGCAAATGGATTACCAATGGACGTCTCATGTACGCTGAAGGCAATTCCATTGTGCGCTATATTGCGGACCAGTATGGGGACAGTACCCTGGTGAAAATTCTGAATGAACGTCAAAAGACCCTGTGGATTCCCCGTTACAGTTTTGCGGCTTCATTCAAAAAAGCACTGGATATTGATTCTTTTGATGAATTTTATCGTGAATGGCGCCGCCATGTAAATATTTATTACAACACCTATTATGGACAAAAAGAAGATATAAACGACTATGCAAAATCTCTTGATCTGCCTCTGGTATACATCAAAGGCCTGCAAATATCGCCCAATGAAGAATGGCTCTCGGTTTCAGGTATCACCAATCTTGATGAACCTTTGAATAAACTCTGCATTGTAAAAAATGATTCTACAAAAGAAACACACATATTGGTACAAAGCAATGCCGGTAATCATTTTTCTTTTTCACCAGACGGATCACAAATCGCATACTCGCGAATCCGTCGCGGCGAGCATGGTTCATTGCAAAGTGACCTGTTTATAACCGATTTGGATGGCAATAGCAAGCGTATCACTCAAGACGCTGGCGCTGAACAACCGGACTGGTCACCTGATGGATCAACACTGGTTTGCATCAAGGAAGAAAAAGGCACCACAAACCTGTATACCCTGGCGCCCAATGGTTCCGACTTTAAACAGCTCACACATTTTTCAGGGGATGTACAGCTCCAAACCCCGCGCTGGTCCCCGGATGGCAAATCCATTATCGCTGCTATCTTTGATGAAAGCGGGAAACGAGACATTGCCCTGGTAGATGCGAAAACCGGCAGCATGACAAAGCTCACCAATGATGAGCAGGACGACCGCTCTCCGGTCTGGTCTCCGGATGGGAACAATGTCGCGTTTACCAGTTATCGCGGCGGTACGCCCGATGTTTATACCGTACCTGTAAATGCATCTGCTTCTGACAGTATCGGTATCCGTCAGGTTACGGATGTTCCCGGTGGTCTTTACAGCATTGATTGGGTTCAGGACAGCCTGGTAACCATCCTGAACGATTCCCGTCGTAAAACCGTTGCCATGAAACTGTCTCCTAACCGTGAACCGGAATCCATGCCGCTAAGCATCAATCCACGCTACACCTCGTGGATGACACACAGACCCCCGCATGATATTCCCCCACTGGACATTAAAGATCAGGATGAACCGGTTATTTTAAAACAATATAAATACAGTCCGTTAAAAAACATTCAACATTATATGACCATACCGGTCCCGTCAAATCTCAACGATTCGTGGGGATTCTATTTTATGACCTATTGGACCGAACCGCTGGTAAAACACAACTTTACCGGATTTGGTTTCTTTGATGTGGAACAGCCCAAAGACAGCCGGTTTTTGGTTTCGTACATCAACAAAACCTTTTACCCCACAATTTACACAACACTGCTGCGCATGCCGTCAACCGGTCAGATTATTGATGACAAACTGCTGGTTGAAGAAACTGTTGGAGGCGTAATAGATATTGAATTTCCGCTTGATTTTGGAGACAACCTCTACTCTAATCATACTTTTTCAGTTAACGGCCAATGGTTAAAAAATGATCCCTATGATGTTGAGGATTTCAAAGATTCAGTAATTCCGGTTGAAAAAACCACAATTGGTGAATTCGGTTTTGCGTACACCTGGAAAAAGCAGCGACCCAACTATAACAACATTATCCATCCCTCCCAGGGAATGGGATTTCAGGTACAAGCCTCATTCGCGGATAAAAAATGGAACAGTGACCTGACTTATAAACACGCCCTGGCAGACGGGTATATCAATATTCCCTTTCCGGATGAAACCAGCATAATCTATATTCGTGCCAAAGGTGAAGCGGCAGATGGCAGATTACCTTCTCAACACTTTATCGGCTTTGACAAGTATGATCAACCCGATTTTGGTATGGGACTCAAATTCTCTGAACGCGAAAGACTGCGTGGTATTAAACAATATCTGTTTGGTGATCGTTTGTGGATGGCAACAGTAGAATACCGTATGGACCTGATCCCGGATCTGGGCTGGCAGGCAGCAGGAGTAAGACTGGGACGCGTAACCCTGGCCGGTTTTGCAGATTTTGGCTCCACCTGGTTTAATGGAGAAACCGCATTGAGTGACGCGGACATTCACAAAACCTACGGCGTTGAATTTAAAAATGCAGTGGATTTTGGCGGATTCGTTTTTGCTCACGAATACGGCTGGGCGTGGCTCTGGGACGACAACACAGACGCGGAAGCATACTATCGCATTCGCGCGGTTGTACCGTTCTAAAAATTAGAAAAACACGGACCCGGAATATCCACCGCAGGTGGATGTATCAACGGGCTGTGTCCTGAGTATCTACCGCAGGTGGATTTATCGAAGGACTGTGTCCTGAGTATCCACCGCAGGTGGATGTATCGAAGGACATTTAAGAATTACTCTCTACTTAAATTCTAGTGGGACATAAAAAGCTTTACGTTGTGAATGATTATAAAAATAAAGGAACATTCCATGTCAACCATAAAACGAGTAGGCGTTCTAACAGGCGGTGGTGACTGTCCCGGACTCAATGCAGTCATCCGTGCGGTAGCCAAAGCATTGATAACAAAATATGACATAGAGGTTATTGGTATTGAAGATGGATTTGAAGGCCTGGTACACAATCGTATGCGTAACCTGACTTATGATGCAGTATCCGGTATATTACAAAGCGGCGGCACAATCCTGGGCACATCAAACAAGGCCAATCCCTTTAGCTACCCTGTTGAAGAAAATGGCAAGTCCGTGCTCAAAGACCTGAGCGACCAATCAATTGAAAATGCTAAAGCAGCCGGCATGGATGCTCTTGTCTGCATTGGCGGTGACGGCACCATGACCATCGCAAGCCAGCTGATAGATAAAGGGCTACCCCTGATTGGTGTACCTAAAACCATCGACAATGATCTGTATGGTACTGATGTTACATTTGGATATGATACAGCCGTATCCATTGCTGCGGAAGCAATTGACCGCATCCATACAACCGCACAGTCCCATCACCGTGTGATGCTGGTAGAGATCATGGGCCGCTATGCAGGATGGCTCACCCTTGGCGCCGGTATTGCCGGCGGCGCAGACGTAATCATCATCCCCGAGATCGAATACAATCTGGATGCAATATGCGATGTTGTTGTCAAACGCAGTAAAAAAGGCCGCCGGTTCAGCATTATAGCAGTGGCAGAAGGTGCAAAACCGCAAGGCGGCGAACTGACTGTCAGCCGAGTGGTTAAGGACAGTCCCGAAGCACTCAGACTTGGCGGTATTTCCGTAAAACTGGGCAATGACATTGAAGATCAAACCGGACTTGTAACCCGTGCAACCATTCTGGGCCATTTGCAGCGTGGCGGTACACCCACCGCATATGACCGTATTCTTTCTTCACGTTACGGCGTCGGCGCCGCGGACCTCATCGGTTCCGGTAACCTGAACCGCATGGTAGCCCTGCAAGGCAACGAGATCACCTCTGTGCCCATTACAGATATTGGCGGCAAAACCCGCAAAGTAGAAATGGATGATGAATTAATAGAGGTAGCCAAAAAAGTCGGCACCAATATGGGGATTTAGACCCGGATCCTGAGTTTCTACCACATGTGGAGTATCAAAAAACATTTCCATAATATCTATATGTAGAGAACGGTCTGAGACCGTTCCCTACACGAATTATACATCGTGCATCCGCCAATTTCACTCCCGCCCAAATTGAATTTGGGTGGGAGATTCTGTGAATCAATATTATAACCACTCGCTATACTTGATGCAACCGCCAGTGGGCAGTCTATACTGCGTCCCAAACTCCGTAGCCTGTGTGAAAACTAAAAAATTATACTTTTTGGAGTGCAGCGCCTTTATGCGATGCGTCAGGTCGGAGGTCCGATTTAGATTAGACTTTATTGTCCAATTATTTATACCAAAGTAACATGATAAGTTCAATATTAGTATATAAATATACTGCGTCCCAAACTCCGGTTTGGGACGCCAATGATTACGCGAAACTCTGTTTCGCAATACTAACCTTTACCTGATATTGTAGACACACCGAAAAGTTCGTATATTACAACAATGGAGGTGTGTTATGAATGAACGAAAACCAAGACGCTCATTTAGTACGGAATTTAAGGTCAAAACAGTTAAATTGATCATCGATGGGCAAAGGCCATTAAAAGCAGTTGCCCGAGAACTTGGAATAAATCCTTCAACACTTCGCAATTGGAAAAGAGAGTACCTTCAAGATGAAGAAAATGCTTTTCCAGGCAAAGGACATTTGAAGCCTGCTGATCAGGAACTACGTGATCTCAAAAAGAAACTCGTTGACCTCGAAGAGGAGAACGAAATCTTAAAAAAAGCAATCAGCATCTTCTCCAAACTGCCGAAATGAAATGTGAATTCATTTTTCTGCACCGCTCCAGATTTCGGCTGCAGAAGATGTGTGAAGCTTTTAAAGTATCCCGGAGCGGATATTATGCCTGGCGAAGACGCGGATCCAGTCAGCGCGAACTTGAAAATGAAAAATTACTCAAACTCATTAAACAGGTTCATGAGCAAAGTCGATATATTTACGGCAGTCCGCGAATTACAGCCGAGCTTAAAGCAATGAATAACAATTGCAGCAAAAACCGTGTTGCTCGCTTGATGCGTGAGAATGATATACGTTCTAAAGTTAAGAAAAAATATAAGGCTACGACATATTCAAAACACCGGTTTCGTGTTGCCGCAAATTTGCTAAACCAAAACTTTCATGCTGAACGGCCGGATCAGATTTGGCTGTCAGACATTACATATATCAAAGTCCAGAAGCAGTGGATGTATCTTGTAGCCATTATGGATTTGTTTTCCAGACAGATCATTAGCTGGCACTTAAGTCGTGATCTATCTTTGGACTTTGTGTTAAAGTCACTAAAAGATGCTGTTGCCAAACGAAAACCCGAAAAAGGGTTGATCTTTCATTCCGATCGCGGCATCCAGTATGCAAGTATTGAAGTAAAAGCATTTTTGAAAGAACAGGGTATTGTTCAAAGTATGAGTCGCAAAGGTGACTGTTATGATAATGCCGTTATGGAATCTTTTTTTGGTACATTCAAATCTGAGTTTTATTCTTTTGAACGATTTGAATCCTTTCAGGATGCTGAACAAAAAATCTTTGATTATATTGACATCTTTTATAATTATAAACGGCTTCATTCAAGTTTGGATTATTTGTCACCTATTAACTTTGAAAACCAATTTAATCAAAAACGAGCTTTTCTTTGTGTCTAATTTTTCGGGTAAAGCTCAATACTGCTCAAGCAATTTAAGTATTACACCTAAAATAAACCGCCCTCTTCGTTCGATAAACGCGGTCTATAGCGTTCTCAATTTTTTAAAATGAATTGCTTTAAAGCATATCACGTCATCTACTTGTCCATAGCAACATTAAAAACCTTTTCAATCAATTCTCTTTCCCGTTTCTCAAATAATTCCGGGATATCTTTTGATACGACATTTTTTTGCTGAAAAATAATTTTTGATTTCCCCGATAAAGATGAATAGACTTTGATAAATATATCATAAATATCTTTGGTTGGCAGGTTATCATCAGCATATTTTATTTCCAGCCGGGACATGATAAATGTATTCGCTCCCAATACGGTTTCAATAGGGGAACAATATTTTCTGTTAAATATGTAATACGGCTTTACATCATTCTTCATCAACTTTGTCAAATCATATTTTAAATAATTATCCGGATAATTTTCTTTAAAATATTGCTCAACTTTTGCAAGCAATAATGGCGTTCCACCCCGATGATCATATCCTTCAGCAACATCCTGGCTTAGGAAGACAATCTTTATCTGCAATGAATCAATCTCTTGCGAAAAAGCATGTATCGTAAAGCAAAAAAACAATACACATATTCTATTCATTATCAAATATCCTTTTACTCCCGAGCTTTTTGTACTTGGTTTGGGGATTAAAAAAAGTTTTACACATCGTCCCAAACTCCGCAGGTTGTGTAAAAAACAAGAAAAATTGTTATGTTTTTGGAGTGCATCGCCTTTATGCGATGCGTCGGGCCGAAGGTCCGATTTAAACCCACCTGCTTTTCAAATATTATAGATTTATTATTGTGATGTAAGTTCAACATTATTATGCAAATATAGTTAAATAGAGGCCGTCTCCGACGGCCCGCATTACATAAAGGTAATGCACTCCACGTCTTTTTTAAATTTTGCTCATAAATGTAATTTTATTTGTTTAAAATTTAATTCATTTTCACACAGTCTGTCCGATTTGGGACGCAATTGATAACGCGAAACTCTTACCATATAATAAATATAGAGTTATTTTCCCCACTCTTCCGGTACCACCGCAATACACACATCAGGATTCCCAAACCTGTTCGAGCTAAACTCTACCATCGTTCCGTTCAAATCCCAACCCGCATGCGGATGCGCGCCCTTGCCATAAGTCCTGTGACCCGTTGCCAAAATCTTTCGCTCGGTGGTTTTGGCATTGAACAAGGTAACAATACCATGCCAATTATCAGCAACTACCCATTTGCCATCAGGACTGCCAGACGCGTGCCACCAGTTTTCCTGAGCAATCTCTGAGGGCGTGCCTCCTTCCCACCAGGCACCGGGACCGATCACCCGTATTTCTCCCGTTTTCAGATCCAACACTTTGACATGCCCGTCTTCACTCGAGCCATCGCTGTTAAAACTGCCGATAAATGTAATCTGATCATTCACCCACCAGCATTCATGTGTGACGAGTTCACCGGGTACCTGCTCAAACGCTGGGACAGGTACATGTGTATTTATATTCAAAAACCACAACCGAACATGCGCCGGTTCGTTCTTGTCCATAGGTGCTCTGTCACTGCCATAATTCCGACAAAAGGACAATACATCCGGTCTCTGTTTGTGGAACTGTAAATGCCCGATGTTAAAATCCACTTGCCCCGCCAATGCAACCTCTCCCGTTGCCAAATTGTATGTAGAAATAAAAGCTTTACTCTCGTTACCATATGCAAAGGCCAAAAGGCTTGCATCACTGTTTTCAGATAGACCTGTCAACTGTTTATATTTTTGTGGATACTCGGTCAGTTTTTTCTCAGTTACCTTGACAGATGTTTTCCCAGTGGTCACAATATCCAGTTTCCATTCGTAAATAACTTTATCTCTTACCACATAAAGACGGTCCCCTTTGATTGAAGCATAAGGTGTAGCCGATTTCAGTTCATGCATTGAATCTAATCGTACCAGCTCACCCGTATCCAGCAGATACGCCATAATATCTTGAGAACCAAACCGGTCCGAGTTGAACAACATCATCTTGTTATTGTGTAAAAAACAACGATCGTGGAAATAAAGATTCACATCCGATGCAGGATTAGATGTCACAAAAATCGTTTTGGCACCACTTTTCGCATCAAGTTCTACCTTGTGCTCAGGGGGTAAAATTTCACAATTCCAGCTCGATTGAGATAATAAAATGGTGGGAACAAACAGCAAAAGGATCAAACAGCTTTTCAATTTCGCGTCCATAACAGTCCTTTCGTTTTGCAAATAGTTTTAATGAGGATTTAACGCACTGCCAACATCAGCCATATTTAACGATAAGGAAAAATTTTCAGAATGCAAAGAAAATAAAAAAACAGAAAATAGTTTTCCCTATGAATTAATATGATTTATCTGCGTGGGTGAGATGCATTATATTAACCGCCCGCTTCGCTCGATAAACACAGATGAACGCTGATTTTCCTCAAAACCCGTTAACCATTCTCTTGATCTCAACTTTTGGATTACCAAAGTTGATGATCAAACCCACTTTGATGTTACAAGCCCTAAGATAATTCATCAATTGAGCCTGATGTATATTGGAAATTTCTTTAACTGCTTTTAATTCTAATATTATTTTATTTTCAACAAACAAATCTGCAAAATATTCTCCAACAACTTGATCACAATAAAAAACATTAATAGGTTTCTGCTGTTCAACCAATAAATTCTGCTTTTCCAATTCTATTCGGAAAGCATTCTCATAAACCTTTTCAAGGAATCCCACTCCTAAAGTATTAGAAACCTGAAATGCAGCTGCAATTATGATTTCTGTAATATCATTTGTATACATTATACTCCCCTTGAGATATTTATGTTTTTATCTGTGTTTATCTGCGCGTGTCCGACTATTGGCGGATTCATCTGTGGTTAATTATTTAACCACTCACTCTGCTAGAGTTACTCAAACCCCAATTCCTACTGTCTTAAAACGAAAAGCAATTCGTTCGTCCGCCACAAGCAAACACTATCGTTTAATCCAGCTCTCCCCAGTCCTCCAGGCGCCGCAATGTCTCCAGCCTGAATGCACCGGGCCATGCCACCAGCCAGTCATTCATCATACCGGGAAGCTCTTTGCCGTTCCAGCTCCAGTGGCTTTGCAAAAACGCTTCATTTTGTGACCCAATTGGCCTAATTTTACCCTTAATCTCCATGGTCCCGTTCGAAATCATTTGTGTACCATTGTACCAGATTGCAAGTGCCTTTTCACGCCAGATATCATCACCTGTTCTTTCAGCAAGATCAAGCCAGTCTTTGACCCAAAACAACGCATAAGGATCTAAATGATGGTGCTGCGTTGAAACACTTGTAGCGCCAAAGGTATCGTAACCATATGTAACAAAATCACTTTCCGGAGAATATTGATCGGAATAGTGCCACATCCATGTGGAAAGATACCAGGATATCTGCTCAGCAGCATCAAGATATTTTTTATCTTTTGTTAGATCATAAAAAAGGATTGCAGATCGAAGCAGCGTCATGGACGATTCTTTATCAATACACCAGGTATCCAGCGCACCCGCAGTGGTGTATCCGTTCTTCTGCAGTTCTCCGAAATAAAAAGCAAAAGCGGCAGTTGCCGAAGAGAGAAACCGCTTGTCACTGGTAAGTTCATATGCCTTGACCATAGGAGCAATCAAAAACGCACCAATCGTCCCTACCCTGTATAGACATTCACCCTCTGGCGTCCAACCTTTTCCATAGCATCCGTTTTCCAGTTGATCATTGACCATAAATTTACAGATATTCAAAGCAATTTCACGGTACTCCGGACGTTCAAATCCGCATTCAGCAGCCAGATCATGAGCTTCAAAATAATTGAGAGCAGCTGTACCCAAATTACAGGCATCCAATCGCTCTTCATTTTTGGTAATTCCCAGTATATAATCAAAATGAGTTTTAAAAAGACCGTTGGGCAATGGACAATATTTTGCCCAGGTATCAAGACAGGTAATCGCTTTATCTTTCGACTCTTCATCACCGGTTTTCAAATAATTCACAAGCAGTGAATTTGACAGAGATGCATTCTGTCCGCACCAGCCGATTTCATATTTCCATCCGGGTCTCTGTATCCATTTGTCATTTCTCCAAACAAGGCCAATGCTGAAACCTTGATACACGCCTTCCTCAGCCCAGAGATATTGTTTGGCATATTGAACACCATACTCCCAAACTTTATCGGGATCAAGTTTTGCATCGCGTTTTTTATCCGCAATCTCCCAGGCCTCACGCATAAAACCGGAAATACTTTTATGGTTTGGCTTGACTTTTTCAGCAACCAGAATCGCTTCTACCGTAAATGATTCACCGGGCTCTAAATGCAGATTGTCTCTATAACCGTCACCATATCCGTCCCGTTTAATATAGCTAACGGGTTGTTCTTCTTCAGGCCAGATCAATCGATGTGTGGTTCTGTGTTTTTCCGGCATCAATGAACAGGAAAAATGGCTACCCTTTTCCAATACACCCCATAGTGCAACTGCATAAGCATCACTCTCGGAATAGGTCGCACCCGGAATTGAAGTAGAGCGGCTTGAAAAGCTCCAAAAAGCACCCTCATGCTCAAAACCCTTGGGCTCCTTTCCCTTTCCCCATGTATTGCCGTTATAACTCACAGCCGGGATCATATTATAGCTGGTAGGTAATTGATGAACAACATCCAGAGTCAATCGTACTGAATCCAAAGCCGTTTCACCCGTATTGGAAAATGTCCGGGTGATTTTGAAAACACCTGACTTGAGTGCTTCAATCCGGTCCGATGCAGTGATATTCTCATAATAAAAAGGGACCAGTAAACCCACGGTTTTGCCGGACTCGTACAGTGTCCAGCCATCCGGAGTTTGGTCCCACTTGTAAATATTGCCAGAATGCTGGCAGGCAATGAATGACAAACATATGATTAAAACAACAATGGCGAGCGGATTGTTTTTCATGGTTAATTGTTTCCTTAAAGACTGATCAGAGTATAATTGGAATTAAAATATACACATCGATCCTGAACAATTCAATAACAATAGCTCAACACACTGTCAATTTTAATTTTTCCAGTTCTTTAACACATCAATTCCTTTTTCCAAAACAGGATCTTTACCATCAAAAACATCCTGACGAGTCTTTTGCACAACAATATCAGGTTCAATCCCTTTGCCTACCCACTCTTTGCCGTCAGGATACAAGGTTTTCAAGGTAACAACTCTGAAATTGCCGCCACCGGGAAGCTGTACACGATGCGGATTCCCGGTACTGCCGGCAGTTATTTCTCCCACAAGTACGGCCCGTTCTGTATAATCCAGAGGAATCAAAAAATCTTCAGCGGTACTGTAGGTTGAATGTCCTGTCAGAACCACCAACGGTCCGGAATACCGTTTGCCATCACGTGGCTGAATATATTCACTTCCCAAAAATCCGGTTTCCCATTCCGGTTCATTACCCCATGCAAGCAATGCGGGTACATACCTGGGCGACTTCCATATCATCGATTGTACAGGCTCATCAATGAATGCACCCAAAATGGGCCAGGCATTTTGATCATTTCCACCCGGATTAAATCGAATATCCAGAACAATTCCCTTTACTGATGAGAGGTCCAATTCATCAAACAATTTCATAAATCCGGAAACCGTATTGTCACTGTCAAAATTGGCAATCTTAATATAGATCAATCCATCATTTAAAGCCTTCATCTCCACAGGAGGGTTGGCCATATACCATTCAAATAAACGTGTAAAATAAGGGGCCCCTGTTGAAGAGACTGAATTCCTCAACAAATCAATTGAACGGATTGTCCCATCCATATCTTTAACTTTTACCCACACTTGAGAATCTTTGGGTCCACGCAATAGTTTATAGATATTGATGGCTTTATCCGCATGATCTGATCCTCTGGACTCGTATTTAACAACATGTGATTGATAATACGCTTCAACTGGCTGCCCATCAACCTCAACAATCTCCAATCCGGGATAAATATTATTTTGTTTTATATCCTCAGTTTCTTTAACGCGAGCGACAATATATTGATCACCCAGAACCTGAACTTCCAAAGTCGGCCAGTCAAAAGCAGGATTAAAGGGCCCACCCGGTTTATTGACAGCAGTGTGCCCGTCTTTTAACAACGCAGCAAATTCGCACAGCACATCATAATATGCATCCATATCTTGAGCGGCTAAGGCTTTGGGAAGATATTCTTTATATTTTGCATCCCAATCCAAATCGGGACGTTGATCAAAAAAGGGGAAATTGTATTTTGCTTCGGCCCATACTATGGACAAGCCTGCGGCCTTTTGCTCAACGGTACCGGTCCAGGGTTCTGCAGATTGAGCAGCAACAAATTGAAATGTGATAAAAACGAGTAAACAGATAAAAAGGGAAATACCTGAGGGAAATCGAGAGTCATTCATACAAACCATGCCTTTCTGTAAATTTTACAACATCAAAAAGCACCAATCCTGTTAAAAGCTTTAAGTATTGATGCAAAGGTTTTACAACAAACCGGATGTTTTTTATTACGGAAAAGGTCCCTCAGGGTTTCATAGGTGAAAATTTTTATGATGCAGAAAAAGTATGTATAGATGGGATGACAGCAAAGCAATTTTCAGTCATCTTATTCCCCATTTTTTTCTCAAGTTAATTTAATTTAACCGCCCGCTTTACTCGATAAATCCAATTGTACAGATAAGCTCAGATAAAGTCATATTGAAACGTTTTTTTCAGAATCCATTAACCATTCGCTTGATCTCAACCTTTGGATTACCAAAGTTAATTATCAAACCCACTTGAATATTACAAGCCCTGAGATAATTCATTAATTGAGCATGATGGATATGTATAATTTCTTTAACAGCCTTTAATTCTATTATTATCTTATTTTCTATAAATAAATCCGCAAAATATTCCCCTACAGGTTCAGAACCATAGAACACTGTAATGGTTTTCTGCTGTTCAACCTTGAAGCCTTGCTTTTCCAATTCTATTCGCAAAGCATTTTCATAGACTTTTTCCAGAAAACCCGTTCCCAAAGTATTAGAAACCTGATATGCAGCCGCAATAATTTTCTCTGTAATCTCGTTTGTTTTCACCAAACACCCCCATGCTTCGTTTTCAAACTATCTACAACTAACTTTTATAAATATAACCGCCCGCTTCGCTCGATAAACACAGATAAACGCAGATGCCTTTTTCCATAAGTTATCGTTTGGTTCTGACAGCTTGCCCTTTAAATATTAAGTATAATAATTTTAACAAGTTGTAAGTTCTTATGGCAACTAATAAATTTGAATTTAATAATTGAATCTATCGTAACAAAATTTTTCTCGCATCAAAATTATCAAGAGTATCTTTTTCAATGAATTCAACTTTAAGCCTTTTCAAATTGGGAATATCAGCTATATATTCCATCAATCTAATTCTTATTATATTTACATTAATTCCGATCTTTTCTTTATTGTAAACTATTAACAAAACTGGAACAACGGATTTCCTTAATGAATTTGCTTTATAGTACGAAACATAGGTATTAAGTTTATCAATCGCTCTTTTCAGAGTAGCAAAAGGTAATTGATTATCAAAAAATTTAATCTCAATTATTCTATCTGCAAATTTTTTAGTTTTTGCTTTTAAAAACAAATCAATATAGAAACGATTTCCAAGTATTTGTTCAGTATAAACCTCAAAATTAGGACTCTTCAAATCTTTGAAAATTTTATATATCCTTTGTTCAACTTCCACATATTTATTATAAATATCTTTTTTCTTACCATGAACATTATTTTTTAGTTCAATTCTCTTATCAAACTCAATTTCATCAACTTCATTTTTAGCTTTCTCTTCTTTCTCTTCAGGAGTCATTGATTTTAATTCAATCTTTAACTTATCAAGTTCTATTTCAAATCTTTCATCAATTATTGCCTGTTTTTTAAACCATCGAATTAATCCAAACATACAAGAAGCAATACCTATTAGAAGCATCAAAATAGAAGAAAAAAGTAGATATTTTTGTATCAACATTACTAAATTCTGTTTTGATACAATCAGCTTCTGAACAGGTTCTTCAAACTTTAATAGTTGTTCTTTTTCTAAATATAAACCAAAATCCTCTTGTAAATATAAATAAGGTATTATAACAGCCAATCCAATTAGAATTATACCTATTGAAACTAAAAATTTATTAATATCGCCATAATCAATATGTTGCATCATTGTATTTATTCTCACAATTAATAAAAAAATGGGATTAATTATAAAAAATCAATCATAATATTTTCGCAAGCACATTAATATCAAGATACATAAAATATTATAAATTTTTAAACCAACTTTTATTTATATTGACTTTCTCAACCAATTCAACACTTACACCCAAGTTTAGTTCTTTTAACCTCTCAGCAAAATCATTTCCATCAATTAAATCAATAGGAGTGGCCCCATCCCTTTGAGCTTCTTTTTTTGCTTCACGTGTAAAACTTCCAGTGGTCATTATGAGTCCTTTATCAGCACGACCAATCATTGCTCCTCGGAAATCTCTTATTACTGATGATGATACTGATCCTTGATATCTTTTTGCTTGAAAAACAACATGATAGGATAAAACACCCCCTATTTTTATTATACCTTTTCCGTCTATCCCACCATCGTTAGTTTTTCCTGTAACTTCGACATTAACAAATCCCAATTCACGTAATAATCTTTGAGATAGTCGTTCAAATTGATCTGGTTTTATATTCTTAATAGTTTCCAGTAATTCATCTTGCCAAGGAAATTCTTCTATCTCTTCTAAATTATTATAGAGTATCTTATCCTCAGTTTTATTTTGCTTTTTTAAACGTTCTTGCTTGTCAAGTTTTACAACAGCTTTTTTAACAATTTCTTGATTAACAGACTCTGTTTTTTGTCCCGCATCTGTTAATGCCCAAACTCCTCTTGAAGAATTTTCTAATAATCCATATCGTTTCAAGTAATTTCTTGCCCAAGCAAGTCTATAAGTCAGTTTTGTTGTACTTTCCCTGTGTATTTCATTAACAGCATCTTCATTCAAGTTCAAAATTTTAACAACTTCTTCTTCGATTTCACTAATTGCTCCTGATCCACCTAAATTTCTTAATGCGATTAAAGTTGGATTGAAAAGGTCATCATATTTGTAATTAAAATACTTGTCCATAAAATGCTTTCCTGAACATTAAACTATATAATAATACAACTAAATAATAATCAATAATAAATATCAACAATAATTTCCCCTGAATTCCCACATACTTTATAATTCAATAAACACATAAACTCCAAATATTGCAAGAAAAATAATATTGCCCAAGTTTTTTATCTGTGTTTATCTGTGTTTATCTGCGGTCAATTAATTTAAACGAAACCTACCTGAGGCAAATACCTATTTTACCAGGTAAACAGATTCAGAAAAAGAAGGTTAATGATTACTGCTTTGCGGTTGATATCAGCAAATCCCCGTTAATATATTATTTTCTCGCGTCGCTCTCTTTTTCAGCTTTTAATCCCTGTTCAGTAAAATCTTCCTGTTCAGGCGTACCATAAGCGCGCAGAATGCGTCGAATCATCTCGGTTGTTGACATTCCCTCAACCCCTGGCAACAGCGCAATAGCGCCGTTATAGCTTTCAACCAGTTTACGTTCTTCCTGGTTAATGGTATCCAGCGTATAATCTCCACCCTTGGCATAAACATCCGGTTTTAACGTTTCTATCATTCCTACGGGAGAATAATCATCAAACACAACCACATAGTCCACAAATCCCAAAGAAGACAAAACCTTGGCGCGCTCGTTTTCTTCCATCACAGGACGCAAAACACCTTTGATCTTTTGCACCGATGCATCACTGTTTAATCCCACAACCAGAATATCTCCCAATGCTTTGGCCTTTTCCAGATAAATCACATGGCCGGCATGCAGAATATCGTAACAGCCATTGGTCCAGACAACCTTTTTGCCCTCAACCTTGGCCTTGTTAACAATTTTTTTCAATTGTTCAAGATTTACATGTTTTTTAGTCGTATCGTTCAGAGCCATACGCTTTGCTGCTGTTAGAACGTCTGAGCTTTTAAAAACATGATAACCATTATGAGTCAATGCTATAGATGCCAAAAGACTGGCAAATTCCGCTGTCTCTTGCGGATCAATTCCCGCCATCACGCCTGCTGTAACACCACACAAAACCGCTTCGTCCGAGCCGTGGTTATCCTGTATCAATTGTGATTTACCGGGCACATGCAGAACATCCGGTTCACCGGTCACCACACTAATACCTTCACTCCCCAGTGTCATATAGACCTGTTTACAATTCAAATGACTGTGCAGCCGCTTGGCAAGCTGATCGGATTTGTTTTCTTTGCCATTCAAAAGCGACAAAACCGATTTCACATGCGGTACAACAGCATCAAACTTTTTCAAATCCTCAAGTTGTTCCAGTGAATTTCCAATAAATGGAATTTTCTTACCTTTTGCCAGTTTTTGGACCGCAGTGGTTATTCCACGGGTCATAATACTTTTATCATGATCCAAAAATACTACGCCATCACATTCATCAATATGTGCTTCTATATGATCATAAAACATTTCATACTTTTCTTCTGAAAGAGAAACCGGATCGGTAGAGTCAATTTTCAAAATATCCCGGTCACTGTACCTGCAGCCTTCCACACGGATTTGTGTGCGGCAGGTGGTGCGGTATTCATCATCCAACACAGTACATTGGGTTCCAACACCTTGTTTTTTCAAAATTCTCATCAAGTCATTGCCAGCGGTATCATTCCCCATAACAGTAAACAAGGTGACTTTGAATCCCAGGCGTACAAGCAATAATGCCAAATATCCCGCAGCACCTGGCACCTGGCTGCGGTGATGTTTCTGCACAACAGGTATAGGACCATCGTCAGACAATCGTTCTACTTCACCATACAGGATCTCACTTAAAAAAACATCACCTATCAGGTAAATGTGTTTGCCTTTGACCTTGTTTAGAATGTTTTGTACCTGCTGCATGAAACCTCCAAATTATACAAAAAAGCTTGTAAATTCTCACAACAGTAAAGTTAAAAAGAATTTACAATAACTGCAAATTCTTTATCCCCTTTTCAATACACAGGTTGATTGCAACACCTTAAATTAGTATATTATCAGAAATTAACAGGACTTTTCCCAGTATGCAATCAACTGTAATCCAAAAGATTACCGAATTTTTCAACTTACATGCTCCATTAAAGAGCGGCACAAAGCTCATTGCTGCCCTCTCGGGTGGTATGGACTCTGTGGTTATGCTGCACTGTCTGTTAATGCTTCAAAAAGATATTCCTTTCACGCTTTTAGCGGCCCACCTGAACCATCAATTGCGCGGTGACGAATCGGATGGAGATGAATCTTTTGTGCAGTCTTTATGCAAAGCCTGGCAGGTTAAACTCTATACCTCCCGGCAGGATGTAAATGTCTATTGTAAATCTCACAACTGTTCCATCGAAACCGGTGCCCGCGAATGCCGCTATACGTTTTTCGAAAATATACGCTCTGAACTGCAAGCTGACTATATTGCCACTGCCCATCATGCTAATGATAATGCCGAAACCGTGCTAGACCGTCTGCTGCGCGGTAGTGGAACAACCGGCCTCGCAGGGATCCCCCTTCAACGGGATTTTTACATTCGGCCCCTGTTGCAAATCAGCCGCAAAGAGATAGAATCTTATGCCGCTGAACATCATCTAACCTACAGGACCGATTCAACCAATGCAGATACCCGTTACAAGCGAAACAGGATACGCCATGTGCTGCTGCCCATGCTTCAGCAAGAGTTTAATCCACAAATCGCAGAGTCAATTAACCGTTTCAGCAGCATAATGCGCGAGACTGACGAACTGGTCAAAAAAGAATCACAAATTGCATTTTCTCAATGTGTTAGAGAGGCAAGTAAAGACAAAATTATCCTTGATATTTCAGACTTTTTGGCGTACCTTGTTATTTTGCAAAAAGGAGTGATTCGGGTAGCACTCGACAAACTGGATGAGCCAAATGGCATTCCGGATTTTGATCAGTTTGAAAACCTGATCGCCTTTATTCGCAAAAACAAGAGTGGAACAAAATTCAGAATATCCTCAAAAACCCGGATTTTGATCAGCGGCAACGAACTTGTTATCGGATGTGAACCTGAGCAACATGAATCCGTTGCAATTCAAGCTGTCCCGGGAAAATATCCATTCTGGAATGGACAGATTCTTGAAATAAAAGAAGCGTTAAAACCGTTAGAATTTCAGAACAAATCTAATACCGAAGAATGGATAGATGCAGACAAATTATTGGAACCCTTGGTTATACGCACCGTAAAAGACGGTGACCGGTTTACACCAGTTAATTTTCGGGGTAGTAAAAAAGTATCAGACTTTTTTATGGACTTGAAAATTCCGGTATACCAGAGAGACCAGGTCCCGCTCCTTGAAAGTCGGAGTAAAATTGTTTGGATAGCAGGATATCGACTGGATGATCGTTTCAAAGTAACGAATAATACCAAAAGAATCTTAAAACTGGAAGTAAAGTGAACAAATCATCAGAATTCTACAAAGCCAGGTACGAAAACAAATTCAGAGAACTGCTAAGTAAAGACGCTATCCAATCCCGTATTGAAGAATTGGGTAAACAGATCACACAGGATTACGCAGACAAGGACCCGATTCTCATCGGTGTATTGAACGGATGTTTTATCTTTTTTTCAGACCTTGTACGTCAGGTTGAACTGGACCTTGAAATTGATTTTATCAAACTGTCCAGCTATGGCGATGCAAAAATTTCTTCGGGCAAGGTCACTGTTTTAAAAGACATTAATGCAGATTTAAAAGATCGTCATGTATTAATTGTTGAAGATATTGTAGACACCGGGTTATCAATAAGGTACCTGAGAAACAAACTTCTTCAGTTTAATCCTGCTTCATTAAAATTTGTTTCTCTGTTGTACAAAGAAAATAATGCTGACCTGGACTTTGATATCGATTATGTGGGATTTAATATACCCAATGAATTTGTTGTAGGATATGGACTGGATTATAAACAGATTTTACGTAATTTACCCGCAGTGTATGTAATGGAATAAAATAAGAATCGACTTATGGAAAACGAAAAAAACAACATATTTAAAAAATCTAATAAACCGCCCAAAGGTCCGGATAACAATCCAAACAAACCCGGTGGTCCTCAGGGACAAAAACCGGAAGGGCCGCAGTGGAAAAAAGCATCCCGAAATCTGCTGTTTTGGATCGGTTTGTTTATTGTTGCAATTATTATCTCTCAACAGATAACTACACAACGCCAGCAGGAGCAAATTATAAAGTTCAATCGCTTTATGGAACTGCTGCATGATGGCAAAGTGGAAAGTATTCTGGTTGAAGATACAATTCTCTATGGAAAATTAAAGGGATCAGATCCGGATAACCCTGAAAGTACAGCTACAAATTTCAGAGTGAATCTACCGCCAGCCAGACTTGATTTTGATACCATTGAAAAATGGCGCAGCGAGTATGATCTCAAAGAAATGGATTTTAAACAACATACCCCGGGTGTTTGGGGTTATTTGTTTACGGCTTTACCATGGCTTCTGCTTATAGGATTCTGGATTTTCCTGATCCGTCGTATGCAGGGTGGAGGTGGTTCCAAAGGTATATTTAGCTTTGGTAAATCACGTGCCCGTATGTTTACTGAAAACTTTCCCAAAGTTACATTTAACGATGTAGCCGGTGCGGATGAAGCCAAAGTGGAACTGCAAGAGATCATTGAATTTTTAAAAGAACCTGAAAGATTTCAAAAACTTGGCGGCAAGATCCCCAAAGGCGCTTTATTACTAGGCCCCCCGGGAACCGGTAAAACCCTGTTGGCAAAAGCAGTTGCCGGTGAAGCCGGTGTGCCCTTTTTCAGCATGTCTGGTGCCGACTTTGTGGAAATGTTTGTCGGTGTGGGTGCATCCCGTGTTCGTGATCTTTTTGAAAATGGCAAGAAAAATGCCCCCTGTATTATCTTTATAGACGAGTTGGATGCTGTGGGTCGTCATCGTGGCGCCGGTCTGGGTGGTGGTCATGATGAACGCGAACAAACCCTGAACCAGCTTTTGGTTGAAATGGACGGATTTGAATCTACTGAAGGTGTCATTCTGGTTGCGGCTACAAACCGCCCCGATGTACTTGATTCCGCGCTGCTGCGCCCCGGTCGTTTTGACAGACAAATTGTAGTAGACCGCCCCGATGTTCGCGGTCGCGAAGGTATCCTCAAAGTGCATTCCCGTAAAATCCCCATTGCTAAAAATGTGGATATGAACATTCTGGCTAAAGGTACTCCCGGTTTTTCAGGTGCAGATCTGGCCAACATGGTAAACGAAGCCGCATTGCTTGCCGCTCGTAAAAACAAGACCAAAGTTGAAATGCAGGACTTTGAAGAAGCCAAAGACAAAGTAATGATGGGTACCGAACGAAAAAGTATGCTCATCAGTGAAAAAGAAAAAGAAAGCACAGCCTATCACGAAGCCGGTCACGTACTGGTTGCGCGCCTTACACCTGGCTCTGATCCGGTCCACAAGGTTACCATTATACCTCGAGGACGTGCATTGGGTGCTACCATGACGCTTCCCCTGGATGAAAAACACAATTACTCACGTACCTATTGTTTGGCATTATTACGTCATCTGTTTGGTGGACGTGAAGCGGAAAAACTCATCTTTAACGAATTGACAACCGGTGCAGGTGATGATCTGAAACGCGCTACCGAATTGGCACGTAAAATGGTTTGTGAATGGGGTATGAGCGATAAATTGGGTCCCATCACCTATGGTGAAAAACAGGAAGAAATCTTTTTGGGTCGTGAAATTGCACAACATCGTGATTACAGTGAACAAACTGCGCAAACGATCGATTCAGAGATCAAAAAACTGGTAGATGATGCAGTAGCAGATGTTCAAAAATTACTCAGCGACAATAAAGACAAACTGGAAGATATTACCCAGGCTCTGCTGATACGTGAATGTCTGGATGGTGAAGAAATTGAAAAAATTATGAATGGCGAAGAATTACCGCCTTTCGATAATGGCAAGAAAAAGAAAGCCACCAAAAAGAAAACACCCAAAGAGAAAAAAGAGCCTGAAATAGAACCTGAAACAGATCAGGATACAGAAGAATAAGAAAATATCATACATGTAAAAAAAGCCGGTAAAAAATTTTTTATCGGCTTTTTTTATATTGTTGAATTTTTAAGCAATTACAATTATATTCTTTTATGAGTAAAAGCAATAAGGTTTGGGCAATCCGGAACAACAAGCTGGATCTTGCACAAAACACACTGATAATGGGCATCATCAACACCACCCCGGATTCTTTTTCCGATGGTGGCAAATTCAACTCGGTTGATTCAGCAGTCGAACATGCCTACCGGTTACAGCAGCAAGGTGCAGATATTCTTGACATAGGCGGCGAATCCACTCGTCCCGGTGCTGATCCCGTTTCCGAACAACAGGAACTGGATAGGGTAATACCTGTAATTGAAGGATTAAAAGATATTTCAATCCCCATTTCTGTTGACACCTGGAAATCGGGTATCGCTAAACACGCACTTAATGCAGGAGCTCATATAGTAAACGATATCAGTGGTCTGCATTTTGATCCTGAAATGGCCAATATCGTTGCTCAATACAAAGCCGGACTTGTAGCAATGCATACCAAAGGTACCCCGCGAAATATGCAAAGCAATCCGGTTTACAATGACTTGATTGCAGAAATAAAAACCTATTTACAAAACGCATTGCAAATTGCTCTCAATGCGGGTATATCAAAGCAGCAAATTGTTATCGATCCCGGTATTGGGTTTGGTAAAACACTGGAAGATAATTTCAAGATTATTCGCGAACTGGTATCCTTTAAAGAGCTTGATTTACCCATACTTTTGGGTCCATCGCGAAAATCATTTATAGGAAATACATTAAACCTTCCTCTGGATCAACGATTGGAAGGGACAATAGCGGCTGTAACCGCGGGAATTTTGAATGGTGCAGATATTGTTCGTGTTCATGATGTACTTGAATGCAAACGTGCTGTAATAATTGCTGATAAAATTAAAAGTTAAAATTGTATGTTTGTCCTCTTTAAAATAGGATTCTTACCTGTAACCATTATGGACATATTGGACATTATGGTCATGTCCTTTATTATCCACAAAGTCTATAACTTTTTGCGTGGTACCCGTGGCGTGCAGATGCTGGTGGGGCTGGTTATTTTAATTATCTTTTCCGGACTGGCACCCATGTTCCAGATGAAAGGGCTTACCTGGATTTTCGAAAACCTGCGCACCATTTGGCTTATTGCGTTTGTAATCCTCTTTCAGCCTGAATTGAGACGTATTCTCATCTATATTGGACAAAACCGTGTTGTCCGTACCCTTGTCAAAGTCTCAGACAGTAAAGTAGTGGACGAGGTTGTAAAAGCAACCGTATCACTGCACGATCGTGGTTATGGGGCACTCATTGTATTGGGACGTGAAACCGGTTTACGTACCATTAATGAAACCGGTGTCATGATACAAGCCGAAGTTTCTGAACAACTGATTTTATCAATATTTAATCCCAGATCTCC
This sequence comes from bacterium, assembly GCA_963675755.2. GTDB lineage: Bacteria > Zhuqueibacterota > Zhuqueibacteria > Residuimicrobiales > Krinioviventaceae. The sequence continues at coordinate 2,216,487 of CAXXMD010000002.1, forward strand.
CCTGCACGATGGAGCAATTATCATCCAAAACGACATAATCGATGCCGCCAAGTGCATTCTGCCCATTTCTGAAGAGAACCAGGCAAAAACCGAGTATGGTACGCGCCATAAAGCCGCACTGACCATGTCGGAAGAATCAGACGCAATGGTCATTGTCGTTTCTGAAGAAACCGGTAAAATCTCTGTTGCAATAGATGGAAAATTCCAAACAGATCTCAATGCAGAAATGCTTGAACACATCATCATTGAGGGTTACAGGTACGGTAACACCAATATTGAAAAGTCCTGATCCTTATGAAATCATTATATAGCAAAGTTATTTATCTTTTCATTTTTTTCACCTGCATTACACTTGCATCAACTCCCGAGGAAGGCATATTTGCTGTCATATCTCCAGCAGTAACATTTGATAATCGCCCCATGCTTTGGAAAAACAGAAATAGCGACAGCACAAATACAGCTTTGCACGCATTCAGAGGGAAAAAATACGACTTTATAGGTCTAATCAAAAACAATGATACAACCGCAGTACTGGCAGGACAAAACACATCTGGCTTTGCCCTGGTATTCAATACGGCTATGGACCGAAAGAATACCAATTCAACTAACCCGGCAATTCTGGTAAAATCCGCTTTGGGAGAATGCGCAACAGTTCAGGAATTCCAGGATTTGCTAAACACACAAACCGGTCCGTCACTGTACGGCTGTTTTGACAATCGCGGTAATTGTGCTGTTTTTGAATCAACATCAGATTCTGTCATTCAGTTTAATGTATCAAATCCGGAAACAGCACCAAACGGATTTCTGGTGAGACAGCAATTTTCAATGAGTGCTTTAACTCAACTCGAATCAGATTCATGGCCTTACCACCGCACTAAACATCTATTAACGCAACAGGCAGAACGAAAAAATATCGCTCCGCAATACCTGCTGCAAGTTGTCGCCAGGGATGTCACGAGCAAAGATCTGGACCCTGCTCCACTCCCCTTTGACGGACGTTACAAAGACGCTCCAAAACAGTTTGTCAAGACAGAAAACACCATTAAAAGCTACCGTACAACCAACACCTTTGTCTTTTATGGTTCTTCTCCTAATAAACCGGGACAGGCAGGATTTTATTACATTGCAGGAGATCCTATATGTGGTGTTGCGGTGCCCCTCTGGCCGGATTGTGGAGAGGTCCCCAAATCATTACAGGGAAATGGCTATTTTTCAACCAGCAGCGCAATTGAAGCAATACATAAAAGAATATATCATAAATCGAAATGGCCGCATTATTTTGATTCAAAATTGCTGGCCAAAGGCAATAAATCGGTCTATAAAAGAAACCTCGAATTTGAACAGAAAATGCTTAATACAATATCTTCTGAAGCAGATAACAATAAACTTTTAGAAACTCAGCAATCCTGGGCACAACAGGCTTTTAAATTGCTGAAATAATTACTATTTTTAAACCCTATTTTCAAGTTGTGGAGTTGTTGTGTCAGGCAAGATTCCTGCGGATAAAATTGAACAAGTAAGACTGGCCTCAGATATTGTTGAAGTGGTTTCCCGCTATTTAACATTGAAAAAAGGCGGCAAAAACTATTTCGGTTTATGCCCATTCCATAAAGAAAAAACTCCCTCTTTTAGTGTTAACGCCGAAAAACAGATTTTTCATTGTTTCGGTTGTGGTGAAGGCGGCAATGTGTTCAATTTTGTTATGCGCACAGAAAACATCACATTCCCGGAATCCATCCGTCTACTGGCCAAACAAGCTGGCATTGAAATTCCTGAAGATGAAGAAAATCTTGCAGATTACCGCCACAAAGAGGCTCTGTTTTATGCCAATAACCTGGCAAAAGCCTTTTATCTACACAACCTGATTTCCGAAAAATCCGCTCAAAAAGCAAGAGATTACCTGGCTGATCGTGGTATAGGCCCAGACCTCTATGAAAAATATGGTATTGGTTACGCGCTTGACGGCTGGGACAATCTCATCAAACACGCAAAACAAAAAACAGTCAACATAGAAGTCTTGTTTCAGGCTGGCCTGGTATTGCAAAATAAAGAAGGCGGATATTACGATCGTTTTCGTGGACGGGTAACGTTTGCTATCCACAATACCAGCGGGCAGGTCGTAGGTTTTGGTGCCCGTCGCATTATCAACGACAACTCGCCCAAATATATAAACACACCCGAAACAGATGTATATCAAAAACGTCAGGTGCTTTATAATCTGCATAACGCTCGTGAGGCCATACGAGAAAATGATCATGTCATTATTGTAGAAGGATATACCGATATAACCGGAATGGCAATGAAACAGTTTAACAACTGTGTAGCAACCTCCGGTACGGCACTTACCGCTGACCATGCTGCATTGCTTCATCGCTATACCAAAAACGCGACCTTGTTATTCGATGGCGATTCTGCTGGTGCTTCTGCTGCGGTTCGTGGTGCAGAAATCCTGATGGAAAACGGTATGGATATCAATATCTGTCTGTTACCCGGTGGCCAGGATCCGGATGAATTTGCACGCAATAACGATCACCAAACCATAAATACATTTCTTGCCAAAGCTCAACCCTATGTTGACTTTAGACTGGATCAGTTTAAAAACGTTGACAAGGGAGAAAATGCCGCTCAAAAATCAGATCTTACCCGTGATCTTTTAATGACCTATGCAAAAGTGACAGATCCCATTAAACGCGCGTATATGGTCAAAGAACTGTCAGAGAAACTGAAACTGGATGAAAGTATCCTCTGGAATGAAATAAAAAAAATGCAGCGCCATGTACCCAAACCCGCAGTTGAACAACAGGAAAAAGCAGCCCCGACAAAAGATACCGCTTTTTTTAAAAGTAAACGGGGAGCTGCAGAACTGGGCCTAATGACTTCGGTATTTTTATTTCCTGACCTCATCCCTGATATTCTAAAAAACGCGAGTCTGGATCTGTTCAGTCATCCGGAAATACATGATTTTTTCCACCATCTTGAAACAGACAGGATTGAATCCAATGATTTTGATGGTACCCGCTATCTGTCATTCATCGAAGATCCATATATTGCCAGAAACCTTTCTCAACTTTTAGCTCAAGATAACCAGGCAGATAATCAAAAATCAGTCACTCAATATGCCAAAGAATGTATAGTTACAATACAATTGTCAATTGTAGATATAGAAATTCAAAACACGCGCAAAGAAATGCAAAATAGAACGGCTGTAAATCAACAAGAGGTTGTGGAAAGATACCTATTTCTACAACAAAAAAGAAAAGAAATAGCAAGTGGTTCCTTTATTTCCTTTAACTAATACATTAAGTGAATCCTTATTCACAACAGTCTTGAGCATATAGTCGTAAATTTTCTCGAAATTTATGTTTTTTATATTGACAATATATTTGTTTTTTAATATATTCATGTTGCGGTTATAGGTAATCACTAAAACAGGAGGGGTATAAGGACCAAAATAGTTTAACATTATTGTATCTGCTATACTGAATTAGTATATAATCAGTAAAATCTTCCCTACCGAGAACAAGAGTCATGTCAATCAAACTTCAAAAAAGGAGATTCGACATGAGAAAGAGTTTTATTTTTATTATGGTAGGGTTAGCATACGTTGTAATAGCCATGGCAGCATCATGGGCAAACACGTCTAGTGCTCTGGACAAAACGCTGGAAATCATTGGACTTTCACAAAAAGCAGACACCAGCACGATACAGCAGATATCCGATGAGTTGAAACCTATGTCCGACAACGCAAAAGGAGAAAAAGAGCAGCAAAAGACTAGTATCCTTAAAAATTCAAGCAATTTATTAGCTTATTATGTACCGGTACCGCCTCCGGGGAATCCAGGTACCGATCCCAAAGACTGATTTTAGAAAATTTGATAATACACTTTACGAGCAACTAATACATATTGACATGATCTTTTGTTCGAGGTACCTATGATTAAAGGCAGATATAATTTCACATTGATAACCAAAATACTAAACAGTTGGGTATTGTGTTTAGTATTTTTGGTTATTATTTCATATTTGCCACATTGGCCAATGCCAATCTCCAGTTGGATAAATCTTGGGCTCTACGCCTTGTCCTTTATTCTAACTTTTTCAATCCTCATCAAAGATAAATACAGCCTTTTCACGTTTTTACCATTTTCATTGTTCTTTCTGGGTTGCCTGTTACTGTTACCCGCAATGTTTATTGGTGATGATTTGATATTCGGCAGTAACCTGGTATCCATCCTCTATTACAAGTATATCTTTTTATTTTGCATTTTCATGTTTGCTTTCGCAGTATTGAATTATGCTTCGCAGGTTGCATTGACTCCAAAACGGCAATGGATACTTTTCCTGGCATCATTTGCTTTTACTTTGGGAGTCTTTGTATTTCACTTTCACGATATCTTTTCCCCGGAAGTTACAAACATATTTAATAAAAAGTTCTTCCAAGGCTCACTCACCTATCACCTGCTGCCTGTGGTTGCATTGTTTTCATATGGCATTTTAAATCCATACTTGAAACCCAGGTATGGTGAATATTCTCACTCTATCATGACCGTTCTGGCATTATTGAGCATTCGTGAACTTGGTACAGCCATATCCGAATTAAAGCATGTCTTTCTTTTCGGAATCGATCAAATATTCCTCACACTTGCTTTAATTTTGTTAAACTTTTTTCTATTCAAAAAATACAACTTTTTATCTTCAACAACCGGTGCGATTTATTCTCAAATTGTCAACAATGATCTGGATATTGGGAACCTGCGGCTCGAAAGTCGTGACAGAAAAGGCTTTAAAATCTTTGCCGCTTTTGTATTTTATTTTTACCAGAGGAAAAATATCATTCTCCCCTTTCTCTTGTTTCTGGTTGTAGGCTTTAAATATCTCAATCCGCCAATTATAGTAAGCCTCAATATTCTTGCGTTTGCTATTGTAACTTTTTTTGTCTTTTTCTACTTTATTGTTATATATAATAAAAAGAACAAGAATCAAGATTTTTACATTCAAAAGATATAAAGGATCTAATTCATGAACAACATAACTGGGAGTAACTATGGGTAGGGGCAAAAACAAAATACTGGGCAAAAGTTCAGAGATCAGCCGGGTCCGGCGATCTGTGAAAGCAATGAATGACAAGCAGGAAAATGTCTTGTTAGTTGGCGAAGTTGGTAGTGGTCGCGCGTTGATTGCGGCTCAACTCCATGAAACCGGCGACCGCAAAGACAAAAAAATGGTTACCGTACTATGCAGTGCCATTGATGACACAATAGAACCTGATACTATTTTTGGCAATTCCAAAGATCCCGCAGTTTACAATGGTGACCTGGATGCTAAAGAAGGTACTATCTATTTTGACAGTGTCGATCAATTATCTGCAGAATTGCAAAACAGATTGTACAATTTCATTTCCACCGTAAATCCCAAATCCTTGAATGCTCGTATTATTGCTTCAGCTGATCCATCGCTTGAAAACAAAATACGTGAAGGTGAATTTAAACTTGAACTTTTTCAAAAACTGGACGAGTTTAGGATCAACATCCCATCTATTCGGGAAAGAAAACAGGATATTCCATTTCTATTCAGCCACTTTTTAGATAATTTCTGTGCCGAATATGAAAAACCGCTTCCTACAGTACCTTTTGATATTTTTGAAGCTATTCTGGAATATGACTGGCCAGGTAATGTGAGTGAACTAAAAAATAGTGTTAGAAATCTGGTTATCATGTCACCTGTTGGAGAGTTGTCACCGGAATTTTTACCATTCCGAGTTCAACCCAATCCACTCGAAGTACTTGCAAGTCGCGACCTTACCTCTGCTGTTTCCGAGGTAGAAAAATTCCTGATCCGCAAAGCGCTTGCTCGTTACGAAGGCAATCAGTCCAAAGCAGCACAGTTGTTACAGGTTTCGGAAGCCACATTGCGCTATAAAATGAAAAAATACGGCTTTCAAAACATTAAATAAATACCGGGGATGGATTCTGTGCGGATTTAGGCAATATATTTAAATGTATTCCTGAATTCGTGCAAACCCATCAATTTCAATCCCGCATTTATTCCTTTATTTTGCTGTTCCTGATCATTATATCCCCATTCAGCCATTACGCATTGGATATTTGTGTCTTTTATCTTTAATAAAGTGTCAACCTGATCATCCACATACCAGATTTTATCTGCAGGTAATTGGTGTTTTTGCTGAATATCAAGTAATATTGATCGCTTACTGCGCTGTTTGTCTGCGGTAAACAGATTTTCCCGGACCAATGCAATATTTCGGTTTGCTAACAGCTTTATCACAAAATCTATTTTCTTTGTGGTAATGATATAGAGGTTTTCCTTCACAGGAAAATTTATCAAGAAATCATCCATGCCTTCATACATGGGATTCAATTGCAGCCACAAATCCAAATGGTTGCTCGAAATATCTTCTCTAACCCGGTAAAAACTGTCAAAAAATCCCTGCCAGCGGTCTTTGTGTTCATCGGCAAATCTGTCAAAATCCTGTTGATTATTGATCTCTATTCCTTTTTCTATGGCTAACAGTATAAATAAAAAATCTGCGCCTGCTCGAATATAATTCCGGATTCGTTTAAATGTTTCCACCAAAGAATCATCCAACTCTTGGGGAGAACTCACCCGAGCATCCCCCTCCAGATTATAATATGCATTATAAGCGACTATTAAACATTCATTTACACTATTGCCAATTACTCCGTCAAAATCCAGAGCAAGTACGTGTTCATTAACATTAAATCCCATTATATCTCCTGATATTTTTACAAAAAGATAGTGATTTTTTTCTTCAAAAAAAATCACTGTTCACCAAATAACTCAAATAAATCTTGACATCAAAAAAAAAAATTAATACATTCTTTTAATTCATTATTGAGGATTTTTAACACTATGACAAAACACAACAACAACTGGCAATTTACCTGGGCTTGGTGGTGGAATATGTTTTGTTATAGTGGGTAAGAGCAGATAAACCTGAAAAATTTTTAATATACTCAAGCCCGCTTAAATTCAAGCGGGCTTTTTTTTTGCAATTAATTATTTTTTTTTTAGTCTTTTAATTGATGGAGGAAACATGAGCGCCACTAAAATTCTTCTCAGCGAACAGGATATGCCAAGACAATGGTATAACCTGGCAGCAGATTTACCAAAGCCACCATTGCCACCATTAGGTCCTGACGGAAACCCCGTATCACCCGAAATGCTTGCACCGGTTTTCCCAATGAACCTGATTGAACAAGAAGTAAGCACCCAACGTTGGATTGATATCCCTGAAAAGGTATTGGAAATATACAGCATGTGGCGTCCTTCTCCCCTGTACCGCGCAAAACGTTTAGAAGCTCTGCTTGATACCCCGGCACGCATCTATTTCAAAAATGAAGGTGTTAGCCCTGCAGGTAGCCATAAACCCAATACTGCCATTGCACAAGCATATTATAACAAAGAATTTGGTATTAAACGCCTTACCACAGAAACAGGTGCAGGACAATGGGGAAGCGCCCTCAGTTTTGCATGTGCTCTGATTGGTTTGGAATGTAAAGTTTATATGGTACGCATCAGTTTTGATCAAAAACCTTTCCGCCGGTTAATGATGGAAACCTGGGGCGGGAAATGCATCCCCAGTCCCAGTACCGAAACCAATGCCGGCCGTCAGATTCTTGAAGAAAACCCGGACACTCCCGGAAGTCTCGGTATCGCTATCAGTGAAGCAGTAGAAGCTGCTGTATCTGATCCTACCGGCGAAACCCGTTATTCATTGGGTAGCGTATTGAACCATGTTATGCTTCACCAGACCATTATCGGCCAGGAAACAAAAAAACAGCTTGAAATTGCCGGTGAAAAACTGCCGGATGTTGTTATCGGTTGTGCTGGCGGTGGTAGTAACTTTGCCGGTCTTGCATTCCCCTTTGTATTAGACAAAGTAAACGGTGCGGAAATTGATATCATTCCGGTTGAACCTTCCTCTTGTCCTACCTTAACCAAAGCCCCATTCCATTATGATTTTGGTGACAATGCGGAAATGACACCACTCATGGCTATGCACTCTCTGGGTCACAAGTTTGTACCACCACCAATCCATGCTGGTGGATTGCGCTACCACGGTATGGCACCATTGGTAAGTCATGCGGTTGAACTGGGTCTTATGAATCCATTGGCACTTGACCAATTGGAATGCTACGAAGCAGCTCTTACCTTTGCTCGTACTGAAGGTTTTATTTCTGCTCCCGAAACTTCGCACGCTATTGCTGCTGCTATCCGTGAAGCGAAAAAAGCTAAAGAAGAAGGTAAAGAAAAAGTTATCGTTTTCAACTGGAGTGGTCATGGATTGATGGACCTTACCGGTTACGATGCATACATGCGCGGAAAACTGATCAACTATCCATTACCGGAAGAAGATATTGCAAAATCTATATCTGTTTTGGAAAATCTGCCCAAAGCAGTAATCAAATAATTCTATTTACCGGAATTTGCCTTTTGGGCAGATTCCGGTTTTTATTTTTTAGGCACATATTATGATTGATCAACACGATAAACTTGAAAAACGCTGTCCCATGCTGGGGCACCCTATCCATTTCCACTATTGCAGGACCACCACAAAAGATACGCCCTGTCGTAAAATCATGGACTGCTGGTTCGAGCAAATCCCTATACAGGAGTTTGTTAAGGAACATTTTACAGAAGAAATGATTACTGCAATGGAACAGCCCCCCAAACCCAAAATGCTCAGCCTCATCGAACTCATCGAAAAAGCAAAAAAGTCTCAGGAATAGACGATAAATTACTCCAATTACCCCTGCGCCCTCTGCGTTAAATATATTATTGCCCGGCACCCATCAGATGCCAGGCAAATAACATCCAGACCTTAAAATATCCCCTTGATCTTGTTGGTTACGTTCTTTTTCTCTTCTTCAATGCGGGCCTCGACCTCTTTTTTCTTGTCGTCGATCTGCTTCTGGTATTCATTTACCCTGGCTTCCACATCGTCGATGCGTTTTTGCAGTTCGGCGTTCTTGTCCGCAACCAACTGCTCAACCTGTTGTTTTTTTGCATCCACTTTAGCATTTACAGCTGAACGGATTTTCTGTTTCGCTTTATCCACTTCATCACCCACCATGGATTTTAGCGCGTTTGCAACCACATTATCCAGATTAGAATCGAGTGAGAAATCGGTATCGTCCGGTGTGCCGGTATAGCCGGCCTTGAAATTCACAGTCGAGATATCCGTAAACACATCACGCACTACCGCGGCCGTCTTGCCTTCGCTCTCAGCAAAAGCAAAACCCATTTGGGATCCGGTAAAATCCACATTTCCACTTAATTGTTCTTCCAGAACATCGAGTTTGGCCTGCACGCGACCCGCTCCCTTGGTGATGCTGCTGGGCAGAATTTTTGTGCTGCTCAACGGTACGTCGTTAAACGCCAGATTCGATGCATCCAGCGCAAAATGCTCTTCCGGAGATTCCCCCATATAGTCCAACTCTCCGGTCAAATTCAAAGCCGAACTGTTTGCTTTAGCACCTTTGATTTCGAACGTGGTTGTTTTGCCGATAATAGGCTGTTCGGATACAATATCGTTCACAATACCGCTAAACTGGTACTGATTCGGCACCAATCCCGAAAGCTCTATCTTTTTGATCCAAAATGACGGAAACACATTCTTGCCGGAAAAATGTACAGTCTGCCCTTTATAACGCGGCGGTTTTTCTTTTTTCGGTTTGTCGGATTTGAATTTTTCCGCGTATCCTCTTGCTTGGCTGGTCAATGACAATACCCGGTTAACACGACTCACAACCTGACTGCCAAATAACAAAATCCCGATTTCCTGAGTTGAAATATCGGGCAGTTTAGCTTTATCCATTGCCGCAGAAATATCATCACGCACCCAATCATCCATGGATTTCAATCCGTTACGGGATTGCTCAATATCCGTTCCAATACCCGATTTTGATGTTTTCACAAACTGTTTTAAAGAATCCATATCCCCCTGAATGGTTTTAAGCGTTGTCAAAGTAGACTGGAGTTTATCTACACTTTTAATCTCATTCGGGTTAATAGAATTTATTCTAGTTTTCATATCATCCAGATCCTGGGTGATATTTGTTTTGGCAAAAGTATCATCCCATTGGGTATATGTCTCCCGCAAACCGGATTGCAGCGAGTCAATCTTTGCCGGGGCACTCAGATCCAGAATAGCAATAATACTGTCAACATTTACCTTGCCGGAAAAAGAGCTAAAATCCAGTTCAGGCACATCAGACACCTTGGTTTCAAGCCTATCAATAGTTTTTGAAATGAATCCCGGTTTCTTTTCCCCATCGTTGGATTTGGTTTTCCAGGTTCCGTCAGTGGTTCGCTCGGTCCCCCAGGTAACATTGCTGAGCTGAACGTTATCGATCACCACCTTGTTGTACAACAAGGGATAAAACTCCATATCGTACTCGGTTTTACCACTTGTCAGCATGTTTTTCCAAGGATCTTTGGGGTCAGTAACCTGCAGACTGTCCCATTTAAAATGTAATTGCAATAACGATACATCCAGATTATCGATCTCTACTTTTGCCTGCAAAGCGTTCGATGCTGTTTTTTCCAGTATGCCCTCTAGCCAACTGTCTGTTAAAAACAATCCCAATACAAAAACAATCGCTGCCAGCACCAGGAGGGCTATAATTCCTTTCCAACGCATATCAATCCCTCCAACTGTTTACATTTTCATAAATAGAATAAAACTTGGACGATTTAACAACCTGCACGATTTTCAATTTCAAAACGCGTTCATGTATCTTTTCACGATATTGAACAACACCCACCTTGGTCAGTAAATATACCGGAACCAAAAGCACAAGCGACGAAAGAAAAGCACCCATAACTACGGTATTATTAAATCGTGTCAATGCAACCACGGGTATATTATACAAAGATGTCCACATTCCCTTTAGCGCGTCAATATTTACCAGCAGCCAGTATCCGATATTGTGAAACAACGGATCCAGAAAAAAAGCAAAAGCGCTGAATACAACAAACCCAAGTATTGCCATTGAAACATTAACATTGATGATCAATATGAGAATGATTACTACCAAAGTCAACAGACTCTTGCCCGGCAGCAGCCCAATGATCATACCCAAAATAAAACCACCGGCAAGCTGCGAAGGGGACTCGCCCGAAGTCAACGCCTTTAACAACTTGGCCAGGTATTTCATAATTAGCATATGAATACTCCCTCTCTATATATTTTGTAATAATAAAACAAAAGTGGATTATTGAATATTAGACAATCAAACAAATAATTTATTTCAATGTATTAACCAATTGAACAATATCCAGAATATTTAATTCCCCGTCGTTATTGATATCTGCAGATGCTTTGGCTTTATCAGAATATTGCACCGGGTTCATAACCAGATTTGCAAGTTCTTTAACATCAACCAGATCAATTTCATCATCCCCATTCACATCCCCTTTGAGTCGATATTCTACAGCCGCAAGCGCATCAACCAATCCCCATCCATACAAATTATTGGGATTATCGGCCTTGTCTGCCGTGAACATGAGTGCTTCCCGAACCTGCATGGGCGTCCAGTTGGGATGTGCTTCCAAAATCAAAGCACAAACACCGGCTACAATCGGAGTCGAGTAGGATGTCCCTGTCCCATACTCATACCCGGTATTGTCATCCGGATCAGCACATCGCACACCCGTACCCATTGCAACCACTTCTGGTTTAATACGCCCGTCATAGGTGGGTCCCGCCGAACTGTAAGCGGCAATATGTTCTTTATTATCCACAGCGCCAACAGAGATTACACTGTCCCCATCTGCGGGAGCGGTAATATAATACCATGCATTATCCCGTTCATTTCCGGCAGAAGTACAGATGATAATTCCTCTTGAAACGGCAAGATCCGATGCAATAGTCATGGGTGATGTGTTACCATCCATGTCCGTATATGTATACCAGTCCAGATACCCAATTGAACAACTGACAATATCCGCGCCCAGGCTGTCGGCCCATTCAACCGCCGCTATCCAGTGGTCTTCTTCACCGGCATATTCCTGAATCAGATCCTCGGTTTTGGCCAATAGATATGTTGCTCCAAAGGCAGCCCCATACAATTCACCGGATTTTTCCGCACCCATTGTAGACAATACTTTGGTACCATGATTGTGCTGATCTGCGTGATCAACCTCCGGATCATTTTCCGTATCATCATCATTACGCAAAAAGTCATATTCTCCGGCAATCTTGAGATTGGTAAAAACCTCATGGTCGGTTTTAAAACCCGTGTCCGTAATACAGATTAAAACATCTTTACCGGTCAATCCCATATCGTGCACATCCGGGACTTTGATCATTTCCAACTGCTGCAAAGATGAGCCATAAAAATACAAATGGCTGTTAATCTGGAAATCCTGATACGGTTCCATACGTGTCACAGGTTCCGGTTGAATGGATTTCCTTCCCGCAATTATCCGGATCCCTTTAACATAGTCCTGTGAGGCTACAACATTCAACTGGTCAACATCCAGAATACCGCTTACAGCGTTTAACCATTTACTCTGGTGCCGAACGTGCAAACCCATTGCTATTAATTCATCTATATACTGTTTTTTTACGGGCAGATCATAATAATCCATTTTTTCGGCATTTACTTTTGAACGTCTTTTCAGGGCCCGTTCGGTAAGTGCAACTGTATTTGTTTTTTTCAACAAATCAGATTGCACATTTTCACCCTTGTCCATCAAAAAAATCCAGACCGGCACATTTCCTTCAAACAGTTCTGAATTTATAAAACTTTGCACACTAGAATGAATGACAGGATCACTTTTCTCCGAAATATGCCCACTTGACGCAAATACAGATTCAGCAAAAATGAAAAGCAGTCCTATCATCCAAAATTTTAAATAACGTTTATTCAATCAAACTCACCATATAAAAGGCATTTGAAATACACAAAAATATCCAAATACTACAAATGCTAAAATCAAGCCAACCAAAAAGATAAAACTGGGTTGTAAAACTTTTCTGGCTTCATCAGATAACAACTTGGGAAGTACAATGTACAAACCAGCAGCAACCCAAAGTGCCTGCAAAGGTGTAAGTAAAAGACCGTCAAGAATAGCACCCAGTTTGACCAAAAAGACCGGCTTTAAACCCAAAGTAAATACAATAACCATATTGGAGATAAAAAAGAAAACCAGAAAAATGCGAAACTGTGTCTTCCACTGGAATTTGCGGTTAAATGCGGGTACACAGAGTCTTAAACTGTCCGCCAGTAAACGCGGCCATCCCGCAAGCTGACCGATCTGGGTTCCAACCAATGCTGATGCACCGGCGATCAGAAACAGCGTCCCTCCCAGGGATCCCCATTTATTGCTGAATATGGTTGACAAGGTCAATGCAACATCCGGCCCTTCAGGGGCAAGTTTACTTGCTCCAAGCACACCCGCACCCGCAATCAGAAATCCGCTTGTAGAGATCACACCCAAAATCATGGCAATAGAAGCGTCGGTATAAACAACATTACACCATCCTTTAATTTTAAGGGCGGCATTCTTGCTCATATTTTTCAATGCATGCAGATCAGCAGGCTGACCGTATCCTCTGCCCTCAGCTGCGCCATAACCGGCACCCAACACCCAATATGTATACCAAACCTGACTGGCAAAACCACCCGCGGCCCAGCCCATCAGCGGTAAAATCTCACGCCAGGGATTATCAGAAACGCCATCCAGTTTTACTGCCCAGTCGGGTACCGGAGGAATTGTAAATCCAAATAAATGCTCCGTTATCCCAACCTGGGGAAGCACGTTGATAGCAACATACAAAACACCTATCAGTACCACAGCAACAAAAAAGCTCATTATGATCTTTAAAAGATCAAACACACCCGACCACACAACAATTAATGAAAATATGGTAACAAACCATCCACCAAAATAGGGCGAGACCGGCACCAGACTGTTTATAAACACACCGGCTGCCGATGCCAAAGATCCAATCGCTACCATGGCACTGGCAAATTGTGCAACAAGTATCAACCAGACAGCCCAGTTTTTAGGTCCGGGAATTCTGGCACACATGTCTATCATCCCTTCCCCGGTACAGACCGTATACCGTGCGCCACTCATGCCAATCCAGAATTTTAAAAACACACCCAAAATCAGGGCCCAAATAACAGCAGGGCCTAAAATTGCCCCTACACGGGTCGCTAAAATCACTTCACCAGACCCGATAAATTCTGCGCACCAGATAAATGCAGGACCCACCAGGGCGAGAACTGCAAATCCTTTCGGCGGCATTCTGTAATCAGTTACGATGTTTTTTTCACTCATGGGTTCAAACAATCCTCTACTACTTTACCATTTATCAGATTAACTAGATTCTCCACTGCACGTTCATGTAACTGTCGCATGGCAGCATCCGAATACCATGCATAATGCCCCGTAGACAGCACCCTGGGATGTGTGATTAATGGCTGTTCTTCAGGACCTGTAGGTTCGTTTTTAAATACATCCAGTCCCGCGCAGTGGATCTTGCCCTGATTCAAGGCTTTTAACAAAGCATCAGGATCAATAACATCTCCACGCGCGGTATTGATCAATATCGGACGATTGTTCATTATTGCAAATGCGTTATCGTTAATAATATGATACGATGTCTCGTTCAAATCACAATGCAGGCTTATAACATGACTCTCTCCCAAAACATGCTGCAAGGTAGCCTGAGTGGCACCACAATCATCAAAGACAGACTCGGGGATATTGGGATCATAGGCCAGCACCCGCCCAAACAAATGCCTGACTTTAGTACAAAAGGTACCACCAATGCGCCCCAGTCCAATAATTCCAACGGTTTTATCATGCAGCTCGAAAATTTCCGGGGTTGGAGGTTTGCTGAAATCATTATAAATAGATTTTGAACCGGCAGGAAGCATTCGAATACAGGAATACATTAACGCAATAGCATGATCAGAAACCGAGTGATTTGCATAGCCCTGAACATTTGCAACCCGTACACCCTGCCGGGTAGCTGCACTCAGATCCACGTTATCATACCCTACACCATAACGAACAACTGCTTTTAATTCAGGTACTTGAGACAAAAAATGCTCATCAATCAATGTACCACGGACCATCATTCCAACTGAACCGGATGCAAATTCTATTTTTGCATCTCGGTCCTGCGGATCACCATCATACATTTCCAGTACATATCCATGTTCTTTTAAATACGACGCTTCATACGCATAAGTATCGTATCCACCGTCAATAATCACTACTCGCTGCGTGTTCATTTTTCCTGCTCTTTTTTAATATTCAAAATTACATCCAAGATTTTATCAGCGCCAAAGCGAATCACATCTGTAACCGGCAAACCGGTTTCAAACTCAGTCTGCAATACAATATCACGTGCTTCACGCTCACCATAATTATTCAAATTCAAAGAGATTGCTACAACCGGTGCAGAATAAACGGGAGCAGTCACTTTTTCGTATATTTCTCTTATAACATTAATGGGGGGAATTTTGGTATTTGCAGAACCGCGCATGATAGACCGTTCCGGTTGATGGCACAACACCAGCACATCAGGCATAAATCCATGCAGCATGGACAATGTAACTCCTGAATATAAAGGATTGGCAATGGCACCCTGGCCTTCTAACAGGAGAAACTCATGGTCCTGATTTTCCAGCACCAATTGTTCAGCCGCACCAGCCATAAAATCTCCGGGAACGCTGTCAATGGCAATCCCTTTGCCAGACAATAAAATGCCTCCCTGGCCGGTAGCAATAAATTGGGAATCCAGTCCCCGTTTTAACAATCCCAAATGCAGCTCATAGGTTGTTATCTTTTTACCGCAATTACAATCCATTCCAACGGTATGGACCCGAAAAGCTTTAACATCTGCAGCCCTGCAGCGGTTTACAGATAAACCTTTCGGAGGTTTTCGAAGATCATACAATGTAATATTGTTTTGTTTGGCTTTTGTAGAGATCTGGCTATCATCACATAAATAACTGTGCATACCGTTGTAAATATCGAGACCGGCATCAATGGCTTCCAATATCACAGATCGCCATTCATCCGGCAAAGCGCCTCCAGCAGGATTTATGCCAATCACCAGTGCATTGGGATTCAATGCCAGTGCATCTTGAAGAGAAGCGGTTATGGGCACCCCTTTTCCCACCGTTAACAATTCCGAAGCATCTCGCCCGGAATTATCAGGATCAATCAAAGCCACTACAGAATCCGGTCTATACCGCAATAATACAGATGCCATTTTGGCAAGCGTTGGATGCGTATTCCCGGTTGTTAGAATAGCGTAACGGCGTTCCATATTACCTCTTTTGGTTTAAAAAAAGATAATATTAATTTCAGTCAGAGTCAACAGGCTTTTAAACCTGTAATATTAAAAACGGGGACGGAAACCCTCACCCAGAACTTCATGAACGTTATTTACAATTATAAAAGCATCCGGGTCAATAGCTTTAACCTTGTCTACAAGGTTTACAATTTCCTTTTTGCTCAAAACCGTATAAATCACATCTCGCGATTGATTGGTATACACGCCTTTGGCAGCCAAAGCAGTTGCTCCACGGTCCATGTCCAATGTGATCATTTTTATAACATCTGCCTGCTTTTCAGATATGATAAATGCTGAACGCGCATAATCAAAGCCTTCAATAATCACATCAATAATTCTTGCCGCTATAAATACACCAAAAAAGGCATACAGACTCAAAACCAATGCTGGCCTGTCCGGAGAAAGATCTTTGAACCAGATGATAAATCCTGCAATGACGATAACAAAAAAGTCCATTGTCAGTAATGAATGACCGGGTTTATAACCAAACCGTTTTCGTAAAATAGCCGCAATAATATCTGTACCACCAGTAGTGCCATGAAACTTGAATATAATACCAAGCCCCAAACCAACCAGAGAACCACCCATTACTACCAGCAGAACAAACTCGTGTTCAAGCATATAAACAATCGCCGGATGTTCATGCAGACGAATAAAAGTGAGTCCGGGTACAACCCCTTGCAATAAATCTATAAAAAAAGAACTAAATGTAAATCCCACAAAAGTACGAATACCAAAACGTCTGCCCAGTTCCCGAATTCCCCAAATATAAAGAGGAATATTGGTCACCCAGATCATTAAACCTACCGGAATTCTATTACCGGATAGATAATGGATAGCCATAGCCAGTCCGCTTACGCCTCCGGGTACAACTTTGGCATTCACTAAAAAGACCCCAATACCCAACGCCATTATAAATGACCCAATTAATATCAGAATATAATCTTTCCAGATTCCTTTTTGATACAATCCCAGGTCCGTGAAAAATTTTGCCAGATTCATTCATGCCCTTTCATAAACGCAGAAAAAATTCAATTTTTAATGTACAAATTTTGAATCCGCATTGCAATATAATCTTTGTATTCTTATATTATGTATGCATCAAGTACTGCAATTTTATTTATTCACTTTTTCTGCCCACAGAACAAATCTGGAGGTTCAATGTACTGGAAACGATTGCTTAAAGGGGCAATTTTAATTATGTTAATTGGTTCAAACGGTCACTCACAAACCCTGCAAAACAGTATAACCCAATGGCTGGTGCTCGGTTCTTTTAAAACAGACACTTTGCACACCGCATTACAAACTCAATTCTTACAAAATGAAGCGGAATTACAACCCGTAAAAGGCGAAACACCGCTGCCTTCTTCATTCCAGTGGCAGGCGATTGAAACGCTTCCCTCAGGAATCATTGATTTTAGCGAATTCCACTTTCCCGCGCAAACCCAAAGTATCGCTTATGCAGCAACCTATATTTACTCACAAAATGAGAAAAATATTGTTCTGGCAATTGGCAGCAATGATGCATATGCTTTTTGGTTAAATAAAATACGCGTACACGAAAATTTTATTTTCAGAACGCTCCTCAAAGGCGATGACCATGTTACAGTAAGATTATCTTCGGGATGGAACCGTCTTCTGTTCAAAGTCCTTAATGATGGTGGTGGCTGGGGGCTGAGTGTTGATCTTGAAGACACTGAAGGTAATGTGATTACAGATTTACAATGCACCAATGAAAAACCGGAATCTGTGAATATGGAAGCCGCGTCTCCCTTTGCCTATATCGATCATTATGAATTTGGCCCCAGTTATATGGACAATGGTAAACGCTATTACCCGCTCAACGTTACAATCCGGAACCTGGGTAAATTGGGGACCCATTCGGGCAGGGCTACGGTAGATACCCGCAGAAGCCGGTTCCAGAGTAAATCATTCAAACTCGACACGGTTACAACCGTATCTTACAATTTCAGTTCAAGGGACTTGTGGAACAAACTCAACAAACCTTGTGGAATTCGTATTGTACTGAATGGTAAAATGAATGATACAGAGATTTTCACCATAGAACCCGAAATGATCTTTGCCAGTTTGTTTCAGGGAGATGAACTACCAGAAGAAATTTTACCTTTTAAACCTCTGTTTGCGGATTTTAAGGAAAACCTGTTTTGGTACAAAACATTTACAGGCGAACCTTTTTCATATCAACCTAGTGATCTGGCAGATTGCGTGGACCATGCGCTGCATAACGAATGGGGCCCCTTTGTACAAATGCTGAACACCCTGTTTGTTGATGTCATCAACTTGTCTCACATCATTAAACAGGATACCCTGCACATGATCGGTCAGTCACATATCGATATGGCGTGGGTATGGCAATGGCCCGAAACCATTGATGTCTGCCGTCGTACTTATGCATCCGCTATCAATTTTATTGATGAATATCCGGATTTTCAATACATCCAGAGTCAGGCTGTAAGCTTTATGTGGATGGAGGAAAAATATCCGGATCTGTTTGCAAAAATCCAGCAAGCCGTCAAAAAAAATCGTTTCCATCTTGTCGGTGGAATGTGGGTAGAACCCGATCTAAACCTCGCCGGCGGCGAAGCGCTCATTCGCCAAATCCTTTATGGTAAACGCTATTTCAGAGAAAAATTTGGTGTGGATTGTATTACAGGCTATACTCCCGATACGTTTGGATACACCTGGACCCTGCCTCAAATTCTGGCAAAATCAGGATTCCAGTATTTTGTTACAACAAAGATCCGCTGGAATGATACAACCCATTTCCCGCACAGTATCTTTCGCTGGATTTCACCGGATGGTTCATCCATTCTGACGTGTTTACCGAATGGATTAAATATATCCAACAAACCGGAAGAACTGGCTGAAAAAATGCTGGAATACAAATCCGAAGGGTATAACAATGTACCGGTTCTGTATGGTGTAGGCGACCATGGCGGCGGTCCTACCCGTCAGCATTTTGAGAGCATCAAAAAACTGCAGAATACCAGCGTGTTTCCGGCACTGGCGCATGACGATCTGGACAGTTATATGAAACACATTGACTACAAATACCCGGACGCACCAAAGTATGAAAATGAACTGTATCTGGAATATCATCGCGGTACGTTGACAACCCAGGGCCGTGTAAAAAAACAAAATCGTCAGGCTGAAATCGCTCTCGAAGAATCTGAAAAACTCGCTGTTTTTTCAGGTATCCCCTGGCCAAAAGATTCTCTCGAAACCGCATGGAAGCTGGCCCTGTTTAACCAGTTTCACGACATTCTCCCCGGCTCAAGCATTCCAGAGGTTTATGATGATGCGGACAAGGACTATCTGCGAGTCAATTCGTTGACCAAAGATATTATAAACAATTCAATGCAGGCTATCACCAAAGACATTGACCTGGATGAAAAAGATACTCCTGTTGTTGTGTTCAATACGTTAAACTGGCAGCGAAGCGGTCTGGTTTCTGTCAATCTGCCTCAGGATTTAAGCATCAAAGAAGTCAAAGATGATAATGATGAAAAAATGCCTTATCAGCAAACGGATATCAGTGTGCAATTCATTGCCAGAGATGTGCCTGCAAATGG
Organism: bacterium; assembly: GCA_963675755.2. Lineage (GTDB taxonomy): Bacteria > Zhuqueibacterota > Zhuqueibacteria > Residuimicrobiales > Krinioviventaceae. The sequence goes on from CAXXMD010000002.1 coordinate 2,236,446, forward strand.
TTATAAAACCTTTTGGCTGCGAAAAGGCAAATACAAACACCATGATGAGATCAAAGTTGGACCAACCTTTCTTGAAAATGAATTTGTACGTGTAGAAATTGATGCCCAGAACGGCAATATTTCCAGATTCTTTGACAAAGTGAACAATCAGGAAATCCTTGTAGAAGGTCAGCAGGGCAATATCCTCCAATTCTTTGAGGATAAACCGGACAACTATGATGCATGGAATATAGGATACACCGGTGAAATGCAGGAATGCTCGCAAGTAAGCAGCATCATCATCAAAGAAAAAGGGCCGGCCCGCGCTATTCTCAGTGTTGTGAGAGAGTATAACAAATCAGTGTTCACACAGGACTATACCCTGTATGCCGACAGTCCCCGCCTCGATATTGTAACCCAGGCAGACTGGCACGAACATCACATTCTGGCTAAAGCGGCATTTCCGGTAAATATTCAATCAGACAAGGCAACTTTTGACATTGCCTATGGCAGCATAGAGCGCACAACAAATCCGCAAACCCCGGCTGAAAAAGCCAAATGGGAAGTTGCCGCGCACAAATACGCAGACCTGTCCGACGACAATTACGGCGTTTCTCTCATGAACGATTGTAAATACGGTTACGATGTTAAAGACAATGTTATGCGCCTCACCCTGCTGCGTTCCCCCCTAACTCCGGATCCTATCAGCAAACCCATTGGATACGAGAATCCCTATGCTGACCAGGGACTGCACGAGTTTACCTATTCCATTTATCCGCACAAGGGAAACTGCAAAACTGCCAACAGTGTCCGCAAGGCATACGAACTCAACATGCCCTTAAAAGCGGTTGTAATGGAAAAACAGGATGGTCAGGCGCCCCGTCAAAACAGCTATCTGAGCGTAAACAAGGAAAACCTCATTGTTACCGCAGTCAAACACGCGGAAGACTCGGATGCGCTCATCATCCGGCTTTACGAGACCCACGGCTGGCCTGTTGAAGCGGAACTCACACTCGCTGTGCCATTCACCAAAGCATGGACGGGTGATATGATGGAAAATAAACTGGAAAGTCTGGCAGTAAAGGGCAAGACAGTAACTTTTTCAGCTGGAAAATATGAAATAATAACCCTGATCTTGGAATAAAGACAAATGGCACCCTGCCCGGGGGACCTTGACCCGGGCAGGATAGCCCTAGTCCGCGGGTAGCCCCTAACCGCGGAACAAGGTTTGAGGCTGCGGCCGATATGGATATTTACATTCGGTCCTATGAAACCTGCGCGCATCACGGACCTGTCCACATACCGGTCAAATCAGACCGGTTATACAAAAATACCCGCCAGATGGGTAGCCACTGGCGAATATGAATGGTATAAAGCCCAACCCTGCATCAATCCCGCAAATCTGCTACATACCGGCATCTGCCATGGCCGGCTTTGAAACCAGTTCCCATGTTTCTTTCAGATACCCTTCGGTTCTCTCTGATGCCTCAATTTCAATGGTCCACTGGTTTTCTACAATTTCGCTTTTAAATGTCAGGTGCGTGCCCACTCGAGCCGGCGAGCTGGAAGCCTCGTAATACTCGGTATATGTACCTTCACCCAGGGTATATGTGCCCACAGCGGCAAAGAACTGGGAATCGGGATTCGCCTTGTACATCTCGATAACGGCAAAATGCTCACCGCTCATGAGTTTGTAACAAATACGCTCCTCCCCGTCAATGGTACCGCTGATCTCTCCACTGGCATACTGGGCTTCAATCATTCGCCACGTACCGCAAAGAGGTCCCTTTAACATCACTTCTCCCGGTTTGGGCTGGCAGGACATAAACAGCAAGATCATTAAAACCACGGAAACGGTGCCATACATACCACGCATACACACCTCCTGGTGTTTTGTGAAAAAACACAATAATGAATTAGTGGAAATTTCCGTCCCGTTCCGGCAGGTTTGCGCCCAACACTCTGCGGATTGATGAGGTTCTTAAATTTGTAACAAAAGTTTTGAGGAAAAGATTTCGGGGAAATTTTTAAAATCAAAACCAAGTAAAGTTGAAACCAAATTTAAACTTTACACCTGTTTCATATGGTAAAAAAATTGATTTAGTAAATGGTCCAACTTTATATCCAACTAGTAATTGTGGATTAGTTTTAAGATATATTATATCATTTTCTATTGATGCTGTAGTAATATCATACTTGTCATAAGGCATATAAATATTAAAATCAAAAGCTAACAAAAAGGACTTTATTTCATAATCGTACCGAACACTTGGATTGATTATTAATGATTGATTCGATGAAATTTCACATATCTTTTGAGTTTTATTATTAGTAACGAGACCTAAATTAAGATGTAAATCATTATATTTATTTAATGCATATGAATATAAAATTTTTAGTGTGTAATTTGGTAACCCTCTTGAAAATATTATTTCTTCATCATTATATGGTGATATTACTTTTGTTAATAATGAAAAAGTCTGTTTTTCATTAATTTGAGGTAAATAATATTTTAGACCAAACTCTACATCTTCATTAAAAAAATCGTTTACCCCCTGATTTTCTTTTATTAGCATAGGCAAAGATATACACATGTCAACACTATTCGTTACTCTTTGCAAATAATTAATTGTAAAGTTAGTATTATTCCTTATTGGGAAAGTAATATCAATATTGCTATTAAAAAAACTCTTTTCTCTAGGCCAAATAAAAGGAAAAGCAGGTATTGTACAAAATTTAGGGAAATAAGAAATTATTGAATCACGAGCAAATATTCTCAATGTATCACCTGAAGTGTCTATTGAAACAAGATAATCTGTACCGGAATCGACAAGCTTAACTAAATGTAGACCCTTATTTAAAAAAAGTTCACTAATCAAACCTTTTTCATTTGAAACACATTGATAATAATTATCAATTAATATTTCATACTGTTTACTTGGATATATTATTAAAGTTGAATATAACTTTTCATCAAAATAATTTGAAATATATCGATCAATATCTTCGTCCACAACTAATGTGTCTATAACTTGATTTATATTTTTAAACTTCAATAAATAATCACCAAAATTAACATTAGAAAGTTCTAAAGTTGTATTCAGTAATGCAGAATTGGTTGATTTAATGAATATTTCCTCATGATTATCTAGATTTTCCAAAACTAAATTATCATTTAAATCATTTAAAAACCTGCGCCACGACTCATTTTTATTAGTTCTAAACTCAATTTTAAAATTTTCTTTATTTTTTTTGTTTAAAGAAAACTTTAATTCATTTTTATCATTTTCAACTATGTTAATGATCGTATCAATTGAAGTATAGTATTTATTTTCTATTTTTAATTTATAACTTCCTTCTTTTAAGAAAAATGATTTAAAATTGATAACATTACTTTTTTTTCCATTGGAATCAATTAACATGGCTCTTGCATTTGATGGTAAAAAACTTATGGTCACATTATTATATTTCTCATTAGGTAATAATGTTAAATTTATCTTATTATTAGTTTCAATATTATTTATTACTTTAGGTTCAATGTGATAATAATTTGAAGTGGCATTTACTACTATAAGTTCTTCAGGAATAGTGTACAATTTAAAGTACCGAATTGCTTCACTTGATATATCACTTAATATTGATTGATGGTAAACACCTTCAAATTGTACATCAATATCTCCAACTAAAGAATCTCCACCAATTGTAAATAAAAATATCTCAACTATAACAAAATCCCTAAAACAATTTATTTTCAAAGAATCATTATTAATATTTGCAAAACAATATTTAAACCTATTTCCCCCGTTTACGGAAAATCCCTGTGGTAATTCAACAGTTAAAGTATCTAATGGATTAATATTATCAGAAAATAAAAAATTACCATTAATAACTTTTTTTATTATTGATGATTCTTTAGAATATTTGATAACTAAATTATTTACAAAACGATTTTTCAAATCTTTAAATTGGTTCTCAACACTTATAACAAACTCTTTTATTTTATAATTAATATTTAAAACCCAAGTAGGATTATTGTTTTCAAAGCTTAGTTTATAACTTTGTGAAATAAAAAATGAATCTGCAAAAGTAATAGAGTAATTATTATTAGGAATTGATTCTCTAATACGTATACTATATTCTGAATCATTGGACATATTAATTCCCACAATTTCACAATTTTCACATGAAAGAAAATTAGCTAATTTATTATTTTGAAAATTAACTCCAGTAAAATTATTAATAACTACTTTTATCAATTTCTCTCTATATGTCTGAATTTTAACATTTTGTACTAAATTGGGTTCAACTTCGAGACGAAACACATCGTTGATATCCTCATAATTATTAGATTCAAGAGTGTAAAAAACATCTAAATTCGGTGAGTAACGAAAACTTAAAACTATTTTCCCTTCTAAATCGCTTTTTAATAATTTAGAATTATAAGAAATTTCTAAATTAGAAATTGGATGATTCAAACCATCTGTAAAGAAAATAGTTTTTTTTAATTCCTTCCTTATTATACTTTTTCTTACTTTTTTATAGTCATCTAATTTTGTTAATGTTAATTTAGAATTTTCCCAGAAAATATCATTTTTAATATTGACATCAAAATCATCTTCATTCTTTAAATTTAGTATATAATAATAGTGTTTTGATTTATAAATTTCTACATTATTATTTTTACTTTTCAATTCTGGAATTGTAATATTACAATTTATTTCATCAAATAGTTCTATACAATAAAATGGCTGATTTTTAAATGTTTCACATTTTTCAAATTCAAAATTTGATTTATTATTTAAGGTAGTATATATTGGTTTATAATTTTCCTTAAAAATAACAACCATATGATATTTTACCATTGATTCAAAACTTGCTCTTGTATCTATAGAAACGACTCCAGGTTTTTCTGATTGAAATTGCGTACCTTGGTATAGGTTAAAAACTCGAAAATCTTTAATTTTTTCTTTAGTTCGTTTTTCCAAAATTTTAAAATTAAAATTATATACATTTGCCCAAGGAGACATCACTAATGGTTGTAAATAAATATTAAGCTCATCATATACTGTTTTTAAATCTAAATTCAAATCAATATATTTACCAACATAATTTTCTTTAAAAAAGAACACTTTTACAACATTATTTTTAAAATATTTTCTATCTAAACATATATTTATTACACCATTCACATCAGTCCTAAAAGAAGATCCAACTTCTTCAAAAAAAATTTCAACACCTTCGATTCCTTCATTTGTTTTTTCATTAAAAACAATTCCCGAAAAAATTATTGATTTAGAATAAACAGAATTTATGCATAATAATAAAATAATTAGTATTTTTTTTATCATATTCCAATTCATCATTTTTTTAATTGATAACAATCTCTCAATAGTTTGTATTTATTACATAAAAACTCAAAATATACAGGATCATCTTTTAAATTTGCATCAACTATTATCTCTTCAATTTTTTCACAATTTTCATTCATTTTTCCTACTACATTTACTTGGAGAAATTGAATCATTATTAACGAAACTGAATTATCATAATCATCTCCATGTTTTAATACATAGCTATAACTTTCATACGCATTATCATATTCACCTTTTAAACTATATAGATATCCTTCAATTATTTTTTGAAGAATGTCATTTGACACAAAAATGTCTTTATTTCTAAAAAATATATTTTTAGCAGAATCAATATGAGTATTATATATAATATTTAAATCTTGATACAAATTCATTTCATTTAATAAAGATTGAAATGAATAAATACAATCTCTTAGATAAGTGCAATATAGGAATCTTAAAAATATTTTAAATTGCATTTTAAAAATATCATCACAAAAAGTTGAATCTATTGCATTTACTTTATTTAATACAGTTATAAATTTATTATCGAGTAACAAATTAATATCAATTGTATTTCCATCCTTTTGTAGTTCTTCCTGAAAATAATTTACTAATTCTTTAACATCTTTTATTATCATGATCATTTCAGCTGATCGCTTTAATCCATTTTTAACAAATAAACTAATAGTATCTTTGGGGGATTCTTTAAAATGAGGCACATTAATTTCATTTTCATAACCATTATTATCTGCTAAAAAAGTTCTATATTCCTTATTTAAAATATCAAAAATTAAATTAGCGGTCTTATAACCAATTTCACAATATATCAGCATATCCGCATTATATGATTCCTCATTATCTCTATAATCATCAATTGATGAAAAACTTTTATTATCAACAATTTTATCACTTCCTAAATATTCCCAGTCAATTTTTCTTTTTCCAACTATTTCTTTATCTAAAATACTATTTCTATTATCAGAAATAATTGAACTAATTTGACCACCTAACAAATTAAGTCTTTCATTTGTTTTTTTATCTTTTTTCTTATCTACATCAACTGGTCTCAAAAATAAAACTTTAACATTATTTGGGTTTTCGTACTTTTTGTTATCTAACAATCTTTCATGCCATCTCTCAATACAAGTTAAGCATTCTTTTCGCGATTCTATATCTTTATCATCATAAGAAAAGTTGTTATATTCAATTATTTCATTATAAATATTTTTAATGAATTGTTTATCTCGATTCCAATTGAATGATGTTGCTTTGTTTCCAAATTCAATTCGTTCTAAATTTAATGAACTCAATTGAGCATCAGCAATTAATTTTTTGTTTTGAACAAGAACTAAACCATTATAATACCCAATATTTCTTAATGAATCAGGAAAAGAAATATTAATAATTAAATCAAACCCATCTTTAACTAAAGAACTTGTATCTTGATTTGTTTTTATTATTTTTGTTTTTTTAATTTTATTATCAAACTCACCAAAATTATCATGAAATGAGGATGAATTACTATTAAAATATTCATGTTCAATATTTAAAAGAACTAAATAATCATAATTATCAACAAATAAAATTATACATATTAAAATATTTGCTAATAATAATGTAAAACTAAGAAAAGGAATTCTTAATGGTAAATTCGTATCAAAAACCATTTCCCAAAAAAAGATGAAAAACACCACAACAAGTAATAAATAAAACAATAATTCTTCAGAATCAATCTTATTTTTACTAATTATTATTATAATTAAAGAAATATAGAAAATTAAAAAACACCAAATCAAATAATGTTTTTCGTAAAAAACTAACTTTAATTTTTTATTTATTAAATAATTTAGCGGAACTTGCATTTTTTTTATAAAAAATGCTATACGGAAATGTAATAGTTCTATTAGAAATTTTATAAAATTATCTGATTTTACAAAAAATAAAAAAACAAACAAAACTAATTGAAGAAGAACTAAATAAAAAGGTGTTTTTGAAGATAAAAATATACTTTTAAAAAATTCCTCCATTATTAAACCCCAATATTTGTTTGATATTATTTTAACCCTAATTTTGCGGATTATAAATTAAACAAAAAAATATCAAAAGCAAATATTTAATACATTTTCTGCACTTTTTTTCACAGATTTTTACGCAAATAGATAAAGTTTTGGATATTTATATTGATATTTGTTGCAGATTTTGCACAGATTGTTGACAATCAGTCAAACATATGCCCCAGCAGCGTTTCCGCCACATCCACAATACTCTTGACCGGATTGCCGAATTTTTCTTGGCCCGGCCCAAATGCCAGTGTCATGGCAGGGTTGCGGGTGTGCCCCTTGAATGATAGATCTTCAATATTACCGTGATCACTGGTAAGCAGTACCAGGGTTTCGTCCAGGTCAACGGTTTCCAGAATGGCCCCAAGAAACGCTTCCAGTTTAACGATCTCGTTTCTGGCGCGCTCCATTTCTTTGCTGTGACCGGCAAAGTCGGTTTGAAAATACTCAAACAACGCCAGATCATACGCCCGGCTCTGCTTCCCGATTATCTCCCCCGCCTTTTGCGGCGATACCACCGGTGCGTCAAATCCTTTTTCGCGCAGAGCGTCTCCGCTCATATCCTGATACACACTGCGCTCCGCCCAGATATCCTCAATGCCGAAAAATTGTTGTCCCGCAAAATAGTTCATACACGATGTTACAGAGAGATGCCGGATAATCTCGTCCGGTTCAAAATCAAAAAATGGCGGACGGAAAGCGTTCAAAAACGCGACCTTTTTCCCCTTGTCCACCAGTTTTTTGAAAATGGAGTGTTCTTTAATCACCTCGCGTAGTTGCGCGTTGGGACGGTGATTGAGATGCCTCCCCAGCAGCTTGCTGGCATTAACGCCGGTAAACAGCGATGTCTGCCCGGTTGCGCTCTGCGGCAGCAGGGGCATATCCAGATTGGCATCCAGTCCCAGTGCAATGCCGTCATGCGGCAGGGATTTGGGATACTGTTGATCAAGCGTATTGTTGAAAAACCGCCACTGCTGGTCCGCACAGGGATTGATCTCGGGATCGTTTTCGCCAATACCAATACCATCAACAAACAGAAAAAGAATATGTTTTGGAGAGTTTAACATAATTTCACATTTTTAAATCAAAACAACAAAACGCAGAGTGCGCCAGGGAAACGCAATGTACGCAGAGAGAAAAATTTATGCTTTAGCCCGGTTCCTGAGTGATCCGTCCGCAGCATGCGGGCGGATTGTATCGAAGGATTAGGGCCTAATCAACCATATCAATAATACTTGTCTATCACCGCACCGCGGTAATAATGCGTCAATATCTGCTTAGCGGATTTGCCTTCTTCCGCCATCATGGCCGCACCAATCTGGCACATGCCTACTCCGTGTCCCCAACCCGCGCCGGTAAATACAAATTCTTCGGGGAAACCGTTCACATCCCCAATCTTGTCCACAACAAAACAGGCGCTGTACAAGGCGGTTGACGACAATGCCCTGCGTATGTTCAGCTCTTTACGCACATTGATCTTGCCCGCCGCACCACGTATCTCGATCTCGATGAGGCGTCCCGACACACCTCGTTCAACCGGAACAATATCAACCAGTGTACCAATATCATGATACTTGTTACGGATGATATTCTCCAGTTCTAATCGGGAGTATCGTTGCTGCCAGCGATAATATTTCACACTGTATTTTGCATAATCCGGGGTCCCATGGCTTTCCGCGTTACAGTTGACCTTGGGCGCGCTTTCAACCCATCGTCTTACACTCTCTTCCGTAGACAGATCAAAAGATACCGGCAAATCGCGTGATTCAGGATCGTCCAGCACTCCACGCAAATAAGGTAACGATTCACCCATCCAAACATTCTCGGTGTTTTCCGTGTGACCTCCACAAACCGCGGAATAGGGAGTTGTGCACAAACTTCCATTATAAACCAGCACCTCGCCCTGTGTCTCACTGATTGCCTTGCGTATGCGGTCATTACTGCGTCCCGCACCCACAAATGCCTGACTGTAAACATCATCTGTCACATCATAGGGCTTATCCCGGTAGCGGCTGCCAAAATTGTACAGAAAAAAAGTTCGGGCTGCAACAGCCTGCGCTTTAAGCGCTTCAAGCGGAAATGTGGGTATCATTTCACCGGGCAATACCCCTTCGAGATAAGATTCCAGACTTAGCACATTGATCACAAACAGTTTCCCATTGGGACCAATCATTAGTTCCAATTCACCGCCATACTTGCGGGTTTCTTCGCGTGAATAATGGAACCCCTCTCCCACCTTGACGGCCTGCAGATTAACCAACGCTCCGGAAATCCGCAGTGCGTTTTGAATCACCAACTCTTTGCCGGACTCGGATTTCAAATGAATTTCACCACCGGGATCGCCATCAGGTCGGCTAATTACAACGGCATTGCGTAAAGCCGGAATCTGCTGTTTATATTGCTCGGCTTGTTCTTGTGTACTAAATTTTTGTTTCAGCAATACCAGGTATCGTCTTTTATCAACCAATACCTTTTTGTCCATATTCAGCACATCACCGCTGGTAATCTTTTCAACATCCAGATTTTGGGAACGCGCTTCCTGAACGCCTGCGTCAGCAACAGTTTCCTTGCTGCTCGATGTATATTGGATTCGATAAACAGATGGAGCCGGGGAGCCATTCACCAGGGTTGCCCGCCATACTTCACCCTTGTTCATCCGGTACATTTTCCCGTTTCCGTCTGCAATAACAAACGGACCTTCAGGTTCAAAAGCAATTTCAGATTTATCTTCAAGCAGTCCCACCCGCACAACCGGTCCCGTGGTTTGAATCGCAGGGCCATAATAGACACCCGCGCATGAGAAAAATAAAACCATGCTCACAAGAACAGTTGATATACTGACGATTCGTTTCATGTATCAAATCCTTTAATACGTAAAAAAACGCGCGGTTTTACAGACACGCGCGCTATCATATCAAATTAAATGTCTTACCGATCGAGTAGATTATCGACCGTCATATCCAAATTCTCTGAGAAACGTATCCTTTTTACGCCATTTCTCTCGTACTGCCACCCACAACTCGAGGAAAACCGGCCTCCCGATAAACTCTTCAATTGCAATCCGCGCATCCTGTCCCAGGGATTTCAAAGCTTTGCCGCCCTTGCCAATAATTATTCCCTTTTGCGATGGACGTTCAACTACAATTCTAGCCTTGATCACATCTTTGCGCCCCTCTTTTTCCACAAACTCGTCAATCACTACTGCCGTGGAATAGGGAATCTCGTCACCATATTGTTGGAAAATCTTTTCGCGTATAATCTCGCTTACAAAAAAACGTTCAGGATGTTCGGTAACCTGATCTTCAGGATAAAAGGGAAAACCTTCCGGCAAATATTTTAATATAGTCTTTTCAAGATCTTCTACATTATCACCAGTCAGTGCCGATATGGGTATAATATCTTTAAAACTATAGATATCTTTATACTCATCTATCAACGGTAAAACTTCCTGGGGCTGGGTACGGTCCATTTTATTGATCACCAGCAAAACAGGTTTTTCAGCTGATTTCAAATAACTGAGGATCTCTAAATCACGATCTTTGGGTTTTCTTCCTGCTTCAATCAGAAACAATACCAGATCCGCATCCTTAGTTGCATTGTGTGCGGATTTGACCATATAATCATGCAGTTTGTATTTGGGCTCCATTAATCCCGGGGTATCCAGAAATACAATCTGACAACCCGGTTGGGATAAAATACCCAATATACGGTGCCGTGTTGTTTGGGGTTTAGCTGTAGTAATAGACAGTTTGAACTGTAATAAATGGTTGGTTAGGGTAGATTTACCCACATTGGGTTGCCCCACAACCGCAACATAACCCGCTTTAAAAACATTTTCATTCATCATTAAATATAAGCATCCAGTGTGTGATATTCGTCAAGTTTATCCAGCAGGTCTTTTCCATCAGTAAGCTTTAAATTATGATTTTGACATCCATTACGGGCGCAGGCCTCAACACGACCGCCATGCGGAAGATAAACACCGCACATATTTGAGCCGCATTCATCGCACACCACATGGTCCAGAATCAATGTGGTGCCACAGGTAGGACAAAAGAATTCTACCGTTTCACCATCCGGAATGTCAATCTCGGACACATTTTTAAAACTACCATAAACAGGATCAAGATGGATCATACCCACTACATCTTTGTATTTGACCTTGACAGTAATTGAGGCATATCCATTTATCAAATGGTCCGTATCCATCAGGTTGTGCCTGTTTGGGCACATTGCATGTTGAATTCTCAGCGATTTGCTGGGAATTTCGATGGTTATTTTTTCCTTTTCTCTATGAACCATAATTTCACCTCAGGTGTTCTCGGGTTTCTTTAATTATTATTCCACTCAAAGCCAGTAAACCAATCAAGTTCGGGATTGCCATCAAGCCATTCATAATATCGGCAAACGTCCAAACCAGGTTTACTTTGGTAATAACAGCGCCAACAAATACCATAATACTAAACAAAATCCGATAAGGCATTACAGACCGGGCGCCAAGTAAATATTCAAGTGATTTCTCACCATAATAACTCCACCCTAATATAGTGGAATAGGCGAAAAAAACCAAACCAAATGCCACTATCATTCCGCCAAACTTTCCGGGCAGTGCAGAGCTAAAAGCCATAGATGTCAGTTCAGCTCCGGTTGCACCGCTCGTCCAGGTGCCGCTTGAAAGGATCACAAAACCGGTAAGCGAACAGACGATAATGGTATCAATAAAAGTCTGAGTCATGGATACCAGCGCCTGATTTACAGGATTTTTCGTCTGGGCTGCAGCAGCAGCGATTGGAGCACTACCCAATCCGGATTCGTTAGAGAATACGCCGCGTGCAACGCCCCAGCGAATTGCCTCGCGAACCATTGCGCCTGCAAAACCACCTGCAGCGGATGCAGGACTAAAAGCATTGCCGATAACCATTGTTAAGACTGAAGGTATGGCTTTATAATTAATTATTACAACAATCAAAGAACTGAGCATGTATAACAAAATCATAAACGGAACAATCACCGCGGTCGTACGACCTATACTTTTAATACCGCCAAGCAGTACAAGTGCGGTTGCTAAAAATAAAACAATTCCCACATGATAATGACTTATTTGTGGAAACACAGCCGTAACTGCATCTGCAACAGAATTTGACTGAACAATATTTCCTATTCCAAAGGCTGATATAGATGCAAACAGAGCAAACAAAACCGCTAGCCACTTCCAGCCCAGTCCCTTTTCAATATAATACATGGGACCGCCGCGCATATTACCGTGCTCATCCACTTCACGATACTTGACAGCCAATACAGCTTCACCATATTTGGTTGCCATACCAAAAAGACCGGTCACCCACATCCAAAACAATGCACCGGGACCGCCAGCAGTAATGGCAGTTGCCACACCGGCAATATTTCCGGTACCTACGGTAGCCGCAAGTGCGGTCATTAAGGCCTGAAAATGGCTGATATCGCCTTCTGCATCGCCTTCTTCACGACGTTTAATCAATGCCATGTGCAATGAATGCTTCAACGTCGTGAACTGAATTCCGCCCAATCGGATGGTCAAATATATTCCGGTACCCACCAACAAGAGCAGCATTGGCGGTCCCCAAATATATCCGCTTACCGTTTCAAATATGGACAATAATTGTTCCTGCACATCAAACTCCGTTTAACTCTAAACTAGTAAGATTTTCCAACCAGCACCCGCTGTTCGGATGGCTTGCCGCAAACAATACATGATCCGCTCTCTTTTTCTCCATCAACAGGTATCAAGCGTATTGTAGCTTTGGAAGTTTCCTGGAATTGATTTTCACATTCAGGTGAACCACACCAGTGGACCCAGAAAAAACCGCCCGGATCTTCGATACGTGTTTTGAATGCTTCAAAATCATCCTCATTAAATGTATTTTCCTCACGGAATTTCTTTGCGCGGTTGTACATGTCTTTTTGCATCTGTTCAAGTTCAGACTGAATATGTTCCAAAAGTCCATCCTGAGATACAAATGTCTTTTCACCCGTATCTCTACGTACCAGAACAACCTGGTTATTTTCAAGATCTTTGGGACCCATTTCAAGACGAATAGGCACACCGCGTTTTTCCCATTCATTGAATTTAAAACCGGGACGATATTGATCTCTATCATCAATTTTAAAACGGACTTTGCCTTTCCAGTCCGCGGTCAACTCTGCAATGCGTGCTTTTAGATTGGCCATATCTTCATCTGATCGCCAGATCGGAATCAACACCACTTCAATCGGTGCCAGACGTGGAGGAACAACAAGCCCATTATCATCACTATGGGTCATGATCAATGCACCAATCAATCGGGTAGATACACCCCAGCTTGTTGCATAAACATGCTGCTGCTGGCCATTCTCATCCTGAAAAGTTACATCAAACGCTTTGGCAAAATTCTGACCCAAATTATGTGAAGTACCTGCCTGCAGGGCTTTTTTATCCTGCATCATGGCTTCAATACAATAAGTCTCTTTTGCACCGGCAAACTTTTCACTATCTGTTTTAACACCAACCAATACCGGTGCAGCCAGATATTCTTCAGCAAATTCACGGTACACATCGATCATTTTCAATGTTTCTTCCTGAGCTTCTGTAGCTGTGGCATGCGCGGTATGGCCTTCCTGCCATAAAAATTCAGTGGTACGTAAAAACAAACGGGTCCGCATTTCCCAACGTACCACATTGGCCCACTGGTTGATCAATATTGGCAAATCACGATACGATTGTATCCATTTCTTATAGGTGGACCAGATAATGGTCTCTGATGTTGGGCGAACAACCAGAGGTTCTTCAAGCTTTTTGCCGCCGCCATGTGTTACCACAGCAGTTTCCGGGGCAAATCCCTCTACGTGTTCTGCCTCTTTTTTCAAATAACTTTCCGGTATAAACATGGGGAAATACGCGTTCACGTGACCGGTTTCTTTGAACATTTTATCGAGCTGCGCTTGAATATTTTCCCACAGCGCATACCCGTTGGGTTTGATCACCATACAGCCCTTGACAGCAGAATGTTCTGCCAGGTCTGCGGCTTGAATAACATCAAGATACCATCGCGAATAATCTTCTGATCGTTTGGTTAAACCTTTTGCCATAATACATCTTCCTGATTTCTGTATATTTTAACTATTCCTGATTACAATGATCTATAACGCGTTTTGCATTCACATAGCATAAATTCTGGTCTTGAATACCTTCAAAACAATACAACTCACGAAAAGTCTGAATCCGGCCATTATGCTTTTCAATTACATCCACCAAAGCGCCATGCGGGCAATGCAGACATGTATCACTTTGATTTTCAAAACGGGTAGCCGTTTGCCGGGCTACCAACGCGCGGCTGTTGTTCCATGTTTGCTTACCGGACCGATACTCAAAATCTACATGCCAGATCTTGTCGAACAATATCCTGCCCTTGTCCAGTGCAAACTTGCCTTTGGCTTCAAACTGGTCACCGGCAGCAAATCTTAACCGGTCTTGCTGGTTCGGTGAAATATGAACATAAAAAAAGTCATCAATTCCGGTTTGGCCAATAAATCCATTTTGAATGATCAACAGATATCCATCAAGTCTTATCTGACCGCCTTTTCCATAGACCTGCTTCTTGAATCTGGGCTTAATTGTTACAATTTCACACCAGATATCCATTTCACGATTCTGGTATTCGCTTACCCAATCATTAAATTCTTCAACCTCTTGCAAAAACAACTCAAACTCTTGTTTTTCCACCTTGATGCGAGGTTGATAATTTATTTTTTCATCCTCATAGTGCGCGCAGCCTTCACACAATCGCCCAACATAATTATAGCCGCGTACACACGATTTTCCGCGGTCCTTGAGTCTGCACGACCATTTAAAAATAATACAGCCCTGGGGATAACATTTTTTCTGCTGCATAACATGATACGCTGACACGCGGTGCTCAAAACGTTCATGTCCTTTGTAATTACATATAAATATATCAGTTCGTTTTAATGGATTTCTCATAAACGCTCATAAAAATATTAAATAATATAATTACACTGGTATTGATAAGCAAGAAAATAATAAGGGATTTATGGCATGTAATGTATTGGATATATTTTCAGATAAATTAAAAAAAAGGCGCTTAAAAAGCGCCTCATTCTTTTTCCAATTCGAGAGAATCAGCTATATCGATAGGTGGACGTGTGGGTACGTCCCTGCCTTCAAGATAGATTTTCTTTTTGTATAAAATACTAAAATTTTCAATATCATTTTGATCGACAAAAATAAATGGGGTGATCTGGTTTTTGCCTGGTTTGAAATGCATTCCACCCACATTCACTTCTTTGATATCCACACCGGCATTTACCAGATCTACAATTGTTTTAGGTGAATCAACCAGCATTAAAACACGTTCTTGCACAAATTCATTTGCGTTCAAAGCATTAATGGTTTCTTCAAGCGTTAAAACAGATGCAGCTATTTCCGGGGGAACTGCAGACAAGTAAATTTTCCGCTGCCAATCGGAATTTGCGACTTCATCGCTGCACAATAAAATCCGTTGCGGTTTCAAAACATCTCTCCAGCCAACAACGACCTGGCCGTGAATCAGTCGGTCATCAATTCTTACCTGTACCAGTGGCATTACTTACTCTCCATATTCTGTTTATTTTTCATTATTATTTCAATGTTGTTATACCGCGCAATCCATCATTTATTATCTCTTCTACCAATTCATCCAGAGAATAAGTTTCTCGTTTAGTAACAAAAGACAATATCATGGGTAAATTTACGCCGGAAACAACCCGAACATTCTGATAATTCATTGCAATACCTGCTGAAACATTCCAGGTACTGCCACCTTTAAGGCAAGCCATTATAACCAGTCCATCCTGCTGTTCGTGTGGTGCCTTGACAATTGCCAACAGTCGGTGATTAATTTCTTCCAATGTCATATCGGTCACTGAAAGCGCGTGCAAGCCTTCGTCCATTCCAATAATATTACGGACCGCTTCTATCAAAGCACTGCCCATGGGTCCGTGTGTAATTAATGCTGCATGTTTCATAATTTATTCTAACTCCGGTTTTGGTTCTGCATCTTTTGGATCAATCGTTCATTAAATTCCTTGGCCGGATGCTCGCCATGTTGCTTGAGTTGGTGATTCATTGCAACAACTTCTGCAATTACCGTAATATTCTTACCCGGAAAGATAGGAAGCTCAACAAGAGGCAGTTCAACATCAAGAATTTTTACGGTCTTGTCTTCTACTCCTGAACGTTCGTATTCGCGGTTTTCATCCCACAATTCCAGTTTAATTACCACATCAATATTTTTATTGCCGCGAATCCCTCTAATTCCAAACATTCTGCGTACATCGATAATACCCAAGCCACGTATTTCCATATGGTGGGTCAATATTTCACTTGGGGCGCCCTGTAATACATTTGTAGCCATTTTGGTTATGTAAACAGCATCGTCTGCCACAAGCTGGTGCCCGCGTTCAATCAGGTCGAGCGTTAACTCGCTCTTTCCAATAGCACTGGGACCGGTTATCAGCATACCTACACCATATACATCGATCAAAGATCCATGCACCAATATATATGGGGCAAATGTGCGATTAAGATATTCACTGAGATAATACGTAACAGTAGTTGTACTAAGGGGGGTTGAAAAGATGGTTATGGCATTATTATTGGCAATTTCTACAAGTTCATCCGGTATTCGGTTATCGTTGGTAACAATAATACATGGCAGGTCAAATCCCAAAACTGTAGATATGGCGTGCATTCTGGCTTCTCCGTGCAGGGTATTCAAATACCCTATTTCCGTATTCCCCATAATCTGGAGGCGCCAATATGTAAAAACCTCAACAAAGCCGCTTAGGGCCAAACCCGGTCTGTGTAGTTCCTGCTCTTTAATTTTTCGAATAAAGCTGGCTTCGTTATTTATGATTGACAATGATAATTTTTCAGAATTATCAAGGTACAACTCTTCAACTGTAATAAAAGGCCTGACTTTGGGTTCACTATCAAGAATGGAATCAATCAACGCTTGTACATCTCCATTTAAAATGTGCTTTATTCAGCCGGGCGAAAACGCCCCTGGCAAAGACCCTGGTCTTTGCCAGGGTATCATTATTCTTCAAACTTTTCTACAATTTTTTCTTTGTCAAAATGTCTGATTTTTTCTTTATATTTTACTATATTCCGTTCTAGGGTATCCACCGCCAGTGTTATGGATTTATACATATCCTCGCTGCGGGTCACAACAGGTATACGGGTACCGTACACCTTGGCAATTATTTCAGCAACTTGCTCCTGCTTAATATAATCCAAAATTATTTCTACATCAAGTATTCCGTCATAATACTTTTTCAATCTGGTAACTTCTTCGGTAGCGAATTCTTTTAATCGGTCCGATGGCTTAAAATGCCTGGCAGTGAAAGAAACTCTCATATGTTACCTCCTTAATTTAATATAAATAATCAAAAAAAACAAATTGCCAGACGATTCAAATCCTCCTATTTTAATTTATTTTTCATTAGCCCTGGGATGGGCCTGTTTATAAATGCGTTTCAAATGTTCGGCTGATACATGTGTGTAAATTTCTGTGGTTCCCAAATTTGAATGGCCCAATAATTCTTTAACAGACATTAAATCGGCTCCGGAATCCAACAAATGAGTTGCAAATGTATGCCGCAATGAATGCGGATGCGCTTTTTCTGTATCTGCTACTTTTTTAATATAATTTTGAACAATTGTTGCGACTTGCTGTCTGGTAAAAGGCTCCTTTTTTTCTTTAACAAATAAATAGCGGTTATATTCCTGTTTTACAGAGTCTTGCACTTCTATTTGCTGCAAATACCGGCGTATATCCTCAATTACGATACCGGGCAGGGGTAAAACTCTTTTTTTATTACCTTTACCTAATACGGTGAGTGTGCCGCTATTCAGGTTCACATCACTTGTTTTAATATTGATCAACTCACTTACGCGGATACCTGTTGCATAAAACAATTCCAGAATTAAATAATCCCGTAATCCTTCAAAAGTCTCTACATCCGGTAAACTCAATAACGCCTTTACTTCTGATTTTGTCATAAAAGACGGCAATTTTTTATCCAGCTTGGGAGAAGCAATATTTGCAACAGGATTCGCCTCAAGCACACCCTTTCTTACCAAATACCGGGCAAACATCCGTAACGCGGAAAGTTTTCTACCGGTACTGCGAGCCGAATATTTTTCTTTCAACAGTTCAGACAAAAAACCCCGCACTATAGCTTTTGTAAAATGTTCAGTTGCAAAAAGTTCGTCTGTAGAATAACGGTCTTTTAAAAAGCTGACATAATGATTTAAATCACGTCCATATGCTGCTATAGTATTTGCAGAACTGCGTCGTTCAACTTGCAAATGATGTAAAAATTGAGGAATCCAGTTTTCTAATTTTTGTTTTTCCATCGTCATCACTTTTCGCTGATCACCGAAATAAACTGGTTATCGTACAGATGATTACATTTAGGGCATTGATAGCCTTTGTGGCCCTCTGTCAAATCGTGTTCGACAAGATACCGGTTTCCGCAATTACGGCATAACATATTTACCGGTTTTTTCCACGCGGCAAAAGAACAATCAGGATACCTGCTGCATCCAAAAAACAATCGTCCTTTTGATTGTCTCTCTACTATTTTGCCGTCACATCCTTCAACAGGGCAAAAGATGTTGAGTGTGTAGGCTTTGGTAAAATCACATTTGGGATACCGGGTGCAAGCCAGAAACCTTCCATATTGTCCCTCTCTGACTGTTAGCGGTGCTCCACAAATCTCGCAAATTTCTTTTTCTTCTCTCTCATCAGCCTTATATATATATACGCAGCTTGCCGGGTAATGTTCACAAATTATTTTATTATCGTCACCGTGTATCAACTTGCCTCCGCACAACGGACAGACACTTTTTCCATCTGCGCCAGATGTTACAGGAGCTTGAACAGATCCGCCATGTTCAAAAAGTTTGCTGTAACTGTTAATAAACACCTCAACTTTTTGTTTACCAGACGCCACAGTTCGGATCGAATTATCCAGCTGCAAAACTATACCTGTATTGATATAGCCTGAATACTTTAATAACAAGGCATTTATGGCATAAAATCCCTTTGCTGAAGGATAAAGTCCGGATCTCTTTCTTTCCAGCATTTGAATTGCAAAAAGCATGCCCGAATGATATAAATATTCGTAAATAGAACCTGCCCCGGATGCAAGCCACAAATGCAGCATTTCCGATTCAGTATAACGGTTTGATATTTCGGACTGATGGGTTTGAATATCAAAATCCACAACCTCAAGTGTTTTACCGGTGTTCCAGGTATCCGGAATTTTCACATCTTCCTGAGCTTTTGATTTTTCGGAAAGAACCTGTCGAAATCCCCGAAACAGATCTGTTTCATATTCATACTCGCAAATACAAGGATCTTTTTTGTCATCGATTACAGTTATAGTCCTTGTTTCTGAAACAGATTTGGTCATTTGCGATGCAATATAACGGTGCCAAATCATTGAATAAATTTCGTATTGCGGTTCGGTCAGGTGTTTTTTGAGCTTGCGTGGAGTCAATCGCAAATCGAGTGGGCGAATAGCCTCCCCTTCCGGATGATGTTTGTTTTGCTTGTAAGCGCGTTGCGGCAGGTAATCTGTTCCATAATTGTTATAAATATATTCCCTCAACTCTGCAATACTTTCAGGTTTAACATAATCAGAAACAGAGAGAAAGTACGATATCAAACTTATGGGTTCGTCTCCACCAAGTCTTATACCTTTATACAACACTTGAAGAATTTTAATAACTTTTGACACAGAGTATTTGATCTGGGCATCTGCCAAAAGAGACTGCGTTGTATAGGGCTTGGGAGGCTGTGTTTGGGTTTGCCGGGTTTGGATGTTTTGAATTTTAAACTCACCATCTTTGATCTGAGAGACCATGGCTTTTGCGAGTTGAATGTTTCTTACATCCTGTTCTTCTTTTCCAATCTTGATAAGACTAAATTCTAAATTCTTTTTCCCCCTGACTTTGAAACGAATAGATATTTCAAAATGTCGGTGTGTCTTTTCGCTTTCAACCTCAGTTTCTTTTTCATATAAAAAGCGTAAAAGCAGTGCCTGTTTAATGTGGGTAATTTCTTTAATTCCCTCAACCGCTTTTAATTTAGAAAATTCATTCTGCAATAAACGGTTTGCCCAATAATCTGCGCATTCCGCATAAAACAAATCAGGGGTAACAGCCTTAATTTTTTTTAATTCATTATTCAGATATAGGGCGGTATTCTGATGCATCTTTACTCTGACGATCTTTTTATAACTACCGTCAAACAATAATGCAAGCAATCCCGTTAAAAAATCACTATCATCTCCGGGATCTACAACCAGAACAATTGTATGAAAAGGTTTAGCAAAATCTAAAAGAGGTGTGAATATATCCAACGCCGAATCGAGCAATCTTACAGATTGGTTCGAAAAATCGACATTCTGTTTTATGAATTCATTACGATCTAATTTTTTCAAGAGCTTGTAATCCCGAAAAACCGTAAATCCATTCATTGTAAACAGATCGTAACGGTTTTTAGAATCAACAACAACAAGCTTTTTTTGCATAAATATCCCTGAGCCTAAAAGGGGGATTTCAGGAGAAATCAGTGTGGCAGCATGTTGGAATTAAACTGGAAATAACCATCAGAAGCACTGTTTTCAAAATCCAATACTACCGCGGCAATCAAGTCCTGCATTTCTCTTACATCAATACTTGCAAGCTGCAAGCTTACTGCACGCTCTATGATCTGCTCCATCATATCGTCAGTAACCAGTTCCAGTTCACGCAATTGAAACAGGTACCCATATGCCTCGGGAGAGATGATCTCTTTTTCAATTTCATTCAACTCTCTCCAGATTGCCCGGGGAACATCCGAAGGGTGCCCTTGTATGATCCGGTCTATACTTTCCCCATGGTTCAATAACCATGACATGGCCGTAGAGATCTCTTCATCACTAAAGCCCTGTTCCGATAATATATCTAAAATCAATTGTAAATCTATTTCTCCAAAAGCGTTGTCACGAATCTCTTTCATCACAAAACTCAGGATATCCAAAAACCTTTTGTTCATCCAGGTTCACTCCGCGTGCTTGTTTCATTATCCGAATATACACTTTTTTCATACAAATGCAAGTGATTGTTCTGGCATTTTTTCATCAACAACAGAACGATCACAAGCAATCGCATAAAAAGCAATATTTCAATCTTGACCTTTGTGTATCAGTAACACAAATTTATTCTCATTAATTGCCTTTACCACAGCAATTTTTATATTTTTTCCCACTTCCACAGGGACAAGGCTCATTTCTACCAACTTTATTGGTATTAATCACCTGACGCTGCTTACCCGCCGGACGTCCCGGTGTGGGTTGGGCCTGTGCTTTACCCTTGGGTGGAGCCATTACCTGTTTAAACAACTCTACCTGAGAATGAGATGTAGATACCTTTTGCGGTTCGGCACGTCTCATTTCCCGTTCTTCAAGCTCACCACCAACATCCAGTACGCGGAAAAGAGTGCTTACAATATCTCTGTTTGTACTGTCAATCATTTTTACAAACATTTTGTAAGCTTCGCTCTTGTACTCAATCAATGGATCTTTTTGGCCATAACCGCGCAATCCAATACCTTCACGCAGTTCATCAACACCACTCAAATGCTGACGCCAGTTCTCATCAATTTTTTCAAGTATATAATACCGCTCGTATCTGGCTACCATAGATTCGCCAATCTCATCTACACGGCGTCGGTAAATACTTTGTGCCCAACTACTCAGAATATTCATCACCGTATTGGGATCCATTGCCTCACCACTTTCATCGTGCAGGCGTGGCGATTGTCTGAATACCAGACGGCATTCCGATTCCAAACGACGAATCTGGGTAGCATCAAGATCATCATTATTACCCAGCACACCGCTGATCATCTGATAGATTGTATCATCGATCATGGTTAAAACAGAATCAAAAACAATATCTGTACTGAGCCGTTCCTGATGGTAACGCTCAACCCGGTCTGCATAGGTTTTATAGAAACTCAAACCCCATGCAACCAGTTCTTCTCGATACGAGTTTAATGTTTCACGTTCACGAGATGCCGGCAGAATCTTGTCCGGTTTTCCCATAAACATATTCTGAAAACTTGATGCCAGTAGCTGTTGTGTTGATTCGGCATCTTTGTTTTCTTTGATAACATTTTCAAACCTTGCAATAATAGAAGATTCTATCAATTCTTCAATGGATGTATTGGCAAGTAACAATTGGTTATATACGGAAATATTTTCTCGTAAATGCTCCAAATAGGTATTTCTTGCCCATCGCATTGTCTGGTTAACAAGATCAGGCCAGTCTTTCAAGGCTTCAGCAGGTTCAAATGCTTTACCAAATACACCCTGCAAAAACTCTGCCTGTTTTCCTTCCAGTTCTAAAACATCCCGGCTGTGGTAAGCAGATGCCTGAATAAAACTGTGTTCAACTATTGCATTAATATATTGTACAGATGAAAAATAGCCCAGAATACGGTTACGATACAACATTTCATCCTTGGCGGTAATTGCCAGACCGTCAAGCCATTCCTGAACTTTTTCAATTACTTTTTCTCGTCGAATGGTACGCATCTCATTTTCACCAATGGGCGGACGCTGCATAAATATCTTTTCAAGATCACTTAAAAAGTTCTCTGAATTCCAGGTTGCCGCTGGCGCATCAATTGGTAAATGACGATTAACCAAACCATTTACATAAATTTCCAGAAAAGTGTTCAACGGAATGGTTTTAAAAAGAATAAGGTCTATTGCTTTTTGCCCGTTTTCTACCTGAGAATTATAAACAGATGCAGCCCATTCTTTCAATTTTGATTCAAAAGCATCAGCAGTATCAATATTGCTATTCTCAAGCCAATCTGGTTTTTGCTCAAAAATACGCTCCATTTCATAACCAATGCCTTCAATATTCCATTTTGAAATATCTCGGGTACCAGCGTTATGCAGTCTTATTTTCAACAATACCAGCTCATCTATAATATCTTGAATATTACAATACCCGGTAATACGGTGACGTTCCTGCATTTGATAGAGGTGGCGCTGTTCTTTCAACTTTTCATCAACCCAGGTTCTCAAAGTCTCCCGAACACCACTAACATCCTGGCTTTCAAGTTCAGATTTGGTAAAATCAGGTTCTGCACCAAAATACCGTTTCAGATTTTCAAACAATTCATCCAGTTTCCAGGTTGAACGATCATCTTCTTCATCAATAAAGCGTTTGATCTTGGCTTCTACAAAATCTTCCGGCTGTGCAAAACCCAGCAGGTTTTGTCGTCGTTTATATATAATCTTTCTTTGTTCATTCAATACGTCATCATAATCCAGCAAATGCTTACGGATTTCAAAGTTGCGTTCTTCAACTTTTTTCTGAGCGCGTTCAATGGATTTTGTGATCATAGAGTGCTCAATGCGCTCTCCCTCATCCATACTGCCTAAACGACTCATAATATTTGTAATGCGGTCAGAACCAAACAGACGCATGAGATCATCTTCCAATGACAGATAAAAACGTGAAGAACCCGGGTCTCCCTGACGTCCTGCACGACCACGT
Source organism: bacterium (assembly GCA_963675755.2). GTDB lineage: Bacteria > Zhuqueibacterota > Zhuqueibacteria > Residuimicrobiales > Krinioviventaceae. Next base: position 2,260,481 of record CAXXMD010000002.1, read on the forward strand.
AACTGCCGGTCAATTCGACGGGCTTCGTGTTTTTCTGAACCAATGATCTGCAAACCACCTTTTTCAATCACATCTCTGGTAAGCTTGATATCCGTACCACGACCCGCCATATTGGTCGCAATAGTTATAGATCCCGGTAGACCCGCTTTGGCAACAATTTCAGCTTCGTTTTTATGATACTTGGCATTCAATACCGTATGAAAGCGTCCCGATTCCAGCTCTTTAGTAACATCACCCTTTTTCAGCCAGTTGGCAACAGGAATACCGCGCTGGGTAAACAAATTACTCAGATGCTGAGAAACATCAACTGAAACCGTACCAATCAGAACCGGTAGTCCTTTTTCATGATACTCTATGGTATCTTTAATGATTGCATCATACTTTTCAGCCTTTGTTCGATAGATCACATCATTCATATCATCACGAATAACCGGTCTATTGGTTGGTGCAACAATAACATCCAGCTTATAAGTGCTGTAAAATTCCTGCGCTTCGGTTTCGGCGGTACCGGTCATACCTGCCAGCTTATTATATAATCTAAAGAAATTCTGCAAAGTAATGGTAGCCAGTGTCTGACTTTCGGCCTGTACTTCAACACCTTCTTTGGCTTCCAACGCTTCGTGCAATCCGTCACTGAAACGGCGTCCCGGCATTAAACGACCGGTAAACTGGTCAACAATCATAACCGCTTTATTTCCACGTTTTGCACCGGTACGTCTTAATTCATTATCTTCCACAGCCTTGACCACATATTCAACATCGTTATGATAAAGGGTATATGCACGCAGCAACTGGGATATATTTTGAACGCGTTCTTCCACGCGGTTATAATCCTGCCAGATCTTGTCACGCTGCTGTTCCAGCATTACACGTGGACGTCTCTCAAAATGGATGCGGAACCAGTGTTCAATCTCTTCATTACGCATAACAAAATTCGGCATATGGGCATTAGACAGCAATTCTGTCATCTCGCGATCATCCAAAACAACATGGCGTGAACGCAAATGCGCTTTTTCTTTAGGAAGCAGTCCCTGAAGCTCTGCCCGACTGCCGGCTTTTTTAGTGCTCAACTGCATAATCTCATCGCGAAAACTCTGATACTCATCCCGGTAATTGAAATAAGGCAATCCGCCAATCAACAATGTACGGGCGGCTTTTTCAATACCCTTGGGCATTTTGTTTTCATCCAAAACAAATAGAGCATCAATATCTACATTCGGGTCACTGGCAGCTTCTTTTAATTTATCCACAACCTGACTACGTTCAAAAAACAGTCCTTGTAGATTCTTGCGGCCGTTTTCGGTTAATCCTGAAATATTAACAGTCGTCAATACCGGGTCTTCGGGATGCAGGGTACCACTAAACTGGAAATACCTGCGAAGCCAGCGTTGACGTTCTGTAAGGGTTTGATCCGTATCTGCCAGGTTTGTAAAGATCATCTGTATTGTATTATTGAGGCGTTCTACCTCTTCAAACCGACGAGAAGCACTGATTATCTCTGCGGGCAAGTTGAATTTTTCCTGTAGATGTGCATCCAGCTTTAACTTGTTTGACAGTTCATTTTTACCGGTGTCACGGCTCCAGGATTTAATTTCTTTATCTACATCGGCAAAGCTCGCGCCCATCAGGCGTTCCAATTCAGCGTCTGCTAATCCGGATACACGTCCATCCGCGTCAGTTTTAAAAATAGCCTCAGGTTTATCTTTATAATCACCCAGGTTTTTTTCAAAATGTCGTATTACGGCTTTACTTTCACTGCTGAAATTAGAAAGACATTCAACACCCAAAGCGGTAATGTCAAACCTGCTGGTTTCCATAACATAAAAATCATTGTTTGCAGGGTCTTCAAGTGTTTGAATATGTTCATACAGTGATGTTACATCTTTATCCATATCTTCTACAGCAAGAACATGAGCAGAATAATCATAATCTGCCTGGTTTAGGGTATCATCCAACTGTTTTTGGATCTGCTGGTCACGTTCTTCAACCAGGGTTCTGTCAGGCAGTACATACAGATCAGGATTACCGCCAAGCAGAGCAATACGGCCTTTTTCTGTTATCTGATTTAAAACAGCACCATTGTCTTTAAACTCGAAATATTCCTGTTTAATGTTTTCAATAGTGGTCACATCCTGTGTTGTTGCTGGATTTAAAAGTGCAATCAATCCATTAACAGTAGGCAGTAGCATAGGATCACCAGATTTTTGCATTGCCAATACCGCCAGCTTGCCTTCTTCCGTCAAACCGGTGATTGCGCCAAACTGTTTTTCTGTTTCAAAAAAAACATCGGTCAATTCTCTTCTTCTGTCAACAAGCGGACGTTTCATAACCGGCTCAGCATCTACGTCTGCTTCTTCACGTACCATATCTAAAAGCTTTACAAAGGCGTCTACAATGGATTCGTCATACTTTCCGTTTGCATTTGATTTCAGATAATCAATACCTGCCGGGGCCATACTATTCACAGCCCGATCCATCTTTTTTGTCATATCGTAAAATTGACGCCAGGCAGAGGCCTTGTCGCCTTTATTGTTTTGCAAACGTGTATTAACTTCTTCAGGCAAATCGTTCAATTGAAGAGCAAGCTGTTCAATGGGTTCAAACTCAGACTCGGCAACTCCGGATTGTATACCAATAAGGGCAGCTTTACCCGCAAGGGTCAGGCCATTACAGGTGCCTGTAATGGAATCATGTGTAAAATAGATGGAGCGGTTCTTTTGCTCACTGAGCTTTTCAAGCGTTGCGCTCAATTCATCCAGCTTTTGAATTTTATGTACAATATCCTGATCACGACCACCCGAGAGGAATATACGTCCCTTTTCGGTAATGTCTATAACATGGCTTTTTTCGTCAATGGTAAAATACAAATCGGCATCAATTTCACCCATTTGCTTATTAACTTCATATTGGCCCTGAATTCGCTCAATCAATTTCTTGACCCAGAATTCCGAAGTCAACAGTTCAAGCAGTTCCTTGTTTTTAGGATCTCCACGATGTACCTGAAGGATCTTGATACCTGCCTGCTCTTCTTCATTCTCGAGCAATTCTTTGCCTTCCCGCAACAGTTGCTGTACCAGTTCGTTTTGTCGTTTTGCCAGGTTCTCTACAGTGGGTTTTAATTCTTTGTAAATATTCTTGGGTGCGCCAACAGCTCCCGAGATAATAAGCGGGGTTCTGGCTTCATCAATTAAAACACTGTCCACCTCATCCACAATTGCGTAATGTAATGGACGCTGAACAACAGACCAGACATCCTGAGCCATATTATCACGCAAATAATCAAAACCAAACTCGTTGTTGGTACCATACGTAATATCGGCATGATATGCCGCGCGGCGTTCTTCAGGAGATTGATCTCCAAAAATTGCGGCTACGGTTAATCCCAAAAATTTGTAAATCTCGCCCATCCATTCACAGTCACGTTGGGCCAGATAATCATTAACAGTGATAAGATGCACACCCTTGCCTTCTAACGCATTCAGATACAAAGGCATAGAGGCTACAAGGGTTTTACCTTCACCCGTTGCCATTTCTGCTATTTTTCCTGAATGCAGAATCATACCACCCAATATCTGCACGTCATAAGGGATCATGTCCCATTCTATCTCCTGCCCTCGTACAATCCATTTTTTACCACGCAGCCGTCTACATGTATCCTTGACAACAGCAAAGGCCTCGGGCAAAATATCATCAAGAGTTTCCCCCATACGTAATCTATATTTAAATTCGTTGGTTTTCGCTTTTAACTCATCATCAGACAAATGCTCATATTCTTTAGCATATTCATTCACCGTACCAACTAGTGGTTCTAGCCGTTTAACTTCACGTTCGGTGCTTGTGCCTCCCATAACCTTGGAAAGCATTTTTTCAATAGACTTTAACATTTACAAAATCCTCGTTTATCAAATCTATAATAATTATACCGGCAATACTTATATGTATACAAACTACACAAGTTTCAAATTTAATGGATTTTAGGCTAAAAATCCAGCAAATAAATCACGCCGGCATTATTAAAATTGGCTGTTATCAAATTAGAGCATGGTGGGGTTAAGCGGGCAAATCCTGTTTATCCAGGCATCCTCTACCGGTTTTTTGTATTTGATTGTTCTTTTTCAAACTTTCATAAACAGCATCCAAAATCCCGTTAATAAAACCACCGCTCTTGTCCGTACTATACAGCTTGGATAATTCGATAGCCTCATCAATGGAAACTTTGGGTGGTATATCATTAAAATTCATAAACTCACATATCGCAATACGCATAATAATGCGATCAATAATTGCAATACGTTCAAACTTCCAATTGGTGGAATGGTCCCGAATATTTTGATCCAGAACTTCCCGTTGGTCATATGTTTGGCGAATCAATTGTTTGGTAAACTGGGTAATTGTATTATCTACAACATCCTTACCCAAAACCAGAGTCAAAACCTGCAGAACAGAATTGCCAGAGAGTTCCAGGGCATATAAACCCTGTAAAGCTGTCTCTCTGGCTTTTCTACGACTTGCGGGGGGTGAAATTAATTCAATTTCATCATTATTTTCAATAAACATGGTATAAAAGAACACCTTATAAAGTTATAAAATCATGCCAATTGTAAATATCATCACACTCGCCGTTGATATATTCAAAATAGCGTTTCTGTATCTTTTCTGTAATTTCGCCCCTGCTACCACTGCCAATAGGAATTCTATCAACAGAACGAACCGGGGTAATTTCTGCCGCAGTACCTGAAAAGAATATTTCATCTGCCAGGTACAGCATTTCGCGAGGTATTTTAGTTTCCACTACAGGAAGATCCATTTCTTTAGCAATGGTAAACACACAATCACGTGTTATACCCAATAAAATACTGGAATGTATTGCCGGCGTATATATCACACCATCACGTATCACATAGATATTCTCTCCGCTGCCCTCACTGACATAACCCTGAACATCAAGCCCAATACCTTCAGAAAAACCATTCTGGGTTGCTTCGGTTTTGATCAGTTGAGAGTTCATATAGTTAGAGCCTGCTTTGGCCATAGAAGGCATTGTATTGGGTGCCAGTCGGTTCCAGCTCGCAACACCAACATCCACACCGTTAACAATTGCCTCTTCACCCAGATAACGTCCCCAATTCAGACCGCCAATTATCACTTCTACCGGGCATTTGGAAGCATCCACACCCAGACTATGATACCCACGGTAAACAAGCGGACGTACATAAGCTGATTCAAATTTATTTACTTTGATTGTTTCTTTACATGCCTCTACAATTTCTTCCTGTGAAAAGGGAATAGGCATACGATATATTTTAGCAGAATCAAACAATCGTCTGATATGCTCTTTTAATCTAAAAATACTGGGACCGTTTGGTGTTTTGTAACAACGCATGCCTTCAAAAACACTGGTTCCATAATGCAGAACATGAGACATGACATGGACATTTGCATCTTTCCACGCTACAAACTCACCATTCATCCATATTTTGCCCTGTTCATCTCTGGGATCCATAATACCCTCCTAAAAAAATCATCTTAAATCTTTAGCTCTTAATTGTATGGTTTTTCGTCCCATATATTCATTTTCTTCAATAACATACGCCAGATCAAGATTTCCGTCACCGGGAGATACTCTATAAAACAGATCACCCATATTAAATCCTATTACATCTAAAACCTTGCCGTTCTGACGGACCCTGAATTTCAGGTGGTTTCGACCAACAATCAGGGGACTACCGACTACCTGCAACTGCCGTGAAACGAATATAGGACGCATATTATGTGGTCCAAATGGAGCAAATTTTTTCAACATATTTACAAAACTATCATCAATTTGGTCCAAAGTCAACTCTGCATCTATAGACAATTTGGGAATAAGTAATTCTTCAGTAATTTTATTTCTTGCAATTTCCTCAAATCGGTCAATAAATACTTTTAAATTTTCTTCTTTGATTGATAAACCGGCAGCATATTTATGTCCGCCATAACCAATCAATAAATCCTCGCATTCCTGCAAAGACTCGTACAGATCAAAGCCCTGAATACTTCGGGCAGATGCTTTACCCACACCTTCTTCAATAGATATCAATATGGTTGGGCGATAATATTTTTCAACAATTCTTGAAGCAACTATACCAATAACGCCGGTATGCCAATTCTGCTTATGCAATACAAGCGAATGGGTTTTTCCATTTTGAAAAAGCTTGTCTGCCTGAAACAATGCTTCGTTAAAGGTCTCCTCATCCACAGTTTTACGATGCCGGTTTTCAGACTCTATGACCTGGGCAATCTGGGTTGCCTCATTTTCATCAACTGTAGTCAACAGTTTTACCGCACGTTCAGCATCACCCATTCTGCCAACGGCGTTTAAACGGGGAGCAATAATAAATACAATCTGACCAGTCCCAATATCCTTGCCCAGTAAACCGGCAGCCTGAATGAGTGTACGAAGTCCTACATTTTCGCTTTCATTCAACTTTTCCAGACCAATCTTGACAAAAATACGATTTTCATCAATCAACGGAACAATATCCGCAGCGGTACCAATGGCTACCAGCTCAATATATTGCTCAAGAATAGACATGTCGATTTCCATGCGCATCAACAAACCCTGAGCAACCTTGTAAGCAACACCTACACCTGCAAGTTCTTTAAAGGGATATGTAGAATCACTCCGCTTGGGATCAATCACAGCAACCGCGTTAGGCAAATCTGCCCCCGGTTCATGGTGATCCGTAACAATTACATCAATACTGTGTGTCTGAGCGGCATCGATCTGTTCATGTCCGGTAATACCGCAGTCTACTGTTACAATCAGGTTAACACCCAGTTCAAGCGCAAACTGGATACCTTTTTCAGACAATCCATATCCTTCAATTTGACGGTCAGGGATATAATAATGTACATCTGCCCCCAGCTCTTCAAGCAATAAATAGAGAAATGATACAGAAGTAATACCGTCTACATCATAATCCCCATAAATCAAAATCCTTTCGTTGCTTAAAATGGCACGACGTAATCTTTCAACCCCCAAATGCATATCATTCAACAAAAACGGATCGTACAACTGGTCCAAAGTCGATTGAAAAAACTTTTTCGCGCTTTCAATTGTATGCACACCACGTCGAATTAAAATTTGGGCAATGATTGCAGGCAGCTCGGTCTTTGCGGCCAAATCATAAACAAGCTCCCTGTTTTCATCTTCCAAAACAATCCATTTTAGGTCCATAAACAAGCTCCGGGATTTATCAAATATCATTCATATACAAATCATATAATACAAAGCAGGTCATAAGCCGAATTCTGTTATCCGCAAATGCGGATCGATGATCATTTATCTGGGATGGCGATTGCCCGCCACCTCAAGCGACCTACCCGAGAGTCAAACGAGACGGGCCGCCTCTTCTCTCCTATTTGGTCTTGCTCCGAATGGGGTTTACCCTGCCCCCGATGTCACCACCGGGGCGGTGAGCTCTTACCTCGCCATTTCACCTTTGCCCCAAAGGGCTGTATATTTTCTGTGGCACTTTCCCTGCTTCACAACAGGTCCGCGTTACGGACCATTCTGCCCTGTGGAGTTCGGACTTTCCTCATGCGCCAGAGGCGCACGCGATCATCTGCCCTGCTTTGTATATTAAAATAACAAATTACACCAATTTTCAAAGCATATAATTAGCTATTTTCTAATTATTTACAGATTGCTCTTCAGCTTCAGGTTTCTTGTTCTTTTCTATATCCCACACCATGATCCTGCCACAGACTTCACAATAGTACAAAGTATCCATCAACCGGATCTCTAAACCTCGCTGCGGCGGTATGCGGGAAGAACACTCTCTGCATGCACCATCTTCCAGATATGCTAATGCTCTGCCGCCTCGGTTCACCCGGATACGGTCATAGGTATTCAACAAGGGTCTTGAAATTCCTTTTGCTAAATCATCCCGCTCAACCAATAATACGTCTTCTTCTTCTTTGGTTTTTTCCAACATCACTTCAAGGTTCTTTTGTTTATCTACAAACTGTGCTTCCTGTTCCTCAAGTTTTTGGGTGGTTTCAGTAATTCTCTCACCCAAAGTGGTCAATGCTTCATCAAGTTCCAATACTTCATATTCATGTTCTTCAATATTTTTTTCACAATTTTCAATTTCTAATGTCATTGCATCATATTCTTTATTGTTTTTCACCTGATATAATTGATCCTGATATTTTTTCAATTTTCCATTAAGCAGCTCAACTTCACCCTCAATCTGATGTTTGCGGGTTTCTTTTTCTTTTTTATCAATATTCAATTGTTCCAGTAAAAGACGTATGCCTTCTATCTCATTTTTCAATTCATTTACTTTTTGAGGTAAATCTCCTCTTGCTTCCTCCAATGTCTGCAATTTTATATCTACTACCTGCAGTGCCATTAATTTTTCCAGGATTTTACGCAATTTTAATTCTCCTTTTCACGATTATCATATGTTTGTTACGGGCCATAACAAAAAAAAAGTGCACCCAGAATCTGGATGCACTTTTAATATATTGTCAACTGTACAAGTTTTTTTATTTGACTAATGCGTTGATCACTCTCAAAATCTTTTATTATCATTTTCCTATCCAAAGAACCTCATAAAACATTTTATGCATTAAAGTAAAATAAAGATAAATTTTAAAAGAATCAAGAAAAAATCTCACCAGTATCAATTATTTACCATAATTGATACTGACCATCTTTGATTATAACTTCTTTCTTGTTCTGAGAATACTCATAATCAACATGCGTAACGCGTACACGAGGTTGTGTCTCTGGAAGATATATACGGTCAATATGCACAACAGCTTCTGGTGAACTGAATTGTTCCGGACCTATGATACCTCCAAAATGATCACTACGACCAAAGGCAATATGGAAACCCAACTTTTCATCCAGCAAAACCTGCCCTATGGGATGAATGTCAAAATCCGCAATAATCCCGAATCCAAGTTCTGCAACGTTTGCATAGGCTGGTTCTGATCTTACATAATCCCATTCCTGCATGCTTTTGGGCCCATCTGACAACACTTTGGTTATCTTGTTCTGCCGTATACGGTAAATCACAACTTCATCACCAAATTGTACCGGTAAATATCCCTGACTTTGACTGACTTTGCCCAAGCCTCCTTCATAAGGTACTATGTAGGTCTCGCCACTGGGCAAATTGCCTGCCGTTCCCCTTTCAGGAAACCGCCCACTACTGACGTGTGCTGTTCTTTGAAATAAATCAAAAGATACTTTGTACTTTTCATTATCATCAACAACAAATTCAGCATTTACCTTGTCAGCAAAATCAAGTTTTTGTTTTAACAATTGTAAACGCTCATTCACAATATTAAAATCAATGCGTAATGCGGGAATCATATCTGAGGTAAATCCCGGCATAGTAGCAGCACGGAAATTGTACTGTTTTGCAGCAACTTTTAATGGTGCAGTTGCAGAATATTGTGTAAGCGCAATAAACAATTGCGTGTCTGAAAAATAACTGGTTAGATTTTTGGGTTCTCCAGACAGATCAGAAGCCTTGTCTGGCAACATCTTTTCCAACCGATACACCTTTTCCGGTAAATCAGCATTGTTCGAACCAACATCCGGATACCCAACCAGATCAACAGCTTCTACCCCAAGCTTGTCCAAATTCTTAGACAGTAAGGAATACCAGTCAAAAGCAATTTTCCTTCTGTCTTTCCATGCCGGGTTGTCTTGCCCGGATTTGGGAATATCTACCAATATTACTAATTTCTTATCCCCCTCTAACCTCGGAAAACAAAAGTTCAATAATTGAACCAGTTCCAAACCTGATAACTTCATAAATTACGTCCTCTTACCCTTTTTTAAAGTTACCAAATTAATGAATATTATTCAAGTCTTAAGTAAGATAATTTAATATTTTTTATTATGATACAATTATCAGAAACGTGAAACACATGACACATTCTAACGTAAACTTTGCTTGCAGGGTAATAATTTTATATTAAATTATAATTGGAATAGAAAAAATGGTATCGATTGATGAATATACATACACAGGTTAAAGGGATTTTTGTTGGTCTTTTTTTCACATTGTTGATGAGTACAGTTAATCTCTATTCTCAATCAGCAAAACCTCCCAAGGCTCTTGTTATTGAAAAGATAGAAATTGAAGGAAATAACAAAACAAAGCCGCATGTAATTGAAAAATATATCACATTAACGCCCGGCAACGAGCTGGTTCCTTCTGAACTGCTTGAAAACACACTTTTATTACAACAAACAGAACTATTCAAAGATGTAGATATTTATACTAGGCCTGGTTCAGAAAAAGGCCTGGTAATTGTTGTAATAGAAATTATCGAAAACAAGTGGGCAACTTATCGTTTTGAAGGCGGCCATGGCGATCTGAATGGCTGGTACCTCTCTCCAATTATTTTTAGAATGGACAATTTTTTTGGGTATGGTAACTATTTCAGTTATACATGGAAACTGGGTAACCGTGTTACCGGTAACTATTTTGACATTAAAGAACCCAACCTTTTCAACTCGAAAGCTTATATTGGTTTTCAGTTTTTTGGGGAACATCAGGATTATTTGCACTATATAGATCACAAAGATACTACCGAAACCGTTTATTCAAAAGGTATTCGAATAAAGCTCGGTGCTAACACAGGAGTACTCAAACATACATTCCTGGGCTATCGCCTGGTAGGCTACAGGCCCAAAAAGGTAAAAGAACTTGAACCGTTATTACAAGAAGATTATGAAAACCGGGTTGTTGGTGCCTTGTCTACCGGGCTTATTACAGATACTCGTGATAATACAGCATTTCCTACAAATGGTATTTGGGGAGCCGTTACAGGTGAAGTTGCTTTAAAGTATTTAGGAAGCAATACCATTTTCCCTAAACTTTTATTTGATTTCAGAACGTATAAGCAATTTGCCAGTAAACCGGTTTATGCATTCCATATCAAAGGCGGCCTAATGGGAAACAAGGCCCCATACTATGAGCGTTTTTATCTGGGGGGCGCATCTTCCCTAAGAGGTTTTTCCTTTAGCCGCTTAACACCTCCGGGTTGGGGAACCAAACAGCTAATCATTCAGAATGAATTCCGGTTCCCAATTGGCACCCCGGAAACCGAATCTCCCGGCTACAAACATACCCTTGTTTTATTTTATGATGCCGGGGGTATATGGATGTCAGACCAGATACCTATCTTGTTTGATCTTTATCATACTATTGGTGCAGGTTACCGTCTCAAGCTCCCGGTGATTGATATTTTACGATTTGATATTGCACATCCATTAAACAATATTGAAAACAATTTTCTCGAATTTCATATATCATTGGGACAAACTTTTTAAGAGATCAGAATTTTATATAAAATGTTCAAGATACAGATAAAAACATGTGCAGTAATTATTATGATGTTGGTCTTTTTTAACATCTGCTTTGCTGCCGATAACGAGATTGAAATAGAGAATATCACTCCCTCATTTCAAAATGATAGTCTGTATATTAATGCGCAATTTTCAAATCTTTTCTCCAGCAAAAACCTAAGCACACTACAAAGCGGCTTACAATCCCTGATAAAGATTGATTTGGAATTATTAGAACATGGCGGCAACGAAAATCTCATATCCGGAACATCTACGCTTGCGGAAATAGAAGTGGGCATGAGCCTGATGTATAATATTTGGGACGAGGTGTATTACATTACCGATCAAAACAACAGGCGTTCCTTTTCAACTTTGGATGATTTTATTAAAAATGCGTCTACAATCCAAAATCTGCCGCTATTAAATCAAGCTTTACTAAAATCTAATGCACGCTATTCAGTCAGAATAATGGTACAATTCTTTCCCATTTCTGAACAACAAAAAGACAAAGTTGAAGCCTGGTTAAGAAATCCCAATAAAACCAAATATACGCTGGCTTCCGATGAAAGAGCAAACCGTTTTCAACTCACATCAGGAAAAATGGTTTCACTTTTCCTGGGAGGCAAAAGCAGACCCAAAAACAGTTCAAAATGGTTTTCATCCGATGTTTTTAATATCACTCAATTAACAGGGCAAAATCAATGATTCATATCCGTGTAAAATTTATACTGATCCTTCTGTTTTCCATACTGTTACCAATAGCACCATCCTATTTCCTGGTAAATGGATTGATAAAACAAGGACTGGAAATCGGATTAAACAAAAACGTTGAAACCGCGCTCGAAAACGCCTCTGATTTTTCAAAACAATTATATGCAAAGCACAAACAGGAAACAGGCAATTTACTTGAAGAATTAAAATCGGTTCATGTCATCACTCAACTCACACAAAACAGACTGAACGACCAACAAATCGAAAAATTAAAATTATTTGACATTTATCAGTTAAACCTGTACAACCGTAAATCTGAAATCATTACAGAATATACCATATCCAAGACCGATTCTCTTCCACTTCCCAAACCCTCACCATTGGATATTGACAATTTCATCAAAGAAAACAAAAATGGTTTTTACAATGTGAGTGATCCCCGATTTATCATAGCCTACGCACCTGTAAAATTGAATAACGGGGCCGGTCTTTTGGTAGCAACACGAGTAATGCCGCAAAGTTTTGCCCAATCGGCAAGACATATTGTTGAAGTAAATCAAATGTTTAAACGACTCGATTTTATCAGCAACGATATCAAACGCGGACTTTTGTTGACATACCTGACCGTATATTTACCAATCACCATTCTTTCTTTGATTGTGGGTTACAACTTTACCCGCCGCATTACGTCTCCACTGCTCGAGCTTGTTAAAGGTACACAAATTGTTGCAGCAGGTAATTGGGATTACCGTGTAAAGGTTACTTCAAGAGATGAAGTGGGGCAGCTTGAAGAAGCGTTCAACTCTATGATACAGACCATCAAAGAAAAGCAGAGACAGGCCAAAGAGCAGGAAGAACAGCGGTTAAAGATTGAAGAAGAAAACCTGCGCAAAACCCGTATTCTTGAACTTTCCCGATTAAAGTCCAAAGCCTTGGTTGAAGAGAACAAACGCAAAACCCTTGAACTGGAAAAAGCTCAGGAACTGGAAAAAGCATACAAAGCCCTTGAAGATTCGCACCGTGAACTTCGGGAGACTCAGGCACAACTCATCCAATCCGGCAAAATGGCATCTTTGGGTAATCTTGCAGCCGGAGTTGCTCATGAAATCAATAATCCCCTGGGTGCAATTCATAGTGCCGCAGATGTTTCACAGCGTGCAATTCATCGAATACTCCCCATGCTTGAATCTGGTGAATCCCTTGCCGAAATTATGGCAAGCAAATCCTTTAATCAATCAGTAGATATTCTCAAAGGCAATACCCAACTCATTCTCGAAGCCAGCAACCGGGTTGTTACAATTATTAAAAGTCTGAAAACATTTGCCCGCCTTGACGAAGCGGATTTTAAAAATGCAGATATCCATGAAGGGCTTGATAGTACATTAATGCTGCTGCATCATGAAATGAAGAACCATATAACCGTTGAAAAAGACTATGGCGACCTTCCCCTTGTTCCCTGCTACCCCAATGAGCTGAACCAGGTTTTCATGAATATACTTGCAAATGCTACACATGCCATCAAAGAGAATGGTACCATACAAATACAAACGCAAAAAGACGATTTTTGGGTACATATTAAAATCAAAGATAACGGTGTAGGTATTCCGCATGAAAACCTTGCTAAAATTTTTGATCCCGGTTTTACCACCAAAGGTGTAGGCGTTGGCACCGGATTAGGGCTGTCCATAAGCTACAATATAATAGAAAAACACCATGGTAGAATACGGGTTGAAAGCGAACCCAATAAAGGCACAGAATTCATGATCGATCTTCCACTGGACAACTCTAAACAGCAAAAGAAAACGAACTAATGTTTAATTGATTTCTGCCGATACTTATTAAAGTGAAAAAGGGTAACAAATGGGAGTGAAAACAATGAACAAAATCTTGATAGTAGATGACCAGGAAGAAATTCAGCAATTGCTTTCTGATGCACTGTCTGATCAGGGTTACAGTGTAACATGCGAGTCTGATGGCGAAGCTGCTCTGGCAAGACTCCAAAAAGATGACTTTCATGTCTTTTTTCTTGATCTTCAGCTGCCGGGTATAAATGGTCTTGATTTGTGCCGCCAAATCCGTAAAGACAAAATTGCAGAATGCATTTATGCCATGACCGGCTTTACTTCGGTTTATGACTTTTTGGAATGCCGAAAAGCGGGGTTCGATGACTATTTTGTTAAACCCCTGGATATAAGATTGATCCTGAAAGCTGCTGATGAAGGATTTGAGAAATTATTACGCTGGACGAAAAACATGTAAGCCTGTAATTCCCATTGTAATTACATGGTTACTGGTTCTTTTCTCCAGTTGTACAAAAACAGAAAAAAATATTCAACCACAATTTAATATATCTATGCAATCACCTGATCAAATTAAATTGTGGAAACCTGCATATTTCAATACCGGAGACATATCTGTATCAGACAGTTTGATAATGCTGAAATCATCAAACAGCTTGACCGGTATTGTATGGCAGGGTGAAATACCAAAAGTCAATTACGAATTCACCTGCCAGGCAATGCGTAAAAAAGGAAATGACTTTTTTGCCGGAATCTCTTTTCCGGTAAAAGGCAATTTCTGCACATGGATTAATGGTGGATGGGCTGGTTCGATTGTAGGACTGAGTAATGTTGACTGGTCCCCCGCGTCTGAAAATTTAACAACAACACACTTTGAATTTCAAAATAATAAATGGTATGCATTAAAACTGCGAGTGACTGCAACCCGTGTTACCGCGTGGATTGATAAGGAGCAGGTTATAGATCTAAATTATACCAATCACTCACTATCTCTGCATTCCTATATGGAAAATTTAAACACGCTGTCGCTGGCAAGCTGGCAGACAACAGCGTGTTTCAAAGATATAAAACTGATTTCAATACCTACTGACTCTTTATGACCGTTCAAGCAGTTTTGCCAGCATCTTGTTTGCAACCTTGGGATTGCTCAAAACATCCGGTCCGGAAATACAGCCACCTTCACAAGCCATCACTTCTACAAAGTTGCAATCGCAGCCAGACTTGGCCATTTTCTTCAACTCGCGCAGGCTCTTTTTAGTCAAACCATCTACAAGATAATCATGAATTTCCACCTTACCATCAACACCATGCTTGAGAGCATTGGTAACACCACCGCTGGCGGGAAACCCTCGGCCCTCTCTTGATGGAACGTGTTCAATCTCAGCATCCTCACATTTCTGTACATCAATATCTGCGGCAACAAATAAAGATCCCAGTTCTTCTATGGTTAATACGTAATCTACAAAATCATCTTCTATTGCTTCATTACGTTTTGCAACACAGGGTCCAATAAACACGCGTTTTGCATCAGGATATTTCTCTTTTGCGACTTGACCGGTATAATGCATAGGTGTAGGCGTATCAGAAACATATTTAGCCAACTCGGGAAAATGCTTTTTAACGGATTCTGTATATGCCGGGCAGCAGGAGGTTGTCATAAATTTTTCGTTATTCTCCATCCGCTCAATAAATTCGGCTGCCTCATGTTCAGCGGTCATATCTGCACCCAGGGCAACTTCTATCACATGATCAAAGCCCAGTGTTTTTAAGGCACTGACTATTTTTTCCAGTTCTGCGGAAAACTGTCCAACTATGGCAGGCGCTATCATGGCGATCATTTTTTGTTCAGATAACAAAAGTTTTAATACATCAACCAACTGAGAACGCTCCATAATGGCACCAAACGGGCATTCACGCATACATTTCCCACAAAATGTACATTTATCATAATCAATCTGCTCTTTACCATCTTCATCTTTGGTAATAGCATCAACCGGGCAGGCTTCCTCACAAGGAACCGGCATATAAATAATAGCATGATATGGACATTCCTTTAAACATAATCCACAGTTCACACAAAGCTCGGGATCAATTCTGGCCTGTCCATTCACCATTTTAATTGCATTTTTCTTACAATTCATCATACAGGGACGCGCCATACATCCCTGGCATGCATTGGTAACAAAATAACTGGTTTGAACACAGGCACTACAAGCCTCGTCAATTACCGTCAAAATAGGATTTTCAATTTCATCCCGGTTCATGGCGTCATTCGCATAAGCAGACAAAGTCTTTAACTCGTCTGTTTCTTCTTCCACCCGATGCCCCATAAGTGCCATCAGGCGGTATTTTATTACAGCCCTGTCTTTATGAATACAACAACGCACAGATTTACTGCGTTTGGGAAACATTTCAAGAGGTATTCTGTTTATATTTTCAATATTGCCTGCCATAATTAATTTGGCAAGCTTTATCATCAGGTCGCGCCTTATAAGCGTAGCATTGTTCACATAATTCATAATTATATCCTTATTCCTTTTCAAAAAGCCGGGTAATATAATCAATCACTTTGGGAATATTGGCCTCACTGATCACATGCCCATTTACCACGACAAAAGGTGATTTTCCTTTTTCAAGGTCTTTACAATAATCTAAACAACCGGCACCTTCAATTTCAACACGGTCCGCATACATTTCCGGCAAATGATCATCCAGAGTCAGCAATTCCGAACCTCCCATCACAAAACAGGCTGTTCCCGTACAAATTACAACTTTGATCTTTTCCATAGTTCCTCTTCTCTTAGATAAATTGCAGCCGGGTTTCTTTTAAATGCTTTTCTTCCAGCAGCTTGCGTATTTGTTTAATAATATTACGGCGGATCTCAAGTTCAACCGGCACATTAGGGTCTTGATGCGCATCGTTTATCTTGGTTCCCACTACAAAATGAATAATGTCACTATTTAAAAACAGGTCAACCAAACGTGTGGCGCCATTGGGTTGAACCGGGTTCGGATGCAGGTCTTTTTCCAGCAATTCAGTCACTTTTGCCATAGTAATAGTACCCTCTGTTACAAGATCCACTCCCTCCATCTCTGACGTGGGAGGCACATCCGGGGAAATATCTTTCAAGTTCACCTTGACATTTCTGTCCAGCTCGCGTGAAAGAATTTTGGTTGTAGTACCGCCACAAATCACTTTTTTACCGCTAAACGAATTCATAATTTCTGCAAGCTCTTTATCCTTTTTCGGATCAATGGGCGGTCCGGTCATAACCAACAACTCGCGTGGCTCACGTACATGGATTACACCACAGGTAATATCATCCGATGCCTTGTATTGGTCATTAGCATATGCTTTTTGAACGATACGATTCGCCAGATCCCTTGCAGAAATCTCTATATCCTTTTCAAACAATCCGCCAATAAATTCCTGTACTGCTTTTTCGCCCCATCCCAATGGATACGGTCGCGTTCCCATTCCAGACTGGGTTACACCATCTGAGAACAGGATAATACAGTCACCCATCTCTGCCTGAAAATTGGAAAAATGCAAGAAATCCTTTTTATGTTCACGTTCTCCCAACTCGATGGTTGATTTGCCTACCGGCATTATTTTATTGTCACGCACAAGGATAAAAGACGGATTATCATACTCTACAATTCGCGTCTGCATGCTTTCATCAATATCCACAATAGAAAATGTGGAATAACTGATCTTGCGTGTTTTACAGACAGGCAGGGTTTTCATAATAACCTGTGCGGTCTTTTCAATATCAAATCGATTTGAAATATAATTCAACGCCATTGTGGTTGTCAAAGTAGATAATACATTGGCCTTGATTCCGCTGCCTAGCCCGTCAGACAAAACAGAAATAGTTCTCCGCTCTTCTTTGTACTTGCGGGACATGAACGTATCGCCGCCAACAAGCTGGTTTTCTTTGAACTTTTGATAATAGTCCACTTCTATAAAAGGTCTTTTAGCCATTTTCATCTCTTCTAATCGTTGTGTTAGAATAAGAACCAATTATAGAATCTAGAATAACTTCGGTTTCTGACGCGTTTTCGCCCAGCAGATAGGCTATCTTTTGCACCGTAGAGAGATTGTTTTCAATGACCTGACGGGCACGGTTTATGATCTGTTCTTTTTGTATAGCCGGTTCTGTTACATCCTGAAAAATACCGCCAATAATACGATTGGGTTCTATACTGAACAGGGTCAAATTGAATATTGAATTCTCGTGCTTAATATCCAGATTTAGTTTTTCAATGCCATCATCTAAAACATTTTTAAAGTAATGGGTAAAAGGGATTATTTTTTCAAGACTTGCACCTTCAAGACCGGGTTTGGCATCATAAATATCTTCAACATCTTTGCCCAATAATCGCGCAAAATTCTGATTACATTCTACAATTCTCAAATCTTTATCTACAATAACAACACCTGATGGCATAGAACTCAACAATGCGTTTGCCTTTTTATGTGCCAGTTTACGCATATAAGAAACACACATGCCTTGTTCGGCTTTACCATCCAGCATGGCAATTGCAAAATCCCGGCAGGTATCGTATCCGCAACCACCACAATTCAACTCGTCTTTTTCTTTTACTTTACCCACAGTCAGCAATGCGTCACGAATCAAAAACTCGTCATACTTTTCCTGTGCCTTGCCGCTTATGTTTTGTGGATTATAAATATTCAACTGCGGGCGTTTCGGGATATCTGAAACAGAATACTCTGCATTTTGTAAAACGTTATATCGCTTGGTGATAATAGATTTATTGTCAGTAATTTGCGGGCCGTTAACACATCCGCCTTCACAAGCCAGCATTTCAACAAATACACTCTTTTCCAGTTTCATGGATTTCAAGTCGGTCAAGGCATCTCTTAGATTATCCAGTCCGGAAAATGCCATAAAACAGGCGTCGGCTTGCGCACAGTTTGCCTTGATCCCTGCCAGCATTCCACCATCAACAGGATACAGGCTGCCCTCTTTGGCATCATTTGGGATAAAATGATCTTCAGGGGTGGGTTCTAGATCAGCTAAAATAATTTCTTCTTTCTCAAACCAGGTTTTCAAATTTTCAAAACTGATGGCAACATCCAACAGCTCATTGAATGTATCGGATTCGAATTTTTTAGAAATACAAGGCCCGGCAAATACAACCGCAATATCATTTCCATAATTTTCTTTTAACAATGTAGCATGGGCCAGCAATGGAGAATGTAATTCTGTTACATTATCAGCAAATTCAGGATAATATTTTTTAACAAGCTGAACAACCGTAGGGCATGCGGAAGAAAACATTAAACGCGGTTCACTGTTTTCAATTATATCTGCCACATGCGCGGATACTTCCTGGGCACCCAATGCCGTTTCAGACACGCCATAAAAGCCCAGTTTCTTGAGACCATGAATCAATTTATCCTTACTTACATCGCTAAACTCGTTAATAAAAGATGGAGCAAGAGACAGAATAACTTTATCTTTCATGCTTATCAATCGTTTTACCCGGCCAACATCATCTCTAACCCGTTTTGCGCCAACAGGGCACACTTGCACACATTTACCGCACAAAACACACAGCTCTTGAATAACAGAAGCGCTGCCGTTTTCTACCTGAATCGCTTTATTAGAGCAGGCGCGCACACATTTATAGCAATCCTGACACTCGGCCTGTTCTGTATATATAGGGAAATAAGGATTCATATTGTCAATCTCTAAAATAATAATTCAAAATATCAATGACAGAATTGGGATCCACCTGGGTATATTGATCTTTGTTAATGGTAATATTGGGTCCCGATGTGCACTGTCCTTCACATAAACAACCGCACAATTCTACATTGGCCTCTATCTGATTTTCCTGCATATAATGTTGTATAATTTCCAGGCTGCGTTTATTTCCTCTGGAATAGCAAGAGCTTCCCATACAGATTCGAATTTCAGTAATATTGTCTCTACTCATTTTATCCTCTTTGCGGTCCTTCCGCATTGGCGTTAGAAAAAACGTAAAAGATTACGGTTTCCAACTCCATTTCCAAATCCACGTGATTTATATAAATATCATCCGGCGCTCGTAATGAGATGGGAGAAAAGTTCATAACACCTTTTATACCCGCGCTTACCAGCAGGTCCAGTGTTTCCTGTGCTGCCAGAGCAGGCACAGCCAGAATTGCAAGCTTGATCTGGTTTTCACGGATAAATGACTCCATTTCGTCTACTGAATATATCGGCACAGTTGCCTCAGAATTCAGTTTATTGTCATCTGCATCAAAAGCAGCAACGATTTTGATATTTTCTTTTTCAAAACCGGTATAGTTTAACAAAGCATTGCCAATATTGCCATTCCCTACCAAAATTACCGGTTGCACTTTGTCTTTGCACAGCAATGTTTCAATTTCTGCCAAAAGCTCATCTATCTGGTATCCTCCTTTTTTATTGCCGGATATACCAAAAACCGAAAAGTCTTTGCGTACCTGCGCAGGATTCACACCCGCCGCATCGGCAAGATTATCAGAGAACACCTTGACTACCCCTACGGACTTTAGTCTTTTCAGGGCACTTTTGTAACGTGACAACCGGGTCACACTGTTCTTAAATGCATACATTTTCCGCCTCCAACAATTAACGGAATAAATTACACAATAAATTTTTTATTGTCAAGTTTTATGTGAAAAAAATCACATAAAACTGCAAAATAATCTTCCCCCCCGAATGGCACCATAGCTCCTTAGATTCGGCTGGATTCTAATACGAAAATTTTAATTCTTGATATCTATTTCAGGAGAGTAAAACTGTTATTCCCAAAAGGAATAATAGCAGTTTAGTACAATCAAATCATTATTCATTCAAATCATTAATTCCTTTAGCCAGCTCCATGTCCTTCTCTGTTACTCCCCCCTCGCTGTGTGTGCTCAGTGTAATGGTAACCTGGTTCCAGCTATGCAGCAAAATATCGGGATGATGATCTTTTTCCTCCGCCAACTCTCCAATCTGGTTAACAAAGGCTAATGCTGTTTTAAAATTCTCGAGTTTGAATGCTTTGGTGATAAAAGAATCATGGAATTCCCAGCCGGGCATTTCTTGTATGGCTTTTAATATATGTTTATCTGATAATAACATCTTCATTTACCTCCTTTATTAAAAATAACACAATTCATCTTTTGTCCATTCCGGCTGTCAGAAACAATTCCGTATCCACAGATCAAAGGATAAAAGTGTAAATCCGATTTTTCTTGATTTTCAGTTCGTGTATCCGTATTATTAACATTGGACACACTTGCAGGAAATCGTGAATTCGCAAAAGACTAAACACATTCAGGGCATTGGCCCCATTCAATTTGTACGCAGTTCAAAGGCCAAACGGGTCAACATCTCTATACGTCCCGATCGGGGTATACGTGTAGCGGTACCTCGCGGTATCTCATTCCAGCGCGCCGAGCAATTGATAGAATCCAAACACGATTGGATAAAAAGTCACCAGGAAAAACTCAAAGCGGCAGAGAAATTTCATAATACTTTACAGCAGCAAGCCCCCACCAGCACCATGAATGTGAGAGAAGCAAAACTGTTAATCTCAAACCGGTTGAACCTGTTGTCAGAAAGATATGGTTTTTCTTATAATCGCTTGTTTATCAGGAACCAGAAAACACGTTGGGGCAGTTGTTCATCGGTTAACAATATTAACCTGAACATCAAGATTGCCAAACTGCCGCCAGAACTCATGGATTATGTTATACTGCACGAATTGGTCCATACGCGCATCAAAAACCATAGTAAAAGTTTTTGGAACGAGCTCGATTATTACGTAGGAAATGCCAAAGCTGTTGACAAGGAACTAAAGAAATTCAAACTAGAATATTTATGAGCTAAAAATGAATGAAAAGAAAACAATAAACTCGGATCTGATTCCGGACAGACAAAAACTTGAAGATGCTTACAATGAAAATCTATCTCTGTTTGAGATTGAACTGCGCAGGCTAACCCGAAAACTAAAAAAAACCCTTTCTGAAAACCAGACCAACGCAACAATCAAATCTCGCGTCAAATCCTTTGACAGCTTTTTTGATAAATTGTTGAATACTATACAAAATACCGGAACAAACGATATAGTTCTTACAGATATCATCGGAATTCGCATCATTACGCCTTTTCTTGAAGATCGTGATGGCGTTATTAAACTCTTGACCAATGAATTCAATGTTACAGAAATAGAATCCAAAGGAGAAAAACACTCTTTTAACGAGTTTGGCTACGATTCCACCCACCTCCTGGCGGATTTACCCGAGGGTTACCCCGCCATCAAAATGCCATATACCAAACCGGTATTTGAAATCCAGTTACGTACCATCCTGCAGGAAGCCTGGGCTGAAGTTGAGCACGAATTGATCTATAAAGCCAATTTCTCTCTATTAAACACCTCCATCCGTCGCAAACTGGCATCACTTAATGCAAGCCTTGCGCTTTCGGATGTTATCTTTCAGGAAATCCGCGACTATCAAAAAGAGATCCAAAATCTTGATGATAAACGTCGAGAAATGCTTTTAAACAAGGTCAAAGAGATCGATAAAATGCCGCTGATTGACAAAATTGCTCCCAAACAGGACCTTGAAGCGAATATAAAAAGAGATATCAATTCGATTCAACCACAACGAGAGCTGGACAAGCTGATTTTTGAAGCGCTGGATGCTCACAGCAATCAGCATTATACCCAGGCAATTCAAATATATACAGAAATTTTGAACCGGGAACTGGAACCCAAAATATCATCCATCATTTACAATCATCGGGGTATGGCCTATTTTGTGCAATCTGAATATGAAAAATCTATTGACGACTTTACCAATGCACTCCACTTTAACCCTAAAAACTTTAGAGCCCTGAACAACAGGGGTCTGGTTTATAAAATGGAGTCATTGCACGACAAGGCTCTGGCAGACTTTGAAGCATCTATAGAAATTTTTCAAAACCAGGTAGACGGTTACTATGGCTGTGCCTTGATTCATTATGATCTCGAAAACTATTCCAGTGCCATCACCTATTGCAACAAGGCACTGAATATAAAACCGGACTTTTCGCCTGCAAAACAACTAAAAAGCATTATTGCATCAAAGCTATTTAGATAATAAAAACAATTTGAAACTTTTTGCACGTTTCTCCGTATTTTATTTGTTGGAAAAATTAATCATTTAAAAATGGAGTGAAACGTGAAAAAAGTCTTTATGCTTCTTACACTTTTCAGCTTTATCCTGGTAGCAGGATGCACGCAATCCCCTCAAACCACTAAAGCAATCGATCCCCAAAACATGGATCTAACCGTAAAACCGGGCGATGATTTTTATCAATACGCCAATGGAAACTGGATCAAAAGCCATCCCATTCCGGATGAATACAGCCGCTATGGCGCTTTTGAGTACCTGATTGAAGAAAATTACATCAAAGTAAAGGACGTTCTTACCAGTGCTGCAGCAAACAAAGATGCGGCAGAGGGCAGCCTTGAACAAAAGATAGGTGATTTTTACAGTACGGCAATGGATACGGTTGCCATTGAAAAAGCAGGTATTTCGCCTCTAAAAAAAGATCTTGAGCGCATTCAGGCAATCAAATCCCCGCAGGATATTATCAAACAAATAGCCTATATGCAATCACACCAAATGTATGCACCCTTTGTTACCGCAGCCTTTCAGGATGCAAAAAACACCGAAATGGTCATCATTCAAATCTTGCAGGGTGGACTGGGATTACCAGACCGTGATTATTATACAGAAAAAGACGGACGCTCTCAGGAGATCCGTAAAGAATACCTCGTACATCTTAAAAAAATGTTCATACTTGCCGGTGATGATGAAGCAGCAGCGCAAAAAGCCGCGGACGATGTTATGGCATTTGAAACACGCCTGGCAAAAGCATCCATGAAGCTCATCGATCGTCGTGATCCTAACAAAACGTATAACAAAATGGATCTTGCCCAACTCAAAAAATATACCGGCAAATTTGACTGGGACCTCTATTTTGATTCAATCGACATGAAAAATCCGGGTGACATGAACATTCGCCAGACCGGTTTTATCAAAGAGATGGCAAAAATGGTTTACGATACCCCGGTAGACAACTGGAAAACCTATTTCCGTTGGCACCTGCTTGATCAAAATGCAGGCTATCTGAGTGATGACTTTGTAAACCAGAATTTTGATTTCTTTGGCCGCGTGCTTTCAGGCACAAAAGCCCTGCAGCCCCGCTGGAAACGCATGCTGCAAACCACAAGCGGAGAAATGGGCGAAGCGGTAGGACAATTGTATGTTCAAAAATACTTTCCACCCGAAGCCAAAGCTCGTATGGTTGAACTGGTGGAAAATTTAAAATACGCTCTGGGTGAACGCATCAAAGCGCTGGACTGGATGAGCGATGAGACCAAAGTTAAAGCGCTGGCCAAGCTGGACAAAATGGGTTACAAAATCGGATATCCTGATAAATGGACTGATTACAGTTCGATGGAAATCAAAGATGATTCTTTCTTTGCAAACACCATGCGTACCCGTCACTTTAATTTTAAAGACGAAATGGACAAGGCAGGTAAACCGGTTGATCGTACAGAATGGCACATGTCTCCTCAAACGGTAAATGCCTACTATTCTCCTACCATGAACGAAGTGGTTTTCCCTGCGGCAATCTTGCAGCCGCCATTCTTTGACATGGCAGCAGACGATGCGGTTAACTATGGCGCAATTGGTCTGGTTATTGGTCACGAAATGACACATGGATTTGATGACCAGGGCCGCCAATATGATCTGAACGGTAACATCAATGACTGGTGGACTGAAGAAGATGGTGAACGCTTTAAAGAACGCTCACAGATCCTTGTTGATCAGTTCAACAACATGACCGTGTTTGATTCTTTGCATGTAGATGGCAAACTCACCCTGGGTGAAAACATTGCTGATCTGGGTGGATTAAATGTATCTTATACTGCCTATCTCAAATCCCTTGAAGGCAAAGAAACGCCGGCTCCCATTGACGAATTAACAGACAAGCAACGCTTCTTTATTGGTTACGCGCAGCTCTGGCGCCAAACCATTCGCGATAAAGAACTGATGCGCCGATTAAAAGAAGATGTGCACTCTCCCGGCAACTTTAGAGTAAATGGTCCCTTGACCAATATGCCCGAATTTTATGCCGCCTTTGATGTACAACCCGGCAACCCCATGTACCGTAAAGCAGAAGATCGAGCCAAAATCTGGTAAGATCTTTTAATTAATTATAAATAAAAACCCCGGTTCCTGATAATATCAAGAATCGGGGTTTTTATTTACAGAAGACAAATTCACACGGAAAGATAAAAATACCAGACCAGTCCCTGAGTGTCCCGAACTTGCTTCGGGACGTATCGAAGGGCCGGCATTCTAAATTTATCCTGGTTCCAAGACTCTCAGACTGTGTGAAAACGGCCTTGAAAAAGTGATATATTTATCAGATATTGTTTCTTGAATGGAGGATGAAATATGCGCTATGTTCAGGGCCATACTCGAAACCAGGAAACGCTGTTTCCGTCAGTACTGGATGATTATGTTACAGAAGATAATCCCGTAAGGTTTTTGGACGCTTATGTTGATATGCTGGATTTGAATCAATTAGGATTTACCCATGCCGATCCCAAAGCAACAGGAAGAAAACCTTATAATCCAGCAGATATTTTAAAATTATATATTTATGGCTATTTGAACAAAGTTCGCTCCAGTCGCTTGCTTGAAAAAGAAACAAACAAAAACTTGGAAGTGATGTGGTTATTAAGAGGTTTACGACCGGATTTCAAAACAATTGCTGATTTTAGAAAAAACAATAAAGAAGCCTTAAAAAAAGTACACCGTGAATTTGTTTTTTATTGCCGGGAGCTCAATTTATTTGAGTTGGAATTAATTGCGATAGACGGTAGTAAATTCGCAGCGGTCAATCATACCCGAAAGGCATATAGTAAAAATAAGATCACAAAACTTATCAAAGAAATTGATCAAAGTATTAATGAGTATCTTGATAATATTGAACAAAATGATTGCAATGAAAATGAAATATCAAGATCAACTAGGAAAGAAGTAAAAAAAAAGATTGAACAGCTAAAGGCACAAAAAAACATTCTACAAGAATATGAAGCCAAATTAAAGGAATCAGGTGAAACTCAGCTTGCCCTGACTGATCCTGACTGTCGTGTTATGCGAACGGGACATAATGGGCAAGATGCGTGTTACAATGTTCAAAGTGCCGTTGACAGGAAATACAAACTGATTGTTGATTTTGATATTACAAACGAAGGGGATGACCTTCATCAACTAGATAATATGACAAACAGGGTGAAAGAGTTATTTAAAATTGGAGGGTTCAAAGCTGTCGCGGATTTAGGATATCAAGAGAGGGGTGAAATTAAAAAATGCTATGATAATAACATCAAATGTTTTCTACCGGAAAGTAATAGATCGCATAACAGTGAAAAAGGGCTTTATTCCAATAAAGATTTTAAATATGATGCAAAAAATGATTGCTATATTTGTCCCGCAAAACAATACTTGAAATGGTCATGGGCCAGGAATCATGGAGGTAAAATAGAAAAGGTATATTGGACTGCCGCTTGTCGGCAATGTAAGCAAAAATCAAAATGTACAAAATCTAAAGATGTTCGACGTATTTATCGTTGGGAACATGAAGAAATATTAGAAGAAATGCGTCAACGGGTCAAAGAAAATCCGGAAATCATTGCTGCCAGACGAAATTTGGTAGAACACCCATTCGGAACCATAAAGCATGCGATGGGGCATTATTATTTCCTCTGTAAAGGGCTCGAAATGGTTAAAACCGAGATGAGTTTATCCGTATTGGCTTATAATATGAAAAGAGTAATGAATATAGTTGGTGTAAAGAAGCTTGTAAATATTATTAAAATGCGTAAAAGTATTGAAAAGAAAACAAAAAATTACTTTTATTCTCTTTTCAACTTATTGTTTCCCCAAAATATCAATCTTGCTGTTCAATTGTGATATTTTCACACAGTCTGTCTGCTTTGGAACCAGAAATTTAACACTTGTAAACCTGCTTTATCCGTATTCTATTAATCCTACCCTTCCCAATCGGTGTGGAACGTACCCTCTTTATCGGTACGTTTATAAGTATGCGCGCCGAAAAAATCCCGCTGCGCCTGGATCAGGTTCGCGGGCAAACGATCGCGACGCAAAGCCTCAAAATACGCCAGCGACGCCGAGATTGCCGGCAAAGGTACACCCATTATCGCACCCTCGGCAACCACCTCACGCCATCCTGAAACACAAGGTTGAATTTCTTTAATAAAACCATCATCCACCAACAGATTGGGTAAATCGGGATTCCGGTCAAAAGCTTCATAAATCTTGTCTAAAAAATCCGCACGGATAATACAGCCGCCCCGCCAGATCTTGGCAATCTCGCTCATTTTCAGGCAATACCTGTATTCCTGCGAAGCCCGTCGCAGCAGTACAAATCCCTGCGCGTACGAACAGATTTTGGAGGCATATACCGCGTCACGGATCTTGGGTATCCATGTTTCAGCGTCGCCCTGAAACGTCTCTACACTGGAGCCATACGCCTTTTGCGCAAGAGGGCGCTCCTCGTCCAGTCCTGAAAGCGCGCGAGCGTGCAATGCAGAAATTATTGTTGGTATGGGTTCACCCAAATCCAATGCAGCTTGTCCGGTCCATGTACCGGTACCCTTCATGCCGGCTCTATCAAGAATATTATCCAGCAAAATACCTTTTTTATTCTGGTCGTCCGGAAAATTTACAATTTTCGATGTAATTTCAATAAGATAAGAAGAGAGTTCCTGTTTGTTCCAATCGGCAAAGGTTTTTGAAACTTGGTCCGGGGTCAAACCCAAACCATATCGCAGCAAGTCATAAGCTTCGGCAATGAGCTGCATATCCCCATACTCGATGCCGTTATGCACCATTTTCACAAAATGCCCCGCGCTTCGTTGACCAATATAACTCACACAAGGCTCAGCTTTTTCACCGACTTTGGCGGCAATCCGGTTTAAATAAGGTTCAAGGTACTGGTACACACCCTGGTCACCGCCCGGCATCATACTGGGGCCCCATAAAGCTCCCTGCTCGCCACCGCTAATGCCCATACCAATGTATTGAATACCGGTTCCTTCCAGGTTATCAATACGCCTGTCAGTATCAGAAAAATGAGAGTTTCCACCGTCAATCAAAATATCGCCCGGCTCCAGATGCGGCACCAGTTTCTGGATCACCGCGTCTACCGCTGTACCGGCAGTCACCATAATTAAAATCCTACGGGGACGTTCAAGTGCCTGAACAAATTCAAAAACGGTTCTGGCGGCAACAATATTTTTATCCATCCCTGCCCGTTGTAAAAAATTTTCAGTCAGGTCATAGGTATAATTATATACGGCAACCGGGATCCGGTTGCGCTCCATATTCAAAGCTACGCTGGCACCCATTACCCCAAGACCAAAAACTCCAAACTGACATTGCATATATAAACTCCTTTTTTATACAGACACCTTCTTTTTAAAAATAAACATAAATCCAAAAAAAGCAATACAATAAAACAAAAAAATCAAGGTAATAAAATATCTGCCTTATTGTCACTTTCAATATCATCATCTTACTATAGAAACAAAATCCTGCAAATATAAAGTGCAGCCAAAACACCCACCACATCCGCAATTAAACCGGCAGCAACCGCAAATCGGGTATTTTTTATATTCACCGCACCAAAATAGACCGCAATAACATAAAATGTGGTTTCCGTGCAGCCGTACAGGGTTGATCCCAAATTTCCGATAAACGAATCCGGCCCATGGGTTTGCATCAACTCGGTAACCAGTCCCAATGTTCCGCTGCCGGACAAGGGCCGCATCAGCGCCGCGGGAAGTATTTCCGCAGGCATTCCAATCAAATCCGTTAACGGAGCGAGAATTTTTACCAGTACACCCATAGCACCCGATGCTCTAAACATCCCCACAGCCACAAGGATCGCTACCAGATACGGAATGATGCGCACCGCTACCTGAAATCCCTCTTTGGCACCTTCAATAAACAATTCATAAATGGGAAGCTTTTTTAATATTGCAACAAAGGGGATCAGTAACAATAACGTTGGTATCACCCAATATGAAAAGGATGTAATGCTATGCTTAAAGGCCTCAGAGTTCATGATGAACAAAAGCGCCCTGCCAATACCGGTAAAATAAATGAATGCACCCAAACCGGCAATACCCGCAACAGCAATGGTATAATTCTTTAAAGCGCCAATCCCCTTGCCGCTTCCCAGGTGAATGAACAGCTTTACAACAAAAATCACTGCAAGCGTAGCCATTAACGATGAAAATATAATCGTAAATATGATATCAACAGGATTAACAGAATTCAGGCCAACACGTACACCAATCATGGTCATGGGTATCAATGTAATACTGGCAGTATTTAGCCCCAGCAGCATGATCTGCGCGTTGGTAGCAGTGTCCTTGTCAGGATTCAAGGTCTGTAGTTCTTCCATTGCCTTTATGCCGAATGGCGTGGCCGCGTTTCCGAGCCCCAGCCAGTTTGCGGAAAGATTTAGCGTAACTGCACCTATTGCGGGGTGGTCCTGCGGAACATCCGGAAACAGGAATTTTGCAATTGGCCGAACAAGACGCGCCAAAAAGCGAATGAATCCCGCTTCTTCAGCAATCTTCATCATCCCTAACCACAGGGTCATAATACCAATCAAATCAAAAGCAATCCCCACCGAACTTTTGGCACTGCTAAGCACTGTGTCTGTCAAGAGTTCCATATTGTGGGTAAAACCCGCAACAATCACCGCAACCGCTATCAGTAAAAGCCAGATATAATTGAGCAAAGTATTCTCCGTAATTTTTATTTATCCCTATTATAAAAATTTTTCACAACAAATAAAAATACTTGTTTCCTAATCGTATAGTTTGTAAATTTATTTGATAATTTTACAAAGGCCAATTTAATATGGAGGAAGAAACATGAAGGCTGTAGTTGATCCGGATCTCTGCACAGGTTGCGAATTGTGTGTAGATACATGTCCAGAGGTTTTCGAAATGGATGACGATGTAGCAAAAGTTATTGTTGATCAGGTTCCTGCTGATTCAGAAGATGGTGCACAAGAAGCTGCTGAATCTTGTCCTGCAGAAGCTATTGCTATTGAAGATTAATAGCTCTTTTATCTGAATACAAATGTTATGGCTGGCGCTTTTGCCGGCCTTTTTTTTTATAGGTATGCCGATAAACTAAACTAAAAGCAATCGGATTCCTAAAATCATTGACAATTAATCCAGTTATTATTATATTCGTGAATAAATTTGAACCGGTTTAAATTCAATATATTGGAGGTTAATATGCATTTCAAGTCTGTCAAGTGGCTTGTAGTATTTACAATTTTTGTATCTTTACTTTTTACCGGTTGTGGCGGCGGCGGTAAAAAAGTGGTTACTTTGAAAATCGCGCATGGTCTGAATGAACAGCACCCTGTACACAAAGGTATGGCGTTTATGGCCCAAAAAATCTTTGAACTTTCAGACTCTACCATGGTTATGAAAATTTTCCCTAACGAACAATTGGGTAATGAAAAAGAATGTATTGAGCAGCTCCAAATCGGTAGTCTGGATATGACCAAAGTATCAAGCAGCGCGCTTGAAAGTTTTGTTCCTGAAATGGGTGTATACGCAATGCCGTTTCTGTTCCGCGATGAAGCCCACAAATGGGCAGTATTTAACGGCCCAATCGGACGCGAACTGTTAGACTCTGGCGAAAGCTCTGGCCTTAAAGGTCTCGTTTATTACGATGCCGGCGCTCGTAGTTTTTACACCACAAAAACTCCTATCCTCAAACCCGAAGACCTCCAGGGTCTCAAGATCCGTACCCAACAGAGTCCTATGGCTATTAAAATGATCCAGGCTCTGGGTGGTTCAGCTACCCCCATCTCCTGGGGCGAACTCTATACCTCATTGCAGCAAGGTGTAGTAGACGGTGCCGAAAACAATGCACCCAGCTTGTATACCGCAAACCATTACGAAATTGCTAAACATTATAGTCTGGACGAACATACTGCCGTTCCCGATGTTGTTCTGATCAGCACCATCACCTGGAACAAACTCACTCCCGAACAACAACAGATTGTACAAAAAGCAGCCGAACTTTCTGTTGATTACCAACGTAAAGTATGGAAAGAATTTGTTGATTCATGTCTGAAAGAGATGGAAGAAAAAGGCCTCAAAGTTTACCATCCTGAAAAAGGCCCCTTTATTGAAAAAGGCAAAGAACTCTGGAAAGAGTTTGACGGCACCAAAATTGGTGATTTAACCAGCAGAATTCTTGAGGTACAATAATGCTCTTAAAATTGAAATTAGGTCTTGATAAATTTTTAGAATATTTAACAGCAGCATCGATGGCCATTCTGGTCATCGATGTTACCTGGCAGGTTATTACCCGTTTTATCATGAAAGATCCCAGTTCATGGACTGAAGAACTGGCAATTTATCTGATGATCTGGGTAGGGCTTTTGGGCTCTGCTGTAGCGCTGCATCGCCATGCGCACCTGGGTATTGATTACTTTGTTGGCAAACTTGAGCCAAAGAAAAGACTTTATACAGAAATTTTTGTATATGCGTTTGTTACTTTCTTTGCAGTATCCGTTCTTTTTATTGGTGGCATCCAATTGGTATCGCTTACGCTGCTACAAAAACAGATTTCACCCGCTCTGGGAATACATGTAGGTTATGTATACCTGGCAGTTCCTATTGCCGGTTTTTTCATTACCATATATTGCATTGAATTTTTAATCAATACTTTTAAAACGATAAAAAGCATTATTTGAACGAATTTATAAATAAACAGGAATATTTATGGACTGGCCCCTAATTACTTTATTATCAACATTTTTGATATTACTGGTTTTAAATGTACCTATTGCGTTTTCAATCGGATTGTCCACATTATTCACCATTTTTGCGATCGGCGGACTGCCTGGGTTTAAGCTTGTAGCGCTTACCATTACAACGGGTATTGACAGCTTTGCTCTGCTGGCTATTCCCTTTTTCATTCTTGCCGGACAGCTCATGGGACGTGGTGGTATTGCTCGCCGTTTAATCGACTTTGCGAATGTGCTGGTTGGTCGGTTTCCGGGTGGACTCTCTTATGTAAATATCATGACATGTATGTTCTTTGGTGCAATTTCCGGTTCCGCGGTTGCCGCTGTTTCCAGTGTGGGTGGTTTCATGATCCCGCTGATGAACAAAGAAGGCTATCACCGTGATTTCAACGCATCAGTTACCATTACTGCTGCAACAACCGGGCTGTTGATTCCACCAAGCAACGTTATGATTGTTTACTCTTTGGCAACCGGTGGTGCTGTTTCTATTGCCGCTATCTTTTTAGCGGGTTTTCTGCCCGGTATCTTGATGGGTCTTGGCCTTATGGTTGTTAGCGGTTTTATTTCAATCAAAAAAGGTTACGGAAAAGGCGTTACCTTTGGTTTCAAAGAAAGTATTGTAAAATTCTTAATTGCAATACCAGCACTTTTTCTAATTGTATTGGTTATGGGTGGTATTCTTGCAGGTATTTTTACAGCTACTGAAGCTTCAGCCATCGCAGTAGTTTACGCGTTTTTCCTCTCGGTATTTGTTTATCGTGAAGTTAAACTCAAAGATTTGCCAGACATCTTTTTGCAGTCAGGTATTACCACAGCTGTTGTTATGCTGCTCATTGGAACCTCTATGGCAATGTCATGGGTACTCGCTTACCAGAGCATCCCGCAAGACATTAGTGCAGGTCTCTTGAGTATTAGCAACAATCCTATCATTATTCTGTTGATCATCAACTTGTTGTTGTTGTTCGTTGGAACATTTATGGACATGACCCCGGCGGTACTGATCTTTACTCCCATCTTTTTGCCTATCGTTATGAATCTGGGTGTACACCCCATTCATTTCGGTATTGTTATGATCATGAACCTTTGTATCGGTATTTGTACCCCACCGGTTGGATCATGTTTGTTTGTAGGATGTGGTATTGCTGAAACCACAATTACCAAAGTAATTCGCCATATATTACCATTCTTTATGGCAATGATTGTTGTATTGTTCATTGTTACCTATATACCCAAGATATCATTGCTGGTACCGAGCTGGTTCGGATTTAAATAAAAATTGACTGGTCCCTCAAAATGCCAATGACTATAGGTGATATTGCAAAATTAGCAGGAGTGTCGCGGGCTACCGTTTCAGGTGTTTTAAATAATAGCCCAACGGTTAGCAAAAAAACACATGAACGGGTTATGGCGATAATTAAAGAACATAATTATCGTCCAAACGAAGTTGCCCGCGCTCTGGCTCTCAACAAAACAGGCATTCTTGGACTCTTGGTCAAAGATGTATCCAACCCGCTTTACAGCAAACTTGCCCTGGGTGTTGAAGAGATTTGCGATGAAAATGAATACAATCTGATCATCAGCAACTCTCATGTAGACTGGGAACGACAGGTAAAAACTATCAACCTGTTAAAACGCAGACGTGTAGACGGATTGATCATTTTCCCACTGCAAAAAGGTCACGACCCTGTACAGATCAAAGACCTGCAAAAAGACAAGTTTCCATTCGTACTGCTGGCTGAATTGCCGGGTATTGAAGCGGATCTTGTAAGGGTTGATGATGAAAGTGGTTCGTACCAGGCTACATCGCACCTGTTAAAGCTCGGGCGTAAACACATAGCCTATATCAGCGGTCCCGATCTTGCCCTTGCCAGTGAACGTCGTTTAAAGGGATACAAAAAAGCATTAGCACATTATGATGTACCCTTTGATGAAAAAATGATACGTAAAGGCGGATGGCGTCTTGATGATGGCTACAACGCAGGGCTGGAACTATTGGGCTGTGACTTTCAATGTCCCGATGCTGTATTTTGTTACAATGATTCGGTGGCTATAGGATTAATAAGGGCATTTATGGAACGCGGTAAACGTGTTCCCGAAGATGTTTCAGTAATCGGTTTTGACGACACGGGAGTAGCATCATATTTAGAAACATCTTTGACAACTGTGGCTCAGCCCGCAAAGGAAATAGGCCGCAAAGCAACAGAATTGCTTTTAAAACGTATCAAAAACCGGAACAAAACAGTTAAACCGCATAAAATTCTGATCAATACACATTTGATGGTACGTGAAACATGCGGCGCAAATTTAAAAGGCAGCGTTAAAGCCCAGGTTCCAGTGGATTAATGTTGTTTGGCCTGTTTGACGTTTAATTTTTATTCAGTTTTTAATTTTCCGGAAAATACCGGAATTTTAAAAAGTGATTTGTTTTACAATATGTTATATAAATTAATAAATGCAGCAGATCAATCCAAAATTTGTTGCATTCCCGTTTAGACTGGAGGTATTTATTGAGTTACGTAGAAAACATGTTTAGTTTAAAAGGACAGGTTGCTGCCGTTATTGGTGGTGCCGGTGTTCTTGCCGGTGAAATGGCCCATGGACTGGCAAAAGCCGGTGCAGATATTGCCATTCTCGACCTGAATCTTGAAAATGCAGAAAAGATGGCTGCTTCTATTCGCGAGCAGGGTGTTAAATCTATAGCAATCAAGGTAGATGCTACATCTAAATCTGATCTTGAAAATGCAGAAGCACAAATTCGCAAAGAACTGGGAACCACAAGTATTTTAATCAATGCACCTGGTATCAATTCCAGCACCCCATTTTTTGAAATCACAGAAAACGAATGGGACAAAATCATCCAGGTTAACTTGAAAAGTATTTTCATGGCTTGCCAGATTTTTGCAAAACAAATGATTGACGACAAGGTCAAAGGCAGCATTATCAATATTTCTTCTGCTTCTTCAGGCCCACCACTCTCCAAAGTATTCACTTATGGTGTAAGCAAGGCAGGAATAAATAATATGACACAATACCTGGCACGTGAATGGGCAACACAGGGTGTACGTGTAAATGCAATTGCCCCCGGATTCTTTCCGGCAGAACAAAACCGCAAAATCCTGACCCCGGAACGTACAGAATCCATTATGCGTCATACTCCCATGGATCGTTTTGGTGACGCTGAAGAATTGGTTGGTGCTACAATCTGGTTATCGTCAGAAAAAGCTGCTTCCTTTGTTACCGGCGCGCTGATCCGCGTTGATGGTGGCTATACAGCAATGACAATATAATATAAAAATTAATATAAAAGCGATAGAGAAGGAGATTTACAATATGAGCAAATGTGATATCGGCCTGATTGGTTTGGCCGTTATGGGCGAAAACCTGATTTTAAATATGGAAAGTCATGGTTATACTGTTGCAGCTTTTAATCGTACAACTGCCAAAGTTGACAATTTCATGAATGGTCGCGCCAAAGGTAAAAATATTGTTGGATGTTACAGCATTGAAGAACTGGTTTCTAATCTTAAAACCCCTCGCCGTGTTATGTTAATGGTTAAGGCAGGTAAACCGGTTGATGATTTTATTGAAATGATCATCCCCCATTTAGACAAAGGTGATATCATCATCGATGGTGGTAACAGTCATTTTCCGGACACAATTCGTCGTACCCAGTACCTTGAAGAAAAAGGTTTGCAATATATCGGTACCGGTGTTTCCGGTGGCGAAGAAGGCGCTCTCAAAGGTCCTTCAATCATGCCCGGTGGTTCACCAGACGCATGGCCGCACGTTAAAGACATTTTCCAGGACATTTCTGCCAAAGCTATGGGCGAACCCTGTTGTCAATGGGTTGGCAGCGATGGTGCAGGTCACTTTGTAAAAATGGTACACAATGGTATCGAATATGGTGACATGCAGATGATCTGTGAAGCCTACTCTTTAATGGAAAATGTTCTTGGTTTATCTTATGATGAAATGCACAAAATCTTTGATGAATGGAACAAAGGCGAACTGGACAGTTATCTCATCGAAATTACCCGTGATATTATGGCTAAAAAAGATGAAGAAACCGGCAAAGCCATGCCAGAAGTTATTCTTGACACTGCTGGCCAAAAAGGTACCGGAAAATGGACCAGTGTTGCAGCACTGGATATAGGTATTCCCGCGCAGACGGTAGCCGAAGCTGTATTCGCACGTACCATGAGCGCAATCAAAGAAGAACGCGTTGCCGCATCCAAAGAACTCAAAGGCCCGGATGTAAAATTTGACGGCAACAAGGAAGAATTCATTGAAATGATTCGTAAAGCATTGTACGCTTCCAAGATTTGTTCTTACGCTCAGGGGTATCAATTGATTAGAGCTGCAGCGGCTGAATACAACTGGGACCTGAAATATGGTGAAATCGCTCTTATGTGGCGTGAAGGTTGTATCATCCGTGCGCAATTCCTCGGAAAAATCAAAGAAGCTTTTGACAATAATCCTGAATTAGCAAACTTGCTGCTTGATCCGTATTTCAAAGGTATCATTGAAAACAATCAGCAAGCATGGAGAGCCGTTATTTCCAAAGCTGTTGAAATGGGTATTCCTGTACCAGCTTTCAGTAGCGCATTATCTTATTTTGACGGTTACCGCAGTGAAAGATTACCCGCTAATTTACTTCAGGCACAACGTGATTATTTTGGCGCTCACACCTACGAACGTGTTGACAAACCTCGCGGCGAATATTTCCACACAAACTGGACTGGTCGTGGCGGCAGCACATCAGCTTCTACTTATGTAGCTTAATTTTTACAGACCTTTGGGTTTATGACCCAAAGGTCTTTTATTACAAAAGAATGATAATATCAATATTATAATTACAGGTATAAAATGGTAACAGGATTCGGTTCTACAGAAAAAAAGCTCGACGAAAAACAGATATTAGACATCTGTACCGAGGGCTTGAAAAATTATGATTTAGACAATAAAAAAATTCTTGCGGTAATACCAGACCATTCTCGCACGGCTCCCATCGATGTTATGTTTCGTACGGTATATGGGTTGCTTGCAGACAAGGTAGAATTACTTGACTTTATTGTAGCATTGGGTACACACCCCCCAATGTCGGATGAAGCAATCAACCATCGTGTTGGCATTACCCAGGAAGAAAGAACCACAACCTATCCCAAAGCTCGCTTTTTTAATCATCACTGGAAAGATCCCAACCAGCTTGCAGTCATTGGAACGCTTTCTGAAGATAAAGTTGCAGAAATTTCAAATGGTCTGTTAAAGCAAAAAGTGGATATAACCATCAACAAGATGGTACTGAATTACGATTATATACTCATCATTGGTCCCACATTTCCGCACGAAGTTGTTGGATTCTCGGGTGGTACCAAGTACCTGTTCCCCGGAATTGCGGGACAGGAAATCATCGACATGTTCCACTGGCTGGGTGCGCTCATTACGAATCCCAAAATTATCGGTACAAAATATACCCCGGTCCGCAAGGTAGTTGATGAAGCGGCAAAAATGCTCCCCGTCAAACAGATTTGCGCAAGCCTGGTTGTTAAGGGATATGATCTGGCAGGATTGTATATTGGTGATCCCAAAGAAGCATGGGAAAGTGCTTCAGACTTGTCAGACAAGCTCCACATTGTATATAAAGACAAACCTTTTCACACGGTTCTCTCTTGTGCGCCTGAAATGTATGATGACTTGTGGACAGGCGGTAAGTGTATGTATAAACTCGAACCTGTGGTTGCTGACGGTGGCGAACTGATTATCTATGCACCCCATATCAAAGAAGTCTCTATTACCCATGGTGAGCACATTGAAAAAATTGGTTATCACGTTAGAGATTATTTTGTAAAACAGATGGATAAATTTACAGATGTTCCGGGTGGTGTAATGGCACATTCCACACATGTACGCGGTATTGGAACATTTGAAGACGGTGTGGAAAAGCCCAGAATTAAAGTTACTCTGGCAACTCAAATTCCACCAGAGGTCTGCGAAAAAATCAACATGGGATATCGTGATCCCAATACAATAAATAAAAATGATTTCATGGATCGTGAAGATGAAGGCATTTTATATGTTGCCAAAGCTGGTGAAATGCTTTACAGACTCAAAGATGATCCATTTTAATTAAGATAAAAAATAAATAGAAATATGTGGAGGATTTGCAATGCCGGCAAATAAAAATGTGGTTGTTGCTCAATCCGGTGGTCCGTCTCCGGTTATCAATAATACCCTGCGCGGTATTATTGAAACATGTAAAATGTTTCCGGATAAATTTGAGAAAATTTACGGCGGATGGCATGGTATTGAAGGTGTGTTAAAAGAAGAACTGTTAGATATCTCTGCCCAAAAAGAAGAAGAAATCAGCTTACTTCGCAATACTCCCGCAGCAGGTTCTATCGGTTCCTGCCGCTATAAACTCAAAGCCCACCAGGAAGAAGATTTTGAAAGGGTTGTAGAGGTTTTAAAAGCTCACAATGTAGGCTATTTTTTCTATATCGGTGGAAATGATTCCATGGATACCGCAAACAAGATCGCCAAACTGGCCCATGAACGGGGTCTGGATTTGATCGCAGTGGGTGGTTCCAAAACAATTGATAACGATGTAGGTGACTCTGAATTTAAACTGATTGACCATACACCCGGTTACGGTAGTGTTGCCAGATACTGGGCTTTGAATGTTCAAAACGCAAACGAAGAAAACCTGGGTTCTAGCCCGGCTGATCCTGTTCTCGTTTTACAGGCAATGGGTCGCAAAATCGGTTTTATCCCTGCTGCAGCTCGTCTTGCTGATCCCAAACGCGAAATGCCATTACAGATTTATATGCCTGAATCAGAATTGACACTTGATGAATTGACCGACAATGTAAACGATGAATTGAATAAAAGTGGTCGCTGTGTTGTCGTTGTAAGTGAAGGCCTGAATGTGGGTGATATTGGCGAAGTTAAAGACTCTTTTGGTCATACCGAATTCAGTTCCAGTATGTTTACGGCTCAACAGGTTGTTGTAAACCATCTGAACAAAGTAGGTATCAAAGCCAAAGGTGCTGCACGCGGACAGGTTTCAGGTACCGATCAAAGAGATACAATTATCTATGCTTCAACCGTAGATTTGGATGAATCATACAAAGTTGGACAAAATTGTGTTGTAATCGCTTTGGAACATGGCTCAGGTTACATGTCTACAATCTTACGTAAACCCGGCCTTATTTATAACGTTGATTTTGATAAAGTTCCTCTTGATCTTGTTGCTAATTCAGAACGCGAATTCCCCAAAGAATGGATTTCAGCAAATAAATATGATGTAACTGATGAATTTGTTAAATACGCGCGCCCATTAATTGGTGAAGATTGGGTAAGTGTTCCCAAAATTAACGGATTACAACGTTTTGCACGTTTTGAAAAAATATTTGCCGGACAAAAATTACCCAAATATGTTCCGGAAGGTGAACGTTAAGCAGTAATTTTAAATGATAAACAAAAGGAAAAAACCATATGTCTGATCCACAATCGGTTCTGAAATCCATGGACCCTAAACATAAATTTCTTATTGCCATTGACTCTGATGGATGTGCTTTTGATTCAATGGAAATTAAACACAAAGAATGTTTTATTCCCAATATCATCAAATACTGGGACTTGCAGCCAGTCTCCAAATATGCACGTGCAGCTGCTGAATTTGTAAATCTCTATTCCAAATGGAGAGGAATTAACCGTTTCCCGGCATTGACCATGACTCTCGATCTTTTGAAAGATTGGCCGGATGTTCAGAAACGTAATGCAAAAATCCCTGAAGCTCAGGCTGTACGTGACTGGATTGAACGTGAAACCAAACTTGGAAATCCTGCATTGATCGCTGAAGTAGAAAAAACTCAGGATCCCGGTTTGAAACAGGCGTTGGAATGGAGTGAAGCTGTTAATAATACGGTTACTGATATTGTGTACAATGTACCACCATTCCCCTTTGTACGCGAAAGTCTGCAAAAAGTAGCTGAATGGGCAGACATTATTGTTTGTTCTGCAACACCTTATGAAGCTCTTGAACGTGAATGGAAAGAGCATGATATTGCACAATATACACGCGTAATTGCGGGTCAGGAAATGGGCAATAAAAAAGAGATCATCCATATGGCTGCCGATGGAAAATATGATATGGATAAAGTCATAATGATTGGTGATGCTCCTGGTGATATGAAAGCGGCAAAAGCAAATGAAGCATTATTCTTTCCCATTAAACCGGGACATGAAGATGAATCATGGGAGTTCTTTTTGAACGAAGCTGCTGATGTATTTAAAAATGGTAATTACAATTCAGATTATGAAGCAAAACTTATTGCTGAATTTGAAAAATTACTGCCTGATACTCCCCCATGGAAATAATTACATAGATATAAAAAAAAAAGGGCATCCTGTTTAACAGGTTGCCCTTTTTTAATATAATATACAACTTGTTTAATTTGCAGAGGTTAAGAAATCCTTAGGTATAACCTCTTTAACACCTAATTTCTGAATGGTTTCTGAAGTAAATTTATCTTTCAGGTAATCATAATGGGTCAGATTCAAAATAATGGTTTTTTGATCTGCTTCTTCAATATAACCCAAAAGCGCTCCGGATTGAATATAATCCATAGATGAAGTTACTAATGCGATTTGTTTTTCTTTACATTTTGATAAAATGTACAATTTGTTTTTACTGTTTTCAAAAATGTAATCATCGTAAACTACCAACACACTGTTATTGCCGATTTTTTTGGTACCATTACCAATGTCTGAAGCATCATTAATGTCATAGATAATAGCCTTGACACCAAATTGCACAGTTGCACGTGAAATTTTGTCTTTTTCTTCAGCAAGGTTATCTCTTGAAATAAAAATGTTTAATTCCTGTGCTTCAGGAAACGCTTGCTTTACTAAATAAAACAACTGCATACTGGAAACTTTGGCAAATGAAGGCATAGCAAACACAAGAATCCCTGCAACTACTCCAATCATCTTGGCAATTTTCATAGTCTCTCCTTTTTATGGATTTGAATAGTGATTATATTTATTATCTTTTGAACTGTTTTAAGCAACTAGTATGCCACATGAATTACAAAAATGTTATTAATTTGTAAAATATTGTCGAAAAATAACTAATTTACGTACAATCCAGATTAACGCAAATCATTTAAAAACAATAAATTAAACAAACTCACAACTTGAACATTTAAGAATAGTTTATTTTTAGTATATATTACGTAAATTTTTAATTATTTTATTATTAAAGTGTGACATGATATGGTCAAGTGTGATATAAAAGCAACAAGTTTTATAATTATTTTGGTTTCATGGATTTTAAAAATTGTATCCCTAATATTAACAGTTTCCATTTGAGTCATGACAAAAGCGAAATGACCCGAATGCTTCTGACTGTTTTTCCCAGGCATGGTCCCTATATTTTGATATAGCCAAACACTCTCTGTTCCTTTGAAAAGATTCTGGTTGAATTAACTTTTCAAAGAGTGGACAAAGCAGTTAAATATTCTATGGGAAAAAGTGGCATCATTTACATGAACAATTTCACACCGGTGTTTATTAGTTTTGTACAAGCTGTAATTATGGCATTGGGCATTGATCATACTGGTTTTGATATTGCAATAATTGATAATCATTTATATATTCTTGAGTTCAACATAAGATTTGGAATCCGGTGTTTTGTAAAATAAGGTGTTCCATTGCATCAACACATTTATGACTATCTTCTTGAACAGACATACCAATTGGATTGCTATCAACAATAACCGCAGTTCTTTATATTTATCTCCTGTTTCCCATTTGAATTGAAAGGAAAAAAATGAAAAAATATATAATCTGGCTAATAATATGTTTTGCTGGCAGCCTGGCTGCGCAAAATCTCCAAGTCCATTACGATTTTGGCAAAGATCGTGAATATGTGACAACCACGCTGGAAATGTTCAAACCCGATGAATATGGCGCTACATTTTTCTTTGTTGATATGGATTATGATTACCCCGGTAACCAAAGCATGTCTATGGGATATTGGGAATTTGCCCGATATATCAACCTGCCATTTGTACCAGGACTTTCAGCTACTGTTCAATATAATGATGGAGTTATGGCAATACCGGACGATGAAGGCTCAACATTCGCAATTCCATTGGGGCATGCGTGGCTTGCCGGCCTCACGTATCCTATTGACCTGAAATTCATCACCCTCAATACAGAACTGCTTTACCGGTATCAATGGGGATCTGACAATCCGGATATGCAGATCACATTTGTCTGGTTTAAATCTTTATTTAATGATAAAATTCATTTCACCGGTTATTGGGATATCTGGACTCAGGACGACTTTTCAGGAGAAAAACAAACCATCATACAAACCGAACCCCAACTCTGGTATATTCTGGGTAAACATCTGGCAATTGGCAGCGAGGTTGAAATCAGTAAAAACTTTTTGCCATATGAAGGATGGCAGTTTATGCCGACTTGCGGACTGAAATGGGAATTTTAAAAAGAGGGAAATGACATGCTGAGTATTTTCGATCTTGAAAAGAACGGCACCACAATTAAAACTGAAATCATTGCCGGTATAACTTCTTTTCTGGCAACTATGTACATAATCGTTGTTAATCCCGCAATGATAAGCGAAACAGGGATGCCCTTTAGTGCGGTATTGACAGCAACCGTGCTGGTTAGCGCATTCAGTAGTATAATGATGGGTATTTATGCCAATAACCCGATAGTATTGGCACCAGGCATGGGTATTAATGCATTTTTCACATTTTCAGTTGTGCTGGGCATGGGTATTCCTTGGGAAACTGCATTGGGTGCTACCTTTTGGTCTGGTATTATTTTTCTATTGTTGT
Organism: bacterium; assembly: GCA_963675755.2. Lineage (GTDB taxonomy): Bacteria > Zhuqueibacterota > Zhuqueibacteria > Residuimicrobiales > Krinioviventaceae. The sequence goes on from CAXXMD010000002.1 coordinate 2,303,142, forward strand.
CCATATTCAATATTCGCACAATGATTGTAAAGGCAATCCCCAAACAGATACGATATGCCGTTGCGGCAGGTATTGGTCTATTTATAACAATCATTGGATTTTTCAATGCAAAATTTATCATCGCAAATCCCGCTACCGTTATTGGAATGAACAGCATGAATGCAATTACCTGGACCTTTATTGCAGGTCTGTTTATTACTTCCTTGCTCATAGCCAAAAGAGTACATGGTGCGTTAATTTTTGGAATAGCCGCAACAACCCTGCTCGCCTGGCCCATTGGCAGATTCTGGGGAGACGCAACTGAATTATTTGGTTCCAGAACACTGGTAGCCTGGCAGGGAATTTGGGCCGCACCGGATTTCAGCCTGCTGTTGAAAATGGATCTTTTACATTCCTTACAATTGGCCATGTTTCCTGTAATATTTGCCTTTTTGTTTACAGACATGTTTGACAGTCTTTCAACTTTTATTGGAGTGGCCGAGGCCGCGGATATTACGGATGAAAATGGCGAACCGCGCAATATCAAGCAATCCCTCATTGTGGATGCATTGTCAACAACCGTTTCAGGTATAACAGGCACCAGTGCCGGCACAAGCTATATTGAATCTGCAGCAGGTATTGAAGAAGGCGGACGTACAGGCCTCACTGCAATTGTTGCAGGCCTGCTTTTCATTCCGTTCATGTTTTTCTCACCATTACTCTCTGTTGTACCTTCAATTGCAACTGCACCTGCATTGGTTCTGGTTGGGGTTTTTATGATGAATCCGGTTTAAACGGATCAACTGGTCAAAATTCGACGACGCCATCCCCGCGTTTCTGGCTATGATATTAATTCCCCTTACTTATTCGATCTCGCAGGGAATTATATGGGGATTTCTGAGCTGGACCGTTCTAAAAATGGTAACAGGTAAAGTCAAACAGATCCCTCCCATGCTGTATGTAATCGACCTGTTTTCTATTGCCGCACTTTTGGTATAATTCTATTCTGTTTATTAACGCTTCAATTTTATTGGAAAGATTTTTCAATATAATTTGTTGCAATACAAAACAGTTAACCAGAAAATTGAAAAGGATCTAAAATGTCAGAACAGTATCTGGAAGTGACGCAGGAAGCAGGAGCAGCTTTATTCAAAAGAAATATAACAGGAAAAATCGTTATGCTCAATCTGCTGCGATTTAGAAATGTAGCAGATTATTCAGCAAATCCCGAGCTTGAACCGGAAGCGCCAATAACCGGCGCAGAAGCATTTCAAAAATATATTGATCATACTACACCTTATCTGCAAGAAACCGATGGAGAGTTGATTTTTCTGGGTAAAGGCGGTAGCTTTTTAATTGGCCCGCAGGATGAAACATGGGACCTGGTTATGCTGGTCCGTCAGAACTCACTTGCTGATTTTATGGCTTTCTCATCTCACAAGGAATATCTGGCAGGACTGGGACACCGTACTGCTGCAATTATAGACTCCAGATTGTTGCCCATTGTAGAGTCAGACTCGGCAATATAAAATGTGTACTTAATTCAGGACATTTGTTATGGATAACAAAACACAATCATCTTTACATAAAGGAACAGTAATCTATTTTTCTCATGGCGGCGGTCCCCTCCCTATTCTGGGTGACAAAAGCCACCAGGCCATGAACACATTCATGGAACAGTTACCAGCTACTTTTCCCGAACCGGAGGCAGTTATCGTTATCAGTGCCCACTGGGAAGAAAAGGTACCCACCCTGTTAGGGCACCCCTCTCCTGAAATGTTTTATGATTATTATGGCTTTCCACCGGAAGCGTATAAAATCCAATATCCAGCACCGGGCAATCGTGAACTGGCAGCAAAGATCCGTAATCTTTTATCGGATGCTGATATTGAAAGCCAAATCGATCCTAAACGGGGTTTTGACCATGGATTGTTCATTCCCATGAAAATGATGTACCCCAAAGCAGATATTTCCATGCTGCAGCTTTCACTCATCAGGGGCCTTGATCCGGTCGCACATATTGAGTTGGGTAAAGCACTTAGACCGCTCTTGGATGAAAACATTCTGATTATTGGCTCTGGTTTTTCCTTCCACAATATGCAGGCATTTGATTGGAGTGGTTCCAACACCGGAGATCCTCAAAATGATGCTTTTCAAAACTGGCTCATAGAGGTATGCTCAACCCAATATGATTCTCAAACTTCTGTGTCAAAGATGCAGCAATGGGCAATGGCACCCTCTGCAAGATATTGCCATCCCCGTGAAGAGCATTTATTGCCGTTACATGTCTGTTTTGGTTTAACTGAACATGCTGCATCGGTAGTCTTTGATGATTATATTCTCGGGAAACGCGCTGTCGCATTCAATTGGTAAATTCAGTAGTAAAGGAATTTATTAAATAAATCCCAATTATTCGTACAGAATTTCAAAATTTATTTTTCAAATTAATATTTGAATCCTACCATATTTTACAATATATTACATTTCATCAACTCGTAGATATCTTGGCAATTTATTCCACATACTAGTGAATTGCCAAGCGCATCGTTCCCTTCGAAGGAGTGTTATATGAAAAAAATTTCTATTTTTATCATCACTTTGGTTATGGTTTCCAATCTTTTTTCGGGCACCATAAAAATCGATATGGTTCAAAAAGCTGAGCCCATATCTCCATATATTTATGGTCAGTTTATTGAACACCTGGGTAAATGTATCTATGGCGGCATTTGGGCAGAAATGTTGCTTGACCGCAAGTTTTATTATCCTGTAACAGACGACTTTAATCCCTGGGGCACAGCGGATGATCCCTTTTGGCGTGCTGGAGATTTTAAACATTTAGCGGGATCTCCCTGGCAGGTTATTGGCCCCAAAGGTTCGGTTACTATGGATACCCAAAATCCCTACACGGGTGAACACACACCGATCATCAAACTAGCGGACAATGGCACGTTTACCGGTATACGACAGGGTGGATTGGAACTCGTCAGAGACAAACACTATACCGGCCGCATTGTTCTTTCAGGTGATGCCTCTGCCGCACCTGTTATTGTGCGTTTGACCTCTAAACAGAATACAATGGTTATTGCAGAGATTACCACACTCTCGGCTGATTATCAAACCTATCCTGTCGAGTTTACTTCCGGCATCAGATCCAATGATATCAGCATTGAAATTGTTAGTAAAGGTAAAGGTGAATTTCGTATAGGAACGCTCTCACTCATGCCGGCAGACAATATCAAAGGATGGCGCAAAGACGTAGTTGCACTGTTAAAAGAACTGGATTCACCGGTTTATCGCTGGCCCGGTGGTAACTTTGTAAGTGGTTACAACTGGCGTGACGGTATTGGAGAGCGAGATAAACGTCCCCCACGGAAAAATCCTGCATGGAAAGGTGTAGAACATAACGATGTTGGCATTCATGAATATATGGAATTGATGCAGATCATTGATTCTGAACCTTTTGTTGCAGTTAATACCGGATTAGGCACAGTTGAAGAAGTCGCGGAAGAAGTGGAATACTTTTTGGGTTCTGTAGATACTCCCATGGGAAAACTGCGTGCGGCAAACGGACACACCGAACCCTGGCATGTTGATTTCTGGGCCGTAGGAAATGAGATGTTTGGCAGCTGGCAGCTGGGGCATATGCCGCTATCCGAGTATGTAAAAAAACACAATGAAATGGCCAAAGCCATGTGGGCGGTAAATCCGGATATTCAGCTCATTGGTGTGGGCGAAGTTGGTGAATGGAGCGAAATGATGCTCAAAGAATGTGCCGACTATATGAACCTCATCAGCGAGCACATCTATTGCAAAGAGATTGATGATGTTCCTGAACACGTGGCACAGCTCAAGAACGACATCCTGAAAAGGGCCAACGCCCATCGTAAATACCGCAAGGAAATCAATGGCCTGGCCGAAAAAGACATCCGTATTGCTATGGATGAGTGGAATTTCTGGTATGGCGATTATATTTATGGCGAACTTGGTGTGCGCTATCATTTAAAAGACGCGCTTGGTGTAGCAATGGGACTGCACGAGTATTTCCGTAACAGCGATCTCTATTTTATGGCCAACTATGCCCAGACCGTGAATGTGATTGGCTGTATCAAAACCACGCCTACCACATCCGGATTTGCAACCACAGGTTTGCCATTAAAACTGTATCGTAAACAGTTTGGCACCCTGCCGCTAACCATTTCCGGTGATACCGGAGCGATGGATATTTCCGCGGCTCTGACAGAAGATTCAAGTGCTTTAACCGTTGCGGTAGTGAATCCCACTGACAATGCTGAAAAAGTAACGTTGGATCTGGGTGGAACAAAACTTACATCTGCATGTAAATCATGGACAATTCGCCATGATGATCCCAATGCTTACAACGTACCGGGATTCTCCCCCGCCGTTTCTATTCAGGAAAGCGATCAGACCCTCAAGAACAACACCCTGATTGTTCCCGGATATGCAATTGTGTTATATCGGTTCGAATTAAAATAGATTTATTAGCTGACAGCTATTCGCTTCCAGCTGTCAGCTATAAAACTGTTTGCAATGCAGATCCCTATACCGGGGGATATTTAAATTAAATGATTAAAGCAAGTTAATCACTTGTAATCCCGATCGCGATGCAGATCCCTGCATCGCGGAATATTATAATGGGACATTTGTCCCGTTTTTCATTTATACAACATTATAAATTAACCAAGGGGCAACACTGATCTTAACGGATTCCCCTTACAAGCCCCTCATTATACGTCGTTAAAACCGGTTCCTGAGTTCGAGTACGTCCATCACTGGATGGACGTACGAGAGTATCGAAGGACCGGTTTTGATCTAAAACCCCGATCGCGATGCAGATACCTGCATCGCGGAATATTATTAAGGGACATTTGTCCCGTTATTCATGTTTTGATTTTCCCCCTGATTCTTTCAGCGCTGCTCTATAATTTAATTAAAATCACCCAACTTGCGAACAATCCATCCCGCTACAAACACCTCAAGCAGGCTCAAAGGAATTGCAAATACCAAAAGCCCATAGGGCAAAACATTCAGATTGCCAATGACAACCCACATGAGCACAAATCCCGCAAACCACACAAGCAGACAGGATTGCACATAACTGAACTTCTTTGCAAGGATAAATATCAATACTGCCAGCAGCAACGACCATAATCCCCAAACCGCACCATTAACCGGAGCAGACGGAAAAACAATCCCCAATTTTTCATAATGCTCAATCCAATAGGATTTAAACAGCAGTTCATTACGAACAAATTCGGATACTGTGATCCAGAGAAATGCCAGAAACACCGGAAGTATTGTCAATTTTAATATTTTCATTTCATCTCCTACTCATTATAGATCATAAGAAATTAAAACCCAAGGTCGTATCTGTAAAATTGACCGGCACTTGATAAGTGCCGGTCAACTGAAAATAAACGTATATTAATTCAGCTTGTCATCAACTTTAACTGATAAGCCACCATCTCTTGTCCATTACGTACCAGCAGTTTGTCTTTAACCACAACCGGATGGTTCCAGGTTTTGCCCTCAATAGCAGGGAATTTGACCAGTTCATGAAATCCTTCCGGTACTGCTCGTACCAGCGCAAGCTCGCCTTTTTCTGACAACACAATCATTAAATCCTGCTCGTCCAAAAGGATAAACTGTCCCCGGCCATAACGGCCGCCCTTCCACAGGCGCTCACCGGACTTCAAATCCACACAGGTAAGCCCATTTCCATGAAAACCATAGGCATAATCCTGATGAATAACAGAATCATTAAAATAGGGATTAATCCGCTTCGAGCTCCATTTTTCATTAACGGTCCACTTTCCATTCTCCTGCGCAACGGTTATACATTGAACCCCATTCCGATCATCCACACTAATGAGCATTTCACCATCATCTATCAGTGTAGGCTGCACTATGGGATGTCCCTCCCAGGCATGCTGCCAAAGGATATTGCCTTGATCAGGAGTCACACTCCTGATCCCTGCTTCATTTAAAAACAGGATCTGTTCAACACCATCAATCTTTGTATAATGCGGAGAGCTGTAACAATCTCCACCGGCATTCAAATTCCAAATCAGGTCCCCGGTTTCCAGCGTGTAGGCAACAAGAGAACCTGCCGCCGCAACTATAACCTTATCATCAAGCACAAGCGGAGAGGCAGAAAAACCCCACATGGGAACCTTTGTTTCCGTATCTTTTCCAATATCTCGTGACCATATCACGGATCCGTCCCGCTCATCCAAAACATTCAAAATCCCGGTTGCGCCCAAAGCATAAACGCGTCCGTTCTCAAGGGTGGGCGTCCCACGTGGACCCGCACCACCATTTGACTCCCAGAAACGGGTTTCATCACTGTGCATCCATAAAGGTTCACCGGTTTTCAAATCATAACACGCAACGATTTCATCATCGCCACGCTGTTCCTGTGTAAAGAAAAGATTGCCGTGGACTGAAAAAGAAGACCAACCCGGACCAACAGCTCGTCGCCAGATCTCCTGCGGTGGTGTAACTGACCAACTCGAATCGATAACAACATCGTGCACAATGCCGTTACGTGCTGATCCTCTAAAGCCTGGCCATTCGGGTTGTAATGTCGAATCAACATCTACAATTTGATGCGGCAACTCTGTTTGGGGATCTACTTTCGCAACCAGTTGTTCTTCAGGACTTGAAATCCATCGCCAGCTAAAATCAATATGCAAATCGGCAGTTATGCCACCGGTACGCAAAAGCGCCCAGTATCCACAAGCCAGCAAAACCGCAACAACCATAGTGATCCGTTTAACAGGTACAGGAAATCGCTGAGAAATTACAGCCCAGATGACAAACAATAAACTTACAAGAGGCGTTGCGTAAACAACAAACATCAAACCCATCATGCCGTTTGCAATGGATTCATGTAAGACAAGAGGCGTTGCCGCCATGGCCGCAATAATTAACAAAACGCCCAACCAGCGATCTGTTCTAGGTGCCCGGCTGAAAAACGCCCACCAGAGCACAACAACCAATCCCAAAATCAATCCACCAAATACGGCAACTGCCAGTGCGGCAGGCACAATAATGGGTAAAGCATATCGGATAAACCATTGTAAAATCACAATCACAATACCGGGCCATAAACGCAAAGATTTTTGATCGGAATTACTAACTTTACTTTTCCTTTGCTTAAACATCTACTACTCCTGTATAATGTAGAAACACAAAAATTTTGAACCGGAACAAGAGATCAATTGCTCGCAGGTTCTTTAACACCTTTAATTAATAACCATAAAGTTAATGAAAACTCGGCAATGACTGCAGGAACAGCCACAAACCAGGCAAACAGCGTTTCATTACCCGGCAAAAGAAAATCACCAAAACTTTCAGTCAAATATCCAAATGCGGCTATAATCATAAATACACCAAATATTGACGGAAACAAATTCGATTTGTACAATAAATATCCCAGTAAAAACAAATGAACACCAAAAAACGCCCCGCCCAATAAATAACCATATCCGTGTAAATCCAGAAACAGCATTGCAAGCCCATTCAACTGTTCCTGTCCAAAACCGGACAAATACGCGGAACCACTCAACAAAGGCAGTACAACAAAATGATTTAGCAGGTTCACCGCGGCAATTGCAGGATGCGCCAGCAATCTGAATGCAGCAGCAACCAAAGCGATGGTTTTACCTGCGGGTTTCAACAGTACATAAAACAACATGGCAATTGCAGCATCACACATGAATGCAATTAAATCTGTGGCAAATCCAAGGCGAAACAATCCCTCAGAAGCCATTATATTATTAGCTGTAGCAGCAGCATCGCCCGACACTATCAAATTTGAACGGACAAATCCCTCACTGAATCCAGCCAGAATAATAACCATCAAATATAAAACACCCGTAACTCTTGCTGTCTTTTTCATATAAATATATCCTTAATTTTATCACTTTTGCAAATGGTCAAGGTTAATCAATACACTTCCCTTTTTATGACCCGCTTCAACATAACGATGTGCTTCTACAATTTCTTCTATGGGATACAACTTGTCGATAACCGACCGGACCTTTTCCTCTTCTATTAATTCTTTTAACAATTCAAGGTCTCTTGCTTTATCCCGGGCTTGTCGCATTCCGGTAAAAGCAATTTCGGCTCTTTTACCTTTGCTATTGGAAGTAAAAAGCATCTGCATCATGATTGAAAAATTCAATACTGTTGTTAAATAGATCCCCTTATCTGTCAATATTTTTTTGCACTTGAAAAAGGAGCTTTTGCCTACAGTATCAAAAACTACATCATAGGTTTTTCCGGCTTTGGTAAAATCTGTTTGGGTATAATCAATCACAGAATCAGCACCAAGCGATTTTACCAGATCAACATTATCTGTGCTGCAAACACCGGTCACCTCGGCATCATAATAACGTGCAAGCTGAACCGCAAAAGTACCAATAGCTCCGGATGCTCCAATGATTAATATTTTTTGTCCATGCTGTAATTTTGCATTGTCCCTTAAAAACGGCAAGGCAACCAGGGCTCCGTCACATACAGCCGCAGCCTGGTTAAAATTCATATTTACCGGTTTTTTCGCAATGGCATCGTTTTCTGCCAGGGATTGAAACTCTACATAAGCACCCATTGTATCGCCGGATGCGCCATAAACCGTATCACCCGGTTTGAATTTTTTAACATTTTTACCTACTTTGATAACCGTTCCGGCCAATGCATCGCCTAAAATTTGATTTTTGGGTTTGGTCATCCCCAAAATCATTCTTGTATATCTGGGTACTCCCTTTCTAAAAATCACATCCGTCGCACTGATTACTACAGAGTGATTACGAATCAAAACCTGACTTTCCCCCGGTATTGGTGTAACAATATCATGCAACTCTAATATCTCGGGAGGGCCATATTTTTTATACAATACAGCTTTCATATATATCATACCTCCGGTATAGTCATTATACATTCATTATTTGTAGATTTGTACGGGAACTTTAGTACAAGGTTACATTTATAACAAACAAATGCGGTGTATATTTCTGTAAAATGAATCTAAAAGTGAAATGACAAAAAATACATGTGGAATTCATTAATGAAGAGAAAATCCCCCGTAAAATCTGGCAGGAACACCCCCGTGTTCTAGCAATATATTATTTTTCTTTAAAAGAGACAGCTCCACAATCCGGAATACCGGCAACACTGTACCAGGATTCAAAAAAGTCTTTCAAGCTTCCGGGGTACCATGCGCGTTTAACATTCATCCAGGTGCGTTGATCTCCAACCGCATAATAGATACAGGTCTTTCCATCAACTTCTATAATATCCGGATCCGAGGCGTTAATTCCTTCATCCAGGCCATCTGTTCTCAACACAGGATTCGCTGCGCTCAGTTCCCAATGTTTTAAATCTTTTGAACGGGTTACCCAGGTTTCAAACTCCCAGCGAGGGGAACGACTTTCCAGGTACATTACATAATACCAGCCATCAACATATCGTATACAGGGACATGCAGTATACCGATTTGTACCAAAAGTTGCATTAGGCAGTTTGGTCCACTGTTTCAAGTCAGAGGATTGTGCAAATTTCGTTGTAAAAGCAGGATACGCCTTGGTATTGGATTCATATGCCATAACAAATCCATCAGCAGATTTACAAACCGAAGAGTTGAAAAGCCCTTCATTTTCGCCTTTAACCACAATCCGGGAGTCCCAATGCTTTAGATCTTTTGACTCAATACAGGTAACATCATTCCAGGTACCATTCTCCCAACGGGATGCAAAAAGATAAACCGTCTCATCTTCAACCAATATAGAGGCAAGGCCATAACCATACGCACAACGTGCCAGCTCTTCGCCTGTTTCTGCATCCTTTAGTAAAAGATAATAATCACTTTTCACACCACCACTGCCAGGGCGAATACTTTCCATATGGCACAACCGCCCTTTCCACATAAAAGGCGAGATTTCGCAAAGGTCCTTTTTCAGCAGCTGCTCATTCTCAAAAACGGAGGGTTTGCGTGGATCAGGAGGTAAAAGATGATTAAAAACATCCACCGGCCAGTCAGGCAAGCGTAAAAAGCCTTTGGGCAGCTCCTGTTGAAACTGAACGTATGCTTTTACATCACCATGAGTAGTATAATCAATACTGTCAGCCGATGCCTTGTCTACAATTACACCAAACAGCTTGTAACCCATCAGGGTACAATCAGTAATATCTACATGCAAAAGATTACCATTCTGAACGCTCTGAATAATCCCGTTTGAAGGCGTTCCATGGGGCTGAGAAAAATTCAGCACAATCAATCGGCATCTTTCAATTGCCGCATGGGTATAGGTGTGAAATCCGAAATTGCTGGCCTTTAATGCACATTGCGGACTGACCATTGTACAATCCTCAAATCGCACATCAGGCAACTCAGGCATGGACTCGTTTTCAACACGCACGTACGCGGCTGAAGTATCTCCCCATTCATCCAACGCCCACAGCCAGCAGTTTTTAAACAAAATGGGTTCATCATGACGGGACAAACAACTTGCAACACCGCCACCAAATGCGCGGCCAATACTGACACAATTTTCTACAAATACCGAAAAAGGTTTAACCTGGTCTGTCAAATCAAAAAAGATTCCGCCATCTCCACCAGTGACATATAGATTTTTCAAATGCCAGCGGTCCCAACCTATTGCTGAGAATGTTGGGTCTGTATGTTCTTTTGACCATCCCTGTGAATTGGATCGTATGGGCCCCCACCAGTCATAACTTTTAAAGCCTTGAAGTTCGGGATCACCGGAATCGATTACTACCCAACCACTGGTTCCAGATCCATACTCACCATGAATATCACCAATTAATTGATTATAGCTTCCCTTGGCTCCTTTTTCAGCGGGATACAGCATGCCTTCAAAATAGGTGTCCGGCCGGATGATAATCTGGTGTCCGCCACTGGAATTGGGGATAGAGTCCAGAGCCTTTTGTACGGATGTAAATGCTTTCTCCCAGGATGATCCATCTGAATTGCTGCCCAGTTTAGACACATAAATTGTACTAGCCTGAACATTGAACGCAAACAATAAAATTATAGTCCATATGCGCATAATTAATCCCTTATCGTTCTAATTATTGACTATACGGTTATACAAAGTTTCATACTCTGTTACCATTTTATTAATAGAGAATTCTTTTAATACTTTATTTCTTGCATTTTCAGTTAAATATTGAACAAAACGGTTGTCCTCAATAACTCTTTTAATCAACTCGTACAGTTTTTCAGGATCACCGGGAGGCATCAACAGCCCCGAATGTTCATGTTCAATCAATTCAGGAATACCCCCAACCTGGGTGGCAATCACAACCAATCCGGCGGACATGGCCTCCAATATGGAAACCGGCATTCCTTCAGACCAGGAAGGCAGACAAAAAATGTCTGCATTTTGATACCAGGGTTTTACGTCTGTATGAAAACCGGCAAACTCGATCATATCCGAGACGCCCAAAATTTCTACCTGAGACTCTAATTTTCCATTCATATCATCACGACCTAAAAAAACAAATTGAATTGAGGTATTACCTCTGTCTTTGAACAATTTGGCCGTTTGCAACAAAGTAATATGACCTTTTATTTTCTTTAAATTGGCAACCGTCAGAACTTTTATCTTACCATCTTTTTTCACTTTAGTAACATCGATGGGTTGAATGCCATTATATATTACAGCAACTTTATCAACAGGTAAATTGTATTTTTCTAAAATCTGGTCAGCACCTGTCTTTGTCACGGAAATCCATTGACATATATCTTTTTGTGTCACTTTGAACAACCAGGATTTTATCGGATTTTCAAAATCATGAATCCCATGCAGCGTTGAAATTACAGGAACGGATCGCCTGCGCTTAAAAAAAAGCGTAATAACCTGTGCCGTAATTCCATGGGTTTGTACAAGACCAATCTTATGTTTCTTGATAATCCGGCCAAGTTTGTACAATGAAAATGGATTATATAAATTCAGCAAATAACCCGGTACATTATACTTTGCCGCTTCCTGAATTAAAATACCTTCACCCTTTAAACAAACCAGGGTATAATTCACTCTATCACTTTTGTGGGCCATCATTTTGAGAACCAGATTTTCAGCACCGCCAATATCACTGGAGGTAGTAACTTGCATTACGTTTACCGGCTTTACTTCCTTTTGCCCTTTCAAGGCATTTAGCCATTTCACAGCATTTACATCAAAAGAGAATCTATTGCGAACTGTTTCAAGACCGTTTTTGCTGAATCCCTCATAGATCTCAGCATCCTGAATCAAGGATATTAAACATATCTCCCATTCATCCAAACTGGTAGCAAGGTACCCATTCTCTCCATGCTGAATTATCTCTTTATTGAATCCCACTGCCGATGCGACAACAGGAACGCCTGCGGTCATGTACTGCAATAGCTTGTAGCCCGCTTTTCCCCGCGTCCAAGGATTATCTGGCAGGGGCATAACGCCAATATCAAAGGATTGAAGGTATTGCCACTCATCTTTTTTGTTCCACGGCAGACATTCAACATTCAAACCGGGCACATAAAAGCCCTCAACGCCTACCAAACGAAAAACAATTTCAAAAGATTCGCTCAAACGCTTCAATACAGGAATAATTTCATTCAAATATTCCCGGGTTGAATTACTGCCAATCCAACCGATTACTATTGGGCCATCCTTGAACCTTTTGGGCCTTGTACTAACTAGCGGATCAATACAGGTTGGAACAACCGTAACATTGGAATTATATTTTTTTGCAAATGCTTCAAGATAAGGTGTGCTGGTTATAACTGCATCACAATTGCTGATAATTTTTTCTACAGATTTAAAATAGAGAATCAGTCGTTTGAACAGGGTTTTCTTTTTATAATATTCAAAAATAGCATCATCAAAATCAAAAACGCTATAACGTGCCAGACGTACAATCAATTTATCCAACAATGGATAAAAATAAGGCAAGGTCTCTCTTTGCAGTACAACAATATCATATTTTTTCAATTGTGGCAAAACTACAATACGGTCAAGTACCTTGAGTAGAAACCATAAAATCTTGTTAAAATAAGTTGGATGTGAATGATAGACACGATCCAGTTTTTCCGGTACGCCCGGACGTACAGTATATTTTATATTCTCTTTATCGAGATAGCCTAGCCATTCGTAAACTCTGGCCCGACTTGATGCCCCCTGGACAGTTGTCTGGGTGAGAAAGAGAATATGCATATTTTACTCCAAACTGAAAGCTAATATACTTAAAATTTGTATTTATGCAAAACAATCTTTCACAATGAATTTATTTACGATGAAAATTTAATCCGATATCCCCATTTCACTCAATATTTTCTCTGCAGTTAAAACTTGCTGGCAGGGCACCATAACTTTGTATTCATTGACATTAACACGATTGGTATCTCCGGCGATACGATATAATGTATAGTCAGAGCTGCCTAAATGCAATGGGTTGGACTTTCGCGAGTATAAAAACGGATGCAGTCCTGATGATTCCAGGTTCTCTTTAACATATTCTGCCTGAGCAAGATCAGAAACGCCATACACTTTGGCCATGCCTTCAACAATCTCATAATGACTATGCTGGTTGCACAAGAATTTTCCATTTACCCGGCTGGCACAGCGTTTACAGAATGCTTTACAACAGATAATACACACCCCTTCTGCCGGTTCAGAATAATGGGTATCACACAATACTCCATCAACAAACAAAGCCCCACAATCGGGACAAAATTCATCATCAACATTTCCCTCATTCTCACAAATCGGGCAATACAAAGCTTCTTTACTCATAATAATCCCTTTTATCAGAGAGACACCTTTACAATAAATTAATTCATCATGTATGAACAGGATTGTTATGATAAAGATAAAATTTGCATTTTCAAAACAAAATCAAGCAAGAATTTGGGGCTTTTCAATTACACCATTATTTTGTATTTGTTTTAAAAGGTAATCCAGATTTAATACAATTAATATTTCAGAGGTATCAGAGCCTTTTGAAGGTTTTACAATACAATCAACAAGCTCGTTTTCATCCAACACAGATTGTTCTCTGTCTATATTCTCATTATTTACCCTGGGGATTTGCCCAAGTGCATCTACAACAAGCCCAACCTTAACTTTCTGCTTGTTCTCCAAAGTTAATTCCACAACAACTATTGATGCCCTGGCAGGATCAACAGCATTTGTTGCATTCAGCAATTGATGTAACGAAATCACAAAAATCACCTGATCGTCAAATAAAGTTTTTCCACTGATCAGGGAGTGCATCCCCGGCATACCTGTAACATTCTTGTATTCGATAGCTTTACATACATCAGAAGCGTTTATTCCGAACCAATTTCCTCCAATATAAAATGTTGCCAGATCCGTAGTATCTTTAGTATTAACAGTAGATGCCTGATTATCAAAACTAACATGTTTATTTAATTGTTTGACCATCGAGTCTTTGACCGGTGCAACAGGGTAAAATACGAGTCCAACTACATCATAAACATAACCGTCATTGACCTTGTATTCTCTGTATCCCGCACTTGTACACGCTCCAACTGCATAATATTTATTGTTCAAAACAACAATCTTGGAGGTCTTTTCACCATTGTTCAAAGCAAGTAAGGTAGGATCAATTTCAATCTTGTCGCCGGGTTGATAATCCAATGTGGTAGAGCTAATAACAGAACCATGGCGGTTGGTAAATAAACCGAAACTGCCTTCTCTGGCATTACCTTTATCATCTTTTGATAGTGAATCATTCAACATTGCAGAAAATTGAGGCGTACTGTCAAACACAATACCAATACCACCCAAAACAATTGACGAGTTTGTTAATTCTGTAATAGCTGCGCCATAAATAAATGTGTGTTCCTGATTATAAAGATCAGTTTTTTCAAAGTCAGACACAGCAAATTTTTGACTGTCCCTGATTGATAATGTTTCTTTGACCCAGGCATGATCCAGATGCGTTCCCACCAACTGACTTTGTTCAGAATCAGAAACTGCCAGTATCTTTCCCTGCTTGTCAAAAACAAATAAATTCGTATAGACGGTATATAAATTATTAATATATTTTAAAATATTCGTAATGGTTTCCAAGTTTTGGGAGTTTAGAGAATCAAGGGCTAATAGACGCTTGAACTCTGAAGTCAATGCCCACCATCTGCAATCATTTGCACGTTCATACAAATTCCGGTCCATAATATCAACAGCTAAAGCAGCTTGAAATTCTACATCCTGTAAAATGGATGAAATAACGGTTTCATAAAGGTTATCAATAGAATCTTTAAATACGGACTTTGTACGTTCCCCGGCGTTTGAAATACTCCACAATAGTACTTTGGTAGAATCGTTTTTTTCATCAACATTGCCATTCCATACAGTCCGCTCTAATTCAGATTGTATCAATTCCGCTTTTAAAGGTATATTTCTTAATTCGTTTGAAAACAATTGTGATGAAGACAAAACCTGTGACAAGGTTGTTTTGTCAATCCGTTTTTCAAGGTCCTTTGTATCTGCCTGCGCAAAAGCATGCTGCAGAGGAAGCATAACATGCCCAAACCAGCCCAAGCCCATATACCCCTCATATCCCCCAGTCTCACATGTTTTAGCTAAATACTCACGACCGGCAAATCTGGCTATATTAAAATCACCATCCAGAGCCAACTCCATTTGGGCGCCAATTCTGATATGCTCTTCATCTGAACTTGCAATCACTTTTCCCGTTTTGTCTAAAAGTGTTAAAACGCCCCACTCTTTAGCATTGTGCAGCTTGGAAAAGATGCCTTTCATTTCATTCTGAAACCGGAAACACAGGGCCAAAACACCAATGGATTTTGCCTGACTGTTATTACTTTCCTGAATTCGATACGCATAGATTAATGAATCCCCTTCTCCCGGGAGTAAATCCGTTTCCCGATAAATCTCAACATATTCTTTGCTTGTTGAAAGCGCATCCTGAATGAATGAATCATTAGAGTGTTGTACATTATAATTCTGATCTAACCGGGCTTTGACATTCCCATGAGTATCAAGGAGTATGATATCAAAATAAACAGAATATTTGGCCACATATTCTTTAAAACGTTGAATTATATGAGAGTGATTAAATTCAAGTGTAGAGTGGTTTTGATCATTCAGATCATTGTCAGTGTGAGATAAAAAAGCACGAATATCATCATCTGTGGAAAGGAACCCGATATCTGCAGTACGTTCAAACAGGTTTCGTATTACAATATCAACAACTACCTGGGCTTTGGCTTTAATATTTTGTACCGTCTTTCTTAATGTTTCTAAACCCAGTTGCCCCAACAATTGAAAAGTTAGTTCCTGAAAACTCTGTTGAGTACTGCTCATGTCAGTACCCATGTTATTCATTTTACCCAGAATCGTAAACAGGTCCCATTGCCCCCCAAGATTTGACAACTCTTCCCGGTATCGTTCCACGTCCGGCATATGATTAACCAATCCTTCCAATTTTGCCGGTATTTTCACAGTTTTGTAAATAAACTCATGTTCCTGCATATCTCCTCCAAACTCGTACGGACATTTTTCAACAACTAGAAAGATAGACTTTAGGAATAAGGCAAAAGACGGGGTAATTTTGCGTTAATACAAAAGGTCAAAATCATGTTATATAATTCTAACAGTGGTCGTGATGTATATGAATAGATAGCTTCAAAAGTCATTTAAAACAAACCTATACATAGCTATATTTTAAATAGCAATTTTAAAGCCAAAGAATTTAATCAAATAGCTTGAGGCAAAATAATACAATAAAACATTACTTTTATACAAAAACAAATCAGACGTATTATTAAAATCAAATAGTAAATGTATTTATTTGTTTAGGGATGGAGATCAAACTAGTTCTGACTAGTTTGTGTCGGTGGAAGTAAATGCCGGGTAATTTCTTAAAACATTTAAAATTTCTCTTTGAAGATTTTCGTCTTGTTTATCTCGTTCACGATATACCGACTGCTCAGCCTGATAGCGCCCCCCACGATAAAACCGGTCTGTTATAAACAAATAATACCAAACAGCACCACTAGTATCTCCTGTTGCTAATAATGAAATATTGGCAGTCAAATTTATACAATTCAGTATCAACGAATTTGCAAAATTTTTGTACTCTCCCGCATACAGCTGTCCACTTCCGGGAATAAATGTTGACAACCATTTGGCTATATTTGGATTTTTTGTTTTAATCGTCTCAGCTTTTTGTAAAATTCTATTCAATTCGGGTAAGCATTCTGTATCATTTAAACGGTTATAATCACATAAAAACTCGTTTGCCTTTTGCCAGTTTTTAGCATAAACAGCAGAAATAAACAACAAAAAATAAATATTTTTTCTTTTCACATCATTAAAAGGCTTTTGTAGTAAAGATAACAATTCCAATTGTGCAAGGCTGTAATTTTCCAAAACAATATAGCTAGAAGCTTTTGCTGTAATGATTTCAAATAACTGATCATCGCTTCTAATATAGTGCTGGGCTGTATTAAACATTTCAATAGATTTTGTATAGTCTCCCAATTCTCTATAACATAAACCCATTTTGTAGTAAACCTGTCCCAATAGATCTGGCTCCTTAGAAAAGCACAATACTCTATGCAATTCTTTTAAAGCATCATGATAATTGTTTTGATCTACCAAATAGTCACTAAAAACAATAACATCATTCAAACCGGATTGTGCAAAACACTGAACAGCTAAAAGAACAATACTATGGATTAAAAACTTTTTCAACAGAAACCCTAATTCTATGATCAAACTGGTTATTAATTTCAATATTCTGGACTTTGACTGTAACAGCAGATCCATAAATATTACCCAGATAAAAAACAGTACCAAGACTACCAAACAACCATCCCTTAACTGAATGACTTCCATTGTCTGAGAATGAACTAAATGATTGCCATGACAATACTCCAACAAGTAAAAGTGTAGAAATGCCATCAATGTTACGTCCGGCATAAACTTTACCCAAGCCTGGTAAAAATGCAGACAATATTCCCGCCTTAACCGGGCTTTTCATGGGTAAATTGGGTCCAATTTGTAGCAATTGTTTAAAATCATTAATAGAAAAATGTTGGATATCATCCAAACGATGCAAGTGCTTTTGTGCTTTTATCCATTTCTTTTCGGTCATATAATTTGCAGCTATCAATAATTCTTTTTCTATTTTCACATTATTATTATTAACCTGTTCCAAATACGTAATGGATTTTTCATTCTGATTCAAATGAAAATAAATATATCCGGTCTGCAGTAAAGCATTATTATAAACCAGATTATTACTTTTATGAATAGCCCTAAATTTATTTAAAGCATTTTGATATTTTTGGGTATACTTGAAGCACATTCCGATTTGGAACGTTATGCTGTCCACATCGCACTTTGATTCATTTTCACATAAATAAAGATAACGTTCATACTCAGAGATTGCAAATTGGTAATCCTGATTTTCATATAGATAATTTGCAAATTTCATTGTATTCGCTGGAGTATAGTAATCATAAAAATCCATATCTTGCGCGCAAACACGTATTACTGAAAATATTATTATTATACTAAAAAGATGCTTAATGCTCATGTAGCTTCCCCTTTAAAACTATTTGATAATATAAAATATCATCAATAGCTTTTCCGGTCACAGGATCAATCTCATAATATTTCAAAGCAATATCATTACAACGAACCAACCGGTCTGCGGTTAATAGAATCCCCGTAAAAACCCCTCTTTGTTTAATAGCCATATAACCAAAATTTGAACAACTGACATTAAAATTACATGTTGGCTTGTCCTGAGGAGAAATAAAATTTTGATACACTTTGATTGCTCCCTTTGGTAAAAGCTTTATCAGCGATAAATCTTCAATTGGGGATTCATTAGAAGCCTTGATATCTGAAGAAGGATGACTTTTAAGGATGAATTGTATATTATTATCATAGGGAAAACAGATTGCCGTTGTAAATAATAAACTTGACAAACATATTGCCCATATAAATTTAAAGTTAACATTTACCATTCAAAATTTTCAATCGTTACATTTTCTGGAATATCTAAATTTAAACTATCGGGAATACTTTTATTTATTTCAAGGTTTGTCAAAGTCACATTCTTTTTTGTTATTTTCCCACTATTCTTATATAATATCTCAACAGTTCCAGGGAACCCTATAAAACCTAATTTTTGATAATCCTTGAATAATATCTTTTGAACGATATTATCTTTTTCATCATAAATTAAAACATTCACCAATTTATCATTTAGCGTTTTTAGTACTGTTGCTCCCGCATTGCCCATCTCTTTTGGAGGTTGCCATATAGTTATCAGGGTATCATTCTCTACCTGATAATCTGAAAGCGTATACGATAATGCAGATAAACCATAATCTTTGTACTGAGATGCAACAAATGGAGACAAGAATATCAACTTATCATGATAGGCTGCATTTACATTATAAAGCAAATGCTTTTCAGGATAAAAAATTTGCATCAATGTATCATTAATTACAATATCCTGCATTATCGGATAATTAATTTTTAAATGCAATGTTTCAGGATAATTCAGGAACAAACTGCCTTTGGTTAAAGATTCTGTATCATTTTCAACTAAAATTTTTGTAAAATTAGCAGATAAGGAAATCAATTCAACACTTTGTAATGTAGCTGAAAAAGCTGTCATTCCCTGAAAGGCACAAAATAAAAGTACATATAAAAAGTAATCTTTGATAATTTTTGTACGAAACATCTTGATCTCGAATATTTTCCGGGTAAAGACACATCTTTACCCGGAAAACCTTAAACGTTATTAATTGGATTCAGATTCAGCCGTAGCCATAAAGTAAACCATAGATACAGTTGAGCCTACTGCCCATCCTATACAAGCAGCTTTTGTCCGAAGACTTTTAGCTTTTTGACGATAACATGTCGCATATGCGTGAGCATAATCCTCATCTTTACCAACAAGGCGTTCTACAGGAGGCTCGGGTTTGCTAGTGGCCGCAAAGATATAACCAAAAACACCACACATGAATCCGCCAAAAGCGAAACTGGCGCTATTATCTTCATCTTCAATTGCATCTTGTTCTGCTTTTTGACAGATGGATTCATAATTCTCAGTTTCTGCGTCCTGAGCAAATGAAAAATCCATAGTGATTGGCAGGATTACCAAATTTAACATCAATGCAACCATTAACAAATTCACAACAATAAACCGGTTTCGAATGAAATCCATACTACCTCCTTTACTTGATTATTGATTTATTTCATTCCTTTTAAATATTTCATGAATGAATCAAACAAGTTTTGCCCCCTCAATTCTATAAATAACTTTTTCAATCAATATTATTAAATCAATTGATCAATTATAAAGAGGCATTCATTTACTACCATTGTCGAAATTACATTAAACAAAAAAAATACATTGAAAATTAAAACAATTGGTTGGGCTAACTTCCCCACCCCGAATAAATTCAAAAACTCCCCATTTACAAGTCAAGTTTTTCGAAAAGAATGGTATAATTTAATAAAAAAATGTATGAAATCAAGTAAAATAAATTCATCAAATTTCATCATTCTTTTTCTCTAACCACATATCAGAAAAAATCCGATACCCTATCCCTTTATCACCATGCCCTCCCCGACTAAAAAAGGTAATCATATATTCATCAGCCAGCTTGCCAACGGTACTATACGAGAAAGGGCCCTCTTCAATCATCTTGTGCTGCCATGTTTTGCCATCATCATCACTGAAATATATGGTACCGTGCACCCGGTCATCATCCCAATTTACTTTGTTGTATTGCTCCCTGCCATTGGGGATTGAGAAATACATACGGTCCCCAACTCTTGCAAGCGTACCATGACATAAAACGCTACTCACACTGATTAGAAACGGATCTGACCAGCTTGCACCGCCATCCTCACTGGTGTGCGCTATTCGTTGGTCCAGTTGTGGAATTACCGTTGAATTTTGTGACAGCCTCGCCAGCCGTTCACTGGAATTCACCCGCCTGATCATAAACAACCGCTTTCCGTCATCAATGGATACCGCAGAAGCTTCGTTACCCAGATAATCTGTGATAAAGCCATCCATTTTCCAGCTCTCTCCCTGGTCATCACTATATAAAACACCCGAACCACTGCAAGGATGATTACGGAAATTATCAGTCATGGCCTCCCCTTCCGGTACAGAGTAAACAGGTGCCGCTAGAATCAACCTGCCTTTATTGGGCCCCTGTTTAATTGCATGCACCTGCCCAATGGTATTTAAAAATACGGGAATATGTCCATTATAATTTTGGTAAAGCGGAGTTTCTGTACCGGTCAATACCTTGTGGTGCCAGGTTACGCCATCATCATCCGACCAATATTGTAGTAAAACCGAGGCTTTATCCATGCCAATTGCATTTAAATCAATACCGGTTTTTTCCAAAACCAATTTTGGATCATTATCATAATATGCTTTGGTGACTTTTAATCCTACACAAGTCAAAAACGAAATACGTTCTCCATTTTCGATTTCTGAAACCCAGGGTGAAATTGCAAAATGGTTCATGGGAGCAGATAAAACCGTCACTCCTTCCCAGGTATTGCCATAATCATAACTCTTGTTCATAAGTATGACTTTTGGCTCATTATCGTCGCCATGCATCAGACGTCCCTGGCAGAAAACCAGCAAAGTTCCTTTCTGTGTAACAACATATGACGGCTGGAACGTTTTGGCGACCGTCTCATTCCCCACTCTGAGCCCCGGTTCGAATACAAATTTCAATTCACTAATTCCGGTTTCAGTGATTTGCTTTTGAATCGGATTAGGTTTATTTGTACAAAAACATACAAATGCTAAAATCATAATCAGTATTACATAATGCCATCTCATAATCTACCCATTCATTTTTTTAAATACCAAAGAGTAAAAACTTGGAGTATCATTTCTTTAATTCTCAAAAATATCAAAAACATCTTGACAACAAACCATTGTAATAGTACATTAAAACGCAAAATATTGGGGTACTAAAATCTTGCTCGAGAGTCATTGTGAATAATATAAATAAAAAATAATAAAAGACAGTTATTAATTATATGAAAAACAATGAACAAATACTTGCTACACTTTTATCAAAACTAGAAAAATACCCACAATTAAATTATCAAATTAATAACAATTGCATTACGATTGATGTACCAACAGTAAACGGATTTACTGTCTGGCTGTCTGTAAATAAATCAGACTATACCGTGGGATATGATGGATGGCACGAAAAATTTGATAATGAGGAATCAGCCCTGAATGCTTTTGCATTTGGATTAAGCAATCAGTATCGGCTGGCAACAGAAAAAAGAGGCAAAACCGCATGTAAATGGGTCCTCGAATTCAAAGATGGTGATGAATGGAAAACTGATAGCGAAACCGGATTAATATTTATCCCTTTTTGGCGGAAAAAATCAATCGAGTATCGGCAAAATAATATCATCGATATTGAATAACTGAAAAAAAGGCTAAAGTTTATAATGCTATGCCAGGAAAGATCAAGCCATGAATATCAATTATACGCATCAAGAAGAAGTATTAAAAGACAAATTGATCAATAAAATATTGATCTTTTCTTCCACTATAATCAGTATAGCCTATATAGCCGCTCAAATACGCGCGTCTGAAATTGGCTGGACTTTACGAGATTTATTTCAAACTCTGGCTTGGCTCGCCATTTTAACTCCTACTGTTTTTCGAAAAAAATTGGGGGTGTATACAAAAGCAATAATTGTTATCATTGCTTTTACTTTGGGAGCACTACCGGGAGTATATACATTGGGTATTCTTGGCGGGACTATTTTTCTTTTTCCAACTACAGCAGTTCTGATTGCAATTTTTTACTCAACAAAAGCAAGCAGATCTTTTATATTGATATCTTTGGTATTTCTTACATGGATTGCTTATCGATTTATATCCGGCAGCGCAGTACTTTCTCACAGTGCGGATTTTTTTATTACAAACATCTTTCATTGGATAGTTTATCTTTTGTGCGTCACATTCTTTTTTGTAATATCCTGCCAAACCATACATAGTTTTCGAAAAACAATGGAATTACAGCTTGAGACAATAAAAAGCCAAAGGGATGAACTAACAAAAATCAATAAAGAATTGATTGACGCTTCTCAAAATGTTAAAAAGCTGCAGGGCATGCTTCCCATCTGCTCATCCTGTAAAAAAATCAGGGATGACAAGGGATATTGGAACCAGATTGAATCCTATATCAAACAAAACTCTGAAGCGGAATTCAGCCATGGTATTTGTCCCGATTGTGCACAGAAATTATATGGTGAATTTTATGATAAAAACCGAAATGATGAAGGTACTAAATAAAAAAAGCCTCCGTAAATCACATTCACAGAGGCTTTTCCCTTTGAATCGTATTATTAATGTGCTTTCAACTCTTTAACTTTTCCGGTAGCAGCTTTTATTACTTTATTAGCATTTTTGTCAAACATTTCAGCACAATGCTCACCACATAAATAATAGGTTTGCCCATCATACACACGGGAAATTGCCGTATCGCTGGCGGTTACATCCATTCCACAGGCACATTTGGCAACCATTTCACCCGAATCATTGACCTTGTAAACATTGCCCATCATTCCATTATCAATTCTGGCTTTTAATACTTTATTATCAAGAGCTGCTTTCATTGTAGAAATATTTTCGCTGAATTTTGTTTTACAGCCTTCACTGCAAACATAATAAGATTCCCCATCTACTTCTACAGCAGGCGTTGCATCTGTAACTTTAACTTGCATACCACAAGCACATAAAGCCGTTTCCTGATCGTCTGACACTTTAATTATATTCGCTCCGTGTTTGTGCACGTCTCCTGCAAAAATCACTGAACTGCTCAACAATAACCCCATAACCATTAACATACTTTTATTTTTCATAATACTTCTCCGAAAAATTATATATTCAAACTTGAATGTTTAAACATCTGCAAAATATCAGTTATTCCTTGCCTGCTACCATGTAAACAGGCTTAAATTCAGGGTAACTTTAGTTTTTAAATATAATTCATAAACAAGATTATACTGTCAAAATATATTAACATCGCATTTTATGAAAATAATAGCATTCCCCCCATTTTCTTTGTATATTTATTCTGATAGTATTAACAAAAAAGCAGTATGAGTCCCGATAAAGAAAAAAAACTGACCGTAAAAGCCATTTATCCGGTATCTACGGAAAAAGAAGTAGAGCTGCTGCTGTTCTCGCAGCGCATTCAGGCCGGGTTCCCGTCACCGGCGGATGATTATATTTCAGAAAAGCTGGATCTGAACAAATTCCTCATCAAGAACCAGGCGACCACCTATTGCGTGCGCGTGGAAGGAGATTCCATGGTCGGCGCCGGCATCCAGTCCGGTGATATCCTGATTGTGGATCGCTCCATTCGGCCGCGTGAG
The DNA here is from genome assembly GCA_963675755.2 of bacterium. GTDB lineage: Bacteria > Zhuqueibacterota > Zhuqueibacteria > Residuimicrobiales > Krinioviventaceae. The sequence goes on from CAXXMD010000002.1 coordinate 2,327,600, forward strand.
AACCTCATTGTTATAGCCATTCTGGATGGCGAACTGACGGTCAAGTGGCTGAAACGGCAAAAAGGCAAATTATTACTGTGCCCGGATAACAACGATTTCACCCCTATCGAGATCCACGAAGAATCGGATTTCCAGATCTGGGGCGTTGTGGTGCACAGCATTCACACATTTTATCAACAGCGGTAACATGAGTAAAATATTCGCATTGGTCGATTGCGACAATTTCTATGCCTCGTGCGAACGGGTATTCAACCCGGCGATGGCCAACCGCCCGGTTGTGGTGCTGTCTAACAATGACGGCTGCGTCATTGCGCGTTCAAACGAAGTCAAACAAATGGATATCCCCTTTGGCTCTCCCTATTTCAAGATAGAAAAACTGCTGAAACAGCACAATGTGGCCGTTTTCTCATCCAATTACGAGCTCTATGGTGACATGTCCGCGCGGGTGATGGAGATTCTGGCGCAATTCGCCCTTGATATTGAAGTCTATTCCATTGACGAAGCGTTTCTGGAACTGGACGGTTTTCGCAACCGCAATCTTGAAGAATATGCCCGCCACATCCGCGACTATGTGGTCCGTGGTACCGGAATTCCCGTTACCATTGGTGTGGGCACCAGCAAAACACTGGCAAAAATTGCCAGCCGCCACGCAAAAAAGAACCGGGACACCTACAAAGGCGTCTTCTGCCTGGTTGACCATCCCAACATTGATCGCGTGCTTGAAAGCGTTCCGGTTGAGGATATTTGGGGAGTGGGTCGACAATATGACAAGTTTCTGCGCCGCTACCGTATTACTTCAGCCCGACAACTGAAATACGTCAGGGACAAATGGGTCAAAAAGCACATGACCGTGGTGGGACTACGGACCGTCTGGGAACTGCGCGGCACTTCGTGCCTGCCGTTGGAACTGGTTCCTCCTGCCAAAAAAGAGATCTGCAATTCACGCAGTTTTGGGCATGCGGTAACAACGCTGAAAGATATGCGCGAAGCGGTTGCCGAATACGCCTCGCGGGCCGCGGTAAAACTGCGGCGGCAAAACTCGGCCGCGCGAATTTTACAGGTATTTCTTACCACCAATCGCTTCAAGGATGAACCCCAGTATTTCAACAGCACCCAGATTGTAATGCCGGCCCCCACTAACGATACGCTGGAAATTGTAAAATACGCCTGTTTTGCCATTGAGCGTATTTTTAAACCCAATTACCGTTATAAAAAAGCCGGAGTGTTTTTGTGCGACATTGTACCGGATACCGACATACAGAACAGCCTGTTCGATCCGTATCCCCATCGTGAAAAATCCCAGCGCGTTATGAACGTTCTGGACCAGATCAATACCCGCTACGGCTCGGGCACGCTTCAAGTGGCTGCCGCCGGCACAAGAAAAGAATGGTCCATGCAGCGCAACCTCAAATCCAACAATTTTACAACCAACTGGAACGAAATCCCCGTGGTAAGAGCCTAATCCCTGGCTAAAATTTTACCGCCCGCTTTTCAACCAGCCTGATTTTCTCGTGACAGCAACACCCGGTTGCTGAGTACGAGTCCGCCAAAGCGGACGAGTGTATCGAAGCACCGGTGATTTGATCGCGATACAGATTATATAAACCTTACCAAATCCTGAATAAATCCCATCATCCCAACGCTTCCCATAAACAATGCAAACATAAGGACGAGTGACAAGATTACCGTATCAGTTTTTGATGGTCGCCAGGCCGCATCTTTTGGTATTTTATGCGACAAATAAAAAATCAAAACCACAAGTGCCGGTAACAAGACTGCCAGCAATCCCTGTGAAAGCAGCATGATGAAAACCGGTCTTGCCCCGAATATTGGAATTACCGTTCCCAATAACGTCAGAACTGTAATCAAAATCCGATTCGTTCGGTTGTTTAGCACCAGTGGTTTTTGTTCATAGTCGCAAAGCAGCCAGGGCACAACCAGAATGTTGGGAATATGTGATGAAAGACCGGCAGCAACAATTCCAAATGTCATAACCGTAACACTGTTCTTGCCAATCATCGGTTCCAAAAGCGGAATCATTTCAGCTGCATTATTTAAAACCAATCCCTGTTTGTACAAAGTACCGGCTGCGGCAAGCATAAGGGCGGCACTGACCAGAAACATGCCCAAAACACTCAGTGCGGCATCGCGCTGTTGAACACGAATATCCTTAATTGTCCATCCATGCTCCTGCACAAGGATAGAACGAATCAAAAATACAATAGATGATACGGTTGTGCCTACCATGCTTGCGGTTATTAAAAGCGCACTGTTGTCACTGTTTGCAACATTTTGAGGCAACCGCGGTACGAGTCCTGATGCAATATCTTTTAAACCCGGAAAAACAAAAAACAGATTTAACATAAATGCAAAAAACATTATAAGCACAAAAAAACTGAGGACTTTTTTAACCACCTCTACTGTGCCGCTCCATAAAAATATGATAATCAATAAAGAAAGAACTATGGACCATATTACAGCAGGTATAGCATAATTCAATATCTGAACTGACCATTCAGCAAGTACTTCAGATATGACACCCATGACTCCCATTACAGCTCCAATTATGATAACAGTAACCGCGGTTAGAAAAAACACAGGTACAGACGGATGACATTTTTCCCGTGCCGCCTGCAATATGGTTTCATTTGTAGCCATTGTATATTTGCTGAATAAAGTCATCAAGTACCAGGTAATCAGACAGGAAATCACCAGCGTCCATAACATACAGGTGCCGTAATTCGCACCGGTTTTGGACATACTGGTAATACTTCCAGTGCCAATATTATAACCGATTAAAAAGATCCCGGGTAGAACGGATGCAACCATATTTTTAAATTTCATAAAATCCCAGCCTGACTGATTCGAGTTTGATTATCAATAAATTAAAAGGCCATACGTCCCCAGCCTTCAAGCCTGGCATTGAGAGGTGGCAGCCCTAAAAGCTTTCGGCCATATTCTACATAATACCGATAATTTTCAATTGATGTATTGCCAATAATTCTGTGATCCAGCCCAAAAGCTATACCACCGCTGTTTATCATCTCGGGGCTCATTTTATATTCAAGCTCTCTGCGAATGGTCTCGTGGTCTTTTATTAACGCAAACTTGTCAAGTCCACCGCGTATAGCAATTCGTTTTCCATACTTTTTTCGGATTTCTACAATATCCATTCCGGCTGCTGGCTCAAAAGGATGCAGTGAATTCACTCCGCAATTCAAAAGAGAATCCAGTATGGGCATAATATTTCCATCAGAATCTATATCAAACAATCGGGTTCCCTGTCCTGAAACAAATTTCCAAACCAAAGCATAATACGGATGTATAAACTCATCGATCAGAGCAGGACCAATAATAGGTCCGTTTTTACCCGCCATGTCTTCATGAGCAGAAAGCTGATCAATAACCAGATAACGATTTACAATCTCGAGACATTGAAGCACTGTGTCACGCAAGGTGTTCATAATATCAACAACCAGATCTGGCTGGACATAATATGCCATGCAGGCCTCTTTTTCTCCCATCAATTCACGAAGTGTGTCAAAACCACCGGGTATGGAGGCAACCACCAATGCCCCGCTTTCCTGTTCTCGCTTTGCGGCTTTGACCGCATCCAAATCAACACGATCTGGATGAAAGGTAAAAAAAGGCTTTATCTTAATCCAGTCATCCATGCACTTTACCGGAAAATCCAAAGGCAAAGGAAGTGTTGAATAACCTTTGCATAATTTGATGGTGCGCCCCAACTCGTCCCGTTCTATACGGTATTCGTCAGTGTCTTCCAAAACCTCCACATGACTATTACCAAAGAATCCCATATTTGCACCACACTGCACAACCGGCACATAATCCCAGTCAAAGGCAACCAGATCTACTTCTTTTTCGGTGGCTCCTTGCTTACGCCACTCTGCTTCCAGGCCTACAATAGGACCAAAAAGTTCAACAAACATGGGGCGTTGCCAACGCTCAAATGTCATCAATTCAATATACTGTTCACGGGTAAATTTCATTTCAATTTCCAGGAATGTTCAATTTATTTAAATTTAATAAATTCCAACTCATAATCTACAAATCTGGCAACAATTATCAATAGTATTCAAACATTTATATTGCCTTTTATCCTAAAATGGTTAAATTCATATCAATGAAACCCAAACATATTGAATTAAAAAGTCCGGCTCAGGCCATTTCGGTTAATCATTACAAACATGACTGTTTTCAACTGCCGCTGCATGTTCATTCCTGTTGTGAACTGACATGGATCATCAAAGGGCGAGGAACACGATTTGTGGGTGATGCGTTTGATCCCTTTGCTGAAAATGATCTTGTACTGCTGGGGCCGAAAACACCCCATGCCTGGAAATCCGATCATTCTATAATGAGTGTAGAATCCATATCCATTCAATTCAAAATGGATTTTGCCGGTCAGGGTATTTGGGACCTGATCGAAATGCGCCCCATACAGCGTTTATTAAAAAATGCCCAACGGGGTGTGGAATTTATGGGTATTAATAATCAGATACTCTTTCACAAAATTCAGAATATACAAAACAAATCGGGAGCAAAACAGATCATCTCACTGCTCTCAATGCTGGAAATACTTGCAGACCTGCCCAACCAGCGGGTCCTCTCCCGGTCCGGGTATGGCTCAAACCTGCAAAGTGAACGGGCCCAGCTTATATTTCATTATATTTTGAACAATCTTCACAACAATATTACTTTACCCCAATTGGCAAAAATTGCCAACATGCACCCGGTATCGGTAGGACGCTTTGTAAAAAAACACACCGGACGACCTGTTAATATTTATATTAATGAGCTGCGTATAAAGAATGCTTGTACTGAATTGATCATGAGCGACAAAACCATTGGTGAAATCTGTTATGAATCAGGATTTCAAAACTTGTCAAATTTCAACCGGCAGTTTAAATTGATCAATCACATGACACCCCGAGAATACCGCACTAAATACAAATCATCTTGAAATCAAACGGCGCACAGCAAAAAAAACAATGATCGCGATGCAGATTCCTGCATCGCGTAATATTAAACAGCTCTTTTATACACCCGTACATGGTCTTCTATCTCTTTTTCGGATTTATCCCGGGCAACATCCAGATCATAATCCATTTGCAACCCCAACCAGAATTGTGGTGTCATGTTGAAATATTTTGCAAGCCTCAATGCCGTGTCAGGCGTAATACTGCGTTTCCTCAATACAATTTCATTTATTCTTCGCGGCGGTACATGTATATCCAATGCAAGCCGATTCTGGCTTAATCCCATAGGCTTTAAAAATTCTTCCATCAATATTTCACCGGGGTGCACCGCCGGTATTTTATTCTGTTCCTTCATACTAAACCTCAATGATAATCAACAAACATATCTTTGGTCAAAGTGAAATTTCATTTCTTTTTTTTATAATTGAATCAATCCATTTTGGAATATCTTTGATATCTGGATTAATATGGAAATGAATTTTATTAATTAATTTAATCAAAAGATCAACTGTCAAAAAAGCAGTATCAAAATCAATTTTATAGAAAAGAAGTAATTTATCATAACCGCCGAATTTTTCAGGTGCAGAAAAAGGAGAAGGGTGCACTAGAGAATCTCTATATGGTTTCACAATATCAATAAATCCAACAATTTCTCCATCATTTTCTTCCCAAAGAGTACGTTTACTTATTATCTCAGGATATTTTTTCAATTTATCCCTGATTGATACAGATGTAGAATCAGTTAAACATTTATATTGCCGATTCGATAAATCTTCTTGACCGAATTTATAAATATAATCCCAAGCTAAACCGTTAAGATATGCTTCTAATAAATTAAAGCAAGATAAAATTAACATTCTAATAGTAAAAAATTTCATTCTTAAAAAAGAAGTTATTTCTTCTCTTTTTTGGAGCAACTCCTTATGTGATAATTTTTCATACTTTTTCAGTTCAATTTGTGAGTTTGTGGCTAATCCCATTGCTTCAATAATATCTTTTGATAATTCATTTTCAGGGAATTTGAATTGAAGTCCCCAAAGTGAAATACTAACTGTTAAATGCAAGGGAAAACCAATAAGTATTTGGGGATGTATTGGTGCATACTTTTTTTCAAAATCAGATAATGATATTTCAAGCCCCCTATACTTTTTAATCTCTTCATATAAATTTGAAAGAATATCTACATTCATATTTAAAAAATTCTGTTTACAAAATCTATCAAGTTCGGTAGACAATCTTTTCTTTACATCATTATATGCAGATTTTAAAAATCGTCGAGGTAAATTTTCAAGATCATCTTGATCCGCTTTTAAAAATTCGTTCCAATCATTAAGTTCCTTAAGCATGAGCTTTCCAACTGCAGCTGCACGATTATATTTACGAATTTTCTGAACTTCACGATTACGTCCTTGTGCAATTTGCATATTTTACTCTTATTGATTATCTCCCTTCGATCCAAATAAAATTTGAGCCGGATTAAATAATTTAACCACCTGCTACGCCAGATGAACTCAGATAAAAACTGATATTAAAACATCGGTAACATCTTTTTTTCATCTGCGTTTATCCGCGTTTATCTGTGGTTCATGTTACTGCAAATGCATCTTTATAAATTTAAACATCACATCCCAGTCACCGGGGCCGGGACCATGGCCGCCGTCGTGCATGTAATAGCCGATATCATGCAAAATCGGTTCACCTGCTGGCGGAAATGCGGTTGTGCCCAATCCCTTTTTCCCCAGCAGCTCATAAACCGGCTCTGCGGCAACCGCCGCCAGAAATTCGCCATAAGGATCAGACCATTTATCCGTATTGCCCGTAATTAAAAGCACGGGACGCGGAGCGATCAACGCCACCAGCATGTGTGCATCCACCGGAGATTCATTCACGTTGTTTCCCCATTTCTGATAATTCACAGCAAATTGATAGGGAAACCGGCTTGCTTCGGTCAGGTGTGCAACGGTTTCGCCAAAATCTCTACGACTCAAAGCAGCTCCGCCCTCACCCGAGCAGCTTGCAATAACCATAGCAACGCGGGGATCTCTGCCGCCTTCCCACATCACTGTTTTGCCCAGACGAGAGATACCGTAAATCGCGATTTTTTTCGCGTCAACTGCATCGTCTGTATCGAAATAATCTATGGCACGACTAATACCCCAGCCCCACGCCGAGATTGAACCCCACTCGTCCGCAGCACGTTCGGCTTGCCCAGGCTTTAGATACAGTTTGCGCACACCAAAATCAAATCCGCCATTAAAATCAGGGTCCACATCTCCGTAATAAAAAGTAGCAATACCGATACCCTGCTCAACAACCCGCACCACATCCAGTTTTCCAAAGGGGCGTCCCTGACTGGCAGGGATCAGTTCATGCTCCCGGTTCCAGATCATTCCGGGTCTTACCGCATCATCATCAATAAATAGTTCGTTGGCAGAAAAAGAGATATTTAACAGCAAAGGTACAGGACCTTTGGCATCCGGAGGTAAATAAATTACCAGGTCCATTTTGGGTCGGGATTTACCTTTTGTAAAATGTATGGTCACCTGGGTGCGCAATGCTTTGCCATCGAACGCGGACACACCTTTTTCATGAACTTCAAAACTGATATCCCGGGGCTCGGGACAACGGCCAAACTGGTTTTCCTCAACCAGCTTTACAATCTCTGCACGTCTTTGATTCATCCAGACATCGGCGCTTTTAACTGCTTTGCCGTTTTCGAGTTCCAACAACGCGGGTAACGTATATTCACCCACATTGGCTTCGGTATAATTCGCTGGAATGCCGGCAACCGTATCCGGAGGAAAATCTGCAATCTGAGCAACAAGCGGAGCAATCCATAACAATACTGCTGATAAAACAAAAATTTGAATCGCGTTTTTTACTGACATGATACACCTCTAATTTTCAATACAATCTATAGTTACAGGTCCCAGTAATCCTGAAACCTCCAATGGCGGGGGTCTAAAGAAACGGATTTGATCACTGCCTGGCAATACATTGACATCAACATCAGATTTGTGGTCACCCAGAATACGATTGGTCCACTCGTTGGTAACCTCGATAGTAATCTCATTTTCTCCGGATACAACAAAATCCGTTATATCTACACGGTAAGGGATTTTCCACAAAATATCGGTCTTTTTTTCATTAATCGTAACGCAGGCAACATCCCTCACCTCTCCCAAGTCCAGAAACAATCTGCCGGCTTTTATCATATCTTTTGAGAGTTGAAACGATTTATGATATACTGCCGTGCCGGAGAAATACCGGATGCCATCCACATTATTTTCAGTCCAGGATTTCAAGCTGTCAACTAGTATGGATTCAGGTGCACCCATTTTGGGTGGAAATGTAATTTTCCAGGGGCCCTGGAGGGCTAAATGTCTGGTAAACTTTTTCTCGGGCAGGATTTGGGATTGTTGTTCAGTCTTTTCCGCAAATACCACAAACATGGATCCATATGGAGGGAAATACAGGGGCACTGTAGTCAATCCATTTTCAATACTGTACGAAGCAGGACTGCTCTCTCCGGTATCAGAATCCCATAATTCAGGCAGCTTGCCGTCAACCCGGAACCGGACATGTATGTCCTGCGCCTTGTCGGATTTGTTAAAGAGATAATAAATGTCCACATCATCACATTTACGATGGATCCACGCCAGTTCCATATCCAGAGGTTTGCTGTATTCCACATCTGGAGCTACTTTTAATTGATCCATCACAGACGCAATGGGCAACCCCCAAATCACCCGGCCTTTTTCATAGCGATGCTTGTTGCGGCTGATGCCATCCAGATCTCCCCATATCGCATTTGCAAGGGCTGCTAATTCAGTCTCACTCTGGGGATACCCGCTCAAACCCGGTGTTGTTGTGGGTTTGGGTCCCAGAATGGCGGCACCATCTTTAACAAGTTGTTCAATCTTTTTTATTACCGGCAGGGTCATTTTATCAGTTTGCGGCAAGACCAGCAAGCGATAGCTTGTTCCATCAGGAAGAACCAACTTGCCCTCGTCATCAACAGACAAGCGATTGATCAGTGCATCTGCATTGATATAATCATAGTCGTACCCCTCTGGTGAGGATGGCAGCAATCCTGCTCCCCAAATGGGCATACTCGAGGGAGCGCCTTCATTCAACAAATACAGTAAATCCGCTACAGGTTTTCCCTGCTGCAGCATATAGCTGTTGCGGGCCATATAGGTCATCATGGGTTTGGCCAGTTCCGCCCAGGTGATATTGCGATGAATGTGTGCTCCCACCATGGTATTACCGGGAAAAGTATCCAGCGGTTGGTGTGCCGAGGTGTGAAATACCAGCCGGTTGATGCCCTGAGCCATCCAGTAATCGCTAACCCGTTTCAGGGTAAACGGCGATTCATAGCCGCCACCGGTAAAAGCCTCTGCTGCAACAACGGGTTTTCCATATACATGCGCGGCAGATGTGGCCCCGCGAACATCCTGAAAATACATGGGTGACGGATGAAGGTCCCGCACCCAAAACTCGCCCATGGGTATGTCCATAAACTTTTTGCACAACAATGCATCTTCCAGGATTTCCAGCGATACGCCCGAGGCCTCTCCATAGGTACCTATACCCCGTTCATGCAGATACTCTGAAACAACACCATAATGGTTTTCAGCTACCATATCTGCAAGTGTGCGTCTAAAATCCCATAAAAAGCGGTCACTCTTTTCCGCGCTGCCAACAACGCGCCCCGCCAGAACAGGCATAAATGGAGTTGGATCGTACCCCCGTCTTTTTTCAAATTCTGCGGTCATATTGTCGGTCCAGTTCTGGCTGCCGGCCTCCCAGCTGTCCATCATGGTATATTGCAGTGCCTTGCCAAACAGCGGACCCAGTTTATCTTTGATGGGGCCGAAATAATGCTCCAGATACGACAGGGTATGTTCACGACTGAGCTTGTCCACCTCATACCCCAATCCAGCGGCTGTAGCAGGACGGTTTTTGGCGCCGGTTAATGAATATCCAAATCGCAATATAGTCCAATTACCATCAGGCACCTGCCAGTCCAGACTTCCATCTGTATTCATTTTAGATGTTAAATCAATTACTCCTTCTGCCGGAATTACCAGTTCATCCGGAATATCTGGCGTAGGTACAGAATCATATTCAAACAATAGCCGGAATCCTGCCTTTTCCTCCCATCTGTGCACACGCGCCTGCGAATGTAAAACAATTTCACTCAGTTCGTACTTTTCCGGAACCGTCGGGTCCGGCTGGTTCATGGTTGCATCAGGATTCAAAGGCGCGCCGGTCATTTCTACACGATAAAATCGTGCTTTACATTCAGGTACAGCAAACGTCCTGAGCCATCCCTGCCGGTAGAGCTGAGTGCCCGGCAATTCAACCAGCGTTTTAAATACAACGCCATCATTACTTGCCTGCAGCCGGCCAATGGGTACACCTCTGCTGCCGCGAATAGTAAACGCCCGCACCGTGAACGGCTCATCAAACTCGAATTGAAGCCAGGTGGGTCCGTTCTGTACTGCGGGTATGCTGATACCGGAATTCAGGTCCCCATCCATTAACGCAGAAGCATCAATCTCGCCGGCATTTGTACTGGTTTTGGGATGCAGTGTTGCCATTTCTACTCCACCATCGGGAGTGCGAAAAGCCAATACCGCAGCATCACCATAAAAAGTGGGATCCGGATTTTCCGCGCTGCCGCGTCCCAGATTCTGGATCAACCCGTTATTCGATGGCGGCTGCTCCAGTTTACCGGCAAACTTTTGTGGTCCGCTAATTCGTGTTTCACTCCACACCAGTTTTTTCATGGCCTGTTCGGGTTTCACCCAGGGACCTCCGGTCAGGCTCCAGCCCGCCGAACTGAAAATCGTCATTTCCAGACCCAATCGCTCCGCTTCTTCAGCAGTATGTTTTACAGCGTCATACCATTCCGGGCTTGCAAAATCAATCTTTTTGTCAATTTGCTGGCCATTGCCATAGTTTACATCCGCAAGATGAAATCCACTAATGCCAACACGTTTCATCCACTCCAGATCTTTGGTAATACCCGCTTTCGTAATATTACCTTGTGTCCAATGCCACCATGTGCGGGGTTTGGCATCGTCCGGAGGATTGGTAAAATTCTGTTTTAATTCAGAATAATCCCTGGCCAATCCTGAAACAGAAATGGATATTAAATAAATTATGATGAGGTTCTTGAGATACTTCACAGCAGTCCCTCTCTGAATATTGTGATTTAGTATGATATAAAAGAAATGTTATCTGAAAATAAAAAACACGAATCACAAGTACAATTCATTTTTTCAAAAAATACAGGTAAAAACAATCAACATTATAAATAATAAATGAAATATCACTATTCTGCAAACATGTTTTATATATAAATTTAAATTGCTTAAATACTATTAATATCTTATATTCATCGTTTTTTATGGATAGTATGAATGATTGAACAAGCGGACATTAAAGACCTTGATGAGTTGACCCGTATTGAGAAACGCTCATTCGAGTCTGATCAGCTTTCACGCCGTAACCTGCGCTATTTATTATCAAAAGCCAATGCCACTACACTGGTTGACAGGGAGAATACTGTCATACGCGGATATGCCATGGTATTATACAATACCGGCACATCGTTGGCCCGGTTATATTCTCTGGTAGTCGACACTCCCTATCGCGGATTAGGAGTGGGTTCTGCCCTTCTCAAAGCTGCTGAACAGGATACATTTGAAAACGAATGTGTTACTTTGCGTCTCGAAGTCCGCAAGGACAATAAAACGGCTATCCATCTTTATGAGAAACATGGCTACAAACTGTTCGATGAAGTGCCGGACTATTATCAGGACCATACATCAGCCTTGCGTTATGAAAAGAATCTTGCCCCACACATAGAACCGGATATCGTCCATGTCCCCTATTATCAGCAAACCTGTGATTTTACATGCGGTCCATCATCGTTAATGATGGCCATGAACACCCTGGATCCGGACCTCGGTTTTAATCGCAAAACCGAACTGCTCATCTGGAAAGAATCCACAACGATATACATGACCTCCGGACACGGAGGCTGCAGCCCATATGGACTTGCATTATCAGCCTATGAACGCGGATTTGATGTGGAACTCTATGTAAACCATCTCGAAGCACTGTTTCTCGATTCAGTTCGCAGTCCTGAAAAAAAAGAGGTCATGCGCATTGTTCAGGAAGACCAGATTAACGAAATTCATAAACGTCAAATCCACATGGAACACAATATTCTAAGCGTTGACCAGATACAAAATATTTTCCAAAAAGGTCATGTGCCCATTGTATTGATCAGTTCTTATCGTATTTACCACGAAAAATCACCGCACTGGGTAGTGGTAACCGGTTTTGATGAACGTTTTATCTATGTTCATGATTCATTTGTAGATTCACACAATGCCAAATCCGCATCAGATTGCATCAATATGCCAATCCTGAAAAAAGATTTTGAACGCATGTCAAAATATGGTAAATCCGGTCAAAAAGCGGTGCTCATAATTAAAAACCGCGATTTTAATCAAAATAATCAAGAGAGGTAATAAACAGGAATGTCTTCCCAGTTAGTAATTGTAGAACAGCGGAGCGATTGGAAACCCAATTATCCCGATATTGAGGTTGTTACAGCAGGAGAATATATTAGCGATCCCAAATACGCAAAGCTAAAAAACCTGCGCATATTCAACCTTTGCCGAAACTATCGCTACCTCAGCCTGGGGTATTACTGTTCTCTGTTGGCAGAAGCCCGTCAACATAAAATATTACCCACGGTCAAAACCATAACAGACCTGAGCAGCAAATCCATATACAGTTTAAACATTGAAGACCTGCATAACATTATTCAAAAAAGTCTGAAAAGTAAAAGCACTCTTGACCAGAACGCCTTTACGCTGTTTATTTATTTTGGTCAGTGCGATGACCCCGATTTTTCTGAACTTGCCCGGCAGTTGTTCGATATTTATCCCAGCCCGGCATTACGTGTGGAATTTAAACTACAAGCGGACTGGCAAATCTCTGCAATCCGGTCCGGACATTTTACAAACTGGCCGGAAGAGCAGGTAACGCAATTTATTCAGGCCTTTAATGCCTATTCTACCAAGCGCTGGCTCAGACCCAAAGAAACGAAACATCAACGTTATGATCTGGCTATACTGGTCAACCCGGAAGAAACATTACCTCCGTCCAATAAACGCGCTCTGAAAAAATTCGAAAAAATTGGTAAAGAGCTGGGCCTGGCAGTGGACTTTATTACCAAAAAAGATTTTTCTCGTCTTGCGGAATATGACGCATTGTTTATCCGTGAAACCACCCAGATTGATCACCATACATTTCGATTTGCAAGACGCGCGGAAAGCGAAGGACTTGTTGTTATTGATGATCCCACATCCATTGTCAAATGCACAAATAAAATTTTTCTATTCGAACAATTGACAGCACAAAAGATCCCCATACCGGTTACCCGATTGCTAAAAAAAGAAGATCCCAAAGATATTACTGCATTGGAAAAGGCCATCCCCTATCCCATTGTTCTGAAAATGCCGCAAAGTTCTTTTTCACGAGGGGTGCACAAGGTCAAAGATCATGATGAATTGATACAAATGACCACACAATTGTTTACCGAATCAGATATTCTACTAGCACAGGAATACATGTATACTGAATACGACTGGCGCATCGGCGTTCTCAATGGAGAACCTTTATATGCATGTCAGTATTTTATGTCCCGCCACCACTGGCAGATTGTAAAACACACCAAATCCGGTAAATTCAGTACAGGGCAATATAAAACCTGGCCAATTGACCAGGTAGACCCCAGAATTATTGAAACCGCGTTACAATCCACACAACATATAGGAAACGGCTTGTATGGCGTGGATTTAAAATTTATAAACAACACGGTCAAAGTCATTGAAGTGAATGACAATCCCAATTTAGATGCCGGTGTAGAGGATGCATTTTTAAAAAACGAGTTGTACTATAAAATTCTGGGAGAATTTACAAGAAGACTCGACAATAACAAATCCGGTAATGGCAACGGCTGGAATCCAGGTAACCAGGCTTGAAAAATTATAAGGAAAAGCATTGAATAAAAAATAATTTGTTATTATAATAACAATCTGAAAATTCGACACATCGTAAACAAGTTATGATGGATTAATGTGTTACAAATGCAATAATTTACCGTATATAGCTGGGAACTCTAATATTTACAAAGAACACGGCAACGTTTGGCTGAATCCCATGAAATAATATTCCCTGGTATTGTGTTGATTTAACAACCCGGAAATAAATAATAGCAAAACAGGTACCGCATGTCAAAGGAATCACATAAACTCACATTACTCTCTGGCTGGATATCGATAATTGGTAACATTCTTTTATTCATAGTCAAACTGTGGGCAGGTTTGGTAACCGGCTCTGTAGCCCTTATTGCTGATGCGTGGCATACGCTTTCAGATTCTGCATCTTCTCTGGTTGTAATAATCAGCGCCAATTTCTCCATAAAACCCGCAGACAAGGAACATCCCTTTGGTCATGGTAGAATTGAATTAATCTCGTCCATTATTATAGGCGTTATGCTGGCATTTGTTGCCTTTGATTTTTTCATTCAAGCCATAGATAAATTAAGACACCGCGAAACGGTTGTATTTGGCACTTTTGCCATTGTAGCGACGGTTTTGTCCATTATTGTCAAAGAAGCCATGGCGCAATATGCTATCTGGGCTTCAAAAAAAGTAGATTCCCCCATGCTTCGCGCAGATGCCTGGCACCACCGTTCAGATGCCCTTTCTTCAGTTATTATTCTAATAGGTATCTTTCTGGCCCCCTTCTGGTGGTGGATTGATGGTGTTCTGGGTATTGTTGTATCCCTTTTCATCATACATACTACCATTACATTATTCAAAGAGAATATCAACCCCCTGTTAGGTGAGGAACCTGACAAAGCCATGATAAATTCAATCCACCAGATTTGTGATGACCAGTTTGAACAGCATGTAAACGCACACCACTTTCACCTGCATCGTTACGGCAGGCACAAAGAACTGACATTTCACATCAGATTGCCGGGAAATATGGATCTGCAAAACGCTCATAAAATTGCCTCAACCATTGAACGTTCCGTAGAAAAGAATCTAAATGTCATTGCAACCATACACATGGAACCCATGGAATCAAAAAAATGATTACAGTACAAAATCTGAATTTCACCTACCCGGGTAATAAAACACAAACTTTACATGATTTGAATTTTAAAATCCCCCCGGGTGAAATATTCGGATTTTTAGGGCCAAGCGGCGCGGGAAAAAGTACAACACAAAAACTACTCATCGGTCTTTTAAAGGGATATTCCGGCACCATTGAGGTCAATGGAACTGATATGAAACATATCAAATCCAACTTTTACGAATCCATTGGTGTCATGTTTGAATTTCCAAATCTCTACACCAAATTCAGTGCGATTGAGAATCTGTTATTTTTCAAAAAATTGTACAAATCCGCAACAACAGATCCATATGAACTGTTGTCCAAAACCGGACTGGAAAAAGATGCCAATACTCGCGTTGCAGAATTCTCCAAAGGTATGAAAGTACGTTTAAACTTTTGCCGCGCCTTGCTCAACACACCCAAACTCTTATTTCTGGATGAACCTACATCCGGGCTTGATCCAACCAACACCCGCAACATGATCAATCTCATCCGCGAGCTTGCTGACAATGGCACAACTGTCATTCTCTCTACCCATAACATGCATGTTGCCGATGTGCTTTGTCACCGGGTAGCCTTTATTGTTGATGGCAAATTGCCGCTGATCAATTCGCCCCGCGAACTGAAACTTGAACACGGCAAACGCCTGTTAACGGTTGAATTCCGCCAGAATAATCATTTGTTAAAACAAAACTTTCAGCTTGATGGTTTGGCAGAAAACCCTGAATTCCATACACTGCTTCAGGAAAAACATGTGGAAACCATGCACACACAGGAAGCCACGCTTGAAGACATTTTCATCAAGACCACCGGCAGGGCACTGCAATGAGACTCCTGGCAGCGTTCAAGCATGATGTGGTCTTTCAATTCCGACATGGATTTTATTACGCGTATCTGGTACTGACAATCATCTATATTCTTGCATTAATGCCGCTCAAAGGTTTATTGCAGCATACCATTACAACCCTTGTCCTCATTACCGATGTCGGTATGATTGGGTTCTTTTTCGTAGGAGCCATCGTCATTTTGGAAAAAGGACAAAACCTGCTGGAATCTGTATTTGTTACGCCGCTAAGATTAAACGAATATCTGCTTTCCAAAGTAGCCTCACTTGCACTATTGGCCTTGCTTTCCGCGCTTGTCATTGCTTCGAGTGTTTATGGGTTTTCAGTTTTTTTCTTGTTGTTTATACCGGGTATGGTACTGGGAACTGCTTTTTATACATTGTTCGGTATTTGGGTGGCAATTCGCTCCAAAAACGTGAACGATTATTTTGCAAAAGCATTGGGATTGGGACTATTTCTCTCCCTACCCCTAATAGATTACCTGAACATATTGAAAAGTTCGCTGTTCCATCTGTTCCCTGCAAATGCCATGCTGGTATTTTTCGATTCCCTGTACAATCCCCAGCCGCTTTCTGATATTTTAATCGCTTTTGTCACATTAAGCATATGGACAGCAGGTGCTGCGTTGCTGGTTCAACGGGATTTTAAAAAGTACATTATCCTCCAAATGGGGGTTAAATGATCAAACAAACACTTGCATTTTCATTTACTGATATGAAAAACATTCTCAGGGACTCTACCCTGTTGTTAATGGCATTCGGCACATTGGGTATTTTGTTAATCTTACGTCTCGGCGTACCCACGCTTGGCGCGTTTCTCTTTCAACAATATAATTTCAAGCTTGATGCTTATTACCCTTACATTGTCTGTTTTATGGGATTCGTTCCGCCTCTTTTGTTTGGTATGATCAGCGGATTCATTATTCTTGAAGAACGGGATCAAGAGATCATTACCTTCATAAGCGTTACTCCCCTGGGTAGAACCGGCTATATCGCTTACAAGTTGTTATTTGCCATGCTGACCGGTTTTATATTTTATTATCTGATCATCTATTCTACAGGCTTGTTGACTCTGCCCTTAATACAAACCACCGCACTGGCTGCAGGCGCCATGTTTATTGCACCTGTCACTGCTTTAATTCTGGCTGCTTTTGCAGAAAATAAAGTTCAGGGACTGGCACTGGCAAAAATAACAGGAATCCAGTTACTGGCCCCCCTTGCTGTTTTTTTTGTACCCGGTCACTGGCAATATATTGCAGCAATGTTTCCCACCTTTTGGCTGACAAAAGCCTTTTTAGCGGCAATATCACATCAGCATTCTTTTGCAATATTAATCCTAATAGGATATTTGCTTTATTTGATTTTCTTGATTATATTTATGAAATGTTTTACTTCCAGACAGCGTTAAGTTAAAAATCACTGTCTATCCCGTCAAAGCTATAACCAATTAGATAAAAAATTACAGGAAATGTATGACGCTGCATGATATCATACAATTTTTCACAGAAACCGGAATTTAACAAGGGGAATTTAAATGCCAAACCAGCACATGCAGTCAAAAAACAAAAAGTACAGCATGCAGTTTTTTGCATTCCTGATCATTACGCTAACATTGACATCAAGTACCATTTATTTTATCAGGCATTACACCAAAAACAAGCAGGCAAACTCTACAATGCTGCAATCCATGACCGTATTTGAAGGAAGATTCAAAACCACGGGTACATATACGGACCTGTTCTCCTGGTTTTTAATTTTCAACCAGATACAAGAGCATTATCACAACTATCAGGGCCGTTATCTGGATATCTCAGAGATAGATAAAGAAAAAATCATTGCCATTGATCCATCCAAAGTTGTTAACAACGTAAGACAGACCTTTTGGGATAATAGTGTATTTATGGATAGTTTTGTTCCTCCCGATACCCTCAAAAGCCACCTCTACACGATTTACGGGAAATATTACGCAGATTTTTTATCACGTCTTGATCCGGAATATTATACAACCGAATTCAAGCTGGATAAAGATAAAAGCAATTATGAAATTTCTGTTTTCGAAGTCAAAGACATTACACTTGACCAGGATGCTCAGGACAATTGGGTATTCAGCAGCAAAGACAGTCTCTTTTTATTTCATGATCGAGGTAATAAGTTATCGACCGATGAACGCATTAGTGCCTATACCGATATCATGTTTGAAAACCTGGATAAAAAATAGTTTTGAACCCTGGTGCGGCATACGAGTATAACAATCAATATAAAAACGGAACAAACTCTGAAAACAACAAAAAACAATCATAGAGCGGAGTAAAAAATATGGATGAAAAATCCCGGGAATCTCTCCGGCACATCCGTGTACTCATCAACGACCTGGAACAACTGATTCCTAAATCCATTGACAGTGGATCCATAACACCTGCTGAACGTATACCTATTAAAACTGAACTGTTAATGGGTGTTTACTCGTGCCGTATTTATGAATTATCTCTATCGGCCTATAACCTGTTCCAAGACAGCAGGCACCTGCCTGCAATTATTATGATTCGGGCAATTATGGAAACCACAGGTATGCTGAACTGGCTGCGTAAAAAGATCCATTATATTGTAAACCATGATGAACTTGGCAGTATGGATAATTTCCTCATGCGCATGATCTTTGGTAGCAGGTTGAATCCCGGTCTCAAAAAATCATACAATATTCTTGACGGTATAGACAAAATTAACAAAGAGACACCGGGTTTCCGCAAAGCCTACGATATTCTTTGTGAATACACACATCCCAACAGCGCAGGCACCTATTTCTCATATGTCACCCGGGACGATGAAAACGGCAAATTCCATTTACGCTTTAATTCGCACCACAATCCGGTTGATATCGGATTAGGGACCTTGAATAGCTGTCTTGAAATTGCAATTTTTTCTCTGAAACATATAAATGATAATTTTAAAACATACATAGAAATCTGTGAAAATACTATTGGAGCAGAACCAGATACTGAGGACAAATAATGAGATTACACTATTTTCAACATGTACCTTTTGAAGACCTGGGCAGTATTAAAGACTGGGCATTGAATAAGAATATGGAAATTACAAGCACCCGTTTTTACAAAGGAGAAACACCCCCCGAACCGGAAGAGTATGACTGGCTGGTTGTAATGGGCGGTCCTATGGGGATTTATGATTACGAACTGTATCCCTGGCTCAAATCGGAAAAAAGGGCCATACGCAAGGCCATCAAAGACAACAAAACTATACTGGGTATTTGCCTTGGCGCCCAGCTTATTTCAGATGTATTGGGCAGCCAGGTAACCCAAAATCCCGAAAAAGAGATTGGCTGGTTTCCTATTATCAAAAATGAAAAAGCGGACCAATCTCCTATCGCTGCTTTTTTGCCTCAAGAGACAATTGCGTTTCACTGGCATGGAGACACATTCCCCATTCCCGAAGGTGCTGTGCCCCTTGCTTCGAGTGAGGCTTGCAAAAACCAGGGATTCATCTACAATGACAGAATCGTCGGGCTGCAATTCCATCTCGAATCAATTCCTAAAAGTGTGCAACTATTAATCGACAATTGTCGTAACGAGCTGGTTAAAGCTCCATTTATCCAATCGGTGAAAACATTACAAACCGATGAATATTTTCCCCATATCAATGCCATTATGGAATCACTTTTGGAAAAATTGTATGCAAACATAACCATTGATGTTCAAGAATCCCCCAATACTCGTGAATAATTGTTACTCGTAATTTGTTCACTAACAAAAGCAAATGACAAATTACATTGAGGATGATATGATTGTTAAACAATTTCGCACCGGAGGAGACCGGAATTTTGGTTATCTGATTGCCGATGAAGAATCCAAACAGGCGGTTATTATTGATCCGTCTTACTCTCCGGATATGCTGGTAGATTATGCTGAGGAAAATAATTTAACAATCCGTTATATTTTCATCACTCATGATCACTATGATCATACAAACGGTAACCAGGCAATTTACAAGCGAACCGGAATCAAACCTCTTTTGTATGGGAGTCAGGAAGAACAAAGCGGCAAAAAAATCTCGGACAATACTGAACTGCCGCTGGGCAGCCTGACAGTAAAAATAATCCATACTCCCGGGCATACACATGAATGTATGTGTATATTGGTTGGAGATGCTCTATTTACCGGAGATACATTATTTGTGGGCAAGATTGGTGGTACCGATTTTGGCAAAGCGGCAAAAGTAGAATATGAATCTTTGCATAATAAACTTTTGGTTCTGCCTGATCACATTCGCGTCTTTCCGGGACATGATTATGGTACAGATCCGGAATCCACAATAGGACATGAGAGAAAAACCAACCCCTTTCTCATACAACCGGATTTTAACTCGTTTGTGGAACTAAAGCGCAATTGGGGCGCGTACAAGGCAAAACATGGCATTAAATAAAAAAAGCCGTGGTATTTAACCACGGCTTTATTGTTTAAAAGAAACTGTAACTCAGCCCAACAGCAAGCGCCTGTTTTAACTGCCGCTTTTTGGAAACATCCTTGTCATATATCATTTTAACATTAAAATTCATATTCACATATTGAGATACCTTGGCGGTTAAAACCGTATCCCAGTTTACATCAATCTCGTCAAAAGCAACCAGATTGGAAAACAGTTCCAGCTTTGATGTAAGTTTACTGGTTTTGGTAATATTGATATCCAGATCAGTAACCGATTCCATACCATACTCGAAACGGTTCTTTTCTATCTTGTCCGTTGCAGGATCATCTGCAAAAGGTACAGGATAGTCATTAGTAATGGTCTGTTTTAACGACGCACCCAAACGTGTACCAATTGAGGGTTTGGGTTTAAATCCAAATCCTATACTTTCTCTAAAATAAAGTGGATCAATAAGATCAGATATTTGTACTTTGGGGTCTTTTTTATAATTATATCCCGGCGCAAACTGGGTTTCACCCGTTGCCGCAACAAAGGGATCAATTGCAATACCCAGTTTACAGGTGTAAACTGACTCGAGTTTTATTTCGTCAATGGACTTTTTCATCTCATCATCATTGACCTTGTTCATACCATAATTCAGTTTTCCGCTGTTAACCCAGTTATGATGTTCCTGATCATTTTCAAATTTAAAATTGTAATTTAATTGCCAGGCCAGAGTATTTTCACCACCCTGTACATAATTGTCAAAACTGGTTTGGGTTAAATTTACGCCCACTGCCATCTCTTTTTTCCAGCCATATTTGTTTGCTGTAGAGTCAGCATCCTGAGCGATTAATGATGTGGACAGCAATAAAACTGCTGCTACTGCAATAATATACTGTTTCATATGTTCTCCATTTATTGTTTTATAATATTAGACAAAAAAATGTAGCAAACATTCCATTTTTTTATTTTATTGAAAAAATTAAAACAAATTCCCAAATGTAGCATAGATTGCAAAAGATCGATATTTGGAATATCCTATATCCAACGCTCCCACAAAATCCTTATTCCATTTAACATGGAGGCCCATACCCCGGGTAAAATGAAAATCAGAAATCGTTTTCTTTTCTTCATTCAACCAGATTCTTCCCGCATCCACAAAACCATGAATATAACTTGTAAAATCTTGTTTTAAAATTGTCACTTTTAAAACTCTGCAACGCAATTCAAAATTCCCCATAAATTTATTGGGTCCTATCAGAAAAAAACGCGGCAGCCCACGCAGACTATAACCTCCGCCCAAGCCTTCTCTGCGTTGATAAGAACTGCTGAAAAACGACATTTCATAAAAAGGAGGATCACCCGGCATGGTCTCGAACATGAGTCGCTGCGCGTAAACCAGACGGGGATGCAAAGAAAAGTATCTACGGTCAGTAAAAGTTGCCCGCCAGTACGAATACTCACCACCCAATGCTTTAACGGATTTTTCAATCAAAAATTCTGTCCAAAATCCTTTACTGGGTACAGATTCGGAGTCACGCTGATCATACACAACACCTAGTTGGAAATAATTGGAAATACCTCCCTCTATCCCAAAAGGACTTTCTTCATCATAAAGAGTAGTTCCTTCATGGTTTGCAACATCAGTATCATAGTATCCTAATCCGGCTAATCCTTTTAATCCATCCCTGAACAATGGAAACTGCAACTTGGCCATAACCGCCAGCCACTTGCGCTTGTACTTGTAATAATTTTCATCAATAAACAATGCATCATCCGCTTCTTTAAACTCGCGGTGATAATCAATATCATTCCCAATTCCAAGATAATCATCATAGACGAACCGCTTGGAATCAAAAAAAATATCAAAGCGTGAATTGGGACCTATAATTTCTGGTACATCCCAAAAGACGAAAATATCACGACGCTGTTCAGTGGTTACACTGTAATTCATAACCAGGTTCCACTTGTAGGGTTGAACACTGCCATCGCCATATTGATACAAAAAGGCTCTGCCGCCATATTGCAAACCTTCACCACTGCTGTATGCCAGCGTTGGTAATCCCGCAATACTGAGCCCAGTTGAATTCGATTCAGCTTCCAATGCAACACAATACATTAATAGCACAAGAATAAATACTACTTTTCTTTTCACACCTTTACCCGTTATTTTTGTATAGTGACTGATAAAAAGGAATCCAGATTGAACCGGTTCGCGATGATTTTAACAAAAGATTTGGCTGGATTATTCTGCCCCGGATATTGAATGTGTAAATTTTCTACAATGCTGAATCCAGCCTTGTTCGCCATATGGCACAACGAAGACATTGTAAAAAAAGACAAATGGTAGCGGGGATGATTACCCCCCTGCCATTTATTCTGCATAGGTGATATTTTAAATTTCAGACTGTTCAGATTGGGGACTTCAATAAATATAATCCCATTATCATTCAGCATGCCATAAAGGGTTTCCAATACAGACAAAGGATCATAAAAATGCTCAAGTACATGCCACATTACAATAATATCAAAAGTTTCATCGGGTTGCGGCATTTTCTCAAAGTCAGAAACTGCTACATCCAACTTGTAATGCAGTCCTGCATAGTGAGCGGCTTCAGCAGAAATTTCAATACCTTTTACCTGGTAACCTGCTTGCCTGGCAATATTTAAAAAATATCCCCTTCCGCAGCCAAGTTCCAACAAAGAACCGTTTTTTCGGTACTGTTTCAAAGTATCCAGGCGTGTCTGAAAAATATCAAATGACTGCTGGTCTTGAACATCCGTGCAGGTTTCTGTCACAATCTCAGAATTGTGATGATATTTTTCATATACATCGGCATCAACAGAATCCTGTGAGGGACTCAGGGTATATACAAATCCACAGGATTTGCATCCCACAACACTCAATTCATCTGCAGTGTATTTTAAGTTATATTTTTTATGATGACACAGTGGACAATGACGTTCCATACTTTTTCCCTATCAGGGTATTGCTGCTTTCATGATTGTTTCTTCAGTAGCTTCTTTTGCAGAGAATTCTGCTGTTTTGCAGCCCTCTGCCATAACCAAAATTCTGTCCGAAATCCCCATAATTTCCGGTAATTCGGATGATGCCATGATGATACTCAATCCCTCTTTTACCAGATCGTCAATCAGGGCATAAATTTCACGTTTTGCATTTACATCAATTCCGCGGGTAGGTTCATCGAGCAGCAGGATTTTGGGATTTGTTGCCAGCCACTTGCCCAAAATAACTTTTTGCTGATTGCCGCCACTCAGATTGTCTACCATTTGCCGCAATGACGGTGTTTTTATATTAAGCTTTTCGACATATTCTTTGGCTTGTTTGTCTTGCAAGCGATTCTGTAAAAACAAAGCACGTTCGGATTTTTTCAAACTGGCAAGATTGATATTGTCCATCACACTCATAATCCGTACCAGTCCACGGGTTTTTCTATCTTCCGGTACAAAACCAATTCCCGAATAAATGGCTTGTTTGGGGTTCCGGATTTTCACCGCCTCATTATCGATAGAAATATCTACCTGCGACGCTGTAGGATGAAGCCCAAACAGGGTTTCCAGCATTTCTGTTCGCCCGGCTCCCATCAGTCCAAAAATCCCAAGAACCTCTCCCTTGTTGACGTGAAAACTCACATCTTTGACAGAAAATTTATTCTTGATAGTAGGATGACGCAAAGAACAATTACTGACAGTCATCATTTTATCCTGATTGACTGTATGGGTACGAGGATATAAATCTTTTAATGGCCGACCGACCATATTCTGAATGACTTCATCAGCAGTCACATTTTCCGTATCAAAATTCTTGACCACCTTGCCGTCACGTAGTACGGTTATACGATCAGAGATGCGGAACAATTCATCCATCTTATGGCTGATATAGATCACGGTTACGTCCTGTTCGGTCAACTGCCGGATCAATTTAAACAATAGCTCTACTTCTTCATCACTAATCGCCGATGTAGGTTCATCCATGATCAGGATACGGGATTGCATGGACAGCGCTCTGCCAATTTCAATGATCTGCTGCTGACCAACCCTGAGAAAAGAAACCCGTGTTCGCGGATCCAGATCGAGGTTCAAGGTTTTCAAAATCTTTTCGGTTTCCTGGTACATGTGGCGATAGTCCAGCATGCCCAGAGGTTTCAAGGGCTCACGCCCTAAAAAAATATTTTCAGCAATACTGAGATTAGGCACCAGGTTCAGCTCCTGGTAAATAATGCCAATACTGCTCTTGTGGGCTTCTTTGGTATTTGAAAAACGGATCGGTTTACCATCCAGGAAAATATCTCCCTCATAATCAGTATAAACCCCTGAAAATATCTTCATCAATGTGGATTTACCGGCACCATTCTCACCGATCAATGCGTTCACCTTGCCGCGATGGACCTGAAAGCTCACATCATCCAGCGCAACTACCCCCGGAAATTTCTTGGTTACGTTACGGGCTTCTAATATAATTTTGCCGTTAACTGGTTCTCGTGTCATGTATTTCCTAAATCTGGTTTCTTTTGCATAAATAAACGCATAATTTATGAAAAAATAAACAATAATCTTTATTATAAAAGATTAATGATCCCAAATTGAATTTATTTTTTGATTTTCAATCCCTTTTTTAGTACATTCACTTATTATCATGAAAATCGTAGTAAATTCATTATAGTATCGGAGGTGAACAATGAAATCGCATTTGTTTAAAATAGCGGTTTTTGTTTTTTCATGTTTTATTGTTTCATGCACCACTAACCAGAAAGGCGGATCCATGATCACATCAGAACCATTTGGCACAACCCCGGACGGCCAGTCCGTTGAATTATATACCTTGAAAAACGATAATGGTATGCAAGCCACTGTCATGACGTATGGCGCCACTCTGGTTTCACTGACTGCACCGGATAAAAACGGCGAGTTTATTGATGTATTGCTGGGTTATTATGATCTGGACAATTTTGTAAAAAGAGGCAGTTATTTTGGAACAGTTGTAGGACGCTATGGCAACCGAATTGCTAATGGTAAATTCAGCATCGATGGCACCGAATACACCCTGGCTGTCAATAATGGTCCCAACCATCTGCATGGCGGATTAAAAGGCTTTGATAAAAAAGTATGGGGTGGAAAAATTGTAACCACGGATGAAGGTGAAGCAGTTCAACTGCATTATCTCAGTAAAGATGGTGAAGAAGGGTATCCCGGTAATTTGGATGTTACCGTGACCTATTCGCTTTCTAATGACAATGCGATCAAGATAGCATATTATGCAACTACGGATAAAAAAAACCGTAGTAAACCTGACCAACCACGCCTATTTTAACCTGCGCGGTTCCGGCCAGATTCTGGACCATGTAATGATGATCAATGCTGATAAATTCACTCCGGTTGATGACACCCTCATCCCTACCGGCGAACTGCGTCCGGTCAAAGGCACTCCCTTTGATTTTCTTACTCCTACAGCAGTGGGCGCTCGAATTGACGCAGATTATGAACAGAATCAATTCGGTGGCGGTTATGACCATAATTTTGTTCTCAATAAAGACGGTGAACAACCCACGCTGGCAGCGCGAGTGTATGAACCTGAAACCGGTCGTGTGATGGAAGTCTATACCGATGAACCGGGTGTTCAGTTCTATACCGGCAACTTTTTAGATGGCACTATTACCGGCAAAAACGGTACGGTTTATGAACGTCGCAGCGGTCTTTGTCTCGAAACCCAGCACTATCCGGATTCACCGAACCAACCCGATTTTCCGTCAGTCATCCTCGAACCGGGTCAGGAATACAATACCCGCACTATTTATAAATTCAGTGCAAAATAATTTTCATACCAAATCATCAAAAAAAAGCGGGCCTTTGGGTCCGCTTTTTTTATTCTCATAATTGCTTTAAATAACAACATATATTACAAATCTCTCCTTTTCCTGTTGATATTCATATTAAATATTAATAAATATAAAATTATTTTTTCACCCACATTACATATTTATAAATTAACAAACAGAAATTCACAACAATAGCAATTGGGGTACTGTTGATTTTGGAAAGGGGTAACAAGTGAAACGCTCGAACATCCGTATAGCAGTATTGTTTTCAAGTTTATTTTTTATTTTTTCTGTCTTTGTTAATTGCTCTGATGATCCTGTTTCACCTCAAGAGACGGATACAGATAAAGCAATTGCCAGCGAAACCATCGGCGCTTCTGGTGGCAAAATTGAAACAGAAAACATATCAATAGAGGTTCCCGCCGGGGCTCTTGAGCAAAGTAATACTATCAGCATTTACGAGCACCAGGATGACGATATATTTGCCGAAAACGGCAATTCGATGGTCATGGAAATTCAGGGACTACCGGAGACAATCAAGATTCCCCTTACAATCAAGATGAAAACCGATGACACCCTTGATGAGAACTGTTATCTCGCTTTTGGCAGATTGTCAATTAATGAATCCATTCTGGATTCATCTCTGGTTTACGATTTGTACCCAGCCCGGGATTCTTCCGGTTATCTCATTGGAGAATTACCGGCGACCTCTAAAAATGGATTGTCCAAATTAAATAAAACCGATTTTGGGATTTATGATCCTGCTTCGTGGCTTGTCAAAGCTGTCATTCAAACACATATTAGAACGACAGAACATTTTGAAATTTATTACCCGATCTCGTTAAGCGATAAAGTAAATGTTCTTGAGCAGGAACTTGAAAAAGTTTACGATTTATTTGACCAGGACCTGGGGTTGTCATTGGATCTCAACAATAATCGCTGGAAAATATGGATCAAAGTACAACAATCCACAATCTTATCCTATTTCGGTAATGATGTTCCTTTATTAAATATCAGTCGAGACAAATTAAACAAAAGTGAATTTGAATCTATCCGCAAATCTTTGGCTGCCAATTTTGTTCATTTTTGTGCAAGGCAAAGCCTGCCTGTAGCAATAAAAAATGATATTGCCAGCCATTATTGGCTGGAAGCTGCCGTATCCGCGTGGATACAGGAATTTTTAACAGAAAGCACATTTACCCAACCGGATGAGCTTGTTGAAAATGCAATGTCCCCCTTTAATGGATTACGAGCAGGTGCCGGCACACTACCGGATGTTGAAAAAATCCATAATCATGGTGTGGGCTTGGCTACGTTGATTAAATTTTTGACAGAGCATGATAAAGCAGGAATATCCAGTATTGCACAATTATATGCGAATGTAAATGATGGTTTTAATCCCGCGGGTGCAGTACACTATTATGCCAGTGAAAAGCTTGGTGAACTATGGTGGGCAGAGTATCTCCAAGCCCTTTTGGAAGGAGAAATTTATGAAATGGATTTCAACTATTTTTTAAACAATGCGCATGGAATAGCAAATATAAACACTTTTCCTGTCACCAAAACATTTTCTTCAACAGATGCTTCAATCGGTCCCTATCCTGATATATCTGCCAAAATGTTCAAAATCAATCTGAGCTCTGGTGAAATTGATCCGTCGTATCGCATGCTGTTGAGTGCAACCGGCCCCGCCGATAACTCTCACCTGGCATTCATAGTCTATGCACTCAAGGGCTCAAATTATGAATATCTTGGAACAGCTTATGAACAGGATGTAACAATCCCGGATTTGAAACAGTATTATGATGAGGGTTTCACACAGTATTTGGTTGTGGTTGTGAACAATAACGCATTAACATCTTTTCTTGGTGAAACCAATATCGATTTTACCATTGATGTTGGTCCAGCCGGAGGAGGCGGCGGTGGAAACGGTAATGACCTGACATATAACCGATGTATTGTTGACGCCCATTTTTACGGTACCTATGAATCAACCCGAAATGGACCGGTTGAGACGTATACCGATTATAAACAATTCGGATCGATTAAAATTGAGGGTGGATTTATGGGAAACACCTTTTCCGGAATTCATGATGATGGATACGGGACCACCGAAACAGTTCTGGTAACCTTGAACGATGATCACACAATGGTAACATCCGTGAGTTGGGTAAAAGAATATAAATATGATGATTTGGGTCTCTATGAGATTTTGGGTTTTACAGCTTCCAATATCCCCATTAATCCAGATGACGAAAATAAATTCGAGATCAGAGGCAATAGTGCATGTGATGAATTTACCGTATATGACAACTGGACTTCAGATGACAGTTATATCAAAATGACTGATCATTATTGTGATGAAAATAGTTTGATCTATATTTCATTTTCTGAAGAATAGATATAAAAAGGGCGGACACTCAATTCCGCCCCAGTTAATAGTTACAAAACAATTGCTGTATTGGTAATATATAATTATATTAACATTATTATAAAAATCTTTAAGAAAATGAAAAAATACAAAAAAATACCTGATTTCAAATCAGAAAAAGAAGAACAGAAATTCTGGTCAACGCACGATTCAACAGAATTTATCAACTGGGACAACGCAGACCAGGTAACGTTAACAAATCTCAAACCGAGTACAAAAACCATATCACTACGTTTACCTGAACATATGTTGGACCAACTTCGAACTCTGGCAAACAAAAGAGATGTACCATACCAATCTCTGATCAAGATATTTCTTAAGGAACGTATTGACCGCGAATTTGAAAAATAATTGATATACTGTAAAATGGGGTATCTAACATTTTAGACAGGAGGGGATCTTGGATTATATTGGATGGATTATATTTATTATCGTCTTTGGTGAATTGGCACTTTATTTTATCAAATTTTTCCCATTTATCCACTGGAACAAAAACAAACATTTAAAATTTCTATATTTTTATGGTATTCCACTAAAAAGACATCTTTTTAACAGTAAATACCAAAAAGATGAAATCATTCAATATATCAACAATTATATAAAACCGTTAAAAAAACTGGACGAGTCTGTTTTTGTAACCAGAAGAAAATATTTAAAAATCTTGCAATGGTATACACCTGTTTTTATTGAAGCCAGGTTAACCATTTCTCAGGACATAGAGCTTGGTACTGTAATTGATACGGAATTTAAAATGATATATTTTCCATGGATAGCAATATTGGCAAGTATTCTTATGAGTTTCGGGTTACCTGCTATAGAAATAGCATCAAATATTTTTGCCAGTCTATTTACAATACTCTTTTTTTATTTATTTGCTTTGCTGGAAAGGTACGTATTGATCAAAAAGCTTGAAAAAATTAAAAATATGGATACAACATATTATCTTTTCGCCTAATTAGAACAATATGGCGGACACTCAAGTCCGCCCCAACATTTACCATCTTACTTGCAAACAAACTCGTATTGTCCCGAGCCCACCTCGTGCGTTGATCCATCCGGCATGAGAATATCTGCCGTACTGTTTGGCGGAATTGAAACGTTCAGCACAAACTTTCCGTCATCAATCTTCCACTCACTTTTGATCTCTCCATACAAAGAACGGGTTGATGCTTTAACAAAAGTCAAATCGCTAACCGGTTTGGGTTGAATGAAAATATGTTTGAATCCCGGATTTTCCACATCCGGATTTATGCCCGCCAGTTCACGGTAAAACCAGGTTACAATATCCCCAAACATCACATGATTGAGCGATCCCTCCGTATCAGTCCAATCCTCCCATATGGATGTGGCGCCTTTGGCGATCCAGTCACCAAAGCCCGGAAAGTCCGGTTGTGTGGCAACTGTATAAGCCAGTTCATGCTGTCCATTGAGCGTCAGTGCTCTGAACAAAGCCTTTGCGCCCAAAATCCCCACATCCACGTGGTCATTGCCGGCATGCACCGCATTTACAAGCTGGGCAATGGTGGCATCTCGTTCAACTTCCGGCACCAATTCGTTAAACAAGGATATCGCCTGTGAGGTTTGGCTGCGCAGATCATAGATGCCGTCACCTTTATAAAATTCATCATTATAAGCCTTTTTAACTTTTTCTGCCAGTCTACTATACTTATCCGCATCACTGGTCTTACCCAGTACGCTGGCCATTTCCTCAAGCACCTTGATATCATTATAATAAATAGCCGTAGAGGTTACACGGCCCGGAGTTTTGGTTTTAAAATAACACCAGTCGCCCCGCCCCATTTCCACAATATGATCAGGAAACCGCTGATTGAGAAAATTCACATATCCACTGGCAAGTTCATAATGGTTATCCAGTATCTTTGCGTCACCGGAATACAAGTACATATTCCAGGGGACCATCACAGCCGCAGAGCCCCAACCGGGACCGTTACTGTCACTGTATCCCCAGCCCGGAGTCGGCGCTATACCCGGCAGATCGCCTGTGGGTGTGCGGGCATCCAGTAAATCATAGGCCCATTTGTTGTATGCCGGGATATTGTTATAATTCAACATTCCCAATTCAGATGCCAGTTGCGCGTCTCCGGTCCAGCCGTTTTTCTCGCGTTGGGGACAATCTGTAGGGTACCCCACATAATTACTCTGATAAGAACGCTCGGTGAGTTTATAGATTGTATTGAGCAGATCGTTCGAGCATTCAAAATGACCAATCGTTTCAAAATCCGTATTGGCAACTCGTCCCTGTATCATATCTATTGTCAGTTTATCCAGCCCCGTCACCTCGACATAGCGAAAGCCATGATAGGTAAAGCGCGGCTCCCAAACCTGGGTAAAGCCGTCTTTGGCGATATAGGTATCGGTTTGAAAGGGCCCCTGAAACACATACCTGGCATTACGGCGCTGATTAATCATTCCACGTTCATCCAGACGCTCACTATAACGCACTTTAATGGTATCTCCCTTTGCTGCATCAACCAGCAACCGTACCCATCCTGCCATATTGGTTCCCATATCCACCACAAACACACCGGTTTTCGGTTCTGTTACGGACACCGGCACAAGGGTCTCTACCACCCTTACCGGCGGCATGGTCTGTGAATCCAGGATACCTTTGGGAGCAGGTACAATTTCCGGGGTATGCCATGCCGAATCATCAAATCCCGGTTGGTCCCAGCCGGGCTGTTCCTGGCGGGCATCATACATTTCGCCATTACGAATGCCATCATGTATTACAGGACCGGTAGATGCCTTCCATGAGAGATCACTGACAATCGTCTTTTGTGTTCCATCATTGAATGTGATTTGCATCTGCGCCATCATTTTGGGTTTGTCACGCCAGGTCGCCCCGTCAAAATCCCAGGTTGCGCGGGTATGCATATCGAACCAGCCGCTGCCCAGCATTACACCCATGGCATTCTTACCTGGTTCAAGATAATCTTTCAACTCGTAACAGGTATAAAGTACTCGCTTGTTATAATTTGTAAAAGCAGGGTCCAGACGGTGGTCACCTACTTTTTTTCCATTGCAATAAAGTTCATAATATCCCAGTCCGGATATCGCAATTTTTGCAGAGACAATCTCTTTGTCGAGACTAAATTCTTTGCGAAATACGGGCGAAGGTTCGGTTTGACGCCAGCCCGGGGTACGTCTCCATTTATACGAGGCAGGCGCAACCTCGTCTGCCGCTTCATATTCACCATTACGTTCAACAGCTGCCAGCCACTGTTCGGTTGTCTCAATGGTTTCCACATCCCCGTTTTTCTTTACGAATTTTACCACACCAATCAAGCCGGCAGGATCAGGAACATCATATTTCCAGCCTTGAATGAGGATCTCGTTCTCACCATTTTTCAAATACGGTTTGATATTATATTGCGGAGCAGGTGCTTCCGGGCGATAAGAAACAATCCCGGATACCTGTTGATCATTCACAAAAAGCTGAAACGCATCATTCGCGCACAAAAGGATTTCGGCTTGCTGCAGCGCTGAAAGATTTGATACAGATACACGGGTCTTGAAAAATCGACTACAATTTTTGAGATCTTTGTCTTTATCTTCCGGGTGCCAGATCCATTTGGCATTTTCATACCAGTCCGGAGCAAAAATATTCTTTTCAGATTCGGCTACAAATCCCAGCCATTTTGCCTGCCATTGAGAGGCATCCAAAATGCCCATTGCCCAGTACGCGGAATCACTCCAGGGTTGTTCTGTACCGTTCTCGTCCCATAGTTTTACTTTCCAGTAACAATCCTGAAAACTGTTTAATGCTTTGCCAGCATAAGAAATGAGCACAGGACGGTCACCGGTTACCTTGCCGGAATCCCACAGGTCACCGGTATCGTTGTCCAATACAGATTTTGAGGAAGCGACCAGAATCCGGTATGCGCTTTCACGCTGGCCTTGGGTACCATCAATCTGCTGCATACGCCAACCCAGTCGAGGTGCAGAACGATCAATGCCTTCAGGATTCACCATAAACTCGCAGCGCAGGTCCACAGCTTTTGCCAATGGCTGGGAATAAATCAAAACAGTAATCACAAATAATAAAACAAATACAACTGAAATGAATTTTTGAAAACCGGTATAATCAGTCATAAACTTTTCCCTTTAAATATGAATCGGGTGGACATATAGGTCCACCCCAACAATGGTTAAATTTACCTCTTACGCTTGTCCGCCCGCTGGCGAAGTTTCATCTTATGTCTGACATTTGACGTCTTTATATTTTCGTTTCAAATCTCTCTGTATGCACAAGGTTTCCATCCACATCATGATGTTCAAATATCAGCTTAATCAATCCTTTTTCACGATACACTTTACCCAGCAGATATCCGCCCTTGACGCGCAGGAAACGATGCTCTGGCATCAGGTCCTCTTGCTTCCAACCGCCTGCATGTATATCCGAACCGGCGCCTGTGCTGAATTCCCATAAATTGGTATTGTCCCAGTGTGTCACATACTGCCAGTGCCGGTCACCATTGCAGATAAATACATTTTTTTGCGAATTGATAAAGTCGCGTATCTCATCACCCTCGTACTCGAACCCCTTGTTTGCATAATTGTCGTTCTTGTTCTCCCGGTCAGGCCCCAGAATGGGAGTAGCCGAGATCAAAAGTTTGTACGTTGCATCAGACGCACGCATAGTTTTGAACAACCATTGTTTCTGCTCCTCACCCCAAATGGTCTTTTCAGGTCCATCAGGCATCTGGTTACTGCTTCTAAAATGCCGACCTTCCATAATCCAGATTTGCAGGTCTTTGCCCCAGCGAATGGTTTTATACAGGCTGTCATTGGTAGGGAATTGTTCTTTTTCAAAGATCTCCAGTCCCCGTTCAAAGGTCACGGTACCATAGGTTTGTCCCGCCCAGCAATCATTTTTCAAAGCATCATGATCATCTTTGATAAAATAGGTGGTAATTTGTCTGTAAAAATCTCTTTGATATGGCAGTGCAAACAACCGGTCCCATTTGAATCGCATCAAAGGTTCGGTCATGGCCCAGGGATCGGGTTTATCATAATATTCAATATCTCCGGTATGGACATAAAAATCAGGACGGTTCCTGAGCATTGCCGGATAGATCTTGTGGCCATTTTTCGGATCATCACGACGAATATAATCATGACAGGTCACAATTGTGAATGTAATATCCTGTATGGTTTCAGTTGCAGGTGGTGTTTTAAAGGTACCGCGAATGGTGTCCGAAATTGCAGACGAAGCATTCTTGCGGGCATATAGTGTTATATCATACAAAGTATTTGCATTCAGATCGTCAAGCTGCCACTGGTGGGTGTAATTCTTGCTGGTATCCACCGCAACCCAATCACTCTCTACAATCTCACTGCTTCCGTAGGGCTTATAAACCATCTTGACTTGTCCAGGTGCTCCGGGGCATGCGCCTTCCATATCATCCAATGTCAGTCCTTTGGGGATCTGGGCATTGTGCATGGTATCCTGGCCTGCCATACGGCTCAGCAGTCTCTGCTGGTCTCTGGTCAGTGAAATAAAAGGCTCACCATTATAATTCATATCAGGATTTTTTGTCAAACGTGTCCAGATCACGATTGAATGCTGGTCCGCCCAGCCATTATGGAATCCATTCCCAAAATACGGGCCGGTATCAACATTACTTTTTGTACATGAAATCCCGGCAATAACCAACAGAACGCCAGCAAGCCAAATCCAGCGCAGACCTTTCATACAACCTCCTGATATATAAAAATTTTGCTATTCAATCCATATATTACCAAAGTAGAAAAATATATCATAAAATCAATATAATTATCATTATTGGACAATTCCTTACAATCCAAATAGATTTTATGGCAATTATTCAATCTATGGCAGTCTTTGCTTGACATTTTCAACCAGATCAATTATTTTAATTGGCTGTAAAATCCATTAAAAAAAATTCTTTCATTTGTCACATTTCATTCTCATCAGACCCGGGAGTTACTATGAAGCGTTCAAGAGTTATAAAGTCCATGCTCTTCCTGGCATTGGCGGTTCAAATCACACTGTTCAATGGATGCACTTTAAATCAGCAAAAAGCTGTCAAAGCCAATCCAATGAAGCAGTACGCTGCAGATACCAAATCAGAATACTCTTATGAATTTTACAAAACCATAGAGGGAGATGGTTATACCACTCACATTCTACGCATGGTATCGGGACAGTGGTTGTCTACCAAAGAAGTAAAAGATCCTGAATGGTGGCACTGGGTAAAAATCGTAGTACCGGATTCTCTGGCAAGTGATATCAGCCTGCTGTTTATCAGCGGTGGTGACCGGGATCCTGAAGAGCCGGGTGACGCGGACAAGATCATTCGCGCGGCAGCAATCAATACCGGTGCGTTGGCAATTTACCTGCACAATGTTCCAAACCAAAAAACCAACTTTGTGGGCGACGATTATGGTCCACGCGTTGAAGATGAGCTCATAGCTTATGGCTGGCGGAAATTTCTTGAAGCTGGTGGCGGAGATGAAAGTCTTGAATGGCTGGCACGCTTACCCATGTCACGCGCCGCGGTACGCACAATGGATACGGTAACCGAATACGCGCAAAAAGAATTAAATCACAAAACCGATAAATTTGTTGTAGCCGGTGCTTCAAAACGCGGATGGACTACCTGGGCAACAGCCATTGCCGATGATCGCGTTGTAGCCATTGCACCGATTGTAATCGATGTGCTCAATGTTGTACCATCGTTCATGCATCACTGGCGCGCATATGGCGCCTGGTCTCCTGCTGTGGATGATTATGTACATGAACACATTATGGAATGGATGGGCTCTGTAGAATATCAAAAACTCTTGGATGCGGTTGATCCCTATTCTTATCGTGAACAACTTGATTTGCCCAAAATGATGATTAACGCATCTCAGGATGAATTCTTTTTACCGGATTCATGGCAGTTTTACTGGGATGATCTGGAAGGCGAAAAAAATATCCGTTACGTACCCAATACCGGTCACTCGCTCAAAGATACTGATGCAGCCAATACACTGGTCTCATTCTTTCACGACATTGTAACCAATACACCCCGTCCGGTAATGGATTGGAAAGTCGTAGATGGTAAGATCCATGCGCAAACCGGCCCCAACTCTACACCTACTGCCGTTAAATTGTGGCAGGTGTATAATCCCGATGGCCGCGATTTCCGTAATCAGATGACCAACGTAAAATGGACTTCCACTGACATTCCAATTGCTCCCGATGGAAAATATGTTGCGAGTGTTGATATACCTGAAAAAGGCTGGAAAGGTTTTATGATAGAGTTTGAATTTGAGGGTGAAAAAGTGCCTATAAAACTGACCTCAGGCATTGTAGTCGTTCCGGATACATACCCCTTTTCAGATTATAAACCCGAAAAAACATTCGGCACCCCGTTGACAAAATAAGAGTCTATACCCCCGGTTCCCTTTGGGAACCGGGAGATTATATCTTATAATACTTTTCTATTCAAATAATCGGTATAGTCTTTTAACATGGGCTTGTATGATTCGTGTATCAATTGTGAGGAAATCACAAAATCCGCAGTTGCCCGGTTACACGCAATGGGGATATTATAAACCACAGCAATTCTGAGCAAAGCCTTCACATCCACGTCATGGGGCTGTGGTTCCATAGGGTCCCAAAAGAATATCAAAACATCAATATTACCCTCTACAATCAAAGCACCCAGTTGTTGATCTCCACCCAACGGACCTGATTTTAATTTTATTATGGATTTTAATGTCTCATTTTTTTCTTTCTGACCCAGTTTTTCTTTTTCAATTTTCTCTGTAATTACTTTTTCAATCATTTTGCCGGTTGTACCTGTGCAAATCAAATTGTGATCAAGCAATAATTGATAATTCCATTCAACCCATTCTACCAGATCTTTTTTGCGATTATCGTGAGCAACCAGTGCAATATTTTTTAATTTTTTCATATTATCCCTCTTGTTTCCTACATTCTTAATGATGATATTTCATTCATCTATTTATTGTTATAAATAGACTACAAAGACAGGAAACCGATCCGGTTTATTCCCAATTTCAATGACACCCGTATTAACTATACGTTAATTTTATGGGTATTTTTTAAGCCTATGATGGCCTGTATTCCGGATTCATTTCAGTCGGCACAGGTGCTTTTATTCCTTTTCTCCAGTTTAACAACAACTGGTGCAGTTCTCTAACTTTATCAGGTTTCTTGTTAACAAGATTAATTTTCTCACCAATATCCGTTTTCAAATTGTACAATTCAAAGCCGCCATCTTCAAAATACTCGTGCAATTTCCAGTCACCCAATCGCACAACCGAGCCGGGACGGGTCCTGAATTTGGGATCACGGGTTTCGCATGGCTCACCCGGTTTAACATAAGCCTGCAAATAGATGGGAAAGTGCCAGAATAACGGTCGTTTTTCAATATTTACCTTTTTCAGTAAAAGCGGCATCAGACTCACACCATCCAAAATCTTGTTTTCCGGAACAGGTACACTTGCAGCCTCTAGAAAAGTTGGCATAAAATCGATTCCACTAACCGGCTCATCGCAGCGAGTTCCGGGCTTGATTTTCTCCGGCCATTTGACAATCAGGGGTTCACGAATTCCCCCTTCATAATACGAGCCCTTACCTGCACGCAACGGCCATTGCTTACTGGTTGCCCAAACGCCGCCATTGTCAGAGGTGAACAAAACCAGGGTATCTTTATCCAGTCCTTCATCTTTTAACGCTTTCATCACGCGTCCAACACCTTCATCCATGCTCTTGATCATGGCGGCATACACAGCATGATGCTGCGCTTCGGTACCTTTTTTCGAATCAAAATAGGCCGCATACTCTGCCTTTGCCTGTAAAGGACTGTGAACCGTATAAAAAGCAAGATATAGAAAAAAGGGCACATCTTTGCTGTTTTGAATAAACCCAACAGCCTCTTTTGACAAGCGATCGGTAAGGTACTCACCCTCTTGCTCCTGCACGCAATTGGGATACTCGTATGGACTGTGATATCCCCGTTGGCCCGGAGAACCCCAGGGACCGCCAGCAATATTGACATCAAATCCGTTTTGCAATGGATCATCACTAATGTGCCATTTGCCAACTGCACAGGTGCGGTATCCGTTTGATTTCAATATCTGTGCGATGGTCAAATTATTCTGTCGGATATGTAATGTGTTCTTGACCGGTATCAACATACGATCTTTGGATTCACCTCGCTCGGAAGACCCAACCGTATAAACATGATGCCTGGGTGTGTATTGCCCTGTCATACAGCTTGCCCGACTGGGAGCACAATTTGCCGCGGGAGCATAAGCCTGCGTAAACACCATACCTTCTGAGGCAAGCCGGTCTACATTCGGCGTTTCGTAATAGGTACTGCCCTGAAATCCCAGATCAGCCCAACCCAGGTCATCGATATTGATGTAAATTATATTGGGACGTTTAGTACTGCCGCACCTTAAACCGGTGACAGCGCCGGCAAGCGCCAAAGTACCAATGGATTTCATAAAAGAACGTCGGTCCTGTTTTCCCATATACCTTCCTTTTCTATTTTAGCTGATAATTGATTATATAAAATCTAATGTTCATTGTCAACAAAGAGTATTAGAATTTATCTTGACATTATCCCTTTCATTCAATATCATAATTTATCAGGGTAAATCAGGAGAATTCGAATGAAAAATATCTACGTATTAACAATTCTACTCATCTTTACAGGATTCAATATGCTCATGGCCCAATATGAATCAAAAGGTAAACAAGCAGAGTCATCATACCCCTGGCCGGATGGGAAACGCTGTGCAGTGAGCTTTACATTTGATGATGCGCGCTTGAGTCAGGTAGACAAGGGTGTTGCGTTGCTTGACAAATTCAATGTAAAAGCAACCTTTTACATCTCACCGGGGAATTGTATGAAACGCATCGACATGTGGAAACAAACAGCCGCCAACGGGCACGAGATTGGCAATCATACAGCAAGTCATCCCTGCTCCGGCAACCTGAGATTTTCCCGCAACAATGCGCTTGAAAATTATACTCCTGATATGATTCATACAGAATTAACAGACGCAAACGACTTTATTAAAGAACAATTTGGCGTTACTCCAAAAAGCTTTGCATACCCGTGCGGACAAAAATTTACGGGAGTTGGCTCAGAATGCCAAAGCTATATCCCCATGATTTCTGAAATGTTTACCAGTGGCAGAGGCTGGCGAGATGCACATACAAACAATCCCTACATCTGTGATCTTGCACAATTGCTCGCAATGGAAAGCGATGGCAAATCCTTTGAGGAATTGAAAACCCTGATCGACACTGCCATAGAAGAAGGTACCTGGCTGATTTTTGCAGGTCATGAAATGGATACCGGTGGCAGACAAACCACGCAACTCAACAGTCTTGAACAGCTGTTCCAATATCTGGATGATATATCGGATAAAGTTTGGGTAGATACAGTTGGTAATATTGCGGATTATATTCAGATTCAAAGAAAATAATGATGTAAAATCAACCCTGAAAATCTTTACGATTGATGACTTTGTACAGCTTGTCGTTACGACGGACTTTTTCAGTCATTTTCAATGTGGGAGCATCTCCCTTTTGTGCAGATTCTGCAGGGGCATCATTCACAAAAATGCTTTCCACAGTTGCTTCAACAATACCGGTTGTGGGACCGGTTATCATCAAAGCATCACCTATGTTAACATCGCCTGTTTCAATTAGAAATTCAGCTACACCCGCTTTGCTGAAATAGTGTTTAACATAACCCAGATACACCTTTTGCTGAGTAGCCCGGGATCCGTACGAAGCGCTCCACTCGTCCCAGTGTCTTCCCATATAATAACCGCCATGCCAGAAACCACGATTAAAAACTTTTTCAAGCTGCTGTTCCCATTCAACAGCTTTTTCATGGTCAAATGTACCATTTTGTACATGGGCAACGGCTTCTTTATACGCTTTGGTAACCCGATAAACATATTCTTCGCGTCTGCCCCGGCCTTCTATCTTGAAAACTGATGCACCGGTTGCAACAAGCTGATCTACAAACCGGATTGTGCAAAGGTCCCGTGGAGACATGACATACTTGTTGTCAATTACCAGTTCTTCATCAGTGGTCTCGTCAATCACCCGGTAACTGCGGCGACAGGTCTGAAAGCAATCCCCGCGATTTGCCGAGTGCCCGGTATTGGCAAGGCTCATATAGCATTTGCCGGATACAGAAACACAAAGCGCGCCATGAACAAACAATTCAATCTGGACCAGCTCACCCTTGGGGCCGCGTATATTTTCGTTTTGGATGGTATCCACTATATGTCTTACCTGCTCAACGGTAAGTTCACGGGCAAGCACAATGACATCGGCGAATTGAGAATAGAACCGAACTTCTGCAACATTGGAAATGTTCAACTGGGTG
This sequence comes from bacterium, assembly GCA_963675755.2. GTDB lineage: Bacteria > Zhuqueibacterota > Zhuqueibacteria > Residuimicrobiales > Krinioviventaceae. Next base: position 2,367,766 of record CAXXMD010000002.1, read on the forward strand.
GATAAATGTACTTCAATCCCTATTTCTCTTGCATATTGAATAACTGCAATATCACTGGCAATAATGGCGGTTACTCCTGTTTCCAGAGCGCTTTTACACAGAGACCGCATATCGTCCAGCTCGTAATCATAGAGGATGGTATTCAGGGCAAGATAGCTTTTGATATGATGTTTCTTACAAATTTCAGTTATTTTGGCAAGATCTTCAAGTTGAAAATTTTTTGCTGAACGCGCACGCATATTCAACTTGCCTACACCAAAATAAACAGAATCCGCGCCAGCCTTGATCGCTGCCATCAGCGACTCAAAAGAACCGGCTGGCGACATAATTTCTACAGATTTATTATCAATCATTCACTTTTATTGCTTCTATAAAATTGCATCAACAATTCAGATTCCATAGGATTCAGATCAAATTTGGTTATGGCTTCTTCAATCAGCTTCCATTTATCTTGTCCACTGTTTTCTTCCAGATTCGCTGAAATCCATTTAACAGCTCTTCGGCTGTTATCTCCTTTTGGCATAGCATCTGACATGGTACGCCCTTTCGGTTAATCTAACTGTCCAAGTTATAAAGATTCAACCAGCTCTTTATAATTATATTCTTTTTTCAGTTGTTCTCTCAGCTCTTCTTCTGCGTTATGTCTGGCTCTAAATTCCAATGCCTGCTGCAACCGGTTTTTCACATCTTTAAAATCTCTTTTTTCCTTTTTCCGTTCAATCACCTTTATAAAATGGTATCCCTGTTCGGTTTCAAAAACATCACTAAACTCACCGACTGGAGTACTGAAAGCCACATTTTCAAAATCTTCAAGCATAATACCACGTGACACATTCGTATAAAGTCCGCCTTTATCTTTGGAGCGATTATCCTCAGAATTATTTTTTATGAGCTCGTCCAAATCTTCACCTGCTTTGGCGCGTTGTAACAGATCCTGCATTTTAGCATAAATCTCTTTTTTCTCTTCATCTGTTTTACCGCCGGTTTTCATCAACATTTGTTGAAATGTAGCCGTCTTTTCTTTATTATATTCAGCTAAAAGTTGTTCTTCTGTGGGTTCCGGAATTTTGCCATACACATATTGATCAAGAAAATTCTTGATCATCAGACTTTCGTTAACATCTTGAAGAAAAAATTCTTTGGTCATGCCCCGATAGTTCAGATCTTTATAGAAAGCCTCTTCTGTACCCATCGATTTATAGTATGCATTCAACACAGAATCAATCGCTGCCTGTTCTACAGTAATCTTTTTTGATTTGGCTGCATTAACAAAAACCTGCTTTTCAGCTAAAAATCTGGCGGTCTTTATTACAAGATCATGGGCATATTTTACTTCCAGCATATCTGTGTTGGTTTCATAGCGTTTCAATTTAGGATAAATAAACGGAATCACCTGACCTGAATAAATGCTGAATTTTTTGGTTGAAATAATTTCAGTATTTACATCGGGATCCAAAAGTATTGTCTTGTCTTTAATTGAAGACAAGTATTCATACTCTTCTGATCCTTTTTCATAGGGCATTGGCGGGGGTGCACTCTTTTTCGAACAGGCACTAAAAACTATCATGATTGCGAATAAAAGAAAAAGAATACGTGATTTCATAAAAACAACTCCTGTCAAAATTTACAATTTATAAAGGTATAAAAAAATAACAGCAAAGCCTACTTTTTTTTGTATTTTTTAAACACATCAGGCTTTAATCGGTTCCCATAAAAAAATAATACTGTATATTGACAAATACACTTGAAATACCTAAATTTAAGCAAATTGAAAGATTAATAGATCATGACTCGCTCATACATGGGAAAACATGAATGAAAAATATTCAATTGTTACGCATCACCAGTAAAACGCTACTCGTACTCTTGATGGTATTCCTGATCAATTATGTGTCAGCAGCCGTTCTGCAAAAAATCCCCTATACCTGGGACAATGTTGCGATTGGAGGCGGAGGCTCTGTTCCGGGATTGATTATACATCCTCAAATAAGAAACCTGGTTTATATCCGTACTGATATGGGCAGCATGTATCGCTGGGAAGCCCAATCAGCCAAATGGATTCCAATATGGTTATGGCCCTCACTGGATGAATGGAACCTCACTTCCGTAGCAAGCTTTGCTATTGCTCCATCTGATACAACCGGAAATATTATATATGCGGCAGCCGGCAAATATGCAGACAATAATGCCACACCCAAACTGGGTGAAATTTACAAATCTACAGACCGGGGAGAAACCTGGAAAGCAACAGGCTTGAAAGCCCATATTGCTTCCAACTGGGATCAGCGATTTGGTGAGCGACTCAATGTCGACCCTCATAATGCTGACCATGTATATTTTGCGTCAAGAATGGACGGACTTTTTAAAAGTGAAAACGGTGGAAAAACTTGGAACAAAATCCAGGAAGCCCCAAACGGCAACAATTACGAAGCCAGTGCGCAAAACCAGCGCGGCCTGACCTTTCTGGTATTTGACTCCCGTTCAGGAGAAAAAGGGCTGTGTTGTAAAATGCTGTATCTTGGCGCCTGGCGCAATGGCGTTTACCGAAGCACTGATGGTGGCGCTACCTGGTCAAAACTGCCCGGAAGCCCTGAGCGTTCTTTTAGAGCAACTGTAGATTCAAAAGGAAGATTATATGTAACGCACCGTTATGGACTGGCAAAATTTGACGGTGCCAAATGGACTGACATAACTCCAACAGCTTTTAAAGATAAACGGTTCGCTGCTGTTGCGGTAGATCCATCAAACGCCGACCATTTATTAACAGCTCCCAATGAATGGGCGCACAATATGCCTATTTTTCGCAGTACGGATGGGGGTACAACCTGGACAAAAATTAAATTCAAAGTGGTTAATGATGTACCCTGGCGCCCCAAAGATCACTGGGCATCGGCAGTGTTTACCCTCACTTTTGATCCACACGATCCCAAAGGAGCAGGGTATTCGGATTGGTATCATTCATGGATGACTCCGGATATAACCGCAGATGTAACAGAATGGTATACATTTGAAAGAGGCCACGAAGCGTTAACACCTGTAGCCATGGCATCTCCTTCAGACGGGAATGTAGTGCTTTATACAGGAATTCCTGACATTGGAGGTTTTGATCATACCTCTGTAACCGAGTTTCCCAAACAAACCATTCGCAGTAAAGGCCTTGAACGGACATCAACAACCAGTATCGATTTTGCAGCTAATGATCCCGAGTTTGTTGTACGCGCAAATGCCAAAGATTGGGGTGATTTTGGCGAAATTGGTTGTGCCTTCACCTATGATGCAGGTGCAACATGGGAAGTCATGCCCACAAAACCTTTTGAAGAGGCTACCGGGGGCAGGGTTGCGGTTTCTGCAACCGGAGATCGTGTTGTTTGGATGCCTCAGGAATCCTGCATGTTTTACACCAAAGACCTTGGCGAAAACTGGCGCGAAACCTATGGTGCACCGGAAAATCTGGTAAACCAGTTTACATCTACACGACTGCCTTTGGCATCAGACCGGGTATTGAACAATGTTTTTTATGTATATGCGAATGGCAAGTTTTATCGCAGTGACAATGGGGCCGAGTTATGGGAACAGGTTGGAGTCGTAATAGAAGGTGAAGATCAGCACCCCATTCTTCGTGCCGCCCCCTCCATGCCGCATGAAGTCTGGATCAGTCTCAACAAAGACGGATTATGGCGTTCTAACGATGGTGGTGAAACCTTTGAAAAAATACCGGGCGTTACCCAATCCATGTTGTTTGATTTTGGTAAAAATCCTCCCGGTAAAATGCATCCTACAGTATATGTTTTTGGGAAAATTTATGACAGAGAAGGTATTTATCGTTCAGATGATATGGGTAAGAATTGGCACAGAATCGATACATTTCCGAATCCCGCATTAGGCGCACAGCCAAACACATTATGTGCAGATCAACAGGTTTATGGACGTGTTTATATTGGGACCAATGGTACGGGTATTTTCTATGGAGAGCCGGTAAAATAACAATTAAAGGATTGCAATAAAGCAGAGTTGTTAAATAAATTAAAAACATAGAACAAAAAAAAGGCCTGATCTCTCAGGCCTTTTTTATAATTATCCCAGCTTTGCCTGGGCTTTTGCAATCATTTCATTAAACAGTGCAAGCTGTTCCTGCATTGCCACTACCCTATCAGCGGGTTCGGTACGGGCTTCTAACAAAAGATAACCTTTATAATCCATGGCAACAAACAGATCCATCAACTGCTGGTATGGATAATCACCCACGTTCAGTTCACGGATATGTACAGTATCACCAAAATCTTTTTTCAACAGGTTGAAATTATATTCCAGGCCCTGTCCTTCAAGATCTTGCTCATTACAATTCCAGCACATGAAAACATTGGGTTGATCCACATGATCAAAAATTGCTCTCATGTTTACCGGTTTTTGAGTCAAACGACCATGTACTTCAACACGGATTTTCTGTCCATAATCAGCAGCATATTTACCGATATTATTCAGAGATTTGCCAATTTGTTCAATTGTTTTCTCAGCAGGTACTTCTTCGGGTAAAAAGTTGGGTTTAACTTTAACACCGGTTGCGCCTATATCATGACACAATTTGATCAATTCATATGTACCTTCAATATTTTCCTGTAATTTGGCAGGATCAGGTGAATGATATTCCTGATTAGAACCATAACCTACACATACAACCGGACTGTCTGCAAAACGTTTTTTCACTTCTTCTCTTTCAGCCGCAGATAATGTAGGTTCAACACCATGTGCATGATGAGTGCGCAATTCAACTGATGAAAAATTTGCTTTTTCACAATTTGCAATCAAAGTGGGTAAATCCCAATCTTTACCCCATTGATAAGTTACAAGGCCCAACTCCATACCTGCACCCGGTTTAACGATAGTTTTTGTAGAACATGCAGTCAAAGAGCCGGCAGCTACCATACCCAATCCGGCAATAGAAGTCTTTGCCAGAAAATCTCTACGTGACAATGAATCCTTTTTGTTGATCATCCTTTCCTCCATAAAAATTTTCAGCCTTTATAAATAAAATCTTGTATTCAAACACTAAATTAATATAATAAAAAAAATAATAAATGCATCATTTTTTTGAACCGGTTCAGAAAAAATACTTGTCATTTTTCAAATTTAAAAGAGTATATATCTGCATCCTTGAAAGCAAATCGTAATCGAATTGGTTTTCCCTGCAGTGTTTTTAATTGCGCATCACCCTTCCAGCTGATTGTTCTGTTTATTTCATTCCCAATAATGGTCTGACAATCATCCAGTGCGAGCCCTTGAATAGCATTCCCGCTTTCATCCTGAATCTCTATCCGGATCTCTCCTGCCGCCGATGTTGAATAATTTAACAACAATTTGCTGCCCTCAAATATTAGAGACTTTGTGATAAATTCTGCCCCCGCATATGGGGCCTGAATTGAACTGAAACCATCCAGACGCATAGAATACCGATGTATATTTGCTGTGGGTTGAGCATAATTTTGGTTCACATACACAGACATTTCATTATCACCGGTTTGAACGATATTTAAAACAGGATAATTGGAACGAGACACCCAATTCTCAAAACCAATTCCGGGACGAATAAAAGATTCCATAAATGTGCGGTCATATATACTCCCGCCACGCGAAGTCATGAATATTGCATCGGAACAGTCTTTATAATATTTGGGATCCACATTGAATGCCTGTGCCTGTTCTTGTGTCAAAACCTGTTTATCCGGCATAAAGCGCGCACCAATGGCAACATAAAGATGCGGTGCTCTGAAATATGGACTTGTTTGCTGGGTATAAAGATGCTCATATGGTGTATCTCCAAAAGTCATGGCAACCGGTTCGGTCCAATTGATAAAGTCTTTTGATGTGGTACGGCTCACAGACCTAAAACCTTTATAGCCATCACCTGTCCATTCACGAAAATAGAGTATATAACACTGTTCACTTTTAGACCAAAACACAACATTCTGAGAATCAAACTTGCCGTCACTGAAAACCGCTTCATTTTGCATTTTTTGCCAATGGATTCCATCCTTTGATACATAAGGAATCATACCGCTTTTGCTGGTTCCACCCAGGGCTTTATAACGCTGATTTTCATCGCAATTGGGATTGGTATCCCAAAAGGGACTAAAATTATGTGTCACCGGTGCGGCATTAAACAAAATCACATTATTCTTTCGGGTGCCATGAATTTCATAAATCCCCAGATCCGGTTTGGTCCAGTTAATACCGTCTTTAGATTCCGCATAACAGGTGGTCTCAAGATCAGACCCATCTTTTCCGGCTTTTGGCAGGCCCCTGTAATACAACTGATACAAATCATCATGATGGATGATTGTGCAATACCCGCAAAACGCACCTTCCCAGGGATAATCAAATTGCAGTACCGGCCCTTCATCACGGGGAGTATGCATTACTAACCGGCAGTTGTCCATCTTTTCAATGAGATAATGATCTACAAACAATTCACGGTGATCCAGAATATTCAAGGGCTGGGCCGTTAAATTATGGATTAAAGTGAAAAATAGTAGAATGATTATACGACGAGCAGACCGAATCATTAAACATCCTCCCAACAAAAAAGTATGGTTTTGTAAATAAATAATATCAGTCTAGTATAACTACAAGGTGTGAACAAATCAAGCAGAAACTGGGTATTTCAATCAATTTTAATTCAATCCCTTGAAATAAATATCAAAATCAAAATTGTTGTATGTAGACTAAAGTAATAGAATCCCGTACAGGAGCAATTTATGAAAAAACTAGTGTTCATTTTATCTCTTTTTATTATATATGGTCACTCTCTTGCTCAAGATATTATCAAACCCCTGGCCATAGGCTCCTCTGCACCGAGTTTTTCACTGCAGGGTATAGATGATAAAACTTGGTCATTAAAAGATTTTGACCAGTCTGACATACTGGTTGTCATATTTACCTGCAATCACTGTCCTACTGCACAGGCCTATGAACAGCGGATTATCAATCTGGTAAATGATTACAAATCCCAAAACGTTGCCTTTGTTGCCATCTCTCCCAATGATCCCCTTGCCATCAGGCTCGACGAGCTCGGTTATACCGACCTGAATGATGATTTTAAAGCTATGAAAATCCGTGCAAAGGAACGCGGATTCAACTTTCCCTACTTGTATGATGGAGATGAGCAAAGAGTATCCAAACAGTTTGGCCCCACGGCAACACCGCATGTATTTATTTTCAACAAATCCCGCAAATTGGTTTATCAAGGGCGGATAGACGATTCAGAAAAATCTGAAAAAATAACCACCCGTGATACGCGCAATGCGCTTGACGCGTTATTAAAAGGCAAATCCGTTCCGGTAGAAAGCACAAAAACATTTGGGTGTTCTATAAAATGGGCAGACAAGCGTGCATCTGTTACAAAAGCACAACAGGCATGGGAGCAGGAAATAGCAGAAATAACCCCAATATCGCTTCAAAATATTACCGATCTAATGAAAAATCCTTCTGAGAATTATATTCTGCTAAACATGTGGGCAACCTGGTGTGGCCCTTGTGTTGTGGAATTGCCTGAATTGGTAGATATTCACCGCATGTACCGCAACCGTAATTTTAGGTTAATTACGATTAGTGTAGATGACATGAATAACCGGGAAAGGGCACATAGATTTCTACAGAACAGACAGGCATCTATGACAAATTACATATCAGAATCTGACAACATTTATAAATTGATTGAAATTGTTGATCCCCAGTGGCAGGGTGCCATACCCTATACCGTACTCATAGCTCCCGGAGGAGAGATTGTATACAGACATAGCGGTATAATAGATGAAACACTGGAAATAAAACGTGAAATAGTAAACAGGTTGGGAAGAACCTATTAAACCTGCATAACAGACTTGGATTATTTATAAAAATTTTTATATTTCAAACTGAAAGAGTAATCAACAAACAAAAAAATAAACTTGGAGTAAACATGTCAAACGGTAATGTATACGGAAAAATGGAACTTACAGGTACTTCCCCTGAAGGTATTGAAAAAGCTGTTCAGGTAGCACTAGATAAAGCAGCAGAAAAAGTAAAACATATCCGCTGGTTTGAAGTAGTAGAAACACGCGGCTATGTTGAAGAAAACAATGTGGCTTACTGGCAGGTAACAATCAAGGTTGGCTACAATTTGGAAGATTTCTAAACAAAAAAGCCCCGGGTGCTTGCCCGGGGCTTTTATTATTTTCTCTCATTCAAGGGAACATATTTGTGAAATTCCCCGACATGTTTATATGCGGGACGAATAATACGATTTCCATTCATCAATTCTTCAATACGGTGCGAGCACCAGCCCACTACCCTTGCCATAGCAAATAGAGGTGTATAAATTTCTTTTGGGAATCCCAAAAGATCATATACAAAGCCAGAATAAAAATCCACATTGGGTGAAATAACCTTTGATGATCCTTTCAACTCCTGGAATAATGCGGGTGTTAATTGTTCAATGGCATCATAAAGATAAAACTCATCACTTCTGCCTTTGGCCTCAGCAAGCTCTTTGGCTTTTTGTTTTAGTATAATAGCACGGGGATCGGATTTTGTATATACAGCATGTCCCATACCATAAACCAAACCTTGGCCGTCGTGTGCTTCTTTATTAAGTATCTTTGTCAGATAGGCTTTCACCTCATCCTGATCATCCCATTTTTTTACATTCTCTTTAATATTGTTCATCATATCCATAACATATGAATTCGCAGCACCGTGCAGAGGGCCTTTCAAAGAGCCAACAGCCGCAGAGATTGCAGAATATGTATCAGTATGGCTGGAAGTAACCACATGGGTAGTAAAAGTTGAATTGTTACCACCACCATGGTCAGCATGAAGCACCAGGGCCAGATCCAGTAAATCCGCTTCAAGCTGGGTATAAGATTTATCTGGACGAAGCATGGATAAAAAGTTCTCCGCACAACACAAATCAGTATTTGGCGGATGAACAATCAAAGTCTCTCCATGAAGCTTGTGACGAAGAGCCTGATAAGAATATGCAATAATAACTGCAAATTTTGCGATTAAATTGATAGACTGATAGATCACGTTAGGGATGGATATATCATCAGGATTTTTATCTAATCCATAAAGTACCAGAATCACACGCTGCAATTTATTCATCACACTGGGACTCGGGAATTGCAAAATGGTCAATTCGTTCAATCTTGGAGGCAATGGTACAAGGGGATTTATGACTTCCCGAAATGCAGCCAATTCTTCTTCATTTGGTAAATAACCAAATAATAATAAATAAGCAACTTCGGTAAAACCATGGCGTTTTTCCTGCTGTATTCCATTAGCAATATCTTGAATACTGATACCCCTATAATACAATTCACCATCAACAGGAACAACTTCTTCATCTACTACTTTGAATCCAATAACACTTGAAATCTTTGTCAAACCAACAAGAACACCAGAACCATCGTCATTTCGTAAGCCACGCTTTACAGAAAATTTGGTATACAAATCTCTGTTAATAAGCACGTTATCTTCGATTTTCTTGGAGACATGTTCAATAAAATCTGTTTTCATGGTTTCCTCCCAATGATTTATCCCTTTTATATCAATGTATTATAGATTGCCATACAAAGCAATATTAAAATTAAAAAATTGCAGAAAAAACGAAAAGTGAGTAAAACCACTCTGAAAAATGGACCCGTTTTTCACGGGCCCACTATATTTTTTTATTTTCTCTTGGGTCGATAGACATGAGTACTGGTACCAAACAGCATCTCTGCTGTTTCCATTACCGTCTCTGAAAGTGTAGGATGTGGATGTATGCTGAGTTTCAAGTCTGTTGCGTTTGCGGCCATTTCAATTGCAAGAACGCCTTCTGCAATCAATTCACCCGCTCCGGCCCCAACAACGCCCATTCCAAGCACACGCTCGGATTCGGGATCAACAATCAACTTTGTCATACCATCAAGCCGGTCCATGGTTAGCGCCCTTCCCGAGGCAGCCCATGGAAAACGAAAAACCTGAACATCGCGTTTTTGTTCTTTGGCTTGTGTTTCAGTCAAACCTGCCCACGCCAGCTCAGGATCTGTAAAAACAACGGCAGGTATGGCACGTGGTTCAAAAGTGGCTTTATGCCCGGCAATGGCCTCTACAGCCACATGTCCCTCATGCGAGGCTTTATGAGCAAGCATAGGTTCTCCGGCTATATCACCAATTGCAAAGATATTGGGTTCGTCGGTTCTGCGTTGTAAATCTACTTTGACAAATCCGCGTTCATCCAGCTGAATTTTTGTATTTTCAAGTCCCAGGTTCTCATTATTGGGCCTGCGACCGATTGTCATTAGTACACGATCAAATTTCTGTTCAGGATTTTCGAGTTTTTCACCTTCAAATTTGACAGAAATCTGATTTTTCACTTCTTTCATCTCAACAACTTTGGTGTTCAGCAAAATGGATTCAAATTTTTCGTCTAATCCTTTTTGCAGAATCCTTACCATGTCGCGATCAGCTCCCGGTAGCAATCCGGATGTCATTTCAACTACCGTAACTTTGCTGCCTAATGCGGCATAGACGGTACCCATTTCAAGGCCAATATATCCTCCACCAATTACCAACAGTTTCTCAGGCACGTCTTCAAGTTCAAGTGCACCGGTAGAATCCATCACTCTTGGGGTATCGAGCGAAAGCGATGGAATACTTACAGGCCGTGATCCGGTGGCAAGTATTGCATATTCAAAATCCATTTTGGATTTTTTACCATCATTATCAGTAATTTCCAGAGTCGTATTATTTACAAAAACAGCACGACCCTGAACATGATTAATCTTGCGTTGCTTAACCAGTTGGCCCAGCCCGCCGGTAAGTTTATCTACAACACTTTGTTTCCAGGTTCTTAATTTATCTATATCAATTTTAGGCGGTTGGAACTCTATGCCCCAGGCCGACGACTCTTTTGATTCGTTTATCAGTTTGGCCGTATGCAGCAATGCCTTTGAAGGGATACATCCTCTGTACAGACATACACCTCCGGGATTCACTGCGGGGTCTACCAATGTAACATCCATACCCAGATCAGCAGCCATAAATGCCGCTGCGTAACCACCGGGTCCGCCTCCAATTACTACAACACGTTTGGTGTCACTCATTACACTAAATCTCCAGGTTTCAAATTATCCTTCTAAAACGATCTTGAACGGTTGCTCAATTGCTTCAGCCAGCCAGCGTATAAACCGGGCTCCGTCAGCGCCATCAATCAAACGATGATCATAAGACAGAGACAACGGCAGCATCAAGCGCGGTACAAACTCACCATCCTTGTAAACAGGTTCATAGCTACCACGTGAAACGCCCAAAATGGCAACCTCGGGTGCATTTACAATAGGTGTAAACGCAGTACCACCAATGCCGCCCAGATTCGAGATTGTGAAATTACCACCCTGCATTTCATCGAGCGATAATTTCCCATCTCTTGCCTTGACTGCAATTTCTGTCAATTCGACTGAAAGATCAACGATATTCTTTTTATCAACATCGCGAATTACCGGAACTAAAAGTCCACGATCCGTATCCACAGCCACGCCAAGATTGATGTATTTTTTGTAAACAACCTGTTTATTTGCCATATCTACACTGGCATTAAACTGCGGGAACACTTTGAGTGCAGATGCACAAATTTTTAATAGAATAGCAGTCATGGTCAATTTGCCACCGGCAGCTTCTGCTTTTTTTCCAAATTGCTTGCGCAAAGCTTCAAGTTCGGTAATATCGGCTTTATCAAACTGGGTTACATGTGGTATTGTTGCCCAGGCCGAACTAAGGTGCTCTGCGGTTTTTTGTCTTACTTTGGACATGGCCTGACGATCAACCTCGCCCCATTTACTGAAATCTGGTAAAGGAGGTGCAGCAATAGTACCACTGGGGGCAGCAACTCCACCCTCACGGTATTTCTGATGCAGGGCTTTTGAATGTGCCTTGACATCTTCAACAGATATCCGTCCGCCTTGTCCTGAACCTTTTACCTCATTGATATTCACACCAATTTCACGTGCAAAACGACGTACAGAGGGTGCGGCAGGAGCAGGAACACCTGAAGCCGATGGTGAAAATTCCGGAGTCAGTGATTCAGCTGATTTTGCTTCAACCGGAGCGGGTGCAGGCGCCGGGGCTGCTTTGGTTTCCGCTTTGGATTCTGATGCAGGCGCCGCTTTTGCTTTTGCAGGAGCAGCAGCAGGTGCGGGCGCTCCCGTTGACGAAACTACTAGCAATGCTTGTCCAATTTTCACTTCATCACCGGCTTTAACATTTACAGAAGTAACTTTACCGCTGGCATCTGCGGGAACTTCAACAACAGCCTTGTCGGTTTCCAACTCTACAATCGGTTGTTCATTTTCAATCTCATCACCCACGGCAACCAATACATTAGCTATTGTTCCCGAGGTAATACCTTCTCCCAGGTCCGGCACTTTGATCTCTACATCACTTGCAGGACCACCAGCGGGTTTAGCTTCAATCTTTTTCTCTGCGGGTTTTTCCGGTTCAGGTGCTTTTTCCTTTTTTGGTGGGTCCGGTTTTTCTTCTTTTTCCACAGGTGCGGCATCTCCGGACAATTTTATAATGACCTGACCTACTTTGACTTCATCACCAGCTTTGGCAAGTATGCTTTCAACAGTACCTGCAATTTCACTGGGCACCTCAACTACCGCCTTGTCCGTCTCCAATTCCAATACCGGCTGCTCAACCTCAACGGCATCACCAACTGAAACCAAAAAGTTGGCAACCGTACCTGATGCAATACCATCACCTAAATCAGGAATTTTAATTTCTAAAGACATTTTCATTTCCTTATATTTTTTACCCGTTAATCTTTTACCTGCGCAAACCTAGCTGATCATTGGATCTGCTTTATCCGGTTTAATATTCAGGTCTTTAATAGCAGATTTCAGGGTATCCAGTTTTATTTTTCCCTCTTTGAACAACATGTATAATGCAGCAAATGCGATATAATTTTCATCCACTTCAAAAAACTCGCGCAAGTGTCGGCGACCATCACTGCGGCCAAATCCATCAGTTCCAAGTGTCAGCATGGAAGCAGGTATCCATTTGGATACAGATTCAGGAATCGCACGCACATAATCGGTTGCAGCGACTACTGGCCCTTCAACACCTTCAAATGCCTGGGTGATAAAAGGTACCTTGGCCTTTTTATCAGGATGAAGCATATTCCAACGGTCAACAGAAATAGCATCCTTGTGCAATTCTTTATAACTGGTAACACTCCAAATATCAGAAGCGATTTTATATTTCTTGGCCAGAATTTCCTGCGCCTGAATGGTTTTGGTCAAAATGGTTCCACTACCCATCAGTTGAACAGTTGCTTTTGCATCTTTGGGTTTTTTGGAATTAAATTTATAAATACCTTTAATAATGCCTTCTTTGACATTTTTGCCTTTTGGCATTGCAGGTTGGACATAATTTTCATTCATAACGGTAATATAATAAAATCCGGGTTCCTGTTTTTCGTACATGTGCTTGATTCCATCACGAATAATGACGGCAAGCTCGTAAGCAAACGCAGGATCATAAGCGCGAATAGTAGGATACGGATATACCAAAAGATGACTGTTTCCATCCTGGTGCTGTAATCCTTCACCGGCAAGGGTTGTTCGCCCTGCGGTACCACCTACCAAAAATCCTCTTACACGCATATCAGCGGCCAGCCAAACAAGATCACCAATTCGCTGAATGCCAAACATGGAGTAAAAAATATAAAATGGTATCGTATTGATATTATGGGTTGAATACGCTGAACCCGCAGCAACAAAAGATGCCATAGAACCGGATTCGGTAATACCTTCTTCAAGAATCTGGCCGTTTTTGGCTTCTTTATAATACAACAAGCTTTCACGATCCACTGGCTCATACAATTGTCCCTGATGCGCATAAATACCAATCTGGCGGAACAATGCTTCCATACCAAAGGTACGGGCTTCATCCGGCACAATGGGTACTACAAGATTGCCAATGGTTTTATCTCTCAGCAATTTATTCAATACACGTACAAAAACCATGGTTGTAGAGACTTCACGGTCATCTGTGCCCTGGTAAAATTCTTCAAAAACAGATTCAGCAGGCGTTTTAACCGTTTCGCTCTGTTGTCTGCGCTGAGGTACAAATCCATTCAACTGTTCTCTACGCTCAAGTAAATATTTCATATCCGGGCTATTTTCATCAGGACGATAGAATGGCAAAGTATCAATTTCTTCATCAGAAATCTGGATGCCAAAGCGAGAACGGAAATGACGCAGTTCCTGCTCATTCAGTTTCTTTTGCGAGTGGGTAATATTCTTTCCTTCACCGGCTTCACCCAAACCATATCCCTTGATTGTACGGGCAAGGATTACTGTGGGGGCTCCGGTATGCTCGGTTGCAGCCTTGTATGCAGCATAAACCTTACTTGGATCATGACCACCCAGTCGCATTTTTTCAAGCTGTTCGTCAGACAAATGTTCAACCATCTTTAACAACTGTGGGTATTTTCCATAAAAATGTTCACGGATATAGGCTCCGCCGCGAACAGCGTAATTCTGGTAATCACCATCAACAACTTCATCCATACGTTTTTGCAGCCAGCCTTCATCATCTTTTTCGAGTAAAGCATCCCAATCGCTGCCCCAAATCACCTTGATGACATTCCAGCCAGCTCCACGAAAGACCTGTTCAAGCTCTTGTATGATCTTGCCGTTACCACGGACAGGGCCGTCAAGACGTTGCAAATTACAATTGATCACAAAAATAAGATTATCCAGTTTTTCACGTACTGCCAAAGAAATTGCGCCAAGGGTTTCGGGTTCGTCTGTTTCACCATCTCCTAAAAAAGCCCAAACTTTTTCACCGGTAGAGGTTTTCAAACCACGATCTTCAAGATAGCGGTTAAAACGGGCCTGGTAAATTGCAGTAATGGGTCCCAATCCCATAGAAACGGTTGGAAACTGCCAGAAATCGGACTTTAACCAGGGATGCGGATACGATGGCAGTCCACCGCCTTCATGCACTTCATGTCTAAAGTTCTTCAAATCTTCAACTGAAAGCCGGCCTTCAAGAAAAGCACGCGAATAAATTCCCGGTGATGCATGGCCCTGGAAATAGATCTGATCTCCACTAAAATCCTCTTTGGGTGCACGGAAAAAGTGGTTAAATCCTACTTCGTACAGGGTAGCTGCAGATGCATAAGTTGATATATGCCCGCCAATACCGTTTTCAATCCGGTTGGCCCGAACAACCATAGCCATGGCATTCCAGCGAATCATACTCTTGATTCGGCGTTCAATTTCCCGGCTGCCGGGATAAGGAGGCTGTTCCTGAACAGATATAGTATTAATATAGGGAGTATTTGCAGTAAATGGCAGTTTAACACCTGCCTGGTAAGCACGCTGCTGTAATTCATGTAATATTTTTTTAACCCGCTCCGGGCCGCCTTCCTGAATCACATAATCCAGCGATTCAAGCCATTCTAATAATTCAACATCAGTCACATTGTCTAAATTTGGAATATCTTTGTCACTCATTCTGAATTTTCCTTTATTCTAGCAATTTATTATTCTTTCACAGCCTATAACGGCACACTATTTTCTTATATTCCAGTTTCCCCCGGACATATTGTTATGCAGAGATTTACAAGATAACTCTAGCGGTAAAAATAGAACAGATTTAAAATCCGTTTCATTTCTTTTTTATTAATAGGATGTCAATCAGGGGAAAAAGATTCCAAATAACATCCTTTATTTATATAAATTTACACCATTTTTCAAGGCTGTTTGGCGTAAATATGAATAAGCCTCTCTATATTCTGTTTCAGAGGCAAGATGTTCTATCATCAGCGGGGCATCCAGCTTGCTCAGGTTTTTCAAAAACACGCCATAATCTAAATACCCCTTGCCGGGCAGAATTTCGTCCAAATGTGTAGACAAGCTGTTGTCTTGAAGAACAATATCTTTGGCATGACAGCTTTTAATATACGGCCCCAGCTTTTCAAAACATTCATTAATTAACGCAGCATTGTTAAAATATCGTTGCGGAGAATTTACAATATTTACAGGATCCAAATGCACTGCAAACCGGTCCCGGTCTATGGCTTTGATCAACTGCAAATAAGAATCAGGAGAATCCGGATACAACCAGGGCATCATTTCCAGAGTAAAAAAAGTGCGTTTTGGCTTTACAGTGTCAATGATTTTGCGGTATGTTTCAACAATAAGATCAAAGGTATCATCCGTCAGGTTCTCAGGATGAATTCCATACCACAATGATTCACTTTTTGATCCTGAAACATTCACACAGCAACGTGCACCAATGCGGTCTGCAAGAGCCAGACTGCCAACACATTTTTCAAAAGCTTTTTTACGCTCATCATCATTGGGACTCAGTGGATTGCTCCACGCGCCAACCTCAGCAATCACGATATCTGATCTCTGTGCGGCTTTTTCGTATGCGATCACTTCATCATCCGCGCTGCCTATCGAAAGCGGACAATAAGAGGCAGTGTATCCCATATCCTTAACCGATGCAACCCAGCTTTCGGGATCAGTCCACTTTTTGTATATATTGCCACCAATACGAACGCCTGCTTGCTGCGCTGGGTACAGCTTTGGTGACATCGGTAAAGATGCCAGCAGCGGAACAGCCACAGTTTTTGTTAGAAAAGATCGTCTGTTCATCATGATTTTGCTTTAGTTTTTGTTTTCTTTTTGGTTGTTTTTTTCTTGGTTTCCCATTCCCATTTATTGTTTTTGTATAAAGCTTCCCAACCGGTTTTCTTGCCGTCTACTTCGGTCATGAGATATTGTATTTTTTCTTTACGTTTAAAACGAATTTGTGCCGGAACACCATCCGGATCGGTTGCTGGTGCATCCGCAAGATAATAAAATTTCGGGTCCAGTTCTTCCCGGTGCCTTGCCAGATCTTCAACTAATGGGCTGCGGGTTTCCCGGGATTTGGGAAAAGTATGTGCCGCCAGAAACAAGCCCGAGGCTCCATCACGAAGTAAAAAATACGCATCCGATTTTTCACATTTCAGTTCGGGCATGGGTACAGGTTCCGCCTTGGGTGGCGCGGCCTCACCGTTGCGCAAAAGTTTTCGGGTATTGCTGCATTCAGGGTATTTGGTACAGGCAAAAAATTTACCAAACCGTCCCGTTTTTAATACCATATCGCTGCCGCATTTATCACACTCTAACACCGGTCCTTCATATCCTTTGATACGGAACTCGCCACTTTCAATTTCCGTACCGCTGCAATCCGGATTATTGCCGCAGACATGCAAACGTCGTTTTTCGTCAACCAGATAAGCATCCATAGCCGTATTGCATACAGGACAACGACGTTTATTCATTAATGCCATGGTTTCTTCATCAATATCGGCATTCTTGCTGACAGCTTCTGATTCTTCACCGGGAATCAGGTTAATGGTCTGCATGCAGCGTTCCTTAGGAGGCAGATCATAGCCCGTACAGCTAAGAAAAACACCGGTTTGCCCATTTCGTATCATCATGGGTTTTCCGCATTCAGGACAGGTAATGCCCTCAACAACAACCGGTACATTGTCTCGCATACCGGTTTCTCCGGTTCGGAGCTGATTCTCAAAATCATGGAAAAATTCATCCAATAGATTTTTCCACTCTTGATCACCTTGCGATACTTTATCCAGATCGGTTTCCATGTTGGCGGTAAAATCATAATCCATCAAGTCGATAAAATTCTCCATCAACCGGTCTGTAACAATATCACCAATCTTTAACGCATAAAATCGTCTTTTTTCAAGTTTCACATATCCACGGTCCTGTATAGTAGAAATAATTGACGCATAGGTAGAAGGGCGGCCAATCCCTCGTTTTTCAAGTTCTTTTACCAGGCTGGCCTCAGTATATCTTGGGGGTGGCTTGGTAAAATGCTGACTGGGATCCAGCTTTAATAATTTCAATATATCTCCGACTTTTACTTCCGGCAAGACGGCATCATCGGTATCTCTTGAGGGCATAATCTTGAGCCAACCATCAAACCGCATGGTGCGACCAGTTGCACGCAGATCAAAATCACCCGCTTTAATATTAATGGTTGTACTGTCAAATTCTGCAGGCGGCATCTGGCAAGCTACAAACCGGCGCCAGATCAAATCATACAATCTCAACTGATCACGTTCAAGACGTATCATGCGTTCAGGGGTTTTGTTTACATCTGTGGGGCGGATAGCTTCATGCGCCTCTTGCGCTGAAGCTTTACTTGCATAAAAATTGGGTTTCTCTGGCAGATATTTTTCACCAAAATTGGTTTTAATAAACTCACGGCATCCCATAATAGAGCCCATACTGAGATTTGTCGAATCAGTACGCATATACGTAATATGTCCGGCCTCATACAACCGCTGAGCCATCATCATGGTCTTTTTAACACTGAATCCCAACTGGGTGCTTGCAGCAGCTTGTAACGATGTGGTAATAAAAGGTGCATAGGGACGCTGCCGGGTAGGTTTAAGCTTGGCTTCATCAACACGGTATTCGGCCTCAGTCAGCAATGCCAAAGCTTCAAACGTTTCCTCTTCATTCACAGGCTTAAAGGTCTTGTTTTTATATTTCAAAACCTTGGCTTTAAAAGGAGGCTCTCCATCAAGGTGAGCAAAGACTTCCCAAAACTCTTCGGGCACAAAAGCGCGTATCTCACGTTCACGTTCAACAATCAATCTGACTGCTACTGACTGCACCCGTCCTGCCGACAAACCACGCGCAACCTTTTTCCACAACAGGGGTGACACCATAAAGCCTACAACACGGTCCAGAAAACGTCTGGCCTGTTGAGCATTTACCCGGTTCATATCCAGTTCACCGGGTTCACTGAATGCTTTTTGGATTGCGTTTTTGGTTATCTCGCTAAAGGTAACCCTCTTATAACGTTTATCATCACCGCCAATAGATTCCCGCAAATGCCACGCAATAGCCTCCCCTTCACGGTCAAGGTCAGTTGCCAGATAAATTTCATTAGACTCGCCGGCAAGCTTTTTCAACTGTCGTACAACTTTTTCTTTACCGGGTATAATCTCGTAACGTGCTTTCCATCCATTATAGGGATCAATGGCCATAGTACGCACCAGATTTTCTCTTGATCGATTTTTCTTAAATTCCGCTTTTTCCTGGTCAGAAAGGCCCTTGGGCATCCGATTAACGGTTGCTTTTCCACTGCTTCGTACCGGCAAATCGCGCACATGACCAATACTGGAGACCACTATATATTCATCACCCAAATATTTATTAATCGTCTTGGCTTTGGCCGGAGATTCTACAATAACTAACGCTTTTTTCATGAGTATCCGTAATAATAAATAGTAAAATTGAATTTGATAAAAATAACATCCTGCGGCAACGAATGCAAGTTATATCTTGAATAAGGAGAGAAATTTCTGGTAGAAATGAGATTAGGCCAATACTTGTTCCATTGCATTAAACAAACGTTCATCTACAATGGGTTTTACAAGAAAAATGGATTCGGAATCTTGTTCAAGCCTGTCTAATGTACGCTTGTCTGAATTACCGGTAAGGTATATTATTGGAATTGAAAATTCCTTACGGATGTTTGTGGCCGTTTCAATTCCATCCATGTCCCCTCGTAAGCCAATATCCATAATAACAATATCTGGCCCATATTCTTTGACACTCTTTAAACAATCTTTACCTGAATTTACAACAGCAACAACATTGTATCCTTTTTCATTCAGCTTTAATTCAGTATCCAAAGCAATAATTGCATCGTCTTCGGCAATAATTACCCTAGCTTTATCGTTGTTCATCGATCACTCCGTATTATTTCTATCTTAAAACTTAAAAGTACAGATGTCTATTCCATAAAAAATCAACAAAAAACATCATATTCAAGCTTACATGACATCGAAATAGGAATTTCCTTACAACAAAATACGTAATTTTCCCTATTTCATTTTTGAAATCAGTGTGTTATATTTAATCAGTTAGTTAACGCAAGCAGTAATGCTTATATGTCACCCCCGGTACTGGCGACCCCCCTAAGCTGGTACTGAGACATCTTTTATGCGTTAACGACTTAATGCCAAGCGTCATCCCCGGTACCGGTGACCCCCCTAAATCGGTACTTAGACGGCTTGGCATTTTTTTATTATATGCAATTTTTTAATAAATTGCCTCACCAATTTCAAGCACAATATCAATCCTACGATTTTTACGGCGACCATCTTCTGTTTCATTACTGGCTATCGGTTTACTTTTTCCATAACCAATGCTCTGTATTTGTTCAGAAGGCAAGCCCATATTGGCTATTAAATAAGATTTGACAGCATTTGATCGCTGTTCGGAAAGTTTCTGGTTTGCGGCATCGTGCCCTCTCGAGTCGGTATGACCTTCAATAACAATAGGCGCATTGGGGAACTCTCGTATTGCTCGCTGTACCTTGGTCAGCAATCCAAAATAACCGGGCTCAATAACACTCTTACCTGATGCAAAATTCAAACCCACCAAACGAATAACAAGGTTGGTGCCTTCGCGTAGAACAACCGCTTCCTGAGGCGCGTACATATCTTCAATTCGTTTAATCTTGGCTTCCTGACGTTTCTTGGCTTCAAGTGTCTCTTTCAGGCCCGCTTCCTGTTGTTTGCTTACATCCAGTTCAGCGGTAAGCTTGCGATTTTTTGACATGCTTTCATCGAGCTCTTTGTTAACCCGTTCCAATTCTTTGCGCAATTCAATTTTATCATCAAGGGACGCAGCAATTGCCAGATGGAGCGATTCCATCGCCGGTTGCATACCATTGTCGTACTGTACATCCAGCTTCATGGTATTAGAAACGGTTGAAAGATTGTCTTCAAGATCCAGAAATATCTTTTCCCAACTGTCTTCTTCTTTCCGGTTTTTTTGAATCAAATCCGAAAGAAAAATAGCATGATTGGCTTCGTATTCCGCTTCTTCGGCTTTTTCTCTGGCTGTAGACTGGGCGCTGCGGTCGGTATTGAGAATATTCTCAGCCTCTTGCAGTAATACTTTGGCCCGGTTGTAGGTTCGGGGGGCATAACGATCTGCTTTGGTTTCTTTGGCCTTGTCCAGGAGTAAATGCACCTTGCCAATAATGCTGGCCTTGATAGCATTTAATTCAGCTTGACGATAACGATCTTCACCATCTTTGGCTTTTTTAATTGCGTTATTGATATCATTATCTTCAATCTCTTCCATTGCATCTTTAAAACTGCGTTCTGCCTGTTCGTACAATTCTAAAGAAAATTCAGGGGCATTGGCAATCAATGCATCATCACGCGCCTGAATTAAAAAAGGAAGCTGTTTTTTAGCTTCTTTGGCATTACCAATTGCTTTTGCAAGATACTCTTCAGCACGATTTAAATTCTTTTGGATGCTTTTCACATCCCTGCCACGCTCAAGATCCAGTTTGGCTTCATCAAAATGCCGTTGGGCCCGTTCAAAATCATTCGGTGACAATACATGAACCTGGAGTGATTGAGCATCTTCAAGGACGTGCTCAATGTCAACCAATTTTTGGTTCATTTGAGCCAATATACCCTGCTCACCAGCCTGCGCAAAAACAGAACCAGGAGCAGAAACCAGCACAATGAACATGATCAACATAAAATAATAAACAGGCAAGCTTTTGCTGCCATTTCTCAAGACTAAAGACATAATACCTCCCCTCTCCTTCTTTTTTTAATGAGGTAATGTAACTTTTGTCAAAGCTTCTCTCAAGTTTTCAGGTGTTACCGGCTTTGTTAAATACCATTCACACCCTTCATTAAATGAAGACATGATATCTTTGACATCATTTTTAATTGTAATCATTAAAATCTTGGCTTCCTGAGAAAACTTTACCTTATTATCAGTTTCCCATTTGCGGATATGATGAACCACCTGCTGTCCTGACATATCTGGCATTTCGATATCCATAGTAATCAAATTATAGGGGTCAGAATCTTTATGTGCTTTTTCAAACATAGACAGAGCTTCTTCACCATTCGGAACCGCGTCACACGTGCCATACTCAGACAATAACGCCTGCAATTTTGTACGGCTCACGTAATCATCATCCACAACCAATATCCTCATTGCTTACTCCTTTCAGTTGGAAATTATTTTTTATTATTGATATATTCTGTTAAATTATTTGCTTCAGTCTGAAAGGACTGAAAATAATCTTGCATATTCATTGTGTTATTTACCAGCGCACTCTCTTCAATTTTTTCTGCCCAACTTGCAAGTGGCATTGCCGTAAGATTGGCTGCACCGCCTCTAATTTTATGAGCTTCTGCAGCAAGTTTTTTCAAATCATTCTCTGCCAACGCCTGTTCAAACCGGGCTAACTGGTTTTTCACATCAACTAAAAAATGTTCCAAAACATTATCAAGGACCGTTTGGTTTCCACCAAATTCTACAATGGCTCGCTCATAATCAATAGGTTTATGATTATTGGCGACTGGTTGTTCTTGATCTATTGGAACACTATTGTTTTCTATAATTATTTCATCATTTCCGGGCATCCATTTTTTTACCTGGTATACAAATGCTTTTCTTCGCAAAGGTTTTACCAGTACATCACTCATACCCAATTCTTTACACTTTTGTCTCGTTGCAGAATCTGCATGAGCCGTTATGGCCAGAATAGGCACATTTTTATAATAGCTAACTGAATTACGTATTTTTTGTGCTGCTTCATAACCACTCATTTCCGGCATTTGCAGATCCATTAATACCAGGTCATATTGGTTGTTTTTGCACAATTCTATTGCGTCTTTTCCATTGTCAGCAGTATCAATCTTGTAATCTGATTCATTCAAATGCTGCAATGCTACCTGCATGTTGGGGTAATAATCATCTACAATTAAAATCCGTCCCTGTCCTGAACCGGCCGCAAGCGGCATTATCACTTTTTCTTCTATATTTTCAACCGTATTAGTATATACTTCCATTGGAAGTACAAACCAAAAGTGACTCCCTTTTCCTGGTTCACTTTCCAGAAAAATTTGGCCGTTCATCAAATCCACAAGTTGATAAGCAATTGTAGTACCCAGACCTGTACCACCATATTTTCGGGTAATACTTCCATCTGCCTGTGTAAAACTTTTGAAAATATCTTTTTGTTTATTTTTAGGAATACCTATACCTGTATCATGAACGTGAAATTCAATACTATGCAGTTGGTCATTAATGTTTTCAAAAGCTACAATAACCTTTACATAACCAGATTCAGTAAATTTCACAGCATTACTGCACAGATTCATTAAAATCTGAAGCAGGCGAAGTTCATCTCCCAGGTATACCAACTGATTTTTATTATTAATTTCAATTTCAAATTTCAAATTTTTAGCATCTGCAAGTATTTTAACACTCTTGCTCAGCTTTTCCATTATATGCCTTAAACTGAACGGTCTTTTTTCAATCAGCATCTTTCCGGCTTCAATTTTTGCCAGGTCCAAAAGATCACTGATTAATAAAAGCAGCATTTCAGATTGTTCCAATACTGTTCCAGCATGATCATAAATATGATCAAGCGAATTTGAATTCAATATAGATTCAGAGAATCCAATAATCGAGTTCAATGGAGTACGCATTTCATGAGACATATTGAAAACAAACTGCGACTTTAATCGGTTCGCATCTTCTGCTACCTTTTTTGCATGCCTTAGATTCTCTTCTGCCTGTTTTCGTTCAATATATGCACCCAGCATTTCACTGGCTGTCTGTAAAACTCTCAAATCCACTGAACGCCATTTTTTCTCACGATTATTGTCAACAAAACAAATCATACCATACCACTCTTTGTTAACAAAAATAGGAATTACCAACAAAGATTCAATTGATAACTCTATTAAAAATTGCCTTTCAGTTTCATTAAACTCGCCTGTCACACCAAATATGGGATTCCGGGAACTCAATTCAGTTTGCCATCTCTGCAATCCTTTTGAATAACGCAAGGGAGACAATAATTTGTTTTTCACCTGACTGTGAAAGCCTCGGGAACAACGTTCGTTTGTTACCCTTGCACCCAAGCCCCATTTATAATTATGGTTTTTTAATACCCATACACGGCTAACACCAACTGACTGTTGCAAAAATTTGAGTCCCGTATCAACTGAATCTTTTTGAGTTACCAGCAAAGCCTTTGAAAAATTCGCAAGTCCTTCTTCATAACGAAGACGGATCGCAAGCGCGTTTTGAGCACTTTGCTTTTCTTCAATTTCCTGATTCAACTGCTCGTTAATATTGGCAAGCTTTGTATAGATCTCGTAATAATTTTTACGGGCAGTTTCGTATTCTTCCTGGGTCAACTGGAGATCATTATTCAGGTGCTTAATTTCTGTTTCCAGTAAATGTATCTTTTGTTTGTGTTCCATTTAAAAGATGCCCATCTCTTCCATTTTTTTCAATTCAGCTTGCATATTCTTGGCTATCAGATCAAGCGCCTGCTCAGATAAACTCAAACGTTCCAGGGCGATTTCAAACTCTACATGATCTACATACGGAGCGTCTCCAAAACCCACCTGATTCACCTGACAATAATAATCTGCAATATAAATTGTATTACATAATCGTACATGGTCTTGATCATTTCTTGCAGGATTATGATGATTACCCACAGCGCGTGCATATTCATTTGGCAAGTTCCAGCTTTCTATAAGCGCTTGGCCAACACTTGAATGATTGAAACCCAGGATTTCGGTTTCAACAACGTCCAGATTTCTTTGTTGTTGTTCAGTTACAATAAGTGCCTGTTTAAATTCATCCTGCATAAACTGGTCCATTGCAATGATACCAATATCATGCAGCATGCCGGCAACATAGGCATTCTCACCCCGTTCACCAAATTCACGTCTATAGATCATTTTGGCAAGTAAAGCTACAGCAAAACTATGACGCCACAAAGCAGGTCTTGAATAGGCACCAATACAAACCTCTTTTTCAAAAATTTCACATACTTTTTGACTTAGCACAATTTCCTTAACCGTGTTGAATCCCAGCCAGATTACAGCCTGATCAATTTCTCTGATTTTATTCTGTGGTGAATAGTAGGCAGAATTTGCTACTTTTAAAACCCGTGCGGTCAATGGAGGATCAACTTCTATGATCTCTTCGAGGTCCTTTGCAGTAGAATCCGGATCATTTATAATCTGAATAATCCGGGTAACTACACTTTTAATTGTAGAAATGTTGGATTGGTTAATATTTTCTATTAACTCTATTAAACGTGTATTTTTCACTTCCGTGTTTTCAGTCATTCTTTTTCCTGCTTTTTTAATTTTTCTTTTTACCATCCTGCTAACATTCAATTGAATCAGAGAATGCCTCAAATACATGTTTTGTTCAATATATTTATATCCCCAAAGCCTGCTTATAATATCAATCCATCTGAATTGGGATTGACAATATAAATCTATCATATAAAATTTATTAAAAAACTTGCAATAACTTGATCATTTCCTCCCTTTTGTTTGCCTGCATTTCATGGTTTACATACAGATTTTGTAATTGCGAGAATCAAGTACTATTAAATATCAAACATTATGAAAAATGTCAAGATAACCAATAACTATTTAACACAAAAAACAGACTCAACATTCAATGTTATATGATACAATAAGAATTTAATGTTAAGCTTTGCCAGCATAATAATCGCAAAAATTACATTATAATATTTAAAAACTTGAGTAAAATAAATTCTTTTTTCTAGAATATCCAGTAATTATTTAAAAAAAATGCAATTTTATTCAACATGTACATAAAATAAATAATATTAATACTCCAAACTTATAAATTAATGCAAAAAAAATGCCCAAGATTAGTTATTTGGAAAAAAATATGATTTTTATGTGTTATATGTAATTCAAAATATATCAAGTCCATTTTCTCAACAAATGGCATGTAATTTGAATAAATAGAAGTGAAATGGATGAAAAAACTAGTGACAGATGCAGTTAAAACCAATAAAATAAACGACTTGATCAAGATGACAAGTAAAAAAACAGAAAAAATGAATTACAAAATGAGACATAAAAGCAACAATTTTTGTAATTTAACTCAAAGAATGTCACAGTTTATTGTATACTTATATTTAAGAACCACCACGGAGTAATATTATGGAAAAGAGACACACAATCTTGTTGTTTGCTGTAGCAATATTGATTGCTTTTGGAGGAAAAGTATTTTCCGCCAAAACGGCACCTGTGTGGGTACCCTCTTCGATCGATACACAATCCCTGCTATCACAGGTAAGCCCATATAATAGTATGACAGATACACAATTACGAAGCTTGTTAACTACTGAAGGTAAAACCAATTCAAAAAATATTGATATGGTTGATATTGTTTATGCATATGCTTTGCTTTATCAGGCAACAGATGATATTGAATATGCAAGAAAAGCAACCGTATTATTAGATAGATATGCTGAAGTTTTCCCCAGTTGGCCCACTGATTACGGCGGTAGCCGGGGTTACTGGATGTGGTGGGATAACTGGTTCCACAGAGATCTGGGATGGGTAGCAAAACATTTAGCCCAGGCTTTTGATATGACCCGTTACAGTTCTGTCTATGATTCTTTCGCATCAGGTACAGAGACCGACATTTACAACCTTTTAAAAGAAATTGTCAAAGTTGATATGGGTTACACTTTGTACATGTTTAACTCTTCAGGTTCAAGACCCATGGGATATATCATTTTTGGTCGTGTTCTTGAAGATCCTGAACTGGTTCACTTGGGATACTGGTACTATAACAAAATGTTACACCAGAGTTTTGGCCCTGACGGTTACTGGTATGAGGGATGTTATGGATATGGCAACATTGCTTATTGGGAACTGTCTAATGATGAATATAAATACTATCTTGACGGCTATTCTGATCCCGATGGTTATACCCATGTTCCATTTGAAGAAGGTTTAGACCCGATTCGACTAGACAATGTAGATTATGATGCTGAATTTGGCACTTTATTTTCAAGAATAGATGATATACTCTGGTCTACCGCCCTTCCTGATGGCAACTGGCCAATCATGAACGAAACTGAAGCATTCCCGGATGGTTACAACGGAACCAACCCCAGAGATATTAAGGTTATTTTGCCTGAATCCAGATTGTTCCATGGTGTGGGACATTCAGCAATGGCTTATGGCAGCGGCAGTACTCAAACCCAGGCGCGCCTCGATTTCAGTCACGCTGCGGCACACGTGCATGATGATGCTCTGCATTTAATTTATTACGCAAAAGGCGAAGAAGTTCTTGGTGGTACCGGTTATGTTTATCAGGACCGTACCTGGAACGCAGATGTTCGTAATCAGAACCTGGTAATTGTAAATAATTCTGATCAAAAAACAGGTTACTGGACAGATTATACAAATTCTCCCTATATACCCGATGAAGGCAGACAGTCTGGCTTACCAACTACCAGACCGTTCCCCACATCAACAAATATGCACAATAACATTTTACTATTCGAGCCCGGCTACAAGGGTAATAAAGCAATTCAGATTACCGAAGTAGACGCTCTCGATGCATATGATCATATCGGTGTAGACAGATATCAGCGTATGCTGGCCATGGTTAATATTAGCGGAAACGATACCTACCTGGTTGACTTTTTCCGCCTCAAAGGTGGTACCCAGTATGATTGGGCATTACATGGCGGCCATGTTTCAACAATCGCTCCGGTCCATCCGGGCTACTCTGCATCTACCAGTCTCAGCATGAGCAGTACATCTGGTTCATTTGGCAGTATCAGTTTTCAATCCAGTGCAACAACAGATAAAAACTGGTATGGAGAGTTTAATTACAATGGTGTAATCAATCGTTTTTCAATGATTGGCAATTCAAGTACAACCGTATATAAAGGTAGAGCACCACAATCCGGTAAAACCTCTTCAGGTGATCAGGATTATATTGTAGCAAGAAGATCTGCAAGTTCTTCTTCCGATGAAAACTTTATGGTAATACATGAAACCTATACCGGTTCTCCACGAGTTCAGTCCATTGAAGAACTCACATTCGATGGTGATCCCGGAACTGCTATAGGTATGAAAATCACTATCGACAATAATACAGTAGATTATATTATTCATACGCTTGACGAAGGCCCCAGTTATCCTGAACATGTAGTATCTCAGGAAAACAACCTTTCCATGACTGGTAAATTTGCTCACATCAGAGTTACCTCAGGTCAGGTCACCTGGATCCAGCTGGTACAGGGTGGTTCCGCATCATTTGGCTCGCAATCAATAGCGTCAGAAGATGGTGACTATTCATGGCGTGGTACTGTAAATTCAGTGTCTCGAATTGAAAATGGAAGCAGTGAAAACAGTTTTGTTGTTAACCAATCATTACCCTCCAATGGTGAACTGGATGGAAAAACCGTCATTGTAACCTGGGGCAATGGATGGAAATGGGGTTACAAGATCAAATCTGTTAGTGGTAATAGAATTATTACCGATGACGAACCGGGTTTTGATTACAGCGGCGGTTCAGTACAAATGAAATTTTTCCCGGCAGGCACTTATTCAGGACCTGTAACGTTTATCATCCCGGGAACAGCGATTCTCGATGAAAACGGAACCATTACTTCTACAGAAGGTAATGCTCAATTGGCAGACACTACACCCCCTTCAATCGCAAGTACTACACCTGCGAGCGGTGCGGAAAATGTTCCAATGAATAGCCAGATTTCCATATCTTT
Organism: bacterium; assembly: GCA_963675755.2. GTDB lineage: Bacteria > Zhuqueibacterota > Zhuqueibacteria > Residuimicrobiales > Krinioviventaceae. Next base: position 2,396,476 of record CAXXMD010000002.1, read on the forward strand.
TAACGAGTCCATGAATACTTCAAGTGTAGAATCTGCCGTTTCTATTTCTCCATCAATTACGTTAAATAAAAGCTGGAGTGGTAATACCTTGATATTAACACCCGCTATTGACTTTAACGAGACAACAAGCTATATTGTAACTGTTGGCAGTAGTGCGCAGGATGTCTCCGGAAATCCCCTGGATGGAAACGGAGACGGTACAGGTGGAGATGCTTTCCAGCTCAGCTTTATTACAAGTTCACCACCTGAACCTGTTTATCTTTATATAGAAGCAGAAACAGCTACCGTAGTTGCACCTATGCAGGTCCTAAGCGATGCAAATGCATCAGGCGGACAATATGTCGGTGTACCCGAAGGTGGAGGCAACAACAGCGGTACAGCCAGCATTACTTTTCAGGTACCTTTTTCAGACACATATTATTTATGGGGCTTGGTAAACGCCCCAACAAGTAGTGAAGATTCATATATCATCAGTATTGATGGCGATAGAGACAGAATTTGGGATGTATTATACGAATCACATCCTGCTGAATGGACATGGGACCAGTTTGCAGAAAGAGGAACAGGTGCATTCGATGCTCCACAATATGATCCTGCAACGTTCCCGCTCTCAGCTGGTAGTTATACTTTGCAGATTACCAACCGTGAAGACGGCACATTGATCGATCAGATATTGATCACAAACGATCCGGATTTTGATCCGTCAAACACCAATCAGTCTGTAAGTTATACTGTTCCGGCAGGTTATAGTACCATTGCGGTTCCACTCAAAAATACAGAAATTGTATATGCCAGCGATCTGGCTGTAGCAATAGAAAGTCAGTTGGGTGATAATACAGTAAACGGATTGTCATATTGGGATTCAGGTATGCAGCGATATGTCAGCTTTGCTCCACATCTCCCATCATTTTTACAGGGAACCAATTTTGAAATTCCATGTGGCATGCCTGTACTGGCAAACACAACTGTAAGCGGCACCTGGAACCTTGAAGGAGCATTAGAAGATATCTTTTATTCCCTTAGCGAAGGATACAACCTGATTGCACTTGAACTGGATAAAGTGGATATAACAAATGCAAGTGAACTTGCAGCAGCAATTGAATCACAATTGGGTGAAAATACTGTTAATGGTTTATCATATTGGAACGCAGAAACACAAAGGTGGGTAAGCTTTGCCCCACACTTGCCATCGTTCCTGCAAGGCACAAATTTCTCTACATCTCCCGGCCAATCATTCCTGGTGAATGTTTTGGTCAGTGGACAATTCTAAATATCACCTCCCCGGTAGGGCCAGTCGCAAAGTCGTTTTTTTCGATAGCGTGACTGGCCTTTTTTTATATCAAATTACAACATTGTAATTACAAAACCGAAAACAAGCTAAATTGTCCATCAAAATCGTTATAAAGCTGCACTTAAACCCAAAAACAAGCCCTAAAGTCAATAATTAAATAGATTTATACCAAATGTCCATAATAATGGACAAATAATAATAAGAATTTAATAAATTACTTGAAATTTTAAATAAATTGACCACAAAAATGGACTTTGCATTTCATTTTTGTCCCCCAGAATGGACAAAAAATACATCATTTTAACATCAAGTCGATTAAAAACAATCACTTAGGCAATTCCCGGGTAGCACAAACACCGCCACCACCGTAAACCTTTTAAAAACAACATATTGCAGCAAAAATTTTTCCTCTTATTTTTGGCACACAAGTTGAATATAGAGATAGTGAAAGCAACAAGAACCATCAATAAAGAGGAAATTGAAATGTTTGCATACAATATGAAATCGACTAAAACCTGGCTCTTAATCAGCCTGACACTGCTTATCGTTATGAGTGGTTTTGCAAATGCACAAGTTGCAAAAAATGTTTGGATGTATATTTATAATTCAGATGGCTCCGCACCTTCCACTGGCGATATTAAAATCACTGCATACCTGCAAAAAAATCCATCGGACAAACTGATCTCATCCAATAGCGAAAATGGCTGGATTTATGACATTAACACCAAATGGGGTTTTTACCCAAACCCGGAAGATGCCGGCTCAACCAATGCAACTGTTGGTGACATTCTGGTTATTGAATGTCTGAATACCAGTGGCAATCAGTTTGATGGTGAATTCAAAGCAATATCGGGAACCTTGAACGAAAACATGACACAACAATTTGGTAGCAATAATTTTTCACTTCCCGTTGAATTGGCAAATTTTAAAGCAAATGTTGATCAGGGTATTGTTAACCTTGAATGGAGCACCGAGTCTGAAACTATCAACCTTGGCTTTAACATTTACCGCAGCGAAGCTGGAAAAAATGATTATCAAAAAATTAATACCACACTGATTCCAGGATCAGGCACCACCACAGAAAAACATTCTTATTCTTATAATGACGAAACTGCAGAATATGGAAAAACATATAGCTACAAAATCCAGAATGTAGACTCTGACGGAAGCCAAAAATTCTACTCTTCACTTTCAGTAGAAATTGATTCTGAACAAGTACCAGCAAAATTTGATTTGTCACAAAATTACCCAAATCCTTTTAATCCGGTAACTACTATTAATTACAGTCTTGCTGAAAACAGTGATGTTACTCTCACTATTTTCAACACCCTGGGTGAAGTAGTAAACGTACTGGTAAATGAATCTCAAACTGCAGGCAGCTATAACGTAACCTGGAACGGCCTTTCAAGTGCCGGCACCAAAGTAGCTTCAGGAATGTACTTTTACCAGATTCAGGCTGGTAACTTTAATCAAGTTAAAAAGATGATGTTGTCCAAATAATTTTGCATAAAATATTAAATTTCATTCCTCTACCCCTCACAGTTGCAATTGTGAGGGGTTTTTTTATTTATATCAAAAACTGCTTTTCTCTTTATATTAATTATTATACATTTCATTATATATCTCTTTTACCAAATTTTCAGGTTTGTTATGATTAATATAAAATATATATATGTACTCGTATTATTCCTGTTTTTCATCTCATCTTTTTCCAACCTTTATTCACAATCTCACCCTATATGGCAACCTCCGGATGAATTTCAGGCAGTTAGTCCGGATTTTGACGACTATGTGAACCTTTCAGAAACAGAACTACGAAACTATATAGACACACGGGGTATTCAAAATTCTACCAATGCAGATATGGCGTATGTGGTATACGATTTTGCAGCACTCTATTATATTACCGGTGATATGGATTACGCTTACAAATCAGCAATATTGTTGGATGAATACGCAAATGTATTTTCACAATGGCCCCGAAACATTGGTGTTACCCGGGGATACTATATGTGGTGGGATGACTGGTATCATCGTGATTTGGGATGGGTTGCAAGGTATCTCCCCCAGGGATATGACATTATCGCAAACAGTGGTGTTTATGAACAAAACGCATCATTGAGCAAAACTAAAATCCTTGAATTATTTAGAGATATAATAAATGTTGATTTGCAATATCCAATATTCATGTTTAATTCAGCCGGTACAAGACCATTGGGATTAATGATATTTGCACGCGTATTGAATGATCCGGAACTGGCGCATTTGGCATACTGGTATTACAACAAAATGCTACATGAAAGTTATACCTATGACGGATTTTGGTACGAAGGCGCCTATGATTATATGGCTATTGTTACCAGAGCCCTTTTGAGCAGCAACTATAAAAAATATTTCAATGGGTACACTGACCCTGCGGATTTTACAAGCCATATTCCCTATGAAAAATGGGACACTCCACGGTTAGAAAATTTAGATATGGATGAACGGTTCAAACTCATTTACAATCGTATGAATGAAACGCTGTGGAACTCGGCCATGCCCAATGCAACCTGGCCGGTAATTAACGAAACCTCTCCCTACCCTATCGGATACAATGGAGACAATCCCAATTATATCAAAAACATATTATCGGGGTCCAAGCTATATGGCGGTTTTGGACATGCTGCTTTGGCATCCGGCAGCGGACCTGACCAAACACAAGCCAGACTCGATTTTTCCCCGGCATTCAGTCATTACCATCGGGATGCATTACATCTCATCTATTTCAGCAAACAATACGAAACCGTTGGAGGCACTGGTTATGTTTACAGCAACAGGGTCTGGAACCGGTCAACATTAAATCAAAACCTTGTTGTTATTGACGGCACTGAACAGACAGCCGATTATTGGACAGATTTTGTAGACTCGCCATACACACCGGAAAATGGCAGAACCACAACAGAACTGGAATCGGTTGATTTTCCAGAAACCAATATACATAACAATATTGTTCTTTTTGAGACCGAATTTCAAAACTTTAATAATGTTCAAATAGTTGAAGTAGATGCAGCCAATGCCTATCAAAACATTCCGGCTAAAACATATCAACGCATGCTTTCACTTGTAGATATTGATGAAACCCATTCGTATCTTGTGGATTTTTTCTATGCTCAAGGGGGTACACAGTATGACTGGATGCTGCATGGTGGGCATCATGATTACCAGATTGAACCAATAAACAGCATGCACTCTGCTTCAGGTAATTTTGGCAGAATATCCATAGAGCAGCAAACAAGTTCATTTTCTCAATGGCAGGCGGATCTGGTTTATGGTTCTGCAACGCATAGATTAACATTGTTGAATAATGGACAAACAGAAATTTTTACCGGGAGCGCACCTGGTTCACGCCAAAACGAAGGAAATCAGCAGTATTTAATTGCCAGAAAATCCGCTACCGCGAATGAATTGACCGGCTATTATGCAGTTCACCAGACCTTTGATCAGAGCAGTGCAATACAGAGCATTAATCCATTGGCACCTGTTATTAAAAATGAGGGTGTTTATGGTGTTCAAATAAATATGGCAGGTAAAACCGATTATATTATCCATTCCCTGAATCCCGAGGTAGATACATTTAACCAATTTATCATTAATAATCAGAAATTAGAGTTTAATGGTAAATTCATGCACATGAGATTCAATGGTAATGATATTGAATGGATATACAGTCTTGATGGTACGGTTATGTTTCCGGGACATGACATCCCCTTCCTTAAAGCTAACGCATTTCATGGAAATGTTTTGGATGTGCTTCGCCTGGAAGGTGGCGATTCCATGAATGCATTTGTTACAGATATAGATCTGCCCAACAATGCATTGCTGGCAGGCAAAACTATAATTGTAAAATGGGGTAATGGATGGACATGGGGATACAAGATTCAATCAGTAAATGGTAATGTCATTACAACAATTGAAGAACCGGGTTTTAACATTAAACAAGGCCAGGTAGAAATGCATTACTGTCCTGCGGGAACATATCCGGGACCGGTAACCTTTTATATTACCGGAACCGCTTTATACAACAACGGAAAAATCACAACAACCAATCCCATATCGAATGATACCACCCCGCCAAAAACTCCGAGCATAAAATCTATAAACATTGTTGAATAAAAAAAAGCCCGGTTATTAAACCGGGCTTTTTTTTATTTTGTATAAATCATTTTTTCTAACTTGAGTTACCTGGTTTGTGTCTAGCTTGTAGAAATACAATCCGGCAGAAACAGGATTCCCCATACCGTCTTTACCATCCCACATGTAGGAATAATATCCGATAGACTGCTGCTCATTGGCAAGCTGTATAACCAAATCACCAATTGCATTATAGACACTCAACCGTACATAAGAATCAGCACCCAATCTGTATCTGATCTGGGTTGAAGGATTGAAAGGATTGGGGGAAATTTTGCAAAAGTTCATGTTTATCAGGAGTTGTATTATCATCTACAGTTATAGAAATAGATTGATGTTTGTATTTCTGTCCATTAATATCAACAGATTCCAAACTGTATGTATAACTCTCGCCGGCTTTTACGTTTGCATCAATATATTCATAAGAATGACTGCTGGTACTGGTACCTGCTCCATTAATGATAATAGCGTTTAATTGAAATTCACTTTGGCCAGAAATGCTTTTGTAAATATTGAATCCCAGATTATTCAATTCTGCTTGGGTTGTCCAGGAAAGTACAACCTGATTGGATTGTATTTTTGCCTGGAAAGACGACAGTTCAACAGGCAAAGAAAAATCATTAGCCCCAAATTGCTGAGGAGTTTCTGTACCTGTTCCTATTGCATCAATGATTTGACCTGTTTCACCAAAATACGGGCTGCCTGAATTTGTGTTGGCGAAATTCAAAACAAGCAGATCGCCAGGATTTGCTGTGGTTGGGCCACCAGTACCATTGGGATCATAACCCCACAATGCATCATCTTCTAAATTAAAAGTAAAACCATTGTTTATATTGCTAAAAATATAAGTTCCTGATGGATTTTTTTGAAGATAAGCAGTTATTGTGATATCTCCGGTCGTTGGAGCTGAGCCATCCGAGTTGTGAACATATCCCCACACAGTATAAGGAACAGCATGTACTGATGAAAACAAACCAAATAGTAAAATTGCAATAAAAAATATTTGAAATAATCTTTCTTTATAACAAGATTTCATAATTTTACCTCAATTCATTATTATATATGAAAAAAACATATAATTTTATCCTAACTAAATCAAATATTATGCCGTTTTCAAATAATACACAAAAAAACAAGTATTTAATGATCAATTATGCGTATCATTTTCCTGGCAAAACCATTCCAGGAATCTAATAAAACATTGAATTAGGGTAATTATTTCCTTTTTTAACAACTCAAATGTAAACATGCTGATTAAAAATCAAAATCCTGGAGAAAAACAAAAATAAAGGCAATTGAGACAGAAATACCGGGTAAAAAGGTTGCAGTTTAGGAAGAATTTATTCTATAGGGTTAGAACAGCTAATTCTTGTTATAATGATTGATAATTACGGGTCTTTTACCTGAAGCAAGCTTGGGGATTGTGTTTACATGTTTTATTTGGATATTTGCACCTTCTCCTATCAGTTTTGTTAGATTTTTTAGAATACCTGTCTTGTTATTAAAATCAGGTTTCACTATTAACAAAAGCTCAAAGTTTGTTTTATCATGTTGTATAAATTGATATTGTATGATCATTTCGCTATATTCACGAAATGCAAGTGCCTCAAAAATTGCAGCGGGATTCACCATACTTCCATCGATCGCTATAATATAATCATCTTTTCTTCAACAATCTTTTTAATGGCCGGCATTGGGGGATGACAAAGATCTTTTTCACCTACCCATTCAGCGAGATCTCCAATATCATAACGAATCAGAGGAACAGCAAAAGAATAAAGATCGGTAATCACTATTCTACCAAGTTCACCGGGCTCGGCCGGCTCATCACTATCCAACTTTAATAATTCCAAATGATAGCTGGGGAAATTCACATGATAGTGTCCACATCGAATACATTCGTGAGCAAGCACACCCGTTTCCAATGTTGCATATCGATCATGGATATTGCAACCAATAACAGATTTAAAAAGAGTCCGCATTGACTCTGTAATAACTTCCGCGCTGGTAACAATATTTGCCAGCGCAAATTTATCAGGGGTATCTCCCTTTTCCTGGCAATATGTAACCAGAGGCAAAAAACTGGACGGATAACAAACCATAAACTTGTGTTTTTTTGATAATAATATATTGCGTCCGTTTTCCAACCATTCTTCATTTATATTGGAAGGTATCAGCATAACACTGTTTTGCATAAATAGAGCAAGTTTACTTTTAGGATGAATTCGAATCTGCAGAAAAGGATCACCCAAAGTATATCCTGCCCTTTCATTGAAAAACAAGACTTCGGCATTTTGCCTTTTTAGTTTATTCTTTGTGAAATGAATTTTAAAAGGCTCTCCATATGATCCACTTGTGGAACGTGTAGGCAATTCATTCAGGTTGTATTGGGATGATAAAAATTGTTGATAATTTTCTCTTATTTGGTTCTTGGGGATTACCGGGAAATCATCAAGACTTTTATAACCGGAAAATGATTTGTAAAATTGAGTGGTATTAACCGCGTGATCAAGGAGTTTTCTAGTCAACAGTGATGATTCTTTAACATGCTCATCAGGATTATTAAACTTTTTTTCAATATCTTTATAATTTTGCAGTAAAAATGAACCTTTGATAAAATCATGTAACAAAAACATATTTCGTCTTGGAGAAAAGAACGCCCTATATCCTTGTTGATTTTGCATATTAACTCCTATTAAGAAGAGCAGGCCCAACACTACTCATTTAATATAAGAAATTCTTGTTATTACACAAGTTATATTCACAGTTTTTCAAAATTGAATTGTGTAATCCATCGAGTTCAATAATTACAGTAACCTACAATATAGTGAAAGAACAGTTAGAAACTATTACATCTTGGCACCAAAAGCTTTTTTCAGTATCACTTTTAACACCGGCTTCAGAACAGGGGTAATTTTGAAAAAAGCAGGGATTTGCACTTCATCAAAGGTTAAACTCTTTTTGTATACACGCAAGCTATCTTTCATATGAGAGACCTGCCCATGGACCAGTGTATGAATGCCTGGTGATTTTTGACAAATTTTAATCATATGATAATGAAGCCCAATACTCAAATAACTGGGTAATGCAAATGTATGAAAATTTGCAGATTCCAAATAAGCTATCCCATCTACTGCAACAATTTCTATATACCCGCCCAGTCTGCCGTCAACAAATCCTGCAAGTACCAGATGATTATTCTTTCCATCATTAATGTAATTGCCACATTTGGGTAAATATGTATCTTTAGATTGGGTATTCATACGCCCAATTCGATCACTACTGGTTTTATAAAGATCATAGCCCTCATTGTACAAAACATTCTTGTCCAAAAGTTCTACAAAGTCACACTTTTTAAAACTTCGTCTTATTTGGCTTCTACGGTTTGAAGACAAGTCGTCAATGCTGAAATTTTCAAGCTTTTCACCCGTCATCATATGCAAATGATAATTTATGTTTGCTTTATCCTGATCTTTTAAAGACAATGCCGAACGTATACCCCAGGTAGTCAAATTGGGAAATTGGATTTGATTCAAATCATTTCTGGCAAACAAATGTGTTGTTTGATAAAATCCTTTTTTCACCTTTAACCAATACTGTCCATTTTTTTCAACAATTGGTTTATTCATAGAACGCAACCAATTGGCATATTCTTTTTCAGTAAAAGATACCAGCTCTACAGATTCTATATCTTTGTAAAGCAAATTATTTGGCAAACTCATATCATACTACCATTTCTTATAAAAATCATGTTAACTATAACCGGGTTTTGTTCACTATTGCAGGACATTTCCCGGAAGGCAATTCTTTAATTTTATTGACATATTCTATTTTAAAATTAATATCTTGCCCCAACGTTTTATAAATATTTTCTTTCATATAAGCTTCCTGATTAAAAGAATCACCCTTGACAATATAGAGTATATAATCAGAAAGGGTTTCCTGCACAAATTGATATTGAATAATATTACGAAGCGAGCCTGATGCATCTTCAATAATTTCCTGAATTGTTGCCCAATTAATGACATCTCCATTGGGACTATAAACCATGTCATTTTTTCTACCAACAATTTCTTTAATCTTTGATACAAAAGGATAATCAAAATAATCATCTTCCATTACGGCGATATCACCAATATCATATCGTATCAGCGGCATAACATGCGAATTCAAATCAGTAATCACAACACGTCCGGGTTCTCCCGGTGCAACAGGTTCATCACTATCTAATGATAAAAGCTCAAGCGCATGAGAAGCCACATTTACATGCAGCGCGTCACAATTTTTACAATCATGTGCCACTATGCCCAACTCTTCAGTAGCATAACGGTTATAAACTCGTACCTGAAAAAAATCTTCAAATGATTTCTTTAAATTTCGAGAGACCGGTTCCGCAGTACAAATAACACCCTTTAATGAACAATGAGCGTGATTCAGGCCTTTCTTTTTGCAATACGCGATTATTGGTGCAATAACGCTAGGCCATCCAATAAGGAACTGAATATTACCAGACCTCATCAAATCGAATTGCTTTTCCAGCCATTCATCATTCATAATTTTAGGATCTATGACTTTGGTATTTACTTTCCAAAGATCAAATTTATCAAATTCTTCTGTTCTTACCTGAGCAAATGGCATTCCCAGTCTGTAACCGGCCAGTTGATTATAAAACAAAACTTCGGCATGCCTTCTTTCCTGTTTATAATTTGAAACAGGATATTCAAAAGGAGTTCCCGTTGACCCACTGGTGTAGGCGAGCGGCAATTCTAAATGTTTATAGGGTTCTGAACGAAAAGAGTTATATTCTTTTTTAAGTAAATTCTTGTTAATTACCGGAAAATCTGTAAAATCTTTAAAGCCGGCCATAGACCGGTAAAAAGGAGTTGTTTCAACCGCATGGTTTAATAAATTATCTATTTTTTTTCGAAAGCCACCAATATTATCTTCAGGGTGATAATAGTAAAGGTGCAATTCATCCATGTGTTTTTTAAACTTGCCACCTTTGACAAAATCCAGGCCCCAAAAAGCAGTCCTTCTTATTTGACTTTTTAATAAACCAATCATGTATTCTAACTTGTTCTTTGGTTCGCTTCTAACACTTTAACAAATTCATCGCCCAGTTTATCTCGTGAAAACTGTTCTTCAGCAAGTTCTCTCGAACGTCTGCCCATTTCTTCTCGTTCTGTTTTTGAAACGCAAAAAGCTTCAACCGTATTTGCAAAGTCAACCGCATCATCCGGGCTACAGACCTTGCCGCATTTTTGTTCCGTAATCATATCCGCCAACCATCCTGGATAATTGTTCAACACGGGTAATCCGCCGGATATATAATCGAAAAACTTGTTGGGTGAAGTACCGTAATAAAACTCGGGTATATTGGACAAAATCATCAAACCTACATCAAAACGTGGTAACAGCTCTGCCAACTCTGTTTTGCGGATACGTCCTACCCAGGTAACATAATCTGACAAGCCTTCCTTTTCAGAACGTTCTACAAGCTGATCTTTGAGAGCACCAGTTCCAATAAATACAAAATGGACTCCGGTCTTTCCGCGTCGTTTCAATTCAGCAATGCCATCAAGTACAGCATCCAATCCGTTTGCCCTGCCATGTGCTCCGGTAAATACAAACCGCACATCTCCAGGTTTGCCATATTCCGGTTCCGATGCATTTTCAGGTTTGGGTTTAAACAATTCCAAATCACAACAATTGGGTATCATACTTGTTTGTTCTATGGGATACCCGGTACGGGTAATTCCTTTTTGAATTCCCGGTGCTAATGCGACAATATTCCTGGAAGCACGGTAGATGGAGTGCTCCATATTTATCAGTATTCTACGTGCTATAGGATTTTTCATTGCACCCATGGCAAATATCAATTCCGGCCAAAGATCACGCACTTCAAACACAAAAGGGACCTTTAATTTCCTGGCAGCCCTTTTGGCTGGTAACCCCACGGTTAAGGGAGTCGATGTTGCAAAAATAAGATCGGGTTTTGATTCCAGAGTTTTAAGATATGTAAAAACCGCAAATTTAAAAAATTCAAATGCTCGTTGAAACAGGTTCATACTGTTTGAATATTCGGAATGGATTAGTTTGACGGATATACCATCAATATCTACAACAGAGTTGTTTTTATTATACCGTAATCGTTCATCCAGGTTGGTAGAATATGTTGAAGTGATCATGGTAACCTTGTGTCCATGAGCAATTAGTTTTTTTGCCCATTCATAAGAACGAATACCATGGCCACCTACGGGAGTTGCAAAATACTGATGTATATAAACGACATGCATATGTTTACTCTTTATTATAATTGAATCGATTTAATTATTGATTGCGACTCCACGTTATGTATTGTCAAGTCCTGTTCAGTTTCCGAAATGTTTATTTTTTCAGATGGGGCGATAACAGATACAAACTTGACAGGTAGTTCAGAACCGGTAGTAATCTGCATTGCTGCGGATTCGTGATTCTCGCCATAATATAAAGATTCAAATCCTGCCGGTTCTTTTAAAGATCCGGTCAATGTAGCGTATTTCGCCGGCACCGATGTTTTGGTATATAGCAACAAGTTACGCTCACCCACCTTTAAATTAGCAAAATTTGAGTTAAATTCAAAATTATTAACGCCAAACTGCCAATTTAATTGTAAATCATGGTAACCTGTTCCGGTTATATGATCGGTAACAATCCATAAATCCACATCTTTATAAAATTCCACACTTCTCCTGTGAACAATATTGCCACCCAAGCGTCTGTAGCCATAATGTTCGCCCGCAAAGAATACACGGTTGCCCCGTTCAATATATTCCACTTTACCGGTTTGAATCCAGTCAAACCATATGAAACGGGGTCCGGCAGTCATCTGATCCAGATTGTCCACCGATATGGTATTATGCGCATTCGTTCCGGAGAAAAAATGCTCAAGTGGGCCGGAATTGTTGTACAGATACGAACCCGAGTCTCGAAACACATTGACTCCATCGTACCAAATATCAAGATGCAATGCATCCGCATGACTGGGACGTGTTTTATAATTATGACAGCGTAACAGCCCATGGCTTGAAGCGCCACGGAATGAGAAATAGCCACCAGTGGGAAATGCAACATTGCCCTGCGGCTTTTGCGCAGCATCCGCAGAAACAGCTTGCTCACCAAAATACCAGATCAAATCTTCATCCCAGGGACCCTCTGCGTACAACTTTTTACCTGCAATCAAATAATGTGCAGCTTGTATTACAGGACGATAATCCAGATAATCACAAGAGTTTAGAGGCATGATAACAGCGCCATCATTGGGACCATAATTGGGAACCCGCCCTGTTTCTAAATCCTGGAACTGGTACAGAAAATCTGTAGCTTTTTCTACTTGCCGCTGCAATGCGTCACTAAACCGGTCATGGTTCAATTGGGCAATACGGATAGACCAGATCATGGTCTGAAGCATTAAACGATGATAGTTCATGGAATGTTGAATGTATGCACCGTCTGTAAAAATTTGCTTTAACGCAATGCGCTCAAAAATACGTTTACCTTTACGTTTCCAGATCTTTGCGCGTTTAAACTGTGGAAAGAGTAAACCCACAGTATAAATCCCCATTGATTCAGTCAGAGCGTGGTTGGTACGTGTAGATATAGCATATTGAATATTTTTTTCGACCCGTTCAGCATGGGTACCAATGGCTTTGAGCAGTTTTTCTAAATTCTCATCCGTACTGGTTGGGTGCTCAAAAAACGCAAAAAAAGCAAAACACAAGGCCATCATACGGATCGATGTTTCCTGTCCGCAATAATAATGAATGCCCTGATTCGGCGGATTCGCCTCATACCAGTCGGTAAAAAACTCCCAAAATTTTTCGACATATTTACCATCACCCGTTGCTGCAAAGACCCGAACCAGTTCATAGGTCCATGCAAAACGAGAGGCTTCCCACACATATTTTATATCGCCAAATTCAGGATCAAGATCCTGTATAGCGGTCCAATGCACATTGGGATTTGCCCGTTTTCCGGTCAACGGATTTAGAAACCAATCCGGTTTTTCTCCCATATCAATTTCATGTTTAAAGAAATAGAGAAAACGGTTTTGCAAGACTTTATCCGCACGTTCTGTCATTTTATAGTCTTGAACATTGGGCACCTGGCCTTTTGCGAAAAAGAATTTACCAATACTCGCATAAAAAGATTGCACATCCTTTGATACAAGATCGATTAATCCAAAGCTGTTCCAGGGGCGGATCTTGAATTTCTTTTTCTGTAATCCGGTTTTCCGTTCCAATGCGTAATAAACCCGAAATATAAGAAAAGGAATCCCGTAATATTTTATTATCTGTGTTAGATTTTTCAGCATATTATTTTAATAATTTAGTATAAAATTCTCTCAAGTTCTTTTCACAAATGCCCCAATTGTATTTCTCAATAAATGCACGCTGTCCGTATTCAGCCATTGAGCGGGTCAATTCTTCATCATCTACAATTTCTAATATGGCGTCAACATATGCTTTTATATCATCCGCCGGAACAACCAGGCCCACTTTTTCATCTTTAACAAACTGATAGCTTGACGGCATATCAGATGCAACGATGGGAATACCTTGCGACATGTATTCAAAAAACTTTGTAGGCACATGAGACGGCAGCACATATTCTCCATGGTGCTGTAATAAGCTAAGCCCAACACCGCCTTTGCGTACAAATCCCGGTAATTCCTGACCGGTCATATGCGGCACAAATTCAATCACATCTTTATATTCAGGCTTGACCAGTTTTTCGTTCATGGCATCTTCATGGTACTGAGACCAGAATCTTTTGGTGACCAAAACCTTCATTTCCGGACGTCTTTGCTTCAATTCACGCGCCACATCCAGCAAGACCAGGGAACCACGCACAGGGCTCAGGGTTCCCGTATGGATTACTGTATTTTTACGTTCTTTTAGCAATTCCTCAGTTACCGGTTCGGGATTAAAATCTTCAAGAGACGCAAAATTGGGAGTCCACACAGCCGGGCATCCTAAACGTGAAAATCGTTTAACGTGTTCCATATACACCGCGGAAACAGACCCGCAAACAACACCGGTAAATGTTTCTGCCAACCAAACCATACCCGCTACCAACCAGCGAAGCGGTTTAAAATCCGGAAATTTTAATGGAATTTGGCGTGTATAAAATTCGTGAATATCATAAACAACAGGTCTCCCGCTTATAATTCGAAGCCAGGGAGCAAATATCAGCAAATCGGGATCATGGAAATGATACACATCTGCTTTTTGCTGATAAGCAAGCCGGGTGATCCGGTAAAGGGTTTTGATGCGTTGCTTTAATCCTTTCCAGCGCTCATAGCCAATGACTTTAACACCATCCTGCTCATAGCTGCCGGTTTCCGATACAGCTATTAAAGTAACATCCATTCCGAGATTTACCAATGAACGACAGTGCCGGTTAAACACACGTACGTCTCGTGATCGATGGATGGTAAAAACACAAATCTTTTTGTTTAATTTTTCACCCATAACTATCCAATTATTCTTGTAATTAATTTATCAATTTAATAAAATGGTCTATTATCTTTTTGGCTGTGGTTGCTACACCAAAACGTTCTTCCGCCCTCACCCTGGCCGCATCTGACATTTCCTGACGTTTCAAATCATCACTTAACACATTGTTCAGCGCTTGTGATAATGCATTAACATCTCTTGGTGGAATCAGTATTGAACCTTTACTGTCTCCAATAGCTTCAGGTAATCCGCCTACCTCTGTTGCAACAACAGGTAAACCGCATGCCATAGCTTCCATAACCGCGTTCGGCATTCCTTCATGATAACTTGGTAAAACAAAAACATCACACGCTTTCATCCATTTGTGGACCTGATCATGTAGAACCGGTCCCATCATTCGGATTTTTTCACACAATTGATGTTCATCAATGTATTGAACCATACCTTGTTTTGCAGCACCGCTGCCACAAACACGTAATTCCAGATCATCAAGATCATCACTTACTTTATGAAATGCCTTCAAGAGTTCAAAAACGCCCTTGTCACTTTTTAAGTTACTAAGATACAAAACAATCTTTTTATCTAAAGGTAAACCCAATTCTTTACGGATTTCATCCTTTTCTTTTACCGGTTTAAATAAATCCAGGTCTACTACACCGTAAACGGTCAAAACCGGTTTTTTACTGATCTTTGCAAGCTTATCTGCAATACCCTGCCCGTTTGCCATAACACCATCCAGGCGCTCTACAACGGATGTAAAATGATTATATATGGTTTTAGAGTAATTGGGAATTATATTAACATCCCGTCCAATTGCTTCGCATACAACCGGCAATTTTAAATCTTGAGCCAACCGGACTGCGGCATCACCATCCGGGAAAAAACTGCGAGAATAGATAATATCAAATTTTTTCTCACGATGTAATTTTAAAGCAACTTTTTTCAGTGCCCAATAAACAGCCAGGCCATTCCACCGGTAATACCAGTTTCCGGTGACTCTTAGATACGGCACAGCAAAAGCATCAACACCTTTATATTTACAAACAGGCACATTATTTTCCATGCCCTGCCATCTCTTGATTTTATTCAAAAACGGAGGCACCCATACCGTGGGTACAATCACTGTAATTTCTTCACCCTGACGGGCCATCTCCCTTACCTGACGGGCCATCCATATCCCATAATTGGGATTATTTTCATTAGGATACAAGTGAGAAATGGTCAATATCTTCATTCATTGCTTCCGGCTTTATCCAAATTCTCTTTTTCTTGTTCTTCTTCAGTTTCCAGCAAATCTACATTACCCGCTACCAATGCCAAACCCAGGGCATACCAGTACCCCTTGGTTACAATAGCGGTCATTGTCAGTCCGATGAATAGTGAATACATCATCATTGTCATTGAAAGCCACTTTAACTGTGGATGTTCAATAGTTAATATTTTCATAAATAGAAAAAAGTAAATTGAAAGCCATAATATTGCGCCAACAACCCCCAACTCTCCGCAATTGAAACAAGATCATTATGAGCGGCACGAACGCCTTTATGTTCAGGAAACATTTCCTGAAAGTTCTTATATCCCCACCCAAATATGGGGCGTTTGGAAAGCAATTCAAGACCTGCCTTCCATTGTTCAGAACGTCCGCCCAAATCTCCATCGCTTTGAGTACCGCGCAACCTGGCTTTTGCCTGATCTGATAATACATCCGTTGTTAAAGCAATTGTCAAAACAGATAAACCAAGCAAGGTGACCAGAACAATACTTACAACACTTTTAACAAGATATTTCCCTTTGGCAGCGAATAAAAATCCCATGACCGGTGCAAGCACAAATGAAGCCAGCGCCGTTCTATTCTGCGTTTTTAGTATGCCGTATAAAAGTATTGGACCAAAAACAAGGAATCCCAAAACGGCAAACCGTTCTTTTTCGTTAAACAGGTAAAAAGCAGACAGAAATCCAAGTAATAAAGAGTTGCCCAATACTACAGGATTCGTTCCTTCAGAAAGCACAACACGTCCCATTGCCTCTCCACCGGCTGAATAACCAACCTGACCAAAAATAATCATAAAAGCACTGGTGATAGAGCCAAGAAAAACAGCCCATAAAATAAACCGAAGGTTTTTTTCATCTCTAATGGTATTAATGAGAATAATAATTAATATCACATTCAATATTAATGCTACAATACCATTATATGTCGCCTGCTGTACATGTGCCCATAAAAAACTCATCAACGCAAACCAGGTAAAAATCAGTATGGGAATCATCTCGCGGGGAATGACAACTTTTAGTCGAAACTTGTTAATGACATAACTTGCCACTACAAGCAATCCAATAGCACGACTTCCTGCACCAATTTTTGAAAGTTCAAACGCACCCTCAATAGGGAAAAAGAACAACAATGCCATAATAGCAACAGGAGTATGATACATGCTTGTAGCACCAACCACAATACCAACCACAATAGCAGCATGCACTTTACTTCCTGAAATAAAATAAATTGCCGCACCAACAATTGCGGCAATAACTATCAGGACCATTGATCTTTTGGTTTTTTGTAGTTCTTTTAAATTTTGATCTAGTTTATTCATACTCAAGATTTTAACAATGGCTCCAGTTTGATCCAGCGCATTACCAGCTCTTTATCGCTTTCATCAAGCAATTTAAACCGGAATGATAGAAACATAAACAATGCACCACCAATTACCATTACAATACTAAAATGGATTAACGGCTGATGTATAAACAATGCAAAAAGTTTTCCTATGCCAAATGCAACAATAGAAACCAGCAATAACTTCCACACAACATCAAGAACAAAAGCCTGACGCAGTGTAAACGGCAAGTCCCGGTTTATATATTTCAACGAAACCGCAATTTGAGTAATCCTTCCTGCCAGCACACCTATTGCTGGTCCCATTAACCCCAAAGGATAAATTAATACCCATCCAACACCCAAGCCAACAATCAGTGCAGCCAGGGACGAATAAATAACATATTGGGTTTTACCTGTAATTTTAAACAATGATTGTGTATCACATATTCTAAGCGGTAATAACAAAAGCATAACAATAAAAATATACCAGGCACTGCCATAAGTATCACCATACAGAATGGTCAAAAATTCTTTTGAAACAAATGTCAACATAACAAACAAAGGTATTGAAACAATGGCTACTTTGTGGGCAGTTTTTACCCATAAATTAATTATACCTTGTATATTGCCCCCCTGCATATATTGAATACAAACCGGGATCAAAACAAGTGCAATTTGCGAAGACAGCTTGGCCAATACAGGCAGCTCTGTGCTGGCGACTGAAAACAAGGCAAAGTCTTCCGGGGTAAAAAAGGTAGAGACCAAAAGTCTGTGGATCTGGGTATAAAACACATAGGTTGCAAAACTGATCCAGTACGGTATAGAAAATCCAAATTGACCCTTGAGTAACTCCCAATTAAATGAGGGATGGATACCAATGACCTTGATAAATACATACATGTTGTAAAAAAACAAAATCACATTGGCAAGGGTCAATATCTGAATTGCAAACAAAAATGTGGACCCCATCAACAAGGGTACTGCAATAGCAAGCACTACAAAAATGGATTGAAAGAAAGAAATAATGCTGTTCAGCTTTGCTTTACCAACAGTAATCAAAGATGTATGGAACAAGGCGCCAAACATTTGAAATGCCGGGAAAACCGCAGTATAGACCAGATATTTTTCCAGTTCCGGATTACTAAAAGCATTCGCCACATATTTTCTGGTAAAAAATAAGGTTAAAAAAGCCAATAAACCCAAAAACGCATACAATACATTGGTTTGAAAAACAAACTGTTTCTTTTCTTTGTCATTCAAACTGGCAAGATAATATGATGCACTCTCTGCAATACTGAGATAAAAGATAATATAAAAAATATACGACAGCATGATAATCTGACGAAAACTTCCAAAATCGTGCTGTGTTAAAATTCTCGCCAGAATCATTCCTTGAATGATTGACGTACCCTGAGTCAGGGCATTACCAATCACAAGGAATATGGATTGGTCCTTCAAACTGGTTTTTTCTGCCATCTAGTAGTACTACCTGTCCCTAAACATTAATATAATATGAAAACATTGAGTATAATCCTGGCTGCAATAAATCAGCCACGGATTCAAGTTTCTGAATTTGAATTCAAAGGTGTTCGGTAAGCCGGGAAAAAAGATTCATTATATAAATCACTCTTGATATCTATATCACGATTATTGCATAATTCAATGTATTTTTCTTTATCAATCACCCACTTCCACACATTGAAATCATGTCTTATTTTTGAAAAACCGGATTTAAATTCAAACAATGAATCTTTTTGGGCTCCAACACCACCCCCCAGATGAAATGTTTTAAATTTATTTTCTGCTGCCCATAATCTTACAGTATCTTTTTCCAATTTCCTTGGAGCAATATCACGGTATTTTGAAAACATTCCACCAAGATAAGATTGTACAATACCGTTACATTCAATATATATACCACCACAAATTACTTCACCCTCTAGCAAACAGATGAATAAATATACATTTGCTTCCAGTTTGTTTACCAGGTTTTCAAAATGCTCTCTGGTAAAATAATAATAATCTGTAGCATTAACACGGTTCATGGTTTCATAGTAAAGTGCTAAAAACTCGTCAAGATATTTATACTCTGTATCTATAATACATTCCGCACCCAAACGACGGAGTTTATTTACACCGCTCTTGTGCCCTTTAGAATATTGACTTCTCTGCTCCTCGACCGGTAACGACAAGTCTACGGAAATAGTAATACCAATATTAGATACACTTCCGGTATTTTCAATAATAAAATTCTGAGGTATAAATGGGTGCAGTCTTGAGAAAACAGTAATAACATTCATGTTTTTCAGCTCGCTTTGTAAGCTAGACTGAAAATCTTTAACAATCTCATCCGGTATAGAAGAATGAGATGATACAGGTCCCGCATACCCATACACAGAAGAAGCATCATAAAAGCCATTAGCACCACTCAACTCATCAACACTTTTTAATGATCGAATCATCAAGGGCAAAGCAATATGATAGCCGTCTTTTTCATAACTGAATAATACAGCTTTACCTTCACCACCTTCTTCAGCTATTTTATGATAGCTGGGAAGGTGATAAAAGTCATAAAGCTGCATTTTAGACAGATGCTTGTTCCATTCCTCGGCATTATCGGTATAAATCTTTTGAATTTGGGACATATAGTTATTAATTACCTATTTTATATACAATAATGATCTGGTTTGAACTGATTCATCAAATTCTAGTACAGCAAAAAACGTACCGCTTGATACAGTTTTGCCAAACACATTTGTACCATCCCATTGACTGCTATAAAATCCAGCATTTTGTGTTTCTTTGACCAATGGCTTGACCAATTTGCCATTTATATTGAAAATAGACAAACTGACTCTACCGTTATGAGGCAAATAATAAGATAGAACAGTATTCGAGTTGAAAGGATTGGGGTAATTGGGGTGTAATATAAATTTGTCTGCTAATTTCACATCTGCAGTAAGCACATTTGAAAAACGGGTATTGCCATTTTTCTCAAAAAGTTTTATACGGTACTCCAGAGTACCATCTGAATTGACTTTTTCATCAGTATATTCATAGGTTTGCTTTCCTGAAACAACCTGAATATATTGTATTTCAGTAAAATCGCTGTTAATATCTTTACGCTGTATTTCAAAACCTAAATAATCATTTTCCTGATCAACGGTCCATCGCAATCCGGGTTTATTATCAAATATTTGAATTTCAAATTCAATAGAATCGACATCTGACGTAGGGTCATTGATAATCATTAAACTTTCATCCAATGTTCCAATACCCTGCTGCTGACAATGTTCAAGATATTGACGTACCGCACTTTCAGGATCATCAACATTCATTGCTTCTTTATGAAGGTCGTTATTTCTTACCGCGGCAGGATACAGGATATATTTTGTTGCGTAATAATCCAGCGCTACAGGATCAGAACTTGCAAACAAGTAACCAGCCTGCTCTGCTTTATCAATATCTTCCCTGCTGCCCCAGCCAATCCATTCGGCTGTTGTAAAATGCATATCCGCTTTGCGTATAGTCCGCATAAATGTACCTATAGCATCACCCAATACACCGGGTATGGGCCCAACAAGGTTTTCATTAAAGGCAAAAGCATGAAAATTATAATAATTATCTACCAGCTTACCATTCTCAGGGTTACTTCCCCAGGACAAGTCAACAACACCCATGTAATTCTTGACCGCACTGGTAGTACCCACATAATAACTGTGACGACACAAACCGGAAAAGATGATAAATTTCAGAGGTTTATCAGAAAGATACTGGCCATTTTTCCAAACACCATTTTTCAAATCAATAGTAAGACCGCTATAGGTTGACTTGAATATAGGATAGGTCATAATCGTTTCACGATAATCATCTGCATTTTCTGCATTATTAGAAACGACATTATCTTCTTCAAAAACATATCCCTCGCCATCTTCCGGGCCATAAATACGCTGCCCACCATCTTCATAAGAGTCGTTCCATATAAAGCGGGTTACATTATCATGACCTCCCGCCTGAATCAATGCTAACAGGTCATTAAGATTTTTAACAGCGGGGATGTTGGAATTGATTAAAAACGGCTCTGCCCATGCACCTTTATCCTGAGCGGGCCACCTGTGATTATTGTCGCCCAGTATAATTTCGCCATTAAAACCAGGTATATCCAGTATTTTATCAATAAAAGTTTTTATTGAAGCCAGGTTACCGGATCCCTGGTTTATGCGTTGAGCATTGGTTTTAATAACAACAACATCATTCGGTCCAATAATATTTTCAATACCTCCCATCAATTCAAGGAGATTACTCATATTATCAGTTGGACCTTTTCCATTTGTCATATATATACGTGAATACTCGTCCTCGACAGGTTTTGCCCAAGTGCGAGTGCCAGCCATTGATGCCGCAAGTAAAGCTCCGGCACCTTGTCCTGTATTTTTTATAAATTTACGTCTTGAAATATTCTTTTTCATCGCTCCCATAACCTTTCGCCCTGGTTTAATAAGAAATCCAGTACCAGACATATTTTATCACTTCCATAACCACAATTTTCAGACTAGAAGGCTTGTACCACCACCCTTTTGACTGCAATATACCTTGATCAGGATGCGCCACCAACAGTTGCGTATCCAAACCTTTCAAGGCACGTTTAAAAATCATATTTGCTCTGCTGGTATGAAAATCTGTAGTAACTAGAATCACACGCTTGAAATTATTTTGTTCTATGATCTTGCGAATGGTTTTTGCCTGTTCACCGGTCCCCAAACCATGACGCGCAAGAACATCAAGAACAATTTTATCTTCAGGAACCCCCAGCTCCATTGCTTTCTCTTTCATATAATTTGCTTGTACTATACTTTTATCCTGACCAGGGCATCCTGATACAATCAAAGTATCCGCAAATCCCTGTTGAAATAGATGAGACGCGTGCTCAACACGCTCACCTCGTCCGCCACTGATCACAATAATTGCATCCGCATCTTTCAAATCAGATTGTGTTACCAGAACATTGTCTGCAACAACCACAAACAACACTACCAGAACAAAAATCAATCCCAATACTATATATATTTTTTTCTTCATAACCTTTCCAGTCCACTATTTTGTGAAAAAATTGCCTATTTGCCGCGCAGGATTTCCAAACATAAACACACCTTCAGCAACATCTTTGGCAATTACTGCGCCCGCGCCTACTGTGCTATGATTACCCACCTTGGACAATGGTGTTATGGTTGCTCCAACTCCAACCAGACATCCGTTACCCAGCTGAACTCCTCCACTGAGAACAGCCCCACCGCCGACATGACAATAATCACCCATTTTTACACCATGGCCAATAATGCTGGCATTGTTTACAATGCAATGACGCCCTACATGTGCTTCTGATTCTATAATAGCATAAGGCATGATTGCCGTACCTTCTTCAATACTGGAATATTTCCCCAATATTGCCGTAGGATGTATAAATGTTGGAAAATGAAAATCTTTATATTTATCTGCTATTCTTTTTCTGACGTTGCAGTCTCCAATAGCTATAAACATATTGTTCACTTTAAGGCTTTTATTCTGTTCCTCAAAACCATCTTCTGTATAAACATTAGCATGTTTATAAAAAAAGCTACCTGCTTTACGTGGGTCATCATCAATAAAACCAATTATCTCATACTCTCTTAAAGAAATGATCAAATCAGCAATTACTGTCGAGTGCCCACCAGTACCATACACCCAAATTTTTTCCATTTGCATTCCAAAACTGTTTTAAATTGAAAATTTCAAATCTTTTACAGTTTATTTCAATGACCGTAATAGTATTGAACAAACAAATTCTATATCAGATTCCTGAATATTTGTATAAAAAGGTAAAGCTATTGTACGGTCTGAAACAAATTCTGTAACAGGAAAGTCTCCTGTTTTGCAACCAAACATATCCATGTAAAAAGGTTGAAGATGAATTGGAGGAAAGTAATTGTTACACCCTATGCCATTGTCTAATAGACTTTTCATTACGTTACTTCGATCGTCCTGACTAAAAGAACTGTCCAACTGTACTACATAGACAAACCAGCTCATATCTACATTATCAGCAATAAAAGGAACACGCACACCTTTAACATCTGCAAGATATTTATTATATAACTGAGCAGCTTTGTTTCGTTTTTCAAGTATCTCATCCAGTCTTTCAACCTGAGCAATACCCAGCGCACAGTTGATATCACTCAAACGGTAATTGTAGCCCAACCTAACATGAGCAAGCCATTTTCCATCTCCGCCGCGTCCCTGGTTTCGCATACTTTTACACAATTCCGCAACATTTTCATCATCCGTAACAATCACACCGCCTTCACCGGTTGTAATTTGTTTATTGGGATAAAAGGCAAATACACCCGCATCTCCCATGGTACCTGCGTTTGCCCATTGCCCTTTTGTGTATTTATCAGATACTGTTTCTTTGAATTGATATCTGGCACCAATGGCTTCACAGGAATCTTCAATCACTTTTAAATTATATTCATCGGCAAGTTTCAGAATTGCATCCATATCACAGGGCTGTCCAAAGACATGTACAGGTAAAATGCCCTTAATTTTATCACCACGTCCCTGCGAGTGGGCCAGTTCTAAAGTTTCACGGACTTTTTCAATATCCAGGTTATATGTTTGGGGATCAATATCTACAAAAACAGGCCTTACATCTTCATACAACAAACAATTGGATGAAGCAACAAAACTAAATGGAGATGTTATGACTTCATCTCCAGGATTAAATCCCAGCGCTTTAACCAGCAAATGCAAACCGCTTGTTCCACTGTTGACCGCAACTGCATATTTACTGCCAACATAATCGGCAACTTTTTCTTCAAATTCAGGGAGTTTGGGTCCCAGGCTCAAATAAGGTGTTTTTAAAACATCTATTACATACTGAATTTCTTTTTCGGTAATATCGGGACCAGAAAGATTCACCTTTATACTCATTGTTCATCCTTTGCATTAGATTGTTTTTGGATCTCAAAATCATCATTCACGCCATCTTCTCCGTACAGACCTTCACGTAACAAGGCAACCTTGAACGTTTTTAAAAATATCTTTAGATCCAAAAGTAAAGAATAATTTTCAACATACCAGATATCCAGATCAATACGTTTTGCCCACGGCAGTGCGTTACGACCGTTCACCTGCGCCCAACCGGTAACACCGGGGCGCATATTCAGACGTTTACGATGATAGTCAGTATATCTCTCAACCTGACGTTTAATTGTGGGCCGCGGACCGATAACGCTCATATCTCCAATCAAAATATTAATCAACTGCGGCAATTCATCAATACTCCAATTACGAATAAAATGCCCAAATGCCGTAATGCGACTATCATTTTGCGTTAATTGCTGACCTTTTGCCATTTTTTCTGCATTGTTTACCATGCTGCGAAATTTGTAAATAACAAATAGCTTTCCATCTTTGCCTATACGTTCCTGCTTAAAGAATACGGGGCCGGGGCTCTCTAATCTTATAATAATAGCAACAATCAACATCAGCGGACTCAGAATTAACAAAAGTATAGCAGAAAACAGAAAATCAAACAGATGTTTTATAAAAATATTCACACTACGCATTACTTGTTCATACTCCTATGATAATTTTGTTTTTAAAATCTTGCCTGATTCATTCTTGGGTAATTCTTTAACAAATTCTATAACTTTGGGCAACTTGTATGCCGGGAGTTTTTGGCGCAAGTAGTCAATGATTGCCTTTTCATCAGTATCTGATGAGGACAGGGGTACAATGAATGCTTTTATCGCTTCGCCCATTATCTCGTCTTTAACGCCAATAACAGCAGTTTCGTGAACCGCATCAATCTCAAGCAATTTCTCTTCAACTTCTTTGGCGCTAACCCGCTCTCCCCCAACTTTGATCATATCTTTTTTACGACCCACTACAAAGAGGTAGCCATCCTCATCCATAACACCAATATCACCGGTATAATAGACGCCATTTCTAAGTACTTTTTCAGTCTCAATGGGATCATTCCAATAGCCCACCATTAAATTTGAACCTTTGGCAACAATCTCACCCTCTTTACCTTGCGGTAATTCAACACCATTGTCATCAGCAATAAACAGATCTACGTTGGGTATAGCTTTGCCGATTGATCCAAATTTTTTGGGAAGCATTTCCGGTTCCAGATAAGACAAGCGCGCAGAAGCTTCTGTTGCGCCATACATGATAAACACACGGGCATTCGAAAAAACCTGGCTTACATCTTTTTGCACAGATGGTGCCATTGCGCCACCCGCCTGAGTAATATATCGAAGCGTTGGGAATTCATAATCCCTGATACTTGAACGGTTTAAAAGGATGATAAAAGTAGAAGGTACTCCGGAAAATCCTGTTACACCTGTTTTTTCCATATTTTTCAATACAACATTGGGATATGCAAAAGCATTATCAATAACAACAGATCCACCCGCATAAAAATGTGTGTTCAACAGGGATTTACCATAAATATAATAAAAGGGTAAAACAACCATTACCCGGTCTTTTTCGGTTATTTCAAGATACGAAACAATTGAACGCGTATTGCTGACAATATTTAAATGGGTAAGGGTTACACCTTTGGGTTTCCCCGTACTCCCGGAGGTGTATACGATTGAAGCGAGATCAAGATCAATTCCACGAACATCAGGAGTTTGTTCATTGCCACTATCAAGCACCTCGGAATATGAAATCTGGCTGCAATGCCCAATTGCCTGATATTCTGACAAATCATCCTGTTGTATTACAACATGCCTGAGATTGGGTACTTTTTTCAAAGCGGGAACAAGATCTTTAGAGAAAGAAGCATTGGTAATAATTGCAACCGCACCGGAATCATTCAACAGGTACTCTAGAGCATCAGCAGTGGTTGCTGTATTCAAAGCCACGGTAACAGCACCTACCTTTAAAACAGCATAATAAGCAATAATGTAATGAAATGAATTCTCGTAAAGAATAGCAACACGGTCACCTCGGTGCACATGCTGCTCTTTGAGATAATTTGCAAGCTTGTTAGACAATAGGTCCAACTCTCCAAAAGTCATCCATTCATCTTTATACCAGACAGCTTGCTTGTCTGGTGTTTTTTGCGCTGAATTTTCTAAAAAATTTTGTACCTGCACAACCATTCCCTCCATTTTTTATTAAACTACTATCAATGGTTCCATTCGCAGATATTCAGTCCTTTTAATTTTCTGATCAATATCCTCTACAACACGCTCTGCCTGTTCAACAGTAATGGACATTTTATCGGCAATTTGCTGGGTGGTGGCTCCATTTTCATGCATTTCCCAAATTGCATCCATAACATCAAATGAGAGTTTAAAGAAAAATTCTTTTTGTGTAACTTCACCGGGATACGTATCGGTTGTAGGTGTACGGTCAATGATGTCTTTGGGTACGCCTATCGCTTTTGCAACCTCGTATACCTGAGTTTTAAACAAATGAATAATGGGTTTAAGGTCTGTTCCGCCATCTCCATATTTAACAAAGAAACCCAACTCGTGTTCATTTTTATTACCCGTACCGGCAACTGCATAATTACGCAATTCCGCATGATAGTAAAGGGTTGTCATTCTAAGACGCTGTTTCATGTTAGAAGCAGCAACAATTTGCATATATTCTTTTAACGGTAAACGTTTTTCGATTTCATTACCGGCACTATCAGTAATAGCACCATAAAACAGGTTGAGCATATTATCTTTTAACGGATCCCCTTTGAGAATAATTTTAAAATTCATACCCGGTGTATAATCAGGGAAAACCCGTTTTACGGCTTCATCGCGACGTTCATAGCAGCCCATGCCGTTCAATCCGCCACTTATATCTTCCACAAGAAATTCAATTCCAAGCTGTTTTGCCAGATTTTCTGCCAGTTCCCGGCTTTCAGGACTGGAATCTTTTTCAGGCAACGCCAATCCGGTAACCCTTTCTTTACCCAGCGCTTTAACACATAACGCAGCAACCACGGATGAATCAATACCTCCACTGATACCAACTACAGCACCTCGTTTTTTCAAATCCTGAGAAATTACATTGCGAATTCCAGTTGTTATTACTTCTATGGCTTTATTTTCATCGAACTTCATAATTATCCTCTCTTTATTTCCTGGATCGGTAATCGTAAACCCGACACTCCTGGTCTTGTACAGTGGGTTTGTTATTTATAAAACTTTCTTTCAGCATTTCAGTTGTTATAATTGCCATTAATGCCATTTCTTCACGCGCGGAAACATTTGCATTGGGAAGAAATAATCTCTTTTTCAAAATCGAAATTTTGTCTGCATCAAAAATCATAGAATTTCGGATACGGGATTCATCAAGCCAGGTATCCACAAATTGGGGATCAGCAAGTAAGGTATTTCTTACAGGTGCCCTATAGGGTTGCTTTGGCCTGTTTATTACCTGATCCGGCAAAAGGTGTTTAAAGGTATGTTTTAAAATCCATTTTTCATTCAACACCTTTAATTTCAATTCAGGGGCAAGTCGATTTGCAAAATCAATTACCCGCTTGTCAAGAAACGGATACCTTCCTTCAACACTGTTTCCCATGGTCATTCTATCACCCTGGGAACTCAATAAATATCCGCTTAGAAATATCTTTGCTTCAAGAAAATGTGCACGCTCAAGAGGGTTCAAACCATCAAGCAATCCGTTTATTCCGGCTTCCAACTCTGAAACAGGATTATATCCTACAGTTTCACCCATAACATCCTGAGTTAAAAATCCTGCAAGATAATCACGGTTATTCCACCGTAAACGATGAGAATAGAAAAGATCAGACGTATTTGCTACATCTTTTTGAAAAAATTGGATCCAATAATTCAATGTCCGCGGATTTGTAGCTATATATGGATACAATTTTTCATATAAACGCGGGCGCCAGGTTGAGCCCGGCATTTTTGCATTAAACCACCTGACTTTGGTCTCGCGATAGATATTGTAACCACTAAAAAACTCGTCAGCACCTTCTCCCGTCAAAACAACTTTAAAATCAGATTCCCTAACAAACTTTGATAACAAAAACAAAGGTACCGGTGCGGTACGTAAAACAGGCTTTTCAGTATGCCAAATAACTTTTTGCAGGTTTTCGCAGACCATTTCATTGTTGC
This sequence comes from bacterium, assembly GCA_963675755.2. GTDB lineage: Bacteria > Zhuqueibacterota > Zhuqueibacteria > Residuimicrobiales > Krinioviventaceae. Next base: position 2,425,168 of record CAXXMD010000002.1, read on the forward strand.
TTACAAAAGCAGAATGATCGGTTTCGAGATGATTCGAGACAAGTTTTTGGTATTCAGATTCATCAAAAGCTTTATCTTCAAAACCGATTGAAAATGTTCGCAGTTTATTGTTATGTCCTGTTTTCACCAAAGCGGTTGTGATTGAAGAATCAAGCCCACCGCTTAAATAGGCACCAACCGGCACATCTGCCCGCAGACGAATTCGTACAGAATCTTCAAGTAAATCCGTCAATTCTTCTGAAGCGCTGTTTACATCCCTTATATAATCGGAATCACTTTCAGGGTAGCTTAGCTGCCAATATGGTTTTTGTTCAAAATGGTCCTGATTGAATTTGATATAATGGCCAGGTTTAACTTCTTTGATATTTTTAAAAATCGAATTACCAGGCAGTGGAGACCAAAATGTCAAAGTTTGCAGCATTGCCTCCGGATCGATGCTAAAATTCAATTCCGGAAACGGCAAAAACAGTTTAATTTCTGATGCAAAATACAATTGATTATTGGCTATTTGATAATGTAAAGGGCAAATGCCCACATGATCGCGAGCCAGCATGATTGATTTTTGATTCTTGTCCCAGATTGCAAAAGCAAATTGACCATTCAAATGATCAAACAGTTTTTCACCATATTCTTCATACAGATGTAAAACGACTTCTACATCCGTATGCGTACTAAATTTATGGCCCTTTGCAAGCAACTCTTGACGTAATTCAATATAGTTGAAAATCTCGCCATTACACACCAACCAGAGCGAACCATCTTCATTTCCAATAGGTTGATGCCCGCCTTCAAGATCAATAATACTTAGACGGGTTTGGCCAAGCAAAGTATAGTCATCTACATAGACACCACGCCCATCAGGGCCCCGGTGTCCCAACATCCCCAGACTCTTGCGAAATACCGGAAAAGCATTGGGATTCAGTTCGTTTTTATTAAAAACTCCGGCAATACCACACATATTAAAAACCAGTTAATGTCAGGTAATAAAAATTATGGCAAGAAGCATTACAAGATAATCAAATCAACAAGAAACAGAAAATCAGTTTGCTTTTTTACTTTGTATAAATGAAACAAGTTGATCAACAGTATCCAGATTTTCTGGTATTAATTCATGGTCATCAATATTGATCTTGAATGTTTCTTCAACAAAAGTAACAAGTTCCAAAACACCCGTAGAATCAATGATCCCGCCTTCCAGAAAAGATTGTTTATCATCTAATTCTTTTGAAAAATCATTAAAGAAAAAATTTTCATAAATAAAACTTCTGATTTGTTCTTTCTCAGACATTCCGCAATTCCTCTATCTTTATCTACTATCCAAAGAATAACCGTAAAATTATCTCATTATCGAGCGGCCTTCTTCAATAATTTCTTCAAGTTTGCTTTTGAATCCGTTTAGATTTTTTTCCTGAGTAGATGCAATACGAATAATATTGTTAATTTTTCCCTTGAATTCACGAAGATTAAAACGGTTAGTAGAACGTCGTTTTAATATGTACAAATTGTCATTTTCACTTTCTAACAGTTCTTCTTCGTTCTCCCACAACTCTTCAATAATCTTTTCCCCAAATCGAAGTCCGGTATAACTGATATTGATTTTGTCAGCGGAACCATTGCCGGCAAGCAATATTAATTCCTTGGCAATTTCATTGATTTTTATCAATTCACCCATCTTTAGTAAAAAGATCTGACCACCCTCACCCAATACTGCCGCTTGTAATACAAGCTGAACAGCTTCAGGAATGGACATAAAATATCGTTTAACATCAGGATGCGTAACTGTTACAGGCCCGCCCTTACTGATTTGTTCCTGGAACAGTCTAATTACACTACCACTACTACCAATTACATTACCAAATCGCACCGCCATACAGCGTGTACTGTTGGTATTATCGCTTGCCTGAACTACCTGCTCGGCAATGCGTTTTGTCATTCCCATAAAACTGGTAGGATTAACAGCTTTATCAGTTGAAATAAATACAAATTTTTTGACATGGTGTTGAATACACACATCTAGCACATTCTTGGTACCCATTACATTATTTTTTACAGCCTGACTGGGATGAAGCTCCATCATGGGTACATGTTTGTAAGCAGCAGCGTGAAAAACGAGCTGCGGTTTATGTTTATTAAACGCATTATCTGTTTCAATAAAATCTGTAATATCTGCAAGCGCGAGAGAATAATCCAGTTCCGGATATTTTTCACTCAATTCACGATCAAGATAAAACAAACCGTTTTCTGAACGATCAAAAGCGACCAGTTTTTCAGGATTAAATTTAGCAATTTGCCTGCAAATCTCTGAACCAATGGAACCGGCAGCACCGGTAACCAGCACACGTTTTCCCTCAATATATTTCTGAACCTGATCAAAATTGATTTGTATCTGTTCACGACCAATCAAATCTTCAATTTTAATCTTGCGAATTCGATCAAAAATTGTTTTCTGATCCATTGGGCCTTCAGGTTTGCTTATGATACGAAAAGGTTTGCCAGACATGCGACAAATCTTGACCAGCTCTCTCATATCTTCGCCACGAGCATATGAAAACGCAATAATAATCTCATCCACATTCATGGTTTCTGCAAGGTGTAAAATACTTTTTCGATTTCCCATAACCTTTACACCCATAACCGAATGACCCAGTTTTTGGGGATCATCATCAACCAGCGCTATAGGATTGTAGCCCATTTCCCAATTGGATTTCAACTCTTTAATCAAACGACGCGCCATAATTCCACCGCCAACAACCAAAACGCGTTTTACAGACAGTGATTTTTTATAAATGATCTCGTTATACAACCTGACAGAAAAACGGCTAAAACCGGTAAACAAGGTTATAATCATAAAATCTATAATAAAAACACTAAAGGGGATTGCATTTTTTAATGTAAAATATAAAATTATAGTTATTGTGATAGACGAAACAATATTAGCTTTACCTAATGCGACAATATCAGGAACGCTAGCATCTTTCCACTGCCCTGAAAAAGCTTTGAACAAACTAAAAACAAGGACTTTCACCAGTAATAATGCAGGAAGCGTGATTAAAAAAAGGTGTAATGCTTCACTATCCCAGGAATTAAAAAAAATAAGGCCAAAAGCAAAGAAATAAGAAATAACAAAAATCACCAGATGTATTATAATATCCAGAGCCACTCTTTTATTGTAATAATTTGCGCTTAACATCTATTGTTCCTGTATTTTAGTTTTTAATAAATGTGAACTATTTTAGTGCTTTACTTTCATTAAAGTATGAATAATAGTAAGAGGTATAACTTTCCTTAGGATTAAGATAATTGACAATCAAACCAGAGATCTTTGTGTTTGATTTTTTCAACAAACTCTTTGCCTTTTGCAATTCTTTTTGCGAGGTACTTCCTGCCTTGATAACCAAGACTGCACCATCTACTATAGATCCCAGTATACCTGCATCTGTAACAACATTGATTGGAGGTGTATCCAGGAAAATAACATCATAAACATTGTTCAATTCGAAAAGTAAATTCTTCATTGCGCGTGATCCCAATACTTCTGATGGATATTTGGGAATCTCACCGCAAGGAAGCAAATCTAAATTATCTATGCCCGTTTCCACAATTGAAGAATCAAAAGAAAACTGATTTTTGGCTTCTGTATTTGCACTGCCATTATCCCGATTTTTGGGAATTGACATTTCTATATCATCTATAGGCCTTTCATGGAGTTCATCATCAAAATCAAATATTTCCGGCATACCTATCAATTTCTTTGACGGCTCTTCATCTACAATTCGCCGAGGTACACGTACACTTTTCTCAACTTTGACATTCTTACTATTAATGATCAACTCTGCCAAACCGGGTTTTAACTCTCTTTCAAATACATGATGTAGCACAGGTTTGCGGAGATCAGCATCAATTAGTAATGTTTTGAGCCCCATTTGCGCTGTTGTAACAGCCATATTTGATGAAATAAAAGATTTACCCTCATTAGGATTACTACTGGTCACCAGAATAATTCGCATTGCAGAGTCAAAATCTGAAATATTTAAATTCGTTCTTATAGACCGAAACGCCTCAGATTCAGGAGATTGCGGGTCAAGCAATGTAATCAAATCTTCTTTGGATTGTTCTGGTAATTTCCGAATCCTTTTATTCAACCATTTTCCAGGACGTTTGAACAAGGGTGTTTTAATTTCAGGAATGGACCCTATTAAATTCAACTCTGATACTCGTTCAGCATCTTCGGCTTTTTTAATCTTGTCGTCAAAAAACTCTAACGCAAGCGCAAGTCCAACACCACAAGACATACCCAGCACAAATCCAACAATCAGGTTTAACATCTTTCTGGGACGAATGGGATTATCTGGCAAGATTGCTTTATCAATAATACGAATATTACCGGAAATTTCAGCTTCAGCAATTTTTGCTTCTTCCCTCTTGGAAAGCAGCATAGTATAAATCTCTTCACTAACAGCTTTGTCACGCATCAATTGAGCGAGACGCAATTCTTTTGCAGGCATGGTATTTAAATTTTGCTCGTAATTGGAAATAACATCATCCAATGCTTTTTGCTGAGCTTCATATGCTTTTATATCTATATCAAGCGTAATTGACTCTTCCAATAAACGCTGTATTTCAGAAAGAGGATCAATCGTATTTTCACCTGAAGCAATTCGCAATGTTTCGTCTCGAAGATTGTCACTAATCTCATTAATCTGCGTTCTCAACTCGACCATTTTCGGATGGTCCGCAGGATAATCTTGCACACTTAATCTTGTATATTGGTCTTCTAGATTAATCAACTCTTCACGCATTCTTTGTGCACGCGTTGAAGTCGTTTTGGTAACTGCCGGAACCAAATCCTTACGTTCTTCTGCCAATCTTTGCGTTATAAAACTCTGTCTTTCTTGTGCGGCATTCAAATTGGTAATGGTTTGATTCAACAAATTTTCAGCTTCGGTAATACGTCTCAAGATCTCGCTACCCTGCTGGCTGATTTCGGTCAATTTATTTTCTTCTTTAAATTCCCGCAACCGCAATTCGGCTTCATCAAGATCTCGCTTGTATCGCTCTAAATTGTCATTTATAATAGTCCGAACATTACTGGCCTCCTGACCAATAACTTCAAGGTTTCGCGCCACCAATACATCTGCAATACGGTTTGCAATAAACATCGATGACAAGGGAGACTCGGTATTAACCTCAATATTGATAACATCAGACCCCTGGACCGAACTGGCAACAATTCCCTCTTTAATCAAACCAACAAGATATTCCTGCTCATTAAAATTAGGACCTGCATCAATAGGATATGTAAACTCTGCTTTAATACTGTCCGGTAAAGTCAGTACAACATCCCTAGCCATTGAACGACTTTGAATTTCTTCAATTTGATTGATAATAATATTTTCAGAGGTTACAGCATAAGATTCTGTAATCTGTCGGCCACCTTTTGATTGATCAAATACAATCTTGGTTTTAGCCGAAAAGACCGGCGTTGAATACTTGTTCAACATATACACCGGTACAAGGAATAATAATAGGGAAGCCAGTACAACCAGCTTTTTCCTTAATATTATATGAAAAATTCTTCGAAGATCTATTTCATTAGAGTTCATAATATACCCTGAATTAAAATTAATTCCGGTTCCAGTACCAATAAACCTGTGCAACAATTGCCAACTGCGAAACTACACGAATTACCGTTTGCCATCTAAACCAATTATTCTTCCCTACCTGAACAACATCGCCAGGCTGCAAAGTTGGCAGTAATTGCTCAAATTCCTGGCTCTCCAGAATTTTGTGCAAATTAATTTTGACAATCCTCTTCTGGCTCGCCTGATTCATCATAATATTACGATACGCTTCCCGTTCTATAGGACCAGCAGAACTTGTAATACTCAGCAAGCCTCTTGTTATTTTAACATTTTTCAAGTTTGAATATTCCGTTGGACCACCTGCTTTTGAAATCAATTCAAGCAAATCAGTTTTATCAGAAACTATGTATTCTCCGGGAATTCTCACCTCACCCCAAATATGAACAGTGAACTGAAGCTTCCCATCTTCGCCAATGATATATTCATTCTTTTTAACGACACTTTGTCCAAATAACCAAAAAGGAACAAGTACAAACACTAAAATAAGGATTACATTCTTCATAATGATTCTTTTTTTTAAAATTAAATGAATATGTCAATATTAATATATGAACTCTACCCCAAAGACCATAATCTGCACGATTACAATTTTGCAATTAGCGTGCCAAATTCCCGGAAGCATTATAATTTGTCAAAAGAATACAACATCTTTTTTTTATTTTGTATTCCCTTACAAGGCATACTAGACCACTTGAATTGTAAAAAATTTGCTTAATAATGTCAAGATTTTTCCTGAAAAAATTTAGAATTGCATGCCCCCATGATTTTTACAACAATACTTAATACCTGTTCATTTTGAACTGATCCAGTAAACTGATTTGGTTTTCAAAATCATAATATGTATTCGTCATCAAAGACAACAATGACCTTCTATACCCCAAGTAAGCATCCAGAAAATTCAACTCTGTATCGGTTTGCCTTGATATGTTTTGCAATAAATCTTGCAATGAAATTTTGCCTTTTTGATACAAAACAATGCTCTGATCAGTAATTTCTATCGCCATATCCAAATTTTCTTGCATATTCAAAGCTCTGGTTTGATATTCTTCCAAATTCGATATAGCATTTTTAATTTCAGACTCTATTCTTGTTTTAGTTTCTTCTTTGTATAGGTCAACACGTTTAATATCGAGCTTGTAAGCTTCAATCCTTGCTTTTCTTTGCCCCCAATCCCATAGTGGTATATAGGCAGTCAAGGTTACAGAATTGCTGTTTTCATTATCTTCCCACAGATATTGATATGTTTCATCCTGTTTTTCAATTCCATAAGTCATTTCAAGGTTCATACTAAAGGAATTCCAACCCTTAACATTTTCAAGATCTATTTCATCTCGTCTTCTACTATTATCAAGAGTACGCATACTCGGACGTAAAGTCAAACCATATTGAGTAGCTTGATCCAGATCCACCTCAATTGGGGAAATTTTTACCACCGGGTTGATAAAAATATCATCTTCAGTATCAATACGCAATGTTTGTTTCAAGCGAGCCGTTGCAAGGCGCAGCTCACTTTTATTTTGCAGCATCCTTTCCTCGGCATTTGCAAGCTCTACCTGTACCTGAATTGCTTCAATAGATCGGGTGGTATCTTCTCGAGAAACACGATCAACAAACCCCGTTACTCGTTTTAAATTTTGAATTTTATGATCAAAGATAATACTTAGATAAGTCAATCGAAAAAGATTATAATATGAATCTGCAATGGTATTTAAATACCCTACCTGATCAGTTAGAAAAGTCAACTCTTGCCGTTGCAAGTTCAACTCTGCTTGCTCAATATTATTTTTCAATGTGTTTGGCTTGAAAAATGGTTGCTCAAACTTAACAAAATACCGGTTATAGTAACTCACATCCTGCTCACCCTCGTCCATCTGAATATAACGGTACATGGTATTATTCAAAGACAAGTATCCATTTGTAGGATACCCTAATAAAATCACAGGTTGCCGAATGGATAAATCCATTTGAACTTTTTGGGTGTTCTGACGAATCATCTCATCGCGCTGAAGCGTAGAATTCCATTTATATTCAGATAAATTACTAATTTCTGGGGCTGTAACATTCATATAAACAGAGGATTTTAATCCCGCACGCTCTGCCTTTAACCAATATCGAGTTCGTTCAATTCCCAGCTTGAGTTGCCGAATTCGATAACTGTTATCCATAGCAATTCTTACAGCAGAATGTAATGTTAACTCTATTGTTCTTTCTTTTGGTAGCGCAGGTGCGGAAATTGCAAGTATAATTAAAAAAATTGAAATCTTGAATACTCTGTTCAATGGTTCTCCAGTAGCGTTACATAAATTAATACAGCATTCTATAATATCATCGGACTGTTTTCATATATTTTAAATATTCTTTTCGAGTTACCAGTCCAACATACTCTTTATATATTCCCCCATTATGTCCGGCATCGTAGACGCGAACAGCTATTACATTTTCTCCTTCTTTTCGAATAAAATCAGGAGGAACAAAATAAGCCCTCAACTCTTTTTTCATATTCTCAATAGTGGCCGGCTTTCCATCTTGCGGAAATCTTCCTGTCAACCCAATAAGATGTCCATTAAAATAAACCTGATCAATATCATTAACCTTGCCAAGCAACAAAATCAATTTTTCATCAGCATACTTTTGATCAATCTTGAAACGTTTTCTATACCAGGCAATGCCATCCAGGTTCGGATAGCCCTGATCTTCCCAATATGCCGGCACCTTGATCACATCCCATGCAGACTCGTCAAAATTCGGATCTTTCCATGTAAGACTATCACCATGCTTGAACCACCAAAGCCCAGTTAAATCCAAAACCAACTTTACTACATCAATTCTTGAATACAACCCGACGTCACCGGTATATATTCCACCAACACCTTGTTTGTCATATACACGTACTGATATGATATTTTCACCGCCATACTTTAATGCTACCCGTGGTATTTTATAAACACGGTTATTATCAAAAGCAGACTTGTAATCAGGCGGTAATTGGCCCATGCCTCCAATATAATGACCGTTCAAATAAACCATATCCACATCATCAATTCGGCCCAACTTGACGTATAACACTTTATTTTTCAGTTCACGACTTATAGAAAACCGAATTCTGTACCATGCAAATCCATCATAACCGGGGAAACCTTCGTTTTCCCAACTATCAGGTACTACTATTTTTTCCCATTGCTCATCATTATAATTTGGACTGGCATATTCTTCACGATCACCAATTTCAAAACGCCACTCACCTTCTAAAGATAATTCCTTTTCGAGTTCCATGGCGTGATTTTTAGCACAAAATAATAAAATTATAATTAAAACAAACTTCCGCATCTAAATCCCAAAACTTGATGTATTGCAAATTAACACAATATAATGGTAAAAAGTGTTAATTGGGTGTCAAAAAGTGTAAAAAAATGTAAAACCAGTATTAACCCGCACCTATTCTATAAACTTGTAACCAATTCCATACACGGTCAAGATGTGTTTAGGATTTACCGGATCAATTTCTATCTTTTTACGCAGCTTGACAATATGGTTGTCAACAGTTCTTGAGGTTGGAAAATAATCATATCCCCATACATCATCCAACAGCTTATCTCTGCTGATCGTTTGCCCTTCATGTTCCAGAAAGTATTTTAGTATCTCAAATTCTTTAAAAGTCAATTCAACTTTACCATTATCATCATATGCTGAATAATGATCAAAATCGACTTTGATCTTTCCAAAAGTATGATACTTGACCTCACCATCAGCTTCTTCAGGTGTGCGGCGCAATACCGCCTTTACTCTGGCAAGCAACTCTCTGACACTAAATGGCTTTGTAATATAATCATCCGCACCCAGTTCAAGTCCCAACACTTTATCAATTTCCTGTCCCCGTGCCGTGAGCATGATAATAGGGATCTTGATTCCTTTACCTCGCAGCTCTTTACAAACATCAAAACCCGATTTTTTGGGCAACATAACATCAAGAATAATCAACTGCGGCTTTCCTTCAACTGCGAGCTGTAACCCTTTTTCACCATCTTCTGCAATAATTACATCATGACCATCGAACTCAAAATTATCTTTTAACCCCTGGGCCATTTCAAGCTCATCTTCAACTATGAGAATTCGCGCCATTTTTTTCTCCATTTAATTAAGAGGAAACGCACAAGTGAACGTACTACCCTTTTTAGGTTTACTTGAAACCCAAATTTTACCACCGTGCACATCAATAATATGTTTAACAAGTGACAGCCCTAATCCGCTGCCCTTAGTATTATGAACCAGACTATTTCCAGCTCTGTAAAATTTCTCAAAAATCTTGGATTGCTCAGACTCTTGAATACCAATCCCTTTATCTTGAACAGACATTTCCACAGAACCGTTTTGTCGCACAACAGAAACTTTGATAAATTTTTCATCAAAACTATATTTAACAGCATTGTCAAGCAAATTCACAAACGCTTGTGTAATAGCCTCTTTATCAATATAAACAAGAGGAATATTAGGTTCAAAATATTTTTCAACTTTGAATCCATTTTGAGTAAAACGGAAATGATACAATTCCAATGTCTGCTCTATTAAATCAATCAGATTCGATTGTTCAAATTTATATTCTTTTTTTCTGGATTCAATTTTAGAAAAATCCAGAATATTATTAATCAATTGTGAGAGACGAGCACTTTCGCTCATTATTGTTTTATAATAATGCTGTTTCTTTTCTTCAGAATTAACACGTCCCATTTCAAGGGTTTCAGCAAACATACGAATCAAAGCAAGAGGAGTTCTCAACTCGTGAGAAACATTAGCAACAAAACTTGTTTTCATCTTTGCTAGAGAGATCTCTGTTGTAACATTGTAGAACAAATAGCCGAGTCCACCAAGAAAAACTACATTAACAATGACAAGTAAAACAAGGTTTGTCCTGGATCTGGATTTTGACAATTCAGCAAGTGTAGTACCAGCTAATTTTATCTGAATATCCAAATCAGGTAAAATCCATAATTCTTCGTATTTTTCGTAATCACTTTCATATGCATCATCAGTGGCAAAAATAATTTTACTATCATCCTTGACAGCAAAAATCAAATTACCATCATTCATTGATCCAAATTTGCGTGCTACAATATCATGAATATAAGCAAGATCATCCACAATAATTCCAGCCAAAACGACATTTTCATTAGAATACGAATTATTAACAATAGGAAAGATTAACAGTGTCTCCCTGGCCTGAGGATTATTCTGCCAAGTCACTGCTAGAGGTTTTATATAACCCTGTTGAGCTCGTTTCACCTGTTTATCAATTTCTTTATCAAGATCAAGGATTATAGAGTTTAGCTTGTTACGAAACTCGGCTCTTTCTGCCTCCAAAGTCAATTTTGTAGATTCCTGGTCTAAAGCATAGACCACAAACTGATTAGAGAACCAAACAAAAGACCCGCTTATACTGGATTTGGAATTATTGAAAGCATACAATCCAGATTTCAATCGTCCATAAGAGTGACGTGTAAAAGATTCTGCCAAAGTATTAATCTCAGCATACCAGGACATAAACATATCCCAACAATGCTGATTTACAGAGAACAAAATACTTCCAAGTTGCCTGTCATAAATAGATTTAATCAACTCTTCATTTTTGTCACTTTGTACAAATTGAAAAATAGTATAAGTAAAGATAGGGACAAGTAGAGCAATGACAGTGGTAAAAACTATTTTTGTAATAGGAGATTTATTCATATAAAACCAATTGATAGTCCATTCAAGTAATGGAATATAAAAAAAAGTAGAATAGAATAAAACAAAAAAAAAGCCCTGCACAATGTACAGGGCTTTAATTTAAATTCGGCGATGACCTACTCTCCCACACGGTCTCCCGAGCAGTACCATCGGCGCTAAAGGTCTTAACTTCCGAGTTCGAAATGGGATCGGGTGTTGCCCCTTCGCTATCGTCACCGAAATTTATTTCTAAAATACACAATATCGATTAAGAAGGCAAAAGCTTATAACCATCCATTGCTGGTTTAAAAAATTATGGTTAAGCCACTCGGCCTATTAGTACCACTCGACTGAACATATTACTATGCTTACATCTGTGGCCTATCAACCTTGTAATCTTCAAGGGGCCTTTAGACTGCTTACGCAGTGGGATATCTAATCTTGGGTGAGGCTTCGCGCTTAGATGCTTTCAGCGCTTATCCTTTCCGAACATAGCTACCCAGCCATGCCGTTGGAACGACAACTGGTACACTAGAGGTTCGTCCATCCCGGTCCTCTCGTACTAGGGACAGCTCCCCTCAAATATCCTACGCCCACGACAGATAGGGACCGAACTGTCTCACGACGTTCTAAACCCAGCTCACGTACCGCTTTAATTGGCGAACAGCCAAACCCTTGGGACCTTGTCCAGCCCCAGGATGCGATGAGCCGACATCGAGGTGCCAAACCGAGCCGTCGATGTGAACTCTTGGGCTCGATAAGCCTGTTATCCCCGGAGTACCTTTTATCCTTTGAGCGACGGCAATTCCACTCTCTACCGCCGGATCACTAAGCCCTGCTTTCGCATCTGCTCGACCTGTATGTCTCGCAGTTAAGCTACCTTGTGCCTTTACACTCTTCGCACGATTACCGACCGTGCTGAGGTAACCTTTGGGAGCCTCCGTTACTTTTTGGGAGGCGACCGCCCCAGTCAAACTACCCACCAAACATTGTCCCAAACCCGGATTCACGGGTCGTGGTTAGATTCCTAGTAGAACAAGGGTGGTATTTCAAGGGTGACTCCACGCGTACTGGCGTCCGCGCTTCAAAGTCTCCCACCTATCCTACACATGCAATACCAAAAATCAATGTTAAGCTGTAGTAAAGGTTCACGGGGTCTTTCCGTCCCGTCGTGGGTAACCGGCATCTTCACCGGTGCTACAATTTCGCCGAGCCTCTGGTTGAGACAGTGTCCAAGTCGTTACACCATTCGTGCAGGTCGGAACTTACCCGACAAGGAATTTCGCTACCTTAGGACCGTTATAGTTACGGCCGCCGTTTACTGGGGCTTCAGTTCAGTGCTTCGCAAAAGCTAACACATCCCCTTAACCTTCCAGCACCGGGCAGGTGTCAGTCCCTATACATCGCCTTACGGCTTAGCAGAGACCTATGTTTTTAGTAAACAGTCGCCCAGACCATTTTTTTGCAACCCCATTCAGCTCCACTTGTAAAAAGTTTCACCTAATAAGGGCAATCCTTATCCCGAAGTTACGGATTCATTTTGCCTAGTTCCTTAACCAGAGCTCACTCGAGCACCTTAGGATTCTCTCCCCATCTACCTGTGTTGGTTTGCGGTACGGACACCTATGGACTCCTCTTAGAGGCTTTTCTTGGCAGTCTGCTTACAGTCAGTTTATGAGCTAAGCTCTCCCATTCGTGTCTCGGAATTGTTTCGGCGGATTTGCCTACCAAAACTTCCTACGCACTTAGACCGGCAATCCAGTGTCCGGCTGACTTTTCACTTCTGCGTCACCCCATCGAGTCTTGATCGATCCACGGGTGGTACAGGAATATTTAACCTGTTTTCCATCACCTACGCCTTTCGGCCTCGGCTTAGGGTCCGACTAACCCTGAGAAGATTAACTTTACTCAGGAAACCTTAGATTTTCGGTGAACACGTTTCTCACGTGTTTTATCGCTACTCATGCTGGCATACTCACTTCCATTTCGTCCACCCAGCCTCACGACTGAGCTTCGACCTACAATGGAACGCTCCCCTACCACTCTAATAAATTAGAGTCCGCGGTTTCGGCGGTAAGCTTAGCCCCGTACATTTTCGGCGCAAGACCACTTGACCAGTGAGCTATTACGCACTCTTTAAATGGTGGCTGCTTCTAAGCCAACATCCTGGTTGTCTATGCAATTTCACATCCTTTGTCACTTAGCTTACACTTGGGGGCCTTAACCGACGGTCTGGGTTGTTTCCCTCTCGGAAATGAAGCTTATCCCCCATTCCCTGACTCCTGCACATCATAATACCGGCATTCGGAGTTTGGTTGGAGTCGGTACCCTTGTGAGGGCCCTAGTCCATTCAGTGCTCTACCTCCGGTACACTAATGCAAGGCTAGCCCTAAAGCTATTTCGGGGAGAACGAGCTATCTCCGGGTTTGATTGGCCTTTCACCCCTATCCACAGCTCATCCCCCAAATTTTCAACTTTGGTGGGTTCGGACCTCCACAACCTTTTACAGTCGCTTCATCCTGGCCATGGATAGATCACCCGGCTTCGCGTCTACCGCATGTTACTGGACGCCCTATTAAGACTTGCTTTCGCTACGGCTACGATGCTGAACATCTTAACCTTGCAACATACGAGTAACTCGCCAGCTCATTAAACAAAAGGCACGCCGTCATTCCGCAAAGCGGAACCCCGACTGCTTGTAAGCATATGGTTTCAGGTACTATTTCACTCCGGTTCCCCGGTACTTTTCACCTTTCCCTCACGGTACTAGTTCACTATCGGTCACAAGAGAGTATTTAGCCTTGGAAGGTGGTCCTCCCAGATTCCCACAGGATTTCTCGTGTCCCGCAGTACTTGGGTACCTAAATAACAGATTTGATGTTTTCGTTTACAGGACTATCACCTTCTTTGGTAGAATCTTTCCAGATTCATTCAACTAAAATCAAATTTTCTTACTGTTCGATCTCGCTGCATCAAGATCATTCTAGGCCCCGCAACCCCTGATATACAACGCATACAGGCTTGACATATACCAGGTTTAGGCTGTTTCCCGTTCGCTCGCCGCTACTTAGGAAATCGCAATTGCTTTCTCTTCCTGAAGGTACTTAGATGTTTCAGTTCCCTTCGTTCGCTCTACCCTGCCTATGTGTTCAGCAGGGAGTAACTCGGCATTACCCGAGTTGGGTTGCCCCATTCGGAAATCTCCGGGTTTACGGTTGTGTGCACCTACCCGAAGCTTATCGCAGCTTACCACGTCCTTCATCGCCTTCTTGTGCCAAGGCATCCACCATATGCCCTTAGTAGCTTAACCAAAAATTCTTTAAACTCAACAACAGATGGGTATAAGCTTAATTGATGCCTTCCCATTACGTTGCTTTATTTATTTGGCTAATATTTGTTATGGCTTTAAATATTTGTTAATCGATATTGTCAAAGAACTTTATTAATGCTGTGGAGCTAATCGGGATCGAACCGATGACCTCCGCCTTGCA
>CAXXMD010000002.1:2442500-2449404 GCA_963675755.2 bacterium
TGTATTTTTTCTCTGACCGTCAAAGCCCATTAAGATAGACAAATTATATATCAATGTCAAGGACTTTTAATCATTTCTTAACTAAAATTTAAATTAAAATACCTTTTCTTACCTAATCTCAGTTCAATCTTGCCATTTTTAACATCTTTGTGTTCAAGCTTGAATTCAATGTCCTGAATCCGCTCATCATTCACGTAAACACCACCCTGCTGAACCAAACGACGTCCCTCTCCCTTTGACTTAACCAGACCATTGTCAGCAAGAACATCAATCAATAAAGGAGCAGCTCCAATAAAAACTCCATCTATAGACACACCAGGTACACCAGATTCATTCCCAGCCTGCTTGCCTCTCGGGATCGTACTCGACGGAACCATATCCGCAGGAATCTCTCTGCTGCCAAAAGCAGCCATTGCGGCCATCATTGCCTTTCTGGCTTCTTCTTCACCGTGAGTCAATTTTGTAGCTTCAAAAGCAAGAATTGTTTTTGCAAGATTAAATTCGGCGTCTTTTAAATTTTCAAGTCTTTCAATCTCATCAACAGGTAAAAAGGTATATAAACGCATAAATCGCACAATATCACGATCATCTACATTCACCCAGTACTGATAATAATCATAAGGGGATGTTTTTTCAGGATCAAGCCATAACGCGCCTGCCTCTGTTTTGCCCATTTTTGCGCCTGTTGCAGTGGTCAATAATGGAAAAGTGTGACCATAAACATCTTCACCTCCCATTCGCCGTATTAAATCGGATCCCGCAAGAATATTTGCCCATTGATCGTCGCCACCCATCTGTAAACGGCAATTGTATTTTTTATACAGCACATAAAAATCATATGCCTGTAGCAACTGATAATTAAATTCAAGAAACGACAGTCCTGTTTCCATGCGTCTCTTGTAGGTCTCATATGTTAGCATCTTGTTAACGCTAAAATGACGACCAATATCTCTTAAAAAATCTATATAATTCAAACTGCCAAGCCACTCATAGTTATCAACCATCATGGCCTTGCCTTCACTAAAATCCAGATATCTGCCCAATTGTAGCTTTATCTTGTTACTGTTCTCAACAATTTGTTCACGGGTCAACATCTTTCTCATTTCGGTTTTACCAGAGGGATCTCCTACCATGGCTGTACCACCACCAACTATTACTATAGGGCGATGACCATATTTCTGCATAATCGCCATACCCATAACAGGCAGTAAATGTCCTGCATGCAGACTGTCAGCCGTAGGATCAATACCCACATAAAATGTTACCGATTCTTTACCCAATAATTCACGCAATGGCTCCGGTTCAGTTATCTGCTGAACAAAACCCCTTGCGCTCAATTCATCAACTACATGCTTATCCAAAAGTCACTCCCGGATTTTTATATATTGATTCGAAATTTATTTTTCAATTCACGTTGCGCGTCACGTCCCATATCTCGCTTGGCAATATCCTGGCGTTTATCGTGCACTTTTTTACCACGCGCCAACCCGACTTCAATTTTTGCCATACCGTTTTTAAAATAAAGCTTTAATGGTACAACAGTCAGTCCTTTTTCTTCAATCTTGCCTATCAATCGTTTGATTTCACGCTTGTGTAAAAGCAATTTTCTTTTCCGCAAAGGATCATGGTTAGAATATCCACCATGACTATAGTGAGATATGTGCATATTTACAACCCACAACTCACCACGGATAACACGTGCAAAGCTATCTTTAAAGTTGGCACGCCCTTCGCGCAGAGCCTTCACCTCGGTACCCAGCAAAACAATGCCGGCTTCCATGCGTTCTATAATTTCATAATCGTGAAACGCTTTTCGGTTCACAATTTGAACATTTTGACTCGTTTTACTCAACCTATTCTCCATTAAACAAGATCTATAAAATACTATTTACAGAGCACAAAATCAAGAAAAAGGTATATCAACCTTTAACAAAAGTCTTGCTTTTAATAAATGGGATTTGTATATTTTTAGCCGTTACATTTGCCGAAGTGGTGAAACTGGTAGACGCGCACGGTTCAGGGCCGTGTGGGCATTAGCCCGTGTGGGTTCGACTCCCACCTTCGGCACTCTTCATCACAATCTTCCACAACAACAACTTTTCACGGAATACTCCCAACAAACAATTGTTATCAATATTACTGTAATTTTAACAAATATAGTATTTATATGAATTCTATTATCGATACAATTGGCAACACTCCCCTTGTTGAATTGAAAAATCTCTCTCCCAATCCATCTGTTCAAATCTTTGCCAAGCTGGAAGGTACAAATCCCGGTGGAAGCGTCAAAGATCGTGCTGCTCTGTATATGATCAGAGGCGCACTGGAGCGAGGAATTATCAAACCGAACAACATTCTCATTGAAGCCACTAGTGGCAACACCGGAATAGCACTTGCTATGATTGCCTCTATCTTCAATATTTCCATTGACCTGGTCATGCCTGAAAATGCAACCCGGGAACGTGTTCTCTCAATGAAAGCGTATGGAGCAAACGTGATCCTTACCCCAGCCAGTGAAGGTATGGAGGGTGCAATTGATTTTGTTAACGATAAAATACGTAATCCTCAATACATCAAACTTGACCAGTTTGCAAATCCTGACAACCCCAGGGCGCATTACGAAACAACTGGTCCCGAAATCTGGCAGGATACCCAGGGCAAAATCACCCATTTTGTATCAGCAATGGGAACAACCGGAACCATCATGGGCACATCCCAATACCTGAAAGAACAATCTCAATCCGTACAAATCATTGGAGTACAGCCGCAAGACGGCTCATCCATACCCGGTATTCGACGTTGGCCGCAAGAATACCTCCCTTTAATCTATCAAGCAGACAGAATAGACGAGATCCGCTCGGTATCCTCGCAACAGGCTATTGCAATATCACAATTATTGGCACTAAAAGAAGGGATTTTTTGCGGCATGAGCAGCGGTGGTGCAGTACATACCGCAATTGAATTAAGTAAAAATCTGGACAAAGGTGTGATTGTCAGCATCATTTGTGACAGGGGTGATCGCTACCTGAGCTCTGATCTTTTTCAAGCCCGTCAAACAAACAACGCTGATTAATGCGGCAGCTTACCTTTTAATAACGCATACAGATACGCTCCCAATACCGCCCCAACCAATGTAAAAATAGCAGGATAAGCTCCTGTTCCAATTTGCGCGAATACAGGACCGGGACAGGCACCGGTTATTGCCCAACCAACACCAAAGATCAATCCACCAAAGATAATCCCCTTATTCCAGGGCTTGCCCTTAAAACTCAACACATCTCCACTCAAAGACTTAACCTTTAGTGCTTTTAATATCCATACAGACACCATAGCTACGGCAATCGCAGAAGAAATGATCAAATACATATGTGCTTCTTTGAACAAAAACATATTTCTGATTCTAAACCAGCTCATCACTTCAGACTGGACAAGTAAAATCCCAAAAGCAATTCCCAAAATTATATATACAAAATTTTTCATAACAGGCCTCAAAGATTAACAACAATAAACGTATAAATTAAACCACCGACAAAAAATGAAATCGTTGCCAAAATACTGGGCGGATTCAACAACGCAATGCCGGTTATCGCATGCCCGGATGTACACCCGTTGGCGTACCGGGTTCCAAAACCCACCAATAATCCGCCAATAAATAAATGCAAATATCCGGAACTGGTAAAATACTCGGGAGGTAAAAACGCTTTATTCCCTGGGGTTAAATAATGCACTGCTATAAATGCACCC
This sequence comes from bacterium, assembly GCA_963675755.2. Taxonomy (GTDB): domain Bacteria; phylum Zhuqueibacterota; class Zhuqueibacteria; order Residuimicrobiales; family Krinioviventaceae. The sequence continues at coordinate 2,446,245 of CAXXMD010000002.1, forward strand.
AATAAAATGCCCAATGTAAAATAAAATTTCCAGCCATTTTTCTTTGCGTCATAATTTAAAATACTAACTCTGGATTTTGGTAGTACTGTTGAACAGATGTGCATAAAAGAACTGGAAATACCAAAAAGCTTATTACCCACTAGCAACATCAATGGCACAAATAACCCTATTATGGGACCAGCAATGTACCAGGGCAAAACTTGTCCGTTCATATCAAACCTCATTCTTGTTTATTTCAACTGACCAAGTAATATTTACTGTTGATTTCAACATTTCATATACAGAGCAATACTTTTCCACAGACAATGTAACGGCTCTCTCAACCTTTTGCGGATCCAGCTCACCTGACATCTGGAATATCATGTGTATGTCTGTGAAAACCTTGGGGATTTCTTCGCGTCGCTTCCCGTCCACCTGAATATCAAGATCTTTTAGACCTTGCCGCTGTTTTTTTAATATATGCACCACATCAAACGCACTACAGCTCGCAAGGCCCATTAAAATCATCTCCATAGGACGAATACCATCATCCGTACCGCCTATTACGGATGCCGCGTCCAGCCTGGCCGATACTCCGGATGCACCTGTAGCTGAAAACTGGAATGCATCATTTATTCGTTCCAAATGTACTTTCATAAACTCATTATCCCGTTATTTCGATTTTTCCAATGCCTGTTCAACATCAGCAACAATATCATTTACATCTTCCAACCCTACAGATACTCTCAACAATCCTTCCGTAATACCTACCTGCACTCTGTCTGATTTACTGAGCTTAGAGTGTGTCGTTGTAGCCGGATGTGTCACAATCGTCCGGGTATCACCCAGATTAGACGTCAAAGATAGCATTTCCAAAGCATCAACAAACCGTTTGGCTCTCTCTGCTCCTCCCTTGGGCTCAAAAGATACCATTGCTCCGCCCATTTTCATTTGTTTCTTTGCAAGTTCGTATTGAGGATGCGAAGGTAGAAACGGATATTTTACAAATTTCACATTTTTATTATTTTCAAGAACGTTTGCCAAAGTCAATGCGTTTTCACAATGCGCCTTGACACGCACATATAGAGTTTCAAGACTTTTTGAAAGCAGCCACGCATTAAACGGTGACATTGCAGGCCCGGTATGTCGGGCAAAAAACCGTACAGATGCAATAGCCTCCTCGCTTCCAACAACTACGCCACCAATCACCCTCCCCTGCCCGTCAATTAACTTGGTCGCTGAATGGGTTATCAGATCCGCCCCATACTCTGCAGGATTCTGCAAAACTGGCGTTGCAAAGCAATTGTCTACATTCAACAACAGATTATACTTTTTTTTCAGTTCCCCCAAATATTCAAGATCAATCAAGTCCAAACCGGGATTCGAAGGGGTTTCAGCAAAAAGCATGCGTGTATTTTCCTGTATCGCGTTTTCCCATAATGCCGGATCATCACGATCAACAAAGGTATGGGTTATGCCCCACCTTGGTAAAATCTGTGTAATGATCTGATATGATGATCCAAACAATGCTTTTGAAGCCACAATATGGTCACCGCTATTCAAAAACGCTGCAATACCTGAAAAAATTGCAGCCATACCGGACGCAAACGCAAAGCCGTCTTCTACTCCCTCCAGCATTGCCATTTTGTCTACAAATTCAGAGTTATTAGGATTAGAAAATCTTGAATAAATATTCCCATCCGCTTGTTCTGAAAATAGCATTTCCCCGTGCTCTGCATCCTGAAATACAAAACTGGATGTCAGAAACAATGGCGATGAATGCTCACGGTATTGACTGCGGGGTATTTGACCATGAATTGCTTTTGATTGTTTGTGCATTTTCTTTCCCTTTATAAAATACAGGAAATACAGTAGGGATTATAATATTTAAATACTATAAACCATGTTACAACTTTAATTATTTCGGCCATTTAATTTAAACTGAAATAAAACATCAATTTACATAATTTCCTTGGCATAAAAATTGCTATTCCTGATGTATACTATTAAGAGAATTTTTGAAGGAAAACAACAAGATGGATAAAGATATATTCACCGCAACGCAAAAATTTTATTTAAAGGCTCAGTCTTTGGATGAATTAAAAAAAGTGTTTGGCAACCAGATTATAGCACTGACTAATGCAAACCTAAAAAAATTAGCAGTTTATGATGCGCTGGGCGACAAAGGCTTTCTGGCGTCTTTGTTCAATAAAAGTGACAAAGAAAATGAAATTTGCACACAACTCACGATTCGATCCATTGCAATTCTTTTAAATTCATTCAGAACCATCTTGCACGATGGTTTGACAAAACATACAACAGATTCGCTTTACAAAGAAATTGTTTCCTATGTCAGCGGTAAACTTCCTTCAGAAAGTAAAATCAATATCAAAGACAGAAAAGAATTTGCACGTGATTTATATCGTGAAATTTCTCATCATACCGAGCCCAAAACAGCAGAAACCGTCAAAAATGACATGAAATATCTCAGTGAAGTATATCCCGGCAAGTTTACGCAATCAGAAATGATCAGATTACAGAAATTTGTTACCGATGGCTGGGTACCTCTATATCCGCATACATTTATAACTCAATATAAAAAACTTTACAATCGTAAAGACTGACCAATGACTCACTCCTAAAAAAAAGCCGACAATTGTCGGCTTTTTTTTATTCATACTTAATCGAGTCTACAGGATTTGCCTGAGCGGCCCGAATCACTTGCCAACTGATTGTTATCAACGCTACAGTTAACAAGATCGTTCCTGAAAAAATAAAGGTAAATATACCAATATTGATCCGATACGCAAAATTCTCAAGCCAATTATTCATGAAATACCAGGCAAGGGGCCAGGCAATCACGTTTGCAACAAGAATCCACTTTAAAAAATCCTTGATAAGCAGCAAAACTACATTCACAATAGAAGAACCCAACACCTTGCGGATTCCAATTTCTTTTGTTCGCTGCATTGTGGTAAAGGATACAATTCCAAATAATCCCAGACAGGCTACAAATATCGCCAATACAGAAAAAACAGACAAAACCCGCCCGGCTTGTATTTCAGATTTATACATTTTTCCAAATTCATCATCATAAAAAACATAATCCAACGGTTGATCAGGAACATACTGTCCCCATTGATTTTCAATATGCTTTAATGTTTTCTGAATATTGCCGCCC
>CAXXMD010000003.1:0-3641764 GCA_963675755.2 bacterium
CCGGTCAAGCATATCCGCTACCAGACTTTTTCGCTCGCTGCCCTTTACTTTTTTGTACAATAGCGGAGTTTCCAGGTTTTCATAAACAGTCAGTTCATCAATAAGATGATAAGCCTGAAACACAAAACCAATATTTTGCTGATGCAATGCCGTACGTTTTTTTTCATTCAACGCGTGTACAGCTTCATCATTGAAATAATATTCCCCTTCAGACATGTCATCCAACATCCCGATTATATGCAGCAATGTGGATTTACCCGCTCCGGAAGGCCCCATAATAGTTACAAACTCACCCTCCTCTATCTCCAGATCAATATCCCTCAGCACCCAGGTCTTGACAAACTTGTTGGAATAGTACTTTTCAATGTCTTTTAAACGGATCATTCTAATTCTCCACGTTAATTGTATATATATTATTTTATACTTTTTTTATAATAAATAGCTCTTAGCTTAGAGCTATTAGCTAATAGCATGTTTCATTCATACCTCAATGCCTCCACAGGATTCTCTCGTGCAGCTTTTAACACATTGTACATTATTGGCAGCATTACAAAAAATAGCGACAAGGCTATTGACATCACAAACACCAAAACTCCAATTTGGATATGATAGGCAAAGTTTTCTAACCATTTATTCATAACCAAAACCACAATCGGTATCGATAAAGCAATAGCAATACCTACCACAACGTGAAATTCTCTAACCAAATACAAAGAGATATCTACCAGTGTTGCACCCAAAACTTTTCGAATACCAATTTCTTTTGTACGTCGTTCAACAATAAAAAATGTCAAACCAAACAAACCCAATATGGTTATTAGCAAAGAAATGAATGTAAACATTCTAACCATTTTATTAAAATTAAGCTCATCCTTGTAAAATAGCCCAACATGATCTTCAAAAAAAGAATAACGAAATTCCTTGTCAGCAAACATTTCATCCCATTTTGCATTCATACTTTTTAAAATATCAGATTGTGCTCCTGAATCTATATTAACAATCAATTGGTAATTGGAGCTATTGTCAAACCACACACACAAAGGAGCTATTTCGTCTTTTAACGTGTGCAAATTAAAATCATTTACCACACCAATAATATTCTCAAATTTATAATCCAGTATATTATCGACACCAATTTGTTTAAACGCAGTTTCATTAATTATTGCAGAGTTTTGGGAATCATCTACCCTGAACCCACGTCCTTGAATCAATTCAAGGCCCAGTGTCCTTATAAAATCCTCATCAGCGAACATACCATTTGCGATAAATTGTTGATCCGGTTGATCTTGAACTGCCATATTAAAATTGCCGGATATCCTCACTGGCGGCATATCCTCCATCAGCGTTGCGCTGTTTACCCCAGGCATATTTAAAATTTCATTCTTGAAAAGCAGAGCACGTTGATGCGCATTTTTCGCTGCTTTTGAATAGCCCATTGCAGCAATATCCTCCGCAGAAGGCATATTCTCTATCAGTAAAAGATTGTTTTGATCAAATCCCATATTTTTTGTTTGCGTATACACAAGCTGTTTATAAATCACAAAACTCGAAGCAGTCATCACCATAAAAACAAAGAGCTGGGCAACAACAAATCCTTTCCAAAATCCAGTTCGAGTACTGATTTTGCTAAATGTTGAATGGAATATTTGATTGGGTTGAATACGAGTCATATATAATGCAATAATAATCCCTGGTACCATGCCTGCAAACAAGGCAAGCATTGTTATACCTGTAAAGAATCCCCAATTCCCATCCTTAAACAATGACAAATTAACACCTAAAAAATTATTCATTACAGGAAAAAGTAATTCTGCGACAATGAATGCAATGGGTAATACAAATACAATCAAAAGCAATGACTCGCCTGGAATGTAAGAAACAAGACGAATCGTGCTGGCCCCCATCATTTTTCGCAAACCAATTTCTTTTGTCTGTGTAAACACACGGGTAATAGCAAGAACAACATGATTGAAAATTGCCATGAACAAAACCAGCAATGCAACAAATGAAAAAATGTATAAATTTTCTTTATTACCTGTTTCAAAATTATTTTGGCCAATACCTCTTGAATTCAGATACATCGCGCTTAATGGCTGCACTAAACAAGATTTTGTGCGCTCTTTTTGTTGATGTGTTAGCACAAGCTCAAGGGCCTTGTTTTTAAATTCAACAAAGCTGGCATTTTTTTTCAATAACACAAATGTGTTCAATTTATAATCATACCAGTCATCCGGAGGAGCGATTCCATCAAAAGCTGACAATCCGGATGCGATAAAATCTACTTTTATTGACGACTGTTTCGGCAAATCTTTAAACACGCCAGCCACATAAAACTCTAAATCTCCCCCTCGTTTTTTTACCTTTAACGGTTCCTTTATAGATTTTTTTCCAAAATATTTATCATTCATGGATTCAGATAAAAAGATCATGGATTTATTTTCATCCAAAACTCGAAAATCACCGGAAATCACCTCAATACTTAACACATCGAAAAGATCAGCATCCGCATACCAGAAATTTCGCTCACGAATGGATTTTCCTTTATAAAATATAGACACATTTGATTTTTCCATTCTGAAAGCCGTTTCAACTTCCGGCACTTGTTTTTTTAATGCATCAGCCAATGCAACAGGAGTGCGGGCAGACTGCTTCCCGGACAAATCATCCATTTGAATGATTCGATATATTCTGTTTTTTTCCTCATGAAACTGATCATATCCGGTTTCATATAGAACGTACAAAAGAATAACAAAACAGATAGAAAGACCCGCCACAAATCCAATCATATTTAAACCGGTATACATCTTGTTATGCATTAACTTGCGCCAAAACCTGCTAACAGTTCCTATCATACGTCCCCCTCTAATTTCAAATTTACATTCATTTTTTATTAAAATTCTTTTCTATAAATTCAAATCGATTCAGTATTTTTCAAGTAATGTCTATTTACTGATTACTAATAACTGATAACTGACTACTTTATTCATACCTCAACGTATCCACCGGATTGGTTTGTGCCGCCCGAAAAGCCTGTGTGGTTACCGTAAGCAAAGTGATGATCCAAACAACAATCAGCGGAAGCAAAAACAGCAATACATTCAGATCCATCTTTTGCACAAAATCATTCAGCCAGAGTTGGATCCCATAAATACCGGCAGGCAGCGCAACAATAAACGCAATACCAAGTAACAACAAGAAATCTTTGGCAAACATGAATACAATTCCAGGAATATTGGCACCCAATACCTTACGAATACCAACCTCTTTGGTTCGCTGAACCGCACTGTATGCCGAAAGTCCCAAAATCCCCAAACAAGTCACCAGTACCGCAAGGATCGAAAACAATCCAATCACCTGACCAAACATTTGGTCAGCTTTATACTGTTGATCATAATATTCGTCCAGGAAATAGAAATCAAACGGATTCCCCGGGAAAAACTGGGCCCACAATTCCTCTACTTGTTTCATCGTCTGTGGAATGGATTTACCATCCAGATTCAGGGCAAATACTCCAAAATACGCAGTGGGATAATAGCGAAATATCTGAGGTTCAAAATCATCCTTGACTGTCTGCTGATGATAATTTTTCACCACACCAATAATGGGATAAATCTTTTCCCAATAACTGACTTCACTCCCAACCGCTTCTTCCGCGGATTTGAATCCCATCCATTCTACAGCTTTTTCGTTCAGCATCAATGCGCCCTTGTCTGACGAAAACTCCCGGGAAAATGGACGTCCCGCCACTATTTCCAAATCAAACATATCTATAAAATTAAAATCCACGCCTGTGATCATATAATTTCGATTATGGGTCTGATCACTCCCCTTTTTCCGGATGCCGCCATTGTCCCAGAAAAACTGGCGTCCCGGCACCTCAGTCACAAAACATGCATCCGTCACACCGGATAAACGTTTGGCTTCGGTTTTAAAGGATTCAAACTTTTCTTCCTTACCTTCTTCTGCCACTACCCTGGGGACCTTGAACACCAACGTTTGATTCATTGCAAAACCCAAATCCTGATTCCGCATAAACCGGATCTGGTTATAAATTGCAAATGTTCCCATTATTAATAGCAATGCAATAATGAACTGGGTTAACAAAAGTACTTTGCGCAGTCCCATACCTCTGAACCCTGCACTGTTTTTTACTTTTAATACCTTTTGCGGCTTGAATGATGTGAGCAAAACAACGGGATAACTTGCGGAGAACACAACTCCTGCAACAAATAAAATAGCCAGTCCAACCCAGAACCACATACGGTTCATTAATGAATACATATCCGGTATTCCGGTAAAATGCTGAAATTGAGGTAAAACCAAAACAATCAAGACCAGTGCTGTCAATACGGACAATGCATTCACAATAACCGTCTCCAGCAAAAACTGGGCGCCCAAATGTCTGCGCGATGCGCCAACAACCTTGCGTATACCCACCTCTTTTGCCCTGCTCATTGCCCTTGCTGTCGACAAATTGATATAATTGATCCACGCCATCAAAACAATAAAAACTGCAATAATAGACAAGATACGCACGGTATCCTGACTGCCATTCACTTTAAATTCCTGCAAATAATGCGATTTTAAATGTATATCTGCTAATGGTTGTAATTTTAAATAAACATGTACACCATATTTTTCAATCCATTCTTTAAACTCGTTTTCAACACTGTTCAAAATTTGTGATTGCAATTCCTGAACATCTGTTCCCTTGGTCAGGCGTAAATAAGTAAAAAATCCGGTATACCCCCACGCCTCTTGCAATTCCTGTCCCTTTAAGGTTATCAGGTCCTTATATGCCAGCAATACATCACATTGGATATGCGAATTCTCGGGAAAATCTTTATAAACACCGGTTATTATATAACTATTGTCTTTGTCCACCTGAAACATTTTCCCTGTGGCTGGTTCATCTCCAAAATATTTTTTCGCAACCGAACTGGCAATCAATGCGGTTCCGGGTTTAACCAGAGCGCTGTCAAAAGTTCCGTTAACCAGAGAAAATGTAAAAACATCCAAAAGCTCCGGTTCAGCAAAAAACATAAACTCTTCGGTAAACTTTTTTTGCTCAAAAGACATGACCGCTTTATATCTGTACAAACGCCCAATCTTTTCAATCTGCGGAAACTTTTCTTTAACAAAAGGAGCTCCGGGGGGACAACAAGAGGCAAACTGCACAATGGTGCCTTCATCAGCTGTCCGCTCATACCGTAAACGATAGATCTGTTCATAATCATTGTGAAATTTATCAAAACTGGTTTCATAATGGATATAATGAAAAATCAACAGGCACGAAACAATGCCGATACTCAGGCCAATAATATTGAGCAATGTAAAAAATCTGGATTTTAATAAATTCCGAACCGCCACTCTAAAATAATTTTGAAACATTGTTATCCCTTTTAAATTTATTCAATTGAATATGCCATTCAACTTTAATTATTTCTAGTTTTCAGTCGTCAGTTACTAAATTACAACTATCTGTTTCGTTTTTTTACTGACAACTAACTACTGATAACCGATTACTTTACTCAAACCTCAACGCATCTACCGGATTTGCATTTGCTGCCTTGACAGATTGCCAGCTCACAGTTAACACGGCAAAAGCAAAAGCCAGAATGCCCGCCAATAAAAATATCCATAAATTGAGATGGATCCGGTACACATAGCTTTGCAGCCATTTGTTCATCAAAAACCACGAAACCGGCCAGGCAATAATATTCGCAATCAGCACCCATTTCCCAAAATCAATAAAAGTTTTAAAAATAATACCGGACACCTCGGCTCCCAAAATTTTACGGATTCCAATCTCTTTGGTGCGCTGTTCATTTAAAAATGTCGACAAACCAAACAATCCCAGGCAAGAGACAAATACAGCAAGTATGGTGGACAAGAGGATTATCTTTTGAGAAAATTCCTGTGTCTGGTTGAACTTGTGCGAAACATCACTCAAATATTGATAATTCAAGGGCCGTTCCGGACTGAACCGATCACACGTTTCGCGTATAAAACCTACTGTTTTGGTAATTTCTCTAATATCTTTTAATTCAGGGTTTATTTTTATAAACAGATATTTACTTGCTGCTGTATTTAATCCAAATGCAAGGGGTTCGGGTTTTCCGGTTAATGTTTTATTATGATGAAAATCTTTAACAATTCCAACCAGCGTTATATAACGATCATTCACAAAAAAAGGAACGCCTGCTTTCATCTCCATACCTGCTGCCTTGATCGCTGCTTCATTTACAACCACAGCGCCTTTTGCATCATTGGGATATTCCGGGGAGAAATATCGTCCATCTACCAATTCCAGATCAAACGTCTCAAGAAAATCATATCCGGTTTCTGTATAACACAATCGACGACTTTTTTGATCATTTACACCCCATTGAAAAAAAGACCCGTTTAAAATTGAATTGGGAAGATTTGATGCGGTAGTCACAGTTGTAATCTGCGGATCCTGCAACAATTCCTGTTTCAGGGGCTGATAACTATTTTGAATATCTCCATCCATTTGAACATAGATCACATTGCTTTCATTGACACCCAGGTTAAAACTTTTCACATATTTCACTTGAGAGCTTATCACAATCGCCATAATCACAAAGCCAATCGAAAAAACAAATTGCACAACTATTAAAGTTTTTCGCAATCTTCCTCGGGCGGAAGATAAAGACTGTTGCTTGAATATCCTGACGGGTTGAAATCGAGATAAATACAAAGCAGGATATCCACCGGCAAGTAATCCTGCAATAACCAACAAACCTACAAATCCAATCCAAAATACAGGATCAGCAAGATCGAGACTGATTGCCTTACCGGTCATTTGGTTAAATTTGTTTAATAAAAGACGTATAATTATAAGGGCGAGTACTCCCGCCATTCCGGTCAAGAGTAAAGATTCACCTATAAACTGTTTCGCAATTTCGAACCGACTCGCCCCGGTCACCTTGCGTACACCTATTTCTCTTGCACGAACGGTAGCGCGTGCTGTAGCCAGATTCATAAAATTAATACAGGCAATGGATAATATAATCAGGGCAATTAACGCAAGAATCAGATTGCGTGTTTCCCCTCCGGTATCAAACATATAGGTATCGTTAAAGGGCATCAATACAATCTCAAAAGATATAGTCTCCCCCTTTGAAAAAATTCGTTGACTGATCTTGTCAGATAAATCCTGGTAATCAATTCCGGCATCCAGTAAAACATAGGTTAAATATTGACATGGGAAAAACGGAGTTCCTTCTATATCTTGCCCCAGCTTTTTTAAAAACTCCAGAGGCAACACATAGGTAAAGGTCCTGTATGCATTTTCAGGAAGGTCCTCAACAATACCGGTTACCTTGAAGTCAAATTTATTATCATAACGAATCACTTGCCCCAGAGCATTCTCATTACCAAAATATTTTTTGGCCAATGATTCGGTAAGTACGATACTTTCAGGATCCTGCAACGCAGTTTCAGGATCACCGGAAATGAACGTATATGAAAAAACATTAAAAATAGACGGGTCCGCGGAAATACCACCCGTCTCTAATATCCGGGTTTCACCAATTTTTATTACATGCGGGGCCATCAATCTGACTCGTACCGATTCTATGATTTCAGGATATTCGGATTTAAAAATATTTGCAATGGCGGGTGATACGGTAGACTGCAAGTTGGTATTTTCACCCTGTGTGCTTTTTAAATATGCCTGACACATTCTGTCCCGGTTTTCATGAAAACTGTCAACACTCAATTCATTCTGTATCCATAAAAGAATTAAAATCGAACAGCTCAATCCAATAGCCAGACCAGCTACATTGATAAAAGAATAGGTCTTGTATTTCATTAAATTCCGAAAAACCGTTTTAAACAAATTCTTGATCATTTTGTTAACCTCAATTCATAATAACTAGATAACAACAAACATCTACCAGATAGCGATCTTACTATTCATATTTCAGCGTCTTGGCCGGACTCAAAGTTGCAGCTTTTATAGATTGCAGAACCAAAGCAAAAAGTGCTAATCCAATCAAAGAAAAACCAGATACAATAAATATCCACCAATGCATGTCCACACGAAATGTAAAGTTCTGAAGCCATGTATTCATAATCCAATATGCAATGGGACTCGAAATAATCATGGCAATAATTCCCAGCAATATAAACTCACGGGACAATCCAGCAATAATATCAATAACTGATGCGCCCAGTATTTTCCGAACACCAATTTCTTTAATTCTTCGTTCTGTATTAAAAGCAGCCAATCCTATTAAACCCATAATAGTAATAATTATGGCAAGCAAAGTAACATATAGTAGAATCGTACGCGTAAATTCTTCCATCTTATAATGACGATATATTACCTCATCCAGAAATGTAAAAGAAAATTCCTGATCAGGTATAATCTCACTAAATACCTTGTGAATTTCATCCAATGTTTTATGCATTTGTCCCTGTTCAACCTTGATATAAAGCTGCCCCCCATTCACTGTATTGTAAAGAACAAAGGGACGAATGGGTTTGTGTAATGATTCTGTGTGATAATTTTTGACAACACCAATAATAACTCCTGACATTTCCATCATTGAATTTTCAGCCCAGGTAATCTGTTTGCCAAGAGGTTCTGAAATCCCCATTGCTTTAACTGCTTCTTCATTTACCACACAAGCATTACTCAAATCAGAAGGATGTTCGCTCGAAAAGAATCTGCCTTGAGCCATTTCAAGGTTAAAAGTCTTTAGATAATCATCATCAACCCGATTAAAGCCAACATCAAAAACATTATCCGGATCTTTCCCAGGCCAACTCAAACCTGCTGATGCCTGCCATTGAGTCATGTCAAATTGCGCCAAAGTAGCACTTTTTATATTTATATTTTTCAATAATTCTTTTTTTAATACATGACTTTTTTCCATCACTTTGTTGTGAATAGGAACAATAACAATATTTTCATGATCAAATCCCAGAGGCTTTGTTTGTAAAAAATGTACCTGATAATAAATAATAGACACACATATAATAAAAAAAATGGACAAGGTAAATTGTACGGTTACCAAAAGCTTACGAAGCACAGAAGGTTTGGTATAAATGTTATTTGCTGAATTGCTCTTTAACAAGCCCACAGGAATTAATCCTGACATAAAAAAAGCGGGATAACCACCGGCAGCAATACCTGTAACCATCACAAGAATCAACAATGTTGCCCAATGGTCCGTAACAATAAATTTCAGTTGTTCACCCAAAAGTGTATTTACAAAAGGCAGAACCAGTTTTACAAAAAGAACTGAGATAATTAATGCAAAAACACTAAACAATACAGATTCGAGTAAGAATTGCACCAAGAGTTGATATCGGCCTGCACCTATTACTTTTTTAACAGCAATCTCTTTTGTTCGTACTGAAGCACGTGCTGTAGACATGTTTACATAATTAATGCAAGCCATAACCAGAATAAATAATGCCAATAAGGAAAAGATATAAACATATACAATTCTGCCGCCCTGGCCATCAAGTGCATGTAAATGAATATCTTTTAATGGTTGTAAAAATAAATAATTAGGAGAACCATCAGGATTTAAATCATTATAAACAGAAATTATCTTTTCATTTACATTTTGCATATCAATATTATCATGCAACATGACAAATAATTGACCGCTTTTAATGCTTGTGCTTTTAAATACCTCAGGTGAATACTGGTATGGAAGTAAAAAATCAAACTGAATATGCGAATTTACCGGTGGCGTTTTAATAACTGCAGCAACTGAAAATTGAGAATTTCCCAGCATTATACTTTTTCCCAAAGCGGGTTCATTGCTGAACAACTTTTTTTCCACCTTGTCTGTAATCACGATACTCTTGGGTTCAGACAATGCGGTTGAAGCATTACCCGATATCAATGAAAAAGAAAACATGTCTAAAAAATCAGGATGAACGATTCCAGCCGAGGCAAACATTTCTTTTCCCTGGTTGGAAAGATTCCAACTCGGATTACCAAAAAAAGAAGCATAACTGATCTCTGGATATTTTTCAACCAAGATTTCAGCCAAACCGCCTGGCATCACAGGGCTATAAAATACTTTTTCATCAGTGTTGTTTGTATCAGTATAAAAACAAATACGATATAATTGATCAAAATTTTTGTGAAACCGATCAAACCCAAGTTCATGTTCAACCCAAAGCATAATTATAATCGAACAGGCTATCCCTATAGCCAATCCCACAATATTGTTAATTGTGTAAATTTTATTTTTCATTACCTGTCGAAAAATAATTCTGATATTGTTCAAGTTAATTCTCCTGTTCATTTCTTGATGTTATTAGCATCCATCAACTTTTTTCTGGTTTCACTTCTTGCATCGGTTCCTGAACTTGTCAAAGGACACCTCACTCATAGCGCAAAGCTTTGACCGGATTCTCAGTCGCTGCCTTGTAAACCTGCCCGGCAACAGTCAAAAACGCGATGAACAATGTTACAAACCAGGCCAGTATAAAAATACCTGGGCCGATATTTGTTTTGTAAGCAAAATTTTGCATCCATTTTATGCTTAAATACCATGCGGCAGGCGTTGCTATCAATACCGCAACATTAAGAAGAATAAAATATTCTTTCGATAACCCCAAAAGCACATTCCCGATCGATGCACCCAACACTTTTCGTACGCCAATTTCCCTTGTACGCTGTTCCGTACTAAAAGACACCAATCCGAATAGCCCAATGCTGGCAATAAAAATAGCAAAGATTGAAAAAACGGTCATAATTTTACGGGTTTTCATTTCTGAAAAATACATTTTCGCATAGACATCATCCAAAATGAACCGTTCAAAATCTGCATTGGGAGCATATTGCGTCCAGATTTCACGCATAAATGAAAATAATTTTTGCATATTTTCCGGTTCACAACGTACCGATATATAATTCCGAAAATCAGGATTAATTAATAATACAACCCCTTCAACAGCCGAATGCAGGGACTTGAAGTTGAAATCTTTAACAACACCAATCACTCTCCCGGTTCTATCTTGCAATTCAGGCACTCTGAATTCTTTACCTACAGCGGTGTCCCATCCCAGTTGTTTTTTCAATTTCTCGCTTATAATATAAGCATCCGTTTTATCCGTTTCATAATTCCTCGAAAAATCACGTCCTTCAATTAATTCAAGCCCGAAAAACTTTAAAAAGTCATAATCTACTGCAGTACAGCTCGCAAACCACATTCGGTCATAGGTTTGGCCTTCAAACTCGAACTGTTTACCAAAAATACCATTCAGGTTTCTGGGACCATAGCCGCTTACATCTTTAACCCAGGTTTCCTGCAATAACTGTTGACGGATTGTCTCAAAATTATTCTGTACTTTTACCGGCATTTTAAAATCGACAACATGCTCTTTGTCAAAGCCCAGGTTTTTATTTTGAATCCACTGTAATTGTTTATTGATTGTAAAACTGGTTACAATCAATACCATAGTTATAAAAAACTGGGCAACCACCAAAATACGTCGAATATTAAAAAATCCACTGGCACCGATATCACGGTTCTTGTTCATGATTGCTTTGGGTGCCGGTTTTGACAATACCTGCGCAGGATACCAACCGGTTAATAACCCGGCAATTAATGCAAGCAATGCCATGTATCCCAAAATCTGTATTCTGGATATACCCAGCATGCCCAATTCATTATCAAATAATCGATTAAACAAAGGCAGTGTTAGTTCAATAATCAAATAGCCCAAAAACATTGCCAGAAATGAAAACAAAATCGATTCTCCAAAAAATTGTCCCGATATTTGTGATTTTGTTGCCCCAATAGCTTTACGTATTCCTACTTCTCTTGCTCTGCGTTGGGCCCGTGCAGTTGCAAGATTAATATAATTCATACATGCTATAGCCAATACAAGCAAAGCGATTGCAGAAAACAGATAAATATAGGTAATATCCAGCTTGCGCCAGTTACGGTCCGCATCAATATTCGAAGAGTATAAATGAATTTTCTCCAGAGGCTGTAAAACAAACGACAATCCGTCTTTAACCTCGGGGGGCATTATTTTCGAAACCAGTGCAGGCATTTTAGCTTCCAGTTGTTGAATATCTGCACCAGGAGCAAGCAATAAATAACTCATAAAATCAAGATCATAATCATGATTTTCCATATAATCTTCTAACCAATAGGGATCAAAAGAGCACAATACCTGAAAATTCAAATGTGAATTTCTCGGGGCTGCTTCTAAAACGCCGGTTATTTTATAATTGGCATCTTCACCAGCCTGCACAAACCGGCCCACAGGATTTTCTTTTCCAAACAGGGCATCAGCAGCCTCAGCAGTTAGCACCAGGCTCCTCGGTTCAACAAGCGCGGTTTTGGGATCGCCATATTTAAATTCATAGCTAAACACATCAAAAAAATCAGGGTCCGCACAATAAAACTCCCAATAAGGCTTGACCTTGTCACCATTCCGGACCATAACCGTTTCTTCAACCCTATACATGCGTACAAAACTTTCAATTTCAGGGAACTCTGTTTTTAACTCTGGTGCCATGCGACCATTGGTGCCGCCATTAATATGTTCATTGATCCCTTTCACATGTACATCAATAACCAGCCTTACCGTTCTATCGGATTTTTCATGAAAACGATCAAAAGATAAATGATAGTGGATCCATATAAAAAGAATCATACACAATGCAAGCCCCATCGCCAGCCCTGAAATATTGATCACAGAATATATTTTTTGCCGAAACATATTCCTGATCGCAGTTTTAAAATAATTAATTAACATCTCTTTACCTGATAATTTTTGTTTTCAACTTTTGTTTAACATTCTGTTTTCAGATATCAGGCATCAGTATTCAGAAAAAACATTCCCAATTACTGATCACTAACAACTGAAAACTGATAACCATCAAAAAATGACAATAAGCTCAACTTTTCCAAATTCACTTCTTACGTTTCACGTCTGCCGTTTTACGTTACTCATATCTCAACGCATCAATCGGATCCGCGTTTGCCGCCCGTATAGTCTGCCAGCTGATAGACAGCATGGCTATAAACATCGTTGCAATCCCTGCTGCAACAAACACCCATAATCCGATTGAAATCCGGTAAGCATATTGCTGTAGCCAGTTATTCATTAAAAACCAGGCAATCGGCCATGCAATGACATTTGATAAAAGAATCCACAAGATGAACTTTTGGGAGAGTATTATCATAATTTTAAACACTCCTGCGCCCAATACCTTGTAAACACCAATATCTTTAACTTTTTGCTCAATTGAAAATGCCGTTAATCCCCAAAGGCCAAGACAGGCAATAAGTATAGTAAGTATCGAAAAATATTTAAACAACTCGCCCATACGCATCTCTGCGTTATAACTATTGTTCAGCTGATCATCAATAAAATAATAATCAAACGCCTGATTGGGATAAACAGACAGCCATGCATCTTTTAAATGATCCAGTCCTTGCGGCAAAGCATTGGCATCAAAACGGATTGATATGGCCCTGTAATAAAGGTGTTGCTCCCTTGGATCAGGGACCCTAAAAATCAAAGGTTCAATTTTATCATGGAGTGTGCTGAAATGGAAATCTTTCACAACACCAATAATACGTCCTTTTCGGCGCCATACGGTCAGTTCACTCCCTACAGGTGAATCCAGTCCCATTTCTTTAACAGCTGTTTCGTTCAAAACATATGCCTCTTTAGCATCCGTTGCATATTGCTCTGAAAAGAACCGGCCTTCCTTCATTTCAAATTTATAGGCATCTGCCAATTCCGCATCAGTGTGCAATATCCATGTACTAAATTCACCCTTTTTCCCGGGCCATTGAATACCACCAGTACGTCCCAAAGATGACAGTTCTACGGGTTCTGATAGAGAAACTGCAAGAATACCGGGATTCGCCAAAAGTTTATTTTTAAAAGCATCATATTGACTGTAAATATCGCCTTTAACGCGTATGCTCACAATATTTTCTTTATCATATCCTAAATTTGCATTTTGAAAGAAATGCAACTGATTAAACACGATAACCGTACTTGTCATGATAACAATAGATACGGCAAACTGGAAAATAATCAGCCCGCGCTGCATACGTTTTCCACCGCCTGTTGAACTGAAACGTCCTTTTAAAACCTGGATTGGTTGAAATCCTGAGACAAATATTGCAGGATACAGGCTGGAAACCGCACTTGTAAGCACCAATATTAGTAAAAGAAACGCAAGAAATTTAAAATCCGTAAATTGCGGGGACAGCATCTTGCCGGACAAATTATTAATAACAGGCAAAAACAGCTCTGCCAGCAAAAGCCCCAGAAAAAGTGCAGCCGCGGTTATAATAAATGTCTCACTAAAATGCTGCAAAACCAGATTTTTCCGTACTGCGCCAACCACCTTGTGTATACCAATTTCTCTCGCTCGCTTTAATGAAAGCGCGTTTGACAAGTTGATATAATTCATACTGGCAATCAATAACACAAGAACTGCAATAGCAGAAAACATGTAAACATACATAATATCACCGGTTGCTTCAAAAAAACCAATATCTTTGGAATAAAGATGCAGCTTTGTTAAAGGCATTAACGAATAATATAAATCATCCAGATTTTGATTGGGTAGCTGCTCTCGTTCAAAGTCTGCAATTTCTTTATTTAATGCGGCAATATCAGTATGTTCTTTAACAAGGATATATGTATTGGATTGCTGATTCCCCCACTTGTTCCAGCTATCAATACCAAAAGTTTGAGTAATAAAAGGGATAGGTACAAATATACTTCGCTGGATTTGTGAATTCCGGGGTATATCTTTTAATATACCTGTAATTTTCATGGATGTATCTTTACCGAGCAACGAAAGGACCAAAGTCTGCCCTAAAGGATTTGACTTGCCAAAATATTTTTCTGCCATACTTTTGGTGATTACAATCGAATTGGGATCAACCAAAGCGGTTTTGGGAGTTCCCTCAATATAATCAAATGAAAAAATTTCAAAAAATTCCGTATCAATAAATGCCAGGTTCTCCTCAAATCCGCGGTTACCATTTTTCAGATATATCTTAATAGATTCCGGTAAATTTATACACGCTGTAGCATTTTCCACCTGGGGGAAATCCTGCAAAAGAGCCAAAGAAAGCATCCGGGAAGTAACAGAAATCGTTGTGCCATTACTGGTACGCGATGCAAGATATATCCTGTTTGCATTTTTATGAAACCGGTCAAAAGACAGCTCATCCTGTACCCAAAGCATAATCAGAATAAAACAGCATAAACCCATTGCCAGGCCGGTAATATTGATCAGCGTAAAGCGTTTATGCTTGAACAAATTCCTAACAGCTATTTTAAAATAATTGATCAACATATTTCCTCTTATCTCTACAGACTTGTTAATTATCATATTTTACGGCTTTTAGCTAACAGCTATTAGCTTACAGCTTGTTCTACTCATACCTCAACGCGTTCACCGGGTCCGCCTTAGCCGCCCGACTTACCTGCCAGGCAATGCTCAACATTGCAATAACAAGCGCTATACTGCCGGCTGCAATAAATACCCACCACGGTATACTTGAACGATACGCATATCCCGACAACCATTTATTCATCACATACCAGCCGGCAGGCCAGGCAAGCAAATTACTCAGCACCACCCATTTCATATATTCTGCAGCAAACAGCTGCCAGATGCCTGAAACAGATGATCCCAACACCTTGCGGATGCCAATCTCTTTGGTTTTCTGCTGAATTGAAAAAGACGCCAGGCCAAATAATCCCAAACAGGCAATCAACATGGCAAATACAGCAAAACTGTTCAGCAATACTGCGGAGCGCTCTTCACCCGCATAGACCTGTTCCAACTCGTCATCCACAAAGGTATAACTGAATGGATAACTGTGCCCGTGTTTTTGCCAGGTATCCTGGATATATTTTAATGTTTCCTGCATATGATCAGACCGGATCTTGATCAATATGGCATGATTGAAAAATGGCTGTACAAACATTGCCAGCGGCTTGACCGGTGTTTTCAAACTACGGTAGTGAAAGTCCTTAACCACACCTATAATTTCACCGCGTTTGCCATAATGTTCAAACCATTTACCCACCGGCGAACCGGGGCCCATCATTTTCGCGGCGGATTCATTCAGCATATAAGCACCACCATCCCAGTTGCTCATATCATTCGCAAATTCTTTAGAAAACGCCCGGCCATCAACAATTGGAATATCAAACAAATCAAAAAAATCATAATGTACTGTGAGCCAATTAACCAATTCAGAATCTCCATCCGGTTTGCCTTCCCAGTTGGCAGGTGCCGCTGAAGTTTGCACGTCTCCGGGAGATTGAAAAGATTGCGTAACACCCAAAATGTCAGGGTTTTCAAGCAATTCCGTTTTCAATCCATTATAAAAGGAACCATCTTCCCGATATCCCCAATGCAGTACCATGGGTATAGAGATTACATTCTTGTGGTTATAGCCCACGTCAAAATTCCTTACATAACGTAACTGCTGAAACACAACAAATGTACTGATAAGGAAAAGGATGGAAAGTGTAAATTGTACTACAACCAAACCCTTGCGGATGCCTGCCCGATTTCTTCCGGGAATAATCTGATTTTTAATTATTGCAACCGGTCTGAATTTGCTGATAAATAATGCAGGATAAATTCCCGCAGCCAGCCCCGTCAACACAGTCAATCCTGCCAAAACTGACCAGAATAGAGGCTGACCCGTTGGAATATGTGAAAATGTCTTGCCGGCAATATGATTAAACAAAGGCAAAATAAACTCTACAAATATCAGAGATACCATAAACGCCGCAGCGGTAACCACAAGTGATTCTAAAACAAACTGAACGATCAACTGACTGCGGTTCGCACCAATTGCCTTTTTCACACCAATCTCCGGCAAACGTCTGCTAAATTGAGCAATGGACAAATTCATAAAATTAATACAGGCTATTACTAAAATCAGAATGGCTATACCTAAAAAAGTATAAATTTCTTTTATCTCCACAGCCGCTGCGTTAACAGGCACCGATTCTGGATGGGTATGAATTCCAACAAACGGAAAAATACGCAGCGTTAAATCATCAATTGAATGTTTGTGAGTAAAATTTACTATTTTTTCTGCAACATTTGTTGCAGCACCTTTTTCATTCAGTTGAATATAGGTTGCACCAATATCCGGAACGTTCCAATCATCTATCCGGGAGCTGTACCGTACCATAAACGTGTTAATTGGGACCAAAAACTCGAAATCAAACATAGAGTTTCGGGGCAGATTTTCAAGCACTCCTGCGACCTTGAATTCAAATATAGGATCAAATTTCAAAGTCTTGCCAACAGGATCCGTATCTCCAAAGTACTTTTGGGCCATTTTTTCTGTTAACAAAACATTATCAGGATCGCTAAACGCCTGTTGCAACGAACCTCTTATCATGGGAAAACTGAACATGCTCAAAAATGTTGAATCTACACCCAAAATGCGATTCTCGATAAAATGCTTATCCTCATAACTGACAAGAAAATCATCCAAATAGTTTACCCGCGTTGCGTTAACAATCTCCGGGATTTCTGTTTTAAGCGCTTCAGCCAATGGCCCCGGAGTCTCAGTATAGGTTTGCACATTACCGCCCTGGTGCTCATCCGCAAGCACTATATACAATGAATCCGCGTTTTCATGAAACCGGTCAAAACTGAGCTCATCCGTCACCCAAAGCATAATCAAAAAACTGGCGGTCAAACCAATCGCCAAACCCAGAATATTGATTAGAGAAAAGGTTTTATTCTTGAAAAGATTTCTCAACGCAATTTTTAGATAATTACTTATCATGATGCATTTCCATTCAATCAATGCTAATTTCAACTTTAATTAAAGTCATGTTCTACGCTTTTGATAGCTATTAGCTGACAGCTATCAGCTTTATTATTCATACCTCAACGCCTTTACCGGTTCCGCGTTTGCCGCACGAATCACCTGCCACATCACGCTTGACAACGCAATAGCCAATGCCGCTATACCGGCAAGAACAAACATCCACCATTGCAGTGATATCCGGTACGCGTATCCCTCCAGCCAGTTGTTTAACAGCCAGAAGGCCACGGGCCAGGCAATAATATTAGCGACAAGCATACCTTTTAAAATATCCTTTAACAAACCATATACGATATGAAAAATAGACGCACCCAACACTTTACGCACACCGGTTTCTTTGGTTTTCTGTTCCGTGGCAAAGGTTACCAGACCCCATATTCCCATACCTGAAATGATCAGCGCCAACAATGTAAATATCTGAACCAAACGTCCTGCAACTTCTTCGGCATGATACAACCGCTCAAAACTCTCGTCCAGGAAAAAGTACTCGAAGGGTTTATCAGGATAAAACTGAGACCAGGTCTCTTTAACCGTACTTAGCAACCCGTCCAGATCCCGGGTATCTACCTTTAATGTCAGATGACTAAAAGTGGATGGCATGATCTGCACCAACAACGGATCAATCTTGTATTGCGCGCCAAGGTAATTATAATCCTTGATCACACCCACGACTTCCAGTTCGCGCTGATCCATACCTTCTTTAATGTGTTTACCCAAGGCTTCTGTTGCGTTACTCCAGCCAAAAGCGGACAAAGCAGCTTGATTCACCAGGCAGGCATTCTGTGCATCACTGGTAATATTTTTATCAAACGCACGTCCCGCTATTATTTTAATATCATACATGGATTGAAAATCCGTATCCCAAAAGGCATAATACACCATTTGCGATTTATCATCACTCTGCCCAATGACAGATGTCATCATACTGCCCGCACCTTGTCCCGGAACAGATGCCGATGCAGCGGCACTCAACACATCCGGAATACGTTCAAAACCAGACTTTAGCGCTTGATAGTTTCTCTCCATAGCCCGTATCCCCTGTACAGGGACCACTAGCTTTTGTGTTTGGTCAAATCCCGCATCCCTGTTTTTCATGTAACGGATTTGCCCCCCTACCACCAGCGTACCAATAATTAGCAATACCGAAACAGCAAATTGCAATGTCACCAGTACACGGCGGATACCAAATCCGCTGCTGTTCTTCATCATCCCCCCTTTGATCAACGTTATGGGTTTATATGATGAAATCAACAAAGAAGGATAAATACCAATCAACATTCCGGTTACAACCATCATCGATAATACAAAAGCACAATTTTTAAATGTCAACAGATTTAAGACATGTATATCGACTGACAACAAGGACCGATACATGGGCATCAGAACCAATACAGCAATCAAAGCCAGGACTAACGAGATCATTAATAACAAAAACGACTCGAAAAAAAACTGAATTGCAAGCTGAATTCTGTCTGCACCAACAACCCGGCGAACCGTAATTTCTTTACTCCGTTTTACCGCCCGCGCTGTGGTCAAATTGATATAGTTAAACATGGCTGTAAACAGCACCAGCAATCCAATCCCGCCAAACAGATATAAACGTTTCACATTTCCGGTTGCTGTAAATTCATACTCTAAACCGGAATGGAGATAAATATCCCGGATTGGCTGCAAAATATACGAATAACGGTTTTCACCTGAAGGATCACGAGTGGTATGTGTTTCTGCAAATCCGGCAAGTGCCTGACTAAAATCATCAGGATTCACCTGAGCACGCAGTTTGATATAGGTATACATTCCCGGCCAGTTCCAGTCCTGCATCCACGGCAGCCGGTCCAGTTGATGTATGGAAATAAATATATTGTACGGTAAATGGGTCTGCTGTGGTGCGTCTTTCAGTACCGCAGACACGGTATAATCCCGCTTATCCACTTTTAATATTTTACCAATCGGATCTCCGTCACCAAAATATTTCTCAGCAATAGATTGCGTGATGACTATGGAATTCAAATCATTCAAAGCCGTTTCCGTATTCCCGGCAACGAATGGCAGCGTTAATACCTGAAAAATTGACGGGTCCACGTACAGCATCAGGTCTTCATAAAAAGTTTTGCTTTCATATTTTACATTTACCCGATTAAAAAAGCTCATTACCCTTGCACTGGCTTCAACCTGAGGGAATTGCTCCTTTAACGCGGGACCCAACGGTGGTACATTCATAGCATAATCACGATCAGAGGCATCATTTTTTATGCTCAATCCCACACGGTAAATCCTGTCCGCGTCCTTATGATACCGATCATACCCGGTTTCATTACTGATATATAGATAAATAAACACCACCGTAACCAACCCGAATGCCAATCCCAAAATATTGATTACGGAAGTGGTTTTGTTTTTCAAAATATTTCTGAATGTCATTTTAATCATATTCATTCCTTAATTTCACAACTTTTAGCAAACAACTGGAACTCGTTTCACGTCATTCGTCTGCCGTTTCGCAGAAAACTGATCACTGACTACTGACAACTTTTACTCATACCTCAACGTCTTTACAGGATCCATCGTTGCCACTTTGAGGGTTTGCCAGCTTGTAGTCAGCACAGCAATTCCCAAAGCCACAAAACCCGCTAGTACAAATATCCAAAACTCCAAATCTACACGATACGCATAATTCTGCAGCCATTTGTTCATCATGAACCAGGTTAGCGGCCATGCGATAATATTTGCCGCCAATACCCAGCGTGCGAAATCACTTGTCATTAACAGGATGATTCCCGATACCGGTGCACCTAATACTTTACGAATGCCAATTTCTTTGGTGCGCTGTTCAGCGGTAAACATGGAAAGTCCCAGCAATCCCAAACCTGCTATAACCAGAGCAAGTGCTGTAAAACTATTGATCACATTTTCCACTTTTTGGTCTGCTTTATAATAATCTTCTATTTCTTCATCTATAAAACTGTACTCAAAAGGAACATCCGGGACCAGTGTCTTCCAGAGGGACTCTATATCATTGATAGTACTGTTCATACCATTGGGTTCAACTCGCACTATTAAAAATCTTGTATTGTTAATTTTATTATTGATCATTAACGGACCAATCTTTTCGTGTAGTGAACGAAAATTAAAATCTTTTACCACCCCTATAACGGTTCGATCACCTACGCGCTTACCCACAGCATTATCAAATCCCATCATTTTCATGGCAGCTTCATTAATTACCAGACTTTTGGAAGAATCAGACGGAAACTCGCGCGAAAAAAAGCGTCCCTGTACCATCTGCATTTCAAGGGTATTCACCATATCTTCATCCGCAGATAATATATGAATCAGAAAATTTTCTTCCCCTTTACGACCGTCCCAGTCATCCATTACTATAGAATGCCCAAGATATGATGGTGAATATGAAACTCCACTCGCTCTTGTTACAAAGCGGCAGCCCTCTATCTCCCTCTTTAATAATTCAATTTGGGTTGCCGGTTTATTTTGCAAATCTATCATTAAAACATTTCTATGATTATACCCAAGTTTATGGTTCCGCATATAATGCAGCTGCTGATTTATTACCATTGAACTTGCAATCAAAACAATGGTAATAACAAACTGAAATGACACCAACACCCGGCGAAAAGCTTTTCCTTTTAATCCAAATCCGGATTTAGCTTTCAAAACTTTAACCGGATTAAATGATGACAAAAAGAATGCAGGATAGCTGCCGGATATCACTCCGGTCAAAAACGCGACCAATACAAATCCAATCAATATCCTGACATCCTGAATTATCTTGATAGATAATTGTTTACCTGAAATCATTTCAAACACCGGCATGAACAGTTTCAATAATACCAGTGAGATCAGAAAAGCAGTAAACGTGTAAATCAGTGTCTCGCCCATAAACTGCATTACCAAATCTTTTTTCCCGGCCCCAATCACTTTGCGCAGCCCAACTTCCATTGACCGGTTGCCTGCCCTCGCGGTGCTCAGGTTCATAAAATTGATACATGCCAGCAATAACACAATCACAGCCAATATTGAAAAAATGTAAATATATCGTATATCCCCATTACCGCCCATACCCCACATGGTCCCTGATCTCAAATGGATATCGGTCAATGGCTGCAAGGACAAATCAACAAGTGCATCTTCAAACCGGTCTTTAATAATCGGTTTAATTTTTTCATCAACAACGTTTTCGTCAATTCCGTTTTCTAGCTTTACAAATGTTGTGAACGCGTAATAATTCCAGTTCTCTTTGGGTTCTCCAAAGCTATCAATGGATTCAAAAGGAATAATAAACTTGAAACTATGGATTGTATTAGAAGGCAGGTCTTTTAAAACACCGGTTACTTTATAATCATGTTTACCGTCAATACGCAGCGTTTTGCCCAATGCTTCAACAGTACCAAAATACTTAATTGCCATGGGCTCTGTCAATATAATAGACATAGGCTCTGTTAATGCATTCTCAGGTGTTCCGTTTTTAAATGTGAAACTGAAATACTCGAAAAAATTTTGATCAGCACTCAAAATTCGTGTTTCATTAAATTTCTTGTCCTCATATTGTAACACATGCTTACCAATAGATTTCATGCGCAGAGCACTCTGAATTTCAGGATAATCCGCGGCAAGTAAAGGTCCCAGGTCTGGTGGATTGGTTGAAAACAACAAAACTTCTCCACTTGAATAGGTTTCAATATCAATTACCCGGTAGATATTCTCGGCATCTTCATGAAACCGGTCAAAGCTCAACTCATCCTGCACCCATAATAAAATAAACAGCGCGCAGACCATACCCAGCGCCAAACCCAGGATGTTGATTGTAGAATGGATTTTATTTTTTAATAATTGTCTGATTATGATCTTCATTTCACACCTTTTTTATTCTGGTTTTCAGTGATCAGTATTCAGTCATCAGTTTCCAAGACACCGGGCCTATTCTTTTGATTACTGACAACTGATTACTGACAACTGTCAATTTTATTCATACCTCAACGCGTCCACCGGATCAGCAGAAGCCGCCTTGACTGTATAGCCGCTGGTTGTCAGTAACGCAATAACCAACGCTAATACACCTGCCAACAGAAACGGCCAGATTCCGGGATCAACCCGGTACGCAAATCCCTGCAACCATTTATTCATGGCATACCAGGAAGCAGGCCAGGCAAATATATTAGCAAGCAGCACCCACTTTATAAAATCACCAGACAAATGCAAAACTATACCCGGTACAGATGCGCCCAGTACTTTTCTTAATCCGATTTCCTTTACCCGTTGTTCAGCATTGAAAATTGCAAGACCCAGCAACCCGACACAGGATATCAGGATCGCGAATCCGGTAAATATATTGAAAACCATGGCAAACTGTTCATCACGGATATATTGCTGCTGTACCTGCTCATCCAGAAAAAAATATTCAAAATTACGGCCCGGGAACAATTGCTGGTGTTTGCTTTTCACAAAACCGAGAGTTTCTGTCAAGTTGCTGGTCTGTACGGTCAAAACGATATACCGGAATGGATTTTGGCCGTTTGCCTTAAACCACTCGGGTGACAAAGCAAAATACAATGGCCTGACTATAGTATGCAGCGATTCATAATGTACATCTTTGCTCACGCCGATGATCGTTAACGGTGTTTCCGTCTCGTATCCGGGATTTATCGCTTTACCCAGCGCCTCTTCATTACTGTTAAAACCAAACGCCTTGCGGGCAGTCTCATTAATGACTACACTATGATAAATATCAGCAGGACTTGAAGAAAACGTCCGCCCGGCCAGAATCGGGATGTCGAAAATTTGCAAATAATCATTGTCGATCATGCTGAATTCCATGGGCTGCAATTTGTTATCGGATTGCCCTACAAGCCACACATCAAATGATAACAATCCACCGACTCCCGGAATGGCCCTTGCCATACAGGCATTGGAAATAGACGGATTGTTTATAAATTCCTGCTTGGCTTGCTCATAGAAATCGAGTCCAGCGGAACGTTCGGCCCTTATGGGTATAATCAGCTTTTGCTCACTGTTGAACCCCATATCCATATTTCTTACAAAATGCATCTGTCTGAACACCGTGAGTGTTCCTGCAATCAAAGCAATAGACAATGCAAACTGCATAATAACCAGCAGCTTGCGCACGGAAAACGTCCCGCTGTCACTGAATTTCATTTTTTTAAAAACCTGTTGCGGTGTAAAAGACGCATATATCCATACCGGGTATGCCGCACAGATCAGAGATACCAGTAATATCAATCCAAATGCGCTTATAACAAATCCCGGGTTCAGCCATTCAAAATGCTGAAATTCCTTGCCGGTAAGATTGTTGAAAACCGGAATCGAAACTTCTGACATTATGATTGCCAGCGCAAGCGAGATTAATACCATTATCATAATCTCAAATAACAATTGACGGATGATATGCGATTTTCCTGCTCCAACCACCTTGCGCACAGCCACTTCCTTTCCACGTCTCAAAGAACGACTTGTGGTCAGGTTGATAAAATTAATGCCTGCGATCAGAACAATGATAAGCGCTGTTAGATTGAATACATATACGTAGAAAGCATTGCCGTGGACAGGGGCTTCACTTTCAAGCTCAGAATAGAGATAAATATCGCGCATGGGCTGCAGGAAATAGGTTTTTTCCATATTATCATTCGTGAGTTCTTCACCGATATAATTGTTTGCAATATGGGCAATACTTTTTTCAAACTCAGCCGCATCAATCCCCGGTTTTAATTTTATAAAAGTATAGATCGAGATTCGTATGGTCCAGTCCGAAAAAAACCGGGCCTTTTCTACAGGCTTTAACGGTGCAAGAATATCAAACTGCAAATGACTGTTTCGGGGTGTATCTATAACCACACCGGTAACTGTTACCTCATTATTATTGATCCACAATACATGGCCTAAAGGATTTGTATCCCCAAAATACTTTTTCGCTATCCTTTCTGAAATCACTATGGATTTGCTGCCCTGAAATGCATCCTCCGCCGAGCCATAGACAAATGGCAGAGTAAAAATATCAAAAAAATCATCATCAACGATAAAGAAATTCTTTTCGTTGAACTTCTGCTCTGGTCCCACCTGTATAACCTTGCCCGGCTGCGGCAATATCCGCGCTATATGCTCAATCTGGGGATAATTCTCGCGCAATGCTACTGCCAACGCACCGGTAACACTGGCATGACTATGCTCGGCAATGGGAGATGTTTCTGTAACAGCTACTCGGTATATACGATCCACATCGTCATGATAAGCATCAAAGCTCTTTTCATCCTGTATCCACATAAAGATAAGGATCGCACATGCCATGCTGACTGCCAGTCCGGCAACATTGATAATGGATATTACCCTGTTTCTGAGCAGGTTTCGAATTGCGATTTTAAAATAACTAAGCAGCATTTAACACTCTTTTTTAATTTTATTTTTTCAATCAAAGCTATCAGCTATTAGCTTTATATTTTTCACAGTCAACTCATACTGACAGCTAATAGCTTATAGCTAAAAGCTGTTTTCACTCATACCTCAACGCTTTCACCGGATCAGCTGTTGCCGCTTTGATCACCTGTAAACTCACGGTCAGCATGGCAATCAAAAGCGCTGCCGTACCTGCCAGCAGGAATGGCCATACGGTAATATTGATCCGGTAGGCAAAATTCTCAAGCCACTTGTGCATGGCAAACCAGGCTATGGGCCAGGCAAAAAGGTTAGCATAAACTATACATCGCACAAAATCAGAAATTATCATAAGAATAATTTCTTGTACCGATGATCCTAAAACTTTACGTATTCCAATTTCCCTTGTCCGCCGTTCAACGGTAAATAAAGTAAGCCCCAGCAAACCAAGCACAGAAATAAAAATTGACAAACCGGATATATAAGAAAAAATTTCATTCTGCTGAATTTCAGATCGATACAGATTATCAAAATCTTTGTCATAAAAAGAGTAACTAAATTCAGTTTGAAAAATATCATTCCAGGCATCGGAAAGATATTCAATGGAATCGTGAATCGCGTTTGGATCAACCCGCACAAGCAGGAACTTGCATAATTCCGGGTAAAGATAGATTGCCATCGGTTCGATTTTGTGATGTAAAGATTCAAAGTTGAAATCTTTTACAACACCTGCGATTTCACCCCATTCAATAATTTTCATAGGTTCACCGATTGGATTGTCCCACCCCAATTGTTTCACGGCAGATTCATTCAATATATAAGTCTTGTGAGACCGCCGGTAGGGTTCCCCGGAAAAGGTACCACCCTGTTTCAATTCAAGACCAAACGTGTTTATAAAATCATAATCCACACTGATCCAGTTGATATATTTCATCTTGTTTGCGGCCTCGCCTTTAAAAATTACGTTCTGGTTAAAACCGGGCTCGCTGGGCAAATAAGATGTTGCTGTTACACCTTTTATACTGGCATTTTTAAGTATCTCTGTTTTAAAAACATCATATTTTTGCTGATCCTGATTCTCATATATGGGAAGAACAATTAAATGGTCCTTATCATATCCCAGCTTTTTGGAACTGGTATATTGCATTTGGTGTCGCATTACAAACATGCAAACCATAAAGAGTATCGTGATAGTGAATTGCAATACCACCAAAGCACCTCTAAAACCGAATGTATGGGGAACAGCTTCTTTATTTATATTCGAGATAGGTTTGAGCTTGGAAAGATAAAACGCGGGATAAATCCCCACAACACTCCCAACCAAAACAGATGCAAATAAAAGTACGGTCATAAATTTAAAGTTGTATAAATAGTGCAAAGATATCTCTTTACCTGTGTAATGATTAAATATAGGTAAAATATAGGTTGCCAAAACCAATGAAACAATTAAAGAGACAATCATTAAAAACATGGTTTCTGCCACAAACTGAATCGACAATTGATGCCGTTTTGCGCCTATAACTTTACGTAATCCTATCTCTTTTTCTTTGGTCATTATTTGCAAAGTGGTCATGTTTATATAATTGAAACAGGCCAAGATCAGTATCAAAACAGAAATTCCGATAAAAATATAGATATGTGAACTGTCTTTGTCAGTTGGCAAATCATTAATCGGATCAATATCTATATGTGTTTTTAATAGAGGCTGCAGCAAAAATTTACTGTCCTGATTATGCGCATATAGCAAACCCGAAAGTTTTTTTTCAACCTGTTCAACATTGCTATTTTTGTTTAATAAAACATAAGTCGGATAATTATAGGCGCTCCAGCTCAGGTTCCCTTCATTGCCTTTTGTATATAGCTTTTCAAAAGAGGCCAATAGCTCATACTGAAATCGTGAATTTGAAGGCGGGTCATCTACAACATGAGTAACCGTATAATCGTGGGTAAACGGCTTTGTACCAACGGTTATGACTTGATCGATCGGATCATAATCGCCAAAAAGTTTGTGAGCAACAGATTGGGTAATGACAACAGAGTTGATATTTCTAAAAACTGTACCAGCGTCTCCTTTTACGAGTTTTACATCGAATATGTCAAAATAGCTTTTATCAACCAATAGAAATGTATTTTTTTGAATTTCTCTATTTTGATTTGTGATGGTATATCTTTGCCCGTCAGCAAACCTTACAATGGTTTCAATCTCCGGAATACTTTTGGCAATTTCTAAAGCGATTGGAGCAGGCGCATTTGGATGATATTTCGTAGCTCCCTGAGAGTCATATTGCAAAACCAGACGATAAATGTTATCGACTTTTTCATGAAATGCATCATATCCAAGATCATCTTGGACATATAAAGCGATCAAAATGCAGGAACACAATCCTATGGTAAAACCTATAATGCTGATAGCGGAATAAGTTTTAAATTTCCATAAATAACGGATAGAATATTTAAGATTAGTGAAAAACATATTACTCATACCTCAACGCATCGACCGGATCAGCCGTTGCCGCTTTAATCACCTGTAAACTCACGGTCAGCATGGCAATCAAAAGCGCTGCCGTACCTGCCAGCAGGAATGGCCATACGGTAATATTGATCCGGTAGGCAAAATTCTCAAGCCACTTGTGCATGGCATACCAGGCTATGGGCCAGGAAATCACACTTGAAATCAGAATACGATTTACAAATCCACTCAGTAATAATCTTAGAATACTGCTCAATGAAGCACCCAGCACTTTACGTACACCAATCTCTTTGGTTCGTTTTTCAGCCATGAACGAGGCAAATCCAAATAATCCCAGGCACGAGATAAATATGGCAAACACGGTAAATCCGTTAAAAAGGAGCTTAATCCGCTGCTCCAATTGGTACATGCGTTCATATCGTTCATCTAAAAAGCTGTATTCGAGGGGATATCCAGTAACGCGTCTGTCCCAAACACTTTTAATAGACCGGATACTCTCATCAATCCTGTCACCGGTTCGCACCAAAAGAGTAAATCCCATAGCGCTGACAGGCTCTTCTGTCATGGGTAAAAACACCTGTGGTTCAACGCTTTTGTGCAGCGAGTGAAAATTGGCGTCTTTGATCACACCTACAATGGTTCCCGGATTGTCATTTCCATAAACCGAGATCGATTTCCCGATGGGGTCTGTAATACCCATCCGGCTCAAACCGGTTTCATTGATAATGACTGCGTTTTGAACATCACCAGGATAGTCTGGTGAAAAACTCCTACCGAACAATAGTTCTACATTCAGGTCCGATAAATAGGATTCGTTGATCCAGTTGACTTCCCATATTACGTCCTCATCCGGATCTTTGCCCTGCCAGTTTACGGATTGGGTAGCACGGGCAATATGCTCGGGAGAACAGTTTTTCACAGCCACACCGGCAATTCCGGGCTGACGCAGCAGTTCATCCCGCATGGATTCGTAATCCACATCAACACCCCGGTTTACTTCAACGCAAAGAATATTCTCTTTGTTGAAACCCAAAGATTTGTTCTGCAGATAATGTACCTGCTCATTTACAACCAGCATACCGGTTATTAACGCAATGGATAAGGAAAACTGAACGATAGTGAGTACATGACGGAACCCAAAAGATTTTCCCGCTTTGATTTTCTGTTTAAATGCCGATTGCGGTTTAATTGCGGAAAGATAAAATGCAGGATATGCTCCCGCAATCAATGCGGTAATAATTAAAACTCCCACCAATGAAATCAAAAATTCCGGATTGGTTAAATTTAAAGCACAAACAGAACTTGACAATTGCGCATAAATGGGACATCCTATAACTGCAAGTCCCAGTGCAAGGATAAAGGCCGCAAATGTAATTAAAAACGATTCACCCATAAACTGCATTACAATGTCTTTTCTGGCTGCGCCCATTACCTTTTTCAAGCCAATCTCTTTGGCACGATTGGTAAACCGGGCCGTGGATATGCTCATATAGTTGATACAGGCTATGAGCAAAATGAAAACAGCAATGACAGAAAATATATAAATGTAATTTCGATTCACGGTGCTACTGTCATCATTGAACAAACCGGGATTCAAATGTATGGACTGTAATGGCTGTAATTCAAAACTCTTGTTTGTATTCGGATTCGTGTTATTTTTCTTATATAACGAAGTAATATTACCGGCAACCGCTTGTGGATTAGACTGCTCATCTATCAGTACATAGGTATATGTAGGGAATCGGTTCCAGCGAGTTAGCAGATCGTTACGTTTTTCAGCTGCCTCAAAAGAGGTCAAAAAACGAAAACCCATATGCGAGTTTTCCGGCCAGTCCCTGATTACCCCGGCAACTGTCATCAATACTGAATTCACTTCTATTTGCTGACCCAGGGGATTATTGTCACCAAAATATTTTTTTGCCGCGCTTTCAGTAAAAACAATCCTGTCCGGTGCGGACAATGCACTCGCGCCATCTCCGGCTAAAAATTCAACTGAAAAAATATCAAAAAAGGATGGGTCTGCTACCGCCACCCCATCTTCAAACATGGCTTCATTGTTATACCGGAATAATGTATTTACCCCGCTTCTGAACCGGGTGGCTTTTAATACCTGCGGCAATTCCTGTTCAAGCTCCGGCGCCATAGGACCGGGAGTAGAGGCCCATTTGGCAGCATTATTATGAAAATCGGATATAACCCGGTAAATCCGGTCCGATTGATCATTAAATCCATCATAACTCAGCTCATGCTGCACCCACTGCAAAATAAATATCACACAAGCCAGACTCACCGCCAATCCGGTTATATTTAAAATGGAATATTGTTTATGTTTTAACAGATTTCGTATCGCAATTTTCAGATAATTAATTAACATTGAATCTCCTGGAATGATGAAAACACTCTTTTTTTATCTATACTAAATTATTATTTGTATCCAGTCATCAGTAATCAGTCGTCAGTTTACAGCAACAAGTTCCGTTATTACTGATAACTGAATACTGATAACCGAAAACTTTATTCATACCTCAACGCCTCGACTGGATTCGCTGTAGCCGTCTTGATAACCTGCCAACTGGTTGTCATTAATGCAACGGATATGGCTGCAACACCCGAGATAGCGAATATCCACCAGCCCAGCTCAGTACGATAAGCAAAGCTCTCAAGCCATTTGTTCATGATATACCAGCTCACCGGTACAGCGATAATAAAAGCAATAGCAGTCCATTTCAGCATGTCCCGGTTAAGCAGGACTGTTATCTCCCGCACAGATGCACCGTTCACCTTGCGAATGCCTACCTCTTTTGCACGACGACGAGTCGTAAACTGAACCACACCAAAAGTACCCATAGCTGTGATCAGCAGGGCAATTACAGAAAAAATCCGGATTGCGAATCCCAGTCTTTCTTCAGATTTATACATGGCATCATACCATTCGTCATAAAAAGAATATTCTAATACAAATTCAGGACATACCTCGCCCCAAACGTTCTTGATATAATCCAAAGTACCGGAAATATTATCAGGCGCAATTCGCAAAGAAAGCCAGGTATAATAGCTGTCCTGGTCATAAGCAAAGAATACCGGTCCAAGCGTTTTGTACATATTCTTTGTGTGAAAATCTTTAACAACACCAATAACATCATTACCGTTTATTTTTTTACCCTCAATCGACTCCCAATTCACCAGTTTTCTGGCAGATTCATTAATAATAATGACATTGTTTTTCTCTGTAGTATTAAAATTTCTTCCTTCAATGACTGGCACATCAAACACATTGAAAAAATCTGTATCCACCAAAAACATGGAAACACTCTGGTCCCAGGTCCCCAGCTCCTTTGCCTCATTCCAACCGCAAGACATGTATACTGCACCGGGTCCGCTGTTTGAACAGGTAACATGATATACTTGCGGAGATTCTATAATTTTCTGTTTCAACAATGGGAGTTTATCTTTGATCCGCCATGAAGTTTCAATTTTGACCAGACAATCTTTATCAAATCCCCAATCCATATTTTTAACATGCTTCATCTGTAGACCGATCACTATCAATGCCGTGATCAAAATTATACTAACCGTATACTGCACGGTCAGTAATCCCGACTTGATCTTGAGCGCATTACCGTCTACATTGCGGAACATGGAGAGAACAGAGTAACGCGATGCCAGTATCGCAGGGAACAATCCCGCCAACACTGAGATCAGGATCAAGCCCGCAGGAATCAACAGAACCGTCGGCATAGAGTATATATAATTCATATCAAAAGATTTATTGACAATGGACTCAAACAAGGGCTTGGTCAATCCGGACAATAAAATAGCTGCTAAAAGTGATATGGTGCCAATCAAAACAGATTCCAAAATAAATTGAAAAAAGATGGCTTTACTTCCAGCACCCACAGTTTTCTTGGTACCAATCTCTTTTATCCTTGTCATATACTGCGCTGTAAATAATACAACAAAATTTAAAATCGAGATCAACAGAACCAACAGGGCAATTGCACCTAGAATCCGGATCAACCTCAAATTGGCATGCATTAAATGGCTGTTGTCCCTGACATCACTAAAATAAGAGTCTTTCAGCGGCATCAGGCTTACCGCTTCTTTAACCATATTATGCTCAACCAAATGCGCGGACAGTTTATCATTAACTGCCGTAACATCACTGCCAGGCTCAAGCAGCACAAAATATCGGTTAAAGTATATAATCTTGTCACCATCTGAATAACTGTTTACTACAGATTTCAGATCTCTGTGAATAATTGTTTTTGGCTGAAAGCTTGAATTCTCTGGCAGGGATTTGATTACAGCACTCACGGTCAAATCATTTTTATGATAAACGGTTACCGGCTCACCAACCGGGTTCCGCTCTCCAAATATTTTTTGTGCAATTTCTTCAGTTAAAATAATAGAATTCATATCGCTCAGAGCAGTCTCTTTGTTACCATATACAAAATCCACATCAAAAATATCAAAGAATGATGGTTCGGTATGCAGAATTTGATTGACCTTGGTTGAATGCAGATTATATGTCAGTGCTCCCCGAAAATTAATAAAATAGTTATATCGGCATACATTTTCAATTTCAGGGAAATCATAGGTCAGATAATCAATTGCATCTTCATTGATATCGCTCTCGCCATCATCTTTGATCATCCGATAAATACGGTCGACTTTGCTGAAACTCTTGTCATACGACAATTCATTAAACACAAAAGCGGATAACAGCAGAACCACTGTCAGGCTCAGCGTAAATCCTGATATGGTAATGACCGAAAATGTCTTGTTCCTGATCAAATTGCGATAAAACAACCGAAAAAAATGGATCATCATTTCTCCCAAAATTAATCTATATACCAAATCAACACATCTATTCTGTTATACATCATAATTAACTAACTATAGTTATCAGCCGTCAGTTTTCAGTTTTTAGAATACTAATTCCAATCCACAGATTTTCTTACTGATTACTGACTACTGATAACTGACAACTTTTCTTTACACATGAAACTGATTGCGCATATTCTCGGTTACGACTTTACCATCGAACAGATGCACAATCCGGTTGCTGAATTCCGCGTACGTCGGCGAGTGGGTTACCATCACAATGGTAGTGCCTTTATCATTCAGCTCGGTAAGTATGCTCATTACTTCGTCACCATGACGTGAATCGAGATTACCGGTCGGTTCATCCGCGAGGATCACTTTGGGGTCTGCCACAACCGCGCGCGCAACCGCTACACGTTGCTGCTGACCACCGGACAATTGCTGCGGAAAGTGGTTTTTCCGGTGCATGATCTGCATATATTCCATGGCATGCTCTACCCGTTCTTTGCGTTCTTTGGCCGGGACTTTCATATACAACAGCGGCAGTTCAATGTTCTCAAACACTGTCAATTCATCGATCAGGTTAAAAGATTGAAAGATGAATCCAATGTTGCCTTTGCGCAGGTTGGCGCGTTGACGTTCATTGTATTTGGCAACATTCTCACCATTGAAAAAATAATCACCACCGTCTATAGTATCAATCAAGCCAATTACATTTAGCAGCGTCGACTTGCCACACCCTGATGGCCCCATAATGGCCACAAACTCGCCCTCATTGGCCTGGAAATTAATATTGTTCAGCGCTGCCGTCTCAATCTCATCCGTACGATAGACTTTGTTAAGATTTGTTGTTTTGATCATTTTTGATTCCTTTATCTATGCTAGCAAAAATTGATTTTTTATTTTTATTCTTGTTAATACAATCTATCTAAAAGCTTTCAGCTGTTAGCTATCAGCTCTCAGCCTTTAGTCGTGTAATTAATGCTGCAAGCATACGCTTTACATCATTTAATGAGTCAGATGTCTTTTTGTAATTCAATTCATCTATATATTCCAAATCCTTTGATAACAACAACTGATAATCTAACTCACTAGCGGAGCCCGAAGCTATGAATAAAAACCTGCTGAATTCTGCATCACTGCTTCGACAACAACCTTCCGCTATATTCGAAGGTATTGATACTGCACTTCGTCTCATTTGACTTGAAAGTCCAAATAATTCCTCTTTTGGAAATGCTTTTGTCAACTTATATACTTCCATCACAACTTTATGGCTTTTCTTCCACACCTTTAAATTCCTAAAATCCTGCATTCAACTCCCCTCCTGTTTTTCTGATAGCTTATAGCTGATAGCTTACAGCTTTAATTCCCGTCTATCGTTTCATATCTTCTGTCTGCCGTTTCACATCTCCCATCTGCCGTCTTACTTTAACACAAGCACATCAATATCCCCAAACGTCTCATATGACGAAGTGATGACATTTTCACCCGGCTCAAGCCCTTCAAGCACTTCATAGTCGCGGGTGTTTTGGCGGCCAATCCGGATGTCACGCTTACGTGCGGTGCTGCCGTCATCATCAACCACATATACCCACTGCCCGCCGGTAGAACTGTAAAATCCGCCAGTAGCCAGCAAAAGAGCTTCCGAAAGATCACCCAGCGCCAATCGGATATGTACCGTCTGACCACGACGTATACCTTCCGGTTCAGCTCCAACAAATTCCATATCCACTTCAAATCGGCCTTCAAGCACTTCGGGATAGATTTTTTTGATTACCAGCTTGTGGTCCTTGCCCGCAAAAGTAAACTCGCCGGTCTGACCGGGAGAAATACGTGCAATATAATGCTCATCCACCTGCACACGGATCTTGAATCCGTCCAGAACATCGATCTGGCCCAGTCGCTCACCGCGTGTCTTGGATTCTCCAATCTCGGCATTCAGGGATGTCAAATTTCCGGTGATGGGTGCGCGCAATGTCAGGTTTTCCATATTCTGCTTAACCAGATCAAGATTATCTTCCATACGTTTCAAAGACGCTTCAAGTTGCAGTACCTGCGCCTCACGATACAACGAATCCTGCTTGTGCGACGCCAAAGTCAACTCACGCTTTTTGGCAAGATATTCGTAATTGTCCCGCGCTTCTTCATACTCTTTATCAGAGATCAATTTTTTATCCAACAATTCCTGTGCGCGATCATAGGTCCGTCTTTGCATTCTCAGACTATAATCCAGTTCCAGCAGTTGGGCTTGCAGACTGAGACGTTTTTCTTCCATGCTCAAACGGGTATTACGCAGATTATTGCTCTGAGCAAAAAGCTCCGCTTCACGATACATAATATCCATGATCAAATCGGTATTGGTAAGCTGTAAAATGCTATCACCTTTTTGCACAAAGGTACCCGCTTCCAAAAATTTCGTCTCCACACGGCCGCCTTCAATGGCATCCAGATAAATCGTAGTAATGGGAATCACTGTGCCCGTCACCGGAATAAATTCCTGAAACTTGTCCTGCTTTACGGTGGATATGGTAATACGCTCGGCCTGAACATTCAGTCTTGAACTGTGATCGCTGAACAACAACTGGTACAAAACAAATATAATAAATACTCCGCCTGCTGCAGTCATTGCAATTTTCTTTGGCGGCCACTTTTTCTTTTGAATAACTCGATCCATTTTCTTTCCCGATATTGGTATTATTTTTGAACGTATAAAGCATAAAGCGTGCCAATACTGTTTTTATTGAACTTATGCACATTTTCAAACGCTCAAATTAGCCGCTTTTATCCGATATCAGACAAACAGTGTCCGATATCGGACATTAAATCATTTGCAAAGAACAGGATTATTCTTATATTATCCCGTAACCCTTTGCAAATTACCAAACAAACCTAAAAACAATATACAAGGATTTGCAATGGACCCTCTGGGTAAAATACTGGTTGTGGATGACAATAAAGACATCCTTACCGCGGCAAAACTGCTGCTCAAACAAAACAGCGCGCTCGTTCATATCGAAGACGATCCCGAGCGCATTCCCCAACTGCTCAAAAACGAACACTATGATATTATTCTGCTGGATATGAACTTTACCCGCGATATGACCAGCGGCTCGGAAGGATTCTTTTGGCTGGAAGAGATCCACAAAATCGATCCCTCGGTAATCGTTATTCTCATGACCGCCTATGGAGATGTGGACCTTGCCGTGCGCGCCATGAAAGCCGGCGCAACGGATTTTATAATGAAACCCTGGCAGAACGAAAAACTGCAGGCAACCCTTTCGGTTGCCATGAACCTGAGAAATTCGCGTCTGGAAATCGATAAACTCCGCTCCCGCCAGCAGCAAATGAGCGACGACATGGACCAGCGTTTTCACGAGATGATCGGCTCGTGTCCCCCCATGCAGCGCGTATTCGATGCCATAACCAAAGTAGCCGCAACAGATGCCAATGTGCTCATTATGGGCGAAAACGGCACCGGTAAGGAACTGGTTGCCCGTGCCCTGCACCGGCAATCCCTGCGCAATGACGATGTCTTTATCAGCGTTGATATGGGCGCCATTCCCGAAACCCTGTTCGAGAGCCAGTTGTTCGGCCATGTCAAAGGTGCGTTTACCGATGCCAGACAGGATAAACCCGGACGTTTTGAGATTGCCTCGGGCGGCACCCTGTTCCTGGACGAGATCGGCAACCTGCCCCTCTCCATGCAGGCTAAACTACTGCGTGTGCTCGAAGAGCGCAAGATCTTGCGCGTGGGCTCTAACAAGTCCCGCGATATTGATATTCGCCTCATCTGCGCTACCAACATGCCGCTTTACGAAATGACCGAGGATAAGAGTTTCCGGCAGGACTTTCTCTACCGCATCAACACCGTAGAGATCCATTTGCCGCCCCTGCGTGACCGCCAGGAAGACATTCCCCAGCTGGTGGACCATTTTCTGCAATACTATGCGAAAAAATATAAAAAATCCATAAAACGTATCAGCACCGGCGCCATGACCAAACTGCAAACCTATCACTGGCCAGGTAATATCCGGGAACTGCGCCATGCGCTTGAACGAGCTGTTATCATGAGCGACAGCCCCGCGCTGCAGCCCGGCGATTTCATGATGCAGGAAGCAAAATCCGGTGACGGATTCAGTCTTGACACCTATAATCTGGACGATATCGAAAAATCTGTTATCCGCAAAGCACTTGATCTCAGTGGCGACAATATCAGCCAGGCCGCTTCCAAACTGGGTATTACCCGCTCCTCACTCTACCGCAGGATGGAAAAGCATGGTCTATAGGCGTTTTCGCATACTGGTGGTTTTACGCGTGATATTTCTCACCCTTACCCTGCTTGCGCTGGTGTGGACGTGGCAAAATACCAGCATTTTGGGAATCCCCATCATCCTTTTGCTGCTTGCTGTCTGGCAGGTTATCAGCCTGGTCCGGTTTGTAGATTATACCAACACCGAGCTAGCCCGGTTCTTTGAGGCCCTGCGCTATTCAGATTTTACCCGCAATATGGCACCCCGCTTAAAAGGCGCGGGATTCCGGGAGCTCAACACCGCGCTGAACGGAGTGGTTGAACAGATTAAACAAAACCGCGAGGAAAAAGAAGAGCAGTACCGCTATTTGCAGACCATTGTACAACACATTGGTATTGGCCTGATCGTGTTTGACGATACCGGCAAAGTAGACCTGGTTAACAATGCCGCCCGGCGCATCCTCAACATGTCCAACATTCGCAGTATTGAAAAACTGAAATCCTTTGACACAGGACTCGCGGACCGCATCACCTCCCTCTCGCATGGAGAGCGCGCCATATTGAAGATCCGGGTCAATGACGAGCTCCAGCAGATGATGATTTTCGTAACCGATTTTGTCATGCGTCATCGCAATTTTCGACTCATCTCGTTCCAGAACATTCAAAGCGAACTTGAAGAAAAAGAACTGGAAGCCTGGCAGAGCCTGATTCGGGTGCTCACGCACGAGATCATGAATTCCATCACCCCCATCTCGTCCCTGGCCTCTACCGCCAACTCGCTGCTCAATAACCGCGCGGAAAAAGAGCCGGCAGAAACCGATGAAACACTCACGGATGTGGGCCATGCCGTACAGACCATAGAGAATCGCAGCAAGGGATTGTTAAACTTTGTGGAAAATTATCGCAAACTCACAAAGATCCCCAAACCCAACTATAAAATTCTGCCCGTCAGCAGCCTGTTCAACACCGCGCAATTGCTGTTCAAAGCCGAGATGGAATCCCGCAAAATCTCCTGTGAGGTAAACATTGACCCCAATCAATTGGAAATCACCGCCGATCCCGATCTGATCGAGCAGGTGCTCATCAATCTGGTCAAAAACGCCATTGAGGCAGTCAACAGCAGTCCCAATGGCCAACTGCGTTTCTCTGCCTATCTGGACCGCTACGGCAAGCCCTGCCTCGAGATCGCGGATAACGGCCCCGGCATCAACAAAGACGTCATTGACAATATATTCATCCCCTTTTTCACCACCAAAGCCAGCGGCTCAGGTATAGGACTCAGCCTCTCCCGCCAGATTATGCGCGTGCACGGAGGCAGCATCACCGCCCGCTCCACCAACAGCGAGACCGTGTTTACGCTGCGGTTTAAATAGTTTTTTCTTGCTTGTTATCGCTAAAATTCATTTATTTGATTATACCTTTTTACAATTCGATATGGGGAGTTGCCTGGGTGGAAAGATTGTCTGAATTAGGATTTCTTGGATGAATAAAGCACCAAAATATAGAAGTAAAGAACGAGATATTCCAATTAACATCCATTTTTATGATAAAACATCACAAAAAAACAAACAAGAAGATATTTATGATTTAAATCTAAATTATAGTTCTAATGGACCAGCTTTTAATGAAATAATATTTCATTCTATCAACTTTAACGAAAAAAAAATTAAAGAAAACTTTGGTGATTTAAATTTACAGATTAATAATTCTTTTAATTACTTGTATGAATATGCATCTCTATATTTAAGTTTAATTTATGCTCCAATTTTGGTAGAAAGGAATCCAGCGACTAAAATAATATTCCCGTGTTTTCACAAATCACTAATTGGATTATATTCTGCATTTTTTCTTACATGCAAAGGTTTTTGGGGGGCTGC
The DNA here is from genome assembly GCA_963675755.2 of bacterium. Classification (GTDB taxonomy): domain Bacteria; phylum Zhuqueibacterota; class Zhuqueibacteria; order Residuimicrobiales; family Krinioviventaceae. Next base: position 38,677 of record CAXXMD010000003.1, read on the forward strand.
GAGACCATTAATAAGATTAACATTTGAATCAATAATAATCGCAAAATTTTGTTCTGTTAATTATGAATCCGATGTATTTGATAAATGGATAGATGGAATGCCACTTTTTTTTAGCAACTCCATATTGAAAAAAATTGAAAAACCTAAAACGGAAGAATTTAAAAAATTTTGGACAATCCTTAATGGATTTACTCATTCTTCAATATATTCATCTCAACCAGATATAAAGGTTAGCCCAGATTTAAAGAATATACAGTTAAATTTAGTTTTTATTGAAATGATGTTAGTATGTAAATATCATTTATTAAATTCTCATTTGGTAACTACAAATTTAAAATATTATCAAACTGTTTTTGACAATAAATATCGAGCACGTGAATTGCGCACCTTAATTAATGCAAACAACTTAAAAATGAAAAAAAATCTAGGAAAAGATGGCAAGGCGCTAATTCGAGATTACAAAAGTACATGGATTACAAAAGAATAACAGTCAGTAGCCCAGGCTTCATGCCCGGGGCTTTTTTTCTGAATCAGGAATCAACTATAACCTTCGTGTTCTTCGTGAGCTTTGTGGTTAATTTATTACTACCACGAAGAACTCGAAGGTCACGAAGCTAAAAGATGCCAGTCCAATGCCCGCGCTTCACAAACGGGCTTTTTGTCTGAATTAGGATTCTAAGATGTATAAGATGATAGGATTCAGAAAAGTGAGCATACTTATATTCTTGTAAATCCTTTAATATCGTACTTTATTACAAATTGTTACCAGATAGAAATACTAACCAAACAACCCCCAAAAGGTAAATATGAAAACAAGAACGATTGTGTTGTTCCTTTTAATATTACAATGCAACCTGGTTGTTGCTCAAAAAGTAGACAAAGACAGTTTATCTATTGAAATAAAACAGATAAAAATTGTTAAATCTCCATGGGGATTACAGTTCGGATTCGGTATATCAAAATTTATTTACCAGGCTGGTACAGAAAACTGGATTGGAAACCATACGAGTCCCGATATAAAATTTATTTTATATCATAATAATCTAAGTTTTGGCCTGAATTTTAAACCATGGACAGTAAATCCAAAAAATAATTTATTTGTAGGAGGCGATACATTATCTTCTTTTGCAGATTTAAATCCAATTAAACTAGAGTTAAATATAGGTTATAATTATAATGTCACAAATACAACCAGCATAGAGTCCTATATAGGATACCTGAATTCGTCATTCCATGTTATCAATCAAGATGTTTTACAAAAGAAATACAATATATCATCACAACATGGTATAACATTAGGTGCCAATATAAATAAATATATAGAATTCTTGCCCTATCAATATATTGTATTCTATCTAAACACGAATTACAATTTTTCGGATTATACTAAAATCCATCCAAGTTTGGGTAGTTCCTTTTATGCAATCGAGTTAGGGGTAGCATTTAAAGGATGGTTCAAAAAAACCAGTTTCAATTGACAACCCTAGTCTGTAGCCCGGTCATCTTGCACGGAGCTTTGCCTTCGTGTTCTTCGTGAACTTTGTGGTTCAATTTTAACCACAAAGCACACAAAGTTCACGAAGATTGATTCTACTTGCCGTATCAACAACATAATCCTTACTTTTCAGAGTGAACGAATCCCCTCACCAAAACAAATCCACAATGACGGGCCAATGGCCCATCTTACGCTGTAATATTCAAACGATCCAGTTGTCTGATTTAGGATTTTTAGGAAATATATGATTATATGATACAGGCAAGTAGCGCTTCACAATGACTTTCATACCGAAACTCAAAGGATCCAATTCAAGCCCTCTCATTTTTAATAGAATTGAATATTATAAAGCATAAAATTGTTAAATAAAAAAATGGGATTAAAGGGTGATTGATATTTTTCAAGTTTGACATTTTATATAGCTTTATGATTTTCCTCCGATAGCATTACTTACTCTACACAACACATCCACCAAAGTCTACTCTCTATAAATCTTCATAAACAAATATCAAAATATTGGGAAAAGAATTATCAAAAGTTACAAAAGGAGTAATCCATGAAAATGTATTATCTTATTTTATTGATGATTTTATGTCTATCCTGTACAAAAAATCATATTCAAAATGTAAAGCAGTATACTATTGAACAATTCCTTGATACAACCACAAATTTTGGCATTTCATTTTCCCCAGACGAAAAAAGTATATTATTCACAAGCGACCAGTCTGGTGTGTTCAATGTTTACAAAATTGACATTGCAAGTAACAATATAATACAAAAGACTAACTCTGACAGTACTGCAAATTTCATGATATCGTTTTTCCCTAATGATAATAGAATATTATTCGACGCTGATGATGAAGGAAATGAAATTTATCATATATATCTAAAAGAAAAAGATGGTTCTGTTCGTGATTTAACACCATTTGATAAGGCAAGATCACAATTTATAAAATGGAATTATGATAAAAAAAGTTTCTTTTTTGTTTCCAATAAACGCAATCCCAAATATATGGATTTATTTGAAATGAATATCAAAGATTTTAAATCCAAAATTATTTTTCAGAACAATGATGGATATAATATTATAGATATTTCAAATAATAATAAACTCTTATTATTAAGTAAAACAATTACAAGTAATAATTCAGATATGTTTCTATATCATCTTAATAATACCAATAAACTTGAACATCTTTCCAAACATAAAGGTGACATTATTTTCCAACCAGTTACCTTTAGTGTTGATTCAAAAAATATCTTATTTTTAACAGATAATGATCACGAATTCAAATATCTGGCTCAATACAACATTCTTACAGGTGAAAAAAAAATATTACAAAAATACAATTGGGATATTAAATACGCCAAACTTTCAATAAATGGGAAATATCTTATTGTTGGAATTAATTCAGATGCCACGACAAAAATTCGGATATTCAATTATAAAACGGGAAAAGAAGTGAATTTGCCTGAAATGCCTGATGGGTCTGTTACTTCGATTAAAGTTTCAAAAAGTGAAGAGCTTGTGGCATTTTATATCAATAATTCTACTTCACCTAACGATTTATTTGTTTATAATTTTAACACAAAAGTTTATCAAAAATTAACTGAATCGTTAAATAAAAATATTGATGTTAATGATCTGGTCACAGCTCAAACAGTTAGATTCCCGTCATTTGATGGACTTGAAATCCCTTCATTGTTGTATATACCCAAGAATTTAAAAAAAAGAGAAAAAACAGCTGCATTGATTCAGGTACATGGTGGACCAGGGGGACAATCGCAAGTTCTTTACGATGCAACAATCCAATATCTGGTAAATCATGAATATGTAGTTCTGGCTGTTAATAATCGTGGAAGTTCAGGTTATGGTAAAACATTTAATAAAGCAGATGATCAAAAACATGGTGATCATGATTTGCGTGATTGTGTTGAAGCAAAAAAATTTTTAATAAATACAGGCATGGTTGATCCTGAAAAAATTGGTATTATAGGAGGAAGTTATGGTGGATATATGGTTCTGGCGGGATTAGCATTCCAACCAGAAGAATTTGCTATTGGTATAGATATGTTTGGAATTTCAAATTGGGTGCGAACATTGGAAAGTATCCCTGCCTGGTGGGAGGCAGCACGCAATGCATTATATAATGAGATAGGAGATCCTGAATCACAGCGAGATATGTTAAAAGCGAAATCACCATTATTCTACGCGGCTAACATTTCAAAACCGCTTCTTGTTCTTCAAGGTGCGAATGATCCAAGAGTGCTAAAAATTGAGTCAGATGAAATTGTACAAGCCGTTAGGAAAAACAATATTCCAGTAGAATATATTGTATTTAATGATGAAGGACACGGTTTCCGTAAAAAAGAAAACCGTATCAAAGGGTATAGAGCTATTTTAAAGTTTGCTGATCAATATTTAAAAAACAATTAAAACTTGTCCCATCTCATCATTGTCAGCTCGTAGGTTGGGCGATTCACCCACCAAGCAAACCAAAAATGACGGGCCAATAGCCCATCCTACGTTCTAAATTTTAGACAATTCAGTTGTCTAAATCAGAAATCAACTATAAACTTCGTGTTCTTCGTGAACTTTGTGGTTCAATTTTAACCACGAGCACACAAAGGTCACGAAGCTAAAAGATGACAGTCCAATGCCCGCGCTTCACAAACGGAGCCTTTTGTCTGAATTAGGATTGCTAGGATTAACAAGATGATAGGATTATAAAAACAAGAATAAATCCCAATCCTATTCATCCTTTAATCCTGTGAATCATGGTTTATCACGGTAATCCTTCAATCCTGTGAATCGTGGTTTATCATGGTAATCCTTTAATCCTGTGAATCATGGTCAATCAAGGTAATCCTTTAATCCTGTTAATCTGGGTATTAATCCGGGTCGATCCTGTCAATCCGGGTCAAAATGCGGGTTAATTTTTTTATCAGCATCAAAAAAGTTATTGCTTTTTTCCCAAATAATAACTTATTTACATTTGGAAGTAATGGGGCGGGCCAAAAGAGAACCTTTCTATTTTTTAAAAAACAATTCCTCAATTAAAAGTATTAGGAAAGTAGAATGAATACGATTAAAAACGTATGTCTCTTTATTATTATGTGTGTTTCAATAACACAAGCTCAAGACATTCAAATTCAATGGGCAAAAACATATGATTATGGATATAGTTATAAAAACATCATTGATTTTGCACATGATGATGGATTTGTTTTCTCAGCTAGTTATAATAAAATTGTAAAGATTGACAAACAAGGTATTATTCAAGAGGATTGGCCGCAGGATCCAGTTCCAAATAACCAATATACAAGATATATCCAAAAGTGTAATGAAGGTTATATAATTACAGGTAGTGATTACCAAGTCGAATATGAAGACAGGATCATGCTTAAGAAACTTGACAACCAGGGTCGGCAAGTATGGGTAAAGTTTCATTACAATTCTGGTCATGAAAATCATGGTAGATTTGTCAAACAAACACATGACAATGGCTACATTCTTTTTTACACTTCATTTAGTTATGCTGACCCACCGGCAAGCGGCCCACCGGACTATTGGATAATGAAAACGGATCCAAATGGGGAAAAAGAATGGGATTATGAAATTACATGTGGTGAGGACGAAGATATTGAAGCAATACATCAAACATCAGACGGTGGTTTTATTGTAGCTTATAACAATGGTAATGGATATCTGCTCCGGCTAACTGCAGATGGACAAAAAATCTGGCAAAAAAAACATAAAAATATATCTTATGCTTTACCAACAAAAGATGGTGGATACATTATTTGCGGTAACAATTATTCAAACGATTATCCTTTACGTGATGCAGCATATTTAAAAAAATTAGATGAAAATGGAGATGAAATTTGGGAAAAAATCTTTAAAGGTGATACGAAATATGCCTTTTTAAAAAATATTAGTAAACTGGACAACAATAGCTATTTATTATGTGGTCAAATGCGATATTCTGATTGGAATTCATCCATTTCGTGGTTAATCAAAACGGATAGTTTAGGTAATAAAATATGGGAAAAAACATTAACAGAAATTGATGTCGTAAAACAAACTTTAAAAATCTCCAACAATGAATTTCTTTTATTCGGTGACAAGGATCATTATACAACAATAATAAAAATCAATGAAAACACCCAACAAGACCCCTCAAGCATTGTATTGTTAGACCCTGTATTTTATAAATTGGGAGTTGGCACCCAACCGTGTCTGGATTGGACCAGCATTGCCAATGCTACATCATACCTCGTTGAAATATCTGAAAACATTGACATGTCAGCCCCTGTCATCTCAAAAACAGTTTCAAATAGTTCAAATTGTATCATCGATAGTTTGTCATATTCTACACAATATTATTGGAGGGTCAAAGCCCAATTCCCGGATGGATCTGGTCAATGGTCAGGTATCAGCACATTTACAACAATGCCTCCACCCCACATAGCGTTTAATGATAAAGAATACAATATGTCTTATGTGGATGTTGGCGATCAATATTACACAGACAGAGAATATACCATAACAGAACTGCCGGAGCCATTGAAAAATTGCCTGTGGATCAAAACAAAAAACAGCGACAAATATTTAACCGACGATGATTACATTCAATTTCAGCTAAAAAGAGATGCAACTATCTATATCGCCTATGATAATCGTGCAAGCGCTGTCCCCCATTGGTTGTTATCCGGTTTTGAACAAACTGAATATACGATTCAGAGTTCTGATGATGAAAGTACCTTTAATATCTGGAAGGACCGGTTCCCGGCAGGTGATGTAACATTAGGGGCAAATTCGGCAACTGGAGCAGAGGATGTGCAAACAAATTATGTTGTATTCATAGATATACCACTGCAAATGCTTGATCCCAGAGATAACAAATCAGGGATTGGATATAATTTATACTTTAGCTGGGAAGAAATTGGCAATTTCGGCAATTATGATTTACAAATAAGCGACAGTCAGGACATGTCATCACCCTTGCATAACATTACCAATATTAATGAATCCAGATATTTATTAAAAGGATTGGACTTTAATAAAGACTATTACTGGAGGATCAAAGCGCACAATCGTAACGATGTGGATGCCTGGTACCAGACACAAAAATTCCATACAATGGCTAAACCTCCGGTTTCAATTTCATTTTGGTCAAATGATTTTGCTTCATTGTCATGGCTTGAAGAAAAGGATCAATACTATATTGACCGGAATGATATTGTTCTTTCCATCCCTGATCAGTTGAAAAATTTGCTATGGATCAAAACCGCAAATAATGATGCAGATAAGGATAACATCCGTAATACGGATATATATTTTGAAAATGATGCAACCCTCTATGTGGGCTTTGATAAAAGGGCCACTTCCCTGCCCAATTGGGTAACAGACGATTTTAAAAATACTGGGTTAACCATAACCGTATCTGATTCAGCAAATGAATTAAACATATGGACCAGAAATGTTGATAAAGGCCATATCGAATTGGGATCAAATATGGCAGAAGGCGCTGAAAATATTAAAAGTCATTATGTCGTTTTAATAGACCCCAACCAGGTTCCTCCGCTTTCAGCCAATTTTGGTTCAGATGTAACATCAGGAGTGCAACCCTTGACTGTTAATTTCTCAGACCATTCTCAAGGATTTATAACATCATGGGTATGGGATTTTGGTGACGGTGCAACCTCTTCGGAACAGAATCCCTCCCACACCTATGAAAACACGGGAAGCTACACTGTTAGCCTGACAGTCAGTGGGCCAGATACTTTTGATACTATAATAAAAGAAAATTATATTACCGTAAAAAATGTGATTGCAAATTTCAGTGCGGATGTGACTATGGGAAAAGCACCGCTAACCGTAAGTTTTACCGACAGTTCATTGGGTGAAATCGACTCCTGGTTATGGAAATTTGGAGACGGACTCACAAGTACAGCGCAAAATCCATCGCACGTTTACACCTCTGGCGACTCGTTCACGGTAACGCTATTTGTACGTAATTCCAATGGATCAAATACTATGGTCAAAACGAATTATATAATAGTCGATCACCCAACATCCATTGACGATATGGCCGAAATACCCAAAAAATTCGATTTACTGCCCAACTATCCCAATCCATTCAATCCGCAAACCACAATCCGGTTTGCGGTTCCGAAAAAGTCATTTGTGAAAATTTCTATTTATGACATTAACGGAAAGCTGGTAAGCAATTTATTCTCCGGAATCAAAAGCCCGGGAAATTATGCCATCACATGGAATGCTTCAGGCTTTCCATCAGGTATGTATTTCATCAAAATGGATACAGATACCTACTCGTCTGTTAGAAAATGTATCTTGGTTAAATAACTATTAGGGGGAAACCGTGAACACAATGAAAAACATATGTCTGCTTATATTATCAATTATTTCAATCACACTATCTCAAGACCTTCAAATTAAATGGTCAAAAACATATAACGATACACATGGAAATAATATTGATCTTGCTCATGATGGAGGATTTGTATTAAATCTTGGTGCACAAGGAATTGTCAAGGTTAATAATCAGGGAATTATTCAGGATGATTGGCCTCAGGATCCTGCTCAATATCACTATGGTTATATACAAAAGTGCGATGAAGGCTATATAACAATTGGAAACACTCGTCTGGAAGAAACCTCTAAATTAACGGCAATATTAAAAAAACTTGATAACCAGGGCAATCTGATTTGGGAAAAATACTATTACAAAGAAGACCGTGGTGATGTTGATGTTTGGAACTCGGGTGATTTTGTTAAACAAACACAAGACAAGGGCTATATTCTTTTTTGCACTTCAGATAATAATGCGGATCCGTCAGGTGACCGGACGAGCTTTTGGTTTATTAAAACTGATCCATATGGAGAGATAGAGTGGGAAGAAGGAGCAAGTGGTGATTATTATGGAGAAAATACAACCAAAGCTGTACATCAATTATCCGATGATGGCTATCTTTTCGTCTATAACAACGATTATGGCGGATTGACCAGGTTATCACCAGACGGTCAGGAAATCTGGGAAAAAAGTTATGAAAAAATCATACAATACGCCTTACCAACAGATGATGATGGTTTCCTTGTTTGTGGTAACAGCTATTCAGCTTCTAACCTGGCACATTATACAGCCTATTTAACAAAGTTGGACGAAAATGGAGACAAAATTTGGGAAAAAACTTTTCAAAATGTTTCTAAAGACTCTTATTTAACAAGCATAACAAAATTAGATAATAATAACTATATGTTGTGCGGTAGAAATATTGATGCATCAGATTGGAGATTGTCAGAAGGCTGGCTGATCAAAACGGATAGTTTTGGCAATAAGATATGGGAAAAAACATTTCCTGAAATTAATAATATAAAACAAATCCTGGTTGTTTCTGAAAACGAATATTTATTATTTGGTGACAAGGATAGTGATGTAACTTTAATCAAAATCAAAGAATATACTCAGCAAGGTTCCACAAGACTTGACTTGTTAGATCCCGTTAACAACAAATTGGGGGTTGGAACTCAACTTTGTCTGGATTGGACCAGTTTTGAAAATGCCTCATCATACCTCATTGAAATAGATGACAACAGTGACATGATAGATCCTGTCATTTCGGAAACAGTCTCCAATAATTCAAACTATATTATTAAAGGCTTGTCATATGCTACACAGTATTACTGGAGAGTAAGAGCCAATTTACCTGATGGTTCAAATCACTGGTCTAATACCAGTTCATTTAAAACAATGCCCCCACCCTCAATAGAACTCAACGGAACAGATGGGTATTGCAGTTCTTATGTAGATGTTGGGGACCAATATTACACAGACAGAGAATATATCATAACAGAACTGCCGGAGCCATTGAAAAATTGCCTGTGGATCAAAACAAAAAACAGCGACAAATATTTAACCGACGATGATTACATTCAATTTCAGCTAAAAAGAGATGCAACCATCTATATCGCCTATGACAATCGTGCAAGCGCTGTCCCCCATTGGTTGTCATCCGGATTCGAACAAACCCAATACACCATTGTAACTAGTGATGAATACTGCAATTTAAATGTCTGGAAGGGCCAATTTGCAGCAGGTGATGTAACATTAGGGGCTAATTTGGCAACTGGTGCAGAGGGAGTGCTAACAAATTTTAGTGTGCTCATAGATATTCCCCTGCAAACGCTTGATCCCAGAAACAACAAAGCAGGAATTGGAATTGATTTAGCCTTTAGCTGGGAGCCATTGGGAAATTTTGGGAATTATGATTTGCAAATCAGCGACAATCAGGACATGTCATCGCCTTTGTATAATATTGCAGACATAATAAATCCCAGGTATTATTTAAATGAATTGGATTATGACAAAGATTATTACTGGAGAGTCAAAGCTCACAATCGTAGCGATGATAATGCATGGTCACAAAAGCAAAAATTTCATACAATGACAGAACCCCCTGTTGATATCTCACATTATTCAAATAATGTATTGTCCTGGCTTGAAGAAAACGATCAATACTATATGGACCAAAATCATGTGGTTCTTTCTATCCCTGATCCGTTAAAAAATTCACTCTGGATCAAAACTGAAAATAACAATTCACAAAACAACTATGATCATTTTATAAGCATTTCTTTAGATACTAGAGCAACAATCTATGTTGGCTTTGATTCAAGGGCCACTTCCCTGCCCAATTGGTTAACAGACGATTATGTTAATACCGGATTAACGATCAAAGTTTCTGATGAAGCAGAGGAATTAAATATTTGGTCCAGATATATTGCTACAGGCTATGTCAGCCTTGGATCAAACATGGCAGCAGGCGCTGAAAACATCAAAAGTCAGTATGTTGTTTTAATAGACTTTAAAGAGGTATCACTCATTTCAGCTAATTTCGGTTCAGATGTAACATCAGGATTTCTGCCATTGACCGTCAATTTTGCAGACAGCTCACAAGGCCTTATCCCCATAACCTCCTGGTTATGGAATTTTGGTGACGGAGTAACATCTACTGAGCAAAATCCCTCCCACACCTATGAAAAAACGGGAAGCTATGCCGTCAGCCTGACAGTCAGTGGAGCAGACACTTTTGATACAAAATCAATAGGAAATTACATTACAGTATACGAAACAATACCCGTTGCAATTTTTGGTGCAGACAAAACATCAGGAGATCTGCCATTGACCGTTAATTTTTCTGACAGGTCCCATGGGCATATAGAATCCTGGTTATGGAATTTTGGTGATGGAACAACCTCAACAGATCAGAGTCCTTCCCACACCTATGAAAACGTGGGCAGCTATTCCGTTAGCCTGACAGTCAGCGGTCCAGACGGTTCCGATACAATGTTAAAAGAGAATTACATTTCAGTAAAAGATCCGGCCCCAACAGCAAATTTCGGAGCAGATGTAATTTGGGGCAAAGTCCCACTCACTGTTAGTTTTGCTGACAGTTCTCAGGGAAAAATTGATTCCTGGTTATGGTATTTTGGAGACGGACTTACAACTACGTCACAAAATCCAACGCATGTATACACAACTGCAGACACATTCACTGTGTCTTTAACAGTACGTGGCCCCGGTGGATCACATACAATGATCAGAAGCAATTATATTGTAGTAGACCATCCAACCTCCATAAACGACATGGCCGGGATACCGGAAAATTTCGCTTTATTACCCAATTATCCCAATCCATTCAATCCGCAAACCACAATCCGGTTTGCGGTACCTAAAAAGTCTTTTGTAAAAATAACCATATATGATGTAAATGGAAAACAGGTAAACAATTTATTCTCCGGAATCAAAAGCCCGGGGAATCATGCCATCACATGGAACGCCTCAGGCTCTCCATCAGGTATGTATTTCATTAAAATGGATACAGACACTTTTTCATCTATTAGAAAATGTATGTTGGTAAAATAAATTTGTTGCCCCGGGCATCTTGTCCGGGGCTATACTTTGAAATAAAATTTCCAGGATGGAAGGATTCAAAAAAATGGATATACTCCAATCCTATTAATCCTCAAATTCCATAAATCATAATTCAGACAAACAGATCCCAATCAAGGTAATCCATAAATCCTGTTAATCTGGGTTTAATCCTTTAAATCATGGTTTATCATGGTAATCCTATAATCCTTGAATCTGGGTCATTCCTGTTGATCTGGGTTTACCTTAAAAAGCATATCCAATAGAAAACTCGCCTAAAAACGGGCCGCTAAACTCGTAATCTTTTTCAAATTGGTCCATTGCACTTGAAATCCCAGGAGTTGAAGGATCAACATTACGTTCCTGCTTGTAAAAACCATAACCCAAAGCAAAGTTAATATTAAAGCCATTGTTCCAAACCCATCTTTTCCCCACATTCAAACCCAAAGTAAATTCAGGCATGGTGAAATCAAAAGCCGTCCCCTCCAATTGCCCCGTGCCGTTAAACTCTCTATAGCGCACATATGTACCAAAATAGAGTGACTTTAACTGTTTGGCCACATGCCAACGATAATTTAAAACTACCGCATAACTGCTGGCCTCAATATTGGCATCGGTAAAAGTCCCCGGTACACTTTCATAATCCAAACGTACAACCAACCCATGGGCAGGGGTAAACAGATGCTCATAGTTGGCAGAAAAATAACCAAATGCCAACGCAAGCGGACACATATTAACAGCATTGGTAAATTGTTCAACAGATGATGTATGAGAGATTCCACCCGTATCTTCCTGCGCATATAGATTGACAGCAGTAAAAAGCCCCACAAGCAGCATGGTCAAAGCAATATGATAGATACGATTTATTTTTACAAAAAAATATTGAATTGCAAGAGCCAGAGTACTATTAGATTTTCGAGTGTTCATAAATTAATCCTATATTTTTTTAACAGTTGTTAACCTTGAGTAACAATCTTTACAATTTTGAATTTAATTACAATTATCCCAAGGGCAGATTCAACATCTCCAGGTTGTAATTAATTCCCCAAAGTATTGAAAATCAGATTTCTATATACAGCATTGCAAAAATTTCATTTATCCACATAGCGAATCATCAAAAATTATCCAATCCTCACAAAAAGCCCTTGACCTGACTATAACTTTATAGCTTATATTAGAGTGATAAAAAAAATGAGGAAAATTAATGAAAAATCTGTTAAATCGAAATTTTGTACTCTTGTGGCAGGGTCAGCTTGTCAGCAAGACAGGAACCTTTTTATTTGAAATTGCACTGGTATTATGGATCAAAGAGCATACAAACAGCGCGGGCCTGATGTCATTAATACTCATTGCCAGTACCATACCTGCAATTTTATTGGCACCAATCGGAGGGACGTTTAGTGATATTTACTCGCGTAAAAAAATAATTGTTCTTTCAGACGTTATCAGCGGACTTTTGATCATAGCAACAACCCTGATTCTGTCAATGAACAGTTTATCTATTATTATTAAACTGGCAGCATTGTTCATATTGTCCTTATCCCTGGGCATATGCACTGCTTTTTTTCAACCCGCTGTATCTGCTGTTATACCTCAACTGTCTCCAAAGGAAAAACTAAACGCGGCAAATTCTTTATTTCAGGCAACGTCTCAATTGTCAATGATTATTGGTCAGGGTATTGGTGGATTGCTCTTTGTAAAACTGGGTGCAATATTATTATTCTTTGTGAATGGTGCCAGTTTCATCTTTTCAGGATTTTCAGAAATGTTTATAAAAATTCCCCAAATCACTCCCCCATCTAAAACGACACGGGAAAAAAAGTATAAACAATTTATCTCAAATATGAAAAGCGGATTTGAATATTGCCGTTCACAGCAGGGCTTGTTGTATCTGCTTACAATTATTGGTATCTATCATTTTTTTCTCGCTCCCCTGCCGGTATTGTTGCCTTTTTGGATTTCTGACACACTGGGTTTGAGTCAGGAGTGGTTGGGATATTTAATGGCATGCTTTGCCATTGGAATCCTGGCAGGATTCACTCTTGCAGGTGTATTGGACTTTTCAACTCTACCAATAACCCGGTTTATCTCTCTATTATTTTTGTCTTCATCCGTTTTGTTTATTATATTGGGAATATCAGGTTCTTTTTTATTCAGTGCAATTTGTCTAGCCAGTTTAGGGACAATTATCGGCATTGTTGTTGTTGTTCATATAACATTTTTACAAAAAAAGGCGCAACCCGAGTATCACGGACGGGTTTTTGGCATTTTGAATACAATTACAAATGCATCAGTACCTGTAGGTTTGGGTCTCTATGGATTATTGCTGGATGTATTAATCAATTCACCATTAAAAGTAGATCCGGTAAGGCTCATATTTATATCAAACGGAATAGCAATTTTTATAATTATTTTAGTAATGCTGATAAAAGTAAATTTGAATTTTGTTTTTGCAACGGCTACCCAGGAGTAATGTAATATGGCAGATTATACCATAAGCAAACTCGCTAAAGAATTCGGTCTTTCCCGAACGACATTGATTTATTATGATTCAATTGGACTTTTAAAGCCCGCCCGGTCAGAAAAAAAGTATAGAATCTATTCCGAATCAGACAAAAAACGCCTGCAGCATATATGCACTTATCGGGATATGGGTCTGCCCTTGAAAGAAATTCAAACCCTGTTATCAGAAAGCGAAACACAATTCATTAACATACTTGAAAACCACTTGTCAACGCTGTCCGATAAAATCAGGCAATTGAGAAAACAGCAGCATTCCATCGTAAAATTGTTACAGGACAAATCGTTGTTGGAACACACTGGCGTAATGGACAAGGAATCCTGGGTGTCGATTCTGAGAGCATCCGGGATGAACGACAAAGATATGGACAACTGGCACAAAGCGTTTGAATTGCAGTCACCTCAGGCCCATCAAGAATTCCTCATTTCACTGGGATTGGGAAAAACCGAGATAGAGCGCATTCGTCGTGACGCACGCAATGAACTGGAATGAAACCGAATAATAAACCAGCACCCTTTCATTTCAACCATTGCCCCTGCAATTCTTTACACAAACCTGAGATCCTGTTTGCATTTAAAATAAATTCAGACTATCTTTCACTTCAAACTGAATATCGCTCCCAACAGCAGGACTCGTAATGAAATACTATCGCAATCTCTTTCTTATCTACTTTGTTGCGCATTATGCAAACGAAATGATTTTTGAATACTTTCCCAATATAGAATCCTGGGACTCTCATTCACCTTTTTATCTGGTAATGTTACCGATCATTATGTCTGTTATCTTTTCAATTTTTTACTTTATTAAAAAATTCTCTTTTAAAAAATATCTATTGGGACTGTTATGGTCCATTTTGGGATTATTCGCGGCAAATATTATTGCATTCTTTCAATTATATATTTTCACAAAAGATAAGAGTTATTACTTTGGAGAACAAATCCCGTGGATAATTTTGTTCTTTATTATCGAGTGCCTATCCACCCTTTTCTTCACATCAATATTGTTTCCACCATTCTATTGGCTTGCTAAAAAAATCAAAAATAAATTTTAGTATTTCCCGCAAGGTGTGCGTCAGCTTTGTATCATTTACGGATCATCCCTTGCACAATCCAACGAAAAATACCTGCCTGCTAAAAAAACAGTAACCATTGATCAATAATATTTGTATTTTCCGTAAACACTATTAATTCCGGATACAATTTTATGAATATACTGTACGTCCCCATGTTGATATCGGGTATTCTGTGCACCTTGTTATCAATTATTACCTGGTTGTTTCGCCACCGAGAAAAAATCAACCGCGTATTCTCATTTTTCACCCTTACCCTGGCAATTGACAGCTTTGCATTTTTTGCATGGTTCCAGTACGGACATGTTGAGCAAATCAAAAGCTGGATGCGTTTCACATTCACAGCTGGCTTTCTCGTCCCCATTGCCCTGGTGATATTTTTCTATGCGTTTACCGGTTATGACAAAAGACCAAACGATACTGTTCTCAAGATCAAAACCGGACTCTTTAAGAAAATTGCCATAGGTTTTATCATTCTGAATATGGTGCTTTCACAATTAACAGAACTTGTCATTAAAATATCAGACAATCCCCAACACATTTGGGATGTAGAATTTGGCAAAGTAGGAGAATCTCTTTTTACACTATTTGGGTTTATCTTTATCTACTTGTTTGCCATGGCAGTTAAAAGCTTTAAAACAGCAAAGGAAAAATCACAAAAACGCTTCATCATGTTTATTTCAGCAGGTACTTTGGTATGGCTGCTGTTTGGGTATATAGGAGCAGCGATTTTCCCTGCTGAAAATGTAATGTGGCAGGGAACAAACTATCTCGGCACAGCGCTCATGGCTGTATTCTTTTTTGTGGCAATCCTGAACCACCAGATTGAAAAGGTACATGAATTAAACATCGGGCTGGAACACAAAGTTGAGGAACGTACACGTGAGCTGCAGGACAAAAACCAGGTCCTCAACGACACTCTTTTCAAATTGCAGCAGATGCAGAAACAGGTCATCGTACAGGAAAAAATGGCCTCACTGGGTCAACTGGTTGCAGGTCTCACACATGAGCTGAACACGCCCATCAGCGCCATCCGCAGTATGAACGATACAAAAGCCAAAGCTGCCGCAAAACTAGAGAGTCAGTTACAATCCCTTGTTGATGTTGAAAACAATCCCGAGATCAACAAAATGATCCAAATTCTTTTAGATGCGGATAATTTGATTACCCAGGGCACCAACCGGTTAAGCGAGATTGTCAACAATTTGAAAAACTTTGTCAGACTCGACGAATCTGAAATGATGAAAACGGATATCCATGAGGGACTGAACAGTATCTTGGCACTCATCAAACACGATATGCTTAATAATATTGAGGTTGTCAAAAATTTTGGTAAAATCCCCGAATTTTACTGTAACCCCCGCAAGCTCAACCAGGTCTTTTTCAATCTCATCAAAAACGCAAGTCAGGCCATTGATGGAACAGGAACAATCACCATAACAACCACACTTCAGAATAACAATGCTCACGTTGCTATTCAGGATACCGGCAAAGGCATTGAACCGGAAAAAATCGATTCTATTTTTGATCCCGGATTTTCAACCAAAGATGCCACTGTCAGAGCAAGTCTGGGTTTGTCCATATCCTCACAAATCGTACAGGAACACAAGGGAGAAATCAAAGTCGAGAGTCAACCGGGTAAAGGTTCGGTCTTTACAGTTATTCTGCCTGTTAATCTGGAATCGGCAAATAATAAAAACAATTAATCTTAATTGTAATTGCGTAATCTTTATACTTGAATCTTACCTAATAATAGCGCTTGTACGCATTTTGGGGAATCACCATATAGACTGACTTTTTCTCATTATCAGTTATCATAAGGTGCATGAATTACTCTGCTGTAATAATCTACACAATACCAAAAAAAGATCAAATTCTAACAAATTCATTACACTAAAGGTGTTATAGATTGCATTATAAACATTCTTTATTAAAAAAGGTACAGACTCATCATTATCAAATCACAAAAAAATTCAAGAGGGTATATTTTTAGAGCAGCATTCAAGTTACATGCCGGCAGGTATTCTAACCATTTAAAAGAACTGCAAGAGTATGATGTTAATCCTGCAAAAATGGAGTCAAGAACAGCTAAAAAATTATCAACCTTTCTAGAGCATGCTGTAAAAACCACGCCTTTTTACAAGCCTTTTGGATTCAAAACAGAGTTGGACCATTTCCCTGTTTTGACAAAATCGATCCTGAAAGTACATTATAACAATTTTATCTCAAATGCATTTAACCCGGACCAGCTAAAAAAAACAAGTACCAGCGGATCCACGGGTACACCCTTTGTATTTTATATTACACCGAACAAATTATGGCGGCGAACCGCAGAAATGCTGTTTTACAATCAAATTGCCGGGTACCTGCCGGGTATGCCTTTTGCTCAGGTTCGTACTGATAAATTCAGCAGTTTTTATAAATACGTCCACAATGCGGTTATTCTTGATCCGTCATTCATTGACCAGCAATGGTTAAAAGAAAAAAGAGACCTCCTTAGCACCCAAAGGACCGAATTCCTTGTCGGTTGGCCCAGCGTTCTGTCTCAAATTGCATCTTATTGTCAATCCAAAGGCGACAATCAAGAAACCTTTCATCTTAAAGGTATTGTTACCAGTGCTGAACCGTTAACCAGACAACTCAGAGATCAGATATCATCTGTCTTGTGCAGAAATCTATATGATAGATATGCTACCCAGGAACTCGGTGTGGTAGCACATGAGTGCAAAATCTGCAACAGTTATCATTTGAATACCGCTTCACATTATTTCGAGTTCCTGAAACTAGACAGTAATGAACCAGCAGACCTCAATGAATCTGCCAGATTGATCGTTACCGATTTATACTCTCATGCAATGCCGCTCATACGATACGAGATTGGTGATATTGTTATACGTAACATCCAGACAGATAAATGCCCAGGTGCATTGAAAGTAAAAAGCATCCAGGGGCGCGTAAATGATGTAATTTATAACCCCAATGGCACAATTGTCAATTGGGCTGTTATAGAAGATATATTAAAAACAGCAGACAATTTCATCAGCGATGTGAGTCAATACCAGTTTGTACAGGAATCAATAGATCAATACAGTTTAAAGCTTATCAGTAAAAACCACCGATCATCAAAAACAGATCTGAAAAACAAGCTGGTGCAACTGTTAGGTCTACAAGCCAAAGCCAGTATAGAGTTTGTTCAAACAATCCCCAAACTTCCTTCAGGAAAATGCCCGGTAGTATTAAACCAGATGACACGTAATAAGGTATAATCTATACATCAATATATCCCCTGTCTTCCCCTATAACCCGACACCCTGCAACAAGGCGAGAAAAAACATATTGCTTTTGTGAATGTATCTGTTAATATTGTTAACTGTAACTATGCTTACTTTCCATGACATATTACAATCCACACAATATTCAATACAACCTCAGGAGTAAAAATGAAAACCCGATTACTGCCAAATCAAATTTTCAAGATCTTATTTCCCCTCACAATTCTGGGTCTGCTGATGTCTATATTTATCGGTTGTGCATCCCAGGAACCGGTTTCGCAAAATGATTATTACCAGATCAAAGTCTACCAATTGAGCAGCCAATCTCAAATGGACCAGGTAGAAAGCTATCTAAAAAACGCCTATATACCGGCATTGCACCGCGCAGGTATAGCAAAAGTAGGGGTATTTAAACCCAGAGAGTTGGAATCCGAAACCAGCATGCAAGTTTGGGTATGGGTGCCTTTTAGTTCTTTTGAACAGTTTGAAGGAATGGAACAGGTACTGGCAAATGATTCCCAGTATCAATCAGACGGTGCAGATTACATCAATGCGGCTTATGACAATCCGCCATATGACCGTATCGAAAGTACATTCTTGAAAGCATTTGCGGGAATGCCGCACTATGGCAGTTTTAGCTATGACAATCCGGTTCAGGACAGAGTCTATGAACTTCGTAGTTATGAATCTGCTACCGAAAAAGCCCACATGCTAAAAGTAGACATGTTTAACAGTGGTGAAATTGATATCTTTAACAATATCGGTGCCAATCCCCTCTTTTTCGCCAAAGTCCTTTCAGGTGCTACCATGCCTAATCTGATGTACATGACAACCTATGCCGACACACTGGTTCGTAAAAACACCTGGAGCACCTTTAGTAACCACCCGGATTGGAAAGCCATGAAACAAATAGATAAATATAAGAATACTGTTTCCAAACACGTTCACAATTATCTTTATCCCACCGAATACTCGGATATTTAAGAATTTATTTCAGGCAGGGGAGAATTCTTCCCCTGCCTGATTTCCATTTCATGCCCTAACAATACTCTTATTACTCTAATTTCCAGATCCATTACAAAAAATCATTGCTTTTAAGGGTGTATCTATTAATTTAATAAATATTCATCACTTGCAATAATTATCACATCATATTAAACAAGGTAACTTGCTTTTCAATTTTAACCTCAGGAGTAACAATGAAAAACAAATTGCTATCTAATCGTCTTTTAAAGAATCTCTTTGTCATCGCAATTCTGGGTCTTTTGCTGTCCATGTTTACTGGTTGTACAACAACCCAGGAAACAGCTTCAGACCGTGATTATTATCAGCTCAAAATTTACCAACTCAGCAGCCAGGATCAAATGGACCAGGTTGATAATTATTTAAAAAACGCTTATATGCCCGCTTTACATCGTGCGGGAATCCCTCAAGTAGGCGTATTTAAACCCAGACAACAGGAATCCGAAACCAACATGCAGATCTGGGTTTGGGTGCCATTCAAATCATTAGATCAGTTCAAAGAACTGGATTCCATTCTTGCCAAAGACGCACAATATCAATCAGATGGCGACGCGTATATCAATGCCGCTCCGGATAAAGCTCCCTATGATCGTATAGAAAGCATCCTTTTACTGGCCTTTTCAGCACAACCGCATTTTGGCACATTTTCTTACGACAATCCGGTCAAAGATAGAATTTATGAACTGAGAAGCTATGAATCTCCTACCGAGAAAAAACATGTCAACAAAGTAGACATGTTTAACAATGGCGAAGTTCAAACATTTAATGCAATTGGTTCCAATCCCCTGTTTTTCGGACAGGTTATTTCCGGACCTTGCATGCCCAACCTGATGTACATGACCACATACAAAGACAGTGTATCTCATGCTGAACAATGGAATAAATTCAGAACACATCCCGACTGGCTGGCAATGAAAGACCTGCCCGAGTATGCGGACAATGTTTCAAAAAACACAAAATATTATCTATACCCCACCAAATATTCTGACATTTAGATCCAATATGAAACAGGCAGGCATTAATAGTCTGCCTGTTTTAATTAATCACACCTAATAATCTTGCTGCTATTGCAGATGAAACAATAATGCACTATATTGTGTTCAATTTTAATTATTATTCATCTATCAAACCACTGGATTTCACTGTGAAACGCACATCTTTGATCATAATCATCACCGCAATTATAACAATAACCTTGTATTACTGGGGACAGCGAGTTCATGTTTATGTATTTAAACCCCTGACAACAGCACTCATTATCATACTTGCCATGCAGGGTGCATTTAAATCCCGTAAAAAGTATGGATATCTCGTAACAATCGGATTGGTTTTTTGCCTTGTCGGCGATGTATTTCTAATGCTTCCCGGTAAAACTTTTATCAAAGGTTTATTCAGCTTTTTAATTGCTCACTTGTTTTTCATCGCAGCGTTTCTCACAGAAGGATTTTATATTACCTGGTATGTTTTACTAATTTTGGGATTAACCGGTACAATAATATTCACA
Source organism: bacterium (assembly GCA_963675755.2). GTDB lineage: Bacteria > Zhuqueibacterota > Zhuqueibacteria > Residuimicrobiales > Krinioviventaceae. Next base: position 59,517 of record CAXXMD010000003.1, read on the forward strand.
ATCTTGTTGTCATCACTGAATGGTCTCCTTTGGCCGGTTCTTTTCTATTTATCAGTCATACTTTTTATGGCATGGCAGGCTATTGAACAACGCGTTCACATTCCTGCAAAAAACAAAACATTTGCAGCTATAGGCTCAATACTCTTTTTAACATCCGATTCTTTTTTGGCTTTTAACAAGTTTCACGTATCACTTCCATTATCTCATTTACTGATTCTTTCTACTTATTACGCGGCTATATATTTTTTAGCACTATCTATTCATAATCCGGCTGTCAAAAGTTTAAATAAATAAAAATAATTCTTTTTTTAATTGAAAATTTAACTAATTTAAATGCATGAACATAAACAAAGACATAAAAGAGCTGCTAAAAGCTCAAATCATTACTCCTGAAACTGCGGCAGACATTCAGGCCTATTACCAAAGCCGAAAGGCCAATGCCACAAATCGTTTGTTTGTCATTTTTGGAATTCTGGGTGCATTGCTTATTGGGCTGGGAATTATCCTGATCTTTGCTCACAATTGGGACACGCTGCCACGTTTATTCAAAACAGGATTAACCTTTCTCTTACTTTTCATTGCCCAATTAATTTGTGGCTATGCAATCACAAAAAAATCAACCAGCATAGCCTGGCGCGAAAGCAGTACCGTCTTTTTATTCCTGATAATTGGCGCAACCATTGCCCTGATCGGTCAGATCTATCATTTGCCCGGAAATTTGGGACGGTTTCTTTTAACATGGATGCTGTTGGGCCTTCCGCTTGTTTATCTGGCAAAATCATCCATTTCATCTATACTGTACATTATCGGAATAACAGCATACGCCTGCGAGATAGGATATTGGATGCATCCGGTAGCCGAGTCATGGCTGTATTGGATTTTATTACTGGCCATTATCCCCCATTTTATCATATTAATTCGCAATTATCCGGAAAGCGGATTCTTAACATTGCACAAATGGCTGCTTCCTCTTTCACCGGTTATAACCCTGGGGACAATAGCATCCAACAATTCAGAATTCATGTTTGTTGCCTATATCAGCATGTTTGGTTTGTATCATATCATTGGTAATACACTATTCAATAATGAGAAAAAAGCGATTAACAATGCTTTTACATTAACAGGAATTCTGGGTACTCTTTCCCTCTTGTTAACATTGAGTTTTGACTGGTTCTGGAACGAACTGCAAAAAGGTTCATTCCATCCTGAATATATGCTGATATCAAGAGAAGGAATAACAGCTATACTCGTCACAATATTTGCAATCGTTTTAAAAATATTTGCGGCTTCCAGGTACAAAAAAATTGACCTCTCCCCCTTTTCTTATGCCTTTATTCTCTTTTTCTTTATTTTCCTTGCAGGAATGGCAACACCCAGCGCAGTATTTCTGATTAATCTCTTGTTATTTGCAATGGGGCTGGGCGGAATTATTATGGGTGCAAAAAACGGAGAAATTCAAGAGTTAAATCTGGGTTTATTGGTCATATCCGCATTAATTATCTGTCGTTTTTTCGATACAGAATTCAGCTTTGTAACCCGGGGTATTGTTTTTGTTTTAATCGGTTCCGGCTTTTTTACAGCAAACTATTGGATGTTAAAAAAGAGAAAAGCAAATGCGTAAAAATAAAATCATACTATTGTTATTCATACTCGTTGCGCTGGCCCAGCTCTTTATCCCTGCATCCATGATAATCGATCGGGAAAATGTAATCAAGTACGGTAATAAGTTCAATTTTCTCACCGAACCGGTTGACCCTAACGATCCCTTTCATGGCAAATATATCGATCTTGCGTTTACTGAAACAGAATTCCCCCTAAATAGTGATACTTCCTGGGTGCCCAATGAAACGGTATTCGTTATCCTTAAAACAGATAAAGACGGTTTTGCCCGGATCCAATCCGTATCTAAAGAAAAACCGAAGAATTCGACAGACTATATCAAAGCTCAGGTTTATTATGTCCGCGCTGACGATGCAAATACAATGGTCATCAATTATCCCTTTAGCAGATTTTATATGCAAGAGACAAAGGCCAAAAACGCAGAAGACCAGTTTAGAAAAGCCCAACGCAATAATTCAAAAAGCACTTTTGCAATAATAAGCGTTTTAAATGGCAAAGCAGTTATCATTGATATTATGATAGATAACGTCTCTGTTACCAAGCTCGCTAAACCATAAATTTTATTTCAATAACAGCATCCGAATTATTTCTTGTTGCCCATTTGTTGTCAATACCGCAGTATAAATACCACTCGAAACAGAATTCCCTGTACGGTCTAATCCTTTCCAGTCTGTTGTATATGTTCCTGCCGTCAAGATCTCTGAAACAAGTGTTGTCACTTTTCTTCCTGTCACATCATAAATATCCAATGTAACAAAGGTATTTTGAGGTATTGTATATTGAATAACAGTTCCCGCATTAAATGGATTGGGGTAATTGTTAAACAATTGCCATCCATCTGGCTCCGAATTGTTATCTTGAATACCTGTATTTGCATAATTTTCAACACTTTTCGAGATACCGGCAATTTCAACAGGAGCTTTATCCATTGCTTGATAAAAACCGGAAAAACGGGTTACTTTATCAGTATCATAAGCATTCAAATCTGCAACAAAATGGGGTGCAAGTGTCTGATAATACATAGTAACTGAAATATCATAATCCGTTACAGTATTATCAATAGCCATCTTGTAAGTGACATAATCACTTCCGGAACCTTCCTGGCCATCATCATTAAAATTGAAATTATTATCATTTAAAGCATTTCCACAGATTGCAATATCCTGATAATTTTCAGATACGCTCGTAAATCCTTTGGGCGGAATACGATTGTCTTTGGCATATTCAGCTCCTCGCAGCAGGGTATAGGTTACATCTCCATTCACATCTTTCATAATTGCCTGGTAGATTTGTACCTGATCAGGTTGATTGATTTCATCATAATGAGGTTCATATCCATCGTCTATACCTGCCACCTCACCATTATCATCCGGTTTTCCGGATTCAAAAACAATATTCTCATTATTATCTTGAATGACAACATGCAGCCACGCCCGGCGACTGGGAAAGCCGGTGGGGAACTTGTGTCCTGCAAGATTTTCAACAAGTACCTGTGTTACAAGGGTATCATCATCAATCCAGGCTGTTGCAGATAAATTGACAGCCTGTTGCTGCAACATCCTTTTAGATTTATTCATCGTGCTGTCAAAATGCTGTACTGCAGCTGTTGCACCAATAACATCCAGATTATTTTTTATCAGCGTGCCCATAAAAACATTCCCTCCCACAAATTCATGTCCCCAGGTAGGTGAACGCTTTGTGGTAAGTGAAGGCGGCCGTGTAGAAATAAGCATAGATTCTTCTGTAACCGGCATATGACAGGTTTGACATTCAACAGACTCGTCGGGATAACCGCTGTTTTCCCATTCCAGATAAGGTGTCTGTTCAGGGAAATAACCGGCTACCTGGCCCATATCATCCACAAATGGAGTATACAAGGTGTGGCAAGTGGCACATAGTTCTGACTTGTGTACATGTTCAGAATATACAGGGGTATACCCCGTCATATTAAACATCGGCATGGTAGTGGGATTTGTATAGGGTCCAAAGATGGAATGCACATTGGTAATATCATATCCACCGGTAAAACTTGCTTCAGTGCCCAAATTTGAATTTTGAATTTGATGACAGAGGGTGCAGCTCACTCCATCCATGCTCAAGGGATCAGCCAAACCCTCATCAAATGTATACCCCTCCGCTCCTGTAACAACAGATTCTGTACGTCCCATTGGCATATGACAGGTTGCGCATTTATCTTCAATTACAGCTTGTAATGCAGGATTCGCCGCAACCTCGGCACTAACCTTTGCCTGCCATAACGGATCCCGTGAAGCATTGGCCATCATGGTTGAACGCCATAGCGTTGTGGGAGAAACATCATCGCCACTCTGCGTGGTAAAAGCATTTCCATCAGAAATATGACATTGGGCGCAATTACCAGAGCCGGAAAAATGTGTAGAAGTTGATACGGTCAGGGTTTGAGAATAAATTGAAAGCGAAAATACAAATACAATTGACAGTGTAAAGGTCAGGATTCTGAATAAATACTTTATCATCTTTGTGATCTCCAGTTAAATTTCAAAACTTGATTAATAACATGGTCACATTTTAAATTCAATATATAATAAATTAGCAACTTCCATTCCAAAATCAATTTAAATATTTATTTTTATATAAATTAGCCACAAAACTTTTTAAAGTTGATTTTTTTCATTCATTTCGTTACCGGTAACTTGTAATTTCAAAAAAACAGGTATTTTTTTTCAACTTTGATGGAATGGATTTCACAATCCAATGGTCTAATGGGTGTTTAATGATGGTTAAATCCGGTAGAATTAACCGATAAAATCTTTTTTAAAATCCATCAGTTGACCAAAATATTTACAAAACAAGGTAACGTAATTATTCACAAACCCCAACCCATCAACTAAATGAAAGGGAGACCGAATATCATGCTAAAGGAATCGACAAGACCCACACTTTTAAAAATTTTGTATATACTATTATTTTCCCTGGCCGTATTCTCATTTGTCAGTTGCAGCGACGATGATGATGATGACGATGATCTCGTTGGAGATTGGACAGAACTGTCTGATCTCGATGGAGTACCCCGGTCAGATGCTGTTGCTTTTGTTATCGGCACAAAAGCTTATATTGGCACGGGTTATGACGGTGAAGATCGCCTCAAAGATTTTTGGGAATATGATTCTGACCTCAATTCATGGACCCGTATAGCGGATTTCCCTGGTACAGCGCGTAATGGTGCTGTCGCCTTTGCAACAGATTCAAAAGGTTACGTTGGTACAGGTTATGACGGTTCAGACAAACTACAGGATTTTTATGAATACGATCCTTCAACAAATGAATGGACCCAAATAGCAGATTTTCCGGGTTCGGCAAGATATGGAGCGGTTGCTTTTGCTATTGACAATATAGGTTATGTAGGTACAGGTTACGATGACAATGTACTCAAAGATTTTTACAGCTATAATCCCGATGGTAACGAATGGACCAAAATCATCAGCATTGAAGGCGGCAAACGTAAAGATGCGGTAGCCTTTGTTATTGATGGTTTAGGTTATGTGTGTACAGGAATAGCAAATGGTTCATATGAAGATGATTTTTGGGCATATGATCCCGAGGAAGGCAACTGGGTCAAAAAACGTGATATTTATGATGTCTCTGATAATGAATACGACGATGATTATACCAACATTATTGGCACCAACAAAGTTGCTTTTACTGTAAATGGCAAAGGTTATGTTGCTACCGGTGGTCTCAGCACAACCGGTACCGCTGTTTGGGAATATAATCCCGATACAGATTTATGGACTCAAAAAACCTCACTTGAAGCTTCCTCACGTCTCGATGCAGTTGGTTTTGCAATTGGTGATATTGGTTACGTAGCCACAGGTAAAGATGGCAGTGCTGAAGATGATGACTTTGACGACCTGTGGGGATTCAAACCCGGCGCTACACAGGTAGATCTGAATAAAATTATTGTTGTTGATAATAGCAGCAGTTCTCTGCTTATAGTCAATAATTAAAATCAGTCAGGCCTGTGTGCAAACAATACACACAGGCTCCCAGTTTCAGATCAAAAAAACCGATTCATTCTAAAATGAGACTTTTATGAATATAAAGATAAAACAGGTACCCGGTTTTGCAGCGATGGTTTATATTCTGTATACCTTGATATTGTTTAGCTCCGGATTTTTCTTTTCCTGTTCCAAAGATTCGGATACTTCTATGGGTTCAGATTATGTCAATTCACAAACCGGGTACCAGTTGATTGACACATTGTCTGTAAACCTCTCCACAATCATCATAGATACACTCGAGGCTTCCAGCTCGGGCAGCATTCTTTTGGGATACCATAGTGATGAAACTTTTGGAGATGTTTCATGCAGCAGTTTCTTTCAATTGGGAATTCCGGATACTTGTAACATAGAAACAACAGACACATATGATTCGCTTGCATTGGTGCTAACCTATAATAAATATGTTTATGGAGATACGACACTTGAACAGAAAATTTTGGTCCACCAATTAACCGAGGTCATAGATGAAGAAGACTCGCTAATTACCAATCAAACCACTTATGAGTATGATCCCAATCCTATTGGCTCAATTGTCTATACACCTTCTCCTAATAATCCTGTAGACACATTGGTAATCAGAATAGACGATGCAATTGGTCGTGATTTGTATACAAAAATCATTCAGGAAAACTCTATTGTTACAAACATAAATGATTTCATCGACTATTTTAAAGGGCTCACACTCATTGCAGACGATGCATACCGAGGATGTATAGTAGGATTTGAAGGCGATGTAGGTGAAGTCAAGCTATCGCTTTTCACTACCAGAAAGGCGTATGATACGGAACACTTGGTTCATGAGTTCAGTCTTTATAATGCATCAAAACAATTCAACCATATTACACATGATTTTAGTACAACACAATTGAGTGCACTGATTGATCAAAAAAACGCGCTTCCAAGTACTGAAACCCATGGTCTGGCGTATTTATATGGTGGAATTGGTCTTGCTATCCGGGTAGATTTCCCATCCTTGGGAGACATTCTCTACCTTGATCGCGGAAAGATACTGAAAGCAACACTCTCCCTTGCACCTCAAAAAGGAAGTTATAATGAATATGACCTGCCGTCACAGATCTATATTTATGAGGCAGATATTCTTAACAATTATGACTATACAGGCAATCTTTATTCGTCTTATCAGTATTTAGACAATCTCTATCATGAGGAAACCTACTATTCTTTTGATTTAACCAGTTTTATCACTGACGAAGTATCCGACTCTTATATTGATCCTGACAGAGGGCTATTGGTTACCCTGCTGGCAGAAAACCTGATAGCACAGTTCGATCGATTGATCATTGATCAGGATAATAACAAAACAAACCTTAAAATCTATTATTTATCTTATTGAGATATAATGAAAATGATGAAAAAATTGATACCGATATGTTTATTCGTAATTCTGTTACTACCTGTTACATCCAAAGCCCAATCTAAAAACTCTGTCTATTCCATGTTTGGAGTTGGGCAGATCATAGATAACAGCTTTGGTATTAACAAATCCCTTGGCGGTACGGGTATTGCTTTTCAATCCGGCAGGACCATCAACCATATGAATCCGGCAGGTTATCTGGGTATTCTGCCTAGCTCATTCATGATGGAAACCGGCGCTTATGGGATCTATAATCAATATGAAAGCGACAATGAAACCAAAAGTAGTGGAAATATTAACGCAAGTTACTTTGCCGCAGCCTTGTACATGAAAAACTGGTGGGCAATGAGTTTTGGAATTACCCCATTCAGTTATGTTGATTATGAAATATATACCACTACCAATATGCAAGGGGAAAGTAGTGCCATTACACAAAAGTTCACCGGTTCAGGAAGTCTAAACCGTGCTTACTGGGGAAACTCTTTCAAAATATACAAAGGACTTGCAGCTGGTTTTAATGCGAGTTATATCTTTGGCCCCATTGAACAATCAGAAATCGCTGAAAGTGGCACCAGCTTTACCGGCTACGAACTTGCTAACAAGCGCACAGTTTATGGTTTTTATTCGGATTATGGTTTGCAATATTGTCATGAAATAAATAACTGGCTTTACTCAATGGGTATGGTATTCGGATTGGGTAAAGACCTGAATGCTATTGATAACATGGAACTCACTTATGAAGATGAAACCATAACCATTGAAGAAGATGAAGACGTAAAACTCACCATTCCGGCAAAATTTGGCTTGGGAATTTCAGTCAGGAACAGCGGCGGTTTTAGAGCAGGTTTTGATTATCAATGGAAAAACTGGTCTGCAATTGATTTGTCAGACAAAGATTATAAAGTCCAGGACAGTAATCGTTATTCAGTCGGCATAGAATATTCTCCTTATAAAACTTTGAAAGACAATCTTTTCAAAAGGCTCGTTTATCGCGTAGGTGCCAATTATAAAAACACATATTTACAGGTAGACAATACAGAGGTCAATTCTGCGGCTGTAAACGTAGGAATTGGAATTCCCTGGAACCGAATCAACATTCTCAATCTTGCTCTGGAGTATGGTCAGGAAGGCACTCTGAACCGTGGGATGATCAAAGACAATTACTTTCAAGTATACCTCAACCTCACCATCCACGATTTTTGGAATGTTCGCAAAAGATAATAAAAAAAGGGATTGAGCAAAACTTACTCAATCCCTTTTTTAACAAATGCACTAAACTAGAAATCAATTTATAGGTAACATTCTAATTCTATACTTGTTGTCATCAATGCTTACAATCGCACCTTTTTCTAAAAATTCTTTTGAGGAATCTAAAACAAATAATAATCGTCCATTTACATTTTCTGGTTTAGCATTAGATAAACGCAATAAAATCACACTTGGCAGTTTCTTTCCTGATGCGGCCATCAAGTCCGTAAAATCAAGGTCAAACGTTAAAACGGCTCTATTTTCTTTTATGGCAATATCAAGAATTTCAGTATCAGTAGCTTTATGCAATCCTCTATCACGGACATGTAAAACATCATAATCATGATCACGTAAAAAGTTTACTGTACTTGAAGATATACACATATCGGCAAGAAATTTCAAACCGTAGCCTCGGGTGTAGTGATAATTTCATCCATAGCTAAATAAGCTGCATATTTTAGACATTGTTGAATATCAAGTTGGTTCAAATCAGGATATTCACGCATTATATCTTCATTCGTCAAACCATTTGCCATCAAATTCAATACCATAGATACAGTAATTCGCATTCCCCTTATACACGCTTTTCCCCCCATAATATGTTTATTGAATGTTATTCTATCCAAAGAGTTCATTACATATCTCCACAACTTGTTTACTGTAACATAAAAGTTATATCAGATAATGTCAATATTTTTCTAAACAGGTCATTAAATCTTTCCACAGCACTTTTTATATTTCTTTCCGCTGCCACAGGGACAGGGATCATTACGTCCTACGTCGGCATGATCTTTACGTATAGTTTTTGTCTTTTGCGGTTCCTTCATTCCCCGTTCAATCATCCATGCATCCGCCATTTCACGTAATTTTGTATCCGCATGTTCGAAAAACATTTTATATGATTGGCAAAACTGATTTGATCCACCGGTTTCAGGATTCCCGGACCGGTCTTTGGGGCACCCGCCATAACAGTGATTCAACCATTTACACGTTTCACACTCGCGGGGTCGTTTCAACTTTTCTGCGCCAAACATATTTTGTAATGGAGAGTTGAGCAAATCACCCAGGTTATCATCCTTAATTGTACCCAATTTCCATTCCGGATCTACAAAAAAATCACAGGAATAGACATCACCATTGTGCTCTATAACGGTATATATTCCACATTCTTTTAGCAGGGTACATTCAGGAGCATCATAGCCAACATAGGTGTAAAATAATGAATCAAACCATCTCACCGATGTAGTGGGCATGCCCATCCTAAAATCACCTTGCCATAAATCAAAAATATTGCATAAAAAATCACCAAAAGCCTCGGGCGTTACTGTATAAGGTGCCGCTTTCCTCGGATTCAAGGGATCGGGTTCAACACAGGGTATAAACTGCATGTGAGAAAGACCACCTTTTTTGTGAAAATCATATATCTCTTCCGGATACTGAACAGAATAGTCATTCACAACTACGAGCGCATTTACCTCGGTCCCTACTTCCAGCATGATATCCCGAGCCTTAACAACACGATCCCAGCTTGATTTACCACTGGGAAACTTGCGGTACTGGTCATGTATATGCTGTGGACCATCAAGTGATAAACCTACCAGAAACTGTGCGTCTTTGAGAAACCGGGCCCACTCTTCATTGATTAATACACCATTGGTTTGCAGCCCGTTTCCAACTACCTGCCCTTGCCTGCCATATTTACGCTGATATTCAACAGCTTTTTGATAAAATTCCAACCCCATCAATGTGGGTTCTCCACCCTGCCATCCAAAAGAAACACTTTGTCCACCCTGCTGCATAATCTGACGAACCATTTCTTTCAATGTCTCATCCGACATGCGATGTACCTTTTGAGCTGAAAACATATCAGCCTTTTCAAGATAAAAGCAATACGTACACCCCAGGTTACAATCGGGACCAGCGGGTTTAACAAGTACAGAACTCAGTGTCTTTTTCATAATGGGCCTTGGTGATTTATTCAAAATGTGATTTAAAATTCTCTAACAGTTTGTTTAAAACCAATATACCTTGTTCTAATTGAGCGGTTTCAATAAATTCGTCTTCGGTATGGGCCTGCTGCATATCTCCTACACCCCATAACAATGTGTCATAACCGGCACCACTAAACTGCCCGGCATCAGAATACCAGGGTGCGGTTCGTAACACGTGCTCAATATCCATAGCATTCAAAGTTTCCTGCATCAATGGCAGTAACCGGGAATCCTCTTTTAATGCAAAAGGCGGATATATCAGTAATTCCTTGTACTGCGCACCTTTGACAGTATTGATAAAATTCAACAGACTGCTTTTATATCCCTCAATATCCGATCCCGGGCCGTAACGACAATCCACTGTCACTTCGCAGCTATTGGGAATGATATTAATAGCATCTCCTCCTTTAACCAGTGTCATACTCAATGCGTTCCCATCGGTACTTTCAATAACGGGTTTCAAATCGGATTTCAAAAAATGCATAACATCTGCCATAATATCAATTGCATTGATTCCCAAGTGAGGCGTTGAAGAGTGACAGGATTTTCCGGTTGTCTGGATTTGAAATCGCCATGTTCCATTATGACCGGTAACAATATCCATATTGGTGGGTTCTCCGGACAGCACCATATCCAATGGTATGGGTCTTCTAACCAAATCCTTTGCGCCAAAAGTACCGCCTTCTTCTCCCATGGTAGCCAAAAAGATCAGGTTAAAGGGTAAATCCTCATACTGGTGTTTTTTAAACCAGTTTAACATTGCAGTAATCATTACAGCCATAGTACCTTTGACATCTGTCGCACCACGTCCGTACAAGCGTCCATCACGGATCTCGGCGCCAAATGGAGATATTGTCATACCCTCGGTACTGACCGTATCCAAATGCGCTTCAAAAGCAAGTGTAGGTAAACCCGGAACAAAAGTCTGGTGTCGGGCCATCATATTGGAGCGGTTCCCGTCAACAGGGAACAAGTTGACTTGAAAATCAAAATTCTCAAAATATTGTTTCAGCCATTGTGCTAAAAATGCCTCACCCATTCCCGTTTCACCATGGTCAGCGGTTGGGACTGAATTAATTTTAACAAGCTCTACAGCAAGATCAACAACATTTAATATTTCATGATAAATGCACAAACATCTGGCCATTTATTGCGTTCTTTCCTTAAAATGTAAAATAATTATTTTCGCAGTATCATACCGCTTGAAGGTGGAATTGTCAGAGATTTTACCTTGATGTCACAAATAGGTTGGGTGCCCGCGTATTCATGATCTACAACAAGACACCAGGCGCCTTTTGGAAGATCAACAGCAATGCTTTTTTGTGTATTACCATTAAGATATACCAAAAAATCATTCGTATCACCGGTTTCTGCCTTGTTGAACATGCAACTTATAAACAAGGGATCAGGATGTTCAAAGAACTCGATATTCGATTCATCGCTTTTCCGAAATACAGGGTGCTCATGTCTCAGGCTTATCAGACCTTTATAATAATCTACAAGCTCCCGATTAATATCTGCATGTTCAAAATTGATCCAGTTGGTTTCATTGTCCTTGTTATAGCTGTTGTGATCAATCCTGCCCATATGACTGTCCGGTACAAGCGTGGGTGCGATAACCTTACTGCGTGCAAATTCTTGTCCCTCGCTGATCATCACCGGCCCCTGACATATCATAAGGATCAAAGCACCAAACTTGTTCAATGTCAGTTGTTCAGGTGTCAATAAAACCTGGTTTGGTGTACCTGCAACTACTTTATCATAAAATGCCTGACGTAACCCCAGCCTTACAAAATCACCAAAAGAGTGGTCATCATGAGATTCAAGATAATTAACTGAATGACGTTTATCCTGAAACAAACCGCCATCGTTAACAAGATTGCCGGTTATATATCGCTGTATGGTATTTTTATTATTAAATTCAAAATAATGTCCAAAAATGTATCCCAAGCCATTATCCGGATTTTGGCCTTTTACACCATTTCTCACCTGATCGTTCCAGGCAGCCCAGCCATGTTCAGAAAACTCGGCAGGATTGTAATACCCGCCACCCCAGGGCTCAGCGATCAAATGCACATTCGGATTTATTTTCTTTGCTTCCTCACGGATCAAATCCACAGTTTCCATATCAATCATGGCCGCCAGATCGAATCTAAATCCATCAATATGATATTCACGCATCCAATACTTTATACAGTCCACAATCATTTTGCGTGACATGGCGCGTTCTGTCTTGAAATCATTACCACAGCCGCTTGCCGAACAATAGCTATTATCATCATTCAACCGGAAATAATACTGTTTATCAATATGCTTGAATGGATTACGATCATATTGTGAGACATGATTAAAAACTACATCCAGAATAACTGCAATACCGCCTTTATGGCATGCTTTCACAACCTCTTTAAGCTCGGAAACCTGTTTACCATCTAATCCATTAACGTTGCCTTCAATCATGGTTCCATCGGTAGTATAATACGATTCAGGAGCAAAAAAATAAGAGGTCATATACCCCCAGTGATTGCGGGCATAGGGATTCCAGGTATTGGTACTACCGTTTAAATTCTTGCCATAAGGGTGTTCCATATTACCAAACTCTTGTAATGGCAAAAATTCAACTGCATTCATACCCAAAGACTTTACATACTCTAATCCACCCTTGATTCCGGATTGAATAAATCCTTCATAACTGCCTTTCAATTTTTCATCTACACCAGAGCTTTTGTGTGCGGTCATGTCCCGCAGGTGGCATTCATAGATCAATAAATCTTCCGGAGCAATAGAAACAGGTTTATCGTTTTCCCAATCAAATCCATCTGTTTCCATAATCAGTGTTTTGCCGGGATGTAAATACTCATTCCGTGTTGCTACAACCTTGCTATACGGATCACAAATCAGAGTGTTTGCATCAAAATATTCCATTCCGTCAACCGGCCGGTCCAGTTTATATCCATAAAAATAGCCTAAATAGTTACCCGGCAAACGGACTTCCCAAACGCCATCGCTTTGACGATGCATTTCATGCACTGTACCTTTTTGCTGTTCAAATGTTTCAAACAGCTCGAGTTTTACCCATTTTGCACGTGGTGCAAATACTCGAAAAAAAGTTTCACGATGGTCCCAAAAGCATCCCAATTCGCTGGCAGAGTAAAACCGGTCTAGAACATCACCGGTTTCCACCAATATTTGATTACCTTTGAATTTTAATTTATATGTTGTTGCTAAATTTATTGATTCAGTACGTAAAACAATTGCATTATCACGGTTCTCAATTGAAAATATTTTCAAACCCGGAGTGAAAACAAAATCCTGTACTTTACACTCGGGTATTTCATCAGCAAAATAAATCCATATTTGGTCAAATTCTTGTATTTTGGCAGTAATCACTCGCTATTTCTTTCTCTTAATCGATTTCAAATATTGAAACTCTGAAAAACACACTTCAAATCTGTAATTCCAAATGTAATCAATTTCAAATCTAAATGCAATCTACTTGATTGCCTGTCCATAAGTTGTTTTACTATTTTCAGCAAACAACTCGTAATCGCTTAACAATAAAAGATCTATTTTTTCTATAAGCAAAAATCTTTCCAAAAGTTTTTTACCCAGGTCCCATGCATTAGCCTCAAAAGCGACTTTATGCTCTCCTTTATCAATAGCTAACATTTTATTAAATTCAGCCAGATTATCATCTTTTTTGTACGCCAACCATTGTAAAACATGGCCTGCTTCATGGAAAAGAAAAAACAGAACATTACTCAAATCAGAACTGTCAGTGTCATAATACACAACAATAGAATGAAATGGATTATTGGGCGGATAATACCAGGCTGTATTTTTTTGTACCGGCACCAATTGGATTGATAAATCAGGAATTTCATCCCAGCATAAAAACGCCTTTGCCGATTTTAATGTAGAAAATGAGACCATTGCACCATCCTGATTATCTTGCAAGCACCATCTTTTTAACCGATTCAAAACTATCAGTAGTTAAACGATAGAAATAGATACCATTCCCCACACTATGCCCCATTGCATCCGTACCATCCCATTGAACCGAATAATATCCCGCAGACTGTTCTCTGTCAATCAGGCGAATCACATGCTGTCCCAGGACATTATACACATCCAGATTTACATGGGTATTTTCCGTAATGGAATATTCAATCCGTGTCTGCGGATTAAATGGATTGGGAAAATTCTGCAACAGTTTAAATGACTCTGGCAATTGAGCGGATTGAGTATTAGAAATACCCGGCATTGGCGGTGTTTCACCCCATGTTTGCGCAAAAGATTTTCTTAAAACCGAGGGTTTGAACCATTCGTTTTCACCGGAAGATGATTGTGTTGAAATGGTTATCTCGCAGTGTTCCTGTACCGCAAACCAATACGCCTTGCCAGGTTCTATAACATCTGTAAAAGTATAAGCAAAACGGACAGGGTCCCAGGCCCAAATATCTGCAACTGCGCCTGCCGGTTCTACTTGAATTTGAGAAACCGGGACCGGCTCTGAAACAGACCCCAGCAAATTCCATCCCGTCTCACACTGAATCGAATATGTGTGAATGGGTACTCCCGGGACAATTAGTGAACCTGCTTGCTCCGGTTTTACCCAGAATCCACTGATACTGTCAGTTTTATCGTCTTTAACAAATAATAAATTTTCAGTGTCCAACGTCAACCAGTCACAAACCTGCGGAAACAATGATTCTATATTAAAAGTCTCACAATAAAGGGGTAATGAAATCAATTGCCATTCCGGGATATTAAAATCATATTGAAATTCAATACATCCCCCACCTCCGGTTGCTCCCATATCATTCAAAAGAGATCCCAAACCAGGCAATAAAGGTGTATTATCACTAATGGGATTTGGGACATCATAGTAAACCGGTGATGGATTCCCCGCATCTATACAGGGTGAAAAGATCGATAAATGGTATACCAATGAATCCGCAAAACCAGGAGCATTGGAAATATTACCAAAGTTCCATAAAAGGTGATTATCGGGTGGGTCCTCAAAAAGTATCCAATCCTCTGTTGTATCTATACAACTGTAATTTAATTCAATCTCGTTAGCAACCGTACCCCTGTCCATAAAAAAATTATGCCCGTAACGCCCCTCACTGTTACCAACAATACAGTTCATCAATGACAACCGGGTATTTGAATCCAGATACACATTCCCACCACTGCCAATGGTTGAATTTTGTGTCAAAGTCACATTTACCAAAATCGGAGCTGAACCATTGTGCATGGAAACCGCACCACCGTCATAACGGCCAAAATTTCTGGCAATCAATACCTGATGCATCTGTGGAGAGGATGCATCCAGATAAAAGGCACCACCGTATCGAGCTGTATTACTCACAAACTGGCTTGACCGAATCTCCGGCATGGATTGCTCACAATACATGGCACCACCATATTGACCTGCATTATTATGAAATTTACAATTCATAATAAACGGAAATGATTTATCAAGATACAGAGCACCAGCCCGGGCACGATCCGTATTACTCTCTCCATTAACATCACGGACTGAGCAGTATATCAGCGAATCATCACTACCACTCTCTACAAAGCTCATACCACCCCACGTGCTATTGCTGTCTATTGCACAAAAATGTACAGAATCTGTTACAGTACCTTTACTTATCAGCCGGGCATTTTTTCCAATGGTGAACGTATAATCTCCGGTAAATTCAACGCGGACTCCGGCCTCAATTTCAAGGGTATGCATGGCAGGTATCGCTATATCCGAATAGATGCGATATGGCTGCCCCGCAGCTATCCAGTTACCCCAAACCCATGCAGTATCAACAACCGTTCCTTTTTGTACGTTTGCTAAAAGTGTAACCGACTTGAATCCATCATTCATTTGGACAGAAAGTGTATCCATATATTTTTGATTATAGGTACTGTTGGTTTCAAAACCAATTAACAGGCTGTCTATTTCACCCGAAACAAGTGTATTTGCAGACAGATCAGATAAAATTGTAAAATATGTTGAATCAGCCAGATGGATTGAACCGATTTCTATCGTTTGATTTGAGCCATTTTTTATATACATCCAGGCTTGTTCAAGCTTGAAAGGATCTACTAATCCCAGATCCAATGGATCAGGAACCAATGCCAACGCAACGCCTGTGCTTGGCGCAGCAAGTGCAGTTCCGCCAAAAGCTCCCATATTTATGCGAAAGCCATGCGGGAACGGTTCGTCCCCCACGTCATCATTGGGGTCTCCTGCATCAATACCGGGAGAATTCTCTTCAAGCCTGAAATCATTTCCCAATGCATCCACAAATCCGGGTGCATCAAACAGTAAATCCATGTTCTCAACTCTGCTGTCATCAAGCGCCCAGTCATTTGCCAAAGTATCCAATAAAGTATATCGCAATTTCACACGATTATCATTGTTCATCCACAATCCTGTACCCGTGTCCGCAGAATTATTATTAATAATAGAATTTTTAATAAAAACAGCGTTTCCCCCACTGAGACTCAACAACCCCCTGACAGAACATGAATTGCCATAGATTGTACAATTGACAAGATTTAAAGATGCTCCGGTTTGCAAATCTGCAATCGCGCCATAATACGCATCATTATTAACAATCAAACAGTTTTTCAATATCGGGGCTGATTCTTGTCCGCTGACATATAACGTACCAATATCGCCGCTGTTGTTCGCAATTAAGCTTTTTTCAATCGTTGCATGTGATGCGTTAAATGCTACAGCACCGCCATATATCGCTAAATTGTTCTCAAGCCTTGAATGAGAGATATAGGGATGTGAACCATTTATATTCAGTGCGCCACCTTTGTTTATTGTTTCAGATTCTGACCTG
The DNA here is from genome assembly GCA_963675755.2 of bacterium. Lineage (GTDB taxonomy): Bacteria > Zhuqueibacterota > Zhuqueibacteria > Residuimicrobiales > Krinioviventaceae. Next base: position 76,645 of record CAXXMD010000003.1, read on the forward strand.
CCATCCTGAATAACGCAATAACGCAGCGAATCATCATCACCACTGTCATTAAATGTTATACCATACCAGCCATTATCAGCATTATCAGCCCTAAACCGTACCGAATCATTTTCTGAACCGTTCACCAAAAGTTGAGCATTCTCTCCCACCTCAAAATAAAAAGGCTCCATAAAAACCACATCAACACCCGGCTCAATAGTCAAAACAGAATTGGGTTCAACTGCAACTGACTGAAAAATATAATACGGAGAACCATTTTGCGTCCATGTACCCTGTACCTGCCCATTGTTTACAACTGTGCCTTGCCCCGGTACTCCATATCCTACCAGAGATACCTGCTGCCAGCGGTGTTGATTAGAATACTCGATCATCAAGCTGCCATCAAACCGACCGACACTGTCCGGAATACATCTCACCCAAACTGAAAAACTGGTTTTGGGCATCAAAACCTTACCTAAAATCGGTTTTATAAAGGCACTGTCAAATGCAACTTCAAAGTTGGGACTGGGAACAATCTGTCCTACATACAACATTTGCTCACTATTATTATATAATGTAATTTCAAATGCTTCTGACGTTTCATTTACTCTTGCAGGGTCAATATAGGCAACGCTGTCAGATAAAGCCACGGGAGACACCCATTCATCACCAACCCGTATATCTACTGTTCCCTTTTGCACCACATTATATCCGGCTCCCATATATTCCGGAATATGATACCACATATCCGTTATGGCATCCGGTTGGGTTGCACCCCAGCCAAAATTAACATGAAAAAATCCGTTTAAATTGTAACCATCCACCAAAATAGAGTGCCCGGCCACCGGAATGGATTGATTTATTGACAAATGCGCAGGAAGGGCATTCATCATATTTTCTTTCAAGCGCTGGAATAGCTTTTCATCAGGTTCCATATATTCCGCGCTCGCATAACCAAAACGTTGTTGCAAGATACGCGGCATAATCCCTGAAAATGTGCCCGAGTTTCCTGAAGCAAAATCCATAAACAATAATTCTGCACTCACTGCACTCAATGCTGAAATTTCGTCATTATCCAGCGCCTGATCAGATAACCAGGCTTGTCTGATTCGATCCAAATACCCGTTCAATGTCTGTAAAGAAGGAAAATCCAGTTCCAGACTGTCCTGATCAATAGCAATACCTCGGGTATCGGTTACATAACGATCATCGCGCCCCAGGGTTACCTCACCAATATGCTGATGATAATTCAATATCTGAGATAAAACAACACCCACACAACCAACGGGTGTACGCTGTAATGTTATAGGATCAAGTGGACAAAATCGGTTATACGGGGCACCCTGCTGCCAGGTGGTACTCACCCAGCCGCCGGTAACTGAAGTTCCGGCTTCAGGCCATTGCAGAACCGCGGAATCATCTATCGCTCCTGGACCTAACAGATTTCTCCATAGCTGGTGATTTTGAGATATAATGACAGGTGCAAGTAATGATCTGTTTTGCAAACGCATTTCCAGATCATATTGCATGAATCGATGTACATCGTTAGAAGAAAAATCAACAGGCGGGGTCTGTCTGAAATAAGCAATTACAGGTGGAAGATCCGTATTGTTAGATAAAATAGCAAACCCAGCGTCAGCAAAATCGGCAATATACCCAACATCATCAAATGTTGATATTTTTTGCAGGGCAATACTTTTTTTCAACTCGCGGGATTGGAGGGTAGAAACAGCAATATTCTTTTTATAAAACTGCACCGCAGCAGAACCGGCTTGCTCTATACTAACCGGTTCTGACATGATGGTACCTGACATGCTCAATACAAGGATAAAAAATATGTTAAATAATCGACTCATTTTGCTTCAAAATGTTTATATCAATATACTATACAAAAGCTGACAGAATCTGCAAACAATATATTTAGCTATCCCCTGATTTCTACAATCTCACCAAAGTAAACGCGATGATAATCTTTTTTCGGATACAATTTATCAATATCAGAAGCAACAAACTGAGATGGTTCAAAATCGGCTTTATACATGGTTACGCATTCAATAACCATACTGGCCTCATTAAAACAAGGGGCCTTGATTCTTGAAGATGCGACGGGGGTTAAACCGGCTTCTTTAATTTTATCACAATCTTTGCCGGAACGACTCCCCAAAATTTGTAATGCTTTGCGGTAATCTGTATTGAATGCATTCAGAGTAAAAGACTCGTATTTTTCCAGAAATTCCATCGTATAGCGAGTTGGTCTGACTACAATCTGAGCAAAAGGCTTGTGCCACATGGTACCAAAACTGCCCCATGCAACAGTCATGGCATTAAATTCATTTTTTTCAAAATCACCTGCTACCAGGGCATACCACTGGTTTGCCCACGCATCGTGGGGTTTTACTTGAAACGATTCTACAGGTATAGTTTTCAAAGACATAAACGCTCCCATTAATCAGGATTTGGACGAATTATCACCTCGAACCAGGTGCAATATCCACACAAATAAAGCAGAACCAATAATTGACCATACAATGGGAATGCGATAAAAATAGAAAAAATCACGTATTCCCAGTTCTCTACTCAACCAGGTTCCAATAATCGCGCCAATAAAGCCCAGCGCAATATTGGTAATACATCCATTACGGTTCACACCGGCAATTGCACTACCGATGGAGCCGCAAACAGATGCTACGAATAATAATATCAAGAAACCAAACAAAGTCATATTGAATCCACCCGGTTTAATTATTCCCTTTTTTGGCAGTCAAAATCGCAATATTCAAAAACCGCCAGGGCATCTCAATTTCTTCAAAGCCGGCACTCTTTAGCCATTCAATTTTCTCTTCAATTTCACAAACATAATGCTGCTGCCTGAGAATATTAGATTCGGTCAGGCTTTCAATCTGTTCTTTGCTTACTTTGCCCTGAACCATGGCATTTTGAATTATATTTACTTCAATATCATGAAAAACGCGGTTGATGCGGTTGTTTTCTGTTGAAAAAAATTCACAGGATATCCAGCGTCCATCTGTATCCAGTTCCTCAATAGCTTCGCTAATCAAATCACGATGTCGATCTGTTTCCAGATAATCCAGTGTAAACGAAGACATAACCGCATGCAGGGGCCCCAAATTACTACACCATTGGGGATCATTCAAATCTTTATGCATGGGTATAAATTGTCCTTTAAAGTCTTGAAGATTCGCTAGCGCTCTGTCCAAAATCTCTGTGCGGTTATCCAGTCCCATAATTACAGCTTCAGGGAAAAACTCAAAAATACGCCGGGAGAGTTCGCCAAATCCACAACCCAGTTCCGCAACCCGAATTCTCTCCTCTCGGGGGAAATCCAGCATGGAAACCATAATATCATGGGCTTCACGAAATTTAGGGATTACAAACTCGTACAACGATTCCAGCAAATCAATTTCTTCTAATTGTGTTTGTTTTTTGTCATTCATTTTAACTCGAAATATATTTTACGTGAAAAATTTTCGAGACCCGGCTGAACCCGTGTTTGCACTGTAAGTTCATAGAGTCCCGGCTCATTATTTGCGAGATCCAAAGCAATATATTCAGCAGAGAATTCATTCTGTGAATATCTTTCAACCGTATTGGTTGTCATTGGCATAGCCTTGGAAAACATTTCTGTGATTCTGGTGAAAAAATTCTTTTTTGCGCGGTCCAACAATTTTATATGATAATCAATCTGATAATTAACTGCATGTTGATTATTCAAAGGTAAATTATAAATCTCAAAATAAACGTTCAAAAAGTCGCCTCTGTCGAATTTCAATTCAGGATTAGGAAGTATGTACAATCCTTTGCGAAAATGGCTATGATCAAAACGATTTTCCGAAATGCTGTCAGCAAGCAGCAGCGAACTCATACTTAACGCGTTTCCACCGTAGGAAGATACACCAGAGTTGAATTTAATAGAGCCCAACCTGTCCGTATCTTCAACAACAACCGAAATTCCGGCCTTGTAACTGCCTCCGGGCACATTGAACGAAAACATGTCTTGCCATGCTCCAAGTTGTTCAGAAACGGCTTTGATCTCTTTGGCGGTTACTATTTTCTCCCCTGAAGCAACCTGGTCCCACCGATTTGTATACAAACCACAATTAATTACGACTTTATGCTCAGCATTGTATTCGTTTTCTTTCCAGATATCGCCGGGTTTTAAAGAATAATAGACTTCAAAATCCGTTTTATCCAGACTGTCTCTGAATGTTGAAGCATAAAACGGCATATTTATGGAAAGTATATCTTTATCCCATGAATGCCTGTCAGAATTTAATCCCTCATATACATAATCAATGCTTTGTTTGGCAAGTTCATTTTGTAAACGCATCTGGTCCGCTTGCGAGTCAGATGTATACATGTATGAAAAGATGGGGTCCCAATGCAGTCTGCTGCCAACCAGCTCCAAAGGGATTGTAGGTACAAGTCGCCAGTTATTACCCGCGGCATTTTTATCGATCACAAAATGAAACATTAACTTTTTTTGAAATTGGTTTTCCGTATACAGCCAGGACTCATTCTGTTCCAATGCTCTTACATTCGCCTGCTGGGGTACAGGACCATCAATGCCATGCATCTCGACTGCCTGCTCATCCGGATTACCATGACGAATAAAAATCAAACCTTTATCATTATATTTGTTATTGAGAGAAAAAACAACCGGGAATTCCAGATATTTCAACTTGTCCGGATTATTCAATGTAGTTCGAAATCCTTCAAAACGAAAATATTTATCAGCAAACAGCTTGCGACGGACATGTTCCTGAATTCTAAAATTTCGATTATATGCAGGCAATGGGTTACGTTGGGTCCACATTCTTTTGAAAAAAGCTTTTGCGTCAGAGATGCTTTCTAAATTCAAATATTCAGCATATTCTTCATCAGACAGGATAAAACGTACATCATTAAAATACAACTCGGCATCTATCGCGCTCTTAATAGAATCAATCGCTTCCATATAGTATGCCTCGCAGGCGGCATAATCTTCCTGCCTGTATTTCAAGCGGGACAATGAAAGATAGGCGGGTATTTTTGAAACAGACAAATCCGGACTTTTTACAAATAATTGCAAAAGAGAATCTGACTTGCTATAGTTTTCAAAATGATTATAATAATCTGCTAAAAATATAGTATTTCGTTCATTATTATAATGCGCAATCCAGTCTTTTATCTTAATCTCGTTTCCGGAATACAAAAATGATTCAAAATATTCATACAATGCAATAATTGCCTTGCTGTCTTGATTTTGCAGATCAACTTGCTGTTGTACAGTGTTCAGAGCAAGCTCGTATTTTTTTTGATAAAAATATAGAATTGACAATTGATAATAGACATCTTTATAAGTGGGTGCCAGTGATATTGTAGATAAAAAATATTCTTCTGAACGGTTCCAATCCTGTTGTCGAAAGACCATTGCATGCACTTTACCGGACTCCCGATAACCCAAGGCAAGATAATAGTGAACAACAAAATCTTTCGGGTCAAGCTCAAGGGCCGCTTCCATCCAGTCGATTGACTGCCCCCAATCATCGCGCTCAGCTTCTATTTGACCAATCATTTTAACAATATCAATATTTCCGGGATCCTGTTCATGCGCAAGCGTTAATTGCTGAACTGCTTCATCAAGTTCACCCGCTCTGAACATTTGAATACCCTGGTCATAATAATCCTGACCAAAGATATTGACATGTATTAAAAATAGTATTATAATGTATTTATATCTTGACATCTATCTATATTAGTTTATATTTCTTTTTAATTATATAAAAAAATTATACAAATTACAAGCGACAATAAAGTTTGTAAAATTTTCAGGAATAAATTACCACCCAACTATTATTATAGTCTTAAAAATTATACTGGAGCAAAAAAAATGGAACTACAACAAGCAATTGAAACACGGGCAAGCGTAAGAAAATTTACGGATAAAGCAGTTCCTGTAAACGATTTAAAAGAAATGGTGCGCCGCGCAGGACTTGCACCCAGTATAAATAATTCGCAGCCCTGGAAATTTTATGCAATTACCGATCAAAACATTCTAAAAGCAATGGCCAACAAAGTACAGTTAAAAATTGATGAACTGTTCCCGGATGTTGTTGAAGACTCTAATGTAAAATCAACTGTAAACTTTTTTTCAACAGTTTTTGTTAAAGCTCCGGCTGTAATTGCCGTTGCCATTGAACCGTATAAAAGCGTTTCTGACAAGCTCTTGAATCATTCTGATCTGACGCACGATGATATGAATGCGTTAAGGAATTTCCCCGACATTCAAAGTATTGGTGCAAGCATTCAAAATCTCATACTTTCAGCTGTTGACTTGGGATATGGCGCATGCTGGCTGAGTGGTATGCTGGTTGCCAGAGAAGAGCTTGAAGAAATATTAAAAATTGATAAACCATATCGACTGGTAACATTTGTAGCCGTAGGCCACCCCGAAGGAGTTACAAAACCCAAGGCTAAAAAAGACGTTGATGAGATATTCTCGGTTATTGAATAAACCGCTCAATCCGTTTTTTGGGGGTGCTTTAAACGCAATTCAATGATTTGGGGTCGGTGGTCAGAAGCATCAAACTTGATCACTTTGGCGCTGCATACATTAAATTGATCCGAATAAAAAACATGATCTATTCTTAAAAAGTCAAACAATAAAAAGCGTGCTTTTTCAGGTACGCTTTTTACCAGACTAGAGTAACCAAATGTTCCGCCAATTCCCCAGCCTGCCTTGGCATATGCATTATTTAACGTACTTTTAAACGTTTTATAACTTCTGCTATTAGGTGTATCATTAAAATCCCCGGCAAGAATCAACGGTGCATTGACCGGCAATACCTGCTCAGCAATCTTGGCGGCTTCTGTCAAATGACGATTATGAGCAATGGTAACCTGTTTTTTAAATGCCTCATAATCCATTTTGCCAAAAGCAAATCGTATAAACAAATTCCCGCTATTGTACAAATGACAGTTGAACAAATGCACATCCTGACCATAATAATCAATAATAGCGTGATTCATATTAATATGCCCGGACATGTACTGGGTTTTGATATCATAATTTTTTCTAAATTTTAATGGCAACCGGGAAAAAATTACGCCACCATTATAGGTTTCAAACTTGTCAGACCAGATTTGATGGGGATACAGGTCCATGAGTTCTTCTTTTAGCAAAACCCTATCCTGCAGGTTTATTTCCTGCAAAAATACAACATCAGGCTTTTCACGTCGAATAAAATCTATGACTGCTCTGCGTTTCTCACCGGTTTCACTTACCAATATATTATAGCTCATGAGCTTGAGCGTGTCTTTTCTGTACAATGGTTTAAAGCTGGGCAACAACTGTGAGCGGTAATGCAGCACCAACGCCAATAATACCAACGTATAAACCAGTATGTTGATCCGGATTGTCTTAAAGGTGGTTATATAGTAAACAAATAATGCAAAGAACGGGACAATCATGTAAAACAGGTATTTAAAAAACTGTTCAGGATTGCTCACACCCAATGCCAATATGCAAAGCCCGGCAAGAAAAAATACAATTTTAATCCAGGTAAATTTGGTTACCTTGGTCAACAAGGCGGACAAATATAGTGGCAAAGTAAATGCAATTGGTATCCAGATTGTATCATTCAGCACATTGGCAATGATCTCAACTACCGGATTGATAGAAAACACCAATGAACGGAGGGCGGGCATCCAAACCAAAAGCTCAAAACAAAAGTAACAAACCCAAATAACAGTCAAGAATATAAATAATGTCTTTTTCACAAATCCGCTCTATTTTTACCAAGTCATATAATTGCATTACCCGAAAAGTGCAGAAAATGCCGACCACACTATGTATGATCGGCAATTATTTTTACAGTCCGCTAAATTGAACTCCACTGAACAACATGGATGGCATCTTGTAGGAGGAATAAGGATACGGATCATTTCCCACTTGCTCCAATTTCTGCCAAAAGTCCTTAGAGTTTCCGGATATGTTCATTTCATTTACAGGTTTTACAATTTTTCCATTTTCGACCAACAGGCCTACAATACCAAATGAAAAATCACCTGTGGTTGAATTGGAATTCCCACCAATAAAACCGGTCACCAAAATGCCCTTGTTGACTTTTTTGATCATATCATCACCACTTTGATCACCATAGTCAAACAAAACATTCGATGTTGATCCGGAATTGGGCTCCCAGCCCAGTTTATTGCCATAATAATTATCAACCAGATATTCTTTCAATACACCTTTTTCAATCAAAACTCTTTTTTCTGCCTTCAGGCCTTCTCCATCAAACAGTTTTGATCCCAAACCACGTTGTATAAATGGATCATCAATAACGGTCAAAAGAGGTGAAGCAACCGGTTTATCAAGCATATCTTCAAGATAAGAGTTCTTTTGTTGTATGGATTGTGCAGACATGGGTCCCAACAGCAATCCCAATAGACGGCCCGAAGTTCGGTTTTCCACAATCATATCATATTGTCCGGATTCGATTTTGTCCTGTCCCACTTTGCGTAATGCACGTCGAACAGCATCCTTGCCAAGGCCTTCAGGTTTTGTAAGGTCCTGATAATATCGGGAAACCGCCCAGGCCCAATCCGAGGGTCTGCCACCGTTGGCATCTTTAACGGTCACTTCGGCACCGCAGTCAAACAGAGTAGACTCTGTTTCGCCTACAAAGCCGTTGCTGTTCATCTTTATATTGTGATAGCGTGTATCAGAGTAACCGGCCGTAACCGAAATAATCTGATCGCTTTGCTCAAGAGCAACAGCTTCTATTGCAGAGGCAATTTCTACACGCTGTTTGGAGTCGATCTTTTCATAAACAGGATCAATCAAATCCAGATTTTTATCAAGAGACTTGGGATAATATTTTTTATCTGGTAAGGCTCTGAATTTATCCGGCGTAAGATATTTGGTACTGGCTACTGCTTCTTTAATAAAGGCTTCCAGCGAATCTTTACGCATATCATTCGTAGAATGGCTTGAGTATTTCTGTTCTGTAAATATTTTTAATGACAAACCATTCTGTGTAGACTCTTCCAGCTTTTCCAGTTTACGATCACGGATTTCAATACCCACTTCACGCTGATTAGAGATGGATACCGAAGTCTCGCTTGAACCGTATTTTTTTGCCGTTTCAATAACCCATTCGGCAAGATTTATTCTTTCAGATGTTTTCATAATTTAAATTCCTGTTCCTTTTTTTATGAGACGCCACCAACAGTAATTTTTGAAACTTTGACTGTGGGTAATCCCAGTGATACCGGTACACTCTGACCGTCTTTACCGCAAACCCAGCCGCCTCTGTCCAGTTCAAAATCATCAGCTACCATGGTAATGTCCTTGAGTACCTGGGGACCGTTACCAATGATGTTGACATCTTTGACCGGGCGTGTCAGTTTGCCGTCTTCAATGAGATAGCCGGATTTCACATAGAATGTAAAATCTCCGGCGCCAATAAATACCTGACCGTTGGTAAAGGATTTTGCGTAAAGACCTTTTTTTACACTGCCAATAATCTCGTCCTTTTTATGAGGTCCGGGCAGCATATAAGTATTACGCATTCGCGGCAGGGGCGCGTGTCTGAAAGACTGACGGCGGCCGCTTCCAGTCGGGTTTACTTTATAGTATTTTGCGCTGATTCGATCATGCAGATAACTGCGCAAAACACCATCCTGTACAAGGAACGTCTTTTCTGTATCGTTGCCTTCATCATCTATATTAATGGAACCCCGTATATTGGGATTGGTTCCGTCATCTACTATATTGACAATGTTCTCAGCAACCGGTTTGTTGATCTTGTCTGAAAAAATTGATATTTCTTTACGGTTAAAATCTGCTTCCATACCATGACCAATGGCTTCATGCAGCAATATTCCGGAACCACCTGCCGCTAAAACCACTTCCATTTCACCTGCTTCGGGCTTGACCGCTTCAAACAGCGATACGGTGCGTTCAACAGCTTCGGTTGCAAGTTCTTCAATACGGTCCGGAGTATAAAACTCGATGCCGTATCGACCCGATAGATTATAACCATTCTGTTCTTTTTTACCATCCTGTTCAGCAGTGCAATATACTCCCATATAAGTCAGAGGCTGATAATCAAAAGCAATTTTGCCTTCTGATGTGGCAATGAGAATCTTGGAAACTTCGTTGGTAAACGTAATTCGGGACTTGATAATGCGGGGATCTTTAGCAAAAACCTTGTCATTTACGGTTTGCAACAGCGGGATCTTGCGATCAATACTAACATCCTGCCATGAGGTTTTAATAGGATAATAATTCGGGGTTTTTTGTAGATTAAATTCTACAGGCGCTATGGTCTTTGAACTGTTGGCAATATTTGCCGCTGTTTTTGCAGCCAATAGCATGGCTTCGCGCGTCAACTCTTCGGTAAAAGAAAAACCGGTCTGGTCACCTTTTAATACCCGTATACCCACACCCAGATCAATATCTGAATAGGCACGATTCACAGCCTTGTCTTCAAGGCCAACATAATTATATATCTTGTTTTGAAAATACACATCACAATAGTCACCACCCATTGACATGCCGGCAGCAATGATTTCTGAAATCAGTTTTTCATCAACGCCAAACAGTGCAAAATAATCGTTCAAAGATTGGGTTTCCATAGCCATCACCTTTTCTACATCAGCCGAAATAAGTAGAGGTACACTTAACGAGGCTGCAGCCATTCCTGTTGCGCTGTTTTTGATAAACCTTCGTCGAGTCATATTCGGACACATAGCTCCTCCATATTCTGTATTCGTTTCGATGTTTTCTATTCATTTCAAATGTTTACGTAATTTATGTCCTGGGGTTACAGATTGTCCCGTTTAATCAACAATCCGGTAATATTTCTTGTAATTTGAGAAATCAGATCACCGGCGTTCTGAATTGCTGTCTCCAATGACATGGGGCCATTGCATATTGAAAAACAACCGCTTAGCCCTGTTTCTTCCAAAGATTTTTGGGACGCGGTTACACTTCCCGCAACAGCAATTACCGGTACATTATACTTACCCGCAATGTTGCAGATGCCTGCAATAGTCTTGCCAAAAACGATCTGATCGTCAATCCGCCCCTCTCCGGTAATAATATAATCCGCGTCTTGAATGCGTTCCTCAAAACGGCACTCGTTCAAGACCAGTTCCACACCGGATTTTAATTCCGCATTCAAAAATGCTACCAAACCACCGCCCAGTCCACCGGCAGCGCCAGCACCCGGAATATTGCGTACATCTTTGTGCGCTTTAAGGATATCGGCAAGATGTTGCATATTTTCTTCCAGTTCATCACAAATTTCCGGTGACGCACCTTTTTGCGGAGAATAGACATATACCGCGCCATTTTCTCCCAACAACGGATTGGTTACATCACAAGCCGCAGAGATGTGAATTTGGGATGTATCCAGTTCCAGCCCGCTGTAATCCACCCGGCTTACCCTGCCCATCAGGTGTCCGTTCATTTTTTCGGTAATTTCTTTATCTTTAGAGTCAAAAAATTTCACACCCAATGCCTGTGCCATCCCCGTACCCAGGTCTGTTGTTGCTGAACCACCTATGCCCATAATGATGCGCTTGCAGCCACGTGCTATTGCATTATGTAAAAGCTCTCCGGTACCATAGGTCGTGGTTTTTAAAGGATTCCGTAGTTCAACCGGGACCAGCATCAATCCGCTTGCGGCAGCCATTTCAATAATGGCAGTTTTACCATCACCCAATATACCCCATTGCGCGTTTACGAGTTCTCCCAAAGGCCCTGTTACCGTCGAGTACTGCATAGTCCCGTTCGTGGCCGAAACCAGGGTTTCTACAGTGCCTTCTCCACCATCTGCAACGGGTATGGATTCGGTAATTATAGATGCATCCTGCGCATGGATCGCTTTTTCAATAACCGCACACACCTCTACAGCGGAAAGACTGTCTTTGAAAGAATCCGGCGCAATAATTATCTTCATATGTTGTCCTCGGTTTAATGAAAAGTTAGTGTTTTTACTGCAAATTGCAAGTAAATAATCTTAAACATTGATCACAAACAAGATAATAACAGTAATTCCATAAAATAAAAAACTTGATACTTTATCAATTTTCTATTATACTAAAACAGGGACATTTAAGGGGAGTATTTATGAAATTTTATTATTATATCTTAATCATTGGAATTTTATTCGTTTCCTGCTGGAACAAACAAAAACATGACATAACCCGTCCTGTTGTGCCGCATTATAATTTTTATGGCACCACTCTGGATTATGTGACTGGACAACCGGTTCCCAATGCAACTTTGAAAGTCACCGGGCAATATATGCTTTATGATATTGAATTTCCTACACAAATTGTGCAATCTGACAGTATGGGAAATTACAGCATTGACCCCATATACCCCGGTACTTATACCCTGAGTTTGAATATTGATGATTGCTGGTTAAATGAAATCAGGCTGCAAATTGACCATGAGGACCGGCTCATGGATATAAAAATACCGGAAACTTTTATTACCAAAGAATTTATAAACGATCCCACATCAAAATACAGATATGTGAATGCGAGTTATCCCTGTTTTGCTATAAACAGCCTTACCGGTGTTTTACCCGTCAAAACTGTAAATAATTCAACAGGTGAAGCAAGATATTTTTTCAGCAAACTATCATTAAAATACGGAGTAGGTATATTTCGTTCCGCCCGGGAAACTGAAACGGACTTGTCTTTCACTCATCAGCTCTCCATAGGAAATGGATTATACTATACCTTTAAACATCCGGATTCTATCAAAGTATTCGATCAGGTCCAGTGCACCTATTTGCAATCCATTGCAACCGGTATCAATATTAAAGATATTGCTTTTAATATATATGACAGGACCCTGTACGCCTGCACGGACTCACTCCTCTATTCCATAGATCCAGACTCGTACCAGCCTACCGAAGTCGCTCCGCTTCCCCTGAACGGTGTGTCTCTATTTACCTTTCACAGGAATATTCTGTATTTACTCAAAGATGATCTGTTATTCAGACTGGATGAAAACCTGGCAATTGACAAGGTTATGGCGCTTGTAGATAAGGATTATAGCAATCAATATGTTAGCATATACGATCTGGCATTTGATGGTTACGACAACTTGTGGGTGAGCATTCAGTAATAAAACCCTGGATATATCAAACGGATTCATATTTCCGCAAATCCTGAAATAATCCCATAATATGTATATGTTAAACAGATAACATTTAACAACAGGGGTATTTCAATGAAGTATGAAAACATTACTAAAGCAGAAAAGAAAAAGCTGGAAAAACTGCGCGAGATCATACACGATCATAAACTGCCGAAAAAAACACTGGACAGTAATCTTTTAATCTCTACGTTCAATATTCGCGAGTTTGGCAACAAACGACGCGAGAGCTATGCCATAAACGCACTGGCAGAGATCTGCTCTAATTTTGATATCATTGCCATACAGGAGCTGCGCTCGAATCTGGATGATCTGGACCGCCTCATGAATGTACTAGGTCACCATTGGAAAGCCATATTCAACGATCCCGCCGGTGAGGCCATGAATCCCGGAAACGATGAACGACTGGGATATATTTACGACAGCCGCAAACTGACCTTTACCGGTATGGCCGCGGAATTGATGGTAACGGACGATTTTCTGAAAACCGCCGGCATTCCGGATGATCACATGAGCGTGCCCTGGCGTGTTCCTTATATGGTTTCGTTCAAGACCAGCACTTTTGACTTTGTGCTGTTGACTGTGCACATTCAGTGGAATTCCAAAGGCGGTATTACCGCCCGCGCTAAAGAGATTGAAATGATCACCAACTGGATTGGTAATCGGGTTAACAAGGCCAAGATCTATGATCCCGATATCTTTGTACTGGGTGATTTCAACATCCCTTCTATCCGCAGCAAGACTTTTAAAGCGCTGGAAGAACACGGACTGGTGGTGCACAAAAAGCTGCGTAAAATCAAAACTAACCTGAAACAGAACGCGCATTACGACCAGATTGCCTATTACGAACAAAACACGGACTGCGAGGTCTCAAACGCCGGTGTAATCAATTTTTACGACGCCTTTTTCAAAGACGATATGCCGGATTCGGCGTACAAAGCCCTGACTTTTCAGCTCTCAGACCACCTTCCCCTCTGGGCCGAATTCAAAATCAACGAAGTAGAATTGGACAAGTATGTGTATCAATGAGGTTAAATTTATAAAGGTCGTAATATTGAATCCCGCACATTGATCGCGATACAGATCCCTGGCTATCAAAGTCCCCCTTGTACACTGAATTTCTCTACCACCGATCGCGATGCAGATTCCTGCATCGCGGAATATCTTGACGTTATTTATATCCCATTATCATTCTGAAATACGAGTGAATCCCATATCTCCCCCGAATTCATCTTAATTCAGACAAAAAAAATCCGGTACCCGCAAACAAGCAGATACCGGATTATTATAAATTTTTAAAATCTTATTTGATGAACAAAACCTTTTCAACCAGCGTCCGGTGATCAGCATTCATTTTTACAAAATAAGCACCGGAAGGAACAAGGTTACCTGCCTTATCTGTGCCGTTCCAGTCGATCTCATAACTACCGGCTGTTTGTTTGCCTGTGTACAAATCCCGTACCTTGCGGCCCAGCATATCATATACCACAATTTCCACATTCGTAGCATTAGCAAGATGATAGGTAATGCGCGTCTGCGGATTAAAGGGATTGGGGTACGCCTTGTCCAGTTGTGTGGTCTGCGGCAATGCCTCTGTCTCTACAGACACGGATTTATAGGTGTGCTGCTCTCCATTCACACTGACATCCGACAAGCGATAAGCATAAGTCGCACCGGATTCAGTCTGCGCATCGGTATAAGCATAACAGCTCTGCTGTGATGTGGTGCCTTGTCCTGCCAGATCGCTACAGGTCCGGTAAGACGCAACAACCTGCCAGGTATTCTGATTATCCTGCAAGCGTTCTAAAATGAATCCCAGGTTATCTCGTTCACAGGCGGTTGTCCATTCAATTATCACAGACTGTCCCTCACAACGTGCGGTAAACGCGGCTAGCTCCACCGGTAGACTATTGTCCGCACCAGTTTGCCATGACAAAATCGGATAACCACTGTTCACAGTCTGTTCCTGGTCTGCATCCCAGTAATTATTAATACCGTTAGCTGTTTCAACCACAAAGTCCCAACCAGCTGCGGTAAACGTAGTATAATCTTTCATTTCACTGGTCGTTTTAGCAGTAGCACCGGTAGCGGTCGTCTGAATTGAAGCTTCATAATCAAAAAAGTTGTTTGAATAGGATGGTGTACCGGTTTCGGTCGCGACAAAACCCTTATCAGAAGGATCAGCTCCTCCATCATACGTCACAGATCCAATCGAGTAACAATTGGTAATACTGCCGCCATCCTGTTCACCTGCAAATGCACCAAAGCCCGTCAAACTGGAAGTATACCGGGTCACATCACCGGTTGAGTAACAATTGGTTATGGATGAAGCACTGTAGCCTACAAATCCTCCTGTCAAATTGTCATAACAGCTGACGTCACCGGTTGAATAGCTTTGAGAAATGGTCCCTTCATTATCGCCTACCAGTCCGCCTATTTTTTCTGTAATTATTGCAGTACCTTCTACATTACCAAGAGAATAACAATCAGTAATAGTAGCTGCTCCAACAGTATGCCCCACCAGACCACCACCCGCCTGAGTACTGGCATATACAGCACAGGCGCTGGCAGAACCAGTAATGTTACCATACAAATATCCTACAAGTCCTCCTACAAAAGTACCTCCGGTAACAGTACCGGAAATTTCACAATTGGTTATGGTACAGGGCATGGAAACACATCGGCCAATCATGCCGCCAACATAATCCTGGCCGGTCACGGTTGCATTCCCAAGCGATACATTCACGATCGTTGCACCATTCGCCTCGCCAAATAATCCAATTGAGCTGGTAGCAGATCGATTGATATAGAGATTTGAAATAATAAATTCCTGACCGTCATAATCACCGGTAAAACGAGTTGAACTGTTTCCAATAGGGGTAAAACCACTCCCGCCATCCCATGACGATGAAGCTGCCGCATTGATTAGTGCGGTTTGTTTGAAATACTTGTTCCATTCAGTGCTATTTTGCGTAATCCAATAGAGATTTTCCAGTGTGGCAATCTCGTAAGGTGCCCCCGAACTCCCGTCTCCAACCGAAGGAGCAGTGGCTGTTTGCGCAAAAGATAATACTGTAAAGCAGAAAAGTAAAAGCAACAGTAGCAATCGTCTCATTCTTCCTCCCAATGTTCTGTTTTTAAAAAAATAATTATGGTAATAGCCCAATGTAAAACAACATATTGTTTTATAAATTAAAAAACAATGATTTTTATCACATTTACCGGAAAAATTCACGAGTAAATCCGTCACCCAGACGAATAGCTTCCTGAATGGCCCCCGAGTACCCCGGTTTGATCAGATTCACATAATCCCACACAATACGCTTATCCGGAGTAACTTCAAACACCCGACCTTTGGTGGTTTCGGTGATAAGCAGGTTTCCATTCTCTAACCATTGGTGTTTACCCATTAGGTTAGAGTAAAATGGCCCGGTATTGCTCCCCTCATACCAAACCTCTACACTGCCGTCAGTCACATCTTCTACCAGAATCCGACTTTTGCCTGATGGATTTGCATCCGGCAGTTGATTATTGTTATCAAAAACGGATATATGATCACCATCAATAAAATCCGGATCGTGTTGGCGCACATATTTACCGGTACTGATATATTTAATTTTCAACGCTACCGGATCAAAAACCAGCACCGTATTGATATTTCGTAACGACACCATCACATCCCCGGGTACAAACACTCCTGGCTGCATTGCAGAGGAAAATATTTCTACATCGTTCAGATGCAAAAGGTCCCCGGTTACATTGGCAACTTTATTATCAATGCTTGACATACTCAGCAGCCCCATATAACCATTGTCTTTTAACAGAGAAAACAGTTCAATCTGCCTGAGAATCTCACCCGTATCCGGTGAAACTTTAAGCACAAGCGGTTCAATCAGCCACGGTAACAAGTTGGGAAAGCCCTCTATTGGTCCACCATGGTCGATCTGTCCGCACACCCACAAATATCCATCCTCATCCACAAAAACCGAGTGATGGGTACGGTGCGCCAGTTTCCAAACTACGTTCCCTTGCATGTCCATTCGCACCAGTCCCAAGTGATCAAAATTGAATACAATATCGCCATTGGGCATTAATTTAATACCGTGAATCTGTGTACCGGGCAGGGATTTGGGAACAAACTCGTTCTTTACATGTTCACAATCCGGCCAGATCTCAAACCAGTCAATGCGCCATTGATGAACTATTTCCCCCTCAAAATCTATAATCTTTACACTCAGAACCTTGTCCGCATCAATAGAAGATATTAACGTCAAACCCGGCTGAACCGCTGTACTATCATAACCCTGTACAGGCTTGTCCAATTCGGTTTCATGAAAAAACCATGTGTCCTGCCCCGTGATTTGGTCTTTAAAATCGCTGGCAGTAGTAAAGGCATTTCTGATCAATGGATACGGAAAAATCTTCATTCGCTGGGTTAAAAATCCATATACAAAAAACAGAAAACATAGTGAAAAGATGAATAATATAAAAGGCAGGTGTTGGAAAAATCGATTTACGGATTTTCGGGCCAAAACATTTCCTCGTTATCTACTTCAAAAGAATGTAACAGGTTTGACAGGAAATTGCAAGCAGAATGTACTCTAGATTCATATTAAAAAATTCACCAAAATTCGCAATTTTAGGTTGACCGGCTTGAATATTTTTGTTATAATTCAAGATACACATTTTACAATTACAACCGGAGAATCCCAAATGGCCAGGCAAATTAACAGACGCAGTTTTATGAAACAAACGGGTGTGCTTGCGGCAGCATCCTTGTCTCTTACCCATTGTTCAAGCACCAATAAAAAACCCAATATCATCTTTATTATGGCAGACGACCTGGGTTATGGTCACCTGGGATGTTATGGACAAAAATATATCAAAACCCCCAACATAGACGCTATGGCAAAAGAGGGCCTTAAATTTTCTCAAGCATATTCCGGTTGTACGGTTTGTGCACCCTCACGCAGTGCGCTTATGACCGGTACCCATACCGGCCACACATCCGTACGGGGCAACGGTGGTGGTGCTTCGCTTCAGGCCAATGATGTAACCGTTGCGCAGCTGTTACAAAAAGCCGGCTACAAAACCGGACTCTTTGGCAAGTGGGGCCTTGCTGATGAAGGCAAAGCAGGTATCCCTAATAAAATGGGATTTGACCAGTTCTTTGGTTACCTGCACCAGCTGCACGCCCAGTTTTACTATCCCGAGTTTTTATGGGACAATGAAAAAAAACACAACCTGCCCGAAAATGCAAATTTTGGACGCAAAACCTATTCTCCCGATCTGATTATGGAAAAGGCTTTTGATTTTGTCCGTCAAAATAAAGATAATCCGTTTTTCCTCTATCTTCCAACAACCATTCCACACCACGAGTTTATCGCTCCGGAAGAAGATTTAAAAGAATATCGCGGCAAGTTCCCCGAAGTCAAAGTAGCCCACTGGCGCGACAATTACGCCCTACCTGAAGAACCCAAAGCCACCTTTGCGGCTATGGTCTCTCATCTGGATAAACAAGTTGGTAAACTGTTTGCCCTGATACAGGAACTGGGACTCGATGATAATACCATCATCTTTTTCACATCGGACAATGGCGGCGCGCAGGGTCCGCTCGAAAACGCAGAATTCTTTGAGGCCAATAAATCTTTTCGCGGATACAAAAGAGATCTGTACGAAGGCGGTATCCGTATTCCCATGATTGTTCGCTGGCCGGGCAAGGTCCAACCCTCTGCCGATACCGACCAGGTCACTTATTTCCCGGATATGCTGCCCACTTTTCTTGAACTGGCCGGAGCAAAATCCATGGTCCCTGCGGAAACAGACGGTCTCTCAATTGTACCGACAATCCTGAACACCGGCGAGCAAAAACAGCACGATTTTCTCTACTGGGAAGACGCGGAATATCAACGCACCGGAACATACCTGGAAGAACCGGGCACCCTCATGCAGGCCGTACGTATGGGTAACTGGAAGGGCGTTAAAAACAATCCGGGTGCGAAAATTGAATTGTACGACCTCGGTAAAGATATTGAGGAAAAGAACAATATTGCGGCGCAACACCCGGATGTGGTTAAAAAGATCGCTAAAATCATGGAAACCGAGCACAGACAAGCCCCGCCGCAAGTGGACTTGACCGTTGCCGAAGCCAAAGATCTCTATATACCCAAACCGGCAAAAAAATAAAAACCATAATCAAATTCATTTTTACATAAAAATTTAGAGTTGTAAAAATTTATTTTGTATATTATTTGTTCATAACAAAAATTTTAATAATCACTTTTTTCCCATGGGGGTCCAATGAAGTACCAAATTTCATTTCTGGTTTTCGTTATAGTGGTGTGTTCTACAACTATATTTTCCGAACCAATCAGACAAGGTTTTATTGATAAAGAAACCGCAATAGTATACTCAGGACCAACAACAGATTCTACTGCAATCGACACTTTAAAATTCGGCGAGTTTACACTGGTGTATGGCATTAAAACAGATGAACAAGACATTTTTAACCAAGAAGGCTGGTCAAAGGTCCGAACGCCAGATGGAAAGTTAGGATGGATTGATTATTCTATACTCTTGATCTCAAATGATGTAACCTATGTTGCAAAACCAGGAGATATCATTTATGAACAGCCGGACGCCTTATCAACAGTTGTTGATTCGATAAAAACTATAAATCCGCTCTCTGCATTTGAGTTAGAAGAGATAGATGAACAATATTGGCTAAAACTATATTCATACAGTGGAACAAAATGGCTACAAATCGACAGTTTATCATTCCAAATTGAATTTAAATACTATGAACTGGTAAATAATTTCTTAGGTTATGGTTACCAATTTTTCAATTTTTCCCCTTACAAAGATTATAATAAAGCATTAAAGATTGCACAAGTATTTTCAGAAACAATAGATCCGGAAACCAGCTTTATCAGTGATGGAATTTATGAAGATATGGGAAAAGTAAAACTTGGTTCAGGAGCATTTGCTTATTATTTAAAATTTATAATATATCAAAGATTTGATGAATGGGAAAACGCAATAACAGCACTAGAAAACATAGCTAATATATATCCGAATCAAAGTTTGATTAAAGGCAATGCAGGTGCCTGGGCCGATCTTGAGATAGGAAAAATATACCACTACAAACTTGAAGAATACAACAAAGCCATCTTTCAATACCATCGGACAATACAAAAGCATCCTTTTCAGGAATTACATGGCTACGAATCAACGGATTATGTAGATATTCGGGCTGCTTTCAACATCTTTAACATGATAAAAAGCAGCACACATGATACATTGGAATCAAATGGTTCTATAATTGTCAATACAGCCGAAAATCCCGCTGCTAAATTGCTTGGTTTTTGTTGCCAGGCTGCAAGTTTAGGAAAACAAAAAAAATACACAGAACTTTTAGATTTGGTGGAATCTGCAATTACTGAATATCCCGAATGCCGTAGGCTTTATTATTTATCCAGCAGAGATTATTCTACTACGCTTGTATCACTTGCATTTGAAATATTAAAAAACAATCAACAATATGACAAATATTATCAATTCAGCAATCGTATGTCTGAAAAATTTAAAAACTATCCCGTTGGAGAATTAAGTGCATTTAAAAAAGCATATTTGGCAGATATATCAAATGAAGATATTCCAACAATCATATCATACTATAAAACTGTTGATAAAATTTCAAGAGACAATGGTAATTATGAATATTTTAATTCAATAACAAACGAAGTCTATTATAGCAATTTATCCAGCAATCGACTTGCAACACTTTCAGAAACTAAACCTGTTAAAGCAACGACAATACAAGACAGCGTTCAACTTAAATTGGGTATTGACGGAGAATATACAATTTTAGCATTACTACCCCAAAATGTATCATTAACCAAACTCTATACAGATCAATTTTTAATTCATACAGATTTTGAAGGGCTTTATACCAAAGTTTTACTCGAGGATTCAACAATTGGTTGGGTATTGTCAGAACAAATTGAATCTATTATTGAAAACACAATGCCGTCAATAAATGATTCGTTAATTCACAGCATGAATAGAGCACTATCAGAAAACAATCCTGTATTTGATGGTGATGAAATTCGTAATCCACAAATTGAAAATATTCTTGAGAACTTTAGTGCTAGATTTTTACGATTTTGCGATTTCAATAATGACAATATAACAGATTTCATAACTTTTAAAAAAGGTAATTATTTAACTCTAAATGCAATAAACGGCAAGTCATTCGTAATAGAATGGACCTTCTATGTTAATAGCTCGATTACATCACAAAATATTTTGAATGAAAAGTTATTCATCAAAACACGTTATAATGTATTACAATGTATAGACATTTCTAATGGTGAATTGAAATGGGAAAAAGGTGAAAATCAATATCAGAGACAATTGATTGCACCTTTAATAATAAATAACAAATTATATAATATTTCACAGGACAGTTTCCTGGTATGTTTGGATCCTCAAAACGGGCAAGAGTTATGGAAAGGTGATTGTAAACAGAAAAATGTTGATTCTTTCCACGGTAATGATTCTGCTTTGGTAATTTCATACAAAGACAGTCTAAAGGTATTCAATATTCACAATGGTGAATTTGAATGGGGTATATCTGGAAGAATTTACAACAAACCCACTATTAATAAAAACAAGCTTTACTATTTCAATTGGGGAAAACGGCGTAGAATTGATCAAATGTGATTTAGTTACTGGTAATATTGAATGGAAATTTGATGCAATCCGTTCATTTTCATCATCTGAAGAAATGCTTGTCACCTCAAATAATGTAATTTTTAATACAGGGAATTCAATCTATGCGGTAAGTAAAAATGATGGTGAACTTGAATGGCAAAAAAATATTAATGTTAGCTCTGTTGAAAAGTGTGCTGCAGGAAATACATTGTACGTATTATCTAACAGATTTAGTGATTATTCCGGTTTGGCTGCCTATGATCTTGCGTCTGGTATACAACAATGGCAAATGGATCATACTTTGGAATCCATCTATTTTCATTCAAACAGAATATTTGTTGAAGGTTTGACCGGGTTATTAATTATCAACAACGCCAATTCAACTCTAACAGAAGAACCCTCACACATTACTGAATTTGCCCTGGACCAAAACTATCCCAATCCATTCAACATGAATACAACGATACAATATCGTGTTCATAAAAATGCCAATGTTAATATAACAATTTATAATATGCTGGGACAAAAAATAATAACGTTGATTTCCAAAGCACATTCTCCGGGTATGTACCAGACTACTTGGGATGGCTTGAACAATAAAAATCAAATGGTGAGTAGCGGACTTTATTTTTATCAAATCAATATAGATGGAGAAATTAAAACCAAATCCATGATTTTGGTAAAATAAGCCAACTATTAAAAGAACATAAAAGGAATTTAATCCATGAAACGTCGAGAATTTATCAAATCTGTATCGTTGGGTTCAGCCGCTGCCGCAACACCCTTTGCAATAATCGGTTGTGGTAAAAAATCTGCCCCCGCCATCCAAATGACGCACAGTTCCAACGATTACAATGCTACTATCCGTTTTGCCGCATTGGAAAAGCCGCTTACGGTTATGCATATTGCGGACTCGCATATTACCAAACTCGATGATTCGGAAAAAGAGTTCCATGCCTACGGTAAACGAATGGATAACGCCTTTCATAATGTTGAGCATTACCAAACGGGCAAGACAGCCAGTTCGACCGATCATTTTCTGGAGCTGTTATCAACAATCGACAAGGATATCATTGACCTTTTGGTTCTCACCGGAGATATAGTCAATAATCCTTCCAAATCCAGTGTCAACTATGTGTGCAGCCTGCTTAAGGATACCGGTGTGCCGTATCTTTATATTGCGGGTAATCACGACTGGCATTATGAGGGCATGCAAGGTTCCGCGAACGAATTGCGTAAAACCTGGACGCAGAATAGTCTGCTGCCTTTTTTTGATGGATTGGATCCCATGAATTACGCCAAACAAATCAATGGCATCAATTTTATCGGCATTGACAATTCTACCTACCAGGTTAATGCGGAGCAGTTGGTTTTTTTCAAAAACGAACTTGACCGGGGTCTGCCGGCAGTGCTGATGGTGCACATCCCCATTTATACCCAAGACCACCGGGGTGCCTCCTGCGGCAATCCCCATTGGGGCTGGGAAACGGACAGAGGCTACGAGATTGAACAACGTGAGCGCTGGCCCAAAAGCGGTAACCTGCAATCTACACTGGACTTTGTCAAGCTGGTCGAAAACAGTCCATGCCCCTTGACAGTACTCGGCGGACACAATCACAGACCCATCACCGAGGTTTTGTCACCGTCAACCGTCCAGTATACCACCGACGCCGCCAAAGGCGGCGCCGCAAGAGTGATAAAATTTTTACCCATGAATCAAATATAACAACGACTCCCCCCCGATATAACAGTATCGGGGGTTTAAGATATCCCCTTATTTTGTCAGCACCATCTTGATCGTTTGTTCCTCAATGCCGCTTTTCAATGTACAGAAATAAACACCAGACGGCAGTTCTTTTGCTGAAAACTGAATCTGATATTGCCCGGGTTCCTGGTAACCATGAACCAATTGCTCAACCTCTTTACCCAGGGCGTTGTAAATTTTCACATCCACCAATCTGCGTTTTTCCAGAGTATAGGTTATGGATGTGGTCGGATTAAAAGGATTGGGATAATTCTGCATTAACCGCATTTCAGTAGGGACTGTCACCCCACCCTCAATGATTGTTTCGTTTTGCATGCGTTCGATTTGAAGCTGCTGCAAATCCGCCCAGCCAATGAGATGTATGCCCTCACTCTCAATCAGATTCCGCATTTCTGCCGAGTCAAACACACGGTAATCATAATCCCGATTGCCCCATCTGCTGGTAATGGCCTTGATCTCGTCCGATTCCACTGCGGCATGAATATACAGTTCGGTCACACCCGGCTCTAAATTTTTAATCATATTACTGTATGCACTCAAGGCATCCTCATAAGAATCGCCATGATCAGAGATCACTTTTAAATAATCAGGCAGTACAAAGCCTTCATTTACCAGCGAATCCGCCAGGGCTACCAGTTCAGCTTGTCGTGCTTCTGGAATCGCTTCGGTCCAGGGCGAAGACAATTTCCTTGGCAAACGAAACGGTAGATTGTATTCCCGGCTGATGCTGAAAATAGCGTCAAAGAAATCCTGACCAAATGCCAACCCGTAAACACTGCCCATATGATTGTCAATATGAGTGGGCGTAATACCAAATTCAATGGCCTTTTCCACTTGTGCGGTGAGTTCGGTTTTCACCTCGTCTGGGTCGCCATGCAATTCCACATACATCTCGCTTTCCGGGAAAAACCCTTCCCAGGTCAACAAAGATGGAATAGAGTTCGATGAAGCAACGCCGCCCCATTTGTAATCCCCCCATTCTGCGGTAAGCGTCAAATGTACACCCACGTCCAGTGTGGGATTCTCGACACAAAATTTGGCAGCTTCCCTGAACCACCCACACGGCACCATGATTGTTGAAGAGGATATCCCGCCGCTTTGCAGCAGATCCATGGTTGCCTCGTTCTCGGCATGGCACATACCAAAGTCATCTGCGTTGACGATCAAAACCCTGGCATCACTGTCATACCCCAGCATCTCGGCGGTTGACAATCCAAAGCTCATTTGAGGAATTAAAGCACATATCATTACAAAAAAAATCAAACTCATATCTTTTCGCATCTTGCATCCGATCCTGTTTTACTAAAGCTCGTTAGTGAATTAATTCAATTAAAATAAGCGAAAACCCTCAAAAGCACAATCCCTTTTTCTATAATCTCGGGATTATTCTTTTACATGCTGAACAGAATTTTATTTTCCCTCTCGGTTACCCAAAACAAATTGAAATAATGATTATTAATTAAAAGGCTCGCTTTGCGGCCTCTGCGTATCCTTTGCGTTCCCTGCGTTTTGTTTTAAGATTAAAACACATAACGCAGAGGTGCAGAGAAAGCAAAGGCCGCAAAGTATTGAAACGAGTTAATAGCTTGCTTAATAAATTGAATTAATAATATCTAAACAAATTGAAATTATGAATTTTGGCAGTGAATACAAAAGTTACAAGCTTTGAAATGTAAAGGTACAATCCAGTCTGCTAATTTTAAAATATTTACAGCAGACCGGATTCTTGAACTCTATTCGTAAATTTTCAAAATCGGTATCAATGCGGGATCCACATTGAACAACTGACGCGAATCGCCTTTTTCCGCCACAAAGACGCGGATCTTGTGTCCCTTGTTGGTGGTAAATGTACGGATACCGTCCTTTAGCTCGTATTTGATCTTGGGCGCTTTGACTTTTTTGCCTTTTTCCGCCAGCACTACATGCATACCGAACCACATCGGTCCATCAGGGAAAACGTATTCGTCATACTCACGGGGACGAGGATGGTACCGTCCGCTCGAACAGGTATTGTCGCGGTGCTTCAATTCCAGTTTACAGGGTTCTATCTTTTCATTACTGACTTTAAACGGAAAAAGATGCAGATCATAGCCGTATGCTTCTAGCACAATGTGTCCCGCTGTATTCTCTTTTTCCTGCCAGTCCCCGGAGATACCCATCCCAAAATCATCAATGGTTTCCAGATAGGTGGACATGTCCCCACGCCATTGCGTAAACTGCCAGTAGGTGGGTAAACGATTATAAACACAAAAGGTTGAAGTTTCAATCTGATCGGTAAATCCGTTTACCGGTGTAAAAGATCCTTGCAAAAACGCCTCGGCACGTTCTTTTTCATTTTCACCAACCGCTACCATACAATGGATCTGCTGTTCATAACAGTTACCACCGGTCATACTACCCATGCCTGCATTCGGTAATTGATAAGTTTGATAGATAAAGGGATTGATAGCCGCCTTGCCCACTGCTTTAAAGGGGTATTTACGATGCTCGTTGATCTCTACTGCTTTTGCCGGCGGTGTATACCCGTCAATCGGATCTGTGACAACACCGGAACGGACATCATCATTGATGGTAAAGTTGCGGTAATCCCGGCTTATACCGGTAATAGGAATTTTTAACACCGGATGATTGAGCGCGGATTGCAGCAGGTAGAGATGGTCCATAACCTCATGCACTTCACCTTTTATCCGCTCATCATGGATAAATTCGGCAATATTGGGTAAATGACGAAAGATCAAATGGTTGTAATTGGGTGACGCAAACTCGTCCACACCAAAAAACTGGATGTGATTGTACCAACGCGTCCATTGACTTTTTGCCATTTTCTGCAAGCGATAATCGTCAAAACGCTCACCTGCCAGTGCAAAGGTCTCTACATAAAGGGCAAAAATATTGCTGTACGCGGTAAAATCTCTGCCAATATCAAACACCTCGGTTTCCCATCGCCGTACCGCTGCTTCTGTGAGCCGGTTACATGCAATCAGGAACTGCTTGCGCGTGTCTGACGACATCCGGCTCTGCTGGTCCCACAGCAGATTAAAGAACCTGTCTGCATGAAACAATGCATTGTTAAAATCCACAACTTTTTCACCGTTTTCCCATCTCCAGCCCCATTGCCCATAGGTAATAGATTCCGGATCGGGATCCTGTTTGGTGATATATTTTTCAAGAACCGCATCGGCCGTAACATGATCAGTTACATCATCAGAACGATACAAATACCAGGCAAGCTCCCATGATACAGCATTGGGATCAGCTTTATAGTTTTGTATTTGATCATCAAACCGTGATTGCTCAGCCGGGGATAATGTTTGTGCAGAAACAATAGTAGAGGACAACAGTAAACAAATCAACAACAGCAATTTCTTCATACCTACTCTCCCGATTTAACGTAAACAAGGTCCATTTTTGAGTATAATGTAATTACAAAATCACATTTCGAATTTTACTGCGTATAATATATAAATGCCTGTCCCCCAAAAATCATATTGTATCGTAATGATAAAGCAGATAAATAGCAAGAAAATTATATCGGCTATAATCAATGCATAACCATCCAATACCTAAACAAAAATCTTTAATTAAATCTGACAGCACTGACATTTTTCATCTGTGTTCATCTGCGTGCATCTGCGGTTAATTGTTCCACTGTAGAACGAAATTCATTTCGTTTATCCGCTGTAAGCGGAAAGCTTAATTACGAAGCATATTCCTGAATTACGAATATTAAGACATAATAGTTAAAAGTCCAACCAAGTAGAATCCGTGCAGTTCTGTGTTAATCCGTGGGTAAAAAAATATTTTTTATTGAGCCACGGATCGACACAGATCCTCACAGATTAAAACCAAAATATGATCTTTTTATATTATTGACCTCAAACCTGTCAACCGCACATTTCCCAGCCATTACTTTCCGCACTGGCAAAGATCGCATCAATCACTTTCATATTGTTGATGGCATCGTCAAAGGATACCGGTACCGGTGTATCATTCAAAATGGAATCTGCAAACTGTTCAGCCTGAATCTGGTATTGATCCGCAGCATCGATTTCCAACTCCCGGATTTCATCTTGCGTTACCAGCAAAACCTTTGCCGCCTGATCGGGAGGCACGTTAACCGGGATTTCTATCTCGATCCTTCCCGTTGTACCCACAATTTGCGCGCGTTGAAACGGCATCATTTGCGTCGAGCAGGTAAACACCGATGTTATACCTTTGGAAAAATCGAGTATCCCGGAGGTTATTCGATCAGTTTTCATTTCCGGGTCCCGGTCGATTATACCCATAACCCGCTCGGGTTCCTGACCAAAAATAAACCGCGGAAACGAAATACAGTAACAGCCAATATCCATCAGGGCGCCACCACCAATATCCGCCATATTGCGAATATTTTCCGGGTCGTCATTAAAGTATGAAAAATGGGACTGCACCGTCTTGACCTCACCAATGGCCCCAGAGTCGGTCAGGGATTTAACCCTTTGCCATTGCGGATGAAAACGGTACATGAATGCTTCCATCACCTTGAGCTCGGGATGTTTTTTGATCTCTGCAGCTAGCAGTTCAGCGTCCTGTACATTCAATCCTATGGGTTTCTCGCATAATACATGTTTGCCCGCCTGCATGGCCTTGATCGTCCAGGATACATGCAGATGATTGGGCAACGGATTATAAATAGCATCGATTTCCGGGTCCTGAAGCAAAGTTTCATAGGAGCCATATGCTCTATCAATACCCAACGTATTGGCCGCAGCTTGCGCTGTTTCAGTATTGCGGGAAGCAATTACCGTCACCTCGCAATTGGATGCCTTTTGAATGGCAGGTATCACCTTTTGGGTCCCGATATTTGCCGTGCTTAGAATTCCCCAACGTATTTTTTTTGACATATATCCTTCTCTCTTTATGTATATTTTGTTTAAAAATTGAAACAGCCATATTGTAATAAAAATTCATCTAATATTGAAACAATATTCAGTTCCTAAATTAACCACAGATAAACACAGATGAGCACAGATAATCATTAATCATTTTTAATTTGAATCATTTAAACGTATCCAATTTCATTAGATAGAATCCGTGATCAAGTTTTTCCTCGTGACCTCTGTGTGCTTTGTGTTTAAAAAAAATAAACCACGAAGGAAAGAAGAGCACAAAGAATATCTACTCATAATCAGCTCTTATAAACCATCAATTATCTTTTAAACTTTTCGTGGATATTTTTTGAGCCACAGATCATCACGGATACACACGGATCGAATGTATATATTTTCTTATTAAAATTTATTTGCAGGTGTCAATTATTATTACAAAGAATGAAAAAATTGACAACCCAACGTTTTCATAATATTGAATATTGTGTACAATTTCAAGTAACATTTTTTTCGGTCTTCTTTTGAAATCGGTGTTCATTCGTTTTATCCGTATCATTCGTGTTCTTGGCTTGAATAGTCAAGAATCTAAAAAAACAATGCTACATTAAATTGTTGAATATCTCCTTGAGTATTGACCAATTTTTATGTATCATTCAATACCCCCTTTGGGGAAAAACAGCATGTTCTCTTTTGCAATAATCATATAGGATGGTATTATGAAACGCAGAGAGTTTTTCAAAACAACCGGAGTTGTCGCCCTGGGCAGCCAACTGGCTTGCACTAAACCCGGCCAATCTCCGTCCCCCAATCAAAAATTCAAGATCAAATCTTTCCCCCTGCTTGAAGCAACAATCACCGATCTACAGCAATGGATGCAATCCGGTGAATATACCGCCCATTCCATTACGCAGCTCTATCTTGAGCGTATTGACGAAATCGACAAAACCGGTCCTTCGCTCAATGCAATCATTGAACTGAATCCCGATGCTTTGGAAATCGCAGAAAAACTCGACCAGGAGCGTAAACAGGGCAATGTTCGCAGTCCCATGCACGGTATTCCGGTGCTGATCAAAGACAATATCGACACTGCCGATAAAATGATGACCACCGCCGGCTCTCTGGCGCTTGAAGGATCTATCGCAAAACAAGACGCCCACACTATTGCCCAATTACGTAAAGCCGGGGCAATCATTCTTGGCAAAACCAATCTCAGCGAGTGGGCCAATTTCAGATCCATGCGCTCGACCAGCGGCTGGAGCGGACGCGGCGGCCAGACCCGTAATCCTTACGCACTGGACCGCAATCCCTGCGGCTCAAGCTCGGGTTCGGGAGCAGCGGTAAGCGCCAATCTCTGTGCGGTTGCCATTGGCACGGAAACCAACGGATCTGTTGTCTGTCCCAGTAACTCCAATGGTGTTGTGGGTATCAAACCCACATTGGGACTCGTCAGCCGTTCCGGCATCATCCCCATAGCGCATTCACAGGATACCGCCGGCCCCATGGCGCGCTCCGTTGCCGATGCAGCCCTGCTGCTCAGCTACATGGCAGGAGCAGATGCACAAGATCCCGTCACGCAAAACAACAATACATTTATTGATTATATGAAATTTCTCGATCCAAACGGATTGCGGGGCAAGCGCATAGGCATTGCCCGTAATTTTTTTGATTTTCACGATCGGGTAGATGCCCTGATGCAAGAGGTGATCGATGTTCTCAAATCCCAGGGAGCCGAGGTGATTGATCCCGCCAACATTGATACCAGCGGGGACTATGGCGACAGCTCGTTCGAAGTTCTGCTTTATGAATTCAAAACCGATCTTAACAAATATCTGGCAAATCTGGGTCCCAATGTACCGGTCCATTCTTTAAAGGAACTGATCGAGTTTAACGAGAACCATCGTGATCGTGAAATGCCCTATTTTGAACAGGAAATCCTGGTTATGGCACAGGAGCGAGGGGACCTTACAACCCCGGCATATCTGGATGCCCTGAAAAAAGTAAAGCACCTTTCACAACAGGATGGCATTGACGCCACCTTAAAAAAACACAATCTGGATGCCATCATGGCACCAACCGGAGGACCGGCCTGGCTGACGGATTGGGTCAATGGCGATCATTATTCCGGCGGCAGTTCATCTCCCGCGGCACGGGCAGGGTACCCCAACATTACTGTCCCCTGTGGTGACATTTTCGGATTACCCATTGGCGTTTCCTTTTTCTCAACCGCATTTTCGGAACCCAAACTCTTACAGATCGCCTATAGTTATGAACAGGCGACCCAACTCAGAAAAGCTCCGCAATTTTTAAATACATGTAATTTTTCATAATCCGTAAAGGCAGTATAATGAAACGAAGAACATTTTTAAAAGGACTCTCACTTTCGGCTGCTACGCCCCTGTTTTTACAATGCACCCAAAAGGAAAGCATTGAAAAGCCCAATATTATTTTCATAATGGCTGATGACCTGGGATACGCGGATCTGGGTTGTTATGGTCAAAAAAAGATCAAAACCCCCAACATCGACAAACTCGCTGCCAATGGCATGCGTTTTACCCAGTGCTATGCCGGTGCAACGGTTTGTGCACCTTCTCGCAGTGTGCTGATGACAGGACAGCATACCGGTCATACCCGCATTCGCGGCAACATGTGCAAAAACGGCGGAACCGTTGGGCACAAAGGCAATCGTGAGGTGCGGAGAATGAATCTGCTAAAAGAAGATGTCACGGTAGCCAATGTGATGCAAACAGCGGGATATCGCACCTGCCTGGCCGGGAAATGGCATATTGGCGGTTTTAATCCCGATGCCGGACCGCTTGATCGCGGATTCGACGAATTTTACGGCGCTCTCACCTATTCCGGACGGGAGCACGGTCCCGCATACTGGCCGCGTAAATGGTTCCACAATCGTGAAATGGTAGCGGTCACAGGCAACCAGAATGGCGAAAAAGGCTATTACCGCACCGATCTAAATACAGACCGGTCCATCTCGTTTATCAAGAAAAACTTGAACCGGCCTTTTTTCCTCTATCTTGCCTACTCCAATCCCCACAGTCCCTTTGACGCACCAAACACAAAAGCCTATGACCATGAAGACTGGCCCGAGGAGGAAAAACTATACGCGTCCATGGTGGAGAATCTGGACCGCAACGTCGGCAGGCTTGTGCAGGCACTCAAGGAATCCGGTCTAGAGAAAAAAACGCTGGTATTGTTCTGTTCTGACAATGGCCCCCGATCAGAACCGTCAGAGGTACAAACACGGGTCTCAGAGTTCTTTGATTCCAACGGTCCCCTGCGGGGATATAAACGGGATTTGTACGAAGGCGGCATCCGTGTGCCCATGATCGCTTACTGGCCGGGTCAAGTACCCAAAGGTACCGTCAGTGATGTCATCTGGTATTTTGCCGATGTGCTGCCAACCGCAGCGGACCTGGCAGGCGCGACTGCACCGGACAATATTGACGGCGTCAGCATGGTTCCCTCTCTGATGGACCCGAAAACATTGCCTGAGGAACGCTACTTGTATTGGGAATTCTTTGAAGGTGGATTCCAACAGGCGGCTCGCTGGCACCAGTGGAAAGCCATTCGTCCCGCATTGGGCAAGCCCTTGATGCTATTCAATCTGGACGACGACCTTGGCGAAGCAAACAACATTGCGGACCAGCATCCTGAGATTATTGAACAATTTGAAACTTATCTAAAAACCGCCCGTTCCGAATCCGAAAACTGGCCGCTGGAGGATGCTTAAATATACATTCAACCTCCCGAGGGCTCGGAGCCCTCGGGAGGATATTGACACCCGATTATTATACTCCGTCCCAAATTGAATTTGGGACGGAACTTTGGTGCGAAGCTCTGCTTCGCAAATAATTGTAAATTAAAAATCTGCGCATTGTAAAATTTTCTCCAAGCACAGCTTGGAGCCAACTTTCCTTACCAAATAAAATTTGGTAAGGAGATTATATGGGTTTTCAACAGTCAAAGGATCTAATACCCTCGGGAGGATATCGAAAACTTGATCGCAATGCAGATTAAAATCCGCTAGATTTCGGATTTGATAAAAAGATTTGAGTTTTACTAACCAGGATTTCCCGATGGACACATATAAATGCCGACCATGTTTATGTGTTTTATCTGCGTGCATCTGCGTTTATCTGTGGTTAAAATTTGGAAACAATACATTTGATCGCAATGCAGATTCCTGCATTGCGGGATATTGCGCTGGGACATTCGTCCCTAAAATAACCATCACTATTGGAAATTATACCACAAGGAGTTCACATGCAATCAACAACATACAATCGCAGAGACATGCTGAAACTTGGCGGTGCGCTCGTTCTGGGCTCCGCACTGAGCGCCAAAGCCGCTCAAAACAACACATCCGCGCCCAAACCGGACCGCCCCATCACCGCGGTAGTACTGGGGGCCGGATCCCGGGGCAACCGATATGCATCCTATAGTGAAAAATATCCGGACGAGTTGAAAATCGTCGGAGTGGCCGAGCCCATTGACCTGCGTCGTGAACGATTTTCCAAACGCTACAATATCCCCGAAAAATACCAGTGGGTCACCTGGGAGCACGCGCTCGAGATCCCCAAATTTGCAGACGCGCTCATTATCACCACTCCCGACGCCCTGCATTATGGTCCCGCCATGGGTGGCCTGGCACTGGATTATGATATGATCCTTGAAAAAGTGGTGGCCCAGACCTGGCAGGAATGTAACGATATATTAAAACTCGCAAAAAAACAGGACCGCATTGTAGCGGTCTGTCACGTTCTGCGCTATTCTCCCTATTTCCGCAAGCTCAAAGAGATCATGGATTCCGGTATTCTGGGCGATGTTACCAGCATTCAGCACAAGGAAAAAGTAGAGCATGTGCACATGTCGCACTCGTTTGTTCGCGGCAACTGGCGCAACAAGGCAGAATCCAATCCCATGATACTGTCAAAGTCCTGTCACGATCTTGACATCCTGCGCTGGCTTATTGGCAAGTCCTGTCTGCATCTCTCGTCATTCGGATCGCTCAAACATTTCCGCGCCGAAAACGCACCCAAAGGCAGCACGCCCCGCTGTACCGATGGCTGCGCTGTTGAAGCCGAATGCCCCTACTCGGCCCTGCGCATCTATTACCGCAACCGCACCTGGCTGCACCACATGGACCTGCCGCAATCCGGAGACCAGGGTCCCGCTATTCTTGAGCACCTCAAGAATGGACAATACGGACGCTGTGTGTATCATTGCGATAATGATGTGGTAGACCACCAGATTGTTGCCATGCAGTTTGAAGACCAGATCACAGCGACCTTTAACATGGAAGCGTTCACCTCTAAACCGGGACGCGAAACGCATGTGATGGGAACCATGGGAGATGTAGTGGGAGACGAACATGTCCTCACAACCACAGATTTCCGCACCGGCCAGGAAACGGTCTGGGATGTTCGGGACCATGTGGATTCGCTCTCCGGGCATGGCGGTGGTGACTACGGACTGGTACACGATTTCGTCCGCGCCGTGGACCAGCACGACGAGTCCCTGTTGACATCAAATATTGAAGCGTCAATGGAAAGCCATTTGATGGGATTCATGGCAGAAAAAAGCCGCCTCAATAACGGCACCAGCATAAAAATCGAACTGGATATTTAAGTCACAAACTATCCACTCGATTATTATTGAAAAGGCATAATCTTGAAAAAACAACAACTCTCCGTCCCAAATCAAATTTGGGACGGAACTACTGTGCAAAGCTCTGCTTTGCAAATATAAATAAAAGAGGTAGAGTGCATCCCCTATTTCTTTTTGTGAGAGTTAACTGGTTTCAGAATGAGATCCGCGACGAGCGGAGAGCATATAAAAGCGCCGGTTTAGAATATACTACATCCCCAATTCCCAGACTGTGTAAAAATCAGTAAACAATTTTGTTTTTGGAGTGCATCGCCTTTATGCGATGCGGGCCGTCAAAGACGGCCTTAATCCATAGTCTAGGCGCATCGTCCAGGATGCATACTGAAACGGATAAAAAATCATGGGCCACAGGCCCAGGCTACTAACTACTAACCTTAAACTAACTAGTAAAATTCAAAAAAACAAAACCCATATTCCAATTAAAGCATGAGTAATAATTGCTATCCATATTCTGGTTTCATGAATCCAACTATTCTCAGGGGCAAAAAGCTTACTGCCTGGCTTTATATTTTTAGCTAAAAGTTTTTTTCTAGTAAAGAAATAAATTAAACTTAAAATAATAAATAAAAACCCAACAATTAAATGTAAAGGAGCTGTGTTCACTTGATTGTACCTCTGTTAATTTATCCATAAACTTTAAATTATGGTTGATTTCTAATCAATACATTCAATTCAGCTCGAAAACTAAGCGCACCGCCCAGAACGCATACTGAAACCAGATAATAAACCCCGGGCCACAGGCACAGGCTACGAAATACAAGCGGTAAATATTCAAATTATAAGATTACTTTACACCATGAAGTTTTAATACTCTCACATATAATCTTAATCTCTGGATTCTTTTTTAAAATTGTTTTCTCATAATCATCCAAAAAATAATTATATCCACAACTATCGGGTAGTTCAATTATGGCTCTAACAAGACAGTTTGAGCTCTTTAAACTAAAATCATCTTTCAAATTACCATGATAAACTATTGGTATTACAATGGAAGAATCAGGAGATAATATATGCATTTGATGCTTAGCATAAGTTAACACAGCCCAGTTACCATTTATCATATCGCTTCTAATAATCTCATCTTTGACCTTAATTTCTAAAATTGTATTATAAATGAGCTCATATAATAAACTTGAATCAACACTATTTTCTCTGATAAATCCAGAACAAAAGAATGCTACAGTATCTTTAGATGTGTTAAATACATTTAATGATAAATAATGTTGATTTTGATGTTTTGAAATATTTAAAGTTAAAAATTCTTTCTTTTTGTCATTTTGTTTATTAAAACAATTTAACAAAAAGTAGGCTATAAAAATTATTAATAACAATTTTTTATTAATCATATTAAACTCTTAAATAAATTCCATTTGAATTGATATAATTAAATAAAATCCATTTTCTCCTTAAATAACTCAAATAAAACATTTACTATATATAATTCCTTACCAGTTCGCAACCTGGGGTGTGTCACCCACTCGATGAACAATAAACTATACTCTACGATTTAAAAAAACATTCATACTTGAGGATACCAACCCGATAATCATTGCTATAAAAACCATTTTAATTTGCACAACTGAAAAATAGGAGATATAGTTAATATTTAAACCAATTAGCAATACCAAAACTACTAACCATTTTTTATTAATAAAAATAAATATAGGTTTTAATTCATTTTCATGTTTACGATAATAAAAATACCTATTTACATTTATTGGCAATAACAGACCTAACGATAAAAAACTTGTAGTTGAAAAAAGAAAAAATAACTTTTTAATATAATAAATAAAACCATCATCTATAATTATTCTAAAATGCCAATATATCATTGAAATCAGAAAAAATAACAACAAACCAAATATTACTAAACCTAAAGGTGTAAAGAGAGGCATATCATCAATTTCATCTTTATTTTCTTTTGATTCTTTCATACAGCTTCCTTTAAATTCAAAAAGAATTGTACAAACCATCCTCCCGAGTGAATCAAAACCCACGGAAAGATTCTCCGTATCTCAAGGGGTTCAATTTTCTATTTTATCCGTGTAAATCCGTGTAAATCCGTGGCTAAATATGGAAACTTTTATTGATCCACAGATCTGCACAGATCCTCAAGGATTGTTTGGATTAGTCCCACCCGATCCCCTCATTCTCCGTCCCAAATTCGACTTGGGACGGAACCAGGGTGCAAAGCTCTGCTTTGCTAATATTTATAAATTAGTGTCTTTTGCACCGCGCAATCCTCTACAGGCACAGCCTGGAGCCAACTTTCCTGCCCAAATACAATTTGGGCAGGAGCTTTACCAATAAACACCATTACTATCAGAAAACCCTCCAAAAGCATTCATCACCTATTCCGAATACAATGTAAGTATCTGCCCGCCTTTGATGCAGACAGTATTATCATCTACAAGTAATTCCTGAATTTCAAAAGCATCATTCTCATGAAACGGGTCCGTGATTTCCGCACGGGTAAACAAGGTCTGCATCCCCTCTACACGTACCTTGACAGCTTTACTATCTTTGTTGAGAATAACCAGAACAGTGTTGTTATTCTGATCTGTATACGCGGTTGTTAACAGATTTTTATTCGGGCAGTCCACATCAACCCGTTGTATGCCTTTTAACAGTTTACGGCTAAACGCACCAAAAACCCGCAACTGATTTGACGAAGGCGCAGGGACACTGTCATGCAGCCGATCTACACGAAACAAACTGCGTGTGGCGTCAAATGTAGGTTGAGGACCGTTTAACAACGTCCAGCAGTATATAATAGCCTCTGCATTCATCATTTGCAGATTTTTATGATACAACTGTCCCATTGTCAAAGCAAGTCGGTAGGAACCATGTTGATATGGAGGCTTGTTAATACAGAGTTCTGTTGACAAAAAGGGCTTGTCCCCAATAATATCATTCCATTCATGGATGTATTCATCATACCCATCCGGATTGGTAAAAAATGACTGGTAATCATACATGTTGGTTGCCGCGTAATCAATGGTGTTCCATACTTGCTCATTTTCAGAAAAAGTCCTGGCGGCTTTAATACCTGCATTCAATCGCGATCCATTGTGCATATGGATCTTGACATTCTGAAAGCCATGATCATCCAGTTTTTTTCGCAAAGCCAATGTCATAGCATGCCAAATATCGGCAGGCTGGTTTCTTTCATTCTGAATACCAACAATGGCAGGAGGCATCCCGGTTTTGCGTTTAGCGGTTTGGCAGTAATTCAGCATGGCCTCGGTATATTTCTCAATTACAGGGATTTTATTACTTTTGGATTTCCGGGTCCTTTCCGGATCCAGCATCCACTGCGGAAAAGCCCAGAATTCAAAGATGACCATTCCCCCGGCATCCTGGATTTTTTTATTATACGAAAAATCAGAGATCTCGCCATTGGGGAAATTGTCGCCATAATAATGTACCGATGCATCCTCAAAATTATCCCAGTTGCTGAAATCTGCTTTGAGCTGCGTACCATTGGGATATTCCCGTTGAATCAGCAGATTATATTCTTTTAAAAACTCCCACCATCTTTCCTTACCCGCCTTGCTCAACTCGTTATAGGATACAACAGAAGTGATGCCCCCGAACCCCAAAATCTTTTGATGTTTTATATCTTTATGGATGATAAGGGTTTCATGCCCCTCAAGCGGCTCAACCAGTTTACCCTGGATTGTACCATTCTTGCCGGTATATTTTAACTGGTGACGGGTGACATCCATGATTATCATTTGGGTCAGGATTTGTTTATTGTTTAAAAACACCGTGAGCTTTAAATCATGGGACACGGTTACCGCTACCGACTGTAGCTTTCCTTTAATCTGAATGCCGGCTTTTAACAGGGATTTATCGGGGAAACGGGGCAATTCATTCCGGGCAACAGCAGATTCGTCATGTAACCCAAATGAATCGTAATAGCGCTGCACAACCACAAGCGAGTCCTGATCCAATTTCAGTGTAAATCCTGCTTTGGGCCCCGTAAAGATCCACAACAAATCGCCATCTTTAAAATTCACTTTATCAAACAAGAGTTTTCGGCTAAACAATGCCGGCAAAAGCTCATCCGGATATACGCCCTTTGATTCAACGCCGCGGCCCCATACATGAGACACCACACCACCCTTGCCCAGTAAAAAATCTATTCCATCAGCTTTGTATTGCACAGGATTAGCAGTGAATGCATCATTATCAAGATCAACCCGGGATTGATAATCATTTAACCACTGAGCAGATGAAAAATCCGTTAACATTAACAGTACTGCAATCCAAAATAGCCTTTTCATAATACGCTCCTGTTAATAATTGAATCCATTTCCCACAATACAAAAACGCATTCATACAGAGAAATAGATTCTTGTCAAAACCACAATATTTTCGCTCTTTTGGGAATATAACAAATTTTATTTTACTTTTCAGCCAAAATTTATAAAGGGGTATCCCCGGAAAAGTGAGGAAAAAGGCCAAATTAGCCATCTTTCCGAGGGATTAAAACTGCTGGAATGATCTGCTATTCCACACTATATTTTGAACCAAATTTGAGATATAAATAAACAGAGGATATAATTTCTATTTTTATCTGTGTCAATCCGTGTAAATCCGTGGCTAATTTTCTATTCTTTTTTTATTGAGCCACAGATCTGCACGGATCCTCACGGATTGTTAATTCTCCGTCCCAAATTCGATTTGGGACGGAACTACTGTGCAAAGCTCTGCTTTGCAAATAACTATAAATTAACGTCTTGTGCACCGCGCAATCCTCTCCAGGCACAGCCTGGAGCCAACTTTCCTGCCCAAATACAATTTGGGCAGGAGATTGATTTAGCCATCTTTCCGAGGAATTGAAACTGCTGGAATGATCTGCTATTCCACACTACATTTTGAACTAAATTTGAGATATAAATATCCAGTAGATATAATTTCTATTTTTTATCTGTGTCAATCCGTGTAAATCCGTGGCTAATTTCCCATTCTTTTTTATTGAGCCACAGATCTGCACAGATCCTCACGGATTGTTAATTCTCCGTCCCAAATTCGATTTGGGACGGAACTACTGTGCAAAGCTCTGCTTTGCAAATAACTATAAATTAGTGTCTTTTGCACCGCGCAATCCTCTCCAGGCACAGCCTGGAGCCAACTTTCCTGCCCAAATACAATTTGGGCAGGAGCGTTAAGGGATCGTTACTTATATACAAGGATTGAGAACCCTCGGGAGGATTTGCTGTTATACCATCAAACCATCGGTCGTTTAAAGTATTCAACTTTACCATCCGCCAGATCTGCAACCTGAGCAATCAAATCATTGCGTTGAGTTTCGCTCAAACTGACAAAAGACTTGGCCAGTCCGATTTTCTCCTTTACCAGCTCTGCATTTTCAGCGCCGGTTATCAATACACTCACCGGTAACGACCATACAAAATTCAACGCCGACTGGATACTCATCCTGTCCGGCACAACCGGAGTCTCTGTTTCCCACTGAGTGTCTCCAAGCTTTTCTTTTTTCGCAAAGAACCTGCCATCCGCCAGGGTCTTCATAGCCAACAGGGATATATTCTGTTTTTGTAATTCGGGTACGACTTGACGAATAAAACTGTGGTAACTGGGATCAATTACATTAACGGGCATCTGCGCGGTGGTGAACACGTTCATTCCTTTGGTACGTTCCAGCATACGCAGGTGAGCTTCAGGATTACTGTGTCCTGTAAATCCTATATGGCGCACTTTGCCTTGTTCTTTGGCTTTGATAAATACATCCAGCACACCATTCTCAATACGTGTATCCACATCCTCCGGATCGCGCAGCGAATGGATCTGCCACAAGTCCAGATAATCCGTGTTTAACCGTTTTAACGAAGCATCCAGATGCGCCTGCACGGTTTCCGCATCTTTGCCGGTGGTTTTGGTCATGATAAATGATATATCGCGATATTGGGGAGTAAGATACTTGCCGTATCGTTCTTC
This sequence comes from bacterium, assembly GCA_963675755.2. GTDB lineage: Bacteria > Zhuqueibacterota > Zhuqueibacteria > Residuimicrobiales > Krinioviventaceae. Next base: position 116,801 of record CAXXMD010000003.1, read on the forward strand.
ACTGGTATGCGGTCCGTAGGATTCCGCCGAATCAAAAAACCGGATGCCGCCTTCAAGCGCGGCTTCAATTGTTTCCTGCGCGTCCCGTTCGGTTGTCCACCCCACATGGTAACCGCCAAGCCCCAGCATGGTCACCTTTTCATTGGTGCCCAGTAATCGCTGGGGCAACAGAGCTCCCAACCTGTCTTTTGTCTGCAATTCTGTTGCACATCCTACCAGAATGGCAGAGGTTGCCAGCGACATATTTTTGATAAATTCTCTTCTTTTCATGGTTACCTCCTTGTTGACAAATCTATTACTTCTGAATCGCCAAATCTCAATATATTCAACCACGAATGTATGAAAATTATTCTAACGGAATCTTTTTAACGGGAAATACACCAAATGCATGGCAAAAGACAATACGTGTCTAAACTATTTTCTCCGTGTATTATGTGTTCAAAAACTATTAAACCACGAAGGAAAGAAGAACTCGAAGAAAATTTAACTATCCATTCCGAAATTAATACTATTAATCACAAGCCTGACAAGTGAATTCATCTTTAAAACCGGTAACTCAACAAATCCATTTTAACACCCGGTTTGCCGCAGGAATCCTGGAAATAGCCCACTTGCCCTATAGATACATTTTTATCCGACTTGACGGGGCCTAAATTATAGGATAATATCGAAAAAGCAGGTGGTAAGACATATGTTAAAACAACTCCCAAATTAGAATCAGAGGTTTCCAATGCTACCATCGCAATACCCGTCCCCAAAACAGAACCGCCCAATGCCCACAGAAAAGACCGGTCTTTTTTTGCTATCACTCCTGTAACATGTACGCCACCCGCTATTCCCAACGCGTAACCTGCAAAAACCGTAAGAAACAATCCTCCCACATCTGTATCCCGATTATTGACAAACTGATTGCCATCAATTGCCAATCCCGCTGCCACACCCAGGGCTCCCCCCAATTCTGCCAGAATTAACTGCACCACGTAATAATCGGTCTCATATACAGGATGCTTCATATCAGATAATCGCAAAGCATTCATTGAAATACCCGGTTCTGAATTATACCGAAAGGTATTCATACAAAAGTCATTCTGAGAAGCATTGGATCGGGGGAAAAGTTGATGTCCAGATGAATTGTGCTGTACTTGTGCAGAAACTAACGAGCTGAACATAAACAGCAACGCCAATATTACTTTAACAAAAACAATTTCTTTTCTCATAACTTTTTCCCTCACAAATCACATTAAAACCGATAGCTCAACAAATCCATTTTAACACCAAGGCCGCCGCAGGCATCCTGATAATAGCCTAGCTGTCCTACAGAGATTTCAGGAGAATAATCAGTCCCGTTCAACTCTTTGTGATCTTGGGGTTTTGCTTTTTTATTATACATCGCCATTGAACAAATCGGTGGCAACAAAAAACCAGCTGTGATACTCAAAGTTGAATTACCGGGATTTGAATCAGTTTCCAATGCTAAAACACCAATTGCTATTGCTGTTCCTAATAGAGACCCCAACAATGCACGCTTGTAAGATCCGTTTTGCCCAAATGCTTCACCTATACCATATGATCCCAATGAAACTCCCATAGCAAACCCTGCATAAGTAGACAGCACTCCTCCGGCCATCGAACCGTCAAGAATATTAAAACCTATTAATGCTCCTGCAAATAAACCCAAACAACCCGAAACTTCAGCTATAATAAATTGTCCAGCCAAATAATAACCATCATAAATATCTGTATTTGTTGCTACAGCAGATTCACGATCATTTAATCGCGGAGATTGATATTGACACAGATTTACCGACCTCTCGCCCTGGTAATTGTATGGCACCAACCGGGGAGTGTTATCGGATTTGCTTTCGGGTTCCTGTGCGAAAACCGTAGAAGAGAATACCATGCAGATAGTGACAAGAAACAAAAAGCTGTTTTTCAAAATATGTCTCCTTGATAAAATTATAGCCCAAACAGGATTTTCCCCATGCGTTTTAAATTAAATTTTTTAGAGGTAATGTATGTATGTACGAATGGATATACTCAATGTTCCATTTTGAAACCGCGCAAATCCTGCTAAAGACCGGGAGCGTTTGTAAGAGTTCAGCACTAAAAAAATCAAACATTCAATCCTATCATCCTTAAATCCGATAAATCATAATTCAGACAGATAACCCGATCAAAACCGGTAACTTAACAAATCCAATTTAATGCCAGGGCCGCCGCATGCATCCTGATAATATCCGAGCTGCCCGACAGAGATTTCAGGTGAAAAACCAGTCTCTTTGAATCTATTGGGATATTTGGATTTAAATTTTCTGTTATAATTTATCATGGAACAGATTGTGGGCATAAGAAGCAATGCTGGACCTGTAAATACCGGAGTCTTGCTGTCTTTTTCTATTGCTGCTATGGTCATTCCTATACATGCCCCAAATAAAGAACCTTCAAGTGCTCGCCAATATGTACCATTTTGTACCTGTTTATAACCTGTTCCGTGTACTCCAAAAGCAACCCCTAATGTATACGACGTATACCCTATAACGATTGCAGCAGCAAGTCCATCCCATCCTTCTCTCCTGAACAAAGCTGGCCCCACGAGTACACCGGTTGTCATCCCAAGCCCACCTATAAACTCTGCCATTAAAAATTGTTTAACAAAATATCCGAACGTAGCGCCTTGACCGGTTTCTGATAAAGGTTCGACAGAACCCTGTAAATTCAATGGATCGGGATAACACCAATACAAGTTGACAGTACTTTTACCCTGAAAATTATAGGGAACAAGCCGGGGAGCATAATCAGATTTGCTTTCGGGTTCCTGTGCAAAAACAGTAGAAGAGAATACCGTGCAGATAGTGACAAGAATCAAAAAGCTTTTTTTCAAAATATGTCTCCTTGATAAAATTATAGCCCAAACAGGATTTTTCCCCATGCGTTTTAAATTAAATTTTTTAGCGGTAATGTATGTATGTACGAATGGATATACTCAATGTTCCATTTTGAAACCGCGCAAATCCTACCGAGGGCTGGGAGACAGATTAGAACCTGCAACTCAACAAATACATTTTAACACCGAGGCCGCCGCAGGCATCCTGATAATAGCCAAGCTGCCCCACAGAGATTTCAGGAGAATAATCAGTTTCTTTGAATCTATTGGGATATTTGGGCTCAAGTTTCATGTTATACGCTGCCATAGAACAAATCGTCGGTAGAAAAACTATAGATGCAAATATAATATTGGTTTCCTTTCGATTATAATTGTCAAATGGCCTAAATGATTCAGAATGTGCAGCAATGATCCCCAAACCCATTCCTGCTGTCGCCCCAATCAACGACCATTCGTACGAGCCCTTCTTTTTTGCTTTTCTGCCCATTCTGAAAACACCGTTGGCAACCCCAAAGGAATAACTTGCATATATAATATACAATCCTGTATCAATAGCGTGCTCCTCATCGGCTGCTCCAATCAAAGCTACACCCAAAGTACCCGCCAGAATCCACATGAATCCGCTTGTTTCAGCCACAACAAACTGCAATATATAATAATCAAGAGGAGAAATTGTTTCCCAGGATACGGAATTCTGTTCAATTCTGTAAAAATCCGGCAAATCCGTAATATCTTTGTATAAATTAAAGGTGTTTTTTCCCTGGTAATTGTACGGAACCAGCCGGGGAGTATTATCTGATTTGCTTTCGGGTTCCTGTGTGTAAACCGTTGAAAAGAATGCCATAAAGATACTGACAAGAAACAAAAAGCTATTTTTCAAAATATGTCTCCTTGATAGAATTATCCTGGCAGGAACAAGCCCCTTTGCGATTTAAATTCATTTTTTAGCAATATTGTATGTATGTACTATTGTACCAGCCCGATGTTCCATTTTGAAACCGTGCAAGTCCTGCTAAAGGCCGGGAGCGTTTGTAAGAGTTCAGCACTAAAAAAAACAGCATTCAAACCTTTCATTCTTAAATCCTATGAATCATAATTCAGACAGGAAACCCGATCAAAACCTGCAACTCAACAAATCCATTTTAATACCGAGGCCGCCGCAGGCATCCTGATAATAGCCAAGCTGTCCTGTAGATATTTCTGGTCCATGGGATTTAGAGTTGCCTTTATTATACAATATCATTGAAAGCGGAATCGGCAGTAGAAACGTCAATGCCGCCCCCACATTAGCGACTTCTGAACCTTGTCCCGCAATAATGGCGCCCAGCCCAATACTGGTTCCAATTGCAGATCCCATCAAAGCCTGTAAAAACGGCAAGTCCTTATTATTGATGATACCAACCACATGCACACCTGTTGCAACTCCCAGAGCATATCCCGCATAAGCAAATCCAACCAGTTTTACAAAATCACTGCCCTCTTCATCATCACTGAATTCAACCCCGCTAAAGTTCACTCCTGCTGCTGTCCCCAACGCTCCTCCCAATCCTGCCATTAAAAACTGTGATATTAAATACCCGCCTTCTGGTTTATTTTTTTTATTTAGGGATGTATTATCAGCATTTCTGAACAAACTCGAATTCGCATGATAGCGGTTCAAATCCACTCCCATATCCTTTTGCTGAATATAGGGAATAATTCGGGCTGCATTTTCAAATGTAATGCCTAAACCCGGGTCGGTCGCATACACTGCCTGCGTAAATAAAAGACAAACCATTAACACACTGCCAAAGCCAAATATCTTTTTCATTCAAGCACCCCATTTCTGTTTATAAACCCGGATTTATCCCCGGGAACCTAAAAAAAATCTATACCGATTACAAAGCAATTCCGACTATTAAAATCTACAGCTCAATAAATCCATTTTAACGCCTGGGCCGCCGCATGCATCCAGATAGCATCCAAACTGACCGGCAGATATTTCCACAGAGCGGGTATTATTCGCACTTGCAGAATCCCGTTTATTATAAAGTATTATGGAACATACCGGCGGCAGTAAAACAAGAGACGAAAGACTAATTACAGCCTGGGGCTTGTTATTATCCAATTGAGAGGTAATGGCTATTGCCAATCCTACTCCAATAAAAGATCCTTTTAGCGCCTTACCAAAAGAACCGGAGACATTTGCATAACTCCCAACCTTGTGAACACCAAAAGCCGAACCCAATGCATACCCGGCATAAGCACCGATCACGACAAATTCAATTCCATCCATATCTTCACTTTGACTATCCACAAAAGGTATGCCGCAAATCCCCCCAACAAAGGACAGGATTATACCATTAATCTCTGCAGATACAAATTGCTTGATATGCAATTTGGAATTTATATTTTTTTGTTCATTTTGATTTATGTCAGATAACGCAATTCCGGAATACTGTCCTGTGCTCATACGAAAAGCCGATAGGTTATCCCCGCTGTAATGTAAAGACACAGGGAACGATTTTACATGGGTCTGGTTAGAATTGTGCTGACCGGCAAGGATTTTTGTGGCAGACAACAGCGCCAAAATTAATAGTAACTCTAAATGTATTAATCGAAATTTCAACATCTCCCCTCTCAAATATTAATAATCGCAATAGATAATCCGCTTTAAAATCGCCAGCTAAAAACATTCACAATAACAGTATTCCCCCTCTTTTCATCATGAGAATAGTTGAACGCATTCATGGACAATCCTACATTTCCGCCATCAATGCTCACAACAGAATTCAGATCATTCATATGACTGGTAATATTATAACTTGCGATAGCGCCAATGGTTGGCAAAAAAAGAGTCAAAACCGAAATACTTTTATCATCATTAAATTCTTCATCACTTTCATCATAAGCATTTTCAACCATTAATCCCACCCCTGTTCCAATTAGCGCACTGGTCAACGTCCACCAAAAAGAGCCGTATCTATTCGCTTTTTCACCAACCCGATACACACCATCCACAACGCCATATGTATAACTAGCAGATACAACATAATATCCGGTTTCAGACATATCCCAGTCATTCCCCACGTGAACAGCATATACAACCAGGGCACTTGTAAGCAGGCATATAAGCCCTTCGGTTTCTGCCATTAGAAACTGTAAACCATAATATTGTATAGAATTAAATACACTTAGATCATGAGCTCTATATCCATCTGTTACTGAATTATAAACCAGAAAATCCAGATCCAATGCCTCTTTCCCCTGGTAATTAAAAGGAACCAAAACCGGACTATCGTCTAGTGTATTAAATTGACTGGTCATTTCTGTTGTTTTTTTATTCCTCTGTAAAAGGTTTTGCGGAAAAACGGTTGAACAAAAAATCAGTGCTAATAAAATCCCGGCCCGTAGTGATCTGAGATACATTCATATCCCCCAATTTATGACAGCCGGTCCGGATTAATAAATCTGCAGATAAAAATCGCGGTACATTATAGGGAACCAACTATCAGGATAAAAAGCTGTCTATTGATTATTATCGTTTAACTACCCGCTTTAAGGCCAAGTTCCTTCAAGCGGGTAATTTTTCAAATCGAACAGCCAGCGATGTTTATCCCAATACTCCGGAACTGTCTACTGCCACAACGACCATCTTGTGTGCCGGCAGATCAAGCGGAGCATTTGCATCCATAGCCACAGGTTTGGAAGATTTAATATCCAGCAAATACAGTTTACCGGAAAGGCTGAATTCGGGCTTCACTTTAAGGTCTGATTCGCCTTCATTAAAAATCATATAGCAGTTCAAGCCTTCTTTAACAACATGCCGTACCCGAATATCTTTGGCGTCTGCACCAAATTTAACATCCCGGTCTGTTAGCTTGTCTATGGCAGAAACAAGTACTGCACTATCCATACCGGGGTTCCAGCGGATGACTCGTCCCGCTTTTTCTAAAATGTCTAAGGCGGATTTGGCCTCTTCCGGTATTATCACCTCCGGTTCAACAACAAGGGTCTTGTAATGCATACCGGCAATATGAATACCGTCTTTATCCACTTTAGCGTCTTCCCATAAATGCCGTGCTTCCAGATAATTAAAGTCGATCTGGTTTTGAAAACAAACCTTGGCAGATGGCCAGGGCAAATAATCGTTCAATCCCAGAATTGCAACATCACACACCTGTTTGCTGTCAGTATTCAACCAGCATAAACGACTGGTAGCATCGGCAAAGGGCTTGAATTCGCCCCACCAGGTATTGTTGGGACCAACATCCGGCGGACGTTCATCAACACGCGGGCCCCGCACAGAGTAATAAAACGCATGCGGATATAAAAGATTGCAGCCACGAACAATCAGCCAGTTTGCCAGCCATTTCATTTCACGAAAGGTAAAATCGTGCCCATACGCGCCGCAATACTCGTTGGAATTGCGTCGGCGTCCCAGGTGAACCATAGCAGACGATGCACACTTGCCCATGGTAGATTGGGGTCCTTCCAGCGCGTTGGGTTTACCCGGTTCAACATAGCGCCATACAATATCCTGTCCCGGAAAATGAAAATAACGCAGATGCCCAATATCATCGGGATCCGCCGGGTGTCCGGCCAAAGCGACATTGTGTTCGCTGCACCACTCGGATATAGGTTTGTAATAGGTTTCTTCCAGACGTGCTTCCAATGCACGGTCATAATCCAGCCTGTACTTTTCCGCGTCCGGTTCATCATCAAACCATAATGCAGCCAAATGCGGAGTAAAATCATAACCCAGCCACTCGTTTACAAATTTCAACACATCCGCGTTGCCGGGTTTGGCGCCGCGTTCGCCCCGCTTGCCAAAAAATGAAGGTTCATCCGTAAACACAGCTTTGATGGTTTTGCCGAAATGTTTTGAAAATTCATCATAATATCGTTGATAGACCAAACGGATAAAGCATTGCATGGCCTCAGGATTCAAAATATCGCCCAGTTCCGGCATATTTTCAGGGACTTCTTTTTTTTCAGGACGGCGTTTTGCGTCAGGATCGACAAAATGCAATCCGCGTATCAAAGAATACCCATCACTGATAAACCGGTCAACAACTGCAATTTGGTGTCCGTCCTGTTTACGTTTCACAATGGTAATCAGGTTTTGATCTTTTCCCATAACCGGTTTGCCATCCGCACCGATCTTGAATCCCTGTACTTCATCACCAGGTTTAACACTGTCCAGATCGATATAAAACAACCCGCGGGGACGATAAGCGCGGTTCTCTGCAACGACCTGTCCGCTTGCAGAACCACTGGGGTACATGCCTTCATCATACAGTACCACCCACATGTCCTTTTTTTCTGCCAAATCAATTGCATAACGCATATAGTGGATCATTTTATCACTCATCCAGCCAATATCACGCGGTAATCCGGCACGGGGATGAATCACAAATCCATAAACACCATGATCGCAAAAGTCCTGCATTTGACGTGCAATTTCTTTTTCAGTCAAACCATCATTCCAGAACCAGAACGGTGCCTGAGAAAACTCGTGTGGCGGTACAGACCAGCTTTCAAGAAAAGCGTGTTGTGGAGCTTGGGAACTATTGAAACAATTCAATGCCGCGGCAGATCCGGCCACAGCAACTGAACCTATAAAATGACGCCGGGATATTTTCATAATCATCCTTCTTGTATATTATTATAATTTTCTATACCAGGGTAAACGTGTCAATGGTGCATCAACCTCAATCTTTGTCGGACCTTTGACGATAGAACCATCATCACCTTTCCACTTGCCCTCCGGCAGGTATACAATTCGGCTGCGTGCCCCTTTATCCAAAACAGGCGCAACCAGAATAAAACTGCCCAGCATAAATTGATCTGTTATTCTATCATAGCCCCTGTTGGGGAAAACATAATCCATAGATCGAACTATGGGCTCACCACTTTTTGCAGATTCTTTCGCCAAGGCCAGAATCTCTGCACCCATATCCGTGTGCAGATTGGCCATATCTACACATATTTGCAAATTCTCTTTACTTAAAATCCGCCAGGGTGCAACCGAAAACTGCATCATGGGCATCAGTGCATGACATTGCGCGGCACGCACAACAAGCTCCTGATCAATTTGTTCCAGGTCCATGAATGACAAATATTCTCCCCCGCCTATCATATCGGGACATGTAAAGGGATACCCCATCAATCCCTGGTTGATAATTCCGGGAATGAGTTTATGCAAATCCTGCCAGTTATGGGACTTGTCCCGCAAGCGCATGGCAATTGGCTGCCCGCCCATTTTCCAGGCGGCCCGATATTCATTATACGGATAATCCAAACCCACCTTGACAAACAATTCCGAATGTTGGTTGGGTGTTATATCTTTTTGAAAAGAAAGCGTGGGGCTCAGGAACCGTTCCGCGGTATAATGCTTTGCGTCCCCGCCATCAAATTTAAATCCATCAATACCATAGGTTTCTACCAGATAGTCAAGTTTTCCGGTAAACCAGGCTCTCCCATCCGGATGTGACAGATCCACAACATGGCTGTATCCGTTCCACCATTGCATCACTGCCGGGTAATCTGGGTTTTCGGCATTGACTATCCAGATTGTATCTTTTTTAGCTTTATAATCTAACCATAATGTTTTCCAATATTGCCCATCTGAAGTGATGTACGGACAAATCCATAATATCACCTTGAATCCCAACTGATGCAGCTCAGTCATCATGGATTTCGGATCAGGGAAACGGGTCGGCTCAAACTCCCAATCGCCATAGGTCTTGAACCAGCCTTCATCAATCATCAAAACACCGGGTTCAAATCCGCTTTCAACAATCTTGTGTGCGTATTCTAATATTCCCTGTTGATGTTGATCATAAGTAAACTCTATCCAGGTATTAAATTGTGGTTTTAAAAACAACTCTGGCGCAGGTATTTTCCCTGAAGCGGGGAAATAACGGCTGCTGACATATTTATATACGTCTTCAAGGGATCGTCCATGAGTACCGCTTTGCAAGGACCCGAATTGCGACTCTACTTTTAATACTTTATTACTGAATTGGAATTTAAACGGATCCTCAGACCAAATATATCTACCTTTATTGGATAATAACAAAGGCTGTCCCTGGTTTCCGGCAATATTACCTAAAAAATCAAATTGAAAATCCTCATCATGAACAGGCATCAAATGCGATTCAGCAACAACACCCATCCACCATTGTTCATCCTCTAAAATTTGAAATTCCAGAACATTATTTTGTGAAAATAGCGTTATCGGCAAAAAATAAATAACACAAACGATTGAGAGGAATATATTTTTTTTCACAATCCGGTCCCTACAATTTATAAGCATTCTTTTATTGTAAAGATTTTTTGATTGATTTTCAAGTTCTTTTAAAACAAGGATCAAAGAAAAAATCAAAAAAAAAGCACTGACAAACAATCATGTCAGTGCTCAAATATTGTTGTATTTAAAACCCTTTTCTAGGCTTCCGCTTCATAGTTAACCATCCAGATAATTCCATATTTATCTACCAGTTGACCAAACATTGCGCCCCAAAATGTCTTACCCCAGGGCATTACCACATTCGCACCTTCGGACAGGTTATTAAACCAGGCTTCTCCTTTTTTCTCATCATCTATCTGAATTATTATTTGCACATTATTGCCGTTTTCCAGTTTGCTTCCCGGCATTATGTCTGCTCCCATTAAAAGGGCTTTACCATCAATTTTCAATGAAGCGTGCATAATTTTATCAAGATACTCGGGCGGCATTTCTGCTTCCACAGGTGTTCCTTTAGCCGTCATGGTTTCCAGCTCAGCACCCAATGCGTTTTTATAAAAAGTCATAGCATCCAAACAGTTTCCATCAAATGACAAGTATGGATTTATAGAGATAAACATATTTTCCTCCTACAATTTTGGGATTATAAACGCATAAAACAAATCAAAGGGCTTGATTATTCTTGATACAAGAAAAAAACAAACATTTTACGCATATCTGATAAATGAATCGATATGTAAAAATTTAATTGTTTTTTTATAATAAAATTGGTTATATTTACCACAATAATAATAATCAGAGAATTATGAACACACAAAATCCCACATATTCAATGTCTTTACCGTCAGCATTAGCTAACGGCCGGGAATCTGTGTGCCTGTGGAAAAATCTGAATATTATATCCTCATTAGTAAACATACCGGGTGTGATTGTACAACGCCTGGTGGTCGTCGTCCCTGTTATTCTTCTTAACCTCTTGTCTGTGGGTGTGGTGGTTCGCGTCAGCGAATAACAACCCGGTGCAAGAGGAAATCTCGTAATACATCCAAACATTTAACACAACGCTCTCAACCCATCCTCTGCACCGTAAGCACAGGTATGTTTAGTTTTGAATTATTCCAGGCATGTTCGAATTGGCTGAATAACTCGTAAACGAAAGGATAGTTATGACTGGTGCAGAAATGATTTTACACGCTTTAAAACAGGAAGGCGTAAACGCGGTTTTCGGTTACCCGGGTGCCTCGGTAATCGATATTTTCGATTTATTGTATGATGGAGATATCCCGTTTTATCTGGTAAGACATGAACAGGGTGCGGTACACGCAGCAGACGGCTTTGCCCGTGCATCCGGCAAAGTGGGAGTTTGTCTGGCCACTTCCGGACCCGGTGCTACCAATCTGGTAACCGGTCTGGCTACAGCTCACATGGATTCAATCCCCATGGTTGCCATTACCGGCCAGGTAGCCACCCACCTGATCGGGAATGATGCGTTTCAGGAAGTCGATATGGTGGGTATCAGCAGACCCATTACCAAGCACAATTATCTGGTAAATTCAGTTGAGGAATTGCCCATAATTTTAAAACAGGCCTTTCATATTGCACGCAGCGGCAGGCCCGGTCCGGTATTAATTGACATTCCCAAAGATCTTCAACGAATGGAATGTACCGTTCCCTATCCGGACCATATAGAAATCTCCAGCTACAAGCCAACCTTAAAAGGCCATACGCAGCAGCTCAAAAAGGCGATAAATTTAATCGAGCGCAGTAAAAAACCGGTTATTTACGCAGGGGGTGGTGTTATTGCCAGCGAAGCAAGCAGCGAACTTCGAACCTTTGCAGAAAAGATCAATGCTCCCGTCACAACGACATTGATGGGATTAGGGATTTACGATGAAACCGCACCCAATGCATTAAAAATGCTGGGGATGCACGGTACCGAATATGCCAACTACTCTATTCAGGCATGCGATTTATTGATTGCAGTTGGTGCCCGTTTTGATGACAGGGTTACCGGCAAAGTTGATAAATTTGCACCCAACGCCAAAATCATTCATATTGATATCGATCCCACAACCATCCGTAAAAACGTTCAGGTCAATATACCCATCGTTGGAGATGTTAAACATGTTCTGGCAGATCTGATAGAAATGATTGAGCAACAAGATAAAGCAGAATGGATTTCACAGGTGCGGGAATGGAAAGAAAAGCACCCCCTGACATTTAAAAACGATGGTTTTATTCAACCACAATTTGTGATCGAAAAAATCGCAGAAATGACAAACCATAAAGCAATTATTACCACAGAAGTCGGCCAGAACCAGATGTGGACAGCACAGTTTTTCAATTTTAAACATCCGCGTACCTTTTTATCATCCGGCGGCCTGGGAACGATGGGCTATGGATTCCCCGCAGCTATTGGCGCTCAAATTGCCCACCCGGATAAAGTGGTGATTGATATAGCTGGCGACGGTAGCATCCAGATGAATATACAGGAACTGGCAACCGCAGTTTTGTATCAAATACCAGTCAAAATCGTTATACTTAATAATCGTTCCCTGGGCATGGTAAGACAATGGCAGGCTATATTCTATGACAGGCGTTTTGCATCAACCTGTCTGCGCCGCAATGCCCAATGTCCACCGCAATGTGAACAGACAGAAGAATTTTGTCCTACAGAGTATGTACCCAATTTCGTCAAACTGGCCGAAGCTTATGGTGCAACCGGTCTTTATGCGGACAAAGTTGAGGATGTTGTGCCCACTTTGGAAAAAATGTTGAATACACCGGGTCCGGTTGTTGTTGAATTCAAGATAGAAGCGGAAGAAAATGTTTATCCCATGGTGCCGGCAGGCGCCCCGATTCATGAAATGATAAGAGGCATGGCATAAAAAGCCAGAGAATTAAAAAATAATTGATAAAACTTAAATATTCTACAATCTTGAAATTATTGACGTTATTTATTTAAAAAACAAGACATAAAATATTTTTTTATTGACTTTATCAAATAATTAGTTATATTTATTAATTCAATAGTATAATATTTAGAAAAATTCATGAGCACACATACGGCCACAAAATCATATCCTTTTTCAAACCCGTTAGCAATCGCTTACGGTAGGGGAGCTGTGTGCATACGTAATACGAATCTGAATATTCTACCATCCTTGTTAGTAAACTTACCGGGTGTGATTGTGCGACGCCTGGTGGTCGTGCCCATCATTATTCTAAACCTCTTGCTAGTGCTAATTCGCCTAAGCGAATAAGATACATGGTGCAAGAGGAAGCCAAAAAAATTTAATACACTACACAAAGCCTAAACGACCCGGAAAACGGGAAAACCCTCTGCACCATGAGACAAGGTGTTTTTTTAAATTTGATGAGGTATTTTTTTTTGAGCAAAAAACAATACATACAACAAAAAAAAGGATAGTTATGACTGGTGCAGAAATGATCGTTCACGCTTTAAAACAAGAAGGTGTACGTGCGTTATTCGGTTACCCGGGTGGTTCGGTGATCGATATCTTTGATGTATTGTACAAATCAGATCTTCCATTTTATCTTGTGCGGCATGAACAGGGTGCAGTCCACGCTGCAGACGGTTTTGCACGTGCATCCGGTGAAGTGGGTGTCTGTCTTGCAACATCAGGGCCGGGGGCTACAAACCTGGTAACAGGTTTAGCTACTGCTCATATGGACTCTATTCCGATGGTAGCAATAACAGGACAAGTTCATACTCATTTGATTGGTAACGATGCATTTCAAGAAGTCGACATTGTTGGCATCAGCAGACCCATTACAAAACACAATTATCTGGTTAGCTCGGTAGATGAATTGCCTAAAATTTTAAAACAAGCATTTTATCTGGCCCGCACGGGCAGACCTGGTCCGGTTTTGGTGGATATCCCCAAAGATATTCAACAAACCGAGTGCAAGGTCCCCTATCCGGATAAAGTTGAAATTCCAAGCTATAAACCCACAATGAAGGGCCATTTGCAGCAGCTCAAAAAAGTTGCCAAAGCCATTGAACAAAGTAAACAACCCGTTATTTACGCCGGTGGTGGTGTTATTGCAAGCGAAGCAAGCAATGAACTGCGTACCTTTGCTAAAAAGATCAATGCTCCCGTTACTACAACGCTGATGGGACTCGGAATTTATGACGAGACTGATGATGATGCGTTAAAAATGCTGGGTATGCACGGTACGGAATATGCCAATTACTCTATTCAGGCATGCGATTTGTTGATTGCTGTTGGTGCTCGCTTTGATGACAGAGTTACCGGCAAAGTCGATAAATTCGCAGCCAATGCTACAATTATTCATATCGATATCGACCCTACAACCATTCGTAAAAACGTTCAGGTCAACATTCCTATCGTTGGTGATATTAAACATGTGCTTACTGATCTGAACGAGCTCATTGAACAGCAGGATAAAAAAGAATGGATTTCTCAGGTTCATGAATGGAAAGAAAAACATCCGCTGGTTTACAAAAACGATGGTCACATTCAACCACAATATATCATTGAAAAACTGGCTGAAATGACTGATCACAATGCGGTTATCTCTACCGAAGTGGGTCAAAACCAGATGTGGGCGGCACAGTTTTACAATTATAAAAATCCGCGTACCTTTTTATCATCTGGCGGTTTGGGAACCATGGGTTACGGATTCCCCGCAGCCATTGGCGCCCAGGTTGCACAGCCGGACAAGGTCGTTATTGATATTGCGGGTGACGGCAGCATCCAGATGAACATTCAGGAACTGGCCACCGCGGTATTGTATCAAATACCCGTCAAGATTGTAATCCTCAACAATCGCTCACTTGGCATGGTGAGACAATGGCAGGGTATATTCTATGACAGACGCTTTTCATCTACGTGTTTGCGGCGTAATGCCATGTGTCCACCGCAATGTGAACAAACAGAGGAGTTCTGCCCGGAAGAATACGTTCCCAATTTCGTCAAACTGGCAGAAGCCTATGGAGCAACCGGTCTTTATGCGGATAAAGTTGAGGATGTAGTACCAACTTTGGAAAAAATGCTGAATACTCCGGGCCCGGTTGTTGTTGAATTCAAGATAGAAGCTGAAGAAAATGTTTACCCCATGGTGCCGGCTGGTGCCCCAATCCATGAAATGATAAGAGGAATGGCATAATGAGACATATAATTAATTTAGAAGTCGAAAACAATCCGGGTGTACTGGCAAGGATATCAGGACTTTTCAGCGCGCGCGGATTCAACATCGAGGCCATTTCGGTTGGAAAACCCGAAACCAACATGACCTCGCGTATGACCCTCGTAGTTAGAGGAAATGATGAAGTAATTGAACAAGTCAGCAAACAACTCAACAAACTTATTGATGTAATACGTGTAACCGATGTTACCAGCAATTATTACGTCAGTCGTGATCTGGTATTGGTCAAAGTTACGTGTCCACCGGCCAAACGTACCGAAATCTCTCAACTGATCGGTATTTTTGACGCCAAGGTTGTTGACATTAGCAACAAAACCATGACACTGGAACTGGCAGGCAGTGAAGCCAAAGTAAACGCATTTATTGAAACTATTCGTCCTTATGGAGTAAAAGAACTGGCCCGCTCCGGAACCATTGCCATGTTGCGGGATTCAAACGGAAAAATCTAACAAAAACTATAAACTTAAAGATGGAGAAAAACCATGCAGCTATATTATGATAACGATGCAAACCTGGATCTATTAAAAAATAAAACCGTTGCAATCATTGGTTACGGCAGCCAGGGCCATGCCCATGCATTAAACCTGAAAGAAAGCGGAGTTGACGTTGTTGTTGGTTTAAACGCAGGCAATCCTGATATTGAAAAAGCAAAAGAAGCAGGCCTGACTGTTTTGATGAATGATGAAGCAGCAAAAAAAGCAGATATTATTATGATCCTCGTACCTGACCTGATCCAACCGGCAGTGTACGAACAGGATATTTTACCCAACCTGAAAAAAGGAGACGTTTTGGCTTTTGCGCATGGATTTAATATCCATTACAATCAGATCACTCCCGCTGCGGATGTTGACGTGATCATGATCGCGCCCAAAGGCCCCGGCCATCTAGTTCGCCGTGTTTACACGGAAGGTAAAGGTGTTCCCGCAATCATCGCAATGTATCAGGATGCTTCCGGAAAAGCCAAAGAAACCGCACTTGCCTATGCTAAAGGTATTGGTGCAACCCGCGCCGGTGTTATCGAGACCACTTTTAAAGAAGAAACCGAAACCGACTTGTTTGGTGAACAAGCTGTATTGTGCGGTGGTGTAAGTGAACTAATCCGCGCAGGATTCGATACACTGGTTGACGCCGGTTACCAACCGGAAATTGCATACTTTGAATGTCTGCACGAGTTGAAACTCATTGTAGACCTGATCTATGAAGGTGGTATTGAACGCATGTACTATTCTGTAAGTGATACTGCCGAATACGGCGGTCTGGCAAAAGGACCCAAAGTCATTGGTGAAGAAAGCAAAAAAGCCATGAAAGTACTTTTGGAAGAAATCCAAAACGGCAAATTTGCAACCGAATGGATCCTGGAAAACAAGGCCAACGGACCGCACTTTAAAGGACTCCGCCGGTTGCTCGCTGACTCTGCCATCGAAAAAGTGGGTGTAAAACTGCGCGGCATGATGAGCTGGATTAAAAAATAATAGAGGTTATTATGGATAAAAATCGCGTAGTGGTATTCGACACAACCTTGCGCGATGGTGAACAATCACCGGGTGCAAGTTTGGATGTACCCGACAAGGTAGCCATTGCACATCAATTAGCACGTTTAAAAGTAGATGTAATCGAGGCGGGTTTCCCTGTATCATCGGAAGCCCAGTTTAATGCGGTGAAATTGATTGCTCATGAAGTAAAAGGACCGGTAATTGCGGCTCTTGCCCGATGTGTCGATCTGGATCTGGATAAAGCGGGCGAAGCCTTGAAAGGAGCAGAAAAACCGCGTATTCATACGTTTGTTGCAACTTCAAAAATACATTTGGAAAAGAAATTCCGTAAATCCGAAGACGAAATTCTGGAAATGGCTGTTGCCGGAGTAAAACGGGCAAGAAAATACTGCGATGACGTAGAGTTCTCTCCCGAAGATTCTGCACGTACCGGTAAAGAATTCCTGTTTCGCATTGTTGAAGCAGCTATCAATGCCGGTGCTACAACCATCAACATTCCGGATACGGTGGGATATTCGAATCCCGAAGAATTCGGTAATTTGATCAATCAGATCATGAACACGGTACCCAATGTAGACAAGGCTATTATCAGCGTTCACTGCCACAACGACTTGGGTTTGGCAGTTGCCAATACCCTGGCAGGTGTTCGTAATGGCGCACGTCAAATTGAAGTAACAGTAAACGGTATTGGTGAACGCGCGGGCAATGCTTCTCTCGAAGAAGTAGTTATGGCATTAAAAACCCGTCATAACTATTATAATATCAATACCAACATAAACAGTCAAGAGATCATTAACACCAGTCGTATGGTTAGTAACCTGACAGGTATTATGGTACAGCCCAACAAGGCAATTGTAGGTGCAAACGCGTTTGCTCACGAATCCGGCATTCATCAGGATGCCATGATCAAAGATGCCAGCACCTACGAGATCATGACTCCCCACGAAATCGGTCTTGATGCAAGTAAAATTGTATTGGGTCGTCATTCCGGTCGTCATGGTTTGAAACAGCGTTTGATAGAACTGGGTTATCATCTGAACCCGGAAGAACTGAACCATGTTTATGAAAGATTTCTTGAAATTGCTGATAAAAAGAAGGAAGTCTTTGACGAAGATCTCATTGCACTGGTTGGTGATGAATCTCAGGATTATGAAGATGCTTATCATCTCGACTATTTTCATATACTGAGTGGCAACAAGGCTATTCCCACAGCTACTGTTGGATTGAAACACAAAGATGAAATAATTCAGGATGCTTCCGTTGGTGATGGCCCCATTGACGCAGCTTATAAAGCTATAGACAAGATAGTAAACGTTCCCCTGAAACTGGCAGAATATTCTTTACGCGGTGTAACCGGTGGTAAAGAAGCAATGGGTGAAGTGGTTGTACGTGTAATCCAGGACGGGAAAAAATTTCTGGGTCGCGGTGCCAGCACGGATGTCATTGAAGCAAGTATCAGGGCCTATCTTAATGCTGTGAACAAAAGCATGCATATGCATTCAAAAACCACGGAAGAAAAAGCAGAATTATAGGACATACAATGAAAAAAGACAACTATACAATAGCAGTCCTGCCGGGAGATGGTATTGGCCCCGAAGTAGTGGCAGAGGCTGTCAAAGTTCTGGAAACCATCGCAACAACCAGTAATTTTACCATTACTGCAAATTATGCCGATGTAGGTGGTGTTGCCATCGATAAATATGACAATCCCCTGCCAGAAGAAACACTGAACACATGTAAACAAGCAGATGCTGTTTTGCTGGGCGCTATTGGTGCGCCCCAATACGACAATCTGCCCTCAGATAAACGTCCCGAACGCGGCCTGTTGGGTCTGCGCGCAGGTCTGGGCCTTTATGCAAATCTACGTCCGGCCAAGGTTTATCCCAGTCTTGTAGATGCATCAAGCCTGAAACCCGAGCTGGTTTCAGGTATTGACATTCTCATTGTAAGGGAATTAACCGGTGGTATTTATTTCGGCCAACCACGCGGATTCGACGATAAAGACAATGGCCGTGGATTCAATACCATGGTTTACACAAAACACGAAGTTGAGCGTATTGCCAAAATCGCTTTTGACGCGGCACAAAAACGTGGTAAAAAAGTAATGTCTGTTGACAAGGCAAACGTGCTTGAAGTATCACAGTTCTGGCGGGAACAGGTTATCAACACAGCCAAATCGTATCCCGATGTTGAACTTGATCACATGTATGTTGACAATTGCGCAATGCAGCTTGTGCGCTGGCCCAAACAATTTGATGTTATTGTTACAGGAAATCTGTTTGGAGATATTCTCAGCGACGAAGCATCCATGCTAACAGGGTCACTGGGCATGCTTCCTTCTGCCAGTATGGGTGATGGAACAGCAATGTATGAACCTGTGCACGGTTCAGCACCTGATATTGCAGGAAAAAGCATCGCGAATCCCATTGCAACCATAGCATCAGTAGCCATGATGTTACGCCATTCAATGGATCGCGCTGCAGAAGCAGATGCGCTGGAAAAGGCCATCGATGAAATTCTTAAAGATGGCTACCGCACCAAAGATATTGCCCTTGAAGGTGAAGACACGATCTCTACCACAGAAATGGGAAATCTGGTTGCGGAAAAGGTAAAATCTTTGCTAAATTAACAAATATGAATAATGGAGGCATCATATGCCGGAACAACTGATTATATATGATACAACACTACGTGATGGTTCACAAAGTGAAGGAATCTCGTTCTCGGCACTGGACAAGATCATGATCGCCCAACGTCTTGATGACTTTGGCGTAAATTATATTGAAGGGGGTTGGCCAGGCTCTAACCCCAAAGATATGGAATTCTTTACCCGTGCCGTTGATGTTGAATGGAAAAATGCTAAAATTGCGGCATTCGGCAGTACCCGACGTGTGAAATCCAAAGTGTGGGAAGACGCCAATATAAAATTACTGCTGGAAGCCAAAACACCGGTAGTAACCATTTTTGGCAAAACCTGGGACCTGCATGTAACCGAAGGGTTACGTACTACTTTGGATATTAACCTTGAATTAATTCGGGATTCTATTGCCTATTTAAAAGATCAGGGTAAAGAGGTGGTATATGATGCTGAACATTTTTTCGACGGATACAAAGACAATCCCGAATACGCGCTAAAAACGCTCGAGGTTGCCAAAGATGCTGGTGCGGACTGCCTGGTGTTGTGTGACACCAATGGCGGTACCCTGCCCAGCGAAGTAAAATCCATTATCGACGCGGTTTATGCAACCAATCTAAACATTCCTCTCGGAATGCATGCGCATAACGACGGTGATGTTGCTGTTGCAAACAGCATTGTTGCGCTGGAAAACAAGATAATGCACATTCAGGGCACAATGAATGGCTATGGTGAACGCTGCGGAAACGCCAATTTGTGCACCATCATTGCAAATGCCGCGTTAAAAATGAACATAGGAACATCAGAAAAACTCAAACTCAATGAACTGACACAATTATCACGCTATGTCAGCGAAATGGCCAATCTCCCCCATCGTGAAGAGATGGCTTTTGTAGGTAACAGTGCTTTTGCTCACAAAGGCGGCATCCATGTTAGCGCGATACGACGTAATCGTCGTACGTACGAACATATCGATCCGGCAACCATTGGAAACCGTCAGCGAGTGCTCATTTCTGACCAATCCGGTCAAAGTAATATTCTGCAAAAAGCGGAAGAAATGGGCCTTGACCTGACAAGCAATAAAGAAGCAGTACATGACATTGTCAATCGCCTCAAAGATATGGAGCATCTCGGCTATCAGTATGAAGGTGCAGACGGCTCTTTTGAGATTTTGATTAACAAATCAACCGGCGAGCACAAGGAATTCTTTGACCTTGAAAGTGCACGTGTGATTATTGACAAGCACGAAAAACTCGGCAAACTTTACTCAGAAGCCATGGTAAAAATGAGAGTTGGCGGTAAAGTTGAACATACCGCAGCCGAAGGCAATGGTCCGATTGATGCATTAGACAATGCCATGCGTAAAGCATTGGAACCTTTTTATCCATCACTGAAAAAGATAAAATTAATAGATTACAAGGTGCGTGTATTAAACAGCACCCAGGGAACAGCAGCCAAAGTCCGTGTATATATTGAATCGCAGGCTGATGATATGATCTGGGGAACCGTAGGTGTTTCTGAAAATATCATCGAGGCAAGCTGGCAGGCGCTGGTTGACCGCATCAACTATATGCTGTTAAAGCTGGAAAAGAACAATCTAAATGGTGCAGCAGACTGATGCAAACAAAAAAAATAAAAATTGAAAAAGGATCCATTACCACACCCAAAGGCTTTCGAGCTGCAGGTGTTCATGCGCGTATTAAACAAAAAGGCCCGGATCTGGCACTTATCATGAGCGATACCCCCGCAACACTTGGGGCCATGTTTACAACCAATAAAGTTCCGGCACATTGTATCAATATCGATCGTGCCAAAGCTGTCTCGGGTCAGGGACAGGTTTTAGTCATTAACAGCGGCAATGCCAACGCCTGTACCGGTGAGCAGGGCCGGCTTGATGCGGAAGAAATGATAGATCGTACCGCCAAAGGTACCAGTACTGATCCCGATCTGGTTTACGTTGCCAATACGGGTATCATTGGCGAAAAGCTTCCCATGGATTTGCTGCGCAAAGGAATTGACAAAGCATGCTGTAGTCTTACTGACGACACAGGCGGAGTAGACGCGGCATGGGCCATTATGACAACAGATACCTATCCCAAACATTTATCTGTCACGTTTAAATTGGATGAAAAGCCCGTTACCATTGGCGTCATTGCCAAAGGCAGCGGAATGATTAATCCCAATATGGCAACCATGATCTGTGTATTCACAACAGACGCTGCAATCACCCCTGAAATGCTGCAACAGGCATTAAAAGAAACGGTTGATGTTTCACTAAACATGCTGACCGTAGATGGTGAAATGAGCACCAATGACAGTGTCTTTATATTGGCCAACGGTGCGGCCGAAAACCCCGTCATATCCGAAAAAGATAAAAATTACCAAATATTTCAAAAAGCACTCGAAGCCCTGGGCATAGAGATCACCAAACTAATCGCACTGGATGGTGAAGGTGCAACCAAACTTGTTATTGTAACCGTTGATGGTGCAAGAACGTATGAAGATGCGGTCAAGGCATCCAACTCTATTGCCAACTCGAACCTTGTTAAAACTGCAATCTTTGGCAGAGATCCCAACTGGGGCCGTGTAGTACAGGCCATTGGAGCCAGCGGTGCAGAAGTGGATCTTGATTCGTTCAGCATCCAGTTTGCGGGTATTTCAGTAGCTGAAAACGGGGGCTCGATTGATTACGATTCCCTTGAAATGCACGTTGCCCTGCAGAAAAAAGAGGTGCACATTCACGCTGATCTGGGAGTAGGTAAAGAAAGCGCTACCGTTTATACCTGCGACCTCACTCATGACTATATCAGTATTAACGCGGAATATCACACATAGGAGAATCATTGTGCTGTTTAGCAGAAAGATAGCATTTATTGGCGCCGGTAATATGGGCGAAGCGCTCCTGGGTGGATTGTTAAAATCCAACCTGACCAACCCGGAAAACATTATTGCAACCGATGTATTGCAGGAACGACTGGACATTATTTCAGAAAAATGGCAGGTTGAAACAACCACAGACAACCTTAAAGCAATCGACTTTGCGGATGTTATTGTATTGTGTGTCAAGCCACAAACCATTGCGGATGTTTTAACAAATATCAAAGCAAACGTACGCTCAGAACAACTTATTATCTCTATTGTTGCCGGTATTACCACCAAAACTATAGACTATTTTATCAACAAAAACAATCCGGTTGTACGCGCCATGCCCAACATCCCCGCTGTTGTGGATGAAGGTGCGGCAGGTATCTGCATGGGTGAACATACCCAGGCTATTCATAAGGAAATAGCTCTGGCTATACTGGGTTCCGTGGGTACGGTTGAAATTGTTACCGAAGCACAAATGGATGTTGTTACCGGTTTGAGCGGCAGCGGTCCCGCTTATATCTATATGGTTATAGAAGCATTGACTGACGGCGGTGTAATGATGGGGCTGCCCCGCAACGTGGCCACCAAACTTGCCACACAAACCGTTCTGGGCTCGGCCAAACTGGTTAAAGAAACCAACATTCACCCGGCAATTCTCAGAGACCAGGTTACTACTCCGGGTGGCACAACCATCAAAGCCATTCAGGGGCTGGAAGAAAACGGACTTCGCCCTATGCTGATCAAAGCGGTAGAGATTGCTTCTCTACGTTCTCAAGAATTATCGCATTTCCTGGAAATGCAAAACACAAACAAGAAAAAATAACATGAAAAAGACTATTGGAATTGTGGGTGCCACCGGTTATACCGGTGAAGAACTGCTCAAAAATTTAACAAACCATCCTGATGTAACAGTGGACTTTGTGACCTCTGAAAAGGAATCCGGTCACCCCCTGTCAGATATCTTTCCTCATTTGCCTTTTTACAAAGATCTGACATTTATTTCGGCTGAAGCTGCAACAAAAAAGCAGGTAGACTTGGTATTCCTTTGTCTTCCTGCCGGAGAATCTGTTAAACTAGCCCCGGATTTTTTAACACAAAACACAAAGGTGATTGATCTGGGTGCTGATTTTAGATTCAACAATGCTCAAGATTATGAAACCTGGTACCATATACAGCACAGCGCGCCGGTGTTACTGAACAAAGCGGCATACGGACTGCCAGAATGGTTCCGCGATCAAATTGCAGATGCTAAAATCGTTGGTAATCCCGGCTGCTATCCAACCACAGTATTAACAGCGGTACTCCCCTTGTTAAAAGAACATATACTGGCAGAAGGACCCATTATTGTAGATTCAAAAAGCGGAGTTTCAGGAGCCGGAAAATCTCCAAACAAAACCACGCATTATGTACAGGTTAATGAAAATTTTACTGCCTACAAAGTCGGTCGAGTGCACAGGCATGTGGGTGAAATGGAGCACATTCTCAGTAGAACAGCCAAACATCCGGTGCAGGTGATCTTTACGCCGCACCTCACACCGCTTACACGTGGCATGTTTTCTACTATTTATGTAAATACATATTCAAAGCGTGAAACCCAGGATATTCTGGATATTTACGAACAATACTACAGTAACGAACCCTTTGTTCATGTACTACCGGGTATCCCGGATATTAAAATGGCCGCCAATACCAATTATTGTTTTCTAGGTGCCCAATCTGTGCCCGAAACCCACACAGTCATTTTGTATTCTGCAATTGACAATCTTGGCAAAGGCGCAAGCACGCAGGCAATACAAAACATGAACCTGATGCTGGACATCCCCGAAACCACAGGACTGATACGATGAAGCGCATATTATTAAAACTGGGCGGTCGTTCTTTTGAATCGCAGGAGGCATTTACAGAACTGGCACAGGCAATACAAGCTGTTGATGCGCAGGTAATCATTGTACATGGCGGTGGTTCCGAAATCTCTCAGGCGCTCAAAGATGCGAATCGGGAAACCCGTTTCATAGATGGTATTCGCGTAACCGAAAAAAAAGATATTGAAATTGTAGACAATGTGCTGTCAAATGTTATCAACTCCCGGATCTCTGACTATCTTGAACAAGCCGGGGTAAAATGTACAGGCATGGCAGGCAAAACCAACGGTACATTGATTGCTGAACCCATACGTCGTCAGGATTATGATTACGGTTTTGTGGGCCAGATCAAAGAAGTGAATCCCGGTTATGTCTGGCAGCAATTACAAAACAACATGGTGCCGGTAGTCTCCCCCATTTCTGCGGATGAAGCGGGAAATAGCTATAATGTAAACGCAGATAGTGCCGCGGCAGCCCTTGCTGTAGGCTCGCAATGCACGGATTTGATCTATTTTTCAGATGTACCCGGAGTCAAGGCAAATGATGAAATTCTTCCATCACTTACCGCAGAACAGACGCAGGAGCTCATTGCTGAAGGGATCATCAAAGACGGCATGGTTGCTAAAATGGAGTCTGCTTTTTACGCGCTCAACGGAAATGTAGAGCGTGTGCACATTACCTGCTGGCAGGGCCCCAATACCTTGGCACAAATACTTGACCAATCCCATGCGTTTGGTACAACCATACATATTTAGGATAAAGATGAACACTAGAGAACTCATAGCAGCAGAAAAACAAACCATTCTGGGTACGTATACCCGTCCCGAATTTGTGATCACTCACGGTAAAGATGTCTATCTTTACGATGCAGAAGGTCGTGAATATCTCGATTTTGTATCCGGAATAGCTGTTAACGCTTTCGGATATAGTGATACAGACGCTAAAAACGCACTAACTGAACAGTCAGAAAAACTCTGGCACTGTTCTAATCTTTACTATACCGAACCCCAGGTAAAACTGGCACAATTTCTTGTAAAACATACATTTGCAGACAAATTATTCTTTTGCAACAGCGGTACCGAAGCCATGGAAGCTGCAATTAAATTTGCTAGAAAATGGGCTTCTTTGACAAAAGGATCGGACAACTATCAAATTCTTGCATTTAACCGTTCGTTTCATGGACGGACCTATGGCGGTCTCTCTGCAACCGGGCAACCCAAATTCTGGGAACACTTTGGGCCCATGCTTGAAGGATTCGACTTTGCAGAATTTAATGATATTGAATCTGTAAAAATTAAAATAACCGATAAAACCTGTGCTGTCATTGTAGAACCTGTACAAGGCGAAGGTGGTATTTATCCCGCTGATGTTGAATTTTTAAAGCAACTGAGAACCTTGTGCGATGAGCACAATACCCTCCTCATTCTGGATGAGATCCAATGCGGTTTCGGTAGAACCGGCCACTTTTGCGCCTATGAAGGTTATGGAATACTACCGGATATTTTAACAGCCGCAAAACCCATAGCCGGCGGACTTCCTCTTGGTGCGGTATTGTTGACAGATAAAATTGCCGAACACATAAAACCGGGAGACCACGGTACAACTTTTGGCGGCGGCCCCATTGTTACCAGTGTAGCCTTGAACATTCTTGAACGTATTGCAGAACCCGCGTTTCTGGAATCAGTTAGAGATAAAGGCAGCTATTTGCAGGAACAGTTATCCGCACTGCAAACAGAGTATCCTGAACTGATAGCAGTTCGCTCCAAAGGACTCATGTTCGGTCTTGAGATTCAAGGCAGCCCCCAGGATCTGATCAAAGCATGCACAGAACAAGGATTACTTATTTGCAAAACCGGCGGTAATGCCGTACGTTTTTTACCTCCATTGATCATAACAAAAGAGCAGATCGATGAAGGCCTGAACAAATTCAAACTGGCTCTCGACAGTTTAAGAGGATAAAATGGTAAGACAGGCAAAAATACATGATGTACCCGAGATTGTTACACTGATCAATAGTTACGCACAGCATGGCGTTATGCTGGGACGTTCACAAATACAAATTTATAACGCATTGCGGGATTTTGTTGTCATAGAAAACGATGGGCATATTCTGGGTGTTGGTTCATTATCCATTATCTGGAAAGACCTTGCCGAAGTACGATCCCTTGCAATTGCTCAAGAGATGCATGGAAAAGGATTAGGCAAACAAATTGTAGAATATCTGGTTCAACAGGCACGAGAATTAGAACTTCCGCAGGTTTTTACACTTACCTATCAACCGGAATTCTTTAAAAAAGTGGGTTTCAGCTTGATTGATAAAAAAGAGTTGCCCCATAAAGTGTGGAAAGACTGTATAAATTGCCCCAAATTCCCGGATTGTGATGAAATTGCACTTATCCGCTATCTCGATCAAGAGAATTAAGCTTATCAATCAACCAGGGATCATAATCAGAAAAAGATTCGGTCCCTGCGTTCACTATCCCCTCTTCAGTAATCAACCCCGTTAATAAATCCAAAGGTATTGTTTCAAAATATCGATTTATAACATTGACAGGTTTGGGTTTTTCTCTCCAAACTTCTTTTTCCGGCTTTTTACTTTCCTCAGGAAGCAAATTCAAATCAGGCACCCTTTTCAAGCTGGACGCAAGTGCATACACCGGCTTGTCAAAATGTCTGCATAATAAACACAATGCCAATGTACCGGTCTTGTTGATAAAATACGAATGATCAAATGCATCCGCTCCAATAACAACACAATCCGCCTCTTGTACTGCTTCACCCATTGCCGCATCCGTATACAAAGACACGGGTATGGACAGCTGCGTCAATTGTTCAGCGGCAGTTCTGCCCTCATAAACCGGGCGGGATTCAGTTACAAGAACCTTTATAGATTTATCCATAGCGGCATGTTCAATGGCGTTCATCACGACACTACTGCGGCTGTATGTTAATAGCGTATTATGAGGTTTTACCAGTTGTGTGAATCGTTCGGCAATAACTTGTTTTGCCTGAACAGATTGTTCAACAACATGGCCAATTTCCTGTACAATGATTGATTTTAAATGGGGTATATCAGATTTCAGCGAGGTTTTTATCAGCACCCGGTTGACCAGGTTTAAAAGAGGCGCCATACGCGGCTGGGCTTGAATCAAATCAAGCCCGGCCTTTTGTATAGCGTTAATAAATGTATCAAGAGGACATTCTATATTAAACTGATCGATCGTTTCGGTTAAATACTGTGCTGATTTATTCAGCAATTCATCTGCACCTGAAACGTGATCATTTTGAATATCCGTCAAATTCAAATAAAGAATACCAATGTTGCCAAAATAAATACAGGAATCAGAATTCCAAATGACCAGGCCATGTATCCAAAAAAGCTCGGCATTTTCAATCCAGTTTCTTCAGCAATAGAACGTACCATAAAGTTGGGGGCATTACCAATATAGGTGTTAGCACCCATAAATACAGCACCGGCAGAGATAGCTTTAAGATAAATTGCATTCTCTGCAATCAAGCTTGCAACGGCCTGTGGTTCAGGCATACCTGAATAGAAATTACCCAAAGCAGTATTCAGGAATGTCAGGTATGTAGGTGCATTATCAAGAAAACTAGAGAGAGCACCAGTTACCCAGAAATAATGCCAGGGTTCTTTAACGGCTTCAATGATAAATGCCATAGCACCATTATGACCCGCTTTTAAAATTGCCAAAGCAGGGATAATACACATAAAAATACCGGCAAACAAGTAAGCAACTTCCTGAATGGGGAACCATGTAAATTCATTTCCTTCGCGAATTTCTTTTTTGGTGGTTTTAAGAGACAATACAACCATCAATACCAGAATTACATCACGTAAAATATTCTGCCATTGCATATGTACACCCAAAACGGTTACAGCACCCAATTTTACCAAACCACTCATCAATACAGCGGCAATAATACCACCAAGGAAAATAAAATTATGAGTACCACGCAAACGTACAGGTACGGTTGCAGAAGTATCTTCTACAATTGTACCGGCTTTCTTTTCTTTGTTATAAAGAATTGAATCAACTGCAAAGAAAATTCCCAACAGTATTACAACAACAAAAATCATATGCGGTAAAATATTCATAGTCCAGAAAAATGGCACATGGTGCAAAAATCCCAGGAACAATGGTGGATCACCCAATGGGGTCAATGCGCCACCAATATTGCTCACCAAAAAGATAAAGAAAATCACAATATGCATACGATTTTTACGGTTAGAATTGGCTCTCAATATAGGACGAATCAATACCATTGAAGCACCGGTAGTTCCAATCCATGAGGCAACCAAAGTACCAATAAGTAAGATCACCAGGTTGGTGGTTGGTTTACCCTTTATAGAACCTTCTACAAGTATACCACCAGCAGCAGTATACAATGCCCATAAAAGCACAATAAAAGGAATATAATCAATTAAATAAATATGAAAAATCTCATACAATGCATCACCGCCATATGTAATCACAAAAGGGATAGCAAATAGCAAAGCCCAAAATGCAGATACTTTGGGAAAATGATGGTGCCAGAATTTTTCAGCAAGCAATGGAAATAATGCAATAGATAATAATATACCTACAAATGGTATTACACTCCATATTGGCAAAACTTCACCTAAATTCGTTCCATGATGTCCACCGCCGTGTGCTTCTTGCCCGGCATCAGACATATGGGCTTCATGTGCAGCTGTTTCGCTGCCATGAGATGCATCTGCGTTTCCGTGGTCTGTATCGGCGGCAAAAACAACAGCGGCTATCATCATAATGGCGAAAACTGCCAAATAAAACAATCTCTTGTTCATTTTATTATCCGGTCCTTTCCTGTAATGATTTATTTATGTATAAACTAAACGATAGTTAGCATAAAATGTAATAAATAGTCATCTTTTTTCAAAGTAATTAATTGTACGCTTGTATGGTGCAATTTTTACCTTATGGATGGCTAAATTAGCTATATCAATAAAAAATCATATTCACAACACACTAATTTCATTGATGTTACACAGCAACAGCGCAACAATGAGATTAAAATGACAAAAATTATACCATGAAAATCATAGGGCTTGAATTATAGAATGGACTTTATCATCAGTTAGGTAGGGTTGAACAATATTGTACCAAATTCCGTCTCTGGTATATTGCCCGGAATTCAAACCTTCAGGATCAATACTCTTAAAGAATTCAAGCAATTCTAGGCTCCAGGGCAGGCCACGGTTCTGTAATAATCGTTTAAAATCCCAGTGTTTTGCAAATTTTTGAATCAAATCGAAACTCCAGGGCAGTGTTTCACGAGCGCTCAGCTTTTCCCAATCCCAAAAATCCCGATATGCAGAGATAAATGCTTCTGTCCAGGGAAAATCGTCACGGCAACTAAACATTTCCCAATCCCAGCGTTCCAGGTACGTTTCAATCAATTCCCGGTCCCATTGAATACCTGCGTTTCCGCTCAGGTATTTCCAGTCCCATTTGTTTTCATAACGCTGAATAAACTCCGGGGTCCATGGTAAGGCACGATTATAACTCAGCCACGTCCACTCCCATTTATCTGCATGCTCCAACACAAATGCCTCGGTCCATGGCAAACCTTCGTTTGCGCTCAAACAATCCCAGAATAAATGCTCACGATATTGAGATAATATAGTTTCATTCCAGGGCAATGCTGGATTGTAACTTAGCGATGCCCAATCCCAATGGTCTCGATATTCCCGAATCAGCGTATCGCTCCAGGGCAGAAACTCGTTCAGACTCAGGTTTTCCCAGTTCCAGCGATCATCAAAACGGTCAATCAAGCTATCGCTCCAGGGCAATGACCTGCGACTGCTTAACAATCGCCAGTCCCATAATCCTGCAAAGTGTGCAATACTGGTTTCATTCAGGGGTATACGTTCGTTTTTACTCAATGCCGACCAGTTGAACCTGTCACTGTAACGCTCCAACAGAGAATCACTCCAGGGCAGTTCAGGGTTTGCAGAAAGCCCGGCCCAACCCCATTCCCAGCGTCCCCAGTCCCAACGATTTTCATAACGTTCAAGCAAACTTGACGTCCAGTTGATTCGAGGATTATCACTAAGCAATTGCCAGTTCAACACGGTTTTATACCGCTTTATTAAATCATGAGTGAGTGGATATTCACGTGATAAAATATCAATAAACACACGCGGATTTTGGATGAGAAACTGCTCCAGCTCGCTGGTATCATGTTGTATCAGATGCTGAGCTATTGCTATAGAAGTGTCTGATCGCTTTAATTCCTGGCGATCCACGGGAACCAATGATTTAAACGATTCTGAATTATGCATGCGCGCGGGTTCTTAGAATGTGTATTTCTTTCATCAAAGACTGGCGAATAGTTTTAAAATAGTGGTCCCAGTCTTGTATTCCGTTCATGGTACGGTAGGTATCTGATTCTTTAAGTTTAATAATTTCTTTATTGAGGGCTTCGATACGTGTTTGCAGCGTAACAATAATGGCTTTCAACTTGTCCATATCAGTAATCTGATCAGATTTGACTGTCATGCCTCCTTTTTCCAGCATGGCCAGAATATCTAAAATCCGTTCCAGATCATTTTCTTCATAAGCCTGTTTTAAATCAATAAACGTCTGCTGTGCCTGTTCTTTAAATTCTTCAGCAACAACATCAGGGTGACAGAGTTTGCTAGCACGTAAAAATGCCAACCGCAAGTCTTTATGACGTTCAGGGGTTAATATGGGTATTTCCTGGGGATCAACGCTGTCAAGAATGGTCTTGTACTGTTCAAATTCCTGATCTGCCTTTTCTGACCAGTCCTGTGGAGTATTTACCTGCACCGGTTTTACTTTTCTTCGTAAATCCAGTACTTCAAGAATATATTCACCCAACTCTGTCTGATAATTGGTATAAAAGTGGTGGATCATCCGTTCAAGATCCACTTTGACACTCTGTTTTTCCGCAAGCTTGATTTCCAGAGCTTTTACCTGCAGTCTCAATGCAGGCAGTTCGGCAAAGGGAGCATTATTTAGACGAAAAGGATAATTAATAAATTCATCAATCAGCCGGGTTGCCTGAACAAATTCGTAACGATCAAGACATTTAATAATAGGCAAAAGGCTGTTATCTGAACTGGCTTTTTTTATTTTCTCAACCTGTACGCGTACCAAGTCAAGCTCACCCAATACTATGAGATTTTTCAATACTTCGAGACGTTTTTGCAGTTGAGAATCTATCATTTTACCATTTCAGTTAATAATCTATATACTAGACATTTTAAAAATAAAATTCAAGCAGAATCTCAGTAGGTCAAAACCAACCCGGTAGACAACCGGGTATCCATATCTTTAATATGGTCAGGGGGTTTCTTGTCATATCTCATTTTAAACGTGGTTACCAAAGACAACGGACCTGCAATGACGACTTTAAAATTGGCTTCACTCAAAATACGGATATCATTCATATCCGTAAACATGGGTTGAAAATAAGTGGTCCAATGCCCCTGTAACCGGCTGTTGAAATTGATATTCATGGCAAAATAATTATTCCAGCGAGCAACTGTGGTTTCATCCGGGTGCAAACTGCCTTCGGGCAGATCGAGCTTTTCATATTCATACATGTAGGACGTTCCGCACACAATGGAATTCTTTTCATTACGGAAAATAGCCGCGCGCACACCTGCACCTGCCAGGCGTCTGTCATCCAGTGAACGTGATTTGTTATAGTCCATTTGGAAAAACGTTTCGGGCTGCCACCAGGCTTTAATTTCAAATATCTGCCGTAAATGCACCAGACCTTCATTAGAATATTGCAAGTCTCCCTGCCAACGCTGGTCACCTTCTATGATAATAAACGAGTCCATGCGTTTCCACTTGAAATCACTGCTGCTTGAAA
The DNA here is from genome assembly GCA_963675755.2 of bacterium. Classification (GTDB taxonomy): domain Bacteria; phylum Zhuqueibacterota; class Zhuqueibacteria; order Residuimicrobiales; family Krinioviventaceae. The sequence goes on from CAXXMD010000003.1 coordinate 148,854, forward strand.
TATCCACCTCTTGCGCGTCAACATTCCCGGTCCTTGCGGAATAAGATACTTTCAAGTAACCATCCAATCCTTCATGCTGTCCCGCTTTGCGGTATTTTTCCACATTAACCTGTGCAAAAACCCATCCTGTCGCAAACAATAACATTCCAAAAACCAGTAAATGAAAATGCTTTTTCATATTTTTCTCCTCAACTTGCATCCCATATTTCTAAAATATTTTCAAGGGCGCTATTTACATCCAACTGCTCCAGATCCAGCCAGTGTATCCGCTGATCTTTGCGGAACCAGGTCAATTGTCTTTTTGCATATCTTCGTGAATTTCGTTTAATCAACCTGATCATTTCATCAAATTCCAGTTTACCATCAAAATGATCATATACTTCCTGGTACCCCACCGTTTTCAAGGCATTTAATTCAGGTCCCCATCCTTTTTTTTCAAGATCCCGGACTTCATCAAGCAGCCCCTCCTGAATCATCAAATCCACCCGCAAGTTAATCCGGTCATACAATAGTTTGCGGTCTCTTTGTAAACCAATAAAAACAGGTTCAAACTCGCAAGGTTTTTCATCCCCTTTTCGATATTCGGAAATGGGTTTTCCTGTTAAATCATAAATTTCCAAAGCCCGCACTACCCGTTGCATATCATTGGGATGCAAGCGTTCCGCACTTTTCGGATCAACCTTACGTAAAGCTTCCAATACAGCTTCCTGTCCTTGCTCGCGTATACGCTGCCGCCATTTTTCTTTAACATCAGGATCAGACATTTGGGGGGCAAACAGTCCATCAACCAGTGCCTGAATATAAAATCCTGACCCACCGGTTACAATGGGGACGGTATTTCGCTCAAAAAGCTCCCTGACACATGCTCTGGCCTCACGCCCGTATTCCCCTGCGCTGTAGAATTGATTAGGATCGCGGATATCAATAAAATGATGCGGAACACGTAAAAGTTCATCCCGGGTGGGTTTTGCAGTACCAATAGACATGTAGCGGTAAACTTGTCTGGAGTCAGACGAAACCACTTCTCCACCCAATTGCTCGGCAAGTTGAAGCGAGAGTTCTGTTTTGCCCACGGCAGTGGGGCCTACCAGTATAATTGCCTTATGTGCGCTCAAACCGTTTGTCCAGTTCATCCAATGACAACGTAATCATGGTGGGTCTGCCATGCGGACAAAAATACGGGGTTTCGCAGGCAAACAACTGGTCCACCAACGCATTCATAGATTCATCATTCAGGGTGTCTCCGGTCATAATTGCAGACCGGCAGGCAACGCTTTTGGCAACACGTTCCTGTATATCTACCTCTGTCCCCAGTTTCAACTTGTACTCGTCCAGAATACCCAACAGCAGTTTGTTTTCCTGGCCTATACGCATGCCTGACGGTACGCCTTCAAGCACAATGGTGCGACTACCAAATCCTTTGATGATAAATCCTATTTTTTCTAAAAACGGCAAAATCTCCATCAAATACTCAAAGTCTTCAATAGATAAATCAATAGTCTGCGGAAACAACAACTGCTGAGACGGAGATTCATGATTCTGAAAATTATCTTTGACCCGCTCGTAAATAATTCGCTCATGCGCGGCATGCTGGTCAATAATCACAAGTCCGCTTTTGATTTGAGAAACAAGATATTTGTTGTGCAATTGCCACAACATCTTGTTCTCTTCCTTGTACTTGTTTGGAGATGGACTCTGCTGCGGTGTCAGGTTGTACCGGGCTACCGGTTCACTTTCTACAGGCTCGGTATGATCATAGTGGCTGTGCGTTTCCCGTGGCGGTGGATTCTCAAAATCAATCCGCGTTTGGGGTGTAGGAGTTTGACGGATCTCATCTACCAATGGAGATGCAAACCGTTTTGAAAAAGATGGCCTGCCGGGTGCTCTAAAATTCTGCATCATCTCTGGCACAATATCATCGGTTTTCATAGACCGTTTGATAGCCCCACGGATCAACGTAAACAGCATCTGCTGGTCGGCAAACTTTATTTCACTTTTTGTGGGGTGAACATTTACATCAATCCGCTCGGGATCAATATCCAGAAACAACACATACAAAGGGAAACTGCCTTTGGGCAGCATTTCCCCTAGTCCTGCAATAATTGCAGCATTTATAGTACGATCATTAATGAATCGCTTGTTCACAAACAGGAACTGATCATTTCGGGTTTTGCGTAATATATCAAAATTGCCAATAAATCCTTTAATATCCATGATAGGATTTTTATCCGTGATCTCTATCAAATTCTCACGAATTCTTCCACCCATAACATCACCAATACGGTCCGCAAGATCAGACGGTTTGTAACTAAAGACCTCGTTATCATCATGAAAAAAGTCAAAAGCAATATGAGGATATGACAATACAAAGCGGTTAGCCATGGAGATAATATGCCGGTATTCGGTAGAGGTTGCGCGGAGGAATTTCCGTCGCGCGGGTGTATTGAAAAACAAATTTTTGACAGCTATAGAAGTACCGGGATTTCCACCGGTACGGTCCATTTTCACCACAGTACCACCGTCAATATTGATCTGGGTACCCTCAATCTGACCTTCGGGCACGGTTTTCATTTCAAGCTGCGATACCGCCGCAATGCTGGCAAGCGCTTCACCTCTGAAACCCAGGGTTAAAATGCGCTCCATATCCTCATAATCATGAATTTTAGAGGTAGCATGACGCTGGAAAGACATGATGGCATCTTTTTCTTCCATGCCGCAGCCATTGTCCACTATCTGGATCAATCCCTTGCCGCCCTCTTTGATGATAACGCTGATCTTGTCTGCACCGGCATCAATAGAATTCTCTACCAGTTCCTTTACAACTGAAGAGGGCCGGTCAATCACCTCACCGGCCGCAATTTTATTTACAAGATTTTCAGATAATACGCGTATTTTTATGTCACTCTCGCCCACGGTACTCCTTGTATATTAAACTCGAATCAATAGTATACCGAATTTGAGAATGAATTTCAAGCAGATTATTTAAAAGGTGAGAATTCATTGGTAATATTATAAACCAGATTACCTTGTATTTGCACAACTAGTCATTCACTGATCTTTTCAAATCCCGATAAAAATTCTCATGCAATCCCAATGCAATAAAGGTCCTCGAGGCCTCATCCCACATATAAGCTAAAAGATACTGCTGTCTGATAAGGTTGAATTTATAGACCCAAATATTTGCCAAATCCCCGCTTTTTTGCTGACCAAGTTCAGGATTTTCAATCAACATTTTAATTGCTTGATCTAATTCCTTGATTTGGTTCTTTTTTAATTTCTTTTTCTGATTTTTAAATTGTCGGGTTTGATAAACTTTAATATCACCCAAAATTATTCCCCCTCCCCAAATACATAGGGAGTTATATCACCTTCATTTACTTGTTCAATTCCAATCAATATATCTTTAATGAATGTAAAAGGCAGGTCAGGATTATCTTCTGCAATCTCTCCAATTGTGGCCCAGAATTCAATCTGACCGGCAACAGACCGTTTCATTGCTTTTGACCGGGTCCTTGCTTTATTCACCAATTCATCCGATATTCTTACTGCTGTAGGCATAATATCATTCCTTATACAAAACTTACAACTATACATAACATATTACAATTTAAAATTGCAAAATGCAATAAATAACATCATTCTTTTTCTAATCAATAAATTTTGAAATTACTTGAGCAGTAACAATTTCCGTGTAAAGTTGTATTCTGTGGATTGAAAACGGTAAAAATAAATCCCCGATGGCAAACCATGCATATCCAAATTAATATGATAGCTCCCTGAATTATAATACCGGTTAATGAGTGAAAGCACCAATTCCCCATTAATATTATAAAGCGCTAAAGATACCCGCCCCGCCTGCGGTAAATCAAATTTTATAACCGTTTCATCATTAAAGGGATTGGGATAATTCTGGTATAACCTGAACTCAGAAGGCGCTTGTACAAACGGATCATGAATTCCGGTTTCAGGATCAAAAACCAATACTCCTGTTTCCACCTGCACTGAGTCAATACCTTGAGCCAGGGTATCGGCAAGAACTACCTCGGTAGTAAAACGCAATGTATCAGAGCCGGTGATTTGCCGGTCTACGGTTAAAAGCAAATCCGCCAGTTTTTGATTACCAGCAAGAATAGAACGCCCCTGTTTATGATAAATCAACACCCGCTCACCATTGGTTAATGCAGTAAAGTCCCCAATCTCATCTGCCAAAACCACGCTGTCAATCCTGACAATAGCGGAATCATCCTCCAACTCGAATTGAATACCGGCCACTGACGGGTCAGTTTCCAGAAAAACAGGAATGCTCAAAGAATCCGGACCCAGCTCACCCGAGGTACCAAAATATAACCGAGTTGAGGGCAATGCAGTCAAACTGTTAAACAGTAAAATTCCTGTCAATATATATCGTTTCAAACATTTCATACTATTGAATATAAACCATTTTTTTCAATTTATGAAAGCCATTTCCTGTCAGTTCGTAGAAATACACACCTGATGGCACCCGACTGCCAAAACGGTCACGGCCATCCCAGACTTTACGATACGCACCTGCCGCGTATTTCCCACCAGCAAGACGAATTACCTCCTGCCCCAGCGTATTGTATATTGTCAAATTTACCTCTCCCGCATCTGCAAGCGAAAAGGAGATAACCGTATTCGAGTTAAAAGGATTGGGATAATTGTCATACAGTTCCCAACTATTGACATCTTTCCCTGTATTGTCAATCGCGAGCGGAAAATCAATCTCTAAAGAATCAACTGCCATAGGAGCACCTCTAGGCCATGTCCCTTTTCTTCCCATACTGTCTGTAGCAGAAATATAATACTGGATAACTCCCGAATACTCGTTTCCAGGTATCTTTGCCTGGTATCTGTCAATGGGTACAATATATTCCACATCCAGTGAATCAAACGCACCGGATTTCCCATAACGATAATGTACCTTAAAAGAGGCTGTATCCAATGCAACCGGATCCGTTAATAAAACAGGCGGATTAATGGAAGCAAGGATTGTATAGTCATCAGCAGGATGCTTGAATGTGCTATAACTGTAATCCATTATTTCCGGTTCCTCTCCTGCAGCCCAGGCCATAAATAAATTGGCGCCCAGGTTCTCATAACACATAAAATCGATTTCGGTGGTATCCGGCCAGAATCCTCCCTGCACCGAAAGTCCCACTTCGGGAGTAATGGCAAAAATCCCTTGTTCTCCATATAGCCAGTCATCCGAACTGCCATTTGCCAGATAGCCAAGCTTGTTTGTAACTCCATTGTCTGGGGTGTAACCGTTATATGCAACACAACTGTCATTCAATGCCAGAAAAGCAGAGTAATCCGGTTCTTCCGGATTCTCGGGTTTGAACCCCCACGGATAGAGCCACAAGTTCCCATAGCTGTGATAAAACAGGCTGATTACAAAATCATGCGCTTCCACAAATTCTTTAATGGCCCAGGTCTCGGGTTCTGAAAAAGGCGCTAATCCCCGGTAACTTTCACTATTCATATTCGGGCTCGAACCAACATCATTAAATGCCCAGGAAAAACCAAAATTCCGGTTCAGGTCTACCCCGTCTTTATCCGGATTAAAAATTCCGTTGCCATCGTTATCGTGCATATTTTTACGCCACAAAATAGGATTTGAGGTGCTGTAAATGCCGCCATAATCTCCGGTAAAGACATAATCCCTACCATCAGGATTCACACACAAGATAAACCACAACTCGCGGTTATTGATCAAATGAGTAGCAAATGCATTGGTGCCATAGCCATTCAACAAATAATCGATGAAAACAATCAATACTTCAGGAGTAACAATTTCTCTGGCATGAATAGCTGCTGTATACAAGACATCCGCTTCGGTTGAATCCTCAACCGAGACATCATCAGATATTTTCATTGCAAGAATATCAAATCCTTTATTATAGGCGACTTTATTATAGCTGTCTCCAATATCAAAAATCCGCACTAAATCAGGATAGGCGTTTTCCAGAGAATCCATTAACGCTTCTATCTGTTGGATACTGTGAAAATGCTTGAAATAATTGCTGTTGCGCAATTCATCATAAAATCCATTCAAATCATCAATAACCGTATCAAACGAGAATCCCAAATTCTGCAATTCTTTTTGCTGTTCATAGGTCAAAATTGCTTCCACAATCCCGGATTCAGACGAGATATGGGTAACATCCAAATCCATCTCGTAAAATTGTTTAATATCATCCGGATTTTCGGTCTCTATTCTTAAAAGTGAAGGTGCCGAATTATTCGCAGCATAAATTGTCATGGTTAAAAATACCATACAAGCAATAATGTGTTTCATTTTTCTCCTTTAAATTGCTCCATCGCATAAACAGACAGCAAGCGAACCTTGTTATAGTCATACACAAATTCAATGTGAATGAGCTGGCTAATGCGCTCAATACGGGCGTATACTACAACCTCTTCCTTCTTTTCATCGTAAGCAATCTGCCAGTTAAAATCAGACGGCAGGTTTAAATCCGTGCCCTTTTGCCTGTAATGGTTCTCTATCTGTTTTATATAATCTTTCGCCTGGGTTTTCACCAACTCTGTAAAAGCACTCAGATCCTTATAATCGAGAATTGAATCTACTTTGACGGATTTGAACGGTAACGCTAACGCTATATCGGGTTTAAACCGCAGTGTATCCGTAATAATTGAACCTTTTAATTTTATATATACCGATTTATCATATAGCAAAGAATCTGCCAATAATGCATAGCCCATAGTCCCGGGTGCCATCCAGTTTGTGAGCATGGGGTGCCAGGTACGGTTAGAATAGCGGTAGCCGTATACACCTGAAATTTGTACTGGGTTACCAGCTTTTACCAAGTCAATAACCGAAACATATTTCAAAAATAAATTACCAAACCGGGACTGGTCATAGTTTACCTTTGGGTTATTGTTACAACCGGTAATCATAAATAACATCAGAATTGCTATTATGAAAATATGGCGCTTATTTACTGTATTCGGGTTTTCCATATGTTTTTCAATTGATTGGTCCATACATCAAAAGTTTCAGAGTACAATGTTTTCCCGGCTGCATGCGCAAGAGATTCCAATCTCGCTTTCTCCTGATCAATACTTTTTATCATATTTTCTATAGCAGAAACCGGGCCTGCATTTGGATTTTGCAGCAAAAACTGTTTCAATTCATACAAATCATGATCGATCCCCAAATACCCGGAAAGTATATGAAATTCTTCCGCCAGATCAGTCAAATCGTCAGGCTTTTCAGAGGTCAATATCAATAACTGATACCATAAATATTTTACATCTTTACGCCATTCATGCATCAGTACATCATTTGTCTCATCAAAGGCTGTGAGCATTTCATATTGACCACTATTATAGATTTTTTCCATTCCCTGCCAGAACAGATCATCAGAATCCTCAAGCTGCCAATCTTTAGCACGTGCAGCAATTATTTGCAGCTCTTTAATAATATGTTCTTTGACATTATTTTCCTGGAACAGGCGGGCATGCTCTAGATAATGTTCATTCAAAGTTTGACGTACGGGTTCCCAACCCGTTTTTTCCGATCTATTCAGCGATTCAGACAAAATATCCAGTGTCTCCACAAGAATAAAGCTGTCCCTGTTGTCAGAAAGCAGCCTGCCTATATCTCGAAGTGCCAAATTCTCAAATTTATAAACATCATTGCCGAGCTGAACCTGTAACAGCCTCAACATGGCTCTGCATTTTTTTACATTCGTACGTGTATTATGGATGCGTTCATCCAGGTTTTCAGATTCATCAGACAGCTCTTCTATCATGGATAACAACAGTTCTGTTAGAATTCGTACAACACCCCAGGACAAAGATTCAAAAGGTTGCAGCGAAAATGCCATAGCTCACAGCTCGCGTATAGTATGAATACGGTCCATTAGAAAAAAACAGAGGTCCCCCCCAGTGGACGGCTCTATTTTAATTTATTCACAACCTGTCTGGTGATCTGCTCAACCAGTTCAGGAGAAACATCAGTTACAGCATCATTAGCTTTTGCAGCAGTTGGTACCTGACAGCCATCAATCTCACAGGTTGGCGCATCCGGACGGATACCAAAACGTTTACGGAGATCCATCAGTTCCGACATTTTCTCACCTTTGATGGATTGAACGTTACCCAATTGATGAGCTACAAACATAATTTTTGCAAAGTGTTCCATGGTTTCCATTTTAAAATGGGCGTCTGTAATGGTTTTACCAACAGTAATAGCACCATGATTTTCCAGCAGTACCGCGTCATATTGTTTCAAATACTTACTTACAACATCGGCCAGTTCCTGGGTACCGGGAGTAGCATATTCCGCGATTGGAATAGAACCCACACTCACAATTACTTCCGGTAAAACACACTGGGTCAATGGAATACCTGCAACCGCATAGCCTGTAGCTGTTGGTGGATGAGCGTGCGCCACAGAATTAATATCAGGACGAGCTTTATAGATGGTTACGTGCATCTTGGCTTCGGAAGATGCCTTGCGTGTCCCGGATACCTGATTACCATTTTCATCTACAATTACCAGATCACTGGGAACCAGAAAGCCTTTGCTCATTCCGGTGGGTGTCATTAAAAAATGTCCGTTATCCAATCTGCAGCTAACATTGCCATCGTTTGCGGCAACATAACCGCGATCATATATTCTGCGGCAGATATCAACCATTTCTTTTTTTAAACTGAATAATGAAGTAGCCATAACATCCTTCTCTTCTTTATAATTCAACATTCATATTTACAGTATCCACAACACCTACAATAATACTTCTTACAGGTGCCTGATTGATTCCCAGTATATCAGAGGCTGTCTTGCCTTCCCGGGAAACCATCACAATATCGCCAATACCGGCATCTACAGAATCAACTGCTACCGTGGTATTTGTCTCTTCTTCGCACAGCGGAGAAATATTCCGCAACAGCAACAATTTACATCCTTTATAAGCAGGATGATGAATTGTACTGGTCACATTACCTATAACTACAGCCAGTTCCATGCTCTATCCCCGCACCTGTTTCAAATTCTGTTCTTTCCACTTTTTCAACCGGCTGTTTGTATACCGTTTATCTTTAGCAAAAGTATTATCCACAATACCAACAATAGAAGCATCAGAAGGGATCTTTTTTCCCTCCATAGCAAATGAAGCTTCGCGGGAACTAACCCAGTATACCAGATCATCTTCTCTTGAACCAACCGTATCTGCCGCCAGAATGGGTTTACCCATTGCTTCTTTTTTTTCATTCACAGGCTGTAAAATATACAATTTTACGCCTGTGAGTTGCGGGTCTTTGTGTGTGGCCCATACTCTGCCCACAATTATTCCAAGCTTCATAATTATACAACCCGCAAATAATCAACCATGGAGCATCTGCGCATACGAGTAAATGTGCGCGCGGAGGTAATACCTTCTCCGGTTGGGCTGGCAATACTGTGACTCAAATAACCTTCACCACCAATACCAAGGCCTGCAAAGGATGGCCCGTTTTTCACAAACAAGGTACAATTCATCAACTTGGCCATCTTGGTCATATTTTCAACATTTTTAGAGTGCATAAGCGCAGTATGTCTGAAATTGTGTTCTACTTTTTGGGCTAAAAGTATAGCTGCGTCAACATTGGGTGAACGTAAAAATGGCAAACAATTCATCATTTGTTCGGCAACTACAAAGGGATGATCATTCGGAGTTTCGGCAAACAACATTTCAGTATCCGCAGGGATGCTAATACCCAATGCATCCGCCAGATAGTGTGCATCTTTACCAACAAACTCGCGGTTTAGAACAGGCTCACCAGGACCTTTACCACCGTCTTTAAAAACAATCTCTGCCAGACGATTAATCTGCTCAAGAGTCAGTTCAAATGATTTATGTGCAACAAGCTGACGTTTCAGTTCGTCGGCAATACTTTCAACAGCGATAATTATTTTTTCACCAATACATAACAAATTGTTATCAAATGTAGCACCTTCAATAATGCTCTTGGCAGCATTGGCAAGGTCTGCGGTCTCGTCTACAACAACGGGGGGATTACCAGGGCCCGCACAGATGGCACGTTTGCCCGCTTTCATAGCAGCTTTAACAACACCGGGGCCACCAGTTATACATAATATATTAACCTTGGGATGAGTGAACAAAGTTTGACCGGTTTCCATTGTAGGATTTTTCACACAGGTGATCAAATTTGCCGGTCCGCCTACTTTGACTATTGCTTCATTTATCAATTGAACGGCATAATTGGTTACATTCTTTGCACCTGGATGAGCGTTGGCAATAATTGAATTACCGGCAGCAATCATACTGATTGCGTTATTAATCATGGTTGGCACAGGATGGGTTGAAGGCAATATCGCTCCAATAGTACCAAAAGGAGCCATTTCTACAACCGTCAAACCATGGTCACCAGACCATGCAATGGTCTCCAGGTCTTCAACACCCGGGGTATGCTTGGAAGCCAGTTTACATTTCTGTATCTTGTGTTCAACACGGCCCATTTTTGTTTCTGCAACAGTCATTTGGCCAAACTCAACGGCGTTGGCCTGACCTACCTGGCGAATGGCTTCAATGATATCTTTGCGCAATTCAATTGTACTGTCAACCAGCTTGAGCTGTGCTTCATATGCCGCGTCTATTGCATCTTCAATATTATCATATACACCGGTTGAACAAGTAGTGCAAGTGCTGGGTGCACCTTTTTTTTCAACATTCAACTCGGTCAATACTCGCTGCACTATGGCAGATATTTGTTTTTCATCCACTGTATTATTTCCTTATCCAATACAACCTATTTTTGATATACCACTTTACCCTTGAATTCCATTGTATCAATAATGCCAATGATACACGTATCCGTGGGTACACTTTCCATATTGACGGCCTGTCGCGCTGAACTGCCGCGAACCAGAATGACCATTTCATCAATTCCGGCGCCAACTGTATCTACAGCAATCACATTGCCAGATGATGCCTTGCCATCCGGTGAAACCAGATTTACGATCATCAACTTGCTGCCGGACAACTTTTTGTCCTTAATGGTTGACACAACCGTACCAACTACTTTACCTAATTCCACAATAACTCCTTTATGCGTTGCCTGATGTTAACAGTCCCTGGTCTGCAAAGCTGTAATAACTGTCTTTGCCAATAATAATATGATCAAGAACATTCACATCAAAATATTTACATGCGGCACAAATTTTATCTGTTACATTTCGGTCTTCATGTGAGGGAGAAGGATTTCCACTAGGATGATTATGCAGCAAAATAATGTTTGCAGCCGCTGCCTGTACCGCCTCCAGAATGATTTCACGTGGCGACACCACACTCTCACACAAACTTCCTTCAAAAAGTGTTTTTTCTTTCAGCACCTGGTTGCGCGCAGACAGATATAACACTTTGAAAACTTCACGGCCCAGATCACGCATACGCAAATGGACCAATTGATAAACATCATCAGAGCAGCTAATGTGCTCATTCACCCGCCATTTCTGTTTAACCAGCCGTTTAGACAATTCCAACGCTGATTTGATCTGACAGGCTTTTGCCAAACCGATCCCTTTTACCGTTTGTAACTGTTGGATCGATACAGCATCCAATCCACGAATTCCTCCAAACTCTTTCAGCAGGCTGCGGGCCATATCCACGGATGTTACTTTGCCATTTCCCGTTCGTAAGATGATCGCCAGCAGTTCCGCTTCAGACAGGGCCTCAGGTCCATTGTGCAGCATCCGTTCTCTGGGACGCTCGTCCTGCGGCCAATCCGGTATTTTCGTTCGATAGGTTTCCATGTATCACAAGTTAAAACAATATATTGCAATATTGAATAAAAATCAAGCATCAAATAAAAAAAAGGGCCGGATTCTAAAACCCGGCCCACTTTTTTTATCATGTATTCCTGTCTGGCAGGAAAGTTTATTTTATTTCAGGAACGACATCTTGATCGTGTTCACATAGTCTCCTGCGCGCATCTGCATAAAGTACAGACCGGTAGAAACCTGCAAGCCCATGTCATTCTTACCATCCCATATTACTGAATGGAATCCCGCTGCTCGTTGATCGTCAACCAGGGTGCGGATCTTTTGTCCATTAATGTTGTAAATATCAATCACAACATTGGCCGCTTTGGGAACCTGATATTGGATCGTTGTCTGCGGATTAAACGGATTCGGATAGTTCTGCTCTAATTTAAAGGTTTTGGGCAGTACTTCTGTTTCTTCGATTCCGGTTTCAATAACACTTACCCATAAAGTATCGGATGCTGTTTTCATACTGGTATCAACTTTTGATCTGGCGAATGCAACAATCGCATAATCACCTTTATCTGACCATTTATGCGCAGCAGTAGTATCGGCAGACCAGGCTGAAGTTGTTCCATCACCCCAGTTGAATTGATATTCCACTGCTTCACCAACGGTTGAAACAACCTTTGATGTAGCAAAACCATAGTACTGATCGATCATCAAATTCGTTTGACCTTCAGGTATTGCAGGTTGAGCTATGGTCATTTGGCGCTGACCCAATGTCAGATAACAGAATTCCAATACTTTGACATAAATATTGTTTTCGTCAAAGCTGAATATCTCAAGAACTGTCCATTCACCGGACAATACAGAGTAATAGAAAACAGTCAATTCTTCCGGACTATCAACACCCGCGCTATCAAGCACTTCCTGAGTATAAGGAATACTGATGGTTACGGAATCTGCAAATGTAAGTCCTGCCGGTCCAAAATGGATAGCCAGAGCCATACCGTGTGAACCTTCCGGCAATTCAGGATATTCATCAACAACACTGATACTGATCTCGGTTGTATCAATCAATGCGTTTTCAGGAATTGATACGGCAATACCGGTTGTATCGTCAAATACAATACCGCCTGCAATTGTCAGCGTATCTTTAGCAGTATGAACTACAGAGGCAATACCAGTTTGAAATGTAAAAGAGGTATCAATACTGTTTGTAACAGGTGAAGTATCTTCACATTGAATATGTACGTTAATGGTGCTGTCCGGTTGGAATGCTGTTTCAGGCTCATAGTAGACTATACAAGATTGACCTTTATACTCTACACTTGCATAACCACCGGTTTGATCTGCACCATTTCTCAACACATCAACACCTTCAACGGTAAACATTAAAGTTGCCAAATTAACCGAGGTACCCATATCACGAAGTTTAAACTGTACAGGAGAGTTAACCGGTACTTTTTTCGCGTTGGGTGCGGGGAATGCGTATACAAGTTCCGGTGCGTCAACATCACCCGAACTGAATGTTGCAGTAATGGTCATAGCAGAATCCATAACAACTGTATCAGGATTACTTTCACTAACCAGATCACCGGTCCATTCAACAAAGACATAACCACTTTCTTCATTGGGTATTGCTGTTACCGGTACTTCTTCACCCATATCAAACCATGCACCGGGAGACGCAGGAGTTACTTCACCGCCATCTTCAGGGTCAACATGAGTTGACAGATAGAATTGGGTCATATAGTTTGCTGTAAATGTTGTATCCGAGTTGACAGTTACAACATGTTCACGTGGTTTTGCATCGCTCCAATCGGTAAAATAGTATCGAATTCCGGTACCACCACTCTTTAATGTATCTGCACTAATTGTATGTATCGAATTTTCTTCCCAGCTGAATGTAAATGGTGTTTTGTACTTCATACCATCAATACTTACAGTCAGACTTTCGGGTACTGTTGCAACAACAACCTGTTTCAATCTTCCAAAAGAAGCAGTAACGGATTTGGGACCATCCATAACCAGGGTATCTGGTGTGGCCTTGCCGGTCAAATCACCTGACCAGCCAATGAAACGATATCCATTTACTGTATCCGGTTCTGCAACCAATTCTACCTCTGCTTCCGCAGCATACCAGTCACCAGGTGCCGGAGGAGTAACAGTACCACCTTCTTCAGGGTCAACTGCTGTAGTTAACAGATATTCAGTGTCAAACAAGGCACTGTAAACAAGTACGCCATTGACAGTAATATTATGTGATTGTGCACCGCCATCACTCCAGGTATCAAACTGATAACGGGTACCGTCACCACTAAACTGGGTTGTAGAATCTTCAGAAATTGCAATTGTATGTACGGATCCTGCTTCCCACTCGAAATCCTGTGGCGCAATATAGGATTCTCCATCAACAACAATAGAACGTCCCGGAGGATCGGTTGTAATTCTTACATCACCCAACTTTATAAAGTTTGCAACAATTTGCTTATTTCCATTCATGGTTACCGTAGTCAAATTGGTATCTGAATCAGCTACACCACCGGTCCAATTGGCAAAACGATAACCTTCGGCAGCAATAGCTTCAAGTGCAACCACGGAATCTACACCAAGAACATATTGCCCAACTGCGGGTACGGTTGTTCCTGCATTCTCAGGGCTTACAGATATATCCAAAGTAAACTCGTCCGGTTCAAAATGTGCCAGAACATTTTTATCTTTAGACATGACAACGGTTGTAGAAGCTTTTGTAGAATCCGTAACACCACCGGACCATTTTACAAATCGGTATCCACTCAGGGCTGCTGCAGAGATATTTACAACTGCACCACTGTCATAATCATATTCACCTGCTGCAGGTACAGTGGTACCTCCGCCTAAAGGATCGGGACCAATGTTTAATGAATAGGTAATCTTTTCAAATTTGGCAGTTACGGTTTCATCCTGTATAACACGGATTGTAGAATTCGCACTGGTAGTATCGTCAACATTGCTGCTCCAGCCGACAAATCTGTAACCGGCATTAGGAATAGCTGTCAAATCTACCAATGAGTATGTATTATAGGTATGCTCACCGGGTTCAGGATCAGTAGTACCACCCTCTGCCGGATCAGCAACCATGGTCAAAGTAAAATCCTGTTTTCCAAATACAGCTGTAACGGTTTTATCGTTATCGATAAATACAGTAGTGGTTGCATTGTATGGGTCCTCAACATTACTGCTCCAATATTTAAAACGGAAACCTTCAGCGGGAAATGCCTGAATAGGTACCTGATCTCCAATATCATAGACATGGTTACCAATCGCAGGGCTGGTTGTGCCCCATGTATTTACATTTCTTGCCATGGTAAGGGTTGCTTCACGTTTTTCTTCAAAATTTGCAGTAACGGTTTCACCGGCACCTGGTACAGTATAGGTATGACTGCGTGCACCAGCATCACTCCATGAGGTAAATACATATATCAATTCACCCACTTCCTGAATGGCATCAGTAGTCAGGGTATGATTACTGCCAACTACCCATGAAAAAGTTTGTGGAGTTGAATACGTAATACCATCAACTGTAAAATCCAAACCAGCTATACTGGTATTTACAGTGACATCAACAACCAGATTATAATTTGCTGTAACAGACTTGGGTCCATTCATCAATAGTGATGTAGGAGTAGTTGTACCACTCAGGCTGCCAGTCCAGCCGACAAAATCATAACCGCTGGCAACTGTTGTACTAATATTTGCTGTGGTACCGGCATTATACCATTGTCCTGGAGGTGCAGGAGTTGTATTACCACCCGCATCAGGATTTTCTGTCATGGTAAGATAATATTGTGTCTGCCATGCGGCGGTAACGGTCTTGGGTCCATCCATAGTAATGGAATGGCTTGTTTCAGTGCCGCTATAAGCTCCACTCCAGCTCTGAAATATGTGCTGTGTACCGGTCTCAACATCAGGTGTTGTAATGCCAAATGTAGCGCTGGCGCCAGAATTATACCAGGCTTCACCAGTGGGACTGCCATAGTCAGAAACAACATCGAGGTAATACTGAGTTGTCCAGGCGGCTGTTACCGTCTTGGGACCATCCATGGTAATTGTATAACTGGATTCACTACCGGTATGGTCTCCACTCCATCCACTCAAGACATAACGGGTTTCAGAGTCACCATCCGGAGTTGTTACCGATACGGTTGGTGTTGTTCCACCATTATGCCAACCGGCTCCCTGGGGATTACCATGAGCTGAATTTACGGTCAATTGATATTGAGTTGTAAAGTTTGCGGTAACCGTTTGATTTGTTTCCGGTACTGTATACGTTTGGGGATTTGTTCCTGTATTGCCCCAATTGTAAAATACATACTGTGTACCTGTTCCGCCACTCTGGGTTGTACTTTCAACTTCAAGCGTATGTGTTTCACTTGAAACCCAGGTAAAAGTATGCGGGGCGGTATATGTAGTTCCATCCACTTCAAAATCTAAACCGGATGGACTTGTATTAATAGTAATATCAACTTCTGTTCCAAAATTTGCTGTAACGCTTTTGGCTGCATTCATGGTCAGGTTTTGAGGCAGGGTTTTACCTGTTAGTGCCCCAGAAAAACCAGCCCATTGATATCCGGAATTTGTTGTGGTATTGATTGATAATACGGTCCCGGCATCATGCCAATCACTGCTCTCACTAATTGTACCGCCAGCCAAAGGACTTACAGCAGTTGTTAAATAATATTGAGTTGTCCAGGCAGCGGTAACTGTCTTGGGACTATTCATAGTAATATTAAAACTGGTTTCACTGCCAGTATGATCTCCGCTCCAGCTATCCAAAACATAACGTGTACCGCTGGTACCATCGGGAGAGGTAACTGAAACTGCCGCAGACGTATTGGCATCTTTCCAGCCTTGTCCTGTAGCACTACCATGAGCAGAATTGACGGTTAAATAATATTGTGTATCAAAATTTCCGGTTATTGTTGCATTGCTGGATCCCACTACATAAGTTTGCGGATTAGAGCTTGTGTTGCTCCAGGCATCAAAAACATATTGTATTCCTGTACCGCCACTTTGGGTTTCATCAGAAACTTGAATATTATGAGATGAACCCTGTTCCCAGGAAAAGGTTTGTGATGATGAATAAGTTGTACCATCAACAACAAAAGACCGGCCTGCCGGGGAGGTAGTTACAGTAATATTATGTGTTGGACGGTTTATGGTAACTGTTCCAACATCTTGAGATGGGTCATTAGTTAAAACAACTTCTATTGTTTTTTCCCCACCATTTTCATCATCAAAATCCACTACTAGTGTTTGACCTGCCGACCAAGAAAAACTTTCATTCCCGAGTTGTACTTGAAATGATCCTTCACTGCCATCCCATAAATCTTTTCCTGAATTTTCAGTCAATGTAGTTAACGAATCGGGTTGTTTGATATAAGCTCTCCAAGTCATATGTGACGGGATTGAATTATCAGAATACCTTAATAATCCCCAAACAGTATGAATACCATCTGCATAAGCACTATTTACGACCAAAATAATAGTACTTAGAAAAATTAAGAAAAATATTATTCGATTCTTTTTCACACTATACCTCTACCATTTTATATGAATTTTTTATTACCTGATCATAATCGCTTTTGAGCGTCTTGTCAGCGTCTCACCTTTTAATTCCAGAAAATACGTTCCACTGCCCAATTTATCACCAGCATCGTTCTTGCCGTCCCAAACTGTCTTGTATTCACCCACATTTTTATATTCCGCGATTAATGTTCTTACGCGTTTTCCAAGAGTATTATAAACCGTTAACTTTACATATTGTGAACGATCAAGTCCGAAACTGATCACAGTTTCAGGATTAAAAGGATTTGGATAATTCTGCATCAACCGGATATCCTGTGGTGCTGACAACTGATCTGACACTATTCCTACCGGATACTCCAGCGTTACAACATCGGTACTGTCAGAAATCTGTTCGGTCAGAATAAGTTCTACAAAACCCGTTGCTGACTGAGTATCATCGATGTCAATATGCAAGGTATCACCCGCAGTCCAGCTTGAAAAATCCGTACATTCAAGCACAAACTCTCCGGTTGTATTGTCATAATAGGATGAATCTGTAAAAGCCAAAGTATCATCAGGCCGGGTTGTTATAAAAGCAGTCCAATTAATTGCAGCCGGAATAGCCTCATTCACATATTGAACAAAACCATATACCGGATGTTCTGCTTCCTGGACCTGGTTCAATACAACAATTCCCGCGTTATCATAAGCGTCATAGCTCAATACTACATCAAGGGTGGCAGCAAAATCCTGAGTATCTGTAAATTCCACATGTAAAGTCTCATCCGCGGCCCAGCTTGATAAAGCCGAACATTGGATCAAGAAATTGCCGGTTGTTTGATCATACATGGATGTTGTGGGCTGCTCAAAAACCAACACATCTTCAGGACGTGTGGTGATATATGCCGTCCAGTATATATCTTGCGGAAAGCTTTCATCCTCGTATTGCAGGGTACCTATTACACTATGTGGCGCAGCGGCAAAAAGAGATCCACTGCCCAGTGTAATTAGCAATACAGATAATATGTTAAATATTTTCATAGTGTTCCTGTCGTTATCGAATTAAAATTGCCTTCATCTGCTTTTTAAAATTACTGCTTTCCATAACATAAAAATACATGCCACTGGGTACATTCAATCCGGAATCATTTTTTCCGTTCCAGACAACCTGGTAAGAACCGGCAGATTTCTGTCCGTCAACCAAAGTTCTGATTTGTTGTCCCATGGTATTGTAAACATTTAATTTCACATAGTCATCCTGAGGCAAAGCATAACGGATCAATGTTTCAGGATTAAATGGGTTCGGGTAATTCTGTGTCAACGTATAACTGGAAGGCAATTCACTCACAGTGTTTGTTAAATTTAAAACTTTATCAGCAGCCTGATCAGTTAATACAATATTTGACTCAAAAATAGTATTTCCTTTACTATCCAGACAGGCAATATTCAGGTTTTTACCAATTGTCCATCCATTTGGTAAAGCGGCAATTTGTAAGGCAAATACACCGTCTTTAAGCTGACTGCCCGGTGATGTGGTTGTCACAAAAGCACTTGCATCATCGTCCATCCATGCTTTAACCAATGCAATTTTTTGATCTGATTGTGGTATAGAACCATAAACCATATGGGGAACAGTCAAAGCAGAAGCAGCATTGCCGGTTCCCTTTGCAAGGGCAGTTCTGGCGCTTACAGTGCTGCCAGAAGGCCACGAAACATTTGATGTCACATTGACATAATAGGGATAGCCAATGGTTGTGGTAAAATCAGTGCTCGATAATCCCGGAATATACTGATAATACCCCTGGATAGATGCATCCCAACGGGCCACACTGTTACAGCTGGTAATATCGGCTTGTAATTGACTTGCAAGGGTTATATCAGACCTGTCTAGTGGCAGCATAATTTCATTAAAATCCGTTGTTGCAGTAGTCACCAATGAATAAGTAGGGTCTGTCAAGGTTCCGGTTATAGTAAAAACAGAATTGTCTACAACATTTACATAATAGGGATACCCTGCATATACATCAAAATTGGTACTTGAAAGCCCGGGGATGTATTGATAATAACCCTGAATTGTGGGTTCCCAGTAGGCTACAGAATTACAATTGGGAATGGCACTTGCAAGATCACTCGCGTCACTGATATTGGCAACATTTAAAGGTAAAGCAATTTCATTAAAATCCGTTGTGGGTGTGGTGATCAAATAAAAATCAAATTCACCATAGATTTCAGAAGGTTCACTTTCAGAACCGTTCAAAGCGGTAACCGCGTAATAATAATTTACAGCAGCATTACCGGCAACATCACCGGTATCTGTCCATTGTATACCCGCTGTTCCACCATCCTCATCGGTTATTGCGGAAGCGACCCGGTTGGTTCCATTTTGTCTGTCTGGTACAAAATCAGGAGATGTACCACGATACACGTTATACGAAGAAGCACCCGAAACTGCATTAAACGTGAGCATTAAATTCGTTGTGTCTACCTTTACAGCCGATGTAATGGTTGTGGGATCTAAAATTTCCTGTCCATTATTTTTAACACCCGTAACAGTAATAGGTCCATACTTTTCGTTATACCAGCCGGACGTATTAAAACTGGAATGCGCAACCCATACGGTCATTCCTGCCTGCGCCAATTCGGAAACACCATCATCCCAGGGTGCAGCAAGTGAATCGCTCCATACGCCATTTTCCAACACTTTAACCTGTTCGTTGGCCCTTCTGGAATTGTAATACATCAGCGTACCGTCAGAAAATGAAGTAACACGCATATAAGGACCGCTGGTATTGGCGAACATGATTGTATCGCCACCTACATAATGGTTCCAGGTACCATTACCCGGTTCCTCAGCACTGGAACAATACATTGCGGTTTCGTAAAATGTTCCATCATATTCCGCCAGGGTTTTATCGCACCAGGATACATATATAGTTCCATTTAGAATTGTCATATAAGGGTTGGTACCCAAATGGCCTACTGCACCGTCAATGCCGGTAACAGTGGTCCAATCACTATCAGAGGTCGACATATATTTAAAAATCGCAGAACGCGGATCACCCTTCATTCGGGCCAGTACATAAATGTAGCCGCTATCACTGGTAAACAGGTAGGGAAACTCTCCGGAACCCAACGGTTGCGGTGCCCCCCATGTCGAACCGGTACGCACTACATAAAATAGTAAATCATTAACGCCTTCTTCATAAATAACATAGATCTTGTTATTAAACAAGACAATATCTAAATTGATTTTTGATGGAGTTGTGTTTACAACCTGCACTGAACCGCTCCAGCTCCCGTTATACCAGGTCTTGTACCATATCATACCATTTTGGGTACAATAAACAATATGCATTTTTCCGGCTTCATCAAATGTCATTCCTACATTACGTAAAGGGTACGAATGCTCATCTCCACCAAAAACAATTCTGGTATCGTCATCTATGATTTCTGCACTTGACCATGAGCCATCGCTTTTACGGTAAACATGTTTCATATCCCCATCTTTAACCCAGATAACATGCGGGCGATTGTTGGTTGGGTCTACAGCAACATTGGCACTATGGCCGCCAATTTGTTCCAGGGTTACCATTGGAATTATTTCAAGATCGTCTATGGATGCGCTAAAAGCATTAACAACGAAAAACAGACTGAAAACTAAAAACAGTCCATTAAAATTAAAAGGAACACGTATCCTGGTCATTTCCTCTCCTGATTCAACTAAATATTTAATCTTTGCACCATGCAAATTGTATACCTATACAGGAACATTCAAGATCCTGTAACTAACTGTAAATAAAGAACACATTTTTATCTACTTTTGGGCGCCTCCGTTATTAACAAAACCTGTATTACAATTTTGTAATATCATCGTAAAAGTAACATTTTACGTTTTTCTATCTTGTCAGCATATCGTAATGTATAAAAATACACACCAGACGCGGTCGTTTTTCCAAAATTATCTTTACCATCCCAAATCACCTGATGCATTCCGGATTGCTGCACACCTTGCACCAAATTTCTCACATTTCTGCCATTTACATCAACAACTGACAATTCTACGACACCTGCATCGGGAAGTGAAAATTGAATCATTGTTTCAGGATTAAACGGATTAGGAAAATTCTGAAACAGATTAAATGAATCTACGGTTTTTGTCTCAATTTGCAGAGACTTAATCTTATCTGCAGGGCTGAATGAAAGCTCAACTATACCGGTTGCTACACTTTCATCCTGGTCATTATAAAATGTAACAGAAACCTGATCACCTACTGCCCAGCCGCTTTGTAAATTTCCCAGTTGGGCATACCAAGCCTTGCCATCAATTGCAGAGCCCGGAGAATCCTGGCTAATGATCTGATCTTTATATTTTGCAACAAAACGGGTTACACTGTCTACACCTTCAATCTCACCATAGATCAAATGCGGAACTGATGCAGCAATTCGTGTGGTTTCAGTATATTTTTGTTTCAACAGTGCACCGGAAGAAGGCCATGCATTATCACCGGTTACATTTATATAATAGGGATAACCAAGATATGTATCAAAATTAGTACTCGACAATCCGGGTATATATTGATAATAACCTTGGATAGATGCATCCCACTTGGCCACACTGTTACAATAGGGTATGTCGTTTAAAAGGTCCTGCGCCGTTACCAATGCGCCTTTACTCAAAGGAAGCATCACTTCATTAAAATCAGTAGTTTCTGTCGTTTGCAGCATAAAAACAGGTTCGGTCAGAGAACCATCAAGCGTAAAATAAGTATCCTGGGTAACATTTACATAATATGGATAACCGGGATAAACTGAAAAATTTGTACTTGACAAACCGGGAATGTATTGATAATAGCCTTGTATGGATGCATCCCAATAGGCTATTGAATTACAATAGGGTATAACATTTAATAAAGTTTGTGCATCGGTAACGCCATCTACAGCCACGGGTAAGGCAATATCATTAAAATCTGTGGTTTCAGTGGTTATCAACTCAAAGTCAAAAACACCATACACATCAGACAAATCACCTTCCGCACTGTTACGAACGGGAGCAACCCGGTAATAATAATTTACAGATGCATTTCCTGCAACATTATCGGTATCTGTCCATTGTACACCGCTTGTTCCGCCATCCTGATCAGTCACACTTGCAGCTACACGGTTCGTGCCGCCATCCTGGTCAGCAACAAAATCGGGACTAGTACCACGATATACATGATACCCTGTTGCATTCTCTATTGCATCCCAGGTCATAAGCAGATTTGTTCCACCTGTCACACTGGCATCAGATATGACAGGAGTTCCCAGGTTGCTTGCAGAGCCTACCTCATATACCTGGTCTGCGGCAATGCCTTCATAATCCTGAACATCACCATTGGTCAAAGTAACGCGGATATCACAAGTTGTAAATCCACTCAAGCCAAAATGCAGAGCGGTCTGATTTTGACACAAATAACTGTAATTAGATACCGATTCCTGGTAACCCAAAAGATAATTTGAATTGCCAATATAACCTGGCTGATAAACAGCGACCTTGGTACCAAAACCACCATAATCGCCACCGGGGCCGGTGCACAAAACGTCAATATAATGATTACTGTTTTCTGAATCATTTCTCAGCATAAAGTTGTCGCCATATGTACAGGCAATAAAATAATCGATATCGCCATCATTATCAATATCCGCATAACCAGCACCTCTGGCACCACCAGCTGCAACTTCAAGAGCAGGTACATAACGATATGTCAAATTGCCGGCACCGTCATTCAAATATAATTCAGGTCTTGCGCCTTCTTCTTTTTCATCATTACGGATCAAATACAGGTCAAGATCTGCATCATTATCAATATCACCAAAGACGGTGGAATAACCACTTACGGTAATACCATAATCCAAAGTAGCATTCACAAAATAACCGTTACCATTATTTTTAAAAATCCTCAAATTCGGAAGATCGGTACTTCCAGAGAGGGTATAATTCATTACCACCAGATCAAGATCTGCATCATTGTCCAGATCTACTAAAGTAGCACCGTGCGAACGTCCACCAATGTTAACGCTGCGGGCTGCCGCTTGTTCAGTAAAATTTCCGTTACCATCATTAATAAACAACCAGTTTGCAACTTCGCGACGACAAACATACAAGTCTATATCACCATCATTATCCACATCACCAGCGGTTACGCCCTGGCGTCCTTCTATATCTCCATCAGGCCCATTGGTCCCACGGTCCACGCGGGTCATTTGGCCGTTACCATTGTTTAAATATAATGCATTGGGATCACCCCAATTCAATACAAACAAATCCAGCCATCCGTCATTATTAATATCTGTAGCAACCGCTCCACGGCTGAAAAAAGTCTCTGTGGAAATTCCGGCCCAGTCAGTAATGTCTGTAAAATTACCATTTCCATCATTTCTATACATCCGGTTACGACCCGGTGGCAAAGTTTCACCAACCGGCTGATTGCTCAGAAACACATCCAGGTCACCATCATTGTCGAAATCCGCTGAAACCACACCATGTGTATGGCCTTCATCTCCAATACTCCTGCTTACAGCTTCATTGGTAAAAGTATTGTTCTGCTGATTTATATAAAGTACATCTTGCATAGTGGGGCCACCAGCATTGGTATAAAAAACATCATACCAGCCATCCTGGTTCACATCACTAAAGCTTACACCATGGCCATAACCTTCCGGAGAAATCCCTGCTACACCTGCAGAACTGGTAATATTGGTAAAGGCGATTGTTGAAGCACCAGGATCACTCTCGCCGCGGCCATAAATACGGATATTCGAATATACTGGCCCTACCTGACCTTCATACATATTATCTGTACCTAAAAAGATATAGCGAAACTGTTCAATCATGGTACGGTACATTTCCAATTCACCCTGTACAACACCATCAACAAATGTCCATACAGAACCTTCGTCCCAAACAATCTTGAATTCATATGTATCATTAATATTCCAGGTAGCGCTCTGCATATATCGGTCTTCTTCTCTACCGCCCGCATAAGCTGCCAGCATTTTGTAACCAGCCAGTCCCGGCCCATCCGAATAAGAGGTACCTGTACGAATATTCACCCATGCACCATCAGTATCAAAAATGTCTTTACTGCCATTTGCTTGCGAATAAAGATTGATAATCTGCTGCTTGTCGGTATGATTTTGATTAGCAGGATCAAAATTAGAAACATCAACAACAAAGGTACCTTCACGAGGCAGATCAGCCGGCAATGTAATAAATAACTGGCTAGTGGTTTGCGTTGCCTTCCAGCCGACAGCCCTGAATTCACCATTATTGTTCTGGATATAACCAACACCGGAATTACCACCATCCAGCAAATCGTCAGAATATAACAAGTTTGTATGCGTTGGAGCTGTGGCCGCAAACACCAATCCCATTGGCCAACAGAATAATGTTAACATTATGATTTTGGAAAGAAAACGCATAATACTCCTTTTCTACATTTATTTTGTAAATACATACAAAAAACTATCAAATTTGCGAAAAAACAAAGAGATAAATATAAAATATTATCTTACTTTTACAATACTTATTTTAACAATACCGCCTTTTGCACCTTGTGATACGTACCAGCTTTCATCATGAACAAATATGTTCCGCTTGCAGCTTGACGGCCAAAATCATCACAGCCATTCCACTCTACCGAGTAACGTCCCGCTGTTTTTTCCTGATTGATTAATGTTCTTACACGCTGACCACGTGTGTTGTATATCTCAATCAAGACATGAGCCTGTTCCGGCAGCTGATATTGGATCATGGTTGTGGGATTAAAAGGATTGGGATAATTCTGATCCAGACCATAATGATCAGGAATATCCACAACATCAAGTGCTCCGGCAAAATCCACAGCATTGGATGAAAGTGTATGTTCTATTGTATTCAACAGATTATTGTTTTCATCAAAAAACTCTACAATCAGCACCTGGTCTGGAGACCAGCCGTTTTCGAAATTACCCGCCTGTACCATCCAGTTTTCAGCAGTTATAAAACAACCAGGCGAGGTTTCATTTAGTGCCTTTTCAGGCAGATGACTAAGATATGCATTAAAATGTTGTACCTGGGTATCAGACATTTCACCCCAAATTGCATGGGGAGCTTTGCTGACAGAATTCGTCTTGACAACCATTTCAGTTGCTTTGGCTTTTGAAAACGCACGTTGCGGCCAGCTAGTAGGAGCTGTAACATTGATATAATAGGGATAACCAGCTTTTATATCAAAATTTGTATGAATCAATCCTGGAACATATTGCCAATACCCTTGAATTTCAGTATCCCATTTTGCTACACTGTTACAATTTGGAATATCCTCTGCAAGATCAGCACTGGTTATTAATGATGCCTTGTCAAAAGGAAGTGTAATTTCATTAAAATCTGTGGTTGCTGTAGTAATCAAATTAAAGACAGGAGTAACAACTTTGCCTAAAATCGTTAACACCTGATCTTCAAGCATATTGACATAATAGGGATTACCCATCTCGATTGTGAAATTGCTGGGCTCAAAACCCGGTACATATTGTACATAATCCTGTAATTCAGCAGACCACATTGCTACAGAATTGCAGGAAGGGATATAAGATAGCAAATCATTTGCAGTTGTTATGCTTTCAACAAAAAGCGGTAATGCAATTTCATTAAAATCTGTGGTTGCTGTGGTTAAAAGTGCATAATCAAACTCACCATAACTCAACGTAGCACTACTTTCTTCACCATTCCGTAACGCGGTTATTCGGTAAAAATAATTAACACTTGTATTCCCCACAACAGGATCAGTATCTATCCACTGTACACTTGGCATTGACGCATCCTGATCGGTAACGCCGCTTGCAACCCGGTTGCTGCCCGATTCATAATCGGGTTCAAAATAAGGATCCGTACCACGGTACACATTGTATCCTGAGGCGTTTGAAACATTAGTCCAGGTAAATTTAATATTATCGTCATCATGCACATTTGCATGCAAAATAATGGGTGCAGTCAATGCCTGATATGCATCAATTTCAAAAACCTGATCAGCCTGCACGCCGGTATAATCAAGAATATCTCCATTTGTCAATTCTACACGAATATCACAAGCATTTCGGTTCTTTAAACCGAAATGTAATGCTGTTTGATTTTGTGACAAATACCCAAAATTCGAAACCGCTTCCTGATACCCTATTAAATAGTTGGTATCACCCAAATGCCCGATTTCATATACAGACACTTTTGAACCAAAACCGCCATAATCACCTTTTGGACCTTCGCAAAGCACATCAATATAATGATAGTCATTTATCAGGTCATTGCGATACATGAGATTCCACGAATTTGCACAGGTAATATAAATATCAAGATCTCCGTCATTGTCATAATCCGCCAATGCTCCTGCACGCGCGTCACTTCCCCCGTCATCCAATCCGATTTCATTAATTTCAGTAAATTTTCCGGTTCCGTCATTCAACAACAACTGGGGTGTAGCACCAGGTTCATTTTCATCATTCCGAACCAGCAACAAATCAGGATACCCATCATTATCCATATCCCCAACTGCCGCAGTATAACCGCTAATGGAAATATTATATTCACTGCTCATGTCTGTAAAAAAACCGTTTCCATTATTGATAAACACAGACAACAGAGGCAAATCAGAACTGCCCGAAGTAGAATAATTTACAACAAACAAGTCCATGTCACCATCAACATCAATGTCAGCAAAGGTGGCACCATGCGACAAACCGCCGACATTTACACCACGTTCTGCAGCATCATCATCAAAATTACCGGAACCATCATTGATGTACAATAAATTTCCAGCATCCCGCTGACATACATAAATATCAATATCACCGTCATTGTCAACATCGGCTGCAGTTACGCCTTGCTGAGCGGTTACATCCCCAGCCGGACCATCTGCACCTCTGTCAGACCGGTTCATTTTTCCTGTACCATCATTAATATATGTTTCATTTTGGCTGCCCCAATTCACAGTATATAAATCCAGATAGCCATCATTATTAATATCTAATGCAATAGCACCACGCGAATACCCATAATAATCAGATATACCAAAACCTTCGGTAACATCAGTAAAGAATCCCGAACCTTCATTACGATAAATACGGTTCTTCCCTGCTTGAATATTCACACCAATGGGTTGATTGGCAAAATAAGCATCCTGATAGCCATCATTATTCAAATCCGCTAAAACCACACTATGCGTATAACCGCTATCCTCAACATTCCTTGTAGCGGCTTCATCATGAAACTGCCCCTCACCATTATTAATATACAACTGATCCAGAGTACTCTCTGTGCCCCCTGCATTACTAACAGCAAGATCCTGGAATCCATCCCGGTTTAGATCGGCAAAAGCAGCTGCACGACCATAGCCTGCTGATGAAAACCCCTTAACATTTACCGCCTCTGTAACATCCGTAAACTGTACATATTTTTCAGTAACCTGAATATAACCTGACTGGGTTTTAGTATCACTCCCGCCATCACCGGATACAGATAAAGTAACAGTATACGTACCCGGCTGTGCATATGTATGCTGTGGATTTTGTACATATGAATGACTTGATCCGTCACCAAAATTCCAATCCCATGAGTTGGCATTGATTGAAAGATCAGTAAACTGCACCTGTAGCGGCATAAAACCGGAACGGGGCTGTGCGGAAAAATCCGCTTCTGTAGCAACAGCTTCGGGTTGTTTTTTGATATAGACAACCAGGTCCTGATTGAATGTTGGAAAATTAATTAAAATATTTCCACCACCATCAAGATCATTGATTTCACTATTGGTATAATATGCGCCATTTGAGGGATTGTAAAATTGTACATCATATTTGCCGGCATCGAGAGCTACCCGAATACCATTACTGTATGTATAATTATCCGGTATATCCCAGGCATCCAAAGTATTATCCGGACCATTGACCATATAAATTACAATTTCATCATCTGATGCAAGTGCCCATTCGTACATGGATGCAGGATCATTTCGAATTATTGACTCATTTGGCTGCATCTTCCAGAATTCTGTTCGCTCCCAGAATGGTCTGAGATATGGAACATATTCATAACCGGGTCCATTGTATGACACATCTACAATGCCTTCACTGCCTTCATAAGAATGAAAGCAGGTATAAACACCGGTAATACTCCATGTCCAATACTGTTTTCTACGGTGCTCTGCGCAATTGTTGCTATGCCTTATTTCTCTGGCAGTTTCATCGCACCATGCTGGTTTATCGTATTGTTTAATGGTTTGTGCAATCTCACGGATCTGAGCAAGACTGTGTTGATTGTGTTTTGCCCAGTGGTTAATAGCCACATCAACCCACGATTCATCAGCCCAGGCCGCATCCGTAGTGCTTTTATGCGCTGGTGCAACCAGGTGACTATATGGATCATTGGCATGCACAAAATTTGCAATATCAATCACATAATCTTTATCATCACGGTCCGGTTGAAATTCATTATTTGTTTGAAATAAAATAATATTGGGATTACTGGCCAAACGTGCCAGAGCATAATCGAGATATGGCTCTGCATAATTCCAGTCAAGATTTGTTCGCATAAGGGTAAAAAAACAAACTTCGGAATATATATTACGATCAGCAGCGTATTTTATAATATCATCAATCTTTTTCCAGAAATCAATATTGTATCGGTTATAATCAGGATTACTACGGGTTCCCTGCCAGGGCCAAACATCAATATAAGGCTCTGCGGATGAAAAATCAAACTCTAGTGCAAAACGAATACAGTTTTCTTTACGGGGAACCATTTTATCTATAAATGCTCTATAATTTGTTTGTGTTACACCGCCAATTAACCAGGCGGTTTTGGAAAAAATAAAAGGGTGTCCACCATTAGAAAACATGAAAGCATTGGTATATTCAGGATCCGTAATAATAAAGCCATTTCCGGCATTGGTATCGATAACATAAAAATTTCCGGTAAATGTTTTTTGGCCATTAGTATCTTTAAAAACTATATTATATGAATAAGATCCGGTTTCAGATGGCGTAAAACGCAATTTGTGCAAAGTGCCATTATAGGAATCACAAAATCCACGAACCTGAACAATATCATTAGAAGGGGATGTAAAATTCGCCTGAATATCTACATCTGTAAAAGGATTACCAACTTTAGGTGAGGTTACATTAAAAACAAACTCCATAACTTTGTACTGCGCGTAATTGTCCTCAAGGCCTGCCAAGCTAACGGTTCTGGATTGTACCGTTTGTGCAATACCAAAAAGCAACTGTATCAACATAGAACAAATTAAAACAAAATTCGATTTCATCGCACCCTTCTTTGCATTGTTTTTAATTAACTTACGCGACATACTAATCCATACATTTTGTTATACTTATTACAGGCAACTATTGTACCTTTTTCAAAGGATTTTACATGATTGAAAAACAGGAAATAAAAATTAAATGAAATGCTATTGTTGCTCGGGATTGTAACTTAATTTCATCATCTTTTTTCTTAAAATACCTTGTTCTGATTGTAAAACAAACTCATAAACGCCAGGGCTGACATTTTTATTCTCATCATTATTCCCATTCCATACTACATTATAATAACCTGGCAATGCAGTACGGTTAAACAGCTCTCTAATTTCATTTTGGGATGAATTAATAACTTTGAGTGTTACATCCCCCTCCAATTCATCAGGAAGTTGAAATGAGATATTTGTAGCTGAAATAAAAGGATTTGGAAAGTTCTGATATAATGTAAATACTGTATTAAACTTTTTTATAGTTACACCTGCCTCATGGCTATAGTTATAACTACCATCAGCACTCGTTTGCCTCAACCGATAAGACAACAATCCCTTACAACCAGGAATATCTTCATGAGAATACTCCTTTCTTTCAAAATATGACCCCGCACCCGCCACAAATGCTACCTGATTCCATTCGTCTTCGTCCATTAGACGACGCTCTATAGCAAAACCTATATTTCCGATTTCATTATCCGATGTCCACTCTAATAATACTTTATCTTTGGAAGCATAAATAACAAAATCTACCAAGTCTACATCAGAAGCACCACGATTTGCGTTTACAGATTCGTTTGGTTTGTTCGGCATATTTCATTTCCAATACTTGCAAGGGGAAACTGATCCGGTATAACAATTAATTTGCCAATTACATATAAAAAATCATTGCAATTTAATCATTTTTCGAATCTGTTGCAAGTTCCCAATTTTTAAAACATAAAAATATTCGCCCGAACCTGTCTCCTGACCTGATTCATTAAATCCATCCCATACAACTTGAAAATAACCCGCCTGAGCAGGAGCATTAACCAGGGTACGCAAGCGACGTCCTAGAACATCATACACATCCAAACGAACATTGCCGGAAAGATTATCCGGAACTTGATATGCAATCCGGGTAACCGGATTGAAAGGATTGGGATAATTCTGAAATAATGCCATTTCTTGTGGCGCTTTGACTGTTAAATGCACAACATCACTAAATTCAACAGATCCATCTGTATCTACCTGTTTTAAGCGATACATAACAGTTCCGGTTACATCAATTTTATCCGTAAAACTATAACGATTACTGGAAGTGGTTGTACCAGCACCATTGACAAATGCCACCTCTTGCCAGGCATTCTGTGTTCCTGATTTTCTTTCAACTGAGAAACCCAGATTGTTGGTTTCCGATTCAGTAATCCAAACCAGTTCAATATGATCATCTACCTGATTTGCTGTAAATAACGACAACTCTACCGGCGATGTATTTTGCCCCGCAAGATTTGAAAAGTCTGACCAGTTTTCATACTCGTCTGATGAACGAATGTAAAAGTAATATCTTTTATTCATTGTCAGATTGTTAATAGTAACACTTTGTGTTTGTCCGGGTTCAGCAGGACTTGGCATATTATCTACAAACGCAGCACCATTCCACCAGGTTTCTACACCATAAATTGGCAGTGCTGTGCTGTATTTCATTTGATACTGATAAGCAGGGCCTCCGGCATCCCCATCATCTCCGGGAGCAGTCCATGACAGGGTTACAAAATCCTGCCCGCTGTCAGAAACTAACAAATCTGCAATTTTAGCAGGTTTGATTGTATCCACTGGAAAGTTCTGTTCAGACAAGGTTATATTGTCCGTTCCTATAGGGTTCTCATGAAAAGACTTGATCACGGCAGCACTGTCAGGAGACAAATTAGCTCCCAAAAAGTAAAGCCAAAGCTGTATATCAATTCTGGATTCCTGTGAAAAAGAACCGGTATATTTTACACCAGTATCACCCCAGGAACCATTCACACCGGTATCAAAAGCCTGATCGCCACTCAAGGGACTATCATTTGTTCCTGTTAGATCATCTTTATAATAAAGATACTGATTAACAGCAACATCAGGAAGTTCTGCTATACCCAACAAAGTTCCGGGTGTACCTGTTTGCATCCACCAGTTCCACCCCGGGATATTTAAATCACGGGGAACACCAATATCATCACTTTCTGTTGTTCGGTTAACAAGCGATCCATTCGGCTTGGCAGAAAGAGCATTTTCAGCAAACATATGCATACCATTGGCTGATGGATCGAGATCATAAGACAGCCTTAAAAAATCAACATCTGCATCTGCAGGTATCTTTAATTGTCTAAAAGATCCCATATCGCAGCTAGTGGGATAATATTTTACAATATAATCAAAAACAGGTAAATCAATTGCGCCTTGCAATTCGGGTACTTCGAGTTGAATTTTCCAATTTCTGACAACACGAATTTGTCCTTCAATGCCGCTCGCATTCTGTTTCGTTAAATTTTCCTCGGATAACACCAGGGTGACTGAACCCAGAAATCCCAAATCATAAGATCCTCTAACCCTGATCTTGAAACGGTCAATAAAATCTTCACCATTGCCGCCACCATCATTGGTTAACAGCAAAGTGGTCATAATACCATTACTCGCATTATGGGCAACCTGGTAAAATTGACTTTCTACCCGGTCCAGACTTGCATCGTATTGAATATAATCAGTAGCCACAGGATGTGAGGCTTTATTGTCAGTCCGGTAAACATATACATATCCATCATCACCACTCAATGGATCATGTATCTGTACCTGATAACGAGGATAATTTCTGGAACTCTCGTCGGAAATCCAAGAAGAGGAAGGAGCAACATCTCCACAATCATTGGCCAAAACCAATAGTTCATCATTAGCGGTTAACAGATTATCCTGGCCACTAAACATGTAATCGTTATCTGAATCCAAATCATCAATTTGATATGAAATAGCTGTCCAACTTGATGAAAGATCCGAATACGAATAAACAACCAAATTATTATGAGAGATGTTCAGAAATCCCTGAAACTCAGCCCCCTTGATAATCACAGGTTCATAAGCTCTGTTTGTCACAGCATACAAACTTGAATAAATCAGCACAACAATAAGCAATGCACTGAAAAGGAAAAAAGATTTTTTTTCAGGAGATTTCATATATACTCCTTCCATTTTTTTAAAAGCGGAAGGATCTAACAAACATATTATTTATCAAAAGCGTTAGTAGCCTCTTCCACAGTATCAAATGTATCAAAAATAGTGATTAATTTTGTGATCATGAACAAACTTTTTACTTTTTCTGTAACGCGAGACAATTTTAAATCACCATCTGCATTTCTCAGTGTGGTCATTGATCCCATCAATGCGCCTAAACCAGTACTATTCATCCATGTAACTTTACCTAAATCTATAACAACTTTTTTAACTCCGTCAGCAACCAGTTCTTTAACTTTAGTATGTATTGCTGCTGTTTCCGGGCCGCCCATTAATTTCCCTTTTAACTCGATAATTGCAATATCACCTTGCATTTGCTCTTTAATAGGCATTTTGTATTCCTCCAAATTATAATTTCAGATATCAATTTTGCTTAAGCAAAGATAAAACATTTTTAGCTATAAATCAACTTTTTATTCACCGTTAAAACTGGGTTCAAGATATTGTTTGGCCTGGTTATTTTCCGGATTCAATTCAATTGCACGGTTAAAAATTTTAAAGGCCCTTTCCGGCCATCCACTGTCAAGGCACAACACACCGACCTCATTTATTCGGTTATCCATATCTTCTTTTCCCAGAATTTCTTCCAGGAGTTGTTTCAAGGATTTGTCAAATGCATTTGTAACATATCTTTCATTTTCAAAAAGATAGAGCAATACTGCAAGGTTTTTATCAGAGTCTTTTAATACGCACTTTGCTTTTTCAATGCCGACCTTGAATAATCCCTCCATATTATTCACATAATAATCCAACAATACTTTGATCTGTTTGTAATCATCGCTGTCGGTTTTATAATATTCCAGCATGTATTTCAATTCTCGAGCAACAGTAGCTTTGTGAAACAACAGTCCCACATTGTTCATAAAATCAATTTCGTCGTCATTGGGTGTATACTTGAACGACTTTTCAACTCCCTCCTGGTAGGGATCGCCTATTCGTTTGAACAAGAGGTGTAAATCTTCTTTTGCTGTAAAAAGCAATTCAGAAAACTTTTTCATCTTTTCAAATGAAACCTCACCTCCTGCAGAGTAATCCAGAAACAGCTTTGAAAACAGATTTTTTGCATACAAAAAATCTGCTATTACTTTACGTAACAGCCACGATTTATTTGCAGCAATAAAAGGACTTACTTTATCTGACATTTTTACACCTGCCACTCATAGATTAGATAAACAAAATTTACATTAAAAAATTTCAACTAAATATGAATAATATCATTTTCGCCTTTAATAAAACTTGCAATATGGTCTGCTATCAATCTCTCCAGGTCACAATTCTGAACTGTATCCATATTCAGCAGATTTACCATTTTACTAGTATACAACCAACTTGCAACAATGTCAATCCTTTTGTTTGTTTTATTTACAGTTGGAGCGGAAAAAAATTCTAAAACGCGGTTAACAATTTCGCTCAACTCTTTATATTGTTTTTGCACTTCCAACTCTAAAAGACCATGGTTAGGCTTTACACAATAAAGCTTGATCATACTCGCATCAAAATGCTCTAAAAACAAAATACAAGGTTTTAATCGGGCTGAAGGAATACTTCTTTTATGCACATCAATCTGCTTATTGATATCCGGATCATAATTTTGTATTGCCTCATATTCAAGCAATAACGCTTCAAGCTCGGAACCCGCAAGACGAATTTCTACAGATCTGATCCTATCGCGAATACTTGAAATCTTTGCTTCTAAATTTTCTGTTTCACGAAAGTAGGAATTTACCCTTTCATACAAATTTCTGGATTTGCCAACGTACATGACTCTATCATTCACATCTCGCATAAGATAAATGCCCGGCAATTCGGGTAATCCGTTCAGATATTCCCTGTCAAATTGATATTGTGAAAAATCAATTGCTTCAGCTGTTGATTCACAATAATCGGCAATTTGAACAGCATCTTTTAAACCAAGGGTTTCACACAATTCAAAGGTTGCGGTAAATTGCTCCAGAAATAATTCAAACTGCTGATCGGGCGCTGCATTTTCCAGATGTGTCACTCCCAATGCACTCGAAATCTGACTGCTTTCACTGATTTTGTTTTCCGGTTGCAATCGCTGTAAAAGTCGTTTTAAAAAAATAATTTGACTACTAAACTCATGTCCCGTAACCTGCAAAAACATTCGTCTGAACAAAGAGACTTGATTACCAAAACCATCAAAAACAACAATTTGGCCATCTGCTTTCGCTTTAATCTCTTTGCAAATTCTTTTCAACTCATCATCAGAATATTCTTTGAGTTGTTTTTCAGTCAATAATATAGATTTTTCACCCCTGGGAAATGAACGAATATCAAGACGAGCCCAGTCCCAAAATGAGAGTGACCGTTCAGGAACAGCTTTTATCAGAATAAAATCAGTGTCAAGATTAGAATTTTCTATTGGATTTACCAAACACCAGGTGTGATCTTTAGATTTGACTATACGATTTGAAGTGGATACTGTGGATTGTACAAGCATATCACAGATGCCGGAATTCACTTCCGGCATCTTGAAAACATTCTTTACTATATCAGCAGAAGTTGCTTTGCCCCCATTTTGATCAAGAAAATCAATAATGCGTTCTATCATTAATTGCCTGGTTCATTAAACCATTCTGGCTTTACCAAACAGAGCTACTCCCAATATTCCACCAACCAGCCCGAATATACTATTAATTATTAAATTAATAATTAATCCAATAATAAACGTGCCTCCCGTCAGAGTTCGGGCGGGAATCTCGTCAAAAATGGATTGTATATCCGGATCACTGATGTATTGAGAGACAAAGTCCAAAAAATTAACAGACAATGAGCCGGTAATACTGGTCAATACAACGGCAATAACCGCTCCGATAACACCTGCCAGAAATCCCAGCAATGCACCATCAGACATACTTACCCTGCCCTCCGGAGCCTGCTGCCTGCGATAAAGGTAAATGGTAAACATTCCACCACCAATTACCCCTGCACAACATGCACAGTTGATAAAATTTAGTATAGGAATGCCACTGACAACTCCAATTACAACTCCACCTAAAAGTGCCGAGTTCCATTTACTATTGTTGTCCATAATTCCACTCCATTATCTCTTGTCTTAGAAAAAAACACCCAAATCTCTTAATTCAGCATCATCCATTGCGTCCAAAGTAAATTGGGGCAATGCGGTTTCCATATCAACCGGGCGAATTTCCATACCTTTAATACCAACCATTAATCCGGATTGGTTTTGGTGTACCAGTTCTACCGCTTTTCTACCAAAACGCTGACCCAGGTTGATATCAAACGCATTTGGTGCAAGACCACGTAAACTGAAGCCAATATTAGATTGACGTACACGGCTCAAACCAACACCCAATCCCTGAACCAGAATTCTTTGTATAATAACACCTGTACCACCGAGTTTCAGATTGCCATGCGGATCGATTTCAGGATCTTCTGACAACATGGATTTCAATACGCCATCCTTGGCATCATCTGCTACTGCTTTTTTAAACAAGGGGTCGTTTTGATCAAAATTCACACCTTCAGACACAACAATATTGGCGTATCCTTTAGCATCATTAATCGATTTTACTTTTTCTACAAGTGCTTGTAGTTCAAAATTCTTTTCAGGTACAAGAATAACATCTGCACCGCTTGCAACCCCAGAAAAAAACGCAAGCCATCCAGCCTTACGGCCCATAACTTCGTTCACAGAAATTCTTGCATGCGTATCAGCAGAAACAGAAGTGCTTCTAAATGCCTTTGTAGCAAAATCAATAGCAGTATGCGCTCCCAACATCCAATCGGTTTCACTGATATCATTATCAATACTTTTTGGAATAGCAATTGTAGGGAAATTAATCTTGTGCATTCCCCACGCGGTGTTTACGGTGTCATTACCTCCGGTTGCAATAATAGCATCAACACCCAGCTTTTTCAGGTTTCCCAACAATTTTTCTGGTGCCCATGAATTATTTTTATCATTAAAGGGAGCAAAACGGGAAGATCCCAAAATGGTGCTGGGGGCATCAAAAATAGATAACGCATCGTTGCTGTCCAACGGTACAATATAATCTTCAACATTATCAGCAGCTAAACCTTCAAACGCTTTTTTTACACCAATAAAAGTATCACCATATTTAGATGCGCCATGCAATATAGAACGGGCAATTGCCGAATTTATACCTGCACAATCACCACCACCGGTCACAAATGCAATTTTCACAACATCTCCTTTATATTAATTTTTATCAAATATTTGAATTTAAATAATATATTGAATTTATATAAAAAAAGACAGACAAAAAATCTTGCCTGTCTTTCTTTTTAGATAATACATTCGCCCTACCGATGTAATATCTTTGTGTAGAACTTTTTCCTGTCATCGTGGTTTGGCAGCCCCCTGCTCTATATCCACAATATGGAAGGAACAAGTTCCCCCATTTACTCAAGTGTGTTCCTCGAACACACCCCCTCATCTTATATGCGACCCCTCAAACTGTATAATCACTTCGAATAATGGCATATATTAATATAGTGCCTTAAAATATGCAAAATCTTACACTTTATTTTAAAAATATCACTTTTTTTTGTATTTATTTCTTGTATATTAACTTTATACACGCTTTTTTTTGTCTTTTTGAGGAGATTCTTCAAAATGGATCACAAACGACAAGGTACAAACGATATGACACTAGGTGACCTCCTCGACAACTGCACCAATCCCAACTCCCCTGTTTGGGAAAAAAGCTGGCAGGAATTCCTCAACAGGTATCAAAATTTCATCTATAAACTTGTATTAAATCGATGCAAAAGCTGGAATTTGCAACGTATTCAATGCCAGTTACAAGAAGAGGTTGATGACATTGTATTTATAATTATAAGACACTTTATTAAAGACGATTATCGTTTTTTAAAACAATTCCAAAACCGCGATAACCCACAGCTTTTTCTATTGTACCTATCTACACTCATCAATAGAATTACTAGAAGACATTTGGCAGTTCATTTCAACAAAATTTTAGATAACCTTGATGAAGATCAGACAAAAGACACTTTGAAGGAAATATCCCCCGAAGCAGGTTGGGAAATTTACGAAGAACTGATACAAACGCTTCGCAACAGCATAATTAATAAACATCCCAATAATGAACGCAACATACACCTCTTTCTTATGTATACATGGACAGATATGTCGATTGATATGCTTACCCACAATGATTTTTACAAACCAATGGGGCAAAATGCCATATATACATTGATAAATCGCATGAGAAATAAAATAAAAGTGTAAGATTTTAGTTATAAAACT
This sequence comes from bacterium, assembly GCA_963675755.2. Taxonomy (GTDB): domain Bacteria; phylum Zhuqueibacterota; class Zhuqueibacteria; order Residuimicrobiales; family Krinioviventaceae. Next base: position 186,988 of record CAXXMD010000003.1, read on the forward strand.
ACACTATATTAATAACTGATAACTGTAAAAAGCAAGGTAGTTCATGAGCAGCAGCATAATCGTTCATAAACTTTCAATAGGCAAAGTTTTATCTATAATTCAAGATGATCAAAATAGAGAGAAAAATATCTTAGAGAATTATCCGGAATCTATTCATTATTATAATAGCTTAAAGGCCCGTTTCAACAAATTTGAAAATGACCCCAATCTCGCAAATTCGATATTCAACAGTATCCCGAAACAATGTTGCCAGGCCAACAAATCTTTTTTGAAAGATAACGATGATTTTTTTATCGCGTATACTATACTTTCAAAAAAGCAAGATATTCACATTAACAATGCTAAACAGTTTATTCATCATTTAAATAACTGCTATTGGTGTTTCATTGAATATAACCAGTTTATAAATGATGAATACTTTACTAACAAAGAAATTGAGACGGGGGTACTGTAATAATATGCGTGAATTAAAAATAACATATGAGCAAATTCTGGAATATATTAATAATCCGGATACCAAATCTATAAATATCAGTGAATTAAAAGAAAGCGATCCTGCTTGCTTTTCTCTTTTCACAATGATAGATAATAGCCTGAAACATGCAAATTCGCAAAATATAGGCACAGAAAACACCACCGCAGGATATCATGAACTCGAAATGATAATCCTGGAACAATTGAGTGGCAATGTTACCAGGTACAACTCGGAAAGATTTTTATCTCTCATTACCAGTCATCCTGATTATTACAGAAGAATTCTGGACACCTTTGACACGGAATCCATTCAAGCAGTTAAACTTGAAAACATTGAAATCTCAGACAATAACACCCTTATTGAAATAATAAAAGGTCATGAAAGCAATAAAGAAATCCATAAACAATCCACGTTCTTACAATTAAAACTAGTTCTAAACCGTTTTTTTCAAAATCTTTTTATGCCAAACAAAAGACCACATTATGCTTTAATCGCAGTTGTCGTTATGACTTTTTCCATTCTCACATTTAAAACCTTTTTTCAGGAATCTGTTCATAATCCTGTCTATACAAAATATTTCCAATCTTCTAATTTACCTTGCGAATATTATGAAACCTCTACCAGAGGCAACGTTGTATCTTTTGATTCAGATTCTCAATACAACAAGACACTAAATCAATTTAAATTCGCAATGGCTGATTATATTCAAAAAAACTATCAAGATGCAAAAAAATCACTCAACACTATCCTAACTGAAATTGAATCTGGCTCCACACAATCATTGAATACAAGTTCAAATGGAAAGCAACTATTAAGAGACATTTATTTTTACACAGGTATTTGCGACCTGGCACTAGCCGGCAAAATGTTTGACACCTCTTTAATTGAATCTGCTTCTGATAGATTCAATACCGCAAAAAAACTGGTTCTTGAATCCAACATGAAAGGAGGTGACCGAGAGTTCTTTTTCCTGGGTTTAACTTTTAACCTGCTGGGGAACGATTCACGCTCGCTTGAATATTTGGGGAACATTCAGGAAAACAGTATCTATTACAGAGATAGTCAAGTTATTGTATCGCAGCTAACGAACCGATAGGAGACAACGAATGGAGTTATTTTACCTGTTAATGTCTGGTGTTGTTGCAGCTGTAACCAAAAGGCTGGTTGATATAAAAAATTTCCAACGGGAAACTGGCATCATTAAATCCCATGGAGGGGATGATCCGGATCCACCACCACCCCCTCCCGACCCACCAGATCCCAATTGTTAATTAAAACGGTCCTGCCCTTTTTTGCAGGGCCATTTTTCGTTAAAACCTGCCTGTTGCATTTGAATATTTTTTGATTTATCTTGTAATTCAACTAATATTTCATATGTGAAAATGAAAAAACTAATTCCAACATTACTCCTCTTGATATCAAGTTGTCTTGCTTTTGCAAATCAGGATAATGTGGAATATTATGACTTTCTTCAAACCCTGCAAGGCCTATCAGACAGCACACAGCTTGAACACACCTTGAACTATTTATATGACCATCCTGATTTTTGGAAAATATATGAAAAAGCATATAGATTATTTACTTATACGGGTCAAAAAGAAAAGGCATATACTTTTTATGCAAATCTGGTAAATGACAAACAATATTCACCTTATGCAAATCTGTATTTGTCAAAACTCTACAGAGAAGACAATAAAGCTGATTTCGCCAAACAATATTTTATTTCCGGGTTAGAACAAAGACAAGATTATTATATTATCTCCGAGTATGCAAAAAATTATACCAATTCATCCCAAATTGACTCAATAGCAAAAAGCCTCTTAGACAGCACCCAATTATTGATGGCTAATGGAATGAGTAATTACTACAAGGCCAAATACACTGAGGCAATTGACCTGCTTGAACAAGTATTACAGCATGACAATAATTTAAATTTACAGATCATGCTTGGTTATTGTTACATTATCAATAACCAGCATCAACAAGCAGATTCGGTATTTGAAGCAGGTTACAATGATGCAATAAAACAATATAATATAGACGGTCAGATTATTTTTTTACAATCATTGGGCAAACTAGCGCTTACACAGAACAACTATAATAAAGCAGAAACGCTGTTAAACAAAGCCCTGGAAAAATCTGATGAAATCATAGATTACAGGCGTAAAATAACAACTTTTAATGAACTGGGAAAATTAAAACAAAAACAGGATAAAACAGATTCAAGCTTGGTATATTTTAATCTGGCCCAATCATACTCTGATAAATTTAAAGGGGAAATACAACTTGCTCAGGTCCTGAGAAATGGATACAATTTTCATCTACACCATCAATACTCTCAAGCAGTTCAATGCTACAAAGAATCTATCGAGTTGATTGAACCTAATGACTGGAATAATGAATTACGTGTAAAAAGCCTGCTTGTAACACTATATGAACGTTTTGGCATGATCAGCCTCATGAACCAAATGCTTGCTGAATGTAAAGTTTTGGCAAATGAAAATAATTACATCAGCACACAAAAATGGGTAGAACTTCAGGAAATAAAAAATCAACTTTCATTAGATAATTTAGATATTCAAAGGAAAAACCTGGTTAAATTATATAATTATTATCTTAACAAAGGAAATAACAATTTATACGGTTGCCTACACACACTTGCCAAGTCCTACATTATTGAGCATAAATATAAAAAAGCACAAACTTTTTATCAATTAGCACTCGATCAAGCTATTAAAACAAACAATCAGAGTAAAATAGCATATTATTATGCCCGACTTGCATTTTGGGATATTAAATGCGATGAAACAGACAAAGCCTTGGCAAGGCTGGATTCGGCAAAAACAATAATTAATAAAATTGACGATTCATATATGGCCAGATTTGTATATAGAACAACGGGGTTGGCACATGAAAAAGCGGCTGATTATGACAGTGCACTGGTCTATTATTACAAAGCTATACCTCATACTGAACGGCTTCGTAATAAATTATCAGCCGAAGATCTGAGAATTGGGGTCTTTTCAAGCGATGCCTCTATTTACCAGGGTATTGCCCGCAGTTATTTGCAAAAGTACATCTCGAGCAACAATTCTTCCTTATTAGACAGCCTGTATAAATACGAAGAAAGCTTTAGAAGCCGTGCACTGAAAGACAGAATGGACAATCGAAATATTATGTCCGGTTCAGGCAAGCCGACTAATGAATACTCGCAAGCAATGGAGATGATTTCAGATTTACAACAAAAACTGAGAAAACAGGCAGGGACAGAACACACAGATCCCGAATGGGACCAGTTAATGGGCGATCTTGAAGCTGCAAAATACACATTAATCCAGCAGCGTATATTTATGATTGACAGCTTAAAAACCAGTCAACAAAAAGATTCCGGTACATCTGTGCAATTGTCAGAAATCCGAAAGCAGCTTGAGAAAAACAACGCGGGTTTACTTGAATACCACATTGACAGCGAAATCTCGTTTGTTCTAGTAGTAACACCTGACACCACCCATACAGTATTGCTTGCAACCTCCCAAGATTCACTTTCAAAAAAAATAAAAAAACTAATGTCTCCATTGCATGATTTGCAAGAGCAAGATCCCAAGATCCCGTTTTATGCCCAAACAGCATATCAACTTTATGCGGAAATATTTAATCCCATTGAAAAAGAGATCAAACTGCCGGAGAACCTGCTGGTCATCCCGGATGGTCCATTAATGAATCTTCCATTTGAAATGCTAGTCACACATAAACCAAACAAAGCCGCTTATACCCCCTTGGACGAACCAGACTATAGCAATTCCTTTTTATTGAATCAATATTCATTATTTTACAGCCCCACCAGCAATATACTAAAAAAATCAGGCTTGAAATTGCTCAACAGACCCAACATGATGGTTTTTGCAAATCCGTTTTCAAATGTTAATGAAATTTCAGACAATGTATTACAATACCGTTCACGTACCGGCTGGAATTTTCAGGCCCTCCCGTTTGCTGAACTGGAAGCAAATGAAATATCAAAATTAACTAGCCGGGTCAAGCTCTACAAACGACAAAACGCAATTGAAACCTACTTTTCCCAAAATGCATCCAAATATGACATTCTCCATCTTGCTACACACGCTTTTGTAGACACTTCATTTGAAGCTTTTTCAGGCCTTATTCTTGCTTCCAGTGAGGATTCTACAAACGATGGAATTTTAATGGGTTATGAAATAGAAGACCTTGATCTGGATTGTGAACTGGTTACATTGAGTGCATGCGAAACCGGTAGAGGCAAAAATATGGCCGCAGAAGGATTGCTGGGCTTGCCCCGATTATTTATGGGAGCGGGAGCAAAATCCGTTCTCATGTCACATTGGAAAGTGGATGACCGATTTACTTCAAAACTGATGCCTTTATTTTATCATTATTATTTAACAAAAAAAATGGACAAAGCAGATGCGCTAGCAAATGCCAAGAGGGATCTTATTAAATCATCGCAAGAAATAAACGGGGAGCATTACCAGCACCCCTTATACTGGGCTGCATTTACTTTATATGGCAATCCTGATAAAATCACAAACACATCACCCATTTTACCGGCAGCCATATTGGGTTCAATTTTCATTTTTGCGATACTCGGTGGAGCAGTTGTTAAAAAAAAGAAAAGCACAAAAAAAAGCGGACATTTAAATTAAACATCCGCTTCCATCATTATATAAAATCCTGAATTGCTAGCCAATAGCAATCATACGATCCACAGCTGTCTTTGCTCTCACCCGAATATCTTCTGGCACTTCAATCTGATATCTCATCAATTTCAAAGCATCCCGGGTTTCTTCCAGGGTTATTTCATTCATATGTGGACACCGAACACTGCAAAGCCTGAGCATTTCCTTGTCAGGATTCTCACCGGCAATATTGTCACCCATGCTGCATTCAGTCAACAGCAAATATCGCTCTGCCTTTGTCTCTTGTACATATTTGATCATACCGGTTGTGCTGCCCGCATAATCCGAAGCCTCAATAACTTCAGGACTGCATTCAAGGTGCGCCAATACCACAACATCCGGGAATTGTTTACGTACATTTGCAACATCCTCGGGGGTAAATTGCTCATGCACTTCACATTTCCCCGACCATCCAACAATCTGATAATCAAGCCCATTGCCACGCTTGGAAACATCTGAAGGATCTTTTGATGGAAAGATTATGCGCTTTCCCGTTTCCTGTGCAATATTTTTAGCCATAAATTCATCCGGCAAAAAAATAATAGCCTCATCACCAAAGGATTCCACAACCTGCACAGCATTACCCGAAGTACAGCACACATCACTTTCTGCTTTTACATCAGCATACGTATTCACATACGTAACAACCGGTACACCGGGAAACTCTTTTTTCAATTTACGCACATCTTCTGCTGTTATGCTTTCTGCCAAAGAACAACCGCCCTTTGGAGATGGTAATAATACCGTTTTATCAGGGCTCAGGATCTTGGCTGTTTCAGCCATAAATCTTACACCACAAAAAACGATAACATCTTTATCCGTTGTAGCTGCAAGGCGTGACAGTCCCAAAGAATCTCCGGTATAGTCTGGTACTGAATGAAACAGAGCGGGTTCCATATAGTTATGACCCAGAATAACGGCATTCCGTTCTTCTTTGAGTTGATTTATCTCCATGGCAAGTTCCGCTTTGATACGCAATTCAACATCCGGAACGATGCCTTTGAGTTTTATTTTTAATTTATCAAACATTTCGTCAACAGTTTTAGCTGCAATAGCCATGAATTACCTCAATTGTTTTTTACAGTTGGTTTCTGTTTCCTATTAAAATAAGAAATAATTCTACAAGATCAAATTGAATTGATGCGGTAATGATATTTTCAATTTACCAAGCATAAATGATACAGCGCCAATCATTTCATCGTTATGTTTCAAGGCATAATAACCATTTTTTATACCATCAAAATCCATCCTGCTATTATAAAACAGTTCCTTTAGACTTTTTTCTTCCAATTCAATAAAAGATTGGGTAATATTATTACCAAAAAACTGGGCGCCGTTACTAGTCAATTTCCATTGATTACCTTTGCGCACGGCCACAGGCAGTCCGGATTTGATAAACATTTCCGCAGGAAAAGATTCCCAGTCCTTACCGCATAGCCAAAGCCTTTTACTGGTCAGGTTAAATTTATAATCATCAAAAAATGATTTCTCAATACCCCAACGCTCACTTATATAATCAATAACCGGTACAAGCCGGGGATCATCACTGTTTTGCAAATAAATACTCTCAATTTTAGGCGGGGTTCCTTTAAATCGTATTGTATCTGTTTTTTTCAGCTTGGCTACAAAAAACGCTTCAAATGGCTGGGGATGCGGAAATACCCGTTTGGTTTTTTGTATAGACTCGTCATACTTTTGGTCATTGTATTCCAAAATCCCATTTGATACAGATTCCCCCTCTAACCAGTCCATTGATTGCAATTCGACAGGATAGTCTGCCAGAACACTGTTAACAATGGCTTCATTTTCTTCAGCAGTCAGGGTGCATGTTGAATAAACAATGGTACCACCGGGTTTAGCTGCCTTGATTGCAGACACCAGCATATGCTTTTGCGTGTTTAACAGGGTTTCAAGACCGGTAACACTCCACAGACTTCCGGTTCGCAAAACCTGTCCCGGCAATTTTGATAGTCCGGAACAAGGTGCATCAACAAGTACACGATCAAAAGATTCATAAAATAAACGCCCCATGCGTTGCCCCGGCATTTGCAAAAAAACATCGTTAACAATGCCAGCCCGGGATGTATTGGTTAACAGGGGTTGCTGCCGTTTCAATGAGGGATCACACAACAATAGTCGTCCCTTGTTTTGCATCATGGCGGCAATCTGTGTTGACTTTGAGCCGGGTGACGCAGCCATATCCAGCACTGAATCTCCGGGTTGCGGATCAAGTGCCAACACCGGGATCTGCGAAGAAATACCCTGTCCATGAAACTCGCCACAGTAATATGAAAGCGTATGGGTTAAACGGGAAATATCATCATGCAAGATCAATCCGGTTGGATTGTAGGGATGTGGAGAAAAACCACAATCCCATTTTTTCATTTTTTCCAGAAAATCATTTACAGTTAATTTCAAAGAATTAACACGTATTGCTGCAGGTTCTTCCGGAGAATTGACAAACCGTGATAAATCATCCTTTAAAACGGATTCAAGCGCTGTTTTTATTTCCTGGGGTAGTGCGTTATATAGATCGTGATTCAACATGTACATACCTGATAAAAAAGAGACAGAAAAAAATATAATAATTTTCAAATCTAAATGAAACCGGAATATTTGACAAATTGATTTGTTTTATATTTTTAATCGTAAAATCCATGTATCAGATAATTTGGAGAAAGATATGTCACAAGTAGAAACCGGTCTTGAACAGGCCCTTATCAATATATCACCGGAAGCACAAAAACAGTTTTTAACCATTATGCATGAGAATGAGAATCAATACAAGTTTTTGCGTCTTGGCGTTAATGCATCCGGCTGTTCAGGATATTCTTACCTAGTGCTTTTTGAGAATTATAAAAAAGGAACAGACCAGCAAATTGATTTTGGTGAATTATCTGTATTGATATCCGCCGATTCAATTGAAATGGTTAAAGGGGCCAACATTGATTACCAGACTGATGAAAACAGGAGCGGTTTTGTGATTGACAATCCAAGCAAAAGCGGTTCCTGCGGCTGTGGTGGCTCTTGCGGTTGTTAAACTTTTTAAGCTCTGATTTAAACAATCAGGGCTTTTTTTATTTATTCTTGCAAACTATCCGTCCCTCTTGAAAAAAACACCCTCATTTCTTTTAAATATTATTTTTATTTTATTTTACGATTTCGTAAGTTACAGTATTGTATAAAAACGGAAAATGTATGAGAGACCAGTATAAATCCAGAGACCAGCTTTACCGTGAAGTGTTGACTCTGCGCAAGCAATTACGCGAATATAAAGATAAATACGATAATACACAGGCCAATATTAATAATGTTCAAACCAGTCCTCAAGAGCACAATATACTACTGGACTATTTGACAGATTATATATATACCGTTAGATTCAAAAAAACTAAACCCGCCGAAACCATGCACGGTCCGGGTTGTGTGTCTGTTACCGGATACACCTCAAAGGAATACACAAAAGATCCTGAACTGTGGTTTAGAATGGTATACAAAAGAGACCGGGAAGCCGTCTCCAAGCAGGCCCAAATGGCCCGTGACGGAAAGGCCGTTCCCCCATTGGAACACCGAATAATCCATAAAGATGGCAGTATACGCTGGGTACGTAACACCGTTGTACAATTGCGTGATGAAAACGGCAAATTTTACGGTTATAATGGGCTGATCAATGACATTACTGCACGAAAAAAAGCCGAAAAGACCCTGCTTACCAGTGAATTAAAATATCGTTCACTTACAAATGATGTTTTGGAAAGCACCAAAGTAGGTATTGTAATACTGGATTATAAATACAATATCGTCTGGGTTAACCGTGCCTACGAGTACTATACAGGCTTGAAACGTATTGATATTATTGGCAAAAATGCTCAGGATTATCTAAAATCCACGGTCAAACATCTGTTTCAAAATCCTGAAAATTTTGAAAAAATGGTCAATTCCTCTTATGGTTCAATAGAAACTGTAAATTTTGAATGCTGCCGTGTCAATAATCACGGAGAAATGGTGCGCTGTCTTGAATACTGGAGCATGCCAATAAAAACCGGTTTGTATGCAGGCGGTCGAATTGAGCAGTATTATGATGTTACCGAACATAAAACCATTCTTGATGATGTCGTTGAAAGTGAAAGACGGCATAAACAGCTATTGCACCACCTTACCGATTATGTCTATTCTGTCAAAGTGGAATTTGGTGAACCTGTTGATACATTCCATGGTATCGGCTGCGTTGCTGTAACCGGTTATACACAGGAAGATTTTGCCATGAATCCCGATCTTTGGATTGAAATGGTATACGATGAAGACCGTGATGATGTCAGAGAGCATGCACGTAAAGCCCTGCTGGGAAAATCTTCAAAACCGCTGGTCCATCGCATCACCCACAGGGATGGATCATTGAGATGGGTTAAGAGCACGATTGTATTGCAAAAAAATGAAAAAGGAAATGTAATTTCCTATGACGGCCTGATAAATGACATTACAGAATTGAAAAAAGCGGAAGAACTTGATAAAATGCGCCAGCAGCAGCTGGTTCAGGCTGATAAAATGGTTACACTGGGTATTCTGGTATCGGGTGTGGCTCACGAGATCAATAATCCCAACAATTTCATAATGCTCAACAACAAGATGATCAATAAAGCCTGGGAAAGCACAAAACCCATTCTTGACGAATATTACAATGAGCATGGTGATTTTGTTCTGGCTGGTATGCCCTATTCTAAAGCCCACGACAAGATTGCTGAACTGATAACCGGTATTAGTGAAGGCGGGCAACGAATTAAAAAAATTGTAGAAAGCCTGAAAAACTTTGCACGTCACGATACCGGTGTTTTAGACCAGTCCATTAACCTGAATAAAGTTGTAGAAGCCGCTATCCTAATCGTAAACAATTTAATCAAAAAATCTACAACCGATTTCAAGGTAAAATTTGCACCCAAGCTGCCTGAATTTCAAGGCAATTTCCAACAACTTGAACAATTGTTGATCAATCTAATTACAAATTCCTGTGAAGCTCTGAGCAAAAAAGAAAAACAATTACACATTACTACATTCTGGAACCGGGAATCGAACCAGGTTGGATTCTCAGTTATGGATAATGGTGACGGAATCACCAAAGACGATATGAAACACATTATAGATCCGTTTTTTACGACCAAACGCGAAATCGGTGGAACAGGATTAGGGCTTTCCATCGCATACAATATTATTAAAGATCATGGCGGAGAATTGCATCTTGACTCCCGGTTAGGATTCGGTACAACCGCCACAATAACAATTCCTCTGAATGATAAAGATTTTGGAGCAATATCATGAACGCATTAGATTACCCTGAATTCCCGGTACTTATTGTTGATGATGAAGAGAATTTCCTCCTCAGTGCGGGCTTTACGCTCAGTTCAAACGGCATCAACAATGTTTTACAATGTCAAAACAGTACCAAAGTTATGGGTATATTGAAAGAAAAAACCGTATCCGTCATAGCTCTCGACATGACCATGCCCGAGATGTCCGGCTGGGATTTACTGCCTTTGATTGTCAAAGATTTCCCGGATGTTCCGGTAATTGTAATAACTGCGGTAAACGAGGTAGAAACTGCTGTAGAGTGTATGAAAGCTGGCGCTTTTGATTATATCGTCAAGCCCGTTGATGACTCACGTCTGGTGACGGCAATTCAACGCGCACTTGAATTACGTGAAGTAATGGCAGAAAACGTTAAATTGAAACAATACCTGCTCTCAGGAAAGTTGGAACACCCTGAAATTTTTGAGCATATTATCACCAAAAGCAACCTGATGCGCTCAATTTTCCAATACATTGAAGCAGTTGCGGGTACATCATTGCCGGTTTTGGTAACCGGCGAGACCGGTACCGGTAAAGAATTGTTTGCCCGTTCTATACATGACATGAGCGGTAGAAAAGGTGAATTTATTGCTGTTAACGTAGCTGGCCTTGATGACAATCTATTTTCAGACAGCCTTTTTGGACATAAAAAAGGCGCGTTTACCGGAGCAGACAAGGAACGCAAAGGTCTCATTGAACAGGCTGCAGGCGGAACCTTGTTTTTAGACGAAATCGGTGATCTCAGCATGGAATCTCAGGTCAAACTTTTGAGATTGCTCCAGGAAAAGCAATATTATCCCATAGGCTCAGATATCCCCAAAATGTCTGACGCCCGGGTTGTGGTAGCAACCCACCGGGATATCGATCAAATGTCTGAAGATGAAACCTTTAGAAAAGATTTATACTACCGATTAAAAGCACACCATGTAAATATTCCCCCGCTCAGTGAGCGTAAAGAGGATATCCCCTTACTTATCAACTTTTTCCTGAACAAGGCATCAAAAGAGTTGAACAAAAAACGCCCAACACCTCCCAGAGAACTGTTCACATTGCTGAACAATTATGATTTTCCGGGTAACATCCGTGAACTGGAAGGCATGATATTCGATGCAGTTAGTCGTCATAAATCAGGCGTCTTGTCTACGGAAACATTCCGTGAAGTTGTAACCCCTAAAACCATTCAAAATACAAACATGGACGCGGGAACAGAAATTCACGGATTGAACAACATTATTTTTCCTGATCCCTTACCTTCACTTAAAGAAATAGAAAACAGTATCATTGCTGAAGCTTTAAAACGCGCGGATGGTAACCAAACTATCGCAGCACAAATGCTTGGCATGACCCGCAGAGCACTAAACAACAGACTTCAACGCGCCCGCAAATAAAGGGTGCCACAGATTTACCATATGCCACAAAATTTCATCTTGACATAAAATATTATTTTACAACAGCTTGAACCGGTTCAGCTAAACAAGGTGGAATTTTTGTGGCACCCCTTTTCAAGGTCCCCCAAAAAATATTTTCAACATAAAGCCAGTTTTAACAATAACTTACAAACCAAAAAAGCTTGTGGCACACCCTTTGCTAAGGTAAGGGTGAACATCAATTGAAATAGTTTACAAAGCTTTGTAACAAATATATAAAACATCAAATTTAGCACTACCATAAAGGAGCAAGCATCATGAAAAAATATATCGTTTTATTTGTACTCGTAGCCCTGTTCGCAGGCAACAGTTTAGCAGCTGAAAATGTATCAAAAGATCGTTTAGAATTGGCAGAAAAAGCATACAAACTTGCATTAAAATCAGATAACGCAGGTGTTCGCAACAGCGCACTGCATCGCATTGCAGTTTTAAAATCTCGTTCTCCTGAATTCGAAACCAGCGAATACAAAAATATCTTGAAATCAATGGCTAACAAAGATGACAAAGCATATATTCGCGTTAACGCCAAAATCACTTTGGATTTGTTGAACAATAAAAACTTGATTGAAAATGTAGATACTGAAACCGTTGACCCTAACGAATTCTTTAACAGTATTCACATGAAGATGGTTGATCTTTACGCAATAAATTAATAGCAATTAATAGATTTTAGTTCTTTGAACAAGTATACCCTTTCATAACCATTTACTTTTCTTTTCCCAACCTCCGAAAAACTAGCGCCTGATACACTCAGGCGCTAGTTTAACAAAAAAGAAAGGGTCTACAAAGAGTTTTTCAAGCCAAATGTACCAAATGTCTTTAGAGGAGTTTTACTCCCTTATGTGATAGATATATGCTGAATAACTATATTTACCCTTGATTTTCCCGACCTCTGTATAAAGCCCTCTTCTACCCGAGGGCTTTATCATTTCTAGTAATCAGAAAATACAACTTTGACTTGTTTGCACCCCAGTTCCATTTCTTTACACATATCCATAAAAAAAGCAGTTGCCTTTTCATTGCATTTATCCTGAACATAACTTTCAGTTAACAACTTTTCCCCTTCCTGAACAAAACGATCAGTTAATGTTTCCAATATCTGGATAGCTTCCCTGTCTTCATTAACCAGCAAACCACGTTCAGGATAACTAACTGTCGATCCGTTAATCACAGGTTTTTTTACTCGAATCGGTGGTGCATAAACGGTTAATGCTTTTTCCTTTTGATCATACTTGATATCGTATGGATCTTTATCAAAATCCAGGTAAAAATCAAACGTTACACTCGAATTCACCTGTACCTGTGCATCACTCTTTAAAAACACCAATGCTGTTTTTTTAACGGTTTCAACAAAATCAACATTTTTGGTTTCTGAGGCTAAAACAAGCTGTGTTAAACCTTCAAACTTTTCTGTATAGGTTCGTGTTGTAATTTTGGGCGCACAAGACGCCAGTATAACCACAATACCTGCGATAATTATTTTTTTCATATCACCCTCATTTTAATATAATCAATAACCAGCCAGAGGAGGCAGAGATTTTTTACTTGTTGCCCATCGTTTATTTTGTTTTTTTCCCATTTTAAAAACCAGTTCCCCGCCCTGTATTATATCTCTATGCTGAATCCAGGATTTATTCCATTTTTCACCATTCAATGTTACAGATTGAATATACTTGTTTTCATCCGAAAAATTTTCAGCCCTGACAATAAATTGTTTACCGCTAAAAAGATTCAGCACTGCTTTATCAACTACCGGTGAACCAAACACATAGATACTGTTTGCAGGATTTACAGGATAAAAACCCATTGCGCTGAAAACATACCAGGCAGACATTTGTCCACAATCTTCATTTCCACATAGACCTTCCGGTGATTCGTCGTACAATGTTGTTAGAATCTGATGAACGCGTTCCTGAGTTTTCCAGGGTTGGGCCGCATAATTATAGAGATAAGCTATATGGTGGCTGGGTTCATTTCCATGTGCATATTGTCCAATCAAACCGGTTATATCTACCGGAGTAACCTCTCCTTTAACAAACTCGTACGAGAAAAACTGGTTCAATTTTTTTACAAATTTCTTTTTCCCGCCCAACAGATCAATCAGCGAGTATGGATCCTGGGGTACAAACCAGTTATACTGCCATGCGTTACCTTCGGTGTAATCTCCTCGGTATTTTGAATAATTGGAATCAAAAGGCTCACGCCACTGTCCGTCAGATAATTTTGCCCTAAAAAATCCGGTTTCCGCATCAAAAACATTATTATAATTTTTTGATCGTGCAATATAGGTATTATAATCTGTGTCCTTGCCCAACGCTTTAGCCATTTGAGCAATACCCCAGTCATCAAGCGCATATTCCAGGGTTTTTGACGCAGCTTCATTATCTTTATCGATAGGTACGTAACCCATATCCATATAATATTGCAGTCCGTCATAATCGCCCCATTCGGCACTGGCCTTGATAGCCTGCCATGCCTTCTCAACATCATAATTACGTATGCCTTTAAAATAAGCATCTACAATTACCGGTACCGAATGATAACCGGTCATGGTCCAGGCTTCGTTATGATAAATGGACCAAACCGGAAGCACTTTGTAAACGTTTTGATCATAATGAGCAAGCATGCTGTTAATAAAATCATTCACCAAATCCGGTTTTAATATCGTCATAAGTGGATGATACGCCCGATAAGTGTCCCACAATGAAAAGATGGTATAATTTTCAAAATCCTTTGCCTGGTGAATATTTTGATCGAGCCCTCTATACTGACCGTCAACATCCTGATGGATTTCCGGGAACAGCATACTATGATATAGAGAGGTATAAAACGTGGTGCGTGTTTTCGGATCTGCATCAACATCAATCACACCAAGCTCTTCGTTCCATGCAGTTTCTGCTGCTCTAACTACATTATTAAAATCCCAGCCAGGGATTTCAGCACGTAAATTCTGAATGGCACCGGCGGTACTGACACAAGACAAACCGATCTTAACATAAACAACCGGACTTTTAGTTTGTTCAAACGTAAAACTTGCCTTTAGATCCGTTCCGCCTTCCAACAAAGCATTACCAACGGATTTCCCATCTTTGTAAATAGTAAATTCTTTAACGGGTCTTGAGAATTCAATTGCAAAGTACAACTGACGCATTTTAGACCAGCCCATAACATGTTTACTGCCGGTAATCAATTGATCGTTTTCCACTCTGACAGAAGAATAGAGCACCTGCCGATCATAGACACCATGTACAAGATCCAATAATATTTTAGGAGATACAGATTCCGGAAAGACATATTTATGCAGACCTGAACGTTTGGCTGCTGTTAAAGAGACCTCAATATCATAATCCTGCAAATAAACCTGGTAAAATCCGGGTTTTGCAACCTCACGCTCATGCGTAAAGCGGGAACGATAACCTTCATCGGGATTTGATTTTCTACCCGGCTCAAGCTTGGTTTCGCCAATATAAGGCATTAAAAGGATATCACCCAATCCTCCCTTGCCGGTTCCACTGAGATGGGTGTGGCTGAACCCCATAATTGAACTATCAGAATAATGATACCCGGAACACCAGTCCCATTCCCGTATGCCGGTATCAGGACTTAACTTCATCATGCCAAAAGGTACAACCGCTCCGGGGAACGTATGTCCATGCGCGCTCGTCCCAATCATGGGATCTACAAAATCACAATAATTTTTACTTTCAGGTGCTGCCCACAGTATAGTTGAAAAGAAAAATATACAGCACAAAAGTCTATATTTCACGGGTGGGTCCTTCCTTTTTCAGCTCTTTTTTAATTGCTTTACCCAGAGTTTCAATTAAATACGGCTTACGAATATAGGGCCCTGCTCCTAATTGCTGGGCTTTAATGACACGTTCAGTTTCTGCGTATCCGCTGGTGATGATTGCTTTTTGATCGGGATTAATTTGCAGCAACCTCTCATAGGTTTCCAATCCGTCAATTCCAGGTTCCATTATCATATCCAGCACAAACAAATCAATAGCATGCTCTTTTAAATAGGCTACAGCTTCTTCCCCGCTCGGCACGGTCACTACCCTGTAATTCAACTTTTGCAGAATTGTAGATGCAATCTCTCGTTGTTTTTCAAGATCGTCAACAACCATAATCAACTCACCATTCCCCATAATCTTGGCCAGCTTGTTTTCAGGTGTGTCCGGTTGATTTTCAAAATGGGTAGCAGGGAAAAACAATTCAAAAGCCGTCTCTTTGTTCCCCAAATTAGAAACATCAATATAACCGGTATGATCTTTAATAACACCCCAAACAACAGCCATTCCCAGTCCTGAACCTCCCAGGCCCATAACTTTTTTGGTATAAAAAGGTTCAAATATTCTCTTTAGATTCTCATCACTCAGTTCCAGATTATCACTTTTCACCCGGATTACAACATAATCACCCTCGGGGATACGTTCATACCCGATAAATGCATGGTCAACATGTTTATTTACGGTTGAAATCTTGACAGTTCCCCCATTGCCCATACACTCGTATACAAAAGTCAGCAAATTACCAATCACTTTATTCACGTGTGAGGGAGAACATTTCACAGACAATATTTTGTTCACCAGTTTATTGATCAAATTTATATTTGAATAATACATCTCAAGCTTTTCGTGCTCCAGAGAATTTAAATACTCTTCAATAATGGTATTCAAATTAAACACAGCAGGCATAACCAAACCACGACGCGCGAGCATGAGCAAGTCCTGTACAATTGATGCCGCTTTTAATCCGGCCTCTTGAATACTCATGATCGGTCTTTTCAGATTGCTGTCCTCTGGTAATTCCATCAATACCAGATCCGGATAACTTACAATGCCCGTCAATATATTGTTCAGATCATGCGCTACCCCACCAGCCAGGGTTCCAATTGCTTCCATCTTTTCAGAACGGGCAAGTTTTTCTTTCAACGTATCCCGCTCCTGCTCTGCCCGGTAAATGTCAGAAGTATCCAAAGCAAACCCAATAATACCAACTACATTTCCATCCATATCTTTATAGGGCACTTTACTTACAAGTAGATGTCTTTCACCGCGCGATGTATTTACAAAAACTGTCTGGTTCAACACCGGTATTTTCTTTTCTAAAACAATTTTATCACTCGCAAAAAAAGAATCTGCGTCAGAGGGAAACAAGTCGGCATGTGTCTTGCCGATATAGTCCTGCACTACTCCACCAAAAGTTTCTGCAAAACCCTTGTTCAATCTGATATATTTTTCATTAACGTCTTTGTAAAATATCATACCCGGGGAAGCGTCTACCATGATTTCCAATTGCTCATTTTTCATCTTGAGAACATTTTGCAGCTGTGCCAGCTGTTCAGTCCGCTCTTCAACATTTTTTTCCATATTGGAATAAAGATCAAAATATTTAGAAATCGAGTCTTCATTTTCTTTTCGCGTTAATTCCAGGTCATTGGACAAATGCTTAACTCGGGTTTCAAGCATTTTGATTTTGGTTTCCAATTCCTCAATATGTTTTGAATCAGACATTAAAATACTCCCTGTATTTCCATTGCGCGCAATTCTTTTTTCATATCGCTGATGATATAATCAAATGCATAAGGCCCAATATCCATAGCCTTGCTGCATTGACGAAACAAATCATCATCAACTTTGGGGGCGTCACAATATCCTACCCTGTTGTCCTGCCCTAAATAATCCGCTAAATATAATGTGTAAACCATTCGCTGCATATATGCCTGCTGCACAAGCAATGGCTGATGATGGAATCCTATTGCGGCGACAAGCTCTTCCGGTAGCTGCCAGTTCCTGGTTATGGCCATGCCCACTTCGGCATGATTAATTCCCAGAATCTCATTTTCAACTTTGATGAGATTGATCTTTTCCTGTTCTGACTTTATCAGGCATTTTTGAAAATCATTCTGCATAAACTGATCAATGGCAATAATACCAATATTTCTCAATAATCCCGCCGCGTAAATATCGTCACCTTTTTCTCCAAATTCTCGTCTGTAAATCATTTTACCTAGTATAGCAACCCCTACGCTATTTTTCCATAATTTGTAGCGGGAATAACCTTTAATGGATTCATCCTTGTCAAATATCTCGCACACTTTTTGGTTCAACGCTAGTTCTTTAACAGCATCATACCCCACCCATATCACTGCATGCTCTACATCACTTATTTTGGTACGCCTGGCATAATGCGCAGAATTTGCAAGTTTAAGCACTTTGGCAGTCAGGGGTGGATCAATCTGTATAATCTCTTTGAGTTCTTTGGCTGTGGATGCCGAATCACTGATCGTTTTAATAATATTTGAAACAACACTCTTGATTGATGAAATATCTGATTCATTGACCAGATTTACAATCTCGTTCAGCTTTTCCTGCTTGACTTCTGATACTTCCATATAATATAACCTGCCTGCTTTTTAAAAAATTTAACGTTTCATCAATTTGTCAATCAATTCCTGATTCTCATTACGAGCTTTAATATCCTCTAAAAAACGATCTGCTTCTTTAATAAGAGATTGAACGATCTCGGGTTTCTCATTGTATAAATCATATTTTTCAGATGGATCGACTAATAAATCATATAATTCATAAGGATCACATTCCTGCCACGAATAATCGCCCGGACTTTTACGAAAATGGAGTTTATATCGTCCTACCCGTATGGCGTTCAATTGATCGTTATAATAGTAATAAATTTTCTCTGTTTCAGAATTGGCGGATCCAACCAGTACGTCCATCATGTCACGTCCATCTATAATCCTGTCTGCAGGAGTCTCAAGCCCTGCCAGCTTTAAACAGGTTGCAAACAGGTCCATGGTTGTACCCATTTCAGTCGTTACCTTTCCTTTAGGAATACGTGGTGGATATTTGGCAATAAAAGGAACCCGCATACCTCCCTCCCAGGTGGTTGCCTTGTATCCCCGCAGCAATCCTGAACTGCCGCCATTCTGTTTCTGAATCATCCAGGGGCCATTATCACTGGTAAAAACAACAAACGTATTGTCTTCAAGCCCGTTACGTTTCAACGCATCCATTACCTGGCCAACACTCCAGTCAATTTCCTCTATCACGTCTCCGTACAATCCGCGTTTTGAAGTATCTCTAAAATCATCCGATACATGCAGTGGTATGTGCGGCATGGAATGGGCAAGATATAAAAAGAAAGGTTTTTCTTTAGCTCTCTCTATAAATTCTATGGATTCCCTTGTATAATTCTTTGTCAGCAGATCCTGATTTGCAGGTTGTTCGATAATTTCTTCATTGCGCATAATGGGAATGGGTGGATCACCCCGCCGTTCAGAATTCATATCATTACTGTATGGAATGCCATAATAATAATCAAAACCCCTACTGGTGGGCAGATATTCTTTATGGTGGCCCAAATGCCATTTACCAACACAAGCTGTAGCATATCCTTTTTGTTTTAACAGATCTGCTAATGTAATCTCTGATTGGGGCAGACCAATATCATGATACGGAAAGAACACTTTGACCACCCCTGTTCGAATGGGCCATCTTCCGGTTAACAAGGCAGCGCGTGAAGGAGAACATACAGGATTCGCAGTATAAAACTGGGTCATAATTACCCCGTCATCTGCCAATCGGTCAAGATTCGGAGTTTTAATTGTTGGATGCCCTGTTCGGGTAGTATCGCCATAACCCATATCATCTACAAAAATGACAACTATATTGGGTAATGTGTTTTTACTCTTTGTACATCCTGCGGTAAACTGCCCCAAACATAAAGCACCCATGCCCACAGAAATATTTTTTAAAAACTGACGGCGATTTTCCATAATATCCTCAATAATTCCATTAAATCAGTATGCAATAACAATTCCAGAATCGCTATTGCAACAAAACCTGATCCATATGAACTGCTTTAATATGATATAATCGGCGTAATAGTTCAATACAGGCCCTGCCATTATTGAAAGGACCTTTCCAGGGAGAGACTTTGGGAGATGTTTGTATTGGCTCAAGACCACGGGTAACTTTCCAATGCCATTCTTTGTTAACCGTATCAATCAAATTTTTCTCAATAAATAACCAGCTATTGACCGAAGCTTCATAATAACGTCTATCCTGTGAGATCATAAAAGCATTTAAAAAACCAACAGCAGCTTCGGCCTGGGGCCACCAATGTTTATCAAAATCTGTAATTTCTTTTTGGGTTGCCTGATAAAACAATCCATTGTCTAAATCCGTACCTTCTTCCAGTGTTGTATCAGCAATATTTAAAGCAAGCTGTTCAACCTGCTCAATAACATCTTTGTTGCCCAGAACCTGTGCTGCTTCGCACAAAATCCAGGAGCTTTCCATATCCAAACCAAAAGATATCTGATTTGAAGTCTCATTCCAACTTTTATTAAAATATAATCTAAAATGCATAGAATCTGCGTTGATAATCTTTTCTAAAAAAAGCTCTATCAATTCTTTTAATCTGTAAAACAAATTCCCGTCTTTCCATATTCTGCACAAACTGGTAAACGCCCCAAGGATATATAAATGTGTCAACAATGAACGATTCGCCAGTTTGCTATTTTCACCGGATCTGGAAGCATTCAAAGGCGTCCAGTCTCTTTTAAATGCTTCACTATACCCCAAATTTTCATCATCATGACTTTTTTCTTCCATTAAATCAAAAAGATTAGTTGCATACTGTAAAACATTCATATCCTGAGTGACTTTATAATGTTCAACAAGAGCAGAAATTAAAAAAGCCTGACCATATATTTCTTTTTGTGTGTCTATCACTTTACCTTCAGCATTTAACTGCCAGTAAGCACCACCATATTTTACATCAAGGAAATGTTCAACAATATAATCAAAGGATTGTTGAGCAAACGGCAGGTAAATATCACGTTTTTCATACAGACAAATACTGGAAAAAACCCAAAGCAACTGAGCATTTAACACCAGTGACTTGGGGGCCTGATAAATAGGGAATCCATCGAATGTCACCTTGCCTACAAAACCACCATTTTGAGTATCAATCGCGACAGTTCTCCAAAATGGTAAAATATTCTCAAACAAGTTTTTGTAAACCCGATGTGAGAATTCTTTAATTTCCATACTCTACTTCCACTCTTGAAAAATCAGTTATTCCATTGCATTGAATTTTTAAAAATCTTGAATATACCGGAAACCTGTCAGCCTCATACAACTGTGCAGATGGTTGTTTATTACTAAAACCAGGAAAACTATAGTTTGACCTCTTTAATTGCAAGGGGATATATTGCTTTCCGTTTTGAGAAACCCAAAAGTTTGGATCAAATACCGAATCCGGAAAACAAGTCAACAAGTTTATCGATTTCATCTGGCCTGGTAAATGGTATTCAAGGACCGTTCCCGTATCTGCTCTTAGACAATGTTCATCAGGAATTTCTGTATCACATTGATTCGATAACAGATTAAAAGGTCCATCATTTAATAAAACTTTATCGTTTGTATTAAAATGATCAATAAATGTATAAAAATCAACCTTTTTCGACAAAACAGGCGCAGAGGGAGCAGAGCGGCCAGTCTGATTTGCTGCAATTACTCTGTAATAATAACGCTTGCCGACTTTAACGGTTGTATCATGATAAAGGGAATCAAAATAATTACTTGTATCTGCAATTTGTGCAATGGATTGCCATCGACCAGTTAGACCATTTGCACGCTCCAGAATATAATACTCTGCTCCTGCTGATCCCTGCCAGTTAATAGCAGATACATTTGTTACTGGTAACATTTGTGGAATTCCGGGTGAATGGATATTTTGCTCAATTATATCATTTATTTGACAGTTGTAATTTATTATTATTCCGGGAATTGAAAATTCATCCTGGTTTTCATTCGATAAATTACCAGTCCAGCAGAATGAGCCACTAAATATTGAATCTGATCTACAATAACGATAAAATCCGCCATCTCTGCTGTGAATATTTAAATTAGAAATCAAAGCGCCACTGGCATTCATCGCAATAGACTGATCCATTAATTTCATAAAGTTTGTGTTGCAGGAATTCCCATGATAAATCAAATACCATGGTTTTGCAAAATCAGTGCTATCCATTATGGATTTTACAATAGCTGTTTTTTTTAAAATCGAATCACAATCCATATTTACAGTAAAAATATCAATATTCGGCTCAGAAAATACAGCAGATTCTATATCAAAATCAAATGAACCCGAGGCCAGTAGATGATAGGGATCCATCTTTTTGATAAATCCGGACATTAACCGAATCCACTCATCAGGAGCTTTAATATCAGAACAGAGTTCCCATGCTAAAATGGCTTTGTCTTTATTGTATTTTTTACCGGTATAAATATTTCTTCTATTCAGCAGGTAACGAATGGTTTGCTGGAAATCATGAATAATCTGTTGATCACTCCAAAATGCATCTACCGACTTTTCCCGAAAGCTTGCATACTCTGCAATTCCTCCCCAACCTGAATCGTTTCCTGCCAGGGGTATAATGAGTCGAATTCCCATCTTGTTGGCATAATACAAGACCTTGTCCAAAGTTTGAAAGGCAGTCTCATTAAAAATTCCGGGGGATTCAACATGTACGGGTTTTTCATTGGGATCATGAATGGTTCTAACAGTTAACGGATTCAATCTGATAACATCAACACCCATTTGTTTAACGCTATTCAATGCATCCAGAATCTCAAAATTGTCCGGGAACCGCCATGGCAATTCCGCACCATAGCGATAATGGTTATCAATGTAATGCAAATTCGGCACAGTAAACGACACAAAACGGATTTCTTTATCACCCAAATATAACCTGCCGCTATCTGCACTTGTAAATGTGTGGATTAGTGTGTCCGCAAACAAGATCGAAGGTATGATTAAGCATAAAAAACCGCATTTTATCTTCATGGTACTCTCTAAGAATAGGAAGTTTAATGTATACCTATTTGTTATAATATAAAGCGCAACAAAGAATAATGATAGAGCGTGCTCTCATAAATCCATGCGGAAAATAAAATAAATCAATCAAACTAAACTTGTAAAACATTGAATATATAACAATTAAATTCAAGGTACGAAACAAGCTAATATAATTCAAGAATTTATACAAATATTATCTAAAAGTTGAGTTGCATCACTTTACAGCTTGAAAAAACAATGTATTTTTCAAAAAAACAATTGACTAACATAATTAATTTTAATAACTTTATAATTATGGGGTCAAAACTCTAAAAAACATTAACATACAATAAAATAAAATTGGAGGGTAAAATGAAACGTGTACTGTTATTGTTACTATTTTTAATTCCATTACAAATCTTTGCGGTATCAAATTTAAAGCTCAATGGTGCTGCTTCCACTACAATCACTTCTTTTCCCGCAGATATTGTAATGACTTGCGATCTTGCTTCTAATGGAAATTCTGCTCAGGTTGAAGTATATTTGGATTTAGAAGGTAACGGCGTATTGAATGCTACCGATCAAATCATTGATTATTCAGTAATCACTGATGGAATTGGCTGGATCACCTATCCGCCTGATCGTGACGAAGACATTATTGGTGACGAAACCGGTGTTAATGGCAAGCTTCAATCTACACTATCCCTGTCTAATGATCTCGATATTCTCACAGCCGGTACGTTTATTGTCAAAGTTATCGATGCGAATGGTTCTACAGCACAAGCAATTTTGAATGTAAACATTCAACCTACCCCACCTTATATTACAGGTACTGTAACTGATGAAAACGATGGAACACCTGTAGCGTTGGCAATCGTTTGGGCAGAAAGCCAATCAGACGAATACGCGGATGGTGCAGGTATTACAGATGCTAATGGTAACTATTTTATTAACGTGGAACCCGGTACTTATAAAGTATCTGCTACCAGTTACCTTGCCAGCACACATCAGCCATCAGATAGTACCAATGTTACAGTTGGTGAAGGAGAAACAAAAACTGTAAACATTCAAATGCCGCCTTATACTTCCTATGTTGAAGGGTATGTTAAAACGGAAGCCGGTGTAGGCGTTCCTGGTATCATGTTATGGGTATACGGAACGGATTTAACTTCTTTATTTAGCAGTTTTACATTTACCAATGAAAGCGGGTATTACAAAGTAGGTGTAATGCCGGGTGAAGTAGCTGTTGGTGCACCATTATTTATTCAGGAAGATATTTCTTCAGATTACTATATTGATCCGTCTGTTGATACCCTGACCGTAAATGAAGGACAAACCGCTACTGCAAATTTCACAGCAAAACAATATACAACCTTTATTACAGGTACTTGTAAAGTTGGTGAAACGCCTCTTGCAGGAGTTGAATTATATGCAACTGCAATTAATATGAGTACATTTGAATTCAATATATATTCAGCTGTTTCCGGAGCTGATGGTACTTATAAAATGGGTATCAAACCAGGAAATATTCAGGCGCTTATGGCAGAAAAAGATGGTTACACACTAAGTGATCCAGCTAATGGTTATTTCAGCCTCAGCGTAAGCGAGGGACAAACCCTTGAAAACCAAAACTTTGGTTTTACTGCAGAATCAGATGTCAATTCAATTTCTGGTCAGGTTACATTTGAAAATGGTTCCCCGGCTGCGAATGTATATGTAGTTGCAATTGATGATTATGATGAATCCGCAACCAGTTACAGAATCCAATACACGGACGCAAACGGTAATTTCAGCTTTATAGGACTTGATGACGGCTACTGGAAAGTTGGAGTTTACAAAGACGGTTATTATACAGATCCTTATATGCTTTTTTATGATATTTGGTATTCCGGTGAACTGACCGGTGCTGACTTTGTATTAAAAGAAGGTCGTCCTACAGGTATTGGTGATCTGGCAGATTCCGCGTCTCCCGAAGCATTTCAACTGTCACAAAACTATCCCAATCCTTTCAACCTGAGAACCGGTGCAACTGCTACACAAATCCGTTTTTCTCTCAATACTCACAAAAATGTAGATGTTTCTATTTTTAATATCAATGGACAACTTGTCCACAAAGCACATTTGGGTCAAATGACTTCAGGCATTCACAGTTTTCAATGGGACGGTCGAGATATGTCCGGCTCTGTAGTACCTTCAGGCACCTATTTTTATCGCTTTAAAGCGGGTGATCAGGTACTAACCAAACAAATGATGATCATCAAATAAACTCTCAGGGCCGCGCAAATTCTGCGCGGCCTGTTATATCGCTTTGATACACCTTGTTAAATCTTGGAACATTTCACAAATTTTAACACGTTTTCCCGGTTACATCACTTTTAACACAGTAAAAATAAAAATGAACATGAAACTGCTGAACACTGGGAATCAACCGGCCTAATTCATTAATAAACAATATATTAAAACTCAAAACATATTGTAGCATTTTAAACTGTTTCGTTGTATATTATTATTATCTGTGTAAATTTATTTTGGTAAACAAATACAGTAAAGGGGTCTGGTTTTTGCATTTCGGGAGGTACTGTTTTGTATATTGGCAATTTTTTACAACATATTGAAAACTTGAGGAAATTGAATGCGGTCATTTATTACAGGTATCCCGATTGTTCTAATAATACTGGTATTGATACCCAATGTTTACGCTGGTAATCCCCCTACCCATACAACGCTGTTATATTCCAGCAGTCTCGACAGCGACAATGATCCGGCTGTTGGTCAAATAACTAACAATAGCGGACAATTTATTACAGGTTCCGGCTGGAAAGCGACGAATGAAAACAGCCAGCTCATGATCAGCTTGCCGGCAGGACTTCCTCTGGAAGGTACTTTTTCAGTACAGGTAACCAACTTTAATCCTGCTGTACAGAATATTAGCGACAAACAGCAGATCATCAACCTCTATTCTCAAGCAAACGGCAGTAAAGATATTCTGGGTACCCATGGTTCCTGGATCAATATTCGTACCGGTACCGGTTATTCAGATGGCGCAGGCATGGCCGGTTACAAAATGCTTGCAGCTTATGACGGACAACGCCTTGAAGACCGGTACATGCAAAGCGCCACATGGAATGTAAGCCGGACTTATGAATTTAAACTGGTTTGGAATGAAACCAGTGTATGGACTATTGTGGATGATGTTGTACAGGGCGAAATGGAAATGACCGGTTCACCCACTGAACTTTTCCGTTATATCTTTTTAGGTACTGATAATGTATATGTAGCCCAACCCGGCCCTATTTACAAGAATATGCGCATTTATTCTTCAGAAGATCCCTCTAGTGATGTATTGCTCTTTACCGATATTACAAGTCAGGCTGGCGTTGGCGGCGTTGATCCAGAAGGATATGGCCATGGTGTTAATTTCAGCGATTTTAATCTGGATGGTTATCTCGATATCATGTCATCCAATGCAGGTGGCCCAACCATGCCGGAAGAATTTTATCTCAACCAGCAAAATAACACTTTTAGCGAAGTTGCATCGTCCAGAAATATCTCTGATGAAGGTCATACGCATGGCATTATCAGTGCAGACTGGGACAATGATGGTGATCTTGATGTATTTATGACCAATCAACCTGTAAACGCAACCAATCCGCCTCCAGGCAGGAACCGTATGTATCGTAATGACGGTAATGGCAATTTCACAGATGTTTCGGATCTGGTTGGTATTGAAGAAGAATATTTTTACAGCCGTGGTGCAGTAGCCTCCGATATTAACAATGACGGTTGGCTTGATTTGTATGTATTGAACTGGGGTGATCCCAATGTTTTATATTTAAATGATGGTGACGGCACATTTACAAGAGTAAACCGCGGCACAGACGGCCCCGCAGGTGATGAAAATGGCCGCCAGGGTGTTACTGCTGCAGATGTTGACAATGATGGCGATATAGATTTTTATGTCTGCCGCCGTGAAGCAGAAAACTGGTTATTCATCAATGACGGCAACGGAAATTTTACCAACGAAGCTCCCGCCCGTGGTGTAAACGTAGGTGACCGCTCACATGGTGCCGCTTTTGTTGATATTGATAACGATGGTGACCTTGATCTGTTCATCATGAACTATGCGCTGGGTGGCACAGCTTCTATCCCCAGAATGAGCGCGTTTTACAACAATGGTAATGGTTACTTTACTGACCAAACCGACAAATACAATATTTATGTCAGCGGTTATTCATTAATTTTTGGAGATGTTGACAATGATGCCGACCAGGACATGTATCTTATCCGTAATGATGAAAAAGAAGAAGGTACAACTCCTAAAATTTATTTAAATGATGGTAACGGTAACCTGACGCTGCGAAATATAGCAGGTGCTTCACCAGCCATTTCTGCTGCTCGTGGAGCAGGATTTGGTGATATTGATAATGACGGCGACCTAGATGCTTATATTGCAGCCGTTTATACCGATAATGTTTTATTACGTAACGACCTTAGCAGCGACAATCATTATATCGATGTTTTATGTATAGGCCCTGGTGGCGATTACGGTGGCTATGGCTCCAAAGTCAGTGTGTATGAATCGGGTCATATGGGTGACGTCAACTATTTACTGGGTTACCAGGAAGCGGTTACAACGGTTGCTTACATGTGTCAAAATCAAACTGCACTGCATTTTGGCCTTGCACAAAATACAGCCTGTGATATCAAAGTAGAATTTACAAACGGACAAATTGCAGAATATTATTCTGTTTCAGCAGACCAGTTTTTTGAAGTAACTGCCAACCCACCTGTTCCCACATCCATAGCAAGGGTTTCAAATGCAGTTCTTTCCGGTCCCGCCGGACAGGTACTTGCAGATTCCGCGAAAATCCAGGTAGTGGATGAAAGCGGACGTGGCGTTCCAAACCATACAGTCTCTTTTCAGATAACCAATGGTGGTGGTACACTGAATGGTTCTACCCGCACACAAGTAGATACAACAACAGACAACCACGGATACGCCGCAATCGGTTGGAAAATGGGAACAGATGTAGATATTATTAACACATTGTCTGTCAGCGCCCAAAACGAAGGTATTGATTTGATTGGGTCACCCATGAATTTCACAGCCAATGTGAATCCCGGCGTAGATACGCTCATAACAAAACAAGCTGGAGATCTTCAAAACTCGGTTCCGGAAATTCCTCTACCCGATTCAATCCAGGTATTGATTCACGATACATGGGGTAATCCTCATCCCAATGTTAATGTAAACTTTACAGTCATCAGCGGAAACGGTAACATTGACGGATCGGCAACCAAAATTGTTCAGACCAATGCGGCAGGTATTGCTTCCGTACAATGGACCCTGGGTGAAGCAGAAGGTGAAAACGCACATTCACTAAAAGCGTCTCTGGTTTCCGCACCCTTGACCAGTGTAACCTTTTTGGCCTCAACATCTTTGGCTCCTATTAAAACTTTGAAATATATTTCCGGAAATAATCAGACCGGTACAGTAACACAAGATCTTGCAAATCCCTTTGTTGTACAGTTGTTAGACAGTCTGGGAAATCCCCGTGGTGGCTTTGATATTCTTTTCAAGGTAACCGGTGGAAGCGGCAATCTTGATGGTCAAACCGAACAAACTGTTAAAACAGATGTAACCGGTAAAGCCTCTGCAAC
Organism: bacterium; assembly: GCA_963675755.2. Classification (GTDB taxonomy): domain Bacteria; phylum Zhuqueibacterota; class Zhuqueibacteria; order Residuimicrobiales; family Krinioviventaceae. The sequence continues at coordinate 215,472 of CAXXMD010000003.1, forward strand.
ACTAACTCTGGGACAAACAGCCGGAACAAATCTCCACACTGTTGAAGCAAGCTATGCGGAATTGGATGATAAAATAGTTTTCACCGCATCCGCAACATCAGGTACTGCCAGCAAAATCAGCAAGACAAGTGGAGACAACCAGAGCGCAGGTGTAGGACAAACATTGACAAACCCTCTTAAAGTCAGGGTATTGGATGTTTATAACAATCCTGTTTCAGGACATTCTGTAATTTTCACCGTCAACAATAACAAGGGTCTTGTTAACAACAATCTGTCGGCAACCGTACAAACCGATGCCAGTGGTTATGCTACTGCTAATTTCACCATGGATGACGAGCCGGGAACGCATTCTGTAACAGTTACTTCAACATATAATAATGTTCCTTTAACAGGTTCGCCCATTACTTTTACTGCAACTGCTACATCAGAGCCAACCACACTCGTCAAAGTATCCGGAGACAGTACATCCGGTATAGTTGGCCAGCCTATAACTTTGCCGCTTCAGGTCAAAGTTACCGATGACAATGGTTTTCCGGTCAGCAATTATCCCGTTACTTTTGTTTCTGAAAGCGGTGGAGCAACATTTGAAGGGAATCTTCAAATTCAACAAACCACCAATGAACAGGGTATTGCATCTGTCTATCCTACTCTGGGTGAACGTATTGGACCATATGTATATGTTTTTACCGCTAAAGCATTTTTTGAAGGCGGATCGCACCTGAACGGTTCTCCACTGACATTTCGTTTATCTGCAAAAAGCACCCGTGCCGAAAAGATAGAGCTGATTGCCGGTGCAAACCAAAACGGTCAGGCGGGTGAATATCTGGCAAGTGCAATTCAGGTGCTGGTTACAGACAATGAAAATAATGTAATAGCCAATCACAATGTAAATTTTACAGTCAAACAGGGCAGCGGTAAATTAGGCACCAGTAAAGCTAACAGCTTGACCATTAAATCCGGGACAAACGGTGTTGCCAAAGTTAATTTCATGCTTGGCAGCGAAATTGGTGACAGTGTTCATGTAGTAGAGATCACCTCGGATGATGGTATAGAGACACTCGAAAACTCGCCTCTTTATGCATATGGAAGTGCCGAATACGGCCAACCGAACGCAGACAGTTCAAAACTATATATTTCCGATTCCGTTGTACCTGCAGATGGCACCTCAGAATTGCTGATATCTGCACAATTAAAAGATTCGCAGGGACTACCAGTTCCCGGTGAAGCGATTGAATTTATGATTACTGGTGAAGGAAATACCATAACACAGTCAGAAGATCCTTCCGATGAAAATGGCATGGTCAGTGCACGTATCACTTCAACGGTTGCGGAGAGTAAAACAGTAACCGCAAAAGTGACAGATAAAGCAATAACCATAAATGATACCAAAGTTGTTGAATTTACAGCCGGCTCTGCGGATGCAATAGAGATCGTTTCCGGTGATGGCCAATCCGGTACTATCAATTCAGTTTTGCAGCAGCCGCTTATCGTTCAGGTTGTAGATGCAATGGGTAATCCCATATCAAACCATCCGGTGCAATTTGCAATTGCTTCTGGCAATGGATCACTTGATCCTGCACAGGTAGATAATACTGATGAATCGGGTAAAACCCAAACCAACTGGATTTTGGGTCCACAAATTGGTTCTCAAACAGTAACAGCAACGGCACAAGGCATTGCCCAATCCGTGACCTTTACCGCAACCGCGCAAATGCCAGGAACAGCATATATCACCAAAGTTAAAGGTGATGAACAATTTGCCTCACCCGGTACAATATTCAGCGATTCCCTAACGGTCAAGATTGTTGACGAAAACAATAAACCCATCAGCGGTACACCGGTTAAATTCAGCATAGAACAAGGTGACGCGTCTTTTACCAGTATTTCATCAATAAACAGCGATAGTTATGGTTTAGCCAGAATCCAACTTTTGGCCGGAGAACTTTTAGGTACTGTAACCATAAACGCGTCAATCAATGAAACATCAAGTGTTGATTTCCTCTGCTCGGTTTCCTCCTCCCTGCCCGATACGCTGATCCACGTTTTGGGAGATAATACAGAAGGTACTGTCGATGCTACGGTTTATCCGCTTACTGTCAAAGTGCTTGATAATAACGGAGTAGCCATCTCGGGTGTGCCCATAACCTTTGCCAGCCTGACTGAAGGCGGCCAGGTAATGGATGAGCAGCCAATTCGTACAACCAGTAATGGTCAAGCATCCGCACGGGTAAAACTGGGAACCCTTGCTGGTGAATATATTTTTACCGCATCAAACGCAACACTTAAAGGTTCACCGGTAACTTTTACACTTACTGCACTGCCTGACAATGCATCTGACATAGTTGTTGTCAGTGGCAACGAGCAAACCGGTGAAGCACTTGCAACTCTGGCAGATTCTCTTACGGTAAAGGTTGTAGATGAATATCAAAACGGTATTCCCGGTGTACAGGTGGTATTTACAGTAGGTTCAGGCCAGGGAAGCATTCAAGCAGAATCACCATTGATTACCAATGACAATGGCCTGGCTTCCGCAGAATGGACATTGGGCGCATCTGGTACACAGCTGGTAAATGTAACTTCTGGTGTGCTTCCCGGAAAATCAGCCCAGTTTACAGCGAACTTGAAAGCGAATAATCTACCGGTCATTCAGGTAGTCACAGATACAACCGTAACTGAAAATCAGACTTTGATCTTTACAGTACAGGCAAGCGATCCTGAAGGTACTGAAGTAACATTGTCTGCATCAAATCTTCCGGCAGGAGCGGAATTTGATTCGCTCGAAACCTGGCAGTTCAGTTGGACACCCGGATACAATTCTCAGGGAGATTATACCATTCGCTTCTCGGCAACGGATGAAAATGGCGGTACAGCAACTCAAGATGTTGTCCTGCATGTTGCAAACATGAACCGTAAACCGGTTGTACAGTCCACAATACCAGAGCAGACTGCACTTTCGCTGAATTTATATGCAATCTCTGCATTCGAAGTTCATGTTACAGATGCTGATAACGATCCTTTAACATTTCTATGGTTTGTAGACAAGAATCCGGTAAGCACACCGGAAGATTCAAACAGATTGATCATTCAGCCAAACAGTTCATGGCCGCAGCAATTCAAAGTTGATGTAAACATAACCGATGGAATTGACACAACCCATCACGCATGGACAATTGATATTAGCAGCAGCATAGAGCTTGCCGCTTTTGAAGCATATGCTGACAAGGACCTGGTTACCATTACCTGGGAAACAGCAAGTGAGCACAACACAGCAGGCTTTAACCTGTATCGCGCTCCGGGAAAACTTGGACCCTATACCAAAATCAATTCGGAATTGATTTTACCTGTACCTGGTGGTGAATACGAAATTCAAGACAAGCCCGGTGCAGAGACATTAAACTGGTATTACAAACTTGAAGAAATGGAATATTCAGGTCGCACAGAATCCTTTGACCCAATTCAGATACAAATTGCAGTGCCGACTGATAATATATTGCATCAGAATTATCCAAATCCGTTCAACCCAACAACAACACTGCAATACGAGTTGAACAAAACGCAGCAAATTGATATCTATATCTTTAACATACACGGTCAACTGGTCCGCACAGTCTATTCAGGCAAACAAAAAGCCGGATATCATCAAATCATGTGGGACAGTAAAAACGATAACGGCATTTCTGTTACCTCCGGCATCTATTATTGCTGTATGGTAGGCACCGGATACCGAAATACCATTAAATTAGTATTACTAAAATAAGTCTCTGTTTTGAAAAAAAAACAAAAATCCTTATATTGCCATGTAAGCGTGGTATAAACAAAATGTTAGCGGGTATGCTCATGTATAAAAAAACATTTAGGTTATTCTCAGTTGCTTTGGTCTTTCTTTGTGCATCTATAGCTACAGCACAAGTCCCACCCACCCATACATCTGTTCTCTATCAGGATGATCTGGTCAGTGCGGGTCAAAAAGATATTGGCTATATTACAAACAGCAACGGTTCATTTCAAGCCGATGGGTGGAAAACTACCGGTCCCAGCAGCAAACTGGTTGTAGAATTGAATGAATTTTTGCCGCATGAAGGTACAATGCAGGTAAAGATCAAAAATCTAAACCCGGCCACTCAGGTGAATAACGATTGGAGTTTAATGTCTTTATGGTCCAGGTCTGCTGGAAGCTGGCGCGATATGAACAGTACTCCCGGTTCTTATGTATTATTGAAAACCGAACCGGACGCACAGTACATTTCTGGCGGCAATGTAGCCTGGAAATTGGTTGAAACTCCGTTTTATGGTGGAGATACAGGCAATCCCAATGCCATGAACATCTCTAATACAACCATGCAGACATGGGATGCTACAATGGAGCATACATTCAAGATCATCTGGAATCCACAATACCTTTGGATCGTTATTGATGGTGAGATGGTAAAAAGAAAAGCATACAAAGACCAGATCGAAAATTTTGAATACATTTTCCTGGGTTCAGATAATGAATACGGCTCTATGGCCGGCCCTACATTTACCGACTTGCAGATCCTGGTACCTTCCAGCAGTTATAGTTTTGAAAATGTCACCAAATCTGCAGATCTGGCTTCAGATATGATTTTTGGTGAACAGGGAGTTTCTCTTGTTGATCTGAACAATGACGGACTGGATGATATTTATCTTAATTACTGTAATACTGCAGATGGTATTCCTAATGCCCTTTATATGAACAGCAATTCACAACTCTTTACCGAAGATGCCGGTTCAGCAGGTATAGACAATACCAACTGTTCAAACTCTTCTACTTTTGCAGATTTTGATGGCGATGGCGACATTGACCTCTTTATCGCCAAAGTCAATTCACCAAATAAATTATATATCAATAATGGCAGTGGAGTATTCAGTGATCAATCCACATCCAGAGGTATCAGCTCACTGAACTATAGCACTGTAAATGCAATGGCGATTGATATTGAAAATGATGGCGACCTTGATATTTTTGCAGTAAGCAGCACTCAAAATCATGAATTATATGTAAACCAGGGTGACGGCACATTTTCACTCGAAACCCGCGGCACCAACAATCCTACAGGTGCGGTAATGGGCGCAGTTGCCGGTGATGTCAACAACGATGGTTTCGTAGATATCTTTATCGCACAGCGTAGTGCAGCCTGTGGCTTACTCATTAATGATGGTACAGGTAATTTCTCTAACGAAGCAGCAAGCAGAAATGCCAACCAATCAATTAAAGCCAATAATCCCACAATGATGGATTATGATAATGATGGTGACCTTGATATTTTCCTGGCACCATCCAGTACATCCACAACCCCTGATCCCAGAGTACTGGTACTTAAAAACAATGGTAACGGTGTATTTACCGACATTTCAAATACAGCAAATATCAATATTGAAGCATATGGTCTGGTATCCGGAGATATCGACAATGATGGTTATGAAGATCTGTATGCGGTACGCAGTAACCGTCGCGATGTTGTTGATGACCACTCTTCACGTATCTATCTCAACAATGGTGATGATACATTTACCGCATTGACGGGTACTGGCGCAGAAGCAATTTTTTCAGATGGACGCGCTGGAATCATGATGGATTATGATAATGATGGTTTATTGGATCTTTATGGTGTTTCCAAAGGGAATCTTTATAACGGTTCAAGTTATGATACCATTGATTTTGGTCGCAATCAATTGCTCAAAAACACAACAGAAACACCCAACAACTGGCTCAAAGTTGTTGTAAATGATATTGCCGGTAATCCCGATGGTATTGGAGCCAAAATTTGGGTTTATGAAGCAGGACGTAATTTTAGTAACGACTATCTAATCGGATATCGTGATGTATACGCTATGCAAGGCTATACATCTCAAGGTTCAATGACACAACATTTTGGTGTTGGTTCAAACACACAGGTTGATGTAAAAATACAAATGCCGGGCGAAGAAGCCAAAACAATAAATAATGTAGTTGTAAACCGTACCGTTGAGTTTAATCCTTCACTTGTAGTGCCGCACCATATCAACGTATCAGGTCACGATCAGACAGGTATTGCGGGCAACACACTTGCAAATCCATTACAGGTATATGTATATGCTGAAGACTCTACTCCTGCACCGGGCATTACAGTTCAATTTGACGTAACTGCCGGTGGTGGCACATTAGACGGAAATACTGAAACCCAGATTATAACCACTACAGATGAAAACGGACTTGCAGAAGTAACCTGGAAAATGGGAACCACTGCCGGTCAGGAAAACACTGTACGTGTAACTTCGTCATATAATGGTTCCGAACTTGAAGGTTCTCCTTTTGACGCCAGCATTACACCCGTTGCAGGTGATCCTGCCAAACTGGTAAAATCATCTGGAGACGCACAAACTGGTTATATTTTACAGTTTCTGGATAATCCAATCATTGCGCAAGTAACAGATGCATTTAATAATCCTGTAGCAGGGCATAATGTTATTTTCACAATTTCAACGGGTGGTGGTTCGGTTGATCAATCCGGCACATCCACTTTCCAGGTACAAACCGATCAGGGTGGGCTTGCACAAGTGAACTGGCTTTTGGGTGAAACCATTGGTACACAAACCCTGAATGCAACTTCAACTTTTGATAGTAACCCGCTGACAAACAGTCCATTGTCTTTCAGTGCTACCGGTTTAGCCCCACAGCAAAAGCTACAATATCAATCAGGTAATTACCAAACAAAATTGATCAACAGTGCTCTTGATCCTTTTACAGTTCAAGTTGTTGACTTTACAGATGCTCCCATTTCGGGTGAAGAAATTGAATTCAAAGTTATTTCCGGCAATGGTACATTTGGCGGAGAAACTTCCGTTAACGTATTAACCAACGCACAGGGAATTGCAAGCGCAACCGCAACCCTGGGATCAACAGCTGGTGATACAATCTATGTGTTCCATGCTATTTCTCCGGGTGCATCTGGTTCACCGGTCATTTTTAAAGCATCTGCAACACCTGGCAGTGCGGCTAAACTCGCCGAAGTTACAAATACCAATTATCAGTCAGGTCCGGTTAACAGAACGCTTGAAAATGATATTGCTGTATTGGTTACCGATGCCAGCGACAATCCGGTACCCGGATATACTGTAACCTTTACCGTATCCAAAGGCGGCGGCAAGGTAGAAGGAGCAACATATGCCAATGTAATATCCGATGAAAATGGAAAAGCATCGGCTGCATTCAAACTGGGAACAGCGGTTGGCGAAAATATAGCCATAGCCAGTGCGGATGCACTTGAAGGCTCTCCCATCACCTTTTTTGCAGATGGTGAAGCTTCTACCCCGGCACGTATCGACATTGTATCCGGTAACAATCAGTCCGGAAACCTGGGCCAGCAACTGGCACAACCCTTTGTTGTTGTTGTCCGGGATTCATTCTTTAATGCAATCAACAATCACACTGTTCAATATTCTGTTACTGAAGGTGACGGAAACATTGAAGGTTTGACCGTTGCTAATAAACAAACCAATGAAATTGGTAGAACATCCGCGTATCTGACTCTGGGCACAACTGCTTATACAAATATTGTACAGGTATCAGCATTTCAAAATGATAATCCGCTTATCAACAGTCCGGTTACATTTGTAGCATCTACAGGTCCTGGAGATCCCAAATATCTGGTTTACGAAAGCGGTAACAATCAGATTGGTCGGGTAAGCGCACAATTACCTTCACCATTCAAGGTCAAAGTTACGGATGAAAACGGTATACCTGTCAAAGGCCACGAAGTTCAGTTTATCAGCTATACTCCGGGTGCACATTTTTCTGGCAGCAATATGATAACTGCGCAAACGGATGCAAATGGTTTTGCTACAGCGACTCCAACATTGGGAAGCAATTATACCACATATGAATTTGAAGCGGTTGCAAAATTCAATAATGTATCTCTTGGCGGTTCTCCACTGGTATTCGAAGCCTATGGACGTAAAAGTACAGCAACCCAAATTGAGAATCTGTCTACTGGAACATTAACCGGCACAGCAGGATTAGTATTGGGTGATTCATTGAAAATTCGCGTCAAAGATGGCAATGGTAATCCTGTTGCAAATCATCCGGTGGAATTTCAAATCACATCAGGCAGCGGCAGCTTTTTGAACGATCATCACAGCAGCGTTTCCATAAATTCAAATTCAAGTGGTGTTGCAAGTGTTGCCGTAACACTGCGTCAAACTCCGGGAACAGTTACCATAACCGCAATATCAGACAATGGACTTGCGGACGGAGACCTTGATGGCTCACCAATCAATTATACAATTACTGCCGTAACCGGTGTTCCCGATCCGGATAATTGTACGATTCAATCCACTGACAATGTGCTTGCTGATGGCCAAACCCCATCACAGATAACCGTTACGCTCAAAGATGCATTCGAGAATCCGGTTTCAGGAAAAACGGTTATGCTTGAAAGCGCGGGTATTGAAGTAATTAAAACCCAACCCCAAACTACAACGAATACAAGCGGACAAACATCAGGTTCTATTGTTTCTGAAAATGTAGGTCAGGTTTATGTTTGGGCAGTTGTTGATGATCAAATCGTAAAAAGAGATACAATCACATTTGTTACTGGCAGCCCTGCAATCATAAGCACTATTGGCTCGGGTCAGTTTGCAGTAGCTGGCAAAACCCTAACCAATACAGTAGGTGTATGGGTACAGGATGAATACAATCATCCTATTCCCGGTGTTAACACTACATTTACAGTTGTTGACGGTGGCGGATCCGTTACAGAAAGCCAACCCATAACCACAAACAGCGAAGGTAAAGCTCTGGTACATTGGCAATTGGGATCAGCAATTGGATTACAACATCTGAATGCTGCAGTTGATGGTGTTGCAGAAACATATGAAATCACTGCAATTGCAACAGCACCCACTTTGGCAAATATTACCAAAGTTGCCGGTGATTCGGCAATTGGGCTTGTAAATCAGGAATACCAGTTCACCACAGCGGTTATCGATACAAATGACAACCCTATTGTAAATTACAATGTCAGTTTCGAACTGTTGCTGGGAACCGGCGAAGGCCAGGGCAATTTTACAACCGCAACTACAGTTGCCACAAATAATGAAGGTAAAGCAACCGTAACCTTTGAATCTGGCACATTGATAGGTCTGCATAAAATTAAAGCCACAGCAACCGATTATGGACATGTTGTTTTTGATTTTATTGTAGAAGAACAACGATCTATTACCATGGAAAAGCTGGAAGGTGACGGTAACACGGTAAGACCAAACACGGATATCGATCTTTCAGTTAAAATCACAAACGCTTTTAATCAGCCTGTTTCGGATGAAAGCATAAAATTTCAGGTTGTTGAAGGCTTGGGAGTACTCAAAGATATCCAGCCTGTTGCCACCAGTGATAAAGGTATTGCATATTCTACCTGGAGCGTTTCTACATTGGCCGGCACCCATAAAGTCAAGGTAACACCGGTTAATGCAGTTGGTGATTCCGTTAATTTCACCGCAATTGTTGTCAATGCTGCACCTGTACTCATGGATATGCCTGCAACAGTGAATATCAACTGGGGTGAGATCTATGATATCACAATTACAGCTGAAGATCCTGATGAAGACAATGTTCATTTTGGTATAAGAGGTTTACCGCTCAACGCTGAATTTGATTCTACCGGAACCCAAAAGTTCACCTGGGAGCCCAGCGCAGCACAGGAAGGCGAACACGAGGTTACTTTTATTGCTGCTGATCCTTACGGTTTATCAGACAGCACCAAAGTCACTTTTAATATTATGGTTGAGAACCGTTGTCCGATTATCAGCAGTTTTGAACCGGCTGATACAACCCGCTTTGATGTCGAACAGGATGACAACAGAATCGTCTTTAAAGTTTCAGCAATGGACCCGGATTATGATGTACTGACTTTTGAATGGCGAGTAAACGATGTTTACAATGGTTCAGATACAACATTGACAGTTCCATTCAGCAAAGATTTCTTCCCCAGTCCGAACAATACGGTTCAGGTTTTGATTTCAGACGGATCGTGTCAAAAATCCATTACCTGGAAAGTGGTTTTAACCGCTATTGAACTCAACACATTTGAGGCAATTTCTCAAAAAGGCGGCATAGAACTGTTCTGGGAAACTTCATCAGAAACACAAAATGCAGGTTTTTATATAATTCGCAGTACAATGGAGCAAGGTACCTATGAACGTATCAATACTGAAATCATCAGTCCATCTTTGAATGGTGAATACAGTTATGTGGATACAGAGGCAAAAGCAGGTATCACCTATTATTATAAATTGCAGGATATTGATATCTATGGTTCTTTGAACGAACACGGACCGGTTACAGCCAAAGCGGCACTTCCGGATAAATTTGCACTTTCACAAAACTATCCAAATCCGTTCAACCCAAGCACCACTATCAGTTTTGAGCTGCCTGAACCAGCTGATGTCAAAATTGTGATTTTTAACACCAATGGTCAATTGGTAAAAACTCTGGTAGATTCTCGTCTTGAACCGGGCTATCATAACATTCTCTGGAATGCTAAAAATGACCAGGGAATCTCATTACCGTCTGGTATCTATTTTTACAAGATGCAGGCAAAAGATTTTACACTGGCCAAAAAACTTTTATTATTGAAATAAATATCGTACATTTAACCCGGCAATCGTAAAAATTGCCGGGTTAAATATTCCTCCAAACAAAATAAGACAGCGTATGAAATATATCATTCTGGCAATGCGCCCAAAACAATGGATAAAGAATATTCTTGTCTTTGCAGGCGTCATCTTTGCTGAAGATCTTTTCAACCTTCAATTAATTCAGGATTCGATTTTTGCATTTATCATTTTTTGTATGATCTCCAGCAGTACATACTTGATAAATGACATTGTAGACAGAAAAAAAGATGCAATGCACCCCAAGAAAAAGAACCGCCCCATTGCATCGGGTAAAGTTTCTGTTCAACTCGCACTCATCCTGGCAATTGTACTTATCATAACCAGCCAGTTTTTTGCTTATCGTTTGCAATTGTCTTTTGGTATTATTATCTCACTCTATTTTATTACCACACTGCTCTACTCGATGCTGCTCAAGCGCATCATCATTCTGGATGTAATGATCATTGCTTCGGGTTTTATTTTCAGAGCGGTTGGCGGTACATTTGCAATCAACGAGCATGTATCATCCTGGTTGATCATATGCACCATGTTTCTTGCCCTGTTTTTTGCACTCAATAAACGTCGTGCTGAACTGATCTCACTTGGCGACAATGCGGGTACAGTACGTAAAACATTATCCGGTTATAGTTTAACATTTCTCGATCAGATGATAAATGTAGTCACAGCTACTTGTCTGGTCACATACGCATTGTACACGTTGGATGCTGAAACGGTTGAAAAATTTGGTTCACGCAATCTTGTATTCACATTACCATTTGTTATATATGGTTTATTTAGATATCTATATCTGGCCTATCATTTAAATCTGGGTGAAACACCGGAAACCACACTGGTTCGGGATAAACCCATATTGATTTGTCTGGCAATGTATGCTATATCAATTATAGTTATTATTTACTTGTAAGCATTATAATATTAAGGGAGTACTATGAAAGTATTAGTAACTGGTGGAAGCGGATTTTTAGGCATCAACATGATTCGGTATCTGATGTCTAAAGGGATCACCGATATTGTATCTCTGGATATTGTAGATTTTGATTATCCTGAAAAAAATCAAATCACAGAGATTAAAGGTGATATTCGAGATGAAGAAGCTGTGAAAAAAGCAATGCAGGGTGTTAACTGGGTTATACATACAGCTGCGGCATTACCTCTCTATACTGAACAAGAGATCATGACCATCGATGTGGATGGTACACGTATGCTACTGAAACATGCCCAGGAAAACAATGTAGAACGTTTTGTTCATACCTCTTCAACTGCGGTTTACGGTATTCCTGATCACCATCCCCTTTACGAAGACGATAAACTGGATGGCGTTGGCCCTTATGGTATTGCAAAAATTGAAGCAGAAAAAGTTTGTCTGGAATACCGTGAAAAAGGCATGTGTGTTCCCATCATTCGTCCCAAATCATTTATAGGACCGGAAAGATTGGGTGTTTTCGCTATCTTTTATGAATGGGCAAGAGATGGCAAAAATTTCCCCATGATCGGAAATGGCAAAAACCGTTACCAGCTATTGGATGTTGAAGACCTCTGTACTTCAATCTATTTATGCCTCACGCTTGATAAAGATACCGTTAACGATACATTCAATATTGGCGCCAAAGAATTCACAACCATGAAAGAAGACTATCAGGCTGTTTTAGATAAAGCAGGATTTGGTAAAAAAATCATTCCTTTCCCTGATGGCCCGGTTATCTTTATGCTAAGAGTACTTGAAGCATTAAAACTATCACCTCTTTACAAGTGGATATACGAAACAGCATCCAAAGATTCTTTTGTTTCTGTAGAAAAAGCAGAAAAAACACTGGGTTTTGTATCGCAATACTCTAACAAAGATGCCCTGCTCCGCAATTACCAGTGGTATCTAGATAAATACGATCCAAACCTGAAAATTACTGGTGTTTCTCACCGGGTACCATGGAAACAGGGAATTCTCAAGGTGGCAAAAGCATTTTTCTAATATCAATTTTATAAAAATTCAATGCCCCAATACATATATGGAACTGTATTGGGGTATTTTTGTTAAATACAGATATAAAACCTGAATTTAAACAAAATTAACAGGATTATTATCTTGCCTGATCGATGTTTATTTTGTAAGTTGCGGTATAATTTTTGTCAACGGAGTTATTAATATTATGCGCAAATACTATATAATCCTCGGACTATTGGTACTTTTTTCTGCTTGTACAAGTTATCGCAGGACTAACGAGGAAAAAGTACGTAAAAAGCTGGAATATTCCGTTGCACAATATAATAAAATGGCTTTGGCTAAAGCTGACAGCCAAAGATATGATCTAGCCATAGATATTCTACGAGAAGCACTCTATCTGACTCCCTGGGATCCCGAGCTTTATCTCAACCTCGGTTCCATGTTCTATTATAACGATCAGCTCGATTCGGCAGAATTTATGTTCAAACGGGCCACATTGATGCGACCATCTTTTGCAATGGCTTATACCAACCTGTCCAAGGTATATATAAAACAAAAAAAATATAAACAAGCGCTGGATGCGGTTGATAATGCAATTGAACAGGATTCTGAATTTTCAGAAGCCTGGTTAACAAAATCAGAGATCTATTTGGAGAATAACCTCATTGATGATGCCGTAACATTACTTCAGGAGCAAACTGAAAAAGAACCAGACATTTCAGAATACCATTCACAATTGGGGTACATTTATCAAAAAACCGGGTTAATTGATGATGCTATAAACGAGTATCTGTATGCATTAAATATAGATCCGGGTGCTTCATCCATTTATTTCAATCTGGGCAATGCTTTTTTTCAACAATGCCGCTTGGGAGACGCACAATCCGCATTTCTCAAAGCTATTGAATTAGACACCACCTTGGAAACGACATATAACAATTACAGTCTGGTATTGATCAATATGGAACAATACCGGGATGCCATAAGAACGTTGTACAAAGCGTTGGAGAAAAATCCCAAATCCTCTGTTGTATTCTTTAATCTTTCCATTGCGATGGACCGTGTAAAAAACTATGACAAAGCATTGGAATATATCAACAAGGCCATTGACAGGGACAGTTCACGAATTGTCTTTTATGTTCACAAAGGCAACATGTTAAAGAAAACCAACAAGCTTGAAGAGGCATTAATAGAATATGAAAACGCTTTAAATATTGACAGCAATTCTACTACTGCCTATAATAATCTGGGCAACACCCTGATGTTGTTGGGAAGAATTGACGAGGCAAATCTGGCATACCAGAAATCCATAGAATTATATACAGAGCCGCCTAGTCAACCAAACACGTCATCTCTTGATAACATTGACAAAGGGATAACCATGGTAGTTGGCTGGTGCAGTGATCCCTATCGCATTTATCAGGAATATGCCATGCTTTACAATAACCTGGGTAAAGCAAGAATCTTTTCAGGGCAAATATCTCAGGCCAAACAAGCCTTTAAAATTGCAATTAATTATAATCCGGATTTTGTAGAGGCATATCAAAATCTTGCCGCGGTCTATTTTCAATTGGACCAGACAGCACTTGGTAAAGATGCATTATCCATGTCGCGCATAAAAGCAGGTGACCTCTGGTACGATCAGCAGCTATACCAGGCTGCCCGCGAACAATATCTGGATGCACAAAAGATTGATCCAACTCTACCCCTGGCTCTTGCCAAAATGGCGTTATTAAACAAGCGACTGGGACAGGATATCTCTGCAATTCAATACAAAAATGCTAAAAAAGCGATTTACGAAGATACAGATATGTATATTACGCTTGCAGAATACTGCCAGCTTGATGAAAATCCAGAAGATGCATTGCAATATTATAAAAAAGCAATTGAACTGTCACCAGCATCTTTAACCGCTCTAAGTAAAGCAGCAGATTTTTGTGAAACCCATTATCCTGAATTGGCAAGACAATACAAAGCAGATGTACATTTTCTCAAGGGCAAGGCACTAAACTTTGCCAATCTTGAGGATGCCGCTGTTGAACAGTATAAACAGGCAGTTGCGTTAGATTCTACGCACATCAAATCGTCACTAGCTTTGGCAGTCCTTTATATGAAAAAGAACCATATGGAGCGAGCCAAGGCCCAATACAACCGGGTATTAAGTATTGATCCTGAAAATTCCAAAGCAATGCTGGGACTGGGAACATTATATGGCAACCAACAGCAATTTGACAAAGCAATTGCCTATCTTCAGCAAACGATTATACAAGACTCTACAAATGCTCAGGCCCATTATACACTGGGTGTGAATTACTATTTTCTGAATGATCTTGATAACGCCCTCAAATACACGCAAAAAGCTGAGGAGCTGGGTATAGAAATCAATAATGAATTTTTGCAGAAACTCTTGGATGATAAAGAAACAAAAAGGTAATGAATTCAATGAAACGTTATTTAATATATCTACTAGCTATTCCACTCCTGATTATTAATTGTGGTCCGGGAGAGCAGCCCATAACACTCATCAGTCCAAGCCAGATTTGCACTATTGTACTTGATCTGGGGAATTATGATGATGTCGTAAAAGCAAGTCAGGCTACAGATCAAAAAAATATCACCCTTGACAGTCTTGACCAGGCTATTGCTATACACGCTTATGCTGCTCGTGAACTACAACACTATCTGGCTAAAATGCTGGAGTTGAGTACGCACGAGATCCCCATTGTTGACGATAATAATATACCGGATGGCCCTATTATTTTTATTGGCTCCCCCCGTTCCGGAGGCAAACGCGAAGCAGTATACAAAAAATTGAGAAAACGCTGGAAAAAAACAAAATCCAAATCTCTGCAATGTTTTCGTCAGGATACTTTTTGGTTCAAGGAATCGCAAGACTTTTTGGTATTGAGTGGACGTACCCCAACCGCGGTTCTCTATTCAGTATATGATTTTCTGGACAGGTTGGGTGTTCGCTGGATTTCCCCACAAGCCAGTGGTGAGATTGTGCCTAAACAGGGTGGCCTGGTCCTTCAACCCATTGCCAGATATTTTACACCGCAAATGAGACTACGTGGTTTTCTATATGATTATTTGGGAGAGATCCCAGCCTCGCAGCAACTCACACCCGAATTTTTAACCTGGATGGGCAGAAACAGATTAAACCTGGCTAAATACAGTGACTCTACCAGGTATCTGTACAACAAACTGGGGATCAAAACCACCAATGGCGATACCGAGCTCCTGAAAATGGCACTAAATCCGGATGCACCCTATCCTTACAAGCATAAAAATTTTGAGAATCCGGGAACATCAGAACCGGATCCATACCCATTATCATCACAATTTGCTGGAGATCGGAATAACGATAATAACCTGTCTTATTTTGAAGCGCACCCGGAATGGTACCTGGTATCTTCCAAAGAACCAGTATTGTGCGTTTCTCAAAACACATTCATGTCAGAAATATTAAAACAAATTCAAAACCGTCTTGCAAACCAATGGAAAAACATTGATTATATAGAATTGTATAATATTAATCAATTGCCGTGGTGCTCTTGCAACGAATGCAGCAACCTGGGTAACGATACCAATAAATGGTTATACATGCTGCAAATTGTAAACACAGAAATCCAAAAATCAGCATACCCGAAAAAAATCATCGGACTGAATGACAAATATACAGTATCCCCCCCTGACCAGGAATTGCACGGCTTTGATTATGATAACATCCAGGTATTCATCAGTCCTCACCATCGGTGTTACAACCACACTCTTTACGATGAAAAATGCAAAGTAAACTATAATATTGTGGAAATGTTACATAGCTGGCAAAACCAAAACAGCAATTTTGAAAACAGTATAAATGTTTGCGAATTGTATAATAACAGAGATTTTCAAAATCTGCCTTTATTATTTACAACCGCCATGAACCTTGATATGCCCTTGTATCATGAACTCGGGATTAAAGGTATGGCCACTGAAAATCCATGGGTAACAAATGGTGGTGCTAATAATTTCATGAACTATCAATTGGCGCGACAAACCTGGCGTCAGCATGTGGATCTCGACTCTTTAAAAATAGAGTATATTGTTAACCAGTATCCTGGTGCATATCAGTTGATGCAAGAATATTACAATAAAATTGAAGAAGCCATGGCAAATATTGCCGCATGGAAATGGGACCTAGCAGATCAGGTTAACCGGGTTATTCTGGATTCTACCGCCCAGACGCTCTTACCCCTTGAAAATTTTGCAGATCATTTCACGCTCGATGAAACAACTTCCAATCCTCAAACAGGAACAAATTGGGAACGGACATATCAATTGATTTACGAGGTGCAATATATTCTGTACGAAGCACTGACAGGAGATATACCGCCACAAACCCAAAAGAGATTACTGGAATTGAATCAACAAAAGAAATATTCAGAATTAATGGTCAACCTGTACGACAATGTGATACGTTCGATGACCCTGGGACAAGATGAACCTGAAATGAAAATTGAATCTCTGATTCGTTTGGAAGAAATTGAGAACGAATTAAAAGATTTTACCATTACAGAGCCGGCCTTTGGTATAAAAAACGGACTTGAATCGTCTGGCATCCAAAAAGCAGTGAACCAACTGGTAATGGATAATCAGTCTGTAATCAATAAATACAAAACTCCATAGTTCCTTGTAAACGCATTCAAGGATCCGTTCGTCTAAATATTGATAACCAAATTCAAGGACTATGAAACAGCTATATACACATATATTCATTCTGGCACTGGTGCTGACATCATGCACCTTTGCCCCAATATTCGTTTATGAATGGGGCCCGGATGAGACTTATAACTTGCCCGGTTCATATAATCAGCTCAACACGGTTTTAACCGATTCTTCCGGCAGACAATGGACACTCTATGCCTCTAACGCATATGGCTTTTGGGAATTCTGGATGGCCTGGGCTGACAAAGACGGTGACTGGTCAAGACCGGTTTATTCGGGTATTCCTTCCAATCCCAATTATTATTATGAATGGGATATCATAGAGCCCAACAAGTTTAATATTAAGCGCACATGGAATGGTGGCAGAGAAACGTTTTACCAGAGGATGATGTACGATCCCAAAGTAAAAGACTATACAATAAACAAATCTGATATTTATTATGATACCGATGCCGATGGTTTGACCGATTATTCCGAATACGTCTTGCTAACCGACCCTCTTGATAATGATACAGATGGCGACGGAAAAGCTGATGGTTTTGATTCAAATCCGCTTGCAGGCCCCCCTGACGATTCTTTGTCAGAACATGCAAAATTGCACAAATATATTATTGAAAGACAATTATATCTGTTTGACACCAAACGTCTGGTTATTGTTGAACAATTTGAAAACACTCCCATGGAATACAAACGCCGGGATGGCCTTGTGCTGAGTCTATCGTCAGATGAATGCGACAGTTATCTGGACAATTTTGGCTATGGAACTCCCATCATGACAGCATCAATCAAGGATACGCTTAGCTATTACCTTGTTAATTACCAGCTATACATAGATCCGGATACAGCATTTGGTTTTGATGCTCTGTATCGGTGGAGCGATAAATACAAACAATTTGTTCGCAAAAAGACCCTTTACAACTGGGAATCCGTACCGAGACGTTAAGTTTCCCCGTTTTACATCATGTTTTCAAAACAATTGTCATAGTGTTCAATGATATTCTGCCAATCAAAAGGCGCAGCAATCTCTCTATAGGTGCTTGTTTTAATCTTTTCAATATTCTCGATTGCATTTTTAACTCTGCTGAATAAATCCTGGTTATCAGTATATATAATTTCATTACGGAACGATTCCGGGACCAATTCCGGATAAGAGAGTCGGTCAGGCAACAGTGGAAAACATCCACAATAGACAGCTTCCATAACACTGGCGCCAAAAAAATCATGAAATGAAGTAACCGGAAGAATATCTGCCTGCCATAACCAGTGAGCATAATCCTCAAATGACTCTACAAATCCCATATGCACAATTTTATCCCGTAACCGTTCTTTTGCCTTGTTGAATATTTCAGGATTCTTGCTAAAATTCTCACCCAGTACTGCAACATTAAAATCGAAACCCGCGTTATCAAGATCAAACAAGCACTTAAAAAAATCTTCCGGATTTTTATCAAATTCCCAGCGGTGGTTCCACAAGATCAAGGGTTTATCTTTGCTAAAATCATCAGGCCTGTATGCATCAAATTTCTGCAGATCAAGACCCAGAGATAACACCTCTGCTTTTACTTTAATCACATCAATACTGCCCATTTCATTATAATCCGGAAAATGTTTAAGGAATCGTGGCAATTCTGCCAAAAAACTGTCACAATTAAACCGCGAATTAAAAAATACACGATCAGCGGCAAGAGCTGAAGCATAATTGATGAATCCATAGTGCCGGTCCCGTTTGTATTTCACATCCCTGTCATAGGGAGACCACGGGTAAACCAGCTGGTTTTCGTGACAATACAATGCTACCGGAATGTCGGTAGTTTGTTTGCGGGTCAGAGCCAAAAAAGTTGAAAGGTCAAGCATATCTGTTGCGATTATGAGATCGGGTTTCAACTTTTGCTCCAAAAATTGACGTGCAAGGGTAACTGCGCCACCATGCATTCGCCATTTCCAGAACTGCCCCTTCATTGACAGAATGTCAATCTTGTGCGAACTGTATTGCTGCAGACCGTTGGCCCAGTCTGCATGAGAGCCGGTAAAATAGGGTTCAATGAGTAAAATATCCAAAATCAATCCTGAAAAAATTTTAAAATCCATAGTAAGGTATATAACATAGAGTATTAAAAACAAAAATCAAAGTCTGATTTAATTTTTTTTAATTATCTGGCATTTTTTTAATCCCAGATAATACGTATAAATCCAATTGGTTACGAATTTAGGAATAACAATAAATCCCTTCGTGTTATAAAAGCCGAATTCGGAGGTGCTATTTTCAAAATGAAATATTTTACAGAAATAACTGTTTATTAACAGATTATTTTTCTCCAAAGCACTTGAACCGGTTCAAATTCTTTATAAACAATTACACAGAATCATAAACCATAGATTCGACAAGGAGTTATAATGAAAATCGCAGTCCCCAAAGAGATCCTTCCCGGCGAAGAGCGGGTAGCCCTTGTTCCCGCTGTTGTCGGAAAATTGGTAAAATCGGAATACGATGTTGCTGTCGAAACCGGAGCCGGTACAGCGTCTGGTTATACGGACGAGCAATATAAAGAAGCAGGTGCTTCTATTGCCAACTCTGTATCCGAGCTGTATAACGGGGCCAATGTTATACTCAAAGTTCGCCCACCGGTAGAACATCCAACAGAAAAGAAACATGAAGCCGAGCTCATGCCGGACGGTTCTTTGTTGATCAGCTTTTTAGAGATTCTCAGGAATCCCGCAATTGCAGAAACGTTGGCAAAAAACAAGGTCAATTCCTTGAGCATGGATACAGTCCCTCGTATCAGCCGCGCCCAAAGTATGGATGCGCTGTCTTCACAGGCATCAGCAGCCGGTTATAAAGCCGTATTGATCGCCGCTGAAAACTCGCACAAATTCTTTCCCATGCTTACAACCGCAGCAGGTACTATCCCTCCTGCCAAAGTTTTTGTCATTGGTGCAGGTGTTGCCGGTTTACAGGCCATTGCTACAGCTAAACGCCTGGGTGCCACCGTAGAAGGATTTGATATTCGTCCTGCAGCCAAAGGCGAAGTGGAAAGTCTGGGTGCCAAATTCGTAGAGGTAGACCTGGGAGAATCCACAGAAGCAGGCGGCGGCTATGCCAAAGAAGTGTCTGAAGAAGCCAAAAAGAAAGAACATGAAGCAGTACATAAACATGTAGCCATGTCTGATATTGTCATCACAACTGCTGCGGTGCCCGGTAAAAAAGCGCCCTTGCTGGTTACAACAGATATGGTTAAAGATATGAAACCCGGCAGCGTCATCGTTGATATGGCAGTTGAACAGGGAGGAAATGTTGAAGGTTCAAAACCCGGTGAAATAGTTGACTTGAATGGTGTAAACATTATTGGGCCGGTGAACCTGCCTAGCAAAATGTCAATTCATACAAGCATGATGTATGCTAAAAATATAACGTCGTTGTTAAACCTGCTCCTCAAAGAAGGAGAGGTTGTATTTGACTTTGAAGATGAAATCATCAAAGACAGTTGTATAACCCATAACGGCGATATAGTTCACGAACAAACCAGACAGTTATTATCAAATGCATAAGAAAGGAAAGTTGTATGCCTGAACAATTATTAATGGGTATAACCGTTTTTGTGTTAGCCATGTTTGTCGGCTTTGAAGTTATAACCAAAGTGCCGCCAACGTTGCATACACCACTCATGTCTGGTGCAAATGCAATTTCCGGTATTGCCATTATTGGCGCGCTGTTGGTTACAGGCCGCACAGATTTTTATCTTGAACTTGTACTAGGTGTAGTTGCTGTTGTTTTTGCCACCATAAATGTTGTAGGTGGTTTTCTAGTCACAGACCGAATGTTGCAAATGTTTAAAAAGAAAAAGTGAGAAATAAATTATGGATGGTTTATCAACGTTTATTACCCTGTCCTATTTGTTATCAGCTGCGCTGTTCATATTAGGACTCAAGTATATGAGTTCTCCGGCAAGTGCCCGCCGGGGAAACCTGTTGGCCGCAATTGCCATGTTTATTGCGATTGTTGTAACTTTGCTCGATCGGCAAATCCTTAGCTACTCGTGGATCATTGTCGGTATCATTATTGGTTCAGTCATTGGCGCTGTTGCTGCCCGTCTGGTAAAAATGACTGCAATGCCAGAAATGGTAGGTATTTTTAATGGATTTGGTGGTGGTGCCTCTGCACTGGTAGCTATTGCTGAATTTATTCGCTTGACCGCAGAGCCCAACCCGGTAATTCCTATGGATATTTCCATTACCACAATCCTGGGTGTTATCATTGGTGGTATTACCTTTAGCGGCAGTTTTATTGCCTGGGGTAAACTGGCAGGCTTTATATCTGGTTCTCCCATTACTTTTCCATTACAAAAAGTGGTCAGCTCATTGGTAATGGCTGCTGCGGTTGTCATTTCCGTTTATATTATTGGCTGGGTACCAGACATTGTATTGTTTTATGTAATTATTGGTTTATCTCTACTCTATGGTGTACTCTTGGTTATCCCAATCGGTGGTGCAGATATGCCGGTTGTGGTTTCACTATTAAACTCTTTTTCAGGTCTGGCAGCCTGTGCAGCAGGATTTGTAGTGGGTAACAATATTCTCATCATTGCGGGTTCCCTTGTTGGTTCCGCAGGTTTAATATTAACCCAGATCATGTGTAAAGCCATGAACCGTTCACTTACCAATGTACTCTTTAGCGCATTTGGTACAGGTGACATGGCCGCAGGCAGTACCGAAGCAGGCGGCGACAAGTCAGCTCACTCGGTTGATGCTGAAGAGGCGTCTATGGTCATTGGCTATGCTCAGTCTGTTATTATTGTACCGGGCTATGGTATGGCTGCTGCCCAGGCACAACACGCAGTACGTGAACTTACAGAGCTTCTTGAAAGCCGGGGCGTTGAAGTAAAATTTGCCGTTCACCCGGTTGCCGGTCGTATGCCGGGGCATATGAATGTATTACTGGCAGAAGCAAATGTTCCTTATAATTTGCTGCATGACATGGATGATATCAATCCGGAATTCCCGCATACAGATGTTGTGCTGGTTATTGGCGCGAATGACGTTATCAATCCCGCAGCGCGCGAAGACAAGTCCAGTCCCATTTATGGAATGCCAATCCTGGATGTAGACAAGGCCCGTAATGTAATCATTATCAAGCGTAGTCTAAACCCGGGGTTTGCCGGTATTGATAATGAATTATTTTACGCTCCTAAAACACTCATGTTTTTTGGCGGTGCCCGTCAGGCAGTTCAGGAAATTGTAAGCGAAGTCAAAAAATTATAAATCCTTTCTTTACACTACCCAACTCGAAAAAAGCCGGCCTTGCCCGGCTTTTTTTCTGCCACAAAATGACAAAATGTCGTGCGACATTTTGTCAAAAGCACGTCTATTTGTCTTAAAGTCTGCCACCACCAAAACACCATAAAAAATTCAAAATAGCCATAAACTATTATTTAATATACACTTATCATATTGTTAGATTTTTTGGCACGCGAGTTGTATAATACCGAGTAGAAAACGAAATAAAAATAATATCAATATAAAGGAGAACATTATGTATCTAGTAAGACGTAACAACCCGGCAAACACTTTTCCACGCAACTTTGATCGTTTCTTTGAAGATTTTTGGAATGCACCCGCAGCACGTGATTACGATCAGGATTCTGTAGTTTGGTCACCACGCGTAGATGTCAAAGAAACCAAAGATGCATATGAAGTTCTGGCTGATTTGCCAGGCTTGAAAAAAGAAGATATTTCTATTTCTCTTCACAACGATGTTTTGACTCTAAAAGGTGAACGGAAATACGAAGATAAAAAAGAAGATGAAAACAGCTATTATGCTGAACGTTCATATGGAAGCTTTTGCAGATCTTTCCAATTGCCTGCAAAAGTAAATACAGATAGTGTAAATGCAGAATACAAAGATGGTGTTTTGCACTTGTCAATCCCCAAAGCTGAAGAAGCTAAACCCCGCGATATTCAAATCAAATAACCTCAAGCCCCCGAAAGGGGGCTTTTTTTTTGCACAATACTCTTAAAAAAACACTTTTTTTTTGAATCCTTTTACATCATACTTCATCAAACTATATAGGAACCTGTAAAATAATTCACAGCTTTTTCAGATCAACTGAGAGGTCGTTATGAAAAAAGTGTTAATTTTAGGTGCCGGAACTGCCGGTACAATTATGGCGAACAAACTGAGTCAGCATCTACCATTAGATCAATGGGAAATCACCATCGTTGACAAGGAAGAAAATCACTATTATCAACCCGGTTTTTTATTTATACCCTTTAACATATACACACGCAATGATGTTATTAAACCCAAACGAGATTATTTACCATCAAACGTTATTGTTGAAATGTCAGGAATTGAGGTCATTGAGCCAGAGAATAATCGTGTAAAACTCACGAACAACAAAGTTCTGGGTTACGACTATCTCATTATCGCAACCGGTTCGAACGTCCACCCTGAAGAAACTGAAGGTTTAAAAAACGGCAAATGGAATGAAAATATATTTGAATTTTACACACTGGACGGTTCGTGCCATTTACAAAAAGCGCTTAAACATTGGGAAGGCGGCAGACTTGCAGTAAATATTGTAGAAATGCCAATTAAATGCCCTGTAGCTCCACTCGAATTTTTGTTCCTTGCCGACTGGTGGTTTACCGAAAAAGGAATTCGTGATAAAGTGGATCTGACTTTTGTCACCCCCATGCCCGGTGCTTTTACAAAACCAAAGGCATCTCAAATTTTAAATTCTTTTCTGGACAAGAAAAATATAAACCTGGTGTCTGAATTCAGTACCGGGTCTGTAAATGCAGATAAAAATAAATTAACATCATGGGACGAGCGTGAAGTTGAATACGACTTGCTGGTAACGGTCCCCACCAATATGGGTGACGATTTAATAGCGCGTTCCGATATGGGTGACGATTTAAACTTTGTACCCACTAACAAACATACACTGCAATCCAATGATTATGAAAATATTTTCGTCATTGGAGACGCAACAGACCTGCCAAGTTCAAAAGCTGGTTCCGTTGCGCATTTCCAGGCAGATGTTTTAACAGAAAACTTTATGAGACATATAGATGGTCTCCCCCTTCTTGAAGATTTTGATGGTCACGCCAACTGTTTTATTGAATCCGGATTTGGTAAAGGCTTGTTAATTGATTTTAATTATGATGTAGAACCCCTGCCAGGCAAATTCCCCTTGCCCGGTGTTGGTCCTTTTTCACTGTTGCAGGAAACCCAAATGAACCACTGGGGCAAAATGATGTTTAGATGGATTTACTGGAATTTATTACTCAAAGGTTCTGAACTCCCCATACAGGCACAGATGCAAATGGCCGGGAAAAAGGGTTAGGGGGCTATTATGGATAAAGATTTGGAAATTCTGAACCAAAAGCTGGACCATATTACTGAACGCCTGGAAGAGACTGCCAGACGTCAAAAAGAGTTCAAAGAGTTGCAGCATGATTTAACGCCAATCGTGTCCGATCTCTATCAATCCGTTGTAATGGAGCTGGATCAGCTTTCTCCTTATTTTACTTATGAAGACATGCTGTATCTGGTCAAAAAACTTGTTCGTAACACCCGCAATATTACAGCTATGGTAGAACAGATGGAAAATATTTCAGATTTTGTTAAAGATGCAATGCCTCTTTCCAAGCCCTTGTTCCAAACAACGCTCGAAAACCTGAACACTCTGGAGCAAAAAGGTTATTTTACACTAGGTCAACAACTATTACAAATAACAGACAAACTCGTAACTTCCTTTGATCCAAAAGAAATTGACAATATGGCTCAAAACATGGATGTCTATATTGATCTTTTGAAAAAAGTATCACCAGACAAAATGACTGATAAAGTACAAGAGGCAGTAAAAGCTTATGACTCTGCAAAAGAAGCCAAACCTGCATCCTGGTTCAAGATACTAAAAGAGTTAAATGATCCCAATGTTAGACGAGAAATTTTCGCATTTATTTCATCGTTTAAAGTGTTAACAAAAGAGTCTCACAATTAATTATAAATGGAGGTATTCACTATGCCGGTTAAACAAATAGCAGGGGTTCAGGTCGACCTTGATGATGAAGGATTCATGATCAATCCCGATCAATGGACTAGAGAAATAGCCGTTGAACTTGCAAAAGAAGAAGGTATAGATACTCTCACAGACGGTCACTGGAAAATCATTGATTTTGTAAGAAAAGATTCCAAAGAAAAAGGTCAAATACCTACAATACGCAGAATGAAAAACATAGGTGGCATAGCGACCAAAGATCTTTACGATCTTTTTCCGCAAGGTCCGGCAAAGAAATCTGCAAAAATTGCAGGCTATCCTAAACCCAAGGGCTGTGTATAAACAAGGAGACGTTTAATGGCTGATAACGAAAAGTCAAGAATAGAAAAAGTATCGATTGTGATCTCCCGTGGCTCACTTGATGGAGTTTATCCGGGATTGATTATGGCTAATGGTGCCCGTATGGAAGGTATTGATGCAACAATCTTTTTTACATTCTTTGGGCTGGAAGCCATTATGAAAAAACGTGCAGACAAACTCAAAGTATCAACTGTAGGGAATCCGGCAATGCACATGCCTACTATGGTTGGAATGCTGCCGGGAATGTCATCATTTGCAACGAGCATGATGAAAAAAGAAATGGATAAACTGGATATTCCCCCGGTAGGAGAATTTATTGAAATGATCTCTGATACCGGTGCAGATCTGTTTGCCTGTAAAGCAACCGTAGATATGTTCCATCTTTCAATTGATGACTTTCTCCCCCAGGTTGATGGAATTATCAATGTAGGAGAGTTTTACGAACGTTCTGCCAACGCGCAGATCATTTTTACATAATCAAATGCGGGATGTATTTTCATCCCGCATTTTTTTTGCAATATTGTATTGTTTTTTGTAACTTTACTTACTTGCCAAAACTGTTTTCTAAAAATTTACAATTTCAAAAATATGACAAACTAAAGTTAAACGAGTACGGAACGAAAATGAAGAAAAAAGCATTAACATCTCTATCGATCTTGCTGACAATTATTATTGTCATCACAATCCCGGTAATCTGGTTGTTAAACCCATCTACAGAAGAAAAAGATGCCTGGGCCAATGTACCGAAAAGATTACCCCAAACTAGTCATGCCGATCTTATAAAGGGCCCCTTTAAAGACGGACCCTCTGTAACCCGGGCGTGTTTAGAGTGTCATCCTGATGCTGGTGAGCAGGTCATTCACTCTGCGCACTTTACCTGGGAAAGCCCGGCAATACAACTACCCGGTAGAGATAAACCGGTTGTTTTGGGTAAAAAACACGCAATGAACAACTTTTGTATTGGTATTACCTCAAACTGGCCTCCTTGTACCGCATGTCACACCGGTTACGGTTGGGAAGACGATTCTTTTGATTTTACCAATCAGGAACTCATTGACTGTCTTGTCTGTCACGACCATTCCGGACAATATGTAAAATCCAAAGGCGGCTACCCTGCCCCGGATGTAGACCTGGTTGCGGTAGCAAAAAGTGTTGGCCCCACCACACGAGACAACTGTGGCGGTTGTCATTTTAGAGGTGGCGGCGGTAACGCAGTAAAACATGGTGATCTGGATGAAAGTCTCTACAATCCCAATGAGAGTATCGATATCCATATGGGTAAATACAACTTTTTATGCACCGACTGTCACCAGACTGAAAACCACAACATTAAAGGCAGATCCATATCTGTAAGTGCCGACAATGAAAATCAGGCTTATTGCACAGATTGTCACGATCAAAAAACGCACAAAGATGAACGTATTAACACACATACAGCTTCGGTTGCCTGCCAGACTTGTCACATCCCTCATGCCGCAGTCAAAGAAGCAACCAAAATGCATTGGGACTGGTCTGAAGCGGGTAAAGATTTACCCGAGAATCCTCACGAATATTTAAAGATCAAAGGTCGCTTTGTATATGAAAAAAATATTCAACCCGATTATTTCTGGTTTAACGGTAATGCCAAACACTATGTAATGGGAGACAAAATAGATCCGTCTCAACCCACATTAATGAACGAACCGGATGGCAGCATCAAAGATCCCAATGCCAAAATCTGGCCGTTTAAACTACATACTGCAAAACAAATTTATGATCCGGTTAATAATTATTTACTGGTCCCCAAGACCTTTGGTAAAGGCGGTTTCTGGACTGAATTTGACTGGGAAAAAGCGGCTGAACTGGGTTCCGAGGCAACAGGCCTTGATTACAGCGGCCAATTTGGATTTACCAATACAGTCATGTTCTGGCCCATTACACATATGGTGACATCAAAGGACAAAGCACTGCAATGTGTTGATTGTCATGGAGAAAGTGAAAATACAAGAATGGACTGGTCCGCTTTGGGTTACGATGGTGACCCCATGTTGACTGGTGGAAGAAAAAATAAAAATCTATAAACCATAAAGGATTCGTAATGCTAAGCAAACGCTTTATATTTATCACAATCTTTTTCGCGCTACTGACAGGCCAGGTTTTTTCCGAATCCCTTCACCCGGATGTAAAGCTGCTTGACCAAAACGGTACTCCCGTTATTACCAGTGGTTTACCTGTATCTACAATGAAAACCTGTGGAACATGTCACGATGCTGAATATATCGCATCTCACAGTTATCATAGCACCGTTGGTTTTGACAAAAATACAGATAATGAAACAACAGATCCCGGCTTCTTTAACAATTGGGACCCTGTCATCTATCATCGCATGATGAATGATGAACTCAAAGATGGCAACCTGGGTCTTGCAAACTGGCTCATGACCTATGGTAAAAGGCACGTGGGTGGCGGCCCTGCTGAATTCAACCAGGCAATGAAACCGTTGAATGCTCCCAATGCTCAATCAAGTAAAACTGAAAACCACTGGCACAATCCCCAAACAGGTTCAATCGAATCCTGGAACTGGCAAAATTCGGGCATAGTAGAGATGAATTGTTTTCTTTGTCACACACCCAATCCCGACAACCAGGCAAGAATGGAAGCGCTTGAGCAAGGCCACTTTAAATGGGCAAACACGGCAACATTAACCGGTATTGCGGTTAAAAGCGGTGACCGTTATCGCTACAATACCAACAGTATAAATCCGGATGGTACTGTAAAACGATCAGTCTTTCAGGTTACAGATCCTTCGAATGAAAATTGCGGTCTCTGTCATGGCTTGGTTAAAGATGATGAATCCAATCCTGTTGTGCTTACCGAATGTACACCTGAAAATTGGTCTACCATGACTACCGGACAGATTTTCTCGCCGCAACGGATCTCTGACAGCGGATTGAATCTTGAAGATAAATCTGATCTGGCTTATGCCTGGGATGTACACGCGGAAAGACTTGTAAATTGTGTGGATTGCCATTTTTCAATCAACAATCCCATCTATTATCAGGAATCAGCAAAAACCCGTCCTGCTCACCTGAATTTTGATGCACGCCGGATGGATATTGACGATTACCTGTTAAAACCCAGTCACGACTTTGCATTCGGCCCCGGCAATCACAATCCTGAAAGCAATACATTTAGCAACAATATGAGAAGATGCGAGTCTTGCCATAATATTGAGGCAACACACGATTGGTTACCTTACAAAGAAAGACATATGCAAACCATGATATGTGAATCCTGCCACATTCCTCATATTCGCTCAACTGCCAAACAGACTGTTGACTGGACAATGATTCATCCGGATGGCACACCAAGAACCGAGTGCAGAGGTACGGATGCGTCTGCACCCAACAGCAATACATTATTAAAAGGATATCAACCCGTACTTTTGGGTCGTGTTGAACCGGATGGAAGCTCTCGCCTTGCTCCCTATAACCTGATCACTTCATGGTTTTGGGTACAGGGTGAAAATGAAGCACCTGTATTATTAAGCGATCTGAAAAAAGCGCTGTTAAATGGTGATGCTTTTGACTCTCAGATTGTCAAGTTCCTGGATGCTAATCAAAATGGTTCTCTTGAAGACAGTGAAATGGTGTTAAATTCTACTGAAAAAATAGAGTTTATAAAATCCCGACTTTCATCTATCGGATTGACCAATTTTGCAATCAAAGGTGAAGTGAATCCTTACGGATTACACCACAATGTTACACATGGTGACTGGACAACCCGTACATGCGAATCCTGTCACAGTAACAAATCTAAAATATCTCAACCCATGGTTCTTGCAAGCAGCTTTCCCCCGGTTGTTCCGCAAATGATCAATCGTGGATCAATAATACCCAAAGGCAAAGTCATCACAAAAAATAAAGTGCTGGTCTTTAAACCAGCACCGGATAGGAATGGATATTACATTTTGGGTCACGACAAAAGTATGGTTGCCCAGGTTATCGGCGCGTTAATATTCATATCCGTCATAATTGGTATTGCCATTCATGCAACACTGCGTGTAATTGCAACGGCAAAACACACACATGAAAAAGGACCCTTTAAAAGCATATACATGTACACCGTTTATGAAAGGTTCTGGCATTGGATGCAGGCAATAGCCATTATTGGTTTAATTTTTACAGGCTTGACTATCCACTCTCCATTGGTATTCAAGTTCATGCCCTTCCATGTTGCGGTAATTATTCACAATGTACTGGGTTTTATTTTACTGGGTAATGCCTTTTTGGCTGCATTTTATCATTTTTCAAGTGGTAAAATCAAAAACTATTTGCCCGAACCCAAAGGATTTTTCAGTCAGGCTATAGATCAAACCCTGTTTTACATCAAGGGCATTTTCAAAGGCCAGCCTCACCCCTTTGAAAAAGATATTGATAAAAAACTGAATCCATTACAAAAGATAACTTATCTTATTATATTGAATGCATTGCTTCCTATACAAATCATTACCGGCATTCTGATCTGGGGAGCACAAAGATGGCCGGCATTGGCAGAATCGTTAGGTGGATTGCTTATATTGGTTCCCTTACACTCTTTGGTCGCGTGGTTCTTTGCTGCTTTTCTCATGCTGCATATTTATTTAACCACTACCGGTTACACACCCACATCAGCTATTCAGGCAATGATAATCGGATGGGAAAAAGTTCATACAAATCATAATGGAGATTGATAATAAATGAAAACCAATCAAATTGAAAACGGAAAACCGTATATGAATCCCTACCTGGCAGGAACCCTGCTTGGGATCGTACTCTTTTTAGCGTTTTTTATCACAGGGAACGGATTGGGTGCATCCGGTGGAATTAACAGAATCTTACTCTATGTTGAAGACGCGGTAGCGCCTGCTCATGTAGACCATGTGCCCTATTTATTAAGCATGGCCGGTGGAGATAAAAATCCCCTGGATCATTGGATCGTCTTTTTAACAATTGGCACCTTGATTGGAGGCTTTATCTCCGGCCTGATCCACAAACGGGTAAAATTGAAAACAGCCAAAGGCCCCAATATTACCAACTGGCAGCGCTGGGTATTGGCGTTTGCGGGAGGTATATTTATGGGGTATGGCGCCAGAATGGCGCGAGGCTGTACTTCCGGTCAGGCACTCTCCGGAGGAGCGGTATTGTCTGCCGGAAGCTGGGCGTTCATGTTTGCGGTTTTTGCAGGTGGTTACGCGGTTGCATGGTTTGTTAGAAAAATCTGGAATTAAAAAAGGACGGATAAAAAAATGGCACCTTTCCCTATAGATGCAATTCTTGGTAAATTCGGAGCGTATCTGATCTACTTGTTGATCGGAGTTGGCTTTGGCTCTGTTTTAGAAATGGCAGGTTTTGCCCACTCGCCCAAACTTGCCGCTCAATTTTATTTCAAAGACATGACGGTACTAAAAGTCATGTTTACTGCAATTATTGTTGCAATGACACTCATATTTCTCTCATCAGGCTTTATGATGCTCGACTTTGACAAGTTGTGGGTGAACCCTACCTACCTCTGGCCCGGCATTATAGGCGGATTGATTATGGGTGTAGGTTTTATAATTGGTGGATTTTGTCCCGGAACATCACTGGTTGCGTTAGCTACCTTGAGAGTAGACGGTTTCTTTTTTGTACTGGGCGCAACCACAGGTATCTTTATTTTTGGTGAAACGGTAAGCAATTATACAGGTTTCTGGACATCTTCCTACCTGGGACGAATTATACTGCCAGAAGTCTTTCACGTTCATACTGGCGTAATTGTACTGCTCGTCATTCTCATGGCTCTCTTTATGTTTAAAGGTGGAGAGATGCTTGAAGCTGCTATTGGAAAGAAAACAATCACAAAATCAAAATGGAAAGTTGCAGGTGCCTCTGCCCTTGTTGTCTTGTCATTGT
This sequence comes from bacterium, assembly GCA_963675755.2. Classification (GTDB taxonomy): domain Bacteria; phylum Zhuqueibacterota; class Zhuqueibacteria; order Residuimicrobiales; family Krinioviventaceae. The sequence continues at coordinate 247,064 of CAXXMD010000003.1, forward strand.
TGGGCATTGTGATTGGTCAACCTTCTGTACAGGACAAGTGGGAAATGGTCTCCAAAACCAAACAGGCACTTTTGGATGATCGCCAGGTACAAATTCATCCCGGTGAATTGCTTGACCTGATGTATGATGACAGCAAAAATCTGGTTTTGCTGGACGTACGGCCGGAAAAAGACTATAATATATTCCACATAAAAAACGCGAAAATGGTTGAATTAAATGAAATACCACAATACGCTTCAGAACTACTGCATGAACCAGCCAATACGGTAATTGTAACTATATGCAATAATGAAAAATTGTCTACTATTGCATGGCAGTGGTTAACCGCGCTAAACGTTCCCAATGTATATATTCTTGAAGGTGGCATTAACAACTGGCTTGATATTTTCGGGCATGAAGGTCATGAGAATTGTTATACCGTTAAAGACAAAGACGATACTTCTTTACGGCATATTTTCAACTCAGCATTAGGATCACGTTACGAAGCGGCAGAGCCGGAACCGGAACACCAGGAATCAAAACTGTTATTTGAACCCAAAGTAAAAATTGCCACCCAGGTAAGACGTCAAGGTGGTTGCGGATAAAAAAAAAGCCCTTTAAAAAGGGCTTTTTTTATTTCAAAGGTTGTACAGGAATTCCTCGCCTGAATACCCTGATTTTTCCATTATCAAAATTCAATTTTAATGATAAAAGCAGCATTTGTGCCAGAGGATCTTTATCTGCATTATACGCATTCACCATAACACCAAAACGTACAGATTTCGATTGTCCCGATTCTATCAGCAAATTAACATCTGCCTGGGTATCAAAATTTTGTTCTGCTAATGATTTTATTAACCGGGGATTTTGCTGAATTTCGCTTATGGATGGTTTTACAAGAAAAGCTTTGCTGGATAGATTAACATCCAGAATTTTTTGTCCCGCTAAAGGAATCAAAAATCCTGCACCATCAGAAATCTTTTCAATGGATTTTAAAGAAAAACTGGCTGGTCCCTGATTTGTGATGCTTGTTTCATATATGGCTAAAAATGCCCACGATTGTGAAGCTTCATCGTAAACCGGTGTCATCAATGTGTTACGTTCTTCAAGTTCAATATCAGCAAGCGCCAATTGATAAGCCAGGTTTGCTTTTAACAAACCCAGTACGGCAATACTCAGGGCTATAATAGCAATAGCGTATAATGTGATCGTTTTCCATTTCATCAACAAATCTCCGTTTTAGAATTTTAATAATATAGGAAAACGAAAAATAAATTCCTATTTTATTAATAATATTTTATGAACTGCAAACATCTGCCCCAAATTGACGCGCACATAATACACACCGGATGGAACAGAATTCCCGTCCATATCAACACCAGACCATAAATATTCATACGAACCCATTTCAAGCTTTCCAAAATTATGAAACGAAATCCTTTTACTTGAAACATCATAAATTTCAAGATGTACATTTTCACTTTTAGAAATATCAAAATGTATCCGCGTTGAACTGTTGAAAGGATTTGGATAGTTCCTGACAACCAGATTCTGGCTAACCGGATATTCCGGTTCTTTAATTTTTGTATCGATATTCCGTACAACTGCACGGAGGAGAAAATCAAGATCTTCTCTCAGCCACCAGCTTCAGCAGTCGGTATCGTAAGAATGTAGACTTATGGGTTCCTGATCATCAACACCAATTGCAAAAAAGCTGTTCGGGTTTTGTGATAGAACAAAAAAGAAATCATTATCAACATTGATATCCAAAGCACTGAGATCATATTCATTCCATCCGACATGCCCACCAGATATTACAAACGGATCAACGAGATCATTTCCATCCCAGGGTTTACCATCCAAATCAGCAGGTAATATTGACAACTTGAATGCCGTAGTCTCATTTACTTCGGGCATATAATATTTAATTTTTATCAATTTTGCGGGATATTGGGACGGAGAGAATTTTGTAACGACATATATACCATTTTGTCCCATAATAAATGAATCATGAGCAATGCCATCGTCATAATAAAGCTCTTCATCTGCAAAAGAAATTGAAAAAAGAGTTAAAACCAACAGACACATCAAAAAAACTTTGTTCATCGAATCCTCTCTGTAAAATTTCTGATAAAAACACCAAAGGCCCCATAAGGGGCCTTTGGTTATTAACAACTCATTCGAAAATGAGATTATTTCATATAGATGCTCCAGGAGATTCTGTGTACAGAGCCAAAAAACTCGCCAAAGTCACCATAGGAGTAATCAAATTTTACACCATAGTTACCCAAGGGTTTGTTGACACCAACACCAAAGGTCAATCCTTCTTCATCATAATTGAATTTGTAACCACCGCGCAGGAACAGCATATTACTCATACCATATTCAGCACCAAGGTGAATACGTTCAGAGTAATCTCTGGGGTGAATTGCATCTACTGCAACTGTCAGTTTATGCATATCACTGTCTGCAAACAAGGTCATTACATCCATTGCCATACCAATATTGAACATCAAAGGCAATTCAAAACGTTCAAACACATAACGACCCTGGCGGGAAAAGTTGCGGATTGACATAGCAACGCGCAAATCTTTCCAACCTGTGTAATACAGGGTACCAAAATCAAATGCATTTACAGTTTGTTCATTTTGTACAACGGTTTCACCATAGACTTCATGCAAGATCAAGCTTTCATACAAGTCCTGTTTAACCATTTTTATCTGGGCACCGATTGAAAATTGGTTGCTGATACGACGACCATAAGATAATCCTACAGCATATTCGCCAACTTCAAAGTCACCAAGGTCTTCATAACCTTGGTTTCTCAGTATAGGATCAGAACCATCATACGGACGTGTTTCTGTCATTGTACCATAGTCCATATAGATCAAGCTAACACCAAAAGTACCCCAGTTTTTAAAACCGTAAGCAACACCACCGGCATAATGTTTAATGTCGGCAATCCAATTGGTTTGGTTCATTGCAACTTCAAAGCCATCAACAAAAGCGAGACCAGCCAGATTCGAAAACATGGATGTGGCATCATCAGTAACGGCTGCACTGGCACTACCCATTGCAGAAGCACGACCACCTACATCAATTTTTAAGAACGGCATACCCGTTTGACCTAATTTATCAATAGCTTGTGACGCAGGACTAAGTCCCAATATTAATAGCGCCGTCACCAGCAAATAAAAAACAGTTTTTTTCATTTCATTTCCTCCTTATTCATGCCTTTTACCCAAAGGTTATTTAACCACTACAAATTTTCCAATTGCAGTTTCACCCGTTGGGCTGCCTTGAGGACCATCTAATTCTTCAACAACAAACAGATAGATACCGCTCACAATTCTCATTGAAGAGAAAGTGTCCTGACGGGTCCATTCTTCGTCACCTGTTCCTTCGTTATGATACAGAGTCTGTACCAGGTCACCTGTCATTGTGTAGATGTGGATATTACAATAAGCAGGTGTATTGAGGAATTTAATTTGATCTTCTTCATATTTGTAGCGGGAAAGGGCATTAAAAGGATTCGGTACAACAACTACATTGTCTTTCCAGTTTGCATCCGGTGAACGTGTCGGTGCAACAGCTTCATCAACTCGATTATCTCCGGATTTCAACTGACCGGAACGGTTCAGCAGCATACTGCTTTCGGTTCCATCAGTGGTATACGCGGTTACATAATACCAATAGTTTTGTCCGCGGATTACATCCGTATCAACATAACTATGAGTTGACGCATTAACATCTGCAAGCAGTACAAATGTTGTATCAGTTGGTATAGCCAATTCCGCTGGGCGGTAATAGTTACGATAGATCTTGTATCCGGCAAGACCCGGGAACCCATCAGCTTCTGTGCCCCAATCAATTTCAATTTGATCAGGAACTGAAGTTAATGTTAATGAAGGAGATGGTGGTGTAGCAGGAACCATCAACTCACCAGTACCCCTGAATACGTCGCTGTTTTCCCAGATTCTTTTCAACATTCCGGCCTTTTTAAAAACAGAATCTTTACCGGTATCAATGATCATGTCTTTTTGTACCTGGCTCAGAAAACTTCCTTGAACTCCAAGATCCATTACATCATAAGGCATTTCAACATTAAGCTGACTAGAGTATCCGGCTTTATAAGCACGACCGGCATCAATAGCCAGACGGTGGTTAATAGAGCCACCAATGTAAGCAACTACAATACGCACATCTTCACCTGGAGCCATCTGGTAAGGACCAAAATGGAATGAACCGGGTTTTGCCTGTTCTTCAACAGGATTACTAACATGTGCTACCCAACTGCCGATCAAGCTGCGATACATACCGCTTTCATCAGTCTGCAGACTGGGGTTAGCTGTATTCCAGGGGCCAGACATGAATTCATAAATCTCGTCATGGGTTGCTTCACTCAATGAAGGAAGTAACTCACGCTGTGACCAACCCGCTTTATGCGGTTGTGCAGGATCATCAGTATCATCGGTAGTGCTTTTATCCGCATGAAGTACCTGCATACCCATATATTGTGGTTTTTCAAAGTTACCCCAGATCAGATCAGGGTTGGCTTTGTCATCTTCAGGAATTTCAGGTTCGTCTGCTTCCCACATGTAGTAGAGACGCAGTGAATCTTGACCACTTGCATAACCAGCGCCATAGTAATCTGACCACAAGTTACCGGGATAGTGATCACCTGTCATCATTTCAGTAACGATACTGAAATAAACATCAGTTTTAGCTTCGTTAGATGCGTTTTCAAAAACCCATTCATAAACAACAAAGTCATCATATTCTTGATTGGCACACGCGTAAACCCAACGTTCTACATCAATACCGGTCCAGGTATTCCACTTGCCATAGACCATACCGTCTGCAGGAATTGATTCGTCAACAGGGTCGGTTTTGTACTGTGCATCAGTCCAGTCACGGCCATCAATCATTCTGATAGGTGGCGCATATTTAAAAACACGTTTAAAAGCACCGCTTACGGGCACAATTACGTTTTCAATTTCAGTAAATTTGCTTTGTATACCCTGGGCAATTTTATGTTCCCAAGGTACACCATTACCATCTGTCCAACTCATTTTAACGCCAACATTGATACCGTTAACAGATGATACTTCTCTGGCATCACTATCAAGATTATTATTCCAGGTTTGGGGGTATTGCATTGACATTGCACTGATCGTCTCCCCCGGTGTCACCTGGATATCACCGAATCTCAACTGTCTGGTAGACGACTGACCCAATAGTGTTGAATTTATGAGCAACAGCAGAACAAGAACAAATAATCCGCCGTACTTGAAAAGTTTTTTCATATTTATTTCCTCCTAAACAGAGTCCACAAGTTTGATTCCGTTGAAATAACTTGTATTAATGATATCAATAGAAATTAATTTTGATACCGAAAAAGATATCACGTTTTTCCAGGAATGTCCATGGAGTAAACGACGGCATTACGATATAATCTTTACCGTTGCTGTCTGTTGGGTAATCTCCGGGACGATCTCCACCTTCAATGTCCAATGAATTCATATATGCTCTGAATTCACCGTTCCACCATTTGTGATCGTTCCATGCCCAGTTTCCATTAACACCTGTGAGAACTCTGTTATCACCATAAGAATAATCATCTGGATAAGTCATATTCTTGTTATTAAATACGTTAAAAACGTCTACGTAAAATACGGTTTCCATGCCCCATTTATGGAACAGACGTTTGGTGAAACGCATATCTGTTCTTTGGTAGGGACGCCAGCGGATATTATCTTCTACGTATGGAATACCTTTGGGATTCCAGGTGAATACTTCACCTGCACGCCAATAGTACAAGAAATTCAGGTTCATGTCAGCAAAAACCGGGTAACCTGCAAGTCTGTAACCAAAATCTGCTGGTGTATGAAAATCTACATTAACTTTCCAAACCGGACGAGCAACCGGTTGGGTAATATCTGTGTTCCACAATGTGTTACCACTGTTGGGATCTTCACGGTAATACTGAGTACCGTAACGACCGCGACTTGAGATCATGTATTCATAACTGGTAAAACCAGTTACAAATGTACCACGACGCAGCTCGGCCATCAATTCAACACCGCGAATATCGCGATACTGGTTGTTTTCCGGGAAACGTACATCCGAACCTTCCATAGGATAGTAACGGATTTCGTTATATTCATCAGACACATCTTTGTAATAACCGGTAGCGGTCAACTGGAACATGTCCATTAAATTATGAGCATAACCCACTTCGTACATGATGGTTTTGGGAGGTACTAAACTGGGGTTACCCAGATTTGAAATTCTCCAGCCATCTGTTGTACGTTGGCGATAATAGTACAAATCATACGCACTGGGCCATTTGTAAAAGTGGCCATAGTTGAAAAAGATTTTTGCGTCGTTTGAAATAGGATGAGAAATACCAACACGCGGGCTAATACGCGCCTGAGTAATGCCTTCCCAATTCAACATATCCAGACTGTCAGACTTGCCTGCCTGCAGAAATCTGGAATAGGGAGATGCATCAGGATCATCTACATCTGTATTATTGATCATATCACCGCGTTTTTGAACGTCTAAACGCAAACCCAGGTTAGCAATCATACCCTGGAATTCAAGTTTATCTTGAACAAACAAAGCGCCTGACCATGGTTTTGCTTTGGCAAAGTACCAGCTACCACCATTTACGGAGGGATCGATTTCGCCATATTCACCATGAATTTTATCATGCTGCAATTCAATACCGGCTTTGATCTGGTTAAAACGGTTAACCTGACTGGTAATAGCAGCTTTTAATACATATTTACGGAAAATAGAATTGTTTTCACGCAAGTTACAAGATTCCATACGGTATTCACCGGTTACATCACGCCAGTTCACAGGACCATAGCCCCATGGACCTTCATCATACCAGTATTTACCAATCTTGACACGTGCGTAATTCTGCCAGTTTTCCCAATCATAATCACCATTGTCAATATGTTCCTGGATTTCATCAGCAGTACCTAAACGGCCATACTGTAAATGGGTTGCACCCCATTCATTACCCTGGATTTTAACTGTGTTACGATGATACATATCGTGACCTTCTTCAGTCAGCAAGTGGCTGAATGTAACTTCATAAAATGTTGAAGGAGACAATACATGGGTGAACTGGAAGCCCATTGAAACACGTTCCTGAACAGCGGTAACGTTACAGTAGGGATACCACATTTTGTTAGCGCTAGACATACTATTGGGAACATCGCTTTCAAAACCAGAGCTGTTGCTTGAGAAGGGGTTATTGGTAATTTCAATACCAATACCACCACCCTGGCCACCACTGGTACCTGATTGCTTACCATATAAAAAGTTGAGATTCAACTTCATGGATTCACTCAGGTTTGTGGTCAGCTTGAGGTTAGTTAAGCGATCACGATAATAGTCTTGTGGATAAGTACGTGCGTAATAGGTTTTTTCTTCTCTATGTGAAACAAAGAATTTCATGTCATTATAGAATGGAATAGGTCCGCCAAATGTAAAGGAACCGACAAAATCACCTTCATCACCATATTCGTATACGTCATCTTCATCGGGATCAATACCGGTAACATCGGCATTTACTTTACCTTGTTCTGCAAGGCTTAACAACAATTCCAAATTATCTTTAGATCTGTGGCGCCACAAGTACAGTGCCAAATTTTCATAAGGTTCACCATAGTGAGGATCACCAGGCTGCAGGGTACCATTGGTTCCCAAAACCCATTTGGAAGAGTCCCACCAGTTAGACAGTTCACTACCGTTTGCGTCAACGGGAATACCATTTGCGCTCACTTCAACACCTGAATATTTGAACCAACCGGGGAAAAACTGACTTGCTGTACCAACTTCACCCATACCACCTTCACGGTAATATCCGGTCCACGCACCGTCTTTGGCATAAAGAAAAGGGCGAACCAGGGGAGAATCTTTACCATAGATCATGGGGCCAAAATGTTTTACGGCAGCTGGGCTGTATTTAAAATCAATACTTCCGGTATAACGATCGCCACCTTCTTTGGTAACAACATTGATCAAGCCTGAACGAACATTACCATATTCAGCATTGAAACCACCGGTGATAACCTGAATTTCCTGCACTGCGTCCATGTTAATTTTCATGTATGGACGGTTACGGATTTCATCTGTCATTGCCATACCATCGGTGATCATTGCACCATTGGTATAATCCTGACCGCGGAAACGCGGGTGAGATGCGTTAGCACCAAAACCGGAAATACCAACCTGCGCATGCATAACATTTGCAAGGTCTTTGTATGCAGCATTTTCAAGTTGTTCGGGGGAAATAATTTGTTGGGTGCTGGAAACATCGAGGGGAACAATTGCGCGTTCGGCAACTACTGTAACTTCCTGAGAAGCTTCCAGAACTTTTTCTTCGAGTTTAAAATCTGCGACCGTTGTGCGGTCAACGTTTACACCTACTCCTGTAAGTTTAAGAGGTGTGTAACCGATCATTGTAGCGGTTAATGCATATTGTCCGGGACGAACATTGATGATAAAATAATAACCATCAAGATCTGTTGCAGCACCCATCTGGGTACCTTCAATCACAACATTAACGCCAGGGAGTGGCTCCCCTGTTTTTGCGTCTGTTACTCTACCTGATATTTTACCGGTTGTTGCCGAAAAACCCGTACCGGCAATTAACAGGCCTAGTATAAATACACAGGCGAGTTTAAATATTACACTTCTCTGCATGGAATAACCTCCTTTACCCTAATTAATAGCAGAAGGAATTAATAAATCTACCCAATTAATATCACATTTACCAAAAGACTACCCTTCTTTTAGTAAATCACTTTGTACAATTTCTGCCAGCAACACCTCCTTTCAAGCACTTAAACTGTTAAATGTTAGTATATGAATTCCAATTGATTAATCTCAATTCATTCTTCTATTTTACAATAGTTTACAATTCAAAAATGAGTAAAAAAATATTTTCTAATGCATCATTAATTAATTCATCAGAAAATTTTGTATTAAATATTTTCGTAAAAGCTTGCGCTCTGTTGATTGTTTTGGGAAAGGTATGGAAGAAAATTCTTAACATTTGTCCTCGTGGTTTAACATAGCCGAATATTCAAAATACTGAGCCACGTAACAAGTTGATAATGTTAATAGTTAAATTATTTGAATATATACAATTGTATTATTCTATATCAAGTTAATATTGTTACTTTATCTAGCAACGCTTGAAATATATAAAAAAAATCTACAAATTTTTACATACAAATTTTAACATACGCTAATATAAAACTTATCTAAATACGGTGCAATGTTTTTTTCGCTAATTCCATTTTTTTTGTAAAACAATGTAAACAACATTTGTTTACAATAAGCTCATAAAAAACACCACACTAGACCCAATATTTCTCATTTTGATATATTTTTTATTTAAAAGCAGGATTATATTCACCTCTTTTTTTGAAACCTTTGAATTGTCTCATTCGACTAAAACGCGGATAGCTCTCAAAAATATCTCCATTTCCCGTTACACGGGGATCTCCCTGCTCTTTTAACAATTCGAACAAACGGTTTTTTAACTCAGAGAGTGTATCTTTATATTCATCCAGCTCAGCCAAATTTTCTATACAATCAGGATCTTTTTCCAGGTCAAACAATTCACTTTCAGGTCGTTTGGCCATTGCCATTTCGAAATATTTTTTATATCCTTTTTTATCCTGATTGTCTATCAACAGTGTTTTGGAGGGGCATGCATCAATATCATGAAAACCCTCAGGATCACCTGAACCAAAAGGATCACCCGCCGGCCAACGGTCTGGTTTAAAATTGTGGATATATAAATATTTTCCATTATTGATAGCCCGGCTGGGATACCCAAAATTCTCTGGACGGGCATGGGTGTGTCTTTCACGTCCGGTTAGCACATATTCCCTTTCCGCATCTATTGCTCCGGATTTTTCAGAGTACAATAATGGCACAAGACTCTTGCCAATCATATCCGGATGAGGCTGTACACCCGCCACTTCAAGAAATGTAGGCGCATAATCAATAAAACTCACCAAATCTGTTATTTTGCGATTCCCTTTGATCTTTTTGGGCCAGCGCATAGCCAGAGGTAAATGGGTACCATGATCATACAAGTTGGCTTTGGCTCTTGGAAATGGCATTCCATTGTCAGCGGTTACTACAACCAGAGTGTTTTCCAGTTCGCCATTCTTTTCCAGCAATTCCAGGATGCGAGCCAAATGCATGTCAAACCACTCTATCTCTACTGCAAAATCGAGCATGTCGCTGCGAATTTCAAGTACATCCGGTAAATATTTGGGAACATCAACATCATCAGGATTTTTCCCCTTTTGTATGCCTGCACCTTTTAAATAAGAACGATGCGGCTCATGCGCGCCAAACCAAAAGAAAAAGGGTTGGGTTTTATCACGATTCTCAAAAAAAGATTCAAAATTTGAAGCATAGTCAGTATTGCTTATCCCCTTGGGTGCTTCCATCTGTTTTTCATTATATTCCGGCCCCACAGGATTACGAGTCCACCCTGCATCTTTCCAGTTACCCGGTGCCCACGGTTTACCGGTGTAACCCAACTGGTATCCCGATTCTTCAAGCATGTCTGTAAAAACCGTAAACTTTTTTGGAAACAAGCTGGCGTGTGTACCGGCTTCTTCAAGCTGCCAGATATTTCGACTGGTAAGAATTGACGCGCGTGAGGGACTGCATTGAGGAGCTACAGCGTACGCTCGTTCAAAAAGTACACCTTCTTTGGCTACACGGTCAAATGCAGGAGTGTTTACATACTTGCACCCTGAAATCCCTGTATACTTCCAGGTCTGATCATCTGATATTGCAAACAAAATATTGGGAGGCGATGCTTTTGGTTTTGTGCAACTGTTCAAAGAAAGAATAGAAAACCCCGCTAAACTTGTCCCCATTCGTTTAAAAAACTCTCGTCTTTGCATTGTTTGCATATCAGACACCTCCGGATTTATTCTAATAAATTTGCCTTTTTGTATTTTTTTATTGAAGCTTGAGTGCCTTTATCCAGAATATAGGTCAAAGCCTGAGAAGATTTTTCAATAACAAGTGGAAGATCTTTTTTCTCATCAGGTTTAAATCCACCCAATACATACGCGGAAACATCTTCACCTTCTGCGGGACGAGACACGCCAATTCTGAATCGATAAAAATCACGGGTTCCCAGTCTTTGTGCTATGGATTTCAATCCATTGTGTCCGCCAAGCCCGCCGCCTTTTTTAACATCCAGGTAGCCAAAGTCAAGTTCAATATCATCATAAACCACAAGCAACTCTTCCGGTTTTATTTTGAAAAAATGCAAAAGCTCTTGAACGGAATCACCGCTTTTGTTCATATAGGTTAACGGTTTCAGGAAATAAACCCGTTCTCCGTTAAACACCTGCACCGCGTACACACCTTTGAACTTTTTTACCCAGCTAAGCTGTTGTAAAAACTGACAGCATTCCGATATCATCCAACCCATATTATGGCGGGTACCGGAATATTTTTCACCGGGATTTCCTAAAAACGTTACAAATCTGAACATAAATAGTCTTTCATTTTAGTTTAATATATTTACATCAAAAAGCAAAAGAAAAATGAACCATTAAAGGTTGAGATGATTCAGGCGCTTTGCATTCCACAAGCTCGGAAAATCCTTTGCCAATCAATGTGCCCAAAACGGCCCCGGCTACCACATCCGAAAACCAGTGCCAGTTTGAATGGATTCGCTGCAAGCCTGTTACTGTTGCCATGGTATATGCAGGCACTCCAACATCCGCTCCATACAGTTCATACAAAACTGAAGCTACAACAAACGAGCTTGATGTATGCCCCGATGGAAACGAATACTTGTTCTGCTTACCCGGTCGCTCACGTTTAACCAGAGATTTTACCGCAAAGGTAAATACACCATTTACGATAAATGCTTCATTGTAAACCTGAAGATAATCTTTAAACTCTTCCTTGGGGCGGTTACTGCTCCAATACTCTGCTGCAATAAAAGCATTTCCAACGATCCAATTCCATCCATTTCCATACATATCAGCAACATGCGATACAGGTCCGGGCATCAACCTGCCCTGAAAGCTGTTTTTCACAGTATGATCAAAATATGCCGCTCCGGCTATTCCGCCGGCAGCCAGCAAATAATATGGATCATTAAAGCTGTTATGTACTCCATCCCCTAAACGATGAATATAATCTTCGGTCCTGCTTGCAAATGACGCAGAGGTGCATTGCGTGGTAATTAATAATAATAGAAAATATACAGAATATCTGCATAATGAGCAATTCATAATTTATCCAAAAGGTTGAATTACAGTAATATCATTGAATATGGTTTGTATATCAGATAAATTTGAAGATTGAAACAACAATTTAACATTAGGGCCCGCGTCAATAGTTATATATACCGGTATTCCCTGCGCTCTCATTTGCCAAACCTTGTGAAAGACAGCTACGGTTTCCGGCTGCCAATACAAGACCGGCGGCCAGGTATCGATCATGGTGGCATGCATAGCCAGCGCATTCGATTCGCTTGTCTTGCCCAGCAAATCAAAATCCTGTACTTTTAATGCAGTCAGAATCGCATCCAAATCATTTTCAACCCGCTTGGGCCAGTTTTCATAAAAAACAGAAGTATCTACCGTTCGGTTCATGGCGTCACGGGAACTGACTGGCTTTTCAGATTCGGTTACATGCACAATGCCAATACAAAAGCCCGGCCAATCAAACGACAATCGCTTTGCAAAGCTGTCCATACCATTATCAAGCTCTCCTCTGTTCCACAAAACAAATCCCTGATAAATGGAACGACAAGCGCTGCCGCTTCCCATTCTGGCAAGGACCGATAACTGGTCTTTGCTCAATACGCCACCCAAAAGATCATTGATGGCCATAACCAGGGCCGCATATCCCGAAGCGGACGATGCAAGTCCCGCTGCCGTGGGGATATTGTTTTCTGTTTCTATTGTAAAAAATTGACCGCTGGGCCTAAACATGTCTAAAAACGCAATCAATCGTTTCACAAAAACAGATTCAGAATTTAACGAGGCATGATTCAATAAAACACTGTCTGCTTTACGATTGAGAGAAATTACAGTGCGTGTACCCAAATCACCCAAAGATATAGACAGGCTCGAGGTTACAGGTAAATTCAACGATTTATCCCGCTTGCCCCAATATTTGCACAAGGCAATATTAGATGGAGCAAAAGCTGCACCTGTTTCTTTTACAGGTTCAATAGTGCCCGGCAGGAATTGTTTGACAATATCGAATTTATTCAACGCGCAACCCTTCTCTACTTATTGACAGCGGCAACGTCTGATAGACGGGGAGAGTACCTTTTCCTATAGAAACAATGCAGTCTCCCAGTCCTGATCCTGAAATCTTTGAGCCCCAAATGCCATCCTGCGCTCGTAGCGAGTAATTAATATCGGCAAGCAATTTATTGCTTACTCCAATGGCATCCATTAATCCCTGGTTCACATTCAGGATCTGTCCAAAGGATTTAAAATCATGTTTCTTCAAAACCTGCATTGCCTGTTCAACACTCGTATCCATAAGATCAAATATTTCATTATATAATTTCGGTTGAACATTATAACCCGTGTTCACAATTTCTATCACTTTAACTGTGGGTAATTTGCTGCCCGAATAAACCACGGTAATAGGAAAAACCACGTCCAGAGGGTCTATCTCCAACGGTTCCATGCGATAACTCACAACACCACCAAAAACACTGGCAGCAAGGTCAGCTCCTGAACCTGTACCTTGAACCGCATGTATGACCTTTAAACCCTGGTCAAAGATTTGCCGTTTTATAATCTTTTTACCTGCGAGTTGACAAATGCCTCCCAGCATTGCGGCAGTTACCGCCGCGGAAGAACCCAGCCCAACCTGGTCTGAAAAATCTGTGGTTATCAAAAGATCAAACCCAAACTCCAACTCTTGCCCATAAAATCGTATTGCTTCCAGTATGAATCTAAATTTTGGATGATCACTCAACATTTCAAGGGTACTATTGTATTCTCCAAGATCTGATTTGATATGAATTTCAGAATCATCACGTTTTGAAAAATCAAGATACATCCGCTGATCTACAGCGCAAACCAATGCCCGTCTTCCACGCAGAACGGCATGCTCTCCTAAAAGAAATAATTTACCAGGGGCAGATACCCTAAATGATTTTTGCACCTTTTTCCTCAACACTTATGGGAAATGCAGAATACCCAAATTTATCAATAATATCCGGATCAACCTTTCCGGTATACATAACAATACCCGCGTTATCACCTCTTACCGCACCGGCTCCACATATTTTTGCCGCGCCGCCCAAATCTTGCACAATGGATATAAATTTTTGGACCTTTTCTGGTACCACTCCAATTTGGGTCAAAAGAGTATGGTTGTTACGTATAGTTTCTAAAAATCTATTTTCATTCTGCAATTCCAAAGATGCTTGCATCGTTTCAGTAACATCTTTGAACTCAGACCAAATACCGCTGTTTGTAAAATTTTCTCTTACGGCGTTAACACATTCGCCGGTCCCTGAAACCGGGTTCCCGGTATAGGCAATATTCAGTTCCCATACGGGTGATTGTATTTTTTCTGCCTGCTTGTTCTGGTATTTTACACACCCTCCATGCAGGGCAATATATGGATCAACACCACTGGAACGGCCATGCAGCAGATTTTCTGCTTCTAATGCAAGATTATAAAACTGTCCATCATCTTTTATATGTAAATGTGTGGCCATAGCCAATAGTGAGCTTACAATAACAGATGCCGAAGATCCCATACCACCCCCGATCGGTAGTTGGGATGAAACTGTTAAATCGAATCCTTCATCCAGAGTCAAATTGTAAATTTCTGAAAAGCCGGTAATCAAATAAACAAACAAATGAATAGGATCACCCAATACCTGATTGGCTTCAATTTGTCCATTTAAAAATTTTTTATATTTCTTTTTTAATTCATCCCTGATCGCGGATAATTCTGTAATCGATACGCTTTTATCAATCCCAAGATCAGGTAAATGAATCACAATATCTTTAACTTTTAATGGTTTAATCTGGCATGTTGAAAACCGGTCCACGGCCATGACCAAAGCCGGATTTCCATAGACAACCGCATGCTCTCCACTGATAATGATTTTACCGGGAGCAACAGCCCTCACTCTATCTCCTGATAGATGCGTTTCTGGTTCTGAATACCCGCCAATCGAAATCGACCGGTATGGTGTTTTTCTATTTCAATATCTTTATCAGATTTGGTATAGGCATTGTAAAATTCCGAGTATTCCGCGTATGTTAGAGATTTTCGATTGCTCAAAAAGTCCTGACGTTCTTTTGTGTGCAAATATTTTTCATACCCCGATAAAATTTCGCCACTGAAAAACTCGCCCACACATCCGGAGCCATAACTGAACAAACCAATGGTTTTTCCGGTCAGATCACTGGAAGTATTGTCGAGTAGAGACAATAGCCCCAAAAACAATGACGCGGCATAGGTATTGCCAACAATTCGGTTATACACCAAAGAGTTTTCAATCTGGGCCATAATCTCTTCTTCAGTCATTTCTTTTTCGCAAAACGTTTTTGCGAGATGTAAATGCGCCTTTTCTCCCATACGGGAAAAAGGTAAATGATAACAAAAATAATCACAATCAGGATATGTTCTTCCGGATTCTCTGCTGTATTGCTGCCACGATTCGGATAATGCTTTTAAATACATCTTGATCGAAAATTTGCCATCTACCAGTGCCTCATCGCGATAGTTGGGGCGCCAAAAATCCATCACATCCTCGGTAAACATGCCCGATTCCGGGTGGAAAACAAGAATACGTGGATTTGCAGATATCACCATGGCCACGGCACCGGCGCCCTGGGTAGGTTCACCTGCAGAACCCAGACCATATCTGGCAATATCAGAAGCAACAACCAATATCTTTCTATCTGGTTTGGCATAAACATAAGGCAATGCCATTTGAATAGCAGCAGCACCGCTATAACAGGCTTGTTTGAGCTCAAACACTCTGCAATTTTTATTTAAATTTAACAATTGATGTAAATATACACCTGCGGCTTTAGATTGGTCGATCCCTGATTCTGTGGCAAACATGACGGTATCAATTTTTTCCTTGTCAATACCTTCAAGTGCCTTGAACGCGGCATTTGCGGCCAGAGTTACTACATCTTCATCAGGAGGTGGTGTAGACATTTTTTCCTGTCCTATTCCACTGTAATATTTAGATACCGGTATGTTGCGTTCGTTTGCAATCTCTTCCAGATCCAGATAATAATGTGATGTAGCAAAATCAATTGATTCGATTCCAACTTTCATAAATAACCTTTTTCAGATAATATCGTTCCAGTTTATAATTAATGAAAAATTACGATGTAATGATTTTATATTTTTCATACCCAGCAAAAACATTGCTGTTACAAATTCTTTTTTCAAGCGTTCAATCACCTCAATGACTTTGTCTGGCGATTCCATTGCAGGTTTTAAAAAAGGTTTGGCAATACCACATAATGTTGCTCCCAACACTACTGATTTTACCATGTCGATACCGTTCCGCACACCGCCGGATGCCGTCAATGTAATATTATTGTGATATTTTGCCAGTTTTCCAAGAGAGACAGGAGTAGGTATTCCCCAATCCTGAAACAGCTCACCTAGATCTCCACCATCATTATTCCGATAATTTTCAATACGGCTCCACGAGGTGCCACCAGTTCCGGCAACATCAATATACCGAACACCAGCTTCAATCAGTAATTCAGCATCAACATCAGATATACCGGCACCAACCTCTTTGACAATCAGCGGTACGTTCAGATCATTAACAATATCAGATATTTTACTTTTCAACCCGGAAAAATCAGTATCTCCTTCCGGTTGTATAGCCTCCTGTAATGGATTCAGATGAAAGTACAACGCATCTGCATCCAATATATCAATAGCACGTTTACAATGTAACAGATCAAAACCATAATTGAGTTGAACAGCACCTAAATTGGCAAACAACAAGATATCTGGGGCAAAAGATCTCAGATCAAAACTCTTTTCGGCCTGGGTATTTTTAAACATAACCCGCTGAGAGCCAACACCCATGGCAACACCGGTCTTCTGGGCCGCAATAGCACAATTTTTATTAATTGTTCTCACCAGATCATGATCTCCACCCGTCATGGATGAAATCAACAATGGAAAGGATAGACGTTTTCCCATATAGACAACAGAAGGATCAACTTCTTGAATAGAGATTTCTGGCAATGCCCGGTGAGTCAGCCGGATAGAGTCAAAATAGTTCTTTCCCCTGTCTATATGTTCTTTATCATTAACAATATTGATGTGTTGAACTTTGCGCTCATTGGTGAGGTCGCTCATTATCTCTCCATAGACTCATGCGTTTGCATCAGTTCTCCGGGGTTTGTCAATGCTGCAAGTAATGACAATTCTCCACATAAAACTGTGGCTGCGGCAATTACGGCAAGGCGCTTTGCATTAGCGCCGGGTTCTCTTTTTTCATTACAGCCCAATAATTCAAGATTTTTGCTTACAAACTCTAAATCTTTACCATTGCCTACCGTACCCACAATTAAATGGGGTAAGGTGACTGAAAAATACAGGTCTCCATTCCGCTCTTGAGCTAAAACAAAACCCTGAGAACCTTCTACAATATTGGCAGCATCCTGACCTGTAGCCAGATAAAATGCCAGTAACATATTGGCAAAATGGGCATTTGCACTGCGTAATCCGCCTGCCAACATTGAACCAACCAGATTCTTTTTTATATTCAGATCAACAATCTTTTCAGGCGTTGTTTTCAGGTAACGGGTGCAGAGTTTTCTTGGAATTGTTACCTCTGCAATAACATTGCGTCCACGTCCCAATATTCCATTCACTGCAGACACTTTTTTATCTGAACAGAAATTACCTGATACAGAAACATATTCCAGTTTTTCAAATTCATTCAACAGCCACACCAGAAAAGCATCGGCAGCTTTGGTCACCATATTATGGCCGGAAGCATCTCCTGATTGAATTTCAAGACGAATGTACAGCAAATTTGCTGTCAATTGATGATGTATATCCAAAAATGTTGCAAAACGACTTGTGGATTCTACTACGGCTTTGACCTTTTCGCGATTTGCATGCAAATACTGCACTACATTCAAAGCATATACTGCATCGGGAGCTTCTACCAATACAGATCTTGACATCCGGTCATCTACAACAACAGCCTGAATACCACCCGAACGTAACGTAACACGGGCACCACGATTGGTAGAAGGCCATAATGGAGATTCAAAAGTGGCCATAGGAACCACTATTTCTTCGTTCACTACTGGTCCGTTAATTAACACAGGACCTATGGTCTGCATTGGAATTTGTGCAAATTGTTCGGGATGTTCTCCCATGAATTGATTACTCACTTTTGTTTCGAATTAATCTACTAATTTAGAGTTTTTTTTAATTTATCCAAGATTTAATCTGTATAAACAGCAAGAATATTCGAACAAAATCCCCCTTGAAAAAATTCTTTATTTTACATTTTTTTCATAAAAACGATAGGTTTTATATCGCTTTGCATCCAGATCTTCCAGAGATCCTATCATTCTTTTATTGGTTTCAACAATAATAGAGCATTCTGATTGCGGAAAACCCATTTTGCGTCCCTGTTCTATGGAATTCAAATAGAATACAATTTCCAGGCCGCGGTGTCTGTATTCAGGCATAACACCCATTGCAATGGTGCGTAGATTGGTTATGTGCTTCATTTCATTTAGCATTTTAAAAATACCAAAAGGCAGCAGCCTTCCATTGGCTTTTTGAATTGCCGGATTAGCATCTTTCAGGGTTAATGCAAAGCCCACACACTCGTCACCAACATAGGCGAAATAGCTCAATTCTTCAACCGCTACATATTTTAATTCTCCTGCCATATAATGCAATTGCGCATCTGTAAGCGGTACATGCCCCCAGTTTTCCATCCAGGCATAATTGAAAATTTTACCAACCTTAAATATTGCATCATCCAGTTCTTTTATTGACAGGTTTTCAAGCCGGATATTATTTTGTTTTAGTACCCTGTCCCTGATTTTATAAAAAGAGGGTTTTATTTCTACATCCGAATTTACCATAAAAGCATACCAGTCAATTGCTTTGCTCATGCCATAACCTTGTACAAGGTCATTATAATAAGGCGGATTATATGACAGCATTATTACCGGCATAGAGTCAAATCCTTCATACAACATGGCACATTCATCATACAAAGTAAAACTGATAGGACCAACCATTTTACTTTTACCTTGTTCAGCCAGCCACGCAGAAGCTTTTTCCAGCAATGCATTTGCAACCTGTTGGTCATTTATACATTCAAAAAAACCAAAGAATCCTGTCTCTTTATCCTGATATTTTTCATACTGCCCGCTAATATGAGCAGAAATACGCCCCACAATTTTACCATCTTGCCAGGCAATAAAATATTCAGCCCTGCCAAATTCAAAAAATACACCTTTCTTTTTGTTCAAAAATCTGAGTTGATCAGAAATCAATGGGGGAACCCAATAAGGATCATTTTTGTAAAGCGAAAAAGGAAATTTAATAAATTTTTTCAAATCTTGCTTACTAACCACCCGGGTAACCAGTATTTGCATAACTTGCTCCGTTTTTCACATGTTGAACAATTAATGTATTTTTTTATTGAATTTTATTTTTATATTTATTATATTTCAAGGTTTTGATATTAAACATATAAATAGCGAGAGGTCCAATGGCACATCATAAATCAGCAATTAAACGCATTCAAACCAATGCGCGTGATAACTTGAAGAATAAAGTTTACATGTCTTCATTAAAAACTCAGGTTAAAAAAGTAAGATCTGCATCTACTAAAGAAGAAGCTGAAACTCAGTTTCGCCTTGCTTCTTCCAAACTCGACAAACTGGTAAACAAGGGCATCATCCATCGCAATAAAGCTGCGAACCAGAAATCACGTCTTGCTGCGGTTGTCAATACTATTGAATAGTATTCAAAAACTTTTTGACAAAAAAATAAACCGGGTCAATTTGAAACCCGGTTTTTTGGTTTATATACTCGTTTAATTAGCGTTTTTTTCCAGACAGATGATAATTGGGGGCTTCGTGGGTTATTTCAACATCATGAGGATGACTTTCCAATAAACCCGCTGCAGTTATTCGCATAAATCTTGCTTTTTCTTTCAGTTCCTTAAGATCAGCTGAACCACAATATCCCATAGAAGCTCGTAATCCTCCAATCATCTGATAAATCACATCCCTTACTTTACCACGATAAGGTATACGGCCTTCAATACCTTCAGGAACCAGTTTTTTGGTATCCATCTCACCTTCCTGAAAATAGCGATCGCCTCGTCCACCACGCATAGCACGTATGGATCCCATTCCTCGATACACTTTGTAACTTCTGCCTTCCAGCAATATAGTTTCACCAGGACTTTCATCCGTACCGGCAAGCAAGTTACCCATCATTACCGAATCAGCACCTGCCGCAAGGGCTTTGGCAATATCACCTGTTTGCTTAATACCACCATCTGCTATTAATGGAATATCGTGCTTTTGGCAAACTTCAGCTACATTCATAATAGCTGTTAACTGGGGCACGCCCGTTCCCATAACCACACGGGTTGTACAGATAGAGCCCGGTCCTATACCTACTTTGATTCCATCCGCGCCAACAGCGATCAGATCTTCAGCAGCTTCAGGCGTTGCAATGTTGCCGGCAACAATTTCCATATCCGGGAAATTCTTTTTCAAACTTTTAATTGTATCAAAAACGCCAACAGAGTGACCATGCGCGGTATCAACAACAAGCACATCTGCACCAGCGTCAACCAGAGCAGATGCTCTGTCTATTGTATCACGTGCTACACCAACCGCAGCACCAACTATCAAACGGCCATGCTGGTCTTTGGATGAATTGGGGTATTTCTTTCGATTTTGAATATCTTTGACTGTAATTAACCCCTTTAAACGCTGGTCTTTATCTACAACAAGTAATTTCTCAATGCGATGTTTCTGCAAAATCTTTTCAGCTTCTTCCAGCGAGGTTCCAATAGGAACGGTTATGAGTTCATCTTTGGTCATCAAAGATGAAACGCGTTTATTGGAATCCGTTTCAAACCGTAAATCACGGTTTGTCAAAATACCCACCAATTTTTGCCCGTCTACAATAGGAATACCCGATATGCGGTATCTTGACATTAATTCAAGGGCTTCACTTATCTTACGGTCGGGTGAAAGCGTAATAGGATTCATAATCATTCCGCTTTCAGAACGTTTTACGGTGTCAATTTCTTCAGCCTGTTCTTGTATGGTACAATTCTTGTGTATGATACCAATACCACCTTCCCGAGCCAAAGCTATAGCTAAATCCGATTCTGTAACCGTATCCATAGCTGCAGAGACAATCGGAATTTTCAAAGTGATTTTACGAGTCAGGCGGGTTTCAACACTTACCTCTTTGGGCAACACTGTAGATTTATTAGGCACAAGCAAAACATCATCAAATGTATAACCCTCACCAAGGATCTTAACCATTAGTTATTCTCCAAAAATATATCTATTCCAAATGATTACCTATAATTGCATAAAAGCTTATGATGTCAACATAGTTATCCTGTCATCATAAGCTTTTATCAGATTATCCAAATTTGTACTATCAAACATTTCTCCGGATAATGTATCTAAAAGTTTAACAATTTTTTAATTAAGAATCAACAGTTTTTTCAAGTGATTAATACTGTTTTAGGTAATCCTGATGTTTTACAATTCCCCAATAGTCTGAAATTCCGCATACAATTTAAGTATTGCCGGAACATAACCCCGTGTTTCTTTCCATAAAATATTATCATTTTTATTAGATGCTAACCACAAACGGGCAATACGTGGTCCCGCATTATATGCTGCCAAACCACCATCATGATCGTACATGGTTACCATTTCATTCAGATACCTGCATCCCAGACGAATATTTACCAAAGGATCGTTCAACAATTTGCTGGAAGTCCATTCAATCCCCTCTTCTGCAGCCAAATATTCCCCGGTTGACGGCATGATCTGCATCAGGCCAATTGCACCCACACGTGAAACGATTTGCGGGTCCCAGGTATTGGCGCTTTCATGGGTAATGGTAGCCGCTATAAAATCTATATTCAGATTCGGATACTTTACACTCATCTCATAGATTTCGTTAGCAATATCAACTCTTTGGCTGTCATTCATTTCATTATTATATTTTTCAATAATATCTACAATTTTACGCACACTTTTGCTGCGTTCCTGATCTACTTGAGCCATAGATTCATGAATAATTAAACTTTTACTTATATCGGAAATATACTGTTCCTGGCTGTTCTTGCTTTCAATTACCGCAAAAGAAACAACTACCATCACCAATATAATTAAAAGTGCACCAAACAGAATGCTAATACTGTATTTAATTTTCACATCTACTCCAAATTACTTCCAAAAGCTTATTAACAACACAATATCAATTTTTATGCCAGAACAATATAAAAAAATCGATAAAAATCACAATAATTACGAATTACTGAATTCGTTTTCAACATTATACGCACAAAACCTCTCAATAGATTCATTTTTTATATTCAACAATAGTAGTGTAGTAAAATAGTATGGTTTCTGCGCAAATTTTTCATTTGCATGAAAAATTAAACCCCTTTTTTTTTACCCATCAATTTAAAAACATGAATGTAATCACTTGACATATTTTCAATTCTTTTGTATACTACACAACATGAAGAATATTTGCTTACAGCCTTAAACAAATCAGGAGGCTAGTTATGCGCGAATTACCGTATGATAGTGTGGTGCAAAACGTTGCTGAGCTTTGCATTAACGCAAACTATCAACTAGGTGATGATGTCATCCAGTCATTTCAGGATAACCTGAAAAAAGAAAACTCTCCCACCGGCCGTGCAATTCTTGAACAGCTCATTGAAAATGCAAAAATCTCTAAAAACGGTGTCTTCCCACTCTGTCAGGATACCGGTTTTTCAATATTTTTTGTAGAAATGGGCCAAGATGTGCATATAACCGGCGGAACTCTGAACCAGGCCATTAATGAGGGCGTTCGCTCTGGCTACAAAGATGGATATTTAAGAAAATCTATTGTTGAAGATCCTTTACGCAGGGTCAACACAAAAGATAACACACCTGCCATCATCTGGACAGATATTGTTCCGGGAGACAAGTTAAAAATTACCATGGCCCCAAAAGGCGGTGGAAGTGAAAACATGAGCGAAGTTGCCATGCTCAAACCTGCCGATGGCGCCGAAGGCGTCAAAAACTTTGTGATAGATAAGGTCAGCAGATCTGGTGGAAATCCCTGCCCCCCTATTATTGTGGGTGTGGGCATTGGAGGTACTTTTGAAAAAGTCGCCTGGCTGGCAAAAAAATCACTTACACGTTCAATTGGTGACCGCAATCCGGATCCATTTTACGCGGATATGGAATTAGAATTGCTTGAAAAAGTGAACAAATTAGGCATTGGACCCCAGGGTTTAGGCGGCAATACAACAGCTCTTGATGTTCACATTGAAGTACATCCGTGTCACATTGCATCGTTACCGGCGTCAGTGAATATACAATGTCATTCGGCCCGGCATAAATCGGTTGAATTGTAATTTTGTAAAAACAGGGAAACCTATTATGGCAGAAACAATATCTTTAACAACTCCACTTGATGAAAAACAAGTGGAAAAGCTGCATGCCGGAGACAATGTATTGATCACCGGTATTATCTACACAGCACGAGATGCGGCTCATAAACGTCTTGTTGAACTGCTTGATTCAGGTCAGGACCTCCCCATTGATGTTAAAGGACACCTGATATATTATGTTGGTCCATCACCAGCGCGCCCCGGCCAGGTAATTGGTTCAGCGGGTCCCACTACAAGTTACCGTATGGATCCCTATGCTCCTAAGATTCTAAAAGCGGGTTCACGGGGAATGATTGGTAAAGGTGAAATGGGTGCAAATGTAGCACAAGCTCTTCAAGAGTATAAAGGTGTTTACATGACAGCAGTTGGAGGTGCCGCAGCACTGATAGCCAAATCCATTCAAGACAGCCAGGTAGTGGCTTATGATGAACTTGGTGCTGAAGCAATTAGAATGTTAACAGTAAAAGATTTTCCGGCCGTAGTTGCTCAAGACGCACATGGCGGCAATAGTTTTGTAGACGGCCGGAATCAGTATAAATCTGAATAAATTTAAGAACGGGCGCCAGCCAAATTGGCGCCTGTTAAATTTGCATCTCGGGTAACCGCCCCTGACATATCAGATTCACGCATATCGGAATTCCAAAGATTTGCATTTTTTAAATTCGCATTCGACAAATTTGCACCAATAAACTTGCATTCACGCAAATCGGCTTGCCATAAATCTGCACCCCTCAGATCAGCTTTAGTCAAATCTGACTTGCGTAGTTCTGCTCTTCGAAGATCTGCTTTGCGGAAATCGACACCTTTTAAATCCTCATTAAAAAAATCAATTCCCCTCAAATCTATACGTTCATTGGGATTCTTTTTTCTCCACTCGTTCCAACATTTTACACCCTTTTTCAATACCGCCACTTGTTCCGGATTTGCCATTTTCTTTTCCTCAACCTTAATATTTATTGCAATATAATGTATTTTCAATCAGCAATCAAATATTTTTTAACATTTTAGACAGTCGGTTTGGGTGCTGCTGGAATATCAGGACTTTCAACAAAATCCTTATTAATTGGGATCAAATGTATACTTTTTTTGGCTTTACCTGTTTTCAAAGTTTTCAAAAACATTTCTTTTTTCAAGAGTTGAATAGCAAATGACGGATCTACATCTTTGGGGCAAACATCTGAACACGCACCCGCAAAGTGACAATTGGGTGCACCATGCCCGGAAAATGTAATTTCCAGCCGCTCATCGCTGCCTTCATCACGGGAATCTGCATTGTAACGATAGGCCTGCGCTAGCGCCTGAGGACCGGCAAACTGCTCATCCGTTGCAACCGTGGGACAAGCGGCAAGGCAGAGACCGCATTTAATACAATACGCAAACTGGATGTAATTGACAAGCTCTTCAGTACTCTGAAAGTATTCACCGGTTGGCATATTCTGCTCTTTAAGATCCTTCCGGATCAAATAAGGTTTAACCGATTTATGTTTTTGAAAAAAGCCTTCAAGATCAGGCACCAGATCCCGTATGATATCATAATTGGGTAAAGGTTTTATTTGAATACGGGATTTATGTATATGCAATATTTGATTATTACAAGCCAACCGCGGATATCCATTAATAAACATCCCGCAAGAACCGCAAACACCCATACGGCACGATGATCTCCAGGCAAGCCCCGGCTCAAGATGCTCTTTAATCCAGTGCAGACCGTCAAGAACTGTCATTCCCTTTGTTACCGGCACGGTATATTCCTGCATTCTCGGCGCATCATCGGTTTCAGGATTGTATCGTAATACTTCAAACACAACATTTACTTTATCAGCTAGAGTAGTCATAATAATTCTCCTAATTGACAAACACGAATACTGCCGCAAACGCGCCATAAGCAAACAAGGCCAGCCCAAGAATTGTTAAAAACACTGAAATGGATTTTTCAGCGCTTTTTGACATGGAAATCTCGAATAGAATATTTTTCAATCCATACAATCCATGATACAAAGCTGAACCCAACAACAATATATAAGTGATCATGAAAAAAATATGCTTACTGCGGTGGAATACAGATTCCGCACTGATCGGTTCACGATATCCCAACCCAATGGCTGCCAGTATTTCATCCAGGTGCATAATAAACATGTGCATACCCAAAAGGAAAAATATTACAGCACCCGCTAAAAGATGAAAAACCCATAATTTACCTTCTCGCATAACATTCTCCCTTTTTTACAATACGTAAAAATCCAAACCGCCCAAAACAATTAAAATAGCGGTTAAAACCATTGCCAGAATAAAAAACGGACGCTGTCTGCGTACCGCATTGGTATACGGAATGACCGGACGCCTGGGCTTACCCATCAACATTCCCAATTCTGTAAAGAGCAAACGTAAACCATTTAATGCATGGTAAGCAAATGCAACAAAGACTAAAAATTCACCAAATTTAAAAAAAGGAGTTTCCAAAGCATGCATTGTTTGGTCCCATGCCTCCTGGCCCCAAATTCGGGTACCTGTTGCAAAAATATGTAAAATAAAATACAATAAAATACCCAAACCTGTGAGACGGTGCAGGCTGTATGCATATCGCTCCATTCCATAGCGTCCACCGCCAAGCCAGCCCCACAGACCAAGATTATTTTTCTGTTTTTTTATCTCTTGATTCATAGTAAGCTCCATGATTAATACTTGCGTTCAACGGGTTTCCAGGTAGATATTACAACCGGCTTGTAAGAAAATTCAATACCACCGTCTTTGGGTGTTGCCAAAGTATGCTTTAACCAGTTATCATCATCCCGAACAGGATAATCACGTCGGGCATGCGCTCCACGGGTTTCTTTTCTTTCCAACCCTCCTGCAACCATAACCTCTGCCAATTCCAGTAAATTCATAAGCTCTAAAGCGTGGATTAAATTGGTATTATAAGCGCCTGATTTATCCTGTATATTTATTTTTTTGTAACGCTGTTTCAATTCTTTGATTTTATTTAATGCCGTTTCCATCCCCTCCTGTGTTCTGAAAACGCCAACATTTAAATCCATTGTTGAACGCAATTCGCGTCGAAGTTCATACAGGTTTTCTTCACCATCCATGGCTCGGATCTCATCGGTAACCCATTTAACTTCTTCATTAAACCGCTTTTCGGATACCTTGGGCATTCCTGTTTGATCAGCACAATAATGTGCAGCCTGCTCACCCACAATTTTACCCCATACCAGACACTCGGCGGTAGAGTTTGAACCCAGCCGGTTTGCTCCATGCAGACTTACGCATGCAGCTTCACCCGCTGCCCAAATTCCGGGAATACGTGTTGCCCCATCTATATCGGTTTCAATTCCACCCATGGAGTAATGCGCCACAGCACGACATGGGATAGGCTCCTTTATAGGATCCAGGTCATTGTAATGCAAACACACTTCTCTGATCAATGGCAGCCTGTCATTTATCTTGTCTGCACCTAAATGACGCAAATCCAGATAAATATAATCCAGACCACCCGGGCCTTTAAATCCACGGCCGGCTTCAATTTCTTTAATTTCAGAACGCGACACCATGTCACGCGGAGCAAGTTCCATACGCTCCGGCGCGTATTCTTTCATAAAACGCTCACCCTCACTATTGACAAGGTAACCGCCCTCACCACGACAGGCCTCGGTCATTAAAATACCGGAAGGAACCAAACCTGTAGGATGAAATTGTACAAATTCCATATCTTCCAATGGAATTCCTGCACGGTAAGCCAATGCAAGTCCGTCACCGGTAACAGTTTGAGAGTAGGTTGTAAAACCAAACAAGGTACCACTACCACCACTGGCAATAACAAGACCTTTACCACGGATCAGGTTAAACTCTCCACTTGCCATATTGAATGCCGTCAATCCCTGGAATTGATTATCTTCAACAATAATGGAGGTTACAAAAAACTCGTTATAATGGGTTACATTGTCATATTTTAACAATGTATCGTACAGGGTCTGCAGTTCAAAAAATCCTGTTTTGTCTGCGGCCAATACAGCACGGGGATAACTGTGCCCGCCAAAGGGACGCTGTGCAATTTTACCGTCTTCCCAGCGGGTCCACGGAATTCCCCAATGTTCAAGCTGGCGAATCTCATCAGGAATGATACGCACAAAACGATGCACTACATCCTGGTCTGCAAGGAAATCACTACCTTTAACTGTATCCCAGGCGTGAAGATCAAAACTGTCTCCCTTGTCAAGACGCAAAACCGCTGCGGTTCCGCCTTCGGCGGCTACAGAATGGGCACGCATCATTTGATTTTTTGTGATAATTGCAATTTTCAACTTTCCCTCAGACTGCCGTGACGCCTCAATAGCTGTGCGTAAACCCGCAAGTCCTGCACCAAAGATGACCAGATCGTGATCAAGGACATTTAGCATGAATACCTCCGAAAAAATATCAAAAGGATAAATGATGGTATGGTATCATAAAGAATTTTGATAAAACATGGAAAACTTTGCAAGTGGGGAACCATACTCTTTACCAAGTTTTAAAACATAGGTACAATAATGTTATGGTGTTCTCTACAAGATAGTATTCTTCTATACTGTTGTCAAGGGAATTTTAGACTTTTCGCTAAATATGTACAATTTAACCGGGAATATTTGTTTTTTCTTGCGTATTCAAGCAGAGATTGCTATACTACGTATGGGACAATGGAGAATTGCGGTATGGATATTTATTTCGAACGGCTGAAAAACAGGGCCGGTGGTCTGGGTAACCATTACAAAAAGTATATTGTAACCATAGACAAATATCTCGATAAAATGATGGGGCGTCTTGAAATGGCCGGCGCTTTTGAAAGAGTGCATCTATGGGGAACCGCCCACGACTATGCAGAAGAAATGAATATCATTGCAGAACTGGGTAAGGATGAGCAGGAAAAGCTGGACGATCTGGGATGTTATTTTGCTATTCAATTCCTGCAAATGAACATCAATGCGCTCGATGCATTGGTTCTGGAACTCACCCGTAACGAAAACAAACTCCAGGTCTACAAAACTTTTATGCTTCGCACCGGTCATGATTTCAGATTTCTTACCGCCGCCTATATGGAAAACCTGCTAAAGCTTTACATGCCTCCCGATATTAATCCGGAATTTGTTTTTCTGGGTGTGGGCACACGTTCCGATCAGGATGATATTGATATTGGTGTTGTAGACAAGGGAGACAAACACCGCGATGTTTTAAACAGATGCATCGGTAAAATGAATGCAGAAATGTTTAAAAAAGCCATCAGTTTGCATTTTCACATCTCTGAACATGTTGGTAATGAAACTTCATATTCTGCTTCTATTGCAGAATACAGCGAACTGCTCGACAATGAAATTCATGATTTTGTTATCATAACCGAGATGCTTGGCGCCGCCAGAATACTTGGCAGTCGTAAACTCTTTTTTGATTTCAGGCAAAATATAACTTCCCGTTATTATTATTACAATTCGGAAAGCAAAGGGCTTAAATTTCATGAAGGTTATCTGAGGGGAATCGTTGGTGAGACACGATCTTTTATGTTTAGAGAGCTGTCAAAAAAAATGATCAATCCCAAAACCGATGGCCTCAGAATGATCAAGGGATTGCTTTACGCTGCAAAAACTATATATTATCTCCGCCAGGTAAATTCCTGGGCAATTCTGGACGAGTTATCACACAAAGATAAACGCAGAAGTCATTTATTTGCAAACCTGGAATGGCCACTCACATTTTTAGAGGTATTTCGCTACCTGTACCAGCTATTAATAGCGCAGGAAGAAGAAATATATCTCAACGACAGGGGCACAAAACACAATCTCGATCAGATTGCAGAATTAATGGGTTACAAATCCATAGGTGCGGCATCCGCAACCGACTTTCTATTAACTGATTATTATAAAAATATAATGCAGGCTAAAAGCACTGTAAAAAGCCTGGTGCCTTTTGCGGTTCAACACCTGGAATCTATTACTATCTTTGGTAAAGTGCTGCGCCATAAAAAAGTAACAGAAGAAGGTGAAAAACGTATTGGTAATCTTGCTGAACGTTTTTTAAAAGAAACCCTGTTTTTCAGAGGAACACGGTTCTGGGATGACATAATCACCGTACTGGACAGTAAAAATGGCCGGGTATTGAAACGATTGGCAAATGATATAAACGCGCTTCCGGAAGATAAAAAAGAAAAAATCCTGGAAAAATTTAACCACTGGGGTTGGAATTCGTTTATCTCTCTATTTTCCTTGATTACGTTGTTTTACAAATACAGATATGAAATACCTGATCCTACGCTATATTCTCAATTAAATAAAATATTCTTTAAACGTCTGATTGTTGCGGAAGAAATTGCGCAGAGAATCAGTACTGTATTTACACACTTTCCCCAGCTATTACATGAATATGTTTCACTGCTCAGTGAAGATCAGCAACGTAAATTATATCTTTCATTAGATTATAATGTTTGGGACAAAGAAGTAGAACCCGCCAGAGACAGACTGCGATACTTGCTGAAACTCTATTTTAGCACCGGCAAGTATTACAAATTACGCATGAAATCTGTTTTGGCAAAGCATTCAGCGTACCTGAACTATCTTGACAGCTTTGAACAACTCTCACTTATTGGTAAAGGCACACTGGCAGAAGCAGAACGGACCAAACAAACCCGACAAAAATTTGCTCATTTAAAGTCTTATCACGAGTTTGAATTCTTTCGCGTTGGCATGGTTGCGCTTCACGAGACATCTTCCGTTGGCATTTCTGTGCAATACACAGATTTTTCAGACAATTATCTTCGTCTGCTGTTCGATACTTGTAAAAAGGAAGAAGACGAAAACCGTGGTTACAAAATCAAAACCCGCGACTTGCTGGGCGTTTTTGTAACTGGCGGACAGGGACAAATGCAGGCGTTTGATGATGATTATGATCTCATTATATTGCTCAACTCGGATGACAAGAATATACAAAATTATTGCTTCCATATCATAAAGAGAATGCACAAAGAGATCTTGAAATGCGGAATCCTTCCGCATTACCGCCTTGCGGATCTGATTGGAAGTTATATCTGCACGTTTTCACAACTGCGTTCAGTCCTTATGGATAAAACCTTTGACAGATTTATAGATAAAGCGCAACTCATTGGTGCCCGTATGATTATAGGCAGCAGTATCTTGCAAAAGGAATTTCAAGACAAACTATTAACTCCCTTTGTCTACAAAGACAAAGAAAACTTTAGCTTTGAACTTGTAAATGAGATTGAATCCAGACATAAATATGAATTTGAAAACAAACCCAGCGAAATCAATATCAAAGAAACCAAAGGTGGTATTAGAGATATTGAATTATTATTGTGTTTGTTTAGAGCAATATATCAGATACAGGAACCTTCAAATTTTAAACTGTTTATTTTACTACAGTCTATTTTACCCAATTACGCCCACGAGTTTAAAAAACTGTTCAGATCCTATGACTTTTTGCGCCGGATGCGCATTCTATACAGATTGAGTGTATCTGCGGAAGATAATATAGAGCAGGAACATTTGGCACAAGTCTTGGAGAATATGTCTCACCAGAATAAAAAGCTAACCCCTGAATTGTTGTTCAAAAGAATACAGAGCACAACCCGCTCTGTAAACCGAACAAACCAAAATATAATTCACAAAGTTATTCTGCCCCAAATTGCAGGGCAGAATAACAAAAATCTATCAATTAAAAAGAATAAGAAGCGGTAACAATTAAACCTTGAACGCGGATATTTTCCTGGTATTCTTCGCCATCCATATCTTCAAAGGTTTCAGTAAACAAGTCTGCACGGTAACCGGCGTTAATGCCAAAGCCTGATGGAAAACGATAACCAACACCCAGGTTAATGGCTGCCAATGCCGCGCTGATATCTTCATCTTCTTCGCTTTCAGAGTAATTATCACTGGTATAAGTGTATTCCGGTGTCATTGAACCACCCATGCCTGCAAGAGAACCAAACAGGTATAATCCTTCAGAACCCAAAGGAATAACACCGGAAAGGCCTAAACCATACAGCATACCGCTTTCATCATACTCGATAGAGGTTGAACCACCATAGTAATCTTCAAATGAATAGTCCCAACCCAAGTTCAGATATTTTGCGCCAACAAAAATATTAATGTAACGATGAATTCTATAACCGAGAGTAAAATTCATGTCATTACGGCTCATATCAAAAGATTCACCCTGGCCTAATTCTTCACCAAGCACTTGCATATCATCAATGGGAAAAGTTCCCCACAACAGAGAGGCTCCAAAATTAACCTTGCCATGATTAATGCTGATATATGGACCAAAATTATTTCCATTGCCAATATCTGCAATTTTTTCACCGTCTTCGTCTTCAGAACTATAAGCTGCATTCCACCAGCTTCCGCCAAGTGTTACAATGGTGTTTTGTGCATAAATAGCACTAGAGAAAATAAAACATAGTACCAGAATGAATAATGTCAGCATGTTGCGTTTCATGATGCCCTCCATCAATTAAAATACGGGTGGTAAATCCACCGGTTTGTCTTTTTTTGATTCTTCTTTACTTTTTGGACGTGGTTTTTGTTGCTCCGGTTGTTCCTGAGGTTTTTCTTTTGGTGGTGCACTTATAACCGAAGTAGTTAAACGTACATTATCACCCAGGTGAATCATTGTTTTAACCCGAACAATCTGGGCTTCGCTATATTCTTTTTTTACATTTACAATTTTAATAAATCCGATTTTATCTTCAGCACGGCCAACCGCTGAGCCACTAAGATCGGTAATAACATCACCAATCCGAACAACTTCAAGTACTTGCCCCACTTTAATGCCATGAATGCTGCCAAGGTCAACCAAAATATTACTTTCAGTAACTTTGATAATTTTACCTTCAACAATCACTTTTTGAGAAATAACACTAACCAACTCTTTAATTGCGGTAGGCAGGCCATCTTCCCCATTGGTAGTTTTGGTGTTCTCTGCAAGCTCAAGTACACCTGTTTCCACATCAACCAGACGTGTGTTGATAATGTATGTACTCCCTAAACGGCTTACACTCCCAATCATGATTTTTTCTACATTCAAGAGTTTACCAATTTCGGCAGCTTTGTCCATATCCGTCACACCCGTCATTTGAAGCTGCTGTTCCTCAAGCACACGGGTCATTGCCTGACGTTCAATTACCTCAAACCGGTTGGTGTTAAACAACTCTGTTCCCATAATGTCAGCAACAGCCTCTGCTGTTTCCGGGTTTACATTTTTGGCTTCAAAATCCAACACTGCTATTCGTGTTTTATTTTGGGCCATTACCGGCAAGCTGATCAAACAAATCAGTATAGTACACAGTAAATCTCGATGTAATTTTTTCATTTTTTTCTCTTCTGGTTACAAACAGATTTCTACCTGTGTGAAATATAAACAGACAACCCAATATATACAAGAGATAATTGAATTGTTGTGACACAGAACAAATTTTATCATTAAAAAAAAATTTCAATCATTCTAATAACAGTAGCCCCCTACTATTCATTCCCTTATAGATGCCAAATACTATTAATAATTCTCGTTTTCAACAAACTCTGCCAGCCTGTCTCGCAATGCAAGACGTGCCCGATGCAGATTTGATTTAACGGCAGCAAGGCTCATTTCTGTCATTTCAGATATTTCTTTCAAGGAAAAGCCCTCAATATCTTTGAGGACAAATACACTGCGGAACTTGGGGGGAAGGTCTTCTATCGCCTCTTCCATCTCTTTTTTCAATTCATTATTCATCACCGAACGCAAAGGGTTCACTCCTAAGGAATCGTTGAACACTTTGAGCGTTTCAGGCTTAATATGGGTTTCCGAATCGTCCAGATTATCCATCTGCTTTTTCTTTCCCCGCAGGCGCATAAGCGCAAAGTTTGTAGCTATTCGGTAAATCCAGGTTGAAAGAGAGGATTGTCCTTTAAAATCAGGAATGGCTTGAAATACTTTTAAAAAAGTTTCCTGTAATACACATTCAGCCTCCTGCTCATTAGCAAGCAGCTTTAGTGCAGTATTAAACACCAAGCCTTCATTCTCGGCCACAATTTGAGAAAGGGCTTGTCTGTCTCCCTGCTTTGCTTTTTCTACAAGAATATTTTCTGATTCAAAATTGGACATCTTGACCTGTCATTTAATTCACTCAAGATGTCCAAAATAGGTAAATTTTTTCTATAATTCAAGTATTTTTCAAAACACAAATGGATAAAAGCAGATTTTTAGTTCGTGTTGCTTTCGCTTGGAAAAATTTCATATTCAATATCAATATCAACTGCTTTTTTCAACATGGCAGAAGCAGAACAATATGTACCCTCTGACAATTCTATTGCTCGTTTTACATCGGCTTCTTTAATATCGTTTCCCCAAAATTTAAAAATCAATTTCACGCTGGTAAATACTTTGGGATGCTCATCCGCACGTTCTGCTTCTATATGGCACTCGTATTTCTCTACATTATTTCGTTTTTTCTTTAATATAGAGATTACATCCATTGATGTACAACCACCCAAGCCCATCAAAAATAACTCGATAGGCTTTGTACCAGCATCCGAGCCACCCATCATTTTGGGACCATCCATCATTACCCAGTGCCCGGAATCGGCTTTACCTGCCAGTGTTAATCCTTCTACTTGTTTAATTTCTATCTTCATTATCAATTTCCATTAATTTTATTTTTACTTTTTCAACAAGGCCAAAATATCAGACTCGAACACGCTTTTATCATTGTAACCAATATATTTTTTATAAACCTGACCTTTTTGATCGATAACAAAAGTTGTAGGAATACTTCGTATAGGACCAAAAGTATTCATAATTTGATCATTGGCCATAGCATTTTTATAAGGAATCTGGTATTCATTAATGAATTGTTGTACTGCAGCCGCACCATTTCGGCCAAAAGCAACGCCCAATATCTCTAAACCTTTGCCATTATACTCGTTGTATAGTTCAATAAAATGAGGAATTTCTTTTCTACAAGGCGGACACCAGGTATCCCAGAAATCCAAAATCAATACTTTGCCTTTAAAATCTGTCAACTGATAAGATTCGCCGGAAAGTGATGAAACGGTAAAATTGCTTACTCCGGCCTTGCTGCTTGTTTGTGCCGTATTGCTCGTATTTGCTTTTGCCTGGTCCGGATGACTTTCATTCTTGCTGCATGAGGAAAGACCAATTACAAACACAGCTGCCAACATAACTACCAGTATATTTCTCACTGTTTTTTTCATTTCCCTAATTCTCCAGTTTTTTATTCATACCTGATTTATCAAAGGTTTGCGTTATTATTTCATCAACATAATTTCTTAGACGATTTATAGTCTCGTTATCTCTGCATTCAACGCCCAACTCCATACACATACGGTCTTTGAGCATTTCAGCAATGTTGCGGCTTCGACAGGATTGAATGCGCTCCTGTATATTTCCGCAATATTTTTCAATTTGAATATTTTTAAATTCCATTTTTCTAACCTCCTGTACATTTCATTAGATGAGGCAGAAAAATAAAAGATTCAACAAAGGATAGTTTATAATAACACTTTTCATGAAAAATCATAGCTTTTGTTTAAAAAAATCTGTAATTTAGCACAAACATGTAAATTTTATTAAATGAAAGCAAGTCCTATGGTTAAAAATTTCAATATAGCCATGATAATTGCCGGCATATTCCTTTCAAGCATCCCGGCTCTATCGCAAAATGAACTAATAAAAGATCAGAAAACCCATAAAGAATTATTAAACTATCTTGAATCCATATGCCAATGGGCTATTGATTCAGATCTAAAAAGTGGTGAATTAAAGATCACTGCAAAGAGAAGAACCTCTGTATTTATTAACAGCAATCTGGCCCGTATTCTGGTAGCCGGTTATGATCTGACCGGAAAACAGGAATATCTGGATGAAGCGATTCGCTGGTTTGATCTGCTTGTTGAACTACAACAACCCGCAACAACCGCGGATGGTAAAAAAGCTGGTTGGTGGGGCGACTTTTCTCCTGATGGGAACATATATTTTGGTGATGCAGGAACAAGCGCTACCGCTTTGGCAGGCGTTATAAGATATGTAGATGGAGAAAGACGTGATAAATACATGAACGCACTTGAGCTTTATGCCAACTTTGTGCGTTTTGGCTCGGACAAAGATCCTCAAGACAAGGGCCGTAGCGGTTCAAACGGATGGATCATTCAGGATGGAGAAGAAAAAGGTGCCGTTGGATGTGGATATTATCGTAACGAGCTTTCCGAATATCCTTATACTATCTCCACAAGTGTTACGGGTGCAGCCTTTTTCTCTTGCATGTACGAACTCACCGGTAATAACGAATATCAGGAAATTGCCGAAAACGCGGTAAAATGGCTATTAAAAAAACGTACTCCTTTTGGTGAATTCCTCTATATCCTGCATCAAAAACAACTCGACGAGTGGCCGCTTGACACCATGAGTTATGTAGCCGATGGTGTTGTTGGTGCATATATGCGCTCAAACAATCAGGAATTTAAAACCATGGTTGAAAAACAAATTGCCCGCAGTGTTCAATGGTTACTGGTAGGTCAGAACAAAGATGGTGTTTGGGGTGAATTGCGTAGCGAAGACCAACAACGCAGCCAGGGCGTTTTAAACCTTATTGTATGGTATTACCATGATGTTACAAAATATAAAGAAGTTAAAAAAATGGTACAGGCAAATTACAACTTTTTCCTCGATGCTGACAACTCGAAGGCTTTTGGAGTTAAAGAACTGCCAATTACCACAGGTTTTGTAGGCCTGGGAATTGCTGAAGTGCTTGAACCTGGCGTAACATATAGATTGAAATAATTTCATGTATCAAAGAATTATAACACATCAGGATTTTGACGGCGTAGTGAGCGCAGCATTGTGCTCACACGCTCTCAACGTCAATCAGCTTGTATTTACCCAACCTCGCACGGTCTCTGACGCACGCATCACGATAACCGATTTAGATGTTGTATGCGACCTGCCATATCCATTGGATTGCGGCATGTGGTTTGATCATCACGAAGGCAACCTAGAAGATTTGCAATACCGCAAAATTGATCCTGCGGATCTTGAAGGAAAATTTGAGATCAAAGACTCGTGTGCGCGGGTTGTATTTGATTATTTCAATGATTTCCCGGACCACTTTACAGCGATGGTTGACGAAGCTGATATTATTGATGCGTTCAACTATAAAAATATTGATGACTGGCGGCAGGAAACACCCGGCAAGATGATTGACGCTGCAATTAAGTTAATGGAAAATAGTCAGGAACAAAAACGCCAGTTTTTAAGAAGTTTGGTTAACCTGCTCAAAGAAAGACCTCTTGATAAAGTAGCAGAAACACAGGGCATTATTAAACGCTATAAACAATTTCAAAATGAAGAGCAAGAGATGCTCGAAATTCTTGAAAAAAACATCAGTTTTCTATCAAAAGATACAGATAAAAATCTAATCATTATCGATCTTACCCCCTATACAAAAAAGCCTTTCCTATACAAACATCTGGCCTACCTGCTTGAACCAAAATCTCAGGCGGTCATACAGATCAGCAACATTTACAGAAACCGGGTTAAAACCAATGACATCTCGCTTTCAATGTCCCTAAGTGTGAACATGAACCAAACAGAACATTCAAAAGACATTGGAGAAATAATGCGATTGTTAAATATCGGAAACGGTCACCCTGGTGCGGCCTCGGGTATGCTGTATTGCGATTCAAAACAAGAGATGCTAAAAGAAAAAGACGAGATACTTGAACAAATTTACGACATGTTTTTAAATCAATAACCTGTCATTTATTGCTTTTTCCGTTTTTCTTACCATATTTTTCCACATTCTCCTGCACCCTGAATTGCACCATCCTTTTTATCAAATCATAAGGCAATGGTTTGTCCAATGGAAATTTTACCGATCCTTTGGCGTATTCGTAACTACTCAGCTCGGATTTAAATTTTTCGATACCGGAAGGTGTGGGATAAAAACCAATATGCGTTTTATATGCGGCAAAATGTACGAGATTGCCATATAGGGTAAAGGTTGGTATCTGGTAACTGATAGTTTCCTGAGCATCCGGAGCAGCTTTACGAATCAACGTCCTTATTTCTAACAAAATCTCCTGAACATGTTTCGGAAAACCATCAATATATTCATCAATATTAACAGGTTTATCTTTCATCATAAACTGATTCCATTTGTGAAATAATAGGAATTAACAAACAGGAAAGATATTTTATTCACTGGGATCCCCTAAAAACAAAAAAGCCTGATGTTTCCATCAGGCTTGTCCTGCTCCGGTGGTAGGACTCGAACCTACAACCTAGTGGTTAACAGCCACCCGCTCTGCCGGTTGAGCTACACCGGATCAAGTCTATAAATATAAGGAAATAATTTTTTAATGTCAAGTTTTTTTGATTGATATCATATCGTTTTTAATTTTTTTTTGCTCGCCAAAATATAAAAATCGATCCAGCAGCTTGACAAATGTGCTCCAACGGTTGTCATGCTTTTTCTCTTTGGCATAAATCCGTTCAAATGCATTCATTTTAGAATCAAGCTCATCCGCAGAATAAAGTAAGAAAGCCTCTCTGCTCATTGGCACAACCGGAGAGCCTTGCTCAGGCTTGCCCTGGTGTGAAAGTACCAGGTGCAGTAATTCATTTCTTTTATTCTCATCAAAATCCGGTAGAGCATCCATTTTAGATGCTATCATTTGATAACCAATTACAATATGTCCCAACAAACGTCCCTGATCAGTATAATCTATAACCGGTCCCGGACTCAATTCATGAATTTTACCAATGTCATGCAGCAGTGCACCAGCCAGTAACAGATCTTTATCTATACTACTGTACAAGGCACTTGTCCGTTCTACAATACGTGCAACATTCAATGAATGTTCCAGCAAACCTCCTTCGTAACAATGGTGCCAAAGTTTACCTCCACTTGCCCGCATGATTTTAACTAAAAGTTTTTCATCTCTATAAATACTATTCAACAACTGAACAAGCTGTGGATCATGAATTCCATCAATATATTCATATACCTGTTCCAATAGCTGTTGAGCTGTAATTTGGGATTTTGGTATAAAATCGTTCAGTTTTACAGAGTCACGCTCTGTGACCAAACGGATTTTATTTATGGATAAATGCGGTCTGTTTTTCCAATTGATAACTTTGGCTTTTACTTTAACAAGGTCCCCCTCGTTTAAAAGTTCTGTGGTCTTTTCAATATTATCCCACAAGGTGCCAAAAATACGACCGGAAGAATCCCCCAATTCGAGAGATAAATATGGTTCTTTTTTCTTTTCGCTGGTGCGTAATTTTATTTTACGCAATACAAAATAGCTGTCAATACGCTGACCGGGTAAAATATCGTTAACCACCAACTCCCTCCTGTTGGATTATGGTTTAGAACATCGGTTATCTGCGTCTTTCACTACCTCTGCTGCCACCTGAATTGGATTCCCGGCGGGAGCTTGTTGTACTGCTGTCGTTACTATCCGTACTTACTGATGAACTTGAGCTATCAGAACTGGAACTGTGTGATCCACTTCTGGAGCTGCGTGTGGCTGGTGTATAACTTTGACTACCACCGCGCTGAGAATCTCTGCGGTCGTCAGATGTACTACTGCTGCTTCCGCCCGCATCCGGTATCGCCACTTTACTACTTCCTACATTCGTAGGTATAAACACAGGACCGCTTGTGGCAGCAGGTACAGGCACCGGTACAAGTCCGTGGGTGCCTGAAGACCCGGGCACAGCAGGACCGGTAATCATCGCAGGATCATCATAATCAATATATTGTGTGCGTATTGGGGGCAGATCATATGAATCTTCCCACCAGGCAGTTTGATAGAAAAATTCCCAGGCTTTTTTGCCCTTAACTCCATCCGGCAATATGGTTGTTGTACCACTAAATGCTTCCTGGTGGCACTCTATACACCCGTTTTGCAGATGCACATCACCCAATTCGAGCGGTTCACCATCGGATCCGTTTTGTGGGTGTCTGAATTCTGTATAGGTATAGCACCCGTTCAACAGGAACAGCATGCTGCCTAACAAAACAATTGATTTTTTATTTGATCGTACCATAGTATACAAATTTAAGAATACGTTTCGGTTCAACATTGGTCTCATTGTCCTTTACAAGCAAGTTTTTGAAATCAAATTCAATAAACATATAATCGGTAAATGCCCATCTAACACCAGCATTAAAATACCCGGTGTTGTTATTGGCGCCTCTAACTTCATCATCATTTGTCGCAAAGTCATATTCAAAGAGCAGTGCAATATCACGGCTGATCAAAGCATCAATAGCCAGAAACAAATTGGGATCTTTATCTCCATCACCATCTTCCAGGCTGTAATTGATACCACCGTGCATACCAAACTTGATCAAAGAATTATAACCTTTTGATGCCACTGCAAAAACACCGCGTGATTTGTTTGCATATCGATCAGAGATCAAAGCGGGATCACCCTCTTCAGGCAATGTCTGACTGGGAACATTTTTCCAAAAAGGTCCATAGCCTTGAGAATCAAAACCCAACACAAATGCCGGCATTGCCAGCGTTTCTTCCATCAGGCGATACATGAAATGTATGCCAGGATTGTCATTCCATTTGACAATCTGATCTCCAATAATGTTTACACCGCCAAAAGATACTCCAAACATCATCCGGTTTGAAATACCAACGGATAACCTGCCAATAGCGCCACCCTGTTCAAACAGACGAATGCTGGTTTTGATATCTCCTCCACGCAAAATACTCGCAGTGGGCATATCAATCATTTGTACGGGTTTGGATAAATATGAATCAGGATTAATTCCCGGCAATCTCTGGTTTGACAATAGAGAACGGTCATCAAACTGACCAAACACCGCCGATGTCAGAAATGCCAGCAAAATACATATTATCCCTTTTTTCATCTTTTCGCGTTTCCTTTGTTTGATTTAGAAACATGCTCCAACAACAGTAAATATTATAAAACGACAAATACGGAAAAGCCTACACCAATTTTAAAGATCGTCCGCGGTTCATCATATATAGGGCCATTTGGCATCAAATAAATTACATCTGCCTGAACGCGTAATACAGAAGACTTGCTCATAGCGGAACGCGTACCAATTCCCAGAGATAAAGCAGGTCCCGAATAGACATCACCACTCTGTTCTTCGTCGTCATTGGAAAATCCATCAATCCACATACCGGCTTTCACATTTCCATACACACCCGCCGCACTGCCAAGATCTCGTTTACGATATCGTTGACGTGCGTAATCATCGGGTACAATATCAAATATACGTTGCGATATACCAACCAGCAATATAGTAGAAACCTGAGACTGGCCATTCTGAAAATTCATATTTATTACAGGTTCAAACTCTGTTGCCGTACTGCGGCCCCAGTGATAACCAATTACCCAGCGGACGTCAAAATTGCTATAACTTGAATCACCGGAATTGGATTGAAAAGAAAACAAACCACCGGTATCTACAGAACCTTTTCGTTGTGCAAAACCAGCAGTAGCCATAGTCAAAACAAGAATGAAAAGTAATTTTTTAGACATAGTTTCTCCAAATTTCGGAATTGCACAAAGCAATTCCCGGTTTACCAGTTTCTTAAATGTATAAAAAATTACTGAATAAAACAAGACATGCAGAAAACGAACATTGCTTATCAGTTAAATTTTTTTATGTAGGTGGTAATTTGTCTTTTTCTAAAAGTTCTTTTAATCGGTTGTCCAATTGATCAAGCATAATCAATGCCTTGGGCATAAAACGTGATGAATCCTGAGCTTTTTCGCGTATCAGAAATTTAGCAGCCACAATTTGTTTAATCAAGGTCTCTTTAACTTGAGGCCTAAACTCACATTCCGGATATATATCATAAAACTCGTCAAACAAAGTAAACGAAGCAACAACTTCAGTAAGAATATCCTGCCATTTTACCCGCGATTCATTGTCAAGTGCCAAACGGATAATATATTTCTTGTCATGCCTGCGCGAGGGATTGTCCCACTGGGCAAGTGCAATATATTTCATGAACAAGCGCTGCAAATATATATTTTTTTGATACATACTGTCTTCAAGGGCAATTTTTCTTTTCAGGTCTTCCACATCATGCAGCCAAACACGATGTTCAAATTCAACTTTGTGCAGTTTGTATCTCAATTCAAGATGGGTCCATGAACTAACTGTTTTCCCCTTTAACCTGGCCGGTATATATTTGACAGATTTGGCATATTCAATTGCTGCACTGTCTAGCATGGCATTGCCGGATGAACGAACAATATTGGTTTCCTGGGGCATGCCTTTATCGCTTACAAAAACGCCGACCAAAGCGCTGCCTTCTATCTTTTCAATTTGAGCATCAAGGGGATAGTTTAGATCTCGATCAATAATAACCTTGGGGGCTTTATAGTCCAATAGAGATGCATTACCCCCGCAAGAAATGAATCCC
This sequence comes from bacterium, assembly GCA_963675755.2. GTDB lineage: Bacteria > Zhuqueibacterota > Zhuqueibacteria > Residuimicrobiales > Krinioviventaceae. The sequence continues at coordinate 289,250 of CAXXMD010000003.1, forward strand.
ACCATAATTAAAACACAAATAACACACCAATACAGCCCCCTTTTAAAAGGGGTGCTGTAGGTGTGAGATACATGTTTTAAAATCTTATCGATAATGTTCCTACTACTTTGGTAAACGATTTATCTTCAACCGTGGTCGTATTGGTTAAACCATCATAAACGGATTGTTCCCAACTACCCTTCATTGATGCAATATCAACCATCACTTGTTTATCCAGCATCAAACTTATACCTGCTGTAAGATATTCCTTATCTGGCTTTTCATCAGCATATTTATATGGCGACGGGCTGGTCGAATATCCACCACGCAACCTTATATTTATTACAGGAACAAATACTTCGGCACCCAAATGTACTTTGGTCACTGCCTGCAGGTTTTGTTTTATATTAACATTAGCTTCGCTCATAGTAATTCCCGAAACCGGGGGTTCTGATTTAAATTTTGCCTGTGACCAATCCTGAAATTCTAAACCACCAGACAAGAGAAGGTTCAACAGTTTAAAAGAGGCTCCCGCCGCAATAGAATAGGGTTCCTGTATTTTATATTCAAATTCACCTTCATATTTCAACTGTTCCAGCGGATCAACGCCGTCATATGTTTCATCAAATGTTTCTGACCAATTTTCGGTGATTGTATAAGTAGTTGGAAACAGGATTGTGGCTCCCAAGCGCAGTGCATCGTTATAGCGATACAAAGCACCTACCTTGAGATTGGTAGCACTAAAATCAGAAACTATTCCCTGAGTATAAGACCAGGTATCCAGATCGTTCATAATTACATTGGTCACGCCATTTTCATCTTCATATTCCAAATATGAATTATAAATATTCATCAAATCTTTTTCAGTAAAGATCAGATTATAATCATCTTTTCCACTAATAAAGTTAAGAGATGCACCCAGGAAAAAATTCTTTTGTACTTCAACCGCACCAGATACCACAAAATGATTCATGGTGCCTTCTTCAATCAAAGACTCGTATTGATTTAACGAATCATCAATATCGGTAAAGTATTCAAAATCATCGTCCGCACCCCAGTTGGGCAATACATAATCCGCATATGAGGAATAATCCGTATTGAATCCATCCAGTTCAAGCACATTATCAAAATCATGAACACGGTTATAACCGGCAGCAAAGACCATACTGCCTTGATAGGTTGGTACAGGAAATACAAAACCAAATGAATTTAAACGGGTAGCACTATTGGTACTATTAAATGTTGATCCCAAAAAGTTGAGATCATTTTCAGCTATATTGTGTGAAAAACCGATATTCATTTCCATTCTTCGGATCTGGCCCAAACCCGCGGGATTCCAGTATACTGCAGAATAATCATCTGCTATTCCTGAGAATGCGCCACCCATACCAATAGCACGGGCACCAATACCGGTTTCGTGTCCTAAAAAGAAAATCTCTTCCTGGGCTGTTGCCGCTCCCGGCAACAATATACCAGCCAGCACACAAACAGCAATACTCATCATGATTAATTTACGCATAATATATTCTCCTATCTCACGTTGCCGTTAGTTTGTTTACTGTTAACGTCTGCCGCCTGACCTGCTGCTGCTCCCTGATGAACTTGAAGAAGATCTTCCGCTTGAGCTTGAGCTTGAAGAACTGCTTCCTGAACTGCTGCTGGAGCTGCCTGAAGATCTCGAAACGCTTGAAGATCTTGATCTTCCAGAGCTACTGCTGCTGCTTCTGCTGGAAGATGAAGGTTTGCTATAAGATCCACTACTACTGCTGCTGCTCCTTGTTTTACGGGTAACGGTTCTTGATCTGCTGTCAGAACTGTTGCTTGAGCTAGAGCTTGATCTTGAACGTGTTGAACTAACGGTTCCTGACGAACTTGAAGATGAACGAGTACTGTTCCGTGTTACTTCACGTGTTGTTGAAGAATTATTGCTTGAACGACGGCTTGTACTTGAAACTGCAGACGGAATCTTGACTTTTCTGGTCCGTGTTGTACTTCTGCGAATTTCACTGCTATTCGTACTGGTTGTCGGTTTGCGTGTAACTGTACTCGTTCTGCCATCAGTAGTTGTACCGCGTCTTGCTGTACGAGTTGTACTGTTTGCAATGGACTCACTACTACTGCGTCCTGTGTTGGGTGTAATATTACCGGCAACTGAACGGCTTGCAGAGCGGATAGGATTATAAGACCGACGATCAAAATCACGCTGTTGCTGAACATGACCGGCGTATCCTACACCGCCATAATAGTTTCGGGGGTAATAGCCATTGTGATAATGATGATGTCCATACCAGGCCCATCCACCATAATATGATACAGGTGCCCAGTAATAGGGATCATAATGCCAGCGATAATAATCATATCCCCACCAGGGGTCCCAATAATTATGATGTCTCCACCAGAAAGAACTGGTAGGATAATACCAACTGTCATAATACCAGGGATTATAAACATCATGATAAACATAAACATCATGATCATACTGATAGTATTCAACCTCAGATTCATCCTGAACTTGTTCTTCAGGGACGTAATCATTTTCAACTACGTCATACTCTGCATAATAATCATCTTCGGCTGTAGTTCTGATTGTCTCCGAACCAAAGCGGGTATAACAACCAGTCATACTTGTTGCGATGAATATAATGAACAACAAAGCCGGAATATTTTTAATTTTCTTCATAGGATTTGCCTCCTTTCAGGCGCACCAAAAACACATAATTCTCAATCAGCAAGTAATATAACACGTTTCAGCTCTCATTTATTTGACGTATCTGGCAAAAAAAACGTTTACATGATTTATCGATTTTCAAAACTATACTCACACGTGGTCCACATTTCAATTGATTTCGCATTTGCTTTTGCAGGCAAATACCTGCTCTTGTAAGCAGCGGAAACCGCTGCCAATTGACAATCTTGATTGCCTGTCGTGTTTTTAGAGACCACTACATCGACCACTTTGCCAGTATGATCGATCTTTATATGTAATTTTACGTTTCCACCGACTTTTTGTTTCTGCAAGTTTTTAGGATATTCCGGTAAAACCTGCACAAGTGGTCGTGGAGGAATCGTATCCGGAGCACCGATGGTAAGCCCGGCGTTCCCATCCGGAGAATCACCCAGGTCCCAGATTACATTGGTTTCGTCGATTGTCTCATCATCCGGAATTTGTGGATCTTCTGATGGAACCGGAATTACAGGACGTTCAGGGCGCGGGTTTCCGCGTCTAACATGCTGCGTGGTAACCGGTATATCTGCAAAGACAAAATCGAATTTTATAACCTGAGGTTTACGGGGAACATGGTTAAACTTTTTGGGCAAGATTTGAAAAAATAGTATGAACAGAAAAAGTACAAGGGCAATGGCCTGATTCAAGCGTAAATAATAAAAACGGTGCTCGATTTTATTCTTTTTATTCATGTAAACCAAAAGTTACAAAAGCTGCCATTATCTATTTAAATAACTTCCAATGCACTCTTTTTCATCCATCCAACTTTACCATCGGCCAGTTCAATTTTCACAAAATCACCGGATTCGTCCGTTATTCTTACTTTTAGACCTTCGTGAAGCGCAAAAACTTCCGTTGCATCGCGTGCCGGGGAGCTCATTATGTCAATTTTTTCTACAAGAATCACACCATATTTATGATATATATCTTCCTGTACCCGTTGTACAAAAACCAGAGTACTGAAAATACATATAATTAAAACAGGAATAAAAGCAATTTTAGCAAACCTTTTAACTTGTTCATTACGTAAAACCAAGCGTAACATTAATAACACCATTAACAAGACATAAATAATCAATGTAACAGTGCCCAATTGAGATATATTTAGCGCATTTTTAACACTATTCCACAATTTGGTAAAAATAAATGGCGGTGGAACTGCCAGTTTATCTACCACCTGCAATTGAGCAATCTCTAAATTATAGGCAACATCGGGATCATGGGGTTGTATTTTGAGGGCTTTTTCATAATACAATATACTATGCCCAATATCACCTAGCTTGTAATATGAATTACCCAGATTATAATACAATTCGGGACTTGTGTAACCGGTCTCTATTGCAGACTGGTATTTTTCCACAGCTTCAATGTATTTTCCCTGCTGGTACATTTCGTTTCCAGCTTGAAAATTGGCAAGCACCTGGCCCTCCTGGGCTTTGGGTGCCAACAATAAAACAATGTATGCAATTATCCACATATTCATTTATAAAGTTTTTTCCAGACTGATTATTGCTTCTTTTGCCTTTCCTAAAAAGGCTTCCATTTCATCAAGTTTAACATTTGCCGGTGCAAACCTTTGGTAATCACAGTGTTGTACCAGCTCTAAATACTGTTGAATTATCTGCGGTTCAACATTCTTGCTTTTTAAATGCGATTCCAGCTCTGTAGATATAATACCCGCTTCTGCCAGATTCAATTTATCTGCCGCAAAACCCAACAATGCTCTTGAAACTGCCGCATAATATTCTTTTTGCGTGTCTTCGGATAACAGTTTTTTGGCTTTTGATAAATGTTTAAGAGCCATTGCATTTGCACGACGACTACGCGCATAAGCAACATTACCGCTCATTTTCACCAAATGCTTATTATAAGCTATGGAACCCATCAATAAAAGTAAAGGGAAAATAATTACCGTATAAAAAGAAAAGCTCTTGTAAATTCTATAGTTTAGCGGGATAATTCTTTCCTGGCTGAGCTTGATAAACCGAATATCCTGGCCTACCAACCTTACTTCTTCTTTACTCAAACCAGAGCCGCTAACCGCAACAAACTCGTCGTTTCCCTTGTCTACCTGTATTACAAATTCCGGGGTTGTCAACGTTTTATACTTTTTATCTTTGAGATCAAAAAATGTCAACACATAGGGTTTAATATGCTGTTCGCCCGGAAATCGCGGTACCAGTACAAATTCAAAACTTTTGGTTCCGGTAACACCTGTTTTCTGTCTTGATATATTTTCAGTAGATTTAGGCGCGTATTGTTCAAAATCTCCGGGAATAGTTAATTCCGGCTCTGGGATCATTTTAATATTACCGCTTCCCGCAATATCAATTTTCAAGGTTATAGCTTCATTGGTGGTAACATGGTTTTTATCCAGACTTGCGGTCATTTTAAAATCACCAACAAGTCCTGAAAAATTGGCAGGTTTACCAGCCTGAGGTAAAGACATTACTTCAATATCGAGTGGTTTTGAAAAGATGGTCTTTGTTACCGTACGTGAGAAAAAAGAATTGTCAAAAAAATCGTTAAATATATCTCTACTATTACTCCGTTGCGGAACACGTATATTACAATCAATTGCCAACTCGCCAATGGTCTTTTTGCCGGGTGATGTTGGAAACAATACCTGTTTTTTGATATCGGCAAGTACATATTTTTTGCCATTAATTACTTCTTCCCAAACTTTGGGACGCGTACCCAAGTCTACCTCTTCCGCCCAGAAACCAACATTTTCCGGTAATTTTGAAGGCACATAATTTTCAAATCCCAGTCCGGCAGCAATAAATACCCGATACGTAACAATTACAGGCTCATTCTGATATACTTTTTTCTTGTTCACAATACCACGTATAAACAATTCGTCAGAAGTTGCTCCCGCCACCTGTTGTGATTTACCATCTGCACCCGGCTGCGCCTGGGCTTTTTCATCAGCTTTCAAGATTGTTAATTTAACGGGTTGCGAGCTCACCTGGTCGTTCTTTAGACTGACTGTCATTGCAGGAATGGTATATGAACCTTCTTTGACAGCCATATAATAATATTTCTGAGATTTGGTTACAGACATTTTGCCATTGATAAACTGGATATTCTGCGAAGTACCGCCAGAGCCCATAAAACGAAAGAAACCTCCCATATCCGGGGGATCAGGCAGCTCTACTTTATTCGCATCTTTGCCAGACAATTCAATTGTCAGCAATAATTGTTGATTAACAGCAAGTGCTGTTTTATCTACAATAGCACGTAATGACAAGGGATCCTGGGCAAACAGCGTTCCTGTTAAAACCCAGCCCCATAACACAATAAAAAATAATTTTGCAAATTTGTTATTCATCAACACCAATCCTGTTACCAATCATGTGTTACAGAATGACGCCCCTGCACTTTTTGTTTACGGGCATCTTTTAATTTATCCTGATCTTCTTGCATCGCTTTCAGGATACGCTCAGCATCTTCTTTGGACATCTCCTGTTCCTGTCCCTGTTGTTCTTGTTGCTGCTGCTGTTGCTCTTGTTCCTGGTCCTGCTCATCCTGCTGCTGATCTTTTGGATCTTGCTGCTGCTGGTCCTGTTCTTGTTCCTGTTGATCCTGCTGTTGTTGATCCTGTTGTTGTTCCTGATCTTGCTGATCTTGTTCGCCTTGCTGATTCTGCTGCTGTTGTTGTTGCTGCTGTTGCTGCTGTTGTTGTTGCTGCTGCTGATCCTGTTGTTGTTTTTCTGACTGGTCTTTGAGTTTTTTACGTACGTACTCTAGATTATACTTGGCGTCCTGATCATCGGGATTCAGTTCCAGCGATTTTTGATATGCCTGTATGGCATCGGGAAGTTTATTTAAACGATACAGGGTATTACCCATATTATAATAAGCTTCGGCCTGCTCAAGGGCTTCATCTGTGTTCAGGGATGTTTCAAATTCCTTGAGTGCCTCTTCATACTTGTTCATTTTATATTGAGAATTGCCAATATTGAATTGCAGCAATGACGATTCAGGATCATTGACCTGTGCATCACGATATTTATTCAGCGCTTCATCATATTTATCTTCTTCATACAACTTGTTGCCTTCAATTACCTTTTTGCGGACTGCTTGCGCGTAAAGTCCTTGTCCGGCAACCAGAAATATAAGAAAAAGAATTGTTATTTTTGTTTTTGTAATCATAGCCATAAAACCTACATAAAACGTCCACGCCATTCCTGTTTGATTCTTTTACGCTCGGGTAAAATAAACTCTATTACCAGTAACAACAATCCAATAACAACAAAATACTGGTAACGATCTTCAAACTGAGAAAACTTTAAAGAGCCCAGCTCTTTTTTATCCATAGAATCAATATCTTTATAGATCTTGTCAAGCTCATCTTCACCACTGGATGCTCTAAAATATTTACCACCGGTTTGCAGGGCAATTTTTTCCAGAGTAATTTCATCCAGCTTGGTGATTACCACCTGACCAGAACGATCTTTTTTAAAACCCATTTCACCATTACCATCCTGTGCTATGGGAATTGGCTCGCCTTTGGGAGAACCAATACCTACACAGTAAATGATAATACCTTCTTTTTCAGCGGCTTCGGCAAATTTCATCACTTCGCCCTGATGATCTTCACCATCAGTGATCAACACCATCACTTTGTGTTTGCGCTCTTTTTGATCAAAGGTTTCTATAGCTTTCTCTATCACCTTGCCCAGATTAGTACCGGGTGTGGGAATCAGATCCGGATCCATAATGTCCAGAAATATTTTAGCCGCACCATAGTCAAGTGTTAACGGACATTGTACAAACGGCACTCCTGAAAATGCAATCAAACCAATTCGGTCACCGCGCAGTCTGTCAATAAATCCTTCTACCTCATGCTTGGCTTTTTCAAGACGACTGGGTTGTATATCCCTTGCCATCATGGAGCGGGAAACATCAAGTGCTACAACAATATCAATACCTTCACGCTTTACCTCTTCAAGCTTTGTGCCAATCTGAGGTCGGGCAAGAGCAATTACCAAAAACATGATTGCAAACAGAATCAAACTGATCTTGCCAAACTGACGTGCCCGGCTGGTATTCCGGGAAAGTTTTTTCAACAGCTCTAAATTTCCAAATTTTTGCATCGCGCGTTTTTTTGCACGAAACGCAAAAAAGTAAAAAACAATCAAAAGTGGTATCAACCACATCAAGTGTAAAGCATAAATTTGAGCAAAACGTATCATCTACTTTTCACACCTTTATCCTTAGGGTATCTTGCGGAACACGGTATTGGCTAAAAAGACTTCTATCATCAACAAAACAATGGCAGCCAATAACCAGGGTAAAAACAATTCTTTATAACGGGTATACTCTTTAACTTCAATTTTCGTTTTTTCCATTTCACCAATCTCTTTATAGATTTGTTCAAGACTGGATTCATCTGTAGCCCTGAAATACTGTCCACCTGTTATTTCAGAGACCCGCCGTAACAAATTTTCATCAATTTCTACAGGCATTTTCACATAACGTTTGCCGAAAATGGGATCATCAATGGGATACATGGCCTCACCCCGCTTACCTGCGCCAATGGTATAAATGCGCACGCCAAAAGCTTTGCCCACATTGGCAGCCGTTATAGGATCAAGCTCACCGCGGTTATTTCTTCCATCTGTAAGCAGGATAACCACTTTACTTTTGGCTTTGCTCTCTTTGAGCCGGTTAACACAATTTCCAATGGCCATACCAATAGCGGTACCATCATCAATCATACCAATATGAATATCTTCAAGAAACCGTAATAAAATCCCATAATCCAGCGTCAGGGGGCACTGGGTAAAGCTGAGTCCTGAAAAAACAACTAGTCCAATGCGATCATTGGTGCGTCCCTTGATAAATTCAGACGCCACAACTTTGGCTGCTTCAAGACGATTTTTGGGTTTAAAATCTTCGGCTTTCATACTACTCGAAACATCCATCGCCAGGATGATATCAATTCCCTCGGTAATAATCTCTTCTTCACTTCTTCCTGATTGCGGTCTGGCAAAACAAAAGATAAGAATAATAACAACAAGGGTACGTAATACAAATAAAATATGACGAAAGCGTTTTTTAGGTGAAGATTTTACACTTTTTACTATTCCCAAATTGGAATAGCGCATGGTTGCGGATACGGTTTTATTTTTCCGCAGATACCACCAGATCATGACCGGTACAATAACAAGAAGCGCCAGAAATTCGGGATTTGCAAATCTAAACATATTATGCTTCCTCCCCGTCTTTACGTTCCGGTTCTTCAAGTGCCGGTTCAGAAGAATCGATTTCTGTCAATTCCTTTTGTTTTTCTTCATCCGCTTCCAGCTCGGCAGGTTTTTCATCAACCGGCTCAGTCGCTTCCTCACTGATGGGTTCTTCTATAATCATTTTTGTCTTTTCAACAAAGTCAAACGCCAGATCTGTACTATTTTTTGTTTCTAATTCCTGTGGTACATACTTGGCAAATTTTACAAGATCGCAACCATTTAAAAATGTGTCCATCATATCACGATATTCGGTATCCAGCTGCTGACGCTCCATCTCGTCCAACAATTGAGACGTTGTCATTTCCGGTGCATCAATGTAAAACCGGTTACGAATGTAATGACGAACAATATCAGACAATTCAATGTAATATGCTTTGAATTGCTTTTCCTCTAAAAGATTGCCTGCAACCAATGCATTCAAAGCTTCAAGTGCCACCTCATGTGCTGGCCTGGGTGGCGCTTGTCTTACAGGCAATATGGATTTACCCTGTTTATAACGACGATAAAAATACCACGCCGCAAAAACAGCTGCCAATACCAGCAACACAATGCCGCCAATGATAATATATTGACGGTAGCTCATTGGAGGTACGCGCATGGGCTTGATATCCCGAATATCACTATCAATTTCAGGATTCAAACTCTGTATTGTAATCATTATGGGTTCGGTTTTGATGAACCGTACTGTAGAATCACTCTCGGTAGAATACCCAATTTGCAATTCCGGGATTTCGTATTCACCGGTATCAAAGGTTGACAAGAGATAATCCGTTTGAGATACGGTTTTTCCGTCTTCCTCTTGAGGATCAAGGACCTTATAGTCCCGCAGTTCAAACATACCCAAGTTGGTTGCCAGTTCCGGCATATACACCTTAACATCGGGATCATGAGTAAGGATGACCGAGTATTGGATCACATCGCCAATATAAATTGTGCTCTTGTCTACTTTGGATTCTATAGAAATGCTTCCCTGCGCCCAAAGTACGGTTTGGCACAATAACAAGATAATGGCGAAAATGCTTTTCTTCATTGTACGCATTTTAATTGCTGTATTCCTTTTACTGAATCCGGCTTTCATAAAACTTGACACCTTCAGCCCTGATCATTTTTTCAACCAATTCCGCATAAGCCTGCTGATATTTTTGCTGATACAAGGCCTGCATTACCTGTTCTTTAACTTCATTCAGGGATTTTTGTTTTACAATATTTCCATCTGCATCTTTGTCTGCAAAATCGTCTTTATGTGCTTCATAATACAATTCAACATCATTGGCCTCAACATCCACTTTTTCAGCCACACGTTCCTGCAATAACTTGCGGACCATAATTGCTTTTTTAGCCTGAAATGCACTTTCAATAACTTCTGAGTCATTATCAAGGCCTGAACGTTTTGCTGTATCATACAACAACTCGGTTGCAACAAATTCACGCAAAAACTCTAATTTTTTGTCCTTGTTGGTAAACTGTTCACGAACCATTGGCGGTAACTGTGACAGCTCAAAATCAAGATCGCCCTGGGTAACCTCACGGTTGCCCACGCGCGCCAGGACCTCACCGGGACGTTTTTTGCTTACTTTGGAAGGATCCAGTTGAACAGCTTCATCAAGCACCTGCTGCGCATCTTCGGATCGCTCCAAACGTTCCAGACAGGCAATGATCTTTTTATTAACTTCCGGCATTAAACTTTCTTCAGGATACAAATGTTTGATTTCCAGATAATGAGCAAGTGCACTTTCATAATCTTTAATTCTTTCAAAGTAGGTATTGGCAATAATATAATTGACATTTGCCCGCTCACGTGTTGCTACCTTGTAATCATCCAGATACGTTTCATAAGCTTCAATCGCATCTTTGTACAGGGCTTTGTTGATCAAATCACCCGCGTACTCACGCATTTTATCTGCACTGACTGCGGGTTTGTTACCCTGATTACACCCCACCAACATGACTGCTACTACCAAAAGCACCCCTGCTTTTTGAAAAAATTGCATCCTCATCTCCCGTTCATTATCTAAATCTCTTTGCTCGCATTCTAAAAAACCGGATCAACGGCTCGAAATACGATTCATCTGTACGAATATCTATATGGTCTACATTCAAAGACCTGAACAACTTTTCTCTGACTGTTTGATTCTCCTGTGTTTTACCGACAAACTCTTTTCTGACCGCAGGGTCAGAAGTGTCCAGCAAAAAGGTTTCACCCGTTTCTGCGTCTTCCAGCTCTATAAAACCGATGCTGGGCAAATCTACTTCACGGGGGTCCGTTACGGTTATGGCAACAATATCATGCCGTTTATTGGCTATCTGTAGTGGCTTGTCATAACCTGTGCTGATAAAGTCAGAAACCAAAAACACAACTGCACGGCGTTTTGTTACACGGCTCAAATATTCCAACGCTGCGCCAATATTGGTTTTACGTCCCTGAGGTTTATGATAAAGCAACTCACGGACAACTCGCAACACATGCGATTTACCCTTTTTGGGTGCCACAAACTTTTCAACCGTATCAGAAAAAATGATCAAACCCACTTTGTCATTATTCTTGATTGCCGAAAAAGCCAGCAAAGCACAAATCTCCGCGGCGATTTCACCTTTCATCTGTTCAAAGGTACCAAATTCTCCAGAAGAACTCACATCCACCAACAACATAACGGTCAGTTCGCGCTCTTCTTCAAACACCTTCACAAATGGGTGACCCTGGCGCGCAGTCACATTCCAGTCAATAGTACGGATATCATCCCCGATCTGGTATTCACGCACTTCGGCAAACTCCATTCCGCGTCCCTTGAACACCGAATGATACTCGCCAGAAAACACATCATTAACCATACCACGTGTCTGGATCTCTATCCGTTTTACTTTTTTTAATATTTCCTTAGGTATCACGATATCATCTTAGTTTTAATTAAGGAACTTCAATTTTGTTTAACACTTTACGAACGACATCTTCTGCTGTAATCTCTTCAGCTTCTGCCTCATAGGTCACAATTACACGATGTCTGAGCACGTCTAAACCGATTGAGCGAACATCTTCGGGTGTTACATAACCACGGCGGCGCAAAAACGCATGTGCGCGCGCTGCCATGCTGAGATTGATAGACGCACGGGGAGACGCTCCAAAAGAGATCAACTCGTCCAGTTCGTCCAGTCCATATTCCTTGGGTGTACGTGTTGCAAAAACAATATCTATAATATAATTTTCAATCTTGGGATCAATATACACCTCGTGTACAACCTCTTTTGCCCGAAGAATTTCTTCAGGAGTAACAACCGGCTTAACCGTAGGTATATCTTTACGGGTCATACGTCGCATAATTTCCAACTCTTCATCGCGATTTGGGTACCCGACTGAAAGTTTCAGCATAAAACGGTCAACCTGTGCTTCAGGCAAGGGGTAAGTTCCTTCCTGTTCAATGGGGTTTTGGGTTGCCAGTACCAGAAAAGGCGAAGGCAGCTTGAATGTTTCGTCACCCAAAGTTACCTGACGTTCCTGCATAGCTTCCAACAATGCGGATTGTACCTTTGCCGGAGAACGGTTGATTTCATCCGCAAGTACAAGGTTTGAAAAAATAGGACCTTTTTTGGTTTTAAAATCACCGGATTTTTGATCGAGCAGCATGGTACCAACAATATCTGCCGGCAAGAGGTCCGGAGTAAACTGGATGCGCTGAAACTGGGTTTTAATTACCGATGACAATGTTTTTACAGCCATGGTTTTCGCCAAACCCGGCACACCTTCCAAAAGAATGTGACCATCAGCTAATAGACCAACCAACAGTCTTTCAATCATGTACTTTTGCCCGACAATCACATTGCCGACCTCGTTCATGATCTTTTCTACAAATTCACTTTCTTTTTGGATCTTTTCATTAATTGCTTGAATATCGAATTCCATTTATCCTCCCAAAATCATTAACTCTCAGGGATTTATTCATTTTCATTATTTTCATCGTGGATGGTTTCAATTTCACCACGTAAAGATTTATACAGATTGGTATCTAACAAACCGTACAAACGTTCCAACTCTTGTTTTGACGCCTGGTTCCCGGAAAATTTCAAAACATCCGCAGTAACCAGAATTTGCTCAATATCATTGCAAAAACTCTGATCAATGTTAGAATTTTTGAGCTCTTTGATGATATCTTCTGTGGGCTTGCTGCCGACCATAATCTCAAATTTTTCATTCAGGAAGCGTTTCAAAATTTTCACAGTTAAATTGATACCATTCATCACATCCAGTGCAGGATCATTCAAATTAACAGCTGCTTTCAACTCTTCCAATAGCTTTTTTTCAACAGGACGGTTACGTTCGGCTTCTTCCTCTTTCAATGCCTGTTTTTCAGCTTTTCGTTTGCTCAAATTTATAACCAGATATACAGCCGCAATCACCAAAACAATTCCTAGCGCAAGCCAGATCAACCATGTTTTGTCACCCGGTTCAGCAACAGGATCCGTCACCTTGATCTCTATACGGTTTGTGGTAAGCGTCAAATCCGTATCCAGCTTTAAATCCGTATAGCGAATAATTACACTCTCTACATATCCCATTCCCAGGGATTGCGGTTTCAATGTAAAAGTGTATTCATGGGTGGCAAAACTTTTTCCCTGTTTTGTTGTTACCTTGTTAGCTGAAGAATTGGCAACAATCTCGAAATTATTTAAAATGGGATTATCAAAAGGAAATATCTCGTATCTATCAAGATCGCCATACCATTCCAGGGTAAACACAACATCAACGGTTCTATTCATTGGAACATCAGACTGCTCAACTTTTGCCGAAAGTTTGATACCTGTATCGCCAATAGTATCTGTAGAATCTGTCTGCGCGTTTACAAAAGCAAACGCAGTAATAACAATCATGGCTGTTAAAACGAAAAACTGCCTCAACTTTGCCATTTTAAACTCCAAGTTATCAATTGAAAATTGCCACAAAAAAGCCGATGATGGGCAATTGAAAGCCCCAAAAATCGGCGGTTGATTTGAATTACAGAATATGCGTTAATCCCCCTTAACGCAAGAAACATATAAACTTATTGGCCGCTGCTTCCCAACTGAAGTTCAATATCGCTAATATCTTCACCCAGATGGTTCAATTCCCATCTAACAGAAGAAGTCAATTCATGTTCAGGGAATTTATCCAAAAATGCCTGGTATGCCTCTTTGGCTTTATCAAGATCTTTAACGTCATTTGCATAACGGTAACCAATCATAAAATAAGCCTGAACCACCAGGTTACTTTCCGGATAGTTTTCGATCAATCTATAATAGGTATCAATGGACTTTTGAAAATCACCAAAGCTGCTCGCGTACAAGCCTGCCAACTGGTAAAGATTTTCATCTGCTTTTGCGGATTCAGGAAAACGGTCAATCAACTGTTCGTAAACTTTGACAACCTCTTCCCATTGCTCTTTATTTTCATAATCGAGGGCTTTGGCCCGTAATTGTTCTTCAGTCAATTTTTGACCACAACCGATTAAAAGACCAACCATCAGAAACGCAAAAAACAAACCGAACCAACGTTTCATCAACAAACCTCCTGAATTTTTGATATATTCAACTAGATAATCCCTAAAGAGTTCCATAAGAAAAAAAATGTATCCTTTTTTTTATACAAAATCAAGGGAATTCTCCTTTAAAACAACTTGTATCGTATCTCCTGCATGGAACTTGCCCTCTATCAAGCGGGTAGCCAGCGGATTTACGATTGCCTTTTGTACCAGACGTTTTAATGGACGCGCACCAAACGCAGGATCATAGCCATGCTCTGCCAGAAAGGATTCCGCTTCTTCGGTCAGACTTAGGTTCAAATTCTGTGACTTGAGCATTTTTTGTACCTGCTTGATTTGCATACGAATAATCTGGCGTATATGATCACGACTCAGTGTATGAAAAACAATCACATCATCAATACGGTTCAAAAACTCGGGACGGAGTTGTTGTTTCAACAGTCCTTCAATCTTTTGCGATATTTCTTCATGTATGCGATCTTTGTTTTCTTCGGTAATCTGCGATGACATTTCCATCAAATATTGAGCACCAATATTAGACGTCATAATGATTATGGCGTTCTTGAAACTAACCGTACGGCCCTTGTTATCCGTCAATCGACCATCATCAAGTACCTGCAATAACACATTAAACACTTCCGGGTGCGCTTTTTCGATTTCGTCAAGAAGCACAACAGAATAGGGTCGCCTTCTGATCGCCTCGGTCAACTGTCCGCCTTCATCAAAACCCACATATCCCGGTGGGGCACCAATCAATCGCGAAACCGCGTGGCGCTCCATATATTCAGACATGTCAATTCGCACCATAGCCTGTTCATCATCAAACAGAAACTCGGCTAACGCGCGCGCAAGTTCAGTCTTGCCCACACCTGTAGATCCTAGAAAGATAAAAGAACCAATGGGCCGAGCCTGGTCCTGCAAGCCCGCTCGAGACCTGCGGATTGCATCGGCTACAGCCTTGACCGCGTCTTCCTGATTTACCAAACGCTGATGAATACGGTCTTCCATCTTTAACAATTTTTCTTTTTCACTTTCAAGCATGCGGCTTATGGGTATACCAGTCCATCTGCCTACAATTTCTGCAACATCCTGCTCATCTACTTCTTCTTTCAGCATCTGCCGATTTTCCTGCAAACGAATCAGCTTGGAGTTTGCCTGAGACAGCCGATCTTCCAACTCACGGGTTTTGCCATATTTCAATTCCGCGGCCAGGGTCAGATTCCCTTCACGCTCTGCACGTACCGATTCAGCGCGTGTCTGCTCAATTTTTTCTTTAAGCGCACGGATGTCAGAAATCACTGCTTTTTCCTGCATCCAGTGTGTCCGCAGGTCACCTCTTTCAATATCCAGTTTCTCTATTTCTTCAGAAACGCTGGCCAGTCGTTTTTTCGAAGCATCATCTTTTTCTTTTTTAAGCGCTTCCCGCTCTATTTCCAATTGTTTTAATTTACGCTCAATTTTCTCCAGTTCTTCGGGCATACTGTCGATTTCAATACGCAATTTCGACGCAGCTTCATCAATCAGATCAATAGCCTTGTCCGGCAAAAAACGATCTGCAATATAACGATCAGACATGGTTGCCGCCGCTATCAAGGCACCATCCTGAATTCGTACACCATGATGGACTTCGTATTTTTCTTTCAAGCCACGTAAAATAGAGATGGTATCTTCAACAGAGGGTTGATCAACCAGTACCTGTTGAAAACGGCGTTCAAGTGCTGCATCTTTTTCAATATATTTTCGGTATTCATCCAAAGTTGTGGCACCAATACAGCGCAGCTCTCCACGCGCCAAAGCAGGTTTCAACATGTTTGATGCATCCATAGCACCCTCGGCAGCTCCCGCGCCAACCAGTGTATGCAGCTCGTCAATAAAGAGAATAATCTCTCCATCCGCCTCACCAATCTCTTTTAACACCGCTTTGAGGCGTTCTTCAAATTCTCCACGAAACTTGGCACCGGCAATAAGCGATCCCAAATCCAGCGCTACAATACGTTTGGTTTTCAAATTTTCGGGCACATCACCGTCAATAATCCGCTTAGCAATGCCTTCTGCAATAGCAGTTTTACCAACGCCCGGTTCACCAATCAACACCGGGTTATTTTTGGTGCGGCGGGACAATACCTGCAACACCCTGCGCACTTCATCATCCCGGCCAATTACAGGGTCCAGCTTGTCCCTGCGTGCAAGATCATTCAAATCTTTGGTATACCGTTTCAAGGCCTGGTATTTTTCTTCAGGATTTTGATCGGTAACACGCTGTGATCCTCTTACCTCTTTTAAAACCTTGAGTACCACATCACGTGTAATACCGGACTTGCGCAATATATCTCCTGCTGTAGATTTATCTTCAGCAAGGGCTAAAACAATATGTTCAATGCTAACAAATTCATCACGCAAGGTATTGGCTTCTTTCAAAGCCGTATCAAACAGAACATTTGCAGCCGAAGACAGGTAAAGTTGTCCTATACCTCCACTCACTTTTGGAAGTCTGGAAATTTCCTGCTCAACGCGTGATAAAACCATACCCGGCTCAATACCGGCTTTACTGAATATATTACGGGAAATACTTTCTTCCGGTTCTAAAATACCGGTCAGAATATGCAACGGCTCAATTTGTTGATGCCCATTGTCCGAAGCCTTTTGTTGCGCTTTGCCCAGCGCTTCTTGCGCTTTTATTGTCAATTTTTCAAACGATAACATGTACAACACCCCTTTTCAAAAAAGGCGGGAAATTTAAAAAAACTCCCCGCCCTTATATCTATTACTTTTGGTCAATTTCCATTATTTCTTATCGTCATCAACCACTTCAAAATCTGCTTCTTCAGCATCATCTTCCTGACCACCCTGGGCATCTGCCTGAGCATCTGCTCCCGGTTGCGGGCCGCCCTGTGCTTCCTGGCCGCCTGCAGCTTCATACATCTTTGATGCTGCATCGCTCCACAATTTGCTAAGGGCTTCAACAGAAGATTTAATCTCGTCAAGATTGTCTGTCTTGATCGCTTCTTTAACACGGCCTACAGCCGCTTCAAGACTACTGATCATATCGCTTGCAATCTTGTCTTTATTTTCATTCATATGCTTTTCAGTCTGATAAACCAGTTGATCAGCCTGATTGCGAGCATCAATCAACTCGCGACGTTTTTTATCATCAGCCGCATGATCTTTGGCATCATCAACCATTTTGTCGATTTCTTCTTTTGACAATCCGGTTGAAGCTTCAATGCGGATCGATTGTTCTTTATTGGTTGCTTTATCTTTTGCAGACACATTCAGAATACCGTTTGCATCAATATCAAAAGTTACTTCAACCTGTGGGATACCACGCGGGGCCGGTGGAATTCCATCGAGATGGAAACGACCCAATGTACGGTTATCTACCGCCATCTCACGTTCACCCTGCAATACATGAATCTCTACAGAAGTCTGACTATCTGCAGCTGTAGAAAAAACTTCTGACTTGCGTGTAGGAATGGTTGTATTTTTTTCAATCAACTTTGTTGCCACACCACCCAGGGTTTCAATACCCAAAGAAAGCGGGGTAACATCCAACAGCAATACATCAGAAACATCACCGGCTAAAACACCACCCTGAATTGCTGCACCAATTGCAACTACTTCGTCCGGGTTTACACCGCGGTGAGGTTCTTTGCCAAACAGCTCTTTAACCATTTCCTGTACCTTGGGCATACGGGTAGAACCACCCACAAGTACCACTTCATCAATTTCACTCTTGCTCATGCCAGCATCTTTGACTGCCATTTCACAAGGATTTACCAGGCGCTGGAACAAATCGTCACACAATTGTTCATATTTAGCACGGGTCAGGTTCATATTTAAATGTTTTGGGCCCGTATCGGTCGCCGTAATAAATGGCAGATTGATTTCAGTCTGCGCTGTAGAAGAAAGTTCACACTTGGCTTTTTCTGCCGCTTCTTTTAAACGCTGCAAAGCCATAGGATCTTTACTCAGATCCACACCTTCTGCCTTTAAAAACTCATCAACCAGCCAGTCAATTACACGCTGATCAAAATCATCACCACCCAGGTGAGTATCACCATTGGTGGATTTTACTTCAAATACACCGTCACCAATTTCTAATATAGAAATATCAAAAGTACCACCACCAAGGTCAAATACGGCAATTTTCTCATTGCTCTTTTTATCCAAACCATAGGCCAATGCTGCGGCAGTGGGCTCGTTGATAATACGTTTCACTTTCAAGCCGGCAATTTCTCCAGCTTCTTTTGTAGCTTGACGTTGACCGTCATTAAAATATGCAGGTACGGTAATAACCGCTTCAGAGATTTTTTCTCCCAAATAATCTTCAGCAGTTTGTTTCATTTTCTGCAATACCATTGCTGAAATTTCCTGCGGAGAATATTCTTTATCGTCTATTTGAACTTTTGCAACATCGTTTTGGCCCTTAACAACCTTGTAAGGCACTTCACCAATTTCAGTTTTTACCTCGTTAAAACGACGTCCCATAAAACGTTTAATCGAATAAATAGTCTTGTCCGGATTGGTAATAGCCTGGCGCTTTGCCACTTGACCTACCAGCCGTTCACCTGTCTTGCTAAACGCAACCACTGATGGAGTAGTACGCGCGCCTTCAGAATTTTGTACTACAGTCGGCTCGCCACCTTCCATTACCGCCACACAAGAGTTTGTGGTTCCAAGATCGATTCCAATAATTTTACCCATCAAAAAAACTCCTTTAAAATTTATATTCATTCATAAAAATTCATTTTCATTATTATGCTTTTTGCAACTTGCATGCCATGAAACAAAAACAAGCACAACCCATACAAAAACAGGTACTTGCAGCAATTACAAGCACCTGTTAAAATTCCATTCACCATTTTATTGACACACTAAATTATGTCAATTTGGCAGATATTGCGTCAACTCGTCAAACCTCAAGTATCACGCAGCTGCCTTGTCAGATTTTGATTTTTTTGACTTTTTATCTTTATAATCTGTAATATAAAATCCGGATCCCTTGAATATCAATCCGGTACCACCACTGATTAACCGCTCTACTTTGCCGCCACAGTGGGGACATGCAGCCAGAGGCTTTTCAGAGATACTCTGAAAAGCCTCAAAATTTTTACCACATGATTTACATTTATAATCATAGGTTGGCATAGAAATCTTGCTCCCTTATTCTTTATCCTTTTCAGGAACTCGTAGTGCTTCAAAAAAGCTGGTATCACCGCTCTTCATTCTAAACAAGACAATATCACCGGGTTCAAGGCCTTTGAGCTGCTTGTTAAAATCACCAACATCTTTAACCGTTACGCGATTTACAGCCAGAATCAAAAATCCGGGACGTATACCTTTTTTAGAAGCTTCAGAACCAGATTCAACGTCTACTACCAATACACCCTGATCATCTTCTGTCAGGCGATATCTGTTACGCAATTCCGGAGTCAGATTCTGAACTTCAATTCCCAAATGAGTTTCTATCTCTTCATTTGCTTTTTGGCTGCTGCTGCCACCACTTGCAAGCTTGTCAAGATCGCGTTCACCCAATGTTACGGTGATATCTTTCATTTTATTGTCGCGCCAAACTTTTAATTTCACTTTTTCATCCGGCATTTTCGAACCAATAATCATAGTCAAATGATCGCTGCTGGTAATATCTTTATCATCCACTTTGAGAATAATATCACCGTCTTTGAGTCCGGCTTTTTCAGCAGGACTGCCATCGACAACATCAGACACCAAAGCACCGTTAGTAGACTCGAGACCAAAGCCCATTGCAAGATCTTCATCTACATTGGCGATTAGAACACCCAGCCAACCACGAACAACTTTGCCTTCGTTGATCAACTGTTCCATTACATTGCGTGCCAGATTGATAGGTATGGCGAAACCAATACCAATGTTGGCCTGACCCACAATAGCAGTATTGATACCCACCAGCTCACCACGCAGATTCACCAATGGACCACCACTGTTACCGGGGTTAATTGCGGCATCGGTTTGAATAAAATCTTCATACGTAATACCGGAACCACGCATCAGGCTTTTACGACCTTTGGCGCTTACAATACCGGCGGTTACGGTTTTATTCAAATCAGATGAGAACGGGTTTCCAATAGCCATTACCCATTCACCAACTTCCAGACTCTCAGAGTCACCCAATTTGACTGGAACCAAACCCTCTTTATCAATCTTGACCACTGCCAGATCGCTCTCAGGATCACGTCCAACAATCTCTGCGTCATATTCTTTACCGTCAACAGTAACAGAAATTTCATCTGCATCTGCAACAACATGATTGTTGGTCAAAATATAACCGTCAGCGTTAACAACTACACCAGAGCCAAGACCACGTCTTACCTGATCCTGTTGTTCCGGCATGCGGAAAAAGTAACGGAAAAACTCGTCATCACCAAATGGATTTTGACGGGCCTTAACAACTACTTCGCTGTTGATTGTAACAACGGAAGGACTTACTTCTTTGGATACAGCAACAAAAGCCTTGCTGAGATTTTCAAGTCCTGCCAATTCTTGTGAAACCGGTTGGGTTGATCCCAACACAACGGTTTCAGCATTATATGCAGCAATGCTTTTATTTGAAATATCCAAATTGGATGAAATAACCAAACCGGTCACAATACCTACAAACACAGCTAAAATAACCAAAAGTGACACTTTACCAGATTTCATAATAACTTCCTTTCGTTTGTTCTCCAGTATCTTTTGTTATTTTTTAAACATCATGTTTATTAACATGTTCCAAAATTAAATTACATAAATACATTTCAATAGGGCAAACCTTCTTCTTTGGCAAATTGTTCCAACAATTGTTTTCCTTTTTTGCCCAAAGACTTGGGAGCCTCAATAACCAACTCTACAATATGGTCACCACTTTTACCATTAGCCTTAACTCCCATACCCGTAAGTTTTAACTTTTTACCACTCTTTGATCCGGCAGGGATTTTGAGTTCAACGGTATTCCCTTCAAAAGTCGTTACCCGAACTTTGGAACCCAAAGCAGCCTGTACAATATTTATTACTGCGTTACTATACAAATCCAACCCGGTTCTTTTGAACACAGGATGCTCTGCAACATGCAGAGTTATAAATAAATTGCCTGCAGGGCCGCCATTTGGAGAGGCTTCGCCCTGGCCGGTGAGACGCATGGTCTTTCCATCTTCTGTTCCGGGCGGAATATTGATAGACAATTTTTGACTTTTGCCTCCCCTGTTCAAAGAAACCATATGCTTGCCGCCACGAACCGCCAAATCAAAGGGGATTGTAACTTCGGCTTTAATGTCTTGTCCAGGTGTGGTATGCCTGCGGGCTCCGCCACGAGAAGTCGAACTGCCGCCAAACAAATCGCTGAACAAATCACCAAAATCAGATCCAGCACTACGTCGACTACTTTTACCTCCTCCAAATATAGAGCTCAAATCGTCGAAATTCATCCCGGAGAATCCGCCATACCCACCTTGTCCACCAAAACCACCAGCGCCAAACTTTCGCATTTGATCGTATTTCTGGCGCTTTTCCTTATTTCCTATAACAGCATAAGCCTCAGAGATTTCCTTAAACTTTTCATCATTCCGCTTATCATTTGGATGTTTATCAGGATGGTGTTTTTTTGCAAGATCTCTGTATGCTTTTTTTATATCACTATCAGAGGCGCTTTCAGACACACCCAGTATTTTATAAAAATCCTTATTCATTTACCTGTTCGCTCTCTTTACCTTCTGCAACCATTACCCGAGCCGGTCTGATTAATCTGCCTTTTAACTGATAACCACGCTGCCATACCTGAAGAATTTCACCCGGTTTTGCTTCATCGGTTTTTTCCAGGCGTACAGCTTCGTGCATCTCGGGATCAAAAAGTACATTTTCAGTTTCTACTGTTTCCAGACCCAATTTCTCAAGAATTGAAAACATTTTATCATATATCATTTTTACGCCCTGTACCGGCAGATGCTCTTTATCATCCGTGTTGTGCAAAAACAGATAATCAAAATCATCCATAACCGGCAGCAGCTCGCTGATAACATTGCGGACAGAATTGTCTGCCCAATCGCTCTGCATTTTTTCCATGCGACGCTTGTAATTTATAAATTCTGCCTGCAATCTTTGCAGCTGCTCGAGATAATTGGTATTTTCATCACTCCCCGAGGGTGAGGCTTCCTGTTCTGTCACTTCTTCACTCATCGGGGCGTTCATTTCATTTTCTTCATTAACCTTTTTTTCTTCAGTATTATTGCCGCTCATTTTTCTCCCTTACAAATCGTTATATATTTCATTACAGAACTATATGCAAGCCTTGTGCCACTAAAAAAAATCGATATAACATACTATTTTTAAATAAATTAAACAAACTCACACAATCAATCAACTCAAGCAATCATGTCATAATGTCTGCCAATTTGACATAATTACATAAAAAAAGGAGAGATAAAATCCCTCCTTTTTAAAATGGATATTTTAAAATAAACTCAATCATCGCCACGTAAAAGGATCAATCGCAAGAGCTGCAATACTGCCATTGCAGCAGCTGCTACATATGTTAAAGCTGCAGCATCCAGCACTTTCTTAGCTCCCTGCACTTCATCCTGACGCAGATAACCACCATTACTCAACTGGGCCATTGCCCTGCTGCTGGCATTAAACTCTACCGGAAGCGTAACCAGATGGAACAGAACCGCACCGGCAAATACAATAATTCCCAGGTCAATCAACGGTTTCATGCTGAACAGGAAACCGATAAAAAACATAGGAATGCCCAAAGTTGAGCCCAAATTGGCTACAGGAAAAATCGTCTGCCGCCAGCTCAAAGGCGCATACGATAAACTATCTTGAATGGCATGACCGGTTTCATGCGCTGCTACACCCAACGCAGCAAGTGATGATGAATGATATACATCACTTGACAGGCGCAGTTTTTTACTACGAGAGTCATAATGGTCCGTTAACGAACCTGGCGTTTCCTCTACAGTAACATCATAAATATTATTTCTCTGTAATAAACTTTGTGCAACCTGCGCACCTGTCATACCTGATGCCGCTCTACGCTTACTCATCTCATTAAAAGCACTCTTTACTTTAAATTGTGCATAAATTGTCAACGCAAGCGCCGGCAATATCAATATCATTGTAGAATCAAAGAAAAACATATTTCCTCCATATCATTTAAATATTTGATGCACATACTATACAACAAGTTTCACTTGACAGAAAAAATTTTCATTTTTCTGCCGGGAACCAATAACATCAAACCATATACAATCAAAAGAATTCCGGGTATTATCGGCAAAACCAATCCCAGTATTCCAATTAACAATAGAGGAATTGCATACAAGGACCGAGTTTTGCGAAAATCACGAATCTCTTCTTTCAACTTTTTCTTTGCCCGAATTTTCAAATAAAATCCTTTATTACCTTATCCAATTCCTTTTCGTAGCCTGACAACCGTTTTTGTCTGTATTCCATTTCCTCGTTTTTGGTTTTTAACGATATTAAACGCTCCTGCTGCAAAATGGTTTCACTAATTCCGGCACCGGGACTAAAATATCGCTGATAAAGCAGCATTCCTGCCAGTACAACAATGCCCAAAATCAAAGCCAAATAAAAGAAAACAGAACGGTCAAATTGCGCCCAGATAAACATACCCGTTATATACAAAAGGGTACACAAAATCTGGAAAATCAACATGGATTGTTTCCGGATTTTGTATACCCTCACATCTTTTTGGATCTGATGGATCTGTTCTTTTAGCTCTGCAATGGTCTGAATTTCGTTCTTTATTCGATTTTCAAGTGACAAGAGCGATACATCTTTGCGCATATTGATAATGTCACGCATAATTTGCGCTTTTTCAGATTTGGGATTTTTATCAATAGCGATTCGATTAAAATACAAAGCCTGTTCAAGGTCACCATCTTTGAGTTTGTTTACGGAAAGATTGTGATAGACATAATCTGGCAGCCATTTTTTGTTCTCTGCAAATTTATAACCCAGTCTGAACAAACCAATGGTAACAAAGGATGGAATTACAGGAAAAGGCATTTTTCACGCTCCCTTATTTCAGGGCCAACGCTCTTTCTAAATATTCTACTGCCTTTGGGTATTTTTCACGTACCTGTTCCCATTCCTGTTCTGACAAATCTTTGGGCTCTTTACCGGTAACCGTTTTAGCACCATCATATGCCAATTGGATCAAATCTTTATTGGCATTCATAACACCCAGGGTTGCTCCGGCAGCTTCAAGTACACCATCAATAAAATCAACACCCATAGCGGATTCCAATCCGCGTTCTACAATAAATCCCGCAATGCCGCCAACAGCACCGTGCGTTACACTCTTTTTTATACGTTCAATTTTGCTCATTCTTCTTTTTTTCCTCCGTTTCTATAGTTTTCAGGGATTTTTTAATTAAATCATCCTTTTTCTGGATGATACCCTGTAAACGCCGAACCTCCCTTTCCAGTTCCCTTAAACGCTTGTTGCCAAAAATCATTCCATAGATCTTTTCAACAATGATCAAAACTGCAATAGCGATCACAATTCCAAATACAAAACTAAGAACATCCAACTGCATTTAAACTCTCTCTATTGTTTGTTCAGGTTCCGGCGCCAGCTTTTTAACCATGATCAGACGATTTTCACCTTCAGGCATGATTTTATAGCTAACTTCATCCATAGAACGTTTAATAATGGGTAAACCCATTCCACCACGTTTACGATTATCAACAGCTTCTTCGGCATCAAATATCACCAAATTATCTACATTAAAGCCGTCTCCTTTATCATACACCGTAATACGTAAAATATTCGGATAGGTTTCTACTCCTACCTTGACTGATTTTGTAGGATCAGAATGATAAGCATGTTCAATCACATTAATACATGCCTCATAAACTGATATTTTAATTTTACTTACATCAGCATCACCAAAACCCATATTTCTCGATATATTAACAACAAAATCACATGCTTTATATAATGAATCTACCTTGCTGGGAATTTCAATAAAAACCTGACTTACAGCCTGCCCTTGATGAATTGATTCCATCATTCGGTTATCAATCTCTATCTCTTCATCAAAGTCTACCTGTTTTGCAGACAAAATCCGCTCTTCAAAGCGATTAAGAGCTGTATTTTCAAAAACTTCATCGGCTAGATAACTGAACGGCTCAAATATTTCAAAATCCCGACGCGCGTTATCCGAGATGTTTAACAGATTGACATCTCCGCCCATGCGCCTGGCTTTGGCTGTTATTTCAAAAATAGCAACAATCAGACTGGGTGGCAATTCATCCAGATTGGCCAGGTCAAATAAAAAGAATTTCTTGTTGTCACGCAGACAGCTGTCAAATGCCGTTAAAATCTCTGGTACCAAAGAAATATCTTTGGCATTTACCAAAGGTTTTAATTTTATAATTTCCTCAAAAGCACTGACGTTACTAATTTCTACCAGTTCTTTTTCCATCAAAAACTGTTTTCCTTTAATTGTCGTTTCATCACTTTGCCCAGAAAATTACGTGGAAACCTTTCAACAAATTCAAATGAACGCGGTACTTTATATTTTGCCAATCGTTCCCGGCAATATGCTTCCAGTTCCTTTTTATCAGGTTTTTCTGCGTCCTTTAAAACCAAAAACGCCTTTACTACCTGACCGTAATAATCGTCTTCAACACCCACTACAGCGGCTTCTTTAACCTGTGGATGGTCACTCAAGACCATCTCAATTTCTGCAGGATAAATACTTTCTCCACCATAAAATATAATATCTTTTTTGCGGTCTGCAATACAAAAAAATCCATCCGGATCAATACTTGCTAAATCTCCGGTTTTTAACCACCCATCAACCATCTTTACATGGTTTGTCTCCTCAGGACTTTGCCAATATTCTAACATAACCTGGGGACCTTTGACTTCAAGCTCTCCAATTTCACCCGCAGGCAATTCTTTACCACTTTCAACATCGACTATACGGGCATCAGTATTAGGCCAGGGTATACCAATACTTTTTTCTTTCCGCTTCCCATAAACAGGGTTACAGTGCGTAATGGGAGAAGCCTCGGTTAAACCATAACCTTCAATCAACTTGGCGCCGGTCAACGCTTCAAACTCTTGCTGAATCTTTAGCGGCAAGGGTGCACCACCACTTATACATACCCTAACAGGTAATGATTTTATTTCTCTACGTTTCAGTTCTTCTATCATTGCTGAATACATTGTTGGTACTCCTGGAAAAATACCAACTTTGTATTTAATTATATCGTCAAGAATCCGTTTCACGTTATAACGAGGATATAACAACAAAACAGATTGTGTTTGAACAGCCAAATGATGACAAGCTGTCATACCGTAACTATGTATCAAGGGCAAAGCACCTACAATTACTTCTTTGCTCACCTGAAAATCAGTAATCCAATAACGCGCTTGCAAAGCGTTGGCCACCAGATTACGGTGTGTCAAAACAGCAGCCTTGGGCGTGCCGGTTACACCTCCGGTAAAAATCAAAACCGCAGGGTCTTGCGGCGAGATTGCTTCCGGCTCAAGGTCTTTATGTTCGTTTAAAAGTTCACGAAACAGCAAAACAGGCAGCTTTTTATAAGTCTCTTTTTGCTCATTCACAAACTGTTTTTTAATTTGAAACGCCACATTCATGAAAAATGGCATATATGTCTCTAAACCAGCTGCAATAATATATTTCAAGCGACTTTTGCTAAATATTTCATCAATTTTATTCAACTGCCTGTCAAGAACAATAGCAATATCCGCTCCACTTGTTTGTACCTGGTGTAAAAGTTCCCGCGGGGTCAATAATGGATTTACAAGAACACATATTGCGCCCAATTTCAATACAGCCCAATATGCAATTACAAATTGTGGTATATTGGGTAAAGCCAGTACAACACGGTCCCCTTTTTTGACTCCAACAGACAATAAACCCAAAGCAAACCTATCCACCAAATTCTGCAGATGTAAATAGCTGATATGCTTGCCAAAATATGCAAGCGCGGTCTGTTCAGGTGCCAACCTTGTCGCATCTACCAG
Source organism: bacterium (assembly GCA_963675755.2). Taxonomy (GTDB): domain Bacteria; phylum Zhuqueibacterota; class Zhuqueibacteria; order Residuimicrobiales; family Krinioviventaceae. The sequence continues at coordinate 316,754 of CAXXMD010000003.1, forward strand.
AAAGCGATTCAATGTTATATCCGGGATTTCCAAAGTCTTGGGTACACCGGACTCATAATTTTTAAACCAGACTTTATCCATGAATTCAGCAAATATTATGAAACGGATTCATTTTATAATTTTTTAAATATAAAATATTTTTTTGATAAAAACAACTCAGATAAAAGATTCGGGACCCTGTTGTAATACGGTAACATAGATACCTTTAGTACCAACTAACGGACATTTGTTCTCACAAATTCCACAGCCAGTGCATAAATCCTGATTTACATAAGGAAATTTTACTGTCGCCAGACTACCATCAGGTTTTTCAACCTCTTTAATATCGAACTTGATCGCTTTCTCGGGCAAGGGACAATGTTCTTCGCATACCAGGCAATCTTTGAGATTGTACCAGGGTATACAAATATCCTTGTTAAAATATGCGGTTCCCATCTTTATCTTTTGTTTTTCTTTTAACGATAGATTTTGTATAGCACCAGTTGGGCAAATCTTCCCGCAAAGATTACAACTAAATTCACAATACCCGGATGAAAAATCCAATACAGGGGACCAAAACCCTTCAATCCCAGCCTTTAAAACGGCTGGCTGCAAACATCCGCCAGTCGAAGAACAAATTTTCACACATTCCTGGCATCGGATGCACCGATCGAGAAAATCCTGTTCATCCAGCGAACCAGGGGGTCTTAAAGGGGCATTACCTGAAACTGCCTGTCGGGTAGTGCTGAGCACAATGGCGCCCACAACTCCCGTTGTACCGGCTTGTAAAAAATGGCGTTTGCTCAAATCAATTTTATTATTATCATTGGGTTTGGAAAAACGAAACGATATTGATCCCGGTTTACAAGTATCCACACAATCAGCACACTCGATACACTCTACAACATGACTCGAGTAATCATCTTCAATTGCATTCATTTTGCAAAGCGACAAACATTTTCCGCACTGGTTACAGGTTGAATCAACGTAACGATTTAAAATCCGGAATTTTGAAAAAAGACCAAGCAACGCTCCCAGGGGACAAATATTCCGGCACCAGAAACGTTTACTAATTATTGTGGCAATAAGGATTAATAAGAATAATAAAAGCACTAAAATACTGGAATTAAATGTCGGCTGTCGAAGAGGTAAAACAGATTGCTGTAACAAATCATAGGTCCAATATACCGGTTCGTCCAAAAACCCAACTCTGAATAGTATGTTAAACAATCCATTCACCACCCAAACGAATGCCGGAAAAACCGTCAAAGTAAACGTTCGGGTAAGCAAAGCAATAGGATCAAAAAACCATACAAATTGAACTGAAAATAAAGATGCCAATAATATAAAAATTAAAATATAAAATTTTAAATTACGGAGCTTTTTATCTCTAAATGAATTTGAAATGTTTCTTTTTTTTACAAAATATTTATCATTTATATCTATCAGAGTGCCCAGGGGACAAATCCAACCGCAAAAAAACCTGCCAAATGGGATTGTTAACAAGAGTATAAATATCCCTGGTAATAGCAATAATCCCAGGGAGCGTGATGATAAAGCAGTTACCAATCCTATCAATGGATCAAAACGTAAAAACAGATCAGAAGGGACCCGTGTCCCATAAGGAAAACGGGCAAGAAAAAACAAGCCGAGAAAAAATAGCAAAAACAGGATTTGAGAGATTCTGCGAAATCGTTTCAAGCGAAAATTCCAAAAGATTATATTATTGAATTATGCAGATAAATCGATCGAACGAATATTTAATTTTTCAAGATCAGCCACACCCAACCCGCGAGAAGCAGCATTTTGTAAATATTCCAGTTCCTGTGGGTGAATTCCAAACAAATCAGCAGCACAAGCGTCAGCAGCCACACGGTCAGCGGATACTATCACTGTTTTCTTTTCTTCAACATCATTAATATTACCACCTGAAGGACCATTTCGCAACAGAACCCGGTAAGCATCTATAATAGTAAGGGTAGTATGTATTCCTGTATTCACATCAACAATCGCGGTATGAAAATCGCGGTGTAATTGTCCTCGGTCACCACCCAAAACACCCATAATATTTTTCATACCCAAAGTTAATCTGGAAACCGTATGATCTTTGGCTATGGGTATATTGATTAAAACATCAAAATCCAATACATCTTTATAAACAGGCCATTTTTTTATTAATACACCCTGGGGCAAATCCACATCAATAAAACGGCTGTCAACAACATGGCGAACCTGTGCACCTGCATCTTTGGCGGCTTTTTCAATACCGCTATTTAGATAGCATCGCTTTGGTTCATTGCAGGTACGATCCAAAACCCTTATCCGCTTAGCACCTTGTTCTTTACACATTTTAACAACCTGGGCAACAATTTCAGGATTTGTATTGGCAGCCTGTTCGGGTAAACGGTCCCACCCAATATTGGGCTTAATCAATACAGATTGTCCTTTTTTAACAAAGCTCTGCATTCCCCCAAGATTATCAATAGCATGTTTTACAAGTGTGGCTGGATTGGCATTTTGCGTTATTACAACATGAGGAAATGATTGGTTATCAGACTGACCCGCAGCTAGGGCATAAACTCCCAACCCTGTTATTGTAGCAGTTTTTATAAAATGTCTACGGTCTAATTCCTGCAAAACAGACCTCATTTTTGATTAAAAACAAAAAAGGCCCGCAAGAGCGGGCCTTGAAATTTTATAAACCTTTTTCAATCAACTCTAGCTCATATTGAGCACTCTTGCGCCAACGGCTATCCCGTTCAGCAGCCTGAAAGAACTGCTTGGCTTGCGCAATATCACCAAGAGCTTTACTGGCAACACCTGCTTCGTAATTGGCACCACCCTTATAATTTGCAGGTTTTACCAAACAAGCTTTTGCTGCTGCAAGTGCTTCTGTATAATTACCTTGTTTATTATAAGCAGTAGCAAGTTGAAAATTTGTACGTGCATCATCCGCTTTAACAGCTAGAGCATTTTGTAATGCCATAATAGCATCATCAAGTTTACCCATTTCAATAAAAGTTTCACCCATCTGGGTAAATGCTTTAATGTAATTTGGTTTTACCTGAGTTGCCATTCTTAAATATTTGATGGCTTCTTCAAAAGATTTGGTCTTGTTGTAAACAAGTGCAAGATTGTACATTGAAGATTCGCTTTGTGGATTAAGTTCAATAGATTTTTTATAAGCTTCTATCGATTTATCAAATTGACGCAAGCGATTATAGGCGTTACCCATTGCAGCATAAGCCATATCATAACTTGGATCAATCTCTACAGCTTGTTGAAAAGCTTCAACTGAATTTTCAAATTGTTTCAACTTGTTATAACTGAGACCTTTACCATAAAGTGCCTTACTATAATTAGCATCAAGTTTCAACGCTGCATCATACTTGGCAATTGCTGCATCATACTGACCTTTTTTGTATAATGTATTTGCCTCGTTATAAGCTTTTTTTGCATTGTTTATTTTTTCCATTGCGGCAACGTCTTGCTCTAACTTTGATTTCAGTTCCTGCAATTCTTTTTGAGCTTGATTATACTGCGGCAACAATGCATCGTATTCTTCCTTTTTAATGCCGGGTTTCGACATCTTTGCAGTAATCTCTTTTACTTCTCTAGCTTTGTCATTATACTGTTGCTGCAGGTCTTGTGCTAAACCTGTCGATACTAAAACGAGAATTGCCATCAAAATAACAGCACCGATGTTTTTTCTCATCATAATTCAATCCTTTAGTTTTGTTTCCCTGACCAATTTTACAATGTGCCGAAGGCGGGATTTGAACCCGCACGCCCGGACAGGCACTACCCCCTCAAGATAGCGTGTCTACCAATTCCACCACTTCGGCAAAGAACATTTTTTTAATTTGCATCAGGCTGCGGTTGAGCTGCCGGAATTGTTTCTTGCGGCAATGGCTCTGCAACCTCAGGCAATGTACGTGCAGGTGATGACATTCTGCGTTGACGTTCCTGTTCAACCAGTCCCTGACCAACTTCACCGCCACGGGTAACCATACCCAACAACAGTGCTATAACCATGAACATAGTGACCAGAATGGTTGTCATACGAGTCAGAAAAGGTGCTGATCCTTTACCACCAAAAACAGAACCCATAGAATCTACACCACCAAAAGCACCACCTGCCAGTCCGCCACCTTTACCAGACTGGATCAAAACCACAAATACCAAAAGTAGTGCCGATATTACAAAAATAACTGTTAAAATAGTCTGAATAATCATTATTACCTCAGTAAATTAAAGCATTTAGGCATTAACAATACCCAAAAATGAGTCAGCTTTGAGTGCTGCACCACCGATTAAACCACCGTCAATATCGGGTTGCCCCAATAATTCTTTGGCGTTATCAGGTTTCATACTACCGCCATACTGAATGCGAATTGCATCTGCAAGTGCCTGATCATACAATTCTGCAACCAAATCACGAATCATTTTATGTACTTGTTGAGCTTGTTCAGGTGTAGCAACTTTACCGGTACCAATTGCCCATACAGGTTCGTAAGCAATTACAAGCTTGGCAGCATCTTCATTAGAAAGATCTTTGAATGCTCCGCGCACCTGTTTAGCCACAACTTTATCAGTGTTACCAGCTTCACGTTCTTCCAGTAATTCACCAACACAAACAATAGGATTCAAACCGGCTTCTAAAGCTTTTTTCACTTTTTTATTTACAGTTTCATCTGTTTCATTAAAATATTGCCGACGTTCAGAGTGTCCGATAATGACATATTGACAACCGACGGATTGCAGCATACCTGCACAAATCTGTCCGGTAAAAGCTCCATGATTTTCCCAGTACATATCCTGAGCACCAAGACCTATAGGAGTGCCATTAATCACATTATGTACTGCATATAAATTTGTAAAAGGTGGACACAAAACAACATCCACATCATGGTTATCATATGCATCTTTGATCGCTTGTGCCAACTCTACCGCTTCTTCTACGGTAGTATTCATTTTCCAGTTACCGGCAATTATTCTTTTTCTCATAGTCCTCTTCTCATTTCACAGGACCGCATCTCTGCGATCCTGTTTATATTTCAACAATTAAAATTTCTTCAAGTTCCTGCAATATTGAAAAAATATTACATAGAAGCCATTTTTGCTACCAAGTCAACAACGCGGTTTGAATAACCCCATTCATTGTCATACCAGGACACAACTTTAACAAGGGTACCTTTTCCGCCCATTACCATTGTGCTCAAAGAGTCAAAAATAGAAGATGAAGGATTATGAACGATATCGATAGAAACGATAGGATCTTCGGTATATTCCAAAACACCCTTCATTGGGCCTTCTGCAGCAGCTTTCATTGCGGCATTAATTTCTTCTTTAGTGGTTTCTTTTTTCAATACTGCGGTCAAATCTACTACAGAACCATCCGGAGTAGGAACGCGCATTGCAAAACCGTCCAATTTTCCGTTCAATGCGGGAATTACTTTACCAACAGCTTTAGCAGCACCAGTAGTAGTTGGGATGATAGAAACAGCAGCTGCACGTGCACGACGAAGGTCAGAGTGCGGCAGATCCAATACCATTTGATCATTTGTATAAGCATGAACTGTAGTCATTAAACCACTTTCAATTCCAAAATTGTCGTTCAATACTTTGGCAATAGGAGCAAGACAGTTGGTAGTACAAGATGCATTAGAAACAATTTTATGTTCGGGTTTCAATTCATTATCATTTACACCCAAAACGATGGTTGCGTCAATTTCATCTTTGGAAGGAACAGTTAAAACTGCTTTTTTAGCGCCAGCTTGAAGATGTTTAGCAACTTGTTCGCGTGAGCGAAAAACACCAGTAGACTCTACTGCAATGTCTACACCCAGCTCGCCCCAAGGCAATGCTGCGGGGTCTCTTTCAGCAGAAACTTTGATTGCTTTACCATCAACAATAATGCTATCACCTTCAACTTTAACATCTTTATCATAAACACCATGTACAGAATCATATTTCAACAAATGAGCAAGTGTTTTTGCATCTGTTAAATCATTAACCTGTACAATTTCCATATCATCTCTATCAAAAGCAACGCGAAATACCAAACGTCCAATACGTCCAAATCCATTTATAGCGACTTTAGTAGCCATTATAATATCCTCCAATAAAGGTTTATCTTTTATAGTTTACCGGCAACACCGAGTACGTTCAATTTATGTTTAACCATATCCTTAATTGCTGCGCGAGCTGGTTTCAAATAACCACGCGGATCAAAGTTTGCAGGATTTTCTGCAAATTCTTTACGAATCATTGCGGTCAAGGCCAGGCGCAAATCGGTGTCAATATTAACTTTACAAACACCACCCTGTACAGCTTGTTTAATCATGCTTTCAGGTACACCTTTGGCACCAGGAATCTCGCCGCCGTATTTATTGCAAAGATCAACAAATTCCTGCAATACGGATGAAGCACCATGCAATACCAATGGAAAACCAGGCAATGCTGCTTCAATTTGTTTCAGGCGTTCAAAATCAAGCTGGGGTTCTGATTTAAATTTGTATGCACCATGGCTGGTACCTATTGCAACTGCCAAAGAATCACAGCCGGTTTTTTCAACAAATTCTTTAGCTTCATCAGGATTGGTATAAATAGCATCTTTAGCATCAACACTAACATGTTCTTCAATACCTGCCAGGCGACCTAATTCCGCTTCTACAGGTACACCACGAGGATGTGCGTAATCAACTACTTTTTTAACCAGTGCGATATTTTCTTCAAACGGTAAATGTGAACCATCGATCATTACAGAAGAAAATCCACCGTCAATACAATCTTTACATAATTCAAAACTATCACCATGATCAAGATGTACAGCAATCGGGAGATCACTTACTTCGAGAGCGGCTTCAATCAATTTCATCAAATATTCGTGACGGGCGTAACTTCTTGCACCTTTAGAAATCTGCAAAATCAAGGGAGCTTTTTCTTCTTCAGCGGCTTCAACAATACCCTGAATAATTTCCATATTATTCACATTAAACGCACCTACCGCATATCCACCGGTATATGCTTTTTCAAATAATTCTTTTGTGCTTACTTTTGGCATTTATGGTCCCTTCGTAAACTATTGTTTTTTATAAAACGACATTTATTAAAGCTATTAAATGTAAACCTGTAAAATTAAGAATAAAATAGGAAAATGTCAAGAATTATCTGGCACTAATCAACTTCTCAACACGGGCAATTGATACTATATCCACTCTTTTAGCGCCATTTTGACGGAGGGTAAAAGCACATTCGTTAACTGTACTGCCGGTTGTTACAACATCATCTACTAGCAGAATAGATTTATCTGAAATTTCCAAAGGATTCGATACAGAAAAAGCGCCAGTCAAACCATTCATTCGTTCTTGCCGGTCTTTTCTTGCCTGAGCTGTTGTATGCAAAGAACGTTTTAATCCTTTTTTCAACAATGGAATTCCACTCGACTCGCTCAGACTTTTTGCGATCAATTCTGACTGATTATACCCACGCATTTTCTGACGACGAGGATGAAGCGGCACAGGTATCATAAAATCCCATTTCTGATCATTGGATTGAATAATTGGCAACAATTGTTTACTCCAATAATCAGCCAGGCCGGTTTCTCCCCAATATTTGAACAGATGAACAAGATGCCTTAGGTCACCCTGATAGTAAAAAGCAGACAGGACAAGTTCAAAATGGATTTCCTGATCTTTAGGGATATCAAGATTATTATGGTCGGCGCAGGGATGTTCAAGCCTTACCAGTTGCTTGTCACACTCGTCACATACCTGTATTTTTCTATTAACTAAACGGACACCACACAACAGACAGTGTGGCGGAAAACAAAAATCCATCAACGGATCAAAAAAAGAACCGGCCGCGCCTTTAAACCTATTAAAAACACGGCCATATTTATAATTCTTGCTTGTCATTAGAACTGATATGTAAATACCAACTTGGGTTCAATTCTTTCCTGAGGCATATAAACTCTTGAACCAGGATCCTTTTCAACAAAGGTCCAAATATAATCCATATAAAGAATTAAATACGGTTTAATTTTATAACCCAAACCTACCCTGGCTACACTTTGATTATCAAGCGTAAACACATCTTTGACCATCTCAATACCAATTTTATCATAGGTTGCATGCGCGGCAATCCCGGGAATTGCATCAGGAGCATCTGCGGAAAGGTGCATAATACCGCTTTCATCTATCTCATCCAAACGACTAAACATACCCAAAAGTCTTACTTTATCTCCCAAGAGGCCACCATACAGCTCGCCAAATACACCCTTTGTTTCTTCGGTAATACCAATCAACTCGTCAACTTTGTATACGCCAGAAGTTGCACCTTCAGCCACCTGGTAACGCTGAATTTCATAAAAAGCGTCAAAGAATGAAGGAACAAACTCTTTACCCAGCCAGCGGCGTTCCAATTTTGCTGAAATATCGATTAAACCCAACAAATTTCCAAAAGAAGCCATCACACCTACTGCCTGACCATGACCAAATGTACGGGATTCCTGTTCAAAAGCACTAAATCCTGCAATTTGTGCCCAGTCATAATACAATGTTGAATTAAAAATAGGGGTGCGGATAATTGGCAATTCCGCGTCAAAACCATAAACTGTGGTTGCATCATCAGAATCATCCTCAGTATCCGGATCAATATCCCGGGCATATGACGCACCCAAAGCAAAATTCTTGATAATGGGGATATCTACCACACCCCGCAATGGACGAAAATACCCACGTCCGGCTATCAATTCTGCACGTCCCACATTGCTGGTTAAGGTTTCAAATCCAAACTTTCCAAAATCAAGATCAAATGCCAAACCTATTTTACGATTATCATAAGAGGCTTCATTGGTATAATAATTTACAATAAATCCATGCCCCAACCGTGCGGCATCCAAAGTTCCAATACGTGCATAAACTGGATCAAATTTGTGTCCCCAACGTAAATAACGGATTAGACGAAGGTAATCATAGCCTTCATCCCAGTCTTCCTTGCGAAGCTCACCCGTAGAAGTATTATATAACAGGTTTACATTCAGACCAATACCAATTTTACCAAACGCAAGCTCGGGTCTGAAATTGATTGAAAAATAGGTTTCATCATCAATGGTTGAAATACCAACACCACCCATCAAAAGTCCACCATCCTGGCCCATATAGCCCAGTCCGCCATCCGCATATTGCGCCAAGCCGGCCCCGGCAAATAGAAACAGAACCAATATTAAAACAGCAACCATTTTCTTCATGATTATCTCCTTGCAATAGTCAATACAATAATACCGTATCTCTATTTACGGTTTTTGTCTCTGTTTTTATGTGTTCAACATCACAATTTATTGCAGATATTTAAACATTACCACAAATCATCCATACCCGGGGGGATATCAAAGTGGGTTGCCCACTGAAAGTGGCCATGCCCTCCCGAAGAAACAGCCTTGTCTAATAATAACAAGCGTTTATGTTCCAATTCTTCTGTGGCTAAAAATTCAAACATTTCTTTAACTTTGGGACTTTTTGATTTTAACGCAGCATTTCGGTAAAAATCATATGCTTTTTGTTCCGCGTTAATTGCAAGAGCAATTGCATCATCTGCAGAGATTCCTGCATCCACTTTATGCTTGCCAATTTCAGTATTACTAATATTTATTACCGGTTCTTTGCCCCCGGACAATTTTTTAAACAACTCAGACAACTGTTCAAAATGCTCAACTTCAACGGTAGCCAAATAGCTGAATTTATTCTTTAACTTTTCACTGCCCATCTGACTGCTAACACCCAGATAAAACTCTTGTGCACCCTTTTCTCTGCTGATTGCCAGCTCAAGCGCTTTTAAAACATCCAGTTCAGCCTCTTCTTTTTCAAGAAATCCTGTATGCAGGGCCTTAAAGATAGCCTCATTAAAAGCACTCAGGTCGTCAGGAGTACGGGATGTTACAAGCTGTCCATCAACACACACAGGTTGATCAACATATTTGGCGCCTACATTAATCACATCATCACGAATTCCAACATAACAGGTCAACGTTACACCCTTTAAAACACCGGCAGATATCAGCACTTGCGGACCATGACAAATTGCTGCAACAGGTCTGCCGCTCTGCCAAAACGCTTTCACAAATTCAAGAGCTGTCTCATCTATCCTGATGCGCTCAGGCGCGCCTCCACCCGGAATGATCAAACCATCATAATCTTCAGGCTTTACCTCTGATATCACCTTGTCTGGCTTTAATGAAAACTCGCCATATTTCCCTGTTACTTCTGAGGAATCCAATCCAACCAAATCAACAGTTGCATTTTTTTCTCGTAGACAGTCTCGGGGAGATGTTGTTTCTTCCTCGTGGAACTTTTGAGCGATTAGAATAGCAATCTTTTTATTTGTTAACATAGGCCCCTCTTGACAAAGAGTTTATAGTTTACCGTTCAATAACAAGTTCAATTCATCGCGCAAAATTGCAGCGTGTTCATAATCTTCACGCTCTATTGCCTTTTCAAGTTCTTTATTTAATTTTTCAACCGGGGACAAGGGCTTCATTTCTTGAATCTCCTCGGCCCATTGTTTCAAATAATCCAACTCAAATTTTTCAGATGTAGCATGATCAGGATAGTTTTTATAAAATTTTTCAATATCTACAATACCTTCATCAATCTGAACAAGCGCTTGTTCGTATTCAGAATTGTTAATTTGCATTGAAGCGACAGCGCGTGTATACATCATGATCACATAGGGTCGGTATTGCTGAAATGTCCAAACAATCTCTACACTGTCTGAATATTTTTCCACAAAATCAAACACTCTCAAGTTTCGTTTTGTATCACGCGCGACTCTTTCAAAATCTTCCAACTTCATTAATGCCAGGTATCGATGATAATACTGTATAGATTCCTGTTGTAGTTTCAGGCATTCGGTTGGTGTTAAAATAAACGACTCGTCAGGACTTTTTTCGCTTTTAGCAATATAGTAATCAAGATACGATTCCTGCCGCGCCGGACGTTTCCCATCCGGCCTTCCATCGAGTTCCATTTGCAAAATCCCCAAATCCAGACGCATCTGTAATTTGGATCCACCATCCTCACCCTCGATAATACGGACATTTAAATCGTCTGTTGTATACTTCCAACGTTTTAAAATGGGTCCAATATCATCCATAACACTACTCCAATATATATACGCTTAACAAAGCTTTATACTATACAACATATTTCATTTAAAATAATTCACCGCATTTTCGAACAAAATCAAGCCATCGCCCTGTTCTGCCATACCCAACCGGGTCCATTGAGGATGCTGACTTGGCTCAATATGCCGCTCAGGGTGCGGCATTAAACCCAAAACACGGCCAGCTGGGTCACATATTCCAGCAATATTCGCAACAGAACCATTGGGATTCATAGGATATTTGACTTCACCGCCATTGGGAGCTGCATATTGAAAGACAACTTGCTTGTTCTTGACGAGTTCGTTCAGGGTTTCGTCACTGTCCGGTACAAATTTGCCTTCAGCATGAGCAACCGGGAAATACACCTTGTTTGGCATATTTTGTGTAAACACACAAGGTCCGTCATTTACATCCAGATGGACCCACCTGTCTTCAAACTTGCCGGAATCATTGTCTGTCAGGGTTACTTTTTGCTGTGCGGTAAGCTCAACTACCGGTAGCAGCCCTGCTTTTACCAGGACTTGAAAGCCATTACAAATACCAATGATCAATTTGTCATCATTATAAAATTGCTGCAATACTTGCTGCAGTTTATATTTCAATTGATTAGCCAGCACCTTTCCCGCCGAAATGTCATCGCCATAAGTAAAGCCGCCGGGAATAGCCAGGATCTGATAATCTTCTAGTTTTACAGAGCCTTCTAGCAGACGGTTAACATGTACCAGATCTGCTTTAGCACCTGCCGTTTCAAATGCGAACTGGGTTTCCTGATCACAATTAGAGCCTGCCGCACGTAATACAATCACACGAGGATTCATTTTACCACCTAAGTGTTTGTTGCCACGATTCTTTTAAATCTGCTATATTTTTATGGACCATTTCCTGGCCATCACTATTTTTAATTAAAAGCGCAGTTCCTTCAGTTACTTTTCCTATAACTGCGAAAGCATTGTCAGCCATCATTTTTTCAAAAGCCTGCTGATTTTCGGGCTTGACTTCAACAATAAACCGGCTGTTTGATTCAGAGAACAAAATCACATCGTCTCTCAGAGCTTCTGTCACAGGAACATCCGCAAGAGATACCTCTGCACCCAGACCACCGGCAAAGGCCATTTCAGCAAGCGCAACTGCAATTCCACCTTCTGAACAGTCATGGCATGCTCGTACCAGACCAGCATCTGTAGCAGATGCCATAGCTTTAAAAATTGCTTTTGCCTTTACAGCATCCACCTGAGGAACATTGGGACTTGTTTCGCCTATCACTTGCAGGTAATGCGAACCACCCAATTCGTTATATGTGGTACCTACGGCATACAACAGGTTACCGTTTTCTTTCAGGTCCATACTAACAGCTTTGGCTGCATCCGGCATCACTGCAATTGCTGAGATCAGCAGTGTGGGGGGTATTGCAATACTTTCACCGGTTTCGGTCTGGAATTCGTTATTCAAGCTGTCTTTACCCGAAATAAATGGAGTTTCAAAGACTTTGGCCATATCATAACAAGCTTGTGCTGCTCGTACCAATCCGCCTAAACGGTCAGGTTTATCGGTATTGCCCCAACAAAAGTTATCCAGAATAGCTGCCTGTTCAAGACTTCCGCCAACAGCCACAATATTACGCAAAGCTTCATCTATTGATGATGCCGCCATCCAGTATGGATCAATTAAACCATAGTTGGGATTCAATCCGTTAGACAAGATAACCGCCTTGTTTGAATCCAAACGCGGACGGGTAATACTTGCATCTCCGGGGCCGTCGTTCTCAACACCTACCAGCGGTTTGATTACACTGCCGCCCTGTACTTCGTGGTCGTATTGACGAATAACCCACTCTTTACTGCACACATTAGGCGCAGCAAGGATCTTTTGCAAAATATCACCGGCATCTTGAGGAACATCAAATTGTGATTCCTTAATATCCTCCGGTTTCCATTCTGCTTTACGGACAGTTTTGGGCAGCCCTTTATGCAAAAAGTGCATATCCAGTTCGCCTACTACTGTTCCATTGTATTTTAATCTGATTTTTTTATCATTTGTGGTGCGGCCAATAACAGTGGCTTCCACATCTTCGCTTTCAAAAACATCCAACGCTTCCTGTAATTTCTCTGGCGGACAGAAAATTACCATCCTTTCCTGCGCTTCGGAAATCCAGATTTCCATATAGGTGAGACCATGGTATTTCAAAGGTACTTTTTCCAAATCTATTTCCGCACCCGTCGTTTCTGCAAGCTCTCCAATAGCTGAAGACAATCCACCGGCACCACAGTCAGTAATAGCACGATATAATCCCTTGTCCCTGGCATCAAGCAGGGTATCGACCAGTTTCTTTTCGATAATTGGGTTACCTATCTGTACCGCACCGCTCCAGGTTCCTTCACTCTCGGTATGCAATTCTCCTGAAGAAGCGGTTGCACCGTGGATACCATCACGACCTGTTCGGCCGCCAACGACAACAACATAGTCTCCCGGTACAATAGTTTTTACACATTTATCAACCGGCATAATGCCCACATTACCGCAATATACAAGTGGATTGCCAAGATAACGTTCGTCAAAAAAGATCGAACCATTGGTTGTGGGTATACCCATACGGTTACCATAGTCGCGCACACCGGATACAACGCCCTGCATAACCCGTTTGGGATGCAAAACGCCCTTGGGCAAGTCACTATGTTTCATATCCACAGGACCAAAACAGAAAATATCCGTATTGATTACTGGTTTTGCGCCTAATCCGGTTCCCATAGGATCACGAATCACCCCGCCAATACCGGTATTTGCACCGCCATAAGGCTCCATTGCAGAGGGGTGGTTATGGGTTTCTACTTTGAAACAAATGTTATATTCATCATCAAACTTTATAACACCAGCATTATCTTCAAATACGGAAACACACCAGTCTTTATTTAGCTCACTGGTGGCTTTAAATATGGTACTTTTCAGTACATTGTCAATAACCTCACCATTAAATTCCACAAAACCGGTCAATGTTTTGTGACTGCAATGCTCTGACCAGGTTTGTGCAAGCATTTCAAGCTCTATATCGGTGGGTTCACGATCCAAACCTTTATAATGATCACGGATCGTCTTCATTTCTTCAAGATTTAAAAACAAATCACGATCTTTGCTGATCTTTTGCAACTCTGCATCACTTGCATTCAACAAAGGTACAGTAATTTGTTCAAATTGGTCATGCATGATGGGGAAAAATATAGTCTCATTGGGCTCTAAAACATGTTCAATTACCTTGTTCATGAGCAGTTTTTCTACAATAATCTGTTTTTCCGCATCACTGAGATGCCCAACAATATCATATCGTCTTGAGGTCTTTGCTTCGGTAACCGAGTCAATACCCAGATCATGAATACCTTTTAACGCAGTGGCTGCCACCATATCGGTAACACCGCGGTTAAAGGTGACTTCAACAGACCAGTGATCTTTAGCGCCGACCCGGTCAATGGATTCGTCTATGCTATAATCCTGAGTGACCTTGTCTGCAAGCAAATGTTCAGCAATATGTTTCTTTTCATCATCGATTATATCACCAAGCAGATAGGTAATATTGAACGCATAAACCTTTTCGATGGAATGGATGTCCAAATCTTTGGCCCCGCTCAGCACATGTTGTGCTGCCATATCGTTAAACTCGGGTTTTATTGCCAATTCAATTCGAGTAATCAAAACCTTTATCCTTCTTTTCAGTTAACAGTTTACACATGTTAATTATATTTAAAAGTAAAATCAAGTAAAGTCTAAATTATTTTTAGAAATCTATATTTGCTGCCACTATTATCCACATCAATCGAAAAACATCCAATTAAAGCCCCATCTGAATTCAGATTGAGGCATGGGATATGAAAAAACACGCTGGTATTCAGCGTCAAGCGGATTATGATATGAGAAAAAGAACGTCATGGTTCTGACTTTCATAATTACATGCACATAAGGAACGATAATCGGATCAGTTATCCAGGTTGACAGAGGATATTGAGCATAATAATAAACAGGAGTATACATTTCACCTAACAACGTTCCTCCCAGCCGCAGGGTCAGATCCATATCTTTTTGAAAAAATATATTATGATATTGCACATACCCCTTACCATAACCGGCGGGATAGTTGGTAATATCAAAATACGGATCATCGGCGCTTGCCCACAAGTATTTGCCTTTGGCATGCGCAGAGAGACCATACTTCCAATCCAGGCTGAGGGCCGCGTCTATGGAATATCGATTGTGATTGATCTGATTCATGGCAAAAGCAGTGTCTTCATCGGCATATACAGCACACTGGTTCTGTATATCCATGGTCGATGCAGAGAGATATGCAGAAATTCCCCGCCAGGAATATTCAACACCGGCAGCGGTTTGCTGTAACTCTGTGGGATTCAATCCTGAATTACTGACATAAAATGGACTGGTAGAAAATAAATATGCCAAAGAGGGTGATCTTACCATCTTGTTTGACCAGGCAAAGCCGGTTAAATTTGCCACAGGTCGCCATGTAACAGAAACCTCTGGCAGTACATAATCTTTGCCGATTGCATCCAAATAACTGCTGCGTAATCCTGCGGAAGCCGTTATGGATTCACGATTCAACGCCACCTGCACCCAACTGTCTGTTCGTGCACGTTTATGGTATCCCCAGTTCTGGATATGCAATTCTTTTAAAGAGTACAAGAAACCTGTTTGCAGTTCAACACCCATTAACTTTTTACGTAATTGGCCCGAAAAACGATAATTCTCAACCTCCCGGCTGGAATAATAGGTATAATCACCATAATCCATTTCATAATAATCATTACGGTATTTGGTGTATTGAAACGTAGACGTAAAAAGTCTTCCATATCGCAAGGCAAGGCCATGATCACTGCGCTTTATTGTTTCGTGAGGGCTGCTTAATTCCGAATCCTCAATATACTGAGTTACCGGCACATCCAGTTCGGATTTGTTTTGCAAATATATATAATCCATTTCAAATTTTTGAAAGAGCTTGCGATGGACCTCCAGGTTGATCTTTTGTCCATCATACCGGTTATAATTCAGCAGACCAACATATTGCTTTAAAATACCGCCCATATTGATTGTCATTTTGGGGTTCGCCCAAATTCCCAGGCGCACATCCACATCAGAATAACTGGAATTGCCGGTACGATAGGTAACTGTTGATCGCGGCGGTAACGCGGAAATGTCCAAAGGAGACACTTGCAATGTTTGTCCCAAATCAGTATAGCCCTGGTCCCGCTGTGCGTGACTCGTAACATGCTCGACAGATCCCACACCTTCCACAGGTACCCAGTTCATATCAGCAAGGCCTGTGTACGGATCGTTCAAATTCAGAAAGCCATACATGAGATCAAACTCGCCCGGTATCCCGGCAAACATGGCTCCCCTTGAATGGTTGCCCACATTGCCCAGATCGGCATTATAGGTTCCGGGCATCCAGTCGAACACATCACCAAAAGAACCATAATCCAGCCCACGGTACAACAAGGTGTCAGCAACATGTGCCCGCACAACCGGAATATCTACCGGTAACTGACTACTGTCAATCTCTACTGGTTTGTGTGCGGCCAGTGTATCCAGCCGGCTGCTGTCAGGGACTACTGCATCTCCCATCAATGTATCGGCTGCAACAGAATCGGGAAGCACATCCATTAATGCTTCTGCAGCAGATATAGTATCCGGCACAACACTAACAGTTGAATCCTGTTCAATAGCAAACAACTGACTGGTTAAGGCCAGCGATATGAATAAATATATGTATGAAATTTTCTTCATTTTTTATCAACTATTTGTAAATAATCCGGCAAATGCGGAACCAGCCGCGAAATGATTACCGGAACAACAATTATAAACAAGAGTGTATTTACACCAATATGTGTCAGGTAAAACAGCATACCGGTTGAAAAAACGGCAACAATTTTATTCAAAGACAATTTAAACGTAACAATAATAAAACTCATTGTCGTTAAAACATCATAAACCAAAGTCAGCACAAATCCCGCTGCTCCGGAAAAGAGAACGCATTTCCAATCACAGGTTATTATTTTTCTCCGCAGTACGCCACCACTCCAGCCAATCAATCCAAAACAAAACACCTGCGCCAGCAATAATGGCAATATTGGCATCCCATATGGATTAAACACCGAATACAGGGTTTCCGCTGTCAAACCTATACATAATCCCAACAAGGGACCGGTCAACACCCCTGAAATAAATACCGTAGCGGTTATCATTTCCACATTCGGGATGTACAAAAACAAATATCCGATTGCTACCGACAGTGCAGCCAGAATAGATGCTAGTATTATTTTTTTTGAAGACGGGGCCATTTCGTTACCGGATATGTGAAACTGGAATTTAGGAAAAGTTGAGGGGATTTCCAAGGTCTTTCACAGGCTATATACCTGTTTATAAACCAATTCCATCAATTTCCGTACTACATTTGGGACATTTTCCGGCATTTAGCCGGTTCTCAATAATTGTAAAACCCCAACGCTCAATCAAAAGTTCCCCGCAATGATAACAGTAGGTGTTTTCCCCAACATCTCCGGCTACATTGCCGCTATATACATATCTCAAACCTTCACTCAAACCAATTTCCCGTGCCCGCCGCATAATGGACAATGGTGTTATGGGTAAATCTCTTAATAAATACTGGGGATGAAATCGGCTAATGTGCCATGGCGTTTCGGGACCCAGCTCATCTCTGATGAATTGCGCAATCTCGATTATAGTTTTTTCATTATCTACGAATGTAGGCACAATCAGGGTGGTCACCTCTACCCATACGCCCAGTTTTTTCAAAAGTTTGAGTGTATTTAATATATGTTTCAACTCACCACCAACAACACTTTTGTAAAAATCAGGGTCCCATCCCTTGAGATCAATATTGGCGGCAGTCAAAAAAGGCGCAATCTTTTCAAGTGGTGCTTTATTTATATAACCGTTCGAAATCCAAACGGTACCCAATCCCTTTTCTACAGCAAGGTTGGCAATATCAAAAGCATATTCATAATAAATTGTAGGCTCGGTATAGGTAAATGCTATGGTTTTACACAAATGGCGTTTTGCTGTATCCACAACCTGCTTTGCGGTATAATCCTGTCCCACAATCAATTCATTCCGCTGACTGGGCATCTGCGAGATATCACAATTCTGGCAAAACTTGCATTTAAAATTACAGCCCACGGTTGCAACAGAAAATGAAGAAGAACCTGGCTTTACATGGAACAGAGGCTTTTTTTCTATGGGATCTATATGCGTTGCTACGGCTTTTTCGTAAACCAACGAGTATAAAACACCCTGTTTGTTCATGCGAACACCACATATGCCAATTTCCCCATCACTCAGCTTGCAATGATGGGGACACAGCATACACTGCACCTGCCCCTCTGTTTCCCGAAAAAAATCAGCTCTTTTCAATGGATTTAACCTCAGTCGATTGGGAAAAGTGCTTCCATTTCTGCAATATCATCAGCATCCAGCTCTACTTCTGCGGCGGCAATATTTGCCTCAACCTGGTCTACTCTTCTGGCACCCACAATGGCAGATGTAACAGCAGGATGCTTTAATACCCATGCTACCGCAAGCTGTCCTATATTCACATCATGTTTTTCTGCTATGGGGCGTAATTTTTCAACTCTCTCCAGGTTTTCTGAAAGCTTGGGCTCGTTATATTCAGGACTCCGTAACCGCCAGTCATCCTTTGCAAGTTTATTAATATCAAACTTGCCGGTAAGTAATCCGGAAAACATGGGACTGTATGCGACAACACCTATACCATTATCCAGGCAATAGGGTAATATGTCATTTTCAATACGCCTGCGGAACAAACTGTATGGTGGCTGCAGCGAATCGACATGCCCAATATCCATACAACTCTGCATCAAATCTACTTTAAAATTAGATACTCCTACCCAGCGGATTTTACCTTCTTCTTTGAGTTTAAGCACTTCCTGCCAGGATTCTTCAACCGGTGTGTGAGTGTCCGGCCAGTGGAACTGCATCAAATCAATCAAATCGATATCCAGACGGGTCAGGCTGTCTTCAACCTCTTTACGAATGCTCTCTGGTTTTAAATTATTTCGGACTTTATTGTTTTCATCCCAAACCAGACCACATTTGGTAGCAATGATCAGATCATCACGTTTTCCCTGGATCGCCAGCCCTACAAGTTCTTCCGCAGCACCCAAACCATATGCCGGCGCGGTATCGATCCAATTGATGCCCAAATCAATAGCGCGTTCAATTGTACGGATCGATTCTTTTTCATCTGATGGGCCCCAACCAAAGGTCCAGGATCCGCCAATAGCCCAGGTACCCAGACCAATGAGTGAGAGTTCGGGTCCGTTTTTACCCAGTTTACGTGTTTTCATAATACCTCTTTATTATATAGTTAACCCGGCTGACATCATCAATGAAAAAATTAAAAGCAAGGGAATAGACAGAATAACTTGTAAAATCAAAAAAGCCCCAACACTTTTCAAAAAAGTAAATTTATTGATTTGGGCCAAACCGGAAAATAAAATATACAAATGAAATACGATAACAATTACATCCACAAGCTGAATGATCCCCCATAGTCCCTGCAACAAAGTACTGGATTGAATAATGGGTTGTTCAACCTGAAACAACTCGTCCCGGAACAAGATATATTTAATGCCCCATAAAGGCATTGTATATACCAGAGGTGCCCAGGCCCAGGCCATTACTGTTCTTACGTGACTGAGTGGTGCAGGACCGCCCATTCTTGTGGTTATTTTTTGCAGCACCCAGCCGCCAACATATACGGTAAAAAGACCTCCAATGGGGCCCATTAGAATACTTGTTACGATCAAACTACTTGTTTGCATTGAGGGCAGCATTGCAGTTACTCCGCTTGCATTATCAAGGGCTTGTGCAATACCACCCAGTACAATCAACATTAACATTTGATAACTGGGGTTTTCATCAACAATTCGTTGTATGGTTTCGCGTGGATTTCTCCAGATTGTAGACCAGGGGCTCGGTTCCATGTCTTACTGTTCCGTTCTGCTAGTTGTATTTCCAAACATTTCTATTACTTTTTTTTCAAATCGATAAAATATCGAATCGTCTTCTAAAAGACGTTTATCTATTCCATTCCAAATACCCTGGACCATAGATTGATAGTACCACTTTTGCTTTTCATATCCTTCGCGAAAGCGGTCCCAAAGCGTGTCTCCAAGATATTTATAATCATTCAGCATGGATGAAATATTGTGCAGCTTGTCCGCACAGGTCACATATTTCACCGGCATGGGAGCATCATAGATCGCATCGATTGTATGCTGCTTCCTGGCCTGCCACGATGCTTTACGGTCCGGTTCTGAACATGCCTGAACAATATCGGCAATCTCTTGCCCAAACTCTTTTACCAGGGTATCAAAAGTCACATGCGTATCTTCAAGTGTATCGTGCAGTAAACCCGCAATGACTATCTTGTCGCTACATCCTTCTTTTAACAGTAGCATACTGACCGCAAACGGATGCACAATATAAGGCACATCGCTTTTTTTTCTATACTGTCCGTCATGTGCAGTAGTAGCAAATATAATGGCGTTTTCAAGACTTTTCATGTATGAAACACTTGGTTTTATTTTGTACTTCGAAACGCAGCCAGCACATCGTTCTGGCTTATGATCCCCAACAGCATGGATGAATTTTCATCATCAATGATGGGTAAATATGTAACATCGCTATTTTGCTTGAAAATTTCCAAAACTTCGCCCAATGTTTGGTCCGGATAAAGCGCCAAAGGCTCGGGTTTTACAAGGTCACGCGCTACAATAAATTTTGCAATGCTTTCATCAAACAAGATATCACGTATATCCTGATAGTCTACAACGCCAATAAATCTTTCATTACGGTTAATTATGGGGAAACGGTCATATTTACTGTGAGAGATCTGACGTAAAATTTCATTAAAAGGGGTATCTTCGTACAAGGTTTCAACATTTTTACGCATTACATGTTTCACATATATATCGGCAGCACTTTTTAGATTATGCCCTTTGGGTACGCCAATAGAAGTACGGAACTGATCAATAACATGATGCAGTCCTTCATAGGTACCTTCTTTGGCTTTCTTGGAAAGCAGGGTCAACAGGGGCACCTCACCTGCATGTACAAGGGCCTGACGCACCGTAATGGGTCCGGCAAGCTCAAAAAACACAACAGAACCCAGAATTACGGTCTGGATGATCTCTCCGCCTTCCGGCCACTGCCGTGCAAGAGATTGCGACAATCCAATGGCAACACCCGCCTGGGCAATCATTGCATATCCCAGCCAGCGCCGCTCAATATATCCAAAATCGCCCCATCTGGCTCCCATCCAGTTTCCCAACACTTTACCGGCGGTTCGCATTATGATATATGCAATACCCAGCAAGCCAATGTCTTTCATCACTTCTATGTGCAAACTTGCACCTGCAATTACAAAGAAAAAGACATACAGGGGATAATCCACACTTTTTAACGCTTCAAACAGATTCCGCTCTTTTGGGGAAGCATTTACTATGGTTAATCCCGTAACAAAGCAGGACAAAAAGATATCCAATCCCCACATCCACGACAATCCGATATTCGCAACAATGCCGCCAATAAGCAGCATCAGGTATTCTGTACGACTCTCGACATTCTGCGCCCACACACTGATGAGCACACCGGTGAGGAATCCCAAAACGATGGGGCCAAACATGGCTAGCAAAAACATTGTTACAGATCCGCTGCTGTTGAGCAGTAAAAATGTAATGATGTTAAAGATCAAAATAGAGAATAGATTATTTAATCCGACCAGTGAAAGCGCAAGGTCCGTTACCGGGCCTTCGGAATCATATTCACGGATTACCATTAATGACGCAGCGGGTGCGGTTGCAATAGCAATGATACCGGTAAATATGGCCAAATAGATTGATGATCCCAATAAACCTAATGACGCGCCCAAAACGGTTTTATTGAGCAGCATGTTGAACACAAATATGGTGATGGAAACCAGAATAAATGTAGCTGCCATTTCTGAAATAGACAGCCGGGCCATGCGTTTGCCCCAGCGTCTGAGAGATTGGAACTTGAACTGACTTCCGATGGTCAGCATAATAAAAGCCAGTGCAACATCAGAAATGATTTTTACAAATTCCAATACTTCATGGCTGATCAACTCGGGGTAACCCAGCATATGCGCCATAGACGGGCCTGCAGCCAGGCCTACCAGCAGATATCCGGTAACCCTGGGAACACGCAAACGTGCGGCAACACGACCAAATATCAATGCCGCAAGAAAGCAGATCCCGGTAGAAAATAAAGTGTGGTTAATGTGCAGGTCCAATTCAAATTCCGAAATAGTCTATGATCTGTTTGTTAAACATAGACATTCCCGACTAAATAATCAAGATTTATTAAACCGGAACAGGAAATGCGTGGGAAAAGATGATGGATAGTTTCAAGATCGTGACGGAGTTTAGCGTCAGCGGTCTCCGTCACGAAATACTTCTTAACATCTGGATATCCATATCACTCCCCAATGATCGTGACGGAGTTAAGCGCCAGCGTTCTCCGTCACGGATATCTTTTTAACATCTGGATATCCACAACCAAAGATCCAACGATCGTGACGGAGTTAAGCGATAGCGTTCTCCGTCACGGAATACTTCTTAACATCTGGATCCCCACACCGTCCACCAACGATCGTGACGGAGTTAAGCGATAGCGGTCTCCGTCACGTATATCCTACTTTCTGGAGTGATCCATACTTATAAAATCAGAAACAATCACACGCAACGGAGAACACTGCGTTCATCTCCGTTGCGATCTTTTTTTAGATCGTGACGGAGTTAAGCGCCAGCGATCTCCGTCACGGAAATCCTGATTTTTTTGGTTGATCCATTATTGTAAAACCATGAACATCTTGCGCAACGGAGAACAGAACACTACGTTTATCTCCGTTGCGATCATTTCTTTTAGATAGTGACAAAGTTTAGCGTCAGCGGTCTCCGTCGCGGAAATCTTTTTGACATCTGGATATCCACATCGATCCCAAATGATCGTGACGGAGTTTAGCGCCAGCAGTCTCCGTCGCGGAACTCTTTTTAACATCTGGATATCCACATCGTCCACCAACGATCGTGACGGAGTTAAGCGCCAGCGGTCTCCGTCACGGATATCTTTTTGACATCCGGAATTCCACACCGTCCACCAACGATCGTGACGGAGTTAAGCGTCAGCTGTCTCCGTCACGGAATTCTTTTTAACATCTGGATATCCACAACCAAAGATCCAACGATCGTGACGGAGTTAAGCGCCAGCAGTCTCCGTCACGGAACTCTTTTTAACATCTGGATATCCACATCGTTCCCCAATTATCATGACGGAGTTAAGCGTCAGCGGTCTCCGTCACGGAACTCTTTTTGACATCTGGATATCCACATCGATCCCAAATGATCGTGACGGAGTTTAGCGCCAGCAGTCTCCGTCGCGGAACTCTTTTTAACATCTGGATATCCACATCGTCCACCAACGATCGTGACGGAGTTAAGCGCCAGCGGTCTCCGTCACGGATATCTTTTTGACATCCGGAATTCCACACCGTCCACCAACGATCGTGACGGAGTTAAGCGTCAGCTGTCTCCGTCACGGGATACTTGAAAAAATAAATACTTGAATCATTAAATATTATTATTAAATTAAAGCATACAACTCTTGGGGCGGTTGTATATACCCCATCAACACCAATATCATTACAAGTGAAACGATATGAGATCAAGATTCAAGGTCTATCCTGATACAGGAATGTATTATATCACTTCAACAATTATTGATTGGACACCTATCATTATCAATGATGATATATGTACAATCCTCATTAATTCTTTCAAACACTGTCAGGAACACAAGAATTTATGGATATTCGGATATGTTATCATGCCAAATCATTTCCACATGATCATATCCATGGAAAACAGTCTTGACATCCCAAATGTAATTCGCGATATGAAACGATACACATCACGGAAAATCTCAAACTATATCAAACAAAATACCAGACAAAACTTTAAACCGTGGTTAAAGCAGTTCTGCGCAACGAATGGCAATACGGTCTGGCAAAAAGGGTATCATCCTATTTTGATTGAAAGTGACAAATGGTTCAACCAAAAATTGGATTACATCCATTACAATCCAGTAGAAAAAGGTTTTGTCGATCTACCTGAATACTGGAGATATTCGAGTGCCAGAAACTATATACTGGACGATCATTCGATCCTCAGTCTTGATCTTGATAAATTATAACCAGCATGTCTCGTTAAAACAGAAACAATCACACGCAACGGAGAACACTGCGTTCATCTCCGTTGCGATCATTTTTTTATTTGTAATCAACGATTACAAAAAGGATCAGTATCTACAAGCGTCCTTATGAATATTTTCAAGCTATAAGAACATGCACCAAGCAATCCCAAAGATCGTGACGGAGTTAAGCGATAGCGTTCTCCGTCACGGGAAACTCGATCTCTTGAGTGATCCATACTAGTAAAACCAGAAACATCTTGCGCAACGGAGAACACTGCGTTCATCTCCGTTGCGATCATTTTTTTATTTGTAGTCAACGATTACAAAAAGGATCAGTATCTACAAGCGTCCTTATAAATATTTTCAAGCTAAAAGAACATGCCCAAGCAACCCAAAAGATCGTGACGGAGTTAAGCGATAGCGGTCTCCGTCACGTATATCCTACTTTCTGGAGTGATCCATACTTATAAAATCAGAAACAATCACACGCAACGGAGAACACTGCGTTCATCTCCGTTGCGATCATTTTTTTATTTGTAGTCAACGATTACAAAAAGGATCAGTATCTACAAGCGTCCTTATAAATATTTTCAAGCTAAAAGAACATGCCCAAGCAACCCAAAAGATCGTGACGGAGTTAAGCGATAGCGGTCTCCGTCACGTATATCCTACTTTCTGGAGTGATCCATACTTATAAAATCAGAAACAATCATACGCAACGGAGAACACTGCGTTCATCTCCGTTGCGATCTTTTTTTAGATCGTGACGGAGTTAAGCGCCAGCGATCTCCGTCACGGAAATCCTGATTTTTTTGGTTGATCCATTATTGTAAAACCATGAACATCTTGCGCAACGGAGAACAGAACACTACGTTTATCTCCGTTGCGATCATTTCTTTTAGATAGTGACAAAGTTTAGCGTCAGCGGTCTCCGTCGCGGAAATCCGAATTCAGACAAAACAAGAATCCCCTTTGCGCCCTTGGCGTTTTCCCTGCGCCCCTTGCGTTTGGCAGTTTTTACATATTAACTATCAACAAAGCACAACCCTAATCTTACAATCCTATAAATCCCAATAATCTTAATTCAGACAATTACTCCGCATGCTCTGCACGGGTTTGATTGATCAATCCAAAAACTTCCTGATTAACATCCACATCTATATTATAATACAGCTCGTTAACAATATCCGGTCCCTCTCTGGTGAAAACCGCAGCATATACATCAAGACTATTCAAATCAATATAAACATCCGCAAAGTGGTCACCGCAATTGTGGGACTCGCACCCTTTCAGCACCAGGAAACCATCCTGTATCGCTACTGGCATCTGTACACCAAATGCGGCTTTGAACGCGTCATATTGATCACCCATTATCTCTTTTAAATTATCTTCAACTCCTTCTACCTGCGCCAGCACTTCGTTAGGGTATTTGGATACATACCCCGCAAGCGTTTCCGCCGTCAAAGCCTCGGATTGGAGTTGAAACGGATCATCCTCGGTTTCCGTCAAGAATCCCTTTACATATTTCCAGCGGGATACCACCTGTCCCAGCTCATCACATTCCGCAATTTCAATCACATCACCAGAGCCTTCAACATACCCCTTGGTGATTCGGTAAAACCAGAATTCCAGTTCTCCCAGCATTTGATAAGAAGGATCATCATAAATGCCGATCAATCGCAATACCGGGGGACAACAATTGCCGCCCTGGTGCTCTGAGATTATGATCACATCTTCATCACCATTCACTCCCGGGAAAAAGGCCTCAACCATGCCCATGCCATATTCCCCGTTATTGATTTTGCAAACCTCCTGCGAATTGATTTTCACCAATAGGTTCATCCCATTGATTTCCGCAATCACGAATTCCCCGCCAATGGTATTGATTTTTACAGAATCCTCAGCATACACACTGCTTGTATGAGGTACTATCCAAATCAAAAGAAATATAAAGCCCAATCTCCATGCTTTCATGCAAAACTCCGGAAACAGTTGATCATTTTTATGAATTTACAAAATTAATAAATCAAAAAACATGCCGATTTGGATAGCTTGTCGCGAAATATGATTAAAAGACAAAACGCAAAGTACGCCAAGAGGTTGCCAGGGACGCAGAGGAAAAGCTCATTTTGGAAATAGATCGTGACGGAGATTAGATAGTGACAAAGTTTAGCACCAGCAGTCTCAGTCACGAAATTCTTTTTCCCTCTCGCCACCTACAACTACCCCACAACGATCGTGACGGAGATTAGCGCCAGCGGTCTCCGTCACGGAAATCCTGATTTTTTTGGTTGATCCATTATTGTAAAGCCATGAACATCTTGCGCAACGGAGAACACTGCGTTCATCTCCGTTGCGATCATTTCTTTTAGATCGTGACGGAGATTAGCGCCAGCGGTCTCCGTCACGGGATATCCTGATTTCTTGAATGACCCACATTTTTAAATCAAAATACCTTGCGCAACGGAGAACACTACGTTCATCTCCGTTGCGATCATTTCTTTTAGATCGTGACGGAGTTAAGCACCAGCGGTCTCCGTCACGGAAATCCTGATTTTTTTGGTTGATCCATTATTGTAAAACCATGAACATCTTGCACAACGGAGAACACTGCGTTTATCTCTGTTGCGATCATTTCTTTTAGATAGTGACAGAGTTTAGCACCAGTAGTCTCAGTCACGAAATCATGTAATCCTGTAATCTTTTAATCCTTTTAATCATGGTTCAGATCGTGACAGAGTTTAGCACCAGCAGCCTCCGTGGCGAAATCATGTAATCCTGTAATCTTTTAATCCTTTTAATCATGGTTAAAAAATATTATCAGGGTCTCTAACTTTTTCCTTGTACTCTAGTCTGTTTTTTCGTTTCTTAATGAAAAACAATGGAGAGATAAAACATGTATTCCTCAGAAATAGCAAGCAAACCCAAACCCTCAAAAGCTTACAGATGGACCGTACTGATTTTTATCAGCATGGCCATGTTTGGCAATTACTATATCTATGACAGCATCAGTCCCCTGGCGGACGTACTCAAAGCGCAGCTCGGTTTTACAGATAGCAACATCGGGCTTTTAAACGCAATTTACAGCCTGCCCAATATCCTCATGGTACTGATCGGGGGCATTATTATTGATTTTATCGGTACAAAAAAAGCATCATTTCTGTTTGCTGCCCTCTGTCTCACAGGCGCTATTGTGACAGTATCCCACGGATCTCTTGCGGTAATGGCCACAGGCAGATTAATTTTTGGTCTGGGCGCGGAATCGCTCATCGTTGCCGTCACCACAGTTATTGCAAAATGGTTCAAAGGCAAAGAACTGGGATTCGCAATGGGTATAAACCTAACCATATCACGCCTGGCTACCTTTGCCGCGCTCAACTCTCCCACAATTGCCAAACCACTGTATGTCAATTGGCAGTATCCTCTTCTAATTGCTGTTGGAGCGGGTGTTATCTCGGTATTATCCGTTATCATATACTTTTCACTTGAATCCAAAGCAGAGAGATTATATCACCTGGGTGAAGCAGAAGAAGTGGACAAGATCAATATCAAGACCATGTTTAAAATGAATCCCTCTTTTTGGTTCATTACTTTATTGTGTGTTACATTCTATTCAGCAATTTTTCCGTTCCAGACCTTTGCTGTCAAGCTGTTCATGGAACAGCATGGTCTCACCCGAGAGCTGGCAGGCTTCACATCCAGCATCATCACATTTGCGTCTATGGTTATGACCCCCTTGTTTGGACTGCTAATCGACAAAGTCGGCAAACGCGCAAGTTTAATGATGTTTGGTTCAATACTACTGGTTCCAGTTTATCTGCTGCTGGTCTACACTTCCCTCCCGCCCATGGTCCCAATGGCTTTAATGGGTATTGCATTCTCGCTCGTACCTGCTGCCATGTGGCCCGCGGTTGCTCTGATTGTAGAATCCAATCGTCTGGGTACGGCATATGGACTCATGACCATGATCCAGAACATCGGTTTATTCGGGTTCAATATGGTTATAGGCTATGCAAATGATTTTTCCGGCGGCTATACTGCGGGAATGTGGATTTTCTCCATTCTTGGTTTTGCAGGAATGCTTTTCGCGTGGCTGCTGAAACGCGCGGATGAACAACACAATAATGGCGCACTTGAAAGTGCTTGATTTTTCAGGATTATTTAACGGTTAAATTTGTTGTAAATATGATAATATAAAAACAAACGGAAATACAATTGCCTCTGGTATATGTCACACGAAAAGTGCATTTTAATGCAGCCCATCGCCTGCATACGAACAATCTGAGCGAGCAGGAAAACGAAAACCTGTACGGGCAGTGCAATAATCTTTATGGCCATGGCCACAATTACGAGCTGGAAGTCACTGTTCGCGGTGAACCGGACCCTGTAACCGGCATGGTGATTGATCTCAAAGAGCTCAAAGATATTCTTCAAGAACGTGTTGTCAAGGTCATGGACCATAAACACCTCAATCACGATGTGGAAATCATGCGGGGAATTGTTCCCACTGCAGAAAATATTGCGATTGTGATCTGGCAGCAGTTAGCAGACCATATACCCATCGGCACATTGTACGAAGTAAAGCTGTATGAAACGCCAAGAAATATGGTTATATACAGAGGAGAATAAACATATGGCAAAAACAATCAAGGATTCCGTTCACGATATTTTGGAGATCATTGGTGAAGATCCACAGCGGGAAGGGCTGATCAAAACCCCCAAACGGGTTGAGAAATCTTATGAATACCTTACCCGTGGTTACAACATGGATATCGATCAAGTTGTTAACGAAGCTATTTTTAAAGAAGATTGTGAAGAAATGGTTGTTGTACGGAACATTGAATTTTATAGTCTTTGCGAACACCACATGCTGCCCTTTTATGGGAAATGCCACGTGGCTTACCTGCCAAAGGGAAAAATCATTGGTTTGAGCAAGATCCCAAGAATAGTTGACATGTATGCACGTCGATTGCAGGTACAGGAGCGTATGACCCGCCAGATTGCCGAAACCATTCAAAGCATTCTCAAGCCGTATGGAGTGGCCGTCATTGCAGAAGGCAAGCATCTTTGCATGATGATGCGCGGAGTAGAAAAACAAAACAGTTTTGTTACCTCAAGCACCATGCTGGGCGGATTCAAAAACGACCGGGTAACCCGTATGGAACTGTTGAACCTGCTACAAACAAGGATAGATTGATATGATCTCTAGCACGCTCAAAAAACAAATAGCCTGGATCACTGGCAGCGGACGTGGTATTGGCAAAAGTATTGCTCAGGAACTGGCAGTAAACGGTGTCAAGGTGGTTGTATCGTCCCGCACTAAAGCAGAAATCGAATCTGTAGCACAACAAATTAACGAAAATGGCGGCAGTGCCCTTGCCATCCAATGCGATGTAACACAAAAACAGCAGGTAAAAGAGCTCGTAGATCAGGTAAAACAGCAATGGGGTGACATAGATATTCTCGTCAACAATGCGGGCATTGTCTATTTTGCCAAAATTATTGATTATGATGAACAAAAATGGGACGAGTTGATGAATACCAACCTGAAATCCGCTTTTCTCTGCAGCCAGGCAGTATTGCCGGGTATGATTAAAAAGCAATCGGGGCATATCATCAACGTAGTATCTGTTGCGGGTAAACAGGCGTTTCCCAATAATGCGGGATATTGCGCGTCAAAGTATGGTATGCTGGGATTCACAGACGTGCTCCGCATGGAAGCCCGCAAACATAATGTCAAAGTTACCGCATTTCTACCCGGCGCAACGGATACAGAAATCTGGGGAAATGCCAATGTAGACCGATCAAAAATGCTGACTCCCAAACAGGCGGCAGAATGTGTACTGGCTATCTGCGGAAGCCATCCTGATGCACTGCCGGAAGAAGTGGTATTACGGCCCATTGGTGGAGATTTGTAATATCGGGAGGTCTTTATGCTAAAACTCACATTTTTAGGTCATTCCGCCTTTTTGATTGAATCAGACAAGGGCAATCTGGTTATTGATCCGTTTCTAAGTAATAATCCTGTAGCCGCAGCCCAGGCAAATGCAATCAAAGCGGATTATGTTCTGCTAACTCATGGTCATGGTGACCATCTGGGAGACGGGCTAAAAATCGCAAAAGCCAATAATGCAACCATAATCGCGCCCAATGAACTGGCAGTCTATTGTCAAAAAAAAGGATACAATGCTCACCCCATGCACATTGGTGGTGCATTTAATTTCCCATTTGGTCGGGTTAAACTCACCATTGCCCACCACGGTTCAGGAACCGATCTGGGTGGTGATGCGTTAACCTATATGGGCAATCCCTGCGGATTTGTCATTACCATCAATGGCAAAAACATTTATCACGCGGGTGACACGGGACTTTTTATGGATATGCAGCTCATCGGCAAACTGAACAAGCTGGATGTGGCCCTGCTGCCAATTGGTGACAATTTCACCATGGGTATTGATGATGCCGTAATAGCAGCAGAATTCCTGAATCCCGGTCTGGTTGTGCCCATGCACTATAATACTTTTGATGTCATCAAGGTAAATCCGGAAGATTTTAAACACAAAGTGGAAGCTAAAAACATAAACGTATTAATCATGAATCCCGGAGACGTAACAAGTTTAACTTGATAGATTTTCAAGAGTTTAGTATATTTCTTGTTCGCAACTTTTACCTTTTTTTGGTACAAGTATTGCTATAGCAAGGGTAGCTCGAAAGTGAGATGTCCGCATATTGCTTTCATGCTGCCCTTTTTTAACACATGGATTCCCAATACAGGAAAATAATTTGAAAAGGACCCGATTTGTAATACTGTTCACGTTTTTCATTATAACCGGACTGTTTGCAGAAACCGTCAAATGGGGCGTTCCCATTATGCCGGTCAACGAGATCAAGCCGGGCATGACAGGCACAGGGTACACTGTTTTTTATGGTAACGAGATCGAAGAGTTTGGATTCAAAGTTATTGAAATTGTAGAAAATTTTTATCCCAAACGCGATCTTGTTCTGGTGGAATTGACCGGAGAAAAAGCCAGAAAAAACGGAGTGGTCAGTGGTATGAGCGGCAGCCCAACCTACATTGACGGTAAACTTGTGGGTGCGCTGGCATTACGCTTTGGCATGTTTATGAAAGATCCCATTGGCGGCATTATGCCCATAGAACAAATGACTGAAATTGATCAGCACGAGTCTGCAAGAGCTCAGGAAACCACTGCATCGGCTGCACTTTTACCGGATTATATTACAACCACTCTTTGCGGTGCAGACGATTCATTCTGGCAGCAAGTGACCAGCGGTCTTGAACAGACTTTGCCGGATATGGGTGGAAATTCTATGACCCAGATCAGCTCACCCCTGGTATTTTCGGGATTCGATTCCAGACTGGTTTCGCAGTTTAGTTCCCAGTTTGAGTCTCTTGGCTTTAATGTAGCTTCCGGTGGTACTTCTGGCAGCAATAAAACCGACGATTCTCCCCTGGTTCCCGGTGCCGCAGTAGCACAAATATTTATCAATGGAGATATGGGTATTGAATCCACTGGCACGGTAACAGCGGTTGATGATAATAAACTGCTGGCCTTTGGGCATTATGTTTTTAATCTGGGACCGGTAAATCTGCCAATGGCAAAAGCCAAAATATTAGCAACGCTGCCCAGTGAAATGGGATCAACCAAAATGGCTGCTTCTACTGAAATTGTAGGCGCCTTTCGTCAGGACCGGCTCACGGGTGTTTATGGAGACATGAATGTAACCCCGCGTACCATCCCTATAGAACTGAATTTTGAGCAGCTTTCCGGAGCAAAAACAGATTATCACTTTAATATGGCAGATGATCCGGCAATGAACAACATTATGCCGCTTTTCCTGCGTATTGCGCTGATCCAGGCCCTCACTGCAGGACGTTTATCCGGCAGTTTGAATTCCATGTATCTCAACAGCACTATAGAATTTTCAGATGGGACCCATCTAAAATTAAACGACTTTTTTTCTACGCGCCAGCGTTTTGGTTTTATGGCTTCGGGCACAGATGCCAACAGTACCAGCGATCTCATTGCTTCCGCATTGGGTGCCTTGATGGTTAATGATTTCGAATCCCCCTACATCAAATCCATCAACATCAATACTCGTGAAGTAGCGGGTGAACGCATTGCCAGAATCAAAAACATTTGGCAGAACAAGAATATTGTATCTCCCGGTGATACACTGACATTTTCAATCGAACTGGAAACAACCAAAAATAAAGATATTAAAATCCAGCGTTCATTCCCTATCCCCAAAAACCTGGATGCCCGCAACCTCACTATTTTAGTATCAAGCGGCCCGACTTTGACTAATTATGAAATTCAGACCAATCGCAATAAATTCATACCTGTGGATTTTCCACACCTGGTGTCGATCATTGAAAACAGAAGAATGAATGATCATCTGTATCTGCAAATACAAATGCAGGACAAGGGATTAGTGCTGGAAGGTGAAGAACTGACAGCATTGCCGCCATCGGTAATGGATATAATGAGCACAATCAAAACAAACGGTTCAAGCCAAAACACCGGCAACCGTATTTTGCATGAAGAATCGATAAAAACGGATTATGTTATAGCCGGAGCCAAGCGGCTTGTAGTTAAAATCAAACAACCGCCAAAAGCAACATATCCGGATCCCGATGAAGAGCAGCCCGCACAACCGACATACTGGTAAATAAAAAAGGAATACTGAATGTTGAAAAATAAATCCATATTATTTTTAATTGCTGCATTATTTATACTTTCAAGTGCGGCATTGGCAGTAAAACCGCGTTACAGTACCTACCAGTCAAAAGGTAAATTTGAACGGGGTACCAGCAAAAAAATGTCCATCCTGCACAAAGGGATCCTTACTCCGGCGCCCAAAGTAGAAAAAATCATGAGCACCGGTGATCCGTTTATCTGGTCCGCAATCAGTGACAGTAAAGGCAATATATATCTGGGCTCAGGTAACGACGGCATTGTATACAAAATATCAGCCAAAGGTGATACTGCCGTATGGCTCGACACAGACGAACTGGAAGTTTATGCCCTTGCAGCAGACAAACAAGATAATATCTATGTGGGCACATCGCCACGCGGTAAAGTATACAAAGTAACACCCTCTGGCACCAAAACAGAATTTTACAGTCCAAAATCCGACTATATTTGGGACATGGATATGGATGCAAAAGGCAATTTATACGTTGCTACCGGTTCTATTGCCTCAATTATAAAAATCACACCAGACGGCACACCTTCAGTTGTAATGAAAAGCGAACAAACCCATATTCGCAGTATTTTTGTTCACAATAATACAATCTATGCGGGCAGCAGCGGTAACGGTTATGTTTATAAAATCGAACCGGGCGGCACTCCCTTTGTTATTCTGGACACCCAAATGCAAGAAGTTCATGATATCCTGGTAACACCGGATGGTACGGTTTACGCGGCAGCGTTTGGTGAAACAGCAGCCATGTACCCGGGACAGCCCAAGGAAAGAGCAGACCAGGGTAAATCAAACGGTGACAGTGACGAAGAAGAGGGTGAAAACGAAGCCTCCTTTGCACAATCATTCCTTTTAGAAAATATGGCACAAACAGCACAAACCCCCACTGCTTTATATCGAATCGAAACCAATGGCTATGCCAAAGATCTGTGGTTGGGTGCTGAAGAACATATACAATCCTTGTTGCTGGCAAAAGATGGTAACATTCTTGCCGGTACGGGTGATAATGGTAAATTATACTCTATAGACAAAGAAGGTAATTCTTCATTGCTATTCAACATCGAAGAATCACAAATCACAGCAATGACATACGGTATTGACCATAAACTGGTCATAGGTACTTCGAACCTGGGAATTGCCTATGTAGTAATGCCTGAAAAGTCCAAAACTGCCGAGTATGAATCCGAAACGATTGATACAGGACTGCAATCCATTTGGGGCACCCTGGCCTGGAAAGGTTCAGAGAATGACGGCAAGATAGAATTCTACACTCGCTCCGGAAATACAGAACTCCCGGAACAATCATGGAGCGAATGGCAAAAAACAGTCATGGAAAACGGCGCATTGAAAATTAAAAGTCCTGCGGCCCGCTATGTACAATGGAAGTGCGAAATGCAGCCCGGTAAAAATCCACCACAGATTAAAGAAGTAAATATTGCCTATATGCAAAAAAACCTTCCACCTTTAATAAGCGATATTGTCATTCATCCCCCCGGCAATTATTATGAAATAGATGACAATAGCGAAATCCGTGAAAAAGGCATTCCTTACCCGCAAACACCAACACAGGAAGGCAAAAAAACAGGATTTCAAAGTGTAGACTGGTTGTTCGAAGATCCCAATTTTGACGGTATCCTGTTCAGTGTACAATATTGCAAAACAGGTTCAAAAAACTGGAAAACATTGGTCACCGATTATCCCGGAAGTTATTTCTCCTGGGATAGCCGTCAAATGGCAGATGGAGAATATCTGGTAAAAGTTATTGCTACTGATGCACCATCTAATCCCAAGGCAATGACCCTGACCGGAGAAAAGAATAGTGAGCCCTTTATTATTGACAATTCAGGCCCCAAAATTAACATTCAATCATTAAAAGATAAAATCCTGACTGTATCAGCAGAGGATGCCTGGAACAACCTGGAAAAAGTTTATTACAGCGTCAATGCTTCATCATGGGAAATCATCTATCCCACTGACCAGATAACAGACGCAAAAAAAGAAAAATATCAGATAACAATAGACGTAGCATTACCGGCAGAGATCGCGATCAAAGCCCATGACAATGTTGGAAATGTAACAGTAGTACACAAAGAACTAGAAAAATAGGTTATGGTATCAAAAACACACTGGAAAAACCTGACCCGCTTTATCTCCAATGGTGAACATTTCCTGATCACCACACATATTAATCCGGATGGAGACGGGTTGGGCAGCCAAATTGCAATGGCTGAATATTTGAAACAATGTGGTAAAAGCGTAACACTGATCAATAACAATCTGACTCCGGTTTATTTTAGCTTTCTGGATCCTGAAAACCAGATCCAAATCTACAATCCCGATCTGGATGATGCAATCAAATCCGTTGATGGTGCTGTTATTGTAGATATCAGCGACTGGGAACGGCTGGGCAAATTGGGCCAGGTTATCAAAACGAACAACATTCCGGTTGCCTGTATAGATCATCATATACCCACAGATACAATGGGCGAAACACAAATTCTGGATCAGACTGTTTCTTCAACCGGAGAACTGGTGTATCAATATCTTGCAGAACAGAATGCGGATTTTAGTGACAGAATTTTGTCGGCTTTGTACACAACGATCCTGACAGATACGGGATCGTTTCGGTTTTCCAATACAACCCCTCAAACGCATCGCATAGCTGCTGACTTGATTGAGCGTGGGGCTGATTTTAAAATGATCTTTAAAAACATTTACGAAAGCCATTCAAAAAACCGGGTGCGGCTGACCGGAGAATTATTAAGTAATCTGCAATTTGCATGTGATGATAGACTGGCGTGGTTTGTGCTGTCTAAAGAACTGATTGAAAGGTGTGGTGTGGAAACCTGGGAGCTTGAAGGGCTGTCAGAACTTCCCCGACACCTGAAAAACCTGGAAATCAGTATCATGTTTACAGAAATAGATAAAGGTACAAAGGTTAGCTTGCGTTCAAGCGGCAATATTCCAATTAATGGCCTGGCGAACCTGTTCGGTGGTGGCGGGCACCAGTTTGCATCCGGTGCTCTGCTGAAAATGGACAAAGATACAGCCATTGAAACCATTATTAAAGAAGCTAAAAAATTATTCAATTAAATCAGTATAATTTATGACCAAAGATGATGAAAAAATTGAATTGTTGCACCACCTGGCAGGGTTATCGCATTCCGGTTATGATCCCGCAAATGTATTCAAACAGATGCGGAACACAACCGAACAGCTTTTGAATTGCGATTCTGTACTGGTGATGATCAATGATCATGAAAATAATGTTTTAACAGCAGCAAACCATTTTAACAATTTTTCTTCATCTTTTAACAATCTGACCATCCCTTATTCTGATCCACTGGTCATTGATATTCTTGTAAATAAAAAACACAAGAGCAGGCTGGCCCCTGAAAATCCTTTGCTGCCGTCATCAAAGTCAGAAGTATTTGTACCCATCCAGTCCCCGCAAAAGATGATAGGCTGTCTCTATCTGGGTAGAAATAAAGAAACCGCGTTTTCTCCTCTTGAAATCAAATGGGCTGAAATGGCAATCGGTTATTTTGCTTCAGTCATGGAACGCACCGAGTGGGAAAAAGAAAGATACCATTATCAAGGCAGCCAGCAAAAATCAAAATCGCTTACCATTTCATTCATAGAATCTTTACAGCAGCCGGCTGTTATTGTTGACATCCATAAAGATAAATTTTACCAGATCAATGCTGCGTTTACTGATCTGTTTGAAATCAGTCAAAATGATCTTTCTCACCTTGCTTTTTCAGCAATGTGTCGTGATCATTTAAAGATCAAAGACCTGGATCCTGAAGCAAAACAAAACTTTATCACCAACTGGACATTCAAAGATAACCAGTTAAAGAGCCTGAAAACCGTTTTCACATTTTTAGATAATGTTGAAACAGGCATGCTTCTATTGATCTTTCAGGAAGACAAACAAAATACCCAGGAATTGAACAATTTCTGGCTGCATGAACTGTTTGCTTCTTTAAGCGCATTTGAATTTCAGGATCTTCAAACTGACTATAGAAATACGGCAAGTATTATCTTTAATCAGTTCAATACAGATTGTCTCATCATTCATCGTACTCTGAACAAACATGTTCAAACACTGGCAAGTTATGAGAACAAAGACGGGGCAGCCATTGACGCTACTGACTCGATTTCAAAGCTGGTAAATCCCAACTATTTATTATCTATTGCAGAAAAAAAGAAACCCCTTTACCTTTCAGATATATCTAAAACCAAAGAGTTTGAAAAGCTTGCCAATTCCGGCATTCAGTCTGTCACTTGCATTCCGTTAACCATAAACGATCAAAGCCTGGGAATGCTAACGCTCTGCTGTAAAGAATCCGGCACATGGAACTCGAAAGATAAAATAAAATTGTCAAGCATTTCTCAAATCTCTACCTATTTTATCTTTTCTCCTCAACTACTGACCGAGTTGAATACCACCAGAGAATACCAAAATTTAATGGAAAAGGCAATAAAACAGACTTTTTCTGATCAACCTCTTGAAACCAAAGTAGTGAATATTGCTCAAAACCTGATTGAACAGATACCCTTTGATTACTTTTCCCTCACGCTTTTTGATGACACCGGCAATATTGAAAAAGCAATTGATCTTGCCCTGCCCGACTCGATAGATGCGTTTGAAACACCACTCCAACAGGAAAAGATTAAAGACTCTCACCTTTCAAGGGTGCATCAGGAATTGAAAAATTCTTCCACCAAAGCAAATATTATGCAGCCCTTTAGACTGCCTTTTTCATTACCGGCACATACAAGTGTTGTAATGGTTAGCGGAGAACGATATTTGGGGAATTTTGCATTAGGACGGCTGCAAAAGACACCTTTTTCCCGCAAAGAGACGGATCTTTTAAAGCTGTTGGGCACCTTTTTCTCCAGTGCGGTTTCGCTGCAGAACAACAACAAGAATGAACTCTGGATTAAAGCCAAAGCCATTCAGGAACATCTCCAGCCGGACCTGAAAAAGGACATCAGCAAACAGGATTTGTTAAAATCAATTTGTGACACGGTTTCGACCGTTTTCGAGGGCACGCAATGTAAAGGTGCGTTTGTTCATGAAAATATGCGCATACTGGAACTGTTTGACTGGGTATCTCGGCAATCTCTAAAACATTTGTCCGTAGCAAAAATAAAAAAATTGCTGCTGGAACTATCAAAATCTCGTAAACCCATTTTAATTGCGAATTTAAACACGTTCAAAAAGGTTATATGCGTTCAGGAAGCGACTGATAAGGATTTATCCTTTTTCAAACCCTTTGTCATCTCGCCAATATTTAAAAACGAAAAAATCCATGTGCTGATGCTTACCAGCTGGAACAAACCCCATGTTCCCGATAGCATTTCAATGCAGGCACTGGAAATGTACACCAATCAGACCAAAGCTATCCTTCAGAACTTTGAAGCTCTCCAGTCCTTGCAGCAAAAAGCAAACGCTCTTGAAGATTATGCGCACATGGCAGCACACGAGTTAAAATCACCCCTGCAAACCATAAAAAACTATGCATCTATACTCAAAGAAGACCTGAACGAAAAAATTGATCCCGATGCTGAACAATATTTAAACAGATTACTGATCAACCTGGACAATATGGAAAACATGATTTCAGAATTACTAAACATGTCCAGCCAACAGCATACTGAATCCGAAATGATTGAATTTGTTCCCCAACCGGTTATCCAAAAATCACTGGCTTCACTTGAAAAGATGATTCAGGAAAGCAAAGCCGAGATAAAAATAGATAAATCTTTGCCCAAAATCTATGCTAACAAACACGGATTTGAGCATATTATCACTAATCTGGTTTCCAATGCAATCAAATACACAAAATCTACAGATACTCCACAAATAACAATCTATGGGCGTAAAAATGGCAGCAAGACAGAAATCACCGTTGCTGATTTGGGTATGGGTATTGCGGAAAAAGACCTGGATAAAGTGTTTGAACCGTTTTTTAAACAAAATGACACTCCGGGTCAAAAAAGCACGGGTTTGGGATTACCCCTGGTTAAAAGGATTGTTGAACAGCACGAGGGTACAATTAAAATAGAATCCCAACTCAATAAAGGAACTCGTTTTATTATTACATTCCCAAATAAAAAATAATATTTTTTTAGGAGTATTTTTTTATATTTTAATGTTAAATTAGCATTGATTTGTAATAACTTTTAATTAGTAAATTATTGACAAAATTAGTATTTATCACTACATTCTGTTTGAATGATTGCAGAAACTTTCCATAAAGGAACTTTTGTGAACGCAACCGAAATATTCTCAACTGTACAACACCATTTAGACAATTTTGAAATAGCCCTTAACAAGAAATTACATTCTAATATACCGCTTGCCGAGACTGTTGTCAGGTACGTAGCTGACAAACGCGGTAAACGTCTTCGGCCGCTTTTGGTTTTCCTTACTGCTGAAATGCATGGAACCCCAAATGATGTTACCATGGCTTCAAGCCTGGTTATAGAATTACTGCACACTGCAACACTTGTGCATGATGATGTTGTTGATGATTCAGAGTTGAGAAGAGGCCACCCAACAGTTAACAGTCTCTGGAACAGTAAAATCTCTATATTGGTAGGTGACTTTTTATTCTCCAAAACCTTGTCAACCATGGTTGACTTGCAGAGCATTCAAGCGCTCGCAATACTGTCAGATTCTGCAAATCAAATCACCGAAGGTGAATTACTTCAAATGGACCAGGAATATCTTAACGGTCTGAACGAGTCCATCTATTACGAACTGATAACGAAAAAAACCGCGTCTCTTTTCAGTGCTTCATGTCAGTTGGGCGCCTTGTCCGTCTCTGCGGATGAACTTGCCATCAAACGCATGGGATTATTGGGCGAAAATTTAGGTATAGCATTCCAGATTACAGATGATCTGTTGGATTATATTGGGGATGAAAAAATTCTCGGCAAACCGGTGGGAAACGACATTCGGGAACATAAAATCACATTACCGCTGATCTTTGCGTTAAACAAGGCCGAAGCTCCTGTTAAGGAAAAAATTCTTGCTCATTTTGACAATGGCACCTTTTCAGACAAGGAAATTAAACACATTATCGACTTTGCTCACGACTATGGCGGCATTGAATACACCAAACAGACTGCTAATACTTTTGCAAACAAGGCTTCATCCGTGCTTACCGCGTATCCTGATTCCGAATACAACCAAACACTGAAGCAGCTGGTTGCATTTTCAATCAACCGCGATGTCTGATACTGCACAGCAAACATATTCCACGGTTAAAATTCTGTTTTTGAATTTCACAAATTTTATTAAATTTAATAAAATCCGGTATATAAATAGGGTAATTGATCTTTGAAAATGGCAGCCCCGGAAAAAATACTGCTTATTCGACTCAGTTCCATGGGAGATATTATTCTTACTACTCCCCTGGTTCGGATATTGAAAAATAAATATCCCAATGCTGAAATTGATTTTGTGGTAAAATCACAATTCCAGGATGTTCTTGCTGCAAATCCACATATCCATACATTATGGACGTTGGATACTGGCAAGGGTAAATCAGCAATGCGTGATTTAAAACAGAAATTGATTTCCCGTAATTATGACTGGGTGGTTGATATACACAAAAACTTTCGCAGCAGCTATCTCAAACGCGGCTTGAAAGCAGATTATTTCTCGTATAAAAAATACAGACTGATTCGTCTTTTGCTGGTTAAATTCAACATCAACCTTTACGATGAAATCATACCCGTCAGTCAACGTTATATAAACAGCGTACAATCTAAAGGTATTGAAAACGATTACAAGGGTGTTGATTTATTTTTGAATTCAGATACGCGTAACTCTATCCATAACAAACTCGTTGATTTGGGAGCGTTACATCAACCGATTGTATGCATTGCACCTGGGGCAGGCTTTTGGAACAAGCGCTGGCCCATTGAATATTTTAGCCAGGTTGCTCATGAATTGACTGATAACCATAATATGAATGTTTTTGTTATGGGTGATTCACGGGATAAACCCCTGGCTGCCGAAATTGTAAAAAATTGCAGCAAAAACATTTTTGATTTTACCGGTCAGTTCAGCATTATGGAATCTGCTTGCGTTATGGACCATGCGAATCTGGTTCTCACCAATGACAGTGGATTGATGCACATGGCTGCCGCGCTCAACAAAAAAACGCTGTCAATTTTCGGTCCCACAACGCGGGAACTGGGTTTTTTCCCACAGCACCCGCAGGCAGTAGTTCTTGAAAATGCGGATCTGAACTGCAGACCCTGCACACACATGGGATCAAACAAATGCCCAAAGAAGCATTTTAAATGCATGAAAGATATAACACCTAAACAGGTAACACAAGAACTTTTACAATTGTTTTATTCATAAACAAAGGAAAAGCCTTTGCAAGGAAAAGCATTAGCCGAACAGATATCTCAACTTGTTCTTGATATTAAAGGACAGGATATTGTAATTATGGACCTTCAGGGTCTAACATCTATTGCGGATTATTTTGTAATCTGTACAGTAGACAGTGATGTACAGGCCAAAGCCATTAAAAACCACATTGCAGATGAACTGCTCTATCAATCTATTCGCCCCTGGCATGTTGAAGGCACCAACAACCTCAACTGGGTACTGATGGATTTTGTAGATGTGGTGGTCCATATCTTTTTAAAGGAATCTCGTGATTTCTATTCCCTTGAAAAATTGTGGGGAGATGCAAAAATTACACAAATAAAGGACGATGATGAAACCTCTGGAACACATACGCAATAGTATAAAAAAAGCACTTGAAGAAAACGGATTCGACACATCCGACAAAACCCTGTTAAGCCTCGAGAAACCGAAACAGGCTGAACATGGCGATATATCTTCTACTGTTGCCATGAACCTGGCCAAAATCGCTAAAAAAGCGCCCCGTCAGATCGCGCAGGATCTGGTTAACAGCCTGAACCAGAATCTGGATACGGACTATATCACCAAAATCGACATTGCGGGTCCCGGTTTTATAAATTTTTATCTTGCTGAAAATTGTCTTCAGCAATCCGTTCTTACCATACTGGATGAAGGCAAAAATTTTGGTAACAGTAACTGGGGTGACGGCCACAAGATCAACTTTGAGTTTGTCAGCGCCAATCCTACCGGTCCTTTGAACATCGTCAGCGCGCGCGCCGCTGCTGTTGGTGATGTATTAACCACCCTGTTCAACATGGTGGGATACGAAGCAAAACGGGAATACTATATTAATGATGCCGGCAGACAAGTCCGGTTGTTAGGTGCGTCGGTTAGTGCCCGATACATGACCGAACTCGGGCAAGAACAGTCCGTTCCCGAAGATGGATACCATGGCGACTATTTGATCGACCTGGCTAAAGAAATTGTTGCCCAGGATGGTGATAAATATGCCTCTCTTGCCGACGATGATAGAGCAGCCAAATTAGGACGCATGGCACTGGAATATATGATTAGTCGTCACAAAGCCAGTATGAAAAACTATCGTCTGGAATATGACGAATGGTTTAACGAAACCCGTATTCGCGAAGCAAACGCGCACCAAAAAGTGCTTGATCATTTTGCAAAAACAGACATGAGCTATGAAAAAGAAGATGCTCTCTGGTTTAAATCTTCTGAATACGGTGATGAAAAAGACCGTGTACTCATTACCAGCCAGGGTGAACCGACATATTTTCTCATCGACATTGCGTATCATCAGAACAAATATGATCGCGGATTCGAAACACTGATTGATTTCTGGGGTCCTGACCATCACGGTTACATTCCCCGTATGAGCGCCGCATTACAGGCTTTGGGACATCCCAAAGAAAATTTTGACGTTAGCATCATTCAGCAGGTGAACCTGCTGCGCAGCGGTAAAACCATCAAAATGTCGAAACGCGCCGGCGAAATCGTAGAAATGGACGAGCTCATCAATGAAGTAGGTGTGGATGCCGCACGTTACTTTTTTGTAGATCGTCGTATCTCACAGCCATTGGATTTTGACATTGATCTGGCAAAAAAACAAAGCGATGAGAATCCGGTTTTTTATGTTCAATACGCACACGCGCGTATCTGTAACATTATGCGCCACGCGCAGGAAAATGGAGTGGAAATTCCGGAAACTGCGGACATGTCTCCCATGACCAACACTTACGAGTTGGCTCTTGTCATTAAACTGCTCGACTTTCCGGAAATGGTAACCAAAGCAGTTGAGAATATGGAGCCGCATCGTATCACCAATTATTTGCACGAAACCGCAACGGTATTTCATAAATTTTATCACGAGAACCGGGTAGTAACCGAAGACAACGCAATGACAGCAGCCAGATTAATGCTCTGCAAGGCAGCTAAACAGGTTATTGCCAACGGATTGGATGTTTTAGGTATTTCTGCACCCGAAAACATGTAACCACAAGGAGTTATTCATGAGTAATGTATTGGTAGTTGGATCAATGGCATACGATTCAGTTGAAACACCGCAGGCCAAAGTAGACCGTGCCCTGGGTGGTTCAGCCACATTTTTCTCTGCTGCAGCAGGTAATTTTGCACCTGTGAACCTGGTTGCCGTTGTGGGAGAAGACTTTGATCATAACGACATTGCCTTTTTAAAAGATAAACAGGTCAACCTGGACGGCCTTACAACCGAACCGGGAAAAACCTTTTTCTGGGCCGGAAGGTACCTGGAAAACATGAACGACCGGGAAACATTGGATACCCAGTTGAACGTTTTTGAAAAATTTGATC
Organism: bacterium; assembly: GCA_963675755.2. Classification (GTDB taxonomy): domain Bacteria; phylum Zhuqueibacterota; class Zhuqueibacteria; order Residuimicrobiales; family Krinioviventaceae. The sequence continues at coordinate 360,673 of CAXXMD010000003.1, forward strand.
CGGTTCTTCCCGAATCTTATCGCAACAGCGAATATGTATTTCTCGCCAATATCATGCCCGAACTGCAAACCAAAGTCGTAGAGCAGATCAAAAAACCCAAATTTGTTGCAATGGATACTATGAATTTCTGGATCACCGGTGCGCTTGATCCATTAAAAACCATTTTATCCAAAGTGGATGCGCTTGTGATCAATGATTCGGAAGTACAGTTATTATCCGGCAAGAACAATATCTTTACCGGCGCACGTATCATCCAGGAAATGGGTCCTAAAACCCTGATCATCAAAAAAGGTGAACATGGCGCAATTCTGGTCCATAATGACAACTATTTCACATGTCCGGCAATACCGGTAGAAAATCTGTTCGATCCCACAGGCGCTGGCGATACCTTTGCAGGTGGACTCATGGGTTACCTGGCAATGACCGACAATGTAAACGAAGAAAATCTGCGCCGCGCCATGATTATGGCAACTACAATGGCCTCTTTTTGCGTTGAAGCGTTCAGTGTAGATCGTCTCAAAGGCCTTGAAAAAACGGAAATCCAGGAACGCGTTCACAAGCTGCTCAATCTTATTCATGTAGAATATGATAACGACTGGGTTAAACTATGAGCATAGTTACGGAAACCATTACCGTTTCCACTCGCGGCAATACAGACATTCACGACATTACCCGTCAGGCCGCAGATAAATTAAAATCCTGTGGATTGACAGCAGGAACCGTTACCTTTTTTGTATCCGGTTCCACCGCAGGTCTGACAACGGTTGAATTTGAACCGGGATTAATGCAGGACCTGCCCGAGATGTTTGACAAGATTGCCCCCAAAGGCATACCTTATCACCACGATGCAACCTGGGGCGATGGGAATGGCCACTCTCATGTACGGGCATCACTACTGGGACCGTCATTAACTGTTCCCTTTGTAAACGGCAGCATGATGCTGGGCACGTGGCAACAGATCATTTTGATCGATTTTGATAACCGGTCGCGTAACCGCGATATTGTAATGCAAATCATGGGCGAATAACCGCCTTTTTATAGATTAGGATTCAGCCCTGCTTCGGCAGGGCTTTTTTTACGATGATAGAGATCAGAAACCTCACATTCTCATTCAACAGCCATGAGGAAAAGCGCACCATCCTCAATAATATTAATCTGGATTTCCATCCGGGTGAATCTGTGGTTATCATGGGACCCAATGGCTCCGGTAAATCCACACTTGCGCGCTGTCTGAACGGATTGCACCTGCCGGATTCCGGCACAGTCTCGGTGGACGGAATGCTCACCACAGACGAGAAACAATTGCTCGACATTCGCAGACAGGTGGGCATGGTATTCCAAAATCCGGACAACCAGATCGTTTCCGCAACAGTTGAACGCGAGATTGCGTTCGGCCTGGAAAACCTGGGCATTCCTTATGAAGAGATGCGAGAGATTGTAGATGCCAAGCTGCATGAATTTGATCTGTATCCCTACCGCACCCAATCACCGCATTATTTATCCGGTGGAGAGAAACAGCGTTTGGCCCTGGCCGCGGTACTGGCTATGGAACCGGAATACCTGGTTCTGGACGAGCCCACATCTCTGCTTGATCCCTATAACCGCAAAAGTATTCTGGATATTATTCAGTACCTCAACAAACGTGAGGACAATCCCCTTGCAACCATCCTCATCACCCAGTTCCCGGACGAAGCCCTCACCGCAGATCGATTGGTAATCGTCCACAAGGGAGAAATTTTCATGGACGACAAACCGGACACCCTTTTCAAACAGGTAGACACCCTGCTCGAGATCGGGCTCGAACCTCCGGTGCAGTATGTGCTGGAGAGGTTGTCAGCCGGGGCCTGAGTATTCGCCAAAGGCGAATGTATCGAAGGCCCGATACAAAACGATCACGTCTAATCGTAACACAGATATCTGTATTACGGAACATTATTTAGGGACATTTGTTCCGAAAAAACCAATTCCCCAACATGATCGTGACACAGATGTCTGTGTCACGGAACTTTCTTTCGGGATATTTATCCCAAAAGGGTCTCCCCCCAAGTCCTAAAACAATCAACAAATCCCATCAGTTTTTCATCCGTGTGTCGATCCGTGGCTAACCATATTCCCATGACGGAGAACACTGTCGTTTATCTCCGTCACAATCAAATTTGCATGCATCTTACCTCCCGGAGGTCAGACAAACCTCCGGGAGGTTAGTTCGTCGTCTGATCGCGTGATCGCGACACAGATGTCTGTGTCACGGAATATTACTTAGGGACATTTGTCCCGAAAATAAGCCCCCAATTCTAGAAATGATCCATTGAATCCATCCGTCCCGATCCGTGGCTAAATCTTTCCCCATGACGGAGAACACTGTCGCTTAACTCCGTCACGATCAAATTTGTATTCAGTGATCAGAAAAAATCGACGCCTACACCCTGATCGTGACACAGATGTCTGTGTCACGGAATATTACTTTGGGACATTTATCCCAAAAACTTTTCACTCTCTTAAACCAATAACAACTCACATCTGTAACGAATCATATTTTTCAGTATAAAAAACAATCATCCTCCAATATAAATCAAGAAATCATATTTCACTTTGACATTTAAAAAACTATTAATATTTTATTATATATAAACGAGGGGATTATTATGTTTAAATTCAATTCTTATATTGCATTACTTTTATTTGTTATGCTGTTGTCCTGCGGCAAAAACTCGACAGAACCCAATAACGATACAAAAGATACCGATGAACCGGTTTTCCTGCCTCAAAATGGAACATGGCAAACAATCCAGTCACCTACAAGTAAAGATCTGCAAAATATAGTATTCTCAAGCTCACAGGTGGGTTGGGCAAACTCGCTTGGAACAGTAATAAAAACAACCGATGGGGGTGCAAGCTGGCAAACAATTAAAGAAATAACGACGCCTCCTTATTTAAATTCAATTCAATTCTTAAATGACCAGATTGGCTGGGTAGGTACAAGTGACAGCCTGATACTCAAAACAACTGACGGGGGAACAACCTGGACTACAATTTCAGTCCCGGAACGAGGCTGTCAAATAGTAACCTTTATAAATAAAAATGTGGGATGGGTTGGCGGATGGGGTTCAGGAATATTAAAAACTGAGGACGCAGGTACGACATGGACAAAACAGCTGGATATTGGAGAATGGGAACGTATTCAGGATATTTTTTTCATTGATGAACTGAATGGATGGGCGACTTGTTTATATTACTGGTATGGTACAGGTCCGGAGCCTGAAGTTACAATAACAGACGGGTATGTATTTAAAACCACCGATGGCGGGCAAAACTGGATCAAAATTGAATTAAACAATGATCCATTTGCTATTTCATCAATACATTTTTTTGACAATAACGCTGGTATTCTCAATGCAAATGGTATCAAAAAATCGAGTGATAGCGGCCTGTCATGGCACGACACAAACAGCATTCAATCGTCCGATGCGGTCTTTTTTATAGATAATCAATATGGCTGGATATCAGGCTATGATACAAATTCCAATGTTTTCACAATTGGTGTTACCACAAATGGCGGAGAGACGTGGGAATACATGAACGATGTCATTCAGGATGTAAGTCACAAAATAAATTCAATATTCTTTCATGACAGCACCAATGGTTGGGCTGTAGGTAATACCGGCACAATATTAAAATACATTCCACCGGTAAACAACTAGCAAAACCAGTTATTCACTATTTTCACGGTATTAGTTTGCCGTGAATTTCAAGAGGGTTACTTGTTCGCGAAACAGATATTTCGGTAAACACTAAAGTGTGATCTACATATTTATTCGTTTTTTGTAGAATGAAATTCATTTTGTTTGTACGCCACAGGCGTACCTGGAGTCAATCATATAAAAGCTACTAACCATGATAGTGACACAGATGTCTGTGTCTCGGAATATTACTTAGGGACATTTGTCCCGAAAACAAGCTCCAATTCCAGAAATAATCCATTGAATCCATCTGTGTTTCATCCGCGTAAACCCCATGATCGTGACACAGATGTCTGTGTCACGGAACATTATCCAGGGACATTTGTCCCAAAACAAAATCCCAATTCCAGAAATGTTCCATTGAACCCATCCGTGTTTCATCCGTGTCGATCTGTGGCTATATCTTTTCCCGTGCCAGAGAACTCTTCGTTTATCTCCGCCACACTCAAAATCTTTACTGATTACTGACAACTGATGGCTGATAACTGTTTCCCCATCACTACCTTTGCCATATCCAACGGCCAGTTGTCAGTAAAGGCCCGGAGCAGAACGCTCACACTATCCTACGGCAAATCCCCAAAACCGTAAAACTTCAACCCGATCTCTTCAGCATATTTCAAAATTGCCTCCAATGCATCGGGTGTTATATAATTTTTCGGTCCCTCGGTATGGTTCTCGCGTATATCATGCGCGTACAAGACCAGTATCTCATTGTTCTGTTTAGCCCTGTCCATAGCCGCAAAAGTCTGTTTCAAAATATCATCATCGAGCGAATGCGGATGACAACTCGCTCCCAACAAGGTCATTTTAGCATACACATTGGCAATGGGAGTAAATAAAAGCGAATTGTCTTTCATCTCTACACCGGATTGTGAACCACCCCCGCGCATATAATCAAAATACGCAAACAAGGCCGTGTCCGTTACCGTGTTCCGATTGGAATTGGGATACGCAAAACACATGGGCTCAAATCCATGCTGTTTCATAGCATCCAGAGCAGGCACTATCTCTTGCGCCAGATATTCCTCCATCGAATGTTCCACTATAAATTCTGCGGCTTTCCGGTGCCGTAGACTATGACATCCAATGGTATGTCCTTTTTTACGCAAATGTTTTAATGCCTCAATCTGTTCCGGTGTTATTGTGTCGAACCGGTCCACAAAAAACGTACATCTCGCTCCATATTGTTCAAACAACGGAATGTGCTTTTCCCAATTGATCATATTCCGATCATCAAAGGTCATCAACACTCCGGGAGCAGACAATTCAGCTGCGTTGATTCTTATTATCATTAAAAACAGTAAACCAGAAACGAACAAAAGAAATTTATTTATTTTTATCATTCAAAATCCAATATATTAAAGTCTTTTTATAAACTACTTACAACTGACCACTCAAAACCTTTATTATTTCCTTACCACTACCTTTTCCATCCCAGCCTGCCACCAGTCATCCAATGCCGGATTGCGCAGGCTCCGAATCGCGTTGCCTCCTGTTGCCTTGTTCATCTCCAGAACTGCAGATATTGTCTCTTCCGTAAACATGCCCGCCTCCACGATGATATTCCCATCCGGCCGGATTATTCGACTCTGTCCGTGCGACATCATGGCAGGACTGTTTGCCTGCACAATATAGACATTGTTCTCAACCGCGCGTGCGCAGATTTGATAACGATACGGCTCGAGCTTGCTCTCTGCCTTGACATCAGATTCACTCGAGATATAAAACACAAGCCGCGCGCCCGCCAATACCGGCAAACGAACCAGCTCGGGATAGCGCTCATCATGACAAATAATAATAGAACAGGGTATTCTATCAATATAAAATACAGACATGACCTCGCCGGCAGCGGCCCAGTCGTCTCCGCCTACCAATTGTATTTTGGCATAACGTTCTATGATTTTGCCATCAGGATTAAAAACTACTGCGGTGTTATAACGCACACCGTTAGAATCAAAAGGAGTACCCACAACTGCATAAATATTATTTACATCACAGGCTTTTGCAATGTCATCCTCGGCACGCAAAAGCTGTTCAGCTGTTGCACTGTTGATCACCTCTTTATCGTATCCTGTAATCACACACTCTTCAAAAACCACAACACGAACACCCTGTTCAGCACAGGCTGCAATCTTTTCTACAATGGCTTTTGTGTTTTCAATTACCGAACCCCGTGTTTGTATTTGTACTGCTGCCACGTGCAGCAACGGTCCCTCTGTATTAGCAAAGGAACATGACAGCAAAAGTAAAACCATACAGGCTGAAATAAAAAATCTGTTATTCATCATCCGGGTCCTTTATAAAAGAATTAAATAATGATAACAGATTCTTTATTAAATAGCAAGAGGATTTATAATGCCTTATCCCATCTATCATTACTCAGGATGCATCCCCCCTATTCCATCTGACTACTGATAACTGACTACTACTTGTAATCAATCCCCCGTCTTTCCAGCAAGGTACCTTCCATCTGGTACAGGTTGACCAGAGCATTGAGATAATCCACCATAGCTCTGGCTTCATCCAGTTGACTGGAGGTATATTCACGCTGTGCCTGTAAAACCAAATAGTTTGTGGATTTTCCCACGCGAAACTTTTCCAGTTCCGCGTCCAGCTTGCTGGCCTGCAACTCGCGCGTAATAATAGTGGCGCTTATCTGCTGACGCGCGCGTTCCACCTCAACAAACGCGCCGCGGACATCCCACTCGACGAGTTGTTTCATATTATCAAGAGAAATTTCCATTTGTTCATGCGACCACTTGGCCCGGGCTAAGCGCGCGCGTGCCTGACGATTGGGAACCGGAAATTCAAAATTCACACCCATATTTACATCGTAATAAGGACTGCGAATCTTGGGCATACTCTGCTCAAAAGATTCTGCATAAGTAGAGCGGCCCAGGGAAATAAAGAAATCCAGTCTGGGCAGCAAGCCGTTTTTTGTACGGGTAATATCCAGCTCGCCCTGCTGCAGCTCGTATTTGGCCTGGCGAAGATCTGACCGAAATTCCAATCCCGCTTCTACATGCAGCTCTACAGCATCCAGCGTATCTACCGGAATAAAAGGACGGTCAGTGGGTCGGGGAACTAAACTCCAGGCATTCCGCGCAGAGGGATTCAAGAGATAAAGAAACTGCAATCTTGCCTGTTCATAATTACTTTGCGCGTCTATCAATGCAGATTTACGGGTAGAAACTTCCGCATGCACGGCTGCAAGCTCCAATTCCGGCAAACGACCTACTGTTACTCGCTCAATGGATTCCTGCAACTGTTTCTCTGCCAATTCAAGGGATTGGTGTTGTATATCGATTGCCTGTTTGGCAAGATATAAACTCCAATAGGCGTTCTCAACACTGGCAACGGTTTCTTCTGCAACAGCTTTAAATTCTGCATCCGATATATCCACATCCAAACGTGCACGTCGTAGATCTGCCATGTTCACACCCAGCCCGAATCCACGTAAAATCGCCTGAGTAACGGTTATATTCATATTACCGGTATATTGATCGGTATATATATTGGAAATTGAACTGTTTAGCGTATAGTTGGCAGAAACATTTGTACCGGTTGGTAAGTTCTGGGACAAAGTCGCTTCATAAGAGGATCGTTCTGACAACAATTCATAAGCCGTTCGCTGTGCACCCAAAAATCGCTGTGTTTTGCTTTCTGTCCGGGTGCCACCGGCAGACAATACAGGATCATAAGTAGATTTTTCCTGCATAACAAAAGTCTCTGCAATTAGCGGATCTAAACGCTGAATTCGAATGGAGGGATTGTTATCCAACGCAATAGTTATTGCCTTTCTCAGGTCAAGAAACAAGGTGTCATCCTGAATGGTAACCTTTTCGTTTGTTTCCTGTGACCAGGTTATTCCGGCAAGCAAGACCAATAAAATTGTATTAATATATATATTGTTCATCTTTTTCATCACGAATGTCTGGTCCTTTCTTTTTCGAATATTGAATACACCACAGGGATCAGCACCAATGTGATCAGAGTAGAGCTCAACAATCCGCCAATTACCACTCGGGCCAGAGGCGCCTGGGCTTCACCACCTTCTCCCAAACCAAAAGAAAGGGGAAGCAAGCCTAATGCAGTTGTCAGAGTTGTCATGATAATAGGACGTAAACGTCTTGCACCGGCGGTTTTAATTGCTTCCAAAAGAGGTACGCCATGCTTGTCCCGCAATTGGTTGGTATAATCCACCAAAAGAATGGCATTGTTCACCACAATTCCGGCAAGCATAATACACCCAATAAATGCCTGCATGGTAAACATGGTGCCGGTCAAAATCATGGTCAAGACCACACCAATCAATGCCATGGGGATGGAAAACAATACAATAAATGGATCTCGAAATGATTCAAACTGTCCCGCCATAACCAGGTATACCAGAAAAATAGCCAGGATCAAGCCAAACATAAGCTCACGATACGAACGCTGCTGCTCTTCATAATCACTGCCAAATACCACAGCAAAATCTCGGGGAACCGGAATTTTCTGCAACTCTTTACGTATATCCGCAACAACAGATCCCATATCACGCTCGGCAATATTGGCATCAATAGAGATAATGCGCTCCTGGTCTTTACGCTCAATTCGGGCCGGACCTTCTTTTGCTTCGGTACTGATAACATTTCGCAAAATAACCGGTTCGCCCCGGTTATTGTTCACGGTAATATCCATCAGTCCTTCCATATCCTGACGACCTTCACGATTCAAACGGACCAAAATGCGGTATTCCTTACCACCTTCACGATAATAAGACGCATATGTACCGCCAATAACGGTTTCCAGTGCCTCACCAATTCGGGATACGGTCAAACCCAGATCTGCCGCTTTCTGACGATCAATGATTACCAGTTCTTCAGGACTTCCCTCTTCACGACTGATACGGGTATCGGTAATACCGTTAACCCGCTGGACGGCCTCATTTACCTGCTGGGCCAGGGCCTGTGCGGTTTCCAGATTGTATCCACGTACTTCAACGGTTATACTTTCAGCATCTCCCGTTCCCATACGCAGCAAAAACAATCCCTGTCCTACACGGGTACGGATGGTTACACCGGGTATGCTGGTTAATTTTTTACGCAGGTCAATGGCAATATCATCACTACTGCGTGAACGCTCGGCTTTGGGTACCAGAGTTACTCTAACCTCGCCAGTATGCCCACCGGATGACCGCCTTCCACCGCCGCCAACCATGGTCAATACAGATATTTTTTCAGGCACTTCACTATTTATTATTTCTTCAACCTGTCTTGTAATTTCATCCAATATTTCATAACGGGTGCCCACCTCCATTTCAAGATTCACACGCACTTCGCCTTCATCAGCAGCAGGCATCAGTTCAACACCTATGAACCTAATCATAAAAACAGACAGGATGAACAATACGGCCATAGAGCCAACCACCCATTTTTTACGGTTAAGGGCTTTTTGTAAAAAGTCCGAATAAAATGTTTCAAAATCCTGAAACCATTTTTCGCTTCTATCATAAATCCGTTGTAACAACTTGTGTTCCCTGTCACCGGGTTTACGGAAACGTAAAAATCGGGATGACAGCATAGGAATAAGGGTCAATGCCACAATCAAAGAACACAGTAGAGAAAAGCTAACCACATATGCCATCTGCTGGAACATGATACCGGACATGCCCCGAATAAAAATCACCGGAAAGAACACAACCAATGTTGTCAATGTACTGGCAAGAATTGCCGACCACACCTCGGATGTTCCTGTTAAAGCGCTGTTTATGGGATCCATCCCCTCTTCCCTGTGCCGGTAAATATTTTCCAGCACCACAATGGAATTGTCAACAAGCATACCTATACCCAGCGCAAGCCCGCCAAAGGTGATAATGTTTAGCGTAAAGTCCCCGAAATACATGAGCGCAAAGGTTGCCACCACAGAGATGGGTATTGCCGTTGCAATAATAGCCGTACTGGAAACATTGCGCAGGAACACAAACAGGATCAATATTGCCAAAAAACCACCCACAAGTGTTGAATTACCCACATTGTTGATGGAGCGTTTAATATATACCGAAGTATCAATAAGGGGAACCAGCTCAATTTGGGGGATATCTCTATTGATACGTTCCATTTCTTTTTTCAATTCTTCTGCAGCCTTGACCGTATTGGCGCCGGATTGCTTGTTTACGGATATCCGTAAACCCGCTTTGCCATTCACACGATATAAACGTCGCACTTCTTCCCATGAATCTTCAATTTGTGCAACATCACGAATACGAATAGGGGTACCTTCACGGATCGTAATAACCGTATTGCGGATCTGGTCCAGGCTGGTAAATTCACCCTGGGTACGAATCAATACGTCCATTTTACCTTTTTCAAGCAAACCTGCCGGTATATTTCGGTTTTCATTACGAAGCGCGGTCAGAATATCGTTGGGTGATAATCCCAGCGATTTCAGCTTTTCCGCCTGCAAATCCACATGGATCTCTCGCATCAAACCGCCATAAATATTCAAAGCCGCTACACCCGGTACACGCTCTATACGATATTTCACCTGATCTTCAACAATCTGTCTTAAATCCAGAGGATTCAGATTGCTTGATACACCAAAGATCATAATTGGAAACGCAGACAAGTCAAATTTGCGGATCTGGGGACGTTCAATATCATCGGGTAAACGTCCCATAACCCGGTCTACACGGTCACGGATATCATTCGCGGCAACATCCAGATCGCTGCCCCAGGCAAAAGAGACACGTACGCGGCTGTTCCCCTCTGTTGAGGTAGAGGTTATTTCCTCCACTCCCTGAACAGCGGCAATAGCCTCTTCTATAGGTCGGGTTACCAGTTCTTCCATTTCCTGGGGTCCTATATTACCATAAGAAGTAGATACCGATATGGTAGGATAGGTTATCTCGGGCATCAAATCAATGGAAAGACGGGTAAATGAAACCATACCAATGGTTATTACAATAATAAATATAATTGAAGTCAAAATGGGTCGTTGTACCGGCCCTTGAGCGATATGCATAATCAGAATCCTTTAAATAATGAATTCCTAATGTGGATTATTGTTGTGAATCAATAACATTTACAGGACTTCCATCTTCCAAAAGGTGTTGTCCCAATACGACAACCAGCCCCTGCAGAGGAGGATCGACAATTTCTATAATATCTGTCTGAGAAATACCGGTAACAACCGGAACAAATTTCGCCTTGCTGGCCTCAACATCCACCAGGTACACACCGGTTTCTCCGTTATGATTCACCACCGCATCCCTTGGTACAGTGCAAACATTGTTTTTTTCAGCCAATACAACCCGTACATGCGTAAACATACCCGGTTTTAAAATGAGTGAATCATTATCTACCTCTACTTCAAGCTGAGCCACACGAGACGTTTCCTGAAGCATGGGCGCAATACGTGTTACAATACCGGGAAAAAATCTGCCGGGATAGGCATCCACCTCAACCTGGGCTTCCTGGCCCTCTTTCATCAAAGCATAATCACGTTCAACAACGGAGGTTTGCACAATCACTTTTTTATAACCGATCACAGATACAATGGGTGAATTGGTTGCAATTAAACCACCTTCATCTACAAAGCGTTCTCCAATATAACCGGGTTCTGTAGCTTTAAGAATGGTATAACTCAACCGGATCTGTGCCGATTTTAGCGAAGCTTCACGCTGTTCAACCTGTGCGTTAGCAAGTTCAAGGCGTGAGCTTTGGGCCTCAAAGGTACTGGTAGTTGCATCCAATTCGGATGGTGATGCTATTCCCTTTTGCTGCAATGATTTTACACGGTCCAGTTCCTGACGGGCAAGTTCATACTGACTTTTGGCTTCTAAAAGCGATGCCTTGGCAATTCTTAAATTAGCTTCAGCTTCAATAACAGCCTGTTCATATTCAGCAGCATCCAGACTGGCAATAATCTCATCGCGGTCAACCCAGTCCCCAATCCGCTTGTGTATACGTAATATTCTACCCGAAACCTTGGGCGAAACCATATATCGATACAAGGGATGGATACTTCCCGTAAACTGACGGGTTTGTTTAATGCCGGTATATTGTACGCTGTCCACCTGTACTGCAACAGGTGGACGTGCCTCCCGTTCTTCACCTTTGCCTCCGGTAAACAGAGTAACAATTCTCCAGCCCAGAAATACAATAAAGACAACTAGCAGCGGATAAAGGGTCTTTTTTTTCATGTCTTTTAGCACCTTTTTGATGATTGAGGAAATAAAAAATATTTTTTAACTAAAAAACCAAGTGTGAGAAAATATCGGTAGCAGAGATCAGTATTTAATTATAAACATACAGCATAACTTGAACACTATTATAAAGTTAGCAATACAGTATATAACGTAAACATGCATTTTTTGTTCTGGGAAACGTAAATCAAACTTGTAAAATAGTGTAAAATGCTGATAATCTTTTCAGATCATCAACATTTCGCAATATAATGATAAATAAATTATAAAATCTAGTATTTTTTCAAGAGGGATGAAAGCCACCAACCCAGCCCACCCAGTATGCCCCCAACAATTCCGGTGACTAAGAACATGACAATTGCAAATTGAGAGGGTAAAAACGTAATTTGTACCAGTTTACCGGCAAGCAGCCAACCGGGTGCACCTATAGCAGGTACAATCGCAAGCAGAAACCATGCTAATCCGGCCCCCGCAAATCCTGTCCGAAATGACTTTTTTTGAACAGAAAACACAAATCCCACTACTATTCCGGCAACCAAGGCAGAGGGCCAGCCGATCAATAAATCCAGTATAATGGTTAACACAAAGAGAATAAGCATACCCATCCATGATTTATTTCGCATTCTTCTGCCCTCCCGGAGTTAATGTAAGAACCGATTCAATATTTTTTTCTTCCAACGCATCAGCTGTTTTGGGGTACAGCAATTCAAAATACTTTTGATTGTACCACGGCGCAATATTGTCATCATAATGTTTGCTGGCAGGGTTACCGCTTTGCCCGCCGGGGTAAACACCTACTTTTCGACCATCATCACCCGGCTCTACAACCATTCGCCAGAGCGGACCCACATTCCGGGAAGCATAAGAGATTGTATACCTGCTGCCTTTTAAGGGCAAACGGGGGTATCCCAGTCCCGGCAGATCGGTTAGATGATCAATATAAAAAGCTCTTTTCTCAGTTCCATATCTCAAGTCTTCTAGTTCGATGCCATTTCGTATTGCAAACCAATCATAAGCTTTTTTTAGTAAAGAAATAATATAATCATCACGGGTTTCAAGTTCGTCAGTTTGGGTATTATCAAACCATTCCGGACCCGTTTCATTGAGAAATATGGACTCTGTGGTTTCATTCCGTAAATGGATGAATGACCGGTTGTATTTGCTACGGAATTTATTTTCTATGGGTAATGAAAAATTTAATACATGATTAAATATAACCGCAGCACTTGACTCGGGTGTGAAACGGCCGTCCCAGGTTTTAAACATATCATATATTTCACGCAAGATTGGATCATCCATGCCCTTATTTTCAATCGCTGTAAGCATTATCGGCAAAAGATTTTGCACTCTTGCGTCCACGATATCACACTGTATGCGCTGCATATCCGCAAAAGAGATTTTTTCTTTGGATTGCAGCAATTGGGTGATGCGCCTGGCGCGAAAGCCTTCTTCCCAGCCGTCTCCCAGGTAATACGGATACCCTTTTCTGACCGGGTACTGGTTGGCGGAAACCAGAAATCCCTGTTCCGGATTCACACTGTGCGGCATCTGTTCAAACGGAATAAACTTGCTCCAATTCGTTTCTACCCTGCTGCCGTCAAACTGATAGCGGCCATCACTATTGCTTCTCACCGGCACTTTGGCTGAAGCATACATGCCAATATTTCCGTATACATCCGCATAGGCAATGTAATGGGGAGAAACAAAATAATCATCCAGTGCCTGTTCGAATTCGTGGTTAGTCTGCGCCCGATTGATGTTACGAAAAGCATTCATCTCGTTAGAGACCTCGTGGCCAACCCATCTAAACGCAAATTTACCATTTTTCCAGTTCATTACCGAACCGTGGACTGATTTTTCAAACACACAAAAGCTGTCTTTGCCGTTACGTACTTTGATCAATACGGTGTCTTTTTCAATCGGCAGCCACGCGCCATCATAGAGATATTTCTCACCACTCTCATCCAACTGCAGCGTAAAGCAGTCCCGTACATCCGCGTTGAATGTGGTAGATCCCCAGGCCATATAGCGATTAAATCCATAAATAATATAGGGTGTGTTTAGCAAAGCAATACCATACACATCGTATTCGGGACAAACCAGGTGCGCTTCGTACCACATGCTGGGCAGGGTGAGCCATACATGTGGATCATGCGCCAGTATCGCCTTGCCGGAAGCGGATTTTTCGGGACTGATCACCCAGTTGTTGCTGCCAATTCCTCTTATATAGGGTGAGGATTGAGATTCCGGTCCAGAAGCATATACCATCTTTTGCTGATGCCCAGTTTCCGCATTGTTGTCAACAAACGACACGACTTTATCAGCATCTATTACCAGATTGACTGGCCCCTCATCAGTATCCGAGACCTGCCCCAAACCGGGATGCGGATTCGATTTGCTGTAAATGGTTCGGTCTTGCGGCGGCACACCATTCTTTTCCGGAATAACAGGCGGAGAGTATGCCGGAAATTCAGGATAAAACCGGTTGTATAGACTGTCCCCAAAAATCTCCCGCAAATCCGTCTCGGTTTTCTGCCATTCATAGGGATAATATCCTCCGGAACTAAGCTCCCAGGTCAGGGATTTGATCTGGTAAAAACACTGCTTGACGGTCCAGGGCTCCGGGGCATAATTAAACAATTTGAACTCGAGCGGCAATTCTGATGGATTTAATGACGCCATATAGGCATTGATACCAGAGACATACGCTTCCAGTTCCCCGTATAAGGGACTCCCCTCAAGCGCGGCACAATTACGCTCAGCAGCCGCTACCAGACCCAATTCATGTTTTCTGAAATTGTCTCGTAAAGCGAATTTTCCGAATACCTCCGCAGACCTTCCCGATGCATTACGCTGTCCGATATCCATCTGCCAGAGCCGGTCCTGTGCCTGCACATAACCAAAAGCATAGCACAGGTCTTTTGCATTTTGTGCAAATATATGCGGCACCCCGCGCTTGTCACGAATGACCGTAACCTTGTCACTCAATCCTTCAAGCGTTACTGACTGCTCCTGTGAATGCTCAGCCTGCCGGGCATTCAGCCACACCCCTTTTGAAGGGTCCAGCAGTTTAGCCAGCGGCGGCATAGGATAAAAACCAAATCCCAACAACAGAACAATCAATACGGAAGCGATCAATGCGACTACGCTCTTCCAAACAATATACTGCTTTCGATCTTTTTGCATTCCAGTCTCCCCTCTGTTTGCAAATCATGTTTTCGGCACGGATTCTGTTAACCTGCTTACAATAACTCCATTTTTCTTCATTTCACAATCACATCGTTCAGAGATGGCTTTTAACAGTTCATATTTATCATCAAAATATGCAAGATTAATGCGCGTTGCCTCTGTAGAATATTTATATTTGGTTGGCAAGTGAATGACCAGATACTCAAAATTGGTACTTTTACGCTTTAAATCCATTTTAACATACTCTACTTTTACTACTTTGTTAAAATCAATTTGTTTTGCTTTTCCCAAGAAATATTTAAAATTCCGGTAAATTAATACATGATCGTCATAAATAAAAACGGATATAACACGGTATATTAACTTGCCAATTAAAATAATAAAAAGAGGCAAATAGATATAAAGTAATAAAAGTTTAACTCCTTTTATAATTAAATTGAATGTAAAGCCGCCCTGAGAGAATACAAAAGCAAAAGAAAAAACAAATATTATTGTTAAAAAAACAATATTCAAGAATTGATCTTTAATAAAAACAAACAACCTTGGCTTGAATTTCAGTACCTGCCCCGAATCAATACTCATATTTCACTCCCCAGCTTTTCATATTGTGCTACAATAGTCAGAATTAAACAAAACCATCCCCTTGCAGGTCATTCCAAAATAGGATTTTATTCACCATAAATCAACACATTTCTATGTTAAACCTCCGGGAGGTCTGGCGGACCTCCGGGTGACTGTTGAAAAAGTTCATAATCTTGCAATAATCACCAACTCTCCAACCCATCCGTCAGCTGACGGATGGGTCAAAACTACGGTGCAAAGTTCTGCTTCGCAAGCATTTGTAAATTAACAACCTGCCCATCATGAAATTTTCCCAACTTTATAAAAAGGCAATAAAATTTCTCTCTGTGTCCTTTGTGCCTCTGTGGTTAAGCTTTTAATCTCTCCTGATTGCAACACAGATGTCTGTGTCGCGGAATATTATCATGGGACATTCGTCCCATCCGTGGTTAATTCGCATCCGGATTCTATCTTTATATACAGAAAAACACTTGCCTTGCTCACCAATTTTTAGTAAAATATCCCATCACAATCCCATGAAAACCAATTTAACCAAATAACAGGACCCGCAATGCCTGAAACTGCTTTTGAACCTGAATTTATTATACCCCGGACCGCAATTAAACAGATCATACAATCTCAACGAGATTTTTTCAAAACCCAAAAACCGGATTACTCTTTTCGCATGCAACAACTGGCTACGCTCAAAACCGCTATCGAAGCGTATGAATCCGAGTTACTGCTTGCCATGGAAAAAGACATGCGCAAACCCCGGTTTGAAGGCTATTTAAGTGACATTGCCTTTACCGTAACAGAGATAGACCTGGCCCTGAAAAGACTAAAATCATGGATGAAACCCAAACGCGTTTCTACTCCCATTGCCCATTTGCCCGGCTCCAGTTACATCCATGCCGAACCCTTTGGGGTTACCCTGGTCATGGCCCCCTGGAACTATCCCATTTACCTGCTGCTCGTTCCGCTGATTGGCGCCATGGCAGCCGGAAACTGTACCGTTCTAAAGCCCTCAGAGCTGACGCCCAATACCTCGAACGTTATTGCCAAAATGTTCAAAGAATATTTTGATCCGGCATATATTGCTGTGGTTGAAGGAGACGGACAAACCGCGCAGGAACTGCTGAATGAAAAATGGGATTATATTTTCTTTACCGGCAGTCCCGCCATTGGCAAAATAGTCATGCAAGCTGCGGCACAACACCTGACTCCGGTTACCCTTGAACTGGGCGGTAAAAGTCCCTGTATTGTAGACAAGAACATAAATATGGAAACCGCTGCCCGGCGCATCATCTGGGGAAAATTCCTCAATGCGGGTCAAACCTGCATTGCCCCGGATTATTTGCTGGTCCATCAATCCATCAAAGATGCTTTTATTGAACAATGCAAAAAGACATTGCTCGAGTTCTACGGAAGCGATATGGCCAACAGCCCGGATCTGGCACGCATCGTCAATGAACGGCACTTTGATCGGTTGAGCAGCCTGCTCAAAGATGCCAACATACTCGTCGGGGGAGAAACCGACCGGGATTCCCGCTATATTGCCCCCACTTTGCTGGACGGAGTGGATTGGGAGCATCCCGTTATGCAGGATGAAATATTTGGCCCCATTCTACCAGTACTGGAATTTAGTGATCTGAATGATGCGATTGAAACCATCAACAGCCACCCCAAACCTCTGGCTTTGTACTTTTTCTCTAATGACAAATCACTACAGAATAAAGTTATTGACGAAACCAGTTCCGGCGGAGTGTGTATTAACGATACCATCAATCACATTATCCCAAACAATCTGCCTTTTGGCGGCGTGGGCACCAGCGGTATGGGCGCATACCACGGTAAAGCCAGTTTCGATATTTTCTCACATCACAAAAGCACGCTCAAGCGCTCTTTTCTTTTAGATATAAAAATAAAATACGCACCCTATACTGTAAAAATCGAACACGCAAAAAAACTTTTAAAGCTGATGACGGGATAATCAAGTATATTGAATGATATAAAGGAAAATACAAATTACTCAATATATTGAGTAATTTTACTCAACGTGCTGAGTAATTTGTAAGAATTTAGTAAACATGAATAAACTTTATTGGCCCCTAAAATTCACAACTGAAAACTGATTACTGATATATGTAAAGTCAATTCTCCACATCCCAGAACAACGCATCTTTTTGGGGTCTGGCATCGAGGACCCGTTTTTTTAAGGTATTTAGTTTGCCCTCAATATCTTTTTGCAGGACATCGGGACCCACTTCCATATCAATGCCCACACCACCGCAGCTTGGCAGCCACAATTTGATCGTTTCGGTACCATTTTCAATTTCACGTGTATGTTCAAACCTCTCAATGCGGGAGATCCCTTCCAGCGTTTTGGGTACCGGTGTATCACCAACCGCATGCTGTTCCAGAAGATAATCCATATCCACGATATTCCGGAGTTTGTAATACTCCATCAGCTTGGCAAGTGCAACCAGACGAAACAGTTCCTCAAGCTCTGCATACAAGGGCTCGGTCTCTGCCAGCTCCTGATAATGTGAGGTAAAATTATTCGTAAACGCCTCCGCCATGGGATCAGCTTTTCCGGAACCCATCAATTTCTTTTCCGACGAGTGCAGATATTGCGATTCTGTCAACAGCGTTACAGGACAATCATCAATCTTTGCAACCTGATCATCATAACTGAACTGATAATCACCGGGATAAAACCAGAACCGATTCATGGAAGCAATTCCCACGGTAATAGAATTGCCTACCCTGATATCCGTTTCCATCTGTGATTTTACAGCAGGTAATAATCCGGTAATACCGTTTACATCCGGCACAAACGAACCATCTACAATGCGTTTTAACAGGTAATCCGCATCTACCATAACCGAAGCAAACCGGGACTCGAATGGAATGCCAAACACCCGCACAGTCTGGGGCAATTTACAGATATCATGCCACATCTCAATCACAGTGTCTTTGGCTTCAGCATCGGTTACGGAATTCAAGCGTTGAGACAATTCATTCAATTGCGCCAGCACTTTTGCATTCGGATCTATAGAACAACCGGGATTGCTGTAATAATAAGTATTATCTTTCAACTCGGCATAAACCATCCACGCATTTCGTAATGCGATCACAAAATCATTTGTGTACAGCGGCATACGGTCCTCTAATACCTGACCATACACTACAACATCCTGGTTCTCTGCATCCGTTACAAATCCATCAACCCGGTTGATTCCACACAAATACAGCAAAATGGCATTATCCGTATCTTTACCTGCCTGCTCCCATTGATCTTGAAACTGTGTCAATGAAAACGCACGGGTACCTGCAAAAGACGCTGCCGGTCCTGTAAAACCGGCAGCAATCATATAAACTATCAAAATAAATATAAAATAACGTCTCAAAAAAACCTCATTATTTCATTTTAGCAAGTTTATTGAGATCAATCTTGTCAACGGCTTTTTTAATATCATCCATATCTACATTATTACCATCAACTTTAACAACAAACCGCTCTGCCACAAACAAGGTTACCTGACCATATTCCTGATCTTTGTCCCAGCTTTCAAATGCCCGGTGTCCCTTGATAGTTGTGGTTTTTTCATAACCGGAATCACCTTCCTGGTCTATATCAGTTGCCAGCCATGCAAGCTGGGTCATCCTTACCAGCTTGTTCATATTACCCATATCCGTGATCTCGATCTCTATAGAACCCCCGTCATTGTTCTCATATTCCGCGGTAGCCTGTGAAATCTTCATACCCAATGCAGAGGTCTTTTCTCCACTAGCATCGGTTCTGTTCAGGCCTCGTAAATCACCAGGCAGCAAAGATTTTAGATCTTTATAATCAACCGGTTCAACTTTGGAATCAACCACTTCATCACTCATTTGTCCCAGGGCTTTAGCCATTTCTTCCATACCTTTGGCCATCTCTTCCATGCCCTCGCCAAAGCCTTCAGCCATTTTTTCACCAGCCTTGGCCATTTGCTCACTTGCTTCCTCCATTTGGCGTTCTGCTTTTTCCATCTGTTTTTCTTCAGGTGATTTTCCACATCCGTTTAAAACAGATATAACCAGTACAGTGGAAACCAGAATGATCAAACAGCGTTTCATTGTTGCCTCCTTTTATCATAATTACATTTTTTTACAAGATATTGTCAATATACGAAAAAAAAATTGACTCGTTACTCATTTTTTTCTATTTTCATTGAATAAAATGTTGTTTTGTGTTTATCATCACAAAGCAAACATTCAGGAAAATGTATACAAATGGAGATTGTATTGAACAACCCCAATTCCGCCGCACCGGCAATGGTATCGCAAGCCCGTCAAACCATAACCAGCGATACAGATGCGATACGCTATTGCCAGCAAGGTAACGCGCAAGCGTTTGGCTATCTGGTGGAAAAATATATGCAAAGGGCCTACTATTCCGCTTTAGGACTGGTTGGCTCGCATGACAATGCGGTTGACTTGTCTCAAGACGCATTTGTAAGGGCGTTTAAAGCGATAAAATCCTTTGATCCCAGTCGCAGCTTTTTTACCTGGTATTATCGTATTTTACGCAACCTGTGCTTTAACCATTTACGTGACAAATCCCGTCATGCCCGCTCTTTTTCGGAAATGGACGAGTACGAGATCAATTCCATTGCAGATGATTCTCACAGCACAGAATCAATGGTAGAGCAAAACGAAGCTCAAAAAGCGGTCTGGCAGGGCCTTGAACAAATTAAAGAACAGGAACGAGAAATTATCATACTCAAAGATATTCAAGATTATTCATATAAAGAAATTGCCGAAATTCTGGAATGCCCCATCGGCACCGTTATGTCCCGCCTTTATAATGCCCGCAAAGCATTGAAAGCAAAACTGGAAGGTTTCTACTCATGACAGATTATAATCATATTAAAGAAAAATTTCAAATATTAATGATGGGTGCTATAGACGGTGAACTGGACGAGAAGCAGCAACAGGAATTTGAATCACTACTTGCAGAACACCCGGAATTTGTTCAGGAATATCAGGAATTTCAACAGCTCAAGGAGAAAACCACAGCAATGAAGTTTAAAACCCCACCTGATGAATTATGGGATACCTATTGGGTTGACATATATAACCGTATTGAACGGGGTATCGGTTGGATATTTTTCTCAATCGGTGCAATGATACTGCTTACCTATGGTGGTTACAAATTTTTCAAAGCCATCATTCAGGACGCGCAAATGCCGGTCATAATGAAGTTTGGCACTTTTTTTCTGATCGGTGGATTGGCGGTTCTGCTGGTGTCTGTAGCACGTGAACGCATGTTCACCTACAAATCTGACCCTTATAAGGAGATTAAACGATGATTCTCACCACTACACATACAATACATCACAAACACATTATAAAAACTCTGGGAATGGTCAAAGGCAACACCATTCGGGCCCGTTTTGTGGGTAAAGACATAATCGCCGGTTTCAAACAACTTGTTGGTGGAGAAATTGAAGATTATACCAAACTCATGGCAGAATCACGTGAACAAGCCCTGGATCGACTGATTGCCGATGCAAAAAGTCTTGGCGCAAATGCCGTTGTAGGTGTACGGTTCAGCACCAGCGAGCTCATGGCAAACGCAGCAGAAATCCTGGTGTATGGTACTGCTGTTATAGTTGAAGAAGATGAGGATTAATGATGGATCCACATATCAATTTTAATTTTATATGTCCCAAATGCAGAAACACCCAGTGTGAAATTGATCAAATGCGCGCTACCGGTGGCGCGCTGGCTAAAATATTTGATGTACAGAATAAAAAATTCACCTCAGTTACCTGCACCAAGTGTAGATATACAGAATTCTACAAAACCGATTCCAGCACGATTGGCAATATTTTTGATTTTTTAACAAATTAAACTTGAACCCCAAACATTGTTGTTTTATATTCAACAATGATAACCCCTTTCAGGAAAAATTGTTCACAAAGATCATTTTCCGGTCTGTTAACAATCTGGACTGTTTTGCTTGCAGCGTTTCCCATGTTTGCGCAAGTATCTGTATATAATAACATCGTTTTCCAGCAATCCCCAAGACGCACATCTTTTTCTAATTTTAAAAGACCTCAGGTATTGCATGCAAACTATCAGATAGAATTGATATCTGGTGAAAATAAAGTCTATGGCGAAGAATTTCACAGCAACAATCCCTTTTCTATAACCAAATTCTCTTTTCTGCCAATCCCAGGACACAAAGGCTGGGGTATCACAGCTGCATACATCGACGAAACAATTCCCACAGCAGACCGATATTTTTACATCTCTCCACGTTACTATTTTCAAACCAGACATGGTTGCGTTATGTATGGATTTCGTTACCACTATTCGCTAAAATATGACGAGGGCCCAACCAAAGACAGGTTGCAGCCCCTCATTGCATATAAATATGGTAACCTGGAAAAATTATACATTTCTATCGATATTTTTTCTGAAAATGTTTTTGGCGTTTTAAATATCAGCATGAATTATATTTTTCCGGATAAATATAGCAGTATCTCATTGGGGTATGTGAATACAAAACGAGGTATCTATAACGGCTTGTCTTACAGATTGAATTATAAAGTCTATAAACGGTTCATGTTTGTTTTTCAAGGGAATCTGCACAACAAGCATTATAATACCGGTATGCAGGCAGGGCTGGGAGTTTTGTGGTAAAAAAGATTCTGTTTTAAAATTTGTGTCTAAACTTGAATTTATTAATAAACTTTCAGAACACACATCAAGTGAATTATACAGTTTGTCATTCCATTTAATACAATTCGTGTGAATTACTGTTATTCGTATTTTCGTATTCTATCAAGTTAATTCACTTGAATCATTTATCAATTGACAACATGGCAAAAAAAAAGGTGCTGAGAACAGCACCTTTTAATTATTCATATCTCAAAGCATCTACAGGTTCTACATTTGCGGCTTTTCTTGCCGGAAACACTCCCGAAAGCAGACCAATCAGGGTAAGTATAATTATCGTCGTCAAAACAACACCATGTGACAATAGAGGCCTGCCAAGGAACTGCATGGGTCCGTCTCCCTGGGCCGGCATCATCCATAGCAGCTTGATCACGCCAAGAGCAACGAGAAGCCCCAATCCACCTCCAATCGCAGATATAAGCAAAGACTCGAATACAAATTGTGAAATAATATGCCTTTTTTTGGCGCCTATAGCACGTTTGATTCCAATCTCACGAGTACGTTCTTTAGCCACAACATACATGATATTGGCTACGCCCACACCGGCAATCACCAGGGTCATTGCACCAATTACACCCAAAAAGATATTAATCCCTTTGAATACTTTATCGCTTTGTTTTTCCTGCTCGATAAAGTCCCACATGGGTACCGCTCGTTCATCCGTGGGATCAAAACCATATTTTTTACCAAGGATGCGTCTCACTTCAGATTTCACAAGTTCGCTATTATGTGGCTGGTCCGGCTTTACAATCAATTCTCCCAGATAACGATATCCGTAAATACTCTGAAAAGTGGAAAAAGGGATAATTGCACGCCGGTCATCCGGACCGTTATTCATTGAAGTTTGCAGTTTCTTTGGCATGATCCCAATCACCTTGAATGGGATACCATCAATGGTCAGGCTTTGCCCGATAGGGTCCTGGCTACCAAACACATCTTTGGCTACTTCGCCTCCCAGAAAAACCACACGTTTCTTTTCAAGCTGGTCTTTTTGGTTTAAAAAACGCCCACCGGCAGCAGGATATGTTCTGCGCAAAAATTCAAATTCCGGGTACACACCTTCCATAAAAGTAGAAGCACTTAATTCACCATTGCGCAGACGCACATGTCTGCCCATTTGCGCGTTAACAGCCACTACTTCGGGTATACTTTCCAATAAAATCCGAGCATCATCTTCAACCAGGCGAATGCGTCTGCCAATGGGCATTCCCTGGTATTTTTTGGTTGTCTGACCACCATAGATTCGGATGATCCGGTCACCGGCATTTAAAAATCCTTCTTTCATCCGGAAAGCCAAGCCTTCACCAAAAGCCATCAGCAGGATAACCGCCAGCGTACCCCAGGTGATTGCAATAGTGGTTAAAAACGCACGGGTCTTTTGCTTTTTTAAATCACCAATAAATTCCTGTAAAAAAATCATTATTTGCATTGCGCAACCTTTTCTCTAGTATCGCAAACATTCAATAACATCCAGACGTGAGGCTTTGCGTGCCGGGAAATAACCGGCTAAAAATCCTATCAAGCCCAAAACTGCTGTAGATGCAATTGCCACACTCCATGACAATTCCGGATGTCCTACATATTCTTCTATTGGAAGCTTGGAAATCAGTTTAATCAAAACAACTGCCAACGCCAGCCCGATTGCCGCACTCATACCAATTATCATAAAAGACTCGAACAGAAACTGGCCCATGATCTGCTTGCTTTTTGCGCCTATCGAGCGCTTGATCCCAATTTCCCGGGTACGCTCCTGGACCACAACATACATAATATTAGCGAGTCCAATGCCTCCAACAATCAGAGTGATAGTACCAATTATACCCAAAAAGATTTTGAATCCCAGGCTGAAATAATATATAAACTTGTCCTGCTCGGTGGTATCCCAAATACCAAGAGCCTGTTTATCTGTGGGATCAAACTTTAATTTCTTGCCCAAAACTTTATATATTTTATCTTCCGCAATCTTGTTCCTGCGTGGATCAGCAACCTGGTATACTACATTACTTACATATACATAACCATAAATGGATTGAAACGTAGTCATTGGCATAAATACACGATCATGATCGCGTGATGAATAACTGGAAGGCTGGGTCTTCTCTTGCAATACACCAATAATACGGAAAGGGATATCTCCTACCATCAAATACTTGCCTATAACCGATGCATTCTCACCGTACAAAAGATCTCGCAGCTTGTACCCGATGAAACAAACCCGCCGTTTTTCCTTTAAATCCATATCATTCAACCATCTGCCTCCGGGACGAGGCAAAACATTGCGCATTGCACCGTATTCCGGGAGCATTCCGGCAATGGTAGCCTGGTTGATCTTGTCACCATGACGTACCGGAACACCATATTTAATAAACTCGGGACTTATGGCACTAAACTCACCGACTTCATTACGCATCAGTTCCACATCTTCGGCACGTAAACGAATACGTCTTTCTTTATTATATCCCTGAAAAACCTTGCTGGTTCTTCCCGGCCACATGATTGCTATACTTTCACCCATGCCGTGCATGTTTTTTTTCATGGATTTTTCAACGCCAACACCAAAAGCCAGCAGCAATACAATGGTCATGGTTCCCCAAATAATACCAAACATGGTCATAAATGTTCGGCCTTTGTATTGCCTGAGGTAATAAAAAACTTCTCGAATATTATCTAAAAGCTGGTTCATACGCTCACCTTATATGATCTCTTTGATCTTTTTTTCCAGCACTTCATCACCTTCATTCAGACCAGAGGTAATCTCTATGGTAATGGCATCGCTTAAACCGGTTTCAATAAATTTTTCTGTGGCTTCTTCACCCTCGGGAGCAGGCAGCATAACAAAAGCAGAATCACTGCGAAAGGTTATCACACGTTCTGGTAAAGACAGTACACTATCTTTTTTCGCGATAATAACATTTACATTTGCAGAGAACCCGGCCCGTAATACAGCATCGTCGGCCTTGTCAATAACAATTTCTACAGGGAATACGGTGGTATTGTCTTCTTTACGTGCTTTAAGAGAGATCAATGTTACATGCCCTGTAACTTTTTTGCCCGGTAACGCGCCAATTTGCAAGTCACAATTCATACCTTCTTTGATTTTGCCAACATCAATTTCATCAACTGTGCCCTTGAATATCAAATCATCCATATTGGCCATTTTCATCAGTTCAGTACCCGCCTGATATGATGTTAAAGGCACAACCGGATCACCAACATTTACACTTTTTTCAAGAATAAAGCCAGAAATGGGGGCCTTGACAACGGTTTCAATATCTGTATCTGCAATTTTCACTTTACCTTTTTCTATCAGGTCCAGTCCTTCTTTTGCAATTTTGTGACTCAAAACAGCTTGTTCATATTCCTGATTCAGGGTTTCATATTCCTGATCAGAGATCAGGCCTTTTTCAAGCAGGTTCTTTTTACGGGCTATTTCTTTTTTAACAGTTTCAAGTTCAATCCAGGCGCTTTCAACCCGTCGTTTGGCAGCCGCCAGTTCAAGCGGTGTAGGATCGGGATTCACCTCTAAAATAACCTGCCCCTTTTCAACAAAATCCCCAACATCTACCAAGAGTTTCCCAACTACCCCGGAAACTTTGGATTTAACCGCAATCTCATTTCTGGGTTCAATAGAGCCCACCGCAAGGGCTTTATCTATAATATCTGCACGTGATACCTTGACTGTATTTTGGGGTGCTTCTTTTTTGCCAGTCTTTGACAAAACAACAGCCGCACCAACAATTAATACCAATAATATAATGATCACGATCCAAACTATTTTTTTTCTGGATTTCCTTGCCATTTGGGTGATTCCTCCATAAATAATAAATACCGGAATTAAAAAAAGGGCTACATGTATTATTACGCATGCAGCCCTGAATTGTTACAAAAATAGAATGAATAGTTTTCACCTATTTCATGCGGCAAGTTCCAAAATTTCTTCAACTTCTTTAAACGTAATCTTGCCATGCTCACCCAACTTAACCTTGCGGTTTTCAAGTTGTGTTACAGCTTTACTACAATCTGCCGGTGTCAAATCCACATCCTTCAAGCTCACCGGTACCTGCATCTGCTTGAAAAACGCAACCGTTTTTTCTATAGCATGATCAATTGCTTTTTCATCATCAGAGGTCTCAACGCCCCAAACTCTGCGGGCATATCTCGCAAGCTTTTCACCTTTTTCTTTGCGTTGATGTTTCCAAACTGCGGGCATTACAATTGCCAGCGTGCGGGCATGATCAATTCCATAAAGTGCGGTTAATTCATGACCTATCATATGCGTTGCCCAGTCCTGAGGCACTCCGGTTCCGTTCAAATGATTCAGAGCCATTGTAGCAGCCCACATAATATTGGCACGCACATCATAATCCTTTGGATTCTCAAGAGCCTTGGGGCCTTCTTCAATCAAGGTCATCAATAGTGCTTCTGCATATCTGTCCTGAATAGGTGCATTTACATCATAGGTCATATATTGTTCCATAATATGAGCAAATGCATCTACAACACCATTAGAGATTTGTCGTACCGGTAATGAAAATGTGGATTCAGGGTCCAGGACTGAAAATTTCGGATATACATTGGGATTTCCAAAAGCCAGTTTTTCACCGGTTTCATCTCTCGATATCACGGCATTCATGTTCATTTCTGACCCGGTAGCCGGCAAAGTCAACACGCTTCCAAAAGGCATAGCAGATTGTATTTTAGCACCGGATGTCAAAATATCCCAGGGTTCGCCATCAAACTTGACTGCTGCTGAAATAAACTTGACCGCATCCAGTACCGAACCGCCACCAACCGACAATACAAAATCCACTTTTTCCTTTTTAATCACATCTACCGCCTTCATACAGGTAGTATACTGTGGATTTGCTTCAATTCCGCTGAATTCAACAATATCATAACCAGTTAATGCATTCATAACCTGATCATAAACGCCGTTATTTTTTATGGAACCGCCACCATAAGCGATCATAACCTTTGAGGATTTATCAATCAACCGAGACAATTCTTTTATAGTACCTTTACCAAAAACAATTCGTACTGGATTATAAAACTCAAAATTATACATCTAAAATTACTCCTTTTTTTATACAGTCATAAAAATAATAAAATCTCTAAACATTTAAAAAGGATTTGTTGGGTAAATTATTCCATAAAAAAAGCCCTCTGCTTATTGGTACAAACAGAGGGCATGGCAGGACACTATTATGAGCAATGCAGTTTTTTAAAATCTTTCAAAATCACTGTCATATGAATCGCCTCCATTAGAAGATGTGGATTCAAGTTGAATATGAACACCACCATTAGCTTTGCTGGTACCATTTTTCGTATTGATTTTTGTAGTTTTTGCAACATTTATAGTCTTGTGTTGTCTTGCCCGCTTTGTAACATTGCCAATATTGAAAAACTCAACGGTTTCAAGCAATTGTTCTGCCTGGCTGGACAATTCTTCAGAAGTTGATGACATTTCTTCAGCAGCAGAAGCATTCTGTTGAATAACCTGATCCAGTTGCTGCATGGCTTTGTTAACCTGCTCAACACCGGTACGTTGTTCTATACTTGCAGCAGAAATTTCCTGCACCAGGTCAGCAGTACGCCGGATATCAGGCACCAATTCTTTCAACATTTCACCGGCTTTTTCAGCGACTTCAGAAGAGGATCCGGCAAGCGTGTTAATCTCTGCGGCAGTTTGTTGGCTGCGCTCAGACAACTTGCGAACACCTTCCGCAACAACAGCAAATCCCTTTCCATGTTCACCGGCGCGGGCAGCTTCAATAGCAGCATTCAATGCGAGTAAATCGGTTTGGCGTGCAATCTCTTCAATTATTGAAATCTTACTTGCAATTTCTCTCATCGCAGCTACTGTTTCATCAACTGCTCTGCCACTTTCCTCCGCATCTTTGGATGCTTTGGTGGCTATTTTTTCGGTCTGCTGGGCATTATCTGCATTAGCTTCAATGTTTGAAGCCATTTGTTCCATTGAAGAAGATGCCTCTTCTGAAGAAGCTGCCTGTTCAGTTGCACCCTGTGACATTTCTTGTGAACTGGAGCTCAATTCCATACTACCAGATGAAACATTATCAGCAGCAGTTTGAACATCCATAATTACACTACGGAGTTTTTCAATCATGTTCCGTAACGCCTTGGCCAATTGGCCAATTTCATCATCCTGTTCCAAATCAAGTTCAGCTGTCAAATCACCGTTAGCAACACGTTTTGCAAACTCTACACCTTTGATCAATGGTGCTGTAATAATCCGTGTCAGAAAGACTGCAAAAGAAATACCAATCAATAAAGCGAGTACCAGTCCAACGATCATGGTTAAAGATGATGATTTGAGTATTCCCACAGTATCTTTTGCAATGCCTTCAGTCTGGTTAATACCAGCCAATGCAACATTTTGAGAGCCTTCTAGCACCTGATTAGCAGATTGGTCACGTTTTACATTCAAATCTTCTAATTTATTCCAATCATCCAAAATAGCCAGACCCGTGTTTTTATAAAGATCCGCAGCTGCTTTGGTATCATCAATCTCTTTAATATCCTGAGCTTTACGGGTAATTTCCCGCAATTCCAAAAACTTTTCATCCATCTGAGTAAATAGTGGAGTACCTTGTTCCATCAACTCTGGCTTTCTTAATGCTTGAGATTTCCAAGCGATTAATCGTGCTGCATTTCCAAGATCTATCACATCATTTACAAGATTGATTTTACTAACCCGTTCTAACAATTTTTCATTACCGACATTACTGCGAATGTCTGATACCATTTGCGAGTTCTGACTCTGCAAAAACATACTACAACTCGTCATAAAATCTGCAGCGGCTTTATCCAGTTGCGTTTGTAATTTTGCCATATTTTGATTGGTTTGTTCGGTTTCATCAACCAGGTTTTTATAAATAGTAACTTGCTCTTCAACATTTTCAACAGATCCTTGTAATTTCACAAGATGTTTTGCATGGTCTGCAAGCTCAAGTGCATCGGACAAACTGGACTCTACTTCACCCAGATATTTACGTCCTTCATCCAAAAACTTTTGTTCTTTTGTTAAACCATATCCCCTGATATTATACATTGTTAATAAAGAATTTCTTTCAATTTGATTTGCAACACCCACTTCAGGAACATATTCATCTGCCAGCATATTCGCTTTTGTTTGCACTCTTGCCATATTTATAACGGCCATAGCTCCCAAAATAATCGATATGGCAATTAAAATCCCAAATCCTAATCCCAGTTTTGTACCTAATTTAAAATTCTTTAGCATGTTACGCCTCCTGCGCTTCAAGTTCTTTTTTGGGCTCTTTTTTATTTACCTTTTTACTTTTCGGTTTTTCTTCAGATTGTTGAATATTGATGATATCATCCACTGAGAATATTTTATCAATATCTAATAAAATGATAAAGTCTTCATCACTTTTTCCCATTCCGTTAATGAAATCATTGTTAATTCGTGTTCCCATTTTGGGTGCAGCTTCAATTTGTTCTTTTAATAGTTCCATCACTTCATTAACAGAATCTGCCAGCAGCCCCAATGTTATGGATTCACCATCCAGCTTGACTTCAACAATAATGATACAGGTATCACGCGTATGTTCAACTTGTCCCATATCAAATTTCATTTTCATGTCAACTACAGGTACAACACTGCCACGCAAATTAATTACACCCAGCATAAATTCAGGTGTACGCGGCACCTTGGTAATTTTTGTTAAATCCAATACTTCTTTAACTTTTGCAATATTTATCGCATATAATTCTTTATCAAGCCTAAAGGATAAATACTGCGGAAAATCATTCTGAACATCTTTACTCATCAACTTACCTCCCTAACGATTCTTGAAGAATATCTATATTATAATCATATTTAATTCCCACAACGGTATTGTTTGGCGAAAGCAAAAATATGGTATTTCCACAACAATCAATATGTTCTATTTCATGGTTATGTATAGTAACCTTGATCTTGCCTGAGATTTTACCCTTGATCAAAACGAATGCTTTTGAAGGCGTTTCACATAGTTTTAATAGTTCAACACGTCGTTCTTTTAAATAATATAAAATCGAATCCAGTGTCCGTTGACGATTTATCAACTTGTCCATTTCTTCCTGGACATTACCAGCAATATTTTCTTTAATCGAGGTAGATATATTTTCAATTCGTTGTTCAAGACTTGCAATTTCTTCTTCCAAAGCATCAAGTTTATCTTCTATATCATAATCGCTGCCAACCTTGAAATGAATAACAGCATTTTCAGCAACCTCCACATCTTTGACAATTATCCTTTCCCCAGCCACTAAAATTGAATTTTGAGAACTTTTAATCTTGCCATCAATCTGAATCGTCTCGGCAGCAAACAGACATGAATTTTCTACATCATTTTCTACAAAAATATTCTGACGTGTTTTATAAATTTTATTTTGAATGGATTTACATTCAATATTTGATTCTAAAAGTGAAATCGAACACATAGCCACCCTCTACACATTTTAACTTAAGTAGATACCACCCTGGCGATAACCACCCACCAATTAATAACTATTAATCAATATAATTGATTCTTTTATATCAAATCCTGTACCAAAATTGCAAATCATTATAAATCAATAAGTTAGGCGCATTGCAGGTGTGAGGAATTTATACAAATTGTCATTTTGACAATTCTAAAAAATTTGCTCAAAATTATTACTTTTTTAAAGCATAAATCAACATATTTGCGGTTTTCGGGCAAATACCTGGATAAGAATAGCATTTGAAGGTTTATGAAATTGGATTTCCCCAATTGTCATTTTGACAATTTAGGACTGATATGAATGGAGTTTGCGATACAACGTCTTTAAGCCAATATCTAACAGTTTTGCGGTTTTTTCTTTGTCGTGATTGCAGTATTCGTATATTTTGAGGATATGTTTACGTTCAACGGTTTGAAGTGTTTCAATTTGCTCTTCACTGAGCTGTTCCGCTTCCTGCCTTGCAAGATGCGCTTTTTGAATTTCAACAGGCAAATGAATGATTTTGGGCGGTTTGCCTTTTGATAACAGTAATGCCCGGTCAATTACATTTTCAAGCTCCCTTACATTACCCGGCCAATCATACATCATTAATGCTATAATAAATGATTCAGAAAACTGCATGGTGCATTGTTTTCTGCGGATAAAATGCTCCATAATTAAGGGTATATCCTGCTTTCTTTCTCGCAATGGCGGCAAGGTTATCTCGAATCCGGCGAGTCTAAAATACAGGTCTTTTCTAAACATACCATTTTCAATTTCCTCTTCCAGATTACGATTTGTAGAACAAACAAACCGAACATCCACATTTATTTCTGCAGTTCCACCTACCCTGCGCACCGTACCGGTTTCTACAACTCGCAACAGCTTGGCTTGCAGTTCAATAGGCATTTCTCCAATCTCATCCAGAAACAAGGTTCCTTGGTTTGCGACTTCAAATAAACCGTATTTACGATTAATAGCTCCGGAGAAAGCTCCTTTTTCATGTCCAAAAAACTCACTTTCAAGTAAATCTTGGGGAATTGCCGCACAGTTGACAGGAATAAAAGGTTCATTGCTTCGCGAACTCTTTTGATGTATGGCCTTGGCAATCAACTCTTTACCCGTACCGCTCTCTCCGGTCACCAGTACAGAGATATCAGAATCTGCAACAGAATCAACCTGTTCAAGCGTTTTGTGTAATTTCTCAGATTTGCCTGCAATTGCCGGAAATTGTTCACGATGTAACTGTTGTTTTAACTTTTGATTTTTTTCATATAGCAGCTTGTTCTGATATAACCGTTCAACCACTTTATTAATTTTATCAAGATCAAAGGGTTTGGTAAAATAATCATCAGCGCCAATTTTAATTGCCTCAACGGCTCCCTGAATGGATGAATATCCTGTAACCAATATAACCTGGGCATTGATATCAAACGATTTGATCATTTTCAATAGTTCAATACCATCAATCTTGCTCATGACTACATCAGATATCACAAGATCATATACATACTGTCGATAGAGCTGAAATGCCTCTATTGCAGTACCAATAGTTTCAACCTGATACCCCTGACTATTGAGGAAATCTGCCAGACTTTCCCGCAAGTCAAGATCATCATCCACAATCAATATATTAAAATCGCGGTTCAATATCCTTTCCCTGCGCTATAGGTAATAATACTGTAAACGTAGTTCCTTCATACAACATACTGGTAACAAATATGGTCCCGTTGTGTTCCTGAACAATACTATGACAAATAAAAAGGCCTAATCCTGTACCTTTACCCGGAGGTTTTGTAGTAAAAAATGGATCAAAAATATGATTTTTAATTTTATCAGGGATCCCATCACCTGTATCACTTGTACTGATCATAACACATTCTTGCCCCTTGTAAACCATATTTTTTGTAATAACTGTAATTTTACCATTTGTATGAATTGCATCCATTGCATTGATTAACAGATTTAACAACACCTGCTCGATTTTGGTTTTAATAGCAGAAATTGCCTTTAAATCCGGATCAAGTTGGGTTATAAACTCTATACTGTTTTTCTTTAATTGTGTCTCTAAAAGACTATTGACGGTTTGTATTAATTTATTAATATCAACAGATTCATAAAACTGGTCAGCATTTCTGGAAAATCCCAACAGATTTTGGATGATATCCGCCATACGGTCTACATTCTCATCAATATTCATAGCCTGTTTTAAAAGCTTTTCATCATCAATTGCATTGGCAATAATCTTCATTCGGGTTTTAATAACAGTAAGGGGAGTATTTAATTGATGGGCCATACCCGCAGCAAGCTGACCCACGGTTTCCATTTTATGTGATTGGTAGAGTCGCTGTTCAAGCTGTTTTTTCTGGGTTATATCTGTTACCATTAATAAATAAACAAAGCTGAGACCATTTTCATTTTTAACGGGCCAGGTCTTTATATTAACCGGTATCAAATTGCCGTTTTTGTGTATACATTCTATTTCAAACTCTTTTGCAATTTGATCATTGTCAATCTCAACCCAGGTCTTTTCAATTATTTCAGTCCATTTAAGGGGAAGCAATTGTGTAAAGGCCAGCCCTTCTAGTTCAGAATGTTCGTACCCCAGCAGCTCACAAAACGAGGTATTTACGCCGGTGATGGTGTGATCTTTAGCCAAAAATACAATTCCATCTTTACTGGTATCAAATAAAAATTTGTAATCTGAACAGTTGGGCATATTAATATTAACCCCTCTAAATTAAGAGAATAGTTGAATACAAATTCATATAACAAGAATAATGCCAGTTTTAACAGTTGATTGTAATTAATATATTTAATAAGCGTTTATGGTACAAAAATGCCCCTGGATCTATTGAAATAAAAAAGGGATGACAACGATAGAGTTATCACCCCATGAAAAAAAATTATGCAATAATCTGAAGCGGATTGGTATTTTTCCACTCACCACGGGTAAAATCAGGAAAGACTTGTGGTGATCCATCTTGAGCAACAGAATCTTCGCTTAACGGTCCTACCGCACTCCAGAAACACCCTTCATATACATTCTGGTCCATCGGCAGTCCTTTCCGCAGACATTCAATGATGCGATAAAGCATAATAAAATCCATTCCACCATGTCCACCCATCTTTTTCGCCAGTTCACCCAAACGAACATACAACGGATGTTCATACTTTTCATAAATAGCATGTAACTTTTCACCTTCTACCCATTCATGATGTGTTTCAGTTACACCTTCCACACCGCCTTCAAGGGCTATTCGTGCAGGAAAACCCGCCAGCGTTCCTTTGGTTCCCTGGATCAAATTATGACGGGTATAAGGACGTGGACTGGTTTCGTCCCATTGTACCATAATCGTTCGACCGATACCGGTTTTAATTATTGATGTATTAATATCACCACCTTGAAAATCCAGCTGGTTCCATTTGTGTTCCGGTGGAAAATGTGATTTTGCCCAGGCATTCCTGCCTTTTGCAGGTGAAGAAAAAGCAACGATACGGGAGAAATAATCTTCCCCACGGGCAAGGTTCATATATTGCGCAACAGGTCCTAATCCATGAGTAGGATACAGGTTACCGTTACGTTTGGAATAATGATATGTACGCCACGATCCGGTTCCACGTTCTACATCGTTCATCTGAGTACGTAGTTCATGAATATAAGCGGCTTCTCCATGTAACAGTTCACCAATAACTCCCTGCCGACACATATTGAGATAGAGCAGTTCTTCACGCCCGTAATTAACGTTCTCCATCATCATACAATGCTTGCCGGTCTTTTCAGAAGTATTTACAATCTCCCACATTTCTTTCAAGTTTATACCAATAGGGACCTCAACAAACGCATGAGCTCCATTTTTCATGGCTTCAATAACCATTGGCGCATGCAGTCTCCAGGGGGTAGCTATAATTACAGCGTCGGGTTTAACATCAGCCAGCATTTTTTTCCATAAATTTTCATCACCAAAATAGGTAGCAATATTCTGGTGACGGGTGCCCTTGCCCCGTTCTTTACAGGCATTAGCGGTTTTCATTGCCAGATCTTCATACAGATCACTGATTGCAACAATTTCGGTCCCTTCTATCTCGGCAATCTGGTGTGCATGACCGGGTCCACGCGATCCGACTCCAATAAATGCACATCTTACGGTCTCTATTGGTGGTGCTGCATAATCGCCCATGTATTTTGAACCGGTAGGACGGTCCTTTTGTTGACTGCCTGCTCCATTACACCCCAGAATTATTCCAGCCCCAATACCGCTTATAGATTTGATAAATCCGCGGCGATTAAAAGCATTACTGTTTTCCATTTCGACCTCTGATTGTTCATTTATTTTGAGTTTTTTATGTCTATTCATAATGGTTCAAGATTATTACTAATATCTTCAATCCTGCTGCAAAAATCAACCAATATCTGTTGACCAGATTAATGCAATACAAATACCGGCGTTAAAATCAAAACGTTTTACTGATTTTCAATTCGAGATTTGCCCTAAGGAATAATAATCAGGCTCCTATAATTCCAATAGGCTCACGGTTTTTCCAGGTCCCTCGGGTAA
This sequence comes from bacterium, assembly GCA_963675755.2. Taxonomy (GTDB): domain Bacteria; phylum Zhuqueibacterota; class Zhuqueibacteria; order Residuimicrobiales; family Krinioviventaceae. The sequence continues at coordinate 396,129 of CAXXMD010000003.1, forward strand.
AATCCGGTATATCCACAGGACTACTTTTATGGGCCACTGAAATCTCACTCAAGGGTGATATCACACTCCACGATGTGGCATCATATACATCCAGATCAGGATTTTTCCCTTCCCGCAGGCATTTGATCAAACGGTAATCTTCAATAAAATCCATTCCACCATGACTGGCGCCTTTGGATTTCTCCTCAAGCTCTTTCCACAAAGGATGTTCATATTCATCCTGATATACCTGAAATTCTTCCCATTCATGTTTTGGGCTTTTACCTTCAATATGAATTCGTGACGGCCATTTTTCAGCAATACCTCGGGTTCCCTGAATCACATTCTTACGACTGTATGGACGGGGTAGATTGGTATCATGGTATAGCGTTATGGAACGCCCCTGTTTGGTTTGTATCAAGCTTACATTTATATCGCCCAGGGTAAATTTTTGCCGGGCCCAGTTACTGTCTGCTCCATATTTCTCTACAGCAAATTCGTGTAAACCTGCTGCTTTACTGCTCATGGAAACCATAAAATCAAACTGATCACCACGGTTTACATTCATACACTGTGCAGCCGGTCCCAAACCATGGGTTGTATAAAGATTACCATTGCGTTTGATGGAATGCTCTGTCCGCCAGATCGCCTCTCCTTTGGATTCAAAATCAAACTTGCCCTCACGTAGATCGTGCAAATATCCAACTTCGGCATGAACAATTTCACCCAGCAAACCCTTGCGAACCAAATTCAGCACCATGAGTTCAATTCTATCATAACAGCAGTTTTCCATCATGATACAATATTTTTTTGTCCGTTCACTGGTCTCAACCAACTGCCAGCACTCGTCAATGGTTAACGCGGCAGGCACCTCTGTTGCAGCATGCTTGCCGGATTCCATTGCGGTTACACAGATAGGAGTATGCCATTTCCAGGGAGTTGCGGTATAAACCAGGTCAATATCATCACGGTCGCAAAGACGATAAAAATCATATTCGCCTTTGGAATATCCTTCAGGTACATACTTGCCTGCTTCTTTACACATATTCTGTACCCGCTCAATACGCTCCGTAAAGAGATCACCCACAGCACGAATCTCAACACCATCAATTTTCAACAAATTACGAACATGTGCTGTGCCCATTCCTCCAACACCTACAAAACCTATACGTACTTTGTCTAAAGGTTTTGCTGTAAAAAATTCAGGCTGGGTTGTTAAACGTTCAGTTGAAGCATATTTCCCCACAACAGCCCCCAACGGAGCGGCTGCACCCACTTTTAAAAAATCACGACGATTACATTTGGACCTGCTTTTCACCTGCTCCTCCTGTTGATAATGTTTGCAATGATAAATTCTGTTTAAATATAATATTGATTGCTCCCATACTGGCAGGCAAATTGTATAAAAGGCATTCACAATAATGGATTTATCTATTGTGCGTCCAGAGTTACATTTTCTCCGGTGGAACACAAAACCAGCTCAACTGTTCATCAACTGACAAATCATTCGGAAGCTTGTTAGCAAATGGATGTGTTTGTTTAAAATGGTTCAACATTATATTTTGCATTTTTTTCAAAATTTCTGAATTCTCTGCAAGATTTGCAACATCCCGATGTTCAAAAGGATCATTCACCACATCATACAATCTATGCATCAATCCCGATGGACCGTTGCCGGTTGCATAGCCCTGTCCCAGATCACTTACCCCGGAGGTAAATATATATTTCCACTTTTCCGTGCGGATCATGGCCTTGTTGTCTATTAAAAACTCGGAAAACACATAAGGCTTGTGTTCAGTTGTTTTGTTCTCAATCAAAGGTACCAGACTTTTACCCTGTACCTGCTGCATCTGATCCAATCCTAAAAGATCAGTTATTGTAGGAGCCAGATCCACAAATTCGCAAATGGGATCAATTTCGTTTTCAGCATCACAACGGTTACCGGGTCGAAGAATCAACGGAGAACGTACAGCTTCTTCCCACATCATGTGTTTTTCAAACCGTTTATGATGACCCAACAGGTAACCCTGATCCCCTATATATATGACAAGTGTTTCATCCGCCAGCCCTTGCTTGTCCAGTTCGTCTAATATAATCCCCACATTCTTGTCCAGATACTCTACAGAAGTATAACAAGAAGCGATAATGCCCTTTTTATCTTTATCGCTCAGGTCTTTAAAAATTGCGGGTATCCACCGATCGTCTTGATCACTTACCGGCGGCAGTTTTATATCATCAGGATTGTATTTTTTCTGATATTCTATTGGAAAATTAAATGGAGAATGCGGTTCATGAAAGCCAACCCACAGGCAGAATCGCTCGTCTTTATGATCTCGAATAAATCCGGCAGATTCATTGGCAAGATATGTTCCCAGATCATCCTTGTCATAATATTCCGAAGGCAGTCCATCTGCGTTTAACCAGATTCTTGCGGGCGTTTTAAACGGCTTCCAAACAGGACGGTGTTCCAATGTTTCCGGTGTCTTTTGAGGAGGATTTGCCTGCAAATATTCTTTCCAGGCTTTAGTATCTTTGAGCACATCAAAACCGTGGGGCAAATCATTATTAAAATGGGTTTTGCCAATCACTCCGGTAGCAAAGCCATAGGTTTTCAAATGCTCCGCTATGGTTTCCTGTTTATCAGAAAATGAAGTCTGCAGCAGGGTTACACCGCTGGCATGCGGATACCGCCCAGTTAATAACGACTGCCGGGAAGCACTGCACACCGGTGCATTGGCGTATGCGTGTGAAAAACGAACACTTTTTGTCGCCAGCTTGTCCAGATTGGGGGTTTTCACCAAATCATTTCCATAACAGCCCAGTGCATGTGCGGCATGATCATCCCCAATAATACATATCACATTCTTTAATGGTTTAGCGGGTTTACGAGCACAACTCCAGGGAGCTGTTAATCCTGCTAATGTAAATACGGCAGACTGTTTTAAAAACTGGCGTCTTGTTTTCATTTAACCTCTTTGTCTACAAAGTATAAAGGTTCATTTTTCAATTGATTATGCGCGCGTGACCACAATTCCGGGGCCTCTAATAAATAAGAGTGGGCCTGCAATATCTTACCCTGGCGCAGTCCCTGTTTTATGCGTTCAACTTTATCATATCTCTGGATCCATCCATCAAAACCATGCCGACGATAGGTTTTAACTGCCTGATTCCCTTTTCCATCTACCAAGGTATGTTCCACATCCGGTCCCCAAAGATATTCGGGATTCACCAGTTCTTCAATACCATGCATAGATGTGTTGGGTTTTAATCCACAACCCAGCATCAAAATCTGGCCATTCAGGTTGCGTAACTGAGAAAATGGTGAATTACTGCCGCATGGAGTAGTATCAAGTATATGTTTTTCAAGGATCTTTTGTGCTTTTGGGCCCACACCACAAACCGAATGGGTGGGGTGCATGCTGCGAATTGTACCTTCCCGCTTACGGAAATACTCGGGAATGGCGCCAACACAGGATGGAGTTTTTGCAATATCAAAAACGGATTGTTCAGGAGTAACGCTTTCATAAGACAATGCGGGCATTAACAACGTACCATCACCACCTATAGCTTTAAGAATTCCACGGATTACTGTTTCTGCGCCCCCGGGTACATGACCAAGTGCTTTTAACGAAGAATGTACCATCAAAACACCACCTTTGCGAACGCCAAGATTTTGCAAGCCATTGGCAATGTTTTGTTCAAATTGCTGGTTCATGTTTGTCATAACGAGTCCTGCTGTTCTGAATTAATTTTCGATCTGTTTTATTATTGAAAAAATTACAAATATTAAATATTGATTATATAGTATAAAAAATTCCAACAAAAAAACAGAAAAATTTTGGCCTCGCATTGATTCTGATAGTTAAATTATATTCAAAAAGGCAGTAACTGAAAGAACACGAAAAAAAAGAATTATACAAATTCTCACGTTTCTTTTATTGAAAAAAAAGTTTATACAGCATCAGGATTTTATTTTATATATGCGCACAGGACCCAATAATCCTGCAGGTTCCGGTTCTGTTCTTTTGGTCCGATCAACCCATAATTGTGCAATTTTGTTATCTTTTAAAGAAGCACAATAATTGAATAATAAATTGGTAACCGATATCTGTAAAACATGTTCCGTATTGGGTAAAAGCTCTACTACAAACTGGCGTTCTCCCCACCACTTAACACCCAATCCCTTACCATCGAGCTCTGGTTCAGCAATATCATACACTTGGCCCAAGTCCAATATACATTTCCCGCTCCAACCGGACTTGAATTTGCAGGTATAAACAGCCGTTCCGGAAAAGCTGCTCAATTCAGGATCCAAAGACAAGTCTTTAAGATCTTTTAAGGATTTATGATAAACCTTGCCATTGACATGTTTCAACTCTACGGACCAACTTTTATCGATTTCGAAAAATTGTTCCGGATCTTTGATTGTAAAAAAGTCCTTGTCTATAAATTGATTTGAAAAGATGGCATCTACCCCTTTTTTAGACTCGGCAGGTTCTGCTTCCGGCTTGTAGACTACCAGCAGAGATTCCAAAGGCCCCAGTTTAACATTGATGATTTCGGGCAGCATTCCATGCGGATAACGTTTTATCTCACCGGTTTCTGCATCCAGTTTCCAGGGGATCTTTTTTCCTGTAGAAAAACTGGCATCAAACTCTAATCGTTTATCCCGGTTCTGATTGCTGATCAGAAAAATATCGTTATCGCCCTCAGCATGATGGATGAAGAACAGCTTTTCGTCCGGTACCGTAAACAAAACATCAGGCACCAGCCGCATGCCCTGTATGGTATGCAATGCCCACGGTATTACCTGACCTTTTTCAGGGGCCGGTACGCGCTTTACCATTCCCGGATATTGAGCAAATAGCTGTTCAATTGTTGATTTTACAAATTCATCATCTTGCATTGTCCCATTGTAGCCCAAACTCCTTACAGGTACCTGGCCGATAAAAACAATCTGCCCACCGCTTGCGGCAAAGAACTGTAAAGCCTCAACCGTTTTAGGGGAAAGCGAGGATACATCGGTAACCAGCAACAACTTGTAAGCCATGGGGCCGTATCGCAATTCGCCTCTTTCAAAAATTGCATTTTCCATCACGGTGGAATTAATATAATCACTCATGTAGCCAAAATGATTAAACGCCTGCCACAACTGGTGCAGATAATGTGGTTCTGTATTCCATGGATTTCGATCCAAACCGTATTTTGACCATTTGTCCGGTGTATTTCCAAGGATTGCAATCTGCGTAACAGGAGCCGAATTTTGGAATATATGACAGAGTCGCGCGGCGTAATCAAACCACAATCCAGCAAAGGGCCACCAGGTATTATTTTCATTAAAATAAGTACCATACCGGATCCATCCCGGAAAACCCGCTTCGGGCGGTGAATAATTAAATCCATGTAGAACCAGTTGATTGACTCCACAAATAATGTTCAAATCCGTGGCTTGCTTTATATATTCCAGAGTAGCACGAAAAACTCCGATTGTGTTGGTCATTGCCTCGCAGCTTGTAATCTTTTTACCGGTTAAATGCACCCCGGAGGATGCATATTTGTTCCATATAGCATACCGGATCTGGTCAATTTCCGCCTCATGTACCCAACCGCGATTAAATAACCACTGATCGCTTTCCGGGATATCGGGAACCAGATAACCGTCGAGTAGATCCGTATATAAAAAGGGGACACCATACGCCTGATATCGGCTCTGAACATTGTTTTGACCACACCACTGATGGAATGGCTGAATAAACCTTTCCATAAACAGGTCTGCCAAAAGTTTGCTCATATCATAACGCACCCGGTCGAGTTTTTCTTTAAAATCATCTTTAACAGTAACTTCCAGGTTCAACAGTAAGGGCAGCCAGGGCATTAACGAATATGCATACCGTTTTTTAAATTCATCCGGCAGATCTCCGGTCCAGTTTGCGCCTTTCAGTTCTATACTGTCGCAAAACATGGAGCGGATATGTGCACCCAAGTCATCACCCAAAACGGATTTCAACTCATCAGACATGCGGTTCAGATATTTTTCAACTGCGGATTTGTTAAAATGGTCCAGCACCGGACCGTCAGCCCCCGGTGCTCCGTGCAACACATCGCGAAAACGGTTACGCCAGGTTACAATATAGAGTTTATACTCACCATCCTCTAATTCTATCTGCAATTTACCACTTGACGACAGCTGGTCCATCACATCCAGACCGTCAGATTCAGACTGTGGTACAGCAGGAAACAGCTTTAACTGCACGAGTTTGTGGTTATCGTCATTTGGGATTTCGATCCGGGTCTCAAAAGTTCCAGGTCCCTTGCAATCCCTCACTTCCAACTCAACCCCCTGTATGGTCTCCTCGGGCAAGAGAAATTTTCCACCAAAAGGCCATCCGGTACCGACAATCAAGTCCACATACATATCCAAAGATTTGGCTTCTTTGCACGCAACCTTGACCATATCCAGCCATTCTTTACTCAACCAGTCCAAAGGTTTTGCAGGCAAGTGCGGGTACAATTCTTCATCCAAAGCTATGGGATTGATCTCTACCCCACCGGCGCCTTTTTCTTTCATCAAAAGTAATTCTCTGCGGATCTCTTTTGCGGTCACCCGATTGCCATTCCACCACCAGCGGTAAAACGGACGCGCCAGCGATGGAGGATTCACAAATGAATCTATTAAAGCCTTGGGTTCCTGCGCACTCCAGGATCTAATGGAAAGCGGAGCAAGAGACATTGCACTGCTGCAAACAACTGTTTTTTTAAGAAACGAACGACGGGTACAACGGGTATCGATCATAATTTCCTCTCTTTATATCGAAAACCAGTAATTGAGTTTCATCATGAACACATTTTGCGGTTCAACAGAAAATAACCGGTCAGCATTTTTACCCAGCGATCGCACAGGCTCATGTATATAATCTGAACGGCCATGTGTCCACACAAAATAAAAGGTAGACCCGGGAGTAAATTCCCAGCGCAGCACCATATTTGATCGCATCTCGAAAAAGTTAAAATTCGGATGCCCAATACTGTAATCTGCATTGCCATCATGTGTTTCATCAAACGCCATGGTATTGTTATCAGCATCAATCACAGTCTCTTCATCAGAAAAGGTATAAAATCTATCATCATATTCATCTGCATCCGCATCTTTAACATATTTGATATGAGAAAAAGAACCGGCTGAAATATAAGGGCTCACATAATATTGCAAAATCAGATTAGGTGTAAACGCGTAATTGGCACGCAAGGTCATTTCCCAGGTATCATGATCAATGCGACCCAGCACATAACGATTCACATCATTAAAATTGATTGTGCTGATATATTGCGTGTCATCAATATTATGGCTGTATGTTAATTCACCCGACATGTTGAAACGATTACCCACACGGAGTGTTACACCGGGATTCAGACTAAACAATGACGTGATATCATCATCAACTTTGGTAACGGAACTGTGCAAAGTATAACTGAATTTTTTGCGGGAATCAGATTGAATACCCGCAGAATAATACCAGTACCCATCCAAAGTCAATGCCGGGCCGCCGCGAAGCAAACGGGTATCCTGCCATTGTGGTACCCGGCTGAGATATGCATTAAATTTCCAGTAATTTTTAAAGGTCCATGAATTTTTAAATTCATAGCTGGACATAATCAAAGAACCGTCAAAACCCCACTCGTTTGATTGATCTACAGTAACGGAATAAGTACGATATAACGATGTTGGGGTCTGTACAACATATGCCAACTCTGTATTTTGAGACACAACATCAGTCATTCTCAAATAACCCAGGTCATTCAGGTCCAGTCCGGGAGATAACCAGCTTATATTTTCAGAGTACTGCCAGCGGCCAAGGCCACCCTTTCCTACACCAATACTTCCACCAAAACCGCCAAGCGATGTTCTGGTAGTATCCAGCTCTATATGATCGATATCCGGACGTTGAAAATAATGTCTCGAATTTCTTTGAAGGGCCAAAATAGCTTCGGGTTCACCCTGAATTTGGCTGAATATGGTTTTCACATCCAGATAATAGGTACGGTTCTTCCAACGCTGTAAATAATCAATACCACCGGTAAAGGCGTCTGTTGCAAGCGAGTTCAGGTGCACATCTTCATCAGCAATAAATCGCTGCGTTGATGTAAACATGGCGCCAATTGAAGAGTTGCCCTTGTTGTAATCTTTTAAAACACGCGCCAGGAAATAGTTTGACCAGGGTTCAACAGTTTGCTTGCTTCGATTGCCATTATCATCGATCTCTGCTGTTTCTTTTGGGGTAATGCTTTGAATTACACCTACTGACAAACCATTTTTGGTTTTACCTGTTATTTTAAGCGCATTGAGGATGGTTGTTTCTTCCGGTTCGTTTGCATGTTGATTACCCGTCAGGTCTGCGGAATAAGAGGGTTGGTGCCCAATTCTTCTTGAATAAAACAACTGGTTACCACCTACTGCAAAATCAAAAATGGTTTTCCCTTCCAAAAAGAAGGGACGCTTTTCATCATAAAACGTTTCAAATGCTGTCAGATTCAATACAGATGGGTCCGCTTCTACCTGCCCAAAATCAGGATTCACGGTAAAATCCATAGTGAAATTGTTAGACAATCCCACTTTGCCATCAAAACCTATATTATATTTAAAATCCTTTCCATCAGCAAAAGGATTCCCCTCCTCTTTTGGATAAAAATTACCACTGGTTAAGCCATAGGGCATCAACTCAATTCTTCGTATCTTGTTTAAACCGCTAATACCATGCAGCTCACCATAATTATCTACCCAGCTTGGCGTATTGATAGCAAACACATTCCACTGATCTTCTTCTTTATTACGGTTGATCCATCTCCAAATATGCATGCCCCATACCTGGTCGTGGGCATCAGAGAACCGTAACTGACTAAAAGGAATTCGCATTTCCACTGTCCACGCCGAATCTTCAAATGCAACATCTCCGTACCATACCGGGTCCCAATTTGTATGATAATCTTTATCATGTATAGTTAGATCAATTTTACTCCCCGCGGCTGTCAGATCAAATTCAAAAGATGATCGCATGTCATGATAGCTGTCAAAACCAATACCTACTATATCCCCTCTAAACTGGTCACGTCTTGCGCCCTGTATATCAATTGAATCCAGATCATCAAAACAACGTATCGCAACATAGATGTTTAAATCATCATACAGTATTTTGAACTCGGTTTCCCGTGTCGGTTTGGCATAATTATCCGGCATGAATTGCTGAAACCGTGTTGCCCATTCGCCCTGTTCAAGCCAGCAATCATCTTTGATTACACCGTCAATTTCCGGAGCGTTGCCCTGTAAGCGTTGTGTGTAATATTTCCGCTTTTCTTTTAACGGTTTATGATATTCCTGCGCAAAAACAACCGATACCTGAAACAGTATGGCAATAAAGATGAATATTGAAATGTTCCTTCCATAACCTCGCATTTCTTTTACCCGCTTTCTGTATGAATTCTTAATTTACGTTTATCTTTCCTGGTGGTGTGTACAATTTATCCCCGTTATCTAATACCAAAACCCAATCGTTCTCGGGACCCTGGTATGGGGTAATAAATGTTGTGTAATTTTTCTCTTTCAACTGTCCAATTTTTTCAGCAACTCCGTTCACCGGCATATACCACCACGCCGTTATCGAGCTGCCGCTTAATTTATTCAAATCGATTTCAACTTTGCCGCCTTGCGGCAGATAAATCATTGCGTAACTGCCGTCAACTGCACGTGTTGCCAACATATGTGTACTGTCATCCGGATTTTCAGACATGATTAACGATGGATCCGGTATACGCTCCAACATGGGGCGCGATTCCATTAAATTCCGTACATAGGTCATCTGGGTTGCTCCGGGCAGATCCATTGCTACAGGCCATGGGGTACGTGCCGCTGCTTTTTTCTCCCTGCCAGGCAGCCATAACTGCCAGATATCATTGCAGCCATATGTGTATCCAAACGCTCCGGCAAATAACGATCTGTACGCGGCTTTACGGACATCACATGCACCAAACCAGCCTGCTTCTCCGGGTTTAAAATTAACAGGATGGTCCTCGTAATTGGGTTCTCCATCAAAAACCGGTTTGGTGGGAGAACGCCGGTAATCCGTTGTGATCTTTTGCCAATTGGGATCATCCCTACGGCTATGTCCTGATTGCCAGGTATTGAAATCCAGCCAGGCATCATCATGAAACCAATGTGACGAACTGGTGCCGCCCCAGGAATGGTATCCCATCAAATGCCGTTTATCGACAGATTTTATGGCGTTTGCCATAGCCCGCCAGATGGGTTTATAATCCTCTTCTTCCCATTCAGGGGCCCTGTCTCCGCCCAATATCCAGATGATATTGGGTTTATTTTTATAACGTTTGGCAATCCATTTACCATATGCGACAGCGTTGGTGGAATCAAACACCACGGGACCTACTCCCCAGCGTTTCAAAACCTTGTCTCCCCAGGTGGGAAGGAGCGCAATATAAATACCCTTTTCCGCAGCCTTGTTAATGACCCAGTCCACATGGTCCCAGTAATCATAAGCATCATCATTGGCAATGGTGCTGCCCGCAGTGGTATCTGGCTTTGCAGGATCATTATCCACCAGAGGTCTGTCTCCATAGCTGTTTGGGGTATCCAATCCATCAAGCTCTGCCAACGCGACTGCCTGAATAACGGTAAACCGCTTTTGTCTGCGATTTTCCAGGTATCTCTCGGCTTCTTCCCGCGTGGTACGATGAAACAGTTCCCAGCAGGTATCTCCCAGATAAAAGAACGGAGTGCCATCGGCATGCACTATCATACGATGATCGTCAGAAACCCTCAGATCGCCATGACTAAAATCCACAGACGGTTCAGGCCGCTCAACAATCGGCGAACAGGCAAACATAGATAATATTAATAATAAAGTTGTAAATCTTTTCATAATAACTTTCTACTATATAATTAAAAACATTAACCACAGAGATCACAAAGAGTTAGCTTTTACCTTTGAGTTCATAATAATTCATAAATCATTCAAACTTGGTATCTCTTCAAGCAATTTTAATTTTTATAACTATTTTTCTATTTCACTTAATCTTTTTACAACACACCCAATTTATCTACTCCAGAGCTTTTCCTCTGTGGCCTCTGTGACTCCGTGGTTCAGTATTCACTATTATTTCAACTATTACAATATAAACACAAAGCAACAGCTTCTAACAAACTCATTATTACTTTTTCCGTGTCTTTCCGTATATTCTGTGGTTATTATTTAACACTCAGGGTCCGGTTTTACACCTTACGGCACTGTAATATTGGCTATCAACCATGCAAACAAAATCACCAGAATAGAAATAGCAATACAGGCGAAAAAGCCCCACACATCGGTTTTACTGAATTTCTTTAATCCCCACGCAGAGGGATTGGCTTCCTGTTCATACGCCAGAATCTGTGCATCCACGTTTTTCACGTCCTGGTCCGGATCACTGCTCACCGGCATATTTAAACGTGCAAACACATTATCAACAGCTTTCCGCTCCGGTTTGGATGTAAACAGGCTCACAACAACCAGCAGTACAAATGGCAGGATTATGTTCAACGAATAATTCAACGTCATCAATATAGGATTCGAAGCGCCGTCAAAGCCAATACCCATCAAGGCCAATACAACCAGCATGGGTTTGTCCGCAACACCCGCAGGCACTTGGCCCGCCACAAACGCCATCTGCGGCAGAATATTGGGCAGCATTACAATCACCATCCACGAGAAAAAAACAGTAACCAGCGCAGCAGTCCGGGTTACATAACGCCAGAGAATACTGACCCAGAAAACCGCTCCAAAAATAACCGGCAATTGCCAGTAATATTTGATCAGGCTCAACACATCATTAAAATAAAGACTGATGGCAATTGCACCACCAATCATAACCGCAGAAACCAAACGTCCGACTTTGACATAGTGTTCTTCACTCTTGTCTGATACCAATGGACGATAAAAGTTGCGTGTAAACAGGGCAGAACCGCAGATCATGAATGCATCCGCACTGGACATGGATGCCGCAAGCAAACAGGCAATCATAATCCCCACAAATCCGGGACCCAGGAGCTGGTCGGTTGCGTATCCCCAGATCATATCAGGATCACTGATCACATTCTTGTACAAAGCAAAGGCAACCACACCGGTAAAGCCCCACATGATGGTTGTAAATCTTTTTAAATAGTTGCCAAAAACCAGACCTACACGTGCGGTCATTTCATCTTTGGCACTGCCGCCACCGGTAACAAATATATGCGGCTGCGCAGCCACACCCACCAGATTCATGGCTATAAGCGCTACGATATAATACCAGGTATAATCGCTGCTGGCGGAGGTACTGATAATTTTAAACATGTCAGCGGGTACTGTGGCATGCAGTCCGGAGAACCAGCCCGCTTTGTACATTCCCATGGGCAACAGGAGCACGGAAAGGACCAAAATCAGAATCCCCTGCAAGGTATCGGTCCAGGCAGCGGCATAGAGTCCACCTAAAAGTCCATAGATCAAAATGATCAATGCAATAATAGGTACAATTTGTTGAGTGGTAATATGTGAATAATAGGCCTTAATTTTTTCCTGTTTTTCAAGCTGCTTTAGATCAGCAAGCTGCTGTTTTTGTTCAACGGTAGGATTTTCAAGAGCCGTAAGGGTTTTCAGCGTTTTATATTGATCAACACTCTGCTTTTCCGATACTGTCAGCACAGATTCCGATTTTACGGTCACTATCTCGATTGTTTTTCCAATGGCCGTCAGCCCGATTGCAATGTAAAACATTAACCAGATAATACTGGTCCAAACATACAAAGCTGTCAAGCCCTTGCTCTGAAATCGCTGTTGAAAGTAATCTCCACCCGTAATAACACGCAATCGGCGGTACCAGGGCGCAATGATCCAGTAAAAAGGAGTGATAAACAACCAAAGCAACTGAATCCAGATCCCGGACATCCCCACGCGATACGTCTCACGGGACGCAGAGATGGCCGTATCCGAACTGGTGCCGGTTCCAAATGATAAAAAGATGGAAACCAGTTTGCCAAACCGGCGCCCGCCAAGGAAATAATCTGTTTCGTTTTTTATTAATCGCTTTGACAACCAACCGATACCAATTACCAGCAAAAAATAGCCTGCAATGGCAAGAATATCCAGAATGTGCAATCCAAACATGATTATTGACCGCCTCTCAGGGTTTCTATAAATTCATATAATGCCAACTGCTCTTTTTGAGTCTCACAATAACTGGTCACTATCAGTTTTATTCCCGGTGCCCACAACTCGCTGATTTTCTCTTTCAATGTTTCCAGATCACCTACAATACGTGCGTTAACAATCACACCGGTGCCCGTAAAAGTATCTCTGAACGGTGCACAGGGATTCGGATCCGGATCCGTTTGTACGGAAAACGCTGCATCGATCACTTTGAGCCCGGGGATGTCGCGAATAGTGGCTGCCTTGCTGCTCCAGTTTCCGCAGGAATGAAATACAGCTCCGCCAAATGCCTCGCCAATACGCTGCATTGCGGGATATTCAAATTCAACATACTGATCTGGCGAAATCATTACCGAAACATCACTGCTTAATCCCAGGCCGTTAAAGACACGAATACTGGGAAAACCGTGACCGGGTAATACCATTGCATCACCAATAAGTTCTTTTTGTTTTTGAGTAAATTCTATGGTCAAATCGGTTATTATGGCTAAAATCTTTTTCAGCGCATCAGGATTCATGATCATATCCATGAAAAACGTATCCGTCGGAAACAAAAAAGAAGCCGCGTTTAACGATGCCTGAGAATCCGTAGGCGACATGGGTATTTTGCCTCCAGTATTTTCCAGAAAATAGTCGATCATGTTGAGAATGTGCTTACCAATGGGGGTTTCGTGTACGGGAACAATCTCCCGCTCTAATGCTTCTTCAATGGATTTAAACGGGGGATGGATTGCCGGTGCGTTCCCCTCTTTCCAGTCATATTCAATGCCAAAGGCGCTTGCGGTAACACCAATGCCGTACCAGGGTTCCAGAAAATTGGCAATATCTCCGGCATATTCCATACTTTGCTGAAGCAGTCCCAGTTGAAGTGCCAGGGATTTTTTCATGTCCCTGCTGTCATAAGCAAAAACACCGGGACTCCGGAACCGTCGGTACACCAGAATGCCCTCCGAAGCGTTCCAGAACGACTGGTTCTTTTCCAGCAGGGATTGTTCATAATCATAATATCTTTCGATATCAAATTTTTTCGGATCCAGCTCATTTCCAAGGGTTCCCTGAGAATCCGACAGGGTATAATCAAATTCTTTAGACATCATATTCTCCCAACCGATTATGTAATGCCCCAAAAATCTAAATCTAATTTCACATTATAACATCAGGCTTTATCTTTTAATGGCCACAGTTCATGATCTGTACGCACGGTATCCAACAGTTCCTTCATTTTGGCAACAATTTGAGGATACTGGTCCGCAATATTGTTCAGTTCTTCAATATCAACGGACAAATCATACAATTCAATGGGTCCGGAAGGATAATGCCTTACAGCCTTCCATTCTCCCATTCGTACCGCCTGATCTGTGGCTTTGTTTTCATGAAACTCCCAATACAGGTATTCATGCTGTGGTTGCTTTTTGCCCAACAATTCCGGCAGAAATGAAATACCATCAATATCTTGCGGTACATCAACTCTGGCTAATTGACAAGCTGTAGGCAAAAAGTCCCAAAATGCAGATACATGTTTGGATGTGCTCTCTGCCTTGATCTTTCCGGGCCAGCGTACCATAAACGGAACACGTATACCACCATCATACAGATCACGTTTATATCCACGTACAGGACCGTTACTATCAAAAAAGTCAGGGTCCGCACCGCCTTCTTTATGAGGTCCATTATCGCTTGAAAACATGACAATGGTATTATCATCAATTCCCAATTCTTTTAACAGGTCCATCATACGGCCCACATCCCTGTCCATTCGCTCAACCATACCGGCAAAAGCAGCTTTCGGCATGAGCTGTGTACCATAGTGTCCACGGCCTCCATCTTTGGCACTGTAATGTGGTGTTTCCTCAAACTTGCCTTTAAAGGGATCAATAGAATCTTCCGGTACCAGCAATTCCGCATGCGGAATGGTAAAGGGAACGTATAAAAAGAACGGTTCATCTTTATGGCGTTTAATAAAATCCAGTGTTTCATTAGCAATCAGATCATGGGTATACTGTTGCTGCTTACCGTCCTGGTTCCCTTCAAGTGTGATCTTTTCACCGTTTTTCCAGAGGTAATCTGTATAATAGAAATGGGCATGCCCCTGGTTCAGATACCCCATAAACTCGTCAAATCCTTGTTTGTCCGGTTGACCGGTAGTGGTCATTACACCCAAACTCCACTTGCCAAATATGCCGGTGGCATAACCGGCAGGTTTTAACAGTTCAGCAACGGTAACATCCTGCGGACGCAGTTCCAAACACGCACCAAATCCATGTGGACCGGCTTCATAGTTTCCACGTACACGGGAATGCCCGGTATGGAATCCGGTCATCAGGCTGCATCGCGAAGGTGCGCAAACGGTACTACCGGCGTAATGATCTGTAAATTTCATCCCTTCTGCGGCCAATCTGTCCAGATTAGGAGTTTTAAAATGCGTTTGTCCATAACACCCCAAATCTCCATATCCCAGATCATCTGCAAGAATATAAATAATATTGGGTTTAGCTGTTGGTTTTGAACAGGAAGAAAAGCCCAATGGCAGTGCGGCAAATCCTGCAAGGCCGCCCAATTGTTTCATAAATTGTCTGCGATTCATATTTACCCGATTCTTTCCATAACCATTATTGTAAATAGCCAAGTTTTGTTAAAAACTGGTCCATTTCTTCTACTGTTTTAATATAGTATTTGTTTTCAAATTTCCCATAATTAAAAAAACCATGTCCCACATCGGGAAAAGTAATCAGCTCGCATGTATTGCCGTTTTCATGCATGAGACGGCTAAAACGCTCTACATTTTCAACCGGCACTGCGGTATCACTCTGTCCATGAAAGATTATTGTTGGAGGTAAACCCGCTCTTACATGATGAGCAGGAGAAATCTGTTCCCAGTTCTCGCCGCACTTTTCCCGACCATATCCTTTTTCAGAGGTGTCAATAACAGGATTAAATAAAACCAGGGCATTGGGAACAGAACTGACGGTCAAATCTTCATCTGGCGAATCAAATCCTTCTATAACCGCGGTACATGCTGCCACATGTCCACCGGCGGAACCACCGCCAGCGGCAATCATATCGGGAGCTATACCCAGTTCACCGGCATGAAGGCGTATCCAACGGACTACGGATTTGCCATCGGTTACGCACTCGAATGGTGTGGTGCCATGTTTTTCTTTAATACGGTATTCTGCACAAATTGCAACCATTCCCCGGGAGGCAAGATGTTTACTATGCTCATAAAAATGTTTGGCAGTACCATGTGTCCATCCTCCGCCAAAAAAGAAAACAATTGCCGGTAAAGGCTCCCCATCTGTTTGTGTGGGTTTAAAAACATGTAAATTCAGTCGGGTTGTATCAATTTGTTTGTACTGAACAACCTCCAAAGTGTATTTTTCTTGGTCCTGCGCATAAAGAAAAGACACCCCAATAAAAAGAAAAACCAGAATAAATCGTACAATCTTCAAATCAACACCTCAAAATTAATAAAGTGATAAACATGTTATCGAATATTATACTATAACATAAAGCATGATTTAAGATAAAACAGTACTCTATAAAATAAAAATGCGGGACATATTATATACTATATCCCGCATTTATTGAATATCTAAAAAATTATTGATCTTTTTTCTTATCTGCAATCAGCCAAAAGGGAGAGAATACAAACCATAGCAGGGTGCTGATATTGGTAACAATAATAAATAATTCTTTGCTCTGATTTCCCAGGAAAACCTGAGTAGCAAACAAAAGGATCATTACAAGAGCAAATATAGATACAAACGGTGCCAGTTTACGCATAATTGTTTTGAACATATCATTCTCCTCTCTTGGTTACGCTTTTTTCAGGTTAACGGCATAGCTCAAACCAATATATAAAATTTGAGCAATAAAATAACCTGGCAGCCATTTAAAAAACATATCCAGGGGAAGTATAAACACAATAATCAGCGTAGCAGCCCAGGTAACCAGAGCTGGCCAACTGATAAACAACTTTTGGGTTTCAGCGCGATATTGCGGCAATCCCAATTTGGGGATGAGCCAATGCTCTGCAAAAACAACAGCGCCCATAGGCATGAGAATCAATCCATACAGAGCTACAAAATCCAGCAAACGGGTAAATACCAATGGAAAACATGCAACCGCAGAGGTTACCAAACCCGCAACCAATGTCACTTTCCAGCGCTGCCAGTTGGGTGTAACCACCTGAAGCGCCAGTCCGGCCCGGTACATGGTAGGATTAGAAGTTGTCCAACCCGCGATAACTACAGCAACCGCACCAGAAAAACCGGCAGCAGCAAAAGCCATCATGCCGGGATTCATATCACGTGCAACAGCGGCAACCATAATTCCCGAACAAATCCAGGCCAAAAAGTGACCGGGGTACATGCCAAAAGCACTGTAAAAGCCGTATTTCCAGTTTTTAGCATATCGTAATGTAGCCATATCTGCAAGGCCTACATGCATAGCAAGATTGGCAAACCAGGCAAAAAACAATACATGCCACATGGTATATTTCTGCTGACCGGGAGTAGGTACACCTGTCCAGATCTTGGTTTCAGCGATATGCCAGAAATCAGAAAGGCTGTGAATATGACCCAGACTGGGCAGTAATGCAAGAGCACCCGCAATAAAAATGGCAAACATCCAGGGAGAACAAACGGATGAAAACTTGCTCACTTTATCAAAACCCAGAATTGCAAACAAGGTTACTATGGCTCCAACAAACAATGTGATCACAACCCAACCAACACTGTTGGGTAAAACATCTGTTAGCGCTGGGGTAGGCACATTGAATGCTAGCCCCACCGCGCTTGCGGAAACAGAGATCATTGCCCCGGCTAGAACACAATACAAAAAGGCATTGATAATATTATAAATAATTGTTACTCCGGGTCCGGCAACCTTTCGAAGATACCAGTATAATGTCAAACGGGTACGAACCGCAATAGGGGCAACAATAAAGCCCCAGGATAAAACAGCCAAAAGATTTCCAATAAGCAAACCAATAAACAGGTCTTTGGCCGCAACACCATGTATTACAAACATGGCACCAATTACAAACTCGGTTGCCGCAACATGTTCACCTGCAAACAGACCAATAAATCGGCCTGATCCATGCAGCTTGTCTTCAGTGACCGGTTGACGGTCAAATTCAAACAAGGCATCTAAACGTTTTGCTAATGTAGTTTTTTCCATTCCCAACCTTTTTTTTAAATGTTAACTACTGACGTTCTTTTTCAATCTTTTCCTGATATCCGCTTTCAACATATGCAGCAACAGGATCTAGCGGTAAATTATTTTCCAAACGTGCCGCGCCAACCAGAGGTCTTACATCGGCATTCATCATGGCATTATTGAATAAACGGTTTGCCAGAATAATCTCATCTTTATCCTGAAATTTTGCCAGTGCATCACTGTCAACCAGCGCAGCTTTGGCCAAAGAGATCTGCAAAGAATCAATTGAATGCAAAATAGCGTGAATACGATTTTCACGACTGCTACATTGATCGATCATATAAGCCCAATTCTTTGAAGCATCAGAATTCACAACCACATTACCCGCAACCAGTTCATAAAAAATACGCGCCATTTCACCATTGGGTTCAACAGAATGATCATCATCCGCTGCATAGCGTGTATTAAAATGAAATCCACATTTCATATCATCATTAATAAGGCGGGCAACAATCTGCTCAATATTGGTAGCATGTGCATGGTGGCCCAAATCTACCAGAACACCTGTATTACCACCGGCTTTTTTCGCCATCATGTAAGCGCTGCCCCAATCGGAAATAACTGTGCTATAAGTACCGGGTTCAAAAACTTTGTACTCGATAAGGATGGAAACATCATTGATCATTTTGGATCGCATCTCAACAATACTGGCTTCAGCAAGGTCATAAGCTTTTCTTAACTCAACTTGTCCCGGGTAGGCAGAGCCATCAGAAACCCACAGAGTAACCAATTTGTCTCCATATTTCTCTGCTATTTCACCTGCCAATATAGTTTGGTTAATATATCTTTCACGGGTTTCCTTTTCAGTAGCGGAAAGACTGCCACGATACGAACCCCGTAAAAAATAAGTTGGACTGATTGAACCAATGCGCAAACCTCGTGCCTTTGTTTCTTTTGCTATGTTCTCCGCTATTTTCATATCCGATTCCATACAATCATCGGAAAAATCCCACAACATGTGCATAGCAACCGAATCTGCAGCACCGGTTATTTTGTTAACCATTGCAGCATCGTCCAGTTTTTCTAAAATCGTTCTGCCAAACGCTGGTGGCATATAGTCGCCAAAACGTCCACCACCAAATTCTCCAAATATCCAGCTGGGTATCTCTATCCGAAAGCGGGCCACTTTATCTATCGCGTCTTTTACTCTTTCTTTGCCAAATTCGAGTTCTAACAGCTGAACTCCCAATGTTACTTGTTTTTCATTCATTTCAATTCCTGTTTTTTAATACATATTAAAATGTTGTTATAATTTTCTTTTTATACCAATATCATGGTATATTAATTTGGATTTGATGATTTTGTGGACCGGTTTCTTGTGTTTTACTGGATTGTCTATCAGATCTACCATCATATCTACTGCCATGCTACCAATTTTATAAGGATACTGGTAAACAGTCAAAAAAGGAACACCCAAACGCGCTACAATATCATTATCACCAAACTCGGTAATAGCAATATCATTGGGAATATTATACCCTGCATCCAGAATAGCCTTTCCCGCACCATATGCAATCATACCACCTACGCACATGACCGCATCAAACGGGATGTCTTTTTTGATAAATTCTTTGATACTGTTATAAGCATTTTTCTGGTCAATCTCACAAGGTATAACCAAATCCGGATCAAACCCTAATCCATTTTCTTCCAGACCTTTTTGATAACCGGAATAGCGATTTTTTAAAACGGATATTCCACTGGTAGGTCCCAAATACAAGATTCGTTTTTTCCCGTCAGCAACCAATTTTTCAATCACAATAACGGCTGCATGCTCATCATCAATAGTTACCGAATGAAAGCCCAATGTATCCAAAGAACGGTCATAAGAAACAAATGGAATTCCCATTTTTTGGGTGTCTTTAAGAATTCTATGATTGGCATTACCTGGAACGGCATCAATCAATATGCCGTCAACCGCCAGGGATGACAAAAACTCGAGGTTTTTCCGTTCATTCTCTGCATTCTCATCATTAACCATGATAATCGCTTCATACCCATATCGACGAACACGCTCATATATGCCTCGTGCACATTCTGAAAAAAAAGAAATTTGCAAATTGGGCACAATAACACCCAGCATAAATGTGCGTTTGCTTACCAGACTCCTTGCCATAATATTGGGGCGGTACCCCATTTTAGCGGCCAGGGCTTTAACTTTTTTTCGGGTTTCAATAGAGATATCATTGCTGTCACGGAGGGCTTTGGAAATAGTTGCAGGAGTTACATTTAATATTTGCGCAAGCTGTTTTAATGTGACTTTCTGTGACATAGAATCTCTGAATTAAAAATAAAAATTTGTGATTTGATCATATTTTTCCCCCATTGCCAATTATTTTCAAACAAACTTAAACGTTTGCGATAAAACCAACAAAAACATAAACAAATTTGAGAAATTAGTCAAGTTTTTTTTATGTAAATCATTGATTAATTTTATTTTTTCTCTTGATTTCACCTGTTCAATTCTTTATCTTTTTGTCCAGTGACTGGCCCACCAAACAATTTAATGCAAGGAGTTGACATGGAACCTACCAAAACTTCTCTTCCGGAAAACGCGTACAGAACGCTGAAAGAGGGTGAAACCTATCAGCCTGTCGTTCCCGATGATAAACCCCTTCGGGAAATATCAGCCTATTCACTTATTTCCGGATTATTTTACGCTGCCCTGTTTTCAATGGCCGCTGCTTACCTGGGACTCAAAATCGGACAGGTGTTTGAAGCCGCTATTCCCATTGCTATTTTAGCTGTGGGTGCGTCCACTTTTTTCAAACGCAAAAACTCACTTTCCGAAAATGTCATGATCCAGTCTATTGGATCCGCATCAGGTGTTATCGTTGCCGGCGCCATTTTCACATTACCCGCCATTTATATTCTGGGATTGGAAGCTTCCTTTTTTCAGATATTTTTCGCGTCACTGTTTGGCGGATTTCTGGGCATTCTTTTTCTCATTCCCTTTCGCAAGTATTTCGTGCAAGATATGCACGGACAGTTTCCTTTTCCTGAAGCAACCGCAACCACCGAAGTATTGATCGCCGGAGAAGCCGGTGGCGATCAGGCCAAAATTCTGCTTAAAGCTATGGCCATTGGTGGTATTTACGACTTTATAATCAGCAAATTCTACTGGTGGAGTGAAGTGTTTGAAAGCCGTGCGATACCATTTCTCACCGGTCTTGCCGATAACCTTAAACTTGTCTTTCGTCTCAATGTAGGCGCAGCAGTTATGGGTTTGGGATACATTATTGGCTTGAAATATTCTGCTATTATTGCGGCAGGATCTTTTCTCTCATGGTTTGTATTCATACCGGTGGTTTACTATTTTGGTCAGCATGCACCTGCAATTATTGGCAGTACCGCTTCTGACCTCATTGCAAACATGTCTGCCGAACAGATTTTTTCCGAATATGTTCGTCATATCGGTATTGGCGGCATTGCCTGTGCCGGAATTCTGGGAATCATCAAATCTTCAAGCATCATTGGCGGCGCGCTCAAACTAGCATGGAAAGAAATGACCGGTGGCAGAAAAGGCGGAAAAGCCACTACTTCCCGAATGGGTAAAGATATCCCCATGGGGCTTGTAGGATTATTAACCGTTTTAACCGCTATTTTTATCTTTGTATTTTTTGCCGTAGGTGTTGTAAGCAACATCTGGCATGCGGTTGTAGGTATTCTCATCGTAATGATCATTGCATTCCTGTTCACTACTGTGGCGGCACGGGCCATCGCCATTGTGGGAACCAACCCTGTTTCCGGTATGACATTGATGACCCTGATCCTTTCATCCTTTATCCTTGTCAAAGTCGGACTTACCGGAACCACCGGAATGCTCTCGGCACTGATCATAGGTGGCGTTGTTTGTACAGCATTGTCCATGTCTGGTGCCTTTGTAACAGATTTAAAGATCGGTTACTGGCTGGGAACCACTCCTATCACCCAACAGAAATATAAATTTCTGGGCACCCTGGTTGCCGCGGCATCAGTCGGATTTGTAATCATGATGCTGAACGAAACTTATGGATTCGTGGGCGAAGGCGCTCTGGTAGCTCCACAAGCAAACGCCATGGCTGCTGTCATTAAACCGCTCATGTCTAACCAGCCCGCTCCCTGGATGCTCTATATCACTGGTGCTATTTTTGCCCTGCTGTTAGAGATGGTTGGCGTTCCCCCGCTGGCTTTTGCGCTTGGCATGTACATACCACAAGACTTTAATACTCCAATTTTGGCTGGTGGTTTAATCTCTTATTTTGTACTGAAAAGCAGCAAAGTTGAAGCGGTTATCAACAAACGTCGCGAACGCGGTACCCTCATCGCTTCCGGTTTCATTGCCGGTGGAGCTATTATGGGTGTATTGGCCGCATTCATGAAATATGTGGGATTCGATGAAATCCCCTGGGTACAGCCCATTTTAACAGAACACTGGGCCGAAAGCCACGGTGGAGAACTGTTGGCACTGGCATTTTTCCTTTTGCTCAGTTTCTATTTGTACTGGGACGCTAAACGAGTTAAAGAAGATTAATTCAAGCCGGGGTAACCCGGCTTTTTTTATTATCGGGACTTTAATGAACTGGGTATACTATATCACCGGGCATGGGTATGGACATATAGTCCGGTCTGTGGAAATAATTAAATCTATATGTAAATTTGATCCAATGGCAACAGTACACATTCGCACAACGGCTTTCGAGTGGTTGTTCTCGGATGTTCTGGGGGAAACGGTCTTTTTACATAAAAGCAAACTGGATATTGGCGTACTACAGAAAAACAGTTTTACTGTGGACAAGCCAGCCACCTTGAAAGCAAACCAGGAACTATTACAAAACAAAAAAATCCTGATAGACATTGAATTTAATTTTTTACAGCAAAACCAAATCGATATTGCTCTGGCAGATATCCCCCCACTTGCATTCGAGATTGCCGAAAAGGCAAATATTCCATGTTATGCGGTTGGCAATTTTTCATGGGACTGGATCTATAGTGATTTTGTGGACGAACTCCCGTCGTTTCGCGAGATCATCAAAGATATTAAAAACGCTTATAGCAAGGCAACCTGCTTGTTTCAACTCCCCTTTAGCGGGGACATGTCCGTTTTCCCCAAAAGTATTTCTACACCCCTGGTAGCCAGAAAAGCCCAAATTTCAAAACAGGAAGCGAGAAAAATACTCGGGCTGCATGACTCGGATACACTGGTTTTGATCGCCCTGCGCAGTCAGGACATTGAGCAGGTCAATTGGAACAATGTGGGTAGATTGAAAAACTATAAATTCCTGATATCATCCAAACGGATCGACCAACCCAATTTCATACATATCCCGGAAGGTACGCTATCATTCACAGACATTTTGAATGCCTGCGATATGGTGGTATCCAAACCCGGATACAGTTTACTTTCAGAGTGTATTGCCAATCAAATCCCCATACTTTATATCCCCAGGCAGCATTTTATTGAAGATGTTCCCCTTATCCGGGCGCTCAAACAGGATTTTAAAAGCCAGGAGCTGGATTACTCATCATTCATCAAGGGTGACTGGCAGGCCGATCTTGATCAATTACTCCATTGTGATAAAAAGTGGAAATCAATTCGGAATGATGGCGCGGATTTTATTATTAAAGAGGTTCTAAAAGGCAAAAGGCGCCCTGCCTGATCTCAGAGCGCCTTTATTACCGGAGTGTGTGTGGAGTTGTCTGTGTTACATTTTACATACTGGCAATCAATCTGTTCTCAAGCATGTTGATTGCACCATTTAAAACTGTGCGTACTGTCTGACGGTTTTCTACATCCAGACAGTCCCGTAATGCGGATACTGTATATTCATCACCTACGCGGGTGAGTGCTACAATCGCTACAATGCGTGCTGCGTAATTATCTTCATTCTGTGCCATATCAATCAGACGGTCCTGAACTTCCCGGCATCCATCGTCGGCCAGATGCATAACGGCATCTGCTCTTTTTTCAACCTTTGTATGATCGAGGTTCTTTAAATATTTACCTTCACAAACATGATCGCTATTGGGTAAATTTGTAAAAGAAAAAGCCATACCACTCAGGAAAAGTATTACAATAGATATACAAACCAGATTTTTCACGATGACCTCCATTTAATTGTTCTTGTTTTATGCTTCTCCTTACGCAAGGTATATGCCATAAAATTGTTAACAATTGTTAAAAATGAAATTGCACCACAAACCCATAATTAACAATATATTAGACAATCAAAATGAATTAGTATTCAAACACGGAAATGTAATTGGTACCTTTTAAAGCACTTTGAACTGGTACACAACCCCCACCTGGTACGTTTCGTACCAGTCTAGATCTCGATATTATATTTTTGGATTTTCTCACGAAGGGTTTTGCGGGCAATCCCCAATATTCTTGCAGCCGCGCTTTTGTTATTTTCTACCTGCTTTAAAACAGAAATAATGTGATCACGCTCCAGCGCATCCAGCGACAATTCAGATTTCTTTTCAACTTTGGGATGTCCGTTTTTACCGCTATTCGGCATATAATTGAGTGTCACAATATCATACTGGCCCATAATTACTGCCCGTTCAATGATGTTTCTTAATTCGCGTACATTCCCGGGGAAATGATAACCTTGCATCCAGTCAACCACTGACGGATCAAAGCCCTTGACCGACTTTTGATATCGCTCATTAAACATGCGCAAAAAATTATTTGCGAGCAGCAGAATATCATCCCCTCTTTCCCGCAATGGCGGAATTTCAATTTGAAACACGTTGATACGGTAAAACAAGTCTTCTCTAAATTCTCCATTTTGCATTGCGGAAGACAGGTTTTTATTGGTTGCGGCAATCAACCGAACATCCGAATAGGTATTATCGTTACTGCCAATACGTTGAAACTGACCATCCTGCAAGACCCGTAGCAGCTTGGCTTGCACATGCAGGTTCATATCTCCAATCTCATCCAGAAACAGTGTAGAATCGTTTGCAAATTCAAACTTGCCCTTTTTGGCAGCAATTGCTCCGGTAAACGCCCCTTTTTCGTGCCCGAACAATTCGCTTTCAACCAGATTGTCTGGCATGGCAGCACAATTCATGGTAACAAGAGGTTTTGTTGCACGTCTGCTCTGCATATGTATTGATCGCGCAACCAGTTCCTTACCGGTACCGCTTTCACCGGTAATTAGCACCGGTACTTTTTCAGCGGCAATTCTACTGATCATTTCTTTGACCCGAATTATCTCCGACGAGTGCCCCAAAAGCTCATCGTAATCATCTTTGGC
Organism: bacterium; assembly: GCA_963675755.2. Taxonomy (GTDB): domain Bacteria; phylum Zhuqueibacterota; class Zhuqueibacteria; order Residuimicrobiales; family Krinioviventaceae. The sequence goes on from CAXXMD010000003.1 coordinate 421,801, forward strand.
CTTTACCCGTATATAGGGATGAAAAACCTGAACGGTTTCATCCTGCACAGGATTTTCAGAGTTTACTACATGATCTTTAACATAAACCGTTTGACGTAATGACAGATTATCAAATTGAACACCAATGTGACTGGTTAAAATCCGCATCAGATCAATGAGCTCAACCGTATACTCTCTTCCTGACCGTGGTTTCCCCAGTCCCAATACGCCAATAAACCGATCTTTAACAAAGAACGGAATCCGTAATTCACAATACTCAATCTGATCGGGATCATAAAGCATGATAAATGTATCGCTGTGATTTTCTGGTGCCGCTAATACTTCACCACCTTTTGCAATAGCAGCTGCAACATCAACACAACGGTTCATTGCCGGGGGATTGCTTCTTTCAAAACAGCATCCAAGATATTTATCCAGAACCAAATCACCTGAGCTGCTTTCAAACAGTGTTATGGAAACATAATCAGGCTGTACATGTTTTTCAATAAATTCCAGAGTAAACTGGGCCAATCCATCAAAATCACCCAACTTGCCAACACTGTCCGCAAATTCAGCCAGCCTTGCAATCAATTCCGAGGTATTCAAATCCTGTTGGTGCATATATTCCTTACAATTTAGATCCACAAAACTTGCAATAAACAGCATCCCATTCATGCCCTTCAGCACTACAAGACGGGCACGACTGGGTAGATACTTTGGCTCCGGCAATTTGTGTCATTTCCGCAGTAACAATACCGGTAGGCACCGCAATAATCGCATAACCTAAAATCATAATCACTGCCGCCAGTGCCTGCCCCAGATTGGTCTGCGGAGCTATATCTCCATATCCCACAGTTGTGAGGGTAACAATAGCCCAGTAAATACTTTTGGGTATACTGGTGAACCCATTCTTTTCGCCTTCTATTATATAAATGAGCGAACCCAGAATAATTACAAGGGTCAATACGGTAAACAAAAACACAATAATTTTGCGTTTGCTTGCACGCAAAGCTTTCATTAATTGCCTTGCCTCACGCAGATATTGAACAAATTTTAATACCCTGAAAATCCTCAAAACACGTAAAATCCGGATGACCAGAAAATACTGACTGCCGGGCAATATTAAACTGAGATACGTAGGCAGGATTGCCAGCAAATCAATAACGCCAAAAAAACTCTTTGCGTATGCCCAGGGTCTTTTTACACTGACAATACGCACCAGGTACTCTATGGTAAACAAAATCGTAAAAAACCATTCCAGCATAAAAAACTGTTTACCAAACATGGCCCTGAACGATGATACACTGTCCAGCATGACCACAAGCACACTGGCAAGAATACATACAATTAACGCAATATCAAACAACTTGCCTGCGGTTGTGTCTGCCTCAAAAATAATCTCGTGCAGCCGGGACCTTGCACGCCCTCCTTGCGCCTTTCCAAAATAATCCACAATTACCTCACGTTCTCGTTAACAATGAATTCATCATTGGGATCAAAAGCTGGCTGCGCAACAATAAATGCAGTCACTTTTCCGGTTACCTTGTGTTTTACACCTGGTGGAATTTGTATCACAACACCCGGCTCCAACGCTGCATGTTCATTATCAAGTACCATTGTCCCGCTTCCGTTCAGAATATAATAAATTTCCGTTGTTTTTTCATGATAATGTAGTTCGGCATCCTCAATCTCGGTACGATGCACACTCACATTCGGGTTCTCATCCCGATTTATAAAACGCTGACTGGTCCCGCAGGGACATGGTACCGCTGACACATCGTCTATATGCTTTACGATCAATTCCACACTCATGTTCCACTCCAAACATAATTCTTTTTATACCTTTAATATGGCAACCATATTGTAAAATTTCAACAGATTTATTCAAGAAAAAGCATTGATTGTCCGCAAATGTTTTCCTAAATTACCCACAAAAACAGATGGGCCTATGAATTACACTACTATTCTTGAAAAAAAACGTGACGGTTTACGGCTGAATAGCCGTGAAATAGATTTTTGCATAGACGAGATTGCTCGCGGACATGTTCCTGATTACCAGGTATCCGCATTACTTATGGCAATATATATTCAGGGTATGACACCTCAGGAAACGGCTCGCCTGACACGCGCAATGACCCATTCCGGAGAAATCATTGACCTTTCTGATATTCCCGGCCCCAAAATAGACAAACACAGCACTGGCGGCGTAGGCGATAAAGTCTCTATCGTCCTTGCGCCACTCGCTGCCGCTGCAGGCATCAATGTGCCCATGATCTCGGGTCGCAGTCTGGGGCATACCGGTGGTACTCTAGACAAGCTTGAATCCATTCCCGGATTCAGAACAGATCTCAGCATTGATGAATTCAAAACCAATATTAAAGATCTGGGCCTGTGCCTCATTGGCCAAACCAAAGATGTTGCACCGGCAGACAAGATCATGTACTCACTTCGAGATGCAACCGCAACAGTCAGTTCGGTTCCGCTTATCACGTCCAGCATTATGAGTAAAAAACTGGCTGAAGGTATAAACGGACTGGTACTGGATGTAAAAATAGGCAATGGCAGCTTTTTGCCCGATATGGACAAAGCAGAACAATTGACCCAAAGCCTGATTGATACCGCAATGCTGAACGATCTCAAAGTAACAGCCATGCTCACAGACATGGACCAGCCGCTGGGCGATTGTGCAGGCAACTGGGTAGAAATTGTAGAATCTGTTAATACCTTACAAGGCAAAGGTCCTCAAGACCTTACCGAATTAACCCTGGCCCAGGCGGCACACATGATGCTGATGGCTGAAAAAGCCGAAACATACGACCAGGCCATAGAAACATTGACCGCGCTTTTGAACAATGGCAAAGCCTATGAAAAATTTCTGCAAATTGTGGAAAGACAATACGGTGATATCTCTGTATTTGAAAATCCTGAAGAATTGTACCAACCCGCTCAAACGATCAGCATCGTTGCGCAGGAAAGCGGAGTTATATCTTCCATGCAGACACGGGACATTGGCTATATTCTGGTAGATCTTGGCGGAGGCAGGCGCCATGTGCACGACAAAATTGATCCTGCCGCAGCAATCTGGTTCCATAGAAAAAAAGGAGAAGCTGTCATTGCAGGTGACACATTGATGACGGTTTATACCAACCGTCCGGTCAAAGACCTTGAAAAAAAATTACTGGCAACCGTTACAATTAGTGAAGAATTTAACCTGGATAACCATCTAATTTTAAAAACCATAAAACCCTGAGGCACAATAATGCGAATCGAAAATATGGAAATCCCTGATGTGCTGCTCATCACCCCTCAAGTCCATGGAGACCACAGGGGATATTTCATGGAGATCTATAACCAGCAGCTCCTGAAAGAGCAGGGTTTTACAGCAAATTTTGTACAAGACAATATGAGTAGTTCGGTTAAAGGCACCCTGCGCGGATTACATTACCAGCTTGATCCACACGCACAGGGAAAACTCGTAAGGGTTATCAGAGGTTCGGTCTTTGATGTAGCTGTAGATATACGGCAATCTTCACCCACCTATGGGAAATGGGTAGGCGCTGAACTCTCGGAAGACAATAAACAGGCATTATATGTACCCCCGGGTTTTGCGCATGGATTCTATGTATTGTCTAATATAGCCGAATTTATGTACAAATGTACCGATTTGTACGCACCACAAGCCGAACGCGGAATTATCTGGAACGATCCGGAAATAAATATACATTGGCCGCTGTTGGATGAAAATGTGATAATATCTGATAAAGATAAAAATTTGCCGTTGCTTAAAAATACGGAAAATAATTTTAAATAATGAACCCCAATACAAAAAAAGCGCTTTCATGGATACTCATTCTCACCGGAATGATTTTCCTTTTTCTCACAACCGCGTCCCCGTTTCTGCATAATCACAACGCGGATTTTGAGCACCATGAAGACTGTCCGGTTTCCCGCATGGAAGCCACGCTTTTTATTATCATCCTTACAATTATTCTGGCTTTTGTACAAACCCTGCAGCAAAGGGGCTCTGTTCTTTGCCACAGGGACCTTGTCATTATCAGCCAGGTTGCATCCTCTCCGCTCAAATTACGAGCTCCTCCTGCTTAATCCGGTTACCTAACAAAATACAACTCTTTTTTATACCATTTTATCAGGTACTTGGAAACGTATATCTATAAACAGGAGAAATCCCATGAAAATTATAAATACATCCAAATGGATCATATTATTCAGCGTCATTACTATCCTTTTTTTCACTGCATGTTCAGATGACAGCAATCCCGTTGATACCGATGAATCAGACCATGACCACGCGGAAGCGGTTGGTCTGATAGTATCTTTGGGCGATCAGGAACTGGTTAGCTATAAAGAAGGCACGGTAACCGGTTCTTTTGCCATTACCACAGGACAAACCACAGACAAACTGACTATTCAATTTATCGCAGAAGACGGTGATGTTTTCACCCCCGAAGGCGATCATTATGGATTTGTCTGGGAGGTTGGCAATACTGCGGTAGCAAACATTCTTCAGGAAGAAAGTTATGGTACATGGGAGTTTTATATCTCGGGAATTGCTGCAGGACAAACATCTGTCATTTTCAAAATTTTTCATGGTGATCATGCCGATTTTGTCTCTCCCGAGATTTCCATAACCGTTGCAGATTAAGGTGGCATGATCATGAGAACAAGGCTATTTATTCTGCTGTTACTATCAACCAGCATTCTCATCAAACCGGTTTATACAGCACCCGGGCCCGAACTACCGGACCCGGAGTGTCCGGTAGAGTCTTCTGTCTTGATGGGTACTGTCAGAGATTCCATGAGCGCAGAGCCTATTGGATTTGTCAACATCCTGCTGCAAGAGCTCAATCGCTCCATCACCACCGATGCCAAAGGCAGGTTTGTCTTGTCTGATCTGCGATGCGGCAGTTTTACTGCCAGAACTTTTCGCATTGGTTACAAAAACATTACCTTTCCGGTAACTCTGGTGCACAAAGATACCACACAATTGGATATTGTACTTGAGCAAACCCCATTGATGTTTCAGGATGTTCTGGTAGAAAGCCAGCGCGGCAGTAATGATGAACAAGTAAGCACACCTATTATGCTGTCCGATAAAAAACTGCATGCCAACCTGGGCAAAACCATAGCGGAAACCGTGGATTATGAACCGGGAGTATCTCAGCAAACCATGGGGCCCGCACCCGCCAGACCCGTATTGCGAGGACTGGGAGGGGCCAGGCTCCTCATGCTGGAAGATGCCAACACTACCGGAGATCTCTCGGCAACATCTGCTGACCATGCGGTTGCCATTGAACCCCTGACGACCGAGCGTATTGAAGTGGTCCGGGGCCCCAAAGCGCTTACATACGGCTCCAATACTCTGGGTGGTGTGATCAATGTAGTTAGAGGATTCATCCCCACTACCGGCGTTAAAGCCGTAACAGGTTCTTTTACTCTGAACGGTGAAACCGTCAACAGCGGTAATGCGGTTGGTGGAGATATCTCACTACCGGCAGGACCTTTTACTGTGCGTCTGGATGGCAGTACCCGCCGGGCTGGCAGCATCCAAACACCAGCGGGAACACTGACCAACACGGGCATCAACACCCAAAACGCCTCAGCCGGAGCTGCATTGATCCGTAAATGGGGACGTGTTGGATTTGCCGCGGGCGATTATGAAAGCAGTTACGGTATACCCCCGGATCCCTATGGCGGTCATCCAAATGGTGTGGATATCAATCTTGAACGCAGACATACCGAAACCCTGCTGGAATGGTTTCCGCATCAACAACGCATTAAAAGCGTAAACATAATCCATACATGGTCACGTTATTACCATGAGGAAATAGAAGCCTCGGGCGATCTGGGAATGAATTTTGGCGCCATTAACCACAACCTGCGCATTGAAACCACATTGGGAAGCTGCGGTAAACTTGAGAATAGTAAAATCGGATTAAAATCCGGCTATCGCGATTATGCCACAGGCGGTCTTACCTTTACCCCGGCAGTTCAGGAATATAATCACGAGCTGTATTTTTACCAGCAGGCACACCTGGGGCCATTTGTTCAAAACGGTGCGGTGCGATATAATTTCAAATCCATCAAACCAGATACCCTCTATGAATCGAGACAGGTGGGCAGTGTTCGTGAACGAGAATTTCAGGGCGTTGCCGCATCCATATCACTGCAATATGATTACTATACTTGGATTTTTGGCGGAACAGTGACCCGTACGTTCATGCCCCCGGGTGTGGAAGAATTGTTCTCCGAGGGACCGCATCTGGCTGCATATGCCTACGAAGTGGGCAATGCGGAACTGAATGCAGAAACCGGACTGGGAACCGAGCTTTTTATCAAAAAGAACCAGCGTGATCATTCGCTCTATTTTTCCGTATACCAGAACTATATCGATAACTACCTCATCCCGGTCAATACGGGAGAAAAGAGCTGGCGGCGCGCGGATCTGTACGTATACCGTTATTTGGGAGAGGCGGTTATGATGCGCGGTACCGAATTGTCGGGCAGCTGGTTATTGTCCCGGTATTTATCATTATCCGGTACCCTCAGCTATGTCTGGGGCGAGATTACGTCTCAACACACCCCCATTCCCCGCACACCTCCGCTGGAAGGCCGACTGGCACTGAACTATCGCAAAGGCAGCTTTTCAGCGGGCATAAACCTGCGCGCGGCAGACGCGCAAACCCGTACCGGCGAATTTGAAACCACAACAGATGGCTATACCGTGCTCGATCTTTCAGCGCAATACCTCATTGCCGCAGCGGGATTCATGCACAGCATTTCCTTGTCCGTTAACAATGCAACGGATACATCATACCGCAAGCACCTCAACCGCGTTAAAGACGTTATGCCCGAACCCGGCAGAAACGTGCGGCTGTTGTACAAGGTATTTTATTGATGAAATTAGATTTTCTTAAAATAAAAAAGCCCTGCAACATTGTGTTACAGGGCTTTTTCAATTCTAGTGGAGACGGTGGGAGTTGAACCCACGTCCGAAAACTCGGCCATAGCGGCGTCTACATGCATAGTTTATGGCTTAAATCTCGGTCATCCCTGCTGCCTTAAACAAAGCCAGAACAACCCAGTCCTGTAAAATTTCACGCTTTACGCCAGAACATCATAAAACGCAAACCCGCAGTAATCGTCGTCCTTTCCGGCCCCCTGCGGGTCCAATTCCGGAAGGACGTTAGCTGTCAATTAAGCAGCTAAAGCGTAATCGTAATTGTCTGCAATTACTTAGTTTTCTCGGATGATTAACGAGGGCACCGAGGTCCTCGACACGCAGCCACTAACACCATAATTCCCGTCGAATCCAAGTCGTCCCCATTTCAAAGAGCATTATATAATTTAACACTTTTTCAGCAAAAAACAATTGCTTTTCTATTCGTATAACGTAAAATTAACCGCTTTTGTTCCATCCCAAATAACAAATCCCGCGGTATCTAGTATACACCGCGGGATGCAATTTTATTCAAAAAAATGTTTATCGAATCAATGTCATTTTACGTACCAGGGTGTTGCCGTTGCATTGCATCTTGTAAAAATACACACCCGATGCCACCTGCTGGTTCTGAGCATTCATACCATTCCATGTCAACTGGTAATTACCTGCCTGCCGATATCCATCATACAGCGTCTGAATGTGCTTGCCATTGATATCAAAAACCGCAACCTGCACATCTCCGGCTTTATCCAGATTGTACTCGATTGTTGTCTGCGGATTAAATGGATTGGGATAATTCTGGCCCAGACTGAAAACAGAAGGAACCGATTCATTTTCCTCAACTGCCACCGGTATGGTGCCTTTGATAATGCGGGCAACCAGCTCATTGCCGTTCTCTTCGTTTGTTGAATCGTAAACAGCATAAACAACAAGAAATTCGTTACGGTAGCTGTTATGCGCAATACCTACCAGGTTACCACCGGCACTCTTGTACTCATCAGTATCAATTTCACAATTTTCAGTGCTTGCGACATCATTGGCCCGGTCTAATGTAATCAATGAAACCGATGAATCAGGCTCTACATAAACACGTTGTCCATATTCATCTGTATTATAATAATCAGCATTCATGTTCCGCTGATCTTCCCAGTGCAGCATGAATTCATTATCATATTCGCTCCAGGCAATATCCGGAGCATTCTGCCGCCCGATTGCATCACTAACTGGAAATGAGGAATGTACTTCAAAATCACCCAGGTTGTTTATAGCATAGCAAAAAAACAAACTATCGTCATCCGCAGTCGGCTTTAAACCCATCTTGACAGCTTCCGAATCCGGTACAAAGGCAACCCGCTGTCCATAAATATCATTGTCAGGATATGCACCATTCACCCATGTTACCAGACACTCGCAGAATTTACTGCTCTGCGCGGATTTGTTTAATGAATTGTCATATTCATAATTAAACTGCGCCCGGGGTTGTAACGGATCTATGTAATTGCCGGTATCTGTTGCAATAACCATGGGACCTTCCTGATCATGGCCCATAGCGTCCCGCAAGGTACCATATGCGCTTACACGTTGTCCCCAGACTTCAATATTGTTCATATAATCGTCACTGCCAAAAACAACAAACCATTCATTGAGATAATCCGAATAGGTGACAACCGGAACATCATGAATATTATTTGTATCACAGATAATAAAATTTTCTGATCTATCTGAAGGGATTAAAAACTCACCATTTGCATTCACAATTTGGCCATAAATTGCACCATTGTACGGAACTAAACCGCGATAATCCGTCCAGACCACCAGAAAAGTTCCTGTCATTGAATTATACGCAACATCCGGATAATGAATTGCCGATGAATCCGTACAAACGGAAAAGCAGGTATCAATTTCTGTAAATTCAGTTTCAATGTGTTTACCATCTTTGTCAAGAATTGCAGCATAAACATCGTAATTATCATACCAATCGTCAACATCTTGAGCATTTCGATTGTCTGAAAAAACAACCAAATATCGATTGCTAACAGGATCAAAATCCAAGTGCGGCCACCATTGTGAAGAGGAATCGTTGGTAACACAAATATTTTCACCTCTCAATGTGCCATCACCTCTAATAATTTGTCCGTAAATATCAGAGTGTGTGGTTTGATATGTACGATTATCTTCCCATACCACAAGGTACTCATCCTCTATAGGATTATAAACGGCTTGGGTAAAACTCTGGCAAAATGGTGCGTTAGAAATTTCTATCAGATCTCCAATTACCCCGGCAGATCCAACAGAACAGAATAATGCAACAAACAGCATTATTACTGAATACTTTTTCATGCAAGAACCCTCCAATTTTTTATGATATACGAGTATGTTAATTTATTCGGTAAAAATCAAGAAATATAAAGCATTTAGGGAAAAAAAAGTGGGAAATAATTGTTTAATTTTTAAATTAAGAAAAGTAGGAATTGGGGAAAAAAGGGGTTAACTTATGCAGTATCAATACACTCCATTTACATTTTTTTTGCTAATCTCATTCACCATTTCTTTTTTCATTTTTATCTATATAGCCCGAAAAGCATCAACAACCGGCAGAATACCGTTTTCAATTTTCATGTTTAGTTCAGCGCTTTGGTCACTTGCCTATGCGGGTGAATTATCAAGCGCAAATATTGAAGCAAAATGGGCGTGGTTTATGTTACAAGCGGTTGGATTCCTGACACTTCCTGTTGCATATTTATATTTTGCTAAAATATTTATTGACAAAAAAAGCTTTAACAAATATCTGAATATCATTTTCATTTCTATTCCTGTTATTGTCTTTATCTTTGTAATAACCAATTCTTTTCATCACTTTTACATCACCCGTCTTGAGCTGTTTCAAAACAGATCATATATAGATATGCACATATTCTATGGTCCTGTTTTCTGGTTTCAAATTGTCTTTAGTTACAGCACAGCATTATATGTCTTTTTTAAATTCATACGTGCATACTATACAAGCATGCATCTTTATAAAAAACAGGCAATTGCCTTACTCCTGGCAGGAACAATTCCTGTTGTTTCCAGTTCATTTTCAATTATTGGATTCAATCCCTACAATGTGGAATATGCTACATTTATATTTTCCATCACCGGAATTATTATTATTTTTGGTTTATATCAGTACCGCTTGTTGGATATTATTCCGGTTGCTCGCAACCAGATTGTAGAAATTATGGAGGAAGCAGTTCTGGTTTTTGATTCTGAAAAGAGATTAATCGATTTTAATACCAGGGCTTCAGAAATATTCAATTTAACCAAAATCAAATCTATTGGAGTTCATTTCGAAACAGAATTTGCCAACTGGCCTCCTTTTGTGAATTGCCTAAAGAAAAACAACTTTACGAGCGGTATTGTGGAATGCAACCGGCATGATAAAGGATCTGGCAAGGCTAAATATTATGATATAAAAATTTCAAAAATTCGCACACAATCTGATAAAATCAATGCATACATCCTGGTAATGCACGATATTACCGAGCGAAAACAGGAATCGCAATTGCTCAAAATATCACAGCAGGAGCTCAAAAAAATCGTCAAAACCCGAACCAATGCCTTACAGGAAGCAAACAAGGCATTGATCGAAAGTGAAGAAAAAATGTTCCAGTTTATTGATTCTGCCACAGAAGTGTTTATGGTCTGGAACCAGAATTTTGAGCTATTGTTAATTAATCGCCTGGGCATTCAAATTTTTGCACCAGGCGCAAAACGAATGGATCTTTATAAAAAACCAATTCAAGAAATTTTTGTAAATAAAATTGATGAAAAGCTACTCAATAAATATAAAAACGTTCTTGAAACAGGTATCCCCTTTTCATATGATGAAACAATTAACGTTTTAAACAACAAAGAATACAATGTACAACTCCGTGTTTTTAAAACGGGTTCAGAGCTGGGAATGATACTCATTGACATGACAGAACACATCAAATCTGCTCAAGAGTTGAATAATGCATTACACGAAAAAGAAGTTTTATTGAAAGAAATTCATCACCGTGTAAAAAATAACATGCAAGTCATATCCAGCCTGTTGAGTATTCAGGCAGCTAATATTACGGAACCCCATGCGTTGGAAGCATTTGAAGAAAGTAGAAACCGAATCCGTTCCATGGCCCTGATCCATGAATCTCTCTATCGTTCAGATAATCTTGCTCAAATCCATTTCGGGTATTATGTAGACAATCTCGCAAAAAGCCTTTACCGTTCAATGCAAACAGATATGTCAAAAATCAATCTCAAGGTTAACATTTCAGATGTCTTTATTGATATTGCATCGGCTATCCCTTGTGGATTATTATTGAATGAATTGATCACAAACTCTTTAAAACACGCCTTTACAAATCTAAACAGTGGTGTTATCGCTATTCATTTTGAAAAACTTGATCATTCTTTCAAACTCGTATATCAGGATAATGGCAGAGGACTACCGGAAAATTTGGACATTGCACATTCAAACACCCTGGGTCTGGAGCTTGTGCAATCGTTAACAAAACAACTCAAAGGCACTCTTGATGTTCGTTCAGATAACGGTACAATATATGAATTGACCTTTCCATCATAATTTACCAAGCAAAACGTTTCCATCTGCCCCTGTAAAAAAAATTTTTCCACCTCTATTTTTTTATATTTATTCTCCCTTTTTTTTATATATTATAATTCCCTTGTAATTCAACATTAAACGAGGTTTTCATGAATCGCTCCACGTTCCTGTTAATAACGTTCCTGCTATTTTCCTGCATACATGCCCAAACCCTCATCATCTATGGTGACAATGCCTCTGTTGTAGAAAAAAATGCAATAAACGATCTAAATATCGATATCACCAAAGTGTGTCAAAATGAATCTGTTATTATTTGTAAAGAATCTGATTTTCAAAAACAATCTCATTATACAAAAATCATCCTAGCCGGCACAAAGAAATCGCATAACATGCTCAAAGCCTTGTGCGATAGTAGTAGATTACAATTGTTAATGATGAATGACACACTCCCTGCTGAAACATTTCTCATTGAAAAAGTACGTATAACCTCTAAATCCAACATTCCCGTTTTGGCCATCATGGGAGCCGATGAACGCGGACTGTTTTATGGCGTATATGAATTTTCAAAACAGGTATTGGGAATTGACGCACTGGAATTCTGGACAGGTAAAACCCCACTACCTCAAGACACCTTGTCTATCCCTGATTTAATCATTCGTGAAGACGCGCCCGTTTTCCCATTACGCGGCTATTTTGATAATGATAACGATATGCTGGCAAACTGGAAGGGACGCAAACTCGTCGTGGAATTTGACATCTGGCAGGAAATGATCAACAGTCTGATGCGATTACGCTACAATTTTATCGACATACACGATCTGCTAGGACGTGCGGAATATTACAAAAGAGAATATTATACCAACATGGTTGAATACCATACGGACCTTGAACTGGTTGAACAGGTTATCGATTATGCACACAGCAAAGGTATGTTGGTTCAGGTTCCCATGTATCTGGGGTGGGAGTTCCACCACATCTCGGATGACCATCTTTGCTTGTCTGAGCATATGGACGAGTGGATGAAAATCTATCATTTTTACTTGAAAAAATCGCCATTGGGCAAGGCAGATTTGTTTTTACAGCGACCCCGTCATCCCTATTGGGATACAGCTTATAAATGCCCCAAAGAAAAACAAGCCGGAATTGAAACCGGCCCGCTCATGAACAAGATGTTTCAGGGGCTTTATAATATGATTATAGAGCACAATCCCAATGCAATTCTGTTTTGTGATCTGTGGAGTGAAGGACGGCCCATGTTCAATAGCGGTTCGTTTCAACCGGACCGTCATATCAAAATGCTTTGGGCTGATCACGGTTTTGCTGAATTTGGTGAATGGCCCGATGAAACACCCCGACGTAAATATAACTTTGGTATATACATTCACGCAGGTGTTTGGAAAAACCATGTATTACAAGATCCATACCCCGGCAGAATCAAAGAGGCATCATTGGAAGCCATGCAGCGGGAAATGACAAGCTGCTATCTGGTAAACGGTCAGGATTTTAAACATTTCATCCTTAATCTTGAAGCCTGTGCACTTGCAGCATGGGACCCGGTTCAATTTGATCCCGAGAAATTCTATACAGAATGGACTAGCCGTTATTTCAGTCCCCAGGCGTCTGGTTGTATTGTGGAGAGTTTAAAACTCTTGCACGAAGCCCATCAACCGGTTGGCGGGTATCGTGACATTACAGCAATGATTGAAACCATACTCAAAAACCTGGCGGACAAAAAGCTTGAAAAAGTTTCGTTAAAAGAAATTGCCTCTGCAGCAGGCTTAGCGGAAATGTCTTTACAAACAGCAGAAAACACATTGCCGGCAGTACCTGAAAGTTGCTTTTTGGTTTATGATGACCAGATCGTATTCCCCGCAAGAATTTATGAAATGAATCTGCGCTTGCTTCAGGCTACTGCATTGTATAACAATTTTTTGGTCGAACTCCAGAACCACCCCAATATGCCAGCAAGAACAGAGTTGTATGAGCAATACAGCTATGCATTACGAATGGCATTAATTTCTATCCGTAGCACCCTGACAGAAGGATCCATGTGGAAGAAATGGGAAGGCTGGACAAAACCCGAACATTTCAGGCTCTACAATCCCATGCCTCAGGTTGAATGGGTAGATGAGATCATCAACACCTGGCGAGAGACGCTCTAAACAATCATCTTAAAACCAGTGACCTATACATAGATATCCCTGCAAATCCTTTTCACGGTTATTGGATGCAATTGTAAATATTACAGGACCCAAAGGTGTATCCATTCCATATGAAAGACTGCCACTCCAAATCCGGCTTCCGTTTGATAAAAGTTCCTGATATCGATCATGGAATATACCCGCAGCGATTCCGGCTGATATGTATTGCTGCGCAAAAATTTGAAACTGTAATTCCGTTCTTCCAATGATTAAATTCCTTGCAGCTATCTCCATATAATCTAAGCCGGCGAATGGAAACATGTAATTTTCATAATGATGATACCCGCCAAAATAAAACAATTGTTCAACCGGTACCATATCTCCACTGTGATAGCCTGTTACCAACTCGTATCTAAAGGCAGCTCTGCTTGTCAATTTCCTTGCCCGCTTTAAATCCAGAAAATAACGCGCAAATGATTTGTCTAATGCTACCGGATCGTTCAGCATATGAAAATATTTGCCTTCCGCATGCAATACCATTCCGGATACAGGAAAAACATCGTGATCAAATGTATCTACATCCAGTTCTAAACTGGTATTAAAATAATCATGTGTAACATCTTTGACAGACTTTTCAGAAACCACACTGGGATCCAAAACGGTACGCTGACGCTGAAAATTCAATCCGATGGAGGAACAATTGGTCAATATCGTTTTCAATTGCAGATCGGTAGTCATATTGAATAAATCGTAACGGGCTACACGTACATGATCTACAAAATTATCAAAATCACTTTCTTTTGCCCGTGCATCCATACCAAATCCTACTGCAGGTCTGAAAATGGTATGATAAAAATAATTTACACCCAGTTCACGGTTATGACCCAGTTTATTGTCTATAGACAATTTTGAACCATGTCCCAGCAAATTCCGAAAGGTAGCGTTTAGCAATATAGTTGCATCATGACGATTAGAGTAATTCAATCCAAAATTCAGCATATTGGTTGTATTTTCTACAACATACAAAACGAGATTGGTCCCGTCGGATGTTGACTTTAATTGATATGTTACACGTTCAAATAATTGCGTACCATACAATCTATTTACGGCGGTTTCTATCTCTTCAGGTGTAATCCGTTTTGGGACATCCATTCCAATATTTGAGGTTACTACATATTCGGGCACCCTTGACAATCCCAATACTTTAACATCCACAATATCAACAAACTGGATCTCGCTTGCCGGTGCGGAGATTCTGACGGGATCATCATATTTTTTCAGAGAATCGGCAAGTGCAGTGAGCTGCGGCAAAAACTCGCGGGCTTTCATTTCTCCATAATGGATCAAAGAATCCGCTTTAAAAAAGTCAAAAATGGTATAACCTTCAATATTCGGATAAATATAAAGATCGCACATGGGTAATTGTTCATCACGCTTTGCAACCGTTTGAAAATTTATTGTCTGGTTCAATATTTCAAAAAAAGAATCCAGTTCTTTTTGGGGAAATAAGGGATTTGTAACATCCACCGCAATGATATAATCCGCACCCATATCCACAGCTTCCTGAACCGGTAAATTCCGTACAATACCGCCATCCACCAGCATTTTGCCTTGTATGCGCACCGGTGTAAAGACCGAAGGGATCGCCATACTCGCACGGATCGCTTCTGGTAAATATCCGGATTTAAAGACATAGGGTTTTCCGGTTTCAATGTCCGTTGCCACACATCGAAACGGTCGGGGGAAATCATCAAAATCTTCAACATGATGCATAGACCATGTCAACCGGGATAGCATTGCAGATACTTTTTGCCCCGCCATCAAACCGGTTGGTAAACCAATCTTGGTTCCGTATATGGGAAATCCACCCACATATCGCGACAATTCTGCTTTTTCCTGAATGGAAATTTCATGTCGGGTAAGATTGTCATTAAAAAGGTCTACCCAATTCTGTTCAAGAATAATCTTTTCTATCATTTCAGCGTTATAGCCAATGGCATATAATCCGCCAATAATAGAGCCCATACTGGTGCCACTCACAACATCTATGGGAATACCCGCCTCTTCAAGCACTTTGATCACACCAATATGTGCAAAACCCTTTGCTCCACCGCCACTCAAAACCAACCCCACCCTGGGGCGTTCGGTTTGGGCGAAAGCTAAAAATGGCCCTAAAAAAACGATTACAAACAACACAAAGAATTTGTTTTTCATACTCTCCCCGGAATTTTGATAAATTATACAACCAATTTATCAGATTATCAAGCATGTTTTGAAAAATTTTAAATTAATCTACATGTTTTTTCATATAAATTATTATTTTAAATCTATTATTGAATTCATTCAATCTATGAGAAAATTATGAAGCAGATATTTGGATTTCTTGTTTTATTTCTCCTTCTGTTCCTCTGTAACCTCTATGCAGCAGACAGGCCGCAATGGGGCGAGCAATACTCACGCAATATGGTATCACAGGAAACCAATTTGCCGGATCAGTTTGATCCCCTAACGGGTAAAAATATAAAATGGAAAGCCAAACTCGGCAAACAAACCTACTCTACACCTGTAGTTAGTGGCGGCAAGATATTCATTGGTACCAACAATGAATATCCTCGCGATCCCCGGCATACCGGAGACAAGAGCATTCTGCTTTGCCTTGACGAAAAAGACGGCAGCCTGCTTTGGCAACTGGTTGTTCCCAAATTACCGTATGATATCTATTGGGACTGGCCCGGTGGCGGCATCAGCTCACCTGCCACAGTAGAAGGAGACAAGGTCTATCTGGTCAGCAGTCGTGGTGAGGTACTCTGCATGGATATTCATGGACAGGCTAATGGTAATGACGGTCCATACAAAGACGAAGCATCTTTTGTTGTACCGAAAGGGACTGCACCCATACCACCGGGACCCAAAGATGCAGACATTCTCTGGATGTATGATATGGTGCATGAACAAAACATCCGTCAACATGATGCTGCTCACAGCTCCATCCTCATCAAAGGCGATTATCTATATATAAATACCAGCAATGGCGTAGACAATACCCATGCAGTCATCCGCTCACCACAGGCGCCCAGCCTGATCGTGCTGGACAAACGAACAGGCAAGCTTGCAGCCAGAGACAACGAAGGCATAGGGCCGCGAATTTTCCACAGCACCTGGTCATCTCCTGCGCTGGGTAACATTAATGGTCAAAACCAGCTATTTTTCGGTGGCGGCGATGGCCTTCTTTACGCATTCAAAGAAATTGCAGCATCTTCTTCAACTCCCGCAACACTTGAAAAAATATGGTGGTACGATGGAGATCCTACCGCTCCCAAAGACAGTGTGCACAAGTATCTGAAAAACCGCAATATAAGTCCCAGCAACATTAAAAGCATGCCGGTGTTTTACAATAACAAAATCTATCTCACACTGGGCGGTGATATCTGGTGGGGCAAAAACCAATCCTGGATCCATTGCATAGATGCGACCGGCCAGGGAGATGTAACAACATCCGCGCAACGCTGGTCTGTTGAGCTCGGTAAACACTGCTGCTCCACTCCGTCTATTTACAACGGATTGGTATTCGTTGCCGATTGCAGCCGCTATGTTTACTGCCTGGATGCGGAAACCGGGAAACTACACTGGAAGCATAAAACAGATGGTGACATGTGGGGATCAACTTTGGTTGCAGATAATAAAGTCTATATTGGAAACCGGCGCGGCAGCGTATGGGTATTTGCCGCAGATAAAAACAAAAAGGTCATTCATACAGCAGAATTTGACAGTGATATTAATCCCTCTCCGGTTGCCGCAAACGGAACACTTTATATAGCCACCATGGAGTATCTGTACGCAATCGCAGAATAGCAGATACTTCCGGGGGGATTTTAATAACAGATCAACAGAAATTCACGCCTTGTTACATGTTTTAAGATATGTACATACAAACCAATGATTTTTTCAAAACCAATAATACAAATACGTTTACAATCAAGATTTCATCTCTAATATTCGTGCTCAAGTCTAATTTTGAGAAAAATACCCACTTCCGAAACAAAAAAAATGCATTTTTTTACACTTTTTTACATGTTTTTAAAATAAAGTTGTAACTTTTTAAAATTTTATTCGTTATATTAGTAGTACGAACTACTAATACGAGGCGCAGTGCATGGATCAGGAAACAGGCATAGTATCATTAATGGATCTGGGTTTTACCCGATTGGAAGCGGAAATATACACCTTTTTGGTGCAGAATCCGCCTTCTACCGGCTACCGGATCGCGCAGGCAATAGGCAAGCCTGCAGCTAATGTATACAAAGCCTTACAAACCCTGGAACTCAAGGGCGCTTTACTGATCGATGAATCAGAAAATCGCATGTGCCGCGCTATAGAATATACAGAATTGCTGGACCGTATGGAACGGCAGTTCACAGACAGTAAGAACAAAGCTTCGGCCTCTTTGGCATCTTTGAGAACAGAAGATAATGATGATCGGGTGTATCAGGTCAAAACCCGCGAACAGGTACTTGAACGCTGTCGCAACATGCTGGAAACAGTTCAGGAAATCATCATTATTGATGCATATCCGGAAATGCTGGAGATGCTAAAACCGGATATAAACAAAGCAATCAAACGCGGCGTCAATGTGGCTGTCAACGCGTACCAGCCCGTTTCCATTCCGGGAGTAGAACTGTTTGACCGCCCCGATGGTGAGCGCTTTATGCGACGCTGGCCGGGATACTGGATCAATATTATCAAAGACGGTGAAGAATACATTATCGCATTTTTCGACCGCAAAGGCGAGGTTGTTCAGGCTGTCTGGAGCAGCAGTCCCTATTTATCATGGGTTTATTATTCTGCGCTGCTCTCTGAACTGCAGCTGGTTGCCTTGAAAAACAATATACTCAGAGGCACAGATTGCAGTAAATTGCTAGAGATCATTGACAATTATGATAAATTTTTCACACTCGAGGCATTGGGTTATAAAAAACTGAAAAAACGATTTGCTGAAATTGCGGGCGTTGACCCGGATATTGATAACAGCATTTACACATACTGAATTTAACACCAACAAAAAAATCACACAACTCTACCAACAAGCGGCTTCCCGGTAAAATCACACAACCGGGGAGCCGTTTTGCTTTTCAAGCCTGTTATAGAACACGAATCACACAAAAACAAAAATATGCACATCTTTTATTCGTGATCATCCGAATCATTCGTGTTATCTATGTTCTATTGTATAAACTTTTGAAATCCGCTTTTATCGTAATAAATTATACAATGAAAAAAAATCTACACTTTTATTCATAAAAATCCGTAAATTATCAGTCTGTAATTGTTATGAAAGAAACCGGCAAGTCCGGTAGACATAAAGGAGTTAATATTATATTATGCGTAAAAATGATTTTAGAAATGTAGCTATTATCGCTCACGTTGACCATGGTAAAACCACCCTGGTAGACGGCATGTTGAAACAAAGCGGTATCTTTCACGAAAAACAAGAAGTTGCCGACAGAGTCATGGATTCCATGGACCTTGAACGTGAGCGTGGTATCACTATTATGGCTAAAAACACTGCCATCTGGTATAATGACATAAAGATCAATATTGTAGATACCCCCGGTCACGCCGACTTTGGCGGTGAGGTGGAGCGTAGCTTGAATCTGGTTGACGGCGCTATCCTGCTGGTGGATGCCAGCGAAGGCCCCCTGCCACAGACCCGTTTTGTAGTTAAAAAAGCCCTGGCCAAAAAATTGCCCATCATCCTGGTGATTAACAAGATCGACCGTCCCGATTCCCGTATTCAGGATGTGATCAACGAAGTGTATGACCTGTTCATCGATCTGGACGCCACTGAGGAACAGATCGAATTCCCCATTCTCTACACCAACGCCAAAGCAGGTGTCGCACATCTCGACCTTGAAGATGGCTCTGAAAACCTCAAACCCATGTTTGAAACCATCGTCAAAAATGTTCCAGGACCCAAAGCAGACGATAACGCCATTCCGCAATTGCTGGTCACCAACCTGGATTACGACTCTTTTGTAGGTCAAATTGCCGTAGGCCGTTTGGAAAACGGTACTCTGGAAATGAACAAGCAATACACGCTGTGCGGCGAGCATGAGAACCGTACCGGTATTAAATTCTCTGCCTTGTATACCTTTCAAAATCTGGGCAAGAAAAAAGTGGACAAGGTGGTTGCAGGCGATATTATTGCCCTGGCCGGTGTTGATGGAATTCGCATTGGTGATACCATTTCCGATCTGGAAAATCCACAGCCAATGGAACGTATCCATGTGGATGAACCCACCGTATCCATGGTATTTTACGTTAACAACAGTCCCTTTGCCGGCAAGGAAGGCAAGTTCCTGACATCACGTCACATCAAAGAACGCCTGGACAAGGAAACACTTGGTAACGTGGCTATTGATGTTGAAGAAATGGAACGTACCGATGCATTCAATGTTATGGGTCGTGGTGAGCTGCAAATGGCCGTATTGATTGAAACCATGCGTCGTGAAGGTTACGAATTTGCCGTTTCCAAACCACAGGTTATTACCAAAGAAATTGATGACAAAACACACGAACCCGTAGAGCACGTTTTTATCGATGTGCCGGAAGAATATGTGGGTGTAGTTACTGAAAAATTGTCTAAACGCAGGGGCAAGCTCAACAATCTGGTGAATCACGGGCACGGACGTGTGAATCTCGAATTTCTCATCCCCTCACGCGGTCTTATTGGCTTTCGCAGCCACTTTTTGACAGACACAAAAGGATCAGGCGTGATGAACTCGATCTTTCACGGATACGCACCCTGGTTTGGCGCCATTCCCCAGCGCGCGAGCGGCGCACTGGTAGCCGACCGCCCCGGACGTGTAAATACTTATGCCAGCCTTGCCATGGTAGACCGCGGAGAGCTGTTTATTGAAGTGGGTACCGAAGTATATGAAGGCATGATCATTGGTGAACGCAACCGCAGCGAAGACCTGGATGTCAATATTACCAAAGAAAAGAAACTCACCAACATGCGTAGTTCAACATCCGAAGCCACTGTAACTTTGCGTCCCCCGCGTATGCTCAGCCTGGACCAGTGTATCGAATTTATTGCAGAAGATGAAGTGGTTGAAGTTACCCCCCAAAGTATCCGCATGAGCAAAATGGAACGCGACAAACAAAAACGCGCGTCAATCCGTAAAAAAGAAAAATGGGCTAACAACATGGAAGAATAAGCTTTTGCGAGATGACAAACGTTAGATAAAGTATAAATTCTTGAATACCCGGGAGGTCCATGACTCTCGGGTATTTTTTTTGATCCCACTCCCGAAAATTCTTTACATACCTACCCTGACTTTTACTCATCCTCACCTTGTTATTGATTCTCTATAAATTATTTTGTATACTAGAATATGGAGAAATTTAAATTAGACAAATCCTCATTTTCAATTGCTTCCATTCATGATCAGGGCAATGATAAAGCGTATTGGCAATCGAAAACGCCCCTGGAAAGACTGGAAGCCCTGGAATTGATGAGACAGGTGCTTTATGGCTACGATCCGGCCACCCTCAGACTCGAAAGAGTTCTTGAGATTGTTGAACGAAAATAATGTCAGATAGTGGATTTTGAAAACGGTTATAAAATTAAAATCATGGGGACCCGCAAGTTAACTAAAAGCCCAACGGGATATAATAAAAAAGATCGTAAATATCAGCGACTCAATTTCTGTTTTTCAACATATTCATCCAACAGGTTTCGTATCATCTTTTGATATTGTGTACTGTGTTTTTGCGCAATTTCTTTGAAAAAATCGACACTACTTTTACTCAAAGATATTGTAATTTTCACAGTTTCTTCTTTAAAAGCCAGTTCTTCCGGTGACGGAAGAAAATCTGTCACAACCTGCACATTATCCATTGGCTCATCAGTATATTTTATTTTCTTTTTCATATATTTTTTTACCCTTTCTCCAATACCCAGCCCCAAATATTCGGATTTTGTTATTACGATATGTAAAACGAACAGTCAAGATACCGTCATTCACTTTTCCGATACAATAAAACCTGTCTTCATCAAGACTATGATTCAAATCTCTTAGAATGACACGATCATGATCAGAAAAAGCATATTGGGCCTGTAAAAAGGTTACTCCATGCTTTAGTATATTCTCTTTATTTTTAACATCATCCCATTCAAAACTAGATGATTTATTCATATCTTTATTATACCTATTGTCAATATAAAAAGCAATAATTTTATATGGCTATTTGTAAATATCATTCACTTGAACATTATAAATCAGGTGGCTACGATCCGACTAACCTCAGACTCGAAAGCGTTCTTGAGATTGTTGAACGATAACAGTTCTAAAAATCATTCCCCGTCACTAAATCTATCTCATATACATATTCCCCGGTTTCCATTGCTGTATCATAAAAATACCGGGGATAATAGGACGTATTCAATGTATCTTTAATCATAATATAAGCATCACCTTCGACAACAATTCCATCGTCAGTTATGTCAGACAGCTTTAGTTCTAATGGCCAGAGCATCCCTTCTTTCGGATTATAGATATTAATATAAAATGTATCCAAATCCGAATAAGAAAACGCGTATCCCCCACTGCCTACAAGTTGATAGATTAATCCATCTTGGAAATATTTTACATTATCATCAAGCTGATGCTTTTCTTTTAAAAAATTAAACACCTCTTCATCAACACCTACGCTTTTATTAAGGTAATCTGACAAGCTGATTTTGTCACCAAAGGGCCATTCTTCCAATATGGCTTTTGAACGAATGGTCACATTTCCCATATCAACACTGTTCGTTAACGTATTTATATACTCATCCAAATACCCAAAAATATTTCTCAATTTTACTTTTACAGTCGTATCAGACATGACATAATTTATATAATGAGTAGATAAATATATTGAATTTGATCTGGTGGCAGATTCAAATTCAAGCCTCACATTAATACCATCCATTATTTGCTGATCAGGCATATATAGAGAATCTAGCTCAAAAAAGTCGTTTTCAACAAACAACTCGTAAATCCCTAAAAGACTTTGGTCATCCATTTCACTTTTAATATTGTAGGATCTCCCGGTGTACTTCACTTCCTTGTCTTCAAATATCCACAGGGTTTTGTTCATCCCTCCAAAGCCGCCTGAGATATTGTATACAAGATTATAATTTTCATAGATATTGGGTTCGGTTGCTGAATACTCTTTGCAATTCAAGAACACAAAGGACATAAAAACAGAGAACAGCACAACACATTGTTTTAAAAACTGCATACTTGCCTCCCCATAATTTCAATATTTATATTATCTTGATTTTAAAAGTCAGAATCCCGCCCCTGAAATCCCCATATCGTTTTCATTGCAATAATTAAATAACAATATTCTCACCCATAAATGCAAGAAAATTATTAAAGCCCTACTATCAGGCTTATCGTATGCAGCCCCATATTAAACTCGATCGCGTCCGGTTGGCGCAACGTGCTGTGTGTATATCGTAAACCGATGGACATATCCAGCACATTCCAATCCAACCCGCAAATATATCCCACGGTAGAACTGTCCAGAATTGGTTTTACAATTCCCGGATCTTCGATGGTCCTCACATCAACATGCCCATGATAATAGCCATCGGATTCGTATGGATCAAAAATAGTTTTATGTGATTTGCTTGTAACATTATCGTACACACCAAACATGAGCGAGGGCCCCATATAGAATTTTAATCGGGAGCAGGTATAAGGGACTGGTAATTTTATCATCAACGGAATTTGAACAAATACCTGTTCTACTTTAAAATCTGCGAGTCTCACATATCCCGGATAGCTTGACCTGATTTTATTCCACATTTCTGTTTGCCGATAGACCAGGTTGATCTCTGATTCAAGCTTGAGAGACCTGCTCAGCCCCCACTCTGCTCCCCAACCCAGCACATATCCCAGTGGCTGAGATGTACCCGCCGCATCGATTTTTGAATAATTGACACCCACACTAACACCCAGCGATTTTGCTCCGGACGTGTTAGGAATCAGCAAAAAGCACAAACATAAAAAGAAAATACAACGTTTAACTTTTATCATGGCATCCCCAAAAGTTGAAATAGATATGTTTCCCCGTTTCATAATATAAACGCGTATCGTAATAAATGCAACAATAATTCTGATTGAAAATCAATAAACCTAGAGCAGATGAACGGGAAAAATCCATCAAAATCCTTTTCTGTTTTGTAACTTTTTCATATATTTGCGTATATTGTATCTCAATGGGATGATACACTATCATTCAAACCATAATCAATTTTTGGAACAATTTTCGCCTTTATGACTACATCTATAAATGCAGATTAACACATATTTGATCAACCAGTAATACTGTTGAAAACAGTGTTGTATTGGGGCGGTTTTCATTTATGAGAGCCATATAAACGTATGGCTATACCCAAAATCTGTTGGATGTATAACACCCCCTTTTCAAGTATTTCCAACAAAATCATAAACCATAATTCACTGTAATTACTGAACAGCACAGGAGAAATGTGCCATGACAAACGTACGTTTTGTTAAATCAAAAAAGTATGACGACTATGATACCATTTACGCACAATGCAGCGGTCCGGGTGGATTGCAGCTTGCCGAGTTTCTGGCGGAGAAAATGAAACTGCAATCCGGCAAAAAACTGCTGGACGTGGGCTGCAACCGCGGTTACCAAACATGTTTTCTCGCCAAAGAATATGATGTGTTCACCGTGGGAATCGATCCCTGGGACGACCGCGAGCAGGGCAATCCGATGGTTGAACATTTTCTGCAAAACGCGGAACACTGGGGTGTAACGGACAAGGTGCTGGGACTCTATCTCGGCGTTCCGGATACTCCCTTTGCGCGGGCATCATTTGACTATGCCTATTCAACCACAGCGTTAGAGATGGTACGCGTCTCGCAGGGCACGGACAAGTACCTGGAATGTATCCGCGATATCTACCGGGTGCTGAAACCGGGCGGCATGTTTGGCCTGGGTGAGCCCATGCATCTGGATGTTGAAGTACCGCCGGATCTCGATCCCTATATCTCTCGCGGAGAATACCCGTGGAAATCCTGTTTCCGCGACCTCAAAAGCACCATCGACGAGGTCAAAGCCGCGGGATTCGAAATTGTAGAAGCGGATTACGCACCGGATGCCTGGCAATGGTGGATGGATTTTGCCAAACATGATCCCTTTTGCAAAGCAGACCCGGACGATGATCCGCTGACCCTGCAAATCGACAACGGTCGCTGGACGAGTTTCGGTTATATCATTGCCCGAAAACCGGAGAATGATTAACTGCATCTTGTATTCCCCGTCCCGAGGGGGGTGGCTCCAAGGGACGGGTATTTTATCATATCTATTCGATTTACACCGGTCTATTCTCCTCCTTTTACTGCGTCTCAACTCCTTAGCCTGTGTGAAAACTAGAAAACAATTGTACTTTTTGGAGTGCAGCGCCTTTATGCGCGTGACCGCCTACCGGCGGTATGCGTCGGGCCGAAGGTCCGATATATATTTGGCTTCATTTACAATTATTAAGTAATTAATGTGTTATTTTAAATTCAATATTTTCATGAAAATTTACTGCGTCCCAAACTCCTGTTTGGGACGCAAATGATATTGATAAACTCTGTTTATCTAATTAAAAAAACAGAGTTTATATTTCTAGTGCTGCCCGATCCGTCAGTTGGCGGATAGGTCGGAGAAAACAATGGGAAATACATTTGATATTTTGGTTCATTAATATTTGTTTTTAAATTTTTACAAAAATCATTGCATCTTATCATTAAAAACATTTTATTTCATTATACTTGATTAATAAAGGGGTTTACGGGGCATTTATATTATCATTTGTTAATTTTATCATAATAAAACAAACTTTAGTGTATTTATTTTACTAATGTGGGAGTAAAATCATGAAACACTTTAAAGGGAAAATCACACGATTAATTAAATTAATTAATGAGAAATTTCCAGATAATGATGACTTGTATGGCTTCGCCGGTATAAACAAAAATCTACTCGTAGTAACTTTTGAGAGTATATACAGCATTGCTTGTGAAATTGATGAAAATAATGAACAATATCAATTTGAAATAATCGCATTAAAGCGTCTGGGTGCTGATGTGATTGAACAATTTAAAAACTTTATTGACCGAATTGATAATAATTATGAAATCGAAATTGAATTTAACCAATTACTGCACAAATTAAGTGACCTATACGAAAAAACAAAAATTGTATATTTTATCATAAATAAAAATGGAATAAGAAATGATATCGAATTAAGCATAATCAAAGAAAAAATAGAAAATTTTTCTGATGAGGCAAAAAATTTTGAGGAAGTTTTAACACAAATAAAAGAGAAATCTCAAGAAAGCAATAACCTTCTCGAAAATATAAAAACAGCAGACAACTATGTAAAAGAAGCAGAAGAAAAAATTAAAAAATGGGAATCATCGGCTGAAAATAATTTTAATTCAATTAGCGACACTTATGACAAAATAAATGGTTGGGATGAAACAATCGAATCATATAAAGACACTATTGAAAGCAATAAAGAAAGAATAAATAATCTATTAACATCATCAGAAAAATTAAAAAAAGAAATTGATAATTTAATAAAAAATGGAGAAACTGCTTCAACTACTCTTTCAAAAAATGAAGATAAAAACATAAGATTACTTACTGAAATTGAAAAAACACTTGCGGATGCAAATAGATTAAGTATGGCGGGTTCTTTCAAAGAAAGGAAAGAGGAGTTGGTAAAAACACAGCGAGGTTGGCAATTAATATTTATTATCTCAATTATTATAATTGTATCAATATCTACTTATTTTTTTCTACCACAATTCTTAGGTGAAACTAACCAGTGGGACTCAGTTCCTCTAAAAATCTCAATTATATCTCCTCTTATTTGGTTAGCCTGGTTTGCCGCTAGGCAGTATGGTTTTGCATTAAAAGTAAAGGAAGATTATGCATTTAAATATGCATCAGCAATGGCATATGAAGGTTATAGTAAGGAGACACAAAAGGTTGATCCACAATTAGAAAAAGTATTACTTGAATTCTCATTATACAATATGGCATTAAATCCGATAAGGTTATATAACAAAAAAGATGAGAACGCTTCTCCGATTGAAGAATCATTAAATATTCTTTCAAAAAAACTACCCAATTTGAAAAAAGCGACGGTAAAATCTCCAACTATCGGAGAAATATCTGTTGAAGCTGAACCTAAAACAAAAAAAAATCAAGAACCAAACACATAATAATTTAAATTATTATTAAAATTTTTCTAAACAAGAGGTAACAAAATGAAAACTTATAAAAATCTTGGTGGTGACTCTGGTATCATAGCATATGAATTTGGCGCTGATTTCATACGTGTTAAATTTTCTGATGGATCATTATATTTATACACACATACAAGCGCTGGCATTCAAAACATTAAAACGATGAAACAATTGGCCCGCAATGGAGAAGGTTTAAACGCTTTTATTAATACAACTGTAAAATATAAATATAAAAAAAAAGAAAGATGATTTATCAGATACATAAAGAAAAATCAAAATACTCTTTACATTTATTTGTATAGATTGTTTAAATATTAAACCAATTATTTATATAATCAATTTCTCTTGCTTTATGCACTAAATATTAATATAGTAAATCGATTTTATTACAGTAAATTATTAAAAGGAAATAAATGAATATAGAGAGTTATTTTCTATGGATAGTGTCCATCGGTATAATTGTTATTCTACTCCGAGAGTTTGTCACATGGTATTACAAACTAAACGACATTGTAAGGCAAATAAAGACATTAACTTACCAGCAAGAGCAACAAATTAGACTTGATGAAATGTTTTTAAAAGCTCTATTATTTGGAAAAGAAGAAATAAAACAAGAATATGAAAGATATAAAGAAGAGTATGATGAAGAAATATGAAAAACCATTTATTATCCTCAACTGTAAACAAAGTTTTTTATTTTAATTTATAGTATCATAAATTTAAAATCCCAATCGACACATTACAATTCAGCGAAATCCTGCGTCCCTACATCTGGATGTGGGCTGGTGATACCCTCGCTACCCTGAACGTCCCCGGTGGATACAAAGAACATATCGATTACTATGGCGAAGGGGTAATTATTGACCTGGTATACCCGGACAGTTCCAGAATATTTTTACATTTCGGGGGGTTGATGAAGCTACCGTTTTGCAAAGAACCTGAAAACATTGTTTTGGAATCCAAAGAATTATCAGACCGGTTGTACCGTTCTGGCAGAATTAAAGATAAAGACTTTTTCTAGCGTGAGGAAAACCACGTAAAAATCGCATTGATGAATATTGGATTCTACCGTGTTCCCCCAAGCCACATTGACCTGTTCAACAAATCGCTGGATTCCTTTCAGCTTTTGAAATATTGATTTTAAAAATCATTAATCGGTTTTAAATGTATTAATAGTAAAGACCGTGCTCAGGTTCTCATTTTCTTCATCATATACAACCATTAAATATTTTTGCCAGGACTTGAACGGAAAGTACAGCCGCCCGGCAACGCTGTAATTGGGTGGCAATGTTGTCTTTCGCAGGGCAGTGAATTCCCAAATATCCCGTTCACCTAAAAGCCGGGTTATAACATCGTAATGATAATTTTCATCTTCTATATTGGCAATTTCCCGTTCCTCGTCCTCTATTTCTTCCTGTTCAATTTCTTCATCGGTCCGTGGCGAGGCAATGGTGGCCAAATCACTGAAAAGATCTACAATTGTCAAGAGCCCATTTATCCCGGATTCCTGAATATAACGGGAATCCTCTTTGGATATTGCCAGATCCGTATCTAAAAGCTTTTCCTCCGGATCGATCGGTTTTTGAACAAAGAATTTGTCATACTCTTGCTTCGCGTTCATATAATATCCATGAAACAATTCGCTGGAGGCGATCATAGGCTCCGGTCCCCGGTTTACAATTTCAACATCGATCACTGCCATATTGTCCTCAACTCTATCAAAGGCAAGAATCACGTCAACATTGTTTCCAGTCATCTTTATATATTCTTTACCATGAAGCCAGACACGTTCATGCTCATCAGACAATGTTTGTAACTTGTAAACTCGGCCCGTCCCTGCCATGCAGGACATCAGGCACAATAACAACAGCATCAAAAAAACAGCACTTTTTCTCATTGCATACTCCCCGGGATTTTCATGAGCTGCAAAACATTACCTGCCAGCAGTTGCAGTACAATGAAAACAGGTAATCCTCATTATATTATTCATACGCTAATAAACGACCCAGGTTGCATTTTAAAACAATTGTTTCTGATAATTTCTCTATACGTCCAGGCCCATTAGGTAACGCGGATAGCGTATTTTAAATCAGGATAATCCTCAAATCCTTATAATCTGGATTAAAAATCAAGGCAATCCTTCAATCCAGTGAATCAAGGTCTTATTTAATCAGGATAATCCTCAAATCCTTATAATCTGGGTTAAAAATCAAGGCAATCCTTCAATCCAGTGAATCAAGGTCTTATTTAATCAGGATAACCCTCAAATCCTTATAATCTGGGTTTGCTAATCAAGGTAATCATTTGAATCTGAGTGTGATCGTGACGGAGATCGCTTTGCTTAACTCCGTCACGATCCAATCCTCTAATCCTTGTAATCTGGGTCTGGGAAGCAAGGTGATTAAAACCTTGCATTCAACATCAAATCCTTTTACATTGCTACATTGGAAATTTGAGGAAATAATGACAAAAAAGAACCTGATATTTACCCTAATTCTGTCCATTTTGATATGCTTTCCCCTGTTATTGGAAGAGTTTCTACCGGGACTGCATAAACTGACCTATACATTATTTGTCTTTACCCCGCTGTTAATGCTGTTTGCTTTGGGAACGCTGATTTCTATCATTATCATTCTCATCAGAAAATTCAAAAAACGGAAACAGCTCCCGCTGTTTCTGTCCATATGTATCATCTTTGCGTTCATGCTGGTGTCATCCGCCATCGTAGTCTTTGCACCGGAATCCGAGTTTCCAACCGGCTCCAATTTGATGAAATTCAATCCGGATGTCTGGAAAACCGAAAAAGCGCAGATATGGCCCGAAAACGGACCCAGCACCCGCGAGAAAATGCTAAAAGATCTGGTAAAAAATGTTCTCCCCGGCAAATCCAGAGCAGAAATAGAAACGCTGTTGGGACCGTCACTGGAAACAGACTATTTTCAATCCATAGACAAAGATCTGATCTATTATATGGGCCCGGAACGCGACAATTACATGGCACTCGATTCAGAATGGCTGCTGATCTGGCTGGATGAGAATGGAATATTCCAAAAATATAAAATCGTGAACGATTAATAAAACATCAGTAATGTTTTAACATCATATATAATACTCACCCCATTTAACCTTAAACAAGGAGCTTTATAATGAAACGGCATCTATGCTGGTTATATATTCTTTTCTCTACGGTAAATATTTTTGCGCTCTCAGAACCAGCTGTAGAATTTAGCAAATCCTTTTCAGGATCTGCTGACCCCGGCGGAACGGTAACACTGACCTTTACCCTGACCAATCCCGAAAATTTTAGCATTAGTGATTTAGCTTTTACCGATGATCTGGATGCCTGTCTAAGCGGACTGGTAGCAACAAACACCCCGCTGAATGATATTTGCGGATCAGGATCACAGCTCACCGGTACATCTGTTCTTACACTGACCGGGGGAAATCTGGCTGCTGCAATGGAGGTACAGCGTCTTTTGATGTAACACTGGTTATACCAGAAGGTGCCGCAGCAGGCACCTATACCAACACGACCAGTGAGCTCACCTATTATGGAGTACCTGTATCCGGGCCTGTTACCGCGGACCTGGTTGTCAATGACACTCCTTTACCTGTACAATTGTATGATTTTCAGGCAATTTACCAGAATAATAACATACAATTGCATTGGACCGTTCAAAATGAAATCGATATTTTGGGTTATACCGTTGAACGAAAATCCAGCGATTCCCCTTGGAAACAAATTGCTTCATATCAGAACGACAAGAATTTATTATGCAGCAATACCGACCTGGAAAAAAGCTATAACTGGACGGATTATAATTTAGAAAACAACAACGATTATATTTACCGGTTATCTCACACCAATATTCATGGCGAGGTTACAATCCTAAAAACAGTTCAAGCCAATCTCGTTCTGCCCGAACAAGCATATATGCACAACGCTTATCCGAATCCATTCAATCCACAGACTACTATTCAATATCAAATACATAAAGATGCTCAGGTAGAAATTACAATCTATAATATTCTGGGCGTTAAAGTAAGACAACTGGTCCGGGGACAATATACTGCAGGCAGTTATTACAAAATCTGGGACGGGTACTTCTGATAACGGAACCCCGCTCCCAAGCGGAGTTTACCTGATCAGGATGCAAACACCGGATTTTCAGCAATTGCAAAAAATTGTGCTCACAAAATAAAATCAACTACCATATTATTTTTTCCCATAAAATACTATACTGCGTCCCAAACTCCCGTTTGGGACGTAAATGATATTGATAAACCTCTGTTTATCTACATTAAACATTGAAAATAATTTCAGGATAAACAACACATAAACAGAGTTTATGTTTCCAATTCCGTCCTAAACAGGAGTTTGGGACGGAGTAAATCCTTTCAATCCGGGTTATTCATCATGGTAATCCTTTAATCCTGGTAATCAAGGTCGCTTTCAAGCTGGGTCATTAATAATGGCAATCACTAAATCCTTGTTATCAAGGTCTCTTATAATCCGGGTTCATCAAGGTCACGAATATCCCCTTGCATTCAAGTCCGTTTTCTTTTACATTATACTATCGAATAACAACCGAGGGTAGTACAAATGAAAAAAATGCTCCTTTTATTCGTTCCAATTCTGCTGATCAACTGTTCCAAATCTTTAAAAACCGATTATCCTATACAGCCGGTCCCGTTTACGAACGTCCATTTTAACGATTCATTCTGGCAGCCGCGCCTCGAAACCAACCGCACCGTTACCATACCCTTTGATTTCAAAAAATGCGAGGAAACCGGCCGTATCGACAATTTCGCCATCGCCGGTGGTCTCAAGGAAGGCAAACACGAGGGCATGCGTTTATAACGATTCCGATGTCTTCAAGATCATCGAAGGCGCGTCGTATTCACTCAGCATGCACCCGGATCCCGAGCTGGACAAATATCTGGACGATCTCATACATAAAATTGCGGCTTCTCAGGAAGAAGACGGCTATATTTTCACTACCCGGACCATTGATCCCACACGCGTTGCAGTTCGTTCAGGAGAAACCCGCTGGTCCTATGTGGCCATGAGTCACGAGTTGTACAACGCCGGTCACATGTACGAGGCTGCTGTTGCGCACTATCAGGCCACGGGCAAGCGTACGTTTCTGAATGTTGCCATTAAAAGCGCGGATTTGATCGAATCCACATTCGGTCCCGGCAAACGCATGGAGCCCCCCGGCCATCAGGAGATCGAAATCGGATTAACCAAGCTGTACAGGGTAACCGGAGAAAAAAAAATATTTAAAGCTGGCTAAATTCTTCCTGGACCAGCGCGGTAACAAAGAAAATCACGATCTGTACGGTGAATACAGCCAGGACCACCAGCCTGTCGTCAAACAAACCTGCCCCACCGGTCATGCGGTACGTGCCGGCTATATGTATTCGGCAATGGCAGATGTAGCGGCAATAGAGGGAGATCAGGATTATATTTACGCCCTGGATACTATCTGGCAAAACACCGTCTATACCCGTCTTTATCTTACCGGAGGAATTGGCGCAAGACATACCGGTGAAGCCTTTGGCGAAGAATATGAACTGCCCAACATGAGTGCCTATAATGAAACCTGCGCCGCCATTGCCAACATGTTCTGGAACCAGCGTATGTTCCTGCTGCATGGTGATGCCAAATATATCGATGTTATGGAACGAACACTTTACAATGGATTTCTTTCCGGCGTTTCTCTGGATGGTAACGAGTTCTTTTACCCCAATCCCCTGGAATCGGATGGTTCACACAGCCGCAGTCCCTGGTTCGATTGCGCCTGCTGCCCCGGAAACGTGGTCAGGTTTCTGCCCTCTCTGCCGGGTTACCAGTATGCCGTCAATCAGGACACCCTGTACGTCAATCTGTTCATAGGCGGAACCGCTGACATTGAACTGGATGGGCAATCTATTCAAATCGAGCAAAACACAAAATATCCCTGGCAAGGCACAGTAGAGATCCTGCCGCAGCCGGCAAACAGCAGAGAATTTACACTATCCGTTCGTATTCCCGGGTGGGCCATAAACGCACCTGTTCCCGGAGACCTGTATCATTTCTTAACCGAATCCAATGCGAAACCAACACTCCGGGTAAACGGAGAATTCGTAAACTATGACCTGCGCAAGGGATACGCGGATATCTCCCGGCAATGGCAAAAAGGCGATATTGTAACGCTGGAACTGCCCATGCCTGTCCGAAAAGTCCTGAGTAATGACAAGGTGGATGAAGACCGCGGCAAGCTTGCCCTGCAGCGCGGACCGCTGGTCTATTGCGCGGAATGGGTGGATAATGACGGACACGCACGTGATCTGCTCGTCCCCCAAAACACAGATTTTACCATAAACGCCCAACCCGATCTGCTGCATGGAATATATACCATCACCGGACCGGTTAAATTACAAAACGGACGCAAACAGACCTTGACAGCCATCCCCTATTACGCATGGGCACACCGAGGCTCCGGCGACATGGCGGTTTGGATGAAATATGAGGATTAAATATATCGTGATGGAGTAATTAACAATCACCACCGATTTGGAGGGATTATGAAATACTTTATATATATAATATTATTAGCATTCTCTGTTATTTCCTGTAATAACGGTGGCGAATCGCTTTCTACCCATACAGCCAATTGGGAAAAGAGAACCATTGATCATGCTCTGAGCAGCTCGCTTGAATCAGGATCATCTTATTTATCCGTTTATTCAGAGATATATAACAGGAGTGAGCATAGAACATATGACCTGACAGCAACGATCAGCATTAGAAATGTAAACAGAGCAGATACCATCTTTATCGAAAAAGCAGAATATTTTGACACGGTCGGAAACTCGATCAGGACCTATTTCAACAAACCGATTTACCTGACACCAATGGAAACTGTCGAGATTGTTATTGACGACAAGGACAAAGCAGGCGGCACCGGTGCCAACATTGTATTCGACTGGAAAATAAAACCCGGATCCAACCCTCCCCTGTTTGAAGGGGTCATGATCTCTACCTATGGTCAGCAAGGCTTGTCTTTTACCACACAGGGAATCCGGATCCATTAACTATTGGGTTACCATAACACGTGACAAAGAACGCGCTGCGAATCTCCGTCACGATCAATCTAATCAAAAACCGGTTGCTGAGTAGGACGTCCAAAGGACATACGTATCGAAGCACCGGTGATGTATTCCGATAAAACAGGAGTTTGGGGGTCGAGTAGGTATTACACATAAACAGAGTTTATGCAATCAGTTCCGTCCAAAACAGTAGTTTTGGACGGAGTAATTGTGGCGGGTCGGACAGATAAATCAGGGTAATCCTTAAATCTTATTAATCAGGGTAAATAATCAAAGTAATCCTCTAATCCTTTTAATCAAGGTTTCTTTTAATCATGATCAAGGTTCATCTGGGTATCTAACCACTCGAACGCTTCTTTTTGCATATCCAGATTGAATACATGCGGAGCGTCCCAGATTTTGGTTACAAGCTTGTCGCCGGCGTTTTGCGAGTCCCACACTTTGTGCATTTTCGCAAACGCATCCTCTGTTGCTGCTGTGGGAAAAAGCTTGTCCTGGCTACCGTTGTAAAACATCATGGGCTTTGGACAGGCAATACTGGCATAATCAGGATAATCGAGATAATAGTACAATCCCGCATGGGTCATATAATAAGCAGAATTCCCACGCGTAATATTGTTGCCAGGCACAACCAGTCCTTTTACAGTGGACATCCAGCATACAGCGATCCCGGCGCGGATATGGTCCGAAAGCGCAGCGATCTGGAACGCGCGGAACGATCCCATCGACAGCCCCACTGCGGATATGCGGTCAGTATCCACTTTATCCACTGTCGATAAATACTCTGCGGTGCGCAGGTCTTCATGGGCAATAATTCCGGCAAAAGACATCCCAAACTGCATCAGGTTCGAATTCAGGCACTGCTGTCCCTCGTATTCACCGCCTCCCCGATCACCCCAGTTGAGCACATCTGTAGCCAGACAGATGTAACCGCGTTTGGCGAGTTCATCACCGATATAGACGCCGCCGTATAATTTTTCCACCCACTCGTCTGCTGAAGCCAACCGCTCTGTCGTATCGTTAAATGGACGAATCATTTTTTCTTTACCGATGTCAAATCTGGCGCCATGATCGTGCAGTAACAGCACCGCCGGAAAAGGTCCTTTACCCTTGGGTACCAGGAGATACGATAATACACGCGAATCCGCGGTCAGATTAAACACCACTTTTTGCGCGATATAACTGCCGCGGTCCTCCGAATCAATTACAACCGGATCAAAAGACGCATCCGGAGGCGCCACCAGCAGAGCATCCATTACCTTTTGCTTTGCTAGCTCGCGCCAGTTATCAAAATCATCATAATTCCCGGACAACCATGACATGGGAAAGGTCATGCGCTCATGCAGATTTTGATAAAATACAGGCAGCTTGTCTACAACGCCGCTAGTTTGATACTGAGAGTTCTTTTCATCTTGTGCCCATCCCAAAGCAACGGTACAAATCAATAATACAATTATTGTCAGTTTCTCAAACAAAATTCTGTCCTTTTTTTAATACATGCATATGCAGGGTAAAAACATACCACAGCACTGTACTCATTACAACCAATTCCCCGGTTTCTTCAAGAATAGAAGCACCTTTAACATTCAACAAAACGCCCAGCACATCTATACCCACGGCAAAAAACACAAAAACACATAGCAGGTAAAACAGATATCTGGATGTTTTTCTCACAAACTCGTTACTGAAATAATAAAATATCAACAGAACACTAAATAGCACAACGCCAATCAATCCTGCAAAAACAACCTGCCCCAGGTCATAAGCATCTATTGAATTCAAAATCCCCCATTGCGGCAGCCTGCTGCCAATAAAATGACCGCCAACAGTCTCGTGTATACGTGTAGAATCATCAATCAAAAGATAGGCAAATAAAACCGACCAAAATCCATACAGCCATGCTCGAAAGCGAATAGCAATATACCCCATGAGCAGGAAAACCCAAAACATTTTTATGTACTGAAACAATTCTGAATACCCGCCATCCGTAGCCAATATCAACATGGGTTCGGAAATCAAACAGGTATGACAATTGATCATATGTAAAAAAATAAACATACAATCGGTTATTATCAATAATTGCAAGAGACGTAATAGATGGATATCGATAATAAGGTCTGGTTTGAGTCTGGTAATAAAGGTTGCTTTCATCTTTCACCTTTATTTTAAATTCGGATTATTTAAGAGGAAAATTTTATACTATAATAATAATAAATCGCTTCACATTTGCAAGTAATATCTACAAAATGGTATTGTTTTCTTTTCATGGGTTTTGTATAATTATAAATCAACCCAAACTATTCTCATATATTCCGGCTCTTGGGTTTATTCGTTCTGAACCACGTACCTATCAAATACAAATTTTGACAGGAGCACAAATGGTTTGCAAATAATAAAAGCCAATGCTCAATTAAAACGCACATATCGGGAACCCTATTCACTCCCGGAACTGACTTGATGGTATCAACATGACTGCAACAGAATTGTATCAAAATTACTATGCTGCAATTCGATTTGAAAGACAGGGACTTTTTCAGCTAGTTCATGAACAATATGGATGCAAGGAGGCGCTGTATCCCGGTAGTTCGGTGCATATTACACCTTCTTTTTATATTCCTCATGTAGTTTATGTAGACAAAAGTAACGATGCCGCTCAATTTTTCAGCAATAAAAATGCGGTTATAGAACAAATCAGTCATCATAAAAAATACAAACGCAGTGCATTTTTTCAATTTCTCCATCAAGACTATACTCAGGCCTTGCCAATTCAACATCAATTTGATCTGCTCATTGCACTTTTTGCACCCCAGGTGATACACAATTGTACACAATATATTAAAAAAAATGGGATTGTTCTGGTCCACCCGTTTCAAAACAACCTGTATGATGCAGCCAACGACCCTGAATTGATTTTCGAGTCTGTAATTCAATTCACCAAAAACCTATATCAAATCATTCCGCCAGATAAAACCGGAATAGATCCTTTCCTGAAATCCAGTCCACCTAGAAAATATTTAAAACAAAACTCAAATTCAGTTGACTATATTGAAAATGAAATGTATTTTATATTTAGAAAGATTTAACGCATCAGACAGATCTGTCACCACTCCATAGATCTGTTATCCACATTGGGGAGTGACCAGCAGTATTCATAATTTGTTGAACTAGATTTGGGGAGAAAACAAATGAATAAAATTTATCTAGCTGTTTTGGTCAGTATGTTAACACTTTTGGGATGCGACACAAATAAAAACCCTGCCGCACCGTCGCCTTATTATGACTTTTCCATCTATATGCTCAAAGACACAGAACTCGAATTGCAGGATATAGCAAATACCAACATCTACAGGCTAGCTCTGCAAAACACACCACTGATCAGCAGAGATGACATTGTCAGGTATGATTTTTCATCACACATGATTTATCTAAATAAAAGTAAAAAGGAAATTTTCAAAGACATCATTGGTGACACACCCATGTTCACGAGTTTTTCTACCAAGCCCTTTGTTGTGGTTTGCGGGAACGAGCGTGTATATACCGGTGCGTTGTTCAGTACAGCGTCTTCAATTGCGTGTGTAGGAGTAAGTATATACGACCTTGATGTGTTTTTTCTACCGGATGATATGCTGCAAATCAGCAATTGCACACGGTTTGATGATCCTATAGATCCCCGTAACGATGAGCGCGTAAGGATGGCTTTGCAAAATTGCGGTCTTTATCACGCAGGCCTTGAGATCAAGCTACAAAATGTTACCGTTGTTGAAAACGCAGATACATCTACCATCAGCTATCAGTTCAAACTAACCAACAATGACAGCCAAACCCTGTTTGTTCCTGATCCCGATAAAATGGGTACCGACCTGTTCCATTATTTCTCAACAGGACTTAACATCAGCAACGACGAAACACAACAATACTTTTATGCGAGTTTGAAAAAAAGTCTCTATCCCGGTCCCTATAATACCTGGGATGCCACCTGGTTTACCGAGTTGAAAAGCGGAGCGTCATTGGAACGCTCTGTGGTTATTAAAGGATTTCCGAAAATGCCGCCGGGTGAATACCGCTGCGGATTTAATTATTCGGGACCCCAGGCAATAACCAAAGAGGAACGATCCGTTCAAAATACACGATACTGGATTGGAGAAATTACCGCAAATACCAGAAACATTACTATAAAATAATTTTAAAAACAAAACTCAGCAAGAGGACACATGAAAAATCTGAAAAAATTGGCCCTGTTACTGATCCTTGTCAACAGCATCTATGCTGTTGACAAGGGGCCTCTTGAACATACAGTTAAAAAAATATCCACTCCGTTTACCATTGACGCAAATTGGGATAAATCCGTTTGGAATGCAATACCCCCTGTATTGATAGAAAATTATATGGGAGATTTACCGGAACACTTTCCAAAAGTGCAGGCAAAACTGGCATACGATGACAAGGCGGTCTATGTCATTTTCAAGGTTAACGACAACTATGTTCGCGCCATTGCAGACAAAACTCATGGCAATGTTTGGGAAGACAGTTGTGTAGAATTCTTTTTTACTCCCGGAACAGATTTGGATTATGCTTATTTCAATCTGGAAACCAATTGCGGCGGCACTATGCTGTTTTCATGGCATGAAAAACCCGGCAAAAGCCAATCTGTTGCGGTAGAGGATTGTGACGATATTACCATTGCCCACTCTTTACCCAAAATCATAGATCCGGAAATTCAGGAACCCACAACTTGGACGCTTGAATATCGCCTTCCTTTTGAGCTGATACAAAAATATTGTCCCCATGCAGCCAAACCCGCAAAAGGAACGGTCTGGCGCGCAAATATCTACAAATGCGGCGATGAAACATCACACCCGCACTGGCTCACCTGGTCATATGTAGACGATCCGAAACCCAAATTTCACACGCCGGAATTCTTTGGAACGCTGAAATTCGAATAATGTCATTAAAAACAGATAATTCGTTTTACGCCCTTGTCGAATCCTTTGCGTTCTCTGCATTTTGCATTTAAAACAAAAAACTTGATCATGCATCAACTCTACAATTACGAGTAAAATTTTGCTATCGCTGGCTGAATCAGACTTTATTTTATTTATCACTTGAAATTATACCTGTTATGCTGTATAATGTAAACTAGTTAACAGGATAAAAAACGAAATGGACCTCACATGAAAAAACGTTATTACATTTTACTCTTTCTAACTATTTTCACACAAAATCTGTTAAGCAAAGAATTCAAGCTCCAATCTCCGGACAAAAATACTACCGTTATTATCTCAGAAATCAAGGGACAAATATCTTATAATATAACAAATAATAACAAGGTACTGGTGTCTCCTTCAATGCTGGGAATACTATTTCAGGAATCCCCCATGGTTGATCTCTGGTACATTGATAATGTAAAATCACAAACCGTAGACGAAACATGGTCACCGGTAATTGGCAAGCGTTCGCTTGTTGTTAATAATTATAATGAACTGGAATTGGATTTATTTTCAGAATACCACACCCAAATAAAATTAAAGCTGATTTTCCGGGCTTATGACGAGGGTATTGCTTTTCGTTATTTAATTAATTCCGAAAAGGATAGTGTTGTTATCTCTACCGAGCTCTCTGAAATCAACTTTTTAAAAGATATGCAATGGTGGAGCTATAGAAAAGAACGTCCGCCATTGGGTCCCACGCTGGCATCACAAATTGATACTACGATCAACTATCCTTTACTTGCGCATTCTCAATCCGGTAAAAACATTGCAATTCTTGAAGCCCAGCTTGACAATTATCCCTGGGCAGTACCCGCCAGCATTGCCGGGCAGTTCGGCTTTTCATTTGATTACAATAAGCTTATCACCATCCCCATACCTTTCAGTATGCCGTGGCGTGTAATTATGATTGGTGAAACCTATGGAGAATTGATCGACTCGGACCTGATCGTCAACCTGAATCCAAAGGCTGATCCTCAAACTTTTTCCTGGGTCAAACCGGGCATCTCTTTTTGGGACTGGCGTGCATGGGGATATAAAGCAGATGACGGATTTGTTTACGGGCTTGACCTCCCCTCCTGGAAACGCTTTATAGATCTGGCAGCAGAAACCGGTGTTCCCTATTTATTGCTTGACGCGGACTGGTATGGCCCGGAGTTTAGCAAAGGCTCAAATCCCCTTACCGGTGGTAAATCCCAGGATGTTAAAGCCGCAATAGAATATGGTCGTACAAAAGGAGTTGGGCTGGTACTTTATCTGAACCATGTTGCTGCCAAAGCATATGGTGTTGAAAAGATCATTCAAGCCTATTCAGATTGGGGCGCAAAAGGTATAAAATATGGATTTATGCAAATTGATGATCCTGAGGAAAAGGTAAATTGGACCCATTATATTGTAAAACTGTGCGCGCAAAACCATCTTTTTGTAAATTTCCACGATGGTCCGGTCCCTCCAACAGGAGAAGAAGCAACATTCCCTAATTTTGTACATCGTGAATTCATACATGCACAATCTGATGGCAAACGTGTTTTTGAGCCAGGTGACTATATTAAAATGGTACATGTGAATACCCTTGCAGGTCCGGTGGATCAAAACAACGGCATGTTTGATATGGTTAATTCATTAGAGCAACGTCCCAAAATGTTCCAACAGCTCAACTCTACGCCTTTGGCAGAAGCAGCCAGAACGCTTATCACTTACAGTGGCGGCATGACAGTCATACCAGATGCCGCGGACATGTATCGCAAACACATGGAATTATTTCGCTTTATCAGTGAACAAAAACTGCCATGGGCAGAGAGTAAAACACTGGATTCGCAAATGGGAAAATACATCTCTATGATGCGAAAAACAGGAAACACCTATCTGGTAGCATCAGTAACTGATGAATCCGCGCGCGAATTAACCATAGACCTTTCGTTTCTACCTCCGGGAAAAACATTCAAAGCAGAGATCTTTTCAGACACACCCGAGACGCATTATATAAACAACCGGATGGATTATAATATATCTCAAAGAGATGTTACATCAACAGATAAAATTATTGCCAAAATTGCACCTGGCAGCGGACATTGCATAATCATTGAACCCAATTAAGTTTTACTGTCGTATTGAAAAGCATAGCACTTGTTTTGCAAATTTTTGACATTTTTCACTTGAAATAATACCTGCTGTGCATTATAATGTAAAAAAATCCACAGGGTATAAAAACGAAAAGGACCAAACATGAAAAAAATGTTAATCTCTTTAATTTTGATTACAGCTGTCAGCCTCTTTGCGCAAAGCTATAATGTTGAAACCTACCGGGTTTTCGGCCCTGAACATCCGGGAAAATACAAACATCCGGCTTCTATTACCCAGCTGGATAATGGAGATCTCTATATCTCTTATTATGGTGGTTCCGGTGAATATGGCGACGATACCGCGGTATACGGGTCTCGTCTCAAGGTTGGTTCAACCCAATGGACTGCCCCAAAAGTGATTGCAGACACCCCCAACCGCGGAGAGGGTAATCCTGTGGTATGGCAGGCCCCTGATGGTAAAGTCTGGTTGTTTTATGTAAACCGTTATGGCGATACCTGGTCTAATGCGCGAGTCAAGGTTAAAATTTCAGAGGATGGTGCCGAAACCTGGTCCGATTCGTTCATGCTCAATTTTGAAGAAGGCACCATGGCCCGTAGTCAACCCATCGTGTTGAACAATGGCGACTATTTGCTGCCAATGTATCACGAAACCGGTGATGACCGTGAAATGTCTGCCGCATCTACCAGCTCATATTTCATGCGCTATAATCCCAAAACCAAAGAATGGACCGAGACCAACCGTATCAAATCTCCTGAAGGCAACCTGCAGGCCCAGGTGGTACAAATCTCGGATGACTATCTCATTGCCTATTTACGTCGCGGCGGCGATTTTCTGCCAACCGACCACGGTTATACCCTGCGCGCCGAGTCCCGTGATGGCGGTTATACCTGGACAGATGCAGTGGATTCGCAATTCCTGAATCCCAATTCCGCAGTGGATTTTATCAAATTGCAGAACGGGCATTTGCTGTTAGTTTATAATGATAATATGAACGACCGTACCCCGTTGACCATTGCCGTATCGACAGACAATGATAAAACCTGGCCCTACAAACGCAACATTGGCGGCGGCGACAATACTTTTGCCTACCCATACGCCATTCAGTCCAAAGACGGCAAGATCCACATTGTTTATACCACCAATAATCGTACAACCATCATGCACGCCGTGTTTGATGAATTTGCAATCATTGGTTCTCCCCCCGAGTTTTAAAAAAGACGCGCTTTATGCGCGTCTTTTTTTTTACACAAGCACTGTAACTGAAAATCTATAAGGAGAGTACTATGAAAAAAACAATCCCAACTTTTTTATATATCATTCCTCTCCTATTATTGATATTTTTCACTGATTCATTCAGCCAGGAAACAACCTGGCCTGTCCTGAAATCCTACGACCAGGAACACATTGCCCGCATCGCTTTGCCCCTGGGTGGGATCGGTACCGGCACCGTATCTCTGAGCGGACGCGGCAGCCTGCTCGATTGGGAGATCATGAACAAACCCGCCAAAGGTTTTACGCCTGATCCTTTTCTCTTTTTCGCCATTTATACAGAAACAACAGACGGCAAGTCCGCAACCCGCGCGCTCGAAGGTCCTTTGCGCTATGAAGAATACGAGGGCTACAGCGGCAGTCAGACGCCCAACCATGGTCTGCCGCGATTCCGTGAATGCTCTTTCAAAGCCGCATACCCATTCGGGCAGGTGCAATTAGCTGACTCGGATATGCCCGTAACCGTCACGCTCGAAGCGTTTAATCCACTTGTTCCTGCCGATCTCGATGCCAGCAGTATTCCGGTCGCAATATTACGATACAAAGTCACCAACATTGCCAACAGCCCCATCAAAGCTTCTATTTGCGGCAATATCCCCAATTTTATTGGTAATGATGGTTCACAGCAAAAACCGGATTGGTTGAATGTGATGCGTCCCATTGGTACCAAAGTAAACATCAATACATTTCGCAATGAAGACTCTGTTCAGGGACTATTTATGACATCACTCGGTGTCGATTCCCTGGCTGAGCAATGGGGTACACTCGCGCTGACAACTCTCGCATCCAATTCTATATCCTATCGTACAACCTGGGTCAATCAGCGCTGGGGCGGTAGTCTGCTGGATTTCTGGGATGATTTCTCTCAAGACGGTGTACTGGAAAACAATGCAAAATTACAAACCAATACTCCTATGGCTAGCCTGGCGATTGAACTTGACATCCCTGCAGGAGAAACACGCGAAGCACTTTTTTTCATCACATGGCATTTC
Source organism: bacterium (assembly GCA_963675755.2). GTDB lineage: Bacteria > Zhuqueibacterota > Zhuqueibacteria > Residuimicrobiales > Krinioviventaceae. The sequence goes on from CAXXMD010000003.1 coordinate 465,221, forward strand.
CCCAACCGAATGACTTGGTCACCTCAGAGTACCAAAACATGCAGTTGTAGCGATTCTACCTGCAATCCCAATCTCATTGGTAATTATTATACTACCCAATACAAAGACGCTTGGGATGTAGTAAAAAAAACCATTGGCCGATTATCTGATCTTGAATCCAGAACCATCCGCTTTGTGAACGCGCTTTGTTTCAGCGATCTGCCGGAGGTTGTCAAAGAATCCGCACTGTTTAACCTGAGTACCCTGCGCACACAAACCTGTTTCCGCACACCGGATGGGCACTTTTTCGGATTTGAAGGATGCGGCGACAACAAGGGCTGCTGCCACGGCTCATGCACCCATGTCTGGAATTATGAACAGGCCATTGCATTCCTCTATGGTGATCTTGCGAAAACCATGCGTGATATTGAATTCAACTATGCCACAGCGGATAACGGATTAATGAATTTTCGCGTGAATCTGCCCCTGAAACACGCTCAGGAATACGGTATTGCCGCGGCAGACGGACAAATGGGTTGCATTATGAAAATGTATCGCGATTGGCAGTTGTCCGGTGATGATGAAATGCTGAAATCGCTTTGGCCGAATGTAAAAAAAGCGCTGGAATTCAGCTGGATTCCCGGCGGCTGGGACGCAGACCAGAACGGTGTGATGGAAGGCTGTCAACACAACACCATGGATGTAGAATATTACGGTCCCAATCCCCAAATGGGCATCTGGTATCTCGGTGCATTACGCGCGGCAGAAGAAATGTCCGCATACCTTGGGGAAAAATCATTTGCGAAAAAATGCCGTAAATTGTTCAATAACGGCAGTAAATGGATTGATGAAAATCTCTATAATGGAGAATATTATGAGCATCAAATTGTACCGCCAACGGATGAAACGATAATTGCGCAGGGATTGAAGCACAATATGGGTGCTAAAAATGTTTTCAATCCGGACTTCCAGCTCGGCAAAGGGTGTCTGGTAGATCAGTTGGTTGGTCAACTCCTATCACATGTATGTGGTTTGGGGTACCTGACAGATAAGGAACTTGTTCAAAACACATTGAAAAGCATCATGAAATACAATCACAAAGCCAGTATGCATGACCATTTTAACAATATGCGGTCCTATGCGTTGGGTGAGGAATCCGCGTTGCTGATGGCTAGTTATCCGGATGAGCGCCCACAATTTCCTTTTCCCTATTTCAACGAAGTGATGACCGGTTTTGAGTACACTGCAGCTATCGGTATGCTGTATGAAGGACAACGGGATATGGGTTTGCAATGCATTACAAACATCCGAAACCGGTACGATGGACGTAAACGTAGTCCTTTTGACGAGGCTGAATGTGGTCACCACTACGCCCGTGCTATGGTCAGCTGGGCAGCCATACCTGCCTTGACAGGATTCAACTATTCAGGCGTAAAGCGATCTATATCTTTTGCAAATATTGAGGGAACCCATTTCTGGTCTAATGGATACGCGTGGGGACAGTGTAAGGTCAAAGGAGATGAAATCACTCTAATTGTATTGCATGGAAAACTGAATTTAGATTCTTTTCAATTAAAAAATCGCAATATTAAGAAATTTAAAGATCCGGTCACGCTTGAAACAGGACAGGAAATACAGTTTACAATTTAAAAAGTCCGTTATATCTTGAACCTCCCAAAGAATAATACTTTTTGGGAGGATCTTTTTGTATTATTGTATCCTGTTGATTGTCAATTTGTAAAATATTTCCCCTATGGATATAAAAACATCCTCCAAACCTAATCCAATTGTTCCACATTGCTGCAATTTTCAAACACAAAGGATTCACCGGTTTTTGCGTCACAGCTTACATTGTACAATTTGAGCCCGTCAACCCAATTAAATACCATCCCTTTTTCAGCAGTCATATTTACATTTTTCAATATCAGGTTCCGAACCGGCATTGCTTCCACACTCTGGATAGATACCGCCGTGCCCGCGCCATCACAGTCAATATCATGGATCATGATATTGCGAAAAGCCGGATACGCATCCGCGTCATCCGCGGCCAGCCAGGCACCGTAATGGGTGTTGATACGTATGGCTTCGTTACGAATATTGCGCATGCTTATGTCGCGGTAAAAGATATTCTCAACCACACCCCCGCGAGCAGCATTTGACTTTAACCGAATTCCCCGATCTGATCCGTCAAACACACAGTCATAACACAATACGTTTCTCACTCCACCGGACATTTCACTACCAATCACAATTCCGCCGTGACTACTCAACGCAGTAATATTGCGCACAACAATATTTTCTGTAGGTCTTGCAACCCGCCAGCCATCTTCATTTACCCCGGATTTCAGACAAACCGCATCATCCCCCACATCCAACCGGCAATGTTCAACCAAAACATTACTACTCGAATCCAGATTAATTCCATCAGTATTGGGGCCGCCTTTGGTATGTACCTCCAGATCACGCACTATCACATTATCACAATACGCTATGTGGACCGTCCAGAACGGACCGGGATTGGCAATAGTAAATCCTTCCAACAATACATTCCTGCAATTGATGGGACTGATCATTTGCGGGCGCAGCCCGGCTTCGGGTGTGCCGAATATCCGTTTCTCCGGTCCAACGCCATTTAACACCATAGTATTATACATATCAGTTGCGGTACTGCTTTGTTTTTCAGACCAGGGCCACCAGGATTCCCCGTTTCCATAAATCTTTCCGGGGCCGGTAACCGCAATATTAACACACTCCCGTGCATAGATCAGGGGAGAATAATTATAGCATTCAAATCCTGCCCAGCGGGTAAAAACAGCAGGTAGAAAATCATTTGGATCATTGCTAAAATGGATTTCCGCTCCTTTTAAAAGGTGCAAATTCACATTGCTGAGCAGATGAATCGCCCCGGTCAGCCATTTACCTTCCGGAACAATCACCTTTCCCCCGCCTGCCTCGTTACATGCGGCTATTGTTTCTCGTATAGCTTGTGTGTTGAGTACTAAACTGTCTCCTACGGCACCATAATCCACAATATTAAATGTGCGATCCATAAACACGGGACGTATGGGTTGGTTCATTTCAAAAGGCGTCATCACAGGAGCAATCTCGTATGATGGCTTTTCAAGCGCTCCTCGTGATGCTGGTACCCATTGCCGGCAGCCAAAATTATTCAATAATAAAATCAATAAAACGAGCAGACAGAATCGAACAGCAATTACAATCGGCCGGGTGTGTTTGCGCACGTTTATTCTCCTTCCGGTGAAGTAAATGGATAATCAAAGGGAGCAGCGGATTCCAGAACCAATGCACCAAATGCATCGGTACAGTAAACCTGGTTGGGTGAAACCGTCAGGTTTTGCTTTTTGCCTCCCCATTCCAGTGTAACCTGTTGTGTTTCCGGGCTGATGCCCACAACCTTTAACAAATTGCCCTCCATATCGGTAACAACCCGCACATTGGCTGAACAGGTAAATATCTTTTTCCCGTCTATTGTTCCGTCAAAACGGCCATTCTTTAATTGCAGAGTAAAAACGTGTTTGTCCCATTGCTGCGTATAGGTATATTCTGACTGTTTATAAGCCATTCCGCTGAACCAGACCTCGTTATTCTCGGCAGAAAACTCGATACCATACAAATGTGCTATATATTGCAATACCGCAAGTGCCGTGGGACCATAAGAAGATGTCCGTTGCCCCTTGGGTATATTGGGTTTACCAGTTATGGGATCAAACTGCTGGGTAAAGATCCGTTCTTCACCTACCGCCGGCAGCAATTTATCTGCGATCAGGGTCACTTCAGCATAATGCCCGTAATTTTCCAATGCCCTAACAGCACGCTGAAATGTCAGTCCTTGCGGTTGACCGCTCCAATTGTTCCAGGGCACACTTTTGAATTTGGGATCATTTGCCGCAATAGAAACCAGCGGCATGGGTGTCCAGAACTCGTCCGGATTCAACAAATGATTTTTAATAAACGCATCGGCCATGTGCTGGGTAAAAACACCGTGGTACATACATCGTAAATTGTTGTGAATCAGTACATCCATAAATTCGTTATCCGGTCCACGATCATAACAGGCATGTTTTTCCGGTATCCACAGGTAATCGATCACTTTGCGCCGGGTGGTTTCAGACTTTTTCATCCAAAAATCAGCTTTACCGTTCTCTAGCTCTGCCGAGATCTGTGCCATGATCCGTTCACCATTGTACGCATAAGACATGACATCCATGGATTCATAATACGCGGGAAGTTTGCTGCGGTCCTCTGGCCAGCGCGTACAGCCATCCTCTCCTGTATCCAGAAACGAGAGCGCTTCCAGGCAGCCGTTATTATCATTATCCCGACTCTTCCACAAAAACGCTTCATGGCGTTCAAACGCATTGTACAAAAGCTCGAGATAGTTTTTATCTTTTTTCAACAGAAAATAGAGCTCCCAGGCCGGAGTAGGAAAGCAATACCCCTGCAATCCTCCGAATTTACGTGAATCCGTATTGATACGATATGCGATTTGCCCGTCATCTCCCTGGTTCAATATAAAGATCATCTGGTTATTACGGGCGATTTGCAGATTACGTTTGCCCCACATGTATCCACCCATAGGTTGGGTCTCTATCCATGCACCTATATAACCACTGCCTTCAATCAATATATCCATGTCGAGTGGAGGAGGATAATGCGCTTCGTTGTTATAACAAACAGCTTCCGCGGCATTGTACAATCCCATCAGAAACGTATCGTTTACAGCAAAGGTAACTCCGGTTTCAGGGACCTCACCCAGCGGAACTGATAGCAGAGGAAATTCTTCCGGCAGCGGTTCAACCCGGCTGCTGCCCGGTATCCTTTTTCCGTCAGGTTGTCGACGCCGTTCGGGCCTTTTAGGAGGGGTTGCATCATCCGCAGGTTTTTTGATCTGCTCCTCAGGTTTGTTTTCCTGAGCTGTAACCGGGGATTGAATAAAAAACACAGGGTACATTACCAGAACAAGAATAATGATTAAAACTCGGATAAATTTCGATGGCAGCATAGGTTACCTCCACTGAACTTTTGGGGTGTGTTTAACAATACTGTTTTTGTCAATTGTAGAACAATCAATTCTTAAATAGAGGCTGTTTCGTATCATACAAATTTCCGGAAATTTTATCAACCCTTTTTTCCAGACATTCAATTGCACCGCATTTTAGGAAAAAGATCATATTTATTAATTCTCTTGAACTTTTTTTTGTAACAAATACTGTTTATTTACATATAATAGAGCGTTAAAAAACAAGGAGACAACATGAAAAAATCATTAATCAGAACCATTGCATTGTTAATAATCATTAGCTTTATATCTTTATCTTTGCCGGGTTGTTATGGCAAGTTCCAGCTTTCTCGTAATCTTTATAAATGGAACGGTCAGGTTGGAGATAAAACAGCAAATACTGTTGTTATGTGGATAATGGTTATTTTACCGGTATACGAAATTGTTGGCGCCGTAGACTTTTTCATCCTCAATACCATTGAATACTGGACCGGAGAAAACCCGGTTAATATGAGCGCAAATGAATCTGAAATCCGGGTTGTTAATATGGATGGAGTAGATTACGAGATCACAGCAACGCAAAACCGGTTCGACATCCGCTCCATGAATGAGGACAAACACATCAGCCTGGTGTATCACGATGAAAGTCGCTCCTGGTTTGTTCAGGATGATTCCGGTAATATCACCCAGATCGCCCAACTGGATGATGTGGATCAAAACCTGTTACATCTCATCAAACCCGATGGAAAACTACTCGATGTGGATTTGAGCACCAATCAACTCGCAGCAAATTAAATTCACCTACTTTTAAAAACGCAGCAGTGGAGAATCTCCCTGTTGCGTTTTTTTATAGCCGCATCACCTCAACTGGCTTGTAAATTGCAACCCTGTTTTCATATCATTTCTCACCTGAACTGATACTGATATTAAAAACATAATAATCAGATACTTGTAAACAAAACTCATTTCCATTGGAGCTGTTTATTCTATCCTATAATGGATAAAAAGTTCAATTTGGGGATAAATACCGGACAAATTTATATGACGAAAAATAAATACCTTCACTTTTGGATGGCTGCCGTGCTATTGTGCCTTTGGGGACTGGCGTTCCCTTTTTTCAGACAATCCTTTACACAGGATTTCTACTATATGCCCTTCCTGGGTGTTATAGCGGCTACAGTTGCCAACACGACTCCCGCTGCAGCAGGCATAGTCTACTTTCCAATCCTGACGCGTCTGCAAATTGCACCGTTAGCTGCAGTTCAATTCAATATGCTCATTCAGGCTTATGGTATGAGTTTGGGCACGGCCAAGTGGTTCATGGTTAACAAGCGTCTTTTTATTACCAATGTTTTACCGGTTTGCCTTGTTGGTGGTTTTTTGGGCGTTTTTACAGGAATCGTTTTGCTCCCGCTTCAAGAGCCCAAAATATTAACCCTGGTATTTAATTTTATTGCATTTGCACTGACGCAATTTATCTTTTTCTCTATACTTGCCCGGCACAAATATCCCAAATTATCCGTAACTCTGAATCCCAGGAATATTGCAATTTTATTTATTTTTTCACTTTTGGGAGGTTTAATCTCAGGATGGATAGGTTTTGGCATTGATACTATTTTTTACTTTGTACTGACGGTTATCTTTCAGATCAATCCTGCCGCCTCTATTATCACCAGTATATCACTCATGGCCGCCATGTCCCTGTTTGGTAGTCTGCTCAATATACTGCTGCACAGTGTGCCCATTTCACTATGGTATTCTGCAATTCCGGGTGTTACCATTGCAGGTCTGTTTCTGGCAACGTTTATCGCCATGAAACTGGGACCGAAAAACGTGTTATTGCTCTTTACCATGCTGTTGAGTGTGGACTTTTTTGTAACATTCTGGACCCAACAGACTTTACCCATGACACAGGTTCTGCGTGCTTTTACAACGTATGCGCTTGTAGCATATATTGTATTTATTCACATCAAAGTATTTAAAAAAGGATACAACGATATGGAAAACATGCTGGGAACATTCAAAGAACAAAAAGAACCTGTTTTAGAGCCAGAAAAAGAATTGGAGTATAATTAAATAACACTTTTTTAATTTAAAATGATCACTGCTTAAAAAAGCATATTCTCTGTTGGATTGCAATAAATATCCCCTTAAACATCTACCTCAACATTTTACATTTTAAATTTTTCTTTCAACATTATAACAACTTTTTTGATTAAACAAATACAAACGTTACCAATAAATCTGTGATTAAAAAACCAAATTTACCTGCAAAATTTTAATATTGCTTTTCATTTTTTTTAGCGGTAATATATTTGTTTTTAAATTTAAATAATTACAGGAGTCTTTATGAAAAAATTTGTTACAATTGTTTTTTTTATCATGATGCAGGGTGTGGTTTGGGGACAGTTTAACGGTGGTGATGGATCTTCTTCAACTCCTTACCAGGTCGCTACGGCAACACAGTTGAACAATGTTAGAAATTACTTGTCTGCTTATTTTATTCAAACAGCGGATATTGATCTAAATGTTTCACCCTATAATACCGGTAACGGCTGGGTACCTATCGGTGATGGTGCAACCAAATTTACCGGAAATTATGACGGTAACGGTCATATCATCAGCAATCTCTTTATTGATACTTATAGCAGCTATATGGGGCTTTTCGGCTATACCAACGGTGCGGTTATTTCAAAGCTTGGTCTGGTCAATGTTGACATTACCGGCTCTGGTAATTTAGGTGCGCTTGCGGGTCAATTAACCGGAGGTTCTGTCAGCCAATGTTACAGCACCGGTTCTGTGACCAATATCGACGCCGGTGAAGTTGCTGGCGGCCTGGCGGGTGGTGCCACAACCTGCACTATATCCAACTGTTACAGTCGGGCGAATGTGTCAGGTGAAACGCTCGATGGCGGATTGATAGGCCAAATCGGAGTATCATCTTCCTTGACCAACAGTTACAGTACCGGAACCGTGACCAATGCCAGTGATGACGGATATTTCGGGCTAATCAGCCAGAATTATTCTTCATCCAATACGTTTGTTGTCAATTGTTTTTGGGACACGGAATCTTCCGGAGAAATTGATAGTGACGGCGGTAATGGCAGCGGCGGTACCGGTAAAACCACGGCTGAAATGAAAACCCTGGCAACCTTTACCGATATCGCTACAACAGGACTCACTACTGCGTGGGATTTTGAAACCAATCCAAATGATGATGCCGCGGATGACGATATCTGGGACATTGACCTCTCCGGTACCATTAACAACGGCTATCCTTATCTCGCATGGCAGGATGGCGGCGAACAGTCACTGCCGGTGGAATTATCGTCATTCACCGCAGTGATGGAACACAACGGTGTTCTCCTGCAATGGCAGACCGAAAGTGAAACCGACAACCTCGGTTTTATTCTGGAAAGAAAAGAGGCATCCGCTAAAGCATGGTCAGTTATCGCGGATTACAGAAAAACTGCAGGACTGCAGGGCAAAGGCAATTCTTCTTCTATAAGCAAATATTCCTACACGGATAAAAATATTACCCCCGGCAGCAGTTATGAATACCGGCTTTCCGATGTAAATATAGATGGTCAAAATAACATTTTAAAAGCTGTCAATATCACCGCAACTTTTGTGACCGTACCTGAAAAGACAGCTTTGATGCCAGCGTACCCCAATCCTTTTAATCCCGAAACCCGCATCACCTGGCATCTGGCAGAAAGCGCAATTGTTAATATAACAGTGGTCGATCTGCTGGGTCGAACAGTTTCGCGAATACTGACTGACCAGTATCAGGATAGTGGTGTCTATAACACAACCTGGAATGGTCGTGACGATCTGGGCCTGAATTGCCCGTCAGGAATTTATCTTGTCGTGCTCAGAGCCGGTAACTATACAGCCGCTCAAAAAGTTATGCTTGTCAGATAAGCCATTACTGGCTCCCATATCAAGTCTTGACAAAAAATACTAGTCGAACAATCTTGATTTTAGTTTTACATTTATATCGCAATTTTAAAAAAATCAGGCACCCTATAAAAGTGCCTGATTTTTTAAAGCTCGTATCCTTTATCCCAAAGCAGCTGTTTTCCACCAGCCCGGAACAACTTTACAATACCAAAATAAGCATAGACGCTGCAACTCCAAAGGATGTTAAAAACATTCCGCGTTTAAAATGTTTTGAACTGGGTTTAAACATCCACAATGATGAAAGTGCCAGGAACAGCAGCAGAATCCCATAAATCATGCTGAACCAATGGACCAGATTCTTGTCGTTCTGTTTGTGCAATTGGATCAACTTGTCCACCATTGCCGGATATTGGGTAACTGTATAATTCACAATTCCGGTTGTTTTTTCATAAGTTCCTGAATCAAATTGAATCACCTCATCATCTCTGATAACATGAAATTTGCGCATATGTAATGTATTACCAAGCTCTTCCGCTGTTAATCCAGATTCAAGAGTTCTGGTAACTGTTTGTTCTGTTTTCAACAAACCCGTCTCACGATAAATGAGTAAAATTCCACTCAAACCATAAATCAAGGTAAGGCCAATAAGGAAAAATCCAATATCTCTATGCAATGCACGAATTAATGTATAAATAGTTTTTCTTGTTTTCATTTCTGTACTCCTTAATAATATCACGCTGTATATACGTCTCTTAGGTCCTAATATTGACATATTAACACATCAATCGAGCGTTTCAAACATTTCACTTGTGGATTGCAATCCTGATCAGCTGCCTGTCACTTTGCTCTCACTTTTAGCAAGTAACAGTTTTTGAAGAGTTTTTTACTCAAATCACATGTCATTCATTTATGAGTAAAAATCGACATGTTAGTTCAAATAACGGGGGGCATAACAAAAAGTTCTTAAAAATATTTTAAAAAAATAAATTCATCAGAAATAGTATATGTATTAACAAAAATCACTTACCCACAAACAATTAAATAATCAGTATTTAACCATTTTTACAAATATTCCCAAAAAAATGATTGTTACAGAGAACATATACTTGAAACGTACGTTATTCATTAAAACGATCAGTTGTGAAAAGAACTAGAACAATCCAATCGCTTGCCCCGATATCGGCAGAAACCGTCAACCACTTGCCCTCAACCATTTGGAGGATTCCACATGAATGGGAAAAGAGCTACCGTATTTATCATTTTAACATTATTCATCAGTACAATTACCTGGTCACAGGGTTCTTACACATTTCAACCCCAAATTGACGCGCGTATGACTGAATTGCTGCACCAGGATGGAATGGTTTTCAAAGATTTGAACAAAAACGGCAAACTGGATGCTTACGAAGACTGGCGCAAATCCGTAAATGAAAGAGTGGATGACCTGGTCAGCCAAATGACACCGGAAGAAAAAGCCGGAATGCTTTTGATCAATACCATGAACGCAGATACCAAAGGCCGGCTGCCAGAAATTGCAAATCGCTATATTTTCCAGGAACACATGACTCGTTTTATTTTTAGAAACAATGTCGCTGAACGGTCTCCCAATCCTTCGTCCAGGAGTTCCCGCTCAAGACGTGGAGGGGGTTTCCCACGTACAGCGCCTATCAGTCCTTATGATGCGGCACAGTTTATGAATTCCGTACAGGAACTGGCAGAATCCACACGCCTAGGTATTCCGGTGCTGTTTAAATCAAACGGCAGAAACCATTATACACATTCAGCACAGTTGGGTATTGATGTTAGCGCGGGATCCTTTTCGGCATTTCCCAAAGAAGCAGGACTCGCAGCGGCAGCACTTGGTGAAGGCAATATGGATGTGATCAAAACATTTTCCAAAATCATGGCTATGGAGTGGTCATCCATTGGTTTGCGTGGCATGTACGGTTATATGGCAGACCTGTGTACTGAACCCAGATGGAACCGTTTTTCCGGCTGCTTTACCGAAGACGCGGATCTGAACTCAGAAATCATGACCACCCTGGTCACCTGTCTGCAAAGAAAAGACGTATGGCACAACAATGTCTATTTAACCATGAAGCACTTTCCCGGTGGCGGACCGCAACAGGATGGTTTTGACGCACATTACAGATATGGCAAAGATCAGGTCTACCCTGCCAGCATGTTTGATTATCACTGGAAACCCTTCAAAGCCGCCATTGACGCAGGCCTCTCTGCAATCATGCCCTACTATGGCGTTCCGGTGGGCGGACCCTACAAACCCAATAATGTGGGCATGTCCTACTCGAAAGGGATTGTCACGGATCTGTTGAGAGAAAAACTGGGATTCAAAGGTGTGGTTAATTCCGATACAGGCATTATGCAAAATATGCCCTGGGGAGTTGAAGACAAATCCCTGGATGAACGGGTTGTCATGTCTGTTAACGCCGGAGTGGATGTGTTGTCAGGATTTGATAATAACGCCCAGGTACTGGGCATGATTGGCAATGGGATTACCGAAGAACGGATTGACGAATCCTGTAAACGCATGCTGACTGTACAATTTGAACTGGGATTGTTTGAAAATCCCTATGTCGATCCGGTTCGCGCAAGCACGGTTGTAGGACGCACTACACACACCCAGGCTGCCTATGAGGTACAAAAAAAATCTGTCGTTTTGCTGCAAAACAAAGATATTCTCCCGCTCCCTGCACCTGCAAAAGAAAAACCGGTTACTATTCTTATTATGGGTATGAACCCGGATGTGGTATCTAAATACAGTAATGCACAGGAAGAAGGCGGATTTGGATTTGGCCGCAGAGGTAGAGGCGAATTGCCAACCTATACCGTAATTGACGGTAACGACAGTACCCTTAATATTTCTACTGTTGATGCCGATTATGCTATCATCCGGGTTACGGCCAACTATAGCGGTGGTACCAGTTGGTTTGTTCCCTGGGACCAGCAGAATCCCGGCAATGGATTTGGTATGCTCTCTCTCTCGTCAATGGATGAAACAGACTGGGAACTGAGCCCATCATTAACAGATATTCAAGCAGCCATGAATAAAGTGGGTGCAAAAAATACAATAGTCTCTATCTATTTTAGTCAACCCTTTGTCATAGATGAACAATGCGGCATTCGTGATGCCGGTGCCATTCTGGCGACTTTTGGAGTAAGGGATGACGCATTGATGGAAGTACTGACCGGAGCATTCAATCCACAGGGCAAAATGCCCTTTGCGCTGGCAAAAAGCCAGGCCGCTATTGAAGCTCAGGATGAAGATGCCCCCGGCTATCCCGAAAAAGACACACTTTTCCCATTCGGGTTTGGATTATCATATAAATGATCAACACACCTCCCGGAGGTGAAATTGATCGCGTTGCAGATGCCTGCATCGCGCATATTTTTAAGGGACAATCGTCCCGTACAATAACATCAATATCAGGACAAATGTCCTGAAAATAGTTCCGCACGGCATGAATATGCCGCACGATCAAGTTATTTGGGTCACATTACCGACGCTCCTTAATTACTGCGTCCAAAATGAAATTTTGGACGCAAATTATACGCGAAACTCTGTATCGCAAGGTTTTCAATCCATTTCTATCGATTGACATAAACCATCAAATGTCAAAGTCTAAACCCACCATAAAAAATTTTAAAAATTGATTAGAATTTCAATACGTTTATTTGTAGATTGGTTCTATAATCCAACCCCAAATAACCAAACAATAAACGATCGGATTGATGATCATGGATACGCGTATCAAATTACCCGCTCCGCAAACAGATCTGGATTTCCCACTCATGCAGGCCTTCGCCGAAAGACGGACCTTGCGCAGATGGAAAGACGAGCCGATTTCGGAACAGGACCTATCCAATCTGTTATGGTCCGCTTGCGGCATTACCAAAGAACAAAAAGGCAAGACCAAATGCAAAAGGACAGCCCCATCCGCTTGTAATGTTCAGGAGATACGGGTCTATACCCTGCTTGAAAAGGGAGTGTTTTTGTACAATGAAGCGGCCCATGAACTCGTGCAAATCATCCCGGACGATATTCGGGAGCATGTGGGCACGCAAAAAATGATGAAATCCGCTCCCCTGGGACTCGTGTATGTAGCGGACCTGTCCAGGATGAACAGTCCGTTTTTAAAAAGTGATGAAGCCAAAAAATTCTCAGCCTGGGTAGACACAGGATTCGTCAGCGAAAATGTGTATCTCTATTGCGCATCCGCAAACATGGCAACCGCCGTATTGTCACTGGTAAAACGTGACAACCTCGAACAACTCATGCAACTCCAGGAACATGAAAAGGTGGTATTGACTCAGGTGGTGGGGTATAGAGTGTAATTCAGTATCTTTCTCGTTACTATCTAAACATATCCTATCTTTTATCTTGTCCACCTGACGGTGAAAAATCCCATTAAAATGGGATCTACAGGTAAAACAGGATTAGTCTTACCTGATCGTGACGGAGATAATCTCCGTCACGATCGTTGCTTGAAATTACTCGTTCCTAATCCGCCAGCCGGCGGATGGGGAACGCAATGACACGGATAAACTCTGTTTATCCAATACTTTATAACACAAACACTTTCAACTAAACATTTCACATCATTATCGGGTCCACCTCACGGTGAACAATCCCATTAAAATGGGATCTACAAATATAACAGGATTCGTTTTACCTGATGGTGACGGAGAGTATCTACGTCAATATCGAAAACAGCTGCCCGGCATCCTCGGAGGTGCCGGGCAGTTATTATCATTGTAAAATAATCCTAATTCAGACAGCCACCACCTGTTCCCAGTCCTGTGTGGTAACCGAGCGTTCAAGCGCTTGCAGTACGGCTACGCAGGCGAGAATGCTCTCGTGGCTGCGCGGCTCTTTACCGGTGCGGAACATTTCAACCATATCCACATAATTTTTAGCAGGATCACCCTTGGGTACGTCCGAGACGAGTTTGATGCCTTTTTCCGGTGTAACCACAGTGGTGCTCCAACCGTGCCCGCCCCGTATAAACCCCAGACTGGCAAACAATCCCGATTTGAACACCACATCGGCAGAGGCATCATCACCATGCAGGGTCATGCGTACGCGATCAATATCGTCGCCAAACATATACATCAGCGGCTGGATAACATGCACACCATAGAAAAAGATACCGCCGTATTTGGAATCCACTTCTGCGGGACCATGACGGTACACATGTTTAATATCTTTAATATCTTTTAACTGACGGATAATGTCAAAGGTCTCTTCGCTCTGGGCTATAGAGCTGAACGAGGTCACCGGTGTGCCTTTTTCACGCGCGATTCTCAAAAACTCTTTTCCCTCATCCACACGGTAACAAAAGGGCTTGTCCACAAACGTGGGGATTCCCTCTTTAACAAAGGGCAATGCCGCTTCCAAATGATATTTTGCATGGCGATGGTCAACTATCAGCGCGTCGATCTTGCCCATCATTTCCGCGGGGTCCTTGACGATATTGGGAATGGATCCCTTTTCCGCGGCACGTTTGGCAAATTCATCGGTCTCGCCCCATACATATTTCACTTCGCATCCCGGAAACTGTTTTTTCTCGTTAAAGATGCGCCCAAAACCAATGGTATGCGAATTCTCGGCACCGATAATACCAATACGGATCTTTTTCTCATCAGCTAAAAGTGGACTTGTGACAGATGCGGCCGCCAAAACGGTTGCTCCTTTGGCTGCTTTTTCAATAAATTCTCTGCGTGTTTGCATTTGTATATTATCTCCTGTAAAATTTCATTATACGGTTTCGGGTAAAACATAGGGATGCCGATAGCGGCGTGTCAGATAAGAGTTTGCCTCGTCATCATTTATGAATCGTTCCGCGCGCCCGTCAAAATGCAGGGTCCTGCCGGTATGATAAGCAATATTGCCCAGGTGCATGACCGATGTGGACAAGTGCCCCTCTAAAATATCCGCGTTCAGGTCCTGCCAGCGACCGGTACGCACGCAATCGATAAAATTGCCCATATGCGGTCCGTCTGTGCCCTTGAATTCCTGTATCATTTTTTTGTCTGTCGGAATCGTCATGTCTTTGCTGTTCATTGCGGGCCCCGGTTCATTGTCCTTGCCTAAAAACGTCTTGAATGAGGTATGTGTAATGTGCATCCAGCCTTTAGAGCCGTAAATAAACTCGCCGCCCTTTTCTCCATCTTCAGAATTATTATACAGACTGCGCACATCCACCTGGATGGTTTTCCCGTCCGCGTATTCAAACGCGCCCAACTGTACATTGGGGATCTCCTGGTCCGAATCCCAGATATGGAACCCGCCCATACACTGGATTTTGGCTGGGTGCTCGCGCTTGTTCATGGCCCAGCGAATCACATCTACGCCGTGAGTGCCGTTATTGCCAAACTCGCTGGTGCTGGTGTCCCAGAACCAGTGCCATTTGTAATGAAAGCGGTTTTCGTTAAAGGGACGATATGGCGCCGGTCCCAAAAACAGGTCCCAGTTTACGCCTTTAGGGATTTCACTGTCCGCTACTCTGCCAATGTTTGGCCGAAACCCGAACACAATCGCGCGGCCCATATAGATCTCGCCAATCACTCCTTCTCTCAGCAACCGGATGGCCTCGTGTACAATGGAACTGCTACGGCTCTGGGTGCCCACCTGTACAACACGATTGTACTTGCGTGCCGCTTCCACCATCTTGCGGCCTTCCTGCAGGGTATAGGAAACGGGCTTTTCGATATAAACATCCTTGCCGGCCTGACACGCCCAAATGGTTTGCAGCGCATGCCAGTGGTCCGGGGAAGCAATAGAGATTGCATCCAGATGTTTTTCATCCAGCAATTGCCGAAAATCGGTTACCGTCTTGACTTTTTTAGCGTCCTTCTCCTCCAGTTCTTTAAGACCTTTGGGGAACAGACGTTCGTCAATGTCGCACAAGTGGGTAATGCGTACATTGGGCATTTCCGCGTAACGACGGATATGCGCAATGCCGCGGCCATGCAGTCCCACAACAGCGATATTGATGGTATCGTTAGCTTTGGATTTTGCGTATAAAGGATGGATCAATGGTGCGGACATGAGCGCTCCGGCTGTGGTCATGCCGGATGTTTTGATAAACTCACGACGATTGGTTACACTCATCATGACCTCCTGAAAATGGATTGATTTGGATCTTTTTTAAAAGATAACAAGTCAGGTAATGAAAAACAATCGGAAAATCAAACTCTCACATATCCTACGTCTTGGTTTCTCCTTCCCAAATTTTATTTGGGAAGGAAAGTTTGCTCCAAGCTTTGCTTGGAAAAAATTGCGTAACACATAAATAATTAATTTACAGATATTCGCGAAGCAGAGCTTCGCACCAAAGTTCCGTCTCATCCGTCAGCTGACGGATGGGACGGAGAATTGTTGCTTTTTCAAGGTTAAGCTCTTTTTCAACAATCACCAAAAGATGGTATTACATTAATATTGCATACCTGACGGCATGCAAATACGCATTTCTTATGTTTCTACAAATATCTTGTCCCTACGGGACTTGGAATGTATTGTGATTGGATTAATAATTCTCATGTTAAACGCCATTGACTATCCAAAGGCCCCGTCAGGGGCCATATAGTTGTAGCCATACAAAAACCATAGTTTTCTGCGTGCCGTCAGGTACGCAATCTGACAAAATAATATATAATTATCAATAAACTCTACTCTTCAACATCAACATACATTATATCCCACAAGTAGCCTTCATAAAACTCACTTCGGCTCCTGTTAAACTTGAACACCTCTGAAAATTCTCCTGTAGTGAAATCATATTTCATAAATTTAATTTTTGTAAAAATCTCCAAATGTCTTGAAAAATGTTTAAAATACAAACAGTTATTATATATAAACATATTTTGAAAATTCCCCCAATGTTCATACTCAAACAATTCGTTTCTTTTTTTTGTTTGTATATCAAACAATTCAATTTGATATTTTTTCAATTCTTTATTATAACGATACAAAACCAATGAATCACTATTTAGCCAGGTAAAATCATAAACATCTTTTGCAATTGGTATTAGCCCTTCAAGGTTTAAATCCCAAAAAAACAACTCGTACATATGTTTATTTCTATCATAATAATTCACACCAATTATATTATAATCTTGGCTCTTCTTAACTTTACTATGCCAACTCATCGAAATATTTTGATTTTCCCTTGTAATATTATAAAATAATTTTTGATTTTTATCTTTAATCATCAATATTCTATGTTGTTTATTATCATCACTCAAAACAAGCATACATAGATAAACAGTATCAATATTTTTACAAACCCATTCCAGCCTTTCTATTTCCTTATATTGGTATTCAGTTTCATCATTAAATAAAATCTTGCTTGTTTCCTCCGGCGTGCCAACAAAAATAGTATCTCCTTTCATTTTCGCCCAAACGCCCTGGTTAAAAACTACTGTTTTATAATCCCAGTCACTCATTGGTGTTATGGATTTATTTTTTAAGTCGATAATGCAATAACCACTTCTACCTACACCAACAATACTCGTTTTTGAAAAGAAATAATATTTTGAAAGCCCCCATTGCAAAGGAACAATGTAATCCATAATCATTGTATCTCTTTCAAGATCATGGATTACAACTCGGCATTGCTTATTTGCTGCCGGTTCCGTGTACACCATCCAGGGTGATTCAGCAGCGTATAACATTTGAAACCCAAATAATAAAATAAAAACTTTTAAATTCATGGTTTTCCCCATAATGATATTTATTTTGATTAATATACTAACAATGCGAACCAATCCAAAAAACCGAAACGCAACTCATGCCCTTCTAAAAGCCCCCCATCATACCTGCAATAACGCCTCGATGATCTCTTTTACCGAGGTTTTGTGCACATCCAAAACAACAGGATTTGTGATGCGCCAGCGGATGCATACATCCTGAATGATCCGGTTTCTCACAATCCACAACATGGGTTTTGAATACGCATGCACCAACGCATCCAGCGCCTCTGCCCATCCTTCGCCGCGCAGTTCCAGGGGACCCACTTCATCCACCACAACCACATCCGGATCGGCATCAACTGCCATCAAAATAGCTTGACTACCAAATTCCATCCCCTTTTCTAAAAAATGAAACGGGCCCATTTCTATTCCACTACCCTGTATCTCTGTTCTGCACAAAGGTTCCTGCACACCATCCTGAATGCGTACCACATCAAAACCGGAGCGTTTATTATTCTGCCAGTATCCCGTGGAATAGATGCCCCCGGTGGTCAAGCCCAGCTCGGTTAAGCGTCGCAGTAATTTCTGCACCAGGGTGGTTTTGCCCTCACCGGACCTGCCGGTCAAAAACACGATCCGTTTTACGGGCACATGCTCGTTCTGGTATTCCAGCAACCATTGTTTCGAATAATACAGCATCTGCGGCAGGACTTGTCCGAGTCGTTTCCAAAGCTGTTTTTGCGCGGACAAAACCGACATGAACCGCGGTAGGGTTTCAAAAGCAACACCCAACGCGCGGGGGAAATCCTGCATGCTGTGCTTGATGAACCAGTCCAGTATTTTCGGGTTCCGCAGTTCAATGCTCACAGCCGAAAACCCCACCAGAATTACAATGGCCCGCAGGCTCATACTCGTTCCAATTACCACTCCATTGAGCGTAAAAAACTCGCGTCTTTGCAGTCCGTCCAAAAAGATGGCAGATAAAAGAATCACCGAGATCAACATGATCCACAATCCCGGTTTCCTTAAGCGGTTCAACGACCGTCGGTACCGGTAGAAATTAAACGCGATAAACAGTATACAATATATTGCCGCTATCCATAAAGGATAAAAACTTAACAGCAGCAGACCGGCTACGATCCCCATACTGATCAATATCAGCAAAATCAGAGAAAATTGCTGGGTGGGATCCAATCCGAATGACATGGCATGTTTGCCTTCATTCACGACCGGCATCTGTTCGGCATCCAACAGGATCGCTTTTTTCCCGATGCGTACCGCAATGATTGCGACAATCACGCCAAATAGCATTTGAATCAACCAAAACGCCAGTACCAGATCAAAGGGCCCAAAGGAGGACACACCCAGATTTTTAGCCGCAAAGAAATAGAGGTTCTCATAGAGGTCCACAAAATACAGTCCAAATGTAATGACCAGTCCTATGATCTTTTGCACAAAACTCCACGATACCGCAAGCGCCCCGCCCAAAAGATAGGCGAACAGATTTCTGCCCAGTAACAATACAGCCAGCTCTAACAACACCCCTTCCATAAAGATCCCGATCATGGGGCCCATGATTACCGCACTGGGAGAAATGGACTTCATCACCGCGCAGATCAATCCCGAGCGCCAGAACAGTCCTTTTTCCGGCCACAACTGGTGTCCGCTGATCATGATCAACGCACCGATTGCGGAAAGCAGCGTGCCCGACATGGGGATTTTTAAATTGTGCAGCATGCTGCCCAAAATGATTTCGCTGGATGCCCACAAACTGCCCAGTACCGCGGCCTTGAGCCAGATGTGTGATATTTCTGGTGATTGCTTCATTCTAAATAACCGGATCCTGATTTACTGACCACAACATGCCTCCCACAGTGCCCTTGTGCACCCGTGTGATTTGTCCGTTTTGCTGTTTATCATTGAGATACGTTTCAATCTTTTGTTTCAACACGTCATAAGGCATATTAACAATCCGGCTAAAAAAACGCGTATAATACTCGACCGTTTCTCCAAATGGCAGAAATTTTGACCATTCCTGCGTATCAAACCGGATCTCGGGATAGATCCCCATAGAATATAAAAGATTCAAGGCATATTGAAAATGCCGGCTCTTGCGATTTTCTCCAAGCAGTTCCACAAACAGATCGTCCATGGGTTGGTTCTCCCGGTCTCCGGCCCATCCCGCCAGATAACACCACCCCCGCGAGCGTTTCATCATACGGAGCAGATCATCCGCGCAATTGATTGCAGGTGTCATGTGCGCAAAAACCAGATCGTACTGTTTTGCGATTTTTGCTTCAATCTCCGGTGCCAGCCAGTCGCCATGCACAAGGTGCAAAGCGGAGAGCAATTCCTGTGGTGCCCGTTGAGATATCTGATCAAGCATCCCCTGCGATACATCAACGCAGGTGACTTTGGCGCCATGTTCGGCAAAGGGGATTGCAAATGTGCCGGGCCCCGAACCAATATCCAATACCGTTGCACCGGGACGGATAATTTCATTCTCTTTTAAATGGTTAATCAAACAACGGTTGCGTTCTGCAGATTCACCTTTTTCCTTAGAATAATCGGGAGCCTTTTCATCCCAAAATCCCGCGTTTTTAAAGCCGTCTCCCTGCCGGTTGGTGCGATCAAAGGCATTCCACTGTTCTATCCAATATTCTTTTGACCCAATATCCATTTTCTCACTCAGAATTTTGCTTCAAATTGTACAATCACTGAACGCCCGGGCTGCCAGGTATGGTGCCACAATCTGTACTCTGTATCACTCAGGTTTTTGATATGCAGCGAGACCTTGTAATACCCCGACAAGCTCAATCCCACAGACGCGTCCTGCAAAGCAAACGCAGGATACGGATTGACCTCATAATCAAAGAAATATCCGTCGCCGGTATAATCATATCGCCATGCAAGGTCCATGATTACCAGATTGATCTGTTTTTCGTAATACAATCCCACATTATAGCGATGACGGCTGGTCTGGAACGTAAAATCACCGGGATCCAATAAAGTATATGCGCTATACACACTCAGTCCGCGGACCGGTTGAAATTTAAACGCCACTTCCACTCCCTGTGGAGTATAATCTCCGCGGTTGGTGCGGCGATCAAAATACAACGTATCCGTACCGCTCGAATTGGGCATGAGCACATATTGTCCCCAGCCGGTTGAACCCTGTTTATCGCTCACCATCAGATTTTCTACCTGCATCCTGAATGCGGAAACACTTATAAATCCCCAATCCTCCAGACGCTGGATGACGCCCACATCCACATTTGCAGTTTTTTCCGGCTGCATATCCGGATCGCCATAGCCGCTCAGGGAACGTGAATACAGATCAATCATGGCTGGCGCCCTGAATCCTCTGGCATAATTGACTTTGAGATGGGTTGTGGAATTATTTATCCTGAGCAGGCGATAAGCCAGACCCGCATTGGGATTCACAATACTGCCAAATTCCGAATGCATATCCAGTCTTGCACCCAGTACCGCATGCAGCCTGCTGCCAATATCCTGTTGATATTGCATATACAATGCGGTATTGTGTAATTGATAATCCTGCCGGGTGCTGCCATATTCCCCGGTGTAAAGATCTACAGGATGCGTGGCATACTGTCCCGACTGTCGGTTATAAACATCAATTTCCTGCACACCCGCATAGGCAAGATTGTCAATAACCTGCTCATAATCCACATCCGCATTATCAAGAATCCCTTCAAATCCAAACTGCAATAGTGCGGCATTCCATGGCAGATACAGAGCATAGTTACTCATCAATCCGGTTCTGAGGGCGGTATATCCGGTTGCAATATCACTCACCAGACTGGTTTCATCATCCTGGTTGAGGTTTACAAACACTCGAGAATCCCACACACCCCGACGACCATTGTATTGAACATGCACGTCTGCACCCGCATAGTAATAATCACTTTTCACCGGATTTTGGTCTGCCGGTTTTTCCCAGGAATTGTTATGAAAATCAACATGAATAGTGGCTTGCAGCTGTTCATTATATTGGCGTTTATATTTATACTTCAGATCTGTATTGTTCCATTCATTGTTATTGGGCACCCGATAATCCTGCATAGAGCTGCGCAGCCCCAGTGAGAAAAAATGGTTGATCTTTTCATTGCGATACGAACCGGTCCATTGCAGCGTATTGGCTTCCACTATAGGACGACTGTATCCGTCAGCATTGGGATCACTAATAAGATCAGCCGCTTCCAGTTCTTTGGAAGCGGAAACCCAGGTGTGCCAGCCAGGTTCCGGGACCTTTGTCAGCACGTTCACCACACCCGCCGTAGCCTGAGAGCCATACAATGCAGAGCCCGCCCCTTTCACCACTTCAATCCGGTCTACAATCTCCATGGGGATGGTATTAAAATTTACGCCTCCGTTCCAGCCATTGTTCATGGGACGTCCGTCAACCAGGACCAGCGTCTTGTTGGAATATCCTCCCCCGTTCAAAGAACGGATCGATAGACCATAATCTGCGCCAACAGTGGATCCATCCCGAATGACTCTTATACCGGGTAACTGGTCAAGTGCCTGACCGGCATTATACTGGTATTGCTGTTGTAAATCTTTTGGAGATAATTGAGAAATGGATTGCGGGGCTTTATCCGCAATCAGCACATTCCGGGTAGCGGTTACGGTAATCTCATCAAAAGTTAATGTACGTTTATTTTGAAATTGTAAATAAATGGGGCCATTGTGGTTATCATCCACTCGGATTGTTTTTCTCACCGGATCGAATTGTATATGGGATACGGTAAGAGTATATTCTCCTGGCTCGGGTACTTTGAATGCGAACGAGCCGTCCGTACGGCTGGCAGTCCCCGTTTTGGTATCTTCCAGGAGTATATTTGCATTTACAATTGCCTGACCATCAGAATCCAGAACATATCCGGATAGCGGAATATCGGCAAAGGATATACCGGTACAAAAAACAATGCAAATCCAAATCTGTTTCATGATCACACCCTGGGATTATGTAACACGAATTTTAACATAGGATATTTGTAAAAAAAAATCAATCAGTATTTGATATTTAAATGCAACAGATGCCCATTCTTGTTAATTTCCTTTTAACCATTAGAATTGTAAAATATTACAAACACTTGGAAATTTGGAATTTTCAGAATGTAATATTGTTACTAAAGCAAAACACAATACAAATCATAATACTCTAACAATTCAGGGGTTACTATGGAAAATATGAATATCTATGTCGAAAAAGGCATAGAAATGATCATGGAATATGGACCCAAATTATTATTAGCAATTGTCACACTAATTATCGGTTTGATGGTGATCAAGGCTTTTACCAAAGGGTTAGGCAGAACCATGGCGAAAAGCAATACGGATGAATCTCTACGACGCTTTTTATTAAGCCTGACAAGAGTAGGATTAAAAATATTGCTGTTCATCAGTGTGGCGTCTATGGTTGGTATACAAATGACATCCTTTATTGCCATTTTGGGTGCTGCGGGACTCGCTGTAGGCCTGGCTTTGCAGGGCAGTCTGGCTAATTTTGCCGGAGGCGTGCTGATTCTGTTATTCCGTCCGTACAAGATCGGTGACTTTATCGATGCCGCCGGTCACATGGGAACTGTTCGCGATATTCAGATATTTAACACCATTCTGAAAACACCGGACAATAAAACCATCATCATTCCCAATGGTGTCTTGTCAAACGGCAGTATTACCAATTTTTCTACCGAGCCTACACGTCGTGTGGATATGGTATTTGGCATCGGCTATGGAGACGATATCAAAAAAGCCAAAGACCTGTTGAGCTCCATGGTCAACAGCGATGAGCGTGTGCTCAAAGATCCGGAACCATTGGTGGTTGTTTCCAGCCTGGGAGACAGCTCGGTCAATTTTACGGTACGAGTCTGGTGCAACAGCGGCGACTACTGGGGCCTGTTTTTCGATATGCAGGAAAAAGTTAAACTCGAGTTCGATAAAGCCGGTATTTCAATCCCCTTTCCCCAACGCGATGTTCATGTGTTTAATCAATAAATAAAAACTCTTCCCACCCGAGGGTTTTGCCCTCGGGTGGATAAATAAAATCATTTTAGCTCATACCAAATGCATTACAACAAACAAGCTACCGATCGACAATACAACAAAAACCAATACACCTGTCATCAAGGCACCCATCCCCTGTTTGATCTGTGAAAAATGGACTGACAGTCCCATTGCGGTCATGGCCATTAATACAAATAATGATCCGGTGCTGGCAAATATATGAGAAACGGATTGGGGCAAAATCCCCAAAGAATTCACAATACCCGCGATTAAAAAATACAACACATACATGGGGAATTTTGCTTTCTCAACATTACCATCACGTTTATTATAAATAAAACTCAGCGCCAAAGATACCGGTACAAGCATCATCACTCTGGTCATTTTTACAAAGGTACCAATTTCTCCGGATTCACTGCCTTTGGCATATGCAGCCGCAATTGCATGGGCCACACCGTGCAACGACAAGCCTGCCCATGTACCATATTGAACAGGTGTCATCACAAATCCACTAACCGCAATTGCCGAATAGACAATGACCCCAATCGCACCCAAAAAGCTGACAATGGATACCGCCAGCACCGAATCCTTATCATTTGCCCGAATACAGGGGGCCACGGCAAGCACCGCCGAAGCACCGCAAATACAGGAACCAATGCCTATTAACGTTGCAAGCCGGGTGTTCAAGTTGAAAAATCTGCCCAACAAATTGGATATCATCAAGGCGATCAATACATAAAACACAACCAGAATTAAAAATCGGGGGCCCAGTTTTAAAAGCACATGAGAATCAATCCTGAATCCCATAAGAATAATTCCCAGTTTTAAAATATTTTTCAATGACAAAGAAATCCCCGGTTTAAAGCGGGCCTGGGTACCAACAGAATTATTATAAATCATGCCAATAATAATTGCTATTGTCAGCGCTTCCAGATTGATAAATTTGATAGATTGATTTAAAAAAATAGATAATAGTGAAATGATGAGAACCAGAACCAGTCCGGGAATGTAATTTCTAATATTTTTCATTATACTTGCTCCATATTTTTTTGTCAAGTATAATGCATTATATATATAAATAAAAATTATTGTTTTTTATATTATCATAAAAATATCTTATAATTACTCAACTATTCATCCTGCTTTTTACAAAACGAGATAAAAGGCCCCATAAATTCATCATCGAAATCGAAATAGATGAAATTAAATTCTCTGAAAATACCAAAATCCTGAATGGGCACGTGGACCAGGCTGCCCGATTTCAGATGTTCACGTACAGCTTCGCGGGAGATTATGGTACACCCCAGGTTAGACTCGACCAGTGAAACAAGCGCATTGATATTCCCAATCTCCATATAAATCATATCATCCGTGAGATGGTACCCCTTGCTCACCAGCTCATTTTCAAAGACCATCCGTGTACCAGAACCTTTTTCCCTCAGAATCAGCTTGTTCTCCAGCACCGCTTCAATACTCACACTTGATTTGGATGCAAATTCATGCTCAGGAGATACGACCAATATCAGCTCATCATCTTTGAATTTGGTGAATTGAAATTGGGTCCGGTCAAAGGGGCCCTCAACAATTCCCATCAACATATCCCCCGTTATCAGGTGCTTTATGACTGTCTCCGTATTTTCAACAGCCAGCATAATTTCCACATTGGGGTGTTCTTGTTTATATCGTCCCAGAATCTCGGGTATTACATACCCGCCAATGGTTAATGTTGCACCAATATTGTATTTTTTCACAAATCCGGCTCTATTTTCAAGATCGTTCTTGACAGTATTCGCCAATCGATTAACCTCAATCGCATATTCATATAACCGCTGGCCTTCCAGCGTAAGCTCTATTGATTTTTTCTTAATATTGAATAATTTAACATTATAATATGCTTCCAGACTCTTGATATGTTGAGATACACCGGGTTGGGTAATATGCAGCAATTCCGCGGTTTTGGTATAATTGCGGGTCTTGACCACAGATAAAAAAGTCAGCATTTTATAATCAATCATAACAAATCTCCTTTCCCTGTAAATGTGAGAATATATTTTCTCAAATTCAAGTATCTCCTCTTACTATTACAAATCAGAATTTAATTTTTTTATAAATTAAATACGACTTGGATGATAATATATTTTTTCTATTTTAATATACCGGGGCAACATTTCATTTTTCGAGGGATATATATGAAATGCAATTTTTTACATATAATTTTGATCACAATTATAGCTGCTATATCACAATCATATGCGGAAGGATTACCTGAAAAAGGTACATTATGGTTTACCCTGGAGCTTGGTATTGGAGCACATTATAGTAAAATCAAAAATGAAGAACAAAAGTTTATAAATGAAAACAATATATATCTGGTTTCTAAAAGTGATTCAACCATTACAAAACCTATTTATTACGATACTTTTAACCAAATTCTCAATATCTCGGTCCAATATCAAAAATCCCCTTCGTATTCCTATGGAATAAATTATCAAATCTATTCTGTACAACAACTATTAGCATCACAAGTTGGTTTTAGTGGGACCAAAGAAATTTTATTTTTGAATAATTTGGGGCCTGTCTTTATAAAATGGACAAACGTTATCAAACACAATATAAATTTTTCAGCATCACCTAAATTATTTTATGGGAAATTGCATCGTGCTGCAGTCTTGAGGAAAAATTTATCAAAATTTCCAGCAGATGATACGGAATTTGTATCTCTTGTTAAAAATTATCACAATAATTTAAATGTTTATGGTTTTGGCATTAATTTTAATTTCAATTTCACTCTTATCCAAAGAGAACGAATGCAAACAATGTTAGGATTGGGATTTGACTATTCAAAGTTGTATTTTAATGATAAAAGTTTTGAATATATTGACAATACCTATTTCAAGAGTTTTAATTTATCAGTCGTTTTTGCTTTCAATAAAAAATCCAAATCACCAGAGTAATTATTAATATCAAATCAAAGCTTCTGCAATTTCCCAAAAAGAAGACAGGAGATTAACCCTATACTCACTACAACCTACTTAAAAAACGCATTGCTAATAGATACCCATCACCCATCAATACAGGCAAAAAATATTATTTGCCTCTCTACTCTATCCATTGTATATTATATCATAAACAGATGAAAAAGCAGTTAACATATATCCCAGAGGTGTTATGTCTGAAAACAAAATATCCCGCAGAAGTATGTTGAAAACCACATCCGCCGCCGCATTTGCAGCAAGCATTCCCACAATTATCCCTGCCACAGCATTGGGCAGCAACGGCAAAGCCCCGGCTAGTGATCGGGTAAATATAGGTATGATTGGATGCGGTAACCGGTCCGGTGTTACAAAAGCATATCAGAATTATGAAAAGTCCCAAATCGTAGCAGTATGTGATCCTATCAAAGAAAGGCGACTCGCCAGAAAAGAACAATATGGCAATTGTGCAGATTATGTTGATTTCCGTGATCTGCTGGCTCGGTCAGATATCGATGCGGTACATATCGCCACACCTGACCATTGGCATGTGCCTATTTCCCTGGCTGCAGCCCGCGCCGGAAAAGACATGTATACCGAAAAACCTTTGGGTATCAGTATTGAGCAGTGTGTTGCCGCACACGAGATCATTGACAAACACAACCGCATTTTCCAATACGGTACGCAAAACCGTTCAATGGCTCAGGTACGCATGGGGATTGAACTGGTTTTGAACGGACACATTGGAGATGTTAAAAAAGTGCATGTTTGGTGCCCCCAAAGCGAGTTTGGCGGTTCCACCCAAACCATGCCTATTCCGGATGGATTCGATTACGATATGTGGCTGGGGCCCGCCCCGGAAGCACCGTTTAGTCAGGACCGCTGCCTGAATCAGGGACAGCGAAACGGAATTTTCCACATATACGATTACGCCATTGGCTTTATTGCAGGATGGGGCGCACACCCCATGGATCAGTTGCAATGGTGGGCCGATCAAATGGGACTCGGAATTCCGGTACATTATAAAGGGTGTGGAACCCTGCCGGCAAATGGATTGTTTGATACCATCACCCATTGGGATGTTACCGCTACCTATGCAAACGGATTGCAAATGCGATTCATGGATGCTGCCACCGCACGTTTTAAACAAAGTGATGATGTAATACCTTATATGAACGAAGCACCTTTTTCTCACGGTACCTTGTTTGAAGGAACAGATGGCTGGGTAGCCGTAACCCGAAGCGGCTGGAAAGTATTTCCCGAAACGCTGTACCAAAAAGCTAAAAATCCGGGCAAAATCCGACTCATTGAAAATTCACAACATCAAACCCATTTTGTGGATTGTGTATTGGACCGCAAACAACCCATCAGCGATCTAAAATCAGCTATCAATTCAGATACCATATGCCACCTCTCGGATATCTGCATCCGTACCGGACGAGAAGTGACCTGGGACCCACAGAACAATACCATCAAAGGTGACCGCGAGTTGAAAAAACGCATGCACCGCGATATGCGCGGTCCGTGGACGTTATAAGAATTTAGTCGCAAAGCAAAACCCCGCGACACAAAACATTGATCACTGTTGCCCGGCACCTCGGAGGTGCCGGGCTTTTTTTTATATTAACTTGATCGCGATGCAGAGTGGACGTTGAAAAGATTAACATAAACATGACAGAGATAATCTCTGTCATGATCGTTTTTATTGATCGTGATGCAGATTCCTGCATCACGGATAATTATATCGGGACATTTGTCCCGTTTATATTTTCACAATCAAAAAAAAAAACGTAAACAAATCAATACGTTAAGGCACAATATACTTGCCCGGCACCTCGGAGGTGCCGGGCATTTTTTTTATATTAACTTGATCGCGATGCAGAGTGGACGTTGAAAAGATTAACATAAACATGACAGAGATAATCTCTGTCACGATCTTTTTTTATTGATCGTGATGCAGATTCCTGCATCACGATAATTTTATCGGGACATTCGTCCCGTTTATATTCTCACAATCATAAAACATCCCCATAAACACATCTGCCAGATATTGGCTGATCACAATTCTTATACAAACAAAAATGCCGGTTGCTGAGTGCTCGTCTGTTAAAACGGACGAGCGTATCGAAGCACCGGCATTTTGATCATGTAAATATAACTTATGCTTTATCTTTTTCCTTAAACAGCTCTCCCACACCGCCAATACTTCCCAAAATACCGCTGGCTTCCATTGGCAAAAAGATCTTGGTGGCGTTACCGTTGGCTACTTTTTCAAGTGCTTCCAGGTATTTAATAGCAATCAGATCATTTGAAGGATTCCCTTCGTGGATCGCTTTATAAACAATAGAAATCGCTTCAGATTCACCGTTAGCAATGGCAATCTTTTCATACTTGTTTGCGTCTGCAACCTGTCTAATGGCTTCGGCCTCACCTTCCGCTTTAAGGATTGCGGATTTTTTGGCACCTTCTGCTTCCAGAATCATGGCACGGCGTTCACGCTCCGCTTTCATCTGACGGTGCATGGCTTCAGTAACATCTACTGGCGGTTCAATACGCTGTAATTCCACGCGAGTCACTTTGACGCCCCATTTATCGGTTGCGTCATCCAATATCTGGCGGAGCTGGGTATTGATGGCTTCACGGGATGTCAAAGATTCATCCAAAGCCATATCACCCACCAGGTTTCTGAGGTTGGTTTGTGCCAGCTTGGTTACTGCCAGCCAAAAATTGGTAACGTTATAGGTCACCTTGACAGGATCGGTAACTTCGTAATATACAACCGCATCCACTTCTACGACTACGTTATCTTTGGTGATTACACTTTGCGGAGGAATATCAACCACATTTTCACGCATATCCACTTTACTCATATTTTCCAAAAACGGAAGTATAAAGGAAAGACCGCTGTCTGCGGTACGCTGGTAACGTCCCAATCTTTCAATCAAACCCTTTTGCCACGGACGAACAATTTTCAATCCACTTGCGGCAATAATAAATACAACGATGGCAATAATAATTAACAGAATATCCATGTTATTCTCCCTCTTCTACAGGTGATACAATTAAATGGGTCCCCTCAACTTGGGTCACTTTGACCCTGGTACCCTGCGGAATTATAATACCTTGTTCGCTCGAAGCCCGCCACTCTTCGCGGTCCATTCTCACACTTCCGGTATTGGAAAAATTATCAATATCTTCTAAAACGATCGCTTCCTTGCCTACAAACCGGTCTGCACCAATGCCGGGTGGCTGTGGCTTGGTGACCTTGTCAGCAAATTTGCGGGATACGCCCACAAGGATCCCTGAAACGATAACAAAAGCAAGCAATTGCCACAACGGTCCAAGTCCCAACAGGGATAAAACTCCGGCTGCGGCAGAACCTACTCCGAACCACAGGATAAAAAATCCGGCTGTAAAAATCTCGCCAACTATAAATACTGCGGCAAGTATAAACCAGATTAACCAGGTTTCTATGCCCAACATGATTGCCCCTTTCCTTTTAACTAAAATTAATGTGAATACATGAATCGTTTAATTTTTTTAGTTGGTGTTTTTTCAAATTCTTCAGGATACAATTCTATCTTGGAAATACTAATAAAACCGGGAAGCAGCGCATTCAAAGCTTTGCGATTCTCTTCCATTATTTCTGTAATATCGGCTTCTCCCATCTCTTCGGCATCCGTCATTTCAAGATCAGGATAAACCAATGCCACCAGTTTGTCATTCTTTTCAATTACCAGAGATTCCTGAACATAAGGCATATTATTAAGCTTGGCTTCCACTTCTTCAGGATAAATGTTTTGGCCTGACGGTCCCAATATCATATTCTTACTGCGACCTTTGATATAAACAAAGCCATCTTTATCAATTAATCCCAAATCACCGGTATGCATCCAGCCGTCAGGTTCAATGGTTTCCTTTGTGGCTTTTTCGTTTTTATAATATCCCATCATCACATTCTCTCCCTTGACCAAGATTTCGCCGACTTGCTTTTCAGGATCCTCAGAATCAATCTTGATCTCGAGCGTATCTACACGTTGTCCTATGGCACCGAATCGATTTTTATCCCAGTTGGAATAGCTAATCAAAGGACCGCATTCGGTCATGCCATAGCCCACGGTATAAGGGAAACCCACTTTTCTCAAAAACGCCTCTACTTCTTCATTAAAAGCCGCGCCGCCAATAACAATTTCCAGGAAATTATTGCCAAAGACATCCATCAATTTATTATACACCTTTTTATGAACAATATTCTGTAAAACCGGTGTTTTTAATAAATATTTTGGCGCGCCTTTGCTTATAGCCGGTTTGATTTGTTTTTTATAAATCTTTTCAATAATGAGCGGAACAGACAAGATCAGGTTGGGTTTGACATCCTGAAATGCCTTAACAATGATCTTGGGTGACGGGGTTTTACTTAAAAATGTAATATGGCATCCAATAGTAAAGGGGAACAAAAATTCAAACGCGCAGCCATAAGAGTGTGCCAGGGGCATAAATGACAATATCCGGTCCCCGCGCTTCAACGCAATATTATTCCAGGCAAATCTCACGTTTGCCATCAGGCTGTTGTGCTGCAGCATAACGCCTTTTGAAAACCCGGTAGTGCCCGAAGTATAAACAATCGCAGCCAATTCAGCGTTACTAATCTCCGGAAACTGAATGGACTCTTTGCTGAAATTGGCATCGCGCTGGGTTCTGGCAGATAATGTTTTTTCCACAATACCGGGTAGATCTTTTTTCTTGTGATAGAGCAATTTCATACTTTCCAGAGAAAACACCCCTTCCAACTCGGGCATTTCAGATTCATCCAAAGTATCAAAGATAGCTTCAGCAGTAAAAAACAGCACTGAATCCGAATGGTTCACAATATGTGTCATATCATCAGGACTAAAATCCGGTAATATGGGCACAATCACTGCACCATAGGTAACGGCCGCCAGAAAGGTAACACCCCAATTGACAGAGTTTTTGCCAACCAGAGCAATCTTGTCGTCTTTTTTTATACCGCATTCTTTAAACAAATCATGCATCCAGCGGATCTCTTTGGCTACATCGCCATAGTTCAAATGGCCGCTTCCATAATTAGAAAAAGCCGGCAGGTCCCAGTTGTTTTTCAAACTGTCTTGTAATGTTTTTACAAAATTTTCAGGTAACATGTATACTCCTAAAATGTTATATATGAATTTCTATATATTTTCCGGTAACTTTGTATTGTTTATTTTCCACAACCGGCAGTTTATGAACAGCCTGTATATAATCATCCAACTGTTCAGCCTGGTATTGTTCACCCGTCTTGTAATCAATAATCTCAACATATCCGTCTTTTAAATTCACCATCATACGGTCAAGTCGCAATTCCTTGCCGGATTGAGTGTAAAGTGTATACTCGGTGAAAACCCGGTCCCAAACAGCGGCATCAAACAGTTCGGGATGTTGAGATACAACATTACGCGCATTCTGCATGAGTGATTCCAACTGTTCTATGGGCAGCAAATTACCAAAATACCCTAATGTCTGTTGCCGGGCAAACTCGAATTCCTTGTTTGTACCATAATGGACGTATGACAGATAAAAATGGATGATATTCCCCTTGTCAATATCTCGATTTTTCAGGTAAACGCTTTTCAGGTCAATGTGTTCCATGCGCTGTAAATGCAGGGCATCCGGTTGTTTTAAAGGACGTCTGTTATAACTCAGATAATCCGGCAGCCAGGTATAATCAACCGTTTCCTTTTCATCTTTTACATGCTGAACAGGTATAAACGAGCCGGAGGTCCAAACCGACTTGTTGGCTGTATTGTCTGCACCTGCCTCAAACCGCTGTACCCGGTTCAAAACCGATAAAAATAACAAGCGGTCAGATCGTATCTTTGTAGTATCATCGGGTAGAC
Organism: bacterium; assembly: GCA_963675755.2. Classification (GTDB taxonomy): domain Bacteria; phylum Zhuqueibacterota; class Zhuqueibacteria; order Residuimicrobiales; family Krinioviventaceae. Next base: position 497,734 of record CAXXMD010000003.1, read on the forward strand.
AATCTTTAATAAATTCAGATATACCTCCCTTTTTACCCAATACAAATTGAATATAGAGGTTTGTTTTGGCGCGAGTCAAAGCTACATAAATATTGTTCAACTCTTCAATAATATCACGTTTATCTTTTTGCTCAATCAACGGTGCATAATCCGTTAATTCAAGAATATGATCATAATTCAATGTATATATGTAATGTAAAAGATGACTGAAATCCAGTTCATAACTCAGATAATACGAAATCTCTCCACTAAAATTCCCACCAGAGGGTGACAAATTCCAATAGAGGAACACATTATCATATTCCAGTCCTTTTGATTTATGGATAGTCAGCAAGGTAATGGCATTATATTCTTTGAGTCCAATCTGCTGAAACCGTTCATTCTGTTCGTTTTCCTGACAATATTCCAAAAAGCCTTTTAACGAATAATTGGCATCCGTTTGGGTGAATGCAGCAAGGATCTCCAGAAACCGGTTCAGATTCACCAGATCGTTTTCCTGCTTAAAGATACCGGTAGCGTTCCACTTTTCAATGACTTTTTGTGTAAACAATAGCAAATTGGGGTGTGCCGCAAACACTAATTCTTTGGCTAGCTGATAGATCTCATCCACTTTTTTCAATGCGTCAATACTGTCCAGGCTGCTGAAAAGATCACTGAGCGAATAGCCATCCTTTGCATTGTCCCGAATGTACAACATGATTTTTTTCAAAGCTTCCGGAGACATTAAAACCAGATCAGAGCGTAAAAATCTCAGTAGATCATAAACATCCTGATAAACCAGAAAACGAAACAGCATCATCAACGGGACGACAGTCCTGTGCTGCAATATGGAACCCGATGACTCGAGAATGTAATCAATATCCAGCTCATCCAAAACCGCGGCAATATGTTTCAGGTCACTGTTTTTACGGGCAAGCACAGCTGTTTTCTTTACATCCAGTTGACCCGACTGCAGCAGTGGCGCCAGGGTTTGGGTCACAAACTCTCGCAGTGCGTCTTCAACCGTAGAGATATCGTTATTATCATCCTTGAAATTGGCATAATTGCGTGCCTGAACTTTAATAAATCCATCATCCGATGTTTTATGCACCTGCACCGGATCATAGGGCCAGTGGATATCCAGACTGGCATGCATATCGGTATCCATAAAAATATCATTGATAAAGTCCATAATCCGGCGGTAGCTGCGGTACGATGTATTGAGACTGAACTGATTGCAATCGTTCAAAACTGAGGGCATGGCCAAAAGCAGGTCGCGCTCACCACCACGCCATCCATAAATGGATTGCTTCTCATCGCCCACAATGATCACACCGCCATATTCTTTGGCACCCATACCACTGGTAATCTCGTTGATAATTGGCAGCAGTATTTTGTATTGGATCATACTGGTGTCCTGGAACTCGTCAATAAGAATAAAGCGGATCTGCGCGGTCAGATATTCATAAAAGGCATTAGTCACCGAAAAATCATCAATCAATGAAAGATCAGGATCATAGAGATACTTGAACGTATAATACGATACATCACTATGGGTAAATCGTTTATCTCTGAATTTGATTTCGTCATATTTTTCAAAAACCCGGTTTGCAATCAAGCGGATTTCATCCTGTTCTGCAAACAGTTCTTTCTCTAGAATAAAAGCAGCCAGATCTTTACGGCAATTTTCAAAATCAGCAATCAACGCTTCCTTGATATCCGCATAAGCCTTGCCGCGAAAGACTTTGGATCCGTCCCAAAAATACTCCATCCCCAACAGCTTTTTATGGTGTTCTGAAACAATCTCCTGACCAAGATTATCCATAATGCTGGCAGCAAAAACCTGGCTGTCCAAATCAGCAGGACTCAGAAACATCTTTATGAAATCCATTTTAAAATATTGTGAATTGGTCAGATTCGGGTAAGAAGAACAGACCTCAGCCTCTAATCGACGCAACAACGCGGAAAAGGATTTGAAAAAGCGCTGATACGCCTCTTTAATTTGCTGCTCCCGGTTTTTTGGATCAACCTGCGGTTGATCTTCCGCATCCATAAAATCAAAGATCCAGCGGTTCCGCAGCAACGATTCTATAAATTTCTGATAATCGGTTATAGTCTTTTTGTTTGCACGAAAGAAAAAGTCATGCATTAATTGTTGTGCCTGCGGATCACGCTCCTGCATCAGAGAACTGAACACCTCTGCAAACACATCATCATGAATGGTATTTTCTATTTCATAATTGGCAATGCCAAGATAAGGCGCGATAATGGTTTTAAATATCTCGTTGGTAAAAGCGTCAATGGTGCTGATGCGGACCTTGTTTTTGTTAACCAGCATATCTTCATAGATCCGCTTTAAAACGGAACGGTCCTTGTCTGATATTTCAAGTCCCAAAATACTCTGCAAATTCGCCAGCAATTCTTTGCCGTCATCGTCCATCCGGATGATGTGGTGCAGATGCTCAAAAATCCTCTCCCGAATCTCTGATGTGGCCTTTTTGGTAAAGGTAATTACCAGCATCTCGCTGTAATGGATACCCTGTTTATAATATTTCAACAGCAGTCCAATATATTCCAAAGACAACCGATAGGTCTTGCCCGTACCCGCACTGGCACTGATGATCTTGTTCTCGAGACCGTTCATTATACAGCATCCCCCGAGGTAAAATTCTGTGCAAGATACAGATCTTTGCGTGTAATGTCCGGCATGTATTGCAGTTTGCTTTTTTGCTCTGCCAACGAGAATCCCTGTTCATTGAGCTTGCTGGCAATCTCGATCAAACTCTCGGCAAACGCATCGAAAAGGTCCTGCTTTGTTTTCTGTTTTGATCTGGCGGTAATATATTCCAGCAGTTCTTTTTTTTCTTTTTTCAAAACCTGGTAAAACCATGATGAAACAGCATCCTGTTTTTCCGGTTCTTCAAGCAAATGATAAAACTGTTCATAGATAATCAACTGCTCTTTTTCAAACTGCCCTGTCTTGAAATCAAAAATATAATTCACTTCGTCGTCAGGATCAAAAATACGCAAATCCGCGCGTCCCCTGAACTGAAAGTCCAATTCCAGCACATTCTGCTCTGCCGGTAAAAATGTTTTATATCGTCTTTCCGCGGCGGTTCCTTCTTCCTCTTCGGGCATAATAACCAGCGACTTGCCAAACAGTCCTTGTTCAGTCAGCAGATCAAAAAAGCCAAGAAGCCCGTCTGCCAGGTTGGGTGCGGTAATATATTCAAAATATGAAAAGGTGTAATCATGCAATATACTGTAATAATACTTTGACCAGCGTACCACATTCTGAATGGCCCGCATAACCAGCTCACGTTCAATGGGAGCATCAAAGGCAAAGACATCATCACTTTGCGGATGCATCAGCCGCCAGCATTCTGTGGCTACATCGTGGGCAATGTTTCCGATTAATCGGGCAGAAAAGTCCCGCTCAACAGTTTTGGGCTTTTCATCGATACGACAAAAACTGCGTACAAAATAAAGGAATGGATTCGTTTTCAAATCACGAAATGAGGTATAAGAAAGTCGAATTCGGCTGTCAGGATAATCTGTTTTTACATCCAGGGGGATACGGTAAAATTCCGGCGAGTAGATCTTTTTCCTGTCCACTTTATAATCCGCACAATCCAGTATCGTATCATATACAGGTTTATAATTATAACCTTGATCTTTAGTGTATTGCAAGACAGTAGCATCAAAATTTAGCATCAGTTCTTCTACAAATGAACTGACCTGCACATTATTTTCGATATTTTTCTGAGTATAAAGATATACATTTTTACTGGCCAGCACCATACGATAAAAATAATACTGTTCTCTCAAACGGATATCATCATAAATTTTCAAGCCCATGTGCTTACGCTGCTGGTCTGTAAAAAGAAATGGAGACAACCGCTGTGAAGGGATTTTACCCTCCATTACGTTCAACACCGCAACCGATTCATAAGCAATATTTCGGGTATCATTCAGGTTGGTGATCTCTATTCTTGACCCACCGGGCTCTGTATTCCATTGCCAGGTTTTGGCTTTCATATAATCAAGAATAATCCTGAGCAGGCCCGCACCGGTTTTATATGTCATTAGATTCGGATTCTGAACATTTAAATAGGTATCCCAATCGGTCACAATACCAATAGATTCTATGGATTCCAAATCCGCAAGGAGTCGATAAAACACATCCAGTATTGTTGAATGCTCTTTTTCATGCCGGCTCACAATCTGCTTGATTCGAATACCGGCTTCGCTGTCTATAAAGTCTATCCACTCGGTAAGCGATTTCAAACGGGCCATTTTTTCAAGCAATACAACAAGCGTATTGCTCAAGGCCAGCACCTGTTCATCCTTAACAAACGTATTCAGTTCTGTATCCATATCCAGATATTTGTATTCACGGTCAAGCAAGCCGTACAATACATTTAGTATATGTTCACGATTGCTGTCACCGGACGATGGTACAAAATAGTCTACAAATCCGGGTACCAATACAGCAGACAATATAGAATCTACAGGCAGCAGATATTTTTTCTGTTTTTCCTCATAGATAATGGAATTGAGAGCCGTATACAATGCGGTAAAAAACCGGTATATTGAAGATTGAGTGAACGAGACCGACTCGCCGAGGTTAAATTTTTCCGGAGAAACCATTGCAGAATAGGGATTGCGGTTAAATGCAGGATCAATGATTTGCTTTATCTTTTGAGAATCCAATGTACGAGACATTGAGAGTATCATTGAAAAATCATTGGCGCACTCGGTGATATTTATATTTTCAACGGCAAATGCTTCTGTCAGATCATGCAGACCAAAAGGTTGAATATTCAACGATTCCTGATCCAACAGTTTTTCAGGCAATTGATAATACAGTACAACCTGCTTGTCCAACTGTTCCAACTGCTTGATAATATTTTTTTCCAAATTGGTATAATAAAACTGGTTGGCAAAAACAAATCGATCATATTTTTCTAGAAATCCGGAATCAGGGTTGTCAGTATTGCGCACAAAGATCAGATCATCAAAACCTTTTTCAGTGATAAAGGCTTTGTAACGGGCTTTGATCTCTAATAATCGGTTAAAATTCTCAATCTGCCAATCCAGAATATCAACCAGATTTCCATCAATCAACGTGTCTAAAATTTTGTCCGGTACACACTCGTCATTAAATTCTTCCCAAAGGGTAAAAAACTGGTGCGCCAGTTCTATAGCCTGAAAATAAGAATGGACCCTGAAAACTTTTTTATCTTCTGTAGAAAGCACCGCGTAAAACGCGAGTGTTCGTTTCTCTTCGCGCAGCAGACTTTTTTGTGTTAGATAGAGCAGGCCTTTAAGTTCTTCAATGGTAAGAAACCGGGTATCGCTAAAATCCCACTGCTGTTGAAAAATTCTGAGTGCCTTTTTTTTACTGTTTTCATTGGGAAAGACAAAAACAGTCCCATCAAAAGGCTCTTTTTCCAGCAGATGTGTAATAACATCTGTTGAAAAGTCACAAAACTCGAATTCTTTTATAGACATGGAATAATCCGGATTAGAAAATAAACGTCATAAAATATAAAATATTTCAGCATCAAAACAAAAGATTTATCATCAAAAAAGACTAAATCAATCCATCATTTTCCTCATAACATCACCCAGTTTGCTGATACCTGCCTCAATCTGTTCAGGATTTGCGTTAGAATAATTCAGTCGAAAACTGTTTTTTCCACCGCCATCCACATAAAACGGATCACCCGGAACAAAAGCAACCTTTTGTTCTATGGCAAGATCAAACAATTCCATTGATGATATATGCTCCGGCATGGTCACCCAGATAAACATGCCCCCCTCGGGACGGGTGAATTGGATATCCTTTGGAAAGTATTTTTCAATCATCTTGACCATTGCATCCCGCTGTACGCCATAGGCCTCTTTAATATTCGCCATATGTGCATCAATATTACCCCGGGTATAAAAATGATGCACTATTCGTTGCCCAAAATAGTTCGTGTGCAAATCGCTGCCTTGTTTGGCAACAATCAATTTTTCCATAATCGGCAGATCAGCACATACCCAGCCCAATCGGAATGAGGGTACAACCGTCTTTGAAAAAGAACCCAGCAGTATGGATTGGTTCCCCACCTGTGTTTTTATGGGAGGGATATCCTCTCCCATAAAGCGCAATGCCCCGTATGGGTTATCTTCAACCAGCAGGGTTTGTGTTGTATTTAAAACCTTTGCAACCTCTTCACGCACCTTTGCAGAATAGGTAACGCCTGAAGGATTCTGAAAGTTGGGCACACTGTAATACAGCTTGACCGGCTTTTCAAATGCCCGCCTGAATGCATCCAGATCCGGTCCCTCGTCCGTTAACGGGACAGTAACAAACTCGGGTTGATAAAGAGATAACGCCTGTATAGCACCCAGATAACCGGGACTTTCAATCAGCACACGGTCACCGGGTTCGATCAAAACTTTAGCCAAAAGATCCAGACCTTGTTGCGAGCCATTTGTAACAAGAATATTTTCCGCACCAACATCCAGGTTGTATTGATCACGGTACTGCTGCGCAATCATCTCGCGCAAGGGAGCAAAACCTTCGGTTGTGCTGTATTGTAAAACCGAACGGCCTTCTTCTTCAAGCAGGTCGTTACAAGCCTTTTGAATATCGGCAACGGGAAACAACTCGGGATTCGGTAAACCACCGGCAAATGAAATGATTTCAGAATCAGCAGCAACCTTGAGGATCTCACGAATAAAAGATTTTTGGACACGTGTAACGCGTTCAGCAAACAGCCCATTAAATTCGGTCAACATAAATTTCCCTCTTTAAAAACCCAATATAAATTCAATTTTATTGATCTCATCTTCAGTCAATTCAGACTTTTCAAGCATTTTCAGGTTATCATCCAACTGCTCAACACTGCTTGCCCCAATCAGAACAGATGTAACCCGTTTATCACGCAGCACCCACGCCAAAGCCATTTGGGCAAGACTCTGTCCGCGACCCTGTGCCATCTCATTCAATGCGGTGATCTGTCTTTTCACGCTTTCATCCAAAGCGCTCTCATTCAGGAAACCATGCGGTTTGGCAATTCTGGAATCAGAAGGAACACCGTCAAGATAGCGGTTTGTCAGCAACCCCTGGGCGAGCGGTGAGTAGGCAATACACCCCACACCATTTTGTTCAAGTGTATCCAGCAAACCCTCTTCGCACCAGCGTTCATACATGGAATAGCGCACCTGATGGATTAAACAATGCCTGCCCAACTCGTCCAGAATTTTTAAAGCATTTGCTGTCTGGTCCGGACGATAATTGGAAATGCCCACATACAGAGCCTTACCTTGGCGAACAATCAGGTCCAGTGCTTCCATGGTTTCTTCAAGCGGGGTTTCCGGATCAAATCGGTGTGAATAAAATATATCTACGTAATCCAGCCCCATACGTTTCAAACTTTGATCAAGACTGGCTACCAGGTATTTTTTAGAACCAAAATCTCCATAAGGTCCGTCCCACATGGTATAACCGGCTTTGGTTGAAATGATCATCTCGTCACGATAGGGTGCAAAATCTGTTTTCATCATCTTGCCAAACATTTCTTCTGCTGATCCCGGAGGAGGCCCATAATTATTGGCCAAATCAAAATGAGTAATTCCGGCATCAAAAGCACGTCTAAGCATGGCTCTGCCATTTTCATATACATCTACACCACCAAAATTGTGCCACAGCCCCAATGAAATTGCGGGCAAATCGAGTCCGCTAGCCCCACAGCGATTATATGTCATATCTGAATATCGGGTATTAGAAGCCTGATAAACCATAATTGATCCTTTCTTTTTTATATGATTGAAAAATACGGTTTTGTTCTTTATTAATCAACTGATATTGTAAGAAAGGAATAGCAAATCAAACCAGCATCACCATTTATTTTTTCAATTAGGCAATGGTGGTAAAAGCCGCGAACGCTTTACATAGTATCTCACCAGGAGTAACACCCATATCAAGCATACAACAATCGTAATTAGCGAAGCCTCAGGACCAAAATCCCCTCCGGTCAACCAGGCAGGCCCAACAAGATTACTTTTTATAAAGGGTGTTAGTTTATCATTACCTGAAATCGCAACGCCATAAAAATTCTGACTAAAATTCCAGAACAGATGAAAAGAAATTGGCAGCCACAGTCTGCCCGTGGTAGAATACATTAATCCAAATATTAAACTCCCAAGCGCAGCAGAAAGCAACCCTGGTAATGATGTGTTTGCATTAAAAATATGAGCAGCCATAAACAATATACTGGTAATCCCTAATGCCCACCAAATCCCCAGTTCAGTTTCAAGAATCCGATAAAGTATCCCTCTGAACAGTAATTCCTCAATCACACTCAACAGCATAAAGAAAACCAGAGATGTCCCCAGAACGGATATTGAATAAAAATCCTGAATTGAATACGCACCCAAACCCCACAGTAATCCTATAATCAAGGATATGCTGCCAAATCCAATCAAACCTCCCGTTATAAACGCTTTGGAAAAAAATGACAAATCCAACTCGTCAACATTTCGTTTTTCGGTTTTACGAACAAAATAATAATAGGCCCCCAACAATGTTATGGTCGTAAATACAGCTTTGATTGTTTTTTCAGTTATCCCCTCGAATCCCAAAACATGCTGGAGTATATAACCTACGAAAAACTTAATCAACAAGGCAGCCCCTAAAATCCAGATACATCCCCCTACAATGCGCAACAATATGAAACCTGCTTTTTTCATAACATCTCCTATAATTGTGTGTACGCATTAAATCTAAATATCAAAATAACTACCAACAATAGGCCTATTGTCTCATTTTCACCTATTCTCTTCAATATGCGCAGGATTGCCTTAATTCACAATTTTTAGTTGATATTCTACAGGCAAAAGATTAACTTTATCTGCAAAACGGCCCAATTTCATTATATATCTTTTATAAATGATTAAACCTAATCTATTGATTTTATTAACGCACTCTTGGAGGGCGACTTTATAAAAAAAAATATTACAGAAAAAATTTCATTTTTCATGTTCATCATCTCTCTTTTGTGTATGGCTTATGGTTATGGATACCTGACTCACGAATTAAAATTATTCCCGTATTATCAGATAAAGAATGCAAACAGATTCAGAGTTGAATTTATAGCCAAGCTCAAAGGACAAAAACAGTGGTTTTATCAACCCACAAAATATAACCAAAATGTCCCTGTTTATGAGCATATTGCCGCATACAATGCACCTACCATGTTTTCCTGCATAGGTAAAGATAAACATTTATATATAAAAATTGTCAATATGGATGGGAGCCTTGTGCACCAATGGAAAACCGACTGGTTTGATCTCTGGCCCAAAGATGCTAAAATACATAAACGTTTTGTCCCCAAAAAACGACCCGGTACAAACATTCACGGTTTAGAGATTATGGACAATGGCGATATAATTTTTATATTTGAAGATATTGGTATGGTATGTCTGGATGTATGTGGAAATTTAAAATGGCATATCAACTACTCGTTCCACCATTCCCTGCATCGTGATGATGAAGGTAATTTTTGGGTTAGTGGAAACATCTGGCATGAATCCGGTATCAAAAACTATTCATATTTAAATCCCGTTGTATTAGAACCAACTGTGGTCAAGGTGTCTCCGAATGGCAAGATCCTCTCAGAAACTTCAGTGTTTGACATTCTACGCCATAACGAGCTTGAATCTTTTTTGATCATGCAAACCAAAGCCAATATTACTCCGCAAAACTCGGGGGATATACTGCACCTGAACGATGTTGAACCCTTTCCTACATCTATGGAACCCGGATTTTTTGGCCCCGACGATGTAATGATCTCGATACGAAACATGAACACCGTGCTGGTCTATAACCAGGAAACACTGGAAGTTAAATATCAACGTACGGGCAAGTTCATTAGACAACATGATCCGGACTTTATTGACGGCAACACAATATCCTTGTATGACAATAACAATTTGGATATAAAAAATGACTCGGTACAAAGCAGAATCGTCATGTTCCATCTGCCGGAAGACCGGGCACAGGTTATCTATAGCGGCAGCAAAGAGGAACCTTTTTTCTCTAAAATCATGGGCAAGCATCAATGGCTTCCAAATGAAAATCTGCTAATTACAGATTCGCTATCCGGGCGTGTATTTGAAATCGACAAATCGGGTAAAATTGTCTGGGAATATTTTAATATTGTAGAAAAAGGGTATACAGGTATTATAGGCGAAGCAAAACGTATTTCTCCGGATTTTAATAAAGCGTTTTTTGAAAAAAGAAAAAGTGACTGCGCAGACAACTAACAACAAGGATCGGTCTTGAAAAATTTTAAAGAAAACCTCCCCAAATACATGTTCATGTTCTCAATTGTCTTTATGGCTTTTATTTATGGCTATATATGCAAAGAATTAAACCTGTTTCCATCAAAGCAGATACAAAGTGCAAATGCCTTTCGAGTATCATTAATGCAGCAATTTGCCGGAGAAAAACAATGGTATTACCAACCCACTGAGGAGAAACTAAACGTACCCATTTACAATAAAGACATGGCGTTTAATGGTTCTACCATATTTTCCTGTGTTGGCGAAGACAATTATTTATTTGTAAAAATTGTTGATATGGACGGCAGCCTGATCCACCAATGGAAAATCGACTGGTTCGAGATTTGGCCGGATTGTGAGCATGTGCCCGAATCAGATAAACCAAAATCAAGACCCGGCACTCAAATCCAGGGAATCACATTATTAGACAATGGAGATCTGGTATTCAACTTTTCCGGATTGGGGCTGGTACGCATGGATCCATGCGGTAAAGTTGTGTGGCGTCTTGCACATCGCACCCACCATTCAATCCATCAGGATGAGCAGGGAAACCTGTGGGTTCCCAGAGATATTTTCCATCAATCCAAAGTTGCGGATTATCCATTCCTAAAACCAATATTTTTAGAGCCAACCATCCTGAAAATATCGCCAGAGGGTAAAGTACTCAAAGAAATTTCCATGTTAGACGTACTGGTAAGGAACAATTACAACAGTTTGTTAGTTATGTCTACCAAAGCCCGTACCGATGTAAGAACATCCGGCGATATATTACACCTGAACGATGTGGAAACATTTCCGGATTCTTTGAAAGAAGGCTTTTTCACTAAAGGAGACATTCTGGTCTCTCTGCGCAACATAAATACGGTCCTAGTATTCAATGAAGCAGACCTGAAAATAAAGTATATTAAAATCGGTGATCTAGTTAGACAGCATGATGCGGATTTTATTGATGGCAATACGATCTCGGTTTATGATAACAACAATATTGCTCAAAAAGATAAATTCATGTACAGCAATATTACAATACTCGATGCGGTAACCAACCAAACCCGTATCTATTACAAAGGCACACCGGAAGCACCTTTTTTCTCCAACTTGATGGGCCGTCATCAATGGTTACCCAATGGCAACATGTTAATCACAGAATCTTCAACTGGTCGAGCTTTTGAGATTAATGATACTGGCAAAATCGTATGGGAATATATTAATATTGTTGAAAAAGGATATGTGGGCATTATGGAAGAAGCCATACGCATCTCCCCTGTTTTTAATCGGGACTTTTTTAAAAAGAAAATTGCTGAATGTGCTGATTAATGAATTGTCCAAAATGATTCCAGAATAATCATCACAGGAATGCAAACAATCAAAAAAATATGAAATAAATAATAAATTTTGTATATTTAATGTTATTACAATTGATATGTTTAGGAGTTACATCATGAAAAATACATCGAAAATATTATTGGTTTTCTCAGCCATTTTACTATTCCTGGGCCCCCAAAATGCTGCAGCATATATAGGCCCCGGAACCGGCTTGTCTGCAATTGGTGCGTTTCTTGCCTTTATTTTTGGAATCATAGTAGCCATTTTGGGGTTCTTGTGGTATCCCTTTAAAAGAATTTTCGGCAAAAAGAAATCTCAGGAACCAGATGAAATTAAAGGTGAAAACGAATAATGACTATTGTAGGCGCTATCATTCTGGTTGTTGGATTTATTGCCATCATAAATATATTTGATCTTGTAGGAAAAAGCAAAAAAGTAATAGATGTGGCAAAGCTCTCTGCACATGTATTTCAAAATCCGGATATGAGTGATCTGGAAAAAGAAAAAGCCATGCAAAAGAATTCTCTCATTTTATTCAAATATTTTTTTATCATAGTGGCAATCTGTGCAATAGCCATTTTTGCTCCCCTGGGTATTATTTGGCTGATCCAATTGACGGGTGTAACAACCGTTGAAAATGTACTCCACGAAACATTTTCATGGCAATTCATTGTAATCAGTTCTATCTTAATCATCGGCATAACCTGGTTGTTACGGAGAAAAAATGTCTGATTTTGAAAACAAGTACTCCTTTATAGAAAAAATGCTTCACGATGTAGCCTTTAAAACCTTTCCCTCCCAAATTGCAATGTCTGACCTTGAAAGCAGATTAAACAAAAAAAAACTACAAGACATCCGGATTGAGCAGCCAACCTTTATTACCGCACTGCCCCGCGCCGGTACAACCTTGTTGCTTGAGCTTGCTGTAGAAACCCGCGAGTTTGTTTCACATACCTATCGGGATATGCCATTTTTATTAACCCCCATGTTCTGGAACAGTTTTTCAAAAATTTTTAAACAATCAGATACTCCCCGCGAACGTGCTCATGGCGATGGCATGCTGGTTAGTGTTGACAGTCCCGAAGCCTTTGAAGAAATCATCTGGAAAGCTTTTTGGCCGTCCCGTTACAGAAAAGATAAAATTGTACCCTGGGCAGAACCAAGCTATCCGGAATTTGAAGCATTCCTTCGCGATCATATTGTCAAGCTCATTGCCTTGCGTGGTGAAGGTGATAAAGACAGACGTTACATATCTAAAAACAATCTCAACATTTCACGGTTAAAATATATTAGCAAAATTTTCCTCGATGCAATCATCATTGTTCCTTTTCGAGATCCCATACAGCACGCGTCTTCACTGTTACGCCAGCATCTTAATTTTATCAACATTCATAAAGAAGATGCTTTTGCAAAAAAATATATGGCTGCAATAGGGCATTTTGATTTTGGCGAAAACCTGAAACCCGTTGATTTTGATAACTGGCTCGACTCGTCCGCTATCAAGGATCCGCAAAAAATCGATTTCTGGCTGCAATACTGGTCCGATTCTTATAACTATATGATGAATAATAGTAATAATAATATTCAATTTATAGCATACGATGCCATGTGCGAAAATCCATCCAAACACATGAAAACCTTTGCGGAAATGCTAAAGCTGAAAAATCCGGACGTCCTTTTACAACAAGCTGAAAGGATTGCACCACCCAAACCTTATCAGGTAGAGTTGGAATCTATTGATGCTACAATTCTGGACAAAATAAATTCTACCCATTCTCGCTTGAAAGAAATTTCCAAATTTTAACAATCCGTTCTTCTTGATACTCTCCTTACATTCCTGTTAATACATCTCCCCCTGTATTGATCAAGGCTTACTTTTTTTATCACAAAATCAAACTATTTATTGCGTATTGCGTATAAAACCTTACATTTAATTAGACAGTAATGAAAAAAGGGGATTCACATGGAATTACTGAACTATTACACAGGATGGGCCAGTATTATACTGGGCTTTGTAGCAGGGGCGGTGATTGGTTTGTTTTTTTACAAAGACGATTGGGCTGGCGGCTATAATTCCTGGCAAAGAAGAATGATGCGGTTGGGACACATCTCTTTTTTCGGACTCGGTTTTATAAACCTGGTTTTTGCACTAAGCATCAACAATTTTCAAATCCATTTAACTACAGATCTGCCGTTTTACTTGCTGGCCGCGGGTAATATTTTAATGCCAACAGTTTGCTTTTTATCCGCGTACAGGAAAAATTTCAGACAACTCTTTCCGCTGCCTGTTGCTTGTATGTTAATTGGTACCTTAATCTTTATTTTGAACGGGGGCTTATTATGAAAATCGCACTAACCGCAATGAGTGGAATACGCGCTTATGATCAGGAACTATTGGAGCTGGGTCTGACATTACCCGGATTTGTTGAAAGAAGTAAAGTAATTGCATCTTTACCGAGCCTGGGTTTATTGACACTTGCAGGTATGACACCCAGCCACCATGACGTGGAATATATTGAAGTTCCTGATATTGAAAACAAATCCGAAATAGTAGACAGGTTGAAAAATTTTGATCTGGTTGCAATTTCAAGTTTTAGTGCACAAATTAAAGAAGCGTACGAATTGGGCGATGCCTTGTTACAGCACGATGTAGCTGTTGTATTGGGTGGTCTACATGCAACGGCCCTGCCCCAAGAAGCAAAACAACATTGTACGTCTGTGGTTGTAGGCGAAGGTGAAATCACATGGCAGCAACTGCTCAAAGACGCTGAAACAAAAAAACTTGATCCAGTATATGGAAATAGTGAACAGGAATTTGATTTTAATGAGGCACCTATGCCTGCATTTGAATTGTTAAACATAGAAAATTATAATCGTCTGACTGTTCAAACCAGCCGTGGATGCCCTCACTTTTGTGAATTCTGCGCCAATACCATTATGCTGACCCGAAAATACAAACAAAAACCTCAGGCCAAAGTATTGGCTGAAATCGACAAAATCCGGGAAATATGGCCCCACCCCTTTATTGAATTTGCGGATGACAATACCTTTGTAAACAAAGACTATTGGAAAGCCCTGTTACCCGAGCTAAAGAAAAGAAAAATTCGCTGGTTTACCGAGACAGACATCTCTATTGCAAACGATACAGAACTGTTACATCTCATGCGGGAGAGCGGTTGCGCGCAGGTACTGATTGGGCTTGAAAGTCCAACTTCTGATGCCCTTCGAGGTTTAGATACCAGAAGTAACTGGAAAGAAAAACAATTCCACAACTATATGCAGGCGATTAAAACCATTCAATCACATGGTATAAGTGTAAATGGATGCTTTATATTGGGCCTGGATGGACAAGACACAACAGTCTTTGACAAAGTCTATGACTTTGTTGAAAAATCAGGGCTACATGAAGTACAAATTACCGTACAAACTGCATTTCCGGGAACATTATTATACGAAAGACTGGTAAATGAAAAGCGGGTAATTAAATTAGACGCCTGGGAAAAATGCACCCTTTTCGACATTAATTTTACCCCTAAAAACATGACAGTTCAGGAACTAGGCAAAGAATTTAGAGAACTGGGTGTAAAATTGTACAACAAAGATTTTACAAAAAAACGACAGGACCATTTTAAGGAATTGCTGAGGGAACTGGTCAGGTCTCGGCGTTCAAATTAAAAATCCTAAATGAAAGGAGAATCCTGTGAAAAAGATCAGGTTAATATCTCTTTTGTTCTATGCAAGCGCAGTATATGACGGGCTGCTTGGAATCATTTTTCTATTTTTCCCGCTGTCATTATACAAGGTTTACTCGGTTACCTTTCCAAATCATAATGGATATGTACAATTTCCGGCACTATTGTTGATTATATTTGGAATCATGTTCATGAATATTGCCAGAAAACCTGTACAAAACCGGAATTTAATGCCCTATGGTATATTATTAAAAGCCGCCTATTGTGGTGTTGTCTTTGTATATTGGTTTACGATCAATATTCCAAACATGTGGAAACCATTTGCAATCATTGACCTGATTTTTGGTATTCTGTTTTATCTGTCTTATCGCTCACTGCAAAGCACCAACTAAGTTTTATCCTTTTTTAATCAAGCATATCAGGACCTCCCGAGGTTCCTGATAAGCTGTTATTGGCATGATTATTGATTAGTTAATTTGTTATAAACATTAGAATTATGTACTAAACAAAACTTTATAAAATCAGCCAATATATGATTAATTATGACAAAATATTTCAGACATTCATTGACAAAATGAATGATGGTATCATTCAAGTCGATAAAGATCTGAAAATTGTCTATTGTAATCCCAAAGTTTGTGAACTTTTGGGACACTCTTTTGAACGTCTGCATCATAATTCTTTGCTTGACTTTCTAAGTCCCCAAAACCAAAAAATTGTTGCAAAACAATTTAAAATGCGGGAACAGGGTTCTAATCAATCCTATGAACTGGAATTCCACAAAAATGATCAAATCATTACAGCCATTCTGGTTCCCCACACAATATATGATGAAAACGATAATTTTATTGGAAGTGTAACCGTTCTTAATGATATTTCAGAACGCAAAAAAATCGAACAAGCACTTATATCCAACGAAGAAAAATATAAAGCCATATTTAATAATAATTTTCAATTTACCGGATTATTGGATCCCCAAGGTTTATTGTTAGACGCCAATCAAATAGCATTGGATTTTATTGGTAAAGAAAAAAAAGATGTTATCAATCAATATTTTTGGGACACTCCCTGGTGGGCTCATGATAAATTTATTCAGCAAGACCTGAGAAACGCAATTCAACATGCCTTAACCGGTGAAATAGTACATTTCGAAACCTATCATATCAATGCAAAAGGTGAAAAACGATACTTTGATGTTACACTTAAACCGGTCATAGATTCTAATAATGAGATCATTTATATCGTTCCGGAAAGTCATGATTTTACTGACAGGCGCAATATAACAAAATCGCTTTATGAGAACAAGAAACGTTACCAGCTATTGTTTGAAATGGCAAGTGTGGGAATCATTATTCTCAGAGAAGGAAGCTTTTTTGATTGTAATAAAAAAACCATGGAACTGTTTGAAACAGATTCCAGCAGATATTTTATAGATAAAAGTCCCGAAGAATTATCACCAGAGAAACAAAAAGATGGTATTCTGTCAAGTACTAAAGCTCAGGAATATCTAAAAGCAGCACTTGAGGGTACCCCACAGGATTTTGAATGGACCTTTCTAAAAGCATCCGGTAAAGAGTTTATTGCAAGAGTAAGGCTTGATCTTATTGTAATCAATGAAACACGCTTTATTCAGGGATTCGTTACAGATATTACTGAAATTAAAAAAGCAGAGCAAGCTCTGCTTGAAAGTGAAGAAAAATATCGTACACTGGTTGAACTTGCAAATGACGGCGTTGTTATTGTACAGGATGGTTTGTTAAAATTTATCAATTCCAGATTTTTAAAAATGCTTGGCTATTCTTTTCAACGAGCCATCAATCATCCGCTTGAACAATTTATTTACCCTGATGATCGCGCTCATGTTCTTGAATATTATAAAAAAAGAATGAAGGGCGAAATTTCTACAAATATGTACAACTTTAGAATCATTACCAAAGATAACCGGGTAATTACAATTGAAGCAAACATAATGAGAATCATTTACCAGGGTAAACCTGCAAGTTTTGGGTTTATACGAGATGTTACTGAACGACTAAAACTACAGGAAAAACTTGCTTTTTCAGAAAAAATGTCTACCATTGGTGAGCTTTCAAGAAAAGTTGCTCACGAAATTGGCAACCCGCTTTCATCCATTTTACATTCAGCAAGTGAATTAAATGATACAGCAATGCTTGCCGGTGATGAAAAAATATTAATGGATATCATCCTTAAAGAAACCAAACGTTTAGATGAAATCATCAAAAACTTTTTAAAATTCAGCAGACCCAGACAACCTGAATTTAAAACAATCAACCTTGCAACAATTGTTAACGAATTGTATCTGGTATTTCAAAATGATCAAACCTTTAAAGAAAAAAATATTGTATTAGAAAAAACAATAGAACAAGACCTGCCAGAAATAACAGCAGATCCCAATATGATCAAAGAAGTACTCTGGAACATATTTTTAAACGCCAGGGATGCTTTAGACTCAAATGGATGTATTTGCCTTTCTCTTTTTTCTCTATCGCATGAAAATGTTAAATCTGTCCAGATGATAATAAGAGATAATGGAAAAGGTATTCCTAAAGAAAATATAAACATAATATTTGAGCCATATTTTACTTCAAAATTTACCGGTTCCGGGCTGGGGCTGGCAACAGTCAAGAAAAATATTTCCGAACATGATGGAAGCATTTCAGTAAAATCCACAATAGATAAAGGTACCGAATTCAACATCATTCTACCCGTTGAGAGGAGCATTGAAAAGTGAAAAGCATCCTAATAATAGATGATAATGACAGCTTTAGAAAAGTATTATCAATGCGCCTGGGAAAACGGGGATTCAGGGTCAAAGATGTTGCAGAAAGCATTAAAGGTTTGGAACTGATTACAAATGAATTTTTCGACATTATTATCACAGACCTTGTTATGAAGGACAAAGACGGTATTCAGGTCATTCAGGAAGCACGTGTATCAAGTCCTGCATCTATAATCATTCTTATAACCGCATATGGTTCAGTTGACACAGCCGTTCAGGCTATCAAAGCTGGTGCATATGATTATATTACCAAAGAATCAAACCTTGATGAAATTCTATTGGTCATTGACAGAGCCATGGAAAAAAAATCATTGATGGATAAAATCCAGGTCCTCGAAAATCAAATTCGTGAACAATTTGATTTTGACGAGATCATTGGCAGCTCTCCCAAAATGATAGAAGTATTGAAAACTATATCAAAGGTAAGTACTACCCAGGCAACCGTACTCATTACCGGCCAGTCAGGTACGGGTAAGGAGTTGGTTGGCAAAGCAATTCATTATAACAGCCCTCGTAAAAACAAATCTCTGGTAACAATTAATTGCGGGGCAATCCCGGAGAACCTTCAGGAAAGTGAATTGTTTGGCTATAAAAAAGGGGCCTTTACCGGAGCTATTCAGGATAAAAAGGGATTAATTGAAGAAGCAGATGGTGGTACATTAATCCTTGATGAAGTTGGCGAGCTGTCACCTACAGCCCAGGTAAAGTTGTTGCGTTTTTTACAAAACAACGAAGTACGCAGGGTCGGTGATACTAAAACAAGCATAGTAGACGTTCGCATTATTGCCATGACAAACCGCAATCTTGAAGACGAAGTCAAAAACAATACTTTTCGTGAAGACTTGTTTTTCAGACTGAATGTTGTTCCAATTATATTACCCTCCCTTTCAGAAAGACCTGGTGATATTGAAATCATGCTGGAGCATTTTGTTAAAAAAATTGGCAAAAAATTACACATGACAAAATTAAACATTACTCCTGAAGCAGTCCGTCTATTAAAGATTTATCACTGGCCGGGTAACATCCGTGAATTGGAAAATGTATTGGAACGATGTGCAATCTTGTGTAACGATGAAACCATATACCCTGATGATTTACCGTCAGACATTCAGCAAAAAAATAATAACAATGAACCCGAGTTCACGGGCACACATTTGTCATTACAAGAGATTGAAAAAAAATACATCCTTTCTGTTCTTGATAGTACAAACGGTAACAAGTCACATGCTGCAGATATCTTGCAAATTTCCAGACCCACTTTGATCAATAAATTAAAATCATATAACATTGATTAATTTCTTTACACCTACTCTTAAAAACTGTAAAGATTCTTTACAGCATTTTCTTTCCAAAAATAAAACCACTTTTCTTGCCATCTAAGCAAGCCCAATAAAAACAAAGCATTACATCTTGAAAAATTATCGGTAAATCTTTGGTACAACCTTTGCTTATACTGATAATAAAAAAAGAAAACGAGATGAAAAATATACTAATAATAGATGACAACATTTCCCTTTGTGAATCAATAAAGATATCGTTAAAAAAATACGACTATAATATAGATACAGCTTATAATGGAAAAAGTGCTATTTCCAAGATCCAGGAATCAGATTACAATACCATCATTACCGATGTTTTCATGCCAGACATAAACGGAATAGAACTGGCACAAAATGTTTTCAAACAATTTCCGGATATGAAAATAATTATCATGACAGCTAAAGAATTTCCACAATTCCAGGAACCCTTTAAAAAACTACAAAAACCATTTTCAAATTCCGAGCTTGTCAAACTAATTGAAAATTAATTAAATCTAAAAGGTAGACAAATGTCAAATACAACAACTTCAAATATTGTAAAAAAAGAAAACTATGCTTTATCTACTCTTGAACGAAATGACAAGGTGGAAACAAATAAATACCTGACCTTCTTTTTAAAAGATGAAGAATATGGTATTGAAATCTCCAAAGTGATCGAAATCATTGGTGAAATGCCCATAGTACCCATACCCAAATTACCAGACTATATCAAAGGGATCATCAACTTGCGCGGTAGAATTGTACCAATAGTAAATCTGAGATTAAAATTGGGAATGGCAGACAAAGAAATGACCGATGAATCTGTCATTATCATTGTTAGTTCAAGTAATCGGGATATGGGTCTGATTATTGATAAAGTTACCGAAGTGCTTGACATCCGTCAGGATAATATTGATGATGCCCCTGAGTTTGGTACCAGTATAAATACAGAGTATATCATAGGTATAGCAAAACAGGAAGACTCGATCAAGATCATTCTGGATATTGATAAAGTTATCAATTCGGAAAAGATCTCTGAATCAATTGAAGATAATAATAATAATATATAAAATGGTTAGGAGGAAATAACCATGTTAAATAAACTCAGTCTTAAAAACAAAATTGCTCTGATTGTAGTACTTATGATTATTGCTCTTGTTGCGATCAGCAGTTGGGTTTCATACGAATCAGCATATACTTCAGTTAAAGAATCGTATGTAAATCAAATTGAAAACATTAACAAATCAATTGACCAAAAATTAACAAATTTCTATGAAACCCAGGAAAAAATCGCGGCTGCTCTTGCATCAGATAGAATGATGATTGATGCAATCAATCAAGGTGACCACGAGAGACTGATCGAAATGCTTTCTCTTTCCGAAAGTCAGAGTGATATTTATGAAAATCTGTTTTTATCTACAGCAGAAGAAAACACATCCATTTTTGCATGTCCTGAAAAACTTGTAGAATCATCTATTAATTTAAAATGGCGTGACACAGGCTTTAACGAAAATATTAAAAAAGCACTTCAAGGACAATCCCATCTTAGCAGAGTAGGCATTTCTCCTGCTACAGGTCTCATTGTTCAGGTATACACCGTACCGGTCAAAGAAAATGGTAAAGTAATTGCTATTTTGGGCATGCCCTTTGATTTAGGTACATTTTCAAAAAGTATTGTACAAAATATAAAGATTGGCTCTACCGGGTATCCTTTTATTACTGATCTTCAAGGAATAGCATATGCTCATCCTGATGAAAAACAAATCATGAAACTTGATATCAAAGAATATGATTGGGGAAAACAAATACTTGAATTACCATCAGGCTCTGTTCTGGAATACAAGTGGCAAGGCAAAAAAAAGATATTGTCTTTTATCAAAAACGAAAAATATGATTATATCTGCTCAAGTTCATTGTATGATGATGATATGAAAGCAAGCGCAGCTTCTGTAGTTCGCATTCTGGTTATTACTGGTGTATTCATCATTATTGTTGCAGGTGTACTGATTTTTCTGTTCCTCCGCAAAAGTCTCAAACCGCTTGATACTACTGTTGAAGCCGCAAATAAACTGGCTGAAGGTGATATTGATGTTTCTGTTGATCTTAATCGCCAGGATGAAATTGGTCAAATGTTAAAAGCTTTTGATAAAATGATCCAAAGCATTAAAGCCAAAGCAGAAACCGCAGCAGAAATTGCCAAAGGCAACCTGGATGTCGATGTACAGGCTGTATCTAACAAAGATGTTTTAGGCAACGCAATGGTAGCTCTAAAAGAAAACGTAACTGCAATGGTACAGGATGTAAATAATCTCGCGACAGCAGCTGTAAACGGAAATCTTTCAGTCCGTGCAAATGCCGAAAACCATCAAGGACAATTCCGTAATATCGTCCTGGGTATTAATGGCACATTAGACGGTGTCATGGGCCCCATTAACGAAGCGTCTATTATCCTTGAAAAACTGGCAAACCGTGACCTCAGTAGTCGGATGGAAGGCGACTATAAAGGTGACCATGCAAAGATCAAAAACTCTTTAAACACAGCACTTGAAAATCTCGATGCCAGTATACAGCAAGTATTTTCCGGCGCAGAACAGGTTGCCTCTGCTGCAAATCAAATTAGTGACGGTAGCCAGCAAATGGCACAATCCGCTACAGAACAAGCCGGTAATCTGGAAGAAATCTCAAGTAATCTCCAGGAAATCACGTCCATGTCATTGCAAAACTCTAGCAATGCTAAAGAAGCAAAAAGCATGACAGACAATTCACGTGAAAGTGCTAAAAAAGGTGTAGATAGCATGGGCCGTTTGTCAAGCGCAATTGACAAGATTAAAACATCATCTGACGAAACCAGCAAGATTGTTAAAACGATTGACGAAATTGCATTCCAAACCAATCTGCTTGCGTTGAATGCCGCAGTTGAAGCCGCAAGAGCTGGTGAAGCAGGTAAAGGGTTTGCTGTAGTTGCTGAAGAAGTACGAAACCTGGCAATACGAAGCGCAGAAGCTGCAAAATCTACTGCTGATCTCATCCAGGAATCTGTAAGTAATGCCCAGGAAGGTGTAGTCCACAATCAGGAAGTAATGGAAAACCTGAACATCATCAATGACCAGGTTATTAAAATTGGTGAGATCATGGGTGAAGTAGCAGCTGGATCAGATCAGCAACGTGGCGGTGTTGAACAGGTGAATATGGCTATTGAACAAATGAACAAGATTACCCAGCAAAACGCTGCCAACTCGGAAGAATCTGCAAGTGCTTCCGAAGAACTCTCAAGTCAGGCTGAAGAAATGCGGTCACTTACTTCTAAATTCAAAGTATCTGGCATGCTTTCTCGTTCTAGCATCAGATCCAATATTGATTATACCAAAAGCAAACATGAAAATGGATTCAGCAATGGCTCTCACTCTAACGGCAATGGTATAGATTTATCCGCAGAAGAATTGATACCTTTTGACGACTCTGATAATAAGAATGACAACTTTGTTTTAAAAGAATTTTAATACCCCTCAATTCCCCCTCAAAAGCCTCTGTAATCCTGTAATTTTGGATTACAGAGGCTTTCCTTTTTTATATAAACTCAACATAATAATATTTTTTCTTTCACTATTTACATTTCTTCACATAACAAAAAATATTTTAAATTTTAGCCAAATTTATCATTTTCCTCGAAATGGTACAAAATTTGTTACAAAAGATATGAATTAATGAAACTTGTAATATCACATATCTTTAAGAATCTTACTGCAGTATTTCACTCGTAGCAGTATTTCACTCGTAACATTAGTTCTAAATTTCAACAAAACAACAATTTCAAAATTTCACATGTCAGTGTCTAGAGCACAATAAACATGAAAGGATAACGTTTTGAACTTAAAAAACAAGAGTTTAAAGAACAGGATCTCATTTATAGTCTTGTCATTAATTCTACTTTTGGTAACTGTCAGTAGTATTGTAGCATTTAAAACTTCACACCAGGCTGTGCAAGCATCATATGTCAATCAAATGCTAAATATCAACAAAACACTTGATAAACAACTGAACAATTTTTACACAGAGCAGATAAATATTGCCAATTCTTTAGTTTCAAACCAGGAATTGATTACAGCTATTAATAATAACGATTCCTTTGAAGTGAACAAGTTATTATCTATTGTTAGTGATCAAACAAATATTTATGAAGGTTTTTTCGTTTCTACTCCGGAAAATGATACAGAAATTTTGTATGCTCCAAAAAAAATGCCTTTTTTATTGGGCTTAAAGTGGGCGAACACAGGTTTTGATAATAATTTGAATACTGCTCTAAATGGCAAACAGCTACTGAGTGACATCGGCATCTCTCCTGCTACCGGCAGAGCGGTTCAGTTATTGACCACACCTATCAAGAATAATGGACAGGTTATTGGAATTTTGGGAATGTCAATTGATATTGGTACCTTTTCAAACAGTACGGTCAAAGATATAACCATTGGCTCCAACGGTTATGCTGCCGTCTTAACCTTCGAGGGCATTGCCTTTGCTCATCCCGATGAAAAACTGGTTATGAAAGTAGATTTTAGCAAATACGATTTTGGCAAAAAAGCAATTGAAATGCCTTCCGGTAGTGTCATTGAATACAATTTTCAGGGTGATGCCAAAATACTTACCACCATTAAAAACGAAACCTATAAATATATTGCCGTAACAACCATGCCCGAAAGTGATATTATAGCCAGTGCCATTAAAATAGCTAAAATATTATCACTGTTGGGTATTATTGCCATAATTGGTAATGGAATATTTATCTTGTTGTACCTGAACAAAAGTTTAAAACCGCTGGAAACAACCGTAACCGCTGCCAACAAGCTTGCTGAAGGTGATGTTGATGTTTCCATCTCACACACCAGCAATGACGAAATTGGACAGATGCTCAAAGCTTTTGATAAAATGGTGCAAAGCATTAAAGCCAAAGCGGAAACCGCTGCTGAAATTGCGAAAGGCAATCTGGAGGTTGACGTTCAAGCCATTTCAAATAAAGATGTTCTGGGCAACGCCATGGTTGCACTCAAACAGAACGTAACCGCCATGGTCAATGATGTTGACAGTCTCGCAACCGCCGCCGTGAACGGTAACCTTTCCGTTCGTGCAAATGCAGAACAGCATCAGGGACAGTTTCGCAAAATCGTTCAGGGTATCAATGAAACGCTTGATGGTATTATGGGACCTATCAACGAAGCTTCCGACGTTCTCGAAAAACTGGCGGACAGAGATTTGAGCATTCGGATGCATGGCGATTACAAAGGCGACCACGCCAAAATTAAAACCTCTATCAATACCGCTCTTGAAAATCTGGACGCAAGCATTCAACAGGTCTTTTCCGGTGCTGAACAGGTTGCCTCTGCCTCGAATCAAATCAGCGATGGCAGTCAGCAAATGGCACAGTCCGCTACAGAACAAGCCGGTAACCTGGAAGAAATCTCCAGCAATCTGCAAGAGATCACATCCATGTCGCTTCAAAATACCAACAATGCCAAAGAAGCCAAAAACATGACCGACAACTCGCGCGAAAGTGCTTTAAAAGGTGTGGAGAGTATGAAACGCCTCTCCGTATCCATAGATAAAATCAAAACATCTTCCGATGAAACCAGCAAGATCGTTAAAACCATTGATGAAATCGCTTTCCAGACCAACCTGCTCGCGCTCAATGCCGCGGTTGAAGCCGCAAGGGCCGGTGAAGCAGGCAAAGGATTTGCCGTAGTGGCCGAAGAAGTACGTAACCTGGCAATCAGAAGCGCGGAAGCCGCTAAAAACACAACCGATCTCATAAACGAATCGGTAAGCAACGCACAGGAAGGTGTGGTACAAAACAAAGAAGTAATGGAAAACCTGCAGCTTATTAATGACCAGGTTATTAAAATCGGTGAAATCATGAGTGAAGTATCAGCAGGGTCAGAACAGCAGCGTGGTGGTGTGGAACAGGTCAATATGGCAATCGATCAGATGAACAAAATCACACAGCAGAACGCAGCCAATGCTGAAGAATCTGCAAGCGCATCCGAAGAACTCTCCAGCCAGGCTGAAGAAATGCGTTCATTAACTGCCAGGTTTCAGGTCTCAAGATCTGCTTCCGGTGTTCATATAATTGCTCCAAAATCGTCACAACCCGCACAATCAACCTCAAATTACAGAACCCGTCAAACAAGCAACGGGGCAAGCAAATCTGCGGAAGATCTGATTCCCTTTGACGACTTTGACAGTAACGCTAACGATAAATTTATTCTGGGTGAATTCTAGTATTACAATATCCCTGTAATCTATCAATTAGATTACAGGGATACTATTTTTGAACAATTTTTCCCATTACCAAGTAAAAAATATTCTCTCTCTCAAACCAGAACCCAACAAAACCGCACTAACCTCAATAAAAACAAACATAATTACAAAAAATGAATCTGGCTTCATTTTTGCCATTTACGCAAAAAAATTAATTTAATCGCCATTATTAACCATTTAACGCAAAGATGGAAATTAAAACAGGTCATCATTTTCAAAAGGAGTCGCTATGTTCAAAAATATGAGCATTAAAAACAAAATTTCAATAATTGTCATTTTGCTTATTGTTGTACTTGTAGTCACCAGCAGTATCATTTCTTATAATTCTGCATATAATTCAGTTCAATTATCATTTTTAAATCAGATAGAAAACATAAACAAAAGTTTAGATATAAAATTGACAGACTTTTATTCTGAACAGGAACAAATTGCAAACTCGCTTACAACATCAGATGCATTGATTGGAGCCATTGTTAATGATAACCAGGATCAATTAATAGAAATTCTTACTATTATCGAAAAACAATCAGAAATTTGTCAGAATGTATTTCTTTCAACTCCTGAAAGTAATTCCAAAGTATTTGCATGTCCTGAAAGATTAAAATCTTCTTATCTGGGTATTGAATGGAGTAATAACGTATTAAAAGAAAATATTGAAAAGGCATTACAAGGGCAATCCTACCTGAGTGGTATCAATAAATCAGATGTGACGGGTTTAATTATCCAGGTTTACAGTGCACCAGTCAAGTACAAGGGTGAAATAATTGCAATTCTAGCAATGACCATAGATGTTGGTACCTTGTCAGAAAATATGGTAGCCGGTATATCTATTGGAACAACGGGTTACCCATTTATTGCTGATAACATGGGTGTTGTATTTGCTCACCCTGAAAAAGAACAGATCATGAAATTAAAATTGAATGATACAAGTTGGGGTAAAGAAATACTCAATTCCGCCTCAAATTCAACCTTGAAATATAACTGGAATGGTAAAAAGAAAATTCTGTCTTTTGTAAAGAATGACAAATACAAATATATTTGTGCAAGCTCTATGTATGATGACGATATGCGTGCAAGTGCTATATCAATAGTTAAGATATTATTATTAGCAGGTGCATTTATTATTATCATTTCAGGAATCTTTATAATCGTCTTTTTACAAAAAAGTCTTAAACCCCTTGACCATACCGTAACTGCTGCCAACAAGCTGGCTGAAGGTGATGTTGATGTTTCCATATCACACAACAGTAATGACGAAATTGGACAGATGCTCAAAGCCTTTGATAAAATGGTGCAAAGCATTAAAGCAAAAGCGGAAACCGCTGCCGAAATTGCTAAAGGCAATCTGGAGGTTGACGTTCAAGCCATTTCAAATAAAGATGTTCTGGGCAACGCCATGGTTGCACTCAAACAGAACGTAACCGCCATGGTCAATGATGTTGACAGTCTCGCAACCGCCGCCGTGAACGGTAACCTTTCCGTTCGTGCAAATGCAGAACAGCATCAGGGTCAATTTCGCAAGATCGTTCAGGGGATCAATGAAACACTTGACGGTATTATGGGCCCCATCAACGAAGCTTCCGACGTTCTTGAAAAACTGGCGGACAGAGATTTGAGCATTCGGATGCATGGCGATTACAAAGGCGACCACGCCAAAATTAAAACCTCTATCAATACCGCTCTTGAAAATCTGGACGCAAGCATTCAACAGGTCTTTTCCGGTGCTGAACAGGTTGCCTCTGCCTCGAATCAAATCAGCGATGGCAGTCAGCAAATGGCACAGTCCGCTACAGAACAAGCCGGTAACCTGGAAGAAATCTCCAGCAATCTGCAAGAGATCACATCCATGTCGCTTCAAAACACCAACAATGCCAAAGAAGCAAAAAACATGACCGACAACTCGCGCGAAAGTGCTTTAAAAGGTGTGGAGAGTATGAAACGCCTCTCCGTATCCATCGATAAAATCAAAACCTCATCCGATGAAACCAGCAAGATCGTTAAAACCATTGACGAAATCGCTTTCCAGACCAACCTGCTTGCGCTCAATGCAGCGGTTGAAGCCGCAAGGGCCGGTGAAGCAGGCAAAGGATTTGCCGTTGTGGCCGAAGAAGTACGCAACCTGGCAATCAGAAGCGCGGAAGCCGCTAAAAACACAACCGATCTCATAAACGAATCAGTAAGCAACGCACAGGAAGGTGTAGAACACAACAAAGAAGTAATGGAGAACTTGCAGATCATCAACGATCAGGTCATCAAGATCGGTGAAATCATGAGTGAAGTATCAGCAGGGTCAGAACAGCAGCGTGGTGGTGTGGAACAGGTCAATATGGCAATCGACCAGATGAACAAAATCACACAACAGAATGCCGCCAATGCTGAAGAGTCTGCAAGCGCATCCGAAGAACTCTCCAGCCAGGCTGAAGAGATGCGCTCATTAACTGCCAGGTTTCAGGTCTCAAGATCTGCTTCCGGTGTTCATATAATTGCTCCAAAATCGCCACAACCCGCACAATCAACCTCAAATTACAGAACCCGTCAAACAAGCAACGGGGCAAGCAAATCTGCGGAAGATTTGATTCCCTTTGACGACTTTGACAGTAACGCTAACGATAAATTTATTCTGGGTGAATTCTAGTAAAAAAATCCCGCCCCTGTAGTGTTTATCATACAGGGGCTTTTATTTCTTTCAATAATCAAATCAGATCTGTATATTTCATAAAATTTAAAGAACGGGTTATGAAATTAAAGATCGTATTATTATTCTATTTCATCATTCAATTGGTGTATATACTGTTTTTTCAATTGCCGTTTGTGGGCGACTCGTCCATGTACTATAATCTGGCGCAAACGTGTATACAGCACAACTCTTTTTATCCTGCAGCACACAACTTGAATGACGCATACATTATTGCTCCATTATATGTTAATTATATTATCCTGCTGTTGCATATTTACGACTCGCCTACAATCATTTTACTTTTTAATATCATTCTAAACCTTTTGAATCTGCTGCTACTGCGTAAAATAACAGATCTGCTGTTCCAAAAGAAAAAATATACAGATACAATTACGGTGCTTTACCTAATATATCTGAGCAGTCTGGGTGCGGTCCTGATGAATGTTACAGAACTCTTCTTTTGCGCCTTGCTGTTTGCGGGATATTATTTAATATTGAAAAATACAAAACAGAGTTTGTTTTTTGCCGGAATGTTTACAGCTTTGGCGTTTGCCACCCGTCAGGTTGCGCTTGCTCTGATTCTGACTTATTTTCTGGTCTCCATCATTCGCAAGCAATTTTCATTTTTCAAATCAACCCTGCTGATCTCAGGATTTGCCGTTACCCTGCTCTTGTTCGGGGTGTTCACCTGGTCTCAATCCGGAAAGTTTGTCATGTCTCCCAACACCGGCGCTTTGAACATGTTAATAGGCGCGAACGACAATGCTACCGGTGCTTATAACAACATTGCCTTTGAAAAAGGACATGCGGGATATATTGAAAATTTTGATAAAATCCCCTATTATAAAAAAGCAGAATTCTGGAAAAACCAAACCCTCTCATGGATCAAACAAAATCCTGTCAAATGGCTCATGCTTTTCCCTAAAAAAATAGCACATATGTTCATGTATGATGATTGGTCAATCCATACGCTTGTGCCCACAAATGATTGGAACCTCTATCTCATTGGTAAAACCATTATAACAGAAAAAAGTATAAAACCGGTCTTTGCGGGTGAATCAGCATTCTTGAAAATATCATTTATATTGATTTACACATTGCATCATCTCGTTTATTTTGCACTTTTAATTTTCATGTTTTATCAATTCATCTATTATAAAAAACAAAATCCGCAAGTGATGTTCAGTTGTATGCATATTTATATTTTTTGTGTTATAGCAACCGGCGTAATATTGCTGGCCTTTGGAGTTCCCCGTTACAAACATCCCATATTTGTACTGTTATTGATAACCATAACCCCCATGATTGCCGAATTGAAATGGCCTAATATAAAAAAAAGGGTGGTTTAAATAACCACCCTTTTTTTTATTTCAATTCAATTTTAAAAGGCACTTTGAGTTTTTCCCATTGTAGAAACGCAGTTGCCGAAGTCCCATCCAGATCTTCAAAGCCATAAACCAGCCATTCCTGATGAGGAGCAGCAATAGGTGTGACGTTAATTCTTAACGCATCTTGAGATTCATCATATTTATAACTGCCCCATGCGTCATTGACCTTATTAAAAATGACAACCCAATCGTTTTCAGAGGGAATCATATGAATGCTATATTTACCGGCTGGCAAATCTTTACCATTTACTTTGACATCACTGCTAAAATCGATGGTGGTATTTTCATTAGCACCGGCTCTCCAGGGAAAGTCCTTGTTATCTGAATATTTGTTGCCGGGATTCAAGCCATAAGGTACCAAATCACCCCAAATGGTTCTGCCTTTAACTCCGGGACGACTATAATTGATGGTAACCTTGGCATCTACACCCAGGCTCTGAGATACTTCTGCGGCAAGGCTCTTGCGGATTTTTTTATCCTGAGCCAATGTTGTATTGCTTAACCCTACAAGCAATGCCACAGCCAGCAATAAAATGGTTAGAAATTTAACTCTTTTCATTATTCCTCCATGTGGAAATATTACAATTATATTTATCGAATTCATTACAGGTTGTAACAACAATTTTACAATTATTATTGCATGTCCACAAGATTTCTACGCAGGAATCAATAAAAAGATTCAATACTGAAATAACATCAACACTAAAATCTTCCCAAATCGCATTCTTTTTCCCTCAGAAATAAATTTTAAATCCAGCAGATATATTCAAATGGGTTGCACTCATTGTTTCATCTGATTCTACCCGAATATCATTAAATTCAAACTCGTCAAATTTTCCAAGAATCAGAGAAACACCCACTCCCAAAGCCAGATTTTTATTCAACATTATATCTACTCCGGTTTGTAATCTAAAACCCATCGTTGTTTCATCCATTGTTGCTTGAATACCTGCTATTCTTCCTTCTTCAGTATAGCTCAACATTCCCACCCCCACTGTTCCATATACAACTACTCCCTCAACATCTGTTGTACACAGGAATATTTGCCCTCCAACAACCTGAATACGTACATTATCTTTGACCAAACCTATATTCTCATAATAATTACCAATTTTAATCTTTTCATTACTCACAACAATAGCATTAGAAGACCAAAAATTTGAATAGAAAATTCCAAAAGCGAGATTCGGCCGGCTAAAGAATACCAAATCAAGGCCCACTATTTTACCGTTTTTTAATTCATCTGTATAGTCTTTCAAACTTTTCGGAGTATATTTTGAATCGTCTCCAATAATTTTACCCAATCCAAATTCAACACCTATCCGTGCTGGAAGCACAGCTTTATGTTCTTTTTTTAATGACGGATAAATTATTTTATTCTGTTGTTCGCTTGTGCTTTTTTCGTATTCGGGCTTCCATTCCCGGGTTGCAACCGAGCCACCAGAGCGGGAATCAACAGTCGTAGAAACATTCAACATTGAAGGACGAGGTGTTATTATAACTCCATTAGCAACCCGGATATCTGAATCAGGTATAAAAACAATTTTGGCTCCCTGAAACAGCCCTCTGGATCCTGTTTTAAAAACCATTCCATCTGTTTTGATCTCTAGAATTTCTCCCACCAGAGTCTCATTATTCTGCAAAACAATTGTAGACATATTGTCTGGTAACAGAGTTAGATCCGTTAAATAATAAGAATCTTTTTGAGGGACATCCTTTTTTATAACAGGAGTTTCGACAAACGTATCAACTTTTGCTTCTTTAACATTACTCACTTTATCAAACAAATAGCTTAAAAGTTGGGTGTCTTTTATTTCCGTACCCTCCCCGTTCGCGGTTCTTCCATCCGGGTGAACAATGATCCTGCCGTTTTGATCAATAAAGGTCAATATCTTTGCATAGGGTATAAATAGCTCTTTATGGGATTCAAATTTAATCCCCTCCGTTTTATAAGCAATGGGTGCTCTGTGCCAGATCTTTTCAGGGTATTGCTTCAATATTAACAATGGACAGTGAGGGACAAGCATATCCTTATACAGCATATCTATATCCGGTTCAACCTTGCTAAAAACGTATTGAGCCAAAATCAGCAATACAAAATTAGCATAAAATAATGATTGTAATCGCATAGATATTTCCCCTCAAACATATAACAAATGATTTATGCAGGCATACTTCCCCTGGCATTGCATTTCATCAAAAATATAGCAATTCATCTGTTAAAACACAATAACTTATATATCCCCTAAAATGAAAAGGGCTGTCAATTTTTGACAGCCCTTAAAATTACTCGAGTAGTATAGCTTTTTGAAAGATCCGTGTATTGTCATGTTGAAACACCACATAATACACACCGGTGGGATAGTCCAGCTCCATCTTCCAGTTTAATTGCCGCTGCCCCGGATACAATTTCACATTCTCCCGGTAGAGCTGTCTTCCCAGTATATCAAAAATACGGATATCCGCATCCAGATTATTTTGCGCGGGTTCAAATTGTATGGTGGTATTTAATGTGCTGTTAAAAGGATTAGGATAAACCGAAATCAAATTTAAATTTTCAGGGGTTGTCAGATCTGTTTCAGCAACAGCGGTTGTCTGGTATGAAAAAGACTCTACATCAGACCACTCACTTGCGCCCAGACCGTTTATACTTTTAACCCGCCAATAATAGTTATAACCGGGTTCAACATCCAATGACCAGCTGCATCCGGCTACCTCATTATCAAATACCAGATCAGCTTCTCCAAAAGATGCTTCTGTAGCAACCTGTAACTGATAATGTGTTGCTAATTTTTCATCCTGCCAGTTGAACGTAATCATTTCACCCATTGTTGCTTCTTCCGGTAATGGAGATGCTGGCAAAATATCTAAATATTCTGCAACCATACGGGTTGATACACTGTTCCACATTTTTGTATTAATGGCATATATCTCTTCATAATGGCCTTCGGTCTCTCCAGGAAAATCTACATCCAATATTTCTTGCGGAATATCTGTTACGTTCAGCCTGGCAATTTCTACCTGGGGACCGTTCAATTCCACTATACTGTTGTAAAAATTATCAGCATCCTGCACAAATCCCGGCATATCCAGAAAATCACCTTCTTCGTTGAGAGAGATAATCAGAAAAGGCGGTTGGTCGGCGTTAATAAAATTACCAGGAGACGCGGCCAGCAGCACCTCCTCTTCCCAACTGTCAAAGGTGTTCTGACACAGTGTCTTGTAACCCAGGGCATCAACTGCGTCCAATCCTAATGGATTTGACGGCCAGATCACAAGATCATACAAATTATAAGCACCGCTCATCAGTACCGCACCTTGAATCATATCTGTAGACAAATCCAGAGATTCCAAATACGAACCATCTGTACTCATCAGTGCGCATAAATGTGCTCCGGCGGACTGGCCCATAATGTGGATCGATTCAGGATCTCCACCATATTCGGCAATATGATCCACAACCCATGCAAAAGCCATTGCCACATCCATTACATGAGTGGGATGTTTGGCATTCCAGGGATCAGACGACAACTGGTAATTTGCAATCACCGTTGTCACATTATAGTATCCTGCATAGGTATTTCCCAACTCCATATACAGCTCCTTGTCACCCTGCTTCCACGCCCCGCCATGAATAAACAACAATACGGGTGTCTGTGTTTTTCCTTTGGGTTGATACACATCTAAAAGATGCTTGCCACCGCCTTCAGCAGGGGGATCCGCATAAGGGATATTAAAGGTTGCATCTACAAGATCCAGTACATACCGGGCTTGAACCGTTTCACTGTTTTCCATACCATCCGAAATGGCAACTGCCCGCACCGTGGCAGAATAAAAGGTTTGCGGCTCGGTCGCATCAGAGGGGGCATTATCGCTATTGCCGGTCAAGCTGTCGCCGGTCACATGGTTATATAGTACAATAGGGCCACCACCATACAACAGATCTGATTCATCCGGTTCAGTACCATCCAGAGTATAGTAAATTCTCGCATCGGGAGAATCACAGGTCAAGCACAGGTTTATTGCCTGATCATATTTACCGGATTCATGACTGAAAACCGGTAAAGAAACTTGAGCGGCCAATATCCATTGGGTGAGGCATTGAAACACAATTATTACAGACCCTATTATTTTTGTTTTTTTACACATTTCCATTATCCTTAATAATAATTATTATTTTGGGAATGTATACGGGATGTTACAAAAAAGCGTGTGATTTAAATCAATATATTATTATTTATCGGCCTCCTGGCCATTTCTTTAAGAAAAAATGGAAGCAAATGCATGTTTCTATTGTCTAATATGCAAATAAAAGAAAAAAAATCGCCACAACCATAAGGAAAATACTTCTTTCTATACCGAAAAAATTTCCTATTTTGTACGTAACTTATTGTTTAATAAACGCCTACGAAAATATTTTTATCATTAATTTTCACCCTTAAAAAGTTACGCTAAAAGACCAGTTAAAAATCAATTGACTTGACAAAAATAGAAATCATGGTGCTATGAACAAAAGAAAAACCTATAGCGGAGAATTTAAAGCAAAGATCGTAAAAGAATGGATTTTAGGGAAAAAATCGCTTCAGGAACTGGCGATTCTGTACAATTTGCACCCAAATCAGATCAAAAACTGGAAATCTCTTCTTTTAAAGAATGCAGACCTGGTACTGGATGACCAGAGAAAAAACAGGACCCGATCAAGAAAAAATGATGGCGTAACTTGTTAATTTCTCAATATCTACAAATATTCATTTTTATCCGGTTCTGGCATACCGGTTGCGTAAAACGGATTGTGCATACTGTCAGCAAGATCAACGGCAGTAACCATTGATTGCAATCAAAACAGCACAAATCCGTATTAATCATCAAGAGGGAGTAAATTGTTGTAATCTTGCTTGCAGACGAGAGGAATTGCAAGACCGGATTCAGCTTTTTACAACCTAAACAAAAGGAGTTGTAGAATGATTAACAACGTAAGTAGTATGAGCCAGTATTCGGACATGACGAGTATGCGGTCCATGCAGGGAGGCAGAGATCCATCTCAAATGTTCAACAAAATGGACAGCGACGGTGACGGAAGTATTGGCCAGGCTGAATTTGAGCAGGTAGCTGCAAAAATCTCAGAAATGACCGGCAATTCTATCAGTTATGAAGACGCATTAGCGACTTATGATTCTGATGGAAACGGAACGTTTAGCGCTTCTGAAATGGATTCTTTTATGAAAGCAAGTGGACCACCTCCACCTCCGCCCCCGGCGGAAGGTATGGGTTCCACTGAAGAATCAGACGATACCACCGAATCAGAGGAAACGGACCCGATCCTGTCAATGTTAAACCAGCTCAAGATGACCAATGAAGCACCCGGAGATCTGTTTGGAAAAATTGACAGCGATGGTGACGGCAGTATCAGCAAAGCTGAACTGCAAACCATGCTGGATGATATTTCTGAAATGACCGGGGAATCAGTATCCGCTAGCGATGTAATAGCCGAATACGATTCTGATGGAGACGGCGTACTGGGTGAAAGTGAGATGGATGCATACATGAAAGACAATGCTCCCCCACCACCTCCTATGGACGGATCCTTTGCATCGCAAGGTTCTGAAAATGATACCATTCTCTCATTATTGAACCAACTCAATATGTCTCAACCACCTTCCCCGGAAGAGTCCTTTGCGCAAATTGATAGTAATGGTGATGGTGGTATTGACGCAACTGAATTGCAATCCATGATGGAAGGTGTTTCAGACAGTTCTGATTCAGACTTTTCAGCAAGTGACGCAATTGCAGAATACGATATAAACGGAGACGGAACACTTGATCAGGAAGAGATGGATGCGTTTGTTCAAAACAACAGGCCTTCCTTCCAGGCACAGCAAACCGTTTCTGCTTATGCCAACAACACACTCGATACATTGTCGCAATTGATCAGCTCTCAAGCGATCAACACGGCCAATAATGCAGCAGTAAGCATTATTGCATAACACACCCCTCGTCCCCCGGTTCACCGCCGGGGGATTTAATTTTGGAACATCCCCCTATCCGATACGTACAATTAACCAATCAAACAGAAAAAATACATATTATTGGGGAAAATCAATCCATGAAGCAATCGGACCGGTTTTTTATGCTATGCATGCTTTATTTTTTTACCACCACACTGCTTTTTAGCCAAATTGTAGAATCACCCAACCCTCAAACTAAAAACCCTGACTTACAATTCGATTATTACAAGCATCCTTTGTATGAAGTAGATCCAATCAAAACAGATTATATAACCAATTTTGCGCTTGGAGGAATTTTAGATGGATCTCTATATGGCTTAATAGGCGGAATTGCACTGGCAGGCACAAGTAGCAGCAAAGGTGCGGAAGGTGAAATTACAAAATCAATAACTTATACAATGGGAATAGTTGTAGGATCTGTTCTAGGTGGGTATTTGGGTTACCGAAAGGGAGCCCAATATCAAAAACTGGCAGACACAAAACCCGGATTTCATGGTACCCGGAGAAATTGGGGCTATTCCGTGCAAGGTAGTGCAAATCAGAGTTTTCAATTTTATAATGATTTGGGTACAAGCCTGGTTGTTCGTAAATGGTCACCAAAAAAATGGATACCGAATAAGTTATTTATCACGTTCAAAAAAGAAAATTACGATGGGGTGATCATTCCAAATAGTACTGGAAACTATAGTCACTGGGCTGAAGCAAAAAAAATTCAAGTATTATTTCAATACAGTACAAAACCCTCATTCACAAGTATACATGCCGGATTTGGCCTTGGTTATGCGGATGGTACATATAATGAGCGCTGGTATGTCATTGATTACGTGACCAATATTGAAACCAATGTTGTACCTATTCATACGATATATTTTATTACCAACCTTGGATTAGAGATAAACCTGGGAGATTTACTCTATTTACAGACAGATATAGAATATGATCCACTCGGCTTTTATAATCATCTTCAAGAGTACCAATCTTTTAACGACCAACATCTCAAAGTGATTGTCAGAGTTGGTAGATTTATTTTCTAAAATTTATTATCTTTGTATACAAGAGTACAAATTATTAGGATTCTATAATGTACATGATACGGAAAAACTCTCTAAAACTAGCATTATTATTACTTTTTATCACCACCCATTTAACTGCTCAAGAAACTCAATGGCAAAATATCACCCGTGATAATCCTGACAAAACATTCGATTATTTCAAACATCCCTTGTATGAGCACAATCCGCACAAAACCAATTACAAAACCATTTATACTACATGGGGATTATTTGATGGTGCAATGGCAGGACTACTGGCTGGAGCAGCTTTGACATACCAATTGGTTGGTGTAGAAGGTGACATGAGTGTTGCAATAGCATGGGCTTTTATTCCTCCGGCAGGTTCTGTTGTTGGATTTATAACTGGTGGGATCATTGGTTATAAAAAAGGCAACAGGTATCAAAGTAAATTGGAAAAAAGTCCCGGATACTATGGCGTTCGAAGACATTTTGGTTATTCCGTATATGGAATATCCACGTCAGATTTGCAGCTCTATACAAATCCCGGGGCGGCGCTGGTTGTGCGAAAATGGACGAACAACAAGTATGTACCAAATAAAATCTTTTTTTCATTTGAAAAAGAACGATATGATGGACAGACAGCACTTGTCAATTCCAGAGTATATAATTACTGGGGCAATGCAAAAAATTATGAGCTATTATTTCAATATGCTAAACAACCAAACTTTTGTAGTTTGCATTACGGGCTTGGGTTGGGATACGCAGAGGGTTCTTTTGAAGAAGAATGGAAAGACCCAATTACTGCTTATATTAAAAAAACAGAATCAACTCCTATAAATACTTTATATCTATTTGTAAACACGGGAATAGAGTTCAATCTGAATGATTTTATATTCTTACAAGCCGATGTCGAATTCGATCCCATTGGTTTCCAATATCAACTCAACCAACACAAGCACTTTGAACAACATCCCTTTACTTTTGTTTGCCGGATAGGGAGATTTATACTATAATTTGCATTTTTCATCATACTTTTAAAAATAATCCTTGACTTTAAATGAATGATCGTTTAATTTAGAGCTATGAGACATAAAGATGAAAAAAAGTTTGATGCGATTTGCAGCGCGGCTATTTCTTTGATAAACGAGATCGGGTTTGCGCAGGCTTCCATGTCCAAAATCGCAAAACGCGCTGAGGTATCTCCCGCTTCCATCTATACCTATTTCGAGAACAAGGAAGATATGCTGGTGCAGCTCTATATTCAGGGTAAACGAAAAATGATGATGTTTATCATGCAGGACTATAATCCGGATCTGAGTATAGAAACCTCTACAAAAACTATTTTTAAAAAGGTATTCCAGTTCGCAACCGAGCATAAAGACTTTTTTGCATTCACCGAACAATTTAGCAATTCGCCGCTTATCCATTGCGTCAAAGAGGAAACCCAGGATATGTTCATACCCTTGATGGAAATGGTAGAAAAAGCAAAAAAGGAAAACATTATTCGTGATCTGCCCTTGGAACTGATTACTGTATTCAGCTTTTTCCCCCTCATGCAATTGGGCAAGGCACATCTGAGTGGTGAAATTGAGATAGATGATGAACTCTTGGATACAGCAGTTGACCTGGCCTGGAGGGCCATAACAGTATAAAAAATTTTCCTTTTAAAATAAATGAACATTCAATAAACATAGGCATTTGTTTTGATGAGTACCATACTTTTATTGTTAAAAATTACAGATAAATTATCAATTACTATTTTATTAGCTGCCCTGCTACTGTTATTACTGGGACAACTATAAAATACAGGAGATGAAAATGCAATACAGAACCGTTCCGAAAAATGGTGACAAACTCTCAATTCTCGGCTTTGGTGCTATGCGCCTGCCTATGAAACGCAGACAAATTGATGAAAGTCGTGCCCAGGCCCAGATCTATTCAGCAATTGATCAGGGTGTCAATTATGTAGACACCGCATGGCCCTATCACAATGGCGCCAGTGAGACCTTTTTGGGCAAGATTCTGCCGCAAAACGGGTATCGTGAAAAGATCAAACTGGCAACCAAACTGCCGCACTGGTCCGCTAAAAGCAAAACAGATATGCTGAACATTCTCGACAAACAACTCGCCAAACTGCAGACAGACCATATAGATTACTATTTGGTACACAACCTAAACAAAGACAACTGGGCCCTTGCCAAAGAACACAGTGTGCTCGAGTTCCTGGATGACGCTTTGAAATCCGGCAAAATATTGAATGCAGGATTTTCATATCACGGCGCCGCCAGAGATTTTAACAGCATTGTAGACGATTATGACTGGACCTTTTGCCAGCTCCAGTACAATTATCTGGATACGGAAAACCAGGCCGGTAAAGCCGGGTTGGAATATGCGGCCTCTAAAAATCTGGGCATTATAGTCATGGAACCGCTGCGTGGCGGAAATTTATCCAAAACACCACCCAAAGCTGTGCAAAAGATCTGGGACGAATCAGACGAAAAAAAATCTCCTGCTGAATGGTCTCTGCGTTGGATCTGGGACCATCCACAGGTAACCACAGTGCTTTCCGGCATGAATGAAGAAGCCCATATTGAAGAAAATATTAAAATCGCCTCAAGTGCGTTACCCAACGCCATGTCCGAATCCGACCGCAATCGTGTTGATACCGCTGCTGCCACCTTTCGTCAGTTAATGAAAGCGGGCTGTACAGGGTGCCAATATTGCGTCCCCTGCCCCAAAAATGTCAATATTCCCGGATGTTTTGAACTATATAACTCGTTACATACGTTTAAAGAAAAGAGGGCAAAATTCAGATACATGGTTTTAAACGGCGGTATCATTGGTGGTAAACCCGGTATGGCATCGCAATGTATTGACTGTGGTGTTTGTCTTGAAAAATGCCCACAGAATCTGCCCATTCCTGATTTATTAAAGGATGTTAAAAACGATTTCGAAGGCATTATGACCAAACCAACCATCTGGCTGGCCAAACAGGTTGTAAAAAGAATGCGTTAAGAACAAAAAGGGAGAATATTATGCATCAAAAATGGAATAGTGAAAATATATCGGACCAAAACGGACGGGTTGCCATTGTAACCGGTTCAAGCAGCGGCATTGGTTTTGAAACCGCTCGCGTTCTCGCAAACAAGAATGCAGAGGTGATTATTGCTGTTCGCAATTTGCAAAAAGGCAACAAGGCTATGGAACGAATCAAGGCAGAGAACGCAAACGCAAATCTGCGCATCATGGAACTGGATCTTGCGGACCTGGCATCGGTTAAATCTTTTGTAGAAACATTCAAAGCCAATTATGACCAACTGGACTTGCTCATCAACAACGCCGGCGTCATGGTACCTCCCTATTCAAAAACTAAAGACGGCTTTGAACTGCAAATGGGTACCAACCATCTGGGCCATTTTGCCCTGACCGCGCAACTGATGGATCTGCTATTAAAAACTGATAACAGCCGGGTTGTCAACGTATCCAGCATGGCACACAGATATGGCAACATTGATTTTGAAGATCTGGACTGGTCTACTCGTTCTTACAAACGCGAGCGTGCCTATGGTGACAGCAAAATTGCCAACCTCTATTTTACCCGAGTTCTGTCGGAAAAGCTGAATGCATCGGGTAACAATACCATTGCCGCGTCTGCTCACCCCGGCTGGACGGCTACCGATTTACAGCGGCATTCAGGATTGTTTGAATTTTTGAACAACTTTTTCGCCCAAAAAATAGAAATGGGTGCATTACCCACTCTCTATGCGGCGGTAGGCCCCGATGTTCAAAATGGTGATTTTTATGGTCCCAAAGGATTTATGGAAATGCGCGGCTACCCTGTCAAAGTTACCCCCAATGAACTGGCGCAGGACAAATCCATT
The DNA here is from genome assembly GCA_963675755.2 of bacterium. GTDB lineage: Bacteria > Zhuqueibacterota > Zhuqueibacteria > Residuimicrobiales > Krinioviventaceae. Next base: position 538,437 of record CAXXMD010000003.1, read on the forward strand.
GCCGAGCGCTTGTGGCAGGAATCTGAAAAACTGACAAACAATTCCTTTCAGATATAAAACAAAAACGGCCCATATTAATATGGGCCGTTGCTTTTTACAATCAGGATGCTTTTAAAAGCTTTTTTCGGTTTTCATAGATCTTGGTAATTCCATCCGCAATATCATCCATATCTTTTTGACTTCCCAGAAGTAGGTTCTGCGTAAAGCAAACCGCTTCGTCACACAACTGATCATTATTGGGAAGGTTATGCAGCTCGTCCCTGTACCGGTCCAGTCTTTCTTTTGAAAACAGCCTTTTATATCCGCGTGAATTGAGCATTTCTTCAATCAATCCGTCATGGTACTGCGGACCGTAACCCGTACTTAGGGGAATACCTTCAGCCCTGGCTGCTTTAATAAACTGCTCTCGGGACAATCCGTCAAACTGTTCTTTTTTATAGCGGAACGGATACAAATGGTATGCGGAACGTGTTGCTCCATTAGCAAGCTTGTAGGGAATAATACCCGGAATATCTTTAATTTTGGAAGACAAATACAGCGCATTTTTCAACCGCAGATCTGCATCTGCTTTGATACGCTTCATCTGTGATATGAGAATAACCGCCTGAAATTCCTGCATTCGGCGATTGCTGCCACGTGAAGGATAATTGCTGGTCTTTTTTACACTACCATACGGTCGTCCGCAGTTGTGAAAGGAAACACAGCGGTCCATAATTTCCTCATCATTCCCAACAATTGCACCGCCTTCACCCGCCGGCAAGTGTTTTGAGTTCTGAAAGCTGAAGCAGCCCAGGTCTCCCAGGGTACCGCATTTTTGTCCCTTGTATTCTGCAAGCCATGCCTGGCAGGCATCTTCAACCACAACCAGATCATGCTTCTTTGCGGCCGCATTTATTCCATCCATGTCACATGGCATTCCGTAAATATGCACCGGTAAAATGGCTTTGGTGCGGTCAGTTACCCGCGACTCAATGGATGCGGGATCCATGGTAAAGGTCTCCTGGTCCGTATCGGCAAACACCGGTAAAGCTTTATTGATAATAACAGAATTATAAGTAGCAATAAAAGTGAATGGAGAAACAATCACTTCATCACCCGCATCCACACCCAGTACATGCATTGCCGTTAGCAGGGCAGTTGTACCGCTGGCTGTGGCAAGGCAGCGTTTTGCGCCCATCAGATCCGCGTATTTCTTTTCAAACTCGGTTACTTTGGTGCCATGTCCGCGATACCAGTTACCGCTGTGAAGCACGGAAAGGATATCCTCTTCAGCATCCGGGTCCCACACCGGCCATTTGGGCCAGGCACCGGAATGGACCTTTTGGCCGCCCAATACAGCCAGATCTCCGGATGCGGCTTGAATGTTACCCAACACGGGCATCATAAGGGCAGCGGCTGACGCCGTTTTAATAAATTTACGTCTTTTCATCATATTCTTCTCCCAATATATAATAACGGGGGTTTACTATAGAACATCAATTAAAAAACATAAAATCCATTCTTAAAACTACAAGATTCATGAGATCAAATGGTATATCAATGACAGGATAATTTCGGACACAAACAAAAAAGGGCCTGAACAATGCAGGCCCTGAATTTTCTATTTTACAGTTAACATAACAACCGATTTCGGAGGCAGTGTTGCTTCCACCATACCGTCTTTGATTTTAGCATTGGAAAAAGATTTAATAAACACTTTTTCATCTTTACCAAAATCATTATACGCATTGATTGCGTCTGCCGTAATAATTTCGCCACTGACAGATTTTACATCAGTGCCGCGAACATCACAGGTTATGGTCTGTGCTTTGTTGGGATCAGAATTGGTCAGGCTGATATGGATAGCTCCATCTTTACGCGAAGCTGAAGCATTGATGGCCGGCACAGATTCTTCACCAAATGTATAATCAACAGTCTCAACACTGGAGGGTAACAATTCAGCATCATGATGCGCGGTAAAGAGTTTAAAAACATGCCAGGTGGGTGTCTTAACCATCATGTCGTCTTTGGTCAATACCACGGCTTGTAATACATTCACCGTCTGCGCAATATTACACATTTGCACACGATCACAATTGTTATTAAAAATATTAAAATTGATTGCGGCAATCATGGCATCGCGCAAAGAATTTTGCTGATACAAGAATCCGCGTTCGGTTCCCGGTTCTACGTTGAACCAGTTACCCCACTCGTCTATAATCAAACCCACACGTTTTTCAGGATCGTAATAATCCATTATGGCTAAATTCTTTTGAATAATCTTTTCCATATACAGCGTTTGATCAATCTGCTCAAACCAGTCAGCTTCTTCAAAATCCGTTGCAGAACCCTTGTCACGCCAGTTTCCATTGGCAACAGTATAATGATGCATGGAAATACCCTGCATCTGACGCGAACCCACATCTCTCATCAGGGTTTCGGTCCAGATCACATTATCTCCATTGGGGCCACACGCAACTTTGAAAGGACGTGTGCCACCCATAGTACGACAAAAAGTAGCGTAATGTTTATAGATAGGTGCATAATAATCCGGTGTCATGCTGCCACCACAGCCCCAAACCTCATTACCAATACCCCAGTATTTTACTTTCCATGGTTTTTCACGGCCATTCTCTTTACGCCAGTTGGCCATAGGATTCCCAACCTCTCCGTTCACATACAATACCCAATCTTTTAAATCTTTGGGCGAACCTGTGCCCACATTAACCGCAAGGTAGGGTTCACAATCCAGCAGTTCACACAGATTCAAAAACTCGTGCGTACCAAAGCTATTATCTTCAAGCACATTGCCCCAATGATAATTCAAGATCGGTGGGCGTTCTTCTTTGGGACCCACACCATCCTGCCAGTGGTAGGTATCGGCAAAACAACCACCAGGCCAGCGCAAATTGGGGATCTTGATTTCCTGCAAAGCCTCAACAATATCTTTACGATATCCGTTGATATTGGGAATGTCAGAATCTTCTCCCACCCAGATTCCACCATAAATACAATGTCCCAGGTGCTCTGCAAAATGACCATAAATATGTCGGCTAATGGTGTATTCAGCTTGATCCGCGTTAATGATCAACTTGTTTTCAGCAGCGCTTAACGACAGCACTGCCAATAAAAGAACAAAAATGATAGTACGGCTTTTCATTTATTGCCTCCGGTTTAGTTGATTTTTATATAACTACCTAGTATATAGCCTTGATATTGTAATTTCCTTCCTTGACCTTGAAAACCATATAATTATCTTTATCACTACTAAATTCTATACCTGTCTGCTGTACAGCTTTATTCTTTTCCCACACCGGTTTCCCATTGCACATTACAGATTTGGGGGTCTTGCCCGCAGGAATGCCCACAAGTGCAGTTGTCGATTTAGGCACATCTATTCTTGCTGTAAATTGTTTTTCTGCTTGTTCAAGCTCAACACGTATTTCACCCGCTGTACTCGCAACACGGGTCTGGATATTTTTCAAACTTCCCATCTGCGGCATCACCTGAAAAGATTTGTATCCCGCTTCTACTGGCGATATACCGGTTGCATATTGCGACAACAATGTTAACGGGCCGCCGCTCCAGGCATGGTTATAGGTTCCCCATCTGAAATTGTGCTGTTGATCTTCCCAGCCTTCCCACAAGGTAGAAAGTTCGCTATCAACCATTTCTGCATATCTTTTTTTCATGCGGTCCAGAGCATCCTGGGGATAATCCATCAAATACAATGCTTCCAGTACATATTTCTCCATATAAGGACTGGCATGATACTCGTCTTTTAAAACTTGGCGTATCTTTTTAAACTTGTCAGGTTTTGCCAGACCCGTAACAACCGCCAACGCGTTGGCGCGGTCATCGGTTTCACCGTCATATTCCGGTGAACGATAGGCTTTGCCGTTCCAAAATGTCGTATTAAAATTGGCATCGATACTTGCCATCCGTTCCTTAGCCCAGTTCACATCGTCCGAACGACTGAACAGCCCGGCCATGTTAGCATATCCCTTTAATGCCAGATAATACCATTCATTAAAAAGGATTTCCATATCTTTGTTTTCGCCCCAGTCACCCCAGGTCCAGCCGCCTTTGCGGGGAACAACCAACCCGTTTTCACCCAGTTTCCAGACCTCTAAATAAGTCCTGACATGGGGATACACGGATCGCAGTGTCTCAATATCTCCGGAATGAAAATAATAGGTCCAGAAACCATAATATCCCACACTTGCAAGCATCTGCATGGGCAGTTCACGGTCATAATTACCCGCAGGGATCGGAGAAAATATGGTGGAATCGGGTCTTTGCCAGCTCATAAGCTCAATGATTGCTTTTTTTGCCAAAAGCTGGGATTGCGGACATAGTGCGTAAAAGGATTCGCCAATTTCATTCACTGCGTCTCCCCACCATTGCGCGCGTTCTCTGTCCGGGCAATCCATATAGTTGTCGCGCATGGTAATGTACAATGTCCGTCTGGATTTTTCCCACAATGTATTATAAAAGGAATCATCACATTCAAATTGGCCGCTGAATTCCGTATTATAACCGGTTTCGCGGTATTTCAGATCCAGCACCTCTACTCCCGCCGGAATGATGTAATACATTTCATGTCCGTTGATCCACCCCAGGGATTCATATCCTTGTTCACCTTCTTGAGTAACATATGCTGCACGCAGGTTTGCCGGGCCGCCGCCGTGGTAATCATCTGTCAGCATCTCTATTTTCAGTCCGGCTTTGGCTTTGACTTTAAGATATGGGGTAACCTGTGCGTTATAAGGCAGTTTACAAACCAGGGTATCTCCGGTAGAGGTTAATGGCAGTTTTGGTGCTTTTGTATAGGATTTCAAACCATAATCTTTCCATTGCGGAATGGGACGTTTTACCAGCTTGTTCCAGGGTTGGCATCCCGCAGGGCCATATTCTCCCGTATCTCCCCATCCCTTGAGTTTGAAACCGGATTGCTGCCAACCGGGCATATCGTTTCGGGCGTCAAAGCATACATTCGACTCGGACAAACGATAATTCGGCTGTGAACCGGAATCATCATTATAATATCCGGGATGCACACGGCTGCGCCAGGATTGGTCGGACTTTACCAGCACATTGCCCGTTTCATCATTCATTTCAAAGATCAATCCCGCTCTACCGCTGGAGTGATGCGAAAATCCGTTTTTACCAAAATACCAAACCAGTACCGCAATGGTGTTCTCGCCTGTTTTTAAATGTTCGGTCAGGTCCAATTCGTCATAATAAGTATCCTGCGGAGAAGGACCACGTTTTAATCCGCCTTCAAACACAACCAGTTCTCCGTTCAACCACAACCAGTATTTGGAATCTACTGCAATTTTGGCAATTGCTTGTTGTGGCAGACTGTCAAGATTAACTGACTTGCGAAAAGCAATCCAGCTATTGGATTTATCCTGCGCGTTAAAGTTGTATATCCATTTGGCTTGCCAGTCTGTTTCCTGAGCGTGCAAAACGTTAATGGGTAAAAAATATACAACCGCTAAAATGATTAATAAGCAATACAGTGTTCTCGTTCGCATTCCGTCTCCAAAAGTTGATTAGACATACATATCCGGGTCCGGGGAAACCCGAATGTTCATTAATATATTATTAAACGGGACAATCATGGCAGGTCCTTTAATAGAAACCAATATTTAAATATAAGAATGAAATGATTAATTGCAATAATTAGTTGATTGTAAACAATTATTTTTACACAGGTAAACAATTCTTATAACAATCCCCGGATAAAAAAAAGGCGTAATAAAAATTATTACGCCTTTATCACAAATATTTTAAAAATCAACCGTCCAGCGTCCAGCCTTTGCGGTAAGGTTTGGTGAGATATTCGTTAGCGGCTTCATTGTTGGTAATACGTCCGGCTTTACCGTCATATTCCAATCTTCCTCCAACGCGGTACGCTGCAAGGCCCAGTGCAAGCTGTTCAATCTCGTTCCCGGCATACTCGAAATCACAGGAAGTCTTTAAATCCGTCTTGCAGGCATTAAACCACTCTTCCTGGAATCCTATCATTTCAGGGATCAACAAATTTTCTGATCGCGGTTTATAATAGGTCATATCCGCTTCATCACCAAAAGGTAAAATGATGCGTGAATCAAAATCACAGATCAAAAATCCCTTGTCGCCTTTGAACATGGCGCCATGTCCTATTTGATCCAGGTCGATATACTTTTTCGGGGTTGTGGGCATATCTCCGCCCTGATGCCATACCACCTTGATGGGCCCACGCCAGGCATTTGCCGGGTGTTCAAAGACCGCTTTCAATTTCACCGGAGTAACATCAGGATTAAAGGGATCGCCTTCAGCTTCAACAGCAGTGGGAAAATCAGCATCAATTACATTCCATGCAAGGTCCATGGTATGACTACCCATATCTCCAACCTGTCCCATTCCAAAGTCCCAGTACATGTTCCAGCTCAGACAGTTATTGCCGGGATTCGGTCGTTCAAAGTACCCGGGATTATAGGGATGGTACGGCGAGGGTCCCAGCCACAGATCATAATTCAAATGTTTGGGAGGATCTCCGGCAGCAGGCAGATATCCCGGTTTGGGCAATTGACGATTGCCCCAGGTATGTACGGCTGAAAGTTCACCTACAACGCCATCCAGAATCAACTCACGTACACGGTTGAAATTGGGTTTTGCATGACGCTGGGTACCATGCTGGACCGCGATTTTGTGCTTATTTTTCAAATAATTTTCACGGACGGTTCTCGCTTCATGCACAGTAATACCAATGGGTTTTTCACAATAGACATGGTATCCGCGGTTGATTGCCCAGTTGGCTACAAACGCATGATTATGATCTGGCGAGCAGATCACTACCGCGTCAATGCCCTTGTGGTCCAGACACTTGCGCCAGTCAACATACTTTTTCGCTCCCGGAAATTCCTTGGCAGCAATATCCAGATGGTTTGAATCCACGTCACAAATAGCAATTACATTTTGCGTATGAAGACCCCGATAGTGTGCGGTTGCCCGTCCCCAGGCACCAATCAATGCAATGTTTAATTTATCACTGGGTTTATTCTGGCCAAACAGAGTACCAGACGGCAGTACCATCAAGCCCGCTCCCGCGGCTGCGGTGGTACGCAAAAAATTTCTCCGTTCTTTTGAAAATTTCATAACCTTACTCCTTGATTTTTGACCTGCAAAACAATTTATATTTTAATCACATATACCAACCATCAAAACGTTTCCATTCATCAATCACAGTATCATTTTGTATGACTTTATAATGATCATGCATGGTCGCAGTTGAACAGGCATGATTCGGCAAAATCCTTACTTTACTGCCCCTGGCTAACCTATCATAGTCCACCTTGTTTCCTGATCGTGAAGTGACAATACCATGCTCCTGGCTTGAACCGCAAACGTACAGATCATCAATGGGTTTGCCATTCAGATCACATACCACGCCAAAATCCTCTACATCACCCAGACCCCGGTCTCCGGATATAGCCGTCCAGCCAGCATCAATCAATAGACGATTACGTTCCGGTTGATGTCCAATGACCGAAGCTAATACCGTTACCGCAATATCATCCAGACTGCAAACGCCCAACTGGTTCATCATCAGATCTTGAAACAGATAAACGCCGGTGCGTAACTCGGTAACACCTGTCAGGTCTTTTGCAAAACTGGCAGTAGGCGTGGATCCCACACTCACAATAGGACAATCTAATCCGGCATCTCTTAACCGTTTGGCACTTTTCACGGTTTCAGCTCGCTCCTGTTCCGCATAGGCAGCAATTTCATCCACAGATTTACTTACGTACGATGCTCCGGCATGGGTCAATACACCCTCTGGTGTCACTCCCGGCAAATCAGCTAAAAGCTTTCCGGTATCTATCAGCAAATCACTCCCGGGCTTTATTCCCGCACGATGACCATCGCTGTCAATTTCTATCATTACTTTAAAAGAGGATGCTAGTTCTTGTGATTTATCAGATACCTGTTGGACCATTTCCGGACTGTCAAGAATGATTTTGACATCCGCACCCCTGGCATTTAATTCGGCAATATGTTTTAATTTATCAGGAACAATTCCAATAGCATAGATAATATCCGTAATGCCCTGTTCAAAAAAATAGCTGACTTCTTTCAAGGTAGAAGCGGTAATACGTTGAGCATTACCCTTTAAAGCCATTTCAACAACCTCTTTGCACTTGGCAGTTTTTACATGTAAGCGCAGGGCTACGCCCAATTTTTGGATTCGGGAATTCATAGTATCAATATTATTCTGTAATCGGGATTTGTCTAATAGCAGGCAAGGTGTATCAAGAGAGTGGATATTCATAAAAGCTCCAATCGTTATCAGGCGATTTTATAAAATAGTAATCCTTTATTAATATCCAAAATAAATTTTAGGGACAATAAACCGGGAGTGCAAAAACAATAGTTAGAATTCAGCCAATTCAGGCAACTCTTTTTCCCGAATTATCACATCGCAACAACTCTTTTAAAAATCCCTTAGGATCTTGAAGGGTTTCCATACATTTCAGATATACCGCACACATACGGCAATCATCCTGAGTTTTAAAGCTGCAATTGGCAGGCGTAAGCCAACATGGGGTAGAACTCTCGCTAAATGCAGGACAGTTTTCTCGAATATCTTCCGGACATCCTACAAAGGTCCAACAGGGAGTCAATGAACATAACATTTTAACGGCTTCAAGATTCAGCTTTTTTACGCGTATTAAATCCATTATAACCTGTACGCGTCGAATATCATTTCGGGAATATACACGTCTGCCGGTTTTGGTTCTATGGGGAATTATCAAACCTGCTTGCTCATACATACGCAGTGTAGGGACCGCTATGCCAAGCTTGTCGGCTGCCAGACCGATCGTATAAACAGGTTCATTCATTAATTCATGGTCGTCCATTCTTCACCTTATAATATAGATTTTCTATAGAAATGGCTAAAACAATATACATGATAATATATTAGCAGTCAAGTAAAAGTGCCGCATTCTGCGGACAATATTTCGTATATACGAATCAAACTCAAGTTTTTAATAAATTTATCCTGCTTTTCGCTTGACACTTTATTTGCAATTATGTATATACCTATAGTGAACACTATAGATTTTGTTGTTTTTGAAAAACACAAAAAGTTAGATGGCTACAGCAAGGATAAAGTATACTAAAATATACATTATCTATTCAACATATAAATCAATTTACAGGAGGTAAACCCATGAACAAATTGTACATCGTTTTTCTATGCGTTCTACTAGCCTTTTCCGCAGCGATGTCACAAACTGTATCCATCATGCCGCATGGAATCTCACCTGCGCAGATGAAAGCGGATACATTGGGAGATGCAGAGTATGTCGGTATTTTTGATCGTACATATTCAGGTATTCTCAATGTTGGCGTAGAAACTCAAATGTACCTGAAAGGTACAAGTGATGTTCAACTTGTAGCACCCGTATGGACGGTTGTTACAAAGCCAAACAATTCCAATGCTGACATTGCAAAAACCGCGGATGTAGACACTTCTACTCAATACGCTGTTTTTACACCCGATGTTGTCGGTACTTATGTTATTGAATTTGCCGACGGGGGTGAACCCGCATCTGTAACCATTAATGCAGCCAAATATATTGGCTACCAGGATGGTAACTGTTCTCTCTGTCACAGTGGTATTGCTACCGAATGGATGGAAACCGGTCACGCTGACTTTTTAACCAGAGCACTAGATGGTGAAGTCAGCAGCCACTATAGTGAAAGTTGTATTTCCTGTCACGTCGTAGGATATGACACCCTTGCCGACAATGACGGCTTTGATGATTTTGCATTTGAATTCCCTGCAACTCTGGAAGCAGGCACAGCTGATGCAATGGTTGCACAATATCCTAATGCGATGAAACGTGCAAACATCCAGTGTGAAGCTTGTCACGGACCTGCCGGCTCACATTATGGCATTACAGAAGATAACAAGATGGTTGCTTCCCTGACCACTCAGGCTTGTAATGTATGTCATGATGATGATCATTATCATGTATATCCATCACAATGGAAAACTGCAGGGCACGCAAACATTCCTTCATATCCCGGTGGTTCAAGAACCACTTGTCGTGGATGTCACAACGGCGCACAATTTGTTCAGTATGTTGAAGGTGAAACGATTACCGTTCAAGACCACGTAGATATCACTTGTGCTGTATGTCACGATCCCCACTCTGCTGAAAATGAACATCAGTTACGTACATTGGATGCAACATTGTCTAATGACATGATGGTATCCGGTGCTGGTAAAGGCGCTCTCTGTATGAACTGTCACCAAAGCCGCCAGGAAGCCAACTCTTATACCGAACAACCTGCTGGTCATTATGGCCCACACTATGCACCTCAAGCTGATATGCTGCTGGGTGTTAATGTTGTTACATTTGGTAAAACCCTGCCCGTATCTCCTCACCTTGAAGCAACAGGCGATGCATGTGTAACCTGTCACATGTATGAAGCTGGTTCTCATGGCGAACATGACGCTGAAGGCAACCTGACTACTGCCGGTATGCACTCATTCAGTATGGTAAGTACTGGTGGTGTAGACAATGTTGCTGCATGTTCAGACTGTCATGGAGATATTGGTGAAACATTTGCTGAAAAGAAATACTTTATGAATGGCGTTGCTGATCATGATGGTGACGGCGTTGACGAAGGTTTACAGGAAGAAGTTCATGGTTTGATGGAAATTCTGGCTGAAATGCTGCCACACGCAGAGGATGTTGAAGCCTTTGATCCTCATGATGATCCTGATTCTACCTGGACAAAAACCGAATTAAAAGCTGCTTTTAACTACAAGATGGTTTACTATGATCACAGTTATGGTATCCATAACCCGGCATTTATCGTTTCTCTGTTAAATATAAGTATTCAGGCATTGATGAATAACGCTATTGACGGTGACATTGTTGCAATTGACGATGTTCCCAACGATCAGGGTAAACAGGTACGTATCATCTGGAGCAAATTTGTAGACGACGGTACCGCAATTGATCCTGTTAATACTTATATCGTAAAACGCTGGGATGCAGATAAAGAAGTTTGGGTAGGCGTTGGTGAACACACTGCCGACGGCAGTATGCGCTACGCAATGGTTGTTCCAACCGTTTATGACTCTACCGCAGTCAGCGATGGTATGACCTCATTCAAAGTTGTAGCCGTAACCCAGGGCAGCAATGTTCACGAATCCTTGCCGGCAGATGGTTACTCTGTTGACAATCTTGTTCCTATGGCTCCGGCAAACGTAATGGCCAATATTGTAAGCGGTCAGGTACAGATCACCTGGGATGAACCTGTAGATGCTGATTTTAAATACTTTGCAGTATATCGCAGTGATGCATCCGGTTTTGAACCTACCGAATCAAACCTGGTTGGAACCATTACCGGAACCCAGTTTACAGATATGGAAATCAGTCAGAACGAGACCTATTATTATAAAGTCTCTGCATTCGATTTCTCAGGAAACGAATCAACACATTCTGAAGTTTCTATTCTGATTACTGCCATTGAAGGTGAAGGCGGCTCTGTACCTACAACCTTCTCACTGGCTCAAAACTATCCGAACCCGTTCAACCCCTCTACCATGATAGAGTTTGGTGTTCCCCGGGCGGAACAAGTAACCATCCGTATCTATGACATTCGCGGATCGCTGGTACGCACCCTTGCCGATGGCAAATTTGCAGCCGGTTTCCACAATGTTATTTGGGATGGACGTAACGAATCAGGTCTGTTGGTAAGTGCGGGCACTTATCTCTATCGCCTTGAATCTCCAACAACCAACTTTACCAAAAAGATGATATTCCTCAAATAATTGAGATAAAAAGATCCCTATCGAAGAAAAGCCGGTCCTGATGTTTTGGGACCGGCTTTTTCTATTTTAAAACTCGGAGTAACTCTTGATTACAGGAATTCTTGAAGATTTATTAATGGCTAAATTTATTTTTTTGGGGTTTGGTGTAAGAACAAAAACCTTATTTTAATCTATTCAATATACTCTTTCAGTATTGTTGTTTTCGGAAATTGTTTCTGCAATTCGACCAGAGATTCCTGGCGCTCCTGTTCAGGCAACAGCTCCAGCCACTGGTCTATTGCCATATAGAGAACAGGTTCCACATCTTCTTTTTCCTGGGTGTGTTGTGCACCATTATTATTTTCCAGCTTGAAATCTATTTTCTCTTTCTTTTCAGTCTGCAACTGACCAAGTCCCTTTTCCACTGCCTTCAATGCCATATCCCTTGCTTGCTGCAACTCGTCTATCTCTACATAGTAACCTGCAATATGCAGGTATGGCAGCAGACTGGGGGTATTGTACTGTATGGCTTTGCGATAGTAATCCACATAAGCTGTATCCATACCCACAAAATACAACAGCAATCCCATTCGCAGATAGGGATAATCCCAATCCGGTTTTATCGCAACCATAGATTTATAAGCCGCCAGTGATATTTGAGGATCCATATCTTCATACATCCTGGCAATCTTGCTGTACAACTGCAAGCTGTCCTGCTGTGTTGTTACTACACTCAAAGATTGCCGATACACCTGTTCAAGATCTTCCGGTATTTGAGGTTCTCCATAGTATTTGCTTTGCAATGAGAGTAATAACGCTTCTGCCTTTTTAAAATCCCCCATACCTGTATAGGCTCTGGCTAACCCCAGTCCCACCTGGAGTGTGTCTGATGAGGTATTACTCGCATTCTCAAAAAACGTGACCGCTTTGTCATACGCCTGGTTTTCAAGATACTGGAATCCGGGTTCAAGTTCTTTTGAGGCTCCCCAAAGAATAAAGGGTACCATTATAATAAACAGCATTTTTTTTAAAGACATCATATTCTTCTCATTTTTCAAGATTCTATATATTTAAATCCGTTATTCATACAAAAGCAAAAATCAACTCTATTCAAAATATAAACCTATATAGCAATACTCGCAAGCCTAAACCATCAATTCTGTGACAGACATTACAGAAAAACTTTTACAAGCACTATTTCAACAATTTTCACGACAAAAAAACAAGCTTATTTCTTTCAAAAAAGTTGTTTTTATTCGATTAATACCATATAATAAACTGTCATTAACTTTGAGGATTTTTTGATAGACACATTTACACTCATTTTGCACGATGCCATTGTTATAACGGCAACCAGCTTTATTTTACTGCTTTACATGCGCTTACAAAAAACCTATTCCGGATTCGGCTTATGGCTGTTGAGTATGCTTTTAACTGGCCTCGTATACTTTATAATGTTGAGCAGACAAGTTTTTATTCCGGCTTGGGCAAGTATTCTTTTAGTAAATTTTACATTCCCCCTGGCAGCAATTATTCGATACGATGGTACCCTTCGCTTCACCTTTGAGCGCAGCCTGAATAAAAAATTTTATATGATACCGGTATTTCAACTAATAATTGCCATTTACTTTACTTTTTTCCAAAATGAAATTATTATTCGGAATTTCACCCTCACCCTGGTCATTTGCTATATGGCAGTTTCAATAGCCATTCTGTTCTTTAAACGATCAAGAGAAAAAAAGACTATTATTTATCTTTTTGCGGGTTATTTACAATTACTTTTTTCAATATTATTATTCCTGCGTGCTTTTTTCTGGATATTCACACCACAAAGAGGATTATTTGACTCTAGCTCCTTACACATCATATACTTTATATTCATTACCATATACGAGTTTGGTTGGGGCGTTTGCATCATGATGCTCAATGGAAAACGACTTGAAGATGAATTAATTGAATCCAAAGACAAACTGGATGTAACGGTCAAAGAATTGATAACAGCAATTTCCGAACTTAAAACATTGAGCGGTCTGGTTCCCATATGCTCATCATGCAAAAGCATAAGAGACGACAAAGGCTATTGGAATCAGTTGGAAGCATATGTTGAAAAGCACTCTGATGCCAGATTCAGTCATGGCATCTGCCCGGATTGTGCAAGGAAACTATACCCTGATTTGTATCCTGATTCTGATAGCAATGATAAATAAATATCAGATCTGGGTGCATCCCAAATTAAACATGACATGATTGTTTTATACCAGATAAAAATCCATCAAGCACAAAAAGTCATCATTCCCCTAAAAGACATTTACATATTTAAAACGACCCGTCACATTAATACATGAAATCATATTTGCTTTCATTGTATCCATAGTTGGTAAAGTTACCAATAGTTGGATGTTCAAGCTCTACAAATTCATCCACCGGTACCTTGATGACATTGTCATGTGTTCCCGTATTAAAACAGATCTCTTTTTTCTCAAGCACCGTATTCGAGCAATATACCGGTATATCCACCAGTGTGCCCAGCGCGGGAAGAGCGGTAGCATCGCACTTGGGGAACAAGACTTGACATTCATCTTCCTGAACAATATCTATACGATCAACATGCAGCATACATTTCATGCGTTTAATATCAATATGCTCACTTTTCTTAAGCACTATAAGCGCATATTGTCCATCTATTTTTACAGGTACGGTTTTGACGGTTCCAACAAATTCATTATCATGGCTGCTGAAATAACCGGACAAGATATCCCAATGGATTCTGTTATTATTTAAATATGTTTTTATTACATCAGCATTTAACATATTACACCTCCAAACATGGTAAAAGGAGACAACTTTATATATTTAAATTTGAAATATCTGCAAGCTGTAGTAAAGAGGTAACCGGATAACTGTGGAAGCTGTATTTCAAAGGCCCTTTTACATTTTAACATCGTTAAAAATGGCAATATTCCGAGGATTTCAAGCCGTCATAAAATTTAATTCTTGTATAAAGCAAATAATGGTTGTATTATTTAATACAACACAAACAGCACAATCATGACCTTTATAATTCAATCATATAAAAAGGAGTGCAAACATGCAAGATCAAAAGTCTAGTGAAAAAAGGCAGGACAAGGGTCTGTCACGTCGGGAATTTCTCGGCGGTACTGCTGTTGCAGCAGGAGCCGCGTTTACAATCGTTCCCAGTTCGGTACTGGCCGGTAACGGAAAAACCGCCCCCAGTGACAAGATCAATATCGCCGCAATTGGCGCCGGAGGTATGGGTGGTGGAAATCTTTCCCGATGTGAAACCGAAAATATAGTTGCCTTGTGTGACGTTGATGATGACCGTGCCGCAAAGAGCTATGAAAAATATCCCGATGCAGCTCGTTACGCGGATTACCGGGTGATGTTGGATAAACAAAAAGACATCGACGCGGTAATTGTTGCAACTCCAGACCATACGCATGCACCTGCAGGTATTGCCTGCATGAATCATGGCAAACATGTATATGTACAAAAACCCATGGCACATACGGTTTTTGAAGCACGCAAAATGGCCGAGGTTGCCAGAGCAAACAATGTAATGACCCAAATGGGTAACCAGGGTCATTCCGGCGAAGGTGTGCGTTTAATGACTGAATGGATCCAGGATGGCGCCATTGGTGATGTCCGTAAAGTCGTTGCATGGACCAACAGACCCGTATGGCCGCAAGGCTTGTATCGCCCTTATGAAAAACCCCGCGTTCCCGATACATTGAAATGGGACCTGTGGTTAGGTTCTGCTCCTGTTCGTCCGTATCACCCCGCATATGTACCCTGGAGCTGGCGCGCATGGTGGGACTTTGGCTGCGGCGCTATTGGAGATATGGCTTGCCATGTGCTTGATCCCGTATTTACCGTACTGGAACCGGGATTCCCAACATCTGTTGAAGCTTGTACACCTCAAGTATATGTTGAAAATGGCATCATCAAAAACTCGATCGAAGAGTGCGGACCCACATCATCCATCATTCACTATCGTTTCCCCAAACGCAAAAAAATGCCCGCGTTTGAACTGACATGGTACGATGGAGGTCTCATGCCGCCCCGTCCGGAAGAACTGGAACCCGGCCGCAGAATGGGTGGCGGCAACAGTGGTGTAATTTTTGAAGGCGACAAGGGCAAAATCATGTGTGGTGAATATGGCGACAATCCCCGCATCATTCCCGAATCCAAAATGAAAGAATACAAACAACCCAAACAAACCATTGAGCGTGTTCCTGGTGGCAGCGGCGGCCATGAACAGGACTGGATCCGTGCCTGTAAAGACGGCAAACCCGCATGCTCAAACTTTGATTACGCCGGCCCCATGACCGAAACCGTACTGCTGGGCAATGTGGCAATCCGTGCCGGAAACAACCTGCAACTGGAATGGGACGGCCAAAACATGAAAGTGCTGAACCATGACGAAGCCAATCAGTATGTAAACAAACAATACAGAGAAGGTTTTGGTATTTAAATCAAAGAATTAAAAATCTACCTCCCGCCCAAGCTGTGCTTGGGTGGGATTTTTTTGGGATTTGCAATATCCAACCTACTTGATAATTCTCTCCCCTCCCGACCAAGCTGCAAGACGGTGAAAATAATTATTAAAAATAGAATCGCATTTTTTATTTAAGACGTGGAGTGCATTACTTTTAAGGAATGCGGGCCGGCAAAGACGGCATTAATGTAATTATACTTTTGATCTTACAATAACACTGTAATTACTTTATATTTATTAAAGAGGTCAAATTTATTTCGGCCCTTTGGCCCGACGCATCGCTTAAACGCGATGCACTCCAAAAACAAAAAAAATTCTAGTACGTATCCCTGACTTAACATCGGGATTTTTATCTCCAATTACAATAATCCCGGACACGAGGTCCGGGATACCAACTAATTTCACGATCCGTGACAAAGGGTTACTGGTTTAAGTGGAGTACAGTCCGTTTATGGACTGTGTGTGGATCGCAGATCCACTCATATATTTTACGCCGGTGCTTCAATGCACCCGATATTCACAGATTTCCAGGACGGATGGAGTAAAGCTTCGGACCTTTCGGTCCGACACATTGCTTAAAAGCAATGTACTCCAAGCCCGGGGTTTTTTCTCCGTCCCAAATTCCGATTTGGGATGGAACTATGGCGAAAAGCTCCGCCTCACAATTTTCTGTAAATCAAACACTTACACAATACACTAAATTCTCCGGGCATAGGTTGTATTATCCACCTGGATTTTTTTATCAATCACCCACAAAGGTTGAGGGTAATGTTAATAATTTGTATTGAATCGTTTTTGCTAACCGGTAATTCCCTTTGGAATTCAAGTGCAAACGGTCCGTTTCACTGTTCCTGAAATACTGTGTGTGAGAATCGGACAATGGATACAAACCGCTCACGGAGTAAAGATCAATAATGGGGACCGCCCAGTTCAAAGCGGCTTCTTTGATAGTATTTACATAATCTTCAATGTACAATCCTTGATCGTTACAATAATTTTCTTCGGGTTGAACATTACGATCACTGAATTTTGCAAAACCTCGATGCAACGGAGTTAAAATTACAACCTGCTGCTCCGGATAATGAGTCTTGAGAAAGGACATCACTTTATTTATGCGTCCGCAAAAAGTAGAATCACTATAAATCCGTGATCTGTATTTACGGGTTACATTTTGACCATTATGGTTGGTTTGTTTTGTAGTTTCGGTAAAGAATTCACCCATGGGGAGGCTGTGATTGTAATCGTTAGTACCGGCAAAAATAAAAATAGCATCAACATCAGAGCCTCGTTCATTCTTGAGCTTGACTGCCTGATCATAAATATCATCCCACTGATGCCCGCTTATACCATAAACAAAAGGTTCAATACCCATTAGTGTTTCCAGGTACTCCCAATACACAGTAGAGCCATCGCCTGGCTTTTGTGTCATAGAATCGCCCAGGTAGGCAACACGTTTTCCATCCCACTGCGAGTTGAGGGATTTCTCTGAATCTTTTATTACTTTTTCAGATACGGATGCATTTTGGCAAAAGCCATAGCTGGAAATCAGCAGAGCAAGCAATATGAATCTGGATATAACTTTATTAAACTTCATAAAGAGTTCCTTTCATCTGTTCAAGCGCAAACATTGTATTTAATAAATCTAACAACTTTTTTACAGGACTCGAATCACCCGGTAACATTATTCTTTTGTAAATATATATACATTTTTGTATAAAGAATCAAGGGATTATTAAAGTTGTTATTCTCTCTGCTCAGGCTGGTTTGTTGTGTAAAAGCTTTAATCTTTTTGGAGTGCGGCGCCTTTATGCGCCGCGTCGGGCCGAAGGTCCGATATAGATTTGACGTTATTATCCAATATTTAAAACCTTGATCGCCGTGTGTATTTACGAACGGCGGAACGTATATTACAGGACATGTGTCCTGTATACCTGGCCGCATGTCTCGTTAATTAATTTCCACCTGCGGCAAACAGGCTCTCCCGGCATATATGAACCGAACAATCATGACTCCGTACGAAACTCCCGTTTCGTACGGAAATGAAATCATAAACTCTGTTTATGTGTATATTTATCTGCCGAAATGCACTTACCGGTTTCAGTTGTAGGATAAACAGAGTTTATCCGGTCAGTGCCGTCCAAAACCGGAGTTTTGGACGGAGAACACTTGCCCGGCACCTCGGAGGTGCCGGGCAAATCAAAATTCTCAATTTCACCAGCGTCGTTCAAGCATATCACGGCACATATGAACCGAACAATCATGACTCCGTACGAAACTCCCGTTTCGTACGGAAATGAAATCATAAACTCTGTTTTTGTAATATTTATCTACCAAAATGCACTTACCGGTTTTAGTTGTAGGATAAACAGAGTTTATCCGGTCAGTGCCGTCCAAAACCGGAGTTTTGGACGGAGTAAATCAAAAAAACGAATGTTTTTATTTACCAGGCACCTTGGAAGTGACCAAAAATTTAAAAATTAATACCAACAGACGCATTCCAAGCCGGTCTTTTTTCCCATTGAGTCCCAGATGATTGACGATTTACCCATTCGGCTTCTGGAAAATCATTGTTGCCAGTAATTACATAACTCATAACCAAATAATTTAATCCTAAAGAAAATATAAAATTGAAACTATCCATATCATAAATACTTTCATAATTAAATGAAAATAAGTGTGACCTTGGATAAAAAGGTGAAAAAAGAAAAAATTGATCGTAATGAAAACTCCCGGCATGAAAAATATAGTTTGTTGAAAAACCATAAAAATAATAACCGGTTTCATCAATAGGTAAATAAATTTTTGTGCTAATTGATACAGGAGGGCCGCCAATTAACAAACTTGTATTTATATTTTTTCCTTCAAATATTGACCATTCCTTTTCAGCATATAGAGTCAACAAAGGCAAACCCCAACCCCAACCCCATTTTGCGGTATCATTTATTTTATGAGTGTATTGAAACTGCCCAATTTGGGATGCGAAACCTGAAAAAAAATATGCTTTAGATTTATTTTCTCCCCCCAAATAGCTCATATAAAAAGGGATGTTAAAAT
This sequence comes from bacterium, assembly GCA_963675755.2. Classification (GTDB taxonomy): domain Bacteria; phylum Zhuqueibacterota; class Zhuqueibacteria; order Residuimicrobiales; family Krinioviventaceae. The sequence continues at coordinate 557,810 of CAXXMD010000003.1, forward strand.
GACAATAATAGGCGCTATTTCTTCCTGCAAATTTTCCATTTAAATAAGGTTTCTCAATCCCTTCAAAGTCATCTCTGGCAAATAAACAAATGGGAATAATAACAAAGAACAATAATTTTTTCATTAATTTCATCCTAAAAAATAAATACTACTTTCATTCCAGCCACCTTCGTTGTGCCGGGCAAACCAAAACCCTCAATCTCCTTTACGCCTCTCCAGCATCGCCCGGATTCCCGCTAGCGGCAGTGCCGCACTGGCAAGATAATGCGGTAATTTGTGGGTGTCCCCAATGGTCCATTCGCAGGCGCCATGGATTTTAAAATCCGTCACCATATCCACGACAGTCTGTTCGGCAAGGTCCCTATCCACAAGATCGAGTGAGAACACAAACCAGCCCACCGGTGTGGCCCAGTAGGCGCCGTTCTGATAGGTATCGGGCTGGGTATGATAAACCGACTGCCAGTACATACCGCCCGGCAGATGGCGCAATTGTCCCCTGTACACAATCTCGTAATAATGCTGTTTAAAATAAGAAGCAATTTTCAAGGCGGTTTCCGTATCCGCAACGCCAAGGTACACGGCAAAGGCAGAGCCCCAGATATCGGGCTGCCTGCATGAAAGCGTAGCGGCAGTGTACAATCCTGTTTCCTCATCCCAAAAGACTGCATGAATTTGCGAGATCGTCTCCTGCGCCTTTCGCTCCCAAACCACTTTTTCGGCAGGATTACCGGCGACCTCTGCCATGTCCGCCATTTGCCGGCAGGCCTGTACATACAACAGCGAGGCAAACAACACGTCACCCTGTTTCAATATCGTATCCGTAAATCCATAGGGACACCGGTCATGCCCCTCAGGACGGATGTGCACCAATCCGGTTTCAGGATTCAACGGCACCGCCTCCATCGTCCGGTCCAGGTCCGCCATGACTTCGCGCACAAATAAAGAGTCCCCGGTCTTTTTCCAGGTATGCCAAACCACATCCACGGTAAACTGTGAGCCGTCCGCAACCGGATTCTCTCCCATACTCCCGAATCCCGGCTTGTATATGGGTGTGCCGTCGAACTTTATGCAATCCACGCCCGCGCCATCGTCACGAATGGATTTTACAAACAACCGTGCCGCGTCAAGCAGTTCCTTGTCAGAGTACGCGTCTATGGCGCCTTCCAGAGTATAGGCATAATCACGCAGCCAGAACGCTTCGTATCCCAATCCCACCTGGGGAGGAAAAGCCGCGGTCCCGTCCTGCATGGTCCGTTCAGATTCACGAATAATCCGGAAAGCCTCTTTTTCCAGCCAGTTGACAGATTCCTGAAAATCCGCAGCAAATATATTAATCGCTAAAAATAAAAAGATAGTAATTCGATACACAAACCCCTCCTGTCTTCGGTCTTGTATATAAAAATATACGTATCCGCAGGCTATATCACAAACAATTTCACCGCCAGTGCTGCGCCCAGCCATATCCCGGACAAAGTAACCGCCCAGGTTGCGATTCTGTTCCACAATCCCGTCAACCATTTCCGCTGCAATACCAATCCAACAGACATGACATGAAACGGAACAGGCAGACTCAATATCAATGCGGACAATAGACCCAATTCAACTGTAACATGAGACACATCAAGCGTTCCCCTGGATGCCTGAAATAAAATTTTCATCAATAGTAAAAATCCCGCAATCACCGTCAAAGACGCGGCAGTTCTATATACTTTTATCAAAAAAAATCCTGTTTTTATCTACTATAATATAATCTATGAATTGTATATAAAAAGTGATAAAATCATTAACACTTTTCGAAAACTGAATTTAATATACACAAATAGTGGTAAAAACAAAACGTATATACAAAGGACTTGAACATGTGCCATGAAATACGACTAGAAAAGTTGGTAAAATTAAAACAAGAAAACCAGATAAACACAATAGCTGCTTACGAGCAAAAAGCCTTCAATTCGGTTAATTGACAACCCCGTCCTCATGATCGGCAGCACAGCTAATGATAACAAAAGCATTACTCCGGCATTGACAAAGTTCATATCATTCACCCTGATTGGCGAAATGGTTGCGGAAATACCAAGAATGCCAATAATATTGAAAATATTTGATCCAACAATATTACCTATTGCAATATCCGTTTTCTTTCGTAATGCAGCAACAACAGACGTTGCCAGTTCAGGAAGACTCGTTCCCGCGGCAACTATAGTCAAACCAATAATACTCTCACCTACACCCAATGCACGTGCAATCTGTACAGAACTTTTTACCAACAACTCTGCACCTGTTACCAAAACAGCAAGACTGGTAATAATAAAAATCAATTCCAGATATATATTTTTGAAAAATTTTGCCCAAAAAGTCAAATCAGTTTCTACAAGGTTTTGATCATTTGATGATTTTCGTGCCATAAAAATATTAAAAGATAAATACGCTATTAAAAGCACAATAAAAAAGATTCCTTCAATCCGTTCGAATTTTTGGTCCCAAAATAAAAGACAAAACAAAACTGTTAACACAATCATGACGGGTGTATCAATCTTTATCAATTTAATATGGACCTTTAGTGGAAAAACCATAGCAGAAACACCCAAAATCACCGCTATATTAAAAATATTGGATCCAACAACATTCCCAACCGCAATCCCGCCTTGTCCTGCCAGAGCCGTTTTTATACTTACAATCAATTCGGGCGCACTGGTACCAAACGCAACAACTGTTAGCCCAATAACCAGAGGTGACACACGAAAACGTCTGGCTAATGACGAGCTGCTCTGTACAAAGACTTCAGCTCCCGCAAGTAAAAATAACACACCCGTAATAAAAACAAAAAGTGTAATCATGTTTTTATTTTTCCAAATAATTATTAAATTGCATTTATGGGTTTATTTACATATTATTTTAAATCCATGCAACTAATTTTTGGTATTTTTTTTGCTATTCGTATACTATATTTATCATTTTTTTTAAAAGAGGCAGCAATGTATAAAAAAGTTTTATTCATTTCTATTCTTATCTCTTGTACCTTGTGGGGTGCTGAACAAAAAGATAACAATTTCACAATATCCAACAATGGCGTAATCCAAACTGCCGACCAGACCTTTACAACCTGGCAAGACTATTATGCCTCTGACTATTTCAAACAAACCGGCAAACGCTGTCTGGTAAAATCCGTTCCCGAACAATTCCGCAGCAATGTTATTAATAACCAATCGGACTGTTCCATGTTCAAGACTGTCATTAAAGACGAGTACTGGCCAACAGTCACCTGGATCATCCCTGTGGTTGTGCACAATATCATGGACACTGACAGTATGGGGTATCTTGACGATGAACGCATTCAGGACCAGATCGATGTGCTGAACGAAGACTATGGCGCCATTGAAGGCACCATGGGAGAATTGGGATTCGACTCTAAAATTCGGTTCGAGCTTGTAGACATTACCCGCACAGTAAATAATGACTGGTTTAATGACAGAGATGAATTTGAATATAAAAACCAACTGGCATATGATACAGACAAATACCTGAATATTTATACCAATACTGCAAGCGGATATTTGGGTTACTCTTACTTCCCACATGAAGCAGTGGGCAGCGTATATGACGGTGTTGTGGTTTTATACGAAGCCTTTAGCGGCAGAGACGGCGGCTTTTATCCCTATGACCAGGGCCGAACTCTTACCCATGAAGTGGGTCATTATCTGGGGCTGTTCCATCCGTTTGAAGGTTATGCCTGTTATTCCGGTTATACGCATGGTGATTTGATAGAAGACACCTACCCACAATCAGAAGAATCTTATGGCTGTACTGAAACCGAAACCTGTAACAGTCCGGACAATATTCACAATTACATGAACTATACTGATGACGCCTGCATGACCGAGTTTACGGCCGAACAATCGAATCGTATGATCTGCGCGTTGCTGTCTTATCGTCCTCAACTGGCAACCGTGGGAAATTACGCGCCGGTTATCACCTCTGTTCCGGATACGGTTGGACATGTAAACGAACTCTACCAATACACAGTCACGGCAACGGATGAAGAAAACGACGCTATTAACTTTAGCCTTGAACAAGGTCCCGAAGGTATGGATCTTGATCCGCTTACTGGCGAACTGACCTGGCTGCCCGGTGCTCTGGATGCGGGATTGTACACTGTTACTATATTGGCCTCTGATGAGACCGGATATGACAGCCAGACCTTTAATCTATCCATCCTCCCCACAGGATTATCCATTGTTGCGGATTTTGTTGCAGATACAACCACAGGCAATATTCCTTTTGCCGTACAATTTGAGGACCGGTCACTGGGTGAAATTACGCAATGGGCCTGGGATTTTGGAGATTCCTCAACATCCGACTTGCGAAATCCCGAGCATATTTATACGGTCCCCGGTATCTATACGGTAAAACTGCGGGTAACCGGCCCCTTTGGTGCGGATTCGCTCATTCAGGAAGATTATATTACCGTACTGGGTCAGGCCCCGGTTGCCGCATTCACATCCGAAGAGATCCTCAGCGACAAGCCATTTCATGTTCAATTCACCGACCAATCCCAGGGAGAGATCACTTCGTGGTATTGGGATTTTGGCGACAGTTCATTCAGCATCTTGCAAAATCCATTGCATGTATATACAAAACCCGGAGTATACTCGGTTGGATTAACAGTTTCCGGTCCTGCAGGTATGGATTCTCTGTACAAAGAAAATTATATCGAAATTATGGGCCCCGGTGTGATCGCCAATTTTTCTGCCGAACCGCGTATCGGTAGTGTTCCACTTGCAGTACAATTTGCGGATTCATCAACCGATAATGTTATAGCCTGGTATTGGGATTTTGGAGACGGTACAACCAGCTCTGATCAAAATCCACAGCACCTCTATACTGAAATTGGCAATTATACGGTTACATTAATCGCAATCGGTCAGACCGAATTCGATACCCTGAAAATAGAAAATTGCATCCGTGTGACCGAAGAAACACCCAGAGCCGGTTTTGCTGCCGATCCGCTTATTGGCCCCTGGCCTCTGACAGTACAATTCTCCGATTCATCAACAGGTATTGCCGATAGCTGGATCTGGGATTTTGGAGACAGTACCCTCAGCAGTCGTCATAATCCCGAACATACTTATGAACTGCCGGGTTTTTATACTGTCAGCCAGATTGTTACCGGACCCGGTGGCGCAGATACATTGAGAAAAATAAATTATATACAGGTTTTGGAAAAAGCCCCGGTTGCATGGTTTGGAGCGGGAGAAACCACAGGCATCATCCCCTTTACGGTACAGTTTAGTGATTCATCTTCCGGTATCATTACTTCATGGTACTGGGATTTTGGGGACAGCACCCACAGTGATGAACAAAATCCTGTTCACGAATATGCGCAAGTCGGTGATTATACGGTTGCGTTAACGGTCAACGGACCGGGAGGGGCAAACACAGCCACCCGTGAGCTGTTTATCGAGGCACGCTTTCCGCTGGCGATCGATGATAGTGAGGCCATTCCCACAGAATTCAAACTGAACCAGAATTACCCCAATCCCTTTAACGCGGGTACAACCATCTCGTATCAACTGCCCAACAGTGAAGATGTTTGGCTGGGCATCTATGACATGAACGGCAAACTGGTGCGAGTACTGGAACATGGCAGACGCAATCCGGGCCATTATCAGGTGCAATGGAATGGTCTGGACAATAATGGCATTCCGGTATCTTCGGGACTGTATATGGTACAGATTCAGGCAGGCTCACACCGGGAATATGTAAAGGCATTGATGCTGAAATAAAACAGTTACCGCTTTGCTGCTTTTGCGATATTTTTCAACATTTGTTTGAATATAAGCGCATGAACAGGAAAAATACCGTACCAGTAAATCAATCCACCCAAACCTTTGGGATAAAAGATTGCTGTCTGATGTATGACACATCCCTTATCTTGTGGAACGACATTAAATTCAAGCCAGGCTTTGCCTGGCAGTTTCATTTCCGCATACAATTTGAGAGAATAAGGAGCATTTACAGCTTCTACCCGCCAAAAATCCAAAGAATCTCCCGCCTGTAATGAACGTTCCGGGCGACCACGGCGCATACCTACACCACCTACAAGCAAATCAATAATCCCGCGAATTTTCCAAAGAATATTCCAGGCATACCAACCGTTTTCTCCACCAATCGTTTCAATGGGTGCAAAAGCCTTATCGGGAGCGACATTAACAAAAACCTCCCGATTGTCAAGCAACCGTCCTCCCATTTTAACGCCACCATAACCTGCGGCTTGATCCGATGCAGAAGAAAGTGCATCAAACCAGTGCGTTTGCGCAAAATCCATATCTTCATTTCTCAAAGCTGCAGCAATAGCTTCACTTGCAGTCATGGGTTTGATATCAAAATATTCAAAAGCGCTTTTATCCCTGACAACAGTTGGGTGTCTGATACTGTCAATCAGCTTTCGTCCAATCCGTGCATACAGTGGTGTAACAAGCCCAAGCCACAAGCTGCTCAAAAAAGGGGTTAATACCGGAACAGGTATCATCATTCTCCGCAAACCACGCTGATTTGCATATTCACGCATCAATCCGGCATATGACAAACAATCTGCACCCCCAATTTCCAGTATCCTGCTTTTTTCCAAGGGGATGTGTATGGATTCCTCAAGATAGGATAACAGGTCCTGCACCCCAATGGGCTGTGCCATGACATTCACCCATTTTGGCATAACCATAACCGGAATTTTCTCCGTCAAAGAGCGGATCATTTCAAATGATAAACTACCGGAGCCCAACACAATAGATGCACGTAACTCTAATGTGGGCACCTGTGAATTTCGCAAGATATCTCCTACCTCATGCCTGCTCTTTAAATGTGGAGACAGGTCCCCACTATCATCTCCCAAGCCTCCCAGGTAAATGATGCGCTTCACACCACACTGGTGTGCGGCTATGCAGAAATTTTGTGCCGCAATACGGTCTTTTTCTTCAAATCCGGATGCAGCCCCCATCGAATGCACCATATAAAATGCGGTATCGATATCTTTTAGTGCTTGTTTTAAAGAGTCAACGTCGAAAACATCCCCACGCACAACCTCGGTTGCCCCACTAACCCTGGTTTGCAAAAATGATGGATTTCGGGCCATACATCTCAAATGATAAGGTCCTGCTTCCAGTTTTTTCAGCAATCTGCCGCCAATATATCCCGTTGCACCTGTTAACAAGATGCTTTTATTTTCCGATTCGTTCTTTTTCATTTTAATGTTAACATGAATATATTTTTATAAATTTCATTAATGAATGATTTAAAGCTGGGATTGAATGAATATTCACACAAGTGCGCTTGTTATGATAATCGGGAACACAAATGAACAAGGGCGGCTGCGGGGAACCATTTTTATCTAAAAAAATTACTATCTATACAAAGGAGTAACTCATGCTAAAAAAGAAACTCGGCAATTCTGATCTTTTGGTTTCTCAAATAGGATTAGGAACCATGGGCATGTCTGAATTTTACGGACAAGGCGACGATGATGAATCCATCAGGGTCATTGATCTGGCATTGGAAAAAGGTATAAATTTCTTTGATACCGCAGATATGTACGGTTACGGCCACAACGAACAACTGTTGGGTAGAGCGTTAAAAGGCAAGTTCGATCAGGTGGTGCTGGCAACAAAGTTTGGCGTTAAACGCGGTCCCAATGGAGAATGGCTGGGATTGTCCGGCAAACCCGATTATGTCAAACAGGCCTGCGATGCCAGCCTGAAACGCCTGGGTACCAATACCATTGATCTCTATTACCTGCACCGCGTAGATCCGGAAACGCCCATTGAAGAAACGGTCGGCGCCATGGCGGAACTGGTCAAGGAAGGCAAGGTTCGCTATCTGGGTCTCTCGGAAGTCAAGGGCGAGACATTGAAAAAAGCCAATGCAATCCACCCCATTACAGCGGTTCAGTCTGAATATTCCATCTGGACCCGCGATCTGGAAGACGCTAATCTGGATGCCTGCCGTGAGCTGGGTGTATATACCGTAGCTTATAGTCCACTGGGACGCGGATTTTTGACCGGTAAATTTCAAACCAAAGAAGACATGGCCAAGTTTGAAGCCCGTGGACTGGCGCCCCGTTTTGACGATGAAAATTTTGAGCACAATATGGGTATTGTAAGAAAAGTGGAAGAGATTGCCGCATCAAAAGGAGTAAAGCCCTCGCAGATTGCACTGGCATGGGTACTGGCAAGAGGTGAGGATGTTGTGCCTATTCCCGGCACCAAACGGGAGAAATATCTGCTTGAAAACATTGCAGCTGTGGATGTGTCACTCACATCCGACGAAATTGCCGAACTGGATAAACTCTCGGATATGGTCAGAGGTACCCGATACAGAGCTGAAAGCATGAAATCGACTTTGCGTTAATTCCCTTAAACAAATCCCCGGCAACAAGATAACCGGGGATTTTTACACTCTAATTGGGACGGATCACCTTGTCCGCGTTTGCCATAACCTGGACTGTCATATCCATGGTGCCCACACCGCCAATCAATAAATCTTCACGACGTTTATGAAAATCCAGACAGGTTCCGCAAGTTGCAATCTGCGCGCCCTTGGCCTCAAGTGCCTTTAGGCTGTCAATCACTTCGCTGCCCTCGGTGGTTAAATTAATCCCTGAATTGACACAACCAATCACATCAATTTGTACGTCTGACTTGGCCAGTTCACTCAAAAACGATTTCATCAGTTTCTTGCCCAGTTCCGGGTCCCCTTGTCCCATTTTATCAGAATTCAAATACAGAAAAGTCATGTTATCTCTCCAAAATTTCGGTTCATCATCTTAATTGTTAATAAAAAGCACCTTTTGTACGGCCTGGTGTTGAGTGGTTTTTAAGTTAAAAAAATTACTTTTCAATCGCCAGTCTTAAAGTCAGTACAGCCATAACAACCGTTATGGGAGCAAATATCCATTGCTCAACAAAGGAATGAGCTGCCAGGTTGCCAACGGTATTGAGCAGAAAATACACAAACAATACCCAAACCGCAATATCTACAATCCGTTTCAGGATTTTGCCGCTCTTGATATAGCCTGCTTTTATCGCAATAATGAGCATGAACAGCAGCATCACCACAAAGGCAATGACTTCTAACAGCACTACACTGTTCCCTGATGCGTCCATCCTGCCGCCCCAGACAATCGAGGATGGCACAATACCCACCAGAATCAGCACATGCAGCAGCTCAAACAATGCCATAATCCCCAACAAGATATTGGCAGCAAGCTTAAAATCCAATTTTCTCATAAACATCTCCCCATTTTATCAGGACCCGTTCGTTTATGAATGGTCCAGCAGGTATTTTAATCCGATCTCACTTAAAAAACGCCCGGGGAAAATGCCGCTCAGCGCTTTTACCCGCTCTTCCCGGTTTGCCGCACGCAGCCATTTACCCAGATCTGTAAAAGACGCGCACGCGTTTCTCAATTTCGGATTATAGATAATCTTTTCGTCTTTATCGAAATAGAGATAATTGTCGGATTTAAATCCTTTTAAATACTTTTTGCGGTTCAACAAGGGACGATAATAATGCAACAGATGCAATGTATTGTGATGATCAAGAACCAGGTTACCGCAATGAGAACAGCTCGATCCTTCAATGCGCCAGAATTTCAATTCCTTGTTCTCGTACAACTTTTCGCAATGACTGCAATGGGCTTTAACGGTTTTGTCATTCTCCACAAACAACTCTTTTTTCAATACTTTCCTGAATGCTGAAAAACCCAATGCGGTTTTTAATAAATGCAGCTGCAGTAAAATCAATCCAATAAACAGGGCATGAAACACAAACGGCGATGCCTGATGAAACAACACACCATCATAAAATCCATGTGCCACTGCGGCAATGACTATAGATAAAATGATCCCGCCGTGGTTCTTGTGCACTTTTTTGTGAATGTAAAAGGCGATGCCCATATATCCCGAGAATGAGATATGTCCCAGAACCGGATAAATAGAACGCTGAAATAGAATTAAAAACGGACCGTCAAACTTGAACGCGTAAAAAATATTTTCTATAGTGGCAAATCCCAAAGCGATAGCAGTCATGTAGATAATACCATCCACTATCTCGTTAAAGTCCCGACCAATAAACCGGAACAGAATCACCAGCGCTAAATACTTGGATACTTCTTCAATTAATCCTATTTTAAAAATAGCATCAAACCAGTTGTATTCAACATGTACAAATTCATACAAAAACAGCGAAGTAAAGATAGAAATGAATCCGCCAAAAGCGGTCACTATCATCAATTTTAACAGGGGTTCTTTTTCATAAATATCATAACTCCTGATCTTGAGCAGGTAGAGCAAGCCCACTACCGAAGCCAGAGCAATGATCAACATGTCCTGAACGTTCATTTGCAATTCCCTTACAGGTGAATGTCATAAAACTATTTTTTGTATATTATATATTCCACAATTAACAGAAAAAGAGGAAAGGTCAAACTCAATACAATTTGTGTATCCATGCCGATAACGGCATCGCCTTTGATCTGGGACAAGGAATTGAACAGCAGAAAAACAATAGCAGCCAGCGACAAACTTTGCAGGGAACCGAAAATCCAGAATGCGGCAGATTTCATTAGAAACTCCTTTTCATGAAATGATTGACCTGTTTAATAACAGATCAACGTACCAGGCGATACAATACAAACAATACGGTTAGTGATAACCACAAGTAGAATACCCTCAACCAGGGAATTTTATTCCCCTTGCCGGACCGCAGCACCACATGCAGGGCACCCAGAAAAAACAGGATGATGATCAGAACATACGAAACCATTGACAATCTCCAACACCCAAACAGTCCCCATAATTGAATTAAAACAGCAAATCAAACATAGCAGATTTAAATGAAAAAATCAAGAATTTGCGGTAATCAGAGCAAAAAAACAGGGGATCCCTGATTTTTTCATACAATAAAAGCACTACAATATTGCATACCTGACGGCATGCTAATGCTTATTTTTCACGTTTCTTCAATTATTCTGTCCCTAACGGGACATTTGGATATCATGTTAATTAATTGATATTGATTATTTTGTAATTGGCTTGTTTTACCAAGGCCCCGTTAGGGGCCAAATAGGTGTAGTCATGAACAAACCAAAGTTATTTCGCGTGCCGTCAGGTACGCCATCTGGCAGTATGGAAAATGATTTTTATTTCAGTAAACTCGGCCAACTATTAATAAAATACACAAACACTTTAATGAATTATACCTTTTTTTCGGGGCATCCTGGGGAAAAACCTAAGCAGATCAGAAAATCCGTTTTTCAACGGCTTGCGCTATATTCTCATCATCAACATTGAAATATTGGGGAACACTGGAGCCCTTTAATGAATTTTTAAAAATTTTCAAATCCACGTCCGAGTCATCCAGCAATTCTACAACATAAAACTCGCCGGGCACATAATATTTGAACAAAGATACTTTAATATCGGGAGCGGTCCGAATAGAGCTGATCCTGCTCCACGGGATGAGCAGAGTCGGATGGCTGAACCTGAGGGGTAACAACATTTTCAATATCATTCCCTGTTCGTTCGCGCCAATCTGTAAGCAACTGTTGTAACGCATATTATTAATCCGGGCACTGGCAATTTTGAACCGGATATCCTTTATTGCCGGTAATAGGCTTATATCCAGGGCATAGCGTTTCGCAAGCCCGGCCCAGCCGCTTTGTCCGGATACGAGAAAAGCCATCAACATGCCTATTGCGATAAAAACAACCGGTATGACAAAAGGCCGGATTGTCCGTTCAAGCGGTTCAGGGACATAACCGGTGAGTTCCAGCAATAAATACACAAAAATGATTATTGCCACTATGCGCAACAAGGATTTTATCTTATTATCCATCATATGCTTTACCAGATTCGTTCGTCTTGGTATTCCTGGTTCCGGGGCTCTTAACCTGTGAAAACTAAAAAATTGTACTTTTTGGAGTGCAGCGCCTTTATGCGCTGCGTCGGGCCGGAGGTCCGATTTAGATTAGACTTTATTGTCCAATTATTTATACCATAGTAACATGACAAGTTTAATATTATTATGCAAATATAGTTGAATAGAGGCCGTCTCCGACGGCCCGCATTACATAAAGGTAATACACTCCACACCATTTTGACTTGTCTCAATCTCAACAAAATTTTTATTTTCAAAATTAAATCATTTTCACACAGTCTGTCAGCCCTGGAACCAACAAGAAATACACGTGTCTAGGCAGAGCCAGGATACGAGATAATACCTGTTTATACTACTTTTATCATAGGTTCAATTATATTCTCTTTTACAGTAATCTTTTCTTTATTTCGTTTTAACTTGAAATCCCAAATTGAAATCACAATTGGAATTATTGGAAATAATAAACATCCATAATCATCCAGATAATTTTGCTCAATAGGACACGCTATAACCTTGTCACCTTGCTGCCAAACGCAATCTGTTTTGTGTTTTTGACTATCATATAAAGTTGTACGTTCTATCCAACCATGATACAATGGAATATTTATCCACTCATCAACATCTTTAACATTCTTGAGATTGAAAGCTGACCCTACACCGTCAAAACCGTATTTATTAGCTTGATTATTACGTCTCAATTTAGGTGAATCCGGATGATTAAAATAAACATCAAAGATTTCCAGGTAATGGAACAAAATAAAAATGATCTCTGTTTTGCATTTTTTATCTTTTAATGTAATCCGGTAACTAATCAAACGTATTATTTCTTTGTCAAACAACTCGATGCTAAAAATATTTTCATTACCAAACTTGTAATGAAAATAATCCATCCAATTCTCAAATTTTTGACCATTAAAGATAACAGCACTCATTTTAAAGTCCTACAATGTCTTTTAAAACATTAATCTTGGTGCAATAAATGACATTAATAATTCCAAACAAACAATTTTTCAACAACTTTATAGAATCCTAAAAGAACATATCCCAAGGGCCCCGGAGTTATATGTGGTTTTGTGGATACGTGAATGGTGGAAAACTTTGCTAAATGAGACAAACGGTTCAATTCCCCTTTTAACAAATCAAGTTCTTTGTTCAATCTTTCCAATTCTTTTTCAACATTCAAAGCCGATTGTACGGATTCAGCCATTTCCAGTAATTCCAGATACCGGTGCCTTGACTTTTCGGCATTATCTAATCGGATCTCATAATCCCGATATTCACTGGTTACATCACTCCCTTTGATATTTTTATTCGTCACAATACCGAATGTTTCTACATCCTTTAGCACATCATCCAGACTACTGGTGGGTATACGTATTGAAGTTTTGGTATTGCTTGAAAGTAAAACATAACCCTTATATTTTTTTGCCAAATTTGAAACAGCATGGTGCACGGAATCCGGCGTATTGGTTTCAATGTCGATATTGGCAGTAAAAATTATTATACGCTTTTCTGAATTGTTTGTGGCAGAAAAATCATCCTGATTTTCGGTGCGTATAGTATTCCTGTCCTGAGTTATATAAACTTTAGCACTGGTAATTTCCGGCGGTGGTCCGCATGCGGTAATCATAAAAAAATATGATAAAGCAATCAAAAGACTCTTTTTCGTTCTCATTTTTTCTCCTTTTCTGATATTGACTGAATTTAAAATTCACAGACACTTCTCATAGTTACAAACGGACGAAAATATGATATTTTTTAATGATTCATAAATATGACACCCCGGCACCCCTTTTGATATTTTACTTTATTAATTAATGGAATTCAATCATAATATGCAATTGAAAAACATCAGGGTACCCACATTTTTAACGATTCGATCACAACAATATTTCATCCCTAATGGGATGAATTCATTTTTTAAATCATTCCCGGTTAGAAATCCCTTCGTATCCTTCTTTCCTTCGTGGTTCAATACTGTAGAACGAAATTCATATCGTTTGTCCGTCGCAGACGGACCCTTGATGATTACTGGATGTACAAAATGTTTATTAATAACTATGAAGGACCCAAAAAACTTGAAGAAAAACAATGAATTCACTAAAAAATATTAACATAGAATAATACTTGCCCCTAGACGAAAAAAGCCGCTACCCCAAAGGGGCAGCGGCTTTAAATCAACAAGAAGACGCGCCGCTAAAAGCGACAATAAAACGTCCTCCGGAGAGATGTCTCACATAATCAACGATCAAACCACCGTAAAAACGAGTCATGTTGTCGACCTGCTTGTCCCAGATCAGGGTTATGCCCTCTTCAACAAAACTCCGGTCTTGATCTATGTCCTTTTCAGAAGCCTGTACCAGGCCCATACTGGGGCCGCCTCATCCAAATCCTAAAATCAATACACGAAATACCGGTTCTTTGATATCTCCGCTTGTCAAAAGTGTGTTGAATGCCTTTTTGGCTTCCTGCGTAATTTTAAACATCATTTCTCCATAATAAATCATTTTACAGGTAATAATTAGATGCGCTATTCTTGAAAAAGATTCACATCCGTCCATTATTTTAACAATGTAATCCGTTTCATTACCGATGTATTGTTTACTCGGGTTTGGACAACATAAATACCTGTTGCAACCGGCATACCATTAAAACAACTCTAATATTTTATTAATGGTATAAACGAATAATACAAAAACCTAGCCGTTCACAATCTTTATACTGGCGCTGGCGCCAATACGATTAGCCCCAGCTTTGACCATTGCAAGCGCGGTCTCGCGGTCACGAATACCACCGGCTGCTTTAACTCCTACAGAATCACCCACCACGCGACGCATTAACGCAACATCCTCAACCGTTGCACCAGCCGCGTTAAATCCTGTCGATGTTTTAACAAACTGCGCACCCGCTTTTTTGGCAATAATGCATGCTGTGACTTTTTCTTCATCTGTCAACAAACAGGTTTCTATAATCACCTTAACAAGCGCGGGTTTGGCCGCTTCAACCACCCGATTAATATCACGATAGATAAAATCCAGATCACCGGTTTTCAGCATACCAACATTAATAACCATATCAATCTCCATAGCCCCGTCAGAAACCGCACGTTTGGTTTCTTCTACCTTTAGACAGGTGGTATTGGTACCAAGGGGGAATCCGATTACAGAGCATACATCTACTTTGGATCCAAACAACCGCTCAGACGCAGTCTTAACCCAATAGGGATTCACACACACGGATGCAAAGCCATACTGTTTGGCTTCATCGCACAATTGTAATACCTGCTCACGGGTAGCTTCGGGTTTTAATATGGTATGGTCAATATACTTGGCCAGATTCGATGGCTCACCGGCTTCAGGCACACTGCTTCCTTCCGGTTTACCGGTCACTTCGGCAATGACCTGATCAATAATACGATCTATATCTTTTTCCTGCATTTTATTCTCCAATCAGGCTAAATTCTTTACTTTATTCTTAAACTGGTCTACCAGTTTTTGTGTTTCCGCTTCTGTGGGTGATTCCGCAATCACCCGGATAATGGGCTCTGTATTAGACGCACGGATATGTACCCATGCCTTGTCATACAAAATTTTCAATCCATCTATCAGATCAAGATTTTCATTAGCGTGAGCGGCCTCTAGCTTTTTCACCACACCTTTGGCGTCCGCGTCAAAGGGCAGTTCTATCTTGTCTTTGATCATGGTATAATGTGGAATACTGTCATACAATTCGCTAATTGCCTTGCCGCTTTCAGCCATATACTGCAATACCAGAGCAATACCTACCGGGGCATCACGACCGATATGAATTGCCGGATACATAACACCACCGTTACCTTCGCCCGCAATGACAGCGCCAACCTCTTTGGCCTTGACCGCTACATTAATTTCGCCCACTTTTGAGCGGTGCGCGGTTTTGCCATAATCCCTGGCAACATCATCGATCATTCGCGAGGTGGATGCATTCACCACAATATCTCCCGGTGTTTTGGAAAGGATATAACGGCTCACACAAGCCAGTGTATACTCTTCACCCATGGGCTCACCCCTGTCCGATACCAGCGCCAATCGGTCCACATCCGGATCTACGGCAATACCCAGATCTGCTTCATATTTCTTGACCGCGTTACACAAATCGGTAAGATTTTGGGGAATCGGTTCGGGACTACGAGGGAAAAATCCATTGGGTTCAGGATTCATATGTATCAATTCACAATTCAGTGCTTCCAGCAATGGCGGCACAATGGTTCCACCAGCGCCGTTACAACTGTCCAGAACAATTCTAAATTTTTTGGGTTTGATTGTATCCGCATTGACCAAAGGCAGCGCAAGGATCTTGGCGATATGATCCTGAACCGCAGTATCGTATGTAGTTACTTTGCCCATCTTGTCCCATGACGCAAAATTATAATCATTATCTTTAACGCGCTGCAAAACTTTTTCACCGGCCTCTGCGGTTAAAAACAATCCGTTTTCTGCCAACAGCTTTAACGCGTTCCATTCACGGGGATTATGACTGGCGGTTATTATAATGCCGCCAACATGTCCGGACAATTCGGTAACCAGTTCAGTGGTAGGAGTAGAGCAAATGCCTACATCTACTATATCACACCCAACGGACATGAGACCCGCCCAAACAGCGTGTTTAACCATTTCGCCCGTGGCGCGTGAATCGCGACCTACAACAATTTTTCCGGGTCCCATTTCACTGCCGTATGCCTGGGCAAATTTCATGGCAACATCCGGGGTGAGGCCTTCACCCACTATACCCCGTACACCGGAAACAGATATCATTAAATTTTTCAATTCACTCAAAATATACCTCACGCTAAAAATTAGATCGGTTTAAACTCAAATATAAGGAACCAGACGCATATTTACAACCCCCGGTCTGGACAATTGTTCCACCTGCGCATCCAATGCTGGTTTTTCCTTTTCCGCTTCGTCCATAGATAAAGGTTTGCCCTTGTTCGGGAGAGTATGACCTATATCTGCCCGTAATGCACCATCATAGAGCTGACGACGTTGACGAACCAGGTTGAGCAGCTTGGCACCACGATAAGAAATATCAAACGCCGGAATGTCTGACAAATCCAACCCCTTTTCCAATTCCTCACGGGTGTATTTGCCCAACAGTTGTTTATCGTGATATACCGCATACCCCGCAACACCGGACTGGTTGACCTGCAATACAGGACAAATCAGTTTGTCATCCAATGCTGACAGCTTTTCCACACCCGGAACCTTGAGAAATACCGGGACCTTTAAGGTCCAGTCAAAATGCACATCTCCACCGGGGAAAGAGACATTTTTCACACTACCGGAAATCTTTTTGTCCTGAATGCGTACTTTGGTAATCTCTGTTACCGGGAATTCATTCCAGGCCTTTAAAATGGTTTCTGCCATAATCCAGTGCCCTGCAGGACCGGGGTGTACGCCGTCTCTTGCGAGATAATAGTCGGGATCCTGTTGACGGTTCTTGCGCAAATGTTCTACCATGGGTGTGTGGATATCCACTGGTGTTATATCCGGTGCGGATAAAGTCATGATCCATTCGCCATAATGATTCAACACATTATCATAGTTTTCATAGGGCGTCTGATATCCAAATTGCGGAGCATCCTCCTCTACGGTTTTATCTTTGACCGGCACGGGATCATAAGGCGGTGGAGTGATCACATACTGGTGCTGAGCGCCCGCGGCCCGTACCTTTTCAATTACTTTTTCAATACCCGCCTTGTACGCGGCAAAACGCTCTTCAGACAGGGGAGCATAAATACCGTCATTCATACCGTAACAGGTCATTACAACATCCGGTTGGGTACGCTCTAGTATACGATCCAGCCGGTCATGTACATTGGGGCGCGGATACGGGTGTACCGGTTCCGTCAATCCGCATACGGTCTCGCTTGACAAACCAAGCCCCACAATATTGAAATGCTTGTCAGGATATTTTGCCAGCAGGAATGTTTCAATAAAATTCACATACGTTGCATCATGAGTAATACTGTCACCGATGAACAATAAAGTTTGTCCGTCCTTTAATACCGATTTAGCAACAGTGTTATTTTGAGATTTTGAGCATTGCACGAATCCACCAAAAACAACCGGTGCTGCTGCACTGCTCAATAAAGTTTGAATAAACGCTCTTCGTTTCATAATTCCCTCTATTTTTGTGCGGCCAACAGATACGAACCATCTCTGTCGGTTTTTAAATCATATACATACCATGTCTTTTCCACAACCTCTACCAGTTGCGCTGAACGATTTTCAATAGCCGGTACCGGCTGTTGCTTGCATAAGGGATTCGGATTCTCTCCTTTAGCGGATTCAAAAGCTCCTGATGATAACAATTGCAGCGGAACCGCGCTCTTGATTCGGCAGTTGCCGCCAAGAGGAGATTTAACCAGCACACTATCCATTGCACCATCCCGCCATTTCACATCAAATTCAAAACCTCCACGGGCCTTGAGTCCGCTGAATCCACCATTTGCCCATGCATCCGGCAATGCAGGTAAAAGATGTATCTCACCGGCATGGCTTTGCATCAACATCTCGGTTATACCCGCGCAGCCGCCAAAGTTACCGTCAATCTGGAACGGCGGATGGGTATCGAATAAATTGTACAATGTGGATTTGGCAAGCAGAGCCACCAGATTTTCATAAGCGCGTTCAGGTTGCAGCAACCGGGAGAAAAAGCTGATAATCCAGGCCCGGCTCCATCCTGTATGTCCACCGCCATTTGCCAAACGATAATCAAGTGTATTGATTGCAGCCTGTGCAAGCTCCGGTGTATGCGGCCAGGTAATCTGCCGTCCGGGATGTAGTCCAAACAAATGCGAAACATGCCGATGTCCGGGTTCCACTTCTTTAAATTCGTGCGGCCATTCCATTATACGGCCGTCTTTACCAATACGGATGGGTGTAAGCTGTTTACGCAGATCAACCAATTCATTATGAAATTCAGCATCTGTACCCAACACATCGGCTGCTTCAATACAGTTGCTGAACAGATCATAAATGATCTCGGTATCTACAGTGGTCCCCATATTCAAAAATGCAACTTCACCGGACGGACCATAAAACCTGTTTTCGGGTGAACCCGAAGGGCCTGTTACCAAGTAACCGGTTTTGGGATCTTTGACCATATAGTCTACAAAGAACAAGGCCGCCTCTTTCATAATGGGATACGCTTCCTGTAAAAAAGCCTTATCACCGGTATACAGGTAATGCTCCCACAAATGCTGACTGCACCAGCCAATACTCATGGGCCACATGCCGTATTGAATATTACCAATGGGTTCTGTCCACCACCACACATCTGTAGTATGGTTGGCGGTAAACCCTCTGCTGTTATATACATGTTTGGCAGTTCTGCGTCCGCTTGCGCGCAAACTGTCAATCAATGCAAAAAATGGAGTATGACACTCGCTCAGGTTGGTGACCTCCGCGGGCCAATAGTTCATCTGAATATTGATATTGATATGATAATCCGAGTTCCAGGGCGGTGTTAAACCATCCACCCAAATACCCTGCAAATTGGCCGGCAGACATCCGGGACGTGAACTGCTCATCAGCAGATAACGCCCATATTGAAAATACAGCGTCTCTAACCAGTGGTCCTGTTGACCGTTTTTGACATTCTCTAACCTCTGGTTCGTGGGGATATCATCCTGAAAAGTATCAGTCAGTTGTAATTTTACACGACCGAACAACTCCTGGTGTGCCTTTATATGATCGTTTTTAACGGATTTTAAATCTTTATTAACACCCTGCATGTTTTTTTCACATAAAACATGTGGGTCCTCTCCTCTATAATTTGTAGCCGCGGCCAGATACAGCACCAGGGAATCCGCGTTTTTCACCGACAATGTCCTGGCACCTGCCTGAAGCGTGCCACCGGCAGGTATTGCTTTTAATTGCGATTCATAACGAACACCTTTACCATTTCCGTCAGTAACATGCCCGGCCATGATCAGCATATCATTTCCCTCAGCTTTGACATCAAATTCAGCGGGACGGTCAATCGCCAAATCCACTGTAATCTTGCCTGGTTTGTCGGATGTCAGTACCACAACAATCACCTGATCAACAGGCGATGAAAAGACCTGTCGTTTATATTTTACGCCATCCACAACATATTCAACACCAGCAATAGCGTCATCAAGCGATAAAGATCGTTTATAATCAGTATATGTTCCGTGCCCCGGGAACGTTAATTTCAGATCACCCAGGGTTTGATAGGTATGGTAATTGTTATCGTAACGAGGCCCCATCACTTTGTCTTGCATTACTTTTTCGGCCTCGTTATATTTGCCGTCAAAGAGTAATTTGCGGGCCTCCTGAACGTATTTCCAGGCATCCTCCTGCAGGCGACTGGTCTTTTCTCCGGTCCAAATCGACTCTTCGTTCAATTGCACACGCTCATGCTCAACCGTGCCATATACCATTGCCCCCAAGCGGCCGTTACCAATAGGCAATGCTTCAATCCATTGGCTTGCGGGTTCTGTATACCACAAGGTTAAATCAGGTTGATTAATGCTTAACGTCTCTATAGTATTGCCAGACATTCCACAATTAACTGACAAACAGCAAATTGTGATCAATAAAAAACCCAAGTATCGTTTCATAATACCCTCAATTTTATGTATTTGTAATGTAAAAAAAATACATATAAAAAACATCTTTGAATTATTTTTTCACTGAAATATTACTTGCATTGTGGCAAGTCAAGTGGTATATTTCTTTATTTATTAATAGTTTTGAGAAAACAGGACAATTTTTGAAGTACGCAATAATATCCGACATTCACAGCAATCTGGCCGCACTCGAACAGGTACTAGAGTATATCCATAATGAAAAATGCGACAGCACCATTTGCCTTGGTGATATTGTAGGATATGGCCCGCATCCCAATGAATGTATTCAGCTTGTTCGCGATTATACGGATATCGTCATTGCCGGCAATCATGATTATGCCGCCGCCGGCCTGACAAATATGGATTATTTTAACGTCTATGCTAAAAAAGCAATGGATTGGACCATTGCCAACCTCAAAGATGAATATACGGAATATCTCAGGTCACTGCCTCTAACCGCGGGAATAGACCAGGCATATCTGGTTCATGCGGCGCCCATGTCCCCTGAAAAATGGGGCTATATTTTCACTCCATATCAGGCGCAGTTGAACTTTGAACATTTTTCAGAACGTTGTTGTTTTATTGGTCATTCGCATTTACCCATTATTTTTCAGAATAACGACAACGAAGAACCGGTTACAATTTATGATACTAAATTGGAACTTGAAAAGGACAAGAGATATATAATAAACGTCGGCAGTGTTGGACAACCGAGAGACCACCAACCCACCGCTGCTTTTGGTATTTTAGATACTGACAACGCTTTTTTTCATATCGTTCGTGTTGAATATGATGTGTATACTACGCAAAAAGCAATGATGGCGCGTGACTTTCCTGAATTTCTCATAGAACGCCTAAAACATGGCAGGTAACGAATTATTAGTATATGGTGGAACCCGATATGGAAACAAATCACAAAGAAGCTTTTAATAACCGCATCGTTTTTTCTGAAAAGACCTATCAAAACATTATCAGCATCTTGACTGAACTGCGCACACGCCTCAACGCCAAAATCACAATTTTTGCGGATATGAACGGGTATCCTATCGGATATGATGAAACGGTACCCGCAATTGACATCACTTCACTTACGGCTCTTGCGGCGGGTACATTCTCAGCAACATCCGAAATGGCAAAAATGGTACAGGAACAGGATAAATTTCGTTTTATTTATCTTGAAGGCAAAGAGAATAATATTTACATGTGCAATGTTAGTAAAGATTACCTGATCATTGTCTTGTTCGACAAGAGTGTTGCAATGGGTATGGTAAGAATTCTTACCCACAATACAGTTGAAAAACTGTCAAAAATATTGGATGAACTGTCAATGGAGAACCAACAGGCATCCAAATACATAGACATAGAGTTTAAATCTATGCTTAATAAAGAATTGGATAAATTTTTCGGAATTGACTAGTTTTATATGTATATAGATCAAAACAGACAAGAAATACAGTTCAAAATTGTATATTATGGGCCGGGTTTGGGTGGTAAAACAACAAACCTGGAATATATCCATGCCAATATTGATCCCTCAATTCGTGGTGAACTGGTTAGCCTGAAAACCAAAGACGAGCGCACGCTCTATTTTGATTTCATGCAGCTAGAACTGGGACAAATCAAAAACAAAAAACCACGTTTCCATCTCTATACAATCCCCGGACAATTGCATTACAGCTTTAGCCGTAAAATCATCTTGCGCGGTACTGATGCCGTAGTCTTTGTTGCAGATTCCCAACCCCTGCGAATGGATGACAATCTTGATACCCTGCTTGACCTGGAACAAAAGCTGATTGATCAGGGCGCTTCACTGGATTCTTTTCCATGGGTTATGCAATATAACAAAAGAGACCTCGCCAATTCCATGAGTATTGATGAAATGCAGTCTAAACTTAATTTTTTAAACGTTCCCTATCACCAGGCCATTGCAACAAAGGGAAACGGAGTTTTTGAAACTCTGAAAACAGCCATCCAACTGGTTATAGAAAAAATGTAGAGGAAGACATGCCAGGCTTTCCCAAAAACGGAAAAAATACACCGCACCATCACCAAAACAACTCGATACAAGTTAAAATAGAAACCATACTGACTAACCTGGTTAATAGCGGTCTTTACGATGCCATCTATTTGTTTGACGAAACCGGCTTGCCCATCGTTCAACGAAAGAAAAGCCAATCCTTTAGTCATGACATTGAAACCGTTGAAGTTACCACGCTTATGAATCAGATCAAATCTTCAACAACACGTATTGAAGAATTTGAAAAACTGAACGAGATCATTATTGAAAGCAGTACCGGTAAAAGACTAATCTTTCGGTTTATTGACTTTTTTGGACAAACAGCTACCCTGGTTGCAATCATCCCCCAGGGAAAAAGCTACCGAAACATGACCAATAATCTGCTGCGTACCCTTGACCGCTTGACAGAATCGGAATTGTAGAGCATGGCAGAGCCCGCAATTCAACGCAAACCCAAACGCATTTCTACAACCGCGTGGATACTTTACGATCTGGCGAACACAGCCTATTCCATGAATGTGGTTTCACTCTATTTCAGCACATGGATTATTTTAACATTTCAGATGAGCGACATCTGGGTATCGCTTGTCAATTCACTATCCATGTTGTTTGTTGCTTTTACCATGCCGGTTTTGGGAGACTGGTCAGATATTAAACAAAAGAAATTAAAGGGATTAATGCTGTTCTCCCTTATCTGTATCAGTGGAACAGCCATTATTGGACTCTTGGGCCTTACCCTGAAATCCACCGCAATACTTTTACCCATGGTTTTAATCATCTATATTGTTACTAACTATAGTTACCAGGGCGGACTCGTTTTCTACAATGCCCTAATGCCCGCTGTCAGCACCCCAAAAAATATGGGACGTGTTTCCGGTTACGGTACAGCTATTGGCTACATGGGAACCATTCTGGGACTTATGGTGGCGCGCATTTTTGTGGAAGGCGATTTTTTCGGACTCACTTTACCCGGTGTACAAGCCGGAGGTCCCGGGGCCGCATTTATCCCCACTGCTGTTCTGTTTCTTGTATTTGCGCTGCCGGTATTCTTTTTGGTGGATGAATCTTTAATACCCGCACCCAAACAAAAAGAGTGGAAAATCAAGGCCTCTTATAAAAAAGTGATCAACAACATCAGAGATACGCAAGAACATCCCGGATTATTACGCTTTCTCATCTCCCGGCTGCTGTATCAGGACAGTGTAGCCACAATCATTATCTATATGGGTGTATTTACGCAGGTGGTTATGGATTTTACCCTGAACGAAGCGTCACTGTTTATGATCATCCTAACACCTTTTGCTATTATAGGATCAGCAATTTGTGGTATTTTGACCGACCATTACGGCCCTAAAAAAGTTCTTACCGTGGTAATCGTTTTTTGGGTGATTAGTCTTGCGGTAATCATCATTTCATCCAACCGCACCCTGTTCTGGATCATGGGAGCCATCATTGGCATTCTGTTGGGATCGGTAGAGACCTCATCCCGCCCCTTACTCATTACCCTTGCACCGCGGGAAAAAATGGGCGAGTTTTTCGGGATCTATGCACTATCGGGAAGATTGGCGGCCATAATCGGTCCACTGGTATGGAGCGCGGTAACATTTTCATTTGGCGCCTTTGGTGATGTGTTTAAATTCAAAGCTGCCATAGGCGCACTGGCTATAATCATGATTTTGGGACTCTTGGTACTGCTGCCGGTCCCGGATTTTCATAAAAAAGTTAAAAAATTACACGTTCAAAGCTAAAAAAGCTTGACTCGAATATAAAAATACCTTATATTTACTTCTGTGACTATGGACAAAAAAAGTACAAAACCAAACACAGCCAAAAAGTCGAATAAAACCTTTTTGGATTTTTCAGCCCGCAACTATCAAATTTTCGGAGCTGCGTTGGTTGTAATCGTTTTGGGTTATTTTGCAATGGCCCAACCCCCTGCGGAAGGTGCTATGTCTTTGACAGTTGCTCCCATTCTGCTGGTCATTGGTTACTGTATTTTGATTCCTTTGTCTATTTTCTGGCGCCCTAAAAAGCAAGCCAGTGCCACAACAATGGGCGATTAGCTCAGTTGGTCTAGAGCACCTGCCTTACAAGCAGGGGGTCGCTGGTTCGACTCCAGCATCGCCCACAGCCGCAAGGCACATCAAGATAAAAGATTTTTATTGCATCTTGATAAAAAAAGCACTAAGTTGTTAGTGCAAACCCAAACGGGGTCGTGGTGCAGATGGTTAGCACATCGGCCTGTCAAGCCGAAGGTCGCGGGTTCAAGTCCCGTCGGCCCCGCCATAAATTAAGCAGAATCAATCGATTACAGTGATTACTCACTCGGCTTAATTTACATCAATTAGTACCAGTTTGTACCTCTACTTGGCACAAATCTGGCACACAAAATCAAGCCCTTGCAAATCGCAGGGGCTTTTTTATTTTCATTGATAGAATTCTCAGGTATATAAAAAACCCTATCCCCTTTTTTAGGGGGGGTAGGGTGTTGGGCTTTAGGGTCATCCAAATTGTTCGACGAGTTTTTTGAAATTGTATAAATATACATTATTAGTTTGAAATATAAATTAGATGCTATTAATTATATCCTGGACACAACAAAAAGAAAGACTGAAAGTTACCCGAAAAATCTAACACGGAGAGAAGCTCGTTTATGATTAAACTGATTTACAAAGTTATCAGGTGTATTTAATTCAAACTTAAATGAATACGATTGTATTTATAAATAATCCCAAGAAGTTTTTATTATAGGTTAAAATGGACCAATTTTAGGATTTAAAGATATTAAAATTATTATTAATTGCTTTTTAAATCATTTAAGTGTTTTAAGTTTTCTTTATACCAATGTTCAAATTCAGGAGGTCGTGGTTCTGGACACTTTTCAAAAATAATATTTGCTTCCTCTCTATGCATTATTGCTGTTTTAATATCGTTCAATTTTCCAAATTGTTCTCCAATAAAACTTTTAATTTTTGCTTTTTCCAAATATAGGTTTGGATTTGTTTGTGTTTTTGTATCAAAATCAAGCATCTTATAGGCTTTTTCCAAATTAGCTGTTCCCAATGTTAACATATTCTTACCACCCCAATGGCCTTGTGCTATTCCCAAGTTCATAAAAGGCATAAAATGATTGGGATCATTATAAGTTGCAATAGTTGAAAAGAAAATTGAACGATTTAATCTTTCAAGGTCATTAAATCCCCACTCCTCTCTTGGGATATCATAATCTTTATATGACAAATATAGAAAACCCAAAAAGGAAGCAGCAACCCAGTTATTATTATCAGCATCATATGCTTTATGATATTGTATTAATGATTCATTATATCTTTTTTGATTAAATAATGAAAAGGCACGTTGTGCATAATAGCGAGAAATGTTTTCCGTTTTTATTTCTGCAGAACTTCCATCTGGCGTATTAATTGATCCAAAATAATTATTTACTTGATTATTTTGTTGATTAACTTGTAAAAATGTTAAAATAGATTCTCGAAGATTATCAATTGATTTCTCTAGATTCTTTAAATTTATTTTTAAAAAATTTCCAACACTCAAACTTTCAATAAAAGGCAAAAAAAGTAAACCAATAAAAAGGAATAAAAGTGTAATACCATAAAACGAATTGATTCTTTCAAAATCATTAATAAATACTGTAAATACAATAATTAAAGAGAATAACCAAATAAACACAAAAGCACGTTTTTTTTTATCGTTTCTTATTTCAAAAGGTATCAATAAAAATAAACCCAATGGATATAAAATCATTACTGTTATAAGTAATAATACTATTACTTGTGGCCATGTTGGTAATAAAAACATTTCAACCTCACATTATTAGGATAATTAATTTCCAAGAACATGCGTTAAACTGTCTTTTTTGAAATAATTCGTTTGTAAAGAATCTTTATATGATATTTCTCTTTATTAATTCCGTTTTTCTCCTGCCATAATATGCCTCTCCTTTCTCCATCTTTTGGCTAAATAGTATCTCTTATGGAAATCAGTAAAACATTCCACATAGTTCTGAATGGTTACAATTGATTAATTATTCAACATGTTGGTAAATGGAAATAAACATTAAAGCCTCGAAAAGTATTAAAACTAATCAATTTGTTGTCTTAATATTTCATAATATAAATTGATTAACACTGATCGGGCTTGCAGAGAATATTTTAAATCAGTGAATTTATCCGATTGGTCAAACCATTTTTCTGAGTAAGAGCCATCAATAATAGAAGTTAATTCGATATCAAATAACTCTCGAATAATTTTCTCTTCATATTCCAATTGTTTTGTCCAAAATGTGTAAATATAGTTTTCATCAAAATTTTCTTCATAATTACTTTTTGGTATTTTTACATGTTTGTGTAAAGAATCCTTTACGGGTTGCGATTCGTTTAATGCAATTATCAGTTCATCTATATTTATCCTATTAATAATGTTTACAATTTTTTGCTCTGATTCATTTTTTAGTTTGTTATAATTTGTCATAAAAGTATTAAATTCATTTTTTATCTTTAAATAGTCTTTTCTAAATTTTTTTAATTCTTTATTTCTTTCATTTTGTTCATAATTTACTTTTTCTAAATTTATGTTTTGCTTTTCAATTTTTTCCTCATACTCTTTTTTTAAATCATTTATTTTATCTTCCCATTTATTGTCAATTTTCTTAAATTCAATTCTCAACGTATGTTTTGAATTTAATAATTTCTGTTTTTCCTTTTGTAATTTTTCTATTTCAGAGAGTTGTTTTTTATTAAGTTCTTGTAATTTTTTCAATTCCTTATTTTCTTTGTAATTTTTTTTGTTAACTGCAACATCTGATTTTTTTTCATTTCTTGATAATTTGTCAGATGTATCACTTCCCGCATTAATTAACTTTTTCATTTCCTTTTGTTGATTTTCATCAAAAACAATTGGACTGAAATATAAAAAAATACTAATATGATTATTATTTTCAAAAATATCACATAGTTGAGAAAAAATATCATTAGGTAAAGCATATCTTCCGTTATCTAGTTCTTTATCTTTTACCCATTTTTTATATTCATTAGATTGAAAATATGGATCAAGTAAATTTTTATATTCATTATGATAGTTGTACCAATCTAAAAACAATGAAATTACATGATCCATTTGTAAATTATCATTTAAAACTTTATAAATATGTTGTTTATTCGATTTTTGAATTCTAAAACCGCCAAACGTGCACTTATTTCTTAAAGTCTTTTTAGAATTGATGAACTTTTTTATAGAATCCCATGGGATAGAATCTAACATATTAATTAAATCTTGTTCTTGTTGGATTAGCTCTTTATAACCTTTTATCATAAGTTATTACCATTAAGTCAATTAAAATTTTATATTATAATCTTTTTCTAATACTTGTTGTGTCTGATTTGTAATACTATATATTTTATATTTAACTAAGAAAAATTTAATCTCTTTAATAAAATCCTGCATCCATTTTTTTTCATCATTATTGACTGCTATCTTCAATGCTTGAATTGCACAACCGTATGCTTGAAAATATTTATCTTGTCTGGTTAATTCAATTACATTTTCACGTAGCATATTATAATCTATATCTTTATTTAAACCTGAAGATGAAATCTCAATATATTGATCATATTGCTCATAATCATATTCACTATCTGAATTTTCATTTACAGCAATTCTAGCCAAAAACATCTTAAAATTATTTGAGAAGTCAGTGACAGGAAAATTTATATAATCCATTTTTTTCTTCCCATCAAATAAATACTCCTTTTCATTCAATAGAATTTTTTCATCATTATTTTCTAAACCATATATTTTAATCTTATAACTACTTCCTTCAGGGCCACAAGCCTCACATTTGCCATTAATCATCCCATTAATTAAGTGGTTAATTATTTCAA
This sequence comes from bacterium, assembly GCA_963675755.2. Taxonomy (GTDB): domain Bacteria; phylum Zhuqueibacterota; class Zhuqueibacteria; order Residuimicrobiales; family Krinioviventaceae. Next base: position 586,293 of record CAXXMD010000003.1, read on the forward strand.
AATTAAAAATTTTTACATTATAAAAAATATTAAATGATTTAATTTCTAAAAGATCACCAGTTAATATTTTAATTGTATTATGATATTTTGTTATATAGGGCTTTATATCTTCTAATGAGAATATATAAAGATTATTAATTAATTTTACTTTAGGCATATATCTAATTTCATTTACTTTTATAATAAAATCCGAAAATGATATTATTAGACTAATATTTATTATATCATGAAAATATAAATCAAAAGGATCATTTATTACTTTGGAAACTTTATCAATTAATTTTACACCATATATCATTGGAGTATATTCAATATTAAACTTAGTCTTTGGTAATTCGATTTTGTATTCATGATGATATTTATAATTATTATTGATCAATTGGTTATTATTAAAAATAATATTTAACCTTCCTGTTGAATCATTATTTTCATCAAATAAATCAACTTCAAACTCATTTTCATTTTCTTCAGTTACACATGCAAAAACAGTATCTCCTTCTAAAATATAGTCTGGATATTCAATTCTTAATTCTGGAAACACATAAAACCATTTTGTATCAAATTTTAAATCTACTGAACAAATAGAAATTTCAATACGTGAATTTCCCTTTTCTGGAGACCAAACAGGATCAATTATTTGTTGTAATTCAGTCCCGGTCAAATAATAACAACCTGATATTTTTTGAAAATTAATTTTCTGAAATGCAATTTGATATGGATCTTCATCATTTACTATAATATTTAAATATAAATCTGATATTATACTTTCATCAAAGAAAGGAAAAAACTTTAATTCAAAATCATTTATCCCTTTACCTTGGTAATTGTTAAAAATCAATCCTTCTGTTTCATAACTTTTAGTTTTGGTAAGTTGGATATTTATTTCCAACGGTTTATCAAAAATCCAAATCAAATCATCAAAAACAAGTTTACAATAATCTGATTTATTTCTCCATCTAAGTAAAAAAATATTATAATCACCACAAGATTTTACTTTTTGAATACTTAAATTGTAAATTTGAATGTCATTAGTGCTTATTTTTTTATAGCAATATAGGATTAGTTCATTAGGTGCATATTTATGTGGCGTTTTTTCTTTTGTGGGAAAAATCTGATATGATGCAGGAGAAAAAAGCATCAATTTATCTAGAAAAAATTCATATTCAACCAATTTATAATTAATCCTAACTGGTTCTTCATTATTATCAACAACAAATAGTCGATGATTGTCCGGAGATGGATTTTCAACATTAATTATTTCATCATTAATTTCGCCAACCCCATGTTTAAAGAGTTGTAATGGCATTTGAAATTCAGAGAAATCTGAATGAATTAATAGTTTTTGATTTGCCAGGTTCTCATTTTTAATTCGAAACTTTTTTATTTCTAAATATAAATTAGGTATTTTCTTTTTGTATGAACATTTCAAATTTACTCGAAATTTAAAATCATCTTTATCAACAATGGTTTCAATAATTTTTTTATTTGATGTTCTTATTATCAGTTTTTCAGCTGGTTGAATAACTTTAAAGAAAATATAACCTTTAAACAATCTCTGTGCATTGTAAAATTCACGTACTAAATCATTACGGTTTTTGGAATTAACCATAACTGTTATAACAGATTCAGATTTTAATATTACAACATTTGATCCTTTAATTATTTTATCATAGGGAAGATCTTCAAGATCGTTTAATGTATATGCTGTAGAAGGTAAACACGTATACTTTGTTTCAGATATAGTATAAATACCATAACTTGGTTTATGATATTTATTATTTTTTTCAGATTTTCCTGAAGGAAGTTTTATTTTTTCCCCTGGTGGTTGTTTTTGTATTAGTATTTTTAGTTTATAGGGATTTATAACACCAATTATACGTTTATAAAGATTAATTAATTGCCGTTTATCTCTTAATATTGAAATTGGATCAATCCCAGTATTTAATATTATTTCATTTATATAATTGTCAATACAATCTGATAATATCTTATCAGAATTTTCAATATACGAAAAAATCACTCCTAGCTTTTCAACTGTTAATGCAAAAGCAGTAGTATACTGTTCGATTTGATCAATTATTTCTCTTAAAAACTGAACGTCTTCTTTAGGTAAATCCCAAAAATCAATTTCATTGTTCTTTATATCTAGTATTAATTGTTCAATTTTTTCATAATCTCTAAAATAACGCCAATAAATTATAAAAAATCTGATTAAATCACCCGATCTGGATTTGGGAATTCCACTTTCAAGAATTAATGATTGAACAAATTCTCTTCTATTATAATTTTTGATTAATAGAATTCCAATTTCATGAAATCCTACTTCCCAAAGATTATCATAAACATAAGAATCATGATCCCACCCTATATAACTTTTATATAAATTCCAAAAGTTCCCTGTAAATTCATCTTTAATCATTTCACAAATCCCAGCAATTGCAACAAACCTTGCTTTAGTTAAAATGTCATTATCTAGTTGAAATTTTCGCCATTGCAGAGTTTTGTGAATTCTTAACATCTCTATTTTTAAATCTTGTAAATCTAGTTCATCAAACTTAATTCGTTTTGGTAAAATTCGATTTAAACTTTTATATTCATCTTCTTTAGAATTAATTTTTTTCTGGAGTACATTGTATTTTTCGCTAATTGCGTTTTTAAATTCCAAGTACGAGTCGTATACTTTTATCTTATTATTTTTCAAAACAAACTCGATCAATTAATAAATTAGTTAAATCATTTTAAAACTTGAATACATCAGAATTTGTAACCTTACCTTTTGATACAGTACTCATTCTTGTTCCGAAATCACCAGCAAATCTTTCATAAGTAGTTTTTTCTTGAACAGATAAAAAAGTAATTAACATCATCCTTGCTCGTGTTAGTGCACAATAATGTAGTAATTGTGCTTCAACATCTTCCAGATTAAAAAAATCAAAAGCTATAACTATCTTCCTTTCTAATCCCTTAAAAGCTTGAAATGTACAAAAATCAATCACTTTGCTATTATCTATATTTTCTGTTAAATCATTGATTTTGTACCCAGAAATGTTACTAAGGATTGAAATTGATGACTTTTGAAGTTTATGACCTGAAAGAAGAATTATATCTTTTGGATTTACATTTTGATCCATTAATTTATTTATTTTTTTCTCTAATTTAGTTACTAAATCTTTACTATTTTCAACAAAATAATTTTCATAAAAACCTTCACTTGTAATTCCATCAAATGGAACTGTAATACCTGATATTAACGATGAATTTACTGCAACTTTTTTTGTATTGCGACAATTAATTGTTAAACTATAGTTTGCACAACCATAATCTTGTAATCTAGTTATAGCTTGTTCTTCGATTCCTTTAAAAATATTTTGTAAAGGATCGTAAAAAAAATGCCAAAATCCTTGATCTAATCCATTTTTAAGTGTTAGATCAAATGCATCAATAAAAAATTTTTTCAAAAGATCTTGGGCCTCATCTACAATTAACACATCAAAAGGTTCAAATTCGGATTCTATTAATGCATCCATATAAATTGAAGGGAAATAATAATTAAAGTAATCACTATGATTTTTATATTCTTCCAAGATATTGCTTAGTCCAGCTTTTTTTATTGTAGAATAAAACCAATGATGAATTGATTCTACATACAAATTTTCCAAAGTATTATCATCTTTTAAAATTCCTTTTATATGATTTCCTAATAATCGATTATAACATAGATATAGTACTTTTTTGCCCTTTTTAGCAAAATTAATTGCATTTTCAATAGCAAGTATTGTTTTACCAGTTCCTGCAGCTCCACAAATTAGTGTTCGTGGATTATTTTCGATCCTCTTGAGTATATTAATCTGTTCTCTGGTAAGTTCAATTTGATCTTGTTCAATACTAGTCAAATGACTATTTAATGTTAATGCAGTTCGAATTTCTGGTCTTAATTGATTACGAATACTTTCAATTTCTTTTTTATTTAATAAATGAGATTTTATCCCATGTTTAACTGAATAATTTCTTGTCCAAAACTCATTGAGAGAACGCAAATAATATACTAAACTTTCCTTAATTTTTGTTTTATCTAGCAAAACATTTAACTCAATTTCAGGACCTTCTTGATTGAAATATTCATCAGGCATTATTACACCATAACCAATCAACCAATTTTTTCTGTCATAATTATTTACCATAATATCTTTAATAGCATACATTGCTGTTTTAGCTTGTTCAAAAGGTCCTTCCTTTTTATTAAAAGTTCCATTTTTCCCTGTAAAAATCCACTCACCATTTCTACAAGAAACACCACCACCTTTGACTTCAATTACATATATTCCCAATTTAGAAATGATTACAAAATCACATTCTGCCCAAATTTTTTTATTATGATTTTTAAGTCCTAGTGAATGCAATACATATGTATCATCATCTAATTCTGATTTGAATCTATTAAATAATCTTTTTTCTGCCCTACTTTTTGTATTTTCACGGACAGAATTAGGAATCATTATTGCCATTATATAACCATTAAACTTTTATTCATTTATATCAAAAAAACCAGGAATCCGTTTAGTGCTTTCTGTCTCACTTGAACCAATTAGTAATACTCTATCTAATTCTCTATTAAATTTTTCACATGCAGTTTCTGGTAACAATAAACAATTATGACAACAAGCACCAATCAATCTTTCACCATTTGAATAAGGTTCAGTTTCACTACATACAGGATCATTTCCACACCACTGAGCATCCTGTATTGCCTTTTCAATTAAATTATTAATATTAGTTGATGTAGCAAGATTAACCAGACCTCCAAGAGTACCGTCAGAGCCAGGTGTTGCTGTATAAATTAAAATTCCTGACATAACTGGTGTTGTTTCATCACCATCTGAGATATATAATCTTTCTCTTAAACTCGCCGATGAATATCCACAATCAAGTGCTAATCTCCTGATAAGAATATGTGATAATGAATGTATAAGCATTAATCGTGGAGTAATTCGATATGGAGGCTCAAGATCATGCTTTTCTAAAAAATCTTCATTAAGTTTATTAATTAAATCAACTCTTTCATTAACATTTTCATTTTTAATCCAATTTTGTATTTCCTCTTCATTTAGTTTGAAAAAAATCCCTTCACCATGAATTTGAATAGCTGGTCTCCAATCAACAGGATTTTCAGCTATAGAACAAATCATTTTTTTATTTACTGCATCATTAATGTTTTCAATAGCAACACCAAATGGTTGAATCCGGGAAAATCCACAATATGCACGAACTTCCCTTAAACGTTTTACTGCAGAAAATGATTGGAACCATTTTTTTAATCTGCCATCAATACTTATAGGATAATTTTCAAATTCATTATTTAAATCAAATGATGTTTCATTACATAGTGCTTCATATTCCTGATATCTTGCAGCACTTTCATCAACAAGAAACTCATCCGTATCAATTTTTGCCCTTCTTTTTGTCCATTCCACACCAACATCTGGATCGATTTCTGGATTATTTTTTATTAAAAAACTTCTAACTGCTGCATCTCTTACCGATTCATCAATTGAATTAATCCAATTCATTTCATTTTCTAGTATTTTTGCAATTGATTCAGAAGCTGGAGGTATTGATAACATTGAGGCGATAATGGGAAAGTGAACATTTGATCCACCTCGTTGTAAAGTATTTAATCGTTCACTACATCCTTCATGTGAATAATTCCACGGTCGAGAACCTTTACACTTTAATCCCTTTAATGCATATGAATGAAAAATATCGTGAAGATCACGTGATTCTTTACAACTGCTACAATAAACAAACAAATCTCCTAAAGAGGCTGTTTTACCTTTTGATTTTAAATACAATTTAGGATTATTACAATTCGAACCTTTTTTTGAATGTACCCAAAGGTACCAAGGAAATTCATCAATATGCCCCTTTGTGCAAGCTACAATAAATCTAACTGGAGTAACTGGTTTATCGCACTTAAGGCATTTTAATTTACCATCTGGCTCTTCTTCAAAAGGATCATTTGGTTTTCCCAATCGATTGCATTTTGGACATACATGCCATTTGGGAAATCGTGTACAAGGTATTGTCCACTCCCTTTTAACTTTATCGCCATATTCACTAATATGCCCTTCTTTAGGAACTGGAATATTTCTAAATTCCTTCATCTTTAAAATCTTCTGTAATCTTGGTTCATAGATTAATAATGAGTCCTTTTCTTCTTTTGGGAGATTATTCCACAGCATTTCAAAATAATTAAGGCTTAATGGCATAAATGAACCATGGATAAAATCGATAATAGCTCCTGTTCCATAATTAAATATTGCCTGAGATCTTCTTGAACTTCCAATTGTGAATTTAAATGACATTATATTTTACCTTTTGTTTTCAATTATTTATCAAATAATGTAAAGTAAATAGATGGCTCAACATCTCTCATTGAATTAGGAGTCTGCCAAAAGTTATTATTGGAACCACTATCACAAAACTCCTCTGCGCTTCTCATTAAATGTGGATATAAAGCTTTATTGTCAAAAGGTCGTCTAGTAGCCCAATATTCAAACCGTTGTCCAGACTCTCGATAATTTTCTGCTCTTCTTGCCCATTGTGTAATAATATTTGATAATTCATTTGTAATTTCTTCTTTTGTAATATGAACTATACCAGAATTCATTGCTCTTTCTACTAACCATGATATAACCCTATCAATCTCATTAAAATTTGATTTAAAATTTATTGCATCAAACCTATCATTTAATTCTGGGATACTATATCTTAAAATTGAAATTAATACCGCATGTAGTGCTTTATCTCTTGCCCGAGAAGACCATGGAGTTACACTAGTTGATTCTACTCTTCTATATAATGCCTGATGATAATTATAAAAGTGTTCATAATGGGACATATCCCGAGGGCGAGATGCATTATAAACTGTCAGAATTAATCCAGGAATTCCTCGTCCAATTCTTGATGTTGCTTGTATATATTCAGAAGTAGCTTTAGGTTGACCATTTACAACCATTAATCCAAGTCGTGGAATATCTACCCCCACTGATATCATATTACTAGCTAAGATAGTATCAACAGGAGGATTTAAATCATCACTTAGTTTATTATTTAATGTTTTCAATTTTTCTGGTATTTCTGTTGATGGTATTCTACTTGTTAATTCAACAGGTTCATATTGCAAATCCCGTTTATTACATTTTAAACGATTAGAATAAAACAATATACTCTTTTGAACATCATCTCGCATCATTACACTTGCACCCCCTAGTTCTCTTAGACTATTAAAATATAATAAACTAGTCCAATAAGGATCTATAGCATCAACATCATATTTGTCAGGATTTTCCATAAAGAATTTTGAAATTATTTGAAATGCAGCAATCACAGCTTGTAATGTAAATTTGGGACTTCTTCCTCCTGAAGAGATACCAAGGTATGTTCTATCTGGAATTTTTTCATCAACAACTGCAAAGAATGAATTACTTGCATCCAAACCAGGTGGTGGAAACTGATGTACATCTCTATTAAATAGAGCTTTAACTTGTTGTTCAGCTCTACCAATAGTAGCAGTTGATCCAATAATTTTGGGAGGAATATTTTTAAATGTTGATAAATAGTCAATTGCAGATTCATAAATACCTGTAACAGTACCCAATGGACCAGATATTAAATGCAATTCATCCTGAATAATTAAGTCAGGTGGTAATCCATCGGGTTTACCAAAAATCAATCCAAGATTATTGTTTCTTGGTAATTGGGCGAACTTATCAACAGTTCCAATTATTAAAGAAGGCAACTCTTTATAAATCTCCTCATCAACTGTATGGATTGGTAAAGGTTCCCCTTTTGTAAAACACTTTTTATTTGAACATATTATTTTCATTTTATTTTCTTTTTCATCAATATAATAATCACAAACTTTAAGATTTGTACTACATATCGGGCATTGTAAAATCAATCTGGGAGTTGAAGATGGTTTTTGTCCATTAAGTTCATCTTGTAAAACTTTATACGCATTTAGTTTACGATTACTATCATGTAAATAATTTGGTGTAGCACTTTCTCCAACATACAAACCTATGGAAATTGGTAATGTCCCCAATTCAATTGCATGTGCTTTTCTAATAAGATTTGCTGTACATATCATTTTAGCAGCTCTTTGAAACTGCTGCACTGTTAAAAGTCTTAATGTATAACGCATCAAAACATCAACATGAGGTTTTATACTTTTTTCTTTTTCGTGCAATCTTCTGTAAAAAATAGTAAAAGCTGTTAAACCTAAATATGCTTCAGTTTTACCGCCACCTGTAGGAAACCATAATAAATCCATTAATTTTCTATCATCAGAGTCAGGATTTACAATTGATGGAATTGTTAATAATATAAAAGCGAGTTGGAATGGTCGCCATTTTAAGGGCTTTATATTTGAATATTCAGATTGTTTATTCATGGTTAAATTTGCATAATAAAATGCTTTATAGGCATTATCTGAAGTCTGAAGAATTTTAATACCATTCCTCATTCGTGAAAGTATTTTATCATTACAAAAATTTAAATTATTTGTAGCAAGTTCTTGGTATTTAATATCTAGCCCATCAATCTTTTGTTTCTCAGTTGTAATCCAAGCCTGATAAATATCACAAAATTTTTTCAATCCATCTAATACATGTATTCTATATTTCATGTCGGATAAAATAGATGTATTAAAAGGAGAAAAATCATCTAAAATTAAATCTTTCATACTTGGATGCCCCTCAGCAGTAAAAGAGAATACTTTTTGAGATGGTATCCATGATGTCCAAACACTTTCCACTTCATTGTTGATTGGTGCATTCCACATTGAGGCAACTGCATGACCAACAGCAAATTCTTTTGAATCTCTATATAACAGATCGTTAACTTCTAAATCAATACCTGGTATATTACGTGATATAATAGCAGAGTTTTTGGAACATTCTATTTCTAATTTAGTCTGGAATATACATCTCTCACCAAGTTCTTTCATTTCATCAGTTGATTTGTTAAGTAAACTTGCAGTAACAATGAGGTGATTATTAATTTCACGTTTTTTTACATATATCGACATATTATAATCAATAATTGAATCCCCGGCAGGTGTTTCAAAAGTATTTTCCTCAAAAACAAATCTAGTGTCTGTGTTAGGTATATTTAAAGAATATTTAAATGGTTGTCTTTTCCAAATTGAACAATTATCATTATTCTCACTACTAATTTCTTTTGTATATCGTGCTCCATATACAATTATTTTAAATGATGACTTGATATCTTTAAAAGTACATGTCAAACCAATTGATGATGGTTTAAATACACTATATAATGGTGAAGTTACATCTTCAGAATCATCATCTTCAGCAGTTTGTAAATTTTCATCTTCTTCTGGTTTTATAATTTGATGAGGTGGCCATAAGATACCAGTCAGGTAATAATCCTGAGGACCAGAGCCTTGCGGAAGTTGATCTAATGTCTCATATTCTTCAAATGGCCCCAATAGAAGTTTATTTAAAGTTCTAACAATATCATCTCTCGCCAACTGTTTTTTGGAATTCAAGCTTGAGTTGTTCATTATAACTCCAATCTGGAAATCAATTATTTTTCCATGGGTATTTAAATTCCCCAACACCATGGATAATTAATCCAAGCCAAAATTTGCTATAACACCATGGTTCAGGTATATCATTATAATAACTATTCAAGGAAACACATGTTTTAATTTTTTTAATATAAAGGTTATATATACAAGCAGGCAACATTTGATTCTTTAATTTTAGCTCTACTAAGTCTAACGTGAAGGATTCTGACATATATCCCAAAAGTAATTCTTCACCATTTTTGCATTTTAAATTAATTCCATATAAAAACTTTTCATGATTATTAGGATGCTTATATTTTTTAAGATAGACTTTTTGTCCTATCAATTCTTTTTCATTTTCCATGAGGAAATGTTGTATTTCAGCAATTTTACTTTTATCACCCATATATTTACAATGGATAATACTATCTTCAATTAAATCATCTTCAAGACCTATTTCCAATTTAATAAGTTTATTTGTTTTATTATATCTATACCATCTTTTATTAGTAGATTGATTGAATTCTTTTAAATAAAAATTACCATCAATATCTAAATCTAAAATCTTTAAATCAGTTTTGGCTCTGCTTAAACCAACATACAATATTCTACCTTCTTCATATATATCATCTTGAAAATTATTAATAGTATTTACTATTTTTATATGATCAAATTCTAATCCTTTAGATTTATGAATAGTAGTAATTAGAATCTTATTTTTAATATAATTTTCATCAATTATATTATCAGAATAAATTATTCTTTCTCGAAGTGTTTCAACAGAAATTGAATTTGTATCCTCCGAGAACCTAGCAACCTTTAATAGCGAAATCCATGCCAATTCAGCATTATTAAACGGTAATTCATATTTATGCATTTGAAAACAGGAATCAAAAACGTCTATAAACTGATTCTTAGAAAGTTGTTGGGTTTGAATTTTATATAAGACTATAGCAATCCAAGATGGTATAAAATGTGGAGAATTTCCGAATATAGATTCAATTTTATTAATAGATTCTTTATCTAGCATTTGGTATAATTGTTCAGAAAGCTCTATAATATGACTATTATTTCTACAAAGTATTGCAACATTTCTACAGGAAATTTCGGAATCAATTAGTCTTAATAAATCACATAGATCTTCGGATGGTAATTGATTATATAATTGGGTTTGAATTTCAGTTACAGGATCTTTACTTGTATCAGTAGAATTATTGAGAATTGTTGATGCTTGACTAATAAGATTTGATATTTTTTTTTCAGATCTTTTGTTGACTGTTAGAATCAAGATATTTAGGTCATTTTTAAATTTTTTTTCAATCCATTCAACTAATTCACCTGAAGTTTGTATAAAAATAGCAACATCTTTCTCCCTGATCATCCAGTTGTAAATAGCCTGTTGTGGATCACCTAGTATTGTAAAACCTTGTATATCTGAATCATTCACTCGGTATATTAAGTCAAGTAATATTTGTACTAACCTAGCACGAATTCCTGTTAGATCTTGATATTCATCTATAATTAAGTGGCGCAAATTCAATAAATCTTTAATATTTAATTCTTCCAATTTATCTCTTTTAACTTCTTTTAATTCGTTACATAGTAATTCAATATTTTTCTCATATGTATTACCTAATAGATCAATTTTATCATATCCCAACATAATAAGCATACGGAATGTCCATGAATCAAAAGTGCGTATTGAAAGATACTCTAATTCTTCATTGTCAGATGTTGATTGATTGGTAAATGCTTGGATTCTATCTATAAGAGCTTTTACTGCTGCTCTTGAGAATGATAATATTAATATATTTCTTGGATTAAGATTTTCTTTGTTCAACAACCATATCAATCTCCTAGCAACTACTTCTGTTTTTCCTGTGCCAGGACCAGCTTTAACAAGAATTTTCTTATTATAGGTTGATTCGATAATATTTTTTTGTTCATCTGTAATATTCATATTTTTCTACAATTAAATTTAATTGATTTCAATTTTTAAATTTATAAGATTGAATTGTCATAAAATACTACTGAAATTATATATTTCTTATATTGATAAATAAACTATACACGATTTGAGCAATTTGATATGCTAAATAAGGTGGAACTGCATTTCCTACCTGATGGTATTGTGATGTTCTTGAGCCACAAAATAAATAGTTGTCAGGAAATGTTTGAATCCTTGCTGCTTCACGAACAGTCAAACTTCTACATTGATCCGGATCATAATGTATAAAATAGTGCCCATCTTTTGAAATATGGCTGGTTATAGTCGTAGCAGGTCTGTCAGGCAACTGAACTCTGAATCGGTCAGCAAAAATACCTGATTTGGCATTTTTATGATCAGGTAACAATTCCGATCCATATTTTTCATATTCATGTAATCTTGGAAAACGATTATGTGCTTTTGCAAACATACTTGCAAACATATACCTTTTTAAATCTTGAACAAGGTGAGTTCTTGAGATATGATTGCATATTCCATTTAGCCTGGGATCATAATACCATTCACTTAAAGGATTTTTTTTGTCTTTTATTGCTGTTTCGATATACTCTGAACCAATCCCATTATTTGGGATTAAAATATGCGAAGTAGGGTATTTATCAGAAAATCCATTCCAGGTAATTATTTCATTTCTGAATAAATTTACCAATTCAATCCATTTTTCATTTGAATCATTTATTTGTTCATATAATCTTTTCTTCTTTCCATTAATTTTGTCAGAAGATATTAGATTACGATTTAATCCACTTCTAATTTTGGGTAAATCCCCAATTACATCCCTTAAATTAATCTCTTTTTCATTTAACTTAAGAATTCCAGGATAAACATTTAGATCATTTCTAATACCTAATAAAATTACACGGTGTCTCTTTTGAGGAATACCATATTTTTCAGATTCAATTAAATAGTCTCTGTTATTTTTATAATAGGGTTTATTATTTTCAAAGTCCGCTTTTGTTGTTAGAGAATATATTTTATATTTTTGTGATTTGATATTGTTAAAAACTAATGCCGGATTATGCAAATCTCTTAAAATCCAATTAAAAACTTTTTCATTGTTTACTTTTGCTGAAAGCAATCCTTTAACATTTTCCATTACAAAAATTGCTGGTTGATGGACAGCAATAATTCGTAAATATTCCTTATATAAATACACTCTATGATCATCTTTGCTAATACCACCAACCCTTGACCTTCCAGCCAGAGAGTATGCCTGACATGGTGGTCCTCCAATTAAAACCCAATTTTTTGTATTATTTAAACTTTCTTTTATTCGTTTATCAATCACTTCAGGAGGAAAACTATCTGCCCCCAATTCTGCCCGCCATGATTCATTTTTTGCTACTTGATACTCCTTAGGAAATTTTTCAAATAATTCTTGTTTTTTACTCTCACGTTTAGAAGTAGATGGTTCTTGTAATACTTTATAGTATTCATTAGGTAATTCCCCTAGATTAAATTGTCTGCAAAAACTTCTTAATTCTAGAGTTTTGTGAGCATTTTCATCCTTTTCAATTGATAGATTAATATCAAATACACGTTCATTATCAATAGAAACTGATGAAAATCCCTCACTCAATCCACCAGGCCCCGCAAAAAGATCAATTATTGGTATTTGATTTATTCCTGACATATTATTGCATCATATAATTTTTTCAAAGTATACTCCCGTTGATCATTTTTTAACTCACATTCCCAAACAACAAATGTTTTCCATCCCAGTTCGTTAAGCTTTTTCACATTTTCTATATCCTTTAATGCTGTTTTAGAAATTTTCTCCACCCACCACTCTGTTCTAGTTTTAGGCACTACAAAGTATTTACAACCCTCATGCTTGTGCCAAAAACAACCATATACCTGAACAACCGACCGATATTTGGGAAGTACAATATCGGGTTTTCCTGGTAACTCTTTAACATGCAAACGGAATCTCAATCCTTGTGAATGAAGATATTTTCGGACTAATAGTTCAGGTTTTGTATCCTTTGCCCTGATCCGACTCATGTTATAGCTTCGGGTTTTTTCATCATGCACATCAGTCATCAATATAATCCAAAATAGCCAAGATTTTTATTTTTTATCCAGAGAGTTTTATCCCCCATTTTCAACCCATAAATAATAACATAAAAAAAATTATTAAAATCAACATCTTTTATTGTTTAAATACCGACATACATTTTAATTAAATAACTTGACATTGCTACTAAAAAGTAGTAAATTTGTTACAACAGCACAAGGTATCACCTCAAGAGAGAATACCAAATTTTTAAAGACAGAACCCATCACTGGACTGTCGCTCTGTACTTAATATCTTCGATTAGGGGCTTTGTCACAACTGAATCAGGCCAATTCAATTGTGATCCAAAATATTGCATGCAAGCATGAATCCCTTTTTTAATCCGTTTAGGCCAAATGGATTGAAAAGGGGATTTTTTTGTCAATAGATTCTTACCTTTCTATCCAACATACTATGGCATTATATTTGTTATTTTGCTATACGTCCTTTTTTACATGTTTTATATGCATTTAAATTACAATTATTTAAAGTCATAAATACAATGAAATCAAAAACAAATTCTCATCCTATTTTTCCAGAAATTGATGAAATTAATAATCTAATTGAAAAATTGAATTTTTTCATCTATTGGACAAAAAAATATATCATTCATATATCTGAGGTTTTAGATAAAGGAAGAAAAAAAAGATGGACATATTCTAAAAAAGCACAAGAAATTTTGGAGTTTTATAAAGAATTGCAAAATCCATTCAAACCTGAATTTAAAATTTATCACTCGAAAGCCATCCATGCTCATCTTGAATTAAATCTCGAGAAATTATCCTACAATCATAAAGAGTACTCAATTGAATGGTTGAACCATTCAGATCCAAAAGTAAAAATAATATATCCTTATAGAAAAATGATATGTTTTCATAATTCAGATAACACCATAACACCCTCAATAACTAATATTTACCCACATAAAATGATTGATTATTATGAAGACTTTTTAAAAAATTTGAAATACAATCATATTTTTAGTGACGATTTAATGGATCAACTTTTTGTTCTGTTTATAATAAAAAGAACTCAAGACGGAGATGAAAAAGCACTTGAAAAACTGCTTAAAATATTACATCATAAAATCATTTCAACTAGTGAAGTCTTTTTGAAACAACTTGATGAATTAGGAAAGAACTATCAAATAACCAAGAATGATATAATTGATACTGCAACCCAAATTACCAAATTATTGATAACTGGTGATCATCCAAGTCAATTAATCAAACTAATTAATCCTCTTAATTTTGATTATGATTTATTCCTAAATCGACTAGTAGCTAAAACAATTGTCAATTCAGCAGAATTAATAATCCCAGAAGCATTAGAATGGATAAATGTTATAAATGATCAATTAAATAAGCTATCAATTACCCAAAAAAGAAATGAAATAAATTACAGAATTGAAAATATTCAATTGGCTATTGATTCATTTTTAATAAAAATGAATCCCTTTTACTGGTTAAACCCATATGCTAAAAATAAAGAGTATGAATTCAATAGTCAAATGTATCGTCAATTAAACGGTGCGAATATTGTAAGTTATCTGTTTGGTACAAAAAAAACAAACAATAAAGGGGCATTATGGAATCGACTAAGGGACTGGAAAAAACATTTTAAATCCATTCAAAAGAAGGAATTTGATGAAAATAATATTAAACAAGCAACGACAATTAATACAAATGATAGTTCATCAAACGAGTTTGAAAATATGATTTTTAATTATTGGATAGAACAAACCAATCCCAAAACATCACATCAATTAATTATTGAATGCACATATTTAGATCACCTTACCTCGAAAGAAACTGAAGAAGCTACTCGGGTACATATCAGAACAATACAGAGAGTAAAAAAAGCTTTTGAAAAATGGAAAGAGGACAATTCAAAAGTTCTATTTGAAAAATTTTCAGTTTTTCTTCCCTATTAATGTCGTTTTTATAATGTAATTTTCCATTTGTATGCCGATTGGAAACAACTATCAAAAAGTTTCCAATGATCGGCAATCAATTATTTTTTAAATTTACAGCCAATCTGCGAAAAGGTCATGCCGATCACCAGAGTAACAGGTTGGCTTTTTTATTAGGAGGTACTAATATGAGTACAACCAATAAAAATTCAGAAAGTACAGAAAGAGATTATCCTGGCATTGACTTTCCAAATGTAATAGAAGGTGTCGCTGGCGATTTTGCTTCTCTGTACTCAAATTATCTGGAGTCTCCTCCAGAATTTTTTTCAACTTGCTTTTTAACTTGCCTTGGTAATGTCATTTCAGGCTTTGTAACGTTAGAAAGTGAACTTTCACCTCAACCCAGGATTTATCTGGTGATAACAGGTGAAAGTGCTGATGATCGAAAATCAACAGCAATCAACAAGACCTTTGATTTTTTTCAAGAGGTTGACCCTTACATGAGCATTTGTCGGGGTGTTGGTAGTGCTGAAGGATTACAGTCTCAGTTGGATGAAAATTCAAACTCAATTCTTGCACTGGATGAGTTTAAACAATTTGTATCCAAGAGCAGGATCGATTCATCAGTATTACTACCCTGTGTAAATACACTGTTTGAATCCAACAGTTATGCAAATCGGACTAAACAATCATCAATTGTACTGGAAAATGTTCACTTGAGCATGATCGCTGCATCAACTCTCGATACATTTGAAAGTATGTGGGATTCTTCATTTACAAATATTGGATTTAACAACAGGTTATTTCTGGTACCAGGGAGCAGTACTAAAAAAATAGCTTTCCCCAAAATGATTCCTGAGGTGCTGAAAATTCCAATCAAAGACAAGTTGAATCAAATTTTAGGCGTATTAGATAGTTCCACACCACCATTAAGAATACCAATGGATAATGATGCCGCTCAGTTATACGAAGACTGGTATCGTAATTTTTCAAGATCAATACATACTAAACGTATTGACACCTATTCTTTGCGATTTATGATTTTGTTTGCAGTTAATGAAAATAAATTCATTGTAGACAAAGAAATTGTGGAAAAGGTAATATTACTGATGGATTGGCAATTGAAAATGCGACAAATTTACGACCCTATTGATGCTGATAATGTCATTGCAAAGATGGAGGGTAAAATCAGAAGACAACTTTCAAATCAAGATTTAACAGATCGTGAGCTTAAGCAGAAAACCCATTATCACAGAGTTGGAACGCATATTTACAACTATGCGATAAAAAACCTTGAAAACTCCGATGAGATTTATTACGACAGAGATACGGATAGATGGGTTTTAATTGAGTAGCCACTATTGTAGCCAAGGGTGTTTTTATTAATAAGATATTGTTTTTTAACAACTTTTAATACAGACCCCCTTGTTAGCCACAATAAATTTATATAATATTGAAAATATATTATATATCTGGCAAACTTAAATCAGCTTAAAATGATAATTTTAAATAACTTAAACAAAGAAAAGGAGGTGGCTACAATAGTGGCTACCTCAGAGGAGTAAATATGAAGAATGAAAATACAATAGAAAAAAATACTTTACCATTTAAAAAATTACTAAATGTGATTCAAGTAGCTAACTTGTTAAACGTAAAACCCTGGACAATTCGTGCCTGGGTATCACAAAAAAAAATTCCATATGTAAAAGTTGGAAGACTCGTTCGGTTTAGGCCTGAAGACATTGAAGCATTCATACAGGCAAATTGTATTGAGTCACATGTATTTTGGGAAAACGAAACAAAAGTTAATTAACGTAAGGAGATTCAAACCATGAAAAAACATAATGAAATTGAAACAAAATATTTCTCAATTATAGAACTCCCTGAGAAATACATGTGTAAGGAATTAGTATCAATTGAAAATGAAAAACTCTTAGAAATGAAAACAATATCGGAATGGTTAAAGGTTTCTCCCTCAACTATTCGAACTTGGATAAAACAAAGAAAAATCTCCTATGTAAAAATAGGCAGTAAGGTTTTGTTCCGGCATATTGATATCGAAGAATTTGTAATTGGCAGTCCATTGGAAAATATTTACTATTGACATTATTTAAGGTTGATTCTCATGTTTTTTGGCTGTATTATATATTATAGTAATAATCTAATCGGTAAACACTCACAAGTTTGTGTAAATCCGGAAAGGAGCTAATATGTCCAGGATTTATCAGCGCAAACCGGGTGGGGTATACTGGATTGATTATTCTGTGAATGGCGAGAGAAAGAGAGAATCAACCGGTTCGTCCAACAAGAAACTTGCAGAACAGATTCTGCATAGACGTCTTGGAGATGTTGTAAAAGGCAAGTTTGATGTGGTGAACCTGAAAAAGGCTCCCACATTGAACGAGTTTTCTGAAAACTTTTTGCAATGGTCGAAGAGTAACAAAAGAAGCTGGACTCGTGACCAGACTTCTCTGAACAACCTGCTTCCGTTCTTTGGCAAAACCCGACTCAATGCAATTACTCCCTACCTGGTAGAGCAGTATCGTATTGAACGTAAGAAACTCGTGAAAGAAGCTACAATAAATCGTGAAGTGGCTTTACTGAAGAATATGCTGAACCGTGCTGTAGAATGGCAGTTCATTGGTAAGAATCCAATTGAGGATTTCAAACTATACAAGGAAAGCACAGGTATCACAAACTTCTTATCCAGGGAAGAATGTGAACGACTGATCGACGCAAGTTCTGACACATTTCAGTGGATCGTTATCACAGCGATCCATACCGGAATGCGTAAGATGGAAATCCTGAATCTCAAGTGGTCACAGGTTAACCTGGAAAGTGGTATGATCATGTTACATGAAACCAAAAACGGTAAACCCCGTTACATTCCACTTGACCGGACCATGATTGATCTGCTGAATAGTATTCCACATCGCAGCGATTATGTATTCGCTCAGAAAAACGGTGAACCCTATTCCTGGATTGGTCGTGCCTGGAAAAATGCCACAGCTAAAGCTGATGTCAACCTTCGCTTTCATGATCTTCGCCATACATTTGCCAGCCATCTGGTGATGGCAGGAGTTGATCTGCCCACAGTCAAGGAATTACTGGGGCACAGTTCCATCAGTATGGTGATGCGTTATGCCCATTTGTCACCGGAGCACAAACAGAAAGCCGTTAGAGCCCTGGACAGGGTATTTGAAAGTAATATTGGCACAAATGTGGCACACGGCACAAATATTCACGATATTAAGGAAGCAGTAAATTACTGATTTTATGAAACTTATTAAACACTCAATTCTCTCAGAAAATCGGCCTGTCAAGCCGAAGGTCGCGGGTTCAAGTCCCGTCGGCCCCGCAAAAAGCCTCAGAGATTTTCTGGGGCTTTTTTGTTTTCAGAGGGCTAAAAGTGGTCGTCCCTAATTCACTTCGGGATTGGCCCAACAGCAATCACTTTTTATTACTTGTCCATACTGTCCTACTTAAACATGCCACTCTTTAACTTACAGTTTTCGTAACAATAAATAAAAAAAGCGCCGATCACTATATATAAAATAGTGCACCGACGCTTGAATAGTATTAAAATTAATAACGGTTAAATCTGAATACCAGCAGGTTTAACAGGATATAAAATCCGTATTACTTTTGCTTGCTATATATGTTAACTACTTTTGCTGCAATCTTGCGTAAAAATTCTGCTGTTTCCGGTTCTACAACTTCCGGAACATATTTAATTTTTTCCGGGGACACGTTAAAAATCGTTCCGAACCAAACACAACCCGATAAATATTCTCCAGTATCTAATGCATGGTAACCATCATCATTCCAAAGATAAACATTTGAATTTTCTTTGTATGAAAGGTAATATGCATTACCGGACAATAATAACCTAAATTTTGTACGCTCTGCTAAATCATTATAACATTTAACAAGGCGTGTGTGCATTTCATCCCGGGTAATTCCAAATTCTTTTAACCGAGGACAAATGGGACTGTATGCCCATGTTTGATGGATCATAATTTCTGCAGAAGGAGCGTGTTCTTTTATGAAATCAATCAAAATCTCAGTATATGGGTGATAATCTTCAGGCTTGAAACTTGAAGCACTTACTTGTTGTATAGTGATAATATCATAATTCTTTTCTGTTAATATTTCCTCAAGAGTAGCAGTCCCATCACGATAGGGTTTTAGTGTGCTATCTTTTTCACAAGCTGCAATCAGGTCGGCGTGCTTTTGAAGGGAAGCGCCTCCAATATTGGCTCTTGAGATATTGATCTCATAGCCAGGTACCGATTCAGTTATTTCATCAAGATACTCTAGAGCATTCTCTGCAAAACTATTCCCAATAGTAAGCAAATTTATTGAACTTTTCACCCGGGATGAACTGTCTGTTGCTTCGTTCTGTTTGTCATTGGTACAAGAAAAAAAAGCTACAGCTACAATAGCTAAAACATAGATGCTCTGTTTAAATTTTAAACTCATATTATATTTTTCTCCTAATTTGTTCTCAAAAAACTACTCATCTCAAACCTGTAATCCATCAAAATTAACAATCATTATTTATAAATCAATTGGTTTTTATGAAATGTCCAAAAGCCAGGATAACAGGAGCGTGCCGGAGTTAACAACACTCCGGCACGTATATATCATAATCCGCAATTATGAACACTAATTTTTACTGATCCTGATCAGACCTGATTGTTTGTCATTCTTTTTACGTACATACATTTTATTCTGTTCGGTATCCAGATACCAACCATCCGCCGTTGCCTGAAGAAAAGCCTTTTTACTTTTAAATTCTTGTAAAGACACGGAATTCTTTTCACCAGCGGTAACCTGGCTCGGAGATACTTTTGACGGCATATGTATTCTCAGAATACAATTCATTTCCGAACCGACCCACCGGAGTTTGATTTCATTTTTGGTCTGTTCGGCAGAAATATTTACAGGGCCTTCGCGATCATTCATAGTAAATTCACTTGTACCGTTTGCTTTCGGCCATATTGCAAGGGTGAGGTATCCTTTTGATTGTTCCGAGCCGAAACCGGATACTGAATTACTGGGTTCCACTGGAACAATGGCGCCTTCACGAACATATAACGGAAAACTCCACAAGCCATCTTTTCCATTTTTTTCCCAATGGATAGTTTGTTCGCCGGAATAAGCGCTATCATCCCAGAAATCATACCATGTTCCTGCGGGAAGATAAACATCACGTTTATTGTCAGGATTAAGAACAGGAGCGACAAGGATCCACGGCCCAACAGTGTACTGGTCGCTTATCTTCCGACAATTCAGGTCATCTTCAAATGTCCACACCAATGGACGGCAGACCGGTGCACCAGTTTCCGCAGATTCATTACCCAAACTCATCCAATAGGGTGTCAGGTCAGTATGCAGCCAGCACAAATAGCGGTAATGCTCAACAGCCTTTTCCGAATACCACCACGGCATGTTCAGGGTTTGCATACCCGGCAGCATGGCGCCAAACTGTGCCCAGCGTATCCAAACTGTTTCAGATGGTGGTCGACCCTCGAAACCGCCAATATCAGTAGAAAGAAACGGTAGACCGCAGAATGCCAGGGACAGTGAAGACTTTACCGATCCTGCTAGACCGGTATCGCTGAAATCACCATTCAGATCACCTGGCCATTTGAAATTTGTATAATGACCCGAACCAACCCAAGCGGCGCGGGGTATGGTAATAAAATCATTTGGACAGTTTTTTTCAAGTATCTCGTAAAAGACTTTATTATATTGCCGGGAATAAGAATTGTGAACATCTTTGCCCTGCAGACCATTGTATAACAAGGCATCCTTTGGCAGGTCCTGACCGGCATCCAGTTTAAAGCCTCTAATACCCAAATCAATTGCCTTTTTAATTTCCTGTTGCCACCATTTGCAAGCTTTAGGATTAAAAAAATCGATATAATCATAAGATTCATCATCCAGTTCGCCACTACTTGTGATGGTAGTCTCATTACTATTTGTTTCGGCATCGGGATTATGGACAAAATAATCGTGATCATTTGCGTATTGCCAGTTGGACGCTCCAGGATTTGTATAAGGTACAGTCCATGCAAGGGTTTTAACACCCAGGCTGTTCAGTTCACTAATCACACCTTTTAAATCGGTTGAGAACGTATCATTAGGAACAAAAGTTGTTCGAGCTGTCTGCCAGGGTGGTTCAAACCAGACCACACCAACCGGAATGTTCAAACTGTGTAGTCGTTTAACCGCTGCCGGGAATTGTTCACCCTTTAATGTATTTATATCCGCACCCGGAATGTCAGGATCCCCCATTAACCAGAACCATGGCTGATATGCCCAGCGCGGTGGTTTAACAAGCTTACCAGTGTAATTAATATAACTCTTGACTACCGAGGCAATAGAGGTCCCCGCAAACAAGGTAAAATCCAGTTCACTTATCTGCGCACAATAACTCAATTTTGATTTTTCGGTTTGCCCCACATCAAAATGGACCGCGCCACCATAATTCAACAAAAACCCATAATGGCGGGTCGACACATAATACGGCATATAAGCGCATTCATCAGGTGTTCCCGGCTTGTCCCAAATATCAAGTGATTTACCTCGCTGCGCTATACCGCCATTCCAGGTTTCGCCGAATCCGTAAATCTCTTCCTGCGGATAAAGAACTGCGGCTCCCCTGACAGAATCCACGGTAACGCCTACCGGTTTTACCACAAAATGGAATGCCGATCCTTCCTTAAATTCAATACAGACATTAACGGGTGTATCATCACCTAGTGCTGCGTTCAGTAATACTGACTCGTTATTAGATTGTGTTACATCAATTATTTTTTGTAGATGTCGCCACTCACCTTGAATCTTAAAAGCAGGGGGAATTGCATCAAGGAAGAGGATTTCCCCTTCAAGGCTTGATATTTTTATACTCCAGTTCTGTTTATCAAGAGATAAAAGCGCTTGAGGGGTATTAATTTGAATACTTTTTTCATTAATGCTGATCCGGGCAAACAGGTTAATATGGAAAAACAAGCATAATATAATCGTTGCGCTCAGCCTAAATTTAGAGTTCACATTGTCTCCTTTCTATATAAATCATACAACATTTAATGACAAATTTCAACTAATTGCCCGGCCACAAGGGCCGGGCAATTTATCAAGTAAAACATAAGGGGAGGAACCTTACTTGACACGGACATTTGCCATTAATTTACTACAAATCACATCAGCTTATTGCGACAATACAAGCTTTATGTTTTCTGCATACTCGCCAGCCTGTAATCTACAAAAGTATGTTCCGCTGGATAATCCTTTTGGCTGCCAAACAATTTCATGTTGACCTTTTGTTTGAAATCCATTTACCAGGGTATCAATTTTCTGTCCATTAATGTTATAGACATTTAGAGATACATAACCAGATTCATGTAAATCATATTGGATTCTGGTCGCAGGATTAAATGGATTGGGATAAGCCGGGTACAATTTATTGGTATTGGGAACCAGGTGGTCTTTCTCAACACTGGTTTCAACGATTTCGCAATTTTCAACACTGTAGCCATCATCCATATCATAAACCGCCATATCATCGATATAGCAGACTGCTTCATTACCACCCGCGTCAGAAAGGCTTGAATACATTCCCAATGCCCAGTAAATGTCACAGGTGCCCTCTACAAAATTCTCAAATAGTGTCCGCTGATTGTACTGTTCATCGAGTAGGGTACCATTCTTGAAAACCCGATAGTACCCATCAGTTTCGGTCGTCCAGTACATCTCAAGTATGTAGGTTGTCCATTCGCCCCGATCATAGGAAGTGATTGTTTGGTGACAGTCAGGTTCTGCTCTAAAATCAAAAGAGACGGAGCTGGTACTCTTGGTAAGGGTTATTTGATTAAAAATTCCGTAACCAATATCGCAAATGCAAGGCCGGTACGTGTCATCCCCGTACTCACAGGGATAGGTTTTCCATTGGGAAACGAGCATCCAATTTACACCCACACCATCGAGAAAGTCGGATGGATAGTACACCTTCCAGGTGTAGATATAACTCTTTCCGACGGTATCTAATCGCCGTTCAGGTGAGGTTTGGTATTCAGATCGCGTGGACCCGAATGGACTACGAACTTTGAGAACTCTTGAAGACGTATTGCGCCCTGAAGGATCCGGATTTTCAACAACCGTCACCCCTCCTCCATTCCTTGTATCAACCAACTGTTGACCAATGTCAGGGATGATCATTCCAGACTCAAAAGTTGCTTGAAACTTGGGGGCGGAAAAGGCGCAAGTCACCAATAATAACATAATCGAGAAGAATACCTTTGATTTCATTTTTTACTTCTCCCAAATTTTAGTTCTATCCAATTTATTTCACTCATCATGATTAAACATTTAATTATCATATACTGTTTGTGTCTGAATATTTTGAATTCTAAACAACTATCTTGATTTTTTTTGTTCGTTTACATTTCCAACCTTTTACTCCACACCAAGCATTTTAAACAGCCATTTTTGTGATGCTTCCTCCTGCTCCGGAAACACCCAGTGTCCGGTATCCAACGCTAACAGCAGTTCTTTGGGTGCGGTTATCACATTGTATGCTGAATACATGGATGTAGGCGGACATACGTTGTCATTATAGCCCCACGAATACCAGCCCGGCACCTTGAGCTGTTTAGCAAAATTTACTACATCGTAATATTTGCTGGTCTCTATCTTGTCTTCCTTGACATTAAAAACTTTATTATCTTCATTAAACATGTGTGGCCAACCTCCGGCCCTGCCATACAGATAACCGGTAAGGTCACACAAGGCAGGAACAAAGGCAGCAAGGCATTTAACGCGAGAGTCTAGTCCGGCAGTAACAATAGACAATGCACCTCCCTGGCTGCCGCCGAAAACAGCAAGATTTTCACCGTCAAACTCGGGCAGACTGTATATAAAATCGATTGCGCGTACACAACCCAAATATACTCTTTTGTAATAATAACGGTCCTTATCATCCAGATTATAGAACCAGTAATTGCCTAAAGCTGCGCTCCTTAAATTATAATACACATCTCCTTCTATATTCACCGGTATACCGTGAATACCTATAGCAAAAGAGATCACGCCCTTTCCCGCCAGTTCAGGTTCACCTTGATGAGCCCCAACACCTGCACCAGGGACCTGCAATATCGCCGGCACCTTACCCTCTGTTTTAGGTACGCACAGAATGCCATACAATCGTGAATCCTTTTTTTCATTCTGTAGATTCACATGATACACATTCACCTTTGAGGTACAACGCTCCGGAATAAGGGTCACGATTGGATCCATCGGGATTTTGGCGGCTTTTTGTTTTTCCTGCTCCCAGAACTCAACAAAATCCTTAGGTAATGTTGTAGTCGGGACAATATCGAGCGGGGCGAACCCTGCTGTTGCATAACTTTTGTATTCCCTGCCGTCTACAGTGGCTGTAGCCCAGCAGCGCAGGAATCCCGGTTCTTTCATCGTACCACCGTCAATGGTGATAGAGCCAGATTTCAACACTTCGGTTTTTGTTTTCAGCGTCTGCATTTTTTCCGGCTTGATTTCCCATAACACCTCAACATTGGGTACACGATTCCCTGCACGAAGCACGGTAATAGTAAATTTCACCTTTTCACCCACCTCATACTGCCAGTTATAATGATCAGGGGCAACAATCACCTTAACGAGCTCTTGCTGGGGCCGGGCACCCAAAAGTATAGATACAAACAGTAAAGATATTAAAACAAATAACTTGAATTTCATCCCGCAATCTCCTTTTTCAGCAAGTCATTAAATTTGACTATTTTCTGATAATTATCTTTATTGTATTTCAACTCGTAAAACATAGCCATATTCTAAAAGACGCTTTGCCGGTAATTGAACAGCAAGTCCTTCTTCCGTCTGTATCCATTTTATCTTTGCATCACTGCCAAGCAGAGAGAGATTTTTTATTTCAGGAGCAAAATCCATTTGATTGGATAGGGATTTAATGGTCACGGTACCATCATCGGGCCATACCAGTGCCATAATATAAAGGTTATTGTCTTTTTGACTGAACCAGAAATCCTGTTCGGAAAAATCACTGCGAAAGCCATCTTTTTCGCGTTGTCTGGTACTTTTAATTTCAATTTTTGTAGGCCCTTCATGGGTCACATCCCATGAATGCGTTCCATAAATCGCTTCACCATTAATGGACATCCATTCACCAATTTTTTGCAATTGATCGATACTTTTCCGAGGTATCGTTCCATCACCTTTGGGACCAATGTTGAGCAAATAATTGCCGCCCTTGCTGGCAATTTCCATGATCCAATAAATCAATTCCCGGGTTGATTTCCAGTCCACATCGTAGCTTTTATAGCCCCATGTGTTATTTAGTGTTCCGGGAGTTTCCCAAAAGACATCGTGAGTTTCTTCAGCATCCGGAATTTTATTATCACCGGTTACCCAATAGTCACCAAAATCATTACCTACACGGCTGTTAATCAAACAATTGGGTTGAATGTCATAAGCCAGTTTATAAAATTCAAAACTTTGTTCAGGGTTCATATGACGTGGTACATCATACCAAATTTCGACAAGGTTGGGGAGATTGTTAAGCAGTTCGGTCATTTGTGGTTTGGCCTTGATTTTGAGGTATTCCTCGTAAGATACAGGTGCGGGGTCCCACATATTTGCGGGCCAGTCTGCCCATTCGCTGGTATCCTCAGGGGTTTCCTGCATATATTTACTAACTCCCGCATCACCGCCATCCATCCAATCGGTGGAATGGGAATAATAAATACCAAAACGTAATCCCTCTTTTTCACAGGCATCTGAAAGCGCCTTGATTGGATCAATGTTAAAAGGAGTACTGTCAATAATATCATAATCCGTCACTTTTGAATCATACATTGCAAAGCCATCATGGTGTTTCGGCATGGCGACAATATAACGCATACCCGCAGCCTTTGCCAGTTTGACCCAAGCCTCAGCATCAAATTGGACCGGGTTGAACTGGCCACACAATTGTTTGTACTCTGCCCTGGGAATTTGTGCATGATAAAATATCCATTCACCCAATCCCGGAATCTTCTCGCCCTTCCAAATACCGGCAGGCTGTGAGTAGACTCCCCAGTGGATAAACATACCAAACTTGAGTTCATTAAATTCGTTCAATGCGTCACTTTTAGTTTTGTGCATTTCGTTCCATTTTTGCTGCAATGAATCATTTGCAAAAAGGATACTGTTTAATAGTAATAGCAAAAGTAACAGATATTTTTTATTCATTTTAATTAATCCTTTTAAAGACAAATTTCTCTCTTGAATTTAAATACATAAGGACAACTGCCTAGCCAAACTGATAATTGTTTTGCATTCTAAATGGATAACCGTATGTCACAATATCTAACGGTTTTGTCTTTTTCCAATCACCTCTGGAAAAGTCAGGAAATTGCTGTGGAGCCCCGTTTTGGGCCACAGATACTTCACTTAATGGTGCTACAGCACTCCAAAAGCAGCCTTCGTATACATTCTGATCCAGAGGTTCACCTTTTCGCAGACATTCAATGATCCGGTAACGCATAATAAAATCCATGCCACCATGGCCGCCCATTTTTTCAGCAAGTCTACCCAAACGTTTATAAAGCGGATGATCATATTTTTCATAAACGGCATCCAGTTGTTCGCCTTGTACCCAATCATGATGAGAGTCAGTTGCTCCTGCAATACCGCCTTCTAAAGCAATTCGGGTGGGAAATCCGGCCAATGTGCCTTTTGTACCCTGAATTAAATTGTGACGCGAATAGGGACGGGGGCTGGTTTCATCCCATTGCACCATGATTGTGCGCCCTAATACTGATTTGATGATTGATGTATTAATATCTCCACCGGTAAAATCCAATTTATTCCATTGGTGGTCTTTATCAAAATGCTCAGCAGCATAACGTTTTCGTCCTTTTGCAGGAGATGAATATGAAACAAGACTTTTGAAATTATCTTCACTTCGGGCCAGGTTCATGTATTGTGCCACCGGGCCTAATCCATGTGTTGGATAGAGATTCCCATTACGTTTTGCATATTGAAAGGTTCGCCACGATCCGGTGCCACGATCCACTTGATCCATCTGGGTGCGTAATTCATGAATATAAGCCGCTTCGCCATGCAGCAATTCACCAATAACCCCTTGCCGGCACATGTTTAGAAACAAGAGTTCATCCCGGCCATAATTTACATTTTCCATCATCATACAGTGTTGCTGTGTCTTTTCTGACGTATTGACAATATTCCACATTTCATCAAGTGTTGTTGCTATAGGCACTTCAACAAAGGCGTGAGCACCCTGCTGCATTGCTTCAATCGCCATAGGCGCATGTAATTGCCAGGGAGTGGCGATAAAAACAGCATCCGGCTTTACCTCTTGAAGCATTTTCTTCCACAAATGCTCACCACCGTGATAAAGAGCAATATTATTGTGTCGCTCACCTTTGCCTTTTTCCTTACATTGCGCTGCGATTTTTGTTGCAAGGTCCTCATACAAATCGCTGATAGCAACGATCTCTGTTCCCTCAATTTCGGCAATCTGTATTGCGTGCTCATGTCCGCGGTCGCCAACACCGATAAATGCGCATCGTACTGTGTCTAATTTTGGCGCAGCAAAATCGCCCATATAATGCGCTCCTGCAAGACGGTTGGGGACAATGCTCGTTTCAGAGGATGTATAAACCCTGACATTTCCCCCCTTACCTGCGCAACCACTCAAAATTCCAATTCCAGCTCCCCCGAATATTTTTATAAACTGACGACGTGAACTATTCATTATATCTCCATGCACAATATTTTTTTAAAAGCATTCGTTGTTTTTATCAATCCTTAATTAGGTAAAAAACGACAGGTTATCTATAGCCAGAGAAACCTGCCATTCTGTTTATTTGGAGGAGATTTCTTAAATTTTATTTCGAGTTAAATAATATTATTTTATTAAAACCATTTTTTTCATTTGTACTTTAGAGTCAACTGCCAGGGTGTAAAAATAAACACCGCCAGCTACCGCTTCACCGTAATCATTCGTTCCGTCCCATATTACACTATGCTGGCCGGAAGACATGGATTGGTCCACCAGTGTGGTTATTTTTTGGCCCATGCTGTTGAAAATAGTCAGAGTAGCGGTTCCGGCTTGTGCCAGAGAGTACGTGATCTTTGTTGACGGATTTAACGGGTTTGGATAATTCCCATGCAGTACAAAGTCATTCGGTATATTACTAGCTTGCTGTTCCTCTTTTGAACCAACAGCAGTTGTTTCAGGAGCTCTGGGCTTTACAGCATCAAAACCTTCCGCACCCAGATTGTTACCATATTTCCAACGCACGGGGCCGACATACTTTTCCATAATTCGATCTTCTTCAAGAATATCCTCGGGCATGTAATCTCCCGAATCCCAGCGATAAACACCCCACCGCAAATGGGGACACGCATCTGTATCAAACATGTTAGGACTATTGAGTACCTGAGCCGTCGGGGTATCATTATAAGAATAACTATCCGGATCTCCCGCTTCATACATCCATACCTTGATGTAGCCAGTCGAGTCCTTGGCAAACTTGATCTCCACAATCCAGTCATACCATGTATCTTCTTCAAGGGTACCGACAAGTGTTCTATAATCCCCACCATGTACATATAACATCAATATTCGATTATTCCTCAGTGTAATCTCTGTGGCAGGCGACCCAGATCCGCAATTGCATCTGAATTGTAATACAGTCGATGGGTGGGACTCGTCAAAATCCGTCCACTTTTCAGACCATCCCATCCACACAGTATTGCCCTCCCTAGCCCTTCCCTCCTCACGCCAGGTTTCATTACAATGTATTTCAGCCCGTTCAACACTAGAGTTTTGATTACATGTGGCATAAATATTGGCATCTGTATACATTCTCGCTGAATTTGTTCCTGGGAAACGGGTCTCAGCGGTTGTGCCTAGTTCGATTATTGAATTACCGGAATTAGAAATCCAATAGGTATCCGTACTGTTCTCGAGATCCGTGCCATCCTCATCCTCATCACCACAGTTAATTCCGCGGTCCCAATATAATTCACCACCATCGCTGTATCTGCTGTTTGTCCAGTTGCAAATGATATCGGCTGTCTCTTCGCACAGACAATCACCATACCAGGTGAATTGCATAAATAGCGTCAGACATACAAGCGAAAGACGGATACCAGGTCTTTTTATTTTATTGAATATTTTCATGATCATTATCCTTTCGCAAAATAGTGTGGGTAAAATAAAACATGCACAAAACAGTTATTTCCAGCCGGGTAATTTGACAATGGTATTGTATACAAGTCTTTTAATTTAAAATAATTTTCAATCTTTTTTATTTTTGCAAAAATTTGAAACGACTTTCTAGATCTCCCACCATCAATGTGAAAAATCCATTTTCAATCATTGATTCTCCCTCTTCATCGGGATAGGACAAATGCTGTATGGGATCGATAGTAAATTTGAATTGTTTTGTTTCACCCGGCGCCAGCTCTCCTTTTTCAAAGTGGTGCAATTCTTTCATCGGACGGGTGATACGTCCCTTCTCGTCATTAATAAACCACAAAACACTTTCTTTTCCTTTTCTTTTTCCAGTATTGGTCACCTCAATAGTTGCATAAAGCTTTTGATTTTGGTTTGTTATCAAAGTATCGGATAATTGCAGGTTGCTATATTGAAACGTTGTATAACTAAGGCCATCACCAAAATGTGCCAGGGAAGTCTTTTTATTGATTTCTTTCATGATGGATTCAGTAATTTTTTTACGATTGTAATTCATCACTGTGGAGGGACCAATTGGATATTCGAATGGCAGTTTACCGCTCGGATTATATGCACCAGCTATCAGCTCAGCAATGGCAGTACCTCCCTGGTATCCGGGCAGTCCCGCCCAGATAAAACCTGCTACGTTTTCATAAACACGTGTCACAATTCTCGGTCTTCCAGCTACCAGCACTAGAATGACTGGTTTTTCCATGTTAATCGCTGCTTCAATTTCATCTATCTGTTTTTCAGGTAGATTCATATCATTGATAGAGCCATGATATTCGGCGTAAGGTCTTTCACCTGCAACATAGATAATTGCGTCCGCACCTATAGCCTTTTCCTGAATTTCTTTTTCATCCCGGGCAAGAACAATGGTACTGTTTTTAAACTGTTCTTGTATGCTCTGAAAAATGCTCGGGACTTTATCAGGAATGTGTTCGTCACGAACATCACTCCACATAACTGTCCAACCTCCAGCAATAGCGCTTCTGCTGTCCGCATTCGGCCCGGCAACTACAATCTTTTCAACTTTATCCGGATTTAGCGGTAAAACATTCTGATTATTTTTAACTAAAACCAGTGATTCTCTTGCTGCATTGAGTGCTTTCTCTTTGGAATTTTTTCGCCCGATCCTGTCATTATAATTGGGTTGAATGGAAAAATTCTCGTCAAAAAGACCCAAGTCATATTTTAACCGCAGAATTCGCTTAACCGACATGTCGATACGTTCAACCGGAATCCGGTTTTCACGCACCAGTTCACAGGTATATTGAGCAAAACGATAATCCTCTGCTGTGAGAATACAATCAAGCCCTGCCATCAATCCTAAATAGGTGGCTTCTTTTTCATCTTCAGCAACCCCGTGATCATTGATCAATTTTTGAATATCAGCCCAGTCACTGTTCAAAACGCCTTTAAAGCCCATCTGATCTCGCAAGAGTTCTGTCAAATATTCATAGGATGCATGAACCGGAACACCGTTCACTTCACCGCTATTAGCCTCAATAATTTTTACGCCTGCATCGATACAAGCCTGAAAAGAGGGAACAAAATATTCATAAATTTGTTGCTTGGGAATGAGAACAGGATTTCGATCCCAACCACTTTTAGGATCGGAATATCCAATAAAATGTTTAGCACAAGCTGATACTTTATAAGGCAGGGCATCTTTATTGTTTTGAACACCTTTGACGATGGACTTGCCCATTTCAGAACAAACCAAAAAGGATTCCCCAAAGGTTTCATAAAAGCGCGGCCAGTGAGGATTTCGGCCCAAATCAACTACCGGGACATATACAAAACTGTGATGCAAATGAGCGGTTTCAAGAGCAGTTACATATCCACTGTTAAATGCATGGGTAGTATCAAATGTGGCCGCAAGGTTAATATTATGCGGAAAAATGGTCCCGTCAGTAAGAAAGGACGGTCCATGTTGATGACAAATCGCATGAATGAAGGGAATTTTGAGTCTTGAATTCTCCAGGTAAAGTTTTTCGATACGAGGCTTGAAATCGCTCCAGTCCATGGAAGACAGTCCCAAATCTGCAAGAACAAATCCAAAGCCATATTTTTGGGCAAATTCAACAACTCTTTCTGTGTTAAAATTTTCATTAAAATCAACAGTATCAGATGGAGACTTGGCAGCAATAAAGATATGAAGCATCTGTCCTGCTTTTTCTTCAAGCGTCATTAGGGATAACAAGCTGTCAATTTTTTGTTCAACTTGGGCATTGTTCGAAACTTCAGCTTCCATTCTTTCAAGATAGGCTTCCGGTGTAAACCGGTTTTGCTCTGAATAACCGGAAGGGACTATGATAAATGCAAATAAAATCAGACTGACAACGAAAAGGATTGCCGTTCTACTTTTGTTGATATTTTGATTCATGATGGATTTCCTCAAAAAAAATCTTAACTGTTGCACTTTACTTGAGCCTGGATTTTGTAAACCGCCTGTTATTCAAATCAATAAATTGGTGTTTAAAAAATAATGTAAATCCACTCAACATTAATACAACAAAACAACTATATCTTTTGTAGACCAGATAACCTGTTATAAATCCAGTTTTCTTAGACGCTTTCCGGTACTTTGTATTTTTCCCGGTAATCAAACTTTAGCAAAGCATTTGCCTCCGGATCATTGATAAAGCACTCTTTTGACGAATCATAATACAATTTCCTGTTACCAACCCGGTAAGAAATATTGCTCATATGGCCGACATTCATGCTATTGTTGAAAATTTCTATATCTCCGGCAGGACGTTTCCGACTCTTGATACATTCTAAAAAGTTTTGGCGATGGGCATCATCGGGCACTCTGCCATACATCTTTTCTACTACCCTGCCGCCTGAGGTCATGGTCAGCCAGCCACCGCCCATACGACCAACGATCATCAGTTCCTTTGTTCCGTAAAACTCGATACGTGTTGAATTTTGCGTCCAGTACGGGAACTTGTCATTGCGCCTGATAGTTGACGTGCTTTTTTGCATGTAACGAGTATTGCTGGCCAGATCCAGGCTCATGATAAAATCATCAAACTCGTATGTGGTTACCTGGGTATCTGGAGTTTGAGAATCGTCACCTTTGTAATGAAATTTACCACCGGCGGTAACAACGGACAATGGTACCGGTTCACCCAAAATGTTCAAGGCTATATCGAGTTGATGAACGGCGTCATCCAGGTTACCAGCTGAGAAATCCCAAAAAGCGATCCAGGCGTACTGATCGAGAATTGAGGGATAGAATGGCCTCGCCGGAGCACCGCCGAGCCAGCGATCCCAGTCCAGGTAATCGGGCACAGGTGCTGGATTGCCAAGATAGAAGGGATTGCCATTTTGATTAAACGACAGCTTTGGCTGCATTCCAAACACTTTAACCCGATGGATGTCGCCTAATTTACCTCCCTGAACATATTCTTTTGCCGCATGCACATAAGGTGCACTGCGGTTCTGGGCGCCAACTTGAATAATCCGGTTATATTTATTTGCAGCCTCAATCATAAGCCGACCTTCCCGAATTGTCAACGATGACGGTTTTTCAAGATAGACATCTTTTCCTGCCTGCACGGACCGAATTGTTGGCAGGGCGTGCCAGTGGTTCGGAGTAGCAACAATTACCGCGTCTACATCTTTATCGTCTAGTGCTTTTTGAAAGTCTTTAACCTGTCGTGGCGCGCTACCTTGTAATTCTGTGATCAGCGATGCCATTTCTCCCATTCTATTGTTATTGACATCGCATACATAGCTAATATGTGCGCCATCATCAATAAATCCTCTTACCAGCAATCCTCCGCGGCCACCGCATCCAATCAGAGCAAGGTTAACACGATCATTCGCACCGAGCACCTTTTGAGAAATGCCAACCGTACTCATAGCTGCAGCACTGTTCATAACCGTTTTAATAAAATGTCTTCTTTTCATATTTTCTCCAAAACATACACATTGTAATAATCAGACACATTCATTATTGTCTTTCATATTATAGATATCACATTAAGCTCTGGATTTATTCGTATTAAAAAATTATCATCATCAATTCACATTACCAGTTATTTACCATCCCAACCAGCTAAACGGGCCCACATCCACCAGGCAGCATATGCTTTCAAGTTGGCATTCAAGGGTTCCGAATGGGGCGAATCACATTGGTACCAGTCTTTGTCCAATATGTGAGAATCCTGCCACTCTTTTGCCCAGTTACCTCCGTTATATGAACAATCATCATTTACATTTTTATCACCAAAATAATTACCATCAGGATCATAACTTTCTATATCATTATAATCATAAAGGACCTTTTCATTTTTAATACAATGATCCCGTATTATTTGATTGTTCTCTACCAGTGTACCATCCAAACCGGTACTGTCGGTATGCCCTGTCATATATACAAAAACAATGTTTTTATAATCTGATTCCAGGCTGGTCATCTCATTAATGTATTTATTCTGAACATCCTCACTGCTATACCAGGATAACTGTCCACACCACGACCACATAATTACATTAATTTCAGGATGATTACTGCCAGTACCCTTATCGTTTGGGTATCCTAAAAACTCGCGCGTTTCATTTACCCACTTGGGATAGTATCCGGCATCATGATCAAGATCTCCATCTCCATAGGCATCTCCTTTATGCAAATGCAGTGCTCCCTCTACTGCTGTGGTATCCCATTTAAATAAATCTTTTTCATAACCTTTTGAATTCATAAAACCAACTAATCCCGTCATACCGTGCAATATTTGACTTCCATGAGATGTATATCCAAATCCGATATGAAGATTGGTTTTTGCATTAGCAATAAAGGAATGTGGAACTTTATAAATATTTGTACAATTATGATCTATAATAATTGGCTGGGCAATCAAAGAAATAGTTGATAATAACAGAATCAAAACAAGTTGAAAATATTTTTTTTTCATATAAAAGTCCTTCTACAATAGGTAATAAATAATAATAAATTAAAAATGATGTGTTATACAATTTACCTTCTCTTTACTAATTTTAGAACGACAGGTCGTCATCTTGGGTAACAACCTGCCGCTCTTTTGGGTAATTGGTAGGTTAGGTTAAATTTTTCCTTACCTGTTTTGGCAATATGATACTATTTCAACAATAGCATCTTTCGGTTTTGTATAAAGTTTTTAGATTTTATCTGGCAGAAATAAACTCCACCAGCTACTGATTGGCCGTTATAATTTTTACCATCCCACGTCACGTTATGCTGACCGGCAGGCATTGATTGATCTATCAGGGTAACCACTTTTTGGCCCATGGCATTAAATATGGTCAGGTTTACATTTCCGGCTTTTGCAAGAGAATACGTGATTTGTGTGGTCGGATTGAAAGGATTAGGATAGTTGTTGTAGAGCTCATACTTGATTGGGGATGACACTATGTCTTTAACATCAGAAACACCTGCTGAAATTTCAAAATTGGTTACGGAAATGATGCCCCAATCACCAGTCCCTGAGTATGTGGCACCATAATCAATCATTACACCAACATTATCAATAACATCACAGGGATTGCGGAATCCGTAATCAACGGCTAATATATCTGGTTCTTGATCATTCTTTGTGACAATCACGGAATAGGTCTGGGACTGCACATCTATGGACATTTCCACTGAAAATTGATCACCTTGTTCAAAGGTAATGGCATTTTCCGCCATGTAGGTGCTACCATTGCGTGCTGTGAGTATATAGTCTTTAGTAAACTTGAGTACAGGTCCCGGATCACTCCAATCCACTGAAGCGCTGTCACTGAAAACGAACATCCAAACAATACCTTTTGCACCTATACTATCAACAGAAAGATCAAAGGTGGCAATCATGGCTTCATCTTGCTCGGCAATGGCTACATTTTGCCAAACATTGGCTGGCATTGCCTCAGCTTTTGTCTCTAAATTGTTAATAACAATATTAGCCGGATCACCGCACCATTCCGATTCAGCATCCTGGTATACCCACAAGTTATCGATAATAGGAGCAGGATTGCGAAATTTATAGTTTGTTGCCAATGCGATAGTATCACCGGTACCATTGAAAAGTTCGATATTGTAGGTTTGTGTAAACACATTGACAAATATCGTAACGCCAAACTCATCGCCCTCGGCATAAGTAACCGTCGTATCTGCCGAATAGGCACTGCCATTACGTGCTGTGATGGTATAATCACTATTAAGTTTAAAAATGGGTCCAACATCGCCCCACTCGGAAGCGGTACTGTCGCTAAAGCCAAGACACCATACCGCACCTTTAGAATCTCCGAGCGATTCGATCATCAAGTCAAAGGTACATTCCAAAGCATTAGCATAAGGACCAACAGCAATATCAGCAAAGTCATCTAGCTCAAGTTCGCTAACTGTAATAATAGCAGGATCGCCGCCCCATTCGGATTCAGCATCCATGTATGTCCACATAGTATTGGCTACGATGTTGGCATTACGAAATTTATAATCCGTTGCCAAGGCGACAGGACCTTCGCCCTTGTCTATAATCACCGTATAGGTTTGGGCAACTAAATTCATTATCATTTGCACATCAAGCAAATCACCTGTTGCATAGGTCATACTAACATCCGATGAATATGAATTGCCGTTTCGAGCTGAAATGGTAAAATCGTTATTTAATTTAAAAATGGGGCCTACATCGGCCCAGGATTGTGCCAGGGTATCACAGAAACCTGCACACCAAACAGTACCTGAAGAACCAAGTGAGTCAATGGAAATTTTGAATTTGGCCTCAAACTGTCCCTTCACTTCAGCCAGGGCAGGTAAATCGCTAAAGGGGACATTTAGAAAATCATGAATTTCCAGATTCTCTACAACGATATTCGCGGCTGTACCGCTCCAATCATAACCATCTACATCAATGTATGTCGCCAAATTTCTGATCGTTTGCACAAAATTTCTAAATTTATAGTCTGTAGCCAATGGAAAACGGCCATCGCCTTTATCCAAAATTACGGTATAAGATTGCGCTGGAATATTGACTTTCATATCTACTTTAATGGTGTCACCTGAGGTATAGGTCACTGTCGTATCGGCCATGTAGGTACCGGCATAGCGTGCCGTAATTGTAAAATCATTATTCAATTTGAGGACTGGTCCCACATCTAACCAACTTTTGGCGCCGCTATCAGCAAAAGTAAGCGCCCAGACAACGCCCATATCGTCCAGCTCGGGAATAACCAATGAACAATTCATCTGGAACATTCCACAAGCCGCATCATAATACAAATCACCCA
Source organism: bacterium (assembly GCA_963675755.2). Classification (GTDB taxonomy): domain Bacteria; phylum Zhuqueibacterota; class Zhuqueibacteria; order Residuimicrobiales; family Krinioviventaceae. Next base: position 623,393 of record CAXXMD010000003.1, read on the forward strand.
TAGCAATGTCAGCAAAGGGATCATGGGTCATATTAGTAACGTACACATCAGCGCTATTGGTTTGCAAAACTGAATTCAGCGTATCGGTAGCCACTTGAAAAGCATAATCATTGGCAACAGTAACTCTGCCGTCACCTGTTGTCACGTATACATCATAGGTATTTGTTATTAAATTCGCGGTCATCTGAACATCAAGGATATCACCAGCGGCAACAATCACTGTATTGTCCGCGCTATAGGCTGATCCATTCAAGGCTTTTAAAGAACCATCTTCACCAAGCTTGAATGAACAACAGAGTTCCGCCTCTTTGGTTGCAAGTGTGTCATTGCAAAGTCCCACGACATATTCATTGCCAGCATTATTCACAGTCAGCGCAAAATGAACATCGACAAAACCCATATGACTTGGGAATGTTTCGCCTACCAACTGAGCACTGGCAACACCTCCAAGTATCATGATACCTAAAGCAATAAACAACATGACATACAAGTTCTTCTTCATTTTGCAAACTCCTTTTGAATAATTAGTTAACATCTTTAAAGAATTGATACATGAACTTAATCCATTTTACATGTTTTTCATTTGCATTTTTCTATTATCTCAAAAATACTATTATATTCCCATAGACCGTCGTTAGAGAAGGCAACTATTTTAATAATAGCATCTTTTGATTTTGAAAAATCTTGTTGGATTTCATCTTTTAGCAATTAACACCATTAGTTTCCTCACATAAGAATTTATTACTACTATTCTTTATTAAAATTCAGAACATTCTTATGTATATTCTTTTCTCCTTGTACTGTATCAGCGACAATATTTTTCAAAAACACATTTTCAACAGGCAGTTCTTTCTGACCAGATATTTTTGATATGAATTTCACATCCTTTACCTTAATATCATCCAGATAAATGTCCTTTATAGCCGTCAATCTTGTTTCAAAAGTTGGAACCAAATCACGCCATTGATATAATACATCCGTATCAATACCTAAAACTCCCTCATCAATCTTTCCGGCTTTAATATGGCTGACATGAATATTTTTAACATAGCCGCCACGGCGTTCATTTGTTTTTATGAAAAGAAGATGATTCAGCTTTGCATTATCAACAACCTCACAGCTGTCTATATAAATATTTTCTACTCCACCAGACAGTTCACTTCCAATCGCCAATAACTGGTGTCCGTTTTTTACAATACAATTTTTAATTACAAGGTTTTTAGTTGGGGTATCCAAACGCCAGGCATCCTGATTTCTACCAGATTTTACAGCAATTGCATCATCACCCTGGTCAAAAACACAATTTTCAATAAGCATATTTTGAGACATCTCGGGATCAACGCCATCATTATTATGTCCATGGGCAAAGACCTTTACATTTCGAATAACAACATGCTTACTTAGAAATGGATGAATTGTCCAGAAAGGACTGTTGGTAATTGATATACCCTCGAGCAAGACATGCTGGCATCTGTTAAATTGTATAAAATGAGGACGCATATTGGAAGCGTCGTTAACCATTACTCTCTCTTCAACCGGAGTGTCTTTTGCAGCCATAAGGTACAGACGTTTCAAACCTTCCATATGAGCAGGAGGACGTTCAAACCATTTTGTCCACGTATTCATTATTGCTTTAATTTCACCCTCACCGGATATCGCAATATTCTTACATTGATAAGCGTAAATCAGTGGTGAATAATTATAGCATTCCATTCCTTCCCAGGTGGAAGGAACTGCTGGCAAATAATCTGCTGGTTCATCTGAAAAAAGAAGGACAGCTCCTTTATTTAAATAAAGATTCACATTGCTTTTTAAATGAATTTTTCCTGTTATCCATTCTCCATCAGGAATAATTACAATCCCGCCACCAGCTTTATTTGCTTCACCAATAGCCTTTTCAATCGCCAAAGTTGTTTTTTCTTTGTTACCCGGCGCGGCGCCAAATTCAGTAATTGGAAATTGAGGGCAATCAGTAAAATCAGGTATCTGAATACCGGGCATTGCAAAAGGGGTACTCACATCAATTTCTTGAAGCTTAACAGACGGATTATTTTGATGACATGAAGTGAGCGTAATTAATAAAATTAAAAAAAATGAATATTTCATATTTACCTTATCAATTTGTTGTTTTAATAAAGTTCTCTGTTCTGAAAAATTAACCAGTCAATACAAAGATCTGTCCAACTCTTCCAATAACCCTGATCTATTGCCAGTGAATAACCATGCGTTCCCCCTTGATAAAGATGCATTTCTGCAGGAACACCCTTGTCCTTTAATGCACTATAAAATACCAGGCTATTTTCGACAGGAGCCGCAGGATCATCACCAGAATGAACGATAAAAGTCGGAGGAGTATCTTTTGTAACATGTAACTCATTGGAATAGTATTCAAGCAAAGTAGAATCAGGATTTTCCCCAAGTAATCTATTTGATGATCCCGGGTGCATAAAAGGTTTTGTAAAAGTTACTACCGGGTATAATAAAATCATAAAATCAGGTCTGGAACTCATGGTCTCTATAGGATCATTGGCCTTTTCATCACCATCATCAAAGTGGGTACCAGCTGTCGAAGCAAGATGTCCACCAGCGGAAAAACCCATAATTCCAATTTTATCACCGTTAATATTCCACTCATATGCGTGGTATCGGGTTAATCGTATTGCTCGTTGAGCATCAAGTAGTGGTGATTTATGATTTGTAATATTGCTTTTTGATATAGGTAAACGGTACTTTAGTATTATAGCGGCAATTCCTTTGGAATTGAACCACTTTGCTACATCTGTACCTTCCAAATCATAAGCCAGGAACCTGTATCCACCACCAGGACAGATTATAACTGCCTGGCCAGTAGCAATACGCTTAGAAGGAAGATAGACTGCAATATTCGGTTTTTGAACAAAACTGACTTTGACAATATCAGTAGAATCGCTTTTTTCAACTTGATTCGTTTTCTTGTAATTGGGGATGTTGTCAGGCCACAAGTCTAAAATATAATTTTGGCTTAAACATATAGTGTTAAACATAAAAATGTAAATAATAAAAAATAAATGATTTTGCATAATTCTAACCACTAATCTTGTACAAAACAATTTAACTGGCTTTTAATTTTATTGAAAGAGTTGGACAATTAATGACAAATTGAAAAAATAGATTTTAATAAATACTGACAAATCCTTGTTAATCATTAATTACCATTAGGAAAAGCGATCAAAAAAAGAGGGATAATTTCGTGAAAGTATCCCTCTTTCAAAAAATGATTATCTTATTTCAAATTACAAGTATTATCCTGGATACTATTTCATCAATATCATTTTTTTAACTTGTACTTTTGAATCAACTTCAAGGCGATAAAAGTAAATACCGCTTGGAACTATTTTTCCAAAGTCATTCATACTATTCCAAACGACTTGATGTGTACCTGCAGTATTCATTTCATTTACCAATGTTCTTACTTTTTGTCCTAAAGAATTATAAACAACCAGACTTGTGTTAGCTGGTTTGTCTATAGAATAATTAATGACAGTTTCAGGATTGAAAGGATTTGGATAGTTTTGTGCTAAACTAAATCCAGCAGGAACTGCTGTTTCGTTTGTTTCAACGCCTGTTAAATAAGTTTCCCATTCAGCTTTCTTTTCGGGGAACCAGTTCAAATCGCCCAGGGGGAATCCACCAATACCTGCGGTATAAGATGTTGCGTCGGTATTGTAAGACATATCCAATTCAGATTTTTCCCGTAAATCAAAAGTTGCATCAAGACCGGTCCACCAGTCCCATCCCTGAAATGGAGTTTCACCAGCATAAGTAACAGGATCGGCATTGCCAAGCACACAATAGTCGGCAATTGCTTCAATTGCAAACATTGGAGTTGCAGGCGCATCTGTAAAAGTAACCTCTTCTTCAAAGTAGGCATTTTCAGGATCAATAATAACCGATTCTGTGTTGTTAGTCATAGTCCAGCTTTTATCCAATCCTCTTGTAGACCATGCATTTAGAACCTCGGAGGTATAGCTGATGTTATTAGACTGCATATCAATTACAGTACCGGCTGAATCAACCATTTCGGCGCTTATAAGCCACGATCCTTTTGGTCCAAGCATAGAAATGGTATCAACAAAGTCGGTAATATCATCTTCGTTTTGTGGAAAATCGGTATACTTGTCGGAAAAGAATTCATTAGGGCGCATTGTGCCATTTACATAAAGATTGTTCGTAAATTGTACATTTTCAATGCGGGAAAACATCGTGGTTGGACCATGGGCGCCGGTAATATTGTATATTGTGTTATGGTCAACAATGAGTGTTTGTTGCTGGTATACAGCTGCACGGTAATCACCCCAGCCATTGCTCAGGAATGGACCAAATGTACAAAACATGAATGTATTGTTTTGGATTTTGGCGTACTTTATAGCTTCATCCTGGTAATCAAAAGTTCCGCCCCAACCTCCTGCAACAGACAAATTGCCAGCCAAAAAGCAATTCTCAATGATGAGTGAATCTATAGTATTTCCAGGAACCACAAATCGAAATCTTGAAATTTCCAAACCATCCAGGTGCAGTTTTGCCTCACCAAGTTCACCTTGTCTGACACATCGGGTTGCATAAGGAGCAAGAGTACCTTGCTGACCATTACAAATGATATTTTTCAATGTGAGCGCTGCATCAGCCTGAAACATGTTGCCAGTATATTCACCTGCTGCATCAGCAGCGAACACAACTCTTGCCTTAGTTGCGGCACCATCAGCGGTTTTAATGGTTAGAGGAACATTGTTAGCCACAGTAGTGGTAATAGGATAGATACCGCCATCTGCAAGAATAAGAACATCTCCAGCGCTGGCACTAGCCGCGGCATTATACAAAGCATCAACTGTTGCTGCCGGAACATTTACTTCGGCTGAAAACGCTGTGTTTGCAGTAAGCAAACAAAAGATTATAAATAAAACTGTAATTGTTTTTCTCATTATAAATCTCCCTTTTCCGAAAATCAATACTGAAATTTTTTAGTTATTTAAGTTTGTAAATTTAATCCAATTCAAAAATGATGACGTTACAAGCTTAACGAAACTATTAAACATCATCTACTCATACTTAATTTTTCCCTCCTTAAAAAAACAAAGTATTTTCTTTTCAACTTGAATTTTACTCTTATATTCTATCACCTCCCTTTTGAACTTTAATTCCATTTTTAAATTAAATTTTATCATTATTTCTTTGGGCTTCAATTCGTCAAAACAATACTTGAAATTTTTGTCAATAAGCTCAAATTTATATAGCCAGGCAATATTCTGCCAATTGTCAATCAGTTTGCAAATATCTCAAGCTGTGATAAGGATTCATCATTTAAAAACTATACTGTACACCAAAATCATACATTGCACCATAAACAGAATAGGTTGAGTGTTTGTCTGTACCACTCAGGCTTGTTATATCCGGAGTACTTGTCAAATTTACTCCAGTAAAGAGTAAGGACAATTTTTCATTAATTTTGTAACGCAGTGACATGTCATAGCGAACAAAGTCTTCAACATAAGTATCAGCAGTTTCAATGCGCCCGACGCCGCTCAGGCTACGTCCCTGAAAGAATGTAGAAAATCTACCTGAAAAACCGCCAATGTCATAGCCAATAGACATATTTAAAATATGATCAGGCTGTGTCGGAAGACGTCCCTTACGGAAACCAATGTCATAAGTCATGTGCTCAACGATCCATGGAGCCTGGCTAATATAGGTAATACTGTCGAGTGTCACCTCATAGTGCCGTAACCATGAATTTGAGAATGCACGTGTATAATTGATACCAAATGTGAAATTTTTCAATAAACCGGGTAGAGCACTGAGGTTGGCCTGATAGTCAACTTCAATACCTTTCACAGTGGAAAGACCATGGGTATTAACAGGAAATGAAATATTTTTATTAATATAATGATTCGCATCAAAGGCAGGGTCATCCTCATCAAGTCCATACATTATTGCATCTTCATTACTTCCTACATAGTACTGGAGCGTATATGAAAAGTTTTTAATTTCTTTATAGTATCCTGCAATTGTAAATAACCCAAATCTATTACTATATATTGATGTTGAAAGGTCAAAATTCTTTGACGTTGCTGTCTTGAGATCTGGATTACCACGCTCAGTGATAGCTTCATTATCGAAAGATGCGGTTACATATGGAATAAGATGTCTAAAATTGGGTCTGGAAATTGTTTCAGTATAGGCAAATCGGGTATCAAGCCATTCCAAAGGTTTCACTTTTATATGCACCATTGGCAGCCAGAATTCATGTTCACGTTTTGCACTTCGTGGCTCATATACACCATTAAAGGTTACCGTACTTTTATTTTTGATATAGTGATAATATCCAGTTGCATCAAAATCATCACCTTCATAACGTATGCCGGGAATAACGGTCAATACATCATTAAAGGCATTGAGTTTCATCATCAAATAGCCGGCGTAATAATTTTCCGTCATATCATAATTTTCGTTATCCGTTTTCAGAGGCTTATATGCAGCATATTCATAGTCTTTGATCCAGTCAGTCCAGACAGACTTGATTTTGTCCACATCAATATAGTGGTTGATTGAGACCTTTCCATTCAGCACCGGATCAGGATTATAATCTGTAGTATATTCTGACCATACTGGTCCTGAAGCACCGTTAGGAAACAAGCCGTCATAAAGACTTCGCTGCTGAATACGACTTGAACGCTCCACCTGTTTAAAAAGAACACCTGTCTTTATAAAGCCTGACATATTCTTGTAAAAAAATGGATATTTAATATCAAATTTTTCGGCATATTTAACTTCTTCAATATGCCCTTCATCTTTATAAACTTCATTAAAATTCCAAATACCCGTATTCGGAAGTAAATCTAAATAGTCTTCAGGCGTAATTGTAAGCTTGTTGGCAGCATTTAAAGCATCAATTTCACCCTGATCTGTTGGGCTCAAATTGAATCGTATTTGATAATCGTCGGGTGTATCTGTTTCAGAGCGAAAATGCGAAACTCGCCATTCTATATCGAATTTAGAAAAGTTGTGTGTACCGCGTAATGCATTTGAAAGCATATACACGTCACTCTCTGTTTTGTATCCACTGAGACTGGATGCATTCCTTGTTATCATTCTGGAAGTTAAACCACCGGAATTGAAAAAATTGGAGAATAAAATCTCGGTCCCTTTGTTTGAATAATCGAATATGGCATCAATGCCCTGCTTAGTACGGATCGCTCTTGTATTACTTATTGTGGCACCCGTTGTTCTGTATTGGGTTACTCGAACTCCATCAATATAAGGTTCTTCTCGTTGAATTGATCCAATTAACCGATCACTGCCACGATTACGCTGCTCAGCATTTATGCCGAATTGAACTCCCAATTTCTTATCGAAAAAACGTCGGGACATTTTTCCAACTATTTTATATTGATTCAAATCTTCCTCGTATGCATTATAACCGCCATACACACGGATGTCGTATTCATTTTCCTCAGGGGCTCTGCCCAGACGCATATTAACAGTTCCACCCAGGGTTGCCGCATCCATGTCCGGCAAGATGGCTTTGTATACTTCAATACCACTTAAATTTTCCTGAGAAATACCCTGCAATGTAACGCTTCTGCTTTGTTTTCCACTAAAGTCATCAGCACGGCCAGGAGTACCTGTTCCGCCCATTACAACACCATCAATTTGAACCTGATTATATTGGCTGTTAAGGCCACGAATACGGATACTAGCACCTTCACCATCAACTCTTGATATTGTGATTCCGGGAACACGTGCAATGGCTTCAGCCACATTCTGGTCTGGTAATTCCTGAATTCGTTCAGCATCAACAATATTCATCATGGCGTCAGCAGCAAGTTGCTGGTTAATGGCCGCCAATTGACCCACAGATTGGGCAGACACAACAACCACATCTCCCTCAATATATGACATAACCAATTCGGCATTCTGCATCACAGTTTGATTCGCTGTCTTGATTTGAACATTATATTCTGCTACTTCATATCCTATATATGTGACTTTTAAGGTATAGTTACCAGGTGGTATTTTTTGAATAGTAAATCTACCCTCTATGTCTGACGCTGAACCTAAACTCGTACCTCCAACCATAACATTTGCACCAGGCAGGAGTACACCAGTTGCTCCATCAGTAATCGTCCCCTTAATTGTTGCCCCAAAAATAGAAACAGCATATAGAAAAATAAAAAACAACATATTTTTAATATTTTTCATTTTTTATCTCCTTGATAATTGAAAATCCTATTCATCTTCCTCAGACTCTATTGCCAATAGAAAAGTTGCAATCAGCGCCAGTACCATTCCAGAAATTATTATGGGATGAGGAATTACACTGTATATGATAAGAGAGAGAACAACTGTAATAACGGGTGCGATAGCATTTGTTAATGGAGAAACAATAATCGCTTTCCCATAACGCAGAGCATATACCAGACATAAAGCGCCTATTGAATTCAATATTTGAATCATTGCCGCCAGATATGGGCCTTTAAATCCCCAATTTATGGGTTGGCTAAAATCAGTCATATAAATTGCAAACGGTATCAGTAAAAGACCCGTTATCATCATATAAAAAAAGATACTTTCAGCTTTCATGCGTTCATTTGCAAACCTCATCACAAAAGCCTGAATTCCCCATGCCAGGAATACGAACAAAGCAAGCACTATCCAGAAATAACCTCGTCCGGATGTATCCGGAGATTGATAGGACAATAAGGGAATCGCCAACAAGGCAATGATAATACCAACCCAACTTTTTTTACCAGTCCGTTCTTTTAAGAAAAAATACGATAGTAAAATGGTAATAATTGGTGATAATGAAATAAAAGGAAAAACGAGATAAGCAGGACCTGTTCTCAAAGTTTGAAAGAGGATCAGTTGTCCACCAGCGCCAAGGAATCCTATAACAGATCCCAGGAAAATTGAACGCAAATCATTCTCCAACTTCCAATTGACAAACTTTAGAGCTACCAGTGCGCAAGGAATCATCGTTAGTGCCCAAACCGTATAACCTAAAGTAGCTGGAAAGCCTGCTTTTTCCGGTGCTTCAATAAAAGCGCCCCATAATCCCCAGAATAACGTCGTTGTTATTGCAAAATAGAACCAAATTCTTTTTTTCATCGTTAGCCAAATTTAAGTTAATATTAGTTTCCTATTCAAGGTTGTTTAACAATAACCGCATGCATATGAATATATCACTATAGTATCCCTGATCTTATCTTGAATGATTTCTTCGGGACTGTTTTGTATTCGCCCTTCTCGTATCGACTGATACTGCATTGGCAAATATTGACTTAAAAGTGTAGCAGGTATTTCATGATGATTGAGATTATGAATGAGTATTGATAGTGACTCACGTATATGTGGTAAATTCCAGTAATATCTTGAACGATCGCTATAGCTATATTTTCGAGAAAATGACCGAGTCTTGTGATCACCTTTATAATGATTATTCCAGTATGTTGGATTTTCGCACATTAACTGATCAAGTGTTTCCCTGATATGTGATAAAACAATACCCTTTCTCGAGAAAGAAAGTTCCTCTTCAATTTCGGCAAGAGCAAAAACAGCTTCTCGAAAAGCAAAAGTTAACCAGGGACCAACTTTAAGGATAGCGAAATGATCTTTTACCATCTGGCGCAAAGCTGATTTCAATTGGTAATCTGTAGAATGGGCCTCATATACCAAATTGGAATAATTTTCAATAAACAGCGAAAGTTCTTTTGCTTGATCATGAGAATAATTCAATACAATTTCATCACCAAATTCGACACCCGGTTGAACAACGACTGCTATCACTCTTTTCCAGGCGCTATCCAATCCTCGTGTTAAAAATGCTTTTTTGGTAATTTCTATTGTATTTTTAATATCAACAGTGTTGGTTATCTCTATATCTTGTTCCTCTACAGCACCTCCCGGTATTGGAACATCTGTGCCAATAACATATAAAGGTTGCAGTGAACCAGGAGGCATATTCTGGTATGTCTGTTCTGCCACCTCACATAAATCCGCGGCCCTTTCAGCAATAATATGACAATCCAATGGCTCATGTAAAGGACCGTTGTCATCATTACATTTCATACTGGCATCAAGATGAATCTTTTGATAACCCGCCTGTACATAATCACGAATCATATGTTTAGACTTTTCCATAGCACTGTTTGCATTTTCATTTTGCCACGGATTTGGGCCCAAGTGATCACCACCCAAAATCAGCCGGTTTAACGGAAAGCTTACAGTTCTGGCAATTTCATGAACATAATCAACGAATTGGGATGGTGTCATACCTATATATCCACCCATCTGATTCACCTGATTGGATGTGGATTCTACCAAAAGATTGGTCTCATCTTCCATGGCCTGCCGCATCGCTGCTTTGAGAACAAAACCATTTGCTGAACAAACAGAATATATCCCAATGCTTTGATCACTGTTAAATTGGTGCAAATTTTCAAGACTAAAATTATTCATTAACCGCACTTTTTAATATCTGTTTTAAATTTTCCTGTAATACTTTTTTATCAGTAAAGGCACCGGTACCGCCAATTGCTGTGACTGCATTAGCTCCACAAGCATTGCCAAAACGCAAACACTCTGTCCAATCTGAATTCTGCAAAAATTTATAAATAAACCCGGAATTAAAGCTGTCACCAGCACCCGTAACTTCTACAGGTGTTACATGAAAAGATGGAGCTTTAAAAGTCTTATCGTTTGTGCAAAGTATCGATCCTTTATCACTACGCTTGACAACCAGTACCCTGACTTTTTGGCGTAAAAATTCAATGGCTTTTTCAATGTCATCCGTTTTTGCAATACGAAGGGCTTCATCTTCATTCGGGAAAAATATATCCGTATGCTTTAATACATCAAAAAGATCTTTATCCCATTTATCTTCAGGGTCCCAATTCGTATCAAGAGAAGTAGTCATGCCCAATTCTTTTGCCTTGGCAAAAATAGCCGGTAAATCGGGACGAATACCAGGTTGTAAATAATAGCATCCCAAATGCAAGTGACGAGCCTGTGAAATATAATCCCAATCCATATCATCAATTGCCAGACATTTCATTGCCCCCATGTAGGTCAACACTGCTCTGTGTGGTAGATTTGCAAGAACAATGGAAGCACCTGTTTTCAAATTTTTATCACGAATAATTGATAACGTCTCAACACCACCGGCAGCTAATTTTTTTATCATATAATCACCAAAGTTATCAATACCGGCTTTACCAATAAAACCCACCTTTGCTCCGATTGATGCAAGATTATGTGCAGTAATAGCAGAAGAGGAACCCATAGCGAACCGCATATCCTCTGCCAGCATTTCTTTGTCATTCTCAGGCATGGGTACATTTATCAAAACAAGATCAATATTCAATTCTCCAATGATGACAACATCCAGTCGTTTTTCTGCCATTTAATAACCTTCTTTATTCTGAATAAATAGTTCCTAAACTCGTTTTTGTACAAACAGATAAAATGTAAATATTGATAATTATCTGAGTTTAATTTTCAAGCTTTTATATAAAATAAATTATGAAAGCATTTCTTGGTTTTCAAATTTGTAAAAACAGTTATTTTATTTCACTATCAGCTTGCTCAAATGTGACAACTTGGGATAAATATCGAGGCAAATCCGGATTAATATCTTTAGAAACTGCACGATAAAAACCAAGTAACTGCAAAAGAGGAACATAATGGAAAATATTAAACATGTCGGATGATTGATTCATACAGATACTGAAATCTGCACTTTGCTCAATAAATTGTGAATATTCACCATGCAAAACAAAACACTTACCACCTAAATCCTTGATCTCTTTAATCATAGGCTTTTCCCAGCCGGCTCCTGAACTGGAGATTAAAAATGTTATTAGTGAATTTTCTGAGACGAAAGACCTTGGCCCATGACGATATTCCAAAGTATGAAAACTCGTAGAATTTGTAATGGACATTTCCAGCATTTTTAATGCAGCTTCATTAGCAATGCCATAATAGGGCCCCTGACCCAAAAATATGAAATCATTAAATTGTGTGTTTGCAGCAACATTTTCTATAAACGATTCATGTGTTTTAACAAGTTTTTCACCAGACCCAACAACACTAAATAAAGATTCAAGTGTGGCATCATCATTTCTCAAAATTAAAGCGATGTATATTAAAGCTAATAACAACGTTGTAAATGAACTGGTCATGACGACACTCTTTTCCTTTTCAAATGGGAAAGGGATAGAATAGTCACACGCTTTTACAAGTGAAGAATTCTGATCGCATGATATTGCCAGGGTAGGAATATGAAATTCTTTACGAGATTTTTCTGCAACCAGAACAGTTTCAGTAGATTCACCAGATCTGGAAATGGGAACTATTAAATATTTTTTATTCTTCAAAAAGATAGAATCCGGATTAATGAGAATTTCTGATCCAGGTAAAGCATAACTAATAATACCAGTATATTTTGAAAATAAACTACTGGCGGTCTGAGCTATATAATAAGAAGTGCCACATCCAACAAATATCCAAATACGATCTACAAAATCTTTTATTAACTGTTGATTTTTTTCTTTATCATATATAAGAGCTGTAAGTGCATTTTTCCATATTTTTTGTTGCCTAGATATTTCAAGATAAGTTAAATATTCATGGGCTGATTGTTTCGCCATCATCTACGTCTCCATTATACAATTATTACTTCAATACCCATTTCTTCAAGTTTTAACAAATACTCCTTGGGAATTCCACTATCGGTAATCAGTTTATGAATTTGATTTATTTGACAAATCACCCCTAAGCTGCGTTTTCCAAATTTAGAGGAATCAGTTACAACAACAACTTCACTTGCCGCATTTACCATGAGTTTACTTACTTTTGTTTCCAAAATGTTTGGAGTAGTCAAACCAACATTCAAATCAATACCATCAACGCCAAGGAATAATTTATCAGCTGCTACACTTGTAATTGCATCTTCTGCCAAGGGGCCAACCAGGGAAAAAGAATTTTCCCTTAAATTTCCTCCTGTAAGTATTATATCAATTTCACTTGCAGCTAATTCACTTGCAATGTTTACTGCATTTGTAATAATTGTGATATTTTTATAAAACTTTAAAAGACGGGCAATAAATGTTGTGGTTGAGCCAGAATCGAGAATAACTACATCTCCACTATCAATCATATCAACAGCTTTTTGAGCTATATTACTTTTATCTTTTGCTCTGATCCTTTCCTTCTCTGTCAAAGCAAGATCAGTTACCGCTGACTGATTCAATACCGCACCGCCATGAACACGGGTAAGAATCCCTTTATTTTCCATAATTACGAGATCTTTTCGTATAGTAACGGGAGAAATCCCAAATTCCTCTGCTACATCATTTACGATAAGCCGTTTATTGGTTACCAAAATCTCTTGAAGCTTTCTTCTTCTTTCTTCATTTAACATAATAACTTCCATTTTGGTTTTTTTTCTTTCATTTTAGATCAATCTCTTTTTCATGGTAATAATTATTTTACAATAATGCAAGTCTTTTTTCGTTTTGGATCATTTTATTTCATATTGTTTCGTTTAAATTGAATAATTTTTTGATATGTTTCGTATCGGAACACGTTTAAATACTCAGAATAGAAAATTTTAGAACCCAAAATGCTCCTATCCCCATTGATTCTCATCAAATCACAATCAAGTTAACTTGTATTTTTATTAGATAGTCACCAAATAGAGAGCACCGTAGTAAACTGATTACGTTCTCTAATTTCTTAGTACTTTTCTCACAGGATGTGAAAGGCTCGGGATCAGCATCGCCAAAACATCTGAATTTTTCCGGGGATTACCATGAAGAACGAAATTCAATTCGCTTGTCCATCGCAGATGGACCCGGCAGGCAGGATGCGACTTTCAAAATGGTGTAAAGAGGTATAATCAGAGTTTTGACGGAGACAATCTCCCCCATGATCAATTTTACAAAATCAATTCAATCCTGTAATCTTTTAATCCAATAAATCTTAATTCAAACAAAAAGGCGCCGCCCATTACATGGTTAGCAGTGGCGGCGCTTTAAGAAGAATACCTGGTCTACAGGCTCAGGTTACGAACTGATGTTATACAAAAGTAAATAACAAAATAAAAATCACAGTAAAAATAAACATAACATTGAACAACAATTTAAAAAATTTCTCGCTGGTAAAAAAATAATTTAAAGATTTTGGATTTGATCTTTTGTGTGTTCTTGATAATTTTGATAAAATTTGAAACCCATTCAATTTATAAAAAAATATCCAAAGCCATAACCAAATAAACATATAAAAAATAATATCTTTAAAATCAAATTCCATTAGATTTTATCCTATTAATTATTTCCCCATTTTTCTATTTCATTATCTTTTCTAACAATTGTTTTCTCAGTATTATCTTCCTTTTTAAACTTTTTAAAAAGATCAATAACTCCTTATTTCAAATCTATTGTTTAAGTTTTAAATGCGGAAAATCCAAGGTCAGCCCCCAAAGAAACTCCAAATTTAATCCCAATTACATCCCTCCCATCCGGATCAACCAGTATCAACGGGTTATTCATCGTATAATTTTATACAGACTCAACCCCGGATATTTTCCCTACAACGGATCAACGCAAATAAACCGCCCCACAACCGGATCATGACTAAAACATCACCGTATTGGATCATAACCAAAATAACGCATAAAAACAAATGTTTTAATCAATCGTGTTTTTATCCGTGAAGATCAGTGTGAATCCGTGGCTAAATACAGAAGCAAAAAGCTTTACCGCAGTGATCGCAGAGTATTCGCAATGAACGCGGAGAGGTAAAATTTAACCATGACAGAGACAATCTCTGTCACGATCGTTTTTAAAACATCAATTCAATCTTATAATCCTTTAATCCCATAAATCATAATTCAGACAAAAAAACGCCGGTTACTGCAGGGTTAGCAGTGTGACGACGTAATGATATAAATAATTAACATTCAATTTCACACTATTGTGGCAATGCGAAAGAAATCCCACGGATAGATTTGAACTACTAACCAATTCAACATTCAATACAATAATAAATTTCAATCAACACTTGAAATTCTAACAAATCATTGTAATAACATTAAAATATCTCAACTATTCCATACAAAATGGATATAAAACTTACAAAATACAATACAATTAATAGTGTTTTTTGATATGATATTATTCCCTTCTTTGTTTGCATCTCCTCCTTATTGAAAAAAATTTTACCGCTATCATATTCTCGCTCCATATGACGAAGATTTGATAAAACTCTAAAATTTGCAAAAAACACTAAAATTCCAGTTATTAATAATATCATTTCATAACTCATTAATATTCACCTCCAGTCCGTAGCCTGGGCCTGTCGCCCAGAATTTGAACTGACGAATATCGAACGACCCATAAAATTTGATGTTTGGCAAGTATTCAATTTTATTCATTCTTTTTCCTGATTTCAATTCCTTTTAAATCTGAAATTCGAGCAATAAAACCCCAACCGAACTTGTCCTCGGATATTTCCATTATCAATTCATTTTCCCCCTCAAGAAAAAGCACATCTATTGTCTTGTCATTTTCTAAAACATATCCTCTATCCCTGTAATCACCTGATTCTACAAAACTATTATCACCTTCAAACAACATTTCAGAATTGAGGCAGACCCTGACTTTATCACTATATCCAAAATACAACTTTTTACTCTGTGTTTTTTTTGAATTGATGAATACTTTGGCTAAAACAGTGTTTTTTGTATTGGTTTTTACAAAATGCTTGTTCAAATTTACTAAATAGTCTTCTGCATCTATTAAATGCCATTTATTGATACTTTTATTTAATACCTGAATATCTTTATTTTGGTTATAGTTATCATAGGGCTCTGAAATTAGCCAGCTTGATATATATGACTCGTCTTTTATATTGGATTCATGATGCTTTTCGGAACCTGAAAGGGGATCATATTTTGTTACTTTTAGGTTTTTAAAATTCGCAGGGTGATAACTAAAAACGCCTACTGCCCCTGATGTAATATCATGTTTCAACTTTACTGACAAAGAAGGATTTTGATTGTTGTTTAAATAAACAATTGCAATATCATCAATTACCTCTAATTTTACATGAAACCATTCTTGCACCGGGATATCTGCTACAGCTTGATAGTCTTTCCCGTTATATAGCTGCCAGGTTGCAGAGCTGTTAAAAATGGGATCATATTGTATTGCATCCCATTTTCCACTGGTATGAGGCTGGAAATAAATACATTCATAATTAACTAATTCCCCTATTCGAAATGCAAGCCCTAAATAAGCCTTTTGAGTTGGTGAGTATAAATCACACTCTATTACACCATTTTCAAACTCCAGGCCATCAAGATATGCAATTCCCACACCTTCTGAAATTAAAGTAATAAATCCGGAATCAGATTCTTTTACTGACGCAGAACCTAATGTTTTCCAATTATCAGACAAAAAATCAATGTTCTCAACGTTCTGCTGTGCAATACATAAATTTGAAATGATGACAAATAATATGAACAAATTTGCTCTATTCATTATAATCCTTTCTGTAACGATGCAGATTCCCGTTTCACAAAATATATTAAGGCACATTTGTCTAAAGGGGCACTCCCCATTATTCAGACAATTTTAGGTACTTTTGGTGAAAGACCAAAGTAGCCAATTAATTTTCCTCGGTCAAGTCATTTTAAATAATTTTGCGCCAGAGTTTGGTCCGCTTTAAAAGCCAGAAAGAATCCTGGGGCAGGGGTCCTAGGCTACATACTCAATCGTGTTTTTATCCGTGAGGATCTGTGTGAATCCGTGGCCGAATTGACAGATAGAAAATAGGCCACGGATCTCCACAGATCAGCACGGATTGGAATTGCTATATTGGGGATTGTTGTGCCTTGGTAAGCAAGGAGACGTTCGTGACGGAGATGATCTCCGTCACGATCAAATTCATAACATCAATTCAATCCTATAATCCTTAAATCCTACAAATCTTAATTCAGACAAAAATGCGACGGTCACTGCATGGGTAGCAGTGAGACGGCGCTTAAAGATGAATACCTGGGCCACAGGTCCAGGCTACGAACTACGAAATGATCATTTACTTTGAGAGTGACATAATAAAAAGTGCAATGGTTAATATAAAATAGCCCCAGATTAAAATATTACCCAAGTCATGATATTTATTATCCCATTCATCATATTCTTTTATCATTATATCAAGATTTTTATTCGGTTTTAACAATAAAAAATGAATAATTATTATAACAAAATATCCAATTAGTTGATGTATTAATGATGAATTTGCAATAGTATTCAATATAGAATAACTAGCTATTTTATTCAATATCCGTATTATACTTATAATATTGTATGATGCGAAAACACTCAACAATACAATTGCACCAATATCTGCAACATCATCATCATTATAACTCCATAGCATCAAGTTATAAAGTTTTATATAAAGAATTTTATAAATCTTGAACATTTCTAACCTTCTTAATAATATTTAAACATTCGGGATACTCCAATACGTGCGGCATTACTCGCATCTACAGGAAATGTTTCAAGTTTTGGTCGTACTATCAAATATGAAATCGTTAAGGGGACACCAACTATAGGGCTTGACAAAGTTGATACTGTAGAAATTCCAATATCTAACACACCAAGCCCAATACCATAATAATCATTGTTATTGTAACTTGTAGATATTTGATAGCCACCACTAATTAAACCGAAACTATATCCAACAAGACCAACACCTTTTAAAAATCTTATCGAAGGATAATACTTAAAATCTGTAATTTGAGTTAAATTAAGCTCATGAGCCGACATTAATACTCCACCATTGATGCCTATGAAATTACTTATAGCTCCAGTGATTTCCCCCGCATCCGGGAAATCACGGCAAATACTTTGATAATAAACTGATTCTGCTGTCAAACCTAGCGAAGGTCCGGTCTTATTATTATAAAGACCAGGATTATTACTATTTCTACTAGAATAACTATCTAACGATTGTGTCATTGCATCTAAAATATATATATAATTCCAATTTACTGGTCTATCTGCTTCAACTATAATATCATCAGTTTCATAAAATTGATAATCTCCTATTTGTTTTGTCTCCAACCCGTTTGGGTCTATCAGTCTTAACGGGTTATTCATCGTATAATTATACGGACTCAACCCCGGATACTTCATTGCCAACGGATCAACGCTGATAAACGGCCCCACTACCGGATCATTACTAAACATCATCGTATTGCATCATAACCAAAATAACGCAAAAAAGCAAACATTTTACTCAATCGTGTTTTTATCCGTGAGGATCTGTGTAAATCCGTGGCCGAATTGACAGATAGAAAATAGGCCACTGATCTCCACAGATCAGCACGGATTGGAATCGCTATATTGGGGATTGTAGTGTCTTGGTAAGCAAGGAGACGATCGTGACGAGATGATCTCCGTCACGATCAAATTCATAACATCAATTCAATCCTATCATCCTTTAATCCTACAAATCATAATTCTGACAAAGAAAACATCAAAACTTTGGGGAATACAGTAAACCAACACTCGAGCAAAAATCTTTTCATATACTCTTGCATTCTGTTGCCCAATATAGACCAGGTATGCTCAATTCATCAAGAAATTTCAATTATCAATTGTTTTTTCAAGATGTATCCCTTATTTTTAAATAACCTGAATCTGAAATTTCCAAGTACAGTTGAATATATAAAATTTAAAAAATAAGGAGTTACAATTGAGTCAAAATAAACTTGCCGGCATGCCTGCTCCACGGGAATTACTGGTCAACATTCCCGGACTTGTTTCTGCTTATTATACATATGAACCCGACATTGAAAATCCCTCAAACCTGGTCTCCTTTGGCACATCAGGACACCGTGGTTCTTCATTAAAAAAAACCTTTACAGAATCGCATATCCTTGCTGTTTCACAAGCCATTTGTGAATACAGAAATCAAAATAATATAAAGGGCCCCATTTTCATCGGAAAGGATACCCACGCACTGTCTGAGGCAGCCTTTGCAACAGCGCTTCAGGTTTTTGCGGCAAATGACCTGCAAGTAATCATTCAAAAAGGTCTTGGATTCACACCCACCCCCGTCATCTCTCATGCTATTCTAAATTTCAACAAGGGCAGAACCTCAGGTCTGGCGGATGGGGTTGTTATAACACCCTCGCACAATCCACCAGAAGATGGAGGATTCAAATACAATCCACCTAATGGCGGCCCTGCAGACACGGCAACTACAAGTGTAATAGAAAAACGCGCCAACGAAATCCTGAAAAAAGGTTTAAAAGATGTTAAACGCATGCTCTACGAAAAAGCGCTAAAAGCAGAAAATGTACAACATCTTGATCTCGTACATCCCTATGTAAATGATCTGGCAAACATCGTTGATATGGAAGCCATCCAATCTGCCGGATTAAAAATTGGTGTTGATCCCATGGGTGGTGCCGGTATTGCCTATTGGGAACCGATTGCTGAGAAATACAAGCTCAATATAGAAAACGTGAATCCCTATGTAGATCCAACCTTTTCTTTTATGACATTGGACAAAGATGGAAAAATCCGTATGGATTGTTCATCGCCCTATGCTATGGCAGGTCTGATAAAACTGAAAGAAAAGTTCGACATTGCATTTGGTAATGACCCGGATTATGACAGACACGGCATTGTAACCCAAAGCAGTGGATTGATGAACCCCAATCACTATCTTGCGGTTGCCATTTGGTACTTGTTCCAAAATCGTCCGGAATGGCGGCAGGATGCTGCAATTGGTAAAACTCTGGTTTCCAGTTCAATGCTTGACCGTGTGGCAGCTCATCTTGAGCGGAAAATTTCCGAAGTACCGGTCGGTTTCAAATGGTTTGTTGATGGACTCATTGATGGATCTTATGGCTTTGGTGGTGAAGAAAGCGCGGGGGCTTCTTTTCTACGTAAGAATGGAACAACATGGACAACAGATAAAGACGGTATTATAATGGACCTGTTAGCTGCCGAAATTTTAGCCAAAACCGAACGGGATCCCGGCGAGATCTACCAGTCCCTTGAAGCTCAATTCGGATCACCGGTTTATGAACGCATAGACGCGCCGGCAACCAAAGCACAAAAAGAAATATTGAAAAACCTGACCCCGGACCAGCTTAAAGCCAGCGAATTTGCGGGTGAACCCATTTTGCAAAAATTAACTCATGCACCCGGCAATAACGCTGCAATTGGCGGATTAAAAGTCGTTACCGAAAATGGCTGGTTTGCAGCTCGTCCTTCCGGAACAGAAGAAATTTATAAAATATATGCCGAAAGTTTCAAAGGTAAAGCGCATTTAGAAAAAATTCAGAATGAAGCAAAATCCCTTGTTGCGTCTGTTTTTTAGAGATAAATAAATGAACCCATTAAATACATTATAAAAAGGCCCTTTTTTGAAAAGGGCCTTTCCCCTACAAGAATACAACCCAAATATAAAACCAAAAAATTTAATTTAAGCATTATAGCATAAGCTATTTGGATTTAAAATTCTTTTTGCTTGCTTTTCTTCTATATAAATTGTTAATTAGGATATTATTATAAAAATTTTATTATATTCAAATATGTATGGTAATTTGAGTATAATTTTTTAAATAAAATAAATTTATTTGCACTATGGTAAAGAAATATTAATTGTATATTTTTTTGCGGCCTTTCTCCAGCCTTTATTTATATTATCCTAACATTTGTTAATAAATATTGTATAAAGAAAAATTAAAAAATCATTAATAATATTCTGTACATTTAAAAATTTTTATAAACGTTTATATGTAACTTTTTTGAAACAGACATTGATTTAAAAAACACAAAAAGTTAATGAGCAACTAGAAAAAATTTGTAAATCCCGATTCTTTTAAATAGATATTTATAGTTTACTGGTTATCAATTGGTGAATAAATTTTATTATGCAAAACAAAAGCACAATTAAAGATATTGCAAAACAACTTGGGGTTTCAACCTCACTTGTATCATTTGTTCTCAATGGTAAAAGTAAAGAAAAAAGAATTAGCGATGAAATGACAGCCAAAGTCTTAAAAGTTGCTAAAAAAATGAATTACACTCCAAATTATCTTGCAAAAAGTTTAAGACATGGCAAGTCAAGAACTTTAGGACTCATAGTAGCTGACATATCAAATCCATTTTTTGCAAACCTGACCCGACATATCGAAATTGAAGCATTTAAATATAACTATCATGTTATTTTGGGCAACTCGGATGAGAATTTATCAAAATTTTCCAACCAATTAAAAGTTTTAAAAAATGGCCAGGTCGATGGATTTATTATTACGCCGCCTCATGGAAGTGAAAAGGAAATAATTGAATTACAAGAACAAAACATACCTTTTGTTATTATAGACAGAATATTTAACATACCTAATACACATTCGGTAATGATTGATAATCATAAAGCAAGTTATAAAGCCACAGAACGCCTGTTAGCTAATAATAGAAAAAATATTGCCCTTATTAATATAATCCCAGAATTGATTCATATGAAGCAACGAGAAGATGGTTTTCTTGATGCTTTAAAAGACAATGGAATTCCTATAAACCACTCTATTATCAAACATCTTGATTTCAGCCATCAAAAAGATGTTTTAATGGAAGCGATCAAAGATGTTATTCAAAAACAAGCCGATGCAATTCTATTTACCACCAATAAACTCGGGCTTATGGGTGTAGAATGTCTGAAAGAATTGAATGTAGATATTTCCAACAAAATGTCAGTTATCAGTTATGATGATCCTATAGCATTCAAGGTATCATATACACCAATCAGCGCAATTGTACAGCCCATTGAGCAAATGAGTAAAGATGCGGTTCGAATATTAATGAATACAATTGAAAACAAGTACAATGGTGATATAATAGAAAATATTGAACTGGATGTTGATTTTATTTTCAGGGCATCATGTAAATAATACTACCAACTCTTGATTTCCCATTTTTGACAGTCTACCTGTAAATTCATATTATCTTTAACAAGAATCTAACCTTTTCCTCTCCGAATATCGGTTTTTCAAATTTCCGGAATAAATCCAGGGGATTAAACTATACTTGTTTTTTTGGGCGAATTTTACTATGTTTTTCTACTCTGAATATTAACGTGACACTGTTTATATTCTATGGATATTATGACTGATGTGCTTTTGCATTTATTAAATTGATATATGAGTAATGCATAATGGTAATATTGAAAAAAAATTATTTATTATTTATCTTGATAATTCTTTTGGGGGGCTGTTCAAAAGATTTTTCCCCTGATAAAAACAAAAAATATTTTGTGGGTTTTTCTCAATGCGTAAGTAATGATCTATGGCGTCAGTCCATGAATTATGAGATAAAGCTTGAAGCATCATTACATCCTGAAATTGAACTTTTAATTCTAGATGGCCAATCTAACAATCAAAAACAAATCAATGACATTACTTATTTGATTGATCAGCAAGTTGATTTGTTAATTGTTTCCCCAAATGAAGCTGAGCCTCTAACGCCTATTGTGGAAAAAGCTTACAAAAGTGGAATTCCGGTAATCTTGCTGGACCGGAAAATTAACAGCGATTTATACAATACCTATATTGGCGCAGATAATTATGCAATTGGTTTTGAAGCCGGTTTATATGCAGTAAATCAATTAAAAAATGGCGGCAAGATATACGAAATTTGTGGATTGGCCGGTTCTTCACCCAGTTATGATAGACATGCAGGTTTTGCAGATGCTTTAAAATACAATGAAAACATTGAACTTTTGAAAAGTCAATATCACGATTGGGTAATAAAAGACACTCTTCAATTTCAGGAACTTTTATTCAATGAATTAAAAAAACACCCAAATATAAACATGATATATGGTCATAATGATGGATTGGCTGCTGGAGCCTTTATAGCGCTGAATAAAATGAACATGGCGCAAAAGATAAAATTTATTGGTATTGATGCCTTGCCCGGAGAAGGTGGTGGCCTTCAAATGGTATTGAATAAAGTCCTAGATGCCTCTTTTCTTTATCCAACAGGTGGGGATGTTGCAATTCAAACAGCATTTAAAATATTAATTGGAGATACTGTTGATAAAAATATAAGCCTGGAATCTGTTCTTGTTGATTCAACAAATGCAAGATTGTTGCAAATAAAATCAGATCAAATCCATAATATCCGATCAAAAATTGAAACTCAAAATCAAATCTTGAACAGGCTATTCATTCAATACAATTCGCAGCGATATTTTGTTTTTACACTTGTTACAGCAATTTTTTTGCTGGCGGCTTTTCTTTTTTTACTGTTCCGTTCTTTACAGATCAATAAAATGATGAATCGTAAATTAAATGAAAAAAATCTGGCAATTGAAGAACATTTAATTGAACTTGAAAAGCAGCGTGACGAGTTATATCAGATGCAAGAAACTGTAAAAAAAGCGAATGAATTTAAAATTCAATTTTTCACAAACATCTCTCATGAATTCCGAACTCCTCTTACTCTTATTTTAGGGACACTGGATCAATTAAAAAAACTAAACATCAAAGACAATTATATTACCAAACAGTTGAATATTTTAAACAAAAACGCTGAAAGATTATTAAAGCTCATTAACGAATTAATGAACTTTAGAAAAATAGAAGCTCAAAAAGTCTCTCTAAATATTTATGAGCATGATATTGTAAGTTTCTTAAAAGATATATTAATATTCTTTGAAGGCTCGGCAGAAACAAAAAATATTAAATTAAACTTTTTTGCTCAACATGAACAAATGAATGTTTTTATTGATGCTATAAAATTTGAAAAAGTTATTTTTAATCTTCTTTCAAACGCTTTTAAATTCACCCCAGACAATGGAGAGATTACTCTATGTGTTATATATAATGAATGCATTGAAGATAATATTAGATGCATCGAAATTAGTGTTAAAGATACTGGTATTGGTATACCTGAGAATGAACTTGAACTTATATTTGAGCAGTTTCATAATATTGACCAAAATGGATATTCTTCAATAACAAGTACAGGTATAGGATTAGCCTTTAGCAAGAGAATAGTGACACTGCATCATGGAAACATAAGTGTAAAAAGTGAGGTCAATAAAGGCAGCACATTTACCATTCAACTGCCTTCTAATGCTGCTGCATATAAAAACAATGAAATCATAAATGATATGGCGGCTTTTAATTCCTTTGAGCACCTTGTTTCTGAGGAATTAGATAATTTACCGGAGCAAACTGTCAATCAAATAAATGTTATTGAAGATAATGCAGAAGTATTACTCGTTGTTGAGGACAATAAAGATGTTGTCCAGATGTTGAAAGATAATTTTGTCAAAGATTTTGAGATCATTACAGCATACAATGGCAAAGAGGGTCTCGCATTAGCAAAAAAATATAAACCCAATATTATTATTAGCGATATAATGATGCCCATAATGGATGGCAATGAGATGACAAAGTTATTAAAATCTGATATTGATACAAGCCACATTCCTATAATTTTACTCTCTGCCAAAACTACTGAAGAAAATAAAATAGAAGGTCTTGAATGCGGTGCTGATTATTATATCACAAAGCCATTCAACTTTAAAATCCTTGAATTAAAATTAAAAAATATCATAAAAAACAGAGAGAAAATTAAAGAACATTTTTCCAAAGATATTCTGTTCTTTAAAAATGAACCACGGATCAAAGATCTTGACAAAGCGTTTCTTCAAAAAGTAATTGCACAGGCGGAAATGCAAATATTGGATTCAAATTTATCTGTTGAAAATTTGGGTAAAACATTTGGAATGAACCGGCTTACTTTTTATCGAAAAATCAAAACAATTACAGGTCTTGCTCCAAGTGAATTTATAAAAACCATTCAGCTGCACAAAGCATCTGATCTTTTGAAAAATTCAGACTTGACCATTTCTGAAATTGCTTTCAAAGTTGGTTTTGAAACCCCTTCATATTTTACAAAATGTTTTAAAAATGTCTTTAAAGTAAAACCTTCAGAATACCAGAAAAATTTTAACAATTAATTTTAGCTTTTCGCAAACTCTTCCCAGAGCGACATGTGTTTTCTGATGCATGTATTGCAACTATTTATACAAAACTCTATTTCCATCCTCACACTTTTCCTGCTGTGATTATTAATCCATCAAATAACGAAAATTTTAAAAGATAAAGTTTAGTGGATTAATAAAAAACGATTCAATCCCTGTTCAAAAGAACATTTTTCAAAATTGATACATCTCTTGCAGTAATTGATACATCCATTCTATTTGATTTATTTAAAAAATATTATCTTAATCATAAAAATTACCGCATTGAAGCAAGCTTATAATTAACATTGTATTTCATTTGCCTGATTTTTAATAAAAACATTTTAATATGTAATAATCACCATGAGCAATATAGTTTCTATAAATAAAAATTTGATTTTGTTGTAATAAAATTTTTTTAACTATTTTGCTAAAACGTTTTAGCTTTTATGTTTTATCATTGGCTTTTAATCAACACACAAGGTAGACAATCTTAAATATGAGTCCAGCATAATCAAGATCTTTTTGTTATGCAGAATAAAAGCTACAAATCAAAGACGCTGTTAAATAGCTTTTTGAATTATTTAACCGCCCCTTTTTTATAATAAATATTTAATGATTAATAGTGTATATCAATATTTTCGAGGAGTAAAATGGAAATCAATAAAGAATATAGAATGAAAAAAAGAATAAGGAAAGGATTGGTTTATGAAAAGATTCACCATTGGTTTTCTCCTTCTTTTATGTCTGTCTGGAAATTTATTATCTCAGACAACCGGTAAAATTGCCGGATCCATTAAAGATGTTGAAACAGGGGAGCCTCTTGTAGGTGTAAACGTTATGGTCGATGGCACCTATTTAGGTGGAGCTTCAAATATAGAGGGAAACTACTTTATTTTGAATGTTCCTCCGGGGAAATACACTATCAAATTCATGTGTATTGGTTATGCAACAAAACTCATAACTGACGTTCAAGTATCTGTAAACCGCACTTTAACTTTATCAACGACAATGAGCCAGGAAGCTTTGGATCTTGGTGAAGAAATTATCGTTTCCGCAGACCGCGTTGCTATCAAAAAAGACCAGACGAGTTCAATTCGAAATGTATCATCAGAAGATATTAATGTTCTTCCTGTTGAAAGCACCGGAAGCGTTGTTGCTATGCAACCGGGTGTTGTTCAGGGCCACTTTCGTGGTGGTCGTAGTAATGAGACTAGCTACTTGATCGATGGTATGTCTGTCAATAATGGGCTTAACAGAGGGCAAATGATAGAGATTGATCCTGATGCGGTACAGGAAGTAGAAGTCATTACCGGTACGTTCAGCGCCAAATATGGACAGGCTATGAGCGGTATTGTCAATGCAGTAACAAAAGAGGGCGGTAAAGACTTTCATGGTAAAATTGAAGGGTATTTAGGAAACTATTTTACTACCCATGATGATGTATATATCGGCCTTGAGCCATCTCAAATGGACCGTAACGAAGATTATAAGGTAATGTTACACGGCCCTGTTTTTGGCGACAAGCTGACATTTTTCACAAGTGCCAGAGTTCAGGATAATGATGGCTATTTAAATGGAGTCAGACGGTTCAATGTAACGGACCAACCGGATTATAGTTTGTACCAAGACAGTACCTCATATGATCCTGAAACCGGCGCATACCTTTATAACGAAAATACAGGTGACAATGAATATGTTCCTATGAGCTGGTCCGAATCCATAAATTTCAACGGCAAGCTGACATACAAAATGCAAAACTTGAAAATGTCATTAATGTATTTACGTAATCAGAGTGAAGGACAATCTTACAGCCATTCCAGAAAATATAAACCCGATGGTCGTAGTAGAAGTCACAACAAAAGTCAGATGCTGACCTACCAGTTGAACCATATTTTGAGTCCGGAATTATTTTATGAAGTCAAAGTATCATATTCAAAAGATATGGGGGGCAGTTATCTATATGAAGACCCACAGGATAGTCGCTACATTCATGACTCTTTTTCAACAAATTCATCATATACAGGATTTGTCACAGGTGGTCAAGATAAAGGCTATTCCAAAACAACAAGTAAAAAAATGCTCGGTCGTTTTGACATAACCTGGCAGGCCAACTATAATCATAATATTGAAGCGGGTTTTCAGGGTGAACAATTTGATTATGATTATTTAGGCGGTTCGATTTTAAATTATTATAGAAACACTTCAGCGTCAGATTTCCTTTATGCACCAGAGTTGCCGTCTGATTCAACCGTATATACAGACAGCTACCAAAAGAAACCCTATCAATTTGCTGGTTGGATTTCAGACAAAATGGAATATAACAACATGGTTATTGATTTGGGTGTAAGAGGTGAATACTTTGATCCAAATACAACTTACCCTTCCAACTATAGAAATCCCAGTAACCTGCTTCAAAAAGAAGGCACAGAAGATTGGGTTAGTACATATCCAAAAGCAAAAGCTAAAATTAATATAGCCCCACGTTTAGGTTTATCTTATAAATTGGGTGAAACAGCATTGCTGCGTTTTAGCTATGGCCACTTTTATCAATATCCCCCACATAGCACCATGTATCTCAACAGCTCTTATGTAATCTCACCTGGAGATTATGAGACCACATTGGGTAATCCCAATGTTGACCCGGAGATGACTGTTAGTTATGAAATAGGTTTATGGCAGATGCTTAATGATTATATGGATCTTGAAGTCGCTCTTTGGTACAGAGATATTTATAACCTGTCCACAGTCAATATTGTTACCACCTATAATTCTGTTCGATATGGACTCTATGGCAATAAAGACTATGGAAACGCAAGAGGCCTCGAGCTGAAATACAATGCACATGTTGCAAACTTTTTTGCCGAAGTCAATTATACCCTACAATACACACGTGGTAATGCTGATAATCCTATCTTTACCTTTAGTCGTGCAGGTAGCAGCCAGGATCCTATTCCAACATTAATACCAATGAGTTGGGACCAGCGTCATACTGTCAATATGTCTATTGGATATAACTTGAGCAAATGGGGTGTATCAGTAATGGGTTGGGCAGGATCAGGTTCTGCATACACATGGAGTCCAATCAGTGAAAACCCATTAAACCGAATTAATTTATATCCAAATGGAGCAAGTAAACCTGCTCACTATAAATTTGATTTAAAAGCACATTATGACATTGCTACCATTATGGGAGCCAAATTTATTGCAACCTTACGGGTATATAATCTTTTTGATCACTTGAACGAAAACAATGTAAACTCGAATACAGGACGCACCAACCAGGCGATTATCAAACCCAGCGACCTGTTAGGTTTTTATAGTGATTTTAGTACTTATGAAGAAAGTATTTACAGCCCCGCAAACTGGTCTGCGCCTCGATTAGTCAAATTGGGCCTTGGTATTTCGTTTTAAGAACTTTTGAATTAAAGGTGTGAATCTAATGAGAGGAAGAATTTCGAAAGGATTTTTAACTATGAGGATAAAACTTTTTATTCTTTGTTTTGGATTATTATTTCTTAGCATAACCGACCTCTATGCTCAGGGGAAAACTTATGACGGTCCTCAAGACAGCGCAGGTGATCCATATCTGGAGCGCGAAGGTGTAATGTCAGGTAACCGTGTTCAATTGAATTTTAAAAACAATACGGAATTGGGTGGTTATCCCGTTGCTACAACCGCGTGGTGGCCAAAAGGTGTTGGTGGAAACAAAATGCATGACAATATGGGTCTGTTAATAAGCTCAGCTGTCTGCATTACCCAAGATTCAATTCCGGTCACTGATCCTGATGAAATCAAAGCACTGGAAGCTCAGGGTCTGATTGATACTCTATTTTATTGCCAAACCAATTATAGAGAAGAAATGGACCGTGACCCTACCGGTCAGGTAGAATGGGGTTTTCATCCGGTTCCTGGCTATATGAACAATGCCAGTGAAACTCCGGCATTAAGCAATGATCCGGACTCATGGCCAACACACGGCTGGCTTTATACAGGACGCCAAACGCATTGGATGGGCGAATGGGATGGCCGTTTTGGTCGTGGCCAAATTAAAGCAGATTTAGAAGCATATTTTGTTGCCAACGATGCTCAGGATCTCGAATACCTGGGAGATGACGACAAAGTTAAATATTATCCACGCAAAGATGTTAAAATTGGTGATATTGATGGCAGTGTGACTGTGCAAAAAGGAGAGCCCTGGGGTGGTCTGGGAATCAGAGTAAAACAAAGAGGTTTTCAGTGGAATAATCCCATGGCCCAGGACTGTATCTTTTGGGAATATACTGTTGCAAATATTTCAGACTATGATCTACCCAATATGGCATTTGGTTACTGGCTTGACAATAATATTGGTGGTGAAAACACGGGTGAAGATGGTAATTTCAATAAAGTTATGAACTTGTCATATTGTTGGGACACTGATGGAGTTGGTTCAGGTGGATATAAAACCGGAACCGCGGGTTATGCTTATCTTGAAAGTCCTGGTATTTTTAATGACTTTATAGATAATGATCAAGATGGTTTGGTCGATGAAGAACGAGATAATGATGCCGGTATGTTTATCGGCAAGTATGACGGTATAACAAATTTAGATGATTTTCTGTCTTTTTATGGCAAAACAGAAGAAGACCTGGTAGAGCATTGGTCAGGTGACGAAGATCAGGATTGGTCAGATGGTGAAGATACCAATAATGACGGAATTTATCAGGCAGATGAATATGCCGGTGACGATATAGGTCTCGACGGTGTTTCTCCCAGTGAATTAAATTATACCGGTCCCGATGCTGATGGTACTGAATGTAATCACAAACCGGACATTGGAGAAGGTTACGCGGAACCAAACTTTGGCTGGACGGATGTAACAGAAACAGACATGTTGGGTTTAACAACATTGTTATTTTACGAAGCGCCTATACATACAGCGCCTTATGTAAACTGGTTCAGAAATGATGAATCTGTATATAGAAACATGACCTGTGGAATTCTGGAAGCCGGTGCCACACACATTGACAACCTGTTCCAGCTCTTTTCTACTGCGATCTTTCCGCTTTATCGTGGTCAAACTGAATTTATCTCAATTTCAGAACTACATACTTATGATGACCTTGCAGGTTTGACTTCTGCTGAACACTCTGCTCCGGCACTCTTTACATTAAAAAATGTAGTTCAGCTTATATATGAAAAAGACTATCGTTTTGCTCAACCACCAGAAATGCCCAAACTGACTGCTGTTGCCGGTGATGGTTTTGTTCAATTAATGTGGGATGACCGTTCAGACCGGTTGACAAAGGAATCCTTTCTCAATGGTGAAAATGACTTTGAAGGCTATAAAGTGTATCGTTCCACAGATCCGGATATGCTTGATCCTATGGTAATAACAGATGGTTATGGATCTGCAGCTTTTTCAAAACCTATTTTTCAATGCGATCTTAAAAACGAGTATGAAGGTTTTGCCACTTGGGGATTTTTGAATGGAACAGCTTATTATCTGGGTGACAACTCTGGTATAGCGTATTCATTTAAAGACGAAACCGTTCAAAATGGACGTACCTATTATTATGCCCTGGTAGCTTACGACTATGGTATTGAACCTGACAAACTTAAAGGTACCTCCCTCATATCTCAGGATGAAAATGCCGGTATCTCACCTTCTGAAAACAATGCTATTATTAGAAAAGATGATTCTGAAAACATAGAATTCATCGGAGCAAATGTGGCAATTGTTACCCCCGGTTCTGATGCTGCGGGAGAGGAAGTGACGGTTGATTTTCAAGTTGATGATAATGGTTCTATTGGTGGTGGTAAAATTGTTCCCAAAGTTATTGATATCAATTCATTAAAAGATGACCACGTCTATAAAATAAAATTCTCTTATAATCAGATTGATTCTGCTTACAGATACCATGCAGGTTATGGATATAAATACACTGCCAATGGCTTAAAAGTCTATGATGTAACCGAAGATAACAGACTAGTTCTTTCAGACCTTTTAGGAAGTGGCGGCCCTGCCAACATGACTTCCATTATTGAAAAGGACGACTATTACCACCTGGCTTCTTCCGAGCTCATGTGGACGGATATTTTTGATGGAATACAACTGGGCGTAAAAATGGATGCTGCATTGTCAGAACTCGATGTGGCAAACACAGGATGGATGCCTGGTGAATCTCCCATGAACATCCGCTATATTGATAACCTGGCAATGGAATGCTATAGCTGGGATTATAACATTGTCTTTTCCGATCAACCCCTGCATAAAACACAAATTACTCAGAGATATGCGGCTTATCTGGACGATGAAAATGGAAACAGATTAAATAAAGATGAATTGCTGGTTGAAGAAGAGTTTAACTTTAGAATTGAATGCCTGGATTTTGCCGATACTACCGGAGCACCTCGTGTTTTAGATATGCTGGTCCAGGACATGAATGCTAACGGCCAGTTTGACATTTTAGAAGATCGTATTTTGGTTGGTCCCTATAATGCAAATAAATTATGGGATGGCGTTTTGTTTATCATTGATTTCCAACGTTGCGATGACGAAAGTGACTTGCCCAAAGCAAACGACGTTTATGCCATTCGCCACTTGAAACCGTGGTACAAAACCGATTCATTAACATTCACAGTTTCTGCCGAAAAATTGATCAATACGGAAAGTGCAAAATCATTAATGGATTCTATCCGCGTGGTTCCAAATCCTTATGTTGCTACAAACATGATGGAACCCTCAGTGGTCAATAAATATCTGAACCAGCGTAGAAGATTATTGTTTACGAATCTACCTGCCCAATGTACAATCAAAATCTTTACTGTTAGTGGAATGCTTGTACGGGAATTAAATAGCCCGGGAGATTGCTTGACAACCTTTTCAGGCTTTGGTGACAATAATACCGGTACTCTTCACTGGGATATGCTATCCTGGGAAGGATTGGAAATAGCTGCCGGTATGTATTTATATCATGTTAAAGATGATGAGACCGGTGAAGAAAAAGTCGGCAAATTTGGTGTCATTAAATAAGTTCACGAAAATTTTTAAAGATTGAAAGGATAAAGTAATGTTAAGAGGACACCTTAGAGTTTCAATTTTGACATTTTTTTTACTGATAAGCATTCAGGGACTAGCTCAGCAACCCTATAGGGTTGGAACAACATCCGCTAGTTTTTTGGAAATTGGAATAGGCGCTGCAGGTAATGCCATGGGAGATGCATATGTTGCATCAACCGGAGATATGTCATCCATTTATTGGAATCCTGCAGGTCTTGCTTTTTTGAAATCTAACGAAGCACTGTTTATGTATCAACCCTGGGTGGTTGACATTAATTCAATGTTTTCCGGATTCGCTATGCCATTACAGGGGTTAGGCACCATTGCAGTAGGCATATTTAGCCTCAATTATGGCGATATCGATGTAACAACACTTGAATACCAGAATGGTACTGGTGAAAAATATACAGCAATGGATTACAACTTTAGTTTATCATATGCCCAAAGTATTGCTCAATGGTTTTCCTTTGGTGCCACATTTAAATACATCAGCTCAAAAATCTGGCATACCAACAGTCATGCAATTGCGGCTGATTTGGGTGTACTTGTTCAAACCCCGTTCTTCTCACCTAACAGCAAGAATGAAGATGGTCTTCGAATTGGTATGAGCATATCAAATTATGGTTCAAAGATGGAATACGATGGTGATGATTTGCTGATTCCGGTAGACATTGACGTAGATGCTAACGGTAATTATCAAAATCTTCAGGGGAAATATAAAATGTCTGAATGGGAATTACCACTCATTTTCCGGGTTGGTATTGCCGTTACTCCTATCTCTTTGGGAAACCAAAAATTAGTCCTGGAGGCTGACGCCCTGCATCCAAACAACATGGGTGAATCCATTAATGCCGGTGCAGAATATAAATTTTTTGCCCCGGGATATGGAGATTTTTCTCTACGGGCAGGTTACAAAGCCTTGTTTTTAGAAAAATCTAATTATGGGCCCACTTTTGGAGCTGGTTTAAATTATCATCTTTCTCCAAATCTGTCATTCAATATTGATTATGCCTATCGTACTCTGGGAGTATTGGGTAATATTCATTGCAGCAGCTTTGGTGTACAATTTTAATTACCATCCAATAATTGATAACTCTTTGAACAAGAGTTTATAATAGATATAGGAGGCACAATGAAATATAGGATTTTAATTCTGTTTGTGGCGATAGTTAGCTTTGGAATTGTTGCGTGTGATTTTAATAGCCATACTGAGCCAGAATTGAATTACGACAAGGCAAAAATATTAGGAGATGAAATATATATAAATCAATCGGACGAAAGACCGCAGGGAATTGATTCGCTGTATATTAATGAAGGCGATACATTGCTGCTTAAACTCACTACCCAGCTATTGGAAGATCCTGAATATCAGTGGATAATTGAAGATAACAGTGTTTTCGAAATTCTACCCATTGCAGATGATCCAACTTCGTTTTATGCAGTTGCCAAAACTGATAGCGGAGCAACAACCAGTTTTACACTAAAAGACAACATTAATGAAGCAAAAAAACAAATGCAAGTTATTGTGACTAAATTCTGGGCGGATCCCGATATATATATATTGCTGGGCCGTTTTGGCGGTCACTGTTATTACATCTCTCGTTCAAAAATCACCTGGCCTGAAGCTAATTACAACTGTGAACTTGCCGGCGGATATTTGCCTTGCATTGCAACCCAGGAAGAGCACTCTTTTCTTTTCAATGCAATGATGGATCTTGATATGGGTGAAACATGGATCGGTATTCGTTATGAACCCACTGGTGAAGGTGGTTTTACACTCCTGAATTGGATTAATGGAGATGAACTAACCTATGAATATTTTAAAAGCAAAGACGGTGTTGATGGTTTTAATGCAAGATACTTTTTCGCCATGTTAACTACCGAAGGCGGTCTTTGGTACAACTATGCTGTTGCTGACCGGTGTAACTACTTTTTGGAACTTGAATAAAAGCACCGCTTCTCAAACAAAATAAACTCGTTAAATGTCCGATCTTTATTTAGATCGGACATTTAATTCAATCATTACAATTATTAAAATGTTGGTTAATTACCATGAAGTATAAAATTTTAATATTGATATTATTTCTTTTTTCTTGCAGTACAAAAACACCCAAAGAGCCTCAGGAAAAAATCCTTGTAGACATTGACGGCAAGGCTACTATTAGTGTTAACGAATTTTTACGCCGTGCCGAATATGTTCCAAGACCAGACTATTGTAAAGCAAATACATATATCCATAAAAAAATCATATTAAACTCACTCATTGCAGAAAAGTTACTTGCACTTGAAGCCGGGAATGATTCCCCCTTGTTGGAAAATATAGAGTTTCAAAACTATATCAAAGGTCATAAAGAACAGGCAATGCGTCAATATATGCATCATGTTGAAGCTACAGATAAAGTTGTTTTAGACAATGCTGAATTAACAAATGCATATAAATTTGCAGGTCGTGAATATGATGTTGCTTATTTCACAATCGTTGATAGTTCCGTTGCAGAAAAAGCACATGATGAACTGGTACAGAATCCTCAACAATTTGATGAATTCTATTTTCAAATGACGGGTCAAAAAAATGTACCAAATCGTAAAGTTCAATGGAACAGTGATGAGCACGTAAAGCTGCATCAAACTTTATTCTCACAAGACATTACCAAGGGACAAGTGCTGTCACCAATCAAATTTGATGAAAATGGTTATCTTTTTATCAAAATACTTGGCTGGACAGATACTAAAGTCATTACAGAAAAACAGCAGCGAGAAAGACTTGATCAGATAACCGAAAAATTAACAGAGATTAAAGCTAGTGCCATTTGGGAAAATCGTGTTTCTGAAATTATGCGTGGTAAACGTATGGATTTTAACAAAGACGTTTTCAATAAAATGGCAGAAATTTTATATGCTTCTTATTTCCCAACATCAGAAGAAAAAAAGGATATTGCTATTAACCAATTATGGCAACAGGAAGATGAACAGAACCCAAAATCATTACAAGATATGTCCAATGAGGTGTTTTTACAAGAACCTTTTTTCACTATTGATGGTAACGTGTGGACAGTTGATGATTTTCGGAATGCCCTCATGTCTCACCCACTTGTGTTCCGAACCAATAAAGTTAATCCCAATGAATTCCCCCAACAGTTACGTCTCGCTATTGCAGACCTTGTTCGGGATCATTTTATAACCCAACAAGCTTATAAAGCAGGTTACGATAAAGTCAATATTGTTGAAAGAAATGTCAACATGTGGAAGGATACTTTTTTTGCATTAAATGAAAAACACCAATTTTTAGATTCTGTACATGAAAACAGAGATTTTGCAAAAAATTATCATGAAATACTAGATGAAACTTTGAATCCATACATCAACAAGCTACAGGAAAAATATTACAAAAAAGTCAAACTGGATTTCAAGACATTTGAAGACATCTCTCTTTCTTCTATAGATTTATTGGTTATGCACCAGGACCAACCATATAAATATGTTGTACCATTATTTCCAATAATCACTAACGACCATTTGATAGAATATGTAGATAAAATTCATTAAGACACAAAGGAGGTGATACAAAAAGCTACTCATTTTTACGTAATAATATTTAAAGGAGGTGATAAGAAAAACTGTTGATCAATTCGGAATATTCAAAACCAGACTTGATCAAGAAAAAGTATCTTTTGTTTTGAAATGTGATAAAATCGAATAATTCGAAAGAAACGCAGATCAATTCATAATTACTACTCATTTGCTACGTTAGGAGAAATGAAAACATGTTTAAAACAAAACTACTAGTACTTTGCGGACTTGTCTTTACATTCTTTATGTTTGGATCATTGTCTGCTAAAGAATCAAAAACTACTACAAATACTGTCGATGCTGTCAAAGTATGGGCAAATGAAATGATGGATCCTGATCCGGAAAAACTCAATACCAACAATGGCAATCCGGTTCGTTACGGAACCAAAGCTGAACCCGGCTCTGAAAACATTGTTCGCTGGTGCGTTCAAAATGCAGAAGACTGGATGTTAATCAATTCTGATGATCCTGCAAGTGGTCCTTATTCCATGACCATTAGTATTGGTGGAGAACGCATTCCGTCTGACAATTGCTGGCTTGATTTACGTCGGGAAGATGCTCCTGTAGCTGGTTATAACGTTCCTTTTGATGCCACTGGTACCGACCGGGTTACTTTTTGGATCAAAGCTGAACCTGGTACAGCTCCATTGTGGTTCCTGGTACAGGGTTTTCAGCCTGACTATGATGGCACCACCTACTCTGGCGACAAACAGGAAACTGTTAATGCGTTTATCGATGGTGAAACCATTATCGTTAAAGACGCAGACGGTGGTTTAAAAGTATTGCGTGACAATCACTTTAACGGTGAATGGCAATTTGTTAGTCTGCCATGGGAATTCTTGACAATGTCAGATTCAGCTGCTGTTGCTGAATTGCTACCCTGGAGTTTGGCATGGGAGGGTTCTTCTGCAGATTCTCGCGATGATGTTGCTTTTAGAGTTTCTGAAGTTCGTACAGTTAAATGGTTCACCAAACCTGCAAGTGAATTCCTCAAAGATCAATATTGGGAATCTGATGACAACCTGTGGGGTCCTTATGGTATCAATCCTGAACGGGCTACATGGGAAATTGATGAAATTATGTTTGACACTTTTAATACTGATGAAATTGATGACTGCTTGACACCCGAAGTTGATGTTTGGGCAAATGAAATGATGGATCCTGATCCGGAAAAACTCAATACCAACAATGGCAATCCGGTTCGTTACGGAACCAAAGCAGAACCCGGCTCTGAAAATATTGTTCGCTGGTGCGTTCAAAATGCAGAAGACTGGATGTTAATCAATTCTGATGATCCTGCAAGTGGTCCTTATTCCATGACCATTAGTATTGGTGGAGAACGCATTCCGTCTGACAATTGCTGGTTGGATTTACGCCGCGAAGATGCTCCTGTAGCTGGTTACAATGTTCCGTTTGATGCCAGCAATACTGACAGAGTTACTTTTTGGATCAAAGCTGAACCTGGTACAGCTCCATTGTGGTTCCTGGTACAGGGCTTTCAGCCTGACTATGATGGTACCACCTACTCTGGCGACAAACAGGAAACTGTTAATGCGTTTATCGATGGTGAAACCGTTATCGTTAAAGATGGAAACGGTGGTTTAAAAGTATTGCGTGACAATCACTTTAACGGCGAATGGCAATTTGTTAGTCTGCCATGGGAATTCCTGACAATGTCAGATTCAGCTGCTGTTGCTGAATTGCTGCCTTGGAGTTTGGCATGGGAAGGCTCTTCTGCAGATTCTCGCGATGATGTTGCTTTTAGAGTTTCTGAAGTACGTACTGTTAAATGGTTCACCAAACCTGCAAGTGAATTCCTCAAAGATCAATATTGGGAATCTGCTGACAACCTGTGGGGTCCTTATGGTATTAATCCTGAACGGGCTACATGGGAACTTGATGAAATTAAATTCCAAAAATCTAATTCTTGTGAATCATATCCTGCAGAAATTGCGGTATGGGACAATGCAATGATGGATCCTGATCCGGAAAAACTCAATACCAACAATGGCAACCCGGTTCGTTACGGAACCAAAGCTGAACCCGGCTGTGAAACTATAGTTCGCTGGTGTGTTCAAAATGCTGAAGACTGGATGCTAATCAACTCTGACAATCCTGCAAGTGGTCCTTATTCTATGACTATTAGTATTGGTGGAGAACGCATTCCGTCTGACAATTGCTGGTTGGATTTACGTCGCGAAGATGCTCCTGTAGCTGGTTACAATGTTCCTTTTGACGCAAGTGAAACAGATCGTGTAAGTTTCTGGATCAAAGCTGAACCTGGTACAGCTCCAGTTTGGTTCCTGGTACAGGGTTTTCAGCCAGACTATGATGGCACCACTTATTCTGGTGACAAACAGGAAACTGTTAATGCATTTATCGATGGTGAAACCGTTATTGATATCAATGAATTAGGTGAATTGGCAGTTGTTAGAGACAGACATTTTACAGGTGAATGGCAATTTGTTAGTTTGCCATGGAAATTCCTGACAATGTCAGATTCTGCTGCTGTTGATGCCATACTGCCTTGGAGTTTGGCATGGGAAGGTTCTTCTGCGGATAGTCGCGATGATGTTGCATTCAGAACTTCCGAAGTACGTACCGTTAAATGGTTCACCAAACCTGCAAGTGAATTCCTCAAAGATCAATATTGGGAATCTGCCGACAACCTGTGGGGTCCTTATGGTATTAATCCTGAACGGGCTACATGGGAAATTGATGCAGTGTATTTCACATCCGGTTTTAAAGCACGTGAAGGTTTCACAACTGGTATTGAAGATTTGGATAAAGAAAGAATTCCTGCTTCTTATACTCTTTACAATGCATATCCAAATCCATTTAACCCAAGCACCACAATTCGCTACACAATTCCGGTATCAAACATGGTAACCGTTGATATTTATAATGTTATGGGTCAAAAAATCCGTACGCTGGTTAATGAATATAAATCAGCAGGTACCTATGATATGGTATGGGATGGTCGTAACGATGCTGGTAACAACATTTCCTCCGGAATTTATTTTGTCAAAATGCAAGCAAGCCATTTTAATTCAGTACAAAAGGTTACTTTGATTAAATAAATTCATTGTTAAATTAAGCTTTACAATAAACGAGGAGCAAAATATTGCTCCTCGTTTAAATATTATAAATCAAACCCTAATGAGTCATGTGTTCCAGTCATTAAGGTTTTAATACAAAGGATGATACTTGAAAAAACAACATGAATAGATAAAATGACCTGCCCAAATGTTGTTTCTTTAATTATTATCTTTTGCGTTTAACAAAAGGATGTTTTGAAAAGTAAAAAAAATATCAATATATTTTCTGGCCCTAATAAAGAGCCACTGATTCTTGTATAATATAAATGAAAAAAGCTGCTTAATATAAAATTACAAGCATTGCATCGCAACGCTTACATGAATGTTCGATTGAATGGCATATCAAGTAGTATGAGGTTACGGAGATGATAAAGAAAAAGTGTTTTGGATTTATCCCCACAAAAGGCGAAACGGTAGATGAACAATTCAAGAACTGCCTGTTACAATTAGAAAAAACTTTAAAATCGTTAAATTTAGATAATATCGATATTCTCAAACAAACAATTTTCGTCAATGCAGAAAATAATACCCGTTATCTTGAAATAAAAAACAGACTGGTAAAAATTTTAGACGCAAATTTCAATTCTTCCACTCCCCCAACCAGTTTTGTAGGTCAACCGCCTGAAGAAAATAAACATTTAGCATTAGAAATTATTGTTGCTGAAAAAGTTGATGGTTACCAGATCCAGCAAAAAAAAGTTGAAAATATAAAGTATGTGGTCGTCCAGAATACTGACATGAAAGAAGTTTATGCAACCGGATTGACAATGTCTGATCTGAACAGTGGAATTTCAGAGCAATCCCAAAACGCGTTTAACAAAATGGAATTAATTTTACAAAACGAGGGGTTAGATTTTAACAATATTGTTCGTCAATGGAATTACATAGAAAATATTCTAGATGTTAAAACCAGTGACCAGAAATTAGAACAAAATTATCAAATCTTTAATAACGTTAGATCCACTTTTTATGGAAAAAGCTCCTTTAATAATGGGTATCCTGCAGCAACAGGCATAGGGATGAATGTTGGTGGAGTTATTCTCGATTTTATTGCAATTTCTTCTTCAAAAAATATTTCTATTTATCCTATAAAAAACCCAAACCAGGTAGACGCGCACCAGTATTCAGAAAAAGTACTGGTAGGTGATAATGCTGCAAATAAAACCCGTCCCAAATTTGAACGTGCAAAAGTAGTTTCTAACGAGTCGGTTAATCAAATTTTCATTTCGGGTACAGCAGCAATTATAGGCCAATATACAATTAACGAAAACACTGTTTCAGATCAAACAATTGCTACTTTACAAAATATAAACAAACTGATTTCAATTGATAATCTAAAAGCACATGGTGTTTCAATTCGCGATAGCTTAAAAGGACCCTCATATTTAAGGGTTTATGTTAAAAACAAAAATGATATTCCTTTGGTAAAAAATTTATGCAACGAATTTTATAAAGAAATTCCTACATTGTTTCTTGTATCTGATATTTGCCGTAATAATTTGACTGTAGAAATTGAAGGAATAGCAGATTTTTAAAATGAACACAGTCAATTTTAAACTTGGAGGTATTGAGTTTTGAAGTTAACTATATCCAAAAAGATCATTTTATGTGTGTTTACATGCACTATTTTATTCATGTCTCAGCTATTTTACTGCCAAAATAGCGATAATAAAGTAATTGAAAATTGGCAAAAGAATAAAAATTTAAAGGGTAATCTTTCTATTACCTATCCTGAAAACAATACTGTATTTCCTCCAGAAATAGTAGCACCAACTTTTCTGTGGAAAGATGAAATAGAGCAAGCGGATAAATGGCTGGTTTCAATAAATTTAAAAGAACAATCAATCAATATATTTACAGAGCAGCAACAATGGCGGCCAGATTCAGTACAATGGGGAAAAATTAAATCCCAATCAATAGAACAGAATATTCAGGTAGCCATTCTTGGCATAAGTGGATCATCTATCGTATCCGGCTCCAGTGTTGTCATCGGCACATCAAAAGATTCTGTAAATGCGGCAATTTTTTATCGTGACGTGCCATTGCCTTTTAAACATGCCCTCAAAAACCTGCATTCCATCAAATACCGCTTGGGTGATATCTCTCAAGATGGAGAATCTAAAGTACTGTTGGAAGATCTGCCAATTTGCGGCAATTGTCACTCTTTTTCGCGTGATGGCGAAACAATGGCTATGGATGTGGATTATGCCAATGACAAGGGATCTTATGTTATATCTGATATTGAAAAAGTAACTCCGTTAACGTTAGATAAAATTATTACCTGGAGTGATTACAAACGAGATGACGGAGAAACAACTTTTGGATTATTATCACAAATTTCCCCGGATGGACGTTATGTAGCGAGTACCGTTAAAGATCGTTCCATTTTCGTAGCCAAAGATGATCTGGCATTTTCACAACTGTTTTTCCCAATCAAAGGAAGAATTGTAATATATGATCGTCAAACAAAAAAATATTTCCCTCTGCCCGGCGCCAGTGATCCACAATATTGTCAGTCAAATCCTGTATGGTCACCTGACGGCAAGCACCTTATTTTTGCACGGGCAAAAGCATATCGTTCGGAAAAAATTGAACAGTATAAAACAGCCGTAATACCAACAGAAGCTGCTGAGGAATTTATAAGCGGAGAAAAAGAATTTAAATTTGATCTTTATAAAATCCCATTCAATAATGGTAAAGGTGGCAAAGCAATACCCATAAAAGGTGCCTCAAAAAACAACATGAGTAATTTTTTCGCTAAACCTTCTCCTAACGGAAAATGGATTGTCTTTTCTCAAGCGAAAAACTTTATGCTGCTTCAACCGGACAGTAAATTAATGATAATGCCGGCTGAAGGCGGAGAACCCAGAGAAATGATTTGTAATAATACAACTATGAACTCCTGGCATTCCTGGTCTCCTAATGGTAAATGGTTGGTATTT
This sequence comes from bacterium, assembly GCA_963675755.2. Lineage (GTDB taxonomy): Bacteria > Zhuqueibacterota > Zhuqueibacteria > Residuimicrobiales > Krinioviventaceae. Next base: position 665,140 of record CAXXMD010000003.1, read on the forward strand.
GCCTCCAAAGAAAGAGGCCCATACACCCAACTCTATCTTACCCATATAGATGATAACGGTAATGACACACCAGCGGTTTTACTGGAAAACCTGATTTTAGAAAACCGCGCCATAAATATCCCTGAATTTGTAAATAGAAAAAGTGAATCATGGGACAAAATGGTCGATATTTTTTCTGATAGCAGTAATTATCCCTTACGTGTTGGACACGTTGCACTTTATTATGGAAAATATGATGAAGCGATAAAGTCATATACAGATGCAATAAACCAAAATCCTCAAGATTATGGAAATTGGTATTCCAGATCAGTTGCGAATAAAAGAGCCGGAAAAATGCTTGATGCCATTGATGATTTAAACAAAACGTTAGAATTAAATCCTGAATTTACGGATGTCTATAAGGACTTGGCAGAAATCTATATACAAATGAAAAATTTCAAAGGCGCTGAAGAGTATTTTAATAAAGCATTAAAAATTGACCCTAAAAACTCTTATATCTGGTCTGCAATTGGTGTCAGTTATGCCATGCGTAAACAATATGAAACCTCGATAGAATACTTTGACAAAGCAATAAAATTTGAACCGGATAGTGCGGCGTACTGGACAAATCGTGCAATATCTAAAAGATACCTTGGAAAACTTGACGCTGCAGTTAATGATTTGAATAAAGCGCTGCAACTGAATCCTAAATTCTTGCTCGCCAACCAGCACCTGGGTGATATTAATATGCAAACCGGCAAATACGCCGATGCAGCAAAAGCATATACCCGGGCAATTGACGCAAAACCGGGTAACGCAGTTCTTTACCATATGCGAGGTGATGCTTATCTGAGATCAGAGAACTATCAACTCGCCATTAATGATTACGATCAAAGCCTGATGCTGAACCCTAAAAATGTTGATATCTATCTGGCAAGAGGCGTTTCGAAAATGAATATAGAAGACTTTTCTAACGCGGTAACAGATTTCGATAAATGCATTCAACTTAATCCCAAAGATATTGAGGCATACTATAATCGGGCTGAAGCAAAATATCAGATGGAACAGTATATAGAATCACTCCAAGACTATAGTATTGTTCTTGAATTAAATCCAAAATTTGCAGCGGCATTTTACAAAAGAGGTCTTGTTCATTTCAAAATTGGAAATAATAAGGAAGGTTGTTCAGATTTGCAGATTGCTCTGGATCTTGGTTATAAATATGCGCAATCTGCTATTAATGAATATTGTAAATAATATCTAAGAGTTTGGTATATTTCAAGATCAGGACACGTTGAAAAATACACTTTTAAATCCTGATCTTGAATAAACTTTATAAATTAAATTTCTGCTCCGGTTGATATTAAGAATTATTTTATTGACAAATAAAAACGTGTTTGAACGCGAGAAACAGAACCAAACTCCCCTGTTAATACAAAGCTTGATTCAAAAATAATAAATCCTGACATTTTAAAATTAATATATTTAACAGCATACTATTTCGGTATGGATTAATAAAAAGGGAAATTATGAAACTGCTCCAAAAATTAATACTCGTAAAAGCTCAGCAAAACAAAACAGGATTAATAAAAGCCACTATTTCAATGCTTAAAAAAATGATATTACTATCAAGTATAATCATTTTAACCGGCTGTTCACAAAACGGACCAGATATTAACAAAAAATATCATTGGGATGATGACGGTATGCTTGTGATTGACGGGAAACGCACCTTTATTATCGGTTCCTATCATCTTCCCAAAGGCGACGATCCATATAAAGAGATCGCAAAAAAAGGTTATAATTATGTACGTGCAAATGCATCTCAGGAAGCCCTTGACGCAGCCAAAGATAATAATCTGAAAACATGGCTCTCTACGGGTTGTATTCGTGATGATCACCGCGAAGATGATCAAAAACGAATTGCAGAATTGGTTAATAAATTTAAAACACATCCTGCACTTTTATGCTGGGAAATTGCTGATGAGCCGGCCTGGACCTGGAATTCTGCTGAACCCAGAATAGAAGCAGAATTAATGATTGAAACCTATCAATTCATCAAACAAAATGATCCTGAACATTTGATATATACGAATCATGCCCCTACAAATTTGGTGTCAACCATGCAAAAATACAACGATGCCACAGATGTTGTTGCCTGTGACATTTATCCGGTTATTCCACATGGAATTACACCCACATATGCCTTGTTTCCGGATGGTTTGCAAGGAGATTTATTAAATCCATACATCAGCCAGGTTGGCGAATATGTTGATAAAATGCTAAAAGTCACAAATCAGAACAAACCGCTTTTTATGGTGTTGCAGGGTTTTGCCTGGGAAATGTTAAAAAAAGAACCTGAGCGTAATTCGGCTATGATACAATATCCTACTTTTAAAGAATCACGCTTTATGGCATATAATGCTATAATTCATGGAGCTGTAGGTATCAACTATTGGGGAACTCATTATACACCCGAGTCTTCACAATTTATGAAGGATCTTGACAACCTTACACAAGAACTTGCAGAAATGCAAGATATTCTGTCAGCCCGTTCATTTGAGCTTGATATCAATAAAGAGTATCATGAAATTGGCTATTCGGTAGATACCGGTGTAGAAATTCTTACCAAAAAAGTCAACAATAAAACCTATTTATTGACTGTTAACTCGCATAGAAAACCCGTACGTGTGAGCCTTTCAGGATTAAAAGAATACAACAATGCGAAAGTCTTAAAAGAAGGCCGTACTCTTTCGATTAATGAGGGTATACTCTTGGATGATTATAAACCATTTGATGTACATGTGTATGAATTGCAATAGCTTTATAAAATAATAAATTCTTTATATAACAGACACAAAAAAGTAACTGTTAAATTCAATAATTCAAGACAAAGGAGCCTTATCTACATGCTGAACCGAAAAATCCCCAAAACGATTATAATGCTGTTTCTGGTTTCATTCCTTTTTACTATTAAAATATTTGCCGGTGATGTTGATTGCATATGGACATATAAATCACCTGATATTAATTTTGATGCGTCTGCGGCTATTGGAGATGTAGACCGTGATGGTAATTTGGATATTGTGGTTGCAAGTTTGACCGGAGATGTAATAGCACTTGACGGTTATGGACGCGAAATCTGGAAAACCGTTATGGGTAAAAGAATTACCATTGCACCTACCCTTGTGGATGTTACAGGAGATACAGGCCTGGAAGTGCTGATATTAACCCATGAAGGCAGACTCTGCTGCCTGAATAGCCTGACCGGTGAACTGGTTTGGGAAAACAATATGCTTGAAACAATTAAATGGGCATGCATGACTGTGGTCGCCTCTGATATAGATCAGGACGGCAATATTGAAATTATTACTGCTGATGAAAAAGGGACACTTTTATGTCTTGACGGCAGCGGCAAATTAATGTGGAAGTATGTTGAAAAGGAAGGTATTGGAGCTGCTCCGGCAGTTGGCGATATTGATGGTGATGAAAAGTCTGAGATTATTATTGCATCAGAAGATACACCCCTTATTTGCCTTGACTATGAGGGAAACGTAATATGGCGTTTTAGACCCGAAGGAGATATCCTCAATTCTGGCCGAAAAAGCGAGGTTTCCGCACCCGTCATCTGGGACATTGATGGAGACAAGAATGCAGAAATCCTCACAGGAATGGGATATAATCTTGCTGCTGTAAACAACAAGGGCAAGCTTTTATGGTCATATCCTATGAAAAACAGAATAGACAGTTCAATTTCCGTTGCTGATGCCGACAAAGATGGAGATGTTGAAATTTACGCGGGTGATTTATCCGGAAACTTTATATGCGTAACCCAAGATGGAAAATTAAAATGGTCAGATAAGCTGGAACGTCGGGCACGGCGCTCACCGGCAATTGCAGACATTGACGGTGATGGAAGCATTGAAGTCATTGTTGCCGGCTATGGAAGTAAAATGAATATCTATAGTTGTACCGGAGAACTGGAAAACGACCTTATACTAAAAGGTGGTACAAATGCAGCTCCAGTCGTTGCGGACCTTTGGGGTGACGGTGGATTATGTATTGTGGTTCCGGTAATTAATGGTAACCTGATAGCGTATCGATGGGAACCGGTTATTAGTGATCCTCAGGTACTTTGGGCGGAATATCGTACCTGGCCTTCCAGATCCGCAGGAGAATTTTGCCAGAATACACGTAAAAACAGTAAAAAAGCGCGTCCTGTAAAAATGACTGATACTGAAAAACAAAAATTTGCAGATGATTTATCACATCTTTTAAAAATAGAGGATGAAATATATCAACTATTACCCAAATTGCCTGACAGCCGGGGAATAACAGAACGCGTGTATTACTTGAGTGCGGCTATCGAAAAATCTAAAAAATCGGTCAAGGATGTTTCCAAACTTGAACCAATCAAAAGACGAGAATTGCGAGACAATTTATCTGACTGGACGAAAGAGTTTGAAAATCAGTTAACAATAATAAATCTTGTTACCGAAAAAAATGAAATTCTATGTGCCAATGCGGCTAATCCATGGACACCCTTTGTTGGAATGGATGAACTTGCTAAAGGCCGTACATCAGAATCAAACCTGTCTGTTGAAGCGTTCCAGGGAGAATTTGAATCAGCCGCAGTAAATTTGTTTAATTTCAGCGGCAGCGCGCGTACGCTTCGTGTCATGTTTGATGAATTTTCTGCTCCAACAGGATCAGATGCTGTTTCAACTGATGATGTATTTACTTTGCGGGAAGTTGTTAGCGTACCCACACAGGATTCTGACCTTTCTGCTGACCCGCTTCCCGAGTTGAATACGGGAAACCTGATTGTTGTTCCCGCCTGGGACGCAAGACAACTGTGGATCACCGTCAATACAACCAAACTCACACCCGGCACCTGGAAAGCCAAAATACATTTAAAAAGCCTTGATGTCCAATTTGTTGAAACCACTGTTGAATTAAATATTAAAATTTGGGATGTTCCTCTGCCTAAAGAGAAACCTTTGCATTTGTGTAACTGGAGTAGAACCGAGTACCCGAATGGCACCTTTGAAGACCAGCTTGCACATGGTGTTGACCTTTTCCCACGTACGGTTCCTGCAACAGCAACATTTGACGAGTCAGGAGAAATTACAAATATTGATTATACTGAACATGATAAATTCATGGCCAAACATGCGCCACACGGTATCGCTCTTTTTCACAGCTTTGTAAAACTGAATGGTCCATCCCCTGCTTTTTCGGATCCATGGATAAAAGCGTATAAAAGTTTTATTCCCCAATGGGTTGAACATTTAAAAGACCTGGGGTATGGATATGATAAATTTGTCTTTTATCCCCAGGATGAACCCGGACTTGAGCATGGTAAAAATGTAGCCAACTTTTTGAAATGGGCAAAATTGGTCCGCAGTATTGACAAGAACATCCTGATTTATGCGAATCCTGTTCAGCATATTACCATGGAACAACTCGGAGAAATTGCGCCATATGTTGATATCTGGGCGCCTTTATCAACAATGACTTTCCCAAAAGAACAATTGGATTTCATTCACTCTACCAACAAACAATTCTGGAATTATAATTGTTCAGACAATGGCAAGAAATTGTCCCCGTTGAATTATTACCGCGGACAAGCCTGGATGTGCTGGGATTTTGGACATACCGGTATAGGATTCTGGACCTATTTTTCCACACCCAAAACCTGGTTTCAACCGGAAGCAGGTTTTGAATACGATATGGTTTATGATGGAAAAGGCGTTGTTACCAGCAAACGTTGGGAAGCCGTTCGTGACGGTGTAGAAGATTATTCACTATTATATGCGCTCAGAATTGCTACAGAGTCCGCAGAACAAAACAATGCTCCAAAAGAGCTGATAGAAAAAGCACGTCACGTCTATATTGATAAAGCGGCTATCATTGCAGGGTTTTATAAAAAGCATAAAAATAATATAATTATTGACGGATACGATGATGATGCAAAATGGGCGGAAATCACAAATATCCGTAGAGATATTGCAGAATTGCTCTCTGAACTGTCAGATTAATTTTGCCTGAACCAATTAGACCGGTAAAAAATCTCAAACAAATGGTAACAATTTGCCAAGCATATATATTTGAGACACACAATAGCCGGGTCTGTATTTTACAGACTAGTGTTTCAAAAGCCCCTGATAATCACAGGGGCTTTTATTTCGCAAGTACCATCTTACCGGTTGCGTTGTATTCACCTGCCTGGATTCTATATAAATAAATTCCTGTTGAGTATTGCAAAGCATTCCAGACAATCCTGTGTCGGCCAGTTACCATCAATTCTTCAGCCAACTCCTCCATTAACTGGCCGGCAATATTATACACTGATATTTTTACATAACACGCTTTGGGTAAATCAAAAATAATATAGGTTTCAGGGTTAAAAGGATTTGGATAATTCGGCAACAATTCAAATCTGTCCGGCAACTCTGTGCTCATGTTAGATGTAATATCTGTATCAATCCGGGTTATCAATTCATCAACAATTGAAAGTCCATTCACCTGGTATACATTTGGTGAACCTTCCTCAAAAACAACATTGGCCATAAACTCTTGATTTTCAGATTTGGACCATACACAAAACCTCAACGTGTCTCCAACAATAAATCCATCAGGGTCTTCTGTTTGTTGGTTATCACCCCATACCGTGATAGCCAGATTAGCACCTTCCCAAACTGCAGCACCACAACATATTTGCTCTGAATTCAAAACACCTATTTCATCACCGTTTTGCAGCAGCGTTCCGTCTGCATATTTTGGCGGCTTTTCATATGTAATCACAACTGTTGCATTTTCACCTGTGTTTGAAACAAATTCAAAATGCTCAGGAGGTGTTGTTTCCGCGTGATGAAGAATTTTATCTTTTCTCATCTTTCCATGAGGATACACCAGACTTTCAGGTGCGTTCAGATATAATTGATACCCCTGACCGGGGACCATTTCACCGATATCATTTATATTATATAATGGGATATATACCTGACCAAAATTATTTTTCGCTATTACCAGATGGTCTGCTATACTTGCCAATGCCGTAGCAGCATTCAAGGGAAGCGTTGGCAGGTAACTGACCATTGACCAGCCCGCATTCAATAAAATAGATGTACCGGGATCTATCCAGGCGCCACAGAATTCTAATGATGCATTTTGGTTCAAATAAATCTGATAACCCTGATCAAATGCGATATCGCCTATATCATTAATATTATATTGGGGTATAAAGGTTTGACCCGTTCCTGATTTGATCAGTACAATCTGATCAACTATGGGTTCCATACAAACGCCTATATCCGGATCTTCAGGTTCCACATTTATGGAGAACATATTCCAGCCGCTTGCAAAATCCACACTCATACAAAAACCTTCAATTACATCAAATTTATTCAAAACCATAAACGCATTTGCAGAATACATTCCAGTTCCCGTTTCGTATCCAACGGAAACAGTGCCCCATTCAGCATTGGCATCCAATCGTAAAACCCGGTAATAAATACGTTCCCCGGCTTGAAATCCATCAACAATCCCGGGAGTTTGCTCATTGTCTCCCCAGACAGTAATGGATAGATTCTCACCCTGCCATTGTTTCCAGCCACAACATAATGCCGAGGGAGTGAATACTCCAATATAATCTCCATTCTGCAGCGGCTCGCCGTCAATATTGGGATTAGCCGTAAGAGGCAGCACAACTGTAGCATAATTCCCTGTATTTGCTGAAAACTGCCAATGGTCTGGCAAGGTCATGCTTTGTTTGGCAATTGAAACTGAAACATTTGCATTCCCGCCATTAGATGTAACGGCTAATATGCCGTCATCACTCTCGCCCGCCAATTGATCACGATCTACATTAACAGTTACTGTAGCAGTATTGCTGCCGGAAGAAGGAGATATATTGGTTATCCAGGCTTTTTCAGGATTTTCAACAACATCCCAACTCAAAGTACCATTACCACTATTACTAATTTCAAAAGTCATACTCGAGTTATCAAGGCCAAAATCCAGTTCCAAGGGTGTAACACTGAGAACCGGATTTTCTTCAACAACTCCGGTACCAGACATTTTCACCTGATAAGGATTCTCATCGGGATCATTACTAATAACATCTATTCTTAAATATTTTGTGCCTGCACTGGTTGGTGAAAAACGTACAACCAGCTGCTCTGTTGCTCCGGGTGCCAGTGTATTACTTTCACCTCCACTGGTAACACTGAATTGTGTTATATCACCAGTTACCTGAACATCGGAAATATTTAAACTGGCATCACCTTCATTTTTTATGGTAAATTCTTTATCTGCAAAACCTCCCACACTAATTGAACCATAATCCCAGTCATCCGGAATCACAACAATATCAGGCTCTGTAGTTTCATCTTCACCGGCAGTCATTAAAACTCCAAAGCTAAAAGGAGCCGTGCCCCATGAATAAATATTGGGTGTAATGGCATCCAGCTTTGTTGCTTCCTGCGGCCAAAAAGCATTATAATACATGGGATCATAATCATAAACAAAAACAAGAATCCCGATTTTGTATTCTTTTGTTGTCTGCAAAGGACTGGATGACATATCGATTCGGGTTTCATACTGAACGTGACCGGAGGCAATGGATATACCCGGGGTAACGCCAGCAGGATCAATAATATTGGTTTCCAGTTTAATGTCATCAGGCCAGTAACCATATCGCCCGCCGTATACACTAAAAGCTTTTCCTTCATCTTTATCCCAGGCTGTCCAAATAAATCCTTCTCCGCTAGGACTCAGTGAAGGCCATTCCTGGTCAAAATTCTCGTCGAAAATAAAAGCAAACTGGTCCAGATCTTCCAGGCTGTTGTCAGTCACATCATCCACTGCCAGATAGAGGTATTGTTTATCATTCATAACATATAGAATAATATCCTTGGCGCTTCCGGGATACGCAATATTGGTTTTTATGGCGTTAGCCCACTCGTCCAACTTTATCAATCCATCAATATTGGGAGTTTTATCAGCCCAACCGGCCTCTATGGTATAGCCATCAGTCAGTGGTGTAGCATTCGCTATATTTGAGAAACCGCTCTCTCCGCTATCATATACTGCTGTTATCTTGTAATAAAACGTTTGAACTCTGGATACAGATTCATCCAGGTAATATTGTCGTGACACATTACTGGCTATTTTAGTATATGACCCACCCGATGTTTCACTCCGGTAAACATTATACCCTTTTAATGCGGTAACAACAGGCAATTCTATTTGGCGATTTTCAGGCTGTTCCAGTAACATGGATTGCAGAATACTGGTATAGCCGGGTATGGATTTTTGCTGCCTGAACATAACAGCATCTGCCTGAGGAGGATGAATTTCATGGATTTGTTTATTCACAGAAACAGGTCGTCTTGCCTCAGCCGGCTCGTTCCAGGCAAGCGGTACCCGTCCATGATATCCGCTGAGAGCAACCAGATCGTTAGGCGGATTTTCTTCGGGAGTTGTTGCACCTTCATAGGTAACAGATCGCACAAATGAAATTGCATTATCATGCGTTGCACCGGTTGCATTACAGTAATGGATATCTGCCCATTGCAAACTGGTAGAATATGTGTCATAGAATGCATAGCGTAAAGTACTGCGATCGAACCCTACAAGTGCCACCCAGTGATCTCCACTACGATCTTCATCAGTATCAATGGTTAAAAAAATGGTAACACCCGCGCTCAATTTATCTTCCACAAAATCACAAAAGTCACTTGCGTCAATATCCCATGTACCATCAGAGTAATTCCGCCAGAAATACCCGTCGTTCAGCCACGAATCTCCAAATGCACCATAATCGTTCAACCAATCTGAAGCACTCGAGTTTGGATCATAGGAAGGAGAAGCATGTACAACCACCTTTACCTGAAAACCCCTGTCAGTGGCATAATTCTCCAAACCGGGCTCAATGTTATATACCGAACCAAATCCATTACTGCCGGTATTCATGTACTGGCTGCCATGTAATACCCAAGCGGTATTTAATCCTTCATCCACACCAACAACAGGATTGGTCAACAGTCCATTTACAGTTAAACTGTTTATATGATCAAAATACCCGAAAATCATGGCACCCGTTGTGGGTCCGCAGCCTACAAACGCATTACTCTGTTTGTAAGCAGTCGTGTTGTACGGATAGGCTGGAAAATCTGAAAAATTGCTAATGTAAACAGGCGCAGCCATTAAAGAAACAGTCAGAAAACAAAAAATTGATAAAACCATCAGGGATTTATCCCTGTAACGCTTTAACAGACTATTCATTTTGCTATCCCTCAAATTTTAATAGATAATCAAAATCATGTAAAATCTTAACTTTTCATATTGAGACTGTAAGGAATCGTAATTCTGGCTGCATGAAGAAATGAAAGAATACTGCATCGAAAGGATTACAAGAGGACACTAGCGTTTTAGATACCAGTCTATTTAATTTAACAAACCTATATTATTTTATATTCATCATTCATAATAATCGTGATCAATTTCTTTGAAATATATGTACAATAGGTATACTGTCTCCCTGGCTTGCAACATTCCCACCACCCGGAGGTTTTGGATATGAAATGAACAAATTAAAACTGCTAAAACAATTTCAACACATAAAATTTCATTCTTTAGAAAAAATTATGTTTTCAATAAACCATGAATAAAGGAATGTTAATTAAAACTTGCATGTTACAACAACTATATCAACTATAATAGTTTTTTGAAAAAAGTAAAGGAAACAATTTAAAAAAATATTATCTCAAAAACTGAATCTCATTCATGCCAGATAGAAATCTTTTCTTTATCTCTACTGATTACAGTTAAATAATCACACTTGAAATTAGGATTAATTTTGAATAGCGAAATTTTAAATAATAATATTATATCTAATGCATTACTTGATTTCATTCCTGCGGGAGTGATGATAATTGATGAAAAACAAAAAATCAGGTATGTCAACTCACAATTAACTGAAATATTCGGGATAAAAAACAAAGATTTCTCATTGAACAAGCTGGATAATTCTTTAAAATGTATAAATTTTTCAAGTGACTTTGGAACCTGTGACAAATTAGATATTTGTAAAATATGTAGTTTGCTAAAACCTAATATTGCCTTGATGAATACAAAACAAAAAAACACATCACACATTGTTTTGTATAATGGTGATAACACAATTAATAAAGAATTACTGATAACGTCAAAAACATTGAGAATGGAAAGTGAAACGTTTGCATTGGTAATGGTTGAAGATGTTTCTAAAGTATCACATCTCAGACAACAATTGCATAAAAATAACGAAAATATGGGTATATGGGGCAATGATCCACAAATTATTGAATTGTGTAAAACTATAAAGTTACTGGCACAGGTAAACTTTCCTGTTTTAATATATGAAGAAAGCGGAACAGGCAAGGAACTCGTTGCCAGAGCAATTCATAATCAGGGATTAGGAAAACAAAAACCATTTATTCCTGTAAATTGTGGTGCCATTCCAGATACGCTATTGGAAAGCGAACTATTTGGTTATGTAAAAGGAGCCTTTACCGGTGCATTACATGACAGAAAAGGACGATTTGCTATTGCTGACGGTGGTACACTTTTCCTTGATGAAATTGGAGATATATCTCCTTCAATGCAGGTAAAGCTGCTGCGAGTGATTCAGGAAGGAACCTTTGAACGGCTGGGGGATGAAAAAACTCAATCTGTTAAAATCCGAATCATTTGTGCCACGAATAAAGATCTGAAAAAAGAAATAGAAATGGCACGTTTCAGACAGGATCTCTATTACCGGATTAATGTATTTCCGGTAACAATTCCTCCTTTACGGGACAGGAAAAACGATATCCCGATTATTTCAAATTATTTAATAAACATGTTATCAACTTTTAACAATAAAAAGCCAGGTATTTCAACTGATGCTTTAAAATGTCTGATGGAATTTGATTGGCCGGGAAATATCAGAGAATTGGAAAATGCTTTAAAATATGCAATAGTCAATTGCCACGGGGATGAAATACTTTTGAACCATCTACCCGATAATATAATAGAAAACATGCCAGGTTTATCAAAGAATAGAAAACGTACAAGAAAACGGAAATTAGATAAAACAGACGTTTTAAATGCCCTTGAAGAAATGCAATGGAACAAATTAGCCACAGCTAAAAGACTGAGGGTATCAAGAGCTACTTTATACCGTTTTATTGATTATCATGATATTAATAAATAAAACATGACAATCATTATTTCCTCGAATATAGATATAATCCTTTTGGTAAAAACCATTCATCATAAAAAAAATATAATAAAAAAACATTGGGTTAACTTTTCTGCAAAACATAAAAAAACCTCTCTCACAATTTAAAATCAGGAGAGAGGTCGCTTGATACATAAAAACATTGTAATAGATTCCAACTAGTAAATTTTTATTTTCCCACATTTAAAGAACAGATTGATTGATTATCAAAATTACAGTTAATCGCTACATCTGAAATCAATAACCAATCTTGTACAATTCTTTGGCTATGCCAATAAAGTATGAGAATGAACTTTAAATTGTTTATCATACATTGAGATGTTCAGCAACTGAAATTTTCCGAAAAATTTCTTGATATTATCAATTTTAATCAAATCAAAACCTGGCTTTTGATACTTTGTATCTTTTTTGGGTAAAGTAATATTGCCTTGATTGTTTTGGTCAACTTTTTCATATCTTAATGTTCTAGTATCCGTTTTGTACAAATTTTTCTTCACAGTTTCAGATACCTGGGACTTTTGCTTATATGTTTTATGCTGTTTTGATGTAACACCTGATGCATAACCAGTTGTCATAAAGCACAATACAAATGCAAATACAATTAAACCGATTAAATTTGTTTTCATGATTACCTCCGTTTATGTTAGATTAACTGCCTTTTAATACCTCAATAGTCAATAGTCATGCCAGATAATACTCTGAACACACAACAACCTTTCTAGATCATAAAACAAATAAAAACAGTGTATTAAACGGATTCGCAAATTCGAACATAAAAAGGCAGTTGTGTCAATTAAAAAAATTAATGATACAGTAAATGATACATTCCAAAAATTTATAAAGAGACATAAATTTATAGATTCAAGTTTAAAATCTCAGCATGTGTTCTGAGGTTTTTAAAAAGCAGATATACTCCCAGTTAGAGCGAAATTTATCACGTATTTATTTTGGATGAGTAGGTGATTATTATTCAATTGTACAAAAAAATATGCTTATAATTACGCAGGATCAATTTTTAAATCACAGTTTAATAAATAAACATCTTTATGATAAACAGATTATATCCCCTAAAAAAAATCCTTTCTCCCGTAATCGATTTGGGAGAAAGGATTTTCATTTTTTCATTTATTTTATTCCAAGGATGTTAATGTTGTAAAAACTCCACTGTCTTTATCATATTGTATATTGGCCCAGAATTCAGTATGAATAATATGGTCCACCTTTTCAAAAAAGATTTCAGGCTCTTCAATATTAATAGTAAGGTTCATTTCTGAAACAAATCTATCATCGCTCAAATATGCCAATGCTAAAAATGCATGTGTACGAATCATCAATTGGGGATCATTCATAGACATTTTACCCAGTTTCTTTTTAAATGTATCCAAATCAGTTTCAGGATGTAGGGATTTGATCCTTACAATTTGGTAAATTGCATCATTCCTGAGACCAAGGTTATCTTTGTTATTCAGGTTTTCCTTTGCAGAATTCAACGCCATAGTAATACGTTTCTCAAGTTCGGGAGAATATTTTGTTTTTTCTTTAGCATATCCGGTTGCCAGGAATACAATAGATATGAGAAAAGAAACAATAATCTTTCGAGTTTTCATGATAAGCTCCTTTTATATTCATTAAATTTTGATGTCATTATATTGTAAATCAATAGTCATACCAAAAGAAAATCCTGCCACCCCAAAACCCAAGACAGGCATAACGTCAATAAAAATAGAATATTAAACAAGGGTAAGAGATCAATCAACTTTGCTTGTGTAACAAAAAAATAAAATTTATGAAACACTTAACAAGACAGTTAAAAAGACACTAATTGAGACATTTTTATTGAGACCGGAAAGTATTTAAAAATTTCAAGTGTCTTGATAAATATTCAAGTGAATAAAAAATAATATGGTAGGTTTTAAGTAGATAATAATATCAAAAATCAGCAACAATAAACCGCCCAACTACTGAATCAAAGTACATTTACCCCTTTTACCACCTCCGGGAGGTCGATTGAAATATAAGTATATAGATAAAGAATCCCGCGTCACTGGGCCAATTTTCAAACAAAGTTAATTATTCATCAGAATTGGGGCACCAGGATAGGGACCATTTATAACACCCGTCAAAAGTCATCTGTTTGATATTCGATCCATCTGAATCCATTATGTAAATATCCAAAATGCGGTTTCCGAATGTACCCGAATCACGAATAAACGCAATTTTCTCTCCAAGGGGCGAAAATACAGCCTCCCGGACATTTTCAACCAAAAACTCTATCTTGCCGGTAATACGATTTTGCACAAATAGATTTCCGCTGTCTTTTCCTTTTTCCAATTCAGTGTATAAAAACTTTTTCTTGTCACGAGAAAGATTGAGAAATGGTCTCCGCTTTTCATCTTCTTTTGACAAAAAAACAATTTCCCTATCTTTAACTAAATAGTACCCTATACGTTCTCTTTTTTCTTCAACATCAAAGGGCCGAAAACACGCCAAAAGGGTATCTGAATTTATCCATTGTTGACAAATGAATTCCCATTTCGGATAATAATAAAGATCCCGATATATTTTTAGCTGTTTTCCAAGAGTGTCTGTAGAACACAAAACACCGGGTGCTGTCCTGATACCATAGGGAAGCTGTCGTTTAAATGAAATCAAGTTTTCGTCAAACCAAACCGGGGACATGTTTGAACAGTGTTTCCTTTCAAGATCATCATACGGACTGTTCCAGGTACCTTCTTTTTTGTATTCCATTCCCATATTATAAACGCTTTGCCTGAGTGTCTTTTCCAGCATTTGTTCTTTTCCCTTTCTGAAATCGTAAATATATAAATAATCAGAAAAGTTTGATCTTCTTTGGTTGTTGCGATAAGAATATTTTTCCAAACTTCTCGAAGAATTAAAAAGGATACGATGTCCTTTAGGGGACCAGGAAACGGCACGATAACTAAATTTATCATGGGTCAACTGATACTGACTACCTGTTTGCGAATGCAAAAGATAAATATCATGACTTGTTTTTCCTGGTTTCTCTTTATTCTCAACATACATGACATAAGCAATCATATTTCGGGTATCACGAATCTCTTTATTAAAATCACCCTTTCCAAAATGAGTTTGTCTGGCATAAAATAAAAGTATGCCGACGCTTGAAATAATAGCTAGAATAAATCGACCAATTTCCTCTAGAGGGTCTTTTACTTTAACTTTATGCATAGCATTAATTCCCTATTTGGGGTAATGTAATACCCCAAACCTTTCATTTTAAAATTCTATCTATTTTCAACGACTTGAGTATCGGCAACAAAGCTTTAATAATTTTAATCACCCTAGCTAAAAAGTATAAACCCCTG
This sequence comes from bacterium, assembly GCA_963675755.2. GTDB lineage: Bacteria > Zhuqueibacterota > Zhuqueibacteria > Residuimicrobiales > Krinioviventaceae. The sequence continues at coordinate 680,734 of CAXXMD010000003.1, forward strand.
AATAATATTTATTCAACTGTTGGAAAACATCCATATCTCCTGAAGGTCCTGATCTCCGGATAGTCTATTTAAATATTGGAATCGGATAAAAAATCAACTGTTGAACAAAATACCCTGAATTTCTTTTGGATCGACCTTTCTCACATCAACCCGGTTGCGATGCGCCAGGCCCGCGGCCACTCCGGCACCGGCTCCGATTGCCATGGCAATCTGCTGTACCCGATAAGAACTGTGTGCCTGGTGGCTGCCGCTGATACACCGTCCCGCGGTCAGCAGTCCCGTAAAATCCTTGGGGATCAGACATTCCAGGGGGATGTCGTAAGGAAGCGGGTTGGGGTCCCGACCAAAGGGATTTTCCTTGCTCTGGCCTGTGGCTTGTCCCACACCATTGGGATTGTGGATATCCAGAATAAAATGAGCATCTTTGACAACCGCGGATTCCCATTTTCTACCGGACAATAAATCCTCAGCGGTTAAATAGGCTTCTCCCAGAATCCGTCGGGTTTCTCTTACACCAACAATTGCCGGCATGCCATTGATATAGGCATTTTCAAATCCCGGTGCGTATTTTCTCAAAAACGCGATCACCTTTTGCGCCTGTCTGCGCCCCTCTATTTCCGCATAGGTCAAATCTTTTATTTGGGTTCCGTCCTTACCATTGATCTGGGTTGCATTGATCACCCGCTCGTCTTTACGGATAGACAGATAGGTTCGCACCTTGCCCACAGTGGGCGGAAGCTCGCCCTTGTCATAAAGTTCTTTACAAACCTGGTCCCAACTGCGGCCATCTGCAAATCTGTATTTACTTCTGCCACCTTGGGCTTCCATGCTTTTGTCATGGTCCACCCCACCTACGCGGAATTGTATGGTCATGGGCTGTAAAAGGCCATCGGCCTCCCATGATGGTCCAGCATCCCGGCCTTTTTCAAATGCTGCTCCAGCATGGTAGGCAATGTCCCCGTCTCCGGTGGCATCAATGGTTATATCGGCATAGATATCGATCGCCCCTTCTTTGGAAAAGGTCCGCACGCCCACAACCTTTTTATTTTTCAGCAGCGGTTCCTGTACCCAGGTATGCAGTAAAAAGGATGCGTTCGCCTCCTCCAACATATCGGCATAGGTCAGATCAATACATTCGTAATTTACAAAACGCCCGCCCTGCCGTTCAAGAAACTCTTTTACAAACGGACTGCCGGACTTGCCCATCAACGGACCCACCATGGCCTGTACTGCCATACCGCCCAGCCTGCCATAGCGCTCCAGCAGCAAAACATTCAGTCCCATCCTGCCTGCCATTACCGCTGCCGCAATACCAGAAGGGCCGCCACCGCAAACCACAATATCCGTTTTGATGGTTCGTGCGGGTTGCGTCTGTACGCTCTGAGCATTTGCGGACTCGAGCAGCATTCCACCCGCCAGCATAGCAGATGAAGATTTAAAAAAGGACCTGCGTTTCATTGAATTCCTCTCAAATTTGTATCCCGACCAATTATCCCAAACGAGAAGCGTTTCCCACGGAATCAACGCTACAAAGCATCATAACAAGAATAAGGCAAAAAAGCAAATGGTTTAACCGTATGGGGGTTTTTGAGGGATGAAATGTAAGAGGCACATTGTATTGAATAGTCAGCTCAACTCCCATTAGACGCCATACTTGACAATGCTTTTCCATTTTTTTATATTTGTTAACCAGATCACCTCCCGGAGGTCCCGGGCCCCCCGGATTCCTGTTGAAAAAACAAACAATCTCCTTACCAAATTTTATTTGGTAAGGAACGTTGGCTCCAAGCTGTGCTTGGAGAGAATAGCACAAAACGCAAAACATTAATTTGCATACATTCGCGAAGCAGAGCTTCGCACAACAGTTCCGTCCCAAATAGGAATTTGGGACGGAGAATTTATAGCGATTTAAGGTAAACAATCTTAGAAAAGTGGGGTTCCCAAAATCTATTACTTTACCAGCAGCAATCTTTCTTCACCGGCGGAGAGTTTAACAGGCAGTCCCTCATGCAATGCCTTGCCGGTGGTGGTTGTTTTGGATTTGTTCGAGACGTCTTTAACCACATAGTCCTTGTCTGATTCTACCGTGAACCACTCGGGCAGGGTGTTCATGCGCGGCCAGTCGTATGCAAATCCCATATATTCGCGGTACCGGGGGATATCAAAAACCAGTGTACCGGACCATTCCTTGTCCGCTTTTAGAACAATGGCCAGGCCGTCCTCGGTTTCACTGGCACCGAGTTTCAGGTCCTGCCGCCAGGGACGTGCAATAACGCCGCGGGTATGCATGAACGCGTGCATCAGGGTGGTACGCACACCATTGGATTGCAATTTCATGGTGCCCCAGAGCTTGGCGGTTTGTAACGGTTCATTTGCATAAACCACATTGGCCGCCATCTCCTGGTCTACCCAGGCGAATCCCTCGGGTACCGGAAGCCGGTTGAGCATGTATATGGCCCCCTCAATAGAGTCCGCAAATCCGTCTATACTCTCTCCTTCCCAGGGATAATTGGTATAAAAAGGTTTGGCCAGGTTTTTCAATGTCTGCTCCATATGCGCGCGATACACCGATTGTTTGGCCACCATGTCATAACACAAATAGCCCACATAATTATATCCCCAGCCGTCGCTCAGGTGCGCATTGTCTTTTTGATCAAAAGTATTGTACATGATTCCGTCTTCATTAATGCCACTTTCCAGAATGGTATCCAGCATTTTTTTGATCAATGGTTGATACACACGGGCTTTATCCGGATTGTGGACCGATTCCACTCCAAGCAGCAATCCGAGTCCTCCAATAATCTCGCAGCCATGGTCGCGCAAGCGATTGGGGACAAAATCGCCGGGCAGCAGATAATAGTCTGCCAGCCGCTCTGCCCACTCTAAATATTTTTTCTCGCCGGTCATGGTGTAGAGTCTTGCCAGCGCCTGAAGCTGCTCTCCATTGACTTCAATGTTTTTAGAAGGGATCTTGCCGTAATCGGTATCGTATTTGGCGTATTTCCAGATATCATCCTCAATGTCGCGCATCCGATCAAACCACTCGTCCTTGCCGGTGATCTCTACAATGGCAATCAGCCCGTCTTTGACGTATTCCGAGGCCTGGAACATCATCTCGTCATAATCTAATTCTATTTTCTTTTTATTCTCATAATCATAGGGAACGGGGATGCGGTCCAGTTCGTTGCAAAGCTTTTGTTCCGCATGAAGGATATCCCGCACCGGACCGTTGAGAGCGTCCTGGTCCACAATATACGCTGCCCAGGTCAAAAAAGGATAACAGTCCGCGGCAGTATCTCGATAGTTCCATTTGCCATCGGCAATATAGAGGCCTGTGCCGGGATCAATGCGTTCCAGCGCCACCTCGTGCAGCCAGCGATGTACCTTGCTGAGCGAGTAGCCGGCAATCTCGGATGATTGACGGGCTGTCTCAAAATCATAGCTTTTACTGCATGAAAAAATAAATACCAATGTGAAAATTAATAAAATGTGCAGATACTTCATTTCCATCTCCTCCCGATCAGGTTATGTTATAAAAGAATAGCAAATTGAAGGCAATAAAGCAAGTGCAATATCTTTAGTTCTTTCAGGATGTGGATTGGCGCACACTTAAAAACTGAACCACAAAGCCGCCAAGAACGCAAAGGGATAAAATCAAGTTCGGTGAAATCGTATTAAAAGAAAGATTAAAATAAACCACAGATGAACGCAGATAAAATCACTTGACGGATTGTGACGGTGAGCATCTCTTTCATGATAATAAATATTGCATACCTGACGGCATGCGAATACATTTTTTTAATTTTCTACAAATATTTTATCCCTAACGGGATAATTTCAATACGACCTATTTACGAATTTGTGAGTGCCGATTTAGCATTTATAGGCCCCGTCAGGGGCCAAATATTTGTAGCATCCGGTCTCCAAACCCTTCGCGTCCCATAGGGACGCAATCTGGGATTATGATAAAAATTTTAGATTTTTGACACCGAGTAAAAAAAATCTTTAACTACAAGGCCGGAGTCCTGGAATGAGGATTAAAGCCGCCAAGTACAAAAGGGAAAAATGAACCACAGATAAACGCAGATTAAACCACTTGACGGATTGTGACGGTGAGCATCTCTTTCATGATAAAAATATTGCATACCTGACGGCATGCGAATACATTTTTTTAAATTTTCTACAAATATTATATCCCTAACGGGATAATTTCAATACGCCTATTTACGAATTTGTGAGTGCCGATTTAGCTTTCATCGGCCCCGTCAGGGGCCAAATATTTGTAGCATCCGGTCTCCAAACCTTTCGCGTCCCATAGGGACGCAATCAGGGATTATGAACAAGATTTTAGATTTTTAACCCCGAGTAAAAAATAAATTCTTTTACTACAAGGCCGGAGCCTTGGAATGAGGATTAAAGCCGCAAAGCGACAAGTCGGTCCCTGCCCTTCGACAAGCCCTTCGATAAACTCAGGACAAGCTCAGGAACCGTGTCAGATAAAGACAGACGTATCGAAGGGCCGACGCAGTGTAAAAAGTACAAATATGAAACGAGATATAAACAAGGATTGACTGATCGTGACAGAGATAATCTCTGTCACGATTATAAGGATTCTTTCAAGGCTGGAGCCTTGGAACGAGGGTTAAGCATAATGCTTTTTCATTATCTAATTGCTGGTTATAAATTTCTTGTACAATGCGTCAATGCGAGCCGATGTTGGCAAGGTACTGTTAAAAATCACAACCTGGTTCTTGAATGTAACGGATTTGCCTTTTTCAAGAACAAAATTAAATTGCTCAGCGCCATTTGTATAAATGTTGCTGCCCATGGGGTTCACACCATACAATCCATAATCCCTTGCCATCCAATGCGGGGGATAGTTGATGTTATCGGGATGAGCAAAGATACAGATAGAGATACTGTCATTCTCTACATAACCGGAAAGCCGCATCCATTTGGCGCGTTTGCCCCAAACTTCCGGGTACCCCTGCAATCCATTGCTGTTTAAATACTGTCCGGTCACACCTTTTTTATCCACGACCGCGCTATCCGCCGGCTGCAGGTTCTCATCAAAAAGAAGGGTAGGACTATCTGAGGGGATCTCTAACTCGCGTCTTACCCGCATGGCAAAGGTGCCCTGCTTGGAATCCCGAAACAGCACATCAACATTGGGAGCGGTAAGGGTGGTCACATGTGTTATGATGCGCTTGTTTTCATCTCCACTGAAAGTATAGTGCGTTTGCTCATCAATAAAATGCTCTCCCGCATCACTGATCCATTTCTTTGTTACTTCCAGTGTTCCGGTATCTCCGGATTCTATCCTCCCAAATTTTACATGATGAATCTTGCCATATAGCGCGCCGGGCTTTTTGGGTATTACGCCGCTGTTCCAAAAATCCACGCCGTTCACATCACCATGATTGAACCACAATCCGTAATGATGGGGATGGTCCATGCGCTCACCGGGTTTGGTCGCCAAAGGATACCCGCGGGTGATGCGTATTTCGCTCGCGGTCAGCAGCGGAAAAAGGACCGGTTTTTTCAATATAGTATCCGCATACATATAAGAGGTAAAATATTTTCCGTCGATGAAAATATCCAGCTTGTTCTGCGATTCATTTTGCACCAGGGAAACATGATCAGATTTTGCTTTAGTAGAAGATTGGCAGGAAACAAGGACGAACAGGATTGATAAAATCAAGCAAAGATACGCTATTGTCTTTTTCATCAAAATTCACTCCCGAATATGGATTACTACAAAATTGCCGGTCTAGAACGGTTCAAGAACCGTTCACACCAGAATAAACTGAAAAGACCTGTACGGTATTCTCAAATTAACAATTTGTATTTAGAAATCAATAAAAATCTAGGAATTGACTGGCGGCTCTACTCCCCTGAGCCAAAAGGTCCCGGCAGGCCATAAATTGATTTAACTTTATCCATTACACCGGGTGTCAAAAATCGCTCATAAAGGATATTTGCCTTGGCCTCAAACTCGGCAATAGACCGGTCAGTCAAAGCATAAGCAAGATAAAACGCGTTCACCAGAACCGTCTCGTAATTTTCTCCATAAAGCCGGGTGGGATACAGTTCATACATGTTTTCAAATCCACCTAAAAAGCCATAGGTTTTCAGGTCCTTTTGTACCTGAGCTTTACAGGCCTTGTCAATACATATCACATCCGGGGACCATATTGCCAACTGTTCTATATTGATATTGACGGGATTGGTGGATTTTGCCTGCAATCCGCTCGCAACATTTTCAATGCCCAGCAATTGAAACGGCGTAAAAGCACCCTGTGTGGAGGTAATGCCCTGGCGGCCCTTGAATATCAATCCGCCAATGTACGCGGATACATCCTTGAACTGATTCTGCTCTGCAATTTTAGACAATTCGGCAATCTGTTCATCCACAAATTGGATGAGGCTGTCGCACCGGTACTGACGGTCGAGTATATCTGCAATCAGACGCAGACAGTTGTCAAAATCCTGACGACGATCATACAAATCCCCGCAGGTAATATTAATGACCGGAATACCGGTTTTGTCCTGCAAGGTATTAACAGCCTGAGGACTCCCATCCGCGTAAAATATAACCTGCGGCGCGGCCTTCAGCAACAACTCGGGATCCCCCTTGGCGCCCATGCCAATGGATGGCAGTTGTTTTAAATACGGATACGCCAGCAAATAGGGACGCGCATGCTCTGTCTTTTTACGCTCCGGAAACTCTACGCCTACTACAGCTTTCGCGGCATGCAGATAACAAACCATGCGCAGCGCCCCTCTGCCAATACAGGCAATACGGTCCACCTTCTCCGGGACCGTAACTGTACGACCACGCATGTCTGTTATGACAGATTCAGCAGAATATGCACTGCTCACCAATAACAGGAGAACAGCAAGCACTTTAAAAGCAGTATATTTTGTTAATCGATTCATACTCAATTACACACAATTTCTGAAAAATTCGCAACACCGGGCATGGTCTCTACCAGCGGTAAAACGTCGTTATAATCCACATCATAGAGCTTTTCAATATTGGAGATGCTCAACACATCTTTGCCGCCCTTGGCTATCATTTTACCCGATTTTAACAATACCAGTTCGGTACAGTAGGCATAAGCGATAGAAATGTCATGCACGCTAATGACAATGGTTTTACCCGTTTCCGCAAGACGGCTGAGGATATTCATCACCTCTATCTTGTATTTCAGATCCAGATTGGCTGTGGGTTCGTCCATAATAATCACCGGGGTTTGTTGACTCAGCGCCTTGGCAATGCAGACACGCTGCCGCTGTCCACCGCTCAAGGTCTGCACCGGACGCATGGCCATATCTTCAAGCTCCAGTTCAGCCAGTACCTGAGAAACAATATCGATATCCTTACAAGAAGGATTCGATCCAAAATGGGGTTTACGGCCCAGCAGTACCGTTTCGAAAACGGTGCCGGTGCCAAACTGTTTGGTGTCCTGCGGAACATAGGCGGCAATGGCAGCCCGTTTGCGCGCACCCAGTTTGTGCATGGTCTTGCCGCAGATCTGAACATTTCCGGATATTACCGGTAAAATACCGTGCATGCACTTTAACAGCGTGGTCTTGCCAGATCCGTTTGCGCCCAAAATACCACACAGATTTCCGGCAGCCACTGTGAACGATATATCCTGCAATACCGGATTTTCGGTATATCCAAAGTCGAGTTTGCTCATGTGTATCATATCTATAGTCCTTTGTTCCTGATGAGCATAATGATAAAAAACGGAGCGCCAAAAAACGCAGTCACAATGCCTACAGGCAATATAACCGGTTGTAATACAAAACGCGCCAACGTGTCGGATAAGAGCAGAAACAATCCACCAAACACGGCACATGCCGTAACCAGCATGGTCTGGCTTTTAAAAAAGTAACGGCAAAAGTGAGGGGCCAAAAGCCCAACAAAACTGATGATACCATATCCGGATACAATCATGGACGTCATGAGCGATGCCAAAAGCAAAACACGCAGACGGAACCGCGCCGGTTCTAAACCGCCTGCTTTGGCGGAATCATCACCGGATTGCAGCAGGGTAAAATCCCAGGTGTGCCGCACCATCCATATCAGAATCGGTAGAATGATCAATGCCTGTACCACAAGCATGGGATACGTGGCCCGCCCCGGATCGCCAAAGGTCCAGAATATGATCTCTGCAAGTTGACGGTCATTTGCAAAATATTGCAAAGCCGAGGTCAATGCACTGAACAGGCTGCTGGTCATAATACCTGCCAATACAATAATAGAAGGACGACTGCCGCGGTGTTTCATCACCGTAATAATGATCAATACGGAAATCATACTAAACACAAATGCGGAAAAGCCTGAAAGCAGAGGCGTAATAAATGTAAAAGAACCCGGGTCCCAGGCAACCAGACTGCCCAGCATCCCGGAAGTCATAACCGATAAGGCCGCGCCAAAAGCAGCCGCGCCGGATATACCCAACGTAAAGGGAGAAGCCAGCGGATTTCGAAGCACGTTCTGCATTGACAGACCGCTTATGGATAATCCGGCGCCGGCCAAAACCGCCGCCATAATGCGCGGCATTCTGATTGACAAGAGCACCCGCCAGGCACTCGTGTCAGAGTTTATAAATAAAGACAAAATCGATAATTTTACCGGTCCCACATGAAGGGCAAGCAAAATACCAGCTGCAAGCAGCAAGGCCATGGCCCAGGTAATCCGGTACTGACGCCGCACCATTTCCGTATATTGTAATGCCGTATCTTTCATATTCATTTCCATATTAAATGGCCAGCGAGCAATACAGCCTCACATCCCGGCCTTTACCGGGAACAAAAGACTGAAACGCGTAATATTGGGTGTTCATAAAATTATTCACTACCAGCCGCACAACTGAATTGCCATAACGATGACGATATTTTACCCCAAGCATGAGCGAAAACAATGCATATTCCGGGGTCACATATGCATCATCCGGTAAACGGGTCTGCCGACTGTACTGCTGCACAGACAACATTGAACTCACATAGAGCTGCTTCGAGATTGAAAATCCATATCCCAGTTCTGCTTTGACATGAAACGGCGGAATATAATCCAGAGGTTCATACAGTGTGCCTGAATCATATTCTGTAATGTCCGTTCCGTGCGTATATGCAGCTCCAAGGGAAAAGCGCAGCTCATCTGTGTTCCATAAAACATCATCGAGCTGGGTGCTTGCTTCAATCTCGCCGCCATAGATCTCGGCCCTGCCAATATTGACATATTCATAATTGAGACCGGGCATATCGTATATAATTTCCTTGCTGATCATATTATCCAGCAGCCAATAAAACGGACTGATCTCGAACCGAAACATTGGGTGGCTGAACAGATATACCAGATCAATATTGCGGCTATATTCCGGTATCAATTCGGGATTGCCGTACAGAATGCCGTTTGCGGTATATGTATCGCTGAACATTTCCTGCGGTGTGGGCATGCGAAACGCTTTTGCCAGATTGATTTTGACCCGGCTAAACGTGCCAAGTAAATACTGCGCCGCCAAGGCCCCGCTCAGCGCTCCGGTTTGAGTGCTCCGTTCCTGCTCCTGCTCTAAGCTGAACACATCGCCTTCATAAACAGTCGAATGATCATAACGAACACCACCCTGCAAGGACAAATGGCTTCCCGCCCGGTATTTCAATTCCGCAAAACTGCCTGATGTTAAAGAACGTGCATTACGGCTCACCTGGTTTTCAAAATAATATCCGTTATAATAATCCGTTATATTCACCGGAGATGAAATGCTGAATCGGTAAAACTCGGCACCGTATTGCAGGGTCATATCTTTATTCAGCCTGAAAAGTGGCGTAACCTTGGCACCATACCAGGAATCAGAATACATGGTCAGTTCCTGATACGAGGGTGCTTTGGTACCGGCATTCAGATACAGTTTTTGCTGGTCTCTGTTCTCTCTGGCGTAATACACGGAAAAAGCGAGTTTTTCCAATACGCCACCCGGAGAATAATCGTAATGCATGCTATAATTATCACTGTTTTCCGCCAGCGTGTTGACATGCAGATAACGGGTGCCGCTGAATCCCACCGGTTTTCCCCACGGACCGCCACGATGCAGTTCGGCATACAGACGCAGTTCATGTGTGTTTGTATGCAGACCCGCGGCCGTGAACACGTCTTTATCGCCGTAAAAACTATTCACGGCCCTGCTGCCGTCAGCATAGTGATACACGCCGGCATTCCGGTCCCGGTACGCGCCTTTTAGCGCAAAGGTTCCGTTACTCCATCCCCCGCAATACAGTGTATTTTTTTCATTATTGTTCGATGCATAACCAGTGGTTACACGCGCGTTCAAACCCTTTTGCTTGAACGGAGATTTATCAATCAAATTGATCACACCGGCAATAGCACCAGCCCCAAAAGTAACCGAAGCGGGGCCTTTTTCCACATCTACTTTTTCAAGATCATATATATTGACCACATGAGACATAAATCCGGCAGGATAGCTGCTAAATCGACGGTTACCATTGCGTAGAATCAGCAATCGTTGTCCGCTTAACCCACGCAGTACAATGGGAGACTGGTACGGATCTTTTACCACAATACCCGGTGTACGAACAAGCACCTCAGATGTGGTGGAAGGCACAATAGCCTCAATTTCTTTTTTGCTGATGGATCTTGCGGAAACCGTACTGCTGAAACGGATAGGTTGTTCAGCGGTAACGGTAATATCATCCGCCTGCAAGACTACCGGTTCCAGCTTGATAGTTGTTTCAGCATCCGGTGTATTCACCATAAATGTAGCAGGTTTGTACTGAATGTGTTTTATCCACAATTCCACAGGGAACGAATCTGTTTTACAATTCAGGTTAAAACAACCTGATGAATCAGTAACAACGCCTGTGCTGTCAAAAAGAACCTGAACATTGGCAATACCCTTGCCGGTACTGCTCTCGCACACCCTGCCGGTCAGAATATGCCGGGCAAATACACTGCCCGGTATCCATGCTAAAATCCATATCCATATCAAACATTTGCGTATCATTTTCAATACAACCTGTTATATTCATTTCCAGTATTATAATTCCAGCAACTGCCACATCACCGTGGTTTTTTGTTTATTCTCTCCGGAACCTTTGAATTGCGTTACCATAAACTTTACAAAGCTTCCCTCTACGGTTTGTACCAGAAATACAGGTTGTAAATCCTCTTCATTCTGATCTTCGGGTATGGATATAATACGTGTGCGGAACTTGTTGCCAATCACGCAACCATCATACGCCGCCATGATCAGAGATTTGTCATAAAATCCGCTGTCATTGACGCAGGAATTGAAATCAATAGTAATATCAGAAGCCAGGCTGTCAAGCATTGCAGACGTGATCTCGGTAAAAGAATTGAAATAATCAATTCCCGTTCCTGCCAGCATTGCCCGGGCTTCTTCTGCAAGTAGAATAGCGGGCGATCCTTCACTCTGGGTATCGCCCTTTTCATCCTCAAAATAAACCATAAGATTATAAAAGACAGCATCTGCAACAAATGCTTCCGGTGTACTGTCTCCAAAATAAGTAGTATCTGCATATTCGCCATTATGGACAAAATCCAACCCCGCACCTGTACGGTTGATTTTAGGACTCCGTTCCAGTGCATAGGTTTTTAAGGAAAAATCTCCTTGAATTTCCGGTTCAGTTACCGTGTCATCTTTTGAGCATGAAAATGCCAACATCAAAATAAAAATCAATATAATATACAGTCGCGTTCTCATATCATGTCCTTTCTGAAAGTTACTACAGCAATCAATCCAATAAATATTCACTGCACGCTTCACCCTCTTCCAGCGAATCTAGTATTTCATCAACTTTATCCTCATCAATGCCGCCATACCACCAGCCTTGAGGATATACAATCATGATCGGGCCTTTTTCACAGACTTTTAAACAACCTGTGCTCGATACCATGGCATCAAGACCTCTATCCAGGATTTCATTCTCTATAAATTGCAACAGACTTGCCGCGTCTTTTTTATTACAAATACCCTGCGGTTCACCGCTGATACGAAAGCTGTTACAAACAAATATATGATATTCCGGTTTTTGCATTTTCTCTCCAGCGTTTAATAATCACCTACATTACCAGTTCAATGTCAACTTCGGTAGCGTCACGGTCCTGACGGTCCATCAGCATACCCAGCATTTTGATTAAAAACTGGGTAGCACCGGCATAACCAACATTCGGCAAATAACTGTGCCCTACTCGATCCAAAATGGGGAACCCATACCGCATAAAAGGTATATCTTCATCGTGTGCGATGTACTTGCCATAGGTATTTCCAATCAACAGGTCTACCGGTTCGTTCTTGATCCACTGGTGCAATAAAAACATATCTGCACCTTTACCATTCATGAGATTATAATGATCTACCCGGTCTTCCAGCAACTCGTTCATACGATTGGCGAAATACTTGCCGGGAGTACCACTTACAATGTGTACCGGCTGCATGTCCAGATCGAGCAAAAACTCGGTCAAGGGTATCAGGTGATCAGGATCTCCAAACAGCGCCACTTTTTTTCCATACAGGTATTGATGCATATCCGAGATGATATCTACCAGCCGACCGCGTTCGTCAGCCATTTCTTCCGGAACGTCAACTTCGGCAGTCAGGCTCATGGCTTCAACAAAACGGTCTGTTGCGGAAATACCAATTGGCAGATCAAGCACATCAAACGGTACCGAGCATTTGTTACGTAATGATCTAGCTGCAGACTCGGATGAAAAATAACCCAGAGCCAGGGTATGCTTGCTGCAGCCCGTGCTTTTCAGTTCAGGGATAGTTACCCCGCCACGCGGATAAAACTCGTGCTTACCGGTCATGGGGGCGTCCATCACATTCGATGTATCCGGAAACATGACAATTTTCACTCCCATGTCTTTGGCAATCTTTTTGATCTCGCGCATATCACTGGGCTCCATCCAACCGGCAACAATATTGATCTGGTCAAAATGCTGGCCGTTTTCAGAAAAATAATCTACCATGCTTTTGGTCATGTTGGCATAGCCGGTTACATGCGAGCCCACATAACTCGGTGTACTGGCATGGATTACAAATTTTCCTTCCGGTACTTTGCCATCATCCATTGCTTTTTTCGATATCTGCTGTACATCATCACCAATGGTTTCTGACAAACAGGTGGTATGAACAGCGATAATGTCAGGTTCATAAATTGTAAATATATTATCAATGGCTTGTACCAGGTTCGCTTGTCCGCCAAAAACGGAAGAGCCTTCCGTAAAAGAGCTGGTAGCGGCCATAACCGGTTCCTTGTAATGCCGGGTCAACGCACTGCGATGATACGCGCAGCATCCCTGAGATCCATGACTATGGGGCATACACTTGTGAATGCCCAGCGCAGCATACATGGCGCCGACCGGCTGACAGGTTTTTGCCGGATTTATTGTCAAAGCTTTACGCTCTGTAATTTCCTTTGGTGTATGTCGTAACAACATGGTTATCCTCGTCAATCTATATTTATCACTCTATATTCTCTATCAGCTTGCGGTTCTGGCAAATTGCGCATTTAATTTGGGGCCTTTTTGCCAGGGGGGTGTAATCAAACTCCAGATACGTGAATTTACCATACGGTCAATTTCATGATAAAAGTTGATAGCACCGCCAAATGCAGCATAAGGACCGCCGTAATCATAACTGTGCAGCTGTTTCAAAGGCACGCCCATCTTTTGTACAGCGTATTTTTCCTTGATTCCCGCACAAAATACCGCAGGATTATAATAATCAATGAGTTTTTCCATCTCATAGTGGCTAATATCGTCAATAACCAAAGATTGCTTGTCCATTTCGAACATCATGCCTTCATAATCCGCAAAGACGAGTCCCTGTTTTTCAAGACGTCCTTTTTTGGTTTCACTGACACGCGGATTAAATTTTTCAGGGTCCGCGGAAACTGTTAGTTCTTCAATATTACGGCTATCGGCGTCTACCTTGATATTTGGCAAAACCCGGCGGCCTTCATAATCATCTCGGTGCGCAAATTCGTATCCCGCAGCTATGGTTCTCATACCAATTTCACTGAACAGATGCTGGTAATGATGCGCGCGTGAACCACCTACAAACAACATGGCCAGCTTGCCTTCTGTTTTCGGTAAAATCTCTTCCTGGGCTTTCTTGACTGCTGCCATCTCTCGCTCTATGACAGTTTCAACACGTGCTTTTAATTCTTCATCTTCAAAGAAATCTGCTATTTTTCTGAGCGATTTTGCCGTTTCCTCGGCACCAATGAAATTGATTTTGATCCAGGGAATTCCATATTTTTTCTCCATCATTTCTGCCACATAGTTGATAGAACGGTGACACATGATCATGTTCAAATCTACTGTATGCGCGTTCTCAAACTGGTTAACCGTAGAGTTTCCACTCAGGGTTGCAACCAGCTCTATACCGCATTCATCAAATAAACGTTCAATTTCAAAAGCATCGCCACCAATATTGTATTCACCCAGCAGATTGACTCTGAACTTTTTTTCACCTTTAATCTCATCATCCAGACCAACAAGATGCTTGAATAATTGGTTATTGGCAATATGGTGACCCGCACTTTGCGAAACACCCTTGTATCCTTCACAGCTAAATCCAAAAATATTACAATCGCCCAGTTTTTCTCTCATCTCTTTGGCAACTGCATGTATATCATCACCTATCAAACCTACAGGACAAGTTGCAAAAATACCAATGGCTTTGGGATGAAACAGGTCATAAGCTTCCTGAATTGCTTGCTTTAATTTGTTCTCACCACCAAATACAATATTCTCATCCTGCATATCTGTAGAAAAACAATAGGTCATATAATTTTCATCTTCCGGGCCATCTGGCTTGGTCTGGTTACGTCGGGTCAGCCAACTGTAAAATCCACAACCAATGGGACCATGGGTTATGTTGACAATATCTCGTGTGGGACCCAGTACCACACCTTTACAACCCGCATAAGTACATCCTCGCTGGGTAATAATTCCAGGAATGGTCCGCACATTGGCCTGTATTTCCTGACCGGGCTCCTGCTCGTTGACCACCATGGCCTTGCTTCGTTTTTTTGCAACTTTGGTTGGATATTTTTTAAGGACTTGTTCCTTAAACGCTTCCGGCGCAGGTAATGTCTTTTTCATCATGAACTCCTTTATATTAATCCAACACTACATCACCGGACTGACCGGTACGGACCCGAATGGAATCCATCACCGGCAGCACAAATATTTTTCCATCACCGGCATTACCTGTCTGGTTGGCTTTAATAATCGTATCCACTGTCACTTTAACTTTATCATCGGGTACCACAATCGACAACAACCGCTTGGAGACCAAAAGGGGTCCCTGTCCTAATAACGAAATTGCTTCATCTCGGCCTTCTTCAACTGCATGAAGAATGCGGTAATCCACCAAACCTTTACCACGCCCCAATACTTTACCTGTTGCCGTAAAGGAAGGCACTCCGGCGTCAGCCAGCGCGCGTTTGGTCTGGTTGATTTTATTAATTCGTATAATTGCCATCACTTCTTTCATTTGTTATCCCTCACGCTTCTTTAAATCCTGAACTGATCGTGTACACTTCATCAACCGGTGAAATAAAGATTTTACCGTCTCCATAAGCACCCGATTTTCCGGTTTTTGCATGGTCCATGATGGTCTTTATTAAAAAGTCTTTTTCTGTCTCGGGTATTACCATTATCAACATTTCTTTGGGCAGTTCATCATAAATCACTTCGCCCACCTTCAAGCCTTTTTGTTTACCACGTCCGGCAACCGGCAGCTTGGTAACCGCAGGATACCCCGCGTCTGTCAAACCCTGTAAAACGGCATCAACTTTATCAGGCCTTACAATCGCCCTTATCATTATCATAGTATCACTCCTTGTCAAAAACTCTTAATTGGCAATTCCAAAATCGATCAATAATTTTTCAAGCTCTTCAATCTCTAACGGTTTTGGAATAACAAACATCTCATTTTCATCTATTTTCTTTGCAAGCGCTCTGTATTCATCCGCCTGATTGTGTGTTGGTTCATAATCAATCACGGTTTTACGATTAATTTCAGCGCGTTGCACCATATTGTCACGTGGTACAAAGTGGATCATCTGTGTTCCCAAACGTTTGGCCAGTTCTTCAATCATTGCAGATTCATTGTCAACATTACGGCTGTTACAGATCAAACCACCCAGGCGAACACCACCGGCATCCGCAAATTTCACAATGCCCTTACAGATATTATTGGCCGCATACATGGCCATCATTTCACCTGAAACCACAATATAAATTTCTTTTGCCTTTCCATCACGTATAGGCATTGCAAACCCACCACAAACAACATCGCCCAAAACATCGTAAAATGCATAATCCAGGTTTTTGTCATCCTCATAAGCACCGAGTTGTTCAAGCAAATTGATAGAAGTAATAATTCCACGTCCCGCGCAACCCACACCAGGTTCAGGACCACCGGATTCCACACAACTGGTATTGCTGAATCCTTCTTTTAATACATCATCAAGCTCAATATCTTCACCTTCTTCACGAAGTGTATCCAAAACTGTTTTTTGGGCCAGGCCACCCAGTAACAAACGGGTTGAATCAGCTTTGGGATCGCATCCCACAACCATTACTTTTTTGCCCATTTCAGCCAAACCAGCGACTGTATTTTGTGTTGTTGTGGATTTTCCGATACCACCTTTTCCGTAAATTGCGATCTTTCTCATCAGTGTTTCCTTTCTCAATATAATATAACCAGGGCATAATGTTTAATTGCTTACCCGGTTACAGGCAACGGTTGTGCCACAGATAAACACTTGAAAGTCAACTCAGGTAACCATATGTTTTTAAGATACTTACACAGACAAAGTCAGCCATTAATAAAACAGCTCAAAATGAAAAGGGAAATAATTGTAACTTTTGAGGAGGGTGTTTATTGTGAGAAATCTATAATTCTTGATCAAGCTAATGAAAAAACAGAGGGTTAGACCGTGTGACAATTATTTCCACCTTTTTTTGAAAACGGAAATAATTGTCAGATTTGAGAAAATCACGGAATATTAATCTATTAAAATTCCTAAATTTTTTATTTTATATCTTACCATTCTGGGAGTATAGCCCAATTCGCGTGCCGCAGAAGCTACATTTCCGTTGGATCGCTTTAAAGCATCTACAATAATGTCTTTTTCAATCAACTGGATACGTGCCTTCAAAGTCCCATTATCTTTGCTACCTTTTACAACATCCAGTTCTTCCGGCACCTGTAATGTAGGCGGTAAATTATATCCATGTATTGCACTGTCACTACTCAACAGAACCGCATGCTCTATACAGTTCTCAAGCTCGCGCACATTCCCCGGCCAGTGATAAGCCAGCAACATATTTATTGCAGGCGTGCTGATACGATGCACTTTTTTGCCCAACTTTTTCGCGTATTTCTCCACAAAAAAATCCGCAAGAAGCAGAATATCGGACCGTCTCTCCCGCAACGGCGGCAGGAAAATGGGAAACACATTAATACGATAATAGAGATCTTCCCGAAAGGTACCTTCTGTTAGTGCTTTTTCAAGATCCCGGTTGGTTGCGGCAATTATTCTCACATTGGCTTTAATGGTTTTATTACTGCCCACACGCTCAAATTCTCGCTCTTGCAAAACCCGCAGCAACTTTGTTTGAATAGAAGGAGGAAAATCGCCTATCTCATCTAAAAACAGGGATCCACCCTCGGCCTCTTCAATTCGCCCCTTTCTTGAATACAAGGCCCCGGTAAACGCACCTTTTTCGTGCCCAAACAATTCACTTTCCAGAATATTTTCATTCAAAGCGGCACAATTCACCTTAACAAATGGCCGATTAAACCGCGGTCCTGCATAGTGAATAGCAGAAGCAACCAGCTCTTTACCCGTACCCGACTCGCCACGAATCAATACCGTCGTGGTTTCACTGCCCGATACCTGGTAAATGCGGGTATACACACCTTTCATAGCGTGTGAATTGCCTATTATGTTTTCGGGACGGTAGCGCTGTTCCAACTCGTACCGCAATCGAATATTTTCAGCCTCCAGGGCTTCCTTTTCCTGTCGCGTAATACGCCGCGATTTCACATCGTTTGCAATCATACCCGCAACAATTCGTAATACCCGCTCACCGTCACGTAGTATTTCTTCATCCGTACTTTCAAGGTCAACAGAAAGGGTTCCCACAACTTCATTCACTAGCATAATAGGTACACAAACAAAGCTCACATTTCTAACCTGTCCGTCAAACCGCCTGTGAATACGGTCTTTAAAATCCGGTTCATCAGCAATGTTGGGCACAATTGCAGACTTGCCGGCTTCTACAACCTTGCCGGTAACACCTTCCCCTTTTTTATAGATAATTCTGGGCCGTTCAACATCCAGATCCCCACCTGTAGCTTCAACAATCAACTCTTTTCCATCAATAGTCAAGAGCATAATTGTTCCGCGAATCATATACAAGTCTGCTTCAAGCGTTTGTAATATATTTCGAAAAATTTTGCGCTGCGATGTTTCGGTTGCAAGGATATTGGCAACCGCATACAGTGCATCGAGTTCTTTTTCATGCCTGATCAGATGCGCATTCAAGATTTCCACTAGCATACCACATATTTATATTCAGACTACACTAGATGTCAGAATGCAGAATCTATGCCACTACCCGTCGGTCATCACAAAACATAAGCCCTTAAAAAACAACACCCTCAAACTTGCCCCAAAACATTCAACTGCAACATATCCCACAATTTTGCATGCCAATTTTGAAAAAATACAAATTTGTATGAAACTGTTTTTGCGTTTTCTTCTTTTGAAACCCCAGGCAAAAAAACCAATTTGTATTTAATATAACATGAATTCAGATAAATTTTCAAGCTTACGCATTTCCTGCGTCCAAACCCACAAATTTTGAATAGACTTCCGGACCCAGTTTACGTCTCAATACTATCTTAATCATCCTGACCGGCAGCTTGCCAATCATCTTGTAAAGCAAATTTATTTTAGATGGTACAAAATAATCTGCTCCAAACCAGTTTTTATCTTGCCAGTATTGATAATCTGCGGGAAACCTGTCTTTGTGCATTTGAATCTTTGTTCGGATCTTGTTAAAAAAGACGACATCTGCCATAGAAGGCTTGGCCGTTTCGTCAACAGACATTTGTCCATACAGCTTTTCAGCAGCATGGCGAATATTAACCAACATCTTTTCCCGATAAGGCCCGGGCTCATTAAATGCCGGAGCTATCACCCCTATTTCATCAACCAGATTAAATCCCATAGCTTTTACTGGAAACTTGAGATGGTGTAAAGCCTCTTTTAGTCCGCTCAACTCGGTAGTACTGATCAACATGGCTTGCTTGTCGTGAAAACATGGACGATGAAGATAGTATGCCATGCGGTCAAACAAATTTTTTATTGGCGCTGTAATAGAATGCACATACACCGGCGAAACAAACAAAACCGCATCTGCATTACACATCTTTTCACGGATCATGGGCACATCATCTTTTAAGGGACAATGATCTTCTCCTTTGCGCATGCATGCCAGACATCCCCTGCAATATTCTATTTTAAATTTCCGAATTGTAACAAATTCTAATTCAACATCACCATATTCCTGCATGTGCTCAATCAACAATTTTACGACTTTATAACTATCTCCTTTTCTTGGGCTTCCTGACAGTGCAAGTACTTTTTTCATATAAAACTCCTAACTACATTGATGATTTTAAAAAAAAGTGCCAATCCACAATCTTTTATAATATGCAGGAATCATTACAACTACAATATCCCCTGAAATGTATTATTTGGTATATATTAATTATAATATTTTAATTTAAACAAACAACAATTAAAAAATTGTTAATAAATATAAATCAGGATATCTAAAATGCTGAGAAAGGAAATAAATCATATCAAATATTTTAGCTGGTCGTGAGGGGAA
The DNA here is from genome assembly GCA_963675755.2 of bacterium. GTDB lineage: Bacteria > Zhuqueibacterota > Zhuqueibacteria > Residuimicrobiales > Krinioviventaceae. The sequence goes on from CAXXMD010000003.1 coordinate 700,709, forward strand.
CAAAAACATTTTCAAACGCAATGCATAAACTCGAAAAAGGATAATGACACCCTTGTGAAATAAAAATACAGATAAACTCGAGCACAAGCTATTACAATACCCGGATAAAACAAATTTAAGATTTTACTTTTAAAAGATTAGTATCGTGGTCCCACCCGAGTTTCATCAAGAGGTCCATCATTCTTGAGCCATACAGAGTACTCTATGGCACCTATACTGCGCAATTGCCCCCGCACATGTCCAAACACATCATTATTCACTCCAGGGAAACTGGCATCGGCACGGGAAACAACAGGGCTATTCAGCGCCGGCAACGTCATACCATCACCAATAGCTTCCAATTGCGGGTCCTGACGGGTGATTCCACTGACGGGTTTCATCCCCAAAGTTCCCCAGGCAATATTGTTTTCCCACTTCCAGTCAAGGTCCTGTTCTTTAACAAATTTGAACAATTGAAACTGCTCAACAGGCTTTTGATATTTTTTGGGGCCCCGGTCCAGATAAAACACATTGTTAGCCACCGTACACTTGGAGGGTGGGGCCCCATTAAATCCATACAACACTGCATAACGACAATTATAAAATGTATTAAAAGCGATTACTGCCCGCTCAACCTTGACGTATGATTTATCATCCACTCCGTAATGAATAAACAAACCACTATTGCCAAGATTACTGAAATAATTATTAACAACCAGATGGTCTGTACCCTGAATTCTTACACCTGCGGAATTGGGTTCACCATCTCCTAAAAATATATTTTGTGACGCTACATTTCCATCCCCATGCCTGAAAACCAGCGCTCCCGCACATGCCCTGAATGTATTTCCACTGACCTGATTGCCATTGGATTTTATTGAAATAATCTCCGGCTCACCGCTGCAACGTTCAAACAGGTTTCTTTCAATCAAAGTACCACAGTCTCCAATTTCAGGATCACGCGGATTTCCTTTGGTAATTATTTGGATTGTTTCAAATCCATTTGTGCCCTTACCCGGTAAAACATCTCTAAAATGATTATGATGAATATGATGACACTCGTTAGAATTGGTAACATTGATTTTGATCAACTGGCAATCCCGTTCATAAAGTCGGTTATTACTCTTGTTTTCAAATAAACAATGATCAATTTCCAACTGACGACATGAATAATCCGCCCAAATCCACTTTTTGGTCATAACATCAGACATAATACAATTGGTAATTCGCAACCCCGTGCCCATTAATTGTATATTGCCCATTGATTTGAACAAAAATCCTTCGAGCGTAATAAAATCGCCTTCTATTGAAACGCCGGAAAAGAGTTCTACAAGACCAATGCCTCTGGAACGAACAATAATAGGTAATTGCCTGCTACCCTTGCCTTTTAGTACGAAAGTGCTATCCTGATATTTCCCATCTTTGAGAATAATTACATCTCCAGGATCTGCTTTTTGTACAGCCTTTTGCAGGTCCGTTAAGGATTCTACCATTATCTTACCAGCATTAGCTGTTTCAGATAACCCGCAAAAAATCAAAATCAGGGTACACATCCATAGCAGATGTTTAGTACAGGCATTTTTCAAGTACATAATAAAAAGGCCTCATACAAAATCATGTTAATAATTTTCCCCGGCACGGTAATAGCACTATCCGTACCGGGGACCTTGGTCAAAGGAACTATCTGTTAATTACTTGATAAAGACCATTTTCTTACATTCTGTTTGATTACCAACAGTCAATCTGTAGAAATAAACGCCTCCAGCCATTGCTGTACCAGCTTCATCAACACCGGTCCAGTTAACTGAATGTACACCTGCAGCTTGTTTAGCATCAACAAGTGTTTTCACTTTTTGTCCAATTGTATTGTAAACAACCAGACTTACGTGATCTGCTTTATTCAATGAGTAATTGATTGAAGTAGTTGGGTTGAATGGGTTCGGATAATTCTGTCCCAATTTGAATGCAGCTGGTGCTTTGGTATCATCATTAATGTCTGTAGATGCAGGAGTAATCAATGGCAGATTTCCATCACCTAAATAGATAAGTTTTGCATTATCAACAGAATCTCTCATAGCAGCAACATACTGTTCACGATTTGCTACCCAGTCTGCCTTTTTATCTGGCCACCAGTTGAGGTCACCAAGAGGTAATCCGTCAGTACCACCGGTTTGCCAGGTTGTATTGGCATAAGAGAGATCATATTGAATAGGCCAGTTACAAACCGGTAAACCATCTTCTCCAAATGTAACAAGTGCCGGTACATCATAAGTAGGTACATCTACCGGTTGTTCACCCCAATATGCTTCCAAAAAGGCAATAAGGTCTGCAACATCTGTTGGTGCAACAGTAAAACCAGGATTAAAATCCATGTAATTGGGACCAATTTTGTAATCAGCATCAGTAACTACAAAAGTGTCTGTTGTTGCAGGGAAAAGACCGGATTGATGGATACTGTCCAATGGTGCTGTAGCTGCTCTGTTTTCGAACCATTCATCAATGGCTTCTTCAGTGTAAAATCCATTATACGCGAAATAAGTAGAAACAGAATCAAGCATATCACTCACTTCATATAACCAGTTATAGGTAGTGAAATTCATCTGATACCAGTCATCGTTTCTAATCTGATTCGGGCCATAACCCATAAATTCCCAGTTTACCCAGTAATTATTAGCACAAACACATTCATACTGACGTAATTCCATGGCATTTTTGGTATTGTTAATAATAGAATTATGGGTAATGACTGATTTCATTTTGGGGAATGGGCCGGCATTACACAACAATCTACCGTTGTTTATAATGGTGTTGTTTTCAATTACTACGTCACCACCGCTTGTATTAAAACGAGTAGTCATTCCATCAAACAAACTATAGTCTGCACTACCGGCATTTTGGAACACACAGTTTGTAATACTGACTTCGATATTCTCGCTATCATTTTGAAAAATTCTGTCATAGTCAGAGAAAGCTATATTGTCCATTACAAATCTGATGCCATAGGTACTCCTGATCATCGTGCCGCCGATTTGACCGGTGCTGACCATACCGCTCATAATAAAATTCTTTAAAATCAGCTCACCACCTTCAATAACAGTAAAAAATCGTCTTCCAGCGCCTGATGATTCGTCAGGGGTATTTACCAATACCGGTGGAAAATCATCACCATTATCCTGAACCATGTATTCAACAAAAGGGCCAACAATTTCACACTTGAAATCTACAGTCATTGTACCATCAAAGGCATAGAATGTTGAACGTTCAAGTTTATAAACATCGTGAGCCTGGGAACCATCCGCAAGGGTATCTGCCAGTATCTGCAGGTTGACATAGTTGTTAGGATCGATAACCAGTGTATCAGCATCCTGAGCGAATACCGGAATTGCAATCATTGCAAACAAAACAAATAAAATAGTAAAGTTTTTCATAGTTTCTCCCTATTAATTAATTTCTTTACCCAATAAGCTTAAATGACACTTTTTTACAACCTCCATACATATTGTGTCAGTGTACCAATCGTATTACATCTGGTACCTTTTATTTCCGATTAATATGCCGACATCACCTCCTTTTTTAATATAATTGCTAGTTAGATTGATTTTCTCTGTTAATAATGAATACCTAGCTCAACTATCTTGCCCAAAAATCTTTTGGCAGCTATTTTTAAAATCTAAAGCGTAATCCTACATCAGCAGTACTACCTGTATAGACAGCCGAAGATAATAACTCAAATTTACTTACAAAGTATCTGTCAGGACGATTTGTTAAATTTTTGATATTGCTGTACAATTCAAGCCCATGCCATGGCAGTTTTTGATTAATTATCAAATCCCAACGATAGTAATCATCGGTATATGGATCCAGCTCTTCACGTCCCGATGCACTGTTCAAAGTGTTTCCCTGGTAGAGGAAAGACAAGCGCATGGAAAATCCGCGGTAATCAAAACCAACGGTTGAATTCAAAATATCGTTAGACTGGTTCGGCATACGACCGCTACGGGTTGAATCAACAAATACGGATTTTGCAAAAATACCGGTTCCTTCTTTTCTTACAAACTGGTAAGGAAAGCGGGTCTCTGAATCCATATGTGAATAATTGATACTGAAAACGATACTGCGCAAGATTCCCGGCAGGTACCAGAAATTGGTTTGCCAGTCAACTTCAAATCCTTTAACTGTGGATTGATCTTGAAGATTTATCCAGGTATCAACAGTGGTATTCTTGTTTTGAGGTATAACAACCGTATTAAAGATCCTTTCCGCATCCATCGTATAAAATCTTGATGTTGTGATCAGATCGTCCATCTCTTTTTGAAAAAAACCAATAGTAAACAGGCCGATATAGTTATCATAAATTGATGTATATACATCATAGTTCTGTGCAATAGCCGGGCTAAGCGTTGGGTTTCCCATAGATATACTTGGAGAACCTGAAGAAAAATAGTAATATGGTGACATTGCCCGGTAATCAGGATAAATAATGGACTTTGTACTTGCCAGACGGACATCCAGCCAGTCAAACGGTTTGATGCGCAAATGCATTTGCGGAAACCAGTTTTCCTCAGTCTTGTCTAATTTGACTTTTTCATTATAAAAATCATAGAATTCCGGTCCTACATATGTTGTGCCCCAGGCATCATATTTTATGTTCATGCTTTCATAGCGAATACCCGGAATAAATGTTACATATTTACCTATATCCATTTCTGTCATTAAATAAAATGCGGTAATATCATCATCGTAGGTATAGTCATATTGGTTTGATTCCCGTGATTCCTTGAAAAAACGGTCCCACTTGCGCGCCAGACCTTCATACTGGTTCATTCTCAATAGACTACCTGTGTAATAAAATTTGTCGTTCTCAATACCTTCTTTACCGGCAAGGAAATTACCAACATCATAATTTGGATTTTCAAACAGAAAAGCGCGAATACCGTTACCGGTATCTATGGCATTCAAGCCCAGATCAGTCCATAGCGAATCAATCATCATACGGGTAAAAGTTTGACTTGGGGTGTGACGATCGGGATTAATGAAATATAGCGTTTCATCATTCTCACGTTTACTGATTCTGTATTTAGCACCAAACTTGATCTTGCCAGACAAATAATTGGTAAAACGGTATGGCAAGCTGACATTCAACATGGCATTTTGCTCAGCAACGGTTACATCACGCTCATTTGACTCTAACCTTTTGGTCCGCAAATCATCGGCTATAAAATTCACACTGTTTAAAAACTCACTGGGGGTAGCATCAATAGCCTTGGCACCCAAATCCGTTGTAAAGCCAGCCTGGTCCTGTTCGGGAATGACCCGCATTGTTAAATCACCAGGGACATCCATTTTAGAGACAGAGTTGGCCAAGGAAAAGTCAATGTCCATATCCCACAATTTATAATCACCCTGTAGCGTATTATTATAAACAGTCGTTGTACCTTCAGCTTCGGTGGTATAACAATCGAACTGGTATCCATCAACATTCAATTCGTTTCTCATTGTTACAGATTTACTGTTAAGATCACTGATAAAATTGCTAAACAGTAAAGATCCATTATTAAACTGGTAATCCATTACAAAACCAGCGCCTTTTCTTTTGCGGCTTGAAGCAATGTCAGTAATGGTTACAGAGGCCAGATCAATTTCGGCTAGTCCTTCTATTGTTGTGGTTTCTTCATTAGTGGTATAGCCTGCATTCAAAGCATCTGAACTGCGATCAAATTCATCGATCGATGCGGTAACCTGCACACCCAGCTTGTTTTTGTAAAAACGATTGCTGATGCCTCCATAAAACCGGAAATTCTTAAACTCTTCAACCATAGAACCATAACCACCCTGGCTGGTAACATCAACATGAAAGCCGTCTTTTGCTTTATCAATTCGCAGGTTTACAACGCCACCAACTGCGTCAGCATCCATATCCGCCGTTAAAGCCTTGGTTACTTCAATACCTGATAGCATATTCGGAGAAATCATATTAAGGTCAACGCTACGGTCATTACGGTCGGTTGATTGCATTCGTACACCGTTTACCATCATCACATTGTATTTGGGTGATAAACCACGGATAACCACTTTGGCACCTTCACCACCACTACGGATAATGGATATACCGGGGAGTCGCCCAACAGACTCGGCTGCATTATCATCGGGAATCTCTTTGATACGGTCAGAAGCAACCACATTGGTAATGGTTCTTGCGGATAATTGCTGGTTGATAGCCGCAATCTGGCCTTCGGCCTGCGCGGTAATCTCTACCATTTCCCCTTCAATGGTAACAAATTCCAATGCAAAATCTTTTTCAAGATTTCTTCCGGAAATTATATTAATAGTTTCACTCTTGTCCTGATATCCTATATATTTGACCAACAAGGTAAAATTACCCGGTGGTACCCTGGGAATTGAATATTCACCCTCTACATTTGTTGCTGCCCCTATACTGGTGCCTTTAATTAATACATTTGCTCCCGGTAATGGTTCTCCGGTTGCGGCATCAGTTACTTGCCCTGAAATCGTAGCACTGTAAACAGAGTGTGCACAAAAGATCATCAGGACGATCAATAGAACTGTTTTTTGAATACCAAAACGTTTCATACAGCCTCCTTAATGGATATAAAACCTGTAAACCTATTTTAATCATTTTTAACTGTAGCAGAATATTTGAATATGCAGCTTATAATTATCTAGTATTACGATTACACAGTAGGCTATATTGAATTGCAAAAAATTCCAAACAAAACACTCTATTGCAACAGTGTAAATTATTACAATTCATTACATTTTGCAGGTAATGATGTCTAAAAATCTGGTATCAGTGTCTAAAATGAAGGTTATTATTGAGGATTATGTATTTTAGAGGCTACTTTTGGAACTCTTTGACATATTCTGTAGGCAGTTTGCCAAAATATTTTTTGAATGCTTTTGAAAAATAAGAGGGGTCTCTAAAACCCACTTCATAAGTAATTTCTGTAATTGTCATGCCAGATTCTTTTAACAATTGGGCAGAACGTTTTAAGCGGATGGCATTAATAAAATCTCTTACTGAATGACCGGTCAATACACGGATTTTATTATAAAGTCCGGCACGGCTTGTCCCCATTTTTAAGCTAAATGCGTTAGAATCAAAATCCGGATCATCCATATGCTGTTCAACAATGTCAATTGCTTTTGCAAGAAACTGTTGATCAACAGAATTGATATTGATTTCTTTGGGTTCAACCCGAATATCCTGTTGAAACCGGTTCCACAACTGCTTACGTGTTTCAAGAATATTGTGAATACGTAAGGAGAGTTCTTTACTGTCAAAGGGTTTTGCAAGATAATCATCTGCCCCTGTTTCCAATCCTTCTATCACATGCTGATGTGATGACCTGGCAGTGATCATTATTACCGGTATGTGGCTGGTACGAGGATCCGTTTTGATTTTTTTGCAAAATTCAATACCACCCATTCGAGGCATCATGATATCTGTTATTATAATATCGGGAAGTTGTTTAATTGTTTTCTCTAAACCGTCGAACCCATCTATTGCTTCAGTAACAGTATATTGAGTTTCAAGTTCATTACGAATAAAATTACGCATATCGGAATTGTCTTCAACCAGTAATATCTTTACATCCGGATTTTCTACCATACTATTCGTGTCATTGTCAAGACTGATCAATAAACCAGATCGATATACTTCCGGTACAATAACTTTAACATTTTTATCTTTAGCATTATCAATTGAATAAATTGCCGGAATTTCTACTGTAAAAGCTGTGCCCACACCTTTTTCACTTTCTACTGACAATTTTCCCTGTTGTATTTCAACAAGTTCTTTGGTTAACGCCAAACCAATGCCCGTACCTCCGGCATGGTGATCTGTACCTTCCTGGACCTGGTAAAACCGTTTAAATATTTTGTTCAATTTCTCTCGGGGAATACCAATGCCGGTATCTTTAACAATGATCTGTAACTTGTCTTTGTATTTTATAGTACCGTGGTTTGGCAATACTTTACGCATTTCTTTATCACCGGGAATTTGTGAAACAATGACCTGAACAGATCCCCGCGAATGTGTAAATTTCAATGAATTTGACAGCAGGTTCAACAAAACTTTTTCCAGTTTATCAAAATCAAAAAATATTTCCAAATGCTCCAACTGTGTTTTAAACTCCAGTACAAGTTGTTTTTCACCGGCAAGTGATTGGAAAGCATTGGTTACATCACTAATAAAGACAACAACATCTCCTTTAACCAAATCAAATTCTATCTGACCAGATTCCACCTTTTGAAAATCAAGCACCTGATTTACAAGCCTCATTAAGCGGTTACAGTTACGATTCATCATTTCCAATTGAAAGGTAGTGTCAGAATTTCCATTATTTTTTTTACGCAAATTATTTAATGGTCCCAAAATCAATGTCAACGGTGTTCTCAATTCATGAGAGATATTTGTAAATAATCTTACTTTGGCCTCAGAAAGTTCCTTGATGATTTTGTTACGATGGACAAGATGAAACATGAAAAAGGCAATAGTAATAAAAAAGAAAGCAATCAATCCAATAAACCAGGGTTGTTTCCAAACATAGGGGATGATATAGAATTGCACCTTGTCGGGTGAAGGGTCTACATTCATATCTCTGTCACGCGATTTGACCAGAAAGGTATGATTTCCATCCTTTAAATTTAAAAAAACCTGATTTATTCTATCACTAAAAGGCGTCCAGTCTTCATTGTCCAGCTTGTAAGAATAGAGCAAATTTTCATCCGGCGTTGCTTTCCATGGATCATGGCCCATCCACGATAAAATCACATTACCCGGTTGTGAAATTTTGTCCTGAGAAAATGTTATAAATGTCTCGGGAGGTAGTTTGTCTGGCTTGTATTGAATTGAAAAGAATTCTCTTGCAGACTTTAGGGGGCTGGTTTCCTTGTTTATGGCTCTAACCAGCCATTGTTGAGGTATATTATTAAACCATAATGTACCATCCTTTAAAGCACGTAAGGTTATTCCATCTTTATTGATCTTTATAAAATGGGGAAAAATATCCAGTGTCCAGCTTCTTCCATCAAAATGACAAATATTCTGATCTGTTGCTACCCACACATTGCTGTCTGAAAGTGCATACATACTTATAATTGTATTGCTTGAAAGGCCATCGTTAATGGTATACTGTGACCAGCTTTGAGTTATATAATTATAACTGAAAACACCACAAGTTCTTGTTCCCACCCACAGATTACCCTGCTCAGATGTGGATATACAATCATTAAAGCTTTCATCTAACCCAATAGGCTCTGTGATTTTAGTCCACTCATTTATTGCAGGATCAAAACAGAAAAAGCCCAATTGTCCGCACCAGAGTTTTCCATCACCACTTTGACCAATTCCATATATAGCAGACAGATGAAATCGATCATTAAAGTAAAAATACTCACAGTCAAACTCGGTCAATGATCGGCCAAAGCTATATTTAATCAATCCACCAATCTGGCCTTTATCTTCAAGAAAATCTTTACCTGAACCAAACCAGAGATTGCCTTGCGCATCTTCCAAAACAGCACGATGTCCAATACACCAGGCCAAACGGGGATGGGTTTGTATGTGCCATTTTTCATTATCCAGGTAAGCGGTTGCTGCCACCTCATTATGGCTGCCGGCTATCCATACCTGCCCCTTGCTGGTAATATACAAGACTACAGGTTCATCCAGCACCCCATCACTTTTATCATAACTCGTCCAGTTTTTCATCAAAGGATCAGTTTTAATCACCTGGCCGTCATAAGACAAAAACCATTTACAGCCATCTTTATCAATTGCCTGGAAATGAATTCCCTGAAAAGTTGTCCACCGTTCGGTAAGCAGATCCACCCGCCATACCTGATTTCCTAATCCAATAATCCACAAACTGCCGTCTTTGGTTTTAAATAAATTCCAACGGTTTGAAGGCAGTGGTAACCCCGGACCAACATACATGTACCATTTACCTTCACTATACTCAAAGATCTTTCCAAAGCTGCCAATCCATAACGATCCATCACGGGATTCAACAATGTCTGCATGGATATCATCCACCTGAAACTTTTCTTTCATGGATTCCTGGTACCATTTTTCTCCATCAAATACATTGATACCCTTGCCAATTTCTCCACTAACAACAAAAATCAATCCATCCACATTTTTCATTACCAGCGGAAATCTTGAGAGGATATATCCATCCTGTTGGTCAATTCTCACCCAGGTTGGCATGGATTGCAAATCATCCGGTTCAAGAATACATTTGTAAATTCTTCCATCGCGCAGCCCCATCCAGAGCACACTATCCGATTCAATATAGATGGAAAAGACATCAAACTTTTCCAACTCGTATTGTTCGGTAAAATCAATTTCGGGCTTGTGATAATCGGGAAAGATATGAAATTCTCTGTACAACGTCATCACATCATTCTTGATACGTAGTGCGCCTTGTTGTGTGCCAATCCAGACACTTTTATCCGGAGCTTCAAGAATAGGGAACTTGTTATTGGGAAAATCAAAGGAATCTCCGAATTCCAGGCCTATATTCAAAGGTGTCCATTCCCCCTCTGCAAACAAGCTAATGCCCTCTGGGGTTCCTACATAAAGCAACCCCATACTGGTTGCACAAAGCGAAATAACCGGGACCTGGCTTGAATCACCATTCAATGGATGAAAATCCCAATCTATTCCGTTATAACTCATCAACCCACCTGTCACTCCAAACCACAACACACCACTTGAATCCTCAGCCATACAACGACAGCTTTTTCCACCAAGATTGGAATAATGCTGCCATCTCCAGGGCTCGGTAAACGGATTCGCACGATCAGGAGTAAAGGTACCTTTGCTGAATGTATCATTTACCAATACAAACAACAGCAAAAACAGTATGAGACGGGACAAGGTTTTCATATACAACACTAGATAGTAATTTGATATTAAATTACAAATTCATATATGGACATAATTTACATCCATATAATAGGTACTAAAATTCGGAATTGCATACAATTAATGAATTATAAAGAATTATATAAAAACTTGCAAGAATTGTTTATTCGTCAATATTTTCTTTCTTGTAATATAATTTAAACTTGAAAACTAAGGTGTTTTTTTAATTCACGAATAAATCCAGCATCCATCCAATAAAGATCATGATGATGAGGCGGGCTATGCCAGCGGGTAAAGAACAGATATTTTCCATCTGGTGATATACCAGGAAACCGTTCCTGTTTATCTGAATTGACTGTGTTGCCCAAAGCTATCACCTTGCTCCAGTTATCCTTATCATCTCGAAAGCAGATATACAGATCTCCATAATCATCTTTACTGCCCGGACGGTTAGATGCAAAAAGTAGAAAAGATTCATCCGACGAGATAAATGGATAAACATTCCGATATCCTTCAAGATTGACAGGTTCTGGTAAAAGCTCGGCAGGCTGATAAGCACCCTCAACCTGCTTTGATCTACAGATTCCAACTTGGCCATCCACTCTTCCCAGGAAATAACAAGTACCATCCCGCGTTTGCGAAGGCGTCCAAAATCCCTGTTGGTTGTCTACAACCTTCGGCTCGCGCCAACTCTCTCTCTGTCGTTCTGTTCGCCATATTGCCAGATTCGTGTTCAGGGTATCATAAATTAATTTGGGACGTTTTGAGCCAAAGTACATGTGTACTCCATCTCTGGGAATAAATGATTGAGGATGTAGAAAACAGGCGTGTTAAGAGATTTGCAAACCAGATAAAAATAAATCGAGAGCTATTAAGGCTGCTTATCAAGTTCAAAATCTCAGATAATTATTTTTTTAATAAAATATTGTGATTTAAAGGTATAACAATTCATATTCATCTTGTATTCTACGTTAGCCCGGTTTAGGAAAAATTAAAAAATCACTTTAAAAACAATCAAGGTCAAAACATCAGCAATGGTCCCCCGGATATGTTCACAAACTACAGTGGGCTATGTACATTGCAGTATGGCCCTCCTTTCGTTATTAACCAAACTATAAATTATAACAGATTACATTGTTTGTTGTAACTTGCAGGATGTGTAAGAATTGAAAGATATTTATAAAATGATAGGTTAAACGGATTGTAAATGAACGAATTAAAACACTTGAAATTTTATTAAAAAACACGGGCGCGTATAAATTCCGATCCCACCACGGATTAGAGGCCGTAATAATAATTCAACTCAACCTATCCAAAGTAAAAGTTTTTGAAGGATTAATACCTTCCTCTAATAATAATCTATCTAAATTATCTAACAAATCAGTTAAATTATTAAGTAATATTTCACTTCTAAAACTGGTCGGACAAAGAACTCTTTCTACTTGTTCCTTTAAATCCATTGGTTTCTTTAAACAGTTTTCTAATGCAAATCTTAAAACTTTCTTTTCACCTGGATTGGGGAGATAATTTAATGCAAACAAAACATCAAAATAACTTGCAAGTAAAGCTGCAATTCTATGATTTACACTAATTAAATCATTACGCTCAATTGCTTTCTGTATTTGATAATAATATGAAGGAATAACACTTCTAAGAACAGGGTGGTTTTTTGCAATGATAGCGTTTTTTAATTTTTCCGGATATGTCAGTTTAGACTTTTCCTGGAGCTTGTAGAACCAGTCATCACGATCAAATAGAGATATTGAATTTAAAATAGTATGCCAAAAACACGTTGAATAACCTACACTTGCTTGCTGGACAACAAGTACGCGGTCTATTTGTTCTTCGATCCAAGCTTTATTCCAATAGATAACATCTACTTCAATTCCAGTCTCTTTATCAATCCACTCATCCCCCAAATCCCAAAAATTAAGGTCAAGATTGGCCTGTTTTGAGCCAAGTTGAGTTACAATAGTTTGACGAAAATGTAGTGGAATTATCTCACTTGAAAAAACATACAAATCAATGTCTGAGAATTTATCAGTAAAACCTTTCACTAATGAGCCGCCGAGTGCAGCCGCATCTACCTGAGGTATTAATTTAAATTGCTCAGAAATTTTTCTAGCCAAGGTTAAATGTATTGAATTATCATTTTTCATAACAAGCCTCTATAAATATTATAATTTGGGCGTATAACGATCATGTTAACCGGTACCGAAAAGCCGCGTTGGGTGCTATGTTAAGTTAACCTGATCAATCTAATCGTTATCAATACGTCTGATGATCCGGCATGGATTTCCCGCAGCAATCACATCATCGGGAATGTCTTTGGTTACTACACTTCCTGCACCAACGACAGCCCGGTTTCCAATTTTTACTCCCGGAAGTACAACAACAGACCCGCCAAGCCATACATCCTCACCAATTTCAATAGGTTTTGCAAATTCAAGCAATGATGCTCTTTCCCTGGCATTTACCGGATGTGTAACCGTATAAATCTGCACACCGGGCCCCAGCATAGTACGGCTGCCAATGTGGACTTGCGCACAATCGAGAATTGTACAATTATAATTTATAAATATATCTGATCCAAGGATGATATTATACCCATAATCGCAAAAAAATGGGGGTTCAATACAACAATTATTGCCCATAGTGGGTATTAGTTCAGCCAATATCTCTTGTTGTTCTTCACTATTGACATTGGGTAATTGATTGTATTGATGAAAAAGCAAATGGGCCTTATTTCTGTCTTTACTGACCTCTGTATCGGCAGGATTGTATAAATCTCCGCTTATCATCTTTTCTTTTTCTGATTTCATCCTTTTCTCCTAACTGATATCATTAAAGCAAAAACTCGCAATCCAATTGCGGGTTACTTTTGCAATATCATTTTTTCAACTTTTAAAAATTGTTCAACAACCCTTTCACATAGATAAATACCGCTTGGGCGGTATATGGTATACCACAATAGACAACTTTCTTTATATATCAAATCCTTATTAATATCATAGTGAATTAATATGAGATTATAATTTGGCTTTTTTTCTTATTTTATCAATAAATCCGGCATCCATCCAATACAAATCATGGTGATGCGGAGCACTGTGCCAGCGGGTAAAGAAAAAATATTTCCCATCTGGAGATATACCAGGAAACCGCTCCTGTTTATCTGAATTGACTGTATTGCCCAAATCTATCACCTTGCTCCAGTTATCCTTATCATCTCGAAAGCAGATATACAGATCTCCATATTCATCTTTACTGCCTGGACGATTGGATGCGAAAAGCAGAAAAGATTCATCCGGAGCGATAAAAGGACAAACATTACGATACCCGTTAATATTTACAGGCTCTGGTAATAGCTCTGCGGTAGAATACTCGCCATTTACACATTCAGACCGGCAGATACCCACTTTATCACCCACTCTACCCAGAAAATAAAGTGTGCCGTCTTGCGTTTGCGAAGGAGTCCAAAATCCATGTCGACTATCTACCAATTCCGGTTTGCCCCACCCATTTCCTGAGCGTTCCGTGCGCCAAATAGCTAGATTTGTGTTCAGGGTATCACCAACCCATTTGGGTCGTTTTGAGGCAAAGTACAAAAATTTTCCATCAACCGATATAAATGGCTGATCATCATGAAAATCTCCCGCAAAGGGAACCATCATGGGCTCTGTCCAGTGATTGCCATCGTATCGTGTGAATAGGATTTTCCGAAACGCTTCGGGCTCACTGGTAACCGACCAATACATTTCTTTTCCATCAGCACGAAATGTGGGAGCACTATGCGCATGGTGGTTGATAAATTCAGGAGCGAACAATTGCGGCGATTGTCCGGGCAGGGGCTGCCCAAGATATCTCCAGTTATCATTTGAACAGCCTGCAAGGAACAAAAGAATGTATAAAATATATCTTAATTTCATCGAGCTAACCCGGTAATGAATAATGAATTTCTGCTCCGGGGCCCAGGGGAAGTCCCAAAGTCAACCAAATTACCAGTAACAGAATCCAAACAACAAGAAACACAAGCGTATAGGGAACCATTGTAGCGATTATAGTCCCAATACCCGCTTTGGGATCATATTTTTGTACATAGGCAATTATTAGCGCGAAAAAACTCATCATTGGTGATATTACATTGGTCACACTGTCACCAATGCGATAAACGACCTGAGAGAGTTCAGGAGTATAGCCCATGATCATAAACATGGGTATAAAAACGGGTGCAAGAATGGCCCATTTTGCGGATGCACTTCCCATCAGCATATTGATAGCAGCGGATAATAAAATAAACAAAATCATCAATGGTATTAACCCGATTTCTAGAGACATGAGAAGATTTGCACCCTTTACAGCCAGTATTACGCCCAAATTACTCCACTTGAAATATGCCACAAATTGAGCTGCAAAAAACACCAGCACTATATAAGTAGACAGTGTTTTCATGGAATCTGCCATTCCTTTTAAAACATCGGCATCGTTTTTATAAACCTTTGTCGTTACACCATAAGCAATTCCCATAGAACCCGCAGTAATAAACAGCATGGCAACCACTCCTTTGATTAGAGGCGAGCTAAGCAAGCCCCCATCACTGCCTCTGAAAAAGCCATTTGCAGGAATAATACCCAAAAGGGTGATGATGAAAATGACAAGAAAAGCCAAAAATGCCATCAACAATCCCTTTTTCTCCATTTCGGACAATGCATCAAATGATTTTTCATCAAGCTTGCCGCTGTAACTCCCGAGCCGGGGCTCTACAATTTTTTCGGTTACCAATGTGCCTGCAAAAGCAACAAAAAAAGTAGACACAAACATAAAATAATAATTCGCAGTAGGATTCACCTCGTAACCGGGCACCAAAATTCTTGCAGCTTCCTGCGACAAACCCGCCAGCAAAGGATCAACCGTTCCCAAAACAAGATTGGCACTAAAACCACCGGAAACACCCGCAAAAGCAGCAGCCATTCCCGCAATGGGGTGTCTGCCCACAGCAATAAATATTACACCCGCAAGGGGAATCAAAAGCACGTACCCCACATCCGAAGCTACATTAGACAAAACACC
This sequence comes from bacterium, assembly GCA_963675755.2. GTDB lineage: Bacteria > Zhuqueibacterota > Zhuqueibacteria > Residuimicrobiales > Krinioviventaceae. The sequence continues at coordinate 716,646 of CAXXMD010000003.1, forward strand.
GGTAAAAACAAGCACAAAGGTCAATAAATGCCGGGGTGAGTTGAGAACCAGCATTCGTATTACCGCATTGATAAAACCACTCTGTTCCGCAATTCCAATCCCAAGCATAGCCACAAGGACTATTCCAAGGGGAGCGAATGAAGTGAAATTTTCTACCATATCAAGCAGTATACGATGGATACCGTCATGAGAAAGAAGGTTCACAGGTTTTACTATTTCTTGCGTACCAGGATGAACAGCCTGCCAACCCAGCACATGGCCGAGTGCAGAAAATAAAAGTACCGTTATAGCAAATAAAGCAAACAAGGTTGCCGGATGCGGCAGCGCGTTTCCTGCTCTTTCTGTCCAATTTAATAGATTTTGAAAAATCCCCTTTTTACTTTTCATATATAACCATTTCGCTATTCTGGTTCTATTTTATATTTATTCAATAGTACAAATAATAAACTTGAAATTCAACTGCTACTGACAGCAATTAGACCATATTTCACGATTCTATTCAGTTTTTACTTGCAAATATATTTCATGCATTGTATACTATAAAGAGGATGTTGAAAAAAAACATTCACCATAAGGAGGCTCTATGGATTGCAATATTACCCTCTCCCCTGACAAAAAATACATTATCCAAAAAGTTTCTGGTGAAATAAACCGGGCAAAAGCTATGCAATTCAACCAGGAAACCCATGCATTGGGAAAAGAAAAGGGAATCGATAAATTCCTGGTGGATATGACCAAAGCACGCAATACTGATAGTGCCGTCAACAATTACCAGTTTGCATATAAAGACATGAAAGAAATGCCCGAAGATGTTAGAAATGCCCGCATCGCTACACTTGTTAGTCCGGACGACCACTCGCACGATTTTATAGAAACTGTATCTCAAAACAGCGGTTTAAATGTAAAAATATTCCGGGACCGGGACGAAGCAATTCGGTATCTGTTTGAGGAAGATCAACAGGAATAAAACTGACATTTACAAACATTATATATTTATATATGACTTATTTGAAATAACAAGAATAATCAAAATCATTATTTTGTTAGATTATTGTTTTTCTAAGTAACTTCCAGTTGGAGTAAAGATGAATTGTACTATTTCAGTATCAAAAGATGGTAAATACATTATACAAAAAGTAGTTGGTGAAATTACCAGCGAAAAATCTATTGAATACAATATCGAATCGCACAAAAAAGGTAAAGAACTGGGAATCAATAAATACCTTGTTGATTTTACAGAAGCTAAAAATATAGACTCTGTTTTTAAAAATTATCAGTTTGCATACACACTGATGCGGGATATCCCGGAAATAGATCAGTCGGCACTGGTTGCAACCGTATTAAAACCGGGAGATCGCTCGCATGATTTTATGAAAGTGTTAATTCAAAACAGTGGTTTAAATGGTCAACTCTTTACAGATATAGAACAGGCCATAGAATTTCTTGAAAATAACGATGCTTAGGGGCGAACCGTCTTTCCAAAACAACCTATTGATTCCTTTCAAACCAATTTTTCGCATTTCCTGTAAATTCAATACCATCTAAATAACGCTGCCGATGTTCTTCAATGGTCGGCATCCAAATGGTTTGCAAAAATCCCATCAATTTATCTGATTTTATTTTCTCACTGCAATACTTTACCGTGTTTTCAATGCTTTTGGGATTGTTTGTATGATAACTGCCGGTGGGTATCTGATCATAACCCTTTTCTTCCAACTGTTCATACGCTTTTACACCTCGATTGGAAGTGTCAATCTCTTCACTATAGTACCAGTTACTCTGTACTACGGATTTTGGCATCTTTTTGAAAAACACTTCCGGATGGTCCCACATGTAATCAGACCAGATCCAGGCCCTCGATCCATTTTTCTCCACTTCACCCAGCAGATAATAAAAATCCCCCCACCAGAGGTCACCCTGGCGCAAAGACACATATCGATAATGATCCTGATATTTGGCTTTTTCTTCATCCATTCCCAGATGAAAGAAGCGTGGATTATCAAACAGTTCTGTCACTTCAGCAATCAGGTTACTGCAAACTTTGTAATATTCCGGAGTAGAAACCATTCTTTCATACGGTCCCAACCAGGCATCGTGAGTGGTTGAAAAATTTAATTTGGGGATGGGTTCCAAACCCAACTTGCGGATTTTGTCCAATTCATCATATAAGCGGGTAGGGGTCCAGGCGTTCTTGACGGCAATTTCAGGATGGCTGTCATATCTGACTGCGTCTCCCAGGTCGATCAGTACCATATTCAATCCGCTTTCAGCCATTTTACGCAACGAATCGGCCCACAAGGTTTCGCTCAACTCCAATTCGGGTCGATATCCCCGAAATGGTTTGTAAGAAGAAATATTGTCTTCCCACATGTTAAAACTCAGATGCAGCAGACATGCCCAGATATTTCCACGCGCAGCCTCCTGCTCTGCAAAAATCTTTCCCGCACCCAGACTGCTAACCAGACCTGCCGCGGCAAGCCCTTTGATAAAATTCCTGCGATCAACACCTGCATTTTCCATTATTTTCCTCCGTTTATCAAGCTGATCCTATAATTAAGGTTACTTTTCAGATAAAACAAACTCCTGACCCACCGAACCATCTTTTGCCATGATAGTGCGCACCCGGATCTCGTCCGGGTCTGCATTCAACAGCCTTACTGTGCCCCGCTCAAGCTCCGGTCCACCACCGATAATAACCGGAAAAGGCGGGATCATTTCCCACTCGCCGCGGTTTTCAGTATATTTCGGATCATGAGTGACTTTGAAGGTTTGTCCTGCTTGCAGCGTTTTAAAACTGTGATCATGAGCAGCCAGTGCCAGATCCATATCCGCATTCACCAGCAGGGGCTCCCATGTCTGACGAGACGGTTCGGAATTCCATATATTTTTATTGTAAAGTGGAATGTGGCTGATAAATACCCGCCAGGGGGCATTCTCTCCCGCCTTATTTTTCAACAGTGCCTCCAGCCATTGTGCCTGATATTGACGATACGGCATCATGACATCGTTCATTTTTTCAAAATCCTCGCCACAATCCATAACCAGAAACCAGACAGGCCCGGTGGTTAGGGTAAAATTAAAATATTGTTTACCCGTTGGCTGCGAAGCATCCAGGTAGGGCAGATCAAACAAATATGCCAAATCATGGGCAAAGGCGCCGCGGTATTCATGATTTCCACGCACAAAAAGCATGGGCTTTTCACCCGCGTTGAGCAGGTTGATATATCGGTCCAATAAATACAGAGCCTGATCAACACTTTTCGGATCGTTCCAACAATCGCCCAGCAAGATGCTGAAATCATAATCATTAGGGTCGCAATGTTGCATGAGCGCCTCGAGTGTTGCTACCCTGCCGTGAATATCATTAAAAATGGCAGCATTGACCGATTTTTCATCCGCTATGGGTGTACGAAACCGGCAGCTTTTTGTTGATTGGCTTTTATTTAACCGGTTATACCGGACCGTATATTCATACTCGGCATTTTGCAGATTTTCGAGCCTGGCTTTCCAGATGGTCCATTCTGTATCCGGAATGCGATGAGGTTCCGCTGTAAATATACGTTCATCCTCCGAACCGGCTTTTTTTAACGCCACCAGTACCGATCCCGCATCTTTTGCCGCCAGACAGACCGTCATACCGCTCTCGCCCGGATTTTGCAGATATGGCCCAATAACCGGAGGAAGATCAGGATTGGGTTCAGCTGACAGCATGCCAACATTTACACATAATACCAAAACCACTAACACAATTACCCAAACCTTGTTCATCTAGTCTTCCTTTATAAAATAGTCTTTTACTATCCTGCGTCAATCAAACCAGAAATCCCGGCCTGTAGACATAACGGCTTGTCAGATACAACTCAAATTTTTACTTTATGGGAATTCTTCAAACCCTGCCATGACTGGCAGGGTTATCTATTAATTAAAGGATTCGGGGGAAATATGCAAGAGAATAAAATAATGCGGATCAATATCCCATATCCGTAACTTCCCAGTAATTGCCGGTACCGCCAAAATTCTCTATGGTATTCAGCATGGTTGCATGGTTTTGCAGAGACATGTTGTTCATCATGGTCATCATGTTTTGCTGAGCATTGAAATCCCGCTGCATTTGAGCCATTTCCTGCTGAGAAGGTGTACCTCCATTATATACCTGTTGGTTTTGCGAGCCTACTGAACCCGCATAATTCTGCTGCACCTGTGCGCGCTGGTTCTGTGCCATATTTTGCCAGTTCTTTTGAACCAGGTCCCAGGCAAGACTTGCCGAGCATAGAAACTGCTTTTGTTCAAGTGGCAGTATAGTAAACTGCTGTACCAATTCTTTTGTAAACTGTTCCCGATCCGAATTTGATACGGTTTGAATTATACCGGACAACTGATTGGAAAACACAATATAATCGATCATGGCCGTTACATCTTTGTTGGTTAAAACCAGATTGTTTGCCTCATCAAAAGCCAGGACCTTTACATAGCGGTTCATCACCCGGATAAGCAGGGGTTTATCCGCTTCTTTCATGGGGAGAGTCGCTTTATAAAACTCTGCAATGAGCATCTGGCGCAAGGTCCCGATCTGTAACGGGTCCTGCAAGGACTTTATCGTTGTTAATGACTGTTGTAAACTGGTGATTTGCCGGATAAATTCCTGAGGATAGGTTTGAAATTCTTCAATAGACGATTGGGTAAGCTCTTCAACCTCGTTGGGTTTGATCTCCTGCCCAATAATGAACTGTATGATCCCAATCCCGGTTTGCACATGACCACTGTTGAGTTGTAATCCGTTAGACTCGGCTAAAATTGTGGTTTGCTGCCGGGTTTGCAGCGGACGTTCATAAGCGATTGCATTTCCATATCCATCCATCAGGTGCAATACCGTATCACTAAATTGTGTAACCGCATATTGATACATTTGACCCAACTGGTCCTGCATGACAAGCGACTGCCCCTGTACACCCCAGGCACCGGTATAATGACCGTTGGGACCGTCAAAAACAAAAGTACCGTCCTGGTTCAGTGTCATGGTCGCATTGATTTGCGGACTGACCCAGGTACCAAAGATATTCTGACCAAAAGTAATGGAAAACAGGAGCAGAATGAATAAAGCTGTGGATTGCAGTTTGATGTTCATGTCTCTGTCCTTGATTTTAACATCATGTTTTTATGAGGTTAATCAAGGTTGCAAACATGATACCAGTACCTTCAGCATTTTTGTTAAAAATCAACCTGCTAACTTGATTATGGTATAAAATTTTTCTTTAAACGTATTGATCACTGCATCTGAAGCATTTTCGAAAAAAACGATTTTATGACTTCTGATATCTTCTATTAATTTGTAATGCTTTATATCCAACCTGTTTTGATACATAATACCAATCAACTCACGTTCATAAAAAATAAGCATTACCCTCCAGTCCGGTGATGCAATGAGATCCGGTCCATGCTTTGAATATGTCAAAAAGCCATCCTCATCGAATCCTTTTTCAAAGCGGTGTTTTTCAAAATACGGTTCAAAGCTGGCTACATCTAACTTGCCATCGGAATTGTCCAGAATGGTCTGCAGATCATATTCAGCTATGCTGTCTTTATAAATATTATTTTTAAACGTATACCCCCAAATTACTACATCTGCATAGACAGAATCGGACTTCCAAAGCCCGTATGCAAAAAACTCTGTTTTGGCCACTCCAATCTGTCCACCGTTTTCTGAATAAATGGGTGCATTGGGTTTTACCATATAATCATCACCCGGTTCTGCAATCATATCATCATATTTAATCCGCACAAGTAAAGTAATATAATGCCAATCATTCCTGTTTTCAGAAGCTTCAACATAGGTAGAGTCATTCAATTCAAAAAGTAACTTTCCATTGGCTTTTTCCCGCACATTTGCGGGGCCATCAATCAGTTCGGCATGTAATTGAGCAGTGAGCAGAAAAACCAATACCAGATATCTTTTCATCAGGGAATCTCCATAAACATTTTAAATATTACTCTGCCAGCCAATCTTCTTTTATCAGATCATCAATCTTAAGCGTTTCACCATATTGCTTTTCATAGTGTTCCAGAATATCCGGTCTGATCTTTTCCACCATCTTTGCCAGGTGTAATTCAAGAAACGGAAACGATTCCAATTGGAAATCCAATACCATTTCCCCGTTTTCAGCATAGAGAACCAGCTTTTCCAATTTCTCCCTGTATTTTACACCTGTAATCTGGTCCCAGGTCAGGATTTCATCCGGTTTATAAGGATAAAATTTTGATATGGAATTATTGTCTGCTGTAACTTTATAATTCAGAAACCTGGTTTCGTAAAGGACATATAGCGAGTAACCGCAAAGAATGAATCCCAGCCCTATTACACCAAATAAACTTTCAGGACCAATCGGTGTATGAAAGGGGATTATTATCATTGCAATCCCAGCCAGGACCAAGAAAATACCTGTTATTATGGTTTTCACTCTTTCTTTTTTGGGAACAATAAATTCTTTCATGTCATTTTCCTTTTTTAATTTTTTACATAGAATAAATGCTCAGCCTGAATACCAGAGGTATGGGAACACGAGCCTTTGTATTATAGTTGTTAATCTCATTTTTACATTCCAAAACAGTTATAACCAGACCATAAAAAACTTGGCAATCAAACAAAGTTTGGGTAATATTTCATCAGTAAAAAAAAAGGCGCACGGGCCAGTTGACGGTACCAGGTAAATTCGACAGACGGATTGTATAGACTTACCCGGTATATGTCTGGTATTTTTTTCCTTATCAACTCGTCATCATGATAATAATCTCTATATTCCCAATATTCAATAATCATTGCCATCTTTGAATTAATAGTATAATATTCTGTACTGTCTTTAGCAAGAAAAGAAGAATATTTACTTACTCTAACAGAATCCGGTTGTATGTTGATCAATGATTTTAATTTGACTATAAATCCCGAATCCGCTTCAATATTCATCATTGGGACATATGGATAAAATTTAAAATCTGTCATCATTTCCACTTTCATAGTGTCTGTGATGGTTTGGTCCAGAATATGTAGATTATATAAATCCTTTTTGCTCCAACCCCAGTAATGGTCAAAATTAAAATAATATCCCCTTTTTTCAAAGTAGCTTTTATCGACAAAATCCGGCAGGTCCGGTCGAATATCATTGCCAGATATGCTGTAAGAAAAATGAAACCATCTGAAATAGACAAAATAACAAATAAACAATATAGAAAATATGTACAGCAAATACTTTTTCATAGGCTTACCCGCAAAGATTTGAAACATGATCAATTATGTTCATTTGCCTCATTCAAATTAATAATCAATCCAAATACCGCACATCAGCCAGCATGCGCGGGGGTACTTTTTTAAACGAGTATTTGGGGTATCCCAGCGTTACGCTGGCATAGACATTCCGGCCCGGATCGAGCCCCAGCAGTTGCCGGATCTCCGGCATGCGGTTACAGACCGGGGGAACCAGATCGTTAAAGCAAGTACCTATACCCAGTGTCTGCGCCATCATGATGACATGAAAAGCCGCAATCAGACAGTTCTCTGCGCCAACCGGTTCATGTTTGGGTGCATGGAACAGCATGATTGCCGGACTGTCACGCAAGATCTCGTTGCTTTTGCCCTCCCGGTACCATTTGATATACCAGTGCATGCCCGGCAGCACAAAATCTTTTAATGTACTGTATTTTTCTATACCAACTTTTCGTTTTATAAAAAACCGGGCGACAGGATTTTTAAACGCTTTGATCAATCCCTCATACATATCATAACTCAATTCAGAAAGCCGGGCAAGCTTTTCGGGATCATCGACAATAATCACTCCCGTAGTGGTGCTTCCTGATCCGGTTGGAGCGGTTTGTGCCGCATCCACCAGTTTGTTAATAATCTCGCGCGGCACCCGCTTGTCTTTGTACTTTCGCACTGAACGTCTTTGCTTCATCAACGTTAGCAATGAATTACTGTCCACGTCCATTGTTCGAAGCGGTTCATAATCATCAGCAAACATCCCGTTCAGAGAAATAGCGTTATTAGGACAAACGGCAACGCAATGTCCGCACTCCATGCACAAATGTATACGCTCCGGTGAAATTTGGGTATATTTTTCATCTTTTTGTTTTACAATTTCCGGTATATGGCGTGGGCAAATTTGTCCGCATATACCGCAAGCAATACACAAGGTTTTATCGATTTGAACGTTGTACATAACGCCTCCAAACAACGGATTAAAAAGATTTTTACAAATAGAATCCCAAGATCAATTATCTAAACAATCCTGGGTTTCTATTTAACATCCTTTGCAAAGTTGATCATGACCTGTCGTATTCTTTTTATGATTCCGGGAGACGGTAAAGATTCGACTCCCAATATCATTAATGAAAAATTATCAGCAAGGGTCTCTTCCGGATGGATGACATATTCTGTATTATGCCCAACCTGCTCATAAAATCCTTCAAGCTGATCAAACGTTGCCAATTCAGGATTTTGAGGATCATACAACTCGCCGGTCCCGTTAGCATCCGAAGAATAATCAACCATCAGGAACGCTACAAACATATATTTGAAAATATCACCACCTGCTTGCATATTATATTTATCGGTTCGCGAATAGAGTATAGGCACTACCCATTTCTGTTCATCCGCAATACTCACCTGAATACAATGGTCATTAAAAGGAGCATCGGGATTCGTCATTTTACGGGCCTTTAACATCTCGGGGAATTCGATCTCGCCACAATAGTGAAACCCAATACTTGCATACAATTGTCTCTTGAGCTGTGGATGCGCGCGGGTAATGACATGAAACAATTCATGCGCCAGAACCTCCTGCATAATGCTGTCAGACAGGGTAAAGACCTGGGGTGTAAATACCACTGCATTGCTGCGGGTATAGGGCGAGTCCCCTTCAATCTGGCCATTGGTTTTGATCATCAATATGGAATCCGGCAGCAAATCCGCAAATGGAGCCAATGCGGGTTTTATATGTTCAAATACATTTTCCACCTGACGCTGTTCATCAGCTTGCCATGCCATGGCCGCATTGCCCGAGTGTTCCAGAAACTGTTCCAAGGTTACAGCCTGGTCGGTTTTCATACGAGCCGACATGTCGAACGGACTCAAACATTCAATATATTCATCTTTACATGTCAAGATCTGCCGCGCTTTTTCTGCTGATGCAAAATACAGATTTTGTCCCTGCGCTTGAAAAATACCTATGAGCAGCAACATCACTATCATTACCAATCGGTTTACTGCATTCATTATCTATTCCCCTGTATTTGACACCCCTATTCTTCCGAATCTTTGCCCATAACATCAATGATACGCCCGTTATCCAGACGAATGGGACCGTAATATTTATCATCTTGTTCCAGATACGCTTTTAACATATCAAAAATTTTATCGATATGCTGCGCAAGCTGATTCACATCAGCTGTTTTATAATAATCACCTTCATCATCCACGTTCAATTGTTCAAATTCCGGTTCAATCGCTTGTAAAAACTCACAAACCAACACATGAATCTCAATGGGTGCAAACTGGGTTTTAATGTGCTCCTGGATGTAATAATCCCTGTCAAACTCTAACCGCAAAGGTTCACAATACTCGTGTGGAAAAAACTGCACTCCCTTTGATGGTCCCGTATAGTCCCACGTCTCTTTATTTTTTACACGTTTCAGCGTAGTATGCGTTTCTGAAATCTCTTTGACAGACCACCCCATATCCCTGGCTACAACCTTTGCAGAAGCAATAACGCGTTCGTAAGCCTGCTCTCCTTTTAATCGTCCTTCGAAATGAATGGTTACGCCCATTGTTTCTCCCCTCGTTATTGGATGATATACTCTCCCGTATTTAAATTTACAGAAATTTCCGGTAATTTGCGATGTTTTTCAAAATATTTGTATCCCTTTTCAAGATTTTTCCAAAATTTAACATCTTTTTTGTCGCTGATCTTTTCAAAAACCCGCATATGTGTATCATTGAAATGGATTGGAAAAATATGTACGGGTATTTTTTCCTGCCCCTGCGATTTTGCATATACCGCTGTTAAATACAATTCCTGAATCTCGTCATCCCAAATGGGAATGCACCCTTTGGTCTGACAACCGCCATGAATGTAAATATCTCCTCCGGGCTTTTCCGGGTCACCCAAAATTTTATCGGAAGCATTGGGATAGTTGATCCGTAAAGATAAATAAAATTTGCTGGTTGGATTAAAATTTACAATATGATAAAATCCCTCAGGTATTTGCAAATCTCCCTCTCGGCGTTTTGGTCCCAGCTTGCCCGAGTTTTTGCAAAACGGCCACGATTTGATAAAACAAAAGGACCCGGTTTCCGTAGATCTGGCCCACAATTCAACGGTCTCTTCTTTTTTGAAAATCCGGATAAACATCTCTTTTGGAGGAAATTCCAGGCCCGCCGATTGAAAGGATTTTTCCAAAACCGATAGTTTAGTGGATTGGGCTTTATGTACACGCTCAAACTGCAATTGATAGTCTAAAAAATCCTTGTCCGTTGCAGATGATTGTGATCCTGGTAAAAATAATAACATGATCAAAATTCCCGGTTTCATTTTTAGCCCCCCCCCTTGGCCTGCTTATCCGTTGAGTATAGTGAGAATTTCAGGATCTTTGCGTTTGGGGACATGGACATTTTGATCGGGATAGCCTATAATAATGGGGGCAACAATTTGACAATCCTCCGGAATGCCCAGGATTTTTACCAGATCAGGATCTTTGATAACCCCGCCCAGGTTCACCCAGCAGGTACCCAAACCTCTGTCTGCCGCACCCATCATAAAATAGCTTGCAGCCAAGGTACAATCGATCTGTACATTTTTCAAATGCGACAGGCCCAAAACCAGAACCAGGCAAGGCGCATTGTAATACACATTATATGCAGGATTGCTTAGCATGGTATCATATTTTTTTGCATAATTATCAGGATTCGCGCGGATACGTTCCAGGATGTTTTTCTTGCTATCGTCAGACATGCGTAGCATTAATGCTTTATCCTGAACAACAATAAATTTCCACGGCTGTTCATTCCCTGCGTTCGGAGCCAACGTACTCTCGGTAATCAATTCTTTGATGGTTTCCATAGGTACGGATTTGTCCTGATATTTCCGTATGGAACGTCGTGCTGTCAATAACTCTTTATATGTCAAAACAGATTCCTTTCGGTATTTAGAGTTGAATCATTCCCGCTCTTTTCTATTTACCGCAATAACAACCCAGGAATGTGTATTGTGCAGCAAGGCAGTATTAATTTCCAGATCACCCAATTGAAACATCCCCGGCTCAATACCTGTTTTTACTTCAAGAGATTCATCTTCCAGTTTTACCGTCTCGGCAAGGTTGATCTTTTCAGAAACAATGATGCCGGTCTGCCCCTTGTCCAGACGCTGCTGCCAGTTGTCACGAAACTGACCCGCAGGCACCAGTGCGTTTTCAAATATAACAAATTGATTAAAATGGGATTGCATCAACGTATCCATTTCGTAAAAAGAGAATCCATGATCTCCCAACAACTCGCTGTTAGGTGTACCTAAAATGATCAGTCCGCCTTTTTTGGTCACTCTTGCAAGCTCTTTAATGGCATCGTGTTCCTTGTTATACTCTTTAATGTGTTCCAAAACCTCACTGCAAATTAGCACATCAAATTGATTGTCAGCATAGTGTTTCAAATCGGTAATACTTTGCAAGCTGAAATGGATATCACGGTATCTGTTTTTAGCAAAACGGATAGCGTGTTTGGATACATCCGCGCCAAAGACCGCTTTGGCACCAGCCTGCAGCATCATATCCGAACCATAACCGCTGCCGCAGCCTATATCGGCTACTGTTTTTTCTTTTACAAATTGAGAAACAAAAATATAAAATTTACGATGGTTCAAATAATTGTTAATATCATTCTGTGTTGGGGCACGTTTTAAACCTCTCCGGTTAATACACAGCCCATCCGGATAAACTCGTATATAATCTTCCCAATAATATTTACCGGTCAACCTGCCTATAAAATGGCCAAAAGCATCCCATAATTTTAATAAAAGCATTTTCATGTCTGGTACCAATCCATGTATTCAATATTTACTACGTGACTTTGTAAAACAAGTAACATTTTTTTTGAGAGCGTATTATTCTATAATTAGACAAGTTGGTAATATTTGAATATTATCAACTCGAAAACCCATGAAATAGAAACAAAAAATGCCGGAGGGACATCCGGCATTATATAAAAATTATTTATTTACAGCATCTTTGAGTGCTTTTCCGGGTACGAATTTCGGTACTGTTTTGGCTGCAATTTGAATGGTTTGACCGGTCAGGGGATTACGTCCCTGTCTTGCGGGTTTGTCTACAACTTTAAAAGTTCCAAATCCAATCAATGGTACAGATTCACCGGCTTTTAATGCCTCGGTAATGGTGGAGAGAACTTTGTCAACAGCTTCTTTTGCTGATTTTTTAGTCCCCGTAACTTCAGCAACCTTGGTAACAAGTTCAGCTTTATTCATTCAGCCCTCCTTGAAAAATAATGATGTGCCTCCCCCTGACAGAGTCAGCACGATTGCAGGATGCGCTTTAGCGCATCTCGTTAAATACTCCTTTATGATGCTTCAGCTTGCATCCTAAGGACTGGTATATTCAAATAAGGGATTTTTTTTAGAAACAATCAAGCAATTTATCATTTTTTTCTTACATAATTGGAAAACCATAAGAAAATTCTCAATTATTTTATCATATTCACCTGTTATTTACGGATACTGGCTAGAAAAGCTTTACCTTGGTCTTTTTTATTCTGTCTCTCAAAGGCATTATGTGTCCAGTTTAGTATATCTTCAATATAGTAACTATCCGGATATGTATTGATAAAATCTAATACTGAATCTTTAATCAATTCAGTATCTGTATTGGTTTTATCCTGCAGCAGCGTAAATACATTGCTGTAAGAAGCAATCTCCGAGTAGACACTATTGGGAAACGTATTAGTCAAACTATCCAGACAGTTTATGAATTTTTGATAATTGTTATTCTTTTTCGCAGTATAACCCATTTTCAACAATTCAAAGGCTTCTTTGTCATCACCTTCGGGCTCAACAACTGTAAATGAAAGAGTATCCTTTTCAAACTTTTGAATCGGTCCTTTAATGTTTACTTTATATATTCCGGGAGGTAAATACATCATGTAAAAATCTTTATACCACTCATCTTCTCCAAAGTCTTTAAGCAGATTCAAATCAATTACAGCCAGGCTGTCCCCTTTTCTCATAGGCTCAGTTTTGCTCCAATCAGCAGTAATACATATATTCGAACTGTAATCTTTATTTAATGTAACATTGTCCAAAACAAGAAATTGAGTAACCATTAAATTATTCAGACGTGGTCCATATTTGCTATAATTATATAACCTGTAATTAAAAATAACCGGTTCCATTGGCAGATATTGAGATTTATTTGTAGAGAACACAGTCTCTGTATCAAAAGACCTCGACAAAGCTAACTGAGAAAGAATCAAAACCAACAAGGCTAAATTAAGCACAACTTTTTTCAAATGGACCTCCCGCAAACATTTTTAAAATTGTCTTTTAAAAGCAACAAGGTGATTTACCTGAATCATACAACCACAGGATAAATATTTTTACCAGCAATCAATTTCATCAATATTAAATACTCGAGTATTGTTTAATTTTAAACATATATAAATTAATCTGGTTCCCACAATATTTATTATATCAAATGGTATTCGTGTTTGAATGATGAAATATTATTTTGGGTAGTATTTTTTCAAATTCTTCTTTATATAGTATTTTTGAACTTTTATTATAACCAACAGAGTCTTTTACTTCAGCATAGAGTGAAATAAAAATATAATCTTTTCTATTTTCCGGAAAATGTAAATACAAATACGCATAATTATTTCTACCGGCACCCATTGTAATATAGCTTAACCGATAAAAATCTTTTCCTTCAATATTTAAAGAATCAAATGACATCTCTTTTGACAAGCTATACATTCCAGTGTTTACACCATATTCAATCATCCCATCAATTTCATGCTGCGCATATTCCCTGGCTAACTGATCTATTGGTATATCTTTAACCAATGAAACTTCCAGGGGCTGAATTTGAAAAGACATTTCAAATGTATTATTGATATGTTCTTTATTAATACTTATAACCTGATAATCTCCTCCAATCACATTCAAAAACCAGCCTTCAAGAAACCCACTTGCATCAGCTTTATTTAAATCAAGGGTATAATTCTCCATTTCCACACAGACGTCTGAAGAATCAATTCTTACTCCTTTACCGGAAAAACATCCAACCAACGATAAAGAACAAATCAGAATAACAAGTACAATTTTATGTGAGAACAACCTGGTTATATTGTTTGTGTTGCAATTAAAGTTTTTTATAATTTTTCTCATCATACTTCCCCTTTTTTTAATTAATAAATCATCCGCTACCTGGAGTTTCCCTTGTTATACCCACCAGATACTACAAAAAACTAGTCATCCCCTGGCTTGAGAAGAAAAAAATTAGATATAGAATAGACCAGAATCATTTGTTTATTAGGAAAATATTTATAAGCCAACTCATCCGCGAGTTTGGTCAGTTCCGCATCAATCTCTTCCCGTAAGACACTAAAATCACTAACAGAAATCTCTTTACGATTCAATATTTTCCGAACTGTAATTCCTCGTGCTTCAACCATGAAACGCTGCATCATATCTTTATATGTATCTGTATTATAAGACTTGAAAGATTTTGGTTTATCGAATGATTGAATAGATACTACAAGATTATATAAACCCTTTTCAGCAATTTCAACACTAACAACCACATTTTCAGAATAACGGTCATACCCGGAAGAATAAAAACTAGAACTAATACTGGGCATAGCAGTTGCGGAAAATAACAGTACACATGCAATGATTGTTAAAGAATCTTTAATCATGGCAGCCTCCCTAATTTGGTTTTTCAAGATAAAACCTTTAATGAGTTGACTGTATGATTGTTCCATTTTAAATGCCTGTTATGTTTAATACACAACAGGCATTAATTAATCTGACTTGAATCCAGGGATAGAATTTATTATTGTTATTCCCCACTCAACCGGGTTACCAGTTCCAGCTTGTCATCTTGAACAGTATACGCAGGTATGCGGATCTCGATCCGTTTCAGGCCCTCAATTTGCTTATCAAGCTCCATGGGAGCTGGATTCAGCGAGATCACAGATACCATTAATTCAGGATGCGACAAGGTCTCCAGCTTTAATGATTTTCCGTTCTGTGTTAATACCGCACCCCCATCAACAATCTCTACATCGGCTTTGGTGATAAGCTGCCATACAATGCTTTCAGTGGAATCGGTCAGCACAATTTCATCTTTAATGGTCAAAGACGCAGGAGTATCTTGAATAAATGTACGCTCTGCACTTTTCACACAAGCTCCCAATGTGGGCTGCATATCCAGTGTTGCTGTGGGAGTATCACCGGTTTTTAAATCGAGCAGATAACAGCGTCCGTCTACCTGGTGCGGCAGATTGTTCACTGTAATGGTACTGTGGCCGTGGTTTCCTTTGGTCAGCAGCGTCCATCGTTGTGAGCCCTGTTTGTGACTCCACAAGTCGAATCCTGTTTTTTCCAGATGATAATAGTCCTGATTACCAGGATCAACCACCCAGCGTTCACCATCCAGTTCAAAGACAAAAGACCCAATATCCATATTGCCATGATTGTCTCCGGCACGCCCACCTTTGGTGGCTAAATAGAATTGACGCGGATCTTCTTTTCCTCCCTGAAATACCACAACCGGGGTCCTTCCCGAATCTGCATAGACATTGGGAATCTGTGTTTCGCTTTTTTCATTAAATTGAGACAACCAAACCAGACCTGCACCGCCTAACCGGGAAATACCACCCATCTCTTTTGCGGGACGTAAAAACCGGTCTTTTTGATAAAAGGCAGCATTACCCGTTTGTACAGCAAACCAGGCCAAAAAGATATCTCCGTTTTTGCTGCTATAATCACCACAATCACCATAGTTAAAATATTGGCCGGATGGCGCCTCCATTACTATTTTGAACATGGCGCTTTCTTTTAATCCGCGATAATCGGCAAGGCCAAAATCTGTGCCCAACGCGCTTTGCAGCATAGACGCAGTCATGACAGTAAATCCGGTACCGTATCCCCAATAGGTTGCACCCTCGGGATAAACACCATCGGCACCGTATTCTTTTAAAGCATGCGGCATATTGTCGAGCGCGCGAGAGATGGTGTTTGATGCCAGCTCGGGATCAATCTCGGCAATTTCAATAGCAGCAGCCACCATTCCGCAATGGCAGACCTGGTTCCAATTGTTGATACCATAGATCCAGGTTACTCCGGGTACAAAACTGGGCATCAATCCCTTTTTGATGAGCGCCACATGTGCTGAATCTATAGTTGCCTGCGGCAGGTCACCGTCAGTCCAGTCCAGTGCAAGAGCAACACCCAAAGCCATCTCGGAAACATCCAAAAAGTGAGACGGGTTCCAATCCGTAAAACTGCAAACCGCCTGCAATTCCTGGTCTATACGATCTAATGCTTTTTTATCTTTTTCAACATAATACACCATACCCAGCATGTTCATACGATTTAAAAATCGTCGCGACACTGACAAGAGTCGTTTACCCGTCATAACCCGCTCGAGCAAAGGCTGATCATAAATATTATCTGCGCTATACTTGATGCCCTTGTACACATTCTGCACAACCGGATCAGATTTTAATTTCTTTTTGAGAATCTTTTCATTTTTGGGATTCAGGACCAGGCGAGGGCGCTTTTTCTCTAAATGTTTTTTCAGGTACTTTACCGACATGGGATTTTCAAGCAGCGGCATATCAACCTGCGCCACAGCGTTAAAACCGAATACCAAAAGAATACATACTGACAATACTGTTTTTTTCAATTTTCCGTCCTGTGTTTGGGTGAATAGATATTTTGAATTTTAAACTGTAAAACCACAAAAGCTCAAAGAATAATATTGTCAAATTTAAAATACAAATTATAATTTTGATACATTATTTTTAATATATTTCTTAATTTGAAAATATGTGGGGGCTAATTCGGTATTTTTTTTAAAGACCTCAAAATTCTCAAAAGCCTTATCAACTCCAACAAATGTACTGTATTCCAAGCATGAAGAACAAAAAATTTCATATAAATGAACATATGAATAAATTATTCCCATATTAATATTATATATAGAAATATCTGACAATACTGTTGGGTCCGAATGTATGTTCCAACTTAAAACAGGAAATATTTCAATATATAAATCTTCTAAATCACAAAATTTTGTAATTTTATTATCAATCAGTTTAGCTCTATCCTTCACATTTAAATCAGACCAATGATCAGGATAGACAAGTTTCCCCTTTGGATTTCTTTCCTTTTTCCACAAATTAATAATTTTATTTTCAACACTATCCGTATTCTTATCTATAAAATCACTTTGTAAATCTTTTTCCTTTTTAACGTCTATTTTATTCTGATAATGATGTACTATTTTTTGAGCATATTTCAATTTTGCTATATTATTGTAAAAACCATATTTTTCAATATCATCTTCTATCACCTTATTAATTATTAATATTAAATCAATATATAATTCAAAACATGTTCTTGTTATAGAGGCTATTGTTTGAAAATCCTTAATATCATTTAATTTTACTGTTGATTTAATTAATATATACATACGCAAAAAAATATCCCTTACTACTGCAAATCTATCTTTGGGTTGTATTAAAGGAATTTTCAGGATAACTTTTGTAACAAAATCCTCCAAATACTGGAGAGAACTATAATAAGCATCTAAAAATTTTTCAATTTTTCTTTTATCAACATCCAAAATCTCTAGTGGGATATTATACTTCTTGATATTATTTATTATTTCACTTTCAAAATCTACAATACCCATATATTACCTTGTAATGCAAAAACGTAAAATTATAATAGACCTAAATAAATCACTTATTCCCCAATATACATTCATTAATTTACATTAACAATCCCACCCGAAACATGCAAGTAAACAATTATAACTTTATTTTCAGATGAAACAAGAACGGCTCCATTACGTCTATTAGGATGAATAAAACATGCAGTATTGTGTTTTAATGATAAACCAAGGAGTATTTATATGAAATCAAAACATAAAATGATAATGATTGGCGTACTTTTTATTGCCATTGCGTTCCTGTCTGGTTGTGCGGCAAATAATACCATGTATCTGGAAAAACCCGCAGGATTTTGGGCAGGATTATGGCACGGATTTATCATAGTTATCTCTTTTATCATCAGTCTGTTCACTGACAGTGTTACCGTGTACGAATTCAATAATACAGGAAACTGGTACAATTTCGGGTTTGTTCTGGGTGCAATGATCGCACTGGGTGGACAAGGCAAAATGTGCTGTAAAAAGAAGCCCAAAAGTGACAAGGAAAAAGAATGGGAAGAAATTGGCGTCAAAGTAGAAGAAAAAGTTCGTACCGGTATCAAAAAATGGGTAGATGAAAACGATGAAGAAAAATCCGAATGGGAAGAGATTGGTAAAAAAGTTGAAGAAAAGATCAAACGGGAACTGCGCAACTGGGCGGACAAAGAATAATTGAAAAAAAAACGCTCCCACCCGGATTAAATGAGTGGGAGCGTTGAATATACATGACCGTCCCTTCGATACATACGTCCACCAAATGGCGGACGTATACTCAGAAAACGGTTTTATTTCTACAGGTTAAATCTTTTTCTTTAAATTGCTGATCAGTAATCCTACAACCAGAATGGTCAGTGTACCGAATATGGGGATCAGGTAATTGTGGAACGGACTGGTCATTGCGCCAAAGAATCCGGGTGATTGATTGGAAATAGTCATCCACAAAATAATCAACACGCCCAAGATTGCTCCCGGAATTGCCGCGGAATTGGATGCTTTTTTAGAGATCATACCCAGCAATAAAATACCCAACATACCGCCGCTCAAAATACCTGCCAATACCTGCCATACCTGAAACGCGTTGCTGGCTGCAATCATTAACAATCCAATAATTGTACCCAGTGTACCCCATACAACTGTTGCAACATACAGCGCTTTCATCATCTGTTTTTCAGATGCAGCTTTATTAAAAAAACGTTTATAATAATCATTCATCAACAGGGTAGCGGAAGAGTTTAAACTGGTAGAAACCGTACTCATGGCCGCGGCAAAAATTGCAGCAATCAAGAGTCCTTTTAATCCTATTGGCAGATTTTGAATAATGTAAAACGGGAATACATAGTCGGGTTTGGCTGCGTATTCAGGGGGAAGTGATCCGCCGCCGGCCTGGTAATATACATACAATGTCGTTCCAATAAAAAAGAACAGTGCCGAAACCGGAATGTACAGCAATCCACCAACAATCAAACTCTTGAATGCTTCTTTATCTGATTTTGCGGATTTGTAACGCTGAATAAAATTCTGATCAATTCCAAAATTCTGCAAATTCATTACAATACCAAAAAACAGAACGATCCAGAATGTTTCGCTGGTTAATGAGGGACCAAAATCACCCAGGCTAAATTTACCATGGGCCATTCCATAGCTAAACACTTGTCCCGGACCATCGGGCAGGCCAAACAACATGGCAACGGTACAAATCAAAGCACCACCAATAAGTACCACACTTTGAATTGCATCGGTCCAGATCACTGCAACAATACCACCCACAAAGGTATACAGTGTAACAGAAATACCCACTACGATAATAATAAGTTCAATGTTCCATCCCAACAGCAGAGATAACGGTAACGCGGTCAAGTACATAACCGCACCCATACGCGCAATCTGGGTCAGCAGATAACAAACGCTTGCATACACACGCGCCCAGGTACCAAACCGGTCTTCAAGATTTGCATAGGCAGAAATGGATTGGCTGGCACGGTAATAAGGCATAAAATACTTGATTGCTATAATAGTAGTGATGGGCAGTGACAGGCTGAATGTGAAAAAACCCCAATTCTTGTCTGAAAAGGACATGGCAGGAATACCAATAAAACTGAGACTGCTCAAGTATGTGGCAAACATGGACAATCCACAAAGAATACCCGGTAATGAACGATCACCTGCGGTGAATCCCTCGGTAGAGGTGCTTCTTTTGTGAAAATAGAATCCCAATCCTATTGTGCCAAGAAAATAAACGACAAGTACAGCAATGTCTACAAAACCAAATTGAGGCATGAGTGACTCCTGTAGAATGATGAAGAGGTTACAATTCTTGATATTGCCGGTAATTGATGGGCAAATATTTTTCTTTTTCCGAACTCTTGAATATAACTGCTCAGAGATCAGAAATCAAGAAAAAATGCGTAAAATAAAGTAAAATATTATGTTTTATACACTTGGATAATTTGTTCCAATAATACCTGACAACCTATTTTATAAAATCACTTTCCAGTAATGAATAAATAACACTATCTTTGAATTCTTTATTATAAAGGAAATTTTCTCTAAAATAAGCTTCCTTGACAAATCCTATCTTTTCGAGCACCTTTTTCGAAGCCAAATTATCCGGGTTAATATTGGCCTCAACACTGTGAAGGTGCAATGTATTAAATCCAAAATCAATCAGTACAGATGCTGCTTCGTTCATATATCCTTTTCCCCAATAATCGGGATGTAAAGCATATCCAATTTCAGCTCTGCAATGCCGGGAATCTATTCTCCAAAATCCAAAATAGCCAATGAAGGTATTTGATGATTTCTCTAAAAGTCCCCAGTTGATGCCCTCGCCCTTGATAAAAGATTCGGTTAGTGATTTTATCAACTCCTCAGAATCTGCAATGGATTTCATCATATCAGTATCCATATATTTCATGACATCACTATGGGTCCGAATTTCAAACAAGGCGTTAGTATCATTCAAGGATATCTGACAAAATTTTAACCGCTCACTTTGCAATTCCGGGAATTGTTCAAATACCTGCTTGTTAATTTCAAAATACACTTTTTGAATCCTCTTATTAATATTTGAAAATGTTATCCGGTCTATACCCAACTCTATTGAAAAAGTTATAATAATAAAAGCAATATCAAAGCCTCTTTTTAAAAACATTAAATATACATTGAATTAACAAATGCATTCATTTATTTTATAAATTCAATCACATGCTCAAACGGATAATCATTTGTTATTTTGAGAAAAAGGAAACCCGCATGAAATCACGCCAAAAGGCCCTGCTCTGGAACGTAATTATTATTTCAATACTGTTTTTGCCAACATTTTTGATTGCAAAAGAAAAAGTCAAAATAGCTATTTGGGGAGATTCACGAGAAAACTTTTTGGGCACCTGTGAAAACATTGCTCAACATTTGTTGTATAAAACAACAGACTGGGATTTCCAGGTGCATACCGGAGATTTTACTTCTACGGGCAGCCAGGAATCCTGGGAAAAATCTCTAAATTATAAAGGAGTGGACTCTGTTTTTGTCAAAGACAGATTTTTCATGTGCACCAGCAATCATGATCTGGATAGAGAAAACTATAATAAATACACCTCCAATGTCATGCCTATAAATTCTTTGGACAGTACAACCCATTTTTATCATTATCAAAAGGGAAATGTTCATATTGTTGCGGTAGATGCCTATTTTACAAATCCTGAAGTGATGAACAACTGGCTTGACAGCGAATTGGCCAAAATCCCCGAGGATGATTGGTTAATCGGTTTTTGGCACAATCCCTGTTATGATCACCTTACCAACAAAGAGGGTTATTATGACACCTGCAGCCCCTGGCTGGAAAAATTCTATGAACATGGCGGTGATTTTATTTTACACGGACACGCGCACATGTATGTACGTACCCACCCCCTGATGCCGGATGGCAGAGTAGATCCGCAAAAAGGTATGGTGCATATAATAAACGGCTGTGGCGGAGCAGACTTTAAAGCCCAGCAAGAAGTAACAGAAAAAACGGCCTATACCCCTTCTCAAAGATCCTTTGGGTGTATAACATTTATTTCGTTTGAAGAAGACAAAGCTACGGTTGAAACGGTAGATGTAAGAACATTGATCAACTATGGTACTATTGATAAATGGACCTGGGACAAATCAGAGATTCAAACTGGCATTGAACAAAACAATACGCTGTCTTTTACAGATTATCAATTGAAACAAAACTATCCCAATCCCTTTAATCCAACAACAACCATTCGTTATACCCTGGGAACACCGGGCTATGTACAACTCGAAATATTTGACATTACCGGTAAAAACATTTCAACACTTGTTCATGAGAACCAAAACGCGGGCAATTATTATTACGACTGGACAGCAACAGATGCCCATGGCAATACATTGCCCAGCGGCACCTATTTCTGTCAAATACAATGTGGAGATTATCGACAAACCATTAAAATGCTGCTTTTGCGCTGATCAGTTTATTTCGATACCGGCTCCAACCGTCCGTTTTCCAGGGGTGCGGTATCATCATCAGCAAACCAGAAACTGTACAGCTTGGCATTTTTCAGATAAAACTTTAATGCAATGGCCCTTTTTTCAAAGGGCTTTTTCTTATTACTGTATTTAGCAGAATCTCCAAGATCTAACCAATCCTTGGGGAAATTGTCTACAAAATTCTCGTCATGCTTCCAGGCTACCTTGTGATTAATAGCATTACCGGTAAAAGGGATACAATTCTCTGCCCGAAACAGGCCTTGAATATCATCCGAGTATTTTTCCACTTTTTTCAATTCCACATAATGATAGTCCTGCAATACCTCTACCCGAATCTCTCCTCCGTTGGCATCCGCATTGATGTATAAATGTTTACCCTTTGGCCAGAACAGCGTGGTCAGCAGGGTTCCGGTTTCTTCTCCCGCGTCCATAGAAACAAATCCGTCCGTACGCAGGGTTGCCAATCCGGTTCGCACTTTGTGGTCACGGGGCTTGATCTCATCGTGATCGTATTTTCTGCCGGTGTAATAAAAATAGAGGCTGTCGCTTTTGACGATTGGTGGACAATTCATCCAGACCAGTCCGGCATCCCAACTGTTTTCGGGGCCGGTGGACAGGAACGGTTCGCCCTGACAAACCCGGTCCCAATTGCGGCCGTCATGGCTAAAGGCAAGCTCACAATGGAATTTTCCAGCCATTTCGGGATCCAGTGAAGCAGGACGATGATACATGACCGGAATTCCAATATACCCGCCAGCGTAACCAGTCACCTGCATGAAATAGATATCCGTTGACGGACCATCCTTGGGATCGGCTTCCAGGACAAGCTCGTCATCAGACCAGGTGATACCGTCTGGACCAAAAGTCGCTTCGCTAAACAGCACCTTGCGCCAGCCGGATACGATCCGGGAGGGTGGGTCCCACAGGCGCAGGTAACAGAGATAACGATTGTGAAAGGGATCGTACGCGGGTTGATTGGCTTCACCCAGTATGTCCCGCTGTGTTTGGTTGGGCATGGTCTGCCAGTTCAATCCATCCCGGGACTGGATGATCATAACCTGACGGGGTCGTGGTTTGGAACGAATAATAATGGCCCGATAGGGATAATCGGTTGCTTCCCGTACTTTGAAAAACGCCGAGTAATACGAAGTAAATGCCTCGCCGTTGAATTGGTTTAAATTTAAAATATTATTATGTTCGGGGACATCCTTTTTATCCAGTCCCTCCCAAATTTCATGGGACGGGAGCTGATCGGTAATGATGGGTGTGAAAGACCTGCCATCTGCGGTATGAAAAACCGAGTACAAGGTTTTCTCCTGAAAAGAGCCCACACAATAGGCAATGTGCCCCTTTTCATCCGTATCGGGAACAATGGAAAAAATTGTTGGGGAATGCATCAGCTTTTCGGAAACGGGTAATGACAGGGGTGCAGTGTATTTGTTTACCGCATGCAAGGTGCGTTTCACATTCCTGCTGCCCATGATAAAGGTATCATCCAGAAACAGGGCCGGTTCAGCGCCAATGATCCTGCCGGATTGGCGTTTAATGTCCCACTCGGATTGCGGGAAATCGGATTCAAACCCGATGGTGCGGTCCAGATGATAGACCGTGTTGGTCTGGCTGTATGTAATACCGGCAATCGTAACAATGATGAGGATTATGAGGATTCCGTTTTTCTTGAACATGCATACTCCCGTTAGGTTGGATAAATTTCTGGTTATAATAACCTGATTTCACGGTTGAGATGCAAGCAGAAAATGTTGGTATTGTAAGATGGTATAAATGATTTACCGCAAAGGGGATAATGGAATAATGAACCACAGATACATTCGCCCGTGGGCGAA
This sequence comes from bacterium, assembly GCA_963675755.2. Taxonomy (GTDB): domain Bacteria; phylum Zhuqueibacterota; class Zhuqueibacteria; order Residuimicrobiales; family Krinioviventaceae. The sequence continues at coordinate 740,969 of CAXXMD010000003.1, forward strand.
CACGCGAAGATAAATACAGATCAAATCCATCCCCCTTGATCGTGACGGGGAAAAGGTCGGTCCCTGAGTGTTCGCCGAAGGCGAACGTATCGAAGGGCCGGGCAATATATTAACCACAAATGAACGCAGATATCTATTTTGCAGATATGATTATAAGATCATGAATCCACACCCGCCCAAATCTCATTTGGGTGGAGAATTGGGTAAAACACTTTGCTTTGGTATTTTAGGGGTGAGTCGCTGACATGATTAAAAACATTAACCACGAAGAAAAGAAGGGCACGAAGGGAGACTATAATTCAGGAATGGTTGAAATAACGAGAACTCATCCCGTTAGGGATGAAATATTTGTAGCTCACACCGATAACTTCAACCTGCATCCCGTAGGGATGCGATATCATATTTCTATTATTCTATCCCATCCCTACGGGATGGTAATCTGTTTTTTTGTTTGTGCTACAAATATCTTATCTCTGACGGGACAATTCATTCCTTGACCAAACTCCTAAATTTCTTAAAATCTGGTGCACTTATACCATTATTAAAATCAACCAAATTAATACTACACCTAATTTTTTCATTCGTCTCTGCAAAGCATTCTAATGTATAATATAAACCATTTTTTATTTTTAATGGATTTGTAAATTCTAAAAATATACGAAATTTCCGAATTTCATCTCTTTTCAACTTGATATCCTTAACTAGTATAAAACTCTTTTCTATACGAATTTTGGAAGGAATTGCACCTATATTTAATTTGACAGTATTCTTGTCTGATTCCTCAAACTCTAATAATGAATCCCCCTCAAAAATCTGTATTTTATTATCAATTGCAATTCCTTCAGATATATTATCAAAATGCAAATTAAAACCTTTTATCAAAAGTTGATCTGCAACTATAAAATTAGGAATAACTTCTAAATGAATTTGCTGAAACCATTTGACCTTTTCCGAATTATTTTGGTTTTCTAATATTTGAAATGATATATGAGCATAATAAAATGTTACAAGAACTAATAAAATAGTCCATATAGTTATAGGAGTGGAAAAAGCTAATATACACATTTCATTCAGGATTGTTATAATTAAAGCTACAAGCAATAATAATACAAATATAAATACAATAATTTTATTATGCATTTTCGCCTCATAGTTTCTTTTAAGAAAATTTATCAAATCCATTAAAATGTACCTTTATGTTTTCAAAATTAAATATTATATAATCATTGCTGCGAATGACTACAAGTTTAAAATTATAAATGCAAACTTTTCTTAATATTCTTTCTAAATTCATTAAATTTTTCAATAGATATATCAACTATTGCTTGTAATTCCTTTTCACGTTCAAAATAAATAATTCTTTGTTCGTCTTCAGGTGAATCTTTAAGCTCTGGGTAAAGTTTATGTATCCATTGTAAATGATCAGGATTATGAGTATCGTTAACAAAAAAATGTTGACTTATGAAAAGCCTAAGATCAAAAAGTTTTTCAACAAAATTATTGAAATCTGTGTTTTTCTTTTTATCATTAAACTTGCCCTCTGTAATTTTTGTTAATTCTAAATAATCACTAATTTTTTCTAAATATAATCTATGTATATAGTTATTATACAATTCATCTATAATAAAAGAGAATTCATTTTCTGCAAGTATATCATTATATCTTTGAAATAAATTTTTATCATGTTGGTAAATGATATCTCTAAATTTTATTTTTTTTTGGATTGTTAATTCTTGAATTAAATAAGTAGATAAAAAACCAAAAAATACAATCAATGGCTCCCAATCTGGAGTGCGTGATAACCACACTACTGATAACAGTAAAAAAACAAATTAGTTAGTCTAATTATCAATACTATATCCTTTTATTATATATTATTTTATATAATTGTGTCCAATAATAACAATTAATAAACACTTCAAGTAATTGATATCAAAAAACTTCTCATACTTTCCAAGCCCCCTAATTTTTACTTCATGAATACTTAAATAAGTTAAATTCTCAAACAAAATGCAAGAACAAAATATCTTTTCATATTTTGTCTTTCTTCGTGGTCGGAGTATATCCGCCTAAGGCGGATATACTTCATGGTGGTCATTCAACCTAACTTCCCGTGACGGAGACCGCTTCGCTTAACTCTGTCACGATCAGGGAAAACGAACCACGAAGGAAAGAAGGGCACGAAGGGAGAATATAATACAGGAATAATTAAAAAATGAGAACTCATCCCGTTAGGGATGAAATATTTGTAGCCCGCACCTATAACTACAACCTGCATCCCGTAGGGATGCGATATCATAGTTCCTTCATTCTATCCCATCCCTACGGGATGGTAATCTGTTTTTTTGTCTGTGCTACAAATATCTTATCTCTGACGGGACAATTGATTCCAACCGTGACGGAGATCGCTTCGCTTAACTCCGTCACGATCAGGAAAAATGAACCACGAAGGAAAGAAGGGCACGAAGGGAGACTATAATTCAGGAATGGTTGAAATAGCGAGAACTCATCCCGTTAGGGATGAAATATTTGTAGCCCGCACCTATAACTATAACCTGCATCCCGTAGGGATGCGATATCAAAGTTCCTTCATTCTATCCCATCCCTACGGGATGGTAATCTGTTTTTTTGTTTGTGCTAAAAATATCTTGTCCCTGACGGGACAATTCATTCCTCCCGTGACGGAGACCGCTTTGCTTATCTCCGTCACGATCAGGGGTATATATTTGATCTGTGTTTATCTGCGTATATCTGTGGTTTATATATTGCCCGGCCCTTCGATACGTTCGCCTTCGGCGAACACTCAGGGACCGACTTTTTCCCCGTCTCGTCAAGGGGATATGGATTTTATCTTTGTTTATTAGAGCCTATTCGTCCTCTGGCGGATTTTTCGTGGGCTGTTTTTCTCTGTGTTCTCCGTGCCTCTGTGGTTTATTTCTTCCTGGCCTTGCCCTTCGATACGATCCGTCACAAAACGACGGATCACACGGTTCCTGAGCTTGTCCTGAGTTTATCGAAGGGCTTGTCAAAGGGCAGGGTCCGGCATTTTTCCGTTACGATCAATGGGTATAGGATTTATCTGTGTTCATAGACAGGTGTCTGATCATTTTTTTGGGTTCCAGGGCAGAGCCACTGGAACCAGAAACGAGATAACTCGCTTTGTACTTTTGTACATATCGCGCCCGCAGTCGGCCCTTCGATACGGTCGCCTTCGGCGAACACTCAGGGACCGACTTTTTTCCTCTGTGTTCTCCGTGTCTCTGTGGTTTATGTATTGCCTCGATCCTTCGATACTCTTACTCTATGCCCGGGCAGGCGTTTGAATTATTTCAATGCAACACCCAATCAACTTTATTCTCTGCACTTGACAATCACACGGCAATTGATTACGTTATGTACTAAAAAATCTGCATGAATTTGAGGGCAAGGCATGCGTTCCGGTATTTTAAACAGTATCATTATTTTTCTTTTCACATCAATCACATTACTTTATTCAGAAACCTATACCCGTGTGACCATACAAACGGGTGCTTCCGCGAGCGAGATCGAGCAAAACATTTCCAATCTGCTCGAGGACCGTCTGATCGAGGCCGGTATTGCGGACGTTAAAATCACCGCAGAGCAGACCGCACCGCAATCCGGTGAGCTAGTCATCCTGTTGGGCACACCGCAGCATCACGCGGCAATCAAACAATGGATGGATGATCACCGCATCGGGCCGCTTTCTGAGCTGGCACCGGGTCCCGAAGGCTTTGTGCTGCAATGCTTTCCCCAACAGCACACGCTGCTCGCCGCGGGTGTGGACGAGCGCGGTTGTTTGTACGCTGTGGGCGAGATATTGCGCCAGTTCACCATCCGTAACGGATCAATCACCGTACCGGAAAACCTGTCTGTCCGTACGGCCCCGGCATTCGAAATCCGCGGTACTCAGTACGGTCAGAGCGGTGTTGCCAAACGCCTGGCGCATGTGCGCGACTGGACCGATGCCGAGACCCAGCGCGTCATACTTGATTATGCCCTTGCCGGCGCCAATATTTTCAGCACGGGTCCCGGACCCATGTTTGATTTTATCAAATCCTATGGACTCATGACACAGGGAGGTTTTGGCGCCAATACATCGGGACGGGATATTCCCCCCGAGTGGAACGCTTCCGAGTCCATTGGCCGGCTCGGTTATGTCTGTCTCTCGGTACCGGAAGCGCGCGAGTTTATGCTGAAAAAATGTGAGGATTATTTTAAAACCAGTCCCACTTTTGATCTGATTAAATTCCACGGTGGAGACGGCGGTGGCTGCGAGTGCGACAAATGCGATCCTTACGGTCTTGTCTTTATCAAAACCGTGGAAGAGATGGCAGCCATCATCCATAAATATCATCCCTCAACCCGCGTCTATTTCACCAATCAAAAATTCGACAATGCCGATGATAACGCCATATTTCAGTACCTGCAGGAAAAACCGCGCGACTGGCTCTGGGCCTGGGGTTACGGTCCCGGATCAGACGCCACAAGCTGGCAGCCCGGCCATCGGCAGACGCACCGCATGGACCTGTTCCGCTATCCCGGCTTCGGGCCGTACGGACTGTATCCCAAAGAGATTTTACACCAGCTCCCCAAACGTCATGTGCTGGTGTATTACAACGAGATCACGCACTGGAAGTATGCACAGCATGCCTACATCCAGATGTATCCGCGGGCGGACAAGAACGGTGATCTACCGCCGCACTGGAGCCACGAGATTTACGAGCGCCAACCCGATCAGTTTCTCACCATGGTCTACAACCGCCTCACCTTTTACGCCTGGCCGCGATTTTATCACCGGGTCTTTAACGATCTGATGCCCTATGGTGTTGGCGATATCACCCACTCGAGCGGCCACCATGACCATTACAATCAATGGATGTGGCAGCGACTGCTGTGGAATCCCCGAATGACTGTTGAGGATGTAGTGAATGAATACTGCACCACCTGGTTCGGCCAAGAAGCCGCACCGCTCATGGCAAAGGCTATTTTGCAGCTTGAAAAGAATCTGGAAGAAATTCCGGGCATGCCCATTACTGAAAAAACGGGTATCGATTCCTGCTATGCATGGACAAAACAGGCCGGAGAGCTCATGCCTGACGAGTTGATGCAGAACAACTGGCTGTGGCGCCAATTCATGCAAAAGGTAGCTTTGGACAAATACATCAAGCTGGCGGTACAACAGCAAATGGATTTACAGGCAAAAATCGAACAACATGCACAATCCGCGCTCAACAACATTCAAAGCAACACGGAAATTGAAAAAATGCTGACCTGGTTTGGTGATATACCGGAGACAGTCGAAATGACAGCGCTACGGACAGAAGCGGGCCGCCTGGGTGAGGAGAGCAATGCCCTGTTTGGCGTGCGCAATGACGGATATTTCAATCTTGAACACGATTTCATCGGTCTGGGATGGTACAAACGTCAGCTTGAGCGTGCAAAAACTGCCAAAGGTGTAGAGAAATCCGAACTGCTTAGCATGATCACAGATTATGAAAATCCGGGCAATGACAGTCAATACGACAATCTCGGCACCGCGAATCCCGCTCCCAATGTGGTATTCGGGTATCCGTACGATCACGGACAGCCGTACGTCTCGCAAATGCTGTCCGAGGGCAACCGTCCCTCCCAGCGCTCCATGCACTTTACCCAGGACGAGGACCAGGGCGTGACCCTGCAATACCGCGATCTGGACCCCAATGCCTCGTACAAGATCCGTTTTACCTTTGTGCGACCCTGGTACCAGGATCGTTATGCCTTCCGCATGGTGCAAAAAAGCCAGAGCATTTACGCAGATGATCAACTCCTTGCAGATAATAAAGAAATCCCCTTACAAATGAACGATTTTTTCACTTATGATATACCGCAATCCGTTATACAGGATGGTGAACTGACCATCCGTCTGGAACGCGCGCCCAATGTTGCCCGCGGCGACCGGGTATCCGTAGAACAGTGGCGCAATTCAGGCGGTTGGGGCACCATTGCTTCCGAAGTCTGGTTAATCAAAAAAGAGGAATAGACATGAAGAAAACAATACTCCTTTTCATTATACTCTGTCTGGCATTCAGCGGACAGGTCTTTTCGCAGCAAATCGATCTGTCTAGTGCGTCCATTCTGGTATCGAAAAACATCAGAAAGCCGGTGAACGAGACACTGGTCCGGATGCTAAAAGAAGAAGTGGGCAAACGCACCGCTCTTGAGCTTAAACAAACGACTAAAGTCAAAGATGCAACAGGACCCGTGATTACCATTGCCCTGTCCACTGATAAAAATCTGGGTGGAATCACTGTACCGCATCGTGATCCATCACAAGCCGAGCACAAGCCTGAAGGCTATCGCATTTTTACAACGGATTTTGAGGGCGCTCCCCTGGTATGGATCGTTGCGGCTGATGCCGGCGGTGCCGTATTTGGTGTTGGCAAGCTTTTGCGTTCCGCCATCATGATGGATGGACAATTCATTCTTGATCCCCTTGACGTTGCTTCCGCGCCCATGCAGTCCCTTCGCGGACATCAGCTCGGTTACCGCAACACGGCCAACTCGTGGGATGCCTGGAATGTACAGCAATTCGAACAGTACATCCGTGATCTGGCAATATTCGGCACGAATGCCATTGAAAACATTCCCTTTGGTAAAGACAATGACAGTCCGCACATGCCCATTTCACGCGAGCAGATGAACATTGAGATGAGTAAACTTTGCGACGCTTATGACATGGACTATTGGGTGTGGACACCCGCTGAATTTGATCTGAACGATCTTGAAAAACGTTCAGCCATGCTGGAAACGCATGAACAATTTTACAAAGAAACACCCCGCCTGGATCAGATTTTCTTTCCCGGCGGCGATCCGGGCCACAATCATCCCAGTCTGGTATTGCCTTTTTTAAAAGACCTGCACGAGTGCTTGATCAAATATCATCCCAGCGCAGGTATCTGGATCTCGTTACAGGGATTCAGTGCCGAGCAGGTGGATTACTTTTACACCTATCTTGAAGAAAACAAACCGGACTGGCTCCGCGGTGTGGTTTCGGGCCCCAGCAGTCCGCCGATTGCAGATACCCGTCACCGCCTTGATCCGAAATACAAGCACCGCCAGTATCCAGATATCACCCACAATGTGCGCTGCGAGTTTCCCACACTCAACTGGGACCAGGCGTTTGCGCTCACCATTGGGCGTGAAGGCACAAACCCCCTGCCGAATTATTACGCCAAAATCCATGCTACCTATGCACCCTTTACAGATGGATTCGTGACCTATTCCGATGGATGTCACGATGACGTTAACAAGGTGGTTTGGAGCATGCGTGGTTGGAACATAAACACCCCGGTACACGATATTATTTTGGATTACAGCCGCTTCTTTTTCGGTCCGCAGCTCACGGAAAAAACAACAGACGGTATTTTTGCCCTTGAACAGAACTGGAAAGGGTCCATCGTTGAGAATGGTGGCATAGAAACCACCTTTGCGTTCTGGCAAAATCTGGAGCATGACAATCCACAACTGGCGGACAACTGGAGATGGCAGCTATTGGTACTTCGTTCCTATTACGATACCTATCAGCGTCGCCGCAAGATCTATGAACAGGGTCTGGAAACCGAGGCCAACGCAGTCCTTGCGCAAGCCAAAACCCTGGGAGCAGACAAGGCAATGGACAAAGCGATGGAAATCGTCAACAAGGCCGATACCGAACCGGTAGCGCAGGACCTGTACGTCAAGATCGTGCAGTATTGCGATGATCTGTTTCACTCGATCGGATTGCAAACCAGTGTGGAAAAATACCAGGCATCCGGGGCACAGCGCGGCAGCATTCTCGACTTTGTGAACCATCCCCTCAATAACAGATGGTGGCTGCAGGACCAGTTTAACAAAATACGAGGAATGGATTCCGAAGCAGAAAAACTCACGCGACTGGAGATCATCCGTACCTGGGAGAATCCGGGTCCTGAAAGCTATTATGACAATATTTCCGACATTGAAACCGGGCCACGTGTACTCACCACCTCTTTTGATGCCTGTGATGTAGCCTGGTGGGACAATGGGTTCAGCCGCAAACGGCTGTCATCCCAACTCTTTCAGACCGATCCGGTGCTGGAATATGACAATCTGGATTTTAACGGACGCTATATCATCCGTGTTGCGGGCCAGGGAGACGCGCTCATCCGGGTGGATGGTGAACGCCTGGAACCGGTTGTGTATGATAAAGAAATTGAGGGATTTAAAGAATTTGTGGTCCCCAAACATATAACACGGGACGGCAAAATGCGTGTCACATTCGACCGTCCCGAAGAATCTCATTTAAACTGGCGTAAATATTCTCACATCTCGGATGTGTGGGTAATCAAACGCTAAGCTCAGTCACTTACCGGGGCGCTGATTACACCCAAAAAGCGCCCCATCCAATAGGGCAGTAAAAAGGTATCGCCAGCAGAAAGTTCGTGATGACGGTCACCGGCATCCAGCGTGAACCAACTGCGGTTGTGCTTGAGTGAGGGACGCTCATCCGGGGGCAGCACCTCGGCGGTTGTTTGTCCCCAGAAATCCTTTTCAACAAATTCTATGTCTTTGCGGTGACTGTTGATATTGGCAAACTGGATCATATCCAGGGGGAATTCTTTTAAAGTCCAGACAGATTCATCCAGATCAAATTCCTTTGCACCGGTCAAGGCGTAACAAAAGTTCCACAACGGGTTCTTTTCGGGACGCTCCATCTGCCAGTGGTCTTTTATAGCATCAAAATATTGGGTCTTTAATGTATCGTTAAACGCATAGGGATACAGTCCCCAATACGCCAGAAAATACATCTCGTCATCCGAGTGGTTCCACTCTTCCGAAAGCATCCTGCTCCAACCATCCGCATCCTCCGGTGCATGCCCAATCTCTGAGAACGGACGCATCAGGTTTTCCAGATATCCGTATTCATTCATCAACTCGAATGCTTTGTCTTTATAAATATCTTTGCCGGTAAACCGGTATGCGGTTTGCAAAAACGCAACAATATTGGACGAACAGATTTTGCGGTCGCCAATCATGGTATCAAACCGGTTGACATATTCCGGGTTCCAGCGTCCCCACAGAGACGGCAGACCGTTATAATCGATCAAACACATATCATTGGCAACAATATAGCCCATCAGATCATCCAGAATTTTTACAGCGCGGTCCCGCCATTCCGCATCCTCAATATATTCTGCAATGAGGGTCATGGCAAAAATCTGCCCAATGGTCTGATCACTGCTTGCGGAAGCGCGCCAGTCCCACTCGGGATCGTCAGCATGGCGCCAGCTAATGGTGCCCTGGTATCCGTCATACCAGTAATGGTTCACATAATCACGATATTCTTTATGGAAATCCTGATAGCCCCGGCGCTCAAATGAACGACCAAACAATCCCTTGATATTATTAATGGTGTGAAAGCGCTCAAGCGCTTCAAAGGCCTCGTAAGCATTCTGTTTTGCTTCTTCCGAACCCGTTGACAGGTAACGAAAGATCTGACTGCCCAGGTACATGCTGGTCCACAGGTTGTCGCTGTCTGCCACCCAGTTCTCGGCAGTGGATAAATTATGGTCATTGAGTCTGGATACATTGACATTCACACCAAACCGGATGTGACGTTGACGCACCTGTTTTTCATAAACCATGGCCTTTTCTTCCAGGGTCATTTCTTTAAAACAGATCTGTCCCAATCCCATATCGGTTAAAATGAGTACAGACCCTTCCGGTCCCGGGGCAATATGGGTAACCGCATCTCCGGGGAGCCAGCGACGACCATAATAATAATTGAATTTACCATCATCACGCAGCATAAACGCGCCTTTTGTGGATCCAAACCATATCTGCCCATTTACTTCCCGGATTGATGTGAGTTCGGTCCAGGGTAGTTTTTCGTTCAGGTCATTTACAAGCGTTCCGGAAGCATCCAGCACGTAATACCCGGCATCGCTACCCAGATACACTTTGCCGTTGGTTTGAGAAACATCAAAACAGGCCAATGAACCTTTGCTGTCCTGAAACACGGATTTTAATTTCTTATCCCCACTGGAATATACAAACAGGGTCTTTTGTGTTAATACCCAGTATTTTTGGTTCAAGGCATCATATTTTAAATCCAGTACACGATCATCTCGTACCGTGTCGAACCAGAGTTTCATGGAATCATTGATTAGCGCAACGGATTGGCCATCCGAGATCATGAATGTAAAATCTGGCCCGCCGCAAAGCAATTGCGCGGTTGGCATTTGATGTCTCGAGAATAGTTTTCCGGCCCAGGCATTACTGAAAATGGCCTCGTCATTCAGATAGACAAACTGGTTTTCATAGACAATCATGTCCTTTACATTCTTGTCCTTCATGGGACGATAACGGCGGTCCTGCTCAAGCGAACCGGGGATTTGAAGATGCCCGTTGTAGGGATTATAGAGATCGTTCGCGGCCAGCACCTGGATCACTTTATTGCGGTCAGCACCCACTTTGTGCAGTCCCTCGAGCTCTGCAGGATATTTCACTGCATAATCCTGCAAATAAGGTACATCCTGATACACCGGCTGTCCGGCCTTGTTGACGGTAGAATCGGTAGATGAACAGGAAAAATTCAATAGAGATAACAGTATTGGAAAAAGAAAATGGATTTTCATAAGTGCACTCTCTGGATTCATGATAGGATTTCTGGAATTGTTTTGAAATAATACTCATTTTCAACCAGAGAATCAAGCGTTGGATTGGATTGTGAAATTATTTGAGGGTAAAATGCAAATACGCAAAAACACTTGTAAAATTAAATTTATCATTTTAATGGAATAATTTTTGTTAAGTTTAGATTAGAAATATAAAAGAACAATAATGATCCATCAACACATATAAAGAAAATCTTGACAATTATAAAAATATTGATTACAATTAATCATATTAGTAAATAAATAATTTCTATATATTCTCATCCCCCAAGGCATTGTGTCCTTGGGCCCCCCGGGTGTTACGATGCCCGGGGTTTTTATTTGGGGGCATTTCTTGAAAACCAATTTCCTAATTGACGGCTTTAATTTATATCATTCATTGAACGATGCCAGTAAAGATTTTGGATTAAACGGCAAGGGTATTAAATGGTTAGATATAAAAATGTTATGTGAATCTTATTTACATCTTGTTGATAAAAATGCACAAATAAACAATATTTATTATTTTACTGCTTTGGCCAATTATTTAATAAGATTTAAGCCCCTTAAAGTAGAAAAACATAAAAAATACATTAAAGCCTTAAATTCTACAGGTGTAATTGATTGTAGAGGGAATTTCAAGAAAAAAACCGTATCATACAAAAACCATGCTGTTGATTTAAAATTCTTTAGTCATGAAGAAAAAGAAACAGATGTTGCAATATCCATAAAAATATTGGAAAATTTTATTAAAAACGAATGTGATGTTCAAGTTATTATAACCGGAGATACAGATATTGCTCCTGCAATTCGACTTGCAAAAGAATTGTTCACTAATAAATTATTAATTGCCGGTTTTCCATACAAAAGAAAAAACAAAGAACTCGCAAAATTGGTTGATAAATCATTTTCCATTTCTAAAGAACAATATCTGAAATACCAATTACCCCACATTATAAATGTAAATAATAAAAACATCACAAAACCTGAAAACTGGTAAATAAAATACCAAAATTACCGCATCAACACCAATTTTCGGGTTTCGCTAAATCCTCCAGCCCTCAACCGGTAAAAATAAACACCGGAAGCGAGTTGGTCTGATGATAAAGTTATTTGATAATTACCGGGGGTTTTTTTCTCATTGACCAACTGCTTAACCAGCTTGCCATTCACATCATATACACTCAATTTTACATGTGCCTGCCCTTGTAGCGCGTATTCAACAACCGTACTGCTGTTAAAAGGATTGGGATAATTTTGTTTTAACTTGAAAATTTCCGGTTGTTTGATATCTGGTTCTGTTATTTCTGTTACAGGATTATAACAAAACAATCCATTCCCCGTGCCTAAAAAGAGTTTTTGATAATATTTTGAATACAATAAGGGCAAATTTCTAAAACCACCTTCAAAAGCGTCATTATTGCCACCAACTTTATTCCAGCCAACTTTATTCATTTGCCTATTGTATACATTAATCTCTGTAGCAGGGAACATGTGCTTACTTATAAACAACAAAGAATCTGTTGCAAAGACGCTGGAAACAGAAGCTTTTTCAGGCAAACCTGTGTTTTCCTGTTCCCAGGTTATCCCCCCATCTCGGGAGATAAAGAATCCTTCCAGTTGAAAACAAATGATACAAGTAAAAGATGAATCTGTTTTAATGAATTTCAGATCTCGTATCGTATTGGCTAACGGTTGCTGCCAGGGTTCCCAGGTTTCACCAAAATCCAGACTTTTGTAGATCATATCCGACCTCGCGTCCGCAGCATATAAAGTCCTTTGATCAGGTCCGGTTTCAAGTACTTGTATCCTCATTGTGGAATCCAGCTTGGTCCATGATAATCCACCATCAAAACTTTTATACAGAGCAGACTTGGGAAGAAGCCAGTCATAATACTTGGCAGCCAATAACACCTGTGGATGAAGCGGATCGATGCGGACAAGCTCAAGATCATTATTCCAGCCATTTAATACGATTCCCGAATCAGATGTTACCCAGGATTTTCCGTGGTCAGTTGATTTGTATAAATGGTTGTAACAGGCTACATACAGTGTATCCGGATTCGTTGGATGAAAAACCATATCAACTACAGCATAATTTTCAAGTATGGAATCCCATGTGTTCCCCCCATCTGAGCTCTTGTAAAGTCCTCCATAATTTTCATCAGTAACACATCCGGCCAAAAGTATACTACTGTCTGCAGGATCAGTTTTGATAAAACTGACCATTGTCCCCTGCATACCAACAGGCTCCCACTCTCCAGCTAATAGTAAACAAGGTAATAGTATAAAATAGAAAATTTTTCGCATATCCCCACCTCATATGTAAACAAGAAATATCTGAGGGAGCGAATCCGCCTTTCACTCCCCATAGAACAATAACTATTTCATTAAATAAATGCAACTGTTTTAGAACGCCATCTCCCCAAACTGCCCGGCAATCACCTCAAGGTCCGGGTGGCTCACTTCTACCGGTGGTTTGAACAGGTGCGAATTCATATAATCCAATATACTTTTGCGGAACTGTCTGGCAACGGGACGTTCTTCCAGGTTACTGACAATGTCGGAACCGCATACCATTATCCGGCCTTTGCCATAACCGGCTTCAAACAGCAGTCCCAGTTTCCGGGCGGTGTTCCAGTCGTCAATGACCTGTACAATGGGACGCAGGTCGGCTGGCAGATCGTCAAGAACCAGATCCCGACTGTGCAGGGTCAAATCCCACCATTGCCAGTTGCTGTGAAATTCTGTAGGAAAGGCTTCTAACGCCGGATGTTCTACCCGGTTCACCAATCCCAGTGCGTATGCAGGCTGCCCGGGGAACCAGAGCTTGTTCCAGAAGATGCTTGCAAAGCCAAATGCCTTGTCCTGAGGGATATCGTCCGGAGCACGAGTCAGCAGCACATCTCCACCATTCTCCAGAAAATCTATTATCTTGTCATCCAAATGATTGACAATCCGCACATCACCGGCATCTATTTCAACTTTTACAGGATACACCCAGAACGACCAGTCATTCTCAAATCCGGTTTCACCCAGCTTAACAACCAGTTTTAATTGCACGGCAGTATCAAATGTATTCAAGTCAAAGGCAACGCTTCCCAGCTTTTGCGCATTGCCAATTGGGATATTCGTTTTCTCCAAAGAGCCCTGTGCAAGGGTACGGCCATATAAATCCTTGATTTCCCAAACAGGTTCCACATCCCGCAAAACCTCCGCACCAAAATGCGACACCTCAATATCCGCTGCAAACTGTTCATTCGTTGTCCAGGTTAGTTTTTTTATCCGTGCCAGGGGCACTGTGGCGTTGCAAAAGCGGCTGAATTCCGCGGCACTCACATAGCCTTTTTCTTCCCAGAAGGCATCCAGCACGCCCACAATTGCCGATCCCTGCCCGGGAAAGTCGTGCAGATCCAGCAGTTGGAATCCTGCATGGTTGGGTGTGCGCAGAGCCGCTTCTACCTCTTCTTTGTACAGGATGGTTTGAAACTTGCCCGAAGCCATAAGAAATTCCTTCGCCTGGTTTCCCATTCCCTTTTCTTCCAGCAGGGTCCTGGCCAGTTCAAAATTCTTTGCTTTCAGCACACCGGTATATTTTTCGGTTTCATTTAGATTCGGATAAACGCACCATTGCCCAATCTCGTGACTCACAACCGGACCTTTAAACATAGCATCCTGTTCGGTATAATCCACTGTCATATCCAGTGGGGCCGCATCAATGCGACTGGTGTAACGGTTCAGCCAGTTGAACACACGCGGTTCACTGCGAATCTGATAATCCGCTGCGGGGATAGACGGCCATCCCGATCCGCTGGCATATAAATGCCGGTCATCGGCAGCCCGCCAGGATTGGATATTCTCTGTAAGAAAAATATCCCGATTATCTTCACGATCGGGGCCCAGTTCGTTACCCGCGCACAGCATGGTAAAAGAGGGATGATTGCCATACTCGCGTAAAATACGTTTTGCCTCATCAACCATAAAAGCACTGATCAAGGTATCTCCAACCGGATTCGTCCATACCGGAATCTCGGTTTGCAGATACACGCCCTCCATGTCCGCCGCGCTAAAGGCAGCCTCCGGCGGCGTATACGAATGAAACCGCATATGATTGAGACCATACGCCTTGATCTGGCGAAAGATTTTGAGCCAGCCCTCAACCGATGTATCAGGATACCCCGTAAGCGGAAAGATACAGCACTCTAATGTGCCCCTCAAAAAGGTCTTTTGTCCGTTTATCGTGATTTGTGTTCCCCGGGTTGCAATATTGCGCAGCCCGAACACGGTTTCTTTATGATCATTTTCAGATCCTGATTTCAAATCAATTGCCAAATTATAGACATTGGGCCTGAATTCGTTCCAAAGGACCGCATCTTCTCCCAAATTCAACGTGAGCCCGTGAATGGATTCACCCGGTAACAGTTCGATTTCACTGGATTTTAAAGCAGCTTTGTGCTGATCCGGGCTATTTGCCGTTGTAGCCGCGTTCAGTTCAAGCTGAGCGTTGATTGTGGCGTTGGTGGTATTTTCCACCATAATCTTGACTCGAGCCTGCTTTTTTTGATAATCGGGATACACCTGCACATCCGCAATTCTCACATCCGGCAAAGCACGCAGAGACAGTGCTCCCACCAGTCCGTTCCAATTGGATTGGGTATGATCGCTGACGCTGTGCGCGTCGATACCCACATTGAGCAAATATTCATTGTCCACACAAACCGAAAGTGTATGCTCACCAGGCTCCAAATCCTTAATCGTATAACGATGCGGTGCTGCCAGGCTGTTGCATAATCCAATTCGTTCAGAATCCATCCATACGGTTGTCTGCCAGTGCGCCCGTTCAAACACCAGTTCAAGGGATTTCCCCTGCCAACCCGCCGGGATTTGTATCTTTCGCTGATACCAGGCCTTGCCCCGGTAATACCTGTCCGGAGTGAGCCAGAACGGTACCTTGTAATCCGATTCAACATTCACAATATGCTTCCAGGGCTCCTGCTCTAACCAGTCCGGCGTACGAATGCGCCCAATCCATTTCGTATCAGGATTTGGAACCTCGCCGTATCCCTGCTCCTGCAAAGAGCCGGGCAAATGGATTGTATCCTCAAATTCTGTGGTGTACCATTGCTCATCCACGCCCCTGTCATCGGGATCGAGTTTAATCTGCCACTCGCCGGCCAGATCCATTGTATTCCTGTTATTACCACATCCGGATAAAATCATTATGGTGAGAATTAAGAAAAAACAGAAAAGAAAACGAAAGGATTTCATAATCATTGCCCTGCCTTAAATTATAAGGTTTTATTGGAATATACTAAAATCAGGGTGGAGGGTAAAGAGGAAAATAATTTTTTCAACAAATTTTTCGATTGTTTTGATTGTCTCTTGCATATAATTAAATATTCAAGTAAAAACCATATAAATAGAAGCTTTACTCTCTTAATCCTCATAGATTAATTAACTAAGATATAGGATCCCCCACCAGCCCCAATCATCTCCCATGCACCCCCCACTTCTGATCGTTGGAGCAGAGAAAAACACATCACAAATCAACAACCTATTCTACAAACTGAAAAGCATATAATTTACAGTCTTGCATAACAATCCGTAGTTTTACAGCCTTTCCTGACAGCTCACTTGTATCGCTGGTGTTTTTCCACCTTACCGGCATCCTGACTGAATTACCGTTGAGGGGCAGAGCATCGGCTCGGGTATAGCCCTTTAATGGCTTGTTGTTTTGGTCAAGAATTTCCACAAAGGCAGAACCTCCGCCGCTGGTCTGTAAATTCAATTCGAGAGATTTCCCTTTAAATTTTATCAGCGGGGTGACAATTTCACCCCCTTTATAATCTGTATCTAGAGAAACAAATCCATCCAGACGTAATACCGCCCGGCCAATTCCCGACTCGAGTTTTTCAGCCCCATGCGCCAATTGACCCGAATGGTCCTGATTTGAACCGGCAAAATAAAACCATAATTCATCTCCCATTTGAATTGGGTTTGGCATTGCCCAAATCATACTTGAATAAAAACTGTTTTCAGGGCCAAGATGAAGGAAAGGTTTCCGATCTTGCCGGGTAAACGTCTTTCCATCCCGACTGGAAGCAAATCTCACATCAAATGAATTCGGCCCCAACTTTACACTTTTGTCACGAGCAAACCAATGCCAAAATGCCTGTGCAAGCATAATATACATTCCATTTTCATCGGGATATTTGAAAACCGTAGCGCCATAATAATCCACAGGAGGTTGGTTGGTAGGTGTATCATATAATGCCCTGTCAATAGAATCGGGTTCAAAAACGATTAGCTCATTATCCCAATTTATCAAATCATCGGATTCAAGTCTACGTACAGTTCTATAATTCTCGTTTTTATCCTCGAACCGAAACCATTCCCGAGTATACATAACATAGCGAGATATGGTGGCATCCCAAAATATTATATTCTGAGTGTCCTTGTCGCCAATTTCGGGCTTGGCAAAAAGTTTCCAGTCAATGCCATCCGGCGAACTGTGCATATACAGCTCACCACTGGGATACGCTTTTGCCTGTGTCTTGTACCGCTCATTTGCAGGAGCTTTGGGATCAATCCAAACAGCACAGCCGCCAATTGTTGCAGGCAAAACGCAATTGTTTTGCATTGAACCCTCAACCTCGACTTTGTTCAAAATCCGTTTTTCAAAATGGATGCCATCGTCAGATTCAGCAAAAGCAACATACCTGTTTCCATTTTCGCTGTCATATAAATCATACCACAGCTTAATTTTTCCATCATCTTTTAACACACTGCAATAAACGGGAATGTATTTTGTCGCACTATTTTCCCAGGGCTGGTCATTGGTCAACAATATCTCGTTATATTGATGAGGCGTGTTCATTGTTCGAGTTATTCCGCTGCTCGTTTCTATAAACTTTTCATCAATGAATAGCTGTTTATTTGATGATACATTTATAATTTGCTGAGGAACCTGTGCTTTCAAATTCACGAAAAAAAATTGCCATACCAGAGTTAAAAGAATGATAATTTTAAATTTTTTCATGACAAATTTCTCCGGTTTTATAAATGTGCAAAACATTTTTCAAGGAAATAAACGGATGGCTTCCTGCATTTGTGATTCTTTTTTGAAATTAATAAAAATCAACAATACAATCAATCATTTAACCAGGCCATTCCGATCGTCAAACGGGACATTTTCTTCTGCTGTGCTGTACATGTGTGTAATATAGAGCCAAAAACCTGAACATTTTCGCCCCAAGAAGAACAAGACCTGCATAAATCAAACGACTAGAAGGATTCCTCGTCCTTGATTTTTTGCGCTTTCCTGATAATTGCTTCAGGATATCCTTGAATTTCAAGCAATTTTATTGCATTACCAGTAAAACAAGGACCTTTTTGAATTTTATAGCTAAAGTAAAATTCATTATTTTTTATATTATCCCCAAAGTGATACATTTCATAACTCTCTTTTAACAGACTTTGCAATTCAATATCATGTGTTGTAACAAAGACCTGCCCGTTTTGTCCCAAATGCTCCAAAACTGAAGTTGAAATTGCCAATCGCTCAACCGTATTGGTCCCCCGAAATATCTCATCAATCAGAAATATAGTATTTCCTTTCTCGTTTGCAATTTGAATAAATTTTTTCAAACCCTCAACTTCAACAAAAAAATAGCTTTTAGAATGCTCTAAATCTTCTTCCCTTTTTATTGCAGATTTGACCTGATAGCCCGGCAATTCAAAATTTTCAGCATGACAAAAATAAAAGGTTTGGGCCAATATTACATTTATACCTATACTCTTTATAAATGTAGTCTTGCCCGACATATTGGATCCCGTGATCAGAATGGATTTATTATTCTGTTCAAGACTATTGGCAATGGGTTTTTCCAGCAAAGGATGATAGAGATTTGTAAAACTGATTTTCTTTTCATCATTAAATATTGGTTTCGAATAAAAATCCGTTCCGGAAAGATATGAAGCGACTGAAATATGCGCATCAAGACTGGCAACTTTGACAAAAATGTCACAAACTCTGTCTTGATATTTATTCAACTCATTTACAGATCCATAATATGCTATCAAGTCAAACAGAAAAAAAAGATTAAAGTACTCTATGAGGTATATGATGACATCACTCGCACCTTCTTTTTCCAATACAAATCGGCCTATTTTCCTTTTCAGCTTTTTAATGTCATCTTTTTGTTTTTTCAAACTGTCTAATTGTGGAATGTTATCATCGGTTTCGAGCTTGCACATTTGCCCTGCAACGATTAATAATGTATTCAAACTCGAGAATCCTGCAAAATTCTCATACACTTGAGCAGAAAGCTTTTTATTTATAAAAATATTTAAAAGTAACATCCCTACTGTACAATATAGAAAAAATGGTATAAAGTATATCAGAGCAATTGAAAGTATTGATAAAAATGATAAAAATATCAACAAATAATACAAATTGGATCGAGGTGGTATATTATGCAGAATTAAACTGGGTATAAAATACGCTTTAAAATCTGATAATTTTGCCAACAGAGCTTGCAGGGAGAATCGAACAGTTTTGTTTTTGAGGAAATAATGAATCAATCCAGATCTGTCTTTTAATACTGTTTCATTACTTTCATATTTGCGAAGTAGATAATATAAATATTGCTGCCCCGAGCTCGACACACACCTGTCCATTTTTGTAAAAACAGAATCAAACTCTAAATCTGTCCAGGTTTTCTCATCAACAAAATCGTTTTCATTTTGGGGTCTCATATTATCATAATAAATAGAGATAAAATCCATATTCCGGGTTCTTGAAACAGGTTTGCCCCATTGTTGTTCCAAATTTTGTAAAATTTTCTTTTTCTTTGAGAACATGAGAATCTCCCTCAAAACACAAAATTCCCTGATGAAATAGCATTATTGTAAATTGTGAACAAAAATAACAGTATTAATGAATTGCAATAATTAACAGGTTAATAATTAGCTTCCCTTAATTCCCCTAAAATTTTAAGTATTTATTAATAAATGTATATTTATGGATTATTGCAAGAATAAAATAAAAGGTATAATTCAGTGGATAATTGATTTTGGGTATCAATCAAACAGTAGTCTATTTTACCAGCCACACCCGCCAGGTCACCGCACCAATAGGCGGATCTTTGAACGCAACGGTGCGGATCTCACCAGATGCCAGTCCGTCTGCCTGGGTATGAATAAACTGCGAGTCCCCGCTCATCTCGGTGCCGGAACGATCAAAATAGGTGATACACACTTTGAATTCAGGTTTGCTGTTGCGAAACTGCACACTGTCCAGGCGCCCCGTATGCTCCAGCACCTTGACCACCGATTCAATAACCTTTTGCCCCTTGTCATTGAATTTGATTGGTGATACACTCAGCACCTTGAGTGCGCCATTATTATCGATTCCCATTTGCTGAACCAGTTGAATACGTCTACGCACCTGGTTCTTTAATATGGTATCAAACACCACAGGATCAATGGTGCCAATAACCGTCATACACACCTTGTGGTCGGTTTCGGTTTGTTCAGCGATTTGTATATTCTTGATATAGGTACCGGTCAGGCTTTGTACAATATCATTGGTGATCTGAAAATTATCTACAATTGCCGCGGCTTCAACAAAAACATGGTAGGATTCGATTGCATTGCGCAAGGCAAGGGTACGCGTGAGTTGCCGTACTTCAAGCAGAGTTTCGTTATCGCCATACTGGTAGCAATACCGCCCGGTAATCACCTCTTCTGCAGCAAAAGCACCAACACAGAAGAACAATAATATAATTACAATTCTAACCTTCATGGCTAAATATTCTGATTGGTCACCAGATTCACCAGAGAGAACGCCACTTTCAGGCGGCCCAAAATCTCCTGGGTGCCGGGCACTGCTTGCAATTGCTCGTTTTGCGGAGCTCCGCTGGCATGAAAATGGAATTGCAACTCGAATTTCTTTTCTTCTTCTTCGTCAGGTATATCAAACTTTTCAAAATACTCGAATTTGGTTTCCATTTTCAGGGTCTGAAACATGGGATTAGCAGATTCAACCTGAAAGGCCATTGCACCCAAATAGGGCTGGCGTGCAACCAGTTTCTGTTTCAGGTTTGACGTAACCCGTTTGGGTTTATATCCTTTGGACTTTTTATCCGTAATAAACAGTTTTGACTTTTTATGAATTTTCTTAAAATCAAGCGAATAGAGTCCCGATTGACCGGGGTCCACATCCAGAATATAAATTGCAACATTCTGCTGTTGAATGGTGGTTATCAAGGTATTGACACGGTTCACAACATCCTGGTTTGTTTCTGACTGCTGCCAGGCCTGTAATAATTCAGGCGAAAGATAGGTACAGTGAATATCACATTGCAGGCTGTTAAAATCGTTCAATGTTGTTTCATAGGTCCATTTTTTAAAAACGTCCCGTAAAGACTGGGCATACACTGTTTCCCAAACAGCAGACACCATCACAAACACGATTAAAATGGGGAAAATCCGTTTCATAGCACCGCTCACATATTTTATTATAGCTCGCGGATACCCTCTAAAACATCAGCAAAATTGTTAAATGGCCGGTATGGTTTGCCAGTCTGCTCACATAGTTCAGCCAGAGCATCTTTGGCAAAGGTTATATCTGCTTCTCGCATACCGCAAACATCCGAATGACCGTCACCAATATAAACGGACAATTCATCGTCTTGTGTTTCCTGACGCACATGGGTACCCTTGCAGTTGCCGCAATTGCAGCAACCCTCTTTATACCAGGGATATTCTACAAAAAGCGTACCATCATCGTGCATTTCAAGGTGATTGGCGCGCACCTCAAGATCACCTAAACCATTGTTTTTTAATATTCTTTTAATATAAGCATCCATACCATCACTCACAACATAGACAGGGATGTGATAATCACGGCAAAATTGTACAAAAACGGGAAAATTTGGGTCTATTTTCTGAGTAGCGGCAAATTCATCCATTTGAGTCGGGGTAATGGGTGTAATGGCAAATTGTTTTCGCCAAAGGTCCCGGCCATCCAGTTCCTCTCGTTTCCATTTATCTACAAGATCCCACCAATGGGCCGCATCTCCGAATGTTGTTATCAAAACATTGCCCACATCATTCTGAGCAATGGTACCATCAAAATCACAAAAAATTCTAAGCTTTTTCATATCACCTTTTTGAATATCGTACAAGAGTAAATTTCAAGTTTGTAATTTAATATTTTTTACATTAAAAATCAACCTTGACACAGGTCAACAAATAATGTAAATTTAGATAGCAATAAGAAAATTTAAGAGCAATTAATAATTAGGGCAAAATTTACCCTGATATTGTACCATAAAACCACGCAACATAAAAACAACTCGTTGTAGGAGGTCTTATGAAAAAATTGATACTGCTCTTCTTTTCCTTCACTTTAATCCATTCTGCCATTGCGGCAACATCCAGTTCTCTTGTATTTGACGGATCCGGTGATTATGTCACATGCGGAAACGATGCAAGCATTCAGCTTACCGGTAATATCACCGTAGAAGCCTGGGTAAAAGCAGCAGGTACCGGCTATGGGGGACTTGCTTCGAAATTGGTCCATGAAGCCAGCCGAGAGGGATACGAATTAGCTATAAATGCTAATTTAACAATATCTTTTCTGGTTGGCCAAAACAATACAAACTGGAATCAGGCTACATCATCGGTTGGCGTCACATATGATACCTGGACCCATGTTGCAGGGACCTATGATGGCAGCAACATCAGAGTTTATATCAATGGAACTTTGAGAGGTACTACAGCCTATAGCAATGGCATTATTGATTCCGGAAATCCATTAACTCTGGGTTCAAGAGGAACTGGCAATTATCTAACCGGCAGCCTCGATGAAGTCAGAATATGGAATGTTGTCCGCTCCGAAACCCAAATTAATGACAACAAAGATATCGAACTCACCGGCTCAGAATCAGGCCTTGTTGCCTATTATAAAATGAATGACGGCAGCGGATCTACTTTAACAGACAACAGTACCAACTCCAACACAGGCACGTTAATGGGTGATACCTATTGGGGTGATGACAGTTTACCTGTTGAATTAACATCTTTTACCGCCGCAAGTACAACAGAAGGTGTGGAATTGAGATGGACAACTGAAAATGAAATTGACAATCTTGGATTTGTATTAGAGCGGGCAGCAAATAAAAACGGCCCATGGCAGGAAATTGCGTCTTTTAATACCCATAATGCGCTTGTAGGACAAGGCACCATTTCTCAAACAACAAACTATACATTCATTGATAATTCTATAG
This sequence comes from bacterium, assembly GCA_963675755.2. GTDB lineage: Bacteria > Zhuqueibacterota > Zhuqueibacteria > Residuimicrobiales > Krinioviventaceae. Next base: position 763,935 of record CAXXMD010000003.1, read on the forward strand.
AATTTGGTTCGAATTATTTTTACAAGCTATCAGATGTTAACATTAACGGAACGGTTACAACACTCTCAACTCTGAATGTTAATTTAACAGAAAACACTACAGTACCCAACAAAACAGAATTGTACAATGCGTATCCGAATCCTTTTAATCCGGAAACCAGTATCAGCTACTATTTAGACAAAGATACAAATGTATCTCTCTCTATCTATAATATTTTGGGAGTAAAAATTAAGGACATTTTTACAGGCACCCAATCCGCAGGTAACCACAATTTTAAATGGAATGGAACGGACCAAAACGGTACAAATTTGCCTTCAGGAGTTTATATCCTTCAGCTTCAGACTCTTAACGCCAATCATTATCAAAATATTATATTGCTGAAATAACATCAAATCCCCTGTTTCAGAATTTTGTTTGGAACAGGGGGATTTTCCCCAACTCTTATATATACAACTCGACCAACTCATCACAGGCAATTTTATCCAACTTAATTATCTATCAATTTGGTAAGCACAAATTTTCTATTATACTTGATGAAAAGTCATTTCAAGGGGAGGAGAATTATCAAGATTTCCCTATATAAAAAAAAGGGCACCCGTCGGGGAAACGGGTGCCCATGTATGTATTTGGTACAGGAACTATCCTTCAATAGCAGCCTGTGCTGCAGCTACGCGTGCGATAGGTACGCGGAACGGAGAACAGGATACGTAATTCATACCAACTTTACAGCAGAATTTAACAGAACTGGGTTCACCACCGTGCTCACCACAGATACCAACTTTGAGGTTTGGACGAGCGCTACGGCCTTTTTGAGTACCCATTTCAACCAATTGACCAACACCAGTCTGATCCAGAACCTGGAAAGGATCAACTTTGAGGATGCCTTTTTCAAGGTAAACCGGCAGGAATTTGCCAGCATCGTCACGAGAGTAACCAAAAGTCATCTGGGTCAAGTCATTGGTACCAAATGAGAAAAATTCAGCAGCTTCAGCAACCTGGTCTGCAGTCAAAGCAGCGCGTGGAATTTCAATCATGGTTCCTACCATGTATTCACATTTTGCGCCTTTTTCTTCAAATACTTTATCTGCAGTTGCACGGATGATGGTTTCCTGCAGTTTGAATTCTTCAATTGTACCAATCAATGGAACCATAATTTCTGGTTTTGCATCAATACCTTTAGCTTTACAATTCAAAGCAGCTTCAATAATAGCGCGTGCCTGCATTTCGGTAATTTCCGGATAGGTGTTACCCAAACGACAACCACGGTGACCCAACATTGGGTTGAATTCTGCCAGATCTTCAACTGTAGCTTTTACTTCTTCTACAGTGATGCCCATTTCGTCGGCCATTTCTTTCTGGTTTTCATCTTCGTGTGGAACAAATTCATGCAAAGGTGGATCCAAGAGACGGATAGTTACTGGCAATCCGTTCATAGCTTCAAAGATACCTTCAAAGTCACCACGCTGCATGGGCAACAATTTAACCAAAGCAGCACGACGACCAGCTTCGTCTTTGCTCAGAATCATTTCACGAACAGCTTTGATACGTTCGCCTTCAAAAAACATGTGCTCGGTACGACAAAGGCCAATACCCTGTGCGCCGAAATCACGTGCAACTTTAGCATCGTGCGGAGTATCTGCATTGGTACGAACCAATACCTTGGTGTGTTTTTCACAAAGATCCATCAATGCTCCAAAGTTACCTGACAATTCAGGATCTTTGGTAGAAATTTTGTCTTCGTAAACTTCACCGGTAGAACCATTCAAAGAGATCCAGTCACCTTCTTTGAGTTCTACGCCATCAATAACCATGGTACGTTTTTTATAATCAATTTTACAAGAACCGGCACCAGAAACACAGCATTTACCCATACCGCGAGCAACAACTGCTGCGTGAGAGGTCATACCACCGCGAGCGGTGAGAATACCGTTTGCAGCATCCATACCAGCTAAATCTTCAGGAGAAGTTTCAATACGTACAAGAATTACTTCTTCTTTTCTGGCTCTCCATTCTACAGCTTCATCAGCAAAAAATACAATACGACCGGTTGCAGCACCCGGAGATGCAGGCAGACCTTTGGCAAGTACTTTGGCAGATTTGATAGCATCGCCATCAAATACAGGGTGTAACAGTTCGTCCAGTTTTTCAGCTTCAACGCGATTGATTGCGGTTTTTTCATCAATCATGCCCTGTTCCAACATTTCAATTGCAATACGGACCATTGCAGCACCGGTACGTTTACCGTTACGGGTTTGCAGCAGCCACAAGCGACCATCCTGAATGGTGAACTCGAGGTCCTGCATATCTTTAAAATAATTTTCAAGTTTGGTTTCAGTTTCAGCCAATTCTTTGTATACAACCGGCATAGCTTCTTCAAGAGAAGGGAATTTTGCTTTACGGTCTTCTTCAGAAACACCTGCCAATTCAGCCCAGCGTTTTGAACCTTCTTTTGTGATCTGCTGTGGTGTACGAACACCGGCAACCACATCTTCACCCTGTGCGTTGATCAGGTATTCACCGTTAAAAATATCTTCACCAGTACCTGCATCACGAGTAAATGCAACACCAGTTGCTGAATTTTCACCCATGTTACCAAAAACCATAGCCTGAACGTTTACTGCTGTTCCCCATTCTTCAGGGATCTTGTTCAAACGACGGTAAACAATAGCGCGTTCATTCATCCAGCTGTCAAATACAGCCATAACTGCGCCCCAGAGTTGTTCCCAGGGATCTGCCGGAAAATCTTTGCCGGTAACGCGTTTAACTGCAGCTTTAAAATCCTGAACCAGTTTTTTCAAATCTGCTGTATCTAAATCGGTATCGTTTTCAACACCTTTGGTTTCTTTGGCTTTTTCAATAATTTCTTCAAAAGGATCAATATCTTCTTTGCTCTCAGGTTTCATTCCCATAACAACATCGCCATACATCTGAACAAAACGACGATAAGAGTCCCATGCAAAACGTTCGTTACCAGATTTTTCAGTCAAACCTGCAACAGCGTCATCATTCATACCCAGATTCAATACAGTATCCATCATACCAGGCATAGAAACGCGTGCACCTGAACGAACTGAAACCAGTAATGGATTTTCTTTGTCACCAAATTTCGCATCCATCATTTCTTCAATAGAAGCAATTCCTGCTTCAACTTCTTTTTTCAATAATTCAATACTGGCTTCGCGACCTTTTTGATTATAAAATATACATGCTTCGGTAGAAATGGTAAAACCTGCAGGAACAGGAACACCAATCAGGTTCATTTCTGCCAGGTTGGCTCCTTTACCACCTAACAGGTTTTTCATATCGGAGCGGCCTTCAGCTTTTCCGCCGCCGAATTGATAAACATACTTGTCAGACATACTATCTCCTTTGGTTATTTAATTGACCGATACTTCCGGTCAGTATATTATAACAGTAAATGTTATGAATTAAACAGTAAGTAATTTAAACAATTAATTTAATAATTACAACAATCAATTTTTTGACGCCAAATTCACATCCAGTATCTTTTTATATTCTTCAGGTGCATTTAAAATTTCAACTGCTTTTAACAATACCTTGTCGCGTTCAAAACCTGCTTTATATGCAGCATCATTACCAAATTTTTTACCGGCAAGTTCCCGCTTTATCAAAAACTTGATATCGCCAAGAGATTTTTCTCTTTCAGCAATTTTGACCTGCTCAAACTCTTTACGAATTGCATCAAAATGGGCTTTCATTTGATCATAATAGCCTTCTTCTCTGGCAATTTCTTCCAGATCTTCAAGTTCAGACAATCCATCAGGTTCATAATCAAATTCTTTTTCTTCAGTAAATTTATAGAAATCGGATACCATCTCATCTGTTACCGTAAAATCTTCCGTCAGATTCTGATGATCTATCGCGTAATTTAGGCTATAATTAAAAAACATGGAATTACGTCGCAACTCTGCAACATATTTTGTGGTATGATCATTCACCAGTTCTATTTCTGGTCTAATACCACCGCCACCATACACACTGCGTCCGTTACGTGTGTAAAACTGTTCAGGGATCTCTTCTTTAACTTCTTTTGTTTCATCTTCGTCTTCAGTGTCCAACAAAACGGAACCACGTTTACGATTAAACACCTGCGGACGTTGAATCAAACGGCCGCTTGGCATAAAATATTGAGCAGTGGTAATTTTTAATTTTGATTCGCCCTTGTTATCCAGATTTACAACCGTCTGCACCAGCCCCTTACCAAAGGTCTCAGCACCTACTATAACGCCGCGGTCCAGGTCTTGTACAGCTCCGGCAACAATTTCTGAAGCAGAAGCGCTGAATTCATCTACCAACAATACTAATGGAAGATCACCCAAAACCGGTTCATGACGTGTACGAAAATCCTGACGTTGTTCTTCGTTACGGCCTTGTGTATAAACAACCAGCTCGCCCTTGGGGACAAAACTTTCAAGCACGGATACAGCAACATCCAACAAACCACCAGGATTACCGCGTAAATCAAAAATCAATGACTCCATACCCTGATCACGCAGTTGCTCAATTGCCTGTTTCACTTGCTTACCCGCACCACGATTAAAACGTGTCAGACGGACCAATCCTACTCCCGGCTCAACAAATCCGGCAAATTCTATTTCAGAAACAACAATCTCGTCACGGATCAATGTCAGCTCAATTGGCTGTTCAACACCTACACGTCTGATCGTGATTCGAACTTCACTGCCTTTTTGGGTACCACGCAAACGGGCCGCGGTTTTGGAAAGATTGTCACCTTTGGTTTCTACACCATCAATTTCAATGACCTGATCTCCTTCACGGATATCGGCACGTGCAGCAGGACTATTGGGAAAGGGCTGTTCTGCAACAGTTGGCCATCCATTCCGATTGGATATCCGCATACCCACACCATAATATTTTCCGCGGGTCATAATTTCCAGTTCATCTTTGCCTTCATCTTCAAGATAAACGGTATAAGGATCCAACTCATCCAGCATTCCCTGAATGCCCGCTTCAATGAATTTTTCCGGATCTACTTCCTGTACATAATTATTCAATACTTCTTTATAAATCTGACCAAATATATCCGTTGAGCGAAGCACAGAGTAGTACATGTCTTTATTGCTGTCACTATACAACTGGGTAAAAACACCTACAGTCAGCAACAAAACAGTAATCAATGTCAATACTAAAAGTCTTTTTCTTGTTCCCATATTTACATACCTCAGCTTGTTACCAATATTACATTATACGCATAAACTCTTTAAAAATATCCCTGGCAATATTTCCTACTGAATCATCTCCGTTAATAACCCGGAACCGACCTGCTTCCTGTTCTGCTATAGCCAGATAGCCTTTACGCACACGTTCCTGAAACGCATCACCCTGCGCTTCCAGACGGTCCGCTTTTTCGTTCACTCGTAAACGTCTTTCAAGAGCCGATTTTACATCAATATCAATCAAAAATGTCAAATCCGGAACCAAACCCACTGAACCGATACTGTTGGCCCGGTTGACCATTTCCAAATCCAGCTCTCTGCCAAAGCCCTGATACGCACTGGTAGAATCATAAAACCTGTCACAAACCACAATTTCACCTTTTTTCAAGGCAGGAATTATAGATTCTTCAACCATCTGCGCACGTGCTGCTTCATATAATAACAATTCCGTCCACTTTGTCATTTCATTATGATCATTATCCAAAAGTATGCCCCGTATCTTTTCAGATATACGGGTTGCGCCTGGATCCCGAAGTGCGGTGCACGGAATATTCTGCAATTTCAAATTTTCTAAAAGTTGCTTTGCCTGTACCGATTTACCAGAATAATCGATACCTTCAAAAGTGATAAACTTGCCTTTATAATCAAATTTCATCAAGATGCCTTGACCCTCCAGCTACCCCGATGAAAACGTATATAACTCATACAAAACCGAATTGTTTCATCTGTAAATTGGACACCCCAAAGACCGTAAATACTCCAACCTAAACCAAATGCAACCCAGTAATTGATACCAATTTCAAAAACGATTACAAATATTAATGTGGTCCACATTAACCACTGCAGCTCACCAATCCCCCGCATATTTCCTGCCAAAACATTATTCATTGCTTTGGGAAGTTGAGCCAGCGCAAAAACAATCATCGCTTTTTGTCCCAATGCAACAGTAGCCGGATCAGTAGTAAAGATATGTATCATGTGCTTTGAAAAGATTACCATAACAATACCGATAAAAACAACAAAAATTGCCATCACCCAATGTGCAGTTTTTGCCATTTTTTCAGCAAGTGCATTATCAGATGCACCCAAATTTTTACCCATCATGCTCATGGCAGCAAGAGAAAAACCCATATAAACCATGGAAAGAATGGATTGGATACGCATAAAAATAGCGTGTGTAGTTAAAACGGTAACATAGATACTACCGGCGTAACTGGTAACAACAAGCTGACCCAAAGCCCAGGTCATTTGTTCAATAGTTGTAGGCAGCCCCACCTTGAAGAGCTGCTTAAAACTCTCCCAGTTGGGCGTTGTCATTTCCCTAAATGATAAAAACAGCTGACACTTGCGCGTTCGTAATAAAATAAAAGTGGCAATAAAGCCCAGGCTGTGCGAAATTCCTACAGCCAGTGCAGCACCCTGTACCTCAAGTCGCGGAAAGCCAAACAATCCAAATATAAGAATAGGAGACAATACAAGATTAAAACCATTCACACTCAGATTGACCATCATAGAATAATGGGTGTCGCCTACAGCACGAATAATTCCAATCGCTACAAATTGAGTTACAAAAAGAGGGGCAAAATAAGATACTGTACGTAAATATGTAATACCCGCCTCTTGAGCTGAAAACGTTCCTGTCTCTTTAATAAATTTAAATATATGTATAGCACCAAAGTACCATATCAATGCAAAAGCAAAGGCCATGATGACACCCATCATCATGGCCTGGCCAAAAATATGGTTTGCCTGATAATAATCTTTGGCGCCAAGATGACGATTAATGATCAAACTGGCGCCAACAACAAAGGTTAACATGACCGCAAAAAACACCAAAATAACCTGAATAGCCATACTGTGTCCTGCAAGCGCTGCAGCACTCAGTTTTCCAATAAAGATAGCTTCAATGGTCCACATAAGGGTTTGCGATGCAAGATCAATTACAGCAGGCAACGATGTCTTTAACAGGGTTTTAATAGGTGAAGTTTTCAAGAGTATCCTATCAACTTTTTATTCAGAGTCACATTAACAAACTTTAGAATTATCAGTCGTAATAATCGAGTCCCAAATGAGTAATCAAATCTTCACCTTTCATATGACGAAGGGTGTTCTTTAATTTCATCAATTGAATGAATGTATCATGTTCGGGATACAGATCTTTAGCAACCATTGGGCTCTTGCAATAGAATGATAACCATTCCTGAATGCCGTACATACCAGCGCGACTTGCAAGGTCCATAAACAGTGCAAGGTCAAGTACAACCGGTGCAGCAAGAATACTGTCACGGCACAAGAAATTGATCTTGATCTGCATGGGGTATCCTAACCAGCCAACCAGATCCACATTGTCCCAACCTTCTTTATTATCACCAATAGGAGGATAATAGTTGATACGGACTTTGTGATACAGATCTTTGTACAGATCAGGGTATTTTTCAGGTTGGAAGATATAATCCAATGCTGAGCTTTTGGTGATTTCTTTTGAACGGAAAGAAAGAGGTTCATCCAAAACTTCACCATCACGGTTACCCAAAATATTGGTAGAGAACCAGCCTTTTACACCCAACATACGGGCTTTGATTCCAGGGGCAAGGATGGTTTTCATAAAAGTTTGACCGGTTTTAAAGTCTTTACCAGCTATTGGCACTTTATTCTGTTTTGCCAAAGCATCCAATGCAGGAATATCATGAGACATGTGCGGTGCACCATTAAAATAGGGAACGCCCATTTTAATAGCAGCATATGCATAAATCATACTGGATGAAATTGCATCATGATTTTCTTTTAAACCTTTTTCAAAACTTTCAATGGTTTCCCAAATGGGATCGTATTCCAAATATGTTTCTGTACTACCGGTCCAAACGATAACCAAACGGTCAAGGTTATTATCTTTGATGAAATTTTTCATATCATCCATCAATTGTTCAGCCAATTCCATTTTGTTGGCACCGGTTTTTTTATTTGGTCCATCAAGACGTTTAACATACTTGGGATCAAATACAGCTTTCATGGGTTTGATTGCTTCCAATTCCGGTCTAACCTTTTCCAGGTCTTCTTTTGACAAAACATTGGCATTTACCGCAGATTCATAAGCATTATCCGGGAAAATGTCCCATCCGCCAAACACAATGTCATTCAGATCTGTAAGAGGTACAAAATCTTTGATCATTGGTGTATTGTCATCGGTACGTTTACCAATACGAATGGTTCCTATTTGTGTCAAAGAACCAATAGGTTTTGCCAGGCCTTTACGGACCAATTCCGTACCTGCGATCACTGTTGTTCCAACAGCGCCCAAACCGGGAAGCAGGATGCCTAATTTTCCTTGGGGAGCTTTAATATCTACACCCTTTTCTATCACTGTAAACTCCTTTCTACTGTGTTACAGCATACCTTTTAGTGATGTAACCTTAGTGGTTAATAAGTTTTTTTATACTATTATTTTCATCCACAAGAACAACATTTGGGCTGTAATTTTCAAGCTCAGAGTCGTCCATTAGTGCGTATGAAATAATAATTACCAGATCATCTTTTTGGACCCATCGCGCAAGTGCACCGTTTATACAAATTTCACCGCTGCCACGCTTACCTTTAATGATATACGTCTCGGCCCTGGATCCATTATTAATATTTAATACTTGAACCTTTTCGTATTCCAACATGTCTGCCGCTTCCAGCAGAACCGGATCAATTGTAATACTGCCTTCATAGTTGAGATCGGCATCTGTCACCCTTGCCCGATGAATTTTCGCTTTGCACATTATTCTCTGCATCAAATCACCAATTTAAAAAGCTTGAATCAGGCAAATTCATCGTGTTCAACATCTGCCGCCGGGGTTTTCCATTTGGGAGAGTTTTCAATATACCAGATATGGTATACCCTTTGTATGGCGGTTATATTGGCAAAAACAGCAATTATGACCATGGCAAAAATCAGGGTAACTTCTGAAATCAGACCACCTAAACCCACAAGAATAATCCGCTCGGGGCGTTGCAGCAAACCAACTTTGCAGTCAAAGCCCAAACCCTCGGCTCTTGCCCGTACATAACTGACCATAAGAGAACCAAATATAGCAACAAAAACAGTCAAAGCAACCAGTAATCCCATCTGATTGCCATCTACAAAACTGTGTATAAAATAAACACCAATACCAAGAAAAATTAAAAACTCGGCATAACGATCCAATGTTGAATCGAACAATGCGCCAAATTTTGTTACCCGATTGCTAGTACGTGCAATTTGTCCATCAAAAACATCAAACAATCCACCCAACAACATGATCAATGCACCGGTTTTAAAATATCCTTTACTAAAGTAAATACCTGAAATACCACAAAAAACCAAAGAAAGAGCAGTATAAACATTAGGGCTGATATTAAACTTGACCAGCAGGTCAATCAATGGCTGCAAGATACTTCTTGATCTTTCCTTTACATTGTCAGAGATCATCTCAAACTTCATATTTTGTCCCTTTATATTTTGCATTACGCCGATGTTCCCGAGTAAACCCTTCAACCAGAATAACAAATTCTCCTTTCAGGGTTAACTGGTCCATTTGCTGCAAAAGATCAGACAAGCTGCCGCGAATCAATTCTTCAAACTTTTTAGTCAATTCCCTCGCTATGACGGCTTTACGATCTCCCAGGGCTTCGTAAAGGTCGGCAATGGTCCGCTTGATTCTATTTGGCGATTCGTATATGCATATTGTTCGGGGTTCGGTGCTAAGCTCCATTAATCGCGTTTGCCTGCCTTTCTTCACAGGAAGAAAGCCTTCAAAAACGAATCTGTCTGTTGGTAATCCAGAAATCACCAATGATGAAACCAGAGCAGTTGCTCCGGGAACAGACTCTATGTGAATATCCCGCTTTATTGCTTCTCTCACCAGATAAAAAGCCGGATCGGAAATACCTGGTGTTCCGGCATCGCTGATTACAGCTACTGTTTCATCGGCAGTTAATCTTTCGATTAAAACAGGCGTAACTTTTTCTTTATTAAAATCATGGTAACGTGTCAGGGGAGTTTGAATATTATAATGATTTAACAGTACGGAGCTTTGTCTCGTATCTTCCGCAGCTATCACATCCACATATTTCAAAGTATCAAGTGCGCGCAGAGTTATGTCGCGCAAATTTCCAATAGGCGTACTGACTAGATATAATGTACCGGGTGTTATACCCGCTTCCGAAGTGTCCGTAAATTAACTCCTCTAACAAAAACCAGATAACTCTTGTATTTTCAAACCATCATTTTACAAAAAATTGTTCAAAAAGTCAACAAAAAGCATACATTCAATTTCTTGCCGATTGTTGGTAAGATAATCCGTTATCCAGACAATGGCTGCATGCTTGCGGCACGCAAAATGTTTTACCCAAGTGGATAATGCCCTGCTGAACACATGCATTGCTGACCAATTTGGTACGAGTTTGATTTTTTAATACGCGTTTTTTTACATTGCGAATTAAATTATTTTCAGCAAGACATGGATAATTTTTATATAATTCTAAAATTAAATTACAAGATTTATGATCATCCACTTCTTTAGCAAAAGCATACATTACAGGGAAAATAACATTTACCAAAATATCTCTACTTCTGTCTTTGCCCAGTAATGCATGTGTATTTGATTTCTTTACGGGCTCGAACAAGTAATGCTCAGCCCAGAATCCTTGTTCTTTAACATCAAAGAGCTCTTCCAGTTCCTTATAAACCACCTTGAACTGATTTTCATTCCGATTCAGCACTTTAAAAAAAGTATTTATAAATCCATCTTCTAAAAACCTTACAACAAGCCGGGCAGCTGCCGCTATTCTTCGTGTTGGAAAGTTTTGAGGACGCAATCGAAAAAACTTCCACATTTCTTTTTTTAATACAAACAACTTTTTACGATACGGGAATTCCCACCAACATGTTTCAAGCTTTTTGGTATAGTCTAATATTTCTGCATCAACAATATGTACAGGTACAACTGATTGTGAGGGCAACAGCCCTGCAGTACCCATCAAATAGGCCTCGCATTTTAAAACAGCAAGTGAGACAGGATCCTGCCAAATATGTTTCCAGAGTATTTCAACATGCAAATGGTCTGCAAGATTCCTGAATGCTACCTGATTTTTAGAATAACCCAGTGCTTCCAATAATGAACGATAGCAAACCTGGTCCCAACTGTTTGTTAAACTTTGTTCTGTAAACTGTTGAACATGAACCAAAAAACGGGCAATGCCGGCTTTTTCCAAGACATTTTGAATTTGTAAACTGCTGCACAAAGACAGTGCACATTCACCGGAAATACTTTCCTGATCGAACACTTTTTGTTTCTCAAGTTCTTCTGAATTTGTTTCCAGTAATGAATCCAGGTTTATGGTTGGAATATGTGTACCATTCAAGCTTATGGTTTTAAAATCTGCAGGACAGTCCATAGTTACAACATGTAAAATAACCTGATCATAACGCGGGTCCCGATGATGTCCATGGGTATACCAGTCTCCCGCTATGGGATGAATTTCCACATCCCCACGTTTTATTTCACCCTGATATTCTATCAGTGCGTTTAAAAAATCAGGACCGGAATCAAAATTACGTACACCTTTTTCCCGAATTATAATTTCCTGACCGTTAATGGTATGTATAGTTTCAGATTCAATGTCTTTTTTTTGCCAGATACGATATAGAAAGGCTTCCCTTGCCGGTTCGGTAATTTTCATATAACCCCCAAAATGAAAAAGGCCGTATCGCTACGGCCATGATCTATTTATTTATTATCGTCTTCTACAATGTTTGCATCTTCAATATCATCATTGCCGATTCCGGAACTCAGGTTATCATCTTCAACTGTGACTTTTTCCGCATCAGCATCTTTTTTACGATTTTCGCCACGGTCTTTTCTCTCTTTTTCTTTTTCTTCTTTGACCGTTTTTATTTCATTCTTTTTATCATCCAGTTTTTGCTCAAGCTCTTTTAATTCCGCAACAAGCCGTTTCTCTTCGGGATCATCAGCCAGATTTGCATTTTCATCGCTGCTCAGCAATTCATATGTATGCCCGCCAAGTTCAGAAAATAATTTCTCAATATTACGTTTAATTGTCAGAATATCTAGTTGCAATTTGCCAATTTTTCCATATTCTTCTGTTTTGTCCACAACAAGTTCAATACCGTCACGAATGCCATCACGAATATCTTCAAACAAAGTTCCCATAACGTTCTCTCCTTTTTATTAATTTCCCCAAATGTTAATTTAATAATAACATTTTATGATATTTTTCAAAATCGCCGGATTTGAATTTAAGAAAATATACACCGCTGGCAAGCCGATAACCCAGATCGTCCCTGCCATCCCAAACAAATTGGTGCGGACCGGCTGTTCTGGATGCGTCTAAAATATTACGCACCCGTTGACCCAAAATATTGTATACCGCCATCTCTACATACTGGGTACTGGTTTTAACAGGAAGCTCGAATACTATATTCACACTTTCCTTAAAAGGATTCGGATATGTTTCTAATATATAATCATAATCCTCATCCTCGCCCAACGATCCTTGCAGTGCTGTAAAAACATTCATCTTGCCATAACCCCAGTCATCATTGGGCAGACTGCCGGTCAAGTTGCTGCCGGTTGCCGAATTGACTAACAGATCTCTAATTACAGTTGCCGTTGTAGATACATTGGTAGAATCTTTATACTTTTCAAAGATCAGCGCAACCGCACCGGTTACATGCGGGGCTGCCATACTGGTACCGCTGGAAAGTGCCTGTACCCCGGATTCAGAGATCAATGCATTAGGCAATTCATCATCAGCCCCATAAAAAATACTGGAACTACTGGTGGGCGGTGCATCTATTGAATAACTGCTCTCAATAATGTGCCCGGGAGCTGTCAGGTCCGGCTTGACGCGACCATCACGGGTTGGCCCCGGACTAGAAAAGTAAGCAATGTCCTCAAGCTTAACCAATCCTGTGGTATCAAAAGATAAATAATTACCATCCAGATCCGTCCAGGTCTTTTTACTCACATAAGCACCAACGGTTATTGCATTTTTAGATGTGCCAGGCACAGATATTTTACCATTATCTACCGCCCCTGTTCCAAACTCTACAGCCATGGTGGCATTTGCAATCCAGGCATCTACATTGCCCTCTGTTCCACTGAAACGGAGTTTCCATTCACCCGCTGCCGGAGGCTGTGTCATGTTTTCATCGCTTACTTCTACATAGATCTCGTAACTGCCAATAATTGGTGAAGCGCCCATCACATAACCGCCTTGCTGTTCATAAAACCCATTCCAGACATATACAGTGCCGTCATCCGTTTGATCTTCTATAACATCTCCCTGACGAATCGGACCGATAGTTCTTCCCTCCGGTGTTACCACCGTTACAGACACATTCTGGTCACCATCATACCAAATATCCAAACCCACAAAATCATTGGCATTACCCAGATTTGCCGAGTATGGAGAAATGTTGAATGTAATTTCTTTACTGGTGGTACTGCCGCTAAATACAGCCTGTCCGTGAATATTTAAATCTCTGTCGTTTCCGGCAACATTTACAACCGCTTTGCCAGGCTTACCAGGCCCCACCAAACCATCTATAACACGTTCAACACTGGAGGTGCCGTTATGAGCTCCCCAATGACCTCCCAGGCTCATATTCACAACATAAGGCATGTCTAAATAGGTTGCCAGACTGTCAATAAAATGCAGAGCGATTATCTGATCGGCAGTTAAAAACTCACTGCTCAATTGATCACGGGTAGCTTTAACAATGATTAAATCGGCTTCCGGCGCAACACCACAATACTTTCCGAATCCCGCACCATCACTTCCATCACCGGCAGCAATACCAGCCACATGCGTTCCATGACCAGAATAATCCCGTTGCGCAACTGTTCCCGCTCCCTTTAGCGCATTGTTGATATCATCTTCTGTATATAGTGTGCCTCCATATACAGAACCATCTTTACTGAAATCCAACAGATATTTGATACGGGTATTCTGCTCTGCGTCTATAAAATCCTGATGGGTCCAGTCAATTCCGGAATCAATGATACCAATCAAAACACCTTTGCCGGTGTAACCCAGCTGCTCGCGCGCGTTAACCGCACCAATGTACGCGGTGCTTTTATCCAGCAAGGGTTTATCTGCAACGGACATTTGCACATACTGAACATTATCAAGCGATGCCAAATCATTCAACCGATCCACTGACAACTCGAGAATAGCCCACTGTTTGTGAACACATCGAATATGACCCAGTTTGGCCAATTCCGCTACATCACCATCAAATTCTACAATGGTTTCAACTTGCCAGCCAGAAGCGGTTTTTTTTAAACCCTGTTCCTGCAAGCCTTCTGCGCGCTGAGGATATAGTGTCAGTAGTCCCAATTGCGGGCCAAGCTTTTCAATCCCTGCCCACAACTGGCTGCATAATATTAACAATAGAATTATATATTTTTTCAAATATCACCTGCATGTTTATGAATAAATACGCAAATATTCCATCAGGGTTCCATCCATTAACGATTGCTAAGCTGGTCCCGTTTTTTTCTGGCAGGTTCATAATCAGAATCCAGCAACAATGCACGGTCCAGTTCGGATACAGCTTCTTTGACCATCCCCTTCATTTCATAAGCCTGGGCCAGATAAAAATGCGCAGGGACAAAGTTAAAATCGACTTCTGTCGCTTTTTTGAAATTTCGAAATGCCGGATCAAGCTTGCCCATTTTCCAGTAACACATTCCGGCATAAAAATAAGAGGCGCCATAGCCTGGGTCCAGCTGCTGGGCCTGTTCCAGTTCACGCAAGGCAATATCCGGGCGATTTTGCATATAATAGATCACACCCAAATGATGATGCGGCTGAGCATACTGCGGATCAAGCTGCACTGCCTTGTTAAACATCTGAAACGCAGATTGAACATTCCGCTCTTCCATATAAATCTCACCCAGTGCCTGGTGCGCACGTGCATTACGCGGATTCAACTGGATCATTTTTTCCAGTTCGCCTTTCCGGCGATCAATCAACCCATCCAGATATAATGTATTTTGGTTTCCGGGACTTTTTTCAAGCGCCTGATTATAAAACTCGTGTGCTTTGTCATACTCACCCATCCAGGCCATTACCTGTCCTTTTGAAACCAGCGATTTGGTATCATCCATGCGTTTCAGGTTTTCCTGCACGGTATCCGGTTTAGCAACATTGTACAAATATGGCCATGCTGAACCTTTAAGGTATCCTAAACTTGTCATTACTTCTGTATTAACTGACACACTCATTTCCCGAGAAAACTCGATAAACGGCAAGTCATCTGAATTGATAGGTGCGGGTTCACCGTACTCGTACAGTTTATCATCCGCAATCAAAAAACAACTCAACAATTCATATGGATCTTCCATATTGACTTCACGCAGGTCTTTATTGACTTCCGGAATGGATAAGCGCTCAAGTAATCTTGCATAATCAATTTTAAAGGGCTGCATAGTGGCCATTAACAACATGTGCGAGGGGTTTACATACCACAATGAGCTGTGGGGATATACATGACAAAATGTATTGATCAATGACTGGTATTCCAGTTCAGTAATAGCATTGGGTGGCAGCCATGCGATAATAATACCATCATCTGTTAAAATCTCTTTACACATTTCATAAAATTCAAGTGTATACAGATTGGGACTGATTTTAGGATGGATTGCGTTAAACGAAATCACATCATATTTTTTGTTCGTGCCCTTTATATATTCTCTACCATCTGCAAAGATCAGATTGTAATTGGGATGATCAATTACATTATGGTTCTGCTTTTCAAAATAGGGTGCGGTATCAATCTCGTCTTTAACCAGTTCAACACAGTCCACCTGTACATCAGGATACAGTACAGACGCCCAGGATGTACTTCCGAACCCAAATCCCACAACCAGAACATCCTGAGGATCGGGATGAATCAGCAGCGGCAAATGGCCCAGCAGTTTGTGGACCTGCATATCCTGGTATATGGTAAAAGCAGTAGATTCACCATTGATATTCAATTCCCGTTCACCGGTTATGCGGTCCTCAAGCACAGCTATGGAAGCATCAATACCCTCTTTATAGTGCAACAGATCATAACGCTTCATTGAACCTTCAAACTCTACACTGGAAAGTACAATAGGATCTCTATTGGTATTAAAGGCAACCAGCACCATAGCCAGTATGGCAATAGCAGACCAGATATAACGATTGTTGCGTTTGATATCGGGATGATAAAGAAAAACAGTTAATCCCACTAGCAGGTTGATCATGACCACAATTGCAATACTTAACCGTAGTCCGGCAAAGGGTATTAAAATAAATCCTGCGGCAAAAGAGCCCGCAATAGAACCAATTGTATTCGCGGCATAAATTTTACCTACATTTTCACCAATTCCCTTTATGCTTTTGTTGTAACTTTTAACAACGATGGGAAAAGTGGCACCCATTAGCAATGTAGGAACAAGCATAACCAGGAATGACAATAAAAATTTAACACCTACATTAGACCACCAGTCATTGTAGCCCAAACTCATTCTCAGATTGTTGCTAATGTCATACATGTTTCCAATCAACGGAATCACGGCAAGTGCAGACAAACCAATCAAAACCTCTATAATAGCAAACAGCTTCAAATGGTCTTTGACCTTGTCCACAAACCGGGAGGCAAAGAAACTACCCAGAGCTATACCTACCAGAAATGTTGTTAAAATTGTTGTAAACGTATAAGTTGTGAGTCCCAGAAAGTAAAGCAGTGAACGCGTCCATAAAATTTCATAAGCAAGTGAAGCCAATCCGGAAAAACCAAAACCCCACAGCAGCAGACGGTAAACCCGTTTTTCGCTCTTGTCTGCAATTTTTTGTTCTTCAACAATCTCACTCTCGGGAACCGGTTTGGCACTTATGAGCATAAACTGACCGATCAGAATTGCACCCGCACCAGCCAGGATATTAATTGCAGCAGCAATAAAAACAGTAACTTGTACACCAAACAACTTGATCAAAAAGAAACCGGTCACAAACGCACCAATGACCGCTCCCAGCGTATTAAAAGAATACAAATAGCCGGCAAGTCTGCCCACATGTCCTTTTTTGTTCACAAAGAATTTGATCAGAATTGGCAGCGTTCCGCCCATTAACACGGTAGGAATCAAAATCACAATGAATGCAACCACAAACCGGATAATTGAAAATACAGCAAAATTGGGTGAAAAAGCCACATAGATAAGAGTATATAGCTGATCAAGCAGTTTAAAGATAAACAGAGAGGCAAGCGCGTAAAGTCCTACACCTACTTCAAGGTACCCATATAATCGCAATGGAGAGCTGGAATGGTCTGCCCGCTTACCAAAGTACCAACTGCCGACCGACAACCCAGCCATATATGCAGAAACAACTGTACTTGCCGCAAATGCGGTAACTCCAAAAATCAGCTTCAGCATGCGCATCCATACAACCTGGTAAACCAGGCCGCTGATGCCTGAAAACAGAAACAGAGCAAGTACGAGGATTTGAATTTTATAATTCCAAAACAAGGGAACCAGTTGTGTTTTTTTCGTTTGAATCGGTTTTTTTTCGCTTCTATTCTTATTGCGTGCCACTCAATACTCCGGGATTATGTCATCGTTTATATTAATATAGAATAAATTCAAATAAAAAGCAGGTAAAATCTCATCGCAGCAGTAAAACTTTGGTAACCCGTGAGAAAGCATCTGTTTGCATTTTGATCAAATACATACCGGAACCAGCTTCATCATGAGCATCTGTGTGTCCATCCCAGTGGACCCGATGTACACCGGGCTGTACCCACTCGTGCGCCAGTGTTCTTATTTTTTGCCCCAGCACGTTATAAACGGCAATATCCACGATTGCACTTTTCGGCACCGTATATTCCAGGGATGTACCCGCATTAAAGGGATTGGGATAGCTGCTGCTCAAATTCCACTCAAGAGGTGCGGAAATTTCATTTTCTATATCAGAAGTGGATTTGTCGTACAATTTAAAATCATCAATATACCAACCCGCGTCTTCAGTCTGGGCTGTACTGACAAAATGGATACGAATCAGTACAGTTTGGTTTAAATAATCTGCAAGGTCAAAAGTCGCAAGCTGCCATGCTGAAATAGCCCCGCTAAATGCAGGTTCGTTTGGCAATGCTGTCAGGCTTTCACAATCATAACCTGCTTGTGGCTGCAATACCGTCCAGGTTGCGCCATCATCAATAGAGATCTTTACATTGCCGCCATCAAAACCACTGTTTAGATAATCCATTTGATAGTATTGCCGAAACTCGAGAAAAGGTTCAGCCATACCATCCAGATCCACAGGCAGTGTTGTTATTGAATTGTCGGCATTTGCTGTATAGTCTCCATCCAGCTCGGTTCCCCAGCAATTCATACCGGAAAATGCAGTTTCAGGACCTCTGAACTGTAAACCGGGGCCGGGTTCTCCCCATTGCCATAAACCATCCGTTTGCAGCAATCCGGGACCGGATTCAAAATCTACAAAAAATTCATCAGTTCCAAATGTTAGTGTAAAATTCAAATCACTCTTGCCCGTTTCCGGAATTGAAACCAGGGTATCCAAAAAACTTGACGACGGGGCATTCACATAAAACCTGACTTTACCCGGCAGGACCGCACCAAACTCAAAGGCACCATCATCACCAGAAACAGTTTTTGTGTTTTGATCAATCAGTATAACTGAGGCGTTCCGCAAAGGCGATCCGGAATCCGTATAAACATGGCCCTGCACTGAAACAGGATCCATCTGTTCAAGCTCATAATCAAATACCATATCATCCATATTGACTGCAACGGTATCGATTAAAGTTCCAAACCCGTTAGCACTTAACTGTACAATATATTTTCCAATGGGGAGATCATGGATTTCATACAACCCATTTTCATCTCCTGCAACAGACAGAGTATACTCACTCCACAGAGCGTTCAGTTCAACAAGAGGATTCGGGACAGCTCCCTCACCCTGGGTTACCTGGCCTGATATTTCGGCAAATTCAGAGTCTACGATAAAGGATTTGGACTGGATCATGTAGCCAGCTTTAGCGGCTTTGATTGACAATTCACCATCATATTGGGGGATAACAGAAAAATCAGCGCTTGCATACACCGCATCTAAACCACAGCCCGAAACGTAAAACGAATCCGCCTCGGGAACAGCTGTTACCGTAACGTTTGTCAGCACACCCGGCATGAATAAAATATTGTCAAGCGCAATAGCCGGTTCTGCGGAGACCGTAAATGCAGTAAATACTGAACCGGATTGTACGGGAAGCACACCGGAATATAAAAGGATTTCATCTCCGACTCTGTTGCCGGTTATGATCAAATCCTGTCCGTACAATGAAAGCAATTCCAGGCTTGCGTTACCATTTTCGTCGGTAATACAATTTAGAGTGCCTGATACACCAACACCTGCAACATGGATCTCAAAATCGGGTACAGGGCCTATACCGGATTGCTGAACGTGAAATTCTACTTGTTGATTTTCACCAACTGTCAGGTATGTGGGATTTGTTGTAATGGTTATATCGGTATCAATGTATATAGACTTGATCGCTGTTTCATGCCCAGGTTGACTGACCGTCAACAAGATATTATCATATAATGCCAGATCACGATCAATGGCTATTTCTGCAATGCCCTGTTGGGTATATGCGCTTCCCAGCAATTCTCCCTGAACGCTGATTGCCGCCAAGGCGTTGCCGGCGGAGCCTGATGAAACAGATACCGTAACCCTGTCAATATTGGCCGGCAAGGTATCGGGTGCGGTTACAGCAAGCGCCTGGGGCTGCCCCATCCAGACCGGCAGTGTGGGATCACCCAATATATTGTAAATTTCCTGATAAATATCATAATAGGCATATCCACGCGTAAACAGTTCAAACCTTGCAGCCATAACACTTTCGGATATTGTCGAATATCCACCATTATCAATGGCATTGAACAGGCGGTCCTGCAAAAAATAATCCTGATACCACATGGAAAGGTCTGTAGAGCCCAGGAACAATGCGGCACCGGTATTTTCATATTTCAACCAGCTTTCGCCCAAACATTCAACCTGCCCATAATCACCTGCGTTACAACCAAAACTAAACACCAATGGGTACCGGTCCATATTGTTAAAATAATAAATATCCACCAAATTAAACGGCTCAACAGCGGTGCCCAAGTCACTCCAGTTGCCAATACTGCCATGCCCGGAATAAACCACACTGGCAGTACCGCGCTCAAAAGCCTGGTTCAGTGGAGTTTTGTCGGGAGAATCAAACGTCCAGATAGAATCGCTGGATACACTATTGGGGGTAAAATATCTTGAAATACTTTTCCGATGCCCGTCTTGAACAAAATCATAAAAATTCTCATCTTGTGTTGCTATAAAGGTAGCATAATCCAGCCAACTCTGGTCCGTGTCATTCAATTGCTCATATGAGAGGCTTTTTGAGACCATAATCGCCAACTCGGATGCGGAGGATGCGGGGAAACGGCCTACAAACAGATCGGTAAACACATCCCCGCCACCATCCATCTCGCCATAATACAGATCTGTGGTGTGTGTAACGTATGGGTTCAGCGTATGCCCACCATCAAACGCAGGTATCACCTCTGTCCCTCCTGCCAACAGAACATACTGTGGAGGATTTTCCCATGTATAATAAGCATTTTGAATGTATTGACGAATGGACGCGGTATCGCTTCCGGTTTGGGCAAGAGTCGCAACTGTAACATTGTAACCTTTTTGACGCTTCCATGTAACCAGCGGAGTTATTGCATTTACAAATGATTCCGGAGTAATAACCAGCAATACAGGCGGGGCCTGAACGGCTTCAAATGTTAATTGGGGATTGGAAACAAAAGTATCCAATACGGAATCAAAACCTGAAACAGGGTATTTACTGCTTACGGGCACATAACCGTGCTGCACCTCGAATGACAGTTCCGGATAGTAGCGAATTTTAGCAGTAACCGGATTGTATTGCAAAGGATAATAATCAATCCTGACATAACGTTTTCCCCGGATTCGAGCGAATCCTCCAACAACAACCGGTTCAGCCGGAAAGAACTCATCGTTTCTGTAAACATCCCCTTTATCATAGACAGGTGGTTGTGACGCATCTGTTATGTTATAAGATGCAACCGGTATAATGGGGTGAGCCCAACCGCTCTTTTCAAGATCCATCAACTCCATTGATCCGGGATGAATCTCAATATGCACATCACCTTTAATCGGAACCTCTAACAAACGATACATAACCGGTAACTGGGGAAATCCGGGTTGTTTGCTTAAATCCGTACCTGGAATTTCTACCTTGCACCAGTCAGCGTCTTGAGCACGTTGGTCCGTTATTTCAAAACCGGTAATTCTCACATTAAAGACAGAACCATTCTCCTGAACATCAAGAGATGTCTGTTCTGTACCAGTCTTTAAATGGGAAACCCAGCGAGCAAAAACATCGCCGGGTTTTCCAATAAATACTAGTAAAAATATGTAGAATAAAACATGTCTCACTTTATCAATATCATCTTTTTCACATTTACAAAAGATTCGGTTTTAATTTTGTAAAAATAAACACCGGATGATACTTTAACGCCATTATCGTTCAATGCGTTCCAGACGACTTTGTATCGACCAGCCTGATGTTCGCGATCTACAAGTGTCGCAATGCGTTCACCCAGAATACTGTAAATCTCGATACTAACCTGACCTGCTTTAGGAAGTTCATAAGCAATGGTTGTTACCGGATTAAAAGGATTCGGATAGTTTTGCATTAAACTGTATTCTGTAGGAACAGATTCTTCTTGAGAATCAATAGCATTTACACCGTCGGCAAGAATATAAATATCATCAAGATAAACACCGTCACCAACATTATTATCACCATCCGCTACCAGATTAAAACGGATCTGAACATTTTCATTTCCTGCACCTACATAATCATTCAAAGAAACCTGTTCTTCAATCCAGGAGTAACCGGATTCACCCGTATAGGTTTTCAGAGTTTGCCAGTTGGTGCCGTCACGGGATGCTTCAAAATACAGGGCATCGCCATCACTCAGGATGTAAATCATGTAAAAAGAAACTGTAATTTCGCTTCTTGCAGAGAAATCATAACCATTAACCAGTGTCAAAACAGACTGGCTATTGGGTTCGTAGAATCCCAATGGGCTGTCAGTTAATGAATTGTTACCCTGGTGAGAAAAGAAATTGGTTTCCCAAACTGAACCAAGATCCCATTTTGTGAGTTCTGATTCAAAATCATCAACCAGCAATGTACTGACAATAGAGAAAACAACCGGTTCACTGGTAACACTGTTTGCAGATGTAGAAAGATCTTTGGCAGTTAAAGTATAACTTACCTGATCACCACTGGTTAAATTACGACTAAAAGTCAGCTCTGCTGTATAGGTTTCATCACCATTAGCAGTCATGGTAACCTGCTGAGCTTCTTCTTCATTCAACTGGTAATCTATAACTACAGTAGCATCATCAACACCCAGATTATCTGTAATTGTCGCGGTTACAGTAAACGGACCTTCTGCGTTAAACGTATCCGGAATTTCGGTCATATCAGAAATTACAGGTGCTGTATTATCTGCACCGGCGTAAAAGCTGTATGATTGAACCGGAGCGGTATTGGGAGACAGGCTTGAACGGCCCACTTGATCCGTAGCTTTGATATAATATTGAACCTGTTTTTCAGATTGTGCGGGAATGTTTGCAGTCCATGCATCTTCAATAGCGGCAGACATGCTAACAACGCTAAATGTCTCTTCGCCTTCAGTTTTCCAATACAAATCAGCAGATACAACCTGACCATCACTATTGGTAAGATCTGCAGTAACAACATAGGGATTTGCAACATCTTCTGTATCTTTTAAAGGTGAGTGGTTGATAACAATTGAAGACGGTGCCAACACATTGTATTTGGTATGTGCTGCCTGAGCATTGGCCTTAATGTCTGCAAGGTCGTCACCACCCAGTACAGCAAAAGAAACAACCTGAAGTTCTCCCGGAGCCAGAGTAAAAGGACCGGCAGAGATCAAATTTGACCAGTCATATGCATAATCACTTGCAGTAACTACCATACCTTCGGTCATAAACTGATATTTCAACGCATCTGTTAAAGCATTGTCATATAAATACTGACTATGATCAATCGCTCTATAGCTTGCAACCTCGGGGTACAACACACTTACACCATAATAATTTGCACCAGATGATGTCATGTATCCTAAACTGGTTTCAGCATCATAACCTACTGTGTTCAAATTATCTACTGCAATATCAATATCCCAGTCCATAAACAAACCAGCATACAGATCTTCCATGGCCTCATTAGTATTGTTCATCAGGGTGTATTCTATAATCACATAATCATCATCGCCAGAATTGTTCCATGCATAACTTTTTTGAACCACATCCAGGCCAATGGGATTTTCAGCGCGGGAATCGTTAAACATTGCCACACCATCCTGATCAGAAACATCGGCGCTGCCCATTTTCAGATTACCACCTTCACTGGTAATCCAGTCATAGTGATCATAGGATGCGTTACCATAAGCACAGTCTGAAACCTGGTCGGGAGCAGCTGCAACACAGAATGCACCCATATATAATGCACTTTCGGTACCTTTGGGGTACTGAAAACCGGTTCCAAATTGCTGTCCGGTTTCGGCATAATCGTTATATCCGTAAATACCAAAACTGGTTACTGTAAAATCTACATTATTTATATTATGATTATTATACAAGGGTTGAATTATTACATTAATAAATTTTGTTTTTTTGTATGCACCGTCATTACCGGTAATATCCAGTTTTAGAGATACATATTCACCAATGGGAGTATCAGAACTTGAAGTCATTACAAATGGACTTGTAGTATTGGTAACACTCTGATCTTTCATTATTGAACCATAAGAAATCGTTGTATTACTCAATGTCACATATTCATTTTCAGTACTCATGCTTATACTGACATTTGAAACGTTGTCAAGATAACTTTTCAACTCTACAAAGATGTTGATAGACTCACCAATGTCAATAATACCGTCATTGTTGCCTGTGGGATCTGTAAAAGAAAAAGACTCTACCTGTACAGAAGAAGGAGATTCTGTCAATGCACGGTAAGCATTAACACGTCCCGATCCCAACAATCCCTGATAATCAGGATTGCGATCATCAACCGGATCAGCAGTTTCAAGCAGCTGCAAAGCAACGCGATCACTGCTCCAACCGGGGTTATTTGCCCAAACCAAACCGGCAATACCTACAACAACCGGACATGCCTGAGATGTACCAGACAAGTAACCATAGCGGTTGCCCGGCAATGTACTGTAAATAGTAGTTCCGGGAGCACAAATGTCTACCCATTCACCGTAATTTGAAAAACTGGATTTAATATCAATATCATGAATTGTAGCAGCAACATTCATTACATGGTCATATCCACTGGGATAAGGCAACTGATCTGTATCATCATTTCCTGCTGAACTGATAACAAGCACATTATGCTGCCATGCGTAATCCATTACATCCTGTTCAATCTGGCTGTAACCGCCGCCACCCCAGCTCAGGTTCAAAATATTAGCGCCATTATCAACAGCATATACAATACCGTTATATCCCCAACCTATAGATCCGGTACCACCCTGGTTCTGATACCCTGCTTTGATTGCCATAATAGAACAGCCCCAACCGGCGCCGGCAACACCAACACCATTGTTGGTAACAGCAGAAGAGATACCCGCAACATGGCTGCCGTGTCCATCAAAGTCTGTAGGATCATTATCCGGAACGGTACCATCTTCACCAACAGCAGGTTGACTGTCTTCAGCCCAACTTGAAGGGACATCAACAAAGTCCCAACCGCGGAAATCATCAATATAACCATTATTATCATCATCAATATTGTTAATATCGGCAGCTGTGATCACACCATCACCATTTGCATCTTCACCCATATTTTCCCAGATATGATCTGCAAGATCTTCATGGTTCCAGTCTACACCGGTATCAATTATACCAATAACAACATCACTCGAACCTTGACCAACTTCCCAGGCTTCTTCAACATCTACAATGTCCCAATGGAACTGCTGAGAATATCTGGCATCATTGGGAACAACATGGGTATAGCGAATGATAACCGGTTCCGCATATTCAACAGCAGAATCAGATGAGAAATCCTGTGCAAGATCAACTACATTTTGATCAGCTGAAAATTGAATTTCATAGATTCGAGACAAGTCCACGAGATTTGCATCAACAGGTGCTGTTTTATTAGGGAATGCTTTGTCAATTTTTTGAACATTCCACTTGCTCATTTTGGCATCAATGGTTGGAATGCCCACAGAAGGACCGCTGGCTCCCTGACGATACAAGGCAGAACTCACATCTGACTTGAATTTAATCATCAATTTACCAGGCATATACTCAATTTCCTGAGGTGTAGTATTAACCTGCCAGGCGGGTTGTGTGTAATTTCGATTGTTCAGTTTCATATCCTTGGCGGCTGACAGTGGCAAAACACCAACTACCAGTAACGCAAGAACAGCTACTAATAATAGTCTTGTTTTTTTCATCATACAGTTCCCCTGTATTAGGTTAGAGTTTAGTTATTTATCTTAATAAGATCATTTTGTTAATTTTATTGAATGTACCTGATTTTAATTGGTAAAAATACACACCTGAAGCAGCCTGATTACCATTTGCGTCTTTACCATTCCAGACAAATTGGTGCGAGCCCGCATTCATGGAGGCATTTAACAATGTTGCTACTTTATGCCCCATTACATTATATATTGTCAATTCCGTATATTCTGACTGAGGCAAATCAAAAGATATAACCGTTTCCGGATTAAAAGGATTCGGGTAGTTTTGTTCCAGGCGAAATACTGTTGGAATATGATCAGCCTCAACATCATCTATCCCGGACGTTGAATTTTCTTTAAAACCGATATAATCAATATAAATTCCATCATCCGCAACTGTATCATCATCCAGTAAAAGTCTAAACCGGAAACGAACATTATCATTTCCCGGACCGGTATATTCTGTCATAGAAAAGGACTCTTTGATCCATTCATCGCCACCCTGGCCAGTATAAGCTTTAAAGGTTTGCCAGTCTATACCGTCACGTGTAACCTGAAGCAGGCATGAATCGCCTTCTTCCAGACCATATTTAACATAATATTGCAAAGCAATATCCATATTTTGAGAAAAATCATACCCAACCGTCAAAGCAGCATCTTCAGTATAATTGGACATTAAGGCATATGCATACATGTAAGCATAGGAATAATAACCTTCATAAGCAGTATAGCTATAATCCCAAACATAACCGTTATCATAATCCCAAATGTCTCGATCATCTTCAAAGTCATCTACCAGTAAAAAATCAACAATATCAAAAGTAATTATATCGCTCAATGCATTATTGGCAGCAGTTGATATATCAAAAGCAGAGATATAATAACTGATTCGATCTCCAGTTACTAAAGCCCTGTCAAAAGTTAATTCAGCTGAAAATATTTCATTGGCCCCTTTATTCATTTTTTTATTAAACGGACCCTCTTCATTCAGATAGTAAATCAATTGAACATTTGTAGTATCGACACCAAAATTATCAGATATGCTTGACTCTATAATAAAAGGCCCTTTAATCAGGGTATTTTCCAACTGTGTGATATCATTAATAACTGGCCGTATAGTATCCGCTCCAGCATAAAAGTGATATGATAGTGCCGGAGCTGTTACAGGTGAAAAAGCCGATTGATCATTATCATTTTTAATACTGAAAAAATATTCTATTTCTTTATCATTTTGAGCAGGAATTTCTGCATACCATGTTTTTCCGCTTTTCAAATCCATGGGCAGCGTTTCAAATTGTGTTTCTCCTGCAATTCTCCAATACAACTCTGCAGCAGTAATATTTTCCGTTACACTAGAGAGATCTACCTGCACCGGATAGGGATTATCAATATTCTCAGTGTCAGGCAAGGGAGAAAAATCAATCGTTATATCATTTAACCAGCCAGAGAAATGCTTTTGTCTGGCAGCGGCAACATTGGCTTTAATATCACTTAGATCATTACCTCCCAATACTGCAAAAGCCACTTTTTTTACTTTTCCCGGAGCCAATGTAAATGGCCCGGCAGAAATTACATTTGCCCAGTCATGTGCTTCATTGCTCGAAATGATACTAAACCCTTGTGACAAATATTGATATTTCTGTTCATCCTGAATCACTGAATATTCGCCTTGACCAAGATCAATTGCTCTGAATCCTGCGGTTTCAGGATACAAAACACACGTCCCGTAATAATTTGCACCATCAGCGGTCATATACCCCAGGTCGGATTCAAAGTCGTAATTCACGGAATTTAAATTCCCGGCTTCGTTTATAATATCCCAGTCCATATAGAGCCCCGCATAAAGATCAGACAACTCTTCATCGCTGGTATTAACAAGGGTATATTCTAAAATTATATAGTCTTCGTCAACCGGATTATTCCAGGCAAAACTTTGTTGCAATACAGTCAAGCCCATAGAGAAACCATTTTCGGAATCATCAAAGAGCGCATTCCCATCCTGATCAGAAAAGTTGGTTTCATTAAACTCTAGTTCTCCACCATCAACCGTAATCCAGTCATAATAACTGCCTGTACTGGAACAGTCGGCAACATTTTCAGAACTCGTACCCGCCCAAAATGAACCCGCTTGCAACGCATTCATGCTTCCCTTGGGATATTGAAATCCTTCACCCTGCTGTGTTTTGGTATTGGTACGATCATAGTAACCGTAAATACCAAAACCTGAAATTGAAAAATTGATATTATTTATATTATGCGTTTTATACAGAGGGTTAATTGTAATTTTTTGGCTCTCTGTTCTTACATATTCTCCATCATTGCCCGAAATCTGTACCTCTAACAAAACAGGATGGTCCTCCGGAGTATCCTGTGAGGCAGTCAAAACAAATGGGGCCATCAAATTTGATACAGATGCGTTTGTGGCGAGATTCCCAAAGTTTATATCTGAAACATCAATAGAAACATAAACATCCTGTGTAGTGATACTGACCAGAACATTCTCAACATCTTTATAACTGCTTTTCAGGGTCACAAATAATTCTATTGTTTCCCCACTATCAAAAACACCGTTTGAATTGCCTTTTGAATCATCCAGTGTAAAAGATTCCACTTTAATCATAGACGGCTCTTCTGTTAAAGCACGAAAAGCGTTTATCCTTCCGGCACCCAACATACCCCGGTAATCGGGATTCACATCATCAATGGGATCAGCGGTTGCAATCAACTGATCCGTAATCTGTTCAATACTCCAATCCGGATGTTGTGACCATAGCAAACCAGCAATCCCGGCAACAAGTGGCGCTGCCATAGAAGTGCCGGATTTGTATCCATAACGATTGCCATTCAAGGTACTGTAAATAGAGGAGCCCGGTGCACTCAGGTCAATCCAATCACCATAGTTTGTAAAAGAATAAACCTGATCATTATCATTGCCGGTTCCGGCAATACTAAATACATGGTCATAACCCGGGGGGTAAATCGGAATTTCAGAGGCATCATTTCCTGCTGACGCTATACATAAAACCCCATGTTCCCAGGCGTAATTCACCAGATCCTGATTTAACTTGCTATATCCTTCACCGCCCCAACTCATATTAATGATATTCGCGCCATTATCTACAGCGTAATAAATAGCTTTATAACCTTCATAGATATAACCTTCCATTGTTCCCCGAGCTACCCATCCACATTTTAATGGCATAATAGAACAGCCCCAACTTGCGCCAGCTATACCTATTCCATTTCCACTTGTCGCTCCTGCAATACCTGCAACATGAGTTCCGTGACCGCCCATTCCCCATGGATCATTATCGGGATCTTTACCATCGGAACCATCCAAAGGCTGCCAGAAATCTGACCAGTCATCAGGGATATGCATAAAATCCCATCCTATGAAATCATCTATATAGCCATTATTATCATCATCAATATTGTTAATATCTGCTTCTGTTATTTTGCCATCGCCATTAATATCTTCACCCAAATTATTCCAGATACTCTCGAACAGGTCTTCATGATACCAGTCTACACCGTCATCAATAATAGCAATCACAATATCCCTGGAGCCTTTGCCAACATCCCAGGCTTTATCAAGCATTACTGTTTGTAAATAATTTTGGTTACCAAAATTGGGATCATAGGGAATTTCAAACTTTTTGTACAAATACACAGGTTCTGCATACTCTACATTCTCACATGCTGCAATATCAGCCGCAATTGCTGTAACATCAACATCAGCAGCAAATGACAACTCGTAAACACAGGACAAATCAGTTTTTGATGTATCAAAGGGACGTTTAGCATTCGCAAAAGTTTTATCTGCTTGCTGAACATCCCAGTTTTTTAATTTTGCGTTTATTAAAGCAAATTCAGCATTATTCCTGACAGATTTCGCAGGATCATAATTAAACTCACTGCTCCCGCTTTTGAATTTCACTACAATTTTACCAGGTGCATAGAGGGACTGCTCTTGTGAGCTAGCCACACCAGTACCGTTTGCAGCCCAGACCTGCAATTGTGTAACCGTCAAAAATAAAACCAGAAATAATTTTCTCATAAGCCTTATCGAACCAGAACCATTTTTCTCAATTCATTAAATGTACCCGACTGCAACTTGTAAAAGTATACACCGGATGCTGCATTGTTGCCATATTGATCACGACCATCCCATATTGTTTGATGTTGGCCAGCCTGCAATTCAGTATCGGTTAATGTTGCAACCTCATGACCCAAAATATTATAGATCTTGATGGTTGTTTTGCCAGGTTTAGCCAATTCAAAAGCAATCGTCGTTTCCGGATTAAACGGATTGGGATAATTCTGCATCAACTGGTAAGAGGAAACAATTTTTTCAGTTTTGTCATCTACGCTGACGGGTACATTATTTACGGCACCCTGCAGCCAGTCAATAACATTTCCCATAACTTCTTTACGGGTAATATTATCTGTACCAAACTCGTTTATTGCTTCAAAACTGAATGACAAATAAACCAGTTTGTAATCACCTTTATATTTAATACCGGCTGCCTTGCCCATCAAGCCAGTACCAAAATATTCAAAAACATTGCTAGAGGGTTCAATGGGTTCAATGATATCAGGAGATGTATTGTTATTTGCTCCATTACCTTCCGATGCAAAAAAGTAGGGTGTAAAGTCCTGAGATATAACTTCATCACTCACACCACGCATTAATTTTTGAGGAGCATCAGTCGCTACATCCTGCACATAGTTGGCATGTAAATAGGTCTTATAAAAAGCCATAGATTCTTCAGTTCCGGTTTCAACCAGATCAAATCCGGCATTTTGACTGATCAGAAAAACATCTCCTCCAATATCCATAAAAGAGGCCAAAGCCTGTTGTTCTTCTGCATTCAACGTGTTTGCCTGACTACCGGTAAACCAGATAACCGTACCATACTCTGCCAGAACGTCTTGACCGGGTACACCTGATGTGTACACCCGCCAGGAATCATAATAGTTGATATCAAGCGCATCAAGTGCATTTTCATAGTATTCAATAATACGGACTAAATTTTCATCCATCTCACCTCTTGAATCATCAACCAGCAATATATAGATATTCTCCATCATGATCACAATATCGAACTGATTGGTATATCCGTTATCTGCTGTCAGACTCAATCTACATTTCACAGGATGAACGATTGCATCTTCAGATGCAGTTATAGTCATCATATCATCCGTATTTTCAATGGTATTATCTTCCAGAATAACAGGATAGACTGCTGTGGAATCAGATATAGTAATAGAAGGATCATCTGTACTCAAAACGATGCTTACATTATTTGCAGTTTCACCATAATTTTCAAGCTTGAATGTCAAAGTGCCGGTTTCACCCGGATCAAGAAATCCATTCCCGTCACCGCTTGCATCATCCAAAGTATAGGTAATATAATCAATATCCCGGGCGTTTACTTGCAGGTCAGCATACATGGAATCACCAGGATCACTAATATTTGAAACAGCTACTTTGGTAATGGCTTCATCATAATCCAGACTGTTCGGATTGCTTGTACGGTTAAAGGTACGATTGTTAGACGTTCCGGGATAAATATCACCGGCATCGCCCCGGTTTCTGCCATAATCCAGATCAAACAAACCATCCGCAGCTTCCAGGTCTACCAGCTTGTGAAATTCATCATCATTTTGGCCGTATACAGTATTGTCTACATGCCAAACCAGAATTCCTGAACCTTCTAATGTACCATCAAAACCTTTTTGTTGACGATTTTCAATCAAAAAGTATTCTTTACCAATATTTCCACCGCCACCCTGGGCAGAAGAATATACATAAGGTTCAACCTCACCTTTGGTCCAGAGTTTATATACAACGTCGGTATCTTCAACCGCAGGAATCAGTTTATTGTACTCATTTTCTTCAATCATGATGGGTTCAATCCAGCCCATTACCTCTTTACACCATGCACTCATATGCGCGGGAGAGTAAGAAGAACTTCCGTCACCACCATATGATCCACCAGCCATCAAACACCAGTTACCTACACCTTCAGAAGTTTCCGCGGGATCTTCATCGCGGTCATACAAATCCGGTAATCCCAGTGCGTGTCCAAACTCGTGACAAAAAACACCAATCTCTATCATATTACCGCTTGAAACTGCAGGTTGGATGATATAATCATTAATGCGGATAAAGCCGCCATTTACAGAAGCATCGTTGGTCACAAAGGGACCATTTCCATAGTATTGATAAGACCAGGAGTGAGACCAGATTCCCGGGCCGCCGGCCTCGCCACCAGCACCGGAATGGATAATAGCAATAGTATCTACATATCCATCATCATCGCCAGAATTTGGAATGCCATCGGGACCATCATTGTCAAACTGGCCATAATCTACTGAATCATCAGAAGCCTGGAACAATTCAAGCAAAAACTCTCCGGTGTGATTATTTTCTCTTTCATAATAATCAAAGGTGCCGCTTACCTGGTACCAGCCATAAACCTCTCCGGTCAGATCAAACTGACCATAAGAAATCTCGTTATAATAGTCACGCATTGAACCGGTATCCCATTCACCAAACAACTGGTTTTGCATATCCTCTGCATCCCATTCGAGTGTTGCGTCAGAATATTGACCACACAAAACCGGTATACTGGCATGTAGAAAAGGAGCTGTGTAATCAGCCGTGCGTTGTGTTTTTGCCAGTTCTTTTTGTTTTTTAAATCTTTCAACTTGAGGAACAAAGCCTTTGGAAGGCATATAATATGATGGATTGCTCTTGATATTATTCAACATATCTGCAGGAATTTGTACACCTTTTTGGGGTGGAGCAATTGCCCATGCAGCCATAGAAAATATGGCTAATAAAAGAACAGTTAATTTTTTCATTCGTTCGTTACCTTTATATTTACATAATCAGACAATTCTACCGAATTTATAATATAATAATTTATTTAACCAATGCCATCTTTTTTATTTTCCTTTCCCCGTTTATGTTTAAAACGCTAAAGTACACGCCGGTTGGCAAAACTTTGTTCTGATCATTTCGGCCATCCCACTGAACTGAATACTCTCCAGGTGCCTGACGGGTTTGAACCAGAGTTCGAACCTTTTTGCCCGTCACATCATAAATTGATAAATTTGTTAAACTGGTTTTGTCTATTTTATAGCGAATTTGAGTTTCCCCATTAAAAGGATTAGGATAATTATTATACAACTTGAAACTTTTTATAGTTTCACTATTTTCCACCTGTGTATCAGTTGTTGACCCGTCACCGCTTTTTAACCAATCCACAATATTTTTCATCAGTAATGCTCTGTGCTCTGCGGCATCATTTCCCACTCCTACTGCCTCAAATCCAAATGCAAGATACACCAGACGATAACGGCCATCATATGTTATTGCCGAGCACCCCTCAGGAAAAGATGGATCATTGTAATAAAACAAGGGCTTTGACAAAGAATCCGGGCGTATAATACTGGGAGATTCAAGCATATCGGAAGCCAGTTCAATGTATGGAACAAAATCCCCTGAAACAGCATTTCCGGGAATGCCCTCAATTCGCAACCCTGTCGTATCTGGGACCGATTCACTAACCAGATCTGCGTGCATCCAGTCTGTAAAAAATTGGGGTGCCAACGGATCAAGTTCTGATAGCAAATGCGAACCAAAGTTTTCACCAGAAAGCAATACCTTTCCACCCAAATACATAATGTTTCTAAAATTAGCCATCTCGTAGGATGTCAACGTATACCCCTTTGTGCCGGTAAACCAGATGACAATATCATATTCCCACATCACCATGCGAGTGGGATTCATTAGCTCCAGTACACTCCAAACATCATATTCAACATCACCCATCTGGTCCAATGCTTCTGTATAGTAATCGAGAATCCGATTGCCATTATCATCTGTCTCGTCACTACTGTCATCAACCAGAAAGATGCGTCGCTTTTCCATATTGACTGTAAAACTCAACTGCGATGTATAGCCGTCACTGGTTTCAAAATCCAAATTAAACTGAATTGGATGTATGGGAGAATCTTTAGCCACGGAAACAACAAAATAATTCAGCTTGTTACCCAAAACATCATCTTTAACAATTCGGGTATAGCGACCGGTTTCGTCATTCACCGTAACATAGGGATCGTCAGATGACAACGTTGCATCTACCCATTCTACTGTCATACCATTATTTTGGAGGTATACATACAATCCAATATTATCATCACCAGGAAGTAATATATTATCCAGATCAGACTTGTTGGTTAAATCAAAACGATCAAATGTCAAATCAGGAGTTATTGTATGCAGATCCGCTACAATGTCTTCACCGGATTCAAAAACATTATATGTGGCTGTTCTACTGGTATTACCATCATACAACAAGCTATTAGGTGTTGTATAACGGGTAAAAGAATGTATTACATTTCTCCCCGGAAAAGGATCACCACTGTCACCATTGCTTTCTTTATTATCAAGTTGGCCTAATCCATCTGCCTCTTCAAGATCAACCAGCCGATGTACATCATTGGTATTTCCATAATAATCTGAAACGGTATGATCAATATGCCAAACAAGCAACCCGCTTCCCGGCAAACCACTGTCAAACCCTTTTTGCTGACGATTTTCAATTAAAAAATACTCTTTATCCACATTTTCATAATAACCCAGATGATTTTCATACACATAGCTTTCCAACTCGCCATTGTTCATCAACTTGTAAGCGACAGGAGATTCTTCAATTGGAGGTATGGTCTGGTCGTAAACATTACCAGCCAGAACAACCGGCTCTAACCAACCCAAACGCTCTTTGCACCATGCACTCAAGTGTACCGGACGCTCGGGAGATCGCCTGTCTCCACCCCATGACCCACTACCCATAAGACACCAAACCCCAACACCCATAGAGCTGTAATCCAGGTCGTACAAATCCGGCAGCATAAACGCATGCCCCAATTCATGCGCCGCGACACCAATTTCTACCATACCATCACGTTGTACAGCAGGTATAATCAAATAATCATCAATATAAACAGGTTTATTATTAGCCCTTACATCCCGTGTTTCAAAAGGTGATCCTGTGTAAAAGCTGTAATTCAAAAAATGAGACCATATCTCAGGTCCCCCGGTTTCCTCAGCACCTTTTCCGGAATGAACAACAAAAACAACATCAACAAATCCATCATCATCACCCGAATTGGGTATATTGTCAGGACCGTCATTATCATACATTCCAAAGTCAACAGAATCATCCATCATGGTAAACAATTCAGTCAACAGATCACCCATATTGGAATTTTCTCTGTCATAATATTGAGCAGGATGCGTCACCTGACTCCATCCGTAAACCTGGCCATCTATGTTCAATGCTCCATAAGAATTTTCCAGATAATAATCTTTCAAAGACCCGGATTCCCACTCGCCAAAAAACTTTTGCTGTAGCTGTTCTGTTTCCCACTCTGTTTCATAAATATCAGAATACTGTGCACACAACACAGGAATGTACAACCTGGCAGGGTTGTCAACATCTCGTGCCTGGTTAGTCAGAATATCAGATGATGCAGATTTGTGAATAGATAATGGATGTTTGGGACTGGAATACAGGGCCGGATTCTCATTCAGCGCTTGCTGTATATCCAGAGGAAATGTTGCTAACGGATCTTGAGGAGGAACGATAGCAAAAACTGGCAATGCAAAGAATAATAAAATCGTTATAAAATATTTCATAATCAGTTCAATAAATTCTTTCCATTTTATTAATACAAAAATTTTCAATCAAAACAAACAATATTTTAAGATTTTAATTGACATTTATTAAAATTATAATTATTCTAGATTAACAGGCGCGTTAACTCACTTTATTTCCATATCATAACATAAAAATCAGGAAAACCTCATGAAAAAAAGGTCAATAACCATTTTGGTCTATTGTGTTTTATTTACTGCAAATTATGTCTTTGCAGGAATTTCAGGAACACTGGCAGGTAAAGTTCTTGACAAAAGTACAGGCAATCCGTTACCAGGCGCCAATGTGATCATCGTGAACAGCCACTTTGGCTCTGCTTCAAATGAAAAAGGACAGTTTCTGGTTAACAATATTCCTGCAGGTACGTTTACAGTCAAGGCCACAATGATGGGTTACAATACCTTGATCATTGAAAAAGTAACAATCCTGATGGATCTTCGGACCTCGTTGACAATAGAATTAGAACCCAAAGTTCTGGAAGGGCAGGAAGTAACAGTTACAGCAGATGCTTCCATGATCAAAAAAGATGTGACTGCAACAACCCACTTTATCAACAGACAGGAAATCACCCACCTGCCTGTTCAATCCTTTACCGAAGTGGTTGATATTCAACCCGGTGTTGCAGCGGGACACATTCGCGGTGGTCGTCAGGAAGAAGTACTATATCTTGTAGACGGATTCCCAATTCAGGATGTAATTGAAGGCAAAGTTGGCAACGAACTGCCCATGAATTCAATCATTGACATGACCGTTCAAACAGGCGGATTCAATGCAGAATATGGTAATGCCATGTCTGGTGTTGTAAATATCCTGACTCAGGATGGTGGTGAAGATATTAATTCTGTTCTGGAATTCTCTGGCCTCAATTACGCATCTTTTAGTAATCCCTATATTGATAAAAGTCCGGATATGGATTATATCACTGAAATGTTTATGGGTGGCCCCCTTTTCACTCAGAAGCTAAAATTTTACGTGGCAGCAGACTTTAGAACACCCAATACACGCTGGAAACGTGAAGAGTTTGGCCAGAAACTGAGCATTTACAACAGTGAATCCAGTAAAAATATGAACTTTAATGCAAAGCTTTCTTATTATATTTCAAATTCATTTAAAATCAAATTACAGGGGCTCTTGTCTCTTTGGGACTGGAATGAATATGTCCATAACTGGAAAATGAATCTGGAAGGATTGCCAGACCGTTCCAAAAAAAGCTATCGATTCAGTGCAACTGCAGTGCATACTATAAATCCCAAAACATTTTGGGAATTACGTATAAGTCAGTATAATGTTTTAAAGTCAATTTATGGAGCATCATCCATAGAGTTGTATAACCCGGAATTCGACGAAACCGGTCATTGGATTGTTGCCGGTGATTATCCTTGGTGGCTTGACCATCAGGAAGTACATACCACCGGTAAATTTGATTTTACATCTCAGGTTACTCACCATCATCAATTAAAAACCGGTGTTGAATACGTATATTATGATCTGTATAAAAAGAATGTTCAACGTCTCGAGATTTTGACATATGATCCCGATTTTCCGCAATACATTTCTTATAACACAGATTACAGGTATTTCCCAACCCGAGGTGCCGCGTATATCCAGGACAAAATCGATTATGAAGGCATGGTTGTTAATGTGGGCCTTCGTTACGATTTTCTGGATCCCAAAGCTTCTCGTCCCGCGATTGAAGAAAAAATCTATGGCAAACGGCACGAGTGGATAGTAAATCACGACCAGACAGTTGATGCTGATATTAAACATCAAATCAGCCCCAGAGTAGGACTCGCCATTCCAATGGGTCCCAAACAGGAATTGCATGTCAACTATGGATGGTTCTTTCAAATGCCGTTGTTCGACTATTTGTATACAAACGCAAACCTGAATCTGTCTGAAGGGTTCTCTCCATTGGGCGATCCTGACCTGGAACCGGCAAAAACCATCTCTTATGAAATCAGTTATAAAAACCAGATTGGAAACAAAACACTGTTCGACTTTACCGTTTTTAATAAAGAAATTAGCAACCTCGTAGACAATAACACTTATTTAAACGAATCAGACAATTCATTATCCGGCTCAGGTTACACCCAATATGTGAACCTTGAAAATGTAAATGTCTGGGGTAGTGAAGTCTTTTTAAAGCGAGATGTTAGTCAATTCTTGTCCGGTAAAATCAGCTATACATTCATGACAGCCAAAGGAACTGGTTCAGAAACCACTCAAAAATTCAGCTGGATCACCCGTCAAACGCTGGTTCCCATCAACGAGTACTATCTGAGTTGGGACCAACGCCATACGCTGGTTACAAATATCGATATTCGAAAACCAAACAATTGGGGTATCAATATCCTTTGGCGCTGGAACAGCCCCTTGCCATATACCAAAAACGAGGGTGCGGCAACAGAACCAAACAATTCCCGAATGGATGAAAACATAACCCTCGATTTACGAATGAATAAAGAATTTAATCTGCTGGGCATACCCTGTTCTGCATTTGGAGAATTTTTGAACCTATTGGACAGAGAAAATACCCTATGGTACGATTCGAATGGATTGGCTGGTGGTATTTATGGTGATCCGGGTGCATATGATATGCGGTTCAGATACAGAGTCGGTATAAATATGAATCTATTTTAGATCTCATAAATTTTTT
Source organism: bacterium (assembly GCA_963675755.2). GTDB lineage: Bacteria > Zhuqueibacterota > Zhuqueibacteria > Residuimicrobiales > Krinioviventaceae. Next base: position 802,141 of record CAXXMD010000003.1, read on the forward strand.
GGAGCTTGAAAATCATGCTCAAATATTATAAATACATCCTGATCATTGTCCTGTTATTTCTGACAAACTGTTGGAACAAACAGGACAATGATATTAATGGGCCGAATGTTCCCAAATATACCTTGTCGGGTCAAACCATAGAGTATAACACCAATGATATTTTACCCAAGACACAAATCAAGGTCACTGCGGTAGAATTACTTTATGATGCAGAGTTTAATTCTAAAACTGTTGAATCTGACAGTAATGGTATCTTTACAGTTTCCGGTTTAATTCCCGGCAGCTACCTGTTCTCTGTAAATTCCAATAGTATATGGTTAGAAAGCGAACGCCTAAGTATAGAACATGAAGACAGAGTTATGGATATAAGAGTGCCGCATATCATATTTGGCAATGTTCATCCACACGTTATCCATGATGATTTTGACCCGACTGGCAAATATTTAAATTCGTCCCGTTTTGTCATGGTCAATTCAGAATACCCTGCATTTTACATATCAGGTAATGCAAGTACATTTGCATCCAATAAATTTGAATCATTCGGAGCATCTAGCGTTGGTTATTATTTTTGCAAAACGTCTCTTGATAATAATACTACAACCTTTTATTCAGCTCAACCGAGTACCGCAAATCTGGATGATATTTACCAATTAACAGTTGATAACAATAACATTTATGCATTAAAAAAACCTGATACCTTGCTGGTAATTGACAAATGGCAATTTTATCTAAAGCAAGCAATACCGCTCGAGTATCCTCTACAGGATATTATATTTGAGCCCTATAGTAAATCTTTACTCGCATGTAATGATTCAGTACTATTTCAAATTAACACAGAAACATTCGAAATGAACAAATTGACTGATATGCCGATTAAAACATGTGGTGCATTAACTTTTCACAAAGAAATGTTTTATGTATATGATAATTCAACCCACCTTTATCATAAAATGCTTCCTAATTTTAAAATTCAGGAAACATTTGCTATTGTTCATAAATTAAACAACAATCATATTACGGATGTATATGATATTCATTTCGATTCATATAATAATTTATGGTTAACTCAATGAAGTCAAAAGTTGTAATTCTCATTCTTGTATCATTATTTTTTCTATTAAACTGCTGGAGTCCTCAGGACAACGAAATTACAAAACCGGTGATTCCATTCTATACTTTTAATGGCCAGGTTGTAGACATGGATACCTATGAAATATTACCAGGTACTCAGGTTAAACTGGTAGAAAATGAAATGCTTTATGAGGTTGAATTTGGAACACAGATCGTCACAGCAGATAGTACGGGTATGTTTCAGTTCGATTCGGTTTATCCCGGTAAATATTTATTAAGCGTTGAAAGAGATGGTTTTTTCATCAATGAAACCAAATTTCAGGTAGAACACGCCGATACCAGCACAGCACTCGAAGTCCCCCAACTCTATTTTGTTCAGGAATTTTTGCATAGTTATTCTAAAAGTCCGGCGTTTTCCTGTAGCGGCTCAACCGCGTTAGTAAACATTTATTGGCGCGCTGGTAATACCGCTCCGTTTATCAATTCAGACATGTTTGCAGAATATAAATATGAAAACAGAAGTTGGTTTAACGAAAGTAAATTCGTTTCACCCTATAATCCTCGCTTGCTATCGTCAATGACCTACATTCGGGATGGATTAATAATATGCATGAACACGGATACATTATATCAGATGAATCGCTGGGACGGCACAAAAGCGGGGCAATTTCATATCGATCATATTGCACGGGGTGTCGCATTTCATATTATTAATCAATGTATTTATACCTGTTCAGGTGGCAAGCTGTACAAGCACAATTCAGATGATTTTACAATCACAGATGCGGTTTATTCACCCGGTCAAAATAATTATATTGCACTGGCATATTACAAAAACCTTTACGCTTTTGATAATGACAAGGCAATTCTTGAAAAATTTGACTCTGATACAAACATAACAAACCATTATGCCATGATGACAGATTCCGGCGTACAAATCACAGACCTGTTTGACATGAGTTTTGATGGTTATGGGAATTTACTGTTTACGAGATAAGGTCTTTATATGATTTAGTAATTTTCAAAATTGTGGGGTACTAATAAAGGGGTGGCTGAATGTACAAACAACGGATTTTCCTATTGATTCTCTCGTGTTTTCTGCTTGTTCACTGCTGGAACAAGCAGAAGCATGATATCACACGCCCATTAATTCCTACGTATATTTTAGACGGTCATGCTGTCGACATGGATACATTTGAACCCATGCCAAATGCTCAAATCAAACTCGATGAAATAGATTTGCTGTATGAAGTCAAATTTGGTACGCAAATAATTACAGCAGATAGTACGGGGTATTTCAAATTTGATTCAGTGTACCCCGGTGATTACTATTTAAGCATGGAGCGGGACGGTTACTTTATTAAAAAAAGCAAAATTTCTTATCCTCATAGCGATACTACGCTAACGTTAGAAATACCCCATGTGTTTATTGCCAAGAATTTTCCTCAATCTAGTGCTACCAATCAAGCCATTGCAATTGTGGGTACCGAATGTTGGAATACCAGTTGGGGATTTAGAGAATTTCTAATGGATGGAACAAAAATTTTTCAAGATTATTTTAGAATTACAATGCTGGCAATGAAAAGTAAATGGGTGTCTGATCATATTTTTTACACCTCTCTTACGCAACAAAAATTAACAGGGATGGCATTTTCCCGTGATGGCATTTACGCTTGCGTCAACCAGGATTCTTTATTTATGATAGACCGTGAAGATGGAAATTTCAGTAAAAAAATAAAAGTTGATGTCAATGTTAAAGGTGTTGCAATGCATATTGGGAGAAAAACATTGTTCACCTGTTTTGAAAATCAGTTACATGAGCATGATTTAACAGACCCTACACAAATTTTAAATGAATTTAATACAGATTTTACCAATCTCAGGTCACTTGCATATTACAAAAAGTTGTATTCTTTTGATAACGAGTCTTATATATTAAGAGAGTATGATGAAAACATCAACCCTGTCAAAAGCTACAACATTGTTTTGGAACATACTCAAGACAATATTGAAAAAATATATGACATGTCATTTGACGGCTATGGCAGCTTGTGGGTTATTGTTCAATAACATAAACTCTTTATAAAAAATGGATAGATCATGCGTAGGATATTATTGATCATTTTATCAGTCTTTCTACTTGTTCACTGCTGGAACAAGCAGAAACATGATATCACACGGCCGTTAATTCCATCATATGTTTTCGATGGTCATGCAGTGGATATGGATACATTTGAACCTATGCCAAACGCGCAAATCAAGCTTGATGAAATTCACATGTTGTATGAGGTGAAATTTGGCACGCAAATAATTACAGCGGACAGTACGGGGTATTTCAAATTTGATTCAGTGTACCCCGGTGATTACTATTTAAGCATGGAGCGTGACGGGTATTTTATCAAAAAAAGTAAAATTTCATATCCACATAGTGATACTACGCTTACGTTAGAAATACCCCATGTGTTTATTGCCAAGAGTTTTCCGCAATTCAGGGCAACAAATCAAGCAATTGCAATCATTGGTACTGAATGCTGGTCTATTAATTGGGGTTTAAAAGAAACACTTGAAGATGGAACATTGATTTTTCAAGATTTCTTTCATGTTTTCACACTTGCAATGAAAGAAAAATGGGTTGAAGACGAAATAATTTATCAACCACTAAAACATCTGGTAATTAGTGGAATGGCATTCGCTCGAGATGGCATATATGCCTGTGTTAACAGAGATTCATTATACCTTATTAATAGAGGGGATGGAACTTTTTCCAACAAAATTAAAGTGGGTACAAACGTAAAAGGAGTATCTCTTCATATTGGAAGAAAAACTTTGTTTACTTGTTTTGAAAATCAATTACATGAGCATGATTTAACTGACCCTACACAGATTTTAAATGAATATGAAACTGATTTTACCAATCTCAGGTCACTTGCTTATTACAGAAACTTGTATTCTTTTGATAACGAGTCTTATATTTTACGAGAGTATGATGAAAACATTAATCCTGTCAAAAGCTACAACATCGTTTTGGAGCATACGCAAAATAATATTGAAAAAATATATGACATGTCATTTGACGGCTATGGGAGCTTGTGGGTGATTGTTCAATAATACAAACTGTATAAAACAAAAAAAGGGCGCTGGTTTAAAACCGGCGCCCTTTTTTTTTATAATCAAATCAGTGATTATTTCATCAAGGTCATCTTTTTAACGCTTGTGAAATCACCGGTTTCGAGGCGATAGAAATAGATACCACTGGCTACTTTCATGCCGCGTGCATCCATTGCATCCCACTGTACATTATGATTACCAGCAGAAACTGTACCGTTAACCAAAGTTCTGATCTTTTGACCATTTGTTCCAAATACTTCCAATTTAACATGGGTAGTATTGGGCAATTGGTAAGAAATAGAAGTTGTCGGGTTGAACGGGTTAGGATAGTTCTGGTTCAGAGCAAATGAAGTAGGAATTGTTTCTTCTTCAACAGCATTTGGATTGAAATTGTCCCATGAAGGAGCATAAGCCATTCCAATAACTTCAGAAACATTACCATTCCAGTCAATTGCAACGATACCAAAAGTCTGGCCGTAATCAGTATAAACAAATTCTACAGCGGTATAATACTCTGTTTCACCAGGAGCTGAAGGAGTGGGAAGACCAGTCAATATTTGAGCAGATTCCCAATCAGTAAACTCGTCGCCCAAAGAATCATAAGCAACGCGGATCTGATAACCCCAAACAGGACCACCAGCGATAACACCGTCATCACCAGGAGCTGTCCATGACAGAGTAACATTTTCTTCAGTAACATCAACTACTGTAAGGTCAACAACGTCACCAGGAAGAATGTCATCAGCATGTGCTGGATTAGACATTTCAGAAACATTACCAACTTCGTCAGTAGTTTTAATTGCAAAGTATACGTCAAAATAGTAATCTTGCAAACGATCTACAGGTACAGTCAAAGACTGTTCTGTGCCGGCAGCAGCAACTTCGGGAACTTCATCGAGAGCCATTGCATCATCCCATGTTGCAGGGGTAATAGGCATATAAGCATAACGGATCTCGTAAGATGTTCCTTCTTCAGGAGCAGTTTCAACCGGTGCAGTCCAGGTCAACAGTTTTGCAGTTTCGCCATCAACGTCAGCAGCATGCAAATCAGTGATCTGAGTAGGAGCAGTAACGTCTGCAGGGGTTAATTCAACAGATTCTGAAACAGCAGATTCATTGTCATTAAAATCTGTACTGGTAACCCAGAAATACAGGGTTTCACCATTGGTCAAACCATCAATAGTAGCCATAGAATCAGATACTTCAGCAACAACCTCAGCTACAGCAACATCATTAGTGTCGGCAGCCAATACAGAGTAATAAGAAGCAGTTTCAAGGCCAGACCAGGTCAAACCAACTTGCATATCACCAGCAACACCTACAAAATTCACAGGAGTACCAGGATCTGTCATATCTACACCAGTGCTTGAATAAACAGAAAGATCATCAACGGTGAAATATAAATATCCGCCAGCTGCTGCAAGCTGGGCATTAGTCTTGTATGTAAAACCAACATGTACAGCTGCTTGACCGTCAGCTAAAGCTGAAATGTCATAAATAAAAGTGCCTCTTCTTTCAGCAACAGGTGTTGCTTCTGTAAAGACCTTAAAGTCCTGGAAAGTAGCACCACCATCAGTGGATATAATAATTTTAGCTTCAAAAGGATCAGCAACACTACCACTAATATGATGTTCCAATTTTAACGCAACATCTGTCATTTCTGAACAGTCCAATACTGGTGTAACAATCTGTTCATCAAAAGACAGGTCATCATTATATTTGAGGACCCAGAGTTCATTATCACCTCTGCCAAAGGAATCGCCAATATACCATGAATCATCTTGGCCAAGTACACCTTCATAACCCCAGTTAGCATACAGTTCGTCATCAGTTATGGTGTTAAAATTTTCAGCAATTGCAGGAGCTTCACCATAAACATGGAAATCAATAACCAATGAATCATCTTCTGCAACATCATCACCACCATAGATATCAGTATAAGCGATCAAAGTATAATCACCCTGATATTCTGGTGTCCAGTCTGCAAAATTGTAAAAATCCATACCTTCATTGAATTCTTGTTGTCCTGGGTACATTTTAAGGGTATCACCCTGTGCAGGAGCATAAGTATAAAGGTAACGTTCGTAAACAGTAGAACCAAAATTATTTACGATTTTTACAAAAGTATTGTAAATAGTAATATCACTTAGGCCAAAATTAGAAACAACAACCTGAGGATCATAGGTTTCACCAACTGTGATAAATCCATTTTTAGAAAAAGTAGAATCAAGGTCTACAAAACTTACACCAATATCTGTTGCAAAACGGGTGTAAACTTCAAAAGAAGCATTGTAAACTTCAAAACCCCAGTTAGGATCACCACTGGTACCTTCATCATTGTCATCATAAATTGCGCGGAAACGAATTCCCAAAGAATCTCCGGGAGCGCCAATAACATTTTCAGTAATATTTAAAGCGGTAGTAATAGATTCAGATCCGTATCCTGACCAACCGGCAATACCTTCCCATGGGCCGGCTTCGCCTTGACCCAAACGGAGAGCTTCCATATCGCCAGCTTCAGAACCGTCATTGATGAACAAAGAACCGGTTCCATCAGAAACATCAATGTTATCTACAAACCAACCAAAAGTTTCACCAGTGTTTCCATCTTGAGCACTGTAACCACCATCACTGGCAAATGCCCAGCGAACCTGAACCATTCCACCAACATAAGCTGAAAGGTCAACAGTTACGGTTTCATAGTCATGAATTTCGCCGGCAAAACCAGCAGGATCTTCAGCAGTAATACCTTGTTGTTCAAAAGCACTAACCATGTCAGGGTAACCGCCTTCAGGTGTTAAAAGGGTCCATTCTGCATCTTCTGCAGTACGTGCCCAAAGGTTACCACCATCCCAGTTACCACTTTCCATACCATATATTTGGTCATATGTTAATGTTACTGCACCAGAAGCAGCAGTCAGATCAAGGAAAGGAGTGCGCAAATCTTCACGCCACCAGTTACCATAACCAGGAGCAGCATACTGATTACTGGTCATCTGCCATTCGCCATCAGCCAAATGCCATTTTGGACTTTCTTTAATTTCTATCCAAAATTCATCATCAGCATCAGGTTCAGCAAGATACATGTCCAAAACTAAATTACTAACACGGTAAGGATCACCAAGTTCACTTGTAGTTGGAACGCCTACCATAATTTCAATAGCTTCGTCTTTGGCTGCTACAGTACCACCAAAATCGCCGCCTGGTTCAGGAGCAATTGCAGAATTGTAATATTCATATTGTGCAGGGTAGCCCATAACATTGATATAATCAAGCCACATCCAATCATTACCGGCACCATCTTCACTCAAGTCAACTTTGGTAAATTCTTCAAAATCTTTGAGTGAATCAAAATGCGCAACATAAACAGGATAAATATCACCACCACCTGGAACTTCATCTAATAAAGGCATAAATACCGCATTATCAGAATTCAGGCTGTTGCGAATGAGGTTATTTTTAATTATTTCTTGTTTTGACAATGTTGCATTCAAGGCTTCTTTTTTAGCCTTCATGATGGCTTCTTTGGAAGAACCATCAATTGTCTTAACACTAAAATAGCCATTTTTTTGACTATTCACCTTTACCTTTGTATCGGTGTTGGAAATTTTTGCAAATGACATTGTTGTAAACGTTAACAACAATACCAAAGATAAAAACAGCACAACCAATTTATTTTTTGTCATATTGTTCTCCTTGTGAATACAATTTGTTCAGTTTTTTTTAAAGGAGAGAAAACAGGGCGATACATGTCTTGTATCGCCCCATGAATAATTTATTTCATCAAAGCCATCTTTTTAACGGATTCAAAATTTTCTGTCTGGAATTTATAGAAATAAACACCAGTAGGCAGATTTTGAGCGTCAAAACGAACGGTATGTGTACCTTGAGCTACAGTACCATCGATCAATTTAGCAACTTGCTGACCGGTTACGTTGTAAATGGTCAGTTTTGCTTTACCACTAGCCGGCATGGTGAATTGAATGTCGGTAGTTGGGTTGAATGGATTCGGATAGTTCTGTGACAGTTTGTAACCATCAATAACAGCTACATTATCAACTGCATTACCTAATGGATCGCGGTCAATAACAGTTACATTATCAACAAACCAGGTTGCAAAGCCACCATCATTGTTGAGGTTTTTCCACCAGAAGCGGAACTGTACTGAAGAAGCGCCAGCAACCATATCTGTAATTTCATAAGACATGTATTCAAGGCTGAAAGAAATAGCTTCAGCAGCGCCACCAACAGTTTTTGCCCAATGAACAACTGGCAGCCAGGTTGTGCCACCGTCTACAGACAGGTCAACCAAAGCATAGATTGGGAAATTGTCATCACCATCGGTTCCACCAATTTTACTGGAGAATTCGAGGTAAACATCATTAGTTGTTTCAAGATCATAAACAGGGCTGTACAGCAATTCGTTTTGTGGTTGTGGAATGGTACCAGTAGCCATATCACCATACAAAGTATCATTACGAATACCAGCCATATGACGAATGTAAGCACCAATGTTGTTTGGTTCATCTTCATCATTTACAAACCAGGTATTTAACCAGTCAAAATCTTCAGTGTTTGCACTATCAACTGTAGTCCAACCGCCAAGATCCAGGTCATCACTATAAGTAGCCTTTTCAGACCAGGTTGGGAATGGGAACCAGTTATGATCACCATCTTCATCGAGGTTCAGATATTCCTGGAATGTTTCAAAAACAACTACTTCATCCAAAGAAGGATAAGCATAGAAACCAGAACTTACAACATCGTTGTATGCAGCACCGTCTCCATTGTAAAGAGAAGTCAAATAAATGTTATAGAATTCTTTTTCAGTAGGAACAGTAAATTCACCCAATGTCAACTGACGGCTTTCTGCGCCTGCCAACAATGGTGGAGTTTGATCGTTTTTGGTGTACAAAGTGTCACCAGATTCATTGGTAATAACCAATGATACAGGTACAGGACCCAAAGAGCTGGTACCATTGTTTTTAACCGTACCGGTCATTACAATGGTTTCGCCTTTGTTTATTGGGTTATTTACAGTCAAACCAAAATCAAGTGTTTGTGGTTTTGCATCAATTTCAGGAATAACTGCTGTACCATCAATGTACTGTGCTTTATTGAAAGGAGCACCTGCAGCTGACCAGAAAATGTCAAGAGTTGATCTTGCAGGATCGTAAACAACATCACAACCTTGATCACCCAAAGGAGAGTTACCATCCTGGGTAATCCAACGATGCAATTCCCAATCCATATCAGCAGGTCCAACACCAGCATAACTGGTAGCGTCAACAAGTTTCAAAGCAACAATGTCGCCACCACCACCAACAAAGTTTTCATACCAGTTGGTATTCATAACAACATAAACAATGTCGTTTTCATCATCAACATCTGCGTTTGGCAGATACAGATGATCATCATTAACAACAGGAATGTTGGCATAATTGTCAGAATTAAACTGAACAGCGCCTTCGTAACCTTCGCCATTGTTCAATGAACCAAAATCGGTTGCACTTGTAGCATCCGTTGGTGGTTCCCAGGTACCAAACCAAACAGTTTCTGCTTCATAACCATCCATGAAATAGTAACCACGGTTGTTTTGATCAAAGATCATTTCAGGCATACCCCAGCAGTCTTCCAATTCTGCTCTCAAGCGTGTTGGAGGAATGGGGCCCCATGCCTGGGCTGCTGATTTGTAATAAATGTGATAAGGGGTTTTATCACCAAATGTATCAGAACCACCGTCACCAGAAAAGATGATGTGGGGATCGTTGTTACGGTCAAGTAAAATAGTTCCCTGGAATACAACACCGCTGGGAACAAAACTGATAGCTTCTGCACCAACAGAACCGTCAGATTTGGTGAACACGAGGTTTTCCAAATCAGCAGCACCGTCTGCAGCAGACAGATCAGCTTTAGTATAGAACATGTCCTGATTTTGTTTAGCATAGGTAATATGAACAACGCGGTCTGAACCAATTGTCATAGTTGCCCAAGATACTTCAGCTGTAGGAACATTGATTTTGTTACCCAAGTCCATAAAAGGAGTCCAGGTTTCACCGCCATCAGTAGAACGGGTCAACTGAGTACGCCATACACCACCTGTAATCTGAATAGCAGGCAACAGGTAGAGGTCGTCATTGGTTGGATCGATGGATAATTTAGCCATTAAACTACGGCTCCATCCGGTATAACCAATGGTTTCAGGGATGTTCATAGGTTCTGTCCATTCCAGGCCCAATTCATCAAGTGAATGTGCATAGTATGGGAAATCGTAACCAGGATCTTCCCAAGAAACATGGAGCAGACCATCAGAGGTACGAGCAGAGTGACGACCACCATAGTGGAATGCACGCGGCATAGCATCACCAACATCAATACCACCAGGTTTTGTAAAAGCAGTTACGCTAACTTCGGATACAGGATCAGGATCAGCAATTTTTGCCAATTTTAACTGAGCACTTGCTCCGGAAGCCATAATTAAAGAAAATACAACAAACAGTAACAATAAGGAATTTACCTTTTTCATAATTCCTCCCAATTTAAAAAATCAGTGAATTAACTCTTACCAACAAGTTTAAGTATTACAATAAAATTTTTGCTCGCTCACCTCCTTTTCCTGACTTTTTTTAAATGCTTCATTGAATGCCTGCTAAATTTATATTAAAAAATATCTTTAGGACTCCAATCCGCTGGAGGTGTATCACTCAGGCCATTAATCAAAGAGATCAAGTTGAATGAAAAATCTGTTCTGGTATTATCAACAACATCTCCCTGACCCAGATAAACCTCTAAACATTCTTCAGCACTTAAATAATCATTAATATTATAATAACAAATAGCCATTACTTTGTAAAAATCCCACATATTATAGTCTGTATCACCATCAAAAAGGTTACGTTGATATGGATATTTACCACTATCAAGGGCTTTTAAATCCTGGTTGATGTACATCAAAGCCCGGCTGGCTTCAAGTGCAGAAACATAATCACCTTGTGCAAGATAAGCTGCAGACATGCCGGCATAAGCGTCGGCCTGCATATATGTACCACCACTCTGAGGATTATTAGCATCGTATTTATTGTAGAAATCACCTTTGATATAATAGATATCACCCGGTTGATCTTCGGGAGCATCACTTAGATCTTCAAGTTCCTCATTTAAAACAATAAAACGATTGGTATATCTGTCAATGAGATATCCTTTTTCATGATACGTAAAAATAGCTTCAATTTCTTTAAGGGTTTCAACACGTGGCACAATTGAAAGAACTCCCGTTTGTGTATCAATGTAATATTGATCCAGCTCGGTCAACTCGTTTTCAGAAGCAACAGCAGTAGTAAAAGTTGCAGGATTAAAACTTAGAGAATTATCCAATGCATTTCCCAGTGCTGTTGAAGTTGCGTTACTGAGTTCTGATTTGGGTAAATTAATCACACGGGTTCCAGGATCCAACTCAAAAGCTGGCGAAGCTCCCATTTTTTGAACAACACGTGCACTATAACTGTCAATATCATCAATGCTGACAATATATTCATCTGTCATAAGTTGCAACTCGCCGTTCACATCTACATATTGAGTGTCTGGCACAGCATAAGCCTCAACACCTTCTTTAGCAACAACCGGAAACCGGCTGCTGCTAACAGATTCAAGACTAATAACAAAGCTAAAGTTTGTTATAGCCTGAGCATATTTTTCAAGTCTGCTATAGGTCCAACCTAAACCTCTATATGCATCAATAGAAAGTTCAGGTGAAACGTTTCTTTGCAAAGTAGCTTCAAAGTTTGCCACAGCAGCTTCATAATCACCATTTTGGTAGGCTGTCCAGCCTTCTACTATTAAACCTTCAACAGACTGTGCGGTTGTAGGTATATTATCTGATTTGTCAGAACAACCAAACAAGACCATCAAAGTAACGATTGCAATGAGAACAAAAACCGATCTTGCAGCCAGGTCTTTGTTTCGAGTAATCTGAATCATCAATGCCTCCTTAAATCTATAGCAAATTAAATAATCAACATTATTTTATCAGAACCATTTTCCGTGTTTCTACATAGCTGCCAGCACGCATTTCATAGACGTAAACGCCACTACTTACTCTGGCACCTCTTGCATTCAATCCATTCCATTTTGCAGTATAATAACCGGCACTCATATTCTGATCAACCAGGGTATTTACCAATTGACCATTCATGTTGTAGATTCGGATTACAACACGTTCCTGCTGAGGCACCTGATATTTAATTTCAGTTGAAGGATTAAACGGATTAGGATAGTTCTGATAAACCGCATAGGTTGTTGGTACTTGTTCTGTTTCAATGCTCTGATTAGCAACATTACCAGAAATAACTGCATATACACCCAGCTCATTTACACTGGCAGAAATTGTACCTTGTTTTTCGTTAATCATAGCTGGCACTGATATCCATTCATCATCTTGTAGACGATACAAGCCAATGTCTTCTGACACGGCATCTGTTGAATATTTGATGCTTAAAGCCGCATTATTATTCAAACTTTTATTTACAGGACCGAATTGATAAAGATCGCTTGCAAATTCATAATCATCGGCATCTGATTTTTGCAATCCAACCATTGTTTCGGGTTTGTTTGTAAACAGTGTCAAATATGTTTCTGACAAAAATGTGTTCGACGGAATAACCATAGAAGCATTTTCATCATCTGTTACCAGAGTTGTTGAAAATTTGGGCAATGCTTTTGAAACTGACAGAGGAGCTACAATTTCTTCATTATCATTTCCCGCGCAATCCTGAAGTTTACGAATAACCAGGTTAACCTGACCTTCTTCAGTCAAATGATAGCGGCCTTTATAAATAAAGTATTCACTTTGTATATCAGCGCCACTTCCACTTGATTTTGGATCAATGTTGTCAAACAATGAAATATCTACTGCTGTTGTATCAGTAAAATAAACCATTTCTACTGTTGGGTTTTCAAATTCAGTACCAATGTCTGAAAAAGTATGTTCATTGGCTGATATTAAAATATCAACAAATTCAGGATACAATGGGTTATGAACAATCTGATAATCAACTTCTGGTGGTGTTACATCTTTGAGCTGTAAATATTTAACACCACGTCCCAAAGAATCCTGGTTACTTACTACAACATACATTTCGTGGTACTTTAAAGATGTTCTGTCAGCATTGGGTTCGTATTTATCCAAGACATTAAAAGATAACTCTTTTTCTTCATTAAACAAAGAAGTAATATTTTCTACATCTTTGGAGCCATCTGGTTTAACTTTGATCAGGTGCACCCGCAGGTTTGCATAATCACTTGCATTGATTTTCATATTAATGGGTTCACCGGTTTTGAGATCTTTGTCCCAATAATTTATTACGGATTGTACAGGATTGTCTGCAAAGATACTGGGATCAGGGAACAGATAACGAATAGTATATGCCCAGTTATTCAGTCCTTGTCCATATTCCTGTAAAACTCTATATTCTTTGTATTCAGACATTGAAGTATTGTGACCAAAAAGGTTTCCATAATTCATACCTAAACCTTTTTCATCCATATAATTATTCAAAACTGCAGAATATAAAGAATCTTGATAACCATATTTAGCACCGGAAATGGGATCAGATTGATTAACATCGTTGATACAGTTGGCAATTACCCAAGCTGCATAAACATCGTCGAAATTTTTACCATATTCGGCTTGCAATACATTTTGAATACCTTCCCATCCATTGTCCTCATCGGCAATGATTTTATTGAAAAGGTCAAAACCGCCAAAGTTTTCAAAAAGATATGTAAAGAACATGGAAACCTGGGTAAAGCGGTTATTCATGTCACCATCATCAGGACTTACAGCCCATGGGCTAAGTGCAGTTCCTGCAACAAGACTGTAAACATTTGCTGCACCTGTCAAAGTCTGAAAATCAGGCATTGATGAAGGCAAAGGAAAGCCACAAAGGCGTTCTGCCATAAAGCCAATTCCTTCGGTAACCCATCTCTGTTCATCATAATCATTGTTCCAGTGCATCAGGCGAAGCAATTGATGTCCCAAAGCTGCAGCACGCTGAGCATCTGTTGCCTGACGGGAATCAATATAAAGGAACTCGCCTTTATTGGTATTGCCAATCAGGTTCTGATCTTCAGGACGGAAATAACCGGCAATATTGGTTGTTCCGCTTAAACCGTTAGAAGTCAGGTTTTCTTCGTAACCTATATCTTCAATGTTATGCAAAAGGATGCTAATTTTGTTGTTATCATCCATGTCCGGGATATTTTCTTCACCAAACTGCTGAGCAATAACATCATAAACACCCATTGAAGGATTAGCAGGGGTGGAATTGTCAAAATAATTGATCAAGGTTTGAATATTTTCTTCATTTACATAAGCAGGCATTCCAAAGTTTGAACCTGTCCATGTTGCGCCATTGTCTGCAGTTTCATAAAAACCATAAGGTGTTCCTGCATACAAGGTGTTATTGATAACATTTACACTAAATACCTCTGTTTCAGCATCAATTGTTCCAAGTGCTTCCCAGGAGGTTCCGCCTGTTGTGCTTTTAAAAACATTATCCATTGTACCGGCATAGAGTGAACCGTCTGTTAATGCTGTCAAACTTTGAATATCAATATTCTCAAGACCTTCAGTTACAGAACCAACAAGGTCCCAGGAAAGTCCCATATCCGATGTTTTATAAACACCGTTTTCATTACCGGCATAAACAACCTGGTCATTACCGGCATATGCCATTTTATTAAACACCAACCCACTGGAAGTATAAAGTTCCATCTGGGCGATTATTTCTGTGGTATTAAAGTCATCATAATTATCAATTTCTTCACCAGAAACCAGGTTATCATTATTTATCAGGATACCCTTTTTCTCATTATTCAAACCGCGAAGTGAAGTAGATTTGGCAGTCCAAACCCAGGTATTGGTTCCATCAGTGTATTTAACATTGATAAATTTACCACCCACTTCAAAATTGGGATCTGCGGGATAAGAAACAACAATTAATATCTCAGCAAGTGGATCAATTATTGTAGCTTTTGCCGATTCACCATGAAATTTGAAATCATTTACATCAATACCAGGAAAAGGGCCATAACCAGTGTATGTTGAAAAGTCTTGTGTATAATCATTAATTCTAATATTCCACAAACCTTCATCACCTACAATACCTTCTGTATTTCGTTGAGTATATAATGGATCTGTGGTTTCAAGATCATTGGGTGGACAAATAAATTTTCTATAGGGTTGTCCCAAGCTGTCATATTCTACTAAAACAACTTTGTCTTCGCGGCTAATGCCATCTACCGCAAACCAGTTATCGTAAATTTCACCTGTATTGGGGTCCCACAACGCGCGGCCCAATTCAGCAAGTTTGGCTTCATCAAGAGTAGATTCGAAAACATTTACAACCGTGTTTGCTTTGGTTGCTGTAATTTTGCGTTCAACACCCTGCCAGTAAGCGCCTTGATTTTTTGTTAAAAAGACACCGGCTTCTGTAGCGGCCATAACGGAACCATCAACAACAGAAAGCGCGTTTACAGGTAAATATTCGTCATCGCCATCTTTGGGTAAACCATTTGACATACGGTCCCATGAAGTACCGCCATTGTCACTGGCATAAACACCAGCATCAATATCGATATCACTATCTTCATCGCCATCATCTGCCCAAACGTAACCGCCCAGACCGGCATAAACAACGCCATTTGCTTCAGCGAAACAAAAGACAGGAGTACGAACAGTAGCACGTCTCCAGCGAGCGCCTTCAACGTCCCAACGATAAATACCATCATCAAGGCCTGCCAAAACAGTTCCATCAGATGTAACAAAAATCGCGTTAACCGGGCTTTTTCCAAAAGTTCTTGAACTGTTTGGATGGCCATCACTCAGGCTGACCCAGGTTGTTTCGTTCAATCCTTTTGAAAAAACACCAGTTCGTTTGGTACCTGCATAAACAACGCCATTGGTTTCATCAACTGTGATAGCAGTAATCAGGTTGTTCTCAACCCAAACATCACAATTTTCACCAATTGCGGCCAAAGTGGCACCAATTTTATAATCATACTGGAAAAACTGATAATTATGTACCCACAACAATCTGGACTCGCCAACTGTCTGGGCATATAATGCATTTCCCATAAATAAAAGCACAAGGAAAATAACAGATAATTTTTTAAACATATATCCCTCCGGTAAAGGTCTTTCAAGAGATCAGGAAATAATCATTATCAACTAAATTAGAATTCCAAAGAAAAAGCCATCTGGTGGACCAGATCCAGTATACCAAAATCGGTATAACTGTAATCGATGCTTGCAGCACCCAGTCCACTCAAACTCAAACGCAAACTACCACCAACAGAAAAGTTGGCAGCATCATGATTTCCGATATAACCGCCACGGAGGGCAATAATATTTTTAAACCAATATTCACCTCCCAGATTTATCTGTTCCACATTATCATTGGGGTGAACCAGGTCACCGGAAACAGTAAATTTGTTCAGAGGAGAATCAAACAGATCATAAGCAAAACCTGCTCTAAAAATCAAAGGCAGATGATAGGGACGATAATCGTCATACGGTTCAGTAATGTACTGCTGAGTATCAGAATCGAAACCAACAATATCAGCATACTGACCAGGGATCTGCATTTCAGGACCAAAGTTCATAATGGCAATACCTAAACGCAAAGACTTGAAACCTGTTTGATAAATAGCACCCAAGTCAAATGACCATGCGGAAGCAATTTCATCTTCACCGGTATAATCATTTATAGAGCCATAATCTTCACGAACATATTTAATGGTACCACCAAAAGAAAATTTATCAGTCAGATATCTTGCATAACTCAAACCAATCATAACATCATTTTTCGAAAATTGTTCGCCGGTTCCTTCCTGATATTTATAAGTAGTAATATCCATATCTCCTGAACCAAGCACCATGGCGCTCACACCAAAAGAACCCAGAGAAGGAAAAGTTTTTGCAATACCCACTACATTCATTTGAATATCAGCGAACCATTGAACATTAGAAATCAACACATTATAATTCTTAACCATAGCTAAACCGCCAGGATTCCAAAACATGGAAGACGCATCATCAACAACGGCGACACATGCATTTCCTAGCCCAACATTTCTTGCGCCGGCGCCAATTTTCAGAAACTGAGAACCAGCTGTACCAACTTTGGCAAATTGTTGGGCAGGTAAAACATGAACCAATCCAAACATTAAGGTGATGCACAATAAAGCAGTAAATTTTTTCTTCATTAGTAATAACCTCTTTATTATGATTTGCATTCTACAATAGAAAAACAAAGGCAGCAATACGTTACATCATAATTACAAACTTGCCGACAAACTTGTCATTTTCCGTTTCAACCACATACACATACAATCCACTTACTACAGACTGAGTGTTCCTGGATATTAAATCCCAGGTTTCTACACTACTGCCATCTGTATGATCAAGGGAAATAACCATATCACCAGCAAGAGTAAAAACTGTAATTTTACATACAGGAGGCAAGTTTGTAAAAAGTATTGCGTTTTCGTAAATGTCTTCAAAGACATCGGTTGCCTTGTATGGATTGGGAACAACTTTAATTTTCTGTAAATCAACTACTTCTTCAGTTTCATACATACGTTTCGGTATTACAGCAAGCGGAGCACCTGACTCGCTCTTACTGTAATTGGATTTACTGCTTTCAGAAGGCGGTAAATTAATGGTTTCATCACCGGTATCGTAAGCTACAACTGTATAGAAATAAGGAATACCATTAATAGGCGCTTCTACAGTTGTGCCCCATGGTGTAGTACCACCAACATCAACAAATTCATTTGCAATATCATCCAAATCTACATAACCCAAAGAATCGCGCTCTGTATTTACAACTTTGACAGGTCCATCAACATTGTCGAAAGCTGCAATGAGTGTCCAGTTACTTGGAGTATATTGTGCACGATAAATTTTATAACCCACAAAATCAATTTCTTTGGTTTTTGTGTCGGGTGTAATTTCTGCAATATTATCCCATACCAAATTTACAGAACGGTCATTCGGACTGTAACGCAGGTTTGGTGTAGGAGGAGGTGCAGGCAACAGCCAGTGTGTATCCTGATGTGGAGGTGTAGGATTATAAGGACTGCTGAACTCACTACCTGTGTAATATGCTTCCAACGCTTTATCAGCATTTGCACGCATACCTTCAAGGCCCTGGCCAACTACTTCTGCCCAAACAACACGTACTGTGTCATTTGCTTCCATGTCATACGGACCTACAGTAATCAGAAAACGATAGTCAAATGTAGGCGCACCTACGTCCAACGGGTTTGGTAAAAAGTGATAACCTTTACTGAATTCATGCTGACCTTTTTGATAGTCATATTGCTCGATATCGGTATCAGGATCACTTTCCCAGTTCCACCATTGGTGTGAAAAAGCGCGGGTTATACGAGAGTGAGAAGAATCTTGCACGTCAAACACATAGTCTGGAGATGCTGCATCTGCATACAGTACCCGACCACCCATGAAACCGGAACAATCCGGACTCAAGGTACGTTCACCAAAATCATTCTCTGAAGAACTTGGGTTATCACCATCATAAATGTAAGACATGTTACGTGATACTTTCCAACCGATCAATGGAGTACCATCTGCTTTTACAAGCGGATCACCAGCAGCGATTTCATAATCACCAATGGTAACAGCAACGTCAGCAGTAATAGCATCACCACGTTCATCTTCGATGATAGAATATTCATCAAAAACACCATCACCTTCGACTTGTTCAAGATCATAGTTGTCATTAAATCCACCCATGGGAAGACCATAAGGAATACCATAATCATCATAACCGGAAATTCCATCCTGATCAAGATCAAGGGGGTCAACAATATCGACCTGGTCGGTATTGGTATCAGAACCATCGTATCCGTCCCAGTCTACAAGGTCATCGATATGTTTATCGGTAACATCAATAGAAGAAACATCAACATCATACCACCAGCTTACATATACTTCTTTAAGATAACCGTTTGTACCGGTATTAATAATATCAAATTCATATGCAATAAAGTCATCATATTCAGGCATGCTCCAGGAGAGCCCACGTTCAACAACTTTGATACCCAAAGGCACATGCTCTGTTTTAGGTTCAAGATCATCAAATACACAATAACTGTCGTTGATAGATTTTGGAGTTGCTACAGCAACCACTTCTTCATTACCCATCAAAAACTGGGAACCATCAGATGGTTCCCATTCTTCAAATGTATAAAAATAACTTGAACATAATTTTTCACCATTTAATACTGTTGAAACCCAAATAGCTGCATCGTATAAATAACTGTTATTTGATGCGCCCGGCCATTCAACAGAAGGACGACCTGAAGAATCAAAGTTTGGATCACCAAAACTACCATAATTGGTTATAACATTCCACATAGTACCAATAGTATGGGCCTTAAATTCCTGATCAGGACGGTTGTTTGTTTTGCGCAATTTAAAATCGCGGCGCTGGTCTGTTTTTTCCGGATGCCTTTCAGCATGCGCAACGGAAAAAGAGAAAACCATTAAAAGGACTAGAACTATCTCCAGCTTGTATTTTTTTAACAACAAAGCCACCTCCAATTAATTTAAAAAGCAATCAATAATCATATGTCAATGTTAGAAATCAACCCTGAAACCGATACGGGTCAAACGACCTCTGTCATAAACAGTTGGGTTGCCATATTTACCTTCAGGATCACCTTTAGCATAATACCACTCTTCATCATCAATCGCAATGATGTTTTGACGATCCAGCAGGTTACGGACATCAACAAAGATTTGAGGTACAAGGCGACCAACATGGAAGCGTTTAGTAATACGCATATCAAGGGTCATGTTGTACGGCAATGTCTCTGTATTATCCGGAGCAGCTTTGTCCTGGCCTTTTGGAGGTGTCCAGCGGGTTCCGCTGCCATAGTACCACAAAAAGTTTACACCCAAATCGTTAAGAATTGGAGTGCCAAACAAATTCTGATCTCTCGGTATTCTAAGATCAAGGTTAGCATTAATAGTATGACGTTGATCCCAATCAGTATAGGATTCAAATCGTGGTAAAACATTACCAGCCCATTCGGTTGAATAACCCTGACCAACCGTAGAGCTTTTGTTTTTAGCAACTTGATAAGTATAGTTAAAACGACCACTCAGGTATAAAAATGCAATACGTTCAGGACGTCTTAAAAATTCAAATTCAAAACCACGAACATTTCCATAATCCGCGTTATAATAGAAACCATACCAGTCACGTACCGTATAATAAATCGGTTTACTGTCTGTCAGGTTTGAAATATCTTTATAAAAACCAGTAACTTTGATTTTCATAGAGTTAGAAATCTGGTGATTCAAGCCCACTTCATAAGCTGTGGTACTTTCAGGTTCAAGATTCGGGTTACCAATAACCGGGAAACCACCACCCAGATCAAACTCGAGGTTACGGAACAAATAATTTCCAAGAGGTTCCTGGAAATATTTTCCATAACTAAAGTGCATTACATCACGCTCGGTAATTGGGAATGCAATACCAAAACGGGGGCTCCAGTAATCTTTGAATTGAATAGATTGCGGATCTTTGATATCATTAACCTGAGGAGCACCTTCGTAATTGTAAATATTCGGGTCCCAAGCCTGATCAAGATAACCATTACCATTGGTATCTTCACCTTCATCAAGAGTTCCGTTTGCATTCAAGTCTTCATGACCATCATCATCATAAGTCCAGGTAGGATCATAAAGGTTGTTGGGATAATCGTTCCAGTTGGCGTCAAAGTAATCGTAACGAACACCAACATTCAAGATCATACCCTGGTATTCCATTTTATCCTGGACATAAAATGCACCGCTGTTTGGGAATACGGTAAAGTTTTCACCATATCCGTAACGGTCGGTTGCGTCATAGTTGAAAATTTCACGATATTTGAGATCAACACCCGTACGAACGTTATGATTGGCGTTAACCTGGCTTTCAATATCGAATTTCACACCATAACTTGTAGATTTGTTTTCTGACCAATATGTACGGTCCCAGGTCAAACCTGAACCATAAGCATAATATCCATCAGTATTTTTCTCACCCTTGAATGGGATATCAGAACAACTCATCCATTTGCTGGGATCGTTTGGATAGGCATCTTGCGAAGCGTCTACATAGCCATCAGAGTTGTAGTCAGTAAACAGGTCAGTGCCATAAGAATCAAGTTTACCATTACCATTCAAATCTTCAGCAACGTTATCAAAATAACCATCACCATCAAAATCTTTCCATTCCCATGAATCAATGGTTCCGTCGCCATTCAAATCAACATTTTCACTAACGGCATCCAGTTTTCCATCGCCATCACGGTCTTCATTAATTTGTTCATTCGCATTTTGGAAGAATCGTGTATAATATCTATCAATATGCAACTCGTAAAACGTCTTTGAACTCAATTGGTGAGTCCAGGTAACTGCAAGCTGATTACTTTCTTCTTTCAAGTCTGCAAGATGATCAAGCATATTGAATACATCAAGCTTGCCATTATAGTTGAGATCTTCACGGTCAAGAATTTCATTACCGTTCAAATCTTCACCAAGATCAAGATAGTTATTACCATTAATATCTTCTGTATCCAGCATGCCATTGTTGTACCAATCCGGAATGTAACCGGAATTGTCATCAACACCGTCATTATTCAAATCACCAAACGGCATATATTTTTCACTCAAATCTTCAACAGTTGGAACTTTCCATTCCGCACCGTATCCACTGTTTGATGAAAAATAATCCCAATCTTTTTTATGGTAAAGACCTTTAATTCTCAAAGTGTGACTTGGAGAAATTTTATAAGTAACTTTACCCTGATAGGTGCCTGCTTCACTTTCCTGATTTATAAAACGGCCATCAGATTTTTCATACCATCCGGTAAGGAAATAACGCAATTCACCGGGAACTCCAATTGCTTTGGTAAAAGGAACAGGACCACCAATGGAGAACTCGGGATTATGACGATTTTCAACCACTTCATCTTCACGAACGGTTGAGCCCCATCCATCAAGAGCACTGGTACTGTAACGAACGGTACCCGAAAGAACCGGACCACCATCTTTGGTAACAACGTTAATGATACCGGATTGTGCATTACCATACTCTGCACTAAAACCACCGGTCATAACCGCTGTTTCTTCAATAGCAAGCTCCGGAAGGTCTGTATCAAACTGACCTGAAAGCGGGTCCATAATATTGGTCGAGTTGTCAAGCAAATAGGTAACTTCACTCGTTCTACCACCACGAGCGTGCATATTACCATTATCATCAACAACAATACCCGCAGATGTTGCAACTACATCCTCGAAAGAGTCAATCGACATATGCTCAACTTCTTCACTGCTGGTAACTGTACGGCTTGAAGTTTGATCCATCTGAATCAGGGGACGCTCAGCAGTGACCGTGACGGTTTCCCCGGCCTCAAGGATCGTAGGTTCAAGATTAAAAGTTATCTTTGCAGTCAAGTCAGCTTTAACTCTGACATCGGTAATGAGCATTGGCGAATAACCAATCATTTCAGCACGTAAAGAATAAGAGCCGGCAGGAACGTTTATGATGAAAAACTCACCATTCAAATTCGTTGCTGCACCCATCTTTGTGCCTTCAATCAGGACATTCACTGCCGGTAAAGGATCTTTTGTATCCTTGTCAATAACCTTACCGACAATTTTCCCTGTTGTACCGGCAAATAAAGCCACCGGAAGTAACAACAAGAGAAACCAAACAATCACTTGTTTTTTTAACATCACACAACTCCTTTTGAAAAAATGAATGCTATTCATTTTATATGGAAATAAAAAAGGGCGATTTCAATGCGCCCTTTTCGAATATATTAACCAAATGTAAAAAATCTGTATTCCATACTGTTTCAAACAAGTCACCAAATTTCTTGTTAAGAAATATAATTGTTTTTTGAAATATTGTCAAGATTTTTTTAATTCTATTAAGCAAATAAAAACTAACAATTTGCATAAATTTCACCACACCTCTTTTAAATTGTAGCACGACCAAACGCTCAAGCCATGACAACAATTATGCCATACAAACTACGGTTTCTTCTTCTTTTTTAAGCCAAGCCAAGGCCAATAAAAACAATGCACTAACACAAACCCAAATCACTTCCCAAAACCACTGCAACCCTAATAATACCACAATAATGTCAGCTCAAAAAAGCAAACCTACAAAATTGTATAAAAACAGAACAAAATTTCCAAAGCACTAACTTTTTGGCTCCAACTTTACTATAATCAAGCAAAATACTGCACTATTATACAAAATTGATCTGCTTCAATTCCAGCTAATGCTCCAAAAATGTCAGAAAACACCAAAAAACTACTATTTCGTAGCTTTTAAGCGCTCCGAAATCAAAGACCAAAGCTCGTCTTTGCCTTTACCTGTAACTGAAGAAAATGCAACAACTGAAGTCTTGCTGCCAAACTCATTGTCCAGCACACGCCGATTTGAATCAACTTGCACTGCCAATTGGTTCCTTGACAACTTGTCAGCTTTTGTTCCAACCAAAATGCTGTCAATATCATAATAATTCAACCAGGTTAGAAACTCTTTGTCCATCTGCGTAATAGGGTGCCTCAAATCAAACAGATGCACAACCGCTTTCAACTGCCCAACAGACGACAAATAACTTTCCATCAACTTTTGCCAATCCCTATACATAGTTTTAGAGACTTTGGCGTATCCATAGCCTGGTAAATCAACGAAATAAAACGCCTGATTTATTAAAAAAAAATTGATTGAACGGGTTTTTCCCGGTGTAGAACTCACCTTTACTAACTTTTTCCGGTTTAGCAAAGTGTTCATCAAGCTTGATTTGCCAACATTTGACCTGCCGGCAAACGCAATATGAGGAATGTTTTCGTTTGGCAGCTGTTCAAGTGTGTTAATACTCTTGACATATTCTGCCATGGTTATTTTCATAAAACCTCAACTGAAAACAAAGATTTCACGCAGCATCGTCTAAATTCGAATGATCTTCAATAAAATCGGTTCTAAAAGTATATTCAGGCTCTGCTTTCTCGACCACAACTTGCTTTGTGATCTTACAGGCTTTAATATTATTTTGCGAAGGCAAATGATACATAATATCCAGCATCACTCCTTCCATCACTGAGCGCAATCCCCTTGCACCCGTCTTGCGGCTTTTTGCAATTTTTATAATTTCAAATAATGCATCATCATCAACAATCAACTCTACATTATCCAGCTTAAACAAATGCTTGAACTGCTTTATCAATGCGTTTTTCGGCTCTGTCAAGATACGGAAAAGCGCTTCATCATCAAGATCAGATAACGTAGTAATTACCGGTAAACGTCCTATCAGTTCAGGGATCAAACCATACTGCAACAAGTCTTCGGGTTCAACATGACGCAGAACATACTCTTCTTTAAGCTTGTTCTTGTCTACATCTGCGCCAAAACCTACTGATTTTTTTCCAATACGCGTTGATACGACTTTATCAAGCCCCTCAAACGCACCGCCACAAATAAATAAAATATTTTTTGTATTTAGATTGATAAAATCCATTTCTGGGTGTTTCCTTCCACCTTTCGGGGGCACCGCAGCTATTGTACCTTCCAACATCTTTAACAATGCCTGCTGCACACCCTCACCTGAGACATCTCGGGTAATAGAGGGATTCCCACCCTTTCTGGAAATTTTATCAAGTTCGTCTATATAAACAATACCTCTTTCAGCACGCTGCACATTATACTCTGCAGCCTGCAAAAGCCTTACAAGTATATTCTCTACATCTTCACCAACGTACCCTGCTTCAGTTAAAGTGGTTGCATCCGCAATGGTAAACGGTACTTTTAAAAACTTGGCCAAAGTCTGGGCCATCAACGTCTTTCCCGTACCTGTAGGACCAATCAACAGCACATTGCTTTTTTCAAGAACAACATCTTCTTCGGAAGCAGATTTTTCTTCAATACGTTTGTAATGATTATAAACGGCAACTGCTATATTTTTCTTTGCGTACTCTTGACCAATAACAAACTTGTCCAGCTCATTCTTAATCTCTTCGGGGGTCGGTATTTTGCCTTGTAAAGTAAAAGGTTTTTTCGACTTTTCACGAGAGATTACTTTATTGGCAATTGCAACGCACTCATTGCAAATACTTACATCCGGACCCGTGACAATGGTTTCCACCTGGTTGGAATTTTTTCCACAAAACGAACAGATGGCAAATCTGTTATCACCTTTGTTATTCTGGTCCATATATTTATCCCTTAAACCTACTTATTCTTTTGTTACTTCAGTATTCTTGCGGATCATAATTTCATCAATAATACCATAATCCTTGGCTTCCTGAGCGCTCATAAAGTAATTACGATCAGTATCTTTTTCAATTTTATCCAAAGGTTGGCCGGTATGATTGGCCAGAACCTGATTTAATTCTTCACGTAAATGCAGAATCTCTTTAGCCTGAATTTCGATATCACTTGCTTGTCCCTGAGCACCACCCAAAGGCTGATGTATCATAACGCGTGCATGCGGCAGCGCAGATCGTTTTCCGGGAGTACCAGCTGCCAACAAAAACGCCCCCATACTTGATGCTTGCCCCATACAAATAGTGGCTACATCAGGTTTAATGTATTGCATGGTATCATATATCGCCAATCCCGCAGAAACATATCCACCGGGAGAGTTTATGTACAGATAAACATCCTTGTCAGGATCATCAGCTTCAAGAAACAATAATTGCGCAATTGCCAGACTGGCAACGGTATCATCAATTGCAGTACCTAAAAATATGATTCTTTCCTTCAACAAACGGGAAAAAATATCATAAGCCCGTTCTCCACGGCCTGTTTGCTCGACTACCATAGGTACAAGTGCCATATGTAACTCCGTTTAAATTCGTATATTTTTTTCAGTAATAGATAACAAATCTATTACTGAATTATTCACTTTTTTTGCCGTCTGCAGATTCTTCAGCAGAATCTTCTTTAGCGGCCTCTTGTTCAGCTTCCTGAGGCTCTTCAACTTCACGCCATCCTTTTTTCACCTTACTGACTTTGACTTTGCTTTCAAGGAATGCGTAAACTTTTTCTTCTAACAAACGATCTTCAAGATTACGTTTTGCGTTTTCATCATCGCGGTATTCCTGGGCATGCTGTTTATCATGCTCATTCTCTGATGCTTCCAGCTCTTTAATTTTAGCTTCGATTTCATCTTCAGATACCAAAATGCTTTCCTGCTCTATGATCTTTTCCCTTAACAGCATCCACTGAATGGTTCTTTCTGCTGTAGGTTTATAATATTCAATCAACTGCTCATCAGTAACTTTTTGATCTTTATTGCGCTTTTTAAAATCACCGATCAAGGCACCCAGGTAGTTATTGACCATTGATGGCGGAGCTTCAATTTCAACCTTTTTTACCATTCCATCAACAAGGTCAGATTCAAATTTTACACGTGCTTCCATTTCTGCCTGAGCAGTAATATTCTTTTTCAAAAGGTCTTTTAATTCTTTTAAATTTTTATATGGGCCTACATCCTTGGCAAACTCGTCATCCAAATCCGGAACGCGGCGCTCTTTGATTTCTTTAACAGTCAGCAAGAAATCTTGTTTCTTTTCTTCGCCCTCTTTACCTTCTTCCTGAGATGGTAATGTCAATGTGATTTTGCGATCCTCTCCTGCCTTGACTCCCAACAACTGTGTAGTGAGCTCAACATTTTCTTTACTCAACCACACTTGCTGATCAGGGTACTTGCTTCCAACTACCGGAACGCCACCTTCATCAACTTCTTGCAAGTCTGCCAGCAAAAAATTACCCTCTTGAGCTTCACCCTCAACAGTATGGACCATTGCCTGCCGTTCGCGAATTTCTTCAAGTGCATTATCAACATCATCTTTTTTGATATCGTAAGTAATTTTCTCAACCTTGACATCGCCATACCCTTTTACTTCAAATTCGGGACGGACATCAAATTCAATATTAAAAGTTAAGCCTTTATCGTTGTCAAAGTTCAAATCTGTGATATAAGGCTCATTGATTGCATTTTCAAAAGGATTATCTTTAAAGATGGTCTGCCAGGCTTCTGTAATATGAGGACGAAAAGTGTCTTGCTCTATTTCGGCACCAAACATCTTTTTAACAAGCTGCATAGGCACTTTACCTTTTCGAAACCCACCTATTTTTGCATTAGCCTGATACGCTTTAAAATTCTCATCCAGTTTAGGTTTAATTGAATCCGGCGGAATTGTAACATCAATAACAGTGTGCCAGTTTTTCCCATTTGTAATATTATAATCCAATTCGTGAACCTCTTGTATTTAATTTTTTCAATAAAAAAAATCGACGAACGCAGAAAATCTATCTGTTCGCCGACCGTCTATTCTCTACGCTTGGTGCGAGAGGGGGGAGTCGAACCCCCAAGCCCATGGGGCACTAGATCCTAAGTCTAGCGCGTCTGCCAGTTTCGCCACTCTCGCATACAGATGTTAAATATATAAATATTTACAAGTAAAGTCAATTCTTTTTTGGTATTCATGAGGACATACAAGGATTCTTGATTGCAGAAATAGAGTGAAAAATATACAATAAAATTCGGTTTTTGCAGATTTTTTTGAATTTTTTTTTATAATCGTGTGTTATTATGTTCGTCGATTACAAAAAAAACTACAAGAACCTATGACACAAAAAACACTTATAATCTATAGCAGCGGTTACGGTACAACCAAAGAAGTTGCCGAGACAATTGGAGAATTAATATCAGAAAACAATTCAGCATCTGTTGATTTGCAATTGATTGACTCGCCGCAAGACATTGATGCCTTTGACACTATAATTATTGGTACTTCAATAAGGGCCGATAATTTACTGGCAAACACACGTGATTTCATCTCAGCAAACAAATCTCTATTAAAAAACAAAAAACTTGCCATGTTTATCCTAAGCCTGACTGCGAACTCGAAAGAAGGTCAGGAAAAGATAATTACTACCTATTCTCAGCAATTAAAAGATCATTACCCTGATTTGGACTTTAAAAGCATTGCTGCATTTGGTGGTAAAATTGATTTTCAACGTCTCAACCCTGTTATGCAGAGTTTGATATTGCAGGTTTTCAAAAAAACCGGAGTTAGATCTAATGGCAGTATTGATACACGTAACTGGGACAAAATAAAAATCTGGGCATCCGAATTACAACAAATACTTTTAAATTGAAAAAATGAGTAATTTTTTTCTGGCATTTTATCTGCAAGATCTATATTTTACTTTTTTCAACTTGTCACTAACAGGAAGAAATAATGGAAATCCTCGTCACTTATAGCAGCGGATACGGGTCAACCAAAGAGGTTGCAGAAAAAGTAGCTGAAATCTTGTCCCACGAAAACACATTCAAAATCACCACAGATACGATCGATCAAGTTTCAAACATTGATAATTATGATGTAATTATTATAGGCAGCTCTGTTAGAGCTGATTTACCTCTGGCAAATGTTAGAGATTTTTTAGCAAGAGAACGTCATGTTTTGCCTCAGAAAAAAGTTGCTTTTTTTGCTGTTTGCCTTGCAGCCACTTGCATTGACGGAAGAGAAGAAATAAAAAGAGAATTTATCAATCCATTGTTTGAAAAATACCCCGAAATTCACTTGATACAATCTGAAGCCTTTGGCGGTAAAATTGATTTTGCCAAGATGAATCCGGTTATGCAGGAAATCACCAAAACCGTCCTTAAACGCAAAGGCTTACCTTCAGAGGACAATATTGACACCAGAGATTGGGAATTTATTGAATCCTGGACAAAAATGTTGATTGAGGACCTGAAAGGCAATTAGCCTCTCTGTTCAGGTACAAACAAGTTGGCCTGAGACAACACAAACCCTTTAACTTTATCATCTGCCAGCAATTCTTTGGCTAAGCGCATTGCCTGTTCCATGGATTTTGCGGGAACCATACCGGTTTTTCTTACCAATTGATCATCCAGTTCAGATACCAGAATTATTGAAACATCCTCAGCTTTACTTTTCAACGAAAGCGCGGTATGGCCGTTTATTTTATAATCTGTTAACAGTTTTTGTCCAATTGCAGAAGCATTATCCTGTTCAAAATAAGGCATAAACGTAGCAGAACCTGCTCCCTCGTTGCATGCTGCCGCGGCAATGATTACGCCTCCGGACTTGACTGCCTGATATGCATGAAAAATAGCTTTATGCGATTGTACCAGATTTACATCAGAGGGAAACCCTCCCGCACCGGCAACCACAATATCTGCTTTTTCATCATAATACACGGTATACAATTCACGGACCTTGGCGCAAACAACACGCTGCGTTTCAAGCACAGGTCCGGCTTTTGCCATAACAATTTTACCGTCAGTGTCCAGTGCAAATTGCAGCGATGAAATATTGTCAAAAAAGCCCAGGGCTTGCTTTAAATCAAGATAGACAGGATTAGTATCTATATTACCTTCAGTACAGTCTTTATGATAGGTGCCTGTCGCAGGGTCAATTGTGCGACTGTGGTTTTGCCGTATAGTCTCATAACCCGCTACTCCGGGCAGCAGCATTTTGGGACCGCCGCCAAAACCGGCAAAATAATGAAAAAGGATACCACCAATTGTTACGATATGATCAGCTTTTACGACTTTAGCATTGAGATAGATTTGCGTGCCATTTGTAGTATCACCCACATACGATAAAGCAGAACCATCTTTAGCATCATGTTGAGTGATCCGTATGGAACCATACAACGATTCCCCAACCAACTTGCGTATAATAGATTCCGGCTGTAGCACATGACTTCCGTTAGCAACCAGAAACTCGGGTTCTATATCAAGACGGGATTTAAAGGCGTCAATTAATTCAGGTAAAACAAGGGGCAATCTACACTTTCTGGTGTGATCGGGTATGATACACAAAACCGATTCGCCGGATTTTACATTTTTTTCGAGCTGAGTCAAAAGTTCTTCAACACCCTGGCGAATCAAATCCATTTCATTTGAAAATGCTGACGTGGCTTTTGGCTCAAGCACCGACCAGTCAACATTTTCAAATGGAGTAAACTCTATATATTGCTTACCGTATTTTAATTTCACAATTTGTCCTTTTTAATCATATAAGACAAATTAGCAAAATCCAATTAATCAAGCAAGTTTAAAATCTCTTCACCATGTTCGGCAGCTTTGACTTTATGAAATGCCTGCTCAATTTTGCCATCTTTACCTATGACAAATGTTTTTCGAATAATGCCAAAATAGGTTTTACCATACATCTTTTTTTCGCCCCACGCGCCAAAAGACTCGGCAACTTTATGATCTTCATCTGCTAAAAGCGGAAAATTTAGCTCATGTTTTTCAATAAATTTATCATGAGATTTTAAACTGTCAGGACTAACACCCAGCACAACAGTATCTTTATCTTCTATTGCCGGCAGATTGTCGCGAAAAGAACACGCCTCCTTGGTGCAGCCGGATGTATTGTCTTTGGGATAAAAATACAGAACAACTCGCTTTTTACCCAAATAATCCTGCAAAGAAATGGTTTCACCTGTACTTGATGGCAAGGAAAAATCAGGTGCCTTGTCTCCTTTTTCCAACAGCTTTACATCACTCATTATACCTCCAATTCAAATATTCAATTCCATTACTAAATTCTGTTAATTCCAGATCCAGGTCAGCTAATATCAAAGAGTTATCGCACACATTATCCCGGATTAACATATTTAACCGATCGCGGTCAATAGGAGAAAACGGGAACAATTGCGCAATACCTACCAAAAGTTTTGACAATCCCAGTGGAATATGGATCGGCCTGCAGTGTTTCCGGATGGCTTTTCCCAACAGCTCCAGTTGTTTGTCAAAAGATAAAGCTTCAGGGCCTCCAATATCATATGATTTTTTAAAACTCTTTTCATTTTCCAGAGATCGAGTTACAGCTCTGGCAATATCATTTACGGATACCGGCTGATGCTTGTATTTTCCATTTCCAAATACTGGGTACAATCCCAAAGGGCTTTTACGTATTACCTCTGCAATCATGGAATATACAGCATCATTAGGGCCATAAATAAAAGAAGGTCGGAAAACAGTATAATCCAAACCACTTTCCCGAACCGCTTTTTCAGCCAGTCCCTTGCTCTTAAAATAAGGGGTAATTCCTTCTTCGGCAGCGCCCAATGCGCTCATATGGATAAAACGCTTAATGCCACATTCAGACGCAAGTTTTACCAGCTCCTCGGTTGCCTGTGTGTTTATCCGTTCAAATGTGATGCCTTTACTGGGTTTTTCCTCAATAATAGCTACAAGATGGATTATAGCGTCAAAATCAGCAAGATACTCACGATAACTTGCAGGGTCAGAGACATCTGCAATCAATTGTTGAACAGGCAGACCATCGAGGCGGGTGTTGGATTTCCTTACAATGCATCCCACTTTAAATCCATTGTCCAGCAGTTCATTTAAGACAGCTGAACCGACAAATCCGGTTGCGCCTGTTAACAAAACATTCATTTATACTTTACCTGCAATTATTTCCTGATAATAGGCTTCATATTGTGGTATTATCTTTTGCGTATCAAACACATCGACTGCCTTTGCTCTTGCTTCTCGCTTAAACTTTAGCAGTTTTACATCGTCGCTTAACAAACCGATTATACTGTCGGCCATCGCATCAATATCACCAACGTCATGCAAGTATCCATTTATGCCATGATCTACCACTTCGGGTATACCCCCGACGTTAGACCCGACAACCGGTGTTTCGCAGCTCATGGCTTCAAGGGCTGCAAGCCCGAAACTCTCTTCGCTACTGGGCAACAGGAACAGGTCCGCACATCCCAGAAGGTTTTCAATATAATCCTGGGTTCCCAGATACAATACATCCTCAATCACGCCCAATTCTTTTGCCAGTTCCTGAGAAGCCTGACGCTCCGGTCCCTCACCTACTAACAGCAAACGACTCGGAACCTTTGCATGGACTTTGGCAAATGCACGAATAATATCCGGCAATCGCTTAACTTTGCGAAAATTTGATGCATGCAGAATTAGCTTTTCATTATTGGGTTTGAATGGTTTTGCATCACAATTTTTTATTTCACCGGTAAAACGATTTGTATCTACAAAATTATACAATGTTTTAATATTATTCTGAATGGAGAATTCTTTTTTTGTACGCTCGGTTAAATAATTAGACACTGCCGTTACACCATCAGATTGTTCAATACTGAATCGAACAGCTTCAAAAAAAGTGGCGTCTTTACCTACCAGGGTAATATCCGTACCATGTAATGTTGTAACAATCCGGGGACCGGTGCCGTTCATAATCTGCCGTGCAAGATATGCACTGACAGCATGAGGTATTGCGTAATGTGCGTGGACCACATCCAGCAAATACTCGCGGGCTATCTCTATGATCTTTGTCGCTAAACTCAGATCATAAGGCGGATATTTAAACAAAGGATACGCTGACACATTGACTTCATGATAAAACACATTTTGTTGAAATCCACGCAAACGAAACGGGGAACTGTAACTTATAAAATGGACTTCGTGTCCCAATTTCGCTAAATTCAATCCCAGCTCTGTTGCCACAACGCCGCTGCCGCCGTGAGTGGGATAACAAACCATTGCAATTTTCATAATCACTCCATATTTATGCAAATGTAAACCCCGTTTAATAGAAATGTTATTCCATTTTTTTTTAAATATCAAGGCAAATGTTCAACACTTGGACTTGATTTCTTGAAAGGAATTCCGTAAATTAAATGTTTTTATAGCATGTTTATTCAATTAAAGAAGAGTATATGAATCAGGAACATATAAGAAATTTTTGTATAATTGCCCATATTGATCATGGCAAATCAACATTGGCTGACCGGTTGTTAGAAGAAACCGGCACGCTCAGTAAAACGGAAATGCAGAACCAGGTGCTTGACAGTATGGACCTGGAACGTGAACGCGGCATTACCATCAAAATGCATGCAATCACCATGGAGTACAAGAGTAAAGACAATCAAAAATATATTCTCAATTTGATTGATACTCCCGGACATGTGGATTTTACCTATGAAGTTTCTCGAAGCCTTGCCGCATGTGAAGGCGCTTTGCTCATTGTAGACGCGGCCCAGGGTGTTGAAGCCCAAACCGTCAGTAATTTGTACATGGCAATAGAAAACGATCTGGAAATCATTCCTGTCATTAACAAAATTGACCTGCCTAGTGCACAGATAGATGATGTTAAACAGCAAATCATTGACCTTATTGGTTGTAAAGATGAAGAGATTGTACTGACAAGTGCAAAAACCGGCCAAGGCATTAGTGATATTCTGGAAGCCATTGTCAAGACGGTTCCCGCACCAAGCGGTGATCCCGATGCACCCACCCGTGCGCTGATTTTTGATTCCATGTTCAATTCATATCGTGGTGCCGTTGCATACATTCGTATCAAAGACGGGTATATCAGCAAAGGCCAGGATATAAAATTCTTTTCCACAGGCAAGGTCTATGAAGCCCAGGAAGTGGGCATTTTCCGTATGCAGCAAATAAAACGGGACAAGCTCTCTGCAGGTGAAGTAGGCTATATTATTGCCGGCGCCAAAGAAGTCAAGGATACCAAGGTAGGTGATACAATTACAACCATGGATAATCCTGCTCCTGAACCGCTTTCCGGATACCGTGAAATTAAACCCATGGTTTTCAGCGGATTATTTCCATCCGATACGGATGATTATGAAGACTTGCGTGCAGCGCTTGAAAAATTAAAGCTGAACGACTCGGCTCTCTTTTATGAACCGGAAACCTCGGTTGCCCTGGGTTTTGGTTTCAGATGCGGTTTTCTTGGCTTACTTCACATGGAAATCATCCAGGAACGCCTTGAACGTGAGTACCTGCTCGATCTGGTAACTACAGTTCCCAACGTAGAGTTTCATTGTTACACAAACAGCGGTGAAAAGCTGATTGTAGACAATCCCGCCAACCTTCCATCTTCGGGAGATATCAATCGTGTCGAAGAGCCTATTATCCGTTCAAGCATATTGACACCGTCTGAATTTGTTGGTAACATTATGGCATTGGCGCAGGAGAGACGCGGAACTTATTTAAACACCGAATATATCGACAAAACACGCGCCAACCTGCATTATGAATTTCCCCTTGCTGAGGTTATTTTTGACTTTTACGATAAACTGAAATCCATAACGCGCGGTTATGCATCTTTTGATTATGAATTCAAAGAATACAAACCCAGCAGAGTAGTACGTCTCGATATCCTGCTCAATGGCGATAAAGTAGACGCTTTATCCGTAATTGTACATGAAGACAAGGCATATGACTGGGGACGCAGAGTTTGTGAAAAACTCAAAGAGTTGATTCCCAGACAAATGTTTAAAATTGCTATACAGGCTTCTATTGGCAGCAAGGTAATTTCGCGCGAAACCATAAACGCATTACGTAAAAACGTAACAGCAAAATGTTACGGCGGTGATATCAGTCGTAAACGTAAACTTTTAGAGAAACAAAAAGAGGGTAAAAAGCGAATGAAGCAACTGGGTACTGTACAGGTGCCGCAGGAAGCTTTTCTTGCCATACTGAAAACTGACTAAGCTAATGATTAAACTGTCAAATTTATATAAATCATATGGTAAAGTTGCCGCAGTAAATAATCTGGACCTGGAAATCAATAATGAATTTTTTGTTTTTTTAGGTCCCAATGGGGCAGGCAAAACCACTACCATAAAAATGATGACAGGTCTCATTCAACCTACACAGGGGGCTATAGAGATCGGCGGCATTGATATGCTTCAAGATCCGGAAAACGCCAAGGCAAAGTTTGGATTGGTGCCGGAAGAACCGTTCCTCTATGAAAAACTCACCGGAATTGAGTATATTCGATTTATTGCCACCCTGCACAAGGTACCCCAATCTCTGACTGAATCCCGTATGCAGCAGTTGTTCGACATTTTCAACATTCAGGAACGTGTTGGAGACTTTATAGAAGACTATTCGCACGGTATGAAGCAAAAAATTGCCATTGTTGCCGCGCTTATACATGATCCCCAGGTGCTGATTTTAGACGAGCCCACATCCGGGCTGGACCCCAAAGCTGTCAGAAACCTGAAAGACTTGCTAAAGGGTTGGGTTGAAAAAGGCCGAACGGTTTTCATGTCTACACACATTTTAGAGATTGCTGAATCCATGTGCGACAGGATTGGTATTATTAACAAAGGCGAACTTGCAGCCCTGGGCACTCCTGCGGAATTACGCAGCCAGTACGCTAATAACGGAACGCTTGAAGATCTGTTTCTGAATCTTACAGATTCAGCAGGCAGTGACAGCGTTCATTCTTTTCTGAGCAGCGAGCAATAAAATGCTGTTTGTTTTGATAAAAAACAGATTATTGCTGCTTACCGCTTTTCTTCGTAAAAAAAAACGCTCCCAACTATCGCAGTCGCGTTCTTCGCTCGCTTTTGCTGCTGTTCATCCCCTGGTGGGTGTATCAATCAACAGTTGAGCTCTTTTCCAGCTGGACGATGCTTCCCGGCTTTAAAATTGATATCATCTTCAACTATACGCTTCTCAGTATTACCGGCTTGTTTTTTCTCATGATCTTTAGCGGCATACCGCTTGCGCTGCATTACCACTTTTTGGCCAAAGATCTGCCGCTCTTGTTTTCACTGCCCATTAAAAAAAACCACCCTGTTTCAATACAAACTGTTTGAAACAAACACTCGCCAACAGCACTGCCTTTGCCCTAATTGGCTTACCCATTCTTTTGGCCTTGTTTTTTGTGTTAAATTATAACCTGGTTTATCTGATTCCTTTTTTGATCTTGATAGCTGTTTTCCTGATTATCCCTTCCGGAATCTCTTCCCTCTTGTCAGCGTTAATTGCTTTCATGCTGCCGGTAAAAAAAAGCCGCCAGGTATCTTCAATCATACTGGGATTCATAATCATTGGAATATGGACTCTGATTCAGTTTTATAATTTTGACCGCATTGACCCGTTTTCGGGTGAATTTGATCGCGCTATTTTTGAGCACTATTTAGGCGACAACTCGATCCAGCACATGAGTTGGATGCCTCCTGTCTGGCTGATTTTGTCGTTAAAAACGCTGTTAACAGGTACAATTACTCATTTCGTCCTTTATGCGGGTTTGCTAACCGGGATGTGTATTGTACTGGGTTATATATCTTCCTGGTTATTGCAATACGCACACGATAATGAAAAATTTGTTTTTTCAGAGACTGCAATGTTTCCACATCAAGCAGTAAAAAGAACCAGTAAAGCAACTCAAATTAAAAGCCACAAGGTTTTTACTGCATTGATAGAGCGGGACTGGAAACTCAACATCCGTGACAGTCGATTTGTAACACAAATGTTCTTTTTTGTTGCGCTGGTGATTGTGTTTTCCACGGCACTGAACACAACCCTGCCTATTACAAATGAAACTATTAGTCACTATCAGCCGTTTACATTACTGATACTTGCTGCAACGATTATGGCAGGCGGACTGGCATCCCGTTCCATTGCAATAGAGAAAAAAGCATTTTATAACAATCTGCTTTGCCCGTTGCCGTTTTCTTTTCTGCTGCATTCAAAAAAGGTGTTACCCGCAATATTGACATTTTTAGCAGTATTCATCGGGTTGCTTACAATTTCTATTATTAGCAGACCCTCACTGATTATTATTGCACAAATGACTGTTTTTCTGTTGTTTCACATTGCTGCCATTACCGGGATAGGATTATTGATAGGCGTAAAATACTCTCAATTAAAATGGGACAATCCCCGCGCCATGCTGGGCGAAACCGGAGGCGTTTTGTTGAATGTATCCATTTTGTTATATACCGGCATTTTGGTTTTAACCGGTGCTGCTTTGGCTGCAATAAACACCTGGTTTGCTTTAATAATTATGATTATCTTGTCTATAGTTACATTTTTAGCTACATCTATAATTGCAAAAAAACAAATGGTTAAAATAAAAGAATGTTTTTAGAGGAAAGATGAAAAAGAAAAATGTTATTCGAGATTATGTAGAGTCTTTTGCGTTTGCATTGATTGTTGCATTACTGATCCGTGCGGTTATCATCCAGTCTTATAGAATACCTACCGGATCCATGAAAGATACACTTTTGGTGGGTGACTTTTTACTGGTTAACAAGTTTGTTTACGGAGCCAAAACCCCTGACCGTATCATTCTTACCGACATACAGCTCCCCTCTTTTCGATTTCCCGCTGTAAAACAACCCAAACGGGGTGATATTGTAGTTTTTCAGTATCCACGTGACAAAAAACTGAATTACATCAAACGCTGCGTAGCCCTGGCCGGAGACACCATAGAAGTCAAAAACAATGTCGTGTTTTTGAATAATAAACCTTACGAAACTGCAGAATTCCAGAAAAAAGAATATGATCCCGAAGACCGTTTTGAAGTCAACTATTACTCGGTCAAGACATCTCTGGGTAAAGAATATACTATTCGCCGCTATGCTAAATACAAATCCAGGCTGGCAGATTTCGGACCGGTAGTCGTGCCTGAAAATCATTTGTTCATGATGGGAGACAATCGGGATAACAGCGCAGACAGCCGTGTTTGGGGATTTATGCCCATGGAAAACATTGTGGGCGAAGCGCTGATTATCTACTGGTCATGGGACAAGTTCCCACCCTTGTGGAAGATTGTATCCAAGGTCAGATGGGAGCGCATTTTTGACGTAATCCGTTGATAGCGATCTTTTAACCAACTTTTAAGGGCGGCAAGCAATTGCCGCCCTTTTTTTATCGCTTGTTTTTTAGACAAAATTTGATTTATTTATGTTTTTAGAAAACGAGGTGAAATGAGCAAGAAAAATGTCATTCGGGAATATGTTGAAGCTTTTGTGTTTGCCATTGTAGCGGCTCTTGTTCTACGGGCTTTTGTCATTCAGGCATTTCGAATTCCAACCGGGTCTATGAAAGATACACTCCTTATTGGCGATTTTCTCCTTGTTAACAAATTTGTTTATGGTGCGCAAACGCCAGAACGCATCATGCTAACTGACATCAAGCTCCCTTCTTTTCGATTTCCCGCCCTGAAAAAGCCTAAACGGGGCGATATTATTGTATTCAAATACCCCAAGGATGAATCCCTCGACTACATCAAACGGTGCGTAGCTATTGAAGGAGATACCGTTCAGGTTATGGATGGCATTGTTTTTCTCAATCACAAGCCTTATGAGAAACAGGAATTCACACATAAAGAATTTGATGCCGAAGAAGGAATTTACATCAATTATTTTAAAATTAAAACTGTGCTGGGCAAAGAATATACCATCCGTAAATACGCCGGCATAACTCCCAGCAGCAGGTACTATGGCCCCATAGTTGTCCCCGAAGGTCAATACTTTATGATGGGAGACAATCGGGACAATAGCGCAGACAGCCGTATCTGGGGATTTATGCCCAAGGAAAACATTGTGGGCGAAGCTCTGGTTATCTACTGGTCATGGAATATGCACGAACCGCTTTGGAAGATCACATCAAAAATCCGTTGGAATCGCATTTTTGACGTCATCCGGTAGCCTGATGAACAGTGTTTCTCTATATTTTCACATCCCCTTTTGTAAACACAAATGTATCTATTGTGATTTTTACTCTATTACAAGTCTGGACAATACAGCCACATTCATAAAATCTTTAAACATTGAACTGGAACAGATTCTAGACAAAATCAAAGATCGTTCTGTCTCTACCATCTATTTTGGAGGCGGCACGCCTTCGCTGATTGATCCGTCAATCTATAAATCCATACTTGAACGCATCAATAGCCAGACCAATATGACTCTGGATTGCGAAATCTCTTTCGAGGCCAATCCCGGGACACTGTTGGAT
The DNA here is from genome assembly GCA_963675755.2 of bacterium. GTDB lineage: Bacteria > Zhuqueibacterota > Zhuqueibacteria > Residuimicrobiales > Krinioviventaceae. The sequence continues at coordinate 841,216 of CAXXMD010000003.1, forward strand.
GCAAATCTGGCAGATTTTTTAAATGCCGGATTTAACAGAATAACCATAGGCACACAATCCTTTCAGGATGATGAATTGAAAATCCTGAGTCGCATACACAACAGTGAACAGGCCGTCTCTGCAATCCAAAAAGCGAGAAACGCGGGATTCAACAACATTGGCATTGACCTGATTTTTGGTATTCCCGGCCAGAGTCTGGCTAATTGGGAAAACAATATATTCAAGGCAGTGGAGCTCGCACCTGATCATATTTCCATGTATGGCCTGACCATTGAACAGGGCACACCGCTGGACAAAGCAATACGAAACCGCACACTGTACAAATGCGATGAAGAACTTGAACGGGATATGTACATTCTGGGAACCGATATTCTGGAAAAACATGGATACCGTTTGTACGAGATTTCCAACCTGGCAAAACCGGGCTTGGAATCGCAGCATAATCAAAAATACTGGGACGGGTCCACGTATTACGGATTAGGACCATCCGCGCATTCCTTTGACGGGAATTCTCGCTGGTGGAACATTGCCAATGTACATAAATACAACGCCAATCTTCAAAACAATGTGTCCGTCATTGAGAGCACTGAAACCCTTAACCACGAACAACGTCTTGAAGAAATGATACTGCTGGGTTTGCGTAGAACGACTGGCATATCCCTGGAAGATTGGCAAAATCTTGCCGGTTATGAATTGCATACCAAAGCTGCGGATGTGATTACCCGCCTTGGAGGGATAGACAGCGAGACAAAACCCTTTGCACAATCGCCCTCTGGTAAATTATTGACTCTAAATAAAAAATCCCTGGCATTGACCCGCCAGGGACTGTTGTTATACGATTCTGTTTGTGAACAATTGTTTGATATTATTTAAAAATTTTCACATTCTGCGATGCATCAATAGGCAATGTAAATGCTCCCAGGGGACTGTTCAATTGCGCGCTTCCCACTATTCCACAATCTACAGACTTGCCTGTTAGCAATGAATATAATGATGAAAGTCCTGACAGGTTAAGTGACAAGGGGATACTGACTTCACCACTCTGTTTTGCTGGAATTTCTGCAAGCTTGTCTGTCATTCCGGTTGCTACTGAATTGCCGCCCAGGCTGATGTTATAATCCAGTTTGCCCAGATTAAACGCAAAAGAGTTGATATTTTCAATCCCCAGATTCACAGCAAGATCTACCCCTGAAAAACCCATTTTATCAATTTTCACACCTTTGAGACTGATCTTGGGCACACGTACATTGGGCAGAGTTCCTTTTTTGTTAAAAGGAATATTTACACCCGCAAGCAAACCACCGGGTTTAAAATTACCGGTCAGGTGATAAGAGAGTGAATCTAAATCTTTGACCTTGGTCATGAGTGAATACAATTCCTTGAAATTGATCTTGATGGGTATATTGACAGTGCTTTTGGATTGCGGGGTAATGCTCAGGGTTTTGTCCTCGGTACCTTTTAAAAACTCGTTATCTTCAATAACAAACTGATAATCAAATCCCAACAATTCCACTCCAAAGACATTGGGGTTGTTCACATCCAGTCCAAAATCGAGCGTCACATCCTGGAATGAGAAATCATTCATAGCAACATTGCTCACCCGAACAGTAGGTGCCTGGACCATTTCCTGCAATGCGGCACAGCCTGCCAGCAATCCCGCGGCTATAACAACCGTCAGGATCCAGATTCTTTTTTTCATGTAGCCTCCTGAAAATTCGCTTTGCGAAAAAGTATTTTTTTTTGTATTGTAAGTACTGAACACCTTGTAAATACGGAACATTCCAACATTTACGTACTAATAGTAGTGAAATATTATCAGAAATGAAACTGTTAAGACAAAAAATCAGATAGAATAAAACTCGGGAGAAGAATACATGCCATCCAAAACCACTGCAAAAGAACCTGAAAGCGTTAAAGCTGACCTTGGAAAACGCTTTATTGCAGCAATAATTGACTCGCTTATTGCGTATGCAGCCTGTCTCATTCCGTTAATTGGCGGATTTCTGGGTGCTGCTTATATGCTGCTAAGAGACGGATTAGATTTTGAATTTATGGATAAACGTTCAATTGGCAAGAAATTGATGAATCTCCGTGTTGTTACAACAGATGACACCGAGATGGATTTAAACAAATCCATCAGACGTAACTGGATCTTTGCCGCGGCAATCCTGCTCAGTTCTGTTGTTACACTACTTTTGATTGTATCCATTGTGGGCATAGCACTTATTCCGCTTGTTATGCTTTTGGTTATTGGAGCGTTTGTTGTAGAAATCGTTTTTATTGTTACCCGCCCGGATGGCTCTCGCTGGGGTGACCAGCTTGCCAATACCAAAGTCATTGAAGTAGAAGATTAAGGGCCCTTTGGGGGCCTTGCCCCCAACAGGATATTGATTACTCATCGGTACTATTCCGCAATCAGAATTTACGGAGCAGAGAATGGAAATTATTGTAAATGGCGAAACCATAGCCAAAGAGATATGCAACCAGGAAGTACAAAATGTTTGGCGCAGCAATCGTGAACTGCCAGACGATCAAATCAAAGAGATCGCCTCTCAAAATATAATTGACTGGACCATCATCCGGCAGCAGGCTACAAAAACCATAAAACATGTTCCTCCCGCTGAAATAGACAAGGCGTTTCAGGAGCTCAAAGCCAGTCACGGCGGCGATGAACAATTTTACTCGAGTTTTAATATTACCCCCAAGGATGACAACAAGGTCAAAACAGATCTCGAGACCAATATCAAAGTAACCCAGTTTTTAACGGACCTGACCAAGGATGTACAGGAACCGGATGACAACGCCATTAAAGTCTATTATAAAGAACACACAGAAGAGTTTACAAACCCTGAACAGATCCATGCCGCTCATATCGTTCGGCCTGTTGATCCCAGAAATGCACAGGAATTGTACAAGGAAATGCTTGAAATCCGTACCAAACTGTTGAACGGCGCTGAATTCTCTGACATTGCAGATCAGCATTCTTCCTGCGATGATAATGGCGGCGATCTGGGAACCTTTGCTCCCGGTCAGATGGTAGAAGAGTTTGATACCGTTGTCTTTTCCATGAATGCAGGTGAGGTCTCTCCTGTCTTTTTGACCCAGTTTGGATACCACATAGCCAAGGTTTATGAAAAATTTCCGGCCAGTCAAAAGCCCTTGACAGACTGCCGTGAAGATATACTTGACAGGCTCGCTACCGATCTCAAAGACGATCATATTGCAGCCTGGGTAGATACAGTCAAAAAAACTGCCGATATTCAAATTAAGGATTAAGAGGCAAAGATGGACCCAACCCGTACTCTGATACGCTTTGCAGCCGCACTTGCCATTGGCATTTTAATAGGATTACAGCGGGAATATGCTTTCAGTGACAAACGTGGAGAATTGGCTGCGGGCGTTCGCACCTTTGCACTTTTTGCCCTGATTGGTGCGACCTCGGCAATGATGACCGATATATTGGACTCTCCTTTGCCATTGGCGATCATTCTGGTTATTGTTGGTTTATTATTGGCTGTAAATCACTTTATTCAGGCGTGGCGGGGTGTATCAGGACTCACAACGGAGGCCGCAGCACTGGTTACCCTCATTGCCGGTGCCCTGTCTTTTTGGGGATATATTGCCATAGCAGTAGCCATTGGTGTAGCAACAACCATTCTGCTGTCCTTTAAACTAGAGCTGCATACTTTTGCAAGACACCTGACCCAGGCAGATATCTTTTCTACGCTCAAATTTGCGTTCATTTCTCTGATCATTTTGCCGGTACTGCCCAACTCGTCTTATGGACCGGAACCCTTTAATGTGTTTAATCCATACAAAATCTGGCTTTTGGTGGTTTTTATCTCGGGTATCAGCTTTGTGGGTTATATTCTCATCAAAATGATTGGTCCTCGCAAGGGTATAAGCCTGACCGGACTACTGGGTGGACTTGCGTCCAGCACAGCGGTTACGCTTAGTTTTACACAAAAAAGCAAAGAGAATCTTGTTCTGGCAAAACCCTTTGCCCTGGCAATTCTGATTGCCTGGACTGTCATGTTTGCCAGATTACTGATAGAAGTTGCCGCGGTAAACAGCGCACTGGTAACCCTGCTTTGGATCCCCATTACTGCGTCAATAGCGGCAGGACTATTATATTGTCTGTACCTGTATCGCTCGCAGCATTATGAATCCGAGCAGGAACAGCCCAGTTTTTCGAATCCCTTTGAACTGGGACCCGCTATTAAATTCGGATTGATCTTTGTTATCATTCTTTTTGTTGCCAAAGCCGCACAGATTTATTTCGGAGACACGGGTATTTATCTGGCAAGTCTGGTTTCAGGTATTGCCGATGTTGATGCCATTGCCCTTTCCGTTGCACGGCTGAGCCTGAGTGATGGCGGTCTGGCGCACGATACCGCTGTACGCGCCATTGTTTTCGCTTCCGTGTCCAATACGTTTACCAAAGGTGTAATTGTACTGGCCGGTGGTAGTAAAGAACTGCGCAAAGCCATACTACCGGGATTCATCCTGATGATGGTTACCGTATTAACTGTTTCATTTTTAATCTAGGTTGTTATATGCAGGATAAAATTGTATTGGGGATCAGCACCTGTCTGCTAGGAGAAAAAGTAAGATATGATGGCGGCCACAAACTGGACCGCTATCTGTACGATACACTGGGGCCTTTTGTGAACTGGGTACCGGTATGTCCGGAAGCGGATTGCGGTCTGCCCATTCCACGAGAAGCCATGCATCTTGAAGATTCTCCCCAGGGACCGCGACTGATGACCATCAAATCCGGTATTGACCATACAGAAAAAATGATGACATGGGCCGAAAAACGCCTGAACGAACTGGAAAAAGAAGACCTTTGCGGCTATATTTTTAAAACCAAATCCCCCAGCTCGGGCATGAGAGATATAAAACTCTATCATGCAAACGGACATATCAAACACGCCAAAAGCGTTGGACTTTGGGCAAAAGCATTCATGGAGCGTTTTCCTGGTATACCGGTAGAAGATGAAGGCCGTTTGAACGATCCCGGTTTGCGAGAAAACTTTATAGAGCGTATTTTTGTGGTGCACCGCTGGAAAGAATTCCTGCGCAATGATGGATCTGCCAAGGGATTGGTTGAGTTTCACACCAATCACAAACTACTGATCATGGCACACCATACGGAAAAGCTCTATGAACTGGGACGCATTGTCTCGAATCCTAAAGCCATGCCGCGTGAAGAGATGCTGGTGCAATATTACGATTTGCTGATGGAAACCCTAAAGCTCAAATCCACGATCAAGAAAAACACCAATGTGCTGGACCACATTATGGGGTATTTCAAAAAAGAACTTTCAGCGGATGAAAAACAGGAATTAAAACAAATCATCGCCAATTATCACAACGGACTCGTTCCTCTCATTGTTCCCGTAACCCTGCTGAACCACTTTGTTCGTAAATTTGACGATTCTTATCTCAAACGCCAGCACTATCTCAATCCCCACCCCACCGAGCTGATGCTAAGGAACCATGTATAAGATATAAATCTCTCAAGAAGGTAATAATTTTTCAAATATTTGCCAGGCACCTTGTTGGTGCCAGGCAAATACATTTCACTTAAAACTCTAATTAACAAAATTCTACATCCCCGTCAACATCTCTTTGGCGGGTTTACGTACATAGGCATAGACATACGCCTGTTCATTAAAATTCGCGGCCTTTTCACAATATGCTTTTGCCTTTTCCTTGTCGCCCAGGTTTAAATATACTTTGGCCAGGTAATACAACACTCTGGGATTCCTCATATTCGCTTGTTCAAGCTCGGTTGCCGCATCCTGCCAGTTTTCCTGCTGCATGGCCAGCATCCCCTTTAACAAGTGAGAGGCACGCAATTGCCCCGTGTTGTTTTTGCGCTTGGCGATTTGTGTGTATTTTAAAATCTTTTCCGCAGCTTGCTCGTACCGTGCTTCTTTGATATCAACACGAATCTGATTAAACAGCAGCCCCTGTTTTGCCGCTTCTTTTTGGTCCTGATTCACCATTTCAGAGCTTTCAAATAACGCTTGTGACATATCATATTTGGCCAGAGCTCCCTGATAGTCTTTTTGAGCAAACAAGACATCACCCATTACATTTACATCGTTAGACATGTCTACATAATTATTATTGGTTTTAGCTTCTTCATACATTGTATTTAAAAGCTCCATCGCCTTTTCATAATCCTGGTTGTCAATGCGGCAACGCAGCATTCCAAACTGTGCGTTACGTTTGTTGCCATAATCCGGCACCTTGTCATAATAAGTTTGAAATACATCCAGTGAATGCAAGTGCTGGTCCATCAACATATAATTGGTCCCAATTCCCAGATAAGAGACATAAAACTCGGGATCCAGATCCAACGCTTTTTTGTAAGCAGTTATAGATTCATCAAACTTGCCTTGTTTCATCAAGATTTCAGCATAGGAATCCCAGGGATTGGCCTGGTCCGGTATCAATTCCGTATATTTTTTGATTGTTTTCTCGGCCTTGTCATATTGATTGCTATATAAATAGATATATGCCAACTGATTATACGCTGGCGCAAATGCAGGTTCTACCTGAATGGATTTTTCCAAAGAGCCTATAGCATTATTCCAATCCTGTTGTCCTGAATAGAAAATACCCAAATTCATATAAATTCGTTTATCATTGGGGTACATTTCTACCAACTGCATCAATTTTTCTATCTGGGTTTGACGATCTCCGGTAAAACCGGCATCAGTGGCTTCAAGAAAGATCTTTTCTCCGTCAGAGACTTTATCTTTTAAAGAAATTGCCTTGCTGTAATGATTAAATGCTTTATCGGCATCTCCGCCTCCAAACTCGGCAAAGGCCAATTGTAAATGCGCCATGGCAAATTCTGGATCCAAAGCAAGTGCCTTTTCATACAGTTCTTTTGCATTTTGCCTTTTCAAATTATCGGCAAATGCCTGTGCCTGATGATAAAGCGCCAATGCATCTTTTGAAGAGGTGGTAACAGGTAATTCTTTATTGCCCATTGAGCAGGAAATGAACAATACCGCAATAAACAGAATAAAGACTTTCTTTTGAATCTTCATGAAAACCTCCGAAAAATTTATTATATGTCAAGAGAGTTATTTACCGAAAGCAAAAGTGTGAGAGGTAGAAAAGAATGATTGAATGGAATTCACTAGCGATGCTTTAAAAACAAAACCCAATACCACAAAATTTCCATCAAGCATTAAATTCAATCATATTTTTTTTTAGTATTGTAATGTGCATTTGTTTATTTAAAATCCTATTATGCGCTATTACCGGTACCTGGATTGTACACTCAATGATAAATCGGATTACAATAACAAAATGATGTTCCGGGCTGGGTGTCAGAGCTGAAAAATAACGTGACGGAGAACGCCCTGCTTATCTCCGTCACAATCTAAAAGATACTTTTGTCCCCAACTAATGGCGGACCTGTTAAAAGAATGTTTTGAACAAAAAAAGCCAGACACTAAAAGTGCCTGGCGAATTATCAATATTCAAAACGAATCAAGAATCAGATCTAATCAAGGTAATCCTACAATCTTTTAATCAAGGTCTTTAATCAGGATCTCAGCGACCCGTAACCTGCAGATACCGGGTTTTGTTAACCAGATACTGCGATTTGGCATCAATCAACTGATCTTCTGTCTGCTGCAACAATGCCTGGGCCTCCAAAAGGTCCGAAACCGTAATCAATCCGTTATCATAACTATCCTGATTGACCTTTAAATTCTCATCTGCCTGGGCTTTGGCTTCCAAACTCAACTGATACTGCTTGTAAGCATCTGTAAAGTCCTGCCAGGCTTTTTGAATTTGCAACAGCAACAACTCGGATGTATTGGCCAGATTGTTTTTGGCAATATTTTCTTTAACCTTGTGTTCCTGCAATTCATGCGTGCCGCCCCACCATCCCGAGATGGGAACAGCAACCGTACCATAAACCATGCTGTTGGTCTGTTTATCAAATTCATCTACTTTGACATACAAACCGTTTATGCCCACACCTGCCTGTGGAAGATGCTTACCAACAGACATTCGTGTTTGCAGCTTTTCAGCTTTAACAGATAACTGCAGCAATTGATACTCGTCCCGATTAACCAGGGCGCTGTTCTTGTCCACATAAAATGTTTCCGGCGTATCCTTGACTACCAGTTCATCTCTCAATACCAGGGTGGTATCTAAAGAAATGCCCAGGTTCTGACAAAAAGCCATGTTAGCAAGCTTCTTTCCGTTCAACAACTTTGACTGCTGCAAAAGCACCTTGTTGAGTTCCAGTTTAACTTTGAGAACATCATTCTTCATTACAATACCTGCCTCATAGGCATCATTAACCTGGTCTTGCAAACTGTTCAACATTTCCAAATATTTATCAATGGTTTTGGTCTTTTCATCGAGCGATACAATTTGCCAGTATTGCTCCTCGGTTTTCAGTACAATTTCATCTTTTTTCAGATCATGCTTGTATTTAGTAGCATCTACACCTACCGATGCAAGCTTGTTTCCGTTATAGATCCGTCCACCTGCAAATACAGGCTGTAAAGCATTCACAAAACCCACCGTTCCTTTTTTCAACAGTGCCAGATCCATTCCCGGAAAGTAGGCAAACTGTGAAGGGTTCATCAGGGTTGCAGGATTCCCATCCCACACCGGCAGGTTCACTGCATCAATACTGGTCTCGATCACATTTTTATCCATTTCGAACATCATACCGCCGGCATCAATCTGGGGGAAATAATGTGTAAATGCAGCTTTTTTGACCTGCTTTGCGGCTTTGATCTCAAGCGCGCTATTTTGTATTTCAGTATTGTTTTGCAATGCAAGTTCAATGCTTTGATCAAGAGTTAATATACCTTGAGAAAAAACCTGAAATGCACAAAAGAGCAAAATCAATGCTATATATAATTTCATATTCTTCATACCGATCAATTCTCCATAACTTTTAATTCATTACGGTGTGCAAGAGAATACAACACCGGAAGCACCAACAGGGACAATACAAGCGCAAATAGTAATCCAAAACTTATTACGGATCCCAATGGGCCCCACAAGGGTGAACGGCTGATGACCATGGGAAAAACGCCAACAGCAGCTGCTGCAGCGGTTAAAAAGATGGGACGCATACGGCGCTTGGCAGCGGATATAGCGGCCTGCTCTACCTCCATACCGTGCTCAAATCTCAGTTCATCCGCATACGAGAGATAAATTATACCATTACGAACCACAATACCGAATAAACCAATTAATCCGATAAATGCTGTTACGCTAAAAGGATACCCGTTAACCAGAACACCCAGCGCCGCACCAAACAAGCTCAGGGGCATGGTTACCATAATAAGTACAGATTTTTTGATACTTTTAAACTGAAATAACAGGATTAAAAAGATAATGGCAATGCTGATAGCGAGTGAATAATACAACGGTGTCATTTCTTCCACCTGCATCTCAAGTTCACCACCATAATGTACAGATATATCATCTGACAGATTAAGCTTTGCAATCATGGGTTCTATTTGAGCCAAAAGATCAGATGCATAATACCCTCTCATGGGATCAACAGACACGGTCAAGGTCCGTACACCATTACGATGAACTATCTCTCCTTCGCTCCAGGTTTGTTCTGCATCAGCCAATTGCCGCACCGGTACCGCAGTTGCCATAAACATGGATGTAACATACATATCCATTATATCACTCATATCAGATTTAACTTTTTTATCTATCCGAAGGTTTACATCAACGGGGTAATCATCTTCCCAGATTGTAGATACCGGGAAACCCTTGGTGCCAATAAGCAGAGAATAGTCCAAATAGGTTTTGGAATATCCCATTCGGCTGGCCTGGTCTTCTTTTAAATTCAACTGCACGGATTGCAGCGGTTCTTTATAATTTGTACGCGCCCATTGCACACCATCCAGCGTTTGGATTTGCTCTATCAATGCATTCCCGGCTTTTTTCAGACTTTTGATATCCGGTCCGGTAAACCGAACTTCAATAGCAGCATCAGATGTAACCATTTCCAGTTGTTTCCACTTTACATGCGCATTGGGAAAATAATTTCTATATTTCACCGAATACTCGTTCAGAATATCTTCTGTTGCCTTGTTTGACTCGGTAATGACAAGTAATTGTCCATAATGCTTGGCCGGAAACTGGGGAGCATAAAGTGAGTTAAAACGCGGTGAACTGCTGCCCACAAAAGCCGCAATATCTTCAACCCGACTGTCTTTTAACAACAGTGTTTCTACCTGCTGAATAACACGGTCTGTTTGCTGCAGCGAACTTCCAACTGGTAAATACACCTCTACCGCAAACTGATTACGCTGAAATGCAGGAAACGGTTTTTGTGGTGTTATAAGCAGCATCAACAAACCAAGCACAAAAGAAAGGATACCGACTAATACAATGACCTTTTTATTCCGAAAGGACTTTTCCAAAAGGTTGTCATAAAAAGCCTGCAATCTGTCAAGAAAGGATCGCTTTTCCGATTCACTATTACTTTTTATACCGTGTTTAATAAATGTATAACTCATCAAGGGTACCAGCAAAACAGATACAATCAAAGACAGAAACAATGCTATGGCTATGGTTACCGGCAACGACCTTACAAAATCCCCGGCAAGACCAGTCATCAACTTTGTCATGGGTAAAAAACATACCACAATAATCAATGTTGCAAAGAACACGGATCCAAACAGATCCCCCACACTTTTTGATGCCGCATCGTGTGGAGATACTCCCTGGTCCAATTTTTCCACATAATTATCAATAATTACAATAGCATTATCTACAACCATACCCAGCACAATAATCAGTCCCGCTAACGATACGGTTTGCAGGCTAATACCAAACATCCACAACATACCAACAGTCATTAAGACCGATATGGGAATTGCCGATGCCGCAACAAAGGCAACCCGTTTTGGCAACAGTAATACGGTTACCAAAATGACCGCAATAATTGCAAGGGCAAACTCTTTTAAAAAGTGTAAAATAGATTCAGACACAAAATGCGGCATATCGGATATAAGGCCTACATTCACATCCGATGGCACCTCGCTCTTGAATTTATCAATAACTTTATTAACCTTGGCACCATATTGTACAATATTATTACCGGGCTGCATTTCAAGCGAGATGATCAGACATTTCTTGCCATTAAAACGGATAAAGGAATCCGGTTCTTTATATTCACGAACAACCTTTGCAATGTCTTTGACACGAACAACCTGACCGGTTGGGTCAGAGTATACGATCTGATTGGCAATATCACTTTCTGTATTATATCCTGAAGGAATGTGAATAGGTCGAATATATTCTCCGTCATCAATTTCACCCGCGTAATTTACCATACCCTCCGGTCTCAGGGCGGCAATAACAGTCAAAGGCTTTACTCCATAATAGGCCAGCTTGGCATCATCAATATAGACATTGATCTCTTCTTCCTGCAGGCCAAAATGCTTAACCCGAGAGGTTGCCGGTATCGCACGGACATCGTCTTCAAATGTTTCTATATATTTTTCCAGCTCTTTGTATGTTTTGGTTTCAGATTCAACAGCCAGCAAAATGGCAGATGTATTTCCAAAATCTTCATTTGCGGATAATGACATAACTCCCGAAGGCAGTTGGCTTTTAAAATCATCCAAACCATTACGGAGTTTTGCCCAGAAAAGCTTGGGTTGTTTTAATTTTCGCTGAACTTCAACGTATACAACCATAACATTTTCTTTAGAGATGGAAACAGTCTTTTCTTTGTCAATCTCTTCATACTGGAACAGATAATTCTCAACTTTTTTAGTCAACTGTTCTTCCACCTGGTGAGATGTTGCGCCGGGATAAATACCAATGACCAATCCTTTTCGTACACTGAATTCCGGGAACTCGTCCCTTGGCATATTGAACAAGGCAACTGTACCGAAAACCACAAACAACAAGGTTGTAATAATTAACAATTGCTTATAGTCCAGTATAATATCCATTAATGTTTTTTTATTTTTCATTTTATCTAATTCCTGTTCATCAGTTAACTATAACTACTCTGGCGCCATCCATCAATTTTTGGTGTCCTGCAACGACCAATGTTTCACCTGTCGTTAATCCATCGACAATCTCTACACCATTCCGCGCCAATGCACCGGTCGTTACCCATTTACGTTTTGCAATTGTATTATTTTGTTCAACAGTATATACAAATGTTTTACCCGATTCGTCTACCATTACCGAATAATTGGGAACAACCACACTTGAAGAACTTTCTGATTTTTCAAGCGTAACGTCACAAATCATACCCGGTTTTAACACATTATTTTGATTGGCAATTGAAACTTTGACCTTGTAAGCACGTGACAAAGGATTCGCTACCACACCCACCTGCTCTACAACGCCATCAAAAATTTGCTTTCCAAGGGCTGCCACGTTAACCTGACAATTCTGATTTCTTGATATATTTACGATTTCATTTTCAGGAACAGAAATGGAAGCATAAACCTTGTTTATTTTCACAATATTAATAGCAGTGATTCCCGGAACGATGGTCATGCCCGGTTCAATAGAACGGCTGCCAATATAACCATTTGAAGGGGCATACAATGCACAATCATCCAGATTTTTTTTGGATATTGCACTGGCTGATTTGGCTTGCTGCAGTTTAGTTTCAACATCAATAAACTTGATCTCGGGTAAATTACCATTTTCATACATGGGTTTTAACCGGGCATAGGCATCCTTGGCCTGATTATAAGTAGCGAGCGCCATTTCATATGCATTGCTCAGGGTTTCTTTGTCAAGTTCTGCAAGCAATTGGCCTTTTTTTACATAATCTCCTTCAGAGACCAACACCTGCTCAACGCGACCGGTCACCATAAAACTCAGGGGAACAGATTCTGACTCTACAATAGAGCCACTGTACGCAATGGATTCTTGAGTATTAAAAGATTCAACTGTTTGAACATTGACATTCACAGCATCTTGTTGCTGTATTGCCGCATTGCCATTTTTACAACTGTTCATAAACAAAACCGCAAACAATAATACCAAAAGCGGTATAATTTTTTTCAACATTTTAATTCCTTTCAGCAAAGTACGGATTACCAATTCTATTAAATTTCTATTTTTTCAGCACCCGCAACGCTTTTAGGGTCCTGATCAATTAATTTTTTTACATATAAAAGTCTTTGCACAACTGTCACATTTGCCAAAACAGCAAGCATGACAATTACGGATTTTAAAATCAATCCCTGAAAAACCAATCCCAATGACAACAATACCAGTCGTTCAGCACGCTGCAGTAATCCGGTTTTACAGGACACGCCCAATCCATCAGCACGGGCTTTAACATAACTCACAATAAAAGAACCGGTTAATGCAATGGCCAGCCATAAACTCCACACCGACTCTCCTGAACGATAAAAGTATATACCCAAACCAGTCATAATAAAAGCTTCGTTAAACCTGTCCACCGTAGAATCCAGAATAGCTCCAAAAGAACTGGTTTGATTTGTATATTTCGCTACCTGTCCATCAAAGATATCAAATAATCCCATGAGTATAAAAGAGGTTACAGCTAATCCAAACCAGTTCATAGACACAAACACACCTGCAAGAAAGCCAAATCCCAAACTGATCAGGGTAATAGTATTTGGCTTGATACCAAGATGTGACAATAAAGTTGAAATATTCAGCATTCGATCACAAAACCACTGCTCAAACGCATTGGGCAATAAACCATTTGGTGATTCTGACATGTCATACCTCAAAATTCAAGTGAGCTGCCAATCTTTCGACCAAAACAGTTTTTTGGTCGAAAATACTGTAAAAAAACATGTCGCCTGGGAAAATCCAGTCGAATGATTTACTCTATTATCTCTTTTCTAAACCTTTATACAAAATATCCAGCATTGTTTTAATATCACGGCTCAAGGTAACGTCTACATTCTCCACAATAAGTGGATACTCGAAGCCTTTAAGTGCAATCGTCATCATACGTGCAACCATTGTAGTATCAATAACTTCAAATATTTTACGTTTAATACCATCATCAAGAATGTCTTTAATGGTCTCCATTTCATTCTCGATAAATTCTTTACGGATCTGATTTATAAACTCATAATGGGTAAAAAACTCGTCTTTAATGGTCGTATAATAATTACCCAACTCTCTTAAATGTGTCATACGTGTCAGGATGTATTTATATAGCTTTTCCTTTGGCGAATCTACAGTAAGTATTGCCTGCCTTGTTTTTTGACGCAGCACCGCGGCTTCTCTTTGTATCACAGCAATAAAGATCTCTTCTTTACTTTTAAAATAATAATACAGAGATGCCTTGCCCATTCTGGCTTCTTTAGCTATTTCATCCATTGTGGTTTTTTGAATACCATAACGCGCAAACCTTTTTTGTGCAATGGATATTATGTTTTCTTTTTTGTCTTCTGCCATCTCAACCTCGATTATTCGACCAAAAACGTTCTACGGTCGAAAATATACTAAAAAAACACGCTTTGTTCAAGCATAATTTTTAAAACTTTTAATTATACGGCACTTTTCTGAAAATGTTTCACAAACAGATTTAATATCAGCAGTGCAAATAATAACACTGCTGATATTAAATTCTTTACAGGGTTGCAAGCAAATCCGTTGCCTGTTTGCGAACATAGGCCCAGTTGTAATTGTTTTCATTGAAATTAACAGCTTTACTACAATATTCTTTGGCTTTCTCCGGTTCCCCCTTGGCACGATATACCTGAGCAAGACAGCACAAATTACGTGGATTCCTCAAATTTGCCTGTTCAAGCTCTGCTATTGCATCTTCCAGTCGGTTTTCCTGCATTGCCAGCAATCCCAATAACTGGTGATGGTTCATGAGCTGATTGTTGTTGTTTTTCATTTTGGCAGTTTCAGCATACTGAACGATTTTTTCTCTGGCCTGTTCATAATATCCTTTCATAATATCTACACGTATTTCATCAAAAAGATATCCCTGAACCAGATTCTCCTTTTGGTCCTGGCCTATTAATTCGGAATGCTGTACAAGTTCATTGGCTTCATAATATTTTCCCAATGCATCTGTATACATGGCCTTTTCAAAATAGAGATCACCCAGAACGTTCAAATCTGCTGCAATATCCAGATCATTGTCACCAGCTTTGGACTTTGTTAATCGTAATTCAGCCAAATTTATTGCTTTATCCAGGTCCTGATTATCAATACAACACCTGATTTTTGCAAAATCTGCAAGTCGCTTTTGCCCTTCATCCGGGGCTTTTTGATACCAGGTATCAAAGATCTGCATTGCTTTTTCAGGTTCCTGCATCAGGATATAATTGGTACCCATCCCATTATAAGACATTAAAAACCCGGGATCCATTTTAATAGATTTTTGATACGCTTCGACAGACTTTTCAAACTTGCCCTGCTTTAGCAAAATCTCTGCATACGAATCCCAGGGATTTGCTTCATCAGGTATCAAATCTGTGTATTTTTTAATCATCTCTTCTGCCTGATCAAATTTCTCATTGTAAAGGAATGAATACGCCAGTAAATTATAAGCGGGTGCAAAACGAGGATCAATAACAATGGTCTTTTGGAGTTCACTTATCGCTACATCCCAATCCTGTTGATTCGCATAAATAGCGCCTCTGTTGAAATGCAACCGTTTATCCTGTGGAAACATACTTACCAATTGAGCGGCGAGTTTCTTTTCTTTTTGGGTATCTCCATCGAATCCTGCCTGAATATTATCAAGATAGAGTCGCTCGCCTTCTGTTACTTTATCGCGCAAAGACATGGCTTTATTGAAATGCTTAAAACCAACCATGGTATTGCCGGTTTGAAAGTAACAAAAGCCCAGATTCAGGTGTGCCAGCGCAAAATTTTTATCGATTTCAATTGCCTTTTGATATTCCGGAATCGCTTTTTCAAATTTCAAATTATCGTCCAGTACTTGAGCCACAAAGAAATGAGTCAATGCTTGCTTGGAGGATGTAGTTACAGGCATTTCAGTTGGTATTTGCGTACAATACACAAACAGCAAAAAAAACATTGTGAACATCCAAATCATTTTGTTTAACATGGCATTCTCCTCCCATTTGTTAAACGTTGTTTTGAATTAAAGAACGATTTATTGCGCGAGGAGTACCGAAAGAATAGAAATAATACTTGAGGGGTCAATATCCCATAGATGTTTCTGTAACATTTTTATAAAAATAAATATTTCAAATGCATTTTTATTGATATAAAGGACAAAATGCATTATTTTATTGAATATTCATTCATTTACAGGACATAATATATGAATACCAATCCCCGAATCATGCAGGTAGAAATGCCAATAAAAATATATGCATACGATATTGACCTCATGGGCATTGTCAGTAATCTGGTATATGTAAGATGGTTTGAACATCTTCGTTCCGCGTTTCTTGATACTTATTTCCCGCTTGAAAAAATGCTGAATGAAAACAGCTCGCCCATTTTGGCAAAAACAGAGATTGAATATAAATATCCCCTAACTATTCAAGAGAATCCCATTGGCACAACCTGGATCATCAATATGAAAAGGTCCCGTTGGGAAATGGGTTTTGAAATATCAACCGCTGATCGTATCCATTGTAGAGGCAAACAAACCGGATATTATTTCAACATGGAAACACAAAAACCCGCACCCATGCCGGATGTTTTGTACAATCAATTCATTAAAGAAAAAACGCTTCTTGAAACAAAATAGTATATACGTATTCTTTGGCATTTCAAAAAACATCACATGCCGCCTGAAACCTATTATTAATCTCAACGTTTAATAAAATAATAAAAAAAGTTGATTTAATTTCAAACCAAAAATAAAACATTGAAGTATTGACAATTATATCTAAATACTTTATACTTATATGGAGCAGGACAATAATTGTGCAGACATAAAACTGGTACAAGAATGCTTATAAAGAATCTGTTTTTACATCGGGAAACTGTCAGGGTTAACAACATTAATCTTTTTTATCGTGATACACTGGGTGATAAAGCCCCCATTCTGTGTCTGCATGGCAGGTGGGGACGTGGTGAGACATGGATTGATCTCATTACCCGATATAAAAAAGAGTATAGAATCATTGCGCCTGATCAGCGGGGTCATGGATTGACTGAGAAACCGGATTCCGGTTACTCTGCAAAAGATATGGCCAGAGATGCTTACGAACTGCTCAAACAGTTGAATTGCATGCCTGCGGTAATTATTGGACATTCTATGGGTGCCAGAATTGCGGCATATCTAAGTGCACACTTTCCTGAAGCAGTAAAAGCATTGGTTATTATAGACGAAAATGCGGATGGCAGCGGCAGTAGCTTGAATGATGTTAAACCCAAAAATAAAGATCCATTGGATGACGGTTTGACTACAAACTGGCCAACACCATACCCAACCTATCAGCATGCTATTGAGCACCTCAACAACCTGTACAGCAGGCAGACCAACATTCAATACTTTTTAGACAGTCTGTATGAAACATCAGATGGGTATGATTATCTTTTTTCCAGAAAAGCGATGAAATCTATTGAAAATGAATATCAGGATTTCTACTCCCTGCTGCACAGCATCGAGTGCCCTGTTTTATTTGTACGCGCCAAAGACAGTTGGTGTCTGACGGAACAGGCAGCCAGCAAAATGTGGTCGCAGATAAAAAACTGTACCTATATTGAAATTGATAATTCTGACCACATGGTTTATGCCGATAATGCAGACCAATTTTATTCACATCTGGAATCGTTTCTCGCTACTCTGGATGTGTAACGTTGAAAATAAACGGTAAAATCACCCGTCGTTCGTTTCTAAAAACCACACCGGTTCTTTTTTCTCCCGTTCTTACCTGCTCATCCAGGGTCACTGTTAAGACACCCACTTTTAGTTATGGCTGGACGACCTGCCTGACTTATGAAACAGGCAATCGCCAACTGGGATTCGAGTATTTCAGTAATGTATTGGATGAAATGGCCCGGCACGGTATGGACCATTTACTGGTGATGATGGCCAGTCACGGTTATTATGATCCTTTGAACCATGGGCTGGCGTGGCCGGCTCAAAACCCCAAACTTTTGCCACAGATTGATGCAAGTGCGGTAAATGCAAATCCTGAAACCGAATTCTTTTCCCAAATCATTGAAAAGGCCCATAAGCTAAATATAAAGGCATTCATTGAGATCAAATATCTGGGTATGATCGGCATGGATGATGGCTATCCCGGTTGGGGGACAAAGAAAAAATATAACGGCGAGTATGTTTTTACCATCCGGCCTGAAGCGAGTGAATACGAACGCAAAGCGATTGAAACATTGCAGATCTGCTGTGATAACGCACAATCACACCAATATATGCGAGACAAGATCACGGATGTGCTTGTCCGCTATAACAATCTGGATGGTATTGTGCTTGAGCATCCTTCCTATTCCGGAAGCACTTGTTACTGCCAGGATACACGCAATCGCATAAAACAGGACACCGGAAAAGAAATTGAAGCTTTAACCAAAGATGAATTTCAAGAATGGAAGTGCCTCCGCATTCGGGATACACTGATCGATCTGAAAACCCTTGTTAAATCCATTAATCCAAAATTCCAGTTTGGTTTTTACACCGGATTTTCACCCAATGATGGAGATGTGAAAGGGTATCAGTTGAACCGGGGACACGGCATTGAAACGCTGAAACAGGTGGGGCTCGATTTTGTGATGCCCTATTGCGAAGGCCGCCATATTGAAAATGAAACCCGCGAAATCCAAAAAGTGATTGAACACCTTGATCCCCTGCCCTGCTATGTGCACACAACCATCCGCAGGAACCCGCCGCATAATTACAAACTGCCGCCCAAGGGGCCGGACTATATTCACAATATCATTGCCTGGGCACAGGCCTACCAGAAACAAAATCCACGTTTCAAAGGTATGTCATTTTTTAACGAAGTTAAGCTGCCGCCGGAAAACCGGCAGGCGGTATATGATTCTATCTGACCAGATTGTTAATAAGCTATTCACGCATTGCTACGGAGTTATGGATGAAAAAGTTTTCTCAATTGTTATTTATATTTTTTTCATTAACAACTATTATTTTTGCTGCTGATCGTATCGTAAATGTCTATTATTATCCCTGGTATGATGTTACACGTCACTGGGGTGAAGGCTATCTCAGAGATCATCTCGTTCCTCAGCAAATGCCAATGCTTGGCGAATATTCAAATCGTGACAGCGAGATAATAGAACAGCATCTAGACTGGTCGGACAGCTATGGCATAGACAATTGGGTTTGCAGCTGGTGGGGACCCGACAGCTGGGAAGATGTAACCATTCTGGACCATATTGTCCCCCAAATGGAGAACCATCAAACAACTTATTGTTTACTGTATGAAGCGGCTGGACTTTTAAACCTCTCTAACGATGCCATTGAATTTGATAACGATAGGGCAGCAGCTTTGCGCAATCATTTCGATTACATGGCCCAAAACCATTTCAATAATCCCCATTATCAAAAAATAGATGGCAGACCGGTAGTATATATCTATTTGACCCGCACCTTTACAGGTGATTATAAAAACGCATTGCAACAGGTCCGTGACGACATGAACACCCTGGGATACAATGTTTACCTTGTTGGCGATGAAGTCTACTGGGGAGACGCAAATTATGAGCGAATTGCAACCCTGGATGCTATTACCGCTTACAACATGCACGGTCCGCATGAATACGCAGGCTATCCCCAGGATACCGGTTTTATTGAGGATGTAGCAGAAAAGTATGAATATTACAGAAATGCCGCTCAAATATTGGGTGGGGGTGCCAAATTTATCCCCAAGATCATGCCCGGCTTTAATGACAGAGGCGTCCGGTTGGATGCGGACCACTATATCATCCCCAACCAAGTCCACCCTGATTCCAGTCAAACCAGTACATTTGAGCATTTTGCAGATGCGGTGGAACACCTGATAGACCCTGATTTGAATATGGTATGCATTACCTCGTTTAACGAATGGCATGAAGATACACAGATAGAACCGACCATAAACACTGCAACCACCCAAACAGACGACAGTGAAAATAATGATTATACTCAAAATTTCAGCTATACAGGTTACGGATTGGATTACCTGGAAATCATTCGGGATAAATACACTGACAATAATACAAGTGTAATGGATTCGGAACAAATCCCATCATCATTCAAGCTGCTACAAAATTATCCCAACCCCTTTAATCCTTCCACACAAATATCGTATAAACTTTTAACGTCGGGTCACGTCAAACTTTTAGTATATGATATTCAGGGCCGGGAAATACAACAACTTGTTGATGAATTTCAAAATCCGGGGATTTATCATTACTCGTTCAATGCAAAAACGCTGGCCAGTGGGATCTATTTTTACCGACTTTTCGGGAGCAATCAATCTATTACAAAAAAAATGGTGCTCCTGCAATGAATCATAAGCCTTATTCCATCCAGCCATAAAACGTGCGGGTATATTTCCACTCTGTACCCGTTTTTTCATATTCTGCCGTACCTCCCGTACTCCACGAATCACGATAGAACAGAATTGCTTTGGGTTCATCCTCATTCATAATCACCATTGAAACATGAGGAAAAGAATAATAATGAAAAGACGGCACCCAGTGATTATGATACAGCGCAAATTTGGATTCAAGAAAACCAACTTTATCCCACACATACTCCCAACTCTGCCATTCAGAGTTATAAAAACTCTCTAAACCGGAATATTCGGATATATAAAAATTAAGCACCTCTTTATATCTGTCTGTTAAATAAAGCACATTTTGACCGGTATCCCGAACCTGTGGCCAGAACGGAGCTATTTCGTTAAAGTCCAATGCAGAATATTCAGACGCCGCACCTACCCCGTATCGGCTTGAATCTACAACAATGTATACAATCTCATTCTGCAAAACCAGGTATTCAGACTCTAGATACTCTCTTGAAGGTTTGTAAAAATCATAAAACAGTTGGTAAATTTCTTTATCCCAATCTGAATTATAATTTGGTTGATTTGCTTCTTGCGCATAAACTTTGTTCCAGGCATCACAAAAGGAATTCAACTGGTGTTGAGACTGGCTCGTATAAGCCGATCTCAATAAAACGTCTTCGGATTTTACCACATACATGGAATCTATGGGATGGTTGAACGAGATTACAAACTCGTCGGGTTGGAATGGAGATTTTGTGGTTTCACAGAACAATAAAAACAGGAAAAATACGGGCAATAATTTTTTCATTTTTCTTCCCCTCATTTAACTCCTATAGTGTATAGAAAATCTAAATATGATGCAAGAGAAATACAAGATTAATATTAAATTGTGCTGACAAACCTGCTGTTCTCAAAAAACAATACCAGAACACGAATGACACAAATGATACGAATTTTCACAATTTTTTCAAGGATACTAATTAATGATAATATATCTCTAGGATTAATACTAATACATCAAATACGATTTATGGAAATCAGTGTCATTCGTTTTTTTCGTGTTCTATCTCTTCCTTTGACTTTACAACCTTTCCTTCGCAGCATCTTTTATTTTACAAAAGATACCCGATTTTATTCTTGAAATAAAACTATGCATTTACTATTTTGATCAAACCCAACAAAAGGATGTATGATTATGAAAAACAGACGTGACTTTATAAAAACCGTAACTGCCGCGGTCTGTACTGCCCCCTTTGCGGCTTGCAGCAAAAAAGAGGTTGATCCGCAAACCGTCAAAGGCGAATACGACCGGATATCTGATTTCTGCAAAAGCCTTGTGCCCATGAACCGGATATTAGAGATGGAAGGCTATTATGTCTGGTGCAATACCCCCATATACGGTCCGGACAACAAGGTGCATGTCTATCTATCCCGATGGAAAGAAGAATACGGCATGAGCGGCTGGATCCACAAATGCGAGATTGCGCACGCGGTTGCGGATAAACCGGAAGGTCCCTATGAATATGTGAGTACCGTTCTCGCTCCCCGTCCGGGTTACTGGGATGCCACCACCTGCCATAATCCGCATATCCAGCATATTGATGGCAAATATTGTCTATTCTACATGGGCAATTCAAACGGCAAGACCAATACCAAACGAATCGGTCTGGCTACAGCAGACAGCCCCTACGGTCCATGGGAACGTCCGGACAAGCCCCTGCTTGAAGCAGGTAAACCCGGCAGTTGGGATGATCACTGCACCACCAATCCGGCATTCATCAAACATCCTAATGGACAATACTGGCTCTACTATAAATCCTGGAACACTGCCGATTATGAAGCGGCAAAAGGTAAACGCATACGCGGCAACCGTCAATATGGTCTGGCCATTGCAGACAATATCTACGGCCCCTATATCAAATACGACAAGAACCCGGTAATCGATTTCTCATACCTGGGCGAAAACCAACAGCTTGAAGACGCTTATGTGTGGGTGGAAGATAAAAAGATCAAACTCATTGCGCGGGATATGGGATTTTTTGATCATTTTGCGGGATTGTATTTTGAATCGGATGATGGTCTGAAATGGCCGGAACCGGAAATCGCTTTTTTTGGTACGGACCACTATTTTGAGCAGCCACCCAAACCCAAACACCTGAACCGATACGGACGGCTGGAACGCCCGCAATTGCTGCTCAAAGATGGTAAACCCGATTATCTGTTTACCACTTCGCAAGGCGGTAAATATATGACGTCAAGCGGGTATGTATTTAAAATAAAATCCTGATTCAGTATGAATCTTTGATCGCTCAGTAAACCGCAAGTTGGCAGATGCCGGGTGGAATATTGCGGGACGAATGTCCCTGTATGATATTCCACGATGCAGCAGTCTGCATCGCGATCAGTAAATAAATACTGGACATTCTTCATTTTAATTCCCCAAAGTTATTTTAAAATAAATAACCAATAGTAAACTTTATACTATCTATTTTATCTTGAAGACTTACTCCTTCTATATTTTTTGTTGAATACTTTGCTTGAATAACATTTATAGACAATGCAATTTGTTTATATGAAAATCGAAAACCTAAATAATAATTTTCTGTAGAACCGATCTTGCTATCTACAAGTATATAATCGAATTTGTATGGTTTTTCTTCAGGTTGCAGTTGTCTTATTTTTTTAGCTTGATTTGTTGTATTATCCTTTAATGGAATTGAAACACTATACCCCATGAAAATATCAAATGAGAAATTTCCTCCAAAATTAAAAGTATATCCGGCTTGTAATGGTAATTCTAAAAGTGAAATATTGATATCAAAATCACCCGTCATTACAAATGATGCATATTCTGGTGGACTCATTGAAGGCCAAGTCCGTTCTTTGATATCAAATCGTTTATTCTGATAAAATAACCCTGTACCCACAAAACCGCCAAAGGTTTTCACTGGATAGTAATCCAATCCCAATCCTGTAGAAAATCCAAATTTTGGTGTACATGGATCATTACGAAATGTAGATTGGTTGACGCCCAGTTCCACATATTGTACTGTTTTGGCCGTAACGTTTTGTGTAAAAAGCAATACCAGTACCCCAAAAAGAATTTTAAAAGTATTCATAGCCAATCCTTTTAAAAATAAAAGATTTTAGTATAAAAGATTGATCCCTACAGCGACCTTATAGCGATTCCCCTTATCGTAATGATATACCCCGTCACACATGAATACCCCTTGCGAATTATGTAATCAATAATTATTGTGTTTTGTACTTCCCTGTGAAATGCTGTTGTGAAAAATTGTCAATCTGCTTCCCACCCGGTTAACAATTACAACAACATTATATATCTTTTAGAGTATAAGTAATTTGATCTCATTTGTAAAGCAAAATATTCGCAACAATCGCAAAAAAAACAATCTTAACTTCATTTGATCACCCGGCAATCCGCCAGCTGACGGATGCCGGGTGGAATATTACGGGACGAATGTCCCTATAAGATATTCCACGATGCAGAAATCTGCATCACGATCAGTAAATAAATACTGGACATTCTTCATTTTAATTCCCCCAAGTTTTTGATTGTTTTTGTTAAAACAGAAATGCAAATGAAATTTTGATACTATCAATTTTATCTCCCAAACTTGTATTTACTATATTTTCAGTTGCTGTTCTTGCACTCAAGTAATCTATACTGATAGACATGTTACGATAGGCTATACTTGTGCCGACCAGGAGATAGTTTGATGACGTTACATGTGTTTCATCCTTTTGCACATAATCAAATTCGAGATTTTCCTTTTCCTCCGGTGCAATTTCTCTACTTCTTTTTGGGTTCGATGTTGTGTTATCATTGAGAGGTACAGAAATAGCATAACCAGATAAAAAGGTTAAGGTAATGTGTTTTCCCACATCAATGGAATAACCCAACTTGATGGGTATTTCAATGAATGTTATATTGATATCAAAATCTTTAATTGATACAAAAGAAGGTGTTGCTGGCGGGGCAGCAGAAGGTAACGTACGGTCCTTGATATCCATTTTTTTATTTTGAATACCCAGACCCCACCCCCAAAACCCCCCGAATTTTTGCCACGGATAGTAATCTATTCCCAATCCCCCGGAAATACCGTAACCCGGCGTACAGCTTTCGTTACGGAAGGTTGACCGGTTTATGCCCAGTTCCACATATTTTACAGTTTTGGCCGCAACATTTTGTGTAAAAAGCAATACCAGTACCCAAAAAGGAATTTTAAAAATATTCATTTCCTCTCCAAAAATTAAAACTCATACCCCAATAAAATTAAATATGAATGCATCTCTTCATCATCAATATCAGCTTTTCCCACTGTTTGAATTTCATAGAAATCATACATATAACGAAATTCTAACGAAATATGAAAAACTGACAATCCAAATCCTGAATGCAAACTCCAACCATTTTCAAATGCCGGATTTCCCATTTCCAGAATATAATCATAATCATATTTCACATTCGACCAATCATCCATATCGTGAATTTCAAAAAGGAATTCCTGTCTATTAGTTTTTGACATGTAAAATATTCTTGTAGAAAAAGACGGGCCGGCATAAAGGTTAAATCCTATTTTTTTATTTATTTGATAATGGTTTTTTAATAATAATGGGAATTCTATTACTCCTATGGAATAATTTATATTATGTGAAAAAATAGCCCCAGTATATGTTCCACCTAAAATAACATCATTCATTTCTCCTTTTTTAGCAGAATACATCAATTCTAAATTAATTGAAAAATATGTATTTACCGGATTATTTTTATAAAAACATAGTGTTGTTCCCGGTTTTGCTTTTGTTTCAATCGATCTGAACTTTGAAAAATTAGTTCCTATTTTGATTCCATAATTACTATCAGCATATATGGATGATAAAGAGAATAAAATTAAAACAATACAAAGACGTTTCATTATTAACTCCTTTTATAAATTGATCTTGAATTTAGCATACCTCTACGGCGGTCTGAAGGCGTTTCCCCTTGCTTTCATAATGTACCCCACAGTACATGAGCATCTCTTTGCGAATTAGATTACAGTATTCACGTGTAGTACGACCCCGTGTAGCGCTGAATTACAAACGAGTTCCCTGATCATTCGTTATAATTTACACATCCAGCACTCTTTTTTAGGATAGATAAATTATTCGATCTTGTCAAGGGGAATTGTGTTCTTGAGCAATTTTTTATTATATGTCATCGGTTGTCAGTGAGCTAACCGAGGGGATTGGGACCAGGAGGAGAAAGAGTAAACGGCCCTTGTCCTTCGATACGTCCCGAATCAACATGTCGCGATGCAAAAAATCTATGTCGCAATCATAGAAAAAAACAAGATAAATACCAGGCCTTCGATACTTGAATCCATTCACCCTTGGCGAATGGATTCAAACTCAGGCACCGGTTATTGATAATAAAGGGAGGCAGTCCGCTTTCAGCGGACAAACGAAATAAATTTCGTTCTACATGTAGATCCCATTTTAATGGGATTGTCCACCGTTAGGTGGACTGTCTCCAAGACAATAAAAACACCCCCCTTAACATATTGGATAAACGGAGTTTATCCAGCCATGGCGTTCCCAAACAGGAGTTTGGGAACGAGAAAAATACTATGCTAACAAGCAAAATCGTAAAATAAATCACTTTTTTTTCTTTCATGTCAAGCTCCATATTAAATGTGTAATACTTTAAAGAGAATAAACATTTTGAAACATTATGTAAATAACAACTTGACAACTGCTATGCCTAAAATCAATTTAAGGTGCCACCATATTCGGTTTTCCAAATCTGCCCTTAATAAACACATAATCAAATTCCCCCTTATTATTCAAATTGCTATTTTCAATTTTATTACTTTTATAATAATTTGTTTAATATGGTGTTAATATAATTCATTACCAAAGGACACTTACCCCCCTGTTTTTCAAAATGGGTATATATTCATTGATTGAAAGACTGTCAAGTGGATTGTCTGATAGAATAATACTAACCCCCTCTTGTAATCCTGTATTGTTAACCAGGGGTTCAATATTACTAATGTTATTGTGACTCATTGTAAGAAAATTAAGATTTGTTAATTTTTCTAACGATGAAATATCAGTTATATTATTATAATCTAATTGTAATCTTTCAAGCTTTGTAAGTGTTGATAAAGGGGATATGTCAGAAATATGATTATGCTTTAAAAACAACAGTTCAAGCTTAATAAGGTTTGTTAACGGTTGAATTGTACTTATGTCGCATTTAGATAACCAAAGAAGACGCAAATTTACTAATTGGGTCAATGAGGTTATATCTTTTACTGATGAACCACTTAGCCATAATTCTTCCAAATGAACGAAATTGGATAGTATGGAAATATCACTGATTTGGAAATTGTACATAATATTGAGATATGTTAATTTTACTAAATTCCGTAAAGGAGAGATATTCGTTATTTCGTTTGAATCCAGGTTTAGATAACGCAATTCAGTTAGGTCAGCTAATGGGGTAACATCTCTGATTTTATAATTCTGACTGAAATTAACATGCTGCAAGTTTATCAAATTTGATAGTGGTGATAAATCTTCAATTTGCTGTAATACCATTGACAGATATTCCAGATTATCACATTGTTCAACGCCATCTAATGTTGTGACGTCCTGAGTTACAATATCCCAAGATTTTAATGAATCCAGAGAGGCAAGTTCCGTATTTGATATTTTCAGCTTTGGGCTTTTTATCTGGAGGCGAGCGTGTAATTCCAACGCAGGATCTTTGAATGATACTTGTTCTCTTGGCAATACCGTTACGACCACTTGATCGGTATTGCTTTGTTCACTCTCATTTGTAATTGTTAAAGTGTATTTATATGTCCCTTCTTTAAGAAAACCAAGCGTCTGGACCAACTTGTCTTTACCTTCTCCAGAAAATATAAATGATTCATTCGGGTTGTCAATATCTGCTGACCATTCACACCAGTAACTGTCCCCCGGTCCAGGATTCGATGACGTGGCATCTAATGTCACATACCCCCCCACAATTGTAGTTTGGTCAGGTCCGGCATTGGCAATCAAAGAATCGGTCGGTTCTGATGCGTTTTTATTACAACTGATGGTAACTAAAATCAAACAAATCAAAATACCCCAAAATGTGTTTTTTATCATTACGTTTCCTTTTCTTTATTAAGATCATATTTATTAAAAAATTAATCAATAGGAAAAACTCTAGTTTAAAATTGAGTTAATATCTCCACAACAGTTTACTCATAGAGTTGAACATTTAAACTAATTCAGATAGCGCCAGATATCAAGTCGCTTTTATAGCTTCTGTAATGACAAATAATATAGAATAAATATATTTCACGTGTAGTACGACCCCGTGTAGCGCTGAATTACAAACGAGTTCCCTCATCATTCGTTATAATTTACACATCCAGCACTCTTTTTTAGGATAGATAAATTATTCGATCTTGTCAAGGGGAATTGTGTTCTTGAGCAATTTTTTGTTATATGTCATCGGTTGTCAGTGAGCTAACCGAGGGGATTGGGACCAGGAGGAGAAAGAGTAAACGGCCCTTGTCCTTCGATACGTCCCGAATCAACATGTCGCGATGCAAAAAATCTATGTCGCAATCATAGAAAAAAACAAGATTGATACCGGACCTTCGATACTTGAATCCATTCACCCTTGGCGAATGGATTCAAACTCAGGCACCGGTTATTGATAATAAAGGGAGGCAGTCCGCTTGCAGCAGACAAACGAAATAAATTTCGTTCTACTTGTAGGTCCCATTTTAATGGGATTGTCAACTGCCAGGAGGACTGGAGAGTGTGCCAAAACGTCTAGCATAAAAAATATTATCCAGCATTGCGTTTATATCAGTATTGATCACCCGGCAATCCGCCAGCCGGTGGATGCCGGGTCGAATATTACGGGACGAATGTCCCTGTATGATATTCCACGATGCAGAAATCTGCATCGCGATCAGTTTATTTATAACCCACCTGAGGTGGGTAAACGAAAAAAAATTCGTTCTACAGCTAATCGGGCCTATTTTTTATCCTATCATCCTTGAATCTTAAAAATCTTAATTCAGACAATTCTCCCGGGATTTTTTAAATGTATGAAACCCGGGCCACAGGCTCTGGCTACGGACTAATTCTTTTTACCTGACAAGCAAAGCAATGAACAGAACGGTCCAATTTTACTGTTTCAATAATGTTTATAAATTAGTATTTTATAAGAAAACCGGAGATTCTATGAGCTTATCAGAACCGTTAAAAAAACCATATATTTTTGAATTAACAGGTGTTGTACAGCATTACAGTTGGGGCGGCACCCGCTATATCCCCAATTTGATTAACATTGAAAACAATGATCAAAAATCTTTTGCCGAATACTGGCTGGGCGCACACGACAAGGCCCCTTCAACAGCAAGCGTTCATGACAATCAGGCGTTATTGAATGAACTGATCAAAAATTCACCGGATATGCTGCTTGGCAAAGAAACCCTTGATCGTTTTGGCCCAAGTTTGCCGTATCTGTTCAAAGTATTAGACGCAAGAGACATGCTCTCTATTCAGGTGCACCCCTCAAAGGATCAGGCAGAAGCTGGTTTTGAACGTGAAAACAAGGCAGGTATAGCGCTGAATGCACCAAACCGCAATTACAAAGACAACAACCACAAACCGGAAGTGCATGTAGCCCTGACCGATTTTTGGATGCTGCACAGCTTTCGCGAAGCCCAGGAGATTGATCATCTTTTAGAAAAGACCGAAGAATTTGCATCACTGTTGCCCGTTTTTAAAGAGGGTGGCATTGAGGCGCTGTATAGTCATATCATGCAGCTGCCCCAAACAGAAATAGATTCAATCCTGAATCCCATGTTCAACCGCTTGACACCCAAATATTACAATCGTGAATTGAACAAAGAGAATCCCGATTACTGGGCGGTTCTGTCTGCGATCAAGTTCCCCATTGAAGGCGGTCATCGTGACCGGGGAATTTTCTCCATTTATCTGTTTAATTTAATCCACCTCAAACCCGGCGAAGCCACATACCAGGCAGCGGGAGTACCGCACGCTTATCTGCAAGGTACCAATATGGAGCTGATGGCAAACTCGGACAATGTGCTGCGCGGAGGGTTAACTCCCAAACATGTAGATGTGCCGGAACTGCTGAAAACCCTGAATTTTAAAGGCCAGCACCCAGATATCATCAGGGGAGAAAACATTTCCAAGGTTGAATCTGTCTACGCTACGCCGGCACCCGATTTTGAGCTGTCCCGTGTTTGTATTGATCGTGATAATCGATATAAAAGCCAGGAACAACACGGCGCAGATATATGGATCGTTATGGAAGGTGATACAGATGTTTGCGGCAAAACCAATGTGATCAACCGCAAACGGGGCGAGGCATTTTTTGTCCCTGCGGACCTGCCCTATTCCGTAAAAACAGAGTCAACCGCACAGCTCTATAAAGCAACCGTACCTATGAATCAATAACAGGAATTCCCTATGAACATATATGCTATTATAATTCTCGTCACAATCATTCTGGATTATGTAATTGACCTGATAACAGACCTGCTCAACCTGAAATCTCTCAGCGGCGAGCTGCCGCAGGAATTTGAGGGCTATTACGATGCGGAAAAGTACCGTAAATCACAGGACTATACCCGTGTTAATACACGTTTCGGGTTTATCACCGACACATTCGGGCTGGTTGTTACTCTGGTGTTCTGGTTCGCGGGTGGATTTCAGTACCTGGATTCCATTGTACGCGCCTGGCACCTGCACGAAATCTGGACCGGTTTGGCCTATATGGGCATTCTGGTAGCGGCACGGATGATCATCGGGCTGCCGTTCAGCATCTATTCAACATTTGTGATTGAAGAAAAATTCGGATTTAATCAAACCACGGTAAAAACGTTTATTCTGGATATCATCAAAGGTATCTTTCTTGGCATCCTCATTGGGGGACCACTGCTGGCAGGAGTTTTGGCATTTTTCCAGTATGCCGGCAGCATGGCCTGGCTGTATTGCTGGATTGTGGTAACTATTTTCACACTCATCATCCAGTACATTGCCCCCACATGGATCATGCCCCTGTTTAACAAATTCAAGCCAATAGAAGACGGTGAGCTCAAAAGCAGTATCATGCAAATGGCAGAAGAGGTTAAGTTCCCGCTCAAAGAAGTAATGATTATGGATGGTTCCAAGCGTTCCAGCAAATCCAATGCGTTTTTCACCGGATTCGGCAAAAACAAACGCATCGCCCTGTTCGACACCCTGGTAGAACGTCATACCGTTGGCGAGTTGGTGGGTGTGCTGGCTCACGAGATCGGGCATTATAAAAAGAAACACATCCTCAAAGGCATGATTATCAGTATTGCACACTCGGGTGTGATGTTTTTTCTGCTGTCGCTGTTTATTTCACAAAAAGGACTCTTTGACGCGTTTTATATGCAGAATATATCCGTATATGCCGGACTGTTATTCTTTGGGATGCTCTACTCCCCCATTGAAATGATCTTGTCTATTTTCATGCAGATATCATCCCGTAAACACGAGTACGAAGCAGACCGGTTCGCGGTAGAAACCACCAAAGAGGGTGAAACCTTTATCGAAGCGTTGAAAAAGCTGGTGGTGCACAATCTTGGCAACCTGCGTCCGCATCCGGTTTATGTGTTTTTCAACTATTCTCACCCACCGGTGATGGAACGCATTCGGGCCATTAGAGAGATAAAACCATAGCAGCACAATAAATCACAAACCAAAAGGGGTACGGTTATGTCAAAATCTTTTAAAATATTTTTGTTAAAAATTCTAACTTGAAACGGAGCTATACATGAAATCCAGGATTTTTTTATTCAGCGTTATCACTCTTTGTATTCTTGCATTAACCGGCTGTTCCCCCAAATCAGAGATTACCCCGCCACCCGGTGTGGTAGTGACCTATTCTCCACCATCCTCCGGGATTTATACCGGTTCTCCCAGCCTGGTGATTCTGCCGGACGGCAGTTATCTGGCCTCGCACGACGAGTATGGCCCCAATTCAACAGAGCATACTGAGGCTATTACAAGAATTTTCAAATCGTCAGACAAGGGTGAAACCTGGAAACAGATTTCTACTCTTAAATATCAGTACTGGTCCAATCTGTTTGTGCACAAGGGCGCCCTCTATATTCTGGGTACCCGCAATCAAACGGGTTTTATGTCAATCCGACGTTCTGATGATGGCGGTGTAACCTGGACTGAGCCGGTTGACGACAAATCCGGTCTTTTGTACAGTGATAGTAACTATCATTGCGCGCCCATGCCGGTAATCGAACATAACGGCAGACTGTATCGTGCTTTTGAAGAACGCAGAGACCTCAACGGCTGGGGTGAAAGCTTTCTCGCTTTTGTTATATCCGCACCGGTAGATGCCGATCTGCTTAATGCCGCATCCTGGACCAGTACAGAGCGCATTCCCTTTAATCCTGAATGGCCCGGCAACGGTTATCTTGAAGGCAACGCTGTATTCACTCCTGAGGGAAACCTGTTAAACATCCTTCGTCATGATTCTAAAAATGGCGGTTCTGCTACTGTCATCCACATTAATCCGGATGGTTCTTCCCAATTCGATCCTGCTAAAAATATAATCTCCTTTCCCGGCGGTAGTAAAAAATTCGTCATTCGCTTTGATCCGGAATCCGGATATTACTGGTCATTGTCCAATTGGATCCAGGAGAAATATCGTACCCCAACCCCTTCAATGGTACGCAACACACAAACGCTTATTCGCTCAAAGGACCTGCTCAACTGGGAGATCCGGTCCATCATTCTGGAACACCCAAACGTTGAAATTACCGGTTTTCAATATGTAGACTGGCAATTCGAGGGAAACGACATCATATTCCTGTCGCGCACAGCATGGGATGACGGCAGAGGCACACCCACCAATTGTCATGACGCCAATTATATAACTTTTCACCGTATTACAAACTTTCGGGATACAGTGGATTAATTAATCAATGCACAAATAAACTAACAATCATAAACTACCAAAGGAAGCCAGCTCTATGTCAAAATCCGGAATTGTAGTATGGGTATCCATTATTCTCTGTTCACTCTTGTTAATTACCGGCTGCGCACCCAAAGATCCGTATACGCCCCCTCCCGGTGTTGTGATTACCTATCACGCACCCTCATCGGGATTGTATGTGGCCTCTCCCAGCATTGCAATTCTACCGGACGGCAGCTATGTAGCCTGTCATGATTTCTACGGGCCCAATTCAAAAGAGGTTAACGATTCAAAAACACGGATTTTTAAATCGACAAACATGGGTAAAAGCTGGAAGCAAATTTCAAAATTGAAAAATCAATACTATTCTGATCTTTTTGTACACAAGGGCGTTCTCTATCTCCTGGGTGTCACAAGCCCGAACAGTAATATTACTATCCGTCGCTCTGATGACGGTGGTGTAACCTGGACCGAACCGGTTGACAACAAAACCGGTTTAATCGTTACAGAAGGCCATTATCAATGCGGCGCAATGCCTATTACCGAGCACAACGGCAGATTGTATCGCGCGTTTGAAGATACCGAAAGAGGAAAAGACTGGGGCGAGTGCTTTATCTCTTTTACCATTTCAGCTCCTGTAGATGCAGACCTGCTGGATGCCGCGTCATGGACCGAATCAGAACATATTCCCTGGAATGAAGAATGGCCCGGCGGCGGATTTCTTGAAGGTAATGTCCTGACAACCCCGGACGGTAATCTGGTTAACGTTCTGCGCCACGACAGTAAGAACGGCGGTACGGCCGCGATCATCCATATTCAACCGGACGGGAAATCCGAGTTTAATCCCCCTGACGACATTATCGAATTCCCCGGTGGATGCAAGAAATTCACAATCCGGTTTGATCCCGAATCCGGATATTACTGGTCGCTCACAAACTGGATTCAGGAAAAGTACAGAAACTCAAATCCTGAACGTACCCGCAATACCCAGGCACTCATCCGCTCCAAAGATCTGAAAAACTGGGAAATTCGAGCGGTCATTTTAGAACACCCCACTTTCAAGATAACCGGGTTCCAGTATGCAGATTGGCAGTTTGATGGTAAAGATATCATTTTTGTGTCGCGTACGGCCTGGGATGATGGCAAAGAAACACCCCCCGGCTGTCATGATGCCAATTACATTACCTTTCATCGTATTAAAAACTTTAGAAAAAGAGTAGATAAATTAACCAATTAAAAAACACCAGAGGTAGCTCAATGTTAAAATCCAGAATTGTAATGTGGGGATTCATCGTTCTCGGTTCAATTTTACTATTATCCGGTTGTGACCCAAAAGAAGCTTACACACCTCCACCCGGTGTAGTGGTAACCTATTCTGCCCCGTCTTCAGGATTGTATATCGGCTCTCCCAGTCTGGCGATTCTTCCGGATGGCAGCTATGTGGCCTCGCACGATTTTTTTGGCCCCAATTCCAAAGAAGCCGATGATTCAAGGAGCCGTATTTTCAAATCTACAGACAAGGGTAAAACCTGGAAACAGATTGCCACGCTTGAAAAACAATTCTGGTCAAATTTGTTTGTGCACAGGGGTGCGCTATACATTTTTGGCACCAATAATCAGCATGGACAAATGATCATCCGGCGCTCTGACGATGGCGGCGTGACCTGGACCGAGCCGGTAGATGACAAATCCGGTCTGCTGTACAATGACGGTCATTATCACTGCGCTCCCATGCCCGTTACCGAGCAAAACGGCAGATTGTATCGCTCTTTTGAAGAAACCGACAAGTCTAAAAAATGGGGCGAGTGTTTTATCTCGTTTACTATTTCAGCACCGGTAGATGCAGACCTGTTGGACGCATCATCCTGGACCGAGTCGGAACGTATTCCCTGGAACACGGAATGGCCCGGTGGCGGATTTTTGGAAGGTAACGCGATATTTACCCCTGACGGCGAGCTGGTTAACATTCTGCGTCACGACACTGAAACCGGCGGCACGGCTGCGGTCATCCACATTCAGCCGGACGGCAGCTCTGAATTTAATCCCGCTTCTGATATTATCGAATTTCCCGGTGGATGCAAGAAATTCTCAATCCGGTTTGATCCCGAAACCGGATATTACTGGTCCTTGTCCAACTGGATACAGGAAAAATACCGCAACCCGAATCCTGAACGCACACGCAATACCCAGGCGCTCATTCGCTCCAAAGACCTGAAAAACTGGGAAATCCGTGCGGTCATTTTAGAGCATCCCAATTTCAAGATCACCGGATTCCAGTACACCGACTGGCATTTTGAAGGTGACGATATCATCTTTGTATCCCGAACAGCCTGGGATGACGGTAAAGAAACACCTCCCGGTTGTCACGATGCCAACTATATCACCTTTCATCGTATCGAGAATTTCAGGGAAAAGGTGGATTAGATGAAAAAGCTGGTGTTGAG
Organism: bacterium; assembly: GCA_963675755.2. Taxonomy (GTDB): domain Bacteria; phylum Zhuqueibacterota; class Zhuqueibacteria; order Residuimicrobiales; family Krinioviventaceae. Next base: position 876,126 of record CAXXMD010000003.1, read on the forward strand.
CACACTCGTTTTGGCGGTATTGTTGGTTTTTTGCAGGCAATCGGAAACCGTACCGAAAACTGGTGCCAAACCCGCCATGATGTTTGCGGATTCTTCACGCGGTGAGCCTTTTGCCAAAGACCCGGATGTGGCCTGGTACAAAGGCCGGTATTTGCTGTACTATACCATGCGCCCATTCAGAGACGGACGCGAAAATGACGGTTATGGTATTGGCATAGCCGAAAGCAGTGACTTGACCCACTGGCAAAAGATTGCAGAGCTGCCGCCCGCGCATGACTATGAGAGCAAGGGCATTTGCGCACCCGGTGCCATTGTGCTGAACGACACCCTTCACCTGTTTTACCAGACCTATGGCAATCGTGAAAAAGATGCCATCTGTCACGCGTGGTCTGTTGACGGCATCCATTTTACGCGAAATGAGAGCAATCCCATATTTGCTCCGCATGGGGACTGGACTATTGGCCGCGCCATTGATGCGGATGCTTTTGCCTGGCAAGACAAGCTGCTGCTCTATTTTGCCACACGCGATACCTCGTACACCTATCAGATACAGGGTGTGGCAGCGGCCCCGCTCAACTCGAATTATGGCAGGAATTCCTGGAAACAGCTCACTGATTATCCCATTCTGGTACCCAAACTGGACTGGGAAAAGACCTGCATTGAAGCGGCAACTGTGTTTGAGCATAATGAAAAGCTGTACATGTTTTACGCCGGGGCCTATAACAACCAGCCCCAACAGATCGGTTGTGCAGTGAGCCGGGACGGTATCAAGTGGAAACGACTGTCGCAAAGTCCCATATTACCCAATGGCAATCCGGGGGACTGGAACGCCAGCGAATCCGGGCATCCCGGAGTGTTTGTGGATCGGGACGGGCAGATCTATCTGTTCTTCCAGGGCAACAACGACAATGGCAAAACCTGGTATCTGTCTAAAAAACGCGTCACCTGGAACGGGGACATGCCGGTACTGGTGGATTGAGAGGGATTATAACCATCCCTCGTTTTTATACCATTCCGCGGTGCGTACAAATCCCTCTGCCAGGGGGATTTTTGGTGCGTACCCCAGCTCTTCCTTGGCGCGCTGGTTCGAGCACAGCCAGTCTTTTTGCTTCATCTCGCGGATCTTGTCGGGATTCAACAGCGGTGTTTTGCCGGTTATACGGGTGACTGCCAATCCATATAGCGATAGCAGATCCAGCACAAAGGTCGGCACAAACAGCGTGACCAGCTTTTTCCCCAGTGCATGACCCAACAGTCTGCCAATGGCTTTCCATGTGGGCTCGCCATCGCCCGAGATGTAAAAAATCTTTCCGTCCGCTTTTGGGTTCTGCGCGGCAAGCAGCATTCCTTCCAGCAGATCATCGATATAGACCATACTGGCGCGTCCATTGCCGAAACCCAATACCGGCAAAAGCCCCCGGTTGACCTGCTGAAACATCTGGTACACATCCACATCACGGGGACCATATACCGATGGCGGCCGGATAATAGTGACCGGGAACTCGTCCTTGTACTCCAACACCGCTTCTTCCGCAAGCAATTTGGAGCGTCCATAAGCGGAAACCGGTGCGGGTTCATCAAACTCGGTCCGCGCTTTGCCTTTGACAGCCGGGCCTCCTGCGGCCTGGCTGGAGACAAAAACAAATTTTTTAATGCTCGCATGATCCCGACAGGCATTCAACAGGTTTCTAGTTCCGGTTGTGTTGGCTTTAATATACCCCGCTTCATCCCGGGCTTTGGTTACACCTGCAAGATGAAATACCCAGTCCACTTCTTTAACTGCTAATTCCAGACTGGCAGGGTCACTCAACTCTCCGTAAACATATTCAACATCAAGACCCTTCAGCCATTTCAGGTTACTGGTTTTACGTACCATGCACCTGACCGTATGACCTTGCTTGATCAACCGTTCCACTAAAAACGAACCAATAAATCCATTACTCCCGGTTACCAGCGTTATCAAATTTTCCTCCTTGAATTCATAAATTAAGGTAAGCATTCAACAGATTTTTCTCAAGAATATTTAATTTCCCCCCTGTTTTCCATTTCATAGTAATTTCTTGACAAAATGTGGGTGAATTCCTATATTAACAAAGAACACCTATCTGAATGTATATAATATCAGCACTTGTTTTCGTATTCAATTATAATATAGATAGAACGGTAAGGAGAATAAGATTGGCAGACCTGTTTAACAAGTGTTCAGGAGGCGCTGCGGCAAGAGCGCGACAGGCATTGCAAGATGGCTGGTATCCCTATTTCAAAGCTATTGAAACCGGAGCCGACACAGAAGTCAGGATCAATGGACAAAAAATGATCATGATTGGCTCCAACAATTACCTGGGTCTCACTCAGGATGAGCGGGTAAAACAGGCAGCAAAAGACGCTATTGACAAGTATGGCTCAGGCTGTACCGGCTCTCGTTTTTTAAACGGTACACTCGATATTCATGAAGAGCTTGAAGACAAATTGGCTGAATTCATGAACATGGAAGCCGCGCTGCTGTTTTCTACAGGATTTCAAACCAATCAGGGCACCATTTCAACAATTGTAGGTCGTGGAGACCTGATCGTTGGCGACAATGAAAACCACGCCAGCATTGTTGACGGTACGCGTCTCTCATTCGGCAAGGCTCTACATTACCGCCATAACGACATGCAAGATCTCGATCGTGTATTAACACTCAACAACAATAACGATCACGGTACACTCGTTGTATCGGATGGTGTTTTCAGCATGGGTGGAGATATTGTAAACCTGCCGGAACTGGTCAAAATTGCAAAAAAACACCATGCACGTGTGATGGTGGACGATGCTCACTCTATTGGCATTCTGGGAGAAAATGGCCGAGGTACCGCTTCTCATTTCGGTTTGGAAAAAGAAGTTGACCTGGTGATGGGCACTTTTAGCAAAACCTTTGCAAGCATTGGTGGATTCATTTCTGGTTCTGAAGAAGTAATTCATTTCATCAAGCACAATTCACGTGCGTTGATCTTTTCCGCCAGTCCCCCACCAGCAGCAGTTGCCACTGTACTAAAATGTCTCGAAATCATGCAGCAGGAACCGGAACGCATTGACAAACTGTGGAACAATTATCGCAAAATGAAAAAAGGGTATGAGGATCTGGGTTTTAATACCGGAAACACAGAAACCCCTATCATTCCCATTATTATTGGAGAAGATGATAAAACATTCATGTTCTGGAAAATGTTGTTTGAAGCAGGGGTATTTGTAAATCCTGTGGTAAGTCCTGCAGTACCACCAGGAATGTCTTTGCTGCGTACCAGTTATATGGCAACCCACTCTGAGGAAGAATTGGACCAGGTTCTTGAGATCTTTGGAAACGTGGGAAAGAAATTAGGCATTATTTAAGACAAAGGCTGCTTTTTCAAGCAGCCTTTGTTATTATCAGTATCAATCAGTCCAGCCAATAAAGCATTCGGCCGCAATTTTCACAGGTAAACAGATCGCTCTCTTCTCTACCCTTTGCACCAATAGAGGTCGGTTGTCTGAGGAAACAACCCAGGCAGATATCATTTTTTACCGGAACGATGGCGCGTTTCAATTTTGCGCGTAATCTTTCATATCTGAATAACAAGGGTTTTTTAATCTTGGATGCCATTTCTTCGCGAGCTTTGGCAAGTTCAGTATTACCGGTAATAGAAAAGCCGAGTTTTTCAACTTCATTGGCTTCTTCAATCATCAAATCAATATCTTGCAGGGTTATCAAGGCTTCTAATTCTTTGTTCATGTTTCTTATTCTCCACTGATAATAGAAATAAAATCGGTAAAAGATTCAACACCGGCAAACTTTTTACGGCTTGCATCATCTTTTAACAAGGTAACCAGTGATCCCAATGCGGGCAAATACTTGTTTTCCTCATCCAAAGGTGGTGCAATAATCATAAAGAATAAATTCACCGGCTTTTTATCTATTGCATCAAAATCCATGCCTTTTTGTGCTTTACCAAAGGCAATAAATACATCTGTAGCTGCTGTGGTTCTACCATGGGGTATGGCAATCCCGTTACCAATGCCTGTACTGCCAAGGGTTTCCCGCTGACGCAACATTTCCATAACAATTTGTTTATTTTTAACTATTTTTTCCTGCACAAACAATTCGAGCAATTCGGTAAGGGCTTCTTCCTTGGTTTCAGCTTTCATATCGGGTATAAACAAATTCTCGTTAAACAGTTGTGCCAATTCTGATTGTAACATCTATTCCTCCTCAGAGTCTTGTTTAGACTCTTTGTCTTGCTTTATTTGATTAATATATTGGAAAATTTCAGGTTTTATAGAATCTTCTTTTATATCAAATTGCAACAGCATTTCTGCAATGATTTCAATTTTTTGGTTGGGCTGATCATCCTTTTTTAAAATAATCAAATTCTGATCATAAAACAGGCAGGAGCCGCTTTTAAAGTCACCTTTTTCATTACGAATTTCTATGCCCATATCTCTGGCAAGAGTCTCCAGAGCTTGAAGCACATCTTCATTTGACATGCCCTTTATTACAGATACTTTTCGTTTCCGTTTTGCCTTAAGTGTTCGGTTACCCATTTGACATCCTGTGATCGTTCTCTATTGCATATCAACAAGGCATCATCAGAATCCACTATAATCAAATCCTTTACGCCAACTACACTCACCTGACGACCTGTTGATTCTATTAATGTATTACTCACATCTTTGAGAACCGCTTCTCCTTTAACCACGTTGCCGTTCTCATCTTTATCAGAAATATTATATACTTCTTCCCAACTGCCTACATCGCTCCAGCCAAAATCAGATTCCAATACAACCACCTGGCTGGCATGTTCCAGCACTCCATAATCTATAGATTGCCCCAACAGCTTGCTATACTCTTCATTTGTGACTTTTTCTTCCCGTGGCTCGCCCAGGTTCGCATTGATCCGCTCAAGTGCCTGCCATAAATCGGGCATAAATTCTTCAAATGCATCCAGAATGGTATTTACGTTCCAGATAAAAATGCCACTGTTCCACAAGAACTCTTTTGTTTCAAAGAACTTGTCGGCTGTCTCTCTGTCTGGTTTTTCAGCAAAAGTGCGGACATGGTAGGCACCACCGGTACTGTTGAATATGTCACCCTTTTGAATATACCCGTAACTGGTTGCCGGATACCGGGGTTCAATGCCCAAAGTAACCAAAGACAAGGGGTTTTCACGCACAATCTTTACACCTTTGGCAATAATCTCTGAAAAACGATCTGTTTCCGTTATCAGATGATCCGCAGGTGTAACTACCATAATGGCATTCGGATTTTTCTTTCTGATATGCAGTGCGGACAAGGCAATACAAGGGGCAGTATTTCTACCAACCGGTTCTCTGATTAAATTTTCCTGTTTGATCCAGGGAAGTTGCTCGCGGATGAGAGGAGTTTGAAAATCGGTAGATACTACCATTACATCATCAGCGTCCACACATTTTAAAAATCGGTTGGCTGTCATTTGCAGCATTGACTGGTCGCCAAACAGACTGAGAAACTGTTTTGGAAACAACCTTCTGCTTTTGGGCCAAAACCGGGTGCCGGCACCGCCGGCCATCACTAAAACCTTAGTATCTTCCATAATTCGTTCTTTCACGTTCCAAGTATTAATATAAAAGAAAAAATAATAAATAAAAGAATAATATATTCTACACACCAATATTTGAATAATTATTCAGAAAATATCAAAAAAAAACGATGTTAAACATATTTATAACATGTTTAACATCGTTTCAATCTTGATTATTTGATATCGGTAATCGATAATATGTACTGCCTAAGCGAGGTGTGGAGACACTTTATCAACCAGCTGATTTTTAGCTACAGCACCAATCACTTGTTCTACTACTTCACCATCTTTGAACAACAACAAAGTGGGTATACTACGGATTCCATATTTCATTGCTACTTGTTTGTGTGTATCCACATCCATTTTGGCAACTTTTAATTGTCCTTCATATTCACCCGCAAGCTCTTCTACAACCGGAGCGATCATTTTACAAGGGCCGCACCAAACTGCCCAAAAATCGACCAATACCGGAACATCCGAAGAGATTACATCCTGTTCAAAAGAATCATCAGTTACTTCAATTGGTTTACCCATTTAATAAATCTCCTATTCAATATTAGCATTCATTACTGTTTTCAACTTTTCCAACACCAAAACATGGGTAGTTTATTTCATCAGTTTAAAACATTTTGATAATATAATAATACAACATCATGCCGGAAGCAGCTATTTTCAAACCAATTCCCAGAATTGTGCCTACAAATACGCCAAATCCTGCTTTTAATGCATGGTCGCTCTCTTTTCCGGATAACAATTCGCCGGTAAATGCACCAATAAAGGTACCCAAAATCATTCCCCAGGGTGGGAAAAATATCAATCCCACCAGCAAACCGATTATTGACAACCACAAGCCCAGTTTAGAAGCGCCATATTTTTTTGCTCCCCAAACCGGTGCAATATTGTCAAACACGGAAACAAATACCGTGATAATTGCCCAGAATATTAAAAATTTGGGACTGTAAATTTGCCAATCATTCACAAAAGAGATCAGCAAAAGTGCAGCATAACTAAGTGGTGGGCCCGGTACAATTGGCAGAATACATCCCGCCAACCCAACGATAGAGATCAATAAGCCCAATATGATCAATACAATATCCATTATGCATCCCCGTTTTTCCAGGATTTAAAACGATTTTCAATAAACTCGATGGTTTTAGCGTGTTGCTCTTTACCATTGCCCTCTATACTCATGGGCTCACCGAATTCAATATAAATTTCTTTTTCCGAATAAATTCCGCCAAAGTCTTTTAACATTTTACCCTGACCCCAGGCATCTGTTTTCAACGCTACCGGAATAACCGGTACACCGGCGCGTTTGGCCAGTTTTAAACCAATAGTATTGAAAGTTTCTGGATCAAAAGATTTTGTGCGTGTACGCTGTGGAAAGATAAATACAGATGATCCACTATCTAATCTTGCCTGCCCATCATTCATCACAATTGACAGATCTTCGCGGGGATTTTCTCTGCCCACAATAACGGGATTCACACTCATCATTACATGCCTGAAAACCGGATAGGTAGCCAGGCTCTTTTTGATTACAAAACTCATATTTCGATAGGGAGTAATGATTGATGATAACGCAAAAGTTTCTAACACACTCATATGATTTGCGGTAAAGACACAAGGAGTAGCCAAATTTTTAATATGGTCCAACCCTGTTATATGAAATTTGCACCCCACACTTTCCAAGGCTTGTATTGTAGAATAACTTGATTTGGCCCATTCCTCAACCGTGTACTTGCCTTTTTTAGCAATAGAACTGGCTTTGAAAACAACATTTACAATCTTGCAATAAAACACAAATGTGGGAAACAGCTTGGCAAACCAACTGATTTTGGGATTTGTTGTGTGGTACTCTCCATTTTGAACATCAAGAAATTGCGGGGCAGTATTCATGTATTTTCCTTTGTAATTACGTTCTTTATATAAACTAAAAAATTGCGTATCTTTTTACTTAAATGCAAGTAGAATTTTATTTTTTCATACATTTCAAACAGATACGAATCCGGAGGTATTATGCAAAAGGTAAAATGGGGAATTTTAGGGACCGGCAATATTGCAAAAAAATTCGCAGAATGCTTAAAATATGTTGATAACGCAGAATTATGGGGTGTGGGTTCACGATTCCAGGAATCCGCTGACAATTTTATGACCGATCTCGATATCCCCAAACGGTATTCCAGCTACCAGGCATTGATTGACGACCCGGATGTTCAAATCATCTATGTTTCTACACTCAACCACCTGCACTATGAAAACACCCTCGCCTGCCTGAATGCAGGTAAAGCCGTATTGTGTGAAAAGCCTTTTACCATTAACGCCAAAGAAGCAAAAGAGCTGATAGATCTTTCCAGATCCAAAAATCTCTTTTTGATGCAGGGATTATGGTCCAGATATTTTCCCGTTTATGTACAGGTACGTGAATGGCTGCAAAAAGGCACCATTGGAGAGGTGGAAATGCTTACCGTTTCTCATGGATTTAGAGGAGATTTTAATCCCAACAGCCGATTGTTTAATCCTGAATATGGTGGCGGAGCCCTGCTGGATGTGGGCATCTATACCCACTCGCTTGCGTCAATGGTACTGGGGCCTGTAAAATCTGTTCAGGCCAAAGCAGAAATTGGCCCGTCCGGTGTGGATGAGCTTCTTGCTACAATTCTTCACCACGAGAATGGCGGCATTTCCGTTCTGCAATCGTCTTTCCGTACAAATATGATCAACCAGGCAATTATCATGGGATCGAAAGGCTACATCCGTATTGCCCCGGCGTACTGGCGACCCAGAAAAGTATATCTGTGCATGAACGGTGAAGAAGAGCAGGAATTCAACATGCAGATTGATTCGCATGGCTTCCAGTTTGAAGCACAGGAAGCACAGGACTGTATGCTTGCGGGTAAATTAGAAAGCGACATCATGTCCAACGATGAAACATTAGCACTCATGGAATTGTTAGACACTATACGTGATAAAATCGGATTGACATATCCGATGGAATAGGAACGGGTCCTCCGGGTGACTGTTGAAGAGTCTATACAATCTCCTTGTCGGAGAGTTTTTAGTTTTTTCAGGATTATGACCTTTTTCAACGATCACCGGGAGGTGGATAAGCGCTGTTTATCAATTACAAAAATTAAAAACTCATTTATCCGGAGGTTATATGCGTAATGTAAATTGGGGTATCATTGGTACCGGTAATATTGCTCATCAGTTCGCCAAAGGGCTGCAACATGCCAATGGTGCGGTCTTGCTGGGTGTAGGTTCCAGGTCACAGCAATCGGCTGATAGCTTTGCCAATGAATTTGATATTCCCCGGAGCTATGCCACATATCAGGCGCTTATAGACGATCCGGAAATCGATATCGTTTACATATCCACACCCAACAACCTGCATTACGAAAACACCAAAGCCTGCCTGAACGCCGGTAAAGCGGTACTGTGCGAAAAACCTTTTACCATCAATCTTGAACAGGCCAAAGAACTGGTACAACTTGCAAGGGACAAGAATCTTTTTTTGATGGAAGCCTTGTGGTCGCGATTCTTTCCTGCATATAAACAAATGCAGGATTGGTTAAAAGCCGGCACCATCGGGAATGTTGAAATGTTGTCCGCCAATTTTGGATTTTACGCGGATTATGAAGCCGACAGCCGGTTATACGATCCCGAGTTGGGTGGTGGCTCGCTTTTGGATGTGGGCATTTACACCCTTGCACTGGCTTTACATGTATTGGGGCCTGTCAAAAGCATTCTGGCGCAGGCTGATCTGAGCAGCTCCGGTGTGGATGAGAACCTTGCCGTTATTCTGCAGCACCAAAACAGTGGCACCTCTGTGCTGCAATCGTCATTTCGCACCAACCTGGTGAATCATGCGGCCATCAATGGTACCAAAGGGTACATCCGTATTCCGGATCCCTTTTGGCAGCCGGGTACACTTAATCTGTGCATGAACGATCAGCAAGAAGAAAAATTTGACTTCCCTTTTCAAAGTGAGGGCTATCAATTTGAAGCAGAAGCGGCACAGCAATGCCTGCTTGAAAGAAAAATCGAAAGCGACATTGTACCGCACAAGGACACACTCGAGATTATGGAACTCATGGATGCAATCCGTAAAAAAATCGGATTAAAATTTCCGATGGAATAGAAACTGAACACCTCCCGGAGGTCCGGGACCTTGTTGTAAGGATTTATAAATTCATATAATTATATTTGATTTAAAAAGGTTTTTTAATACATTTATTTTGAATATAATGGGAGTATAGAAATATGACCCGCTCTGAAATTCTCAAAATTTTAAAAAAATATAAAAAAGATAATTCAAAAAAGTATGGAATTAACAATCTAGGGCTTTTTGGTTCTTATGCCAGAAATTTAGCAGATAATAAAAGTGATATTGATATAATGATTGAAACCCGGGAACCCGACATGTATCAATTGGTCCACATTAAAGAAGAACTGGAAACATTATTTAACAAATCTGTTGATATTGTACGAATCCGGGAAAATATGAATCCCTATTTGAAAAAAAGAATAGACAAAGATGGCCAGTATGTATGACAAAACACTAGTCTGTGATATTCTGTATCAAATATTTGATGCTACTCAAAAAGTGAGTCAACGTTTCGAGCCAATAAAAACAGTATCTGATTTTACAGACTCTTCTATGGGTATGGAAAAACTGGATTCAATTTGCATGTTACTAATAGCGATTGGTGAAAGTTTAAAAAACATTGATAAAATAACAGACGAAACGCTATTAAAACAATTTCCTGAAATTGATTGGAAAGGCGCCAAAGGGCTGAGAGACATAATATCACATCATTACTTTGATATCGATGCAGAAGAAATTTTCTGGGTATGCGACAAACACATTCCACCGCTTGCAAAAACAATTGAAAAAATAATATCGCACTTGAATTGTAAAAACTAACAAACATAACCTCCGGGGATTGCATAGACTGGCATAAAGGGAGAGCAAGAATGCCTTCAATCATTATAATCTGTTGTGGACTTGCAATTGCTTCTGTATGGACAGCGGATATAATCAGCGGCAAAAAGTTTGACAAAAAACATGGACTTTTGAAAGCCCGGGATCCGGAAAGCGGTTCTCTTTTGTTACCGCACTGGATTGCTGAATATTTAACAGCAATCAGCTTAATTGCTGCCGGAATCGGAATGTTAACCAGTCAACCCTGGGCATCTCCTTTATCTTTTCTTGCTTTGGGTGCGCTGGCGTATACGTCCATAAACAGTCTATCCTGGGCATTGGCAGAAAAAGAGAGACGGACATATGCCATCCCCATGTTGATTTGTCTGGCAGGGGTGGTCGTCTCTTTGGTTATGCTGGTTTAGCAGAGAAGCTGTTTTTTGTCTGAATTATGATTTATAGGATTTGAGAAATGACATGTTTACATTATATTAATAACATATTGGAACCTTATTCTTACAAGTAAATTCAGATTTGGAATCCGAGTTTCTGACATCTAACAAAACACAGTAAACAAATGATAGATTACGAAAAATCAAATATCCTATTAGGCAAAGAGTCATCTGAATATCTGCTGATTCTTGTTTATAATTTTACCTATCCAAATTCTACTGATTTTTCAGATGGCAACTGGCTAAATACAAGAATCAAAATTAAAGTTGGTGGTTTTACTGCTGATTACGAAGCACTGCTAAGCAATGTAGATTTCTTTTATTTTAAAAATGATTTGGAAAAATTATATACTAAACTTGATGGGACCGCAAAATTTAATTGTATTGAAGAATATTTACAAATAAAAATCAAAGGTGATGGGTTAGGTCGCTTTGCAGCCGATTGTATTGCTATTGACAAACCTGGTTACGGTCATGAATTAAAGTTTAGAATAGAATTTGACCAAACTGAAATCCTAAATATGGTTAAAATGATAAATAGTTTATTGGACGAGTTTCCAATAAAAGATATTGAACAAATAGAACGGTATTGATTCAAACTGCTACATGAATTATTGCCTCTGGAATTCAACAGGTCTCACCCCTCCGCGATCCTCTGCACCTCTGCGTTAAAATCAAACTCCCGGCCACTTGACTATTTGCTTGTAAAAAACAGACTTTATGATTATTATGTTATCATAATCAAGCTTTTAAAATATCTGTATGACAGGGTGCCTGCCACCTTGATCTCTCCTTTTTATTCAAGCTGTGGAAACCAAAAGAAAGGTGTTTTTTAAATGAAAAGCCAATCAAAGATATTGCCCCTCTTTCTAACAGTCGTATTGTTGTTACTTTCAAGCATACAAGTCATTGCATACGATGGACTACAACCGGGCCTGGGGACCTTGCCCTTGCTGGGCCAGGGAACAACCCGTTCTATTTCTGCAGAGAATCCAACCGGTGAAAAGGGCAAGGGCGGCATGGCAATCCCTGATCCTACCGATCCCAAACCTGCCACTGCTGCCAGAGCTGCGGACGATCTGGGACAAGGTTGGAAAGTCCGCCCGTTCATCAGAGTGAATGCGGGCGAGACGGCAACGCTGATGGATGTATCCGGATCGGGTATTATTCAGCATATCTGGATGGTGGTAGAAGCCTGCAATCGTGGTATGGTTCTGCGGTTTTACTGGGATGGCGAAGAAACACCATCGGTAGAAGTCCCGGCGACCGAGTTTTTTGCAGTGGGCCATGGCAAAGCGGCACCGGTCAATTCGCTGGCTGTTACGGTGAATCCCAGAAACGGCCTGTCCTGTTTTTGGCCCATGCCTTTTCGCAAGCACGCCAGAATCACAATGACCAATGAAACAAACAAAGATGTAGAACTGGTGGCCTACCAGATCACCTATGTGGAAACCAAAGTCCCGAAAGAAGCAGGCCTGTTTCACGCCCAGTATCGCAAGGCCTCACTGGCAGAGGGCAATCCCTATACCGTTCTTGACGGTGTCAAGGGACAGGGCCGCTATGTAGGGACCTTTATGGCCTGGACCCAAAGAGAACCCAAATGGTTTGGCGAGGGAGAATTTAAATTTTACATGGATGGCGATGGCAAATTCCCCACCATCTGCGGTACCGGTACAGAAGACTATTTTCTGGCAAGTTATGGCTTTCCGGGGCTTTATTCAACAGCCTATTCCGGATCTGTGCTCAAAGCAGACGAGAATGGTACCATGCCGCAATATTGGAGCGTGTACCGGTGGCACATTCAGGACCCGATCAATTTTGAACAGGATTTAAAAATAACTCTTCAAGGTTTGGGATGGGGTAAAAAATACAGAAAACTAACCAAGGATGATATTACCACCGTCGCTTACTGGTACCAGGCAGAGCCCCATGCGCCGTTCCCCAAACTTCCGGCACTTGAAACCCGACTGCGGGATTGATCTGTATTAACAATTTGCGTTCCTGGTGCTTTTAGAATCAGAACCTCCCGGAGGTCAGGGACCTCCGGGAGGTTGGTTAATCTCTGCGTTCTCCGCGCCTCTGTGTTAAAAAAATCACCACATCAATGAATGGGGTGGGGTATAAGCTCCCCACTACTTATAAACAAAAAAAGCCCGAACCAAGTGGTCCGGGCTTGAACAATTCAAAATACTATCAGTCTTTTCTTGAGAATGCTTCGTCAAATACGCCTGAAGGAACGGAATATATAAAGTTTTTCATATATTCGCAGGCATCTTTGGCGCCAAATTCACGGTCCATGCCGGCATCTTCCCATTCAACAGAATAAGGACCGGTATAACCAATCTGATTCAGTTTGCGGGTAAGGGCTTCAAAATCAACATCGCCGCGACCTACAGATACAAATTCCCATCCGCGTCCGGGTTGACCAAAATTCAAATGAGAGCCCAAAATACCGTTTCTGCCATCAAGATTTACAACACAGTCTTTCATGTGGCAATGATAAATGCGGTCTTTGAATTCTTCCAAAAAGACAACGGGGTCAATTCCCTGCCATACCAGGTGACTGGGATCAAAGTTGAATCCAAAAGATTTACGATGGTTAATCGCTTCCAACGCTTTATGTGTGGTTACAATATCATAAGCAATTTCAGTGGGGTGTACTTCAAGCGCAAAGTTTACACCGTTTTCTTCAAACACATCCAAAATCGGGTTAAACATTTCAGCAAAGTACTCGTAACCTTTTTCAATATCTGCCCAATCGTTTGGCGGAAATGAATACAACAGATGCCAAATAGATGAACCCGTAAAACCATTCACTACATCAACACCTAAATTCTTGGCAGCTTTGGCAGCAGCTTTCATGGATTTAACACCATGCTGGCGTTTCTTTTCTGCATCGCCCGCACAATCTGCAGGTGCAAAACCGTCTGAACGACTGTCATTATTAGGATCACAAATCAACTGGCCTGTCAGGTGATTACTGATAGCCCAAACATCCAGTCCATATTTTTTCAAAGTCGCGCGTTTTTCATCGCAATAGGCTTTATCTTCTGCACCTTTGAATACATCAAAATGGTCGCCCCAGCAGGCAAGTTCCAAACCTTCGTAACCAAATTCTTTAGCTTTTTGGCAGACAGTTTCCAAAGGCAAATCTGCCCATTGGCCGGTACATAAAGTAATAGGATTGTTCATATTTTCACTCCCTTGTAGATTGCTGTCAATTATTTAACCTTTTTTACCCATTTTTGATCACTGTTGCTGCTGTTTACAACAGTTTCAATAAAACACATACCTTCCAGACCGTCATCAACATTGGGGAAATCCAGTTCCAGTGCGGTTGGTTTGCGGCCTTCCATTTGTGCGCGCATGGTATCTGTACAGTTGAGATAGAGATTCGAGAACGCTTCAATAAACGCTTCTGGGTGACCCGCAGGAATTCTGCTGGCGCGTTTTGCAGCATCACAAAGATAATCGTTACCACGACGTAAGATCTGAACCGGTTGTCCCTGCTGATAAAAATACAGATAATTGGGATTTTCCTGGTACCAGCGAATACCGCCTTTGGTACCAAAAACGCGGATGTTTAAATCATTTTCCATACCGGTGCTGATCTGTGATGAATGCAAAACACCTTTGGCGCCATTGTTATAACGCAGCAGAATGTTAACATCATCATCCAGAACACGGCCTTGAACAAAAGATGTCAGGTCCGCGCAGAGTTCATTAATTTTTAAACCAGAGATATAAGCTGCCAGATTTTCGGCATGTGTAGCAATATCACCCAAACAACCACCGGCACCAGCCTGTTTCGGGTCTGTTCTCCATTCAGCTTGTTTAGAACCGGCTTCTTCCACTTTGGTCAGCAGCCAGTCTTGCGGATATTCTACAACGATTTTCTGAATTTCGCCCAGTTGACCGCTTTCAACCATATACTTGGCTTGTTTTACCATGGGATAGCCGGTATAGTTGTGCTGTAAAGAAAAAACTTTACCAGTCTTTTCAACAACGGCTTTTAACTCTTTGGCTTCTGCAACATCCATAGTCATGGGTTTTTCACAAACCACATGAAAACCTGCTTCTAAAAATGCTTTAGCTATGGGGAAATGCCAGTTATTAGGAGTAGTAACGGATACAAAATCAATACGTTTATCTTCCGGTAATGCCAGCTCGCCTTTGATCATGTCTTCATAATTTGCATAGGCACGACTGGGATCAATATTCTGCTCTATACCGGTTTCTTTGGATTTTGCAGGATCAATATCAAACGCACCGGCAACCAATTCATTACGGCCGTCAATACGTGCAGCTTTACGATGGACTTCACCAATAAAGGCGCCGGGGCCACCGCCAACCATTCCCATACGCAGTTTACGTACAGCGGCTGAGCTTTCTTTACCCTCTATCATTTTACCTCCTTGATAATGTTATATGATTATTGAAAAAATTATTCTAAAAAAATGTGGCAAGTCAAATAATATAGTAGCTGTTGTTTGAATTTTCAAGCACTTTGTTTTCAAAAATTTGGTATAATTATGATTTATTGTTCAAAATCAATTCCACCCGATCTCTTTTTTGCAACATTCCGTCAATAGGTTATATTTCTATCAATAGAATTTGTTTCAAAGTTTTTTATGATTTTAGTAAAGCAGTATAATATAGTCTCCCCAAACCTCAAAGTCAATTTTTTTATTTTTAACTAATAGTAACTAAAAAAATAACACATTTAAAAATCCCCCCTTGTTTTTCAAGGTCTACGAATAAAGAAAATTTTTAATGGATATGGAGCCGGAAAAACCGACCTAAAATCAATAAAAATACTTGACTAAATTAAAAAAATGATGTAATTTTTATCGAATTAGTAATGTGCACCAAATCTCCTTGTTACGTTTTGCTGTATGGACACCTTGTATTCCGTCAAAGCAATACAATTAGCACATAATTTTTTTTTCAACGATCACCACTTGTGTGTTGGCAGGGTATAACAGGTGTACAATCGTTGTACACATTTTGAAAGGATCTCCACATGGAAAGAGGTAAGGTAAAATGGTTTAATTCCTCAAAGGGTTTCGGATTCATAACAAAAGAATCTGGTGAAGACATTTTTGTTCACTATTCAGGTATTAATGGTGATGGTTTTCGTTCTTTACAAGAAGGGGATTCTGTAGAATTCGAAATTGAGACTACAGACAAGGGACCTCAAGCGGCTAACGTAACGGTGGCACAATAAAAAAAAATTGATATCGAAAAATTTGGCCCTGGCAATTGCCAGGGCTTTTTAGTTTATAAATAGTTTAGATCGTATTTAATCCACATTTGCTTTGTCTCCCCCGGTTCTACAACCAACAGGTTTGATTCTTTTTTATATCCTTTTGCATACAAGTTATGCGCGTCTGGTGAACAGGTTTGGTTTTCCATACAAAAACAATTCGGTGGCTGCGAATAAATAACCATATGCGTAAACTCGTCAGATGCTTCCATGGTAAAACGGATGCCGGCATCCCTGGCTTCCCACCAGCTCACATCACCTTCTCCAAATCCCCAAAACACATCATCCAGTGGCAGGGTATTCAAAGGCTGTTCTGAACGGATATCTGGTGAAAACTGGTCCATACTTTCCATTTCACCTGTGGGCATTAATCCATCTAACAGCATATGCTTTTGAGCGGGAGCCCCTAAAAAAGTGTTTTCTTTGGTGCCCGGTATATTGAAAAACGGATGCAGCGCAAAGCCAAAGGGCATGGGACGTTTATCGAAATTTTCCACACTGATGGTAATAGTAAGCCCTGATGCATTCAACAGGTATTTTTGTGAAATACGGTGATGAAACGGCCAAAGGAAATACAAAGCTTCACCCGGTTCAAAATCCAGATAGGTTTCTACCTCTGCACCCCGATGTGATGATTTGGGCTTTTTAAAATACCATTGAATGTTATGAACAAATCCATGTATAAAATGTTCATTCCAGTTGGGAGTAAATTTAAAAGTCTCGTTATTAAATGTAAACTGACTGTCTTTCATTCGTCCCGGTGAAGGATACAATACCGGGGTCCCAAAATTGCGGCTCTTGAGTTCTTTCATCTCGGGTGCTTGAAACATTGCTTCATGATCGCCCAGTTTAAAGGAAAACAGATTTGAACCCGCTTTTGGCACAATGCCAACACTTTTGCACAATTCAGGGTATTTAACAACATGTTCTAAAAATACAACATCCCAACCCGATGCCTTATCAAAAGCCATTTCACTGGTAAACTTTTCAACGGGGGCCATTTCTAACTCCAAAATTTATTTTTTACGTTTCTGATATGCGTCTGCTAGTTCCATAAATATCTCTAAATCACTATCCAAATTGTTTTGAGTGCCATCAAAATAAAACACCCTTATGGGATAATCATCCAAATCTTTACCAAGCTTTGGGTACACACTTTCGGTAATAATACCATTCATACAGGTAAAAGGACTAATATCTATTACGCCGGCGGCACCTTTTTCATGATACCAGATGGTCCTTCCCACACTCATAACCATCTCGCCATGAGAACCGTCACGAGGCAAATAAGGTTCACTTCGGTTCAACAATTCCAAAACATGGTGCGGTTCTTCATATCCCACAAAATCCTCTTTAACCAGTTTCAGCAACGGATTTTCGTCCCAATGCATAACCTGCTGGCGCAGGCGGCATTTAAGCATGTCCATGGAAAAACGTTTACCTTGTCTCTCTAACCGGACCCGCTCTTCGTCATTGGTGTACCACACCCATTCCGAAACATCAGACATCCAAACTTCACCACCAAGGGATTCTATTTTTTTTATAATATAATCATTACTAAAATCATTCAAACGACAAAAGATCTCACCCACAATACCAATTAAAACTTTTTTTTGCAATTTATCAACCTTGATCTTTCTAAACTGGTCACGGCTTTGCTTTAAAGCATCTAGAATGGCATTCGCACGAACCCGCAGGCTGACATCCTGGAGAGCAACAGCGTTACAGACACGGTCAAGAGATTCATTGAACACCTTGTCTGTGGTTCCGGTTTCCAGTTCGTAGGGCCGGGTTTTTAACTGGAGCTTGCGCAAAATATCAGAACAAACAACAGCCATCCACGCGGTTCGCAAAAATCCGGCACTGCCGGTCTGAATATCGTTATAGCCGCTGTAACTGGTGGGAGCAAAGATCAACACATCTTCAGCGCGCTCTTTGAATACCCTGCGTGCCAATGGCAGGTAATGACCATAACGGCAGGGTCCGTTTGACGTTGGCAGCAAAAAAGCGGTTTTGTCAGGATCGTATTCCGGTAATTGAGTGACTTTGAGAAAATTGCCCAAAGTAATAGCTTCGGGAAGGCACTCATCACCAGACAAGTATTGACGGGCAAGCTCTAACGTATGCATATCGCTTTCAGGGGAGGGTTTTGCGTCTACTCCCAGCGACTTGAATGCGGCTGCCATACAACGCGAACCGACATAAGACATTTGGGGAATATATAATGTACGGTCTTTTAAGGATTTCGACATATTTAAACTTTCCGGGACTCTAGCGTATTCATAACAGATGCGTTTGTGTGAGACAACAAACCTTTGCTGGTCAAAAAAGCTTCGCAGCGGGTCATAATTCCGGCATCGTTACTGTGATCATCAAACTGTAATGTCAAATAGGGTGATCCTAAACTGTCACCCACAAAATGTTTAATATAAGAATCAGGCCCACATTTAAAATTGGTAATATAAATTGCAGAAAAGCCTGCTTGCCGACCGGTAAACGTGGCTGCCTGCATGATCTTGCGGCCATAATTCCAAAACATATTTTCATGGTACTCGTGTATATCTATATTTTCAAAAGGCAAAAATTCCATGGGGATAATATTCATCCCGTACTGGTCACGCAATTTGCCCGGTACATTCAAATTGATGCCTGAATCAAACAAATTATAAGGACGCCCCAACAGCACTACGGCTTTGTGCCCTTGCAATGAGGATAAAACAGAACGACCGATCTGTTTTATCTGTTTTTCAAAGCTTGCTTGGGCAGCAAATGCAAGGTCAACCGCATTGTCACTGTTTTTAACCGATGCTCCCAGTTTTTTGGCAAAAGGACGCATGGTACGTTTTATATAATCCATACCTTTTCGATATCGAATAACCGGTATGAGCATTTTGTCTATTATGCTCTGATCATATATTGTTGATTTTACCACATAAGGAACGGTTTGCTCCCAGGGGCAGTACCACGATTCTTTTTCAGGAAATTCAGTCTGAGCATTCACAATATTGGGAGACAAGATATAATCTACATCTTTATCCAGCAAATCCATAAAATGCCCATGCGCGGCAATGATAGGAAAACAGGGATCAGCAATAGCAAGTTCCCGCCCCTGTTTGACAATACTCTTGTGGGTAATATCAGATAATATGATTTCCGCACCCAGATAACCAAAATAGGTTCGCCAAAAAGGAAACTGGTCATAAAAATACATGGTCCGGGGAACACCTATTTTCACACCCAAACCATCCGGACCCTGCATATCTTGCAGCAGCAAATCATTATATGTTTTTATCAAATCCGGAATTACCGGTTTTTGATCAAATTTCTTCTTTTTTCTAAACCGATCAGAGCACTTGTCGCCCCAATAGGTCTTTTCACCTTCAACGGTACATTCCTGCACATCACACTGGTTCGAGCACGCTTTGCAGCGAATATTGCGTACCTTGAAATCTACTTTTGAAAGATCAAATCCTCTAAACCGGGAAGGACCGGGTTGTGATTGCATCTTTTCTTTTGCCAAAAGTGCGGCACCTACCGCACCCACTACTCCATTAAAGGGAGGTATTGTAATCGTTTTATCCAAAACCGTAGCAAAAGCGGCAGATACTGCCCTGTTATATGCAGTACCGCCTTGAAAGAAAATATGATCACCAATTTTTCGGTCTCTAACCACACGATTCAGATAATTATAAACCACTGCAAAAGAAAGACCCGCACAAATATCATTTTTAGGAATTCCCTGCTGTAAAAACGCGGTAACATCTTTTTCCATAAAAACAGTACAGCGCTCACCCATTTTAATAGGAGATTCAGAGCTCATGGCAAGATCCGCAAACTCTTCTTTAATGGAAATACCCATTTTAGAAGCTTGTTCCTCGAGAAAAGAGCCTGTACCTGCAGCGCATGCTTCATTCATGGTAAAATCTACAACAATATCATCCTGAATGGAAATAAATTTAGAGTCCTGACCGCCAATCTCAAAAATAGTGTCAACTTTTTCCTGACCCAGGATTTTCGCAATGGTCACGGCTCCGGTTTTATGGGCGGTAATTTCATCATTCACGGCGTCTGCGCCGGTCAACTCTCCAATCAACTCGCGACCTGATCCGGTAGTTCCCACACCTAAAATTCCAACACGTCCGCCCCACTTTTTGTCCCAGAGTGCCAATTCTCGCTGAACCACCTCAATGGGTTTACCCTCGGTTCGGGTATATACGGAATCCAACACCTGGCTGTCTTTATCCAGCAATACTAAATTTGTACTGACAGACCCAATATCCAAACCCAAATAAGCGGAAATGGACTGGCTTTCTTGTTCGCTGGTAAAACCGTCTTTATGATTTATGTTAACTTTTTCTGAATCAAGTTTACGGGTTCGGGGCAGCAAGTTGAGATTGGTATAAGAGCCAAAATGCGAATCTATTTGATCGCTTTTTATCTCTGCCGATTGCTCAAGTAATGCACAGCCCAGTGCTGCAACATGCATGGGGAAATCGGGCACAACCAGTTCATCCAGCTTGAATATATCATGCATTGCCTGCACAACACCCCGGTTTGCGGCAAGCCCGCCAACAAACACCACACCCGGCTTAAGGGCTTTGCCACGCATTACCGTGCCTTTATAATTTCGAACAACCGCCTCGCACAATCCCTTAAAGATTGCCGCGGGCGAAAAGCCTCTTTGCTGCGCGTGGATCATATCCGACTTGGCAAACACCGAGCAACGTCCAGCAATATTGGCAGTTGCATCTGCTGTCATTACCAGATCGCCAATCTCAGTGATGGGAATGCCCAAACGTTCTGCCTGCTGATCAATAAACGACCCTGTTCCGGCGGCACAATCACCATTGCGCTCATAATCCAGTATTGTTACTTTATCAGTATCTTTATCAAAGGCAACACGCAAGTAACGTGATTTGTCTCCACCAATTTCAATAATAGTTTTAACATTGGGTTCAAAAAAAGATGTACCCCTGCCAATACATTTAAATTCGTTCACATAGGGCGCTTTTAATATATCTGATACCAGTTTTCCCTGAGAGCCGGTAATACTTAGCTCAAGAGAAAAGTCGTTTAAAAATGACAGTACAGACAATGCCTGTCTGGCAGATTCAACAACATCTCCATATGTACGAATGGGGTCGGCAAACCATATCGCATGAGGTATATCATTTAAAACTATTGAATTTGCATGTTTTTGAAAATTTTCAGGGAAAGCATGCTCTTCTACATTAGGCGCCAACACAACCAATTTTGCGCTGATGGCGCCAATATCTAATCCTGCTCGTATTTTCTTTTCTTCCATATCGATCATTTATTTTAATAAAAAATAGTTTATAACTTAATAAACAATCTTGAATCTATCAAGAAGAATTACTGCAGCTTTCCTAAAAGTTGTAGCGTATCCAGATCAATATCCAAAAAAGGATTCGGAAAGAATATTCTCTTTTTCCACACCCAGGTTGTTCAGCGTTCCTGTCAATTCCTGAACCATTTGCGGAGGACCACACAAGTAAAAGACGTTATCATTAATGTTATCAATCTTTTTTTTCAAATAATCATAATCAACTTTGACTTTTTCGCCATCCCATGTATCATCATCTGTCATTATTGGATTATATATGAACGCGTTGTTTTCAATCTCGTTAAAAAACGAATGAAACGCTGCCGTATCCTGCTTTCTATTGGCATAGATCAGTCTTACCTGCTTGTTAAACGCATTATTTTCCAATAATTCTGTAATTATGCTCTTGAATGGTGTTATACCAATGCCCCCTGCAATAAATACAGAGGGTTTATCAGCATTATATACCATATTTCCCATGGGTCCCATAAATTCAAGTTCGGTATCCGGAGGGAGATCTATTATGGTTTTCTTGAATCCGCTTTCACTCAAACGGGTAGCAATACGAAGAACCGAATCTGCAGGTGACGACACAATGGTAAAGGTCCTGCGTGGACCTTTTTTATCATCGTACAGCAATTGCGGTAATTTTATATTAATATGCTGACCCGCTTGAAAACAAAAAGATTCAGGACGTTTGAAATTCAGTTCTATAGTTTTTTCAGCAATCGTTGTTGTAGAGATCAAATATGTAGTATAGCTGTTCATAGTTTGCTCAAAAATAATTTATACCAAAACAAAATCAATAATTCGTTCATTCCTGTCAACATGGCTCACACGGATATTAACCTTGTCACCCAGTTTATATGACTTGCCAGAGGCCCTGCCAACAAATTTATATTTTTTCTCATCCAGAACGTAATAATCGTCCATCGTTTTAACATGTACCAATCCATCAACCAACAATTCCGGAATTTCAACAAAAAAGCCAAAAGGCAGCAAGCGTGTAATAAAACCGGAAAACTCGGAACCTAAATGCCGCTCCATAAACTCGGTCTGTTTGAGTTTGACAGAAGCCCGTTCTGCCTCAACGGCCTGAACTTCTCTATCTGAACACATTACACACAATCGTTGTAATTCTTTTTGATTGATAAACGGTTCCTGCCTGACTGCATAGCGTTTCAAAAGGCGATGCACCAACAAATCCGGATATCTTCGAATAGGAGAGGTAAAATGTGTATAAAAAGAATAGGCAAGTCCAAAATGACCCACATTCTTTGTACTGTACTGAGCCTTCATCATGGATCGGATCAGGCTGTCCTGCAAAATCACCGCGGACTGGTTCTTTTTAAACATTTCCGATAGTTTTTGAAAAAACTGTGGAGTAATTTTTTTTGGAGGTTTTGTATTGTATCCAAAAGCTTTGATCAAATTGATCAACTCTGTTATCTTTTCCTCGCTGGGAACATCGTGAATCCTGTAAACAAAAGGAAGCGTATTGCCTGTTTCCTGCTTAATCTTTTCACCTACAAAGCTTGCAACGGTTTCATTGGCAAGCAGCATAAACTCTTCAATTAAACGATGCGCGTCCAACCGCTCACGACGACGAATACTCGTGGGGTGACCCTGCTCATCCAAATCGATATAGATTTCCAGGCTGTCAAAATCGACACCGCCACGTTTGTCACGTTTTACAAGCAACTTTTTATAGACGGCATACATATCTTTTAATACCGGTGCCAGGTCGCTTTCCAGCTTGCCATCCATAATATGCTGAGCCTGCTGATAAGTCAGCCGTTTGTGACTGTGGATTACAGATTCTTTGATCTCAAAAGAGACCATATCCGCGTTGGGCCGTAGCTCCATCATAACACTGTAGCACAAACGATCTTTACCCTCAACTAGACTGCAAAGATGATTCGAGATTCGCTCCGGCAGCATGGGAATAACCCGGTCTACTAGGTATACCGATGTGCCTCTTTCCAAAGCTTCACGATCCAGATCGCTTTTAGGTTGTACATAATAGCTCACGTCAGCAATGTGCACACCCAGAAGCACATTACCGTTTTCAAGACGTTTTAAAGAAATTGCATCATCAAAATCTTTGGCATCTTCCGGATCAATGGTAAACACGATTTCATTACGCAGATCAAGACGACGTTCCAGCTCTTCTGTTGGTATATCATCCGGTATTTTCTCAGCATCTGCCATAATCTTGTCCGGAAATGTTTCGGATAGATTATAATGATGAACCAGCGATAAAATATCAACGCCAGCCTTGTCCGGGGGTCCCAAAATTTCTACAATTTTACCGGCAGGATTAAGCTGATGGTGTTCCCACTCGGCTATTGTGACCACCACTTTTTCACCATCTTGAGCGCCTTGTTCCTCACCATGGGCAATAACAATATCACGGTTGAATTTCAGATCATCGGGAACAACATAGCTGTAATACTTGCCCTGTATAAACGTACCCACAATTTTATTATGCACACGTTCTATAACTTTGGTTATCATTCCTTCAGGACTTTTGCCCCGTGATGTAGCAAAAAGCCTGACCTGCACAACATCGTTGTGCAGCGCCAGGCTCATATTTTTTTGGCTTATAAAAATATCTTCACCATCTTCACGGCTTACAAAACCATATCCCTGAGAATTTACATGTAGTTTTCCAACTATTTCCGCATTGGCCGACGCCAGAGCAAACTTGTTCTTTTTAAGCTTTATCAGTTGGCCTTCACGAACCAGCTGACGCAAAGCATCGCGTAACTGCATGTATTTATGTTTGGGTATGTTTAATTTTCTTGAAATATCTTTGGTTTTGTACATACCCGATGGATTAGATTTAAAAAAATCTAGAATGTTTTTTTGCAATATAACCTGCTTATCTCCTGAAGCGAGTATTTGTTTTTACTTCTTCAAGGTATTTAGTCCAGGCAGATTCAGGATATTTTTCAATAAAATATTCTTCAACAGGTCCTACATTCAAAACTGTGCCATCAACCAGCTTGTAATCTGTAAATGTTGGTTTAACGACATACTTTGTTTGACCTGTACTGCCACTCATTTTATCTAATTTAAATACAGTATGCTGCAACGATTGAATTCTACCTTTGGGTTCAAAAGGAAAATATTGTGCAGTAAACTGAACGGGAGATTCGGCATTCTCAACACGGTATGGATCGGTTGATAAACGCAGACGATTGGTAACAGTAATAGCGCGACTGGGACGACCAATTATACCACGAACACCCTTGATTGCATATTCACCCATGGGTACATCTGCAAGAGCAAAGTATCCTTCTTCATCGGATTTGGTCCAGATACCCAGTTCTTTACCATCATTTGTCTTGCCCACAATGGCTACTTCCAAACCACCGAATGTTACACCTGTTTCGTCAGAATAGTAATCATCTTCAACGATAATTTGACCAATAACCAGCATGGTATTTTCTGAAGTAGGTTCCTTGAATACACCCAAAGTAGAGGCGCAACCCAGGCCCAGCATCATGGCCGCAATAACCAGTAAAAGCGTTACTCTTTTCATTTTTCACTCCCTGAATTAAAATTCAAAATCACTGTCAGTAAATTCAACTGCAGAATAATTTGACAATTTTTCTTTAAATAAATTCACAATTTCTGTTAATCTCTGTTTTGTTTTGGCTTCAAAGCGCAGAACCAATGTAGGTTCAGTGTTCGATGCCCTAACCAGGCCCCAGCCATCACCAAATTCTACACGTGCGCCATCAATATCGATGGTTTCATACTCTTTACTGAAATCCTGAACAAGCCCTTTAACAACATCAAACTTGGCTTCATCCGAACATTCTACACGAATTTCAGGAGTCGATTCAAAAGACGGAATCTCTGCAACAAGTTCAGAAAATGTTTTATCAGTGTTTGTAAGAATCTCCAACAACCGGCCAGAGGCATAAATACCATCATCAAATCCATAAAAATCGTCAGCAAAAAATATATGGCCCGATAATTCACCAGCAAAAGGTGCTTTGGTTTCTTTCATTTTTGCTTTCATGATGGAATGCCCGGTTTGCCACATGAGCGGTTTGCCGCCATGTTTTTTTATCATTTCAGGAACAGCTTGAGAACATTTCACATCAAAAATTATTTGTGAATTGGGTTTACGCTTCAAGACATCAATACTGAACAATGTTAAAAGTGTATCCGCATAAATCAAATTTCCTTTTTCATCAACAGCACCAACCCGATCAGAATCACCATCATACGCCAGGCCTACATCTGCACCCTCTTTTACTACCAGATCACAAAGATCTTTCATATATTTCGGCACAGCAGGGTCAGGCAAGTGATTGGGGAAATTACCATCCGGTTCACAATACAGTGGAATCACTTCCATACCCAATTCTTTCCACAAATCCGGTGCAATAGGTCCGGCAGTTGCATTACCAGCATCGATAACAATTTTGAGTGACTTTTTAAAATTAAATTTAGATTTCAGCATCTCCAAATAATCCGGCATTACATCTACCTGAGTAATGTTACCGGGTTCTGCCGTTACAAAATCCTCTTCAAGAATTATACGTTTAATTTCCTGAATATCCTCACCAAAAACACTACCAATACCTTCACACATTTTAAAACCATTATAAGCAATAGGATTATGGCTTCCTGTAATCATTACGCCACCATCACTATTTAAATGTACGATAGAAAAGTAAAGTGTAGGAGTTGTTACTTGTCCAATTTCAATTACATCCAGTCCGGTTGAAGTAACACCCTGAATATACAAATTTGCTAAATGTGGAGAAGAAACACGCAAATCATAGCCCACATTCACTGTCTTGAGACCACGTCTACTCATTAATGTACCATAGCCTTTTCCTAGATTTAATACCACATCATCAGGCAGATGGGTTTCAACAATACCTCGAATATCGTATTGCCGAAAAATACTAACGTTCATGAAAATGATCTCCTCTATTTTTTCAATTCAATAATCCGGTCTTTATCGGCCAAATCTTTATGTACATGGCACTCTGAAAATCCATGAGAGCTATATAAATCTATCAATACATTAGCCTGCGTCTCTCCGATCTCAAAAAAGAGTGTGCCGTTTTCTTTTAACAGGCTTTTTGAAATTTCTAAAAATTGTTTATAAAAATCAAGCCCTTCCTCACCGGCAAGTAAAGCAATTTCCGGCTCAAAATGCTTAATTTCAAGTGGTAAATTATCAAATTCGGTGCGAGACACATATGGCGGATTTGAAACTATAACATCAAAATACAGATTATATTCCATAGGCCAGGGCTTTAAAGCATCGTGATGTAAAAACGTAACCCTGTCCGCAACACCCAGCAATTCCGCGTTTTCTTTGGCAATTACAATAGCGTCCTGAGAAATATCTGTTGTTACAATTGTTAAATCAGGGGCCATACTTGCCAGAGACAAAGGTATATTGCCGGAACCGGTACCTACATCCAGTACTGAACAGGGATGGTCAAACTGCCCTGTTAATTCAAGCACCTTATCTACAAGCAATTCAGTTTCAGGTCGGGGAACCAACACACCGGGCCTCACTTTGAAAGGCAGCCCCATAAACTCGGCTTCCCCCAGAACGTATTGCAACGGCTCATGAGCCGTTCGTCTTTTTAATAATATTTTGAAATTCGCCAGTTCTTCAGGCGTCAAGGGACGGTCAAAATTCAAATACAGATCAACCCGTTTAAAACCCAGCACATGGGCCAGCATCATTTCCACATTTAGACGACTATTCTCAAACTCTTTTTCTTCAAGATACTGGGTAGTCCAGTTTAACAACTCGAGAACAGTCCAACGTTTTTTTTTCGGGTCAGTTGTGGACACGGAATCAATCCAGATGTTTTAATTTCTCGGTTCGTTCAGCAATTTTTAACTGCTCAATCACTTCACTCAAATCACCCTGCAGAATTTCTTCAAGACGGTATAATGTTAAACCAATTCGATGGTCTGTAACCCGGCCTTGAGGAAAATTATAAGTTCTGATCTTTGCGCTGCGGTCACCGGTACTTACCATAGAACGACGTTCCTGACTAAGCTTGTCCTGTTCTTCCTGGAGGGCTTTTTCATATAATCTTGAACGCAAAACCTTGAGCGCTTTGGCGCGGTTTTTATGTTGAGACTTTTCATCCTGACAGGTCACAACCATACCGGTGGGTATATGTGTAATTCGTACCGCGGAATCCGTTGTATTTACACTTTGGCCGCCAGGACCAGAAGATCTGTAAACATCTATACGTAAATCATTGGCAGCAATTTGAACATCTATTTCTTCAGCTTCGGGCAGCACAGCTACCGTTGCCGCAGAGGTATGTATACGCCCACTGGTTTCAGTGTCCGGCACACGCTGCACCCGATGCACACCCGCTTCATATTTCATATAGCCGTAAACATCCTGTCCGCTGAGAGAAAAAATGATTTCACGAAAACCACCAATACCTTGTGGATTCGAGTTCATGATATCAATCTTCCATTTGTTCCGCTCGGCGTATTTCTGGTACATTCTGTACAGATCACCAGCAAAAAGACCCGCTTCATCGCCACCAGTACCTGCCCTGATTTCAATCACGGCATTACGGGCATCCTGTGGGTCTTTGGGAATCAGCATAATACGGAGCTGTTCTTCAAGCGCAGTCTTGGTTTCTTCCAGTTCAGCCAATTCTGCCTCTGCAAGCTCACGCATTTCATCATCAGATTCCTGCAGCAGTTCTTTGGCGCCGTCAATATCTTCAATTATTTTTTTGTAATTTTTGTATTCTCGGACAATGGGAGCAAGGTCACTTTCTTCCTTTGCCACTTCGCGGTAAACATTGGGGTTACTGGCAACCTCGGGGTCACCCATTCTTTGTTCCAACTCGGAATACCGGTCTACAAGATTTTCTAATTTGTCTAACACGTATTATTCCATTTAATTAAACCAAAAAAAAAACGGAATAATACCCGTGCAAAACAGGTATAATATTCCGTTTTTTTCAAGTGAATATATTTACTTGGCCGCTTGCTGCTTGTTGTAATTTCCATATTTTTTACGGAATTTATCAACTCGTCCTGCGGTATCAACCAATTTTTGCTTACCGGTAAAAAATGGATGACATTCGGAACAAATTTCCACCTGTATATCACCTACGGTAGAACGAGTTTGAAATGTATTCCCACATGCACAAGAGACCGTACATATTTCGTATTGGGGATGTATTTCTGGTTTCAAAACTAACCTCCTGGTCAACAAAACGCTAAATTTCTTTTTACAGAAGATAAAGTTATATAAAAAAAATCAAAAAAGCAAGAAAAAATCTTACATACTCATTGAATCAAGGAAAATTTTATTAGCTTTTGTTCCCTGCATTTTGCCCAGCATGAATTCCATCGCCTCTACCGGTGTCAATTCAGCCAGTAATTTACGAAGGATCCAAACACGGTTCAATTCTTTATCCGGCAGCAGTAATTCTTCCTTACGGGTGCTTGAACGGTTCACATCAATTGCCGGGAAGATACGACGATCAGACAAACGACGATCCAATACAAGCTCCATGTTACCGGTACCTTTAAATTCTTCAAAAATAACTTCATCCATACGGCTACCGGTATCGATTAATGCAGTAGCGATGATGGTCAAACTTCCACCTTCTTCTATGTTACGTGCAGCACCAAAGAAGCGTTTCGGTCTATGCAGTGCGTTTGCATCCACACCACCTGAAAGGATTTTGCCACTATGAGGTACAACCGCATTGTGCGCACGGGCCAAACGGGTAATACTGTCCAGCAGAATAACAACGTCCTGACCGTATTCAATGAGACGTTTTGATTTCTCAAGCACCATATCCGCAACCTGAACATGTCGTTCTGCAGGCTCATCAAATGTTGAACTGACCACTTCGGCGTTCACTGAACGTTCCATATCGGTTACTTCTTCAGGACGTTCATCGATCAGCAATACAATCAGTTTGACTTCGGGATGATTTTTTGAAATGGCGTTGGCAATTTTCTGCAAAAGGATGGTTTTACCGGTTTTGGGCTGAGCTACAATAAGACCACGCTGTCCCTTACCAATTGGCGTAAGCAGATTCATGATACGCATTGAATACTCACGGGGAGTGGATTCAAGATCAATCCGCTCTTCCGGATACAGTGGTGTAAGATTGTCGAACAGGATCTTTGATTTAGCTTCTTCAGGATTTTCAAAGTTGATAGCTTCAACCTTGAGCAACGCGAAAAAACGCTCGTTTTCTTTTGGGGGCCGTATCTGACCTGAAATTGTGTCACCGGTCCTCATTCCAAAACGTTTGATTTGAGACGGTGATACATAAATATCATCCGGACCGGGCAGATAATTGAATCCCGGAGAACGCAAAAAACCGTATCCATCAGGTAAAACTTCTAATACACCTTCGCCAAAAATCAAACCTTCTTTTTTGGTTTGTTCTTCCAAAATTTTAAAGATCAGCTCGGCCTTTTTCAAACCCGTAATGCCTGATACACCAAGCTCCTGGGCCATTTGTGTCAATTCAGCAATCTTTAACACTTTGAGTTCAGCAATGTCCATGAATCTCCTCTTAATTTATTTGGTTCTAAACATTAATTTCAATTATTCCTGATTTGAATTTAATTGATGGCAAGTCTTTTATCAGAATAGACAAACAGTTGTCCCCTGTTTATATGCCGATATGTTCCCTGTAAAAAATCAGGATGCTTTTTATTTTTATTAATTGTACTACCAGAGTAGAATTATTTTTTTGGTTATGTAATTTCAAATATTTAATATCTTGTAAACAGCGTCATTCTAATTGACAAACCTGTTTATTCCACATGCGTTCTTTGAGTTCGTTATAATCAAAATACCAGTCTAATTCAGGCTATTCTTTATGACCCCTAATTTCACTCTTTTTTGTTTTCAATATCAATATTCAGCAAAATGTCAATTAACTTAACCATGTAGCATAAAGGAGAATTATCTGGAGTGTTAATATCCATGAGGTAATGAAGATTACAGCTAAAATTATAAATTTTTTTTCAGCTTGTCAAGCTATTTATTATTTTTAATACTTTTCCTGCAACATAATGCGAACCGGTTATACAATACATTTTTTCTGCATTATGATCAGAGAATATTAGCTGCAATGCTTTTTCGATAGATAAAACCTCCACAGGTATTTTATATAACATCAGTTTTTCAACAATCATTTCACTTTTTATAGCTCTTTTTGAATCTGGTGGAACAACATAAACCAGATCAGCTGAGCCCGCTAATGATTTGCAGATTCCATCTACATCCTTGTCTGCCAGCAAGCCCATTACAAAAGTCTTGAAAAATTGTGGATACACATCATTCACAACCTGGACCAATTCAACAAATGCGCTTTTATTATGAGCCACATCAAGAATTACCGGAGGATGTTTTCTGAGCAATTGAAATCGGCCGCTCCAGTCTGCTGTTTGCAGACCGGATACAAGCTGACTGTCGGTAATTTTAACAAAGAATTCACTGATTCGAAATGAAGCGGCTACAATACCTGCATTGCGCGCAAATTGGGGTCCCGGAAATGGTATTTGCAAAGAAATCGCTTTATTTTCACTATTTCGTATTGCAAACTTTGTTCCATTTTCATCAGTAACAACAGATTCTATTGAATAAATCTCATTTGCGCGGTACATTTTGCTGCTTTTCTGCTTACAAATCACTTGAATAACCTGTTCAGCTTTGCGGGGTAATTC
This sequence comes from bacterium, assembly GCA_963675755.2. Taxonomy (GTDB): domain Bacteria; phylum Zhuqueibacterota; class Zhuqueibacteria; order Residuimicrobiales; family Krinioviventaceae. The sequence continues at coordinate 907,414 of CAXXMD010000003.1, forward strand.
TCCAATAATACAGGGCACATTCTTTTTAACAATCCCAGCTTTAACCTCTGCAATTTCTTCAATGCTGTTTCCTAAAAAGTCAGTATGCTCTAAATCAATGCTGGTAATAACAGACAACAACGGCGACACAACATTTGTTGCATCATCTCTGCCGCCCAGACCAGTTTCCAGAACAACCATATCCACCTGATTTTGAGCAAAATACATGAATGCCAATGCTGTCAAAGATTCAAAGAACGTGGTTCCCGCCGCCTCTATGTGGGGACGCATGGTATTAACCAGAGACAAAAAATCATCACGGGATATCATTTCGCCATTAATTCGTATCGTTTCCCGCACATCTATTAAATGCGGAGAAGTAAACAGTCCGGTTTTATAACCCGCCTGTCGCAATACAGACTCGTACATGGCTGCGGTAGTACTTTTGCCATTAGTGCCCGCTATATGAATAAATGCTGTTTTTTCGTGTGGATTATTCAGCAGTTCTAACAAATTCTCAATCCGCTCAAGGCCAAGCTGCCAGCCAGCACCCTGCAGATCCAGCATATAGTGTAATGCCTGCTGATAATCGCTGTACATATCCCTCTCAATCCACCCGGTATGGTGAATTCCAGTAAAATCGTGTCAAGCCATTATCGGTACCAAACCAGATATAATCTCCATCCAGGTAAAGAGACAGAACCAGGTCAGAGGGCAACCCATCTTCCATTGTATATTGCACCCAATATTGCCGTTCACGGTCAAATTTCAATACGCCCTCATCGGTTGCAACCCATACAGCCTTTTTATCTGCCGCTATACGATTAATATTTCCACGGGTCTGGTACAATCTGGCTGGAGGATCAAGCCAGTCATTCTTGTCAACATCAAAAGCGGAAATACCTTCATCCGTACCGAACCATACCTGGTTATCAAAAACAGATACTGCGTATGTAGCCCGATCTGCCGGCCCTACCGACCCTGAATAAAATCCGCCTGAATCGGAGATTGTATCATGTACATATATTCCAAACTCTGTGGCGAGCCACAAGAGGTTATATTGCTGTTCAATGTCATAAATTACCAGATTGCGCAATGCGGGATAATTGAGATGGGTAAGTTTATCTTTATAATACCCAGAACTGTTCCGGCTCAGATAAGATACACCCTCATCAGTTGCTACCCATACATGTTCTCCATCTGTAATGACATCATGAACATAATTATCAACCAGGTTATCAGAAGAGTTCAAGGTACGCCAGTTATCACGATCGCGATCATGACGAACCAGCCCGTTTTCAGTCCCAAACCAGACAAAATCCTCATCACTGGCAATAGAGGTCACCTGGGCGTTATCAAACCCGGTAAACAAATATTCTTCATAAAATGTCGATTCCTGGGCTTGTGGATCAAACAGCGTTACAGCATTACGTTCTTCCTGAATGCCGCCCAGCCAGAACGATTCATGGTCTCTGTAAATAGCATCAACATTCTGATCCCACAATCCATAATTCAGCATCTCAAGGCGTTGGGTCAACACATCGCCTTTACCGGCACCAAGCCCCCAGGTTCCCAACCAGACTTTGTTCCAACGATCAAATGCCCACGCGGTTATGGGGTATTCTCTAAACTGCAAATCTTTAATCAACAGGTCCTTTTCGTTAAAAAAGTAGCCGTTATCCATAAACATATAATTCAGCTTGGTGCGCTTGTTGTCATGCAGCCATTGCCACTCGATATTGTTTTGATTTGTAAAATTGTCCAGATTTTGCACATTTCCTGCTTCTTTAAAAAAAGCCAGCATGGTATTGTTGGTAACATAAATATTGCGGTCCGGGGTCATGATATATACATTGTGATTTCCAAATCCCAAAGCTATTGCTTTTTGATCAAACTCGACCGGCATCTCATCATAAAAAGCATTAAACCAGCGATGCGTTGCCGGTTCCATGTAACTGATACCGGTTTCTCTTACACACCACAAAAATCCCGTAGAAAAATCTAACGCGGTTATAAATATATTCTGATCTGCCAGGCCATTACTGATGGTGTAGGGAGTTTCCCACTTTTCGCTGAAATAATTATAACGGGTTATGCCCCCGGTTGTTGAAAAATAGACATACTGTTCACCTACCGACACATGACGAACAAACCGTGTAGATGAATAGGTTATCCAATCACCATCCTCGTAATGCCGGTTTGTCTCACGTATACGATACGAAGCAAATGATGCTGATGAAAAAATCATTATACTCAGCAAACACAAAACCAGTACCTTTTGCAGTCTATGCAGTTTCATTCCCTACCCCTAATCTTTGATTCCATACTTTTTCAGCTTTTTGTGTAAATTGGCGCGGTCTGTATCCAAAATCTGGGCAATCTTGCTAACATTCCCTTTATATTTTGAATGGGCGTCCATCAGTACACGTTTTTCAAAATCTATCATTTGCTGCTTTAATGAAACATTTTTGGTTACAATTTCTTTTTCCGGTACGGATGCGTCTCCCAGGGCTGTTTGAATATCGGCTGCTTCAATAATATCCGACGGATTCATGATTGCTAAACGCTCAATGGTATTCCTGAGTTCCCGTATGTTGCCCGGCCAGGGATATAACATCAATTCTGCAATAGCAGACGGGCTGATTTCTTTTTCTTTTTTACCATTCCTGACCGAATAGATCCGCATAAAATGCTTTGCCAAAATGGGTATATCCTGCACCCGGTCTTTTAATGGTGGTACGGTAATGGGCACCACATTCAAACGAAAGTACAAATCTTCCCGAAAGCGTTCCTGTTCAATCTCTTTTAAAAGATCTTTGTTGGTTGCTGAAATAATACGAACATTGAACTTTATGGGTTTTGTCCCCCCCAGCCTGAAAAACTCATTTTCCTGCAAGACCCGAAGCAGTTTGGCCTGGGTCTCGAGAGACATGTCACCCACTTCATCCAATAGCAGAGTTCCGCCTTCAGCAGATTCAATTAATCCAATCTTTTGGCGTGCGGCGCCTGTAAATGCACCTCTTTCATAGCCAAAAAGCTCGCTTTCAATCAAATCTTTGGGGAACGCGGCGCAATTCAACTGTACAAACGGGCCTTTTTTACGCAGACTTTTGTAATGGATATCACGGGCAACCAGTTCTTTACCGCTGCCGTTTTCACCATAAATCAAAATCCTTCCATCACTGGGCGCTGCCTGTTCAATGGTTTTGCGCAATTCACGCATAACAACCGTCTCGCCAAGCATTTGATGGTCCAGATCTACCAGCTTTTCCAGTTCTTTCATCCGGTCACGGATGGCTGATTGTTCTTTGATCTTTTTCAGTTCTAAAATAACTTTATCAGGATTCAGCGGCTTTTCCATAAAATCATATGCACCCAGCTTGGTGGCCTGCACCGCTGTGGCAATATCCGCATTGCCTGAAATCATGAACACAATCAAAGCGGGTTGTATCCCCAATATTTCCTTTAACGCTTCAATACCGCTCATGCCCCCCATCATTACATCCAGAAACGCGATATCAAAATTTCGGGTCCGGGCAATTTCTACCGCCTCTTCTCCCGAGTTACAGGTTTCAACCTGATGGCCCTCACGGCCAAGCAGCCATTTTAACGATTCACATATATTTTTTTCGTCATCAGCTACAAGAATGTTCATTGCATAACACCCGGTTTTTGGCCGTCCTGTTCCACCAGCCTGTTGATTCGGCTGGCATTGGCAGGAGACGCAATTAATTTCACGATTGTTTTATTATCCTCAGTATATTCAATATCAGAGACATCTCCCAATTCATGCAATTGCGAAATCAGTCGTGTTTGGTGCGAATCCAGAACCAGCTCCATAGCCCGGGTATTTTTCTCTGCAAATTCTAAAACTTTGGCCTCCAGATCGTGCAAATAGATGCCCCGCTCTGCGGAAACAAACACACAAGGCTCATCGGTCAATTTCAATTTATCAATAATGGCGGAATCTTCCAGCAGGTCAATTTTATTAAAGACTTTGAGAACAGGTTTACCCTTAACTCCCATTTCCTCAAGAACTTTTTCTACTACAGTAATCTGGTCCATAAAATCAGGAGAAGAGATATCAATCACATGCAGCAACAGATCGGCTTCAGAGACTTCTTCAAGGGTGCTTTTAAAAGAGGCTACCAGATGATGTGGTAATTTCCGGATAAATCCCACTGTATCAATCAGCAGCATGTTTCTGTGTTCAGAGATATCAAGATTACGGATTGTTGAGTCCAGTGTTGCAAACAACTGATCTCGCACCAGGGTACCTGCACCAGTCAGGGCATTCATCATGGTAGATTTACCGGCATTGGTATAGCCCACCAGCGCAGCCTTGAACAACTCGTTGCGTTTTTTACGACGGTTATCACGTTGTTTTTTAATACGTTCCAGTTCTTCTTCAAGCACACTGATACGCTTACGGATCAACCGACGATCCACTTCAAGCTGGGTTTCACCAGGGCCCCTTACACCAATACCACCTACCTGTCGGGACAAGTGAGTCCATTGTCGTGTTAAACGGGGAAGAAAATAATTCAACTGGGCCAGCTCTACCTGGGTGCGCGCTTCCCGGGTACGGGCGTGTTTGGCAAAAATATCCAGAATCAGACCGCTTCTGTCTAATATTTTCAGCTTGGTCATATTTTCAATATTCTTGACTTGTGCGGGTGACAGGTCATCATCAAAGATGATAATATCCGCATTGATATATTTGGCAATATTTGCCACTTCTTCAATCTTGCCCCGACCCAGCATATAAGCGGGATCCATTTTAGTGCGCTCCTGCACTACCCTTTCAAGTACTTCGGCACCCGCGGTATCTGCCAGTAATTCGAGTTCATCCAGATAATCATCTACCTGAGAGCGGCGCTGTCCATAACGAACCAGCCCAACGACTATGGCCCGCTCCCGATTAAATATCATTGTATTTTGCAATAAAACCTCATTCTTACATAAATTTCAGCGGTCAATCAATTTGTTATTCTTCAAGACTTGACCGACTTTTAAACAACAGCATTTCGATAACAACAAGCACCAATGCTGCCAGTACAAAATAAAACCACAATTCCACACCATAACGGTTCTGATACATAAACGTTGCAATATCAGCATTTTCATCCACAAAATTTACACCGAAACGGCTTTTCATTTCTTTTTCATCAACAGGGGTCAGATCCGATTCACGGGAATCCGTATTTACTGCCCAATTCCATAAAGTCTGGTTATTCGCCAACAGCTCATATATACCCGGCTCATTTGTTTCTACATATTCAACTCGGGGGCCCGACGCATGAACAACCGGTTCTATACGATCAAAACTGCCATCAGGGCGTTTGATTTCCAACTTTTCCTGAACATGTTCAACCGCCAGCGAGGTTCGCAAGGGGTTACCCACTATTGTTGAAAGTGAATCTGTTTTATATCTTGACCCGGCATATTGAACAATACGGTTCATCAAAGGTGCAAACAGCGTACGTCGCGACAAATCAGTTATTTCAGGCTGTAAACCGCTGGTGAGTACCAGTATTGTTCCCTCACCCAAAGATTTTTTAAACAAATAGGGATCGCCGGTACTGTAATCAAATATACGCTCAAAGGACTGATTTGTATCCATCACATTGGCGTAACCGAAACGCGGTTTATCGAAATCCGAATTTACATTCTCAAACATACCATAAAACAGGGGATGAGAAAAATCCATTGCACCCAGAGAAAATGTAGTATACTCTGTTGAAATGCTGTTTCCAATACTCGATTTGATTTCGGGCAAGCGCATTTGGTTTAAAAAGCGATTAAACGCCTGGATGTCGGTATGCGGCCCCAATACAAGAAACAAACCACCGCCATTCTGAACAAATGAATAAATCCGGTCAACCATATTATTGGGTACAGACATGATATCCACCAACACCAGTACATCATATCCCGAGATACGGGTTGTGGCAAAATCGCTGCTGTTGATTATGTCCAGAGCAAAGCGGTTCATCTCAACATGTCTGGGATTCAAGGCCATGGATAAAAGATCAGCGTCCCTGGTATTTGTATAAACCAGGCCGGCTTTTATTTGTTCCGGCACATAGATTGAAAAATATCGGTTATTGTCCATAGCCAGATCATCATCTTCCAGCTTTACATACCCATTAATAAATCCGGCCTTGTTCAAAACAAATTTAAACGTTTCAACCGCAGAAGCATTTGGCGGCAATTGCAATATAGTTTGCGCGGTTTTTTCATCATTGACAAACAGCTCTGCCAATGTATTCTCTGTTGCATGTTTGCCCGAATTGAAAAATTCGACCTGTAATTCAACCAGCTTTTCTTTTTCAAGCAAGGTTGAAACAATTTTTAAATCTTTAATACCAATATTATGGATAGAGCTGGCACGCAGGGGTATTGCGAATGTATTTACAGCGGCATCATGTATTGAAACAGTATCCTGGCTGGTTAAAAAATCCTGAAGATCTGAAAAAATATAAATTTCTTTATTCACATCCCGCGACTGCTGCAGCAAGCTGTGAGCTTTTTGTATAGCTGCGGACAAGTTTCCGCTTGTATAACCCGGTTGCAGGGATTCAATCTTTTCCGATATAAATTCTCCCGGTCGCTCGCCTCCCTTTAATGCCTGTGATGTGTCTGTTACAGAAACAAAATAGGCATTGTCTCCCTGCTGAATGGACGCAACCAATGCTTCTGCTTTTATTTTTGCGCGCTCCAGTAAAGACTGGTTTTCCGTAACCGCGTTCATGCTGTATGAATTATCCAGTATTACAGCCAAACTCGATTTGGCATTACTTTCAAGCACTCCGGATAATGTTCCCTGTAATGTGGGTCTGGCAAATGCCAGCACAAGCAACAAGATGATCAAAGTACGTATAATCAAAAGCAGCAATTGCTTGATCTTTAACCTTTTGATCTTTTGCTGTTGCAGCTCTTTGAGAAAACTCAGCGTACTGAACGGTATGTTCCTTGAACGGGAGCGGTTTAAAAAATGAATAAGCAGTGGAATGGAAGCGGCTATTAAACCAATTAATATACCGGGATTTATAAAGTTCAATTTTACCTACATAATTTAAATCAAAATAACAGGTACCCGAATGTTGCTATTTGGAGAAAAATGATCGTAATTTGTTACCGAATCCTTTTTTTGCCTCTTCTGCTACCGGCTTTGCCTCTCCAATGGAAATATCCTGGCCCTGTATCAGTTTTTTCGGATTTATATTAAACAACAATTCAGCACGATCAGTTCCCCAGGTTTCGGCTACCAGATTGTAAGCATTTTTTAACAACAAGGGTCGGGATGTAAGATTGTGTGCATCAGTAGCTACAACATGAACCAGATTGGCATCCAGTAATTTAAATGCCAGATTTTTCACTTGAGATCCGAAATTGCCCAGCAGACTACCGGCAGTAACCTGCAATAAGGTTCCTCGTTCTACAAAATCATATGCCTTGTCTGGAGACTCTAAAAATCCGCCATTTCGTTCCGGATGTGCCAAAACCGGTGTATTACCATCCATCAAATAATTGAAAAACATCTGCGGAGCATGGTCTGGTATTAAAGCCATGGGAAACTCGACCAGAAAATACCTGCCATTTTGCGCAAAGGTACTAATCTTTTGGTCCAGTTTTAATTCGGGCTGTAAATATAATTCACCACCCATGTGAATGGTAATGGGGATATTTTCAGCCTTGGCGCGTTCTACCAGTTCTTCATACAAGGCCCATACTTCTTCTTCCCGATCAAGATCGGCTTGAGACAACAAATGCGGGGTACAAACAATCTCAGTAATACCATCTTTATGCGCCTGTCGCAACATATCCAGTGATACTTCCCAGTTTGGCGCACCGTCATCCCAGTGGGCAATCACATGTGAGTGTGTATCTATCAAAATATTTTTCTATGCTTTAATTTTCTTTACAATGTATGGCGTCAGCAAATGCTTTAATTAATTCCGGGTCCTGGTTGTTTTCCAGAACATTGCCTGTTACAATAAAACTGGCACCGGCAAGTATTTTATTCCGGGCATCTTCCGGTTTACGGATTCCCCCGCCAACAATCAAAGGCATATTGCTGTATTTGCCAATAATCTTGATCATTTCTTCAGGAACCGAATATTTTGCACCACTGCCTGCTTCCAGGTATGCCAATCGCATCCCTAAAAACTCGGAAGCCAATACATGTGCTATGGCAATATCCGGTTTTTCACGCGGCAACGGACGCGTATCGCTTATAAATTGCGCGGTTGTCATGTTTCCGGATTCAACAAACATATATGCTGTAGAAATTGTCTCCAGATCCATAGATTTGATGATGGGCGCGGCCATAACCTGCTCACCTATCAACCGATGAGGATTCCTGCCGCTGACCAGCGATAAAAACAAAACTGCATCTGCATAAGGAGACAACTGACGCGTACTGCCAGGGAAAATTATAAGCGGCAAATTACATTCTGCTTTAATTGCCTGTATCAGTTCATCAAAACAATTTTTAAATAACAGACTACCCCCAACCAGCAGGGCGTCAACACCGGCGGTTTCACATTTTTGGGCCAGTGCTACTGCTTCACTGATCTCCTGCTTGTCAGGATCTATGAGAACAAAATAGCCGCCGCCTCTTTGCTCTTTTACCTGAAGGAGCTTTTCAATGACCTTCAATTCTTATCTGGTCCTTTCGGCGTTTCTTAGGATAATTTACGTCGAATGATGCTTTCGGTTTCAAGCAAAGCATCCTGTAATTTTTCTACATCTTTGGCGCCGGCCAAAGCCATGTGCGGACTACCACCACCGCTGCCACCTGCAATAGCCGCAACTTCTTTAACAATATCACCTGCTTTTAACTGGTGAGCATTAATCACATCTTTGGTAACTATGCACAAAAAGTTTACTTTATCATTAATTACTGAACCCAGTACACCAACACCTGAACCCAGACTGTTTCTGAGAATGTCTCCGGCTGCTCGCAGCTCGTCTACGCTGCCAACATTCAACTTGCCCACAGCGAGTTTTACTCCATCTATCTCTTTAACAGATGCCAACAGGTCTTCTATGCTGTTTTTGGAACCTTTTTCACGCAGTGCCTTTAATTCCTGCTCCATGGCTTTTCGTTCTTCCAACAGAGACTGGATTCTTGCCTGCGTTTCATCCGGAGGACAGCCAAGCGTGCTTGCGCTTGCAATCAACAACTCGCGATTGTGGCGTTGATACTCGAATGCTTTAATACCTGTCAAAGATTCAATACGACGTGTACCCGCGGCAACCGCACTTTCAGTGGTAATTACAAATTCACCAATCTCTCCGGTAGCTCTGACATGGGTACCCCCACACAATTCGCGGGAATAACCGTCAATCTCTACCATGCGGACCTCGTCGCCATATTTTTCACCAAAAAGAGCCATTGCACCCATTTCTTTGGCTTTATCTATATTCATAATCTGCCAGGTTGTAGCACGGTTTGCCAATATATTATGATTAACAATGGATTCAATTTCTTTAATGTCGTCATCACTGACTTTTTCAAAATGCGTAAAGTCAAAACGCATATAATCCGGATGTACCAGCGAGCCCGCCTGATGTACGTGATCACCCAAAACGGTACGAAGCGCTTTGTGCAGCAAATGGGTCACGGTGTGGTTGCGCTCGGTTGCACGACGTTTTTCAATATTGATCTCGGCATAAACGGAATCACCCGCCTTGGGCGGTGTGCCGCTTTCCAACTCTCCAATGTGAACAATATGTTCACCCATATTCTTGGTATTCTCTACCCGGAATTTGAAATGATCGTTGAAAATATGCCCTGTATCGCCTACCTGACCACCGGATTCCGCGTAAAACGGACTGTGGCGCAGTACAATACGGCCCTGTTCATAATGTAAAATTTCAGTCTCGGTTTCGTCCTTGATGTAACCCACAAATTCGGATTTTTCTTCACCGGCATCTACCTGAATGGTGTCGTAAACCAGTTTCCTGTCTTTGCCGGAACGTTCACGCTGCTGTTCCATTTCACTGTTGAACGCTTCGGTATCTACAGACAATCCTTTTTCCTCTGCCATTAACTCGGTCAGATCAAGGGGGAACCCATAGGTATCATGCAGCAAAAACGCGTCTTTACCCGAGAATACTGTTGTACCCGCAGACTGGGCAGCACTTGCTTTTTGCTCAAACAACTCGATTCCACGGTCAAGGGTACGGCCAAAGCTTTCTTCTTCTGCCTTGATAACCCGGGCGATATAATCTTTTCTTTCCGCAATTTCCGGATAAGCAGAACCCATTACCTCTATCAGTGGATCCAACAATTTATAAATAAACGGTTCGCGCATATTAAGCACACGGCCAAAACGCGCACCACGTCTTAAAATTCTTCTCAAAACATAACCCCGGCCGTCATTGCTTGGTATAGCTCCGTCTGCAATAGCAAAGGAAAGCGCACGGATATGATCGGCAAGCACACGAAACGCCACACCTTCTTCTCCGTCACTATAGGGAACACCGGTGATTTTAGCAATAGCATCCAGGATAGGCGTAAAGACATCGGAATCGTAATTGGAATTTTTGTTCTGCATGACCGCAACAAGACGTTCAAAGCCCGCACCAGTATCCACATGCTTGGATGGCAGCAAATGAAGCTTGCCCTGATCATCACGATTGTATTGTATGAAAACCAGGTTCCACAATTCAATATAACGCGCGCAGCCACTGTTCACTTCACACACATGGTTAGGGTCTTTACTGTCACAAAACCCTTCTCCCCGATCAATATGAAGCTCGGAACAGGGTCCACAAGGACCGGTTTCACCCATTTCCCAAAAATTGTCTTTTTTATCAAATCTCATAATATGAGAATGGTCAATATCGGTACGTTTTTTCCATTCATTTTCAGCTTCTATATCTGCTTCCACACCGTCTTTAGCATCACCACTGAAAACCGTAGCATAAAGTTTATCTTTGGGCAATCCCCAAACATCGGTTATGAGCTCCCAGGCCCATTCTATGGCTTCTGCTTTAAAATAATCGCCAAAAGACCAGTTTCCCAGCATTTCAAAAAATGTGTGATGGTAAGTATCGCGCCCCACTTCTTCAAGGTCATTATGCTTGCCTGAAACGCGAATACATTTTTGTGAATCTGCAATGCGACTGTGGGTAATTTGTCGACTGCCAAGGAAAATATCTTTAAACTGGTTCATACCGGCATTGGTAAACAACAAGGTAGGATCGTCTTGCGGTACTACCGGTGCACTGTTAACAATGTGGTGCTGCTTGCTTTTAAAAAAATCTAAAAAAGATTGGCGAATCTCACTCGATGTCATATAAAAATCCTGTTTACAAATCAAAGAATAACTATAATCTCAAAAGATAAAAAAAATATCTCTATTAATCTAATAAAAAACAAACTCAAAAACAACTTTTTAGCACAGCGTTTCATGTTTTTCAAAACACTAAAAAACGTAAACCATAGAGCTTTATGGTGCAATCCTATTTAATCTGAGCCAAAGCCTGCTCCAAGTCAGCAATCAATTCGTCCACATCTTCAATTCCAATGGACAAACGCAGCATACCATCGGTAATACCAATAGCTTCGCGTTCTTCACGTGTCAAGCCCACATGCGATGTGGATGCCGGATGCATGATCAGGGTATCGATCTCGCCCAAACTGACTGTAAAGCTGCAAACCTTAACGCTGTTCATCACGGTTTTACCGGCATCAAAGCCGCCTTTGACTTCAAAGGCCATCATACCGCCAAAACCCTGCATTTGAGATGCGGCAATATCATGGCAATGGTGTTCCGGCAATCCGGGATAAAAGACCTTGTTCACCTGATCGTGAGCTGATAAAAATTCTGCAATGCGCATGGCATTTTCACAATGTCGTTCAAGGCGCAAATTCAGGGTCTTGAGACCGCGTATAGCAAGCCATGCGTTGAACGGGCTCATGACACCGCCAAACTTGCTCATAGTCGGGATTATCTCGCGAATTGTTTCCAGGTCGCTGACTATCATTCCACCGATAATATCACCATGACCACCAATGTATTTTGTTGCGCTATGAACAACAATATCCGCTCCCAGATCCAATGGAGAACAGATGGGTGGCGGTGTAAAAGTATTGTCTACAACCAGACGGATATTACGCTCTTTGGCAATTTCAGCCAATTTGCGGATATCAGAAACCACCAAATGCGGATTCCCAACAACTTCGGTGTACAGAATTTTGGTCTTGTCCGTAATGGCCGCTTTGACTGCTTCCAGATCCGTAATATCAACAAAAGAGGTGTTGATCAGAAACGGTTCAAGGTGCTTTTTAAACCAGGTACGGGTACCGCCATAAATAGCAGCAGAAGAGACAATATGATCGCCGGGTCTGACAAACGTCATTAAAGCGCTGCTGATTGCCGCCATACCCGAAGCTGCCGCTAATCCGGCTTCTGCATTTTCAAGCAGCGCCACCATATTGGCCAACAGGTCCGTGGTAGGATTGCCATCGCGGGTATAAATATAGCCTTCCTTTTTACCTTCAAATACATCCAACCCATCCTGGGCAGTTTCATATTCAAAATTCACAGTCTGGTAAATAGGAGGTACATGCGAACGTACCGGCTGTTCCGGCTGCGCTGCAGCATGGATCATCCTTGTACCATGTTTCAGTTTTTTTAATTCTTTATTATTCAATATCCAATTGTTCCCAATTTTCCATTATATCACTAACAATATCCCATGTAAAACCGCGGCGCAACAAAAAATCCGTTGCTTTCTTGCGCCCTTTATCTTCTTCATGAGACCTGTATCTTTTTTTTGCTTTCAACGCTACCTGAAGTGCAAATTCATACTCGCTGGTTTCTTCATAAGCAGCCTGAACGCCTTTTTCAATATCCTGCTCCGTCAATCCTTTGGTTCTTAATTCATTCCTGAGCATCCTGTTGCCGACGGGCTTGGTGATCATGCGATTTCGGGCAAACATGATTGAGAATTCAGTATCATTCAGCAAATTTAATCGTTCAAACTCGGCAAGCACCTCTTCAATCACTTCTGCCGATATTTTACTCTGACGAAAACGATCGCTCAATTCTTTTTTACTGCGCGCCCGCACTGCCAATAAACGGACACCCTTGTCTTTTGCTTGCTTCAATTCTTCAAGACGAACGATCTCGGCTATTTGCTTTTCATCCAGTTCATCGCCCTGGGCAATACCGGATTTGATCAGAACATCCTGATCCAGGCCAAAAGCAAATTCTCCGTCTAGAAAAACAGAGACACGGCTCTTTCGTTTCTGCTGGATCTGTATGTCAGTGATTCGCCGGATTTCAGACATTATTTATCGTCAGTTTTTTCTTCTTTTTCTACTTTTTCTTTTTCTGCTTCTTTTTCAGGTTCCTCATCAGACGGAATTAGATCCAAAGCTTTTCTCACTTTGATTTCAATTTCTTCAATCATTGCAGGATTTTCAGACAAGTAACGCTTTACATTTTCACGTCCCTGGCCCAGTCTTTCTTCTCCATAAGAGAACCAGGCACCTGATTTTTCTATAATTTCCTTATCAACCGCCAGATCAAGCAGATCACCGGTTTTAGATATACCTACACCGTAAATAATATCAAACTGGGTTTCACGGAATGGCGGCGCAACTTTATTCTTAACAACTTTGACCTTGGTGCGGTTACCAATTACATTTTCGCCATCTTTGATGGAGGCAACACGACGAATATCCAACCGAACAGATGAATAAAATTTAAGCGCGCGACCACCGGTTGTCGTTTCAGGACTTCCAAACATAACACCGATCTTTTCACGGATCTGGTTAATAAAGATAACCGAACACTTTGACTTGCTGATTGCCGCGGTCAATTTACGCATAGCCTGAGACATTAATCTGGCCTGCAAACCCATCTGCGCGTCACCCATGTCACCTTCAATTTCAGCACGGGGAACCAATGCCGCAACAGAATCCACTACAATAACATCCAGTGCGTTACTACGGACCAGGGTTTCTGTAATTTCAAGGGCCTGTTCACCGGTATCCGGTTGAGAAATTAACAGATTGTCTGTATCTACACCCAGTTTTTTCGCATAACCGGCATCCATTGCGTGCTCTGCATCTATAAACCCTGCCAGGCCGCCAAGTTTTTGTGCTTCTGCAACAATATGTAATGCCAACGTGGTTTTGCCTGATGATTCCGGACCATATATTTCAATAATTCTGCCTCTGGGGATACCGCCAATACCAAGTGCGGCATCAAGAGAAATGGAGCCAGTGGGAATACTATCGATTGCAATTTTTTTATTCTCACCCAGCCACATGATAGACCCTTTACCATACTGGCGCTCTATTTGACTCATTGCCGAGTCTAATACACTTTTGCGTTCATTCTTCTGTTCAGCCATAACTTGATCCTGTCTTATTAAATGTTGATATGATATAACGGAGTATATACAGCACCGGAAGGTTTTAACTCACTTTTCATCACAATAACTTTATCTGCTGTAAATGTTCCGAATTCTTTAACAATAGTTTGTAATTCATTAGAAACGCTGTCAATACCATCAGTTTCTTTAATCCTGCCAATCGTCAAGTGCGGAGAAAACCGGCGCTTTTCTTTTTCGTAACCCAGTTCTTCCAATTCCGTTTCTATAGCTTGCTGACAACGCACCATTTCTCCCGTGGGTTCATTCACACCAATCCAGTATACCCGGGGATTTCTAAAATTGGGAAATGCTCCTGCTCCTTTAACCGTAATTTCCGCAGGGTGGCAAGAGGTTACTGCCCGTCTAACAGCGTCATCAATATCAGTCAGGCTATCTTCTTTTACGTCACCTAAAAATTTCAAAGTCAGGTGAATACCATCAGGGTTCACCCAGCGGACACCGAGTCCCAATGGTTTCAATTGCGCCTGCAATTCACGAATTTCATTTCGTATGCCTGAAGGTATTTCAAAACAAATAAATGTTCGGATATATGCCATATTATGGCTCCATACCCAATATTTTTTTGCGCAGCAGGTCTAAAGCAACCTGTGAAAATCGTTCCTTATTGCCGAGACGATCATTGAAAAAAGTTCTTTTCTTGAATGTGGTTCCATTGGCATCGGCATAACCAACATACACAAGTCCTACCGGTTTTTCATCTGTACCGCCGGTTGGTCCGGCTATACCTGTTGTGGATACGGCATAATCGGCACCAAAACGTTCACGGGCACCTTTGGCCATAGCCTGAGCCACTTCTGCACTAACGGCACCATGCTTTTCAATCAATTCAGGAGGCACACCCAAAATATCCATCTTGGCCTGATTGCTGTAACTGACAACACCTCCCAGCAAAAACACAGAACTGCCGGATATATTGGTAAACTTGTTTGCAATTAATCCGCCCGTGCAGGATTCCGCAATGGCAAGGGTTTGCTCTTTTTCTGTCAGCAATTGCGCCAGGGCATCCTCAAGCGGCATATCGTTTTCAGCATATATAAATGCTTCTATATTTTTACGCAGCATGATTTCAGCCTGCTGCAAAAGCTCCAGTGCTTTAGATTCTGTTCCCGCTTCCGAAATCATACGAATCTTGACTCCGGAAAGATTGGGCAAAAACGCAATTTTGGCAAGGTTTTCAATCTCGCCTACATTGCCTATCTTTTCAAACAGTGTGCTTTCGGGAATACCGGTTGTTGCCAGGGTTTTTCTGACTTTGAAGGTCCCTGTGGTGCGTTTGCGGATATCATCCAGAATAAAGCTCTGCATCATGCCTTTCATTTCACGCGGAACACCGGGAAGTACATAAAAACGCTTTTCATTGCGGGTGAACACCATTCCGGCAGCAGTACCCAGCTTGTTCTCTATTATTTCCGCGGATTTTGGCACCAAAGCTTGTTCTTCATTCACCTTGACCATGGGAACATTGCGTTTTCTGAACCGTTCTTTGACCTGTTCAAGGAGCTTTTCGCTCAAAATCAGTTCATCATTGAAATATTCGGTCATAACCGTCTTGGTAATATCGTCATGTGTTGGCCCCAAACCGCCTGTGACCAGTATTGAATCCGCGCGAGATTCAGCGGTTTTGAGCGCATCTATCAAATGTGATCGATCATCACCAATAGTTGTGACCCATTTTACCTGAATTCCAATATTTAAAAGCTGATCTCCCATCCAGCTTGCATTTGTATTTACGGTTTGGCCGATTAACAGCTCATCTCCGATGGAAATTATTTCTATATTCATAAAATCACTTTACCAAATCAAGAAACATGATAAATAAACCGGAAAATGATCTGTAACACCAGGTTACTATAGATTCCTGCCATTACGTCATCTGCCATAATACCCATACCGCCTTTGATTTTTTCCATCCGGTTCACCGGGAAAGGTTTTATAATATCAAATATCCGGAATGCAAAAAAAGCGGCAACATAGATGATCCAGTGTTTTGCGGGCAAAGCGATAACCGTAATCATCATACCTACAACTTCATCCCAGTTGACTTTGCCAGGATCTTTGCCCCATTCAGTCTCAGCAATGTCAGATGCCCAAACGCCAATCACAAAAAAGATTGCAGACGCAATCACCAGAGTCAGCCATGACAAGGGCGGCAAAAACCATAAAACAACAACAGCGATAAACGCACCAACGGTACCGGGCGCAATGGGAAACAAACCGGAAAAGAATGTAGTTGCGATACAAAGCGCAGTATATTTTTTCATAAAATATCCCAATCTTTTTTAATATGTATAATAAAAAAACTCTTTATTAAAGGCAAGATGAAAACAGGTTAAAAATCCATGCGTCCTTCAAGTGCTCTGGCCAATGTCAGCTCGTCTGCATACTCCAGGTCTGCACCTACCGGTATTCCCCGGGCAATGCGAGACAATTTAATCCCCATAGGTTTAATCAACTTGGCAAGATATATCGCTGTGGCTTCACCCTCGGTGTTGGGATTGGTAGCAATAATGATCTCTTGAATATCATCCTTCAAGCGCGCAAGCAATTCTTTGATTCGCAAATCATCAGGCCCCACACCGTCCAGTGGAGATAAAACTCCACCCAAAACATGGTACAATCCCTTGTATTCTCCCGTCTTTTCAAAAGCAATAATATCATTAGCTTCTTCAACAACGCACAGGGTCTTTTTATCGCGCCGTTCACTGCGGCAGATATCACAAGGATCATCTTCTGTAATATTGAAACAAATCGTACAGTGTTTAACCTTTTCCTTCAAATCGGTCAACGCTTTTGCAAGTCCCTGTACTTCTTCTGACGGCACTTTTAACAGATAAAAAACATGCCGCTGGGCGGATTTTCGTCCAACCCCCGGCAATTTACTGAGTTCATGTATAGCACGCTCTACAGCTTCGGATGAGTACTTCATAATCTATTCGCTTTATATTAAAAGCCCGGAATTTTCATGTTGCCCATATTCGGAGTTACTTTGGCCATTTCCTGGTCCGCGCGGGCTTTGGCATTTTCCATAGCCTGATTTACAGCAGCAAGCACCAGGTCTTCAAGCATTTCCACATCATCAGGATCAACCACTTCGGGATCAATTTTAATTTCAAGGATTCGCTGTGCGGCAGTTGCTTTTACATTTACCATTCCGCCACCTGCGGTACCTTCTACCTCTATGCTTGCCAGGTTTTCCTGTGCCTTTTCCATATCTCTTTGCATTTTTTGGGCCTGTTTCATCAGGTTTCCCATAGCTGCTTTATTCATAAACACTCCTTGGTTATTCTACAAATTCAGCATCAAATGTATCAACAATGTTTTGCATTGATTTATTTTCTTTAACCAGCTTTTCAAATTCTTCTTTTTTATCCGGCGGCGGCGCTATCTTTCTCACTTCTTCCAATACGCCTTTTTTGTCCGGAACACAATTTATCCGCAATGACTGTCCGGTATGGTTTTGTATGGCTTCCTGAATGATCGACTTGTTCCGCTCAACCGTACTCATTTGAAAACCATTTTGGGGATTAAAGGAAATTTCCAGAACAGGGCCATTCACCCGTGTTGGCCAGCCTTCGGTTAAACAGGAACCCACATTAATGCGTTGGTCCCGCACCTGGTTCAATACTTTTTCCCATACGGCTTCAATATCTTCAAGGGTTAATGTTGTATCTGCTTCAGGAGCTTCCGTATCATCCGTTTTGGATTCACTTTGAACCTGGGTAGTATCCGGCTTTTTTATAAGATCAATGGAGAATTTTCTGGCAGGTGCAGGTTTGGCTTGGGCCTGGGGTTGAGCTATATCCGTTTTTTTTACGAAATCAGCTTTTTTTTTTACATCATCAAGTCTTTGAAACAACTGATTCACGGTAACGCTCTTGCTCAGTTTGATCATTTTTACAAGCGCCACTTCAAGATGCAGACGCGCGTTAGAGCTGCGCCTTATGAGAGTTTCGGTCTCGCTGGCAATTTTCACCAGTCTCAGCAAATCTTCAACCTCAAATGCATCAACAACAGCCAGGTACCGTTGCGCATATTCTTCGGAAACATCCAGTTCATCTGTAGACTGGGTGGCCTTGGCCACCAGAATGTTTCTCAAATGTTCAGACAAGCCCATCAAAAATTCGCTGAAATCATATCCCTCAATAAAGATCTTGGCGGCCAACTGAACTCCGCCCTCAACATCCCCTTGCAGGATCAGATCACTGACCTGAAAGAACAGTTCCTGATTAATAATTCCCAGCAGATTTTCTACATCCGCACCGGTAATGGTTTTGCCGGCATAAGCAATAATTTGATCGAGAATACTTTGCGAGTCACGCATACTGCCGTCACCCTTGTTGGCAATATGGCGCAGGGCTTCATCTTCAATCTCGATATCTTCCTGTTTACACAGGTTCTTCAACTGCTCAATTAATCCCTTGTTGGTAATACGTTTAAAATCAAAACGCTGACAACGGGACAAAATGGTTGCCGGAAGCTTGTGGGCTTCGGTAGTTGCAAATACAAACAAGACGTTTTTGGGGGGCTCTTCAAGGGTTTTCAGCAAAGCGTTAAATGCTTCATTGGTTAGCATATGAACTTCATCAATGATATAGATACGGTGTTTTCCGGGATTGGGAGAATAGCGCAAACTCTCACGCAGATTCCTAACCTCATCAATACCACGGTTAGACGCACCATCAATCTCAAAAACATCCAGACTTCGGCTTTCGTTAATCTCCTGACAGAATGAGCAGGTGTTACAGGGATTGATTGTAGGGCCGTTTTCACAGTTTAAAGCTTTGGAAAGAATTCTGGCCACTGTGGTTTTACCAACACCACGGGGACCGGAAAAAAGATAGGCATTTGCAAGACGGTTCTGCTCAATGGCATTTTGCAGCGTACGGGTAACGTGCTGCTGGCCCACTACATCATCAAAGAACATGGGTCGGTATTTTCTGGCCAAAACCAAATAAGACATATCGTTACCGCTTGCTTGTTAAAATTAATAGCCAGGTGATCCTGCGGCACACAGATTGAGTACATACCGCTGCTACCTTCCGGTCCTGACGGGGTTTAGCACGCCTCCGTTGCGCAGGGCCTGGCTTACATTTCAAATACATTTTCAATAATGGCTTTGCAATAGCCACATAAAAAAAGAACTTGTCAAACAATGACAAGTTGAAAGCGGAGAGGGCGGGATTCGAACCCGCGGTAGGGGTTGCCTACACACGCTTTCCAAGCGTGCTCCTTAAGCCACTCGAACACCTCTCCGGGTAAAAATAAAGTTTTTTATGTGCGGAGAGACAGGGATTCGAACCCTGGGTACCCGAAGGCACAACGGTTTTCGAGACCGCCCGATTCAACCACTCTCGCATCTCTCCGATTGGTGCGTTCATGTTACCGTTTACGGATCTCGGCAAAAAAAGTTTTAATAATAGTGCTACACTCTTTTTCCATCACACCGCCTGTACAGGGAACCCTGACATCTAAACGATCATTGTCTGCTATCTGCAATGCAGAACCGCATGCACCATATCGGGGATCATATGCTCCAAACACCACTGTCTGGATCCTGGAAAGTAAAATGGCTCCCGCACACATGACACAAGGCTCAAGTGTGGTATACAAAATACTATCTTCTAATCGCCATGAATGCGTTGCCTGTGATGCCGTTTGAATTGCCAGCATTTCAGCATGTGCGGTGGGATCCTGGCGTGTCTCTACCAGGTTATGTCCGTTGCCAATGATCTCCCCATTGCACACAATGATTGCGCCTATCGGCACTTCATCTTTGGCATAAGCCTCTTGAGCTTGAGCCAGTGCAAATCGCATCCAACTTGAATGATCATCCATATCGGGTGCCGTCGTCTTTATTAGCGCGCCCAAAGGGAGTCGAACCCCTAACCTTCTGGTCCGTAGCCAGACACTCTATCCAATTGAGCTATGGGCGCGTATATTTTTACTTTCGCAGCGCATACGGGATTCGAACCCGTGTTACCGGCGTGAGAGGCCAGCGTCCTAAACCCCTAGACGAATGCGCCAACTGTTAGCTTGAAAATATAAGAACTTTTTATCTTTTTGTCAACCTTTTTTAACATGTCCATGCGTAAATAAAAAGTGTGGCATCTGTGTCCATAATTTTGTATATTGTACACACAGATGTGATGCGGGGATTTACACACTGAATACACCTTAACCATTACAAAACAACGACTTGACTCTATATTGTCAGTGTTGCTTTTTGGGAACAATTGTTATAAAATGTCGTCAAATACGTGGTATAATTATTGTATTACATTTTCGTACTTGTAAAATAAAGAGAAAAATGGAAATGGATGCTTTATACATTAAAACACCGCAGTATCGATACGGCCCACTAAAGACCACAGATGCCCCCTGGTTTATTGAAGAAGGTCTCTCCACCGACCGGGATCTTGTCTGGACTCCAAAAACCAATGAATGGACACCCATTGGCAAGATTGAGCAATTTAAACCTTATTTCGACAAGATGAAAAAGAAAACCGGGAGATCCAAAGTCTACGCGTTTGCCAGCGGCAAAGGTGGAGTAGGAAAAACCGCGATTACCGCTTCAATGGCTATTGAACTGGGTGCACTTGGCAAAAAAGTGATCATCGTAGATGCTGATTTAGGTGGTCCTGATCTGCACGAATGGGTTGGCGTTAGCAGGCCTCCCATTACTTTGAATACCTTTTTTCAATACAAAGGTGTTAAACTTCAACAGCTACTGGTTGAAACCCCTTATCCCAATGTACAACTGATTGGTGGAGAGATTGCAAACATTGCACACTCGAATCCCAATTTCTTTAGCAGAAGCAAATTCCATAGACATCTGCACCAGCTTGAAGCGGATTTTGTTCTGGTTGACATGAGCCCAGGTGTTTCTTACCAGACGATTGACTTGTTTCTGGCATGTGACAATGGAATCATTGTAACCATTCCGGATCCTACATCCTTTATGGATGCGTTCAACTTTATACGGGTCAGCATAATCCGTAAATTACTTAAAGCACTTGAATTCTGTGAATTTTCCACAGCCAAGATCAAAGAATTTGAACATTGGGATTGGCAAAAATACGAAAACTCGCTCTACTCTGTGTTTGAGAAAATTCAAAATTACGATCCTCGTGCCGCGTCTTTCTTTATGGCTACCATTCAAAGTTTTAAACCTAAAATGGTGACCAATATGGTATATAGTGAAGAAGAGGCTTCGGAAGCAGCCGCATTCAAAGAAAAGATAAAAAAATTACTCATGATCGACATCAATTATCTGGGTTATATCGATTTCAGCAACCAATTGAGAAAATTGACCAAAGATATGCGCCCATTCGGCTTGTCTACGCCGGACGAAGGTAAAGCATATGAACCCAGCAAGATCCAGCTTTCTTTTCCACAAACTCAAAAATAAAAAACCGGGTGAATTTCACCCGGTTTTACATTCCCTATCTCGATGCAGCAACACCCTGACACCTTCTTTGCTCAATATTTTCAATGCCTTACATATAATAAATAAAATCTTCTATTTATTATAAAATTAATCATTTTGTGATCCAGATCGGAATTTGTTTTTCTAAATATTCGTTTAATGAGCAGTTCATTACTCATAAAACAGGATTTTTATGCGTCTTTTGACAATATTTCGATTATTTTTGCTATTATCACCCCTGCTCTGGTTATCGTGCGAAATCGATCATGGCCTGGGTACAATGGATTCCCGTATCTCGGGAAAAATCATTCTGCTGAATCCGGATCAAAAGCCCGATTATGTTGAATCTGTACGTATTGTGGGTGTGGTGAATTTCCCGCCCGAATCCCTGGGCGATGTAGTATTTACCAATCGTTCGGTCAATTTAAGCAAAGCCGAACCCGATTATTACATTCCGGCTCCTCTTGGCACCTATCATCTGATTGTTGCTGTTTACAAGGTCAAAGGTAAAGAATGGGATTATTTGAAATGGCTGGGATATTATGGTTTTGATCCTGTTACCTGGGAAAGCAAGGAAACCACAATCACCCTTTCCAAAAACCATCCCGTTGCCACAGGTATTGACATTGTTTGCGACTGGTCACTTTTACCGGATGAGGAGTAAATGATGCGGAACAGAATCTATATTGCGTTTATAATCATTTTTTTAACTGCTTGCAGCTTGTCCGCTGCAGTGACCGGCACAATCAAGGGAACCTTGCGTGCGACAGATACAAAAGGCTTTCTACCGGGAGCCAATGTGTTTATTGAAAACACCTTTATAGGGTCCGGCACAGACGAAAAAGGCAATTACACAATCCGCATTCAACCCGGATCATACGTCATCAAAGCCAGCTTTATGGGTTATGGAACACAAACAGCAAACATCACAGTTCGTGCCAACCAGACTGTACTACAGGACTTTATTCTGACACCCACCACACTGCAAACAGAACAGATTGTGGTTACCGGTTCCAGACAGCCGGAAACACTAGCCTCTGCGGCTTCCAGCATCAATATTCTGGGACAGCGGGACATAAAGCGGCGCAACGCGTTCCGCATTGATGATGCCCTGCTCAGCGTTCCTGGTGTAACCATTGTTGGCGAAAATGTCAACATCCGGGGTGGTTCCGGCTACAATCGCCTGGGCGGAAGCCGCTCACTGGTGCTGCTGGATGGTGTGCCTATCCTGACCAGCGATCTGGGAACTGCTAACTGGAACATTCTGCCCGTTACCGAGATCGAGCATATGGAAGTGCTCAAAGGTGCGGCATCATCTTTATACGGTTCAGGTGCTCTTAGCGGTGTAATCAATATTTTCACAAAGATGCCGTCTAACGATCTGAGCGTATCCTTCCGACAAAGCGCCGGTATTTATGACGAGCCTTCCGTTCCCGAATGGAAATGGACTAACGAATCCCTGTATTACCAGAGAACAGATGTCAGTCTCTCAGACAGTTATGGTCCGGTGGGTTTACGCCTTGCTGTATCTCACCACAAATCGACAGGTGACAGGCAAAATGGATTTTTTGAACGCTGGTACTTTACCGGCAAGTCTCACATCCAGCTTCCGGGACAATCGACATTGACCCTGTTCTCCACCTATAGCATTGATGATCGTGAACTGTTTCTGCAATGGCTGGAGCAGGACCAGGCACTCAAGGTCCCGCCTACCGAATTGGGCAACCGATACACCATTGATGGATTTGTAGGATATGCGGTATTTAACAAACTGTTCTCCCCCACATTGTCCACCAAAGTCAGGTTATCTTATAATCAGCAGCTTGTAGGTGTACCCTTTAATATCACCAGCGCTTTTACACCTGCACTGGGATTAAGTGGTGAAGCCCAGGTCAACTGGAAACCACATCCTGACCATAGCTTGTCCATGGGTGTAGACTACAAGTATGACGAGGTGGAATCCCAATATTACGGTCAGCGCTACGCCAATGGTATCTCACCATACCTGCAGGAGATCTGGCAGATCACCAACCTGCTGCAAATCAATACCGGAGTGCGGCTGGACACTTATACGCTGGTTGGAGATTCGACCGAATGGCAGGCATCCCCCAAGATCGGCGCCAGCTACCAACCTCTACTGGGAACAGTTTTGCATGCGTCATGGGGCATGGGATTCCGTGCCGCAACTGTAGTTGAACGATTCATCTCTGCGGGATCAAGCGATTTTAAAGCGCTGCCGAATCCGGATCTGATGCCGGAACGATCAAAACTATTTGACATAGGTATAAGGCAAAACATTGGTGAAAAAGCATATGCCGAAGTTACTTTTTTCAATAGCACATACAAGCATCTCATAGAACCTACTTTAAAATCTGACTTGACTGCGCAATTTCTCAACTATCCCCGGGCCAGAATTACGGGTATTGAAGCAGAGATGCGCTGGGACCTGTGGCAAGACCATATAAAACTGCAGGCTTCTGCCACCTATATGGACCCCAAAGATCTTGAAACTGACGAGCCCCTGATTTATCGTGCAAAATTTTTAGGATATGTGTCACCGGGACTCTATTACGGTCCCTTTGCGCTTGAAGCAGATTACCGCTACATGAGTGAAATCAAAAAAGTAGCCGTGTATCCCTTAGATGAAAAAGTACCTACAAAAATCTGGGATATTCGATTGAATTACCGCTGGAATGCACTGACATTTCAAATACAGATAAAGAATGCATTAAATTACAACTATACGGTTTCCGAACGCGTACTGGGAGAGATCCGCAATTTCATGTTCTCGGTAAGCGGAGACTTTTAAGGAGTCTGTTATGAAACGAATGATATTTATACTATTTTCAATTCTCTTATTTTTGGGAACAGCCTATTCACAAACAAAAACCCTTGATCGTCAGTATACACCTATCGTCCTTGGCGATCTGGAGGCACCCATTGCCGGCAGCGAGCGCGCGTTGTGGAGTGCCTGGTCATACGATCAATCCACCAACTCGTGGACAAGCGTACCCTTTCAAATCGACGATATCAAGTCAAATGGCGGATACGAACATACTGCATCATCCATCAATCCCATTATCGGAGCAGAAGACGAATTGGTATTCATGCCGGGTGACCTGGGCGATAAAGCTCCTGCATCCGAATGGCTGGTTGATGCAAATTCTGAAACAGATACACGGCTGGAACTGGAATTCACCGACCCTCTTGACGCTTCAAAACAGGGATGGGTATATCTTTACAAAAATGTTATAGAAATAGCATTGCATAACGGATATTTTGATTACTCTCCACCGCCAAATCCTTCCGTTTCAGCAGCGGACACGGTTTTTAGCCGTTATTACAAACTGGCGCATCAAAACAATGGTTTTTTCAATTATCTGACTTTTGACAACAATCCTGACCTTGACCTGCTTGACCGCCTGAAAATGCGTTTTGATGCAAATTCTTCGTTAATCCCCACAGACATCAAGATCAATGAGAACAGCATTACGCCTAAAACCGATACTGCCGAGGGCTCTCCGGTATCTGCATTTCCAGGAGAGGTACGGTTATTCAGAGATATTCGCGACAAGTTCAATGTTGATCTGTCTGTACTGAGTCTCGATCTGGACCTGGACCCCAAACTGCAATATTTCCCCTATTCAATCCAGGGAGAGGTGGATCTGAACATTGGCGGTGCGTTTCTGGGCCAGGTTCGTGTCAATTTCATTCGCTTGTCACTGGACATGTCTCCCAATGCTTCCAGCATGACCTATTATAGCAATAAAAACAGGGATGGATTTACCATTGATGGTGAACCGGAAACGCCGGAAGCAATAGTTGACGAACCTTTTGCGTTAAACTGGATGATGGCAACCGGTGAAAAGGGGACGATCATTTTAATGCTGCAAATGCCCGAGGTGGAACGCGGCAACACCACCCTGTTTTATTATGACGATAAAAATGGCGGTTCCAAAGACGGATCAGACGATACCGGCGATCTGAAATCCTATGGAGATATGGGTATGTGGAGCAAGACAAACAGCGACGGCCTTAAAGTCAGTCAGGTCTTTTTTCGCTACTCGCTCTATTTCATAAATCAGGATATAAGCCAGAATGCCGCAGACCTGGGTGATCTGCTTACAGAACAGCACCTGAATCCACTCACCTTATCTGTAGCAGAACAGGAATATTTATCTACAAATATCACTGACAACACAATACAACCATTAGATTTTGAGCTCAATGCGGCATATCCGAATCCATATCAAATTGGCAATGGAAATGTCACTTTTTCTTTTCAAAATATTAACTTGCATAAAAATGTTCAATTGAGTATATACAATATACTGGGGCAAAAGGTCATGCAATTCAACAATATCAGCCTCATTCCCGAATCCTCTCAGGCACTTTCCTGGGATGGTAAGGATCTAAACGGACAGCCGGTCAGCCAGGGTATCTATTTTTACCGCGTAACCGGCACAAATCAACAGTTGTCAGGCAAACTGCTGATCATGAATTAAATAGTATCGTCAGGAACATATACAGAATCAATTTTGTTTTTATGAACTAGTGGTAGATTTATTTAAAGGATATATCATGAAAAAAATAACACTATATCGCATATTTGCATTATTAATAGTACCTGTTCTTATGTTTGCAGGTACATTAAAAGAAGATAGAGGATACGAATATGTAATGATACAAGAAACCGGCCCAAACATAAATACGCCAGAAGAAATGCCAGTAGACAGTATTTTCATATTTGCATACAACCAGATGGACCAATCATGGAGCATCATTCCCTTTCAAGTTGATGAAAGAATATATGGCCCGGATCCACTAAGTAAAAACATGAGCGGCAATGACTGGTTTTACTTTGAACTGTGGGGAGACAATGCTCCAGATTCTTTAAAGTTTAATAAAATCTATGACAGGAATGATGATATTGTATTTCTAGTAAGAGATATGGGCGATCAAGCTCCTGCTAACAGCTGGATCGATGACGAAGACTCTAAGAAATATAAACGTGTTGAAATCAAAGTATCTTCAGCTTTGGATTCCAACAAAACTGCATTTGCTTATCTCTATCGGTCAAAAACACTGTCACAAGAAGATATACCAAGACCATATAATTTTTCCTATGATGCAACAAACGATATCATGTCAACTGAATATTATTCCATAGGTCTCGCCTCTCAAGGTTTAGCTGAATCAATAGCATTACCAGGAAATAAAACCCTGAATATACTAGACAGAATGAAAGCTCGCTTAGGTGGTGTTATTGATCTGCCGGCTCCCTTTGGCACTCAGGACATTACATTAACCGAAGATCAATTATTAAACAATGACATAATGATCTCAAAGAATTCCGTTGTACGATCAATCCGAATCGCAAAATATAACTTTGAATTAGCGGGCCTGGTAGAAGATGACTACTATTTTTGGGTAGACCAACAATTTTACCCTTTTCAAATCAGAGTCTGGGGAGGAGATACGCTGGATGTAAAAGCACTTGAAGACAATATGGGTGAAGGGCTGGAACTGGACATGAAAAACCTGAGATTCTCCTGGGATCTGAATGCAAACGCAATTGGAATGAAATATTATAATCCTTATAATCAGGGTATTTTAATTGATGGTACTATGGATAACCCTGACTATACTATTGATGTTCCACCTTTAAGCTCGCCTCAACCATTATATATTAGCAGTATGGTCAGTGGTGACTTGGGGACAATATTGTGGTTTAGCAATTTCAGAGAAAAAAACTGGGAATCCGTTCAATCATACTATTACGACAATTTTGATGGTGGCTCAATGGATTATGATGTTTTTAAATGGATCGATACCGGTGACCAAGTATCTTATGGAGACAATGGCATCCTGTTCCAATCAACAGGAAAAGATACGATTGATTTTTATCTTGATTATAACATCTATATTGTACCGGAATATAACAAAGATTTCATATTTTATTCGAACTTTAGAAATAATATCGAAAACGATTCACTAAGAATAACAACTATTGCCAGTTCATATGATCCAACTAGCGATATTGAACACAAAGAAACAGCAATAGAATCATTTAACTTGCAACAAAACTATCCCAATCCATTCAACAACTCTACACGGATCAAATTTGAGATACCGACAAAAAGTCATGTACAATTATCGATATACGACATGAACGGACGGCTTGTTAAAACTCTGGTCAACAGCGCCATGTCAGCCGGACAGCATAATGTTCATTGGAATGGAACGAATATGAATGGTACGTCTGTTCCTTCCGGTGTTTACATCTACAAATTGGATACAGAATCAAAATCAATTTCTAAAAAACTGATACTGGTAAAATAAAGACATTATTATGACAAAACGATTCATCACGATTTTTTTCATTGTACTGATAACAGGATTTATATTCATATCCTGTAATAGTGATAACGGCATAGAACCTGTTCCGGGAACATTGGACCTGGATGTTCTCTTTTATAAAGATTACATTCCTGATGACACTGAAGGTGTTTATGTGTTTGTTGCAAAAGACTTCCCGCCGCATGCCATAAATGAAATGTTTCTCAGCCCCAACAGTATACCACTGGGTGAAGACACTGTCCATACCGAGCTTAGCCTCCCGTACGGACATTATGAGGCTATAGGTTTATGGTGGTACAACAAAAACACCAAAACCAACCTTGCGGACGTGTTCACCCTGAAACTGGGCACAAACTTTTTGCCATACGAGTTTGATATTACAGAAGACGAACCAGTCCATCAAACTCATATTTGGGCAAACCTGGAGCATGTCGAAAGAGATGCCTTTATTGAAGGAACTATCTACTTTAACGGACCGATCCCCTCCAATACGCTGGCAACCGCTATCGGCGCATATGCAAAAAAACCGGAGAAAAAGATTGATTATCTGATTTACCTGCAATCCATGGATTTTTCGATTGACGAAGCCCCATATCATTTTAAACTGCCTGTAGAGGGCAAAGGAACGGTAAGATATCTTGCGGTTTTTTGGCTCTCTGACCGTTCCGGGCTTGACGATTTTAAGACTCTGGGCTATTATGAAGATCCTGAAAATCCGGGTGTCCCCGCACAAATCAAGCTTAAATCCGGAGAAACGCTATCCGGTATTGAGATCCACGCAGACTGGGACAATATCAATGATTAAGCACGGAAATTCTATAATGAAAAGATTATTATATATTGTAATTTTTCTATTTGCATCCAACATCTCATTTGCGGCGATTACCGGCACCATCACCGGAACAGTCAAGGACCAGGAAACCGGCGATGTTCTGCAGGCAGTGAATGTGATTGTAGACGGAACCGTACGCGGTGCCAGTACAGATCTGGATGGCAACTTTAAAATCGACAACCTGCCGCCGGGAACATACAAACTTCGGGCATCCATGATTGGTTACCGCACGGATTCCCATCAAAAAGTCACCGTACAGGCCAATCGTACAGTCAATGTGGATTTTATTCTCGAGCAAACCACACTGGAATTCGATCCCATTGTGGTGCTTGCCGGTAAAACCGAAATGCGATTGGACCAGGCCAGTGTATCCATGTCCGTGGTCTCGTCCAAGGAGATTGAACGCCGTAATCCCACCAGCATCATCGAAGCGCTGGAAACCGCCCCCGGCATTAACTTTATCGGTGACCAGATCAATATCCGCGGTTCAACGGGATTCACTTTCGGAGCCGGCAACAAAACCCTGCTGTTGCTTGATGGAGTACCTGTTTACGCAAGCGATACCGGCGCGTTCAACTGGGATATGCTGCCGCCGCTTGACATTGAACAGATCGAGGTTCTCAAAGGTGCGGGCTCTACCCTTTGGGGTTCTTCTGCATTAGGCGGTGTGGTTAATATTATCACTAAAGATCCTTCTCCTGAAGGGGCACTGCTCTTTTCATACTCTGCCGGTAAATACGACAAGCCCGCGTACAGCGAATGGGAATGGACCGATCCCAACCGATTGCACTATACCCGCGAAGACGTCAGCTATAGCAAGCGTTACGGGCAACTGGGTGTGCGCGTTTCAGCGGGACGTTTCATGTCTACCGGTTATACCGAACTGGGTGATTTCCGCAAACAGAATCTGACCAGTAAAGTGGATTACCGCTTTAAAAACGGCATCAAATGGACCGGTTATGCTGCATACAGTAAAATCAACAAGGGCTTTTTTGTACAGTGGAAAGGCCCCAACGATCCGTACCAGGTCGACCCGTCAAATCTTGACAATCGTTCAGAGGTCAACCAACTCAGCTTGTATACCAAAGTCTCCGTGCCTTTCAATGCACGGTTTTCAATCGATATGCGTGCATCCATGAACCGTTCTCTGCTGGGTAACCAGTTTGGCAAGGATGCGGAATTTGATCCTGCAATCGGTCAGGGAGGCGAGATCCAGGCTAACTGGATTCCGGTATTCGGCCATGTGGTTACCATTGGTACCCAATACCAGGACGATTCCGGCAGCACCAAATTCTTTGGAGAGCACAGCGGCTACTTTGTAGGGCCCTATATTCAGGACGAATGGAAGGTGCGCGAAAACCTGCGCCTCACCACAGGATTCCGTTACGATCGCTATAAACTTGTTGGTGGTAATAAAGAAGATTTATTCAGTCCCCGTTTTGGTGTCAACTGGCAGCCATGGGAGCCCACCAGTTTTCGCCTATCTGTGGGTAGCGGTTTCCGGGCCGCAACCATTACCGAGCGTTTCCTGGAAATGACTGTCATGAATTTCAAAATCAAAGCCAATCCCGAGCTCAAATCCGAGAGTTCCTGGGCTTATGATCTGGGATGGCGGCAGTATATCAACAAGGATTGGAATTTTGACATTTCCCTGTTCCGTAACGATTATTGGGAGCTGATTGAAGCGCATCTGGATCTGATCCGCGGACAAATCCAGTTCCGCAATATTCCCCGGGCGCGTATTCAGGGTGTGGAATTCCTGACCAAATTCAGCACTCCGGTGCGGCTGTTTGGCATCCGTATGACTCCCGGCATTGAGGGCAGCGTTACCTATATGCACCATCGTAATCTCAAATATGACGAACCCCTCACCTATCGTCCGGACTGGCTGGCTACGGCCAAAACCACGCTCCGGTCCGGCAGGTACAATTTTCAACTGGATTATCGTTACGCCAGCGAGATTGCAGAGGTCAAAATCTATCCCATTAACGACCGCGTGCCCATGCATTTCGTAGACGCGCGTTTAGATGTGGACTGGAGAATGCTGACCTTTCAGCTTGGCGTGACCAATATGATGAATTACAACTATGCCCCACGCGAAAGCAACCTCATGCCCATGCGCGCTTTTACCCTGGGTTTACGGGGAAGATTATAAAAAAAGAATGGTCCGCGAGTGTCCCGAATTGGATTTAACTATAAAACGGTTGCTGAGTAGTCCGCCGGTAAGCGGACGTATCGAAGCACCGTTTATGAAATGTTTGCATATCAATCAACATGTACCCCTCTTTCTGTCAACCAAGTAGTACTTGGATGATCATTACCGGGCCTTCGATACACTCGTCCGCTCAATACGGACTCGCACTCAGGCACCGGCACGCTATCTACATCAATTCGGTTGCTGCATAATCCGTATCATACTTCAATCCTGGTTAAAACGAGGCAAGCTTTATATCACTCCTTCACAAACATCACAGACTGATTATCTATAACAAGCCCTAATGTTAATGGTTCATCAAAGGTATATGAAAACAAATACACATAGGGAATCCCCTCGGGATTGTCTAATAAAAATTCAAACATTTCATCACTTCCATACACAATTTCAAAATATCTATCCCTTTCAAACCCGAATTCAAGACACTGGCTATTGTTAAAATAATAACTGAATTCCTTGTTGTTAAACTCAAACATTTTGGCTTTTTCCTGTTGAAGACTATCGGCCTGCCATTTGAATATAACAGGTATGCCAATCCATATGTCGCTATGAACAACTTTACCTCTTTGTTTAGCAGGGGTAAAAGGGGTCCTTTTTAATACATCAACAGCTTTTGCATCTAACAAGGGATGCAGGGGTTTCAACACCTTTGTATTTACTACGCGTCCATACCGATTGATCAGGCAGTTAACCACAACTCGTCCCTGGTAATGCTTGGCAATGAAATAAGGATAATTCAAACTGTCCTGAATAGTATGAAATCCACCAACTGGCATGGGTGGCTCATCATAGAAAACGCATAATTCAACAGAATACTCTACATCTGAGACAGTTGTAGTATTTTGAGGGGGGCTGTTCGCAGGAGGATCTTTTCTCAAAACATCCAATTGTTCCAGATCCTGCTGTTCAAGCTCTTCCCGCCAGATCCGCTGTGCGCGCCTGTCATCCTCAATCACCAGTTTTGAAAGCCGTTCTACCAGAAAGCCTTTATCCTTTTGCTCGGCGAGTGTTGTTTTTAAAACAGCTAAATAATCCTGATATACATCAAGAAACGGACAATAGTACTCGTCAACCGAGTTTCGTTCCAGCGGTTGTAATGTCAGTGTAAATGCCGGATCGTAATATGTCCACATTTTGTCTCTCTGTAACCAGCCGGGTGCTTCCTGGTGATATTCTAGCTCGATCATTTTTTTTCGTTCCAGGTATTCCAGAAAGGACTGAATAAAGGGATTGCCCCCGTAAACATATTTTACCAGGTATTTGGGGAAATGATCAATATCCCAAATCAATGTTTCAAGTTGAACGGCATTGTAACAATTGTAATATTTGGGATTGACAACAATCTCGTGGTTTTTCAAAACCATATAACTACTATTATTGTAAAACGCTAGCGCGGTAAAAGGCACACCTAATACCAACCCGAATTCACGATTGTTACTGACCTTAAAGTAATCCCCGGAATATTCAACTTTTTCACTTACACCTGATGAGACGTGAATATCAATATCAGAAGGATATTTATTAATCACATCGATTGTTTTTATTTTTGCGTCCGCGTTAAAAATCCAAACAGGATTCACACTCATGCCGCGGCTTTCAACAATACACACATACTCGATCACCACCCGCCTGCTGCTGTGCGCATTGACCGGAAAAACCCGAACCAAATAACTGCCATTACCCGACTTTGTCAATACTGCGGGATCAATATTGCGGCGGGTTATGCGGTCATAGATTTGTTCACCGGTCTTCCGTGCAAGGGTCTCGGCCCGCTCCAGTCTGCCGTCAATCTCTAACCACATGTTCGTAACAATTGCGGTCTTGTTGACATACAATCGAATAAATCCCTGCAGATTGTCCCATTCACTGTCATTCCGCAAAATAAACTCGGCCCGGGTTTTGTTCAGCACGCCATAAAATTCGGTCTCGATATTGATCTCGTCTACATACACATTTGCAAAAACGGATGAGGAAAAAAGTAAAAATAACTGTAACAAATTTCTTCTCAAGGCATTCCTCCCGGCTGTCTCATTATGTGAATAGTCCCTTTCATAGATACGCTGGCGCGTATCCGCTGCCCCTGTAAATGTATCCGGATAAAATAGAGGAGGTTCTACTATTTTAGAACGATAGGAAATCACCATTGGTTCCCGCGAAATTGCAAACGACAATAGTAGATACCGAAATCAAGAGCAAATGACTAAAATTTAATTTCTAAAAATCAACACAGACTGGCCGTTCTCAACAAATCCCAATTGATTTGTTTTAAACCTGTAAAAAAACCGGTACACCAGTTTTATGCATTCCGGATGCTCCATCAGGAATTTGAAAAAGGCATCAGATTCCAGTTCCAGTTCAATAGCTAAATCTGCGTCAAATCCCTGTTCAAACACATTACGCGGATTCGCGGTCCACAACTCGAGTGTTCGCCCCAATTGCTCAAAAACAGAGTGCTCAATCTCGTCCATCTCTACAATTTTCGTATTGTTATTAAATTCAACAACGACTGTCCCCCCCCCGTCAATGTCTTTACCATCACTATTTGTCGGTTCCCATTCAACACTCTTGACGGCCCTGATGGCTTCCTGGTCCAAAAGCGGATGTAGTGATGTTTCAATGTGGGTATGGGTTACATTTCCGAATCTATCAACGCCACAACTAACCCGAACGGTCCCTCCCAATCCGAGTTTTTGTAAAAAAGAGGGATAGTATAATTTTTCCTGAATTTTTGCATCTCCACCAATCGGTCTGGCAGGCACATAATTATCCATTCTCAACGCAGACGCAGCATAAGACACTCTCATATCCTGATCAAGTGACGAATTGGCTTTTGTTTGAAAATCCCCCGAAGTGTTTGCATGGCGTTGATCTTGATACTGCAGCTCTTCTTGCCGGATCCGTTGTGCGCGTTTATCTTTTTCAATGACAATTTTGGAGAATCTTTTGGTCAAATATCCTTTCAGGCGCTGCACATTTACAGGTTCCTGTAAACTAAAAAGATAGTCTTCATATACATCTAAAAAGGGGCAATAACACTTTTCAACATTACTTGTCTCTTTAAAATCAGACCGTAATTGAAAAGCATTATCCAGGTATTCATAATTTTGCTGATTGACAATCCAGTTTTTTGCTTCGGTATGATAATCATATTTTATTTTACCCGTACGGGATAAATAGCTAAAAAATGCCTTTAAAAATCTGTCATTTTTTCTATAGGTAACCAAATACCGCTGGCCTCCTTTTAAATAAAACAGTAATTCTACAAGTTGGTCCAATTCATCTCTATCAAAATCATACCTGTTCAAAGACAGGTCCTGCTTTTCAAATAACATGTCCGAATTTGATTTAAAGAAACGGAGGGCATTGTTCTCAAGAAATAGTACCAGATCTATCCGATGGGGATTCTCAAACTCGAAATAATTTTCTTTTTGATCAATCAATTTACCGTAAGGCTGATAGCGTAGGGGAGAAATATGTACATTCATTCCTTGAGGATACTTTTCTTTGATGTTAAGACAGACATGTTGTGCATGTGTTCCAAAAGTCCAAACCGGGTAGCCTTTGTCAGCACTTTCCACAACGCAAACATACTCTATGACCACTTTTCTGCTTTTACGTGCCTCTACCGGAAACACATTTAATTCATATGCGCCATTTTCACGCTTAATCATCAAAGCAGGATCAATTCGTCTCTCTACAATTCGACCATAGATTTGTTCCCCCGTATCACGGTCCATTGTTTCAGCTTTTTCCAGCCTGCCGTCAATTTCCAGCCACATATCCGTCACTATAGCTGATTTGTTTAATTGTAAGGTAATCGTTGCTTCATCATCGCGATCCCCTTGATTATAAATAATAAACTCGGCCCGTGTCTTGTTCAGCACACCATAAAACTCGGTTTCAATATAAATTTCTTCAACACTAGAGTATGCATGTGCAGTCATGGAAAATGCAAACCATAACAAAACCATTACCTTGAATCTCACGATATTCCTCCCAAATGTCAGGGACCAGGCGGTTTTTCCCACCGGATGGATCACCCCTTTTTTAGTAATAGATGTTTAATTTTTTATTTTTTCAGATTCAAATATACCTTTGCGTATCGCTTCCCCAGCTCACGAGCAGATTGAGTGTTGAAATGGACATTATCGGATCTGCAGGAAAGTCCATCTGATTTTACAAAAGCCGCATTTACCACCTCTTTTGCTGCATCCTTATGCGCCTGGTTCACAGTCTTTTTAAAATCATCCCAGGGGTTGGTCTCAAACTGGCCCATCTGCCCTATGAGAAAAGGCAGTTCAGGGTATCCCAGATCCGTTCTAAAGCGTGAGATCAAACTGATCAGCTTTGTCTTGTATGAACCGGCAAGAAGCGGTTCACAATCGCTTTCCCCCTGGTGCCAGAGAATTCCCTCAAGGTGCCCATCCAGCATGGCAAGACGTGCGCGTTTAATAGCATCATCATAGGGATGGCTTTTGGTTTGATCATGATATCCACCCGGCTGCCAGGTATCTATGGGAGATCCACCACATGCCGCGGGGACCAGTCCTATGACTATCGACGTGTCCTGCTCAACCAGTGCCAGAGCAAATGACTTGCCGGGTCCTACTCCCGCTGCACTTTTATCATAATGTATGGGGTCTATTGCAGGTACCCATTTGCCTTCTTTTGTCAACATTAACACCCGCGGATGGATTTGTTTGCTCAATGAATCAACATTACCGCGCCCGGCCATGTTAGATTGACCGGCCAATAAGAAAATATGAAAATTTTGTTTTTCAGGCAGATTTATTTCTGCAGAAAAAAGCATATTGCTACTCACAAACAAAAGCAGACACAACCACAACGCTTTTTTCATTATCACCTCAATTTTTAAATTTTTTATTACAGGTTGTTTAGAATTTTCTTTTTTTAATAATACGAGTATCTTATATTATATTAAATATTATTGGGAAATCAAATGCCTACTGTTCAAAAATCATTATATTCTGAAATTGCAGAGATTGAAAAACGTTCCATTCCGGCGGTGATCGTGACAGTGGTCGAGTCCAAAGGTAGTGCTCCGCAAAAATCCGGTTCCCGTATGATCGTCTATTCCAATGGTAACACCCACGGCACCGTTGGCGGCGGCGCCATAGAAAAAGAAGCTATTCGTCAGGCAATGGATTTAATGAACAGCAAAGAGCCCTTGTTAAAAGAATATTCTCTGGAAGCAGATACGCATATGCTATGTGGCGGTAACATGACCCTGTTTTTCGAGCCGTTAAATCCGCCTTCTCCCCTCTATGTGTTCGGAGGCGGACATGTATGCAAGGCATTGAGCGGGGTCATCAAAGACGCTGGATTTGCCATGACAGTCATAGACAATCGCCCCGAATTTACAGCACCCGAGCGTTTTCCAGATATTAACGCGGTCATTTGTAAGCCTTATGATCAGGCATTATCAGAACTGACGTTTACGGATCATACTTTTATCGTGATTGTTACACACGGACATCTGCATGACCAGGAAATACTTGAATATTGCGTACAGCAGCATTTTGCCTATCTGGGAATGATTGGCAGCAAACGCAAAGTGGGGCAGACCCGCAAGACGTTGATGGACAAAGGCATTACCGCTGAACGGATTGACCAGATTCACAGTCCCATTGGATTGCCGATTGGTGGAGATTCTCCGGCTGAAATAGCCATCTCGATAGCAGCAGAAATGATAGCAGTAAAAAACAAAATTGATACCCTAGCATGGGAATAAACATGATTGCCGGAATTATACTGGCCGCGGGTGAATCCCGCAGAATGGGGCAACTAAAACCCATCCTAAAAATTGATGACAAAACCTTTATACAGCATATTCACGGCCAACTATGCGAGGCTGGAGTTGAACCCATTGTTATTGTACTGGGATTCAGACCGGAAGAGATCAAAAGTCAATGCGGCGTTCATGCCAATTTCATAATCAATACACACTATAAACGCGGTCAATTTTCTTCCCTGCAAACCGGGGTGTTGGCATTGCCCGATCAGTGCAAGGGAGCCATTGTCTGCCTTGGCGATCAGCCCCAAATCCGTGCGGTTTGGATCAATGAATTGATCTCAGCATACAACCGTACCGGTAAAGACATAATCATTCCGGAATTTAATGGCCAGGGAGGTCACCCGGTCTTTTATTCATCCAAAGTATTAAAAGAAATACCCAACATGTCACCCAATCAAACAGCCAGAGATTTGGGTAAAACATTTCAAGATTCTGTGTACAAAATTTCAATCCAATCAGATGGTATTCTTTTTGACGCAGACACCCCCACAGAATTAAAAGATATACAATCCCGCTTTATGTAACATCCAAACATCCCGTAAAACCAGACACTGAACGGCTCTTCAGTCTGCATATTGGAATATTGCATTAACGTCCTCTGTTTTTAAAGTCAGATAGAATATTTTATGGAGGATACTTGAGCTCTACTGACTATAAATTTTTACAACAACAGGGATTCAGCAGATTTTCTGAAAACGATGCGAATTACCGGGTCCTTTCATTACAATTTCAACCTACAATTGTGGGTTCATTGGTATTTATTGCAACCATTTTTCAAGGGTGGCAATTGTTTCTAGCCATTTCAGCAGTATTGTGGATAAATGTGCTAATACCCAAAGCAAATCCTTTTGAAACCTTTTACAACCGGTTTCTCATTCGTGAAAAAGATAAACCCAGAATACAATCTGCACCGGGTCCCCGGCGTTTTGCCCAGGGGATGGCGGCTGTATTTTCATTGGGAGCTGCAATCAGCATTATCATGTCATGGAATATTGCAGCCTATATTTTTGAAGGTTTTCTGGTAATAGCCTTTTCCGCGCTATTATTTTTAAAATTTTGTCTGGGATCTTATTTATACCATCTAATAAAGGGTGAAAAAGATTTTGCAAATGCTACCTGTCCATGGAGTTAATAAATACATTTAAAGGACAGTAAAATAAACTTTAGAAAAGTAAAAGGGGCGTCACAACTTTAGCAGCATTCTCTTGATATTTACGAATATTAGCATTCTAATTCCGGATCACAACGTGTACATGTACACATTTGCATTTAATCAAATTGTGCTTTATATTAATAATATATTCTCTTAAATCCTTTGGGATGAAAATAATTGTGTGCTGGAAAATATCCAGTCACCTGCTCCCAAAAGTAATCATACCCATTTCGCATTAAACGGCTAGGGTATTAAAAAACAAGATTTTTAACATGGACTTGATCTCATTGAATGATGCTGTTCAGATTATTCAACAGCATATTCCCCCGCAAGATATAGAACAACTACCGCTTGAAGAAGCGTCCGGCAAAGTGCTGGTAAAAAATACAACCGCTCGTGAAGCGCACCCCGCATTCAGCCACAGTACGGTAAATGGCTTTGCTGTAAAATGGACCGATATAGCTAAAGCAAATGAAAACTCGTCTGTCATGCTTGATATCTGCGGCAATAGCAAGGCCGGAACTCCCTATAAAGAACCTGTTGAAAAGGGACACGCTGTACGAATCGAAACAGGCGCAATGCTGCCCAAAGGTACGGATAGCATTGTTCCCATTGAAAATACTTTTGTAAATGGCAACGAGCTGCTCATCAAACAGGTAACTGTAAAAGGGGACTGTATTCGATCAGCCGGCTCAGATTTTAAACGCGGTGAAATCCTTTGCAAAGCAGGGACGTTTCTGACACCCGGCTGCATTGGTTTGCTGGCGTCCCAGGGATATACCGAAACCGATGTCATTGCTTCACCCAAAGTATCTCTAGTGGTTACGGGCAGTGAACTGGTACCCTTTGACCTGAAACCCGAACCCGGTCAAATGCGAGATGCCAATTCAAGCATGTTAAAAACAGCCGTCTTTTCTTCGGGTGCAGAGCTGGCCTTTCATACCCGAACGGGTGATAATATTAACGCGGTAAGACAGGCTATAAACAAAGCCGCTGAATCTGCAAACATCATTATTGTTAGCGGAGGTATCTCTGACAGTCCTCAGGATATTGTCAAAGAAGCCGCCAAAGAAGCCGGATTTGCTAATCTGTTTTGGGGTGTAAAACAAAAACCGGGACAATCATTCTATCTCGCTAAAAAGGACCAGACCCTGTTATTCGGATTACCGGAAAATCTGGTTTCGGCATTAAACTGTTATGCCTATTACATTCATCCGGTGTTGCAGCACATGCAGGGAAAGCCGCAAACACACCAGATCCGTTCTTTAATTATGGGCAGTTCAATAAAAAATACCGAGGACCTCTCTTTATTTTTACGGCTGCAAATATCTACAGCAGGAGGCAAACCGATTGCCATACCTTACCTAAATCAGGATCCTTACAAGATGACAACCATAGGCAAAGCAGAAGGATATGTATTGTTAAACAAGGGGCAATCTCTCACAAAAGGCAGAAAAACAGATATGCTTTTGTATCCGTGGGCGTTGTATTAATTACCATAAATTTAAATCTATATGAACAAAAAAAGGGACGGTCAATGATCGCCCCTTTTTTATTATCAACTCAGGTTTCTTTATAACAGGGTCGTTCGGATGTGCACTCGTGCGGGACGGCAATATTATTATCGGGCCCCACAGGAGTTGCGGTCTTTAAACAGGAGAATTGCGAAGTCAGCATTTTATCTTCACCTTCGGATTCATCTGAAAAACCGGGATAACTCGGACCGACACGCATCAACATGGTACATACGCGTTTTTTTTCACTCATAATAACACCTACCCTTTTTTATTCGGCTAACAATTCACCAACTGCCCGCTTGAGCAGGTTTTTCGTCAACGTGATTTTATATTCATTCTGTTCAAGCGGTTCGGCATCTTTTAATTCCGCTTCTCCTGCCCGTTTCAACAGGTCATCGGTAATGGTTTTGCCGTCCAGTACTTTTTCCGCTTTGAATGCACGCCAGGGTTTAGGTGCCACTCCTCCCATGGCGATTTTCAGATCAGATATCTTGTTTCCGGAAACCTTGCCCGCAACCGCAACACTCACCATGGCAAAGTCGAACGAATCACGTTCCTTAAATTTCAGGTAATGACTCTTGAGCTGCTTTGCCTTTTTGGGGATGATCACTTTGGTTACGATCTCATCGGGATTCAATATATTTTCCCGGGTTGCGTCTTTTTCCGGTAAAATGTAAAAGTCTTCCAGCGGCACTCTTTTGGTGCCTTGAGGTCCAAGAATCTCTATCTCTGCACCCAGCGTTATAAGAATAGGCGCCACATCCGAAGGATAGACAATATAACAGGGAAATCCTCCCAATATAGCATGGTATTTATTGTCACCACTAATGGCAAAACAAACATCTCCGCCTTTGCGCACACAATCAAAATGGCGACTGCGATAATACCAGCAGCGCGGACGCTGACACAAATTTCCGCCCAAAGTGCCCATATTCCGCAACTGTATTGTACCTACAGTTTCTACCGCTTTGGCCAGACCGCCATACTGTTTAACCACATCGCTGTTTGCAATAG
The DNA here is from genome assembly GCA_963675755.2 of bacterium. Lineage (GTDB taxonomy): Bacteria > Zhuqueibacterota > Zhuqueibacteria > Residuimicrobiales > Krinioviventaceae. Next base: position 948,149 of record CAXXMD010000003.1, read on the forward strand.
TTGACAGTAACGTCCCTGCGCCAATTTGCAAACCGTCTTTATCATCCCAGATAGAGTTCAGTTCATCCAGTCCTTTTAAATTCACAACATGTTCAGGACGATCAATGCCTTCTTTTATGCGAGCCAGGGCATCGGTCCCGCCAGCATATAACAAGGCCTTACCCTCATATTCGCCCAGTACAGCAGGTACAGATTTTACATCTTTGGGGTATATATATTCAAAAGCTTTCATCAGTTGCCCTCCTTTCCTTGCAGCGCCATGAGGACTTTATCAGGCGTTATCGGCAGTTCATAAATCCGGGTTCCAATGGCGTTGGCAATTGCATTGGCAATTGCACCCACACCGGGTATTGCCGGCGGTTCACCCAATCCGATGACACCCCGTTCAGACTCATCATACATGGTTACGTTAAAATCAGGCATTTCTTTAGCACCCGGTATTTTATAATTTTCCATATCCGCGTTTGGCATTACACCGGTTTCATAATCCAGCAGCCGGTTTTCCAGGGTAACGTACCCAATCTCTCCAATCATTGCACCCTGCACCTGGTTAACGGCTGTCAGCATATTTACAACCAATCCGCAATCCTGCACACCCAGCATGCGGGTGACCTTGATCTGACCGGTTTCGGTATCTACCTCTACTTCGGCAAACTGACAACCCGCGGTACCACTGTCAGACAATCCTTCCTGCCATTGTACCTGCTCAGACACAGGCTGACCGTCTAAAAGCGCACAAGCTTCTTTCCATGAAAGGGATTGTGAACTTTCATTGCCGCTAAATTTCATCTTTTGGTATTTCACCTGCTCGGCAGGAATACCCCATTCTTCCGCGACATGGCCTTTCAAGGTTTCCATCGCTTTAGTTGCGGCCAGCTTGACCGTTGTCGTCACAGAAGGTGCGGTTACACTGCCGCCGCTGCCCGGTGCCCAGGGATAGTCGGATTTACCAATAAAAGGCTGTACCATTTCCGGTTTCAATTCCAGTTCTTCTGCCACAACCGCCTGTATGATTGTTCTTGTTCCGGTTCCAATATCCTGAGTACCGATCTTGATATCCACCGAGCTGTCGGGATAAATATTGATAATGGCTTTGGTATTCTTGTTGCCACCGCCGCCCCATCTGCCAGAACCAACGCCCATACCTTTAACAACACGGCCCTTTTGACTGCCGGTTTTGGGTCGATTCTTCCAGCCAAACTGCTCCGCGCCAAGCTCGTATTCTTTTTGACGTGTGGTATTGGGATCATTTTTCTTGCGCATCTCTAACGCATCTAAGCCCAGTTTGTCTGCCAGTTCATCAATTGCCGATTCCATAGCAAAGTTGGCCTGGGGATGTCCCGGCGCACGCATGGGTGCGCTGCCACCCGCGTTGATATGTACATCCTGATGGTCTATTTTGTAATTGGGAAATTCATAAACATATGGTTGAGGTACGCCGGCGCCTGTTCCTACGCCAGCAGACCCATAGGATTCCAGTTGAAACGCGGTAAAGGTACCGTCTTTTTTAGCGCCGATCTTGATTTTCTGGAATGAAGAGGGACGGTTACCCACTGCCAGTAATTGCTCTTCGCGGTCCAGCATCATTTTTACCGGAGCGTTGGCCTTTTTAGCGAGTCTGGCACAAATGGGATGAAAGCTCTTGATTCCCAGCTTGCTGCCGAATCCACCACCCATGTGATGGGCTACAACATGCACCTTGTTCTCGGGGATCTCGAAATGCCTTGCCATACCGGCCCGTTCACTGTGAACAGCCTGGGAAGAGCTCCACATATAGAGGTCGTCTCCCTCCCAATTCACAATACAGCCGTGGGTTTCAAGGGAATTGTGGACCTGCACATTCATATGATAGGTATGCTCTACAATGGCATCAGCTTCTGCAAATCCTTTTTCTACATCTCCTTCTTCCCGATTTTGCACACGGCCAATATTATCTTCTTTATTGCTGAATACTTTGATATCGCCTTTTAACGCTTCCTGTTCACGTACGGTAAAGGGAAGCACCTCGTATTTGACTTTGAATTTCAGCAGCGCTTCCGCGGCACATTCTTCACTTACTGCCGCCACTGCGGCTACATCATCGCCAACAAAAAACACTTCATCTTTGATATCGGTAATGACGGTTTTTACACCAGGCATTTTCAATACGTCTGATGCATCAATGGATACAATTTTTGCATGCGGGTGCGGACTGCGCAGTATGCGTCCGTAAAGCATACCGGGGAATTTCAGGTCATAGGTATATTTTGCGCGTCCGGTAACTTTATCCGGGCCATCAACTCGGGAGTAGGATTTACCCACAATGGTCATTTCTTCAGGTTTTTTCCATCCGGCCATAATCAACCTCCCTTCTTGATCGTGTCAGCCGCATCAGCAACGGCTTTGAAAATATTGGGATACGTTCCGCAACGGCACAAGTTGCCCGAAACGCCGGTTTTGATTTCTTCCAATGTAGGCTGATCATTTTCTCGCAACAAGGAGACACAAGACATGATAAATCCGGGTGTGCAAAATCCACATTGCAGGGCATCATGCTTGACAAAGGCTTCCTGCACGGGATGCAGCTTGTCGCCATCTGCAAGGCCTTCCACAGTCTCTAATGACGCGCCATCGGCATCCAGGGCGAGTATACTGCACGCCAATACGGTTTTCCCATCCATAATGATAGTACAGGCACCGCACTGTCCACGATTACAAACCCGCTTGGTACCGGTGTAATCCAGATCATTTCGCAGCGCATCCAGCAGTGTTATGCGCGGATCGATCTCGAGCTCATGCTTTTTTCCGTTTACAGTGAATGCGATCTTGACAGCTCCGGGGCCCACAACTTTGGCGCCATGCGGACCTTCCGGGGCCGCTTCCACCGCAGTTGCAGTTATAACGGTTGCTCCGGCTACACCACCGCCTAATCCTTTAATAAAATTACGGCGTGACATACCGGAAGTTTGTTTTAGATCACCCATTTGAAAACTCCATTTATTATTAAATTTACTGCTTTCCGGGTAATATTTTTTTATTTGGTAATTGGTTTCGTTCCCAGGTGTTCCCTACCAGTTATCATCCACAGAATCCATAGAGATACTGTATATAATATATACAAGAGCTGTAATCAAAGCAAGTATTTTCGAAAAATTCATTTTGAAATTGTTCGATCATTGGCAGTTTACGACAAGGAGGGAAAACCGGCGCGTTACGATCGCGACACAGATACCTGTGTTTCGAAAAATGAGACATGAGCATCCATGCCGAAACATGCGCAGGTATTTTATTCGCTGGTTCGCATTGGCAGACCCGCACTCGGCATCCAGGCCTTGTGCTTGAATCTGTACATTCATAAATCCGCCGGCGGGTACAGTATCAATAATAATAAAGGAAATATTACAAAAAAGGAAATCACTCCCAAACCGAATTTTAATCCCCCCTTTTTCCCTTTTGTTGTGTTGTACTCGCATGCTTTAACATAATTAATTGATTTTATATGAATTTTCATTCCTTTTTTACCCACTGACCGTGTATAATCCTCAAGATACAGGGTATCATTATCAACATGAAAATTTCGGGTAATATAAACATTTCCATCAAGCGTATGAATCTCGAGCCGAATGTCCTCTTTATCTTCAAGAGTTTGGCAAGAATCATTAGAAATATTGTAACAATACGAGCAAGACAAAGCGCTTGAAATGAGTATCAAATACAACAATAGTAATTTTTTTGAATCCATATTCTACCCCATGACTCACATAGTTATTGACAGCGATTGTGGATCGCGTGAAAATCTTCCCCGGTTTTAATCCATACCGTTTTTCAAGATTATAAAAAAATTAACAAAAGTCAAGAACATAAGAGAATAATTCGGTCTCCTTTTAATGAGATTACCTGTTACTCAAGTCCGTAGTGGATAGGCATTTAATAGCCCATCATCTCGGAGGTGCCATATATTTTTTCCATTTTCATCCCCAAAGATATTAGTGAAAAAGTTTAATTTGGACTCCGTATCGATTATTATGTCTTTCAAAATCTGAACCTTTTGTGTATAAATCATTATCATCGTATAAAATATTGTAAAAAAATGATAATGAAATAAATTTGTAATCCCACCTGATTCCAGCTAAATTCATATACCCGGATTTGACCCTACCATCATTTTTATGTGATTTGAATTCATTAAATAACCAAAAATGATCAATAGGCCTATATGCAACACTAATCATGTCAGGTTTATGAATGATTCCAAAAAACATTATATGTTTTTGATAACCTAATGAATAATAAAAATCATTTATCCTTTTACTAAATGTAATTCCTAACATCCAGTCGAAGGAAAGAAATGATAAATTGATATTAGTATATTTTGTTTCTTTAAGACGTATTATAGATTTTATATAATTTACATTTACTTTCCTTGTTAAAAACTCATCACCTCTTTGATTGTGAATTCTGGGTATAACTGCTCTACCAAACTCCAAATACATTCTATTATAGACCATCAAACCTCTTTTGGTATTATATTGAACATTATTGTGGAATGATGGTGTGTGTTCACCATGATGTTCCATTAAAAACCAATAAAAAACAAAGTTTTCTGTGTAATCAAGTGATAAATCCAAATTTTTAGTTTGAAATAGCCCAGGAAAATTAATGAATTCAAAATTTGATTCTTTTGCATTCGTATTTACTGAAACCAGTAAAAAAGGAATTATAAACAAATAAAATAATTTCATAATTTTCTCCAAAAGTTATAAATGTTATTCAATCAAGAAAACTATGGCGATCTAAAAGCATTTCCCCTTGATTTCATATTGTACCCCACAGTACATGAGCATCTCTTTGCAAATTGGATTACAGTATTCACGTGTAGTACGACCCCGTGAAGCGCTGAATTACAAGTGAGTTCCCTCGTCACTCGATTATAATTACGCATCCAGCACTCTTGTTTTTTATGATAAGTAAAATTTCTGACTTGATCAAGAGGAACCATAATAAATAGACTTTTTTATTTCTCTTCCAAAATATTGGGCTATTCTCCCATTCCAATCACCCTGTAATCTCACCAATCCTACTCTTCCTTTCTCATATCGTTCTGTCTCCCGTCTTTTTCACTTGATTATTTGTCAAAAAATGTCTAAGTATTAAAAATTTGCAATTACTAGATCGTGACGGAGATAATCTCCGTCACGATCATAAAATGCAAAGACCGCTGAGAACGCAGAGATTTCAGAGAAAACAAAATAAATTGCCTCGGCGATCTCCGCATGCTCTGCGTTAAAAAATGAATGGTGAGCCGGTCACCATGATCTCGTATCCGAGACAATAAAAGGTGGGTTGAAAAAATGCCAGACATCAAGTCAGGGTTACAAACTATAATGCAAAAATTGTGATTATTTTACGATGAAAAAAAAATTAATTATCATTATTATTGTATATTTTTTAAGCATAAATTTTCTAAATTTTTCAAAAAATTTATACTTATTTTCAACTTATAATTTTTCAATTAGTTGTTTTGAACCCAATCGACATATATCAAATCAATACCGTCAATGGGAAAGAGTTATAGATAGTTATCAGCATGTTTCAGATGCAAGATATATTGAGAATATAATAATTTTTTCAGATAATACAGGATTTTATCGATTGAGATGTTATTCATTAAAAATTTTTAATATTGATTCTGAACCTTATTCATGGTCACCTCTATTACCATATGATCAAAATTATTTTATAGATTATTTTGCAGAAATCCAAATTGACTCTCAATATGTTAAATTTTTACCAAATCCTAACTCGATGGTTAATAATGGTACAAGATATTCAAAATTTAAAATTAAAGAGAACAAGTTTTACCTTGATTCATATCGAGAGCTCGAAAAATATAAAATGGATCCAATCTGGATTGTACCTCAAACAGAAAAAATCAAGTTTTCAAATTATTTATATTTTTCTTACTTTTTTGAATAGCCGGTTGCTGAGTATTGTCTGAATTAAGATTTTTAGGATGAAAGGATTTTAGGAAAGTCAATTTGCCCGGCACTTGAAAAAAGTGCCAGGCAAATCTTTTCAAGATCGTGACGGAGATAATCTCCGTCACGATCATAAAACGCTGAATCCGCCGAGGACGCAGAGATTTCAGAAGAATTAAAAGAATTGCCTCGGCGATCTCCGCGTGCTCTACGTTTAAACATTGGATGGTGCGCTGGTCGCCCGGGCTTTGTATTCGGGATAAATAAGGCGGAGTGAAAAAACCAGGACATTAAATCAGAGGATTGCAAACTGTAAACAATCCTAATAAAAAATCACAATTAAAATGATTTGTACATTATGGATGATTTCATTCTTATTTGTATCATTATTCCTTTAGTCCCTATAATTGTAATTTTACGTGCTATATTTAAAGATTTCCTTTGGGGAAGAAAAATAAAGAATATTAAATACTATATTAAATATTTTGTAGTGTATATTTCAATAATCTCTTTAATTTTTATCCTGGATTATATAGGTGTATTATAATAAAGCAACTATTATTATATATAATTTTTCTTGTCCGCTCAGTTGCACCGGATTGACTCTTTTCAAGATCGTGACGGAGATAATCTCCATCACGATCATAAAACGCCAGAGCCGCCAAAGACGCAGAGATTTACGATCATATCTGGCAGATTATCTATCGTTTAATTTTTTTCACTGCTTTTACTATCACGAAATCCTTGTTTTTCTCTGTGCCCTCTGTGTCTCTGTGGTTATTGTCTTTACAGTCAATTATAAGGTCATCTGCTGATAAAAGAACAGATAATCTCCAATCCTGTTCATCCTTTAATCTTCTACATCCTAATTTAGACAAAAAAATGAATTGCCCTGGCGCACTCTTAAAAAAGAATAATGAACTGGTCACCCGGAACTCGTGTCCTGCAAACTTTTAAGATATAACGAAAATTGTAAAATGAATAAATCACATCTCGTCGTCGCTCCGATACGTACATCCCCCCAATTTTCACTTGATTATTTGTCAAAAAATGTCTAAGTAATAAAAATTTGCAATTTCCCACAAACCAGAGGTCAATCATGAAACGTATTCTTGTTGTATTGTTGCTATTTTTCACAGTAATGGGATACGCGCAGAAAACACCCACGGGCAATCCCAAAGATTTTAAAGTCAAAACCTGTCTGCACTCGGTCAGCTATGCCGGAGTGTGGCGCGGTCAGACACAGTTAACTGTTGACGAGTTTCTGGTCAAAGCCAAAGAACTGGGTTACGACGGTGTCATGCTGGTGGCCAAACGCCCCCATGTATCCATTATTGATTATGATCAAGCGGCCCGCAAAAAACTCAAAGCCCGTATAGAAGAACTGGGCCTTGAACTGGTTGCCCTTGCCGGTTATACCGATTACACAGCCGGCATCGACAAGCCCGGCATCCCCCATACCGAGATCCAGGCCGCATACGTAGGTGAACTGGCAAAACTGGCCAAAGATCTGGGCACCAATATGGTCCGCATCTTTACCGGATACGAAAGACCCGGTATCCCCTACGACAAGCAATACGCCATGGTATTGGAAGGATTAAGAGAATCAGGCAAACGCGCGGCAGAGTACGGCGTAACCCTGGTGGTGCAAAACCATCACGATATTGCCCTGCATCACGATGCCATGTACTGGCTGCTCAAAGAGGTCAATATGCCCAACGTCATGTCCGGCTGGGATGCCTGGTCGCCCACACTGGAAGGCTTGAGCAAAGAAGAAATCCGCGAATCCATCCTGAAAATGAAACCGTTTATCGTCAATACCATTGCCGCGGATTATATCACCATGCCCCGCTACCATTACGAAAACCACCTCACCAATTATATTGCCGAAAAACCGGTCATGCGTGCGGTCCCCATGGGCACCGGCGTTATCGATTATGAGAACTTTATCGGTACTTTGAAGGAAATCGGCTACCAGGGCTATATTGTCTATGAAATGTGCGAAGTTTTGGATGGCGGCGGTTCTATGGAAAATCTCGACAAAACCGCCAAGGCTTTTTTGGATTATGTCAAAAAATTTGAATAACAGCGACTGATTTGAAAATCCTGCCGTTACATATCACTTTTTACGGCAGGATTTTCAATTTTACAACGTTCTTTACCCCTAAACAACCCCATTTTCTCAATTCCCGTTTTGCAATAAACAATGATTTTACGTATATTAACCCGAATTTTTCAGCGAAACATCTGTTTGGAGATCTGCCGCCTCTGGTTCCTGTTTTTCCAAGAATCTGCGTTTTCTGCACAATGACGGTATTGATATATTCAATTTCATGGGAAACAGGCCAACATAAAACAATTCCACATCCGGAGCAGTTTAATCCCAAATAAAGGTTAATCAACAACATATTTTGTTGTACCTATAAAGGAAATTGATATTAAAAAATTATATATATACATATTTCTCATCTTTTCTCATTCACTTTTTGCAGGTACGCAAAAGCTGGACACCCGGCTGCAATACCTGTTATGGGCGTCTGAGCAAACCCAATCCGCATTGCAAAAAGCGGGTCATAACAAAATCGCCATTTCCATCCGCACTTGCTCCAATGTACCTGCCGATTTTGTACAGCAATGGGAAAGCCGGGGTGTGTTTTTTGAAAAGATAAACCAGTCACCCCTGCATTTGGGTGGTATTTATAAAGCTTATACACCTGTTGACCTGCTTGCTGCATTACAAATGGATGAAAATATCCTCTCCATCGAGTATGCAGGGCTAGAAGACCGTCATAAATGCCTGAATAAAAGTGCGGCAATCATTCAAGCTGACCAGTGCTGGGTACAATACGACAGCAATTCAAACCCAATCACCGGTAAAAGCATTACTATTGGTGTTGCCGATGATCCCCCGGATATATTTCATCCCCTGTTTTTCCGCGCAGATGACGACACCCTGGATTGGACCGATGTCAATCAAAACGGACAATTTGACGGCGGAACAGACGGCATTGATCTGGATGACAACGGAACGATTGATGCGGATGAAGTTCTGCAATATATCAATGCCCCGGTTCTGGATTACTGGGAACTGTTTGAGGAAACACAGGATGCGTACGAACCTCAATATGACTGGCTGTTTATTGACAGCAACAACAATGGAATACGTGATTATGGTACATCCGCAGGATTTACAGAAACCGATCCGGCTTATGGTGAACCACTCTTAATCTGTATCGATACAAATCAAAACAACCGGTTAAATACCAATGAACCGCTGGTACAATTGGGCACCTCAAAAATCAAGGCCATCCGGGTCTATCTTGGATTGGATGAAAATAGCAATCCTGTATACAGAGTTCTTGAGCGCGGTGTGGACCTGATAGAGCTGAGCACCTTTAATTCGCATGGCACTTCCGTTGGCGGTATTCTTGCCGGAGGCTGGCCGGGTGTTAATGCGTTAACCGGTATAGCGCCCGATGCGGATCTGGTTTACGGTACGCTTGAATATCTGGCGGAAACGGATGTAGACCTGGTTATGTATGAACAAGGCTGGTACTCGCAGGAATTTCTGGACGGCTCTTCACATGAAGAGATCATGATGGATTCGCTTGCGGCCAGGGGTGTCATTCCGGTAGTGCCTTCCGGGAATATGAACCTGGCTGATGTTCACATGGAAGCAGATATCCCGCCAAATGATTCCATCTCCTTCACCGTTACCTGGCCCATCATTCAGGACAATAATGGAATCCCTTTCTTTTTGTCATTCCTGTTCACAGATCAGGATTCCCTGTTTGATTTCAGCCTTTTATCTCCTGACGGACAGTATTTCAAACTCGATGCATCCTCACAGATAACTCCTTCCATGCTCTTTAATATCTGGACCACGCATCAACAATCTGAGCGCGGCACAGACCGGTACGATATTGTTTTGTACAGACTCAACCGGGTGGGAAGTGACTGGACAATAACCATAAAAAATCCTTCCAACCTCACAAGACATCTGGATGGTTACGTTTATGATCCACGTTTTAGCTGGGCACATGGTGCATTTTTTAATGACTATGCAACAAAAAACGCCACAGTCACACTACCTGCCACAGCAGACAGCGCGTTGACCGTTGGCTCTTTTAACATCCGGACCACCAATCAACCTGACGGCGAGTTGTCAAATTTCAGTGGCATAGGGCCAAGAATCAATGGTATGGAATGTGTAGATATCACCGCACCGGGCAAGCTGATTTTTACCCCAGACATAAACACCCGTTATCCACAATTCAGCGGAGGTTACAGAAGCGTTGAAGGCACCAGTTTTTCCGGCCCGCATGCAGCAGGAGCAATTGCGTTAATGCTGCAAATAGATTCTACACTCTCTGTCGCCCAAATCAGATCATATCTGGCACAAGGCGCCTTGCAGGATGAATTCACCGGCTCAACACCCAACATTGCCTGGGGTGGTGGTAAGCTGCAAATATTCAACACGTTAAAGGCCATGCCGCAAACCATAACAGGTATTGAGCCCGGGAAAGCACCCAAAACCACTCTGTTGGTTCAGAATTACCCCAATCCTTTCAATAATGGTACTACAATAGCCTACCAACTCGTAAAACCTTCCCACGTCAACATTGAAATCTATAATATTGCGGGTCAACGGATTGATCATTTGTATAATGGCACCCAAACCGCAGGCAATTATGAATTGATATGGCAGGCCGCAGCCCATCCATCCGGAATCTATTTTATACGTCTCGAAACAAACAGCAATATTATTATTAAAAAATGTACTTTGCTCCGTTAATATTGAATAACATTCATTATTTTGAAACCCACCTTCTTTTTTCTCCGTATATAAAATAAATCAACAAACCTTTCTGACATTGTAACCTTTTATCGGGATCACGGTTTATATAAAAGACAATGCACTTGTAATGGTTCTCTTGCAAACCATTTTCACTCCGGATTGTCTAAAATTATAACCATATCCTAATATACGGAGAATTTCATGCATTTGGTCAGACCGGTTATACGGGCCATTCTGCTTTTACTGATCCCATTTTCTTGTTCTTTTGCCCTGTTTAATACAAATGATACCACCAAAACAGCCTTGATAGTACCCAGAATCAACTCGGATATAAAAATAGACGCAGTACTGGACGAACCCTATTGGCAGGATGCACTGGTTATTGAGGCCAATATTGAAGTGCGTCCCGGTGAGAACATTCCTGCCCCGGTTCAGACAGAAGCATTAATCATGTACGATGATGAAAATCTCTATTGCGGTTTTCGATGTTATGATCCCGAGCCGGAAAAGATCCGAGCTCATTTTTGTGACCGTGACGATATTTGGGATGATGACTGGATTCTGATATTGTTTGACACCTTTAACGACAATCAACGGAGTTATGATTTTTTCAGCAATCCGTATGGCATTCAGGCAGACGAAATAGAGAGTTCTGCCGGTGGAGGCGGTTCGTGGGATGCAATCTGGAATTCACACGGAAGAATTACAGACGAAGGCTATATTGTAGAAATGTCCATACCTTTCAGTTCATTGGGTTTCCAGCGCAGTCCGGAAGACCAGATATGGGGTGTGGATATTGTTCGAAGTTATCCCAGGAATGTACGTCACCATATTGGCGCGTTTCCGCGCGACCGCGATAATAACTGTTATTTGTGCCAGGCCATAAAGCTGGTTGGGTTCAAAGGCGCCAAACCGGGACGGGATATAGAACTGGCCCCTACCCTATCCGGCATTCACAGTTCCGAACGTGAAGACGGTATCCATACACCCATGCAGTTAAAATCCCGAGAAATGGAAGCGGGTTTAACCGCAAGGTTCGGTCTGACTCCAAATCTGATTATGAACGGCACAATTAATCCCGATTTTTCGCAGGTTGAAGCCGACATCAAACAACTGGATATAAACCGACAATTTGCCATATACTATAATGAAAAACGCCCCTTTTTTCTGGAAGGCAATGACTTTTTCAGCACCCTGTCCAACGGGGTTTACACCCGCTCCCTTGCCGATCCTGTTGGGGGAATTAAACTCACCGGCAAAGAAGGCAACCACACCATTGGCTTTTTCAGCGTTCAGGATAAAATCACAAACTTTATTTTCCCGGGACCGGAAGGCTCAGACAGCGGCTCCCTTGAACAGCAAAACACCAGCAGCGTAATGCGCTATAAATATGATGTTGGTGAATCTTCCAACATTGGTATGCTGGTCACAGACCGGGAAGGCAAAGACTATTACAGCCGTCTGGGTTCCATTGATGCCACATTAAAATTGACCCAAAAAGATGAACTGGTGTTTCAGGTCTTGAATTCAAGTACACAATATCCGGATTCTATAATCAACGAATATGACCAGAAGCAAGGCACCATAAGTGGTACTTCTATAACATCTTATTATGAGCACGATACACGAAAATACAATGTATATGGATATTACTCACAGGTTTCTCCTGATTATCGTGCCGACCTGGGGTTTACCACCCGCTCGGGTTACCATTACACCGAAGCAGGCGGTACCTGGAAATGGCGGCGCGATCCGGGAAGCTGGTTCACCCAAATTACCTGGTATGGCAGTTATGATCTGAGACGCGACTGGCAGTATAGACCCATGCATAAAGCATTTACCTCGCGGATTTACTATGAAGGCCCCTGGCAGATCTATGCCGGTGCCTACTTTGAGCATGGTCGGGATATTTTTGAAGGTGACAGTTATCGGATGAACAATGTACAATTCTGGACCGGCTCCAGACCCTCGGGATTTATCCGTCTAAGTTTATGGGGTGAATACGGTGACGATATTGACTATTGCAATAACCGTCCGGGTACCAGCTTGAATCTATCCCCCACCATTGAACTTCGTCCCGGTAAACATTTAAACCTGGAAATGGGGCACACCTGGGAAAAACTGGATGTAGCTCCGGGAAGATTGTACACCGCCAATTCCAGCAAATTTAAAGTCATATACCAATTTTCAAAACGCATCTTTGTGCGGGCAATACTACAAAAAATGGTATACGACTGCAATGTCTCGCTTTACAAAGACGATGATGTAGATCCAAAAGAAAAAACTTTTTTCAGCCAGCTCCTGTTTTCTTACAAAATCAATCCCCAAACGGTACTGTTTCTGGGCTATTCAGACAATTATTGGGGTGATCATGTGGATCCATTAACCCGTACAGACCGTGTATTCTTTGCCAAAATGGGTTATGCCTGGAGAATATAAAAAAACCTTACCTTGAAAAAATGTGACCCGAATTACATTCATTTACGGAATATAACCGTATAATTTACTTGTTATTCAACCTATAAACTATAGTTAAAGGGAAGGATATAAAGTATGAGGGTCACAGTTATTATGTTGTCCGTATTAATGCTGTTCTCATGTGCAGGCAGTAAATCCGGTAAATCCGGGCCTTATAAAATCACAATTTCTGAAGGCGGTGGTATTACAGGTCAACGCCTTGGATTTCACATGGATGATACGGGGCTCGTACAAAAATGGACTCAAATGCCGGGACAAGAAGAACAAATAGAGTGGGAAAAATCCGGTAATTCAAAAAAAATCTATAAATTCAAAAAAACCATCGAATCATCACTCACCGATATAAATATCGATCAATCTTCCAATATGTCAAGATTGCTGACAATACAACAGCAGGATACAACACGGCAATGGAGATTTCCGGCTACACTCACCTCACAGGAAATACCACTGGTGTTAACATCGCTGTATCAGGATATTTACGAGTATTGCTCAGGTCTTTAAAAATTTCGCAGTTGGCAAATTCAATCATCTCAGGAGTTAAACATGAAACATGTTACGATTATATTACTTTTATGCGCGTTTCTCTCAGGGACGGCATTTTCATCCACAAATGCATTAACGGACAAAAAAAACGCCCGTCCGGTTGCTAACGACAAAACAACCGGTATCGAACAGGCAAAATTAAAAACAATCAGCGAAAAAATCAGTCAGTTTAGAAACGCCCCCAAAGCGGCTAAACGTCAAAAAAATACAATCAATTATCAATTACCTACTGCCCAAAAACAGGCATTGATTGAACTCATAAGAGACCCGAACCGTAACATTCAGATTGAATGGTCACAGGACGGCAGCAGTCCCATATTTATCGAGGCAGAAAATCTGTTATCTGATGAAATGTCAGGTAACACCATCAACCAATCTCTTAACGCTTTTGCTCCCAGGGCAAAACGATTGCTGGGTTTGGAAAACCAGGATGACAAGTTGGTTTTTGTTAAACAACAAACCGACGCGCTGGGCATGACCCATGTACGTATGCATCAGTCTTTTGCCAATGTTCCGGTATATGGCCGTGACCTTTATTACCATTTTGATAAAGATAACAAACTGGTAGGTATAAACGGTCGCACAACGCCTTTGCCTAAATCTCTTGATATTCAACCCTCTGTTACTGCCCGTAATGCAGAGATCCAGGCAATTCAATACCTGGGATTAAAAGATACTGACTCTGTACCGGTACAAAGCAGGCTGGTTATTTATCCCATGCAGGACGAATTTCCCCTGACCTATATTGTAAATGTAAAACCAACTCTGGCTGAAAACTGGGATATTGTAATTGATGCCCATTCAGGTAATGTATTAAAGAAAATTAACCGCATCTGTTATGATGGCGCAGTAAACGCAAGTGGTATGGATCTGCAAGGCAATACCCGTAATTTTAGTTCCTATCAACTCGGCAGCGATCACTATTTAATTGACACCTCTAAACCCATGTTTAATGCCGGTCAATCCCAAATACCAGACAATGTGGTAGGCGGAATTGTTGTCCTTGACGCTCAAAATGGCGACGGCAGCCAACTGTATTACAACACATCAACCAATGCAAATTCATGGAGCGTGCCAAATGCTATCAGTGCAATTGCAAACGGTGGTGTAGTTTATGATTATTATCGCAATATCCACAACCGTAACAGCATTGACGGCAATGGCGGTACCATGTATATTGTAGTCAATTTTGACAATAATTATAATAATGCTTTCTGGAATGGCCAGTTTATGGTATTTGGCAATGGGGACAACCAGCAATTCAGCGATCTTGCCGGTGCGTTGGATGTAACCGCTCACGAAATGAGCCACGGTGTTATTGAACATACCGCAAACCTGATCTATGAAGAACAGTCAGGTGCCTTGAACGAATCTTTTGCCGATGTTTTTGGCGTTGCCGCAGAATTTTATCATGAAGGCGCTAACGGTGACTGGCTGGTAGGCGAGGATGTAACGACTCCCTCTGTTGCCAATGACGCACTTCGCGATATGATCCAACCGGATGGTCCCAATGTGGGTGGCGGTCTTCAACCGGGGCACATGAACCAATATCAGACTCTTCCCAACACCGAAGATGGCGACAATGGCGGTGTTCATGTGAACAGCGGTATACCCAACAGGGCTTTTTATCTTGTTGCCAACACCGTTGGTGTTGAAAAAGCAGAACAGATCTATTATCGTGCTCTTTCAGTGTATTTAACCCGCAGCTCTCAATTTATTGATGCCAGAATAGCAATTCTCAAATCAGCTTCTGATCTCTATGGAGAAAATTCTACAGAATATCAGGCGGTTCAAAGTGCATTTAATACAGTAGGAATTTTGGATGGTGAAGGCTCTACATTACCTGATATTGAACCTCAGGTACAAGGTGTTGACTGGATCCTGGCTGTAGATTCCGGGACCCGTGCGCTCTATCGCATCAGCCTTGATGCGGAAACCATTGAAATGATTTCTGCTTCTCCCGTGCTGAACAAGCCTTCAGTAACAGACGATGGTGAATTTGTATTGTTTGTGGATTATGATTACAATCCCAGAATCGTAGCTATTGATGGCAGTGCGGAACAGCAACTGGACGATTCAGGTACATTTTGGAACCTGGCATACTCACCCAATGGTAATTATATTGCGGCAACTTCAAACGTTGCGGATGGCCTGATCTATCTTTTTGATATGGTCAATACAGACAACGTCTACCAGTATCCGCTTTATGCACAGACATATACCGAAGGCGCACAATCCTCTACGGTATTGTATGCCGATGCAATGGACTGGACCCTTGACAGTCAGTATCTGGTTTATGATGCTTATAATATTGCGGCTACCGCAACCGGTGATACCCTGGATTATTGGGATATCAACTTTTTGCGTATTGCAGACGGCACAGTGATCCGTGCTTTTCCTCCACAGGATATTGGTGTGAACCTTGGCAATCCCGTTCTGGCATCCAACAATGATTATATTATGGCATTTGATTTTGTAGACGCAAACGGAGAGGTTACCGCTTATGGCGCCAACCTGGAGACCGGTGATGTTGGTGTGATCACAAGAAATGGTTACGCCATCTCTAGGCCTGATTTTTCTTCAGATGACTCGGCAGTAATTTATGAATATACCGATGGTAATAATTATGGTGTATTTGTAACCAGCTTGCTTGATGATGGTATAACCGGTGCAGGTGATGATTTTCAATTTTTGTCCGGTGCAATTTATCCATTATGGGTAACAAGAGGCACTCGTCCCGAAACTGCAGTTGAAGAAAATGATATTAAAATACCAAGTGCATTAACATTGCATCAGAATTATCCCAATCCCTTTAATCCGGAAACAACCATACGTTTTGATCTGCCTGAGAACATGAATGTACGTTTGGATGTTTACAATGTTCTGGGTAGAAATGTCATGTCCGTTGCAGATGGATTTTATACCGCTGGATCGCATCAAATCAAATTCAACGGTCAGGATTTACCAAGCGGTATTTATTACTATCGTTTGACAACCCCAATGGGGACTGAAACACAAAAAATGTTATTATTGAAATAATTTACTATTTCCGGGAGGTTCACACCTCCCGGAAAAGTTGTAGAAATATTTTTCAGATATAAATTGTATAGAATATATTACAGGTGATTTATGAACAGTTCTATTAAACATATATCGCTTATTTTAACAGTCATGACAATCAGCATCCTGCTGATCATCAACTGCGGCGGAGATTCCTCAAACAACCCTACATCACCAGCAGCCGAAATAACCGTTACAATAAGCCCAACCACAGTAACGCTTGAACCGGGTGGAACACAGCAATTTTCAGTCACCATATCCGGGACCGAAGACACTGCCGTTACCTGGATTGTAGAAAATGATATTGGTACCATAACCCAAAATGGATTATACACAGCACCGGTAATGATTTCCGGTCAATCTGTAACCGCTACTGTCAAAGTCATTTCAAATGCAGACGCTACCAAGGAAGGGACGAGTACCGTTACCATCGCAAAACCTCCGGTTGAATTGTCAACAATCGCTCAAGACGGATACAACGCCCCGCAATATATGAAATCAACAGGTGAAGAAGCTCTTGCTTTGGGAGCCGAGGCGGTTTGGCAGGCCAGTTTGATCAATGGCGGCCAGACCCTGATCACAACAGGCACATTAACGCAAACCGCTGTCAATAGCGATAATTTCACCTACTCTGCATCACCCAATGACAAACTGGTGGTAAAATTTGCAAACGGCACAACTGTTAGTTTCCTGGTCACTAAAATGGATGGCGATTTTAGCAGCAATAGCGAAAACTTTATACAGCAGCCGCACGAATTTCAAATTACCATGCAGATCAGTGATGGAACGGACATTGAGATCTATTCCTATCAGAACAACGGTCAAAAACTGGGTTCCTTAAAGGGAGCCGTGGTTTATGAAAACAAAACCTGGCAGGTCGACATTGACTTGCAGGGCAGCTACAGCTTTGATGTAGGCTCTGGCAGTTCTTATGAAAATGAAGAACAGATATCCGGAACTCTCTCCAGTACTGACTTTTCCATGACCATGAATGAATATTATCATTATCAAAGCATTTATGTAGACAATTTTGTTGAAAATGTAGAGCGTCGTTCCAACAGTACATGGGTACAAAACAATACCACATACGCGCTCAAGGATGTGGTTATCCGCAAGGCATTTTTCAACTCTAAACCCTCAGAGCTGGACTCTTATTGGATCGTCCAGGGAAGTCTTTTGGAAAACAATGTGCAGATTGGACAAATCATAGCCGGTACAGAAACCGGATACCTGAAAATCTGGATGCAGCTTGCCGATGAAAATGTATTGCTTGAACAATATTTGTTGAATTAAATCCTAAACTCTTACTGTTTTATTTACCGTAAGCTGTTCAATACAGCTTGCGGTTTTTTATTGAATAAAAAGTACGAATCTATTATACTATTGCCAACAAGGAGGATACAATGAAACAACTATTTATAATACTTTTGGCGGCCACAACCATGATGTTTGCAGCAAACGATTTTGAATCCGATACCTTTTCCACATCTAAAGGGGACTTGAAAATCACATTCATCGGTCACGGTACGTTGATGATGGAATTTGACGGCAAGGTTATCCATATCGATCCATGGACCCGTCTGGCAGATTACACTACCCTGCCCAAAGCCGATATAATCCTGATTACCCATGAGCATGGAGACCATCTCGACGCCAATGCCATTGATCAGGCCAGCAAAGAAAGCACAAAAATTCTGCTCACGCAAATTTGTTATGACAAACTCGGCAAAGGCACGGTTATAAATAATGGTGATACAAAAGAGTTGTTGGGACTAACTATTAATGCAGTACCGGCTTATAATATTGTCAATATGCGCGGAGAAGGCAATCCCTATCACCCCAAAGGCAATGGTAACGGATATGTCATCTCCTTTGGTGACAAACGCGTATATGTCGCAGGAGATACGGAAAACATACCTGAAATGACTAACCTGGGCAAAATCGATATTGCATTTGTTCCCATGAATCTGCCCTACACCATGACTCCGGAAATGGCAGCAGACGCGGCCCGCAAAATCAAACCGGCGGTACTGTATCCCTATCATTTTGGCGAAACCGATACAAACCAATTGCTGGAATTGTTTAAAGACAACCAGAATATAGACATAAGAATCAGGAAATTACAATAAAGGATATTTTATAAAGCGATTACTATTATTCCTGTAGCTGTATACGTCTATATGTTTCGTCATCCAATCTCAGTAAAATGGAAAGACGGTAACGTACTCGATCTTTTCTCAGAACAAACACCAAAGGCATAAAAATTATAAAGCCCTTGCGAGATCTCGTAAGGGCTTTTTTTACGGCACACATCTTGCATTTAACTGCACACTCCAACATTCCACAATCTGACCGGGATGAAGAGGTGGTGGAAGGGACAACAATCAAAATCAAAGCATAGTGTGTACTGTGTATTCATGAATTATGGAGGAATGAACCATGAAAAAAATGAGTACAATCCTAATCATTACCATCCTGGCAGGAATGTGGTTAATGGGTTGTGAAAAATCACCAATGGGTCCTGATGCATCCAGCCTCTCCCAGAGTGACATTGCAAAAAAACCGGTCAAATTCATCAAAATTAATGATGGTATATTATTATACCCTGCGGGACATTCCCTGCAAGATCAACCCTTGAAAACAGGTGTAGATATTTTTGGGTACAACTTTCAGGGCAAAAATTTCAATGGGTTTTTTATTAATGCCTATCTGGGCGCGGAAGGTTACCCTCCTTACGACGGAAATGACCAGGCCTATCTTGAACAAAATCCAGAGGTTGCGTTGCATTGGGCATGGCCATTCAAAGATGCAATCTTGGAAATGCACTGGAACGATAGCTGGTTGTCCAACAAGGATAAAAATCTTGACGGATTTCTTGACAGACATTATAATTACTTTTCTTACCTGGGCTCAGGAGCACAATTGACCAATCTGATTACCTGGAGTGATGATTGGGGTGACCATTCTTATTATGCTGTAATTCAGGCTGCACCATTAACTGCGGTCAGCAATGGATTTGAATGGTTCAATGAAGATGGTACTAATTTAGGCAGAGCAATATGGGAATCCTTTATCATTGTTGAAGAAGCGGGTGACCCCTTTATCAGTCCCGCAGCACCAGGTGTAGGTGTATGGATTGGTTCGCCAGTTAGTATCATTATGTAAGACTGTAGCAGAAATATTTTTACTATATACTTTTCACAACTGGTGGGACAATCTTGTCTCATCAGTTTAGTGAATTGGCACATGTCTGCCACATTTCTTCAATCCAATTCTATCTCTTGAAAATCATTATTTAAACCTATGATTCAGTTTTCACTTTTTGTGACACTATTGCTACACACCCAATTCTCCTTGGATATATCCGTTCAATAGATTATATTGTTACGCTTTTCCGAACAAACAATCAAAGAGAGAATATGAACCGAACATTTTTTAGCGTATTGCCCGTATTTATAATCATGTCAATTCCTGCATTTTTAACAGCACAGGTTAACAGCTCAGTTTTAAACCGATCAAACAATCTTGTTTTTGTGAATCCGGATAACAATCTTTCCTATCTACAATCCGTATCTATTGAAAACACAACGTCCGGTAGCACCGCTCCAACAAAACCAGTCAATTCAATTGTAGCAAAACAACTCGTATACAGCCCTCTGGTTGGATTATTATTTGGATTTGCGGGGGCTGCTGCTGGTTACGCAATTGACATGTCTGGTTCACACGATGACTTTGATGGATTGGTTGGTATCGTCTTTGGCGGAAGTTTGGGATTAATAACCGGAACAAGCTTGGGGGTTTATAAAATCGGTCAACGTAATGGTCTGGATGGTTCGCTCACTGTGACCTTTTTATCCTCTTTCGTAGGGACTGTCGCTGGTTTAGCCGCAAGTGTTGCTGGTGAGAATGTTATTCCACTTTTATTTATTCCACAAGCCTGTGCAACCATAGGTTATCATATTTCTCTCTAACCTGATAACACTAAAAAACAGCTCCATTTAACAATGAGTATAAACAGAATAACTATTTTTCTGTTTCATCCAATGGATTTAATTACTATCTTTTTTTATAAAATTGAATCAAAATGGAGTACACAATGAACAAGATCAAACTCTTTACTGTTTTAATCGTTATATTTCTGGCACTTTACTCTTTTGCGCTTACTCCCGTTGAAAATCCGGATCCCCACCGGTTTGATGATGCCATACAAACCTTTATCAAATTCGATCAAAAAAACGCATTCCCCGAGAATCCCATCCTGTTCGCGGGCAGCTCCAGTATCCGCATGTGGATGAGTCACGATGCCTTTCCAGACTTGCCCATCATAAATCGTGGATTTGGCGGCGCGCATATCTCTGATGTCAATTTTTTCATCAACGATGTTGTAATGAAATACAGTCCTAAAATCATTGTGTTTTATTGCGGAGACAATGACATCGCCGGTAAAAAGCCACCGGAACAGGTAGTTAATGATTACAAAACCTTGGTGGAAACCGTACACAAACAGTTCCCCAAAACAAAATTTGTATATGTCCCCATAAAACCCAGCATTAAACGATGGGACATGTGGCCAACAATGGAAACCACCAACAACATGATCAAAGAATATTCTGAAACATCCAAAACTTTATTTTATGTAGATATTGCTACCCCTATGTTTGGCAAAGACGGCAAACCCATGCAGGACCTGTTTCTGGATGACGGATTGCACCTGAATGAAAAGGGATATGAGCTTTGGAACAGCATTGTGGGACCCTTGCTGAAAAAAATAGATTAACACGGAGCCAGATATGAAAAGACGCCGGTTCATCCAAACTACAGCCATGGCTGCATTGTCGGGAGGAGTTATGCGTTGTACATCACCTGAAACTGAAACAGGACTCAGGTATGCCATATCTACACTCACCTCGGGTCCGCAGAACCATTTTTTCGGGTATTATGGCATCTGTCCCTGGAACGGCAAAGAGACAAAAATACTGTCATTACAGAGTCCTTTTCAGGACCATATGCCCGAGCCAAACGAACCGGCAGTGATTGGACTGGTGGATGCCAAGACCGGTGGGTTTTCACCCATAACCCAAACCCGCGCCTGGAACTTTCAACAGGGCGCCATGCTGCACTGGCATCCCGCACATCTCAATTCAAAAATCCTCTTCAACGACCGTGAAAAGGATGAACTGGTCTCTGTGATTTATGATCTAAAAACATCCAATCGTCGTGTATTACCCCGCCCCGTTAACGCAATGGGGCATCAGGGCAAACACGCCCTTTGCCTCACTTATGGACGTATGGGTCGTTTGCGTAAAGTTGTGGGTTACGCGGGCACAGTAGATCCAAATCCTAACGATCCGCACCCGGACAATGACGGTGTTTTTCTGATGGACCTTGAAACCGGTGAAACCAGACTGATTGTTTCCATCAAACAGGTGTACGAGATGCTGGTGCCTAAACATCCAGAGCTGAAAGAAAAACACATGTGGTTCAATCATGTGGTTTTTAATCCCTCCGACACCCGCTTCTTTTTTCTGGCGCGCATCCGACAAGACAATGGCAGGCTTGAGACCGGTATGTTTGCTGCGGATACGGATGGCGGAAACCTCACCGAGGTAGTGCCTTATGGCTCTAGCGTTTCCCATTTTGACTGGCGTAGTGATACCGAAATTGTAGCTACGTTTATTCACAATACCCCGGGAAGGGCACATTTTCTTTTAACAGACGGAGATAACCATTTTGAGCATCTAGGTGGTGGTATGCTGGACTTTGACGGGCACTGCTCCTTTGGTCCCGATAAAAACTGGATGGTAACAGACCGCAATCTGGATGAAACTCTGGAAAAGTCTATAATTCTCTACAATCTCGCAACCCGTGAATACATTGAAATGGGCCGCATTAACATGCGTGATCGTCGTTTTTTCAGAGGAGACCTGCGCTGTGATCTGCATCCCCGTTGGAACCGCAGCGGCAACCAGATCTGCTTTGACGGTATTGCCAACGACGGTACCCGTCAACTGCATCTTGTGAATTTAAATTTGGTGGCGTAAAGCAAAAAATTAACCGCTCGCTTTGCTCGATGAACACAGATAAACGCGGATAAATAAACACATTCCGGTCCTTTGATACATTTGCCCGGTACCATCAAGGTGCCGGGCAAATCACTATCTTTCATTCTTGATACAAGGCTCTGCCTTGTAACCCATGTCAACAAAAATCCCTTGATAACTAACTGGTTATGTGACAAACGTCCCAATCCAATATCCTGTGATACTCAAATATGTATCAAGATCAAAAATTCACATTCCGGTTCCTGAGTTCAAAGGATTGTACCGAGGTGCAATCCTTTGAGTATCGAAGGACTGGATATTCACTATCTTAACCCCATCCATCTTGATTCAGACAAAAATCACTCATACCATTCGTCAAACTTGCATGCATCCAGTTCGATAAAATATTCAGCGATCTTGGGCAGCAGGTCGTTCAGGTAGCGCTGGCCTTTTTCAAGCGTGGCTTTTTTCGGATTGCCGATACCCGTGTCCTCGGTTACCTCTGACCACTCCCGTTGTGCCCAGGCCCAGCCCTCTTGCATTGCTTTGAACTTGAACTGTTTGGCATTGCCGTCTCCGGCTTCTTCCAATGGCAAAATCAGATCCGGCGCCATCTCCATCATGATGCTGGTCTCCAGTTCTGAACCGTGATCTCCGGTATCTTCAAAGTATTCGGATTCATCCAGTATCTTGTACCAGCTCAACATGGTAATAAACATTTCGGGTAGACGCGGCTGCAGTTCACGTAGCATCTGCTTAAAATCATTGCCGCCATGACTATTCACAATCACCACCTTGGGGATCTGCTGGTTCGCCAGTGATACGAGGATATCATAAAGTACGGCCATCTGTGTAGAGGGATTCATATTGATGTCAAAGGGGATATCAAGTTGACCGGTATTCACCCCAAAGGGCACAGCCGGAAGCACCATCACTTTGGCACCCGCATCCCAGGCGATGCGTGCGGCCTCGGCGCAAATGTACTCGCTTTCAATCACATCGGTACCATAGGGTAAATGGAGATTGTGCGCTTCGGTGGCGCCCCACGGTAAAATAGCAACATTGTAATCCGTTGCTTTCACAGTCTTGTACTGCACTTCTTTGAGTATATATGGACGCGATTTCAAATCAGGCTCCTTTTTTTCACTATTTCATTGCATTTTAGATTGTGAAACAATATGTTAATATATCCAATTCGATATTATAATATAAGGATTTTACCATGCCAAATGCAATCACTTCCCGCAGATCGTTTCTCAAATCCCTAAGTGCCGGATGTATTGGTGCGTCTCTGTTATCCATGCACTGTACAACAAAATCATCCAAACTCCCAAATTTTATCATTATTTTTTGTGACGATCTGGGTTACGGGGACGTGGGCTGCTTTGGCTCAAAACTGCATCGCACCCCCAATCTCGATGCCATGGCACAGGCCGGCACCAAATTCACCAGTTTTTATGTCTCCAGCGGTGTGTGTTCACCCTCCCGCTCCAGTCTAATGACCGGCTGCTATTCACAAAGAGTGGACATGAATATGAACGCCGAACCAGTGGGGAAAAATAAAATGCGCCAGGTTCTTTTCCCGGTTGCGAAAAAGGGACTGAATCCCAACGAGATCACCATCGCCGAGCTGCTTAAACCCAAGGGATACGCTACTGCATGCATCGGCAAGTGGCACTTGGGAGACCAGCCCGAGTTCCTGCCCACAAAACAGGGATTCGATCTCTATTATGGCATCCCCTACAGCAATGACATGGGTGCTAAACAGTTTAATATCAATCCGCCACTCCCCCTCATGCTGAATGAAAAGGTTATAGAGGCACCGGTGGACCAAAACACCATCACCAAACGTTATACGGAAAAGGCCATAGAATTCATTACCGAAAATAAAGATAACCCCTTTTTCCTGTACTTTCCGCACGCCATGCCGCATAATCCCGTACATGCCAGTAAAGCCTTTCAGGGAAAATCCGCCAACAATGGATACGGTGATGCCGTTGAAGAAATTGACTGGTCAACCGGCCAGATCCTAAACACTTTGAAAGAATTTGGGCTGGATGAAAACACCCTGGTAATCTTTACTTCAGACAATGGTGCGTCTCCCAGTTATGGCGGTAACAATCTACCGCTAAAAGGCTGGAAAGGCAGTACCCTGGAGGGAGGCATGCGCGTTCCCTGTATTATGAAATGGACCGGTAAAATCCCACAAAACCACGAGTGCAATGAATTGACCTCCACCATGGACCTGTTACCGACTTTATGTACATTAGCCGGAACCACACCACCGCAGGACAGGATCATTGATGGTAAAGACATCCATCCCCTTATCTTTGGCAATCCGGGAGCAAGAACTCCGCATCAGGTCTTTTATTATTATCAAAAGGATCAACTTCAGGCCCTGCGTTCCGGTCCCTGGAAACTGCACCTGCCCCTTGAAAACAAATACAAAGCAGTGCACCTTCTTGATACCGTCCCGTCGGAACTGGAACTTTATAATCTGGAAGAGGACATTGCCGAAAGCAATAATATTGCGGATCAGCACCCCGATGTTGTTGAAATACTATTAGACATTGCTGAAAGAGCCAGACGCGAATTGGGCGACAAGGACCGACCCGGCGAACAGGTCCGCCCCGCCGGCATTGTGGTCAGCCCCAAACCCATTGTAATGGATTGATAAATTATTTTATCGAAAATGTATTGTAAGGGCGGACCTGTGTGTCCGCCCATTATTCTAAAAAAAGAGACCGATTATGAAAAATAAACACTTCTCAAAAAAATCCTTTCTGTACATTCATCCAATTCTCTTATTTTTTTTACTATTCGCTTGTCAAAACTCGCCAAAAGAAGAACCTATTTCAAAAAATGACCACTCTCTTGAAAAGATACTATCATCTGATACTGTTATTGCAGAGCAAACAAATCTCGTTGAAAACAAAATCCCTAAAGAGGTCACTACTTTTATCCAAGAGCAAATGAAGGAATTTAGAATCCCTGATTTGGATGATTATATTCCAGACTGGCAACAAATCACCTTAATTCAAACATCAACACCATTTCTTGAAAAAAGTGACTTTAATGGAGACGGAATAGTTGACTATATCATATTATTACTCAACAATCAAAACGAACTGGTTCTTTTTGCGTTACATACAAAACCTGAATCCCCCGGTACTAACTTTGATCAAATTTTGATAGCCAATTATGGAAAACTCTCCGGCAAAATACAATCCGTTCTTGAAATAGAAGAAAAAGGAGTTTGGGAAACACCATTTGAAACAATAAAAATTGATAATGATGGAATAGCGGTTAATCTTAT
Source organism: bacterium (assembly GCA_963675755.2). Taxonomy (GTDB): domain Bacteria; phylum Zhuqueibacterota; class Zhuqueibacteria; order Residuimicrobiales; family Krinioviventaceae. Next base: position 974,345 of record CAXXMD010000003.1, read on the forward strand.
TGACGATAGTTTTACCATGCTTTATTATTGGAATGGAGATAAATATATTAGAGTATTTATTGACTAACAAATAAAAAGCAAAGAGAATAGTTCATTACAAATAAATTCCTTGTCCACAGAATAATATTGATATAGAACAAAATTGACGTCCTTTGTCCGCTGCAGGCGGCCCAGATGACGCCGGTGCTTCGATACACTCGTCCGAAAAAATGGACTCGCACTCAGCAACCGGCTTGTAATTATTATCAATTTAATATATAGTCAATAACAATTAATCCACTTAATTAGTATAAAACATTGAATTACCAGTCATATGTATTTGAAGGAGGAATAAAATGATTGGATATATTTTCCACAAAAGAACACTCTTTTTATTTATCACTTTATTAGCATTTTGCACCCTTGCAACCGCCTCAGAAAAACCGCGGGTGTTTGTGCTAACCGATATTGAAAACGAACCCGATGATGCCATGTCCATGGTGCGGTTTCTCACATATGCCAACCATTTCGACATTGAAGGATTGATTGCCACCACATCCATTCACCAGCAGAATCGTACCGCACCGCAACGCATCCGCAGGATTGTTGAGGCATACGGCAAGGTCCGTGACAACCTGGAACTGCACGAGCCCGGTTACCCCACGGGTGAACAGCTCTTGTCCGTGGTTAGCGAAGGATTACCGGAATATGGCATTGACGCTGTGGGTAAAGGCAAAGACTCGCCCGGTTCCGAAATGCTGATCAAAGCCGTGGACCGTGACGATCCGCGTCCCCTCTGGGTGACAGTCTGGGGCGGACCCAATGTGCTGGCCCAGGCATTATGGAAAGTGCGGGAAACCCGCTCCGCAAAAGAACTGGAAAAATTTGTTGCCAAATTAAGAGTATATACCATATCCGATCAGGACAATAGCGGTCCCTGGCTGCGCAAAGAGTTCCCCAACCTGTTTTACATTGCAAGCCCCGGGTTCAACGCCGGCGGCGCGTACCATCACGCAACCTGGAGCGGTATCAGCGGCGATTATTTTCACGGTCGTTTCACAGGTGCAGACTTTATGCTGGTGACCAACGAATGGCTGGACCGCAACATCCGGCGTAAAGGCCCCCTGGGCGCCGAGTATCCTTTATGGGAGTTCCTGATGGAAGGCGATACGCCGTCATTTCTCAATCTTGTCAACAATGGCCTGAGCAATCCCGAACATCCCAATTGGGGCGGCTGGGGCGGTCGCTACGAGCTCTATACCCCGCGCATGCAAAAATGGTTTCTTTATCCCGAAACGCGTCCCTTTTGGACTGACGCGGATGACGAAGTATTGGGCATTGACAACCGCTGGCACACCGACAATCACGCCACCATCTGGCGCTGGCGTGAAGCGTATCAGAACGATTTTTCGGCAAGAATGGACTGGACCATCAAGCCTTATGCTGAGGCCAATCATCCCCCAATCGTAAAACTGGACCATCCCGCGCAAATAACCGCCCAAAAGGGTGATGTCATTAAACTCGCTGCCACAAACTGCAGCGACCCTGATGGCGACGCGCTGTCGTACAACTGGTTTTACTATAACGAAGCGGGTACCTTTCCGGCATCCAGCGCGCGTACAGGACAGCCGGTAGCAATTCAAAATTTTGACCAGCCGCAGGCCTGGTTTACCGTGCCCTCAAGCAGGGTCATGCCGCCGGGCACAGGCACCATGCATATCATCCTGGCTGTCACCGACCATGGCACCCCAAGGTTAACGCGCTATCAGCGGGTGATAGTTGATGTAAAGGAATAAAAATTATTTCAACTTTTGCAATTGCCAGGCACCTTATGATGCCTGGCAAAAAACACTGAAAGGACAATACCGTGAAACGCTATATCCTAATATTCCTCCTCTTTGCTGCATTTCTTTCTGCCTACGGATCAGAAACGATCCTGTGGTATGAACAACCGGCAAACCAGTGGGTAAATGCCCTGCCTCTTGGTAATGGGCGGATGGGAGCGATGGTTTTTGGCGGTGTATTGAATGAGCGCCTTCAGTTAAATGAAGAAAGCCTATGGGCTGGAGAGCCGTTCGATACATATCCCGATAATTTCAAAGAGAACCTTGTACAATTACAGGATATGGTCCTTGAAGGAAAAATTGCTGAGGCCAGCGCCTTTGGTCACAAAACGATGTTTAAAAAACCGACATCGTTCAGATCATATGAACCTCTTGCCGACCTGCAACTGGAATTTCAACACGCCCCGGAAATCACAGAATATAGACGCGATCTGGATCTGATCAGCGGCATTGCCACAGTACAGTACAAGGCCGGGGGCATTTCCTATAGACGTGAAATTCTCATATCTGCTGTTGATGATGTAATTGCTGTACGACTCACAGCAGACAAACCGGGAGCTATCAGTACGTCGGTGACGTTGACACGAAAGAAGGATATGCTGTTGAGTACTGAAAACAATATACTCAAGATGGACGGCCAGATAATAGATATTGAAGCACCAGAGGCATATGATGACAATGCGGGCGGATCAGGACCAGGTGGACCACACATGAAATTCGCCGGCCGGTTGATTGTAAAAACAACAGGAGGTACTGTCAGGGCAGAAAACGACAGGCTGGTTATAGATAAAGCAGATGAAGCGCTGTTGTTGTTTACCGGAACAACGGATTATAACCTCAAAAAAATGAATTTCGACCGATCAATAGACCCTGGTAAAACAGCAGACATTATACTAAAGAAAGCAGTAAAAAAAACGTGGAAAGAAATAAAAACCGATCACGAAAAAGAACATCGTCCGATTATGGAACGGGTGCAACTCGATCTCGGAAAATCAGCAAACAATAATCTTTCTACGGACAAACGACTCGCTGCGTTAAAAGAAGGAACCAATGATCCCGGATTGGTGACATTGTACTTTCAATACGGACGTTATCTGCTGATGAGCGGATCACGCCGTCCTGGCTGCCTGCCTCTAAATCTACAGGGGATCTGGAACGAAGAAATGTGGGCCCCATGGGAGTCAGACTATCATCTCAACATCAATCTCCAAATGAACTATTGGCCGGTAGATATCTGTAATCTTTCCGAAACGATCGATCCACTGGTGGACTGGTTTGAGCTTTTGATGGAGAAAGGAAAGGTTTCGGCAAGAATATTGTATGACTCGGATGGCTGGATATCCTATACAGCGACAAATCCTTTTGGAAGAACAACAGGAAGTGGATCAAATCCGGGTTCTCAGTTTCAAAATGGTTTCCTGGATCCGCTTGCAGGTGCATGGATGGCAATGACTTTGTGGCGTCATTACGAATTCACACAAGATGAAGCATTCCTGAAACAAAAGGCCTACCCAATACTCAAGGGGGCCGCCAGGTTCCTTTTGGATTACATGCGAACAGATAAAGACGGTTATCTTTTAATTGTGCCTTCCACATCACCAGAAAACGAATATATCCACCCGGAAACGAAAAAGCCCGTAAGGATAACACGAGGATCAACGTATCATATGACCCTGGTCAAGGTTGTATTTAATGCCGTAATCAGTGGATCAACAATCCTGGATACTGACCAAACATTCAGGAGTGAGCTGGAAGCTGCTTTAAAAAAACTGCCGCCAATGATGATTAGTGCGGACGGTACGATCCAGGAATGGATAAAAGACTATCAAGAACAAGATCCAAAGCATCGGCATGTCTCGCATCTGTTGGGGTTATATCCGTTCTCTACCATACAACCAAAACAGGAAAAGCTGTTTGCCGCAGCCCGCAAAACACTGGAGCGTCGTGGATTTGGCGGAGATGTTGGCTGGAGCAATGCATGGAAGACAAGTTTTTTTGCGCGACTTGGTGATCCGGAACAGGCACATTTCTACATCAACAGACTGATAAGCCGCAACGGATTTCCGAATCTGATGGATGCGTGCTGGCCGGGCAGGGTATTTCAGATTGATGGCAATTTCGGCGGCTCGGCAGGAATAGCCGAGATGCTGCTCCAAAGCCACGCAAACGAAATACATCTGCTGCCGGCATTACCACAGGAATGGGCAACAGGTTCAGTTCATGGTTTAAAAGCACGCGGAGGGTTTATTGTAGATATAGAATGGAGAGATGGAATACTTTTGAAAGCAGTCATCCATTCACTTGCAGACAAACCCTGCATAGTGAGATACGGCAATAAAGTGAAGCAATTGGACCTCACAACAGGTAAAAGCACTATTGTCAAATTATGACAAGCCGCTTGAATGTTATCCACGGAGAATTGAATGACAATTAGAAACCTTTTCTACTTGACTATACTAATCACTTTGATGTCAAAACCCGTAATGGCGGAAACCCGTGTCATAAAAATTGACAACTCGCTTGTTGATGGAAATGCACTAAACCTTGGCGACAAAATGTTCGGAGAAGCAAGGTATGGGAATGCAATTAACGGGTGCTCTTTTCAGCAGGATGCAATTGTTTCGCACAGGGATTACCAATACATAGGTTTCTATGATGGCAATCGGCAGGTCTGTATCGCCAGACGTAAACTGCCGGGTGGTCCCTGGGAGACGATACGTTTCAATGATTATCAATTCAAGAGCAATGACGCCCACAATACGATCTCTATTGGCATTTGCCCCAAAGACGGAACGATCCATATGGCATTTGACCACCATGGAGATTCACTACACTACCGGGTTTCCCACAAGGGGATTGCCAACAAACCTGAAACAACCCAATGGAAGGCCTCTCTTTTTGGTCCGATCCTGTCAGAACTGGAAAAAGACAAAAAAATCAAAATAACCTATCCCCGTTTCTGGCAGACTCCCGATGGTGATTTGCAATTCTGTTACCGTTTACGAGGGTCCGGCAATGGTGATCGGATGTTGGTGGATTATAATCCAGAAACCGGATTGTGGGAAAATACACACCAAATCGATTCTTCAAAAGGGACTTTTACAGATACTCTGGGGTCCAGCGACTCCCGTTGCTCCTACCCAAACGGCTACACCTATGGCCCAAACGGAAATTTGCATGCGACCTGGGTCTGGCGGGAAAGCAGCCAGGGCTCAAACCATGACCTTATCTATGTATATAGTAAAGACCGGGGTAATATATGGTTGAACAATGCCGGTAACCCCATAGACGGTCCTCCCAGAGTTGATTCCCCGGGTATAACCGTTATCAATATTGATCGCAGATATGCGCTGATGAATACCCATGGCCAGGCTGTAGATTCACAAGGACGCACCCATGTAGTAATGTGGCATTGTACTAAAGCTTCACTGAAAGCGGCTGACAGCAAACCGGGTGAATATATATGGGGTAAACCGGAAGCCCGCCGCTACTTTCATTACTGGCGGATGGCAGATGGGACATGGAAACAAACAGAGCTGCCCGGAATTGCGGGTAACCGTCCCAAACTGTTCATGGACAAGGCCGACAATGCATATTTAATCTTTGAAAAAGAGGGTAACCTCGTCATCATGAGTGCACAAGCCACAAACAAATGGTCGGACTGGAAAGAAGTTCATTCCGAAGAGGGCCCATTTCACAATGAGATGCTGGGGGATTATTATCGATGGAAAAAGAGTGGTATACTTTCTGTTATGGTGCAGGAAAGCCCAAAGCAGAATCACGAGCCGACCGCACTACGTATTATCGATTTTAAATTTAATCAGTAATTAAGAGAATTCAGGTTACAACTTTTTAAAAGGGTGGCTCTCCGGAGCCGCCCTTAAATAAACTACCCGCTCCGCTCGATGAACGCAGATTAACGCTAGTAATCTTCACCTGTTTTGTCTGCTTTCATCCGCGATTCCCTACTGGTTACAAGGTTCTGCCTTGTAACCTATTCCAATATATTTCAAAAAGGCCAAGACTGCAATTTAAAAGAAACCAACATTGCTGATCATCAGCTATGGGACGAACGTCCCAATCCAATATCCCGCGATTCTTGTACTATAAAGATTTGCTTCCCTAAGCGATAATAACTAAAAAAATCAATAAAACCACTCAACCAGGAAACCAAAGCTAATAAAGGGCTGATTGATCTTGATCCCTTTAATCTCACTTATATTGGTAAAATCGATATGAGAAAACAATTTATATGTCAAATTTTCACTCTTTGCGCCAATACCCAGTTCAAAGCCAAAAGATGAACTCTTTTGAGGATAAAACAATTGCTCACCATATGTATCATAATAATCATATTTATAGTTTGGAGGTGCGGAAGAAAATAGCAGTTCTTTTTTGGTCTTTTCACTAAAATCAGCTAAACACAAAGATAAAACCGGTCCCACAGAAACAAATACGGGATGCTGATTCATTGAAAACTGATAATTATACAAAATGGGCACTTGCAGATAAAGCAGTTGAATATCAATGTCCCATAAATAAATAGAATTCGCCCAGCCTCCCACTGACTTGTTGGTTACTAATGTTCGTTTACTGGAAAAGATCAATCCATAACTGGTAAAAGCTCCTGTATCCAAACTGTTTTCTCGTATGAATCCCAAATGAAAGCCCGGCTCCATTTCTGTATATATATCATAAAAACGTGATACATTCACACCAGCAGTTAGCCCCCAGCGCGTATTGCCAAACGCACATTGAGAAACAGCTAGCAATAATAGTAAAAGAATCTGGATTTTTTTCATGGTTCTCCCCTTTATTAAATATGAACCACCCGTACTTTTTAATGAAAGCAAATAATGTTTAAATCTGTGTTCCGCTGTGCTTGCCCGCCTGCTGGCGGATTCATTTGTGGTTAATATTTATTCTTTATCAAACACAGCTATAACACAATTTCCCCATCATCAACATACGCTTTAGTTGCCGTATCAAAAGGCAGATCATGTCCACCCATAATGATCCCCTCAAAGTCTTCAATGCGGGCTTTGCTGGCCACATACGAATCCGAGTTGTACCGCGGCACGGTCTCGCGCAGGTTGCGCTTCCAGAACAGTTTGCTGGGCATGGCATCTCCGGCCAGCAGCATATTTCGGGTTTCCCCTTTTACCAGAACCGAATGGTGCCCCGGCGTGTGACCGGGTGTGGACCAAAATTCTAAATACCCTGGTAAATCGGGCTTGTCTTCAATCCACTCTACTTTTTCAACAGGACCAATCCCCTGAATGTTCCAGAACCGTTCTGCCGTACGCTGTGCGGAAACCGCATGGCGCTCCGCCTGTTTAGAGGTATACTCGGGGAAATATTTTAAAAATACGGATAACGGATCGTTCGTCTCTAAAATTGCGGCAGAAAACTCGCGCGTAAAATCATAATCGGTTTTGCTAAGCACTATGCGCGCGTTTTTAAACGCCGGATTATTGCCCGCATGGTCCGGGTGCACATGGGTATTGAGAACAATATCTATATCCTCAACCCCAAGTCCTACCGAATCCAATTGTTTGAAAATATCATCATGCCCCACATATCCGGTATCCACCAGAATGGTTGTTTGCGGAGATTTGATAACAGCGGCCATCAGCCACATATTGACTTTACGGCCGCCAAAGTTGGGCATTTTCATTGCAAGGGGAATTACGGAAACCATTATTCACCCAACATGTGTGTAACCATTCCGCTCAGCAGCTTGGGTTCAAACCAGGTGGACTTGGGTGGCATTACCATGCCAGCGTCCGCAACATCCATTACCTGCCCCATCTGGGTAGGACACAGTGCAAATGCTACTGCAAAATCTCCACTGTTGACCAGCTTTTCAAGCGTCTGAATACAGTCCAGCCCACCCACAAATTTAATTCGGGTATCGGTACGGGGATCCTGAATGTTTAGCATGGGGTTCAAAACCAGATCCTGCAGTAGCGCCACATCCAAACGGCCCACTTCATCTCTGCCGGTCATCATGGACTCGTTTGCTGAAATCAAGTGCCATTTGCCTTCAAGGTAAACACCAAAGCTGTTTTTATTTTCAGGACCTTTAAACGATCCGCTGACAGGTTCAAGAGAGAACCCAGCGGATTTAATTTTCTCCAACAATTCAGATGCAGTATTGCCATTCAGGTCCTTAACAACCCGGTTATAGGGCAATATCAACAATTCATCCTCAGGAAAACTCACCGTGAGAAAAAAGTTAAATTCTTCATTTCCTGTATAATCGGGATTCTCTGCGCGCATTCGCTTGCAATACTCGGCTGCACCTTCGGAACGATGGTGTCCATCCGCAATATACAATGCAGGTATAGCGTCAAATTCGTCTTTGATTTCACTGACCTGCTTTTCATCATCAACCAGATAAAAGATGTGTCGAATATCAAAATGACTCACAAAATCATAAACCGGTTCGGTTTCCATTGCTGCCCGAATTAAAGCCTTAACCTTGTCATTTTGTTTATAAGCTAAAAATATGGGGCCTGTTTGTGCTTCAAGCGCAAGCATAAGATTCACACGATCATTCACTTTATCAGGTCGTGTATGTTCGTGCTTTTTCACAATATTGTTCATATACTCATCTACAGATGCACAGGCAACAAGACCGGTTTGTTCATGATCTCCCATAATTTGTTTATAAATATAATAACAGGGCTTTTCATCATGAACCAGGGTGCCGTCATTAATAAACGCGGTCAGGTTACTTTTGCCCTTGTCATAAACAACCTGATCATACTGGGAAATACCGGGGTCCAGATCAATTTCAGGTTTAATTACATGCAAAAAACTTTTCGGATTATCCTGTGCCATAATCCGAGCTTCTTTCGAGTCCAATACATCATAAGGTAGTGAAGCCACTTTTGCTGCTATTTCCTGCGCGGGTCTTAATCCTTTAAACGGAATCAGTTTTGCCATAACTTTTCTTCCTTATGTTAAATTCATTAAATAAAAGACAAATTTCGCTGAAATTGATTACACTTTTCAAGAAAATCACTTGATTTGTACACATACTTTTCATTACTTTATGTACTTGATCTGAATGAATATAGTATTTTCAATATAAACATTCCAGCACTATTGCAAATTCTTGCATTTATGAAGCGAAAAATTTTGAGGAGTAGATGACAGAACCGGTCCGCATACTGATACTGGACGATTCCGAAACCGATACTGAATTGATGGTCCGCGAGTTGAACAAAGACGACATGCCGTTCACCTCCTTTGCGGTTGATAATAAAATTGATTATGTTAATGCATTAAAAGAATTCAAACCCGATCTGGTTTTGTCTGATTTTAACTTGCCGCATTTCACAGGTCTGGATGCTATTGACCTGGTACAATCTCTTCAACCTTCAATTCCATTAATTATTGTAACGGGTGATCTAGACGAACAAACCGCAACCCAATGCATACAAAACGGTGCCTGGGATTATGTTTTAAAAGACAATCTGGCCCGCTTGCCCCGAATTGTTCGCAGTGCATTAATCCACAAACATACTCTTTCTCACAAAGAACGCGAACAAACAGTACATAAAGAGTATATTCAACAATTTGAATGCATATTGGGTTCCATGCAAAATGCAATGACAGTGGTATATGATTATGATGGTGTTTACAAACAGGCATGGGCAAGTCCGCAAATATATGAGCATTATGGAATCAACACCGAAATGCTGGTAGGAAGATCGCTGTCAAACTTTTATTCACCCAAAGATGCCATCAACAGAATTACCCAGATCCGAAATATATTTGAAACAGGCGAAACATTTAGCGATACTTCATTAATTAAACTGCCCAAGGGTGAATTCTGGCTGGATATTACTTTATCACCCCTTAGAAACGAAACCAATAAAATCACGGGTGTAATTGGATTCCTGCTTGACGTTACCGAAAGAACCAAAGCTGAGAATGAACTGATTCGTCTTGCAACAGCCTTTGAACAGGTTGCAGAATGTATTGTAATAACAGATACCAATGCCAACATACAATATGTCAATCCAGTTGTTGAACGTATTACCGGATTTTCAAGAGATGAGCTTTTAAACCAAAATTGCAGAATTTTCAACAGTCAAAAACATGACAAAACCTTTTTCACAGACATGTGGAAAACTATACTCAGCGGTGACATTTGGAACGGTCACATCTTTAACAAGAAAAAAGATGGTACCGTTTACGAAGAAGAAGTAACCATATCTCCTATCAGAAACACCAGGGGCTCTATTACTAATTATGTAGCAGTTAAACGTGATGTCACCAATGAAGTAAAAATGGAAAAACAACTGCGTCAGGCCCAGAAAATGGAAGCTATTGGTACATTGGCCGGTGGTATTGCTCACGACTTTAATAATATTCTTGCCGCTATTCTCGGTTATACCGAACTATCTCTAAGAGACCTCAAGGAAGACTCTAAACTCTATAAACACTTGCAGCAGGTATTGCAGGCCGGTTATCGCGCCAAAGATCTGATCAAACAGATCCTGGCATTCAGCCGTCAGGGTCAGCAGGAAGTTAAACCATTACAAATCAGCCTGATCATAAAAGAAGTATTGAAACTTCTGCGCGCGTCACTTCCCACAACCATAGAGATACGTCAAAACATCAGAACACATAAAAGCCTGGTATTTGCAGATCCCACACAGATTCATCAATTGATCATGAATTTATGTACCAATGCAGCCCACGCAATGCGTCACAGTGGGGGAATCCTTGAAGTTAGCATGTCTGAAATAGAAATCACCCCCAAAGATGCAAACCATTATCATGGTCTATCCGCTGGTCCCTTTATCAAACTATCGGTTACAGATAGCGGTCATGGTATGGCGCCTGAAATTTCAGAAAGAATTTTTGAACCCTATTTTACAACTAAAAAACCCGGTGAAGGTACCGGTATGGGATTGTCAGTGGTACATGGTATTGTAAAAAGTCATAATGGAGATATTTCCGTTTACAGTGAAATTGGCAAAGGCACAACGTTTAATATATTCCTTCCACGAATTGAAGAAGCCACTGAAGAAAAAGAAGAGCACGACTCTATCCTTCCCCATGGTTCAGAGAATATATTGTTTGTTGACGATGAAGTGACGCTTGTTGAAATTGGTCAGGAAATGCTTGAACAATTGGGTTATAATGTAATTGCCAAATCAAACAGTACCGAAGCTCTGGAGCTGTTTGAACAACACCCCTATGATTTTGATCTAATCATAACCGACCAAACCATGCCCACATTAACCGGTGCGGAACTGGCAAAAAAAATATTGGAAATCAGACCAGAAATACCTATAGTATTATGTACAGGGTTTAGTGAAGTTATTTCCGAAGAAAAAGCCAAAGAAATTGGTATTCATGAATTTATCATGAAGCCTATATTTATGAAAGAAATTGCTTTTGTAATTCGTAAATTGTTAGATCATGAAACCGTAGAGGGGAAATAATATGGCAAAAATACTGATCGTTGATGATGACGAACAAATCAGGTTAATGCTAAGTGATCTGCTCAAACGTTCTGGCTCAACAGTTGATGAAGCCTCAGATGGAGAAGAGGCTATTGATAAATTCAACACAAACCATTATGATCTCATTATTACAGATATCCTGATGCCCGGTAAAGAGGGTATTCAAACCATTCAGGAATTAAAGAAAAACAACCCCAATCTTAAAATAATTGCAATTTCTGGTGGCGGTCACATTGAATCAAATGTGTACCTGGATATGGCGAAAAAAATGGGTGCTGATCTTTGTGTGCCCAAACCACTGGATATGTACAATTTTATCAATACTGTCAAACAACTTTTAGGTGACGAAATCGTCTCTTAAACCGTCATTGTCTGATTTCTATCAGGCCCCACAGATACAATTTCAATCGGTACCTGCGTCAATTCCTGTAATCTGTTCAGATATTTAATAGCATTTTCAGGTAAATCTTTATAACTCTGAATTCCGCTGGTTTTTGTTTTCCATCCCGGATGAGACTCGTAAACAGGTTCAATTCTATCCAACATGCTTACATCCGCAGGGAAATATTCAATCTCTTTACCATCCAGCTTATATCCGACACAAATCCTGATCTCATCCAATGTATCCAGCACATCCAGCTTTGTTACAGCAAAGTGGGTCAATCCATTTACACGTACGGAATGATTCACCAATACGGCATCAAACCATCCACAACGACGGGGTCTGCCTGTGGTTGCTCCAAACTCTCCACCAAGCTGACGCACTTTATCGCTAAATTCTTCATCAAACTCGGTGGGAAAAGGACCTTTACCCACACGTGTTGTATATGCTTTCACAATACCCAGTACACGGTCAATCGTTTTGGGACCAATGCCCAAACCGGTACAAGCTCCACCCGCAGTAGGATTCGATGAAGTTACATACGGATAAGTACCAAAATCGATATCCAGTAATGCGCCCTGGGCGCCTTCAACCAGAACATTCTTTCCTGCTTTGATTGCCTTGTTCAAGTAGAGTGATGTCTCTGCAAGATAGGGTTCAAATACTTTACCCAAAGCATACAATTCTTCCAAAACCTGTTCAGCATCAACCGGGCCCGCATTATATTTGGTTTGCAGGATCATATTATTGTCTTGAATACTTTGTTCCAGTCTGTTCTTTAAACTGTCGCGACTTAACAGGTCAATAAAACGAACACCAATCCTATCATATTTATCAACATATGCAGGACCAATTCCCCGTCCTGTTGTACCAATTTTTCTGTCTTCACCAATTGCTTTCTCTTTTGATTGGTCAAGCAAACGATGATAAGACGTAATAATATGCGCGCGTTCACTGATCAGTAACCGGTTGTCTACCGTTATTCCATTTTGCTTTACAAATTCTATTTCTTCAACCAGTACTGAAGGATCAATAACAACACCATTGCCAATTACACATGTGGTCTGCGGACGAAGGATACCAGAGGGTATTTGATGCAGAATGATCTCCTGATTGTCAAAAACAACCGTGTGACCAGCATTGGGTCCGCCTTGAAAACGAGCCACAACATCAACATTTTCACTCAAAAGATCAACAATTTTCCCTTTACCTTCATCCCCCCACTGAGCACCAACAATAACTGTAACAGACATATGCTTACCTATATATTTAAATAAAAAAAGCTCCGGTTAACAAAAAACCGGAGCTTTTTGTTAACAATTTAATCAAACTATTTATTAAAGCTGGCGATTGCCTCGCCTGTGTTTTCATAAACATTAAACACGGACAGGAGTTTTGTTATCTTGAGCAGACTCTTGACTCGTTCCGTAACAGATGCAAGTTTCAAATCTCCACCTGCATTTCGGATTGTGGTTAAAGCGCTGATTAAAATCCCAAGACCGCTGCTGTTCATCCAATTCACTTCGGATAAATCAGCAACAACTCTGGTTTTACCGGCTTCAATCAACTCATGAAGCTTGTCGTTCAAAGCAGCAGCATCCGGTCCACCCATGATCTTGCCAGACAGATCTAAAATAATAATATCGTTTTCTAAATGTTCAATAATTTCCATAATACTCTCCCAATCCGTTAATACTGCATGGAAGGTTCTTATTTTCTCTTTTTGTCAGCAGTACGCATTTGCCATTCTACAACAATAGGGCTTGCTACAAACAGAGAAGAATACGTACCAATGAGCACACCAATTATTAATGCAAAGGCAAAACTGTGTATTACTTCACCACCCATAATATAGAGTACAAGTACTACAATCAAAGTAGTTAGTGAAGTAATGATGGTACGGCTCAATGTCTGGTTCAAACTGATATTAACCAGATTATCAAAATTTTCGCGACGCAGAATTTTCAAATTCTCACGAATTCTGTCAAATACAACAATGGTATCATTCAATGAATAACCCACAATTGTCAAAAACGCCGCAACAACAGCAAGTGATATTTCAAAATTCAACAGTGAAAAAATTCCTAGTGTGATAAACACATCATGGAAGAGTGCGGCAACCGCGGCAACCGCGTATTTGAATTCGAAACGGAAACTGATATAAACCAAAATACCTGCCAGTGAAAACAAAATTGCCAAAATGGCTGCTGTACGCAACTCGCTACCAATCTTGGGACCAATTTCCGTCACTGCACGGATATCATAGGTGTTATCCGGAAAATCTTTGGTTAATTCGGTTTCCATAACGGTGGCAGCTTCTGCACCTTCTTCAAGCTGTTCCACACGGATAATAAATTCGTTATCTTTGGGTAAACCAATCCGCTTAATTTCCGCTCTGCCAAACCCGATATCGCTTAACGATTCACGAAGTTCGCCGGGGGCAACTGTTTTTTCAAATTTCAACTGTAATGATGTACCACCTGTAAAGTCGATACCATACTGGGGGCCTTTATGTAAAAACAATGAAAAAAAGCTGATCAGGATCAATACCCCTGAGAAAATATAAGCATATTTTCGATTGGGGATAATTTTCAGGTTTTGTAATTCTTTAAAAAATTGCATTCTGCTTCCATCTCCTCAGAATTATTAAATACTCAACTTTTTGATAGCATAACGTGACGTAATTAAATCAAAAATCAACCGGGTAACAACAATGGCGGTAAACATACTTGCCAAAATACCGATAGACAACGTCAATGCAAATCCCTTAATGGGACCGGTACCAAAACTATACAACGCAACCGCGGTGATCAATGTTGTAATATTGGCATCTAAAATGGTAGAAAATGCACGGTTATAACCACTGTCTATGGAAGCCCTGATGGTTTTACCGGTCTTGATTTCTTCTCTAATTCTTTCAAAAATCAATACATTTGCGTCAACCGCCATACCTACTGTCAAGATAATTCCGGCGATACCCGGCAGGGTCAACGTAGCATGAAAACTTGCAATTACTGCCATAACAAATACAATGTTTAATAAAAGTGCAAAATCCGCAATGATACCGGATGCACGATAATAAAAAATCATAAAAAGAATTACCAGCAGTATTCCGATTAATGCTGAATTCTGACCTTTTTTAATGGAATCATGTCCCAAAGAAGGTCCAACTGTATTTTCAGTAATAACATGAATAGGAGCAGGTAAAGCACCGGCACGCAATGTCAATGCTAAATCTTTAGCTTCATCCATATTACCAACTTCAATTCTTGCACTTCCTGAAGGAATTTTTTCTTTAATTCTGGGAGCTGATGCAACTTTATTATCCAGTACAATTGCCAGGAATTTGCCAACATTCATACCGGTAACACGTGCAAAAGTTTTGGTACCTTCATTGTTCAGTTCCATATGAACTTCGGCCTCACCAGCGTTAAAACTGTTTTGACCGCCGCCGCCTACTTGAACCTGGGCATCGGTAAGTGTAGAACCCAACAATTCTGCTTCTTTTTTAATAAGATGCAATTCCGAATATACCTGTTCATTCAGCACTGTATTTTCCATACCCCACAAAAATTCAGCATCCGCAGGTACTACATCCTGAACTTCGGGCATTTGCAAAATACGTTGTACTGCACGTTCGTTCTGAACAGGAACGAAAATTTCACTACGGTTTGGCAAACGACGCATTAAAGAAGAGAACGGTTTGTCTGCAAATGTTTTTTCATCAACAACAATGTCACCATTTTCATCTTTGCTTTCAGTTGCTACTTCTTCATCGTCTCCAAACAATTCATTAATAGACATATTTTTATCTTCTGCGGTTTCACCAACTTCAGATGAATCCACTTTAGACTGGTCCAGTTCACTCACATCAAATTCTTCACCAAGACGTAACTTTCTAACAACACGATCAATATCATTAATAGTAGAAACGACAATGTCGGTATCTTTAACAAGCTTGAATTCAAGCAACGCTGTTTTACCAATAACTTCTTTTGCGCGTTGAATGTTCTGAATACCCGCAAGTTCGATAACAATCCGGCGAGTTCCTTCTTTTTGAATAGAAGGCTCAGAAACACCAAACTGGTCAATACGGTTACGAATATTTTCCAAAGTACGATCAATTGAATCTTCGGCTTCTCTTTTCAGATCCTCAACGATTTCATCATCGCTTTGCCCTTTACGGCCATAATAACGATTCAATTGGATATTGCGGCTTTTAAAGTTTCCCGTTAATACATCGAAAAACTCTTTATTTTCCTCTTCAACTTGTTGCTGGGTTGCAACAACCACATCTTCAAGGCGATCATCTTTGATCTTGGCTTTTTCTCTCATTAATTGAGGCAAGTCTACTTCATACACCAGATAGGTACCACCCTGAAGGTCAAGTCCCTGTCTTATTGCATTGCCTTCAACTTTGACAATCTTGGTATTTAATTTAATCAACTCATTGGCAACTTCCAAAGTTTGATCAAGCGTATCACCGCTTACAGCATCGCGCACCAGGGTTTCAAGATCTCCCTGAGTAACGCCGGATTCAATTTCGGCAACTTCAAGGCCGGTTAAATCATTAATTTGTCCAACCAGCGCGGCCTCTTTATCCTGAAGATCACCCAGTTGAAATGTTGGATATAGTGATAATATCGATAGTACAATAAATGTCACTATGAGTATCAGTCGAAACAGATGGCCTCTTTGCATAGATGTAGAACCTCCAAACGATTAATAACAAAAAACGAAAAGACAGACAATATACAAATTTTTACACATAAAAGTCAAACAAAAATCAACTCTTATCAGTCAATCAAAAATACAATTAGAAATTTATGAAATATGAAACAAAAATCCAAATTTTTCGTAACCTATAGTGAAATAAACCGGAGTTTTTTTATGAAAAAACTGCTTTCTACAGCAATATTTATCATTCTTTCTGTTCAATTATATGCCATGAATATATCGGTAAACAAGTCTATCTATATCGATGATGGCGACAATAGCGGCAGCTGTTCTACTGTAAATGGCAGCATTCACGTTGGTAATGATTGCAAAGTATCCGGCACATGCCGGTCAGTTAACGGATCCATACGCATCGGGAAAAATGGCCAAATCCGCAGTCTGCAATCCGTTAATGGATCAATAAAAATTGCCGAAGATACGCATGTACGCGGCAGCATATCTTCTGTAAACGGATCCATAAACTGTAAATTTGGAACTAAAATTGAAGACAATATTGAAACAGTTAACGGATCCATAACTCTTTATGGAACAACTGTAAATGAAAATATTACTACTTATAACGGCAATATATCATTGCGAAAAGGCTCAACTGTAAAAAACGATATTATTGTCAAAGACAACAAGAGCGATACAAACCGTGAAAAGCCCCTTTATATCATTATCGGTAAAAATTGTCGCGTCAAAGGCGACATCATCAACAAGGAAAAAGATATAGAGGTTGTAGTTAAAATTGCCAAACATGCAAAAGTAGAGGGTGAAATGAAAAACGTTATCATAGAGAGCAATTAACCACCCAATACCTCAACCAGAATTTTTTCCAACATTTCTGCTTCTTTATCTGTAACCGTGCGCATATCCAGATACAATGCATCATTTTTAACATATCCCATAACGGGTTGTTCATAGGTTCTAAAAATTTTGCCAAGTTTTTCAATGGACTGCTTTTGAGACGTAATTTCAAGCGCAGCACTTTTGATTTTTTCAAGAGGTAAAGCACCGCTGCCAGCCTGGGCAAAGCTTTCTTTCAACTCGACTTTATAATCTGTAATCTCGCTTTTCTTTAAAGCATTATATATTTTTTCTGCCCGTTTATAAACATTTTCAGATGACTCTGTAAACATGCTCAACACCCGGTGACCATCGGATATTGGATCTTTATGAAAAAACAGTTCCAATGTTGCTTCCAGTGCAGCATAGATAAGCTTATCACACCGTACTGCCCGCATGATGGGATTTTTTTCAATTATATCAATCCACTTCTTTTTCCCCACAATAATACCACTTTGGGGTCCGCCCAACACCTTGTCACCGCTAAAGGTAACCACATCGGCACCACTGCGAATACTGTCCTGCACCAAGGGTTCATATGGCAATCCATATTGCTCAAGATCTAAAAGCACACCCCCACCCAGATCATGTATAACAGGTATATCTCTATCTTTAACCAATTGAGACAATTCATCAATACCTACTTCATGGGTAAAGCCCAACACTCTGAAATTTGAAGTATGCGCCACCATTATAGCGCCAGTTTCATTTGAAATGGCATTTTCATAATCGCTGATTTTGGTCTTGTTTGTAGTGCCCACTTCAACCATTTTGGCGCCGCTTTTCTCCATCACATCCGGTATACGAAAAGATCCGCCAATCTCTACCAACTGTCCACGTGAGACAATTGCCTCGCGGTTAAATGCAAGCGTGTTCAACGCAATAAAAACAGCCGCGGCATTATTATTTACAACCACAGCAGCCTCTGCTCCTGTCAGATGGCACAACATTTTACTGACATGTTCATGCCGAACACCTCTCTTGCCACTCTCCATATCCAGTTCCAGATTGGTATATCCCTGCATAATTTTATTAACATGCGCTTGAGCAGAGGGTGAAAAGGGCGCTCTTCCCAGTCCTGTATGGAGAATGATGCCTGTTGCATTGATAACCGGCTTGAGTGCCGGCTTAAATTCATCTGCCAGGATCTGTCCGACTTTATCAAAAATTAAACTTGTAAATGCTTCTTTATCTGCTTTATAATTTCCCTTTTCTTCAAGGATATCTGCTCTCAGGGCCTCCAATACTCGCTGGCACTGGGATTTGATTATATCTCTTGAATATTCTTTCAATAATGCTTCAAAGGTGTTTTCACCCAGCAGGGAATCAACAGAAGGTAATTGTTTTAAAATATCTTGTTTGCTCATACATTAACCAAATGTTTACGGGTATCCGGCAAGAACATGGCCGCAATTGCAGCCATAACGCCTAGTATAATTAAAACCATAAATGCGGATTTCATTCCAAATTTATCAGCATACCAGCCCAAAGGTGTTACCAGTAATCCTCCAACACCCCAGGATACTCCCATCATCAGGGAAGATACCGTGTTTACCCGCGAAGGATATAATTCCTGGGCCATTATAATTACCACCGGAATGGATCCATATATAAACACACCGGCAAGCGCCAACATTAAAAAGGCGAGTACTCCTTGAAGCTGAAGAAAAAGGTACAGGCATGGTAATGAAAGAAACAATGTTAATACAATAATCCGTTTTTTGCCCAAATAATCAGACAAGCTGCCGCCTATCATAGAACCTACCGCACCGGACAATTCAAACAATGTTATGGCAGAGCCTGAAATAAACAGTGAAAAAGATTTATTATGCAAATAAATGGGCAGATAGGTAATAAAACCGACAATGATAAAAGCCCTGACGGATACAATCACCCACAAAAACACCAGGGAGGAATGCTTTTTAAAATCCAACTTGGGTAAACTAGCGCTTTTTTGTCTAACCGGCACATGTTCAAAAGAAGGCAAAGTTAGAAACATAAATCCTGAAATTAATATACCAAAAATCATTGTAATCAGACTGTATTGTAAACCCAGATAGGTAACAATAGGAATTATGATAATGGGGCCCAAGGCATGCCCGGCACTGCCGCCAGTGACAAATATAGACATACCCAGTCCCGCCCGTCGTCCACTGGCGCGGGTGGTATATACTGCAGATTGGGGATGAAAAGCAGCCGTACCCAACCCGGAAATAATAACAAATAAAACCAGCATCCCATAACTGTTCAAAACGCCAATACAGCCCAGAAAAATGGCTGTAACCAATGGACCAAACACAACCAGATACGGATGTTTTGTCTTGTCCGCAATATGCCCGAAAACCGGCTGTGCAAGCGAGTTAAAAACAGACATGAATGATATCAACGCACCAGCAAGGGGCAGACCAAAACCAATCTTTTCCATTAACAACGGCAGCAATGGCGGCACAAAGCCGGGGTATACATCATTTACAAAATGACCGGCGGATAGAACTGCCACGCGATCTACCTGCATGGGTTCCTGCGAGGATGCGGGTAAAGGTTCTTTTCTTGAACGGAAAAATTTCATGATGTGGATTTACCTGCCTTAATAACGATAAACACTCCAATACCTATCAACAGGATGGGAATAATCATATCTGCTCGCAACCAGGAAACTGACTCGGCATAGACAACAATTGCCAACAATAAACATCCTGCAGCAGGAAAGATAGCCCATTTTAAACGATACTGTTCTGAAGCCAGGGAATACAAATAAAAAAAAGTTAATCCAACTCCCAGAAAAAAGACAACCCCGCCAATATCTCCATTAGTCATGAGATTAAATTCTTCTACCAAAACAATGGTACCAACCGTAAGCATTGTACCGGCAGGGATTATAGCCCACCAATGATCATGGTTCCGGTAATATACCATACCAAAGATCAAAGCTCCAGCCCATAAAAACGCGATCCCAATAATCTCTTCGGGGAAAAAGCTAAAATCCTTGAACAGCATGGAAACCCCAAAAATAAACAGAAAAAGCGAAGGGATGATTGCCCACCAGTTCCCGTTTTTTTGACGATATACATGAAAAAACATAAAAGATAATAATAAAAAGAAAACACCACCTAAAAAATCATCTGCATTATCCAATATACCAATATTATTCATTAAAAGGATAAAGCCAAAAACCACAATTGCGGCTCCGAGATACAAACCTCGTTTTTTATCGTTCATGTCTCCCACCTTAAATAATTACACTGTAAAATACAAGGTAAGCAATTTAAAATTTGTATAAAAGTTCAAAATTTAAAAGATTGCTGATAGTGTTGGCTCCTTCAAGCTCCTGGTCTGTGTCATAATCGATCATACCCATCCCATTGATCTCAATACTTGAAGTTATGTCCCAGGAGAGATAGAAAAAGAAAGAATTGATATTGCGGTTTGAATAAAGGGATAGTCCTGAATAATCATAACTGGTGTAATTGGGGTATCGCTGGGCCTGATAAGAATTGGAGATACTGGCAAGAAAACCATTCATCATCATAATATCCAGAGTAAATACCGGGCCATGCGAATAAAAATCTTCAATCTGTACGGATTCATCTGTTTCTCCGCCAACATCATGCAATTTATTTCTAAATCTATACCCCAGTTGCAGTGTAAAATAATCACCCAAACCTGTCTCAAAACCTGGTTCAACATTATAATCCAAATAATCCGGAATGGAGGATGTTATTGTCTCGTACGCGCGGGATTCAACTTCAAACTCTAACATAAAGCGCGTATCACCAAACAGAGTATAGCGCAAATCAGCCAGGTTGTAAATATCACTGAAATCATTGGTGTATAATGAATCAATATAACCATGTACATATTGCCGGGTTCTGTATCTGAACATATCTGTCAAAGAAAAACGGGTGTATAAATCTGGCCATAATTGCGCATTTAAAGAGGACTCATCATAATCACGTAAAGCATCCAATCCGTATTTGCGAAAACGACTCTCGCCTCCTACTTTGAGACGTCCAAAGTCCGGTATGCGGGTTTCTGCTGACAATTGCAGACGATTCTGTTTGTAATTTGAGAAATACTCTGACTCGATGTTATATTTTCGCAGTTCAAATTCATCATCAAGAGAAAAAACAAGCTTTTCAATGGGTTGATAATAGAACCCCGCTTCAAAACTATTATCAAAAAAGCTAAATTCTGTATTCTGTTTGTATGATGTTTTTTCAGAGGCGTTTTTAAAAACTCCGCGAAATTTATTCGTAAACTTTTGATAATGTTCCAGATAAATACTGGCCGAGTTGTATTCCTGACTGGATTTCAACTCGATTTGCATCTGGCTCTGTATCGTTTCTCCCTTTTCAAAATCAAGGTAAACTCTTAATCCACCATGAGGATTAGTCTGTTCGTCCGTAATGGTACTGTCTTTTTCATTGAAAACAAGACCAAACTTTTGCTGCCAGTATTCTGAACCAGTAAAAGCAACAAAATCCCATTTCAGGGATGAAGACGGTTTTTGGTATTGAACACCAGGTACTGCCAGTGTTTGGACCATAGGTTGTTCCAATAAACCGATAACATTTTCCAGATACTCTGCAGCAATATCGTACATGTGCTCATCAGCTAAAAGGACTGCATCCTGTACAAGCAATTTGACTTCTGCTAAAATATCCGTTTCAACATTCGGACTTTGCTTGAGCAATCGCTCAATATGGGACATTTTAATCTGGTAAAGTGTATATTCCGCAGATGCGGATTCATCCTGTGCTGAATTAACAGTGGGTTCTACTGCAAAGGAAAGCGTACAAACAAATAAAACCAACCCCAGAATACTATTTTTCAGTAATGCAGTGATCTCGTACAACTCCCGACGATTACTGATCAATCATGGCCCCGCTGCCGGGGCCATGACAGTCAATTTTATTTAATAAATATCATTCGTTTTTGATCAACAAACCGCCCGGATTCGGACTGCGCCTCCATCCGGTAAATATACATACCAGATGCCAGCACAACACCGTTATTATCGGTTCCATCCCACGATAATGAATACGCACCGGCTTGTCTTGAGCCTTCAAATATAGTACGCACATTTTTACCAAGCAAATTAAAAATCTGTAATTTTACCTGCGCGGTATTGGGCAATACAAACCGAATGGTTGTTGACGGATTAAATGGATTGGGATAATTTTGTTCAAGCTGATACGCAACAGGTACAATTATTTCCGTTTCAATATCAGTTGTTACATCACCCAAAACAATAACCGTGTCATATACTTCCAAACCATCACCAACACTCAGGTCTTCAGAATTTTCCTCGGATGTTCCGTTCAAATAACTTTCATCATAACCGGTTTGTGATGCCATAAGAGAATACTTGCCAGCGGGCACACCATGCAGCAAGAAACTACCATCAGCTTCGGTGATTTCAGCCGCAATGACCTCACCTGCCTGCTTTGCAACTACAAGCGCGCCTTCTTTAGCATTACCTTTTTTATCTACAATCAAACCTTTAATCGTATAAGCACCTTCTTCCTGCGCTGCCAAATTAAAATTTATTTCCGATGTAACAATGTCGGTTTCCACGGTTACTGTTTCAGCGTCCAGCCATGAATATACATTGTCATAAAATTCACCAACATAATTCAGGGCACGACAACTGATAATATAATCACCAGGAGTTACACCCAGAATTTCATAAGAACCATCAGGGCCGGTTACTCCTCTGCGGGGTTTTGCAAAATCCAAAGGCATCATGGTTACTACTGCGCCTTCAACCGGTATCTCACCACTCTCATCCATAACAACACCAGAGATTCCACTACCGCTCAACTCGACGGCTGCAAGGGTAAAATTGATATTTACATTAGAGCCGGACTCTAAAAGTTCGATCTCATCTGCATCTTCTCTGCTCACCTCATCAAGATACCATTCACGTTCATATCCACGTTTTACTGCAATTGCAAGATACTCGCCGGCAGGCAATCCCTTAATGGTCCAAAAACCATCAGCGTCTGTTTTTGCAGCTTTTCTCAACTTGCCGTCAACGCGTTCCACTCTAACTATAGCATTTTCCAGTGGTGTTGCGGACTCGGAATCAACAACCTGACCGCCAAGAATTCCACCGACTGACAATGTAAAATCAATATCCTGTACCGGTACACCACTTTCAACTGTAACTTTTGTAGCATTTGCAAGCGAGTCAGCTTCCTGCCAAAATTCAACCAGATAACTGTCAGCATTGGCTGCTACAAAAAACTCACCAGTTGGTACGGAAGGAATTACATAGTCACCGTTTTCATCTGTAATTGCACTGAATTTCCGTCCATATCCGTACAAGTTGCCTTCATAAAACGCGGCAACACGTACACCCTGCATGGTTACACCTGTATTTTCATCTGTAACTGTTCCGGATATACTGCCAAATGGCGCCAAACCTACTTTTATTACAGTATGCTGATCTTTAAAAATCTGCACAGGCGTTGCTGTTTCTGCCTCATCTACCCCATCAAACCATTCAGGTACAAAATCGGATGCCCGGGTGTATACAAGGTAAAATCCAGGATTCAACTGTAAAGAGAATGCTCCGTTTTCATCTGTGCGGGCAACATGTCTAAACTGATTCAAAAATCCTTCACCCGTCTGCGGGCTTTCTGATAGCAATTCACGTACGGCTACAATAGCACCTTCAATGGGCGATCCATCTGCATCACTGGTTACTACACCAGTTAAAGCGTTGGTTACTGTTAATGTCATATCAATACCCGATGTTTCATCAGGCGCGGTTACACTGACAGGAGTAACATCTTCGGGCAAACGAACATTATCATAATATTCTGCAACATATCCTGATTTATTGGCATACACTGCGTATGAGCCTGTTTTCATACCGGTAATTGCATATTCACCATTTACATCACTCAATGCGTGATAACGACGAGTAGGATTTACTGCAAGTGCTGCTGTAAGGCTAACACCTTCAATCGGTTCACCGGTGGCTTCATCAGTGATAACACCGGTAATACTGCCACCCGTGCCCAGTTCAAAATTAATTCCCGTCACATCTTCCTCCTCACCCACACTAACCGGAGTCGTTTGATCAAAATCTGTCACATTGTCATAAAACTCTCGTATATATCCGTCGGCTTCAGCGACAACAACAAAATTACCCGGTACAAGATTATCAAACATATAACTGCCATCATTAGATACATCCATTATTTTCCGCTGAACCGGAATTCCTAAACGAATAACCGCAACTTTGGCCCCGTCAATTACACTGCTGCCTTCATCGGTTACTGTACCGGAAATAGAACCGGTAGGTTCAGAACTAACCAATACTTCTGCTTCACCTTTAAATTGCACACCTTCAATATCAACAACTGCCGTTACCGTTCCTTCGGCAAACCGTGGACCGGCGGTAAAAACGCCTTCATCCGAAATCACGCCAATACTTTTGGGAGACACCAACCAGCGCACACCATCAATTCGTAATGAAATACCATTGGGGCCTTTGGCAATTGCTGCAAATGTTAAATTTCCCAGAGGTTCTACAATAGCTTGTTCTGGTTCTACTATAATACTAATTTCAGGATCAGGTGATTCTCCTACAATAACAAGTGCATCACCAGACATCCGCTCTCCCTTAATCCTTGCGGTTGCAGTAACAGTTGCTCTAACAAATTCATCTCCTGCTACAAAATAGCCTTCGTTTGAAATCGTACCGGCAGTTTCCGGAGAAACACTCCATTCGTATTCATCAACCGTCAGCGGTACACCCAGTTCTGAAAAGGCCTGGGCTTCATATTGCAAACCTTCACCATAATCAATCCATTGACGCTGAGGATGTAATACAATTGTTTGAGAAAACAGAGTCCCCGTCAAAATAATGACCAGTAGACACACCAATCCTGTTGAAAATTTATGTGGTAACATGACATTCTCCTTAAAATGATATTGATTTTAAATGGGTAATAAACTAACTTGGAGGAAATAGCTCCGTTTGGGTCGTTTCTTTGGCATCCCAACCATAATTGAAACAGCAACCTGAGCGGGGCTTATCCTTCACTTAACGATCTAAACACAGATCACCACCTCCTTTATTGAATTTTGTCTAATAAATTAAATCCCAATTTTATATATTCATTCGCGGCTATTGCCTGATTATTTGCCAGTGCCTGTTCAGCTCGCCGCAGCATTTTTTTCGCTTCAGTAACAAAATCTACATTTGTTTCAGTGTCTTCACGCGATTCATATTTATGAATCTCTTGTTCAAGCTGATCTGCTCTTGCTCGTACATCTTCCTGGTTAATCTTGACATCTGAAGCTGTTGAAGAAGCAGCATTTACAAAACGATTTCCCGCGTATATCATTTCAAGTGCCAATCGGGTGCGTCCTTCGCCAAGATATCTTTGAGCATCGTCAGCACTCGACTGTGCAGCTTTGAGCAATTCATTCCGGGTTCCGGTTCCGCTATTATCTTTTTGTCTGTCTATTTCATCACGCAATCGTCCAAGTTCTTGCTCTACCCGGTCATTCATCTGAGCTGGCGTATTGCTCCAAAGGCGGGTCAACACATTCCTACCCAAAACAGCCCGTCGTATAGCAATCTCGTATCGTTCTCCGTTCAATGCCGTATTGGCCTGTGTGTAAATCCGCTCAACTCGGTCCAGAACAAAACCAGCCTGTGAGCCGGATTGTACATTGATTTCATTACGTGCTGTGTTTAACAACTCTCCAAGCATTTCCACTTCTTCAATAGCCTGTTCACGTATGGAAAAGCCCTGTCCCTGACAGAGATCTATAGCACGCAGCAACAATCGGGTATTACTGTAATATAAGCCAATAGCAACTTTATAATTACCAGATTGAACTGCCTGTAATATATTGTGATATTGTTCTTTCGCCTGGTTGATCAGTTTTATAGCCTGTTCATCATTACAACTGCCGATCAGTTCCTCTGCACGATTGACGAGTTCCAGATATTTTTCTTTTTCTTCTTCAAGGGTTTCCGGATTCACCGTCAGACCTGATGTACGAACAAGCCCGATTGATCGCTCTGCGTAAAATTTTGCAACCCGAAAATGCTCCATAGCCTTTCGAGTCTGTTTATTCCGTAATGCGCGTATTCCGGCTTGACGGTTCTCTTTGGCCTGACTCAACATTCGTTCCGCTTCACGGTTATTCATTCCCGGAACTAGCTGCTCAGCATTCCGGATCAATTCATCTATCTGTTCCTGTATCCTGTCGACCGGAACGGCTGTAATACGATCAATGGCCTGATTTATCAGCACCAAAGCCGCTTTTATCTTGGCGGTTGCCAGAGTGTTTCGTCCACGACTAAAAAAAGATACCGCCTCATCCCGCTGTCGAATAGCGCTATCAATCCATTGTTCAGCCTGACTGTCAGGAAACAACTTTAACAGCTCCTGTGCGGCATCGATTTTGGAATTCAACACATCTAAACCGTTTCTCGCGTTTTGCGCGTTAACAGCAGATACCAAAATCATCAAGGCTAAAATTGTATATATTATTCTTTTCATCATATTTGCTTTTTTTTGATTATATCAGCAACTGATATGCCATATCTTTTCACAACTACCATTCGCGGCATAAACCATTCAAAAACAGAATGTTAACGACAAACAATGTAATAGAAATAATTTATAATATTATAAAACCGTACTTTTACGTACAATTGGGTGTACCTGTAGGTACATTTATTGATGGAAAAAAGTATTCAACTCTGATAAAATCTGTTCCCGCGATGCAAAAACATTTTTGCACTCTGGCAACGATCTTAGAAAGCGTTTACCATAGCTTTTATTAATAACACGATTGTCAAAGATAATTACACATCCCCTGTCTGTTTTTCGTCTGATCAGACGTCCGAATCCTTGTTTAAATTTCAACACGGCAAGTGGTACCGCATATTCCATAAACGGATTCCCGCCATCTTTTTCAATGGCCTCATATCTTGCTTCTATTATGGGCTCACTGGGTACCTGGAACGGCAGCTTGGTGATGATTACCGATTCCAGCGCGTCTCCCTCTACATCCACACCTTCCCAAAAACTGTCTGTACCAAACAATACCGATGTTTTTTCCCGCTTGAACTGGTTCAAAAGATCATGACGGTTCATACTGCCCTGTTTTAATACACGAATACCATGCTCGGCTAAAGGTCCTTCGAGCTGTCTGAATATCATGTTCAACAGCCCGAATGAAGTAAACAGCACAAAAGCCCGTCCTTCAGAGACCAACAGTGCATCCAAAACAGACTTGGACAGTTCAGACGCAAAATTTTGACTACGTGGGTCCGGCATATCTTTGGGCACCGCCATGATGACCTGTTCCTTATAATTAAACGGAGCAGGCAATTGCGCGCAAATGTTTCGTTTTTCCTCTACCAGCGTCAATCCCAATCGTTCACGAATGAAATCAAACTTGTTATCGCTGGTTAGCGTTGCGGATGTCATAATTATGGTTTCAAAAGTATCAAAAACTGCTTCTTTCATTACCTGGTCGATATGCAGAGGTGAAACCTGAAAATGCAAAATTGACCGGTTGCGATAGGCCGGCTTTGCCTCAATCCATCGGATATCTTCTTCGCTCGAATTGAACAGCACTTCGGTTAAAATATCTGCAGCAGCTTCTATACGCTCGGCATTGGCTTCAACTTCAATGAGATTATTTAGCATCTCTTCACCGTCAGAACGAACACCGCGCTTGACAGTTTCCGTTAAACGTAACAGTACTGATGACAAAATTTTCAACTGCTGAATAAATTCTTTAAAATGCGCATCTAATCCCGTATCATAAATCACCTGATCAACAATATGAGGAAGCAGGCGCAGCTTGATTTCCTTTTCATCCAGAACACCGGTTTTTTGCTCTCGGGTCTGCAAAACCTGATAGAGCGAGTCCATAAGCTCGTCATTCATTGCAGCGATCTGTTCAATCAGATCAACCAGCTCTCCATCAATGGTCATGATAATTCGCTGCACAATGTCGTCCGGTACAGCCGCTTTTTTTGATAATAAACGATGTTTTAATGTATGCAGATGCCCCTTGTAAATCGCTTTTTTACGACGGTGCAAACGGTTCAATATACGCACCAAGCCCGCACGGGTAACCCGGCTGCCAAAATAGTGGGTTGCAACATGCTCCAGATGATGGGCTTCATCAAATACAATAGCCTGGTATGGAGGTAATATAGCAGCGTCGGCAAAGCTGCCGGTTTGCCGGCGTACCGCAAGGTCGGCAAATAACAGATGATGGTTCACCACCAGTATATGCGCTCGAGCGGCTTTACGACGGGCCTTGTTCACAAAACATTCACGAAAATATTTACACCGGCTGTGCGTACAGGTATCACTTTCAGCGGCAATTTTTTCCCATACTGTTGCGGAAGGAATGACCGAAAGGTCCGCTTTACTGCCGTCTTGAGATTGCCTTGCCCAATGGATCAGCTCCTGCAGCTCTTCAATCTCATGCTCTTCCGCAAGGGCTGCAAAGTCAGATTCTACATCATCCGCTTTGCGCAGACAGACATAATTGGAACGTCCTTTAACCAGCACAGCCTCAAATTCAGGGTCCAGTGCCTTTTGCAGTAACGGGATGTCTTTGTTGATCAATTGCTCTTGCAGATTAATTGTATTGGTAGATACTACAACTCGTGTTTTGTTTCGAACGGCCCAATAAATGGCAGGTACAAGATACGCCATGGTTTTTCCGGTACCGGTCCCTGCTTCTATCAATGCAATTTTTTTCTCGTTATACCCCGCACAAATAGAACTCAACATATCAATTTGCTGCTGGCGCTCTTCAAATCCATTAATGTGCCGGGCAATGGGACCTTCTTTTTGTAATAACGCTTCCATCTCTTGCAGATCCAGCAAGACTTTGTCGCGCTTGGCAAAAGGTTCAACCACTACGTATACATCATCTACATCATTGTTAACGATATAAAAAGCAACGCTGAAAGAATCGAGTCCCGAAGCAATATTCAGATCGGGTGATGAGGGTTTGAGCATACCTGAGGGATGATTGTGAATGACAACATCCGCCTCCCGCGCAATTTTTAGGATAGCCGGTACGGCAGATTCGTTTCCCCGTGCAACAGCGTCTACTTTGTGAACAATCAAATCTTCTTCGGTATACCCTACAAAAAAGACTTCATTGCCGCCAGCTTCGGCAATAGCTTGCCGCATGGTTTCGATCGCTTCCGGGGATATATATTTTTCTATATTCAATGCATGCCTCAGGAGGGAAGCACTTCTTTGGTGGGCTCCAGATACTCGGCTTTATAGCCAATATCTCTGATATAATTTGGAAAATCTTTATCACCATGAGTGGTATAAACCATGGCAGGGTCAACTTTTTTAATAAAATCCAAAAGTTCCTGAAAATCTGCATGATCACTCAAGGCAATAGAATGGTGACTATTGAACCGGAAACCCTTATTACTGTTGGCCCATCCGGATAAAAAAACAGTCCGGTATTGGTTTGGCAGATTTTTAATCCTTCGCGACATCATCAAATGGGGTGGAATAATCAATACTTCACCCATCACCATATCTTTTTCATACCAGGGCGAACAATTTTTAAAGCGTACCCCAAAATCATAATAGACCTTGGAAAAACGCCATGCCGAATGATGGACTTTGACCTTGTATCCCAGATCACCAATTATCTTCATAGCCTCCTGGGCCTTACCCAGACCATATCCCATCACCACCGGCGTAATGCCTTTGAGCAGGCAATCATCAATAAAGTCCATAATATCATCTACAAGCTTTTCACGGGAATGGGGATTCACATATTCCGGTCTGCCAAAAGTGGATTCCATAATCAGAATATCTGCCTGAGGAATCTGGATAGGTTCGCAGGTCTCGTTCTCCTGCACCTTGAAATCACCGGAATACAATAGAGATTGACCCTCGTAATCAACTTTGATCATTGCAGAACCAAGCACATGGCCCGCAGAGTACAAGGTAATTTTAGAATTATCAAGTTCAAAAGTGTCGCCATAGTCAAGAGAGATTGTCTCTTTTTGTTTAGCGCGCATGGCATGAAAACGCAGGGTGGCAGGTGTGCCCAGAACCATGTCATGATTTTTTAAATGATCACTATGTCCGTGAGAAATAAAAGAAAAGGGAGTTTTTCGATGTGCATCAATCCAAAAAGGGGTGTGTTTTAATTTAACGCCGCGTACATCATATGAGAACATAAGCTTTTTAATTTGTTATAATATCTGGTTAATTTTATCTAAAAAGTACTGATGGACCATAGGATCATCAGACAATTCCGGGTGAAAAGATGCCACCAGAATGTTACCTTGTTCGGCAAGCACAACGTTATCATTGTGCCAGCCCAAAGGTTTTACACCGTTACCACAGGAAACGATTCTGGGAGCTCTAATAAAGACACCTTCATACTTTTCAGTCTTGCCATTCAATTCAAGACGTACATCATCTATAAAGGAATCTACCTGGCGGCCATACGCATTACGTGCGGTTTCAATATCAATTAATCCCAGCGTATCAACCGGTTCACGGGTAATGGTCTTTGACAACATGATCAATCCTGCACAGGTCCCGAAAACCGGGTGATCTTGAGCAAACTCGATCACCGGTTTCCACATGTCATGTTTTTTTAACAACAATGACAGCGTGGTAGACTCGCCACCAGGAACAATAAGACCACCGCACTTTAAAAGTTCGGCAACTGTTTTTACCAAAAGAACGTTGACGCCCAGAGAATCCAGCATTTTCTGATGTTTATCAAAATCACCCTGAAGCGCTAAAATACCGACTGTTTTCATATTCACTATCCGAAAATGCAGGTCCGCTTACCAACCACGGTCAGCCATCCGCTCCTCTTTTGGGATCGATGACATTTCAAGACCCGGCATAGCGTCGCCCAGACCTTCTGAAACGCGGGCAATCAAATCAAAATCCATATAATGTGTTGTAGCAGAAACAATCGCTTTTGCCCGTGATTCGGGATCATCAGATTTAAAAATACCACTACCAACAAACACAGTTTCAGCGCCCAACTGCATCATTAAAGACGCATCCGCAGGAGTAGCAACGCCACCCGCAGAAAAATTGGGTACAGGTAGTTTTCCGGTTTCTTTGATCTGACGCAGCAGTTCAACCGGTGCACCAAGATTTTTGGCTTCGGTTACCAGTTCTTCTTCACCCAATGTGGTGATACGTCTGAGTCCGCTTTGTACGGTACGCATATGACGAACCGCTTCTACAATATTTCCGCTGCCGGCCTCGCCTTTGGTACGGATCATTGCCGCACCTTCAGAAATACGACGCAGGGCTTCGCCCAAATTACGACATCCACAAACAAACGGTACTTTGAATTTCCATTTATCTACATGAAATTCTTCATCAGCAGGAGTAAGAACTTCACTTTCATCTATAAAATCTACACCCAATGCTTCTAATACCTGGGCTTCTGCAAAATGGCCTATACGACATTTCGCCATTACCGGAATAGAAACAACTTGCTGTATCGCTTTAATAACCGTTGGATCAGACATACGTGCAACACCGCCATGCGCTCTAATGTCCGCAGGGATACGCTCAAGTGCCATAACAGCTACTGCACCGGCACTTTCCGCAATTTTGGCCTGTTCCGGAGTCGTCACATCCATAATGACTCCGCCTTTGAGCATTTCTGCCAGGCCTACTTTTAATTTAAAATCATTAGCGTCTTTCATCGCTCACGCCTCTCTTTATTAATTAGAAAAGTAATCTAAATATTTAATATCAAATATTCAAGAAAAATACGTTATTAAAACGTTAGTTCATTGAATGTTATTTCCGGTTTGAAGGTTTGGATTATAAACCCAAACGACGGTTGTTAGACGAGCGGCTCTCACGCTCACCGGTGTGCTTTTCACATTTGGTTTGCGGTAGAAAACGTACGTCACAGATTTCGCCAAGAACATCCGGACAATAATCCGTTGCCAGCTGCTTGGTTTCACGACACACTTCAACCTGTACCACATTTTCCGGTTTTTCAAAATCCATAACCGGTAACTGCAACGTATCGTGCGCGGCTTTGATAAACGGAGCATTGATGGGCAGTGCTGCTCTGGCTCCTGATTGTCTTTCTCCTAACGACATGGACGGATCATCTAATCCCACCCAGACACCCGATACAATCTGCGGTGTAAAGGTTACATACCAGGCGTCAGTAAAGTCGTTGGTAGTTCCGGTTTTACCACCCGCCGGACGATAAAAATTATATCGTGATCTGGAAGCAATACCCGTTCCTCGTGACGCAACCGTTTTTAACAAATCTGCAATTATATATGCGGTTTCTTCCCGCAATACCCCTTTACTTTGCGGATTTGCGCGGTCTATTACATTACCATATTTATCTTCTACTCTGCTCACATAGTGCGGTTCTACTAAAACGCCCTTGTTGGCAAACGCGCCAAAAGCAGATATAATTTCTATAGGATGAACACCAATAGCACCCAGGGCAATTGCATCTACCGCCTGTAATGGTGTTGTAATACCCAGATAGCGGGCATAACGGATTACTTCTTCCGGTGGCACATCTTCCTGTACCAGTCTTGCGGTAACCAGGTTCAAAGAACGCCGCAGCGCTTCACGCATGGTTGTCAAACCGCCCAAAGATCCATCATAATTGTGCGGAGTCCAGCGTGTACCGTCTACCATATGAACAACAATGGGCTGATTCAGTTTTTCATAAAAAGGCATTATTCCATTGTCAACGGCAGCAGTATAAACAAAGGGTTTGAAAACCGAACCCGGCTGACGAACAGCCTGTACAGCTCTGTTAAACTCACTCTCTTTAAAATCACGTCCGCCAATCATGGCAAGTATGTTCCCGGTTCGGGGATCAAGAGCAACCAACGCTACCTGAACTTTACACTTTAATGCAATCAATGAATCTACATATGCTGTATCCGCCATAATGGCTTCCAGTGAGCGCTTTTCAAGCATGCTGGGAGGTACCAGTCTTACAAAGTTTTTCCTTTTGTGCATATTACGGTTCACAACCTTTTGCAGTTCCGGCAAATGGTTTTTCACCGCACTCTCTGCACAGGCTTGCACGCGACTGTCAAGCGTTGTAAAAATCTGCATTCCGCTTGTATAGATCTCGGTACTGTCTTTGGCGTACATTTTTCTGCGTACTTCTTCGGTAAAATAGGGAGCAATATCTATATTTACTGTACTGTCCTGACTTGCAAAAACAATATCTTTTTGGACCGCTTCATCATACTCTTTGGCAGTAATAAACTCGTGTCTCAGCATACGACGAAGCACAAGATCACGTCGGGTTTTGACATAATTTTGAATACGTTCATTTCTAGCATACAAAGATGGATTCAACCTTCCCGGTGCCTGCAGCATACCGGTTAAAACCGCGCATTCTTCAACTCCCAATTCCGTATTGGTTTTGCCAAAATATTTTTGTGCGGCGGCTTCGTATCCATAAGTGCCAAATGCAAACTGAACATGATTTAAATACATCTCCATCAGTTCGTCTTTGGTATAACGTCGTTCAAGCTGAATTGCCGTGAATACTTCATTGATCTTGCGGGTTACGTTTTTATCAAGGGTAAGATACAAAGTACGGGCAAGCTGTTGTGTAATGGTACTTGCTCCTTCTTCCTTGCTTCCTGTTAACAAAAAACTCAGGGTTACTTTGACAAAACGAGGCGGATAAATACCCCAGTGTTTTCCAAAGTGATGATCTTCTGTTGCAAGAATAGAATTAACAACAAGCGGAGCAAACTCTGACAAAGGTTTGTAAATACGCTGGTCTGTTAAAAACTCTTTTAATAAAACTCCATCCGCTGAATATACTTGAGAAGGCAGATTTGGAGAAATATTTTCAAGTCTTTCTGAATCGGGAAGGTTTCGGGTAAAGATAAAAATAAATGCAACACCCAGTACAGCAATACCCAAAACCAAATATAAAAACCTGTTGATAAATTTTCTTAATACTGTTTTTTCTTTTTTAGGTTGATTGTTTTTTCTTCTTTTCATCTCTATTCAGTTCATCGTCCTGTTAATATTGTTTAATCTGGGTCAGGATTTTCCTGTACAAATTCAAATTTTCTAAAACCATACCGGTACCCCGCACAACAGCCAGTTTGGGCTCTTCAGACACAATAACGGGCAACTTTGTTTCTTCTCGCAGACGAAGATCAAGTCCGGTCAACAGCGAAGCCCCACCAGACATTAAAATCCCTCTGTCCAGAATGTCAGCAGAGAGTTCGGGAGGAGTAGATTCCAGGCATTGTTTTACCGCGCTCACAATAGAGTCCACAGTTTCTGTCAATGCATCCTGAATTTGCATAGCCGTTATATCAACGGTTTTGGGTATACCTTCAATTAAATCACGACCCTTTACAGCTGTACCGCCATCCGGTGTGACCGGTGCGGCGCTGCCATATTCACATTTTAACAATTCCGCTGTATTTTCACCGATCAGCAGATTGAATTCTTTTTTAAAGTATTGGATAATAGCTTCATTCATTTCATCGCCACCAATACGCACAGAAGTTGCATTCACTATACCATACATAGAAATCACTGCAATCTCTGTGGTGCCTCCACCTATATCAATCACCATACTTCCCACCGGTTGATCAATAGGCAGCCCCAAACCAATAGCCGCAGCCATAGGTTCTTCAATGAGATGTACTTCTTTGGCTCCGGCATGTTCGGCAGCATCCCGTACGGCTCGTTTTTCCACTTCGGTAATTCCAGATGGAATACATATCGCAATACGGGGCCTGGGAATCAACGAAGGTGATGATTTTTTTATGAAATAACGGATCATTTGTTCCGCAAGATCAAAGTCTGCAATCACACCATCTTTTAAGGGACGAACAGTAATAATTTCTCCGGGTGTTCGCC
This sequence comes from bacterium, assembly GCA_963675755.2. Classification (GTDB taxonomy): domain Bacteria; phylum Zhuqueibacterota; class Zhuqueibacteria; order Residuimicrobiales; family Krinioviventaceae. The sequence continues at coordinate 1,009,515 of CAXXMD010000003.1, forward strand.
CTACCATCTCTTTTGCTTCAAAACCAAAAGCCAATATCTCTTGTGTGCGTTTTCGTATGGCGACCACAGAGGGCTCATTTAATACAATATCCCGGTTCTTGGCAAATACCAGTGTATTTGCAGTACCCAGATCAATTGCAAGATCGTTAGAAAACAGGGAAGATAGTTTCATATCTAATACTCTTGGTTATTATCTAAATTAATGACGGAAATGCCGTGTACCGGTCATAACCATTGCCATATTGTGTTCATCTGCCGCGGTTACAACCTCTTCATCACGAACCGATCCACCGGGCTGAATTACTGCTACTGCACCAGCTTCTGCCGCAGCATCCACTCCATCGCGGAACGGAAAGTACGCATCCGAGATCAGTACCGAATTATCAAGCGAAAGACCTGCGTCATGGGCTTTTTGAACTGCAAATTTTGATGAATCAACACGTGACATTTGTCCGGCGCCTATACCCAGCACTCTGGATTCATTCACAAAAATTACCGCGTTACTTTTGACCCATTTACAGATTTTCCAGCCAAACTCCATAGCCAGCCATTCAGAGTCGGTAGGTTGACGTTTTGTAGCCACCTTGAATTGAGATTTATCATCAAATCCCAGATCCAGATTCTGCATCAGATAACCACCGGATACCGATCTCAAATCATTACCCTTGAACACAGGATTATCCTGGGGCCATTCAATTAAACGAATGTTTTTCTTTTTGGTCAATATTTCAAATGCTTTTTCAGAAAAAGAGGGGGCTACAATTACTTCTAAAAAGACTTTGGACATTTTTTCAGCCATCTCTTCATTGATTTCACGGTTGGCCGCAACAATACCACCATACGCGGAAACCGGATCTGTCTCATTTGCCATTTCATACGCTTTGGCAATATCTTCATCCATTGCCGCGCCACAAGGATTATTGTGCTTTAATATTACAACACCAGGGCGATCAAATTCCTGTGACAATCCAATTGCAGCATTCAGATCCAGAATATTATTAAAGCTGAGTTCTTTACCATGGAGCTTGTTGGCAGCAACAATACCATAAGGTTCAAGTGTTGCGTCAGCATAATATGCGGCATTTTGATGGGGATTTTCACCATATCTTAATCCCTGGACTTTTTTCAATTTTAAATTTATTGTATCAGGCATTTCTGCTTCTTCTGTGCCTTTGGCAAGATATGCTGAAATAGCAGTGTCATATTCAGCTGTACGTTGGAAAGCGGCGAGTGACAGGGCTTTGCGGGTTTCCAAAGTAAGGCTGCCATTTCCTGTTTCCAGTTCATTCATAACCGTTTCATATTGTGAAGCATCGGTCAATACAGCAACGCCAGGGAAATTCTTGGCTGCTGCACGAATCATACAGGGGCCGCCTATATCAATATTTTCAAGAGCGGTATCAATTGTTACATCGGGCTGAGCTACTGTCTTTTCAAAAGGATACAGGTTCACAACTACCATATCAATAGGGGTAATGTCATGCGCTTTAATTTCTTCCATCTGTTCGGGTTTACTACGCTTGGCAAGAATGCCGCCATGCACACGGGGATGAAGGGTTTTTACGCGTCCTCCCAATATTTCAGGGAATCCGGTAACATCTGATACAGAAGTGACGGCTATGCCGCTTTCAGTTAAATGCTTTGCTGTTCCACCAGTCGATAAAATTTCCACACCCATTTCAACCAATCTTTTTGCAAAATCAACCAGTCCGGTCTTGTCATAAACACTAATTAATGCCCGTTTTATATTAACGTCTGCTGACACCTGAAACTCCTTTATTTATAATTTTCAGTATTAAATAATTATTAATATAGTGAAAAATACATCTTTATGCAATAACGCACATTGTTCAGTCTTCTTTAATGACGACTTTCCTGCCTTCCACTGAAATGCACCTGTCAGCGAAATATTTTATAGCCTGCGGATAGATTTCATGTTCTATTTTGAGAACTCGCTGATGCAGGGTTTCTACCGTATCGTCACATTTTACCGGCACACATTTCTGACAAACCGGAGGGCCGGTATCATACTCTTCATCTACAATATGCACGGTAGCTCCGGATACTTTGGCGCCATAATCCAACACTGCCTGATGAACATTTTTGCCATACAATCCCTGTCCGCCAAAAGATGGCAATAACGCCGGATGAATATTCAGCATTCGGCCCTTGTAAGCACGAACAACCTCGGTTGGCATCTTGCGCATGTATCCCGCCAGCACAACCAAATCGGTTTCATACTTTTCCAGCACGCTTAGCATGTGGTCAGAAAACGCTTTAAAATCTTCAAAGTGTGTGTGCGAAATATGATGTGAAGGAATATTGTGCTGTCTAGCCAGCTCCATTGCACCCGCTTTTGATTTATTGCAAATAATTGTAACCACTTTTGCATTGATATCGCCAGCTTCAATGTGCTTTAAGATGGATGCTATATTTGATCCCCTGCCGGAAGCAAAAGCAGCGATTTTTAAAGGAGCACTTGTTTTATCTGCCATTTACTAAAGACTCCATATATGTTAATTTTTCCTGATTTGTGTCTAAAACAGATTTTATGCCCAAAGGCAGCGAAATCTTGATATCAGCATGACCATAAAATACATTACCAATGACAGGTATATTCAAATCTTTTATGTAATGCTCAACAATATCATCCAGATCAACAGGTTCTTCAGACATTTTATCAACACAATTCGTAAACTGTCCCAAAACCAAACCCTTAATCTTGTACAATACCCCCGAATTTTTCAACTGCGCAAACAAACGATCAATTTTATACAAATCTTCACCAACATCTTCAAGAAACAAAATACTGTTTCTAAAATCCGGTATAAAATTTGTGCCCAGCAAACCCGTCAATACAGTCATGCAGCCGCCAATCAAGCGACCTTTGGCTATGCCTTGCCGGTATACTTTGACAGGTCCGCCAATTTCTGCAAAAGAAAGCTCTGGCTGAGAATCTCCGGTCAACTGCTGCCAAAAGGACTTTTCAGAAAGCGTATCCATGCCGGTTTTCAAGTCCACAGCCACCATCGGTCCTGATAAAGAGACCAAACCGGACTTTTTATATAATGCCAGTTGAAGCGCAGTAATATCACTATAGCCCACCAGCCACTTGGGTTGTTTACGTATAACTTTATAATCTATTGCATTCAGAATACGGGGCGTTCCATAACCACCACGAGAAGTCAAAATAGCTTTGATTTGAGGATCGCTGAACATTCGGTTAATATCGTGTTCACGCTGCTGATCGCTGCCGGCCAGATAGCCATTCTTGTCTGCAATACTGCTGCCTTTAACAATTTCATACCCCCTGCTTTTTAAATATTCAACACCCTCTAAAAATGCATCATATTTCTCCCCAAACAAGGGACTTGCAGGAGAAATAACACCAATGCAGTCGCCGGGCTTTAATGCAGCAGGTTTTCTGATTTTCACAAACGGTCTCTCAAGGATGGACAGGCCCGAAAGGGTATTTTCGGGCCGTGTTAAATTTATCTCAAATACATCTGTAATTCGTACATGGATTGAGGATAATAGAATCGATAATCGCCAAAGCCAGTCTTGTCTACAAATTCAAACCTGCGGTTCAATCTGTAATAATTCCAGATCTCCCAGGGACGCATATCGCTTGGGTATGGATCACGTGCAATATCATCCGGCGGACCCAGCAAAACATACAGCATACCCCGATCTGTTCTCCAGCCCTCGCGCTGCATTACGGAAAAATAACGGTTTGCAAATTCAATACGCCCATAATGCGCATCCATTGCCTCATTCACTTCTGTTCCCGGAGTTGGATCGTGACGTTTCCAAAACTTTTTAAACTCTTCCATCTTTTCATCATCCGGGGCTTTTTTCAACAACTTCCACTCACCAGGAGTTGCAATATACTCGATCTGACGAATTGCCATATCCAGGTTTTGTGCGGTTCCGGGTAAACCTTCCATCCGGATAAAGAAATTTTTCTCTTCTTTTGCTTTTTTCCCGCCGGCTTTTACTTCAAGCCTGAACTCATATCCATCCGGGGGTAAAGAATCTATTGGCAATTCTATTGAGGCCAGCGTACGGCTGCCAGTCAAATCAATTGAATACTCGTCTTTCAATTCCAACTTGGCATTTATCGCATCAATCTCGTATTTTATTTCAGCAGTGGCAGCATCTGTCTGATTATAAATCTCAAAAAAAGCAAAAGCGGGTGGATTCAATCCTTTAGCTACATTGGTAACCGTTGGAGAGATGCTTTTAATGCCCGCGGAATCAATCTCAATATCTTTGAGATATGCAATATCAGACAACATCACTTTATCTTTTGTAAACTCTTTTAATTTGAGCTTAAATTTTATCGCATAGCTCTTTTCAGATTCAAGATCCTGAACAGAAACTGCAGCCATATATTCATCAGGTTCCAGATCAAACTGGGCATGTGTAGAGCTGTACATATTCAGCGAATTGGTCTCATCAAATCGTTCTACAAGCAACTCTTCTTTCCAAATCTTCCCATCAACCTGAAATTCATCATCATCATAAATGACCATTGTCACTTCATACTTAGCTTCAAATCCACTGTCTTTTTTGATAAATTGCAAATCATCATACTTGACTTCTACATAGACATTTATCCTGCTCAATTCAGGGTTATCCGGAACCGCAACATTCACAACATCTACATTATAAGGCATCTCAATCCTGGCAGTTGTACGTGTCATATTAGGTTGAGCATATATTAAAGACAGAGAAAATAACACAATTACAGATAGTCTCTTCATTACTTTCATAATATTACCTTTTTACCAACACAATCATACTCTATTATACAATTAAAACAATTCACATTCAAGTGTTCATTCCGACAACTTGGCATGCAAATCATAAATATCGGCGTTTGTAATTTTTACATTCACAATATCACCAATGTTAGCTGATACTGGCAAAGGTATTAATACAGAGTTGTCTATTTCAGGTGCGTCCCACTGTGTTCTGCCGATCGCTGCATTGATCTCTGTATCAATTTCATCGATGATTACCGGAATCTTTTTGCCAATCAGCTCCTTATTCTTTAAATACGTTATCTCTGCCTGAAGTTCCATAATTTCGTTTTTGCGTTGTTCTTTTACATCCGCAGGTATATCATCCGGCAATTTATATGCACGTGTACCTTCTTCATGCGAATAGGTAAATGCACCAAGTCGTTCAAACCTAAATTCTTGCACAAAATCCAGCAATTCCAGATAATTATCTTCCGTTTCACCAGGATACCCGGTAATTACCGTAGTACGTAACATCAATTCGGGTATCTCTTTACGCATTTGACGAATCAGAGTCTCAATTTGTTTACGTGTCACGTTCCGGCCCATAGCTTTTAAAATGGGGTCGGATATATGCTGAACGGGTAAATCGATATACTTTACTACTTTATCCAGTTCTGCTATTGTGTGGATAAATGAATCCTGCCAATGTGCGGGATGCGTATACAATAGCCTGATCCATTCAAGGCCATCAAGAGCGTTCAGCTCTCGGAGCAATGCGTCTAATCCTTTTGATTGATCGAGATCTCTGCCATACATGGTTGTGTCTTGCGCAACCAGCATGATCTCACGAACTCCTGCCGAAACCAGGTTTTGCGCTTCATTCATTATACTATCGTATGGTCTGCTCACAAAATCGCCCTTAATCAGAGGAATTGCGCAATAACTGCAGCGATTGTTACAACCTTCGGCTATTTTTAAATATGCAAAATGAGAAGGCGTTATACGTAACCTTTCCAACTGTTCAACATAGGGCAGACTCAGGCTTTTATTGAGATTTCTAAGTGTTGTGGCAATCTCGGTTGTATCAAAATACTCGTCAACCTGGGGAATCTCTTTGCGGAGTTCATCTTTGTAACGCTGAGGCAAACATCCTGATACAAACACTTTGAATTGGGGATTATCTTTTTTTTGCTCAACGGCTTCCAGAATTTTATCAATAGATTCCTGTTTGGCGTCATCAATAAATGCACAGGTATTGATAATTACTGCGTCTGCCTGCTCAACCAGATCGACAATCTCCACCCCTTCGCCTATTCCACCCAGAATAAATTCCAGATCGATCTCGTTCTTGGGACACCCCAAACTTATATATGATAGTTTCACTGAAACAATGCCTCTACAAAAAGGTCAGCATCAAATTCCTGCAGATCGTCTATCTGCTCTCCTAAACCAATATAACGGACCGGTATACCCAGTTCCTTAACAATTGAAAATACAATTCCGCCTTTGGCGGTTCCATCCAGTTTAGTCAGTACTATACCCGTAATATTAACAGATTCTGCAAATTTCTTGGCCTGCACCAGCCCATTCTGTCCGGTGGTAGCATCCATAACCATTAACACTTGATGAGGAACATTTGGATTTTGCCTTTGAATAACCCGATGGATCTTGTCCAGCTCGGCCATCAGGTTCACTTTGGTATGCAGCCTGCCAGCGGTATCAATAATCAATACATCCATATCTTTGGCAACAGCTGAATTATATGCATCGTACGCAACAGACGCCGGATCAGCACCTGTTTGGGGTTGAATGACTTCAGAAGCGGTTCGCTCAGCCCAAACACACAGTTGCTCAATTGCAGCCGCTCTGAACGTATCTGCAGCTGCCAGCATTACTTTTTTGTTCTGTTGTTTTAGAATATTGGCAAGTTTACCTATAGTCGTTGTTTTTCCGGTACCATTTACGCCAATAACACTGATCACATGTGGTCGCTGGCTCATATCAATCGATTGTTCCGGAAGATCCTTGAATACCTGGGCAAGTTCTCTTTTTAAAAGATTGATTACATCATCAGAGGATTTTATCGGTTCCCGTTTGCTTTTTTCTTCAAGATTTTCAATAATCTTTTCAGAGGTTTCAACACCTACATCACTCAAAATCAACAATTCTTCAAGCTCTTCCAGCACATCGCGGTCAATTTTTTTGCCCAGTGTTACAACATTTTGAATATTGTCTACAAAACCGGCCTTTGTCTTGGCAAGGCCTTTTTTTAATTTATCTGCTAAACCCAATTCTCATTTCCTTACTTGCTCTTGTAAATATTTTCAATTCTTTCTTTCAGCTTTACAGATTTTCTGATAATGGTTTCCATATGATTAAAAAAGTAGATTATTAATGAAAAAGGTATCAGAAAAATAGAAATCCACAAAGCAATCTCTTTTGCAATGGGGACCTGAAGTGTGTATAAAATGATAACCAATGCCAGAAATGTTGCTGTAAATTTACCCGGCATGTTAGATTCCATAATGGTTCTTTTGCGCTTGATAACCAGCATACTGCCCAGAAGGATAAAAAAATCACGTCCAATAACAATGGCAACAAACCAGGCAGGCAATCCCTTTTTCATGGCAAGCAGCAGCATAACCGAGGCTACACTCAGCTTGTCAATCAACGGGTCAAGTAATCGACCCAGTTGAGACGTCATGTTCAATTTCCGGGCAAAAAATCCATCCAGAAAATCGGTAAAACTGGCCAGCAGCATAAACAGCAGGGCCAACCGATCTCCCGTCGTGGTGCCCATCCATAAAAAATACAAAACAAAGGGTAAAAAACCCAATCGGCTCAAAGTTAAAATATTCGGTAGTCCAAAAACATTCTTGTCTTCCGCAAGCAGTTCCCTAATACTGGATTTCATAAAACCCTCTTAGGTAAAGACTTTGATTGCCTCGAGAATTAATGATGGCTTTTTGACCATTGCTGACTTGAACAGACCTAAAATACTTCTTTTTTCCATAGGTAAATCCAGAATTACTTTTGCAGTATCATCAAGGTCTTTGTCACTCATATTATACACAAATTCTTTTAATTTATAAAATATTTTATTCTTTTTTCCTTCAGAATTATGCCATAATTTTTGATATTCGCTGAGTCGCTTTGCTGTAAAATTCTTTTCCTGTACCGCCTTACCGGCAACAATACCCGCAAATTTACCGGCCACCATACCATTCACAATACCACCTCCCGAAACCGGATTCACCTGTCTTGCGGCATCACCAACGAGCATTAATCCATCAGCATAAATTTCGTCCTGTTCAAGGCTACAAGGATCTCCGCCAACCACAGTTGTAATAATTGCTGCGTTTGGAAAATACTCTTTCATAAACTCTTCAAGATACTGGTACACACTCTTGTCTTTTGAAGCCTCACCTGAAATACCCAAACCTACATTTGCCAATCCATTCCCTTTGGGGAACACCCACAAATACCCTTTGGGGGCGATTGAGCTTGAAAAATAAAAATGACAATAGTTCTCATCCAGATCAATATTTTGAGCTGTATACTGTGCGCAGGTTTCCATATCTTTCATGGGAACACGGGTTTTTAATCCGGCCCAACGGCCAACGCGTGACTCTACACCATCCGCACCAATTACAATATCAGCGAATATTTCATATTCGTTGCCAAGATGTTTTACTTTAACGCCAGCAACTTTTTCATCTTTGATAATAAGATCGTAAACATAAGCTTTTGTTATTATTTCAGCACCTTCTTTGGCGGCAAGTTCTGCAAGTCCCTGATCAAACTTTTTGCGATTCAACACATATCCAACTTCTTTTGAATCAACTTTAACTTCCATGCCTGACGGCGAGTACAGCATAACACCGGTAATTTTTTGATCAATCCATTGGGGTTCCAGCTTGTCCAATACGGTTAATACGCCTTTTTCACCCACACCTTCCGCGCAGCGAACAGGAACACCTACTTCACGGTCTTTTTCAAGCATCAATACAGACGCTCCTGATTGAGCAGCAAAACGAGCTGCCGTAGAACCCGCAGGGCCGGCGCCAACGACTATAACATCATATTTATTCTTCATCTTTAGCCTCCAATGCGCGTATCGGACAGATATATACACAATTCATACAAACCGTACATTTATCTGTAATTTCCAGATCATTTTCTGACAATTCAATTGCATCATGAGGGCAAACACCCACACAGGTGCCGCAAAAATCGCATAATTCACGATTATAAATAATTTTTTTCATAAGTTATCCCTTATTTCATGCTCAAACTTGGGTAAACAATATTAAATCTCTTTTTATAATACCATTTTGAAAAATAGAATACAAATACAATTAATACCAGATACAGTGGGAAACGATAACAAATAACCAACGAAAGAAACAATGCAGCGAATTTATTGGTAGTGAGTATATGTTTGACTGACTGGTTCAGGGTTGTAAAAATAAAAAATGGCAAAATCAACAGCGTGGGAATTAAAACAATAATATCGCGAGTCAATAGTCCAAAGACAATGGCAATAACATCAGAAATCAATCCACCCCATATTGCTGCCTTGGCACCATATTTTACCGCAACCGTTATCTTTTCAGAGGCTTTATCACCCTCTATGTCGGGTATAGTGGTGTAAAAATAGACTGCCATCATGCCCAGAATATAGGGAGCACCGTAATATATCATATTCCATTGTGGCTGACCTTGTATCATCCATCCAAAAGAAAACACAATGAATCCACCAAAAAAATTGGGCAAAAATCCACCAATGGGTTTGTTTTTCATGACCAATGGTTTGCAGCTATACATCCAACCCATTATAATATAGGCCAATATCATTACAACCGCCAATGGCCAATAAACAAACGCCAAAATCCCGATTGGCAAAACAGTCAACAAGATCGTTTCAATATAGGCGTTTACCAGTTTGATATCACCATTTGCAATGAGAAACAACTTTTTATTTAACCGGTCAGTTTCTACATCTTCAATTTGGTTTACAAGAAAAACCGCTCCCATCAAAAGCGTAAATAATCCCAGATATACAAAAACGGAAATATCAAAATCCGCAATCACAACCAGCCTTGCTGGTTGTGATGCAGATAATATATCGAAACGATTCTGTGCCCATACACCGGCAAGCGCAATTGTCCAAACCGGAAAAAACAATGTCGGACGTAATACAAAAATATAGTCCAGAAATTTCAAACCCTTATTCATAAAAAACCACCAGTACGGGGGCCCCCGCATTTATGTAAAGATACTGTTATCAGGAATTTTTTGACTGCTTTACAGATTCATGTTGAAACTTGCCTATTTTTTCCTCAATAGGAATGGGATAATCTCCCGTAAAGCAAGCAGTACAAAATCCATTTTCAGGAGAAACTGAACTCATCAATCCTTCTTTTGACAAATAGTGAATACTGTCGCATCCCAGGTATTCACCAATTTCCTGAACGGATCTGTTATTAGCAATCAACTCTTCTTTACTTGGAAAATCCATACCATAAAAACAGGGTGAAGTTATAGGGGGTGAACTGACCCGAATATGCACTTCTTTGGCACCAGCCTGACGAATCAATTTCACCAACTGACGAAGTGTTGTTCCACGGACAATAGAGTCTTCAACCACAACAACGCGCCTGCCCTGTAAAATACCGCGGACTGCATTGAATTTTATACGAACGCTGAAATCTCGCATATTTTGTTTAGGGTGAATAAAGGTCCTGCCTATATAATGATTACGGATGAGGCCCAGCTCAAATTTAATATTTGATCTGCGAGAAAATCCCACAGCAGCGGTATTGCTCGAGTCCGGAACAGAAATTACAATATCCGCTTCTGTTGGCAGCTCTAACGCCAAATTTTTTCCGAGTTTTCTACGGACCTTGTCCACATTTTCATTAAAGATCATACTATCGGGTCTGGAAAAATAGATAAATTCGAATATACAAGAATGTTTTTTCTTGCCCATATTGACTTTATGAGAAACCAACCCTTCGGCACTAATTTCTATCAATTCACCGGGTTCGACATCTCGAATATATTCAGCTCTCACAATATCCAAAGCACAGGTTTCTGAAACAACAAACCAGGCATTACCTTTTTTGCCAATACACAAGGGCCTGACACCATGAGGATCGCGGGTAGCAAAGATACGATCTTTGGTCAACATGATCAATGAAAATGCTCCGTGGATCTGGTTCAATGCATCAATAACCTTGGCGGAAAACTTTCTTTTTTTTGATCGAGCAATCAAGTGTGCAACAACTTCAGTATCTGTAGTGGTCTGAAAAATAGATCCTTCTTGTTCAAGACTTTCTCTCAAACCACCTGAATTTGTAAAATTCCCATTATGGCTTATTGCCAAAGGACCATCTTTACCGGTAAGCAGCAAAGGTTGGGCATTGATTAAATGGGTTGAACCTGTTGTGGAATATCGATTGTGCCCAATAGCAATATGCCCTTGAAGGTAATCAAAAATTTTCGGATCAGAATACACATCTGAAACCAATCCCTGGGCCACATGACGTCTTACTTGTTCACCGTCACTGCTTACAATACCCGAGCTCTCTTGTCCTCTATGCTGTAATGCATATAATCCCAGGTAACTGTAATGTGCCGCGTTTTTATCTCCAAAAACTCCAACAATACCACAGTTGGATTCTGGCTTGTCTAATTCTCTTTGTTGATTCATATGGTTTTACTCTACATTGTTTAATATAATAAGGCCAATTGTGATACCGGCACAATCTGCAACTAAATCCTTGTAACTAAAATATCGCTTCCTGATTGTGCCGTCATATATTTCTTTAAAAAGTCCTAATGAAAATGAGAATCCTACTGCCACTCTTTTAGAGGAATGGGTAGAAAATGACAACTCTTCTTTTGCAACATAATTTCCCAAAGCCACCAGATAGGCACTGGTAATAAAATGGTGGGCTTTATCTGAGGCAAACCAACGATCCTGCATCGAGGTTTGCAAAGAATCGGGATTTGTACTCGTTTCGCAATACCCCGCCGAAACAACAAAAAGCAGAAATATTGCTAAATAACGTGACATTTTAAAAATAATCTCGCGTTGCTAAAATATAAACAAAAATCATGAGTATTGCAACCGGGCAAATAAAGCGAATTAAAAATGACCACGCAGATTTAAAATAAAAATGGTTGTTTTCCTTTTCAACTTCACCAAAAACCGATTTGACGCCCCATTTATAGGCAACAAAAACGGATATTAACAATGCACCCAGTGTAAGCGAATAATTTCCCAGAATTACATTGGCAAGATCCAGAAAACCCATTTTAAACAAGGGTAAACTCGACAACCACTTGGAGGCTCCTGTGGATAGTGCTGAGGGAATGCCCAACACAAACGACAACAAACCCAAAATCACGACCGCTTTGGTGCGTGTCCATTTCCATTCATCAACAACAAAAGAAACAGCCACTTCAAGTAACGATATGGTAGAAGTTAATGCGGCAACACTCAATAATAAAAAGAAACCGGCACCAAAAATGTATCCACCTGGAATTTTTGCAAAAATTGAAGGCAATAATACAAAAACAAGACCCGGGCCACCATCAGGGCTCAGTCCCATTGCAAACAATGCTGGAAATGTCATCAATCCTGCAATTACAGCAATCAGTGTATCAAACAAACAGACATAGCCGGCAGAGATAATCAAATTCTCTTTTTTTGAAATATAACTTCCATAGGTAATCATGGCACCCATACCCAGGCTAAGTGAAAACAATGCCTGCCCCAAAGCGCGGCCCACTGTTCCTGCGGTTATCTTGGAGAAATCCGGTTTGAGATAAAAAGAGAGTCCTTCACCCGCTCCCGGCAAGGTTACTGAACGGATAGTCAACAAAACCAACAGAACAAATAAAACCGGCATTAAAATTTTAGCAGCTTTTTCAATTCCATTAGACACACCACGCATCACAACCAGGATATTAATCACCAGAAACACAAACAGATAAACGATAACGGTTACGGGTTCTTTGACAAAATTATTAAAAATAGATACAGATTCATTGGCAGAGGTTAGCTGGTTAAGATCTCCCATCAATGCTTTAACAAAATACCCAACGGTCCAGCCTGCTATCACAGAATAATAAGAAAGAATACCAATACCGGTTATTACTCCCAGCACACCCACAAAAACCCAAAAGGTTTTTGGCGCAAGGGCTTTATAAGCTCCAACAGGATTTCGTTGCGTTGTTCTTCCCACAGCAAGTTCGGCAATCATGACCGGTGCGCCAATCAATATTACAAATGCAATATATAATAAAACAAACGCAGCACCGCCATTCTGGCCGGTTACATAGGGAAAACGCCAAATGTTTCCCAATCCAATTGCGGATCCCGCTGCTGCTAATACAAAACCAAAGCGGGAACCCCAGGCCCCTCGTTCCTGTGATGATTGTAACACCTATACCTCCATGACTTTCAAATCTTGTTAAAACGGAATTGCCAGAGTAAACTGGTATACAGCATATCGATTATTAGCATAAATATCTTGTTCATGTTTCATTTGCATACTAACATTTGGGCTGTCATCAAAATCAGCAAGATGTGCATCTACAAATGCATCGGTCACACTATATAATACTACACCAGCCAGCCACCAAATTGCCAGGCTTCGGTTTTCACGGTAAAATTCTTTGTCATAATAATAATCAGACTCTTGTGCCCATTGATTCTGCACAATAGCGTCAATGACTAATCCGACTTCAGTACCACCAATAACCAATCCTTTGAACCACTTTCCATTATAAAACTGCCCTCCTCCCGGAAGAACCAAAGATCGGAGCATAGCTCCGCGGGGAGAGCGTGACATTAGTGTATCCTGCACAACAGATACACTATCTGCAGTTAAGGAATCAGTTGAAGTAATGGTCAGCGTTTGTGCAGAAGAAATTAAGGGGGAAATGACAAACACTATCAAAATCAGAAAGAGCTGTTTCATCACGCTAACCGGCCACCTCGGCAATCGCTTCAATCTCAACAAGTCCATTTGCAGGAATTTTTCCAGCCTGTAAGGCCAATCTGGCTGGTGGCTCTGTTGGGAAAAAATCAGAATATACAGCATTCATAGCTGCAAAATCTTCAATTCTTTGCAGAAAAATAGTTACCTTTAAAACATGATCCATATCTGATCCGGCTGCCAGCAATATTTGTTTAATATTTTCCATGGCCTGACGGGTTTGGTCTCCCACATTATCTGAAACCAACACACCACTTTTCGGATCAAAACCCAATTGACCTGCGACAAAAATCAGCCCGGCTTTTTCAGATACAACTGCCTGACTATAATGCGCCTGAGGCATTGGGGCGTTTTCAGTACTTATAATTTTTTTCATTTAATTATCCCGGTTTGTTAGGTTGATAATAATGTAAAAACAGTTCCCATTTTTTTGAATGTTCCAAATCTTTATCAGCCAGGAGATCTTGAATAGATATTTCTGCCAGCACTTGTTTTTCTTTATCAACAAGCTGAACGCCTTCTTCCATAATATTCAAAATTTTATCCAGCTTTATTTTCTTCAAAGCGTTTATATATTTGGTTTCAAATTTGGTTCCGGCATCGTTATCTATCAGCTGCATCACCTTTTGAAAATCCATTCGGTCTCTGTAATGACGTCGTGAGGTCAAGGCATCAAACACATCCGCAACGGATATGACTTTGCTTAATTCTGGTATCTCATTTCCACTCAATCCATTAGGATATCCACTGCCATCAATATTTTCATGATGTGAGGAGGCAATCATGGGAACATTGCGCAATTCTCTTGAAAAATTGATACGCTCCAATATACTTTTAGTAAACTTGGGATGATCCTTAATGTGCTCATATTCCTCATTTGTCAATCGGGTTTCTTTTGTCAAAACAGCTTCACGAATGGCAATTTTACCATAATCATGCAGCAAAGAAGAAATTCTTAAAACACGGCGGTCCTGCTCACTGAAACCCGCAACCCGGGCAATCAAATCAGCGAACAAGGCAATCCGTTTCGAATGTCCGGCAGTCAAGGGATCCCGTGCATCAATGGTACTCGCAAGTGTTTCTATAAAGCTGTCAAATGTCTTGATCTGTTCTTCATAGAGCTGGGCGTTTTCTATTTGGCCGGCGGATAAAACAGCTATTGCAGTCAATAGTTCTTCATCATCTTTATTAAAAGATTCACCATGTTTATTCAAAGTCTGAAAAACACCAATAACCTCTCCTTTTTGGTTCCTGAGAGGTGCATTCAAAACATTTCGTGTTTTGTATCCGGTCTTTTTATCGATATTGGGATTAAACCGCGAATCGTTATAAGCATCTTTAATATTCAATATTTCACCGGTCTCTACTACATGACCGGCAATTCCCGTATTACTGGGGAACCGTATCTCTTTTTCTCCATGTGCAACCTTGGACCAGAGCTCTCCTTTTTCTGCATCCAGAATAAATACCGAGCATCTGTCACAATCCAAAACTTTTTTCACTTCATCCATAATCTTCATCAATAACCGGTCAATTTCAAGTTCTTTAGAAATATTACGGGTTACACTCAGCAACAGCTCTAATTTAAACTTGTCGCCTCTGGTAAACTCGAATTGTTGAAGTGATTTATTCACATTTAATGATTTGTTTATTCAACCTGATTTTTATTCAAAGGAATTACAAAAGCCATTCCAACAGCATACCAAACCATTGTAACAACTTCAGCGTCGCCATAGTTCCACTCAAAAAAACCATTTAATAAAAACGCCAGAAAAACCGCCAGGGTTGCCATCACCCAGGCATATTGTAATGAGGGCCCTTGACCACCTAAAAATATCTTTTGCTTCCACAGCCTGACAAAAATATTAACCATCATGAACAAAAATGCAGCCAAGCCTACAATACCCAGCGTTACGGCTATGTGCACATAATTGCTGTGAAAATGCCCAACAAGCTCTGTTGTTCCGGGGGGTGCATATTTCTTGTATACCTTTTGTGTACTCATATCACCCACACCTACTATGGGATGATCTTTGAAAATCTCCCAGCCAACTGACCACCATGCAATTCGCTTGGCATTGGTACGCCAGGTAGGGTCAAACATGTGCTGAACCCGGGCCGAAAAGGCATCGGGTCCTAAAAAATAAACAACCGGCATGAGTGCAATAATAGCAATAATCAATTTTCGATTAGAAAAATAAACAATCAGCAGCGCACCCACAAAAAACCCCAGCCATGAGCCACGTGTTGAAGTAAGAATAAGGCACATTAAATTGATAAGCGTTAAAACTGCAAAAATCCATTGCCAGGGTTTCTTTTTATACAACACTGCAAGTGCCATTGCTGCAAGAGAACCAATCATGGTAATTCCACCGGCAGTCATGGAATTGTGAATATTTCTCACACGTACGGTAGGATTAGCCAAAAAGGATTTAATACCCAACAGAGAATAAAACGAAACCGAAAAAACAAATATATATATCAATCGTTTAAATATTTTCTCATCATCCAACTGGGATGATAATACATAAACGATGGGTATTAATAGCAATCGTTTTAAAAATATAAATGACTCGCCAACATTTTGAGAAAAGGGCAAAGAAATCAAAGACGCGGCCACAAACAATAAAAATCCCCATTCAAGCTTTAAGGGTTTAAAACGGGTGCCTTTTGTAACAAAAAGACGAAGCAGCCAGAAAAAAATAGCTAGCCCAATACTGCTCTGGGTAACTGCAATTTTAAATGGCATAAACGCTGCAAAAATATATAAAAACACCACAATCGATTTTTCCGAAAAACGATCAAGCTTGTTCATTTTAGGCGTCAATTGCATGCTCCTGTAATCTAAACTGCATATTATATAATTTCTGATACAAACCCTTGTTTTTCACAAGTTCATCGTGACGGCCCTGCTCAACAATTTTGCCGTTTTCAAGCACAATAATACGGTCCGCATGTAATATTGTGGATAGTCTGTGCGCTATAACAAAAGAGGTACGGTTTTCCATCAAATGTTCTATTGCCTGTTGTACCAGCAATTCAGATTCTGTATCCAGTGCTGAAGTGGCCTCATCCAGAATCAGTATGGGGGGATTTTTCAATATCGCTCTGGCTATTGCAAGACGTTGTCGCTGACCTCCGGAAAGGGTTACTCCACGCTCACCTATATTGGTATCATAACCATTGGGTAACGCTTCAATAAAGTCATGGGCATTTGCATTTTTAGCGGCCTCGACAATCTCATCCATTGTGCGCTCTTCTGCACCATAAGCAATATTATTACGAACAGTATCGTTAAACAAAATGGTTTCCTGAGTTACAATACCCATCACCATGCGCAGACAATGCAAGTCGATATTGCGTATGTCAATTCCATCAAGCTCAATAGAACCGCTGTCAGGATCATAAAACCGGGGAATCAGATCAACCAGCGTAGATTTACCCGCGCCACTGGGGCCTACAATTGCAAGCACTTCACCCTTTTTTACTCCAACATTAATACCTGACAAAACCTCACTGCCCTTTTTGTATGAAAAAGAGAGGTCTTTGATCTCTATCTGTCCTTTAAACTCATTTACAAATACCGGTTTCTCAACATTCTGAATAGCAGGTTCCAGATCCAAAACCTGAAAGATACGCTCACCTGCAGCCAATGCCTCCTGAATCCGGCTGTTTACATTAGACAGCTCTTTAACCGGAGTCATGATGGAGAATATCAGCAATAAAAACAAAATAAAATCATCGGGAGACAACAACTGCCCTCTTAAAACCATATCTCCACCAAACCACAAGATACCCACAGCTATGGATGTTCCCAAAAACTCGGTAAGGGGTGAAGCCAGGTTACGTGTACGCGTGATCTTGACCAGGGTCTTGAAAAAAGCGTGGGTTTCCTTCATAAACTTTTTGATCTCAAAGTTTTCCATGGCAAAAGCTTTAACAATACGAACACCGGAAATCGTTTCCTGCAAGACCGATGTTACATCTGCCATCTTTTCTTGCGAATGCGCGCTCTGCTTGCGAAGCTTTATGCTGATCCAACCAATAATGCCCAGGCTGAACGGTGTTACCAGCAATGCAATCAATGTGAGTTGCCAGCTGATAATGGTTGCCCATGTCAGAGAAAACAGAATAATCAGCGGGTTTTTCACCAAAGTCACAAAACTTGCGGATACGCCATTGTTCACCAGTGTCACATCGTTGGTGATGCGCGAAATGATCTGACCGGTACGCGTACCGTGGTAATAACTCAGGGAGAGTTTGTTAATGTGTTTGTACAGATCATTTCGGACATCCCGTATAACCCCCTGCTCCACATAAGCCATAAAAAAGGATTGAAAATACGAGAATATGTTTTTAAACAACATTAAAAATATAATAAAAATACAAACTCGCTTTAAATTCACATGTCGGTCTGGTGTATTAAACATGCTGTAAAGATGGCCTTTAACAAACAGCCACTTATCATTCAAAGACTTTGGTATTGCTTTGTCCATCATAGATGGCGCAGCATCAGTAGATGACTCTATTTCTGCCGAATCCATTGTCATCACTTGTGCCGAACTGTTTTCTGCATTGAAAATGGTGTTCAAAAAGGGCATTATACCCATATAAGAAGCACCATTAAAAAGTGTATACAAAACAATGCACAATATGGAACCTGTTAAGCGCGCCCAGTATGGCCGGATATACCCCAGAATACGAAAAAAAATCTTCATTTAATTATATATTAATCCTTAATTTCTTTATAATCCACATCTTCAACATCCGAATCTGACAAATCCAGAGGCTCATTACTTGATTTTCCATTTACTTCAATATCTGATTTTTTTGAAGGAAACAGGCTAACAATCAGTTTATATGCCCAATATATTAAAAAAAATAAAAATAAAAACCGAAATAACATTTCCATTTACCTTGAACGCTAAAGTACAAAAAGAGGGCATAAACCCTCTTTTAATATCATTGTTTTTTTGACTTTTGAGCTAAGTGGACCGGAGAATAATACTCTATTCCGTAGTGTGGGCGCATTATTTGTTTTACAAGATCATCAAACTCAGTATCATTGTTAACAAAATCTATCAAAGTACTGTTGATCACCAGCAGAGGCGTATCATTATAATGAAAAAAGAACTTGTTATAAGCCTCATTCAATGATTTTATATAATCCATTGAAATATCTTTTTCATAACCCCTACCCCGCTGTCGGATATTGGCCATCAACCGTTCTGGCGAAGATTGCAAAAACACAACCAGGTCAGGTTTGGGGATATCCTGCTCCAACAAGCTTGCAATTTTATCATACAGAAATAGTTCACGGTCTTCAAGGTTCAAATGCGCAAAGATTCTGTCTTTGGCAAACAAATAGTCAGATAGCATAATATCATGAAAGAGGTCAGGCTGCACATTTTCCTGCTGCTGACGATATCGGCTCAGCAAAAAGAACAATTGCACCTGAAAAGCAAACCGTTGTGGATCTTTATAAAAATCTTTTAAAAACGGATTTTCTTCAGGCTGTTCGTACACTGTTTTTGCATCAAGATGCTCGCCCAGCATTCGAGTCAAACTGGTTTTCCCGGCGCCTATTACGCCTTCTACACATATATATTTTGGCAAAGACACATTAAACCTCTTTCAGCTTTTCCCAAACAGCGTTTGAGGTTGCATAAAGTTCAATCCTGTTTCTATCAGGGGTCTCTCTTAATAACTGTTCTACAGTCTTGTTTAATCCAGGTACCACATATTGCGGTGCAATTTCACACAAAGGAACCAGAACAAACCGTCGCTCCGACAATCCCGGATGTGGCACAACAAGCGTTTCGCTTTTTAGTACAAGTTGGTCAAAAATCAAAATATCAAGATCCAGTGTTCTGGGGCCCCATTTTTCTTTACGGACCCGTCCCAGCTTTTGCTCGATATCCTGCAAATGCGTCAGTAGTGCATCCGGCACCAAATCAGTATGAATCTGCACAACCGCATTCAGAAAGTCTGGTTGCTCTATGCTTCCGAATGGCTCCGTTTCATATAATCCGGAAATGCTAACCAGATCACCAAAAAATCGGATTTCCTCAAGAGCGCTATAAATAGAACCTTCCCGATCTCCCTGGTTTGAGCCAATCCCGATAAAAACGTTTTTGTATTCTTTATGCTTTATCACGGGTTATTTCAATTTCTGTACCGTTAGCCAACCCACCCAATGGTGCAACGGGCTTTTTAACTCTAACAGTAACCTGCTCAATATCCAGCTTGCTTAACAAATTGTCAGCAATATTTTGGCTCAAAGCTTCTATTAAAAAAAAGCGATTATTTACAACACAATCGTAAACAATATTGTAAATCTTTCTAACATCAATCGTATCATGCAGTTTATCGGATTGCGCTGATTTGGAACTATCAAAGAGCACTTCAACGTCAACATCAAAGCGTTGACCATTTCTCTGTTCACTGTCGTCCAGTCCATGATACGCATGAAAGGTCATGCCACGAACTTTAAGTTTATCACGATACATTTTTCAAAAAAAATCCAAAAAATAAAATAAAAAATTAATATATTAAAATAACGTACGATTGTCAAGCTAAATTAGGTTGGGCACAACGTAAAGGCAAGAAAGCAAGACACTTATGAAAAGGGATTAATTTACGCACCACTGTCTTTTTTTGGTATTTATTGAACAGTATAAACTTTTTTAACACTTGAAATTGTTACAATAACAGGTATTCTAAAAATGGAGCGGCAATTGAAATTAAAACATATCGTTGCAATTTTGATCATTTATGCAATTCAACCCTTGTATTCAGCAGCTATCCCACAAGGGGAAAACGCAGAACCACCATTTAACGGCGGGGTTGAATATCACAATATAGACAATATAAATACAAATCAGCGTGCTATTTCTTTCAGATCGCTGGACAACGGCCTAAAGGACCAGCTCTCTGAAAAAGGTATTGCTGTTTCGGGTTCTGACAACTTTAGCCAGATCACAATTCAACTCAATTCAGCTCAAACGCTTGCCGGCAAAATAGATTTAACGCTTGACCGCAATTTATCAATTTCTCCCGACAATCCCCTTCCGGCATATATCTTTGTTAAAGGGAAAACGGGTTACAAGCTTGTTTCTACAGAAACATTCAATCTGGATGGCTCTCTCTCTTCAATTTTTGGCGGTCAGTATACGGATGAAATAACAGTACTTGTTCCTCAAATGGAATCTGATGCACCGTCTCAAATTATTGCATCTGCTAATGTGGGCGAGATCATTAATGATGACGCGGTTAAAATCATGTTGCTGGGTGACTCTATTACCTGGGGTGAATACGATAACGCAGAAGAAGGGCTTCGAAAAAGATTATATGAACGATTAACCAACGCGGGCTACAACTTTGATTTTGTAGGAAGCTGGGGTGAAGCACCTTATGAAGGACATTTCAGATTTAGTCAAAAAATAGACGATTTTTACCCTCCAGATTTGCTTGGCGGTGACCATGGAAATATGGATGTTACCAATCCCATGAACAATCACAGACCCAATATTGTGGCTTTTCATCTGGGGACAAACGACCTTAACAGTCAATACAAAGATGTTGGTCCGTACGAAGAAAACGGAGAGATTATAAATACACAAAGTGGTGAAGTTGCCGTCTTGATTGATTATCTGTTAAAATGGCATAATGGTGAATTTGGTGAAAACCTGGATTATATCATTGTCAGCCTGATCATACCCATGGAAGATACTGCTCGCAGCGGAACACTTGAAAAATGTATCGAATTCAATAAAGAAGTAGCCCGCCTTGCCAGAGATTACCGTAACGGTGTTCTAACCGGGCAGCCTGAACCGGTATACATTTGCGACCATTTCTCTCGTTTACAGGAAAATCCATATATATGGACTAATGAATATTTTGATCCCATGTATGATATGATGCACCCCACCAAAGAGGGATTGGACACCATGGGAGATACCTATTTCGATGTATTTAACTATATTCTATCCGGTGAGACAAAGTGGTTCCGGGATATCACATGGTACGCTGATGTTGCAGGCTTTGCCGACAAGTATCACAGTTACAAAGGTGTATCTCTTGTAGATATCAACCAGGACGGCTATGACGATATTTATGTAACCCGTACAGCCAAAGGCGATGCTGACCCCCGTGATGCATTCTATCTCAGCAATCCGCAATTGCCCTATACAGAAAGCGCATTTGACTATCACATTGAAGATGAAGAAAAAAGTAACAGTTCCGTATTTGTAGACATTGACAATGATGGCGATTTTGACATGTTCAATGGCAGTACGACTGATAGTCCCAACCATTTATACCTGAACCAGGACAATCAGGATTTTGAAGATATTAGCACCCTGGCGGGAATACTAAACCAGATCAAAACGACCACATCAACATTGGCATTTGACGCGGAAAATGACGGTGATATGGACATTCTCGCCATCAATTCCGAGGCATTGAACGAATATTATGTAAATGATGGCAATGGCAGCTTTACTTCAACCGCCAGCAACCTGCGCGATGTAGTTGAAGCAGGCAAATACAGCATCTCTGCTTCAGCAGCGGATTTTGATAATGATGGCGATGTTGACATCTTTTTATCAAAACGCGAAACCAACAACAAACTTTGGCTAAATGACGGAGCCGGTAACTTTTCTGACGTTGCCGAATTTGCCGGCGTTGAAGGTAATTACGTCAGCCTGAACCACAACGGTGCAAGCTGGGCAGATCTGGATAACGATGCGGATCTGGACCTGATTTTGGGTGTCAGCCATACCAGCAGCACACCTGATCCCTATTTGCAGGTATATGAAAACCAGGGTGACGGCACTTTTGATAATATTTCCAATTCTTTAGCCATCCCCATGGATGGGCTTGCTCCCATTATTGGCGATTTTAACAATGATGGATGGGAAGACATTCTCATTACCAGTGTGGCAGACTATTCGGGACTCTATCTGAACCAGGGCAACTGGACCTTTGCCAAAGAAAACAACAGTGGTACCGAGGTTTATGCCGGTGATATGCGTGGCGGTGCACCATTTGATTATGATCTGGATGGCGATTTGGATCTGATTATTACCCGCGCAGACGTTTTTAATGTCATGATGCAAAACAATCTCAGCAATGGTTACAATTGGTTAAGAGTAAATGCTTATGGACCGGATGGCAATATTGGCGGATACGGTACAAAAATTTGGGTTTACGAATCCGGGCATGTGGATGATGCAGATTACCTGTTGAGCTATCGTGAAATCACCTCAGGTGCCGGCTATTTCTCGCAATACTCTCCCACACAGCACATTGGTATGGAATTACACAGCCAATGCGACCTGCTTGCAAGATTCACTGACGGCACCATGGTTGTAATGCGAAATGTTGCGGCTAACCAGACCATTACCATTCGCCCCGAAATCCCTCAAAATACCGGTACCGATCCCGCTCTATTGGCAGAATACAGCGGCAACAATCAGGAAAAAATTGTAGGACAAACGCTTGACAATCCCATCGTTGTCAAAGTTACAGATGATGAAGGCAGACCGGTTGAAGGATCAAGTGTGGCATTTCAAGTTATTGAAGGCGATGCAACCCTGTTTATTCCGGATCTTACCACAGATGCCATTTCAGTTGAAACAGAAACCGGAAATCTTTCCGGAAATATGCAATGGTTTTACGACTTGACCGCATCTGGCAATGGTTTTGTAGCCGTTCCCTCATATCTAGGCGGTTCAGGCAGTGCCGAACTTCAAGTTGAAACAGCTGAAGCGGACCAGTTCTCGGTATGGGTGCGTTTTGCGAACGCACAGGCATCAGATCAGGTAACCGTGGCAATTGACGATTACCAGGCAAAAACCCTGACGCTCTCTTCCCAGGAAGGTTGGCAATGGGTGCAAATACAGGAAAACAGCGTTGCGTATTTATACAATCTGGAACAGGGTTCACATTCCATTACCCTGGATATCAATAGCGGCAGACCCCACATTGATAAATTATTATTCACCACCGATGTCAATTATGTGCCTACCGGTGCTGAAGAAGGAGAAAATGAATCTCCTAATCTTACCGATCGTGAAGGTTTAGCTCGTCGTTTTGTTGAACTGGGACAAACAGCCGGTGAAATTATTGTTGAAGCATCTCTATCCTATAACGGATCACCAGTTGATGGCAGTCCTGTTCAATTCAGCTTGTCCGCGCTTCCCGGTACCCCGGTTACCATTGAAAAGACATCTGGTGATGCACAGGCGGGTGATATAAACGTTCCTCTTGATGAGCCTTTTGTCGTAACCATCAAAGACGCATTCGGCAACCCCATCCCTGATTTTCAGGTCGTATTTTTAGTACTTTCAGGCGGTGGTGTAATAGACAACAACGCGGTGAATACTGATGAGCTGGGTCAGGCAAGCGCAACCTTGACTCCTGGTAGCGCAAGCGGATTGCAGCAGGTACAGGCTATTGCGGAAGGTGTTCCCGGCTCTCCAGTAACATTTACAGCAGCTATTCGGGGTGTTGCCAGTGATATGGAATATGTTTCCGGTAACAATCAAACCGGCAAAGTATTGGAATTTCTGGCTGATCCCATTCAGGTCAAAGTGCTGGAAGAAAATGGCGGCCCCGCAATTGGTTACCAGGTGAATTTTGCGGTATTGAGTGATACCGGCGGCGTTGTAGATTCTACCACATATGCTGCTATTCAACAAGGTGCTACAGTCCAGGCAGACTCTTCAACACAGATCCTTACCAATGTAAACGGTATAGCAAAGGGTTACTGGCTATTGGGTAAAACCGCGGGTACAACAAGCATGCAAGTCAACGCAGGAGAGATAAACGGATCTCCTATAACAGTTAATGCAACTGCAACCGCAGGAAATCCCGCAGTAATATTGCAGATATCCGGTAACGGTCAAACTGCAGCAGTAAACCATTCTTTACCTGAACCTCTGGTTGTACGTATTAATGACAAATATGGTAATCCCATATCCGGTCATTCGGTTGTCTTTACTGCTGAAAATGGAGGTGGTTTTGACGGCAGCACCCAAATTGTAGCTCAAACCAGCAACCTGGGTGACGCAAAAGCCGAATTTTCAACCGGCGAAACCGCAGGAACAGATATTTACGAAATTAACGCCAGCGCTTCATACAATGGCAGTGAAATACCCGGATCACCGGTAACCTTTCTGGCCTCTGCCACATCGGGAAGTGCTGCTAATGCATATAAAATTTCAGGAGACGCACAGACTGATACCGTTGGGCATGTACTAAAACAGCCGTTCAGGGTAAGAGTCACTGACAGTTATAACAACCCGGTTGAAGGATTTGAAGTTAGATTCTGGGTTGAAAACGGTAACGGTTCTTTTAACGGACAGGATATTGATACTCAGGTTACCAATGCAAACGGATATGCTTCTATCGATTTCACTTTGGATGAAAAAGCGGGACAAAATCAGGTCCAGGCTGTCTTTGCCGGCTTGTCTCCGGAAGTTATTGCATTTTCCGCAACCGGTGTGCACGATGTTCCTCAAAAACTACTTTATGTATCGGGTGATGATCAAAGCGGAGTTCGGGGAACCCGGTTAAATCAGCCTTTCCAGATCAGAATTACAGATGTGTTTGAAAATCCCGTTCAAGACCATCCCGTAAGCTATGAAGTTACCAGCGAATTGGGTGAAATAGATGGATTAAGCTCGTTCAACACCAGTACAGATGAATTGGGCCTAGCGCGTGCATATCTCACCCTGGGTGAAGACCTGGGTGATTCAAACCATGTGGTTACTGTGTCCAGTGAATATATTGGCCAGGAATTGGATGGCAGCCCTTATACATTTTATGCATCTGTTAAACGTGGCAATCCCGCTCGAATCATACCTATTACCAGTACAAGCGGTTTGATTGGTGCACCAGGGCAGGTTCTGCCAGACACTATTTTTGTCAAAGTGGTTGATACAGACAACCTGTCAATACCCAATTTTACGATAAAATATTCTATTCTCACAGGCAACGGCCGGTTCGAAGCAAATGATAAAGACACCTTGTCCGTACAAACTGATTCCAGAGGTATAGCGTATGCGGTTTGGCGTCTGGGTGACTATCAGGATGCACAACAAATCTCAGTTTCTGCAATTTATGAATCTGAACATCTGGAAAACTCGCCTCTCAGCTTTAGCGCTTATGCAGTTTCTTCCGGTGCTGAAGATCTGGTTTATGAAGCAGGAAACAATCAGACCGGAATGGTGGGGCAGGCACTGCCTACTCCGCTTGCAGTCAAAATCAAAGATGGACTGGGTTTTCCCGTATCCAACCATCCCGTAACATTTACGGTAAAGGGTGGATCCGGAACCGTTGGTACAAGATCTGACACTCTGGTCCACACAAATGAGAACGGCATTGCCAGCGTTATCTTTACTCTGGGAAGTGAAATGGGTGACAATTTACACACCGTAGAAGCCAGATCTTCCAATAAAGGTACTGCATTAACTGGTTCACCCTATTTATTTACCGCATCAGGTGAAGCAGGTATTACGGATGCAGCCCTTTCCACCATGAGCGCTGAATCTCCAATTCCGGCATCCGGTGACGCTTTTTCTTCTGTTCTTGTTAAATTAAAAGATATATATGGAAATGCTCTTGCCAACAGAACAGTCACCCTTTCTCAACAGGGTGTTAACACCACAATTACACCATCAACGGGCACAACCAATGAAAGCGGTACGTTTGGCGCGCTGGTGTCTTCAGTTACTCCGGGTACTGTTACACTGACAGCCGCAGCAGATGGTGTAGAACTGGATCAAACTGTAAACATTTCCTTCTTTTCAACTGATGCGTCAAAACTCACACGCATTAGTGATTCGGATATCATCGCCTTTCCGGGATCATTCCTTGCTGAACCACTCACTGTCAAAGTAACGGATAGCAGCAATCAACCGGTTGCCAACTATCCCATTACTTTTCAGTCTGAAAATACAGATATTGCCTTTGAATACAGCCAACCGGTTTATACAGATGAAGATGGCCTTGCCTCATGCAATGTTCAGGTATGCCCAGAGCCCTGCGAACTGACTGTACAAGCGGTAGCAGGTGGTTTAACCGGAAGCCCCATGTCATTCAGCATTTATGTAATGATGCCGGAAAATCTCTCCGTTTATAAAATCAGCGGCGACAATCAAACCGGTCCTCTGGGACAATCATTATCTGAGCCGGTGGTAGTTCAGATCAAAGATGGTGACAACAGACCCGCCGGTAACATGGGTATTCTGTTTTCATCAGAAAACACAGATGTTGCACAGGTTGATAGCGGTACGGTAAAAACCGCAGCTGATGGCAACGCCCAAACCACGATCAGTCTGGGTACCAAATCCGGACAAACTCAAATCACTGCCCGTATGGTTGGTACCAGCAAGCAGGTTACTTTTACTGTCTCTGCTACCTCAGA
The DNA here is from genome assembly GCA_963675755.2 of bacterium. Lineage (GTDB taxonomy): Bacteria > Zhuqueibacterota > Zhuqueibacteria > Residuimicrobiales > Krinioviventaceae. Next base: position 1,036,706 of record CAXXMD010000003.1, read on the forward strand.
TCAGGCTCAAAACCTTGCGCTTGCATCGGAGAATCCGCAATCAGTCAATGTCACTGAATCACTGGCATCTCCACTTTCTGTCAAAATCACTGATGATGCCGGCAATGGCGTTGCAGACCGCGATGTTGTATTCAAGCTTATCAGCGGACCCGGTGAACTTGAAGGCGATACAACACAAACCAGCAATGCCTCGGGCTTAGCATCCATCGGGTTTACTGCAAGCACAACAAGCGGTACATCTCTTGTTAGAGCTGTCAGCGCTTCTGTTCCGGGTGATACCGTATGGTTTACAATCAAATGTCTGCCTGACGATGCCACAAGTATGGAAATTGCGGCTGGTAACAACCAAACCGGCATTGCAGGTCATAGATTAAACAATAAACTGTCAGTATTGGTCAGTGATCAGTATGGCAATGGTGTGCCTCAGGTAATGATTACATTCAGGGCCGCACAAGGCAGCATCGAACCGGACTCTATCGCCGTTAGTGATTCAACCGGTCACGCCAAAGCAAGCTGGGTATTGGGAGCAAGTGCCACAACCCAAAGTGTTACAGCCATTAAAAACGGACTTGATAATTCTCCACTACAGTTTCAAGCCCAGGTATTGTCAAACAGTGCGCCTACCATTGCCATTTCAACGACAGATCTGACAGTTGCCGAAAACGACAGTATGAAATTTACGGTTCAGATTACAGACGCCGAAAATGACAGTTTTACGGTTAATGTACAGGGCTTACCTGACGGTGCCGAATTTAATGCAAATGGCGTTTATAAATTTGCTTGGCTGCCCACTTATTCACAGGCAGGGACATATGATATTAAATTCACAGCCACAGATACGCTGGGTGCAACAAGTCAAAAATTTATTCAATTAACCGTTACAAATGCAAACCGTAAACCGGTAATTGATCTGAATTCAAGTCTGCCTGTGGCCCATGTATTGGGAACTATTACTAAAGGTCAATCTATTGACTTTTATGTCAAAGCCACAGATGCTGATAATGATCCGCTCAACTATATCTGGTTGGTTAACAACGAAGCAAAAGCAACCACAGCTGAATACAAACTGCAAACCCAGAATCTCGACATCGGAAGTCTTACAGTTACAGCCTTGGTATTTGATCAACAGGATACTGTAAAAACCGCATGGATTGCTTCAATAACAACCGCAATTGAGCTGAAAGACTTTGCAGGTGTATTCAAGAATTTTGACGGTGTAGAACTGAACTGGAGCACACGACGTGAAACCGACAACAGCGGTTTTTATGTTCAACGAGCAACACAAAAAGCAGGCCCGTTTGAGACGGTAAGCAGTTTGATACCGTCAAACGAAAAAGGCACATATACCTTTACTGATCAGGAAGTTCAGGCAGGTAAAACGTATTATTACCGCCTTGAAGACCTACAGACAGATGGCAGCCGTACAACACATGAAATGATTACGGTTGAACCACCGCTTCCAAAATCATTTACACTGCATCAGAATTATCCGAATCCGTTCAACCCGTCTACTACTATACGGTTTGAAACGCCAAAACCTTCCAAAATTACGCTGGTAGTCTATGACATTCTTGGACGTACGGTTAAAACGCTGATCAATGATCGTATTGAGCCAGGTTACCATATCTCTAAATGGAACGGCACCAATGCACAGGATCTTATTGTTGCGGCAGGCGTTTACTATATGGTCTTGAATACGGAAGAAGGTCGGTTTGTGAAAAAACTCGCGCTGGTTAAATAAAACTGGACTTGAACACTAGATTTGATATTACAATCCGTCCGGGACCTCGGTTTTGGACGGATTTTTTTATCCCCAAACTAAATATGAACAACTGGTAAATCACTCTAGATTATACTCGAGGCTCATAAACTCGGCACTGTCATACTGCAGTAAATATTCATCTGCGTCACCATTTGGCAGCGTTATCAATAGAATATACTGATCAATTTCTCCCCAAGCATCTCCTGCCTTGTCCAATTGTACCCAAACATTATATAATCGAACAAATGGTGCACTTTCCAGGCCCGTTTCTTCTTCAAAATAGATTATTTTTAATTCCAGCCCCTCGTATGAAGCGGTATCATCAGAAAATTGTGCTTTAAAGTTTAAATTACCAGCCGCAGATTGTTGTGACCTTCCCTGCCACTTGCTATCCAGTCTTCGGAATCCTTTATAATTCTCATAGAACATCTGCCCGTCAACCAATCCATTACGAAAATAAACGGCAAGATCATTCAGACTTTTCTGGTAAAAGTTCATCAACCCGTCACGGGATTCATCTTCAATCCCACTGAACCCGACGGACAACCAGGGTGAAAAGTATACACGAACCGGACCCGTTTGGTATGCACTGTAATCTTTGCCCTGGTAATACCTTACATTTTCTGAAACCGGTACAAGATGATCAAGCTTTTCAACCATTTGAATACCACCCGCGCAATGCAGCATCATCAAAGCCACACTCAACCAGGCGCCGAACAAGGTAATTCGACTGACAAATTTTAAACCATACATCTGGGGATCTTTCGATTCGAAATCAATTGTATATGAAATTAATTACCAGAGTTGACATGATGAAACAAAAAAAATCGCAACTGGATTAATGACCAATATTTTACAGTATTGACTAATTTGCCAATATAAATCAGATTATCTAATAATACTAAACCCCATGAAAAAAAGCAAAACAAAAAAGCACCTGTCTTGAACAGACAGGTGCTTGATAAATTATTTGCCCTGCAATTTATAATTTGAAGGGACCTCAAACTTGTCTGCGGATATATTGCCGGTTTTAATATTTGTTACTTCATAAGAAGATTGGAACAACATTTTGTTTCCACCTTCAGATTTGGGCGCAACTTTTTTCTCTGCCATTTTTGACAATTTCTTGCCAAAGAATCCACCCAACGCACCGCCAACATCAGTTACATCTACATCATTACTTTCCTGGCTCTCTTGTTCCTGAGCGGCAGCTTGTTCCGAGGCATAAGCATTGGTAGTTACTGTATATTCCAAATCCATTTTCAGGGGATATCCTTTGATTTCGCCCATGGAATCCTGCAATTGAGAAGCTTGTTCCTTAAATGCCTGCATGAACTGGGCCATACCGCGATCTGAAGAAAAATCAAACCCTAATGCTTCTGCCAGTCTTTTTTCAAAATCAGCAGCTTTTTGCAATTCACTGGAAGTGATAGTACTGTTCCAGAAATTGCCCTTGAACAACATGGTGTCCAGCTTGCCGGTTTGTTTATGTGTTCCAATGGTCATAATCGTAGCCAGATAATGGTCACATTTAATCCCACTAATACTAATGGTCTCGCCTGTTTTTTTAACTTCAATAACAGGTTCCTGCCATTCATATTCTGACTCTATCTCTTCCTGTTCCTGTTGTTCGGGCATGTCATACATGGATTTACCGGATTCAAACAATTCCTTCATTTCTGCAAAAGTTGTTTCTGTATATTTTTTATCTTGATCAGTAAAATTCCACATTAATTGTTTATCAAGACGGGTAATATCAATTGTAGTTCCTTTAGGGCTGAAATGCTTCATTATCGCACCCGTAAATTTCAATTGAGTTTCCGAACGCTTTGCATCTCCCTGTACCATTACTTTACTTGTTGAGGTAAAACCTCCCATGCCATAAAATCCGGCACTACTTGCTTTTGACTCGATGGTAACTTGTGCGGATACTGCTGCAAAAAGTACTACCAACAACAATGCAGTAACGTTCAATACAGCTCTCATTTTGACTCCTATTTGTTTTTTTCATTGAATTAATTATATTTACATACTACCAGAGTATAGTTTTAACAGAATTATAAAACAATTTATGCCCGTAGCAAATAAACAAAATTTTTATCATTTCAAAGTTAATTTTTTATGAAAAATGCTGAAAATAAAATTATTTCTATCAATCCCCAAGAGCATGGCAACGCGGTTAACCGGTTTATTCAACATTTTGATCTGAAACCAGGCAAACCTGAAATCGATTACCTGCAATCCATCTTGCAGCACTTTTCTTCCCTGCCCTATGAAAATATTAGCAAAATCGTCAAGCTTTCTAACGACTTTACCTCCAATGAACGCATACGCCTGCCGGAAGAAGTCATGGATGACCATGCCCATTATCATTTGGGCGGTACCTGTTTTTCATTAACTTTTTTTCTGCAATCCATTCTAATGGACCAGGGTTTTAACTGTTACCCGGTAATTGGCAGCATGCACAACCAGCCAAACGCTCACTGCGCACTGGTTGTGAATCTCAATAAAAAACAATACCTTGTAGACCCTGGCTATCTGTTAACAACACCCATGGAACTGAACAAAGACCGCCCCCGTATTTACAAAACACCCCAGTCTGGTGTAGAGTTGGTTTTCAATCAAAATAACGAGCATTATTTCCTTTGCACATTTGACCGAAATTTAAGTAAATGGCGTTACTTTTTTCAGAATGAACCGGTTTCTTTCAACATGTTTTTGCAATTCTGGTACGATTCTTTCTACAAAAGTTCAATGCATGGTATCTGTATGACAAAGATCCGTAATAACGGTCTGGTCTATCTCCATAAGGATCTGCTACAAATATCAAATTATGAAGGCAAGCAAAAGCAGCGGATTAAAAACAATTATCATCAAATTGTACAAGAAATATTCGGCATTGAACCGCAGCTCGTGGAAAAAGCACTGTACGCGATAAAGTTGAATATTGAACAACAGAAGCATTTGGGACTGTTTCAAAAAAACGAAAGGACTTTTCTGAGTGAAACCGATTGAACCGCATCCGGTAAAACTGATTATAGGTGTATTATATAGCGATTCGGAACTCTGGAAACGCGCCCGTGAAAAAATGACAGACAATTATGGTCCCATTGATCACCAGACAAAAGATTTCCCTTTTGATAGTACACATTACTATGATCCGGAAATGGGCTCACCTATTTACCGGATCTTTTGTGGTTTTCAAATCCTCATTAATCCCGGAAGACTGGCAGACATAAAAATTCAATGCAACGATATTGAAGACGCTCTGGCTGTAGACAATAACCGAAAAATCAATCTGGACCCCGGTTATCTGGATTATGACAAGTTTGTCCTGGCATCCGCAAAGTACAAAGGGCACAAGATTTACCTGAACCAGGGAATCTATGCAGATCCCACTCTCCATTATGAAAAAGGTCACTATATTCCCGGCGAATACTGCTTTCCTGATTTTAAAAGCGGTATTTATGAAAATGACTTTTTAAACTTTCGAACCCTGCTAAAAAATGCCTTAAAATAGCCTCAGTAACATTTTCTTTTACCATAGATGGAATAATTCTTGCTTTTATGGGATTATTAAATGTACAGGGAAAAGGCCAAGGTCTTAACTCTATTGATTTATTGGTGTTACAACTGCCCCACATTTGCCTCACTGACTGATAAATTTCCCCGTACAGACAATATTACCTAAATTATTGGAGAGATATACCATGTATAGTCTTTTATCTATTGGTATACATATTAAAAAAAGCATATTGATTGTTACTCTGTCTTTAATATTCATCTCGGCTTCCATGGCTTTTTCAGATACAAACATGCCAACATCCGGTGAACTGGAAAAATCTGCAGATACTATATTTTCTGAATCAAAAAAAATGTTTAATGACGCACAATACTGGGAATGTTCAAGAAATCTCATTCTTATTCTGGATACATACCCCGATTATTCGGATATTGACCATGTAGTTTATATGCTGGGCGAATGTTTATACGAAGCTGAAATGCTGGAAGGATCGCGACGTATATTTGAATTCTTTATCTCTAAATATATCTCCAGTTCTTATCTTCCTTATGCACTTGCGGGCATTCAACGTACCCATTTTGAAATGGGCAGATATCAGGAAGCCATCGATATTTATAACATTATTATTCAGGGAAAACCTGAACCTGAATTATTGGATTATGTAAACTATTATGCAGGCTTGGCTTATTATTATAACAAGAATTACAATAAAGCCATTGAATCTCTGGCAGGGGTCAGAGAAAATTATCCTTATTCTGATTTCGCACAGTATACCCGTGGACTCGCCATGTTAAAGGCAGAAAAAGTCAGAGAAGCCATTGACGTCTTTCATAACATCTGCAAATTGCCTGTATATAATCAGGAGCGCCAAAGAATAGTAAATGAAGCACACCTTACACTGGGATTTCTATATTATGAAATGGGATATTACCAGCATTCATTAAAAGAATTCAACAAAGTCTCCTCTGAATATGACAATTATGCATCCGTACTGCTTAGCGCAGGCTGGGCCGCAACAAAAATGGAAGACTATAAAGATGCCATTATTTATCTGACTGATTTTATTTCAAACTATCAGGAGAACTCTGAAATCCCGCAAGGATTGTTTCTCCTGGGACGCTGTTATCTGAAATTGGGATATTTTGAAGAAGCTTTGAAAAGTTATGATTATCTCATAGAGATTCTGCCCGCGAAAAATGTACTTCCCGGAATGTTTGATAATATAAATGTATTTCTGACTGATCAGCTTGAAGAGATTGAAAAAATTAAAATGGATATCCTCCTTTTGGAAAGTAAATTTGTAGATATGTCTTTGAACATTGATGGAGATATCCCCGAATACATGATAGAAGAAAAAGACAGGGTACAAACCCAACGGTATACGCTTCTCGAACGCATTCGTATGGAAAGAGAAACCCTTAACGCGTTAACAGAAAAAATTGAAACGGTGCAGGTAATGGCTTCATCCAAAGATGAACAGCGCGAGTGGCGGGCTTATGCAGAGTATGGCAGATCCCGTGCAATGTATCTCTATAAACAAAAGAACCTGCCTTGATTTTAATTTTTACATAACAGAAGTAGGGTCAACATCTATAGATATAGAAACCTTGTTCTGTTTTATCTGGTCCATAGCCTTCCGAATAGCAGATTTTAACAATCTTCCCGAAGCATCACTTTGTTTAATGCTTTTAAACAAAATGTGCCAGCGATACTGGTTTTGAATCTTTGCCAGGGGAGCAGGCACGGGTCCCAGCATCTGGTAACTGTTATGCTCCGGTATCTGTTTGCTAAATTGTTCAGCGGTTTTTTGTACAAGAAACTCGTTTTCGCCTTTGAACAAAATATTGATCAATCTGCTGAACGGCGGATATATCAAACCCTTGCGGTCCATGATCTCTGATTTAAAAAAGTTCTCATAATGATGCAATCTGGCAAACTGCAGGCTGTAATGTTCGGGAGAAAAGCTCTGTACAATCACTTCACCCAATTTTTCTTTTCTTCCCGCGCGGCCTGCCACCTGAGTGATCAATTGAAACGTTCGTTCCGCAGATCTAAAATCCGGTAAAAACAGTTCCGTATCAGCAGAGATTACTCCCACCAATGTAACATTGGGAAAATCTAACCCCTTTGCTACCATTTGCGTTCCCAGCAAGATCTGATATTCACGGTCGCCAAACTTTTTCAGCAAATTGTCATGTGCCATTCTGCCGCGTGTAGTGTCCAGATCCATACGCAATGCCTTAACACCGGGAAAAAGTTCATGCAGTTCTTCTTCTACACGCTGGGTACCAACACCTCTAAACAGCACTTCAGAGCCCCCACATTCGGGGCACTTTTCAGGAGCGTAACGATTGTATCCGCAATAGTGGCACTTTAATCGTCCGCCCTTGCTGTGGAACGTCATGGGTATGTCGCAAAACCGGCATTCTGCGGTATAACCACAATCCGTACATTTATAAACCGGTGCAAACCCTCTGCGGTTTAAAAACAAGATAATCTGTTCACCCAGATTCAGCTTTTCATCAATCTTTTTACGAAGCGGCCTGGAAAAAATAATAGGTCCCGATTTACCAATGGTCCTTGGTTCCCGTTTCATGTCAACAAGTTCAACCTTGGGCATGGGAATATCATCAATACGCCGCGGCATTTTCAGCAATTCAAATTTATCTATATGGGTATTGTAATAGGTCTCAATAGAAGGTGTGGCAGAGCCCAATACAACCACAGCCTTGTGCAGCTGTCCTCTTACTACTGCTACATCTCTGGCATTATAGCGCGGTGTCAAATCGCTTTGTTTGAATGAAGGTTCATGCTCTTCATCAATGATAATCAATCCCAGATTTTTTAACGGAGCAAATATTGCAGAACGCGGACCAATGACAATCTGATGTTTGCCTTCCCAGGTTTGCCGCCATGAATCATAACGCTCACCCGGAGACATGCGGCTATGGAAAACCGCCACCTTGTCGCCAAAATGCGCTCGGAACCGTCTGACCATTTGCGGTGTCAGTGCAATTTCAGGCACCAGTACAATTGCAGATTTATTTTTTTCAAGGGCGTGATAAATCGATTCAATGTAAACCTGGGTCTTTCCGCTTCCGGTTACGCCGTGCAATACAAATGTATTATAAACTTTTTCATCCAATTTTTTTGCAATAGCTTCCAGAGATTCCCGCTGGTCGGGATTTAAAGTTATTGCCTTTGGTGGATCAATTTTCAAACTGGAATAATAATCTCTGATTACTTCACGGGTTTCCAGTTCCAGGAATCCCTTTTCCACCAGAGTAGCAACCGATGCCGGAGTTGTTTTGGCTTGCCGGGCCAGACCGGTACGTGAGAATTCACGGTCATGATTGTCCAATAATACCTGCAAACAATCCGCCTGCTTGGGAGCTTTAGCAGCAATGGACTTTATAATAGCTTCAACTTCGTCATGGGTCAGGGTTTCAGGAAGTTTGACCAGGGTTTCATGTTTGGCATCAACCCTTGCGCGTGAAAGCTCCAGCTCTATCCTTACAAAACCTTCCTGTCTCAACCGTTTCAAGCTTGAATAAAAGGAGCCGCCAGACATTTGCTTTTTCAGCTTGTTATAAGACATGGGATTTTGTCCACCCAGACGTCTTACAATCTCTGCCTGACGTGGCGAGCGCACCATAAGCGAGTCAGCAAGCCTGACGGGATCATCCGTTAGCAAACGCAAAATTCGCTCAGAATTCAAATGGATTCCGGCAGGGAGCGCTGCTTTTAATACTTCTCCCCATCCACAAACATAATACTCAGCAATCCACTTTGCCAGTCCCAAAACCTCAGGAGTAAACAAAGGTACAGGATCAAGTACTTCTTCAATCGATTTGAGCTTGGGGAAATCGCTGCTGGCCTTGCGCGATACCACAAAACCGGTAGTTTTTCTGGGACCAAATGGCGCCAGAACTCGCACTCCCGGTTCTACATCATCTGCAAAGCGTTCAGGAATAATATAAGTATAAGAGTTTTGCACAGGTATGGGGAACACTACCTCTGCATATGGCATTTCAATATCAGGTATTTTCATGACAAAAGTTAATTAAAATCCTGTTCAATTTCAACAAACATTAATAAATTGTATTGAATCATTCGCAGTATATTTTTGATTTTGCGCTTGATAGTGTAGAGTATTTTTTTTAATTTTATCATTCATATAAACAAAGGAGATTGTGAATGCGTTTTCGTGTAATTTTATTGGCCTTGTTCATCATAATTGCAGGTATATCCTGCCAAAAATTTGATCCGTTTGCACCCCTGACAAATGAACAGGTTGCAAACCTGTTGGAAAAAGCAAAAGAACAGAACCCCGGTTCTGATGCTCCCTGCGACACTTTATCCCAGCAGGATATACAAACCATAATGAATGATTTAAAAAACTTTCCCAAAGAACCGGTAGGTAAAAAAGAAGTCGCTGTAATAGAGACCAATTATGGCACCATGGTTCTGGCATTTAACACCGATGTTGCACCGGAACATTGTACTGCATTTAAACGCCTGGTTAAATCCGGATTTTATACTTGTACAAAATTCCATCGCATTGTTCCCGGATTTGTGATTCAGGGTGGAGACATTCTGACACGCGACAATAATCCCCAGAATGATGGTTATGGAAATCCCGGGTACAGCCTGAATGCTGAATTTAATGATCTTCCGCATGGCGCTGGTGTTTTGTCAATGGCTCGTTCACAAAGCCCGAATTCAGCCGGTAGCCAGTTCTTTATCTGTCTCTCCCGCGAAGGTACCCGCGCCCTTGACGGTAAATATACCGTGTTCGGCAAAGTGATTGGCGGTTTGGATGTGCTGGATGCCATTGCAAACGTACCGACACGCGTTGCTAATCCTCGCGCACGAGAAAAATCGTATCCAACAGTTGATGTTGTGATCAAAAACGCATATATGGTTAATCGATAGGTACCATGAGCGCCCTTGAAAAATGTATATTCTTTTTACTGATAATACCCGGATTCTTGTTATCTCAAACCGGTAATCAATTCAAATACTGGATATACTTTAATGACAAAGGGCCGCAATCATTAACAAAATCTTTTGACGGAAAACAGTATTTTACTCAAAAAGCTTTGGAACGCCGGGCCAAAATGAACACAAACGGCCCGGCATTTGATTTTGCAGACTTTCCAGTCTGCCAGGAATATTTAGACATCCTGAAAGCCAACAATATAACATTCCAAAACCGCTCAAAATGGTTAAATGCTGTTTCTGCTTATTTAAGTAGAGAACAGATTGAACAGATTTCCCAATATTCTTTTATTAAAGAAATTCAACCAGTGCTAACCGGCACAAAAGCTCCCATCAACACATTTAACGAGATATCTGTTTCAGAGGGATTACAAAAATCTGCAGCTATCGATTACGGTCCTTCTCTTTTCCAGAATGACCATTTGCGTATTCCCGAGATCCACGATAAAGGAATTACGGGACAAGGGGTTCTCATCGCTGTTCTGGATACCGGATATCGACTGACCCATCCTGCGTTAGAGGACGTTCATGTTGTAGATAGCTACGATTTCATTCATAATGACAGCAATGTGGATAATGAAGAGGAAAATCAGGATGTGTCCAGCCAGAACCATCACGGAACCTATGCATTATCCGTTATAGCCGGTTACAAACCCGGAGCATTAATAGGCACTGCCTTTGGAGCGGATTTCCTTCTAGCCAAAACAGAAGACATGAGAATTGAAGCGCCCGTTGAAGAAGACCACTGGATTGCAGCTGCAGAATGGGCAGATAGTCTGGGTGCGGATATTATTTCTTCCAGCATTGGATATCTGGATTGGTACATACCCGAAGATATGGATGGTAAAACAGCACCAATCTCAATTGCCGCTGACATTGCAGTAAGCAAAGGGATTACAGTCGTTACCTCTGCGGGAATGAAGGCAATATCTCTTGGGAAATCATCAGCGCACCTGCCGATGCTTTTAATGTTATCAGTGTGGGTTCTGTCTTTGGAAATGGAAACATAACTTCTTATAGCTCTCGCGGCCCCACAGCCGATGGGCGCATCAAACCCGAGGTTGTTGCATTGGGAGAAGGTATTGTTGCAGCCAGCACGCAAACTTCCGGATACGTTTCTTTTTCAGGTACCTCTGCATCTTGTCCACTGGTTACCGGAGTAGCAGCCCTGATTTTGAGCGCACATCCCGGGCTTACCCCCGAACAGGTTCGGGAAGCTATTATCAACACTGCAGACAGGAATACAGATCCGAACAATACCTATGGTTACGGATTAGTTAATGCAATAAAAGCATTAAATTATTGGGGTGAAACCGTTGTACTGACAGATAATAACCAGTTGGGCTGCTATCCCAATCCCTTTAATCCCGCAAATGACAATTCAGTTAGAATTATTTTCAATCTGGAACAGACAACACACGTCAATATGAGTGTTTATAACGTACTGGGTCAGAAAATCAAAACCCTGTGGAATGCAAATCGACCTGCCGGAAACTATCAACGCATTTACTGGAACGGTACCCATGAGAACGGTGAACCGGCAGCATCCGGTAGTTATTTCTGTTATTTCAAAACCAACAATACCTCTCACACAATACGAATCACCCTGTTAAGATAAAGGAAAACTATGCTATTTAAAAAACCCATTTCGCTGGTACTTGGTAGCGGCGGTGCAAGAGGACTGGCCCATTTGGGAGTTCTTCGGGTACTGGAAAGAGAAAAAATACCCATCAAACAAATTGTAGGTACAAGTATGGGTGCGGTTGTTGGCGCAGCCTATGCTCAAACTCGGGATATCAACACCGTAGAACAAAAATTTCGTGATCTGATTGATGATTCCCGAACCTACAAAGGTACCAAATCCTATAATGGGATCAATAAAGACCACGAAGGCTGGTTTGAGCAATTATCTTCACAGATCAAAGAACAGATCACTATGAATATAGCTCTTTTTAGAAACTCGCTGTTTTCTACAGAAAAATTACGGGTCCCTGTAAAATACATTCTTGATGACAGCAATATTGAAGATACAAAAATCCCCTTCACAGCAATCTCTACAGATTTACTCAAAGGCTCCATGGTGTTACATAAATCCGGCCCCATCATTCAGGCTGTAATTTCCAGCGCGTCCATACCCGGTTTTTTCCCGCCAATCAAAATGGATGATACAATCCTGGTAGATGGTGCATACTCGGCCCCGGTTCCTATCACCATTGCAAAACAATTTCACCCTCACACCAAAGTTGTAGCCGTAGATGTGTCAGGTTCACTAGAAAGCAAGCCCGATCTTGATAACAGTATCGATATTGTTCTAAGGAGTTATAGCATTTCTTCAATGCTTTATCATAATCAAATGATCAAACAGGCAGATGTACTGATCCAACCCGAGGTTAGTACATTCCACTGGTCCGAATTTGAAAAAATAGATTATTTTATTACTGAAGGTATAGAAAAAGCGGAAAAAGCATTAAAGAATATAAAAAGCTTTATGTGGTTTTGATCGTACCGGCACCCAGATACCGGAACAAAGAATTATATGTATTTTCAGGGGTTTCACCTGTTTTTACACGAATTAAAAAGTTGTACAAATCATCACGCATGGGATGGTTAAAGCCTATACGCAAGCATGCTTTGCTCTCCCAGATCACACTGGTATTGATGTAATTATATTCCAGACTCAGATCAATAGCAATATCATATTTTTCTCTAAGAATATCCAATCGTAAGCTTTTGGGGGGCATTCCCAATGTTGAAAGCTGTGCCTTTTGATAAAAAATGCGTTTAAATCCTTTTGGAAAGCCATTATTCTGTATAGTATCTGCATTATATAACAAGGTAATTTTTGCGTTAGGAAAGACTTGACGAAAAGAATCAAATGATACAATTCCGCTCAGCTTTTGCATATCATTTGGCAGGCACAATAATACATTATTGGCGTCTTTGATTTGCTCAAAAATGCTTACCGGAGCAGGTCTATTCCCAAAGCGCGATATAAACTTGTAATATGAAATAACAGATCTTTGTCCAAATTCTTTTATCATAATTGTATATTCACAAAAATAAGATGATTTCGATGGTAACCCAATATATTAAAATTCTTGTTTTAATATAGCAATCTATCTTTAAAAGGTCAATATCAATTTTCAAAACAAACACTGTGTGTCTAAAAAAATTATTTTGCAATTATTTACAGAAAAAGGCAAAAAAGGTTTTGCTTTTTTATATTTTTATTCTAATTTAAATATTATACACCAATGATTCATACAAACCGATTCTCTTATTTGCTTTGATCGACATTCCTATCGTCTTATGATCCGGAACTGAAATATCTCTAGAGAACAGGTACTGTTTTAAAATAAGCAACTTTAAACAATACCTGACAAGGGAAAACTATAAAGACAAGATAATTTTTTTAAATCATAAATCAAAATGGAGCATAGTATGAAACAACATCATTCGATTGTAAAAGACATGCTAAAAAAAGACCCCAGTCAACTATTGGTCGATCCATCTCGTGAGAAAATGATTTCTGATTCTGTTGCTCAAAAACGGGCAGTGGTTATGAAATCCGGTACTCTCGCAACATGGACCCCATCACATTCGACCGGGCGAAGCCCCAAAGACACCTATATGGTCAAGAATTCAACCAGCGAAAAAAATATCGACTGGACATCTGCAAACTGTATTCCCATGGAGCCGGATACATTTGAAATGGTATTTGACGATGCAATCCGTACACTGGGTGAAAAAAAGACCCTCTACACATTGAACCGTGTTGTAGGTGCAGATTCTTCATACGCTTTACCCATTTTGACTGTTACTGATAACCCCCTGAGCGCACTTTTCATTGACAATATGTTCCGCCCGGTTCCTCTTGATCTGGAAACCAGCATTTTTGCGGAAAAACCCTTTGTATTGCTCTCATTACCTTATGATTATCTGGATACAGATAAATATAAAGACCGGGTTAGAAAACTGCCCAATGGTGAATATTCTGATCTTTTGGTAACCATTGATTTTGATAAACGCGTGGGCATTGTGTATGGTTCAGCATATATGGGATCAATGAAAAAATTGATCTTTACCGTAATGAACTATTATCTGCCCGAAGAAAACATTCTTCCCTTACACTGTTCAGCCAATGAAGGCCCCAAAGGCGATTGTGCCATGCTGCTGGGTCTCTCAGGAACCGGAAAAACAACCTTGTCTGCAGATCCTGAACGTGCGCTTTTGGGTGATGATGAACATGGTTGGAACGACACAGGTGTTGCCAACTTTGAAAATGGCTGCTATGCAAAACTGATCAATTTAAATCCGGATAAAGAACCGGATATCTTTTATGCTACTTTTCATCCGGACCATTATCTGAGTCACGGTTCAATTGTAGAAAACCTGATGGTTTACCCTGATGGTGCTTATGACCTGGATGATGAACGCTATACTCCCAACTCGCGTTCTTCATATCCATTGAAATACAATTCAAATGTTAAAGAATCATCAAAATCCGGGCATCCCAGCACAATCCTGTTTCTGACTGCTGACGCATACGGAGTTTTACCACCCGTATCCAAACTGACTCCGGAACAGGCTATGTTCTGGTTTATAATGGGTTACACCTCTAAACTTGCGGGAACTGAAACCGGAATTACCGAGCCCCAGGCTGCGTTTTCACGCTTTTTTGGTGCTCCTTTTATGCCGCGAAACCCGTCAGACTATGCGGACCTTCTTGGTGAAAAAATGCAGAAACACAATGTTAATGTTTATGGAATCAATACCGGCTGGAGCGGTGGTCCTTATGGTGTTGGAGATCGTATGGACATTAACCTGACTCGTGCCATGGTTCGTGCAGCATTGAACGGTGATCTGGATAAAGTGGAATATGAACAGGATAAACTGTTCAAAATCTGGATTCCCAAAACCTGTCCGAATGTACCCAGTGAAGTATTAAATCCTGTAAACACCTGGGACGATAAAAGCGCGTTTGAAGAAACTGCCCAAAAACTGGCCGGTTTATTCAAAGCCCATTTTGATAAAAACTTTGCAGGCAAAGTAGATGCTAAAATTGCCGCCGAGTGTCCCCTGGTATAATATATCAAGCCGGTACAGTTATTTGTACCGGCTTTTTATGTCCCCTGTAGGCTACATAAAAATAAAAAGTTATCCCCTGTTGGTAACATTTTTTTAAAAATTTTTTCATGTCTCATCAGTTTAACCATAACTTGATCAAATATCACATCAAAAAAGCCTCTACGGCACAACCTAAAACCTTCAAAAACAATGCCTTACTCAAGAATGCCTGACTATTAAATATCAAACTTCTCTGTATATAAAAAATTGAATTTAACTCATTCTGGTATAATTGTTGATTTGTAACAAGAGAAATTTGCTTTAGAATAATAACGGAGCTCATTATGGGACAATCACAACTCTTGTTGATTGTACTCACTGTAATTATTGTGGCAATTGCGGTTGTTGTTGGAATTCAAATTTTCTCCTTGTTTTCAGCAACTTCAAATCTGGAAGCAGTTACCAATGATTTGCTGGTCCTCGCATCCAGTGCGCAGGAATACTTTATAAAGCCCAAAATGATGGGTGGAGGAGGCCACAGTTTTGAAGGCCTGACCATTGAAAAGCTCACCGTGCTTGACGATAATGAAAATGGAGCATACTCGGTAATTTCCGCAGGAGCTAGAAGACTTGTGCTGGAAGGTATCGGCACACTGGACGGAGACGATGATGGTAGTAATTGTACGGTTCGGGCAAACATATTTCAGGACAGCATTGCGGTCGAGTTTGTCAGTAGATAATCCCCTTTTATAAAAAAGCCCGGTTTTTAATTAAATTTCCGGGCTTTTTTGTTTCTTTACATGTTACTTTTTACACCTGCTAACGTATATATTTTATATTCTAAAATTGGAGTACTCGTGAAATCAAAACACATTTCCCCCGAAATGGCAGTGCTCTTGCTGTTTGTCTTTGCCAAATTTTTCGTTCATATTTATACCAATTTATTTGCCGGTTATGGTATATTTAGAGATGAATTATATTACCTTGCATGTGCCAACCACCTCGCTGCGGGATATGTAGATCAGCCCCCTTTATCAATTTATATTCTATGGTTGTACAAATCTGTTTTTGGAGATTCTGTTTTCACTATCCGGTTACTACCTGCACTTGCAGGCGCACTCACTGTGTTTTTCACCGGTCTTGTAACACGACGCCTGGGTGGAGGGCTTTTTGCAATCCTTATGAGTAGTGTTGCTGTTTGCGTAGCCCCCATTTATCTGGCTATGAACAGTTTTTACTCTATGAACAGTTTTGACATTCTCCTCTGGGCAATAGCTTTTTATATGCTTGTGCGCATCATCCAGCAAGACACGCTGATGGACTGGATTCTTTTTGGAATTATTGTTGGTCTGGGAATGCTCAACAAGATCAGTATGGCCTGGCTGGCTATGGGATTTATAGCAGGCCTGCTGCTTACACCACAACGAAAAAAACTACTAACCATTCGTCCCTATCTGGCTGGTGGTATCGCTTTTTTAATCTTTGCTCCATATATCATTTGGAATATCACAAACGATTTTCCAATGCTTGAATTCATGCACAATGCAACACAACACAAATACAATGGAATTTCACGCTTGGACTTTTTATCCGGCCTTGTACTCAATATGCACCCGTTTCTACTACCCATTTGGATAGCCGGCCTGGTTTATTTGCTGTTTCCCAAATCCGGTAGAAAATATCAAATGCTGGGATGGATCTTTATAACAACATTTGCTATACTGATTATCAATGGGCACAGCAAACCCGAGTATCTATCGCCCGCATTTTTACCTCTATTTGCCGGCGGCAGCATTCTTGTTGAAAAACTTTTTCAATTACGATATATGAAATGGGGCATGTTTGCGGTTCCGGTAATTCTGCTGGCCGGAGGTATTGCCATTGCTCCGCTTGCAATACCCATATTACCGGTGGAACAATTTATCCAATATTCATCCAATCTGGGCATTCAGGCAGAATCTAACGAAGGCAAAGAATTGTCCCAGCTGCCCCAGTTTTACGCAGATATGCATGGTTGGGAAGAAATGGCAAAATCCGTTGCAGACGTATATCACTCTCTGCCCGAACCGGATAAACAAAATACCATAATATATGCCCATAACTACGGTGAAGCCGGGGCTATGGACTATTATCGGGAAAAATACGATCTTCCTCCCGTAATATGCATGCACAACAATTACTGGTTCTGGGGTAAAGAGTATTTTAACAAATATTACAACACAGTTATCATCATCGGTGGTAAAATGGAAGACCACCTCAATGCGCTAGAATTTGTAGAACAAGCTGCTATACACAAGACAAAATATAGTATTCCGTATGAAAACAATATTGGTATTTTTATTGGCAGGAATTTAATTGTCAGTATGAAAGAGCTATGGTTGAGGGATAAGCATTTTATTTAAATACAAAAGGCACCCGCCAAAATGCGGGTGCCTTTTTAATCTATTTCATTTGAAAAATAACTGTAGGATCCAGCGGATACCGACCGAATTTCTCGCCATAAACAGCAAGTCCACCCGGCAATGAATCATCCACTTGCAGACGTACAACCAGTTCACCCGTCTTGATAGCGTCTCTTATTACTTTCTCCGGAAGTACAGCATTCACAAGATAACCATAAGAACCCGCCTCGCGCAGTTTGCGATCATGGGGTTGATTATGCCAGCTCAACAATCCGCGATGATCAGCAGGATCGTCCTTTAAATCAAACACACCGCATGAAACACCATTTATAATCACCTGCACCATACTGGGATACAAAGTCTCATCTGTCATGGGGTAAGAATTTGGATTGCGTGATGGATCAAAAGTGCCTTTGCCCAGCATATAATTACCATCCATCTCGGTTTGATTATCCTGGTCTTTACCAAACAATTGTTTTGCACCCAATTCTGCTCTGAACACAGCTTCATCTATCAGATCCGCATCCAGTTTTTTGGGTACGCGCATGCGGTATTCAAAAAAACCACTCCCAGCGCCGTTGACCTTTAATCCGTCAAGAACGTCCCATTGTTTAACGCTCCATTTAGAATCGGTAAAATCTCTGGCTTCCGTAGATACAACCAGTTGTTTTTCATCCGGGTACAAATTTTTTCCAATAACCTGAAAAGAAGTAAAATTTCGGTGCAATACAGTGCCCATGGGGTCCATTAACCGGACGGCTAGAATTGCCAATCCCGGAGCATCGGGCATTACAACAGACAATGGGTCCAGCTTGTGGTTCAACCAGGGCAGATAAGGAACCGGCACTGTGGTTTTCCAGTATTCTTTGTACTCACCGGTTGTTGTCCATCCATACAAAGAAGCTTCTAATTCAAGACCCATCGCATAATTTTTATCTGTCATAAAAGAAGCAAAAACAGGCACATCAATGGTTTCTCCTATACTGACATCTTCACAAATTTGCTCACCTACAACAATATAAGAGGGGCTGTGCATATCATTCAATGCCATACCCTCTACAATGTCGCCCATACCGGTAAATTTTTGAGAACGGTCATATTTATAATATCCGTTCCATTCATTGATCACATCATGATGTTCGGTATAAAGCCAGCCGCAAATTTGGGGACGGCGACGAAATTCATTCATCATCCAATGATAGTCAAAAGACCAGTCTACATCACCGGTACTGCCTTCGTATCCCCATACATTACCACACTCACTGTTGAAAAGCGGGTCTTTGTCTTGCTTGTATCCCTCGGCATAATTCCAGGTAGAACCTTCATAGGTATTTTTAACAACATTATCCAGAACGCTTTTCCATTGATAACCTGCTTTGTAATCATGCCAACTGTTAATATCTGTAATCACATGATCGTATAAACAAGCCGAGTTGTCTTCAATCAAACGCGTCTTGTCCAGTTCCTTTGCCTTGTGGTACATTTCTGCCACCCATTTTTGGGTTTTTGGCAAGTACCCCTTGTCATCGGTTTTTAAGCCCCAGGTTTCATTAAATAAAACCCAGGCAAAAATAGCGGGGTGATTATAATCGCGTTTGATCATTTGACGCATAGCGTATTCGGATTCTTTTTGCATATCTTTATCGGGATTACCCCAGCTATTGGGAACATCCGCCATGATAAACATACCCAACTTGTCAGCCCAGTAGAGTTTACGGGGAATCTCTACTTTGATATGAACACGCTGACCGTTCAAACCAATACGACGTGAACGTAAAATTTCATCACGCATAAAGTCATCGCTGGGAAAAGTGTAATAACCATCAGGATGATAAGCCTGGTCCAGGGTTGTTTGCAGGTATACCGGTTCATTATTCAGCGCAATATAGGGAATCTCACTGCCCGGTAAATTTACCACACTGATTTTGCGCATACCAAAATAGGTAGCCAACACGTCTTTATCAAGCTTGACGGTAACATCATACAAATTGGGATCATCAAGAGACCACAATTTTGCATTTTCAAGAGGCACAACAAAAGAAACCTCATCCTTCCTACTCGCAATTTCACCGGCATATGAAGCTTCCTTGTTGCCGTTCACTGCAAAATCAAGATCTAATGATAATTTTTTAGGTGCGGGAGCATTCAACATGAGATCAACCGTGACCTCATTTTTATCTATATCCGGAGTAAAGTGTATGGTTTCTACATAAACATCGGGACGGGCTTCAAGATAGATGGTCTGCCAGATGCCCGCTGCTCGGCCATATCCCTGTTTACCATAGAGTTTAAAATCGCGTTTAATATCATCCACACGCAATACCAGCTCACCGGATTGAGTGCCCGCCGGCAATTCAAATTCAAAGGGAGTATAGCCACCCTGGTGGGTGCCTAATTGTTCGCCATTTAACCATGCTGTTGTATGCCAGTCACATGCGCCAACAACCACAAATACACGCTTACCGCTCCAGGCTGCAGGTACGGTAATGTTTTTACGATACCAGCCAACGTCTCCTTCATCCGCAACGCCAGACAATTTACTGCCCCACGAAAACGGTACCATGATGGTTTTGTCAAAATCATGCTTTCCATCAAACCAGCTTTTGTCAATACCACTGTCTTCCGTATCAAACGCAAATTGCCAGGGACCGTTTAAATTTAACCAGTCGACCCGCATAAAATCCGGTCTGGGGTGTTCCGGCAATGGAATATTTTTCGCGTCAAACGGCTGCGAATAAAGTACGGTTGATAACACTACCCATATCATCAACATTGATTTGAGAGTTTTCATCTCCTTCTCCATAAATTTAGTTCAACTCTTACCCAATGATTACCCTGTTTAAAATGTATCTATCAATCCTTTTACCTCTTTATAAACCGTTGGAGCTGTATTAGGTCCCAATGAATTGACTTCTCCATAGTGCTTTTTTTCACCATAGGTATAGGGCTCTTTGGCATCCCAATGGCTTTTTGGCATCATGTAACCCAATTCATCATTACCCAGTCCAATCACAAAATTCATATCTCCCTGCATCAACTCGCGGATGGGAGGTATTTCAACAATGCCCGTCTCCAGATCCCGATTTTCAGGCAATTCAATACCTCCATTTACAATCTCGGGATTAATTTCACCGGGAACTGTAGCAATCCACGCAGGCCCAATGGACAACAAGTTCACTTCACTGCGCAGGTATTTAAATTTAATAAATCCGCGATTCAAAACACCCAATACTCCGGCCAGTTTAAATATATCATTATCTACCTGAACCAGAAATGTTTTTGCTCTTAATTTCATAGCCGGATCTTTGACAACCTGCCAGTCATCCGTTTCCATTTTGTTCAAAACGGCGTCAGCCAGTCGGTAACCCTGCGCTCTTGCTTTTTCAAAAGAACCTTCTTTATAATGTTTATCTGTCCAGGGATCGTAAACATTACAACCCAGGGTTGTCATCAATCCGCCAACAGCTCCGTTAGCAAAAACCGCAATACCACCAACACCATCCCGTTTGGTTTCACCATCATATACAATGCCGCTTTCAATGCCTTCAAGCCAGTAATGACAAAAATCAGCAGTGATCAGGTTGTTGCGTGAGCCCAGGGTTTCCGGGTGATTACCATAATTCAATAAAACACCCAACACTTTATCCGTTTCCGAATCGCAAAACTGCATCATGCGGATGGTATCATCCTTAACAATTGGCGGGCGGCTATCGCGTATCAGATCATCTCCGGTTGAATCAATTTTAGCCAGTTTTAAATAGGCAGGTACGGCATGTTGTTTTGCCAGAGTTACCGCTTTAACTGCCTGTTCTTTAACAAACTGTTTATATTCATCATTCACACCCGTTTTAAAAACACTGGGGCCCCATAATCCCATCAGATCAGGGACTTCATGATTGTGTGTGGATGAAACAATAACATGATCAATATCCGGATTTTCTATCTTTATCATTTCACGCAGCTCTATAACATCATCATGGAAAAATCCAATGGCATCCAGCACAACATAGGCAACACCCATATCACCATTTTCCCAATAAACGGAACGTGCCCAGATATCGTCATGCACTCCCTGAATGGGGTGGTTGTTGCTGAATCCTGCCATCCAATAAGCATCAAATTTCCCATTGCCATTATTATCAATAACAGAATCCCCTTTGTCAGGATTAAACCGCGAATTCCCGTCAGCATCGTACCAGCTGTCAATAATTTCCGGGGTAATTGCAACTTTGGCCAAACCCGCTTTGAGCCCGTTATTCAGAGAAGGACTCTCAAGTGTCAGGTCCAGATCATAATCGGGATGACGGTCCCGTGTCCGCACCAGTGAAAAAATCACAACGGCAAAAATCAATACTGCCAGTATAGAAGCAAACCAGGCAAAGAACTTTTTCATATTTCCTCCATTTTTTACAATATACATAATTTTTGAAAATTTTTATAGGCATAATTTCATATTTATATGTGTTTAATAGGTATTTCAACATGTGGAGGTACATATGAAGAGAACAATTATGTTACTCATTATTATCCTGGTAATGCTGCAAAATGGTTTTACCCAGGAAACAAACCATACAGACCTTGACGCTAAAGTACATTCATTTCTTTCAAGCCACCAGGGGCAATGGTACGATATGAACGTACCGGTAAATGATGGCAAATTACTTTACGACTTGATTATAAAAAACAATTATACTAAAGCATTAGAAATAGGGACTTCTACCGGTCATTCCGCAATCTGGATTGCCTGGGCCCTCAGTAAAACCGGCGGCAAACTGATCACCATTGAAATCAATAAAGAACGCCATCGCCAGGCCCTTGAAAACTTTGAAAAAGCCGGCGTATCGGATTACATTGACGCGCGACTGGCTGACGCGCATGAGCTGGTTAAACAACTGGAGGGGCCGTTCGATTTTGTTTTCAGTGATGCCGACAAGGGGTGGTATACTCAATACCTTCAAGATGTGCTGCCAAAATTAGAACCCGGTGGATGTTTTACCGCGCACAATGTTACCAATCTCTACAGTACTTCTATTAAAGAATTTTTACAATACGCACAAAACCATCCGGATCTGGAAACAACCATTGACAAATCTTCTCAAGCGGGTGTGTCAATTTCGTATAAAAAGAAAAAATAAACATCATCTACTTTTAACGAGACGGATATGGGGCCACAATTAAAACGAAAACTGGGTTGGTTTCCGGTTACAAATATCGTTATTGCCAATATGATAGGTGCGGGGATCTTTACCACCTCGGGTTTACTGATAGCAGATTTGGGAAATCCCCTGGTAATGCTGTGCCTTTGGCTTGTTGGGGGATTAATTGCTCTTGCCGGTGCATTTGTTTATGCTGAATTGGGTGCGGCATTTCCCCATGCCGGCGGAGAATACCGTTTCCTTTCCGAACTCTATCATCCCTTACCCGGTTTCTTAAGCGGATGGATTTCTTTGGTTGCAGGTTTTTCAGCACCTATTGCCGCGTCCGCAATTGGATTTTCAGCATATCTATCAAGGGCGGTACCGGGTTTAACAGAGCAATTTAACACGGTTTTACCTGTTTCGTCAGATACAATTGAAAAAGGAATTGCAATCCTGATCATCCTTGTATTTACCCTGATCCATGCAAGAGGAGTTGAATTCGGTACCCGCATCCAAAACGGATTGACGCTTCTCAAAGTTGGACTGTTAATCGGCCTGGTAATTATGGGCTTTACTGCCGGAAGCGGATCTTTAACCCACTTTATCCAGAGTAAACCAATAACTTTTAATCTTTCTACAATTACAACCGCAGGATTATCACTCATGTGGATCATGTTTGCTTACAGCGGTTGGAATGCGGCCACGTATATTGGTTCAGAAATCGCTGATCCGGATGAAAACCTGCCACGCTCGCTCATTTCCGGGACTGCCATTGTTGTAGTATTATATCTGTTGATAAACGCGTTTTATATTTACGCGCTGTCACCACAGGAAATGAGTGGCGTTATATCCATTGCCGGACTAGCCGCTGGAAACATATTCGGGCAAGCCGCGGAGCGGACTGTTTCCGCATTGATTGCGTTTGCTCTCTTTTCTTCACTAAGTGCGTTTATTATACTGGGTCCACGGGTTTACTATGCCATGGCTACAGACGGACTTTTTTTCAAATTCTTTGCACAGGTGCACCCCAAAACCGGTGTACCGGTTGCGGCAATTCTGTTACAAAGTGCAATCGCTATTCTTTATGTCATGACAGGATCGTTTGATCAGATTCTGACATATATGGGCTTTTCGCTGGGGCTCTTTCCCGTTCTTACAGCAACAAGCTTGGTAAAATTACGCAAACAAGGGTCTGCATTAAAAATGCCGGGGTACCCCTATACCATGATCTTTTTTGTTACATTGTCTTTGATCATTTTACTGTTATCTCTCATTACAAGGCCCATTGAATCCGGAATCGCCTTGATGAATGTTGCTATTGGCATTCCACTCTATTATATATTAAAACGGATAAATAAAAAAGGCACTATATGAAAATCTATAAAATCCTTTTATTCTTTTCGATTTGTGCATCTCTGGTAATCGCAAATGAAAATAATTCCGCTATCGTTCGCATGAACGCACTCGAAACCAACCTGTTGGAATCTGATTCCGTCAAAATCGATTTCAATATAACCGCAACGGGTGCAATTGAGGCCAATGCTAAAGGTACATTGCAGTTACTATCCGGCAATCGGATACAATTCTCTGCCAATGGTGGATTTGCCGGTGACACCCTCAAGCTTGTGCTTTTTTCTGACGGATCAGAATTGCAAATCAGCAATGGTAAAAGCAATAACAGCGCACAAACCCCGCCATATTTAAACCAGGGATTAATTATTGGTTTAACAAGAATGGGATTGTTACATAACATTGCCGTAATGCAATTTGGCAGACAACCTGATAAAACCGATGGTACCGTTCAACAATGGGTAACGGTAAAAAATGTTCAAAACGCTGAAAAAAATGATAACGCTATCACCTTTGATGTATTTGTAGATAATGTTCTTTCCGCAGAAACAGAGTTAATCATAGATGCTAAAACGGGGCTGCCATTATTGAGATTTCAAACAGTACATTTTGAAAGTGGAGATATGAAGGTTAAAGAAGAGTATACTATCCATAAATGAAAAATCCCGGCAGCTTGGTACTACCGGGAAAATTTAAACTCTAGTGTTTATGTTCTTTCATGTGTTCTTTTGCTGCAGCATCAAAATATAACTCGCTGAATTTATCAGTCAACTCGCGTAACTTTTCAACATTGCTCAAATCCGTGGTTTGTTTACATTTCATAGCAGTCACAAGCATCTGGTGCAAAAGAGTAACTTTTTCAGTATACTTTTCCTGTTCCGGTTTAATGCGTTGTGTCATAAAATACTGGCTTACAATATCCTGTACCTTGTTTGCATGGTCTTCTTTATTGGTAACCCAGCGCACAAGCTGATTGTAATTAACCGGAGTTTCTCCTGACAACTGAACAATCTGGTTCATTGATTTTTCTATGGTTGTAGCATGCTCCAAAATCAATTTTACACGCAATTCATCATTATATATACCACAAGGAATCTCACAATGGGCCATTACAGCAGATGACTGAATCCCCAGCAATAACACGACCTGAGCCAGAATAATAAAAAATTTCGATTTCATTTTTCCTCCTAAACTATTATATTTCATATTCAAAATTGTAAAAAATATAACAATTAAATGTTATAAATATTTCAACTGTTATATAATTCTCTCAAATTGTATTTAAATTGCCGTTTTTGCGAAAAAAACTGCTTGATTAAGATGCCGAAAAATAATATGTTATAAATAAAAATAATCGGAAAGGGAAAGTTTTATGTCCAAATTACAGGGCCTCATGGTACCATTGGTGACCCCGCTGACAAAGGAACGGGAGTTTGATGCAGAGGCCATGAACCGAATCATCGATAAATTGATCGATAATGTGAACAGTTTTTATGTAGCCGGATCAACCGGCGAATTTCTGGCATTGCCCGTAAAGGCAAGGCTTGAAGCCATTGATACAGTTATCAAAGCCGTAGATAAAAAGGTTCCGGTCATTGCCGGGATTGGAGCATGTGCATATGAAGATGTATTGGATTTTGCAGATAAAGCATATGATTCAGGAGCAGACATTGTTTCCCTTCAGCTCCCTCCATATTTCCCCATGACAGATGAAATGATCGAACACTTTTTTACAACCATTGTAGAATATAGTAAATTACCACTCATGCTGTACAGTATTCCTCAATTTAATGGCAAAAAAATTCCTGTTCAAGTTGCCAAAAAATTTGTAGGGCATCCCAATGTTGTTGGTATTAAAGACAGCAGTGGCGATCTTGATTATTTTGAAAGCCTGGTCAAAGAATGCAAAACAGATGATTACAAAGTCTTTATGGGCGAAGAAACGCTTATCTATGAAGGTTTGAAACGCGGTTGTAATGGCAGCGTTGCAAGCATTGGACATTTGTATCCGGAATTGTGTAATGAAATATTTGACGCAGGAACAGCCGGAGACTGGGACAAGGCAAAACAGTTGCAAGCAAAACTTGTAGAACTCCAATCCGAATATAACAAGATTGGCGGCTATTTTAGCGTAGTTAGTGGCATCAAACGCATGATGGCCAAAGATGGTATCTGCCAGGAATACATGGCAAAAATCTTTGAAAAGTAATCTTTTTCAATATGTGTCATTCGTGACATATAATATATAGAACACGAATGACACAATAAACACGAATTTACACGAATCTTTCTAAACTATCATACTTTTTTGATTTAATTAATTCCAATCTGGGGGAAACATGCTTTATCAGGAGTTATCGAATCAAATTATCCATTCTTTTTATACGGTGAATAACAAACTTGGATATGGGTTCCTTGAAAAAGTATACGAAAATGCAATGATCATAGAATTGCATAAAAAAGGACTCAGAATCGAACAGCAAAAAAAGATCAATGTGATTTACGAGGGTATATCAATTGGTGAATATAATGCTGATATACTAGTTGAAAATAAAATTATTTTAGAACTCAAAGTTTGTGAAAAATTATGTTCAGCGCATGAATACCAGTTAATTAATTATCTAAGAGCAAGCCATATTGAACTTGGTTTATTATTAAATTTTGGTAAAAAGCCAGAATATGTTAGAAAAATTTTCACAAATGACAAAAAATCTCTAAAAATTTAATTCGTGCAAATTCGTGTCTTTCGTTTTATTCGTGTTCAATTCTAACCTTTATCATAAGGTGTGTTATGAAAAATCCCATTCTAAAAAAAATCATTATCGCTCTAAGCGCTGTGGGACCGGGTCTGTTTTTGATCGGTTATAACATTGGGACCGGCAGTGTAACCACCATGGCAAAATCCGGTGCGGAACACGGTATGACCCTGTTCTGGGCTTTGATCCTCTCGTGCGTTTTTACCTACATTCTTATGGTAGCTTACGGACAAGTCACCCTGGTTACCGGACATACCGCTTTGTACAACATCAAAACACAATTCAAATATGGCAATATTCTGGCACTGTACATAATGGCTGCACTGATTATTGGTGAACTGCTGGCGCTGTTGGGTGTATTGGGTATTGTAGCAGATCTGCTTCAGGAAGGTGTCAGATTATTAGGCTGGGGCACACCGCACATTGCCTGGTTCATTGTAACACTCATCATCGGTCTCTATGCGCTATTATGGTTTGGCCGTTACCAGGTCTTTGAAAAAGTGTTGACTGCATTTGTAATTTTAATGGGACTCTGTTTTCTGGTTGTATTTTTTATGGTTAAACCCAGTTTTGCGGCAATTGCAAAAGGGATGATACCCGGTATTCCCAGCACACCCGGTGCAATGGGATTGGTAGCTGCCATGGCAGGCACCACCTGTTCGGCTGCGGTTTTTATTATGCGCAGTACGGTTGTTGCGGAAAAAGGATGGAACCTGAGTCACTTGAAAAACGAGAAAAAAGACGCCTTTGTATCTGCGGCCATGATGCTGTTTCTCAGTGGAATTATTATGGCTGTATCTGCGGGCACACTGCACATTATGGGATTAAAACTGGACAATACCGTAGAAATGATCCACATGTTTCAACCCCTCGGTGGTAAATTTGCGGCTTTTGTTCTGATCTTGGGAATCACCGGTGCAGGACTTTCAACCGTGTTCCCCATTGTTTTGATAGCCCCCTGGCTCGTCAGCGATTATACCGGCAAACCACGTGACATCCATTCACCCATGTATCGCACACTTATGTTTATCGGTATATTATTTGGATTGGGACGAATTTTTCTGGAACAGCGTCCCCCGGCTTTGATGGTCTTTTCACAGGCGTTTCAGGCGTGTATATTACCGGCTGTAGCCATCCCTATTTATGTGCTCATTACCCGGTCATCCTTAATGCAGAAACATACTGCAAATCTGAAAATGAAAATTGGAATAATAGCGGTTATTTTGTTCTCGCTACTGACCACCTATTTTGCAATCAAAGAATTGTTGATATAATTGAATTTCGCTGGCGTATTTACAATTCCATGGATTGTAAATATGCCTTTGCGTTTCCGGTTTCCAAAATCTCGCGTATTACCAATGCCGCTTTGTCATTGATCCCCTTGATGCTTTCCAATTTATCTTTTAGCTCAGACACCGGCTCGCCTGTTTTTGCAAGTGACCACGCCGCATATCCATATGGACCTTTTTTACCTTTTAAGCGCATCATGTAATCCATCTGTTCCAGCATCACAATTACCCGGTCTGTTTCATCCAGAATGTCATCAAACACCGGTTTAGGTACTCTTAGTGGTATATTGTGTTCTTTGGCAGCCTTGAGCAGGTTTGCATGTATCCAGTCATAGTATTTGCCAATTGCCTGCCCCCAACGATCGCCTTTGTAGATTTTACGATATTTGCCCAGCTCTTTAGGATAATGCTTTTCAATCACAGATTCAAAATACTGCCGCTGACGACCATCTTTGAGCGTCATGCCGCCAAAGTGGATATAATCCAGTCCCGCGTCTGCCGCAGCTTTAACAGATCTCTCTATTTGCTCCTCAGAATCCGTTATAAAAGGAATAACCGGCAGCAGATACATGCCGCATATCACACCCTGCGCTTTAAACTTTTTCAAAGTCTCTAATCTTTTTAAAGGAGAGGGCACACCCGGTTCAAAAATCCGGCTAACATCCTCATCTACGGATGAAAAGCTCATGCTCAATAGTGTTCGCTGTTTTTCATGGATGCGGAGGAGTATATCCATATCCCGCTCCACCAGTGTGGATTTGGTCAGCACATGCACAGGATGATTAAAATATTCTATCAGCTCCAATGCGCCCCGGGCCAGTTTGTACTGCTTTTCAAGCGGCTGATAGCTGTCACCTACACCCCCGCCAAGCAATATAAAACTACGCTTCATGGGCTTGCGTTTTCGGGATGGATCCAACTCTCGTTTTAACAAGTCCAGCGCATTGGTCTTTACGCTAATATCGCAGCCAAATTCACCATCTACATAATACCCTTCGGCCCTGCCGTCACAATATGAACAATTGTGTGTGCACCCCCGGTACAGATTCATCCCATAGTAGCTTAAAAACCAGGATTCAATTTTCTTTTGTTTACGTAAAATGGATTTGGACTGGATCTCGTGAACGTTCAAAGCTTATCTCCGGCGCGCATTTATTTAAATTTTACAATCCCGCATGTAATATCGTCACTCTGCACTGCTTTGCCGGCGTGTTGCTTTAAATCTTTGTTAATCAAATCCAACAAATCGGATGCTTTCTTTTTCCGGTTTTTGGCAACCAGTTGAATCAGGCGTTCTTCGCCATAGTCTTCCTGTTTTTTGTTCCATGCCTCGGTAACACCATCCGAATAAAATACCAGCACATCTCGGGATTCAATCCGAATGGTTTCAATTTCAAACGGTACCTCCAGACTCCCCAAAAAGATCCCGCCATCGCTCAAAATCTGCGGTTTCTTTTTCCCTTTGCGAAACAAGTAGGTTGGATTATGACCAGCGTTAACGCTTTCCAATTCGCGTGATTTGTGATGATATACACCAATCCAAACGGTAACAAATTTATCAAAAGTGGTAGAGTCCATCAAAACCCGGTTCAGGCTTTTTACAAACCGCATGAGATCAAAAGAATCTTCCAGTTTTATAAAAGTCTGCAAATAAGAAAAAATGGTAGAAACAATCAATGCCGCGGGAATGCCTTTTCCCGTAACATCGGCAACCAGAAACAGACTGGAATCCTCATTGATACGGAGCACATTGTAATAATCTCCCCCCACTTCTTTGGCAGGTACCAGCATAGCTGCCGTATCCAGATCATCATAATCCGGCAGTTTATCCGGTAAAAGATTCTGCTGGATTGTCCTTGCGGTATCCAGCTCCCGCTCAAGCGCCTCTTTTTCAACCTGTGTTACCACCAGCCTGGCGTTTTCAATAGCAATAGCGCATTGCGAAGCCAGGGTCTCAAAAATATTCAAATCCTGTTGAGAAAAACCATTGCCATTCTTTTTGTTTATAACTTGCATTACCCCTATCAACTTTTTCTTGCGCATCATGGGCACACAGATCATGTTCCGGGTTTTGTAATCCAACTTTTTATCATACCAGTCATCAAAACGAGGATCATTATAGCAATCATCAATCAACAGCGGCTGTTTGTGCTTTGCCACCCACCCGGCCAGACCTTCTCCCAGCTTGACACAATGCCGCTTGACCGATTTACCTTTACTGCCGGTAGCCACCTGAAAATACAATTTCTTTTCTTTTTTATCATATAACAGCAGAGAACTGGCTTCAACATCCATGACAATTTTACTGTCCTCAAGGATCTCATTCAATAGTTTTGATAAAGGCTTGGTTTCTGAAATTTTTTGCGAAACCTTGTGCAAAAAATTAAGCCGGTCAACGAGCGATCTCAAGTCAGCAATAGAATCCAACAAAGGTCCGGGCATGGTAGTAACTCCCATCAATTCATAATCAAACAATAGTATTAAAACAAGCTCAATACATTTTTATTTCACTGTTATAATCCGAATAGTGTATATATTTTAAATTCGTCATCCAGAACACATGTGGCTGTACATCCGCGGGTGAAAACCAGGGCACAAAGGGTCTTACATTGTCATACTGAGAATTCTGAGTAATTGCCGTATGGCTCCAGCTATTTCCCATATCATCCGTTACCCAGCGTTCAATCTCAAAAATACCGTTAACTTTACGGCTCAAATAAACCACATTGGGGTTTTCATGGTCAAGCACTACACCACCCGAGTAATAAGTCTCCCGCTCTTCTTTGCCTTCGGGAGTTTGTGGAAACCACGGTCCCGCCGGAGTGATCTCATGGTCCTGCCATTTCTGTCCGTCCCATCGCGCATAATGATAGCGATGGTCTGTCTCTTTGGGAAAACGTGTATAGACGATAACAGGACGATCATCACTGTCTACTGCTACATCCCAAACCCAGGCACGCACACTGTCCTGTCGTGCATCATATACGCGATCAGCCTGTTGTGGTGAAAAGGGAATATTTTCAAAATCGATCATCTTTTCACCGTTGGCTTTATAAAACGCACCATCATGATAACAGGCATAATACACACTGTTGGTGGGTTCGTTTCGAGGGTGCCCATCGGTGAACAGGAAATGGATTTTCGATTTGTAATCCGAATAATATTTCACATACGGTCTGCGGTTCTTGTAAATCCGCTCCGGTAATATGAACAATTTCGCCATAGACCAGGTCAACCCGCCATCATCCGAGATCGACACATTGGGCTTAAAATCCATACCCCGGTAGAACAAATAGATACGTCCATCTTCATTCGAAAGCTGATAGGGATTACTATAGGTATATGAATTTTTGGTCCCTTTTGGAAACGCGTCCACATCATTAATATACATACGTGAAATCGGTTCCCACTGGGTAATATCTTCAGGATTTGTAGAAATCCGCATATACATATCGTCATCACTATGACGAGAATAAAATGCCAGAATTCTGCCATCATCCCGAACCAGTATAGAGGGCACGTTATGATCGTCTTTTTCCAGTTTTTCATGCAACACAAAGGTATCAATTTTTTTGCTGCTGTGGTTATATGAGCCAATCATAATATCGCCCTGTTCTGTCACCCAGGCAGCATAAGTGCATTCTTTGGTACCTTTGTGATATATAGCACGAGGATCAGAGAACCAGCACCACACCCCATCATCTGTCAGGGAACTGTACTCTGATGCGGGCAAAGGTTGGTTCTTTTGACACCCCATAATAACAAACATGAATATAATACTTGAATAAAAAAGCTTTTTTAAAATCATCTGGTAATCCTTATCATTATATTATTCATCAGCCATAATCCAGTCTCTTGAAAACCTTGCATATCTAATGGAGTTTCTTTTTCTGTCGTCTCCTCTTTTAAAATAGCTGTAGCAGACATGCAGCATTCCATCTTTGCCCTGTATCACTGCCGGATAGTGGTAACGATTTCCATCCTTGCCTCGTACATCCAGCTCGATGTGACGTTTGTAGGGCCAGGATTTCCCCTCATCTGTGGACAAATACACCGCCAAACTGTTCCGGCCTTCTTCAACATCATTGTCCAGCAAGACCCAGTCCCCATTATCGAGCGTTACAACATCCGCTCCCGCACCGGGATTAGGGATTTCGGTATCCTGAACCAGGCCCCAGGTTTCTCCTTTATCAGTTGAACGGCTGACATGCAGTCGTTTGGGTGGCGGACCATTATCGCGCATATAGGTTACCAGTTCTCCATCACGCGTTTTCGCAATGGCTGGTTGTATGTTTCCCAATCCGACAATAGGAGCACTGGTATGCCAGTTCTTTCCCCAATCATCAGTAATCGCCATAAGCGAAAAACTGAATCCGTCGGAATAGAGGGGTAAAATCATGCGCTCGCCAATAACAAAAGGTTTGTTGCGGGTTTGCCATCCCATTCTACGAAACCAGGGATACCCCATGGATTGTTCATCATAACTGCCATCCTCGTGATACAACCTGCCGGAGCGCACCATATCATCACCTGCCGCATGGGCTATCAACTTTTCTTTCCGGTCCTGCCATTTTTTGCGCAACTCCTCAGTTTGGAACGCACCCTGCTTTTCAAGTAATGCTTCCTGCTCATTTACCTGCTTTTTAACAGAAGCAAGAAACGGATCTTCGGGCTGAATGCCTCGCCCTGATCCCGGTACCGGAATGATATGCAAAACCTCCTGCCAATCCCATTTGGGCGGACCATCAGCCTCATACTCGGTTGCGATTTTATACTTTAACAGTGATGTTTCCCACTGGTGAGCTATCACCGCGTAATAGAATAACCATAATTTCCCCTGCGGATCAATAAACAATACCGGATTGATATCGGGCAATCCCGGTGTATCAGCCAGTTCAAAGGGAGCACTCCACTCCTGGCTGCCCTTTTTCAACCTGGCACCCATAATTCTTACATCCTCTGCCTGACGCTCGCCAGTCCCTTGAAACCACGCCACTATGATATCTCCATTGGCACATTCAACAAGAGTAGAACCATGCACATGTAGCTCCTGCAAAGGGAAAATTTGAGAATTCCATATGCCGGTATCCGCGGCAAGCACTACGCTCAAGCTCAATATAAAAAGAACAACTTTATTCATATCCGCCACCTCTGTTTTTTCTGTATTATAACCCATTTTTTTATTACATTCAAGATCAAATCTTGAACATTCAAAACTGTGTGTAAAGAATTGTAATAAACCCCGGAGGAATTGTGAAAAGATTATATTTACTTTTACTTGTCTCTATATTGCTCGTTTTAGCGGTTACCCCGCTTTCCGCAAAAACATACAAGCTCTATTATCTTGGCGGCCAGTCCAACATGGATGGCTACGGCACCGTCAGTGAACTGCCTGCCGAGCTCAACAAACCCGTGCCCAATGTGCTGATCTATCAAAGCAGCCGTGAATCAGACAATATGCCGGTAAACGGCATTGGTAAATGGTCGCCTCTGATGCCGGGACATGGACGCGGTTTCAAATCCGATGGTCTCACCAACACCTATTCCGATCGTTTTGGGCTGGAACTGACTTTTGGCAAACAAATGAGTGAGATGGACCCCACGATGCCCATCGCCCTAGTAAAATACTCCAGAGGCGGTACATCTATTCATCCCGATCAGGCAAGCAAAGCCGGTTGCTGGGATTCTGATTTTCACAGCGGCAACGGTATAAACCAGTACGATCATTTTCTGGCAACCCTGAGCAACGCATTAGCAGTTGATGACATTGACGGTGACGGCGAAAAAGATACACTCATTCCTTGCGGCATTTTGTGGATGCAGGGCGAGAGCGATGGCCGCGGTCTGAACAGTGCTGAAGCATACGAAGCCAATCTGAAAAAGCTGATGGACCAGATCCGTGCCGCTTTGCGTGTGGATGACCTGCCGGTTGTTGTAGGACGCATCTCGGATTCGGGACAGGAAGATGACGGCAAGGTTTGGGATTATGGCGATATCGTCCGTAAAGCAGAAGCCGACTTTTGCGAAAAAGATCCTTGCGCTGCACTGGTAACCAGTACGGACAATTACAGCTATTCCGATAAATACCATTATGACACTGCAGGCTTTATTGACCTGGGTATACAATTCGCAAACGCCATACACAAACTGGAACAAAAAGAATCCACCGCGTATCTCTTTACCTATTTCAACGGTAATGGCGAAGACGGACTGCATTTGGCTTACAGTTATAATGGACTGGACTGGAAGGCCCTCAACAATGGTAAATCCTTTCTAACACCAAAAGTCGGCAGTGACAAGCTCATGCGTGATCCCTGTGTCATTCAGGGACCGGATGGCCTTTATCACATGGTCTGGACCGTTAGCTGGAAAGAAAAAGGCATAGGATATGCCAGTTCCAAAGATCTGGTGCACTGGTCAGAACAGAAATATATTCCGGTTATGGAGCACGAAGCCACCGCGCAAAATACCTGGGCGCCCGAAGTGTATTATGACGATACCACAGAGCAATACTATATTTTTTGGTCTACCACCATTCCCGGACGTTTCCCGGAAACGGATCACAAGGACCCCAACAATCCTGAAAAAAGTATGAAAAATCACCGCATGTATTACGTCACCACCAAAGATTTTGATACATTCAGCGATACCAAACTGTTTTATGATCATGGATTTAATGTTATTGACGGCACCCTGACAAAGAATGGCGATCAATATGTCATGTATCTCAAGAACGAAACCGACCGACCCCTGACCCCGGAAAAGAACATTCGTATTGCAACCAGCGATAAAGCCGCCGGACCTTACACTGATGCATCGGAACCCATCACCGGAGATTACTGGGCAGAAGGCCCCACTGCTATCAAGATCGGGGACTGGTGGTATGTCTATTTTGACAAATATCGTGAACACAAATACGGCGCAGTTCGCTCCAAAGATCTGAAAAACTGGGATGATGTTTCGAACTGGATCACCCATCCTGACGATATGCGCCACGGTACCGTTTTCGAGGTACCGCAGTCCCTGCTGGATTCGTTGCTGAAATTGTAATATTAAAAATCCCGGTTCTCTTTGAAAGATAGGACCGGGATTCATTCTAATATCACTTGAAGGGGATCAACAAGCTTAATTATTCTAACATCTTAATACCTCAACCACAGAGCCACAAAGAACACAGAGAAAAATAAAAGACAACCTCCCGAGGGCTGATAATCCCTCGGGAGGATTATTTCCAATACTGTTCTATCCCCATCAGTTCCAGGGCAGAGCCACTGGAACCAGAAACGAAAATTCCCGGGCCCTGAGTTCGAGTGAGTTCGCTTATTGCGAACGAGAGTATCGAAGGGCCGGAATTCGACTCTCTTACTCTTGCCCAAAAACTTAACCACAGATGCATCCGCCAGTGGGCAGACAGGCGCGGATAAAATCACGATCGCAACAGCGTTGATATCTGTCACGATCTTATTGGTTAAGGCTTTTCTCTGCGCTCTTGGCGTCTCTGCGTACAAGTTTATATTACTTGATTACACCCTCCCGAGGTGCTCACAGCCCTCGGGAGGATGATTACATTACACATATATACCCATCCTAGTTCTGCGGTTCTGCGTTAAAACGCGTATCACCCCTATTTATAATCCGTGTTGACAATATAGCGAATACCATCCTCATACGATGTAGGTTTGAACCCGAACCGGTTTTCAAACTTGCTGCTGTCAAACACATAGTCCCGGTCATTCTGGTACATCATTTCAACCACCTCTTTCATGGTGATGTCAAACAATCCAATTATACGCATCATAAACCGGGATGAAACCATATATTTAGGCTCAACACCCAGTTCCTTTGCAATGGCCTCTACCCACTCTTTACCCGTAAAAGGATTAGGCGCCGTGGGTAAATGCCAGACCTGGTTATAGGCTGCGTCTGTGTTGCCCAGCAAAGCCGTGGCTCTACCGGCATCCGGGGTATAGGTATACGAGTGCTTCTTGTTCGCGTCCGCCAGCCAGATAGCCTTTTTACCACGCACCAGATAATTGAACACCGTTTCTGTTAATACGCTGGTTTTTTTAATCGACGGACCATAAAAATCCGCTGACCGGGCCACCAGTGCCTGCAACTTATCCTTTTCCACACTGTCAAAAATCATATCCACCAACGCTGCCCGTATTGCTCCCTTTTTGCTTACCGGACGGATGGGGGTTTCTTCAGTCATGTGCGACAGGTAATCCGGATCATACAAGTAAATATTGTCAAAAAACACCAGCTTGCTCTTGTGCGTCTTGCATGCGTCTATTACATTCTGCACAATCACCGGCCATTTGGACTGCCATACTTTGAAATCATAAGGCAAACCTACCGTCAAATAGACCACATCAGAACCGTTAACCGCGTTTAGCACCTCATCGGGCTTGGTAAGATCGGCCGCTAAAAGCTGGTCTGTTTCATTCACTTTTTCAGGATTCCGACTCACCAGTCGGATATCCTCTGTATATTGTGTAAGGGCTTTAGCCAATTCCACACCAATGGCACCCCCGGAACCCAATATTGTCTGCATAATATATATTCTCCTTTAATTCAAATTCTATTCGCTAAAAACAACAATCGCAAATGCTGTTTCCATCCATATTTCTTGTGAACATACGCAGGTATGGGGCAGGTGTTTCAGGGTTTGTACTAGTTTCTTATTTATTCTGTATTATGCAACACGCTCATTTATCGTTCAAACATTGTCGAAATGATAACAGACATCTTTATGAAATCCTCTCAGAAATTGTCCTGATTTCCCTCTTCGTTTATTGGTTCCAGGGCAGAGCCACTGGAACCAGAAAAAAAATCCCGGACCCTGAGTGTCTGCCGTAGGCAGATGTATCGAAGGGAAGGGACTCTTGATGTACTTTTGGAAATCTTGATCTATTGATAAACGTAGATTAAAATACGATGGTGACAGAGATAATCTCTGTCACCATCAGTTTGATTAATGCTTTCTCTGGTATTCTTGTCAGCTTTATATTTAAAAAAGTTATTTTCCGTAAAACAGATTTAACAATTGCTTACACAATCTTGCTTGCTTCAATTACGGCAATTTTATATATTATTAAACAGGTAACCATCAACAAATCCCGGCGGCGAACATGGATCTGTCCATTATTATACCAGCATATAATGAGCACAAAAAGATAAGACGTGATATTTTAGAAGCATCTACGTTTCTTGAAAACCACAATCTTGAAGGCGAGATTATTATTGTGGATGACGGAAGTACCGATTATACAGCGGAATCTGCTATTCTTGCAGACGTTCCCCCGAATATAAAAAAAGAGGTGATTCATTATACACCCAATCGCGGCAAGGGTTACGCGGTTCGTCAGGGAATGCAGGAATCTCTGGGCAAATATATCATGTTTATTGATAGCGGCAACACGGTGCCCTGGGAGCATGTTAATCGCGGATTGGAATTGTTACAATCCGACCAGTGCGACATTGCCAACGCCTCACGACGATTGCCTGAAAGCCGCATCGTACGTCCCCATCTCAAAGCACGACAAATCACTTCGCTCATTTTTCGTCGTGTTGCCAGATTACTGATGGGCATTCCGGACTGGGTCACAGATACCCAATGCGGATTAAAAATGTACAAGGGAGACATTGGCCGCCGGTTGTATGCAGAATGCACCACCGACGGTTTTCTGTTTGATATTGAAATCTTGCTCAAAGCGTTGAAAAACAATTATCGGATCAAAGAATTCCCCATTGACTGGTATGCAGACGTGGACAGCCGGTTGGCGCCCACGCGCACCTTTATGAATATGTTACTGGAAATGTGGGAAATCACCAAAGAAATGCGAAACTATCACTAGTCCCACTGTCTGCCTAAACGCAGTATCTGCTTTTTACCATCTTCGTCAGATACAATCAGCACAGACACTTCGGGAAAGTCCTCAATATACTGCTCAATTTCTTCAAAATCCATTACCATGAATGCTGTGGACAATGCGTCACCTTCTGCTGCATCCGGGGTAAATACCCAGGTTGCCCGTTTACGTTTTAACGGCTGCCCGTTACGGGGATCAATAATGTGACTGCCCTTCATTAATCCCGAACTGCACATGGCATTGTTCTCGAGATCAATTTTTTCCAGCACTTTGTTTGTAAAAGGATCGGTTATAGACACCGGCCAGCCTGCGCGTCCCGGCATGCGTCCTCGTGAAACAACAGAACTGTAACCGCCATGAATGAGCATATTTTCAATGTCCCACTCTTCAAGCTGTGTTGCCATTTCATCAACCGCATACCCTTTGCCATATCCACCCAGATCAATGTTGACAGAATCCAATGATTTTGAAACGGAAAAATCATCCACATCAAAAAAGAGGAGATCCATACCTGTCTCATTTAATACTTTATCAATCTCAGATTTGGAGGGATTACGTAAAGACTTGTCGGGATTCAGCCACAACTGCATCAACGAACCAATTGTCACATCAAATATGCCGTTGGTATGGTTGAAAAATTCCTGGCAGGCAAGCAGGCAATCGAACGCATCCTGTCCTACCCTTACCGGAGTATCTGCTGCTGCAACATTTATACGGGTAATATCGCTCCCCTCAACATACTTGCTGAGGTCCCCTTCGAGCTGATCAAGTAAAATAAAGCCTTCATGTGCTGCCTGGGCTGCATATTGTTTATCCTGGTCCGCAATATAAATTTCATATACGGTGCCCATGGCTTCGTGTTCAAAACGGTGCACATTTTTTTGGGCGGCTACGCCCTCCGGATGGATGGTCCGGTCCAGCGAAATGTCATTCTCTTTCATTTTCCTTTTCTTGATTTGTTATTGGTGGTTGTTCATAGTAATATTTATCAAATAAAGATTTTACAACATAGCCTCTTATTTCAATCATTGGCCGCAGTTCGCGGTAATCGTCAAACAGGGGCATATACAACTCCCTGTGACCTGGTGGTGGAATTTCATACAATTTCCGTGCCAGTTCAGACTCTAAAGCGGGAGTAACAAGCACAATAGGTGCTGCCGGAGTATCCATATTTACCTCAGTCCACCATCCAATTCTGGGAAACTCGCGTAAATACCAGGGCAATGGCCAGTAATCTCCACCAGCACAAATTACATCTATCCGAACGTTGTTACCATCCGGATGATATTTCGCAACTGCTGTTACTTTGTCTCTAATGGCAAAAACATCTTTTTGCGGATGAGAAAACACCCAAGGATTGGAAGGATCGTCATAATATTTAAAATTTCCCAGCAGAGATTGCCATAACAGATTGGCAGAGCCTAACAGCAACAGAAAAACAATACCGCCAATTACCATGCGGTTACGTATTATTGACAACAGGAAAACCAGGCCTGCGGCAGCTAAAATTATAAATCCATGCCAAAAGCCAAGAACAATCCAGGGGGTTTTATAAGGAATGGCGGAATAAAGAACTGTTAAAATCAAAGTAAACAAGGCAATAAATCTGAGCAAATTCTCATCAATTCGAGAACTGCACCGCCCGCTGAAAACAGCCCAAAGTCCTACCAGTGCCAGGGCAAAGATAAATCCCTCACTCCAGTTCACACCATATGTCGCAGGATTATATAATAATATTTTTAAATACCAGTACCAGGGATAAATATGAATATCAAAATTACCCGCCTTGTTGAAATAATTGGTAAATGTAATTACAGAATCAACTATACCACGCGGATTTGCAAAAAAGGAAGAAAAAAACAATATCGATACACCCACAGCAGACAAAAACAAGGCGGCTACATGGTCCCAACGAACCAACTTTAAATATTCACGAGTAGCAATAGGGTGCCAGGCAAAAGCATTTATCAGCAATGCAAGCCCCATAGCTCCCCACACAATAATACAGGTCTCTTTGGTAGCGTGCATCAACCCAATAAACACTCCCATCCATATAGCCCAGGCAATATGGTGGGTCTTTAAATATCGATAAGCGGAAACAATTACCCCAAATGAAAACGCAACCAGGAGTATTTCCATAATATAATATCTGCTGTAAAACACCATAACAGGAGAAATCGCTGTTAGGAATCCGGCCGATATTACAATTGGCCAGCCCAGTCCTTTTACAAGGGGAAACAACAAAAGAATAAGCAGCAGACCAAAAAAGACGGTAACCACTCGCAAAGTAAACTCGTCCAGTTCAGGATACGTAAACTGGCCTCTTAGAACAGCTGGAACAAGGGAGAAATAATTTAATGTAGGACCATGATACTCGTGCCAGTCATACTTGTAGTCATTATGTTCAATCAATTCCCCAAGTTTAACAGCATGAATGGCTTCATCCGTGTGCAGGGCACGAATAGAAAGCTGCGGCAAGCGTATGGCTGCCGCAGCTAAAATAACAATTATAAAAAGAATTAATTTTTTTGTTTTCACTTCACCGGTTTGCCGTATACGGCGACTTCGATATAGTGGTTAAGGTCGTTATTGCTATTGCCAGCGCTATAACAGCGAACATAGCGGCCTTTAACACCTTTGGCGTCAATCAGACGACCTTCAGAAGTTTCAACATAATGTTTATCACTTCCTGCGCCCAAACCAGCAGAGTTGTCAATGTCATTATTATAAATGGTACTTACATTCTGGGTAAAATCAGCATCATCAGCAACCTGAACAATCACATCAAAATAAACACGTGCCTGTTTGTGGAAATGCCACAAAACAACCGCATAAATATTACTTTGTTCTTCCAGATCAATGGTTACATGCTGCAAAAAGGGTCCAAGCTCTACATAGCTGCCATCTGCGGCTTCTTTGTCATTATCGGTAATCATATCAATTTCACCAATAATAGGCATATCATCGGTACTGGTTACCGGTTTTCCTTCAGCAAGATTTACTGTGCCTTTAGGTGCCAAAAATGGTGCACGGGCTTTACCCAATGGTTTTTCAAGGTTAGGTACGTTCAAATTTTGAGGAGTTCCCACAAACATCGGTTTGGGCAATTCCAATGGAATTGGTTCCATATCTTGCGCTTGTGCTTTGGATGTCATAACATCCACACCAATAACTGACAATGTCAAAGTCAGTGCAAATGACAAAATATAGGTACGCATAAGGAATTTACTCAACATGGCTATACTCTCCTTTTTCATATGCCAATGTACTTATTTTCATGTTAAACATTTAACGATCTGACAGTTCAATAGTTTCAAATCAAATCGCAGGAATAATATAACATGTATTAAAAAAATATGCAAACAAAAACAATATAAAATTAAATTCGTTTAAAAACAGTCACTTATACTACAAAAACGCCCGCAAGGGGCGTTTTTAATTTATAATTCTTTAATTTTCAAGTTTCTAAACCAAACAGGCTGACCATGGTCCTGAAAGCCTATATGACCTTCTCTAACCATATCTTTATAAGCGTATTTGAATTTATTCGGGGTACCATCCGGATTTTTACCAGCTTCTGTCCAGTCATTCAGATCCATTTCAATAATCTGTTCACCGTTTTGCACAACCCAAATCATGTTATCTTTACAGGTAATGGTATAATGGTTCCATTCATTGGCTTTTTTCTGATTCTGCACTTTGGGTGCTTTTACATCATAGATCGCGCCACACATTCCAATTCTTGCTCCATCTGTGGTTTCATGCACTTGCACTTCAATGCTGGTATGGGTTGTGTTTTCAAGATCGCTGCAACGGAAAAATACACCGCTGTTTGCACCTTCAGAAACCTTATATTCTACGTCCAGAATAAAATCACCATAACGTTCTTCGGTCCAGATATAACCCTTATGGTGCCAGGTCAGTTCACCATTTTCCCAGGTCCATGCACCAGGATTCATAACTGCATTTGACAGATCACATTTGAGCAAGCACTTCCAACCGGAAGGATTCAAAGATTGCGCAACATGGTTGAAATATTTTACACAATCACGAATTTCTGGAACAGAAAATTCCCAGTTGTGCTCATATTCAATTGAAAAAGTACCTTTGTAACCCT
Source organism: bacterium (assembly GCA_963675755.2). Lineage (GTDB taxonomy): Bacteria > Zhuqueibacterota > Zhuqueibacteria > Residuimicrobiales > Krinioviventaceae. The sequence goes on from CAXXMD010000003.1 coordinate 1,078,983, forward strand.
GTTTGTGCAGCAGTTCCATAATGCCTTTAACATCTGCTTTTCCTGTGCCCCACTGAACATCGTGAGCGTCTTTTCTACCAAAAGAATTCAAATCTTTAAAATGTAAAGCAATCAGACGGTCACCCAACTTTTCAATTGCTTCTTTGGGGTCAATACCTGAACGCATCCAGTGACCGGTGTCTCCCATCGCGCCAATCCATTTGCTGCGGCCCTTGCAAACCTTGAGAACGGTTTCGGGATCCCAGTAATGAGAAGGTTTGGGATGATTGTGAATAGCTACATTAATCTTGTATTCCTGACACAATTTATCAATCAAATCAAATGCTTCTTCCGGGGGTTCAGAAGCGATGGTTTCAATTCCCATGTCTTTACAAAAATCAAAAACTTTACGGCACTCTTTTTCGTCATTCGGAAGGCTGATCACACCGTAATTCACCAGGGTCATTCCATATTCTTTTAATCTGGCTTTAATTTCAGCTCTTTTTTCTGCGGGCATGTCTGTGGTGGTTTTCATGTTTGGATCATCTTTGCTGATAACCTGTCCCGGGTACATTTCAACCCAATCGAGTCCCAGAGATGCCATTTTATCCAATGCTTCATAAAAGGTATAACGGTTAAAGGTGTATGCCTGTGCACCCAATCGCCAGCCTTCATAAGCATCAGTTGCGGGATGATATGTTGTAGGAAGTTCTTCGGCAAAAGTCATTACCGAACAGACCAAAATCAGGGCACCAATCAGTGCCAACTTTAAAGATTTTTTAATACTCATGAGTCATCCTATTTTTGATAAACTTGAAGAAAGGAAAAAGAACTGCCGGCATGGGACCGGCAGTTCCTGAATTTATTAATATTCTAATTTCCAACCATTGCGATAGTCGGTATGAACTAATTCATTAGCTTTATCATTGTTGGTGAATTTCATATTTTTTGCATCCCATTGCAGGATTTTGTTATCATCCTGTAACAATGTTGCAATATTTCCAAGCATCATAGCTTCAGTCAGGGGACCGGAATATGAAAAATCAGTGGTTGATTTTTTACCATCTTTAATAGCCTGGATCCATTCCGCGTAAATACCAGGTGAACGTTCGATGGTTTTCTTGGGTTGTTTGTATTTTTTCATCTTGGCTTCGGGAATGATACGTGGGCTGCTGCCATAGGTACCACACATAATTGTGCCTTCAGTACCAACAAACAGTACACCACCACCACCGTCACCCATACGACGACCATCTTCCAACTCTTTCGGACGTGGTGGTGTTAATCCACCATCATACCAGGTCAATTCAACAGGAGCCATTTTTCCACGTTTGGGGAATGTAAAATGTACGGTAGATGCCAATGGGAAAGAATCAGACCATAAATCTGAAGAAGATGCCTGAATAGTTTCAGGAGCTTCCAACTTTAATGCCCACCAGGGATGATCAATCAAGTGTGCACCCATATCGCCAACAGCACCGGTTCCAAAATCTTTCCAGCCTCTCCATGCAAATGGATGATATGCAGGATGATAAGGACGCCATGGGGCAGGTCCTAAGAACAGGTCCCAATCCAGTGTTGGGGGAACTGAAGGAATTTCTTTGGGTGCATCAATACCCTGCGGCCATACCGGACGGTTGGTCCAAACATGAACGCGGGTAACATCACCAATAGCTCCGTCCCAGATCCATTCGTTGATCAGGCGTGCATCTTCACTTGCATGGCCCTGGTTACCCATCTGGGTTACAACATCCATCTCTTTGGCTGTTTTAGCAAGCATACGTGCTTCATATACAGAGTGGGTCAAAGGTTTCTGGCAATAAACATGTTTTTTCATACTCATCGCTTTCATCGCGATTGTCGCATGTGTATGGTCCGGAGTACTGATAGTTACAGCATCAATTTCCGGCATAGAATCTAACATTTCACGAAAATCACGGAAACGTTTTGCATTCTTGAACAGTATAGGCAGGTTAGGATGTTTTTCTTTATCTCTATCTACATGTTCTTTAAATTTACCAAACATAGTGTCATCAACATCGCAAAGCGCAATTACATTTTCAGAACTTACGCCACTTATATCAGATTTTCCTTTGCCACCGATACCAATTGCAGCTATATTTAATTTATCACTTGGAGCTGTTTTTCCATTACCTGCCAATACACTATTGGGCACAATGGAAAACGCAGCAGCGGCTGCAGCTGCTCCACCAATAAATTCACGACGATTCATACCTTCGCCTTTTTTATCTTGTTCATTACCTTTCACAGTTGACCTCCTTAAATATTAAAAAACTCTTATCATGGAAATTACTAATTTATCCCGTTACATTCAATGAATAAGCAAAAGGTGTTATACATTTTACAAATTTTTACAAAAATCAACTATTTATCTTTTGCAATACCTTGTTTGCAGTATTGATAACACTATCGTTATCTGTTTGCTTCAACACTTTATTCATTATCTCTGTAACATACGCGGGATCAAGTTGATATACTCTGTTACCAATTTCGGTTGCCGCTACTTCGGCTTCACGTTTTAAATTTTCATTTCCAAGATAACTTGCAACCATAGTCAATGCATTTATACTGCGTAATTCGGAAACACCCGAAAGAACCATACGCTGTTCAGACACTTCACCTGCTAAATCCATTGCCACTTTGTATAATACCAAAGATTCTTCGTCATTACGTCTGCTATCCAGTTTTAATAGATCCAGATAACCACGCAATGCAAGAATTTTAACTGTTCCATCATCAGTTGCTTTTGCAATGGTTAACAGATCGTCGATTGGGCTGGTATCAGTCCAAAGAGCCAGCGCGCGTACCGCTGCTTTTTGCAGCTCTACATTATCAGAGTTGAGATTTTTACGCATCAATGTTAATGCTTGCTGATCACCCAAGCGACCCAATGCTTGCAGTAATGCGCTCTTTGCTTCAATATTTTCTTCTTTTTCTGCCGCTTTACGAATTTTTTCTCCCCTGTCACCATCAATCATTAAAGCAACCGCAACCAGGGTTTTTACAGCTTCCTGACGAATAGTATTATTTTCTTCATTTACAGTTAAATTGATGAGCTCATCAAAATTATCAGGAGTTGACAAAGTTGCTAATGCTTTGAATGCTTCCCGACGAACAACACGGTCATTATCTTTTGCGGTTTTTAACAACATATCTGTTGCTGTTTTAATATTTCTTGCACCTGCACTGCGTACCAATTCCGCTTTGATCTTGGAGCTTGAAGCATTCATGGAAGAGATGATCTTTTTATCAACTGCCGGAGCGTCCAGTCTGTCCAGACTCAGTTGGGCTGCTTCTTTTACATCGGCAGAACTATTGGCAGCTATCTCTGCTAACAAATCTACATCAGAATCATCACCAATCCGGGACAATGCTTTCAATGCTGCAATTTTGATCTGTTCGTCATTAGATTTTACAGCACTTAGAACAGCCGTTTTAGCACCCACTTCGCGACGGTCTGCCAGTGCAGTCAACAATCTTACCTGACCCATTTCTGATAGTTTGTCAAGCTTGGCAATCAAAGGTTCGAGATTGCTTTTTGCCGGCAATTCTTTTACAAGACCAATTGCTGCGGTTTGAATTGCTACATCTTTATCCAAAGCTTTTACAAGTATATCTACAGCACCCGCTCCCGATGTTGCCACCATACCTCTTAATGCAGCAATACGTGCAGGAGTAGATTTTTCGTTTTCATAAACAGATTCATAAATTTTCACTGCCGCATCTTTATTTTTAGCAGCAAGACCATCAGCACTCTGCAGCCATGCATCAAGCGCCAGTGCTTTTAAATCACCTTTGCTTTTTTTCACAACCTTGGCAAGTGCGTCAGCAGCATCAGTTGTTGCAATTTTTCCCAAAGCGGCAAGAGAAGAACCGGCAATTTCTGCATTTTTATCACCTGTAGTTTTTTCAAGGCTTTTTACTGCAGAAGCTGTTTTTCTCTGACCCAGTGTATTAATGATACCAACTTTAACATTTCCTTTTGATTTTCCAAGGGCTGCCAGGAGAGCATCATCTACCGCTGTTCCGGGAATTCTTTCCAATGCATAAAGTGCAATATCAGATGTCTCTGAATTTTTAAGCAATTCACTCAATACCGGAACAGATTCACTGGTTCCAATAATAGAGAGCTGTTTACAAACAAATTGTTTTCCTGCAAATGTTGCGTCTGTTTTCAGAAAACTGATCATGGCTTTTTCAGCCGCAGCCTTATCTGCCTGCGAATCCAGAACATCTTTCATTAAATCGCTTAATTCAGACAATGCGGCACGACTCTGACCAAAATCATATGTTTGAATATCATTGAGCAGCGCGTTAACTTTTTCTGTTGTTGTTTGAGAAAAAACTGCTGAAGCAGCAAAAACTGAAACACAAATCAGCAGAACATAAGCTGAAAAGTTTAAACGTTTTTTCATGTGAACCATCCTCTACTCTATTTATAGTTTAATTTTATTTACCAGACTATTATAATTTCCAGGGGCTTCTCATTGCCCGAGACAAATACCGGTTTGCTTCCGGATTGTTTACATACTGTTCTTTTTCCGGATCCCAGTACAGTTTCTGTCCCATTTTGATAGCTGTCAAGCCCAGATGCGCCACCATTATGGAACGATGCGAAACTCTGGCAGGTGCAATGGGCTCCTGACGAGTACGTACACAATCCAAAAAGTTTTGGCGGTGATCATTACTTTCATACAAATGTACTTCATTAGGACCAATAGTAGATCGAAGTAACGATTTGGGATGCGCATCGATCTCTCCACGCGTAACATAAACCCATCCTTCGGTACCTTCAAATATTACACCCATACCACGTGGATGGCGGTCCCTGTCCATAACTTTAATCGTAAATCCTTTTTTATATTTACAATCAAACTCATAACTCTCCATGGTATCATAGAGAATTGTATCTCCTGACGGAAAAACTCCGGTACCTTCAATTTCAATAGGAGCAGTCATTTCCGAATCCATGCCCCATTGAGCTATATCAATATGGTGGCCTGCCCAATCGGTAAGCTGTCCACCCGAATAATCGCTGATCCAGCGAAAATTCCAGTGGCATCTACCGGGACTATAAGGAACTTTGGGTGCGGGTCCCAACCACATGTCATAATCAAAACCTTCCGGGGGTTTGGTAAATTCAACACCCACATCGCGGATGCTGCTTTTTGAGGGCAAACCTACTTTGACCATATCTACCTGGCCTATTCTGCCGTTTCTTACCAATTCGCAGGCAAAACGAAAATTACTGCTTGATCGCTGCTGACTGCCGGTTTGAAAAACAATTCCATATTTTTCAACCGCGTCAAGTATGGCACGACCTTCAGCAATAGTATATCCCAGTGGTTTTTCCTGGTATATATCCAAACCTTTTCTGGCAGCACGTGTAGATACAATTGCATGCCAATGATCAGGTGTTGCATTACAAATGGCATCCAGATCATCTCTATCAAGTAATTCACGAAAATCATTATAGGTTTCACAATCCTGATTCCCATATTTTCTATCTATCATTTCTTTTGCTTCATTACGATGATCCGTATCTACATCACAAACCGCAACAACATGCGCATCAGATTTCCCCAAAAACCCGTTCAAATTACCGGTACCCATACCCCCAAGTCCGATAAAGCCCATTACTATACGATCATTTGCAGCTACAGCTCCATTCTTTCCCAATGCAGTTGCAGGGACGATTGTCGGAAAAGCTGCCGCGCCCGCACTTAGTGCCGCCGCTTTTAAAAATTGTCGTCTTTTCAAAAGTGCCTCCATGTATTTTTTACAAGTGCCAGGGACTTCTCATACTGTTACCAAGCATTCTGGATGCAGCATCATCACCGATAATTTCTTCGGTATCGGGATTAAATTTCAATTTACGTCCCAACAGCATTGATATTTGACCCAGGTGACCTGGTGATGCGGAACGGTGCGCAACTTCACAAGGGGTAATGGTTTCTTGACGTGTTTTAACACAATCAATAAAATTACGCCAATGACCGGGAGATTCAAACAAATGGATCTCATTCGGTCCAATAAGATCCCGTTTCAAGGTGGGATCAGATGCTTCAAGTACACCACCACGGGTTACAAATACCCATCCTTTATCTCCAATCCATTTTGTGCCGCCACGAATTTCCGGGTAACCACCGGCCATTACCATTTTCACACCATTGGGATATACTGTGTCTACCCAATATTTACCGGCCGTATTCCAAACACCCGTTGCAGGATATTCACCGGTACCTTCAATTTCAACAGGACCGGTATACTCGGTACCCATACCCCAGTGCGCAATATCTACATGATGTCCTACCCAGTCCATCAACTGACCGCCGCCAAACTCGAGACGCCAGCGCCAGTTTTTATGTACATATGATTTAACATATGGAAGATAAGGAGCAGGACCCACCCAGGTTTCATAATCCAGTTCAGGTGGAGGTGTTGTAATCAAATCCTGTCCTTTTGTATTCGCAAAATCAGATTGGCCAGCGGGCAAACCCACTTCTACAGTATGCAACTTGCCAATGCGCCCATTCAATACAAGCTCTGCACCAAACCGAAAGTTGGATTGAGACCGCTGCCAACTACCGGTTTGCCAGATACGGTTGTATTTTTTTACTGCATTCACCATAGCCCGGCCTTCTACAAGGCTGTGAGAAAAAGGCTTTTCACCAAATATATCTTTTCCGGCTTTTGCCGCTTCAATTGCAGGAATTGAATGCCAGTGATCCGGAAGACTGAGACATACAGTATCAATATCTTTACGTGCCAACACTTCTCTAAAATCATGATATGCTTTACAATCTTTATTGTCATATTTTCTATCAACAATATCTTTGGCGTTTGCAAGATGATCTTTATCAATATCACAAACCGCTATTATATGACAGTCGTCTTCGCTGAGAAAATTTTCCATATTCCATGTACCCTGCCAGCCAACACCAATACTTGCCATGGTGACTTTATTGCTGGGGGCAATTGCTCCGTTTTTTCCTAAAACCGTTGCCGGAATAATTGCCGGAAATCCTGCAGCTGCAATACCCGCGCCCAATGCACGTTTTACAAATCCACGCCTGTCAATTTTTTTGTTTTCCACACTGTTCTCCTGTTTTATTTACAAATACCAGGGACTCCGCTTTGAGCGTACTTTAAGTCTGTTCGCTTCCGGGTCGTTTACAAAATATTCGGTATCCGGGTCCCATTGTAATTTCCTACCCAACTGAACTGCAAGATTACCAAGATGGCATACTGTAACAGACCGACAACCAATTTCCACATCTGTAATGGGTATTCGGCGGTTTCTAATGGCTTGCAGCCAGTCATCATGATGATCATTACTGTGATACAGTCGAATCTCATTCGGTCCAATCTTGTGGCTTACCAACTTGGGATTACTGGCCTTTAAATATGACCTGTTTACATCTATCCAACCATCGGTACCTGTAAACAGAATGCGATTATCATCAAAGTCCGTATCCATCACCACGCCATTGGCATATTTATATGTTAACAACATATAATCTTTTCCATCGGGGGGATTAATCTCTACCGGGCCGCTATAATCCATACCCAAACCCCATTGCGCTATATCAAAATGGTGCGCGCCCCAATCTGTCATGCCGCCACCGGAATAATCCCGATAATTGCGCCATGCCGGATATCCGGTAAAACTGATTGGTGGAGCCAAAATAGCATTGTAAGGACGATTAGGAGCAGGGCCCTGCCACATGTCCCAATCCAACTCGGCCGGTTTTGGTTCTTCTGGCAGTTCACAAACAATCGGATGAGGGATAAAACCTGTTCGAATGCTCACACGTACTGTTTTGACATCACCAATATATCCGTTGCGGACCAGTTCACATGCCTGACGGAACCCGCTGCTTGAGCGTTGCATACTACCTGTTTGAAAAACCCGGTTGTGACGGCGAACTTCATTCACCATTTCACGGCCTTCGTCAATAGTTAGGGTTAGGGGTTTTTCACAATAAATGTCTTTGCCAGCCCTTGCTGCCATTATTGCTGGAATTGCGTGCCAATGATCAGGCGTTGCAATGACTACCGCGTCTATATCTTTTCGGTCCAAAACATCTCTAAAATCACGATAAGCATCACAACCTTTATAATTCAGTTCCTTTTGTTTGGAATAATAGTCATCCACACTGTTTTTAGCTCGCTCCATTTTCTTTGCGTCAACATCACAAACTGCAAGCACATGTGTTTCCGGTGAGTTTAAAAATCCGCGTAAAAGTCCCGCACCCTGTTTACCAACACCAATAAAACCCAGGGTGATTCGATCATTTGGCTTCACCTTGCTGCCACTCCAGGCAGATGCCGGTATTATTGTAGCCGCACCAGCCAGAAAACCCGCCTGTTTCAGAAAATCTCTTCTTTTAATATTCATGATAGATTTCTACTCCTGAAAATACATAAAATATTTTATCTACAGTTCCAAGACTATCCTTAATCCGGTCTGAGTAAATTGATAAGATGCGGGAGCACTGGTTCGTGCAGCACATCGCAACCCTGGTGGAAACGTATCAAAAGCTCCACCGCGAATAACCCGCAATGGTCCGGTTTCGGGTCCAGTAGGATCAATGGATACGGTTTCGGGGTATTTTTTTTCATAAATATCCGCGCACCATTCCGACACATTACCCAGCATGTCATACAATCCCCAGGCATTTGCCTGTTTCTGTTTTACCGGGTGTGTTACATTATCGCTGTTTTCACTGTACCACGCTGATGACTGTAAATCGCCCACACTGCCAATAGAAAGGTCAGAACCTGCACGGCAGGCATATTCCCATTCCGCTTCAGTAGGCAACCGGTAGGTTTTGCCTTCTTTGGCAGATAGCTTTTCACAAAAAGATACCGCATCCTTCCAGCTTATCTTTTCAACGGGTAGATCATTTCCCTTGTTGTCGCTCCGGTTAAAACCCATTATGCTTTCCCATTGAGCCTGGGTGATCTCTGCAGCACTCATATAAAAAGAATTTGACAGGGTAACATTCTGGACCAGTTCATCATTCTGGTGCCACTTTTCCTCATAAGGACTTCCCATGACAAAGCTACCTGCTGGTAAAAGTACCAGGTCTACTCCAATAGAATTGGTAATTTTTTCAGGTGTTTCCAATTGCGCGTAAATATTTACATCAAGAGTACATAAAAATATAAATAATGCAAAAATTTTTTTTACTTTCATCGAGATTACCTTGTTCCTACAATCCGGCAAGATCGGGTAAAAGTTCTTCATTTGCAGCCATCATTTCCTGCCATGAAACCTGTTTTTTCTGATAAGCGGCTGTACGTCCTAAAATAGTAGTCAGATTACTGCGTACACTTGCAGGTACAGTTGTATTTGCGGTTTGTCCGTTCATAACAAACTTGTGAAAATCTGCGATATTATTGACAGCGCCGTCTTTGTACAAATGACCCAACTCACCGCCTTTGTAAGGCTTGTCACCCTGAATACTCACAGAACCAAAATAATGCGTATCTATAGTACCGCGAGTGCCATACATTCTGCACAGAATGTCATCATAGCCTTTACCATATTGCTTGGAGTTAAAAGTAACAATTACATCGTTGGGGAATGTAAATATCACAGAGAAATGATCATTGCAATCGCCATACTTGCGGTTCCTACCGCAGGTTCCGACTGCCGTTTCAGGGTGTGCATCCAATATCCAACTTGCTACATCAAGCGCATGTATATTCTGCTCAGTGATCACATCCCCGGAAAGGGCCTTGTCAAGTCCCCAGCCTCGGAGCCTGTTCACACTGCTAAGCGGTGTTTGTTTGTATAAATCATAAGCCTTGCCCCAGGTAATATCAGCAAAATAGCTGGCTTCACCTGAAACAATAGGACCAATATCACCATACTGCACCCGCTTTACTGCTTCCTGGTAATACTCGTGTGCGCGTGTCTGAAAATCAACCAGAAACACAAGTCCTTTTTCTGTTGCCTTTTCACCACTTTTCTCTACGGAGACTGTTCCCGGAACATCTACTGCTACCGGTTTCGCCAGATACACATGAACACCTGCATCTACTCCGGCAGCCGCCTGTATGGGATGAAAATAAGGCGGGCTTTCAACAACTATCGCATCCACTTTGTTGTCTAGGAGCCTTTTATATCCATCCAGACCAGTAAAACACCGTGATTTATCTATATTGAATTGTTCTTGAAAACCATCTATCTTTTCTTGAAAATAATCTGCGCCTGCGGTAAATCGGTAACCTCCATGTTCACGGAACAAGTTAGCGAGCCACTTGCCACGTCCACCACAACCAATCAGTCCCAACTCTAGTTTTGAATTGGCTGTCGATCCCCTGACGTGTTCGGGTTTGACAATAGAAAATGTTAATGCCGCTACTCCTGCCCCGGCAATAAATTTTCTGCGATCCATGGATTCCGCCATTGTTTTGACCTCCGATAACACAAATAAACCCTAAAAATAGATTTATCTTAAAATTCTTTTCCCATATATACCCATTAATAAATTAATACTTTTTTTATAATATGCCACTAAAATTTCCGGGCACATGCCCAAACTGGTTAAAATTAAAATATTTCAGCCATGAATATTTGAGAATAAACTCACAATTTCAGACTTTTTTTATTGCTTCATTGCCATTCAGATAATATATTCAACTATAGGATATTCATAGATATGGGACCATTGAAATGATTAATATATTACGAAACAGGAAAAGCGTAAGGCATTTTGAGAACAAACCCGTCAGCCCTGAACATATAGAAATCATTAAAGAAGCCATCTTGCGCTCTCCATCTTCAAAAAACAGAACACCCTGGGAATTTATTATTATAGACGATCGGGATCTGTTAACAAAGCTGGCTACTGCCAAACCGCATGGAGCCGCGTTCCTGGCAGATGCGCCTTTAGGTATTCTGGTATGCGGTGACGAAAACCAAAGCGATGTTTGGATAGAAGACTGCTCAATAGCGTCTATCATTGCTCAATTGACAGCAGAGTCTCTGGGCCTTGGCAGTTGCTGGATACAGATTCGCAATCGCATGCATGAAAGCGGTCAAACATCAGAAGCGTACATTCAACAATTACTACATATCCCCAGAAATGTTAAAATCGAATCCATAATTGCATTGGGTTATTCCAATGAAGAAAATACCAACACATCAGATAAAGAATTAAAAAGCAATAAAATTTTTATAAATCGTTACAAATCAGTCTAGTCAATATTCAGCCAATACCAGTCAAAATAGCATAAATCTATTAAATCATAAAGAGAGGCTTTTATGCATAAAAACCAGGATTCTCGAAGATCGTTTCTAAAAAAAATGGGCGGAGGTGCAGCAGCGTTGACCCTGTTTTCATCCGGCATTACCGGATGTGGATTATTTAAAAAAAAGCCCAACATTCTTTTTATCTTTTCCGATGACCATGCATACCAGGCCATCAGCGCGTATAAAGACCGTCTGGCAGATGTAGCCCCTACACCCAACATTGACAGAATTGCAAACGAGGGTATTCGTTTTGACAAATGTTATGTAACCAATTCCATCTGTGCACCATCCCGGGCAACCATTCAAACCGGTAAGCACAGCCACCTCAATTCCGTTAAAGACAATAAAGACGTATTCGACAATACACAGCAAACATTCCCCAAATTAATGCAGGCAGGCGGCTATCAAACAGCTATACTTGGCAAATGGCACCTGAAAGCCGAACCTACCGGATTCGATTATTGGGAAGTATTACCCGGTCAGGGTCATTATTATAATCCGGATTTTCGCACTGCCGAAGGAGTACATCGGGAAAACGGATACGTAACCGACATTATTACGGATAAAGCAATCAACTGGCTCAAAGAAGGACGTGATCCCGAAAAGCCCTTTATTCTCATGATGCAGCACAAAGCCCCGCACCGTGAGTGGTCACCAGCTTTACGACATTTGAATATTTTCGATGACGTTAAATTCCCTGAACCCTCAAACCTGTTTGACGATTACAGCGGACGAGGTACAGCTGCACATAAGCAAGATATGACAATCGATAAAACCATGCGCATTGTTACCGACCTCAAAGTCAAAACACTGAAAGCCAAAGATAAAGAGCTTGAAAGACGCATTCACGGACGCATGACTGAAGAGCAAATCGCAGCCTGGGACAATGCCTACGAACCCAAAAACGAATACTATCGCAAAGCCAATCTTGAAGGTAAAGAACTTGTCCGATGGAAATACCAGCGATACTTGCAAGACTATTTGGGTTGCATCCGAGCGGTAGACGAAAGTGTAGGCACTGTTCTTGACTATTTGCAGGAAAGCGGTCTTGCAGACAATACAGTTGTTATGTATTCATCTGACCAGGGTTTTTATCTGGGTGAACATGGCTGGTTCGACAAACGTTTCATGTATGAAGAATCGTATCGTACACCCTTGTTGGCCAAATGGCCAGGAGTCACCCCTGCAGGTACAGTCAATACCGATCTCACATCCAATCTCGACTTTGCTCAAACGTTTCTGGACATTGCCGGACTTGAACAACCGCAAGACATGCAGGGTGAAAGCCTGGTACCCATTTTAAAAGGGAAAACACCAGCAGACTGGCGGCAATCCCTGTATTATCATTACTATGAATATCCGGCAGTTCACAGTGTACGCAGACACGAAGGTGTTGCCACAAAGCGATATAAACTGATCAATTTCTATGATCTTGATGAATGGGAATTCTATGATCTGGAAAAAGATCCATACGAAATGAAAAGCCAGTACGACAATCCGGCATATCAGGATAAAATTGCGGAACTAAAACATGAGCTTGTACGTCTCCGGGAATATTATAAACTTCCACCGTTGGTACCCATACATGAAGAATGATTCATAAACTAAATAAAATACAATGGCTTGAACCGGTTCATATTTTTCTTTGGTTCAGGCCTTTTTTTTTGTATATTGGGAAAAAGATAAACGCAATAGCTGGCAGAAAGTTTTCTGTTCGCGGGTAGAGTTGTTGCAAAATCATACTTTTTTAAGGAGTAAAAATATGAAGAACCTGACCGTTTTTGTATGTCTTGTAGTTATGACATTGGTCTCTCTGACATTTGCCCAGGCCGACAATCAACTTTGTTCAACAGAAAAAGCTCAGGGTTGGAAATTGTTGTTCGACGGCAAAACAAGCACAGGTTGGAAAAGTAACCGGGGTGAAGGATTCCCAGAAAAAGGCTGGGAAATTAAAGATGGTACTCTCTCTGTACTCTCAAAAGAACGCGGTGGAGATATCATTTCAACTGAAGCTTTTGAAAATTTTGAATTAACACTAGATGTTAAATTAACCAAAGGTGCCAACAGTGGAATTAAATATTTTATCCAGGAAGGTAATGGCGTTGGTTGCGAATTTCAGGTATTGGATGACGATGTTCACCCGGATGCAAAACTTGGTGTAAACAACAATCGTCAGTTTGGTTCATTGTATGACCTTATACCTGCACAAAATCGCGAGCTGAATCCTATTGGGGAATGGAACAGCGTCCGAATTCTTGTAGATGGCGGTCACGTAGAACATTGGTTGAATGGCAAACTGGTTGTTAAATATGATCGTTTCTGCCCCTGTTTCCGCCAATTGATTCTGCACAGCAAATTCAAAGATAAAACAGATTTTGCAACATTCAAAACCGGTCATATTCTGTTACAGGACCATGGCGACACCGTTTCTTATCGCAATATCAAAATACGTCCTTTTTAAATAAATACATACAACCCGGCTGAAAAATCAGCCGGGTTTTTCTGCATATCCGGGAGAACACATGCGTTTACAAAAAGTACTCATTATATTCATTCTAATTCTTCCAGTGACTTTACTGGCACTGGATGCTTCGTTTACTATAGATGCCAAAGAAATATCAGGGCCGAATACAAAATTCTGGCAAGCTTGCGGTCAGGACTTTTTATTCCGCCTTGTAAACCGCCCAATGGGCCAGGAACTGCTGCAGCGGTTCAACGAACATCAATCTATGCGCTACATGCGCACCCATTATACATTCAGCAACAAAGTAAAATTAGACAAGGCTGCTGGCGGTCCTATTGGTGGCAATGTAGCTATCATTGATGACAAGGGTAACATACACTATGATTTTTCTGTCATAAACCAAACATTTCACGAATATGTAAAAAACGGTATCAAACCCATTGTAGAATTTGACTTTTTCCCGGATGGAATGTCTGCTGATTTTGCAATGAATGTAAACGATGAAGGGTTTGGCTTCAAAGTAGGTTCTCCCCGGGACTGGCAGGAATGGGAAACCTTGCTGCAAAAATTTATGCAAAACCTGACTCAGGAATTTGGAAAACAAGAACTCCGTACCTGGTATTTTGAAGTTTGGAACGAACCCGACAACTGGCCGCATGAACACATTGACGTCTTTTACAGATTGTACGATGTATTCAGCCATGTTGTTAAATCCTTTGACTCCGAATACAAAGTTGGGGGGCCCGGCTGTTATCATTTATCTTTTTTAAAAGAATTCTTTGACCATGTAACCCATGGAACCAACTATGTAACAGGCCAGGTCGGTTCTCCCATCGATTTCTATTCTTATCACATTTATGGCCTTTCAGGTTCCTGGTTGGAACAATCACCCCTTTTGTATCCAACAGTGAACCGTTTTAACCAGCAGATTTTATGGATCCAACGGCTGGTTAACGAATATCCTGAATTAAAGGATATTGAATTTCACCTGAATGAATGGGGCATGTCTTCACATTTCCAACGGACTGTCAGCAGACATCCCGAGTTGGAATATAGAAACAGCGAAGCGTCTGCTTTGTTTTTAACCAAAATGGTAGATTGTATGTTTGCTATTCATGACAATCACCATTTCGAAACCCAGTTGCTGTTGTATTGGGGATTTAATTGGGAGGCAGAGTTAAACATACCCTTTAACGGCAACCGGGAATTAACTACAGCCGGAAACATTCCCAAACCCATTCTTACCGGATATGAAATGCTTGCAAAATTAGGCGACCAGAGATTAAACGTTTCCGGACCCAAACCAGGCGGACGATTTGGTGTTCTTGCCACCAAAAACAGCAACAAACAACTACAATTTATCGTATATAATTATAATGAAACGGATACGGATCTATCTATTCAGGACAGTATTTCCATTGCTATTGACAAATTGGAAGGGAAATCTGCAACCGTTCGTGCGTATAAAATGGACAGATCTTTTCACAATACTTTTCGTGCATGGCAACAATTGGGCAGTCCGGCTACGCTTACTGCTGAACAAATTGCCCAATTAAGTAAAATTGCCGCTTTGACTGCTGATGAAACAAGTACAGTACAAATTGTAAAAGAAACTTTGCTTTTCAATATTCATATTCCCCGTCACAGCATGATACTCTATGAAATTGAAATAAATTAGATATTTACAATCTTTGACAATTTGAAATATTCAGGATTTACAAGTTTGTTCTCAATAAAAACAGCATGTTATGCCTGTTATATACAAACCGATTTTCTCAACCGATTCGACAAATAATAATGCTTCTTGACTTGTGAATCTCTTTTTATATATTAAAATATTCAACTTTTGAAAGTGAGGTATATATGAGTTCCATTACCAGAAGAGATTTTATTCAAAAAACAGTAGCAGGAGGAGCATCTTTAGCACTGGCCGGCAACGTTCTCCTCAATGGTTCAAAAGTACTTGGTGCCAATAGTGATATACGTATGGGTATGATTGGATTGAATTCCAAAGGCAAACAAGATACAGAAATGTTTAGAAAAATACCGGGGGTTCGTATAGTCGCCCTCTGCGACGTAGATCAGGAAATTCTGGATCGTGAAGCACAAATCGCCAAAGACCTGGGAGAAAATGTTAAAACCTATCGCGATGCCCGTGAACTGCTTGACGATAAAGATATAGATGCTGTAATGATTGCCACCCCTAATCATTGGCATTCTTTACTTGCCATCTGGGCTTGTCAAGCAGGTAAAGATGTTTATGTTGAAAAACCCATTTCTCACAATGTATGGGAAGGCCGACAGCTGGTCAAAGCGGCCCGAAAATATGACAAAATTGTGCAAGCCGGAACACAAAACCGTTCAGACATTGGTTTCCGCGATGCCATCCAGTATATTCAGGAAGGCAACCTGGGCAAAATCAAATGGATACACGGATTATGGTACAAGGAACGCCCCAGCATTGGTAAAGTCACCGAACCTCAACCCATTCCAGCATCTGTTGATTATAATTTATGGTGTGGGCCTGCTCCCATGGATCCACTCATGCGTCCCAATCTTCATTATGACTGGCACTGGTTCTGGAACACTGGTAACGGAGATATGGGTAACCTGGGTGTACACCAGATTGACGATTGCCGTTTTGCATCCGGAGTTCAGGGTTTTCCCAAACGCATTATGAGCTTTGGCGGTCGCTTTGTTGTTGACGATAACGCACAAACGCCCAATGCCCAATTTGCACTCTTTGATTACGATGAGGTGCCTATTATCATCGAACTTCGTGGTCTACCTATGGCAGCAGGCGTAAGAGCTATGGACCATTTACGAGGTGTGCGTATGGGTAACATCATCCAATGCGAAAATGGATATTTTGCCGGTGGTCGCGGTGGCGGTTGGGTTTATGATAATGATAACAAGAAACAAAAACAATTCCCCGGTGACGGTGGTGAAAAACATTTTGAAAATTTTATTGAAGCCGTTAGAAACCGTGACAGAAAAATTTTGCATGCCGAAGTTGAAGAGTGCCATTACTCGAGCTCTTTATGCCACATGGCAAATGCTTCA
Source organism: bacterium (assembly GCA_963675755.2). GTDB lineage: Bacteria > Zhuqueibacterota > Zhuqueibacteria > Residuimicrobiales > Krinioviventaceae. The sequence continues at coordinate 1,095,776 of CAXXMD010000003.1, forward strand.
TACCGTACAGGCAAAGATGCATCACCCGAAGAGATTCGTGAAATGCTTCCCAATTACAAACATGATTTAGAAACATTGAAAAGCATTACCACGCATCTCGAGAAAAATGAGATAGACCTTTCTACCACACCCATTACCAGCGGTCCCTGGTTAACAGTCGATAATAATGATGAGGAATTTAAAGGCAAATATGCACGCAAAGCCAACAAATACCTCACCCGGAAATACAGAAAACCTTTTATAGTACCTAAAAAAGTTTGATAACTCGTATTGTACTTTGCCGGGTCCTGAATTAAAATAAGAGGACCCGGTATTTTTTTTGAAATTTTGTCATCATTCCATTTCCAGACAACTCTATGCAGGAGACCATCATGCAACTGAAAACGTTATTTTGGGGAATTTTGATTTTTCTGTATACCATTCCGGGATATTCTTCGGACGTTGGCAAAGTTTGGCCTTCTGAAAAAAAGACATGGACAGATCCCGAATATGGATGCGAAATAACCCAATATACACAACATGATACCAGGAGTTGGCACCTTTATTTCAATATAGAGTCGTTTATTGACAACGATCATGCAATTATTTTTTCTGAGCGCAGTGGTTCTCTGCAATTGTATAATCTTGATCTGCAAAGCGGTGAAATGGTACAAATGACTGATGAGCAAGACCTGAGTACCAATATCTGGCACTGGCCCAGTCTAAACACCGCCTGGATAGTTACCGGTATTGCCATTAAAGCCCTGAATACAAAAACCTATGCGGTAAAAACAGTCAAAAAATTACCCGGTCCCCCACGATCTATGACTATTACCTGCGACGGCAAATGGATTGTAACCGCTATCGACAAATCCAAATTAAATCCCAAAGCATCACCCATGCAGCTTGGCCCCTATGCTATTATAAAAATCAGTACCGAGACGGGTGAGACCATTCAAATCTCCCCGGATTATGGTTTTGTAATCGGGCATTTGCAGGCAAACCCAACTGATCCCAAAATTGTTTCCTACTGTTGGCAGCATCTGTACAAAGACGGAGATTACCCCGGTACCCGCGGTGCTACACCTCTCCGTATCTGGTGGATCAATATTGATGGTACGGACGGCGGACCTGTTGGTCCCCAGGAATTTGGCATTCACCGTACACATGAATTCTGGTTCCCGGATGGTTCACGTATGGGGTATTCAGCGCGGTACAAGTTTGGTCCCAATAATGGCAAAGAGTTTCTTGGATCTTGCGCCCCGGATGGCAGCGATGCTTACCTCATGGAAGCTCCAGTCAAATACGCCCACTCGCAAATGTTTAAAGACGGACATCACTGGGTAGCAGACGTGAATGATGGTATGGTACTAACCTTGTTCACCATTGATGATCGTAAAATTTCAGAGATCAACCCCCTGTTTCGTCACGATTCAAGCTGGGACGGCCAGCCATCTCATCCACATCCTCATTTCAGTCCGGATGGCAGACTGGTCCTCTTTAGCACAGATAAATCAGGTTCTCCACAGGTATATTCAGTCAAAATTGATTTAAACAAATAAGGATATAGGAAATGAAAAGAATCCTTTTTATATCCATAACCCTGCTATGTCATACCCTGCTTTGGGCTGCTAATGGTGTATATGTCATAACGGATTTTGGCGCCAAAGGTGATGGTACAACCTTGAATACATTGTCCATTCAAAATGCGATTGATGCCTGTGCAAAAACCGGCGGTAAAGTGATTGTTCCTCCCGGTAATTATCTTACTGGCGCACTGTTTTTTAAGAGCAATGTCAACCTGGAGATCATGACAGGTGCTGTATTACAAGGCAGCGAAAATTTTGACCACTATCCCCCGGTTGAAGGTCGTTATGGGGGAATAGAACGGTCAATTCATTCTTCGTTGATTACCGGTCACAATCTGGAAAATATTTCCATAACCGGCAGGGGTACCCTGAATGGGAACGGAAAAGTGTGGTGGGATGCGCATCAGATCAACAGTGAAATGCGCAAAAAAGCGGGTATTACCGAGCGTGAACCGGAAAACCCACCGGGTTCGCCATTAAAGTGGGCAAGACCCCGAATGATCAACCTCTATAACTGTAAAAATGTATTAATACGTGATATTACAATGCTCGATTCACCATCATGGACGGTGCATCCTGTTTATTGCGAGAATGTTACTATAGAAAATATATCCATCATCCAACCCTACGAATCACCCAATACAGACGGCATCAATCCGGAATCTTGTAACAATGTTCGTATCTTCAACTGTTTTGTGGACTGTGGAGACGATTGTATCACCATTAAATCCGGTTATAACGAGGATGGTCGACGGGTCAATATTCCCTGCGAAAACATTGTAATTGCAAATTGCACGTTCAAACATGGCCGCAGTGCCATAGGTATTGGCAGCGAAACCTCCGGTGGTGTACGCAATGTAACCATCAGCAATTGCGTATTCAAAGACACCTATCGGGGATTACGGGTAAAATCCGCCAGAGGTCGCGGCAATGTAGTGGAAAACATCCGCGCCAGTAATATCATCATGGAAAACGTAGGCACCGGTATTTCATTGGACATGTTTTATGGCAGCAAAGACGAGATTGCACTGCCTGTAGATGAGACGACTCCCCATTTTCGCAACATTCGTTACAGCCACATTACAGGCACCAATATCAAAAAAGCCGGAGAGATCTGGGGCCTGCCCGAAGCCCCCATGTATGGCGTGGTATTTTCCGATGTGTATCTGGATGCGGAAACCGGTCTTGAAACCAGCTTTACCGACAACCTGACCTTGCGGGATGTAGAAATCAATGTCAAAAAAGGTCCTGCCTTGACGGTAAAAGCATCTACCGACCTTGAACTGGACAATGTTACCAGTCGGAAGCCTTTATTTGCAATACCGGTCATGGTATTGGACAGGACCGACACTGCTCTGATCAGAGATTGCAGAGCAGCAAAAGACACAGATATTTTTATGGAAATTTCTGACAGCAGTACAAAAAATATAACCTTGCTTAATAATCATTTAAAATACAGCAAAATACCTATAAAATTTAGCAACAATGCAAATAAAACAGCGGTAACTCAATAACCAAGAGAATTACATGACAAAACCAATTTTTACCCTGCTTTTTACACTGACTTTGTTCTCCTGTGCTTCACAGTTGCCTCAAATTGCACCGGAAGATTTTTATAAACCGGGTGAAAAAGTCTCTCTGTTTAATGGAGAAAAACTGGGCTATTGGAAGATCAGTGACTTTTTATATAACGGAGATATTTATGTTCAGGACAGTTCCATCGTCCTTGAAATGGGTGGTTATCTCTCCGGAGTCACCTGGTACGGACCTCTCATCCGGCAAAATTATGAAATAGAGCTGGATGCCGTAAGACTTGATGGTAGTGATTTCTTTTTAGGACTCACATTTCCCTATAATGAATCCCATTGCAGCCTGATTCTGGGTGGATGGGGTGGATACACATTGGGACTTTCCAGTATTAATGGAGAAGATGCCGCCGAGAACGAAACCACAAATGCTTTTATGTTTGAAAATAAAAAATGGTATCACATCCGTTTGCGTGTTACTGAAAATAATATTCAAGCCTGGCTGGATGATAAGGAAATTGTAGATACGGAAACTACAGGCAAAGCAATTGGCATACGGGATGAAGTTAAAGATTCATGTCCTTTGGGGCTTGCTTCATTCTGGACAAAAGCCGCTTTTAAAAATATTACACTCAAACCATTACAGGAATTTTAATATGCAGTTAAGAAAATGTGGAAACACCGATCTTGAACTCTCTGCCCTGGGAATTGGATGCTGGTCATTCGGCGGTGGAGATTACTGGGGCCAGCAGGACCAGAACGATGTTTACGCTGTTGTACACAACGCAATTGATAACGGCATCAACTATTTTGATACGGCAGAAGGATACAACGATGGACGCAGCGAAGTTTCACTGGGCCACGCTCTAAGGGATGTTGCCAGAGACAAATACATTATTGGTACCAAAGTCTGGCCACAAAACAGCCATCCCGATATGCTTACCGAACATTTTGAAAATTCATTAACTCGTTTAAACATGGATTATGTGGACATTTACATGATCCATTGGCCCCTGAATGAAAAGACTGTAGGGCATTTAGACAAACAGCCCAATTATGATGACGTGCTGGCTGTTCTGCTCAAACTACAGGAAGAAGGCAAGATCCGCCATATTGGGCTCAGCAATCATGGCATTCCTTATATGAAAAAGGTTAATGACATGAATATCAAATACGCGGTAAACCAGTTACCCTACAACCTGTTCTCTCGTGCCATTGAATATGATACCGCACAATTCTGTCAGGATAATGGAGTGGGCATTATTACTTATAATACGCTCATGCAGGGTCTGCTCTCGGGAAAATTCAAATCCATTCAGGATGTTCCTCCAATCCGTACCCGCACCCGTCACTTTGACAGCCGCAAGAATGAACTGAGTCGTCATGGTGAAAATGGTTTTGACGATGAAATAGAGACCGCATTGCAAAACCTGTTTAAACTGGCAGATGCCAGCAATTCATCTCTGCTTTCATTATCATTACAATGGGCTATTCACAACCCTGCTGTTACAAGCGCACTCATTGGCGCTCGTAACGCGGAACAAATGCAAAGCAATGTAGATGCTCTAAAACCACCCATATTTGAGGATGTTATAGAAGAGATTGAATCCATCACCGCACCATTAAAAGAAAAAATGGGTACCGGATTCGACTATTATGAAAATCTGAATTATGACCGCACCATTTAAAATCTGAAAAAGGAGCCAAAATGCTGACCCTGGTTTTTCTTGTTCTCATTATGGTCTTTATTGTTTTGTCTACTACAAAATTAAGTCTTCACCCCTTTTTATCATTGCTGATAGCGGCAATTGCGATGGGTTTCCTTTCCGGATTGAGCACCACCGAGATTATGGACACACTCACCGCCGGATTCGGAGGCACGCTGAAAAGCATTGGCATTGTTATCGCATTCGGCACCATCATTGGAACGTTTTTGGAAAAGAGCGGCAGCGCGCAAAAGCTGGCATCCTCCATCCTTTCCATTACCGGTGATAAACGCTCGCCATTGGCAATGAGCATTACCGGATTTGTAGTCTCTATTCCGGTGTTTTGCGATTCGGGATTTGTCATTCTCTCTACACTCAACCGAGCCATCAGCAAACGAACGGGTATATCGCTGGCAGTACTGGCGGTTGCGCTGGGCACAGGTCTCTATACCACACATGTATTTGTTCCGCCAACTCCGGGTCCATTGGCGGCTGCGGCAACCCTTGGTGCGGATGTAGGTCTGGTATTAATTTTGGGATTAATTGTATCCATCCCCACGGCAGCCGCGGGTTTGCTATGGGCGTTATTATACGCAAAACGATTTACCATCGTTCCGCAGGATTCCGACGCTCCGGTTATGGATGAAAACAAAATGCCGGGGCTTATTCCTTCACTGGCACCGCTACTGGTACCCATCATTTTGATCGCTTTACGATCAGTTGCCTCTTATCCGGGTTCACCCATAACTGGTGGACTGCAATCCCTGCTCATCTTTACAGGACACCCGGTTATTGCACTGTTGTTGGGTGTGTTTCTGGCATTCATCTTAAAAAGAAATAATCCTGATGGCAAGCTCTTCGATTGGGTGGGTGACGGACTCAAAAGCGCAGGAACCATTATTCTCATTACCGGTGCTGGAGGTGCGTTTGGAGCCATTCTTCGAGCTACCAATATTGGAGACACACTGGGAACGACTTTGACACAATGGAACATTGGCATTCTGCTGCCATTTGTGATTGCGGCAGTATTGAAAACCGCACAGGGGTCATCAACTGTTGCCATTATTACCACTGCGGCTCTAATCTCTCCCATGCTGGGCGCGTTGGGACTGACTGCCGCCGCGGGCAAAGCCCTGGCAGTGCTGGCTATAGGTGCCGGTGCAATGACCGTATCTCATGCAAACGACAGCTATTTCTGGGTAGTCTCCCAATTTTCGGATATGGACACCTCTACTGCCCTGCGCGCGCATACGCTGGCTACACTGGCGCAGGGGTGTGTTGGCATTGCTGTTATTTCACTTTTGACTCTGTTTCTGGTTTAAACTTTTGGATATTATATTTAATTATTGAATAAAGGAAGTATTATGTTGAAAAAATTGTCACTTCTTATACTACCACTCTTGATCATACTGGCCTGTTCTCCTCAAAACGCAAAACAGGGCCAGGTTACCGGATGGGACCGGGTGGACTGGATTCTCGATCAGATCCATGAACCTGTGTTCCCTGACCAGTCCTGGAACATTACCGACTTTGGCGCCGTTGCAGACGGCAATACCGATTGCAAAGCGGCATTCGACAAGGCCATTGCCACGTGTAATCTTGAAAGCGGCGGTACCATTATTGTTCCTGCAGGCACCTACCGCATAAACGGCCCGTTACATTTGAAAAGCAATGTTCATCTGTATCTTGAAGAAGGGTCCAAACTCGAATTCAGCGGAGAGCCCAAAGATTTCCTTCCCGTTGTACTGACCCGTTGGGAAGGTGTAGAAGTGTACAACTATTCTCCCATCATTTATGCCTATCAGGCCAGCAATATAGCTATTACCGGCAAGGGCACAATTGACGGTAATGCCAAGGTTGCTTTTGCAGATTGGAAGCGCAAACAAAAAACAGACCAGCTAACCCTGCGTCAATTGGGCAACGATCTGGTCCCCGTGAATGAGCGTATATTTGGTGAGGGTCATTTTCTACGCCCCAGCTTAATACAGCCTTTTGGTTGTAATAATGTTCTAATCGATGGTGTGACCATTAAAGATTCTCCATTCTGGATCATTCACCCGGTTTATTGCGAGAATGTGATTGTGCGGAATGTAACGGTAGACAGCTGGAACACCAACAATGACGGCTGTGATCCTGATGGCAGCCGCAATGTGTTGATTGAAAATTGCATATTTAAAACCGGTGATGACGGTGTTGCCATCAAAGCCGGTCGCGATCAGGATGCCTGGCGTGTTGGGCGCCCAACTGAAAACGTGGTCATTCGCAATTGCACCATCCTGTCCGAATGTAACGGTTTGTGTATTGGCAGTGAAATGTCTGCCAGTGTACGCCATGTCTATATGGAAAACTGTACTGTAGATACTGCCTTGTCTACTGTTTATTTCAAAGGCAACCTTGACCGCGGCGGCAGGATCGAGGATGTATATGTCCGTAATGTCAAGGTCAATCGGGCCATTGGTGCCTGCATCCGTTTTGAACCCAATTACCAGGGACATCGCGGTAACCATTATCCCCCTCTGTTCCGTAATTTTGTTATAGAAAATATTACCTGCGGAATTGCGGACAATTATGGAATTTTTGCTCAGGGTCATCCCGAATCGCAATTACAGAACATTCTATTCAAAGATATAACCATCAACAAGGCCCGCCAGGCCTATTATTTAAAAATGGCCAAAAACATCCGCATGGATAATGTTGTAATCAATGGTGAAACGCTTCCCGGGATTCCTGCAGAGTCACCGGATAATCTGCAAAAACTGGATATGGGCTGGTAAAGAAAAGAGGCAACATGGAATGGCAATATCAGGATTACACAATTGATGATGACAATCTCAAAACCAACATCGATTCTGTTTATCATCTGCTGCTCAATACCTATTGGGCGCATAACCGTACTTTTGATGGCGTAAAGCAGTCTATTCTCAATTCGATGTGTTTCAACATTCATCAACATGGCGAACAGGTGGGGTTTGCCCGTGTGGTTACAGATTACACCTATTTTGCCTGGATCGCTGATGTGATCATTGCCATTCCGCACCGGGGCAAGGGATTGGGAAAATTCCTTATGCATTGCATAACCGAACACCCACAAATCCCCAATCGCATGCAGGTGCTGCGTACCAAAGACGCGCACGGCTTGTATGAAAAATATGGATTTTTAAATTCCGAATTCATGTGCAAAGAAAATAAATAGATGTAGTGTGCACTGATCGTGAAGCATATACCTGCATCACGGAATAAATTGATATTCAATTATAAAACATATCATAGTATAACCACAGAGACACAATGGACACAGAGGAAAAAATTTCGTTAAATAGGGGCCATCTTTTCTCTGTGCTCTCGGTGCCTCTGTGGTTAATTATCAAAACAATCACAATGTAACTGTTAGTATCAAAAAAGATTCCAAGAACAGATATACATTACATTTTCAGATCGGCACAGAAATATCTCCTGATCAGTAAAATAACAATTTCAACATGACTGCTTTTTCTTTATCCGTGTCCATCCGTGTGGATCTGTGGGCAAATTGTTTTTATTCTTTTCCCACGGATCTGCACAGATTTTCACAGATAAAAAATTAATCATAAATTCAATTTAAAAAACTTACCACAGAGACACAAAGGACACAGAGGAAAAAATTTCGTTAAATAGGGGCCATCTTTTCTCTGTGCTCTCGGTGCCTGAGTGGTTAATTATCATTCCAATCATAATGTAACTGTTAGTATCAAAAAAGATTCCAAGAACAAATATACAGTAACATTTTCAGATCGGCACAGAAATATCTCCAGATCAGTAAAATAACAAGTTCCACCCGACTGCTTTTTCTTTATCCGTGTCCATCCGTGTCGATCTGTGGGCAAATTGTTTTTATTCTTTTCCCACGGATCTGCACAGATTTACACGGATGAAAACCTAATCATAATATAGAAACATTCCTCCCGAAATACAACATCAGTTAATATACTTTCCAAACCATAACTCAACCGATAAAACATTCTATCTTTTACAGCAATCCCTCAATCCATTTCGACAAACACAAAAACATATTGACATTTTTATACAAATATCCTATATTTACTTTGATAGTTATCAAAACAAAAACAGGATGCATCATGGAATTAAAAGAAACCATAAAAATATTAAAGGCCCTGGCAGACGAGTCCCGCCTGCTCATTGCCAATGCGTTGCTTGAAAAGCCCTGCTATGTGGAAGAGTTGTCGCAGCGGCTCAATCTTTCCATGTCTACGGTCTCTTTTCATCTCAAAAAACTAGAACAGGCCAATCTTGTCTATAAAGAAAAACAGCAGTATTATGTCATGTATTATGCTGCCAAACCCATGTTTTTCATTACGCTCGAGAGTCTGATCGGGTTTAAAAATCCGCAAAAACAAAAAGAAGAAGAGCGCATGGACAGCTACATTCAAAAGGTCATTGCCACCTTTTTTGAAAACGGACGTTTGGTCAAACTTCCCACCCAGCACAAAAAGCGCATCATTGTGCTGGAAGTGATTGCATCCACATTTGACAAAAGTCACGACTATCAGGAAGCACAGGTCAACGAGCTCATCACATTCATTTATGACGACTATTGCACCATCCGCAGGCTGCTGGTGGATGAAGGATTCATGGTCAGAGCAGGTGACCGCTACCGCCTGGTTAAAACCGAGCTCGAAGACGACGAGATCAGGGATGATGCTTTAACCCTGCAAGATATAACTCAACATGTAAAAACAGAAAATGGACATACAATGAAAGACACAAAAAAAGAACTCAAGAGACAATATCTGGACAATCCCCCGCCAATGGGTGTGTTCCAGATCCGAAACACCAAAAACAACAAGGTGTTTATAGGCTGCAGCGAAAACCTGCCGGGTATGCTGAACCGCTACCGCTTTCAGCTCAAAGTGGGAAGCCATCGCAACAAGGACCTGCAAAGCGACTGGAACGAATTCGGGCAGGATTCCTTTGTATTCGAGATATTGGATGTGCTGGAACCCAAAAACGATCCGGACTGGAATTCAGAAAAAGACCTGCTGGAGTTAAAAGAACTGTGGCTTGAAAAACTGAATCCCTATGACGAATTTGGATACAATAAACACACCAATCTGCAAAACAAAAAGTACCTGTAATGAAACAAACTGTCATCATAGAAACCAAACGGCTGCTTATGCGGCCGTTTCGGTTAAAAGATATAAACGACATTTTAGAATATCGCGGTGATCCCAAAGTTGCGCGTTATCAGCTATGGGAACCCTTCTCTGCCGACAATACCCGCTTTTTTATCCGTAAATATCAATATGCGCAATTCGGCACACCGGGACGCTGGACGGGCCTGGGCCTTCAACTCAAATCCACCTCTAAACTGATTGGCGATGTTGCACTCAAAATCTCTCAGGACATTTACCCCCAGGCGGAAATCGGTTATAATGTGAATCAGCAATTTCAACGTAAAGGATTTGGCAGCGAAGGCGTTACAGCCGTACTGGATTGGGTATTTACAAACACATTGGTCCACCGAATAACAGCCGTTTGTGACAGCGACAATACAGCATCTGCCGCACTGCTCGAAAAACTGGGATTCAGACGCGAAGGCCATTTTCATGAAAACGTCTGGTCCAAAGGCCGCTGGACAGATGAGTATTTGTACGCGTTGTTAAAGACGGAATGGGAAACCTCAAAATAATTATCAATCCTGGAATGATATTAAACGTGCTTTCTGTTATAATTTGATAAACCAACAACCGGAGGCAGCATGAAGTACACCGTAGATATTCTCATCAAACTACCTCGCAATCGAGTCATTGAACTGTTTGACAATCCCGATAATCTGTTCAAATGGCAGCCTGAATTAAAGAAATTCGAACCCATAAGCGGAGAACCGGGACAATCCGGTTCAAAATCCAGATTGGTTTATGATATGAACGGTCGCAATTTGGAAATGATTGAAACCATCATAAAATACGATTTGCCGGAAGAGTTTTCTGCCACCTATGACGCAAAAAACGTTCACAATCATGTTGTAAACCGTTTCACGGAAGAAGGAGAATCACTGACCCGCTGGAGCAATGAAAACGTATTTGAATTTAGTGGGTTCATGAAGCTGGTGGGATTTTTTATGAAAGGCGCCTTTCCCAAACAGACACTAAAAGACATGAACAGTTTTAAAATCTTTGCGGAAGCAGAATCCTGAAAAATATCAGTTTCGGGTAATTACAGAAAACGTCTCATCCATAAAAGGCTCGATGGATTTCCAAACCAGGTACCTGTCTTAAAATACATCTCACAGATCTGCGTCTGTTAGCTGATGGTCCATTTCTTCAAATATGCCGAGTGACATTGTCTTTCTACAACTAGAATTACAATTTCAACTCTTTATGGACAATATTCTTGAACCGTCCCAAACTTACCGGATGGTCAGCAACGACCTTGTTCAGATACAGTATGGCAAATACACCAAATACTCCGGGGTTCCGCTGTGCCTGCTCAGCAGAGGTGATTTTGACGGTATTCACATCCAGTCCCTTTTCATCACAATAGGTCTGAATATCATTAACAAATTTGGCATTCATGGGACATTGGTCCGAGATCAAAATCGTTAAGCCCTTATACGCATCCAGCTCTGCTTCCAAAGTAAAAATAGGATCATCTGCCTGATCAAATTTTAGCGCCAACAGCTCAAAACGATCACGGCGATCCACAACCTCAAATCCCTGTGCAGTAAACAATGCCCGGCTGGCAATCCATGTGCCTTCACTGGTGACTACGGCAACACCTTTCATACCGCGCGATCTGGCATCTTCAATGCAAGCCTGCACCAGCATGGCGCCATATCCCTGGTTTTGATAGACCTTGGGGTATACCCAGATACAATGTACAACCATATATCCCTGTGCTTTTACAGCCCGCCAGGCGTGCTCGCCCGGTACATACTCTATAAAGCCAACGGATTTTCCATCTATAATGATCTGCTTTTGCGTCAATCCACTGGCCGACATTTCTTTGAACCACTCGGTTTTGGGTGCAAAGCCCACATGCTTGACACTTTTTAAACATCCCAGTCCATATTCCTGCACCGTATCCAGCGTCAACGATTCAATTTTGTATTCTGGCATAATAATTACTCTCCTTTTAATACTAAAAAATAGGATATTTATAAATGCCAGTCAACGAGTTTGTGGATATATATAAATAAAGGCCTCTTGAAATTCATCAAAAGGCCTTTTAGGATTCATCCTTGTTAATTTTCTTATCGCATCAAGATCATCTTGTGGGTTGTTGCAAAGTCCTGGTATCGTACACGGCAAAAATACATGCCCGATGCCGCCTGGTTGCCGTAGGCATCTCTACCATGCCATGTTATTGTATGCTGGCCGGGCTGAACATGTCTATGAATCAGCGTAGTTACTTTGCGACCCTGAATATCAAACACCTCAACCACAACCTGGTCCGCTTCCGGTACGTCAAAGGTAATGCGCGTTTCCGGGTTGAAGGGATTGGGATAGTTTGCATAGACAACAAATTCATCTATAACCTGTCCCTCTTTTCCGGCATTCCCTTTGGGTAACTTTTCACCTGGGAATTCCGCTTCTTCCCCCATACACGTTTTCATAATATAAATCCATTCATCAACGGGGAAATCTTTTTCTAGAGAATCTCTTATAGCCAAGGCTGATTTTTCATCTTTTTCCTGATAATTGTACACAAGCCATGAATCGAACATTGCCTTTTTTGCCAATTCTGTTTTGGGAAATTGTTTTTCAAGAATGGAATATAATTCAAGGGCTTTATCAAACTGCTTTGTATTGAACATGTGCTTGGCGTACAATTCGCACGCCTTACCACCAACCTTTGTTGCTTTACTGTTCATCTCTGATTCATACAGCTGAAATACATTGTTGTCTTTCTCCTTTGATTTGTGATAACATTTATTAATCAAACTCAGTGCCAGTGAGGCGCCGTGATCGTTTGGATACTCGAGAACAATGGTTTTAAAAATACCAATAGCGGCATTGAAATCTTTTTCCATTATCATTTTATACCCATTGTTCAGTAACTTCTTTGCACCGGGATCTATAGTGATCATGTCCTCCACAGCCTGTTGAACCGGATCATTCACCACCGCCTTACTCAGGTAAGGAACCGTACTTACGTCACCATAAACAAGTGTATGATCGTCCCAAGAATTATACTCGGCATAAATTGTTGCATTCAGTAATGAATAAACATGAAAAGTAGTATTGTCATAAAAATTGTTTGCTGAAGGGCACCCATTATTATACCAACCTAATATCGGGCAGGAATTACTGTCAATGTAAACTCCATAGCTGCTGTTATCATGTATTTGGTTGTGCCCGTAATTCGTTTCGCTAAACAGATCAAAATGTGACCCATTATAGCAAGATATCCCATACCCAACATTATCATAGATATTATTGATATAAATTCGTGGATATGAATCATATAGATAAATACCACGATTTGAAGAATTATAAATATTATTATTTGCAAGGTCAATTTTATCGTCACAACAATACAAGAAAATATTGCTATTCGTGTTGGAATAAATATCATTATTTTCAATATAAAAAGTTGTGTTGGGATAACCTATGAATAAACCATAAGAATTTTGTCTAAAAGAATTATTCTCCATTGTCAAAGCAGTTGTTGCCTCAGGGAAAAAACTATGAAACCCATATTCATTATGATGTATATCACAATACTGGATTGTTGGCCACGCTTTGTTTGTATGAATACCATAAGTTGCGTTTTGTATATCACAATATTCTAGAATACAATCCGCGTCAATACTCGAATCATTAAAATTAAGGCCTCCCCATGTACCGGAGATTGAATTAAAAGTAATCATATTGCCGGACTCGCCTTCAGCAATGAGTGTACCGTTGACTGTTATTTTCTTTCCTGAAGGAATTCGTATTGTTGAACCAGGCTCAATAGTTAAAATCAAACCGGCAGGTACGGTAACATCTCCGGTTAATGTATGTGTACCTGACCAGATTTGGTTATAAGGAAGTGAACCGGAAAAGGTTAATGGTTTTGGTGTAGGATCAGCTAAATATGTTTTTTTGCTTTCAAGAAAACGATTATATGCCGGAATTCGCTGGTCCAAGTTGGTTTCAGGCCCAACAGCCGGCCAGGTATAACTCGCATCTAAAAAGTCAGGCCTAGATGAATAATAATAAGATACATCTGCCAATTCACATACATATCCGAACATTGCATTTAAACTATGAGTAACTGGTTGTGTATAGCTATTTTTGTACCCAAACAAATCCAATATTGGGAGGTGGTCAGCATCATAAATCAATGCTTTTTCATCTGAAAAGTCATCAGCAATATTACCAAGAAAGGACCAGTTTTCCATTGCTTTTAATGTAATTTCATCCTGATCATAGCAATAGTTTCTGACAAACGTATTGTAAAAACCATTTGCGCCAAAATGATCATCTGCGCCAATTTCCTCAACGATGTTTTGCTCAAACAAGTGGCCACAGGGCCATTTGGCGTGTAGATCAAGGTCGCGATAGGTAATATCATTATCAATTCCCCAACACTGACTCCACGTTTGTTCGCGAGAATAATTAAATGTCCAAACATTACAATTTGACCCGCCACCGGCAACCAGGGAATGACGCAAAATACGAAAAATATTATTCTCAACAAGACAATTCGTAGTACTGGTAGCCAAATTAACACCATACCCCCAACCGCCGCCACAATAAGCCATTGCCTCGTGTAAATAGCAGCCGGATACCTCACAATGAGTTGATCTGGAAAACGCTATATGGCTACACGACGGCTTGTAAGAATCCACACCCCTGACCCAGCAATTGACAGCAATATCAAAATTAATTTGATTGGGATGCCCATCATCTGCCATAAGATACGGCGACCTCTCAATTCTCAAATCTTCGATACCGATGCTTTGAACAGGATTCATTTTTCGAACTTGGAGTGGCATATCTTCAGCATCATTATCATAATAGTACTGGTTAGCTTCATCTTTGATATCTATCCAGGTGCCAGAACCATCAACCGCATCAATCTTTGATATTTGTCCGACTATGTGAGTTTCAGGATCATCTCCATCATAACGATAATCATAATTTTCCACTACAAAATGTACCCAATCATTAACAGTCCAAGTACCGGATACCGGGTATAAACGTTTATCACCTTTATTAAGAGCGCCATTTACATCTATCCAACTATCAGCAGAACCATAAATATTGAAACAGGCCAGATTGTGTATACCTTGAAAGACAAGTGTTGTGCGATCAGACCCTGCTCCCTGGAAGACAATATTGCTACATGTGTTGTCCAGAGTAACAGGCGTATCCAGGTAATATGTTCCCTCAAGGAAATGAATAATTGCCAGTCGGCTGGGATTTGTTGGATTTGGATCTCCACCAATAAATGCTTTTGCCTGTACTATTTTAGCCTCTACTTCCGCATAATCATCAGCAGAATTGCCATTAACAATATAAACCTGGACCGGACCGAAAGAACCGGGCTCTTGTAACAATCCGGCATTGTACCAGGGCACCTGGTGGGAAGCCGGTATATGCCCCACCCCATTATATAATGTTTGACTATAGGCTATTACGCTAAAAACAAAAATAAAAAGAGTTGACAGATTACATACATGTTTTTTCATAATAAAATCCCCAATTTTTTGTATTCAGTTAGAAATTATAGCCAATATTGAATAAATAGCCCTCAATTTCATCATATATTCTAATAGTATCAGAGCTTTGACGTGCATCTATTGCTTTTTCAATGCTCAAAGAAAAGAAATAACTTTTATAGACTATCTTTCCTCCAAAAAATAGATTTTCGAATCCCTCAACCCTTCCATCAACGCGTTCATAATCATAATCATATTCACCCTGATCATTTGGTTCAAGTTTTATCACTCTTGATTTATTTATTTTATTATTATTTGATAATGGGATCATCAGATTATACCCACAATGAAATTCGAGACTAGTTTGATTGCTTATTTTTTTTGTAATACCTATCTGTAGAGGAATTTCAACAAAAAGCAAATTGATATTAATATCTCCTTTTTTAAAGTAGTTGTCCATTTGATTTAAATTTGCTTCCCAAATTCGATCTTTTAAAGATATTCTAATATTTTGCAACTTGAGACCGCTTCCCACAAATCCGCCAAACTTTGAAAATGGGTAGTAATCTAATCCCAATCCCCCGGAAATACCATAACCTGGCGTACAGCTTTCGTGGCGGAAGGTTGACCGGTTGACACCCACTTCCACATATTTTACGGTTTTAGCCGTAACATTTTGTGCAACAAACAGAACAAGCGCCCAACAAAAAATTTTTAGAGTATTCATAATTCACTCCTTTTTAAATAAATGTCTTTAGTGTAAAAAATGGCTATGGCGGTATCAAGATTTTTCCCCTTGCTTTCATATTGTACCCCACAGTACATAAGCATCTCTTTGCGAATTAGATTACAGTATTCACGTGTAGTACGACCCTGTGTAGCGCTGAATTACAAGTGAGTTCCCTCGTCACTCGTTAAAATTTACGCATCCAGCACTCTTCTTTTTTAGAATAAATAAAAATTTTAACTTTGTCAAGAGAAATTGTAATAAATAGAAAAATTTTTTACTTTTTTCCAAAATATTGAGGTATTTAATGGCCCGGCACATCGAAAGTTCCGGGTGGAATATAAATCAGGACATTACTCCAGGTGGTAAACAAAGCGATAACGGGACGAATGTCCCGAATGAACATTCCACGATGCAGAAATCTGCATCGCGATCATAGAGTTTGTGGATATACATTAAAAAAAGGCCCCCGTTAAAATACAGGAACCTTTTTCATTGGTTGTGCTGCTATACCTTTACCGGAGGTATTATTTAATATAGACCATCTTTTTGGATTCTAAAAAATCCCGGGTCTGTATTCTGTAAAAATAAACCCCTGTACTGACTCTGGTTCCAACGGTATTGGTTCCGTCCCATTGCGCGGTATAATATCCTGCCTGCATTTGCGAGACATCCGCAAGGGATTTAACCAGCCGTCCCTGTATATCATAAACATCCAGTTTCACATATGACGCTTTGGGCAATGCAAAGCGAATGGTGGTTATGGGATTAAAAGGATTGGGATAATTCTGCTCCAGCTCAAAAGTTTGCGGCAGCATGGCATCTCCCGGATTTGTATCTTCAATTCCGGTCAATACATCCACACCGTTTTCCCAAACCACATTGGCAATTTCAGCATCATTATGAAGGTCCGAGAGATCCATCAACTCGTTTCCATTGCCTTCATTCATGTGCCAGTAACCGATTAATCCCGGTGCGTCTTTTTCTACAAAATCATACATCCATGTGCTGATCTCCTGATCAGTACGTACAACATTCCAGACTCGCACTTCATCTATCAGCCCGTTAAAAGCAAGATTATGATCAATACTGTTACCAATAGTTAAATCAAAATTGCCATTAAACATGACCTCTCCATCAGGCACACCATATAAATAATCCGCTTCTTGCAGTACACCATTAATGTACATTTTTGCCGTACTGGTGGCCGCTTCATAGGTCACAGCAAAATGCTGCCACTCGTTTAGCTGTACCGCATTCTCTTTAGAGTCCGTATAGCTGATGGTATTGTTGCTGTTGATCAAATAAAAAGATACGCTGTTTTTGTTCATTCCGGGTATATCACCTATCAAATGCAGCGAAAAATTTTCTTTATCAACAATCCTCCCAAACTCGTATGAACCATAATTATAGGGTTTTACCCATGCTTCAAGGGTCAGGTTTTGCGTCAAATTCAGCTCATCTGTTGGTTGGCATTTGGCATAACTGCTGTCTGTGTTGAATAAAAGCGAACTTTCTCCGTTAAACACACGTACTTGGTTTTCAAACTGGTAATTTTTTGTAATTCCACCCCCTTGTAGTGTCAAACTAACACTGTACTCACCGGGAGTTTCAAACACAAATACCGGACTTTTTTCATGTGAATCAATAGTACCATCACTATCAAAATCCCATTCATAGGATTCAATATAGCCATAAGAGTGGTCCTCAAATTCCACCTCAAGGGGAGCATGACCGGTACCCGGCAAAACATCCATTCCCTGAACAATGTTGGACACCTTGAGCAAGAGTATATCATGTTTTCCGGCTCCCATTGAGCGGGTATGGCCCAGAACAACAAAGCCATCCTGTACCGAACAAACCGCGTTTGCCCATTCGGTGTTGTCTCCACCAAGGGATTTGGTCCACAGTTCATTTGCATTCTCATCAAAATACCGCAGATAGAGTTGATTATACAATGTTCCCGGAACCTTGGTTGCTCCCGCAACCAGAAACGAACCATCATCATTTACACAAACACTGTTGCCATAATCATAAAAGGTATCACCATAATTGAGCTGCCATTCCTGATTTCCGGCTGAATCTGTTTTGACCACATAGGCCTGCATAGGAGATACAATGTTGCTGTTTCCGGCTATAATCCATTCTCCGGTATTCATCTGGCTTGCTGATTTGCCCCAGTCAAAAGGGAACGAATCAGAGGTATTGCCAAAAGTCTTGTTCCAGTTCATATCGCCATTCTCGGCAAGATTCAGCATCCAAACATCCTGATTACCGGTGTTAAATGCTGACCCGGTAGCGCCAATGACCATATAACTGCCATCCGAGGCCTGCTTGATAGACTGGCCAATCTCTGACCGTTCTTCACCATAGGTTTGGGACCAAATCAAATCACCCTGATCATCAGTTTTGATTACATACAGATCTTCTTCACCATTGGTATCAGCATCCGTAAATCCACAAATCAAAATATCATCATCCGTTGTTACGCAAACCGAATAACCAACCTCAAGTCCGTCAGATCCGAATGTTTTTTCCCAAACGAGGTTGCCTGTATTATCTGTTTTAACAAGGTACACATCCTTGTTCATATTTTCAGATGTGGTATACCCGGTAACCACATACCCGCCATCCGCGGTTTCCGCAATACCGTAACCATATTCCCAGCCGGTACCGCCAAAGGTACTGCTCCACTCGGTATTGCCCTCAGCATCGGTTTTCAGCACCAGCAAATCCGTATAGCCATTACTGTTCGAGTTGGTATACCCTGCTATTGCAAATCCGCCATCCTGAGTTTGGATAATTGCCTTGCCGCCTTCTGAGCCGGAACCGCCAATGGTTTTGGCCCAAATTAAATCTTCATCCTCAATATCTGCCAGGGTGTTTACCAAATCTCCGGATACTGCCGAACCGTTCTGGTTCCGTGCATTTTGTTCAAGCACTGTGGCAATGGCGTCTATATTATGCAGATAATAATACTGGTCGCGTACACAGGAAATAATGTTACCATCAATAACCGGATGATGGTCCTCCCCCAAATAGTTTGCGCCAGCGGCCGCATATTCGTCTTGGTACTTGGCAGTACCGATAATATCAACTCCGTTTAAAAGGTCTGCGGCCGCCAGCACTCGGACCCCGGCGCATGAGGTCCAAAAGACAAGACCTGAATCTACTGCTGTTTTAATTAATGTCATGGTGGTTGAATCTTCTAATACTTCTTTATAGGGTGTTCCGGAGCGCCATCTTACCGGCATAAGGGCCAGAACATCGTACGCCATAATATCTTTAATATCTGAAATCAAGCTGTCAACTGTAATGGGAAACACGTTGTCAAAAAATGGACACGGTTTAACTTCTTCAGTGAGTCCCGTCAAGGTAATATCCCAACCGTATTCATCCATAGCATCCCGATTTAAAAAATAGTTAGGTCCATAGCGTTCTGACAATAGCACCAACACTTTGACCGAGTTTCCGTTAGAGGCAAACAAATTAAAAGACATGAATACCATCAAACAAAAAAGCAAAACCTTTTTCATTACCATCTCCCTAATATTTTCAATTTCCTGGTTAATAATAATAAAGAAAAAAGGAATCACAAAATATTGCTGGGTGAATTACAATATATCGGGGTTAACTTCAAAATGTTTTTGCAAATCTTTATATTTAGACCTGCTCAGTGGTAGAATTTCCCCGGAATCCAAAGTAAGAGTATATTTCCCCTGCCCCGCATGACCAAAAGATTTAACATGTTCAATATCTGCAATGCATGAACGATGAATTTGTACAAACCGATGCGGAAGAATCTGAATTAAACGATATATGGGCTTGTCCAGCAGCTCCATATGCCCATCCATCATGTATCCCTCTACATAATTATCCGCACCCATGAAATATTTAAAGCGATTTACATCCAGTACCCGTATCCCGTTCTGATCTTTTACTGTTAAATAGCGTATTGCCAGATCATGGCGGTAAGATAAATTAAAATACCGGTCAAAGGCTTTTTGGAGACGTTCTGCGTCAAAAGGTTTTGGCACAAAATCCAGAACACCATATTCAAACGCATGCACCGCCTGGTCTGTATATGCCGAAATAATGATTGTATGAAAAGATCCCGCTACTGAATGCTGCAGCAGATCATAACCGTCTTTACCGTTCAGATTCAGGTCCAAAAGGCAAACATCAATAGAATGCTCAGATAAAAATAAAAGCGCTCGCTCGACCGTATGCACCTTGGATATAGAGGTCAGCTCACTCCCCAGTACCTGCTGTGCTGTCTCTTCAATAAAATCCGCAATGGGGGGTTCATCTTCTATGATCAAAACCTTCATACAGATTACTCTCCCCTCAACTCTATATTTACATACCAGTTACCATTCTCTCTGCCGTAATCCAGGCCCCACTTGCCAGAAAAACTCTCTTCCAATCGCGCACGTACATATTTAAGCCCCATACCTTCTTCAAGACCCTTGTCATCATCAGCGGTATGCTCATTACCCACCGTATTCTTTAATGTATAACGGGTATAACCATTTTCCTTTTTACCGGACAAGTAAAAAGTACCGCTTTCATAAGCTTCATACGCATGGGTTATGCCATTTTCAATCAAGGTATGAAACAGCATAGGCGGCACCATTGCCGCATTATCCAGATCATCTACAATCAATTCATAATGAGCGCTTTTACGCAGTCCCATGATCTGCAAATGCCTCTGGCAAAGCTCAACTTCTTTATCGATACGAATGGTACGTTCAGAAGAGATTTTATTAATAATCCTGAATTCATCGGCAAGGGCACGGATCAACTCTATGGCCTTTTCAGGGTGCGTCTTGATTAAGGATATGATGGTTAGCAGTGTATTCATTAAAAAATGCGGCTGAATATTCTTTTTTAACAGGTCCGCTTCCAACCTGGCATTGTGCAATTGTACATGCTGCAACTCTTTTTCCTGACGACTCACCTGCCGGCTGATAGACAATAACGCCAGAAATACAAAAATAAAATCCGGATAAAAGCCGGTGCTGAATCCCAGTTGCATTACAAAACCAATATTAAAATCCAGCGTTACCAGTAACAACCCGATAAAAACCAGTATACTGCTGGGACGTTTGTTAATCACAGCCCAAAGACTCAAAGCAAGGGTATAAAACATGACAATGGGTGTATATCGGATCGCTACAAAAACATAAATAAAAATAAATACTGCCAATTGCAGTAAAAGATGCAGCTTTTTCCGGGGTATATCGAAAAAGTATAATACAAACAATCCTAAAAATACATACGAAAGCGGATCAAATACCTGAACAAACCCCATCATCAGATCATTATATTTCATGGAAATGGGATAGCTGTAAAGGAGATAAATATACAAGGTAAAAATACCATATCCTATACGGTGCATACCAAAGAAAAAATAAGAAGTATGCCGCGTACCAATAAACAAGGCCAGGCTAAGCATAATCGCCAGCAGTTCAAATCCGTTTTTAAAATGATAAACCGGTATGGTTTTGCCCCGAATGTTCTTCATATTATTTTCAAAAGTAAAATAAATACGATACCGTTTATAAATCTTTTGAAAATCGTTATTCACCCGCACAGCAAGTAAATGTTCGCCCGGTTCCAGCAGATTCTGAGGAATTATACAACTTTTTATCATATCGCCATATTGAGGAGGAGTCGTATCTGGGTCCCCATTGGTACCAATCAATTGGCCATCCCAGTAAATCTGAAATGCTTTGGCAAGTTGAATCGCTGTAATGATGGGCATATCCGTTTGATCCACGGAACCAGTGATGTTAAATTTCTTCCGGAACCAGACAACGGGCAGCTCTGTATTTTTCTTTTTAATATCTTTTGATTGCTGCCATAAAGAATCGTTGTACGCAGGGTCCGCCCACTCCTGTTCGTCACCCGCTTTGAACTTCCAGCCTGCCAGGGGATAAATAATTTTGTTCTCAAGAGAAATTTCATAGGGAGGTAGAACCGTATCCTGACCGATTAATTCAGAAAACAGGACCAGAACAACAAAGAAATATATAAAAACATGTTTTTTCATTATCAACCAAACCGTAAATGTGTATAAATATAAACAGCTTGTTTCAATATACAAGCTGAAAATTAAAAATCACTAAAAAATATGTTTAAAAGAAACAAAAAAAATACATTTTTATATGTTTTGCAAGAAAATCCTTGATAAATTTGAATATTCTCAATACATATTAATATATCGAATTCAGATTTCTATATTGTTCCCACACTCTCTCGATGATATTCCGACAGGCATTAAACAACCTAACAGGAGGCAAACCATGTCTTATACGTTTGATGAACTCAAACATAAAACAGTAGCCGACCTCCGGGAAATTGCCAAAGGTATTGAAAATGAGGCAGTTCAAGGCTACACACAAATGAACAAAGAGCATTTACTCGAAGGAATTTGTAAAGCCCTTGATATCGATATGCATGTGCATAAACATATCGAGGGAGTTGATAAATCCGGTATCAAGAAAAAGATCAAAAGCATGAAAGTACAGCGCGACAAGCTGCTTGCAACTCCGGGCTATGATAAACATGAATTAAAATCGTTAAGACGAAAAATCCATCATTTGAAAAACGACCTACGTAAAGCAATGGTAAAAGATTGAGAATACAGGCCGGTTTCGTCTCTGATGCCGGCCTTTTTTATAAGGATAATTCGTACAGTTCGCTTCAATTGAGAGGTAGTTTATGCAAAATCTGTCCCTGGTACCAACACCGGATACGATTCCGGCTCCGTCCTGGATATTCCTGAGTCTGGATGTCATCACATTTATTATTCACCTGTTATTCATCAACATTGTTGTTGGCGGAACACTCATCATGCTCTTTTCCCGCTTGAAAGATGATTCTCAGCCACTGCAAAACCGTCTTCACCAAACCATTGCAGGCAAGGTTCCCACAACCTTTGCTCTGGGCATCAATTTTGGAGTTGCTCCTCTGCTTTTCATCCAGGTGATTTATGGTCATCTGTTTTACTCCAGCTCTGTATTGATGGCTGTATTCTGGATTTTGATCATCCCGTTATTGATCATTGCATATTATGGCGCATATATCCATATCCGTCGTTACGATTCTGCTCTGTTATCAAAAACCGCACTCGCATTTACGGCGATAATACTACTCTATGTCGCTTTTATTTTTGTAAACAATATGACGCTTATGGTCCAACCCGAAAACTGGAGCGCCTATTTCTCACATCGGGCGGGCAATTACCTCAATCTTTCCGAACCCACCCTGGCACCCAGATACCTGCACTTTCTAACGGCATCGGTTGCGGTTGCGGGAATGTTTATGGCCCTGTTGTGGTACCTGAAACAGCGCAAAGGCGAAAAGGGTGCTGATGTAAAAATGAAAAAATCATTACAAATTTTTGCTATCGCCACATCTGTTCAGGTCATTGTAGGATTCTGGTTCCTGCTGGCCATCCCCAAAGCATTCATGTTACAGTTCATGGGACAAAATATACTCTATACCATTATCCTGATGATCGGTATATTGCTGGCAATTGGCGCCATCATAACCGGATTTCTGGGAAAATTCATTCCGGCTTTTGCGCATCTGCTTGTTACAATCATCATTATGGTCATAACCCGCATGAATCTGCGCAGCATGTATCTGGACAGATTCTTTAATACTGACAGCCTGGTCCTAAAACCACAGTACAGCATACTGGCATTATTTTTACTGGTCTTTGTAACCGGACTCGTTATCGTAGCATATATGATCAAACTTGCTGTAACAGCTAATCAGAGGAGGGCCGACTGATGAATTATCCGATATGGGAACTGACAAACATTGGCGGCGGCACAATGATCGCCCTTATCTCTGTTATTCACGCCTATGTAGCACATCTCGCAGTAGGTGGAGGTATTTTTATCTGGTTGACTGACCTTAAAGGGTTTCGGGAAAACAGTAAAGACGTTCACAAATATGTCTATAAACACACCAATTTCTTTTTATTATTAACAATGGTGTTTGGCGGTATTACGGGTGTGGGCATCTGGTTCATTATTGCCCTGGTACATCCTGCCGGTACCTCTTCACTCATCCACAATTTTGTATTCGGATGGGCTATTGAATGGGTATTTTTCCTGGGCGAGATCACCGCGTTACTGATCTATTATTACCAGTTTCACAAACTGGAAAGAAAACCCCGACTCATTCTGGCATTCTTTTATGCCTTGTTTGCCTGGCTGAGCCTGTTTATCATTAACGGCATTTTATCATTCATGCTTACTCCCGGCAAATGGATCGACACCATGTCTTTCTGGCATGGATTTCTGAACCCAACGTTTTTTCCGTCACTTTTTTTCCGTTCATTTTATGCTGCAATGATTGCAGGATTGTTTGGATATGTTACCGCTGTGTTTATCAAAGACAAATCCTTTCGCAATAAAATGATAGACTATTGCAGCAAATGGCTCTGGATTCCCCTGCCCGGCCTGGTTCTTTCCGGGTTATGGTACTATTTTGCGGTTCCTGAAAATATCAGACAGGTAACTTTTGGACTCAATCCGCAATCAGGACCTTTCATAATTGTATTTGCTCTAAGCACCATTCTGATCTATATTTTAGCTCAAATCTATTCCTTTAAATCATACAATTGGGTACAAAAAACATTGGCATTTGTGCTGGTAATCATTGGATTAACCTGGTATGGCGGATTTGAATATTTGCGCGAAATCTCACGCAAGCCCTGGGTGATCGGGAAATACATGTACTCGACCTCGATTAAAGCATCTGACACTGCCAAGCTCAACAAGGAAGGATTACTGACCCACGCAAAATGGACGACTGTTAAAGAAATCAATGACAGTAATCGTATGCAGGCAGGTAAAGAGCTGTTCAACATCCAGTGTTTACCCTGTCATACGGTAAACGGTCTTCGGAATCCGCTTGCACCTAAAACCGAATCTTTTTCTCGTTTGGGTGTCATGTCTGCACTCACCGGACAAGGAAAAATCCAAACCTATATGCCGCAATTTGTTGGCACCAAACAGGAAATGGCTGCATTGGCGGATTATATTTACAGCGGCATCAATGGAAATCCACTTCAAGATACATCAAAACCGATGAACATAAAGAAAACAAGCACAGACGTACCCTCCTTTGATCGCAAAAAAGATGAATATGTGCTTCTCGTATGGAACGATCTGGGTATGCATTGCATTTCCGATAACGATCCCTGGTTTGTAATATTACCGCCCGCCAACACACTTGAAGCTCAGCTCATAAAAAGAGGCGAGCTGCCCCAGCTTATCACGGATGGTGTTGAGCTGCGCTACAAAGTGGAACCCGGTTTTGAAGATCCTGCTTCCCAGGTTAAATTCTGGGATTATGCGGAAAAGAATTTTGGAGCAAAGCCGGAAAAAAATATTGGATTACACGGCAATGGTCTAACGGGTGTGTTTAAATATAACGAGGAACGTTCCGGTTATATTGTAGAAACCATACCGGTAGTCCCCTACAAGGCAGATGGGTCCTTTAATCCGTATCCCACATTTACAGTACAGGCCGTTGACACAGAAACCGATAAAGTATTGATCGAAACCAAGGTTGTGGCGCCCACATCCACAGAAATGGGCTGCCGGAACTGCCACGGCGGAGACTGGCGAACTGAAAACGGTGCCGGCATTGCAGATGAAACCTCGATCAACATTCTCAAAGCACATGACCGGCTCAATGGAACAACGCTTTTCAAAGACGCACAAAACGGGAATCCCAAACTTTGTCAGAGCTGTCATGCGGATCCCGCGCTTGGCGCAAAAGGCAAGCCGGAACACATGAACCTCTCAGCCGCAATGCATGGCTGGCATGCCAATTATATGCCGTCTGAAGGTGCAGAAGCTTGTGCGCTGTGTCATCCGGCAAATCCAAAAGGATTTACCCGCTGCAGCAGAGGCTTTCATGCAGAGTTTGGACTGGATTGTGTGAATTGCCATGGCACACTGAGCGACCATGCTACCGGCCTGTTACAGGCACAAGCAGACAAACCCAGCCAGAAACGTGTTATTGCGTCAATTGTGCCTAACCAGGCAAAATCTGTTGCAGATGTAAAGCCCAGAATGCCCTGGCTGCAGGAGCCCGACTGTCTGACCTGCCACGTGGATTTTGAACAACCGGATATAGATGCACTGGCCTTTAATCACTGGAACGATGATTTCAGCGAGCTGTATCGTATCCGTACTGACAATGCAGGGGTGCGCTGTGAAGCGTGTCACGGATCTACGCATGCGGTTTATCCCGCGGTAAATCCCTATCAACCGGAACGGGATGTATTGCAGCCCATGCAATACAGTGGTAATCCTTTCCCCATTGGTTCCAATATGGATTGTGCCGTATGCCACACCACCAAAATGCAGGATCCCATTCACCATGAAAATATGCTGCGCATGTTTAGAAACAGCGACCTCGTGTCAATAAAATAATGCATTAAAGCTCCCCGGAAATCATTTCGGGGAGCTCTCTCCGAAAAAATTCTTTATTAAAACCAAGTAATCATCATATAGACCAGAATTGAGGTCCTTTAGTTAATTGGCGGGTGTGCCTCAGCTTTTAACAGCCCGGTTCCTGAGTTCGAGCGAGTCCGCCTTTTAGCGGACGAGCAAGAGTATCGAAGGACCGGGCGGTAATAAACAAACCACAGAACACGCGGAATGAATAGAAAGAACTTTATTTCGTTTGTTCGTCGCAGACGCACATATTGTAATCTATTAAT
Source organism: bacterium (assembly GCA_963675755.2). Taxonomy (GTDB): domain Bacteria; phylum Zhuqueibacterota; class Zhuqueibacteria; order Residuimicrobiales; family Krinioviventaceae. The sequence continues at coordinate 1,122,707 of CAXXMD010000003.1, forward strand.
AATGTTCCATTGAAACATCACTACCCACTTCTGGATTGATTATCTCGACTAATTTTTTTATATAATCGTTTTGGTATATACTTTTCTTGACTTTTTAAAAACTATTTGATTTATTATAAAAGAAACTTTAGGGAAGGGGCTCTCTTGTTTAAAAATAATTACTATTATTTTTGCTAATAGAAATAACATCAAAAGAGGAATTCTATGATGGTAAAGTCTATCAAGATTTTTATGGGTGTAGTTTGTTGTTATGTTATTGCATTTGGCCAATGGTCAAAAGATATTTCCGAGAATACAGTTGTTTCATATTTCACACAGAATCCCATAGTTGTATCTGATATGGAAAATGGAGCTATCATTATTTCTCAAACTGAAATGTACGCTCCACTTATGCTCGGAAATCGAATTAATCTTGAGGGGGAAAAAGTGTGGGAAGATGATATATTAAATATGGGGGTAGTAATTACGAGAAAGTCTGGTGAACAATGGTTAGTGGATCGATGGTCACCGGAAAAACAATTTGTGATGTCAGATGGAAAAGGTGGTTGTTACATTGTATATCAAATTGGTATCTATGCCGGTACAACCGGAGGCGTTGAGCCCTGGCCTATATATGATGAGCATCTACATTTACAACATTTAGATGCAGATGGAAACAGATTGTTTGGAGATGATGGTTTTGAGTTAATGCCCGAGACTGTGGATAGTTCAGAAATACAGCATAAAATGCGATTCTGGTGCGCAGACGGTGAAGGCGGACTCTATGTAATTTGGTATAGATGGAACAAATGGGATGGTGGTAACGGAATATATCTGGCAAGGATTTCACCACAAGGGAGTTATATTTGGGGACCGAAACGAATTGAACCTGATGGAAGCCATAGTTATATACTTAATGTGGATCAAAATTTAAATTTGAAACTTTTACGTGATGGAGATAGAGATAAAGCGTTTCGGGATACTCTCTACACAATTGACAAGTTGACTGGTAATACCCTTGATAAAAAAGTTGTTGAATTGGGCGTTGGAGAACACGGGTTTTCACAAGCATTTATGAAAAGTGAACCATCTGATAATAATTCTACTATAGCAGTGTATCGAGATTTTAGAACAGATACATTGCGAGCTTTGAAAATGGATGACTCAGGTAATAACTTATGGGGAGAGGGACCAATTTTTATTACAACTAACATGTTTGGTTATGTTGGATTTGAAATAGAGAGTGATAAATTGGGAGGCATGTATATATTATATCAAACAGAGGATAAAGATTCATTAAAGCTTGTTCATATAAACAATATAGGCGAAATAAATTGGGAATATAATCGTCTAAAAAGTAATGAATCAATAGCTACATATAATACAAATTTATCCGCAGGTGAAGATGGTTCTATATTTTTATTATCTGAACGTGTCAAGTATTTAACAAAAATTGATAAAGATGGCGAGTTTCAGTGGAAAACACAAGTAACAAGCAGAGATAGTGTTGTAAATAGATTTACTTATTACACTTTATTAGCTGATGATATTGGTGGATGTATTGTTGTCTGGTATGAATCGGGTGATTTCTATGGTCTAAGAGCACAACGAATCAATAAAAATGGAAAGTTGGGTACGCTTACTTCTATCCCGATACAAAGACAGAATAATGATAGAGAATTAGTAAAATTTAATGGGACCTATCCGAATCCATCAAATTCTACTGTTAAAGTATCATTCGAATTATTAAAACCTCAATATGTTGAATTAAAAGTGTACAATATCTTGGGAATGGAGGTAAAAACATTAATTGCAGAAAATCTGAGTTCGGGACAACATGTAAAAAGCTGGCATGGTCTGGATAATAATAATTTACCAGTATCATCCGGGATTTATTTTGCAATACTTGAATCCGGAGAATATAAAAAAGTACAAAAAATACTAATAACAAAGTAAAATAATCCATCATTAGAGTGGTCTATAGCTCTCATGTGAGATGTAAATAACAGACCACAGAACTCGCAGAATGGCACAAAGTTTCAGATTTAAAAAGCCTAAACAATCTCTCCTATTTATGAAAACAAATATCGTTTGATTCTTTCATGATTTTTCTATTTTATTCGTTTGAATATTATTACTCCTTCAAAACAACAGCGCAAAAAAAACTAACACTTTATTAAAAAAAATTATATATTTACAAACACACCTGACAAGAATCAACCCGGAGATTTGACGGATGAAAACCCGATTTACGATTACCCTATTATTTCTGATGCTGGTCAACTGTTTGTATGCAGGCTTGTCCATATCAGACTTGACCTGCGAATACAAGACCAATCCCCTTGGCATGGACGAAACCAACCCCAGACTTGGCTGGATTTTAAATGCCACAGAAATAAATACCATGCAGACCGCATACCAGGTTCAGGTTTCTCTTGATCCGAAAACGTTCAAGACAGAACCGGTATGGGATTCCGGCAAAACCGACTCTGATCAATCTTTCCAGATTGTATATAATGGAACAGACCTGCAAAGCGCTACCCGATACTATTGGCGCGTCAAGGTGTGGGACAATCACAACAACGAATCAGAATGGAGCGCACCGGCTTTTTGGGAAATGGGACTCTTGTCCCCCAAAGACTGGAAAGCCACCTGGATCCGTCCCGATCTTGAAGAAAATCTTGCAGAGCTTAATCCTGCGCCCATGCTGCGCAAAGAATTCCACCTTGAAGCCAAAGTCAAATCCGCCCGGGCTTATATCACCTCATTGGGATTATACGAGTTCCAGTTAAACGGGAAACGGGTTGGCGAACAGGTGCTGACACCGGGATGGACCACTTTTCTACATCGCATTCAATACCAGACCTATGATGTGACCAACTTGCTCAAAACTGGTGATAATGCAGTGGGCGTTACACTGGGAGACGGCTGGTATCGCGGTACCCTGGCATGGGGAGACAAGAGCTTGCCACGTGACCGCACCCTGAAACTGCTAATGCAAATAGAAATCACCTATACCAATGGTAAAACCGAAACCATTGTAACAGACAATACATGGAAAAGTAATACGGGTCCCATTCTCATGTCTGATCTGTTTATGGGAGAAACCTATGACGCACGCCTTGAATATGTTAACTGGACAAAATCCGGTTTTGACGACAGTGAATGGCACCGGGTCATTGTATCCGCGGATCCCGGCATCGAGATCAAAGCACCCGATGGCCCACCCGTTCTGAAAATTCAGGAATTAAAACCCGTTGGCAAATCTGTTACACCAGAAGGAGACATTGTTTTCGACATGGGTCAGAATATGGTTGGCTGGCTCCGATTCAAAGTCAAAGGTCCCAAAGGCACAACCATTGAAATACGTCACGCCGAAGTGCTGGACAAAGACGGCAATTTCTATACAGAGAATTTGCGTCGTGCAAAACAGACCATCACCTATACTCTCAAAGGAGATGGTGTTGAAGTGTTTGAGCCCCATTTTACCTGGCAGGGATTTCAATATTTTGCTGTCAAGGGCTGGCCCGGAGAACCTTCTCTGGAAGATTTTACAGGAGTGGTTGTTCATTCCGATATCACTCCAACCATGGAATTCAGTTGTTCGAATCCCATGCTGAACCAGTTGCAGCACAATATCCAATGGGGACAAAAAGGCAACTTTGTAGATGTACCTACCGACTGCCCTCAGCGTGATGAACGCATGGGCTGGACCGGCGACGCACAGGTTTTTGCAACAACTGCATGTTTCAATGCCGATGTTGCAGGCTTTTATACCAAATGGCTCAAAGATATGATCTATGATCAAAAAGAAAGCGGAGCCATTCCCGACGTGGTTCCCAATATCCGCTGGAGTCTTGATCCTGTTCAGCGCTGCGGTGCAAGCGGCTGGTCAGACGCGGTTGTAGTGATACCCTGGACGGTTTACCAGTATTACAACGACACCCGTATCCTCAGTGTCATGTATGACAGCATGGTCAAATGGATAAAATTTATGCAAACCAATGCGGGTGATGATTATATCTGGTCCGAAAGTAACCAACTGGGTGACTGGCTGTCATTCAACTCGCAAAGCTCATCGTATCCCGGAGCTTATACAGACAAAGAATTTATTGCAACGGCCTATTTTGCCTATTCAACCGGTTTGGTTGCTAAAACAGCTGCAATACTGGGTAAAGATGAAGATGCAAAAGCATTTACAGATTTGAGAGAGAAAATAAAAAGCGCATTCATTCAGGAATTTATGACACCAGACGGCAGACTTTCTCCCAATACCCAAACCGCTTATTCTCTTGCGCTTTCATTTGATCTGATACCAGAGTCATTAAAAGCCAAAACTGCTTCAAGACTTGCCGCAAATGTAAACGAGTTTGGACATATCACAACCGGATTTCTCGGTACACCACTCATCAGCCTTTGCCTGAGTAATAATGGTTACCTGGACGAAGCGTATATGCTGCTAAATCGCCAAAGGTATCCCTCCTGGCTCTATCCCATAACCCGTGGGGCCACTACAATCTGGGAACGCTGGGACGGAATTAAACCAGACAGTACGTTTCAGACACCGTCTATGAATTCATATAACCATTATGCCTATGGCGCAATTGGCAACTGGATGTACCGGACCATAACCGGTATCAACAACGATCCTGCGCAGCCGGGATTTAAACACATTAATATCGAACCTCAACCCGGTGGTGATCTGAACTGGGCAAAAGCAGAATACAACTCGCTTTATGGGCCAATACGTTCATCATGGAAAATCACTGATGGTACTTATACACTGACGCTGGATATTCCGGTGAATACATCTGCAACAATTCAGTTACCCAATGCAGAGATTGCCAATATCAAAGTAAACGATAAATCGCTGACCGAAACCGCTGTTTTGTCAAATATTCATCAGCAGGGAAACAATGTTTTGCTCCAATCCGGATCAGGGCATTATAGCTTTGAATATAAATTGAAAGAATAGTAATTCTATATCATAATCAATCAAATCAGGAGGTAGGAAACATGAAAAGACCTTTATGGGTTGCAGTACTGTTGTTGAGTGTTTTTGTATTAATGAATCCGATATATGCAAAGACCTCTCTCACAAACCTGACATGCGAGTACAAAACCAATCCCGTTGGGATTGATGCAGAAAATCCACGCATGGGCTGGATCATTGAATCCTCTGACCGCGGATACATGCAATCTGCGTATCAGGTACAGGTAGCGAAAGATAAAAAATCCTTTAAAAATCCTGTATGGGATTCAGGTAAAATCAAAAGCGACGAATCCATTCATGTCGTTTATGATGGCCCTGCTCTTGAAAGCGGCACCCGCTATTACTGGCGCGCTAAAGTATGGGACGCCAAAGACAAATCCACCTCCTGGAGCGATGAAGCATACTGGGAAATGGGATTATTAAACACAGCAGATTGGAAAGCAGAGTGGATACATCCCACTGTTAAAGAAGACTTGAAAAAAACCAGTCCTTCTCCTGTTTTACGTAAAGACTTTGTACTGAAAAACAAAGTGGCTTCAGCCCGCGCATATGTTACCAGCAAGGGATTGTATGAGCTTTACATCAATGGCAATAAAGTTGGTGACCAGGTGCTCACCCCGGGTTGGACCAGCTACAACACCCAAACCCAGTACCAAACATACGATGTTACTGACCTGCTTGAAAAAGGTGATAATGCTATCGGCGCACAACTGGGCGATGGCTGGTATCGCGGCTTTTTAGCATGGCAGGACCAGCGAAATGTTTACGGTGAAAAGCTGGGACTGATTGCTCAGATTAAAGTCGTATACAAAGACGGCTCAACAGAAACCATTATCACGGATGGCTCCTGGAAATCTACTACCGGACCCATCCTTGCGTCTGATCTTTATATGGGCGAAACCTATGACGCACGAAAAGAAATGCCGGGCTGGTGCAAAGCAGGTTATAACGACGCAAGTTGGGGTGGCGTAACTGTAGGTAATCACACAAAATCCATTCTGGTTGCCCCTGCTGGTCCAGCTATCCGCAAAGTTGAAGAGCTCAAACCCATTGAAAAGATCATCACCCCCGAAGGCGATGTCGTTTTTGATATGGGTCAGAATATGGTAGGCTGGATACGATTCAAAGTCCAGGGTCCTGCCGGCACCACAATCAAAATCCGTCATGCAGAAGTTTTAGATAAAGAAGGCAACTTTTACACAGAGAACCTTCGCCGTGCTACCCAGTTGATCCAATACACCCTCAAAGGTGACGGCGTTGAAGTGTTTGAACCGCACTTTACCTTTCAGGGATTCCGTTACATTGATGTAGACGGTTGGCCGGGTGAACCTACACTCGAAGATTTTACCGGTGTTGTAGTTCACTCTGACTATGAAATGACTGGTGGATTTGAATGTTCTAATCCCTTGTTAAACCAGTTACAGCACAATATCATTTGGGGTCAGCATGGTAACTTTGTTGACGTTCCTACTGATTGTCCGCAACGTGATGAACGTTTGGGATGGACTGGTGACGCTCAGGTTTTTGCTCCTACTGCTTGTTACAATTCAAATGTAGCCGGTTTCTATACCAAATGGATGGATGATTTCAATGCAGATCAAAAATCAGGCGGCTCCATTCCTCATGTTATTCCCAACGTTTTGAATCGTACAGATCCCATTCGTGACGCAGGTGCTTGCGGCTGGGCTGATGCGGCAGTTATCGTACCCTGGACCGTTTACCAGTATTACGATGACACCCGTATCCTTGAACAGCAATATGAAAGCATGAAAAAATGGATCGGTTATATGGAAGACAAGGCCGGAGATACATTTCTCTATAACACAGGTCAGCATTTTGGTGACTGGTTGTCATACAACACCACCAGTTCCGACTATCCCGGCGCCTATACCGATAAAGACTTTTTGGCTACCGCGTATTTTGCCCATTCAACTGAATTAATGTCTAAAATTGCAAAAATTCTGGGTAAAGATCAGGATGCTCAAAAATATCAAGCACTGCTGCAAAACATTAAAAAAGCTTTTGTTAAAGAATTCATCACTCCCGAAGCACGTTTGTCTCCAAACACACAAACTGCCTACGCTGTTGCGTTTGATTTTGGTCTCATCCCCGATGATATGAAAGAACAAGCAGCTGAACGTCTGGCAGATGATATTAAAAAATTCGGCCACATTACCACCGGCTTTTTGGGCGCTTCTCCCATCACCCATGTTTTGAGTGATAATGGTGACATTGATCTGGCATACATGCTGCTGAATCGTAAAAAATATCCGTCATGGCTCTATCCGGTAACCAAAGGCGCAACCACCATTTGGGAACGCTGGGATGGCATCAAACCGGATGGCTCGTTCCAAAATAAAGGTATGAATTCCTTTAATCACTATGCCTATGGCGCTATTGGTAACTGGATGTACCGGGTTATTACCGGTGTAAATATTGACCCCCAAAATCCCGGTTACAAACACATCATCATCAAACCCAGACCGGGTGGAGAATTGACCTCTGCAAAAACATGGCATAAATCTCTGTATGGTATGATCAAATCCGGTTGGGAAATTTCCGGAAACGCCATTACGGTTAACATTGAAATTCCAGCCAATACAACCGCAGACGTTTGCCTGCCAGGCGCAGAGCTTGCTGGTGTAATGGAAAGCGGTAAACCACTGGAAAAAGCCAAAGGCATTTTGGAAACAAAACAAATGGATGGTAACGGAAAACTGGTACTGGGTTCAGGCAGTTATTCCTTTACATACACAATGAAATAAACAACAGGTAGTATTATGGACAGACGATCTTTTATAAAATCGGCTGTCGCTGTATCGTCATTCATGATTGTACCCCGGCACGTATTGGGCGGGCCGGGGCACACTTCTCCCAGCGACAAGCTCAACATTGCAGCAATTGGAGCAGGCGGCAGAGGTAATGCAGTTTTAAAAACCATGGAAACCGAAAACATTGTAGCGCTTTGTGATGTGGACTGGAAACAGGCCGCAGAAAGGTTTGAAAAGCACCCCAAGGCAAAACGCTACAAAGATTTTCGAGTCATGCTTGACAAGCAAAAAGATATCGATGCCGTTCTTATCGCCACTCCTGACCATACCCATGCCGTAGCCACAATGGCTGCTATCAAAGCCGGCAAACATGTTTATACAGAAAAACCTCTCACATATACAATTTATGAAGCTCGTGAACTTGCCAAAGCCGCTCGTGAAGCCGGTGTAGCCACTCAAATGGGCACCCAGGGCCATGCCATGGAAGAAGCCCGGTTACTCTGCGAATGGGTACAGGACGGATCTATTGGTGAAATTCGCGAAATACATGCATGGACTCCGCATCCGGTATGGCCGCAGGGTCAAAAACGTCCTGTCGACACGCCACTGGTTCCTGATTATCTGGATTGGGATTTGTGGATCGGGCCTGCACCTTTTCGCCCCTATCACCCCGCTTATCATCCCATGATGTGGCGTGGTTGGTGGGATTTTGGTACCGGCGGTTTGGGAGATATGGGCTGCCATATCTTTGATCCTATCAAATGGGCACTGAAAATTGATCAACCCACAAGCGTTGAAGCCAGCCACTCTTACGAGATTGATTTGGGTAACTCGCTAAACTGGGACAAAGAGAAAAATACCGAAAGCTATCCACATGGCAGCATTGTAAGATTCAATTTCCCGGCACGGGGAGATATGCCTCCGGTAAAACTGACCTGGTATGATGGCGGTTTGATGCCGGAAACCCCGGAAGAATTGGAACCCGGAAGAAAAATGGGTGACCAGTTTGGCGGCGTGCTATATGTTGGCAGTAAAGGCAAAATCCTTACCGGCTCTCACGGTGCACGAGGCATTCGTATCATTCCTGAAACCAAAATGCAGGAATATGAACGACCGGAAAAATCCATACCCCGCTCGCCTGGCCATAGTGAGGAATGGATTAATGCCTGCAAGGGCGGTCCTCCCGCATTGGTTAATTTCGACTATGCCGCACCTCTAACCCAGATGGTTCTTTTGGGTAACATTGCGCTTCGTACCGGCAAAAAGATATATTGGGATTATGATGCCATGCGAATCACCAACGATGAAGACGCAAACCAGTTCCTGCACAGAGAATATCGCAAAGGTTGGTCACTGTAAATAAAAAGGCCGCTTAATCAAGCGGCTTTTTTTTATCTGTCGTAATTTCCACACCCATCTTCCCTTTTTTTAAAATCAGGTTTGCGCATCCCGGGAATTATCCTAAATTTGGAAAACAAAAAAGGATAAATATGCATACACGAATTTTAATCATTTTGAACATATTATTTTCAATTTCCGTTTCTTCAGCCGAAATCCTTTCACAATGGCGGGGTCCTGATCGAGACGGGAAATATACGGACACAGGTCTTTTAAAATCATGGCCGGATAACGGGCCTGAAATGTTGTGGAGTTTTGAAGGCCTGGGCGCGGGGCATGGCTCGGTCGCAATTGCACATGAACGCATTTATGTTACGGGAATGCAGGATTCCAGCGGATATCTGTATTGCTTTGACATGAATGGAAAGCTGTTATGGGAAAAATTGTACGGCCCTGAATGGACTAAAAGTTATCCCGGTGCCCGCACTTCACCTACCATAGTTGATGATTTATTGTATCTTGAAAGCGGACAAGGTGTGGTTTTCTGCTTTAACGCAATAACCGGCAATCTGGTATGGTCTGTAGATTTGTTGAAAACCTTTAACGCTGAAAATATACGCTGGGGCATGACCGAATCCCTGCTTATTGACGGTGACCGGGTTATATGTACTCCCGGCGGCCCAAAACACAATGTGGCCGCTCTTGACCGGTTCACAGGCAAAACCATCTGGACGAGTCCGGGGAATGGAGACCCCGCAGCTTATTGCTCACCCATTCTTGTGGAATACCAGGGCACACGTCTTATCGTTACCATGACATCCGAATCAATTATTGGTTTAGATGCAGAAACTGGTAAATTTTACTGGGCAGTACCTCAACACCAGACCAATAAAATACACGCAAACACTCCGGTTTATGATAACGGAAAAATCGTATGTGCCAGTGCAACTTCCAAAGATGATCTGGATGGTATCGTTCAACTTGAACTGTTAAACAAGGGAGAAACTGTAAAAGTAGTATGGCGAAACACAGACTTTCCCAATCTTATGGGTGGTGTAATCCTTCATGATGGATACCTGTATGGCGCTGAATATAGAAAATCGAAATGGTATTGTTTCAACGGGGATACGGGTAATATTCAATATATTGATGAATCTTTTGGTGGAGGTGTGATCACCTGGGCTGACGGACTGTTTTATTGCTATGCTGAAAAAGGAAATATAGGGCTTGTTAAAGCATCACCTGAATCCTTCACAGTGATTAGCCAATTTCCTGTCACCCTGGGAACAGATCAGCATTGGGCGCACCCTGTCATTCATAATGGCAGGTTATATATCAGACACGGCAATGCCCTTTTAGTATACAGGATTAAATAACTATTTATTGTCAAATTGAGGTGAAAATTCAACAAGAAATTCTGCACCCGCATTATGATTTATAGTCAAAGTTCCATCAAGTTGCCGGGTAAGCGCATTAACAAGTTCATGCCCCAAAGATCCTTTAAATTTTGATTTAAAATTATCCGGCAATCCTTTACCGTCATCTGCTACCCTTAACAACATGTTTCCATTCTTTTTCAACTTGACCTCTACCCAAACATTTCCATTTTCCTTATCGGTAAAAGCATGTTTAAATACATTGGTAAGCAATTCATTTACAATCAATCCACAGGGAATTGCCAATTCTATATTCAACAGGGATTCATGAATGGAAATATGATATTGTATTTTTTTATTCGTTTCAAAAGAAGAAATTAACTGATCAAGCAGAAAATCAATATACTCTTTAAAATCAATCTGCGAAAAATCATCCGATTGATATAATTTTTCATGAACAAGAGCCATAGAATAAATACGTTGTCTGCTTTCCATGAATGCTTTTTGCACATTGGGATCATGCTGCAGCTTTTTAGCCTGCATATTCAGCAAACTGATTATAATCTGCATATTGTTTTTGACACGATGATGGATCTCTTTGAGCAATATTTCTTTTTCATCAAGAGATCTCTTTAACAACTCTTCGTTCAACTTGCGAGTGGTTATATCTTCAATCATTGCCAGATATAAAAAGGGCTCATTATTTTCACCACGAATACGGCTGAAATACAAATTTCCCCATTTTAATTCACCATTTTTATGGATGTACCGTTTTTCAAATTGATACGACTCTATATCTCCATTCAATACCTGGGTAAATAATTCTATATCTTTTTCGTAATCATCAGGATGTGAGCAGGATTTAAAGATATCTGAATCCATTTTATCTGATTCAAGCCCGACAAAATCCTGAAAAGCTTTGTTTGTTGTAACTTCCTGAGTAATTGTTTCCGGATCAGAGACTACAATCCCGATAGGAGCATGATCAAAAATTGCCCGAAATCTTGTTTCACTTTGTCGAATGGCAGATTCTGCTCGTTTTTGTTCTGTAATATCATACAACACACCAAAAACAGCATTTTTCTGCTTATCATATTGAGCTACTGATCGGATATCAATAATCTCATTATCCGTAGGCCTCACAATTTGAAATTCCACATCATAGGGTTTATTATATTTAATTAAATCAGACATTGCTTTATCAAGCATTTCCCGATATTCCGGCAAAGGAAATTTTTGAACCGCGGAAATAGTCATCGTATCTTTTATAGCATCCAATCCATAAACAATATAAGCACCATTTGAAGCAATGACTTGATTACTATCAAGATGAAACTCCCAATGCCCAATCCTTGCGATTTCTTCTGCACGCTCTAATCTTTTTTGGTTTTTTTCAATCTTTAATTCATACTCTCGTTGTTTTGTTAAATCCCTGCAGGTGGTTAACCGGACCTTTTTACCCTTGTATTGAAATTCCCTGCCATGTACCAATATTGGAAACCGGGTACCATCTTTTCTTAAAGCAATCGTTTCATATGGTTCTTCCACATTGCTGATCATAAATCCTTCAACTTTATCCCGAAATTCAGGCGCAACAACATTGGGAGAATATAATCCAATAAATTCATCATAAGAATATCCAAACATACGGGTTGCCGCTTCATTTGCATCCGTACAGATTCCATTTTCAGAAAGAAAAATAGCTTCATGCGTAGCATTAGCCAACACCTGGTAACGCTCTTCACTCTCTTTTAAAATTTCTTCCGCTTTTTGCTGTTGAGTAATATCTCTCGCAATTGCAAGTGTATAATAGTCACCATCATATTCAATAAAGCCAACATTTATTTCAACCGGTATTTCAGTGCCATCTTTTTTAATTTGAAAACTATTAAAAATAGAGGATTCTCCAAAAGGCACTCCTTTCCAAAGCTTTTCAAGGATTTCAGAATCTGGTATATTTTTATCAATATCCATAACTGTTTTATTCAAAAGCTCTTCACGTGTATACCCCAGGCTTTTGCAAGCCTGTTTGTTTACATCTATCATTCGCCCCTGAGAATTAGTTACAAAAATAGCGTCTGATGCGTGCTCAAAAAGAGTGCGAAATCGCTTGTTACTTTCTATCAAAGCGATTTCAGCCAACTTTAACTTGGTTATATCATAAGATAAAATTTGAATTTCTGGTAAATGTCCCTCTTGTATAATGGGTTGATAAATGGATAAAAACCACATGTCTCCTGTTGGTGTTTCAATTTTCTTTTCAAATGATTTGCTTTTACCACTTTTCAAAACAATATCAATTCGTTCTTTAACAGTTTCCGAATGCTCCTCATCCACAAACTCGTAATAATATCTTCCAGTTATCTGTTCCGGAGAATCCCCCAAATGAAAAGCCAACGCTTTATTTAGAAAAAGGATCTTTCCTTGTGTATCAAGTACTATGATTGGGGTATTATTGTTTTCAACAAGTTTTCTATATTTTTCTTCACTTGTTCTTAAAGCTTGTTCTGCCTGCTTTTGCGCACTCAGATCCCTGATAATTCCAACAAAATTTTGAGGTGTTCCGTTTTCATCTTTGATCAAACTTGTTGATATTGCCGCAGGTATAGCAGTACCGTCTTTTTTTACAAGGGTAAACTCTACATTTCTTATACTTCCATCGATTATTGTTTTTACAGCCGAACGCAAACCCCGAATATAGCATTGACGTTCAACCATTTCTCTTATATTTCTACCAACAATCTCGGTTTTGTCTTCATAGCCATAAAGCGATGCAGTAACTGGGTTGCAATCCAGAATGTCCCCCTTAAGATCCGTAAAAATTATTGAATTGGGAGAAGATTCAAAGATGCGCTCTATTTGTTTTTCATTATTAGATAAAATTCGTTTAATTGTTTTTACTTCGGTTATATCCTGAAATACACCATCAAATCCGCAAAAGTCCCCTCTATCATCAAGGATAACTTCTGCCTGTGTTAATCCCCATCTTTCACGTTTGTCTACAGTAACAAATCGAAATTCTACTTTAAAATCACTTTTTTCTTTAATAGCAGTGTCTTTTACATTTTTAACCAGGTCTTTATCTTTAGGATGGATATGTGACAAAAACAATTCATGCGAAGGTGTTACCTCATTTCTTTTATAACCCAACAATTCAAAGTGATTATCTGACCAAAACAAATGCTCCTGAGCCAGGTACCAATAACCTACGTTTGCTAGTTTTTGGACTTTTTTAAAACCCCTGACATAGTTCTGGTTTAATTGTTGAATCTGCTTTTCTTTTGTCTCTAGCAGTTTTTCAAGCTCTTCCACCCTTTCCAATAATTCAATACTATCAATCCCCGATACGTCTTTGTTCATATTCTACCCTGACACTACAATTTTACATAAAACATAGTTCTACACAATTATAATTTAGCAATAATCAGGCCTTTATGATTTATTTTTTGTCTCTGTATTGACAATGCCGCAATTTCTTCTTATAATGGAATAGCAACAGATGTATTAAATTACATCTCCCAATCTATATAAATCCCTAAAACAAACAGGTAAGAATCATGAATGTTTATCAGGGTCTGCAATCTCCGTTAGCAATGATAATATTTTCTCTTACTCTGCTTTTGCCCATATTGATCGGATTTTTCACTCTCAAAAAAACAAAAAACCAGTCCGATTATCTGTTGGGTGGCAGGTCTATGAATAAATTTGTAGTTGCGCTTTCTGCCGTTTCTTCGGGAAGGTCTTCATGGCTGGTTCTCGGACTTAGCGGAATGGCCTATTCTATGGGCACTGGGGCGTTATGGGCCGCTGTCGGGTACATTGTTGTTGAACTATTTCAGTTTATATATATTGGCAAGAAATTACGCGAGGACACGCAAACATTCCAATCCATTACTTTACTGGATTACCTCGAATCCCGCCATAACGACAGCAAACACATTATCCGTATCACCGGAGCAATTATCATCGGCGTGTTTATCACGGCCTATGTTGCCGCACAACTCAATGCCGGGGCAAAAGCTTTGAGCACAGCTCTGGATTTGCAATTTATACCTGCACTTTTGGTATCGGTATTGTTAATTCTGGTCTACATGATTATGGGCGGATTTATAGCAGTTGCTTATAATGATGTGGTTCGTGCGGTAATTATGATCTTTGGACTGGTCTTTTTTCCCCTGGTTGTTTTAATAAAAACCGGAGGCTTGAATCACCTGTTTACAATGCTTGCGTCTATTGATATTAAAACCATCGATCCCTTTTCTATCGGTGTAGGAGCGATGATCGGATTTATAGGTATTGGTTTGGGTTCTCCCGGGCAACCGCACATATTGGTCAGATACATGTCAGTCAAAGACCCTGCCCAGTTGCGATATTCTGCCATTGTGGGCACCATCTGGAACATCCTCATGGCTTGGGGAGCGCTCTTTATCGGATTACTGGGGCGCATGTTGTTCCCGCTTGCGCAACAACTCCCGGACTCGAATCCGGAAATGATATATCTGGTATTGTCTTCCCAATACTTTGGCCCTGTTATCTATGGCTTGCTGATCGGAGGAATTTTTGCAGCCATTTTATCCACTGCTGACTCTCAGCTCTTAGTCGTTGCATCGACAATTGTAAGAGACATTTATGAAAAAATATGGTTCAAGCATGTGAAACTGGATGAATCTTTCAAACTTAAAATCAGTCGAATTGTAGTGCTATTATCCGGTTTGCTCGCGGTTGTTTTGGCCTACCTGGCACAGGATCTTATCTTCTGGCTGGTTCTGTTTGCCTGGAGCGGACTGGGTGCATCTATAGGACCAGCAATCATTTTATCATTATACTGGAAGCGAACAACCATTGCCGGTGTTACTGCCGGTATGATCACCGGCTCTGTTGTAACCATCATTTGGAAACTCTTTCTGAAAACCAGTACAGGATTATACGAACTGATTCCTGCCTTTTTTCTGGCATTTTTCATGATATGGGCTGTCAGTCTTTTAACTGCTAAAAATATTAATGAATAATATAAACGAAAAGGATAAACGGATATGAAAAAATTTATACTCTTATTGGGATTGTCAGTAATCCTGATATTTTCATGTACATCACAAAACAAAGAAATCAACAATGTTAATGATTTGATTGCTGACAATGCCAAACTGGCAAAGCTGGCAGACGGATTTATCTTTACCGAAGGTCCTGCACCTGATAGTCAAGGTAATGTCTATTTCACTGATCAGCCCAATGACAGAATCCTCAAATGGTCTGTTGAGGGTGAGTTGTCTGTTTTTCATGATAATCCTGAGCGCTCTAACGGTTTGTTTTTTGACAGTAACGGGGATCTGTTGGCCTGCGCTGATATGTACAACAAACTGGTGTCTATCAATATGCAGGACAAAAGCCTACACCTGCTGGTTGACAACTATGAGGGGTATCCACTTAACGGTCCCAATGACCTCTGGCCGGACCCCAAAGGCGGTATCTATTTTACAGATCCTTATTACAAACGCGATTACTGGGAACGCACTGAAAAAGATATGGATGTTCACGGTGTTTATTACCTGAAACCGGACCGCAAAACACTCATTCGTGTTGATGAGGAATTTGGCAATCCCAATGGCATCATTGGTACTCCGGATGGCAGCACGCTCTATGTCTCTGATCGCACTAAAAAGGTGACCTGGGCTTATGATATTAATGAGGATGGAACGCTCTCGAACAAGACTAAATTCAACGATGAAGGTTCAGACGGCATGACAGTTGACAATATGGGAAATGTTTATTTAACAACCTCCGGTGTATCAGTATACAAAGCGGACGGTACCCATCTTGGTATTTTAGAAATACCGGAGCAACCTTCAAACGTCTGCTTTGGCGGCACGGATATGAAAACCCTGTTCGTCACTGCTCGCACGTCTTTATATGCTATCAAAATGAAAGTAAATGGATTTCACTAGACAAAAAAAAAGGGAGCAAATGCTCCCTTTTTTTATTCTATTGTATCACTTTATAATATCTCGCCATCCAGTATGGCAGCAGGTATTCATCCCCTGCCAGTCTGCTGTGCTGACCACCTCCCATATCCAACGCAAAAGGATTAGCATTATGGCGGTGCATTTCCCGCTCTCCCGGGTATAACAGGATTTTTGTGGTCTGTCCTCTAAAATTCTCCGGCAAAAACTCGAGATCCTTACGATGAGAATTACGGGTGGTATATCGATCCAGGTCCACATTAAACTCATGTAAATGCCACAATGTCGATTCCAGATCAATATCACCACTGGTACCATAGGCAACCATGTTCCACAATGCGTTGCGTTCCGGCAACTCGATCTGCCAGTGATCACGGATAACCTCTACATACTTTTGCTTTAAATCGTTATTAAACGGATATTGATACAATACCCAGTAGGTCAAAAATGACATTTCATCATCCGAGTGGTTCCATACATTACCCATGACATCACCCATGTGCACAAATTCCAGCGTCTTTTTCATGGTGCTCATGGGTATCATGATATTGTCCAGGTAGCCGTATTCATCCATCATTTTATATGCTTCTGATTTATAGATCTCTTTGCCGGTCAACGCATACGCCAACTGTAAACCAGCAATCAGATGCACACTGTTCAATTTGCGGTCCGAGACATAAGGTGCATACCAGTTTACATATTCCGGGTTCCAGCGGCCCCAGCGAGTGGGTTTGCCATCATAGTCCACAAAATAATAATCATTTTCAATGATATGGGTCATAATTGCATCTATAAAATTTGCCACACGCTGCTTTTCTTCCGGATTCTGAACGATAAACTTGTCCATAACAGAAGCAACAAACAGATAAGCAATATATTCATCCGTACTGGTTGTACCTTTCCAGTCCCAGTCTTTTTCCTGCGAGTGTCTCCAGGCATGGTGCCATTGAATGATTCCCCTGCGCTCGAATGTTCGTGATGGAAAACCCTTGAGCGGATTCACCGTCAACAGACGTTCAAAAGCCTCAAAGGATTCCCAGACATAACGTCTGGCATCAGCGTCACCGGTTGCTGCATATCGAAACGCCTGACTGCCTAAATAGATCGAAGTCCACAAGCCGTCATTATCATTATCTGTGGTAATAGCAGTTCTCATATCTCCCGGAACACCATAAACGACCTCGCATACAAATCCAAAACGCAAATGATACCTGCGGATATCATCCTGTATCTTTTGAGTCTTGTCCGCCAGTGTCTGAACAAGATATTCCACCTTGTTCAAGCCTGTAGGCGTCAGGAAAAACATATTGCCCTGTTGGTCACAGGCCATATCAATGATCGCATTGTTGTCAAGCCATCGGCGTCCCGCAAAATAACGGTATCGGTCTGGTTCCTGTAAATACGCTCCATCCGCAGATGCGAACCATAATTCAGATCCAACCAGCAGCACATCAGTAATTGCCGGAACAGGCAGCTTTGCGTCAATCTCTGAAATCTGGTTTCCATTATAACGATCAAGACGATAATACCCGGTATCCGTACCGACAACCATTTCGTTGGGTGAAAAGGTAACAGCGGTCAGTGACTCACCCTTGTGCAGAGCCGTCCACTTTTTACCATCCAGGCGATAGATGGTATTTTCTGTCAAATAATAAAAGGATTCATCATAAACATAGGCATTGATGCATTTGCCTTGCGGCAGATCAACATCCTGCATTTTTTTAGTCTTTTCATACAACGTACCGGATTTTTCTCCAATCAAGAATATCACATCATCAGCATTCACCAGAATACGCTGATAGGGTTTATTGATATCAGCAAGAATGGTCCCTGCATGCGCGTTGCTGAGAAATTGGTCTTGATAGAGATAAAACAAAAAATCGGTTTTTTCCTGTATGGTAATATCTACAGGGTTCTTGTCTGATAATGGACGGTAAAACAAATCCCGGGAGATTTCATTTTCTCCATAATCCCTGTACAGTCCCTTATCGGTCAATACATAAACAATATTGTTATAATCCACAACGGTTTTGATCATTTGGGCATCTTGTAGTTCCTGAGGTATATCATATTTAACAGATACTGCCTGTTTAAAGGGCACATCCAAAACCTGTGCACCTGAATAGCCAATACATAACATTAACAACACAAAAACATATCTCAAGTGATTCATCAAAACTCCTTTTATTATGATATTATATTTTATTATTCAGTCAACAGTGCAGATTCCGGAAGTTTAATCCCCAATTCATCCGTCAACTCGAGCACCTTGGAAAGTATTCTGGATTCTATATCAGCAGTCCAGGTAGATGGCAGGTCATACACAATCTGTGACTGGGCACCTTCATACCCGCCTTCACGTAAAATCTGAACAGTTGGAATGTACGCCATCACATCGTTACAATATCCCATCACAATCGTATTCTCACCAAACATTCGTTTTAACTGGATGGCATAATCCACAACCACCTCACCGCCTAGCGCGATAAGGGTCTGCTCTCCCATTTGCCAGATCTGAACGGGATAAGGATAGGATTGGGGAATGGGTTGACCTGCATCCAGCTTTTGCACCATTGATTGTGCCCATCGGCGTTCAAATCCTTTTGTGGAATCCGCGGCCAATTTTTCAAGCAGTTTGCGGTCCGGAAGAGTCGCAAAATCCAGATCAACATATCCAAAGGTACATTGCAGTTTGGGAGAAATCTCTGCTGCTGGATTTTCGATTACATCCTTGACTGTTGACGCCAATGCTTTACCATACTTTTCGGCAAGCGATACCTTGCGTCTTGGAAGCGGATTCTGGTCCGCACCACAGCCCTGAAAAAACATGGCAGTGGTTCCGGGAAACATATTCTCCACTTCGATCTGGGCAAACCCCGGATAATCTCCGCACCAGTCATATCCGTTCAAAACCGTTGCATGACAGGCATAGCCAAAAACGGTAGCCCGCATATTATCGGGATTATGTATCTGTATAACCGGTACGGTGTAATCATAGGGGCCTTTCTGATCTTTCTTTTTTGGCAGTTTTTTACCGGACCTGTTGTTCCGGCGGTTAACCGCAAAATCTACAGTGCCCTGGGAAGAGTGTATGGTAACCGGATTCATATCTTTTAAAGCCCGGCCAATCAATTGTACAATTTGGTCTTCCAGGTGGCGGGAATATTCATCAATTTGCTGAACATGTTCAAGAGTTGTAGGGTATACTTTATCCAGACTGCTACGGAGTGCCGGTCCGGAATGGGTATGTGAACTGCTCAGTATAATTCGTGATCGGTCCAACCCATAAAAGATTTCACATTCCTCAAATATCTTGTCCGACATGTTTTTGGGCAAGCCCAGTATATCAATAGTAACAATTACACCCAGATTTCCGGCCTCATCCTGAACTGCCAGCGCTTTTGCCCACAAGGGATGCAAAGCACCAGTAGCTTCATGCACTCTTGACGAGTATCCTGCCATCCACATTGGGTGCTCGGGTGTAATATCAATTTTTGCTACTCCAGCCTGCCAACCCAAACTGTCATTAGTTTCTGAAGCCTGAATGCTGAAAGCTAAAAGTGTTAAACAAATTATTGAAATTTTGAACATTTGTATTTTCATTTATATACCTGGTGTATAATGATTCTTTTGTTGGTGGCTTTAAAAACAATTGGTGTAAATTTGTGTCATTCGTTTTTTTCGTGTTCTATCACTTAGTATCTTAAAACTAACATTTACCCAAACTTTTCAACCAGGATCTCTTCTATTTACTGTATTGGTACATGCTTTTCAAAAAACTTTTGCATATAATACAGACAATAATCATTGACCGGTTTGGCAAGATCCATGGTATGCGGCCACCATTTTAAACGATGGTACTCATTTTCTACACCGGCTTCTTCCAGTTTTTCCTGCAACATATCTGCCTGGCGTATAGGTACCAGTTCATCTTTGGTACCGTGGAACGTCAAGGTTGGTGGATCATCCGGGGTGATATAGCTAATGGGAGATGCTTTTTTGTATGCATCGGGATTTTCCTCCCATGTCTGTCCAATGAAATTCACTGTTAATTTATGAGTATGCGCGTATTCGGTGGTCAGGTCTACAGGACCATAAAGGTTAACAATGGCCTGAGGTTTACTGCTGATAGAATCCATATCACAATCAATATCAAAATCAGGAACATCAGATGAATACCCTACCATCATGGACAAATGCCCACCGGCAGAGCCGCCAATTACCGCAATCTTGTTCGGATCGATCGAGTATTCTGCAGCATGGGCTCGAATCCAGCGGACTGCGCATTTTACATCCTCAACCGCAGCAGGAAATGGTGTTTTTAATCGATAAGATATTGTTGCGGTAATATAACCCTGTTGCGCAAAATGGAGTAAATAGTACAGATAATCTTCTTTTTTACCTTTTCGCCAACCGCCACCATGAATAAAAATCAAAACCGGCTTTGGGCTTTCCAATTTTGCGGGTTGATAAATATCGAGCCCGAGTGTATCGTCATTAATGGTTTTATAAACAATATCTTTAATCTCGGTAATCTCGTCAGGTACCTGGGGTTCAGTGTTAACCAGTTTCAGCATACCGGTTGCATACGCGGCTTTTAACATCCACATTGCAGGGTAGCCCTTGGGCTGTTTGGGAGCATCATTGTCATCATCAGAAAAGGCAATTCCAAACATCAAAAAAATGATCAAAATGGTAACAGTAAAAACTTTTCCCCAAAGATTATTTTGTCTCAATTTTCCTCCATATCAGCGATTGGAATATAATGTTGTCAGGTTAATAATCTAACCAGAATATCTCTATTTCACAATACAAAAGGGAGACCTGGATCAATAATAGAGAAAATTTGCTTTTTGTAAAAAGAGAGGAATATGAGAATATAAAACACAAAGGACTATTATATGCAGTAATTATACATATAATAGTCCCAATAGGTATAAAGATTATTAAATATTAATAAATTGCTTTTCTTTTATGGGTATATACCAGCTTATCATTGTGATCAAAACACTTGTTCAATGACCTATCAATATATTTTGCACGCATACGATAACCGGGTATTACATTAAATAAATAATCCGATTCACTAAAATAAATATCTTGTAGCTGCTGATAAGTATCTATCTGAAAATAATCCGTAATTTCAGCAAGCTGTAGTTCAAAGTCACTTACATTAACATTTACCAGGTATTCAGAAACCTTTGAAGAAAAAGTCGGAAGTTGATATGTATTCAAATCCGATGGTCCATATACATCCCAATAAATATATGCATCCATTCCAATATCATATTCTAACCATGTTGAAAAAATTTCATCAAATGAACCACTGGTTTGAATACTGAAATTCTCTGGTGTTGTATTGATATAAGCAAAATCTGCATTAATTTGCTCGAAAAATTCAGGAATATCACCAAATGTAGTTTGCCGCCAATAATTATAATTATCCGATATATCATATTCATAAATACTGGTGCAAAAATCAGTAAACCTGTCCGACGGATAAACAAGATCAATCTCTTGCGCGGAGATACCAATCAATGACTGACGATCCACACAATACGAGCCCTGATACCGGTCGCCGGCAATAGGATAACCATACAACCAGCCACGAATACCATTTGTTTCAGAAGGATAAGTAATAGTCGCTGTTTGTGGGTCTTGCAGATTGTTCATGTCTACAGAATATTCTCCTGGTGATGCGTTATTTAACCATAAATATTTTGGATTGGAATTGTTGATGTCGATTTTAACATACACATCTACCGGACTTTTATATATTTCATAAATGTATGGATTATATATCTCTCTTGACGTTGACGTCTGATAATTCCACAAAGAAGATACAACAAAGCCTGTATGTTCAGGTACATTACTAAAATTCATTGTAACATCGCCCTGATAACTTGATTGTTGATCTTCAGGATACACTTTGTATGTCCATGTACTCCCAATGGGATTCTTTAGATTGGTTTCAATATGAATATTATCACCTTTAACAACAGTTGTTACAGAAATATACTCAGGATATAACATAAACTCTGATGGAATATCAAAAGTGACTGTTTGCGTACTGGATGTTATTTCGGATTCTCCCCATACATTGCCGTTTAAATCGGAAATATAAATAAAGGCCTTTTCCCAGGAATCTATCCATCCGTTTTGAAAATTGGCTTTAAATAAATACGTAGGGGTTGTAACCGTTTGTACACTACTGCCATAACCAAGGCCCTCGGTATCCACTACCCATAATACATAATAATACGTATTACCGGGGGTAACATTTTCATCAGTAAAGGTTACAGTTGACTGTGAAGAAATGTCCGTATAACTATGGTCATTGATATCATGACTAATATTGGAAGTTGTACGGGTGATGCGATAAAAACCAAAATCCGTTGCGGTACTGGCGCTCCAACTCAAGGTCACAGAAGAACCACTATATCCGGAAATTTGGAGTGCTACCGGATCGGGATAAATACCGGACAACTGAATGTTGACTTGCTCTTCAGCCTGGCTTATATCTTGTGTTGTAGAACCGGAATACTGAACAATATCCGCTGCATCTAAGGCTTCTATTTGAAATTTACGGGAATTGCCCATGGGCACACTGAGTGTGCCGGTAAAAGTATCTTCTGAACGAGTCATTTCTTTTGTCAATGTGGTCATATCTGATGCGGATACCGTAACCACAACCGATGTAATCTCCATGGATTTTGACAGGGAGCGAATTCCGGATAATGACTGCATATTGTCATGAAACAGTATCTGAAAAGAGACTGTACTGCTGCCATCATTGACAGACAAGGGTGTCTTTCGGCTGCATGATAATAACGCTAAAGAGATGAATACAATTATAATAAAAATTCTTTTCATAATTTCCCCGCTAAATCCTCAAGGCAGTGTGGTTATTATGGTTACATTAGAGTTTGTTGTATTATTTTCCGGATCCTCGTCTTTGTTCGAATTCAACAAAAATACGGTGCCCGCGGCAACAGCAGCCCCGCCAATAACCCAAAGCAGCATTTTACTGCCCTTTTTACTTTCCTCTTTTGCCTGTTTTTCAACCGATGTACCTTTTTCAAGATATACATCAATATGGTTTTCGCCAGAAACAATCTCTACCTGCTGCTGCCAGTCAGCATACCCATCCATACTGGCGGTAATTGAATGACTTCCTCTTGACATATTGATGGTTAGCGGCGTAACTCCTGTTTCGTTACCATCAATTGAAATGGATGCACCATACGGATCGGAGTAAATGTTTACAGTTTCTTCAAATTGCTGTTGAAACCGCTCATTTATCCTTTGTGCAAGATCTTTAACCATAGCTCGCAATTCGGTCTCGTCCTTACAACTTGCATTCTCTGCCATCAATGCTTCACCGCTTTCCGCATCCACCAGGCGAATATCCGTTTCAATGAGAAAACTGAATTTTGCCACCGTTCCAAAAACCAAAATGTCTACACCCAGTATTTCGCCTATACGCTTTGCGGTCTGTGAGTTTACAGCGCCTGAATACTGGAAAGCCATTTCCTGCATCATGCGGTCAATTTCATTTCGTTCAACAACCTGAAATATATTATTGTTGATCAGTTCTGTCATCAACATGCCCGAAACCACCTCACCATATCCCTGCTCTCTTGCAGAGGTATTTGTATTGGTAAAAGGAACAATGGCAATGCGCACGTGATCATCCTCCTGCGCAAAAACAATGGCATATTCTCCCAGAACAAATGTAAAAACAAATGATATCAGAATGGTCAGCGACAAGAGTCGTCTGTTCATTATAAACCCCTTAATTATTCAAGAAAAGACATATCGTAACCCGGTGATTGTCTTAACATGTTATCAAATTTTTCAGAGCAAGTCAAGAGGAAATTGAATTTTTCTATCCTAATCGGATTCTGCTATTTTTCAGAACGCAGAATATCTTCCAGTGGAATACGCTGAAAAACAAGATCCGCGTGACTACTTTCATACAAAATCCCAATGGTCTTTTCATCAACAGAGGTTATGCAGGAATAGCCCCTGCCCCGCCCTTCATCCAGCAGCAGCCAGTGTTCTTTGGGCCAGGTTTCACAATCATCAAAACTGACTTTGAGGGTAATATGGTGCCTGCTGTTTCGGTCACTGGGATTCGAAAATAATAACAACTGCTTCTTTTCACCGTTTTCCATATAGATATGTTTGTGCAGACTTGCCATACATGCCGGTTCAATTAACGCGTTCCGTGATGTTGGGTGCTCAGTCCAGGTTTCACCCAAGTCCTTACTTACAGATACCACACGTCCATTATCTTTACCCATATTACCGCGGTTTCCAGGATATCGCATATTCGACATGATGGAGCCATCGGCCAATTGTACTACCATATTCTCATTGGTTTGCGTTCCGGCGAAATTGCTGCTTTTCCAGGTCTTTCCACCATCTTTACTATATGCAATATTTGAAAACGCAGCCCCGCTCTCATCCCGCCCTTCTCCCGGGAAAACCAAAGTTCCATCATCCAGGGTAATACCGTGACCGGGAGCAACAGTCCATAGCCACCAATCTTTATCTTTGACCATGCGTGTCAGATTGCGTGACTTGCTCCAGCTCTGTCCGTCATCCGTACTTGTCGTCATTAACAACTGTGCGGTTTGCTTTATATTCCATCCCGGTTGACTGCCTTTACGCCTCCACTGGTGCTCCCATGCTGTACTGCTTTCATCCAGACCCTTGATCCATTTCCCGGTTGTATCCAGCACTCCATACATCCATAAGCCGGCTACAAAAATTTTATCCGAATTTTTATCCACCAAAATACAGGCATCACTGACGCCGTTATATTTTTGCGGCAGACCACCCCATTCACCCATATCCAAAACTACACGCATGGGCTCCCAAGTCTGGCCATTATCCGTACTGCGGCTGAGACCGATATCAATATCTCCCTGCAAATCCCGACTGCTCCCACGACGCGCATCATAAATTGCCAGCAATGTGCCGCTATTGGTGGTCTCTAATCCGGGAATGCGATAGGTATGCACATTATCATCCATATGGTCACGTACGGAAACACCCAGTCGATGTTTAATTGCAACCGGATTTGAGTTCTTCCATATGGAACCATCAGCGAATTCAATCTTTTCACAAATGACATAAAAGGTTTGATGCAGATCTGTTTCAGGGTCTAGATCCACACAAAGCAGCAGCGTATTGCTGCCGGATTGCAAGGCCAGTTCTCCGTTCATACTCACAGATCCATCAGGATTTGAAATCTCTGCAAACACTCGTGGATTTTCAACATCTTCTAACAAGGTATCCGTGCCCAGATACCAGAGCCGGGCGGCTTGGATTTCTTTTCCCTGAATCGAAAATCGCACCGATTTTACTTTCGCTTCGGTATTAGTCTCAGGCTTAATCAATTGTATCCGGTACACCGGATTATCAGATTTATTGATCAGCACAGGCACCTGCAAAGACCTGGCGAAAACTGTAATATCTGTATTAATAGACTGGCAGGATAATGTCAACAGCAGGATTAATAAAAGGGGGAAATACTTTTTCATAGAATCCTCAATATTTAAACATATAACAAGCACAAAGAAAAACAAAATCTTTTTATTTATAAATCAGTTTAATCAACTTTTGTTTAAATACGTTTTTCACATGATTTGAAAAAATGACAACCATGAAATCATTATTAGAAATCAAACACCCAACCTGACTTTTTCTTTCTCTTCGTATCCTTCGTGACCTCTAGTTGTTTTTTTCTCAACCAAATCCAAACCACAAAGAACACGAAAGACACGAAGAAAAAAATTATAGAACATATCTCTTAATTCCATCTTTGAGCAGTTCTACATTAAAATTTATCAACAAACCCGTAGAAATCTTGGCAAGCTTCATATACGTTAAAAGTTGAGCTTGATGAATAGGCTTTATAAAATCAACCGATTTCAATTCTATAATTAACTTATTTTTTACCAATAAATCAATTCTAAATCCACAATCCAATTTTACACCTTTATAAATAATTGGTATGGATTTCTGAACCTCAAATGGAATTTCCGCCAGGGCAAATTCTCTGGCTAAACATTGTTCATAGGCAGATTCAAGCAATCCCGGACCCAATGTTTTATGTACATTTATAGCACAACCAATAACCTTGTTTGACAATGAATCAAAATTCATAAACTCCCCCTCTGAGTAATTATATTATACGATAGAAATCAAGTCTGATTGTTTTGCTTTTCCTTCGTGTTCTTCGTGAACTTTGTGGTTCTATAAACATTTAATAATTGACCACGAAGGACACGAAAGTCACGAAGAATTCTTTTAAATAATTATATCAGATATGTCATAATTATAATCTTTAATCTTTATAAGATTTAAATTCCAAATAATAAATAAAACATCAAACTCAACTTTATTCCTTTTTAGTAATGTAAATAATTGTTCCATTCCTATCCTTATATCAATTGGAACGACAGGAACATTACTATATATCAACAACCAATTGTATGTAAACAAATTATAATTCTTAAATTTTTCAGTCTTATTTATTATAGTTTCATGAATACACTTTGCCCAATCAATTTCCGGTTGTATACCACATGAAGGCAAACCTATTAATCTTTTTTGGCTTGAATCCAAAGATTTGATTATCTCATCATTCTTTTTCGAATTATTTTTGTTATTTAATGTAGGTTCCAAAATTCCTTGTGGATGCCTTTTCTTCAATATAGACAAAGCTCTTTTATATTGCTCTGTACTTGCTTCAGTAAATTCAATTCCAATTGAATATCCATTAAACCTTATTTCAAAATCTGATTTGTCGTGATGAACAATTTCAAAAGGATAATTTATTATTGGACACTTTATTATATTTGCTAATAGACGTACTAATGCCCATTTTTCTACATCTTTCTTTTTGTTACCATTCTCATGGTTATGAATAAGTTTATATTTTTGAATAAATATATTCAAATCTTTATTATTTATTAAATTGTATTCCATTTTTAAATATATAATTTTTTATCCATAAACATTGAAAAATATTTCCTTCGTGGTCTTCGTGACCTCTGTGGTTATCTTTGTTTTTTATAAAATCAAAATTTAAGCTGGAATTCCTATATCGAAAACACCAAACCTGTTTTGATTTTCAGAGTTGACTTTTTTTCATAATCATCTATATCACGAACACCATATTCGGTATGAATACGAAATCCAATCGAATATTTGGAGACTTGCTTTTGAATGAGCATTGATCCCGAAATAAACCAAAAGGCTTCACCCCAATAACCATGTTCATCACTCCCGCATTTCTCTTGTGAATAGCCTAGTCCAACCTGTGGTAATCCGGTAATATCACCACTGACCGAAAATTGTTTCCCAACCAATAATTCGTTTACATTATATGTATACAAGTAATCAACATCCCTGGTATAGTATAACTTTCCTTTCGCGTAATAATTCATAGTCGAAGCATCATGATATGCTTTTTCTACACGGAAATGTACATCCAAGTGAGGAATATATACAGGGACTGAAAATCCGAACAAGAATGCACTGGAACCTACATCAAGCTCACAACCAGGATAAACGGTTATTGTAGGATTGGGTAAATAGCTCATTCCCATTTCAATATTTACAATTTCTGCCTTTAACGGTGAGATTAGAAATAACACAACAAAACAACATACAACCAAAACTTTTTTTGAATACATAACTCCCTCCTGTTTGTACTGCTTTACAATAAAGACTTAAAATTTGGTATAACAATCCCCAAGTTTTACTATTTACTAAATATATTATATAAACGGAATGAAACCAATAAATTTTTCAAAATATCTTAAAAAGTAAATTACTTTTACAAAGGATACGAAAGGCATACAGAAAAACAAACTCCATTTCTTGTCTGTCAGTTTAATCAACTACTAATTAACTTTTAAGCATCCAACCAGATTTTCTTTCTCTTCATGGTCTTTGTGTCCTCTATGGTTAGAAATAAAAAAAGCCACAGCACTCAATTTTTAGAATACTGTGGCTTTTAACGACGCTTAAAACCATACTAAAACCCAAACACCAGTCCTGTTTGAACTTTGAATGTATATTCCCAATCCACATAATCCACATCTATCGCGCCCACTTGCAAATGTACTCGCAATCCTGCTGAAACAGCGCCTATTGGGACTTTATACAATAACGATCCGGAAACAAACCAATAATTCTCCTTAAAATATCCATCAGCTTCATTACCGCACTGCTCCATACTGTAACCGATACCCAACTGCGGCAGTGTTTTGATCTTTTCAAACAACATAAAAGGTCTTCCCATCAAAAGCTCTATTGCGTCATATTTAGAATTATAATCCACATCCATTTCTTTATATACGCTACCCCGGGACAGATAATCTTTTTGATAGGATTTATGAATACCCCGCTGCATCCGAATATGCGTATTAAAATAAGGAACGGGTAAAGGCACACTCAAACCTAAAAGTATTCCACTGGACTCAATATGTACACCTCGCGTCTCTTTGAACAAACCATTGGTATTGGGCATGGTGCTCAAACCTGCTTCAAAATTGACAATCTCTGCCTGTATGTGGGTTACGAGTGAAAAGAATATAACCGAACAGATAACGGCCGCTTTCCGTAATGTCATGTTTCCTCCTGCCTTGTCTGTAATCAAATCCGATTGGGAGCACAAAAAATGGCTCCCAATCACTCTCTCATAAATGATATATAAAATTTAGACAAGGCAAAGCGGCTATTGCTTCCCCCGGTATTAGAAAAGATTAACCATTTACAACCTGATCTGCGGCTTTTACGATCCGATCCCATGCTGCTTGAACGTGTTTTTCTTCGGTATTTGACTGCCCTATGCTCATACGTAATACATATTGACCATTCAGGGTCGTGTGACTGAAAAACATTTTCCCGGATGCGTTCACAATTTCCAACAGCTTTTTGTTCACATCATCCCCGCCAACATGTCGAAAACAGACAAGATTCAGCGGCACCGGCGCCATCAGCTCAAAGTCTGGTGAATCTTCAATCCATTTTTTAAATTGTTGTGTCAAATCAACATGTTTGCGCACATGAAACTGTAATCCCTCAATACCATAATGCCGCAGTACAAACCACAGCTTTAATGACCTGAACCGTCTACCCAGAGGAATCTGCCAGTCGCGGTAATCGATCACAGCGCCCGATTCCGTGGCCTTGTTGCGCAGGTATTCGGGGAGTATACTCAGGGTATTGATCAGCGAAGCTTTATCTTTAACAAAAAAACAATCACAATCAAAATTGGTGAACAGCCATTTGTGCGGATTAAAAGCATAACTGTCAGCCAGCTCTAATCCATCCAGATACTGACGGAACTCGGGGCATACCGCAGCACTACCTGACATGGCGCCATCCACATGCATCCACAACTTTTCCCGGTTTGCAATCTCGCCAATTTTCCGTAACGGATCCATAGCGTTAGACGACGTGGTTCCCACCGTCGCACAAACAAAGCAAGGCTGCAATCCATTTTCGCGATCCAAAGCAATCTGTTCTTCCAGTTTTTCAGGTATCATGGCAAAATTTTCATCCACCTCTATTTTACGCAGATTATCCGTTCCAAAGCCGGCAATTCTCACTGCTTTTTCAAGCGATGAATGGGTCTGGGTGGAAACATATGCAACCAAACCACCCTTGTATCCCTGTGTATTGCATTGAAAATCCGCGGCTTTTTCCCGTGAGGTCAACAGAGCGGTCAGACAGGCGCTTGATGCGGAATCCTGTATCACGCCTCCACCGCTGTTTGTGGATTTGAATGCCTGAGGTAATCCCATCATATCTACTATCCAGTCCATAACATGGGTTTCCAGTTCCGTACAGGCAGGACTCGTTACCCAACTCATACCCTGTACACCCAGACCCGCGGACAATAACTCGCCCAGAATTGACGGACCCGAGGTATTGGAAGGGAAATATGCAAAAAAATCAGGACTCTGCCAGTGAGTAATACCCGGCATGATTATGTCATCCACATCTTTTAATATCTTTTCAAAATCTTCACCACTTAAAGGAGGCGCATCCGGAAGTTTTGCGCGTACCTCTCCCGGTTCCACATCAGATAATACCGGGTATTTATCTACATTTTCATAATAATCTGCAATCCAGTCTACAATCTTTTTTCCCCAATGTCTAAAATCGTCCGGGCTCATGTGAAAGCTTGAATCAGTCTTCATAGTATCCATCCTGTGTGCTTTTATTGTTTTGTATTTAGGGTTGATAAGGTGACCAGGGGCCTGTCATTTCTTTTAAAGCTTCCAGCCACCAACGTATTCCGGGTTTATCTTTTGATCCACTACCACCGGAATTCGCATTGGGGCCATGGGGAGAAACACATTGCAGCCAGGTAGATGCCATCATGTATCCATACCCCTTTTCGAAATGCGCTTTTGTGGACTGGATCTGGTCTATTTTCATTGAATCGGTATAAACACCAATATTGATATAATTATACACATCCGGGTGTTTGCTATAAGTCCCCCAATATCTGCCCGGTGCATTTTTAGGCGTTGCTTCTGTTTCTATATATGGTTTTTCCGGTACCGGGGTGCAAAAATGAATCCCCAAATCTGCTTCCGGTGGTGGTACGTCTTTAATATTTGCAGCTATGAGTATTGTCGAATCCGCTTTTTTGCCATTTACAATCATTTCCTGAACATTAAAACCCATTGCTCTTCTGGCCATACCTTCATTATCGGGGTCCACAAATACATTACGAAAATCATTATCTGAAAGCCACTGCACAGTATTATAAACCACGGAATTGGCATCAGCTTGAGTCCAGTCCGTGTATTTGGCAGTTGATGTACCCCAATAGAGACACCCCACCAGGACGACCATCCCCCTGTCATCTGCGGCTTTAATAATTTTCGCCATACGTTTTGAATAAACCGGATTCAAAGATCCATCCTTATTATAACCCTTGACATCACCAAACCGGGATCCCATAAAATATATACTGATAGTATTTACACCATAACTTTTATATTCATCCAGATGATTTATCAAATCGTTTACTATTTCATCCGAAATTAACGCATTTGAGCAACGTAAACCCGCAACCAAAAATTCATTTCCGTTCAAAAAAGTTTTGTTTCCATTTACAGTCAATGTATTGGTGCCACCCCATAGGGTACTCCATACGAATAAAAGGATTATAACAAGACTTTTCTTCATACTTGTTCCTGTCAGGCTTTTTGTGCTACCAGTTGAATCACATTACCAGTACCATTGTGAAACCTGCCGGCATTCAACTGAATATCTTTTTGCTCAAGGGATATAATTTTCATATTTTCAAAATCTGTTTTCAGATCATTCATACTATACAGCATTTCAATATTCCTGGGCCCACCGGTTCCATTTTGCAGCTGCTCTTTGCTAAAACTCTCCAAAACCAGGTACCCACCGGACTTTAAACAGTTGATCAAATTTCGATGCACCTGCCTACGGTCCTTTTCATGCAGGTGTGAATAAACAATCCCGATGGCATCGTAACTGTTTTCCTCGATTGAAAAGGACGTTAAATCCTGAATCCAATACTCAATCTCTACTCCCCGCTCCGCAGCCAGTTTTAATGCTTTTTCACGCCCTACCGTACTGGTATCAAAGGCATGGGCTACCCATCCTTTTGATGCCGCATAAACAGCATTACGGCCTTCACCTTCTGCCGGTAACAGTATTTTACCTGCTGACCGATTATCTATAAATGATTTAAAAAATGCATTGGGTTCGGTACCATATCCATAATCAGGTGTATTATATCTTTCATCCCACATATTCTTCATATTATATAATCCTATTTTTCAAACATACTTTTCATCTCGCTGACTTTAGCTTCCATCCCGGTTTTAATAGGGCAGCCACTGTCTGCTGTAATATTTATATGCTTCGGGTCTCCGGTTTCAAGAAACGCTTTCATACCATCTGTATTTAACCAGT
Organism: bacterium; assembly: GCA_963675755.2. Classification (GTDB taxonomy): domain Bacteria; phylum Zhuqueibacterota; class Zhuqueibacteria; order Residuimicrobiales; family Krinioviventaceae. The sequence goes on from CAXXMD010000003.1 coordinate 1,155,111, forward strand.
AATATACACCCCAGTTCCAAAAGTCCCATTTCTGTGAGAACGGATTAATTTCATAATCAATATACATCAACTGATTTTGTTCAGTGATAACAAAATTCAGGGGGAAATAATCAAGGTTCCACTCTGCCGATCTTGCTTTGTAAAATGCACGTACCAACTGCTCAAAAGCAGAAATGTCAATTTTACCTTTTGCAACCAAATTCCCGGCGACCGTACCATCAACATATGCCTTTAGCAAGAGTTGCTTTTCGCTATCATAATCTATCAGCTCCGGTACCGGAACGTCAATAGCTTTCAGGATCTTGTATGCATCAAGCTCGTGATCAAGCTTACTCCCATTGAATGTATAGTAGGTACAAGGTTCATTATGGATTATTTTAAGTACAAATAATTCATTGCCACACTCTACCAGCCACGAATATCCGGACTTGCCCTTTCCCAGCAAAGTTTTCAAAAGTAATTGCCGGTGATTAAACCTTATTATTTTTCCAGGTTTCATATTAAAAAAATAACATTTCAAAAGCGGGAAAACAAGAATTTTGTTTTGAGGAAACAGGGGTAAAACATTGCTTTAAAGACAGTGCTCTAAAGCAATGTTTTTATAAATTATGCGGAAATGCTCATTTTAGGTATACGCTCTACCAGATCCATCATCTCTTTTTCATTTTCCTGACCAATGGTAAACGCATCCACATATTCCTGATTGAGGATGAATTTCAAACACTCGTCCGGTTGTGACTTTAACTTGCCGCCTCCAAAGATTTTCATGCCCAGCACAGCTTTGCCTCTTTCATGCATCTTTTGTAAAACAGGGACTACTTTATCTACAGTGTCATCCATACGCTCGCCTTTTGGATTAATTCGTGCCAGGTCCACTTGCACCCAATCGGTTTCTGATGCGGTTTTCAACGCATCCAGCGTATGGCAGGAAACACCATGCGCCCTAACCAGACCTTCATCCCGCATTTTGCTCAACTCTTCCATGGCACCAGCTTTTAATTCCGGCCAGTTGGCTTCCGTCATCAGGTGTAGTAATACAATATCCAGATAATCCGTATCCATTTCCCGCAAAAATCGTTCTACATCCGATCTCATTTCTTTTGCTGTTGTAGCGTGACTTTTGGTCAAAATCACAACCTTTTCCCTGGGTACCAGCTTTAAACCAGCATTCAAATGCGGATGCGTACCATACTGGTCCGCAGAGTCCCAAAAATTTATGCCCTGCTCATATGCTGCCGCCAGTAATTTGGCCACACCCTGAATGCCAAGCTGCCGGGTCTGATTTGAGCTCTTGTTTACACCATGTGTTCCTGTTCCCATGGCTAACCGGGATGCTTTTATACCCGTATCGCCCAGGGTTACAATATCACTGGCATATTTCTTTTGCTGTCCGGCGTATAGGAGAGGAGAAAAAGGCAAGAGTGCCGCACCCGTAGATGCAATATTTAAAAATTTTCGTCTATTTATATTCATACAATTACTCCCATTCATTATACATAGAAAGGTTAACAAAGAAGCAATTGTAGAAAATTCCCCATGTTATGTCATAACCAGAATCGTTTTCTAAAATAGGTTTTACTGTTTTTGTAAATCCTTTCAACCTTTTTGGAGCTTGTCAATTCTGTTATATATTTAATCACATGATTCGGATGTAAACTCAAACAAGTGGATATTTCTTCCAGTGTACATGGCCTTCTTTCAAGCAAGGTCAACACATCCTGAAGCGTATGTCGCTGCTCATCAGTCATTTTTTTAGATGAAAAAAAACCAATAACCTCAACATTACCTGGGAAAAGAGCAGCAAGCGCGTTTAATTGGTCAGTATCAACAGCCAGAGCAAAGGATTCTGCTGCCGGCCTTGTGGCGGTATTGATCTGTATTTTAGAGTATTTCACTTTTTTACAAATAGCTGCAATTTTTTCAACTTTTTCAGGTATTGCAGATACACCCTCCAACAATAAAACTTCCAACCAGAGCGAATGTGTAAACTCGGTTGAAAATTCCAAAAGCCCCTCTACCAGTTGATCAAAGCTAAAGTCAGAACAGGGTCTGTTAACAAATTGAAACAGATCGTCATCACCCGCATCCAAAGATGGTATTACAAGATCTGCATCCATCAACTCGGCGCGAACCTGTTTATCCCACAACAATGAACCATTTGTAATCACTGCAACAGGAATGGCTGTCAATTTTTTAATTCCGGCAATCATTTCTGCAATACCGGTATTCAGGGTTGGTTCTCCTGAACCGGACAAGGTAATATAGTCTATATTTTTCTTTTGTTTTAAAACAGATTTCAATTCTTCAAGAATGGAAGAAATAGGTACATATGCTTTTCTCTCCATTGTCTTTTGAGTGGTACGACCCAATTGACAATAAATACAATCAAATGAACAGATCTTATAGGGTACCATATCAATACCCAAAGATTTCCCCAATCTTCTGGAAGGCACAGGACCAAATATGTGTGATTTCGTATTCATAAAAATTTCCAGAAAAACATCTCTGTCGGTAAAAAATTGTTTTACCGACAGAGACGGATCATACTTAATCCTGTTTGTTTTCTTTTAACTCGCTAATACGCTTGTTAATACTTTTTAGCGTTTTTTCAAGAGAGGCTGTCTGGCTTGTCAACATCTCTAGCTCAATATCAGGATCCATTTTCTCTGGTGCGGCCTGAGCATTCTCAACCTCGGGATTAAAGCCGGTTCGCTGCCAGCCGGTTTGACCGGTTGCAAAATACATGTTTCGATGACCCCGGCCACCTCCACGTTTCATGCCCATACCTCCGCCTCGTCTTCCACCGGAATTCGAATAACCGGGAGAAGCAAATCCGGAACAATAGCCGGCCCCTCTGCCAGTCATCGGTCCCATTCCGACAGGTCCTGTTTTATCACCAAAAGGCATATCATTAACCTCCTTTCAATTATTGGGTTTTATTAAAAATGGTAATCATTATCAATAATGGTAAAAATTTTTTTATGCTGCTCCTTTACAATCCTTACAAATCCCATAAAAATGTATGATATGATGAAATATATCAAAGTTGTGCTTTTGCGACAAGCTCTGCTCTGTTTTGTCCATCAACTCTTGTTCTTCATGAACAAAGTCACTATAATCAATAATATTTCTGCATTTTACACAAACAAGATGATGATGATGTTCTTTTTTATTCGGATTGCTTATCAATTCGTAACGGGCTTTACCATCACCAAAATCAAAGCGTTGAACAACTCCTATCTGGCAAAACAAATCCAAAGTACGGTATACCGTGGTTAATCCGATAGATGGATTCATGTTTACCGCTTTTAGATAGATATCTTCAGCGCTTAAATGTTCCATTGTCTGTCTCAATATATCCATAATCACTTTACGGGGCATTGTTGAACGAAAGCCAAAATCATCTAATCTTTTTTGCCACAAGGGTCCTCTATTTCTCATTAAATCACCTTAAAGTTTAAACCTTATTGAAAATGATTTTCATTATCAATATAACACATTTTTCATCACCTGTCAACTAAAAAACTAATTTTCACGCATTTTTACTTGCTTTGTAATCACTTCTTTTTTATCATTAAATAGACAAAAATATCTCTTTGTATTGGATGTGGTAATCTTGAAAGGAGCTATACAATGTCAGAAAAACAAGCAGGCTGTGCCAGACCAACCGGCGCATCTGTTGGCGAGCCGGCAAGTGAAACGAAAACAGAAACAATAATTGAAAAGGAGTCAACAATGGTTACTGCCAAAGTGGGCGCCAAAGCCCCCGATTTTGAGGCACCAGCATATTATCGCGGCGAGTTTACGACTGTAAAATTGTCCGATTTTTTAGGTAAATGGGTAATGGTTTGTTTTTACCCGGGTGATTTCACCTTTGTTTGAGCGACTGAAGTGTCAGCGGTCGCTGCCAATTATGATAAATTACAAGAATTAGGTGTTGAAGTTATATCAGTAAGTGTAGACAGCCAGTTTGTACATAAAGTTTGGAATGATCAAGAACTTTCAAAAATGGCTGGAAGAGATGTACCCTTTCATATGGCCTCTGATGGCCCCGGCAACGTAGGAACCGTTTATGGTGTCTACGATCCGGTAGCTGGTGTTGAATTACGGGGACGTTTCATTATTGATCCGGATGGTGTGATTCAGGCAATGGAAGTACTTACACCACCGGTTGGCCGACAACTTTCTGAAACTATCAGACAAATTCAAGCTTATCAACATGTTCGTTCAACCAAGGGTGCTGAAGTTTGCCCGGCAGGTTGGACCCCAGGTAAAAAAGTTTTAAAACCAGGTCCAGCTTTGGTAGGCAATGTCTGGAAAGAATGGAATCCTTTAAAAGACCATTAAAATTCATTACCACATCCAATACACCTAATATCGAGTAAATGAAGCATTTTTCAAAAATCGTTCACATTTATATTTTGCTTATCATACAGCAACGCGCGCACCCCTCACAATGAACGTAAATAATAATTCTTTCTGCTCAATCAAACATGGCGCGACTTTTTTCATTTACTCCTACAGTTAAAATGCCCTGTAACCAGATAAAATTATCGCGATTAAAGACGCTCAAGGGGAATTCCCATAAAAAGATAGTATAAAACTGGAATCCTCATACTGAACTGTTTCTCCTGGCGAACCAATAATTGCTTCAACCGACGATTTGTACTACTGCTTTTGAAAAAGGTCAACAGAAATATTAACAATCATTATTCTCAAGTGGGGCAATTTTGAACAAACATCCATCACTCAAAAACATTGAAATATCTCAAGACATTATTGAGCGCTGGCAAAGCATTGTTGACATACTTGCTGAAATTCTAGACATCCCCGCTGCACTGGTTATGAGAATTGTTGGAAAAGACCTTGAAGTATTCATGTCCAGCAAGAGTAAAAACAATCCTTACGAACCGGGTGAAAGAGAACCGCTTGAAGGCTCAGGACTGTATTGCGAAACCGTGATCAAAAGCAGAAACAAACTGCTTATCCCCAACGCTCTTTTAGATGAAAAGTGGAAAAACAATCCGGATATTAAACACAACATGATCTCCTACCTTGGCTTTCCTGTGCGCTGGCCCAATGGTATGATTTTCGGAACACTGTGCGTTTTGGATAATAAAGCCAACTCGTATTCTGATACATTTGAACAATTGATGATCAAGTTCAGAGAAATACTTGAAAACAATCTATTACTACTATTCATGAACCACGAATTGGGTGTAAAAAACAAAAACCTTTCTGATTACCTGGCCGAAATTAAATCACTTAGAGAAATTACCCCCATCTGCTCATACTGCAAAAAAATCAAAGACGATAAAGGCTATTGGGAAACCGTAGAAGCCTATTTTTCCAAACATACCGACACTAAATTCAGCCATGGATTATGCCCCGAATGTCTTGAAAAACATTACAAAGATATAATCAAATAATCTCAAATTTCGACACTAAAGCGTACAATGCTTATTCATACAATTATTTACTTGCATATCTATTGAATCATGAATATAATTTATAAGGACCATCCCCTAGACACATCCCTGTAGATACTTGTTCCTGGTCCTGAATTATTTTTTTTGATCAAATTAAATCAATTCATATACAATCAGGGAGATAGCCATGTGTTGTGAATGCAATCAATTTAAAATCAATCGTCGTGATTTTATGGGACTTTCAGCAATGGGTTTAGCCGCAGCCGGCATGATAGCACCATCGTTGTCCGCAGGCAGTACGCTCCAAGAGTGGGATCCTGAAAAACCATTTAAAGTAAACGCTCAAAAATTACGTGTACAGCCGGTTTTACTCTACTCTATTCCTACCCGAAAACCTCAGGTATCATGGCGTCCCTGGGGAGGATTACATACAGAAAAAGATGTAGCAATTGAAGCTACACGAATCATCAAAGAACTCAATGAGCTAGAAAAAAAATCAGATGCTCTTGAAATTCTTCCATTGGTCAAAGTCAACTCGCTTGAAAAAGCTGTAGCTTTTGAAAAATCAAAGGACTATGATGTTCCTATTGTATATGCTGCTGCAGGAGATACAGGGATGCTTGAAGCCATTGTTTCTGACAAACGCAATAACCTTATATTTCTCCGACATCGTTCAGGTCCTGTTTATCTCTGGTACGAGATCATCCACAATCGGTTCTTACGCAAGGGTGGAAAAGAATTTGAACTGGACGAATACCGAAATCCCGCGGGTATGAATATTCATGATATAATAGTAGATGACTATGATGAATTGTTATATAAACTCCGTGGATTATATGCTGTTAAAAATTTTATGGGACAAAAAGTTGTTGCCCTGGGTGGTAGCGGTGGCTGGTGCTGTCCCCTGGCTCCTTCTGTATCTCAGGATAAATTTAATTTCAACATTCAAACCGTAGAATACGATGACCTGGCAAAACGGATTCAATCAGCCAGAGCGAATACAGCCTTAAAAGCCAAAGCTGAAAAATGGACAAACACATATCTCTCCATGCTGGATACAACCCTGCACACAGAAAGACAGTTTGTTGTTAATGCCTTTATTTTGTACAGTATATTTAAAGACCTGCTGAATGAGCACAATGCAAACGCATTTACAATAAAAAGCTGCATGGGCACAGTCATACCCATGGCAGAGACAACAGCATGTCTACCGCTCAGCCTGCTTAACGACGAAGGCGCAATGGCATTCTGCGAATCGGATTTTAATGTAATACCCTCCGGTGTTTTGTTGTATTATCTGGCTGGCAAACCGGTCTTTTTAAATGATCCCACTTATCCGCATCATGGTATGGTCACTGCAGCACATTGCACCGCCCCCAGACGCATGGATGGAAAAAATTATGCATTGGCAAAAGTAGTTACTCATTTCGAATCCGATTATGGTGCGACACCCAAGGTAGAATTACCTATCGGTACACCGATAACCATGGTTTGCCCTGACAGCGGACAAAAAGAGTGGTTGGGATTTACAGGAACAATTGAAGAAAATCCGTTTTATGATATTTGCCGCTCACAATATGACATAAAAATTGATGGTAACTGGAAAAAGTTATTAGCTGACCACCGTGGTTTTCATTGGATGATGGCATGCGGTGACTATACACGTGAAATGGAATATGCATGCGGTAAAATCAATGTCAATTGGAAAAATATTTCTGATGTTTATTCAGTTTAAAATATTTTCTCTGTTATTTCGTTTATAATCATCTTAAATGTAAATTGTTGAAATAAATGAATTAAAGTATTGTTGTATGACATAGACTCTTTTTACAACAGGAACAAATCATTCAAATGTTTAAAAATATCAACATTGGTTTACGTATTGGCTTGGGATTTTTAATAATCCTGCTTTTGTTTATTTTTGTCTATTTTTTTACAGTCCATCAAATGGGTGTATTGTCCAATCTTACCAGTCTCATGTACAAACACCCATTAACTGTCAGCAATGCCGTTCTTAGGATTGAATACAACATTACCCGTATTCATCGTTCAATGAAAGATGTGGCCTTGTCGCAAAATCAGACAGAAATTGATCAGGCTGTTAACCTGGTGAACCAATATGAATCTATGGTTTATAAAGATTTTGAAATCATTCAGGAACGTTTTCTAGGCGACAGTACAATGTATTTACATGCCCGTGACCTGTTTTCCCAATGGAAACCTATCCGTGACTCGGTAATCACTTTGATGGACCAGGGTGAAAATCAACAAGCCGCCATGATTACCAAACATAAAGGTGCCCAACACGTCTTAAAACTGGAATCGGCCATGCAGGTTCTGAATGATTTTGCTCAAAACAAAGCATTTTCATTTTATAATGAAGCGCTGGTGAGAAGATCTCATTCATTAAGTATTACCTATACACTGGCAATACTGGTTTTACTTGTTGGCTCTCTTTTCATTGTGCTGCTCACATTTAGCATAACCCAGCCATTAACCACCCTCATGAATGCGGTTATGGAGATCAGTTCCGGCAACCTGACAAAAAGAATAAACATTCAATCCAAAGATGAAACCGGATTGCTGGCAACAGCCTTTAACCAGATGACAGAAAAATTGCAGGCGTCGCATAAAGATCTTGAAGACAAAATATTTCACCGCACTATTGAATTGGAAAAAGCCAATTCCGATTTAAAACAGAAAATACACGAATTGCACTTGGCCCAGGAGGACCTGCTTCTCCATACACAAGCGTTAGATAATATGCTTGAAGGTGTACATATCATCAAAACTCTGGACAACTCTTTTTTATATATGAATACTGCATCTGAAAAAATGTTTGGGTATCAAAAATCTGAACTTTTTGAAAAAAAATTATGTACAATCATCTCTCCTGACACTGATAAAACGCCAAAAGAGATTGCACAAGAAATTAACCAAAAATTACTCTCAGAAGGTGATTGGGAAGATGTATTACTTTGCGTAAGAAAAGATGGCTCACAATTCTGGGCACAAACCAAAATATCCGCATTCAAACATTCCCTTCATGGTATAATTGGCATTATTGTTCAGGAAGACATAACCGAACGAAAACAAGCCGAAGAACAGATAAAATCTGCATTAAAAGAAAAAGAGACCCTGTTACGCGAACTCTATCATCGCACTAAAAACAACATGCAGGTTATTCGCTCTATCATTTCTTTACAAAGGGCTTATTCTCAAAACGAAGAACTGGAATCCATCTTTCAGGATACTGAAAATAAAATACAGGCAATGGCACTGGTACATCAAAAGTTGTATCAGTCCAAAGACCTGTCAAAAATCAATCTGGCAGAATATTTTCAGGAACTCACTGATCTCATTGTCCAAAGTTTTCATTCACCTCATATAAATATCCAATTGGATTTACAATTGGAGGACGTTATTGTATTGATCGATACTGCTATCCCCTGCGGATTGATTGTGAATGAACTTGTATCTAACACATTAAAACATGCCTTTCCGGATCAATCCACAGGTACCATTACCATTAAACTGTTTATAAACGATGATGGTGATGTTGAATTGTATTTCATGGACAACGGAATAGGTGTACCGCAGGATTTCAATTTTAGAACTCAAAAATCTTTGGGTTTACAAACCATAATTACGATTACTGAACACCAGCTAAAAGGCAAAATACAATTCAGTTCGGACAATGGAACAACCTGTCATATTATATTCAGTGATGAAAAAAATATAGAGAGGATATAATATGAATCATGTTCCTGAAATCCTGATTGTTGAAGATGAGGCATTTACCGCAATGAGCCTGCGCCTGGAACTTGAAAGAGCCGGATACAATGTATGCAGCATCCTTTCAACCGGAGAACAGGCTGTATCTTTTACTAAAGACAACAAACCTGATTATATCCTGATGGATATTCGCCTGGGTGGTGAAATAGATGGTATAGAAGCCGCAGAACAAATCAAGTCATCCCAAAATCTACCCATTATTTTCATGTCAGGATACGATGACAAATCATCAAGACAGCGCGCGCAAAAACTGAACCCGCTCAGCTACCTGGTAAAACCCATCACCCTTGGGGACTTGACAGATGTATTAGAATCTGTTGACAAATAAAATTATTATTTCTACATTTTCTTATATATTTTTAAACAATTGGAGGGGGGTCATGAGAAAATCATTTCTTTTAATCCTGATTGCGTCTTTACCCACAATTGCTCAAGTGCCTGACTCTGTACTGGCCTATTATCCATTACATACCGGCAACTATTGGGAGTATACGGAATTTGCCAGTGAGTGGGATTATCTCTATTGGCAGCGTTATTTTTGCCTCGAGGTGACCGGCGATACACTGATGGAAAACGGCAAGAGCTACAAAATCCTGCAAAAACAATACATCCCGGATACGTTAGAGACAACATACTATTTCGAACGGGTGGATACGTTAACAGGTAACATCTTTCGATATTGCAACAAATATGATTTCATAGATAACGAATACAAAATCGACAGTCTGAACATTCAATTGGGGGATACGGTTGCTGCCTCTCGCAATTATCCATCGGATGCAAACGAAAATGAAATATTATGTCAATATTTAATCTCTGACACCCTGTTTAATCAATCTTTTCAAACAAAATATTTTGCTTGCATTAGCTTTATCCCCGGATTTAGTTACCGTTTGGCAAAAGGTATAGGTTTGGTTCGCTTTACTTTCGGCGGTGAAATCGCGCAAACATATCAAACATTAAAATATGCCAGAATCAATAATGTTGAATATGGAAACAAACTGCCAACCTATGTACAAAACGAGTCCTCAGAACCTGGTAGCTTTTCATTGAACCAGAACTATCCCAATCCATTCAATCCTTCAACCAAGATCAGTTACAATCTGGATCGGGCTGCTCAAGTATCCCTCATCATATATGACACGCTGGGACGCCAGGTACGTTCACTCGTCAATAAACATCAGGATTCAGGGCACCATACAATCAATGTCAATTTTAATGACATTGCTGCGGGTGTCTATTTTTATCAATTAAAATCCAGAGATCAAATCCAGACAAGGAAAATGCTGCTGTTACGTTAAGGTTCCCCAATGATACTTGCCTATAGATGTATTTATAACAATCGTGACAGAGATAAACTCTGTCACGATCTAAATTGTCCTATTTCACCAGTACAAACTTGCGGGTTTGCGTAAACGAATCTGTTTGTAATTGATAGAAATAAATCCCGCTGGCAAGGCTGCCGGCCAGAAACGTGACATGATGGTTTCCACTGCTCATGCGCTCATCCATCAGGGTTTGCACAAGCTGCCCCTGTGGATTATAAACATTTAATGTAACATGCTCTGATACAGGCAGACTAAATTTAATATTCGTAATCGGATTAAAAGGATTGGGATACGCGGCTTTAAGCTGATACGCTTCCGGAATACTTGCATCATTTACCGCAGATGGTCCGTAATAACCTTCCAGATTGTAATATGTATACAATACATCACTCACCACATGAAAGCCAATTCCATCCAGTTCGTGCTCCAAGGTCTGCCATCCTGCACCAGGCATGAATACCGAAACCCGGTCATCCCGCGGCAGAGACGAAAACTCGTTCGGTTCCGCATAGAGCAACAACCCGGCGGTTTCTGACAAGGCGAGTGAATCGTTTGTGAATTGCGGTAATCCAAAAGCATCCAGTACCGTCAGTTTGTGAAAACCATACAGATCAGATTCAACAATCCCTACCGGGGCAAATTCAGCACTGAGCCGTTGCAGCTCAATATAAACAGAATCCATTTCCGGCAAGGCGGCTCCGGTCAGGTACAGTTTGCTTTCCTGGCCTCCGGCAACAATGGTTACCGTATCATCATCCGAATGGACCCATGCGCCGCTATGGTCACCATATCCACCTGTTCGGAATTCGTAAGTCCAACTGTTGAATCCACCGGTCATATTAGAGATACGGGTAAATCCCGCTCCCTCCAGATATGCCGAAGCAGCCGCGCTTCGACCACCGGATTTACAGTATACAATTATGTCTATATCTTTGGGCAACAATTCTTTATGATTTTCAAGCACGCCACTTGACCACGGCATGTTTGCAGGAGTCAGAACCGGCATACCATCGGGTTCTGCAATATGTCCGCTGATATATTCGCTCACTTCACGCACATCCAAAAGTAACAAAGAATCCCTTTCTGCAAGACGGGTATGCACTTGTTCCGGAGTCAGGTTGGTATAGGCAAAGGAAACAGAAACGGAAATCAACAACAGAATAAAAGATCGCATTCAAAACTCCCCAATCATATGAAAATTTTAGTTTTAAAAACAATAAATCCATTATAGATAAAAAAAAGGGGAATTACAATAACATTCTAATTAAGAAGAGTAAAATCCAAGCCTATATCTAACAGCCGGGTGATATTACTCTCTTTATGATGTATTGTTGAAAAAACAAAAAGTCTTCTAGTCCCGAACAATTTTCAGACTCTCTATTCTCTTGATTCTGGAAAGAGTATTTACTACATTTGATTATAACAGGGATTTCAATAAATTCAATTCAATAAAACAGGGGCCAACCACCAATGAAAAAAAAACTGATACTATTATGCCTTATTGCGTCTATAGCTTTTTCAGAAACTGTGATTAATCAAGGCCCTGTAAGCGGGTTCTGGACGCGTGAAAATTCACCTTACATCATTCAGGGAGATATTGAAATCCCCCAAAACGATTCCCTGTTAATTGGCCCCGGTGTGCAAGTCTTATTCAACGGACATTATTCTCTTACAGCATATGGACTGTTTAAAGCACAGGGTACAGAACAGGATAGTATTCTCATCAGTTCAACTCACGCAGATACGTTGTGGAATGGATTAAAATTTATTAGAAACTTTTCTATTTTTGATTATTGTAAAATTACAAGATGTTATGCAAATAATGATACGGCTAAATTGGGTGGAACAATACTATCAAATGATGCAGATTTAAACATCACACATAGTCATATACATCATAATTCTGTTAAATTCAAAACATACTATTATGCTGCCGGTGCAATTATAGCTCATGATGCGAATGTTGATATTTCAAATAATATAATATCTTTTAATACGATTACTTCAAGAGGTGGTGGAGCCGGCGCAGTATGTATCAAAGGGGGGAAGGCAAATTTATGTTATAACAAATTTGATCATAATGATAGTGAGGGTTATTGGAGTCATGAGGGTGCTGGTGCAATTGAAATTTACAACGCTAATGCTTCTATAAAATTCAATTTAATCTATGAAAACTTTGGTGCATCATGTGAATCAATTCATGCACGAAATAGTTATACCAGATTAGTAAACAATACAATAGTATTTAATAAAACAATATATGATAATTGGAATACAATCAGGATAGAGGGTGAAGGATTAGCAGTAAACAATATTATTTATAATAAAGCAAATACATATTTTTATGAATTAGGCAATAAAGTTGAATATAATTGCTTATATAATATTGATACAAACCCATTGAATAATAATAACTTTGATCAAAAACCATTATTTGTTGATGAAGACAACTATGACTTTCACCTTTCATCCAACTCTCCTTGCATAGATGCCGGACATCCGGATTCATCTTTTATTGATGAACCTGAATATAATGGGGGCAGAATTAACCTGGGATGTTATGGAAATACAGCCGAAGCAACCGTTTCCAATCCACAGTTATTACTTTTAACATCTGAATTAAACTTTGATAAAGTGATAATTTATGAGCCAAAAACATTGACAATTACAATGACAAACGAAGGAGAAACTAGACTCAATATAAATTTATCTTTAAATTCTAATAATTTAAACAATCCATTCACCTGTAAAGATTCAACATTTTCAGTATTAGCAGGAGATACATTAAATGTACCTATTGCATATAAACCATCACATGCTAGTAAAGACACTTTGCTACTTTTTATTTCCACAAATGATAAACATCAAATCAATGTACCTGTAATGTTAACCGGAGAAGGAATTCTTGGCAGTAGTTTTTCCGGAACATTTGAAAAACAATATTCACCATATATTTTGAAACAAGACTTGACAATCCAATCAGGTAAGCAATTAATTATTGAACCCGGCACAACTGTTTTAGCTGATTCTGGTGTATCCATTATAATTAATGGGTCTCTGATAACAGAGGGAACAGAACAAGACCCAATAATTTTTACTTCCTTAAATCCAAATGAACACTGGGATGGTCTTGTTATCAATCATACAAATTTACGTAACCCGGAATCTTTAAATTATTGTCACATATCTAACGCAAATATTGGTATACTATTAAGGGACTCTTCAAACTTTTTAAATTGCTCAATTACCAATTGCGATTCAATTGGTATACTATCATTGGACCATGCAAATATTTTGAATTGCACAATTACAAACTGCAAATCAACAGCAATCTCTATAGATTACAAAAGACCAGCAATATATAATGATTCTTTGTTGATTATCAATAATAAAATAGAAAATACATTTAAAGCTTTAAAACTTGAGGGAGATAATTTTATTATCAAAAATAATAGAATTGAAAATGTTTATATGACAGCAAATATTTCCGGAAGCAGTGTTTTTATAAATAATACAGTTACAAATGCTGATATAGGAATTTATACAAAAGGACCAAGTTTGATCCTGGAAGGAAATACTCTAATAGGGCGTGGAAAACCTTTTAATATTCAAAAAAGAGTATTTTATTTATCTTATGATGAAGAAAATAATTATATAGAAGGCTTGAATGCTAAAGATGGTTTAATAACTCCTGGCAGTGAAAAGGCAGATGCATATCTAACATTTGATAGTAAAATAAGTACGGGTGAAAGAAATGCCATCTATTCAACTACTTTAGATTATAAATTAGTAAAAAAAGTTCCCACAGACGGATTTAAAACAAATGACCTTTTACATAGGTACAAAACGTATATTATTAAAACTTTAGATGGTGGGCATTTCAAATTTATCTTGGATACTTATACTGTCATAACCGGAAAGTATAAAAGAGGAATAAAATGTATAATTGGAACATATATTCCAAAAGGCGTTACTGAATTCCCGGTTATTTCAAATATCAAAGAATGTATTCCCAATGATGGTATACATATTAATAACGGAACAGTAAATATTTATGAAAATGGTATTCAATACATAACGCAATTAAACTCATTACTTTGTATCAATTTAACTATGAAGAACAATATAATCGCCAACTTTACAAACAGAGGTGTTGCAACATATAATACAATTGTTACTCAGTTTACAAATAATAAAATATGGGGAAATGGTGATGCTGGTTTCTTGTATCATTCTCCTGTTTTCTATAATACACAAAATAATAACTTTTATTCTCCCAAAACAATTAAGGAAAACAATGAAATTTTTAACAACAATGGTTACCAATTTTTAAATTGTACTAATGAATCAATTAATCTTCCCTACACCTATTGGGGACCCGAAGATTCTACATCCGTAGATAATATGATCCTCGATCAATCCGAAAACAGCTCACTCGGCAAAGTAAATTTTATTCCGTTCCTGGATGCATACAACAATCCGTTAACAGATATAGAGAGTACCGATTCCAAACCGCCCCTCTCCTTTAACCTGCTGGGCATGTACCCCAATCCCGCCAATCCCTCAGTCAATATTTCATTCGAACTGAGCAAAACCGACCGGGTAGAGATCAACATCTATAATGTTTTGGGTCAGCATATCAAATCCTTGTGTAATACCCGTTACACCGCAGGACAGCACAACCTGACCTGGTATGGACTCAATGAACAGGGTGTCACTTCTCCAAGTGGAGTTTATATCGTTTCCATCAAATGCGGGGATGTAAGTATAAACAAGCGTATGGCATTAGTAAGATAGGTTTTTATTGACAACATTGAAAAAAATAGCTATATTACTTGTACAATTGTACAAAAGGAGATTTGTTTGCTAATAACTATTGATACCTCTGTAATCATTGCGATTTTGATAAATGAACCGGAAAAACATGCTATTATTAATCAAACTATAGGAGCAGACTTGTGTTCTCCTTTATCACTAAAATGGGAAATTGGAAACGCTTTTTCTGCAATGTTTAAAAGAAACAGAATTTCAAAAGAAAAGGCTAATAATGCGATGGATCAATTCAAAACAATTCCCATTCGTCTTATTGATATTGACTTAAAAGATTCTCTTGAATTGGCACATTCTTTAAATATATATGCTTACGATGCATACATGATTGCCTGTGCAATAAAATGTAACACTCCACTACTAACTCTCGACACAAGGTTGGCAGAAAAAGCAATATCAGTTGGTATAAAAACAATAGAGGTATAATATGAAAATATATACATATTCCGAAGCACGTCAAAAGCTGTCCTCTGTTTTAGAAGAAGCTGAAATTTATGGCAAGGTTATGATAAAACGAAGAAATGGAACTGTTTTTACTATTACGAAAACAGAATCTCAAAATTCCCCTCTCGATGTACCGGGTGTGGACACAGACATCAAACGGGACGAAATTGTTGATATCATTCGGGAAATCCGGGAACGTTAAATTCCCTTAAAATCAAATTCTATCTACTCTTTGAAAAGCACCATTCCAAACCCTCTGGTAATTTTTCCAATTGACATTTTCAGCAAATTTGTTTATGATACAATATCAATTTTCTTTATATGCTCTCGTATTGAATTTCGGAGGTATTCATGCTGAACCGTATAATTCTTGTTGTTGCTTTATTGTGTATTACCATTCAACCCTTAACAGCCAAGGACGCAAAGGGAATGACCGTAGAAGGCCTGTTTTATATGGATATGTCACCCGTCGATATCACTTTCAAAGACGGTGTGATAACAAATATTACCCGCAAAGAAAAACTAGACGGTCCCGCAAATGTCTACATTGCACCCGGACTTTTTGACAATCAAATCAACGGATACGCCGGTGTATCTTTTGCATTTGCCGGGGGTGAGCTGACACTGGATGGTATCCGCAAAGCTACCAAAGCCTTGTGGAAAGATGGTGTAACCACTTATATGCCCACCGTAACCACAAACAGCGATGAGGTTTTCATGGCAAATCTTCCTGTTATTGCCGACGCTGTTAATGATCCTGAACATTATGGTACTATTCCCGGCATCCATGTGGAAGGTCCTTATATCTCTCCCATTGACGGATTCCGTGGCGCCCATCCAAAACAATTTGTACGCCTTCCTGATTGGGATGAATTCTCCAAATACCAAAAAGCTGCAAAAGGAACCATCATGCAAGTTACAGTTGCACCCGAGATTGACGGTGCAATGGATTTTATTAAACAGTGCAGCATGAACAACATTCTGGTTGCACTGGGACACCATAATGGAAATGCCGATCAGGTTAAACAAGCCGCAGATCTTGGCGCCGCAACCTGTACTCACCTGGGCAACGGCTGCGCCAACATGATCAATCGCCACAATAATCCCCTTTGGCCGCAATTGGCTGACGACCGTTTAATGATCAGCATCATCTGTGACGGATTTCATCTGCGTCCCGAAGAGATTAAAACCTTTTGGAGAGCCAAAGGCACCAATGGCACAATGATCACATCAGACGTTACCAGCTATGCTGCACTGCCGCCGGGTGAATATAAAACTCCTCATGGCGAAACCATTGAACTCACCCCTGAAGGCTTGCTGCATTACCCTGCACAAAAAGTGCTTTACGGTTCTGCCTCTCCCATCACTAAAGGAGTAGGTCACATTATGAAAGTAACCGGCTGCAGCCTTCAGGAAGCAATTCAAATGGCAAGCACCAATCAGGCCAACTTGTACGGACTGGATGACCGTGGTGTTTTGGAATCCGGTAAACGTGCGGATATCATCTTGTTCACCATTGATGATTTTAAAGTAAATATTAAAAAGA
The DNA here is from genome assembly GCA_963675755.2 of bacterium. Taxonomy (GTDB): domain Bacteria; phylum Zhuqueibacterota; class Zhuqueibacteria; order Residuimicrobiales; family Krinioviventaceae. Next base: position 1,172,483 of record CAXXMD010000003.1, read on the forward strand.
CCATAGTAAATGGCCATGTGGTCTATGAACAATAAACTCTGAACAGGAGATCGAACAGAATGTCACAAAAACCTGACAAATCCATAACAGTTGAAAAACTGAATGTGGAAATTTATAACGATACCAAAATAATGGGCCAGGCCGCCGCAGATCAAGTAACTGAGGTATTAAAAGCTGCAATAGCAGAAAAAGGTCATGCAACCCTGATCCTGGCAACCGGCGCTTCTCAGTTTTCATTCATTGAAGCGTTCAAAGATAAAGAACTCGATTGGCCAAAAATTACGGTATTCCATCTTGATGAATATGTAGGCATGTCTGATCAGCATCCTGCCAGCTTTGTAAAATACCTGAAAGAACGGATACTCGATCATGTTTCTCCCAAAGCAATCCATTTTCTCAATGGAGACGCCCCGGACGCTGACGCTGAAGCCCAGCGTTACGAAGACCTTCTCAAACAACACGAGGTAGACTGTGCCTGTATTGGTATTGGTGAAAACGGGCATATAGCGTTTAATGACCCACCTGTTGCGGATTTTGATGATCCCAAGCTGGTCAAAGTTGTAGAATTGGATGACGACTGTCGCAAGCAGCAGTTGGGCGAAGGCTGGTTCCCCACATTTGAGGATGTACCAACACACGCACTCAGCCAGACCATCCCGGCAATGATGCGCTGCAAATACATTAGCTGCGTAGTTCCGGATGAACGCAAAGCAACTGCCGTTAAAAACACACTCAATGCGCCTATCGGTACTGCTTGTCCCGCAACAATTCTAAGAACTCACCCTAACACTGTTCTGTATCTGGATGCGGCATCAGCTTCAAAATTATAAGCTGGCATGAAACATTCTCTTCTATTTTTATTATTGTGTATTATCGGGTCCGTCACTGCCAATGACAGCAGTGACTGGACCTTTTTATTTGATGGTACTTCAATTGAACAATGGCAAGCTATAAAACACCAGGAATCTTTTACACTCGAAAACGGTATATTAAAAGCCAATAGCAAAAAAGGAATGGACCATCTGATCTATATTGGCTCTCGTCCTGATTCTCTGCCCCAATTTAAAAATTTCGAGTTGGTAGTTATCTGCAAAGGAAAAATCAACTCCAATTCCGGAATCTTTATTCACACAAACAGGGATCTGAATTGGTGGACCCTTTTAAAGAATGGATATGAAATTCAGTTAAACAATACCCCCAAAGATAAACGCAAAACCGGCAGCCTTTATGATGTTTTGGATATTGAAAGCTGTCCTGTCGATGATACGCAATGGTTCAAGATGCACATAACGGTTAATGACAAACGGATAACGGTCAAGCTCGACAGCTCAACGGTTGTTGATTATACAGAGCCCTTACATCCCAAACGATCATGGAAAAGAAAAAACCGTCTTCTTGATACCGCGGGAGGAACCATTGCAATTCAGGCACACGATCCCAATAGCACATGGTACTTTAAAGAAATACGCATCAGAACACTGAACGAGTAAAATTATTGATATAAAAATACCGGTTTCTTTTCTGTTTTCAACAAATGCTTTGCCAAGCTGCCCAACCTGAAATCAAACAAATTGCTTTTTGAATGTGTTCCCGCAATGATAAAATCCGTCTTTTCTATGTATTTACTGTCAATCGATTCTATAATATCTTCCTCTGTCCATATCATCTCAACATTTTTATATCCATGACAGCTTAAAAACGCTTCAACCTGGTCAAGCAGGTATTTGGCTTCTTTTTCCACATCATGTAAAAAAAGAACCGTAATATTGAAAAAATCGTTCATCTCTAATTGTGCAAAACGATGTAAACCGCGCGATGCGGGATGGCTTCCGTCATAAGCGATGAGAACATTAAACTTTTCCTTGTTCAAGGATGCCAGATCCAATTCAATGGGCACTGTATAAACCGGTGTAACCATATGATTTAAAACTTTTTCAACAGATTCTCCATGCTTTGCCTTTGTACCAAATTGATAATAGGTTTTCATACCCATAATAATGGCATCATAAAAAAAGGATTCATGAATAATTCTCTCAACAGGGCTCCCTTGTGTCTCCTCTTTTCGAAAACGGACCTTGTTGTGAATACATTTTTCCTCAAATCGGGCAAGCAACTCATCAATATGATCTTCTGCTTCACGAATTTTCAATTTTTCAATTTTTTCAGCGTAATGAATAGCCCCCATAGGCACAGGACCAATGGACCGCTCAATACCGGGTAGGTCGAGAATGACTAACCCTGTCAATTCAGCATCCAATTTGCGGGCAATTATGCTCCCCAGCTCGATTGCATTGTCCGCATACTGTGAATCATCCAAAGGTAAAAGTATACGTTTAATCATAACACACCTCGAACTTTATTTCATAACAATTTCCCTTTTTACAAAAATTCCGACAATCCAATCCTGCAAAACAAATAAATTCATTTTATGGCTTGCATATTATCCAGAAAAGCGTTTAATTACGAATTATTAAAGTGGTGATTTACTTTTTTTGGAGAAGCGTTGAAATGAAAAGAGCCGTATTATTTTTCCTGATCGCTATTACTGTTCAAACAGTTTATTCCTTCCCCCCCGAAAAAGAACCCGAATCCATGTTATGCCAGGGAGCTTATTTCACTGAAAGCGAAGCAAAAGCCAAGCTAGAAGAATGGAAATCACTTTACACCACTTTGACTCAATGGAAATTTCGTGCGGGCATTATCAAACAAGGCATACTCGATGGTACCGGGTTAGACCCCATGCCCAAGAAAACCCCATTAAATCCCATTTACTCCAATCCACGCGAATATGATGGATATACCGTTGTTAATGTAGCAATAGAAAGTAGACCCGGTGTTTTTGTAACCGGCAGTCTGTACAAACCTTCCGAATATAAAGGCAAACTTGCCGGAATTATTTGTCCTCATGGTCACTGGGGGGATGAAGACAATTATGGCCGCTATCGTCCCGACATGCAGTATCGTTGCGCAACCCTGGCAAAAATGGGTGCCGTGGTTATGTCAATTGATATGGTAGGTTATGGTGAAATGCAAAAATATGGCTGGGTTCACAAAAGCCCTGAAACGCTTAAACTCCAGTTATGGAACAGTATCCGCGTTCTCGATTACTTATTAACTCTCGATGAAGTTGATCCTGAACGAATTGGTGTAACTGGGGCATCAGGCGGCGGCACACAAACATTCCTGCTTACCGCAATAGATGACCGCGTAGCGGTTTCTGCTCCCATAGTAATGGTCTCTGCATATTTCTTTGGCGGCTGTGTATGTGAAAGTGGAATGCCCATTCATAAAAGCACCTGCCACGAAACAAATAATGTTGAAATTGCAGCACTGGCCGCACCCAGGCCTTTGCTTCTGGTTTCTGATGGTGAAGACTGGACCAAAAACACGCCTGATGTAGAATATCCTTTCATTCGTGATATTTATTCACTCTACAATGCTAAAGACCGCGTACATCACACACACATTCCGAATGAAGGGCATGATTACGGCTTTTCAAAACGCAAACCCATGTATCATTTTATGGCAAAATATCTGAATCTGGATATTAATAAAGTGCATAATGCCAAGGGTGAAATTGATGAAAGTAATGTAACCATTGAAAAAAATGAAAACATGCATGTCTTTACAAAGGATGTGCCGCTTCCCGCACATGCACTTAGACCCAATGATGCAATCAAGTGGTAACAAGTTTTTCACTATTTACATTATTCAAAAACTTTTGAAAATATTTGAATACACCAGACCAGTTTGTATATATAATAGAATAACAGATGGATCATTTTTTTAACAAAACCATTAATTTTTCTCTGGTATTGATAGCACTACTCGCACTCCCTTTCACCTCGCTAGCCAATCAAGATCCGGACATATTATTCCTAAACTCGTACTATCTGGGATACGAATGGTCTGACAATATTGTAAAAAGTTTTCAATACGAAATAAACAATGCTTTCCAAAATCCCATTATATCTATAGAATATATGGATAGTAAACAATTCAAGAGTGATGAATATTATCAATCTCTTGCTGATCTCTATTATTATAAATATCACGACAATAAACCAGATGTTATTGTATGCTCAGATGATAATGCATTCCAGTTCGTCATGAATTATTATAATGACCTGTTCAAAGATATACCTTTTGTTTTTTGTGGAGTTGGCAAGATTGATCAAAAGTATATTGAAAATCACAAAAATTTCACCGGCATTATTGAACATCTCGATATTCAGGCAACAATAAATCTAATTAACAAGTTCCATCCCGATCTTGAGAATCTCTATATTATCACAGAAAACACAATCACAGGTGTATCCCAAAAAGAGGCCACTGAAAGTCAGGAACAGCAATTCCCGGATATCAATTTCAGGTACTTTGATGGTAGATATCTAACTACATATCAGCTGCTTGACAAAATTAAACAATTGCCTGAGCATTCTGCCCTGTTACCATTAACCTGGATGCGTGATGCTTCCGGAGAGGTTTTTGATAATGAAATCATATATCCTCTCATTATTAACAGCAGCAATGTTCCCGTTTACAGTACCGGTGAAATTATGATGGGGATGGGAGTTATAGGAGGTATGCTAAACAGTGGTTTTAATCAAGGTGAGTTGGCAGCAATGTTAACATTAAAAATCTTGAATGGAGAAAAACCCGAAAACATACCCATTGTTGTAGATACACATAATCCATGCATGCTGGATTATCAAATGATAAAAAAATATAAAATCGATACAAACCTTATTCCTGCCAATAGTATAATTATCAACAAACCCATATCTCTTTATGAAAAACATAAAAGCGTAATCTGGATTGCGATTTCAATAAATTCAATACTGGCTTTTATTATAGCAATTTTGATCATAAATATAATTTCCCGTCATAAAACTGAAAAAGCATTAAGACAGAGCCGAATGCAATACAAAACGCTTGTTGAAACCGCTCCGGAATCTGTCATTATGCTGGATTTTGAAGGAACTATTCTTTTTGCGTCAGATCATACCTGGTCTATGTTCAATCTGCCTGCTGATCAAGCTTTGGAAAATAAAAAAGTAACAGCCTTTATTGACAAGAAAAATTTAGACGAGATAAACAATTTTAATTTACAGCTTAAAAATTTAAAAACAGTTCGAAATAAAGAAATCATCTTTAAAAGAGCAGACAACTCTCGTTTCATCGGAGAAATAAACGCAAGCTATATACTGGGTATAGATTCTATACCTAATGCGATAATCGCTACTGTAAGGGATATTTCAGGGCGCAAAGAATATGAAGATATGATTAAAAAATCTCTACTTGAAAAAGAAATTCTCTTGAAGGAAATTCATCATAGAGTTAAAAACAATATGCAGGTAATTTGCAGTCTGCTTAGTCTTCAGGAAAAATATATACCTGATCCAGAATCTCTCAAAGTTTTTCAGGAAACCAAAAGTCGTGTAATGTCTATGGCACTCATACATGAAAGAATGTATCGATCAGAAGATCTGGCAGAAATCAATTTCAAAGAATATATTCAAAACCTTATTGTAGATTTGGGCCATACTTATAATACAGACAATAAATTATTTTCTTTCGACATCAAAGGCCCTGATATCTTTTTAGACTTGAACAGAGCAATACCCTGCGGGCTGATTTTAAATGAATTGGTAACAAATGCAATAAAATATGCGTTTCCGGACAACCAACCCGGTACGATTAATATAAAACTAGACACTTCAAGCAACCGTTTTTCCATACTCGTAAAAGATGATGGTATTGGTATCCCTCAAGGCTTTAATCCTGAAACATCAACTACATTTGGTTATAAAATGATCCATGCACTAATAAGTCAGATAGAAGGTGAGTTAATTGTACAGCGGAATAATGGTACCATTGTACAATTTTCATTTAACAGTTAAAATTACAAATAATTTATGACAAATACCCAAGGCGGCAATAGAGCGTGATTCGCAAGATAATACACATTTACCTTTATTCCCTTTTGCTTGTTTTACCAAGCTTTGCCTCTGTTGATTTAAACAAAACAAACGTCTTGTTGTTAAACTCTTATCACCAGGGTTATCAATGGACTGATAATATAACCAAAGCTATTGAAAAAGAATTATTAAAAAGTTTGCCTAATACACGTCTATATATTGAATACATGGACACCAAAAGACACATTGCACCAGAATATTATACAAAACTGGAAAATATATTTAGTATAAAATATGAAAATATTAAACTGGCAGCAATAATATGCTCCGATGATAATGCATTCAACTTTGTAAAAAAAAACAACAACCTATTTAACAATGCACCAATAGTCTTTTGTGGTGTTGCAGCAATTGATTCGAATGAATTTAAAAATCATATCAACTTTACCGGGATTCTTGAGACTTTTGATGTTAAATCAAATATAGATCTGGTTTTAAATCTACACCCTGACACACGTAACATCTATTATATTGTAGAAAACACTTTAACCGGCAGAGAACATAGAAAGGTATTTGAAAAATACCGGCCACTTTATCCCCAATTAAATTTTTTCTTTCTTGATGGTAAAGATCTATCAACTCAACAACTGCTTGACACACTAAAAGTTTTACTCCCCAAATCCATTGTTTTTCCAATACATTGGTCAAAAGATAAAAACAATCATTTCCAGGATACAAAAAAAATGTATCCTCTTATTTGTCAAACAAGCAGTGCACCCACATATGGTTTAACCGATGTCATGACCTGGGATGGCGTTATAGGTGGTAAAATGCGAAAAGGAGATATGATAGGTCAACAATCGGTAGATTTATTGATACAAATTCTGGAGGGAAAGAAACCTCAAGACATCCCAATTATTCCAGAAACACCTACAGAATATGTTTTTGATTATAATCAGTTAGTTAAACACAACATTCCCTTAAAACTCATTCCACCTACAAGTCAAATTATGAATCAACCGTTTTCTTTTTATCAGTTTCACAAAAGTGTTATCTGGTTTTCCATATCGGTTGTTTCATTCTTACTTTTTATTATTTTTATTTTATACTTGATAATCATTAACCGTAGAAAAACAGAACATGAACTATTAACCAGCCAGCAGCATTACAAAAAACTGATTGAAACATCTCCCGATGCCGTTCTGCTTTTAAATTTGGATGGGAAAATACAATTCACATCAGAACATTCAAAACTGCTGTTTTGTAAAAACAACTCTATTTCTCTTGAAGACAAAACAATATATGACTTTGTACAGGAATCATTCAAAGATACCCTTTATGAAATCATTTGTTCAATTGAAACAAAAAAATCATTAAAAAAAATAGAGCTCGAATTTGTTCGCTGTGACGGAACATCCTTTACAGGTGAAACCAATTTCAGCTATTTTTTCAATCCTCAACACAGCAATTTTATTATTATTGCGGCAATCCGTGATATTACATTGATGAAAGAAAACGAAAAACAACTGGATAAATCATTAAAAGAAAAAGAGATATTATTAAAAGAAATTCACCATCGTGTCAAAAACAACATGCAGATCATTCACAGCTTGTTGAATCTACAGGGAAGTTATACATTTAAACCCAGTTCAGATAACATTTTCAACAACACAAAAAACCTGATAATGTCGATATTTCTTGTCCATGCAAAAATTTATAACACTGAAAAGCCTGACGAAATTGAATTTTCAGATTATATTTCAAGTATTATACAGCATATTGAACTCGGGCAAAAAAACAAACCCCAAATACATATGAATATCAGTACCGTATCTATTGATCTGGATCGAGCAATTCCATGCGGTTTGTTGATAACTGAATTAATCAATAATGTATATTCCCTTGAAAATCTAAACATATCTGATAGTATAACCATCAACTTGAAAAAACAAGATAACCATTACTTTTTATCTGTTTCTTATTCCTTCCAGGATGAAAAAACAAAAAATAGTTTTTCTCCCTCCCAATCGAGTAATCAAATTATTACTGCAATGGTATCACAATTGAATGGCAAATTATCATTCGAACAAAAAAAGGATATAAGCTATCAAATTCTCTTTGATTGAATCTCGAAAAATAATATATTAATTAAACACCTGTAAATCCACATACACAAACCTGGGATATTTCAATGAAGAAAACTTGCATTGTAATTATGAGTTTTTGCTTATTATTAACAATTTCTTGTTTTAATAAAAGCAGCCAAGAATTGGTTTTAAAATACGATAAAAGCGCAGAACAATGGGAAGAAGCGCTTCCAATTGGTAATGGCAGGATTGGCGCCATGATCTTTGCCGGAACTGAAACAGATCGTATCCAGTTTAATGAAGAGACCCTTTGGAACGGAGAACCCCACGAATATCAAAATCCTGAAGCAGCAAAATATTTGTCCCGTATACGCAAATTATTGTTCGAAGGAAAGCAGAGACAGGCTGAAGATTTGGCAATGATACATTTCATGAGCAGTCCTCTGCGTCAAAAAGCATATCAATCCTTTGGTGATTTGTATCTGGAATTTAAAGGTCATGAAAATCCTACCCAATATTCAAGAAAGCTTGATCTCAATACAGCCGTAGCCAGTGTTGATTACCAGATCAATGATGTTCAATATCATCGTGAATATATTGCATCAAATCCTGACCAGGTTATTGCCATTCATCTTTCTGCCAACAAAAAAGGCAAAATCTCTTTCTCCCTGAGCATGGATAGCATTCACCAGCAAAAGCAGATGCAGCCGGTTTCTGAGAATGAATATATACTCAATGTCAAAGTGGCTGATGGTGTTCTCAAAGGCCAGGCAAGACTCTGGATCCAAAACAATGGTGGTACGCTTTCTAGCGATAATTCAAAAATCACCGTTGCAAATGCTAATGATGTAACCCTGTATATGGCCATGTATACATCATATAAAAACTATAAAGATGTTTCAAATGATCCCGAAGCTCTGACTACCAACACTATCAATTCCATAAAAAATACATCCTATTCTACATTAAAATCTGCCCACATCAAGGATTATACAGAATTGTTTAACCGGGTCACTTTGGATCTTGGTAAAAATGAATCAATGGCATTAACAACAGATCAACGATTAAAACAGTTCAATACTACCTTTGATCCTCAATTGATGACACTCTATTTTCAATATGGCCGCTATCTGATGATCTCCAGCAGCAGACCCGGCACCCAACCCGCAAATCTGCAGGGAATCTGGAACTATGAAAACGATCCGTCGTGGGATAGTAAATGGACAGTGAACATTAATACCGAAATGAATTTCTGGCCGGTTGAAGTTACCGCATTGTCAGAATGTCATGAAGCACTGTTTGAAATGATAGAAGATCTTGTAGAATCAGGCAGTAAAACTGCCAAAGCCCATTATAACTGCCGGGGCTGGGTATTACATCACAATACCGATATCTGGCGCGGTACTGCTCCCATCAACCATTCCAATCATGGCATTTGGGTGTCTGGTGGCGCATGGCTTTCTACACACATGTGGGAACATTATCTCTATACTCTCGACAAGCAATTTTTAAAAGACCGGGCGTATCCGGTAATGAAAGGTGCTGCTACCTTTTTTGTCGATTTTTTGGTCAAAGACCCTGAAACCGGCTGGCTGATCAGCACTCCATCCAATTCGCCCGAAAACGGGGGACTGGTTGCGGGTCCTACAATGGATCATCAGATCATTCGCTCATTATTTGGCGCGGTTATTCAGGCATCAGAAATTCTAGAAACCGACAAAGCTTTTGCAGATACATTAAAAACCATGCGCGAACAAATTGCCCCTAACCAAATTGGCAAACATGGTCAATTGCAGGAATGGCTGCAGGACATAGATTATCCTGAAAACCACCATCGTCATGTTTCACATCTGTGGGGTGTACATCCCGGCAACGATATCAACGAGTCTACTCCTGAGCTGATGAAAGCGGCAAAACAATCATTGCTCTTTCGTGGAGATGAGGGTACCGGCTGGAGCCTGGCATGGAAAATCAATTTCTGGGCACGGTTCAAAGACGGCAACCATGCAATGTTGTTAATTCGCAGACAACTCACTCCGGAAGCAGATGCCAGAAAGAAAAACGAACGTGGCGGCAGTTATGCCAATCTTTTTGATGCACACCCGCCATTCCAGATTGACGGAAACTTTGGTTTTACAGCGGGTATTGCAGAGATGCTTATGCAAAGCCATCAGAACAAAATCGATTTATTACCAGCCCTGCCAGATTTATTGCCAAACGGTTCAGTGTCCGGATTACGTGCACGCGGAGGCTTTATCGTCAACATGGAATGGAATGCTAACAGATTAAAATCTGTCACGATAGAATCTCTTCAGGGACAACCCTGTACCGTGAGCTATGGAGATATTTCTACAACACTTGATCTTGAAAAAGGTGAAAAAATTAAACTCGATGCTAATTTACAATAACCATTCAAAGGACTATTATGTTTAAAAAATTTATTTTGGTTTTGCTGCTTTCCGTGCTTGGGTGCAGCAATATAAACAATACTAAAAAACCTGTAGATTATGTAAATCCGTTTGTTGACTCTCACAAATCCCGCTGGTTCTTTTTCTCATCAGCAACACGTCCTTTTGGCATGGTAAACCTGAGTCCGGATACTCAGACAGAAGGCAGTTGGAATTCAGGATACCTCTATGACAGCACCCGTGTACGCTGTTTCAGTCATATTCATGCATGGCAGCTTTCTGGCGTTGCGGTCATGCCGACTACCGGTGAATTTAAAGGCCACCTGGGAATGGATGCATATCAATCTTCTTTTTCTCACGATACCGAAATCGCAAAACCCGGTTACCACAAAATCGTATTGGATGATTACAACATAACCGCTGAACTGACAGCAACCCAACGCGTAGGGTTCCACAAATACCTGTTCCCGGAATCTGACCAGAGTTATATACTCTTTGATACCGGAGCCTACCTTGCTCACAGCCCTACAAGAAAATCTTATGTAGAAAAAATAAGTGATACCGAAATTGAGGGCTGGGCCTTGATGGGCCCAACCCGCCGCAGACCCAAAGCCACGTTTGTTTATTTTGTCGCAAAAACCAATCAACCCATGCAGGAATTTGGTGGCTGGGAACAAGGTGTTGTTGTAGAAGGCGAGACCACTTCTATAGCAGGCCCCAATGCTGGTGCCTTTATGCGCTTTAATACCGAAAAAAATAAACCTGTGCTTCTCAAAGTAGCTATTTCTTATACCAGCATTGATGGCGCAAGAAATAATATGAATGCCGAGCTGGACCATTGGGACTTTGACCTTGTGAAATCAGATGCAATAAACGAATGGAACGACTGGCTCAGCCGCATTGAGGTCAAGGGTGGCACTGAAACCCAAAAGATCAAACTCTATACCGACTTGTGGCATGCCATTCAGGGTCGCAGAATCATCAGCGATGTGGATGGCAAGTATTGCGACATGACTGGTGAAAATCCGGTTGTTAAACAAATCCCGTTAAATAGTCAGGGCATTCCCCAACACAATCACTACAATTTTGATGGTTGGTGGGGCAGTCATTGGTCTCTCAATATTCTCTGGTCTATGATCTACCCGGAAGTAGTAGATGACTTTTGCAACAGTATGATCGATATGTACCAAAACGGCGGCCTCATTCCACGTGGCCCCTCGGGAGGCAATTACACCTATGTGATGATTGGTGACCCCGCAGCGCCCATTTTTGCGTCTGCTTATAATAAAGGCATCCGCAATTGGGATACAGAAGCCGCATATACCGGTCTTCGTAAAAACGCCTTTCCCGGTGGTATTCGTGACCGAGCAGGATACGAACACGGACCCAATCCCAAAGGCGGCGGTATGATCTATTACGTCAACAGAGGTTACGTACCTGAAGGCCTAGAGGGAGAGGGATACCATAAAGATGGCGCTGCCATGACCCTGGAATATGCCTATCAGGATTGGTGCTTGGGTCAACTGGCTAAAGCACTGGGTAAAACTGAAGATTATGATCTGTTTACCAAACGCGCGCAAAACTATAAAAACCTGTGGGATCCCTCTGTTAACTTTATGCGCCCACGCAACATGGATGGTTCCTGGCTGCCGGATTTCAAACCAGTAGGTGAAGGATTCAACACCATAGGCTTTTGCGAAAGCAACTCGGCAATATATACTCATTTTGTTCCTCACGATGTTAAAGGATTAGCGGAACTGTTTGGTGGAGTTGAAGCCTATACCGATTCGCTCAACGCTGCTTTTGAACGCGCTCAAGGCAACAAGTTTATTGCAAAACATGGACAGCACAGCATCAGCTGGGTTGATTATGAAAACCAACCCGCAACAGGTATGGCCCATCTGTTCAATTACAGTGGCGCTCCCTGGCTGACTCAAAAATGGGTGCGTTTGATCAAAGAACAAACATTTGGTGATATTACCCCTTATGGCGGTTACAACGGTGATGAAGACCAGGGTCAGATGGGTGCCTTGGGTGTATTGATGGCAATCGGTTTATTTCAGGAAGATGGTGGAGCGTCTATAAATAACTGGTATGATATTACCAGCCCCATATTCGACGAAATTACCCTGCACCTGAATAACGATTATTTCCCTGGCAGCACTTTTACCATTAAAACAAAAAACAATTCCGCTGAAAACATGTATATCCAATCCGCAACGCTAAACGGTGAAACATTGAATAAAAGCTGGTTTGGTCATGATGTTTTTGCCAAAGGCGGAACCCTGGAACTTGTTATGGGACCTGAGCCTAACAAAAACTGGGCAAGCGATATTAATAGCTTACCCCCCTCGAACGGAAAATAACGGGAGATAAAGTTGAGAATAACAGCGGTTATTATACTATCTATTCTAAGCATGTTGGGAAATGTCACTGCAGAAGAAATGCCCTTAAACCTGCTAAGCGGTAACTATACATATAATGATATTTCAACATCACTTTTATCAATAGATAACTGGCACCCCTGGCCATCCATATCAAATACGAGTGAATGGTCTGAACTTTCAGCAAACCTGAAAACCAACCTGTTGAATGAGGGAGTAGCACTTTTAGATTGTCAATGGCCCTCACTGCCTGCCACCCTATTTCTCGAATTTAACAGAATGGGTAATCGCACCAATTATCAGAATGCCTGTTTTCAACGAAGAAACCAGTTGGGTAAACTGGTTATTGCTGAATGTGTGGAAAATAAGGGTCGTTTCCTCGATGAAATTGCGAACGGCATTTGGGCCATATGCGAAGAAACGTATTGGGGTGTGCCAGCTCATGTTCACTTGCAAAAAGATGAATCAGGCTTGCCCGATGTATCAGAGCCCACGGTAGATCTGTTTGCCGCAGAAACCGGTGCACTGTTGGCCTGGACCTATTATCTGCTTGAAGACAAGTTGGATGCAATCTCTCCACTTGTCAATAAACGTATTGAGCTTGAAATCAAGCGACGCATAATTGATGTTTGCCTGGAACGGGATGACTTTTGGTGGATGGGGTTAAGCCGTGTAAGAACGGTTAACAATTGGAATCCCTGGGTATGCTCAAACTGGTTAACCTGTGTTTTAATAATTGAAAATGATCCACAAAAACGTGTGGATTCGGTATACAAGATTATGCGCTGCCTGGATGAATTTATCAATCCTTATCCACGTGATGGTGGGTGTGATGAAGGCCCCGGTTATTGGGGACGAGCCGGAGCTTCATTGTATGATTGTCTTGAATTATTACAATCTGCAACCCAGGGCAAAGTAGATATTTTCGACGAGCCCCTGATCCAGGAAATGGGACGCTATATCTATCGTGTATATGTTGACAATGGATATTATATAAACTTTGCTGACGCAAGTGCAAAAGCAGGTTCTAACACATACGTAACTTTCCGTTATGGAAAATCAATCAAAGATCAAAGGATGCAGGGATTTGCTGCGTATCACTTTCACAAATCCAATCCTGAAAAAACGGCTCCTTCCTTTAGCGGAAAAGCCATGGGTAGAACGCTTCCCGCAATATTCACATACAAAGAACTCTTGGAAGCAAAACCCAAATTCAGCCCTGAACCAGATTATTGGTTCTATGACCTTGAGGTTATGCTTGCACGTTCAACTGATGAAAATGGCAAAGGTCTCTATATTGCCGCTAAAGGAGGTCACAATAACGAAAGTCATAACCACAACGATGTGGGAAATTTTATTGTTTATTCAGACGGATGGCCGGCGCTTATAGATGTAGGTGTTGAAACCTATACCAAAAAGACGTTCAGCGGGCAGCGCTATGAAATCTGGACGATGCAATCTGCCTATCACAACTTGCCTGTTATTAACGGTATTATGCAGCATAATGGCAGACAATTTAAAGCTACGGATGTACAATACAACAGCAATAAAAAACGGGTCGAATTTGAATTAAATCTGACAAAAGCATATCCCGAGGATGCTGGTGTAAAATCCTGGAAGCGAAAGATCACTTTTAACCGTAATAAAGATATTACCCTGACAGATCAGTACATGCTTGACAAAACGGAAAAACCTCTGCAATACACACTCATGACCTGGGCTGAACCAACCATCGACAAAGCAGGGATAATTAGAATACAATTGGCAAACCGCACAGATAATGCGGCAAAAGATATATTGATTTCGTATACCAAAAACAATCTGTCTGTAGAAATTGAACCTATTGAAATAACAGATGGACGTTTGAAAAGCGTGTGGCAGGATAAAGTATATCGCATTCTGTTTACCGAGAAATCATTAAAACAAAAAGGTGAAAACAAGATTAAAATTTCCCAATAATATTATTAACAATCATTAAACTACTTGATTATTTTAATAATTTGTAATATTATAACATAATGATACAGGATCTTCTTAAATGGAAATAGCATATAAGACAAAAAATGGTGTCTTCCTTAAAGGGAATATTGAAAATTTTTTTGACAGTGAATTATCAACCAAATATTCCAACAAAATAAATTTAATTTTTACTTCACCACCATTTCCTTTAAATCGTAAAAAAAAATATGGAAATCTTCAAGGTGAAGATTATATTAATTGGCTTTCCTCTTTATCAAAAAAATTTAAAAATTTATTAACTGAGGATGGTTCAATCGTTATAGAATTAGGGAATTCTTGGGAACCTCAAAAACCAGTAATGTCAATTCTTTCAATTAAAGCGCTATTGAATTTTTTAGAAAATGGCGACTACAATTTATGCCAACAATTCATTTGGTATAATATTGCTAAATTACCGAGCCCAGCACAATGGGTAAATGTTGAAAGAATAAGAGTAAAAGATTCATTTACTAACATCTGGTGGATGGGTAAAAATGAAAAACCAAAAGCAAATAATAGAAATGTTTTGAAAGAATATAGCTCTTCAATGAAAAAGTTACTAAAAAACCAAAAATACAATTCTGGTTTACGTCCTTCAGAACATTTTATTGGAGATAAATCATTTTTAAAGAACAATAATGGTGCTATACCTTCAAATGTGCTTATCTCTGCTAATACAACTTCCAACTCAAGTTATCAAAAATATTGCAAAAAAAATGGTTATCAATTACATCCTGCAAGAATGCCTGCTGATATACCATTTTTCTTTATAAAATTTTTAACCGAACCAGGGGATTTAATTTTAGATCCATTTGCGGGGAGTAATACAACTGGTTCTGTTGCAGAAGAATTAAATCGAAATTGGATTGCAATTGAACCAAACGAAGAATACATAGAAGGTTCAAAGGGCAGATTTAACTACATAGACTAATTTAACATTATGGCAAGATTACTAGTTACTTCAGACAACTCATGGTATGAAGAGTTAGCATTAATAGCTTCATATTATGAGTCAGAATTTCAACGGACAATTAAACAACATGTAACAAAAGTTTTCCCCGATTATTTTGTATTAGACTTTACAATGAATGTTTATTCTAATTCTAAGGGACCGAAAAAGCCAGATATGGTTATGGTTAGTAAGGACTGTAGCGATTGGTGGATAATAGAATTAGAGTTAAGTTCACATACTCTCAATCATGTAGAAGAGCAGGTTGAAGTATTTGTAAATGGTGATTACAATGCTTATGAAGTCTCAGAATATATTATAAAAAAAAGTAAAAATTTATACATTAATTTTTTGCCCCAAAAAAAACTGTCTAAACTTATTCAATTAAAACAACCAAACGTTTTGGTTATTGTAGATGAACCAAAAAATAAATGGGAAAAAGCATTAAATTCACTGGGTGCAAGGTTATGTGTGTTCCAAGTTTACAAAAACACAAATGGAACTGAAGCCTATAGATTAGATGGAATTTATCCAGATATTCAACAAAAAGAATCACATTGTAATTATCATAAATCAATACCAAACTTGCTAGAAGTTCTGTCTCCTGATTTACTAGAAATTGAAGATGATGAGATACAAATAAGTTTCAATAATAAACTTACTACTTGGAAAAAAATATTTTTAGAAAACAAAGTTTATCTTAAATCAATAGGTTCAATCAATCCAGTACCTGCAAATAATAATTATGTATTATATATTGATTCTAATAACCGTTTTATTTTAAAAATTAACTAAGAGGAACTAGTTATGGAATTACAATTAGGGCCTGAAATTATATTGTCTTATAAAAGATTGGCATATACTCCTTGGTATGCTTTTGCAGAATTTATTGATAATTCAACCCAAGCTTACTTCAACAACTCAGAAGAACTTGATAAAATTTATAAAAATGAAAACAAAAATTTAACAATTAGTATTAAATATAACAATGGTGAAGATAAATATATTGAAATTACAGACAATTCTATGGGAATGGATGAAAATGAATTAATAAATGCTGTTATACTTGGAAAAACACCAAAGAATAATAATTGGCGTTCAAAATATGGAATTGGATTAAAAACTGCTGCTTGCTGGTTTGGCAATAAATGGACCGTAAAAACAACAAAATATAATGATGATAAAGAACATGAAATTGAATTTAATGTTGCAGAAATTGCTTCTAACAATAGAGATCTTAATCATAAAACAAAAAAAGTGGGCAAAAAAAGTCATTATACTATTATCAAAATTTATGATCTTAACAGAAATTTATATGGTCGAACTATTCAAAAAATAAAACAACATTTACGTTCTATTTACAGAATAGATATGAATAAATATGGACTTGAACTTTTTTGGCAAGACGAAAAGTTAGAATGGAATTACGAAAAAGAAATAAATAGTCGACTACTTAAAAATATCGACAATGAAATTATTAAAAGAGAATTTGAGTTTGAAATATATAATAAAAAAGTACATGGTTGGGCTGGCGTTTTTGAAAAAGGTAGTAGGTCTGATGCAGGCTTTTCTATAATTCAAGCCGACCGGATTATACAAGGGTGGCCTTCATCTTATCGTCCTTCATTATTATTTGGTCCACAAGAAGGAGGAAGAAATGATTTAGTTAACCAAAGATTAGTTGGTGAACTTTTTTTTGAAGGTTTTGAAGTCAGTCATACAAAAGACGCAATCCTTTTTTTAGATGATGAAGAGGATTTGCTTGATTCATTATTAAATAAAAAAATAGGTGATTTAAAAAAGAAAGCCACTACTTTTAGAAAATATAATTCAGATGAAAGAACTGCGGAGGAAGCTTTTACTGATGATGCAATATCCGAATTTGAATCAGAATTAAACTCCAAAGAAATGGAAGACTTCATCAAACTATTTGAAATTCCTCCTGAAATGTTAATTAAAGAATCAAATAAAGTATTAAAAGAAAAAATATTAAAAAAAATACCCCCAACAATTAATGTTAAAATAAATAACTTATTAGTAAAAATATACTTAATCGATGACATGTCAATTAATGATCCATATGTAATTACTGAATCAACTCAATTAGAAACTCAAGTAATAGTAATTATTAATAAATCCCACCCACATTGGTTTCATCTTCAATCAAAAGAAAGTATTTTAAATTACATTAGAAATTCCGTTTACGATGGTGTTGCAGAATGGAAAGCATACTTTTTAACCCAAAATTTTGATCCTGAAACAATAAAACTAATTAAAGACAAATTACTACGTTTACCATTTGAAATAGATAAAAATAGTATTAATCTATAACTTTCAAATTATTTTGTTCTTCCTCACTGTAATGCCATTTTCAAAGTCATTATTTAAATCATTACTAATTCTGGTATAACATTTGCTATTTTCCAGTTGTTGTACTATCTTTACTGAATATTAATAGAAAACCAAGTACAAATTTCACATTAAATTGTAAATTTTACCTGAAATTTACAATTTGAGGATAAATATGCGCAAAACAAAAATCATATGTACTATGGGTCCGGCTGTTAGCAGTGTCGATATCATGAAACAACTCTTGATATCCGGAATGAACATTGCCCGATTCAACTTTTCTCATGGTGATCATGACTATCACAAGAATAATATGGATATGTTGAGAGAAGCCAGCCGTCAAACGTCTATACCCGTAGCATTGTTACTGGATACAAAAGGGCCGGAAATTCGTACCGGTGTTGTCAAAGATGATAAAAAAATCAATCTTGAAAGAGGAAAACATATAATCCTGACAACCGAAGAGATTGAAGGCACTGCTGAACGACTCAGTATTTCGTACAAAGCCCTGCCCGGTGAAATATCCGCAGGCAAGCATATATATATTGCAGATGGACTTGTAGACCTGGAAGTAGAAAAAGTCTCTAATTACGATATCCATTGTATCATCCGGAGTGGTGCAGAAATTGGCAGCCGTAAAAATGTCAATGTAGTTGGTGTAAGAACATCTCTGCCGGCAATTACAGAAAAAGATATCAAAGACATTATGTTTGGTATTGAAAACCAGGTGGATTTTATAGCGGCATCCTTTGTGCGTAAACCCAGCGATATTAAAGAAATTCGCGGCATTATAGACATCTGTGATGTAGACATTGATATTATTGCCAAAGTTGAAGATCAGGAGGGGCTGGATAATATTGACGAGATCATCCGGGTAGCAAATGGAGTTATGGTAGCCCGTGGTGATCTGGGTGTACAATTACCTCCAGAAGAAATTCCTCTGGTGCAAAAACGTATTATCCGCAAATGCAACATGCATAACAAACCCGTTATTGTTGCCACCCAAATGCTCGACTCTATGATAGACAATCCCTCACCCACTCGGGCAGAGGTAACAGACGTAGCTAACGCGATCATGGACGGTACCGACGCAATCATGCTTTCGGGAGAGACTGCGAGCGGCAAGTACCCCAGCAAAACGGTAGAAATGATGAACAAAATTGCATTGCAGATAGAAAGTTCAGCTGAATACAAATCCCGTCAACGTGAATGCGTCAAGCTGCCCATGCAAAACAACATGGCAGATACCGTAGCCAGATCAGCATACTTTACCGCCAAAGATATTGGCGCAAATGCTATTGTTACTCCTTCACTTCATGGAAACACGCCAAAGCTAATTAGTAAATACAGACCAGACCAGTACATACTTGCAGTTACACCCTATGAACATGTTAGAAGGAAATTACTTTTGTATTGGGGTGTTTATTCAATCATCTCGGAAGTTACAAGCGATGCCGATTCAATGCTGGAAAACGCTATAGATAAAGGATTAAAAAATGATTTATTGAATCCATTTGACAAGCTTGTTATTCTTGCCGGTGTTCCTCTCAACTCGCCAATCATGCTAAATACCATACGCGTACATCTGATAGCCAATGTTTTGGGTAAAAGTCTACGCGGTTATGGTAAAACCATTTCCGGTAAAATTGTCAAAGTCAAAGATGTACTTGAAGCCAAAGAGCGAATTACAGGAGATGGTACAGAAATTCTGCTGGCAAAATATATTGATGAATTGTACAAACCCATTCTAACAAAAATCAAAGGCTATATACTGGAAGAATTTTCTTCCATCAGTTGGGAAGAGATACACAGTATTAATCCGGAACTTGTTGCCCTTGCCGGAGCATATAAAGCGACGGAAACCCTCAAAGACGGACAAATGGTAACCCTTGATGGTGAAGAAAAACTCGTATTTGAAGGTGTTGCCCGTGTTAAACACAAAGAGGAAAAACCAACTGATGAAAATTAATGACTATATTACCAAAGAAACCATATTCTTTTTAAACAGCACAGATAAACATGGCGTACTGAACGAACTGATCAACTCTTCCAAAATTCTGGATGAGCAAAAACGTATTCAGTTCAAACGAGCAATTGATGAAAGAGAGTCTTTGCTCAGTACAGGTATAGGCTTGGGTGTTGCAATTCCCCATGCAACAATTCCGGACTGCAAAGACTTTATTATTCTCACCGGATTACTCAAATCTCCGGTAGAATGGGAATCCATAGACAAAGCTCCTGTTTCCATCGTTTTTCTTATTGGAGTTCCCCCAAACTCGCACACACAATATTTAAAATTACTATCCCAACTTATGTTAATTGTTAAAAACAATGAAAAAAGAGAATGCCTGCTAAATGCTGATAACGATGATAAATTGATCCAATGTTTCAATGATCAATTCTAATTGCAATAACCGGACAATAAAATGAAGTTTAATACAAAACGGACTACCTATATCTCTGGATTAATAGTTATAATATCAATTATTTATCTGTTATTTGCCATATATATGGATGTAAAAAAAAGAACAATTGAAGACTTTAACAATCATCAAACATTATTAGCAGAGCAAGCAGCAAAGGGAATTCAGGAATATATAGGATATTATCATCGAGAGTTGACCAATTATTCTAAAATCCTCCCAATAATGAAATTTGACTCTTTTACCAATTTTATTTTTGAACACTATTATAAAATAAACGAAAACATTATCCTCACGATATCCAGAATAGATGCGGATGGCAAGCTTGCATTTACATATCCTCCGAATGATAGCGCAATAGGGTCAGACCTAACCTATCAGGAACATATACAAACACTCATGAAAACCCATCAACCGGTTGTAAGCGAAGTTTTTACCGCTGTTCAAGGGTACAGATGTATTGCATATCATGTTCCGGTAATGGATGGAGACACTTTTGCAGGCAGTATCGCTGTATTGATTCCCTTTGAAGAAATTGCAAATAATTTCCTGGAAAATTTACAAAACAAAAAAGACAGCAATGTATGGATGATCAGTGAACAAGGGACTGAATTATATTGCAAACACAAAGAGCATGTCGGTACTTTGCTAACCAGTCATCCTGATCAAAGTCCCTCTTTTTTAAAAATAGTTGAGAAAATGAAAAATGGTGAAAAGGGCTCATCAGATTATTTTGATTCAGAAACCAACGAAAAAATGTTGGTTTCATATACTCCTATTCATATAGCAAATAAAACCTGGTCCATTTCAATAGCAAGTAGTGAAAACCATGTGCTTTCTCCTCTTAAAAGCTTTCAGCACAAAATGATCTTAATCGCAGGTATTCTCTTTATATTGGGTATTGTATATACATATTATCTGATTGGAGCGGTTAAATTTGTTAAAGAAGAAGAAAAGAGATTACGTATAGAACAAGCCCTACAAGTCAGTGAAACAAAATTTCAGGAAATGGCCAAATTATTACCTCAAATTGTATATGAAACAGATATTACGGGAAAACTCACTTTTGTTAATGAACAGGCATTTCTCAAGTTTGGTTACAGCCTGGATGAATTCAAAGCCGGACTCAATGTTATAGATATGATTATTGAGGGAGATCGTCAAAAAGCAGCCTCTAACATGAAAAATATTTTTCAAAGCAACAGTATTGGTAATGACCATGAATATACTGCAGTTAGAAAAGACGGATCATTCATGCCTGTTTTGATCTATTCAAGTCCTATTATTATTAACAATAAACCAACCGGTATGAGAGGAATAATAGTAGATATAACGGATCGTAAAAATTATGAAGATCAGATCCAAAAAAGTCTCAAAGAAAAAGAGGTCTTGCTTAAAGAGATCCATCATCGTGTAAAAAACAATCTCAACGTTATATCAAGCCTTTTGACATTACAGGCATCTAAAATAACCAATAAAGATCAGGCCTTGACAGCCTTTAAAGAAAGCCGCAACCGGATATATTCTATCGCCCTGGTTCATGAACAATTGTATAAAACAGATGACTTTTCCAGGATCGATATGAAAATCTATATACAAAACATTTCCCGGGAAATTAAATTTATTTATGCCCCGGAAAAAGAGATCAATTACGATCTACACATTAACGACATTTTGCTCGATGTAAACCATGCAATCCCATGTGGTCTGATTCTGAATGAACTGATCACCAACGCTTTTAAACATGCCTTTCCCGATACAGAATCAGGAAATATTTCAATATGGTTTGAATCTGTAAATGAAAATGGGTATGAAATTCGCGTCAAAGACAATGGAATTGGTCTTCTTAAAGATATGGATATTAATAATATTGAATCCTTAGGTCTAAATCTTGTCACGGTACTGGCAAAACAAATTGATGGTGAAATTGAAATAGAACGCAATGAGGGTACAACTTTTGTAATAAGGTTTAATCTTGATACAACACAAACTTGATGAAATATAAAACAAGGTATGTTGGTATGAGTTCAGAATTTGACATACCTTGCAGTATTTTTACAACAACTCTTTATCTCTCTGTTTCAATAATCTATCAATTTCATCAATATCATTTTCCGACAACTCCCAATCACCTGCCGGTACAATCCCTTCTATCTGATCAGGTCTGCGGGCGCCCACAATAGCAGCAGTCATTTCAGGACGTCTCAACGTCCATGCAATAGCTAAATGCAAAACCGACTTACCATTGCGTTCGGCAATGACCTTTAATCCTTCTACCAGATTCAGATTTGCGGTCAATTGCGGTTCCTTAAAACGCGGATCACGACTACGGTGATCATTTTCATCAAAAGCCTCAACCCGTTCACGGGTCATTTTTCCCGTTAACAATCCTTTATACATGGGACTGTAACAGATCATGCCAATATTCTCTTCACCACAATAGGGCATAATCTCTTTTTCGATATCTCTTACCAGCATGCTATAAGGTGGCTGTAAAGAAATCACCGGGTGAATGGCTTGAACGCGCTGCAATTGTGATTTGCTGAAATTGGAGGTGCCGGCATAACGGACTTTACCTTCCTCAATCAACTCTGCAATGGCGGTCCAGCCCTCTTCCAAATCTTCATCCGGTACCGGCCAGTGGACTTGATAAACGTCAATCACTTCAATTCCCAAACGACGCAAACTGTCCTCACACTCTTTTTTAACACTCACTTTTTTCAGATTGTGGCCAATTTCCCGTTTGTCGTTCCAGGTTCGTGCGCATTTGGTAAACACATATGGTCTTTCACTCATTTCTTTTAACGCTTTACCCACAACAGTTTCAGAATGGCCCAGACCATAAACCGCGGCTGTATCAAGCCAGTTGATTCCGCTGTCAACAGCTTTATGAATAGTTTGGATCGATTCACGGTCTTCCTGACTTCCCCAGCCATATTCCCAATCCGGTCCGCCTATTGCCCAGGTCCCCAATCCGATAACAGATATATCCAGATCAGAGTTGCCCAAAGTTCTATATTTCATATTTTTATCCTAATGTTCATTTAACTTGCATTTTGAAGTAGCTATTTGTATAATTTATCATTAAACCTGAAAAATACAAACTATTGGTTCACATTTGAAAAAATTTATATTACAAATAATAGAGATATTAAAATCGCTTAAACAATTTTTTATCCACGATCTTTGGGTATTGGATTTCAGCAAAATCTCTCGCGCCAGAGCATTGGGGTACCACCAACTATTGGTAGTCTTTTTGGTGGGACGCGCATTCATTCAAGACAGACTGTTGGTACGGGCATCGGCGTTGGTATATGCCACACTGCTTTCCATAGTACCTTTGTTAGCAGTAATGTTCTCTTTGTTAAAGGGATTCGGATACCACAACAAGCTTAAACCTGCACTTGAGCAATTGTTCAGCCCTTTAGGTAAGGAGGCTGTAGAAACCATAGTTAAAAACATTGTTGATTTTGTCAACCATGTCAATGTTGGCGCGTTGGGAACCGTAGGATTTTTGTTATTGTTTCTCTCGGTTCTTTCTATTGTCAACAATATTGAACGTGCATTTAATGATGTTTGGAAGATACGTCAGGTACGCAGCATTCATCGCCGTTTTACCGATTATCTGAGCGTGCTGATGCTGGGACCGTTGCTGGTCTTTGCATTTCTAGGTGTAACGGCTTCAATGCAAAGCCTGTTCATAGTACAGGCTATCAATAAAATACCGGGTGTTCCCTTTGTCCTTAACAAAACACTACCAATACTGATCACCTGGTTGTTTTTTTATTTTATCATCTCATATGTACCCAACACCAAAGTCAAAACCGGATCTGCATTAATGGGCGCAATAGTGGGCGGTAGCTTGTGGATGATTTCTAATTATTTCTTTGCGCATTTTATTGTTTCTTCTTATCAGTTTGGTGCCAAAGCTGCGGTATATGCTGGCTTTGCCACATTACCGCTTTTTCTGGTTTGGATGTTCATGAGTTGGGCCATTGTATTATTGGGCGTTGAAGTCTCTTATGTAAATCAAAATGTAAACAAGATCACCTGGGAACTGCGTGATACCAATTACAGTCATAATATTAAAACCCAAACCGCGCTCAAGATCATGTTGTTGGTCTCTGAACGTTTTTATCTCGGGGAAAAAGCACCATCTGCTCATGATATAACAGATACATTCAACATTCCTGAACCGCTAACCAGTGAATTGCTGAACATGCTTAGCGAACAAAAGTTGATCAATGTCATTGACAGCATACCTTCTGCTTATGCACCGGCAAAAAGTCTAGACAAGATGCAAATATCAGAGATAATTCAGCAAATCAACAATTTTGGTACAAACCGATTGCACAATGAACAGGAATCTCAATTCGATAAAACTGTTACTTCTCTAACGAATACTTTTCTGAATACGTGCAGAAAATCTTTTAATGAAAAAACACTGTTAGATATTTTAAAGGAAAAAGAAGCGAACTCTTAACGGAAATACGTCATGAAAATAGTACCTGTAGTTTTCGTGTTGTTGTTGTCCGCAGTATGTTATTCAGAGATATTTTTATCTGAAATTATGTTTAATCCGCAGGGGAATGAACGCTACAATGAATTTATTGAACTCTATAATTCAAGTCGATCAGAAACAATAGATCTCAATGGCTGGCTGATTGGCGATGCCGATCGCACCAGTTGTTTACTTGCGTATAATGAACATACCTTACTGGCCCCGGGCCAGTTTGCCCTTGTGCTGGTTGAAAACTATTTTATCAACAGTACCGAATATGACAATCAAATTCCTCAAGACTGTCTGATTCTTACCATTAATCACTCACAGATTGGTGCCTATGGTCTGTCAAATACCAGAGCAGAGACTGTATTTTTGTACAAACCCGACAGTACCATGATAGATTCGTTTCAATATACAATCCCCAATGATGATGGAATTTCAGAAGAACGAATACGGTATGATCAAAATAGTTGGGGGCACAGCACGGAAATGAACGGTACACCCGGTTATAAAAACTCTATTGCGCTCAAAGCCATAGATCCTGCTATTGTTAAAGGATCCCTAAACATGCTGCCCAATCCCCCTCTCTCCGGCCAACCCCTTAATCTTGAAATAACCGTTACAAACAAAGGCGCACAGACAATAGATGCTGCGGAGCTGGTGTTCTCATGGTCATACCACCAGGAGGGACCATATCAAAACATCAAAGACGAAATTATCTTTTCAATGTTGGAACCGGATGAATCCGCAACACTTGGATTAGAGTGGACTGATTTTCCGAATGGCATTTTCTATGTGACAGCTGAGCTGGAATGCGACAGTGATGAAAATCCGGATAATAATCTTGACTCACTACAGATTATTGGAGGATATCCAAGAGGCTCTGTCATTGTAAATGAGATCATGTACTCGCCGCAACCGGATATGCCTGAGTGGTTTGAAATCTATAACACCAGCCAAATAGATATCAATCTGCAAAACTGGATGTATTATGACAATCAGGGAGATGTAAAAACATTCACCCATACACCGTTTTGGCTTCCCTCTCAAAGCTTTGCGGTCATTGCAGATGACAGCACAATCGTGCCCTTTTTATCTCAGGAAACAAACGTTCTGGTTCCTTTATCATTTCCGGGCCTTGTTAATGACGCTGACAGCATAGTATTGCGAGATGCCACCGGCTCACTTGTTGAATATGTGGAATATTTCGAATCCTGGGGTGGCGCCAAAGGAATTTCACTGGAACGGTTGAATCCGGGCTCGGAGAGCAACGAATACAAAAACTGGAAAAGCTGTGTAAATACAAACGGCCACACTGCGGGTTTGCCCAACAGTATTTATACAGATGTATTGCCAACTGCAACGAGTATAAAGATATCTCCAAGTCCGTTTTCTCCTGATGGTGATGGGTACCAGGATTTTGCTGGAATCAATTACAACCTGCCCGAGCATGCCTCAAAAATCAATATCCGTATTTTTGACAGCGTCGGCAGACAAGTCAGGTATTTATGCAACAATGAGAGTTGTGCCGCTCAAGGCACAGTCTTTTGGGATGGTCTGGATGACGAAGGTATATGCTGTAGAATGGGTATTTATATTGTACTATTGGAGTGCATTGAAACAGGTAAGGGAATTGCTGAAAAGCAAACCGGTACTTTGGTTTTAGCAAGAAACCTGTAATTCATCGTGAATTACGGGCTATTCGAGCGAATCCAGCTTTTGCACATTTTTTTCAATCAGCTCCTCAAGACGCAATTCAATAACCTTTTCAAGCGAATCTGTATTAAATTCGTAATGATTGTTGTTTAAAAGAGAATCAGGCATGTCAATCAACTCTATAACTGCTTTTAATTCTTTTCCTACTCCGGGTATGTGCTGTAAACCCAGCTTGATCGCTTGCAGTTGTTTTTCATCTATTTGCTGCTGGTTCCATACAATAATACGTTGCTTTTCAAGGTCATTTAATTTTTCCATTTTATCTGCACGCTGCTGCATCATATCGCGCATATTTACATCTATTGTAACCTTTAGGCCGCTGTCTGCACTAAAAAACACCTGGTTTTGCAAATCGCGCATGGTAGAGTCGCTCTCCCACAATCGCTGCATTTCTTCATGAAAGAGTTTAATTTCTTTTAAATGTTCTGCAAATTCTTTTTTAGATTCTGGGTCCCATTCCTCATGATCAGGGCGTTTTGGTGGAAACGGGAAGCGGGGTTTACCGGGCATCATAGGACGCATAGATCGGTCACGTACACCAAGTGGCTGTAAAGAATTATTATTGAGAGAATCCAAGGCTGCACCATCAAGGAATTGCATAACCAGCTCGGGAGGCAGTCTGTGCTCCATGGAGGTAAAGTTTAAAATACCGGCGGCAACTCGTTCAATCTCTTCCTGTGGTACCTCATTTTCTTCAGTACGTTTTAAAAATTCATCATACTTTTGCCGCAGTTTATCTTTTTGTTCCCCTTCCGGGTACATTGCAAAAAGATCATCGCCAAACAGTTCAAGCGTAGTTTTTAAAATATTATCTTTAACAGGCTGATCTTTAACAAGATAATAAAATACGCCTGCTGAAATAATCAGCACAAAAAAGCCCATTAAAATATTTTTAATAAAAGTCATGAATTACTCCGGCAAGCAAATCTAATTTATAGACGAAAAAGAAGTGAAAATGTTCCACACTTGACTTTATGAAGGAACAATAATTTTCAACGCCTTGGGCACAACAGAAATTTTCAATTCAGTACCTGCATCTACCGGTTCTCCATCGTAATGAAACGGACCAGCTTGTTCTCTAACTACTGTCAACTCTTTTGTCTGGTAACGGTCATATTTACGGATCTTGTCTATCTTGCCGGTAAAAATTTTGGGTAAATGAAAGATTCCATAGAAAAAATTAACCCGGTGCAAAACACAAACATCCAACAGACCGTCTTCAGGATCCGCTTTGGGAGAGATAATGGCTCCTACTCCCCACTGACGCTGGTTGGCAATAGTAACCAAAAGAGCAGGTACAGCAACCTGTTTACCATCAAATTTCAAAATAAACACTTCGGGTTTATACATGAAAAACTCTCTAAACCCGATATAAAAATAAGGTACGGGTCCGCGTATATTTCCTTCGTCAAAGATTTTACCAATAATTGCATCAAACCCCATACCGGTTACAATGAAAAAATACCGGTCCTGGATTTTCCCTGCATCGATGGTTCTTACTTTACCATCCAGCAATAATTTAGCAGCCTTGTTTGCGGCAAGCGGAATACCCAAATTTCTAGCCAAACCATTACCGGAACCAATAGGAATGATTGCAGCCGCAGTATCTGTATGTAAAACACCGGTACAGACTTCATTTGCAGTACCATCTCCACCAATGGCCACTACTACATCGTATCCATCTTTAGCGGCATCCGATGCAATCTTTTTAGCGTGACCCCGGTATTCAGTTTCCTGAAAATCATATTCAAATTCTGCACCGTGAATGGCAGATTCAATAATATTTCGAAAGATCAACGGGCTCTGAATTAATCCCGATTTTGGATTTAAAACAAATTTTACTTTTTTGATATTCAACATAGCAGCATCCTGGTCCGGTTATGATTGGGATTCATCTTGTTTGCTTGCAGTGACTATCATTAATCCACTGTTAAAATCATATTCCTGGCCTTCAAAGCCTCCATAAACTTGCTCAACTGTAAAACCGGCCATGTTTAATAAAAGTTCCATTTCATATCTAAAAATATAACGATATTTCATAACCTGCTCTTCAACATTGTCATTTTCCCGATAGGTATTGTGAATGGTCAACAACTGTTCTATCGGATCATGATCTACCTGCGTTGAAATTGAAACACCAGCTTTGGGATCGGCCAATTCTTCAGGTGCAAAAGATTCCTGCCACTGCGTTTTTGCCAGCATACTATATAATGGAACAAATAAATCAAAGGCCAAAATCCCGTTGGGCTCCATATGTTCATAAATCCGGTCAAGTGTTTTGAGTTGATCATCAATATTCAAATTGTGTAAAAAAGCCCGAAAGGGAATAATACAAAGATTAAAGGTTTGATCAAGACTAAACTCTCGCATATCCTGCTGTTCAAAATGGATTTCAGGAATGACATGCCCGGGCAAAGTATTCTTTTTTTTCTCGGCTATTTCAAGCATTTTATTGGAATTATCAATACCCCAGATAGAATGTCCTTCCAGCGCCAGGGGTAATGTTAACCGTCCTGTACCGGCACCAATTTCTAGAATGGGCCCGCCTATCTCACGGGCAACATGCAGATAAAATTCTATATCATCATTTTTATGACCATATTCCAAATCATAAAACGATGCAAAACCATCATATTCAGCTTTCATAAATTTTCCTATATAAACAAAAAAACCGCTGATGTATTATAAAATACAATAACAGCGGTCTTAATACAATCATTCTGAACGATAAACTAGATTTCTAAAATCTCTTTTTCTTTAATGACAACCAACTCGTCGATTTTTTTAACAAAATCATCGGTTAATTTTTGCACATCTTCCTGAGCGGTGTGCATTTCATCTTCAGAGATATCACTGGCTTTTTGAGATTTTTTCAATTTCTCATTAGCATCACGGCGGATGTTACGGATTGCAATTTTGCCATCTTCACCCGCTTTTTTAGCCAGTTTCACCATCGCCTGTCTGCGTTCTTCCGTGAGCTGTGGAATTGGAATTCGAATCACAATACCATCGTTTGTGGGATTAAAGCCCAAATCAGATTTCAGTATTGATTTTTCAATTTCTGAAATAAGATTTTTTTCCCATGGTTGAACAACCAGCAATCGGGGTTCTGGTGCACTGACATTGGCAACTTGCTTCAAGGGTACATTACTTCCATAGTACTCTACCTGAATGCCATCAAGAAGTGCAGGAGTAGCCTTGCCGGTACGCAGTTTTACAAAATCGCCACGTACACTTTCAACAGCAAGTTCCATTTTTTTCTTTGCTTCATTTTTGGTCGAATCAATCATTTTACTCACCAATAACTTTTGTTCCAATTTTTTCGCCATAGATAACTTTTTTCAAATTACCAGGCTCTTTTAACTTAAATACCTGAATCGGTAAATTATTTTCCATACATAATGTAACAGCTGTAGTATCCATAACTCGTAAACGGCGTTGTACTACATCCATATATGTCAATTCTTCAAATTTGACAGCGTCATCATGTTTTTGTGGATCTTTATCATAAACACCGTCAACCTGTGTTGCCTTTAATATAGCATCTGCTTCTATTTCAATCGCACGCAAAGCCGCTGCTGTATCTGTAGTAAAATATGGATTTCCTGTGCCGGCTCCAAAAATTACAATTTTATTATTCGCAAGATGAGCAATGGCTCTTCTGCGAATAAAGGGTTCGGCCAGCTCTTCCATTTTAATGGCGGTCATTACACGGGTTTCAATATCGTAACGTTCCAAATAGTCCTGCAATGCCAGAGAATTAATCACTGTAGCAAGCATTCCCATATAGTCTGCTGAAACACGATCCATTCCGCGGGCACTTGCAGAAAGACCTCTAAAAATATTTCCACCACCTACGATGATCCCAATCTGTATACCTGTGTGATAAATCTCACTAATATCTTTACATATCTGGTCTACGGTCGCAGGATCAATTCCCAGCTTTTTCGAATCGCCCATAAGAGCTTCGCCGCTGAGCTTTAACAATATGCGCTTGTATATCGGTTCTTCTGACAGTATACTATTTCCTGATTTTTTTTACACTATAGTTAAAAAAAAGAGCAAAGATGACTCTTTGCTCTTTATAATTTATTCACCTAATTGAAAACGGACAAATCTTGCAATTACAATATTTTCTCCAAGTATTGCAACTGCGCCGGTCACCAAGTCTTTAATAGTTTTGTCAGGATCTTTAACAAAAGGCTGCTCAAGTAAGCAGTTTTCCTGATAAAACTTGTCCAGCTTGCCGGTTACCATTCTTTCAATGATATTTTCCGGCTTGCCTTGTTCACGTGCTTGTCCGCGATAGATTTCTAATTCTTTGTCAATCAATTCTTGAGAAACTTCTTCGCGTGTAACAACCAATGGTTTTGCCGCTGCAATATGCATTGCAACATCTTTGGCAAAATCCAGAAAATCATCATTACGAGCTACAAAGTCAGTTTCACAATTGATTTCAACCATAACACCCAATCTACTTCCGGGATGGATATAAGATTGAATAATACCTTCTTTGGCGTCTCTGCTTGCTTTTTTCTCAGCTTTTTGGAGACCTTTTTTTCTCAAATAATCTATTGCTTTTTCAATATTACCATCATTTTCAGCCAGCGCTTTTTTACAATCCATCATGCCGGCGCCAGTTTTTTCACGTAATGCTTTCACATCCGAAGCCGATATGGCCATGATTAATTCTCCTTGAAATTAATTTCTAAACAACTCTATTAAAAAATAGGGTTTATTCTTCTACTTTACCTGTCTCTTCTGCTTTGGCGTATTCTTTTTCCGAAGCTTCCGATTCAGCTATTGCCTGCTGTTCTTGTTGACCAGCTTTGCCTTCAATAATAGCATCAACTATTGTATGGGTAACCAGGTTGATGGACTTGAACGCGTCATCATTACAGGGAATGGGAAAATCGATGGGATCAGGGTCTGTGTTGGTATCGATAATAGCAAATACCGGTATTCCCAGCTTGATAGCTTCTTTTAATGCAATACTCTCTTTTTTAGCGTCTACAATAAACATTGCAACGGGAAGATGGTTCATTTCACGAATACCACCTAAAACAGTATTGAGTTTTTCTTTTTCGCGTTCAATTGACAAAATTTCTTTTTTAGCAAGTTTGTCATAGGTACCATCAATGGCTTTTTTCTCAAGGTTTTTTAAGCGTTTTACGCTCTTTTTGATGGTAATGAAATTGGTAAGGGTTCCACCTAACCAACGTTCAGTAACATAAGGCATGTTACAACGTTCGGCTTCCAACTTTATAATATCTTTTGCTTGTTTTTTGGTTCCAACCAACAAGACTTCTCCGCCTTTGCTCACAATATCTTTGAGCTCATCACAGGCAGTCTCTAGCATTGCCAGAGATTTTTTCAAATCGATTATATGAATGCCATTCCGTTCCATAAAAATGAATTGCTTCATTTTCGGATTCCAACGGCGGGTCAAATGCCCAAAATGACATCCTGCTAACAGCAGGTCTTGTATTTGCACTTTAGCCATAATTTAACACCTCTCTTTTGGGGTTTCTTCCTCCATTTTCCCATTGTGCATCGGTATATAACACCCCAATTGGGAAAATGTGTGTGATATAAAGATTAACGTTTTGAGAACTGGAAGCGTTTTCTTGCGCCCGGTTGTCCGTATTTCTTACGTTCAACCATTCTCGGATCACGTGTCAGAAAACCATGACGACGTAAAGGAGAACGTAAATCTTCATTAGTTTTAACAAGTGCACGTGCAATGCCTAACAACAAAGCTCCTGCCTGGCCGCTTAATCCGCCGCCATTCACAAAGGCTTTAATGTCATATTTGCCCAAATTTTCCGTAACTTCGAGGGGTTGTTCTACGATCATGCGCAAGGTATCCCGTTTCACATAATCCATCAACTCGCGATTGTTAACGGTAAATTTTCCGCTTCCCGGTGTAAGATATACACGTGCAATGGCATTTTTTCTTCTACCGGTTGCGTAATAATAGTTTTCTTTCATTATTGCTCCTAAAAATCCGATCGTTTTGGTAATTTTACAAAGACATTGGTTCCGGAGTTTGTGCCTGATGCGGATGCTCTGCATCTGCATAAATTTTCAGCTTTTTCAACATTTGGCGGCCCAAACGGTTATGCGGAAGCATACCGCGAACAGCTTCATGTAAAACAAACTCTGGTTTCTTTTGCATCATGGTCTGATAAGGAGTTTCTTTCAAACCACCTGGATATCCGGAATGACGATAATACAGTTTTTGTTCTGCTTTTCTTCCGGTTACCCGTATTTTGTCAGCATTTACGATTACCACAAAATCACCAACATCCATATGTGGTGCCCAAATGGGTTTGTGCTTACCGCGTAATACATTTGCCACTTTACTGGCAACACGTCCTAATACGAGCCCCTCCGCATCAATGACGTACCATTTTCGATCTATGTCCCCCGGCTTTGGTGAATAGGTCTTCAACGTTAAATCTCCCATTTTAATTGTTACACAGACGAAGAAGTTACACAAAAAAAAATAAATATGCAAGAAAAATCAAAACAAGACAGGTGTGGAAGTGCTTTTAAGGCAGTATTTTTTCAAAAATTTGCTACTTTTCCCTTGTTTACAACACATTTTACCACTCCCTTTAGCGTTTGACCGTCCAGAGGGGTGTTTTGCGCCAGAGAATTGAGCGATTCCCGCTTGATGGTCCGTTCTCCATCAAGATCCAGAACCGTCAAATTTGCTTTGCTTCCGGCTTTGATTACTGCTTGTTCAATTTTTAAAATTTTTCGGGGCTGAACCGTCAAAGCATGTAATGCCTGCTGCAGGGTCAGCAATCCCGGTTTTACAAGATGGGTTATCAATAAACTCAAATGCGTTTCCAAGCCAATCATACCAAAAGGTGCCGCGTCAAACTCTACATCTATCTCTTCCAGTGCAAAAGGAGAGTGATCTGTTACTATAGCATCAATAGTACCATCGGCAACTCCGGCAATCAAAGCCTTAACATCATCGGGTCTACGCATAGGTGGATTCACCTTTAGGTTCGAATCAAATGTAGCCAGGTCTTCATCCGAATATACCAGGTTATGTGCGGTAACATCGCAGGTAATATCCAACCCTGCCTCTTTTGCCTGTCTAACCATATCCACTGAAACCGCGGTACTGACCTTTGTTAGATGTACTCGTGCGCCTGTTAATTCAGCCAGTCGGATATCCCGCGACACCAAAATCTCTTCTGCCGCATTGGGCATGGGAAGAAATCCCAAACGGGTAGACATGATACTTTCATTTATTTGACCACGATGCGTCAACCCGGTATCTTCACAATGGTCCATGACCGGCATGTCAAACATGCTTGCATACTCCATAGCCCTGCGCATTACCGCTGAATTCAAGACAGGATGCTCATCATCAGACACAGCCACAGCGCCAGCCCGTTTGAGCTCTGCCATCTCTGTTATCTCTACACCCTGACGTTTTTTAGTAATCGCAGCTATGGGATACACCTCAACAAGTTCGTCTTTAACCTGCTTTTTAATAAATTCTACAATCTGCTGCTTATCACAAACAGGGTCAGTATCAGCCATGGAACAGACTTCAGTAAAACCTCCCGCCATAGCAGCCGCACAAGCGCTGACCAGGGTTTCGCGGTCTTCATGACCAGGTTCACGCAGGTGCGCGTGCATATCGATTAATCCGGGAGTAATTAAACACCCCTCCGCAGATACAAGCTCACCTTTAAAACCAGAACTGTCAAACTTGCCGATTTCTTTAATAACACCATCTATAATTAACACATCTGCTTTATCACTTTTACCGGTAACCGGATCAAAAACCGATCCGCCAGCTATTAATACCTGTTTTGCTTTATTAATCAACACATGATCCTTTAATTTATAGGCGATGTTTCAACACCACTGAGCAGCAGCAATACCGCCATTCGAACAGCTACTCCATTGGTTACCTGTTGCAGTATCAATGAAAAATCGGAATCTGCTACATCACTGTCTAATTCCACTCCCCGATTAATGGGGCCCGGGTGCATAATTGTTATATCTTTGTTCGCTTTTTCAAGACGTTTTCGGGTAACGCCAAACTCGGAATGATATTCCCGTATAGAGGGAAACAGTCCTGCATCCTGCCGTTCCAGTTGAATCCTCAACACATTCAGCGCGTCAGCCCATTCGATAGCCTCATCAATATTATAAGAGACGGTAACACCCAGATCTTCAATGCTGTTCGGGATCAGGGTTTTGGGTCCGCAGACCATAACCTCGGCACCCATGGCTTTGAGTCCAAAAATATTAGATGTTGCCACACGACCATGAGTAATATCTCCAACAATGGCAACCTTTAAGCCTTCAAGTGAGCCAAACTTTTCACGCAAAGACAACATGTCCAGCAGGGCCTGGGTTGGATGCTCATGCATGCCATCACCTGCATTAATAATTGCAGAATCTACACATTGTGTAAGGAACAACGGTACACCGGGTGTTGAATGCCTTACAACAACCATATCTATATTCATGGCTTCAATATTACGAATAGTATCGCGCAGGGTTTCTCCCTTTTTAACAGAACTGGTAGAACTGGAGAAATTCACCGTATCCGCAGAGAGTCTTTTTTCTGCAAGTTCAAAT
This sequence comes from bacterium, assembly GCA_963675755.2. GTDB lineage: Bacteria > Zhuqueibacterota > Zhuqueibacteria > Residuimicrobiales > Krinioviventaceae. Next base: position 1,207,841 of record CAXXMD010000003.1, read on the forward strand.
GAAATACGTGTGCGGGTTGAAGGTTCATAAAAAAAATTGAGCACGGTTTTACCGCGTAAAGTAGGGACTTTGGGGATATCACGATTCAGGATTTCTTTGAATGATTCTGCCGTATCAAGTATTAGCTTAATATCTGCTTTTGGCACCCCTTCCAGTCCTAATAAATGGGAAATGGACAACGACATTACACTTCCTCCTTTGGGGCCTCAACCAGGTATACACTGTCTTCGGTATCATCCTCTTTTAAACGCACTTGAATTTCTTCTCCAATAGATGTCAGTATCATCTTGCCGGTATAATCCGGTTGAATGGGCAATTCCCGGTGGCCCCTGTCAACCAAAACGGCGAGTTGAATGCTTGAGGGCCGTCCAAAATCCATCAACGCGTCTAGTGCCGCACGCGATGTTCTGCCGGTAAACATGACATCATCCACAAGCACAACCTGAACATCATTGATCTCAAACGGAATTCGGGTAACCTGCACTACCGGTTGTTTCATCCTCTTTCTAAAATCATCCCGATACAGGGTAATATCAAGAATACCCAGGGGTACCTTTTTTCCCTCAATTTCTTCAATTTTGTTTACCAGACGGGTGGCAATGGTTGCACCCCTGGTTTGAATACCAACGATTACAACATTATCAACACCCTTGTTCCGCTCAATGATCTCGTGAGCAAGACGAACAATAGTACGCTGTAATCCTTCTGCATCAATAACTTTTGCTTTAATTTTTGGATTCATATGTTCACACTTTAATAGACAAAAAAATACCTCCAGCGATAATTCGTGAAGGCCTTATTTAAGTAATTTATATTATAAATAATGTTCAACTTTTGCAAGATTTTTTTTATATTATCAGAACGAATTGCGACCATTACACAGGAGATATAATGCCTTTCTATAAAAATATGTTCCATCCGGGAGAAGTTGTACTGATTTACTTTCATGACGAACCTTCTTTTTTTGCCAGAGTAGAAGACGTATCTCCTGATGTTAAAAAAGGATGGTGGCAAATGAAATTTCTGGTATTATCTATGCCATTGCAAACCGCAACCTGGATATTGGATGATAACCAGATGCACGGCGCCAATTTTACCATGAATCAAAATCCGGTACGCATTGAACGCGTGGAAACACCTGAAGAAGATGAGCCGGCACCATCCAAAGAAGAAAAATCAACTGAAAAAGACAAACCCAAATCTCAAAACGGTGGCCGTGTGGTTTCCATGTTTGACGACGTAGACTAGAAATTTGGCAATGTTATATTTTCACCTTCATCGGGCCATCTTGATCGGATCTTGATTGTATCCGGGAAAATATAAAAACGTTCGGCAGCCTGATAAGGAAAAGCCCTTCCTTTGCTGTAAACATTATTATCATCTTCATCCCTGAATAGAGATAATACATAGGCCCCCGGCATCAGCTCCGTAAACCGGTAATCACCTTCTCCATCAATCCACAATGTCTTTTCCGGTCCATTTATCATCTGCGCGGTTACCTGAAAACGACCGGTTGCCGATGTATCCGCATCCCGAACGGTTCCCGCAATTTCGCTCAATGTATCAGGATTAATTGAATTAAACCGCTTTTGCATTAGAGTGTCTGCCAAAGGATTACCAAAATAATCTTTAACAGTTGAATCAACAGGCAATGTTACCCAATAAAAAGTTTCCGGATCCATGGGAACATCCGGTTCAAATTCTACGCTTGCACCATGCAGCCAGCTAAATGAGCCAGACAAGGTATCCCCCAGAGTATCTGCAACCACCAGGTTTTGCTCAACAGATTGCCGGTCCATTATTTCACTGAACAAAAGGGTTATGGTTGTATCTATCATTACATTCTTTGAACTGTCCGCCGGAATCATGCTGACATAATAAGGACCCGTTGTATCCGGGACTGTACTGCCCTTAAAATTCACATTTAATGTATCCGGCCCAAGTAAATGCCCGGCAAGGTCCATAGCGTGCTCAACCTTGACAAAATACATACTATCCGAAATCTGTTCCGAGGTAGTTAAATGCACCAAAAATGGAGTAGACGCATCGGGAAAGGCATCCAGAATTGTCAACGTATCAACAGGATTATAGAGTAGATAGTTACTCACGTTATACAAGCTGTCAGTTCTCATGTTTTCCGAAAACCGAATATCCACATGATTTTGGTCCAGCGCTCCGGCACTGCGTAAAATAGGAGCAGTGGTATCTTCAAGCGCAATCCTGAAATCAAAACCATTAACAGAAGGAACCGCTTCTGACAAATCAATATCATTAAAACTAACGCCCAGCAAATCATACTCTGTATCATATTTATTGTTCATATCCCGGTCTTTGATTGCAAGCAAACGATAATGTCCAAAGGCCATGTATGACAGGTCATATTCACCGTCTTCACCTACCTGGGTAATATATAACGGAAAGTCAACAGATGGATTGGGTTCTGGAACTTCTTCCAAATCATAAGCCCATATTTGAGTACCTTGTACCGGTGTTTTCCCGGATGCATAAACATTCCCACTGATAGAGGCAATATCCAACACCGGACCTGTGGAAAATGCAAGTGAATGCGAAGAGCGCATCTTGTTATTGCGCCGGTCCTGGGTCCCGGTTCCCACTGTTATTACATAGGTACGATTTTCAGCCAACGGTCCCGGAAAGGTGATAAATAACTGACGCCCTTTTTTCCATTTATATTGAATATTCTCGCCCGGAAACGGAGTAATGAATATAGATTCCTGGCAGGACTGCTGGTCTACCGCTTCACTAAACTCAATCATCACCCGGGTATCAACCGCAATTTGGGTTGTATCTGCTGGTGGATATGTGTTTAAAATCAAAGGTGGGCGCTTGTCCACAGGCCCACCAGGGGGATACCCCTGCTTTGCACAACCCGTAAATAAAATTATAAGCAAAAGTAGTTTAATATTTTTCATGAACAAAATTATTGATAAAAAGCTGCAATAACAAGATGTTTTTCATATATGATACAATTGGACACTAGAAATGTTTCATAAAATACACATATTGTAAACTATCATTCACAAGCAGCTTCGTAAGTTCTTAAAAAACAACAGGCTTATTTTTTGCAGTTTCGGCCTGAAATTTGCTAATTAATTTTTGATGTAGTAGATCAAATTCATGGAAGTATGATGAGAGCATATAAACATATTATAATTTTCTTTTTCTTTATAACAGCTTCACTTGTTATTGCCAAAACTGAGGGAACCGGTTCTTCTACTATTATTTGGGACCCGGTAACTACAGATATAAACGGTGACCCTGAAACCGGTACTATTTATTATTATATCTATTGCCAGGAAACCCTGTCTTATCCCCCATTGGAATCTGAAATTGTGGGCACAACAACAAACGCGGCATTTGTACATTATGATGACCGCCTTTTGGATCCGCAAGTAACCCTCTATTATACAGTAACTGCTGTTGACGAATTTGGGAACGAATCTCCCCTGGGTGAAGAACAAACTTTGCCGGTTGAGCTTTCTTCGTTAGAGTTGGAACTGCTTGAAGGTAAAGTTCAGATCGAATGGAATGTACACAGTGAACAGGATATGTTGGGATACAACGTACTACGTTCAGAGACCAAAGATGGTAGCTATGAAAAAATAAACACAACTATTATACAAAGCAGTAACAGTACAACATTAAAAAAATACTCTTTTATCGATGAAAAACCGGAACTGTTTAAAACGTATTACTATAAACTATTATGCCTGAATATTGATGGCACCACACAAATATTTGGCCCACAGGAAATTCTGGTAGACAAAGGACTGCCCGAAACATTTCTAGTGGCTCAAAATTACCCCAACCCATTTAATCCTGTAACAACCATCATGTATGCACTGCCAGAAGCTTCTCCGGTACATATTTCTATATTTAATCTGCAGGGTAAACATGTAGCCACCCTGGTAGATGCAGAAAAACCTGCGGGCACCCATGCAGTATCGTGGTCAGGACTTAATGATAATCATGTCAAAGTTGCATCGGGCGTTTATTTTTATAAAATGTCAGCTCCAGGATTTAAACAAGTCAAAAAGATGATCATCACAAAATAAATACCCAAAAATCACCACGGGGTCAGTAATTTGGTGTGAACTAACCTTTACAAAAAATAAAATCCTTGATTTTTAGCAAAACAAACTGTACCATAAAGTTTAGTCTTTTTTGTATTATTATGATATCAGTTGATGAATATAACATTAGAAAATATTAAAGCTTACTCTAACGATTCTGTATACAAAAAAGGAGTGCGTCTATACAAGCAGAGTAAGGTAGAACTGCTTGAAACCGGGCTTGTACAATTCAAAGCAACCGTCGAAAATGATGAAACACATAACGTTCAGGTTGAACAAGAGAACGGAAAATTTTACTCTAGCTGTACATGTCCCAGTTGGGGAACCTGCGAGCATGTAATTGCCGCGCTACTAGAGGCAAAGACCTGGTACAATGAAAACCAGGAAAACCTTATACAACTACAATCGCAGCCACAATGGAAATCATTTTTTGATCAGGTAATAGAGTCTCAAATCTATTCTTTACCCACCAGTGAAGACAATTCCATGCAAAAGTGGAAAATTGTCTTTATCATCCAGTTTGATAATGAGTCCTGGTCTTTAACCCCCCAAAAAGCGTATGTAAAAAAAGATGGCAGCATTGGTCGTTTTGCCAACATTGGTGAATTTGATCCAAACTCTAAAGAACTTTTATATGCTGAAAATGATCCCATTATCATATCGTATCTACAAAAATTAGAGCAGCAGCAAAATTCGTTTTATAATTACAGATACTATGGTAATAATCACGACTATGACATTTCAAGCTTTCATTTTAAATATGGCAGCAAACTGGGTCCGCTTTTTGATTTTCTACAAAACAGCACCCTGCTATTGAAAACAAACGAAAACACTGATCCCATTGAATTTGGCAAAGCCTGTTCTATAAATTTTGAATTTGAAAACATTAATGAACATTACAGCCTGAGTCCGGCTATCACTCGAGGACAAAAAACTGAAAAACTAAATCCCGAGTATCACATCCTGTCTGAACAACCGGTTTGGGTTATTAGAAAAAATAAAATTTACAAAATTGACAATCAGGAATATTCCGGCCTTTTGCTTCCCTTTACTAAAGATACTATTGATTTGCAGATACCCAAAGCAGAGTTTCCGGATTTTCTGGAAAACATCTATCCACAATTGTCATTATTTTCTTCTATCCCCCTGCCAGACTCTGTACCGGTCAAGCATCAAAATTCTATCAGTCACTGTGTTTTAACTTTAAAAGAAACTGAAGATTATCTGGAAATCACCCCCACATTCAATTACGGGGGCCACTTGATTGATCCGAACGAATCTCAATTCAATATATTTCGGAAAGAAGATGAAATTGTAACACTCATCAGTCGGGATATAAAAAATGAAAACAGAATTCTTGAATCACTGCTCAAATCCGGATTAAAAACCTCACCGCGTGGCCCATTCAGATTGATCAACTCTAAAGTTTTGAAATGGATGTTTAAAAACATCCCCCATTTACGCGAAAAGGGTTTTGTGCTTGATGGAATTGACGAGCTTGAAAATTTCAGAATCCGGACTGGCGAACCAAACGTACGCATGGCAGTAACCACAAAGATCGACTGGTTTGACCTGAATATCGAAATCGATATTGAAGGCGTTCCCCTGGCCCTTTCCGAACTGAGACGCGCTGTCAAGCAAAACAAAAAGTATGTAAGACTCAAAGATAACAGCATAGCCAAGCTCCCTGAAGAATGGTTCCAGAAATTCAAACACCTGTTCAATTTCAGCCATTCAGATGATCAGGAAATACAGGTTGCAAAATATCATGTAACCCTCATAGACTCTCTTTTTGAAGATGCCGAAGACAAAATAGTAGACGAAGAATATAATTTCAACCTCGAACGTCTTCAGGGCTTTAAAGGCATTGAACAACAGGAATTACCAGCAAACTTGAACAGTGTTCTAAGGGATTATCAAAAAGCCGGTTTTGACTGGCTCTACTTTTTAAAAAAATATAATTTTGGCGGCTGCCTGGCCGATGATATGGGCCTTGGAAAAACCCTGCAAACCCTTTCGCTGTTGCTAAAAGAAAAAAAACTAGGCAACAAAAACCCCAGCTTGATTGTTTGCCCCACATCAGTCGTGTTCAACTGGGAACAGGAAATTAAAAAATTTACCCCTGAACTGAATGTCATGGTGCATACCGGGAATTACCGCCAGAGAAACATTGACGGTTTTGAAGAATATGATATCATCTTGACCAGTTATGGCATTATGAGACGCGATGTCACCTTTCTCCGGGATTTAGATTTCCATTATATCGTACTGGATGAGTCACAAAAAATTAAAAATCCACAATCTCAAACCGCCAAAGCGGTTCGTATTTTAAACAGCAGATACAAACTGGTTCTTACCGGCACGCCGGTTGAAAACAATACCATCGAATTGTGGTCACAGTTCTCTTTTCTAAATCCGGGACTTTTGGGTCCATTACCCTACTTTAAGGCGTTCTTTACCAATCCCATTGAAAAAAAGCAGGACACTGAAACAGCAGCTCTGCTGAAGCGGTTGATTTATCCATTCATACTCAGAAGAACCAAAGAAAATGTGGCACCAGAACTTCCTCCCAAAATAGAACAAACTGTCTTTTGCTCTATGAATCCTGAACAGCAGCAATTGTATCAGTATTGGAAAAACTATTATCGTTCAATGATTCTTGAAAAAATTGATACGGTTGGTATAGACAAAGCCCGCATGAACATTCTTGAAGGATTGGTCAAACTACGCCAAATTGCCTGTCATCCGCATTTAATTGATAACACAATCAACGAAGACTCGGGTAAATTTGAATACCTGAAAGAATCCATTGAAGAGATCATTGCCGAAGACCACAAGATCCTGTTGTTTTCACAGTTTGTACGCATGTTGAAATTGTTACAGGCGCACCTCGACGAGGTTGGCATTCCCTACGTTTATCTCGATGGCAACACCCGTAACAGGCAGGAATGTGTGGAACGCTTTCAAAATGACAAAAATATAAAGATCTTTTTAATCAGCCTCAAAGCCGGTGGAACCGGTCTCAACCTGACCGAAGCGGATTATGTTATCCATTATGATCCCTGGTGGAATCCCGCAGTTGAGGTTCAAGCCACAGACCGCGCACACCGTATAGGACAAGAGAAAAAGGTTTTCGTCTATCGCCTGATCACCAAAGAAAGCGTGGAAGAAAAAATGCTGACCCTGCAGGATAAAAAGAAACAACTGGTATCTGACCTCATCACCACAGATTCCGGATTTTTCAAAAGTTTAACACGTGAAAACGTGGAAATGCTGTTTGCCTGATAAAGGAGCGCTCCATGAAAATTGACCAGAAATTTTTTGACCAAACCGTTAAAAATTACCTGGAATTCATTCAGGACAAGGTGTCTGAATACCCCATGGAAAAACAGCTGGAAATTGTAGCGGTCATTTCGCAACTACGTAAAATCAAACTGGACAACCTTTCGGAACAGGATTGGAAAACCATTCTCCTCGCAAATAAAATATTTGCAGAAACTCCTTATAAACAAGACATGATCAATATTTTCAGATATACAAACGACTTGTTTCTTGATGACTGAAAAGATGTTTTTTAATAATCAATTATATGAATAATTTCACCACTGGCTCTGTTTTCTGATATATACAATTTGGAGGCTAACATGAATATAGTCGTATTTCTGCTTGTGGGACTGATCGCGGGATGGCTTGCCGGTCAGATCATGAAGGATAAAAAACGTAAATTACTGGGAAACCTGATTGTTGGTGTACTCGGTGCGATCATTGGCGGATTTTTGTTTAATGCACTGGGGCTGGCAGCTTTTGGTATCCTCGGTTCTATTATCATGGCAACCATAGGTGCTGTTGTGCTATTGTGGCTGCTCAGACTCATCAATAAAAAATAAATCTATTTTTATCAACAGCCTTGTTTCTTTGAGAATAAATATTTTTCCCAAGAAATCAAGGCTCTGTTACCCACAAATCCCCATAACCGCTAAAGGTCATATCATACACTTTTTTGACTTGCTGGTCTGTACTTTTATGTATCAAAACATAAGATTCCGCTATATTCATATCTGCATCAAATTTACGTAAAATGTAACGATCATTATCATAACAGTACATCCCCTTGTAATAAGCCATAGCACGTAAATTATTTGCCTCAATCGTGTACTGGTCGGTTATTTTTGAAAAATCCGTTTTATCGTGCCTGAAAATAGAATTTTGTGAACAGGAATATACATGCCCATCTGCTATATTTAAACAGAGCCCTTTAATATTTTGAGTCATTTTATGGGTTCTCTGCACTGTAAATTGATTCAGGTCCAATTGATATAAAGAATCTGGTCCCACGCATGCCAGTACAACCTCCCGGTGATAGGTCATTCCCGTTACATTCTTTTTATTAAACGGGGACATGAAATAATTCTCAAATTCCCAATGGTTCACATTGTACTTGTATTTCCGTAACAGTTCGGCATTAACTAACGGATACTGGCCAGTCAACGCTCCCATCCACATTTCGTTACAGACAAGGCGGGAGCCATTACTGGCAATTGCCGGATTCGTTGTCATGGATGAAGTGCTGAACACATTACACATAAAGATTTTGGGGATTTCTATCACAACCGTAGAATCTTTGTGCCCAATTTCCAGCTTGTCCCAGGCATCAATCCAGTACTCCCCAATCTGATAATCAATATAATACGTCCCCGGATAAATGGGATCAAACTCGAAATTTCCATTACTGTCTGATTCAACAACCTGGGTGCCAAAGGTTACATCGTAAAGCATGTGCACCTGCCGGATCTGTATGGACACCCCGGTCAATAATTCACCACTGTCCATATCGATAGTTTGGCCGCTGAACCGGTAACTGGGAATCAATGGACGTGTAATATCATGATTCTGCTTTTTCCAACAGGAAAGCAAAGACAAAAAAACAATTAATACCAGAAACTTTTTTACCATGATATCCCCAATATATTATAATTAAAAATAAAAATTATCAACAAAACAGCAAACGTTTTTTTGTTTGAGTGTTTGCATTTTTTGGGGGTTTTCCGTATTATTATAGAAACCCAACAGGAAAATTTCATGCATCCTTTAAAAATAAGCCGATTGATCTCTGGTGGACTGATCACAAACTACAACTGTTCATCCACATGCAGGCATTGTTTATACCGATGCAGTCCGCGGTGGGACAATGACTATATCTCTACTGATATCGTAAAAAGTAACCTGGAAAAGGTAAAATCCCTGGGCTGCCATTCTATGCATATTGGCGGAGGCGAACCCATGCTCAAGCCAGACATGCTGATTGATGTACTGGATACAGCGCAAGAGCTGGGTGTATCGATTGAATATGTGGAAACCAATTCGTCATGGTTTTATGATCATCTCTCAGCCCTCGATATGCTGCGTAATTTACGCACGCATGGACTGAATACGCTGCTGGTTTCCATCAGTCCGTTTCATGTAGAGTATATTCCCTTTGCCAAAGTTAAAGGAGTTATCCGTGCATGTCAGCAAACCGGCATGAACATCTTTCCCTGGATCAGTGATTTTTATGACGAACTGGACAAGCTGCCAGATGACAGAAAACACAAAATGCAGGAATATATTGACCTGTTTGGCGACCAATGGCCGCAGAGCGTTTTGAACCGCTATTGGCTCTCTACCGGCGGCCGAACGCTTGATCTGCTACGCACGTTCAGCAGCAGACGGATTCCGTTGGAACGGTTACGCAACAGCAATCACGGCTGTCATGAACTGACTGAAACCGGTCATTTCCATGTGGACCTGTATGGCTATTACATTCCCGGACTCTGTACCGGCTTGGGCATTCAAGCCAGCGATCTGGGATCAGAACTGAATCCGCAAGACTATCCACTCATTACTTTGTTATACAACAATGGAATTAACGGATTGTTGACTTTTGCGGAAACAGAATATGGATACAAAGCAAAACACAATGCCTATGTAGCAAAATGCGAGCTTTGCGCAGAGATCAGGACTTTTCTGGTGAATGAGAAAAATGTAAAATCTAAAGAACTGCATCCACAGGGACATTACGACGAGATCAACAGAGCTGCCAATTCCTGATTCTTAATTTTTATATTTTTTAACTGCTTTTGCAATTTTTTTCCTGATCTTTTTTTCAGAGGGTGGCGGTCCGGTACTCAGTTCTTTTCCATTAATAAAAATACCATCCGAGATTCCCCACTCCCTATATGTGTCACGGTCTGTTGTATCAATCTCATGCATACGGATTACCTCTCCATACTCTGAGGCTATATTTCGGGTCCGTTCATATACCATATTAAACGCAGGACACCAACCATTTTTAAAAATGGTAATCTCGGGGCTATCAGGATTTGTTATCCGCTTACGATTTGGAGCAATCCATTTCGGAGGTTCCGCGCTATCCTCAAACGCTTTCCACAACAGAACCTGAACACCCTGCTTGTCTGTTTTGACATAGCCCTGCTTTTTAAACCAGCTTGCTTTCATCCATGCTGGAATAGCGAGACCCCACGCAGCCAGACCCTTAGCACCAAGCGCTTTAACATCATCTTCTGCGGCTTGTATTAAAGCTTTGCCCATCCCCTGCTTTTGAAAATTTCCACGTCCTTTTTTATGCCCATGCACCCAGATACAAAGAACCATGTATAAATCTTTTCCCTCGGCAAAGGATTCTTCAATAGGCAGATATTGGATCATCCCACCAATCTCACCGGAATCATCCACCGCCAATTTTACCCGTAATCCCCGGTTTTTCATGGTATGAAACCAGTTTTTCTTGTGGTCAGCCGCATCTTTAATCTCGTCAGACCAGTCCTCTAGACAGACAAAATAGAGCGGTTGATGTGCTTCTGACAAATCAATAATTTGCATATATACCCCTGATGTTATTTACTCTTTAATAGTATTTATTCACAACAAAAATGTCAAGTTAAATTAATATGAATTTAAACCATCTATTTTGAATCCTGCAAGGGGGTTTCTCATCAAATTAATAGAAAACAATACAGGAAATGGACATGATTGACAAAAACCGCTTTGAACAAGGCTATACATTTAACGAAATGTTACAAAAATATCCCGATCAGCTTGAACTGCATCAGCATCATTATAACAAAACCGCAATCCAGGATGATGACCGCAATCTGATCAAAAACGCCGGAGACTTGAACATAATGGTACTAACCATACCCTGGTGTGGAGACTCGGTTGCAACACTACCTGTGCTATTCAAACTGGTTGAAGGATTGGACAATGTAAAGCTGCGCATCCTTGAGCGGGATGATCATCCGGACATCATGGATAATTACCTGACCAACGGTGGCAGGGCTGTACCAAAGTTTGTATTTTTCGACGGAGAATTCAATGAACTGGGCAATTGGGGTCCACGTCCCAAATCCTTTCAGGATATTTTCGAACAATATCGCCCCAAAATCAAATCCGGTGAAATCAGCAAAGAAACCGTCCATCAGATCCTGCGGAAAGAATATGCCAAAGATCGTGGCAAAACCATCATCAGGGAAATGATGGAACTACTGACAAAAAAGTTCGTTCATTCTAAATTTTAAAACATTCCCCAGACTACTACTCTTACCACACAGATTTTTTATTTAGACTTTTCCTATTACAATACTTTAGATTTTCATTTCTCAAACTTTACTCCGTAATCTTTTCCAACAGATCAAATTCTTGGAACAATTTTTGCGCGAGCAGGTATTATAAACATACAGCAAATTTACAATTTCTTAACATAAATTTAATATAGTTTTGATTTTCGTCAAAATAATATTATATTCTACATCGGGTGGAAAATGTTAAAATTTCCCAAAATTTATAAATTATTATATTTTTTTATGACACTTTTTATAATGTTGTTTGTCTCGCTATTATATGCGGATGAGCTTCCAGAATATTATATAATTATTGACCTGGCATGGCTTGAAACGCTTGACAACAATCCATACGAAGATACTTATTATCCCGCCAAGTTTGCTTGCGATGATAAAATCTATGAATGTCAGGTCAGGTACAGAGGTGCGTCTTCTCGCAACTATCCCAAAAAGAGTTGGAAGATTGATTTGTTTAATGATAATAATACTTTTGATTGTGAAAGGATAAATCTCAATGCAGAATATATTGATAACACAATGCTTCGCAATCACCTCACGAACAAACTCTATAAAAGCATGGGATTTCCAGCCCCCAAAACAAAACACGCAAAACTATATGTTAATAATGAGTTTAGAGGTGTCTATTTATGCATACAAAACATAGATGAATACTTTTTGGATGATAACGACCGTCAAAAAAACAGCTTATTTAAAGCAGTAAACCATAGCGCCAACATGGCCCCCCTTTGTCACTTTGATGAATATCCAATTTCATGGGAACAAAAAATTGGTGACCCAAAAGATTACCAAAAACTGATAACCCTTTTAAACAAGCTCTATTATTACAACAATACGGATTTTGTTAATAATATTGAAAACATGGTTAATGTTGAAAATATAATCAACTATTTTGCGATTGAATTTGTAATATCCAGTTATGATTGCTTTACAAAAAATTTGTTCTTTTATTTAAATCCCCAAACAGGTCTTTGGGAGATATTTCCATGGGACAATGATGCAGCCTGGGGCTTTTCCTGGAAAGGTGAATACATTCAAGATTATGAGACATTTTATTATGACAGCCCTTTAAAAAACCAGCTCCTTTTTCAAAGATTGTTAGAGCATGAAAAATATAAAAAAATGTTCTGGGATGTCGTTCTAACCATTATAAACGAAAAATTTTCGCACCTTCTTTCTGAAATAGATAATGATGTAACCCAAATACAATCAGATATTTATAGCGACACCTTTAAAAGATGTACAAATCAGGAATTTGACGAATCAGTAATAGAATTAAAATCCTTTTTTTCAAAACGTAAAGATTTCTTGAAAACCAAAACAACCTTTAACAGACCACAGCTCTCAAACTTTTATTGTTCCAATCCATTTCCCACTCCGGATTCCACAGTCACTTTTCAGGTTAAATCATCTCAATCCCAGAATATAAATTTGAATATCATTAAAGATATGGATTGGGAAGGCACTGCCGGATTTGAGTTGTATACCGTTCCTATGTATGACGATGGCAATCATAATGACAGTCTGGCAGGTGATCTTTTATATGGCTGTCAGGTTGAATTTAAAAATTTTTCACCACAGATCTTGCCGTATTATTTCTCAATTGAAAATTATGATTTTCCGGCAAACGGTCACTTTTACATAAAATTCAACAGCTCTCACTCTCATGCAATACGTCTGTTTGATGAGGAAATGAATATAAAACAAAACATTCAACTCGGTAGTATTTATAAAATAGGAAACAACTATACAGTTCAACTGTACAACAACTCTGACAAAGATATTGATCTTTCATATTGCACACTTCAATCCGGGAAATATTGGAATCAGTTTCTCATACCGCAAGGCACAATAGTTCAGGCTAAAAAAAGTCTTTATATATCATCAGACACCGAGCTTTCTACGGTAACCATAACCAAAGAAAAAACAATTGGTAACGCGATACTTGAAATAGCAATAGGTGATTCAATTACCTTACTTTCCCCGGCTCAAATAAAAATCACATCAAAATGCTGTACTCATTTTGAACCGCTTCATAGTGAGCCTATAGACATTGTAATCAATGAAATCAATTACAACTCGGCAGAACAGTTTGATGTTGGTGATTGGCTTGAATTGTTCAATCCCAACGATACTGTTACAGATATCTCTTACTGGTCAATTTCAGATGGTGATTTGGATAACATGTACCGCTTTCCTGCAAACACCAAAATCCTTCCAAATGATTTTATGGTAATTTGTTCTGACATGGAGGACTTTGAATCGGGTTTTCCAAATGTAGAAAAAATCATAGGTGAAATGGATTTCAAACTAAGTGCTTCCGGAGAACAGCTGGTCCTCTATGATGCGTTACACAATACCATAGACTCTGTAGCATTTGACGATCACGCACCCTGGCCCGAAGGTCCGGATGGCAGTGGTGCAACCCTTGAATTGATCAATCCATTGCTTGACAATAATGTAGCACAACATTGGGCAGCTTCTGATAATTTTGGTAGTCCGTGTGCTTTTAACAGCAGGTACAGCAAAATCGATACAACGGAGCAGCCTGCAAATAATTCGTACCTGCGACAAAATTTCCCAAATCCTTTTAACGAAAAAACCCATATCAGCTTTATTTCAAAATTAAATCAAAAAGTTGAAATAAAAATATACAACATAACCGGTCAGCTTGTTGTATCACTCACTCCTTCAACAAACACTTTTATGGTTACATGGAATACCCTCAATCAAAGCTCAGGCGTATATTTTTATCAATTGGTTGTAAATAATAAAATAGTAGATACTAAAAAGGCAGTACTGTTTAAATGATGAACAAACTATATAATATATTATTTTTGTCCCTTTTGGTTCTGGCCTATTGTTCAAGAGACAATTCTATAGATCCCGAGACATCCTTTGTATCTGAATATGAATTCATAACATTGCACCAAATGTGTCAAAACTGTCCTTTACCTGTTATTGTTCTCCCCAAAGAGAACGACCTGTTTTTTGGCAACAATACCAAACAAAGCTATTCCCTGGCTTTTAACCAACAAACCAGCAGTAAAGACTTTTTCCTAAAAAAAGGGACCGGGTGCGCAATCATTGAAACGGGATTGCAAAACACATTTACATTCGAAATTGAAAATATTACAGAAAGAAAAACCATAAATACTATCACGCTTCCTGAAAAACATGTCAGTGGTAATCTGAATGGATTTACAGAATGGAAAAGCGATACCTGTTATATCGTTGATAGTGACCTCACCATTCAGACAAGTGACGAATTAAAAATTCAGGAAGGCACTATTGTACTTTTGAAAAACACGGTAAATCTATTTGTTTATGGAAAACTGTTAATTGAAGGCTCAAAAGACAAACCTGTCTATTTTACTGCATATGAAGCGAATGGTGCCTGGGGAGGAATAGAATATATCAATACTACTGCAAATCTGTCTTTTTGTATTTTCAATAACGGAGGCGCTGACCAGGAAAAAGAATTTGGGCATTCGCACAGTCAACCGGTTTTAATGTTCAATGAATCTGACTCAGCTTTGGACCATTGTTTTCTTTTTGACAATCCCGGTAAAGCATTAGGAACAAAATCCTGTACAGTGACAATTGATAATTGTCTAATCTCAAGATGCGATACGGGAGGTGAATTTTTGGGCAGCCTGATGACCATTACCAATACTCGTGTTATGGATATGCCCAATGACGATGGAATTTTTGTGGATGACGATAATGACGGTTTCTATTTCTCTAGCCACGCGGATACCGATGAACCTTCACGGGTGGAACACTGTCTCATTATGACGGGCAAAGACGACGCCATAGATCACAACAAAGCCAAGCTGGTAATCAATGACTGTCTGCTGATGGACTGTATGCATGAAGGATTGGCTGCCTCTAATGCAAACTATGCCAGAATTAGCAACTGTGTAGTTTCTGGCTGTGAACAGGGAATTGAAGCAGGGTATTATGAACCTAATGTCTTTGTCGATCATTGCGTGGTTATAAATAACAAATTTGGACTTCGTTTTGGTGATTCATATGATTGGGGATGTAACGGTTCTATGCAGGTCACCAATACCATCCTCTATAATAATGAAGATAATATTTACAATTTTGACATAAAAAAACAGGGTACAGTTGAAAATGCTATAAATATCAGTTATTCAATAACCAACGATCCGGATTACAACAATTCCCCGAATTGTATTTCTGGCACCCCTTTATTCAATAATCAATATCAATTATTGTCCGGTTCTCCCGGACTAGGATCAGGGACAAACAACAGTAATATAGGTTTAAATTGAAAAAAGCAGTATATAAAATCATTCCGGCATTTTATGTTTTAATGTTGTTGTTTTCAGGCTTTTCTTTTGCAAAAGATAATTTATCAGGGCAAAACCAATCGAATTCTGACATTAAAACGATAAATATTTATTGCTCCCAGGACAGCTTTAAATATATCTATGATAACCCACTTCAGGATTATTATATACATGTCGCGGTTGAATATGATGGGCAAACATGGCCTAGTATTCCTATGCGTATCAGGGGTGACAGTTCACGAGGTTATCCTAAAAAATCTTTGAAATTACAATTCCCTGAAAAATTTGATGATTGGGGGGATACCATTAACCTGAACGCCGAGTACCGGGACCTGGGATACTTTCGCTCTACTGTTTCCAGCCGATTGTATAGAGATACCGGGCACCCCTGTTTCAGGACTGAACATTTTAGCGTATACCTGAATGGTGAATATTTGGGTTTATATGTTAGAATTGAAAATATTGACAACTATTTTTTAAAACATTGGGACCTGGATGTAGACGGCAACCTCTACAAAGCTTACAAAGACGGAGCATGTCTGAGTGTTTATGATGATGTTGAATATCACTGGGAGAAAAAAACAAACAAATCTGCACCATTTACTGACCTGAAAGAACTGATCAGAGATATTAACACAGTAAAGGATGGCGATTTCTATCAGTTCCTTCAAAACACCTTTGATTATAAATCCCTTATTAATGCTTTTGCCGTGAACATGATGATCTCTAACGGCAGCACATATTATCACAACTATTACCTGTACCATGACACTGAAAAAAGCAATAAATGGATGTATCTCCCCTGGGATATGGACCTTTCATTAAGTCCTTATGGCATCAACTATGCCTATCATCGTAGTTCTGGTATGTGGACTGTAGATAACCCCCTGCTTGAAAGGGCTATTCTATGCACACCTGTATTGGATGACATTCAAACCCGAATCGATGAGTTGGCGGCAACCTGGATAAATTCAGAACATGTTACCCCCATCATGGATAGCCTGGCCGCTGTTATTCAAGATGATGTAAGCAGAGATACAACGGACAATGTGGAGAGCCTGGATGTCTGGACAAAAGCCATTGATAATGACAAAGCCTTTATTTCATCCCGATATGCCAAGCTAAAGGACCAGTTTGCTTATTGGCCCTCATCTTTCAGAATCAATCCACAGGCAACCGTCTTTCATGACTCTGTACATTTCAACTGGTATGCGTCTCAAGATCCCAACAACAATCCCATAACGTATACGCTTTATTATAGCAAATCTAAAAGTTTTTCTTCTGAACCTGTTTTCATGGTTGAAAACATTACAGACACGCTTGCATCCATAGCAACACCGACAGACAAAACAACATATTACTGGTATGTTACCGCATCAAATCCATATACCAAAGTTCCGGGATTTGACACCTATAATGCTTTTACAATCAAAGACCAAACTCCATTGAACCCGGAAATCACAAATGACATAACTTTAACCAAAGAGAATTCTCCCTATTATGTAAACCAGGACATAACAGTTCATGAAAACGCTATCCTATATATAGAACAAGGTGCAGAAATCGTATTTGATGAAGCCACATCTCTGACAATAAAAGGAAACATCATTGCCACTGGCTCTTTACAAGAACCGATCCAACTCAAATCAAATACGGCTGATCAGTATTGGTCAGGTATCTATCTTGATACTCTTAAAGATCAATGCATATTTTCGAACATTCAATTTATCAATTGCTTTCATTGGGATAATACGGAAACCCATTTACCCGTTATTAGCGCAAACAATACAAATCTGTTAATACAGGATGCTTCTTTCATAAACTGTTCGGGAGGCATATCCGCCAGTGGCAATAAAGCCGAGATTAAAAACTGTTCATTTACTGATATGCAGGGGAAAGCAATACGCATTACCAATTGTCTGGCAACAATTCTGGATAACAACATTGTTCTAAAAGATTCTGCTGATGCAATCATCCTGGAAAACGCAGACAATAGTACAATTCAAGGAAACAGTATCAAAAATTCCGGCATCTATATAACGAATGATTCAAAAAATATTTACATATCTCAAAACAGAATTTCTTCTGCTCCGGACTATGGAATCAAAATATCGGACCATTCTACAGCCATGATGGACTATAACATATTGGAACATGCACAAACCGGAATAACCGTACAAGACAGTTCAAATGTCATTGCAAACAATAATACCCTGGTAAATAACAACATTTCTTTTTCAGCATTATGTGTAAATCATTCATTATGGGGAGGTGTTATAAATATCTCGAATACCATCATTTCAGGTTCAGTAACACCTGTTTATTATGATGAAAAATCAGATATTCAAATCAGTTATACCTTGTGCGATACAAAACTCTTATCAGGGCAAGGCAACCTTTATGATGATCCCCGGTTTGCGTCAGAAAATGATTATT
Source organism: bacterium (assembly GCA_963675755.2). Taxonomy (GTDB): domain Bacteria; phylum Zhuqueibacterota; class Zhuqueibacteria; order Residuimicrobiales; family Krinioviventaceae. The sequence goes on from CAXXMD010000003.1 coordinate 1,226,324, forward strand.
CACTGTTACCGGATTCTCCCTGCATTCATGCAGGAAATCCCAATTTTGGTTCTGACAATGACGGATTTATTACGGACATGGGTGCAGTTCCTTATATGTCCATACCCAAAATTGTCATTAACGAAATCAATTATCATTCATCCAACGACTTTGATTCAAAAGATTGGGTAGAATTTTACAATGCAGATTCATCAAGTATAAATATTTCAAACTGGACCTTTCAGGATGAAAATTATAACACATATACCTTTCCAAACAATACAATTCTTGGCAGTAATGCTTACCTGGTATTATGTCAAGACACACTCGAGTTCGAATCGTTTTATCCCGATGTTACCTGCATTTTGGGAAACATGGATTTTGGGCTGAACAATGGTGGTGAACTTTTAAGCCTGTACAATCTTGCCAATTTGCTGGTAGATTCGGTACGCTTTGATGACAAGGCTCCCTGGCCGGTTTCCGCAGACGGTAAAGGGGCTACACTAGAATTATTGGATCCCGACAGTGACAACGGAATACCAGAAAGCTGGTCCGGACGGTTTTTATATGGGTCACCCGGCAGAACCAATAACCAACCCGCCTCGGAGTCAAAATCAGTATTGTATCAAAACTATCCCAATCCTTTTTACAATAAAACAACAATTCGGTTTTCCGGTGAAACAAAAAAAGCGGAAATCACAATATTCAACATACTGGGCCAAAAAGTTGAATCGTTCTATCCATCAGAAAATGAAAACACGGTAATATGGGATGGCTCAACTTTACCATCCGGTATTTATTTTTACCGACTGGAAATTGACAACAAGCATATTAACACAATAAAAGCAATACATCTCAAATAACAGAGTGGTGATAAAATTGAAAAACAAAACAATCCTTATACTGATCTCACTGGTAATCCTGATTTTAGCCATTATGTCTGGTTTTATTAAAACAAACAAAACCCATATATTCCCCTGTCTTTTTTTAGCACAGGCAGAGTGGTCGGTTCACATGGATGATCCTGAAAAATTATACATGGAATTAACAAGAAACGATAAAAATCTGGTAGATCGTTTTTCATGCTTTCATTTTAGCCGGCCAGACCTGGTACATTTTAAGCTTTTACCCAATATAACATTTGGCACCCCCATCCGTGCCGGTCAGGTGATTGCCCAAATACATTCAAAAGAAGACGAATATCGTATTGAAACAATTAAAGCCGAGCTTGAACAAACCCGTGCTGAATTACAAATGTTAAAAGTAGGTGAAAAAATTGAATTGCAGCAAGAAGCAGAGCAGGAGCTTGAATATGCCAGAGCCCAGATAAAAGCATATAAACCGCAGCTTGAACGAAAAAAAGAAATGTACAATTCCAGTCTGATCAGCATTGAAGAACTGGAACTGGCAGAAGCGACTTTTAGACTTTTACAGATAAATGCAGAATTACAAACCGCAAAATTAAAAGCAACCCAAACAGGAGAAAAGCCAGAGTATATTCAATATATCCAAACCGAACTGGAAGGGTTTGAAAAACAGTATTCGATCCTTGAAATGAAAAACCAGGCAAAGCAAATCACCTCCCCGGTATCCGGTATTGTCAGTGACGGCAACAAAGCCGGCCTGGTATGCCAGGTAAACAAAACCGACACCCTGATTGTAAAAATACCCGTTTCAGAATCATTAATAGGCCGGGTTAAGACAGATCAAAAAATCAAGATTGCATTACCTTACAACAATTATGAATCAAGAGAATGTCAAATACTCGAAATTGGGAATCAGGCGCATTTTATTAATGGGCAGTCCATATTCTACCTGTTATGCAGTATCGCCAATCCGGAAAACATAATCAAAACCGGTTCTACGGGTATCGCAAAAATCAATTTTGGACCGGTTCCTCTGTATCAGCGATTCATTGAACAGTGGAATAACTATAAAGTACGAAAGCTAACAATCTAGATCATAAAACAGGACGATTCAATGACCAGCTCTAAAAATCACATATCACGATACGAAATCAAGTATTATGTTCCTGTTGAAATGGCAGAAAATATAAAAAATTTGATTGGGCCTTTTGTCAAACTTGATCCCTATGCGGAAAAAGTAGAAAATAATCGCTATTTGGTACGAAGCCTCTATTATGATACGCCAGACCTTGATTTTTATTATGAAAAGGTAGACGGGCTCAAAGTAAGGAAAAAATTACGCGTAAGAACATATAATGATTTTCACCCGGACAATATAGGATTCCTGGAAATTAAACGCAGATACAACAATTGTGTTGTCAAAGAAAGAACCAAAATACCCATTACCAACATTGACGATTTGATGAAAACACCAGTCGAATATGTTAACCGATTCAAGAGTTCGAACGGTAAATACAGATCTTTGCATCGTTTTGTCTATAACATGACAACACTAAACCTTGAACCTACCCTGCTGATACTATATGACAGAGATGCGTTCATGGACCAAATTGATGACAGGGCCAGATTAACCATAGACTATAATGTAAGAATGAAATATGCTCCCTCTCACAATGAAATATATACAAACGAAACCCTCGCACCGGTTACTGAAAAACAATGCATTCTGGAACTGAAATTTGACGAATTTATGCCCAAATGGATGCGGAGGCTGGTACAAAAAGTTAAAATACGACCGGAATCGATTTCAAAATACTGCCTGGGAATAGATGGAAATTTTAACGGAAATAAAGGATTAACGGATGCAGGATCTCATTTTTGAAAGTTTGCTGGCAAACAGCGCAACTATAACTATTTTTGATGTATTTTTTAATATTTTGCTATCTTTATGCTTGGGTTTATTGATTACACTTGTATATAAACTCACCTACAAGGGATATGCTTATTCGGTTACATTTGTAAACACATTGATCATCATTACAATGGTTACTACAATTGTCATTATGGTAATCGGTAACAACCTGGCTCGGGCTTTTGGCTTGGTAGGTGCCATGTCAATCATCCGGTTTAGAACTGCCGTTAAAGACTCGCTCGATATTGCATTTGTTTTTTTCTCTCTTGCCGCGGGCATGGCAGCTGGCGCCGGCAACCATATCATTGGGATTATTGGCTGCTCTGTTGTAGCCTTGATCGTTGTTATTTTACATTTCACCAAATATGGCGCCACCTTTCATGAAGAAATGATGCTGCGATTCTGGGTCATGCCGGAGCACAATGAAAAGCCCGCCTATCTCGATATTTTCAAAAAATACCTGTCTGTTCATTCTCTTGTTAATATCCGTTCCGCGAGGTTGGGCGAATTTCTCGAGCTCACCTTTAATGTGCGCTTTAAAAAAGATAAAACCCATCAGGAACTGGTGCAAGAGCTGGCAATGCACGAAGGTATAGAACGGGTATCGCTGGTTTATGGAGAGAATTTGTCAGAAAATTAAATTTTATTCTTAACAAATTGATATATCAATTGTCCAAGTTTAAATACATCTGTTGTTCCGACAATTGGTATATCATCTTTTTCTTTATAGTTCTTTTTTGAATTTTCTATTGCTTTATCAATTAGAACAAAACATCTTTTGGAATCGAATCCCCCGGAAATTTTTTTATTTACAAAACTTTTCCATGATTTTGAAATATGCATATTCTCAAAATCCGGATAACTATCAAAAAAATGATAATACAACCAAACTTCAAAACAAGGATTACTGATTCCAACAAACCATGATTCTTCTTCAGCATCATTCTTCAAATCATTTATTTGGGTCCATTTATCAACATCAACAATAAACCAGACATAATCAGTACTTCTTAATTCAATGTCTTGAACTTTGAATAATTCTTGTGCTTTTTCAAATAATCCTGTTGGAGAATTATTATCATGCTGCTCAGTCTGGATAATTCTGGGATCTATTCTTGAATCTAATCCTCTAAAACAACTAAAATATTGATATTCCCGTTTAGCACCCTCACAAAATATGAAAATTTTTATTGCTTTTTTACTGGGGGCTTCACGTACATACTTTCGTTTATCAGGTTTTTGTAGTATCATAAGAATGCCAATTTAATTCATCAAGGTTGCCTAAAAAAGGAATTGAACCATACCTGCCATTCAAATACCCTTTACGAATATCAATTGTATTATGCTCTTTATAATCGCTCAGAGAATACAAATCCGTACAGCCTTTTCTGTCCTTTTCAGCGAACCATATCTCATCCTGACGGAATATGGACTGGTCCAGTAAATTACATTCATGCGTTGTAAAAACAAGCTGGCCTTTGGTATTCTCATCTGATGAAAATTTTTTAATTAATTTTTTAATTAAAACCGGGTGCATACTTCTTTCTATTTCATCAATTATAAAAACTTTTTTCTTTGAGACAATTACTTTAAAAGCAGGGATAAAATCCAGTAAACGTAGAGTACCATCAGATTCTTCATCTAAATCAAAACGTTTAACTGATTCACCTATACCCAAATGTTCCAAAAACAGATGTTTTACTATATAATCATTGTTTTCTTTAACAATTATTAATTCATCACCATTGCTATTCCTTAATGCGATCATTTTTGATGGAGACTCTTCAATATTCTTTATTAGCTCTTCAATATCATAGTCGGCACTATCACCAAAAAACTCTTTCATCTGTTTTTTTTCTAAAACAATATTAACAATTCCTATATCAAACGCTTTTAATATATCAATAGTATATTTTTTAAAATCATCATCAATATCAACATGGTGAGCCAAAGCTGCAGGCTTTGAACTTGGAAAAATAATTTGTAAACAATCTTCAAACCATTGATATGCATCTCCAACTAATTCTAATTGTGGATTTTTTAAAGTTGTTAGCAATTTAAAAATTGGTTTATTGGATTTTGAAAAACTTTTTTCTATTAATTTTTTCAAGATCTGATTTTCGGAATCCATCATAAATTCATTTGAAAAAAGAATTTGAGTGCTTCCCTCATTGTTAGTTTTTCTTTCAAAAATCAATTCATCATCTCTTTTTCCAACTCCTGATAAATATAGCTCTTCAGTTATCACTGTTTGCCTAGATATTTCCAAACCATAAATAAAAACTTTACTATTTGAAATAAACTCAATTGCAAATAATATACTTTTATCATTATTAAACTTGAAAGCTATATCCTGGATATTCGCAGGTAACATTTCTGTTGTTACTATATCTTTTAACAAATCCAATGCTTTAACTAAATTTGATTTCCCGGCTCCATTCGCCCCATAAATTGAAGCCATTTTTAACAAATTTAATCCACATTCCGAGTATTTGTGATGATTGTGGGGCTTATATCTGGGCTGTGGCAGCATGTTAAATTCTTTTTGCTCCCCAAATGAATATACATTATTTATTACAAATCTTACTAACATCTCATTCCTTTATATAAATGTGAAATACTCACACAACATTACTAAAATAATCATAATAATGCAACATATTTATACAATTTTATTCATTATTGTGAATATTTCACACAAAAATCCCCGGCAGCCTAGGGTTACCGGGGATTATTAATTTTTTAAATTATTTTCAGATTATTGTTTTACTTCAAAAATCAGTTTTGCGGCTTTACCCCAGTACTGATCTTTACAAGCTTCAGTAACAATTTGCTCACCGTCTTTATCCAAAGCTTTTACTTCCAGGGTCAATTTTTCCAAAGGCGCTTCATAAGGTACCTGACCTACCAGTTCCCATACGTTTTTCTCACTGCCTTCTTTGGGCTGCAAGATCATTTCTGGTGCATCATAGGGATATTCTTTAACCAATACTTCAACTGATTCAACATCCGCTGTTTTTCCGGTAAACTCGACGGTAATAACAACTTTGGCGCCCGGTGCAGCAACAGCAGGATCAATTTTTGCATCTACAACAGTTGGCTGTTTCGCAAAAGCCGAAAGAGCAGTCAACAATACCAATACACTGACAAACATCATGCGTTTCATAGGTATCTCCTGTTTATTTTATTCCTTATTCTTAAATCTGCTTTTTCTATCAACACTATAGATTACCAATTTATTCTGATTCAAGCACCTTTTTCACTTTTTCAAATGCCCAATCCAGATCTTCTTTACTGATCACCAATGGGGGTGCAAATCGGATGACATTCTCGTGCGTCTCTTTACACAAAAGACCATCTTTTTCAAGCTGTTCACAAAACCTGCGCGCGCCGCCTGCTTCAGGATTCAGTTCAATGCCGATAAACAGCCCGCGTCCTCGGATCTCTTTGATGTGCTTTGAATCCAATGTTTGCAATTTAGATTTAAAATATTCGCCCAATTCGGCAGAACGTTCCGGGAGTTTTTCTTCAACCAAAATGCTCAAGGACTCGCGCGCAATAGCACACGCTAATGGATTTCCTCCAAAGGTGCTGCCATGATCTCCTGGCTTGAAAACACCCAGTACTTGATCGCTGGCCAGTACTGCTGAAACAGGATAAAATCCACCACTCAATGCTTTTCCAATAATCACCACATCCGGATCCACATTTTCATACTGATAGGCAAACAACTTGCCGCTGCGGCCCAAACCGGACTGGATCTCGTCTAAAATAAAAAGCATATTTTTTTCTTTACAGAGCGCCTGAATTTGTTCAAGGGTACCCTCTTTAGGTATCAAAATACCGCCTTCTCCCTGTACAGGTTCAATCATAACAGCCACCGTGTTTTCTGTAACGGCTGCTTTTAATGCATCAATATCTCCATAGGGGACCAACATAAAACCCGGTGTAAAGGGTCCAAAACCTTCCTTATATTGTTCTTCGGAAGAAAATCCCACAATGGTTGTAGTACGGCCATGAAAATTGTTGCCAAACACAACAATCTCTGCCTTGTCTTTGGCCACTCCTTTGACGGTATAGCCCCATTTTCTGGCTGCTTTAATAGCTGTTTCCACCGCTTCTGCACCACTGTTCATGGGTAACACCCTGTCAAAACCTGTCAATTCGCAAAGCTCTTTGCACAACAGGGGTAACTGATCATTGCGAAACGCCCGCGATGTAAGGGTGATCTTTTCGCATTGATCTTTCATGGTTTTCACCAGCCGGGGATGACAATGCCCCTGGTTTACCGCCGAATAGGCGCTCAAAAAATCCATGTACTTTTTACCTTCAACATCATAAACCCAAACGCCTTCCCCTCGAGTCAACACAACATCCAATGGATGGTAATTGTGAGCTCCGTACTGTTCCTCAATCCGGATATACTCTTGTGTCGTCATTTAACCTCCTGATTCAAAAAAATGAATGCTTTACGCGCCGAAATTACAAATTTGCCCTTGAAAAAGCAAGTAAATCCCTGTTTTTTTCTACAAACTGTTAAAAACCCGCATCATTGTGCTTTAACATAAGCAGAGATTAACCTTGATTAATCGACCAAGTTTTTGTAATTTATCTCTTTATGTGTGACAGCACAGTCTGAAATTTGAATATAGAGAATTACTATAGAAAGGATGTAACATGCGAATTCTTTCCGGCATTCAGCCCTCTGGCAGCCTTCACTTGGGCAATTATTTTGCAATGATGAAACGAATGATCGATTACCAGGAAAATCATGAACTGTTTTGTTTTATTGTAAATTATCACGCACTCACTACCGTTACGGATGGTGAACGTTTGCGCAAACATACGTTTGAAGCCATTTGCGACTTTTTGGCATTGGGCATTGATCCTGAAAAATCATATTTTTATGTACAATCTGATGTTCCCGAAGTTACAGAGCTGACATGGATCCTCTCCAACATCACACCTATGGGCTTGCTGGAACGCGGACACTCTTTCAAAGATAAAAAAGCCAAAGGCATTGCCGCCAATCATGGACTGTTTGCTTATCCCGTTTTAATGGCAGCTGATATTCTACTTTACGGTGCTAACAAGATCCCCGTAGGTAAAGATCAAAAGCAGCATGTTGAAATGACCCGTGATATTGCTATCAAATTCAACCAAATGTATGGCGAAACCTTTGTCATCCCTGAACCGGAAATCCCCACAGACGTAGCAACCGTACCCGGTCTGGATGGACAAAAGATGTCAAAATCTTATGACAATACAATAGAAATCTTTGCAGATTACAAACCGTTAAAGAAAAAGGTCATGTCAATTGTAACCGACTCTACCCCAATTGAAGAACCCAAAGATCCAAAGACCTGTAATCTATTTGCCATATATTCTCTGTTTCTGGATAAAGCCGGCCAGGAAGAACTGAAACAACGCTATGTAACACCGGGCATGAGATATGGTGATGTAAAAAAAGAACTGCTTGAAACCATTTGGGCATATTTTGAACCCTATCGTGAAAAACGTGAACATTACATGAACCACAAAGATGATGTTTATGATATCATGAAAATGGGAGCAGAAAAAGCTCGCGCCGTTGCCAAAACATTTCTTGAACCTGCAAGAGAAAAAACCGGCCTGAAATATTAATTTTTTGGGAACGTTGGCAGATCATGTTCGTTAAAACAGTGTTATGAATAGAGTATATATTTTTATATTATTAGCATTAACAGGCAGTTTTATTTTTTGCAGCAACCCACTTGAAGAAAGTGAAACCCAAAAAGAAAAAATAAGATTGCTGGTTGATCAAACCTTTACAGAATCTGGCAGGTATGTCTATTACTGGGACGGTAAAGACGACGATGGGAAATATGTTGAACCCGGTAAATACCTGTACGCAATGGAAACAAAAAATTACGATCAGATCAATTATATGATTGCTGAAATAGGTGGCAAAACCGGTTCTAACAATGAAGAGCATTGGGAACCGGGCTACTGGAACAGTTTTGTACTGGAAGATGCTTACCCCGATCCCTTTTATATCGAATCCGGGGTAAATATTCCTTTTCTTGTCAGTACATCAGCAAGAATCAAGATCACTATCTATAAAGATTAAATCTTGATATTTTAAAAAATTACTATTATACTATATATATCTAGTATCGAATTCAGAATTCGTTTATGGTATAGCTATGAAAAGACTTGTTACATTACTCTCATTTTTGTGTATCTCTTTTCCACTGTTTTACATTGATGGAACCAATGCAAACCAGAGTAGTGAGGTTTATTTTACTCCCGAAGAAATCCGCAACGAAATAAGACAAATCAGCAGCTATAACATTCAAGCACCCGAATTTCCGGAACATTTGGACTGGTTCAATACCAAAGAACGAATTGCATTATCTGACCTGAAAGGACAGATTATTATAGTCAATTTCTGGACTTTTGGCAGCACAAAAGCGATGGAACAACACAAACAGTTAAAAGCAATCAAGGCAAAATATCGCGACCAGGTCAGGTTTATTGATGTACAATCCCCAAATTTTTACAATAATCTTGATCGTAACAACATTCAAGACGCCATTAAAAAATATAAAATAGATACACCGGTAGTATTTGACCGTGACAATCGAATCCGTCAGGCTTTTAATGTGCACCATTATCCTACATTTGTAATTCTTAACCAACAGGGCCAATATGCCGGTTACTTGTCCGGACTGGACAAAATCCGCTTACTGGAAACCTACATTAACAGTATATTATCTCTCTAGTATATATTTTTCTCCCAAAACATAAAAATCTATTGACATGACTCTACAGTTTATGTATAATTAAGTAGAGACCTTTGACATTCCCTTCTATTCTGGTAGTATGACATGGCATAACCACAAAAAAAACGGAGGTTGCCATGACAACAAGACAAAATGAACAACTCAATTGGGACCGTTTGGTTAAAAGCCAGGTCGCCATTTGGGAGATCAAGCAACAAATCAAAAAACACCAAATCCATCATCCTCAAGACAGCCTCTTTCAAAAATCCGTAATCACCATTTCAAGAACACATGGTGCAGGCGGTGATGCAGTTGCACATGAAATTTCCAAAATTCTAAACTGGCCGGTTTATGATAAAGAACTTGTAGAGTACATTGCACAAACCGGGCAGGTGCGCAACCGCGTCATTGAAGATCTTGACGAACGCAGACAGAGTGAAACCCAAAATTTTGTCCAAACAATGCTAAGCAAACAATCCATTGGTATGGACAAATATTTCAAACTCCTTCATGATGTCATTGCGGTCATTGCCCAGGAAGGTCAGGCCATTATCATTGGGCGCGGCAGCCATTTGATAGTTGATCCCAAACGGGCAATGCGTGTCATGATCACCGCACCTATGGAATGGAGGATTGAACGCGTTGCACGCGAAAAAGGCTTGTCTATTAAAGAAGCACGTAAAACGGTTTCTCTGGTTGACAGCAACCGCTTTGCTTTCATTCAACGCTATTTTCATCGTAGTGCGAATGACCATGCATCCTACGATCTTGTGCTGAACGCAGAGAATCTGCCTCCCCAGACTTCAGCCAGAATTATCATCAATGCGCTGAGCACAAAACTGGGAATGCAGAAAACACAGGAAATCATGCAAAACGAGGCGGTTTATTGATCTGCAGATGGTTTGGTTAGAAAATCACGTAATCCCTTGATCACGGCTCCCGAGAGTTGATGCAAAAATTTGGGATCAGTAAATTTTTGTTCTTCATCGGGATGGGAGAGAAATGCGCCTTCAATGAGCAAAACCGGCATATCCGTAACCCGGGTTATGTAATAAGAATTATATATTCGGCCATAAGGCGCTAATCCCAGATCTACCATATACGGATAGATAGCCCAGGCTAAATCTTTATTGTGTGGATGATAAAAGTAAACGCTTGTACCACGCGCGCTCAGGGCATTTCCTCCGGGGGTTGTAGAATTATTATGCAAGGATAACAGTAAATGTGCTTTTTGTCTGCGGGCAATATCCACCCGTTCTTTTAATGATACGGTTTCATCCGCATTACGAGTCAATACTACCTGCGCTCCATATTTTTCCAAACTGTCTTTTAAAACCTGCGCCCACAGCAAATTTACTTCTTTTTCCAAAAAACCCATAGGACCCACTGCCCCTTCATATTCACCACCATGCCCCGGATCCAAAACCAGGGTCAAGCCTTTAAGAAATGAGCTATCCTGAACATTCGGTCTTTCCGGTGCTTTTAATATCTTTACATGATATCCGGATTCATCATAATGAACACAAAATCCCCAATAATCTTTGCTTTCCGGGGTAATACTTGCCTGCAGAATCCCCTCTTCAGGATATGAAAACGCTACATTCTTAATACCTGTGTCAATATTAGGATACGTAATCCAATGAGAACTTTGCTGCGCCCCATACCACGTTAGCACAATATCTTTACTTGCGGGATCAGAAGCAATGGTGACAGGTACCTGTATATCCGCAGAGAAACGTAATTTTAAATATTGTTCATCAAATGCCAGTATAGGAGCGGAAATTCTGGCTCTGGGTATATCGGTTCCCCATGACAGCAAGGTAACTTTTTGGTCGTCTACATATCCATATTTACCGTGCCCCAACCGCACTTTGAACCGGTCTCCGGTTTTCCCAACAATATGCAGCAGTGTTTCTTCCTGCATAAGAGATTTGGGAATGAAACCATCCGCTGTATTCAACAGCCAGGTTTCCTCTCTCGTCTCAGCCACAACCGGAACATCATCAGACATGATAAATACCTGACCAGACAGTTTTATCTTTTTTCGTTTTCCATCTTTACCACGCAATTCACATTCTATATCTAGTGGACGGTTTCGCGGGCCATCATGTACCTGCACAATACCGCTGTAAATCCCCCGCATACCAAATGCTTTACCCGGTGGCAGCTCTATCATGGGCACTTCGTCCGCAATCTTTTCAATAGAAAATCTGGCATCTCCACCAGGAGTACCTTTAAATTTAACGCGAACATAATCTCCGGGCAGTACCATCACATCTTTATCCGGTACCTGGTACAGCGTGTCAATTACGGTTTCTACTGTATCTGTTTCAACCAGCTTGGGTGGACGTAAAACAACAATTTCTTGTACTGTTTGCTGATCGCCCTTGTTCGCACGGACACGGATCAGATTTTCACCATCCTCCAGTTCAACACGGGTGACAAAAGCACCATATGGATAAACCTTGACAGGCTTGTCATTAACATACACATGCGCTCCGGGCAGGGTATTGCCTGACAGCCTCACCTTTTCCAAAGAAAATGTGTCGGGATTTGATGGGAATGTAATATTGAGGGAAAGTGACGCATCTGCATACAGCGGCATTGTCATAACAATAATAATCAGGGCTACAGCATAAATCCGTTTCAAATCAGTCACCTTTCAATAAAAAAACAGCCGCACTCGGGGAAACAGTACGGCTGTAAAATAACAAAATTTACGGATTTTGCAAAAGATTATTCTGCGGCAAGCCCTGCCTGCATGCTCTTTACAAACTGTTCGGGACCAACAAATCCAATTTCTCGCAGATCAGTCAGCACTTTACCACCCGGAGAAATGAACACCAGGGTAGGCATTCCCGTCACATTAAACCGCTGCATAACAGATTTGATCTGATCATCCGGCGTTGTACAATCCACTTTGATCATATGATATTCCTGAGCAGCTTCCACAACGGCTTTATCTCGAAAAGTTACACGGTCTAGCTGCTTACATGGCGCACACCAGTCCGCGAAAAAATCAATAAATACCGGCTTTTCATCATCAATATAGGTCTGGATATCCTGATCATGCAATTTTATCCACTCAATTTCAGAAGCTTTAGATACAATTGCGCCCTGTGTCCACATGATACCCAGAACCACCAAAATCACACCAACCACACCACGGAATATCTTGAATGTTTTTGTGTATCCCGGTGCATGGTCCAAAAAGCCCAGCAACAGGCCGCCAAAAATTCCCAGCACACCTGCCAGAAATGCAAATTTATCATAAATACGTTCAAGCTGTGGTATGATGAAATAGAATGCAACACCAATCAGCATAATAGCAAACAGCTTGCGCACCCAAACCATCCACATACCGGATTGCGGTAGTTTTTCCAACAATCCTGAAAAAGTCGCCAGTATGAGATAAGGTAACCCAAGTCCCAGTCCCATTACAAAGAACAACAAGGTTCCTTTAACCACCAGCCCGAGTTTGGCTACCAAACCTACAAGTCCTATAATAATACCCGCCGCACAGGGAGCGATCACAACGCCCACTGTCAGCCCCATAATAAAAGCGCCAACAATACCTTCGCGGCTTTTACCGACCCTGTTCATCAACCAGTTGGGAACGGTAATTTCAAATGCGCCAAACAAACTCGCAGCCATGGCAAGAATGATGGTGGCAATCACAACCACAAACCAGGGACTCTGGAATAGAAATCCCCATTGCTTGCCAGCTAATCCCGAAATTAATCCCAAAAGGGCAAAAGCAATGGCAATACCAATCTGGTACAACAATGCCGAAGCAAATGCAGAACCTCGGCTCTTGCCGGACTGTCCGCCAAAATAGCTCACCGTCATGGGAATCACGGGGTACACACACGGTGTCAGGTTAAGTGCCAGACCAATTCCAAAGAAAGCGATAATAGCGTAAAAGATCCCTTTTTCAATAATTTCACGCGCCCGCTGTTCATCCGCGGTCAAAGCACCTGAATCATACGTTGTTTCTACTGTTTCCTGGACATCAGCAATCACACCGGCAAAATAATCCTGATTGATCTTTTCAACGGGTGTTCCGGCTGGTACAACCTCAATCTCTACCGTAAAGGCTTCCTCACCGGGAGCAAAGCACATGGTATCATTACATCCCTGGTAAGACACCTGACCTTTTACAGTCAGCTTTCCTGTCTCCAATGTGGATGCTGTTGTCACATGAGTTACGATAACAACTTTACCCTCATAGACCGCTATCTTTTCATCGGAAAAAGAAAAGGCTTTCAACTCATGGGGTGGATAAACCGGAGTACTGAAATCCATACCCGGCAGAGAATCCAACGCAACCACGGTAGGAATGTAATACTCGCCTGAGGGAGTGTGCGAGTTGATGTGCAGTTCATCTTCTATATCCAGAACAATGGCAATATCAAACTCGCCTCCTGGTACAACCGCGCTTTGCGAACTGTATGCGGAGGCTTCCAGTATTTTATCCGGCCCAAACTGGGCAAAACCATTTACTGCGAATAACAACAGCATTGGTATCCATAAACTTTTCAATACGCTTTTCATTCCATTCCTCAATTTTTTTCACATCTTTATTAACACGCTAACAATAACAACTATTCATCGTATAATTTAGATGCTGAATTTACATTTGGGATTCATCTTTCCAGCGGGTTATGCGCCATTTATCGTCATAATCGCTTTTTTTAAAATTGAAAATAGCACTTCCGGTCAGACTAAACTCGCCAGCACTGCCAAACATGACCAACTGTAACGTTTTAGAGACCTCGGCTGTATTTTCACCCTCTTCTTCATAGATGGTGGAATTCCAGGTCAGGGTAATGGTCTCAAAACTTTTGAAAAGTCGCCCTGTGGTTTTCAAATCGATATCGCGTCCCCAGGAGACAAAACGTCCCGAACTGCCCAAATTGGGATCAAAATAGACAAAAACGAACGAGCTGTCTAATATGTCTGCATATACCAATGAATCTTTAAAAGTATAAGCATATACAAAATTCTGCAACACTTCTTCCGGAGTAGCCTGTTCCGTAATGACATACCCCTCTTCACCTGAGCGATCAAGTTTAGGCGCAAAAGGATTGAAACAGCCAACTATTGCTGTAAGCAGAATCAAAATTATAAATAAATAACGTGGTTTCACAAAACACCATAATTGTAGAATCAACCTCTTTTCTAATTAACGCAATTATAGGGTATTTCTCAAGTTAAATTTATAATAAGGATGGTATGTTGCTGGGAGTAACAAATTGAATACAACTTTTAATAAATTAATCAATACAACCAACTTTAGATACACAGCACAAATAAAAATTTAGTCTCTAAAAAAAATATGATTGCTTCTAATAATAATTTTCCTTTTATTTATCATATATAAGGGGAATTCTTTCTTTTATAAATTTACAAAATTTTTTCTATCTAACTAAAAATTATACCAATCACTATTGGAGGGAGCATGAAGCGTTCAGTTTGGTTAATTTGTTTATTCTTGTGTATTGTTGTCAACAGCTTGGCACAGCAACCGGGGGAATTGAAATGGAAATATAAAGACACGAATGTCCCGTATGTACATATGCCCTGTATTGGACTTGATGGGTCAATATACATAACATCTGAAGATTCTACATTTTTAATATCCATTGATCAGGATGGAAAATTAAAATGGAAAAATTATTTAGGTTATCAAATTCAATTTACCACGCCATCTATAGGTATGGATGGTTCAATATATATTGCAAGATCACAGGGTGATCTTTTAGCTTTTAATCCTGATGGAAGTATAAATTGGACATATGAATTAAATCCCGGAATTATGCAATTTCCTGCGCCGCCGGCAATTGGCAGTAATAATGAAATTTACATAAGGGGTGATAATGAGTGCTTAATTGCTTTAAACAGTGATGGATCCTTTTTATGGAAAGAAAATTTACATAGTACTGGTTCAGGACCCGTTATTGGAACGGATGGATCCCTTTATTTAAAAACACCAGCAATACAGATACGTAATCCTGAAGGTCGGCTAAAATATGATTCCTCCCCTGAAATAACCCGCAGTTCTTTACCCATAATTAATTCAGATGGTACATATTATCTTATTTTTGGTGGTTACCTAAATGCTTTTTATCCTGACGGATCAATCAGATGGAGAGCAGCGCTCACTGGTAGTAATTATTTAAAACCGCTAATTGATTCAGATGGTAATATTTTAGTATTCCAAAATAGATTAAACATGTATTCCTTTTCTCCGAGTGGAGATTTGAATTGGAAAGTAGATATTGATCCGGATATAAACATAACAGACTGGGTATTGGGAGACAATAATATCGTCTATGGATTAACATATTCAGGCGCTGCTGCAATAGATTTTTCGGGGAATTTATTATGGGACTACGATACATCTATTGATGTTATTTCATCAAAGCTAAACATGGATAATAATGGGGTATTATATTTTTGTGCTTCTGATTCTAATCTATATGCCATTCAAACATCCAGTACAGGACTGGCTAAAAGCACATGGCCAAAAGAATATGGAGATTTACACAATAGAAGCAATACCTATAATCCCTCAAGCCCTGTTGCATTAACCTCATTAGACACGCTTTTTATTCAACCATTCAACACGGTGATATTAGACGCAAGTAATTCTTTTGATCCTGAAGGAGATGCCCTCACATATAAATGGTCTCTGGTCAAGAAACCAACAGGCGGAATGGCAGCATTTTCAGATTCCAATTCAGTTATTACAGAAGTGACTTTTACTGAACAAATATATGGAACCTATGTATTTGGTGTCGTTGTAACCGATTCTGACAATAACGTTTCCGGATCAAACATTGTTGTTAAATATGAACCCTTGAATTGGTCAGTCAATTTAACAGAAAATCAAACATCCCCGGCAATGAGTCTGGATGGAACCTTGTTTGTAGGATGCGATGATGGTACGCTGTATGCAATAAACAATGATGGATCAATCAAATGGAGCTTTACAACAAATGGGAAAATCCTGTCTGATCCTGTTATTGGTATTGATGAAACCGTATTGATTGGCTCAGATGATGGCTATCTATATGCCATAGATTTACTCGGAAATTTAAAATGGAAATATTCTGGCGAGTTCGAAGCCATGCATTCACCCACAATCCTTCCGGATAGTACAATTTGGATCGCATTCAATGACCGGTATATTCATACATTGAATCCGGATGGCACCTTGAAATGCAAATTCCGCATAAATACAACAGTATCAAGCGCTCCCGTGTTTGATGGTGACAGCACCATATATTTCGGAACCAATCATTTATATGCTTTAGGAATAAATGATACTCTGAAATGGGAATTTGATCTAAGGTCAACTGCCACCTCAGAACCCATGTTGTCGTTGGACGGAACTGTTTTTATTGCAGATAGTAGTAATACATTATATGCAATATCAGAAAACAATCTGATTTGGGAATTTAAAGCCAATGGGATTATTGTTGGTTCTCCCATTACTGACGAAGAAGGTTGTGTTTATTTTGGCTCTGTTGATAGTGTAATATATGCATTAAAACCAGATGGTTTATTAAAATGGAAATATAAAACCGACGATCGTATTGTTGCCTCACCACTTTTGGGGGATGACGGTCGAATCTATATTGGCTCAATAGACGGATTTTTATATTCATTGAACACAGATGAAGGAATCCTGAATTGGAAATATCAGACAGGTCATATTGAATCTTCACCTGTTATGGATGATAATGGGAATTTATATCTGACAAACAGTAATGGAAAATTGTATTCAATACAAACTGATGCAAACGGATTGGCGAATAGTGCTTGGCCCAAATTTCGGCAAAACAATTTAAATTCCGGAAACTTGTATACTAAACCCTATGCAGAATTTGAAACGAATTTAAAAACCGGTTATAAACCGTTTACGGTTTCATTCACTGATCTTTCAAAAGGTTATATTACTGACTGGCTATGGGATTTTGGTGATGGAGAAATGAGTACAGATAGAAACCCAAAACACACTTTTACTGATGGCGGTACGTATACGGTTTCATTAAAAGTAGAGGGTCCTTTTGGTTCTTCGTCTTGTGTGAACAATGATTTGATAAGCGTTATAACTGCCTCCCCAAATGTAGATTTTTCTACTGACACCACAAGAGGTGTAATTCCTTTTCATGTTCAATTCACATCCCATTCTGATGACAATATTGTAGAGTGGTTGTGGGATTTTGGTGATAGTACAACAAGCTCAGAGCAAAATCCGGAACATATTTATCAATCAGCCGACACTTTAACAGTGTCTCTTACTGTTAAAAACAATCTTGGCTTGACAGAAACAATTGTTAAAGAAAATTATATTATTGCCTCCGAACCCAAACCTACCGCTTATTTTGTTGCAGATACAACTTTTGGCCAAGTACCGTTTACCGTTCATTTTAGTGACAACTCGACAGGTACAATTTCTCAATGGAGTTGGTTCTTTGGAGATGATGAATCAAGTGCAGATCAGAACCCAACACATACATATACACAGGCCGATACATATACAGTCAAGCTTCAAGTCGGTGGAGCTTTTGGTTCTGATAACATAGTGCGTGAAAACTATATCATTGTTACTGACGCAAAACCTGTTGCTGCTTTTAATGCAGATTCTACCTTTGGCTATATACCCTTTACGGTTCAATTTAATGATCTTTCAACAGGGAATGTTGATAATTGGTTATGGAACTTTGGGGATGGAACCACAAGCTCAGAGCAAAATCCGGAACATACCTTTACAACTGCAGATTCCTTTACAATCTCTTTAATCGTTTCCGGTATTGGTGGAGCGGATTCTCTTGTTAAGCAAAATTATATCAAAGTTGATATCAATACAGTGATTCAAGATGATTTCCCGGTACCACAAAATTTCCAACTCTATCAAAACTATCCGAATCCCTTTAATCCGGTTAGCTGTATTACTTTTGATCTCCCTGAAACAGAATTCGTCGAGTTGAATATATACAATACTACCGGTCAGCTTGTTTCAACACTCATGAACGAATTAAAACAAGCCGGGCAATATAAAGTCTATTGGGATGCATCTTCGTTTCCAACGGGTATGTATTATTATAAAATTAAAGCTGGTGATCATATTGCTATTAAACGGATGGTTCTGGTAAAATAATCAAAACTTTTACTCCCCGGAAGTGAAGAGCTTCCGGGGAATTCTATACGAATCTAAAATTAAAATCCCCGGTCAATTATTGTAAAAAATCAGATGATTATATTTTTTAGCATAACCCTCTTTAATCTTTGAATTCCAGGGTAAAACTCGTTCCCCGTTTATTTTCAATTTTCAAATCTCCTTCTAATTGAAGCGATAACATTTTCACCAACTGCATCCCCAAAGTATCTGTATGCTCAGGATCAAACTTGGGAGGAAGGCCCGCGCCATCATCTTTTACAACTAGCTCGTACTTTTCGGATTTTGCGCTCAGTTTGACAATAATCTCTCCCTTTTCCCTGTTTTTAAATGCATGCTTGTATGCGTTGCTTACAAGCTCATTCAAAATCAAACCACAGGGAATTGCATGTACAACATCAAAATAAATACTATCAACCTGAATATTGCTTTTGATATATTTTTGAGGAGCATACATAATTTTTAAATCCCGTACTATTGTTTCAATATACTTTTGCATTTCTATCTTGGATAATTCTTTGGACTGATATAGCTGCTCATGGACCATTGCCATAGAGTACACACGATTACGGCTTTGGTTAAATACATCCCGAATCTCTGGATCCTCAATTTTTTCAGATTGTAAGCTCAATAAACTGATGATGACCTGCAAATTGTTCTTGACCCTGTGATGGATCTCTCGAATCAAAACTTCTTTCTCTAACAAATCCTTTTTAATTTGTTCTTCCGCCTGCTTTCTATCAGTTATATTGACCGTAAATCCAAACCAGGTAACGGTACCATCCGGCAGTAATTCCGGAGTAGAATTGGACAAAATCCACTGTACACCCTTTTCCGGTAAAACAACTCTATATTCACATCTGAATGGCGACAGGTTTTTAGCTGATATTTCAACAGTTTCAACAACACGTTCAAAATCATCAGTATGTATTACCCGGGCAACAGGCTCAAACGTATCCACAACATCCTGTGGCGTACAACCAAAAATATTAACAATACCTTCAGAAGAGATGGGAACATAATAAGTGCCATCGGGCTTGCGGGAAAACTGGTAAATCATATCCGGCAAATGTTTTGATAGCTTTCTAAACTCTAAATCTTTTTTACGGATTTTCTCTTCAGCAATTTTCAACTGGGTAATATCCTGGGTAAAACCAATGCCCAAAAGGGCTTTGCCATTTTTATCAAATTCCACATTAGCTTTTTCATGCACCCATTTTACTTTACCATTAACTAAAAGCCTGTGCTCAATATCGTAGGGAACACCCTGTAACGCGGCAGTCCATTCCTTTGTTACATATACTCTGTCATCAGGATGAACACATTCCATAAAAACTTCAAGATTGAGCTTGGTACCCAATGGCACACCAAAAATCCTATAATTCTCATCCGTCCAGGTCAACACATTTTCTACAACATCCAGCTCCCACGTACCAATTTTCCCTATTTCCTGTGCTTTGGTTAGATAATATTGTTTTTCACTCAGATCTTTTTCTGCTTTTCGTTGTGCCAAAGCGATTGAAATATTTCCTGCCATTCGCTCAATCTGGTCAACAAACTGTTCTGTAAAACGCCCTTCTCTGTGATCGTTAAATTGAAGCAAACCAAAAGTTTCTCCTCCTGCCCGCAAAGGTACCAGCATAACTGATTCGTATCCTTCAGCATTACACCGGTTTCGAGTGCTCGCCTGACGTTCCGTTTCAGTTGTTGAAGCAAGTAATTTTGAAGTACCATTTGAAACAAAACTACCGTGCTCGGTAAAAAATGGCAAGGATGCATCAAAACGTCCACATAAAACATTTCCGCACATACATTCAAGAACCGGATTACCAATTTCGTCTTTTAAAATTTGGCCTTTTAAATCTTTTGCGCACAAGTACTTTTCTTTTTTAACAAATTTTTCAGAAAATCCACGGGTTTCATAATAGGGAAAATCTTGTTCTTCTTTTAATCGTATACCCACAGCCTCACAACCTGACAGCTCGAACATAAATGTTAATACAGATTGCATCAAATCGCTTAATTCTTTTTTCTCATTTATTATTTCAAGCAACCCGATTGTGATCTCACGTTCTGATTCAATTCTTTTTCGTTCCGTAATATCCCGGGCTATACCAAATGTACCAATAATTTCACCTTTTTCATTCTTTTTAGGTATGCTGGAAACCTGGCATGTTATTCCAGAGGTAAAGGTTATGGTATTTTCAAGTGATTCACCTTTTAACGTTCTCTTGAACATATCTCTAATTGACGGATGGTCTTTATCAATGAATAGCGGCAAAAAGGCTTTACCTATGACATCTTTTTTTGACAAACCTGTAACCCGTTCACTTGCCGCATTAACCCAAACAACATTTCCATTCACATCAGCAATATATGCAATGTCAGACATATTGTCCAAAAAGAGTTTTGACTCTTTGAGTTCCATTTCCAGTTGCTTACGTTCAGTAATATCCCGACCAAAACACAAAAACTGCCCACCCTCAAAATCTGCAAAGGTTGATGAAACCTCAATATCAATAATTTGCTTATCTTTACGCAAGAGTTGGGTTTCAAATATTTCACTTCCATTTTCAACAATTCTGTTTATTCTTTTTCGGGTGTCACTTGGACTTTCTAACGCATCTAGTTCATTGATGTTGAATTTTAAAAGTTCTTCACGAGTATAACCTGTCATTTTTAAATACGCATTATTTGCATCAATCAAAATTCCATTTATATCTATTATCCAAAATCCGTCAATAACTGTTTGAATGATATTATGTAAATATTTTTCATTATTTACTATTTTCAATTCGACTCGTTTTCTTTCTGTAATATGACCCAATTGTTCCGCTATTGTGTCCACCAACATTCTTTCTTCCTTCGAAAACGGTCCTTCATCACGTTCTGGTAATTCCTTTAAATAAACAATTTGTATCTCACCAATGACTTTTTCAAAGGCTTTTACATCAGCACTTTGCATCCATTCTGTAATTTTGAAATTGTCAGATTTATATTCTTTATCATCAATAATAATTCTAGAGCAGGTAATTTCGGGGTATTGCCAACTGAAAGGTAATATATTTGCAATTTCCTGATATATCTCATCCAGATTGATATTACTATGTTCCATAATTTTAGAAATTCTATAAAAGGCTTGCAGTTCTTTTATCCGTTCATGTAAAGCGCTTTTGGTTCTTTTTGATTCGGTAATATCTTCAAAAACAGTTGCAAACTGATTTTCACCCGGAGAAAAAACTGAAATTAAAAAATTCTTTTTCATAGGTTCATAAAACGCTTCAAACTCTGCCGGATTACCCGTTTGAGCTACCTTTGCATATATATCAAGATACGGGGGGATATCTGTTTTGTATATTTCGGTTGCTTTCATGTTAACAACATCTGCTCTTTTCAAATCCAGAATCTGTTCAAACTTTGGATTCACATCAATTATTTCATAATCAATTGCTTTTCCGGATTCATCATAAATGACATTGTGCAAACAAACGCCTTCAAGCATGGAATTAAATAATGTCTTGTATCTTTTCTCGCTCTCAACAAGTTCACTTTTTATTTCATTTTCTTGCATTGTCTCTCTAAATACAAGAACAACACCAATAATCTGACCTTTTGAATTTAATACAGGTGATGAACTATTAGAAATCCGAAACGCTTTATCTTCCTTATTCAGGAGAATTGTCTGATTTACAAATTCAGAAATCTCGTCTGTCTCAATAACACGGCTGACAGGATCACTAACCAGATTTTTCGTTTTAGCATTGACTAGATTGAATATATCCGTTAAAGGTAAGCCTTTGTAATTCTCATAATTGCATCCGGAAATCTTAATTGCAGCTGGATTTATAAATGTAATAATTCCTTCTTTATTGGTTGTAATTACAGCATCTTTAATAGAATTAAAAGCAGCGTTTAACCATTCCTGCTGTTCATATAACTTTTTTTCCTTTTCAAACTTGAATAGAGCCATTTCTATAGCATTTTTAATAATATCAACCTGTATAGGTTTGTAAATAAATCCATGGGGTTCGGTTTTTTTAGCACGAACTATTATCTCTTCATCAGCATTTGCCGTCATGTACACAATAGGAACATCGCAGATTGTTTTAACCTGACGTGTTGTTTCGATACCATCCATTTCCCCTTTTAACTTGATATCCATTAATATCAGGTCCGGTGTATTGGTTTTCACAAAATCAATGAGATCAATACCAGAAGAAAAGATAGCAGGTACAGAATAACCTGTATTAGATAAAATGTTTTTGATATCCCGGGCAACAATAAGTTCATCTTCAACAATCAAAATCCTAGGTTTTATCACAACGATACTCCTCAAGATTTTTCAGTTTTTTCCCTTGTCATTTAATATACTGTAGGAATGCAGTAATAACAAGAATAATAAAAATATTAAATCAATGTGCTTATTTTTGCAAAATAATAGGTGTATCTACATAAACATAAATCCAGATAAAAAAAGTCACTCTGTTTTTTGATCAGAGTGACTTTTTCCCTTTCCCCGAGGTTAAGGTAAAAACATCTTGAACTTTTTAAGTTATTTATCTTCCTTGAACCTTCCAGATTTTCAACTCGTAAATTATCTTATTAAAATCATTTTCCGTGTCATACTAAATGTTTCTGTTTGCATACGATACAAGTAAACACCGGTTGATACCGGATTTCCGCTCTGATCACACGCATTCCAGTTAAAGCTATATCTTCCAGCTGGTTGTTCAGCGTTAACCAGCTCTACTATTTTTTGTCCCATAATATTATATACAACCAACATAACTCGAGATTGCTCTGGCAGATCGTATCGGATCTGTGTTTCAGGATTAAATGGATTCGGCACATTGGGATACAACATGTATTCTTGCGGAAGCTTGATCTCCACCGGCTCATTTTTAACGGATACCGGCTCAGCAATCTCCATCAGGTAATCTTCAACTTCACCATCTATAGCATATCCGTTAAACCAGAGATTTGGACGAGTAGAAAAACGGAAACGCGTTACAACCTGCCCCGGTTCAACATGTTCTGGTATTAAAAAATTAAGATCATGGCTACCTGCGGGAAGAATGAAATTATAAAATACATTATTATCCTCTTCATACCATACTCCATTTCGATCATAATCTGCCCAGGCACTCAAATATCCGCTTTTTGAAAGCTTTACCCGAATCTCTGCAATCTCACCCGGACCTGCTACATTTATCATTTCAACGCCGTCTTCATCATCCTGGTCATTCATGTCATCACCCAACAATTCATCATGCGGTATGCCATCATCTTCCACATCAATTCGGTTACCCATATATACATCAGGATCATAAGCATGCTGCGCCCCGTTATGCTCAAGCAATGTTCCATAATGGTGTGGCGCATCACCAAAATCAAACAAGCGGATATCCATGTCGGTAGTAAGCTCAAATGATAGATCCCACATCTCTGCTAACGGAAAATGCAATTCGGGGGTTGCTCCCGGATCTAGCTCAATGGGGGGAGGCATTACAATTGCATCATCCCCATAATAATGTTCCCGGGTCAACCAGGTCCAGGGATACCATCTCTCCTGGTCTTCCGGTGGTATTGAATCATATACAGCAGCAACACTGAGCCACCATACCGTGGAATCCTCTTCCTGTAGAAACCACTCGTCAGTAGGAATGCTGAAAAAATATTCAAATGCTGTTAAACATTCATCATGAAACGCACCATCTCCGCTTTGACAGCGTACCCAATGTTCATTCACTTGTGACCGCTCCAACAACCACGATCTCACCAATGCCCCGGGATGACTCCATGCACTGTCCACACCTGCAGGAACATCCTGCCAGATGCCAACATGGAATGCTTCCGGTGCATAATCCGGGGTATGCAACGAATCCCATCCGGCATATACTCCCCACCATCGAATTCCAGTAACGGGATTGGCATCTGCGCAGAACCAATCATCCGCCAACACTACTTTTGGCCCCTCTCTGTCAATTAAAGAGGGTTCAGACCAACCTGTAAAACATATGGAATCCGCTTCCATCTTGCCCAGTATAGGGCGTTGGCTCCATTTCAAATAACCTTCTCCACCGCTTCCACCTTCCTGATGATTTCCAAACCAAACAGCCTGCATCAATTGACCGGGTACAACCTGTACGGTATGCGTTCCGGGTGATACCGGATAGGTTTGCACCCAACCGGATTTCAATTTTTCTCCAATAATATAATCACCCTGCTCAAGTCCGGTAAACTCGAAATGCCCCTGTGCATCGGTTATAGTATATTTGTCTCCGGTGTCCTCAACACCATTTTGATTTGCATCCAGCCAAATCTCCCAACCAGACAATCCTGGTTCACCAGGATCTTTGATACCATTACCATTGAGATCATTCCACTTGTAGCCATGTATAAAACCGCCTTCCGGAACAGGTGAATCATCGTTGATAATTTCTAAAACATAATCTTCAACTTCGCCTGTTTCTACAAACCCGCTTACAGGAATGGGATTATTAAAACCATTCATGGCTCGTAATCTTGCATAGGTTACTCCGGGTTGGGTGCCGGCCGGCATTTTAAAAATAACAGCCGCTTCAACCCAGGTACTTCCTGCAGGAAACGGCCCCGGAGTTGCTCCCCACAAAATCGCAAAATTGAGAATTTCTTCACCCACATCGTCCCAGTCTTTATCCATATTAATGTCCAACCACATTGCAACCTTGATGCTATCACTAATTGTCTGTCCCTTTAACTTTAACATACTCCACCCTTTGTCCGGATGAACCAGTATGGCATCAATCAATCCATTTTCATCGTCTCCCTGAGCATCATTATCATCGCCCAGGGCATCCGGGTGACGCTGCATTGATGATTCAGCATCCGGTTGGTCAGACGAATCACCCAACCAAACCAATCCAATAGAATGACTGGCTTCAGGATAGGGCAAGGGCGCATCTCCCCAATCCAATTCCTCTTCACTATCCCATATTGTTACCATATAATCTTCAACTTCTCCAATGCCACCAGCACCTTCTGGAGACGAAACAATCTGCATTAAAGGTTCGGTCTGATAAACTCTAAATCTCGCATAGGTAGTCCCAATAACCGCACTGGCAGGCACATTGATCGTATAGGATTTATTAATGACCGATCCATTTGCAGTAATAACATCGTCAACCACTTTCTCTGTGGTATTATCAAAAACCTGATCACCATTAAAATCGATCCAACCTGCCAGTGAGCCCAACAGTCCGGGGGGACCTGATATATCAACCTGCACTGTTGCAGCCTGGCCCTTGACGAGTGTAGAAGTAAACGTAACACCGTCTTCATCGTCATTATCATTCAAATCATCCTGATTTGCCTGTGAAGAAGGCTGGCCATCCGGTTCCGTATCTATACGTTGGCCCAACATGACTTCACCAGGCAAGTGATAAGCCCCATTAGAAGCAAGTGTTGTTTTATATGCATCGGGAGCATCTCCAAAATCAAGACCGGGTTCGGCCATATTAAAAAAGTATAAATTGAGATCACCGGAAGCATCATAATCCACTTCCATGAAATGATTTGTCCAGTCAATTTGAACACCGCTAAATGAATTTCCGGCCAATCCCAGGGCAAACCAGATCCATCCGGGAAGGTCTGTTTCATATATCTTGTATTTCCCGGCACTGATGCCTGTAAATATTTTTTGTGGAGTAGAAGGATCATTCAAGGTAAAAGATCCCAAATCTCCCGTAAACGGGAACGGGGTATCATCAGCAGGATCAGCAATTTTGTGTACAATAATCAAACCACCCTCTGATTCGGATTCAATATTGACCATATAATCTTCAATTTCACCAATAGGCGTTCCATTTGGCGGTACCGGGCCTTTATCATAAATCATAAATCTTGCAAATGTATTACCCGCTACCGCAGTAGAGGGAACATTGAAATTCAGTGTACTCTTGAAAGCGGGTGTTAAGGATTGATCTACTATTCGTTCCTGTACTTCCCAGGTACCATTACCATCAAAATCTATATATGCTTCAAGCTGCGGCTGTGCAGATGGTGATGAATTGCTGATATCGACAGTGAACGAGGCGACAGTTCCGGGTATTAACAATGTTGTAAAAATTATCCCGTCTTCATCATCATTACCGTCATTATCATCTCCTTTAGCCTGCGCGGTTGGCTGACCGTCTGCATCTATATCAACCGATTGTCCCATAAACAATAAAGTGTCTACAGTAAAATAACGCCCGCCATCAGCGAGCAGGGTTTTATAGGGAGAAGGTGCATCACCAAAATCATATTCATCCTGAGATGATTCCTGGTATACATTTACAGACGCCAGATCGGTATCTGTTGCACCATGTGTGTCTGTAACTCGTAATCTGATATTTCCTGAATATGGACTGTACCAGGCGAATAGTGTATCCCCATAAATGCAGGTAACATCTCCTGCACCATTATAAACACCATCCAGATTACAGTCCCATTCGTACGTAACAATTTTATCTCCAGCATCAGGATCATAACTGCCGGAACCTACAAGCGTAATCCACTGACCAACCGTTGCTGTATAGGGTCCTCCGGCATCAGCAACCGGGGGATTATTGCTGCTTCCCGCGGTATCATCCCAAAATTTATTACCTGTCAATGTTTTGTTATCAAGGGGATAGTCGTATTGTATTACATTATTATTTATAACAGTTCCGCTGACTGTTGTAGCGCCTTTGGAGGTATAACCGGGAGGATCAATTTCTTTAATAAAATAAAACTCACAAATCTGCCGAACATTTAAACCAAACCAACCGGCGGAATTTGTATATGTACTATCCACTAGAAATGCTGTAGAGATGGAAGGATTATTGGCACCCAAAAGCCAAACTCTTGCACCTGCAATTGGCTCAGAAACCGGGGGTTCAGTTCCTGTTGCACCTTTGTAAACTCTGCCAGACAAAACGCTCTGAGCCATTGTATTTATGCATACACTCAGACTAAACAGAAAAATGAATATACTACGAGACTTCATAATATACCTCATACACTGTTTTAAATAAATGTTATAGGATTATAGTATTGATTCAACAGGATAACTGAAATTTATTCGGCAAGTACCAACAAGTGGGGAAATATCAATTTAAACAATACTATGTAGAAATGAACAGTTTTCATCTAAACAATTATGAAACATGAATTATTCATATCTGGCAGGAAATATAAAAGAGACAAGGGCTTAATAGCCCTTGTCTCAAAATCCAATTATTTTAATCTGAATGTAACAGGTACAGAAATCCATACTTTGACCGGTTTATCTCTCTGCATAGCGGCTTTCCATTTTACAGAACGAACAGCTGTAATGGCTGCCTCATCACAACCATTGTTGCCCAGAGACTGAAGAATTTGTGTGTCAATTACGTTTCCACGTTCATCAATCAAACATTTAACAACAACTCTGCCTTCTACACCAGCTTTGCGGGCAATTTCGGGATATACAACCTTTCGTTGAATAGCCATAAATCCACCAACTGGTGTGGGAGGTTCATCATAACTGATAAAAGGATCATGGTCAACCGTTCCATCTTCAGGATTAAACGGTGGCGGCGGCGGAACGATATCGGTAATAAAATTATTATTACCTTCAATTGTAGCATCAATGGGAACATCCGGATCATCAGTCTCTACCGGAATAGCCGGTCTTGAGGGTTTGGGTATTTTTTTAGGATAAACAGTACGAATGTTCTCGGCATAGATAGGTTTGTCAAATTCAGGAATTACAGCATTAGCCTCATGTTCAAACTGTTTCCAGCCCTGAAAAACGGCAACCAGAAATACCAAAGACAAAACCAGAGACAGTTCAATGTTGCGTTGGTAGCGGCTTTTAAATTCTTTGTTAGCAAATTTCATAGGATACTCCTTTCAGTTTTTGATCTCCGGCTTTTTGCCGGTTTAGCGGATCCACTATGGATCGCTGTTTTTTGGTATCCTTCCCTGTCCATTTGGCTAACATGTTTGAATACGGGTCCACCCAAACACAGTCAAACAGATTCCCTCTGAATTAATCCGCTGCAGTTTTTGCAGAGTAATTAACATTCAGTGCTGCTTCTCCAACCTCTCTCAGCTCTTCATGGATCTGAGTAACACGTTCCATTGCTACCTGATTGTCTATCTTTAAAGATACAATCTTGAGTGGGCTGGTAAGATCAATGGCCTTTTGATAAATTACACCACTTATATCATTAGGATTTAAAAACCGATCATCAATAGTCAGATTTCCAGCACGGTCAGCCCAAATTACGCCTACCCCGCGTTTGCCGGGTAATTTTTCTATCTTTTGCGCATCCGGTAAAATCACATTGAGTCCGCTTGAAGATTTGATAACCGTGCAAACCATAAAAAAGATCAACAGCATGAAAATGATATCTGGCATTGATGCAGTTGAAATTCCGCTTCCGGCCTGTGCTTTCTTTTTAAATTGCATGATTTCCTCCTGTTCTCTTTATACCCTGGTGCATACAATTTAGTCAGGTTCAGCTATTGAAATGCGTTTAGCTCCGGCGCGCTTGAGCTGGTCTAGCACATGGATATAAGCATCATAGCGAGTTTGTTTTAATGTCTTGACAGAAAACGCAAGTTTATCGTTATTTTGGATCAATTCACGGGCTTTGGTTGCAATCTCGGGAATCGCGGTCTTTTCTCCCTCAAACATAACATCGCCTGCTTCATTAATCAAAATAGTAACCAGATTCCTGTCAATCATTTTTACGATTTCACTGTTCTTGGCTGGCAGCACCAGAGAAATACCTTTATCCGTATCTATCGTTGTTGTTACCAGAAAAAAGATAAGCAAAAGGAAAACAATATCTGCCATAGATCCGGAATTGATTTCAGGTGTACCTTTATCATTCTTGATCAGCATGAGCGTACCTCCTCGTTGCCGGTGAAATTGTATTCATTTACGGTTTGGTTTAACTTGTCCGATTTTATCCGTCCCATAACCGGACAATTTAAAATGTAGTAATTAGTGAGGGTCCCTCTTTCTACATGTTTAACTGTATCAAAGAGGTTGCGGTTCCCGGTAATTTAATAAAGAGAGATTTTTTTATGTGGTAGGAATAAAAAAAAAAGGGCGAACAAGAAAATCTCATTCGCCCTGAATATCAAATATATCGTTGGATTATTTCAACCGGAATACAACCGGGATACCAATCCAAACCTTAACCGGTTTATCACGTTGCTTTGCCGGTTTCCATTTTACTTTCTTGATAGCAGCAATAGCAGCTTCATCACAACCATTATTTCCCAAAGACATGAGTACTTTGGTATTTACTACACTACCTTTTTCATCAATCAAACAGTTGATAACTACACGACCTTCAACACCTGCTTTACGAGCAATTTCCGGGTATACCAGATTTTTCTGGATAGCCGCAAATCCACCAATTGGCTGTGGAGGTTCATCATAAGCCACAAAGATTTCAGCAGAATCATCAATATCTTCTTCTGGTGGTGGTGGTGGCGGTGGTAATTCATCGAGATTGATTTCAGTAGATTCGATGGTTTCATCAACATCAATGTCTTCATCTTCACTTTCTACAGGAATTGCAGGCCGTGAAGGTGCGGGAGGACGTTTTGTTTGCTCAGTTTGTGGAATTTCTTCAACCTTGATGGTCAAATCCACAACCTGTTGTGTGACCTCTCCTTTATCAAATTTTTTCCAACCCTGGAACCCTAAAACCAGTAATGCCAGGGTTAAAACCATGCCCAGCTCAATATTCTTTTTATATTTAAAGCGCAGGCTGACTTCTGGTTTTTTTCTCAAGTTCATATAAAATCACCTCAATCTGCTGCAGTTTTTGCAGAATAGTTGACATTCAATGCTGCTTCACCAACTTCCCGCAACTCTTCGTGTATCTGGGTTACGCGCTCCATCTCAACCTGACTGTCAATCTTTAAAGATACAATCTTTAACGGGCTTGTTGGGTCAATAGCCTTTTGATAAACGATACTACGAATATCTGTGGGGTTTAAAAATTTATCATCTATTGTTAAATTGCCGGCACGATCAGCCCAAATTACGCCAACACCGCGTTTTCCCGGTAATTTTTCAATCTTTTTAGCATCCGGTAATATCACCTTCAAACCTTGTGATGATTTGATCACAGTACAAACCATGAAAAAAATCAGCAACATGAAAATGATATCAGGCATGGAAGCCGTAGAAATGCCGCTACCTGCTTTTGATTTTTTCTTAAAGTCCAAAGCATTTGCTCCAGTTTTATATAATTACATATTTTTAACGCCCTAAAATCAATCAGGTTCCGCAATTGAAATACGGATCGCTCCGGCGCGCTTTAGTTGATCAATAACGTCGATATAGGCTTCGTATTTTGTCTGTTTCAGTGTTTTTACTGAAAAAGCAATCTTGTCATTTTTCTGGATCATTTCACGTGCACGTGTAGAAATTTCAGGAATTGCTATACGCTCTTCATCAAGCATTACCTCACCGGAAGCATTGATCAGGATGTTGGCAAGGTTATCTTTATGCACTTCTTTGGTGTCTGAACCTTTTGGAGGCAGAACCAGAGTAATACCTTTATCAGTATCAATTGTTGTTGTTACCAGAAAAAATATGAGCAGCAAAAATACGATATCTGCCATTGAGCCGGAATTAATTTCGGGTGACTCTTTTTCTTTCTTTTTTAACATAAGAATATACCTCTACATTGCCGGGTTAAATTAGTTACCTTTTTCTTCAAGGGCAATCAAGGTGTCAACAAGTTCATTTGAGCTTTCTTCCATATCAATGATCAACTTGTCAATTCTTGAAACAAAATAGTTGTGAAGAATTTGAATAGTAACAGCTACAACCAAACCAAAAAGGGTTGTTAACAACGCAACACCAATACCACCAGCAACGATAGTGGGTGAAATATCATTTGCAGCAGCAATATCTTCAAATGCTTTAATCATACCTTGTACTGTACCGGTAAAACCCAACATCGGAGCAACACTAATAACAGTTGCCAACCATACCAAACCTTTTTCCAAAAATGCCATTTCAATGGATCCGGCGTTAGAAATTGCTTTTTCTACATGTTCCAGACCACGACTTGAACGCATCAAACCAGCATGGAAAATAGATGCTACAGGACCACGTGTATTCTCACAAACTTCGATTGCGCCCTGAACGCCACCTTCACTCAAAGCTTCTTTAATTTTTGTAATAAATTTTCTTGTGTTAACACTTGCGCGTGTCAAGGTCCACAGTCTTTCCAAACTGATTGCTACACCAAAAACGAAAAGACCTAAAATGGGCCACATAAAGGCACCGCCATCATTAAACATTTCTACCATTATTCAGACTCCTCCAAACAATTTTAATTAATGTGAATTATTTCCAATAAACTCATTTTTTAACTTAGCATATTTTGCTTTAAAAGTCAATATATTTTTTGAACCGGTTTGATAGCTCAGAGCTTTTCAACCCAATTATTCAACATTGCTATTTCTGTTGCCTTTGGGAAAAGCCCTACTGTTTGCGAAACCTCATTATCTGACTTTATTCTGATTCTATAAAAGTGTTCACTGTCCCAAAGATTCCTTGCAACTTCTGCTTTCATGAAATTTTTAATATAATCCAAATCCTTTTCCCAGGCTTTTTCATTATACTCTATTTCATGCTTTTCCATTATTTTTTTCAAATCAGCCAGCATGTCGTCGTTTACAACAAAGTCCTGACGATATTTCTCAAATTCATTTTTCCAGCTTTTAAAATCCTGGCCATGTGAAGATCCGTATTCAAAAAAGACTCGCTTACTTCTCAGTTGAAAAGTAAAACGGGTGATTTTATCAGAATCCAGATGTTCATCAGGTGTAATACCACCACCACCATAAACAACACGACCGGACAAGGTCTTGAATTGCTTGGTAGAATCAATTTTGCTGGCACTGCTTGAATCATCATAAGCATCCGCATAATAATCCATCACGCCATCATCATATGGACGCTGAATCAATCTTCCACTGGGTGTATAATAACGCGCTACAGTTAAGCGTAATGCCGATCCATCCCGTAAAGGAATCTGGTTTTGCACAAGGCCTTTACCAAAGCTGGTTTCACCGACCACTAAACCACGATCAAGATCCTGAATAGCGCCTGCCACAATTTCAGATGCGCTTGCGGAGCCATGATCAATCATCACAATCAGTGGATACAAACGGTGTGTGCCTTCATCGGTTGAATAAAAATCTGAACCGGTGTTTTTCAAACGACCGCGAGTATAAACAATCTTTTGACCACCGGGAACAAATTTATCAGCAACTTCAAAAGCCTGATCCAGAAAACCACCTGAATTTCCACGAAGGTCTAAAATCAACTGTTTCATACCCTGTTTTTCAAGCTTGTTCATTGCATCTTCAAGTTCCTGCGATGTGGTTTTCGCAAAACGTCCCAAATAAATGTATCCGGTCTCGTTGTCTTCAAGCATAAACGATGCGGTTACACTGTATATTGGAATTTTGTCACGAATGATTGTAACATCAAAATTTTCAGATTGGCCAGGTCGGCGGATTGTTACATTTACTTTGCTGCCCTTGGGTCCACGCAACTTTTTCTGAACTTCATCTTCGGTAATGCCATAAGCGGATTTATCTTCAATCTTGATGATCTGATCACCAGGCAAAATACCCACTTCTTCAGAGGGACCGCCAACAATAGGCGCGACTACTGTCAATATCTTGTTTAAAATTACAAATTCAATACCTATTCCCTCAAAAGCGCCTTCAAATTGTTCATTAACCCGTTCAAGACGTTTTTTGGGAATATATACAGAATGAGGATCCAATTCACTCAACATGCCTTCAATAGCACCGGTAATAATCTCCTCATTATCTGGCTTTTCAACATAAAATTGATTTATATATGCAAAAACCTCATTAAACCGGACTAGCTGATCGCGTATGCCATCAGACGGATACACATCACGATTTCCAAACTGATTCAATACAACAATTGCCAAAGCTATTGCCAGAATAGTCCAGAGTGATCGTTTCATATTTTTCCCTTTTGCCATATTATCGTCCTTTATTAAACAAACCTCTTTGTCACATTAAAGACTAGTAATAGTCTCTTTTATATTTACTTTCCATTGCTCGCCGGGTTCCAGATTAATTTTCCAATTTGGCAATATTACCGAAGCCTGATACACCCTTTCAAAACCGGCTTCAGACATGGAAATAGTTTCTATAGGCAATCTCCAAAAATCCGCTTTCTTACTTACCTCAAAAGATGCCCTGACTTTTAACCATTCATCATAAAGAGAAATCTCTTTGATATCCTCTATAATGCCCTTGCTTGCCAACGTTGTATCATCAAGATCAACACCAGGTACTTTATAATAGCGATCCGGCGCATTTCCGGCCATTAATGCTGTTGCAAATTCAACACCGAACCATAGTGAAATCGCCTTATCACTGGTATTTTTTAGAGTATAAGCCATATCTACCAGATCGCTCTTTGCTTTAACCGTTACCACTTTTTTAACCTGCAACGGCAAAAAGTCCCATCCTATCCATACGTTTCCGTCACGTATAAACGTGATTTTCGCGCTATCTTTTTGCTTTGAGACTTTGACTTCATAGGGTTGATTTACAAAATCACCCTGTTCTCCGTACTGGGCTTTATTAAAACTATCAAGCGATACCTGAGGATGTAGAAAATGGTCCATCATGGAAACTCGTCTATACCAATCATAATTCAGGTATTGATCAAGCCCTTCTTCCTTGGTCATGACAATATCATGTATAGATGCTACGCTATCATCATCATGAGCGTTTTGATTGTTCTCCAGTTCATATAATTTTTTATGATAGGCTTCCTCACGTCGTGTCATCGTATCGAGGAGGTTGAGGGCCTTGGGTTTAAAATCCAATTCTGTAAGGCTGGCACCGTTTTCAGGGGAAAAATTCAGAAAAAGACGATCGGTTTCTACCAGGCATTCATCAAATCCATCCGCATCAAAATCCTGCATTTTTACATCTACCCAGCCGGTTTTGAGCTCATCCTTGTGTTCAATTTTATCCATTTCCACATCAGCCTGAACCAGATTGTTGTAAATAGCATAACGCAAATGTGGTAAATAGAGTCCGCCAAACACACCATGCCAATAGGGACAATTACACTGACCTGCGTAAACATGATCTCGGGCCTTTTCAATGGATTTCTCTGCTTTTAGACGATCAAAACGGTTGCTTGTAAACAGCATTCGCTTTTGCAGATTGTTAGATTCGGGGTACTTGGCAAGGAAATTACGCCAGAAACCGCCTTTAACAAAGTTCATATCTTCTTTAGAAACGGACTGGGATTCCAGCCATTCATGGAAATGCTCATATTTTGTAATAGCCTGTGTGGGCATTGCCCATTCCATCATTTCACGATATGATGCTGTAGGCAAATATACACGGCCCAATGGTTTCAACTGTTCAAGGGCTTCAGAAAATGTAATAATATTTAACCAATCCTGATTTTCTTCCAAAAGGGTAAAAAACCGGTCCAGCCAGCCATTAACATAACACTGTTCATATGTACCCGGCCAAACACCAAACTTTTCACCATCATCAGCAAATACAACCAGACGCTCACCATCTTCTGTAGCAAGTGATTTAAACACTTCAATAGTTTTTTCGGGCGGCTGAAATGGCATGGTATAACGGAGCTTTTCACAAATGGGGAATATTTTTAATGCCTGTCCCTGATGTTCTGTCACATAATAACCCAACAACTGGTCATCCTGTAAACCTACAGATTTAAAATGAGAATCATCTGCCAGGGTATATTGAATACCTGCCTGAGACAACGACGCAGGTAAATAAGGTTCCCAAACCCGCTCGGTCAACCAGATGCCCTTTGCGTCATAACCGGTTTCTTTTTTAACATATTTTGTCAATTTGTCAATTTGACCAACTATATCCCGTTCCGGAATACTGGTTAAAATGGGTTCATAATACCCACCGGACATCATTTCAATCTGACCGGATTTAACACCCTTTTTCAGTTTTTCAATCAATTCCGGGTGATGTTGTTTCAGCCATTCAAGCAATATACCGCTATAGTGTTTAGTCATTCGTATACTGGGGTGCTTTTCCAACACATCATAAAAAGGTCTATATGATTGATCATATGCCTGTTCGAAAACAAAATCAAAATTACCAATAGGTTGGTGATTATGGATCCCAAAAGCGACATTTAATTTTTTCATCGACATTCTGCATCCTTTATAATAATAGCATTCTTCCCTATATTTTAGGGCCAAGATTAACTTAATCTTAAATGTAAAAAAAAATTTCCCCTAATGCCACTGAATTTAGGGGAAAAAGATTTTTTTGCACAATTTTTAAAGAATTTTGTTAAAAACGGGCTGCAAGTGAGAACCGTTGAGCATTTCCGAGGTCGTTTTCATAAGGGACATAAGCATAATCGATAACAATAAAACCAAAATCCAATCCAAACCCTGCGGAAATAGATTTTTCTTCATATCCGGTTTGAAAACCGGTACGTAAAGTAATAACAGATAAAGGGTTGTACTCTAAACCTGCGTGAATGTGGCTGTCCTGATCAAAATATTGAACATAATCCAAAGCAGCAATCAAAGACTGAGAGCCGGGAAACATGGGCAAATGATAAGCAAAACCTGCCCGTAGGACCTTTGGCAATTCTACAGATTCAATAACCATCTCAGACATGGAACCCAGATTCTGCAAAGCTGCTGCTGCAAACAATTTGTCTGAAATCAAACTGTATCTGGCACCCAGATCAAAAGCAAAACCACTGGAAGATTCCGTATAAATTTTTTCATATAAAAAGGCGGTACGAACACCCAATGACAGCTTGCTGCCAATCATCCTGGCATAGCTGAGAGAAAAGGAAACATCCTGGGTTGAAAATGTTCCCAAGGGCTCTTCAGAAGCAATGATACGGCGCTCAAAATCATCAACGCTGTTGAGCATAATTCCCAAACCAATGACACCCTTTGAGGAAGGAAAAACAATGCCAGCCGAGTTGTGAGATATATCCTGCAGCCATTGATTATAAGTAAAACTTGCCTGACGTTTGTTCACCCAGGCAGTACCCGCGGGATTCCAAAACAATCCGGAAGCATCATCTGCCGTTGCAGTAAATGCTTCACCCATACCACTTGCGCGAGCACTGACTCCAATTTTTAAAGCAGCCAATCCGGCTTCTCCGGCAGCAAACATTACAGCCGGAAGCAATATTACAAAAAGTAAAACTATCCTTTTCATTACCATCATCCACATTTTATAGATTGAATGACCATGTAAATATATGGTCCGTACCAATATCATAATCGTTTGATGCAAAAGCGTAATCGATCATGGTTGTCTTATTAAACACCTGAAATACAAGTCCCATTCCAAAGGTCGGCATTCCATCGTCCATACCAACTCGCAGCGCCCCCAAACCGGCCCGCATCAACTCGGCACCGAAATGGTAGCGGGGATTCTGTTCTTCACTGTCTTCCACTTCGGCAGTGACCATCAACCACTCCTGGGGAATACGATAAGCTACCGCAGCCCGGGTTACCTTTGGAAATACATTTGTGATACTTGTTCCGCGATCAAAAACATTATCCGTGTTCCAGGTATATTTACTCATATTGTCACGCAGTACCAATCCAAACGTCAAATTATGGATTGGTGAAAAATATGCTCCAACATCCATACCAAAACCAGTAGAAGTCAGGGCACCATCATCTATTTCCAATCCCGGCATTCTATTATATAATACTTTGCCGCTAATACCTACAGAAAACTTTTTATGAGGACTGACAGCAAATGAAAGATAGAATGCGTGCTCGGCATTTGAATAATCCTGTGTATGGTTCCCGCTGCCATCCGTTCCATAAATATTATCAACGCCCGCATGTACCCATGCAAAAGATACACCCGCTTTGAGCGGATTCTTTCTTCCGTTGATTGAAGGTGGATCCAAAGATTGCGCGTAACCCACATAATCCAGATTTCTGTCAAGAGACAAGAACGCATAAGAGGCTATCAGCTGTCTCTCTTTTAAATGCGGCAGCAAAGCAGGATTATAGAATCCGGCAATTGCACCTTCGGGAACCGCTGAATACGCATCACCCAGGGCTTTGGCGCGCGCGCCCATGCCCATTCGCAAAAAGGCACCAGCGTAACCACCGTCACCATTTTC
Organism: bacterium; assembly: GCA_963675755.2. Taxonomy (GTDB): domain Bacteria; phylum Zhuqueibacterota; class Zhuqueibacteria; order Residuimicrobiales; family Krinioviventaceae. Next base: position 1,264,236 of record CAXXMD010000003.1, read on the forward strand.
AGCTAAAACAGTGCCTGACAAAAGTAATAAAATCAGGAACAATCCTAATGTATGCTTCATATTAAACTCTTTTAATTTCATCAGTTGACCACCATTATCTTTCCCCAAAAAGTGCCATCGTTTTCAATTTCAACGCTGTAAAAATAGACACCATTGGCAACAGGATCACCATAATCATTTCGCCCTGTCCACATTTCACTATAGTCACCTTTATCCGCCACATATTTATTTTCAACAACTGTGGTTACCAGATCCATTGCAAAATCAAAAATTCGGATAGTAACATTGCCAGCGGAGGTTGTATTATACTGTAAACGAACATGACCATCATTATCTAGCAAATTGTATCGTGTAGGAGAAAAGGGATTGGGGTACGCATAAGTCCGTGGCACATCGCCTTTTCCTGAAGGAACATACGCCCGGTTGACATCCCAGGTATAGCCATTATCACTGGTACGGGCCAGGCCATCCGAAGTACCTACCCACAAAACACCATTGTCTGCATAGACGGAATAGATTTGCTCTGTAAACACCTTGTCTCCGGTGATGGTATCGGTAATATCCGGAAATTTATACCAGGTATCACCAAAGTCAGTTGACTTGTATAGTCCTTCACGGGTAGACACATAAACCGTTTCACCATCAAACGCAAAGTTGGTTGCCCAAATATCGAGCAGAGTGGTTTTCCATGTCAGACCGCCGTTTTCAGAAACAGATACGCCATATCTTTCATCCGAGCCTTCGGCTTTATTTGAACAAACCCAAATGAGCTCCTTGCCATCTACTTTTTGCTGTGCAAGTGCAATGACCCAGTTGCCTGATATAGGCTGGTCCTGATTGGTTGCGTTATAGTTAACCCAATGATCGCCACCATCAGTAGACTTGTTAACACCTTCGGCAGTACCAACCCACAACACACCATCGGCATTCAGCACAGAAAAAACCCGATGGTTTAAACGACCGCCCGGATTAAACACAAAAGAATCCGGAGTGGTAATCTCCCAGGATTCTCCAAAATTAGAACCCTTAACCAGACCACCGCCAAAACTTGCCAAAAAGATATTTCCATTATGCACGGCAATGTCATAACTCAAATTGTTTACCGGTGTATAATCCTCGGGAGGCTGCGGTAAGAGTTCCCAACTGTCTCCACCATCAACAGAGATTGAAACACCTGTTCCATAATCTTCATAGCTATCCAGACTTTCGATCAATGTATCCCCTGCCGTGGCAACGATGATGGTATCACCACTCACCCACAATGCGGACACACTGTAACGTCCAATGCCCTGCGCGGGTCCAAAAGATTCAAACGTCTCACCATTATCTGTGGTTCGGCTCAAACCATAACCGGTACCCAACCACAACGCATCAGATCCCGGCGCAATATCGGTAATGCCGTTACCTGCAAGGCCCTGGTCTGGTTCAGAATCCATTTTATATGTACCGGTCACTTTGGCAAAAGTATAACCCGCCAACATCAAAACCAATACAAAAACTATACTCTTTTTTGTCATACCCTTATTCCGTATCTTTAAGGTTGATAATAAATGCTTTATCACTGCTTCTGTTACCGGCAAGATCTTCTGCCCAGAAAATCAATATATAATTACCCAGCAAATCATCAGGATCAAATACACCGGTAATAGAATAAACACCGTCATTCGCGGTCAAATCACCGCGGTATCCCTGGTCCCAATTATCATAACTGTATTCCAAACCGTTATCAAACAATTGATAAGGGCTGCCACCAGGATACGAAGCATCCGGTTTCTGCCAGGACACGCGGACCTCTTTAATATCTCCCAACCCCTGTGCATCTGATATCGGCACTTCAATCAGGAAATTGACGATATAATCTAATGGCGGCCGTTCAATCTGCCGTGGGGCAGAAATCTCGCCCAATTCAGGATAGGTGTTTTCAATATATAAAATCCGGGTTGCCGGATCACTGCTTACATTAGACTGGTCCGTTGCACTGAAAACAATATCATAGCTTCCTTTTTTTCCTGCGGCAAAGGAGCTGTCGATGGTTATGACAAATTCTCCGGGGGTACCGGTGGGTTGCAACTCGCCGTTAAACAATTCGGCATTGTTTTGCATTCCGGTAAACACAACCGACTTTATGTCTTCTGTTCCATTAGAATCACTAACGGTAACGATAAATTGCTGTCCCGATTCGCCGGACTTTAAACTGTCAGGAATAGAAATATCTATAATTACGGGTTTAGAGTTTGCCGTTGATTTTACTGAAAAAGCTGCATCGCTTAAAAGCTGCCCTTCAGTACTCTTGGCAGAAAAGGTAAAGATCAGATCAGAAGCCTCTGTCTGGTCCCAGTTCAACACCTGGCTAAATATACCATCATAGGCAACCGCATCACCATCATTGCTGTCAACGGCCCCGCCATCATCATATAAAGACAGACTCTTGATGGGTGAACTGCTGCCTTGTAATGTAATTTCCAGACTTACGGATTCAACAAGATCAGAGGGTTCCACCCTGACCATTACCGGGTAACTTGAGCTGGGATTGACAATTTCAGGCACACTGAACTTTTCAACCACCGGATTGTCACTGCTGTCATTCGGTACCGGAAGGTCCCGTTCCGAACATCCAGCGGCAATCAAAGCTAAAACAAGGAGTACATAAATAAAGCGTTTCATATTATTTTCCCGCATAAAAAAAACCGGGCCTGACAAAACATGGGGGCTCGGTTTATATGAGTTCATGTTGCCAGACAATTTGTCACTGCACAATTCAATGAGTTAAATAAATTTTCACCTATTTATCAAAAAAACAACAGTAACAAATATTTCTCTGGCAATCTCCTTTTTCTATATAATTAGAAAAAATACGCATATTGGTCCCAATAATCAAGCACTTTTTCTTCATATTGTGAGTTCAATCATCCCCGTGTAGTCAGCCTGATTATGTGTTCATACAACAAACCATGGTTCCTGAATGTAACGTCAGCTTTTGACAATAGTTCCCCTGAAAGCGTGGTTTCAAGGGCGTAACACACTGTTCCCGCAGCTTTGGCAGCATCAATACCCAGGGGTGCATTTTCTACAACAATGCATTCTTTGGGTGTCAGTTTTAATCTTTTAATAGCGGCCAAATACGGATCAGGATGGGGTTTACCGCGATCGGTATCCTTGTCTGTTATAATCACAGAAAACTGATCCAATAGCGATTCGTCCAATATAGCTTTTACATTGCCAATATGCGTACCGGTAACCAGTCCCGCTTGCATACCAGCATCTTTAGCCGCAGCCAGGATCTGAGGAATCTCGGGATAAACTTTGATGCCTTCCCGTGCAGAAAAAATCTTGTTTTTCTCTGCAATCCAGTAACGACCCATTTCCTCCGAGATGGTTTGCCCCGCCTGTTCAAACAATGCGCAGGCAATCTGCCATCCGGGTCGCCCCTCATTCATACGTATAGTCAATCCATCCGGCTCAAAGGAAAGGATCTGTTTCCAGGCATCCAAATGGTGTTCAAATGTATTGGCAACAACCCCGTCAAAATCAAACAAAAGTACCTTGTGTTCCATAGAGATTAGACCACGGACAGCTTGAATTGACGTAATGTTTTTTCCAGACCCAGCATGATGGACTTTGATACAATAGCCCGGCCCACATTAAATTCTTCAATATACGGAACGTTTCCCAGCTCACGCAGGTTTTGCTCATTCAATCCCCTGCCAACTGAAACACCGAGTCCCAATTTGTTTGCCGCCATGGCAACAGATTTTATCTGTTCAACATGATCGTTCATGGTTCCCAAATCTTCTATACGGGCCAGTGCCGCAGTATTGATCTGGACATAATCCATTCTCGCCCGCGCCGCAGCCCGTATTTGCTGCACATCCGGTTTAACCAGTGCGCTGACAACAACATTATTGGCCCTATACGCCGCGGTAACATCTTCAATATATTCCAGATTTGTCACCAGATCGAGCGATTGTTCAGGTGTTTGCTCGCCGGTTGCCGGCAGCAACGTTACCATATCGGGCAGCCATTTCAAGGTTTTTTTGATCATCTCATCATTCAGGGTAATGGCTACATTAAAATGAGATTGAACTACCTGCTTTAATACAATCACATCCCGTTCTGTTATATCCAAAAGATCATCCTTTACCTGTACGGTAATTCCGTCCACGCCCGCCATCTCTGCGGCTACAGCAGCAGCAACAGGATCGGGAGATTTGCTTTTGTTCAAATTTCGAATATAGGCAATTTGGTTCAGACAAAAACACATTCTAGCCATTCGGGGCCTTTCCTTTCAATTTAATTGACAAGTTGAGAAATAGAAACAAACTCTATACCCCTCTCGTCAAGCTCGGGTACTTTTTTTTGCAATGCATCCAGCGTTTTTTTACGCACATGGCCAATAGCTACTACATTCTCACCTTTGCTGGCCAACTCTGCTATGCGATCAAACTGACTGTTCATAAACTGTTCATCATATTTGGCATCGATAAACAGCTTATTGACAGCAGTTTTAACACCCATCCGTCTTGCGGTTTTATAACCCACGGTTTTGGGGCTCGTAAAGCTGTCTATAAAAATTTTATCCATGGATTTCAATTCGCTCATTACCGTATTCATCAACTGGGGCTGCATTGTTGCTTTTGAGCCCTGATGATTATTCATTCCTACCGCTCCGGGAAGTTGAGAAAAAGCCTGTTTTATACGCATCCTGACAATGCTGTTTTCCTGGTTTGCGTACAACATGTAACCATTATCATCATAGGCCGCGTTAAGCGGTTCCATGGGCATGTGCACCAGCACTTCCTTGCCCAGCAATGAAGCCTCTCTCCCAACGGTTCGGGAATCAGCCAGCCCTGGGATGATCGAGACTGTTATTGGGTAACGGAAGCGCAAAAACTCACTGGCAAGATTATTATAATCATATCCAAAATCATCAATCACAATGGCTACATAACCTAATGGTAGTTTCCGTTTAAACAGATAACTGCAAGCCGGCTGTTCATCTATATTAATTTTCATTAAAAACTGGTTTTCATCGGTTTCTTTACAGCTGATTGATGTGTTGGCAAGGGCTTCCATTCGTTTATCAACAGATGAATATAGTTTAAGAAAATCCATTTTGCGGGGAATTTGCACTTCTACATAACTGCCACGCTGGATCTGCCAATCATCCTGAATATGATACTCTTCAAACACATCTTTGATATGCTGCAATACGATGATTTTGTCCCCGTCACTGATTTGCCTTATTTCCGGCTCATCCGGATTCATCGTTGCGGGAAGCACCCAAAACCTTGCAGCAGTTAAAATAATCGCAGAAACAGAGAGCGCAATAATCCAGATGGTTCTTGAATCCATCTTGAAATCAAATTTCAACTGTTTCTTTTTGGGTGAATTCCCATGAAAAGATTGTCTTCTCATATTACTTTCCAAATCTGGCTTTTAGTTCACTCCAGGTAGTTGCCGACGCATCACCTGTTGCCGTATCACTCCAGCGGTAAATATACCACAAATCCTCAGCTGTTCGCACTAACCTGAATTCTGCCTGTCCCTTGAAAGTGCGGGGACATTCATCTTCATCACATGTATAGTTTAGCACCAACTCGTATTCCTGCAGCAAAATAACCGAATCCTGATAAGTATCTTCCCGTGAGGATGTGAATTTCAAGCTGCTTGTAGAGTCTTGCGGCAAATAAAGCATGAGCTGGTTCAGGTAATTCAGCTCATTTTCTTTACCCCATCTTTCAAACAAACCGGGATTATTGACAATTACCGACGGATCTGCAAAAAAGGAAAAGGTTTTAGTAGAATTACTTGTATCCGCAAGGCACCTGACATAGTTGGAAATGTTCTTTTCCGAGATTGCGTTGCGTAAATTAGCCATCACGTAGCTTGCCGAAGTTGGCTGTATCCATGATGATTGCTCAGTAACAGGATCTTCCGGCTCTCTTGTGGAAAACGGGAATTCACAAGCGCTTGCAATCAAAACAACAAGACAACATAACACTTGAACAAGTGCAAGGTTTCGATTATATTTAACTATTATTTTCAACTGGAGCAAATATGTTTTTTCGTTTTTTAATTTTATTTACCACCATACCCCTTTTAGAGATTTGGCTGCTTTTAGAAATCAGCAAACAACTTGGTGTGTTAGACACAATTGCACTGGTTATCATTACCGGTCTTGCCGGAGCCTGGCTTGCCAAATCTCAGGGATTTATGTTATGGCAAAGTATTCAGTTAGAATTACAACAAGGACGAATGCCGTCAGATTCCCTGATTGAAGGCCTGCTGCTCTTGATCGGGGGCATTGTACTGCTGACTCCCGGTCTGATTACCGACACTGCAGGTTTGCTGCTGCTTTTTCCACCGTCACGAAAATGGGTTTTGAAACAGGTTAAAAAACATTTTTCAAACAGAATCCACATTCAACCCATTCACTATGACAATCCTATGGAATAAACAAATATATCGTTATTCAGCAGTACATTCAAGCTATTTTTTTACACATGGTTTGTTTTTCGGATTGATATTAACCTTTGCATTGTTACAGGGATTTGTTATATTTCAACCCTGTTTTAAAAAACAGACGGGTCAAAACTTATGCACTATATTGCCGATATACACATTCATTCATATTACTCCAGGGCTACCAGTAAAAACCTGAACCTTGAGCATTTAAACAAATGGGCTCAAATCAAGGGACTCAAGGTGGTAGCAACAGGAGATATCACTCATCCTCAATGGCTTGAAGAAATGCGGCAAAAGCTTGAACCCGCAACAGATGGATTGTTCCGTTTAAAGCCCGAATTTGCCAAAACAACACAATCAGAAGTGCCTGGCGCCTGTAATGACGATATCTATTTTATTCTCACGGGTGAAATCAGTAATATATATAAAAGACATGATCAGGTCCGCAAGGTCCATAATGTGGTCATGTTCCCTACTCTTGACGCTGTAGCAAAATTTCAAAACACGCTCGATAAAATCGGCAATATCCGCTCTGACGGTCGCCCGATATTGGGACTGGATTCCAGAGATTTGCTTGAAATTGTGCTTGAAACCGATGACCAGGGCGTGCTGATTCCCGCACATATCTGGACTCCCTGGTTCTCCATGTTGGGCTCAAAATCCGGTTTCGACACTGTGGAAGAATGCTTTGGAGACCTGACTCCGCATATTTTTGCCATGGAAACCGGTTTATCATCAGATCCGCCTATGAACTGGCGCCTGTCCATGCTGGACAAATACAATCTGGTCTCCAATTCAGACGCTCACTCGCCTGCCAAGCTGGCGCGCGAAGCCAATATATTCGATACCGAACTTTCATACCCGGCAATGATTTCTGCTTTAAGGGATAAAAATTCAGATGGCTTTTGGGGCACACTGGAATTCTTTCCCGAAGAAGGCAAATACCACATGGACGGTCACCGAAAATGCAACAGCATGACCTATCCCGCGGATACCATCAAGAACAATGGATTGTGCCCGGTTTGCGGAAAACCCGCCACACTGGGTGTCAGCTATCGCGTTGAAGAACTGGCAGACCGCCCGGAAGGAGAAAAACCGGCAGACGCCAAACCCTTTATGAGCCTGGTGCCTTTACCTGAACTGATCAGTGAAGAAAAAGGTGTGGGTCCCAACAGCAAAACCGTACAAACCCGTTATTTTCAGCTTTTAAACGAACTTGGTTCCGAACTCGATATATTGATGAACCTTCCCCTTGCAGACATTGAAAAAGCGGGAGGTTCTCTGCTGGCTGAAGGCATTCGCAGGATGCGTGAAGCTGAAGTGCTCCCCCAGCCAGGCTATGATGGTGAATACGGAATTATCAGGGTGTTTCAGGGTACAGATCGGCAGGATATTCTACAGCAGGGCATACTTTTCCAGACCGAAAGTGTTCCTGAAACCAAGCCCGCGACTGAAAAACCCATCTTAACCCCTAAAAAAGAAAAAAATGCCGAATCAATCCTCAGGGAAAATCCGCAAACAGATTATGGGTTAAACCAAGAACAGCGGCAGGCAGTATCGCATCGGGACGCCCCGCTGATCATCAAAGCTGGGCCCGGCACCGGAAAAACCCGTACGCTGACCGAGCGCATTGCCTCTCTGGTCTTGAAAGACAAGGCAAAACCCGAGCAAGTTCTTGCCGTTACTTTTACTCACAAAGCCGCCGATGAAATGCGTGATCGTCTTGCAAAACTGCTTTCGGAAGTAACTGTTAAAAACATGCAGGTATTGACATTTCATGCTCTTGGCGCGCAACTGCTGAGAAAAACAGAATATTTTGCCGGAAGAGACAATACCTTTAGCATTATTGATACAGAAAACGACAAGCACTTTCAGGAAACTTTTGCAGATCGTCACGGCAAACTAACCAAAGCTTTACTACGTAACATTTCCATAATAAAAGGACAGGGGTACGATCCTGATTCCATACCTGAAGAACAAATCGCTGAATTGCCTGAAAACTTTATCAACCAATATCGAAACTATGAAGAACTGCTGACATCGTTAAATGCAGTGGATTACGATGACCTGGTACTGCTTCCGGTACGTTTGCTGCGCAACGATCCTGACCTGCGTCGGGACTGGCTGCAAAACATTCAATACATATCGGTAGATGAATTTCAGGACATAAACCGTGTGCAGTATGAACTGCTATCGCTTTTCTCGGTAACCGCTCAGGATATCTGTGTAATAGGTGACCCGGACCAGGCTATATATGGATTCAGGGGAGCCAGCAATGCATTTTTTGACCAGTTTATAAAAGATTTTCCGGATGTTGTAACCATCTCGCTGAAACGTAACTATCGTTCAGCCCAAAATATTTTAAATGCCTCCAGACAGATCCTGAATGTGGGGAAAGAAGCGCCGCAAGACAGATTATGGTCTAACCTGGCGCCGGAAGTCAAAGTCAACATGCATTCCTGCCTAACCGACAAGGCCGAGGCGGAATTTATTGTGCATCGCATAGAGCAGCTTGTTGGCGGTACCAGTTTTTTCTCAATGGACAGCAGCCGTGTGGATGATCGCGGCCTACCTGAAAGCTATGTCTTTTCTGACATGGCGGTATTGCTTCGCAGTCGTCAATTACTTCCAGCACTTGTTGAAGCACTTGACCGTTCAGGAATCCCCTTTAGCAGCTTTGACGAATCACCTGTCACCGCAGAGCCTGTATTTCTCTTTCTTACATCTGCCTTTAATCAGATGATTGGCAATCCCCTTTCTGACATTCAAGCCCAATATCTCTTGCTGCCTTTTTGCGGATTTCCGGAGGATACACAAGACATACCCGCTGATACCGAAAACAACGAATTTTACCAGGCATTCCTGAACGAGCTGGAAGAAAAAGAACCTGACCAATCTGTAACAGAAACAGTCCGGTGGTTATGGGAATGGATAGAACAAAACAATGCCGAGTTGGAAAAAAGCCTTAAACTCAAACTCTTGAATTTATCAGAATCCTTTGCGGACAATCACGAAGCCTTTTTAGACGCGTTGATGCTGCAAACCAAAATCGACACCTTTGATGACAGAGCAGATAAGGTTAAAATTTTAACCCTGCACGCATCAAAAGGTCTGGAATTCCCGGTGGTCTTTATTCCGGGTTGCGAGGAAAATATAATTCCACATCGCATTCCGGGACAAAAACCCAATCTGGATGAAGAAAGAAGATTGCTATATGTGGGAATGACCCGGGCAAAACAACAGTTATACTTGTCCCATTGCAAAAAACGCCTTATATTTGGACATACACAAGAGCAGACAGCCTCTCGTTTTCTGGCATCTATCTCTAACAGTCTGCTTGAACATGGAAAACAGGAAAGAAAAAAGGGAATCAAAAGCAATCAAATGGACCTGTTTTAGATAGGAAGCAAATGAAAACAATTGATCTGAGAAGCGATACCGTTACAAAACCCACCCCGGCCATGCGTGATTTTATTACCAACGCACCCGTAGGCGATGACGTCTTTGGTGAAGACCCAACAATTAATGAATTGCAAAAACGAACCGCCGAATTACTGGGCAAAGACGCTGCCCTGTTTGTGCCAAGTGGTACCATGGCAAACCAGATCGCTATTAAATGCCACACTATTCCCGGCGACGAAGTAATTTGTGAAAAAGGATGTCATATATTCAATTACGAGGGTGGTGCGGGCAGTATGCTATCAGGTATCCAATACAACACACTCGTTGGAGATTACGGCCGCATCAATCCGGACCAGATCAAACAGGCCATACGCCCCAAAGACAGTCATTACGCACAAACCCGCCTCGTAGAGTTGGAAAATACTCACAACTCGGCAGGAGGCACAATATACCCTATCGATCTGATCAAAGAAATCCGCAAAACTGCAGAATTTTATGATTTAAAAATGCATCTGGACGGTGCAAGGCTGTGGAACGCTCATGTTGCCACAGGTGTACCGCTGAGCGAATATGCAGCACAATTTGATTCGGTATCCGTCTGTTTTTCTAAAGGGTTAGGTGCGCCAGTCGGCTCTGCCATTGCAGGCTCTTATGAATTGATCAACAGAGCGCACCGGTACCGTAAAATGTTTGGCGGAGGAATGCGTCAGGCGGGTCTGTTGGCCGCGGGAGCGCTATATGCCCTTGACAACAACCTGCAAAAACTTGACAAAGATCATCAAAATGCCAGAACCCTTGCCGAATTCCTAAACTCTGTTGATGGTGTGACTGTAAATTTAAAAGAAACGGCTACCAATATAGTTATTGCAGATTTTTCACAATTTAATGTACCTGCACCCGCTATTGCCTCAAGCCTGCAAAACAGTGGCGTATTGTGCATCGCCTTTTCCGATACAAGAATTCGCTTTGTAACTCATCTTGAAATAGAAGAAAATGACATTCGTGCTGCTATTGATATCATGACTAATAAATTTGAAAAAAGGGATTTTTCATGAAAATACTTATCGTAGGCGCGGGCCAGGTGGGTTTGCACCTGGGAAAAATCTTGTCCGCTGAAAACCACGATATAACCGTTATCGACTCGAACCCGGATGTATGCAAAAAAGCCAACGACCTGCTGGATGCCCTGGTACTTGAAGGAAATGGTTCTGATCAGGAAATCCTGAAAAAAGGTGGTCTGGAAAGCAGTGATATGATTATTACGGTCACTGCTGTAGACGAGGTAAACGTTCTTGCTTGTATGATTGCCGCCAAAGCCGGCGTTAAAACCAAAATTGCCAGACTGCGCAATACGGCTTATAGCGATCCCAATGCTATCCTTAAAAAAGAAGATATGGGCATTGATTACATAATCCATCCGGAAGAAGAAACCGCTCGCGAACTGGTATGGCTCATCAAAAGAACAGCTGCCACAGATGTTGTAGAATTTGCCGAAGGCAGAATTCAGTTGATCGGCTTGAGAATTGACCGAAATTCTCCTATTTTGAACAAATCCTTTCAACAGATCACTGAACAATATCCCGATGCCCTGTTCCGTGTTGTTGCAATTTTCCGTGGTAATCAGAAAACCATCATCCCTACCGGTAAAGATGTTGTAAACCAGGGTGACCAGTTGTTCTTTATAACAGAAACGAGCCGCGTTCCACAGATTTTGTCGTTAGCCGGCAAAAGTGAAGAAAAAATGGAAAACCTGATGATATTAGGCGGCGGTATGGTTGGCAGATTGGTGGCTGCTGAAATGGAAAAAGACCGTCATATTACCATAAAACTAATAGAAAGCAGCAGAGCAAAATCCGAGAAAATTGCCCGGGCCGTTCAAAGGACCTTGATTATTATGGGAGACGGAACCGACATTGATTTATTGGCAACAGAGGGCATTATGGACATGGATGGCTACATTGCCGTGACCAACGACGAAGAGACCAACATTATCTCGTGCCTGCTGGCTAAACATCTGGGTGTAAAACGCACATTGGCTCTTGTTAACCGTTCAGATTATATGCCGGTCATGTCATCTATTGGTTTGGACGCAGCAGTAGACCAGCAAATGATCACTGCAAATGCAATTTTACGCTTTATCAGACGCGGTAATATCATCTCTTTTGCGACATTGAGAGGTATTGAAGCCGAAGTATTTGAAATAAACGTGGGCAAAAAGTCCAAAATTGCCAATAAAACCGTCAAACAATGCAAGATTCCACGTGACATTATTATTGGCCTGATCATGCGAAATGGTACCGTAATTGTACCTACCGGTGATTCCAGACTTGAACCCGATGACAATCTGATCATTTTCTCACTTCCCAAAATGGTCAAAACCGTAGAAAAATTATTCGGCTAATTAAAGGTGCCTGTCAATGAATTATAAAGCCGTATTGCATGTATTGAGCGCATTGCTGGTTTTTGAGGGGCTGTCTCTGCTTCCCCCTTTGGGTTTTTCCCTGTATTATCACGATCATGATGCCACCGCATTTATAATTTCTATTTTGATCTGTATCGTTGTAGGTGGCGTTTTGTATTTTTTCACCCGTACCCGTGGCGATTTGAGAATTCGCGAGGGATTTGCCATTGTAGGTTTTGGCTGGACTACCCTTGCTATCTTTGGCGCCATACCTTTTTATCTGTCAGGCGCTATCCCCTCCTATACCGATGCATTTTTCGAAACCATGTCCGGATTTACCACAACCGGGGCAAGTATTCTTACCGACATTGAATCCATGCCGCATGGTATTTTGTTTTGGCGCAGTCTTACCCACTGGCTGGGTGGAATGGGTATTATTGTTCTTTCCATCGCAATTCTTCCCATTTTGGGTGTCGGTGGAATGCAGTTGTTCAAAGCCGAAGTACCGGGCCCAACTCCGGACAAGTTGAGTCCCCGTATCAAAGAAACCGCCAAAATATTGTGGGTGGTTTACCTGCTCTTGTCTGCAATTGAAACCGTTTTGCTCATGTTTGGGGGAATGGACCTGTTTGACTCGCTCTGCCACACATTCGGTACCATGGCAACCGGCGGATTTTCAACAAAAAACGCCAGTATAGGTCATTATAACAGCATTTATATCGAAACCATTATCATCATTTTCATGTTCCTGGCAGGGACCAATTTCAGCCTGCATTACGCAGTACTAAAAGGAAACCTCAAAGCATACTGGAAAGACCGGGAATTCCTGTTTTACCTGAAATTCACTGTCCTGATTACAATTATTGTAACAATTGTGGTCTATTTTAGCGGTTATTCCAGTATTGGGCACGCTTTTCGCGGCGCAATATTTCAGGTTGTTTCCATTACCACGACAACCGGTTATGGTACACACGACTTTGAACAGTGGTCCGGTGGCGGACAATTGATCATGCTCATTCTCATGTTCATGGGAGGATGCGCAGGATCAACGGGCGGTTCTATTAAAATGATCCGTATTATGATTGTTTTAAAACAAGGTGTGAATGAGATCAAAAAATTGCTGCATCCCAACGCCTTTATGCCGCTTCGATTGGGTGGCAGGGTCATTCAACCCGATGTAGTCACCAATGTTTTGGGATTTTTTCTGATCTACATGCTCATCTTTACCACGGGCTCTGTTATTATGGCTCTGCTGGGCCTTGATCTGATAACCGCAACGTCCAGTGTGGCTGCTACCCTGGGAAATATTGGTCCGGGACTAGGAATGGTCGGTCCGACCGATCATTATGCGTATGTACCTATGTTTGGGAAATGGGTATTATCATTTTTCATGCTTTTAGGAAGACTGGAATTATATACCATATTAATCCTCATTATACCGGAATTCTGGAAAAAATAATGGAACTTTACGCAATTAGCGTATTTAACATTATATAATAACAAGAGTACTTGACTTTGTCAATAAAAAATAATAAATTAGATGATGTCTGTATCTCTGCATCGTTATGTGTCAATAATTTTGGCTCATTGCGAAAATTTCTATCAATCTATTGAATTTTTAGAAATAAATATTTGTTAAAACCAATGACCGACCGGATTCGTTTAGAACCAGGCCAGAGTTGTTTATTATGAACCTCTAAAGGAAAAGATCGTTGGAAGAAGAAATCACCAAAAAAGCGGTAAAAAACAAAAAAGTTAAAGAAAAAGAAGTTCGTACCAAAGAATCTATTGAAAAGTACCTTGAAGAAATTGGTAACTTTTCACCTCTTCCTCCGGAACAGGAAATTTCCCTGGCAGGTAGAATTCGTCAGGGAGATGAATCCGCACTTGAAGAATTGGTTAAAGCCAATCTTCGTTTCGTCATAAGCGTTGCCAAGGAATACCAGGGACAGGGCCTGCCGTTACAGGATCTGATCAGCGAAGGTAACCTTGGATTGATCAAAGCAGCTCAAAGATTTGATGAAACCCGTGGATTCAAATTCATCTCATATGCTGTATGGTGGATTCGTCAGTCCATTCTTCAGGCGTTGGCCGAACAATCACGCGTTGTGCGTTTGCCCCTCAATAGAGTAGGTGCAATAAATAAAGTCGGCAGGGCTCTGGAAGATTTGGAGAAAAAATTCGGACGCGAACCCAGCATGGATGAAATTGCAGGTAGAATGGAAATGTCTTCCCTGGAAGTTGCAGATGTTTTAAAAACATCCGCCCGTCACCTCTCTCTTGACGAACCTTTCAAAGAAGACGAAGGTAACAGTTTGCTCGATGTATTGGAAAGTGATAGATATGAACCCCCGGATGGCAAGCTGATGCGCGCGTCTCTTCGCGAAGAAATTGAAAAAGTATTGTCTACATTAAAATCCAGAGAAGCTGAAATCGTTAAACTCTATTTCGGTTTGGACGGAGACAGACCCCTTACGCTTGAAGAGATTGGCGAATATTTTGAATTGACACGTGAACGTGTCCGCCAGATCAAAGAAAAAGCATTACGACGCCTGCGTCATCGCTCGCGGCTTGATCCGCTGAGAAAATATTTAGGTTAATTTAAAGCCCTTCAATTGAAGGGCTTTTTTTATTTCTATTCAGTTTAGATTGATATGATTCCAGTGTAATAATATCAAATTTTCCCGGTTCCTTAAATTTGCCGGGCAAATACATGCAGCAAAACCCCTTATAAAAAAAGGGTGAACACTTTTCATGCGCACCCTAATTTTTTGTCAAAACATTACCAAAATTACTTATTTTTTCCGAATCGACTTTTTATAATCCTTGACCATTTTACCGAACGACTTGTCCCGCTTTCGTTTTTCAAGATAAGTCATGTTATAAAATGCAGATTCTTTTCGGATCTTGAGATAGTTATTATACCTCCCCTGATCAATAAAGCCCTGTTCAACGGCTTCTTTTACGGCACATCCATCTTCATGCACGTGGGTGCAGTCTTTAAAGCGGCATCCACTTGCAAAAGCAACCAATTCATCAAATGTTTCTTCCAGGCCGGTATCAACAGCAAAATTTTCGAGTTCTCGCATTCCGGGAGTATCAATAAATAAACTTCCGGATTCCAGACGGACTAGCTCTCTCCTTACGGTTGTATGCCTGCCTTTGCTGTCTTTTTCTCTGATCTCACTTACTCTGAACTGCTGTCCACCCAACAGTTTGTTGAGCAATGTGGTCTTGCCAACACCGGACGAACCTAAAAGACAATAGGTTTTGCCGGATTGAAGCACTTTCCGTAATGTTTCAATGCCATCATCGCTTACATTACTGATAGGCAAAAACAGGTATTTATCACTAAAACGTTGAATCTTTTCTTTAATTTCAGCCAGCTCATCCTCGGAAATTAAATCAATTTTGCTTAGAATAATGATTGGCTGTATTTTGCTTTCACTGGCCATAACAAAATACCTTTCCAATCGATTCAAATTGAAATTCAAATCAACAGATTGCATGATAAATGCATAATCAATGTTGGCTGCAATCAATTGAAACGCTACAACTTTTCCGGGATCTTTACGCTTTAATAATGATTTTCGGGGTAATACATGATGAATTATTGCCAGAGAATCATCAAAACATTGTACAACTACCCAGTCTCCCACGGTGGGGTAATCAACACTGTTTTCAACATTAAATAAAAACTTGCCCGACAACTCGGCAAACATTTCAATCCGGCCATTACTTATATTATAATTACTCTTGTTTACATTAATAACTCTGGCCAGGGTAAAATCATCTTTAATATATTCTTTACTATTTAACTCAAACCACTCGTCAAAACCTAGCTTTTCAAGCAAATTTTCTGATAACTTATTTTCAGTTTTTGTATTATTTGTATTAGAATTAGTGTGTATGTCCTTTATTTGTTGTTCCTGTAAATTTGACATTTTTATCTCCAGGTAAAAATATTCGGTTGTTAGATTTATTGAATTTTTCTCCTAAAAGATATCTCACAATCTCTGTTCTATTACGCATAAAAAACATTCTCCTTTGTATTGACCAATTAAAAATTTAATCTCACAATTATACTAATTTAAATCATATTTGTTACAAAAAAATCGAAATCCCTTACAATTAATTGCTTTACAGAATTGCTATTTTTCTTCATTTTTCATAACAGTCAAACGCCGGTTCATTCCCTGCAAAGCTACAAGATGCGAACGTTCTATTGAACCATCACTGAACAGTAAAACATCTATGGAAACCACACCACCAACGGTATTGCACTTGAATACATAATCCGCCAGCCAGTCACGGTCATACCGTAATCCTGCATCACACCATTGCTTGCCAAGATAGGAAAGTGTATGCCACTGTACGCCATCTATCCATCGTGATTCAGGGATTTCGCCAAACTCGTTGTTTTCACCTGTGGTGAAATCATCTTCAAGTGTTGAAGAATTTGCATGCTGCATGGTTGGATTGTTTAATGCTATAATACGTTTAGAATTACCAGCACGAAGGGCTTTTGCAAGTATAGTCCAACGTTTTTGATTATAGTCAAGATGATCGTAACAACCATCGACCCACCAACCAGCGACTTTATCTTTATATCGTTCACCATATTCTTTAACCACATCCGCCCAATTTTGAACATATTCATCCGTAACTTTACCATTCCAGCCGCCCATACCGTCTGAGGCCTGCTTATCCTGTCGCGGACCATCACCCGTCCAGTAGAGCATTAATGTTATATTATACTTTTCAAGGGATTCAATCAAATCCATCACCAGATCGCGTTCTGAACAGGCTTCTCCGGGCTTGTAACCGGTCAGTTTGTCATAGGTATCATTGGGAGCGATCAGATAGCGTGTTCTCTGCATCATGGTAAAAATCACATATCGGGCCCCTGTTGATGCAATGTCAGTCGCAAATTGTTCTGTATCAAAATTGTTTACACATTCATTCCAGGAGGTACTCTGTTCCGTATTGGAAATACGCAAACCAACACACTGACAATCATATAAAAAATGAACAAAGACGCCCCACCCCGCCTCACTAAACCAGTCGGTATTACCCTGTCTTTCCACAGGGATCCGACATTCACCTTTGGGAATATCAAGGTTTACCCGTTGATATTGAGCGTTACTATTTGCTGTAATTACTACCAACAATACCAATATCAAAATATATTTATTCATAATGACAGTCCTCTTCTAAGGAAAGAGCTGTTGGAAATGATTAAAATCAACAAAACCCGGTGTGAAACTAGCCTGACATCCTCCGGTGGGTGAATGCCGGGCTATTGTAATATATCAAAAATCATGAAAACTGTAACCAGAGAAATACACCATAAACAACTATCAGCAAAACCCCTTCTAAACGGGTGATTTTGAATTTACTGATCATCATGGGTAGAAACGCGATGGTAAGCCCCAGCATAAAGAGATAGTCAAATTTCAATAATGAGGGTTCTACCGGAATGGGATAAATTATAGATACAATTGCAATAACAAATAAAACATTAAACAAGTTGCTGCCAACCGCATTACCCACAGCAAGATCAACTTCTCCCCGATATGCGCCAACAGAAGAGATGGCCAGTTCAGGCAAAGATGTTCCAACCGCAACCAGAGTCATGCCGATGATAATGGGAGGTACACCCAACTGCTCGGCAATTTGTGTTGCGGAATTGACCATCATGGTCGATCCGCCTATTAATCCCACCAATCCAAATACAATGTAAACGATATTCAGCCATTGTGCCCGCTGTTTTTTATGTGTTGGAATGTCATCAAAAAACGCACTGCCGGCGTTACGGTCTTTTTGCGCCAACCGGATCATATAACCAATAAAAAGGACAAATCCAACCAACAGTATCAATCCGTCTTTATAATCCAAAACCTTGTCCAGACTAAGCACATAAAACAAAACCGTTGTAAGAATCAGATACGGCATTTCACGCTTGATGGTATTGATTTGTATTGTCAAGGGACGTATTACCGCGGCAACGCCAATTACCAGGGCAATATTGGCAATATTGCTTCCGATAATATTACCCAATGCAATATCTTTGGTTCCCTGTATGGCTGAAAGCAAACTCACCGCCAGCTCGGGAGACGATGTACCCATGGCGACGATGGTAAATCCAATAATCAAGGGACGAATTCCAATCTTTAACGCCAGACTGGAAGAACCCGAAACCAGGGCTTCTGCGCCTATATATAATAATCCGATACCAACAATAAATAAAACAACCAGCAATACCATACTATTTAAACACCTTTCGGCTTCCGGGTTTAACAACTTCTAATCCCTGTTCACACAAGGGACAGTTTTCCGGTTGGTAGGTAATCACATCCATTGCAAAAACAGAGAAAAACGGCACATCAAAATCCGCTTTGCCGCCACTTCTGTCTACAATAAAAGCAGCTCCAACAACCTCAGCACCCAGATCCTGCGCAAGTTTAATCACTTCTTTGACAGAGCCACCGGTTGTAACCACATCTTCAACGGCCAACACTCTTTCACCGGGATTTATCTCAAATCCCCTACGGAGAACCATTTCGCTCTCTTGTCTCTCAGCAAATATTGCACGCCTACCCAATAACCTGCCTACTTCCTGACCGGCGACAATACCACCAATTGCGGGAGATATAACACAATCTACATTCTGATCTTTAAAATGATCTGCAATAACCTGGCAGAGACGTTCAGCATAAGCGGGATACTGCAAAACTTTGGCGCACTGAAAGTATTGAGCGCTGTGAAGTCCGGATGTCAGTTTAAAATGACCATCCAGTAAAGCACCGGAATCTTTGAACATTTGTATTGCTGTATCTTTATCCATAAATAACCCTTTAATCTTGATAAATACATCAAATATATGTGAACAACAGTTTCCTAAACTGTGGGTCAGGAACGTGCCGCATTTAATGCGTTTTGAGTATCCATTGCTGCTTTTGCCGCAGCCTCGGCAAAATCGGTACCAGAAGAAGCATAAATAATAGCTCTGCTGGAATTGAACAAAGCCATAGATCCGTTTTCATCCGTACCATTTTTCACTGACGCTTCCAGGTCACCTCCCTGCGCTCCAATGCCAGGTATTAACAAGGGTAACGAAGGAACGATCTTGCGTATTCCTGCTAATTCATCGGGATGCGTTGCGCCAACAACCAGTCCGCAATTATTTTTATCATTCCAGCGATAAACGGTCCTGGCCATTTTTTCATACAGTTTTTCATCTCCATCCGAAAAATATTGAAAATCCTTTGAACCGGGATTCGAAGTCAGGCACAGAAAAAAAACTCCTTTTTCCGTATGCTCCAGAAACGGGGCCGCGGAATCACTTCCCATATATGCGTTAACGGTGACAGCATCCGCGTTCAAATAATCAAACACAGATCTTGCGTACATTTTTGCCGTATTGCCAATATCTCCGCGTTTTGCGTCTGCTATTTTTACAACATTGTCCGGCAGATAATCAAACGTCTTTTTTAAAGCTGTCCATCCTTCCACTCCATACGCTTCATAAAATGCTGTGTTTACCTTGAAAGCAGCAGCGTAATCTGCAGTTGCGTCTATTATTGCCTTGTTGAATTCGAACAAGGGCTCTGAAGCATTTTTCAAATGATCCGGTATTTTTTCAAGGACCGTATCTAATCCTACACATAACAGCGAATTTTGTTTATCAATGCAATTTTTTACTTTATTAATAAATGATGGCATTTTAACCTCATAAATAGATGATTTCAGGTTTTGGGGCGCTTTCCCCGTTCAACGTCAGTATCATTACACTGGGTCCCTTATTACTTCGGGGTTGGCTGACAGAACCAGGATTCAGAGTCCATTCTTTTCCGTTATCCACAATTTCAGCATAATGGGTATGTCC
The DNA here is from genome assembly GCA_963675755.2 of bacterium. Taxonomy (GTDB): domain Bacteria; phylum Zhuqueibacterota; class Zhuqueibacteria; order Residuimicrobiales; family Krinioviventaceae. Next base: position 1,284,392 of record CAXXMD010000003.1, read on the forward strand.
AAATATACGGAACAATCCTTTATCATATTCAATCGCATCCAGTTTGGTTGGCATATGAGTCAGTGTAAATGTATATCCTTCCAACCGAATCTCTCGTAAAAACACCAACCGACGCCTGACATCTTCGGGGTCCACATTACCATAAACAGCATAAACCGGTGCAATGGTTTCCAGTTCAATAATAATGTCCCAATTGCCCACATCTCCTGCATGAAAAATCAGGTCCACATCTTTGAACAGCTTGTGAACGCTGTTGGGCAAACTGCCATGTGTGTCAGATATGATTCCGATGCGTTTTGTAGTACCAGCAGATTTGGTTTCACTCATGTAATTTTAACCGATCTTGTCCGTTCCCATATAATCTCTCAACACCTCAGGAATAACTATACTGCCATCCGGTTGTTGGTAATTTTCAAGAATTGCAATCACGGTACGCGGCAAAGCAAGGCCAGATCCGTTCAGTGTATGCGGATACTCGGGCTTGTCTCCCTTTGCACGACGCATACGAATATTGGCGCGTCTTGATTGAAAATCTTCAAAATTGCTGCATGATGATACTTCAAGCCACTTTTCAATGCCCGCGGCCCAAACTTCAATATCATAACATTTAGCCGCAGCAAAACTCAAATCACCGGTAGCCAATGTCAATACACGGTAAGGCAGTTTTAATAATTGCAACACCTCTTCAGCATTACCCAGCAGAGACTCTAACTCGTCATAAGAGGTTTCGGGTTTGACAAATTTCACCATCTCTACCTTGTTGAACTGATGGATACGCATTAATCCACGGGTGTCTTTACCATAGGCACCAGCTTCACGGCGAAAACATGGGGTATATGCGGTATATTTAATAGGCAGATCTTCTCCCTGCAGCATTTCTTCCCGGTGCAGGTTTGTCACAGGAACTTCTGCAGTGGGGATCAGGAAAAGATCATCAACTTGAGCGTGGTACATGTCTTCTTCAAGCTTGGGCAGTTGACCGGTACCAAACATGGTATCCCGACGGACCACAAACGGTGGTAAAATTTCAGTATATCCATGCTTTTCCACATGCAGGTCAATCATAAAATTGATCAATGCACGTTCCAGTTTTGCGCCCAGTCCGCGATAGCTAACAAAAAACGATCCGGACATACGAGACGCGCGGTTAAAATCAATAATATCCAACTTTTCTGCAATCTCATGGTGCGGCAGGGGTTTGAATCCCAGGTCAGGGATATCACCCCAGCGTTTCACTTCTACATTATCCGCTTCACTACCAACAGGCACAGTTTCGTGAGGAATGTTGGGTACCCAGATCAGAATATCATGAATCTTTTGCTCTATATCTTTTAATTCTTCAGCCTGGGCTTTGATGCTGTCAGATAAATCCCGCATCTCTTTGATTACATCCGTAGCATCCTGTTTATTCTTTTTCAGCTCAGCAATCTGTTGGGTTACCTTGTTCTGCTGCGCTCTTTTGGTTTCGGTTTCGGTTATCATTTCACGTCGTTTCACATCCAGTGCCAATAGAGCATCTATATCCGCTTTTTCACGTTTATCTTTTACTGCTTTTTTAACAACATCGGGATTTTCCCGGATAAATTTTAGATCCAGCATATCACTTCCTCTTTTATTGTCCCTTGCCCTTGATTACGACAAGTATAGTAAACACCAATATTCTCAAATCCAAACTTATAGATAAATTATCAATATAATAGAGATCAAATTCCAGTTTTTCTTTTACCTGTTCAATCGTAGTATCATACTCTCCCTTAACCTGTGCCCAGCCGGTAATACCGGGTTTTACACGCAATCTGCGGGTATAAAAGGGATATTCCCGTTTTAATCGGTCTACAAAATAAGGGCGTTCCGGTCTCGGCCCCACAATACTCATGTGACCATATAGCACATTGAACAACTGGGGCAACTCGTCTATACGGGTTTTTCGCATAAACCGTCCCATGCGGGTAATCCGGGGGTCTTTTTCTCCCGCCCAAACCGGTCCGGTCAGTTTTTCCGCATCCTGAACCATGGAACGAAATTTATATATCGTAAAAATACGACCGTTTTTCCCAACGCGTTTTTGACTGAAAAGAATAGGGCCGCGGGAATCCAATTTTATTAAAAGAGAAGTCAAGATCAACACAGGTGACAAAAGGATTAATGCAATCAAAGAAATGGATAAATCCATTAATCGCTTTACCTGGTGCTCCCAGGGCTTCATAATTTGTGGATGGATTTCAATAAGCGGGAATCCATAAATTTGCTGTGTACGTGCCTGCCCCAGTACAATCTGGTACATATCCGGTTCAATCTTTAGATTGACCTGCAAATCTTCACACTGCGCAATGGCGTTCATTACATTTTTAGGGGTGGATTTGCCCAGACATATGATAACTTCTTCTACTTTATTCTTTTCAACCAGGGCCTTGATCTTTTTCAAATGTCCCAAGACCTTTAAATCATTATAGGCTTCACCGATCTCGCTTTTGTGCAAGCTCACAAATCCTATAACATGGTATCCCAATGCAGGGAATTTCTTAATCTTGTCAGCAAGTTCTTTGGATTTATCATTCCAACCTATGATCAAAGTATTCTTTTGCCAAATACCATGTTCAAGCATTTTGCGATGCAGTGTATGGAGTATCATTCTACCTCCACCCACAACAATAAGCAAAATCACCCAATAACTAAAAACCAGAATTCGTCCCATAGAAAAAGGATTGGACAAGTCTTTTTCAGGTTCTATGGTCAGAACAAAGATCATTAATATTCCAAAGCTAACAGCTTTGAAAACGGACATAAATTCATCAAATCGGGATTTGGTATACCAGGATTGATACAGACCAAAAAATAAAAAAAGCAGCAACCAGAACAGATAGATAAACACGGATACCTGTAAGCGTGCAGCCAGGCTTTGCTCAACAAACAAATTGGCCGCGTAACGTAACCGTAATAATGCAAAAAATGCGATGTTCACTGTAATGAAATCCATCGCAAAAAGAAATATTTTTTCAAGGGTTTTAGGCATATACTCTCTTTAGATATCAGATTAAAATATAATCATGTTATTTATTTTTTACAAATCTTTTATCTAAAAGAATAGGATTACCTCTGGCTGTTAGTGATAATCAGAATAAAACTGCATTGCCATTTGCAACAAGCTCATTTCCCCGGTCATATTATACAGAGTTATCAATTGATCAAAATGAATAGTATGATAATGTGGGTCAACATGCTTGTGTCTTAAACAGTAACAGCTTGATCCACCTTCATTACGGTATTCCGGCAAATAACGCTCTATTGTAGTAATAGAAGCATCTAATAATTCTTTACACTCGGCATCGTTTGTAAGCATATAATAATCATACAAGCCATAAATTGCAAAAATAAATCCGTTCAAAACCCTGTCAGGAATATCCAGAGGGTATTCTTCGATCCAGTAATAATTGTTTTCGTCAATAAATGCTGTATATAATTCATCATCTGCAGTTCTTAAATTCTTAAAACTATTTAAAATCAATGATGCAAAACTGAGGTATTTTTCATTATGGGTTTCAATATATAACCGGGAAAACAAGGACAACGCTAATCCCTGAGCCATACCAGAATACCAAGGGGCATTAAGTGGAGAATCTTTATATCCATGAGCAAAGATATCAAAATCATATGAAAAATATTTGGCCCCTCTATAATCGATTGCAAGTTCCATCATTTTATCTGCAAACAGCTCGGTCCGGTTTAAATAATTTTGTATACCGGTTTGTTTATAACTGTCAAGAAAATAAAGCATCCACTGCGTCATATTTACCGGATGATAGTATAATTCACCATTGATATTAAACATCATAACACCCGAGCTATCCACCGGATAGTTTACTTCAGTGGAAGCTGTTGTTTTATATGCATAGGGATCCTGATTTCTTTCCAAAACCTTATATTGGTACACATTACTTTCATAGATTTTTTCAGGACTTGTAGTCGTATCACAACCTACAACCCATATTAAAAGTAAACTCAAAAAACTTTTTACAATTATCTTCATTGCTTATTTCCCCCTGGAATTATTTAATAACATCATTAAACTTTTTGATTAGAGTAATTTTTGAATAATTTGTTTTTACAAATTTCACTGCATTATTACCATATTCTCGAGTTGTTTTCGTATTGTTATAAAAGTTAATAACTGCCTTTGCCAACTCTATTTCATTTTCCGGTGAAACCGATACACCTCCTCCGCTTTCTTCCAGAACATCTCTGCCTTCACCTATCAATGTAGATAAAACAGGTTTGCCGCAGGCCATATATTCAAACATTTTGGATGGAAGTGCGTTTTTAAACAAATCAAGATCCTTTAATGGTACCAAACAAACATCGGCAATTGAAATAATTTTAGGCATAACAGAAAAGGGTTGTTCTTTGTCAAAAATAATATTCGTCAAGCCCATTTTAGCTTTCATTTGAACAAGCTTGTCTTTTTCAACACCTGAACCGATAAAAAGGAACCTTATATTTTCATGGTCCTTGAGGATTTGAGCCGCTTTAATTACAGTATCCAAGCCTTGCGCAAGACCGTGATTGCCAGAAAATAGCACAACAAATTTATCAATTAAATCGTATTTTTGTTTCAGCTCTGTGTTCGCTGAACATGGATAAAAATGGTCAACATCTACACCATTCGGTAAAGGAACAATCTTTTCAGCTGTAACACCCTTTTCCATCAGTCTGTCTTTAAATCCTGGTACGGCAACAGAAATGATTTGAGCTTTACGATACAATAATAATTCCATTTTCTCAGCCAGAGAATAACTCAATCCTTTATTCATCTCTCCTAATGAAAAGGCAGATTCCGGCCATAAATCACGTACATCAAATACAAATTTAGCGTTCACAAATTTACTGATTAGCAATCCGGCTATTCCCACAAACAGTGGTGGCGAAGTGGCTATCACAATATCATATTGGGGTAACGTTAAACCTTTGAGGATTGCGGATATCATGAACGAGATGTAAAATTTTATGCGTTGTACATTGGTTTTACGTGGATTTGCGGTTACATATGAACGGATCACATCAATTCCGTCCACTTTTTCAGCGAACCACAATTTACCCTTGTATTTTTTTTCCACTATCCCTGTAGGATAATTGGGAATTTCACATAATACGGTAACATTATGTCCAAAACCGCGCAGATGTCTGGCAATGCTGCTCATGCGCGTTGCCAATGCGCCTACTTCCGGGGGATAGTATTGTGATACAATTAATATATTCAATGAATTTTCTTATTTAAAATTATTAAACTAATTTCTGATAGACTTTTAACATTTGATCAGCATTTTCTGACCAATTGTAATGTTCGAGAACAAACTGTCGGCCTTTAGTTCCCATCTGGTGACGCAGGTTTTGATCTTTTGCCAACAATAAAATTTTCTCCGCAATGGCCTCAATATTTTCAGGTTCAACAAGAAAACCAGTCTCATTATCTCTTACGACTTCGGGTAATCCGCCAATATTGGAAGCAATAACCGGAAGTCCGCAAGCGGAAGCTTCTACAACTGCAACGCCAAATGTTTCCGAATCCATTATCGATGGCATTACAAAAACATCCATTTCATTCAATATCTCAGGGATCTTTACATTCTCAACAAAACCTTTAAACACAACTTTTTCTTCAATCTTGAACGTTTTAATCAAGTTGGTCAATTTTTCCAGCAAAACTCCAGAGCCAATCACTCTTAATTGTAGATTTGGTTTTTTTTTCAAGCATAGTTCAAAAGCTCTTATCAGAAATTCGATACCATATTTCTCTTCAAGTGACTTGACAATTCCAATCGTTACTGTGTCTTGTTCTGAACCAGACAGTTTGGGAGAAAAACGATCAACATCCACACCAAAAGGGATGGTACTTGTTTTTTTGTTTTTTTTTAAATATAGTTTTACTTCTGTAGTTAACATTCTGCTGGTAGCCGTAACATGATCGGCCTTGTCAAGAATCCACTTTATCAGGGTTGCTCTAAATCTGGATTGCTTTGGAAAATCCAGGATATCACTTCCCCAAACCGATATAACAAAGGGATGAAAATTTGTTAAAGCTCCCAATATCCCGTATGATGTTGCATAATGCGAATGTAAAATATCGGGTTGTATTTTTTTTATCAACTTTTTTATTTCGCCAACATGCAAAAGATAAAGCATTTTTTTTACGGTTGCACTTGTTGAAAACGAGTGATTTATTACACCTGGCGCAAATAATTTAACATGATGCACTGCTACACCCTCAATTTTTGAATCAAGAAATGAGATAATATGAACATCGTGCCCATTTTTTGCAAAATATTTTGCCCATTTTTGGGTATGCGTGCTGGTTGCGTCTGCCAGATAAACTATTTTCATCAAGAATCAACTTTTCTTATTATCAATTTCCAATTCGGCCAGAAAATCTAAAACACTCTTGGCAACTTTATCAACTTTTAATTTTTTCAAACATTCAAATGTACTACAATTACGACCAGCATCCAAAACACAATATTGTTGAACAAATGGAGTACATTCCACCTCTTCTCGAATATATCGATGTTTGGAGCCAAATGGAAAGGAATACTGCGGATTTGTTGGTCCATAAATAGCAAACGTTGGCTTACCTAACATATTGGCTATGTATATAGGACCACTATCATTCCCAATTATTACGGAACAATGACAAAGTTTTTCAATCAAATCCTTAACAGATTCTGTTTCAACATATTTCAGGTCATTCTTGATAAACAACTCGTTATTCACACTATTTTTTTCATGAATGAACATGATATTATATTTAGGCTTTAAAATGTTAGCAAGTTCAATAAAATTATCAAACTCCCACTCTTTGGCGCTCCATCCAGCCAGGGTATTTATATAGATTATGTCATTTTTATTATAATTTAACTCATATTCTTTATTAATATTTAAAGCTGAAGGAATCTCCAAGCCAACAATATCCAAATATTTGTCAATTAAATGAGGAGTCTCTCGCACAATTGTAAATTTATCATATGCTTTTTTTAAAGTGACTTTATTTGTTCCGACATTTTTCTGCGCACCTGCCAAAACACTTGTTAAAAAAGTAAAATAAGAAGGAGAAATATCATATAATATTTCTGCCTTTGTATTTCGTAAATTTTTAATAAATTTCGTTGAGGGGATTCGCGTTTCCAGCCACCCTGATGGATTCTTTAAAGATTTTATTTGAACTTGATTCCCAAAATACTGTTCATAAATTGGTTTGTTTGAATTAAAACAGACAAGAATTATTCTTTGGTCAGGATATTCATGAACAACACTCTTAATCGCAGGTATAGTAAAAACAGAATCACCCAATTTGTGTAAACTTAGCACTATGATTGATCCTAAAGTCTGCTTTTTCTTGGATAATGGTCGGACAATCCCAGTAAAAGGAGTAACAAACAGAAAAACAAAAATGTTTTCAGCAATTTTTTTTATTTTTTTAATCATTTAAAAATCAATCTCAACAACTTTTTAAAAACTTGATTTTATCGAACCATTTTTTCCTTATTAAAAGTATCAATAATCTTTTCTATGATATTGGTTGTTGAAATATCCTGAAATTTTGGCAACAATTCCAATTTCACATTAAATTCATTAATAACATCCAGCATGGGTGTATTACTTTTATACTCTATACTATCAACATGGATATGTGGTTTGACGGCTTTTAATAGCGGGATAGATACATCTGCTTCATCCATAATTATAATATAATCAACAAATCTTATGGCAGACAGTATTTCAGCTCTTTGATCTTGAGAAATAATGGGTCTAAATTGACTTTTGTAGGCCTGAACTGATTTGTCAGAATTTAACCCAAGAAACAATACATCTCCCTGTTCCTTGGCGAATTTAATTGATCGAATGTGACCTGCATGCAAAAGGTCAAAAGAACCATTAATCGTGACAACCTTTTTCCCTTGATCCTTTAAAAGTTTCGCAGTTTGTACAGCCTGCTCTATATTAATAATCATAAATTCATTCCCTTACCAAACATCTTTATTGGTATAATCATTAAATCTTTTTAAAATTCAAAAGTGTCTCCACTCTTGCAATTGCTACAACGGGTATTAAAAAATAAACAAAATCATTAATTCTTGCAGATCCTATTATTATACCGCTTTCAAAGAAACCTCTCATTGTCAATCCAAACAATATTGAGCAAGCAATATATAATACAGCACGTACCTGATCATTATGGGTTTTTCGAAGAAGGACTATTACTTTATAAAACAACACAAGTATAAAAGCATACAGAATAATACCAGCCAAAAGACCATTTTCAGAGGCCACAGTTAAAAACAAGTTGTGCGCAGCACCAGACATTTCAGACGATCGGGTAAATGTTGAAAAAAAATCAGTTGGTATGATATACTTGTATTTAACAAATTCATAATTTCCAAGACCAACCCCTAAAACAGGGTGATCGTGTATAATGTCAATTGCTGTTTTCCAGAGGATATCTCTGCCAGTAAATCCCCTCTCTAACCTCAACAACAAAAAAACGGTTTTTCCAATAAAAGGTAACAAAACTATAAAAAGAGCAATAAACGAAACTATAACAATCCTGCCAAACTTCAATCCTAATAATAGAATAAAAAAAGAAGCCATAATACAAAGCAATGCTGACCTTGAATTTGTCAACAAGACAATATAAAGAAAAAACCCCAAAATAAAAAAATAAAACACTCGGCCCCATAACATTCTTGTCTGGTTTTTATAAAATACCTTGACAAATATTATGGGTATAGCAATAATAAATGGAATTGAAAAATTATTGGCATTCTCATAAAATGAAGCCAGGCGAATTTTTATTAAATCTCCTGAAATCAAATCTGTTGGTGAAAAAGCCATAATAGCAGGTAATGATAGAATGGTAAGCACTATTGCTGAAAGAATAATACTATTATAAACAATATGAATATCATCAACATTTTGAATCAAATTAAATACAATTACCAAGAAACCAAATATTAAATATAACCTGATTAGCTCATTCAAACTATACCCAAATGAAACAGAATGTAAAGTTGCCAAAGTACAAAGAACTAAATAAGAAACAAGAAAACTTGAAACATACCAAGGTACTGATTCAAATTTAAATTCATATCTTGCAAGCTCAAGTAACCAGACCGCACTAATACCAAACAAACCAAGCCAACTAATTGCAGTAATTAGCACAGGGGGCAATATGGGTAATAACGGTAGTATAAACACAAAAATTACAAAATAACTCTTGATAGAAATCTCATATTTCAAGAAAACATACAACCCAACGATCATAACTGTCATTACCGGTGCAATCCAAACAGATAGTGTTCCACTGAGGAACAAAACAAATAATTCTATTCCTACAAGCAATGTCCAAAAAATGAAAGCATTATATGATATTTTATTTGAAGCGTTATTCATCATTATTCTTTTAATAATACTTTGGGATTTTCAATTTTAAATAATACCATTAATCCTACAAACAATCCTACCCATACAATCAATTTTAAAGCTAAAGAAATTATTATCGGCATACCAGATAAAAACATGGCTCCAATACTTACAAGTACAGAAATAAGCAATGAAATTACAACTATCTTGAAAAGAGTGTTTAATATTTGAAAATGATACAGTTTATAAAACTTGAAATGCAAAATCAAATATAACACTAAAATATTTGTATACCCACTTATTGAAGTTGCTATTGCTAAACCAATGTGATGATATTTTTGAACGAGTAAAAAAGAAAAAATCAATTTCATTAAAATAGCAAAAGCACTGGCAATTAAAATTTTTTTCAATGCACCTAGCGAGTAATATAATTTGATCAATATAGCATGACATACAAATGCTAACAACCCTATTGAAAAATATTTAAAGCTTTGAGAAGTATACTGAACCGCTAAATCATTAAATTCACCACGCTTAAAAAAAACAACAATAATATCATTTACATTTGTAATAATAAAAAACATTAATGGCACAGTTAAAATAATAACAAATTTTAAATTATTTGTAACAAATTGGACAAGCTTTTCTTTTTTATCCATACTAACTAATTCAGAAATCGAGGGAAAGGCTGCTGTCCCCAATGCAATACCAATAAAACTAACAGGTATTTGATATAAAATATATGCATAATTTAAACTTGAAATTGAACCTTGTGGTAATAAATAATTAAAAGACCTGTCAATAATCGAATACAGCTGACCTAACATTTCAATTATCATTACAAGAAACAATACGGAAAAACTTTTTCGTATATAACTATTAAATGAAATTCGTAAAGTTATATTGATTTTTTTAAATAATGAAAACACATATAATAACAAGAACTGTATTATATACCCAGTGATCATTCCTGTTGCAAGGGCCATTACTCCATACTGTAAAGAGAATAATAACAAAAAAAGAATGATTGTTACATTTAAAAATAAAGGTGAAATAGCAGGTAGAAAAAATATCTTGTTAGCATTTAAAACACTCTTAAATATCGAAAACAGCCCTCCGAAAAACACTGCAAAACTAACTGTTTTTAATATTTTTACTGCCAACTCGGCATCTTTTGCAGAACCTGATAAATACAAATTAATAATTTGAGGTGAAAACAACCAGATACTCGAAGCAATTATTAAAAATATCAACCCATAGATAACTGTAAAATTTGAAAAAAACTGATTTGCTCTTTCTGTATCAGCGGAAGTTTTGATTTTCAAATATTGAGGTATAAACCCACCCGGCATTGTATAAAGCAACACACTAAATATTGCAACGGGAATAGTTGTAGCGACCAGAAAAATATCATATTCTGTACTTGCACCAAATTTTTGTGCTATTAATATTTCACGAACAAAACCCAGAATTTTACTTGTCAAGGTTCCAACTATAATCAATATTGATGCGTGAAATATCGAATGCTGTTTTTTCATAAAAAAAGAGGTCACAAAAATAGATTAAAAAATCATCTTTTTTATTCGCAAGAGTTGAGAATAGGCGGGAGAATTATTTTCACGGTATTCATTAATCTGTTCTGTAAAAAAGATAAAGACTAATGATAATACCATACCAAAAAAGACAACAAAAAGCACCAAAAATGCACGTTTGGGTTTGGCTTTTTTAATGGGTAAATTTGCCTCATCTAATATCTGCAATGTTGGGATCTCTTTTTGTTCCTGAATTTTTGCATGTTCATATTGGGGCAGAATGAATTCCATAATTGTTTCCTGCATTTTAACATCACGAAACAAACGCAAGTATTCCATGCCCAGATCAGGAAGTTGATCGACAGTGATGAGAACATCCTTTTGAGTTTGCATAATATCCGGATTTTGATTTTTCAATTCACCATATTTTTCATACAATGCATCCAGAGTGCTTTTTGCCCGTTTATAATCAATATGGTTTTTACCAACATAATTATTCAACACTTCAACTTCTATTTCCTGAGCAATTATCTTTCCTCGTAGTTCGGCAATAGTATTGATTGTTGCAAGGGTTTGTTCTTCCAGTGCAATTACACCTGTCTCTTTTTGAAATGCTTTTAGCTTTTCTTCAGCCTGGTTCAAATCTGATAAATTCTGGAGATATCGTTTTTCAATAAATGCTCTGGAATTTGTAGCTTTTTCCCCATTTAACTCTATATTCAACTGATCCAATTTTTTCACAAGATAACTTGTCATCTGATGTGCCAGTTTTCTGGCTTCATCATCATTTTCTTTTGACATTAAAAATGGCGTTTTTGTCATTGAGCTGATAGTTATCGTTCCATCTTCATTAATATCTGCTGCTATTCTTTTTCGTAGGGCTTTGACAGTCAATTCAATATTTTTGGTTTTGAATCTGTTTTGCAAATCGAATTGATTTGCAACATCTTCCATCATTGTCCTGCTATTTATAATAGCAAGAAACCGTGTTGCTTCTTCCGAGGCTCCACCACCTAACAATCCACCAACGGGCAAAGCATCAGTTATCATAGAAGCAATATTCATCCCTCCCATGTCCCCTTCAGGGCTTAAAACTGTACAACTGGATCTGAACCATCTGGGTACCATGAGACTAAACACAACAGATACAATTGCAAGAATAATAAAATTAATTATTAACAGTTTTTTCCACTTTAAAAGTTTTTCAAGTAGATCTAAAATATTAATCAGTTTCTTTTCCATAAAATGCCCAAATAAAATAACAATTTATTTTCTTTTTGCCACTTTGATCAAACCAAAACCCAGAATCGTAAAGACCGCCAGTGAAACCAGTTGACCGACAGGTTCGGGCCAATTGAGTCCTATACCCTGCGGCTTACCAGCAAAAAAAGCATATGCGGCAATAAAAACACCCATAATGCCCTCGCCGGCAATAAGCCCGGATCCCATCAGAATTCCCTGTTCCTTACGGCTTGCTTTATCTTCTTCCGATTTTGCCTGTTTTTCCATAAAATACCGAATTACACCACCAACAAATACCGGCGTCATTGCCGACAATGGAAGATAAATTCCAACCGCAAACGGCAGCGATGGTGTTCCCAGTAATTCAGCAACTCCTGCAATCGCCGCACCGGTCATCACCAGACCCCAGGGCAAATCTGCCTGCAGTACGCCTTCAATCACGGTTTTCATTAATGTCGCCTGAGGTGCAGGTAAATCTGCTGATCCAAAAGTATAAGCTCTACCAAGCAGCCAAACCGCTCCGGCAATAAAAAATGCCGAAGTTACCGCGCCAATCAATTCTGCTGTTTGTTGTTTACGTGGAGTAGATCCAATTAAATAACCACACTTTAAATCTTGAGAGATATCTCCGGCAATGGATGCAGCCACACATACAACCGTACCAATTGTTAAAACCGCAGCTTTACCAAAGTCATCTGTCCAACCTAACGCGTAAAAGATCAAACTTGTTCCCAATAAAGTTACAATAGTCATACCCGAAGTGGGATTAGAGGAAACCCCTACCAATCCTACAATGCGCGCGGATACGGTTACAAACATGAACGCAAAGATTGCAATACACACCGCACCCAAAACCCTTACTAAAAATGTAGATCCTACACCCAGCACATGCGGTGTTACAATGATCGCCAGAGCTACAACCAGAGCGCCAATCATCACAACAATCATGGACAAATCATGGTCTGTGCGGATAGGCTTTGCTACTTTAGCACTAGAACCTGCCCGCAGCTCATTCAAACCGATTTTAAGAGAACTGTACATGGTAGGTATGGATTTTATAACGGTTATAATTCCCGCAAATGCAACCGCACCGGCGCCAATGTAACGGATATAACGGGTCCAGATTTCACCGGGAGACATGTCAGCAATCAATTTTGTTGTTTCAGGAAACAAGGGGCTTGTCAGGTCCCGACCAAAAAGGTCGATCAGGGGAATGAGTCCCACCCAGGAAAGCAACCCACCTGCAACCATAATAGCAGAAACCCGGTATCCCAATATATATCCAACACCCATCAAAGCGGGACCCGCGTCAAGGCCCACTTCTGCTTTACGCATAACGGGTAATTTTAAACTCAAAGATTCGGGCCATAATTTGAAAAACCCGGTAAACGCTTTATATAATGCTCCAATTCCTAATCCCCAAAACACATTCTTTGCCCGTGCGCCACCGGCATCAGCAGCTATCAGCACCTGTGCACTGGCAGTCCCTTCCGGATATGGCAGGGATTGATGTTCTTTTACGATTAAAAAACGACGCAAAGGGATCATAAACAACACACCCAAAACACCACCCATCATAGCCAGTACACCAATCTGCAAAAGTGAGGGGTCAAAACCCCACAAAAACAACGCAGGTATGGTAAAAATAATGCCCGAGGCAAGTGAAGAACTGGCAGAACCTGTGGTTTGGGAAATATTATGTTCCAGAATAGTAGATGGTCCCAATAACGGTTTTAACAGACGAAACACAGCTACAGAAACTACTGCAAGGGGTATTGCGGTACTGATGGTAAGCCCTACACGTAAACCCAAATAAGCATTTGCAGAACCGAAAATAATGCCAAAAATTATTCCTGCAATAACAGCTTTGAGTGTAAAGTCACGTATCTCTGTTTCAGCAGGTACATACGGTTTAAACTCTGACATGTTTCCCCGTCTTTTTTATTGACCAACTCATTACAAACGAACCGATAAAAGTAAGGAAAATAAATTGATAAATCAAGATTCTTTTCGTACATTATTAAGAAAGAATTTCATTGCTTTTTATAAACCGATGATTTATATTGATGGCTTAACTAGCTCTTTATTATGGACATAAGAGATAATTTCCTGAGAATTCAGGATCAAATACAGAATACTTGTACCCAATGCCAGCGAAACGTGGATGATGTTAACCTGGTAGCTGTTACAAAAACAGTAGATGTGCCGGTTATCCGGGAAGCAATAAAAGCCGGTGTGCAGATCATTGGCGAGAACCGAATACAAGATGCTGAATCCAAACACCAACAGATCTCTGATGATCTGAAATGGCATTTCATAGGTCATCTGCAAACGAACAAGGTGAAAAAAGCGCTACAGATCTTTGATGTAATTGAAGCTGTAGATTCTGTGCATTTGGCTGTTGAAATTGATAAACAGGCTCAACTACTCGATCGAAAGGTCGATATTTTTATACAGGTAAACACATCCGGGGAAGAAAGCAAGTTTGGTATACATCCAAAAGAACTTGAATCCTTTGTTACGCAAATCAGGCATTTGAACAATATTCATATATCCGGTTTGATGACCATTGGAGCTTTTCTTTCGAATGTTGAACAAGTTAGACCCGGTTTCAAAAAATTATTCGACCTGCGTGAGCAGATTAATCAGTTAGAAATTATTGAACCGATCAAATATCTGTCCATGGGCATGACAAATGACTTTCCAATAGCCATTCAGGAAGGCGCAACCCATGTTCGAATAGGAAGAGCGTTGTTTGGAGAAAGAAAGTATTAGGCATTGATATGATATTTACAAATTTTATAGCAGCTATAGCTGAAGTATTAAACCTGGCAATCACTTTATATATGTATATAGTGATTGCGCGAGCACTTATGTCCTGGTTTAATCCCAATCCCTACAACCAGATTGTTCAGTTTATTAACAGGATTACGGATCCACCCTTGTTGTGGATACGAAAAAACCTGCCTGTTGTTGTGGGTGGTATGGATCTTTCACCTATAATTCTGATTTTTGCGTTAATGTTTTTAAACAGATTTTTAATGATGACTTTACGCCAAATCGCATCTTTTTAGTATAATAAAGTGGAGAACTGTTGTGAAACTAACACCATTAGATATCCGAAAACAAGAATTCAAACGGAGTATGAGAGGCTTTGATCCGGATGAGGTAGAAGCATTTCTTACAATGGTGGCGGATGAGTTTGAACTGATGATCCGGGAAAAAAACCAGTTGAACGACGAAGCCATTAAACTTCGTACTCAGTTAAAAGATTACCAACAGGTTGAAAACACTTTACGCGACACCTTAGTCAAGGCGCAAAATACAATTGAAGATACTAAAGCCAATTCCAAACGTGAAGCCGAAATCATCATTCACGAAGCAGAATTACAGGCCGAAAATATCATCAAAGATGCCAAAGAAGAACTGATGCGTTTACGCAATGAAGCCCATATGGTAAGGGCACAAAAAGAATCGTTTGCAAACCGGTTACGCCATTTGTTGGGATCACAAATTGAGCTTTTAGAAGTTCTGGAAATGGATGACGATGAGATGGATCCGCGCCGGGCACGTGCGCAGCGCAGACAGGAAGAAATGTCTGCAAATCAAAGAGAGCAAGCAGGCCAGGGACTGGGGGAACAACGGAAACAACAGCCTCCTATTATCAGAAATACTGATAATCCCGGGCAGGGAGTCAGGACGGGTGAACAACAACACCCTGATAATCAACAAAATCAGGACCCGTCTTCGAATGAATTTATTCGTTAAGAGTTGAATATTATATCAAAAGGAGACAACACTTATGAGAAAACTCCTCCGTTGTACTGCAATTTCAGCACTGGTATTCATGTTTCTGGCTGCAGGATGCAGTAACCAGGTTGCGTTAAACAAAAATACGTTACAAAAAGAACAAACTGTTTCTATAAAATTAACAACAGGCCAGACTGTTAATGGTCTGATTCAATCAGTAAACGAGCAAACCGTATCTGTATTTAATCCGGAATCTCGTACCAGCACAGATGTACAAAAAAGCCAGATTGCTGAAATCAGCGGCCCTCAGCCCTATTACGATGCAAAACAGGCTTTAATAAGCGAAAAAGAAATTGATGCCGTTAAAACAAACAAGAAATTCTGGACATATACTTTGAGCGGCGGCCTGGTATCCGCAGGCGCAAGCTTTTTTCTAAGCAGTATGATTGCTAAATCCTCCAGTGATGATATAGAAGATCCCATCATTCTTTCTGGCACCGCGGCTGGCACTGTTCTTGGCGCCTGGTTATTTTCCCGTGTTGGCAGCAAAAAAGACAAACTCGATGCGGTTGACAGCATTCGCCTGGCAAGAGCGGGTAAAAGCCTGAACGGCGTTGAAGAAGAAATTGAAAAACAAAAACGTGTCCAGATGGAATTGGAAAAATTGAAAAAAGAACGTGAGGACCAGGAAGCAGAAATAGAAAAATTACGCAAAAAGGTTGAGGAAAAATAAAACGAACCAAGCCGAAACCCTGAACCGACACATTCAAAATGCATGTGCCTATATAAAACCTTTTCAACAAAACTATCCGAAAACCGGTCTCATAATTGGGTCCGGTTTAGGACGTTTAACAGATATCGTGAATGTTTCTGCCAAAATTCCATATAGAGACATTCCCCATTTTCCTGAATCCAGCGTTTCTTTTCATGCATCACAATGGCTGCATGGTGAAATCAACAATGTTCCAATAATTGTCATGAATGGCCGCTATCATTACTACGAAGGCCTGACCATGCGGCAAATCACACTGCCAATTCGCGTTATGAAAAATTTGGGTATTGAAAATCTGATCATTACTCACGCCGCGGGTAGTATCAATCCATCTTTAAAACCCGGTACACTGGCGGTGGTCACAGACCATATCAATTTGATGGGAGACAATCCCTTAATTGGAGCATATGATACATTTATGGGCGAACGTTTTACGGATATGAGTGACGCCTATTCGCCCAAGCTCTTGAAAAAAACTTTATCCAGCAGTGATGTTGCAATTCCTAAAACCATTTTTGCCGGTCTTTCAGGACCTTCACTGCCATCGAATGCAGAAATATCTGCATTGCAAAAATTTGGAATAGATACAATTGGCATGTCTGTTGTACCAGAAGTGCTCACAGCACGGCAATTAAACATGAATGTGATAACGCTAACAGCCGTAACCGACCAGACATTGCCCGGAACACTTTTACAAAAAGTAGATAAAAAAATGGTATCCCAAAACGCTCAAAAGCTTGTTAAACAACTTTCTGCGTTAATCGGGAAATTATTAAAAATTATATAATGGACTGAAAAATGTCAAAAATTGGAATTATCGGCGGTACCGGGCTCTATGATATTGAGGGTCTGAAAATCACCCAAGAAGTAGAAATTGACACCCCGTTCGGCAAACCTTCGGATGCCCTTCGAGTAGGTGAATTGGAAGGCAGAGAGGTAATCTTTTTGGCCCGTCATGGCAGAGGACACCGAATTTTACCCACAGAATTGAATTACAAGGCAAATATCTTTGCCATGAAAAGAATGGATGTGAAATGGATCATCTCCGTTTCTGCAGTGGGTTCTCTCAGACCGGACTATAAGCCGCAGGATGTTGTTATTATCGATCAGTTTTTTGATCGTACCAATCAGGGCAGACAAAATACGTTTTTTGGCGAGGGTATTGTTTCGCACATCCAATTTGCCAAGCCCTTGTGTAATACACTGGGCAAGGTTTTACTGGATGCAGGAAACGAGTCCGGTGCGACTACTCATTATGGTGGTACATATATCAACATAGAAGGACCTGCTTTTTCAACGTTAGCAGAGTCGCAAACGTATCGTAAATGGGGCATGGATGTTGTAGGTATGACCCAAATTAACGAGGCAAAACTTGCCCGCGAAGCTGAAATCTGTTACGCAACCCTGGCAATGATAACCGACTATGACTGCTGGTATGAAGAAGAAACCGGCTCAACAGTTTCAGTCGATATGATTATGGAATACCTGAAACACAATGTAGATATTTCCAGAAAAATCATTAAAGAAGCAGTAAAAAACATGCCAAAAGAACAGAATTGCAGCTGCTCAAACGCACTGGCCAATTCATTTATTACGCCAAAGGAACTCTGGCCCACAGAAACCGTTAATAAACTTGAGCCTATACTGAAAAAATATTTATAAAAACAATCAAGGAACAGAGAGCTTATTATGTTTAAAGAAGTGTCATCCAGAATCGATTTTCCGAAAATGGAAAAAGAAATTCGGGAATTTTGGGAAAAAGAAAACATTTTTGTACGCAGCATTGAAGAAAGAGATGAAAACAATGCCTATGTCTTTTTTGAAGGACCTCCAACAGCAAACGGACGCCCCGGTATTCACCATGTTATTTCAAGATCGGTTAAGGATTGTGTTTGTCGCTTGAAAACCATGCAGGGTTACCGTGTGGAAAGAAAAGCAGGTTGGGATACTCACGGACTTCCGGTTGAAATTGAAGTTGAAAAACAGCTCGGTATTGATCGCAAAGATGAAGTTATTGACTTTGGTGTTGGTGCATTTAATCAAAAATGTAGAGCCAGTGTTTGGAATTATAAACAAGATTGGGATGAATTAACCCGCAGAATGGCCTATTGGGTTGATCTGGATGATCCGTATATCACCTATACCAATGATTATATTGAAACCGTCTGGTGGATTCTCAAAGAATTCTGGAAAAAAGACATGCTGTACCTGGGATACAAGATTTTACCTTATTGTCCCCATTGCGAAACTCCGCTCTCCAGTCACGAAGTATCACAGGGATACAAAGAAGTTGATGATCCATCTGTTTTTGTAAAGGCAAAAATAAAAAACCAGGACAATACATCCATTCTGGTATGGACCACAACTCCCTGGACGCTGATCTCCAACGTTGCCCTGGCCCTGCATCCCGATGTGGAATATGTCAAGGTTAAACACAATGATGAATTCCTCATTCTTGCTCGTGAACGCCTGTTGGTTCTGGAAGGCGATTACGAAATCGTAGAGGAGTACAAAGGCGCTGATCTGAAAGGCATTGATTATGAACCTTTCTTTGATTTTATTGAACCTGAAAAACGCGCCCATTTTACCATTATGGCCGATTTTGTAACCACCACTGATGGTTCCGGCATTGTACATATTGCCCCTGCTTTTGGTGAAGACGATTACCAGGTGGGCTTGAAAAACGATCTGCCGGTCATCCATCCCGTTGACAAGAGCGGTAAATTTATCAACGATGTAACCGAATGGGCCGGTGTGTTTGTCAAAGATGCGGACAAGAGCATTATCCGGAATCTAAAAGAGCGAAACATTCTCTATCGTACAGAAAAAATCACTCACAGTTACCCACACTGCTGGCGCTGTGATTCTCCATTGCTCTATTACGCGCGTAAATCGTGGTATATTCGCACAACCGCGATTAAAGATAGATTGATTGCAAACAATAAAAAGATCAACTGGTTCCCCAAAGAAGTAGGGGCCGGACGTTTTGGCGAATGGCTTGAAAACAATATCGACTGGGCACTGTCACGAGACCGCTTTTGGGGCACTCCCCTGCCGGTTTGGCGCTGTAACGATTGTGATCATATGGACTGTATTGGCAGCGTTGAAGAGTTGATTGAAAAAGCACCCGGTACGGATAAAGAAATAGATCTGCACAAACCCCACATTGACGATGTAACCTGGGCTTGTGAAAAGTGCGGCAGCAAAATGGTACGCGTGCCCGAAGTAATCGACTGCTGGTTCGATTCAGGCAGCATGCCCTACGCGCAATGGCACTATCCCTTTGAAAACAAGGAAAAATTTGAAAAAAGTTTTCCCGCGGATTTTATTTCCGAAGGTGTAGACCAGACCCGCGGTTGGTTCTATTCTCTGCTGGCAATCAGTACCTTTTTGTTTGATGAACCGGCTTATAAATCCTGTATTTCTCTTGAATTGATTCTGGATAAAGACGGACAAAAAATGTCAAAATCCCGTGGTAACGCGGTGGATCCGTTCCAGGTCATGGATAAATACGGTACTGATGCCCTGCGCTGGTACCTGATGACAGTGAGTCCCCCCTGGCTGCCTACCCGTTTTGATGAAGACGGTGTAAACGAGGTAAGCCGGAAACTGTTGGGCACACTGCTTAATACCTATTCATTCTTTGTCATGTATGCCAATATTGATAATTTTGTATATAATACAGCCGAACGAATTCCTGTACAGGACCGTGCGGAAATTGACAGATGGATCAGCTCAAAGCTTGCTACCCTGGTCAAAACCGTGAATACAAATCTTGAAAAGTTTGATCTGACCAAAGCGGCACGCGCCATTTCTGAATTCATGATTGATGATCTGTCAAACTGGTACGTGCGTCGTTGTCGCCGCCGGTTCTGGAAATCGGAAATGGGTCACGACAAGCTGTCCGCTTTTCAAACCCTGTACGAATCCATGCTGACTGTGGTTAAAATGCTGGCACCTTTTGCCCCCTATATTTCAGAAGAGCTATACCGGGACCTGACTACGGGACAACAGGTAGAGAGCTGCGACAGTGTTCACCTCTGCATGTTCCCGAAAACCGGTGAAGCTCCTGCCGAGTATACGGATGAAGTACTTGAATCCAGCATGGATCTGGTACGCCGGATTGTAAATATGGGCCGCGCATTGCGTAACGAAACCGCTATCAAGGTAAGACAACCGCTTTCGGCATTGCTGTGTGTAGCAGAATCCGATAAACGTCGTGACGCCATTAACAGTATGAAAAACCTCATTCTTGAGGAACTGAATGTAAAAGAAATTAAATTTGTTGATGACGCGTCTCAATTGCTGTCTAAAAAAGCTCAGCCGATTTTCAAAAATCTGGGTCCCAAATTCGGCAAAGCCGTCAACAGCGCGGCAGAAGCCATTCGCAGTTTTGGTGATACAGAAATTGATCGCATTCTGAAAAACGGCGGTGAACGCCTGGTTGTAGACGGTCACGAAGCCATCTTGACTGAAGAAGATATAAAGATCGAGACTGAGAATAAAGAAGGCCTGGTTGCAGATACAGAAGGCGATCTGACCCTGGCACTTGAAACCACCATTACAGAAGAACTGATGTATGAAGGTTTGGCCCGCGAGTTTGTGAACCGTGTACAGAATATGCGTAAAGATGCAGGATTTGAAGTAACAGACCGAATCAGCATTACCGCGCAGGCGTCACCCAACATGTGCACTGCCATTAAAAATCTCAACGATTATATCACAAACGAAACCCTGGCAGATTCAATTGATCTTGGCAAGGTTGAAGGTACCGTTACCAAAGACTGGAAGATTGGTGATGAAATCGTTTCAATCGGAGTTACCAAACAATAGCAGGCCCTGCCCGCTGAAAAAACGAGAGGTTTATGAAAGCATTAAAAATATTATGGATTTCCATAGCGCTTTTTATTGTAGATCAGATCACTAAATATATCATAAAGACCGGCATGGACCTTCACCAGTCCATACCGGTATGGGGTGATTTTTTTAAAATTACGTATGTAGAAAACACAGGCATGGCCTTTGGCATTAGCCTGGGTAACAATATGGTACTGACCGGACTGGCATCCGCTGCAAGCGTAGCCATTCTGGTATATTTCTTTATCATGAAAGGCGAGCACCTGATCGCCCGGCTGTCTATGGCCATCATCTTTGGCGGCGCATTGGGCAACCTGTTTGATCGTATAACCCGTCACAGTGTAGTGGATTTTCTGGATTTCGAGTTTTTTGATATTCTTATACCCAAATTCGACTTTTTGTTCATCCACTTTCCCGGTTACAGCATGACCCGCTGGCCGGTTTTCAACGTAGCTGACATTGCCGTCTCGGTGGGAATGGTGATGCTGCTCATCTTTATCGCTTTTGACAAAGAGCATGAAGAAACACCTGAAATTGTAGAACAACAAGAAGCATAAAAAAAGCCGGTGAGAGTATCACCGGCTTTTTTGTTTAGATATTTTCATTTGATACTATCAATTTGTCCTTGCCTTGTAATACATTAATTTTTATCTTGATTTATATAATGGGGACGACGCTGATTCTGGAATAACACAATCGGGGTGTAAACATGATTAAATCATTAAAATTAAATATTTATAATATTATCATAATTATTGCAACAGGATTAAACGCGCAAACCTGGGAAACCTATACCAGCAATAATGACGTGCAGGATCTCTGCTGTGTTGGAGATTACTGCTGGGTGGCAACCACCGGAGGGGTAGTCAGAGTCAATATACATGATTTCAGTTTTGAAGAATTTGACATTGATGATGGGTTGGTAAAAAACAATACTACCGCTATAACAATTAAAAATAATGAGGTTTGGGCAGCATCTTATCAAAATGGAATTTCAATTTATGATGGAAATACCTGGCAAGTACTCGAGATAGATGACTGTGATCTGGTTGGACAAATTATAAACTGTATTAATACTAATGATGATAATATCTGGGTTGGTACCCGAAACGGTGTTTATGTGCATGCCGAATCAACCTGGACTCACTATTCAGAATCAAACTCACCTCTGATAGATGATGTTGTAAATTCTATTGCAATTGATCAACAAGGCAAAATCTGGATAGGTACAGACAATGGAATATCTGTTTATGATAATGGCAACTGGGAAACCCATGGAAAAGGTATAGGAGCATTTGAACTGACTGTTGATCAGGATAACAATATTTGGATTGCAAGTGCAGATGCTGGTATATATATGTATAATCATTTACAATGGTTTAACTTTGATCATACAAATAGCATGTTAGATTATGGAACTTATCGTACAATTTATGCCTTTCAATTTAATGAAAAAAATATTTGGATTGGTTCTTATTATGGGCATATTTATGAAATTTCCAAAACATTCGATTGGACCATGTATGATTCAACAAATAGTAATTTGCCAGTTAATTTACTAGATGTTCATGGGAATCGAATGCCAAGTCCGATTAACACTATTGAGCAAGATTCAAATGGTAATATGTGGGTTGGCTCTCAATATGGTTTATATCATTTCAATGGTTCAACCTGGAAACGAGTGAATATATCACAACATCTGCAAACAAATTTTGTTACTGCATTATTAACTGATAAAGAAGGAAATATCTGGGTGGGTTCTTCACAACATGTTTTTCAAATAAAAGATAACAATTGGTACCATCATAATCCTTTTGAACCAAATCTTGATAGTCGGAATGTTATGGATATGAACATGCATAACACTGGAAAAATCTGGTGTACAAATCCCGTCAAAGAAGGAGAGATTTCCGTGTTCGATGGCGAAACATGGACAAACTATAACAAAAACAACAGTCCATTAAATATGAATTGGATCAAATGTATTGGTGTTGATTTTGATGGGACAATTTGGCTGGGAAGCTATGCATATGGTTTGGCATGTCTCGATGGTTCTGATTTTTCCCAATTGGGGGATCCTCCTTATTATTATAATGATATGGATATTACTGATATAGATATCGATAATAAAGGGTCAATATGGATTTGCACAAATTCTACTGGCTATAATTATAGAAGCAAGGGTTTGGTTAATTATAATAAAAAAGAGAATCTGTGGTCTTTTTATGACACCTCTAACAGCGGCATTGCTTCAAATTTCACCTACTCTTTAGCATTTGAAAATGATACAACTTTATGGGTAACAACTTTGAACGGTGTTTCACAATTTAATGGACATGATTGGATCACATATAATACAGAAAATAGCGGCCTCATTTATAATTGGGTCATTTCCTGTACTATCGATCAAAAAGGACGCAAATGGTTCGGGACGTATGGTCATGGTGTTTCTATGTTGGATGGGGACACATGGACATCTTTTACCAAAGAAAACAGCATCTTGGTCCATGATCATATTTATGATATTGCAGTAGATCAGAATGGTAAGGTGTACTTTGCAACCAACGGTGGTCTTTCTGTATATAGTGAAACTGAAACCTTAATAGAAAAGAATGATATAGAATTCCCAAAATCAACCCGATTAATCTCAAGCTACCCCAATCCTTTCAATTCCAGTACCACAATCCAATATACGCTGGACAAACCGGGCCAAATAAAACTTAGCATATACAACATACACGGTCAAAAGGTGACAACATTGCTCAACAGTTATGAAACAGCAGGAGAGCATCGGTTAATGTGGGACGGTACAACGGATCGGGGTGAACCTGCTGCTTCGGGAATTTATTTTATTAAATTAACACGAGATAAAGTAACCTCTGAATTAAAAAGAGTGCTGTTGTTGAAATAGATAGCTGGCTATAGGAAGCGATCGTGACGGAGATAATCTCTGTCACGATCTTTAATATAGAAAAATGCATCGCCATCAGAAGTAGGATTTATTTCGTTCTACCTGTAGATCCCATTTCAATAGGATTGTCCTCCGCCAGGTGGACTGTATCAAGAGTTAAAAAACGTGCCTTAACATGTTGAATAAACAGAACTTATCCAGACATAGCGTTCCCAAACAGGAGCTTGGGAACAAGTATATCACCCGTCACAGTGTAGTGGATTTTCTGGATTTCGAGTTTTTTGATATTCTTATACCCAAATTCGACTTTTTGTTCATCCACTTTCCCGGTTACAGCATGACCCGCTGGCCGGTTTTCAACGTGGCTGACATTGCCGTCTCGGTGGGAATGGTCATGCTGCTCATCTTTATCGCTTTTGATAAAGAGCATGAAGAAACGCCTGAAATCGTAGAACAACAAGAAGCATAAAAAAAGCCGGTGATAGTCTCACCGGCTTTTTTGTTTAGTAACATTATTTGAATATTAAAAAAAAATTATTATTTTGAACATTACGGGGAGTTTTAAAAGGGATTTAAAATTTTTATTATACCCGGATAACGAATTACAGGATTACGATGAAAAGAATTTTAACACTGCCTGTCTTGATTGTATTATCGGTTAACCTTTTTGCTGTGAATACGTTTCAGTACAAACAAATACTTCCCAGTAGTCAATGGTCTGACTATACACCAGACAGACCCCATACAGCAGTATTAATGGGAGACGATGGAAATATTATTGTCGCCAGTCAGGCGTTTTCTTCTGAATGTATCGTTATGCAGAAAATTGATCCTTACGGGAATCCTCTGTGGGCTGATCCCGAAACGGGTTTAAAGCTCGTTGATAATACCACAGCTACTGATGTAAACTATTACCCAAGTATGGCCAGTGATGGTAATGGTGGAGTATATATAACATATGCTGCCGGTGTTTATGCAGTGGTTGGAACTGAATGGCGATTTTATTTTGACACTTATCTTCAGCATTTAGATGCTGACGGGAATAAGCAATGGAGTGATAAAGGATTATTACTGAAAACCGGTTCATACCCATGGGATATTGCTAGCGATGGTGACGGAGGTGTGTATGTACTGTATGACGGGGATTCAAATTGCGACTATTATCCGGGGACCCTTTTGCAACATGTTAACAAAGAGGGTGAAAAGAAATACACCGGATCGGGATATTCTATAATGGAATGTGACTCATTGTATTTAAGAAGACTTTATCCGGATGGTAATAACGGAATATTTATATCAAATGAAAATAACTATTTGCAACGTATGAATGTTGAAGGAGAGTTCTTTTTTCCTATACCTTATCTTGATACGGGATTACCAAATCTCCAATATCAATGGTTTTTTAATAATGGTGAAACGATAATAATTGCTGGTAAAGAAAAAGGAACCAGAAATTTTAAAATTCAAAAACTGTCAGCAGATGGAGAATATCTATGGGATCAAAATGGGTACACCTATACTTGGCCGGATTCTCTTTATTTTTACCCTTCAATTATTCAAAATAATGATTCGTGTTTTACTGTTTTTTCAGATTTATATACAAAAAAAATTAATATTAATAAATCTGTTCAATTTTATCAATTAGAAAAAATTTTGGATTTTGGCGATTCTCCACCTAGTGTATTATATTCTAAAAATACAAAACAATTTGGAACATTTGTTCTTTACGCATATTCAGAATACTTGAATTTTAAATACAGACATTTTATAATATTTCAAAAAATTGATAATACTGGTTCACTTCCATGGGGGGTAGAAGGTGTAACATTATGTGATTCGTCAGGGATTTTATTGCCTTCTCATTCATTATTCACCATAAATGAACAAACCGGAACAGCTCAGGTATTTCTGGAATTTCACTATGGCTTGCATGTTGCAATAGTTGACCTTAAAACCGGTACATTGATTAATGAAAAGAACAATAAAATTCCAGAGAATTTTTCAATTAAAAACTACCCCAATCCTTTCAATTACAGTACCACAATCCAATATACGCTGGACAAACCGGGCCAAATAAAACTTAGCATATACAACATACACGGTCAAAAGGTGACAACATTGCTCAACAGTTATGAAACAGCAGGAGAGCATCGGTTAATGTGGGACGGTACTACAGATCGGGGTGAACCTGCTGCTTCCGGGATTTATTTTGTCAAATTAACAAGGGATGAAGCAACCTCTGAATTAAAAAGAGTGCTGTTGTTGAAATAGATAGCTGACTTTAGGAAGCGATCGTGACGGAGATAATCTTTGTCACGATCTTTAATATAGAAATCTGCATCGCCATCAGAGTTAGGATTTATTTCGTTCTACCTGTAGATCCCATTTCAATGGGATTGTCCACAACCAGGTGGACTGTATCAAGAGTTAAAAAAATGCCTTAACATATTGAATAAACAGAATTTATCCAGACATAGCGTTCCCAAACAGGAGTTTGCGAACGAGTATAGACAAATATAATTCTAATCTATTACTTTATCTTGCTATAATCAACTTGCCGATTTCTTCAACTGTCTTGCTTTCCCCTTCATAATCGGATTCGGCTTTGATCTTGTACAGATAAACACCATTTGCTACAGCGTCGCCGTCCTGGTCATAACCATCCCATTTTTCCGGAAAGATGTTGAACCCAATGCTCACAGGTGTGGGTTCGAACTTTTTGATCAATCTGCCCGCAACCGTATAGATCCGGATTTCGGCCATAGCATCCTGACTGATCTGAAAGGTAAACTGGGTATCATCCGTCATGGGATTGGGATAGTTGACAATATCCCTGATCAACAAATCTTCATTTTGCACAACCACAAATTCGCTCTCAACCGCTCCGGAATTGTTCGAATTGTCCCACGCTTTAACTTTGATAGTATGACTGCCTTCGCTCAACTGCTGCAATGGATATTTCAATGTGCCTGAGGTATAACTGCCCTCATTGTATTCAAAATACTCGGTAATATCGCGGACCGCTTCTTCATCTTCATCCAGCACCATGGTAATCTGATGGCCTATATCACCGGCAGTATTGATGCCGCTGGTGGTATCACTGATCTCGACATTCAGCGTGGTATTGCTGGAGACATAATCTCCCGGTGCAAAATCCGGATCGCCAAAGTGTAATTTCAACTCGGGGCCTTCATGGTCCACAAGACTGGTAGATGTTCCTCCAACAATTAGACCGCCGGTATAGCCAATTCCTTCATTATTATCGTTCCAGTAATAGAAATGCACGCGTCCATCGGTACCGTTATAGGAAATATCCTTGGGGACAATAAACTGTACATTAAAATCACCGTTTTTGATGGTTGCCGTCCCCCTAAACAGGGTGTTACCTGGAGTTTTATAATTGATTGCATCATTGGTGTTCTGGGTATAATAAACTTTGGAAGTAGGCGAATCCAAGACACGAACCATAATCTTGCCCTGGTAATCAGTCCATTTACTGCCATCCTTATTGGCATGGCCTGTAATTGACATTTTTTTCAGCGCCTGAATACTGTCAGGGGTTATATCATCAATCTGCGCGCGGTAACGTGGAGCACCCAATCGCATAGCCGGATCACCCAGATATAAAAATTTTTCACAATTGATCCGGGACGAATTAAAAATGTCGAGCTTTGCCAAATGAACCGCTTTACCTATGCGCATGGTTTTACCAGAACTATCATATTCTTCAAATAAACGTGCCAACAATCGTAGATTAAAGGCTTCATTGTTACTTGCATATACCACACGTGAAGAAGCAACAACACCAATTGCACCACGATCAGGGGCATACAGCAATTCTTCAGACATGCATTGCTCCTGGACCTGGTCCCAGTGGCCAAACTCACAGGTTGCCGCTATCCACAATGCCTGTTTATGACCATTCCGGATCAAATCAAAATCTGTGGGACTGTACAACACTTTTTCATGTGCCCATCGTTGATCGTTACCATGCCCTACATAATTGAGAATTAATGAACCGCTGTTGATCTGGTCCAGCAGGTCCTGACGCGCTTCGGGTTTAGTATATCCTGAAATGCTTGCGGAACTGACCGCACGGTATTCAATTAAATAGATCTTTTTTATATTAAATTTTTCAATCTGATCAATTTGGGACATCAATTCCGCACCACGGGTGTGTCGGGGCTGGTCCGATTCTTTCGGTTGGATCTCATCATCCGCTATAAAGGTAATCGTATTGCGCCAGTCACCAAATTCAGGATTGGTTTCATAAGCCTCTATTTTGTCAACGACACGCTGTGCCTCATCCACGGTACGCGCGTTGATTCGCCCAATGGCAATTTGCGGTCTGTCAGATTCAGGATTTGTAATAACAAACCAGTCATCCGTTGCTCGTGTATCATCCTCAACGGTTTCATCTGTCTCGTAAGGTAAAATATACTGGGGCACCTCCAGACCCAGAATGTTTTTGTAATCAAAATGCCCATCACCAAAGAGTAATACATAATAGGGATTGCCCCAATTCTCCTGAGCAAACGTTAAAAAGTCACGGATGGCGCCCGGTTCTTCAATACCATAACCAAATTCCTGATACACATCGGAAATTTTCACAACCTCGGTTTCAAGCCGGTCTTGCGGGTCCCAGTTCTCTCGCAAGCTCTCCAGTTCTTTGGCCTGCTGTTCAAAATCGTCATAAGTAATGATGATATAATCGGCCTGACGGGTTTGCCGCAAATTTGCCAGGGTTGCAGATTCAATATTATCTGCCGAAACCGTTTTGTACGCGGATTCTGTCAAGGCGATATACTTTTCCGGGTATTTCGGATTGGTCTCATCGACAAAAGTTAAACTCGACTGAGATAAAGGTACAATTTGCTCAACATTGGCAAAATCGGTAACGTTGAACACGTTAACAGGGCCGGAGAATCCACTCAACGGATAGCCCGCGGTACCTGTTCCCATTGGCCCCCAAAACACAAGCTGATCATTCACGGCAATGAACTGGCGGGCATATTCCATTTCCACATAATCCACATAGGCAAGATCAATATCTTTGGTGTTTTTATAATTTATAGTAACCGTATTGTTGCCGTTTATCAATACACCGTTATTACTCCGTTCCTCACGAAAGAGATTATAATATACATCCGTCGTTTGGGACTTGGAAATTTCTCCCAGATTATTGCCATTGACCTGAACATTAAAATAATGCGTACCGCTCGCCGAGATCAACCCCAATCTGGGTCTGACATAGGTGGCCTCATTGCTCACAACATTTTTTAATTCAAAAGAATAACTGCGGGAGCTGTTCATAACAGACAGAGACCTGTCTAGCCAAATGGTGCCAGAATTATAAACATTGTATTCCTCTCGTTCAAAATAGACCAGGTCCCGGAATGAATCCTGCAGTTCAGCACCGGTAGCAGAAAGGGATGCCATTTCTGTCATGCGTTTTCCATCTTCTTTGCCCCAGGTCAGCCAGTAAACATTATCTTCCGCAAAGGGATGTAAATAATGTTCTAGCCGGCCCCGGGTTGTATCGTAATCCACTCCTTTTAATGACCTGCCGTAAAACAAAATATAATCGGATGCACCAAAGCTGCCGTCATCGCCACCCACAACCAGAATCGAATTCTCGATCAATGAATCCGGATTGTGGTTAAATAACGAATGTGGGATCTCTTTGCCACCATTGTTAAACAACTGAAAACTATTAGGATCAATAGAGGAAATAGGTACTCCCGCGCTTTGCAATGCGGAACCGGTTACCTTGTACATACCTTCTTCATCACCGTTTGCGTCGCGCATGGCCGTTGTACCGTTTCCTCGGATGGTGATCTTGTACCAGTTGCTTCCGGTAAATGGATTTGAAGAAATTTTTCTCAAGGCAGATGCCGGTTTTCTCCATTTCTGCGCTTGTTCATAGTTGAGCAGCATGCTTGAATAAAGCTCTTCATCCGCGTTTTGTCGTATAGATGCGGTGCTGGTTTGGGTTCCTGAAAAAGTAACCTGTATTTTGAGACGTGTGTACTGTTTTAGCGTTTTCTGGTCAGAATTGTATTCAACAGGTTGAATGGCCAATGTCACAACATTCTGTTTACGAAAAAGCTCGGTCCCTAGGTTTTGAACCACTTGAAATGCCTTTTCTGTCGAGGGAGAATTTTTAGCTTTAGCATCTTTATATTCAAGGTAATAGCCACCGTCACCGTCAGGTTTATAGTCCGGAACTGTTGCCAGTTCAACATCACGGAGCGTAGTGACATCAGAATCCAATACCTGAAAATAAGCATCTTCCTGCATGGGTACACCCAAAGACACCAATCGGACCGGTGTATCAATGGCTCCCGGTTCCTGAGAATGTATCGCATTTTCAAATACAATATTCTTGAGCATTTTGCCATTCACGGAAACATCTGTCAAAGAAAAATTGGCAGGTGTATACTCGAACACAAATTGATTATCCGTTTGTGAAAGGATCGTAATATCAGATTCCGCTGCCCATAACGAATGTATATAAGAAAAAATAAAAAAAACTACCAGGAGTAAAAACGCTCGTTTCATAGTTCCCCCAGAGGTATCAATGTAATCAGTTCTAATGAATTGAGAGCAGCTTAACAACTTTTAATATAAAAAAAATGATTATGATCTTTGCACTGATCTAGTACAGTATATGATAAAAACTTCCTCAAGTATATCCACGATGCAGAAACTTGCATCGCAGTCATATTTTAAATCCCGGCCCTTCGATACGACCGCCTGCAGCGCTCACTCGGGAACCGGGGTTGAAATAATTTAACGTGCTATAATCAACTTGCCGATCTCTTCTACGGTCTTGCTTTCCCCTTCATAATCGGATTCGGCTTTGATCTTGTAGAGATATACGCCATTTGCTACAGCGTCGCCGTCCTGGTCATAGCCATCCCATTTTTCCGGAAAGATGTTGAACCCTATGCTCACCGGTGTGGGCTCAAATTTCTTAATCAGCCTGCCAGCTACCGTATAGATCCGGATTTCTGCCATGGCGTCCTGACTGATCTGAAAGGTAAACTGCGTATCATCCGTCATAGGATTGGGATAGTTGACAATATCCCTGATCAACAAATCTTCATTTTGTACAACCACAAACTCGCTTTCTACCGCCCCGGAATTGTTCGAGTTGTCCCACGCCTTTACCTTGATAGTATGGCTGCCCTCGCTCAACTGTTGCAAAGGATATTTTAATGTACCCGATGTATAACTGCCCTCATTGTATTCAAAATACTCGGTAATGTCCCGAACCGCTTCCTCATCTTCATCCAGCACCATGGTGATCTGGTGGCCGATATCTCCTGCCGTATTGATGCCGCTGGTGGTATCGCTGATCTCTACGTTCAGCGTGGTATTGCTGGAGACATAATCTCCCGGTGCAAAATCCGGATCGCCAAAGTGTAATTTCAACTCGGGTCCTTCATGATCCACAAGGTCGGTTGATGTACCGCCAACAACCAGACCGCCGGTATACCCCATACCTTCATTGTCATTGTTCCAGTAATAGAAATGTACACGTCCGTCTGTACCATCATATGAAATATCTTTGGGGACAATAAATTGTACGTTAAAATCACCATCCTTAATGGTTGCCGTACCCCGAAACAAGGTATTACCCGGAGTGTCATAATAGATAGCAACATTGGTGTTCTGAGTATAATAAATCTTGGATGTGGGGGAATCCAACACCTTCACCATCACCTTGCCCTGGTAATCATTCCATTTACTGCCATCCTGGTTTGCATGACCGGTAATAGACATTTTTTGCAGCGCCTGAATACTGTCCGGGGTTATATCATCAATCTGCGCGCGATATCGGGGAGCGCCCAATCGCATAGCCGGATCACCTAAATACAGAAATTTTTCATTGTTAACTCTATTAGAAGAAGAATTGATAATATCCAATTTTGCCAAAAGAACCGCTTTTCCAATACGCATGGTTTTGCCGGTTTCATCATAATCTTCAAATAGACGTGCCAACAAGCGTAGATTAAAGGCTTCATTATTACTGGCATATACTACACGTGAGGATGCAACAACACCAATAGCACCACGATCCGGGGCATACAGCAATTCTTCAGACATGCATTGCTCCTGGACCTGGTCCCAGTGGCCAAACTCACAAGTTGCCGCTATCCACAATGCCTGTTTATTACCATTCCGGATTAAATCAAAATCTGTTGGACTGTACAACACTTTTTCATGTGCCCATCGCTGATCGTTACCATGCCCTACATAATTGAGGATCAATGCTCCGCTGTTGATCTGGTCCAGCAGGTCCTGACGCGCTTCGGGCTTGGTGTATCCTGAAATGCTTGCGGAACTGACAGCACGGTATTCAATTAAATAGATCTTTTTAATATTAAATTTTTCAATCTGATCAATTTGAGACATCAATTCTGCACCACGGGTATGCTGTGGTTGATCAGAATATTGAGGTTGAATCTCATCATCGGCAATAAAAGTAACAGTATTGCGCCAGTCACCAAATTCGGGATTGGTTTCATAAGCCTCTATTTTATCTACTACCCGCTGCGCTTCATCCACGGTACGCGCGTTTATTCTGCCAATTACCATTTGTGGTCTGTCAGATTCAGGAGTTGTAATAACAAACCAGTCATCTGTGGCCCGTGTATAATTTTCGGTTGTCTCGTCCGTTTCATAAGGTAAAATATACTGGGGCACATCCAGACCCAGAATATTTTTGTAATCAAAATGCCCGTCACCAAAGAGCAGTACATAATAGGGATTGCCCCAATTCTCCTGAGCGAACATTAAAAAGTCTCGGATGGCTCCCGGCTCTTCAATACCATAACCAAATTCCTGATATACATCAGAAATCTTGACCACTTCGGTTTCAAGCCGGTCTTGCGGGTCCCAGTTTTCGCGTAAACTTTCCAGTTCTTTAGCTTGTTGTTCAAAATCATCATAGGTGATGATGATATAATCGGCCTGACGCGTCTGACGTAAATTGGCAAGAGTTGCGGATTCAATATTGTCTGCAGAAACCGTCTTGTACGCAGATTCTGTCAGGGCGATATACTTTTCCGGGTATTGCGGATTGATAACGTCCGCAATAGTAACACTTGACGCTTGAGACGACGGTATAATCTGCCCCACATTGGCAAAATCAGTAACTTTGAACACATTGACAGGGCCGGAAAATCCGTTCAAAGGATAGGCCGCGCTGCCGGTGCCTTTGGGACCGCAAAAAACCAATTTGTCGTTAACAGCGACAAACTGTCTTGCGTATTCCATTTCTATATAATCCACATAGGCCAGGTCAGTATCTTTGGTATTGTTATAATTTATAGTAACCGTATTGTTGCCGTTTATCAAAACACCGTTATTGCTTCGTTCCTCCTGATAGAGATTATAATAAGAATCTGAAATATGTGACTTGGAAAATTCTCCCAAATTGTTTCCATTGACCTGAACATTAAAATAATGCGTGCCGCTTGCCGAGATCAGTCCCAATCTGGGTCTGACATAGGTGACCTCATTGCTCACAACATTTTTCAACTCGAAAGAATAACTGCGGGAGCTGTTCATAACAGACAGAGACCTGTCTAGCCAAATGGTACCAGAATTATAAACATTGTATTCTTCACGTTCAAAATAAACCAGGTCCCGGAAAGAATCCTGCAGTTCAGCTCCGGAAGCAGAAAGGGATGCCATTTCTGTCATGCGTTTTCCATCCTGTTTGCCCCAGGTTAACCAGTATACGTTATCTTCCGCAAAGGGATGTAAATAATGTTCAAGCCTGTCTTGGGTCGTATCATATTCCACTCCATTTAAAGACCTGCCGTAAAACAAAATATAATCGGATGCGCCAAAGCTGCCATCATCGCCACCGACAACCAGAATCGAATTTTCGATCAATGAATCCGGATTGTGGTTATATAACGAATTTGGGATCTCTTTGCCTCCGTTATTGAACAGCTGAAAACTATTAGGATCAATGGAAGAAATGGGTACACCCGCGCTTTGCAATGCAGAGCCGGTTACCTTGTACATACCTTCTTCATCACCGTTTGCGTCGCGCATGGCTGTAGTGCCGTTTCCATTGATGGTGATCTTGTACCAGTTGCTGCCGGTAAATGGATTCGAAGAGATTTTTCTCAAGGCAGATACCGGTTTTCTCCATTTCTGCGCCTGTTCATAATTAAGCAGCATGCTTGAATAAAGCTCTTCATCCGCGTTTTGTCGTACAGATGCGCTGCTGGTGGGTTCTCCTGAAAAAGTAACCTGGATTTTGAGACGTGTATACTGTTTTAATGTTTTCTGTGCAGGATTATATTCAACCGGCTGAATGGCCAATGTCACAATATTCTGTTTACGAAAAAGCTCGGACCCAAGATTTTGAACAACTTGAAATGCGTTTTCTGTCGAGGGCGCACTTGAAGTTTTAACATCTTTATACTCCAGGTAATAACCGCCATCACCATCAGGTTTATATTCCGGTACAGGTGCCAGTTCAACATCACGGAGCGTCGAAATGTCAGAATCCAGTACCTGGAAATAAGCTTCACCTCTCATGGGAATACCCAGAGACACCAATCGCACCGGAGTATCAATGACTCCCGCCTGCTGAGAATGGACCGCATTTTCAAAAACGATATTTTTGAGCGTTTTTCCATTCACGATAATATCTGTCAAATTAAAATTGGCAGGTGTATACTCGAATACAAATTGATTTTCCGTTTGCGAAAGGACCGTAATATCAGATTCCGCTGCCCATAACGAATGTATATAAGAAAAAATAAAAAGGACTATCAGGAGTAAAAACTCACGTCTCATAATTCCACCAGGTTTTTAAAAATAATCAGTTCTAATGAGTAGAAAGCAACTCTATTACTTTTGCATAGGTCTGTTGATTTTTACTTTTATATTTATCTAAATATTTTACCACAACAAATGAGAGGGCCAGAAACAACAAGCCACCTAAAATCCCAAAACCTTCTGATGACGATTCAGGTCCAAAAGAAGAGCCGACAAAATAACCGACAACCAGAAAAATCAATGGTAAAATAAAAACCAGAAATGACGATGTCAACATGGTTTTGGGTTCAATTTCTACCCGCACTCGATCACCTGCTTTAACATTCAATGTATTTAAAGCTTCAATACATCTGAATCCGCCGCCAATGGTTTCGCAAATATTGCATTCTTTGCACTGGTCACCCTTTTCCATTTGCACAGTCACTAGATTGTTATTTATAGATGTTACTATTCCGTCTTCTGTCATATATTTTAATTCCAGTTCACAATAATTACAGATGATAATTTAAACAGTTCAAATAGCTCTATTGTTCCGCTGATTCAATACGATTTTCATTTTAAGCGGTCTAAACGCAGTCTTTCGCGCGAGTCAAACAAGCGTCTTGATCCCAACCACACCGAAGCAACCGTACCCAAACCAGTGCCGCCGGCAATCATAAACATGATGAGGATCTGGTATTTTACAGCTTCGAGCGGAGGATTTCCGGCAAGAATCTGCCCGGTCATCATTCCCGGCAGGCTCACCAGACCGGCAATAGACATGGTATTCAAAATCGGTATCAAACCACCGCGAATACAGTCCCTCCGTAAATCACCAATAGCTTCGCTCCAATCCTGTCCCAGCATAAGCCGGTTCTCAATTACTGCCTTTTGCTGCCATGCGGATTGGGTAAGCCTGTCAATACCCAGCGTAATGCCGTTCATGGTATTCCCCAGCATCATTCCCAGAAAAGGAATGGCATATTGCGGCATGTACCAGGGATCGTTTTGTATTATAAACACCAATGCAAGCACGGTAATGGTAAAGCTGGACAGCAGCATGGCACCCGTACCCAAGCCCAGGCCCCACCATCCTTTAAAAGGACGTTTTTGCCTGCGTACCACTTCACGTCCCGCCGCCAACAGCATAAACACAGCCATAAGTGAAAGCCAACCCAAATGGGTCTGGTCAAATATGACCTTTAACACCAAACCGATCAAAAACAATTGCACAGTTGTCCTGACACCTGCTATCAGCACCTGTCCCGACAACTTTAATTTCAACAATAGGGAAAGAAGCGCCAGCAGAAAAACCAGTGACGACGCAAAAACCAGGTCGAGTGGACTCAGGGATATCACATTCATACGCTCATCCTCTCGAACCGGTCATTCTCAATTCGAAAAATGGGATCTGCCATACGCTGTAATTGCGAAAGATCGTGGCTGACCCATATCATAGCCGCACCCTGTGATTGTACATAGGATTTTAACAATTGCTCTACCTTGCCGGTATGATCAGGATCCAGATTGGCGGTGGGTTCATCCAGCAACAGCACTTGCGGTTTATTTTGCAGCAAGCGTAGTAATGCAAGGCGTTGTTTTTCTCCGCTTGATAGCCGGTTTATGGGCCAATCCATCACATCCGCGGCCAAACCCACGGATTCAATGTCAACATCCTGATAAAAATGGTCACCAACCTCATCGTACCACCATTGGCTTTCGGCAGGAAGCAAACCCACCTTTTTTCGCCATTCATGGGGTTTAAAATCACAAATGTTCCGGTCTTGCAGAGAAATAGTGCCAGCAAAGTCCTCAAAATTGATCAACGCCCGCAGGAAAAGCGACTTGCCGCTGCCGGAAGGACCGCTGATTCCAATGCATTGTCCTTCAGCAAGGGACAGAGATACAGGTGAAATCTTGAAATATGTAAAATCTTTAATCTCTAAAATGGATCATATCCTTGTTAAAAAACAACTTCTGTTGCTAATTCAAAAATCTTGGTTTCTGATAATTCATATCCATTCCATGTAGGAATATCGCTGGATGTATGATCATAATCTAACAGCAGTTTGCATCCCGGTAAAAAACGATATGCAATACCTGCAATATATCGTTCTGTGGATTGGGTTCCAATAAACCATTCCTGATCCAGGGTGTCGTACCTGCCCATTAAACTCCATTTAGATTTAGGTATTTTGACTTCCGCAAAGGCTGAGCGTCCTTTTTGATCAATGGCCTCAATTATATCTGCGCTACCATCTTCGACATTCTTTATAGAATTTACATGCGTACCTTCATAATTTCCGGTACCGGTGTAATAACTGCCGGTTAAAACCAGGTGCCGGTTCTCGTACGAGACAAATCCTGACTGCATTTCCCAGTCGTGCGCATCTACAGTATTACCCTTACCAATGCCACCGTGCCAACTGAATTGGAGTCCAGTCAGGTGCCTGGGGAGCGGACGCAGAGTTAACCGCCATTCAAAGGTCTTGTTTTCATTTTCTTCAACCGCATGGTATCCGCCACCATTATAAATACCCATAGCAAAGCTGCCATATTTACCGGGGTTTTTCTTGTTCACCAGCTTTTGATAATTCTTGTCCAGTTCACCGCCAAACAGTGTCATAAATTGAATACCGTAATCCGCTGAATTGACAATATCTTCTCGCTCCAGAAACATTTGTCCCTGCACACGATATTGATTTATACTCTGCTCAAAATCGATCCAGGGGCGATGCACCAGCCCGAATTCAACAGAGGGTTTGACAAACATACCAATATGATCAAAAGTATATTTAATATAGCAATACTTTAAACGCATTTCAATATCACCGCGGCCGTCACCTTCCTTGTCCACTGAAATATCCGGAGTAATTCTACCAGAAAGGTGTTCAGAAAAGGTCTTTTTTATGTCAATATAACCGCGTTTTAAACCGAATTCATTAAATGGACCATCATCCGTATCTCCGCCGTGCCAGGTTAAGAACCATTGCCCTGAAATGGAGGTACCGAACAATCCTTCAACAATTTTATTTCGCCAGTCAGAATCCAGATTGTTCAAAGCCCGCTCTATCACAGAATCGTCTTGAGAAAAAACTGGTGAAACATTAAAAAATATACACACTACCAGAAATGAAAAAACGGTTTCTGCCAAAACGTTTTTCACTACCAACCTCTTTATTAATTCAAATTCAGGAGTATTCAGCCAATTCCAAAACTACACCATCGGGGTCCAGAAAATAAAGCAGTGTTTTTTCCCCATCATCATGTTTCACTGCGCTTGCCGGTACTTTAACAGGTTCGCCAAATGTGCTTACACCTTCCTTTTGCAATTTTTCAGCAAAAGCAGTTAGATTTTCTACCTTGAATGCAATATGTCGCAATCCATGTGTATTTGGAACGGAATTTTCTGCAATACTCTGCCCTTTGGGGCTCTTGTAACACAGCAGCTCAATTCGGGGTTCACCCGCCGGTGCAGTGATATAGGCTACATCCGCCTCTACGCCATTCAGGCTTACCACATTATCAATCCAGCCCCCTTCAAGATGGGCTCTTTTTTTCTCTGTAAATCCCAAAATACGGGTATAAAAATCAACAGAACGTTCAAGGTTTGAAACAACTATATTGATATGGTCAACAGACTTTATCATAATATCCTTAAATGTGTGGATTAAACATACGGTCTAACATCAACAACCACCATACCTGCCTTTTCAGCAGCTTCAAAACCGGCAACTCCATCTTCAAACACCTGGCAAGCACGGGGCTTTACATCAATAGCCTTGGCGGCAGCCAGAAATATATCGGGAGAGGGTTTGGGTTCAACATCATCATCCGCGGTAATAATAACGTCAAAATAGCCCAACAAGCCGATGGCTTTGATTATATTTTCAACATTTACACGTGTTCCCCCGGAAGCAACGGCCATAGGAAGCACACCTTTATAATTTTTAACAATTTGGGTAACAGGCTCAAAGGGTTTGGCGTGCAGTAACTTTTGTTTTACCAGAGTGTTTTTTTCCCGTGCTACCACGTCAATATCCAGATTATGTTCAAACCTGTTGTTAAAAAGCTGCACAATCTGCGGTGCGGGAATTCCACCCAGTTCCCGTAAAAATTCCAGGGGACATTCAGCTCCGTATGCTTTAAATGCATCGCGCCAGGCCTGCCAATGTAACGGCATTGTATCCGCAAGGGTTCCGTCACAGTCAAAAATCAGTCCTTTGGTATTTTTGTAGACTTGAAGCATTCAATCTCCTCTAACTCGTGTTTGCAGATAAATCGGTATAAATTAGAAATTTTTTTCTGCAAAGACAACTAAAAAGGGCTCTTAATCCGTTATCATTATAAAATTTAATTGTTTTTCACACATAAATATATTACTATATTTTATAAACTTAAATCTATTATCGGAGGGGCAACATGATCAAAAAAAACGCATTGATCCTAGTAATTGTTATATCCCTTGGATTTGTTGGATGCTCGCTATTAACCAACCCGGCTGCAAATATTCAAATGCCCGCCATGTTCAGCAGCAATATGGTATTACAGCAAGGTGTTCCAGTTCCTTTTTGGGGCACTGCCAGTCCGGGTGGTACCGTTACAATCAAAATCAATGATCTGGAAGCAAAAACAACCGTTGCAGAAGACAGCACCTGGCGAATTGATTTCCCTGCATTTGAATCGTATGGAGGCCCATATACCGTAGAGATTAAAGGTAAAGAATCTTTGGTGTTTGAAAATGTATTAGTGGGTGAAGTCTGGCTTTGTTCAGGTCAGTCCAACATGGAAATGCCGCTGGCTGGTTGGGGTGAGATCCTGAACTTTGAGCAGGAAATTGCAAACGCCAACCACCCAAACATCCGATTGCTGAGCGTTGCCCGCACAATGAAAAACACACCCCAAACCGATATTATCAGTGATGGCTGGGTAGAATGCTCTCCGCAAACTATACCGGAATTTTCAGCAACAGCCTATTTTTTTGGACGGCATCTAAATCAGAATCTCGACATACCCATTGGACTGATTCATAGCTCCTGGGGTGGCACACTTGCTGAAGCATGGACCAGTGCAGCATCACTTGCAACATTGCCGGATTTTAAAGATCGTGTCAATTTGACCCAGGAAGAAGTAGATCAGAGTTTTGAAGCACAAATGCAAAAATATGAACGGGACATGCAAAACTGGAACGCCCGTGTTGAAGCCATCATCCATGAAACCCAGGGTAATGGTCCTGACTGGCAAAGCCCGGATCTGGATACTCGCTCATGGAATTACATGAACCTGCCCGTACTGTGGGAAAAAGCAGGACTGGAAGAATTTGACGGCATTGTCTGGTTCCATAAAGAAATCAACTTGTCTGCAGAACAGGCTGCAACCGATGCTGAAATTCAACTGGGGCCTATTGATGATGTTGATATTACATTTATTAACGGTTCCCAGATTGGAACAACCGGTACATACAATACAAAACGAGTGTATTCGATACCTGCATCCGTTCTAAAAGCCGGAAAAAATCTGATAGCCATCCAGGTACTGGATACCGGTGGCGGAGGTGGTATTTGGGGTTCCCCACAAGAGATGAAACTGGTTCCCGGCAGCGGCAGTCCTATCCGATTAGATGGACTATGGAAGTATAAAGTAGGTTTGGAAATGGCTTCTATACCTCCGCAGCCGCAATCGCCTCAAAGCCCGCACCGGCTCAGTGTACTTTATAATGGTATGATCCATCCGTTGGTTCCTTTTGCAATCCGAGGTGCTATCTGGTACCAGGGCGAATCCAATGCAGGACGCGCATACCAGTATCGCGATCTTTTCAAAACCATGATACAGGATTGGCGATCAAAATGGAACCTGGGAGATTTCCCCTTTATTTTCACCCAACTTGCCAACTATCAAGCCTATAAAGATCAGCCCGGTGATGATGAATGGGCAGAGCTACGAGAAGCACAATTCATGGCACTGGATCTTCCCAATACCGGCATGGCCGTTACCATTGATATTGGAGATGCA
This sequence comes from bacterium, assembly GCA_963675755.2. Lineage (GTDB taxonomy): Bacteria > Zhuqueibacterota > Zhuqueibacteria > Residuimicrobiales > Krinioviventaceae. Next base: position 1,325,664 of record CAXXMD010000003.1, read on the forward strand.
GGTGACATTCACCCTAAAAACAAACAGGATGTAGGTAAACGGTTGGCACTCAACGCACTGAACAGTGTTTACGGTAAAACCGATGTGGTACCATGCGGCCCGCTTTATAAATCTTCTGCTGTAGAAGAGGGAAAAATCCGTATCAGTTTTGACCAGGTGGATGGCGGACTCGAAGCCAAAGGCGGAGCATTACAGGGTTTTGCAATTGCCGGAAGTGACAAAAAATGGGTTTGGGCCAATGCGGTTATTGATGGAGAAACTGTTGTTGTTTCCAGTCCATCTGTTGCCAATCCCGTTGCCGTACGTTACGCATGGCAGAGCAACCCTCGCTGTAATTTGTATAACAAGGCCGGACTGCCGGCATCACCTTTCCGCACAGATAACTGGAAAGGTATAACCGCGGGTAAAAAGTAACATTTTTATATAATAGAGAATTTTTAACAGTCATTATAGACATAAAACAACTTAACAACTCGAGGAGTTTTTGATGAGAGAAACGATCAAATCTAATTCACAAAGGGAAAAATCATTCTTGAGAATCATTAAAAAAGCCCTTTACTGGGTCAATGTAACTTTTCTATTAGTAGCCTTATCTGGCTATTTTGTTGGCTGTTCTCTATTACAAAACCCGGCTGCAAACATTCAAATGCCCGCAATGTTCAGCAGCAACATGGTATTGCAGCAAGGTATACCTGTTCCCTTTTGGGGCACTGCAAGTCCGGGTGGTACCGTTACAATTAAAATAAATGATCTGGAAGCAAAAACAACCGTTGCAGAAGACAGCACCTGGCGCATTGATTTCCCGGCGTTTGAATCGTATGGAGGTCCATATACCGTAGAAATTCAAGGTAAAGAAACAATGGTCTTTGGCAATGTTATGGTAGGTGAAGTCTGGGTCTGTTCAGGGCAATCCAACATGGAAATGCCGCTGGCAGGCTGGGGTGAGATCCTGAACTTTGAACAGGAAATTGCAAACGCCAACCACCCAAACATTCGATTGCTGAGCGTTGCCCACGCTATTAAGAATACGCCTCAATCTGATATTATTAGCGATGGCTGGGTTGAGTGTTCTCCGGAGAATATCCCCTACTTTTCAGCAACAGCCTATTTTTTCGGACGACATCTGAACCAGAATCTGGATATTCCCATTGGGCTCATCCACACCTCATGGGGCGGTACTCCCGCGGAAGCATGGACCAGTGCGGCATCACTTGCCACATTGCCCGATTTTAAAGACTGTATCAATTTAACCCAGGAAGAAGTAGAACAGAGCTTTGAAGCACAAATGCAACAATATGAACGTGACCTGCAAAAATGGAACGATAATTTAGATGCAATGATTCAAAAAACTCAGGGAAACGGTCCGAAATGGGACAGCCCTGACCTGGATACACGTTCATGGAATTATATGAACCTGCCCGTACTGTGGGAAAAAGCCGGATTGGAAGGTTTTGACGGTGTTGTATGGTTTCGTAAAGAAATCAGTCTGACAGCTGCACAGGCAGAGGCCGATGCAGAAATTCATCTTGGCCCCATAAATGATATTGACATAACTCTGGTAAATGGTACCCAAATCGGTTCCTTACGGGCACATGACCTTAAAAGAGTATACACTATACCCGCATCAGTTCTCAAAGCAGGCAAAAACATAATTGCTGTACAGGTTTTAGACATTGGCGGTAATGGCGGCCTTTGGGGAACAGCTAACGAGATGAAACTCTTTCCGGCAAGCGGTGACCCCATTCGTCTGGATGGCCTCTGGAAGTATAAACCCGGACTCGAAATGGCATCCGTACCACCACAGCCGCAATCCCCCGAAAGCCCGAATCGCCTCAGCGTACTTTATAACGGCATGCTCCACCCGTTGGCCCCTTTTGCAATTCAGGGCGCTATCTGGTACCAGGGTGAATCCAATGCGGGACGCGCATACCAGTACCGAGATCTTTTTAAAACCATGATACAGGATTGGCGGTCATTATGGGGACAAGGCGATTTCCCCTTTATCTTTACACAACTTGCTAATTTCAAAGCTTATAAAAACCAACCCGGTGATGATGACTGGGCAGAGCTGCGCGAAGGACAACTCATGGCATTGGATCTTCCCAATACCGGCATGGCTGTTACAATAGACATTGGCAATGCAGACGATATACATCCCAAAAACAAACAGGATGTAGGCAAACGGCTTGCGCTTAACGCCCTGAACAGCGTTTACGGTAAAACCGATGTGGTACCTTGCGGTCCGCTTTATAAATCCTCTACTGTAGAAGAGGGAAAAATCCGTATCACTTTCGACCAGGTAGATGGCGGTCTCGAAGCCAAAGGCGGAGCGTTAAAAGGCTTTGCTATTGCCGGTAATGATAAAAAATGGGTGTGGGCAAATGCAGTTATTGATGGAGAAACCGTTGTTGTTTCCAGTCCTTCTGTTGCCAATCCCGTTGCCGTTCGTTACGCATGGCAGGCAAATCCCCGCTGTAATTTATACAACAAGGCCGGACTGCCGGCATCGCCTTTCCGCACAGATACCTGGAAGGGAATCACCGCGGGTAAAAAATAAAACGACTTGAATATAGAACAGATTGAAAGCGCAGGAATTAAATTCCTGCGCTTTTTTTATTTTCTAACACTCTTGAATGGCTGTGATAAAGCACTTGATTAAAGGTTTTAAAAAGTGTAAATTGTCCGGTATTTTTCGACAAATTTTTTACTTTTTGCAGCACAAGGAGTTATTCAATGAGTGAAGCGGTGAGTCCCGGGACACCTGAGAAAAAATCATTCACAAAAATCATCAAAGAAGCATTTTCCGAATTGGCAGAAACCCTGGTAGCTTTTGTTAAAGCACCCCGCGCCCTGTACGGAATAAACATTCCCTATATTATTGAAGGATTGGTATACTTTGGCTTGCTTACCATTCTGGGAAAATATTGCTCTGAAAACGTAGCATTAACAGATGTTCAAGCCGGCTGGGTATATGGCGGTGTGACCGGTGGTATTACCTTTGCCATGCTGTTACTAGGCGGTGTGGTGGACAAGATCGGCGTACGTGTTTCTCTGGCTTTGGCATTTTTTATTATGGCCATTGGTCGTTTGTTGATATCCATATCGGGCACAATGCCACTGGGCAGCGGAATTGGTTCGCCCATGTTCCTGGTCATGTCCGCTGGATTATTATTGATGGTTTCCGCATACGGGCTCTACCAACCCGCCGCTTATGCCGGTGTAAAGCGCTATACCAATCCGCAAACCTCAGCGATGGGTTACGCGGTACTGTATGCCCTGATGAACCTGGGTGCTTTTGTCTTCGGACCGATATCTTCTTTTACCCGTCAAAAATTTGAAAACACCTTTCCCCCTAATGGATTGACCGCTGTATTCTGGCTGCTGACCGGATTAACAGTTTTATCTCTGTTTTTGTTTTTAGCAATTACCACCAAAAAAGTGGACCAGGAAGCTGCCGATCGCTCAAAGCGTGAACACAGCGAAATGAAGTCTGAATCCAAAGAGAAAAAAGAAACACCCGTTGAAACCCCCAAAGTAAAAATTAACAACCTGCCTGCATTCTTTTTATTTGGACTGGATATCGTTGCGCTGGGATTTATGATCAACGCGTTAATGAAAGGTTTTAAAAGCAGTATCATCATAACTGCTACATTGTTTGGCATTCTCTTGGTCGCCGGTACCTGGGAATACCTGCGTCATCGTCCCGATCACCCCTTTCGTGATACCCGGTTGGTGTTTTTCATCTTTATTCTGATCCCTGTGCAAACCCTGTTTGCGCACAACTGGCTGACCATACCTTACTATCTGGACCGCGCATTTGCCGGCACCTGGGTCAGCAACAATTTCGAGATTCTTGCTAATCTGAATCCCATCATGATCTTTGTGCTTACCCCCATTATTGCGGGCCTTACAGCCAAAGCCGATGTTTACAAAATGATGATCTGGGGCACCCTGGTCATGGCAGCGCCTACCTTTTTACTTGCAGTTGGGCCTGTGGCGGTATTTTTTGTGATCTATATAGTCATCATGTCAGTAGGAGAAGCCATGTGGCAGCCGCGCTTTTTACAATGGATTGCTGATATTGCTCCCGAAGGCAAAACCGGCGCGTACATGGGAATTGGACAGTTTCCCTGGTTTCTCACCAAGCTGGTCACTTCTCTCTATTCCGGTTATTTTGTAGCCAACTATATCCCAAAACCCGGTTCAGACATTGTACCGCGCTCGGGACAAATGTGGCTGATCTATGCGGTTATAGCCATGATCTCGCCCCTTGCCTTGTGGATGGCCAAAAACTGGATGATCAAGGGGATGAAAAAATAACTTTTTCTTTACAGGATTTAAGGATGACAGGATTGATATGGGGGCTGCTATAATCCTGTTGTCTTTTAATCCTGATCTTCGAATCTACTACATTCAAACGATATATTCTTGATACCTCTGCATCCGTGAGAATATTTTAATGAACTCTCACAGAGGCAAAGTCACAGAGAAAAAACATATCTACTTTTTCAGGAAACGGAATGAATTTATTTTATTCAATACTAATATTACTGATCCCTCTATTTGCCAGTGCAAAACCAAATTTCGATGAAAACATTCAAAAACCGTACGGGGATAGAAGGTTTGCAGGGGATTATGTCTCTTATTATTGCCATTTTAATATCCCGTTTTATATGAGCTATTTGGGAGATGAGGTAAAAGCATCATCCTGTTTTTATTCCGGTTTTGCAAGTCAAATTGGACAGTTTCAATATACCCGAAAAATAAACGATACCATGAAATGGGGATGGGGCTGGGGATTACCTTTATTGACCCTTTATCTGGAAAAAGAATGGTCAATTGTCGATACAAAAGAATTTACTACAAGCTTAATGCTGGGAGGTTGGCCAGTTTCCGTCAACACCAAAGTGTTTGTACCGTTCATTCAAAGAAAAAGATGTTTACAAGGGGGATCGGTAAATTATTTTTTTTACTCGGGAGGTTATTCCATAGATCAATTATATTTGCTATCGCCTTTTTATCCCAGATCGCATATTTACTCGCTGAATTATGAAAGTTTGGTCAAGCTGAACAGCAAAGGCACTTTAAACTTGATCTTTTCCCTGGGAGTTAATTACCTTTACATGAGTTACATACATATGGGTATAATAGAAAATGATCCTTGGGCTACAACCTGGGCTGAGTATAAAAATTTTACAAATACTGATACGCAATGGGAAAAAAGGACCGCCTGGAATGCTTCTATCGGCATCAACTTTTAATCTTTTTCCTTGGCTTCTCAGTGCCTTTGTGAGAGTATTTCCCAAAAGTTGAACTTGATTGGGATGGAAAAATATCTACAATTTCAAGTTAATACAAGATTCAATTTAATGCCCGGCACTTGTGGGTGCCGGGCAAGCAAGATCAATCCATAAATAATTTATCAAGTTTTAACAATTGTTTTTCCAGTTCAGGGCCTTTATAAGATATTTCAAAAGCCTGGCTGCCGCCGCCATCAAAATAATGGATCAATATAGAGTGTTTACCCGGTTCCAGGATTACATTCCCTTGGCGCTCCTGCAAACCGTGCTCTCCACCATTATCCACAACAAGATTGCCATCAATATAGAGCAAGCTGCCATCATTAGAGTTGAGATAGAATGTGTACGTACCGCTCTTGTCAATTTGCAAATTTGTGTTGAATATAAATGCAAATTGCGCATTTCTTTCTTTGAGTTTATTTATATCCATTTCATAGGATTTACCGGATTTTATTGCAGCAAGTTTTTCAAAATCCGGAATATCATTCCAAAATCCTTCATAGTATTTATAAGAAACGCCATTCTTTTTACTGCTAACAATATTTATGCTTTGTTCTGCAATGTCACTTTCTATTTTCCCTTTTTTAAAAGCCTGTGCTTTTATGGTAGTACTCTTTTCAACAATAAAGGGTTTGCTGTATTTAGCAGAAGAAAGCTGGGGATCGCTACCATCAAGTGTGTAATGAATTTCTGCTCCTTCTGTAGCGCAATTTAAACTTATAGTTGCAGGTGAATCAACATATAAGGATTGCACGGATGAAAATTCCGGTTTTGCAACTTTATAATCACGCCAATAAACACGCTGTCGAGGACCTGAAATTTCAATAACTATAAAGTTTTTGAACAAACCATAATCTATAAAGTTATAATCGCTGCCAGCAGGCTCATGTTCTGGGGCCGCTTCAAAAGAACTTGGCCAGGCACTTCCCCGGGTGTTGCCGATATGGTGGGGTCCCAACTGATTTTTCAAAGTCCCGTATACAGATACGGACATCTGGTTTTTGCCAGGTTTTATATAATCCGTAACATCCAATTCATAAGGTGGAGAGTAAACCAACCCGGCGGGAGTGTTGTTAATTTTCACTTCGGCAACGCTGCCAGCCCAGTCAGTCAGCTTGACCACATATCGTTTGTTTTTTGAATCCAAAGTATATGTGCTGGTATATTCCACACCATCTGAATAAAAGGGAATTCCCTGGTTTTTCCAGCTATCCATGGATAGTTTTTGAGAAGGTATCAACTTCCAGCCTTTGTCCTGAGATTCCAGATTAAAATCACCCAACAGATAAATGGGTTCCAGTTCAGCATGTACAGACATGGGAGATACTGACAAACGGATTTGATTCTCACCCGGCTTTATATAGCTGCCAATTTCATATACACCAATAGCTCTGTCCAGCCAATATTCACCTTCAATAGCCTTTACGGGGTTACCATTTATGGTAACCGCCCACAACCCGGGGCGTTCAATAGCAGCTTTTATTGTATTTGTGGTAACATTTTTATCAACATCAAAGTGAAAAACCGCACTAAATCCGGTGTCTATAGAAAAAGTATCCCGATCCAGAATTGCGGATTTATATTGCACTGATGTACTCCAGGGATTACCTTGAAAGCCGTAATGACGGAAAACCTTGTCCGCGGCTTTAAAGAAATAAATATCCTTGTCTGTTTTTCCATCGAGCGTCAGATCACAAAAATCCAGGGTAAGGGTGTTGGGTGCAAGGCGTTTGATATCCGGTTTTGTTACAGGGTCCAGAATTCGAATTTCTGCATTTTGCTGCGGGGCCGTAAAGGTCTCTCCGGAATTTCCGACATATAACAAGAGACTTCCTGCGGGTGGGATATCATAGCTTACATTCAGGTTGCTGCCATTTTGTGCCGCGGGATAAGGTGAAAAAGATCCCGTCTGCGGATCCAGTTCCTGAAGCGATTTTGCCTGAAGGGTAAAAGAACCGATTGACCAGGTTTGCAGATCTGTATTGACCAGATAGACGAGCTGACCGTCATCCAGCATACGTCTGTGATGAAATAATTTACCACCCGCTTTTTCAGGGGATTTGAACTGAATCGTCTCGGATTCCAGCTTATTAAGTATATCCGAAGAAAGGGACTTGGCAAAACCCCATTTTTTTGTAAAACCGATATCGCTGGCATCCTGCCCATCAACGAATTGAGGAGAACCGTTAAAGGAAATGACTTTTCCGCCATTCTCAGTGTATGTTTTTAACAAATCCATAACGTCTTTGTTGTAATTTTCAAATGAAGGAGGAATGACGATCTGTTTATAAGCCCGTTCTCCTATAATAAATTCATCCCCTTTAACTTTTCCCCAATTTTTAATGATATATTCTGAACCCAAATCATATTCAACCTGATATGCTTCCAGATCAGTTACAAATTTTTGGAAAACGGGCCCCAATTTATCATATTGCGGATTGGGCTGCGTTGGTGAAAAATATAACCACGATGTTGTCGTCGGCTCAAGTACCAGGATGTCGTTTACCTGTTTGCCTGAAGAAAGCGCTACAGACAATCTGCTGAAATAATCTCCCTGCGTTTTATAGAATTTCCACCAGGGTTCATGGTAAGAAAAAGATTGCGGATGGTCACGCTTTCGTGCCCCGGCTATAGTTATATAAGACAAATGCTGATCGAGAAAATTGACACCCAGTACATATTCCCATTCACCAATACGTTTCATATCTTCAAATGTCAGGTCCCAGCCACCAGCGCCATAAGTCTCACTCAGGGTACGGGTGCGGCCCAATTGATTGGCAACACTGGCAAGTTCTTTGACGATTCTTACATTGCCAAACTGACCATTTACACTTTCGCTGTACTGATTCATCAATAAATCAATTGCAGGTACCTGGTGCCAGGCGTACATGGCCATATTGTCGGATCCGTTTAAAGGCTTGGGCCAGTCATGGTCCCAATAGTGTCCGGTCCATTTTAAATCGTGGTTTTCACAATACTCGTACCAGAGCTTACTCCAGCGCTCGGTAAACAGCTCTAACAACAGAGAATAGTAATTATGACGGACTACTTTCCAATCTCCCACCTCCTGGTACAGAGAAGGCAGATTGGATTTTAGATCGTATCCCCAATGTTTTTCAAAATCATCAAACAATGTTGGTGTATATTTAATACCACCCGGAGGACTGATATTGGGTTCGTCCGTAAAGATACCCGGTACCCGTTTGCCGAACTCCTTGCCAATTGCTTTTTCATAACCGGTCATGGTCACATCGATGAATTTTTCAGTCACTCCCGGATACAAGAGATCCACATACGAGTAGCCGCCGTTCCAGGGAGATTTCCCATAATAGGTTTTTTTAAACAGATAATAATCACCGTTTTGGTTCAGCTCGTTTTTAGCTGTGCTTGTAATATCTGTAAAAACACCGCCCTCTTTTTTCAGTATGATGGCATAGTTACCCATGTCACCGGAAAGTTGAGAGGCCTGTTCCATAACCAGTCCCTGGCCCTGGTTGTATGACTCGGGCATTTGCGCGGGAACGTTACCACCAGCAAAACCACTGGGATACGAGTTTTCATCGTAAAGCCATACATCCATATCCCTCTCTTTTGCTTTGTCTACTGTATACTTGCACAGTTGATACCAGCGGTCAGACAGATACGGGGTTTTTAAACCGGGACGGGGGTGAATAAACACACTGTGAATACCGCCCTGCTGCATTTCCTGCAGTTGCAGATCGATCTCTTTTTCATCCACATCATTGTTCCAGACCCAGAGCGGCGCGCTCGAGTATTCAACGGGCGGTTTTTGAAACAAGGATTCGATTTGTGAAAAAGAAGTAACGGTTTGAGACGCGGATACAGATCCGGCGAGGAAAAATAGAAAAAGCAGGAAAACAAGGTAGAGCAGAACGGGTTTTTTCATGGATTTCTCCGGTTAGGATTGAGTGAGCACAAGAATGGTTCGTTAAATTTTTAACTATTCAATTAATATATTCTGGCGGAAATATGCAAGGGAAAATAATGTGGAAAGTTTTAATAAGGTTGAATTTTTTAATTTGCAGATTTAAAATATTATCTCTGGCCGAAATCTAATTTTCGGCCAGAGTATATGTATAATATGTTTATTCACCCTGAAAGGTAAATGCCTTTGTCCATTGATACGCATCGTTACTACCGGTCACCTGCCAGAAATCAAAAGGACTGCTGGCGCGATCGCCGTTATCGTTCAAAATAATGTCACCACTGACGGCATCATAATTTTCTAAAACGCTTAAAAACACTGATTTTATATCATTAATATCATCGCTGTAATTATCGTCAATTCGGGTCAATGCTGCAGTCCAAAAAGCATCATAGAGAACAACGGCCCAGGAATAGGGAGTGTACCCGATTTGTTCTTCAATCCGGTTGCTGACAGTTTGTCCGGCAGTGGTATAATTTTCAGCCATGATGGGAGAAAAGAATCCGACTTTAGCGGCAAACGATGCAGCAGTCGAGTCAACCAACAACGCCTGATTTTGTACCATACCATCGCTGCTGTACCAGCTCATTTTATCCAGGCTGGATTTGTCAGCAGACAGTTTTAACAGATCTATTCCCTCTTCAAAGCAAAGGCAGGTCATGGCAACATTGTCTGAATCTCCGGATGAAATTGCATTTTCCACCAACGTGTTTGATCTGTTCAATGCGTCTTCAAGCTCTGTTGTAGAATAACGGGGATCATAGCCGATCTTTTCAAGTATTGAGCCCCCGAGTGCGATAAATGCGGATTCAAAGGCTTCCGCCAAACCGCTGCCCCAAATATCACCGCGATAGAGCACAATAGATTTATTCACAGACTGCTGAACCATAGATTGGGCCATTGCATTTGCAAGATAATTATCATCCGGAACAAGCCGAAAGATATTATCTTTCTGCGAAAGTTCAGCAGAGGTACTTGTTTGATTAATTAATAATATGTTGTTGTTATTGACATAGCTTTCTACTGATTGCAGATTTGCGCTGGTACCAGAGAAAACAACAATCTTTATATTGTTTTCATTAAAAAATTCCAGGGCATCTTGAATGTCCAGAGCGGAAAATTTGCTGTCCCGGATCTCTGCATGAATATATTTACCTATTCCTTGTTCGGTAAGATATTGGTTTACATCCTGCAATGCCAGATCAATGGCCGCAATTTCCGGATCTTTTAAGAGGGGGCCACTGCCGGTCATGGGGATGATCACACCCACACTCAATGTGTCTGTTTTTGTACTCGTGTCAGGTGACACCGGATCAGAATCTTTACTGCAAGCTGTCATTAAAGACAGAAAGGGTAGCGTTATGATGATACATAAAATGAGTATATATTTTTTTTTCATGGATTTCCCTCGACAAGTCATTATAATGAACCTTTTTCAATGGATAAGCTAACAGTCCATACACGATTTTGGGGTTGAAAATAAAGTCTTCCACTACCGGTACCCGGTGCGGTGATAGTTGATATATTATTATTACTATATCTTGAATCAAAGTACCATAGTGCAATTGCGGCAGTACCTTTATTAATCATTTTACATTCACCGCGATAAGAATAACTCGATCCTTTGTAATATGCCTTTCCGCTATAAACATTGTTGGTTTTATTAAGGAAATAGTAATAACGTTCATTGTCCCTCATAACCAGGCTGTAATCATCCCAGTTGACCTCATCCATGGTTTTGGCTAGTTTGCTTTCGGATTCTGTATCCGTTTCACGAAGCGAAGGGGTTATCTCTATTTCATTGGCATTACCACTCAGCTCGGGTGAAACGGGTGTTGCCGTTTCCATATTGCTGTTGTCTGAGCAGGAAATTGAAAACAGGACTATTATTACGGTAATAATGGATAAGAAAAAAGCATATTTTTTCATTTCGAGTTCCCTCATTATTTTGAATGTTTTAATGAATTTAGAGTTGTAGATTCTATGTCACAGTTTAGCCATAACATAGCAAGGACAAAATAGTGTATCGTATTGTTTTTATATATGATACGTTATTTTACGTGTTGTTAGTTGTAAAAATGTTTCAACAATTATGCCATGCAAGGGTTGGGGAAATATTAGTAATGTGCTTAGGAAATATGGAGGATTATTGGTCAAAGGTTATCTAGTTTGTATACCTGGCACTTGAAAAAAAGCCCCCGACCTATGGATCGGGGGCAAATGAAATGAATTTCGTTCTATTATTATTTCAACGCTGTTCTCGCATATTCAGCCTTGTCACCCAGGCGGGGAGAATACGGCCGCAGGGAAAACGACAGCATGGTCATATTGGGATTAAGTACATACTCTTCCAGTGGTGGCGGACCACAGCTTGCACCGCCCAGTCCCTGGTGGTCGGCGTCGATGCAGAGAATGGTCTCGTTGCGTTTAGTCAGTTCAAAGGGATGCTGGGCCACGTCCAGGTCTTGCGCGGTATAGTGAAGAGCGCTAAAATCTACCAGCGTTTTCGCGGTAACCATCAGTCCGCGTCCGTTGCGGTCCGTTACGGTCAGCCAGCGGGTGTCGGTACGGTTGGCCATGTCCTGAGGACGCACGTAGGATTCAAACATGTCGGTAACGGAGCGAGTGTACCGGCCCACATCGGCAGCGTGCTTACGATCACGATAGTTTTCGTGCGGTCCGCGGCCATACCATTCCACATATTCCAGTTCATCCGGCAGTTCCAGTTGAAGACCCAGTTTGGGTAGAGCGTGTTCCAGAGCATCGGGAATAAAGGTGGTGTTGATATCAATATAGCCGTTACCCCAAACGGTATAACTGACAGTACTGCTGACGCCATAGCCCTTGCCTGCAACGGAACGGATGTCTGCGGTAATTTTAACGCATTGATCAGACACCTTTTCAATCTTGACCGATTCAGCCGTGTGCGTGACCTTGTCCAGCTCCATGTCGTGCCATTTGGGACCCACACCGCGGCCAAACTGGTGGTCATTGTCCACCGGAGCGCGAAAGATGTTGGGCATGGGACCATTAATATCAAGTACGGTTTCGTCTTTGAGCAGTGCAAAACCGGATTTGAGTTTAATGACCGGTTTTTCGTAATGAATAATCTCGGTATTGTCATAGACCAGTTGCTGGATGGTGCCAATCGTTTTATTAAAGGTCATGTTGAAATTTTTGCCGGTAATCACAACATCATTTTCGGACTCGGCAAGCGTGAGAGGCGGCAGTTCCGCAGAAGCCATGGCCGGAGCAGGAGCCGCATCGAACGGCACTGCCATTTGCTGCCACGCCATAACGTGACCGCGTTTGGCCCAGCGGGTGTCGGCTTTTAATGTAAATTCCACACGCAGCCAGTATTCCGCACCGGGAGTAACAATCGGTTTTTCAAAAGGTACGGTAACGGTTGTGGATTTGCCGGGCGTCAGGTCAACCGGGGATAGTATTCCGGATTGGATCACCGTGCCGTCCTCAGACAGGCTCCACATTGCGTTGAACTGGTTCAGGTTGATAAACTGGTATTTATTTTTAATATCGATCTTGCCATTCAACATGTCGTTTTCGGATATGGCAATGTATTGATAGACCTTTTTCATTTCGATCATTTTGGGGGTAACCTGTCGGTCTGGTGTGGTCAGACCATTGATGCAGAAATTATAATCATTGGGAAAATCTCCATAATCGCTGCCATAGGCAAAATAGTATTCACCGACTTTGCCGGGCACAGGTTTGGCCAGGCCCTGATCTACCCAATCCCAAATACAGCCGCCAATAAGACGGGGATAATTTTCCACCACGTCCCAGTATTCCTGCAGGTTGCCAACCGCGTTACCCATAGCATGGGCGTATTCGCACATGATAAAAGGTTTGGGATTGTCTTCCTGTCCGGCTTTTTCCAAGCCGCTTACCGGGGGATACATGATGGATTCAATATCTGCAATTTCATTATACCGTTCATAATGAATGGGACGGCTGGTATCGAGGGCCTTGGTCGCTGCATAGCAGACATCGAAATTGATGCCGCCACCGGCCTCGTTACCCATAGACCAGATGATGACGGAAGGATGGTTCTTGTCGCGCTCTACCATGCTGATCATACGGTCTACATGCGCGTTTTTCCATTCCGGTTGTTTGGCAAGCGATTCTTTGCCATAGCGGTATCCGTGCGATTCAATATTGGCCTCGTCAATTACATACAGTCCATACTCGTCACACAGCTTGTACCAATCGGGATGATTGGGATAATGGCTGGTGCGCACGGTGTTGCAGTTGAACTGCTTGAACAGGGTTATGTCCTCAATCATTCTTTCCAGCGAAACCGCGCGTCCGTCAAAGGGATCATGTTCGTGACGGTTGGCGCCTTTGAGGAGTACGCTCTTGCCATTGACCCACAACTGCTGGTCTTTGATCTCGACCTTGCGGAACCCGAAAGGTGTGGACAAAACCTCAATGATCTCGCCGGAAGCGTCTTTCACCGCAACCAGTACGGTATAGAGATTGGGGATCTCGGCGGACCAGAGTTTGGGATTGTCGATTGTGACAGATAATTCAATGTTTTTTTCTTTGCCTTTGCCAACATTGGGAAGTTTTTGTGTCATTACAGGTTTGGCGGGAGATTCGTTGTCATCCAGCAGATACAGCTCGAGTGAGGCGCCTTTGACGCTGTTGCCGGGATAGTGTTTGATCTTGCCCGCGAAATTCAATTCTGCGGCAGTGAACGAATCGTTCAAATCGCAGGTGAGGAAAAAATCACGCACGTGCAGCTTTGGTGTCGCATAGAGCAAAACATCGCGATAAATGCCGCTCAGGCGCCAGAAATCCTGATCTTCCAGATAGCTGCCGTCGCTCCAGCGATAGACCTCAACGGCAAGGGTATTTTTGCCGGGTGTGACAAATTGGGTAATGTCAAATTCCGCAGGAGTCATAGAGCCCTGGCTGTAACCCACCTTTTTACCGTTCACCCAAACATACATGGCGCTTTTAACACCGCGAAAGTGCAGAAAAATCTCTTTGCCTGACCAGTCCGTTGGTATTTCAAAATCCCGGCGGTACGATCCCACAGGATTCGGCAGTTTGGCTTTGGTCCAGTGTTCCTCAACCGGGGTCATAATGTTGGGCCAGTCCCGAGCCATGGGATACTGGCTGTTGGTATAGATGGGCGTACCATAGCCCTTCATTTGCCAGTTGGAGGGCACGTCTATATCGTCCCAGTAACTGACGTCAAAATCGGGTTTGTAAAAGGTTTGCGGACGCATATCCGGGGATTTGACCCAGTTGAATTTCCAGGTGCCGTTGAGCGATATAAAGAGCGGTGAATATTCCGCTACATCCGCGGCGGCCTGTTCTAATGTTGTATAGGGGGTATAGGTACAGTGGGCGGGTTCCTTGTTAATACCGAAAATCTGTTCGTTCTCCCAATCATTACCTGCGGCAAATGCGAGAACGGACGAAACAAGGACCATACAAAATACAAGGCGTTTCATATGATACTCCTGATATGAAAAATTCTTGGGATATTTGTTAGATTAAGAAAATGATAATTGCTGTAAAAAACAATGGAATAATGAAAAAATCAGCAGGTTGCTGCCCACGAATAACACCGACCAGCATGAATGAAGGATTTTTGATCATGACAGAGATAATCTCTGTCACGAACAGGTGGAGCTAAAATCTTGCGACACTGCGTTTTTCATTTAAATACAGGGCAAATCTAATCTTTATATTTAGGTTGCAATATTCTGTAATAATTAGTATTAATATATAATACGGTGGGATTCTCTGGGCGGGAAGTATATCAATTGATTTATTTTGTAGTACAATGCAATTTGGGAAATAGAGTAACAAGTTATTTTTAATTTGTTGTCCTTTTTAAAATTCGTAAAGTATTATATTGTAATTAAAACAGGGGTTTCATTTAATGATTAAAACACAAACTTATACTTTTGAAGAACTTTTTAATGGAAATTATTTTCATGTCCCAAAATTTCAACGAGCATTTGCATGGAGAAAGGAACATGTAAACGATTTTTGGGATGATATTACAGAGGCAATAGAGTTTAACAGAAAGCATTTTTTGGGTTCACTTGTTTTACAGGCTGGTGAAAACAATTATCATTACAATATTTTTGATGGTCAACAAAGGTTGACAGTTGTTGTCTCTTTAATAAGTATTATTAGAAATGTGTTAATCAGTTTTGAAACAAAAGATATTCAATTAAACAATGATATTCAAAGTTTAATCAATGATACCCAAAAATATTTATGGAATAACCAAAACAGACTATTTTTATTACCACATGAACAATATCAAAAAATTTTCAAAGAATACCTTCGAAAGCCTTATTCGACTCTTCAAGATAAACGTTTTAGGGCCAATGATTTTTTGCGTAATAATGTTTTTAAAAATTTATCACAAAAGATGTCAAAAGAATTGGAAAGTTTTACGACTCTATCAGATAAATATATATTTTTGAATAGATTATTTCATTTTGTTAGTGATAGTATTTATTTTGTTGTTATTTATGCTAATAATAATTATTCTGAAACAATACTATTTGAAACATTGAATTATAGGGGAGCATCACTCAAAGTTGAAGATTTATTGAAAAGTATCGTTTTTGCTAAAGCTGATGATCAGGAATCTCTAACAAATGTGGAAGCAATATGGAAAGAGAATCTTGAATTGATAGAAAAAAACAGGTTGTCATATACCGAATTTTTAAAATATTATTGGTCTTTTCGTAATTCAAGAGTTGTAGAAGGCAATCTATATAAAACCCTTAAACGAGATATTGAAACAGATAATGTTAATATCTCTGAATATATGAAAGAAATGAACCATTATTTAAAACTTTATGTTCGAATTGCTTTCCCAAAGAAGTTTAGTACCTGGAAAAATAATGAAAAAATTCAAAATTCATTAGAAGCGTTATCTTTGTTTAAAGCCAAGCAGTGTTATCCAGTTCTTTTATCACTTTTTTCATTTACAGAAGAAAAGACAGATCCTGAGATTCGTAAATTGCAACAAAAATTAGTAAGTTTTTTAGAAAAGTTTTTTTTCAGAATGCTTATTTGTAATCAAAAGATCCCTAACGATGTTATTTTATTATTGATAAAGTCTTCAAAAGAAATTAGACTAAACCCTAAAATTAAAATAGATTTATTAATACAAGAATTGCGAACTTCAATGCCTGATGACAAAATATTTGAGCAAAGTTTTTCCACCTATGTCTCTCCAAATAAAAATACGAGTTTCTATATTCTATATAAAATTGAACTGTTTTTATCTGGTAGAGCAGCACCTGTTACCGACAATCCAAAACAGGTTAACGTTGAACATATAATGCCTCAAACATTACCTAAACGGGGCTTTACTCAAGTCATAAAATATCATAAAGCTTATTTAAATCGGTTGGGAAATCTTACGTTGCTAAGTAAAAGTTTGAATGTTACTAATGGAGCATTTCTTCAGAAAAAAAATAAATATTACTCAAAGTCCAGTGTAAAAATGACACAACAGCTCAATTCTTATGACAAGTGGCGGAAAAAAGAAATGAACGATCGGCAAAAGGAACTAGCAAAAAAAGCGCTGGAGGTTTGGTAAAAAATTGTTTAATATCGATTTATGTGGGATTGATTATGTCAAAAAAATTTTACGTATTAGCATCATTACATGATGAATCAAATTTTGGTTGGGTTTGGCTTCCTGAATCATCAAGTAAAGAATACAATTCAAGAGATCTTGTAAAAATTGAAGCAGAAAAGACAGGTAAAAAAATATATACAATTTGTCGAATTATTGATGATAATTTTATAAGAATTTATCATAATAGACTTAAAAAAGATTGTGGCAACGATAGAGACAATAATAAGAGTGATAAAGATTATAACTGTGATGAAAATGAATGTAATAAAATAACAGGAAATGGTTACAATATTGTAATTTCTGATTATTATCGCGCTAAACTGGGTATTGATAAAGGCGAAAATAGTTTGATTTTTACTAAAGTTAGTAATAGTAATATTTTCGCAAAAGTAAAATATCTACTAGAGCACCCTGATAATGCAATTCAGATAGCTGCATTTCTTGCAATCGCATCAATATTAATTAGTTCAATAGGCATACTTTTAAGTTTAATATTTTCGAAAATTAATATTATTGTTAATTTTTAGTATGCGTTTCCTCGATTCTCAATTTTATTAAATAACTCGTGACAGAGATAATCTCTGTCACGATCAGGGGGGTAAAAGCTCTGCGTTGAATTGGATACCCATCCGGTGCTTTAAAACGGCCAGTCCGACATTCGTCGAACTGGCCTGCTCTGCAACCGGCAATATACTTTTTTAAATATGGCGGTCCTTCGATACACTCATGCGCCAGGGCGCATTCGTACTCAGGAACCGACAGTTATTTCACCTTGAACTGATATTCTCCGCTTTCAACAGAGTATACTGTGTATCCATCCTTGTGCTCAACATAGGTGATAAAAGGTGAGGATTGGTGGATTTTGTCGTTTTGCGCTAAGGATTGGCCGTTTTTGTCGGGCACACAAACGGTTGCCGTACAGCCAACCGGTACAGTCACATCCATTTCGAATTGTTTATCGGACTGTTTCCAAGAGATACCGGCCTTGCCAAAAGGCGTATTGTTGGAATAGGTGACATATTCCAGTTCGTCCAAAGGTTGGGGTTTGAACAGAATGTGACGATAAGCCGGTTGATCAGGATCAATCTGTATACCGGCCAGATTGCGGTAAAACCATACCAGTCCGCCGCCAAACATGGGGTGGTTCTGCGAGTTTTTGCTGTTCCACTGTTCGCGGGTTGTGGTAGCACCTAGTTCCAACCACCAGCCAAAGCTGGGTTCGGTACGCTGGTTCAATATCTCGTATGCCAGGTCATGCATGCCATTGTTTGCAAGCACTTCAAACAGAAACCGTGTCCCAATGATACCGGTATCGAGATGATTGCCGTTTGCGGCAATATTGGCTTTTAACGCGGCGGTGACTTTATCATACTGTTCATCCGGAACGCCCATGTACAGGGCCAGCACATTGCCGCCATAGTTGCCGTAACTGCCGGTTTGCGCATTGTAAAAACGTTGATGATACGCTTTTTTGGTATTTTCCGCAATCTGTGCATATTTTTCTATTTCTTCGGTTTTACCCAATTCTTTTGCGGTTTTTGCAGTAACATTGCTGCAGTACCAGAGATAAAAGGTGTGCACCTGTTCATCGGGCATCATTTTACCGGGTGGGACCCAGTCGCCCAGGTTGAACCATTTCAGGGGAATACCGTTTTTGCCGGCGCGCTGACTGTACATAACACCCTGGCTGTCGGTCCATTTTTGCATATAACCCACATAGCCTTTCATACCCTCGTAATTGTCGCTCAGCATATCCAGCGATCCATATTGCTCATAAAATTCCCAGGGAATCACACAAATTGCTGCTCCCCAGGCAATACCACCACCGCAACCCGGCTGCCAGGGCGCGCCGTTGGGAACATGCCCTGTTTCGGGATTTTGTGCTTCCAGCATGTCCTGTACCCATTTGTAATAAAAACTGCGGGCGTCGTAATTTTGCATTACCATGGGACACGCAACCTGACCGTCACCGGTGTAACCGGAACGCTCGCGGTGCGGACAATCGCTGGCCAAGCCGCCATGCATATTGTCGATCTGGCTGCGTCGCCAGATGAGGTTAATGTCGTTGAACAGGGGATTCGAGGCCTCAAACTCGGCACTAACCGGTGCCGGCGTGTTGACCATTAGCGCGGTGAGGTGTTTGGCTTTGAGCTTGCCCGGCCAGTTTTTAATATCCACTTCTTTGAACACAAACCAGTTGAAACGGACATGATAGGTCTCGGATCCTTCTCCGCGAAAGGTATACGAGTTGTCCCCGGAATAATCACTACTGATAAAATTAAATTCCACCTTGTGGCCAGCCGGTGCCTTGACATCGTTAATGCGCAGCCAGCCCGAAATCTCTACACCAAAATCCACATGCCAGGTACCGTCATCGCGTTTTTCAATGCTAACGGGTTTGAGCTCTTCGGTGATACGGTCGGGTCTGGAAGTATGTGCCGCCAGCTCGCCTTCGGGTGCGTTTCGCAAAGCGACCTTTTGCCATTTGGCGTCGTTAAAACCGGGCGCGCACCAGCCGGGTTGCTCTTTGCGGGCATCGTAATGTTCGCCGTAATAGACCATGTCGTAAAGGATGGGACTTTTGTCAGCTTTCCATGAACCATCACTCACAATGATCTCTTGCGATCCGTCCTCATAGGTGATATAAAGCTGACAGAGAAAGCGCGGCGTGCCATAGGCCTCGGTCCAGCCTTTGGCAGGATTATAAAAGCCGTTACCCAAAATGCCGCCAATCACATTCTCGCCGGTTTTGAACTGGTCGCTTACATCATAAGCCAGATACAGGACCTTGTAACGACGAAAATTATCCGGAATTGCGATGCTGCGCTCAGTTAATCCCGGGCGTTTACCGTAATTGGTCTGATTGGGTACCAGCACATCATTGCCGATCTTTTCACCGTTCATGTAAAATTCAAAATAACCGAGTCCGGTTACAAACGCAACCGCGTTTTTGATGGGTTTGTTGACCTGAAAAGATTTGCGCAGCAAGGGAGCGGGAGGCGGTGTGGGTGTTTCACCGCGTCCGGGTAATGGCAGTGCTTCTTCTCCCTGCCAGGGTGCGCCAATCCATTGCGCCTGCCACTCGGAGGGGTCCAACAGTCCCATACGCCAGGCGCTGGGGTTGCTCCATTTTGAGGCTTTATCGTTACGGTCCCAAACCCGCACCTGCCACCAGCACTCCTGACGGGATTGCAGGGTCTTGCCGTCATACTCGATGCGATTACTCAGCTGGGATTCGATCTTGCCACTGTCCCACAGATCGGGAGATTCAAGCAGATCGGGGGTTGTTGCAACGCGCACCTGCCAGGCGGTTTGTTTCTGACCGCGTTCGTTCTTGTCCGCAATGTTGACCCAAGCAAGTCTGGGTTTGGCAATGTCAACAAGGGGCATGCCATCGAGATACTCGCAGGTGAGTTGGGTTGGGGTTATTCCTGCCAGCAGCATGATCGGCAACAACAGGATACTCAGAACCATCATAATGTTTTTCATATAGATTTTCCCGGGGTTATGTGTTGATATGAATTGTGAGTTTTGACGATATTTAGAATATATTAAACCGGGGGGTTTGATGCAATAAAAGAAGTGAATGGATGGAAAGAATTGGAGTACAGTCCAAAAAAAGTGGTTGATTATTGGACTGTAGTCTAATTCTTTTCTCTTGATAGAAAAATTCGATATGATTAAAGGATCATGACGGAAAATATCTCCGTCACGAGCTGTGAAATGTAGGCTTTTTACTATTATATTTCTTCCAGCCAGGCCATAGCTTTATCAACATCGTTAAAAGCTCTGACATGAATTCCCATGGTTTTGTATTTGTTGATGAATTTGGATACAAACATTTGCACTGTTACCATTTCAGGCATAACCACTGCCCAATATTTCCAGCCGGCGTTTATGATTCTCGACTCCCAATTTTCAACATACCAGCCAATATCTTCAACATAGGTTGAACTATTTTTGCGGTCATTTGCTAACCATTTGGTACAATTGAATTTAATAAAGTTATCAGCTCCAATAGACAGTACTGTTTTGTATTCCTGATCGGTAATATATTTGTGAATTTGATGATATATTATCTTTTTTTCAGGATATGCGATTACCGTTGCTGATTCGCTATCATAGACTTGCATAATAATTCCCGGTGTCCTTTTTTGAAAATAATTTGTAAAACATTTTAAATAATGAATCGCAATTTCTATGCCCGTAAAAAGAAACGAGCAGGGTTATAGCAAAAATATTGTAACTTAATTGTGATTGAGATTGTTTTCGTTATGATCAGTATTAAAGTTTCAGATTTATCTGACTCATTTACATGTGACAATATTATAAGATGATTGTGAGGGAAAGAGATGATATTTTATCTATTGATCCTCTCTTACTGTTTTTGTATTATACTATTCACCCATAATCCCGTGAGGAAACAATGAAATATTGGTTAGTTATACTGGCTCTGATGTTACAATTAACTGTATTATATGCTGTACCCAATGAGCTCTCTATAGACAATGGGATATTAACCGTCAAGGTGGACCTGACCCGCGGCGGAACCATCAAGTGGGTATCCGTATCCGGTAGTGACCGCAACCTGGTAAACACCCATGACGAAGGCAGGTACATCCAGCAATCGTATTACGCAGGCAAATCACTGGATCGTACCGCAGAGGGCCAGAGTCCCGACTGGACGCCCTGGAGCTGGAACCCAATCCAGGCCGGTGACGCATTCAAGAACCGCGCGGAAATACTCGATTACCGCAAATCCGGTGACTCGTTGTACGTGAAATGCGTTCCCATGTTGTGGGATATGAACAACAAACCCGCAGAAGCTGAACTGGAACAATGGACCGTACTGATTGGGAACACACTCCAAATCCATAACAAGCTGACCTGTTTCCGGACCGATACGTTATATGGAGAAGGCATCTCGAACAATCAGGAACTGCCGGCAGTGTATCCGGTTTCGGCTCTTAGTCAGTTATACAGCTATACCGGGGACCAGCCTTTTACCGGCGCGCCGGTGGAAAACATCGAGGTCATCTTTTTGTCCAGTGGGTTCTGGGGACGCTATGAATCGGTTCCCGAACATTGGATGGCGTTTGTAGATGAAAACCAGTGGGGTATGGGCGTTTACAATCCCAAATGTACCCGGTTTTTAGCAGGCATGTACAAAGACCCCGGAGGCGAAACTAATGACGCGTCAACATCCTATATCGCTCCTGTAAAGAAGGCGGTGTTAAACAAGGATACGGTGTACGAGTATAGTTATTATATCATTATAGGATCTTTGAAAGAAATCCGGGAAAAGGTGTACGAACTGGAAGCAAAATAATTTTATTTTTGACGGGTCAGCCAACTAGTAGATACGTATATTAAAACACCGGATTCTTTGCTCATAATAAAAATTGTCTCTGTACCTTAAAGTGAGCCTTTTATATCAGTTAACACCTACCTCAGCAGCACCATCTTTTTTACACGGTTAAACCCGCCCGCCTCTATCCGGTAAAAATAGACGCCCGCGGCTACCGTTTTCCCGGATACGTCCCAGCCATCCCATTGGATTGCATGGATTCCCGCTGGTCGATCAGCATCCAAAAGCGCCTTAACCTCGCGGCCCAGCACATCATATACTGTCAACCGGACGCGATCCGGGTGCGGTAACTGATATGATATTTGCGTCACCGGATTAAACGGATTGGGATAATTCTGTTCAAGCTCAAAACGGAGCGGGACCGATTCGGATTCAATCCGGTTCAGTACACCATACTCGTATGCGCCCATGTCCGGAGCGGGACCGGAATATTCGCTTTCTTCCATATTGACAAGGGTGTCCCCCTCCCATTCATAAAACACAGTACCGGCATCAATGCAGGGAGAGTCCCCGGACAGATGATAATCAAAGGGATCACCGCCTACAAACAAGGGATCCGCATCAATGTTGCCGTCGAGCCAGTTGATAATTGAATTATCATATACATCTTTAATACTATCCCGTCCTCCTTGAATATTGGATGATAAAACAGTGAGTATATTATCTCCGCCCAGGGGTGGTGTTGTAGATGATATAATATTATACGGTTGATTGTTTGCAATGATACTATTTATTAAATTTACTTTTGAACCCATCGATAAAACCAACCCTCCGGCATGATTTATTTCACCATAAATATTTGACGAAGCATTAAAATAAATATTATCATAAACGGTTACATTTTCCAAAATATATTCACCACGCCTTAAACATATACCACCTCCATAACGATCACATTTGTTATTATGAACCAGTACATTTTCAAATGAAATCTTGTATAAAGATGACAGATATATGACTGAACAATAAATACCTCCACCTGAACAGAAAGCCGTGTTATTTGAAATCACCAAATCTTTAAATATTACATTGTTCGAACGAAACGTATTAATTCCACCGCCATCATTATTGGTTTCACCATTACAGAGTGTAAAACCCTGAAAAAACATATTATTTACTATATATAGCTGTACCACCTGATTTTGCTGCTCTGCATCCAATATTGTAGAATTCGGCCCATCACCCAGAATGGATACATAACTTTTACACAATACCGGAAATGTCTCTCCAGTTTTAGATGGTGAATACAAACCCGGTGCTACATGAATAACCCTTGGATTTAAACTGTCTACCTGTATGGACAGTAATGCCTTGTTCAAGGTTTTCATCGGCTGGTTGGAACTCAATCCATTATTTTCATCACTTCCCTGTTCAGAAACAAACAAATCAGCAGATACAGGCTCAACCAGGGTTTTTTGCCAGGAAATATTATGATTTTCTATCGGATCAATAAAAACGGAATCCTTGTGACTGGTCGTAAATGTGTCCAGCACAGCACTGATTGTTGATTTGCCGTCACTGGCAAAATCATTTCCGGTTACAAAAGCACGGTTATAATATACGCTGTTTAATTCAGATCCGTCAAATATTAGATTTGCATTCTCGTTGGTACAATAAATACCTCCACCCGATTTTTCACTAATATTACGGTTAATGGATGTATTCCTGAGTGTTAAAACAGAATTATCATTATAGATTGCTCCCCCTAATCCGGTTGCATAATTTTCACTTATTACTGTATGGTCGAGTGTCATGTTTGAAGATTGGACAAAAATCCCACCTCCATAATCACCTGAATTTTCAGAAACAATACAGTTTTTCAATATTACAATCGAACTGTCACTGCAATAAATGCCTCCTCCATATATATTCCTCGAATCTACAAGACTCCTGTTTTTTATAAACCAGGAATTCCTTATCTCGGCATTACTGTTCAACAAATAAATACCGCAACCTAAACCCAGGCCTGGTATTGAGCCCATACCTAAATTATCCTTAACAAGGGTACTGTCAATTTCCAAATCCGAACCTCTTGCATATATTCCAGCACCTCTCAAACTCGGTCCCAGACTTGCTGATGAATAACTTTTCCAGGAATTATTTTCTATTTTCACATTGGTGATTTTAATCTTTGAAAATTCCATACATATTCCACCACCGCCATATGATCCCAACAGATGGTTTCTTAAAGTCACGTTATCAAGTTCAATTTGTGATTTTTGGCAAAATATCCCCCCACCATATCTACCGCTATTGTTTGAAAAATCAGAATGAATTATCCTGAGCGTTGAGCTGTCTTGACAGGTTACGCCTCGTTGTTCATTATCCCGAATTTTCACATTATCTATATTCAGAACGGAGCTTTCAAAACAGCCAATTCCACCTGCTTTATAACGGTAATTTCTTTCAAGGTAATTCTGTTCAACTTTAAGATGAGTCAAATTTGCGTTCGAGGCATTACGGCAAACAATACCGCTTGCTCCTTTATCATCACTTTCATTAGAATCCCGTCCGTTTGTTATCACTAACCCGCACAATGTCGTTGTACTATCTTCACCGCTGGCAATGGTGACGACCGTACCGCTCTGGCTGCCGTCTATAACAGTTTGCGCAATGTAGGAGGTGTCTCCAGTGGAGAGATAATACGAGGCTACAACAATCGACCTGCCGTTAAAGTTGATATTTTCGTAGTACGTCCCCGGGGCCACCAGCACAGTATCCCCGTTAACAGAAGCGTTAATACCTTGCTGAATTGTAGAAAAATCATCGGGGATGTGTAATAATTCAGCGTAGGCAAAAGTCCCCATTAAACATATGATACAGAAAAAAATTTGTGACGTTTTCATATTTTCCCCTAATATTTCTAATACATAATTTTTGTCTCTGTACCTTAAAGTGAGCCTTTTATATCAGTTAACACCTACCTCAACAGTACCATCTTTTTAACACGGGTAAACTCGTCCGTCTCTATTCGGTAAAAATAGACACTTGCGGCAACCGTCTTGCCGGATGCGTCCCGGCCATCCCATTTGACTTTATGCGTTCCTGCCGGACGGTCAGCATCCACCAGCGCTTTCACCTCGCGGCCCAATACGTCATAAACTGTCAACCGAACGTGATCCGTGTGCGGTAACTGATACGATATTTGCGTCACCGGATTAAAAGGATTGGGGTAATTCTGCGCAAGCTCAAACCGAAGCGGGGCCGATGCAGATTCAATCCGGTTTAGCACACCATACTCGTACGCGCCCATATCCGGAGCAGGTCCCGAATATTCGCGTTCATCCATATTGACAAGGGTATCCCCCTCCCATACATAAAACGCAGTACCCGCATCAATACAGGGAGAAGCCTCTGTTAGATGATAATCAAAAGGTTCGCCACCTACAAACATCGGCTCTGCATCAATGTTGCCGTCGAGCCAGTTGATAAAAAACAGTTCATTTTTAATTTCAATACTATCCTGCCCGCCTTGAATATTGGAAAACAACACGGTTAAGATATTGTCACCTCCCAGGGGTGGTATTGTAAATGATCGAATATTTGAAGGATAATTTTCAGCAATGATACTATTTATCAAATTTACTTTTGAACCCATCACCAGAGCAATACCTCCGGACCGATCATCATATTCATAATTATTGTTTAAAGTATCAAATCGATTATTATTATAGACTGTCATATTTTCCAATGTATACTCACCACCCCTGACACATATTCCACTCCCATAAAATCCACTTTTGTTATTATAAACGAGTATTTTTTTTAACAAAATATTATATTCTGACTGATATCTTGCTGAACAATAAATTCCGCCGCCTGACGAACTGGCAGTATTATTTGAAACAACAAGCTCTTTAAAGACAATCTTATTCGAAAGATATGTATGAATTCCACCGCCATCATTGTTTGAATTACCATTCCTTATAGTAAAGTCCTGAAAACGCATATTATTTACTTTATATAACTGAACAACCCGGTTTTGTTGTTCAGCATCTAAAATGGTAGTATTGGGATTGTCACCCACAACAGATACATGACTTTTAACTATGACCGGAAAACTTTCTCCTGTCTTTGAAGGGGAATATAATCCTGGCCCAACATGGACTGTATGCGGATTCAAGCTGTCAGCCAGAACTGTAAGCATGGCTTTATTGATCGTTTTAAAAGGAGTTGATTCAGACAAGCCGTCATTATCATCATCTCCCTGCTCAGACACATACATATCAGCAGATACAGGTTGTACCAGTGCCTGTTGCCAGGTAATATTGAAATTATCAACAGGATCCGCAAAAACCGTATCCATTCGGTTAATTGTAAAAGTGTCCAATACAGCATTTATCGTTATCAAACTGTCACAGGCAAAATCGTTTCCGGATTCAAAGGCGCGATTATAATAAACACTGTTTAGTTCTGTTTTATTGAATTCTATTTTTGCATTATCATTGGTACAAAAAAATCCCCCACCCGTTGTTTCACTCAAATTTCGATTAATAGACGAATTCTTAATTGATACATCAGAATTGTCATTGTAGATACCCCCTCCTTCTTCTATTGTGTGGTTTGCCCGTATCAATACTTTATCCAAATCAAGGATTGAATTTTTTGTATAAATCCCTCCACCTCTTCTCGCAAAATTTTCTACTATTTTAGTATTATACAATTGAACCAATGCACAATCTCTAAAAGCAATCCCTCCACCATACATTAGCGTCGATGAAAAAGTAGAAGTGTTGCTAGCAACATATGAATTCTTTATATTAACCAAACTATTATAACAAAACATACCATTTCCATGACTGCCAAATTCACCTGCAAATCCCGAATTGCTTTCTATACGGACATTATCGATATCAAGTTTTGAATCCCACACACAAATACCTGCACCCCTGGTAGAACTAAGAGACGTAATTCCAATAAGATTTCCTTTGTTTCTTAATATTTTCGAATTTTTAATTACAAGATTTGAATATCTTGCAAAGATACCTATCCCGCCACTTTTTGAAATATTATCTCTTATAGTAACATCATTAATAGTTATTCCACAGTCTTCGCAATAAATCCCCCCGCCACTATTGTTGTAAACACTTGAATTAAAGATTTTAACTTTAGAACTGTCACGACAGATCATAGCTCTTTCTTCATTCTCCCGCAAAACCACAAATTCCATGGTTAGATTCGAGTTATCAAAGCAGCCAATTCCACTAACTCTATTAATATTACTTTCAAAAATATTGTTTTTTTCAACAATCAAATGAGATAACACGACACTGGAGTGATTTCCGCACATAATTCCACTTGCGATTTTGGTTGTATAGTCAAAATCCTCTATGTACCCGTTTGTAATCACAAATCCGCACAGTGCTGTCGTACTGTCTTCTCCACTGGCAATGGTGACGACCGTACCTTTCTGGTTTCCGTCAATCACGGTTTGTGCAATGTAGGAGGTGTCTCTCGTGGTGAGATAGTACGAGGCTACAACAATCGATTTGCCATTAAAGTTGATATTTTCGTAGTACGTCCCCGGGGCCACCAGCACAGTATCCCCGTTAACAGAAGCGTTAATACCTTGCTGAATTGTAGAAAAATCATCGGGGATGTGTAGAATGTTAGCATAGGCAAACGTCCCCATTAAACATATGATACAGAAAAAAACTTGTGACGTTTTCATATTTTCCCCTAATATTTCTAATACATAATTTTTGTCTCTGTGCTCTGGTACCTTTTTGAGATAGATTAACTTTCTCTAAAAGAAATTCCCAAGTCACCAAGCCACAAAGTAGCTTTCCTTATTTTTTCAATTACATCAAATCTTATTCCCGTCCTTTCCCAATAACAATCCCAATCTGATATTGGTCTCCATCTATACCATAAAAGAACACATCCGACATTTTCTGATAGCTAAACATCAATCCCACATCCAGTTTATCTGTAGTAATCATAAAATGGTTGGAAACGTCCAAAAACATGCCACCTTCTGCCTGCCCATTGCTTTCCTCATTAAAGCTATTAATAACCATCATCCCCATTCCAACCATGGCATGCCAGTAAAAATTATTACGACTGTAAAGTACATTCCCTACAGCAATTTCATTATTTGAAGCAACATAATTGTCAAAATCCGAATAATAAGACCCTAATGAGCTATTGGGACTGATTTTTTCATTACTGCTGTTTTTATGCCAGTGCACGCCAGCTTTATAGTAAAGCTTATCGCTTATACCCAAAGGTAATACCAAACTACCGTGTATACCCATAGATTCAGGTTCTTTCTTTTCTTCACCACCATATTTATCATAGTTATTCACACCGACAGATAAAAACCGGTATTCTTTAGCTGCACCCAATCCACAAAACATTAAAACCATTATCGCAATCATTATAACCTTTTTCATTATCGCTTCTTTCTTATCAATTGAATTTTCAGTGACAAAGAATTGACTACCCATATTTATTGTAACAATTCCGATGCTTTTTAACAATTAAAAAATGTATACTAGAAAAAATTCCCCGTGTCACTCACTATATCTTTGTAAAGAACATTAATGTTTACAAAAAACCACCCGAGGGACTCGAGCCCTCGGGTGGTTTTTTCCTAATGCACCAGTACCGATTTAGGCACGAGCTGCTTCTTGAATCCCGGTCCTTCCCACTTGAACTCTAGATCAAGAACGCCGCCATTCTGAAAATACTGTACACGAATGGGATGCATTCCCTTTTTTAAAGGTATGGTATTAAACAGCTCCATTGTTGGGTGCAAACCATCACTGTTCACAACCGTACGATTATCAATAAACAATTTAGAACCATCATTAGAATTCAGAAAAAATGTATATCTGCCATCCTGTGGAATGTTAATATACCCTTTGAATTCGTAGGCAAAAAAGCTGTCTTTTTTGCGGATGCTTAGATCCACCTGCTCTGCAACACCGGTTTCAACCGGATCTGTGCCTTCAAAATCACTCATGGTGGCAAACGTACCTTCGTAATAGGTATATGCCAAACCGGGTTCCACCTTACCGGGATTCACAGCTTCTACCATCACCGCTTTGGTCAGAACGGCTGTATTGGTCAAACTGGCACGTCCGTCTTTGAACGCTCGTATTTTCAGCGTTGTGTCTTTGGTAATATCAAACTGTCCCGTGTATTTCCGGGATTTCTGTGTGGGTGTTGTTCCGTTCAGCGTGTAATAAATTTCCGTGCCTTTGGTATCACAAACAAGTTCTACCTCGGCTTTGTCTGTAAACAACCGGCAGTCACTTGCAATATACGGAGTAGTAATCAATTCAGGTACATTGTCTCTTGGGGGACGTTTGGAAAGATCAGACGCCCATGCTTCATTGGGTTTTGGCCCCATTTGCAATACCAGCTCTCCGCCTTTGACCAATTCGGAATGCGGAAACCAGAATGTATCCAAAGGTTTACCATTCAATGTCGCGGATTGGATGTATCGGTTTTTTTTCGAATTGTTCACTGCTGAGATTACAAATTGTTTGCCGGAATAATATTCGGAATCCAATGTAATGGTTGCTTTTTCAAAAAGCGGACTGCTGATCTCGTAAAAGGGATTCACCGCACAGCCGCCATCCATTTCAAACAACCCCAATGCCGCCATCACAAACCATGAACCCATCTGACCCTGGTCTTCATCACCGGGGTACCCATTCACCGGCCCGGTACCATAATAGTAGTCCAGAATCTCCCGCGCCCAGTACTGGGTAAGCCAGGGCTTGCCGGAATAGTTGAACAGGAACGCTGCCTGCATGTTAGGCTGGTTACTGTGATTTACATACTGACTGGTAAAATTGGGTCGCGCTTTTTCAAATCCATCATTCAGGCGATCATTAAACTCGTCCTGACCAAGCAAATCCATCAATCCCTGCACATCCTGGGGGGCAAACCAGGTATATTGCCAGCCATTGCCTTCAACATAATCCTTGCTGCCAAAATTATCTTCTTTGCCTTTTGCTTTCACAACCGGTTCAAAATCGCGCTGCCAGGGTCCGCCTTCATGTTTGGGTCGGGTGTATTTGGTAGAGGGATCAAAAACATTTTTATAATATTGCGCGCGCTGCATAAAATTCTGATAATCTTCCTGCTGGTCCATGGACTTTGCAAACTGGGCAAAACACCAATCATCATAGGCGTATTCAAGCGTATTCGAAACCTGGCCTATATCCGCGGGTACATACCCAATCCGCATATAAGGTGAGAGATGACGATTGCCTACAAAGCCTCCACACTCGTGTGCACGTCCCGGAATGGTCTGAATTTCCCGAATAGCCTTGTACGCTTTTTCCACATCAAAATTACGAATGCCTTTTTGATACGCGGATACAATCAACGGGATCTCGTGCGAGGCAACCATAATGCTGGAATACTCGATCCCTCCCGGTCCCTTGGGCAGCCAGCCACCGCAATCATAGATGGTGAGCAAAGATTTTACCCAGGAATTCATAACATCCGGTGTTAGCATTGACCAGAGCTGGTTCAAATTCCAAAAGGTGTTCCAAAATGCATCGCAACCGTAAACCGGTGAGCTTTTATCCTCAGTCTGCTTTTGTTCTTCACACATGTCGGTAAACATGCCATTCACATCACTGAATATGGTACGTGCGGAATATGAGCGGTACAGGTTGGTATAAAACTTTTCAAAATCGGTTTTCGTTCCGCCTTCAACTTTGATCTTGCTCAACAAATCATTCCAGGTATTTCTCGTGCTCATGTGCACTGCGTCAAAATCCCAGCCAAAACCACCCATCTCGGTTTCCAGGTTCAATCGCGCCTGTTTAATGCTGACAAACGAGATACCGGTTCTTAGTAAAACCTCCTGACCTTCTGTGGTCTTGAAATTCACATAAACACCTACATCCTTGTCTCCCACAATCTCCAAATTGTCAATATTCTCCTGCACATTGGAATCAACCCATCCATTCATAGAGTCAAAAGGATGATCAAATTCGGCTGCAAAATAAATGATATACTCGTTCCAGCCTTTTTCTTTTTCAATGTAACCTTCAACACCGGTATTACCCACTCGTTTTGCATAGGCTTTTTTGGACTCGGTTTGGTTTTCATCCGGTATTTTGAGATCAAACAATACATGCGCGTTATCGGATTGGGGAAAGGTATAGCGCTGCATGCCGGCACGGGTTGTTGCAGTTAACTCTGCTTTTACGTCATAGTCTAACAGATCCACGCTGAAATAGCCGGGAGAAGCGGATTCCCGCTTGTGGCTGATGCGAGAACGATACCCGGAATCGGGATCATCTTCAGCGCCGGGAACGGTTTTCACATCTCCGGTCACCGGCATATTGATAAAACTGCTTACATGCCAGGCATGAATAAAACTGAATCCGCTGTAACTTTCAATTGTATATTCATAACCGGTATCCAACGCATGCGCATCGTAATTGTCGGGACTGAGTTTAACCATTCCAAAGGGCATGGTAACACCGGGGAAAAGCATCCAGCGGCAGCTTGACGTGCCGGCAAACATGTTGACATAATCCACCGGTTCTTTGGGAGCCGTAGAACATGACAACGACGATAGGACGATCAAAATTAACAGTAAAAACTTGGGTACTTTCATAACACCTCCCATAACCAAAATTAAATATTTAAAGAAATTTTCAGATACCGGACCGGTCTGTCCTAAATCCACCCGAGGGAAACCTGGCCCTCGGGTGATGAAATTTCTAATGCACCAACACCTCTTTGGGTACAAACTTTCTTTTGAATCCCGGGCCTTCCCATTTGAATTCCAGATCCAGACTGCCTCCATTCTGAAAATACTGTACCCGAATAGGGTGCATTCCCTTTTTCAACGATAGGGTATTAAACCGCTCCAAAGTCGGGTGCAATCCGTCACTGTTTATAATCGTTCGCTTATCAATAAACAGTTTGGACCCGTCATTGGATTTCAGAAAAAATGAATACAAACCGTCCTGGGGAATGTTAATATAGCCCTCAAACTCGTAGGCAAAATAGCTGTCTTTTTTACGGATACTCACGTCCACCTGTTCCGCTACACCGGTTTCTTCCGGGTCCGTGCCCTCAAAGTCGCTCATGGAGGCAAAAGTCCCTTCATAGTAGGTGTATGCCAATCCGGGCTCCACTTTACCTGGATTCACAGCATCAACCATAACGGCTTTGGTCAGAATTGCGGTATTGGTCAGGCTGGAACGTTCTCCCTTGAACGCGCGTATTTTCAGGGTGGTATTTTTCGATACGGTAAACGGTCCCGTATAACGCAGGGATTTGCGTGTCGGTGTTGTTCCGTTCAGGGTATAGTGGATTTCCGTTCCCTCAGTATCACAAATGAGTTCCACCTCGGTGTTGTCCATAAACATACGGTTGTCCTTTGCAAGATACGGAGTAGTGATCAATGGGGGGACATCCTCTCTCGGAGGACGTTTACTCAGATCTGACGCCCACGATTCGTTGGGTTTGGAGCCCATTTGCAGCACCAGTTCACCGCCTTTGACCAGATCCGAATGCGGAAACCAGAACGTCTCCAAAGGTTTGCCGTTCAGAGTAGCGGACTGGATATATCTGTTCTTTTTCGAATTGTTGACCGCATGGATAACAAACTGCTTGCCTGAATAATAATCGGAATCCAGCTCAATAGTGATTTTTTCAAAAAGCGGACTGGTGATCTCGTAAAAAGGGTCCACTGCGCAGCCGCCATCTATTTCAAACAATCCCAGGGCTGCCATCACGTACCATGAGCTCATTTGTCCCTGGTCCTCATCGCCGGGATAACCGTTGAGCGGCCCGGTCCCGTAATAATAGTCCAAAATCTCCCGCGACCAGTACTGTGTAAGCCAGGGCTTGCCGGAATAGTTGAATAAAAACGCAGCCTGCATATTGGGTTGGTTACTGTGATTGACATACTGGCTGGTAAAATTGGGGCGCGCTTTTTCAAATCCATCATTCAAGCGATCGTTAAACTCGTCGATCCCCAGTAAATCAACCAGTCCCTGAACATCCTGGGGAGCAAACCAGGTATATTGCCAAGCATTGCCTTCTAGATAATCCTTGCTGCCAAAATTATCTTCTTTGCCCTTTGCTTTCATAACCGGTTCAAAATATTGCTGCCAAGGTCCGCCTTCATGTTTGGGCCGGGTATAATGAGTGGTGGGATCAAAAACATTCTTGAAATATTGTGCGCGCTGACTGAATTCCTGGTAATCCGCTTTCCGGTCCATTGCTTTTGCAAATTGGGCAAAACACCAGTCATCATAGGCATATTCAAGCGTAATGGAAACCTGGCCAATATCCGCGGGAACATAGCCGATCTCCATGTAGGGCTTGAGATGACGGTTGCCCACATGTCCTCCGCACTCGTGCGCTATGCCGGG
Organism: bacterium; assembly: GCA_963675755.2. GTDB lineage: Bacteria > Zhuqueibacterota > Zhuqueibacteria > Residuimicrobiales > Krinioviventaceae. The sequence continues at coordinate 1,359,286 of CAXXMD010000003.1, forward strand.
AGTGGTTTGAATTTCCCGAATGGCCTTGTATGCTTTTTCTATATCATAATTGCGGATGCCTTTTTGATACGCGGATACGATCAGCGGGATCTCGTGCGAGGCAACCATGATACTGGAGTATTCGATGCCGCCCGGTCCCTTGGGCAGCCAGCCGCCGCAATCGTAAATGGTCAGCAAAGAGTTGACCCATTTGTTCATAATATCGGGAGTCACCAGCGACCAGAGCTGGTTCAGGTTCCAAAAGGTGTTCCAGAACGCGTCACAGCCATACACTGGGGAATCGGGATCGTCGAGCTGCTGTACTTTTTCGCACATGTCCATGAACTTGCCGTTTGCGTCACTGAACATGGTACGCGCCGAATAAGAACGGTACAGGTTGGTGTAAAACTTTTCAAAATCATCTTCCTTACCACCTTCAACATTTATCTTGCTAAAGAGATCGCTCCAGGTGTTTCTGGCGTTTTGATGCACCGCGTCAAAGTCCCAGCCGAATGCTGCCATTTCGGTGTTCATATTCAACCTTGCCTGATCAATACTGACATATGAAATACCGGTCCGCAGCAGGACCTCCTGGTCTTTTTCAGTCTTGAAATTAACATATACGCCCATATCCTTGTCTTCCATAACTTCAAGATCATCAATGTTTTCATGGACAATGGTATCAATCCATCCGCCCATAGACTCGAAAGGACGATCAAACTCGGCTGCAAAATAGAGAATATACTGGTTCCAGTCTTTTTCCTTTTCAATATATCCTTCCACACCTGTATCACCCACTTTTTTTGCATAAGCCCTTTTGATTTCGTACTGTAATTCATCCGGGATTATAAGATCAAACAGTACACGGGCATTATCGGATTGGGGAAAGGTATAACGCTGCATTCCCGCGCGGGTAGTGGCCGTCAATTCCGCCTTTATATCATAATCCAGTAAATCCACACTGAAATAACCGGGTGATGCGCATTCCCGCTTGTGGCTGATGCGAGAACGATACCCAGAATCGGGATCGTCTTCCGCACCGGGAACCGTTTTCAACTCACCTGTTACCGGCATATTGAGGAAACTGCTCATTTGCCAGGAATGGACATAACCAAATCCACAGTAACTCTCGATTGTGTATTCATACCCGGTATCGAGTGCGTGCGCGTCGTAATTATTGGGACTGAGTTTTACCATCCCAAAAGGCATGGTTGCCCCGGGGAACAGCATCCATCGGCTGCTTGAGGTCCCGGCAAACATGTTGACATAATCCACCGGTTCTTTGAGAGCCGTGGAACATGACAACGACGATAGGATTATAAATAACGATATCACAATCCAGAGTGACTTTTTCATGATTCATTCCTTAATATAATAGAACAAAATCCTAGTATTATTAAAATTTACCACAGATAAACGCAGATTAATACAGATAAAATTTATTTATAACGCTTGCCTTCTATTTTTATCTGCGTTCATCCATGTGCATCAGTGGTTAATTATTTATTTCTTTTTGCGATCTTTGTGGCTTTGTGGTTCAAATTTTTAATTGTCACTTTGTTTCATTTTCTGCCGGTGGCAGATGATCATACCAGGTAAATTTCAAAACAATAGCACTCACCAAGGCAACCATAAACCACAGTATTGCCTTACCATACCAGTGCCCTACCAGAAACATGGGAGACAAATACAATCCGCATACAGCAGCCATGGCAATCAATACATTGATTATTGCCAGCTTGCCGCTTTCGGAGAAATTGTTCAACTCGGGTTCACTCAATTTCGATTTTCCACGCACCGATTTCCAGGCACCGAAAGGACGTACAGAATCATAAAACCGGACCAGTATTGAATCGTCTACCGGAGCGGTTTTATAGGATACAACAATACACAAAATCAGAGATGTTATCGCAATCGCCGGGAATACAATATACACAGGGATTGAAGGATAAATCAGGGCTATAAGCGACAAGAGGATCCCGCCGAATGTACCCCACGAATATCCCCATCCGTTCAATCGCCACCAATACCAGCGCAGTACATTAGGGACCACCACACCGGCACCCAGCGCCATCATAATCCAGCTCCAGATCTGGGCAATGGATGTTGCAAAGAACCCGATTACAAGGCCCACAATTACGATTAGCAAAGACGCAACCCGACTGATGCGGATACTCTGTACTTCACTTTCACCGGGCTTGATATAAACCTCCCAGATGTCTTTAACAACAAACGAAGCGCCGCTGTTCACAATAGAGCTAAATGTGGACATGAACGCCGCCAGCAAACCCGCAATAACGAGTCCGCGTATACCTGTTGGCAGGTATTGCATTAACACAATAGGCATAACCTTTTCAGAGTCGGTCACACCGGTAACACCCGCTAGTGCCAGCAGGGCAATACCAATGGTCATGGCCCAGCGCACAATCAGAAAAAAGCTCCATGCCGCTCCCACCTTGGCAGCATCGCGGGGATGACGCGCCGCCAGGAATCGCTGAAAGTCATACATCTGCGCGGGTCCGCCGGCATTGAGCAACAATCCTTTCATGATCCAGACGATTACCAGCGCACCAAAAAATTCAAATTCCGCACCGCTCTGCTCCGGAATTCGCCAGGGAATATGTAAAGACGTCCAGTCTGATGGTAGATTGGAAAGCAGTTGGGGATCCAGTTTGGACCAGGCAATAAAAGCTATAAATATACTACCCAGGGTAAGCACCAGCGTCTGGATTACATCCGTGACCACCACGCTATAAAGTCCGCCAAGGATCACATAAAGTGTGGTAATTCCCATCACCAGAACCGCTAGAATATCGGGTTGGTGGGCAAGAATCCAGGATTGCATGGACGCATTAAAGAATCCCGCAATCGGTGCCAGTGAGATATAAACCGACGCAAACTTGCCAATTCCCTGGTACGCGTAACCGATAAAACTGCACAAGGTTAAAATTGCCATAATCGCATACGCGGTTCGTGCCAGTCTGCCTCCGGTATCGTCACCAAAGCGGGTTTTCATCCATTCCGCGGCAGTCATGACGTTGGAGCGCCGCACCCATTTGCCCATATAGGCCATGAAAAACGCAGCCATGTAAAATCCCCACATCCAGTGGTGCCACATGGACTTCATCCCCAGTACAAACAGGATGGAAACGATCCACATGGTTCCGGTAATGTCAAATGTTGAAACCGAACCGGACATGGCCAGGGGCAGCCAGTGAATGTTTTTACCGCCAAGAAAATAAGATTCAAGATTTTGAGATGCTTTTTTCTGATACCAGAAACCAAAAGCGAGAACGACGAGAAAATACAGCGCAATGATACTATAATCCACGGATTGCATAGGGGACCTCAAAAACAGTTAATTGGATTACTCCGGCGTATGGCCCGGACTGCGGAAAATATATAATATATTCGGTATTTCGTCAGGATTGTTGTAGAATGTAGATGAAATATGGTAGAAATGCAACAGGTTTATAAAGCCAAGATCTGTATCTATTCTCAAAACCAGGAATGTTCGTGCCATAAATAATCTCTGTCACAATCCCTTGAATTTTATTATCGATATAAACAGAGAATTCTTCTCTTATCAGGCCCTTTATAATTTTTCAAAAATAGAAAGACAACTTTTTGTTATAAAAATGATCGTATTTATTCAAGAATTTGAAAATGTTTGCTTCCTGTTGTTTTTTTGTCAAAAGTAATTGTAAATTCACAATCCTTTGATGAATTTATTTCCCCTATTAAATAATCAGGAAAATCAGCTGATCCTGATTTATATGCTCTCAATGCGTCCCAGGCAGCACTTGAATTTTCCACCAAAAGTTCAGATGTACATAGAATATTTTCTATAACCTCTGCTATCACTGTTTTATTATATTTATAGGCCCTTTTCAACACCCATACCAGTTCACAAAGAACTAAACTATTAATAAATCCCGGATGAGTAGTATTACAATTCGCTTCTAAATAATGACCCGCCTTTTGGGATTGTGAAGGATCGTCTTGAACAATATACCTAACAAGAACATTGGTATCAATACCAATCATAATTTGCTTCCTTCATACTCTATGGCATTCTGCATATCTTCAAGACTGATAGCTTTATCCGGCTTTGGTACCATTCCTTTCAACCGGGATAAAGGTTGGGTTACCGGAACAATCCTTAATCCCAATTCCGGATCATCTAAAAATTCAACCTTGTCACCAGATTGCAAACCGTATTTTTCACGAATTGCTTTAGGAACGGTTAACTGACCTTTTGATGTTATTGTAGATGTCATATTCCTTACCTTTACTTTTATTCCTTACTAAAGGTAAGAAATCCATTAAATGCTGTCAATAATTATTTTTCTTTTTTAAAATTTTCTAATATATTTAAATAACAACTCTGGAGAATTTCCCATGCATATACGTACCCTTACCGAATCAGATATTGATTTCGCCTTTGAATGCACCCAGGACGAAGGCTGGTATGGCTTTGATCGCACGGTGTTTGAAGACTTGATTGCCTTTGACCCTAACGGCTGTTTTATTGCCGAACTGGATGCGCAGCCTGTTGGTATTTGCTTTTCCATTGCCTACCAAAACAATGGCTTCATTGGTTATTTTATTATGAAAGAATCCGTTCGGTGCCAGGGACTCGGCAGTCGATTGTTTGCCCATTCCATGGAGTATCTGGAAGCAAAAGGCATCCCCAATATCTATCTGGATGGCAATATACCCGCGGTGCCTATTTACGAGCGCTACGGCCTGCATAAAAGCACTCTTTCACTCCGGTTTCTGGGCACTTTTGAGGGCAAACACCATGATAAAGTACGTCAAATGACAATTGAGGATCTGAACCCAATCTGCAACATTGACCAGGAGTTGTTTGGAGATGACCGCAGTTTTTTTCTCAAAGAACGCTTTCGTCGCTTTGCTCCCTATTGTCTGGTTTCTGAATCAGAGAATGATATAGATGGTTATATTTTTGGCTATCCCGCTCCTGATGTTATTGCCGTTGCACCTCTTGCGATATTGAACAAAGACCAGGATCCCCTGCCGCTGCTGCAATCTCTTGCATTGATTGCGGAAAACCGGCCTTTCAGAATTGGAGTTCTGGAAAGCCATGAAAAAGCGGTACAATTCTTTCGGGCTATTCCCAACCTGGAAGAAAGCGCGCCATGCTGGCGTATGGTTCTGGGCAACTCGGAAAGACTGGGCAACCATGAAAACCTGTGGGCTATTGGTTCAGCAGCAAAGGGGTGATGAATTTAGAACATTATTCTATCGTCAATAAAATGATCGTGACGGAGATAATCTCCGCCATGAGAAAAAAATTTGCAAGCTGAATCTAAAATAGAAAACCAGCCCACAAAACACACGAATAATCACGAAAAAAACGGTTTTCAAATTTGGTTTTTTGCAGTCATGGTTAATTCTTGATTTAAATAAATAATAGATATCCATCTTGTGAGCAGAGAAAATAGCTTTTCTTTGCGCTCTCTGCATAATCATGGTGTACTTTGCGTTTTGTCTTTTATGAAATCCATTGTAAAAAATTAACTTTCCATACAATAATTTTCCACCCTTTTCGTCTATAATAGTGAGATGAGTAGAGAAACAACACAAAAACTGGGCGAGTTTTTCAGAGCAGAACACCAGAACCTGCGGGCATTTGTTCGGTCGCGGATTGCTTCGTTGGAGGAATCTGATGATCTACTGCAGGATGTCTATGTACAGCTTCTCGGGAATCTGAACGTGCTGGATTCCATAGACAACCTCACCGGTTGGGTCTATACAGTTGTCAGGAACCGGGTCATTGACTGGTATCGCAAACGTAAACCAGACACAATCTCTCTTGACGAACCGATTGATGAGGGAATTCGATTTGAGGATGTACTGACAGAAGAAATTCCTGCAGATTTGGATCCCGTAGAACGGGAAGCAATTTTGGAATCCATCATGGCAAGCATTGATCAACTGCCTGAAAATCAAAAATATATATTTATTGAACAGGTTATCAATGGCAGGACGTTTAAAGAACTTTCCATTGAAACCGGTGAACCGTTAAACACACTCATAGCCCGCAAACGATACGCAGTGTTGTTTCTTCGAGAAAGACTAAAATCATTTACCAAACAAGAGGTATAATTATATGTGTGGACACTTTCATCATTCAGAGCACCCCGGTGCCGGTCGCATTGCGTTGACGATTGCCGGAGGTATAGCATTTGCCGCCATTATGGCAGCGGTTTTGGGTGTTATTGTTAAACTGTTGTGGAACTGGCTTATGCCCGATATATTCGGACTGACTACCATTACTTTCTGGCAGGCTTGGGGACTGGTTGTACTGGCGCATATCTTTTTCAAATCTTTTCCCAAACATGATTATCATCCACATAGTATTCATTGGAAAAAGAAATTTCATGATAAATACAAAGATCCTCATTCCGGTCATGAAGAGACAGTTTCGGAAGCATAATAACATACAAGAGATTCAAATCACTCAAACATTAACCGTATCAAAATTAAACCGTGACGGAGTTAATCTCCGTCACGGTTTAACGAGTACAAAAAAGAACTTTCTCATTAATACATCCCCAAAATCAATTCTGATTCAGCAACACATTCTCAGATTGTTCATCAAATACAGAATGCTGCCAGTTGCCGGTAAATGCAAAAGAATTTAACGGCTTGCGGTTACGGGAGGGATCTCTTTCCTGTTCCGATCGGTATCCAATAGCAATTGCCGCTACCGGTTCGTATCCCTGTGGTATAGTGTACTCTTTTTTGACAGCAGCCTTGTCAAAACCACCCATCTGGTGCGCATAGAGTCCCATAGACGCGGCTTGCATCAGCATCATGGCGGTTGCCTGCCCCACATCATATAATGCATAAGGATTCGGCTGATTATTATGGTCAAAATCCATTTTCGCCACACTAATCATAAGCAATGGCGCCTGCTGCGCCCATTCTCTGTTTTTTTCAAATAATATATTCAGCATTTTATCATATTCCTGACTATCCTCTTTTGATGCAATTATATACTGCCAGGGCTGCTGATTAAAACAGGATGGCGCGCTTTGAGCCGCCTGCATTAACAATTGTATTTTTTCGTATTCAACCGGACGTTCATCAAAACTGCGTGGACTGTACCGGGTTGATAATACAGGATGTAATTCCAGTTTCATTTGTGTTGCTTCTTTCATCATCGTTTATCCTTTCTAGTGCATGGGTATTTCAATAATCAATAATTGCGATTCACTATCAGCGTTTAATAATACTTTATCCGTCTCCCATATTGCCAGTCCGTCCCTGGTATCTAACTTGGTTTCAGACGTGGTTACGCTTCCGCCAAGCACAAACAGGTAAACGCCATTTTTACTGTCATGCAGATCATATTGTATTTCTCTATCCTGATCCAGATCAATCATAGAAAACCAGGTATTCTGATTTAGCCACAAGGAACCATTGTTTTGCTCCGGAGAAACAATATATTGCAATTTGTTATGACGATCTTTTAAATCAAAGGATTTCTGATCATAACGCGGTTCATGTCCTTGTTTGTCAGGAAACACCCATATCTGTAAAAAATGAGCAGCTTCCGTATCCGATGCATTATACTCGGAATGATATATACCCGTCCCTGCGGACATGACCTGTACATCACCCGGTTTAATCACCTCTTCATGACCGCCGCTGTCTTTATGGGCCAACGCTCCCTTTAGGGGTATGGATACTATTTCCATATTCTCATGCGGATGCGTCCCAAATCCTTCACCGGGAGCAACACTGTCATCATTCAATACCCGCAGTTTGCCAAAATGGGTACGTTCAGGATCATAGTAATTCGCAAAACTGAATGTGTGGCGGGTTTCAAGCCAGCCATGATCAAAATATCCTCTTGTATCTGCTTTATGTAATTTTGTTTTCATTATAATCTCCAATATAATATACAAATTGATGTTACAACATCAATTAATCAAAAAATATAACGCCCACAATAGAATATTTATTCCATATTGTTTTAACAGATAGAAATTTTGAGATTGGTTTAATACAAAATAAGAATGGTTCACGAGACAGAAAAAGTCTCTGTCTCAATCAGGATTAGCTGTTATCAAAAAGTTTAATCAAACTTTTGCTTTAACAATTCCAGCATTTCGGGACGCCCCTCGTCCGTATCGCCCAGTTCCTTTCGCAGACGGAGCATTTCCCTTTTTAATTGTGCGACAGTCTCTGCATACCGGGAATCGGAATAAACATTATGCATCTCTTTTGGGTCATTTTCAAGATCATACAACTCCCATCCGGTTTTGGTAGGCGGCTGGTCTGCTCCGTTCATTCCCAAGGGCAGCCCGTAAAAAAAGATAAGCTTGTACCGCTTTGTCCGGACTCCCATGTGCGCGGGACGTGTGGTATGCAGCCAGTATCGATAATACATGATGGTTCGCCAGTCTTCCGGGGTTTTTCCGTTCAAATTGGATCTAAAACTGCGTCCTTGCATATAATCCGGTGTTGGTACACCTGCATAGTCGAGCATCATGGGTGCAAAATCTATATTCAATATAATATCATTATTCTCTTTACCAACCGACAATTCATTGGGATAGCGTACAATAAAGGGCATGCGCAATGCTTCTTCGTACATCCAGCGTTTATCAATATAATTGTGCTCTCCCAGAAAATACCCCTGATCCGAAGTATACACCACCAGCGTATCGTCTGTCAAATTCTGTTCATCCAGGAAATCCAGAATCCGGCCCACATTCTCATCCACCCCCATAACGGCACGCAGATACATTTTTACAAATTTCTGATAAGTGGCTTTACGTATTTCCCGGGGCTTCATTCCTGTCGTTTCCAGAGCCGATTCAGAGTGATAGTTCTCCCGCGACTGGCGCTCTGCCATGGTCTCGCTTACGGTAAAGCCATAGTCCCGTGAGCCATCTGACCGGTGGGATTTATCTTCAAACAGGCTCTCAGGTTCTGGCAGTTCCACGTCGATCAATGTATCCTTGAATCGTTTGGCATATTCCCAGTTCTCATGCGGGGCCTTGAAATGGCATTGCAGGAAAAAAGGTACATCGGGATTGCGCTGCTTTAACCATTCCAGCGAAAGATTGGTAATGATATCTGTTGAATGTCCTGTGTACTGTTTTTCAGTGCCGCCACTCGTTCGAAAAACCGGATCATGATAGCGTCCCTGCCCACTCAACACCTGCCAGCCGTCGAACCCTGACGGATCGGTTTTGAGATGCCATTTTCCAAAAATTGCAGTCTGGTAGCCAGCTTTTTGCATCTCTTTTGCCAGGTTGGGTTTTGCCGGATTAATTGCATCTTTGAGTGTATAGACACCATTGATGTGACTGTATTGTCCGGTATGGATAGAAGCCCTGCTTGGCGCACAAATGGAATTGGTACAGAAACAATTTTCAAGCTTGACTCCTTCTGCTGCCAGCCGGTCAATGTTGGGTGTTTTGAACACCGTGGTAAGGTGCGATCCGTAACAACTGATTGCTTTGGTGGAATGATCGTCAGACATGATAAACAAAATATTGGGCCGTTTTTTTTCCCGATTCATACAGGATGAGAGCACACTCACAGCCGGTAATGCGGTCATTAATGTTTTCATAAATTGACGACGGTTTTTCATGGAACACCTTCAGCTTTTCATTTACATTTAACTTGCATGTTTTTCATGTGTATTGCATATTATAAAGTTAATTCATTAAAGATGAAAGATAAAAATGGCAACAGACATTATCCAAATTCCTTTGGGAGTATCAAACGCGTACCTGATTAAAAGCGAAAAAGGTGCAATTCTGGTAGACACCGGCACTATTAACAGCGGTAAAACCGTTGAACGGGAGTTACAGAAACATCATCTTGAACCCACAGACATCAACCTGATTGTGATTACTCACGGTCATGCCGACCATATCGGTTCAGTTGCGGAACTGACCCGCATGTGTCAAGCACCTGTTGCAATCCATAAAGCGGACAGCCAATGGATGATCGATGGCAAAGCCATGCCCGCTACACCCATTACTGCCGGAGCAAAATTCATGTTCAGATTGATGAGACTTTTGCAATCGCGCTTATCTGTTGTTCCTGCTGTGCCGGACATATTGATTGATGACAACGGCCTGGACCTTGAGCCCTATGGCATCGACGGGCGCATTGAACATACACCGGGACACACCGCCGGGTCCGTCAGCATAATACTCAATGACGGCAGGGTAATTGTGGGAGACATGGCCATGCAGGGTATTCCCATATTGAGATGGAAAGCCGGACTCCCCACACTTGCGGATGATTTTAACCAAACCCAATCCACCTGGAAAAGGTTACTGGAGCGGGGCGTAAAAACCGTTTATCCCGGTCACGGCAACCCTTTTGATGCACAAATCATTGCAAAAGAGCTGGGGCAATGATTGAACACCCATAAAACAAATGACACAAATTTGCACGCGTTTTAATTGTAAGCGATTGCTAATTGGTTAATATTCTCAATTATTTCTTCAACGGTTTCTTTTACGCGTAAACCATATATAACAAAAAATTTTTTGTCATTTCCTTTAACAATAAAAATATTATCAAAACTATTTTAGTAATTTCTCTAATAAATTCAAAACATCCTGTCGTATAAAACACCTGTATCGCTCTTGATCAAAAATAATTTAATTGATTTCAGACAAATTTTAGTGTATTTTCAATTCATACAGCAATCTCTTTCAACCCAAGGGTAAACGCTATGAAAACATTATATACGACAAGTATCGCTTTTGTATTGCTGGTTGTACTTAACAATCCTCTATTCTCACAGGAACAGGAATGGGCGCGGTATCGCGGTCCCAATGGCAGGGGTATCAGCAACGTTGTGGATCTGCCAGCAACATGGACCGCCAAAGATTTTCTCTGGACGCTCAAACTGCCGGGTCGCGGACATTCGTCACCTATCATCTGGGGAAAGACAGTATATGCCACCAGCGCCAATAAAGAAAATACAACCGGGTATCTCTATGCCATCAATGCAGCAACCGGTGAGGTCCGTTGGAAAAAAGAATTTCCAATCTTTAGCGACGAGTTGAACAATTCCAACAGCCTGGCCACTTCTACGCCCTGCGCTGATGCGGACCACGTTTACAGCCTGTGGTATTCGGACGAGTCTGTTTTCCTCCTCGCCTTTGATCATAACGGTAATCAGGTTTGGAAATCAGAGTTTGAAGGCGTTTTCACCCGCCACGGTGCCGGCAGTTCTCCCATAGTGTTTGATAATGCTGTTGTTTTTACCCGTGAGCAGGAACTGAACGGTCCATATAAAAGTACGTGGGTGGCCGTAGAACGTCAAACCGGTAAAACACGATGGGAGCTTGAAAGAAAAACTGTTACCAGCAATTCCTTTGCGGCACCGGTTATTTATAACAGCAATCCGGAATCTCCTGAACTGTTGTTCATGAGCGAATCTCATGGTATGACCATTGTTAACGTACATACCGGTAAAGTCGTTTGGGAAGAAATGATCACAAACGCCAGGGCCATTTCAACACCCCAACTTGTTGACGATCTGTTAATCGGAACCTGCAAAGGTCTAGAGTTCGTTATTCGCATTGACAAAGCCAACAAAATCCTTGAGACTCTGTACGAGAAAAAACGTAACCAGGCACCCTACCTGCCCACCCCATTGATCAAAGACGGTCTCTTGTACAATGCTTTGGACAATGGCAACATTATCTGCCTGGATTTGTTGACAGGTAATGAAATATGGAAAGAAAAACCTGCCGGACAAATTTATGGTTCACCCATCTGGGCAGATGGAAAAATCTATGTGATTTCTAAAAATGGTGAGGTTATTGTAATCAACCCCGGTAAAAGCGGTGGTGTTAGCTCGGTTATCCCCCTGGGAGAAAACAGTCAATGCACCCCTGCCTCAGCAAATGGACGGATTATTTTCAAAACCGAATCACAACTTTTTGCATTGGGGAAAAAATAATCTATTTTTTCATCCCATACTTTTGCATTTTATAACGTAAATGCCGTTCTGTCATACCCAGAGATTCAGCAGCATGGGTTTGCACGGAATTGTGTTTTTCAAGTGCTTCACGAATCAGCATCTGTTCAAAAGCCTCAACGCGCTCCTGAAAGGTTCCTTCTTCAAGGTTCCACCGTATTGCAGAAGCATTCTGCGTTACCATAAGCGGTAAATCATCGTACGCAATCACATCATCACGACACAACACCACAGCCTGTTCCATAATATTTTCCAGCTCACGTACATTTCCGGGGAAACGGTATTTAATCAGTGTATCCAACGCATCGTTTGATATCCCGCTAACGGGTTTGCCGTTCATTTCAGCATATTTTTTAATAAAGTGATCAGCCAGCGTAGGAATGTCTGACTTGCGTTCACGCAATGGCGGCAACTCGATCTTGACCACATTGAGCCTGTAATAGAGGTCCTCCCTGAATGTGCCCTCTTGCACCATGTCCTCTAACGATCGGTTTGTTGCGGCTATTACCCGCACATCTACTTTAACCGGGTTTGAAGAGCCTATGCGCTCAATTTGTTGCTCCTGCAACACCCGCAACAACTTGACCTGAGTGCTGAGTGGAATTTCACCAACTTCATCAATAAACAGCGTACCTTCATGCGCGGATTCAAAACGTCCCAATCTCAGCTTGTCCGCTCCGGTAAAAGCGCCTTTCTCATGCCCGAACAACTCACTTTCAACCAGGTTGTCACTCAAGGCAGCCATATTTACAGCCACAAATGCCTTTTCAGCACGGGGACTTGCAAAATGGATGGCCCGGGCAACCAGTTCCTTACCCGTACCGCTTTCACCGGTAACCAGGACCGTTGCTTTACTTTGAGCAGCCCTTGACGCAATGCTGAGAGGCGGATTCATGGCCTCACCTTTGGTGATAATACCGCTGAAATTGAAACGATCTTTAACCATTTCTTTTAATCGCTGGTTTTCATCCACCAGTTGTTTGTGCTGCAGCACCTTGTTAACGGTTATCTGAAGCTGTTCCAGATCAACCGGCTTGGTAATAAAATCAGACGCCCCGTCTTTCATGGCCTGTATAGCATTTTCAATACTGCCATAAGCGGTCATGACCACAACTTCGATATTGGGATTGATATCACGGGCGGCACGCAACAATTGTAACCCATCCAGTTCAGGCATTCGCATATCCGTTAAAATCATGTCTACTGCCTGGTCCTTTACTGTGTCCAATGCCCGTATTCCACCATCAGCTGTCAGAATATTGAATCCTTTTTTCTTTAAAAACCCGGACAATGCTTCACGCTGCGGGGCCTCATCATCTACTACAAGTATGGTATGCCTGGCCATTATTAAACTCCTTTGGGTAACTGTATGGTGAATAACGTACCCTGATTTTCCTTACTTTCCACATCAATGGTACCATTATGCTGAGAAATAATCTGTTGTACAATACTGAGACCTAGTCCTGTGCCTTCTTCTCGTGTTGTAAAGTACATATTAAAAATTTTATCGAGATGTTCCGGTGCAATACCTTTGCCATTGTCTTGCACGGTTAATCGTATCTTTTCATCTGTTTCAACCGCTTTCATGCTGATCTTTCCACCAGGCTTACTGGCTTCCATACCATTCCGCACAAGATTCAAGAGCACCTGTTTTAATTTATCAGCATCTACGGTTGCTTCCAGGTTCGCGTCACATTCAACAAGAAAAGAAAGACCTTTATGCTCAGCCTGAGGTTTTAACAGGGTTTCAACATCTTTAAACAAAACGCTCAAATCCGCTTTAGCAAGACTCAATTCCGCGGGTCGGGCAAATTCCAAAAACTGATGTACAATGTCATTAATTCTTCGCGATTCTTTGACCATGGTTTCCGACAATTGCTTATACTCTTCTACATCCGAAGCAGGCTCAAACTCTACTTTAAAGCGTTGCGCTATCATACTGATTGCATTTAAAGGATTCCTGATCTCATGTGCCACGCCCGATGCCAGATGCCCCATAGCCGTAATTTTATCTTTGCGCGCCAGATTTTCTTCAAGGTGTTTTTGCCTTGTAATATCTTTAACAACCGCAAAAATAATATCTTTATCTCTTTCATTGTCCGGCACTATATTCACGCTCATGGTTAAAATTCGGGATTGACCATTAATATTCAACACCAATGATGGATAATGTGCTTCCTTGCCGGTTTCAACCACCTTTTTCAAATAATCACAGAGTTCGGGTATTATCTCTTCACAGGGCTCGCCCAAAACATCGGCTACCGGACGTTCAAACATCTTTTCCGCGGTTTCATTAAACAGCGTAATACGTTTATCCATATTGATGGCAATGACAGATTCATCCATATGGGTCAGTATGCTGCCGGTATAACTCTCTATCTTGTTATACGCGTTTTGAAGCAATGAATAATTCTGATTCCCTACCATCCAATTGGTTACCATCACACCTACCACCAGAAACAGGATGGATGCAATAAACACACGTCTTTTTGCACTTGACTGAGCTTCCTGCAGATGTCGGGTTGACAGCCCTATACGCATAACTTCTTTTATCCCCGGTATGGATGGCTGAACCACTTCAAAAATACTTTCTCCATCAAAGTTTGTAAAACGTGTTTTAGGTTGCTCAGAATGTACAACCTCTTTTAAAAAGGGATCATTATCTATCGCTACCAGAGAATCCATATTTGCCGATGCCAGCAATATCCCCGTACTGTCCTGCAATACAATATATTCAATACCATCACTATCTCCCACATCCCTTACCAATCTGCCGATTCCTATGGTTTTGCGAAAATTAAGCATGTCGTTGGCATCAATATTCAAAACAATGGCCCCGCCATTGCGTCTTTTTTTAGCAACAGCAAATCGATTCCCTGTACTAAACCGGCTTTGCTTGAATCCAATTACCAATTCATCTGTCTCGGGATTATCAAGCAAATCAAACAAGCGCTGGTTTGAATTCATATTTCTACCGGGCCCCATCCCCTGCCCCCCGCTCAATCCCAGGCCCATTCCCTGGCCGGAACCTCGTCCTGCTTCACTATTACTTTTTTCCCGAACGCCATTTGCATCAAACACATTGATGCGGAATATCTGGTTTTCCTTTGCAATCTGTATGATGGCCTCTTCAGTAAGAATACCTTTTGCATCCATTCGTTCTAACAATCGAACATTACTGAGAAGTTTTTCCGCCAGCAATTCTTCTACAAGATTAAAAGAACGGATTGCATTGTCACTGCTTTTTTGCATAGCCGTGATCATGGCAATGGCCTGCTCTTCCATAATATGCACCTGCTCGCGTTTGCTTGCCATCAATTCCATTACGGAATAGAGCACCATTAAAAATCCAAAAATTATAAACAATAATACCAATATACGGGGACTGAAAACGGTACTGCGTTCTACCGGTTTTTCCGTTAACAAGGACTTCATAACTTCTCCAGCATTGAATACCCACAAACCGACAGTTTGGTCGAACGAATCGACCAAACTGTCGAAACTTGTATATAGTAGTAATTTTTACAATTCTGCGCAACCTTTTTATTTATAAACCTTTAGGTTTGCATTGATTTTTTGGCACACAGGTTGCCTTACAAAGATTAGAAATGATTAAAAACTAAACATAAAGGAGTTTATCATGAAAACATCAAAAACATTATCAGTTCTGCTTCTTGCTTTTGCAATGATCGCTTTTTTTAGCGTTCCTGCAGTATTCTCTCAAACCACTGAACATGGTCCAAAATTCGTTGACCTGGATGGTGATGGATATAACGACAATGCTCCCGACGCTGATGGCGACGGTATTCCCAATGGCATGGACGAAGACTATGTCCGCAGCGGTGCAGGCAACGGCAATGGTGTTGGCGGCGAAGGCTTTGTAGATGAAGATGGTGACGGTATTAACGACAATGCCCCCGATGCTGATGGCGACGGTATTCCCAATGGTATGGATGAAGACTATGTACAACAAGCAGGCCAAGGCAATGGTGCCGGCAAAGGCCAGGGCGCAAGTAATTTTGTAGATGAAGATGGCGACGGATATAACGACAATGCTCCGGACGCTGATGGCGATGGTATCCCTAATGGACAGGATGCGGATTATGTAGCTGCCGGTAGTCAAAACGGCTTTGGCAAGGGCAAGGGACGCGGAATGAACGGTTTTGTAGATGAAGACGGTGACGGTATTAACGACAATGCTCCGGATGCTGATGGTGATGGTATCCCTAATGGACAGGATGCAGATTGGGTGAAACCGGAAGATTGTTTGGGACGTGGTGCTAATATGGGAACCGGCTTTGGTCGTAATTCTGACGGAACTCCCGGAAGAGGCAGAGGTAATGGCAAAGGTGGTAATAATTAATCTTTTCCTGTTAAAAAGCAGCGGTCATCTGGTTGACCGCTGCTCTATTTATCGAGGTTTATCATGAAAAAGTATATTATATTCCTGTTCATTTTACCAGCATTGATTTTTGCACAACCCGGACTCTTGCTCAAAACATCCAGTGGGTATACTGACAATGCATTTAACAACTATCGTCAATCCAGTGATTATTATACTTGGATCAATGCATATGCCAATCACGACTGGATCCAGGAAAACAGCGGTGTTCGCTTTTACTATGACGGTTCATATTCAGCATATAAACAGTATTCTGACAAAAATTATATGGTGAACGATTTTGGAATGTCTTTTTACAACTATTTGGGTCAAAAAGGAAACCGAATTAATGCAGGCATTAGTTTTGGATCAAGAAACCATAGCGACGCTTATAGCTGGTACAATGTAAAATCCGGAAATCTCTATGCAAATATAAAACTTGTTCTTACTCCCCAATTTTACGGATATGCTGGAATAGAATTGGATATTCAACAATATGATGTCCTTGAACCTTTTTCAAATACACAAAGCCGTTTCTATTTGCGCGTCAGTCGTTTCTTTAACAGTGGCACCACCCTTATTGCCGAAACCGATTTAATGAGTAAATATTATAGCTCTGAAAGCAACACATCACCTGTAGAAAATTTCCCTGAAATTGTAACACTTGGAGATAACAACAGTAATCAAGTTGTAGGACTGGTTCGTTTGGCGCAAAGCATTTCTCCTAAAACCGGACTTAGTGGCCAGTTGATGGTTCGTCGTAATCTCAGCAACTCTACACGTTACCTGGGTACTGAAACCGGATTTTATTATTCAGATGAAGAAATCTTTGATGATATTTATGGATACCACTCTACTGAATTTGATTTAAAACTAAAACAAAGATTGCCCTGGAAGTTGTCATTTACCCTGGGTAGTTCTATGAAAAACAAAGATTATGAAAACCGCCTCGCAATGGACATTGAAGGTAATGTTTTTTCAGATTATCGTACACGTCTGGACAATCGTTATACGTATTGGGCATCGATTGAAAAACAGATACGCTTTGCATCAAACCTCACGCCATTAAAAATGTCAATATCCATGACATTCATCAACAACCAATCCAACGATTTATATTATCACTATAACACACAATATATTTCTTTCGCCCTGGAACAATCCTTATAAACCTCTCTTTTTCCAGCATTTTTCAAAAACAGCCATTATTTTTAATAATAGGCTGTTTTTTTCATTGCACTATAAATATTATATTTTAAATTATTATTCCTATTGCCCTGCCTGGTAATTCAAAAAAGTTAAATATATACACTATGCATTCGGAGGTAGAAATGATCATTCGTCTCTCTAACGGTAAAGAACTCCCAATGGAGATGCACAAGGTAAGAATTGTTCAAAGCTCAAATTTAGTATCAGCAGACCGCAGACTGGAAGCCATTAAAGAAGCCGGATTCAACACTTTTCTTTTAAGAACCCGAGACATTTTTATGGACATGTTGACGGACAGTGGTACCAATGCAATGAGTGACAATCAACTTGCATCCATGATGGTATCTGACGATGCCTATGCAGGCTCTGAAAGTTTTTATAAACTGGCAGACTCTGTTCAGGAAGTTATGGGTTTAAAATATGTTCTTCCAACACACCAGGGCCGTGCAGCCGAACACTTGTTGTCACGTTATTTTGTTAAACCCGGTGATGTTTGCCCCATGAATTACCACTTTACCACAACCAAAGCCCACTTTGAAATTCTGGGTGGTACCGTACTTGAAATCCTTCGCAAAGAAGCCATTGATCCACAATTTGATGATCCTTTTAAAGGCAACCTGGACCTGGACTTGTTCCAACAGGTTATTGATGAACATGGTCCTGAAAAGATTTCTTTTATCCGAATGGAATGTACAACCAACCTCATAGGTGGTCAACCGTTCTCTATTGCAAACCTCAGGGCGGTTCGCAAGCTGGCAGAAAAATATGGGATTCCGGTTATGGTAGACGGTAGTCTCATTTCAGAAAACGCTTACATGATCCACAAACGCGAAGAAGAATTTAAAAATAAAACCATCAAGGACATTATACAGGAAATCTGCGGTTTGAGTGATATCTTTTACCTCTCAGGACGTAAAAGCTGTAGTGTACGTGGTGGCTTTATAGCAACCAATAATAAAAAATTCTATGAAGACATTCTGCCCTCATTGCCATTGTATGAAGGTTTTTCAACCTATGGTGGTATGTCTACCAAAGAAGTTGAAGCCATGGCTGTTGGTATCCGTGAAATGACCAATGTAGATGTTGCCGGTGCTTCTGTTGAAATGATCAAATACTTTGTTGAACGCCTGGTTGAAGAAGGTGTGCCCGTGGTAACACCTCCGGGAGGTCTTGCATGTCACGTGGATGCAATGCGTTTTGTTGATCATATTCCGCAGGTACAATATCCTGCCGGTGCACTAACAGCAGCCTCATATCTTATTTCCGGTGTTCGCAGTATGGAACGTGGTACAGTTTCAATGGACCGAGATAAAGCAGGCAATGAAGTTCCGTCTGATCTTGAATTGGCCCGGTTCGCTGTTCCACGTCGTGTGTACACAGTCTCTCAAATAGAATATGTTGTAGATCGTCTCACCTGGTTATACAAACATCGTGAACTGGTAGGCGGATTGAATTTTATTGAGGAACCCCCTGTACTGCGTTTCTTTTTCGGCAAGATGGAAGCCATTGACAACTGGGCAGACAACTTGCTTAAAGAATATCAAAAAGAATTTGGAAATATTTAAACCTGATGATCCCCGAATATAATTCGGGGATTTTTTTTATAATACATTTAATAAATTTAGGGTAAACAAATCTTTCCCAATACAACCGGCCTTATAGCTCCGGTTGCTGATGGTACATTCCCCTGGGCGCCATGCAGCGTTTCATTCGCCATAATTGCAAAACACATGGCCTCTTTGGCGTCTGAAGGCAAGCCATAGTCATCTGTTTTATAAATTTCCACAGCTTTAAATAAATCGTGCAAATGCTGCATTAATGAACAGTTATTCACACCCCCGCCACTAACATACAATTCATCCAATTTTACAGGCGAAAAACGTTGAATTTGCTCAAAAATGGACCTCGCCGTAAA
Source organism: bacterium (assembly GCA_963675755.2). GTDB lineage: Bacteria > Zhuqueibacterota > Zhuqueibacteria > Residuimicrobiales > Krinioviventaceae. The sequence continues at coordinate 1,378,765 of CAXXMD010000003.1, forward strand.
ATACGTCATGGTTGAAATTGCATCTTCGTGGCAGACATTGCCACAATCACCCAACCTTTTAATAATATTAAAGTTATTAAGGTCAAAGTGCTCGGGCCCAGTAGACTTGGGTGGTTCCTGAGCAAAGTACTTGTCTTTTAAAAAGATATCCACAATGTCAAAATGGACTTTTCCACAGGCAGAAATTTCACCATTTTTGTCAAAATCTCTTGCATAATAAGTTTTACACAAGTTATCCACAATTGTATTTCCGGGGCCGGTATCAAAGGCAAGCACCTTATCCAGATCTTCTCCAGCAGGCAGAATGGTCACATTGGCTATACCACCAATATTTAACACAGCACGGTTCTTTTCAGGTGACCCAAATACCATAAAATCAAACATGGGGACAAGCGGTGCGCCTTGCCCGCCCGCGGCCATATCGGCCATGCGGAAATCTCCCACAGTTATGACCCCGGTTTGCTGCGCAATATATGATGGATCACCAATTTGCAACGTTGCCGGAAAAGGTTTAGCCAGGGGTAAATGACGGACTGTTTGCCCATGAGAGCCGATCAGGTCAACATCTTGCATCGCTATACCTGCATCCTGAACAAGGGCTTTTACTGCAAAAGCAAAGTGAATACCTGTTTCCACATTCAGTTGAACCAGATCATTCACAGGATAGGATTCTGCAGAGGCGAGATCTGACAAACGACGATGTATATCCGGGGGATAAGGAATGGTTAGAAAATGCAGCAGCTCGAAAGATTGGCCATCATCCGACTCTACAATCCTGACCAATGCAGCGTCAATACCATCCATAGATGTACCTGACATGAGCCCAACGACATATTTTTCAGATTTTAATAGAATATTTATATAATCCTGATTCATTGCATTATCCGGTTCTGTTATAAACCATCCCTATTGATTCAGAATTTTCAAAACCTGGGGTAGCAGGATCTTTGATGTTCCCAAAGCCTCATCTTGAAGGATGGTCTCGTTGCCTTTCCAGTCTCCAAAAAAGCCACCAGCTTCCCGAAAGATGGGAGGAAAAGGAGCACAATCCCAGGGATTCATTGCCGGATCAAGCATTAAATCAATACGTCCTGTTGCCGTAAGCAGGTATCCATAAGCATCACACCAGCCCGCACGATAATACACGGCATTCTGCAAACGCTGCCATGCTTCCCCCTTTTTTTGTCGAGCAAAGGTTGTGGTATCTGCATGAGCAATGATAGCTTTTGAAAGATCTTTTTTTTGCGAAACCCAGGCCCGCCGCCCATTCCACCAGCAACCTTTTCCATCAGCAGCACACAAGAGCTCGTCGGTTCCCGGATAATAGACAGCGCCCACACGGGAAACGCCCTCAATCTCCAACCCAATCAATACCGCATACATGGGCACACCGCTGATAAACGATTTTGTGCCGTCAATAGGATCAATATACCATTTAAATGTAGCATTTTGTTGTTCGCTTTCACCAAACTCTTCGCCCAAAATGGCATGATCCGGATATTTCTTTTCAATACAATTTCGGATATATTCTTCAGCTTTTTTATCGGCAACAGTTACCGGAGAATCATCCGCTTTAAAATCCGGCTGAATTCCCGTTTGAAAATAACCCAGGGTCAACTTGCCCGCGTTTACGGCCGTATCAGCTGCAAATGTTAATAAAGATTTATAATCCATTTTTCATTTCCTCAAATCATTTTTTAAATATACAAAAAATTTGAGAAAATTTCAGCAGTTAAAAATTTGCAAGTTCAGCTTCTTACTGACAAACGCTCCTAAACCCTTGGGTTATGAATTATATTTTCCAATGTAATAAAAAATGACAATCCATTGTTTTTTTCAATTAAAAACTCACCCTGTAATTGATGTTTTACAATGTTTAAAACCGTTTTAAGACCTAAATTTGAAATGCTATCTATCTCTAAATCATCTTTCAAACCAACCCCATTATCTGATATGGTCAATTGTATCATATTACCAGGCTTTTCTTCCAATGCTATACGAATTTCACCGGGCTGATGATCCGGAAACGCATATTTTAACGCATTTACAATGAGCTCATTTATAACAATTCCGCAGGGTATTGCTGTATCAATCAATACATTTACAGCAGCCAAATCAAGTGCAAAACTGATATTTCGTTCTTTTGTCTTGAAACTCACTTTATAATGTTGAATCAAATCTTTAATATATTCATTAAATCTGATCATTGACAAATTTTCAGACTCGTACAATTTTTGGTGCACCAAAGACATGCTGTAAATTCGTTTCTCCATATCATCAATGAATGTTGTCAATTCCTTGTCTTTTGACCGATATCTGTGCAGCTGCATCATGGAGATAATCACCTGCATATTATTCTTGGTTCTGTGATACAATTCCCGGATAAGCACCTCTTTGTCCCGCAAAGAATTTAAAAGCTCCTTTTCTGCGTTTTTCCGTTCTTTGATCTCCTGCTTGAGCTCCTTGTTGACAATGTTTAACGACTCGGTGCGTTCATTAACAAGTTTTTCAAGGTGATTTTGATAATTTTCCAGCTCTTCTTTTCGTCTTTCCAGTTCCTGTTGTGTCTTTTCAAGCTTTATATTTTCCTGTAACAATTTCTCATTTGCTTCATTTAATTCGAGATTCAATTTTTTCAACTGTCTCTCATAATGGATTCGATCCGTTTCGTTACGCACAATATCCTGAAACACTTTGCGGCCACCATACTCAATGCATGTAGCACTCACTGATACACAAATTTGACTGCCATCTTTTTTTTGATGAATACGATCTCTGGAATACAAGACAATATTTTCTTTATTCATCTTGATCGTATTTTCTAACACTTTGAGATGTTGTTCACGTGGAATGAGGTGTAACAAGTTCATGCCTATCAACTCATCATGACTGTAACCATATGCCTTGACAGCCTGTTGATTAGCATCGATTATAGTATGCGTGTCAAAATCCAGCAGCAACAGGATATCACTCGCACGCTCAAATAAATCTTTGTATCTCAATTCTTCTTCTTCGAAACTGATCTTTGTACGGATCTTTTCCAGATCCACTTCTCCTGCAGGCAAAATAAATCGCTTAACTTTGTCTAAAAAATCCTGAAAATCAAAGGGAACTGTAATACTGTTTGCTTTCGATTCGGACATTTCGTCAGCGTCTGCAATCTTTAATACGGGAATATTGAGTTCATTTTCCAACCGGGATAATATTTCGCTGCTTTTTGGTACATTATTGATCATATCAAATATTACTAAATGAACAGAACTGCTTGTTAATAGATGAAAAACTGTGTCTTTGTTTTCTGCAATGAAAACCGCACTCCAAAATCCACACAGTTCCAGTTCTGCTTTTAACAATAGTCTTTCTTTTTCACTTGCTGAAACGACAATTATACTTTTGTCATTTTTCATTTTTACTACTCCAGAAATTTAATACTATATCTTTACCAAATAAAAAGTAATCGTGTCAGCAGCCACGTTAACAGAACCAGCCCAACACACGACAAAATCATAATAAAGAAGCCTTTGTAGAACCAGGGCAAGGCAGGTTCATAACGAAACTCTAAATTACTGCTTTTACCAAAAATTTTATTTACTGCATTATCATCATACAACCTTGTCAGTTCTGTCTCATCCAAAGTTTCCCCAACCTCTTGAACCATGTCAGCATCAACCATAAACGGCAGCCTGATTCCAACTCGTTTTAACAGATTTTCCTGACCAATAGGCGTACTTGTGATAGTATAAAAGCGGTCAAGCAAAACCTTGCTTTCCGATTTGCCAAGCCAACCTCCTGCCAGCATACCCAGAAAAGCAAGACCTGTTGGGATGTAAACACCCCAGGGTAATGCAACATCGCGATTTTCAAATACATTTCCTTTGCCTGTAAACACAAACATAATTAACAAATAGCTTATCATTCCCAGGCTTAGTGAAATCCATACTCCGCTTCTGTTCGCTTTGCGCCACCATATTCCAAAAAAGATAGGTACACCAATAAAAGATAATAAAGTGATCCAAATTTTTACATAATCTGCTATTGAATCAATAAACAGGGTAGAAACACCGCCTATAATGATTGATATTACCGCCCAACTTTTGGATATATATAGATAATGTTTCATCGTTTTGTTTTTGTTCAAAACCCGCCTATAGAAAAAATCAATAAACATGGATGAAGAAGTGGTTGCGTATGTATCAACAGATGACATGCCTGCGGCAAAAAAAGCACAAATAAATAATCCTGTTATACCCACACCGGCAGGTAAGATTTGAGACATGGCAATCCCCCACGCTTGTTCCGGATCAGCCAGGTTGGGAAGAAAAATTGCAAACATAATTCCATACAAAGTAAACAATAAAGTAGCCACCCGTTTACCAAAATTACCCCAACTGCAAAACGTTGCCGCTTTTTCATCTTTTGAAATCGCAATCCATGGCAGCATCCAGGGGCCGGCAATTGCCCCTACAACAGCAGAAACATTCAAGGCAATAACACTTTTCATTGGCATACCCGTGGATACAAAATCCCATGTTTCTGGAGGCAATGCCGTCAATGCCTGAAATCCTCCGGCAGCATTCCACACAACCGGCAACATGATTAAAAACATGACAATTATAATCAATGCTCCCTGAATCAAGTCAGTCAACAAGGCAGACATCATCCCGCCACTAAAGACATAAGCGCTAACAATCACCACAATCAACCATATACAGGATTGAAGAGACAGCGTTGTAAAGCCTGTTAATATTTTTCCAATAGCCAACAATATAATGCCAATAAAAAAGATAGAAACAATGCCCCCAAATACAGAGTAAAACAGGGCCGCTTTTTGTCCATATCTCATCTCAAAAAATTCGGCAACATTGTATACTCTTGCACGCTTGAAATAAGTAGAAAACAGATAATAGATAGGTGTAGCCAAGAGAAAATTCCACCAGTACCATACGCCTGACAAACCAACCTGGTAAGCTTTACCGCTAACCAATACGGCCTCATTTCCTGCCAGGGCAGATGAAAAAACAAACAGAAACGAAACTGCCCCGCCCCATTTTCCTCCGGCAATAAAAAACTCGCTCAGACTCTTTGTTTTTTTTGAACCAACAAACACCCCGATATATAAAATGAGGCAAAAATATAAAACAATGACAGCCGTATCAATTAAATGAATTCCAAACATGAATCAATACTCCTGCAAACCGGCTCTGATAAAAAGCTGACAATCATTTATAACATTATGGGAATTGGTAAATTATTACTGAAAAGTTTAACAAAACTCAAGAGCAAAGTGAACACCATCGTAAATAGATACTCAATCAATAATTCTGATCTTGATGTTTCTGAATTCAGCGCGCGGCCCTTCATCCTGAATCAGAATATGGCCATCGGGGAATTCTCCCCAACCTTCAAAATTACGATATTTACTTACAGCCAATCGTTCATAATAGTCCTGGCTGCTCTTTTCTATTTCAACCACCTTCATACCATTCAACCAGTGTTCCAGATGGTTACCATTCACTACAATCCTGCCATGGTTCCATTCACCAAGAGGTTTTATCGGCTTATTATTTGTCGCCTTGACCATGTCGTACAACGACCCCATAGTCCTGAAATAATCCGGCTTATCATACGGCCAGTTCGAATCATCCAGAATAGCATATTCAAGCCCCAAACCATGCCCGGGTGAAGCCTTTAACTCTTCATTGATAAAATACTTAACTCCGCTGTTGGCATGGGATTTAATTTTAAAATCAAAAACCAGTTCAAAATTTTTATATTTTTTTTCTGTAATAATGGCTCCGCCTCGCAGCGAATCCGGAAGGTCCGTGCCCAGACAAACCAGTGCGTCATTCTCTACAATCCACCCGGTTTTGGGAAAATCCGATTCGTATATAGCCCGCCAACCATTAAAGGATTTACCGTCCCATAACAACTGCCAGCCTTGTTCTTTTTCTTTCGCGCTGATGGAATTGGGATTAACGGATGTATTTATGGTTCGTTTATTGACAACATAGACAATAATCAGAATTACAACAAGTAAAACAACTCTGACAATAGGATGAAGACGTTTTCGGATACTCATTATACCCTCTCGTTTACCAATTAAAGGTGTATCATTCTTTTGTTTTTGTCTGAACTGAATTCTGTTGAAGCTTGTTTTCGCTAGTATTGATATCCAGATATATCGTCAGATCTTTGTAGGTTTTTAACAACTGTGCTTCCATCTGGACGATCATGGTAAAATAATCTAAAAATTCATGTGTAAAAGAATCATTATCTATCGTACTTTTATTTGCGGCTGTGTATGCGGATGTATTCATTGCCGCCTGTACCAGACTCATACTCACTTTTTTATAATTTTCTTGCAGTGAATAAGCCTGTGATAAACGATACAGTGTATCATAATCCAGATGCTGGGAAATCCCTGTTGACATGAGTGTCTTCCAGGCAGTTTCCTGTAGTTGAATACCAGGCACTATGGTGCGATCTCCATCAACTTTTTCTTCTAATGTGTCAGCAGAAGCAAGCCGAACCGTTTCCTGATTGTTTTCATATACCTTTTCAAGAAAATCAATATTGGATACAATTTCGCTTTTAATGTTTTGCATAATTTCATTTACAGCCTGTTGATTGGCAAGATTTTCCCGCCATTCGTTAATTCCCAGGGCCAGCAACACGCCAAAAACAACTGAAAAAATTTCAATGAGTATGGTTTGTATGGAGCGATTATTTTTCAACAAATCCATTTTCATATACTACCTCAAATCTTACAAACTCATTCTGGTTCGTCACTACCGTCCCAACTATAGCCCCATTTTTTCATATATTCCTGGCCCGGTAAAAAAGCATCACGGGTATCTAAAAGCTTTCGTTGCAGTCGCTCATCCAGCTTGGCTTTTATTGACTGATAAGAGGGATGGTCAACCAGGTTGTTCATCTGGTATGGGTCAAGAGTATTATCATATAGCAGCCAGGGTCCGTTCAGATCCTTAACATAGGTATAACGATGGGTACGCAGCCCCCTGTATTCTCTACCGCCTTTGCTGTATCCCCATTGATGAAAAGGTACGGGACAACTGAGCAACGCAACAGCTTCTTCAGGTGCCGGCGAGCCGGCAAAGATAGCGGAAAAATCAGAACCTTCTACTGCCTTGGGAATTTGTATATCACACAAGCCCAACAAGGTTGGCATAATATCCGGCGTGTTAAAAGGTACATCCAAAACCTGCCCTTTTTTACCATGCAATTGCGGGTATCTCAATACAAACGGGACCTTTATAGATTCGTCCCAGGGTTTTTGTTTTTTGGTCATTCCATGTGAACGCAGCATATCTCCATGGTCAGAAGTAAACACAAAAATGGTGTGCTTTTCAATGCCACTTTTCTTTATTGTATCCAACAGATCTGCAATACAATCATCCAACGCGGCCATATGTGCGTAATAGCCGGCAATTTCCTCTTTGGCGGTTTCTTCAAGTTCCTTGGGTACATTGGGACGAAGCTTAATCTTTTCAGGATCAAACATGTCTTTGTATTTTTGTAGTGCTGTCTCATAAGGAGCATGAGGCGGTCCCCACGACAACATGAGAAAAAACGGACCCTTGTCTGCATGGTTTTCAATGTACTCGTTTGCCATTTGGGTTTGAGCAATTGCATCGTACCCCTGCCAGGTCTGTTTTACATCATTTTCATCATAATAAAATGAATGGTTATAATCATGCGTACATTCTCGAGTTTTCCAGAAATCGAATCCCAATCGTCTGTCTTTTGGTACCGGTGCCTGCCGGTTTTGCGGATACGGCAATTCTTCAGATACTCCCATAAGGTGCCATTTCCCAATATAGCCTGTTGCGTAACCTGCTTGCTTGAACGCATTGGCTAACGTTACACCTCTGGGCTTAAGTGGCTTGTCATTATAAAAAACACCGTGGGTAAGCCAATATTGTCCTGTCATTAAACTGGCCCGATACGGACTACAAACCGGACATCCGGAAACGGCATTTGTTAAAACCAGACTTTTGGAGGCCAGATTATCCAGATTGGGTGTATGTACCTGGTTGTTTCCGGCAAATCCGGTATCACATGCACGCCATTGGTCTGCAAACACATATACAACATTGGGTTGTTTTTTCAAAGTGTTACAATACATTAAAAAAGGTAAAGCAGATAGCGAGGCTTTTTTTATAAATTCACGACGAGTATACGGAGCCATTGATGTTTTTGTCATAATACGATTTTGTCCTTTTATCTTTCAGCAAGATTCCGGATTTTTATAATATGAATATAATTCGGGTTTATTGCAATAATTTTATTAGATTACGGCAAGTATAATTATTAACAATGGGTTATATCTCATATATTTCATTCTATTCTCTCCTTATAAAATAGCACAATACAAGAATTTCGAGTAAAAAAGATTGCATGTGTGCGGCATTTCTATATATTAATATTATACCATATCCATTCTCAAAATAAATCACTTACTATCGTTCTTTCCATTCAAATCTGAAAGGGTTCGGCAATGAAAAAACTATTAACAGTTGTGTTTATTGTGTTTCTTTTTTCAGTAATGGGTTGTCAATCTGACAACAGTGATGACGGCTGGGTTCAAATGTTTAACGGTGTTGATCTGACCGGCTGGAAAGCCAATGTAAATCCTGAATCTTACATGGTCAAAGATGGAATTCTGGTTGTTCACGATACCTCTGCAACCATTCGTTCGCATTTGTTCTATGTGGGATGAAAAGACCCAGGACCTGGTAAAATTTAAAAACTTTGAATTGGAAATCATTTCCAAATGCGAGCCCAATTCAAATTCCGGTATCTTTTTTCATACCGATTACTCTGAACGCGATGCGGCCAAACATCTGGGTAAAGGATATGAGATCCAGTTGAACAACTCACAGAACGATCCCCGAAAAACCGGAAGTTTATATGCAATCAAAGACATTCACGAATCTCCGGTCGATGAAACCCAGTGGTTTAAACTTTATATCAAAGTAGACGGAAAACGTATCATAGCCAAAATTAACGATGAGCTGATAATGGATTATACCGAACCGGAAAATCCTGAACGGGTTGAAAGCCGCAAACACCGGCTTCTTGATCCTAACGGCGGCGCAATTGCAATTCAGGCACACGATGCTAACAGCATCTGGTATTTTAAGGAAATCAAAATTAAACGGTTACCAGACTAACAAACGGGGCAATTGTTATGATTACCAGACGACAGGCATTAAAAACAATCGGAGTTTTAGGAACAGCACCCATGATTTTGAATACAAATTGCACCAAATCGCAGGCGACAAATGGCTTTTTATCCGAAATTGGAGTTTGTACAAAGCTTGAGAATGTGCCACTGCTAAAGAAACATGGTTATAATTATTTTGAAGCATCTGTGGGACCGTTTACCGAACCCGGCAAACCGGAATCGGATTTTCTGGCTAATTTAGAGACCTTGAAGCAGATAAACATGCCGCTGCCTGCCTTTCGCAGTTTTATTCCCAGCTCGCTTAAAACTATTGGCGAACAGGTAGATGTGGATAAAATACTGACCTACTCTGAAATCGTTTTCAAACGGGTACAAATCAGCGGAGCAAAAACCATTGTTTTCGGCAGTGGTGATTCACGTAAAATCCCGGAAGGTTTTGAAAAATCAAAAGCCACAGCACAATTTGTCGAACTTATGAAAAAAATGGGGCCTTTGGCAGCAAAATATGACATTGTTATTGCGGTTGAACATTTGAACAGCGGTGAAACCAATTTCATCAATACCCTTGCAGAAGGACTGGATATTGCCAGACAAGCCAATCACCCCAACATACAGGTTCTGGTAGATGTTTATCACATGATGCGTGAAAATGAACCCCCGGAGGTGATTCTGGAAGCCGGAAGCATGGTGAACCATACCCATATTGCAGAAAATGAAGAACGAATGTGGCCGGGTAAACGACAGGAAGATTTTAGACCCTACCTTGAAGCTATTCGAAAAATAAACTACAAGGGAAGAATGTCTCTGGAATGCGGGTGGGAAAACATGGATGAACAACTGCCAATTGCTTTGGATTTTTTACGCAAGCAAATTGCCGATGTAGCCTGATAATCGATTCATTAAAACGGCCCTTTTTCAGGGTCGTTTTTTATTTACTCCTTCAACATGGAAAACATGCGGTTTTGAAGTTCGTTGAAAATGAAACGTAATTGGTCAGGTAATTGACAGGATCCAGGCATATAAGCATGTACTGTATCTGCCTTGTCCTGATGAAAAAAAATGATAAGATGATCATCCAGATCTGTAAAAATTTCTTCTGGCAAATATCTATAATCAAAATATTGAAAATACCCAAACAATTCCGAAATTTCCTTTTTTTCATCATCAGTCAGTGTCGTATATGCACTATCCAACACAGTCTGAGCGTTTGCATGTTGTAATTCTTTGGCAATGACCGCCCCATCCGAAAAAACATCAAGCGTATAAGAACTTGACCATCCGTTCACTATCCTATAATGGATCTCTGACTGTGAGAAATCAATTTTTTCCGGTTCAACCCCTACAGGATTCATGGGATTCTTGCTGGTTGAACAGGAAAAAAACAGCAAGAATAACAAAAATAATAAAACATTCTTTTTCATGATAATACCCCTCAAATACCTGGCCTGTAATACATTCACTTATTTTATTAAGGTCAGTTTTAGCATTCGAGTTCCTGCATTGCTTTGCAATTGACAGAAATAGATCCCCGATGATACAGGGGAACCGCTATCATCCCGACCATCCCACATCTGTTCATATTCACCGGCTGCGTGATACGCATCGGTCAGGGTAGCTACTTGTCTGCCGGAAACATCAAAAATCCTTACAGCTAATTGTGAATTTCGATCCACATTATAGCGAACAACTGTACGGCTGTTAAAAGGATTGGGATAACTGCCAGCAAGATCAAAACCGCTTGCAATCTGTTCTTTAGGATCTGCAATGTCTGTTGCCTGATCAATCAATAGTCCGGTCAGGGTACGGGTTACAGGAGACAGATTGGCAAAATGATCGTTATTGAGAACACATACGGAAAAATCCATTTCAGGTGAATACACCAACTGTGAAGCATAACCGGGAATGTGACCGGTATGGCCGTAAAACGCATGACCGTCATAGGTATAAAACATAACGCCCAAGCTATAATTCTCTTGCAAACCGGATTGCGCATCAATAGGTCTGCTGTTGAGCATGGTATCCAGCAACGCAGGCGTTAACACCTCCCCGCGATACAGACATTGGCCCCAATGTGCCAGATCTTTAGCAGTGGAAACAATGGCCCCGGCGGTCCAGGCCGCACTGTAAATGGCTGTACGGGGAAATACACCCATATCATCCAGAACGCCATCATTATTCAGATCCATATAGCCGTTGGCAATCACGCAGGTATCCGGAATGCTCTGTTCCACATCCATAAACGTTCGGGGTAATCCGCAGGTATTAAAAAAGCGTGATACATATTCATTCTCTAACGAATCCACCTGCAGGGCCTTGCAGGCAATCATGCCCAGTAGAATATAATTGGTATTGGAATAGTGGTAATCGGTTCCAGGCTCAAAGTAGGGAGCCAGCACAAGCGACAAGATTTCTTCCGGGGACCAGTATTGATCGGGATGCATTAAAACCGCAAGCTGACCATTGAGATTATCACTATACTCATACAACCCGCTGCTGTGGTTCAACAATTGACGGATGGTAATGCTGTTATCAATATTATCATAATCAGACAGCCAGTCTGAAAGCGGATCGTCAAGGCCAAGCAATCCCTGATCCATGAGCTGCAAAATTAATGACGCGGTAAATGTTTTGGTTATGCTGGCGGCACTGAAAAGCATATCGGGTTCAACTGCGGCACCGGTGGATGTGTTGGCGGTTCCGGCTGTACCCTGCCAATATGTACCATCTGCGAATTCAACAGCGGCAGACAACCCGGTATATCCTTCAACGGATTGTAAACTGTCTAACGCTGTTTGTAATCGTTGAAACAATTCAGAACTGGGGGTAACTGTTTGTGAAAAAACAACCGTTTGGGTAATTATAAATATAACCACAGCTTTGCGGAGGCATCGTATCATATCACATTCCATATATTATTATAATCGTTAACAAGGTTTGTTGTTGAATTTACAGCTTTTTGGGGTGATTTCAAAAGATTAATATTGAGGTGACTTTTGATCCAATTTCAAAGGGACTAGAGTTGCCGGTGCTTCACTTTTCTCGTCCGCTTTCGCGGACCCGCACTCAGCAACCGGCATTGTGCTATTTTTAGTGTTTCGTGGGATACTATTCATAGCGTATTCAAACAGGAGTTTGGATACGAGCAATATGGGACGAATGTCCCTATATGATATTCCGTGATGCAGGGATCTGCATCACGATCAATAACAGCAAACTTGCCCGGCACCTCGGAGGTGCCGGGCAAATCTTCGCTTCCCGCTTTTTTGTGTATTTCGTGAGAAACTATTTTTTCGCTTTTAAAACACAGCGGATTATTGGGGCTTTAAAATAATACCAAGATCAACACTCATCATAAATGTCAGGGTATTCATACTGGTGTCCAACTCGGCCCGATCAAGGGTATGGATCTCAAAAAAATGCATGGAATATTGGACCAAAAATTCAACCCTGGGTACGTTCAACCCCATGGCAAAATTCCATGCAAAACCAGAGCTCTTGAGAATGTAAGGAGCCGAACTGACATCACCGGTTGCGTATCTAAAATAATAGTTCATTTCATCCCATTCAGCTAAATCAGCAATATCCCGGATAAATGTTTTATTAATGATACTGCTGTTGTCACGCATCCCGATTTTTACAGCCGGACCTGTTTGTACAAATCCCTTCATGGCTTTATATTGTTTTAATACCGATCTAATTTGGGCATTTATCTCAAAAAAAGTAATATCATAGGTGATATCACTCGTATATACCGGCCCGGTATAGGTTCCTCCTAAAACCTGATCTTTGATCACACCTTTTTTTCTGTCCCACAGCACACCAATATGGATCCCGACATTTTCATCCGAGGGGATGTAAAAATGAAATCCAAACGTGGGTGCCCAACCGGATTGGGCATCCGTGTTGCTCAAGTAATTGTAACCGGTTCCCAAAACAAGACTCGCGCTGGCAGCCGCAGTAATATTGGGTAAAGCTGCCAGAATCAAAACCAGTAAAAATATAATCTTTTTCATAATGATCCTAAATACAAAATTTATTGCGTACCCAAACAGGAGTTTGGGTACGAGCAAGATGGGACGTATGTCCCTATATGATATTCCGGAATGCAGAGATCTGCATCACGATCAATAAAAGCAAACTTGCCCGGCACCTCAGAGGTGCCGGGCAAATCTTTACAACCGGTATATTCGTGTACATCCGTGTAATTCGTGGGTAAAAAACAAACCCCTATATCAATGACCGGAACAGTTCCAAATTCTCATCTACCTGAAAATCAAACATCCCCACACAGAGAAAATCCGCACCGGCATCAAGCGCCTGTTTAAATCCTTCTTTGGGATCAATACGTCCTGCTGCAAGCACTTTGAATGCAATCCACGGAACCGTTACCTGCGCCATCACTTTTAACGTGTCCTCATAATCAGGACAGTTGTATTCCAGCGGATTCAGGGTTTTCATGTAAAAATCAGGTACAATGCCCGCTTCTTCACATGCCGCAATAGTACGGTAATCGTGTGCGCCTACACCTGCAAGATTTCCCAGATCGCGGATGTAGTTCAAATGATCAACAATTTGTTGTATCTGATTTTCCTGTACAAAATAATCCGCAGACTGGCCCTGAATATACACCCCGGTTGCTCCGTTATCTACAGACCACTTTATGTTCTCCCGGATCTGGGCCGGGGTCGCACCGCGCATAGGTTTAGCAGACGTTTGTGCCAGCCACGGCATCATAGTACCGGTCTCTTGCTTGTATTTTTTCAAAAACCCGATGGTGTTATCATCAACCCGTCCCAAAAAAGTATTGATTCCTCCGGCAACAGACATCCGCATAACCTCTACAATCTTTTCATGGGTCAAATACTGCTTGAAAAGTTTGTTGGTATAGACCAGCGGCTCCCCATGCGAGATCCCGCTAAAGGGATTTCCACCCAAAATCATACGACTTACATCCAGCTCACCAATTTTTCGCGATGGCAGCGATGATGTGGGTAAAACGGTCTGATCTTTTGTACTACAGGAAAGCCCGGCAATTCCTGTGGTAACTGCTGCTGTCTTGATGAAAGTTCTTCGGTCCAGTGTTTTCATACTCATATCCTCGTTTTGTTATTTCACAAACAACATTTTACCAAACTCTTTATAATCATTTGCTGTTAACCTGTAAAAATAAATACCGGATGCCAATCCCTCACCATTAAACCGAACCTGGTGAACACCCGCCTGAACTTGTCCATCAATCAAGGTCCGTACCAGACGACCTGTAACATCATACACTTTTAGCTCAACATGTCCCTTTTGTGGTATTTGAAATGACAGCATAGTTTCAGGATTAAAGGGATTGGGATAATTGGGAAACAATCGATAATCCATTGTTACCGGTTCGTTTTCACTAATCGCATTCACATCACGATGGTCCATTGCTAAAATTATATCATAAGTAGCTACAAACAATCGATGGTCCGCCAGCGCCGGTTGCGTGAATCGCATCATGCCTCCTTCCTGCGAACAAAACAAACTGTCTCCTGTGTTTACATCAAATGCCCACAACTCGTCATTAATAACATATACAACATCATTGGCAATGAGAGGTTCAGTCAACCTCCAGTCCGGGAAATCATAATGCCAAAGCAAACTGCCGTCTGTTTTATCAAAGGTGCGCAATTCCGCAACCGTATCTGAATTACCACCAATTGCAAGACAGATATGTGAATTGTCAACTGCAATGTGATTTGTATATCCGCTGACCATATCCATATCATCAATAAACGTAGACCAGATTATACTGCCATCCGATTTATTACGCGATATCAGAGAATCATTGTGGAATGTATACATAAAGTAATCATCCAAAACCAGGGGACCATTATAATGCAAGTTTGTCAATTCCCATTTCAAAGTGCCATTAACTTTATCAAAACATAATATTTTTCGTCCTGTATTATAATAAACAAAATCATCATCCACAACCGGTGTCATTTGCCTGGTAATATACTCATTATCATGAGACCATAACGTTTCACCGTTTTCCAAATCGAGACAATAAAGCGAATCACTACAGATAAATACCCGACCATCATCTATAACCGGATTTTGCAAATGTAACGGACCCAAAGGTTTTAACCAGAGTTCTTCACCCGTATGCAGGTCCAGACCATATAATCCCTGTGCGTGTTGTGCGCCAAATACGACTATATTCCCATCCGTTGCCGGAATACAGTCCAGGGCACTTGTTGAACCCGGAGGTTCAAAACTCCACAAAATCTCACGGGTATTTATATCAAAGATTGTAAATTTGACCGGATCATTAGAATAGCCTACAATGAGATAGTCCCCAAACGTTTTCAAAACTTCCACACCATACTCGGCATCCGCAAAATATTCAACAGCATTCAGGGGCGGATACAAGACATCTTCATCTTTTAACCAATTATTGCCCAGTGGATTTCCATGCACCATGGGCCAGTCATATTGTTTGATAGTATCTTTATGTGTTGCAAGGGTAATGGTGCCCAATGGCAGGGCAGAATCCCACAAACAATTCATTGGCCACTCACCACTGTTGCCGTATCCATTGCCATAAAAGGTACCGGGATCTTCAATCCAGATTGCTGCTTTTATATCATCGCCTGCTGATGCTTTGAGCGCACTGGATTTCAAGCTGATACGTGCTTCATACCAGATATGACCATCATTATCTTCTACTGCGAATTCTATATTATCATCAATTTTCGGAACACCAAAATGCATCCCGTCCGGGTATTCCCCCAGAAACGGGGTAAACTGGGTAGAAGCATTGGTTAAACGGATCATACCCTCTTCAAGAGATAGAGAGGATTCCCAGCGGCCGTCACCATTTTCATCAAACAGCAATCCCAATGCGTTTCCGGGATCAAGCATAAAATCATTGGCATCATAAGCTGCCAGATATAGGTTGTCATCATCATTCATAACGATCAGTACAACCATATCCTGTGCATCTGGATTTTTGATATTCATGGGAATTGCGCCTTTCCACTCTTCCAAATCATAATCCGGAATACCATTGATGTTGGGAACCGTACTTGCCCACTGTGAACGAATCTTGTGCCCGCCGGCTTGCGGCTTGACCGTATCAGGTAATATAATAGCAGGTGCACCACTGCCATCCATTTCAATGGAATAGAGATATTCCTGCCCATTTTCTGCCGTGGTATCGATATAATCCAGCATCATGTTGGGTAAAATACGCGTTGAGGGATCAACCGTTGCTATCATCTCAGGTCCAGATATGCCGGGCAGCATACGATATATATTATATTTTTCAACATCCTGATAGCCATAAGGCGGTTCCCAGGATATGGGGACCATGCTGTCAAATCCTGAACCAAAAGTCATACGCATGGGGATTTTTTCACCATTCCAATCAGCAAAAACATCCAATTCATCAACCGTTCCATCCTGCCAGACATATAATGAATTCTTTAAATGGGAAAGTGCAAGATCAAAATAAAAATAGCCTCCATCAAAATCACAAACATGATATGGATTTGGAGAAAATGCCATATCCGGAGCGTAATTATCAGAATACAGTCCCCATTCGCCATCTTTGAATCCCAACCAAAGGAGCTCAAACACATTCCATTCCGGATGAGCTGCAATTCGCGATAAACTGACAAAATTATATTCATCCAGTGTCGAAATACGTTCCGGGCCTATCAAGCGGTTGGCATTAGCATCATAAACGCTGATATACGCCTCACGTCCCGGATCTTCGCTTCCCGAGGTCCAGGTTATACCGAAACGTCCATCAGCCAATACCGCTACATCAGGTGACCAGCAATCTAACGAACTGTCAAGATGTGTGCTGACAACAAATTCTGAAGAAACGGGCGTTCCTTCTTTATCAAAAATTCGTGCATAAATTTCACCTGATCCTTCTGCACTGTGTTGCCAAACAATACAGAAATTACCGGAATCGGAAATCGCAATTCGGGATTGTATCTGGAGATATTGGGTAGATTGGTTGACCAGAAAATTTTCACCAATGGGTTCTCTGTCCGAACTGAATCGTTGCGCGTAAACATCAAAATTTTCTCCGTTTCGGGCATCAGACCATGATATTACAAAACTCCCATCCTTTGCAAAATCCACAACCGGAAACATTTGTGTATATTCTGTGTCGTCATCATTGATTCGTATGTTTTCCCCTACCGGCGTTCCATTTGCAGTATAATATTGGTAATAAACATCTACATTTCCACTGCGTTTATCATTCCAGGTAATCACAAAATGGCCCTGATTACTCATTTCAACAAAGGAATACATTGCGCTGGAATCTGAAACATCGTTCACCATTCGGTTCACACCATTCATTGCCCCTTTGCGGCCAAACAATTGAAAATAGATATCCAATCCCTCATTCCGTCCATCTTGCCAGCAAATGACCGTAGGTCCATTGGGATGCATTGCAATAGCAGGCAGCTCTTGATTGCTGGTTCCAAAATTATCATTGATTTTGATTGCATCAGATTGTACCAAACTGATCAGGGTTGTTAATATTAACAAAACAATAATACGGCATTTCATCTTGCCCTCCAAAAAAAGATGATCTTGCAACAAACCAGAACAATACCGAAATCCCGAACTGAATGGCCCCTGTAGAAATTCATCACTGGTATATCTGTATTATACATGCAATACCATTAAAACGCAAGTATGAAATACATTACCCATATTAAAAAATCATTAACCTATCCCCAATTTACTCATCTTACAGAACAATCATGGGTTCCAGGCAGAGCCTGGAACCAAGTTGCAGAGCATTATTTGATTTTGCTTGCAATAATATTTATTACTCGTACCATGGCTCTGCCTTGGGACAATAGATTTTACAAAAATAAATGTGTTTGATCTGTAATTTTCGATACAAGGTTGGCATTTATACGGTAAAGCAGCCTGAAGCATCAACAGGATTAAAACTCGTTCACGATTCCCACGTGCAGCATACCGCTGAACAATCCATCGGTTTCACCTCTGCCCAGACCATAATCAATCCCCATGATTCCCAAACCCGTCTCAAGCCTGAACCCAAACCCGTAACCGATTTTATAATCCTCATTCACGCCGGACTGGGTCTCGCTGTAGTAATAACCGGTATCCAGAAACAAAAACGCCCAAGAACGTCGCCCCATAATATAACGATATTCCAGATTACTCCAGGCAATCCCAGACCCCCTGAACTGGTCTTCCCGAAAACCACGCAACGAACGTGTGCCACCCAGTCGGTACTGATCAGATACCGGAATGTATTTTTCATTGCTGCGAACCTGACGTCCATGCAGAGTGACCGCCAGCACCTGACGCTTGAACAAAAGCTGATAATATTCAACATCCAGAGAAAGTCGCTTGTTGTTCACATCCTCACGCAGCTCGAGACTTTCCATCAAATCCTGCGGACCCAGGTTGGTCTTGACACCGGACTCTATTTCGGTTTCATAATACACCCCATTTTGCGGATTAATGCGATCATCACGGGTATCGTATGTCAAACCTATAGCGGCATTAAGAGTACGGCTTTTGGGAATGCCCAGTAAATAACTACCCAGCGAATCGGGACTAATCTCGTTGCGCGACACGGAACCAATAGCGGTAAAATTATCATAAATGGGAAAAGAAAAGTCAACAGACAGGTCCCGCTGAATGTAGGTGCTGTCTTGAATCAACTGTTCAAATCCAAATCCTATGGCCAATGGCCAGCCCGCCACCCAGGGCTCACGGTAATGCAAGCTCAAGTCCTGAGATTCACGGTCCCGCTTTTGCCAGTGAATAGACAATGCGCGACCAGTGCCAAACAGGTTACCCAGTGCAATATCCACCAGGCCGGTCAAATAGCCGCCTTCTTCATCGGTACCGGGATTGTATCCCAGCACACCATCAAACTTGCTTGCATTCCCCTCTTTTACCTCGATCAACAGTCCGCCTTCATTCCCGGAAGTCCAGAACACCTGCGGTTCTTCAACCTGTTCAAAAAACCCGGATTTCATTAAACGCTGTTTGATCTGAGAAACCTTGTTATAATCATACAACTGGTCGGGTTTGATTTTAATAGTACGCAAGATGACATAATCTTTGGTTAAATCATTACCCAGAATGGTGATCTCTTTGACAATCAACTGTGGCCCCAAACTGGTTTTCCATGTCAGACCGATTGAGGATTGGGACGAATCCAGTTCCATTGCATAGAGATCAAAGCGGCTAAAGGGGTGGCCTTGTTTTTCCAGGCGAGTAAGGGCGTCATCCAGATCCCGTTCAATAAGGCCCGTATCTAATATTCTACCGGTACGATAATCAAAACGCTGCTTGATCTGAGCGGCTCTCAGGCTGTCTACACCCACAAGATTGATTTCTCCGCCATGAACCATCTCGCCTTCGGTAATATAAATATCTACCTGTGCGGAAGAACTGTCCTCTGAAATGATGTACAATAGCGAATCCATGCGTGTAAACGGCATACCCGCGTCACTATACCCCTGCAGCAGCTTGGTGATGTTTGAGCGGATAGCGGTTATATCAAATACTGAATTGTCCTTCATGTCGAGCCATTCCCGCGCCTGTTTTTCCGATACCTGTTCAACACCATGAAAATTAATTTCACTTATAACTGGTTTGGCATCCAGTCCGCAAAAGACCATCAATTGAATCAAAAATATATGTACCAGAATCTTTTTCATTTTCTTTTGAATTATATTTCTCAATTTTATTATTTCATTTTAACCTCCGTGTTCTCTATATCTCTGTGGTGAAATAAAACCAGAGGTACAAAGGACACAGAGAAAATCAATTTGAATAAACTATATTAAAATCCAATTTTTACAATTCTTAAACATCTCTAATCTTTATTCCAAACTAACTATTTGAACGCTGCTGTGACCTGTGCCCGTCCGGTATGGATGGTACGGTCACGTTCCGGTTCGTTTCGTCCGCTATATGAAAACGTTGCGCGGATGGTATCTGAAATACGATAATCAAAACGCATATCCCAGCGTAAAGACTGGCCCAAACTGCGACCGCTTGCCATTTCATAGGGAATCACCCGGTCTTCAGGCTCGGCTTTAACATTGCTCCACTCCAGCTCAGCAGTCAATCGCCCCTTTTGACGTAATGAGTAATTCACCCGCGGAACCAGTGCAATTGCCTGCAGTTGGGTTGGCTCGTCATAATAGCGGTCCTCTTCCAAAGAAAATCGTGCTTCCAACGCCAGTTCAAGCGGGGATGTGGGCCGGTATGACACATCCGTTTTAATGGATTTGGCATAAATATCCCGGTCCTGCCTGCCGCTAAAATTGAAAATACGCGCGGTCTGCCCACTGGACAATTCAGATTGCGAACTCCACTTGTCCGCCAGTCGAGCTGTAATTCGAAGAATGCGCTCCTGCTCTATACGGTCCTGGCCGCCTTCCAAATACTGGTTATTTTTTTCATCACGGGACCGGTATCTGAACCGCAATGAAAAATCACGATCATTTTCAAACAAGTACAAATCCTGTCTGAATTGCAAATTTCCGAATATCGTAGTGGCTTCCTGACGATATTTTGAAAAATCCATTAAATAGATTCCCCAAACATCCTCTTCCTGAGATTTTTCATCAATAACCACATACGATTCTGAGGAAAGCGCAGATACCGCCCGTTTCCAGAACGGTTGTTTTTTTGAAGACGCTGGCTTAAACACTCTACGCGGTTCAAATCGTAACCGTGAACTGGATTTCAATTCAACCACCGGCAAAAAATCATCGGTTGTAAGAATTCGTAAAATATGATCTCCCAGGGGATCGCTGACATATTCATTCAAATCTTCATCAAAGCGATAATTACCATCTCCCTCGGTAACCTCAATATAGACACGTTCTTTTTTGGCTGTAGCCGTGTTGGAGATCTGGTAATTCATGTCTGCGCTAATGGCCCGCTTCCAGGGATGGAACCCCATACGCAGTTCGGCCAGGTCTGTATTTACATTGCTCACTTGCGGATCGGCATATATACGCTCACGGTGGGTAAAGTCAAGACTGGCATTAAATGACTTTATGTTCTGTAACCGCATCTGGTAATTCTGGGTATTTGCTTCTGATTTTTTTTCAAAATTCCCGGGACCGTCATAATCGCTGTCCTGCCGATTCGACATCTGGGCCATTACGGATAGTTTCTGAAAAGGATTAAACTCGACACCACCGGTAACGTCGTCAAACTTGAATCCGGTATATAAAGAATCAGACCAGTTTTCCCGCTTTTCTTCACCCTCATATTTTGAAAAAGGCCGAATAGACCACAAAGACCATGACACATTGCCCTTGCTACGCCACCAGTCTCCTGATTGACGGGTGTTGTCGTTCTCGGTATTAATCTGTTCTATTTTGACAGAGTATTCCGGCAGGGCTTTTCGCTTTAAACTGCTTTCCGCCTGCCAGCGTTCTGACCTGAATAGCTCTTTACGCGTACTGCCATAAGATCCACCCACCGCAAGACCGGTCACAGGTATATATTGGCCGGTGAGTTCACGAGTATCCTCTCCACGCTGCGCATCATCGGGCAGGTCCCACTTGCGGTTATATTCAATCTCGGTCGTTCTGTCAATATCGCTGAATCCATTATTAATCTTTCGCCATGAACCGGTCAGCTCCATTTTGCCCAGATTCTTGCCAAACATTCGCATCTTTTCCGGCACCAATCCAATCGACCAGTTCTGGGCCAAACCATCATTATCATCATCATCAATATCCGAATAGGTATTTTCATCCCGCCCACTCATGGCAATTTCACCACGCAGTTTCAGGAACGAAACCGGCTGCATCAGCAGATCAAAGTCGAGCAGATTGTGGCTCTGGGCCTGCGGAAGTACCACAACAGGATCGTAACGCGCTTCATTTTCACCCACATACTCAAATATACCAGACCCTTTATATTGATACGCGCCATTGCCACTGCCTACATCGGAAAAAGATACCTGGTAATCTCCCGAATCTGCACCCACATAAACAAAAATACCCTGATCGTCTTTAATATAGCGCCCTTCTCCCGGACCGATATACGATGCCCCGTCAATAGCCGCAAGTTCAGATTCGTCTCCCGATGCCTGAAGCACAGACAGCTTGTCATCCGTAAGTGTAAAATCAAGGGGATTGTTCTTGTCGTCTGCTTCACGCAAAAACGTGGTTGTTAAAGAAATGCGCCCATCCAGAAATTGGGCCTTGCCTTCTGCGGAATAAAGATTGCGTCTGAATTTTTCATCAGAATATTGAAAATCTATGGTTACACGAGAATCAGATGTGATAAGACGTTTTCGGGTAAACGTAATCTGTGCGGCAGCATAATCAATGATATAATCGTTGGTCTCTCCGCGTACCATCTGTTCACCATCAATATAAACCCGTTCCGTTCCCGCCAGAATGATAATATCAATCTGTCCCAGATCTCCCTTTAGCTGATAGGGACCCTGGTAGCTTTCCTGACCATTGAACTGCATGGTTGTATAAGTACCTCGCGAAACCGCACCTGAAACAGATATTTGAAAATCCTCGCTTTCGGCTTTACCCATTGCACCCTGAAGTTTTCGGCTATACCCCGCAAACTGGGTTCCGGAATAATTGAGCTGAAAATCACCCATGGTTGCGGATAGATGCGGTGCCTTGATCTGTACAAAAACTTTATCAATTTCCTGTAAATTCTGAGTAGTTCCCTCCGGTTGAATGGGGGTGGTCTGATCCGTAAGTGACGCCACCACTTCTACATTGTCCGCGACTTTGCCATTCACATTTATGTTCAAACTGGAATTGACTTTTAATCCGCGGTTGTTGCCCATGGTCACGCCACGGGTTATACTTCCGCTCTTGGTGAGATTGGCAGCATATTCTTCTTCTTCCTCCTGCTCAAGCGATACCTTGTGCCGGTCTGACGGTCCTGTGGGCGCGTTAAAAACACGCTGCTTGATTTGACGATGATAATAACTTTTCAACAAAGGTACATACAGCACCTTGTATTTCAAACGAATTGCAAAAGATTTGCTTATGGAATTCTTGAAACGGACTTCTCCATCGATATAATCCATTTCATAGGCAATGGGCGGTAACAGCTCACCGTTTATGTATATAGACTCTGAATTGGCAAGAATAAGGCTGTCCGGCAAAAAATAGGGGCCTTTGCGGTCTTCACCCATCAGGGTAATGTCTTTTTCATACAGACTTGTCTGACCCAGTTTACCGGTGGTTTGTGCAAAAACGGGCAAAGAGAACAAAACCATCAAGAGGCAAAAACGGATCCGTTGGGGGCTGATGAATTCGGACATGTTTACCTTAATTGGACGACAGAAAAGTTAATTTGAACAATTGAATACGGTGATTGCCGGTATCGGCAACATAGAGGTAATCACGAAAAAAGCTTACATCACCTGGCTTGTTGAATGCACCAAAAGCATCTCCACTCGCTCCAAATTTGTATACCATACGGCCCTGGGCATCAAAAAAGAAAAGCTGGTCCTGCTCACTGTCTGCAACAATGAGCAAATCCCTGGGGCCGGTGCAGAGCCCTGCAGGAGAAGACAACTGTTCATTACCCATATCATACAGATAATTTCCGTAATCATCATATACTTTAACACAGCCGGCTTTCTGGTCAGAAATATAAACTTTATCATTTTGCGAAACATGAATATGGACCGGTGTTTTCAACGCGCCTTCACCCCAGTCAAAATCTCCAAACCGGATGATGGGCTCAAACTGGGAATTAAATTTTAACGCGCGCTTATAGTCCCGGTCAATGATAAACAGTTCACCATGCATGTTCATACTTAGAGATACGGGAAAAGCAAATCTCAGATTTTCTTCAAGAGCATCATCAGAATAAAGTGAGGAAATCCAGTTTAGATCTTTATCATAGCGTTCAATACGGTTATTTTCCTGATCTGCAACATAAAGGTCAAGAGCGTTGCCGCTGTCAATATCCATTGGCTGCTGAAACTGCCCGCTCTCCCAGCCGAATCCACCAATATGAGAAACCAGTTTGCCCATTTCATCAAACTGTTGAATGCGATTATTGCCGGTATCTACCACATACAACCTGCCCATAGGTGAAACATCCAGGCTGGCAGGAGATTCAAACTGTCCCGGTGCATCACCCCGTTCTCCAATTGTACGCACAAACTTTAACTGCAATTGGATCTCATTCCCGGGGGCCTGCGCAATCAACAGGGATGAAAAGAGTAACATATATAAAACAAAATATCTCATAATTCCTCAGAAGGATAAACAAGTTTTTTCAATAAATGAAACTTGGGGGTATTTTTCAGCTTTTCCAGCGCATTACGTCTCAATTTAATATCCAATTTGCTTTGCAGTACAATATCTTCAAGCACTTTGGGGCTGATCACTTTGGCAAGGGCCTGTTCCTGCAACGTTTCACTTTTATGATTAAAAATCACATTGGCCAGCCACTCCTGATCGTTCAACTTTTCCAGGGCATAGGACCTCACCGGGAATAATTTAGCGGTCATGATTATATCGTAAAGTAAATTCGCCCGCGTTACCCGGTCCACTGCATGAAAACAGACAATCTCGTCAGGATCCGTACATGCAATATCTTTGATAATTGACTGCTCCCGTATTTTATTTAATGCCGCAACACGGATATGGTTCAACTTATCAAATGTTGCAATGTCTGCCAGTATGTTCTGATCGGTTATCTGCTCTATTGCATTCAGTCTAACCTGTAAATCCGGTGAACTTTTTGCGAGCTTGGCGCGCAATGCCGGATCTGTAATTGCTTTTGCGGCATGAATACGAATGGTTTCACTTTCATCTCGAACGGCTGCCTGATACAGTCCATTCTGGTCTTTGAGTCGTTTAATGATTTCAATTTTCACGGGTTCTTCTAACGGACTGAATAAAAACATGGCCAGAATGTCCTGAGAAGTAATATTCCGGACGGCGGCAATTTGTACGGTTATACTTTTATCTTTACTTAATATTTGCTGCAACAGTTTTTGCTGGGTAATTCTGGAAACGGCTAATGCCCTTACATCCGTATCCGGATCTTCAAAAGCCACTTTGGTTATTAAATTATCATCAAATACTTTTTCAAGCGCAGCCAGTCGAACTACCGGACTCTTGTCAGAAAGGATCACCCGTCTCAACATGGAAGAATCTGTCAATCGTATTACAGCAGCTTTACGCACAATAAGCGATGGATCATTTTTGCAACGGTCCTGTACCAATCGCGGATCTTTGCTCTTGTCCAACGCCAATCGCCTTACACTGTCATTGGGATCATGTCTGGCAATGGTGGTAAGTACCGATTCATTATCCAGCATCTGCGTTGCCAACAGACGAACATATACTGTTTTATGCCGGCGTGCAATAGCCGCAATACCATTGGGTGTTAACGGTAAAGACAGTGCCGCCTGGCACACCTGAGGATCGTTTTCCATCAGTATAATTGCAGATCGTCGTTTAGGATTTTTGATCTCTGCCAGCTTGCGGATCTTTTTTTCCCGGCTGAGCATCATCCAGTTTATTTTGAAAAAAATTGAAAGTTTAACCATGTATGGTTTTTACCCAATAAGACTATTTTTTATACAGATGTCTTTCATCCGGATAAATTGTGTGATGATTGGAACGCATCATCTCTCTGCACTTTCTCCAACGCAGATATGCCTGTTCCAGTTCCACATCACCATTGGTCATTTTGGCAAGCGTTTTTGTACTCAAGCGTAAACCACCGTCTTTTTTTTCTTGAAGCAGTAAACGATCAAGCGTGCTCAACTGTTTTTTGGACAAGTTTGCCTTGATATATGCATCATTTTCAGCTTGAGTATCATAAATATTTGATTGTTTTGTTCCTATAGTCTGTAAAGGTATACCGTATTTTTGGTATCCCAAATAACCCAGCACAAGTACCAGAAAAAACAATACGATACGAAACTCTACACCTTTTGAGCCTTTAGCCATATAATTTCCCATTTTTTCTATAAATTATAAGAATATATGATGATATTCAAGTTAAAATTTATTTTGCATATTTTCCTTGAATGTTTTCTATAAAACTATTAATTTCAATACAGTAAAGGAATTTTTGTATGAATCGGATAATAATCATTGTATTAACAATATTTTCCATGGGTTTATTGCCGGGTTGCGGGATTAAGCTTGTACCCAGATATCCAGAAAACCTGGATGGTGAAACATCCCGAACAGCCTGGGACTCACCTACAGCAATCCCGGAAACAAGCAGTGCGCCACAACAATCCGCAATAACCGGATCCGGCAAACGCTTGAATAAATCCATGTATAATGCTTTTATTGCAGAGATCAAGCGGTTTATGGGCGCTCCATATGTATGGGGTGGTGCTTCACCATCGGGTACCGATTGCTCAGGTTTAATTGCAACCATGTATAAAAGAGCCGCAGATATAGATTTGCCGCACAGCACAACTCAATTGTCAAAAACCGGAACAACGGTTTCTGTACGGGATCTGAAATTTGGTGATTTATTGTTTTTCAATGATGGGCAGGGAAAAAAGCCGCTACATGTAGGTTTTTATCTGGCAAAAGGCAAATTTGTACATGCCTCTGTCAGTAGTGGGGTTACCGTTTCAATACTTACTCAATCTCCGTACAAACAGCAATATCTTGGCGCTAAACGAATTCTTGAATAATTAAAGAAAGTAGTACATGTCATCACAACAGACACCGCTGCCCAAAAAAGGGGAGACGGTAGATTTGTATATAGAATCCCTTGCCTTTGGGGCAAAGGGTATTGCCCGGTTGGGTGAAATGGTTTGTTTTGTAGAAGGTGCCATTCCCGGACAAACCGTAAAAGCAAGGCTGCTCAAGAAAAAACGTTCTTATTTTGAAGCCCGCACCCTTGAAGTGATAAAACCTTCTGAGTGGCAGGTTGATCCGGTTTGCAGCCATTTTCAATCCTGTGGGGGTTGTTCTTTACAGCACCTGCAATACGAACAACAATTAAAAGCCAAAGAAGACCAGGTTAAAGATTCCATTGCCCGACTGGGTGGTTTTAAAAATGTTCCTATGCAGCCTATCTTACCGTCGCTTGAAACTGAACAATATCGCAATAAGATGGAATTTTCTTTCAGTCGGGATCGTTGGTTGTCTGTACAAGAGATTGATAGTAATAAAACTTTTGAAAAGACCGGCTTGTTTCTCGGCATGCATGCAAAGGGATTTTTTGACAAGGTTATTGATTTGCAGGAATGTCATCTGGTTGAACCCATTGCATCAGAGATTCTCGATACGGTAAGAGAGATTGCACGTGAAAGCGGCCTTGGCAGTTACAGCACTCGCGATCATACAGGTTTTTGGCGATTTTTAATTATCCGAAAGAGTAAAAACACCGGCGACCTGCTGGTGAATGTCGTTACCTATTCCTATAATAAAGAAATTGCTGAACAACTAGAAGAACGATTGTGCGCTCGTTTTCCACAAATTACAAGTCTTTTATACAGTACTACCCAAAGTAAAGCCAGTGTTGCGTATAGTGAAAAAGAATACCTGTTGCATGGCAAAAAGACCATTTTTGAAAAACTGGGCAATTATCAGTTCGAAGTCTCGGGTAATTCTTTTTTTCAAACCAACACCAGACAGGCAGAAAGATTATATGATGTTGTTGTAGAGATGGCTGATTTTAAAAGTGACGAGACAGTATATGATCTCTATTGCGGTGCAGGTACAATCTCTATTTATATCAGTGAATATGTGAATAAAGTGATTGGTTTCGAATCGGTCGAGTCTGCGGTGATAGACGCCTATAAAAACTGTGCAATTAATTCCATAAATAATTGCGATTTTGAACTGGGTGATCTAAAGGACCAGATATCAGATACCCAAAGGCTGGCTGAAAGATATGGAGCCCCGGATACAATGATCATTGATCCCCCGCGCTCGGGAATGCATCCCAACACACTTGCGGCAGTGTTGGAACTGGAACCGAAAAAAATTGTACATGTTTCTTGCAATCCTGCAACCCTTGCAAGAGACCTGGGCCTGTTGTGTGAGGAAAAATATACGTTGACAGCAGTCAAACCTGTAGACATGTTTCCACATACAGCACATATCGAAGCGGTTGCTTTGCTCCAATTAAAGTAATTACAATTTTGTGTTTGCAATTCATTGTGTTTTTAGTATTAATAAATGTAATCCTTTAACGTATCTACTTGAAAATATTGGTTAAAACATGAAAAAAAACAAAGCGTGTCTGTTCAAGTGCATACCGGCGCTTGTATTGCTATTGGCTGCCGGTGTTTTTGCTCAGTATCAACCAATTCAGGATGATTCACTCTATTCTTATGTTGGGGTCAGAATTGACAGAGGCCCTGAACATATGCAGGTGAACATGTCTGATGTGACAATTGAGCATGATGGATATTACCGTGTATGGGCCAACATGGTTCATGACAGTGGTGATGAGCAACTGAACGAGTCCTATTTTATTACGATAATTGATGAGGACAGTTTGGTTACAACCCCATCCGATTCAAACGCAGGACCATACAAAGTGATAGCTGATTATCCGGGAATGACGTCTGATCCTGTTTTTGAAGATGCCGGATTATTCTATCTCAAATCGGGTCTGCACACAATACGGCTGCACCATTATATTCAAATCTCTGACCTATACCCGCAGTTTTTAAACGGCGTAATGGGCGGTCCCCATGGTGAAGCAGAAAGTCTTTACGTTCTTGACAGTCTGTATGTGATTGCAGAACCCCAGATTGATGCCATGGTCAGCGTAGATGCCTGGACCCTTCACAATGATCTGGTGAACAACCGGCTTGAAAAAGTGACGTATCCCAATGAAGCGGTCAGAATCCGAATCAAGGCTTCTAACAATTTTATCAATGACATCCGCTTTGCGCAGATGCAGGCCAATCTGCCGGATTCGCTGTTAAACGTTACACTATCTATCACACCCGATGATACGATAAACGGACAGTTTATCTGGAACCTGCCGCGTTTGGCACCCGACGATACATTCTCTGTCTGGGTAGACGCACAAATACCTCCGGTAATGCCCGAAGGATTTACCTATCAAAACATTACTGCCCAAATAACGGCTCCCAATGATATTGATCTTTCCAATAATATTGATGGAGACCATTTTTGGATTGGTGATGAATTGCCCGTTGAAGTTGCAGACCTTGCCATTACACTGGAATCCAATCCGGATTCGTTTCTGGTCAGCGGTCAGGATACGTTGAAACTTGCCATGCGCGATGAAACGGTTCCCCTGACCATTACAATTGCAAACTTGCAGCCGGATACCGCCAGAAATATTGTGGTAACCACCACTATTCCACCACAACTCTCTTTTACTGAATCCGAAGAAACGCCTGTACAGATCCAGGCAAATCAGGTGACCTGGCATTTTGGCCAGATTCCTCCCAATTCTCAGAAATCATGGATATACCAGGCAGAGGTTAAATCCGGACTTGCTGATTCCATGATAACCGTGAACAGCCTTGCTCAGGTCAGCGCGGACAATGACAGTATTCTGGATAACAATAGTGATACAGATGTATTTTACATTGTACGAAAAGACACAGTTCTGGATATGGGTGTAACTGTAGCAATACAATCAGACACCACCATTACCATCGATTCCACACCTCACAAAGCGGTTGTTGGTGGTAATACATTTAGCTACGAGATGAATATTACCAATAACGGTCCCTTTGTGTCTGTAGCTTCTGTATTGCAAACCATTATACCGGAATCGGTTACGATCTCTGCATTCAGTTTACAGCCGGATGTAACAAACGGAGATACTCTGCAATGGAATTTTGCACTGTTTGATCCCGATTCCGTGCTCTCGATTGGTATGGTACTCAAATCCAAATGGAACCTGCCTTATTTCCCGGAAAAGCTCACACTGTCATCAGAAATTTTTGAACCGTATGATGTGGATCCTGCCAATAATACAGACAGCGATTATCTGTATATTCTGGCCCCACCAGACACCAACGAAACCGATGTATGGACCACTATTGCTTCAACTACCGATACCACAGAGGTTTTTGAAGAGAATACGTTTAATGCTGTTTTCCCGGGAGACACCTTTCTCTACACGATCGATTACGGCAACCTGGGTCCCGATGATGCCAGTTCAACCTCGCTGGGTTTCTCGGTACCTGACTATGTGACTTTACTGGAAGCTTCGGTAGAACCACAGGATGGTGCAACAGAATTTGGAACAACGGCCACCTGGAACATTGCCCTGCTGCCCGCTTCCGCTGATTCTGTTATCATTCTGCAAATGATGCTGGATCCCAATGTTGACAGTACATTGCAATGGTTTGACGCATCGGTTATCATTTCAAATGTAGATGATACCAATGCAAGCAACGACAGCGACAGTGAACGCATACGCATCATTCCATTACCCCCGGAACCTTCTAAAAACTATGATGCTGAAATCATCTTTGTTGCAATTGCAGATTCTCAATATATATCCGGCGGTATTACCTATCCTGCAACAGAAGCCGGTAACCGCTATCAATATCATCTTTCTGTTGTTAATCACGGTCCTAAACCGGCAATGGATGTCGCTATTCATGCAACCGTTCCCGATGTTGTGACCCTTTCTGATTTCTCCAAAACAAGCGAGTCTGCAGACTCACTTGACTGGTCCATTGACTCGTTGGCCGTGGGAGCAACCTGGACGGTAACATTTGCCGCACAAACCCCGACTGAACTTCCAATGTATCCGCAAGCTGTTGTAGCGGGAGCAAACATACAAGCAATACATGATACAGTTGCAGTCAACAACGCTGCCCAAAACACGACTTATATACTTGAAAAAATTGAAACCGACTTTATAGATGTTACCCCAGCCCAAATCGCAATTACAGATTCTAACGGTACGGTAAACAGCCTTTCCTACAACTTTGCACGTGAAGGTGAAGATTATGTTTACCAACTCACCATACAGAACCTGGGCGATATGACAGCCTATGATGTAAGAGTTGTGGATTATTATCCACAGGAACTTTCGATTCACACATTTGATCCTGCACCCTTTACATCAAATTCAGATTCCATTGTCTGGAATATCACATCCATTCCGGCAGGCGGATCTCAGGTTCTGACCTTTCATGCAGTTGTTCCTGGACTGATGCCAATCGGACTGAATCCCTTAGATAATCGGGTTACGGTTTCTGCAGCTGATGAAAAACCTGAAAAAACAGAAAACAATACTTCTGAGTTACGGGTTTACAACTATGTCAAAGAACCGGATCCATTCACTCCGTTAATTGAAGCGTTACCCCCAACTATTGACGTAACCGACAGCGCAATGATCCGGGTGCAGGTGCCTGTAGAGATAACATCGTGGGATTTATGGATCTATTTGCCAAACGGTCAGGTTATTAAAGACTTTGCAGATGATTTTATTTCAAACAATCTGTTACAACCGGACGTCTGGTTCAACATTGACGACTATTACGATCAATCCCATTTATATAGCGGTACCCTGGCAGACGATATCATTCTTGAAATACATGCCTATGGAAAACGCGGAAACGAAGGTATTGGTCAAACTCACCTTGTCGTAAAAAGCGAAAACCATATGGTGCTTGACCGAAACGTTTTCCGACCCGGAATAGATGGTTATGTAGATATCAAGTTCAAACTCAGCTATGAACGTTTAGCACGTTTGGACGTTTTTGATGTGAGTGGTCGTTTGATCACCACACTGTCAGAAGATTTTTACGATGGCGGTTGGAATTCGTTTTTGTGGAATGGCCGTCTGCAAGACGGACGGGATGCCGGCAGCGGTGTTTATTTAATTACGCTGGATTCCGGAGAGTTCAAGGATTGGAAAAAATTAATCATTGTGAGATAAACTATGAAAAAGATATTGATACGTCAGTTCTCGATCTTTTTGCTGCTGTTTGTTACCGTACAAAGTAACGCACAAATCAGAGCAGGCGCTGCATTTCTAAAAATGCTACCGGGTGCGCGGGTTCAGTCCATGTCTATGGCGCAAACCGGAATCATTGACGATGTTCATTCTTTATATGCCAACCCCGGTTCTGCCGGTTTCTTGCGCGAATGGCAATGGTCGGCTTCTTATACAAAATGGATTGCCGACATTTCCAATGCCTCTTTTCTTTACGGAAAACGCGTTCATACTCCATGGAGCCGCAGAACAAACCTGGCTGTAGGATTTTTGTATCAGGGTGTTCCTGAATTTGACAGTACGGATGATACCATGCCATATGCTTCTTCGAACGATATGGTCGCATCTCTCAGTATTGGTCAACCTCTTTCCTTTTTAACAGACTATATTTCGCTGGGTGCCAATTTCAAATACTTGCGCAGCAAGCTGGCAGATTTCAGCGCCGGCGCTCCTGTTGCGGATTTTGGTCTGTTGATTCGTACACCCCGTTTTGGCATGGGTAATTCTGTGTTTCCTTATGGTATTATCACCATGGGCGCTGCTCTTACCCAATATGGCGGTACCATCAACTTTGACCGTCAGGGAACGCCTTTGCCCGAAACCCGACGTGCAGGACTTGCATTTTATACCGGTAGTCATACTGGCTTGCAATTTGTTGTAACTGCCGATTATATCGATGTTATGGATGAAGATAATTACATTGCAATGGGTACCGAGTTTAGTATTGGTCGCACGTTTTCCATAAACGCGGGATATGACTTTGGCGGCGATCTGATGGAAAAGGTTACCTTTGGCGCAAGTATACGGCTCGATGACATCAACTTTCCCGGTGGCGAAGTGGTTCCGGGTCGCAACAATGCCCTGCGTTTTGATGTAGCATCGGTAAATGAAGCGGATTTCTTTTCACGGACCTATCGCGGTACTGCAACGCATTACCCCATTCGTCCCGAACAGTTTTCTTTTATAACCGCAACGGAAAACGACACATTTTATACCGACACCGTACGGGTCCACTGGCAGCCATCCAAAGATCCTGACCTGTACGATGATGTAAGCTATACCCTGGTAATGGACCAGAATTATTCCAAAATGACACGTCTGGCTTATTTGTACAATGAAGATCAGGGTAATCTCTTGGAAGAAATTAAAAATACCAGCTATATGGTAAAAACCAATCTGAAAGAAACGGAATACTTGTTTCATGATATTGTTGGTGGTTACTATTACTGGATGGTTGTCGCAATTGATAAAGATAAACATGTTAGACTGGCGAAAAAGGGCGACAACTTTATCTCCAAATTTTATGTACCATTACCTGACATCCAAATCGACCAAATTGTATTCAACTATTCTCCATGGATAACCATGGACGACTATCATGGTGATATACGTGTTCATCTGAGTAATCGTGGTGACCGAATCGCATCTCAATTTACAGTTAACATCTCTGACTCTGTTGGTATTTTAAAAGAGAGTCTGGATATGGACAATGTAAATCAGCCCACAACCCAATTGATATCCAGAGCGGTTATAGATTCATTACTGCCTGGTGAAGAAAAAGTCATCCCCATCCAGTGGAACACAAAATGGCTTGGCAAGCACGAGTTCATAGTAGAAGCTGATGTGGACAGCAACCTGATAGAATGGGAAAAAGATAAAAACTATAAAGTCACAAGCTTTTACACCATTCCCAAAGGCTACCTGACAACAGCAGACACAGCGTTAACCATTTTGAACTCGCGGGTAGAGATCAATACTCCAATTGTTACGGTAGTGACCTTTGACACCAACAAGACTGATGTTTCCATGGATTACCTGACCATGTCTCAATTCGATCCGCATCTAAGCATTATTGCAGAGAGATTGGTTAGAAAACCAGATCAGCGTATTACCCTGAAAGGATGGGCAGATCCCAATTCCGAAAACGCAACGGTTGACCTTGCCAATCGTCGTGCCGAGGCAGTACGTGACACTTTGATTTCACGACGTGTAAGACCAGAACAAATCCGGATTCTACCTGGTGAAGTTTGGGAAAGCCGCCGCACGCCTTCAAATCCTGATGACAGAAGATGGATCTTTGAAGAACGCCGTATGGTCAAGATCGACTCAGACACCCTGGGTCAGGAAGAACTGTTTGAACCGGTATACATCCGGGATGATGAACCGCTGTTGAAAAACATTGTATTTGATACCCAATTGAAATACGCGGTACCTGCTGAAGAATCTTATGCCGCTTATTTTGGAAAAGGTATTGTAGATACGCTTGAACTGGATCTGAAAGAAGGCGCAAAAATCAAAACCCATATTGAATGGATGCCTATTCCATATGGACGGGTTTACTGGAATGAAAAAGAAGCTGAATACCAGCTCAAGGTTATTGATAACCTGGGCAGACACTTTAAAACCCGACCAGACACAGTGGTAATGAAAGCAATTGATGTGTTGAGAGAAAATCGTATGGCAATTCCGTTGCAATTCAACAATACCAGTCCGTTGTACGAGTTTTATCTCAATCTGCTGCTCGAACAAATGAGTTCCATTCTGGAAAATCCGGATATGCGTATCGCTTTCAGCGGGCACGCCTGTGCAACCGGATCCGCTCAGATCAATGAAGCGCTGTCTGATCGACGGGTAAAAACATTCCAGCAGGAATTTATGGAGTATATGAAACAAAATGCTCCTGACAATTACGAAAGTATCATGTCACGTGTGGATCCGCCACGTGGATATGGTGAATATAATCCACTGCAGGTGGAGCGTTTGACAGGTGAACAGATATTGATTGGTGACAATGAAAAATCATCGGGACGTATCCTGAACCGACGCATCGAAATCAAGATATATCTAACCAAATCTCCCCTTGATGCTTATAAATAGAAACTAAAAAAGGGAGCGGATATCCGCTCCCTTTTTTTTAATTCAAAATTATTTTCTATCAATAATATACTATTCTAATAAACAGACTTTTTTTATCATCATATTTATTGATATTTCTTGATTGTTTTTACAATGGCTACTTTTTGCATCTTTGGTAAAGGACCATATTCTTTTCTTCGAAGACGCTCAACTTCCTCAAATCGCTCTCCTGGAGGACGACTGAGCCAATATTGTAGATCTTTTTTTTCTAATTCTGAATCACCAATAAAACTTTTAGTAACGATTCTCTGTAATTTTCTTTTATTGCTTTTATTCACCTAAAATCCTCAATCCACACAAAACAAAATATCAATTTTGACAATAAAATACTATTTTTCAATCACTCAATACGGTTAATTTCTTGTACAACACCGTACTGCCAGATTTAAACCGTACAAAATATACCCCATCCGGGACACGCGTTCCGTTTTCATCTAAAGCATCCCAGCTAAACGTGTACAACCCTCCCATCATACTTTGATTCGCAATGGTTCTTACGCGTTTTCCCAGGGTATTGTAAACCGTCAGCAGTATATGATGCGGATTGCCTTTTTGCGCTACCTGAACATCAACGCGAGTCGCAGGTACCTTGTCAGTAGGAACAAACGGATTGGGATAGGTCTGCGACAATCCGAATTCATAATCTTCAAATCCCGGTGGTAACGGTCTGGCAACAATCTTGGTTTTATCCAGCAGCCATTCATACGGGTCAACATCCAGCTCGGAGGGATTAAAATCCAGTTCCCATTGAAAGGTCTCATAATCATGAGTAATAAGCAGCGTATCCAGCAATGCTGCTTGGTCAGAACGGAACAATACTTCCAGGGGAAATTCAAAAATTCCGCCCACTACTTGCCGTTGTCTCACAAACAGTTCCACCAGTCGCTTTCCATCTGCGGTCAAGGTTGTCTCCCACCCCACTTCAAGGTCCGGATATCCGGGACGATAAATCCACTGTTCAAAAAACAGATCAAGATTCTGTCCCGATTCCTGTTCAGCAATTTGTTTAAAATCATCAATGGTTGCATTGCCATATGCATGCTGATCCAGATAAGCTCGCAATGTATTCATAAACGCATCATCACCAACAAGATATCGCAGCATGTGCAGCACCCAGGCCCCTTTTTGATAAACCGTATATCCCCACATGTAAACCGGATCATATAAAGCAAAGTGCCCAATTCGTCCCACTTCGCTGAAATAGTTGGTTGCCATGGTTTGCATGGTACCCCGCAGAGAATCCTGACCGACTATCTGCTCAAAATAGAGCGCTTCACAATACGAGGCAAAGCCTTCGTTAAGCCAGATCTCTCGCCAGTCTGTCAATGTTACATAATCTCCAAACCAGTGATGCGCCAGCTCGTGCGCCACAATATAATCATATTTATTGTCACCGGTTATAAGATTGGTAGACATGCTTGTCATGGTCTGGTGCTCCATGGCACCGCTCTGATAAGTCTCTGCCATGCTGTAACGATCAAAAGGGTATGGACCAAACAACTCTTCAAACACACGCATCATTTGTGAAAGATTCTGCCAGCTCAACTCGGCATTTTCAAACTTTTCCGGAGTTACATAATACTCCAGTGAAATGGTATCCTCATCAAGGGAAATAAAGGGCTCCTTGTGTACCTCATAGTTACTGACAGCAATAGCAATCAGATAAGACGCTATGGGATGCTTCTCCTGCCAGTGCCATGTGGTTGTACCCTCTTCTGAGGTTGTGGTATCCACCAGCAAACCGTTGGAAAAAGCGCTCAACCCGGTGGGCACAGTTATGTACATATCCAGCGTTGCCTTGTCATCCGGCACATCATGTGACGGCACCCAAAAGCGCAGCATGGATGGCGGCTGGGTGTTCAAACCTTCGCCATGCGTATAAATAATATCTTTGATAAAAAAGAATCCGCCGCTGCGGTCGTTGCCCGGTGTGCCGTGATAATAGACACTCACTCCAAAGGTATCATCCATTGCGGGAGTATCCATAACCAGTTTGCCGTTACCATACAAATACTCGCTTGTTTCAACGCCTTGAATAAACACAGAATCTACCGTCAGGTTTAACAGATGTAGAAAAAAAGAGGCCTCAGCAGAAGGTAAGGAACGAATTTCAAGATCAGCTCGTGCGGTAATCTGTTTTTCTTCCGGTGAAATTAAAAGATGCAGGTCATAATGCAGTACATCAATGGGGTTGGATTCATCATCACTATCCAACTGCATATAAACAGGTGGAGAGACAAAGGGCTTGTCTAAAATCCTGTCCTGCGCAAAAACACTGCCTGCAAAGAAAACAAGCAGTAACCATGTCAAACGGCTACTTTTCAGCGTTGGGGTCCTTTAAGGTACTCCATATAATTATACCAATAGCAACAATACAGCCCCACAAGATCAAAACCAATGTGCGGGGAGGATTGCGAAACAAAATTTCATAAAGCAGACCGGCAACTCCAAATGCCATGTAAATGACTGCCCTGCGTTTATATCCGTCTTTCCAAAAACTAAATTTCATTGCAACTCTCTTTTTTTATCAAGAACACCAAAATCTGTCCGGTTATTCTTGCAGATGTGATAATAATTCATAAACCGCTATGCCATAGGCAACCGAAACATTGAGCGATTGCTTGATACCCAGCATGGGTATCTCTACGGCAATATCGCCCAATGGTACAAGCTCATCCTGAATACCGTGATACTCGTTGCCAACCACCATGCAAAGGGGAATTTGGTAATCCGCTTGGCGGTAATCCACACTGTCAGAGGTATGTTCCAGCATAACGATCTGATAGCCCTCTGATTTCAGCTTTTCAATCAATTTTGCCGCATCCGGTTCATAACTCCAGGGCACGGATTCTTCAGCGCCCAGGCTGGTCTTGCGAATGTCTGCCCGCGGAGGTTGGCTGGTAATACCGCACAGATACAGATGCTCTATATGCGCGCCGTCTGAGGTACGAAACAAGGCACCTACATTGTGCGCGGAACGGATATTGTCCGCTATCACTACAATACGGTTGCGGGGACTGTTGAGCGAATCCTGCGGATCAGGACGCGCATCATTTATTTCTTCATATGAAAGTTTGCGGAGCATAATATTCTTTCTCTTCCGGGAACTAAACTCTGATCAATTTGTATAAAATAAGAGTTTACAATCTATTATACAACTATTTTCAATAAATCACTTTATCCAAGGGGAATCAAAAGAGGGGACGCTTATGAAAACCAAACGTTTTTTGTTTGTTATGTTGAGCTGTATAATTATCAACTCACAGGCAGCAGAACTGGGGGTAGATTTTGGAACAGGTATTGTTCAATCAATAGAAACAGATACTCAATCCTTTGACAGCCCACCTAATAGTATAAATGTTAAACTCTGGGTACCGGTAAAGTCCATGATGCTGGTTTTATCAACAGGTTATAGTTATAAAAAAAATGAAACAAATTATAGCAATAACGAAGAAAGATATTTATTAACAAAAGGAATCCCCGTAGAGTTTGAGATTTTATCCTGCCCGTTGCAAAGCAAGACTTTCTCACCATTTATTGGTATAGGAATGGGATATTACAACTATGAGCTTACGAACAAAAGTTATGCGACCTTTAATTACGACTTGAAAGGATTTGCCCAATATTTCACTTTTGGATGCAAATACAATATAACCACCAAGGTGTCCTCTTTTATCCAATTCAAAAAGTTAGGTTGGAGTGATATTACAATTACTCCTGACAATAATAATTTTTATGATTATGGATTTACATATAAATCAAAATATGACAGTCAAAACGGTATAGAGGATATGGGAATAGCCGTGGGATTTTCATTTAAAATGTAGGGGGCTCTCTCATGAAAAAAACAGTTTTAATATTATTCTTTATATTTTTAATAAAACCAATTTACGCAAATAGTATAGGTTTAAGTTATGGTTCCAGTTTTATAAACCAACCATCAACATATCACTCTAATATGAATCTTGTACCCAAACAACTCGCTCTTTTTGCCGAGTATTCAATGACCGATAAAAATAGTTTATTTACAAAAATGGGCTTTGCAAGGAAAAAACTTTTATCTGAAACCAATACAGGACATGAACTCCTAAACGGTACTGAAGAATTGTCTGGAATGTCTTTTGAGTTGGAATATCAGACAATTGCGTCACTAGACAGGGATAAAACTATTAATTTATTCTGGGGATTGGGTGCAGGATATTATAATTACAGCTATACCAATAATTATCAAAAAACCTGGGAAAAAGATTATAATGGGCTTGCACAATTTTTTAGTTTTGGTTTTTCAACTTTAATACATACAAAAGCTAAAATGTTTATCCATTTTAAAAAGATGGGGTTCAGCAATATTAAAGAAAAACAAGCCCCTTCCGGTTCTTCTGGTAAAACAATTGATTATGTCAGCAAATCCGGATTAAAAAATCTTGAGCTGTCTGTAGGGCTCTGCTATATAATAAACTAATGCCGCTGTTGTAGTTAATAGATTATATTTTTATGAATTTTCTTCCTCTGTATCTTTGTTGCTTTTTAAATCACCAGAATCCTCGATGTTATCCGCAATCAAAATCTTTTCTTCATCGGATTGCTGCTTTTGCCGATGTTGGCGCACCTCGGGTAAAAAGTCTTTGAACGTCTCCCCGTAAATAGCCCAGACCGTTACAAACAAGGCGGCAATGATGGGCCCAAT
Source organism: bacterium (assembly GCA_963675755.2). Lineage (GTDB taxonomy): Bacteria > Zhuqueibacterota > Zhuqueibacteria > Residuimicrobiales > Krinioviventaceae. The sequence continues at coordinate 1,418,517 of CAXXMD010000003.1, forward strand.
GATAAACCCAATGATACCGAACAAACCGATCCCGCCCAATGTCGAGAAAAAGATCAAGAGTTCGTGCATTTGGGTATCTCTTCCCACCCAACGCGGGCGCAAGAGATTATCAACACTGCCTACCAGCAATCCGCAATAAATCAGCAAGGCAATACCGGTAATAAAATGACCCGCTGCAATCTGTAACAGTACCGCCGGAAACCACACCAGCGACGATCCGATTGCCGGAATGATGGACAATACCGTCATTACCGTGCCCCAAAACAGGGCGCCATCTATACCCGCCACCCAGAACGCAAGGCCCGCAAGGCCGCCCTGAATAACTCCAATCAGCAGCGTTCCCTTTATGGTTGCGCGCGTAACCGAAGTAAACCGGTCAAGCATGCGGCGCTCATCTTCATCGGTCATGGGTAAATAGTACAAAATCTTTTCAAGAATCTGGTCCCCCTCTTTTAAAAAGAAGAACAGAGTATACATGAATGCAAAAAACAGGAAAAAGAAATTGATTGTAGACAGCGTAGCAGAAGACAAGCTGTTTACAAGCACATTGCTGAGCTTGCCCACCATCTCGCCGCCTTTTTGCAGGATCTCTTGCTTGTACGATACCAGAGTTTCGGAATAGGGCAGCTTTTCCACTAGCTCGGTAAGCGCTGTGGGCTCATTGATACGCTGTTCAATCCAGGGTTTAACAGACTGGCTGATTTTAATGGCCTGCGCAGTAACAATACCAAATAAACCCGTCAGCGGTATCACCAGGATTAGCAGTATAAGCAGCAACGTAAGCAAAGAAGCCAGGTTTTTGCGCCCCCGCACCAACCTTTCAATTCTGCGATAAAAGGGTTGAAACATGCCCGCAAAAATTCCTGACAGCAAGATTACCATTAAAAAATGCCGAATCATTGCAAAAAACAGTGTCGAAATTACAATAACGACCAATAAAACAATGATATAATTGACTGTTTTTCGTTTCATAAACTTTTCCTGCTTTATTTAAACCAATCCTCAAGGGATTTTTCTTTAAAATCTTTAATCAAAACATCTTTGCCGGGCATAGTATCAAATTGCAAAGGTTTATTCTCATAACCGGCATGATAGCGGTTAATCAATTCTACCGCGTCTTTAACCACCTGTTGTTCACCCATACACGCCAGTTGTAAATAATTACGTAAAATGTTTAAATAGGTTTCCATTGACGCTTTGCCGGTAAATCCGTTTACCTCTTTTTGAACAGTATCCATCACATACTGTTTTGTTAAATCCATATCTTTTTGATATCGCTCACCATCATAATAATAAATCTTTTTAAGATAAGGAAATAAATCGGAAACTGTACCATAGTGTTGATAATATACATCTGTCACCAACTCTTTCAAGCCATCGGAATCTATATCAATGAATCGGGTGATCATTCTTTCCATTCTCAAGCGTTCAACAATCTTACCGTCTGAAAATTCCAATACTGTAAGATATCCCGGTCCACTTGCCAGTGCCGCTTCATGCAGGTAGAATTCCGTATAACCATTTTCATTATTATCAGCATACACAATATATTCTGTTCCCGCAAGCTCTTTTAAATCACCATCAATTTTCTCACCGTCAAAATAGGATTCCGTCTCAATCACATATTCAAACGGTTTCCCGTCATCAAAGGTAAATACCTTTAGCCCTGTATAATCCCCCGGATCAATATTTCCATAAATGGTAAGAATCTGCCACGGTATAGTCAGTACAATAGCTTCTTTACTTCCTTTGTTATTTAAATCTATAAAGAGAAAATCCGCAATTTTCAAATCTTTATCAATCATTACACCCAGAGAATCGAGTTTATTTCTACAGACTTTGACCCTACTGCTTTCCCGGTGCTTCTCTCGTATTTTAGCCTCAAACAAACTGATAAAGACAACATTTTCCCTCTCAGTTTGCGATAACAGGCTATCGTTATATTGGGGATTAGCTTTATACCAAAATTTAGATTCAAAATAATTCTGCAGTAAAGAATCTTTAAAGGTCTTGCCGTAATGCGCAAAGATTTGATTTCTCATAATACGCAAAATCTCCAGAGGCTCTTGTTCAATATCCGCCATGGTTAATTTTTCGTATAGATTTATTTCACATTCATAATAATCAAAAATTAAATCCCCTGCATACAAATTACAAAACGAAATAACATACAACAGTAATACTGTTTTTTTCACGGTATCCCCTTAATATTTTTTACAAAATAACAAAACCCTTAAAATATAACAACAAGATTTAAACACAAGATAATTAATTATCCGTTAAATTTTTAAGAACTTTTTTATTTAATATACGTTTTTTCTATAATAATGCTAAAATCACGGGTAAAGAAAAAGGGAACCACCAACAGACATGAATACAATTCCTACAATTATATACTCGAGTCGTTCCTTTAAAAAAATAATGGACCAGGCATTTCAGGTTGCCCCTTCCAGTAGTACGCTGCTGATCACCGGAGACACCGGTACAGGAAAAGAACTGGTTGCGCGTATGGTCCATGCATCCGGGCCTCGTGCAAAAAAGCCGTTTATTAAGATTAATTGTGGCGCTATCCCTGAAAACCTGCTAGAAGCAGAATTGTTTGGTTATGAAAAAGGGGCCTTTACCGGGGCTCACACCAGCAAAAAAGGTAAACTGGAACTGGCAAGTGGTGGCACTCTCTTTTTAGACGAGGTGGGTGAATTGTCATTGGCCATGCAAGTAAAAATTCTCCATGTTCTGCAACACGGACAATTTGAACGTGTAGGAGGAACAGTTAGTCTAAAATCAGATGTTCGCTTTATAGCCGCAACCAATATTGACCTTGAAAAAAAATTAAAAGAGCATCAATTCAGACAAGATCTCTACTACCGCATCCATGTAATATCTATACATCTTCCCGCACTCCGTGACCACAGAGAAGATATACCCGCACTGGTTAACCATTTTACAGATATGTACAGCAGATTGAATAATAAAAACATTAACGGAATTGAGCCCCGTGTTATCAAACAAATGATGAAATACCCCTGGTTCGGAAATATACGCGAACTGGAAAATATGATTGAAAGAGCGGTGGTGCTCAGTACGGGCCCCTTACTGAACATGAAACTATTTCCGTTATTATCAATGCCCTCAGATGCAGAAAAAAAGCGAACTATACATGTTGAAATCGGATCGTCACTTGAAATTGTTGAACGCCAGGTCATTTTGCGAACCCTGGAATATTTCAATTTTGACAAACAAAAAACTGCTCGTTCCTTAGAAATTGGGCCCGCTACGTTATATCGCAAACTCGAAAAATACAAGCTTGAAGAAATAACAGAATCAGCTGGTCCGCTTAATAATATGGTATCCTAAACGTGTTTTTATCGGATCAGGATTTACTTGTCCTTCATAAAGCCTTTCAATAATCTCTTCAAGTTGTGGCAGCAAATCCCCTTTTTTAAAATATCCGGCATCTCCTCCCTTTCGCGCACTATACATATCTTCTGAATATTGCTTTGCCAGTTCCTCAAAAGATTCACCCTTTTCCAATCGAACAAGCAATTCTCTGGCCATGGGTTCCGAACGCACAATGATGTGGCTCATCCGAATCTTTTCGGAGCGCTTTGCTTTAACAGGCGTCGAATTTGATATCAACTGATGTTCTTTATAAATATTCGGTATAACTGCAGATGTTGGCTGAACAAGAGAGTTAACCTGAAAAGTCCAGGCTGCATTAGCCCCGGGCAACGGTCGATTCACAATCCTGCCGGTTATGGTTTTAGCTTCAATATAATAACTGATGTAGGATTCAAAGTCCTGCTTGGGAATTTTTGCGGACCAGACATGGGTGGAACTGGTTTGCATATTAATTTTGGTAAAGTCTTGTTGGGTTTTTGTTTTCCAGAACAAGGTAACCTGCTCCAGTTCGTTACGGCTCAGGATCTTTGCGTTAACCATATAACCATCAGCATTGCCGGACTGGTTATCCAATGCGGCATGCAGTATCGTTACCGGGTCATCTATACCGATCTCATGCGTTATACAATGTATTGTACCCTTTTTTTCATAAATATGATTAGCTGGTACTCCCACTATTTTATATCCAGGCATACTCTCCCGATAGCATTGCAATGCCTTTTCATCAGTAGGAATATTAAAAACCGGGACAAATACAGTAGAATTGATGATCAACGAATTGACATATGATGGGGATTTGTCTAAATGATAGATTTCCCCCGGAATTTCAGGTACCGGAACTTTTACAACCTTGAAATCTCTTCCAAAAGACGTCTTGTGTTTCAATATCTCTTGTATCACCGGTTCAGCAAGATGCGCCTTATCGGCAGATTCTTTGGTATAATCTTCAACCAGCAAGGTCTCTTCATTCAACAGTTTCACGAATAAATCCAAATGTCTGAAATCCAGATCCACTTTGATCAATCGTTTAAATCCAAAGTAGGTTTCAAATGTTTTATCATACTCTGACTCTGGTTTGGGCTTTTGCAGGTCCCTGTAAAACGTGTTCAGAACAGCCATTCCCATTCCATCTGTCAACAAGTTGGCACCACTATAAAACAGAGTAAAAGGAGGCAAAATCATTTTATATACAGGCATATCCAAATGATAAGCAACATAGGTGGATGATTCATCGTCTTCACGGTGGGGTTGATCATATATCCAGTCAAGCAATACATGCTCACCTAAAGCAGTATAAGCAGATTGCGGACCGTAATCACGCATCCAGGGAGTTCTCAAACCAAAAATCTCTATCAGTGTAATATTTTCAGTTGTCATACCCCTTTTTTTAAAATCCGCACGTGTAAAATCCTTATCATTACATAATACGATAACAGGTATAATTTCTTTGGTAGAATTGATCAAACCCGCCATATCATCCCAAAAGGGTACAGGGTATTTTTCTGTAGGTTCCAGAAACGGAATAATTACCGTTTGCACCGGTTCCCACTCGGCCGATGTTCGTAACTCCATTTTAGGAGGATGATATTTATTATATTTACCATCTTCAACAACAGGCGTTTGTGCCTGAATCCATTGAAAAGCAACAATCAGTAAAAACAGTAGCAGTATTCGTTTCATCATTCTCACCTGGTTAATTGTTGATAAAATAAAAACCAGTCATGACAAAATACATACCAAAAATCATACAAAGCTAAACAATTGTTATAAATAAAGATAGAAAATCAAAGATCTATAATTTTTGCCAAAATCAATCATTATAATAGATAAATCTTGAATTGGCACTGTTTTATTCTCATTTTAATACAAAAATCAATTTTTCGTTATTTTATTTTATCAAAATGAGAGATATTTCCGTTTTCCCCAATAAAAAAGGGGTTTGAATAATAATTCAAACCCCTTACAAATTGTATTTGAAAAAGATATTATTTCAAAAGAATCATTTTTTTAATATCAACAGACCGGTTATTGGTTTCCAGTTTATAAAAATAAACACCGCCCGGTAAGCTGCTGCCATTAAATTGTACCGAATACTCTCCAGCTGATTGGTTTTGATCTACCAGAGTTTCTACCAATTGTCCCAATGCATTATAAACAGTCAATTTTACATGATTTTGTTCATCAAGTGCATAAGTGATCTGGGTTCCGGGATTAAAAGGATTTGGATGATTCTGTGCCAGCCAAATGCTTTGTGGTCTCTTGACTGTAACAACCTGTACAGGTGAATAATCCGTTTGACCTTGTGGATTGGTAAAGCTCACGCGATACCGAACAGAGGTTTGGTCAGATGACAAGGTAGAAAGATCATCAGTAAAACTAAAATTATCTACATTGCCTGGATCTCCAAAAACAGTACCAATGGTAACCCAGGTCTGATCGATTGCACGCTGAACGGTAAAGATCTCCTGCTCAGTAATAGGAGATGTATGCCAGTTCATGGTCACTTTATCATGATCATATTTGGCATTAAATGAATAAACCAGTACCGGCAAGGGAGCGTCACCCAATACCCAGGTTGGGTCAGTTCCTTCAGCAGAACCTGTTTGGCCCAGTTGTCCATCATTATTGTTTGAAGATTCATCGTTTGTGGATTGGCCAGAACCTTCATCGAAATGATACAAAGTTGCCGTACTACCATCAGCAACAAAAGGTGAATTACTTGGTGTAAAATTTGAAGTATATATTGCCGTATTTGAAACACGTACTTCATCTATAACACCCTGAAATCCCCACGATACGGATTCATTATTTCCAACCTTTAAATTACCGGTTGGTGTAGAAGGTGCAGCACTACCCACTGCAGTACCGTTTCCATTGATGTATAATGTCCAATTACCACCATTGCGCACAATAGCCAAATGTGTCCATGAACCCACGGATATCGTACCGGCATTTTGGAAAGAAGGTGCTCCAACATGTAAACTGACATTACTGTTTGAACCATCAATTGTTATTCCATAACCGTTTGTACCTGTTGTACCATTATACAAAATGATCTGATTCGCGGCATTCGAACCAGCCCATTTAACCCAGCACTCCAGCGTAACATTGTCTGTAGCTGTGGTTGCTACAGAGCCCCCAAAAACAACATTATCTACATCACCGGCAAAATTCAGTGCATAACCGGATGTTTGCGCATTAATGCTGAATGCAAGGAGCATAATAAAAAGACTTGTAACTAACGATCTCATATGCATCTCCTTTGGTTTATAAAAACTATCATGGCTTACCAGAAAATAAATAATGGTCAACAGTGGAAATTGCTGAATTATATCTATATTTTCATCGAACTACAGAACAGCTTAATAGCTTAAACGCAAAAAACCATCATTTAATTTCAATTAAATTGTCTTTTTTGGAAATAATATTCCCCACAATCCAGGCTTGTTCTCCCCTTTCCCCAAGAGCACTCAAAAATGCTTGCGCTCTGTTTTCATCAATTGCTATTAATAATCCTCCGGATGTTTGCGGATCATTTAGCAAATATTGATCGTTTAGATCCAAATTTGCTGCATAATTCACATTCGGTGCAACATACAAATGATTTGCTTTGGTCCCACCCGGAACAAATCCTTTCTGTGTTGTTTCAATCGCATCTTTTAGAATGGGCAAATTTTCATATTCAAAACTGATACTAACATTGCTACCTTTTGCCATCTCTAACGCATGTCCTAAAAATCCGAATCCCGTAATATCAGTACAAGCATGCACACCACCCACATTTTTACAACATTCGGCGGCATTTTTATTCAATCTGGCCATTTGTTCGGAGACCTTTTTAATCATTTCATCCGAACCTTTTCCTGCTTTTAACGCTGTAGTAATAGTTCCGGTTCCCAATGGTTTTGTTAAAATCAGAACATCTCCAGCTTTGGCACTACTATTGGTTAAAATATCTTTAGGATGGATTAGCCCCGTAACTGCCATTCCATATTTCAACTCATCATCCGAAATGGTATGCCCGCCAACAATGACCGTATTGGCTTCTCTGGCTTTTTCTGCTCCACCACGCAGAATTTCACCCAAAACCTCCATGGGGAACGTATCTTTAGGAAACCCAACTATATTCAGAGCAGAGTATGGCACCCCACCCATGGCATAGACGTCACTTAATGAATTTGCAGCTGAAATCGCACCATACATATAAGGATCATCTACAATAGGCGTAAAAATATCCACGGTCTGCACCAATGCAATATCATCAGTTAATCTGACAATGCCAGCATCATCTGCAGTATTCAGTCCAACCAGGACCCGTTCATCTGTGAGGGGAGGCAGCTTTTCCAAAGCTGCGGCCAATTCATTTGGCGCCAGTTTAGACGCTCAACCCGCACACTTGACCGTTTCGGTCAATCGTTTTTCGATAAATTTATTGCTCATATTTCTCCATAGGTGAATATCAAGATACATATTTTGCAGTAAATCTCCTACAAATTTTCCAAGTTTTCAATTTTTAACGTTTTTTTATTGCATAAAAAAATAATAATAACTATATAATATTAAGATATTTATTAATAATTTTTAAAAATAAAATTTTTTTCTCTTTCCATTTTATCACTCAACTCAAGCTCTTTTTTGTAATCAACTTTTTACTGATATGGGGCTTTTGACAAGAAATTTATCTTTTTAAAACATTGCAACCTATCTGTAAATCTGACGAAAAAAGAAATCTCTGCTATCCTCTCTTGCATTGAGCAGGAAAAAACATTATATTGAACATGTTGCGCTTGACAATTCCAGTTATACACTGATCAAAAATTGGCCCCCTCGCAACAAATTACACGTTAACCTCAAATAAAAGACAATCTCACTCGAGTTTAAAGTGCAGGTTAACCCAAAATTTTTAAATAAATTGTACAACTCTAAATCATAAAGGAAGAATAGATGTTAAGTGGAATTGATTATTTTGTGGTTCTTTCCTATCTGGTTGGAATCATGTTCCTGGGAATCTATTTTAAAAAGTTTGTGCATTCCTCAAGCGAATTTTTCCTTGCCGGAAGAACGCTGCCGTTTTGGGCAATTGGAATGTCCATTGTTGTGTCTGATATTGGCGCACTTGACTTTGTAGGTGTATCAGGACAAGCTTACCGTTTTGGTATTTCCGTAGGAAACTTTGACTGGATCGGCTCTGTGCCTGCAATGCTACTCGCTGCACTGGTTTTTGTACCTTACTTTTGGAAAGCCGGTGTTTATACCATTCCCGAATATTTGGGCAGACGCTATAACGATTCCGTACGGATGGTGGCAGCCATCACCTGGATCGTCTTTTTCGCGTTCAATCTGGGTGTATTGTTCTGGGCTACTGCAGTATTGCTGAAAACCCTTATGGGCTGGCCGGTTTGGGTGTCCATCATCCTGACTGCCGCTATTGTTGGTTTTTACACAACATCAGGAGGTCTTGCCGCTGTAATTATGACCGATGTAGTACAAATGATTATTATGTTTGTGGGTGGTTTTGCCCTTGTATTCTTGGGGATTCACCATATTGGTGGATGGGAAAATCTGGTTGAAAAAATTTCATCCATGGGACCGGAATACAAACATCATTTTGATCTCATACAACCGGTCGATACATCAACACCATTCCCCTGGACAGGTATTCTGTTTGGTTTAACCTTTGTTATGGCAAATGCTTATATGATTGGTAACCAGACCATTGTACAACGATGCCTGTCTGCAAAAAACGAATGGCATGCTAAAATGAGTATGGTCTTTGGCGCGTTCTTCAAAATGTTTATTCCGTTTTTGGTACTTTTTCCAGGACTGTTGGCAATTGTTATGAATCCGGGTCTTGAAAACGGTGACGAAGCTTTTCCCATGCTGATCCGTACCCTTCTTCCTCCCGGTTTGAGCGGACTTTTATTTGCTGCGTTTATGGCTGGCCTAATGTCTTCTATTGATTCCATGCTGAATTCAACAGCAACCTTGTGGACAAAAGACATTTACCAAAAATATATTAAAAAAGATGCTCACGATGACCACTATTTGATTGTTGGCCGGGTAACTACGGTAGCGATTCTGATCTTTGGTGTAATAACTTCACCAGTAAGCAACGCTTTTCCTGGTATTTATGTAGCTATTCAAACCTTTTTATCCTTTTTCCAGGGACCGGTTTTCTCAATCCTGTTCCTCGGTATTTTCTGGAAACGTACTACTCCCTGGGGCGCTTTTTCAGGTCTGGTTCTGGGTATTATGGTTTCCATTTCACTTTATGTGTTCAAGGCACAACTCTTTACCATTGAAGATCCATTCCTGTATGTTTCATGGTGGTCGTTTGTTGCCGGTTTTATAATCACATTTGTTGTAAGCCTGTTAACCAAACCCAAATCGGATGAAGAATTGTCCGGACTGGTTTACAGATTAACTGTTAAATAAGAGAGGATGGAGAGAATATGTTGAATTTTGACTGGTTAACCGGGATCTCCATGCCCGTAGCCAAAATGATATTTCTGGGACTCTTTGTCTTTTTGGGAATTTTAGTTTTGTTGATCCCTAAAAGTTTTATTTATGAAGGCGTAGAAAATCCGCGTTGGTTCCATAATATTAAAATATGGGCCATTGGCGATTTACTGTTCATTTTTATTGTTTATTTTATATTCTAAGAGAGAGATTATGGCAGAATTATCCAAAGATATACAAGTTAAATTACAAAATGCCGAAATTTTACGTGCATTGGGTGTATTTTTAGGTGGGTTTGGATTGATTGTTTTATTTGCAATCTTTTTTACAGATACCCCTCAGGGTAAAATCACCAACCTGATAGCAGGGCTCATTTTAACCCTGTTTGGTCTGGGTATGATACTGAGGGGCTCACTGCAAATAAAAACATTCAAAAAAAATTAGACTTCTACCGGCATACCGGAGATTGAAGATCGATAGGCTGCTTCTACAATACGTACAACGGCTTGTCCTTCTTTGATCCCCGGAACCGGTATAATACGGTCCTTTACACACTCGACAAAATATGCCATCTGTTCAGTATAAATTGACTGATCACAATGTTCCTGCTTTGGAGGATCGAGTGGTGCCGGGGTAAATTCGCCGGGTGTTTCAGACAATTTTAATTTTACTTTTGTAGGAAACAGACTGGCATAACCTTTTTCACCAAACAATTGGGTGCCGGCCTCGGGACCATCCATATGTGGCTGCCACCAGCCACTTTCAATAATAGATACTGCACCTGTTTCCCATTCAATCCATAACAATCCTGAATCATCTACATCATAATCGCCAAACCGTGTACTGATATTGGCAAAAACCCGTTTTGCTTTGGGCTCACCCAGCAAATACCTTACGGTATCAATTGCGTGCACACCCATATCAATCAATGCGCCGCCACCCGCCAGCTTTTTATTCACAAACCAGCCTTCGGGTCCCCAATTTTCATGGATTCCGTATCCCTTTGTTTTAAAAATGGGGCCCAGTTGTCCGGATTCAATCATATTTTTAATAAATTGAGCTTCTTTATCAAATCGCCACATGTGCCCTACAAGTACAATACCTTCATTCTCACGAGCAACTTTGTATATATCATCACACTCGGATGATGTCATGGTGGCCGGTTTTTCTATCAGTACATCTTTGCCCTGTTCAAGCGCCTTGATTGCATAAGGAGCATGATACGCATTGGGAACACATAACACAACCGCATCAATATCTGAACGACTGAAAACCGCATCCGGATCTGTTACAACATCAGCTATTCCGTGACGTTCGGCAAAATCCCGGGCTTTTTGTTCATCTATATCACAAACCACCGTCACTTCAGCATTGGGTTGAGCCAAAACACCACAGGTATGGTAATCGGCAATATAACCCGCACCAATCACTCCAAACCGCAGGGTTTCTTCAACAGTTATCATAATAATTCTTCCGCGTTTTTATAAATTTTTTCAATGGCTTCTGCCATCATATCCAAATCTGAACGATCACCATCCAGAATGGAAAAATGAAGACAAACAGATTCATTTTCAAATGCATTGGTAGCTACGGGCAAATCAAAACGTTTGGGATCAATTTCCTGCCAGTGCTGTTCGGTAATTTTGTATCGCCAGGGTTTGGTATGAGGGGTGTACAATTCACAATTATTCAGTGGATTATAGCAAGAGTCCACTTCATAACCCAACTCTTTACCCAGAGCTTCTCTGAATTTCTGCACGGAAAGCCCTTTAAACTCGTCACTGAAAAACCGGAACGCAAAGTTAAAATAGGCTTCCTGAGTTTCTCTTTCATCGCGGAACATGGGTTTAACGCCCGGCAATTTTTCCAACAGACTGTTTATATATTTAGCCTGTTCATCACGGGTTTTGGTTTGTTCAGGCAGTTTATAAACCTGTTCTAACAAAATGGCTGCCTGCAAATCAGTGATACGGTAATTACCGGATTGGATAAAATTCCCCTCGCTACCGTATACGTCTTCTTCTGCGGAGGCGCTGGAATCAGACTCGGGACGACGACCACAATTGCGCAGAGCATCCAGTTTTTCATACAATTCAAAATCGCTGGTAGTCAATGCGCCGCCTTCACCCGCTGTCATGAGCTTTGACAACTGGAAACTAAAACTGCCGATATGTCCAATACTACCTGCTTTTTTACCTTTCCATTCACCGCCATGCTTATGCGCGGCATCTTCCAGTACGTACAGATTGTGCTTGTTTGCAATATCCATAATTGCATCCATGTCTGCCATGCTGCCATATAAATGCACCGGAACAATCGCTTTGGTACGCGGCGTAATGGCTGCTTCAACCGCTTTGGGGTCGATACACCAGGTATCGGGAGTAACATCTACAATGATAGGAACAGCATTGTTATCCAGTACACATGCTGCTGTGGCCTGCCAGGTGAGACCGGGAACAATCACTTCATCTCCCCAGCCAATACCCATGGCTTCTAATGCGAGCTGCAGGGTAACGGTACCGTTCACAGAACAAACAACATATTTGGAACCAATATACTCTGCAAACGCCTTGTTAAAGGCTGTTTCTTTGGGTCCGTTATAAGACCAAACTCCGCTGTGTAAAACCTCAAGCAGCGCTTTTTCTTCTTTATCATCCCATACCGGCCATTTGGGCCAGGGTTTGGTTTTTGTGTCTCTGACGGGAGAACCTCCCAGTATGGCTAATGCAGACATATCGTGCTCCTTATAATTGACATGTAGTCTCTTTAACATTCCAACCGGCAATATTCAATTTGCCAGGTACAATACTTACTTTATCCCCCAATGTTGCTGTTATTACCCGTGTTTCATGTGGTAAAACAGTTATGTAATTATCAAACCAGAATACCGGCAATATTTCTTCATCATTGCTACCTGTAATTTCCATTTCCATGAAAAAGGCAATGTCATTACCCTTGTTTTCCAATACAATGTTTACCTGACGGCTTTTATCATCATACCCGGCTTTGACGCTGATCTCTACTATAGGCAACTCATTCAATGCCTTGTAATCTGCAAATTCCTTACTTGCGGTATAAAATGACCACAAACCATCTTTGGTATCATAATCCAATACATCGGATTTGGATGACAGCCAGTACATATTGGGTGCCAATGACGATGCACCATCCTGCTGAATTCGCAGATCCAGCAGCACTACCGGATTGTCGAATGTTGGCAAGTCCAGTAATTTTTCCGAGCTGTCTGCCTTTAATGTTTGCGCAATTGTTTTTTCAAACAGAACGTTAGCTTTTAAATCGTATACTTTGACTGAAACAGTTACCGGCTTTTCAGACAGAAAATCATTAATTCCATAAACCGCATGCTCTCCGTAATGATAAATCGCGTTCAAAGGACGGCAGCCCAGTCGGGTTGAATAGTATGCCGCATTGGGACGTAAAGCATGGTCATACAATTGCCAGTACAGTTTGGGCCAGGCAGCGTTAAGCATCCATTGTACTACGCCGGTTGCCCTGCCCTTGTTGGCCTGAAACGCTTCAAACATGGGGCGCTGCAGCTCGTAATTCATCAACTGTGAACGCATAGAAAAGGATTCCAGGCTATCCGGTTTACCAAAGCGATGTTCCATGGCCCTGTTAAATCGGTCTAGATGACGGAACTCGTTCAAACCGCAATGGAATTCCCACACCTCATCAATAGGCCATTGATGTTCATCCGGCAGCATTTCTTTCAGAGATTTCAATACCGGCGGCTGCTCTCCAGGTCCGGTTTCGGTGTTGAATCCATAGGCGCCGCCAAGTTTAGTATCGGTATACCAGTATACCGGTGGTGTGTAGGCATAGGGTCCCAGCATTTTCACACGTGACGATCCGCTGATTTCGCTGACAATCTCGTGATCGGTTATAATACCCTGTTCACTTCCATACCCGCCGGTAGAGTTGAGATAGGGTCTTGTGGTGTCATACTTTTCAAAAATCTTGACATATTCGCGTTCCAGATCGGGATGCGGATTTTTATCACTGGCCACTGCCCATACAAATATGGAAGGATGGTGACGCAGCCACAGCATTTGGTGCTGCCACGATTCTGCAATCAACGCAATATCTTCTTTGGATACGGGGCCACCATAGCGGTTGTCCACAGGTTTACCGAGATATTGTTCATGCTCCCAGTGACAACTCCAACCCACCATCATCAGGATGCCGTTTTCATCGCAGAGGTCATATATTTTATGGTCTTTGCCCCAAAATCCTTCAAGGCGGATCGAGTTCAGGTTCATGTGCTTAACATATTCGATCTGGGTTTCCAGGTTTTCATCTGTCTCCATTAAAAACAGCTCGTCGGCCCAGCCACCGGAACGGATCAGTACTTTTTGTCCGTTTACCTTGTAACCGCGGTGCCCGCCCTCGTTTACATAGTCTTCAACGGTCCGGATTCCAAAACGGCTTGTATTTTGATCGGCAATTTGATTATCAATAATAAATTCAAGCTCCAGATCATAAAGATGGGGCTCGCCCAGATTTACCGGGTTCCACACACGGGGATTCTCAATCACCAATTCAGGACAAACGTTTGCCTTGAGGGACAAAAAAAGGTTTTCCCCGGCTTTCAAGGTAACATCCTGGCTAAAGGTTTTGTCTTCAATACGGCCTTTGAGTGTACCGCTTACCGGAGCGTCCGCGTAATTGGTCAGCTCGGCATTGACGGTCAATTCTGCCACACTAAAATTGTCTTTGGGGAATACAGTCTCTACAAAGGGATGGTCGATTGCAACACGGTCGCAGGTTTTTAGAATAACCGGGCGAAACAGACCCATATTGTCATCCGGGGCATAGGGGTTCCAGTCCACATACCCGATTGCGTAATCTCCCGGTTGGGGTTTAAATACTTCAACCGCCAGCACATTACTACCGGATACGGCCTGTTTGCTGACATCAAAGGTGAACTGACGATAGGTGCCATAGACAGTATCTTTGGTGACAACACATTCACCATTCAGCCAAATGTTTGCGCTGTGATTAATGCCTTCAAAGGTCAGGGTTACGGTTTTACCGGCCTGATCTTCCGTCAGATCAAAAACGGTTCGGTACCACCAGGAGGTTTGAAACCGATCTTTGGGGATCTCTTTGAGATTGGTGCCTTTGAACGGCTCTTTATATTCACCGGCATTAACCAGTGTGCCCATGACCGTACCGGGCATGAGGGCTTTGTAATCATTCGCATTATCATATTGCTGCGAGGAAAAAGTCTCTGCATTTGCTGCATTTTCACTTGAAGAAAGGGTCCAGTTATCCAGTTTAATTGTGGGCATAAACATCAACTCTATTTTGAGATTCAGGTTTGGTGCGTCAAATATGCACAAACCAATTTAAGATGAATTAATTTTTACCAGAAGAGTGAATTCGGAACTATCAAGAATAGCAATATACATTCAAAACAGGCCAAAATCAACCCCTTTTGGCTATTGTAATTGAATTTTCTATAAAAAGCGGCAAAATTGATCAGGTCAAGAACGATTCACTTTGGTTGGGCACGTGTGAGGGGAGATATACCCATATACAGTTTACCGCTCTGCTTAGTACTGATCATGACAGAGATAATCTCTGTCACGATCATATTTTGAGTAAACATTAAGTTAGGCATGTTTTTCTTATTTATCTCTCTTTTGCTCAAAAAAATTGCATAAAATACTTGTTGATATTCACTAACCCGGATTGTATAATATATAATATATGAAAAACAGCTCATAACCGGACATCCATTATTATGGATCGTTCCAGCTACAAAAGGGAAATCCCATGAAACAGTTACTATTTGTTGTATTTTCCGTCTTAATCATTACATTTTGTTCAAGCTGCAACCAAAATCCCAATTCCCTCAAAATAAATTATGCGCGTTCCGAAAACAGAGAGTCCTGGCGGCATCATCCGGTACTGGGTGATCCTTCTTTTGATACTTTTGAGCACAATACGGAGAATCCGGTCTACACCGGGGTACCCGGACTGGAATGGCCGGTAAACGGATTCCTGTTCGAGGACCCGGTGAGTAAAAACTGGTATATCTATGTCGGGAATTACTCCCAGGGATATGGAATGGGACCGGACAAAATACACCAGTGTACCATCTTTCGATCAACAAATCGCGGTAAGAACTGGGAATTTTTGGGTCCCATCTTTACAAAAGAGCCCTTTTATTTTAATGGTGATATTATCCCCGTCAAAAATGCGCCTGATGTTTCGGTTGTATATGATAACGGGCGATACCACATGGCTTATGACTGGGCCAGTGCTGACGCGGACTGGAAAACGATCAAAGACGGTAAATCCGGGGCGGGTTATGCGTGGAGCGATAGCCCGGAGGGTCCCTTTCACCGCACTCCTGAACCGCTTATCCGTAACGGTCGGCAATTCAACAATCCGATATACCAAAAATACGATCGCTTTTACGCGTCTACCCTCGTCCGGCGGCAACATGACTGGCTGCTGTTGACCATAATCGATTCGGGGCATTATTTTGCGTGGGGACTTGTGGGTTCTACTGCTAAAAATCCGGAAGGTCCTTACAGCGAACCGGTTCCCCTGTTTCATGTAGAGGGAAACACCTTTCAGCCTCCGTTAATGGAGTATTTCCCCTCCTTTGTTCATGACGGTTGGATCTATGCTCCATCTACTTCTGTTGCGAACAATCGAAATTATCAGATGATGCAGCGGGTGCCGATTGAACAGGCAATGGACCCAAAGGCCTGGGAGCTCTGGCAGGCAGGATCAGTGTGGCACGCTCTGCCGGTACCCAATGAATACCACGGCATCTGGGGCCAGACCCTTACCGGCTTTGTAGATGAAAATAATACTTTTCAGGTCATGTTTCCCAGCCGCACAAAAGACAATCTTGGGACTATAAACATTGCATCCCGGCCCTGGGAGCAGCCCTATAACAAACAGGGTTTCACCCTCAGCAGTCACGAGGGTCCATCTCTCACCCTGATAAAAAAAGAATACCAAGATTTCAGACTCGAAACCTCCTTTACATTAACCGGCAGCGCGACATTTTTCTGGGCGCATACTGCACCTCTCGGTCCGAACAAACCGCAGAGCGGGGCCAATGTACATCCAATATCCATGACCCGTTACAACGGATTCTCTCTTTCCGACAGCTCCTGGCAGGTTATCTCTGTGGATGAATTCGGGAATGCGCATCAAATCGCATCCGGACTGATCGATAAAAGAACAAAACATCAACTGGATATTGATCAAAAAGATGATCTTTTGAAAATAACTTTAGACAATACACTCCTATGGCAGAATAGCATGAAAAGCCAATCCGGGAAAATCGGGTTACTGCTCGATAAACACAGTAACCTGAAGGTAAACTCTTTTGAGGTGACCGGCAAGGCAAAACCAGGCGTGACTACCCTGCTCTATACGGAAGGCTTGTTAGGTGCGGGACAATCTATGCATGATTGGGAAAATGACGAATCCCCGTATTTCAGGTACGACATAGGGGCCATCTCAAAAGCGGAGAACCAGGGGCGCATCAAATGGAATTATCACGGCAGCGGGTTCACGCTCTGGTCTCCCAAAGGTCCGAAATTCGGCAGTGCGGAGGTCTTTTTTGACGGAGTAAAAAAGGGCACCGTTGATCTGTACGCACCATCGGGAACGACGTCGGCTCCGGTTTTTACGTTAAAAGATGTGCCGGTTGGGTATCATGCAATCGTTGTGGAAAGCAAATCCGGCCGGTTGGTTGTGGATTGTGTTGATGTGATGGATTGAGATTCATTTCACTAAAATAAAAAGTCCTGACTAAATACATCAGAGATTAAGATTATTAAAATCGGGGATTTTTAAAGCATTGAGGTAAAAATATGAAATTATCAAATCTCATAATATCTACCACTCTTTGTCTATTACTTTTCACATGTACTACCGAAAAAAATCCATTATTACCACATGTGAATCAAGGAACCCAACATCTTGATTCTACAAAAGTATATGTTAAAGATGGGATATCTATTAATGTAAATTCAATTAAATCTGTTTATAATCTGGACGATACACTAAAAGGTAATCTATCCTTGGTAAACGAGAATAATAACAATGGATTTGATATTCATATTGGAAGTTATCCCCCGCCAGGCGGATATTATATTATAGATGAAAATGGGGATAGTCTATATTTTAGTGCCAAAATGATAGGGGCAATGGTTTTACGAGAGAATTTATTACCAGGTGATTCTTTAAATGTAAATATTAATTGGAACCAGTTAATTTCAATAGCTAACAATAACTCATCAGGATTAAAAATTTTTTCAGGGAATTACAAACTACAGGGAAAATTCTGGGGTAATGATACTTTGAAAAATAAAAGTGTTATAAAATGGTTCGAGATAACCGAAGAAGGTGATCCGATATCAATTAAAGCCCATAGACACTATGAAGTACAAGATTCATTCAAAGTCTCATTAATCATCAGAAACAGAGTAAGCACCAGACAAATCTATACTGTTGAGAATCAGAATACTATTGAAATACATTATATGCATTATGGTGAATTAATGTCTAGTCAATATGATGTATTGGAATTAGAGGGTGACAAGTTAGAATTTGATCCAAAATCGGATCAAACAATTTATACATATTCCATATCAAAACAGGATTCATCACTATCGAAATTAAAAGGGGCTTTTGATTTACATTTTATAATACGTTGTAAAGAAAGAAACCTTGAAACAGCAATTGGTGGTATAAATATTTATTGAGTGATATAAATTTATATAAAAAATTAGACACAACTAAATATCCGTGACAATTTGTGTTATCCGTGGGCAATTTTCTCTTAATTCAAATCCTTATGGTAGTAGAAAATTCCATTTTTAAATGGAGACTTGCCCGGCTCCTCGGAGGTGCCGGGCAAGATAACTCCTATTTGCTAAAATCAGCCGGTTACTGAGTGCGAGTCCATTACAGCGGACGAGCGTATCGAAACACCGGCGACCTGATCGTGACAGAGATAATCTCTGTCACGATCGTATTTGGAATTAACAATATTCATATAAATAATTAATTTGTAGAAATTTAGTCACAGTACAATATCTGTGACAATTCGTGTTATTCGTGGGCAATATTTTTTGTGCTTTGTGGGCAAGTATTTTGCAGCCCATCTGCCAACAGACGGACGGGCTGCAAAGCAAGTTATTCTAATCCCGGAACACCCGGTTGGGTGAGTTTTTCAGCGGTAAAGATCTTGTCGATTTGTTCTTTGGTGAGAATTTCGTCTTCTTCCACAACCTGCAAAATGGTTTTCCCCGTTTTAAGCGATTTCTTCATCACTTCCGCGGCTTGATCATACCCAATGATCACGTTCAGCACCGTAGCGAGTCCCAGCGTATTTTCGAAAAAGTGACGGGTCTGGTCCTCATTGACTTTAATGCCCTTGACTGCTTTTTCCGTAAACGCGGTTACGGCATTGGTCAAGATCTCCATGGAGGTGAGTATATTGTGAATAATCACCGGCATCATTACATTCAGCTCCAGCTGTCCGGCCTGTGCCGCCATGGTAACGGTAAAATCATTTCCAATAACCTGAAAACAGACCATATTCAGCATTTCCGCCATTACGGGATTCACCTTGCCGGGCATAATAGAAGATCCGGGTTGAACGGCCGGAAGTACAATCTCGTTCATACCGGTATTGGGTCCCGAGCTGAGCAGCCTGAAATCGTTGGCAATGCGGGTCAGTTCCAACGCACAGGTTTTCAGCGATGCGGAAAACTGGGCAAAGGAGCGCATACTCTGCATGGACTCGAACAGGTTGGCGCTGGCACTCAAGGGCGATCCCAGAAAAGCTGCCAATGCCATGGTCACCTGGTGCCGATAATTGGGATGCGTATTGAGACCCGAGCCGGCAGCACTGCCGCCAATTCCCAGTTCGCGCAGTTCGTCCGATGCGGATTTGACATGTCGAATACATCGGTTCACAGTGCGCGCGTACGCGGCAAATTCCTGTCCCAGGGTCACGGGTACGGCATCCTGCAAATGGGTACGGCCGCTCTTTATCACATTCTTAAACTCGTTGGATTTTTGTCCCAGCTCCTCTCCCAGATCATATAATCCTTTGATCAAGATGGGCAGGGAGCGGAGAATTGCCAAACGCATGGCGGTTGGAAACACATCGTTAGTAGACTGACCAAAATTAACATGATCATTGGGGTGCACCTTGGCGTATTCACCTTTTTTTCCACCCAGCAGTTCTATTGCGCGGTTGGCAATCACTTCATTCGCGTTCATATGATGCGAGGTACCAGCGCCGGCCTGGTACACATCCACCACAAACTGCTCGTGATACTTGCCTTCCATCACTTCAATAGCGGCTTTTTCTATAGCGTTTCCCAATTCCGGCTTTAACAATCCCAGATCGGTGTTCACCCTGGCAGCAGCGGCTTTAATCGCTGCCGTAGCCCAGATAAAATTGGGATGCGCGTGCAGCCCGCTAATGGGAAAATTGTCTACCGCTCGTTGTGTTTGCACTCCATAATACGCGTCAGCAGGGACCTCCACGGGCCCCAGTGAATCTTTTTCGGTACGGGTTTTCATGTATCCCTCCTATTTGTCTTCCACCTGGTAACCGGCATCCTGTACGGCGGTTACCAACTGGTCCCATGCTACCCCATTATCATGATAGACAACAACATTTTTGCTTTTCAGGTCCACTTTTACCTGTTCAACGCCCTCTACACCTTCGAGCGCTTTTTGAACATGGCTGACACAATTGTTACAGGTCATATTGGGTACACTGAAATCGCTTTGTTTTTCTGCATGCGGCATGGAAACATCCTCTTTTTGTTTATTAAAAAATCTACTGAATTTTAAATTGATATATACCAGCAATCCCACCAACAGAGCTGCTGAACCCAGCTCCAGCCAGTGCGGCAGCATTTGATGGTGCATATGCTCGGTAAAGGTATAACCCAACTGCCAGCGCGACCAGATAAAGTCAAGCAGCAGCCCCAGTCCCAAACTGGACAAAATCAGGGTTACCAGATAAATGGCCGTGGTCTTTTTCCCCAGATACTGGCCAATCACCGTAATGGTTACAGCATTGGTTGCCGGACCCGCCAGCAGCAATACAAACGCGGCACCGGGATTCAAGCCCTTCATCATCAATGCGGCGGCAATGGGTATTGAGCCCGTGGCACAAACATACAATGGTACGCTAAACGCCAGTACAATCAACATGGACTGCCAGGGAGCTGTAAATTTCTCCTGAAAGAAATCTGCCGGAATCAAATACGAGATCAAACCGCCAATTAAAATACCGATCATCAACCACTTGCCAATCTCGCTGAGCAGATCAATAAACGCGTATTTAAATACCCGTTTGGCTCGTCCGACAAATGAGAGCTTTTCAGGTGCAACCTCTTTACCAGTACTGCCCATTGCCTGACCTTCTTCCGGACTCTCCAGCAGGTTCGCCGTCAATCCGGAAAAGATACCGGCGAAAAAACTGGCAATAACCCGGTACACGGCAAACACTGGTCCCAGCAAGGAGTAGGTGGCAAATATAGAATCCACTCCTGTTGTGGGTGTGGCGATGAGAAAAGACAATACCGATCCTCTGCTAGCACCGGCTTTACGCAATGCCATTGTGGGCGGAATAACACCGCACGAACACAGGGGAAGCGGTATTCCAAACAATGCGGCTTTGACAACCGATCCCATCGAACTTTTGCCCAAATGCTTTGCTATCTGTTCCGCTGAAATAAACTCTTTGAGCAGGCCTGCTGCAAGAAATCCGAAAATTAAATACGGTCCCATTTCCGCAAGCAAATCAAAAGAGCTTTTTAATATGCCATATACAAATTCAAAAACTATCATTTTATTACAATCCTACTTGTTTTATTGCTTCTTTTAACGTTTCTGCCGAACGTTGTAATCCCTTTAATTCGGAATCATCAAGCGGCAGTTTGATGCGTTCAACTACACCATTACGGTCCAGCTTTGTGGGTACGCTCAAGCACACATCACCAATACCATAGTAATCATCAATCAAACTTGAAACGGTCATGATCGAATTCTGGTCACGCACAATACTCTCTAATATAGTCAAAGTTGCCATTCCAATTGCGTGATATGTGGCGCCTTTTTTCTCAATCAAGTGATATGCGGCGGTCCTTACTTGTTCAAATATCTCATTACGTGGTATACCTCCGCATTGTTTACTGCAATTGTTACAGAAATCATCCAGTTTTACACCACTGATCTGAGCCAAACTCCATACCGCCACTTCGCTGTCTCCATGTTCACCAATAATATATGCATGCACATTTCGTGAATCCACTCTACAATGCTGGCTGAGCAGATAACGAAAACGGGCGCTGTCAAGCGAGGTGCCGGACCCAATTACGCGGTTTACCGGATAATCCGAGAACTTAACTGCTGCATAGGTCAACACATCAACAGGATTTGACACAACGATCAATATAGCATCCTTTGTGTATTGGGTAATCGAAGGGATAATTTTGCTATAAATATCCACATTCTTTTTGGTAAGATCCAAACGGGTTTCACCCGGTTTCTGTGCTGCGCCTGCGGTTATTACCACTACATCCGCGCTTGCACAATCCTCATAGTCGCCCGCATATACATGCGCGGGACGTACATAGGGTAATCCATGACTCATATCTTCGGCCTGGCCCTCAGCCAAACCCCTATTTTGATCTATCAACACAATTTCAGATGCCAGTCCACGCATCAATAATGCATAGGCAAAGGTGGAACCCACCTGGCCGGCTCCGACGATACAAACTTTGAGTGAATGTTTACTGATATCGTTTTTCATTATATTTTACCTTTCCATTTATTCGATCCAGAACCATTACAACAACATTTAAAAGCGCATTAATCCATTGATTTTATGAACGAAATGCTTGATAGTTTCAAAAAATTCATTAATTTAAATGTTGGTTTTTTAGAGGTAATACAATGGTACGACTGCATGTAAATCCAATCAATCCGCAAAAGAGACACATCGAAAGCACTGCTGAAGTGCTTCGCGAAGGAGGTCTCATTATCTATCCCACAGATACGGTATATGGTCTGGGATGCGATCTCTATAACAAAAAAGCTGTTGAACGTATTTACCAGATCAAGGGGATGAAAAAAAAGAAAACCCTTAGCTTTATTTGTCCCGATTTGAAAGACATTTCCCGTTACGCCCACGTATCCACCCCGGCGTACAAGATCATGCGGCGTCTGTTACCGGGTCCGTATACGTTTATTTTACCGGCAACCCGGGAAGTACCCAAAATCCTGCTGGAAAACAGAAAAACCATCGGTATCCGTGTTCCGGATAACACTATCTGCCACGACTTGCTCGACGCTTTTGGCGGTCCCATTATCAGTACCAGTGCGGCATTGCCGGATCAGCCCTATCAGAACGATCCTGATGATATTGAAGACCATTTTCAACATTTTGTAGATATATTTCTGGATGCTGGTGAAGGGGGACTTGATCCCTCAACAATATTGGATATGAATGGAGACACCTTTGAGGTCATCCGCGAGGGAAAAGGATATGACAGCGAGGTATTTCGCTCGCTGTAACTAGACCTCTACAATTTCTGCAGTATTGCTTTGGGTGTCCCACAATGCCAGGGTACATTTACCGGTCAACCAACCACATAATTCACCCGGATTCACAACCAGGGTATCTTTTTCTTTACTCACTTCAATTTCATGAATATGTCCGTACAATACCAGATCATATTTCTCAGATTTGCGCAAATCATCCATTACTATAGGTGCATGGAGCATAAGTACTTTGCGTCCGTCAAGGGTGATTTCGTGCGGTGGATCAAAAATGATCCCTTTGAACATAGAGCTGAGCCCCAGGCGTTCACCATCATTGTTACCGAACACAATAGTTAGCGGAGCATCCAGGTTTTTCAAAGCCTTGTTCACAAAGGGTGCAACCAGATCTCCGGCATGCAGCACATGGTCTACTTTTTTCTTATTACAAAATTCAACTGCCCGATGGAGTGCGTCCATATTATCGTGACTGTCGGACATGAGCGCTACTTTCATATCAATTTCCTCAGGTTTATTCTTTTCTTACTGCATACAACAACACAGTACCGTGGAATCTTTCAATAAAATATTGGAATAGTAAATATAATATTTATATTACAGAAATGAAAAAATAATTTCCATTTTAACGGTTTGATATCATTAACCATAGATAAAAGCCAATAAAGAACATTGGCTACATAAAGATTTTTATAATTAGCCACGGATTGACACAGATCAACACGGATTCTATTAACGATTTATTGTTGCTCTTTCTAGAAAGATTTTGATTTAACAAATAATAATTGGGGGATTAAATGGAACATAAAGAAATTACAGAATCCATTATTGGCTCAGCTTTTGAAGTTTATAATACGCTTGGATTCGGGTTCCTTGAAAAAGTTTATCAAAAAGCAATGCAGGTTGAATTGATTAAAAGAGGTCATCAGGCAGAAACCGAACACCCTGTCAAAGTATTTTATAAAAACATAACTGTAGGTGAGTATTTTGTAGATTTATTTGTTGATAATCTGGTTATTGTCGAATTCAAAATTGCTGCTATCTATAATTCTAAAGATGAGAGCCAATTATTAAATCTTTTAAAAGCAACAGGAATCAAAGTAGGATTACTCATCAATTTTGGAAAAACAGAAGTAGAATTCAAAAGATTTGTATATTAAATCTGTATCATTCTGCTTGTCTGTATTTGATGAATGTAGGTCTGTAACCCTAAAAATTTTTTTTTAGCTACGGATTAACACGGATCTTTACAGATAAAAACATAACATATTCCTTGGAATTTTTGTTGCTTGTTTTTATTAACGACCACAAATTGAATATCACTTGAATCTTTTTTATCTCGTGTGGTAGAGAATATCTGGTTTTCTATAAGTTCAAGTAATTTCAGGATTAAATTGTTTTTTATCCGTGTTAATCCGTGAAAATCTGTGGCTAAAAATTTTTTAAATTAATAATACCTCAAGATCATTGTATTAAATTCATTTTAATGATATAAAGAGAATAATTATAACATCTTGATAAATAAACCCAGGAGAGCAAGCATGAAATATTTCTACGCTATACTTTTGATACTGTTCACAGCATTTTCACTATACGCAATAGTACCGGGATCGGTAACAGACGATCCCTTTATTCAGGAAGTCCATATACCGTTTCCACTGGATAATGATGCCGCCAACGACGTTCGTTCGGTTGCAGTCGATACAGATGGCAAGATCTGGGCCGCAACCCGGGAAGGCATCTATTCTCTCGAGTCAGGTACCTGGAAGTCCTGGTCTACTGGAGAAAACAAGGGGCCCGCTTATGATATTTCTGTCGCAAAAGACGGCTCTCTCTGGATCGGTGCCTGGAACGGTGCATATCTTTTAAAAAATGACAACCTCTCCAAAATTGAGGGCATCGACTCGCCGGTTAGCGTGATTCGTGCATACGACGAGGTTATCGCATTAGGACCCAAAGGCCAGTGGAAAATCACCGGCAACAGCGCAAAGGCACTGAATTGGGATATAGCCCTGTCAGCAAGGGACATGATCAAAGATGTGAATAAAGGATACTGGATCAGCACAGATGTCGGCTTGTTTTACAAAACAGAGTCCGATACAAAATTCATTCAAAATGTTGAAAACCTGGTGGGTAACGCCCTGACTTCTCTTGCCTGGTCGCAAGACAAAACCTTGTGGATTGGCGGACTGGGTGGTATTACCCTCTATCGTAATGGCAAACGTGTAGGTCACCTGACCCACAAAGAAGGATTGATCAGTATTGACGTATACTGTCTTGAAAGCGCACCGGATGGCGCCATGTGGGTGGGCACTAAACAGGGTATTGCCCGATACAACAATCTGGAGTGGTCCATGCGTTACAGCCGAAGATGGCTGTTGGACAATGAAGTTCGGGATATTGCTTTTGATGGGGCAGGTAATGCCTGGGTTGCCACTGCCGGTGGTGTGAGTAAAATTGAACGCCGTACAATAACCATGGCACAAAAAGCCGACTATTACCAGCGTATTCTGGAAGATCGTCATATACGTCCCCCCTATATTGTAGAAAAAATTAACCTGATGTCTCCCGGAGATACCACCAAATGGGAACCCCGCGATGATGACAATGACGGACAGTACACCAGCATGTACCTGGCCATGGAAAGCTACCGCTACCAGGTTACCAATAACCCAAAAGCCAAAGACAATGCTAAAAAAGCATTTGATGCTTTGAAATATTTACAAACCGTAACCGAGACAGATGGTTTTTTTGCACGCACAGTGGTTCCTGTTGAATGGAACCGCATGATGGATCCCAACCATGTCTTTACTCCGCAGGAACAGGCGGACAGGCTGGTAGACAATGCCCGCCAGAAATATGTTCCGGAATTGTGGCGGTTGTCCAGTGACGGCAAATGGTACTGGAAAGGCGATACAAGCAGCGATGAAGTAACCGGCCACATGTATGGCTATTTCATTTATTATGATCTCATTGCAAAATATGATAAAAAAGAAAAGAAACGCGTTGCCGACCATGTCTGCAAAATTGTGGACTATATCATTGATGGCGGTTACAATTTTATCGATATTGACGGCACCCATACCAAATGGGGTGTATGGGCACCTGATAAACTGAACGGTTCTCCTGATTGGTCTACGGAGCAATATATCAACTCTACCGAACTGCTTTCTTATCTCAAACTGGCATATGTCGTCAGTGGTGACCAAAAATATCAGGACAAATATCTGGAGCTGATCCACAAACACGGCTACCTGGAAAATGCCCGTCACGCACGTTCAACCAATCCTACATTCATCACCCATATTGACGATGAGCTGTTGGCTCTGGCTTATCCCGTATTGCTAATGTATGAAAAAGATCCCGAGATCCTCAAAGTCTATCGTCAGAGCGTAAACCGCTGGCACCGCACCAATGAAGCGGACAACAGCCCGTATTTCAACTTTACCTACGCGGCGCTGACCGGTTACGATCCCAATCTTGACAAATCCATTGCCTACCTGCGTGACGTATCGCTCGACCTGGTGGGCTGGGATATGGATCTGAGCAAGCGTGAAGATCTGAACATCATCCGTTACCCCGAGTTTGAGAACCAGATGATTGACCGCATGGTCCCCCCCAGTGAATTGATGGTTCTGCGCTGGGACCGGAATCCCTGGTACGCCAAACGCGGCTATGGCGGCCGTATTGAAAGCGACGGCGTTTTCTGGCTGCTGCCCTACTGGATGGGCCGCTATTACGGATTGATCAAGTAGTTATTATTTCTTTTTTTCATCCGTGTCGATCTGTGAGGATCTGTGGCTATTATAAAATTGTTTTCAGCCACGGATTGTCACAGATCATCACGGATAATACCTAAAACAACCTCCTTTGTAGCCTCTGCTGCTTTAGTATTTTTTATCCTTTTTCACACTTTTTTAAATGACATGATCACCGGGTGTCTATATTCCAGACGGAATGATACCACCGGACATGTATCCGGTTCTCCGGGGCGAATGTCCCGATGTTAACTCCGCCCGGACCCTGAGTTCGAACGAGTCCGCTGTCTCTTAGCGGACGAGTGAGAGTATCGAAGGGCCGGGAGGAAAAACAATATGAATATGATCTCCAGGTATGAATTCTTGCCGGCACTCTGGTACCGGACGATCAAGGTACAACTATCAGACACCTGACAAGGCCTTCGCTTAAATCATCAACCCTAACAAAACCATAATCTATCAATTAGCATTCAAACCTAAATGCCCCGTTAGGGACAAAATATTTATAGAACTGTAAAAATGAGAATTCGCATGCCGTCAGGTATGCAATATCGTAGAGTTTTATCATATATAAAAACCGTGAAATCCTGTTTTTTTTCATATTGACTATTATATTCTCAATCATTAATTTTTAAAAATGGTGGGATTAAAACAACTTTTCATGGGTCTCTAATTCTCTTAAATCATTAAATTTTAATACCGTACTATTTTTATAAACAAAAGGATTTCCATGACAAAACCTATTTTTCTTGTTATTTGCCTGCTTGTCTTATCGGTCAATCTCTATGCAATAGATACTTTTCAATTAAAACAGATTTTACCTCGCAGTCAATGGAGCGAATATTCCCCGGACAAACCCCATCGTGCTGTAATCATGGACGATGAAGGGAATACATTTGTAGCTAGTCAAAAATTAGGGCCCTTGCATATAATCCTTCAAAAATTAGATCCTGAGGGAAATCCTATATGGGCTGACCCCAATTCAGGATTGGCATTGGTAGATACAATGATAGGATACGATGCTGCTTTTGCGCCCGCTTTAGCGAGCGATGGCCACGGAGGGCTATTTGTTTTTTATGCCTATGGAAAATCAAGCTATTATGAAGGAGAGTTTTATCATTCTTTTACAACATATTTACAACATTTAAATGAAAATGGCGTTAAAAGCTGGGGGAACCGTGGAATTTCAATACATGATTCCACCTATTCTTATGTTCGTGATATAGCACCTGATGGAAAGGGTGGTGTTTATTTAATGTATACAATTTCGAGTGATAATAGTTGTATTTACGGAGGAACATCATTACAACATGTTGATAATACAGGCACACTTTTATTTTCAAAACCAGGTAAAGTATTGATGCCATGCGATTCATCAAGTGTTACAAATTTGACTTCGGATGGATTAAATGGTTCTTATATATACAATAATGGAAGTTACCTTCAACAAATAGATATAAATGGGGAGTTTATTTTTCCAGAGCTTTTTATAGATATGGGGATTTATCTAAGGAGAAAATGGCTGTTTCCTGTTAATGATGGATTAATCTTTGTTGGAAATGAAAGTACAAGAAATCCACGGAAATTAAAAATTCAAAAAATAGATAAACAGGGTAATTTACTTTTAGGGGCCAATGGAGCAAGTTATACCTGGCCGGATTCGATAGATTTTTACCCTGTAATCACTCTGAAAAATGACAGCAGCCTTTCTGTTTTTTCAGGAATCTATGGTCAGAATATATATTTTGATGATGAAATTCATTTTAACGCACCTAATAAAGTAATTCAATTTGATCAACTCCAGCCTTGGAACATCTTTGCTACTTATTCAAGGAAATTTGGAAATTTAATTCTTTATGTTGCAGAAGACTTTACAAAAGGACGAGATATATTGAAATTACAAAAAATAGATGATAATGGCCAAATCCCGTGGGGCATTGATGGTGTTACAATATGCGAAACAAATGATTTTCTTCTTTTTACACACTCTATCATTCAAATTAACGAAGATGCTGGAAAAGCAATAATTTTTTTAGAATTAGGTGAAGGAATTCATATAGCAACTGTCGATTTGGAAACAGGTACATGGATTGCTGAGCAGCAAGAGAATAACCATATCGTGCCCGTTACCTATAATATTTCCAGTTATCCTAATCCATTTACCAATTTAATTCAAATTGACATCCAACCTTTTAAAACAACGAATGATATAAAATCCGTCAAGATTTTTAATATTCTCGGAAAGGAGGTCAAAGACATTACACCAAAACAAATTTCAACACACACATTTTCATGGGATGGAACAGATGATTCCGGTCAGCGGGCGGCTGCCGGTATCTATTTTGTTCAAATTACCGCAAAACAAACATTCACTCAAAAGATACTGAAACTGAAATAATTCTTATTAGAGGGATTATAAGGTTTAAAATATTATATTGCTTTTTTTATTACCAATCACAAATATGATCACCGGGAGTATTTATGCCTAGCGGAATGATACTACCGGACATGTATCCGGTTCTCCGGGACGAATGTCCCGATGTTAACTCCGCCCGGACCCTGAGTTCGAACGAGTCCGCTGTCTCTTAGCGGACGAGAGAGAGTATCGAAGGGCCGGAAGTAAAAACAATATGAATATGATCTCCAGGAATGAATTACACCCGACACTATAGTACCGGGTGATCAAAACTTTTGTTTGACTCTCTAACCACAAATGTGTATATTTACTTTAACGTTAACTTTAAGGTTAAAGTATAAATGCCCACAACTCAAAAAGACATTGCTGCAAAACTCAATGTATCCATTATGACGGTTTCCAAAGCGCTCAAAGGACACCCGGATATCAGCGCGAAAACGCGCAAACGGGTGGAAGACACAGCGCGCGAAATGAACTATACCGTCAATGTGGTGGCACGCAGTCTGGTGCAAAAACGCACCCATACCATTGGTGTGATTGTGCCGGATATATCAGAGTTGTATTACGCGGAAATTGTCCGGGGCATAGAGATGGTATTCAGACAGCACCAATACAACATACTCTTGATTGACTCTGAAAACGATCCCGATATCGAGCTGGATGCCATACAGACCCTGCTCGAAAAACGGGTCGACGGTTTGATCTTTGGTCCGACTGAAAAAACATCCCGTTACATCGATTTATTAAAAACCGTTTCCATTCCCTATATCCTGATTAATAATACACCCAAAGCATTACATTGTGATTCTATCAGCATTGACCGCAGACACGGTTCCATGCTTTCTGTATCTCATCTCCTCTCAAGTGGATATGAGGATATCTATTTTCTTTACACATTCAAGCATCTTGAACAATCCCAGCACAGTATCAACGGTTGTTATGATGCTTTTGACCAATTCAACCTCCCCCGGGAAGCATTAAAACTGGTATACTGTGAAAATCGAGACCTTGAAACCTTTTACAACAAAACCTTGGAATCGGTACAATATAACAATAAAAAAACCGGCGTTTATGCCTGGGACGATGAAATGGCTGTGGGCGTGTATCGCGCGCTTGTGGAAAAAGGCTTTTCCATTCCGGACCAGGTGGGTCTGGTAGGATTTGACGATATTCGGATCTCAAAATACCTGCCCAAATCCTTAACCACCATCTTTTGTCCCAAATTCGAAATGGGAAAAAAATGCGCAGAACGCCTGCTGCAGCAGCTTTTATCAGAGCAGCCCTTAGAAACTGAAAAGATAATGATGGCTTTAAAATTGATTAAAAGAGAAACAACCTGATCTTTTACATTTGGCAGCGTTTTTGTCCTGACAATAAATCTTGTGGGGAACAATCAAAACACGAGTTTTGTTATTTGATAATAATCCCAACAAACAGGACAAACGCATGACACATGACCAGGAACTTGAAACCCTGAAATACCCCATCGGCCAGTTTGAATATACGGATACAGATTCCGACAATTCCATTCAAACCTGGATTCAGGAAATTGAAATGCTGCCCAACCGGCTGCAACACATTGTGAGTGATCTGTCGGAAAACCAACTGGACACTCCATACCGACCGGAGGGTTGGATGGTCAGACAGGTTGTTCATCATCTGAGCGACAGCCACATGAACGGCTATATACGGTTCAAATGGACCCTGACAGAAAATGAAACAACCATCAAACCGTATGAGCAAAAATCATGGTCAGAAACTGCTGAAAACATTGGCTTTCCCATCAGTGAAGAACTGGCGCTGTTGAGCCTGCTTCACCAAAAATGGGTGGTGCTATTAAAAGAACTGACACCCGATGATTTTCAACGTAAATTCATGCACCCGGAATCGGGCTGGTATGAATTAAAAAAAGCCCTTGCTTTGTATGCCTGGCATGGTAACCACCATCTGGCCCAGATTGAAGCATTAATACAACGCAAGGGATGGTAAAACACTTGGCAACACATCTTTTGTTTACATAGCGTGGTTACGTTCCGCCACGATATAGAAAGCATTCAAACCTATTCCATTCACAAAGGAAAACGCTATGAAGAAATTTGTCCTGTTATTCGTTTTTTTGTTCTTTATGAATTTATCTGCCGCAGAGTATTTCACCATGCCACCCAATGACCGTCAACGGGTCAACATTGACAAAAACTGGGGCTTTTTCAGGGGAGACATTAACGGCGAGGAAGAAACCCACCAGGTCAACAAACGCCCCTGGATTGGTGTGGACCTTCCCCATGAAATGAGTATAACCGGTGAATACTCGCCGGAAAACAATACTACCCAAGCTTTTCAGCCCATGGAGATTGGCTGGTACCGCAAAGCGTTGATGCTGCCCGAATATTATGAACACAAAAAAATCTATGTGGTTTTTGACGGTGTTTACCGCGAGAGCGATGTCTGGCTCAACTATGCGCATATTGGTCACCATCAATCCGGTTACACCAGCTTTGCCTATGATATAACAGATTATGTCCGTACCGGCAATCGCACCCCCAACAGCCTGCGCGTACGTGTAGACGCCCGTCGCCACGAACAGGATACCTATGAAGGCAGCGGTATATATCGCCATGTATGGATCGTTTCCACAAACAAACTCCATATCGACAATTGGGGTACTTTTGTATACGCCACAGATATTTCAGAGAAACAATCCACCATCAACATTAAAGCTAAAGTCTTGAATGACTATCCGGAATCCAAACGATTCAAGCTGGTTACCCAAATTGTAGATAATAAAGGTATAATCGTTGGAACTGTCAGCACCGATTGTTCTATGACTGCCGGGGAGGTAAAAGAGTATGAACAAACGGTGCGGGTTGAAAACTGTAACCTGTGGGATGTTGACAATCCCTATCAGTATAAAGCATACACCATGATCCAGACTGCAGACGAAACCCTTGATGTATATGAAACCCCGTTCGGTATTCGGAACATTGAATTTACCAACAATAATGGATTTTTCATCAACGGTCGTCACGAAAAATTGCAGGGCTTTTGCGCCCATTACGACTTTGCGGGACTTGGTAACGCCCTGCCGGACCGCATCCACTTTAACCTGATGGCCATTATGAAACAAGCCGGATTCAACTTTTACCGGTCCAGTCACAATCCCGCCACCCCCGAACGACTGGATGTTAGCGATGAAATGGGGATCATGGTTTGGGACGAAATTGAACGCAAACTTGAAAGTCCCGAAATTGAACTGCCACTGGTCAAAGCAACCATTACGCGCGACCGTAACCATCCTTCAGTCATTGTCTGGTCATTAGAGAATGAATCTCCGCTTGAAAGCACGCATTATGGCGCCAATATCATCAAAGTGGGTACCGACCTTGCCAACCAACTTGATCCCACACGCGAAACCACTTTTGCTGCATCAATGCCGGTGAACATGCGTAATTATGGAGAAAACGCAGGTGTTGCCAGTTACAATTACCATGTGGAACGCGCAGACCAGGACCATATTGCATTTCCGCACTGGAAGATTGGATTGATCAGCGAGTATTCCGCGGTTCGTGCCATGCGTGGTGTTTATGGCACCGAGTATGTTCCAAACGAAACAGACAGTTATTTTAAATTCTATACCGAAGAGATCAAAGACATGTATGACATGTGCGCCAGCATTGAAAATTACTGGTTGCGCATCGAGTCCCGCGATTACCTGGGCGGTGGATGCGTCTGGAGCGGATACGATGCACGTGGTGAAGGTTTTGAATACCCCTTTATCTCGCGCGGAGACGGTGTGCTGGACATGTGTTTCGAGCCCAAAGACCACTATTACTTTTTCAAATCCCGTTATACCGAGGAACCCATGGTCCACGTCATGCCGCACTGGAACTGGCAGAAAAAAGGACAAATTGTGGATGTATGGGGTTATTCCAATTGTGATCAGGTGGAACTTGTATTGAACGGAAAATCCCTGGGAACTCGCGGCAAACCCAAAGCGATGAAAAAATGGAACCCGGGTGAAAAACAGGACATACCCGCAGCGCACAGGCAATGGAGTGTTCCCTATGAACCGGGCACACTGATTGCCATTGGCAAAAACAACGGCAAAGAAGTTTGTCGTCAAGTTGTTAAAACGGCTGGCGAACCCGCCAAAATCCAGTTAACACGTTCTATGGAAGCCTTTCTGCCGGCTAATGAGATCCCCGCGTTGATTGCGGATGGCAGAGATGTAGTGGTTGTGAGAGCAGCAATTACAGACAAAGACGGCAATGTGGTTCCTTATGCCGGTAACGATGTTCAGTTTTTTGTAGAAGGAGATGAAGAGATTATAGCCGTAGGTAGTGGAGACATAACCACGCTAGAGCCCAATCATTCAACCCATCGCAAAGCCTGTAACGGTTATTGTGTTGCCATCATCCAATCCACCACAACAGCGGGTCAATTCAAAGTCCGTGCTGCTTCAGCGGGACTCGAATCCGGTGAGGTTACAGTCACTTCGGTTGCACCCCAGGCCCACAGTATAGAACTGGTCCCCAAACCCTGTCACATACTTCCGGATGCCAGCACAGATGTAACTGTTAAAATTTTAGACAAATTTGGTGATCAGATATCAACGGCATCAAATTCAGTGGAAATTAATATACTGGGCAATGCCCGTTTTGAAAACGGCAAAACCAATATGAAAATCAACACCCAAAACGGAGCCGCAACAATTAAAATTAAAGCCGGTTCACAACCGGGCGAAATCACCCTGCAAGCAAGCGCCAAAGACCTCATTCCCACACAAGTAAGACTCTTTATAGACTAGTTTCCCATTCAAGCCCTGCAAAGTTTTTTGCAGGGCTTTTAAAATTTTATGCAAACGTTTGCCTTTTTTCTTGAATATTGTCTTTTTTGGTTGTATAATTTAATAACGAATATATTATTCGTTTGTAAAACATCCGTTAAAATTCCATCAGGAAAGGTAAGGCTCTATGTTACTTGTTATTAAAGAAAATTATAAAGAAATGTGTATAGAGGGGGCAAGAGAAATTGCAAATATAGTAAGAAGAAAACCGGACTGTGTTCTGGGTTTTGCGACAGGCAGTACCCCCCTGGGCCTTTACAAGGAACTGATCCGGATGTATAATGAAGAAGGCCTAGACTTTTCCAAAGTCGTTACCTTTAATCTTGATGAATATGTGGGCCTGCCTCCATCACATAACCAGAGTTACCATTATTTCATGTGGGAAAACCTCTTTAAACATATCAATGTGGACCCCCGTTATGTGCACATTCCCATGGGTATGGCAGAAGATATTGATGTGTTTTGCGAATGGTATGAAAAAAAGATAAATGAATTTGGCGGTATTGATCTGCAAATCCTTGGTATTGGTGCCAACGGACATATTGCTTTTAACGAGCCGGGCTCGTCACTGGGTTCCCGTACGCGTATCAAAACCCTGAGTGATAAAACAATCCAGGATAACGCACGCTTTTTCGAAAACAAGGAAGAAGTTCCCAAATACGCCATTACCATGGGTGTAGGTACCATCATGGAAGCCAAAGAATTGTTATTGCTTGCAAGCGGAGAAGGCAAAGCAGACGCAATACACGCCACTGCTGAAGGCCCCATTATGGCAAAATACCCCGCCACAATCGTTCAATTACACCAGTACGCCACCGTTTTGATTGATAAGGCAGCTGCTTCAAAACTGGAAGGCGATTATTCAGGATTTTAAGCGTTTATAGTGCCCCAATATAAACCCGGCATCCGTCGGTTGACAGATGCCGGGCATTTTCTTTCTTTAGCATCCCTGCTTTTCTCTTTACCCAAGAGACAAACATCCCTAAGTATCTTTTCATTATCAGAACGCTTGTTCAGGCAATCATATATTGCGATTAATCTGAGCGCAGGTGCTTTACATAACATTTTTTAAAAAAATGATTGTTATTCATATAATTTTTTTTTATACTAAAAAAACAACTTTTATTCCAAAATTGACATTCAAGGGGATGTAATGAAGAAAAAAACGTTTTTCCCGCTCTTATTCCTGTTATTGTTTTACACCACATCTTTTGCTTATATTTATCAAGGTAATTGGCGCTTTTACCAGGATGACGCTACAGAAAGCGCAGCAACTGCCATCGCCGCTGAAAACACATCCATTACCGTTGCACCCGGTCAGGTTATACGTTTGCGGGTAGAGTTGTATAATGATGATGGAGATGATTATTGGAATGACAACTTTGATCTGCGATACAGCACTTCAAACGATCCGTCATCCGGGACCTGGAACACGTTGAGCAGTTCGGAAGCTTTTGATTTTTATGATTCCTCCTTTCTGACAAACAATGCTACAGTCTCTGCTAATTTACTGACCACAACCAGCGGATTCACACATGCTACCGGTGGAATTGTCAAAGAGGACAATCCAAAGTTTATACAATCATTTTTAATAGCCGAGTCATTTGAAAATGTGTTCAGTATTCAGGCAACTTCTAATGCGGTGGATGCTACAACCTATTACTTTGCGGTTCATATGGCCAACGACCCTCTTATGGGAGGATACGCAACAATACCTTCTGTCACGTATGATGCCTCTCTGCCGGTGAGTCTGGCATCCTTTACCGCGCAGCAAAAGAAAAATACTGTACTACTGAATTGGCGGACTGCCAGCGAAGTAGACCACCAGGGCTTTATTGTTGAACGTAAGGTGAACGGTTCATCCTGGATGCAGATTACATCCTATGTAACAAACACCGATTTACTTGCACGTGGTGATGTGAGCAGCGGCGCCGATTACGAATTTACAGATACCGATGTCCGTTCAGGAGATAAACTGAGTTACCGACTGCTCGATGTGGATGTAAACGGAGTAACAACTATAAATAAACCTGTTTCCATCACCATTGAAGATTCGGTTGTACCGGAAAAAACCGCATTACTGCCGGCATATCCCAATCCCTTTAATCCCGATACCCGCTTCCAATACCAATTAAAAGACGAAACCCATGTAGACCTGTACATTGCCGATCTGTTGGGTCGCACGGTCCGCACTCTGGTATCCAACTCCCGCCAGGAAGCCGGACTATATAATCTCCAGTGGAACGGAGTTGACGACCTGGGTACCCCGCAATCCAGCGGAATATACTTAATCGTTCTGCAAGCCGGTAATCAAACCCAAATTCAAAAAATAACGCTATTAAAATAAAAACTCTGGCCCGACACGGATGACGTGCCGGGCTTTTTTCTGTCCGATCTTGAATGAATCACATTCCAACCGCATTGCAAATGCAAAGCATTTGTAAAATTCAGAATAAATGCTAAATTCATCTTTATTGTATGGATCATAAAAAACAGGTGACGTTGAAATTGATGGGGAATTTCCAATACAAAAATTCTTATATCTTTATCCTTTTTTCCATTTTTTCCGGTACCCTGTATGCATTGTCTTCATGGTACCCGGTTTTGGGTTATTCAATCTGGCTCACTCAAATTCCATTTATCATTGCGGTATTACAATGCCCGACAAAACGCTGGAAACTCGGATTGAGTTATGGAACAGCCTATGGCATTATATTTTTCTTGTGGGTCCCGGATATTGTACAAAACATTTCCGGCAGCACATTCCTGCTGCCCGGGTTGAGTTATGTTTTTATATCCCTGTACATAATACTGTTTCCTCTTTTATTCACCCTTTTTGTCGGCCTTGGCCGAAAACGATTTTCTTTTAATCAGATACATTGGATATGGCTGGTTCCTGCCTTGTGGGTCATTACAGAATGGAGCAATACAATCCTCATAACGCATTTCCCCTGGGCTCCGTTTTTCATTGGCTACCGTCAGGCCAACAACCTGTTGGCATTGCAGGTTGTATCCATTTCCGGTATTATGGGACTTTCATTCCTTATCATACTCATTAACACCCTGTTTGCTTTTTTCTTTATCCGCAAGCAATACAGGTGGCCCATTGCTGCTATTAGTGTATTTATTGTATTGCATGTATACGGCATGGTATCCCTGCAGCAATTCAATTCTGACAAATCAGCCAAAACTGTCAAAACCGCTCTGATTGTGGAAAATGTCAACAGCAGTACCGGATGGAACGACGCTACCGGTGACTCTTTATCACAGATGCTGTTTGTTCTGAACCGACAAGCTGTGCAGGATTCTCCCAAACTTTCTCTCTGGACCGAGACTGCGCTGCCCTGGGTATTACAGCCAGATGATCAATTTATTCCTCTGGTATTGCAAACAACATGGCCGGCCCAATGCACCCACATCTTGGGGATCAATACCGAGGGTAAAAAACGCACCGGTAATGTTTACAATTCCGCGCTTTGTATAGAACCTGACGGCAGGATTAGCGACATGTATCACAAACAGAACCTCTTGTGGTTCATTGAACAACCTGTCAAACTATTACCCTTTGCCGCGCGCTTGCAGCAGGAACGCTATCGTACGAGTGTTTATGATAATGTGGAAGCGGGTACACGTCCCGGTGTTATGCGAACAGGTGAAGGATTGGCAGGGGTACGTATCTGTAATGAATGGATCATCCCCGGAGCAATCCGGTCCGCTGTTCAGCAGGGAGCGGATCTATTGCTCAATATGAGTAATAACGGCTATATGGAGCACCCCTTTTTGCCACAGATTCAATGGATTGAAACCCGAACCCGCGCGGTTGAAAACCGCCGCGATGTAGCCATTGCTTGTAATTATGGGTTCAGCGGCCACATTGCCGCCTCAGGCAAGATCGTTCACAAACAACGTTCGCGGCAGGGTGCATATATTCCGGTCAATTTAGAGATCCATACCACGCAAACCCTGTATACAAAACTCGGGGACTGGTTTCCACTGCTCTGCGCGTTTGCGTGCGTGGTGTTTGCAGGGATTGTGTTTATCAGGAAAAACAAAATTTGATCAATATGATATATATCCTCCCGGATGTCTGGACCTCCGGGAGGTGTTAAAAATTCTACTGCAGCCCCGCAAAAGAGTAATTGGTAAAGTGCCTGACCGGGTCATTGATCTTGATGGGCTCTCGCACCAGAAACGGTTCACCGTAAATGGCGCCAATCTTGTTTCCCCAGTATTGTCCCCGCGCGATAATGGATTGTAAAAACTGCGGTGAGCTGATATAGGTGGCATCCTTCGAGTTGAAGGGCTTGTCCGGATTGTGAAACTGCGAGTTGTAGGACTGTATAGCCTTGACCTTGTCTTCAAAGCTGTCAGACACATCCACAATAAACGACGGTTCAAAGTCGTACATTTCCATATAATAGATCAGCTTGGCGGGACGGAAATGCTTTTGTCCCGTATCTATATTTTTAAGTCCTGCCAGAAACGCGGCTTCCTTGACCAGCACCGAGGTGTTGCCGTGATCGGGATGGCGGGTCTCCCAGTACGGCACAAACAGGATGTCCGGCTGGTGCTCGCGGATCTGCTCGATCACCTTGATGCGGTTCTCCTCTGTATTAAACACGCCACCGTCGGGGATGTCCAGCATTTTGTTCACCGAAAGGCCCAGTATCCTGGCCGAATTTTCATTCTCCTGCTTGCGGATCTCGGGCGTGCCGCGGGTGCCCAGCTCTGCTTTGGTGAGCGAAACCACACCGGTTTTATAGCCCATCCGTTTCAGTTTAATCAGGGTGCCGGCGCACATAAGTTCGATATCGTCAGGGTGCGCGCCAAAGGCCATTACATCTATTTTTTCATTGGGGGTATTCATTTTTATAATTCTATTCCTTTATGTTCAAATTTGGCAATTTCTATTTCATCATATATCCGTCTTAGCAGCGGTGTATCATATTTTACCAGAAAGGGCAATATGTTGATTTTGCGCTCCTGTAGCCCGCCCTCCGGCATCAGGTGGTTCACAATCGATTCCAGTTGATTGCGTATCACCTGCTCGCGCTGTTCCACAGCTTTGAGAACCCGGCCCTCCAGCGAGGCAATCTGTTTTTCCATGTTACCGCTGGTCTTTTCAAAAGCTGATTGCAGCGTGGCTTCTATCTCTTTTGCAGCTGTTCCCAGTGATGCAAGCTGCTCCCCGAGTTGGGACTGTAATACCGCAAACTGTTCCTGAATATCTACAGGTACACGAGACTGCATTACATCCCGGATAACTCCTTCAGGGTCGGCAATGACCTGTTCAGCGGTCAATCCAAACGCATCCAGATGTTTTTGAATTTTTGGTTCAATCAGGGTAAACGCCGCACGGGGATACACCACCGGCATGTTCATATCCATAGCATCGTAAATGCCCTTTAATTGCGCCCAATAGGCAATCTCTCCCGGTCCGCCCACATAGACAACCGTGGGAAACAGAATATCCTGCGCAATAGGACGTGTAGAGACTTTGGGACTGAGCTTTTCCGACTGCGCTATTAACTCGTCTAGGGTGTATTTCCGGTTATCACCCAGGCTGATGAATTCGTCTCCCTCTCGCTGCAAACCATGTCTGCCGTTATCGAGTAAAAACAGATTGGGTCTGCCGGATTGAACGGTGATCTGGGTATGATACCCCGCTTTTTCCAATTGATCGTTGGTTTCCTGCATGACAGGATTACAAACATCCTCTCGCAGCTCTTTTTCAAACAGATCGGTTAAAAAGGGTTTAACGCGTGAATCTGACGAGTCAAACAGCACAATGCCATATTCCGCAAACAATGCCTGGTACCAGCGCGCAAAGGCAATATGCAGATACTCACCGGGCGTATAAGCCGATTTCAGTTTTTGCATCCAGTTTGCTTTAAACTCGGTATCGGGCAAGTCGGCATCCAACGTTTCCAACAATTGCAGGATATTATCATTCAGTTTAATCTGAGCAACGGGTACACGATCCGGCAACGTTTCCGGTTCAAAGGTGAGCGATTTCACCGCATTGCTTTTATCGATATAGGTTGTGCTCTTGATCTCTTCAAAATCGTGGTCTTCTGACACCAGGTAAAATACGGGTACCACGGGGCGGCCCAGCCGCTGCGTCAGGGTGTTTGCCAGTTTAATTGCGGTCAAAGATTTGTGTATGGTAAACAGCGGTCCACCAAAAAGTCCTGCCTGCTGCCCGGATACCACAGCAAGGGTATCGGGTTGTCTCAGCAGCTCAATGTTTTGAAAGGTAGCGTCTGCGGCGTTAAAATTCCGGTTCTGGTCGATTAATATGTCAGCCAGTTCATTTCGATGCGGACGATTAACAATCTGCAAACGATTCGCAATATTTTTAAAACTGGAACAGTCCTGAAAGTGCCCGTTAAAAAAAGGACCTGTATTTTCAAAAGCGCTGAAATAATCCCGGGTAAGCTTTGAAAGTCCGGGTATATTTTCAAGTTTCAGCTTCATCTCTTTTCTCCGATCATGATCAATCGCGGAGAGTTGCGGGTAAAGGGATTCTGTTCATAATCTCCATATATCGCTATACATTCCAATCCAGAGCGTTCAAAAAACTGCAGTAACTCAATCAACCGGTAAGCACGAACGGATTCGTGGTATTCACGAACATCCCCATTGTCTTTTACGGTTATCTTTTTTTCAAACCGGTTTGTGTGTAAATTAAAGCTCCGCTCCTGGATTATCGTCATATTATTGCGAACCTGGGTGTCACTGTTAATATTGGGCAATGCCTGCATCATGTTGAGATAATCGAAGAGAAACACGCCACCCGGTTTTAATGCCCGGGCAATACCACGGATAACCTGCTCGTTTTCTGCATCATTGTCAAAATATCCAAAACTGGTAAACAGGCTTAGAATAATATCAAACGCATTCTCAAAAGGAATGTCCCGCATGTCTCCCCTCACCAGGGGAAAGCTGCGATCGTTTTCCCGGTTCTTGTCCAGCGCCAAAGTCAGTAACTCGGTAGACAGATCC
The DNA here is from genome assembly GCA_963675755.2 of bacterium. Classification (GTDB taxonomy): domain Bacteria; phylum Zhuqueibacterota; class Zhuqueibacteria; order Residuimicrobiales; family Krinioviventaceae. The sequence goes on from CAXXMD010000003.1 coordinate 1,459,984, forward strand.
AGTCCAACCACATCCAGACCCTGCTGAGCGCAAACGGCGCTGTTGCGCCCATAACCGCAAGCAAGATCCAGCACTCGCTGGCCCGGCTGCATATCCAAAACATTCATAGCAAATTTGATAATTTTTTTGGCCTCATTCTCATTCCGGTGCGGATAGATGGTCAAATAGTCGTGTCCAAAGGTCTTTTTATACCAGCTCATAAATAATATCAGATTGTTTAACATGTTTAATTTCAATTTCTTATAATCTAAAAATAAATATCAATTTATAAAAGGTTAATTTTCTGTTAACAGATACCTGTAACAGAATAAAGAGTTGTAACATTTCATAAAAAATTTGTAAATTATAGGCTTTAGAAAGGAGTTGTAATTTTGAGCCATATAGAATTGGTATTATTTGATTTGGACGGCACCTTGTGTGACACCGCTCCCGATGTCCATGACAGTGTCAATATGGCCCTTGAAAAAATGGATCTTCCTCCGGTCTCACTCGACCAGACAATGAAGGCCATAGGGCCCGGCCCCGGTATCTTTTCCCGAATTATATTAGGAGAAAAGAACCTTGACCGTTATGATGAATATATTCATATTTTTCGTCCCATTTATCATGACCGTTGCTTGACCAAAACCCGTTTGTTTGACGGTATTGATGATCTGATTGACGGTCTGCACGACCGCAGTATCAAAGTGGGTATGGTAACCAATAAACCCTTACCCGGTACAACAATCATTTTAAAGGGACTGGACCGGTTTAACCGGTTCGATACCATTATCTGCGCGGATATGGTAGAACACCCCAAGCCTGATCCGGATATGGTTTACAAGGCATGTCAGGAAATCGGGGTGCTCCCAGAACAGGCCATGCTTATTGGAGATACAGACAATGACATCCTCTCGGCCAATAACGCCGGGGCATATAGCTGTCTGGCCGGCTGGGGGTACTCGAGCGAAATGGACAAACTTGAAATGATCAGCGATTTCAGGGTTGAAAATCCTCTGCAAGTGCTGGATATTGTAGATCGTTCAGACATTCCAAAAAAAAGTAAAATTGAATTATTCAACCAACAGGATTAACCATGGATGCACATGAACATGTATACCTTCCCACATATAAAGGTTGCTTTATCTGCGGCGAGCACGATCATAATCCTTCCACTCTCAATGTGCGCTTTCGGGTGACAGACGAAGGTGTTGAAGTACCTTTTACTACTACTTATCGTCAGGCGGGTTACCAGGGTGTTGTCCATGGAGGTGTAATCTCGGCGCTGCTGGATGAAACCATTGGCTGGGCCGTAGCTGTGGAAACCAAAAAATATTTCATGACTGGTGAGCTGAATGTTCGCTTTGTTCGTCCCTTGCCTGTGGATCTTGATATTTTGGTAAAAGGACGCTTTGTGGAAAACAAGAAACGGTTTTCCACCGCCGAAGGTGAAATTGTGGACAAGGAAGGTACCATTTATGCCAAAGCCACGGGTAAATTTTTTCCAATGCCCGAAGAGTTTACTAAAAACGTCAAAGACTATTTGACATTTCAGGAAAATGATCTCGACATCCTCACCGGAGAACATAAATAAAAAAAGTAGAATCCCCAAAAATCGTGGCAGAGATCTTCTCTGTCACGATTTTCTTCTCTCGAATATACGAATACTCACAAATATAGCGAATTCTTCATTATCAATAAAACATCTATTAACCAACAGAGTCTGGTAGATAATATAAAAGCAATTATCATTAATCAAAATATCATTTTGTAATTAATCAGATTTGCCTTAAATTCTCTTTTCATAAAAGGAGATCATCATGCCGGAATGGGCCGCTAACCGCATCGGATATCAATGTTTTGTAGACAGTTTTGCCATTGGCAATCAATCCATTCATGACAAAGCTTCGCTTTACCCGGAAACCGTTTACGGAGAAAAAACCCGTCTGCTGGACTGGGGAGAAGAATTTGACCGATACAGTTACGGTTACAGCTTTTACGGAGGTGACCTGCCCGGTGTAAGCCAGAATGTCTCCGTGTATTTATCCACTCTGGGCATTGATCTGCTTTACCTTACCCCCATATTCAAAGCCAATACCAACCATAAATACGATACCATGGACTATCGTCAGATAGACCCGCAATTTGGTTCGCTAGAGGATTTTAAATCACTGGTTCATAACTGTCATAACCACAACATACGCCTTATCATAGACGGTGTGTTTAACCATACCAGTAAAGAGCATCCCTGGTTTTTAAAAGCACAAGAGGGAGAACAGCCCTTTACAAAATATTATAAAAAGAACAAAGAAGGTTATTACCTGTTCTGGTCCGGCATAGACACACTGCCGCTGCTCAGTCATGACAGTGAGGATATACGTAAAGAACTTTACGAGTCTCCGGAAAGCGTAATCAGCTATTGGCTTGAACAGGGTGCAGACGGCTGGCGTCTGGATGTTGCTGAAGAACTGGGCCACGATGTTATCCGCAATATAAAATCCGCCATGAGTGAACGTCATCCTGAAAAACTCTTGATCGGCGAGGTCATGGAGACCTATGGCAAGAGCTGGCTGGGTAACGACTTGCTGGATGGTGTGATGAATTATGTGTTTCTGGGTACCACTGTCAATTTTCTTACGGATAAAATTGACGGGATCAATTATATGGACGAGCTGGTCAAAATGTATAATGAATACCCCAAGCCACAACTCTTTACCAGTTGGAATCTCATTAGCAGTCACGATACCAACCGCATGCTGTACCAGGTAGACGGAAACGAAAATCTGTTCAAAATGGCTGTCACTTTGCAATTTACATATCCCGGTACACCCATGATCTATTATGGTGACGAATTGGGTATCATACCAGGCAAAAAGGATGAAAGCAACCGACAGGGTATGGACTGGTCTGGTGCGGACTGGGTTACCCTAAAAGCCCCTGAACCGTGGAAACACATTCAAAGTATGGACTGGCAGCGAGCAAACCACTATAACAGCATCCATTTTTTTTACAAGCACATGATCTGGCTGCGTAGAAATAATCCGGCATTGATTGACGGAGAGTTTATCCCTCTCTATTCCGATGAATTTACTCTGGCTTTTCTCAGACGCAAAGACAACAATCTGGTGGCAGTAATCGTCAACAAGGGTGCTTCCCGTAATATAAAAATCTCTGTTCCTGATGAAATACGTCAAATGGCTAAAGTACTGAAAAACGAGCATGGGCCGTTAAATCAACTCGATCTCACCCGTGATTCAGTTGAAATCCAGCTATATAAAGAAAATACCTGCATATTTTCAGGCTAGAGCTTTTTTTATCAAACTGAGAAAAAATCAAACTAACCAATAGTTAATATTGATTTTAATTCTGATAAATCGTATATTTTCAGGTAGTTTGTCTGTAAAGGAAAAAACTGATGAAAAAAATATTTTTAATTCTGGTTTTCCTGGTTTCCGGTTTTGCCGCGGCACAAGACAATCCATTCAAACAACTTGACTTTCTAATCGGGCACTGGCAGGGTACAGGCAGCGGTTTTGGAAATGAAACCTCTGTGATCCGGTCAGAATTCAACCGGATTATGAATAATACATTTATTGAAGTAAAAAACGATTCTAAATTCAAACCAACGGATAATAATCCCGAGGGAGAACACCATACAGACTGGGGTATGCTCAGCTTTGATAAGAGTAGAAAAAAGATCATTTTTCGCCAGTTTAACAATGAAGGTTTTGTAAATCAATATATACTTGTTGATTCTTTATCAAATGACACAACCCTGGTATTTTTGACAGAATCGATTGAAAATTTTATGCCGGGTGGTAAAGCCAGATGGATCATTAATCGTAAATCTGAAAACACTATTGAAACATTATTTGATGTTTCTTTCCCTGGTAAAGAATACACCTGTTTCGGAACAAACCAATTAAGCAAAAAGTAACATAACAAACCAAGATTACTGATATTTTAGCAACTGTAAAACATTGCAAAAATATGTTTTGAAACTTGATTTTTGTAAAATATTTCCCCTATATTAAGTATAATATATACATACAAATGAAATGTATTAATATTTATAATATTCCTATTAATTATTCGGAGTGTAACTATGAGTGAAGAAAAAAAAGATCAGACTCCTGCGAAATCAGGTGGTGGTCTTGACCGTCGTGATTTTTTACAGGGTCTGGCAACTGCTCCTGTATTGGGTGCATTTGGACTGGCTCTGGGAAATCAAATGCATTTTGACAAAAAACAAAAAGAAAAAGTTCAGGCAAACCAAATGGAAGCTGCTGACCTGCCAAAAACCAACGTTGCATTGCTTGGTGCCGGCTCACAAGGTCAGGTGTTGATGAATGCCATGTTGAAACTGCCGTATGTAAACTTTGTTGCAGTTTGTGATATTTGGGAAGAATTCAATTTGATTCGTGCCACCAGAACATTAAAAGCATACAAACATGATGTACGCAGCTATACCGATTACAAAGAAATGCTGGCAAAAGAAAAAGACAATCTGGATGCCGTTGTAGTAGCTACTCCGGATTTCTGGCATGCAACACATGCTATTGCCTGTCTTGAAGCAGGATTAGATGTTTACTGTGAAAAAGAAATGTCTAACACCCTTGAAGGCGCCCGCAGCATGGTTGAAGCTGCCCGCCGTACAGGAAAAAAATTACAGATTGGGCATCAACGTCGCAGCCATCCCCGTTATCGTCATTGTTACGATAAAATTATCTCAGAGGCTGAAATGCTGGGACGTATTGTTACTGTCAACGGTCAATGGAACCGTTCCGTAACACCACCACTGGGTTACCCGAAACGCGCGGCCATGCCCAAAGAAAGATTAAAAAAATACGGTTTCGAATCCATGGAACAATTCCGCAACTGGCGCTGGTACAAAGGCCTGGGTGGCGGAGCGATTGTAGATTTGGGTTCTCACCAGATTGATATTTACAGCTGGTTCCTGCAAGCGAATCCCAAAGCTGTTATGGCAAGCGGTGGTAATGATTATTATCCTACTGATGTTTGTGAATGGTACGATACCGTAATGGTAGTATATGAATATGATACTCCAAAAGGTCCTGCCCGTGCATACTATCAGACCCAAACTACAAACGGCAGCCAGGGTTACTATGAAAAATTTATGGGTGACGAAGGTACCCTGATTATTTCCGAATCCGAAGCCAACAACAAAGGCGCGGTATATCGCGAATCAACTGCTCCGGCATGGGATCAATGGGTAGAAAAAGGTTATATCTCTGCTCCCAAGATCAATACCCCAGGTGCAGAACCCGATGTTGTACTGGATGTTCGTGAAACAGCAACACCAGATGAACACAAAATCCCGGTTGATTTTAACGATCTGTATCATCGCCCGCACCTGGACAATTTTTTCCAGGCTGTACATGGCCAGGCCGAACTCAACTGCCCGCCTGAAATTGGTTACGAAACCGCAGTTGCAGTTCTCAAAGTAAATGAAGCCATTAAAGCCCAGAAACGATTGGAATTCAAACCTGAAGAATTTCATGTCTAAGTCCTGAAATCGCGATGAACCGTATTAAACCGAAAGGAAAATCACAGTAATGAGTTTAGATAAAAATAATAAACTGCAAATGACCGCCCTTACCATTTTAAGGGTTTTGGTCGGCTGGCATTTTCTGTATGAAGGAATTGCCAAATTAATGAAAGACGGCTGGTCAGCTGCCGGATTTCTGGGACAAGCCAAGGGTGCTTTTGCTCCAATTTTTCATTGGATTGCCGATACCCCTGCTGTTTTGGATATTGTAAACCAGATGAACATTTGGGGCTTGATTGCAATCGGATTGGGTCTGATCATGGGTGCGTTTACCTCAATAGCCAGTATTGCGGGTATGATGCTCATTTTATTGTATTATGTATGTAATCCACCATTTACCGGATTATTTTACTCACTGCCATCTGAAGGTAATTACCTGATTGTGAATAAAAACCTGGTAGAATTTGGCGCCTTGTTTGTTCTTGCTGTTACATCCAGTGGAAAATTTTTAGGATTAGATCTGATTATAAGTAAACTCTTGAAACGGAAATAATCTTTTTTTTGCACTGTTTTTAATATTAACGCCCCCTGAATCTATTACAGGGGGCGTATTTGTTTAAACCTGTTTGGAGGGTACTGGTGCAATATAATAAAATTATCCAAATCGCTTTAATTTTATGTCTGTCACTTTTATGGGATCCTCACTCTTCTTTTGCCCAATACGGTCATACTGAACTGAAAATTCAAAACATCATGTCTCCTGTGCAGGTTACACCAAATCCACGAAAACAATTGTTATTGGACAAGCAAGATAATGTACTGCTTGCCAGCAAGATCATTGGTGTTGCTGCGGGGAGCACGCTTGGGGTGTTGAATGTTTACTGGAACGAAAATAACAAATTGAATAAAAAACTTCCCGCCTGGAAAAGTGTCTTGTACACTGTTCCGGTGTGCCTGGTGGGCTCGTATGTGGGTTATCAAACCTCCGAATGGGCGGCACAACAGTTTATGGATAAAAAACTAAACATGGGTGAGTCTCTGTTTTACGGCGTTGTTTATGGTGCAATTGACGGGGCAGCGGTTCTCTCGTCCAGTTTGTTTACTGCATTTATCATTGGCCACTATACCGATACCATCCGTTTTAATTTTCAAAACCAGAGCTGGATGCCGGTCAAGATTTTAGGTATTTCCCTGGGTGGCGGATTGGTATATGGCAGTCTCATTGGCGGCGTTGCCGGTCTTGCAGCCGGACCGACTATTCATTTATATGTTCAGTTCTAAATCGGTTTGTTATCCTTACTATTTTCATAATATTATTGACTTTGATATGCTTTTCGTTAAATTGTAATACTAGCCTGAAATCAATGTAAAAATAACTTTAGAGGATGGGAAACAATGAAAAACTCGATCATTTGGATTTTATTTTCGTTTATTGTTATTACAACTTTTTCCTGCCAGAAAGCAGAAACACCGGCAGAACCGCAATGGACCAGCATTTTTAATGGCAAAGACCTGAGCGGCTGGAAAGTAAAGTTGAAAGGTTTTGAACTCGGTGTTAATGACAAGAACACCTTTCGCGTTCAAGATGGTGTGCTCAAAGTATCGTACGATCAGTATGAAACCTTTAACGAGAATTTTGGACACATTTTTTATGACAAATACCTGAGCAATTATCGTGTACGATTTGAGTATCGTTTTGTGGGTGAGCAAACTCCCGGCGGTCCCGGATGGGCATATCGCAACAGCGGAATCATGCTGCATGGTCAAAAACCCGAGACTATGGGTATAAATCAGAATTTTCCCGTCTCTATTGAAGCACAATTGTTAGGCGGTAACGGTACCGATGACCGCACCACTGGTAACCTCTGTACACCCGGTACCAATGTGGTACTAGGCGGCGAACTGATACTGAACCATTGTACCAATTCCAGCTCTAAAACCTATCATGGCGACCAGTGGGTTAAAATGGAATGTGAAGTACACGGAGCAGGGATCATCAAACATTATGTTAACGATGAACTGGTATTGCAATACGAACAGTCCCAATATGATCCACGGGACGAGGACGCACAAAAACTCATCACAAGCGATGATCTGTTGATCTCCGGTGGATACTTTTCGCTTCAGGCCGAGAGCCACGGTGTCGAGTTTCGTAATATCGAGATAATGATACTGGATGAATGATCCCTTATCTTTACTCTATTTATTAATAAACGATCGTGACAGAGTTTAACTCTGTCACGATTTTATTTTTAGCCACAGATAAACACAGATTCACGCTGATTATAGAACAATGGGTTGAATAATAATATAAACTTGATGATTTGTAATGATCGGTGATATTACTATTATTCAGCTCGTACTTTAAAAAAGGGAAAGCTATTTTGAACTATAAAAAATATTTTGTTTTCATGTTTTTGCTATTTGTACTATTGATTGATTTTACACTTGCACAGGATTTAACAGAAAAAAATCTCATTGCAGACATCCAAAACCAAATTCTGGTTCCGGGTGACTCGCATGAAGACCTCTGGCTGGGACCTTCTATAATATACAATTATAATGACCAATCACCTGAATTTCGTTTTTTTGTTAATGTAACGGATCGCCGCGGTGGAGACTCTTCACAGGAAGAGTTGTGTTTTGTGTCAAGGACCAAACCGGAAAGCACAAAAGATTTTAACAACTGGCATACCTCCTGGGAAAAAGTATCTTTCCCTGATGCGTTAAAATCCCGTTCAGATAATGAGGGATACGACTTTATTCCCAGTTTTAACTGGAAGTATCACAAAGCATCCGGTAAATGGCTGGGCATTGGTCATTTGCTTCGTCACAAAGACGGCAAGCTTTCAAAGCACCGGAAATATCTCGAGATCACCTGGTCGGTTTACGATCCCGAAACCAATGTTTTCTCTCCATGGAAATCCTTTCAGGTTGATGTAGATGGTGTGGATAAACCCTGTGTGGGTTACGGACAGCGTATAGATCTTGACAACGGGGATATCATTTTACCTCACTCGGTGATCTTGACTCCTGAAATTGATAAACCCAAATACTGGTGCAGTTCAACATTGTTGGGCTTTGACGGAAAAGAACTGACCATTAAAAAAAGAGGTGAGGTGTTCACACACAATACCCATGATTATGGATTTGTGGAGCCCAGCGGGACCCGTTACAAGGGAGTAAACTATATGACGCTCCGCGCCAATGATGGCAACGCTCATGTAAGCACCAGTAAAGATGGCTTACATTGGAGTGATCCCATTCCCTGGAAATGGGATGATGGCTCTGCTATGCCCACCCGGCAAACCATGACCAAATTTGTTACCCACAATAAAGCATTGTACCTGGTTTATACCCGCATAACTCCGGACAACCAGGATGTTTTTCGCAGTCGGGCCCCGTTGTTCATGGCTCAAATTGATCCTGAAAAACTTTGTCTGATTCGTTCTACCGAACGTATAATTTTCGAGAACAATGGCTTTCCCATTGGCAATTTTAATGTATTTGATTACTCTCCGGAAGAAACCTGGATCCGTGTTGCAGAATGGGACCGCACAGGTAAAAATGTGGACTGTAACATTCTACTGGCAAGAATAATCTGGAGTGAAAAAAACACCCTTTTGGAATAATAAAATATATACAATCCTTTTGCTTTGATGATCGTGATGGAGGTAAACTCTGTCACGATTTTTTTATATTACAACGGAAACAAATCCTTTCCTAATATTGTTATAAACCTGGAAATAATAATCCATTGTGGGAGTAACATATGCAAGTCAGATTTCTAATATTGTTATCCTTTTCACTGCTGCTTTTTTCATGCAGTTATCAACCGGTAAAGCAAGATACTGATCCCCCGGAAGTAAAAGCCCGGGTTGATTTTAACCGGCATACTGAAGGTGAAACGTATGGCAATGCCGATGTAAAACGGGATTTTGGATCGTTAAAATCGTGGGGTACCTATTGGCCGTTTCAGCGGGCACAGATTATTCAGGATAAAGATCCTGCCAGAGATAAAGTCTTGATGGTGAAATATCCACATCGCCAGGTTCGGTCTTTGCGCTCAGGTGCTTCATGGTTCTGGAAACCCATTGAACCCACCTATGAAGCATTCTTGAGTTATTGGGTTTATTTTCCGGATACACTCGAATTCCGTGCCGGTGGTAAATTGCATGGTCTGGTTGGCGGAAAGGCCAATACCGGTGGCAACAAACCCACGGGTACAGATGGATGGAGCTGCCGTATGCACTGGGGACCTGAAGACCAGATCAAGCTCTATGTATATCACAAAGACCAGATAAGCAAATGGGGAGATGTTTACTATTTCCAGCACAATCCCAAACCGCATGATGTAAGTGCCGGTGTAATGCCCAAAGTGGATAAAGAAGATTATATACATTTAACCAAAGGCGAGTGGCACCATATCTCAGTAAGGGTGGTAGTAAACAATATTGGTGCAAAGAATGGTATTGCACAGGCCTGGTACGATGGCAAGCTGGTTGTAGATCTACGGGGATTCGAATTCAGAGCATCTACGGTTCCTACAGACAAGCTATTGATCGATGGTGCGTATTTTTCTACGTTTTATGGTGGGCGTGACGAGCGTTATATGCCCGTCAAAGACGAGGTGATTTTATTTGACGACTTTGTGTTATCGGAAACCCAGATATGTCCTGAAGGGTTAGAGTGTGATTTCATACCGGAATGATTTTTTTAAGAACGAGACGGAGATAATCTCCGTCTCGTTCATTATATTTATAATTATTATAATCTCCACTTGATCTGTACAGCCCGCCCTTTTTCAGGTAAAACCTGTGGATAACTTTTACCTTGATAGGTTATTGTCGTTTTGCCGCCTTTTTGTGTAGGATCAGTTATCCACAAATTATTCTCATCCCAAATCATTATACAGGACTTTTCCACACAAGGGTATAATTTACTGCAAAAAGCAGGATCATACACCGCTGCCATATAAGTTCCATCAGAAAATTTGAGGATTTGGGCGGTTTCATCGTTTTGCAGCACTTGCCAGTCCGGCTTAGTTATCCACATTTTCATAGACGCTACATCTGTATTGGGGATAACTATATATCCTGATGCCTGAGGATTATCACCATGTAAAAGCTGCAGTTTAAACACATCTCCCGTGACTTTGGTAGAATCATACTGGATATTGATTCTACCCCAAGATCCGTCTACCTCGCCCGCGTGAATTGACAAATTTCCATTAACTGGAATATAACCAATGCCATTATGCAGCACACAATCCATTTGTTCAACGATTATTTCAGAATTGACCGGTCGGTTTATTTTCCCATTTACTGCATATACCAAATCGTCTTTGAGCCAGTTTTGTTCAAGGGTAGTAACCGGATTGGATAAATTATCTGCTTTTAGACCGCCAAGTAAACAAATCATTTTTCCATCATGAAAAGCCCATAATTTATTAACAGACAATTCTCCGTTTTTACCTTTACGCAGGTACTGCATTGCAGTTACCCCGTCTTTTTCTCTACCAACACCTCCGCAAAAATCTGTTTGTATTTGCTTTGTACTGTCATCCACTACTGTTAATCCGGGTAAATGCTGCCAATCCCAAAGGGGTTGAATGTTACTATACTCTTTACCGGACTGTAAAACATAATGGTCCCCGCAATTCAGATAGGGTTTGCCCAAAAGATTTTCACTGTTGGTAGTCTCGGTTAAAAGTGTGCGGGTAGAAACGGTTTTTAAAAATATACTACTCTTTGGTAAATGATAAACACTAAAATCCGCATCCGGAAAATGCTTATATCCGTATACTGCAGGAATACAGGTTTTACACGCGGTAATCAGTCTATCCAATTCTGTTTCATTTTTAGAATCTACTATTTTCCACATTTCCACTAAATTTAAAAAATAGGGTACGTGCAAACTGCCTTTCCGGCTTGCAGCCCGGTCCATAGTAGATGGGACCGTATCTAATCCCCGGCACATCCATTGCACTCCATTCAATATATAATTTGTAATGATCTGCTTTTTATCGTCCGGTATATCCCAGTCTGTTCCCTGTACCTGCCAGCCAAGTTTAACAATAACATCCAAATATGAAAATCCGTAATGAAATGTCTGTAAACGTTCATGATGCTGAAAAAAGCTCCAATCCTGTTGAATCCCTTCCGGCTTTGTATTCACTATTTCTCCCTCGATAGTAGAAAGTGCGAATTTTATCTGTTCTTCATTATTTGTCATACAGCCATGATGCAATGCCAGTTCAGAACTCCATATCAGGTTAGCTCCAGTCTTGTATATTTTCAGTTGATTCAGTACTTCCAGACATGCTTTACGTTGCTCCCCTTTTAGGTCATCACCCAAAAAGATCACAATATCCCGCATGTTACGTGGAACACCGATCCGGTTGTGCCACCAGTTCTCGCATTGGTAACGTTGATCCGTCCAGTGCTTCAAGGCCAGCAACATCTTTTCAAGATATTCCTGGCGTTTTTCCTCAGGTAAACTGTTTTTTGCAAATGCTAAAGAGGTAAGCAAAATCCTGTGTAAATGATGGGCAGGTTTCCAATCCGATCGAGACTGATCTGTGTAATCGATATCCGGCCAGGTTCCATCAGGTAATAGAGTATTCATATATCCTGCAATTAACTGATTATCTGGAGTTGCACTATTATTTAACTGCAGCTCTCTGTATCGTTCAATCACAAGGTCTTTACTGTCTGTAGCATACAAGCTTACAGTAACCATAAAAAAAAGAATTATACTTTTCAGGCTGATTTGCATTAAAATCTCCTATCTGTTCGCGAATGAAAAAGATAAGAGAATATTGGCAGGAATTCAATCCTTTTATTCAACAGTCCGGTTATGTATGGACTGTCATTTTCGTTACACTACCATTTTTTGCCGTGACAGGAAAAGCAGGATACTCCCACATCTCCCCCTTTGAGATCAGAACCATGACAGGAGACACAGTTCTGTGGAGGATTCGATAGTCCGGTTTTATGCTTAACTCCATCTTTGTTTACTGTATGGTCCGAAGGCGCGTTACCACTGGATACCGGGTCTTTACCACAAGCCGTCAGAAACAGAAAAACAATCATTATCATATACAGTTTTTTTATCATGTTAAACATCCTCATTTTGTAAACCATATGTATTAAAAGAAATTAATACAGGGATGTTCCTGTGTAATGATCCTGATAACTGAAACTGCATTAAAATGCAACTATATAAAAATGAATAAAGAAAAAAGGTGTGTAAAGGAAAAACCCTGCATGATAAAAATATATCATGCAGGTAAACTTTTTATTCGGGATTACGCCAATACTCGCTGCCGTCACGTTTGCGTTGCAAAAACTTGTAATCTACCAGGTAGCGGCGCAGAGAAATTGGATCATGAAAGAGGCTGCCCAAAATTTCATTAACCTCTTTTTCACGATAGATTTTACCGGAATTGAACTGCTGAGAAATATAATGAAAAACAATCAGTCTGGATTCCTGCTTGCGGGGAATGAGTTCAAGAAAACCGGATCCATCCGGTTTGAAAAATCGTTTTCTGATCTTTTCCTCTTCCTGGGGATTAATCAGCAGTTTTTCCTGCAAAATTGATTTTTCTACAGGGATTTCCATATAATCCTCCTTGCTTTTATCTCTTTTTTCGAGCAGGTCCATAATAGATAAAAAGAGTTTAGCTTCTTTTTTCCGTTTTCTAAGCTGAAACCGGTGGTTACGGATGGTCGACGCAGATTTACCGCCCAGTTTCAGTGCGATCTGTTTGTCTGTAAATCCGTCATAGATTAGTTCAAGCAATTCCTGTTGGATATCAGAAAGACCGGTGTGTTCCTTGCCCAACCCTAGCAATTGGTGAAAAACTTCACCATGCGCCTGCTCTACATGATGCCTGACAGCCCGCTTTGCCGTTAGCCATTTTTCATTTACCGGGTAAACCATTCCTTTTTCAAAAACAACTGAGCAAAACAAGCACTGATACGTTTTGGTTGTATTGTTAAGAATATAGCCGTTTTTTAAATCGGTTATGTCTAAATTTTCAATTAATTTATCTATCATATTATAAACAATATATAATATTATCTATTTAAATCCAAACAAAATTTATATTATTGAAAAATAATCTTGTTGAAATTCAATTGAATTTTATTTATGTTTGATAAAAGACAAAAATCAATCGGCAGGTGTTATGAAAAGACGACAATTTATCAAATCCCTAAGTGTTCCCGCTGCGGCGGCATTAACCGTTCCTGGTAGTGAAAAGCTATTAGCAGATACCAGTAATGACAATCAAACTGTAACATTGACCAGGCAAATCCCGGTAAAATATGATGTGGATATTGCCGTCATTGGCGGTGGTATTGCCGGGGTATCGGCAGCTTGCGCTGCGGCCAAATCCGGTGCCAGCGTTCTACTTGTTGAGCGTTTTGCCGTAACCGGTGGCATGCTTACCACAGGTGGTGTTGCAAACTTTTGCGGTCAGATGGAAAAACAGGGTGAGGTCTTTGAAACAATTCTCACCAATCTGCGTCAATTTAACGCCTTGGGAAACGAGACTAAAAAAAGCGTTTTTCATTACGAAATTCTTGCAATAGTATTGCAGGAAATGCTGCTAAAGCGCAATGTAAAACTGCTGCTTCACACCCGATTTATAGATGTAAATGTAAACGCTAAAGGGCAAATAAAAGAATGCATCATCTGCGGAAAAAGCGGTATACAAGCCATTCGGGCAAAACAGTTTATCGATTGCTCAGGTGAAGCAGACGTTGCACGCTATGCGGGATTTGAGACGATTAAAGGCGGTCCCAGCGGATACCAGCTGCCCATGTCTATGATGTATTTTGTCCGTCATGTAAAACCCGAATTAGCAGAACCGCACCTACCCGACGGCTGGTTGAATCCTGTGCGTACCAAAGACGATTTGCCCATGACCAGCATCTGGCCCGACGGTCCCGGTGGAAATTCTATCAAGATCAAGGTCCCCATGTTTGATTCCACAGATACAGAATCCATGACTGCTGCCGAAATACAGGGGCGCCGGCGCATGATGGAGGTAATGGATTATCATCAACGGGTAGAAAACAAACCCTGGCGCCTTGATCATTGCAGCCCCATTATTGGTACTCGTGAAGGCTGTCGTATCAAGGGTGATTATGTGCTGAACGTGGATGACCTGCGTGCTGGTCGTGCGTTTGACGATGGTGTGGCGCGTGGTACTTTTTATCTGGACGGTCATAAACCCGATGATGACAAACGTACCTACATACTCCCAAAAGACGAATTAGAGGTACCTCCCTATCAGATCCCTTTGCGCAGCCTTATTGCTCAAGACGGATCAAATCTGATGATGGCAGGACGGTGTTTTTCAGCTGATCAGTTAGCACTGTCATCCGCAAGAGTCAGTACTTCCGGTTCTATGATGGGCCAGGCTGCCGGCATTACTGCTGCCCTGTGCGTACAGAAAAATTGCAATCCCCGCGATATTGACCCTCTAGATGTCATAAAAATTGTTACCGCTCGCGGAGCAGATTTAGCGGTATAAGAGAATTTTCATCTTGCATTGTGAGGCAGAATTAATTTCTGTCTCACAAAATACTACACCATTTTCAGGAACCCTTTCCGTCTTTAAAAGTTTAAACCATTATAATTCCATATTATTTACAATCAGGGGAAAAAAATGAAAAACACAATAATTCTTTGTATAGGTACATGTTTACTCGTTTCTACCATGGCTTTTTCTGCTCCATTTTCAAAATCATCTAAACTCATAGATGGAAAAAGCGATCTCCGTTTTAGTATTAATGATGATTACAAGGATATAAACCTGGGTACTTCGGTTGCTTATTTTATCAATAACCAGGTCGCTTTGGGTGGTATAGTAAATATTGATTACTATACCAGAAAAAATTGGGATTATACATTTTATGGTTTGGGGCCAATCCTCTATTTTTTCTGGGAACGAACACCCAACAAAACTTATCCCTATATCAGTGGCAGTATAACTGTTAACGGTAATTCTAATAACGATAATTCATCTACAAACCTAAGCCTTTCCGCGGGTATTGCATATATGCTCAACTCTGCAATAGCCCTGTCTCCGGAATTGTATTTTTCAAATGTTTCTTCAGATGGATCAGGTGACACAGTTTTTGGAATTCAAATGGGAATTACCGGCTTTTTGAAATAAAAACATCCTTTACCCCTTTCAAACCGTGGATGAATTATTTAACCCATTTCATCCACGGTTTTTCTCTATCCCTTTCTGTTTATATTTCTCTCTTTTTTATTTTTCTGTTGCATCCTTTACTTGTAACAATTATACTATAATTATTCGTAGAGGAGATAAAACATGAAACGTTCTTACATACTTTTAATTACTGCTTTAGCTCTGGGACTCACATGGGCGTTACGCGGTCACTTTGGTCATGAATACGGCGCCGCCTGGGCCGGTAGTATTGGCGCAATGGCACTGATCATCGCCAGCCGACGTAAAGACTGGCTGCAAAACCTTCCCGCTATTGCCCTGTTGGCAGGACTTGGCTGGGGTGTTGGCGGTATGATGAGTTACGGCATTGTAGTAGGTTACGGTCGCAGCACAGACTTTTTCAATGCCTGGTACGGTCTGGTTATGTTGGGCGTGATTGGTGGTTTGTACGGATATATAGGTGGTGGTCTGTTAGGGTTAGGACTGGAAACCCGTAAAGACCACAAGCCCAACTGGGCAACGTTGATCACTGAAATGGTAGCTATCGGATTGTTGGTATGGGCCATCATTATTTATCAGTTTGAATGGAATATGACTCCTCCCCGTTCAGAAGCATGGGCTATGACTCTGGGTGCCGCTCTTGCACTGGCATGGTATTGTCAGCGTAATGGTTTTGGTAACACGTTGGTAGTAGCCGGGTATTCTGCTTTAGGTGCTGGCTTTGGTTTTGCCTTTGGCAACTTTTTGCAGGTGCTTGGTGCTACATCCGGGATTTCCTTTAACTGGTGGAACGTTATGGAATTTTCACTGGGCTTTTTCGGAGGTTTGGGTATGGCCTATGGTGTAACCCGACGACAATGGCCGGAAATTCCACCGCTTTCAAAACGGGTTAACATGTGGGCACTAATTGGCATGGTTGGTATTCTTCCGGGTATTAATGTTATTCATGCTTTTCACTGGAACCGCCTGGAAAACATGGCAGAACATTTACAGAAAACAGATATTAGCGGCTTTGTTATGGGTCAACGCATTCTGGGATGGGATATTGTTGTCATCTCTACCATAATAGCGGTTATCCTTTGGAAACGCTATGAAAAACAGACCGAGAAAAATCCCGAATATCTCTTTACAATGTTTTTAATTACTTCAATAGCATATATACTAATGAGTCATATTGTTACCGGTTTTTTCTATGGGATGACAGGCTTGAACCATTATTTGTATTGGGTTGTCTTGTTCATCACGCTGTTGATTTGGAAAATCAAAGGCAGTTCTAAAATATATGAATTTGAACATTATCCCAAAGAATCAGCTCTGCGCTGGGGAATTATAATTCCGGTGATAATCGCTATCATTGCCATACTTGCACTGATAGCCATCTCTGTTCATGGAGAGCTTCCCGGTTCACATAACCGGTTTTAAAATATAAAAATCAGAATATATTGATAAACTTTGAGTGAATGATTTGCCTTTATATGAAGAGTTGAATATCCTTATCATATAAAGGCTGCGCACTCTTGCATTTCAACAAGAGGATTTCAAATGGACCGCAGACACTTTATGAAAACTATGGGTGCGGGTCTGGCGATGTCTACCATTCCTGCAATTGCTAAAGCAGCATCTACTCCTCCAATTAATCGACCCAATATCATTTTCATCATGGCAGATGACCTGGGCTATGGCGATCTGGGTTGCTATGGACAGAAAATGATTCAAACCCCCAATATTGACAAACTCGCGCAACAGGGCACACGGTTTACCCAGGCGTATGCCGGATCAACAGTATGTGCACCTTCGCGCTGCAGTCTAATGACCGGAAAGCATAATGGCCATAACCGTGTCAGAGACAATTTACCTCACGGTGTATTTTTACAGCCGGATGATTTTACCATAGCGGAATTAATGAAACAGGCAGGTTATCGTACCGGTGGAATCGGCAAGTGGAGCCTGGGGAATCCCGGTTCATGGGGTGTTGCCAACATGCAGGGTTTTGATGATTTCCTGGGCCACCTCAACCAGGACCAGGCGCATTTCTACTATCCCGATTACTTGTGGGAGAACGATCAGGTTCGCCTGCTTTTTGGTAACCGAGCTGAAGCCAAAAAAGAGTATACACACGATCTGTTTACCGAACATGCACTATCTTTTATAGACATACATCAGCAGCACCCGTTTTATCTATACCTGGCTTATACCATTCCGCACTATTCAGATTATCCCGACGATACGCCGGAACATTACATCGTTCCCGATGACGCACCTTATACAAACAAAGACTGGCCGCAGATTGAGAAAAACTATGCTGCCATGATCTCACGTATGGATAAAGATGTGGGTAAAATAATGGAACAGATCAAATCCCTGGGTCTTGAAGAAAACACCCTGATCATATTCACCAGCGATAATGGTCCCTATAACGGCAGCAGTCTGCACGATGCAGAATTTTTCAGCAGCAACGGTCCACTCAAAGGATATAAACGCGACATGTACGAAGGTGGAATCCGCATCCCCTTTATTGCACGTTGGAAAAACAAAGTGCCTGCAGGTAAAACATCGGACCAGGTCTTTGCCTTTTGGGATATGCTGCCAACCTTTGCGGAGGTGGTAGGAATTGATCCGCCCCAAAATATGGACGGCTTTAGCGTACTCCCGGCCCTGCTTGGTAAAGAACAAAAACAACAACACAAATATCTATATTGGGATTATGGTCACGTTCGGGATAATTTCATGCAGGCCGTACGTTCAGGAAAATGGAAAGGTATACGACAAAGCGCCCATGCACCACTCGAGTTGTACGATCTGGATAAAGATCTGGGTGAGGAAAACAACATCGCCTCACAACACCCGGATGTGGTTAAACAGCTTGAAGGATATATGAAAGAAGCGTTGGTGCCGAGTAAGGATTATCCGATTAAAACGCTATAAACGACGGGATATCTTGTTCATGATCCACCATTTGGTATCTATCTTCATCAGTGTGAAATAGACAAGGTATCCAAATTTCTGGTTTTCAATGGTCAATTTAACTGATGCTAAATGACCGTCAATATCAATTGAATGAAAATTAGTACTCCATTTCAATTTTTTATCCGCAAATTTAGGATCATACCAGGAAAGATAGGTGCGCTTGTCTGCAACCTGAAGGTCCCCTTCTTCATCAAGGTAAAATAATTTCCACTGGTCATGCAGGATCTGATCAAATTTATCGGGATCAGATTCTTCATGCCCCTTGTGATAAAACGATAATATCACATCCTTTATCAGATCACTTTCAATATCCGGATGCATAACAACACCTCACATCTACTAATCTACACTAATTCTAAATACAAAATAAAAGTGTTTTTCGCAGAAACAGAATACGCTTAATTCGTCTGATTTATATAGGGCAACAGTTCCGTTTCACTGGACAAGGATGCATTCTTGTATTCATTTATTACTATTGCCCGCTTGCCCGATTGTGCCTGAGGAATCACATCCAGATATTCCAGTTTTATATTTGCATTGTATCCCAACAATTCCTTGTATCGCTTTATCAACAATTCAGAATGATTGAATGCGGGTTTTACCTTCAACTTGACAACATATGTATTTTTACTTTTTTGTATAAACTGAAATTGCAAGATTCCGCTTTGCAATACAAAGCTTTGATCCACAACCTGATACAATGAAGAGTAATTTATACTTTTTCCACTTGTTGAATATACTGTATCTACTATTCTACCATGAATAGATTGGATTTGAGGAATTTCTGAATTGGAATCTTTGCACAATTCCGCGCTGTCTCCCACTTCGTATCTTATTAATGGCATGGCATAAGAAAACAGATCTGTTACTACTACTCGTCCGGGTTCTCCCGGCTTAACAGGCTCATCAGAATTGAATTTCAATAATTCAAAATAATGGGATACATGATTGACGGAATAATTCGCATCATGTTTATTTTGGTGTGCAATAATCCCCAGCTCTTGCGAAGAATAGCGGTCTAAAAGCGTACATCCAAAAACAGCTGTTGCTTTTTTCCTGACCTGGGGTGTCAATTTTTCTGCACTACATACAATTCCCTTTAAATGGAATTGATCCGGGGTATCTCCCATGTTTTTACAATATTCAGCTATATATAACAACGGAGTGGGATAACAGACCAAAAACTGGATTTTGGGATCCATTAGATTTTTACGCTGTTCAGCAAGCCACTTTTCATCAATGGTGGTTGGATTAATATCCAGAACATTATTGTAAAACTGTTTCCAACGGGATCTTGTCTGAGGTTTAATGTGTGCGTATTTCATACCCAGTTCATATCCGGCCCAATTATTGAAAAACAAAACTTCTGCAAGTCTCTTTTTATATTTTTCCTGTGTCATATAATATGTAAAAGGCACTCCTGATGAACCGCTTGTTGCGCGTGTAACCAGATCAGACCGATTGAACAAAGTTGAAAACATATCTTCACCTTGTTCTTTTAATACTTTTTTATCAATCACCGGAAATTCATTCAAAGAGCTAAAATTGGCAAATTGTTTATAAAACGGTGTGGTTGTACACGCATGATCAAGTATGGCCTCAAGACGATGTTGATTTACTTTTTTGAATGAAACAGGATCATCAAATGCATTTTTTAATTCATTCAAGTGGTTTCTTATATTTGCACCCCGAATAAAATCAAGCGTCCAGAATGCTCTACTTCGCAAAGCTCTATTAAACATGTAGTATTTCCTTAATATGAGTACGGATAGTAATATAGAATACACACCATATTCGTTAATTATTTCTGAAAATACATTTTATATTACAATTAGCAGTAAAATGCAAAGTGGTTAATAAAGTAGATTCCCCGAAAACAATAAAAAATAGATTTAGTATAAATCAACTTTTTCTTTAAAAGTCAGGTATTTATTTTCTTGGTTTATTAAAGCTGACCATTGTTTTATGATTTCCAAATCAACTTGAAGTTTCTTTGAAACCATGACTGCCTGATCTAGCGTTTGAAGATCATTCCAATAATAATATGCACATAATCTATCTCTAACACAATCTGTTGGAGTTAATAATTTCAACTCACCGGTTTCGAATATCATTATATTATAATTAAATATAGCTTCATCACCAATGGACAATGGTCCTGGTGGAAATTCTACAAAATAGGTTGAATTTTGATGTTTAAAATATCTATTTTCTTTAATAAAATTTAACTTTTTCATTACCTTTTCTAATTGATCAGTATTTGTAGAAAAATTCTCTATAAAATCAAGATCAAAAGATTGATATCTGTTTTCTGTGTAAATTGAAACACATGCACCTCCGGATAAAATACATTCTATTTCATTTTCTCTCAAATGAGATTGAACAAAAGCTGCAAACTCTCCCAATGTCATGTTTTCAATTTTCTTCATAATGGTTTATCCTTACGACGAGGACGTTTACGAACCATCAACAAAGATTCCCTTTCCTGCTCAGGATAAAATTCTAAGGACTTTTCAAAAAGAATTTCAAGTTCTTTTAAAAATGGATATCTGGGATTCATCGCATATAATCTGGTTTTACCAACAGTGCGACTAAACAAGATACCTCCGGTTTCAAGACGTTCCAATTGCTTTTGGATTTGATTTACATCCGTATGAAAATATCGTGCAATTTCTCTTGCATAACCTTCCTTACGAAAAACCAAATACAACAGAATTCGCTCTCTATTTTTAGACCCCAATAATACTTCTAGCATATCGACCTACTATATAGGTTATATGACCTATTATGTAGGTCAATATAAACCATTTTTTTCCTTTTTACAAGTTATTTATCAAAAGCGTGACAGAAATAATTTCTGTCACGCTCTGCATGTTTATATTTGTTGTTTTAGAACCTGTAACGCTTCTTTTGCGGATTCAATGAGAGGTTGTGCGGATAGTGGATTATCTACTGCCTGTTTCATCCAGGTGTCAG
Source organism: bacterium (assembly GCA_963675755.2). Classification (GTDB taxonomy): domain Bacteria; phylum Zhuqueibacterota; class Zhuqueibacteria; order Residuimicrobiales; family Krinioviventaceae. The sequence continues at coordinate 1,481,622 of CAXXMD010000003.1, forward strand.
GCGCTACACGACCAATACGGCACATGCGTTCCATTTCAACACCCAGCTGTTTTCCCACAAGATATTGTTCTATCTGATACATGATCATATGTCCCAAAGCATAATCCGGGGTGTATAATCCATATGCAACCAGATGTGAATAGATAGCCAGAATTTCACTGTCCTTAACACCAATTAACGGAGCAAAATAGTTGTTCCAAACTTCTTTGGCAATATCAATAACTGCCACTTTAAATTCCGCAGGTGATGCCTGAGGATGATCGTACAACCATCGCCATGCGCGCATATCTACCAGACTCACTGCAGATATCTCACATGTGGACCAGTAGGTATCAAGCGCTTTTAGATATCTGGTAGTGGGATCATTTTGAGCAGCACCCAACAATTCCAAATCGCGTGACTGGAACACAAAAGCAAATGCTTCTGTAAAAGCGGTATTAGGTACACCAAAAAGCATATACTGATCCATTTTGTTCAAAGACAATACCTGTTCTACATTGTGACCCAGTTCATGTATTGCAATATTGTATCCCTTGTATTTCATTCCGGTTTCAGGTATGCGTGTTCTTAAATGCGCGTTATCGTCTTTACGCATAGCTCCGGAAGCATGTCCTGCTCCACGTGAAGGATCAACGGTAATTTTGCTTGCCAGATATTCGGCAGTCTCTTTATTAAAATCAAGGTTTTGTAGGATATTTGGCAAGTCCTCCTGAAACGCGGCTACAGAAGGATATTTTTCACCAACCATTCTGTCCAACTCGGCCTGATCAATACTGCTTCTTGCCTTAAATCCATCGTACCAGATATCAAAAGGCTGCAGATCTCTACCCAATCTGGTTTTAATAAACGCTGCTGTTTCTTTAGCAATGGGTGCCGTAAGAACAGATTGTAATAACGCCTCTACTTTTTCTTCAGGAATTTCACGATAACGATTAAAACGCCGATCAATCTGTGTTGGGTAATTGGGATAATAGGGATCAGCCTTTTGCTGGGCGTGGAAAACATTTAACCAATGTTGATAACGTGTATCGGGTTCTGGTATTGCTGTTTGTTTGTTACCTTTTTTATATAGAGTATTGGTAAACGGATTCCAGTCCATAGCATCGCTGTTGATGATCTGTTTAGGAATATCCTGACGGATGATATGCAGCATTACATTGTAAATCATCTCTTGTTTTGGCAGCCCGTCTTTTTGACCATAATGAGATTTCAACTCGTCTCGTAATCCCCAATGGCTGATCAGTTTCAAACCTGTGGGAAACAAGCGTTCATTTTTATCATTCACCAAACTGTTCATAACAATATTATAATTTGCAATATAATCGTCCACCTGAACAGATGCGCTTGCAAGAGACTGGTTAACCTCAGCGGGTACCCGGGTTTCGGTTAATTCTGCCAGGCGGGCCATGGCCCACTCTTTTCGGTCCCAATGATCACCCTGCTCAAGTTTGGTATTCAGATCCTTTTGTTCAAAATTCAAAAGTACAACAAACGCCAGTTTGGTTTTAAACAAATCATCTTCTAAATGAGCAAAAGGATCATATTCAGCGAATAGATAATCAACAGGTAATACCTCTCCTACTTCAAGGGTAATTGGCTTTGACCAATAGCGATTGATTTCATGATTATGCCCCCAGAGTACTTCCATATTGTTCTGAAAACGCTGAAAGGTTTGATCAAGTTTTTCATTATCAGAAATAAAATTATTTACACAGAATTCTTTAAACGCTTCCGGGGTGCCATCCTGCTCCATCCATAGAACCGCGGTCTGTTGAACACCTGTTTCTGCACGCTGCTGTTGATCTGCACCATGTGTTTTTACTATAGCATCAACTGTATTTTGAATTTGGGTTTTGTTCACTATTCCTCCCCATGAGTGGATAGATAATGACAAGATAAACAGTACGAAAAAAAGACGTTTCATTGGACCTCCGTTTTTGCAAAATATATCAACTTTTTACACCACATTCAACAATATTACAAAAATAGATATTCAACAGAATTTAATTTAAAACTGTATTCTTTTTGCTTGCGAAAATAGTCGCAAACCAATATCTTGTAAAAATTATTCTAAATTAGTTAAAATTGTATACCCGTTTAGATTATATTTGTTTCACTGCCTGTATAGAATATTCTAATAATCGTTCCTTCAAAATCGCAATTATTATTCGGATCCATATCCAAATATTTCATTCTTAATTAATTTTCAAAAGCGGAGGTCCAGAAATGTCTGCATTTACAGCGGAAATCATCGGTACAGCGATTTTAATTTTATTGGGTGGTGGTGTTTGTGCCAATGTATTGTTAAACAATACCAAAGGAAACAAGGCCGGTTGGATTGTGGTAACCTTTGGTTGGGGAATGGGAGTTTTTACAGCTGTTTTTACGGTTTCCTCATTCAGCGGAGCGCACATAAATCCCGCGGTAACAATAGGTTTGGCTGCAGCCGGTAAATTCTCATGGGCACTGGTACCGCAATATATTCTGGCCCAAATGATTGGTGCTATGATTGGTGCTACTCTGGTTTGGATCCATTACCGTCAACATTTTGCAAACACTGAAGAAAAAGAGCTCAAACTCTATGTATTTGTTACAACGCCTCAATACCGCAACTATTTTGATAATTTTATATCAGAAGTTATTGGAACATTTCTTTTGGTGTTTGCGGTAATTTATATTGCCGCACCGGATGTTGGCTTGGGTGCTCTCAGTGCGCTTCCGGTTGCTCTGTTGGTTTTTGCAATTGGTTTGTCTTTGGGTGGAACAACAGGATATGCTATAAATCCTGCTCGTGATCTGGGCCCCCGTATTATGCATGCCATATTGCCCATACCCAACAAAGCAAAGAGTGACTGGGCATATGCCTGGGTACCTATTGCAGGTCCTGTTACCGGTGCTTTGCTTGCGGCATTTGCATATAATTTATTGAAATGATCTTTTTAAAAAAGTCTAATACTTGATCGAGTTTATAAAAAAAAAGCCGGATAGTTAATATCCGGCTTTTTTTATAACAAATCTATTTTTCAAGAAAAGGCAAGACTTCTCCATCCCTCTCCAGGTTACCTTTATTATAATTGTTAATAAATATACTTCGTTTGCCTGATCGCATAGGCGGTATTGAATCCACATACTCGATGGTAAAATTTGCTTCTTTACCAAACAGATTTTTATACCGCTGTAAAAGATGCGCTTCTGTTTCTTTGTTATAGTTTGGTTTGGGTTGCAGCTTTATACGATATCCATCCCGTGTTTCCTGAATAAACTGGTATTGAAAGATTTTGTCCGGAAGGGTTTCGTCCTTGTCAATCACACCATACAATGCAGAATGGTTGACACTCTCTCCTTTTGGAGTATAAACCGCCTCTACAATTCGCCCGTTTATAGCTTTTATCTGCATTATCGGAGTATCCGTTTTTTCATACAATTGAGCACTGTCTCCCACTTCAAATCGCACAAGCGGCATAGCATAGGAGAACATATCTGTGGCTACAATTCTACCGGATTCTCCGGGCTCTACGGGTTCATCCTTGTCAAATTTCAAAATTTCAATAAAATGTGAAGTAAAATTTACAGAATAACTTTCCTGATCTCGGTTTTGATGAGCTATTACACCCAATTCCTGAGATGAATATCGATCCAATACTGTGCAGCCTAAAATCCGTTGTGCACGTTCTTTAACAGATAATGTGAGTTTTTCGGCACTGCAAATCACACCTTTTAAATGAAACATGTCAGGTGTGTCACCTTTAGATTCACAATATTGTACGATATATGAAAGATTAATAGGATAACATACCAAAAATTTAACTCGGGGATTTTTTAAATTATTTCGCTGTGTTTCAAGCCATTGTTCATCAATTCTGCTGGGATCAATATACAACGTGTTATTGAAAAACCGTTGTTTTTTAGGCAGATACTGTGGACGAATATGCCCATAACGCATACCCAGTTTGTATCCCGCCCATCCGTTGAAAAATAACAGTTCCGCAACTCGCTTATTGTATTTTTCCCGGGTCATGTAATAGGTAAAAGGAATACCATATGATCCGCTTGTGGTTCGTGTTACCAAGTCATTTTTGTTATACAAGGAAGAAAAAAGATTATCATAATTGGCTTTGAGTTCATTCTTGGTAATTACCGGAAAATCATGTATAGAATTAAAACCGGAAAATTGATTATAAAATTTTGTGGTTGAGCAGGCGTGAGTAAGTAGATTTTCTAATCGTTGTTGATTGATTTTTTCAAAAGACAGCGGATCTTTAAAAGCTTGTTCCATTTCTGCTAAATGATTATAAACACCTCGCCCTTTGAGTCTATCAATAAACCAAAAAGCATTGCTTCTTAAATCCTCGTCCCATGACATTTTTTGCTCCTTAATATTCCGGAATAGAGTAATTTATCTATTCGATTCTAATACTTGGACAAACACATCGCCAAGTTTATTTCTCGAAAATTCATTTTCTGCCAATTTTCTTGCATTCACACCCATTTTTTTTCTATCATTTGAATTTACAAATTTTTCTACTGTATTTGCAAAATCATTGGCATCATCGGGTTTACAGACCATTCCACACTGATGTTCCTTGATCATATCCGCAAGCCAACCCGGATAATTGTTTAACACCGGTATTCCACTGGATATATAATCAAAAAATTTGTTGGGTGACGTTCCATAATAAAATTCAGGTATATTGGCCAGGATCATCATTCCCACATCAAACTGTGGCAGTAATTCAGCAAGATCTGTTTTCACTGTCCTGCCTACCCAGGAAATATAATCCGTCAATTCTTCATCTTTTGAACGTTGAATCAATCTTTCTTTTTGGTTTCCGGTACCAATAAAAACAAAATGTGCTCCTTTGAACTGCCGGCGTTTCAATTCAGCAATTCCATCCAATACCGCATCAAGTCCATTAGCTCGTCCGTGCGCTCCTGAAAAAACAAATTTCACATCTCCGGGATTACCATAAGGCAATTCCTTTTTTTGTCCTTCAAGGGGCTTGAATAAATCGAGATCACAACAATTTGGAATTATACTAATTTTCTCTTCCGGATACCCTGTTCTTGCAATTCCTTCTTTCATCCCCGGAGAAAGCGCAACAATATGTTTCGATGCGTTGTAAATGGAATGTTCCATATTGATCAAATAGCGTCTGGCAAGCGGATTTTTTACCGCTCCCAGAGCAAAAATCAATTCCGGCCACAGGTCTCTTACTTCAAATACAAATGGTACACCCAATTTTTTTGCCGCTTTTTTAGCCGGTAACCCTACGGTCAAAGGTGTAGAGGTTGCAAAAATAAGATCGGGTTTACATTCCATAATTTTTTTATAGGTTGCATTCGCAAAACTAAAAAACGCCTTTGCTCTCTGTACAAGATTATAATAATTTGATGAAGGTGAATCAATCAACTTGACCGTTATTCCATCAATTTCAACCGTATCTTTACCATCAACAATATTTAGCTGCGTATCAATGTGACTGAAATCTTTATGATTTGCCGAAGTGATCATGGTAACTTTGTGACCAGCTTGTATGAGTTTTAGTGCCCATTCATATGATCGCGTTCCCGCACCACCTGCCGGAGTATGAAAATACTGATGTATATATGCAACGTGCATATTTCCGCCCTGATTTTTTTAATTGTATGAGACCTAGTAAACAACTAAATATAATATAAAATTTCATAAACTGTATATAAATAAATAATTATTTTCATCCTGGATTTTCATACCAAATAACACCTAATCCCTTATCATCCTGTCTTTCTTCACATGTCAAAACATCCATATCACCATCTTTATCCAGATCAATTAATTCTATACGGTCATATTTTATTCCTTTTGGACCGCTTATCTCATTGGGTATCCATTGATCATCACCTTTTTTCAACCACATTACACCCGAGCGATTTTCCTGAGCATGTTCACATGTGAATACCAAATCCATTTGCCCGTCTTTATCAAAATCTGCGGCAGAGACTGCTTTTGCAGAACCCGTATTTTCCGGAAACGATATTTTTTGTTCTGCCCAGATATTACTACCCAGGTTCTTGTATATAATAATCTGATCTGGTTTTGCTGCTGCTAAAATTTCCTTTTGCTTATCATTATCTATATCCACTATATCAATAAACATTACCTCTACATCAGAAGCTCCAATCAAATGATCTCGCCAAAGGTTTTTCAGTTTTTGTGAATCATTTGGTCTTTCCAACCAGCGAATGCCTCTCCGCTCTCCCCTGCGATCCGATATCAAAATATCCTCATCTCCATCTCCATCCATATCCCGGGAGATAATAGACATTACCCATCCAACCGGTGTAATTGGGTGCCATTTATAATCGTCAAGGTTACGCGGATTCTCTGGAGCTTCGAGCCACCCAAGTTCTGCATTTTCATTTTTTCCAGCACATATCAAATCAATTCCATTTACATCATCCACTTGCATGGGCATACAAAACATCCATTGCATTCTGTTTTCAGTAACGGGTATGCTTTTATACTTCCATTTCAAGCTGTCCAGATATTGTTCTTTATTTTTCGGTGCCCAGTGAACATACACGCGTTTATTTTTACCTTCACAACAGGAAATAACATCTGTATTACCATCAGAATCCAAATCAACAAACACCGCATCTTCTACGGACCCGGTACGCCCTACCTGAACCGATGGCCAGGGCATTTTTACTTTTTCTTTGCCAGGATTCAAATATACTTTGGTAATTCCTCCTTCTTCCCAGCCCGTCGTAATGTCCATTAATCCATCGCTATTTACATCATCTAAACGTACCCCATCTGCTCCTCTTGATTCATTATCAACGATATGACATTGCCAGGCAGTTCCATAAGGATACTTTTTTTCACACGAGAATAATACGATGAGAATCAGTAAAAAAAGTATATATTTTTTCATATCAACTCCAATTCATAAATCTGACATTTTCTATATTTATTTGTCTAAACAAGAGTTATAAAAATACAAAACTTTTCAATTATATAAACATATAAAATTATGACAAAGGTATGGTAATTATAGGATAGAAATTCTCAAAAATACTGTTTTAATAAACTAGACCAAATCTACAATCGAGCCAAAATCCGGATCAAATAATCGTTTATAAAATCGGGCAGCATATCTATCAGTCATACCCGCAATATAATCACAAAGCATTCTAATCTTTTTTACATTGTCCAATATATCGGCATGAATCACTCTTTCCATATCATCCGGTAGCAAGAGAAATTCTGTTTTTTTCTCAATATAATTATTTAAAAGCGCTTCAAAAATACGCTCTAACATAAAGTGGCCCTTGTACTCGAGCTGGCTGATTTGTGGAGAATCAAAAACGATATCTTTGGAAATTCTTTTATATACATTACACTCTTTTTGAACCGCCGGATCAATCACCAGATCAAATTTATATCTATTGGTTCTATCACTCATAAAACCTTTTTTTTCCTGCAAGTGACAAGCTTTAATAAACTCGCCAATTTTCATACCAAAGCGACTTTCAATACTTCCTGAACGGATTATCTCTTTTACACTCTTTACTATTTCTTTTTCATCCGGATCTGACAGTTGTTGATCATTTTCCCATTTCTCAATTTTTTCAAGGGTAATAAATCCGGTTTTTATACTGTCAACCATATCGTTCAATGAATACGAAGTATCATCAGACCAATCCATAATCTGGCATTCTATGCTGCGGAATTTATTTATTCGTGAAACGATCTCTTCGGGAAAGGTTGAATGATCAAAAACAAAATCCAATATCTCCTGCTGGTCTGTATAAAGAAAATGATTTTTGGGTTTCTTTTTTTCATTAAACAATTCTTTATACTTTAATATACTATCTATAAATGCGCGGGTGGGTTTCATACCTTTGCGATGACCATGGCTGGAATATATAGTATCAGTTAAAAAACGCAAAGTTTGTGCGTTTCCTTCAAAACCACCATACGGTCGCATTAGCAAATTTAATTTGCTTTCTCCCGCATGACCAAATGGCGGATGCCCCAGGTCATGTGCCAGGCATGCTGCTTCTACCAAATCCGCATCTATATAAAAAGTATCATCAAGATATTGACTGGAATGTTTTAATGAATTACAGATGGATCTACCAATTTGAGCAACCTCGATCGAGTGTGTCAAACGAGTTCTATAAAAATCATATTCTCCGGAAAAGAAAACCTGGGTTTTAGCCTGCAGCCTTCTAAAAGCAAAACTGTGGATAATTCTGTCACGATCAATTTGAAAAGGGGTACGATAATCAATATCACGGTTTTCAAAGGTCTCTATATCAAATTCGTTGTAAAATTTATTATCCATAACTATATATTTTTCTTTAATTTAAATTATCTATTAACTTATCAACACTAAAAATATGGATAACTCTTGATTATCCCCAATAACAAGTGTATAGTATGTGAATTACTCAACAACAACTCACACAGACAAAAAAACTTTTACACATTGGTTAGTAAAGCAAGAATGATCCACAATCCATTCACATCAAAATGTGAATAAATATTGTATTTTCCAACTATTTTTTAAGGATATACGCCCTGTTTTAAAAGTTATCAACATATCCACGTTACCTACTATAACTAATCTTTTATAATATATATATATATTATATATAATATGGAATGATCTTTTTAAAGGAAAGATATGTTTAAGAAAGGATAGTATATAAATCAAGATATAGAATAAAAAAATATATGTTTTAATCAAGGTATAGATATAAAAAAACCCTATCTAACAGACAGGGTTTAAAAGTGGCGCCTCCCAGAATCGAACTGGGGACACAGGGATTTTCAGTCCCTTGCTCTACCGACTGAGCTAAAGCGCCACAAAGACAGACATCAAGTTAGCAAATTTTTTTAAAAAGTCAAGTAAAAAGATACATATACCCGAAAAAGAATTATTCTTTATTTTTTAACTTGTTATTAAATAGAAATTTAACGACTTGTAATATAAGACTGGTCTCTTTTAAATTCCTTGCAAAAGATGTAAATTTTGTTTAATTTGACCCGTACTAATTGCCTCTATCTCTCTCAGATATTTTTTTAATTAGTACCATAATTTAAATATTTATATAATTTTTCAATTGTCTCATGATCTTATGGAGGAAGTAATGTCAAGAAAAATGGTAACATTAGACGGTAACGAAGCTGCCGCCTATGTGGCCCATAAGGTGAATGAAGTTATAGCAATATATCCAATTACTCCATCTTCTCCGATGGGTGAATGGTCTGATGCTTTTTCAGCCGCCGGGCAAAAGAACATCTGGGGTACTGTCCCCCAGGTTGTAGAAATGCAGAGTGAAGGTGGTGCTTCAGGTGCTGTTCATGGTGCATTGCAGACTGGTGCTTTAACCACTACATTCACTGCGTCTCAGGGATTGCTGCTCATGATCCCAAATATGTTCAAAATTGCCGGTGAATTAACATCAACCGTATTTCACGTTTCAGCCCGTACAGTTGCTACTCATGCGCTTTCAATTTTTGGTGATCATAGTGATATTTTGGCCACTCGCTCAACTGGTTGGGCTTTGCTGGCTTCTAATTCAATTCAGGAAATTATGGATTTTGCATTAATATCGCAGGCAGCAACTCTGGATACACGTGTTCCTTTTATTCACTTTTTTGATGGTTTTAGATCATCTCATGAAGTTCAAAAAGTAGAACAATTAACAGTTGATGATATCAAAGCCATGATCGATGATGATAAAGTATTGGAACATCGTTCACGTGGTTTAACTCCTGATAATCCTGTTATTCGTGGTACTGCACAAAACCCGGATGTTTTCTTTCAGGCGCGCGAAACTGTAAATCCATTTTATAATGTTTGTCCTGAAAAAGTTCAAAATGCTATGGATAAATTTGCAAAAATCGTTGGTCGTCAATATAATCTTTTCGATTATGTTGGAGATCCAGATGCTGAACGCGTAATAATTCTTATGGGTTCAGGTGCAGAAGCAGCACAGGAAGCTGTAGAATATATGAATTCTCAAGGTGAAAAAGTGGGTATGATCAAAGTAAGATTGTATCGTCCTTTCTCAGCTGAACATTTTATTAGAGCAATTCCTGCTTCTGTAAAAACACTGGGTGTTCTTGATCGTACAAAAGAACCCGGTTCAACTGGTGAACCTCTTTATAATGATGTACTTACAGTGCTTGGTGAAATGAACCAGGATGGTAAATTACCTTTTGCTTTACCAAAGGTTATTGGCGGACGTTATGGTCTTTCTTCAAAAGAATTTACTCCTGCTATGGTAAAAGGTATTTTTGACAATCTGGCTCAAGATAAACCAAAAAATCATTTTACTGTTGGTATTAATGAAGATTTAACCCATTCAAGTCTCGATTATGATCCAACATACTCTACTGAAAGTGATGATGTAGTTAGAGCTATTTTCTACGGTTTGGGTTCAGATGGTACTGTTGGTGCTAACAAAAACTCTATCAAAATTATTGGTGAAGAAACAGACAATTTTGCACAGGGTTATTTTGTATATGATTCTAAAAAAGCCGGTTCGGTTACTGTATCTCACTTGCGATTCGGACCCAAAGAAATTCATTCCACTTATTTAATCGATCAAGCTAACTTTGTAGCATGCCACCAACAATTTTTTATTGAAAAATTCAATGTTGTTGAAAAAGCAGCCGACGGTGCAACATTTTTGTTAAACTCTTTGGCTAGCCCTGAAGAAGTTTGGAACACTCTTGCGAAACCCATTCAGAAAACAATTATTGATAAAAAAATGAAATTGTATGTAATTGACGCATATGATGTTGCCAAGAAAACCGGTATGGGTGTAAGAATCAATACTATCATGCAGACCTGTTTCTTTGCTATCTCTGGTGTTCTTCCCAAAGATGAAGCTATTGAATACATCAAGGGCGCAATCAAGAAAACATACAGTAAAAAAGGTGACCAGATTGTACAGATGAACTATAAAGCTGTTGATGAAACACTTGCTCATCTGCATGAAGTAAAAATTACGGATTCAGTAACAAGCGATAAAGATATGCCACAACTGATTCCTGATGATGCACCTGAATTTGTGAAAAATGTAGTTTCTAAAATTATTGTAAATAAAGGTGATGATGTTCCAACAAGTGCTTTCCCTGTAGATGGTACTTTTGAAAGTGGCACTACTCAATTTGATAAACGCAATATTGCACTTGATATTCCGGAATGGGATCCTGAAACCTGTATTCAATGTAACAAATGTGCTATGGTTTGTCCTCATGCTGCAATCAGACCCAAAGTTTATGATCCTAAAAACTTGTCTGGTGCTCCGGAAAAATTCAAATCTGTTAAAGCACGTGGTAAAGATTTTCCTGAAGACTGGGTATTTACACTCCAGGTTGCTCCTGAAGATTGTACCGGTTGTACCCTTTGTGTTGAAGTTTGTCCTGCAAAGAACAAAAAAGAAGTTGGTAAAAAAGCAATCAACATGGTTCCACAACCACCTATCCGTGAAGCTGAACGTGAAAACTATAAATTCTTCCTTGATATCCCAGAACCGGATAGAAGAGAAGTTAAAGTTGGAACTGTTAAAGGTTCACAATTACTTCGTCCATTATTTGAATATTCTGGTGCTTGTGCTGGCTGTGGTGAAACACCATATGTAAAACTGCTTTCACAATTATTTGGTGATCGTAGTGTTATTGCTAATGCAACCGGTTGTTCTTCAATTTACGGTGGTAACTTGCCAACCTTCCCCTATACAAAAGATCAAAATGGTCGTGGACCCGCATGGTCAAATTCATTATTTGAAGACAATGCTGAATTTGGTATGGGTTTTAGAATGACCCTTGATAAACAAAATGAATTTGCTCGTGAATTGGTTCAAACCCTTTCAGCAGAAATTGGTGATACATTAGCAAAAGAATTATTGGAAGCTGATCAAGCTGATGAATCCGGAATTCATGATCAACGTGAACGTGTAAAAAAATTAAAAGAAAAACTAGCTGGTAATTCTTCTCAGGAAGCAAAGCATTTGCTTTCACTTGCAGATAAACTGGTTAAAAAGAGTGTTTGGATTTTAGGTGGAGACGGATGGGCCTATGATATTGGTTATGGCGGTTTAGACCATGTATTGGCTTCTGGTCGTAACATCAACATCTTGGTAATGGACACCGAAGTTTATTCAAATACAGGTGGCCAGATGTCAAAATCTACTCCTCTTGGAGCAGTAGCAAAATTTGCAGCTGCTGGTAAACCTTTGCCGAAAAAAGATGCTGGTATGATCTTTATGACATATGGAAATATTTATGTAGCACGTGTTGCTATGGGTTATAATGATCTCCAGGTTGTAAAAGCAATGATGGAAGCAGATGCATATGATGGTCCAAGTATCATTTTTGCATATTCTCATTGTATTGCTCATGGTATCAATATGGCAAAAGGAATGGAAGAGCAAAAAGCTGCGGTTGAAAGCGGTCATTACCAGTTATTCCGTTTCAATCCAGAAAACGCTGCTGAAGGTAAAAATCCATTAATATTGGATTCCAAACCTCCAAAAATTACTTTTGAAGATTTTGCTTACCGTGAAAATCGCTTTAAAATGCTGACTAAATCACAACCCGAACGTGCAAAAATGCTGTTAGGTCTTGCTCAGGAAGATATTACCAAACGCATTAAAATCTATCAGGAATGGGCAGCAATGGATTATAGTAACGGTAATGAAGAATAATAGAATTGTTTAGATTGCAGCGCATTAAGCGCTGCATGTCTTTTTAAACACGAAATTTCGAAAGGATAGCGAAATATGGATTTAACAACCAAATATATGGGATTAACTTTAAAAAATCCTCTTGTACCATCTGCTTCTCCGCTATCAAAAGATTTGGATAATATAAAGAAACTTGAAGATGCTGGTGCGTCTGCAATCGTTTTATACTCTTTATTTGAAGAACAGATCAATTTTGAAGCGAGCGAAATGGACTACTTTTTAACAAGAGGAACTCACAGTTTTGCTGAAGCTTTATCTTATTTTCCTGAATCTGATGATTATTACAGAGGACCTGAAGAATATCTTGAACACATTCAGGCTGTAAAAAAATCAACCAATATTCCTGTAATTGCCAGTTTAAATGGTGTATCAACAGGTGGTTGGATTGACTATGCTAAAAAAATGCAGGATGCAGGTGCAGATGCGCTTGAATTAAATATTTACTTTTTAGCAACTGATTCCGGTATGGAATGTCGTCAGATTGAAAATCAATATAATATTATTTTGAAAGCAGTTAAAGCTAATGTTAATATTCCAGTTGCTGTTAAAATAGGCTCAAATTTTAGTTCTATTCCTAGAACTGCTCTTGAATTACAAGATAATGGTGCAGACGCATTGGTTATGTTTAATCGTTTTTATCAACCAGATCTGGATCTTGATGAATTGGAAGTAAAACCAGGTGTTGTTCTTTCTTCATCAAATGATCTTCGTGTACCATTGAGATGGATTGCTATTTTAAGAGATAAAATGGACATTTCTCTTGCCGGCACCACTGGTGTTCATACTGCCCTGGATGCTTTAAAATTAATTGCAGCTGGTGCAGATGTAACTCAAATGTGTGCTTCATTGTTGGTTAATGGACCTTCTTATTTGGGAACCATTTTAGCTGATATGGAAAAATGGCTCGATGAAAAAGAATATGCTTCTCTTGATATTCTACGTGGCAGCATGAGTCAAAAAGCTGTTGCTGATCCTGGCGCTTTTGAAAGAGCAAATTATATGAAAGCCCTGAACGAATTCAAAAATCAATACGTTCGTTAATTCATTATTCATATTTATTTTAAAAACCGGATTATTTTTAAAATAATCCGGTTTTTTTTTGATTGCTCCTTTTTCAATAAAAAGACTTGCATTTTACCCAAAAAATTATTAATTATATGAGTTTTAATTTAGAACCTTAAATTGGAGAAGTCTTAATGAAACGCACTTATCAACCGAGCCGTAGAAAACGTGCAAACAAACATGGTTTTCGGGAAAGAATGAGCAGTAAAAACGGACGCCTGGTATTAAAGAGAAGAAGAGCCAAAGGCAGAAAACGTTTAACCGTCAGTGATGAATAGTCGTAATAAATTTTGTGAAGAAAAGTCTCCCGAAAAAGATTATATTAAAAAAGAATAAATCCTTTAATAAAGTGTTTAAAAAGGGAGACAAATTTTCTTCACAATTTTTTATGGCTTATTTAATTCCTTCTGATTCTTTACATGTTGGATTTGCTGCTCAACGAGGATACAAGAATAAACCACAACGAAATCGGTTAAAACGAATTACCCGTGAATTGTGGAGATTAAACTATAAAGAATTTAATTTTAGTTTTGATATGGTACTTGTAACTAAAATATCTGTTTTAAATACAGAACATGATATTTTTAAAAATGATTTTAAAATCTTGTTAAATAAAATCCAACATAATTCATCTAGTTTGAATTGTGAAAAAAACAACATTAAAACATGTTAAAAACAATCAACACAATTATAGTAAAGATATCAGTTTTATTAATTCGTTTTTATAAAATTGCTATATCACCTCTTTTTCCCAATACTTGTAGATTTTATCCATCCTGTTCAACGTATTCAATTCAAGCATTTGAAAAGTATGGCTTTTTCAAAGGATTAATAAAATCCATTTGGAGAATTTTAAGGTGTAATCCATTTAATCCGGGCGGACATGATCCGGCATAATATATAATATAACAGACAAGAGTTTTTTCATGAATATGGATAAAAAAACAATTTTTGCATTTTTAATGATTGGTATGGTACTCGTTCTAGTTAATACTCCTTTTTATCAAAAAACCTTTAATCCTAAAGGGTACGAAGCCAAACAAAGAATGTTAAAACAAAGACAAGCCCAAAAAATGGGTACAGTCGCAGATACTACTGTTATTACTCCGGATTCTACTGAAATTATAATAAGACAGACTAAAATTGATCAGGAACCAGCTAAAGCAGAACCTTTGCCTTCTATTTATTCTGTGAATGATACTATCCCTGAAGAAATAGTAACTGTTGAAACAGATTATTTTTCTGCACAATTTAGTTCAAAAGGTGCTGTTTTAACACACTGGGCTTTAAAAACATTTAAAGATTATAATGATGACAATGTAGAATTGTTACCCGATTTTACTGACGAAACTTTGGGAATTTTATTTGCTACCAAAGAAGGGGACACCCTTAATACTTCTCATATTAATTATAAAATAAATGGTAGTAATTCTATTTCTTTATCAGGGAATCAATCAAAATCTGTTAAATTTATCCTGGATTTTGGAGATTCTAAACAATTAATCAAAGAATATATATTTTATAATAATACATATCATATGGATTTAAAAGTTCATATGGTGAATATGGATCAAATGATTGCCGGGAAAGCCTATATTATCACAGCACCAGATGGTATGCCCAGTACAGAAAAACGTATCAAAGATGATATGCAATATGCTAAAGCCGGTTATGCATCAGGCGGTGAAGTAAACAAGAAATTTAAACCCAATGAAAAATTAAATAAAGAATCAGCAGCAATCGATTGGTTGGGTGTTAGAACCAAATATTTTACATTTACTATCATTCCTGAAAGCGTCAAGGGTGAAGCTGCATTAATATCCGGTCAGGAAATACCAGTTCCTAATTCCAAAACCAAAGCAAAATGGAAAAAGTTTTCTGTTTCTCTTGTAATGCCATTTTTTAATCAAACCAATACAGTAGATACTTATAAAATCTACCTTGGCCCACTCGATAATGATATTTTAAAATCATACAATATTCATTTAGAAAAATTTATGGATTTTGGTGCCAAAATTATTCAACCTTTTAGTATTGCCATTCTTTGGAGTTTTAAAAAGCTTCATACTATTATTCCTAATTATGGATTTGTGCTCATTCTTTTCTCAATACTTATCAAAATCATTGTATATCCTTTAACTCATAAAAGTTACGAGTCCATGCAAAAAATGCAGGCATTACAACCCAAACTTACCGAGTTGAAAGAAAAATATTCAAATGATCCACAAAAATTAAATGCAGCAACCATGAACCTCTATAAAGAACAAAAAGTGAATCCTCTAGGTGGTTGTTTACCCATGCTGCTTCAAATGCCTCTTTTGTGGGGATTATTTATTGTTTTTAGAACCACAATAGAATTAAGAGGAGAGGGATTTATCTGGTGGATCAAAGATTTGGCAAGTCCCGATACTATTGCCACTTTACCATTTATGATACCCATGTATGGAGATACTGTTAATATTCTTCCATTATTTATGGGAGCTACAATGTTAATTCAGCAAAAAATGACTATCACTGATCCTAAACAAAAAATGATGGTTTATTTTATGCCGCTTTTTCTGACATTGTTATTTAATCAATTTCCATCTGGATTGAATTTATACTATGCATTGTTTAATATTTTATCAATAATACAACAAAAGTGGTTGGTACCCAGAAAGATGGCTGCAGAGGCTGTTGTAACCACACCGAAAAAGAAAAAGATTTAATTATCAAGCCCTGCCTTCAAGCGCAGGGCTTTACTTTTAGAGCATCTATGAATACATATACAGATACGATTGCGGCAATTTCTACTCCTCGTGGAACCGGTGCAATAGCAATTGTTAGAATTAATGGCAATCACAGTATTGATCTGGTAGAAAAAATTTTTGTTTCAAAGAATAATAATAAATTATCTCATGCAAAAGCTACATTCGGTTCTATAATTCAAGATAACAATAGTATACTTGATCAGGTTGTCGTGACCTTATTCAAAGGACCCAATTCATTTACCGGTGAAGATCTGGTTGAAATTAGCTGTCATGGTGGACCTTTGGTTGTTCAATCTTTATTACAAAAAATACTGGACCTTGGGGCAAGACTTGCTGAACCCGGTGAATTTTCAACCAGGGCTTTTTTAAATGGCAAAATAGATCTTGTTCAGGCCGAATCAATAATTGATGTTATTCATGCACAGACACAGTCTGCACTTCAATCTTCTATGGTTGAACTAACTGGTCAATTATCTCAAAAATTTAATTATATTGCAGATACTTTAAAAGAAAATACAGCTCTTTTGGAACTTGAACTTGATTTTTCAGATGAAGATATTGAATTCGCTAAAAGAGACGAATTGCTTAAAAAATTAAAAAATATATCAACTACAATCAATAATTTTATATCAACATTCAATTATGGACGAATAATAAGAGATGGAGCTCATATAGTAATTACAGGTAAACCAAATGTTGGTAAATCTAGTTTATTAAACAAGTTACTGGACCAGGATCGAGCTCTTGTATCTGATATTCCTGGTACAACCCGTGATTCAATTGAAGAATCTTTGAATATTCAGGGGTATTTATTTAAAATAACGGATACTGCAGGTCTACGGCAATCTATTGATATTGTTGAGCAGGAGGGAGTTAAACGGACTCATAAGATAATTGAACAAGCAGATATTCTTTTACACTTGATTGATATTAATGAAGAGCTTGAAATTTCTCAAGAAGTAAATATTGATAATAATAAATATCATATAATAATTATAAATAAAATCGATACTGTTCAAGAGTATAATAAAAAAAGTATAATAGATAAATTTAATTCTTTTCCTACAATTTTTACTTCAGTAAAACAGGGGATAGGAATAGCAGAAATAGAACAACAACTCTTGAGTTTTATCTCAAAAAATGAAATTCCTGAGACACATAATATAATTACCAAAGTTCGTCACAGAGACGCTTTGGTTAAAGCAGTTTCTTTTTTAGATCATGCAATTCAATCTTTGGAAAAAAATCTATCTCCTGAATTTATTGCATTAGATCTTCGAGCTGCTCTGGATCAAATAGGTGAGATCACAGGAACGGTTACTACCGATGATATTTTGAATGATATCTTTGGTAAATTTTGTATTGGAAAATAAATCTCATATACTGAAATAGAAAAATATGAATACAGATAATTTTGATGTTATTGTAATTGGTGCCGGCCACGCGGGCTGCGAAGCTGCTTTGGCTTCTTCCAGAATGGGATGTAAAACATTACTCATTACAATGAACTTATTCACCGTTGCCCAAATGTCTTGTAATCCTGCTATTGGTGGATTAGCCAAGGGACATCTTGTAAGAGAAATTGATGTAATGGGAGGGGAAATTGGTGTTGTTTCTGATGATTCAGGTATACAGTTCAAAGTCCTGAATAAATCAAAAGGGCCGGCAGTTTGGTCTCTCAGATCTCAAAATGATCGTTTGGAATATACCATGTTTATGAAAGCTGCTCTGGAAAACGAACCTAATCTTTTTCTAAGACAGCATGATGTCCAGGGATTAATTGTAGATAAAAATGAAATAAAAGGTATAGTTACTGATATAGGAACAAAGATACACGCAAAATCTGTTATACTCTGTTCCGGTACTTTTTTAAAAGGATTGATCCATATAGGTCTTACGCATTATCCCGGAGGACGATCCGGTGAACTTGCATCTAATCATCTCAGTCAACAATTCCGTGATTTAGGATTTATTGTAGGTAGATTAAAAACCGGTACACCTCCCAGAATAGATGGAAGAACTGTCGACTTTGGTATGATGGAAATTCAGGATGGAGATCCGATACCCGTACCATTTTCACATAAACATGATAAAATTGAAACTGAGCAAATACCCTGTTATTTAACAAGAACCACACAAACAACTCATGATATTTTAAGATCCGGTCTTGACAGGTCCCCTTTGTTTACCGGTGTCATTCAGGGGATAGGACCCAGATATTGTCCATCAATAGAAGATAAAATACATCGTTTTAGTGATAAACCCAATCATCAGATCTTTTTAGAACCGGAAGGTAGAAATACAACTGAATATTATTTAAATGGATTTGCTACAAGTCTGCCTGAAGATGTTCAAATTAAAGGTGTACATCCATACCCGGTATGGAAAAAGCAAAAATAACCCGTTTAGGGTATGCTATAGAATATGATTATTTTCCACCAACCCAGTTGTTACCTACATTAGAAACCAAATTGGTTAAAAACCTGTATTTTGCCGGTCAAATTAATGGTACATCAGGATATGAGGAAGCTGCTGCCCAGGGTATGTTAGCGGGTATTAATGCAGTATTAAAAATTATAAATGAAGAACCGTTTGTTCTCGATCGATCAGAAGCTTATATGGGTGTTCTTGTAGATGACCTTGTTACAAAAGAATTAGAAGAACCCTACCGTATGTTTACATCCAGAGCTGAATACAGACTTTTATTAAGGCAGGATAATGCTGATATTCGTCTTATGGAATATGGATACAAGTTTGGAATGATTGATTCTGCAACTCATACCGATTTATTAAAAAGAAAAGAAGAAATAGAACAATCCATGCTCCAATTAAAACAACGTCCATCCATTGAGGATGCAAATAAAGTTCTGGAACGAAAAGGATCTTCATTAATTAAAGAAGTAGAGACGTTAGAACGATTATTAAAACGACCGGAAATATCTATTACAGATTTTGCAGAAATTCATTCTCATCCGGTATTTTCTAATAAAGCCAATAAATTCTGGCAAAAGATACAGGAACAGATTGAAATTGAAACAAAATACGAAGGTTTCCTGGAAAGACAAAAAAGTCAAATAGAAAAGATGAAAAACCTTGAAGAAATGAATATACCTGAAGGTATTGATTATATTTCTATATTATCCATATCCACTGAAGGAAGAGAAAAACTTGCACGCATACAACCTAAAACCTTGGGACAAGCTTCCAGAATATTGGGTGTATCACCCTCTGATATTTCAATTCTTATGGTTTACCTTAGTAAATGGAAAAAAGCATAGAATGTTCCACGTGGAACAATTCTATATGATAAATAAATTAATTTTGAATGTTCCACGTGGAACATTGAGGAAAGCATGTTAAAAGAAAATCAGGATGCATTAATCCATTTAAAAGAGCAATTTACCCTCACAGATGAACAATTTGAACAATTTACTCAATATACTCTATTATTAGAGCAATATAATATCCATACCAATCTGGTGTCTAAAAATGATATGGTTAAATTGGTCTCCCGGCATATTTATGAGTCACTACAGATACTTTCTCTGGATTATGTGAAAAATGCCAAGAGTATAATGGATGTTGGTTCAGGGGGTGGTTTCCCTGGAATTCCGGTTGCTATCATGATATCTGATGTGTATATGAATCTTGTTGAATCCAGAAAGAAAAAAGCAGTCTTTTTGCAACAGGTTTGTGATACATTAAAGTTGGATAATACTCGGGTATTTCCTGAAAGAGTTGAAGATCTAAGTCTGGAAACAGTTTCAGGACCTTTGGATGTTGTTATGGCAAGAGCTGTGGCTTCTTTATCCCGTTTGTGTGAATGGTGTATGCCTTTTTTAAAAAAAGGCGGTTCTCTTGTTACATACAAGGGGATAGATATAGAAAATGAATTAAAAGAAATAAACCAATATAAAAATATTAATAGAATGCTTGTACCCGGACTGGATGCGAGCGAACAGAGATATTTTATACAGATTATTAAAGATTAACTGAAATTTATCGGAATTTATTGTGACTGCGAAACAATTGCTCGAGATTGTCTCGTCCAGTAAACCTTTTGTTCGTGTATTGGATAAAATAAATGAACAACGGGATTTTGCTGTTACGGGGACTCCATTTATTGCTCAGGCGCTCATAACTGCGTCATTATTTAAAAAGACTTCAAGACCTATAGTATTTCTAATGCCGGATGAAAAGGCCGTTAAACTATTCACCCAGGACTTGCAATCCCTTCTTGGAGAAGATCAGGCGCTTTTTTTCCCATCATACAATCGTCAAATGTGGAATGAATTGGGTCCTCCCAGTACACTTGTAGGGCATCGATTACGTGTATTAAAGTCATTGGTATCAAAAGAAAATAAAATTCTGGTGGCTCAACCCGGTGCTTTATTGGAAAAGGTTTCCCACCCTGATATTGTTATTCCCGAACAGATTCTGTTAAAAACCGGTGATGAAATTGATTTTGATACACTGATCCAAAAACTGGTTAAAATGGGCTATGTACGGGAAGATAGAATTGATCGTCCCGGTGAAATGAGTGTAAGAGGTGGGTTAATCGATGTGTTTTTATTTGAGAGTGAAATACCCTATAGAATCGAGTTTTTTGGTGATGAAATAGATTCTATTCGTAAAATTGATATAGATACTCAAAAATCCACAAAAAGAATAGATAAAATAGATATTTTTCCTTTATATGCTGCCGGAATGTACGGTCCATATGACGACCATCCTGAGGATCATGTGCTGTTTGATGCAGCTTTTTTGGATTATTTGCCTGAGAATGCCCTTATATGCTTTGCTGATTATGCTACTGTTAGTAACGATCTGGATAACTATGAATCAGATATTAACTATCGAATGCAGGGATTTGCACATGAACACAAGATAGAATCATTAAAATATCACGATTTTTATCTAGGGTATAAAACACTGTTAAAACAGGCTAATGATTTTATGAATATAGAATTTGCATTGCTTCAGCAAACATTTTCAGAAAATGTGCCTTTTCAGATTAAAACCGCACCTTTTTTTGCCGGCAAGTTTGATCTGTTTAAAAGGGAAGTAGATCAGCAAATTTTAACCTGTCCTGTTGAATCTCCTCACTATTTATATTGTTGTGATTCTGAAAGCCAGGCAAGCCGTATTTCTGACCTGCTTGTTCAGGAAGATATGCCTCAGGAACTAGAAGCAATTATTTTAAATATATCGGAAGGTATGTTATGGCCTGAAACAGGATTGTATTTATATACCAATAAGGAATTATACAGCAGAAATAAGCTTCCAAAACAGGATAGAATAGACAGTCGCAAAGTATCTTTACGTGATCTTTCCGCAATGAATTTTGGTGATTATGTAGTTCATGAAGACTATGGAATCGGTATTTTTAGAGGTTTAAAAAAGATAAAAGCGTATGGTAAAGATCGTGAATGTCTACTTTTGGAATACCAGGATAACGATTCGCTATATGTACCTCTTGAAAAAATGCATAAAGTTCAGAAATATTCGGGTAAAGACAGTGCTGTGCCGCAGCTTAATAAATTGGGTACTTCTTCATGGGAAAAGCTGAAAAAACGCACAAAACAGAATATCAAAGATGTAGCTGCTCAATTAATTAAACTCTATGCGTCCCGCAAGATGCAAAAAGGCCATGCATTTCAGGCAGATACAATATGGCAAAAAGAACTGGAAGCATCATTTGAATTTGAAGAAACCCAGGATCAATTGAATGCCATTGAAGAGATAAAAAAGGATATGGAATCCGAAAAAGCCATGGATCGGCTGATTTGTGGAGATGTAGGATTCGGAAAGACAGAAGTTGCAATTAGAGCGGCTTTTAAGGCAATTAATGATGGAAAGCAGGTAGCAGTACTTGTCCCTACAACTATATTAGCTCAACAGCATTTAAACACATTCAGTGAAAGATTAAGACCTTTTCCTGTATCCGTGGATATGCTATCAAGATTCAGAACACCAAATCAGCAAAAGGCTATAATCGAAAAGGCATCAAAAGGGGAGCTGGATCTGCTTGTGGGTACCCACCGGATATTATCTAAAGATATTAAATTAAAAAATCTGGGATTACTCATTATTGATGAAGAGCAGCGATTTGGTGTAATGCACAAGGAAAAGCTCAAACTGCTCAAAGCGACGGTAGATACGCTTTCCATGTCAGCTACTCCAATTCCCAGGACAATGCACATGTCTTTGATGGGTGCTAAGGACATGTCTTTGATTAATACGCCGCCTCAAAACCGGATACCGATCAAGACCGAAGTGGCCCGTTTTGATCGTGATTATATTCGTGAGATAATTTTAAAAGAGATTGATCGTGGGGGACAGGTTTTCTTTGTTCACAACCGCGTTCAGTCGATTTATGGTATTTCTAATCTGGTACGGGAAATTGTACCCGAGGTGAGTATTGCCGTTGCTCACGGGCAAATGAAGGGACATGAATTGGAGAAAGTAATGATGGCTTTTTCCAGCGGTAAAGTACAATGCCTGGTTTGTACAATGATTATCGAATCAGGTATTGATATGCCTAATACAAATACCTTAATAATCAACAGGGCAGATAAGTTGGGTCTTGCACAATTGTACCAGCTTCGGGGACGCGTCGGGCGTTCAGATTTGCAGGCATATGCATATTTATTGGTACCGCCATTGAGAAAATTATCTCAAACTGCTATTAAAAGATTACAAACTATACAGGAATTATCATATTTAGGATCCGGTTATAATGTTGCCATGCGAGACCTGGAAATCCGTGGAACCGGTAATATATTTGGTGCTCAACAAAGTGGATTTGTAGAAGCGTTGGGTTACGACGTTTATATGAAAATCATAGAAGAAGCCATCTATGAGTTGAAAAAAGAATTGAACATTGAGCAAAAGGAAAAGCGAGAACCTCTCTTTGATCCGCAAATCGAATTACGAATGGATGCATTTTTGCCGGACAAGTATATCATGAATCCATCAGAGCGAGTAGATATCTATCGCAGACTAGCCGAGGCGGATACACCCAATGCCGTTCAGAATTTAGAAAAGGAGATCAAAGATCGTTTTGGTCCATTACCAGAACCGGCAAAAGTATTGGTAGATTATATATTGATAAAAATATATGCAGAACATGCGCTAATCAGTAAATTGAGATTATTACCAGATAAAATTTTTGGTCATTTTGCAACAGATTTTCTTCCAATTGGGGAACAATTCAGGGAATGGTTTGGTAACATTGTAGCAAAGTCAGCCTATAAATTTGAACTGAAACAAACATCAAAAGATCTTTATTTTGAGATCAAAACCTCTCCAAAAGAGGACCAATTAAAAACAGCTAAAAACTTCTTGCAATCTATTCAGTAAATGGCTAACTTGTTAATTACTATAAATCAAAAGGATAGGTCAATTCTACCGAGGCGTTGATGAAAGGTAATAAAATAATCTTGATACTTTTGCTTGTTATTGCAGGTTGCTCAAACTTGACAGAAAACAAGATCATTGCCCGGGTGGGTAACCGACCCGTATATGTTAAAGATTTTAAGGATTATGTTTATAAAAATACCAAACCCGCACAGTTCCTGAATATTACAGAAGCCGACCTGCAAAAGCAATTGCAAATTGTTATTGATAACAAACGCAAATTAACCGAAGCATACGAAAATAATCTGGATAATGATTCTACAATTATATCCAAAGTAGATCAAACCTTTAAAAATGTTTTACACAATTATGTAATAACAAAAAATGTTGTGGATCCGGTAATACCCGAACAGGAATACAGAACAAGATATGACAGAATGTCGAGAGAAGTTAAGGGAAGACATATTTTTATACCAGCCTCAAAAGATTCAATCAAGAATCTTCAATCTGTAAAAATATTGGATTCATTGAAATCTGAAATTATTAAAGGCGCGGATTTTGAACTGTTGGCCCGCAAGTTTTCTCAAGATTCTTTAACTGCTGGCAAGGGTGGAAATTTGGGCTTTGTTAAATGGCCTGTTCAGGAATGGGGAATAGAGTTTTCTAATGAATTATTTTCCCTGAGTAAAGGAGAGGTTTCTCCTGTTATCACTACTCAAAAGGGATATCATATATTGAACCTTGTGGAAGACAGATCTATTTCAGTTGTTCCATATGATTATATGCGTGAAATGATACAAAAAGGATTTTTTCGGGAAAAGGCCCGCCAATTGTCACAAACGTATCAGGAGTGGATTAAAAAACTGGAAGCAGATTATCACATGCAAATGGTTGATGAAAATATTGATTATTTTTGTGAGACGACCCAAAAACTGATAAAAAACCATGATGATGATAATTTTGATTTTGATATTCAACGTGTTAAAGACCAGTTTGATACAACACGGGTAATGGTTAAATATGATTCGGGTGTATATACACTGGATCAATATTTTAATGATATTAAAAATATGTTTATAGACTCTACCCCGTCTCATTTTGAAAGGGATAAAGTTTTAAATACTTTGGAAACGCTGGTAATTAGACAATTGATCCCAAAATACGCATTAGATAATAAATATCAATTAAAACGAGAATTAAAGGAACAAAAGCAGAATATAAAACATAAATATATGATAGATCTTTTGGAAACAAAATGTGTGGATGAACAAATACCTGACAGTGAATATAAAAAGTACTATGATGAAAATATTAATGAATATAATAATATTTCCAGATATCATGTTCAGGAAATTTTAGTAAGCAATAAAAAATTGGCAGAATCACTTTATGAACAAATAAAGAATGGAGCAGATTTTGGAGAGCTTGCTAAAAGATATACCGAGCGTAAAGAATATCTGAGAACAACCGGTGATTTGGGCATGATTTCAGATAAACATTTTGGTATTGTTGGCAAGACCGCATCGACCATGAAAAAAGGAGAGCTCTCAAAACCTGTAAAAAATGGCAATGCTTATTCTATTATCAAACTCGATGATTTAGAAGAGGGCGGTAAAGTAAAATGGGAAAATCTGGTTCCATATGCTAAAATTAAAGTTCAGAATAAATATGCCACCGAAAAAAGAAAAGAATGGCGTGAAAAACTAGATAATAAGTATAAAGTTGTTATCTATGAAAAAGAATTGAAACCGTTTATAATATAGGATATATTGATTTCATGTTAAAAAAAGGACTGCTAATCCTATTATTGTTGTTTGCTGCATGTGCAAAAGACAATAAACCGGATTCACCTGTAATTGCGCGAGTAGGAGATCAGGTTTTTACTGTTAATGATTTAAAAAAAGTTATTCCAAATGACCCGGATTTTCAATTATCAGAAATTCAACTACAGAATTATGTTAAAAAATGGATAGAAATGGAACTCTGGTATGCAGAGTTGCAGGAATACAAATTTGATGAAAACCCGGAATTCGAAAAAGATATTCGCAAAGCTGTTCGTGATTTAATGGTATCGAAATACATTACTGAAAAGATAGACAAAGGTCTTGAAGTAACCGAAGAAGAAATTAAAGAATATTATGAACAGCATTCTCAGGAATTTGTAAGGCCAAATGACTATTACAAAGTGAGACTTGTTCTGGTGAAAACATACAGGGAAGCGGAAGAAATTCGTGCTAAACTGGTTAAAGGTGAATCATTTGCTACATTGGCCAGAGAAAATTCGCTTGATGAGAGTAAAGAAAATAATGGTGAATTGGGTTGGGTAACTCTTGAACAACTTCCGGAAGTAATAGTAAACCGTTTACCCAGAATGCGCCAAAACAGGATTGAAAATATAAAATCAATACACGGATATTATCTTGTGGAATTGCTGGAAAAACGCAACAAGGGAGATGTTCAAACACTAGAAGAAGTTAAAGACATGATTTCCTGGCGATTAATGGCCTGGAAACGGGAAAATAAATATAAACGATATGTAACCTATCTTGGTGAAAATGCGCAGGTAGAAGCAAAGTGGGAACTGATACAGGAAACCATGAACAGTACCCGGCCACAATAAAAGAGGTGAAAAAGAATGAGATTGAGCTTTATTAAATCAGGAATTATTTTATTATTTGTTATTACATACAGCCAATTGTCAGCACAGCAGGTTTTGGATCGTATGATTGCTATTGTTGACGATGATATTATTCTAGAATCACAGGTTACCCAGGGTGCTTATTATGCAGCATTACAAATGGGTATTGATCCTGCAAAGAATCCTCAGGATTTTCAGGATTTAAAACAACAGACTTTAAAATCATTGATTAACAAGGAATTGATGCTCATACAGGCCGATAAAGATACGGTAATTGCTGATGAACGTCAGGTTGACACTTATTTGCAACAGGATCTTCAGCGAGTAACCCAGCAGGTTGGAGGAGAAGATAAAATTGAAGAGTCTCTGGGTATGCCCATGTCAAAATTTCGTCGTACAAGACGCCAGGAAATAGAAAAAGAAATGCGCGTCAGTATGGTAAGGGAACAAAAATTTGCCAATTTAAAGGTCTCCAGTCGCGAAGTTAAAGAGTTTTATAATGCGAAAAAAGATTCATTAGGAACCGTACAGGAAACAGTAGATATAAGCCATATTCTGGTTACACCAAAACCCGGTAAAGAATCCCGTGAAAATGCTTTAAAACGGGCCCAGGCAGTACGAGAATTGGTTGTAGATAAAGGTTATGATTTTGCTGAAATGGCTAAAGAATATTCCGAAGATCCTGGTTCTGCTCAAAAAGGTGGAGATTTGGGATTTGTTTCACGTTCCACGTTGGTAAGAGAATATGCTGAAGCAGCGTCCAGGCTTGAACCGGGCGAATTTTCTCAAATTGTAGAGTCTCAGTTTGGTTTTCATATTATAAAATTGATTGAAAAACGCGGCGAAAAGATCCATACTCAACATATCCTGATATCGATCAAACCCACAGAAAAAGATGAAATGGATACTGTGGAATTGATTAAAAAAATCCATTCAGAACTTGAGAATGGAGCCGATTTTGAAAAACTTGTAAAAGAATATTCTGAAGATGAATCATCCAATAAACAAGATGGACATCTGGGTCGTTTTGAAATTGATCAATTGAAACAAATGGCCAAAGAATTCAGTTATGGAATTGAAAATGTTCAACCCGGTGAATACTCTGATCCTATTAAAACACAGTTTGGTTACCATGTAATCAAAGTGAATTCAAGAGAAAAAGCCAGAGAATATGACCTCAACAAAGACTGGGATATGATTGAGGGAATGGCACTTGAATATAAAAAACAGCTGGAATATCAGGAATGGCTGAACAGGATCAAAAAAGACATATATCTCGAAGTTAAAGAGCCATATACATTATAATGTAGTGAATAAAAAAAGTATATACATATTATTATTGTGTATCGGATTTGTTATACACAACTATTCTTTTGCCCAAACTAAAGAAAATGCGTTTACCATTGCCAGATTAAAATACTCGGGTGGGGGCGACTGGTATAATAATCCATCATGTATACCCAATTTATTAACATTTCTGTCAGAGAATACAAATCTCAATACAGCTGATGATGAAGTACGCCTTGGCATAATGGATGAGACCCTATTCTCATACCCAGTACTTTTTATGACCGGACATGGAAGAATTAATTTTACACCTATCGAAGTAAAAAGGCTTAGGGATTATTTAACAGGTGGGGGCTTTCTTTATGCGGATGATGATTATGGAATGGATGTCCATTTCAAGCGGGAAATAGCCAAAGTTTTTCCGGACCATGAATTGGTAGAGATTCCCTTTTCTCACGGTATTTTTCACAGTCACTATGATTTTAATGGACTACCCAAGATCCATGAATTTGATGGCGGGCCGCCAAAAGCGTATGGGATATTTTATAATAATAGACTGGTCGTCTTTTATTCTGCGAATACAAATATCTCTGATGGTTGGGCAGACCCGCAGGTACATGGTGATTCTCCAATAATCCGGGAAACGGCATTAAAAATGGGCTTGAATATTATCATTTACGCATTGTTGAACTGATGAACAACCATAAATCCACATATATACAGTTACAGAAAAAACTAGAACTTTTTCGCTCTGCTGAAAAGCGGTTTTTTTTATATAAAAGACTGCTCAAGCTTTTATTGGTTATTTCACCTTTGTCGGTTTTATTAACATTTATAGAAATGACAATGGATCTCTCTGTAAATGTACGATTAGCTTTAATATTGAGTTTTATTGGGATTGTTATACTTGGCTTTATTGGGATTTTATATAAACCGGTTTATTTACTGCTAAAAAAAGATCAACCTACATTAAACGAGATTGCTTTAAAAGTAGGTAGTCATTTTAAATCTGTTGATGATCGGTTGGCAAACGCACTGCAATTGTTTCAACGTTATCATAATGATGATCGTTATTCCATTTCATTAATTAATGAAGCAATAAGTTCTGTTGAAGCAGATGTTGCGGACCAGGATTTTTATCCCTTGGTAAATAAAAAACCATTTTTCAAAATTTTCAAAACCACAGCCATAGTTTTATCTGTAATTGTTTTGTTGTTGATCTTGAAATTACCTGCTGTTGGTTCTGCCATAACCCAATTGCTTCATCCAAAACAGGATATGGATACCAATCGGATAACGTTTGAGGTGTTTCCCGGAAACACACGCATCGTTGAAGATTCTGCGTTTGATATAAAGGTTTGGGTCTCCGATAGTACCTTGCAAACACTGGACTTGAAATATACAGGTCAATCTCCCATAACACTTGAAAAATCGCCTGATGATACTTTTAGATACCAGATTGATAAAGTATATGAATCATTTACCTATCAATTTATGTCCAAAGAACAGGTTTCCCCGGAATTTTCAGTTGATGTTCAGGAACGCCCTTTATTAAGAAATATTTCTGTAACCGTAACACCTCCGGCATATTCAGGCATTGAAAAATACGCCCTTGAAGATAATGTAGGGGATGTCAGTGCATTAAAAGGCTCACGAATAAACATAGTCGGGAATCCCAATAAAGAACTGGACACGGTTAAGGTAGAGTTTTCGGACAATGCACTTTATATGGATAAAAAGAATGACAAAGTATATATAGAGTTTCCCATGATAAAAAGCGATATTTATCGCTTTTACCTGACAGACATGTATGGTTTTTCCAGCATCAATCCCATTAATTATACTTTACAAGTTATTCCTGATCAGTATCCGGTTGTGAGAATCATTCAACCCGGTAAAGATATTGATTTAGGAGAGGAAATGCTTATTCCACTCATTATCGATGCGCAGGACGATTATGGATTCAGCAAAATTTCAATAGCTTATCAGGTGATTTCTGCTGAAATGGAACCCGATTCTAACCGATATGTTCATCAGGAGCTTGTAGATTTAGAATACGAGCAGAAAATGCGGGTTGCACTTAATTGGGACCTTTCCGAATCTGATATGCTGCCAACTGAGGTAGTGGTCTATTATGTAGAAGCCTGGGATAATGATACTGTAACCGGCCCCAAACGTTCTGTATCCAAAACATATCGGGCACGTTTCCCCTCCATGTTTGAAATGTATGAAGAAATAACTTCTACTCAGGATGAAGCCATTCGTGAAATGGAAGATGCTTATGAGAAATCCCAGGAATTTAAGGAAAAGATAGACGAGTTGTCCCGAGAAATGCAGCGGGAAAAGGATCTCGACTGGGAGCGCCAGCAGGAAACAGAACAAGCAATTCAACAGAGAGAAGAAATCAACCAAAAATTAAAAGAGCTTGAGAAAAATCTTGAAGAAATGGTTGATAAAATGGAAGAAAATGATCTTGTTTCTTCTGAAACCCTGAAAAAGTACCAGGAATTGCAGGAACTGTACAAAGATATCATGACGCCTGAACTTGAAAATCTGATGAAACAAATGTCAGAGTCTTTGCAGAATGTTGACCAGAATATGCTGAAAAAAGCCATGGAAGAGTTTAAAATGACAGAAGACCAGATGTCGAAAAATCTGGACAGGACCATTAATCTGTTAAAACGCTTGAAAATGGAGCAGCAACTGGATCAGGCAATAAAAATGGCAAATGATATTGCGGAACGTCAGCAGAATTTGGAAAACAAACAGACTGATGACAAAAATCGTCTTTCCAAAGAACAAAGCAATATCAATAAAGATAAAGAAGCCATGACCGAAGCGTTAAAAGAACTGCGTAAGGAAATGGAAGAACAACCTCAAATGCCTCTTGATCAGATGGATAAAGCTTTGAGTGATCTTGAATCTGATAGTCTGGACCAGGCTTTTAACCAGATGCAGGAAATGATCAACAGCGGCCAGATGGAGAATTTTTCTCAGCAGTCACAAAAAGTACAGCAGAAAATGGAATCCGTTGCACAGCAGTTACAGCAAGCCAAAGATAATATGAATGGCACCATGCAGCGCCAAGCCATGATGGCGATGAAACGCAACATCCGTCAGTTATTAGAGTTATCTCTTGATCAGGAAGACCTGATGATGGAAACGGATGAGCTGCCATCAAATACCTCCAATATACAGGGAATTGCGGATCGTCAAAATAATATGTCTAGTGGATTGTCCCGTGTTATTAACAGTATATTTGAATTGTCGAAAGAAACCATGTCCATGAATTCGCAGATGCAGGCTACATTAGGAAATGCATCCATGAATATGCAGGATGCCCTTGTTGCTATGGAAAACCGAAATAATAAACTGGCATCCCGAAACCAGGCAGAAGCCATGAAATCCATCAACAGTGCAATATTGCAAATGCAGCAATCCATGCAGAATATGATGCAAAACGCATCGGGCAGTGGTATGAGTTTTGAGCAGTTTATGCAGCAAATGCAAAAAATGGCCCAGGGTCAGCAGCAGTTGAATCAGATGACACAGCAGTTGGGTATGGGGCAGCAAATGTCTCAGGCACAACAGGCCCAGATGGCAAGAATGGCTGCAGAACAGGAACGCTTGCGCAAATCCATGGAACAGTTGGCCCAGGAAGCCGGCGGCATGAAAGAAGTCATGGGTGATCTAGACAATATAGCTAAAGATATGAAAGAAGTAGAAAAAGATTTCAATAGTCAGAATATCAGCCGCGAAACCTTGCAGCGGCAGAACCGCATCTTGTCGCGTATGCTTGATGCACAACGCTCAATTCGTCAGCGTGAATACAGTCGCAAACGCAAAGCGGAAAGTGGTAAAAACTATATGGCTGACAGTCCACCAGAGCTGCCACAGGATATGGGCGAGCGTAAATCTCTGTTACAGCAAGAGTTGTTGAACGCAAAACAGCAGGGTTTTTCACAGGATTACCTGGAACTGATCAAACAGTATTTTGAAGCACTAACTGAACAGGAACAGGACAGCCAATGAAAAGATCATTAAAAGTATTATTTATTATATTATTGGCTGCTGTTTCTCTTTGGTCCCAAAATCAGCAAACCCCGCTCGATTTACAACAACGCCAGATCAAGCGTATGGCATCCGAGTTTGAAAGAAACGGTCAAACAGAGCAGGCTGCCGATATTTATTATATGCTAAGCATGGAAAATCCTTTAGATATCTCAAGCTATGCAGGTGCCAAGCGTACAATGCTCAAGCTTCAGCAATTTGATCGATTTAAAAGTCTGGTACTAGAACTGCAAAAAGAACGGCGTGATTTGAGGTATCAGGTAGATCTTGCGGAAGTAGAGTTTTTAACAGGAAATACTCGTGACGCCAAAAAAAGATGGGATGAGATTTTAGACAATAATGCGATGACACATTCCAGTTATGCTTTGGTTGGTCAGGCATTAACTGCTCATGGACTGGTAGATGATGCAGTTGATTGCTATTTAAAGGGAAGAAAAAAGCTCAAAGACGATAGATTGTTTATTTTTGAGCTATCATCTCTGTATGTACATCGTGCTGAATATGACAAAGCAACCAAAGAGTATATTGCATATATTGAAACCAATCCCAAACAGTTTCATTTTATTGATACACGTTTTGCCAATATGGAAAAGAATGATGATAGCTATAAAGACATAGTAAATACATTGGAACATGCACTAAAAGAAAAACCCAAATTGGGTTTGGAACTGCATCAGATTTTGGGCAATGTATATTCAAGAAATACACAATATGAAAAGGCCCTGGAACAGTTTATTGCCATGGAAGATACGCTGCAAAACCGTAATGACAGCCGTATTGGTTTATATCTGTATCAATTTGCCACGCTGACTGCCAAAGACAGTGTGTTAGATATTTCCCAAACTGCTTTTGAAACGCTATTAAAAGATTATCCCAAAAGTGAATACAGTCATCGTGCAAGACTGGGATTTGCGTTAATCCTTGAACAAAAAGGAATGTTTAGGGAGGCAATTCAATCTTATGAGGCGTTTGCAAAACAATTTCCAAAAGCGCCCGAAGCTCAAGATGCTCTTGAAAAAAGCGGAGATATTTACTTTAATCGATTGAACGATCATAACCAGGCCAGAAAGATTTATAAACAATTTGAGAAAAAATATCCACGGTCTCCCAGAATCGTTGATATTTACTTTAAACTGGCCGAGTGTGAAATACTAAGCAATGATCTAAACAGTGCTAAAGGTTTTTACAGGCATATTATACAAAAGCAAAAAAGTAAAAAAGATATATATTATAAAAAAGCGCTCTATGCTATGGCTAATGCTAATTTTATGGGTGGATATCCAAAAGAGAGTGCTGAATTTCTTAAAGAGTATTTTGATAATAAAATCCGTGACAATCAACCCGATCTATATGAGAACGATGCGTTAGAATTGAATATGCTGTTGCAGGAAAACAGTATGGATTCCACCGGGTTGGTCATCTTTGGCAAAGCCAGTCTATTGTATCATCAAAACAAGCTTGATCAGAGCGATTCTCTTTTATCCGATTATATTAAAAATACACCGGATACGCCATTATTGGATGCTATTAACTGGTTCAGAGCTCAAATATATATTGAAAAGCAAATGTATGATGATGCAATTGTCTTGTTACAACAAATGTATGAAAATGAAGACAATTTATACAGAGATAAAGCCTTGTATAATATGGCCGGTCTGTATCAAACCAAACTGGACCAAAAAGAAAAAGCCAAAGAATTATATGAATCTTTGCTGGTAAATTTCCCATCAAGTATTTATATTGAAGATACGAGAAAAAAAGTAAGAAATTTATAATGAAAAAATTACTGACTATATTTATTATATTATTTTCTGTTTCCGGTTTGTTTGCTCAAAAAGTTTTGATCAATATGGACCTTCAACAAACAGATCATTTAAAAGCCTATGGTATTGCATTCTGGTCGCTGGAGCGTGGTGTCAATGTGGAATGGTTGCTTAACTACAGAGGCGGTTCGTTTTTAATTGATCATTATCCCGCGCTTGAACGAGAGATGCTGGTTCGCGGTGTATCCTTTGAATTGCTTGATGGTTCAGCAGTATCCCAAATCCATGCGTTAATAGAACAGGAAAATATGGATATCGTTCTATTAGAAACGCCACCCAAAATTGCAATCTATGCTCCCAAAAGCAAGCAGGTGTGGGATGATGCAGTGTTGCTAGCATTAGAATATGCGGAAATTCCCTACGAGTTGTTGTGGGACAAGGAGGTATTGCAAGGAGAGCTAAATAAATTTGATTGGCTGCATTTACACCATGAAGATTTTACCGGTCAGTATGGAAAGTTTTATGCCAGTTATCACAATACCGATTGGTACCAGGACCAGATGGAAAAGAACGAAGCCATTGCAAGAGAAATGGGTTACCCAAAAGTAACGGTATTGAAACGGGCAGTTGCAAATTCTATAAAGGAATACATTGCCGGGGGTGGATTTGTATTTGCCATGTGCTCTGCCACCGATACTTTTGATATTGCTCTTGCATCGTACAATACTGATGTGGCGGCAGAAGTTTATGATGGTGATCCGGCTGACCCGGCGGCAAATGAAAAGCTGGACTACTCACAGTGCCTGGCGTTTGAAAATTTCAAAGTTATAGAAAATCCTCTGGTTTATGAATATGCAGATATTGATATTCCCCCCAGTAACGCACCGGTATTGAGAGGGGCAGAAGCTGATTATTTTACACTGTTCGAGTTTTCTGCCAAATATGATCCTGTACCAACCATGTTGACCCAAAATCATGTGTCTGCAATTAAGGGATTTATGGGACAAACAACAGGATTTAGAAAAACGCTGATTAAAAAGACCATTACAATAATGGGTGAAGCCGAAGGAACCGGACAGGTCAAGTATCTGCATGGTAACCTGGGCAAGGGGACCTTTACATTTTATGGCGGGCATGATCCCGAAGATTATCAGCATTTTGTTTATGATCCGCACACACAATTGTCATTACATAAAAATTCACCGGGATACCGGTTAATATTGAACAATATATTGTTTCCAGCGGCTAAGAAAAAGAAACTCAAAACCTGATGGAGAGTTTAGTGTCTACAATTAAAACCTTTACCGTACAAACCAGTACAACCGTTCAATTTATAAACATTGATCGTCAGATAGAGCAAATTATAGCCGAGAGTGGCATAGATAGTGGTATTTGCGTTGTGTTTGTTCCTCACACCACAGCAGGTGTTACCATTAATGAAAACGCAGATCCGGATGTTGTTCGAGATATGACCATGGAGATGAACAAGATCGTTCCTTTTAATGATGGTTACCACCACATGGAAGGAAATTCAGCAGCACATATAAAATCATCTTTATTTAGTCCATCACTTACAGTGATTATAGAAAATGGCAGAATGGTTATGGGTACCTGGCAATCTATCTATTTTTGTGAATTTGATGGGGCGCGTACCCGTAAGGTTATTGTAAAGTTGATAAAAGGTTAATTGTTTGCCTTTATTTCAGGAAAAAATAACCGTACCGCCATACAGCCAACTGGCGTATTTGTATGATTTTGTAATGAATCATGTTAATTACAAACGCTGGGCCAGGTATATATCACAAATAGCACATCATCATGGCAATGGGACACGTACCATTACAGATATTTCGTGCGGTACCGGAAGTTTAAGCAGAGAATTGCTAAAACTGGGTTATCATGTAACCGGGTTTGATTATACGCCCGAAATGGTTAGTGTAGCCAGGCGAAAACTAAAAAAGCAGCCCAATGTTCAATTATGGTGCGGTGATATGATGTATCCCAATTTTACTCACAAACCGGATATGATCGTATCTTTATATGACAGTATGAACTATTTGATGAAATCAAAACAATGGAATTTGTGTTTGGAAAATGTACATTCTGCTTTAAAGCCAGATGGATTGTTTGTTTTTGATGTCAGTACATTACAGAATTCCCTGGAAATGTTTACAGGATTCACCCAAAAAGAAAAGAACGCACAGGGCAGCTATGTTAGAAAGAGCCGGTTTGATAAAAAGGAACATATTCAAATTAACTATTTTGAAATACGGTTTCATAAAAACAAAACTATCTATTGTGAAACCCACCGGCAAAAAATCAGATCACTTGAAAATGTGCTGTCAATCATTGACCAATCTCCATTTACCTTGTCTGGTTATTACCATGATTTTACTTTTAATCCCGGTTCAGAAACATCTGAACGAATCCATTTTGTATTGAGAAAATAAGTATGGTTGAACTGCAAAATGTAAAAATTAAATACCCCACAGGTGATGGAATAGAACATATCTCCTTCAAAGTGGCGCCCGGCGAAATGGTGTTTTTGGTGGGGCCTAGTGGAGCGGGTAAATCTACAGTTTTAAAATGTGTTTATATGGAAGAGTTGCCACAGGAAGGTCATGTAACTGTTGGCGAATATAACAGCCTGTTTATCCGTAAAAAAGATATCCCATATGTTAGAAGACGATTGGGTGTGGTCTTTCAGGATTTTAAATTGCTCAATGATCGTGATGTTTTTAGAAATGTATCATTTGCGCTTGAAGTGATTGGTGTCAGGAATAAAGAGATCAAGAAACGAGTCTTACGCGCATTGGCTGATGTGGGGCTTTCTCACAAGTCCAGAAAATACCCGGACGAACTATCAGGAGGAGAGCAGCAGCGCGTTGCCATAGCAAGGGCTATTGTGAATGAACCCTATTTATTGCTGGCAGATGAACCTACCGGAAATCTTGATCCCGATACTGCCGCAGGTATTATGGATATTTTTAAACGCATTCATGCAAGAGGCACATCAATACTGATAGCTACGCATAATACAGACCTGGTATCCCGCTATAAAGCAAGAGTAGTGAAAATCAAAAAAGGGGGGATACTCGAGGTATGAGTTTGAAATACAGTATAAGAGAAGCCTTTTCAGGATTCAAGCGTGCGCGTTTGTCTTTTTTTATCTCAGTCTTTACCATTTCATTTTTACTGTTTATTATTAGCATTTTTTTTACGCTTGCGATGAATGTTAATCAATTGATTGATGTATTGAATGCCAAGATAGACATTCAAGTGTTTCTCTCTACAATTTTAGACGATACAGAAATTGCCCAGGTGGGAAGTACAATCAATAGTCTTGATCAGGTTGCAAACCTTGAATTTGTTTCTCCGGATCAGGCCGCCAAAATGTTTCAACAAGAGTTTGGAGAAGAACTTTTTTCTATACTTGATGATAATCCCTTACCCGCATCTTTTAATATCATGCTCAAAGAAGAATATCGTACAATTGAAAATATTGAGCAGCTTGCCAATACCATTATGAAAATTGATGGAGTAGACGAAGTGGAATATCACAGTGAAGCACTGGGTTTGCTTTTGAAATTTTCCCGCATTGCTACAGTTATTTCAGCTTTGCTGTTAATTGTAGTTGTTATTGGATCCTTATTTGTGGTTTCCAATACGATCCGCCTTATTGTTATTTCTCGCAAAGATATCATCAATACAATGAGACTGGTGGGTGCAACAAGACACTTTATCAGTTTGCCTTACCTGTTGGAAGGAATCATTCAGGGCTTGCTTGGTGGTTTAATCGCGTTTTTGTTTTCTTTGGGATTATTTGCTTTTGTACAATCACAATGGCCGGGATTATTAACAACTCCCGAATATTTGTTTTATGGATTGTTGTTAGCCGGTGTTTTGTTTGGATATATAGGAAGTTTGGTTGCAATAAAACGTTATTTGTGATTGTTCCTTATAAAGTTGCATAAAGTAAACATGAGGAAATATTACTTGACTTGGCAGTCAAAAATCGTTATTTTTATGCTAATCTTTTTTTTAAGAAGAATGTATATAAATCAAGATGCATATAGATGAATTAACAGAACGAGAGCGAGAAGTATTTTTATCCATAGTACATGGTTTTATCCAAACCGCTGAACCTGTGGGTTCTCGTTATTTGTCAAAGAATTATAACCTGAATATCAGCCCGGCAACTATACGTAACGTAATGATGGATCTTGAAGAAAAGGGCCTGATAACACAACCGCACACATCGGCAGGAAGAGTTCCTACAAATGTAGGGTATCGTCAATATGTAAACAGTATGATGAGCGTTCAGACGCTTAGTGAAGAAGAAAAGCACTCTATTGTTAGAGAGATGGAAGGTTTTTCTCAGGATGTCAGCTCTATAGTACAACATGCGACCGATGTGTTGAGCAGAATATCCAGTCAGCTCGGAGTGGTTTTAACTCCCCGGTTCAATAGAGGACAGCTTGAAAAGCTTGAATTGATTCAGATATCAGAAAACAAGCTATTGCTGCTCTTGAATGTAAAATCGGGTCTTGTTAAAACCGTGATCTTTGAAATCAATCAGCGGTTACCACAAAGTTTGCTGGAAGCAACTACTCAGTTGTTAAACGAACGTCTTCATGGTTTATCGTTAGAGGAGCTGCAAAATACAATTACAGACCGTTTTCGGGATCTGGATCAGGAACAGCGAATGTTGATCCAGACCATTCAGATGAATGCGAATTTTGCAATTCAGACGGATACCAAATTTCATTTTGCAGGAGCCAAAAACGTTATAGAACAACCCGAGTTTGAGAACCGGGAAAAAATTGGTAAAATACTGGAATTGCTGGATAGAAGAGACATTCTGATCAAAATACTGGATGAGCAGGAAGCAGAAGGTGTTTCTATTGTTATTGGTGATGAAAACCAGGAAGATTTGATGAAAAACTGTAGTATGATCACTACCAGTTATTCCTTTGAAAATGCCAAAGGTACATTGGGTATTATTGGTCCTACCCGCATGCAGTATTCTAAAATTGTATCACTGGTTGAATTTATGGCTGAAACCCTGAGCTATCTGGTTTCACAAAAAAAATAAAAAAGGTAGATGTGAGTAAAGAACATACAGAAAAGACTGCTGCGAAAAAAGAACAGAGTAAGACCAAACGTAGAAATTATAAAAAAGAACTCGAAGCCGCTATACAGCAGATTGAAGAATTGAAATCACAATTCATGCGACAGGCGGCTGATTTTGATAATTATCGGAAACGTACAGAAAAAGAGAGACTGGAATTAACCGAACGGGCAAATATGCGGTTGATTTCTCAGGTATTACCGGTACTGGATGATTTTGGACGTTCAATTGAAACCAATACTGAAAAAGGAGACAAGGAATCTCTTTTAGAAGGTATTAATCTGATTTATCGAAATTTGTTTGCAATTTTAAATAAAGATGGATTAACGCACATGGAGTGCGTAGGTAAACCTTTTGATCCTGAATTTCATGATGCTTTGATGCAGGTAGATGTTGAAGGTTATGAACCGGATACGGTTATTGAAGAACATATCAAAGGTTATTTATATCGCGATCAGGTTATCCGTCATGCCAAAGTGATAGTGAGTAAATAGAAAGAGTTGTTAATATACATATGTCAGATAGAGATTATTATGAAATATTGAATGTCAACAGAGATGCAGATCAAAATGAGATAAAAAAAGCATATCGTTCGTTGGCAATGCAATACCATCCCGATAAAAATCCGGGAAACACGGAAGCGGAAGAGAAATTCAAGGAATTGAGTGAAGCCTATGCGGTTTTATCAGATCCACAGAAACGACGTCAATATGACCAATTCGGTAAAGCCGGAATGCGTGGTAGCAGTTCAGGTGGATATGGTGGATATGAAGGCGGCTATGTAGATCCCTTTGATATTTTCCGTGAAGTTTTTGGTGGTGGATTTGGAGATATTTTTGGAATGGGTGGCGGCTCTGCCGGTCGTCGTCGTTCTGCTGCCAAAAAAGGTGCAGATTTACAGATTCGTTTAAAACTCACACTGGAAGAAATAGCCACTGGTGTTGAAAAAACGATCAAAATAAAAAAACAAGTTCGTTGTAATACATGTGATGGCTCTGGTGCAAGTCCGGGTACTTCTTTTGTGACTTGTCCGGTTTGTCATGGTCGTGGCGAAGTAGCATATCGTCAGGGCTTTTTTACGGTTACCCAAACATGCCAGAACTGTGGCGGAGAAGGTAAAACCATAGATAAGCCTTGTACGGATTGTAAAGGCGAAGGGCGCGTTCGTGGAGAAGATACCCTTCAGGTAAATATTCCGGCAGGCGTTGCCGAAGGACAATATCTGACGCTTCGTGGATCTGGTAATGTTGGTCCCAAAGGCGGCCCAACAGGTGATGTTCTGGTAATCATTGAAGAAGAAAAGCACGAAGCATTTGAACGGCATGGTGATGATGTTGTTTATAATTTACACATTGGCTTTACTCAGGTTGCGCTTGGTGACGAAATTGAAGTACCCACATTGTCGGGAAAAGCAAAAATTCACATTGCCCCCGGCACTCAAAGTGGCAAGATACTGCGAATGAAAGGTAAAGGTTTACCGCATCTTAATTCGCATGGCGCCGGCGATCAGTTGATCAGGGTAATGGTTTATACACCTACAAAACTCTCTGCCAGAGAAAAAGATTTATTAAAAGAATTGGCAGAACAGGAAAACATGTTTCCTAAAAAAGGAGATAAAAGCTTCTTTGAAAGGATGAAAGAAGCTATATTATAATATATGTTCTCTTTTACGCGCAATGAACAAAAATTTTTACTATTGTTTTTGTTGGCCATTATTACCGGAATTGCAGTAAATGAGTATAAAAATTGGCAAAATGGAAACAATTCATCTTTTGTTCAAAAAGAATGGATTAAAAGTTTTGAGCAGCAAAGTTTGCTCTATGAAAAAACAAAGGAAACAAATAAACAAAAAGACAGTGTTGTTGGAAAAATAAATATCAATACCGCAACCTCTGAACAATTACAGACCTTACCCAGAATTGGTCCAACATTGGCTGTCAATATAGTGGAATATAGAAAACAACATGGTCCATTTCAACACATTGAAGATATAAAAAGTGTAAATAGAATTGGAATAAAAACATTCAACAAAATTAAAACCAGCATAACAATAGATTAAGTTATGCTGATAACTTTAGGAGGAAAGATGGCAAAGGAACTTACGCCCAAAGGTTCAATAATCTACAAGTTTCTGATTCTTGTTTTGGCTGTTGCCTTGGTGTTAACCATAATTTACCCAAAACAAGTTTGGGATATGGCTGATAAAGAAACCAAGATATGTCAGGAACATATGGATCACATACTATATGCAGAATTGACTTATCTTAGTGAAAATAATGCTTATAATGATACACTTACAAAGGTTGTAGAATTTATTAAAAATGATTCTACCGGTGCCAGATTAAGAACATTCATGACAGCAGATTCTGTATTAACACTTGACATTTATGCATATTTTCAGCAAGGTTCTGACAGCGTAGCTAAAACCCTGGTTGATTCATTGCGCGATTATGGTAGACGCTATGACCTGGATACTACCGCAGCATTGGTATTTGACTCTTTAAGAGTTGTTGATGCAAACTATGGAGAAAAAATTGATTCTATAGCTTTTGCCGCACTTGAAGAGATGTTTAATTGCCCGTCTACTGATAAAGATTATGTCATTAAAGTAAATAATGATTCAACCTTTAAAAAGATTTCTATCACTTGTCCGATAGACTCTACAGATATTCTTGCTGTTGAAAAAGATTTTGTAAAAAGCACTTTGGGCGGTTATAAACTTGAAAACCATGGTTCAATCAATGAAAATGGTGAAAAAAGCTGGCAAAATTAAACATTAATACTCAAGAAAGAAGTATAGAATATGGCGATTAAAGGGGAAAAAATAAGTTTGGGAATCTATATGTCTGGCAAGGTATTGCGGATAATAGAAGCTCAAAGAGACAATGGCGATATAAAAATACTTCGCGTTGCCGAAACCGAATTGGAAGCCCCGTTTGTGCCAACAGCGTGTAAAGCGGTTTCTGCAGAAAAATTTTCTGATGCGATTAACTTGCTGGTAGAACAGGAAGGTATGCTGCCGGGGGCAGCCGACTTGGCAATTGATGGCAGAATGACTGTAGAACAGATTGTAGTTTTTGATAATGATCTTGATAATGCTATGCTTGAAGATCATATGGAATGGGAAGTTAACCAGCTTCTTGTTTCAAATAGAGATGAGTTTAATGTTAATTATCAGTCTATAAAACCGCTCAAACCCGGGTTTGAGCGGTATCTCGTTGTTTCTGTCAGAAAAGAAATGATTCAATATATTCAAGATGTGTTTGACCATTCTTCTTTGACATTAACAAGAATTGATATTGACAAGCTTGCGGCTTTGAAAACCTTTAAAGCGACGCAGCACAGTGAAGGATTATGTGCCCTTGTTAATTGCATGCCGGGAGTGTATGATATTATTCTTATCAATGATGGTGATTATGTACTCTCGCATGAAATTTCTTATTCTGAAAATCCAATAAAAGGTACGGATTCTTTAAATGTTGCAACTGATATTAATCATACCATAAACAATCTTTTGCAGCAGGTTAGTGAATCTATACAGGTTAACAGCCTTGAACAGGTTTACTTTTTTGGTGAAAATTTTAAATCCGAATTGCTCAATCACTTTGGGCAACAACAAAGCCGGTTTCAACCCATTCATTTCAATCCTTTTACCAGCTTACCATTGGATCTGGATTCCAATTCGCAGGAATTAATTGAACGATATCCCGAAAAGTTTGTATTTAGTCTGGGTATGGTTTTGTAGAAATGATAGATTCTTGTAATTAGTTTATGGGGAAAAAGAGAGTTATTTATGAATTTATTATTTGATAAGCGAGAACAATCATCCCAATCGGTTCCTGAAAGAGAATATACCCAGGATGATGTCATGTTCCATTCTGATGAAGCCGGTCCTGTAAAGGATAATAAAGCAGCATCAAAAACTAAAATAAAGAAACCTAAAAAACCGATGAAAATGGGATGGATTTATTTCATTCTCATCCCTTTAACAGTTGTGGTTTTGGTTATGGGGTATTTGTTTTATTTTCAAAAAGATCTTTTATTTAAACCTAAAGTACCAACTACCATAACGCAAAAACAACATACTGTGTTGGATTCAAGTGAACAACAAACAGATCAGGATGTTCAACAACCGACCACTACTGAATCTATTGAGCAGCAACCTGTTGTTCAAAACCAACCTGTAAACCAATCTCAAACCGGAACAGAAAGAAAACCTGTGTCTCAGACAGGGCAAACAAGGGTTTCCACTCCTGTTACCAGAACACCAGCTTCGGGTCAATCCGTTGTTGCCGTTCAACTTGTAGATAACTTTTTGAACACTCTTCCTGCAAATGTTTCTTTGAGCAGTTTGTTCATTGATGAGAATACATTTTCTGTAGGTGTTAATACAACATCATCCTCCGCATTGAACAGTTACTATCAGTCTCTGTCTTCTTCGTTGCCAGCAGGTTCGGCTATTACAACAGAGCCTAAACTCACAGGCAGACAAACTCTAATTGCAGGTACTTATAGTAATGTTTCATCTCAACGCGGAACAAATCCCATTAGCGCTGCAAACATGAGAACCCAGATCAATAATATTATTAATAAAAACAGTGTATTAAAACATGAAATTACAGTGGGTGCACCC
Organism: bacterium; assembly: GCA_963675755.2. Classification (GTDB taxonomy): domain Bacteria; phylum Zhuqueibacterota; class Zhuqueibacteria; order Residuimicrobiales; family Krinioviventaceae. Next base: position 1,525,063 of record CAXXMD010000003.1, read on the forward strand.
AAAGCCTGGAACAGTGGTAAAAGATCTCAGGTCTTTGTGAAAATATCCGGACAAATGAATAATTGTCAAAATGTGGTAACGGATATTTTTAACAGTGGATGGGATGTATCCCTTTCTAAAATAATTGTAATGCCGGTCAATAAATCCAATGGTACATTGGTGTTGAGATTTTTCCTGAACAACCCGGCATAAAACAGAATTCTAAAATTGGCCCCTTAATGATCGGACACAGGAACCTGGTTGTCAAGGGGCATTTATATAATATATTAAAATGCGTGTAATATCCGGTCAGTTTAAAGGACATAAATTATTTACTCCCAAAGATCAATGGATCAGGCCAACTACAGACAGAACACGCGAGTTTTTATTCTCGTATCTGAATGATAAAATAAACCAGGCCCACGTTCTTGATTTATTTGCAGGTACTGGCAGTTTTGGAATTGAAGCCCTAAGCAGACATGCTGCCTCGGTTGTTTTTGTAGACCAGTCAAATGTTGCCTGCGAGTTGGTTCAAAAAAACCTGGATAAAGTGAGAGCGCAGGCAAAGGTTTATAGAAAAAATGCCAAGGCATTTCTACTTCAAGAGCACGCAATTCAACAACAATATGATATTGTATTTTGTGATCCTCCTTATCGGTTTGAATATAAACAGAAATTGTTACAGTTGATTTTAGATCAAAATGTTTTAACTCCGGAAGGTCTTGTTATTTACGAGTCTGATGCAAAAGAAGATGTTCCGGTTCCGGATGGAATGATTGTCATTAAAGAAAAAAAAATGGGAACAACCAAAATAACAGTGTTGAAAAAAGATGACTGAGCATATAGATAAAATTGCTATTTACCCGGGTTCGTTTGATCCTATAACAAACGGACATATTGATATTATTAAGCGGGCCAGTCTCATGTTCGACAAGGTTATTGTCGCGGTTGCTCAGAATAAGAATAAAAAACCCCTGTTTTCTGAACAGGAACGTGTGGAAATGATTCGCGATTCGATTGTTGAAATCCCCCATGTTTCAGTTGACAGTTTTCAGGGATTACTTGTAAAGTATGCCCAGGAGACCGGGTCTATTGCTATCATTAGAGGTCTTCGGGCTGTTTCAGATTTTGAATATGAATTTCAAATGGCGTTGATGAATCGTAAACTGGCTAAAGATATTATTACGGTTTTTTTAATGCCGCATGAAAGATATAGTTATTTGAATTCAAGTATAGTTAAAGAATTGGCGATGTTAGACGGGGATATTGATTGTTTTGTGCCCGTACATGTGAAAGAAAAATTATTAGAAAAGATGAGGAACCAATGAAAGTATTGCAGCAAATTCAACAAAAAGCGCAGCAGAATCTGAAACCGATTTTGTTTCCGGAAGCTGAAGATGAGCGCGTTTTAAAAGCGGTAGAGATTTGTCATCAAAATAAATATGTAATTCCTATTTTGGTTGGGAACAAACAGAATGTTTCTGAAGCAGCTAAAGCAGCAGGTGTTGATATTTCTCTTTATGAATTGATTGATCCCGAAACTGATGATAAACGCGGCGAATATATTGAAGAGTATTATAATTTGCGTAAACACAAAGGTATGACTCACGAAAAAGCAGAAAAGATTATTGCCAATCCTTTGTTTTATTCAGCAATGATGGTACGCAAGGGTAGAGCACATGCCAGTGTAGCCGGTGCCGTCAATACTACTGCAAATGTACTTCGTTCAGGTATTCACATTATTGGTGTTAAAGAGGGTTTCAAGGTTGTCTCTAGTACATTCCTGATGGTTCTTCCTGATGGCCGTGCGTTAACCTATGCAGATTGCGGTGTTGTACCGAATCCCAATTCAGAAGAATTGGCAGACATTGCCATTGCTTCTGCGCAAACCCACCAGGAGCTGACCGGTGAAGAACCTGTTGTAGCGTTGTTGTCTTTTTCTACCAAGGGCAGTGCTCAACATCCTGATGTTGATAAGGTTATCAAGGCGGTAGAAATTGCACAAGAAAGAAGACCCGATCTGGCGCTTGACGGTGAATTACAGGCAGATGCCGCTTTGATTGAAGCCATTGGCCGTAAAAAATCACCAGACAGTAAAGTTGCCGGAAGAGCTAATGTATTGATCTTTCCCGATCTAGGAGCCGGAAATATTGCGTATAAATTAACTGAACGTTTGGCGGGTGCTGTAGCGTTAGGTCCATTGATTCAGGGACTTGCTAAACCTGCTAACGATTTGTCACGCGGTTGCAGTACGGATGATATTGTTACCGTTGCTTGTATCAGCAGTATTAGAACATAATTTATTTTATATAGATAAAAAGGAGATCGATATGCCTCATATTTCAAAACGATTATCTCAGATCAGCGAGTCTCAAACCGTAGCATTGAATGGTCTTATGGCTAAAATGAAACGGGAAGGCAAAGATGTAGTAGCATTGGGTGCGGGTGAACCGGATTTTGATACTCCGGACCATATTAAAGATGCCGCGATTGAATCTATTAAAGCCGGCTTTACAAAGTATACCCCTGCAGATGGTTTGATGGATCTGCGTGAAGCAATTTGTGACTGGATCAAAAACGAATATGGGGCAGAATATCAGCCAAATGAAGTGGTTGTTACCTGTGGCGCCAAACACGCGGTATATGAAGGTATACTGTCTGTTACTGATCCTGGTGATGAAATTTTGTTACCAGCACCGTATTGGGTGAGTTATCCTGAACAAATTAAAATGGCAGGTGGTGTTGCCAAGATTTTAGAAACCAGTCAGGAAAACGGTTTAAAAATTACACCCGAACAGTTAAAAAGTGCGATAACAGATAAAACCCGTCTGCTGATATTGAATTCTCCCAGTAATCCCTCTGGTGCTGTATACAACAAGGAAGAGATAGAGGCTCTGGTTAAAGTGATCAAGGAAACCGGTATTTATGTCATGTCTGATGAAATTTATGATATGATTATATACGACAACATGGAATACACCAGTCTTACACAATACCCTGAAATTCGTGATCAGCTCTTGCTGGTGAATGGTGTTTCCAAAAGTTTTGCAATGACCGGCTGGAGAATTGGCTTTCTAGCTGCGCATAAAGACTTGATTACCGCAGTAAAAAAATACCAGGGACACAGTACATCGAATCCTACTTCTATCTCTCAAAAAGCAGCACTGGCAGGATACAATGGTCAAAAGGATTTCCTGAAAGAAATGAACAAGGCGTTTACCGAACGTCGTAATTATGTACATAAACGATTGAATGATATGGAAGGTGTAAAGTGTATGATGCCGCAAGGTGCATTCTATGCTTTTCCGGATTTTTCATATTATTTTGGTAAAAAGAACATCAATTCATCAATTGATTTGTGCGGTTATCTGCTTGAAGAATTTAATGTAGCAATTGTACCAGGTGTTGCTTTTGGTGTAGATACAAATGCCCGGTTGTCATTTGCAACATCTATGGAAATGTTGGAAAAAGCGCTTGACCGAATTGAGGATGGGTTGAAATCATTATTGAAGTGAGGTCAGAATAATGCCAACCTATGAATATGTGTGTCGTGCTTGTGGACACGAATTTGAAAAATTTCAAAGCATAACGGCCGATCCTGTCAAGGTTTGTCCTGTGTGTAAAGAGGAACAGGTACAAAAACGGATTAGCGGTGGGAACGGTCTTATATTTAAAGGATCCGGATTTTATATAACGGATTATAAAAATTCCAAAACATCAACTGGCTCCAAGGCTGAAAAGAAACCTGAAAAAAAAGCCAAGGAAGAAAAGAAACCAACCGCAAAAACCGAATAGTTTTGGTGTAAATGCAAAATATCGGTCTAAATAGTAATTTAAAACTGGGTGAAAAAACGTTTCACATTCAAACCAGTTTTCATGCAGATACGCTTAAAATAAGCGCCGGAATCTTTGACGGGGGCACTGTTATTGATCAACGTGAAAGATCGTTGGATACAGATGTGCCCCCGGTTCAGTATGGTCAAGAGTTAAAGGTCTTTCACGAGTATATTATTTCTGATCTTGAAATGCTTTTTGCTATTGCTGAACGGGCCGAGGCTTCTGAACATATACCTTCAAGGAAAAGTCTGGGAACCCTGTATTTGAAAAAAGGGTTTGTAGATCATGCCATAGAACAGTTTCAATATATTAGAGAGCAGACCAAAGGGGAGCAGCATTGCAATTTTGAACTGGGGCAGTGTTTTCATGAAAAGGGTGATTATGATAAAGCCCTGGAATATTTACAGGCAGCCGTAATTGATACCAATCAATATGCGGATCTCCACCTGATTTTAGCGGATACATATCGGGAATTAAAAAGTTATAAATTTTCTATAAACCATATTGAAAAAGCAATTAATATCAATGAACAATATCACGAAGCTTATTTTCTATATGCGCTCATACTTTTAGAAAGTATTATAGAGGTTCCACATTATTCAAGAATGAGCAGTCCTGAAAACCGATTAAAGCAAGCACTTGATTTTTTAAACAAGGCAATTTCATTATCACCGCGGTATGATAATCATTTGTTGGAAGCCGTACTGGAATTGTTCAATGATTCGAAAAACATTGAACAGGCAATCTCGCTCATGGTGCGCGAGAGAAACAAACAACGGTTATGGAAAAAACAACAAGTTGATGATTCTGAATTTTATCTTAAATTCATGTTTGCGGGTTTGGATCAGGATGAACAGGGGGTAGACCACTATATTCATTCCATCGAAAAAATGATTCAGGACCATCCGGAATATGCGGATCTGCATTTTAGTTTGGGTAAAGCATATCTGGTCAAAACCTGGCATTTTTTAACAAAATCCAGCAATGCCATTCAAAATGCGGTAGAGCAGAATCCGGAATATATCAAGGCCCAAAAGACGTTAAGACTATTGGAAAATGATAAAAAGGGATTTTTAAATTTATTAAAAACGGTTCTGGAATAACTGCCGCTGCGTTATCAAAACTAATCCTCCATTCTGTGATATCGGTCATGATTTTGATTATAAAACAGTCTATCTTTTTACGTATATAGATCGGAATGATGGTACTGTCAGAATTAAATAAGAGGGTCAAAATCCATATTTGTGTTTTGATAGAAAATCTGGCATTATGTTTGCGTTTAAGTAGCTGTTTTGTCAAAAAACATGAGGAAAAGGGTAATTTCGCATGAAAAAAGACATCAAAAAAAGGAAAAAATGACCCCCATAGGAAAATAGTACTTGTTTTATATGCATTGTTTTCATTAACTTTACAAGTTAAAGTAAAACTTTAAGTGTTAACCATAAAGGTGAAATTTTATCATGAAAACCTGTAAAACAACATTTTTTATCATACTGGTACTCGTTTTGAGTCAGAGTGTATTATCTCAGCAACTGGTGTCCGTTTCTGCAACACAATTACAACCCGGAAAGCAAGCCGGGTACACATTTGTAATCGAAACGGAACAGGACCTGTCTGCAAATGCAGTGGTTCGCATTGATTTTCCGTCAGAATTTTTGCTGGACAATGTCAAGATGGCAGCGTCTTCATCTTTTACCGGCGGTTTGGATGTGGTTGTAGATAACAACACAGTTGAATTACAAAGAAAGGGTTTGGGAGAGGTGGCTCCGGCAGGTCAGTTGGATTTTTATGTGGCTGCTGTTAATAATCCAAATGACATGGAGCAGGATTATCAATTCAACGTAACCATTCTTGATAATGATCAGGAACTTGCCAACGGAACGTTTCAAACAAGAATACAACAACAAGAAAATTCAAACCAATAAAAATGTTTTATTGAGAGAATCTAGAGGATTTATCTGTGAAAACAAAAACTCGTATATATATCGGTCTTTTTGTATTGCTGTTTGCGGTACAAACTTTTGCTAGTATTGTAACACTTGATATCACACCCAGTGACACTGAATATGGGCAACAGGCATTGTATGAGTTACAGTATACTGCTGCCCAACCGGGTCAGGTGATTTCAAGTACAGATTGGTTCGAATTTACATTTACTTCGGAATTTAATCTTGCATACCTCACAGCTATTACATTTCCAAACACGAATCCGGAATCTTATGGTGGGTTTGAACCTACCTGGAATTTTGTCAATAATGCCTCGGGCCAGCAAACAATAAGGGTGAGACGTGATGGTACGGGAACTACTATTGATCCTGGCGATCAGGTTACGATTTATTTATCCATGATTACCAATCCTGAAAATCCGACTCCAGTTGATCAGATAAGTTTTGCAACATATAAAGATTCAGATGCGACAGATTCAAACCCATTTTCTGATCCTGTTGATCAATCAAACCCTACAACAGTTGTCCTACAAGGACCTATTGTATCTTTTGATCTTTATACGGCTGCTGCATCCATTACTGCCGGTTCTGCTTTTCCGTTACAGGTTATTAATGCGGTTGATGGGCATGGTAACCCAGCCGGTATACCCGCAGCTATACCGGCTGACAATGTAAATGAACGGACGGTAAGAATAGAGTTAACTTCTGACCAAACCGCACCTGATGGTACCGCACCGGTTGTTGCAGATATTATCGTTGAAAATGGTACTGGTTCTGCCGGGCAGACTTTGTATAATGCAGCTACCAATGTGCAATTTGTTGGAACGCTTTTAACCGATCCTACGGTTACAGATAATATAAATATTACTACTGTTAATAATGCGGCAGTAGATCACCTGGAGATGACAGGGTATCCTGCAACTATAGATGCTACAGATACGTTTCCAAACCCGGTTGTTGTAACCGCTCAGGATGTGTATAACAATACCGTAACCAATTATACGGGTACGGTATCTTTTACGACGACATCAACACGTTATACACTTCCTAACGCCTATACATTTGTTTCAGGAGATTTGGGGCAAAGAAGCTTTTCGGGTATTCGTTTACAGGATTCAGGTAACCAGACAATAACCGTAAATGATGGAACACGCTCAACCACTTCAGATATCATTGTAGTTAATGGTGGTAACCTGGCTTTATTTACGTTTGGTGTAAGCCCGGCGTTAGCTATTGCCGGTGAACCGGTTACGCTATCAATAACCGGTGCGCAAGACGCTTCGGGAAATCCATTGAACGAATCATTCACACTTGCATTTGATGATGCCGGCTCACATACATCTCCAAATGGAGAAACCCCGGTTTTGCCAAGTGTATTGAATGTTGTGAATGGCTCAGGCAGTGTTCAGATAAATCTTTTCAATGCAGAACTGTCTCTTACTATTAACGCAACAGCAAACTCCATTACCCGATCTGTAAACTTTGATGTGCAACCGGGATCACTTGAAGAATTTGATCTTGCCGGTGTACCGGTATCTGTTGACAGCGGTGCAACGTTTACAAATGCTATTACAGTTACTGCTCTTGATGATTTTGGTAATGTTAAAACCAACTATACCGGAACCGTTCAATTTACTTCTACTGATACAAAGGTTGAAGTAGATTTGCCAAGCAGTACCACGTTGTTTAATGGTGTTCGTGCTTTTCCGGGTGCAGATTTTTCTTTACATACGGTTGGTAATCAGACCATTACTGTTGCAGATATTTCGGCTGGTGTGGCAACCGAATCAAATTATATCCAGGTGAAAAGCATACCCACGGATATTGAAATAGTCAGTATAACACCGTCACAAACAACGGTAACCCAGGGACAAACGGCAGACTGGACGGTCGCAATTGTAGTTAGAAATAACAGTACAACAACACCCATCCAATTGTCAAGTAATTCTACACAATCTTATATTCAGTTTAAACGAGGTACTGTAGATACCGGATATGATATTACCGGTCCTACGGGAACGTTTTCTATTCCTGCAACAGGAACAACAACCCTGACCTATACAGTAAGTGAAACCGGTACAATGACCGGAACACTTGATATATTTGCACGTGTTGCAACAATAAGCGGTGATCATACCACTTCAACTTTGGATGAAGTTTACAGTGGTGTTGAAGTGCAAACTCCTGAGAATATTCAGATCGTTTCCGCAACACCTTCTCAGCCTGAAGTTGTGGCGGGTGATGATACACACAGTTGGACTGTTGAGGTTGAAGTTGAAAATACCGGCGGTAGTACCGTTGACTTTGATTTTTCACGTACATCACTTGTTTCTTCCGCACAGGTCACGCACACCCGTCCATCAGCATTTACTGACCTGAGTACCACCCTGGCACCGGACGAGTCAAAAACCATGGTTTTTACTGTTACAGAAAATGGTTCCACAACCGGAACTCATAATTTGAATGTAAGACTCAGTTACCAGGTTCAGAATACACTGGAAGTAAAAGAACCAACTGTTAGCAGTGGCGCTTCGGTAGATGTTGTGAGCGCTTCCAATTTACAGATAACAGATATTACACCATCTCGAACTACTATTTCAATCGGTAGTTCAACAGAATGGGATATTACCGTTGACCTCTCAAATAATGGCGGTTCTGATGTAGAAATTGATTTAACCCAGGCATATACATGGATTAAATTCTATTCTGCATCAGCCCAGGAACTGAACGATGTTGATCTTACTTGGCCAACGGAATTGGAAATTGCCGGAGGTACAACACTGGCTGCAGGATCAACAGATCAATTGATTTTCCATGTTACATCCAATACCTTTACTTCCGGTACCATGAATATTGTCGGTCGGGTTCAGGGTACTGAAGCTAACCGGAGTTTGGTGATTAGTGATGTAACTGTTGCGAATGACGGTGTTTCCGGAACGGTTGTTATGCAGACACCGCCAAACGTTACCTATGTAAGCGGTTCATTGCAACCCCGCAGTGTTTTTCCGGGAACAGCAGCCGATTTTCAGGTTAGCGTTAGCAACTCTGGTGGTGCCACTGTTCAACTGGATGAAGAACAAACCACAATAGAGTTTAGTGATGCAGTTAACGGCGGCAGCCATGTTTTTTCTGCCACCCTGGATCCCGGTTATGGAACCACCATTGGTCCCGGAACCACAACATTGCATTTTAACAGCAAGAATGTTCCTTCAGAATTTATATCTAATGACAGCTATCCTGTAACGATTTCACTGAATGGTGTTGAAAACGGCAGTGTTTATACTCGTTCACTTACACCAGGCAGCGATCTGGTAACCGTTGGTGAACCGGGAGATTTGACTGTTACCGGAATTCGCACCAGTACCGGCTCTGTCACGGTTGGCCAGACCAACAGCTGGACGGCGGTGATAACTGTTGAGAATAACGATATCAGTGATATGCGTTTGCAGGATGTATCACTGGCTTTTAATTACAGTACAGATGATGTAACCAATTATTTTACTTATACGCCTGCTACCACATTTTTAGGTAGCGGCACCGCAGTGCTGGCAAGTGATGGCCGGGACTCGATCAATGTAACCATCAGTGCCGTTTCTGCCAATGCACCCACTGGAGCCATTCTGGTTTCCACCGAAGTGAGCATGGTTGATGTAAATGATGCGGGTCGACAATTTACTGATCAATTGTACAATGCTGCACAGATCATGTCACAGTCTCCGGCGGATATAGTTGTGAACAGTATCCGTTCAAGTCAGCCTACTATTACCCGTGGTCAAACCGTACCATGGACTATTACAGCCAAAGTAACCAATACCGGACAAAGTGAGGTTCAACTCCGTACCGGTAGTCTGATTAATTTCAGCCGCGGCAATCAGTATTTTACAGTTACCGCACCTACAGCGTTTAGTGGTAACGGTACAGCTAACCTGGTTGGCGGTGGCGTTGATAGTCTGGTCTTTACCGTAACCAACGTAAGCAGTTCCGTGTCTGTGGGGCCGTTTACCGTAAATGCAACAATACTTACAGACGAGTTGAACACCGGTCGGGATATACAAGACCAGTCAAGTTCAATATCTTTGAGTATTCAGGAAAATGCCAGCATCCGTATAGACAATGTATTTGCAGATTTGCGATCAAATACACTGGTTAACACAAACCAGGAATTTTATGTTCAGGCCCAGGTCAGCAATGTTGGTGGAAGTAACGGCGACATGGTTGAGTCTCTGGTTATTGATTTTACAGCTCAAAATAACGGTATTACCTTTCCTAATGGTAATACGGTAACGCTTGATTCGGTTGATGTAAATCAATCCAAAATTACTACGCCGGGTATTCTGGTAAGAGCGCCCAACTTGTCCAACTTTAGAGATGTTGTGATTGGTAATATTTCAAGTGCCATTGCAAGAAACACCGGCCAGTCTGCAAATATCGAATCACCACTCGATAACAGTGCCGAGTTTACTACACAAAATCCCGGTAATTTGGATGTGTTGAATGTAACAACAGAAAACGATACCATTGTTTCAGGCACACAGGCGCCATGGGCAATCAATGTTACCGTATCCAATACAGGCACCGGTACAATTCTGCTCAAAAAACCACAGGATACCGATATCTCGATTAATCGTGAAGGTTATGTGATCAAGGCTTCTGAAATCTGGTCAGATTCTCTGTTAACAGCGGGTGAAACCCAGGTATTGAATTACACGGTAACCAACACTCCTTCAGTGAGTGGAATCTTTACGGTTACTGCAAATATTCGTGCGCAAGACTGGAATGATCCATCCATTTCAACCTTCACAGAATCAGGACAAACCCAGGTCTACTTTACAAAGACCTCAGCTGTAGGTATTACCGAAACTTATATTGATCCTGCAACACCGAACATTGATGAAGAGGGAGTAGGATTGGTTAATACCGGACAAACATTTAATGTTCGGGTAAAAATTGAAAACAAAGCAGACCAGGGACTTGATTCCGTTCGGGTTAGGCTGTTATCTCAGCTCTCATCCGTGCAGGGTGAAATTCTGGTTGAAAATATTGGTTTTGGTGAAGATAAAGAAGGTGTATTTACCGTTATTGCAGATGATGCCCAAAACCTTGTTGGTGAAAAACTGAGATCCGAAATTGTTTATGCTTATGGACAGGACGGAACACAGTCCAAGATATCTCAGGCAGAAGATGATTCGGTTATGATTAAAATTTATAATCCGGCACAGTTGCAGATTGTAAGCACTAAAAATCTTGCACCAAATCCGGATAAAAAAGTAAGTCAGGGCCAGACATTCCCGGTTGAAGTCAAGGTGGCAAATTATGGTTCAGAAGCAGCCAAAGAAGTTCGCCTTTCTATGATGACTTCCAGCACGTTACATGCAACCGTTCAGGAAACTCCATTGTATATTGAACAGGAAATAGCAGGTGGAGATACCGGAACCGTTGTATTTACATTACAGGCTGGTAACAGTACTGCTGCGGGTCTGGTAAATATTTATGCGTCACTGTTTGATGCTAAAGGCAAGAATGATAACCAACAACCGGATTTTCTGGATGGTGGTGATAACGATACAACTTTTGCCGACCTTGAAAAAGGCGCAGAGATGTTGATCTCTAATCTGGTTGCAGATGTAGATAATGGAGAAATCATTGCTAACTATAGCCAGGCGCCCTGGAACCTCTATGTAGAGTTGTTCAATGATGGAGAAGCAGATGTTCAAATAACTGATCTTGGCAGCGAGAATATAACCTTTGTTGTTGACGGTCAGGCAGACAATACATATGATGTTCGTCCACCGGTAAAATTACGCAGTTCTGGTGATTTAATTTTACGCGCCGGACAAACAGATACATTGGCCTTCAGTATAGCTGAAAATGGTGAAATTGCCGGTAACGCGGTAATCAAAGTCAACATTCATGGTGAAGACATGAATGTGGGTTCAGCTAGTGATCTGCTGGCTATAGATTCTACAAATGTCTATGTTATTTCTGAAGCGGTTGTGCAAATTGTTGAAACTACAATTAACAGCAATGAGCACGATGATGAAGAAAAAGGTCTTGTTAACCGCGGTCAGGAATTTGAGGTTCATGTCCTGGTAAGAGCAGGACAGTTACTTGGCGTTGACTCTGTCAAAGTCATGTTGACAACTGATGGTAATTCCATGCTCGAACCGGACACGGTTGTTATTGACAGTATTAATCGTGATTCTGAATCTCTGGCAATTTTTACATTGACTGCCGATGATACCTGGTCAGAGCTGGATGGAGAAAAAGAAGAAATTTTCAGTGCGACAATTCTTTCAGCATTATCCAAAGATACACAGCTTGAAGCGCGTATCCGCAAACCGGACAAGGAAACCGATGCTCTGGCAACCATGCGTATTCAACGCCAGGCAAATTTAGCATTGGAACTCTTGTTTGAGAATGAAGGAGACAGTGTATTAACACTTGCTCAGGACTTTAATGTGCTGGCTCGTGTTCGTAATTTGGGTAGTGCACAGACCGGAAACGGTAGAGTTACATTAACTCCTCCTGAAGGCTACTCTATTAAAATTGCGCAGGATTTATATACTCAAGATCCAACACCTTTGGATTTCCAGCTTGAAGATGCAGAAGCCTATACGGATGTTCAATTTGTATTGAAATCACCCGCGGTTACTACTGCGAACCGCAAAATCCGTGGTGAGATAACTACTATTCCGGTAGATTTGAATACAAATGAACCGGCAATTGTAACAACAAGTGTAGATTCTATCTATGCCAGAACATCAAGTTCGAACCTGGTAATTGATGCATTTGAAATTTTCAAACCCGTTGGTGCTACCGATGGTATTCTTTCAACTGTACAATCCTTTACCATGCGTGCAATTATCAGTTCTACTACAAACCTGCAAAATCGACAGGCACGTCTCGAATTCCCGGATAATTTGCCAGGAGATGTTGAATACAATCTGATTTCAGAACAAACAATTCCATTGGTAAACAGTCCGGATACCATTGAGTGGATTTTAACAGCACCGGAAGAAAAATTTGACAACCTTCACAAATTCAGAGTTTATGCAGAAGCTGTTGAAGCGGGAGTACCTAAAACCGTTGAAGATAGTTTGACTATAGTTTCTGTTGAAAAACGAGCCAATATAGCCATTGAAGCTTTTGAATCTCAGGATGAGCTTGGGTACAATGAACCCAGAGAGCGGGAAGCCTATTTTTCTAAAGACCAGGCAAACATAACCCTTCGCGCCAGAATAAAAAATCAGGGTGAAGCAAATGTATATGGCAATGGTATAATTCGTTTGGATCTGGGTCAAAGTAACCTGACCCTTGCAGCCGGTAACACAACTCCATTGCAAACCACTTTTACCGGAGAAACAGAATCTGTAGAGTGGATTGTAGACGCGGGTGCAATTGATACAGATGGTAAAGATATTACCGTAGAAATTGTTCAGGCTCCACGTGATACCAATACAAATGAATATGCAAAAACCGTTGACGATGCAACGGTTAAAGAAATTCGCGTATTTATTCAAGAGCTTGGTAGAATCAGGATCAATAACAATGTGGCTGAGATCAGTTCTCCTTCCGGAGCCAAAGATAATACAATCTCTACAGATCAGACATTTTATGTTACAACTGAAGTAAATTCTTACAAAGTTAATCCGGATAAAATTGCGGCAAGGCTTGTTACTCCGGCAACCTATAAAGTAACTGATAGGGTTCAAAGTGTTCCAATTGGATTTTATCAAGAGGTCACCTGGGAAATTACAGCCCCGGCTGAACACCATATTCTTACTGATGCAAAAGATACGCTTTATGTAGAAGTTACTGCAGAAGATGAAGCATCAGGTGTTGAGCTTGTATGGCGTTCTGACTCTATTTTTGTACATGTGGTAGAAAAAACCAAATTCAAAGTAGAACCCAGAATTGTATGGCCCAATGCATGGCCGGATGAACAGCAAGAGGTTGTCTCTACATATCAGGACTTTGATATTGAAGCTTATATTCGCCATGATGGTGCCCAGTATATGAGACAAGACAGCTTTGTTGTAAAAATTTCTGCTCCGCCGGAGTTTGAAGTCCAGGGCAACAAACAACAGGTATACAGATGGGAACAGTTTAATAATCAGGATCACCCAACGTGGAGGGTAACAGCACCACGTACAAAACCGACAAACAGTGAGGCTTCTTCCTTTACAATTACTCTGCTTGAAGCCGCACGAGATACCAACTCTTACCAGATGGGTACAGTGCAGGATGATTCTGTAAGATTTTCCATATTTGTTGTAGAACGGGCACTGGTAAATTTTGACACCTATCTGTTAGGTCAACAGACTCAGGATACATCCAGTGTACGTATTGGAAGTAATTTTAAAGCGGTTTGTAAAGTTACAAACCTGGGTGCTGCCAAAATGGTTGGAGCTTTTTCAGTCAAGATCAATCTGCCTTCCGGTTATACGTCTGCGGATACTTTAAAACAGGCGTTGATTCAGGATGGGTTTGAAGATTCTTTAACCTGGAACATAAAGGCGCCAAACAGTGTAACAAGCGGATTGTCAACGATATCCTTTACCCTGGTTGATCCGCCAAACGATCAATATACACATGCAAATGCATCAACATATAATACATCGGATATTGTCAAGGTCAAGCTTGAAACCGGTAAACTGATAGCCCAGTCTTACAAAATCCGGGAAAAAACTGCAGTAATTAAGGGTGGAACAGATGTTCCTATGATGGGCCTGGTATTTAGAAATAAAGATATTTCCAGCCAGGTTAACACCTATCTCAATAAACTCTTTTTTACATTCAAAAATAGAGAAGGTGAAGCCATTTCTGCATCGTCTGTTGTCAAGCGAGTGGTTGCGTATCAAAAGCCAGCTGATCCCAAAGCTGGTTACACGATCAAGCTTGCTGAAACCATAGACTTTACGGATACAGATAAACCGGGACAGGTCATGCTTGATCTGCGTGATATTCGGATTGATACAATCCAGAGCGCTGAACAGGATACTGTAGATATCCTTGTGGATATCCTCAGTACAGATGTTGAAGATTTTAGAATGACCATGTCAGATTCTTTGCCCATTATTGCATTAGATGATAACAACCAGCAGGTTGAACTGGCAGACATTGATGGTAACCCGATATCTTATTTGCTGATGGAATCGGATCTGGCGGTTATTGTTGATGCCGTAACCAAAGAGTCATTTTACAATTATCCAAACCCGTTTGGTCGTTCAGATCGCCCATCTACAAAGTTCATTTATTATCTTGAAGACCAGATGGATGTAACTTTGCAAATCTTTACCATGACCGGTGATCTGGTTATCAAAAAAGAATACCTGATGACAAATGGTGACGTTCAATGTGAGTCCGGCTTGCATCAGGGAGATATTGAATGGGACGGAAGAAATGGTAAAGGTCATTTGGTATTGAACGGTGTTTATTTCGCGTATTTGTCCACCTCGGATGGCAAGGTTGCCAATACCAAGGTGGTTGTAGTAAAATAAAAAAACCTAATTGATTGTGAATAATAAAAAAAGAGTGGCATACTGTGAATAGATTATTAAAAATTTCGGTCGTGGCGGTATTTATATTGTCTCTGGTGACCGTAGGTTTTGCACAATATGAATCTGCAAATGGCCAATGGGGTGGTTTAACGGATGTTTTCGATTATCCCGTTGGCGCCCGTGCCATGGCAATGGGTGGTGCATATGTGTCTGCTGTAGATGATCCGTATGCGCTTTACTGGAACCCTGCAGCCCTGCAGCGAGTGGACAGAATTGGATTTGGATTTTTCAATACCAATCTGCCAATGAGTACGAGCTATAATTATTTTTCATTTTCCTACCCTACACTTACGTTCGGAACATTTTCGGCAGGTGTGTTGAGAATAGGAACCGGTGATATTTTAAACACGGATGATTATGGTTCAAAGCTTGGGACCCGGGATTTCAGTAAAAGCCTGTTCATGTTCGGTTATGGTTTTAAAGCTACCAACTGGTTTTATATGGGTACCAATTTTAAAGTAGAACGGACCAGCTTGCCGGGATACGATGGCGAAAGCAATTACTCTGAATCCGGGTTGGGTGCAGATTTTGGTATGTTGATTGACCCTGGCAAAACCAGTGGTTTTTTAAAAGATTTCTCTATGGGTTTGAGTATTCAAAACTTTTTGCAGCGCACACAACGTGTTGTTGAAACTCAGGATAAAACCCCGCGCAACTTTTTGTTTGGAATGTCTAAAGGGGTGGGTCAGGACTTTTTGAACCATCACGCGTTATTCGCATTTCAGATGGATATTAACAGCGCTCAGGATGTACCGGTATTCTATCATATGGGTATGGAATATGATTTTAGAAAAACTTTGTTCCTGAGACTGGGTTTTGATGGGCGTGGAGAACAGGCTGATGGTGTTTCTTCATGGAAGACAACATGGGGTATGGGTGTTAATATGTATGGAGTCCAGTTGGATTATTCTTACTGGAGCCCCCGTTATGATGTCTTGAGCAGCAGCCACCGAATTTCTTTGGTTTACAGCATTGGTAAAACACGCAAGCAGCGTCTCGACGAGATCCACCTGAATGAGCTATCACGATTCCAGGAAGAAGTTGAAAGACAAAAGAAATATGATCAGCGTACTGCATATTTGAGCGGACTTGAACAAGCGCGTATCAATTTTAAAAGTGGTGATTTGTATGCGGCACTTGCAAATGTAAACCGTATTTTAGCTATGGATTCTTCAGGTAAAGATCCTGCTTTTAGTGAAGCAAGACAATTGATGAATGAGATCAATGCGTCAATAGAGCTCAAACGTGAAGAAGAGCGCAGCCAGAGAGAGGCGAAAACCCGCGCTGAAATTGAATTGCAGCAACGTGAGCAGTTGATTGATGATCACTATAACAAAGCTACCGCTTATTTTGAAACACAGGATTTCAGAGAAGCACTTACCGAATGTGATCGCGCACTTGAACTTGATCCAAACAGCGAGCATATTAAAGGCCTGCGTGAAGTTATTGTAGAAAATCTCAAAGGCGAAATTACCAAACTCTTGAATGAAGCGAGACGTCAGAGATTGAATGGTAAGCCATATGATGCAATCCAGTTTTATAACAAGGCATTGGAATTGGCCAAAGGTGATACAGAAGTAACCCAGGCAATTCTTAATGCCCGTAGACAACTGGAGAACAAGCTGAACCGTGACGATACTATTCGTCGCGCAAACCAGTATGAACTTGAGCAGAATTATGCCAGTGCAGCCGACTTGTATAAAGAATTGTTGAAATCTGAACCCAATAATACGGCAATTCAAAAGAAATACAATGAAATGTACGCTCGCGCAAATGCAAAAACCAAACTGTTGACAGGCAGGGCAAAACAATTCTTTGAAAAAGGTTTAGCAGCATTTACCCAGGGTCGGTACGAAGAAGCACTGCAAAATTATGAAAGTGCACGCGAGCTTGATCCGTTGAATCTTAATGTATTAAAGGCAATTGATTTATGTCGGGCAAGATTAAGAGCCCAATCAAAATAAAAAAGGTGTTGATCATTGGCAAAAACATCAGAAAATGAACAATTAAAAATACAGGCAAATGTAGACCATCTGGGTGAATTACGTGAATTTGTGACCCGTATCGGGAAAAAGTATGGCTATTCCGAGCGGGTCGTAAACGCGTTTAAATTGTCCATTGATGAAGCAGCAACCAATATCATCAAACACGCTTATAAAGAATGGGATGGTGATATTACCATTCGGGCAGTCAAGCGCAAAAGCAGTCTTACATTTGTACTTATTGATAATGGAAAATATTTTGATCCCCGTCAGTTCAAAGACCCTGATCTGCAAAAGTATGTAGATATTGGTAAAAAGGGTGGCCTCGGTATTTTTATGATGCGCCGTCTTTTGGACCGAATCGACTATAAAAAAACAGAAGAGGGAAATGAACTCTGGCTTACCAAAAACAAACAGGAAAAGCCCGGTCGTCCCAAGATTACGGTTTCTCCTATTCCTCTGGGTTTAAAGGCACGCTATTGGTTGTTTTCCATGGCAGCGTTTACGATTGTTTTGGTGCTGGTCTATTTGTTTTTTTTTATGGATCAGAATCAAGTTGTTCTGTCACGTTATATTGAAAAAGCCCGCGAAGCCTGCTCTATTGTGGGCAGCGATATTTCCGAAAATCTAATCCCCGATAATGATTTAATTACTGATGAAATTATTGATGATTTGGTTAAAAATGGTAGTATGGATCCCATCATACTTGATTACACCAACACCTCCATCAAGAACTTGCTCAATACGGAATATAGTGATATTCTGCTGAATGCTTTTGTTGTTGATAATATACAAAATATATTATCAACCGCGGAATTTGATTCTGTGTATTTTCGCATATTGAGTCGTTTTGATATACCTGGTGAGAATAAAAAGCTTGAAGAAAATGTATACGAATATCGTTTACCCTCTGGCGAAAAAGTAGTTGATTATACCTGGCAGGTCAGAAACGCAGAAGACAGGACCCTGTGTACTTTACATTTTTTGATTGATTATCAGACCATTCAAAAGGAGATTAATGCAGCCCGGTTCAGCTATTTAAATCTGGTCTTGTTAGTTTGGGTTATTGGCGCGGCTGGTCTCTTTTTATTGATTTATTTGGTTATGACCCCCCTGAAACGTTTACAGGACTGGGTAAAAACCATGAATCAGCCGGGAGATCTAGAAGATTTAGAAATCGATACGTCAACAGAAGTAGGCGAAATTGCCAAAGCTTTTAGTGATATTACACTGAAACTTCGAGATTCTCAGGCAAACCTTGCCGAGCAGGAACGCTTGCAAAAAGAAATGCAGGTTGCTCAGGAAATTCAGCAAACGCTGCTGCCTTCTGAATTCCCGGATCTTGAGGGATATGATTTAGCTTCCTTTTATGCTGCGGCCAAAGAGGTGGGTGGTGACTATTATGATTTTGTTGAAGTAGATCAGGATACCCTGGGAATTGTTGTTGCTGACGTATCGGGTAAAGGTGTGCCGGGATCACTTGTTATGACCATGATCCGTACCGCATTACGAACCGAAGCCCGCGGTGTTAAAGACGCCGCAGAAGTACTGACCCGTGTAAATGATTTTGTAGTAAATGACATGAAAAAAGGCATGTTTGTGACCTTGTTTTATGTCATTGTAGATTCCAAAAAACGACGTATCAATTATGCCAGTGCGGGACATAATCCCATGATTTTGTACCGTGCGTCCCAAAAGAAAACCTATTATCTGAATCCCAAAGGGTTTCCTATTGGTATCTCTTTGCCGGATAAAGATCTGTTTAAAAATTCACTCGAGTCAGATTCCATTGCCCTGACAGAAGATGATATTCTTATAGTTTATACAGATGGTGTTACCGAGGCCATGAACACCAAGCGGGATTTGTTTGGTGAAGAACGGTTCCTCAAGGTTATTCAAAATAATGGCGAGTCAACAGCTGATGAATTTGTAGAAAATTTGAAATCAGAAATTATGTCATTTACGGAAGGTAGTCCGCAAAATGATGATATTACTCTGGTAGCAATCAAAGAACAAACATCGGCGGAAAAACTGGAGCTTAAACGCGCCAAAGATGCATATCTGGCTATTCAGAATGGCAAATCCGTAAAACAGGCCTGTAAAGAAGCCGGTATCTCTACCTATTCTTATTACAATAAATACAAAACAAGATTTGAAGAAAATGAACTGGACGATGTTTTAGCTGACGAGCCTACTGAAGAATTTGAAGTTAAACAACTCAGTATTGAAGAGAAAACCAAGATTTATGATGTAATTAAAAGATTCCCTGAATTTGGCGCCAAGCGTATTAGTGAGGAATTGAATTCGGAACATTATGAAAATACGGTTATTAGTCCTGCAAAAATTTATGATGAACTGGTTAGTTCACGATTAAATACAAAAAAGCTGCGTGAGGGTTTTATTGCACGTGGAAATCGTAAAAAAAGAATGAAACCCCCCGGTACACCCATGTTGACAATAGATGGAAAAATCATTGTCAATAAACCCAAGCCCGAACCGCGATTTGAACTGCCTGAACCGGTTGAAACTGAAAAACATCAGGAGGTGATAACCACTGGTGATATATTCAATGATGAAAAACCACCGGAAGAAGAAATTCCTCAAAATCAGGAACAAGAGACTGAAACTATAGATTCAAAGGAAGATCAGGAAACGATTTCTACTGTAGAAGAAACTCATGAGCCCATTCAAATTGAAGAAATGTCATCAGAGGATGTGCTAACGTTTGAAGATCTAACCGATTTTAGTTTTGATGTAAATGAAACGTTTGATGAAATAGAGTCTGAATTATCTGAAGCAGTCGACATTTCAGAGACGGTTGCTCAGGAAGACACAGAATCTTTGGATGATTCATCTGCAAAAAGTAGCGAGGAAAACGATGTATTAAACTTGGTGTCTGATGAACAATTTGATGAGACACAAGAAGTAGATACAATTGATCTTGAAGCTGAGCTTTTGGAATCAGGTGACACGGAATCTGATGTTTTTGAACCCAGCCAGGAGATACCTGATCAAGAAACCCATTCAGATGATTTGGTAGAAGAACCGGATTTTATGGAATCGATTTTCGATGACTCTCATCCAGAGCTGTTGTCTGTAGAAGAACAGGATGAGGTTCAGGAACAATCCGAACCCGAGATGGAAGACGCGGTTGAACCACAGGAGACTGTTCTGGAGGATGAGAACAAAGAACCGGAGCTCTTGACAGTTGATAATCTTGAAAAAGAACCTGATCTGATAGATACGCTTTCTGATGAAACGGATGAAGAAAGCCTGGAAGATATTTTTGCAACAGAAGATACTAAAGAATCGGAGCCAGACATGCAGGTTGATCAACCTGTTGCTGAATACAATAATGATCTTTTACAGGAAACAACACCTGACGAACAAACTGAACAAGATGAAGAACCGGATCTGGTAGAATCTTTGACTGTAGATATTGACGAGTCTATGTTTGCTTTTCCGGAAGAAGAGTCGGAATCTACCAGTGCGTTTGATGAATTCATGTTTGATCATGAAGAGGAAATAGAAACACAGGCACAGGTGACTGTTACCGAAAAAGAAGAGATAGCTGAAACTGAAGAGCCGGAAGTTCAGTTTATTCATCAAACAGAAGTAATGGATGAAACCTCAAGTGATGAAGAAGAAATTGATATATTTGCAGATGTAGAAGAAGTTGATGATGAAAGTCTGTTTGTAAAAGAAGAACCCATTGAAGAAAATGATCTGGTAACCAATGATTTCTTTGTTCAGGATGAAACAGAAAAGCAGGATCCTGAAATCAAAGATAACCGGTTTGATGTAATGGATATTTATGATCCTGAAATGGATAGTCAGGCTGAGCATAAAGATGCTATCACACATCCATTTAATGATGTATCTGAGCCAGAAACGGATGGACAGCCCCAATTAGATGAGCAGGTTTTTGAATCAATTTCCGACTCTTCAATGGATTCTATAGATGACCATGTGTTTGAGCATTATGAAGAAAATGTTGCTGCTTCTGATGAAAATTTATCTCCTGCCGATATTTTATTGGGCGATGAGGAAGATGAAACTTTATTAATAGATCCAAACAATCCTTTAATTGAAATACACAATCTGGATGAAGAACCCGATGTAACAGATTTGGGTGTAGAGGGGAAATATAAACCCCGGGATGTAGAGCAGGAAGAGAGAGATCTGATAGATATGCTGGATTCGGATGATACGCTGATTGAAGAGCCGGAAACACCAGCGAGAAAATCGTTTTATGATCAACATAATGTAGAAGAAGCGGATGTTATTTCTGAAAGTAGTTATGATCAGACACCTCCGGCGGTTCAACCCTTTGATGATTTGGTAAAATCTGAACATGATGACCAGCGTGACGCAGAGACGGTAAACTGGGAAGATGTTAAAGATGATTTTGATTTTTCCATTTCGTATGATGATATTTGGGAAATCAAAGAAATGAAACCCGAGACCCGTACTGGTGCAGTTCAATCCGCAGGCCCGGAAGAGGACAAAATGTCATTTGAAGAGTTGATTGAGCTGGCTGGTAAAGATGATAAAGATACAGGTACAGCTTCCTACACGGCAACGAATAGTCCTCAAAACCCAAATGTACAGCATGAAAAAGATCAATTGTTCCGTGATAAATTAATGACCAAAGCGATAAAGTTGTACGAAAAAGAGGAATATACCGAAGCCATTCAAGTGTTTTTAGATTTAAAGAAAAAACATCCTCAAGATTACAAGGTCCACGGATATTTGGGGAATGCTTATTTTCATAATAAACAATATTCCAAAGCAGCCGTAGAATACGAACAAGTGCTGGAAATTAATGAAAATAATATTCAGGCATGTGAAAATCTTGGTGTTGTTTACGCAAATCAGGGTAATTTGAGTAAAGCTATACAACAATGGGAAAAGTTGTTGACTATATCTCCCGAACGTATAGATATTAAAAAAAGTATCGAACGCGCCAAAAAGTACTTGAATAAAATGGTTTAGCAAAATATACTGTTCTTATTAAATAGATGTTGACATTGGTAAAGTGAACTCATATATTATCTGATGCCCACAGTTTACGGGGCGTGAAATAAAAGATAATAGGGGTTTATACGGAGATATATTTAAATGGAAGGTATTCAGTTGTCTGTTGACAGGGCTGGAACAAACAACAGCATATCTGTTATTAAGGTTGGCGGATACATTGACACAACCACATCAGCCGAATTGGAACACGCATTAAACGGTTTGATCAAAGCCGGATCTTATATGATCGTTATTGACCTGGGAAGAGTTGATTATGTAAGTAGTGCGGGTTGGGGAATTTTTATCAGCGAAATTAAAGGTATTCGTGAAAAAAGCGGCGATTTAAAGCTGGTCAATATGGTACCCGAAGTTTATGAAGTCTTTGAATTACTTGAATTTCATCATATATTAAAAGCATTTGACAGCATTCAGGATGCTGTTGCGGATTTTGAAAAAAATCTTGTAGGTTCCGTTTCAGAGCCCAAGAAAAGCAAACCCGAGCCACAGCCAGAGAGCAAACCGATTCAGCAGGATATTCCTCCTGTGCAAACAGAGACCAAACGTCCTTCACAGGCTGCCAATTTGTCGATTGACGAAAAGATACAAAGAATCGTTGCGGCCGAGCCTGATGCAAGCACCGTTCAGATCGTACGTATGTTAAATACATCTCAATATGGATTTGTCAAAATAGGCTGGTTTGGTTTACGTCGTGCGCTTAAACGTCTGGATCTGGACTCGAAACAAAAAAGAAAACTCCATGCCATTACTTATGATGGTTAATCCACATTGGGGGTTAGTCATTCACCTTTTAAAATTGAATCCTTTTTATTTATGTTTATAGATTCTGCAAAAATACATGTTAAAGCCGGAGATGGCGGAGACGGATGTGTTGCGTTCCGTCGTGAAAAATATGTGCCCAAAGGCGGTCCCAGTGGTGGAGACGGTGGCAAGGGTGGAGATATTATATTTATAGCAGATTCATATATTCATACATTGATGGATTTTCGCTATCAGCGTGACTATAAAGGTGAGCGTGGCGGTCATGGACAGGGCTCCAACAAAACCGGTAAAGGCGGTAAAGACTGTATTATCAAAGTACCGGTTGGGACCGTTGTTTATGATGTTGATGAAAATGTAATTATTGCCGATATGGTAGAAAATGGACAGCAGGCGATTGTTGCCCAGGGAGGAAGAGGCGGAAGGGGCAATGCCCGTTTTAAATCTCCAACCAATCAGACCCCTCGTGTTTGTGAAGAGGGCGGCAAAGGTGAAGAAAAAAATCTGGCGCTTGAATTAAAGCTTTTAGCCGATGTGGGATTCGTAGGGCTTCCAAACGCTGGCAAGTCTACCTTGTTGTCTCGCATAACTGCAGCTAAACCCAAAATTGCAGATTACCCCTTTACTACATTGACACCCAACCTGGGAATTGTTAAAGTAAGGGAGTTTCAAAGTTTTGTTACGGCAGATATTCCGGGACTGATTGAAGGTGCGCATTTGGGAAAAGGATTGGGAATCCAGTTTCTAAAACATATTGAACGTACCCGTTTGTTATTGATTTTGCTCGATGCAACTTCAGAAACCCTTGAAGAAGATTTTGAAACTCTGCAGGGCGAGCTTGATTCTTATGGCCAGGGACTGGAACACAAGCCCAGAATGGTTGTGTATACAAAATTTGATTTAATAGACGATTCATTTAAACCCTTGACGCATAAAGCGTTGAAAAATGTACCAACTTTGATGATATCTTCGGTAACCGGGGAGAATATTCAGGAACTCACACAAATGGTGTGGGACCTGTTGAATTCTGAAACAGAAAAATAATAAACATGAAAACATCCAGAGATACCCGGCAGTATCTTGAGGCGTTGTTCAGATTGTGTACGGTACCCCGTATCGGTTCAAAACGTATACGTTCTTTGGTTGCGCGTTTTGGCACTCCTGACAAGGTGTTTGGTGCGTCTGTACGGGAGCTTGTTGAAATTGAAGGCATTAGCAAGCAGCTTGCCCAGAATATCAAACAACACAAGAACGACTCTTTTATTGAAAACCAGATCCAACTATTGCAAACGCGTAACGCCAATGTTGTTTCATTTTGGCAGGACGAGTATCCGCCGTCTTTGAAGAATATACCGGATGCGCCCATCTTGCTGTACTATAAAGGTAACGGCTTACCAGTTGGGCAAAAGTCCCTTGCAATTGTTGGTACCCGGCACCCCAGTGCTTATGGAAAATTGATTACCGAGTCTTTCACTCGAGATCTGGTAAGAAACGGATTTACACTGGTGAGCGGTCTGGCAAGGGGAGTAGATACCATAGCACATCAGACAACTGTGAATGAAGGCGGACAAACCATAGCGGTTTTAGGCTCGGGAGTGGATGTGATCTATCCGTATGAAAACAAAAAGCTGTCAGAGTCTATTTGTGAAAAGGGTTTGCTGGTATCCGAGTTTCCATTGGGCACCA
Organism: bacterium; assembly: GCA_963675755.2. Lineage (GTDB taxonomy): Bacteria > Zhuqueibacterota > Zhuqueibacteria > Residuimicrobiales > Krinioviventaceae. Next base: position 1,549,849 of record CAXXMD010000003.1, read on the forward strand.
AGCCGGAAGCCATGTTTTTTCCGAGGAGAAACCGTATCATTGCGGGATTATGCTCTGCAACCCTGGTAATAGAAGCCGGAAAAAAGAGCGGAGCGCTTATAACGGCTGATCGGGCAATAGAACAGGGGAGTGATGTGTTTGCTGTTCCGGGGAACATCAACAGTCCCAAAAGCGCGGGCTGTAATCAGTTGATTCAGCAGGGGGCCAAGCTTATCACAAACGTTCAGGATATTCTGGAAGAATATGATTCTGTTGGCGCAGTACCTGTACAACAGCAGGCACCACCAGATCTGTCCGCGGATGAAAAGAAAATCTTTGATTTGTTATCAAATGAGCCTTTGCATATAGATCGATTGTCAGAAAAAGCGGGATTGCCAACATCGCAGGTGCTGGGCGTGTTATTATCGCTTGAATTACGTAATCTTGCCAAACAGATCATAGGAAAACACTTTATCAGGTCGTTTTAGGCTGTCCGGTAAATTCAATAAAGTAAAAAAAATATTTGACAAAGAATTATAAATTTTGTACATTTATTGTCTATCAATCGGAGGGCTAGTCCTAATTGGTAAGGCAGCGGTCTTGAAAACCGCCGGGTTCGCGCCCTTGGGAGTTCGAGTCTCCCGCCCTCCGCAAGACGTAAAGTAAGCTCATTCGGAGAGATGCCAGAGAGGCCGAATGGGGCGGCCTGCTAAGCCGTTGTAGGGGTTTCCCTACCGAGGGTTCGAATCCCTCTCTCTCCGCTAAAGAGACGGGAAAAAGATATGAGAATTTTAATTAAACGCTTGGAAATATGGTCTGTTGTTAAAATTGTCTTTTTATTATCTTTAATCCTCGGTTTCATTTTTAGCTTGCTTTACGCCGGATTTATTATGGTTATGAGCAGTTTTATGGGTGCTATTGGCGGAGAAGACATTACACCCATGTTACCGGCAAGCGGATTGTTAGCTATCCTTATTATTTTTGGAGGAACAATCAGTTTTGCCTTTTTTTATACCATCAGCGCTTTGATATTTTCATCGTTGTACAATATCTTTTCACGTATGGTTGGCGGCTTTACAATCGAAGCCGAACAGCTTGATAAAGATCTGGACGTCGTTTCCCAAACATATATATTGGATCAAGACAACAAAGAATAAGTTATGACAAGAACGAGATTCGCGCCGAGTCCCACAGGTTTTGTTCACATCGGTGGACTGCGAACAGCACTGTACAATTATCTGTTCGCAAAAAAACATGGCGGGACTTTTATTTTGCGCATAGAAGATACTGACCGCACCCGCTTTGTAGAGGGTGCAACCGAAAACCTGATTTCCGCCCTGAACTGGGCCGGTCTGGTTCCTGATGAAGGTCCCGAAGCCGGCGGAGATTTTGGCCCCTATTTTCAATCTGAACGTACCGAGCTGTACAAAAAATATGCTCAGGAGCTTTTGGATAACGGCTATGCGTATATCGCCTTTGATACGCCGGAAGAAATGGATGAAAAGCGAAAATCCACCGGTAACCCGCATTTGAAATATGACGCTTCCATCCGTAATGAAATGCGCAACAGCTTGAATCTGGATAACGCCCAGGTACAGGAACTGATGGATGCGGAAACGCCACATGTCATCCGATTAAAGATTCCCGAGGACCGTACCTTTACATTCAAAGATATTATCCGTGGCGAAGTTTCTTTCAAGAGCGAACAAGTAGATGACCAGGTATTGATCAAATCTGACGGATTCCCCACATACCATTTGGCAAACGTAGTAGATGATCACCTGATGGAGATCACGCATGTGATCCGTGGTGAAGAGTGGCTCAGCAGTGTTCCCAAGCATATCTATCTGTATGAATGCTTTGGCTGGCAGGCCCCTGAAATGGCGCATCTGCCGCTGATTCTGAATCCGGACAAATCCAAAATGTCCAAGCGCGACATCCAGTCGCTCGACGATTTGCCCCAAGGCAAAGTAGACCCGGATGTGGCCTCTTATGTGAAAAAAGGATTCGAACCGGAAGCGATCATAAATTATATAGCCTTACTGGGTTGGAATCCCGGTGAAGGCGATGAGCGACAGATCTTTACAAAAGAAGAGCTGGTGAACGAGTTCTCGCTAGAGCGCGTAAACAAGGCTGCGGCTATTTTTGATCTGCGCAAGTTGGAATGGGTAAACGGCGAGCACATTACCCAACGTGATACAGCAGAGCTGGTTGAACAGGTAAAACCCCAACTGGCTGAAAAGGGACTGGATTATGGTTCCGAAGCGTATTTGTATCAAGTTGTGGACCTTTTAAAATCCCGCATGTTGTTTGTGGACCAGTTTGCCGTACTGGGGGAATATTTTTTTAAAGACCCGGAACAATATGATCCGCAGGTCGTAAAAAAAAGGTGGAAAGACGATTCAGTAAAATTAATACTTGAATTTGTTGATGAAATTGTTAAATTAGATGTGTTTGATAAAGAGTCGATTGAAAAAGCCCTCCATGTGGTGACCGAGCGAAATGAAGCCGGTACAGGTCGACTGATACACCCGGTACGGTTAGCGGTTTCCGGAATGGGTGTAGGTCCGGGACTCTACGATATGTTGGTAGTCCTTGGTAAAGAAGCGGTGACAAGACGGCTGAAAGCAGGAGCTGAAGCCATTACACGTTGAAACGGTAACTCGTTTATAATATAGCCAAACTGGGGTGTCGTCCAGCGGCAGGACACATGACTCTGGCTCATGGAACCGGGGTTCGAATCCCTGCACCCCAGCACAATACACAAGGTCGGTATATCCGGCCTTTTTGCGTTTTTGGGGGAACTGTGTTGCACCTCCCTGAGGTATCATAAAAGTATTACAAAGATCGTGACAGAGATTATCTCCGTCACGATCAAATGAAAAGGGGGATAATAAACTGATGAAATGGCCCGATACAGCAGACGGAGATGTTTTTAGAAGACTTGAAGGCGATAACTTTGATTTTACCAAGGAAGCCACTATTGACATAAACATTGATTTTGATCATTGGCCGTTATCTACTGAATGCATTCAATTTATGATAGCCCATTGGCCTGGTATTGAGATTATTGAACCCGAAGAAGATGATTATGGTTGGGCAACATTCCAAATCCGGACTCTACTCACTTATGAAATGATAGTAGATTATCAAATTAAAGTTTCAGAAATGATATCTCCCTATGGAGGAAGATGTGAATCATGGGGGTTGTTCAGCTCTTAGTTAGAAGTTAACCAAAACCTAAATAATTCTATCTGTAACAAAAACAAGTACGGCTACGAGGTTGGATTTCCAGCTTTTTTTGTTTTGGGGGAAACAATTTTCTTGGGGATATAAAAAGTTGAATTATGTTCATTTTAATATTGACATTGACGCTGGTAATTATTATCTATAATAAATCATTCCATTTAGGGGTTATTAGAGTTATAAAAAAGTTTTAAAGAATTGGAGGGTAAGATGAATCGAGTATGTTTATTGCTCATGGTGTTTGTATTGGTATTCACATTTTCATGTGAGAAAAGAGATACAGTTGTAAACGCTGTATATCAAGCGGATCAACTGCAATCAATCACAAATTCATCGACTGAGGATCTTGGTACACTGATTTTTGAATCTGATCCAATAATCAGGGGAAAGGGTGCACCTGTAACTGAAGAAATTGTCCTTCCGGGTTTTGATCCTAATAATAATTATGTATTGGTTTTAACCAATGGAGATGAAAACAAGGGGAGTAAGGTAACCAGCTGCTTTGTGATTTTCAATGGAGATACTATTATATGTCCTATAGAAATCACAAAAGACACAGAAACGATTGTTAAAGAATTGACAATCGCTGATGAAAACGATTTATCTGCAAGAGTTATGGGTAAACCGGATAGCTATATAATACTATCGATTTACGAAGAATGTGCTCTTTGCCCACCAACAGTAACTGATATCGATGGAAATGTTTATGAAACTGTTCTGATTGGTGATCAGTGTTGGATGAAAGAAGATTTAAATGTTGCACATTATCGAAATGGTGATCCAATTCCTAACGTTACGGATAATTCACATTGGAGTGCTTTGAGTACTGGTGCATATTGTTATTACGAAAATAATTCAAGTAATGCTGAAGATTATGGGGCAATGTACAACTGGTTTGCTGTCAACGACGAACGTAATCTTTCTCCGCTTGGTTGGCACGTGCCTACAGACGAAGAGTGGAAAAAACTTGAAATGTTCCTGGGTATGAGCACAAGTGAAGCAGATGGTTCCAGTTGGAGAGGAACAGATGAAGGAGGAAAATTAAAAGAATCAGGTACATCACATTGGTATAGTCCGAATATTGGTGCTACTAATGAAAGTGGATTTACGGCACGTCCTGGAGGCAATCGTGTTTATCATGATGGTACATTCAATAGTATGGGATTGTCTGCTGGTTATTGGTGTTCTGGTGAGAGTAGTGATAGTGAAGGCTGGTTGCGATCATTGAGTCCAGATAATGCACAAATTCACCGGTCCCCTTATCCTAAAAATCAAGGTTTGTCATTAAGGTGTGTTAAAGATTGATAATTAATTTTTTGATCTCTATTTGACTCTCGTCTAATAGAGATCAAAATGGGTAAATTAAAGGAGATTATTAGAAAAGCTGGATCATGGAACCAATGGGGCCGCAGGTCCGCCCACCGGCGGAACTTGTCCGCCCGCTGGCGGATTCGAATCCCTGCACCCCAGCACAATACACAAGGTCGGTATATCTGGCCTTTTTGCGTTTTAGGGGGAACCGTGTTGAACTTCCCGGATGTGTTATACAAGTATTACAAAGATCATGACGGAGATCATCTCCGTCATGATCAATATTTCATAAATACGTTAAAATGGAATGGTACGATCCGGATTGGGGCAGTAAGATTTAGTAAAAATTTTTAAAGGTGATTATGGGGAGTAATGTTGGTGTTTCTTAGATAAGCCCCGGCCACGAGGACGGGGGTATGGACAATGGACTGCTATAAAGAATCATTTGCTCAATTTTGGTGAATAGAAATGTTAGGTTTAATAATACAGATTAAAATCCATCACACAAATCCATTCTAACTGCCAAGTGAAGTGATGATAAGAATTCAGTGGTTTTTGATAATGTATCTAAAATATCTTTTAGTGTGTCATAATCATAGATGAATGTATCAATGATTTCGTCATCTTTATCTGACATAACAAAAATTTTTGATGAACGTTTGTCAGTATGGCTTTGTTTTATCACTGCTTCTGTGGCAATTGATTTCATTGAGGATTTCATTTCATCTAATTCGGGACTTGTTAGAATTGGATATCTAAAAAACGTACTTCTCTCATCAACTTTATTTATTTTTTTAATCATTTCTAAAAGATCATCAGGTACTTCCCAAATTGTTCTTGTATGCTTCTCAAGGGGTTCTTTGTATGTAATAAATAGTTTGAGCACATATTGATATAAAAACTCAATGTTGTGAATTTTAGTTAGAGGTCTCCAATTACCTTTTACAAGGATTTCTGGTTTGTCAGAATATTTTTTCTGACTTGTGATAATCTTAAAGGTCTTGTGAAATACAGTTATGATTGATTTTAGATATAATTCAATTGAATGTCTAAGCAAATAGCATATTGGTAGTTTGATATTGTACAATTTGTCAGTTTCTTCAGAAGATGATAAAAGTTTGGATGCTGCATCTCTAAAAGAGTCAGCAGTTGCACCAAAGCCCGAATCGAAATGCTTGTTTATAGGTAAGAAAATATAATGCATAAATTTGGCAATCTACTAATAGTTAGTTACTCGGATAAATCTCTGCATCACACAAGGTTGGATTTCCAGCCTTTTATTATTTAAGGAGCTGCAGTTGCTTGGTGGACCACTGGCCCATCATTTGAAAAACAGTTGATTCGAATGATCGTGACGGAGATCATCTCCGTCACGATCAATACTGTGGTTTTGTTTATGTGAGTCCCGGCCACACAGGCCAGCCTATGGACTTTTAATACCCATCGTTGGGGTGCGTTTTTATTTTATAGTTTTCAAAGAATTTCTTTCTGTCTTTCGGCCTTTTAAGCAATTGAAGTTCAGCATGTAGCAATTCCTTTACCTGCTCATATCCATTTCTTTCAATTTTAAATACTCTCCTAAAGCTCTCCGATAAATCACTTGTACATCCAATAATATTTATAGTCGGATATTCTGCTATATAAATTCCCCAATTCTTACTCTGGCCGTGAACAAACCAATGGGGTATTCCCATTCCAAAATATTCATCAAACTCGTGAAATTTGTTGTCAAATTCTTTTAGGTCACTCTTTACGGAAAAGGTAGCTTCAAATGGTATTTTTCTGTCTGTTATCGTTGCTCCGATGTTTTCTTTAACGAAAAACCTGGATTCTCCAATTTCAATAAGGAGTTTTATAAATTTATTATATTCTTCATCATCTTCAACCAGATGCCCACCCACAGTTAGCAGAAAATCGAAATCTTGGTTTATGAAAACTTGTTCTGGTGGACAAATAACTTTGTCAGGAGATTGAGCAACGTTAAATATTTCTGATGTATTTGTCATTTTTAAATACACCATAATTTTTGAAAATGTATTTTTATATTTATACCTCCCAATAGGCTGTATAAAAGCATTTTAATATATGGAATAAGAAATAAATAAAAATGAAATTTTACTTTGGGTATGATTTTAGTTAATCATATTTTTGGAAAGAGTCAATAGGAAAATATACATTTTTACTAAAAAACTGTGTAGAGGGTCAAGGACTGTACTATCTTGAGTGTATCTGTGGTTAAAGTTTTTATCTATATCTTACTTAAGCTGTAGCGTCCGTATTTTATCTAAAAGATCGTGACGGAGATGATCTCCGTCACGAGCGGGATTGTTATTTGTTCACGTTTCGAGACTCGTATCATATCACCTCCCGGAGGTCCCGGACCTCCGGGAGGTGTGCCAGACTTGAAAAATGTGAAACAATTGGTTTACATACACGTAGAGAGAAAAAGAAGGTAAATGTATTCATTGCACAAATACAGGATAGCATACAGGGATTGATAAAAGATAAATAGTTTATAACAAAGTCAAAAAAACAAGATGGAATCGCTGAGAGTTTCTCGCGTGATTCCGGGGATACGAATATGTCAAAAAGAGTTGAACATAAAGCGCCTCAAGCAAACCTGGTTCGCCAATGGATCCGTTTAATAGTGGTGTATCTCTTGATCCCTTTGGTTCTGTTGGTGTGCGGAGGCGATTTTGGTTGGTGGCAGGCATGGATCTATGCTTTGCTGATTGTTGCCGCGGGTATTGGCGGACGTATTTGGGCGGAACGGCGGCATCCGGGGTTGCTGGCAGAACGACAAAACATGGAAAAAATCCAAAGTGCGAAAGCATGGGATAAAGTGCTTGCTCCGCTCATGGCGCTGAGTGTAAGCTTTCCACTGGTTATAGTGGCGGGATTGGATCACCGCTTTGGTTGGTCACCCGCATTGCCGTTATGGCTTGTTATTTTCGGTATCATCCTGATAACGCTCGGATACGCTTTCTCCATGTGGGCATTTGTAGAGAACCGATTTTTCTCCAGCGTTGTGCGTATTCAAGCGGATAGAGGTCATGTGGTGTGTGATAGCGGTCCCTATCGACTGGTTCGGCATCCGGGTTATTCCGGAACGATTTTGCCATTGTTGGGTATTGTGCTGGCCCTGAGCTCCCTGTGGACACTCGTTCCGGCTGCTGTAGCACTGATCATCTCGGTGATCAGAACCGCGTTAGAAGACCAAACATTGCAGCAAGAGTTGCCAGGGTATAAGGAATATACGCAGCGCGTACGCTACAGGCTGTTTCCAGGGATTTACTAATAGGCCCTTAATTTTGTGACTGTTGGTATACTGGGAACTCATCCGGATTTAAATAGACTCTCTAAAAGAGAACTGATAATCTAAATCCATCACTCCCGGGGTTTTGCAATCATCATGTTCAGATACGCTGCAAAGTCTTTTGCAACACCATCCTTTTGATTGATGTAGGTTTGCATGTGTTTGTTCTCATCGGGAATCCATTTACATCCTTTATCAGGATCAAAGTCTAAATAGCCGGTTCCGCTGTTTATCAAATAATCGCCAACGCCTTCAACCGCATAATAAACCGTGGCCAGGTCCCAGCTTGGCCTTTGGTCATCAAGCGTTTTCTTGCCATACCACCAAAGCCAGTCCCGATAGGCGGTACGGATGATATTGCCGGCAGGTGTCTGTTTTAAGGATTTACCGGTCATCACATCAGCACCGGCATCCACAAAAACCATAGGCACCGGTAAATTGTCGATTAGATATTTTGTAAAGGGAGCAGTGCCGTTTTTAAAGAAATTCCAGTCTTGTGTGTATTCTCTTTTTTTATTGTTTGCGCCAAGCGCACCCAAAGCCACCCAGCGACGGACTTTGGTTCGGACCAGTTCCAATCCGCTCAAAGGCGTTATGGCATCTCCTTCCGAAACCAACAGATCATACAATCCCTTGGTATGGCCCACGGTAATATAGGTCACGCTATGGTCCGGCTGTTCTAAAAGTAATTTCCTGTTCAGTAGTGTTTGTTCAACAGCATCGGTGTTGGATATGATGGTATTGCCGAAAGCATCGGTGTCTTTTACCAGCTTTTCCGCACTCATTTTATCCACGCTATCACCAACATCGTCTTTATAGTTCGCACCCACGGGTATCTCGGGCCGGCCACAATAGATATTGATTGCCTGCACAATTCCCGCACCATAGGGTACTTTGCCCGAGCTATATATAGATCCAAGAATTTCAACCTTGCCCATATCCGCATAGGTATGTAACAGGGCCAGCGCTCCTACATCATCACAATCTGATCCCATATCCGTATCGAAAATGATTTTGACAGGTTCTGTAATCGATTTTAAATCCGTTTGTGCTAAAACACCAAAATGAGGGATTAACATCAAGAGTAATAAAAGACTGATTTTTTTCATGTAGAAGCCTCGATATTCTTGTTCAGTAAAAAATCCGTTATGGTTTCTGCGGATTAAACTGAGAGCAGCGGAACGTGTGTTTTTCAAGTTCCGTTCCTGCCTCATTTATCAGACGAAATGTTACTGTGGGATCCGCTTTTTTCATATCAAAAGTGAATTCACCAAAAGCGATCAATCCGCCGGCGTAACCAAAAAGCTGTGCCGATTTGTCCGGGGCAAAAGCATCCGGACCGGGAACACCGCCCAGGGTTGCGGCTTCGAATTCATGCAGCGCAAAACCCGATGGCCGTTCAATCTTGAAACTGCGTGCGCCGTGACGGTCGCCACTCAAAAGCAATACACCGCCTATCTGGTTCTCTTCAATAAAGTCATAGATCTCTTCTCGTCCCGGAATGTCCCAACTGCCCCACGAGTCTTTTGCTTTGGACATAAAGTCGCTCCACATGGTCCCGCTGGTCAGTATGATAAACCGGGCTTTGGACGCCTTGAGTGTATTCTTGAGCCATTGCATTTGCTCATCGCCAAGGTAGGATCCTCGCTGTTCCCGTTTTTGCCAGTTTCGGCAAGAGCGGGTATCGAGCATGATGATTTCCACATCGCCAATGACGGTGTTGAAATAGATCCCGTGGTCTGTGACTGATGTCTGGGGATTAGCCCAGTTTTCCTGCCAGAGTTTCCGCAGCGCGTTGCGCTGAGTGTTTGTTATCTGACCTTTTTGAAGTCCGGATTTGTCATTGTTCAGATAATCGTGATCATCCCAGCTGGTATAGACCGGAATGTTGGCAGAAAATGTCCGCCACGGTTTTGAAACGTCGCGTAATAGATAATCCGCATAGTGCATATTGGAGTTGGTTTCCCGGTCATCCACTGCGATATCACCCAATAACAGCATGGCGAGATTGCCGCGCTCTACAATCAACCGCATCAAATTGGGATTGTGTACACCGATCTTATGATAGCAAGAACCAAAGGCAATGCGCATGGTGTCTGTGGTATTCGGTTCAGGAGCTGTGCGAAAAGAGCCATTACCTAAAACAGCATCTGCATTGTTAACGATTTGGTAGAGGTATGGGGTGTTTGCCGACAATCCGGTAATCCTGACCCGGGTGGCCGCACCGGGCTGGGTGACCTCGACATTGAAATCCTTTTGCTGTTTTTCTTCCTTATCTGTTATTTTTACGGTTAATGCTTCTGCGTGGACCGCACGGAACCAGAGGGTAATACCGCTCTCAGAAACATCACCCAACATCGGTCCGCTGATGAGGGCAAGTCCGGCTTTTTTAGCTGCCTCAATGATCCCTGGATGGGTAAGTGTTGCGTCAGGAGTTTCGACAAGGATTTCACGGGCTGATAGGTAAAAAGTACGTCGCGCTTCCGGCAGGCGTTCAAAACTGTCCAAAAGCAGTGTATCAATTTCCAGGCTGCCTACGTGTGCTTGTTTGAGGGATACAATATGGGTCGCCGTATCCGGTGTCGATTCAGCGTAGATGGATGAGGTAAACAAACCCCAACATAGCATGAGGCAAAGTATATTCAAACGAAAGTTCATCTAGTATGTCCTTTGGTTGTTTTATAGGCTAACAGAGTAAAGGTTAATTAATTATATTTTTGTTTAAGAATCAATAAAAAAGAATGTGTCATGTTGAGGTTGGAATTACTGATTTGTATATCGGGAGACGGACTTTTTATCGTGACGGAGATTAACTCCGTCACGATAAATGAACACTGAGAAAGGATTATATGATAAGCGCGTTTAAACGCATGACAGACAATGGATCATTTTGCGCTGTTTTGATTAATAACATAATGGGTTTCTGTTGGGAACGCCATTTCAATACCGGCTTCATCCAGGTTGCGTTTGATGCCCATATTGACCTTATGAACAATGATCTTCCAGTTACTGCTGTCCGTGATCCAGTAGACAATTTCCAGATCGAGAGAAAAAGCGCCAAAGTTGGTAAATCTGACCTCGGTATCGTCGCTGTCTATACCTTCTACCTCGGCAATGGTTTTTTTAACAATATCTATGGCTTTATCCATATCATCTGCTGTTGTTTCATAGACCAGACCAATGTTCACCACCATCCGGCGTCGCTCGCGTTTGGAATAGTTTTCCACAACGGTATCCACAATAGCGCTGTTGGGGATAACTACATGCGTACCGCCTACGGTTTTGATGCGGGTGCTTCGCATACCCACTTCAAGTACAGAACCGGATTTGCCGCTGATTTCAATCCAGTCGTCAATCTGGAACGGCTTGTCCCAAAAGATGGTAATACCACCGATAATGTTCTTAACTGCGTCCTGAGCTGCCAGAGCAATGGCCAAACCACCAATACCAATACCGGCCAGAATGGACAATATATCATATCCCAGATTAGACAGGATGATGATACCTCCCAGAACCAGAATAACCGTTTTCACGGATTTACGGACGATTGGCAGAATCTGGTCGTCAAGTTTGCTTTTTGATTTTTCGGTAATAGGTTCGATGTAAGCGGTGATCAGCATGTCAAAAAACCGTACCAGAAACCAGGTAGCTGTAATTGCAAGCAGGGTAATCACTACATTATGAAAAAACTTTACTCCGCCTTCATTCAGTGTCAGAAATCGGGCGCCAACCCAAACACCACCACTGACGATCAGCAGAACAATGGGTTCTTCTATAATATCAATGAGATAGTCATCGAATTTGGTTTTTGATTTTAGTGCAATTCTACGCAATGAAGTTTTAAAGAAAAAATAGACAATTCTGCCTAATATAATTGACAATACAATGGCGCCGCTTAGCAGTAGATACTGACCGACTGAATTATTGAACACTGTATAGTCAATAACATTCCGGATAGATTCCATATGAACTCCCTTTTTATTAAAGAATGGATTCCAATAGTTTAGATAGATTTATATTTAAGAAAGGTTTTCTTGCATATCAGGACTAGCGTCCCTTTATTTATATCATTCTTTCCTTTAAAAAATATAATGTATGAAAAAAAAATATCAGGATAAATATTTATTTTATTAATTACACTGACAGATTTACAAGTTGGTAAACAGGGTACTATAATGAATGAAAAATTTTGAATAGTGGACTGCTTAGCCGGGGAATCGGGTTGTAGAGATTGCTGTTGGGAGGATAGGCCGTACCAAACAGCCTTTATAAAAAGTTAATTCGAAAGATCGTGACGGAGATACTCTCCGTCACGATCATACTATAGGTAAATATACAGCTTTAGATTAAAATATTACGTGCATAGTTAACACATGTCCTGGTTTCTTTGACAGAATTTGACCAGGCAGCGATTCTGTATTCCAGTTCAATATCACAATAGATTTGGGGGTATTTGTTTTTGATCAATAACAATATTTCTTCCAGTGGTGTATCACCCTGTCCCCAAACCTGGTTTGCATTGGGTGGTTCTGTATTGAGACCGGTTTTATCTTTGATGTGCAAACTGTAAATCCGATCATGATATTTTTCAATAAAATCACAGGGATTAAGTCCGGTTGAACCCCAATAGTGGCCAACATCAAAATTCAGCATAATACCAGGTGAAACGGCAAGAATGTCATCTACGTTGAAACCTTCTTCTGCATATTGATAATGATTATGCATGACAGCATACAAACCGTATTTTTCAGCAATCGGGCCCATTTTTTTGGCGGTTTCCAGTCTCATTTCTTCCGTGATTCCCATTACATTCATGGCTTTGTTAGCTTTGAATGCATAGTCAATTTCTTCCGGTGACCAGCTAGCTGGTGTCCATTTCATAAGATGAATGTTTACTCCGGCATCCCGATACATTTGTGCAAGTTCAGCAAATTTATCCATAGGAGCGGATAAACGCCACTGTTTTAAGGCTTCTCTTGAATCTGCGGCCTGTTTTTCAAGCTCTGCATATTCTTCTTCGGTCAAATCCCGTTCTTGTTGCGCTCTGTACCGTTCATATCCTCTTTGCCCGGGTCTTGGTGGGGCACTTTTTAATTTGGGTGCGCCACAAAATTCTTCAGCAAGGTTTGTCTGCCTGAATTCTATGGAACTTAGGCCTGCTTCAATACATGCTTTTAGCAGTTCGTCCACATTTGATGGATTGATTCCACGAATACTATAAGTTGAGGCGCCTATCTGTACACCGCCAAATTTAGAGTTGGGTTTTCCGACACCGGTGGCCATTGGTGTTGGTTTGGAAGAACAACCTGTAGTCAATACACCCGCAGTCAAGACGGTTGCTGCGGTGCCTGCTCCAATAAATTGGCGTCTTGATACGTTACCTTTTCCCTTGTTTTTTTTCATATTCGACCCTTTAAATTTGGATTGAAAATTATATTGAGATTAATTATGTTCGCATGGATGAAAAGTTTTATTTTTTAAAATACATATACTTTTTAATATATACAATATCTTGTCTCATCGCAATAAAATAAACATTTTTTCGCCAGGAGATTTTAATCACCGGTTGAGGTTTAATCCTATATGTTCTTTAAAGAGTTGCTATTATAAATGAGGCTGACTGCTTGATAACGGACGAATTTAAATCCCTGCGTCCTGGCTCAATGTCTAAATAAACTGAAATAAACGATCGTGACGGAGATTGTCTCCGTCATGATCAATCTTGTAAAACATGGTCTAGTTAATATCCTGACAAAATGAGAAATGTAAAATAACGGATCTGGAGAGTAATGATTGTGTTAACAGATTTTTTATAATTCATAGGTATCAACCCCGGCCACAAGAGCCGGGTTAGGGATTTTTATTTCTTTTTCATAAGCTTGTAATGAATATCAGCAAAGAGTTCATGTCCCACAGATTCCGAATGGCATGGTGTGCAATTCATCTTGCTGCTTATATTTGCCACTTTACCTTCTTTTCCATGACAGGTTATACATGTTGTAACGGGTTCGTTTGCATTCCCGGATGTCATAAAGTCATTGTTAAAAAATTGATTAAGCATGGTAACTGTCTGGTATACCACATCAGCGGTCAACCTGCGGCAGCGTTCCTTTTGTTCTTTAGATTTAATTGCATATCCACTTGTATTACTCCAGTTTGTGGTTGATGCATGGCAAAGTACAGAATTAGAGAGTGATGTAGGTGGAGTGAATTCCAGTAAAGGTTTAACCGGACTAAATTGAGGAAGCGGGGTTTTTTCGTACCATTGATACAAACTTTCTATCAGGTAGTCTTGATTGGGTTTGTCTTTTACTAACAAGCCAATAAGGGCGGCCGCTCCATTAAGTGCACCACACACCGTACCATATCCACCAATACCTCCATGTCCGTATTTCATCATTTCGCAGGGGAAATTACTAAATGGCTCACCCACTTGATCAGCCAGTTTTGAGACAACACTTTTAAAGGTGGCGTACATACAGCTTCCCTTGTCATAGCTATTATATGCCAGCTCGGCTGCAGCCAAAGGATCTAATTGACTATAGGGCCAGGAATGTTCTTCATCATTATGGGTCAATTTTTTGGGAGATTCTGCGGGAGAAACTTGAGGTTTAAAAGCAGTAGTGAGAGTGACCACACTAACAGCACCACCCCCTACAATCGCTCCGCTTAATATTTTAAATAATTTACGACGCTCCATGTTTGTACTCCAATATATTTTCTAATTAACTTTTTGGGTCCGGTTGACGCAGTTGTTTTGTGTATTTGATTGTTTTACATTGATAATATACGAATATTGATTTGCAATTGTGCTTTTTTTTTCTGCAACAGACAGAGAAATTTTTTCGGGTTACTCTGAATATCTGAAATATGCTGGTCTTTTTTCCAGGAATGACCAACCATACACCTGAAGAGGAGAGATTCCGGTCGATCTGTAAATTAAAATAGTTTGATTAAATGTATTCTCTAGATGAAGAAACGGTGAAATAAGACAATCCATATAAAAAGCCCAAGACCAAAGTTTGTGTGATTGATAAGATTGGTTCTTAAAATTTTTGATCGATGTGGTGATTTTGAAGCCATAAAACCCATACCGATAGCAGGAAGCATCCAAAACCAGGGAAAGCAAATTGTAGCAATTCCAAAAACCAGTGACATCCAAACAAATTCTTGAACCAGTGCCACGTTGAAAAAAAGTATCAAATATACTCCGGCTAGTGCAATTCCGATTAGGTAATGAGATATCAGGCACCAAAGTTTTTCATTCTTTAATGCCGGGCTTTTGTTAATATCTTTATGAACCAATTTGCCTTTAAATATGTAAAGGAACCATCTGCCAATAGCTTCCTGAGAAATAAATGGATAAATGAGTTTTCTTTTGGCAAACATTCCAGCCAAAAAATCCATAACGTATGTTGCAAATATCCCCATTAAAACAGCTTCAATAATAATCAACAGTGGGTCTCCAATGTTATTTTATTTATTCATTCATGGGACATCATCATACACCGGTATTCTTTCATTTTTACAAATCCCAGCTTTTCGGCGAGTCGAGTGGACTCTGCGTTCATGGCGTCCCAGTGGCATTCCAGGTTACGGCGTCCGCATTCTGCCAGCATCCGGCGGGCTACACGGGAGGCGATCCCATGACGACGATACCCCACATGGGTATCCACCTGGATCTCGATGCCGTTGCGGTAAAACGTATAGCAGCCAATGCCTCCAATTATTTTATTACCAATGGTTGCCGCAAATCCAAAGCCTTTTAAATCGTTTTCATTCATGTACATTGTATTGGCTACCAGATCCATGGACCATTCTTCCGCGTGCATGGCAGCGGCGAGTTCGTTGTCAATGGGCTTGATTTCAACCGGCTGGCCTTCAAGGACCAATGGAGTTTCTTCTTGTATGCTCAAACCGGATTTTGACGCTTGTTCAGCTGTCATGGGATGAAAAGCCATTCTTGTATATGCTGTAATTTTTCCGGCATAGTATTTTTGAATGCCATCAAGCCAGGCTATGGGAGGATCATAAAGGTGTGCTTCCCGGATTTCGGCAATTTTATCATAAATTTCTTTATTGAATTCCCCTAATAGTTCAACAAAGTCTCCCACAATAACCGCAGAGCCGGGAGCGTTGATAAAAGCTTTACCATACATACCATCTATAAAGGACTGGGATATCTGATGCCGGGGGAGAGGCAGATTGTTTTCAGAAAGGATAGCGATAAATTGATTTGCTTGATATGCTTCAAGGTGTATCATGATTTGTCCGGATTTTGTGATTGGGATAATTGAAAATATTAAACCCGGATTAAAAAGTCAACAGGATTATATCCCCCGTTACAACATGCCGGGGGATATTATAAAAAGTGAAAAGGAATCAATTCTCAAGCTGTTGAATCATTTCTTCAATCTCGTCCATTTCATTAAAAACCCGGTTATGGAGAAAATCCCAGGCACCGGTTTTCATATAAATGGAATCACGAAAATAATTTGTTGCGTTGACCATGCCCTCCATTTCAAAATCATCCGCAATGTTGGGTTTGGACAATGCCAGTTTTACCAGGCGTTTGTCAGATTCCAGAACAAGCTCGAGTTTTTTCCTCATTTTTTTTGTTTCCTGACGATGCTTATTCGAAAAGGCTTCAGCTAGTAATAATCTGGAGGTAAAAAACTCGGTAAAGAGTTGTGTACCGTGAACCATGTCGTTAAAAGCCGGCAGGGCTGTTGGAGTTACGTGGTCCCGATTGCTTTCCAGTAAAAAAAGTGCCTGCGCCATCATTTGGGAATGCTTTTCAATGCGTTTTATGTTTTTTGCCAGTTCTTCCGGTTTTGCTGTTTTCAGGCTGTCCAGTCCAAACATCCAGGCCAAACGATAATAATCTTTATACAGTGTAATTCCGTCGAAATCAACACAGAATTCTTTCCAGGCGTTTTGGTTCAACTCGAGGGATTTATAAATAGCTTCACTGGCATTGCCATAAGTGGATTCAAGATAATTGTCAATCAGATCCTCAACCCGGGTTTGCAGGGGGGACCAGTTTAGCTTTGCCATTGCAAGGAAATTGGTCTCCGTGATCCAGCCAAAATCTTTTTCTGCTGAAACAATGCTGAATCCGCTGAAATTGGGAGCCTTGTCAGAAGCCGCATATTTTTTGACACCTTCCTGATAGGGGAGATATTGTACATTTCCAAATGGAGAGACCTCTTCACTGGGAAGGGCCTGGCTGATCAGAAAGCGGTTTCCGGTTTTCCGGATTTCGTCAAAATCCAGATTTGGCTCAGCAGTGGGTTCCCAGTCACGTCCCCATTTGGTCTGCAGAATTACATTGTCGGGCAGTTTATCCCAAAACTTCTGCGAACCGTGTAAAAACAAACGACCGCTTAACAGAATCTCTATATTGGGTCTTTCTTTAATAGCTGCCTCTATAATTTCAAGCGTCAGCTTTTTTTGCAGTTCACCCTGTCTGCCCCGGCAATTATCACATTGACAGGGAAAAGACTCTCCCCACCAACGGATGTGAATTCCCGCGAGAGAGGGATAGGTGCGCAAGATGGCCCGGATTTGCGCGGTAAACACTTTAGTCAGTCTTCCGTCCGCATGGCAAAAAGACATGGCGCCGTTGTGGTGTTCGTCATTGCTGAGTACACCCACAAGATCGGGACGGTTTTTAGCTATAGTAGATGTGGCAGACCCGGTTAAATAGTTCATTAAATAAGGTTTCACTCCACGACTTGAAGCATATTTGAACAAGTCTTCTCGAACCTGTGCCGCTTTGATGATTTCGTCATTTGTGAACTGACTCATTCCCTTTGTAGCGGGATCAACAGCAAGGTCCCACCAGTTTGTACCGGTACTGTACGGCCAGTTTGACAGGCGGTTGATTCTGTGCCTCGAGCACCAGTCACACCATGTTTTCCATGTATGAGCAGCATCCTTGAATCCCCCTTCATGGCCGCTGTAATAATTATTTTTTTCAGCAAGTACATCTGTATCAATCAAATCCGCTACACCCATAGAGAAATTGGATAACTGAAAAAAGCGTAATGGATAAAAGGGTTTACTTTTTAATTGAACCTCCGGGAGGTTCTCAAATAATTCAGCAGCCTGACCGGCAATGACAGGGAAATCGATATCGGCATGCTGATAATCATCAATATAGTCCGAGCTGTTTGAAATGACCCATTCTACAAGAGCTACGGAGCCATAGAGCAGCCCGGCTTCTGTAGCAGCCTTGATGTTTATATCGGCGGGAGATATATGCAACTGATAACCTTCATCTCCACAAGATTCCGGCAATGATTTATCCAATACCAGTTGAACAGATATGTCCTTTGGATTTGCATGTCCTGTGAGTTGGGTCAAATGATACTTTAGCAGATGAACCGTATAAACCGTTTCAGGAGAACTTTTATGCTTGTAATCCACAAGAACATTCGCCTGGGAATGTATTGTAAACAAAAACAGAAATACTGCAATAAACCTGTAAACCAGGTTATACCGTAATTTCAAGTCCGTAGGTATCATTTGATCCTCACTTTTTCAGATTGAGCAGATTCAATGAAACAAAACCTCTGCAGGGATTTCTTTAATTTTGCCATTATCTTTTTGCCAACTGACAACAAGATCTTTGGCTCGTCCCATCTGGAAATAATCTACTTTGATTTTGTGGAACCCTTTCTTTAATCCTTTTTGTCCATACAGAACATAAGAAGCGTGCGCGCCATCATTGTCAACAATCAGTTCATCGTTCACATACAGCGTTGCGCCATCATTGGATACGAGATAAAATGTATATATACCGTTTTCAGGCACATTTATATATCCGGTCAGGTTGTAACCAAAAACTCTCGAGTCTTTGATTGCATCGACATTAAAAGTACGGAGAACACCTGTATCTTTAACCGGATATTTCAACAGGTCAGCCGTTTCTGCGCATAATCCTTCACGATAAAGATACTTGATCCCGGGTTTTAATCCGGAAACATTTTGTGGTTCTTCAAGTCCTGTTTTTCTAACGGAAACAGTGGTTGTATAGCTTGGTACCTTACCCTTAACAAAGGTTTTGGCCTTGATAACAGCCGTTTCGTTTACTTTGAACGGACCGGTATATTTTGTTGAAGATTGATCGGGTTCTGTTCCGTCAAGTGTATATTTGATTTCAGCCGTTTTATTTTCCGTTGACATTTTAATTAAACTGTAATCAAGAAAGACTTTTTTTGAAAAAGTAACTTGAGGCATGACCACTGCATCATATTTCAATGAATATGGACGGTTTTCTTTAGCTTTGCCCCATTCTAAATTTGGTTTGTTTCCCATTTCAAAAACAATTTCAGAACCCTTGATGATATCATCATATTTTATATAAGATTTTTGATAGGGGTTTCCATTCAAAGAAACGGATTGAATATATGGATTGTCGATTGAATTGTTATTTGCAACAACCGTAAACTTTTTGCCGTTTTCCAGGTTGATGGTTACCTTGTCAAACAACGGACTGCCGATAACAAAATAATCCATACCCGGAGTGACAGAGTAAAAACCCATTGCGCTCAAAATATACCATGCGGACATTTGTCCTGCATCTTCATTACCGCTGATACCATCAGCCTTGTCAGAGTACAAGGTTGTTAAAATTTGGCGGACTAGTTTTTGTGTTTTATATGCGGAACCAACATAGTTGTACAGATAGGAGACATGATGACTGGGTTCATTACCATGGGCATACTGGCCGATAAATCCGGTAACATCTGCAATTGTCATTTTTGTAAAATCGGTTTCTGTGGAAAACGCAACATCCAGCCATTTTTCAAAAGTTTTATCTCCACCCATCATCTCTATCAAGCCTTCAATATCCTGTATCGCAAAAGTTGAATATTGATACGCATTGGCCTCAGTGTAATGATGTGAACTTTGCATGGGATCGAAATTTTTATACCATTCATATTCGCTGCTTTTGGGGACCATGAAATTGTATTTTGGGTTAAACAGGTTTTTATAAAATTGACCGCGTTGGTTATAAAGATCATAATCAGCTTTATTGAAATCTTTGGCTAATACCGATACACACCAATCATCAAAACTGTATTCAAGTGTGGAAGAAACCGATGCAATTTCGAATTCATAGGGTATAAAACCATACTGCAAATAGTGTTTTTTCCCTGGTATGTTTGCATCGGACAGTTGTTTCATTCCTTTGTAAGCTTTTTCCACATCGTAATCACGTAATCCCTTTGCATAGGCATCTGCGACGACAGGTAAAGAGTGATAACCGATCATTGAGTATCTTTCGTTCCCGGAAAATTCCATAATAGGCATATTGAGCGAGTGTTCATATCGTTCAATGAATGTTTTAATATATTGAGTTGTTTTTTCTGTATTGATTATTGTCTGTAACGGATGTAATCCACGGAAAGTATCCCATAAAGAAAAATTGGTATAGTTGTCAAAGTTCTTATCCGCAGTGTAAATTTTATTATCTGTGCTGCGGTATTTCCGGTCAACATCCATATAGATATTGGGATGAATAGAAGCATGATAAAGCGCGGTATAGAATGTTTTCTGTTGTTCCCGGGTACCACCTTTAATATCGATTTTATTTAACTCTTTGTTCCATGCTTTTCTTGCCAGTGTTTTGGTTTTTTCAAAATCCCAATACGGCAGTTCTGCTTTCATATTCTTAATTGCGCCATCAATGCTGACTGTGGAAATTGCAACTTTGAGTAGAACTGGTTCATCTTTATCAGTAGAAAATTTGAAAAAGCCTTTAATATTTTTACCTTTGGCTGTTGTAAGGTTGTTCTTTAAAGTATTGTCAACTTCCAGACCGAATGAATCAAAAGGTTTTGAAAACTCTGCGACAAAATAGATTACCTTTGGGCCGTCAAGACCACCTGATGCTGCCCGGTATCCCAGCAATGTATTGTCTTTAATTTCAATAAAGAGACTATCCGGCGTATCTTTATTACCGTGAACCAGGTCTAAAATTACGTTGGATTCCTTACTCTGTGGAAAGGTATATTTATGCAAGCCAACACGTTTGGTTGCAGTGAGTTCAACCTGGACATTATAGTCATCCAGCAGTACAGAATAATATCCGGGTGACGCATATTCGTTATCATGAGAAAACCTTGAGCGGTAGCCGGTTTTGGTATCCAAGGTATCTCCGGGAGTAAACAACAGTTCGCCTACAGTAGGCATGAACATGATGTCTGAACCACCTTCTCCACCTGTACCGCTGAAATGAGTATGTGTAAATCCCATAATGGTGCTGTCAGAATAATGATAGCCGGAGCAATTGTCCCAAATTCCCACAGAATAATCATTACCAGTTTCTTTGTCCCAGGCGCCCACTTTGGTATCAGGCGAAAGCTGTACCATACCAAAAGGGAGTGTAGCTCCCGGAAATGTGTGGCCATTCCAGTTCGTCCCGATCATGGGATCTACCAAAGCGGCATAGTCATTTAATTCTTTCTCCTTACATGAAAATATTAAAGCAAAAAGTATTAATAAAAAAATATAATGTTTTTTCACATATTGTTTTTTGGGTTTATCTTTCATTGCCTGCTATTCCTTTTACAAAAGAGAAAATTTTTAAATATGGTCACCATTTTGGGAGGGATAATGTACAAACGAGACTAGGCTTGTAGTGCATTACAAAATTTTAGATTACACAATTGATCACAACGGAGATATTTAGAGTCTCCGTTGTGATCAGAATTTATTTGTTAATATTATTTGTTAGATGGTGTAATTTCGTGCAAGATAAAGTTTGGATAAAGCACATCGTGGACCTTTTCAACCATAATTTGATTTGCTAAAGTGAATGTATCTTCAAGACGAATGTCTTTGGAAGAAGCACCAATCTGCACTTTATATTCACCCTTGTCTGCAATCCAGGCATCAATTCCGCTCCAGAAGGAGGCAAGTGCGCGCTCATCCAGTTCAAAGGACAGGGTCTGGCTTTGACCCGGTTTCAGTAATTTAGTTTTAGCAAAGCCTTTAAGCTCGTGAACCGGTTTGTATAGTTCTTTTGTGGGAGCAGAAAGATAGAGTTGTGCTACTTCTTTTCCTGCTACTTTGCCGGTGTTTTTAACTGTTACTGAAACCTGTAATTTATTTGTAAATTTATTGCTGCTTAATTTCAGATCTGAAAATTCAAAGGTGGTGTATGATAATCCAAAACCAAACTCGTAAGCAGTGGGTACATCGAATGTATCATAGTAACGATAACCGACAAAGATACCGTCATTGTACAGAGAAACGATAGGATCATCTGCAGGTTCACCCGGAAAAGTATCGGATGAAGGTACATCCTCATATTTCAGCGGAAAAGAATCCGGAAGTTTACCGGAAGGATTGACGTTACCGATCAGGATATCTGCAACAGCGTGACCACCTTCCTGTCCCGGCTGCCATGCCAACAGGATTGCATCTACATAGTCTCTCCAGCTTGCGGTTTCCCATACGCCGCCAACATTGAGTACAACAATCACTTTTTTGCCCGCAGCGTGGAAAATATCGCTCACGTTTTTAACCAGTTCCATTTCAATCTCGGTGATGGGCAGATAACCGTTTTCATAGTTTTCACCGGCACTTCTTCCCAGTGTTATAACAGCCAGGTCAGATTTAGATTCGTATTTTTCAATATCTGCTCTGGGTACACGTTGTTCAACGCTGAATGCTACCAGTCTTTCTTTGAAATGCAAGGGAGACTGATTGCCGGTTATACCATTGTTCTTGCGCATTGTAGGATTGTCAAAATAGGGAGGAACCAGATTTTCGCGTTTGATTTTTTCTATGTAATTGACATAGTTTTCTTCCATCTCTTTTAATACTTTGAATCCTGCGTCTTGTAAACCTTCGTTTATCGAAACAGTGTGTTTATAACTACGAACGCTGCCGCTGCCGGTGCCAAAGGGAATCAGGTGATAACCAATCTTGCCAAACAAAGCTACTTTTTGTTTCTTTTTAAGAGGCAGGGTTTTGTTGTCATTTTTCAACAATACCATACCTTCACTGGCGGCTTCACGTGCTACCTGTGCATGTGCTTCCAGGTCTGGTTTAAAAGAGGGTTTGTTGCCGTTCATGCTTGGAGAAGAAAGCTTTAATTTCATGTTATAGTATAAATTTTTATCAAGCATACTTTCATCCAGCTCTTTGTTTTTTAGAGCATTGGTGAGTTCGTTTAGCTCGCGTTCACTACCGCTCATAAGCAGGTTGTTTCCCGCTCTTACTTTAGCAACGGCATCGCCAAAATGACCGTCAAAGTCAGTCATGAACAGACCTTCAAAACCCCATTCTTCACGTACTATGTCATGCAGCATTCCTGGGATCTCTGCGGTGTAAAAGCCGTTGAGTTTGTTATATGCAGTCATCATTGCTTTGGGTCTACCTTCTTTTACCGCAATTTCAAAACCGCGTAAATAGATTTCACGTAAAGCGCGTTGACTGACAACCGCATTGTATTTTCTACGATTCGATTCCTGGTTGTTGGCAATAAAATGTTTGAGGGTAGCACCTACACCATTGTCTTGCAAGCCCAGTACCATAGATGCAGCCATTTTACCTGAAAGAAGAGGATCTTCAGAATAGTATTCGAAATTACGTCCGCAATTGGGATTGCGATGAAGGTTTAATGCGGGCATTAATACCAGATCGTAATCGTATTCAATCAATTCGTTACCAAAGGCCATACCTGCTTTTTTTACCAGGTCAACGTTCCAGGTAGCTGCCATACAGGTTGGTGTGGGAAAGGAAGTGGTATACAGGTATCCCGGTTCGCCTTTGTTTTCGTTGCCTTTGTTGATACCACAAGGGCCATCGGTTAATGCGGTGTTTTTTATTCCCAAACGGGGAATGAGCATTTTTGATTTTCGATTTGCAATGTACTGCTCTGTTGTATTTTCTTCAAGCTTTTCAGCATTTGGCAGGAACCGTCCATCGCCAACGGTCAGGGCAACTTTTTCTTCCAAAGTTAATTTTGAAACGAGATCTTTTGCCTTTTGCTCAACGGATTTTCCCGCATCCTGTGCAAAAAGAAAAGAGCCCATTAGACATACTGCTATAATGAAACGGATTGAAAATTTAATTTTCATTGCAACTCCTTAAAGGGTTCGGGTGATGATTTATGTAAAAGCATTTATTATTTATTAAAATATGAATCACAAAAATCTATTGTTAGCGATATAATTTATATTGAAATGAACCGATTTTGTAAAACAGGGAAAGTAGGGGATGAAATGGAAATACATCCCTAAGGAAATTAATAATTTAGAAGAAATTTACAAACAATTTTATGGAATTCGTCAATTTTCTTACAATTTTTTACCAGTTTGGCGGTCGAATTTGTCCGGGGTTGGATTGTCTGGTATCTTGTCATCTGTTTGTTTGATCCAATTATCAAGAGCAGACCGCATTTCAACCAGAGTGCTTGCATATTTTTGATTACCAGCCAGGTTTTTAAAAGAATCAGGATCTTGTATTATATCATATAATTCTTCTTTTGGACGGGGAGCTATAAAACAATCCTGCTGTTCGGGCGGCAATTTACCCTGGGATTGTAATTCGATCATTTTGCGATATGTAATGCTTCGGACTGCATCTGCCGGAGGATTGCCATTGAATTGCGGAAAGCTGTTGCGTATATAGAGATATTTTTTATTCCTTACCGAACGTTCATGTGCCTGATAGTCGTGCCAATTATGCTCGGCAAAAACATAATCCCGTATAGATGCGGAATCCTTTTTTAGCATGGGCACAAAAGATTTACCCTGAAACGTTGGTGTTTGTTTCAATCCGGCAAGGTCAAGAATGGTAGGAGCAATGTCAACAGAACTGACCAGATTATCATGAACTGAACCGGCTTTAACCAGAGCAGGATAGCGGATGATAAATGGAGTTTGAATACCGCTGTCATATAAGCGGGTTTTGCAACGAGGAAAAGGTCTGCCGTTATCACCCAGGAATAACATAAAGGTGTTATCCAGTTCTCCCTGATCTTCCAGTAATTTGAACACTTTGCCCATATAGCTGTCCAGTCGTGAAATCTCGTCGTAATAAAGCGCAAGGTCTTTACGGGTCTCGGCATTGTCTGGCAGAAAAGGCGGGACGATTACATCCTCAGGCTTGTGAGGATTGGGGATGCATTTTTCTTCATAGCCACGGTGTGCGTCAAAAGAAGCAAACCACATAAAGAACGGTTTGTCTTTGGGACGTTCCTGTACTACCTGCTCCCAGTATTCACAACCACTGGGACGTCCTTCTTCAATACGGTCAAAATTAACTTTGGCCGCTTCACCCATATGCCATTTCCCGGAACTGGCTGTATAATACCCGGCGTTTTTTAGCAATCCCGCAAAAACAACCTGGTCCGCTGGCAGCGGCATGTGCAGTTCACCGGCACCGGTAGAATGCGGATACCTGCCGGTCATAATGCTGCATCGGCTGGGACTGCAAGAGCTGATGGTGAGAAACGCATTGGTGAATTTTACACCTTCTTTTGCCATTCGGTCAATGTTGGGTGTTTTTATGTGAGGATGTCCATAGGCACCAATATCGTTCCAGCTTACATCGTCCGAGATAAAGATAATAAAGTTGGGTTGTTTTTTTGGTGCTGCGCAAGCCATGGGCATGGCGGCCGCTCCCAAAAGGGAGAGGCCCATGCGTTTCATAAAAGAACGTCGGGTTGTTTGCATTCCAGCTCCGATTGATTTATACTGATTTTACGTTCAGCATTTCTGTTGATGCTGTTTTTCCTGCGGAATCAATAGTTTTGATCTGATACTCTATTGCAGTTGTTGTATTCAAGGTGTCATTATATTGAAACGGTGACAGTGTTGTTTGCGGTTTGTGCGCAACCTCTGCAATTTTTTGATTGTCGCGCCAGATCTCATAAGTTTTGATCGGATCGTTACCTGCATACGCGGTGTTCCAGCTAAGAGAAATGGTCCGTTTGCCATCAACGACTTTTTGCTCAACATTGGGATCGTTCACTGCGCTGAGACCACCTTCCTCAATCTGAAAATAGTTGGTCTTGCCGTCTTTGATGGGACGGGTCAGGTTTTCGATCTGTTCACGTTCGGTCGCACTCAATCCATTTACGGCAATCTGGGCTGCGGACAGGTTTTGTTCAAGCTGGCATTTTTTCGTATCGATATTGTCGATCTGACCAATACCGATGATACCAGTATGAACTCCCGGAGTGGAGAGACTGTATTCGACTAACGGACGACTGGCCAGATCTGGAGTGCCCACACTGCGAATGACATGTTCCGGTTTATTGGAAAAATGCGCACCCTTGCTGTACATGGCACCATCCGCAAAGACTTTCATGGCGATCACGCCCATGTTTTTTGCCTCTGCAACGGGTATTACATTGTGCTGCATGTTCATGTACAACCGGTCATTGCTGTTGATGGCAACCAGCATGCCGTCTAATATATTGTCTTTGTCACGGCGGATAAATTCCATCATAACCGGTGCGGAATAATGGCCGGAGAAACCGATATGGCGAATCAGCTTTTCCTCTTTGGGATTCAGGCCAGTCAGGTTGGTTCCGTCCCGCACATCGCGTAGTGCCGCAAGTGCACCGATATGTTCTTCTGAAGGGGAGGTGTTATCAAGTCCCATAAAGAGCACATCCAGTTCTTCACTGCGTCGAATAGTATGAATGAGCACCATATCCAGATAGGCGCCTTTTGGGTAATTGCCGTTACCATCACCAAAGATCTGGCTGAGGGTGCGTTTTACATCGTCGATGGCCAAAGATCCTTCAGGTCCGTTGGTACCGTTTCTAACACCTTTGTAGTCATAACCGCCCTTGCCCCAACGGATTCGGGTTTTGCTGGTCAAAAAGATGGACCGGCGCAGGGCTTCATTGTATCCCGATTTTCCGGGAATGAGATCCAGTTCCCGAAAGGCTTTTCCATAATTGAGTTGACTGGGACCGTAAAGGTTGGATGTATCGTAATAGTTTATCTTTTTCTCAAATGCTTTATGAATAATCGCAGTGGGATCAACACCCTCCGGGGTCCACTGAATGGACGCTTGTCCACCAAGTCCAAGTGTAGTGACCTCAAAATCAAGTTTGCCAAAGGGGCGAGTCATGGGTTTGCTTACACCGGTTTTACCGCAATTGAACAAGGGAGCGGAAAAAGCAGCAGCAGTTGTGGTTTTGATAAAATTACGGCGGGTAAATTTATATAGATTTGACATACGAATAACCTCCATGATTAAACAAACATCATTACAGTGTAAAAGATTTTGAACTGATATGCAATATTTTTTTTAAATCTGGTGTCTATTGCGGTTAAAAGCGTATGCGTCCCCGGTTTTGTTTGATTGAGCTTTTGTGTTTTTTAGCATCCAATCGTCGTTGTTTTGCTGCTTTTGAAATGCGGGTTCTGCGTCTTTTCGGGCGGGTTTTGAGCGCTTCTCGCAAGAGATCGATAAATTTCTCGATCGCGTCTTCCTTGTTGGCATACTGACTTCGCGAGTCCTGCGAGGTGATTTGTAAAATCCCCTCTTTGGTAATACGGTTGCCAAGCTTTTCCTGGATACGCGCTTTTTGTTCATCCGACAAGTACTGTGAATTCATTACATCAAATTCCAGCAATACCTTGGTGTTGACCTTGTTCACATGCTGTCCACCGGGACCGCCGCTGCGTGAAGTAGAAAAGGAAAGCTCTGATTCGTCTATGAATGTTGTGGGATTTAATTCGATCATATTTTGCTAAAATTTAGTGAACCCCATATTACAAATAATTATGAAAACCTGCAAGAGGGGATTTCTGTTTTTGATTTAAAAGGGATTGCAATAAATTAGAAATTTAAATATAATATGACAGGGAATTAACTACATAAATCAAATATCAAGAATGACACATAAATGTAAAAGATGCCCACGAATAACACGAATATGCACGAATTAAAAGGGGGAGTTATGAACGATTTGATTTATGACAAGGAAAGTTATAAAATATTGGGTGCCTGTTTTCAGGTTTATAATCAAATGGGATCTGGATTTCTGGAAGCAGTATATCAAGAGTGTCTGGAAATTGAATTTCAATATCAACAAATTCCTTTTTGTTCACAAAAAGAAATACAGTTAAAATATCGAAACATTATATTGAATAAAACATTTAAACCAGATTTTATTTGTTATGGTAAAATAATAGTAGTAATCAAGTCTGTATCTCAATTATTAAAAGAACATCAATCACAGGTATTGAATTATCTGAATGCAACAGGTTATAAATTAGGATTGCTTGTAAATTTTGGACAATATCCTAAAGTAGAGTATAAACGGTTAATACTTTAAAATCTGTGATAATCTGTGTTATCCGTGGGCAGAATGCTTTTTTATTATGTATAATAAAAAAAACGTGACAGAGAAAACCTCTGTCACGTTAAAATTCGAGTATATTTTTCTAGTATTTATTCTACATAAAACGTCTTGCCGGTGACCTCGAACTGGCTGGTTATTACATCTGTGGTTGAGGGACCGGGAACATCGGGTTGTTTTCCACCTACCGAAACCTTGAACAATCCCGGTTCTACTATACGCAGATTTTCTTTGTTGGTAAATGAAAGCTGACGGGGATCAAGAGTAAATTTTACGGTTTTTGATTTCCCGGGATCCAGATAAATCCGTTTGAATCCCTGCAAAGTACGGATAGGTGTGGGAACAGACGCTTTTATGTCTGATATATAGAGTTGAACGACTTCTTCACCACCCATTTGACCGGTATTTTCTACCTCAATAGAGATATTGACCGGCTCGCCCGAAGCAATTTGCTCCGGCAACTCAAGGTTGTGATAGCGGAATGTAGTGTATGACATACCATGACCGAATGCGTACAAGGGCATACCGTCAAAATACCGGTATGTCTGGTTAACCAGGTTGTATTCTTTGAACGGCGGGAGCTGATCAACGGATTTGTAAAAAGTAACCGGCAAACGTCCACCCGGATTGTAATCGCCAAACAATACATCGGCAATAGCTTGTCCCGCAGCTTGTCCGGGATACCAGGCTTGCAAAATAGCAGGTATGTTTTCATCCGCCCAATTGATAGAAACGGCACTTCCGCTCATGTTAACCAGAACCATCGGTTTACCCAACCGATTTAGGGTTTTCATGAGATTTTCCTGAATGGCGGGCAGGTCGAGTGTTAACCGGTCTCCTCCTGCAAAACCTTCAACTTTGACCCGCATCTCTTCGCCTTCTAACCGGGGCGATAATCCCATAACCAGGATGACCACATCTGCGTCTTTGGCAGCTTCTATGGCTTCATATTCATAATCGCGTCCGGGAGGTGACCAGATCAGGTGCGCAAAGGCGTCTCCCTGTCTTTCCATAAATTCAAAAGTAATGGGATACGTTTCGCCTTTGATCAGATCAATGGTCTCGTAACGTTTGTTTGCATGATGTGTATTGCTAAAGGTAACAAACTCTTCATCATTGATATAAAGGTTAAAAGCGTTAAAGGCTTCGCCGCCAATAGAATAGCTGCCGGTTACAGGAGCTGTAAATTCTCCACTCCAACGGATACTGAAATTGTCATCATCCAGTTCTTCAGAGGGTGATTTATCCCACCAGTTAAAATCCACATTTTTATCTATACGTGTAAATACCGGATCACCTTCCAGTTTGTTGTTGTTGAAATATTCTGCAGTAAGACCGTTTACACGCTTGCCATCTTTGTCTATTGTAAACAGTACGCTGTCAGGA
Source organism: bacterium (assembly GCA_963675755.2). GTDB lineage: Bacteria > Zhuqueibacterota > Zhuqueibacteria > Residuimicrobiales > Krinioviventaceae. The sequence goes on from CAXXMD010000003.1 coordinate 1,579,434, forward strand.
ATAATCTCAAAAACCGGCAGTCCTGCTGCCCATTCACATCCCAACGCGTAATTGACTTGCGTGTTTTCACCCACTTTATCGATAATACCCTGCAACGGGGTAATGGGATTGGTGGGATAACCGTTATAGTTACCGAGCAATACTTCCTGGTCGTTAGCATTAGGACCAATAACCGCAATGGTTTTCAGATTTTTGGAAAGGGGAAGTGCATTGTTTTCGTTTTTTAACAAGACCATGGATTTTCTGGCAGTTTCCAATGCAAGATCACGGTGTGCTTTGCAATCCACAATATCATACGGAATTTTAGCATAAGGCACCATATCTTCAGGATCAAACATACCCAGCTTGAATCGTGCTGTAAACAATCGTTTCAGAGAGACATCAATTTCTTCTTCAGTGATTAATCCTTTTTCAACAGCCTCAACCAGTTGTTGATACTCGCTGCCGCAGTTGAGATCGGTACCGGATTTTACAGCCAGAGCCGCGGCTTCGGGCCGGGTTTCTACTACTTTGTGATACTTCCAGAAATCACGTATTGCACCACAATCGGAAACTACATAACCATCAAAGCCCCATTCATCGCGAAGGATTTTGTTACCCAATCGGTCGCTGCCGCAACAGGTTTCACCCATATAACGGTTATAGGCACACATGACAGAATAGGCTCCAGATTCCATAATGGTTGTTCTAAAGTGGGGAAGATAAAAATCTCTCAAATCCCGTTCACTGGTTTTGGCATCAAAAGTATGACGATCGGGTTCTGGACCGCTATGTACCGCATAATGTTTTACAGTAGCTACGACTTTGAGATATTTCGGGTGATTGCCCTGTAATCCTTTTACGAAATTGACACCAAGGCGTGAAGTAAGATAGGGATCTTCACCATAGGTTTCCATACCCCGACCCCAACGTGGATCACGAAAAATATTAATATTGGGTGACCAAAAAGTAAGACCCTGGTAGATTCCATGTTTTCCGTTCCTGATAAAGTTGTGGTGTTTTGCTCTTGCTTCATCGGATATAGCCGTCGCAACCTGATACATGTGTTTGGTATCCCAGGTGGCTGCAATGCCTATTGCCTGTGGAAATACAGTCGCTCTACCTGCACGTGCAACTCCATGCAGACATTCGTTCCACCAGTTGTACGCAGGAATATCCAATTCAGGGATTGCAGGAGCATCGTTAACCATCTGAGAGGTTTTTTGCTCAAGGGTCATTCTACTGACCAGATCATCAACACGTTCTTCTGTGGAAAGCGTGGGATTTTTATAAGTGGGTAGTTGACTGTAATCAACTTTTTCACCACAGCTTGTAAAAAGAAATGTTGATAAAATTAATGATATAAGCAGTAATAAAGATTTACTGTTCATAGAGTACTCCCAGGGTTTTCAAAAATCAAATATATTTCAGGAACCCACAATGTTACATAACAATGGAATAAAATTCAAGTAAAATAAAGACTTTTTTAAGGTTTAAGAATGTAAGAGGGGGATTTAAGGATCAGCTTTGATGATATGAAAACCAAATTCGGTTTTCACAATATCGCTGATTTCACCACTTTTCAGCTTGAATGCCGCATTTTCAAAGGGAATTGCCATTACACCACGTTTAAAGGGATCCAGCTTGCCGCCCTGACTGCTGCTGACACAATCGGAATATTGTTTGGCAATTTCTGCAAAATGACCACCGTTTTTGACCTGGTATAACAATTCATTGGCAATTGCATAAGCTTCCTGCTTTGTGCGTGTTAATGAGGCAGGGGCCATAGATGCGCCTCTGTACATGACCAGTATATGGCTTACATGGGCTATGTCTTGCTCTTTCTCTTTGCATGAAGAAAATAAAGTGATTGCCAAAAGAATAGCGGTTGACCATTTTAACATAAAATCCTCAATAAATTCCAGTAACAAACTTACAAATTCCCGTATACATATCAAAGCATATTTCTATACGAAAAGGTGTTTATTAAAAGACAAATTTATTATATTCAATTAATCATTAATTCCGGATGAATATGAAAAAATGGATTTTTATAATTTTGCTTTTTGCCGCCGCAGGATTTTCGGCTGAATTTCAGGTTGATACTGAAGCGGATAATATGGTGCTGTTTATGGTTCAGGCACCTATGGAGCAGTTTGACGGATCAACAGCAATGATAGATGGTTTTGTCAAATGGGAAGGGGAGAATCCCCTAACGGAGAGTGAATTTTATTTTCAGGTTGATTTGAGAGATCTGGATACCGGGATTGCGAAAAGAAACCAGCAAATGCGGGAAAAATATCTGCAAACCGATAAATATCCTTATGCCGTTTATACTGGTATGTTAACGGCAATTGATACATTAGAGACAGATAACGAATTTGATGTCAAAGTTGAAGGAACATTAAATTTACATGGTGTTGAGCAGTCCTATGTCATCGACGGTAGAATTTCGCTGATTGACAGCACTATGCAGGTACAGTGTGGATTTGAACTAGGATTGCAAAGACATAATATAAAGATCCCCAAAATCATGTTTGCCAAAATCAGTGATTTTATATTGATGGATTTGAGTTTTTATATGATCAGGAAAGACCCCATCCACCGCTAATAACAAGCTCGGTGCCGGTTACATATTGAGCGTTATCGCTGATCAGATATTGAACAGCACCTAAAACATCCTCTGCGGTTCCGCTCCTTCCCATAGGAACGGTACTGGCTTGCATTTGTAACTGTTCTTCCGATAACCTGCCATTGTCCATTAATCCGGGAGCAATCACATTTACGGTTATTCCATTGGGAGCTTCCTGTTTTGCAAGGGATTTGGTTAAAATATGCACCCCGGTTTTTGCAATAGAGTAGGGAACCACATTTTGAAATGCTTTGACACCCGCGTTAGCAAGGCCTATATTGATAATTCTACCCCATTTATTCTGGCGCATACCCGGTAAGGCGGCTTTACAGCAAAGAAAACAACTGTTGAGATTGCTGCTAAACATATCCTGCCATTCTTGAAAACTTGTGTCATCAAAGGGTTTAAATACAAAATCACCAACATTGTTTATCAATATATTAACACTGCCGGTCTTTTGCTTTATTTGCCGGAACAAGTTGTTAACATCCGCTTCCTGGCTGACGTCAGCCTGGATGGCTATTGCATGTCCACCGAGAGATTTTATTTGATCTACTGTTTCTTTTGCGGCTATGTGATCAGTATGATAATTGATAATAATCGTCGTGTCTGGTGATGCCAGTCCAAGGGCGGTTTTTTGTCCCAGTCCTTTTGATGAACCGGTAATCAAAAGGGTTTTGTGTGCGGGCTTGTTCATGGATTTAAAATAACCCTCATGGTTGTACCCTTGCCCACATGAGATTCTTTGATGAACAGTTTACCATTATGATATTCCTGAACAATTCGTTGGGCCAGGTTGAGTCCCAAACCCCAACCCCGTTTTTTAGTGCTGTACCCGGCTTTAAAGATATCTCGTTTTCCTTTTGTAGAGATTCCTATACCATTGTCTTTGACATCCAGAAAGACGTTGCCATCTGGCAATACACCGGTGATTAATTCAATAACACCCTGTTTACCCTTGACCGCGTCAATTGCGTTTTTAATCAGATTTTCTACGGTCCATTCAAACAGATCACGATTAAGCGGAACGACAGGTATCTCTCCAAAATGTTCAATCAGTTTGATCTCTTTGCCGGTTTGGGGCAAACGTCTCTTGAAATAGATCATAATATCTGAAAGAATGGGATGAATGTCTTGCGGTTTGAGCTGTGTTTTGGAACCGATTTGAGAGAAGCGCGCGGCCACTTTTTCCAAACGTTTAATGTCATTTTCCATTTCAGTGGATACAAAGCTTACATTTTCAGCATTACCTGAATCGGATTTCAACACCTCCTGCCATCCCATCAGAGAAGAGATGGGAGTACCTAGCTGATGGGCCGTTTCTTTGGCCATACCAACCCAGATGAAACGCTGTTCGCTTTGTTTAATACTGCTGAAACCTAAAAAGGCCAGCAAGAGTAACAAGCCCAGTCCGACAATGGATATATAAGGCAGGTAAATCAGTTGGGTGATCAGATTTGAATCTCCATAATAGAGATAGTTTAAAACCGTATCATCATAGGTTATGGCAATGGGCTCGTTTTCCTTTTCCATTTTGGCCATCATGTTGCGAATTTTGGCAATAGTTTCTTTGGATGGATTGGTTTCCGGGATTCCAATGCTTTTCCAGGTTGTTGGATTTTTATCAGAATCGGTCAGAATGAGAGGAAAGTTGGTACGCTGGGTAATGTTTTCAAACGACCAGCCCAACGCTTCGGGCGCCAGAGGATCAGATGCGATCCGTTTGATGGTGGTCACATAAATACCCACAATTTCACGCGCTTCACGACGAAGTCCGTTTACCATCTGCTGCGTATATAGCACCATGCCCAATATCACTGCAAGTATCAGAATAAAAAAGATGCCGCGCAAAGTGCCCGACATCATGTACAAAGTTTTACGTACTGAAAACATGGCTAAGCCTGTACTTTTGACCTGTTTTTTAAATATTTTGCTCCTAATCCTGCCAGGATGAGCAGCAGTACAACAAATGTAATGACACTGATCCACATGCCCAGGAAAAAGGAATCGGGATGGAACCTGAATTCTATTTCGTGCTCACCCGGTTCCAAAAAGATGGAACGCAACAGATAATTGGTTTTGTAGATTTTGGTTTCAACTCCATCTACATAGGCTTTCCAGCCGGCAGGGTAATAGACTTCACTCAAGACCAATACACCGGCTTTGGCTGCTTGTGCTTTAATCTTGATATTGTGTGCATCAAAATGAGTAACCTCGGCAGTATTTTCTGCAGAGGGGAACACAGTCATGGGAGGTGCTTCTTCAAGTATTGCAGTTTTCCGTGGATTAAACTGACCGCTTTTCATATAGTCAAAAATTGCTTTTTTACCATTCAACACGGTAACCGTATCAGCAAAAAACGCACGGGGCAAGACTTGCGTGTTTTCATAGACAAAATAATTCCATCGTTGTCCCTGGTACATGATAGGATATTGTGTTGCAACCTTGAACCGGGGATCGGTTATGGGTAGCCCCATGGACAGTACATACTTTATGTTAAGCATGTCCATCATGGCATAATCAAAATTGAGGCGTCCTGGATCAATTTGTTCAGGCGGAACGGGTTCCATGCTGGGTCTGTTGTTACGCATAACATTGCGCCAGTATTTCATTATAAAGGGACTGTTGCCAGTGCCATAGCCACTCTCTTCTAAAAAGTCCTGATAAATTCTAATCTTGGCCGCACTGTAACCATAAATACTTGCGATATTGTGGTACATGTACCAGTTTGCGGCTTTATCATCGCGGGCGGGATAAATGCGGAACAGGTCCGTGTCCTTTTTCATATATTGTACAGCAGGTGTTTCATTAAAGTAAGACTCTTCGCTGACAACATCCTGGGGTTTCATGATTTTGTAATCAATCATCCACAGGTCGGCTACAACCAGTACAATCATGAACAATCCGAAAAAGGATATCGATAGTTTTTTGTTAACCAATTGAACAGATAATCCTATAGCAATGGCAGTCAGAACCAGGGATTTAAAACTGTCCATTAGAGCAATGTGATATGCCTGCTCACGCATTGCGGCAGAAAGGTGACTGCGGCTGTTAGCAACCATTGTTGTAAAGGAGGTATGTGCAAACAGCATATACAGGGTAAACAATCCAATCACACCCAAATACGCCCAGAAGTATTTTTTGATTCTGCCAATAGCGGGATCCGGTTTTTTGGGATTACTTTCTTTATTGTATAGATCGATCAGTGCCTGAATACCATAAGCGGCAAGAATCACCATGGCTATATCCAGCACAATGTGGATCATACTGGGTATACGGAACTTGTTGAAAAAGGGGAGAAATTTAAACATAGGGGTATACAAAACCCCAAAATGTCTACCAAAAGAAACCAGCAAAGAGAACAGGGCAAGAATGCCAAAAAAGGTAGTGTTTTTGTCCCGACGTAAAACCAGTGCCGCACCGGCAAAAAATAAGACCAGAACACTGAAATAGAGCGGGTAATCGGTAAAGGGCATTTTACCCCAATAGGTTGCTCCGCCAAATCCCATAAAAGAAGGGATGATAAATGTAACCATTTCAAGCGGATGGAATGACCAGCCAGAGGCATAATCAAAATCGAGGCCGCTACCTTCACTGGATCCGCGAATAGAATAATGTTGATAATCATAAACCGAAATGTATACAATAGAGGAAAGTAAAACAGCTACCAGTATTACACCGGCCAGTAAACCGGCGGGGACCAAAATGTCTGACACTTTTTTGCTTGATCTGTAGGTATTGATTACGGTAACCAGATAATAGATGCCCAACATCAGATAGGTGTAATAGCAGACCTGCACATGCGCACGAATGAGCTGCAGCCCCAGGGTAAGGGCAAGTAATACAAAATAGAGCAGGTTGCGTTTTTCAAACAGCTTGTTTGCCAGCAGTAAAATTAAGGGGATAAGCATTAGAGAGAGAAACTTTGTATTATGCCCATATGATGTAAATGCTATAAATTGAGGTAGAAACATTAAAGCAATGCCGGCAAAGGCTGCTGGTAAAAGCCCTATTTTCTGATCCCTTAAAAATATAAAGGCTAATAATCCAAACAACAGGTAATTGATGAAAACAAAAAAGAAATTGGGATCGTGATGGAGCTTGAGGGTTTCAATAATCCCGCGAATGGGACCATCTACAGGGTTTACAATCTTGGGTATGGATAACATACTGGAATATGAGGGCATACCGCTGAATATGAATGGACACCATAAAGGGAAATCGATATCGTACGGATTGTGTTTGACAAATTGTATTGTGGCTTTTGAAGTCATTTTGTCCGGCGAAACCAGGGATTTACCTCCAAAAAGGACCTGAAAATAGAATACAGTCAGCAGAATCAGGGCCGCTATGACAAAGGTCCAAACCGGATGGTCCTGAATGAATGAACTTTTTGGTTTTATATTTAATTGTGACGGTTTTTTGGATGATTGTTTTTTACCCACAATAGTCCTCGTATTTTTGTAAACAAGATTTACTAATTATACAGATAATATTGTTACAACTCAACAATTTTTCAGGATATTCATTTTTTTATCAACTGGTCAAAATGTTTTGCCAGTTCCCCGGTCAAAGTATGGCGACTAAAGGCAGTGAATTCTTTTGCAGATATTTTCTTTTTATCTGCCTGCTCAACAATGTCGAACAAGGCTTTTTTAATTTCATCCGGGTTTTTGGGATGCGCGGTACTGCCCAGATCGTATTTTTTGATCAATTGAGCCGCATCTCCGTCTGGTGCCAATGCAAGTACCGGATGTCCTGCACCGATATATTCGAATAGCTTGCCGGTAAGAATGCCATAATTCTCAGGAGAGTCGTCAATGATCAATAAAGAAATATCTGCGGATTTTAACCAGGCTATACTTTCACTATGGGTCACATAGGGAATCCGTTCAACTAGGTGTGAAATGCTGCTGGAATCTAATCGTTTAATTATTGGCTCACCCACTCGTCCTACAAAGAGCAGTCTCAGCTTTTCCGTAAAGTCTGGATTTTCTTTTTGGAGTGATTCCAGTGCCTGTACCAGATATTCAGGATTTCGGTTTCCATAAAGTGAACCGGTATAGATAATGGTGGTCTTAATTGATTTGGGCTTTGCTTCTACGTTTTCAAAATCTTCCGGGTCAAATCCGTTATACAGCAGCTTCCAGCGTTCGTCTCTGTATTGCGGATTCCTGCTAAGCAGATCTTCTTTTACCCCGGGAGTAACAGAAATCAAAGTGCTGGCATCTCGCAGTACGGACCGTTCCATCCATTTTTCCAAAGCACGTGACAATTTGGGGCGCCATTGCGGTGTAGACAGCCAACCAATCCATGAATCGCGGAAATCTACAACCCAGGGTAAATTTGATTTCTTGTGCAGGGCCAGACCAATCAAATGTGTTGTGTATGGCGGGGCAGTGGAATAGATTACATCAATATTTTCGCGTTCGATTATTTTTTTACCCAGGTTATATGCAAAGGGCAACCAACCGATACGGGCATCGGGAACAAAAAACGCGGAGCGTACCCACTCGGCAAGCCGTTCGGTCCATTTTTGTTTCTGGTCCGAATCCAGGGTGAGGGTTGCAATGTCTGTGGCTTCGCCCTCGGCGCGGCCGGTAAGTTTACGGTAAAATCGATAAGGTTCAACAATTGTAGATCGATACACCTTGACCCCATCGGGTATTTCTTTTGCCAGGGTGTCATCATATGCGGGATAGTCGGCGTTATTGGCTGTGAGTACTACAGGTTCCCAACCAAAGTCACGCAGATATTTGACAAATTTCAAAGTACGCTGTACACCGGCGCCACCAGAAGGTGGAAAGTAATAACTGATGAGCAGTACTTTTTTTCGAACAGGGGGATTAAGATTCGTCATTCTCTTTCCAGCCCCGGGCCTGTTTGAGTACATAGGTTTCATTATCATGACGCACAGATATGATCATTTCACCAATCAGACCGATGGAGAAAAATTGCAGTCCCACAATGATCAATAAAATGCCTAGCAGCAGAATGGGTCTGTTGCTGAGGTAAATGTTCATAAAAATACGTTGATAAGTCAAATAAGCCAGTACCAGGGTTCCCAGAAAGGAGCTGAGCAGGCCCAGCATACCGAACAGGTGCAGTGGACGTTTTTTATATTTTGTTAAAAAAGTAATGGTCAATAAATCAAATGCACCCCTTACAAACCGGGCGGAACCGAATTTAGATTTACCATGTTTTCGTTCATAATGTTTGACCGGTATTTCAGTAACGCGAAATCCGTTATGGTGAGCCATAACGGGAAGATAGCGGTGCATTTCTCCATAAACATGCAGACTTTTCACAACATCCAGCTTGTAGGCTTTGAGGCCGCAATTGAAATCGTGGAGTTTTAGACCGCTGAAAACGGATGTGAAATAGTTGTATATTTTTGAAGTGTGTTTTTTGATAAAGGGATCGTGACGTACTTTTTTCCAACCCGATACCAGGTCGTATCCCTCTTCCAGTTTGGCAATCAGATTGGGGATCTCGTTGGGATCATCCTGCAAGTCCGCATCCATGGTAATCACATACGTACCGGAAGCATATTCAAAACCGGCGGCAAGACCGGCAGCTTTGCCGTAATTTTTTCTGAATTGCAAAAGCTTGGTGTGAGAATTTTGAGATATTAAATTCTCTATTACTGACGCAGAATTGTCAGTTGAACCATCATCAACAAAAACAATCTCGTAACTGCGGCCCATAGAGGTTATTACCTCAACAATGCGATGGTGCAGTTCTGCTAACGAGTCTTGCTCATTGTATAGCGGTATAACGATGGATATGTCTGTTTTGGGGTGGATCTCTTTATTCATAAACACTTCCGGGTTTATTATAAATTCACCTTTAATACATTATCTGGTAATTTAATATGAAATTCGTTTTTATCAATAGATTTGTTGATTTTCATGCGTTCATAAAAGAGCGACAGACCCTGCTTTTCCAGAGGACGGTTGATGGATATATGAAAGGGGATACGGGTTCCGTTGACAGATTTAAAATTGCTGAATTTGTGCAAGGCTACCGTTTGTCTGTCCTTGTTAACAATTTCCAGTTGGGTAATATTGCCAAAAACCGGATGGAAATGATAAAGGTAGACATCATCCCGGTATTTACCGCTTAATCGGATATCGTCTTCGGTTTTGGTCACATTCCAATCCTGTAGTGATGTCAAAAGTTCACTCCCGGTAACCGTTTGTAATAACTGATCAAAGGTTATGTCCATATCCAGGAATGGGGCCTTGTGTAATGAATCAATGTGTCCGCTGTAGCTGAGGTTTTGCATGGGAGAATAGATCATATACCGGCTGCGGTCAGCAAAGAGCATACCCACATCAATACCAAAGGTGGCTTCAATTTTAAAAAATAAAGAGTCTGGTTTTTTCATAAGAATGTGCGCACTGGCATTATAGCCCTGCATGGGCGATTGAACGGTCATGGTTGCCCAGCCATCCAGAGATTGAATACGATTGTATTGATTTTGGGTTATCTTTTGTAGCGTGGCAAGATTTATGGTTTTTTCTTTGAATACAGATTGTTGCTTAAACCCTGTACATCCTGCAAAGAAAAACAAGAGAATCACCACACCTGTTTTGATTGATGTTTTCATATACGACGTTTTATTCGTCATATGCGGGGTGTCCAAGTTTTTCTTTCAAGTATATACGATCGCCGTCTAAATCAAGGGCTTTTTGCCAATATTCGCGGGCCTTATCCATTCTTTCCATTTTCTCGTAAACATTGCCCAGATGTTCCATTACCTCTGGGGAATTGGGTTCAAACATGAGAGACTTTTCAATAAAGCTTATAGCTTTTTCATAATCACCCAGGTGAAAATAGATCCAACCCAATGTGTCAAGAAAGGGGCCGTTTTCAGGATCCGCCTCAAGGGCTTTTTTAGAATAGCCCAATGCCTTTTCAAGGTCTTTGGATTGCAGAGACAGATGATAAGCAAAGTTGTTGTTGATTATGGGGCTGTCTGGCTGCGCAGTCAGCATCTGTTCATATAGTTGAGAAGATTGCTGAAATTGTCCCAGTTCATCAAGTGTGCCGGCAAGTGCAAGCAGGGTTTGCATATTATCCGGTTCTTCTTTGAGAGATTTTTGATAATATGGCAATGCGATATCAAATTGTCTGAACTGACTGTAAATACTTCCCACATAGAAATTGATAGCGGGATGATCAGGGAAGAAACTTAGAGCTGATTTGAAATTGTCCAAGGCTGTATGCATACTGTCCAGCTGCATGTAATTTAATCCGCGTAACAGCCATAGATGCGGCATATCTTCGCGCATTACAACAGCCTTGTCCAGAAAAGGGCTGGCGGTTTCAAACTTTTGTATATAAAAATAAAGGCGACCCAATGTTGCGGGTATACGCCAGTCGTCTTGATGCGAGTCCAGCAGGGCTTCACATTGCTGAATGGCCTGAAGAGTATCACCCTTTTCCATCATTATGTTTGAAATTTCAATCTGTGCACCCACATAGGTCGTATCATTATCTTTTAACGGTTCGTATAATGATATAGCGTTTTCCCATTCCTGCTGATCCAGATAATAGTTTTTAAGCTGCTGACGGATATAGTAAAAAGAATCGTTTACATCCAAAGCATCTTTGTATACCTGTATAGCTTTGGCAGTATCTCCCTGCATTTTCCATAAAGACGCCAGAGCAAGGTGTGAACGTTCCCGATGGGGATGTTCTTTGATTGTCTGATTATAAATATCAATAGCAGCATCAGTTTGATTGTTTTTATAGTACAGGTGACCCAATACCAGCTTGTTGCCCAGATTGGTAGAGTCTTTTTCAATTAATCCTTTATAGAGGTCTATGGCTTCCTGCCAGTCTCCATTTTTTTCATATAATGCACGCAGTTCAGCTTTGGCGTCGTTGAATCTGGGATTCTGGTTTAATGCTTTTTTGTACCATTCAATTGCACCGAGAGTATCTGCCTGTACTTTGCGGGTAGCTGCCAGTGCAAGATAGACCTCTTCTTCTTCAGGACTGTCTTCCCAAACGCCCGTATAAATGGCTTCCGCTTCAGTATAGGCACGGTTTTGGAGAAACATGTAACCTATTTTCATGCGGAATTCCGGATCATCAACTCCCAGGTCTACCATTCTTTGATAAGATACCAAGGCCTCTTTATTTTTTTGTAAAGCAATTTGCAGAGATGCCAGGTAATAGAGGTTTTCAATGTTGTATGGCGTTATGTTGACAATTTTTTCGTAAACCTGCATTGCCTGATAATATTTGCTCTCTTGTTCATAGCAGGCAGCGAGCAAGACCAATGCATCAAGATTGTCGGGATCGAGCTGAAGAATTTTGTTGATGATTTTTGTGCTGGTTTTATATTCGTTCAACAAATAGTAATTTTGCGCCATTGCATAATAGATACCGGTGGAAGAAGAGTCAAACTCGGCAGCCTGATGGAATTTCAGTAAAGCGTCTTTGGGACGGCCCACAACATTAGCCAGAGCCCCGTCAATCACCAGGTTCATGGCGTCTTTGTTGTATTCCTGTTTAGGTTCTTCTTTCTTTTTGGTTAAAGCTTGTTGACTGCTGCACCCCATAAAGAATAGTGCTATAACTATGGATATTGTTATTTTATAAGAATTGTTCATATGATCCTGATCATTTTGTGTACAATCTATAAATATATTATTCTTTTTTCTCTTAAACAAGTGAAAAGTACTATGGTAATCCTACAAAACGCTTGAACTTTTATAATGTTTTCAATACTTTACCTTGGTAAAATAAAGGAGTATAGCATGAAACACCAAAAGATTATATTGTTTACCACTGCAATTTGTTTCATTTTTTTTGCAATTGTTTTTATTACACCCCGCGCTATTCAATCACAGGGCCTTGATACTGAAGAAGTGATTGTAGAGGATGAATATGTTATGGAAGATGTTGCCGCATTATTTTATTACGGCAATGGCGATACCCGTATTCATACCTGGGTTAGCGAAGGTGAATCTTTTAAATATTCAGGATCAAATGGCTGGTTCAGCACCAAAAAAGGCGGTTATGAAGGAAATAAACTGCTGCATTGTGTTTCCGGTGACTGGAATGCGGATGGATTTACCGATATGGCAGGATTTTATGATTACGGTCAGGGAGTTACCCGCATTCATGTCTGGCTGAATACCGGTGGAAACCGGTTCGATTATCAGCATTCCGCTGGTTGGTGGGAAAGCGGCCGTGGTTATGATGCAAAGAATATTGTGGGTGCAACAGCCGGTGATTTTAACGGTGATGGTTATGATGATATTGCAGGCTTTTATGATTATGGAAACAATGAAACCCGTATTCATGTCTGGTTGAGCAATGGTTCTGACAAGTTTAAATACGAGGGATCACGAGGTTGGTGGGCAGCCAAAGGCTATCCGGCGGCAGGCGTTCAACATATTGTTGGCGGAGAGTTTGGAGATTAATAATATTCAGGGTCATATTATATGACCCTGTTCTTTAATATACAGAAAAGGAAGTTATGAACGCGGAAGAGAAAAAGATGTTTTCGTCTTGCAAGGCGATTGTTTGTGATCTGGATGGAACACTCTATCTTGAAGGAAAACCAGTCCCCGGAGCTATTGACTTTTTGAACCGGGTACTCGAATCCGGAAGAAAGCTTTATTATTTTACCAACAACAGTTCAAGTTCACGAGACACTTATCTTGCAAAACTGGACAAGATCGGCTTTCCCTGTGAAGATGAATATTTGATAACATCGGCTGATTGTGCAGACAGTTATTTAAAACGCAACAAACTGTTTCCTGAAATTTATCTCATTGGTAACCGTGATCTGGTATCTGACTTTACCAAAAGGGGATACCGGTGTATGACAGATACAGAAGTTAAAGAAACACTGCCAAAAGCGGTCGTAATGGGATTTGATACAGAATTGAATTATCAGAAACTGTGCACAGGTTATGACCTGATGCTTACAGATATACCCTATATTGCAACGCATGCAGACATTCTCTGCCCTGTTACCAAGTCTACTTTTAAACCGGATGTAGGTTCATTTATATCTTTGTTTGAAACCGCTACCGGCGGCAGATTACCGCGTGTTGTTGGCAAGCCCCATAAAGAGGCTGTAGAGGCAATAAGTGAACGTGCTGAAATGGATGCACAGGAAATAGCATTTATTGGAGACCGATTATATACAGATATACGTATGGCCCAACAGTTTGATATGGTGGGTGTGCTTGTAATGAGCGGAGAAACTACTCCTGAAATGCTTGAAAAATCATCCGATCAACCCAAAATCACTGTTTCCAGTGTTTTGGAATTGATCGATGTTTTATAATCAATTATCTGTACTCATAGCACTGAGAACGCTGGTTTTGTTGCCAAGCCAGTAATCGACGCCTGACCACAGGGTGCCCATAGATGCCAGAAAAATGATAATAGTAACTGCCGGTATATCAAAGGGACCGTTAATGGTAGCCGGTAATAACATCATTTTTTGACCAATAACAATCAGCATTACACCCAATATCGCGAGAAATTGAATCCAGGCTTTGATTTTGCCGCTGGTTCTGGCAGCAACCACAATACCCGATTTAATGGCAAAAACCCGGATAATAGATACAAGTACATCGCGATAAAAGAAAATGGCAATAACCCATACGGGTGCGTATCCTGCGCTTAAAAAGCACAAAAAGATGGTAAACCTTGAAATGCTGTCAGCAAAAGGATCCATCAATTTACCGAAATCACTAACCATGTCCATCTGTCTTGCCAGTTTACCATCCAGGAGGTCTGTCAGTTCAGATATTCCAAATAAGATCATAAATACCCATAAAGACCAGACCGAATCGATCATAAAGAACAGCATGAATAATGGGGTCAGCGCTATTCGGATTATTGTAAGTGTGTTTGGTGTTATCATGATACCTGCTTTTTCTGATTCATATATTCTTAAAAATAACAAAAATTTAGGCAATGAGCAAGTCATTTACTTACAAACCAGACATTTTTATATGTTAACAGCAAAGGAAAATTAATATGGGCATTACAAGATGGGGCTTGATAGGTTGTGGTGATATTGCAAAAAAGAGAATAGCGCCAGCATTACGAGATCTTGAAAATTGTGATTTGGTTGCTGTAAACCGTCAGAATTATGATCTGGCAGAAGCTTTTGCCAAAGAGTTTGGTGCCCAAAAGTGGTACAAAGACTGGCAAGAATTGTTAAAAGATGATGAGATTGATGCTGTCTATATTGCAACACCCGTGTATTTACATGCAGAACAGACAATTGCAGCGGCCAAAGCCGGCAAGCATGTGCTTTGTGAAAAACCCATGGCTATGAATGCTGCGGAATGCCAGGCAATGATTGATGCATGTGAGACAAACGGAGTAAAGTTGGGTGTTGCCTATTACCGGCATTTTTATCCGGTTGTTGATCGGATAAAAGAAATTGTTAACAGCGGAGAGATTGGTGATCCGGTTGTTACCCAGATTAATGTGTTTGAAGTGTTTGATCGCAAACCGGGCGAAGCAAGATACTGGTTAACGCAAAAAGATATGGCGGGTGGCGGACCAATTATGGATGTTGGTTCCCACCGTATTGAATTGTTATTGAATGTGTTTGGAGAAATTAAAAAGGCTACCGGCTTTGCCAACAATGTTGTTCTGGATCGTGATGTTGAAGACACCGGCGTTGTTCAATTCGAGTTCGAGTCTAGTATTGTGGGTGTGTTGACCGTTTGTCATGCGGCTATAGAACCTCAGGATACGTTTAAAATTTTTGGAACAAAAGGCACCATTTACGTATCAGTATTAAACAATGGCGATTTAACAGTTAAAACAAAAAAGGGCGTTCGGACGGAAACCCTTCCTCCGCACACCAATGTGCACCAACCACATATTGATGCATTTGTAAAATCTATACAGGGAAATGATCCTGTAATAGTGGATGGTATTGCCGGTAAGCGGGTGTCAGAAATTGAAGATGAAATTTTTGGCCGTTAATGCTGAATATGTTATGGTTTGTGGTGTACTCTGGATAGTTATTATGAAAAATCAGGAGAGCAAGCATGTCGGTTCTAGACGTTCAACATGTTGAAAAATCGTTCGAAAATGTACGGGCTGTTCAAGACCTGTCGTTTTCGGTACAGGACGGCCAGGTCTTTGGTTTGCTTGGCCCCAATGGTGCGGGGAAAACCACAACCATCCGTATGATTATGGATATCATTCGTCCGGACAAGGGCGAGATAACCGTTTTTGGCAAATCAAACAATATTCAAGTACGTGACAGCATTGGCTATCTTCCCGAAGAACGGGGCTTGTACAAAAAGATGAAAGTGTTTGATACCATTTTGTTTTTTGCCGAGATTAAAGGCGTACCACGCTCAAAATCTACCCCTCTTGCCAGGACGTGGCTTGAAAAACTGGAACTTGAAGAATGGCAGGACAAAAAAGTTGTTGACCTCTCGCGCGGTATGCAGCAGAAATTACAGTTTATTTGTACTATCATTCATCAACCCAAACTCATTATTCTGGATGAGCCTTTTACCGGTCTGGATCCTGTAAATACCGGGTTATTAAAAGATGTAATGCTTGAATTAAAACAGCAGGGCACTACGATAATTTTTTCAACACATCTGATGGAACAGGTTGAGAAATTGTGTGAATCTATTTGCATGATCAACAAGGGACAAAATGTGTTATATGGTAATCTTTTGCAAGTCAAACAAAAATTCGGGCAGAATCGTATACGGCTCAGTTTTGATGGAGAGGCCGCTTTTTTAAAGGATACCTCGATTGTAGAAAAGTATGACAACTATGGTCAATATGTAGAGTTGACTCCGGCCAATGGGAAAAACAGCCAGGAAATTCTCAAAATTGCAGCGGAACAGGTAACGGTTTCAGAATTCAAGATTGCAGAACCCTCACTGAACGAAATATTTATTAAGACGGTCAAAGGGGAGGTAGCATCATGATGAAAACCTTTGCATTAATCAAACGAGAATATCTGCAAAATGTTAAAACCAAGGGCTTTCTAATTGGTACGGTTTTGATGCCTGTATTGTTGGTGTTACTGGTATTTATGCCCATGTTTTTTTCAAAGATGGAAGTAGAAAAACAGGTGGAAATATCAGTAATAGATTACACGGATTCCGTTTATGAGGTGTTTGCTCCGGCGTTAATGGAAACCAAAATGATCCAGGACAATCAATCCATGTATGCTTTGAAAAAGCTGAATGTACCAGTAGAACAATTGTCAGCCCAAAAAGCGGAATTGGATAAAAAGATTTTATCTGGTGATTTGGATGTATACATCGTAATACCGGATTCTGTTTTTACATCTAACAGTGTGGAATTCTATTCAAAAAACATTACCAATTTTGATTTTATCTCCCGGGTTGAGCGGTCACTTTCTTCTGTCATTTCTGATTTGAGGTTGAATCAAAGCGGACTAGATCCGGAGCTGGTTGAAACGCTTACACATCGGGTGAATGCTCAAACCTTCAAGGTTGATAAAACAGGCTCGGAAGAGTCGAGTGGATTTGATACGTTTATGGTCAGTTATGTGATGGTCTTTATCTTGTACATTGCTTTACTGATGTATGGCCAGTATATTATGCGTGGAATTATTGAAGACAAGAATTCCAGAGTAATGGAGGTGGTCATTTCCTCAGTCAAGCCCTGGCAGCTGTTAACAGGCAAGGTCATTGGTTTGGGTGCCGGAGGATTGACCCAGTTTCTGATCTGGTCGGTTTCATTTGGATTGATTTCTACCTATGGTTTAATGATGGTGCAGATTTTTAATCCCAGTGTTTCCGCAATAGCCATTCCTGCTTTACCGTGGCCGGTTTACATTGCGTTTGTACTTTATTTCATGCTGGGTTATTTTTTATACGCTACACTTTTTGCTGCTTTGGGCAGTATGGTAAATACAGAGAGCGAAGCACAAAATCTGCAATGGCCCATTATGATGCTTATAATTGTAGCATTTATGGCAATGTTTACCATAATTAAAAGTCCGGATAGTACCCTGGCAATTATTCTGTCTCACATTCCGTTTTTCTCTCCATTGTTAATGTTTTTGAGAATTACTTTGAATGCGGCACCGTTATTCGAAGTTTTATTAAATGTTGTGGTTTGTCTGGCTACCATTGCCGGATTGCTTTTAATATCTGGCAAGATTTTTCGGGTAGGTATCTTGATGTATGGTAAACGCCCAACGTTACCTGAATTGATGAAATGGATTAAATATTAAGATTTATTACGCAGGCCGGTTTTAACCGGTCTGCTTTTTATTTAAAGTTGAGACGTATTTTTAACTGTTTGGCTAGGAATGCCGCAATACTGGCTTTTAATATTTCACCCGGAATAAAAATAAGAAACCCACTGATCCATACCGTACGAAAAGAGATGGCCTTCATCAACCAGACATTCACTGCCATATAGAGCCAGCAGGATCCCAGGGCCAAAATCAAAATACTTGCAATAATATTAATGATGATCATGGAAGACAGGGAATTCCGTATACCGGTACGTGTGTTCAAAAAAGAGATTAGCCATGCGGCAATGGGCAGGCTCAATAAATACCCAAATGTGGGCTGCAGAATATATCCCAATCCACCTCCGTTGGCAAAAACCGGTAATCCGGCAAGTCCCAATACCAGATATGCTGCCTGACTGAGAAACGCGTATCTGGGTAACAGCATGCACCCGGCTAATAACGTGAACAAGGTCTGAAGTGTAATAGGTGCCAGAGGAAAAGGAATGCGTATAAACGCGCCCGCAGAAGTAAGTGCGGTTAATAATGAAGCAAACAATAACTGACGGGATATGTTGGATATAATCAAGAAAAGACCTGTTTTTATTTTCTACTTGCTTTTTCAACAAGACCTGTCTAAATTCGCACGTTAGCGAATACGCAAAATCTGGAAGAAAATGAATTTATTTATGAAATATAGAACATTCTTTATTAATTACTATAATAATTTTGCTGTAATTTTATTGTTTGTATTGATTTTTGCATTCAATTTGTACTCGCAAGAAAAAGTTGTTGAAACGTTTCGGCTGGATTATAATGGAAAAATGATTGC
This sequence comes from bacterium, assembly GCA_963675755.2. Lineage (GTDB taxonomy): Bacteria > Zhuqueibacterota > Zhuqueibacteria > Residuimicrobiales > Krinioviventaceae. The sequence goes on from CAXXMD010000003.1 coordinate 1,598,115, forward strand.
CCCACCCCGAGCCATTATGCCTTACAGGGAAGTTAAAAGGCCTAGAATAGGCATTGCCTTGAGTGGCGGGGGAATGAGGGGAGTAGCTCAGATTGGTGTTTTAAAAGTCCTTGAGGGAAATGACATACCCATAGATTATATTGTGGGTACCAGTATAGGCGCGGTAATTGGCGGATTATATGCTTCCGGGTATACCCCTGATGAAATATGGGATATTACCCGTTCTTTTGACTGGGGGCAGGCACTTAATGATAACCCTGAACGTTCGAGTCAGTTGTTGGGAGAAAAACAAAAACGCAGCCGGGCCATCATCCAATTTCGACTGGAAAATATGAAGCTGGTATTACCCGAGGCGCTATCTCCGGGACAGAATTTAGGCGATTTTATAACCAATTTGATTCTTAATGCTCCTTATCACAGTTATCAGTTTGATCATTTAAAAATTCCATTGCGAATCATTACCACAGATATTCTTTCAGGAACCAAAGTTGTTGTAGATCGGGGTGATCTTGCGGCAATGATTCGTGCATCCATATCGATTCCGCTGTTGTTTAATCCTGTCAAAAGTGACAGTTTACTGTTGGTCGATGGCGGTGTGTTGGACAATATCCCTGTTGATGTAACGCGAAGCACCGGTGCGGATATTGTTCTTGCTGTGAATACTACATCTCCGTTAAGAAAACAGAGTGATTTAATGGTCCCCTGGGAGATGGCTGATCAGGTTACAACCATTATGCAAATTCCTCATAACGAACAGCAATTAAATAATGCAGATTTTGTTGTATCTCTTGCGGATATATATAGTACTTCTGCCAATCAAAACAATGTTGACTCGTTGTATCAGGAAGGTATTCGCCGAGGCACTGCATTGCTTGCAGATATTCGGGCAAAATATAATGAGCTGGATAATCAGAAAAACAGAGAACGTTTGATATATGTGCATGAAATAAAAGTAAATGATGATTCTTTACTGCCATTCAATCTGAATACATTGGCAAACCGGCATATTTCCGAACAGGAGATAATTGATGTGTTGGAAAAAGCCCATAATAGTGGATCATTCAGAGATGTTTATGCGGAATTGAAAAAACAGGATGATAAAACCGTACTGGTTTATACCTTTGAACCTTATCCTGTTCTTGAGCGAGTTTCACTGTTGGGGCAAACCACATTTCATGGTTCGGAACTGCAAGCTATTTTTAGTCCGTTACTTTTCAAACCCATGAATCATTTTGAATGTACCCGTGCGCTTGAACAAATTATTGAAATGTATCGTGAAAAAGATTATTCACTTGCTGAAATTTCCAATATTTCCTTTTCTAAAGAATCCGGTCATGCAATTATTACGATATCAGAGGGAAAAATCAGTTCGTTGAATTTTGAAGGTAACGAGCATGTAAGAGATTTTTTACTCTATAATGAATTTACATTGCATCCACAGGATATCTTTCAAAACAATCTTGCCAAAGCCGGCATTGAGAATATTTATGGGACCGGTTTGTTTAATTCGGTTTCGTTAAAAATTGTACCCGGAACATCAGGGTATCATTTAAATATTCGTTTACAGGAAAAAGCAACCAATGTAATCCGATATGGATTCCGTTATGACGATGAGCGATGGGGACGTTCGTTTTTAGAATTTGCTGAAGAAAATATGTTGGGCGTAGGTAATGATTTGACTTTGCATATGCAATATGGCGAACGTGATAAAAAGTTTGCTGCCGAGTACAGTATAGATCGAATTTTTAATACCTATTTTACTGCCAGATTTAATTTGTATAATAACAATCAAAAGTTTTTTACATATGATAAAAGTGAAAGTATTGGAGAGTATTGGCGGCATTCTACAGGTGCCAATATTAATGTAGGTCAGCATATAGAACGTTTTGGTACCCTTTCCGGATTTTTTCGTGTTGAAGAAATTGATATTGATGCTGTTTCCGGTAATGATTATACAATAGACACGGGCGCTTTGACCATAAACACGATCGGAATCAATTCCATTATTGATACACGAGATCGGATACCTTTTCCTCGTTCCGGGAAATTTCATGAATTTCAATACGAAGTGTCGACAGGAGATTTTTTAGGCTCTGATATTTCGTATTATAAAGTGTATAACCGGTTGTCTAATTATTTTACGTTGGCTGAACGACATACGTTTTCACCCTTGTTGTTCTGGGGAACCTCCGATGTCTCTACTCCATATTCTGAACAGTTTCAGTTGGGTGGATTTGGATCATTTTATGGATTACGTGAAAATTCAATGCATGGACGGCATGTAATATTAACCAGTATGGAATACCGGTTGTTTATTAACACTTATTGGATGTTTGATACGTTTTTAACGTTGCGGTTTGATTTTGGGGCTGTTTGGGAAAAAGATTTAATTATTAACGGCTCAGATTTTGTCAATGGCAGGGGCCTGGCATTATCATTTCAAACACCTATTGGCCCCTTGTCCATTGCATATGGTCAGGCAAACACCCGTGACGAAAGAGTGTACATTTCAGCGGGATATGAATTTTAGGCTATCTGTTAGCCGACCTGTCCCGTTGCAGGTTCCACTGTACCCAATCGCTGTTTTCATCCGGATCTGATGCCGAAAAATCACCTGAATACGTAACTTGACCGTTTTTGTCGATCTGTACCTTTTGCATGTTTCTGACGATAATTGCCCATTCTTCCATACTTACTTCATGTGGACCTGGAATTTCGTGCGGGCCTTCAACCTCATAGGGTTCTATGGCTTTTGGCTGCACGGTTTTTGAATCGGGTGCGTTGGTAATGATTACCTCGCCATGATAAACTTTGAGTTCTGATGAAGAATCCTGATTCACGTTCATTCGCAAGGTTGTGCCTGTAATGGCAGCAGCAGTGATAGGAGTGCCAATTGAAAAAGACATGTTTTTAGGCTTTTTCTTGACGTTTGCCCAAAGATCACCTTCCTGAAGCGTGATCTTGGTTTCTCTTATCTGTTCTTTGGTTTCTTCATACAGTTTAAGAATGTCAATAGTGGTTTTTGGTGCCATGCGGATCTTGTCCAGGCTGGCAAGATCAAGTTCTGCACGGGATTGAGAAAAGGTTCTTACCCGCTCACCACCATTCACTTCCGTGTTTTGCTGTACATTTGTCCATTGCACTTCTGAAAGTCTTTGTTTCTTTGCAGAGCCCTCTACGTGGGTAACAAGCCCTCTTTGTTGTTCTGTTGTTACCGAGAGACCTATACCAATACCGCAGAGTACCAGCGCTAAAACAAGAGCGCCTGTAATAAAATATTTTGGTTCGGTTATTACTTTTTTCATACCAAAACTCCTTACAATGACTTAGATCACCTTTTTGTTAGGAGAAATAATTACTACTCTTTGAATTTCGTCTTTTTGTGCCAGGTTTGCTATGGGAATTCCCTTGGTGGCGCGCCCCATAGGCTTGATCAATTTAATTTTCTGGCGTTTTACTTTACCTTTTTTGGTCATCATGATAGCTGTTTGCTTGTCTGTTACTTGAGCAATGCTGACAACAGTACCGGTTTTGTCACTGAGATTAAAGTTTTTAATACCCTTGCCCCCTCGTCCGATGGTACTATATTCGCGTAATGCGCTTTTCTTACCGAGGCCCAGGTTTGTTATAGATAACAAATATCCTTTTGGATCTGAAACGGTTATCATGTCTATAACAACATCGTTTTCATCTAATGTTATTCCCCTTACACCACCGGCAGTTATTCCCATGTCATCTCTCAGGTCTTTACCGGAAAAGCGTATTGCTTGTCCCAGTGATGATGCTATGAGAATTTCTGCATCTTTGGGCGCCATAATGACAGAAACAAGCTCATCTTTATCTTTTAGTGACAGGGCATCGTTAGCACCTTCTTTGAGCTTTGAAAAAGTTGCAAGAGATGATTTTTTAACTTGGCCATCTTTTGTTACCATATAGATGAATCTGGCATCGTCTTCTTCAAATTTGCTGACTTCAAAGACATTGAGTACCTGTTCGTTTTTACCTAAACGTAACAGAGTCTTTAATGTGGTTTTGTTGTCAGATCCGTTGTTTAGCGGTATAAAGCTGCTTCTCACACCAAAAACTTTACCGCTATTGGTAAACATGAGCAGACTGTGGCTGTTTGTGGTTTTAAAATTGTATTCAATAAACTCTGATACATTTTCCGGTTTGATTTGGTCCTTGACTGCTTCCGGATCAACCAATGAATGTTTGCTTATAAAGCCGGTATTGGTTATAGTGACCAGGGTTTCATCTTCTTTAATCAGCTCTGTCAGACTCTTTTTGGTGGGTTTTGCAAGTATCTGGGTACGGCGGGCATCACCGTAGGTTGCTTTGAGTTCAAGCAATTCTGATTTGATCAATTGCATTCTGCGGGGCTTGCTTGCTAACAATGATTTTAATTTTTCAATCAGTTTTATGAGCGCCAGGTACTCATCTTCAATTTTTTTGCGCTCAAGGCCGGTTAATCGCTGCAGACGCATATCCAAAATAGCCTGTGCCTGAATTTCAGAAAGCTTGAAGCGTTTAATCAGGTTTTTACGAGCTGTTTCAACATTTCTGGATTTTTTGATGAGTTCAATTATTTCATCAATGTTGTCGAGAGCAATTTTTAAACCTTCCAGAATGTGAGCACGTTTTTCTGCCTTGTCGAGGTCGAATTTGATACGACGTAAAACCACATCATGACGAAAGTCAATAAATTCCTGTAACAGTTCTTTCATGTTCAACACTTTGGGTTGACCGTCAACCAGTGCCAACTGAATGACGCCAAAGGTTGTCTGCATTTGTGTGTGTTTGAACAGATCTTTGAGAATTTTGTCAGGATTTGCTTCTTTGCGAAGTTCGAAAACAATACGCATTCCTTCGCGATCTGATTCGTCACGAATTTCCTGAATGCCTTCAATCTTTTTCTCTCTAATCAGACTGGCGGTTTTTTCAAGCAAGGTGCTTTTGTTTACCTGGTAAGGGATCTCGGTTACTACAATCCGTTTGCGTTGAGTAGAACCCATATCTTCAATATGTACTCTTGCACGGACTGTCAGCTTTCCGCGTCCGGTTTTAAAATAAGAATCAATTTCTTCGTCACCTACAATTACAGCGCCTGTGGGGAAATCCGGACCTTTTATATACTCTTTGAGTTTTTTTGGTTTTAAAGTGGGTCTGGAGATCAATGCGGATATTGCATCAATGACTTCGCCAAGGTTATGTGGGGCCATGTTGGTAGCCATTCCTACAGCAATACCGGCGGCTCCATTCACAAGCAATGTGGGCAACAGTGACGGTAAAAGAGAGGGTTCTTTTAAGGTTTCATCAAAGTTGGGTGTAAAGTTTACGGTATCTTTTTCAATATCTCTTAAAACTTCATCTGCAATTTTTGCTAATCTGGCTTCTGTATAACGCATGGCCGCGGGTGGGTCACCGTCTATGGATCCAAAGTTACCTTGTCCGTCAACAAGAGGGTAGCGCAAAGAAAAGTCTTGTACCATACGTGCCATGGTGTCATATACTGCTCTATCACCATGCGGGTGGTATTTACCCAAAACTTCACCCACAATTCTGGCGCTTTTTTTATAAGAAGAACCAGGTCTAAGCCCCAGATCAAGCATACCATATAATACCCTGCGATGCACGGGTTTTAATCCGTCGCGAACATCCGGCAACGCACGGGATATAATCACCGACATGGAATAGTCGATGTAGGAACTACGCATTTCTTCTTCTATATAGACCCGTTGAATGGATTCATTCGTTTCTGGCATAGATGGATATTTCCTTTCACATCATTTTATACGTCTAAATTACGAACGTATTTGGCATTGTCTTCAATAAATTTTCTTCGGGTTGCAACATTGTCACCCATCAACATGGAAAAGACATGATCTGCTTCAAAGGCTTCTTCAATGGTAACCTGTAAAAGCGTTCTTTTTTGCGGATCCATGGTGGTTTGCCACAATTGATCTGCATTCATTTCACCCAAACCTTTGTAGCGCTGCAAATCATATTTTTCTTTACCGTTGTTTTTTATATATGCTTCCAACTCATCGTCGTCATAAACATATTCAATTTTTTTACCGCTTTTAATCCGGAAAAGGGGTGGCTGAGCAATATAAAGATGACCCTGATCAACCAGTTCACGCATATGCCTGAAGAAAAAAGTAAGAAGCAGTGTTCTAATATGTGCGCCGTCAACATCAGCATCGGTCATGATGATAACTTTTTCATATCTTAATTTATCCAGTATAAAATCTTCGCGACCAATACCTGTACCCAGTGTTGCAACCAGTGTTCGTATTTCTTCGTTAGAAAGCATTTTATCTATACGTGTTTTTTCAACATTGAGAATTTTACCGCGGAGGGGTAAAATGGCTTGGAATCGTCTGTCACGTCCCTGTTTTGCACTACCACCCGCTGAATTACCTTCCACAATAAACACCTCAGTACCTTGAGGGCCGCGTGCGGAACAATCCGCCAGCTTGCCGGGCAGACCTTCGCTTTCAAGCGTGGTTTTCCGTCGGGTCAATTCGCGTGCTTTACGTGCGGCTTCACGTGAGCGGGCAGCGGATTTACACTTGTCTATAATTTTGCGCGCTGCGGTCATGTTTTCTTCTAACAGCTTGCTGAGTGCTTCATTCACCATAGACTCAACAATACCGCGAACCTCGCTGTTTCCCAGTTTAGTTTTGGTTTGACCTTCAAACTGTGGGTCAGGATGTTTAATACTAACCACAGCGGTAAGTCCTTCTCGCACATCTTCACCGGTTAAACTGCTTTCACCATTTTTGAACAATTTGTTTTTTGTAGCAAAAGAGTTTAGGGTTTTGGTAAGCGCAGTTTTAAATCCCACCATGTGGCTTCCGCCTTCAATGGTGTGGATATTATTTACATAAGAGTATATATTTTCGTTATAAGAGTCATTATAGGCCAGAGCGATTTCTACGGGAATATCTTCTTTTTCTGCAGAAAAGTAGAGGGGCTTTTTAGAAATAGGGTTCCTGTTTTGATCAAGGTACTCTATGAAGGAAATGATACCGCCCTTGTATTTGAATTTTTCTGATTTGTTTTTAATTTCATCAGTAATGGTGATTTTTAGATCGCGATTCAAAAAGGCCAATTCACGCAAGCGTTCAGACAAAATTTCAAAACTGAATTTTTTCTTTTTAAATATTTCACCATCGGGATAAAAAGTGATCTTGGTACCTGTTGATTTTCGTGAGCCCACTTTGCGTACCGGTTTAACGGGTACACCACGTTCATATTCCTGTTTGTATACTGTGCCATCACGAGAGACTTCAACATGAAGCCATTCTGAAAGCGCATTTACAACAGAGATACCCACACCATGCAAACCACCGGAAACCTTGTATGATTTTTTGTCAAATTTACCACCGGCGTGCAATACGGTCATTACCACCTCGAGGGCGGATTTATTCATATCCTTGTGCATATCAACAGGAATACCACGACCATTATCTTTAATGGTTACGCTGCCATCAGTATGCATTGTGACGTCAATTTCATCACATATTCCGGCAAGGGCCTCATCTATACTGTTATCTACTACTTCATATACCAAATGATGCAATCCACGTACTGAAACATCGCCAATGTACATGGCGGGGCGTTTGCGTACGGCATCAAGTCCTTTCAGGACCTGAATTTTACTAGCATCATATGATTCAGTGTTTGCTGCCATTTTTGAGCCTCGTATTAAAAAAACCTAATATCTTTGATCAGATCGTTCCCAACCTTGTCAGCAATTCTTTGCAGAATTTGCGACTTTTGAAACATTAATTCTGTGCGCCAGGTCATGCTTTTTACTTTAACATGTAAAACTTTATCTCGTATTTTATCAGCTTTTGTATGGCTTGCAATCTGCTCGCCTACAATCTCCTGCCACATATCCAGAATTCTATACTGATTTATTTTCTTTTCAATACCCATTTCTTTTAACATGCCTTGCAGGGTATTGCCAATTTGTTCCGGTGAATGGTCCGCCATATTATTGTGTCCGGGTTACGTTGCCGTTACTTACTAAAAAAACAGATTGATCTTTTTGTATGGCATCCAGGGATTTTATTGCTTCATAATCCATACTGGTACCGGTTACAAAAGTTTGGCTTTTGCCAGAAAATAACGATAACACACTTTTACCACGATTTATGTCCAGTTCAGAATAAAGATCATCTAACAACAGAATGGGCAAGGTACCGGTTTTTTCTTTTAATAAAACCGATTCTGCCGCTTTCAGGCTCACCAGTGCGCTTTTATGTTCACCGCGAGAGCCAAATCTTCTCAGTTCATTGTCATTTACGGATATAACAAATTCATCACGATGTGGTCCTACCAATGTAGTGCCCCTGCGTCTTTCCCGGTCAAAGGATTTTAAAAGCATATTGTTAAAAGTTAAAGTATTGTCACTATTTTCAGTTAATGGTACGCAGGGTTGGTATGTTACTTTTAGATCATGATTAGAACGGGTAAGGTCCTGATAAAATTGAAAAAGGTTTGAGTTCATATCCCGGGTCATTTTTTCTCGAGCTTCCATAACTTTCAAGCCTGTTTGGACCAGTTGATCGTTCCAGATCTCCAACTGCGATTTACTGACACTTTTACCGGTCTGAAACAGGGTAAGGACCTGGTTCCGTTGTTTTACGATCCGTTCATATTTTTTTAAATCATCCAGGTAGCGTGGAGAGCATTGAGACAACAGAATGTTGAAAAATTTTCTGCGTTGAGCGGGGGCACCGGTGGTTACCACGTGGTCATCAGAAGTAAGCGCCACTATTGGAAACTTGCCGATGAGCAATGAATACCGGGTTACAGGTTTTCCATCTACTTTGATCTTTTTTCCCAGATCTTTTGAATACCACACCTGAATTTTGCTGGATATGGAATTTTCATCAGTAAAGGTGCCGTCAAAGTTGTAATGATCTTCTTCGAATGGCACCATTTCCGTCTCTTCACGTGCACGAAAACTTTTTGCAAGGCAAAGTATATATATTGCTTCTGCTATATTGGTTTTGCCTTGCGCGTTGTCACCAAAAATGAAATTGGTGTTATCTGAAAAACTCAAATCTACCTGGTGCAAATTACGAAAACTGTGGATGTTGAGGTGCTGAATCAGCATTCACAGCTCTTATTCTTCATTTTCCTCAGTTTCCCCTTCTTCTTCGGGTGTTTCTTCATTAATCCGAATGGGCATGATCAGCATAAGAACATCTTCATCTTCTTTCTGATTCGCGGGGGAAACTACAGCCGCACTTGAGCTGTCTTTGAGCTTAAAAAGAACTTCTTTATCGTCAATATGACGTAAAACATCCAGCACGTATGCTGAATTATAGCCTACCTGCATCCATTCATCGCTAAATGAGGCTGGTATAGATTCTTTAGCTTCTGCGCCAAATTCTATATCTTCAGAATGGATGGTGATTTCTGTTGGGGTTAGAACAAATCTAACCTGGTTGGTTAAAGAGCTTGAGAAAATGGATACACGGCGCAGGGTAGAGATCAAAAGATCGCGATCTACCTTGAGCTCTTTATCATTGTCTGTTGGAATCACACGTTCATAATTGGGATATGTTCCGGTAATTAATTTAGAATATATAATGGTATTGTTGAATTCAAATTGAATGTGGTCTTCGCCAACCTGTATTTTTACTGGCTGTTCGCTGTTAAGGTTGCGTGACATAACATTCAGCGCTTTGGTTGGAATAATGATATTTAATTGGGTGTCGCCTGAAACACCGGTGTTTTTGTTAATAACCCGTGATAAACGGTGACCATCAGTACCTACCAAAGTCATGCCGGTTGCCAGCATTTCCATATTAATACCAGTTAACGCTGGTCGTAATTCATCGTTTGAAACAGCAAACAATGTTTTGTCTGTCATGCGTGTCAAAAGCTCGCTGTCAATTTCAAAAGAAACATCACCCTCTTCTACATTGATACGGGGATAGTCTTCTTTTGGCTGAGAGGATATTTTATATTCACCTTGTTCTGTTTTGATAACGATTTTGTCACCGATGCCGGAAAAAAGGTTCAATGGAACATCGGGCAGTTCGCGAACAATTTCAATCAACAGTTTCGCCGGGATGGCTACAGTACCATCCTCTTCGCCATTAACATCCAGAGATATAGTTACAGAAACTTCCAGGTCAGTACCGGTCAGGCGTAAACGGTTGCCTTCCAGTTCCATCAGAACACAAGTCAAAACAGAGATGGTTGTTTTTTGCGGTACAACTCCTACCATTTTATGTAATGCGTCGTAAAAGTCAGACTTGGCGATGGTAAAGTTCATGGTGCCTCCTTAACAAAATGAAAAACTGTAAAAAAATAATACTTTTCTTTGTAAATAACAAGAAAATAATATTATAGAGCAGTTTATAAACGTGTTATAATTGAGCAATTTCAATTTTATTTTTTATCGTTTCCAGAGATTCTCTGATTTTATTGTCTTTTTTTATCATTTCTTCTGTACTGGTAATGGCGTGGATCACCGTGCTATGATCTCTGCCGCCAAAATGCAAGCCTATGGTTTTTAATGAGCTGTCTGTCATGTTTTTGCACAAATACATGGCCATCTGGCGTGCTTGTACCACTTCTTTTTTGCGTGTCTTTGCGCGCAGCATATCATCCGGAATACCAAAATATTCGGATGTGGTTTTTTGAATAAACTCGATGCTAATGGCTTTGATCTTGGGAATACAAACATCTTTTAGCAGGCTTTTGGCAAGATCAAGAGTAATATCCTGCCCGTTCAGGGATGAATAGGCCAACAAGCGAATAAGGGCGCCTTCAAGTTCTCTAACATTTGTTGTTATATGTGTGGCGATAAAATGATAGATTTCTGGAGGAATGTCTAATCCGTTTTCTTCTGCTTTTTTTTGAAGAATAGCCTGGCGGGTTTCCATTTCCGGAAGTTGGATATCTACTACCAAACCCCATTGGAAACGGGAAATCAAACGTTCTTCAATGCCTTTTAATTCTTTTGGGGGCCGGTCAGAAGATAGTACAATCTGTTTGCCTTTTTGGTGTAGGGTGTTGAAGGTGTGGAAAAACTCTTCTTGTGTTCGCTCCTTGTTGCCAAAAAACTGGATGTCGTCAACAATCAATAGATCAACGTTGCGGTAAAGGCTGCTGAATTCTGTTGTTTTGTTTTTTTGGATCGAGTTGATGAAATCCATGGTAAAACGCTCACTATCAACATACAACACACGTGTGGCGTTTGTGTTGTATTTGCAATAGTTGCCTATTGCCTGAATAAGGTGTGTTTTTCCCAGACCTACACCACCATAAACCACAAGTGGATTAAAGGTGGTTTTACCCGGTGATTTGCTAACCGCAAAGGATGCGGCTTTGGCAAATTTGTTGCAATCTCCTTCCACAAAGCTGTCAAAGGTAAAACGTTCGCTCAGGTTGTCTTTGCCATTATGTGATTTTTGGGGAGCGGTTTTTTTCATGGACGGCAGTTGAACAGCCTGGGTTGCGGAATCCATAATCACGGAATAGAGCAGTTTGTAATCTGCTCCTAATACCTGAGTCATAGCCCGATTGATTACTTTGGAGTAGTGTTGTTCCAGCCATTCATAAAAGAATTGGCTGGGTACCTGGATGGTTAAAGCGTGCTCCTCAATTTTAAAAGGACGAATCGGTTTAAACCAGGTTGCATAGCTGTTAGAGTTGACGTTTTCTTTAATGATGCCCAGGATCTTGTCCCAGGTGGCTTGTAAATCTCCCTGCATACGGCTTTCCGTTGTTTTATGTTCAGCAAATACAGTGCATTGTGTTGTCTGATTTTGTTTTGGGTTTAGGATATCAACATATAGGCTGATCAAGACGACAACACACAATTATATAAGGAAAAATGAGTTATCCACACAAATTTTGATTTATCCACATTGGTGCCGGACTGATCGTGCTTTGTGTAACTTGCATTTAATCATCAAGTTAATGCTTGAAATTTTCAACTTATCCACATTGGCCATTTTCCAAAGCGAGGACTAATTACCCAGGCAAAATTAGGTAATATGGGTTATCCACATGTTATTATGGGGGATCCTCTCTTATTAACTTACACAAAAGGAAAAGTAATTTCAAGTTTTAAAATGAAAAATTCGTAAATTTCTTAAAATTTTATTAACAAGAGAATTCTTTTGTGTTAACATTTGTTTTGTAAATACAAAACTGTGTACACAAAAAAGTAATTATTATTTAAGTGTTGCATATTTTTGTAATAATTTGTATATTAAAAACTTTGTGTATTAACTATAAATAATTATAACCCTAAATTTTACAAAGAGTTAGAGATGGCTAAAGATATTACACTGATGAGAAATATTGGAATCAGCGCGCACATCGATTCGGGAAAAACAACATTGACCGAACGAATATTATTTTACACCAATCGCATTCATGCGATTCATGAAGTACGCGGAAAAGACGGTGTCGGCGCAAAAATGGACTCTATGGAGCTGGAAAAAGAACGTGGTATTACCATTTCTTCAGCTTCTACTCATGTGGAGTGGAAAAATCACTCGATTAATATTATTGATACTCCGGGACACGTGGACTTTACTGTTGAGGTTGAGCGTTCTTTGCGTGTTCTTGATGGAGCTATTCTGGTATTGTGTTCTGTAGGTGGTGTTCAATCACAGTCTATTACTGTTGACCGCCAGATGACACGTTACAAGGTACCTCGTATTGCATTTATTAATAAATGCGACCGTATGGGTGCTGATCCTGAACGTGTTACTCAGCAGTTGCGCGACAAGCTGAACCACAATGCAGTAATGATGCAAATTCCTATTGGACTTGAAGAAGGTCATGTTGGTGTTGTTGACCTTGTAACCATGAAGGCCCTTTATTTTGAAGAACCCAACGGTATGGTGATTCGTGAGGACGAAATTCCTGCAGAGTTGATGGACACTGCTCTTGAAAAACGTGATATTTTATTGGATACGGTTTCCATGTTCAGTGATGAGTTGATGGAAGCGTATCTCGAAGATACTGTTACCGAAGAAATGATTTACGATGCCGTTCGTAAAGGAACCTTGTCTCTTGAATTGACACCGGTATTTATGGGTTCAGCCTTTAAGAATAAAGGTGTGCAGCCCCTGTTGGATGCTGTTTTAAAATATCTTCCTAATCCCACTCAAATTGAAAATATTGCACTTGATTTGGATAATGAAGAAAAAGAAGTTGTATTGGAATCAAGCAGTGAAAAGCCGCTTGTTATGCTTGCCTTTAAACTGGATGATACCCGTTTTGGACAATTGACTTATGTTCGTATTTACCAGGGTACTATGAATAAAGGTGACGAGATTATCAATGTTCGCTCAGGTCGAAAGATCAGAGTAGGGCGTTTGATTAGGATGCACTCTGATGAAATGGAAGATATTACAAGCGCACCCGCTGGCGATATTGTTGCCATGTTTGGTGTGGATTGTGCGTCTGGTGATACCTTTACCGGCGGTGGTTTGAATTTTTCAATGACCTCCATGTTTGTACCTACACCGGTAATTTCTTTGTCTATTATTCCCAAAGACAATAAAGCTGCTGCCAATATGGCAAAAGCAATTAACCGCTTTTCAAAAGAAGATCCTACCTTTCAGTCATATGTTGATCCGGAAACTGATGAAACTATTATCAGAGGTATGGGTGAGCTTCACCTGGAAGTATATCTGGAAAGAATGAAGCGTGAATATAATGCAGAGATCGAAACCGGAGCGCCTCAGGTTGCTTATCGTGAAAGTATCTCTCAATCGGCCACTTTTAATTATACACATAAAAAGCAGACTGGTGGTGCGGGACAATTCGGTCGTGTTGCCGGTTCTATGGAACCCAACCATGACAGCGATTTTGAATTTGTTGACGAGATCAAGGGTGGTGTTATTCCCAATGAATACATTCCTTCCTGTCGTAAAGGTTTTGAAATGGCTATGGACAAAGGTCCGGTAACCGGATTCCCCATTGTGGGTGTCAAGATCACCATTAATGATGGTGCTTATCACCCGGTTGACTCTTCTGACCAGGCTTTTCAAACTGCTTCACTGTCTGCGTTCCGCGAAGTGTATAACCGTTGTAAACCGGTAATTCTTGAACCTATTATGCGCGTGAGCGTTGAAAGTCCTACAGAGTTTCAGGGTGCTATTCTGGCAACTATTAACCAGCGTCGTGGTATTATTCACAGTGCTACTGAAGATAATGCCTTTACCGTTGTGGATGCTGAAGTACCATTGAGTGAAATGTTTGGATATTCAACTGTATTGCGCTCATCAACCCAGGGAAAAGCTGAATTTACCATGGAGTTCTCACGTTATCACAAAGTACCTGAATCTATTGCCGAAGAATTGAAAAAACAATTGGCAGAAAAAGATAAAAAATAGTAGCGTGATAATGTTTAAATGTGTTTATTATAATAAGAAGAAAAGAATTTAAAAATATACAGAGGCCAATTCATGCTTAAAACCGAATTGATTAAACGCAGCCCAATCCGGGTCATGGAGAAAACAATCCATGGTGGATTGGGGAAAGGAAATCTGGGGGTGTTTACCGCCAGAAAAGGAGTGGGCAAGACTGCATGCCTGGTTCACGTTGCAACTGACAAGCTGTTGAACGATAAAAAAGTACTTCATATCTCTTTTTCAGACAATCCGCAGCATATTGAAGGTTGGTACAAACAGGTGTTCCAGGAAGTCTCGAACGCGTACAAGTTGGAAAATTCGTACGAAATCTTTGACAACACCATGCATTTACGTTTAATTTTGCATTTCAAACAAGACAATACGTCGCTTGATAATGTTAAAGCCCATTTCAAACAGTTTCAAGACAGTCTGGATTTTAATCCTGAAATGGTAATTGTTGATGGATTTCCCTTTGAAGAAGCTACCCTGGAGCAATTGCAGGAATGGCAGAGCTTTGCAAAAGAACTGGATGCTGAAGTCTGGTTCAGCGCAACATTGCATCGTCATGACCTCAAGTTAGATGATCAGGGAGTTCCTGCACCGGTGAACCAGCTCAAAGATATTTTTTCCGTAATCATTATGCTGAATCCTCATGAAGACCATATCGATTTTCAATTGTTAAAAGACAACGGAAATAAAGACCTTGATAAAATGCGCTTAAAGCTGGATCCCAAAACCATGCTTATCGCGAATCGCCGTGTTTGATCCGTGTTTACATAGAAATATTAAAAAACCCGCCTTTGAGCGGGTTTTTTTGTGTCTGAATTAAAATTTGCAGAGTTGAAAAAGTTAGGGATTGCAATTTACCCGGTACTTTTGAGGTGCCGGGCGACTATTGTATATTTTTGTTATAATCAATGATTCATTAGCATTTCAAGAAGGGCGTTGGCTACAGCTTCGGGGCCTTTGTATTCCCAACCTGGAATGCCCAGGCGGGTGCGCATCTGGCCTACAAATAATCCTTTTTCATAGAATTTTTCAAAATAGCCGCGTGCAATTTCGTCATGTTCGGGTTTATACTGTACAGCGCCAAAGACATTTACAAAATAGCTGTGTACCAGGCCGGTAGAGGTCGTAGTACCTTTGCTCATAGCGGTACCTTCTCTGAAAATTTTAAACGCCTCATCTGCCGTCTCTATGCGATCAATAATAGGATGGTCTTCATCAATTTCTTCATAGTTGTTGGCATACAATACCATATCCACTTTATAGCCTTCGATAACAGTCTCATAAGTGGTTACCGGCAGAACAATGCGCGAATTGACCTGATTGGGACTCATAATAATTGCACGGTCAAGCTGGCCCAGGGCGTAACCCGGCTGCAGGTCATCCAGGCGTACAAACGCGCCAATCTCGGTACCATATCCTATAATATCACCATTGTCAGCATAATCAAGCGAGCCCATATCGTCGGCAATGATGATAATTTCTTCAATATATTCATCACCCAGGGTGCGCAAAGCTTCCAGCATTTCAGATTTACCGGTACCGGTATCTCCCACAATGAGTACGGTTTTACTTTTGCCCCCTTTGAGCGAAATTTTTACCATAGCACCATGATAGGGCATTTTACCGCGTTTAATCATTTGCACATTATGCAGGGTAAGCATCATTTTCTTTAGATAGCCAAAATAACCAAATTCAGGTCTGCCCGGCACAGCTGCAGAAAGCATATTGTTCTTTTCATCGTCATAGAAAACTGTTGGCAATTCTGCCAGATCATCCAGCTCCTGTCCGGGAACACCATAAAGATAAACCGCGTCAACCGGACGGTTTAAAAAATCATCATCCGCCAGTTCAAATAAGTTACAGAGACTGAATCCCAATTCAAAAAATGTTTTATGGAAATATACAATAATGAGCTGCGGTCCAACTTTGGCGGGGTAACCGATCCAATCGTTTTTATCTATTTTTAACAAATCAAGCGGGTTTTTTTCAATACGTTGAAACTTGCCGGTTCGTTTGTTCATGGGTGGGTTAAGCAGCAAGGGTGGATTTAAAAGGATCTGTCTGATTATGGGAATATCACCAAGCTGACCATATACATCATCGGGAAAGTTCAGGTCTTTGGGTAATGCTATGGCTGCTATTTCAGCGCCGGCATGTACCTGACGATAAATATTGGGGTGTTTGCCTGTAATATTTTCCTGCACATCACGATAAACTTTACGAATGAGCTGGGTCAGAGATTCTATTGTAGAGTTGAATGTTCGATAAGGCCGTTGATCAATCACATCGCTCGAAGAGTCACAAACAATAAAGCGTTCGTAACCACGCCAAAAGTTATAGAGTCCTTCAACAAAGGCAGCCAGTTGCTGTGGATTTTTAATAAATTTATCAGAACCTTCTACCACTTTGGGTACCAGATCAAGATTCATTTTTGACAAAAAGACCAACGTCTGCTGCATGGTTTTGGTGTCAGCGGATTTGATTTCTTTTGGCATTTTGTCAAACATTTTAAGCAGGGGAGATTCGTGTTCTACCAGGTGTTTCATGTACCGATCAAGAATCTCTTTAAAGAGATTGCTGTTTATTAACTCGTCAGCGTTTGCACAAACCTGATTTTTGATGTTAATAATAACTTTATTGTCCACAATACTGTAATTCACGTTAACTTGCATCTTGTTGCCTCACGAAAGTTTGTTTTCGGGTCAAATCTCTGAAAAATTAAGATCTGGATGTTATACTATTACGAAATATTGTAAAGCAATATTCCAAAAAAATTTACCGTAACAAATTTATGTTCCTGTTATCGGGGTTTGGTGCCGGCAGGAATGTTAAAAATACATACAGGCACACAATGAATATCCGCACTGGCAGAAATTCGCTTCAATACGAATAGTGGAACAAATATAATAAAAAAATTATTCACATTCAATAAAAAACGCAGATAGTCATTTATTGGATGCTTAGGGGGGTCAGCATCCAAAGGAGGGGTATGACCATCTGCGTTCAATATATTTAACAAAACCTTTTTATACTTTGTTCCCCCAAAGAAAATCGGGTTTAATTTCATATATATGTAAATTTATTGTGAATTCATTTTGATTTAAGGATGAAATTAAATATTTTTGAATAAACACATGTTACAAGGGTATATGATATGCAGAATAGTATTTTTTCTACAACACTTCAAGTACGTGTTGGGGATGTAAATTACGGTGGTCATTTGGGTAACGATACGGTTTTACTCTATTTTCAGGAAGCGCGTATTCGTTTTCTGGCTGAATATGGCTTGACAGAAAAAGATATTGGTGACAGTGTTTCCCTTATTCAAACGGAATCACTTGTACAATACAAGGGTGAGGCCTTTATGGGCGATGAGCTGACGATCTACATTGCCTGCTCCGAAGCAGCTAAAATTAAGTTTACGTTGTTGTATGAAATAATTCGAGAATCAGATGATCGGACCATAGCAACCGGGCATACTATATTGGCTGGTTTTGATTATGAAAAACGTAAACCTGCTAAATTACCCGAATCGTTTAAAAAAGTGCTGTCTGTTCAATAAAATATGAATCTTTTTATATTAAATGATGTAAAAGATGTGGATAAAAGATGAATTGGGATTTATTATGAAAAAAGTTACCAGTATAGTATTATTGATTTTTATAATTACAGCGCCCCTGTTTGCGGAGTTTAACTTTCCGCAAAAACGTGGAGCGGTGAATGATTTTGCCGATATTATCTCTCCCTCAGCGGAACAAAAGATAGAAGCCCTGGCAATAGAAGTCTTTAATAAAACCCATGTGGCAATTGTTTGTGTAACCATGAAAACCATTGGTGATGAAGATTATAACGATTATGCCAACAGGTTGTATGAGAATTGGGGAATTGGGGTTAAGGGAGAAGATAAAGGTATTTTGATCTTTAATGTTGTTGACCAACGCAAAGTTCGCATTGAAGTGGGTTATGGCGTTGAAGGTTTTATACCTGATGCTTTGGCAGGAGATGTCTGGCGCGATGTTATGCTGCCGCATTTCAGAAATAATGATATTGATGGCGGTTTTATAGCCGGTGTTTCTTCCTTTGCCGCGCTGATAGCCAAAGAATACAATGTAAGTTTTACCGGTACAGAGTACCATCCATCCCAAAAATTACAGCGAAAAAGTTCGGGCAAACGCAGCAATCCTTTTTGCACGCTGATTGGTTTGATCATTTTATTCTCGATATTAGGCGGAGGTAGACGCGGAGGCGGCGGAATGATACCCTGGCTGATTTTGGGATCGATGATGAACAGCGGTCGTAGCAGCGGTGGTGGATTTGGTGGCGGCTTTGGCGGCGGTGGCAGCTTTGGCGGTGGTTTTGGCGGCTTTGGTGGCGGAATGAGCGGCGGCGGTGGTGCCGGTGGCGGATATTAATTTTAAAATTTTAAATAGAAAATGGAGGCCTTTACATGTCTAAAATACCTCAAACTCCTGAAGAGATTTTTCCCGAGTTTACGCAAGACATCCAGTCTGTTTTTGGCGACGAGGTTGTATCTATAGCTTTATACGGCAGCGGGGCCAAAGGCGAGTATCAATACAAAAAATCTGATATTAATTTTTTGGTTGTGCTGAGTGAAACAGGTATTCAAAAGCTAAGCAAGTCCTTTGATTTGGTAAAACGTTGGAGCAAACGGTTTGTATCGGTACCGTTGTTTGTGACCGAGAATTATATTCAATCCTCTCTGGACAGTTTTCCCATAGAGTTTTTGAATATGAAAATGTATCATAAACCTGTTTTTGGTAAAGATATCCTTTCAGGAATAGAGATATCTAAAACAGATTTACGTTTGAAATGTGAAGAGCAGGTCAAAGGCAAGTTACTGCATTTACGTAAAAACTTTATGCTGACTGTGGGTAAAAAAGACGCATTGATTGAAATGCTTTCTATAACAATACCTACCTTTGCATCAATTTTTACTGCTTTGCTTGAATTAAAGGATATTGATACACCAAAGCATAAAGATGAAACGTTGTTAAAAACTGCCGAGGTGTTTGGGCTAGATAAACAGGTTTTTCAGGAAATTATCAGTGTGTGGAGTAAGACATCAAAACACTCTACCGCGGAATTAGTTGAATTGACAGAACGTTACATAGAAGAAATTAGAAAATTGAGTAATATTGTAGACCAATTATAAAGTAAACAGGAGAGCATGAATGTCTAAAGGTATGAAAATTGGATGCGGTGCATTGATCGTCATCCTTGTTATTGGATTTATCCTTGTTGGAATGTTCAAGAATATGTACAATGGGCTGGTCCAACTGGATGAACAGGTGAACGGAAACTGGGCCCAGGTTGAGAACGTTCTGCAAAGACGGTTTGATTTGATTCCTAACCTTGTTGAAACCGTTAAAGGATATGCAAGCCACGAACGGGAAACCCTTGAAGCTGTTGTACAGGCACGTGCCAATGCGACTCGACCAAATATAAATGCGGAAGGATTGATTAATAATCCGCAACAGATGGAACAGTTTTCACAGGCACAAAATAGCCTTACCCAGGCTCTGGGACGATTGATGGTGGTGGTTGAAAGGTATCCCGAGTTAAAAGCCAATGAGAACTTTATCCGCTTACAGGACGAGTTGGCTGGAACGGAAAACCGCATTGCGGTAGAGCGGAGACGTTTTAACGAATCTGTTCAGGCTTTTAACCGCAAGATCCGTATGTTTCCCACCAATATATTTGCCGGTATGTTTGGATTCCAACAGCGAGCTTATTTTGAGGCGCCTGAGGAAGCTCAGCAAGCCCCAAAAGTGGATTTTGGAAATAAATAATCTGAATTTTTGATTAAAGCCCGGGTTGATTCAGCTCGGGCTTTTTTTATGTGATAAACGCGCGGTTTGTTTTCCTGATGTCGTTGCTAACCATTGAGACAAACCGCGCGTTTATTTAAGAGTCATAGTTCTATTTTATCTATCAGTGATAGACCGGAAAACAGAAACGAGAAGATGATCTTCATCTGGTCTTTAACCGCCATGGGTTTGATTCCCAGCATAATTGCTTCTTTTTCGATGCGTTCCGGGTTGCCATCTCTGCGCCAAATGTCAAATTGTTCGCGCCATTTTTGTGTTATGCTCGTTTGACTGATGTTGGGATCAAGTGTTGGTGGTACGAGAAACAGTGGTGTTTCAGAAACCAGTGTCAGGGTATCTCCGCTAATGGAACGGATGGCTTCCATAGAACTGGGGCGGAATTTTGAAGCCATTTCCGGTTCGTTTATACCCATAAAATATTCTTTCATGTATTTAGAGTCCGGGCGTGTACTGAATCCTTTGGTAATTCGCATAAATCCTTTTTCACCTTTGCGATTACTGTCATTCAGCCGATAACCCAGCTCTTCTGTTAGCGCAGTGCAGGTTTCGATGATTGGTTTGCTTCTGCTGATCCATGTTGGGTCTATCAAAAACCAGGGGCCTTCACCAAACAGCATTCCATGACATGACATGTGCAGCTGAAAAGGATTTTCAGCAGTTTCCCACCAACGATAGATTGCTTTATTCTCAGGACGCGCGTGTTTGTCGTGCTGATCTATGGGAAAGCCAAATTCCATATCATCGCCCGGAGCTTCACGTACCGCAGACAACAAATAGTTGGACAGTTGGTAAAAGCCATTTCCTTTTGCGGTCCAAATGGCGTTATTTAATTCTCCATCGGGATTGCCATGCGGGATGATCCACCAGGTAAATTTTGTTAATAGCATATGATTGTTTGGCAGCATACGTAAAAAAGTGGTGAAATGCCGTAAGAATCGGGGACCCACAGGTTCATCCGCATGTAATCCGCCAATAAGGCTGATGTTCAGTGGACCCGAACCCATACGAAAAGCCTGAATAGGTTGACCTTTGCGTGAATAACCGATTGTTTCTCCATCTGTTACTGCGGGATGGGGTGTAGATATCATATATTCAAATAATGTGTTGTTCATGTCCATCACTTTTAGTTTGACTGTCTTTATATTAAACTCGTAAAATAAACAGGTGTTCCGTTTTGACGGAAATGTTATTCAAAAGAGGTGATTTATGCTCAAAATATTAAACACGCGTGTTACGCTTGCAGATGTATCTATACTCTTGTTGAGACTCTGGTTAGGATCAATGATGATTTTTCATGGTTATAAAAAAGTTTTTGGTAATATGGAACGTTTTGTGGGAGGCGTGGCTGATCTGGGTTTTCCGTTTCCTGAATTTTTTGCCTATGCAGCGGCGTTTAGTGAGTTTTTAGGTGGTATTTTCATCATATTGGGTCTGTTTTTTAGACCGGTGTTGTTGTTCGTAATAATAACCATGCTCGTAGCTGTTTTTGGAGCCCATGCTGACGATCCTTTTGGTAGAAAAGAACTGCCATTAACATTTGCATTCATTTCTGCTGCAACATTACTTACAGGTCCCGGAAAATTCAGCCTGGATGCGCTAATAGTTCGATTATTTAAAAGGTAATTTGTTTTAGTATATATAAACATAAAAAACAATAAGCATGATTTGTATTAATGGTTTATTATTGAAAACTTGAATCTAATTTCAAGCGTATTTGCAAATAATTAAAGCACGAGAAATTTAGTATTCAATTTTTTTTACAGTGTCGTATTTTTCAAAAAATAATAAGAAATATATGTAATATTATTGTTCTGTATTTAAAGAATTGATATTATAAAACAAGACCTTTCAGGAACCCCTTCAATCGAGTAGGATTGGTTGTTCTTTGATATCGTCAAATCGTGCTTTATTTTTCTCTCATTCCTTTAGGTATCCTTTCGTTTTATTTTTCCGCAGATTCTTATTAATCCTCCTGATTTGACAGATATCTTTTAAAAAAACTAACAAATTTGCCTCCTGAATAACAGCAAACCTGTGGAGGGTAATATGACAAAAGAACCAGAAGTCAGTCAGGGACGAAGACGGTTTATTGGATGGGGATTACTGTCCAGTTTATCAGCTTTTACAGCAATGTTGATATACCCGGTCGTTCGTTTTGTAATGCCACCGCCAATTGCCGAATCTGTTCAAAATTCTGTTAAAGCTGCTACAGTAAATGAACTCAAGCCTAATAGCGGCAAAAATTTTCCATTTAACAACAAGCCGGCAATTTTGATCCGGTTGCCAAACGGAGAATACAGAGCGTTTTCCGCTGTATGTACCCATTTGCAGTGTACTGTACAATATAGAGAAGATTTTAAGCAAATATGGTGCGCATGTCATAACGCCCGGTTTGATTTGAATGGTAATATTGCATCAGGACCACCACCGGCTCCTCTCGAGTCATTTGATGTTAACATAAGTGGTGACGATGTTATTGTTTCCAAACCAAGTTAGGAGAGTTGTCCGTGAAAGTGGAAAAAATAAAAAACTGGTTCAATGAGCGGCTGGATTTTAGCGGCATAGTAAAATTTTCAGAGAAAAAAGTAGTACCGGTGCACAAACACCATTTCTGGTATGGTATAGGTGGTATTACTTTGTTTTTATATGTCATCCAGGTGTTGACCGGAATTCTTTTGCTTCTTTATTATCGTCCTTCTGCTGAATCTGCTTTTGAATCTGTAGAATTTATCATGACGTCAGTCAAGTATGGTTGGCTCATACGCTCAATTCACAGTTGGGGCGCAAATTTAATGATATTTTTTCTTTTTATTCACATGTTTAGCACTTTTTTTATGAAAGCATATCGCAAACCCCGTGAAATGACCTGGATCTCTGGTGCGTTTTTGCTTATTCTTGCCCTTGCATTTGGTTTTTCTGGCTACCTGTTACCCTGGAACAAGCTTGCGTTTTTTGCTACCAAAGTTGGTACAGAAATGGCGGCCGTTGTTCCATTCATTGGGCATGAAATATTAATTTTTCTGCGAGGGGGAGAAGAGGTAACGGGTGCCACGCTTACCCGTTTTTTCGGTTTTCATGTTGCCCTGTTGCCGATGGTAACAGCGATATTCCTGTTAGTGCATTTGTTACTCATACAGGCACAAGGAATGAGTGTACCTCCTTCGCTAACACCTGAATATGAGAAAAATCCCAAGAGTATGAAATTCTTCCCTGATTTTATTTTGCGTGATGCAGTTGGCTGGTTACTTGTTCTGGGATTGCTGGGAGTGCTTGCGGCAATCTTTCCCTGGGAGTTGGGAGAAAAAGCAGATCCCTATGCATCTGCACCCTCGGGTATAAAACCCGAGTGGTTTTTCGTTTTTTTGTTTCAAACTTTGAAATATATACCTGGCAAGATTTTAATTTTCAATGGTGAATCACTTGCCATTATGGGTATTGCAGTGGGAATCGTTATCTGGATTTTTATTCCGTTCTTTGATAAAAGAGCGCAAGCGGGTAAACCCAGCCCTGCATTTACTGTAATAGGTATTTTTCTTGTACTGTATATTCTGGTTCTAACAGCTATATCTTATATCTTTGATTAAAGAATGAGGTAATCTTTTGAAAACATATCGGATTGTTTTAGTTTTGATATTGTTGACAGGTTATTTTGCAGCAGGACAAGAGAACCATTGTATAACCTGCCATCAGGAGCTGGATGCTTCACTGGCTTTACCCGTTTCAGAAATGAAAGATGGTGTGCATTTTTTGTCGGGTATTTTGTGTAATGATTGCCATGGGGGTGATCCAACCACAGATGATCCTGAACTTTCTATGGATCCTGCAAAGGGATTTGTCGGTACACCGCAATTCAAAGATATTGCAATACTTTGTGCCGGCTGCCATAGCGATGCGGTTTATATGAGAAAATTTAATCCCAATGTTTCTACGGAACAATATAGCAGGTACCAAACAAGCCAGCATGGGATTTTACAGGCCCAGGGAGATATTAAAGTAGCAACGTGTACCAGTTGTCATGGTGTCCACAATATTAAAAAAGTCAGTGATCCTACAGCAACAGTTTATCCTGTGAATTTGGCTGACCAATGCGGCAAGTGCCATGCTGACAAGGAATATATGCAGGAATATGGGATAGACACACAACAGCTTGAGCATTACAAGAACAGTGTCCATGCAAAAATGCTTTATGATCAGGGGGATATTGGCGCACCAACCTGTAATGATTGCCATGGTAATCATGGTGCTACTCCTCCCGGTATTACATCAATAGCATATGTGTGTGGTAATTGTCATATGATTCAACAGGAATATTTCACAGCCAGTCCACACAAAACGGGATTTGATGAAATGGGTTTTTCGGAATGTGGAGAGTGCCACGGTAATCATGACATTCAGCAAACTAACGATGAAATGCTGGGAGTGGACGAGCCCGCCTTGTGTATAAACTGCCATGATTCTGATTCTGATGGTTACGCGGTTGCCATGAAATTAAGAACAGATATTGACTCATTAAAGGCAGTAATTGGTATTGCAGAAAAAATGATTTTTGACGCCCAAAAGGCGGGCGTAGAAGTTGTAGATGAAGAAATGAATCTGGCAAAAGCTCAAGAGTCACTTGTTCATTATCGCACAATGATTCATACTTTTTCTAAAGAAAAGGTGAATGAGACATTTAAAGCAGGATTAGAGTCTTCAGATAATGCGTATAAAATTGGTCAACAGGCATTAAAAGAACTGTCAAATCGTAGGATTTTATTGATCATTATGGTCTTGTTGACTCTTTTAGTGGCAACGTTGTTAATTTTTTATATCAAACAAAAAGAAAACCATATACATTGAGAGTAAAATATGGTAGAAGACAAATTTGATCTTTTGTTGAATCGTCTTGAGAGCCTGGAATCCAGGATCTCTACAATAGAAGGCTATTTGCGAATTGGGCCGGTAAAAACTGGCCAAAGTTCACACCCGGTTACCAAAAATGCAGATTCAGATCAGTCTTTGGAATTTACAATCGGCGAATTCTGGCTGGCACAGGTAGGTGCTGTTTTACTCATGCTGGGAGTGGCTTTTTTTATCAGTTACCCCATACCGGGTATTCCGGCCATTGCTGCAAGTTTATTGGGATATGTTGCCGTGGCAGCGCTTATGGCATTGTCCCGATACTGGCAGGAAAATTATAATTATCTCTCACGGATTTTGTTTGGCGGAGGGCTGCTATTGATCTATTTTGCAACACTGCGGTTGCATTTTTATAGTACAGACCCTCTGATTTCTTCCACATTTCTGGGTGTATTACTGGTATTTATGGTATTAACGATTATACTGTATATTGCGGTCAAGCGCAAATCCGGTTTTGTTGTTTCCATGGTCCTGCTGTTATTTCTGTTCTCCGGGCTGATTAGCGAATCGCCTTTGTTCTCTTTGGTGGTCATTACAATAACCGGCTTGATTACCGTTTCCCTGTTGTTTCGGACCAACTGGCATGGTGTTGCAACAAGTGGATTGTTTTTTGTTTATTGTGCACATTTGTTGTGGCTTTTGAATAATCCGCTTGTTGGCAATACATTACAGCCGGCACCAGGCCATGGTTTTAATCTTTTTTTCCTGGCAATGTATGCGTCTGCATTTGCTGTAATTAACCGGTTTCGTAATCCGGAACAATATCCATTGTTTTTTGAAATTTTGATTTCGGTTGTTAACAGTCTCGGGATTTTTCTTGTTGGTGCCTTGAACATTTTGTTTTATTTCAAGGAACAGTCGAGTATTTTGGGGTTTTTAACATTTTTATATTTCATTATTGCCGCAATAATAAACTACAAGCACACCAAAGGAAA
Organism: bacterium; assembly: GCA_963675755.2. GTDB lineage: Bacteria > Zhuqueibacterota > Zhuqueibacteria > Residuimicrobiales > Krinioviventaceae. The sequence continues at coordinate 1,624,212 of CAXXMD010000003.1, forward strand.
TTTTTCTGCACCCATAACCGCATCTTTTGGATTTATTGCGCTTTCTTTTTCAATTTTTACCCAGTTTAACAATCCTGATTATTTCTTTTGGCTGGCTTTACAGAGTTTAATGGTGATTGTTTTTGCGTTATGGTTCAGGTCTCGTTTAATAGTTGTTGCAAATATATTCATTTTCCTGTTTATATATGCACTGTATCTGATTATATCTGAACCGAATGGATTGATCAATTTGAGTTTTGCGTTGTCGTCTTTGGCAAGTGCGAGAATTTTAAACTGGAAAAAAGAGAGACTTTTAATCAAAACCGATATGATGCGAAATTTATATCTGGTTTGTGCATTTTTTATTGTTCTCTATGGCCTCTTCCATGCGGTACCTGAAAACATTGTCAGTCTCTCATGGATGGGTGCTGCAATATTTTATTTTGTGCTGAGTCTGCTTTTAAAAAATATCAAATATCGCTGGATGTCGATATTGACCGTATTTGCTACAGTATTGCATGTGATCTTTTATGATATGTCTAACGTAGCTTCAGGATTCAGAATTGTTGTTTTCCTTGCAATTGGTCTTCTGATTTTGTTGTTTTCTGTCGTATATTCAAGATATAATAAAAAATTATCACGAATTCACTAACACATGGAAGGATTATTGTTTATATTTTAATATAAAATCACAAGTAAAAGGGGCAAAATATGAAATTGCGTCTACCTTTCAGTTATTACAATACGATTTCGTATGCTGGTACTGCTTTGGCGTTAATAGCATTTTTTATGTTTGTATTTTTATATGTTTTGTCATCCATTACCGGAGCAGATAAAGCATATATGGGACTCGTGATTTTTATTCTCATTCCTTCATTTATTATACTCGGTCTTTTATTGATTCCTGCCGGAATGATATTAAAAATTAGAAAAATCAAAAAGTTCGGAGAAGGAGAGCACGAAGATTTTCCTGTTCTCAATTTAAATCTGCCCAATCACCGGAACGGAGTGATTATTTTTACAATTGTGACCTGTATATTTTTCTTTCTTTCAGCATTGGGGAGTTATGAGGCGTATCATTATACCGAGTCGAACCGGTTTTGTGGTACATTGTGTCATTCTTTAATGATTCCCGAGTATACCGCTTATCAGGCGTCACCTCATGCACGTGTACATTGTGCGGAATGTCATATTGGAACGGGTGCGAGCTGGTGGGTAAAATCAAAAATGAGTGGTTTAAAGCAGGTTTACGCAACATTGACCAATACTTATCCTAAACCTGTACCTACACCCATAGAGAATCTTCGCCCGGCCCGTGAAACGTGTGAAGAATGTCACTGGCCGCAAAAAATATATGGAAAGCAGCAGCGTATAGAATACTATTATCTTGCTGATGAAGAGAATACGCGCTGGGAGATTGACATGCTGATGAATACCGGTGGTGGAAATCCTAGCATGGGTCAATCGACGGGTATTCACTGGCATATTAATCCTGATATTAAAATCGAGTATATCACTACAGATGAAAAAAGAGAAACCATTCCTCAGGTTATTCTGACCAATAAAGTTACCGGCAAGGTTACAACGTATAACAATACCGATGAACCTCTTGACGAGGATGCAGAATATACTGAAAGACGCACAATGGATTGTATTGACTGTCATAACCGCCCCAGTCATATTTATAATGATCCTTCCAGCTTTGTGAATGTTGCAATTGCAAGTGGTCAGATAGATGTTTCTTTACCCATGGTAAAGCAAGCTGCTATTGAAGCATGTATACAGGAATATGAATCAACAGAACTGGCAATGGAAGGTATTAAAGAGTATTTGACAACTTTTTATGAAGAGAATTATCCGGATGCCATATTAAACAAGGGTAAACTGCTAAAATCTATCATTGGTGTACAGGAAGCTTTTGCAAAAAACATTTTCCCGGAAATGAATGTAACCTGGGAGGGCTACCCAAACCATATAGGTCATATGACCTCAAATGGATGTTTCAGGTGTCATGATGATTTACATGAAAGTGATGATGGTGATGTTATATCGAAAACCTGTAATGATTGTCATTTAATAACGGCACAGGGTAAAGAAGAGGATGTTCAATTTACATCCACCCGAAATGCTCTTGATTTTGTTCATCCGGTTGATATTGATGGAGAATGGCAATATCTTAATTGCAGCGAGTGTCATTCATCTCCGCCAATATAACGGAATAAATAGATTAATGATATGGTTCTAAAATATAGCAAAGCTACCTAATTCACGCTACGTTGGGTTGCTGACAGGGAGCGACTCAATGTGAATACGGATGCCCTGTTGAAAGGAGGTGATCTTATTATTCATAGTACGATAATAAGAGCCTCCGGTGAAGCTTGTTAGCACCAGGTAATCCGGATGCTTATAGTTTAATAACCCCGCTTATACATTTGGCGGGGTTTTTTTATATAATGATTGTAATAGTTTCAAGTTATTTATACATTGTAAACATGAAAAAATGTATGTTAAAAATTAATGTGAGCGCAATAGTTTTATTGCTGCTATTCGTTCTTGCGCATGCACAGGATGAAAACAGAAACAGTCTGGTTGCACTTCCATATGCTTATTTTACACCGGAAACGGATATTGCGGCAGGCGTAGGAAGTGTTTATTCTTTTAGAGCTGCAGACAGCAAGCCGGATATTCGCCCATCGAACATCAAGGTTGCACTGACGTTTACACAGAGAAAACAGTTATTGTTTGCCATACAACCCGAGCTTTATTTTAATAACGAAGCATGGCTTGTAAACGGTACCTATAATTATTATAAATATCCTGATAAATACTGGGGGGCAGGCATCAATACTCCCGATGAAAACGAAGAGGATTTTACTCCATCGTTAATCCGGACTTTTACCAACATCCAAAAGCGAATTTTACCGGGATTGTATACCGGTATCCGCTACCAGTTTGAGTATATTGCGTTAAAAGAAACAGACCCCAATGGTGTATTGCAGTACAAAACAATTCCGGGAAGTGGTGACGGGGCGGCATCGGGTTTGGGTATTCTTGTAAACTGGGATACACGTAATCATACGTATTTTCCAACGAGTGGTCATTATCATCAGTTTTATGCGGTTTCTTTTGGTTCTGCAATTGGTAGTGATTTTGATTTTACAATGTACACCCTGGATCTGCGCCACTATATGCCGATATTCAAGAGCCATGTGCTTGCCTTTCACAGTTATAATATCTTTATTGACGGAAATCCCCCTTTTCAGATGATGGGATTACTTGGCGGTTCTTATTGGATGCGGGGTTATTATTTTGGCCGGTATCGGGATAATAACATGATAACCATGCAAACCGAGTATAGATATCCATTATTCTGGCGCTTTGGCGGTGTATTTTTTGCCGGTTTGGGTGATGTTGCGTGCAAGATTGACCATTTTCACTTGCGGGATTTTAAAGTCAGTTATGGTGCGGGAATTCGGTTCATGTTTGATACACGTGAAAAAATCAATGCCCGATTGGATCTGGGTTTTGATGAGTGGGGAACCATGTCTATTTATGCATTGGTGGTTGAAGCGTTCTAGTCACCCAAGTTTTAAATATAAGTAAAAAGGCAAAGGATAACTCCTTTGCCTTTTTTTTATTTATATTGTGTCAGCATCGCCCAAATGATCATAACCACCAGGCTTAGACCTAAAATTAGGAAAAAGAAACCAAAAATACGGGACAGAATGTTTAGCCATCTTGGTGGCTCTGTTTCACGTGTTAAACCTTCCAGTTCTCCGTTTTCTTTTAATTGCTGATATTCTTTGGGCCTTTCCAGTTTCCATTCCTCATAGGGGACTTTGCCGGTAAAGATAACCGGATCCATGGGAAATTTTTGAGGTCTGAAATGCGTGTTAAAAAAGTGGATTGTAAAAATAAATCCGGTTGCCAGCAAGGCTTCATCACTGTGAATGATTGTAGCTACATTAATCAGGTAGCCCGGTAAAAAGCGGGTAAAGAATTCCGGAAACCAGAGTACAAGTCCAGTTGAGCCAATAACCGCAACACCCCAAAATACTGCAAAGTAATCAAATTTTTCCCAATAGGTCCATCTGCCGTAATGGGGAGCTTTTTTCCGACCCAGGAACCAGAGGATGGTATGAAAAAAGTCTATAAAATCCTGTTTTGTGGGAATCATTCCGTTTTTGTTAAACATGAATTTCCAGTAATTCATGCCTCTCTTTTTAGCTTCACGACCAATGTATACAAAGTGGAGAATAAAATAAAGGAACGTAATGATTGCACAAATTCTATGAACAATACCGGCACCTTCAGCGCCACCAAAGAACTGGCTGATATTATAGGCCCACTCGTAACCGGCAAATTTCAAGCTCATTCCAGTGAGAGCAAGACCAAAAAAGCTTACTATGACCATTAAATGCAGTATTCTGGGTAGCCTGCCAAAACGAACAATCCATCGTCTGGGATGTTTGGCCAGATGTTTGTGAATACGAATGCGTTCCCGAATAGACCGGGGGATCCATAATATGGTATGAATTCCAAAAAAGGCAAAAACGCCAATTACCAGAAAGGTCATAAACCAGAAAGTGTAAAATAATGCTGGGTATTTGTCGCGATTGTGATGCGTTGCATGTGTAAGATAGCCGGTAAACTTGCGGTTTGAATTGGGATGACATTGTTTACAGGTTTCTATGATATTGTCCCGACTGAGTGTTGAAGCTATGTTTGTAGGAGGTAATATATTATGCGATCCATGACAATCGGAACATTTGGCTGCTTTTTCTGAACCCAGTTTAGACACTTTGCCGTGATAGGTTTCAAAATAGGTTTCAGTTACATCCTCATGACAGTGACCGCACTGGCCCAGGATCTGCGAACGAAAATCGTCACGGTCTACACGTTCAATTTCGTGTGATTTGTGGCAATCGTTACAGGCCGGAAGCTCCTTGTCTGTTTTGGAAACCAGGGGGCTGTGAATAGAGGATTTAAACGTCTCGTAAATGCCCAGGTGACATTTTGAACAGGTTTTTCCTACATTGGTATCATGCACACTTGATTCAGGATTACTTGCCGGCAGTGCGTTATGAGGTGTATGGCAATCGCTGCAAACGGCAGATACCATAAGTCCGCTGTCAAACAAGCCTTTGCCGTGAATACTCATGGTGTAATGTTCAATAACCTGGGTTTCTTTACCAGTATACCTGACTGCAGCTTTTTCTCCTTCCCGGTGGCATTGCGCGCAAAGGGCCGGAATATTGCGGGTAAAGGTTGGGGAGTCTATGTTGTCTCCGGCAAGGATCTTGTGATCACCATGACAGTTGGTACAGTTTGGTGCATTTTTATCACCTTTGGCCAGTAATTCACCGTGAATGCTGGTGAAGAAATTGTCAGCCTGTTCAACATGACAGATGGAGCAATCTACAGGCCCAGAGTCTTCACAAACAGGACGCTTGCCCCGGCTGACGTTTGTGTGACATTTGATACATGAAATGTTTTGGCCGTGAATGGAATGCTGCAAATCACTAGCGTCTACATATAATGAATCTATAGTTCCGTCTTCCATTTTGCGGGTAAGATCTTGTTTTTCGTGACAGTTCATACAATAGTGATCTGTAAATTCTTCCGCGTAAAAAACACGGCGTATTTTATGAGGTGAATGACAGTCCACGCAGGCGGGTATGGCATTGGGTTGTTTTTCCCACAATTCCCCTTTGATCACTTTTTGGTGTACCCGTTCAATCTGCGCGTGGCATTGCATACAGGTACCAGCAATATTGTCTCTATGGATGGAGGATTTGGGATTTGTATGCGGCAACACATTGTGAGATGTGTGGCAGTTGGTGCAAACGGCTGTAACAATAAGTCCACCCTGAAATAAACCTTCTCCATGAATAGACATGGTATAGTTTTGAATAATGTCTGACTGGGTGATTCTGTGCCGGCGAGCAACCTCGCTGTCTTCTCTGTGACATTGTCCACATAGCATGGGGATATTCATAACATATGTGGGTGATTCCGGATTTGTGTTTTTTAAAATCGTATGCTTGTTATGACAATCAACACAGACTGGTGCGTCTTTGTCACCCTTTGTATGTGCAATACCGTGGGTGCTGAGAGCCAGGTTTTCACCAATGTCATCATGACACATGTTACAATCCACTTTTTCAAGCGGCGTGTCATGCGGAAAATCTTCAACATCTGCGTCAACATGGCACGATACACATCCATTTTCTTCATGGACGGTACCCTTTAATGTGTTTTCCGGTATAAAAATAGAAACCGTTTTCCCATCCTTTTCCATGGTAAGGGTAGCGTCGGAATGACACATTAAACAGTCTTCATCTTCTGCTGAAAAAGAAGGGAGAAACATGAGGAGCATAAGCAATGAAACAAGAACAACACGGATTAAATTTGAGGGCTTTTCCATAATGCACATCTCGTCATTGGTTTATGTTTTTGTGGAATTTATATCAAGTCAGCCAGCCTTGATACAGGACGAGTATGTCTTGGCAGTCCGTAAAAGAGGTCAAATTGATTGGAATTGTGTTAGAATACCATCATAACAAGGATTCCAACACAAGGCTCTATTTGGTTACACTTGTTCTTTTTTTCACAAAATTGGGTCCTTTATATTCAATATAAGAAAGCATTGAATAGACGCAATACCATTTTTTGAAATTATTTAGAAAATATGCATAATGCGCTTGAGCTTTTGTTTTGATTATTCCCAATAGCCCAAAAGTAATTATAAAAATGCCGCTTTTTGCTGTACAAAATCAATCATGTTGTTTTTTTATTTATTATTATGGTTAAAACGATTAAATTTAAAGTTGTAAAATAATTCACAAACCAAAAGAAGAGAAAATGATTTCAAGAAAAATAATATTAACTACTCTACTGTTGCTACTCTCTTTTTCGGTTACATTTGCCCAATATGATGAACTGTGTCAAGCATGTCATGCTGACAACAGTATTGAGCCGGTGACAGAAAAAGGTGAGATACTTGATTTATATCTGCCTGTTGAAGTATACCAGAGTGCTACCCATGGTGAAATGGAATGTACCATGTGTCATATTGAATCGGAAGAAGGTGGTTTTGAAGAATTTCCTCACTTGCTTGATGCAGCCTCTACGCCCATGTGTCTTGATTGTCATGGTGACGAATTTGAAGAGCAGCATGCAGCGTATGAGCTTAGTTACCATGCTGAAAAAATCCAGGATTTTAACTGTTTCAAATGTCACGATATTCACAGAGCGAACTTTGATTCGTTAACCCAGGACCTGGAACATGAAATAACATATTATAATGACAATTGTTACAACTGTCATGTTGATTCTGCAATTTATGCATATTTATCTGGTAAAGATGCATCAAAACTTGATCTCTCTCATTCATTTTTACCAAGTCGTGAAATCCACTGGCGCTCAGTTCGTTGTGTGGAATGTCATACACCCGCAGAAGATGCTAATGTACATCATATCGTAGCAGATGACGAAGCGCAGCATAAATGCGTTTCCTGTCACTCTCAAAATTCCATATTAACCCACAAGCTGTATCAGTCTGCTACTGCATCTGAGGATGATCAGTTACATCGTATTTTGAATTATTATTTGTTCCAGAATGCGTATGTTATAGGTGCAACCCGGTTAACGTTTGTTGATAATTTTATCATTTTATTATTTCTTGCCGCGTTGGCAGGTGTGTTAACTCATGGTGCGTTACGTATTTATTTTACACGCAATATTAGAAAAAACGGTCCGGAATACGAACTGCATTCCGAATATATTTATAAATTAAACATTCGTATATGGCACGCTACGAATGCGATATTGTTTATTATATTGATTTTTACCGGTTTTAGTCTGCATTTTGCAAATGAAGGATCTATACTCGATTTTGCGGTGGCTGTGAATATTCACAATAATGCAGCGCGCTTGTTAATGCTTGCATTTGCTTTTTATCTGGCAATGAACTTTTTTGATGGAAATATAAAGCACTATATTCCGGGGCCGCACAATATACATCAGCGTCTGTTGATACAGGCCCGGTATTATGTTTATGGAATATTCAGAGGTGAAGAAAAACCTTATCACTGTTCTGTAAAGCATAAATTCAATCCATTGCAGCGTTTTAGTTATCTGGTTGTAATGTTCTTTTTATTCCCGGTTATTATTATAACCGGTTTACTGCTCATGTTCCCGGAACTTGCACCTATTGGTATTTTGGGAATTGGCGGATTGGGCTTTATCGCGCTTATGCACTATTTTGTTGCGGTGATGTTTGTGCTGTTTATGATTGTTCATATTTATCTGGGTACCACAGGCGACAAACCCGGCTTTTTGTATCAAGCCATTGTAACTGGTTACCATAAAGCGTTCCACCGTAAGGAAAATAATCAATAACAAATTGTATTTGTAATAAAAACTTGCTTCTTGTTTTCAGATGTGATATTTTATTCTACTGAAAACAAGGAGCTTGTTGTGTTATCAAAACTTACCTTAAAAGCCTTTTTAGACTATGTTATCTCCAGGCATGGAGAGTATTCTGCCATGACCCTCATTGGAGATGTACCCATCACCTATGAACAAGTGGGTGAAAAGGTAAAACACCTGTCTGCTATCCTGAAAAACAACGGTATCCAAAAAGGTGACCGTGTTGCTATTTTGAGCGAAAACCGGCCCAACTGGGTCATTACCTATTTTGCTGTGACCACCATGGGTGCGGTAGCTGTACCCATTTTGCCCGATTTTCAGCCTGACCAGGTTAGGCATATTCTCCGTCATTCCGCTTGCAAAGCCCTGTTTATTTCAGAACGACAATATGATAAGATTCAGCAGGAAGAACCGGTATCTGTAGATAATGTGTTTTTGATGGAAACGTTATCAAAAATCAATCCCAAAACCAGCCAGGATGGTATTCGTGAAATGCTCAAAGAGCGTTCTAAAGATTTTACACGATTGAAAAACGCGGCTTTGAAAATGGCGGGCAAAGGTGATGCCGAGATTGAAGAAGATGATCTTGCCTGTATTATTTATACATCCGGCACAACCGGTCATTCCAAAGGAGTTATGCTTTCTCACAAGAACCTTGTTTCGAATACTATAATTTCTACCGGTATTTTTGCCATTCAACCCACTGATCAAACGTTATCTATACTACCTCTTTCTCATACCTATGAATGTACAGTGGGTATGCTTGTGGTTTTTTACGGAGGTGGAGTGATAAATTATTTTGATAAACCACCATCTCCACGACTTTTACTGGATGCAATGGCAAAAATTCGTCCCACGGTTATGCTAAGCGTTCCATTGGTTATAGAAAAAATATTTAAAAACAGAATATTGCCCCAGTTCCAAAAATCTAAATTGATGCGGGCATTGTATCAAAATCCGGTAATGCGTAAGCAACTGCACAAAATTGCCGGTAAAAAACTGTACAAATCTTTTGGCGGACGTATGCGGTTTTTCGGCATTGGCGGCGCCAAGCTGGCTACGGATGTAGAGATCTTTTTAAAAGACAGCGGCTTTCCCTATGCCATTGGATATGGATTGACCGAGACCTCACCCCTGCTTGCCGGCGCAGCACCCGATGTTACCCGTATTGGCTCTACCGGACCCGCGGGCCCCGGAGTGAGTCTTCGGATCGCTTCGCAGGATCCTTATCGTATTGAAGGTGAATTGCAGGCCAAAGGCCCCAATATTATGCTGGGGTATTTCAAAGACCCTGAACTGACCAAACAGGTTTTTACTCCGGACGGTTGGTTTAAAACCGGTGATTTGGCTATTTTCGACAAGGATGATTTTGTCTATATCAAGGGTCGTTCCAAGAATGTGATTATTGGTCCCAGTGGTGAAAATATATACCCGGAAGAGGTAGAAACCCTGATCAACCAGTGCGAGTATGTGCTTGAATCTCTGGTGTTTAATGATCGCGGTAAACTGGCTGCACGCGTACACCTGAATTACGATGCGATTGATACCGATTTCGCCTGTGAAAGCGAATTAGAGATGAAAAAGAACATTCAGGAATTGCTTAAAAAGATCCGAAATGCAGTAAACGAAAAGGTTACTGCTTTTTCAAGACTGAACAAGCTTATTGAGCAAACAGAACCGTTTGAAAAAACACCAACACAAAAGATAAAACGGTTTTTATATACCAGCTAGAAATTAGAACATAAATACCAAGGGGAAACAGCGTATGAGCGCGAAAAAGAAACAGCGTTTAAATTTTCTTATTTTTCTGCTGATTGCTGTCAATACCATATTTATTTCTTCCTGGTTTTATAAAAAGGCCCAGTCCGAACCGATTTCGTTAGAGATCTTGAACGGCTGCGGCAAACCGGGAATTGCCCAGAAATTTGCGGAAAAGCTGCAGGATTTTAATATAGTGCGGGTGGACAATGCAGAGCGCTTTGATGTGCCCAAAACCCGTCTGGTGGTGCGCAGCAAACGGTTGAAAAAGGAACTACCGCTTTTAGAAGCACGTTTAAACCTGCCAGAAGGCCGCCAGTTTTATTTAAATGATCCTTCCGCTATTGCCAATGTGACACTTATCATCGGTCAGGATTATGAACTGGTGCTGGCGGGGATGAGTACTCCCTCGCCATAATATTGAACCGGGGTAAACGTTTTTGTTCTTCGGGGCGTCAAAAAACCAAATACTTGTAGTTAAGTACAGAAAATGTAAATTGTACGATCCAGGGGCAGTTATCGGGATTGAATAAAAAGGTTTTGGTACGACTGTCAAGTTGCATTATTGCTTAAAATCAGCTATTTAAAAGAAAAGGGGCGATTTGTGTTTTATTTTCAAAATCACAAAAATCATGTTATATTGTTCTTTTTTTTCCTTTGTTCTCAATTTTTATTTGCACAGCTGGATTTGCAACCTATTGAATCCTTATTCGAGACAAATGATTTACAAATAATAGACTTTGTTTTTTGGGACACAGATATTCAAAATGAATCCCATTCTCCCTGGATAGTCATAAGAAAAGAGAGAGGAATAAAAGATTTAATTGATAAGGACGGAAATGTATTGATCAAAGATTTTCATACATATTCTGTCTCCCCGAACCGACAATATATCACAGTTTTTAAGGTTGACTTTGATAATAATACTTATTCAATGCAATTTTATAATAACGCTTTAGAAAAATTGTCTGAATTTCAAGCGAATATAGATTTTGGCACATCAGTACACAATTTTGTTTTTCATATGTTAAACAACGGACAATTTATACGATATCGAGGAAGAGAAAAAAGATTAGATATTTACGATAGGAAAAATTATTACATAAAGACTATTGAAATTTTTCCTGACGAATTACAGACATCAGGTAAGACGTTTGATATTGCTTTTAATAAACAAGCAAGTGATATGGTTGTTTTAACAGAAAAAAAAGAATATGAATTTTATGAAACTGGATTAAAAAAAGTGGAAACGATTATTGAAGAGAGACCTAAAAGTTTTCATTCTATACCCGGCACTGCTGTGAAATTGTCACCAGAACAAGTTGAGTTGTTGAATAAAAGTAAAAATTCGAGTCAATCAGAGAAAGAATCTTTGAATAAAAAACTGGCTGAACGAAAACTATACAAAGCGCCATCAGCTTCTCAGCAACAAAATGACTTGAAAAATGATGCATTAATAAACCTGGCACTTGTTTATTATGATTCTTCCGGAGTGGAACAATGGAGAAATTACATTGATTATCTTTATCCGCATAAACTGGAAATATCACCGGAAGGTGAATTTATAGTGGTTATTTCATTTGATATGTTTGACAATGAAGATTTTGTAAAATATGGTATTTATCTTTTTAATAAAAATGGAATGTTGATAAACAAAATTGATCGTAAAATGGGGTCAAATACTGGAATTCCCAAAAGTTTTTCATGTTCATTTTCTCAAAATTCTGATTTTTGTTATATAAGTAATGCAGACTGGATTATCAAGATTGATACACAAACCGGTAATATATTATGGGAAAAAGAGTTCAACTGGGAAACACGGACTGCAAAACCTATTATTAAAACCATTTATGATATTAGTAACTATAATTATGAACAGGAAGAATTTATATTTTTACTGGCCCCAGATGCTATGAAAAAAGGCGGGCAATGGGAATTAGTAAATCATGAAATTATTATATTAAATGATAGCGCTAAAGTAATAACACGTAAAACTGCTAGTGCAAAAAGTTTTACAATGCGAAAAGCTTTGCGACAATTGGTTTATCTATCTGAAAGCACATCAGAGTTATATTTTTTTGATAATAATAATTTTTTTCATTCTCACATTATACCAGAATAAAAAGTGATTGTCCGTTAGTCAGGCAAATTTATTGATATGAAATAATTAACAGGATATTGTATAATATATATTGTACAGTCAGGATGAGTGCTCCCTCGCCATAATATTAAACAGGGGTAAACGTTTTTGTTCTTCGGGGCGTCAAAGAACCGAACACATGTTCGATAAAATAGTTGTAAATTTTTAACCGAATACGTAATTTGTTCAATCCAGGGGCTGAAATTCTGGAAAAATAGTTTCATTGATTTAAATAGAGCAGGGGTGTATTTTGCCGCGAATGGTTTTGAATTTATTCTTAATTGTTTTGCTGCATCTTTCCTGCACCCATGATCCGATACTGGTGGACCCGGATTCCATGGGTACGTATTATCTGATTAGCCAGATTTCACCCAATATTTCTCCAAACGGTGCAGTGGTAGGCTATGCATTGCCCGAAATTATGCCGAAGGATGTGAGCGGCGCAGAGGTTACCCTTTCGGGCAACGGACAGAACGTGGTACTGAGCGAGTTGCAACCCGGTGTATATGCGGATGAACAGGAGCAGGTCGATATTGTGCCGGGTGAACGGTACGATATTTCCGCGCGCATTAATGAGGAAGTGCTATTGTTTTCTTATACATATATACCTGGGGATTTTCAAATATTGAAAGAAGAAATGCCGGATACCTTGTTTTATTTGTTAAAAGGAATGTATTATAAAAGATTTGATAAGTTTTTGTTTTTTGTTAAAGAGCTTGAATCACCTCTCATCAAATGGAGTAATAGTGAACATGCGTTTGTATATCAATTGACCTGGCATGCAGATAAAAAATCTGAAACTTTGGATTCATTTGAAACATCTTCATATTTACCTGCAAATTATTATCCAAGGTACAAGCATTTTGACGACCCTGAGTATTGCGAATGGGACAGTACCTGTGTATTTTCAATAACGGCATTTGATTCAACATACCTACCATTTAAAACAAATCCGCCTACAGATTTCAATAACCAAAATGGCGGTATTGAAAAGTATATGACAGAGTGGGGTTACAATGAAGGTTATAACGACAATATAAAGGGCGGCGGTTTTGGGCATTTTTCATCAACACATACTATTACAGATAGTGTTGTGGTCCGGTTTAAAAAGATCATTCTGGATGATATGGAGTTGGTACTTGAATAACTTTCGCTTAATAAAAACAACAGTCTTTCTGATGCTAGGCATTCTTTCCTGCACCCACGACCCGATACTGGTGGAGCCGGATTCAATGGGTACGTATTATCTGATCAGTCAGATTTCACCCGATATTTCTCCAAACGGTGCAGTGGTAGGTTATGCATTGCCCGAGACTATATCGGAGGATGTTAGCGGCGCAGTGGTTACCCTTTCTGGTAATGGCCAGAGTGTGGTGCTGGATGAATTACAGCCCGGTGTTTACGCGGATGAACAGGAGCAGGTCGATATTGTCCCTGGACAGCGGTATGATATTTCCGCGCGTATCAATAAAGATGTACTATTGTATGCCTATACCTATTTACCGGGAGAATTCCGTTTGTTAAAAGAAGATATGCCGGACACATTAGAGTACATTGTTCAGGGTTTTATAGACGGGGGTGGAACCTATTTTTTTCCAACGATATATGATCCTCCTCAGATAAAATGGACGAAAAGCAAATATGCATTTTCTTATTCTGTCCACATTAATTATAATGGCATTGCTTCTTATGATACGGTTTCATCTTTACCCGGTGTGAGTTCTTTAAAGGGGATAAATGATCCAAACCAAATAATGTGGACAGAAAAATATCTGTTAACAATTATTGCAAAAGATTCAACTTTTTTACCTTTTTCTAATCCATACGATACAGGTTTGAATACTAAAAATCCGGAAATTGATGATAAAATCAAAAAGGGGATGCATGCCGGGTATAACGATAATATTTTGGGAAATGGTTTTGGCCGTTTTTCTTCTCAATATGCCATTACGGACAGCATTATCATCCGGTTTAAAAAGGAGATATTGACCTTTGAATAGATATATCATTGTTGTATTTGTTTTTGTGGCATTGCAATGGGCAGGCGCAAAAGAGATGATCAACGGCGTGGTGCAGGACCGTGCCACGCGCCACACCCTGGCCGGGGCCAATGTGTTTTTCAGCAAGAGCGGTACAGGTGTTATTTCAGATTCGCACGGACGCTTTTCAATGCCGCCTTCCGAAATGGAGAACGATACCCTGATCATTCGATATATGGGTTACGAGTCCGCACGTATTGCGGCAAACGTTATATCGGCGGGGACCCATTATATTGAACTGGAGCGCAAGGTGCTGGTGTTGAACGAGCTGCGGGTAGAATCTGACCGCTACAAGGACGAGACCGTGGCATTGTCTTTGGAGCCGGGAGCGCTGCGCATGAATTTAAGCGATATTCGTACCGTGCCCTATACGTTACAACCGGACATAAACAATGCCCTGCAGTTCCTGCCCGGGGTGATCACCATGAACGAGCTCACCAACGAGTTGAATGTGCGTGGCGGCAATCCCGATCAGAACCTGGTGCTGTTGGAAGGTGTGCCGGTCTATTATCCTTTTCACCTGTTTGGTCTTGCCAGCGCGTTCAATACCGATCTGGTGGGCGAAGTGCACTTTTCTCCCGGGGGTTTTTCTGCGCGCTATGGCAACCGACTCAGCTCGGTGTTGAATGTTAAAGCCCACTCGCCGCAAAAAAAGCTAGAGATCAGCAGCGATCTCTCTATCATCGGCGCGGACCTTACGGCCAGCGGCAGGATCGGCAACAAGCTGGAATGGATCGTCTCGGGCCGAAAAAGCTATGTGGAAACCTTGTTCAAGAATCTGGGCGACGGTGTACCCTATGGCTTTTACGATGTGTTTGGCAAGATCGCCTATACGCCGCACCCACGGCATACGATCTCGCTGATGGGTTTTAAATTCAGGGACAAATATTCTAAACACGACAAGAATGATCATACAATATATAATAATGAAAATTTAGAGGAACACGAATATTATAGCTATTATACAGAACATTACAATCGTTATTCATGGCAAAACACATTGGCAAGTGTGAAATGGGATTATCGTGTGACGGACAGGTTAAATGTTTCCACACAGCTCTATACCAGTGTTGCCGGTAATTCTTATGAATATGAGAATGAATTGGATATTCCCGACGATGTGCCGGATTGGGCCCAGGAAGAATTGCAACAGGCAAAAGATGATTTTATTTATCAAAAAGAAGAGGTTGCAAATGATCTGACTGATCATTCCATCAATATGCAGATGGATTGGGACGTATCCAAAGCGTGGCGCTTGACTGCCGGGGCGTTGAAATCCACGTTCAAACCCGAATACGGTTGGGGTTCCAACTATCTGCCGGTATCGCCCTTGTGGGATTACAATGAGCAGATCGGTATCTATTTTGATCAGGCGCCAACAGATGCTTTTGCATATACAAACAGTGCAAACATGTATACCGGTTTTGCCGAAGCGTTGTGGCAGCCGAAAATTCCCCTGACCGTGCGTGGGGGATTGCGCCTGACACGCTGGCAGGGGAACAGTAAGGTCATTCCCGAGCCGCGCCTGAACGCGAAATATCAAATCAATCCAAACTGGTCGGTGACCGGCGCGTACGGACGCTATACCCAGGGATTAGCAACGGCACTTGAAGACGGGCTGGTGGGCTTTTTGCGGCTCTATTTTCCGCTCAATGATTCGCTGCAACAGGAAAACGCCACCCACTGGATTGCCAATGTGGAATACGCCAAAGACAATACCCAGATCTCTTTAACATCCTATTACAAGCAATACAGTAACCTAGTGCGCTCGGTAGGACCGGGACCTGATTTTATTCAACAGCCCGGCACCGCTTATGGCGTGGAACTGTTTTTGAAAACCAAACTGATGGGCTGGCAGAGTTGGTTTGCCGCAACGGTGGGCCGTACCTATCGCACCATTGCGGGTGTGAAAACCGATACCAACTGGGACCAACGCTATCGTTTCGATACCTATTTCTCACGTCCCCTGGGCAAAGGTTGGAAATTTTCGGGTTCTTTTGTGATATACAGCGGCGTACCCTATTATGCCGATGAATATGTATCAGCCTATAGAAGGATCCCCTGGAGCAGTAACTGGACAGACATGGAGCAGGACTATTATGATGTAATATATATCGACGTACCACCGGGCAAAATCCGCCATCCGTGGTACCATCGCCTGGATGTGAGTCTGGAAAAAGAGTTCCATTTCAGCACCTGGCACATGTCGTTTTACGCCGGCATTCGCAACCTGTACGCGCGTAAAAATGTATTGTTTTATGAGGATTATGGAACGCTTTCGTACGATACCCGCAACGGCAAGTATGTGGATTATTATGTAAAGCACCCGTACACGTCTATGCCGCCGATTCCCACGGTGGGTATACGGGTGGTGTATTAGAGAAAATTATTGTTCTGATGTAAAATGCGTATTCAGGGCCTTGTACAGGTCATTGTTCATGCTTTCGTGCAGGTCCTGTATGCTTTTCAATCCAAACACGGAGAGGATCGAGATGGGGTCGGCACGATAGCCGGTGTGGCCTTCGTAAAAACCATAGCGCATAATGTAAAAGGGTACCATTTCGCCGGTGTGAATATACGACAGGTTGTGCAAAAGGGATTCCATCTGTCTCTCGTCCAGATCGGCATAGGTTTTTTCAATAAAGGATTTTTCTTTATCACTCAGATCTCGCCAGACCTCAATCTCCCAATAGCCCAGAATTTCATCGTTAAAAATGGATTCCTGCCAGCCCAGCGCGCCCCATACCTGTAGATAGATTTTTTGATCATTATAACAAATGCCTTCAATGGCATCGGCAACCGGCATTTTTTTATTCTGACGAGCGGCAGCCTGTATTACATTCCACACATGGAACAGCGGTTCAACTATTTGCGGATGGGTAAAATCCGCTTTTGCTACCAGACGGTTGTCGCCCTTAAGCACTGAGAGTATATCTTCGTCAAAGCTGATGAATCCCATACCC
Organism: bacterium; assembly: GCA_963675755.2. Lineage (GTDB taxonomy): Bacteria > Zhuqueibacterota > Zhuqueibacteria > Residuimicrobiales > Krinioviventaceae. The sequence continues at coordinate 1,641,524 of CAXXMD010000003.1, forward strand.
GAGTACTGTTCGGGACGGGCAATGTCGTTGATTTCCTGAATGGATTTACCAGTGATGGTACGAGTTTGATCCAACTCTTGTTCAGAGTGGAGGCCTGTGCGGGCGAGTGTGGGAAAGTCGATACCGTCAACACTCTTTTGGCGGCCCTTGCCCAGCCACAGGTTTTTTTGATAGTTGAGGGAATCGTCATTGGCGATTGTGACATCGATCAGCGTATACTGCTTGTCGATAGTAAAGCAAGTCACAATCTGACGGCCGTCGTCCAGCACCAACGGTGACGGCAGGTCCGGTCGTTTTTTAGTGGTCTCAGGAAAAAAGCGATACTTTTTATTCTCATAGCGAAACGTGTTGTTTGGCCTGGCATCAGCAGTAATCGCAATAAAAAGCATCAGCAAACAGGCGGATATAATTTTGTGCAATGACATGTCAACTCTCCCCAATAATTATAAAATTATTGTATATGTAAAATCCATTTTGCCTTGTCAACACCGGGCGGAATATAGTTTCGCATCATTTCAAGCAGATTCTCCGGTGACGGGTCTCTCATGACCAGTTTCCGGTAATCGGATTTTATAAATTCCTGCTCAACAGCATGGTCCAAAAAGTCCAGCAGTTTGTCATAAAACCCGTTTACATTCAAAAATCCGCACGGTTTTTTATGGATGCCAAGCTGGGCCCATGTTAAAGCTTCAAATATCTCTTCCAGCGTGCCCAGTCCGCCTGGCATGGCAATAAATCCGTCAGACAATTCAGACAGCATTGCTTTGCGCTGGTGCATATCTTTAACAATATGCAGCTTTGTAATGCCGGTATGGGCTACTTCTTTGTCCACCAGATATTGCGGCATTACACCGGTAACTTTGCCGCCGCCTTCCAGCACAGTGTTGGCAATCTCGTTCATAAGGCCCACGCGCGCGCCGCCATATACCAGATCCAGATTTTTTTTGACCAACAGACGGCCCAGTTCATGGGCGGCGTTAATATATTCAGGGGATATACCCTTGCCCGATCCGCAGAATACGCATATAGATTTCAATAGGTTTTCCTTTTTTTATTTTACTGCCCTAATATAGTAAATTGGCAGATAAAATAAAACGCTCTTGTCCATTGGCGGCTTTATTATTTGACGTATAAGGCAGGCAATACGTTTCACCTGTTGTTAAAAAAATGTTCTATTGAAATGGGATCTTAAAATAGAACGAAACTTGTTTCGTTTGTCCGCAGCAGGTGAGGCAGCTTGACCTTTTTATCGGAAACCGGAGCCTGAGTTCGATTGTATGCACCAATGGTGAATGCAATCGAGTATCGAAGGCACGGTGTCCTTGATCGTGATGCAGATCCCTGCATCACGGATTATTAAATCGGGACATTTGTCCCGTAATATTTATATTTACAACCAGGACAAACATCCTGCAATCCTTTAATCATAAAAATATTAATTCAGACGTGGTAAAAGTTCAATCTGTTTAACAGAGAATGGCCCTTCGATACACCCGTCCTTGCTCCCATAGGAACAAGGACGGATACTCAGGGACCGTTGTGTGAGTCTTTACTCGTTTCCATCCCAGTCCTCCTGGTGGTGGACAATTCCATTAATAGGGGATCTCCAGATACGATTGCTTGTTTTCAATTAGATATATAAATCCCCGCACAATATGATAAAATCAATTAAAAACATATTATTTGATTTTTCTTTTTAGTATATTGCGGCATGAAAAGCATACATTTATTACCCAAGCATGACGCGTTTATACAGCGTCGGCACCCGTGGATTTTTTCCGGGGCCATCAAAGAAGTCAGAGGCGAACCCGCAAGTGGTGAGACCGTTGACATTATCACGTCCTCCGGCAAACCGGTGGGCAAGGGAGCGTACTCGCCCGAATCACAAATACGGGTACGGGTCTGGAGTTTTGACGAGACCGAAACCATTGACGCGGATTTCTTTCGCCGCCGTATTGAGCGGGCCATGTCCGGACGGGCTTGGTTGAGTGAATCCGGATTTACTACTGCAATCCGTTTGATCAATGCCGAAGCAGATGGTCTGCCCGGTCTGGTAGTAGACCAGTACAATGAATACCTGGTTTGTCAATTTACTTCGGCGGGAGTGGAACATTGGAAAGCTGATATTGTGGCCATTCTTGCGGAGCTGTCACCCTGTGCCGGAATTTTTGAGCGGTCAGATTCCGAAAGCCGAGACAAAGAAGGACTACCCATATCTATTGGAAAGTTGTGGGGCGAAGAACCCCCAACACTGATCTGGATACACGAGGGCGGCATTGCCATCCCTGTGGATGTACGTACCGGGCATAAATCGGGATACTATCTGGACCAGCGAGACAATCGTGCTGCGTTTTCAGCATTTTGTCAAGGCGCTTCTGTGCTGAACGCCTTTAGTTATAGCGGCGGATTTGGTCTGTGGGCACTGCAAAGTGGCGCCGAACATGTAGTGCAGATGGATTCTTCAGCGGACGCGCTTGATTTAGCGCGCCAGGCAGCGGAGCAAAATGGGTTCGATATGGAAAAGATTGAACACCTTGAAGCGGATGTGTTTAAACAATTAAGGACCTATCGTGACGCCAGAAAGACTTTTGACGTTATTGTGATTGATCCCCCAAAATTTGCGCAATCTGCCCATCAAGTACAAAAAGCAAGCAGGGGATACAAAGATATTAACCTGCTGGCAATGAAACTATTGAACCCCGGTGGTATCTTGTTTACGTTTTCCTGCTCTGGTCATGTGAACCGGGACCTGTTCCAAAAGATCATCGCGGCATCAGCCGCAGACTCGGGCCGGGATGTGCATATATTACGACACCTGGGCCAGCCTGAGGACCACCCCATAGCCGCCAATTTCCCGGAAGGAGAGTATTTAAAGGGATTGATTTGCAGGGTGTGGTAATTTTTCGATTAAACATTATATTGACAGATTAAGATTATAATAAAAAAGGCCCCGAAAATTAATAGGGGCCTTTTTTTTTGAATCTGTTTTAATCTCTATCTCACCAGCTGCATACGCAGAGTTTGTACAAAATTTCCTGCAGTCATTCGGCAGATATAAGTGCCAGAGCTGACTTGCTGTCCTGCTGCGTTTGTACCATCCCAGGAGAGTGTCTGTACACCGGCAGGCATAGAACCGTCAGCAAGAGTCCGTACCAGTGTACCGTTGGTGTTGAATACTTGCAGTTTAACGTTCATCGCTTCCGGGAGAGAGTATTGGATAGTGGTTGACGGATTAAAGGGATTGGGGTAATTCTGTGATAATACCGGGGTAGTAGGCACCGTTTCGGTGTTTTCCGTACGAGCTACTATTTGGTCTTCATGAGTTTCTGTGCCGTCAAGGTTCTGGGTGGTAAGGCGGTATACATAAGCCTTGCCGGGCTCGATTGTATTATCGATAAACGCGTAATTGCACTCTGTCGTGCTGTTACCTTTACTGGGAATTAAATCTGAAATCCGTTCAAAATCCATGTTGGAATCCGCGGCTTTGCGGTCGATATAAAAACCAGTAATGTCAATTTCAGAGGCTGTCTGCCAACAAAGTTCAATGCCATCATTTAAAGGATTTGCATAAAAGCTGCTCAGGCTTACGGGTAAAGGTACATCTTTACCGTTAACAACTGAAATAACCGAACAACTGGAACTCGCTGTGCCCGAGAACATGACTTGTATGGCTCCAACATTTGATCTAACTGCAGGATTAATCCCGGCTAGAGAAAATTCGTTTAATCCTTCAACTAATTCAATTGCTCCGACACTTCCAAATCCATATGTGCTGTTCGTCAGGACAACCGTTCCTGATACAGAACCGCTCAAATTGGTTATGTGAACAGTAATTGAGGCAATGGTGCTTAAATCATAATAAGAAGGACCGGGTGTTACAGCGCCACCATCCGGTGATTCAGATGATTGGTCATATGTAAAATATACGGTTTCATCACCATTTGGAAAAGACATGATTGCATTACTGGCAAGGCCCATAATCAGTGAAGCAGTGGGACCACCTGGGTCATAATCGCTGGTTCCCGTTGGCCAGTTAGAATTTGTTGTTTCAACGGCCTCAGTAATAAGATGAGGAGCTCCTAAAGAGTTGTCTCCCAAATAGTCAATCGTACCATAAGGATCTGGAAATGCCGTTGCAACAGTACCATAAAGTTCAAAGGCAAGATCAATGTTCCCGTCATTTTCAATTTCAGCAAGAGGGATCTCAAATTCATAAGTTTTATGGCGATAGGGAACAAACGGAGTATAGGTGAATCCCGGTGTTCCCCAGGTTTGTTCCGGTACGGATGAACGAAATGTCTTGATTCCCTGGTTATCTCTGATATGCACACTCACATAGTCAGCGTCACCATCATAAGTATTGTCCGGAGTAAAGTCGATGGCTACATATAAATTTTTTCCATCATCTTTTACCCATCCATAAGTATAGCCTGAAGGATGTCCGGTACAGGGCTTGACCATGGTTGTAAAAAAAGGCTTTCCTAAATCTTCTTTGTTCAAGTTACCATCAATTTTTAAAGATCCGTAATTGCTTCCCAACTGATAAACAGCAAACTCATTAAAGCCCTGAGGTGCTTTGCCCAAATTCACTTCCGGATACTGCACAGGAAGACCAAAGAATTCATCCGGATCAACCCTGGCCCGAAGACGTAGTACCGGATTATTGTGAACAGAATTAAAAACTGCTTCCACAGCTCCTTGAATATTGACAACATCATAGTCGCTGTTGTTCAGTAATTGGGTTTCTGCTTTTGAGAACCCTTTAACCGTTACCGGTGCCTGGCCGTTCAGGTCCAATAGATCAAAATGGGCAAGGTTCTGATTTGAAGGTAAAAGACGAACATGAACTGATTCTTCTGTATTTACTGGTAATGGAATTTCACAGGTTTTATAATGAGCTGTAAACTTGATTTCTCCGGCGTTTATCCACTCATCTCCATCTAGTACCTGTACCTCATAACCACCGTTAATTTTCAATGACGCCCAATAATCCTGTTGGGATGTTCCTGCAAATAAAGAGGAAACAACAAATAGTAATAATATCATTTGTTTCAAGGTAACCTCCATATGTTGGGTTAAAATTGTTTTGTGGAGCTTTTGTGTTGTCAATTGATGGTTATTTGAAGAATCAATTTTAATCTATATACAAAATGAATAATGTGCAATAGTTATTTTATGTGTTGAGAGGTATAGGTATTTTTTAATAAACAAGTTATGGCAGAGCAAATAAAGTCAGGTTTTGTAAAAAAGGCTATTAATAATTACATATAATGGCAACCAGAATCAAGAATAAAATCCAGGAGTATTGTATTTTTATCTGTCAATTAACTTTATAACACAGGAGATAAAAATGCAGAATCAATTCCAGGTAAAATCAATAGGGCAGGTGTTGCGTGAAAATGGAAAAACCAAAGTTCATCTGTTACCGGATTATAGAGATGGATTGTTGCGGTTGAACGAATTCAGCCATGTGTTGGTGTTCTGGTGGGCAGACCGTTGTGATAATGAGCAGGACCGTTCAAAATTACAGACACAGCTGCCCTATGCTGAAGATAAAACCGCGGGCGTGTTTGCATGTCGCGCGGAATACCGACCGAATCCCATTGCCATGTCTGTATGTCCTATTGTTCATATTGATAACGAGACCGGACAAATTGAGGTCGCCAATATCGATGCTGTTGATAATACACGGGTTCTGGATTTAAAGCCCTATTTCCCGGTATGTGATCGTGTGAAAAACGTATATATACCGAAATGGTTAGAGGGCTGGCCGGAATGGATGCCTGAAGAAGGTATTGCGCCCATGTAATGGATTAAATATTCAGGAACTATTTTAAAATATGCAGTTCCTGAATTGATAGTCACCCCTGGCACAGTTCTTGAAACTTTTAACCATCATGGCCTGACAATTTTTTATTTTATTATACACTGTATAAGTATATATTTTTAAATAATTTCTGATTTTTGTACTGTCGAGATTTTCTATGGTTTGATAGAAAGGGATCAGTGTGGGGTAAAAGTTACCCCGGGTGGACAATTATACAAAAATGTATAAATAAGAAATTTCAGGAGGAAAACATGCGTAAAGGGGCTTTTTTATTAATTATTTTAACATCCATGCTTTTTGGTCAGAATGATATATGGCGTCAACTGCAGTTGACGGAAGATATGCAATTTGAATATGCCCAATGGAGTCATAACGAAGGTGTCTACCCTCCAATCTATGCTTTGGGTGAAAAGGGTTCAATATGGTATTCAACAGATAATGGTTGGAATTGGGAAAAGAGTGAGCTTGGGGTATCCGCGAATATGAAAGGCATTGCATGGGAACAAAAAAATTATGGTTTCGGTCTTCAAACCACAGGGGTTGCTGTAGGTGAAAATGGAGCCGTTGTGATAACAAAAGACGGAGGAAAAACCTGGGAAATGTTACAGTACGAGGGTAATGATCTTAATGCTGTTGATTGTACAGCACCCTTGTATGATTATCAAACCGATTATCTTTACCTTTCGGTTGGAAAAGATGGAACTGCCATTTGGTCCCATGATGGTGGTCTGAACTGGGATGATAAAGAGATATCAGAATCAGGTGAAGATTTTACGGATGTTCAGTTTACTACCAATGAAGAGGGTTGGATTACCGGAACAAATGGTACTCTCTATAAAACAACAAACGCCGGTTATGATTGGCAGATTATTGAACTACCTGACGAAACAGGAAAACCTGATTTGCAAGGTGTTGATTTTTTAGATAACAATACCGGCTGGGTTTGTGGAGATAATGGTACTATACTTTTGACAAACAGAGGAGGTGCTGACTGGGCGCAGCAAAACTCAGGCGTTACAACCCAGTTGAATGATATTGCTTTTAAAGATAGAAATACCGGTTGGTGTGTTGGAAACGGCGGTACAGTGCTTTTAACTGAAAACGGCGGCTCTACCTGGCAGCCTGTAGATACCGGCTCAAATCAGGATTTTCAATCTGTGAGTATTAATTCAAACGGTGATGTCCTCATTGCAGGTGGAAGTAGCAAAATACTGACAAATCAGCCTGAATTAAATATCAGTGTTGAGGTTGTTCCGGACGAGGTACATGCTGCAGGAATCAATAGAAGTAAAAAAAGAGAGCGCGTGAATGTTCAGGTTAATTACGATTCAGAGGCTCCATGGACTGTTCAATCCAATGCGGATTGGATTACCGTTCAACCTCAATCCGGGACCGGCAACGGTTATTTTGATGTTACAATAGATCCAACAAATCTTGAAGAAGGAAAGCATTCATCTTCGGTTACCATATCAACAGAAGACGGTGTAACAACTTTAGAACCATTGGTCCATTATCAGTTCTATGGGGCTAATGAAAGCAAGCCTCCCTTTGGAAGTATTGAAACACCTCAAGTCGGTTCAACCGTCCGAGGCAGTGTCCCGGTTACTGGTTGGGCATTGGATGATGTGGAAGTAGATAAAGTACAGATATACAGTGAAAATAACGGCAGTCTTACCTATCTGGGTGATGCAGCCTTTGTTGAAGGTGCAAGACCGGATGTGCAGCAGGCTTATCCTGAATATCCAAATAACAATAACGCAGGGTGGCAGTACATACTGCAATCAAATTTCTTTACCAATGCGTTTGATGGCATAGCTACATTAACTGCTATTGCTCAGGATGTTGAAGGCAATCAAACGACATTGGGGAGTAATTCATTTATGATTGATAATCAGAATTCAAATAACCCTTTTGGTGATATTACTACCCCAGCTCCCGGAGAAAAGATTTGGGGCAGCAGTTATATCAATACAGGCTGGGTTCTGACTCCACCTCCTAATATGATTTCAGAATGTGGCAGTGAAATTTCAGTTTATATTGATGGTGTGTTTACGGGAAATGTGACCTATGATGGTTACCGCCAGGATATTGCATCTTTGTTCCCGGGCTATGCTAATTCAAACGGTGCTGGGGCTTATTTCAAGATTGATACGCGTAAATATCCAAATGGAATGCATACCATACAATGGGTAGCAAGAGATGACGCCGGTAATGAGGGCGGCATTGGCTCCAGATTTTTTACTATTGAAAACAGCGGAGCTCCCGCAGCCGGTGCAACTACAAATAGAATCAAGTGTGGGGCGCCTGCTAATGGGTCCTCTTTAAAAAGAGAATTTACAGCTTTTGGTGGAAATTCAACCCATGCCAACGGACCGTTTACACAATATTTTCAAGTGGTTAATAAAGGTGTTGGAACTCTCAGTTGGCAGGTAAGCAGCGAGCAGGATTGGATTTCACTAGATCCTGTCTCGGGAACAGGACCCGGCTGGGTGCAGGTATCGGTTGATCCCTCTGGGAAAACAGCAGGTGGATATGAGGGTGAGATTGTTATTACTGATATTGATCAGGCAAGCGCTCCGGAATATGTTGCTGTAGACTTGACGGTTCATCAACTAACGGAACCTCCTTTTGGTGAATTTGTTTCTCCGGCACAAGATCAGGTTGTAAGTGGAAATATTTACTTGTCCGGTTGGGCACTTGACGATGTGGGTGTAGAATCTGTCAAGCTATATCAGATAAACGGCGAGCAAAATGAATATATTGGGGATGCTGTTCCGATAGATGAAATTCGAGCGGATGTACAGTCAATGTACGCCAATTATCCCAATGCCAATATGGCGGGATGGCGGTTCAGTGTTGAAACCTATGATTATGAAAATGGCACATATTCTTTTGTTGCAGAGGTTATGGATTATGAAGGGAATACAACTCTGCTTACCGGTAGTGAGTTTGTAATCGATAATACAAACAGTCTTGAGCCCTTTGGTGATATTGATTCACCGGTAGATGGCCTGATTGTGTCTGGAGACAGTCTTGCTATAATTGGCTGGGTTTTAGCCGCAGGTGACAATACCATAGAAAAAGATGGGTCTTCTATTTTCCTTTATCTGAACGGAGAATTTATTGGCAATCCTATTTATAATCTATATCGTAAAGATATTGCTGATAAATATCCGGATAAACAGAATGCCCTCGGTGCAGTGTTTACCTATTATCTCGATACTACTGCCTATCCGGATGGTACCTATACCCTAAATGTGCATGCCTGGGACCAGGATGGAAATATAAACAAATCCATTGGCGCACGAACCATCAAGATTGTGAATACAGTCATTACGCGTCTGGAAGATGAGAATGCGGTTCCGTTAAAAACGGATTTGATGAATGCGTATCCCAATCCGTTTAATCCTTCAACACAGATTGAATACCATTTGGCCCAAAACGCAACAGTTAATGTTCATATTTATGATATTATGGGGCGGCGGGTTAAAACGCTGGTAGACAACCGTTATCAGCTGGCTGGTAAATATAACATTCGTTTCAATACTCTGGGTCTATCTAGTGGCGTATACTTTTGCCGTTTTACTGCGGGGCATGAATCCTTTGTAAAAAAACTTATGTTTATTAAATGATACAAGGCCGTATGGATTCCATACGGCCTTTTTTTTGTTCATTCATTTGATATATTGAATGGATATATTATTTATTCAGGAGATTTTATGGAACCCCGGATAGTACAAAAAGAACGTATGCTTTTGGTGGGGCTCGACTTTTTTGGAGATCCTTTTCAACTCAGTAGTGGTTGGACTGAAGAAAATGAAATAGGCCGTTTGTGGGCCCGGTTAATACAATACATGAAGGAAAAGGAACTGCAAATCCCTTTGCCTGAGCAAATGTTCGAAGTACATATTGAACATTTTGATACTCGGGTAAAAGGACATTTTGAAGTATTTGTTGGCTTTGAAATAGAAAAAGCGGATTTGGCTCCTGTTGATCTGGTTCTCAAAGTTCTTCCTGCAAATACTTTTGCTATTTATACATTAAAAGGTAAAGAGATCTCGTCTGATTGGGAGACATTGCTTGTACAGGAATGGTTAAGCAAATCAGGTTACGAGATTGCAGATCCTTTTAATTATCAGCTTTATGATGAGCGTTTCAAAGGAATGGACCGCTTGCATGAATCCGAAATCGATTTGTATATACCGATTTGTAAGAAAAAAGCATAATCATGCGTGAAGTGGATGCAATATATAATGCAGTTCGATATGTTGAAAAGCATCTCAGGGATGATATTACAATAGGAGATATGGCCAATGCAGCCAATTATTCTTTATATCATTTCTGTCGCCTGTTTAACAGAATAACGCGGTTCACACCCTATGAATATCTTGTTCGAAGAAGAATAGATGTTGCCGCAGAAGAATTGAGAAATAGTAATAAAAAGATAATAGAGATAGCATTTGATTTACAATTTAATTCCCCGGAATCGTTTATTCGGGCGTTCAGGCGGGTTTACAAAAGTGCTCCCGGAGTTTGGAAAAAACAATTGGGTGATGATCAAGAGCAATCAATGCCTGCATTTGAAAAAGAATATCTCTATTATGTTTGCAATAACGTGTCACTGAAACCTAAACATGTAAAGCTTGGATCCCTGGAATTATATGGAATATTGTATCCTGTAAAAGAGGGATTTAATCCGAATGGTAAGGGACGGATTGAACAATTTCTGGATGAATGCAAAACATATAATCTTTTAGTCAATGATGTGTTTGGTGTTCGTATTTTAACGAAATTGAAAAATTATTATTTGTTTATTGGAGCAGAAATCAAAGAACCCTTTCCGGAAAACACGCCATTTGTGAAAAAGATGGTGAATGAAAATAATTATATCCGGATTGCTCACAAGGGTGCTTTTGAAACACTACGATTTTTGTATCAATATGAAAAGTATTGCAGAATTTTAGAAATGTGGAAACCCTGGTCGTATTGTATAGAGAAATATAATTTAAAAAAAAGCGGAACCATAGAATTGTTTGTGCCTGTTAAGATTTAGGCATGATTCTTGGCTCATTTTTTTACATAATGTTGTTAAAGTCGTGATGTTTACCTATTTAACTATTTAGAAAATCATGAAAAACAATAATATAAAATCTGTTAAAGTTAATCAAAATCCTGTGGAGCGGGTTTCGCTGCTTGAAAGGGAGAATCGTTTATTAAAGCAAGAGCTTTTGTTATATAACAAAAGAGAAACGTTAATAGGCCGACTTTATGATATTTCAGTAACGGGTTCTTTCGAGTGGGATTCTATTACAGACAAAATTTATTGTTCTTGTTCAATTTTAATGGACGACGAGAGAGTTGATACTCGGAATATCAATGCAAGATTATCAGATCTTGTGTCAGAATATATTTTTCCTGAAGATCAAGCAAAGGTAATACAGGGATTTAAATTAATTATTGAAAAGCAAGAGCCGAGTTCAATACTGGTTCGGATTATTAATAAAGAAAGAAAAATAAAGTGGTTCAGGCTTGAACCTGAAATTGTGTATGAATCTAATGGTTCTGGAAAACTTTTTGGCATTTTTCTGGATGTAACAGAATCAGAATTTTATAAGAAAAAAGAAGGTTCGGATCCCTTTCTACGAGAAATTATTCAAGAAAGTAAAACTGGAACCGGGGTTATCAATAACCATACTATCCTAAAAGTAAATTCAATTACAAGCGATATTACGGGATTTCATATTTCAGAGTTGTTGGGCAATAGAATTGATATGCTTTTTTTATCAAATCTTGACTTTGATCGGTTTAAGAAAAAGATGAATGCGCAAATACTGGAACAGGGCGTTGCAACATTTAGAACAGTTTGGAAACGCAAAGATCAAAAGTTAATCAATGTTCTTTTGACGTTTACTCCCATAAAGCACAAAAGTATTACCAGTGATATGATTTTTACCGTGTTGGATATAACAAAGGCAAAACAGTCTATTGGCGATTTACAGGAATCACAGAGAATGCTGTTAACCTTGTTTCATAATTTGCCGGGTATGGCGTATCGTTGTAAAAATGATCAATATTGGACCATGTTGTTTATCAGTAGTGGCTGCAATGAATTGACTGGTTACCAGGTAGATGATTTGATAAATAATAATAAAATAACTTATGCGGATGTAATACATCCGGATGATCGGGAATATGTTGTGAATGATGTGTCTATAGCGCTTTCTACCGGTAAACAATTTGAATTGGAATACAGAATACTCACCGCAAAAAATAAAGTCAAATATGTATTAGAACGGGGTGTGGGTATTTTTGGCGAGAACAATGAGCTGTTGTTTATTGAGGGATTTATATCAGATATTACCACTAAAAAGAGTGCTGAAGAAATTGTTAAAAAAGAATTGAAAGAAAAAGAGATTTTATTAAAAGAAATACATCATAGGGTTAAAAATAATTTACAAATTATTACCAGTTTACTCAGCATTCAGGCAAGTCAAAGCAATGATTCTGTTATTCAACAAGCATTTTTAGAAAGCAAGAACCGTATTTATTCAATGGCCATTGTACATGAAAAGATGTATAGATCAGAAAATTTTTCTAAAATTGATTTTAAAGAATATATTGAATCCATAACGCAGGAGATTTTTTATTCATATTCAGTTTTTGATAATGTTACATTTTCTGTCAATGTGAATAATATGTATTTAGAGCTGGATAAAGCAATATCCTGCGGATTAATAGTGAATGAATTAATTACCAATACTGTCAAGCATGCGTTCCCGAATAACAATAAGGGATGTTTGAGTATAAATGCTGAACTGGAACAGGATATGTGTAGACTTGAGGTTAGAGATAATGGTGTTGGCATAAGTAATGAGATTGATTTTTGGAAAGCAGAGTCTATGGGATTTATGCTTATCAAAGTTTTAACCAAACAAATAAATGGCAAACTTGAATTGAAAAATGATCAACCAGGTGTAGAGTTTGTAATAAACTTTTCTCTTTGATTTTTTATTTTTATATGTGTCGAAATAAAATAAACTTATCCACATGGCTTTTATGGTGTCACCCGATATGTGGATAACTGCCAAAAAATCAATCAATTAGAAGAATTTTATAGACTGGTCGGTTTATTTTATGGATTTTTTGTGCTCTTAAAAATCTCCTTTCTGCTTGAATTTTTACAATGAAAAAGATATATTAAAGTGCTGATTTTAATGAGGAAAGAAGCCTTTGGTATTAAATATTGCTTGTGATTCTGCACAATTCGGGATATATTTGTTTGGAGTATATCGCATGATAAAAATTAAATTATTATATTTTCTAATTATTTTTTTGTTTGTGGGTTGTGCGTCCCGGAATGATGTACAAATTCAGGGTGAGCTCAAGACCTGGCACCGGGTTACATTTGTTGTAAAAGGACCGCAAGCATCAGAGGATGATCAGGAAAATCCTTTTTTAAATTATAGATTGTTGATCACCCTGACACAGGACAATCACAGAATAACGATACCTGGGTTTTTTGCAGCAGATGGTAATGCAGCAGAATCAGGCTCAAGCTCCGGTAATGTTTGGAAAGCGCATTTTATGCCGGGCAGAGAAGGTGTTTGGGAGTATTCAATATCTTTTCGAAAAGGAGATATGATAGCACTTGATCCTGTAATGGCTGCAGGTAGGCCAGTGAATCCGGATGGGATAAAAGGTACAATAGAAATATTAAAAACTGATAAATCAGGCAAAGATTTTAGAGGAAAAGGCCAGCTTTGTCAAATTGGTGAACACTATTTGCAATTTACAGAAACAGGCGAATATTTTCTCAAAGGCGGGGCAGACAGTCCCGAGAATTTTTTAGCCTATTATGAATTTGATGGTACTCCAAAACCAACACATCAATATGAGCCTCATTCTCAGGATTGGAATGAGGGTGATCCTTTATGGCAGGGCATTAAAGGCAAAAATATTATAGGTGCTCTCAACTATCTTGCATCAAAAGATATGAATTCAGTCTATTTTTTAACTATGAATGTAGAGGGTGATGGGGATGATGTTTGGCCCTGGATTGCACCCGATCAACGTGAAAGATTTGATTGCAGCAAGCTGGAGCAGTGGGAAATAGTATTTTCTCATATGGACAAGCTGGGATTAATGATGCATGTAATCACCCAGGAAACTGAAAATGATACACTGCTTGATAAAGGTGAGTTGGATGTTGAAAGAAAATTATATTACAGAGAATTGATAGCGCGCTTTGCACATCACCCGGCTCTTGTATGGAACCTTGGTGAAGAAAATACCAATACCGATGCCCAACGAATGGCATTTGCAGAGTATATAAAATTGAATGATCCCTATCAGCATCCTATAGTTGTGCATACTTTTCCCAATCAATATGATCAAGTCTATACGCCGTTACTTGAGGATGAGAATTTTGATGGTCCATCGTTGCAGATGGGAGATGTAAGAAATACCCATAGTGAAACATTGAAATGGCTTGAACGATCTGAAAAAAGCGGCAATTTATGGTTTGTATGCCTGGATGAGATAGGGCCTGCAAATACCGGTGTAAAACCCGATGCAGATGATTCTACTCATGATGAAGTGAGAAGATATGGTCTGTGGGGAAATCTTTTAGCTGGTGGCAGTGGCTGCGAATGGTATTTTGGCTACAAGTATGCAAATAATGACTTGAATTGTGAAGATTGGCGTTCAAGAGAAAATATGTGGGATCAAACCCGTTACGCGTTGGATTTTTTCAATCAATATCTGCCATTCTGGGAAATGAAAGCTCATGACGAACTTTTATCCAACGAAAACGCCTGGTGCTTTGCAAAGCCAGGCTTTATTTATGTGATTTATTTACCGGATGGTATTAATTCTCGCATTCAATTGTTAGAAGGAACTTTTACTGTTAAATGGTACAATCCATTAACAGGAGGCCAACTTAATAATGGGTCTGTTGAAACGGTATCCGGGCCCGGTTATGTTGAATTTGGTGATCCATTAATATCTATTGACAGAGATAAAGTAGTTTTAATTGAAACAATAAATAATAATTAATAGAACCAATTGAGACATATTTAAATTGCTTTAGAAAAGAATGAGGCAAGCGGTTTGAAAGGGAGGGATGTTGAGCAAGAAAAAGGTCCTGGTTGTTGAGGATGAGGCAATAATAGCCCAAGATACAAAATTAAAGCTAGAGTCTAATGGATATCAGGTTGTTGACATTGTTTATACCGGTGAAGATGCGTTGGAAAGTATTAAAAGCGTAAAGCCCGATATTGTATTGATGGATGTTTTATTGGATGGTAAACTGGATGGATTTGAAACTGCTGATGCAATTCAGGAACAGGGACCTACACCCGTCTTGTTTATCAGTGCGCATTCGGAAAAGGAATTAATGAATAAAGCGATAACAAATCCACTTTACAAATATCTGGTAAAGCCCCTGACTTTGGAAGATTTGATGAATTCAATTGAACAACTGCTGAACCACAGAGCTGATTAACACATATGGAAACAAAGACCCGCACTGCATTATTTATCTGTTTTTTTGTTTGTTATGTTTTCCCTTTATTTGGAATCGAATACGTTACAACTGTACCCAAATCAGGGGATGGTATATATGCCTTGTTAAGGCGTTATAATTTACCGACAACCCCTGAATATGTAAATGAATTTAAAACCATCAACTCGGATAATTTAAACAATAATTATAAGCTAATTAGTGGTAAAGTATATGAATTACCATTATATCAGTTAACTTTTGATGGAAAAACAATTCGTACAACATTGGGTTATAATGATTATCAACATGCGAAAATTATAGAAAATTATAACCGGGAAGTAACTCGATCCGGAGTTAAAGGTCAGTTATATACCCGTGATTTAAAATTATGGGTGCCGTTCAGTATGATGCCGGAATCCGTAGAGATCAATCACGAGACCGAGACCTTGGGCGGTGGTAATAATACATTCCCCATATTTGGTGAAAAATATAAGAATGTAAAGCTTGTAGATAATCAGCTAAAAGGTGCTGTCTATTACCTTGTAAGCGGACATGGCGGACCTGATCCCGGAGCAATTGGAAAACGCGCGCGTAATAAAATGTGTGAAGATGAATACGCGTATGATATCACACTCCGGCTGGCACGCAGACTTTTAGAGCATGGCGCCAAAGTTTACATGATAGTTCGTGATCAGAATGATGGAATTAGAGACAGTCATTATTTGAAATGTGATAGTGATGAAATCTATTATGGTGGACACAAGATTTCTGCACAAACGGTCACTCGCCTTGACAAACGCGCGGAAATCATAAACCAGTTATATAATCAAAATAAAGCGATCTATTCAACTCAACAGGTAGTGATTATACATGTTGATTCAAGATCGTATTCAAAGCGGATAGATATCTTTTATTATTATGAAAAAGGTGTTGCGGCAAGTAAAAAACTGGCAACAACTCTTTACAAGACTGTAAAAAATAAATATGCAATACACCAGCCTGGTAGAGGTTACGGAGGCAAAGTTCTTACAAGAGATTTGCATATGCTCCGTAAAACCGTACCAACGGCTGTATATATAGAATTAGGAAATATACGCAATCCTCTTGACCAGGACCGTCTGGTTCTCGAAAATAACAGACAGGCGGTTGCAAATTGGTTGTGCGAGGGGATAATTAAGGCTTTTAAATAAAGGAAATAAAACATGCAGGAATTAACCGGAGCACAAAAAAAATACCTGAGAGGGCTTGCGAACCCTCTGAAACCAATAATATTGATTGGTAAAAACGGACTGTCGGGTGAAGTGCTTGAATCTATTAATGAAGCATTAGAAGCACACGAGCTGCTCAAAATTAAATATAATGAATTTAAAGAAGAGAAAAAGAGCTTTAATGCACAAATTGCTGAAAAATGTGAATGCCATTGGGTAGGTGGTGTAGGGCACACTGCGCTATTTTATCGACAAAATGAAGATAAATCAAAACGGCAGATTAAATTGCCAAAATAAAATATCCCGGAGTATTTTATGGATGATTATAGATCACTAACAGCTCGCGATATAGAGATACTAGAATCTAATGGCTGTTATTCCCAATCTTGGGAGATGATTAAAGTAAAACCCGGATTCCAACCGGAATTCTTTCGAAATGTCAGATTTTCCGGAGATGTATTACTTGGTAATAATTCAAGAAACATTGAATTGCCAGGGGGCCGCGCCTTTCATTCAGGGATCGAAAATGCAGTTATCCACAATTGTGTCATCGAAGACAATGTTTATATAGCGAATGTACATACCACAATTGCCAATTACAGAATTAAGGATTATGCGGTAATAGAAAATGTTGGCACTTTATTGGTTGAGGGCGAGTCTTCCTTTGGGAATGGTACTGAAGTTAAAGTTATAAATGAAGGTGGTGGCAGAGAAGTGCCTATTTATGACAGACTGTCAGCTCAGACAGCCTATTTTTTAGCGATGTACCGGCACCGGCATAAACTGATCCAGCGTTTGGAACACATGATTGAAATGTATACGGATACGGTTATATCATTTCAGGGAACAATTGGTGAGCATGCACAGATACGGGATTGTAAAATATTAAAGAATCTTAATATTGGATCTTATGCAAAGCTGGAGGGAGCCGAACACCTTGAAAATGGATCAATAAACAGCGTTGAAGAGGATCCTGCGTTTATTGGAAGCGGTGTTATTGCTAAAAACTTTATTACCTCTTCCGGTTCAGTTATTGATGATGGTGCTGTTGTTAACAATTTTTTCCTGGGACAGGCAAGCCGAATAGGCGGGCAATTTTCAGGAGAAAATCTTTTGGTTTTTGGCAATAGTGTGTGTTTGAATGGAGAAGCTTTTTCCGCTTTTATTGGTCCCTTTACTTTAACAGACCATAAATCTTCTTTAATTATAGCTGGAATTGTATCGTACTGGAATGCGGGTAGCGGAACGAATCAGAGTAATCATTTGTATAAACTGGGCCCTATACATCAGGGCATTATGGAGCGCGGCTGTAAAACCGCAAGCAATGCCTATATTATGTGGCCCGCACAAATCGGTGCGTTTTCTATGATCATGGGCAGGGTGTATACCCATCCTGATACTTCTGATATGCCTTTTTCATATGTTATTGGCAATACCGATGGTACTACAACATTGATACCCGGTATTAATTTAAAATCCGTTGGCATGTTTAGAGATGCCGTAAAATGGCCACGTAGAGATAATCGTAAAGACCCGGTTTTGATTGACCGTATACATCCGAATGTGTTTACCACCTATACTGTGGAAAAAATGATCAAAGCGTTATCGCTTCTCAGATCCTTTGGAGATAAAGATGTAGAATATAATGGCTGTATCATCAAGAAAAGTGCTATTGTAAGGGGCATTGAACTATATGACCGGTCTATAAATTTTTTCCTGGGTAAATTTCTGATTCGCAGTATTAAAGAGAACTCTACTTTTAAAGAGTGGACTGATTCACTTGCCATTGAAAACAAGATAGCTGAAGGTGAGTGGCTGGATATTGCTGGAATGGTTGCTCCCAAGGAGGCATTGCATAATGTAATGGAAGATGTTGAAAATGGAAGAATCAGCAGCCTTTCACAGTTTAGACCTATTGTTTGTGGTATTCATTTCAATTATCAGTCTTATCTTATGCCCTGGATTTGTAAACAACTGGAAAATCGTACTGGAAAGCACCCCAAAGACTGGAATGTGGATAACTTGAAAGAGTTTTCCACAACTTATGAGCAGGCCATTGATTTTTATCATGATTTGTTATTGACAGACGCTTTAAAAGAGTTTGCACCGGATGTTAGAATCAGCTATGGACACAATGGAACAGAGCAGGACCGCTATGCGGATTTTGCTGCCGTGAGAGGGGAATATGAATCTCATGTGATCATTGGGGATATTCGGGAATATTTTCAGGATAAAAAACAAGAACTGGAAAAAGCCAACCATTTGTTAAATTCTTAATTATCAGGCCCTGTTGAAAAGACAGGGCTTTTTCTTATCCGGATGACAATTGTTTGATTGTTGCGTTTTGTATTTATTTCAAGAGGGGGGATTAGAGTAGACATAAAAAAAGGCTGCCATTTGACAGCCTTAAAAGATCATGATTGAGAGGCAATAGACCGAATCAGTCGCTTGAGCATTTTTTCGATATTCTCACAATTTTCCATTATTTCTTCCATGCCTTTGTGGTAACCCAAATCTTCTGCTAGTGTTAGCAGATACCGGAGTTGTTCAATTTCCGTAAGGGCGACTCTGTAGTAATGGACTTTGGTTTTTTTGCCCCGCTTTTGGAATCCAATAGCAATATTGGACGGTATGATCACTGCCACATCCCGTAGTTTGCTGGAAAGGTAGGATTGGTCCTTTTTCGGAAATTTAGTGGTGATTTGAAAGATTTCCAATACCATTTCATGGCTTTTTTGCCAAACTACCAGATCGTGGAATGATTCTACTTTTTTGTTCATCATTCATTTTATTCCTATGCTATTAAGTCTATTTAAATATATCATTTCATAAAGCAAAATCAAATTAATTTTATATAAAGAATGCATTGTTTCGCTAAAAAGGGTAAATTGCTATACCTGCGGAGAGTCGATAACCTCCAACGCTTGTGGCTTCAAATCCGGGTCTGCCGTTATAGCTACCTGATGATATGTCGAATTCACCATATATTGCCATAAAAGGAACCGGAAAATATTCTATTCCCAGCTCAAGATAAAAGCCACTTCCCAGATCGTTATCTGCTTCCGCTTTTATAGAAGTAGCCGTTTCATCAACAGTAAAAATTGAAATGTCTACAGCTTCCTTAACATCAAAAAAGCCAATGCCAAAACCATAATATGAACTAAACTTGCTATCAATGGGGGGGTGTACTCTGACACCGATTTTGTACCATTTTTCATCCCATTTGGCATTTTCAAGATTAAAATCGGTATCTTTATAGGTTCCGGATTTTCCGCTTTTTGAAAATTGGCCATATTTAAATACAGCATAATAGCTCCTGTAAAAACGAGCAGATGCAAATGCTCCAACAGAACCACCCCATTTATTTGAATAAATTTCATCAAAATCATCAAAAGAGATTCTGAAAAATGCGGCATCTCCGCCAAAGGATACACGAGGTTGATTGTATGCATAAAAACCTTGTGAAAAAACAGGAGTTATAACGCCTAAAAGTAATCCAATAATCATCCAGTTTAAAATTTGTTTAATTTGCATTTTGGGTCCTGTACTTTTGAATCAGAATATATAATAGTTTAAATAGCAATCCTGCAAATAAAATTCCCAGGAAATCTGCAAGAAAATCCATAACATCACCTTGTCTGCCGGGTATTGGTATTTGGTGAAGTTCATCAAATATTGCAAATATACTGCTGATTAATATACCCTTGTTCCATTGATTTTGTTTCACAACCGGACCATTTTTTACAATAGCCAGTAATACAAGTGCAGATAGAATAAAATATACACCAAAGTGTGCTAGTTTGTCTACAGGATCAAAACCAATATCCGGTAACTTGATAGATGGATAAGATGTTAAAGCTAAAATAACAATAGCCCAAATGAAGGCCGGCAGTTGGTATATAATAAACGGTAGTGTGCGAGTTTTATCCATTTTTTACTTTTTCCATAGCTCTTGGTAGATTGTTTAATATGTCCATAGCAGTCATTCCTGCTTCACCCATATCATCTTTTGCCAGGTCACCTGCAAGTCCGTGTATATAAACACCTGCCAGTGCTGCCTTGTATGTGCCCAGTCCCTGAGAGATAAAGCCGGCAATAATACCGGTTAGTACATCTCCGGAACCCGCTGTTGCCATGCCGGCATTACCGGTAGGATTGATGTAGACATCGCCTTCCGGTGTACCTACAAGCGTTGGACCGCCCTTGAGAACCAGAACCTGGTTCCATTTTTTACTGTATTTACGTACCCACTCTATCCGATCAGATTGTATTTCTTTGATCGATAAACCGGTTAATCGAGAAAATTCACCCGGATGCGGTGTGAGCACCATTTCTCCGCGATAGTTGATGATGCTTTCCGGATGATTGGCGCATATATTTAATCCATCCGCATCCAGTACCATGGATTTATCAAGATCTTTTAACAATTGTAGAACCAGTTCGCTGGTTTCCTGTGCCTGACCCAAACCCGGACCCAAAGCAACAACCGATTGTTCATTGATCTTTTCTTTGATTTTATCTATGTCTTTGATTGAGAGGTAACCCTTGTCGTTGTCAAAAGGCCAGGTAATGACTTCGGCCATTTGTGATTCATATATAACATTAAGACTGGCTGGCGCACACAAATATGATAAACCGGATCCGGATTTTAACACAGCCATACTGGACAAGCAGGCCGCACCAGTAAATCCGCGTGAACCGGCTACAACGGCAACCGTACCGAATTTGTTCTTGTATGCGTCTAATGGTCTTGAAGGTAATAAACCTTTAATTTCTTCGGGTTCGGGCATCCACACTTTGGAGATGTTGTTATCAAATGCCTTTTGCGGCATACTGATATCGATTGTTTCAATTTTACCGGCAAACTCTCTACCGGGGGAAAACAACAGGCCAGGTTTTGGCAGGGCCATTGTTGCGGTAATATCTGCTTTAATAACGGGGCCGTTTATAGAGCCGTCATCTCCATTTACGCCTGTTGGAATATCAACAGCCAATGTTTTACAGGGCTGCTGGTTTGCCCATTCAACGTATTCTATAAATATTCCTCTTAATGCACCTTTAACACCGGTACCCAGCATTGCGTCTATAATGAGATCCGGTTTGACGATTGGCTGTACAAAAGTATCAAGAAATCTCACAAGGTGGTCCATTTTTTCGAGGATCTCAAGGTTAACCAGTGCATCGTCTTTGATCTTTTCGCGCGGGGACAGTACCAGGGTATAAACCTGAGCACCCTGATTTATCAAGTGTCTGGCGGCTACAAAACCGTCTCCGCCATTATTCCCGGGACCGCAAAGTATCAAAACTTGTTTGCCCGCAGGGTTGTTTTTTAATAGAACCAGGGCTTGATTTACCACACCAATTCCGGCATTTTCCATCAATACAACACCGGGTATTTTCAACTGATCAATACAATATGCATCTATTTCAGACATTTGTTTGGCGGTTACAATGGGTTTCATGGGTTATTCTCCTCTTTTTCAAGAACAATAACGGCAACAGCTGATGATGGGCTGTGCGAAAGGCTGACATGTATTGAAACATTTTCTAATTTTGACAGCATTTTACCCCTCAAGCGAACTACCGGGCGGCCGTTTTTAGCGTTTATGATCTCCATATCCTGCCAGCTGAAACCAATTTGGTCGTTGTCATCCAGACATTTAATCAGAGCTTCTTTGGCTGCAAACCGGGCAGCCATAGAATGGATAGCATTATGTTTGGCTTTACAATAGTAAAGTTCTTTTGGGGAGAGTATCCGGTTTAAAAATTTATCTCCCCATTTATTGATAGTTTTTTCAAACCGTTCAATATCGACAATATCTATGCCAACAGATTGCACCATAAAATCATTCCCTGATATGCATTAATTATATATGTTTCAACGCCTTAAAGTAACATTTGGTATATATTTTTGCAACAACTTTTCCTTGATTGTTAATCATTTTTAATGTAATTTTGTTAAATATTATTTAACCTTATCCAATCAGGCATGACTAACCAGACTTTTTCATTAATAAATCAGGCGCTTGAAGGTGATCAAAAGGCGTATGCTGAAATTGTAAATCAGTATCAGGAAAAGATTTATAATTTTGTATTCCGAATGGTCAAAGACCGCCCCCTGGCTGAAGATATTACGCAAGAGACCTTTATAAAGGCCTTTCGTGCATTATCTTCATTCAATTCTGAATATGCGTTTTCTACCTGGCTTTTTAAAATTGCCGCCAATAATTGTATTGATCATTTTCGAAAGAAAAAGTTGAAAACATTTTCTTTGGATACTCCCATAAGC
Source organism: bacterium (assembly GCA_963675755.2). GTDB lineage: Bacteria > Zhuqueibacterota > Zhuqueibacteria > Residuimicrobiales > Krinioviventaceae. The sequence continues at coordinate 1,664,350 of CAXXMD010000003.1, forward strand.
GTTAAAGAGGGTGATATTCAAAGAGATTATCCGGATACTACAAATGTTGGCCCTGAAGACGGCATGATTTCTCAGGAAAAGCGTTTTCAGATCAAGGATGCAATTGATTCGTTACCCAGAAAATACAGAGATGCTATTTTATTACGCCACACTCAGGACAAATCTTATGAAGAGATTGCTGAAGAGTTGGACATTCCGCTGGGAACAGTCAAAGTGCGTATATTCAGGGCACGGGAAATGCTAAAAAAGAAATTGCGCGATCAACTACGTTCTTAAAGCCGTGACCATGTCGCGGCTTTGTTGGTTAGGGCTGGTTCGATTTAAATTGAGGTCGTCTATTGTCATTTGTTCGTCAAATGGAAAAAGCTGAAATAGCGGAGGTAAATCATCTGCTATCCAGGGCTTTTACCCAGGGGAGGATTGATGATGGTTATCATCAGACACATATTCCTCTTTGCCGCCCACAGTTTTTGGAAATGTATCAGGAAGAATGTCCTGAAGGTTGTCTGGTTATTACAGAACATGACAGAATCCTCGGTGTATCTTTTAACCATATTTGGGGTAAAACCGGTTGGATAGGGCCCCTGGCGGTTGATCCGGATTTTCACTTGTCCGGAATTGGCAAAAAGATAACAACAGAATCCATACAATTCCTCAAATATAACGGATGCACAACCATAGGTTTGGAAACCAATCCCAGAAGCGCTAGAAATATTGGGTTTTATGGCAGACTTGGATTTGTGACCGGTTCGTTAACTGCCGATATGATTCGGGCTGTTCCCATAAATGCGGATAACAATTCACAACCATTGAAAATTATTTTCTATTCTGAATGTTCTGATTCTGACCAGAACGTTTTTTGTGATATTGTAAAAAAACTGGTGGCCCCCAATGCCGCAAACATTGAGTTTGATCCCTTGATAAACAGTTTAACCAATTTTGGATTTGGAGATTCTGTGCTTTTTATGAATGGATCTGTACCGGTTGCTTATTGTTCATTTCAAACCCGATCTACATCCATAGAAGAAGAACATTATATATTACGAATTGTTGCATTTGCTGCTAATCCTCAAACCCCTCTAACTTATTTTGAACATTTTTTTACCGCACTGGAAAGTATAGCACGCAACCGGGAACTGGACCAGTTGTTGTTACGCCTGCCTCTCGAAAATACCGCTTTATATCATCATTTTCTGGGAATGAATTTCAAAGTCATACATACAGACCAGCGCATGACTCTCAAAGACTTTCCCGAGCGTTTGAATAAAAACGCGATTTATTTCAACCGTTGGGTGTAACTGTGTCTAACTCGCTTGATGGAATCGTTGTTTCTGCCAGTAGACGTACTGATATGATTGCCGGAAACCCGGATTTGTTAGTGGAACGTTTAAAGCAGGTGATGCATGAACAACCGGTCCATTCTGTGGTTTTTTGGACCAAAGATCCCTCAAATCTGTTTAATCACTATGAATTAAATTCTCTGTTGAAAACACTGGACCAGGTGTTTGTGTTATATTCCATTACCGGTTTGGGTGGTACCGAGCTGGAACCCATGGTCCCGGATGCAGATTCAGCTATCGATATGCTGCCACAGCTTGTAGAATTGGTAAAAAGCCCCAAGCGAGTACGGATTCGGTTTGATCCCATTGTTCATCTTAAAATGCCGGATAAAAGAGAGATTTGTAATCTGGATTTTTTTGAAATCCTGGCTCCTCAAGCTGCTGCACAGGGTATTTATCATATTATAACCAGTTGGGTAGAAATTTATACCAAAGTTGAAAAGCGGTTGTCAAAGCGAGGTATTTCTGTTATAGATATTGACGATGCCCAAAAAACCCGGGAAACAGAATGGCTTGAGAGTATTGCGGAAAAGTATGGGATAGAACTGGACGGATGCTGTGTGCCCGGTTGGCAGCGTTCACGTTGTATTGATGGGTATGTGTTGAATGAATTACATCCCAAAGGATTCAAGGCTACTGTGAGCAAGGCCTCGGGGCAGCGAACTTTGTGCGGGTGTACAAAGAGTAAGGATATTGGCTGGTATCATAAATGTCCGCATGGGTGTTTGTATTGTTATGGAAATCCTGATCTTAGATAAAAGACCTGCTTTTTAAATCAAATTCAATATTAAATATGGTGCCGTCTGAAGCTGTTATATCCAGCTTTCCATCCAATTGTGATATAACAAGCGAGTTAATTAATTTCATGCCTAAATTTTTACTGCTTTTCCCTTTTTCATCTATACCAATTCCATTGTCTTTGATTGTAAGAAAAACTCTGTTATTGTTTTGGGCCATTTCCAGTGAAATGGTATTGTTCAAGTTGGTTGCATCTTTGAATGCATACTTTAATGAATTTGAAATAATTTCATTCAAGGTTAAACACGCGGGTATTGCCTGGTCGAGATCTAGAATTACCGTGTCCATTGAAAATTGAAAAGATAAATTTTCAATGGTTGGTTGCATATCGCTTTGTAAAGAATAACAAAGTTCTTTGATATAATCCGTAAAGTTGATTTTTGTAAAGTTTTTAGATTTATAAATCATTTCATGAACAAGTGCCATGGAGCGGATACGGTTTTGACTGTTTTTAAAAAAATTAACAATAATGGGATCTTTGAATCCTCTTGATTGTAAATATAACAGACTTGATATTATTTGAAGGTTGTTTTTTACCCGATGGTGCACCTCTTTAACAAGAGTTTCTTTTTCTCTCAAAGATTCCCGTAAAAAATGTTCGGCATTTTTTTCCATAGTTATATCATGAAATTGAACAGCAATCCTATCGGGTTGAGGGCAGAAGATATTGATAGAAAACCATTTATCCATATCTTTAAAATATTCTTCAACGTTTTTTGCAATATTGTCTCTAAAAACAGTTTGACAGTTTTTGTACAAGCTTTTGTTTTTTGAAAAAAACGTTGAAAGGTTAGTGTTTAAAAGAGAGGACTTTTCCCAGTTTGTTGATTTTAAAAGGGCAGAATTCACATCAATTATTTTCAAGTCTGGTATTTTGTTACCGTTTGAATATTCGGCCTGGCAAACAAGTAATCCGTCAAACATGTTTTCAAACAAAAAACGATAATTCTGTTCGCTTTTTTCCAGCTTTGCAATTTGTTCCTGCAACTGAGGGTAGTAGCTTTTTTTATGGGATGATTTGCTTACACCTATAATACGATCAAGCATTTCCTTATGATCAGGTGGCAAAGATTTTTTCATACAGGCTCCGGACGTTATCAACAGTAGGTCTGTAGGGATTTGTAACAGAACACGGATCATTACAGGCATTTTTACTCATTTGTAAAATTTGATCTGGCGTTACGGAGCTGTTCAGTTTATCGCTTGTGATGTTTAGAGAATGTCTGAGTGATTGAATAGCTTTTACAAGTATATCCTTTTGATGTTCTGCTGCTTTTCCTGATATTTTTAATCCCAGTGCTTTGCTGATTTCATTATATTTTTCAACAGATGATGAATAATTAAAATCTACTACAACTTCGAGCAAAAGTGCGTTGCATAAACCATGGGCAAAATCCAACAATCCCCCCATACTGTGGGCCATACTGTGAACGAGTCCCAGGCTGGCATTGGAAAATGCCATGCCCGCATAGTGGCTCCCCAACATCATCATTTCACGCGCATGGATATTATCCGGTTCATTATAGGCAATTGGTAGATATTCCCAAATGAGCTTGATTGCATGTAGCGCGTGCAAGTCTGTAATAGGAGAGCTGCCTGTAGAGACAAAGGCTTCAAATGCGTGCACCAGTGCATCCATGCCGGTTTCAGCCGTTAATTGCGGATCCATAGTGCTTGTTAATAGTGGATCAATTAAAGCAACGTCAGGAACTACGGATTTACTGATTATAGCAATTTTAACATTTTCTGTGGTATTGTTTATTATAGCAAATTGAGAAATGTCTGCAGCTGTACCGGCTGTTGTTGGTATACAAATAAGAGGAGGACCTGGCTTTGGAACTTCATCTACACCTTCAAATTCCAGAACATGTTTTTTGTTGCAACTCGCAATGCCAATCCCTTTTGCACAATCCATCACACTGCCGCCGCCTATTGCTACAATGATATCACATTTTTGTTCAACGCAAATTTGGGCGCCTTCCATTACCTCATAGTCTTTGGGATTTGGAGTGATATTTTTGAATAAATGATAATGAATACCGGCATCTTTTAGAATATCTTCAACCTGGCCTGTCCAACCTGCATTTATCAGGCCGTCGTCGGTTACCAGCAGAACATTTTCCCCGGAAAAATTATTAACAAAATTTGCTGTATGATCTACAGCGCCATCCCCAAAAATAAACTCGGGAACAACAAATTTTCTCAATTCCAGCCGGTTTTTTGTCATTTTTTTAAATTTTTGTTGTTTGAATCACAAACGTTGTTATATTAATATCTTAACATTAAAAAAGCGGAATAGTATTTCTTAAATATAAGTTAATACTTGAAATAGTGCAATAAATAATTGACTAATTAATTAAATCGCATGATCCTTCATTGGAGGTAATTAAATGCAGTTAAAACTAAAGTTATGGCCGTTATATCTTTCACTGTTTATTCTTTTATCCAGTGTTCCGGGTTTTTCTCAGATTGAAGATAACCTGAAACGTTATACAGGGGATAATGCAGAAGGATATATGAAGCCTATCGTAAGTGGATTGGGTGTAAATATGAACCGAGGCTGGTACCAGTCCGCTAAAATTCCTGTAGTTGGTTTACGTTTGCGTGTGGGCGTTGTTGCCATGATGGCGCCTATTCCGGATGATGATAAAACCTTTATGGCAAAAACGGAAGGAAATTTTAATCCTCAGCAAACTGCTGAAGCTTCTACTGTTGTAGGTAGCGAAGAAGCTGCGTTGGTAACCGGTACAGGCGGGTCCATTTATGCATTTCCGGGTGGATTGAATATGAATGCTACCGCATTTGCTGTACCCCAGGTAACTGTGGGTATTCTGGGCTCGGAAGCAATTTTACGCTATTTCACCGCGGATTTTGGTGATTCCGAGATTGGTAGTATTACATTAAAAGGTATTGGTATCAGACACAGTATAAGCCAGTATCTGTTCATGTTTCCCATTGATATTTCTGTTGGTGCTTTCTGGCAGGATGTGGATGTAGATGAAGATCTGATTAATATGACAACTTTGCACTATGGTGTACAGGCAAGCCGTGGCTTTGGTCCCCTGATGCTTTATGGTGGTGTTGGCTTTGACAAAACCAGTGCTTCTGTCAAATATACTTATGAAGACAATTATACTAAAATGCCAATCGAGCTGGATATTGACGGAGATACCGGCATGGAGATTACAGCCGGTGTGGGCTTTAATCTTGTTTTGGTACATTTATCTGCTGACGCGTCATTTGGTGCTCGCACTGCGTTTGCCTTGACTGCCGCGTTTGGGCTTTAATCTTTGGAGGATATAATATGAGAGCAATTGTATATACATTATTATTAGGCGCATTGGCCATGATGACCATTGGTGCTTCTTGCGAAGAACGTCTTGTTCAACTGCCGGTTGTTGGTTATGTTGAGCAAGTTGTTCCGGTAAACAGCTCAAACGGTTCGTTTGTGAGCACCGATATGATAAATTTTGCCAACGAGGTGAATAAACTGCAGCAGGAAAACGCATTTGAAAATATTATTGCAATCTCTATTGAAAGTGTTTCTTTTACAATATTGAATAATAATAGCGCGGCAGGTTCGGTTATTGATGGCGTTGCTCAGGTTAGCGCAACATCTTTCTCTAGTCTTAAAGATTTGGCAACCTTGTCCGGTTTGGACCTGGATGCGGTAGAAAATGTTGAACAAGTACCCGGTCTGGAAACAGATGGTGTTGCAGAAATTAACCAGGCTATCAATATTGATGCCGGCACCAACCAGATCTTTTTTAATATTAACGGTATTGTTACACCAACACCTCCACCCAATCTTGATTTTGATGTTAAAGTCAAAGTCTCTTTTAATATTGTGGGTGAAGTTAAAACCGAAGTTCCTGTGATTTAATTCAAGGGCCGCTGTTAATCAACAGCGGCCTTTTTTTATTTATAAACAGTTTTCCCTCAAGATGTTGTATTTCCTGTCGATACATATATAATAACCTGGTCTTTTATTGTACATATCCTGAAAATTAATCTGAAAAATCACAAACGGAAAAGGACGCATGATGAAGAAATTGTCTATCATATTATCTATATTGTTTTTGTTTTCAACCTTGGTTATAGCTCATGATTCAACCTCGCCCAATGTTCAAGTGCTGGTAAAATCAACAAAAAGCTGGGATGGCCAGGAACTGCCCAATTATGAGACCGGAAAGCCCGAGATCACCGTATTAAAAATTACCATTCCGCCACACTCGGAACTACCTGTGCACAAACATCCCATCATCAATGTGGGCGTATTGACTAAAGGTAAACTCACTGTTGTAACCAATGAAAATGAGACATTATACCTTGAAGAGGGATCACCAATTATTGAAGTGGTAGACAAGTGGCATTATGGTAAGAATGAGTCTGATGATCCGGCAGAGATCATTGTGTTTTACGCAGGTGTTAAAGAGAAACCTTTGAGCGAATATGCCCCGGTTGAAATTGAGGAACTTGAAGCTCACTAGAGTGGGAAATATAAATTTATAACAGTTTGATTTTGAAATGAAAAACGGGCCGGCAGGTATGAGACCTGATCCATTATATTTGGTTTTATACCTGCCTGTTCTGTGTTGGGGCCGCTTGAAGGGAAATTGCTTAATTCCTGGCGTTTGACAGCCATATTTTGTTTTTTATTCCAGTCTCTCACCTTAATTATTTACATTGTTAAAAATTTTACTATATTGAATTATAGCCTGAATTGTCTGGAGTTATAAATAAAAGTTCGACAGGGTATGCTATATTTTGACACCATTCCGGGAAGCAGTTTTTCAAATTTTTATAGAGGAGGGAGTAATGAAAGTAAATCAAACATCTAGAAGACGTTTCCTTTCAACTGCATGCGCGGGTACTATGGCTGTAGCACTGGGTTCTTTTCCCGCAATTGCAAAAAATGAAGCCTCTAAATTGGCAATACTGGGCGGGCAGCCGCTCCGAACAAAACCCTATCCTCACTGGCCGGTCTGGGACCAACGGGACCAGGATGCAATACTCCCGGTGCTAAAAAGCGGAGTATGGTCGCGAAAAAATGTGGTATCTCAAGCAGAAAAGAAATTTGCGGATTTGATGGGTGCAAAACATTGTTTGTTGACCACAAATGGTACCCACGCGCTTATAACCGCGTTGCGCGCGTTAGGCATTGAAGGTGGGGATGAAGTCATTACCACTCCTTATACTTTTGTGGCATCAATTGATGCCATTCTCCTCAATAACGCTTTGCCGGTATTTGTAGATATTGATCCCGAAACCTGGCAGATGGATCCCGATCAGATTGAAGCACAAATTACCCCCAACACCAAAGCGATTCTCCCGGTCCATATTCTTGGCGGTCTCTGCAATATGGACAAGATTAATAAAATTGCCAAAAAACACAATCTGGTTGTTGTAGAAGATGCCTGTGAAGCGCACATGTCTGAATGGAAGAATAAAAAAGCCGGTACCCTGGGAGATTTGGGATGTTTCAGCCTGCAAAACGGCAAGCAGATCACCTGTGGCGAAGGCGGCGCGATTCTGGGCGATGACGAGCGGATTATGGATCTTTGTTATTCTTTTCATAATTTTGGGCGTTCACGCGGCAAATATATGCCAAAGGACAAGGGCGGCAGCCCCATTCTGGGTACCAAATGCAGAATGGCTGAATACCAGGCTTCTATCCTGATGACCCAGATGCAATCGGTTGAGGAAGAAGTGGACCGGCGAAGCGAGAATGCTGCGTATTTGACGGAAAAGATCAGACAGATTCCGGGCATTATTCCCCGTAAGGATTATGAGCAGGTCACCCGTAAATCCTTTTATTATTACGGATTCAGGCTGGATGAAAAAACATTCGGATTGCCCCGCAAAATATTCATCAAAGCGCTGGAAGCCGAGGGCATTCCTGCAAACACCGGTTTAGGTGTAATTGAGGGATTTGCCATGCACCAGGAAGGGGTTGTAGAGTCTACTATCTCCTCCAGGACGTTTACAAAGCTGTTTGATAAAAAGAGACTGGACGAATACCGTGCGGGACTGCATTTCCCCAAAGCTGAAAAGCTGGTAAAAGAGACCATTGGTATCAAACATGAAAATTTTCTGGGCACTCTAGAAGACATGGATGATATTTACCGCGGTATTTTAAAAGTATATGAAAATAGGCAACAGTTGTTGTAAGAGAAAGTTTAATACCTGGTTTTTGTGTAAATTGTTTGTATTCTATCATTTTTTTAATTAATGCTAGAACAAAGAGGGAGCGTAATCGTTTTATTTAGAGTTACTTTTCATTTAATGATTTCAGAAGTAAAGGATTAAAAAAATGAGCAAAGTACAAATACTCTATTTATTATTATTACCCATAACATTATTCGCACAATTGAATACATCTCTCTCCGGTTTGGTTGTTGAAAAAGAAACCGGAAAGGTACTACCTTTTGCACAAATCGTTTTAACCATGCCGGAAAATCCTGTAATTATTGTTGGTGATTTATCTGATGAAAATGGACGATTTACTTTATCCGGGATGAAAAGTGGTAATTATACATTAACCTGTTCATTTATTGGATATAAAACAAACAAGGTGCCTGTTTTTATTGGCACCAAAAACAATATTTATAATATAGGTACTATCGCTCTTGAAGCTCAGGTGCTTGAAGGCGAGTCCGTATTTGTAGAAGCAAAACGCTCAATAGTTTCAGAAGGATTGGATAAAAAAACATTCAGTGCAGAAGAGTTATTCAACCAATCCGGAGGTTCCGTACTCGAAGCTATGAAATCATTGCCGGGTGTTACAGTGAATCAGGAAGGAAAAGTCCTTTTGAGAGGTAGTGACAAAGTAGCTGTTTTGATGGATGGTGAGCAATCCAGTTTGACAGGTTTTGGCAATCAAAAAAGTTTGGATAATATACCGGTATCCAATATTGAGCGTATGGAGATTATTAACAATCCTTCCGCAAAATATGATGCATCAGGCATGGCGGGAATTATCAATATTATAAATAAAAAAGAGAAACGTTCGGGGTTAAATGGGGAAGCCGGTTTTTCGTGGGGTTTAGGCGTTTTGTCTACTCGAAAAGATGACTTGCCAACGCCCCTGGGAAGTTATTCAAAAAATCCGATTTATGCACCGAGTTTGAATCTGAATTACAGAAAAAATGATATAAATGTATTTTTGCAATCAGAAGTAATAGATCAGAAACGTCTTCCCAATAACGAATTTACCACAAGGATCTATAAAAATGGTGAAAAGATAGTGTCTCAAGTGCCTGAAAACCGGTCACAAACACATTATATTTTTAGTGGTGGTATGGACTGGAAATTAAATGACCAGGATTTGCTGACAGTTTCTTCAATTTTTGATTATGAAGGGCATATTGATACTGCTCAAGTACCCTATATTAACCTAAATTCAAATACGCGAAATCGTCTATGGCATTGGAATGAAGATGAAGTAACCGGTTATGTGAATTATCGGGTTAACTATAAACATCAATATCAGGAAAGAGGTCACGAGTTAAATGCAACTTTGCAATATACGCGAGGTTGGGAAGATGAGCAGTATTTTCTAAATGATAGTTCGTATGTGCGTGAATCTGTTGACAATACACATATAGATGCTACAGAACACGTAACAACCGCATCATTAGATTATGTAAAACCGACAAGACGGGGTCGAATGGAATCCGGAATTAAAACTCAAATACGGTCCATTCCTGTAACCTATGTTACGATTAAAGGAGTGAATTCGATCATTTATCCGGGATTGGGAGACTGGTCAGATTGGGGTGAAAATATTTATTCAGGTTATCTGAATTATATTTATGAACGCCCCCGATATGCAATTGAAGCCGGTTTCCGGGTTGAGCAGACAAATGTATATTATGAGATTTCTCCAGAGAATATATATTATAACCAAAATGATAAATATGATTATCTCGAGCTATTTCCCAATGTTCGTCTCTCATACAGAATGAATTCAGATAACAACATATCTGTATTTTTCAATCGCAGGGTTGACAGACCGGATGAAGCAACATTGAGGATTTTCCCAAAATATGATGATCCTGAACTCTTGAAAGTGGGAAACCCCTATTTACGTCCCCAGTTCACCCGGACCATGGAACTGGCTTATGAGCATAGTTGGCAGAGAGGTTCGTTTTTTCTTTCAGGATATTACCGTCTCATTGATGATCCTTTTACCCGCGTATATAGTATTGATGAATCCAATGATGAATATGATATAATCAACAAGATATATCAAAATGTTGGCAGTGGCAGTAATTCCGGAGTTGAACTTCTTTTATCACAGCAGATCAAAAAGAATTTGAAAATTAACGGAAGTTATAATTATTATAACAATATCATAGATGCATATAGCGGTGAATTATTGTTTCCTTATCCCAGGGAGTTTAATATACAGAAAACTACGGATCTTACCTGGGATATGAAATTGTCAGGACTTTTAACGCCGGCTAATGGCTGGCAAGTTCAGTTAGTTTATATATATTATGCGCCTAAAAATATTCCTCAAGGACGACAGTTGTCACGCTCATCTCTTGATTTGGCAGTCAAAAAGAGTGTTTTGGCAAATCGTGCTGAACTGGCGTTTTCTTTTACAGACATCCTGAATCAAAACGGAATCCGTCAGGAATTGCATGAAGATACTTTTGACGCAGTGTATGAAAATTATTATGATACCCAGGTTATGAGACTCGGATTCAAGTATAAATTTTAATTTCTGTTTTCTCTGTTTCGTTTTCGTATAGATTAAAGCACATGAATGATGGGGGCTTTTCAATGTATAATTCAAATATATTGATTCTTTTGCGATATTACAGGCTTTTCCTGAAAGAAGTAAAATATGATTGATCTTACGCTGGAACAACTGGATGATTATTTAAAATTTCTTTATGAACAATTGAAAGAATTTAAAAATGATTATTGTATAAATGAAAAAGAGCTGAATCAATTTAATATCGAATTGGCAAAGTTGAAAGAACATGTGTTAAAATCCATTTATATTCCAAAATCCATTAAAGAGCGAATCAATCAACTGGAAATATTTGATTATTCCCGATTATCAAATATTGAAAAGACCAAAAAAGGAATAATTGATTTTATTTCAAGGCATAGTTACTATGATCAAGAATCTGAATCGAATGCTGTTGTTTCGTCAAGAGAGATAGAATATATTGAATATTTTTTAATCAATACCAGCCGGTTAGTTCATATAGAAATTGAAAAGAGAAATGAACGACAATAATATATTTTCAACTCCTCTCTTGCTCTCACCCGAAAAAATCCGTATATTACCAGTTTAATTCTTGTTTTGCATCAATTCATATACAGGAAATACATTATGTCAGAAAATGAAAACAAACCCGCAGAAACGGAAAAACCGGAAAACGGTGCAACGCCGCCGCCCCATTTTATCCGTTATATCATTCAGGAAGATATGAAATCCAACAAGTGGGAAGGACGTGTTGTTACCCGTTTCCCGCCCGAACCCAACGGTTATTTGCATATTGGTCATGCCAAGTCTATATGTCTCAATTTTGGTATGGCGAAGGAAAACGGCGGCAAAACCCATTTGCGTTTTGATGATACCAATCCCATCAAAGAAGAGCAGGAATATATAGATTCTATTAAACAGGATGTGCAATGGCTCGGTTTTTCGTGGGGTGACCATGAATATTATGCGTCTGATTATTTTGATCAGCTTTACGAATGGGCAATTCGTCTTATTAAAAAGGGCAAAGCCTATGTGTGCGAACTGACCCCGGAAGAGATGCGTGAATACCGTGGGACCCTCAAAGAACCCGGCAAAGAAAGCCCGTACCGTAACCGCAGCATTGAAGAAAATCTGGATCTGTTTGAACGCATGCATGCCGGTGAATTCCCGGATGGCTCTAAAACCTTGCGCGCCAAAGTGGATATGGCATCACCCAATATAAATTTGCGTGATCCTATCATGTATCGTATTTTGCGTGCAACACATCCGCGTACCGGTGACAAGTGGTGCATTTATCCCATGTATGACTGGGCGCACGGCCAGTCCGATTCTATTGAGCGCATTACCCACTCTATTTGTACTTTGGAATTTGAAGACCATCGTCCCTTGTACGACTGGTTTCTGGACGAGCTGGAAGAATACCATCCCCAGCAGATCGAGTTTGCGCGCCTCAACCTTACCTATATGGTCATGAGCAAGCGCCGTTTGTTACGTCTGGTCAAAGAAGGACATGTACGCGGTTGGGATGATCCCCGAATGCCCACCATTTCCGGGTTCCGCCGCAAGGGATTTACGCCGTCATCTATTCGTACATTTTCAGAACGTGTGGGTGTAGCCAAGCGTAACAGCATGGTAGATTATGCCTTGCTGGAATTCTGTTTGCGTGAAGAGCTCAACAAAACCTCACAGCGGGTAATGGGTGTATTGCGTCCTTTAAAAGTGACCATAACCAATTATCCTGAAGATCAGGTTGAAGAGATGGAAGCCATCAACAATCCCGAAGATGAAAGTATGGGCACCCGCAAGGTACCGTTCTGCAAGGAATTGTATGTAGAACAAACCGATTTTATGGAAGACGCTCCTAAAAAGTTTTTCAGACTGAAACCCGGTGGCGAAGTTCGGTTGCGTTACGCGTATTACATCACCTGTAATGAGGTTATCAAAGATGATGATGGTAATGTTGTTGAACTCAAATGTACCTACGATCCGGAATCCAAAGGCGGTGGCACACCTGATGGACGCAGAGTAAAAGGAACCATTCACTGGGTTTCTGCACGTCATGCTGTACCAGCTGAAGTTCGTTTGTATGAGCACTTGTTGACCATCGCAGATGCTGCCGGTGATGTTGAAGAAGGCAAAGACTTTTTGGATTATATGAATCCCAACTCTTTGGAAGTACTTGAAAACGCTCTGGTAGAGCCGTTTCTGAAAAATGTTAAACCGGGTGTGAATCTGCAGTTTGAACGACACGGATATTTCTATACAGACCCCGATACGACTGATGATAAAGCAGTATTTAATCGTACTGCAACCCTTCGCGATACCTGGGGTAAAATGGTTCAACAGAATAAACATCAATAGTTTGTAATAAACAAGCCCGGTCTTTCATGACCGGGCTTGTTTTTAGGCTGCTTATGAAATCAATCGTCACAATATCTATGCTTTTGTGCGTGTTTGCAACGGGTATATATTCTCAAATACCCCAATTCGGCAGCAGGCAGAACCTGGGTGAAATAGAGAATGCGGATATTGATGAAGCTTCCGGTTTGGCTGCCAGCCGTAAAAATTCTGGTGTGCTCTGGACACATAATGATTCAGGCGACAATGCCAGAATATTTGCTTTGGATTTGCAGGGCAGACACGTGGGGGAATTCAAGATCGAAAACATCAGCAATCGTGATTGGGAAGACCTTGCCATTGGTCCCGGCCCGGTTGAGGGTGAGGTTTATCTGTACATTGCGGATATAGGGGACAATGATTATGAACACAATAATAAGTACATTTACCGTATCCCGGAGCCGGGTGTAAATCCTGCGGCGGAAGCTATTGATACGGTTTTGACGGGTGCGGAAACCATTACCTTTCGCTATCCGGGTGCCCGTTACAACGCGGAAACCCTGATGCTTGATCCATTAACCCGAGACCTTTACATTGTAACCAAACAATCAGGATCTGCCGATGTGTTTCGCCTGCCTTATCCGCAATCCACAACCGAGACGATGATTGCCGAACATCTCATCACCCTTGATCTGTATGGTGGCGATTTTGGGACGATAGTGGGGGGAGACATTTCTGCAAACGGTCTGGAGATGCTCATCAAATCCTATTACCAGATATTTTACCGCAGCAGGACGGACAGTACAACCTCCTGGCAGAAAGTACTGCAAACCGAGGCGGTCAGTGTACCCTATATCGCTGAACCGCAGGGAGAAGCGGTTTGCTGGGCTGCTGACGGATCAGGGTATTATACGCTTAGTGAAGAGACTCTGGATATGGAAGCAGATCTTTATTTTTATCCGCGATTGAATGAAACCGGATTACAGGAGCCAGCAGAAACACCGGAACGTTTTGTGTTGAATGCAAACTATCCCAATCCTTTTAATTTATCCACAACCTTATCATATCGATTGAACGAGACCGGAAAGACCTCATTTGAAATCTATTCTATCACAGGGGAATTGATACGTATTCTGGTATCATCAATTAAAACTCCGGGGGAATATAGCGTTCATTGGGACGGGTGTGACAATTTCGGGGACCCGGTTGCGAGTGGGGTGTACTTGTATCGTCTGCAATCCGGTGGTTTTAGCCAAACACGTCGAATGCTGCTTTTGAAATAAGAATCCTGAAAACCAATCTCATAACTGAAATAATCCGACAGTGAAAAATCGTTTAATAGATGTAATGGAGACGGTTATGAAAACAATAATACTTTTAATTACAATGTTGCTGTTGGGGAGTTCTGTAGTGTCTGCAAGTGAGCAGGTACCGGTAATTTTGCATGATGAACCGGGGTGGGTGATTGATGCAAATGAGAATAACATATATACAATTTTTGGAGAAATTCAGGGCTTTTCTGCAGCCCGGTTTTACTTGAAAAAAGAGACGGTAATATTGCATGTTATCCGTAATAATGATAGCCATGCTCAAATTGTTATTACAGATATGCCGTTGACAGTATATGAACAGTTGGTTAGTGCTGCCGAAAAGAGAATAAATGCTGTGAAAAAAGGGGACTCTTTTATTGATGCTTTGTACACCCTGGATGATGATATCTGGCAGGAACAATCGAGTATGAAGCGCATCACGCTGACCGATGGTAGCAAGCTGGTGGTGACTTTTCAAAAAGCCAAACAGGATACCCTGTTTGCCCAGACTCGGGGTGGAGTGGTTATGACCATACCGGATGTTAGTATTGTATCTGTACAGGACCTGGAAAACGAGTTGTCAGATAGTAAATATTACCGTATAGATCCCAATACCTCACGAATGTTCTTTGCACCTACAGGGCGGGGTGTACCCAAAGGCACAGGTTATTTTGCGGATTACTGGGTGTTTTTTCCTACCGTGGCTTATGGCATAACCTCTCATTTTACCCTCAGTGGAGGAATGTCTATTTTGCCGGGAGCGGACGAACAAGTGTTTCATTTGGCACCCAAACTCGCTTTTAATATTTCACCCACTGTGGATATTGCAACCGGTATTCTTTATTTGACAGTACCCGGTGAAGAGGATGCGGATCTGGGACTCGGATTTGCAGTAGCTACATTTGGGAATGAACTCAAAAGCTTGACCCTGGGTGTGGGCATACCCATAACAGATTTTGATAGCGATAGTCCTTTGCTGCTTATCGGTGGAGAAACCCAGGTTTCCAACAGTGTTAAGCTCATTACCGAAAACTGGATTTTCCCGGGGGGAAATGACGGCACTATACTGTTTTCGGGAGGGATTCGGTTTTTCGGTGATAAAGTCGCAGTAGATTTGGCATTGCTCACAGCTATAGAAGCCTTTGAAGAAGGCGGCTGGCCATTTTTTCCCTGGGTAGATTTTTCCTATTGCTTTGGAAAGTGAGAAAATCATTTTTCAAAATACTGTGATAATGAAATCCTGTTAAAAATTTTCCAAGCTTTAAATGTTAGAATTTTTTATATTGGCTTTGTAGGAAGAGATGTGATATTCAAGAGGTTGAGATGAAAAGAATTCTAATGTTGCTGCTGATAGCAGTTTCGGCAAACGTGTATGCACAAGCGAATGTTAGAGCGGTTTTTACCAACGAAAACATTGACATTGACGGGTATCTGGATGAAGCTGTATGGACGTCAGCTGAACCCATTACCGAGTTTTACCAGCGGGAACCGGATGTAGGTGAACCTTGTTCCGAAAAAACAGAAGTCTATGTTTTGTACGACAAGGACAATCTTTACATCGGCTGCAAGCTGTATGATGATCCCAAACTGATCACCGCCAAAGAAGTGGCGCGTGATGCCAGCCTGGGAAGTGAAGATGCCATTAAAATCATTATCGATACTTTTTTAGACAAGCGAAATGCATTCTGGTTTCAGATCAATGCCCGTGGCTGTATGGGTGATGCGCTTATTTCGCAAAATGGTGCTGTATTTAACAAGTCGTGGGACGGCATCTGGATTGGTCGTTCCAAAGTTGTTGAGGATGGCTGGACCACCGAGATTGCCATACCTTTTAAAACATTCAGTTTTAATAAAAACCAGACTACATGGGGATTCAAGCTTAATCGAAATATTGCAAGAAAGCAAGAGAATGCATTCTGGCCTGTTGCCAATGTAGATTCTTATAAATTCCAGGTATCAGACGCAGGCCCACTTGAAGGATTAAAAGATTTGTCACAGGGCATTGGACTGGATATCAGTCCCTATGCTTTGTTTGGAATGGATAATGAACCCTCGGAGGATCGCGAGTATCCTGTTGATGCGGGTGTGGATATGTTTTACCAGATCACTCCTTCAGTCAAAAGCGCGTTGACCGTAAATACGGACTTTGCCCAGACCGAAGTGGATGACCGTATGATCAACCTGACCCGTTTCCCCCTGCTTTTCCCGGAAAAACGTGATTTCTTTTTGGATGGTGCGGGCTATTTTAATTTTGGATTAGAGCTGGACAACCGAGATAATCCTTATGCCAACAAGCTGATCCCGTTCTTCTCCCGACGTATCGGGTTGGACGGCAATGGAAATCCTGTACCCATCAAATGGGGCGGCAAAGTAACCGGACAAATTGGTCAATGGAACATGGGCTTGCTGGCAATTGCAGACGAGCGTGACGACAAAAACCAGGAATATGCGGTAGCGAGAATCTCACGTAATATTGGCGGGCAATCCTCTATTGGGTTTATCGGGACGACTGGTAATTCCGTTGGTGATGCAGACAATCATGTGATAGGCGCGGATGTTAAACTGGCAACTTCGAATTTCAGAGGAAATCAGAATCTGGGTGTAATACTGTTTGGATTAAAATCCTCAACTGACGGTTTGTCTGGTAATGATATGTCGTGGGGTGGTGATATTATTTATCCCAATGATTTTCTTTACATCCGTACCGGATTCCATGAAATTGGCGACAATTTTCTGCCCGGAATCGGTTTCCAGAAACGCAGCGGAATCCGGGAAACCTATGGAAATATTGCTGTGGGACCGCGACCCAATCGTTGGGGCATTATGCAATATTATATAAAGACGGGTTATGATTATATCACCAACATGGACAATGAGTTGGAAACACGTGAACTTGAGCTGACGCCCTTGAGCGTCCGCTTTAAAACCGGAGATCAGTTCGAGGTCGCTATGCTGCCCACGTATGAGCGGTTGAGCAGTGATTTTGCAATTCATACCGATCACACCATACCAACAGATATATATGAATTTAACCGTTTTCAAACGAGTGTAACCAGTGCGCAGCACAGAAAAGCCTGGGTGGGCTTGTCTTATGAATGGGGCGATTTTTATACCGGCAACCGTCAGGAAACTGTATTGGAATCGGGATTCAAAATAGGTGTACCATTTTATCTGGGTGTTGCGTATGAGCACAATTCGGTGTCACTGGCTACCGGTGATTTTGATACGGATGTGATGCGCGTAAATTTCAACTTTTTGTTCAGTCCCAATGTAACATTGTACAATTTTGTTCAATATGATAATTTATCCAAAAAAATGGGAATTCAATCCCGCTTTGTGTGGATCATGAAACCCGGGAATGAAATTTTACTGGTTTGGAGAACTATTGCTCAGGATCCGTTTGATCACTGGGAAACTCAGGAAGATAACGCGCGTATGAAACTCAGATACAATTACAGGTTCTAAGAGATTGTATGTATACAGAACTCGATATACAAAGCTGGCCGCGCAAGGACCAGTATAATTTTTTCAAGGATTTTGATATTCCGTTTTTCAACATCTGCGCCGATATTGATGTAACGTCTTTGGTGCAAATGTCTAAATTAAAAAAAGTCTCTTTTTTTATAGCGTCATTATATGCTTCCACCCGTGCTGTGAACGAGGTGGAAGCGTTTCGCTATCGTATCAAAGACGATAAGGTCATTGTTTACGATGTGATCCATGCCGGATCAACAGTGCTTTACAAGGATGAAACCTTTGGATTTTGTTATTTCCCCTGGGACCCGGATTATAAAACGTTTTCGGAACAGTCTTTAAAAATCCTGCAAGAATTTACAGGAAAAAAAGAAACCCTGAATCCCCGTGTCGAACAGGATGATCTCATTCATTATTCAATAGTACCCTGGATCCGCTTTACCAGCATCTCTCATGCCCGCAAGTTCAGAAGCGGTGACTCTATCCCCAAGATAGTTTTTGGCAAGTATTTTCAACAGGAGGGCGTTTGGAAAATGCCCGTCTCTGTTGAGGTCCATCACGCGCTTTTGGACGCGCTGCATGTGGCCAAATATTTTGATGTGTTTCAAGAGACGATCTGTAATTTTTCATCCATGGTTAAAAGCTCTGTGTGATTGAAATATTCATATTACTCAGGATATGGATTGTCGATTCTTATAACCAAGGGGGAGTAAATGAAAAAAGGACAAATTTGTTTATTAATAATCATTCTGTTAGTATGGCCGTATCTTTCAAGAAAAAATTTGTATCTTGTAAATATGCGACATTATATTATTCCTGTTGAAGTGAGAACAAGTATTATCAATGCCGGATTTATTATTCCTCATTTTACAAATATTACATTAAAAGATATCAAAAAAATATTTACCCTTTGTGATAATGTTATGATGATCACAATGGAAGAATCAAATGAA
Source organism: bacterium (assembly GCA_963675755.2). Lineage (GTDB taxonomy): Bacteria > Zhuqueibacterota > Zhuqueibacteria > Residuimicrobiales > Krinioviventaceae. The sequence continues at coordinate 1,683,287 of CAXXMD010000003.1, forward strand.
TATTGTAGAATAAGTGCGTCAACACCGGTATTTTATTCAGCAATATTGCAAATATCTTTTTATGCGAGGATAGAGAATGAAACTTTTTATGGAGATGATATGGGGTCTGGAAGAGAGCATTATATTTGGACACCATGGCGATGGTATCATGTAAAAAATGATTATTTTTTCAATACACCTGATTTAAAGTTGAATTAGAAACAGATAATCCCTTGTACTTTTTCCACAATCCCTGTATCTTGATTTGAATATTATTTTACCCTGTAATTGGGAGACAATATGAGATCAGGTATTATATCTATTCTTTTTTTTGCAATACATCTTTATTCTGCAGGATTGGATTCCTTATCCCCGGTTGAGAATTGGCAGCAGCTTGCTCCGGGTATCTGGAAAGCAGAGATTGGAAATATGGATAATGAGTTGCGTTATACCGATCTTGCCGCAGAGCCACCTATGATCAATGCGCTTGAATCCTTTACCCAAACTTTATTTCCATTTAACGATGGAGAGATTGGCTGTTACTGTTCCGAAGATCAGATGATCATGGTGCGGATTCCAACTGACGCGGAGGAAAATATTTATGGATTTGGATTGCAGCTGGATGGTATCCGTAAAAATAAAAAAGTGCTTACACTCAATGTAGATCACTGGTCCCGTGGCGGGGGACGTACACATGCACCGGTTCCCTTTTATATTTCGAGTAAAGGGTACGGTGTGTTTTTCAATACCGCGCGATTTTTAAAAGCTTATGTCAAAGTTGGGAACCGGAAAGATTCACCCAATCTGCCCCCCAGAGTGGACCGGAACCCTGCTCCCGGTGATGAGCAGCCCGGTCCCTGGCAGGCAGTACCCGAGGCTGATGCCGTAGAGGCCATGGTGCGGGCAGAGGGGTTGGAAGTGATTGTTATTTCCGGAGCATCTCTGCTGGATGTTGTGCAGCGATACAATCTCTATTGCGGAGGTGGTGCAATGCCGCCTTTATGGGGATTGGGATTCTGGCACCGGGTGCCAGCCGTTTTTGATGAACAACAGACACGGGACGAGATAGAGCAATTCTATAAGCACGATTTTCCTCTTGATGTAATTGGCTTGGAACCTGGGTGGATGTCCAAATCTTATCCTTGTACCTTTGAATGGCAGACCAAACGCTTTCCTGATCCGAAAGCATTTGCATCGGATTTGCTTGAGCAGGGAATTCGACTGAACCTTTGGGAAAATCCTTACATCTCTCCGGCAAGTCGGATTTATAAGGATATGTATCCACTGTCTGCTTCACATCTGGTATGGTTGGGTCTGGTACCGGATTATACGTTGAAAGCAGCACGTGACCTTTTGACAAAACAGCATGAGCAGGACCATACAAGTATTGGTATCAGCGGTTACAAGATTGATGAAGTAGATGGTTATGACCGATGGCTCTGGCCAGATCACGCACAATTTCCTTCCGGCACTCCGGCGGAAACCATGCGTCAGGCGTATGGTTTGATCATGCAAAACATGATTTATCATGATCTGTTTAAAAAGCACAATGTCCGTACTTACGGGCTGGTACGCTCGAGCAACGGAGCAGCCTCCGGCTATCCCTTTGTGATATACAGCGACTCTTATAATCATGAGCAATATATCACTGGACTTTCTGCAGCCAGTTTGTCGGGTATTTTATGGACACCAGAAGTCCGCAGTGGTGGAGATGCGCGTGACTGGCTTAACCGCATTCAGACGGTTTGTTTTTCTCCCATGGTTAACTTGAATGCCTGGGCTTCGGCAAAGAAACCATGGAGTTATGGTGATGTTACAGATGATGTGCGAAATGTAATCAATCTGCGCATGCAGCTTTTGCCTTATATTTATACCGCTTTCGCGGATTACCATTTCAAAGGTATTCCGCCCATCCGGGCGATGGTGTTGGAGAGCAGCAGTCCGGCTGGAAATGTGAAACAGATAAAGGGCAAACTGGATGATACCTACGATCCTTATGCCGAGACAAAAGTTGTGGAAAGCACAGACCAGTTCATGTTTGGCCCCTCAATCCTGGTGGCTCCGTTTTATACTGCGCATCCGGTTGAGCGGGAGGTGGTCCTGCCGTCGGGAAACTGGTATGATTTTTACTCCGGAAAGCTTGTCGGGAATGGAGAGACGATTACGGTTAATGCGGACAGCAACCGCGTACCGCTGTTTGTCAAAGAGGGAGCGGTTATTCCCATGCTGACAGAACCGGTGAACAATACCCGTAAAGCATATGGTCACCCGCTCCAGGTACGGATTTATGGCTCGGATTCCGGAGTTTTTGATCTCTATGAAGACGACGGGAACAGTTTTGATTATCAGCAGGGAAAATACCGAATCCGGCGCATTCGTGTGGAAAAGAGCAACGTCACGGAAGAAGTAATATGGGATAATTCTCCTGCGATGTTTGGGCCGGTGGTTAGTGTCTGGTAGTTATTTTTTAAGAGGAGAATTAGTAGGGATGGGTCTTTGACCCATCCTAACAATCAGATGTGTTAATGAAACATTGCAAAAAGAGTACTGTTTTGCGGGATTAAAATACAAAATGTACTTTTACTTTAATACAAGGCTTAAAGTAAAACAAGAGACTAACAGCATATTAGCAAATCCGGAAACAGAGTCATTTCTGTAAAAAAAAGTATTATAACGTTGACATTTCCTGATTATCAAAATTTTTTCTATAATAGGTCATATAATCCACTTTTCGTTCCAGTGCTTGAATCGTTGCATGAGAAAAATTCACGTTTTCAAATTTTTGTGCACTTCCCAGTCCACCAGGACTGAAAACGTTAATTTCCATTAATTTATCTCCAACAATATCCAGACCAACCATAAACATTCCATCCTGAACCAGTTTAGGGCGAACAATTTCTGCCAGTTTAAAGTGTTCGTCTGTAAGTTCTGCCTTTCTCAATTTTCCACCGGCGTGAATATTACTTCGAATATCATCACCTGTTCGAACTCGTCTGAAAGCAGCGTATTTGCCTTTATAGCGAAACGGAACACCATTCATCAAAAACAATCTTGTATCACCATCGACAGCTGCTGGCAAATATTCCTGTGCAATGACATAACCATCGCGGGTAACAGCATCAACCATTTGGTTAAGATTGCCAAGATCGTCTTTACGTACAATAAATACATTTGCACCACCGGAACCTTGTAATGGTTTTAAGACAATACTTCCACCAAGATCTTTAGCAAAGCTTTTTATTTCAGACCGATCACGTGTAATTAATGTTTTTGGACGAACTTCTTCAGGGAAAAGTTGAAAATACATTTTATTCATAGCTTTTGCAAGACCATTAGGATCATTTAAAACAATTACTCCATGGCGCATAGCAGCACGACCAAAAATAATTCCAGATTGCTGTGCCCATGAGCGCATGCCTGTGTCTGTTGAAGGATCACTGCGCAGCATTAAAACATCCAAATCATCAACTGTAATTCGCTCTGTTCTGGCTTCTTTACCTTGTAAATGCCGGAGATATGTTTCAGACGATTTATATTGTGATTTAGGTGTTGAGCGTGCCCTGGCATGGATCTTTTCATCTATATCGTACGCAAAGTCACCAGCACCAATCACCCATGCTTCATGGCCTCTGTTAATAGCAGCCATAGCTAAACGGGTTGTAGTATAGCCGGGTTCTTCTGTTTTGATATCATTTACAACAAAACCAATTCTCATTCTATTTATCCTCCAATTAAATTTATGACCAACATTCCATCTTTTAATTTTTTTAATTTTTCTTTTGCCAGATCGTTTTCGAGATAGCGCGGCCGAAGAGGAATAGGATGTAATACTTTACGTAATTGTAATTCTTTAATAATTTCAACGTGTTCAAGGCCAATTTTGCCAACAAATAATGGATCTAGCTCTTTATGTTTTTTTAAATAGTTTAATAATTTTACCAATCCCCTCAAGTATACAATATCCTTTGTCAGTCCTCCAGCGCGATAAATTCGAGTTGTGATAATAAATGAAGTTCGTTGTGTAAATCCATAGTCATGATTTAGAATTCGAAAGGTATCAATGAATGTAGCATTGTTTATCATATGATATGCGGCTATAACTCTACCGGCGAGAATTCTAAATCGCATTTTATTTAAGCCTCCGGCAAAATATTCCGCCAGTACTGCAATGCCTTCCTGTAACTCTTCATATCCTGTTAGACCGCAATATAATAATTTAAAAGGTTGTGAACGGCCATTAAAATATGTTAAAATATGAGTTCCAATTTCATGCTGTAAAAGGGCATTACAACGTGTTACTGGAATTGCAACTTTTGGGCTTATCAGTAAGTTGCCACGCGACACCATTAATCCAACGGTATCATTGCGTATTTGAACTGTAGAAGTTATTTGAGAATTAAATTGACGATAATATTCAATCTCCTGTTTTGCATATTCTGCAAATTTAGTTGCATTCAGAAAACCATCAGCGGATTTCTCGTGACTATGAGGCGGGATAGCATGTAACAAATCTTCGGCTAATTGTAATAGGTCTTCATCAACTACACCATAAAGTTGAAGACTGCCATAAAAAAAAGATTTGCTGTCGCGATCTGTTAACATAGACAAATGTCTATCAATTTCTCTTCGTTTTTCATAAAATATGTTAGCCAGTGTAGGGTCTTCTATTCGTCCAATTTGAATATCATGTAGTTTGTATTTTAACCGAGAGGGATCTATAGATCTGGGTCGGTAATAAAATACTGGAGATTTATTGAATCGGTTTTTTTGAAACGCCCTAAATGCAGCTTCAGTATTTACCGGTGTTGAAAGTAAAAGAAAATCATAAAGACTGCTAATTTCTGCAAGTTTTGTATCAACGTCCCAAACCGCCTTAACAACCGCTCGCCTACCAAGTGATTGGTAATGATAGGGACGCATATTGGTTTGATTGAAGGAGAATTCAAACAGTGCTTTTTTTAAAGCCCGGGAAACACCCTGGTGTAATTTTCTGAGAATTAAAGGGTAAACTTGTCCGGTTTCGGGATTACGAAAAACTGGTTTTACCTCTAATCCAAAAATAAAACAGTCAAGCTTTCTGGCAGTAAATTCGGATATTATATTATTAAATCCTCTCGGTTCATATTTTTTATCATAAACGATTTCTACTGATGCGGGCTGTCTGTTAATTTGAATTCTTTTTAATGCTTCTTCAAAAACTTCAATTGATCGGGTTGGTGGATGATCTGGTGAGGTAATAATGCGAAAAAAAGGTTTAAAAAAATCCGGATTGTCTGTTGTTATTGTCTGCTCATCCGGATTTGTCCAGATTTCAATAATTAAAAATCCGTTGCATTTTTTGGAAAGGGTTTCTACAATTGTTTTAACAAGTTTTATAAGAGTTAACTTGTATTTTGGCCGTCCTGGGGCAATCAAATATGAAGCCTCGCCCTTTACAAGTACGTCCGTTCCAGTATCCGTTTTATTGACGGGTCTTCGATATACTATTAAAAAGGGCAATGTACGATCAATATGCAAACGACCATTCATTGGCAAAGTACGTCTGACAATTTTTCCCTGGTCTAGGCGACTCCTGATCGATTCTATAAAATAAGAAGAAATGTTGTTATCTATGGGCTTTTTGCTCTTTATTGATTTTATTCCTTTTTTCATCTGGCATATACCTTAAAAAGATAATTCTGTCAGAATATCAATCACTCCCGTAACTGTAGATTCAAGAGCATTTCGTATTGTTTTCAATTGTATATTATCAATTTCGCCTGTCCACTCGTTCATAAAGAATTTTTTAAATTCAATAGACAATACACAAGCCGAATCAGGAAAGTTTTCATGACTCCAGCGAGCGAAATGCCCCCCCTTAAATTTTATATTCTCACGCACATCAAGATTTCTTCCTAAATAATCATATGATTTTAAATCATAAATAAATCGGTCAATGATTGATGACCATTTTTTACGCTCCATAGTACCTGTCCCAATATTTACTTCTGGATTATATGCAGGATCAGCGGCAGATTTATCCATTCCATCTCTATAATGATTATAGGAGTGGAGATCATACACAACAAATTTTTTATATCGGTGCTGCATTTCGTTGAAAAGATGAAAAATTGTTTTGTAAAAGTCATCATAGATCCGCAGTGATTTATTTATTTGATCTTGGGAAGGTTTTTCTCCCCAGACGTTTAATCCCCAGGAATCCTCGGGCTCCAGATATACAGCCTTATGACGAGGACGATTTAAATCAAGCTCAAAACGGGAATGTGATGCGATTATTTGTGTTTCAGCAATTTTTGTAAAAAAAGATGTGTAAGGATCTTCTTCCCGCTGACGATCTTTCTCATTCAATACCATCAACTCAACAAGTTCTTTTCGAATATCATGTCCGTCATGAATTGCAGCAGCAACAAACGGTTTGCTTCCCACGGTTATGTTCCAATAAGCAGTATTAATTAGTTACCTCCTAATTCCAAAACGAAAACATAAAGTCCCCCATTACTACAATTTTCCAGGAACGTGAAAAATTTTCAAGAAAAAGTGTAATAAATAGTATTTGAAAAGCAGACCTGACTCATCTTTCAGCCTCATAAAAACTGGCAATACTATATAAATTATTTAAGGATTTATTTTTCGACAAGAGATTTTTTGAAAGCATGCATATCTGAAAAAAATCTATACCGTTTTTCTTTAGAATAACAACACTGTTGAAGCAATTATTCAACAAAACATAATATTCAAGATAACATTTCTAATACTACCAGGATTTAATTAACAATCAGACCAGTGCGTTTTCCTGTCCCGAGTCTTTGACGAAAATACAGGAGGAGCGGGTGGTCTCTTCGATCTGCCTGATAAATTCAAAAGATTTTGTGTTTTCTGCCAGTCCGAATATATTGATGTCTCCACGGGGAGCGGTTTTCAGGGCTTCGGAGAACGGACCGGGCAGCACATAAAAATCGGTCAGTGAAGGCAGGCGCACCTGATCATTCAGGTTTTGCAGAAATTCCTGTAATCGTTTTTCTTCTTTTGGGTTTTCCGTAACGGTGATCAGATTGATCTTTCCTTCCCAGTTCATTTGTAATTGCAGTGTAATGAGCATTGCCAGGTGCCAGTTTGGACTTTTGTCCCGCAGCCAGAGATTGATGGTCTGCTGCATACCAAACGCCGTACGCGGATGTTGTCTCAAAATCACCACGCCCAGTATATATTTTTCAGCCTGATTGACCAGTTGTTCAATGATATTGTCTTTACGATTGTCATCCCCAATGGTTAAAAACAGAATGTTGGGCCGGAAGGAACTGCCCTTTAAGGTCTGAATAACCAGTTTAGCACCATGAATAAAATCATTGTCCTCAAGTACTACCGAGTTTACGAGAACGCCCTGATCCTCTATGGGTGCGAGTAGTTCTTTTAAAGCGGATTGTGATTGTTCGGTATTGTTGTCTTTGACGCTGAAAGCAAAGATACTGCCTGAAGGATAAATAATATTCCGGATGAACAATAGAGAGCCAGACCACAATTCCGGATTTTCAAGGGGTAGCAGAAAATCGGGTTTCCAGGTAATCTGGTGTCTCGGGTATTTAGCAGACAATCGGGATGCCCGTTCAGCCAGTACCAGAAACATACCACCGCGAATATCGCCCCAGTCTGCTTTGAGTTCGATTTTGGTCAGCCATACATACAGTGCAACGATGGTAATAATTGCAATAAAGCTAAAGACAGGGTCTATCAGAAACATGATAACCACACAGCTTATACCCCCGAAAAAGGATACAAAGCGAGGTATTTTAAATGTAGGCCGAAAGCTGATGATTTTCATACTCTGTTCAATAAAGACCACCAGGTTAATCATGCCATAGGTGATGAGAAAAAACATGGTAATGAGAGATGCTAAAAAGTCCAGGTTACCAAAGATCAAGGCTGTTTCTATCATGATACCGGTAAAAATGATTGCATTACGGGGTTCGTTGGTTTTGGATTTAACGGCAAAAAACGAATGAAATGGCAGTGTTTTTTGTTCTGCAAGGGCCTGCATAACCCGCGGGGCGCCAATCATGCTGCCCAGAGCTGAAGATAAAGTGGCTCCCATAATACCGGCTATAACCAAGGGACCCCAAAAGGCCTTTTCTACCATAATCATTTGATTGCCGCGCAATTCATCTACAGTAGCAATTCTGCTTAAAACATAGGCAATACCAATATAGACCACCATGGTAACCAGGATAGAGCTGATAGTACCGAGGGGGATTGATCTTCGGGGTTGTTCAAGATCACCGGACATGTTTGCGCCGGCCATAATACCTGTAACAGCCGGAAAGAATATAGCAAACACCTGCCAGAAACTGGCATCTTTGAAACTGCCAATAAGAACGGTGCTGGATACCGGTGCCGCGGGAGTAGCGAAAAATGATAATAGCGAAAGACCCATAATCAGCATGATCAGGTATTGCACCCGGATTGCGAAATGCGCGCTGATGTACGAGATTGTGATCAGGCACATCCAGGCCAGACTGGAGATTAAAACAGGGGGATGTGTAGGAAAGATCAGGAGCCAGGCTTCTGTGAAACCGATAATATACAATGCCGCGGATAAGGTCTGTGCGATATACAGGGGAATGCCAATACTGCCGCCGGCTTCAAGACCCAATGATTTTGAAATTATGGAATACGCACCGCCTGCACCAATTTTGATGTTGGTGGTGATAGACGCCATAGAGAGTCCCGTACAGATTGTTACGGTTTTGGCAAGAAGGATAATAACAACCGCTCCCATAAATCCTGCGTTACCTACAACCCATCCCAGGCGCAGGTACATAATAACGCCAAGGATTGTCAACACATCGGGAGTGAAAACACCGCTAAAGGTGCCAAATTTTTTCACATGGGTGGTGGTATCAACCGTTTTGTTTTTTCTCATCAAATCGGACAACTGTGCAGGCATGTATTGTTTCCTTTTCTAAACGTTCAAAAAGGGTGGATGTAATTTAAAATAGAATTGATAATTTAAAATAGGGGATTCATAATTATTGTACAACAAGAAAATACAAAATCTTTCAACAATCAATAAAGCCCTACCTTAAAACCCTTGATTTTGCCCCACAATCAACGTATATTTACAGCCGCAATTCTATGTAAACTGATTTACCGGAGGAAACACCCGTGGACGAGAAACAAATGTTTGCGCTCATTGCGCAAGAGCTCAATATATCCGTGAACCAGGTCCGTAATACCGTAGACCTGCTGGACAATGACAATACCGTGCCCTTTATCGCCCGTTACCGTAAAGAGGTGACCGGCAGTCTGGATGAAGAGCAGATTCGGGATGTATGGGACCGTATTCGCTATTTGCGCAATCTGGAAGAACGTAAACAGACCGTGCTGAAAAGCATCGATGAGCAGGGCAAACTGACCCCCGAGCTGGCAGATAAAATCAATGCCGCTGAAAAATTGCAGGAAGTAGAAGACCTGTACCTGCCTTATAAACCCAAACGCCGTACACGGGCCACCATAGCCAAAGAAAAGGGACTTGAACCGCTGGCAGAATTGATCCTGAAACAGGAAACTACAACCGGTACACCCGAAGAATATGCCGCAGCGTATATTAATGAAGAAAAAGAGGTGACCTCAGCGGATGACGCACTACAAGGAGCGCGCGATATTGTTGCCGAAATCATTTCAGATAATGCCGAGGTCCGCAAGACCATCCGTGAGCGTACTTTTGAAAAAGGCGTGTTGGCCTCCGAAGCACGAAATATCAATGATGTGGGTGATTATGATGTATATAAAGAGTTTTCTGAGCCGGTAAAATCCATTCCCGAATACCGGGTACTGGCCATCAACCGCGGAGAGCGGGAAAGCTTTCTGCGAGTTGAAGTAGAGGTGAACGAAAGTGAAATGATCTACGAGATTGAACAGGCTTTTGTCAGCAATCCTAAAAGCATCTTTACCGATGATCTTAAGGCCGCTATTGCAGATGCTTACGGCAGACTCATTTCTCCGGCAATCGAGCGCGAAGTGCGAGCGGCGTTGACAGAAAAAGCGGACGAGCATGCTATTGCTGTTTTCGCACGCAACCTCAAAGCCTTGCTCATGACACCACCCCTGCGTGACAAGATGATTGTGGGTATTGATCCCGGTTACCGTACCGGATGTAAAGTGGCAGTCATTGATGGTACCGGCAAATACCTGGAAGGCGAGACCATTTATCCTCATCCACCACAGAATCGTTGGATGCAGGCCAAAGATACAGTACGGACATTGATTGAAAAATACCATGCGGATATCGTTGCTATTGGTAACGGTACTGCGAGCCGTGAAACAGAAAAATTGGCAGCAGAGCTGATTGGAGAAATGGACCGTGAAGTATATTACACCATTGTAAATGAAGCGGGCGCATCTGTTTATTCTGCATCTCCGGTAGCGAAAAAAGAATTCCCCGAGCTGGAAGCATCCATGCGCGGGAATATATCCATTGCACGTCGGTTGCTTGATCCCATGTCTGAATTGGTGAAAATTGATCCCAAATCCATTGGCGTAGGACTCTATCAGCATGATGTAAACCAGGGACATCTTTCAGAAGCGTTGGACCAGGTTGTAGAATCCGCAGTGAACCAGGTGGGTGTAGATCTCAATACCGCTTCCGCGTCTTTGTTGAAATATGTTGCTGGTGTTAACAGTCGCGTTGCTGATAATATTGTAAAATACCGTGAAGAAAACGGCAGGTTTCACAGTCGTATTGAGCTGAAAAAAGTCAAAGGATTGGGAGACAATGCGTTTGTTCAGTCGGCGGGATTTTTACGCATTCCGGAAAGCGATGTGTTTTTTGATCGTACTGCTGTTCACCCTGAATCTTATCCTGCTACGGAAAAGTTGCTTTCTGAATTGCAGGTGCCTGTAGAATCTATTCGTTCTGATGGTCAGGTCATTAAACTGAAAATGAAATCGTCTAAAAAATCCATCAGAGATCTTGCAGAGGTTTGTGGCTGTGGTCCTGAAACGCTGAGCGATATTATTGACAGTCTCGAAAAGCCCAATCGGGATCCCCGTGACGATATGCCGAAACCCATTCTTCGCAACGATGTACTGAGTATGGACGATTTGTCCGAAGGCATGGTATTAAAAGGCACCGTGCGCAATGTTGTGGATTTTGGAGCGTTTGTGGACATTGGCGTAAAACAGGATGGTCTGGTGCACCTCAGCCGCATGGCCAAACAGTTTGTGAAAAATCCATTGGATATTGTCAAGGTAGGTGATATTGTAGAAGTTAAGGTTATTACTATTGACAGAGAACGCGGACGTATCGGTCTCAGTATGGTGATGGACTGATTTTATGAAAGTTTGTGTATTTACAACCGTTCATCGTCCCTTTGATGTACGTGTATTTCATAAACAGGCCTGTTCACTTGCAAAAGCCGGACACCAGGTAACACTGCTGGCCCATGCCGATTTTGAGCAGGAAGAACGTTTTGGCGTAACGGTCAAGGGTGTGAAACGACCGACAAACCGGTTTTTCAGGTTGTTAAATGTGTTCCGTTTTGCGTCACTCTGCATCAAAGAAAAAGCGGATGTCTATCATTTTCATGACTTTGAATTGCTGCCCGTTGGCGTTTTCCTGAAATGGGTCACACGAAAAAACGTAATCTATGATTGTCATGAGAATTTTCCCGAAGCGGTGTATGAGCGGGTTTGGTATCCCAACTGGCTCAAGCCCATGCTTTCACGCTTTATTGCATTTATAGAACCGGCCATGGCAAAGAAACTGGATGCGGTGGTTTGCGTTGTACCTGACCAGCAAAAGCGATTTGATGACAAGGGCTGTAAAACCATCATGGTACGAAACCTGCCCAAACTGGACCAGTTTGATAAAGCTTTGGCAAAAAATCTGCCCCGACAAAACCGGTTAATTTATCTGGGTGGTCTTACAATCGTCCGGGGTGCCAGGGTTTTAGTGGACATGATTGCAGAGCTGCATAAAACCCATCCCGATGTAAAGCTGTTGCTGTTGGGACCATTCAATGAACCTCATGTTGAAACCGAGACTAAAGCCTATATACAGGAAAAGAATCTGGATACTGTTATAGAGCACATCAACTTTGTACCTCACGAAGAGGTGCCGGAATACCTGGTACAATCCCAAATTGGACTTATCCCCTGGCAAAAGAACCAGCAAATGCTGCGGATGATTTTTCCCAACAAAGTTTTCGAGTATATGGCTTGCGCGTTACCGGTAATTGCCAGTGACTTGCCCAGCCTGGTCAGGATATTCGGAGAATCCCAAAGTGGAGTAGTAGTCGGTTCGGATGATATAAAAGCTTATGCAGAGGCGGCGGCATCATTACTGGATAATCCTGCAAAACTAACTGAAATGGGCGAGCAGGGAAGAGAATATTGTAAATCCACATACAATTGGGAGCTGGAAGCAGCCACGTTATTATCTTTTTATGAAACCTTAAAGCCGGCATCTTGAAATTAACCGTTTTACAACCCGCGTATTTTCCTTCTATAGACCAGATCGGCAAGCTATTGTCAGCGGATAAAGTGATTTGGGCGGACCCGTTTTATTTTCATAAACATGGCAATATTAACCGCACACGCATTAAAACCATTGCCGGTCCCAAGTGGTTGACCATTCCGGTTTTATCTCCCGGAATCAAGACACCTATTACAGAGGTGTTGATCGATAACCATGAAGACTGGCAGCAGCGGCATCGTCGTTCACTCGAACTGAATTATAAAAATTCGGCTTATTATTATTTCTATTGTGACGCATTGATGGCTATGCTGCAATCACCCCAAAACGCGCTAAATCCTTTTCTTATAAAGGGATTGAAGTTGGCTTTATCCTGGCTCAAAGTGGATTCAAAGATTGTAGCTTCTACAGGATTACCTCAAATTTCAGATCGTAATGAGCGAATTGTTGCCTGGTGTGAGCAAACAGGCTGCGATACGTTTATAATCGAGCCCTTTGAAAAAGACCTGCTTGACCTGGAGTGGCTCTCTAAAAAGGGGATTGTTTTGAAGGAATTTTCTATAGAAACAGTAACCTATTTTCAGCAATATCCGGATTTTTATTTCCCATTATCCGTTCTTGATTTGCTGTTCAATGAGGGAGAGATGGCACCTGCATTGATTAAAGCAAAAAGTATTCTGAAAAAAATAGTTATATAAAATCTAGCCTGTCAAAGCACTTATTTTAAAAGTATCATTTTTTTAACATCTAAAAAATCCCCAGCCTTGATTTTAACAAAATATAAACCATTTGAATAGTTTGTTGCATCCCAGTGTGTTTTATAATGACCCCCATGTTTGTAACAAGATAAAAGTACTTTTACTAATTGTCCATTACTGTTGTAAATAGAGAGCTCAACAAATTCCGATTTTGGTAAATCAAAACTGATATGTGTAACCGGATTAAAGGGGTTGGGATAATTTTGATATAAACCAAAGGATTTGGGTAATAGAGTGTTGTCGTCAAGACCAGTTGTAGTATTTACGACAATTAATTTCTTTTTAACCATTGAGTCAATGTTATCTAAACCCGAGATTTCAAGAGAGACCGTAAAAGTGTCCGTTTTTTCAAATGTATGAGAAGGGTTTTGTAGCCTGCTGGAGAATCCATCACCAAAGTCCCAAAGCCAGGATTTTACTGTACCCTTTGAGGTGTCTTGAAATTTTGCAGGAAACGGTAAAGTACCACCGGTTGTATCAACAGTAAAATCTGCAATTAATGATTGTAATGGTACAGAACCTGTGTTTTGACTATTAAATTGATATTCCGGCCATTGGCCTCTACTTTGCGTGTTTGTTTGAAGAGCGTGTACTATACCTTCTGAAGTTATAAAAACAAGTAAACCCTTATTGTTGATAGCGGCAGATGTCGATATTTCCCCCTCGGTTTGATAAGAAAATAGCTCCTCCCCTTGTGGATTGATGGAATAAAAAATCCCATCAACAGTTCCAAAATATATATTCCCTTCTTCATCAATAACAGGAGGAGTTTTTATAAATCTTTCTGTGTCAAAAACCCATCTTGTTGTCCCATCGGGATTCAAAGATAAAAGTCTGCCAGTAAAGTTATTGTTGAATATTCCAATGTAGAGTGTTCCATCTGCTGCTATTACAGGCATTGTAAATGAATCCAGATAAAAAGCATAATCCCAATAAAGAGTGCCATCTGGATTTAAAGCTATGAGTTTATTATAACTATTTCTATTATAAACATATTTAAGGCAATAATATATGGTTCCATCTGCACCAATGGTTGGTGGATGAGAAAATGACACGAATTCTTTAATTCCTTTGTTCCATTTTAAAGAACCATCAGAAGAAAGGGCATATAATTTATCATTTTTACAACTAAAATAAATTGAACCGTCTTTCGCCAATGCGGGAGTTGATTCAAGATTGTGTAAGATGGGTGATTGCCATTTTAAATTTCCATCGCTGGTAAGGCAATAAAAATTTTTATCATTAGAACCGAAATATATCAAGCTGTCAGGCCCAACTAAAGGAGAAGTCTCAATGTTGCCTCTAGTTAAATATGACCATTTTTCAGTTCCATCTTGATTTAAAGCATATAAATTATTGTCGTTCGTACCAAAAAATATTGTTCCATCATGTCCAATTGCAGCAGAAGCAGTAACAAATCCGCCCACATTTTTTGTCCATTTTACGGTACCATCTTCATTTAATGTTATAATACGTTCATCAGGATATGAGCCGTTACCACCAAAATATGTTATAGAATTATCATTGTTTATGACAGGAGCTGTGACAACTTTTAATCCTGTTTCATACTTCCATTCCAGATTATTATAAAATAAAGTAATGGTTTCTGAACTTTTATGGTTTTGGTTGTCTGATACAGTTAATCCTACAAGATAATTACCATATTTTTTATTTGTAAAAGAAACGTTTATAGTACTTGAAGTCGAGTCGACAAGCTTTATTGAACTCCCTTGAGGTTGTTGTACAATTCGCCATAAATACGATAATTCACCACCATTGGAATTTATTGAACTCCTCCCATCCAAGGTAAATTCTTCACCATTTTTAACCAGTATCGTATCTTGAGTTAGTATTGCTTTTGGATTGTTGATCAATTCACCACAACCTGTATTTTGATTGTTTCTCATAAAAGTTGGCCAATTACTTGCCAGTAATCCCTTACTGCTACTCGACAAGGCATAATTGGTATTGCTCAAAGTCCTAAAATATAATGTTCCATTATCTCCTATTAAGGGGCTGCTTATAATACTACTATCTGCTTCAAATGTCCACCGTGTTGAACCATCTGGATTCAGAGCGTACAAAATATTTTTTGAAGAACCAAAATATATCGTGCTATCGGAGCCTAATGTTATTTGATTTTGGATTATTCCATCTGTTTCAAAGGTCCATTTTAACAACCCGTTGTTGTTTAAGACATTTAATAATCCTTTTGCTCGATCAACAAAATATACTGAACCCTCTAAATCAATAACCGGGGGAATAAAAATACCTTGTTCTATGAAATATGACCATTTAATCGAACCATCCGGATTTAATGCATAAAGATAGTTATTAAAAGAGCCAACATATAGAGTACCATCTTTTCCTATTGCTGGTGTTAGCAATTTCCCTTGATTCGAAAAAGACCATTTTTCATTTCCATCGGAATTAAATGCAAGCAATAGGTAGTTTTCAGATATACAATAAATACTTCCATCAGTTCCAATAACAAATGATGTCAAGTTTACATAATTTGTAGTTTTGTCCCATTTTAAAGATCCATCAGAATTTATTGCATAAATATTACCATTAGTAGAACCAAAATATAATGTTCCATCATTAGATTGAGCAAGGGTTGAAAGTATCATGCTATTTGTATGAAAGGACCATTTTTCAGTAAAATCTGTATTTAGAGCAAGTATATCATAACCATTTACAATGTAAATTGTTTCATTGTTACCAATTAATAGATTCTGGTAACTTTCCATATTTTCAGATGAATAAATTTTATTACCATCACTATCTAAAACAAAAAAGCCTTCATCCAGGCTGCATAGATAAAGATTTCCATTAGTATCTAAAATGGGTGATAATGTTTGGTAATTACCACAATTATATTCCCATTTGACAGTCCCTTCTTGAGAGAATATCTGGATTGAAAATAGTAAAATGAATAAACAAAACTTGAAAAAAGTATTCATTTCCCCGCCTTTACAATACTATATAATTGATTTGATTGTTAGAGAGATATAAATTCCCATTGATCAATTATACTAATAAAAAGTAATAAAACAAATAGATTTTAAGGGTAAAATATGGTGGTAGATAACTTAATTATTTAGGTAAAAACTACAATATTTAATCCTGGCTGGCATGGACTGCGCGCACAATGCTTTCCGCAACCAATTCACAAGCCATTGCACCTGCAAGGTTAATATCCAGTTGTTTTTCCCCACAAGACATTGCAAAAACAATATCCCCGTCATAAAGGGTATGTGCCGGCCGAATAGTTCTTGCAAATCCATCCTGAGCCATTTGTGCGATTTTGATGCAATCTTCTTTATTAAATTCAGCGTTGGTAGCTACAACAGACAGGGTTGTGTTTGCCGATGGAAAGTTGGGATCTGACATTTGTTCCATAAGCTTGAGCGATTCAACATAATCGGTACCGTCATTGGTTTTGGCTCCCGCAAGAATGGCATTGGTTTCGGGATCTATGACTTCACCCAGGGGATTAACCACGGTCAGTACGCCAATGACAACACCATTTGAAAAGGAATGAGAACAGGTCCCAATTCCGCCTGCTGAGGCATAGGCTTGTCCACGAATCTTGCCAACGGTAGCACCGCAACCCGCACCAATGAGGCCTTCACGAAATTCTTTGTGAGAAGCATTAATACAGGCGTCATAACCCATCTTTTCATCAGGTCGAACAGATGCGTCGCCTACGGCAAGATCAAAAATTACGGCAGCCGGAACAATGGGTATTTTCGCTACGCCTACATCATAACCCATTTCAATGGATTCCAGGTAACGTTGAACACCTGCGGCAGCATTTAAACCAAAGGCACTGCCGCCTGTCAATAAAATACCATGAATGTGATTGATTAAACGTACAGGCTGAAGAACTTCTGTCTCCCGGGTACCGGGTGCTGATCCCCGAATATCTATACCGGCTACAGATTCTTTTTCAGGAAGAATAACCGTACATCCTGTTTTTGCAGATGTGTTTTGAGAGTGCCCAACCCGAATCCCCGGTACGTCACATATTGAACTCAATTTATCATTCCTGAACCGTTTTCCTGGTCCTTTTTAGTAACAATATTAAATTTTTTACGGCTTGGCAGTTCAAGTATCAGGCTTTTATCGTTAAAGAAAAAGAGATCGCTAATGGCAAGGCCAATTTGTTTGCGAAGGGGTTTCCAGTTGTCACGATATGCCTGGGTATCGATGTTGGTGCCGTTTTTGTCTTTACTGATCAGGAAAACCCGTTCCGGGTGGCGCCGATCAATAAGAAATGGTGAGTGGGTCGTATATAGAATCTGATTATTTACAGATAATTCTTCAAGAACCTGAATTAAATCTTTTTGTCCTGCCGGATGCAAATGAATGCCTGGCTCATCGATTAAAAAGACATAGTCGGTTGAACGGTCTTCAAAGGTTTTGGTGATAAAGTTGACATAAAAAGAGAGGTACCAGCGAAAGCCCAGACTGCGTGATTCCGGTGGATCTAATACCGTCGTTGAATCCGCAAAGTCAATATACAGCACATTTCCGTTGATATGGAGTTTAATCTCTATGGACTGTTCCTGAGACCATACCCTGCGAATTTGTTCTGTAATAATACGGCTTGCTTCTTCAGCTGCACGTCTGCCTCGTGAGCTGTCTTCAAAAATCAGATCGTAATCATCAATATTGCCAATTCTTAACAGATTCTTTTCTGTTGAAAATTCTGCACTGTTAGATATCAGGCTTTCATAGTTGACCTTGTTTTTAAGCAGAGGTATTTCACTGAAATAAATGATTTTTGGCAAAGCCTGCATCAGTTTTTTCATGTCTACTTTATCAAACTCTTCATCTCCAATATAGAGATGATAGTTTGATATATCCGGGCCATCTCTTTTAATTCGAAAGCTGGTTACATCTTTGAATACGTCGGAAACTAATAATAATTTACGACGATTTTCTTTGGAAAAATTTGAAAATTCGAGTATAATTTCGGGGCATTTGCCTTCATGATAATGACTTGAATATTGGCAAGTAATTGAACTGTCAAAGGGCACATCGGTACGGAATGCTTCAACAGATTTTAACAGATTTGTTTTTCCATTTTCGTTTGCGCCAATGAAAACATTGATCTTGGGATCAAGGGGTACGGAAAGATCGTAAATCGACTTGAACGCTTTGACCGATATTTTACTAATATTCATATACTGGTCCCCATTTACCTCAGTTTAATGATTAACCCTTGTACCAGGTGATCAGGCCCATTTCGTGCGGGTTTTTCAAGTTCTCATGGAAAGGCAGTACCCGCAGAGAAAAGCCATGCTGTCCGGTATGATTACAGGGTATTTCTGCTTTGTAGTTATAAACACTGTCAGTGGGTGTGCCTTCAGGTTTCATAGAAACCGTTTCACCGGCGGTGATTTCACCTTCACTGTCCAGTCTTCCGTAATAAATCTCTATATTTACATCTTGTGGTTTAATGTTTTTCATGTCCAAAGTTGCGGTAATTGAAAAATTATCACCAACAGAGATTTCCTGGAAATTATCTGATGTTACTTTTACTATTTTAATATGGTTCCAGTTTTTAACCATATTACTTTTCCATTTGGAAAGGCCTTTGGTTATTGCGAAATTATTTTCGCTGAATTGGAACCATTGTTCGGCAGAGGGTTGGTAATATTTTTGTAAATATTCACGAACCATTCTGTTTGTATTATAAACGGGTGATACCTCTTTGATGATGTTTTTCATCATACTGATCCAGTCTCTTGGCAGATTATTCTTGCTGCGTCGATAAAAAGTAGGTATCACGTCATTTTCAAGTAAATGATAAAGAGCCGCAGATTCTAAAAGATCCTGTTCTTCTGTGTCTGAATATTCTTCGCCTTGGCCAATTGCCCAGCCAATACCGGTGTTGTATGCTTCATCCCACCAGCCGTCAAGAATGCTCAGGTTTAATGCGCCATTCGCGCCAGCTTTCATTCCGCTGGTACCACTTGCCTCACGGGGACGTCTTGGGTTGTTGAGCCAAACATCCACACCTTGCACCAGGTATGAACCTAGTGTAATGTCATAATTTTCTAAAAAGACAATCTTGTGTCTGAATTCTTCCTGGCGAATAACACTAGTAATATCCTGAATGATTCCTTTACCTATCTTGTCTCTTGGGTGTGCTTTACCCGCAAAAATAATCTGAACAGGCATATCTTTATTATTCAGGATCTTGTCTAATCGTTCTGTATCTTTAAAGAGCAAATACGCGCGTTTATATTGAGCAAAGCGCCTTGCAAATCCAATAGTTAGTGCTTCAGGATCAAGAACTTCGCTTGCAATTTCAATTTCTTTTTTGCTTGCACCTGACCGCACCATGTGTTTGTGCAGTCGGTTTCGGGCAATGGCAACCAACCGTTCCCGGCGTCTTTCATGTGTTCGCCACAACTCTTCGTCAGGAATAAGATCAATCTTGGGCCATTGCGATTCGTCCAATGGATTTCTGTACCAATAAGGTCCCAGATAACGGCTGAACAATTCGGCCATATCTTCTGATATCCATGAACGGATATGAACGCCATTGGTAACATGCCCAATAGGAACTTCGTCTTTGGGAAGTTCGGGCCATAAATAATGCCACATGTCGCGTGCAACCTGGCCGTGTAGTTTACTAACACCATTGCAGGCACCGGCAAAGTTTATAGCGAAAATTGCCATATTGAACTTACCACCAGTTTCCTCAAAGTGCGTACCACCAAACCGATAAAATTGTTCTCTGGATAAAGATAGCGCATCTATATAGCTGCCCAAATAAGTATCCATTAACTGAATGTCAAATTCGTCTATACCTGCAGGTACCGGGGTGTGGGTTGTAAAAACACTGCTAACCTTGACCGCTTCGGTAGCTTCGGAAAAATTCATTTTTTGCTCTTGCATCAACTGATGTAAACGTTCAATCACAAGAAACGCAGAGTGACCTTCGTTCATGTGGCAAATATCTGGTCTTATTCCAAGGGCATCCAGGGCTCTTACGCCTCCTATACCCAAAAGCAGTTCCTGTTTGATACGGTTTTCATTGTCTCCACCGTAAAGCTGTGCGGTTATGGTGCGGTACTGCGGATCGTTATCTTGAATATTAGTATCTAAAAGGTAAAGGGGTACACGGCCTACCTGACATCTCCAGATTTGCGCATAAACTTTACCTTCAGGATAGTCGACAGAGATTTTTACTGGCTCACCGTTTTCGTCCCGTTCCAGTTTGACCGGAAGATTGTAAAAATCATTCAGAGGATATGTTTCCTGTTGCCAGCCATCCCTGGCAAGGTATTGTTGAAAATATCCCTGTTGATACAACAAGCCCACACCTACAAGTGGAATCCCCAAATCACTGGCTGATTTTAAATGGTCACCAGCCAGAATTCCTAATCCACCGGAATAGATGGGAAGGCCGTTTGCCAGACCAAATTCCATGGAAAAGTAAGCAAAGCGGGTATTTTTTAATTTTATATTTTCAGAGTACCATGTCTTTCGTTCCATATAGTCAGACAGTTTGTTCTGTACTCTGTTAAGAAAAGCCAAAAATCCTTCGTCCTGGGAAAAGGTTTGCAATTTTTCCTGATCAAGCTGCCCCAGCAATACAATGGGGTTACGGTTTGAGGCTTCCCACAAATCAGGATCCAGACGTCTGAAAATGGAACGGGATTCATGGTCCCAACTCCAATACAAGTTATATGCAAGTTCTTTGAGAAATTCAAGGTTTTCCGGTAGCGTAGACACTACTTGATAATTTTTAATAGTATACATAAAAATTCCTGTAAAAATTTTCATATTTTTATCTGCAAATCGAGCAAACTAAAGGTAAATAAAAATAACCCTTGATACAATAGAAAAATGGTAAAAAATTAATAGTGTCGGGTTGTTAAAAAGTGTTGTGATAAATTGTGGCATAACCCTTGCTTTAATAGGGTATGGAATGAGACACAATACAAGGTAAACGCTTGTTCCGGATTAATAGAAAAAAGGCCAAGATAGAAACCGCCATAAAACAATAAAAAACAAATAATTATAAATATGAAAAAAATAAGGAAAAATATCGAATGGAAGGAGGTGGGGAACAAGAGTTCAATTACTAATTTGTGATTGTATCACTTTAGAGTTACCGTTTCAACAAGAAACACTTTTTTAACAAAACCGCTTGTACCATTAAATCGTAGTTACTTTTTAACAAAATTATAAATGGAGGGTATGATGAAACACTCATCAACCATACCAGTCCTGATTATAACCCTGATTCTGATCGGAACGATGCTGGTTCCGGGTTTTTCGGCAACAACCGATACACTGAGAGTTACAGACAGTTACGGGTTACCGGGTCAGGCAGGTACTTTTGCTATAGTACTTTCAAACACGACGACAATTAAGGGTTTGTATTTTACCCTTACGGACTTTCCAGATTCTTTATCGGTAACCGATGTTGCTTTAACAACAAAGTCTGCCAACTTTCGGGTAGATACTACACAAGCTGATGGAACATTAAAAGTATTAATGCTTCCCGTTGATCCTGCTGGAACATTGCTTGTACCTAAGACAAATGCAACTGGTGACACAATTTTGATGGTCACTGTAGATGTTGCTGATGGTGCAACCGGTGGAACAACAGCAAACATGACTTTGAATAATGTTAAAATGGCAAACGGGACAAATGGCGTAATGACCTTTATTAAAGATAATGGAAAATTTTGGTTTGGTAAAAAATTGGATGTTATCTATAACGGTGTAGTAGATTTGTTTGACGTTTTGCGTATTGTTGACATTGCACTTGATCGTGGTGACCCACCCACTTCTTATGAACTTTGGGCAGCCGATTGGGATGATGACGGTTTAATTACCGTTGTTGATATTGGTGAAGCCATGGACCAGGCAGTTGCTCCTTCTTCTGCCAGAGTAACTCCATTGAGCAAATCTGCCGGCAGTGTAAAAGTTTCTTTACCTGCATTGCCTGCCAACTTTGTAGGTAAAATTGATGTACCCGTTACTGTCAATACTTCAGCAGCATTACATGGTTTACAGTTTGAGCTCGAGATGGAATCTGATAATTATGTTGTTGGATCACCCAGCACAACAAGTGCTTCTTCAGGTATGAGTATTGTCAGTAGAAAAGCTGGAAAAAAATTAAATGTAATTATGTGTGGCCTTGAAGGACAATCCGTGTCTATGGGTGAATCAACAGTTATGACAATTCCTGTTACAATCCGCAAGGCTTTGAATGAAACATCTACAATTTCTATCAATAACGCAATTGCTGGTTCTGCCAATGGAACTGCTCTGCAGACCATGACCGGACAAAGCTCTGATGTTTCTATTGTTCCTCAAACATTTGCTTTGCATCAGAACAGCCCGAATCCGTTCAATATGAACACAACAATTACTTTTGATGTGCCAAGCCTTGAAAATGGCTCAGTACCCGTTAAAATGGAAATCTTTAACACCCGTGGTCAGTTGGTAAAAACACTGGTAGATCATAGCAAGTCAGCTGGTCGTTATACTGTTCATTGGAATGGTTCTGACGATTATGGCAGAGAAGTTTCTTCAGGTGTTTATTTTTACAGATTTTCAGCCAGAGACGTGGTCTTGACTAAAAAACTGGCAATCATGAAATAATTAGCAGGTATAACGAATTGGTAAAAATTAATAAAGAGATAGAGGTTAACAATGAGAATTAAATCCATTTTCTCGATCATGCTCGTCATCCTGCTTGGCGCATCTATATTGCCTTTGGGTGCTGTCACCA
The DNA here is from genome assembly GCA_963675755.2 of bacterium. Lineage (GTDB taxonomy): Bacteria > Zhuqueibacterota > Zhuqueibacteria > Residuimicrobiales > Krinioviventaceae. The sequence goes on from CAXXMD010000003.1 coordinate 1,706,262, forward strand.
TAGTGGATGATTTTAACCGGGCTTCATTAGGATCAAACTGGTCTGCTGATCCCGAATATGCTATTGTAAGTAATACATTGTCAAACACTTCAACCGTTGGTTCCTGGGAATATGTTGCTGTATATACAGCCCAGGCAAGTCCTTCTGAAGTATCTATGACATTTGCTTCTACCGCTACAACAGCAGGTGCAAACGCATCTGGTCTTTGTATGTTCTTGTCTTCTTCAAACGTATCAAATGCTGAAGGTTACATGGTAATGCGTCGTAATGAATACCTGTACCTGCTTCCTGTTGTAAATGGTGATGTAATTCGCGAGACTGAAATTGCCAAAGTTACAGCTACACTTACTTCACCAACTGCTGGTGACAAGATTACGGTTGCTGCATCATCTGACGCTAGCGGTTACCACTTTGATTTTTATATCAATGGTAATTTAGACGGTCGTGTTACGGATGCCGGCAAATTGTACGGAAACAGCTATTTCTATTATTCCGGTGTTGCTCTTTTTGGTAATTCAAGCAATAATGTTGATGATTTTACACTCCGTGCAGAAACAATCGATGTTACTTCACCTTCAGGTGGAGAAGTTTGGTTGGTTGGTTCTACTGAAACTATTTCCTGGGATATTTCCGAATTTTCTGATGATGTTCAGATTGAATATTCTACAGATAGCGGCGCAACCTGGAACGATATTGTTTCTTCTACAACCAATACCGGTACATATGCATGGACTATTCCTAATGCTCCCTCTGAGAACTGTCTTGTAAGAGTTTCTGATGCTGCTGATGGTGTTCCGTGGGGCATTAGTACAGCTACTTTCCAAATTACCGCAGAAGTTCAAACAGTAACGGTTACCAGTCCTAACGGTGGCGAAACATGGGCATCAAGCTCTGTTCATGAAATTACCTGGACCTCTGAAGGTACAATTGCAAATGTTGCAATCTCTTATTCAACTGATAGCGGAGCCAACTGGAGCTCTATTGTTGCCAGCACACCGAATGATGGTAGCTACTCTTGGACAGTTCCAACAGTTACTACTGCTGCAGCGTTAATCAGGGTTCAAGATACTGATGCAACCCCAACTGATCAGAGTGATGCAGTATTTAATATTTCATCTTCTCAGGTTGTATTGTCAGTACAGAGCGGTAGTGGTGAACAAGATGAAGATGTAACAATCAATGTTTTGCTTGAAAACCAGGTTCCTATTCGTGGTGTATTGTTCCGTTTGACAGACACTCCTAACGAATTGACTGCAACAGATGTGCTTGGTGTTGGCCGTGCATCTACTTTTGATGTAACTTTTGATGAATCTGGAACTTATGTACAGGTTCTGATAGCCAATACAACATCATTTACTTCTATTGCTGCAGGCTCAGGCGCTATTGCTCAAATTAATTTCCACATTGATGCTGGTGTTACTTATGGTACAACATCATCTTTGACTTTTTCAAATGTAGCATTGTCTGATGACAACAACCAGGCCGTTGTTCCTTCACTGGTTTCCGGTTTGTTCCATTACGTTCTTACCGGTGATATTGTACCTACTGGTACTGTTGACAACGATGATATCGATCGTATGGCTGAAATCATTTTGGGAACCGGAGATCCGGCGACTGATATTGAACGTTTGGCTGGTGATATTGATCAGGACGGTGACATTGATGTTTACGATGCGCTTGCAGTAGTAGATTTGGCTAATCCATAATAGATTAATGAATAGATGAATTTGGGGAGCAGTAAGTAAGTGCTGCTCCCATATATATTAACCAATCAATTTTAAATTGTTTTGGGGTGAGAGATGAAAGTTTACAAGATACTGATTTTATTAATGATTGCTGCAGGCAGCGTCTTTGCAGGAGTCAACTCGTTAAGTTTAAGTAACGGAAGCGGTACACCCGGAAGTGTTGGTAATTTGGTGTCACTGAATCTTACAAATGAAGATACAATACGGGGTATTCAATTCCGTTTAATAGATAATAGCGATTATTTGACAGTTGATTCTGTTTGGACAGAAAACATTCAGAGATCTCAAGTGTTCTCTTATAACTATTATTCTGAAATAAACACATCGGAAATTCTTTTATTACAAAGTAAAACCAGAACCATTGAGCCACAAACAGGTAATATTCTTTATATCACCTATAGTGTGTCTGAGGATGCACCAGCCGGTCAGGAATATGAATTAATCTTTGAAGAGGTTACTGTTTCTGATGTTGATAATAAAAAATTACCTTACACCCTGTCTAACAGTAGTTTTTTAATTAAAACGATTGATACAGGCATTAATGATGGTTCCAAAACCGTTACACAATTTGAACTTGCACAAAACTATCCCAATCCGTTTAATCCCAATACACGTATTCAGTACAGTATTGCTGCTGCTGAACATGTAAAGTTGGAGATCTTTAATGCATTGGGACAAAAAGTACGCTCTCTGGTAGACCAGCCCATGCAAGCCGGAAAGTATAGTGTAATGTGGAATGGTATGAATGACAAAGGATTTCAGGTACCTTCAGGAGTATATTTTTACAGCATTCACGCTGGAGATTTTAAAGATACTAAATCTTTAACCTTGATGAAGTAAATTTAGCCCGGTGATAGTGAATCATCGGGCTTTATTATTTAGACAGGGTTGATTTCAATGTAGTAAATTCCGGGGTGTTTTCTACAAGAGATGATGTTATAACTAGCTTGTCAATATCCTGATTGATATTTGCCATCCTGCGCTCTGGAAAGGGATGTGTTTTTTGTAAAAGAGCAACAAGACTGGGGCTGTTTACGATAGCCGTTTTTATGTTATCCAGATATTTTACAACACCTTTAGGATTATAGTTTGCACGAAAAACGTATTCAATGGCTTTTTCATCTGCCGCTAGTTCAGATTCTCGGGAATAGTTTAATATTGATTCGTTTGTAGACAGTTTTTCAATAATTTGCAGTGTAATTTCCGGATTATATCCCAACACACTCTGAGCTGCAAATGCATACGGATACATGCTGTAAATTCGCAAAAGTCCGTCCCGGGCAGAGATATGGGCGATTTCATGAGCAATTACAAATGCTATTTCGTTCAGATTTTGAGATGCTTCAATCAAGCCCCGGTAAATATAAATATGACCTCCCGGAAAAGAAAAGTGGTTCAAATCCGGTTTGTCAACAATATATACCTGACAATCAAAACTTTGGACTTCAGCATACTTGCTCAGACTATCTGCAATGACGTTCAGGTATTGAACCAGCGGCTCGTTATTCACCAGAGTGGTGTTTGCATTGTATTCCTTTGAAAGTTCTGTACCCATAAATATTTCTTCAGATACCGGAACAAATCCGGGTAATGAAGATGTGTCTTGATTTGTACCTGCGCAGGAAAAGGTTAAAACAGCAGCTGTTGTTAGCGCTGCAAAAAGGATTAATGTTCTTTTTATTTTCATATTGTTATTCTTTGTTCGTCATATTAATAAATTCTTCTTCACTCAATATTGGAACACCCAGTTCACGGGCTTTGGCGGCTTTTGAGCCTGCATTTTTGCCGGCAACCACATAATCCGTGTTTTTACTGACTGACGATGCTGCTCTGCCTCCCAGATCTCGGACTGTTTTTTCACCCTCGCTGCGTGTAAATTGTTCCAGTGCACCGGTAAATACAAATGTTTTGCCAGCCAGCTGATCAGTTGTCGTCTCTGTTAATTCCATGTTCAAACCTGCGTTTTTAAGCCGCTGAAGCAACTCGTGATTTTCAGGATTTGAGAAAAAACTCACCAGACTGTCTGCAACCTGGGGACCAATTTCATGAATAGCCACCAACTCTTCCCGACTCTTTTCTGCCAGGGCTTCAATATTGTTAAATGCTTTTACGAGAATTCTTGCAACATGTTCCCCAATAAAACGAATTCCAAGCCCAAAAAGCAGCTTGTCCGGAGTGCGGTTTTTACTCTCCTGTATTGCGTTAACAATGTTTTCAGCAGATTTTTCTGCCATTCTTTCCAGTTGAGCAATTTGTTCAATTGTTAATGAATAGAGGTCAGAGGGATCTTTAATCAGATCATTTTCTAAAAATTGTACAATAATCTTTTCACCCAGGCCATCTATATTCATAGCGTTCTTGGATGCAAAGTGTGCAATGCCCTCTTTGACTTGCGCGGGGCAGGTAATGTTGACACAACGGGTAACTGCTTCACCTTCGGGGCGGATGGCTTCACTGCCGCATACCGGGCAGGTTTTGGGAAGGGTGTAAGGTTTTGTATTGTCAGAACGCCGTGACTCGATTACTTTAACAACCTCGGGTATAACGTCACCCGCGCGTTGAATGACTACCCAGTCACCAATGCGGATGTCTTTGCGGTCAATCTCGTCCTGATTGTGCAGTGTGGCTCTGCTGACAGTCACGCCACTAACATTCACAGGCTCTAGCTCTGCAACCGGGGTAAGCGCGCCAGTTCTACCAACCTGAACAGTTATATCGTTAATGCGGGTAATTTCCTGGCTGGCGGGAAATTTGTAAGCAATGGCCCATCGTGGACTCCTTGAGCGAATTCCCAGTGCATCCTGACCATTCAGGCTATTGACTTTGACTACTATACCATCAATTTCATAAGGTAGCGATTCCCGTTTGTCAAGCATCTCCTGGTGATAAGCAATTACTTCTTTAATACCCTTGCAGGCCCGTGTTAAGGGATTTGTTTTTAATCCAATATTTTTGAAAAAGTTGAGCATTTCCGCTTGAGTTCTATACATGGGTTCGGATATTTGACCGATACCATAGAAAAAAACATCCAAAGGACGTTTTGCGGTTATGGATGGATCCAGCTGGCGCAAAGAACCGGCGGCAGCATTTCTGGGATTGGCAAACAGATTTTCACCGGCATCCTGTCTTGCTTTGTTCAATACCGCAAAATTCTCTTTGGTCATAATAACTTCGCCTCGCACCTCAATACGTGCCAGAGGGAGTTGGTTGTCGAACAGTAGTCTCAGTGGAACGCTTTTTATGGTTTTGATATTGTGTGTAACATCTTCACCTGTAACTCCATCACCCCGCGTTGAGGCTATCTGAAGCAGTCCGTTTTCATATACTATTTCTACAGCCAGACCATCCAGCTTGAGCTCGCATGAATACTCTATCTTGTCACGGCCCAGAGCTTTGCGGGTCCGTTCGTCAAAGGCCCTGATCTCTTCTTCGTTCATCGAATTGTCCAGGCTGAGCATGGGAACAGAGTGAGGTACTGACTGAAAGTCCGATGTAGGCTGCGCACCCACACGCTGGGTAGGAGAGTCTGGATTAATCAGGTCAGGGTGTTCTTTTTCAAGGTCAACCAGTTCTTTATAGAGTCGGTCGTATTCTGCGTCCGAGACTGTTGGATCATCAAGGATATAGTATCTATAACTGTGTTGCGAGAGTTGTTCGCAAAGCGTATTGATTCTTTTTTTAACGTCTAAAGTCATTTTACCTATGCTCTGTCAGTTTGATTTGCAGAGTTAATAAATAAAAAAACAGAGACAATTTCAACCTATTTATTTGCCGCGTTTAAACACTTTACCGATTAATGCTTTAATAATATACATGGCTATTTTAGGATTCTCTTTAAGCCGGCGCATGGAATAAGCATACCATTTTACTCCATAAGGAACATAAACTCGCAGCACATGTCCTTCATCGATAAGGATTTTACGCAACTCTTCTTCCACACCCAAAAGCATTTGAAATTCGTAATCGTCATGTTCAAGACCAAGCTGATCGATTAATTCAAGGGTTTCCCATACAATCTGTTCGTCATGTGTGGCAACCCCCACATAGCACGAAGTGGAAAGCGCTTTGTAAAGCAAATAGCCAAAATTCTGGTTTACAATTCTGGGATCTTTGAATGCATGTGCACGGGGTTCGTTGTAAATACCTTTGCACAATCTGAAATTTGTACCCAGACCAATCAGATCATTTATGTCAGCAACACTGCGACGCAAGTAGGCTTGCAATACAATGCCAACATTATCAAATTCACTTTCCAATCTTTTGAATAGCGCAATAGTGTCTGATGTGCAGGTAACATCTTCCATGTCAATACGCACAAAGATATCCAGTGATTTTGCCTTTTCAACAATTATCTTGATGTTTTGATAACATGCTTCTTTGTCAATCAAGAGTCCTAGTTGAGTAGGTTTGAGAGAAATGTTACAGTTTAGGTTTTCGGTGATGATGGTGTCTAGAACGGTTAGGTATTCGGTAACTGCTGCTTTGCACTCGTCAAGTTCTTTTGCGCTTTCCCCCAGAACATCCATTGTACAGACGGCACCCTGAGAATTGAGGTCTTTGACGGCAACGACCGCATCCTTGAGGTGAGGACCCGCAACATATGGTTTGGATACAATACGGACTATAGGTTTGGGAACAAGAGGCATTAACCTGACGATGAGATGATGAAGAATCTGCATTATACGCACCTCATATTTCTACAGGAAAGGAATATTCCAAACATACACGATTTTTAATTCAGAGTCAAGAAAAATCCCGGATCATTTGGCTGTTTTGAGCGTTAGATTGAAAAAAGTGAATGAAAACTTTTTATTGATTTTGTACCCTAAATGCGTTATATTTTAATTTCTTAAGAATAATGGAGAACACCTGAATAAATGGGCAAAATAATATCAATAGCAAATCAAAAAGGAGGGGTTGGCAAAACAACAACCTCTGTGAATCTGGCTGCCTGCCTTGCGGTAGCTGAATTCAATACATTGCTTGTTGATATGGACCCACAGGCTAATAGTGTCAGTGGTTTGGGCTTTAATTCCAAAGATATGAGCAAAACCATATATGACGCAATTATAAATGAAGACAAGCCTCAGGATATAATTATTGATACAGAGCTTGATTATTTAAAGCTCTTGCCATCGTCAATCAACCTGGTTGGCGCTGAAGTTGAACTGGTATCTGCAATTTCACGCGAGCACAAATTAAAGCAAGCGTTAAAGCAGATAAAAGATGACTTTGATTATATCTTGATTGATTGTCCACCCTCATTGGGTTTATTGACAGTTAATGCATTAACAGCATCGGATTCTGTGTTGATCCCTATCCAGTGTGAATATTATGCTTTGGAAGGATTGGGTCAACTGTTAAACACTATACGTTTGGTGCAAAAGCACTTGAATAAAGAGCTAGAGATAGAAGGTGTGTTATTGACGATGTACGATTCTCGCCTGAATCTATCACGCCAGGTTGCAGAAGATGTACGAAAATATTTTGATGGACGAGTGTTTAATTCCATAATTACCCGAAATGTACGGTTAAGCGAAGCACCCAGCTTTGGTAAGCCAATTATTTTGTATGATGCTGTTTCCGCAGGAAGTGAGAACTATATGGGTTTGGCTGAGGAAATAATAAAACATGGCGAACAGAAAAGCGCTGGGTAGAGGTTTACAGGCGCTGATACCAGATGCGCCTCCGGCTGAAAGCCCGGAACAACAGCAAGCACCGGCAGAAAGTACAAGTACCAGCAATATCCGGTTTATAGCGGTTTCAAAAGTATCTCCAAATCCGTTTCAACCCCGGGAGACTTTTGATCCTGTCAAACTGGAAGAGCTTCAGAATTCAATATCCGAAAAAGGTGTTGTACAGCCAATTACTGTACGTCCTTATGATGGCGCTTATCAGTTGATTGCCGGAGAGCGGCGATTACGGGCAGTAACCGGTTTGGGTATTGAAGAAATTCCTGCTTACATCCTTGAAATTGACAGCGATGAAGAAATGATGGAGTTGTCTATCATTGAGAATATTCATCGCGAAGATTTGAATCCTATAGATATTGCTCACAGTTATCAGCGTTTAATCAAAGAATGTAATCTAACTCAGGAAGTTGTTGCCCAAAAAGTGGGTAAAGACCGGGCTACAGTTGCAAACTTTTTAAGACTGCTGAAATTACCCAAACTTATCCAGGAAAGTGCCCGTTCAGGAGATTTATCTATGGGGCATGCAAAAGCTTTGTTGGCGTTGAATGACAAAGAAGATCAGCTTGCCATATGGAAAAAAATTCTTAATGAGGGTCTTTCTGTCCGTAATACGGAAAAAATGGCCAGGGATGCTGCGAATCCCATCAAAAAAGAAAAGAAAACCGCTCCAACCAAAAAAGATTATTATCTGGAGGAGATGGAAAATAAATTACGCATCAAGCTTGCAACGAAGGTAAATATTAAACCACGAGCTAAAGGCGGCGTAATCGAATTAGAGTATTATGATAGTGATGATCTTGACCGCCTGGTCAACGTTATAAATGAAGATTGAGATAATATATGAATAAAGCCAGAAAGCATCGCAAGTCTCTGCAAATCCTCGTTATCCCTGACGACAAGGATGAGCCCAAGGCCTATAGTATATCCATTCGAAGATTAAAAGTACTGCAATTCCTGGCAGTTTTGCTGGTGTTGCATATTGTTGCCGGCGCAGTTTTTTATTTTCAGTATTATCGAGTGTACAGTAAAAACAAAGAGTTGAGGCAGGTAAATCTTCAGCTCGAGGATAATAATAAAAGAATTTACGAGCTAATTGCCAAATTTGAAGATCTTGAAAGCTCACAAACCAAGATTCGTGGCGCGTTAGGTCTGGATTATAATAATGGTACGGGTAATACTACTGTTTCAATACAGGAAGAGCTTTCTCCCGAAGTTGTTCCCAGTGTGGTGCCGGTTGTAAGAGAGGCACCAACTCCGGTTATGCGAGATATGTCTTCGACTCCAAAGACAACCGAGCGTTTTGGGCGATTAACCCGAACAAAAAAAATAATACATGACAATTTTGTAAAAAGTGTTCCCACATATCTTCCCGTACAAGGCGTGCTTAGCAATGATTATGAGTTCATGAATCAGAGTGGCAAGTCAAGTCACCGCGGCATAGATATTGCAGGTGAACGTGGGGCCCCAATTAAGGCTGCTGCTGATGGAATTGTGATTTTTGCAGGCTGGACCTATGATTTGGGCAATTTGGCAATTTTGTATCATGGCGGCGGATATTTTACCTATTATGGTCATAATCAGCAGCTATTGGTTGATAGAAATTCTGTTGTGAGAAAAGGTGACAGTATTGCTCTACTGGGCAATTCAGGTATTAGTTCGGGACATCATTTGCATTTTGAAATATGGAAAGATGGCGTTTCATTAGATCCGAAAGAATATCTGCTGGCGTTTGCAGATTATTAATAGATAATAATAATTAACCATTCATATATTTCTGGTAGGCTTATGAAAAATTTAGACAAACCTGGTGAATTAAACACCATACTTGGAAAAGGCGCCTTGTTTGAAGGTGTCATCTCTGTGGAACACAGCCTGCGAGTAGACGGCCGTGTAAAAGGAGATATCAAAACATCTGATACCCTGGTAGTCGGCAAAGAGGGTGAGATTGAAGGAAATGTAAAAGCCAAGAATTTGGTAGTTGGTGGAAAGTTGAGCGGAATTGTAGATGTAGACGGAAAAACCGTTCTTGAAAGCCGCTCCGAATTTCATGGTGACATGAAAACCCGAAAACTCGTAATTGACGAGGGTGCAACCTTTGATGGCAAATGTTCAATGCTTGGCGAAGAGAAAAAAGGTATTGACGTTCTAAAAAAGAACGATAATATAAACAAGATTGAACCAACATTTAAAGTGCAATCTCATTAAGCACAGGTTTTATTCGTGAAGAACAATGTCGCCCGTTCGTTTGATTTAGGCTTGCAGTTAGCTGTGGCAATAGGTCTATGTACGTACGGGGGATATTTTTTGGACAATAAATTAAATACTATGCCCCTGTTTTTGGTCCTCGGACTTTTGTTAGGAGCAACGGCAGGGTTTTTGAATGTTTACAAAGAGGTTTTCTCAAAAGACAACAAAAATGACAGCTCTAAAAAAAAATAGTGACAGCCCATCTCTAGTCTGGTTCCTATTGTTAACTTTTGTAATATTTGTGTTGGGACAGGCGGGCTTGAATTTTTTTTCTGGCATTTCTGTTTTTAAATCCGTACTTTTAGGGTATCTAACCAGCGTCGTAAGTATTATAGCGGGTTATTATTCCTTGCAATGGGCGTTTAACAAAAACGCCAAAACATTCTATATAGTTCTTTACGGCGGTATGGCTCTTCGATTTTTATTGTTTATTGCCATCATGTTTGTTCTTTACTTATTTTTTCCCGAGTGGTCATTAATTGCATATGTAATATCCTTTGTGGTGTTTTACGTTTTAATGCAAATTTTTGAAATTAATATTATAAATCGTGAACTGAAAAGGAATAAATTAGTCTGATTATGGTCGAAAAATTCACAGAACATGTAGCTGAACACGGTGCAAACGCTCATCAGGCTGCTGAACATGTAGCAAATGCTGCAGAACACGCTGCCCATGCTGCGGAACATGGAAGCGGCGGTGGTGCGGATTTTGTGATGCATCACCTTTTGGCACACCCCGTGATCAAATTACCCACAGTTTTTGGTATAGATCTTACCATTACCAATCATATTTTGATGATGTGGATTGTTTCCGCAATATTGATTTTGGCATTCTGGTGGTCCTTTCGCAAGAAAAAACTGGTTCCCACTGGTCTGGCAAATGCATTAGAAGCAACAGTTGAATATTTAAGAGATGATTTGATTTTGCCCAATATGGGACATCATGGAATGATTTATGCGCCCTATCTGTTAACAGCATTTTTCTTTATTTTGTTGTGTAACCTGATGGGACTGGTTCCCGGAGCTGCAACCGCAACAGGTAATATTGGTGTTACCGGAGCGTTGGCTCTGTTAACCATGGCAATGGGACAAATCGCCGGTATACGGGCACATGGCGTGATTGGGAATTTTAAGCACTTGATTCCCGGTGGACTACCAATCTTTATTATACCCATCATGATTCCGGTTGAAATTGTAAGTTTAATGGCAAAACATATAGCTCTTGCTATTCGTTTGTTTGCCAATATGATTGCCGGTCACATTACCATTCTGGCAATTATGTCTTTGATCTTTATGTTTAAAAGCTGGCTTGTTGCGCCAGCGCCTTTGCTGATCATTGTGTTCAGCGCGATGTTGGAGATTTTAATTGCATTTATTCAGGCCTACGTATTTACAATATTGTCGGCCGTGTTTATTGGCGCAGCAATGGCCTCTGAACATTAAAAAAACAAAAAATAATAAAACGTTTAACTTATCTCTATTACAGGAGGAAAAATGGAAGCACAAGCAATGGCCTATTTGGCAGGTGGAATTGGAGCAGCAGGTGTAACTTTTGCAGCAGCATTTGGTATTAGTAAACTTGCAAGCGCAGCTATGCAGGGAATCGCAAGACAACCTGAAGCAACTGGCGAAATTCGTGGTGCTATGATTATTACCGCAGCGATGATTGAAGGTGTTGCTTTGTTGTCAGCTGCTATCTGCTTTTTGTTAAGTGTAAAATAATAAACTAAAAAAAAGCGAATTTATAATATGGAATTAATGACACCTCAGGTCGGAACACTGTTTTGGACCTTCGTTACATTTATTATTTTGCTGCTTATTTTGAGCAAAGTTGCCTGGAAACCGATTATACAGGGTCTGGCTGAAAGAGAAACCAAAATTAAGGAAGCTCTTGAAGCTGCTGAAACTGCAAAACGAGAAGTACAGGACGCATCCGGCAAGCAAGAAGAAATTCTGGATCAAGCCCGCAAAGAGGCCCAGGATATTATTGCAAAAAGCCGAAAATCTGCTGAATTGGTGAAAGATGAAATTGTTGAAAAAGCCAATTCCGAGGCTCAAGGAATGCTTGAAACAGCCAAGCGAGAAATTGAATTAAGCCGCGATAAAGCGCTTGAAGATATTCAAGCGCTGGCTGTAGAGTTGTCAATGGCAGCTACTCAAAAATTGATTGGTAAATCGCTGGATAAAAGCGAACATGAAACCATCATTCAAAGTTCATTGAAAAAAATGGAAGATATGAATTGAGAATACATCCGGTTGCTAAAAGATATGCCAGGGCTTTTTTTGAGCTAGCTGAAGGAAAAAACAAATTTGATTCACTTTATGGTGAAGTCAAATCTTTTGCGACTATTCTTGAGCAAGACAAAAGTGTTGCAGAATATTTCTATTCTCCCAATACTGAAAAAGCTCATAAAATTGAAACCCTGGATAAGATATTTAAAGAAAAGTTAGACCCTATGGTCTATCAATTTATATTGTTATTGTTGCAGAAAAACAGAATCGAGTTTTTTGAACAGATTGTGTTTTTCCTTGAACGCTTTGCAGATAAAAAACACAACCGCTTAAACGCGGTTGTTACCACGGTTATACCTGTTTCAGACACTCAAAAGCAAGATATTACCAAGCTTTTGTCTGAATCTTTTAAAGCAAATATTGTTTTAGAAAACAAGGTAGATCCGGAAATTCTTGGCGGAATTATAGTACAGGTTGAAGGACAGATTGTTGATGACAGTTTGTTGTCACAGTTGAAAACATTGCGTCATGAATTATTAAAATCAGAAGCGTTTGCTTAATAAAATTGGTTATAATTACAAAGAACATCGTTGTTCTGGTTTATTATTATAAACATTTGACCTCATGGAGGTATTAGAAAGCATATGGAAATAAGACCAGAAGAAATTACCTCAGTCTTAAAAAAACAGATTGAACAATTTGAGAAAAAGGTAGACGTCCAGGAAGTTGGAGAGGTTCTTCAGGTTGGTGATGGTATTGCCCGTGTATATGGGTTAGAAAACGTTATGGCAATGGAGCTTGTAGAGTTCCCAAATGACGTTTTTGGAATGGCATTAAACCTTGAAGAAGATAATGTAGGTTGTGTATTGTTCGGTGAAGACCGTAAGATTAAAGAAGGTGATATTGCCAAACGTACCAACCGCGTTATTGAAGTTCCTGTAGGCCCTGAAATGTTGGGTCGCGTTGTTAATCCCTTGGGTCAACCTCTGGACGGTAAAGGACCTATCAATACAAAACAAACCTACCCCGTTGAGCGTAAAGCGTTGGGTGTTGTTGCTCGTCAGCCGGTAAACGAACCGTTGCAGACAGGTATTAAAGCTATTGACTCTATGATCCCCATTGGCCGCGGCCAGCGTGAATTGATCATTGGTGACCGTCAGATTGGTAAAACCGCGATTGTGGTAGATACCATCATTAACCAGCGTAATACAGACGTTTTCTGTATTTATGTTGCTATCGGTCAGAAAGCTTCTACTGTTGCCCAATTGGTACAAACCCTTGAAGAAGAAGGCGCATTAAAGCATACGATAATTGTAGCTGCACCAGCCGATTCACCGGCACCTATGCAGTACATTGCTCCTTATGCCGGTGCAGCCATGGGTGAGTATTTCCGTGATAACGGTCAGCATGCCTTGATTGCTTATGACGATTTAACCAAGCACGCTTGGGCATATCGTCAATTGTCACTGTTGCTTCGTCGTCCTCCGGGTCGTGAAGCGTATCCTGGTGATGTGTTTTATCTTCACTCACGTCTCCTTGAACGTGCATCTAAACTGAGCGACAAACTGGGTGGTGGTTCATTGACCGCGTTACCGATCATTGAAACCCAGGCTGGTGACTTTTCAGCATATATCCCTACCAACGTTATTTCAATCACCGACGGCCAGATTTACCTCGAACCCAACCTGTTCTTTGCGGGTGTTCGTCCGGGCGTTAATGCCGGTATCTCTGTATCCCGTGTTGGTGGTAACGCGCAAATCAAAGCGATGAAAAAGATTGCGGGTAGTCTGCGTATGGACCTTGCCCAGTACCGTGAACTTGAATCTTTTGCGAAATTCGGTTCTGATCTGGACAAAACCACACAGCAGCAATTGAACCGTGGTCAACGTTTGGTAGAGTTGCTGAAACAAAATCAGTATCAGCCATTGACTGTAGAAAAACAGGTCGCCGTTATTTATTTAGGTGTTAACGGTTATCTCGATGAAATTCCGGCAGACCAGGTAGTTCGCGCAGAAGCGGAGTTCCATAAATTTATGGAATCGAGTCATGATGATATATTGCGTGACATCCGTGAAAAACAAGAACTAACGGATGATATTGTTGGAAGTTTGAAAAACGCATGCGCCGAATTTGTTAAAATGTTTAGAACGGAATAGATAAATGGCAACATTACGAGAGATTAAAGGTCGTATTGCCAGTGTAAAAAGCACAATGCAGATTACACGCGCTATGAAAATGGTGGCAGCGGCAAAGTTGAATAAATCTCAGCTCAGACTGATTCGTACCCGGCCATATTCACAAAAGCTTGAGCAGGTTTTAGGGAATGTGGCAAGAAAGTCAAAACAAAACAAGCATCCGATGTTGAAAAAACGTAATCCCAAACGTGTTTGTTTTGTTTTACTAACTGGTGATAAAGGTTTGTGTGGTAGTTTTAATACCAATTTAATACGTAGAGCACAGGATGAATGGTCTGCAAGTGAAGCAGATCAAAAGTATTTAATTACTATTGGTCGAAAAGGATACGAGTTTTTTAAACGTCGTTCATATCCTATTGCTGCCCATTATATTGATGTGTTTAACAATTTAGAGTTTTCAAACGCTCAAAAAGTTGCTAACGTATTGATGAACGATTTTAAAACCGGTAAATATGATCGGGTCTATTTTATTTATAATAAATTTTGCAATGCCGTTCAGCAAGAATTGACAGTTGAACAGGTATTGCCGGTAGTGCCCAGTTCATCTGATGAAGAAACTACTTCCGCAGGGTATGTATATGAGCCGAATCCTGAAGTTATTCTGGATACCCTGATACCGATGAGCTTGAAATTCCAGATATGGAAAATTCTATTAGAGTCTGCTACTTCGGAATTTGGCGCTAGGATGACTGCAATGGAAACAGCATCCGAAAATGCTCAGGAAATGATTAAAGAATTGACATTATTTTATAATAAAGCGCGGCAGGCAGCGATTACGACAGAGCTGAATGAAATTGTCAGCGGCGCTGAAGCACTTAAAGGTTAACCCTTAGTCGAGCTTATTAGGGAGAGTTATTAATGGAAAATACCGGATATATTGCACAAATTATCGGTGCGGTAGTAGACGTCCATTTTGATAGTGGCAAATTGCCCGAGATTTTGAACGCCCTCGAGTTGGAACGTAAAGACGGATCCAAACTGGTATTGGAAGTGGCACAACATCTGGGTGAAAACACTACCCGTTGCGTTGCGATGGATGCAACCGATGGTTTGCAGCGTGGACATAAAGTAGTCGATACAGGCGCTCCTATTAAAGTACCTGTAGGAAAAGGAACATTAGGCCGAATGCTTAATATTATTGGCGAACCTATTGATGAAATGGGTGAAATCAATAGCGATGAAGCCTGGCCAATTCACCGACCCGCACCAAAATTGGAAGATTTAAACACAAAAACCGAAATCCTTGAAACAGGTATTAAGGTTATTGACTTGCTTGAACCCTACCCCAAAGGTGGTAAAATTGGTTTATTTGGTGGTGCAGGTGTAGGTAAAACCGTATTGATTCAGGAATTGATCAATAATATCGCGATCTACCGTGGTGGTTTTTCCGTATTTGGCGGCGTTGGTGAACGTACCCGTGAAGGAAACGATCTCTGGAGAGAATTTCAGGAAACCGGCGTAATCAATATGGAAAACCTGGAAGAATCTAAAGTTTCTTTGATCTTTGGACAGATGAACGAACCTCCTGGTGCACGTTTGCGCGTAGGTCTTTCTGCTTTGACTACTGCTGAATATTTTCGCGATGTAGAGAACAGAGACGTACTTTTGTTCATCGACAATATTTTCCGTTTTACTCAAGCTGGTTCGGAAGTATCTGCGTTGCTGGGTCGTATGCCTTCTGCTGTGGGTTATCAACCAAACCTGGCTACTGAAATGGGTGCTTTGCAAGAACGTATTACCTCAACCAAAGATGGTTCAATTACATCTGTTCAGGCTATTTACGTACCCGCAGACGATTTAACTGACCCTGCTCCTGCAACAACCTTTAGCCATTTGGATGCTACTACTGTATTGAACCGTGCTCTTGTTGAACAAAGTATTTACCCGGCTGTAGATCCTTTGGATTCATCTTCAAGAATTTTGGATCCGAGAATTGTTGGCGAGGAACATTATGCTGTTGCTCGTAACGTTCAGGAAATTTTACAGAAATATAAAGATCTGCAAGACATTATCGCAATTCTGGGTATGGAAGAATTGTCTGAAGAAGATAAACTTGCTGTTAACCGTGCAAGACGTATTCAGCGTTTCCTTTCACAACCGTTTGCTGTTGCAGAACAATTTACCGGTTTTGAAGGTAAATATGTGAAAATTGAAGATACAATCCGTGGCTTTAAAGAAATTATCGATGGTAAACATGATGATTTGCCTGAACAGGCATTCTGGATGGTAGGTACCATTGAAGATGCTGTAGAAAAAGCCAAGAAAATGAGAGAAAATCAATAACAGGATAAATAAATACGACCATGGCAGAAAAACAATTTAAACTGGAAATTATTACTCCTGAAAAGGTCGTTTACTCGGCTGACGTTGAGCATGTTAAGGCGCCTGCCAAAAACGGATATTTTGGTGTCAAAGTAAACCACATTCCGTTTTTAACAGTACTTAAAATTGGCAGGGTTGAAATAACAGCTGGTAAAGAAGAACTGGTTTATGCGATTAGCGGTGGTTTTGTTGAAGTTGCAGATAATAAGATGACCATTCTGGCAGAAACTGCTGAAGCTTCCGGTGATATTGATGTTGATCGTGCTCAAAAATCACGTGAACGTGCTCAAAAACGCCTTGATGAAAAACAAGCTGAAACCAGCATGGCAAGAGCTAATGCCTCTTTAATGAGAGCATTAAATCGTCTGGAGGTTGCTTCAAGATAATTAGCCTCTTGTTATATTTTGGTATAATAATTGATACGTATAAAGCGGCATTGAATTTATTTGGTGCCGCTTAATTTTTTTTGGTACTGTTAAACACAAACTTTTAGTTGCTTTTCAATTATAAAAAAATTACTTTAAAAAATTGGGCTGGGAAGTATAAAATCCTTTTTAAAATATTATGTTCACTGATACAACAAACTGTCTATATGAGGTAAAAAAATGGGTAAATTAAACTCAATGTTTGGTTTGATAAAGTATGATCTTTCAAAGGACAATTTATTGAAATTGACCAGAAAAAAAGCATATTTTCATAATCCGGCTATTGCAAAAGAAGTTGTTGATATATTTGAAGAAAATATTTATAAAAAACAACGAGAAGATCATCAAAAAAGAGGGTTTTTTACCGGTTTATGGTTTCTTGTCAAGTATTTAGTGCCTTTTTTAAAGTCCCCGGAAAAAGCTGATCTGTTAAATGAAATTCAAATCCGAAAATTGCTTGAAGCTCATGGCAGTGATCAGGTTAGACTTGATATGAAAAATATCATCGATGGTTTAACCAGTGAATATAATCTTGGTGAAATGGGCAAGATTGTAGATGTTACCGCCGTTGTTAAAGTGATCTTGCTGGTTCTTTTCCTCATGCTGGTGATACTTGTTTCCGGTTTTGGTGAAAGAATTCGCATTTTAACAGAGGTTATGAACCCAACTGCCGAAGTGTATCTCTTTCAAACAGTAATTGGAATAACGTTTCAAGTTGTGGCAATAGCGGCATTCTTTTGGGGTATCTTTGTGATTCCTATTCGCAAGTTGGTACAATTTAGAAATAATAATTTAATGGAAAAAGATAAACGATTTAGAGAAAACTTTTTATATTCAGCTCCTACCCAGATTATGAATTTGGGTATTATTACCATGATTTTTGCAATTGTAGGTATTATTTACTTTGAAAAGAACCAACTCCTTGATATGAGTGTTTATTTTCATTGGCAGTTGTATGATATCTTTCACGCATTTAACCCAGATCAATTTTTGAATTTCTCTAAATGGGGTTTTAATATGTTGACCTTTTTGGTTGTTGCCGGTGGCTTTACCGAAGCAGCAGCTTTTTATCTGGGATACAAATTCCCGGATAAATTTAAAACCCACGATGAAGAAAAAGAATTGAAAATTGATGAAGCTTTTGCTGACAAATTGGCTCAGGCATTAAAAGATAAACAAGTTGTAGCGGATAAGGTTGATGCAGAAATGATCGCCCAGGGTGTTCTTGATGCATTGAAAAAAGTTAATTTTATTGTTGAAAAGTAAAAAAGTGGTAATATAGATTATGGATAGGAATCGAATAGTATTACTCTTGTATGTATTGACATTTTTAATGTCAGTATACCTCAAATTTGTTGACCCGAACAGACTTGATCCGCACAATACTCAGGAATTGTTCAGAGAAAACAATGTGATGGATATTGGCGGTATGGCCAATGATTTCCTGCAGTATTCCTGGACGACTGAGCAATCAGATGCAGAATTTGAATATAGACTTGCCCGTCAAATTGGAGACACCCTCAGCTTTACTTCTGCAAATTTTGAGCAGGGTGCCGGTAGATACCAGATAAATTACTCACAAACATCAAATAATTTTGACGTTCAATATATGGGGCCCTCTCAGGATAGTAATGTCTATATTCAATTTGATTCCGGGAACTATTATTTTGTGCACATTATTGAAAAAGATGGATTCTCGAAACGTATAGTAAAAAAGCAGGATAGAAATTTTGGCTATTTGTTAGATCAAGGCATAAAGTTACTTATATTCAGTGAAATACCATTGAATAAAGATGGAAGTGCTTTGACAATTAACTATAAATACCTGCGAAGAGGTAATGATGTACTGCCAGATTCTTCAATGATCAAGAGTGTTGAGATTAATCTGGCAGATTCAACCTGGCAGGAATTCGATGCAGGTAACCTGGCGAGTACCTTTGGCATTGACAAATTTACTTTTGCGGTTAAATATTTAATTCCTGATTCTCTTCATGGTGCTCGTGGAAATTATCTGGATGTTATTACAGAGAAGAAGCGCAAAAGATTAAATCTGAACAATCCAGGTCAGGAACCCAATGTATTTACAGTTTCCGAAGAGATTGTAAACAAGTTTAAAATATTACACCCGCCCGAAAATTATGTTGAGAAATTAAATACCCCTGTAGGTATGCCATTTAAACAGGTTATTTCGGCAAACTTTCCGGTTGAATACATTACCTTGTATATTGATAACAAGGAAGTTTTAAATAATGAATCTATAACGAATATTCAACTTGGAAACAGGGAAGCACTTAAAAACAGCATTTTTGTTACGCCTACAAATAATTACCAGGTTTTTGATCTTGAATTTCCAATCACTACAAACCGTAACTTGAATGGATTTTCTAGTCTTCAGGTTCCAATTCGGTTGGTTGCAAGATCAGGTATGTCTGTTGATGAACGAAACTGGCTGATTGAAGTTATACCCTTCCGTTTCCAGGTATGGCCGCCTATTCGCCCCATGTTTCAAAGTGAGCTAGATGATCCTGGCAACCAATTTACTGATGAAAAAGAATTGTTTGAAAGATTTATAAAAAAGTATCCTGATGAAGAGAGTTATATCAAAGATTCTCCGGCAAATCAGGCTAAATATCCAATAGTTTATGAATCGAGACCGGTGAACTTTTTCTATTCCTTACAGAATGTAAATGCAAATCATATCCGGAATTGTGTAGTTAATGGAAATCAATCACCCAGGAATCAACTGGGTAATGTAAAATATTCTATTGATGCTGATGTGCGCAATCTGAATTTGCGGGTAAATACAAATACGAACCATTATAAACAAATTCAGTTTTATGTTGCCCAGGTACCGGATGATTATCGCATCAACATTAAAGATAATGACTATGTTGCTTCAACAACCTTTGTAACTTTTTATCTTCACGACTTTTTTGGTGACCCCATAAAGTCTATATTGGAATTTAATGTACGTCCATTTAAAGCTACGTATGCTAACCCGGCAACATCAGAAACACAGTTTGTTTTTAATACAAAATTTTCACCAGGCTCTATTGTGAACATTGATGGTTTGAGAGTGAATGTACCATATTCTAAACAACCGATCTCTTTAAACAGTCAAAACAGACAATTAATCATTCGTCAATTAGGTGTAGATTGAGAAATAGAATAAAGAATAGAAATAATTCGGAGATGTCATGAAAGGTAAATTTACGTGTTTGATTTTGGTTTTATTGGTGTTCGTTTCTATTGTTTTTTCACAGACAAATGAAGAAGCTGATAACATCCGAACTTACATAACCACGCCAAGAGATTATGAAACTAATCCGCAGGTGTTTCAGGACTTTATCAATACATTGAGAGAAGTAATTAACGACCCCAATGATGCATCGCGGGCTACATGGGAAAGTCCCATGACATTGATTGATAATGTGGGTATTCTTGTTAATTACAATTCTACAGAAAACCGTTTAAAGATTGAATCGATCTATATAGATGATAATACGCCAACAAACATCGAGATCGATATTTCAAAATTTTTGAATTCAATTAATGCCCCCAGTGACAACTATATGGGTGCTATTGATTCTTATATTCAATCATCGGGCTTGGTATTCAGAAGAGCTTCTTCAATCTCAATACCTATTACCCAACTGGAAGAAGATATTACATCTTCGGATTACGCGGGCCTCTGGTCAAAACGAAAAAATGCTGAAGAGTTTAATACCCTTCTCGATGTACTGGTTCAGATCAGCTCTGACGTGGAAGCAAAGGTTGACTCTATTGATGCTATAAAAATTCTTTATACAAATTCCGGTCGAGATAATTCTCCTGCGGTTAAAGCAATACAGGTAGGTTACATTGAGCGCGACCAGTTTGTTAAAATCCACACATTACCTGCGGAACAGTTTATTAATGATTTGAGCAAGATTGACATTTCATCAAATAAAGAGCCTTCATTACCCAAATATATTTTCCAACAATATTTCTGGGATGAAGAAGGAGAGATGCCAAATAATCTGCCAGATAATTGGAGTTTTGGTGTGAATTTGAAAAAGACACCATCCGGAAAATACTCCAAAGAGATTACAGTTTATCGCAATGGGTCTCAGGCAGTATTACAAAACGATGAATTACGTATGCAGCGCCTGGAACGTAAAACAAAATTAAACTTTACAGATATTGCTAACAAGATTATTGATATTGCTGTTTCAGCGGCAGTAGATAAAGAACAAGCCAGTTTTGTTTCAGCTCGCTTGTACATGAATTATGATATGGAACTCGAAACCAATAAACTGGACAGAATAGAGTATTCCATACAGTCAAACAATTTTCAGGTATTGTCATCACATGAAAATCATAATGATTTAGGTAATTATTATGTTGCTTCTCTGTTTGGTTTGGTACCTTTGTCCAATACCGTTAGACCCGGACAAAAACATATCGAACCTGCTCAGGTAGATGGTAGCCAGATAGGCGTAGTTGAGTCAATGGAATCTTATGCATTCCCCAAGGCGGAAAATGCTTATCCTGTAACATTGAGTGTAGACGAGCTGAATTTTCAATTCTCTTTATTGAATCAGCGTTTCAAATTAGGTACAGAGTTCGGTCAGGACGAGTTTAATTATCCGTTTGTATGGTCTGGAAGTATGGCCTATTATTTTGAATGGAATTTTAATGAAGTTCCACCTATCACCTGGCTGGTTGATGATATTCGGGTCAGTTATAGACCGTATAATTATGCAAACAGAACTTTGATCAATTTTGTTGATTATAAATTGGACAATCGTTTTTTTGAAAAGAATGAAGGCGATGCAAGACTTGCAATCAATAACATTCAATTTGTATTGAACAAGAGTTGGGACTATAACGCAATAAATGAAGTTTTCGGCTGGATGCCAAACAGCAGCTATTTGAAAAGCATTGGCTATAACATTTCTTTTCAGTTGCCTATGACATTCCCCAGAGATATTAGCGGATTAGGTAAAGAAATTTATCATTTTGATATGGATACAGAGGGACTCGAGTACAGCTATTTTAACAGATTTAATGGAGCCGGCCTTCGCCTTGGTCTAAAGGATGATGCTCCCATTAACCGATTTAGATTAAAGCTGGATGAAGTGTCTTATTCACTTTATAAAGTTTGGGAAAAACGCGGCAACACCATTGAAAATGGAAGAATTATTACTCCAAGAGGCCAAGAGTTCAAGTATTCTCAACATTATCTCTCAATGGGCTTGAGTTATACAACAGATAGTGGCTTTAAGAACTTTTTGTTTGACTGGAGATTTGGATTTGGTGATAAATGGTCAAGCATGGTTACTGTAAAACAGCATTTGTGGAGTGGAACCATTTGGTTCGAAGCCAAGTATGCTGTTTACCAGACCAACTCTTTTAAATATAAACGTGTATTAATGGGTGGTCCGGTATTTTATTTTAAAAACTAATACCCTCAATTAATAATTCTTTTGATTGATTTTTTGTAACAAGAGTATTATCTTTAACCGTCAGACAATCGTCTGACGGTTTTTTTTAACAATGTAATTTTTTAACAAGGTAGCGGCAAATGAAATGGAAAAGAACACATAATTGCGGACAATTAACAAAAAATAATGTTGATGAATCAGCTATATTAATGGGATGGGTAGACAGAAGACGTGATCATGGTGGTTTAATTTTTATCGATTTGCGGGATCGCTGGGGAATAACTCAAGTCCAGATTAATCCTTCATCCAGTGCTTATGAAGAAGCCAAGAAATTGAGAAGTGAATTTGTTGTTGCATTCAAGGGCGTTATTGAACACCGACCAGACGGTATGGTTAATGAAAAACTGAAAACCGGTGAAATTGAACTGATAGCTTCTGATATTGAAATATTGAACGTATCAGAAACACCGGCTATACCTGTAAGTGGTGAAAGCAACGCGTCAGAAGATTTGAGATTGAAATACCGCTTTTTGGATTTACGCAGACCTGAAATGCAGCAAAAAATGCTTATTCGTCACAAAACTGCACAGATAGTCCGTAATTATTTTTCTGAAAATGATTTTGTAGAGATTGAAACCCCTTTCCTGATGAAAAGTACACCAGAAGGTGCCAGGGACTTTTTAGTACCCAGCAGAATCTGGAAAGGTCGTTTTTACGCGCTGCCTCAGTCACCGCAAACATATAAACAATTATTGATGGTCTCGGGATATGACCGCTATTTCCAAATCGTTCGTTGTTTCAGAGATGAAGATTTTAGGGCAGACCGTCAACCCGAGTTTACACAGATTGATGTGGAAATGTCTTTTATAGATGAAGAAGATATTTTTAAAATTGTTGAAGGTCTGGTTGTCAAAATCATGAAAGACGTTATTGATGTTGATGTTGATGCACCTTTTCAACGCATACCTTATCAAACAGCGATAGAAACGTATGGTATTGACAGACCTGATTTACGTTTTGGTTTAGAAATACATAATATCTCCGACCTGGTTAAAGATTGTGAATTCAAAGTATTCACTCAAACGGTACATGCAGGAAATGTTGTGGCTGGCCTAGCTATGCCTGGTGGCGCATCATTTTCACGTAAGCAGATTGATGATATAACGGACTGGACCAAGGAGCAGGGTGCAAAAGGCCTTGTGGCAATAAAAGTTAAAGGTGATGATTGGGACAGCTCATTGTCTAAATTCTTTACCGAAGAACAACGAAAAGCCATTATGGCCGAGTGTGGTGCCGGTGATGGAGATCTGTTGTTGTTTGTTGCAGATACAAAGCAAGATGCTTTCCCGGTACTTGGTAACTTGAGATTAAAATTGGCCAGAGATAATAATTTGATCCCCGAAAATGTATATAAACTTGCCTGGGTTGTTGATTTCCCATTGTTAGAGTTTAATCCTGAAGAAGGACGTTATGTTGCTCTGCATCACCCGTTTACATCTCCTATTGAAGAAGATATGGGAAAAATGGATACAGATCCTGGTAATGTTCGGGCCCGTGCATATGATCTTATAATGAATGGTTTAGAGATTGCCGGTGGAAGTATTCGTATTTCTAACTCTGACATACAATCAAAAATGTTCAAAGCGCTGGGTATTTCTGATGAAGAAGCGCAAAGCAAGTTTGGTTATCTGCTCGACGGCTTGCAATATGGCGCACCACCACATGGTGGAATTGCTTTTGGTTTTGATCGTTTGAATATGATTTTAACAGGTGGCCAGTCGATTCGTGACGTAATTGCTTTCCCCAAGACTGCAAGCGGAACCTCGCTAATGGATGGCGCTCCATCTAATGTCAAGAGCGAGCAGCTCATGGAACTGGGTTTAAGAATATTTGAAGGAATGTAGTTTGTTATGTCGTTAAAAATTCTTATTGTAGAGGATGACGAACAGCTGCGAGAGTTGCTGGTTACATTTTTATCTGAATTGGAATATGATATTACATCCACAGGTATTGTTCAGGAAGCGTTGGATTTGTTGAAAACCAACGACTATGATCTTGTATTAACAGACAAGAACATGGAAAGTCCCTATGGTAATATTGAGGGTGGAATGGATGTTTTGCGATTTGTTAAAGAGCAAAACAAAGCTACTCAGGTTATTATGATGACCGGATTTGCAACTATAGAAACTGCTATTGAAGCATTAAAGCTTGGTGCGTTCGATTATATAATGAAACCCTTTAAACTTGGTGATTTACAATCCAAGATTGAGAGGATCAAAGAATACAAAAAACTTTTAGATCCTGAAAACACATTTCTAACCTATAAAACACTCCATAATGAAATTCTCGACCTGATGCAACAGGAAAAGCATTTGAGTGATGACGAGATGAAAGGGTTTCTTGCATCAATAGATCAACGCATTGATCATTTTTTTCAGGCTCAAAAACGTTGGAGCTTGAATTGGTTCAATATTAAAAAAAATAATGGAAATGATATCTAGTTTAACTTTGGGAAAAATGAGTAACAGGAATCTTTTAGTTTTAGTACTGGTTTTATTGTCAATTGTTTCTGCACAATCTGCGACTTTTGAATATGGTACCCGTTTTAATGAAAACGAGTTGTTTGCTCCGCTTCCATTTCTTCATTTGGATTGTAATAAAAGCAGCGAGTATCTTTTTCTTGTAGAAAAAAGAAGCCAATCCTTTTTTGTATTAAAAGCAGTTGATTCAACACTGTTTGTAGAAAAACAATATGTCTGTTCTACCGGTAAAGTTCGTGGCGACAAGACGGTTGTTGGCGATCTGAAAACACCAGAAGGCATTTATTTCATTCGGGATGAAAAAGACAAACAGCGTCTTGCACCTATTTATGGTGCTGGTGCATTTGTGCTCGATTATCCCAATGGTTTTGATAAAATGAAAAAAAAGAACGGTTACGGCATTTGGATTCACGGTACAGATGAACCCGAGAGAATTCAAAACTCTAATGATACCAAAGGCTGTGTTGTTCTTGAAAATAGCGATTTTAATGATGTTTCTCAGTATGTTACAATTGATCAGACTCCGGTTGTTATAGTTGATGAAATCTATTTTAGAAATCAAAATTTTGTAGAGGCTGACAAGCTGGAAATTATAAATTTTTTACAAAAATGGAAAAAAAGTTGGGAAAATCAAAATATTGGCACCTTTATTGAATGCTATTCTAAGCAGTTTCATTTTGATGGTATGAATTATTATGCTTATAAAGCATATAAAAACAGATTGTTTAAGCAATATAACGACATCTCTGTAGATCTTTACAACATTCAGATTTTTAAGGATGATGTGAACTATGTAGCCAATTTTTACCAGGATTATTCAACAGAGAATTATAAAGATTCAGGAATTAAGCAACTGTATATCATTAAAGAAAATGATTCTTTTAAAATAGTTCGAGAAGTATGGAATGAGAACAAAGCAACCAGTGAATAAAGTTTATGCGACATGAATTGTTAACAATTTTGTTTATCCGCAGTTCCTACAAAATACGAAAAATTAATCTGCCTTTTTTGTATTATCAGCTGTTAAAATTTGGCGTTTTTCTATTCTTTCTTGTCTTTGTTGGACTCATTTTCATGACATGGCAATTATCTGTACAAAACGCTGAATTAAAAGATCAGGTATTGTCATTAAAGAGTCAGAAAAAAGATGCTTTTTTAAACAGGCATGTTGAACCAGAAAAACAAAAAACACCCGTCAAATCAACATCCCAGGTACAAGCTAAACAAACCCCTGTTGTAACACTTGATGAAATTGATCAAAAGATTATCAATGTCCGGGATTTTAACGTTAACAACAGTGAAAACCAATTGCAAGTTGGATTTGATCTTGTTAATGATTCCGGAAATAATTCTCAGGCAGAAGGATATCTTCAGGTATTGTTTCTGGATAGCATGAATGCTGGTGCAATGGTTTCAACTTTTCCGCAAGATTGTAAAGTTGATAAAGAGTTTAAAGCAATTAATTACAAGACGGGTGATTCATTTGCTATAAAGTATTTTAAAAAAGTGCAATTTAATCTTGATCCCCCGGATTTTTCCATAAAATTTGCTGTTATAAGAGTATATTCTACTGACGGTCAAATCATCTATCAAAATATCAAATCGATTGATAATGATAATTAATAAAAATATTATTTTTGTTTTATTCATTTTCCTAGGTTTCTTTAATGTCTTTTCTAAAGATGTTGAAAAACGTTTTGTGCAGGAAACCTATTTTGAAAACACACCTTATGAGCTGAATGTTTATCGGATAAAGGGACGAATACCTGATAATACAATGCTTGTGATTGGTGGAATTCAGGGTAATGAACCTACGGGCTATCTTGCTGCAGACCATTATGTAGATATAAACCTTGAGCGAGGCAGTCTGATAATGGTGCCCCGTGCTAATTTCAATACAATAATACGGGACCAACGCGGTTATCATGGAGATATGAACCGAAAATTCACCAAACAAAAAAACGGTGAAAATTATGAAGAGCAAATTGTTGAAATTTTAAAGTCACTTATTGCAGAAGCTGATGTTCTGTTAAATTTGCATGAAGGCTCGGGATTTTATCGCGAAAAATGGGTTTCTGATATTGAAAACCCCTTGCGTTATGGTCAATCGATAATTGCAGATGCAGATGTGTTTTCAAATAATGATTCTACTGAAACACTGAATCTAGCAGAAATTGCTAAAACAGTAATTAACCAGGTTAACAAAAAAATTGAAAATCCTCAATATCAGTTTGCTTTTAATAACCATAATACTTTTTCAGATCATACCCGTCATGCTGAGCAGCGTGCTTCGGCAACCTATTATGCGTTATCCAATTTTGGTATTCCCGCGTTTGGTATCGAGTCATCCAAGTCTATATCAGACATCGAGTTAAAGGTGCGCCATCAGGTGTGGATTATTAATGAGTTCATGAAAATTTTTAATATTGTGCCCGAAGTACCACGTATCTATCTGGAATATCCTGAATTATATTTTGTTATTGTTACCATCAATGAACAGCAAACACATATTGTGCCTGTTGGCAAGTCTTTAACAATCAATAAAGGTGATAAAGTAGAGATCAACCATATTGAATCAAATTATGAACGCGGACTATCGGTTGATATTTTAAATTATGGTACCGTGAATGATTACCGTTCAAAGATTGTTATAAACAATTCAACCAAAGCAATTGTTCGAAAAGACAAGTTTCTCTGTGGAGAAATTTACCTGGATATTAAAGATGAACAACAGGTGCCAAAAGAATCGTTCAATTATTTGGTAATGAATGTGAATGATGATGTTCATGTTTTTGATCGAGAAAAGGATATTGTGTTGGTTCCGGGAGACCGGATTAAAATTATTGATACTGTACCGTCTTCTCAACAAGATCCTTCGGTTAGAGTTAATGTTTATGGATTTGTTCCGCAGGACAAATCCTTGAAAACGCAAGATCGAGGTGTTTGGGTAAATACGGCTACGGATTTTATTAAAGCATATTCTGAAGATGGTGAAGGCTGGGTTTATAATATTCGTGTTGAGCAATATAATGAAATACTTTCAAGCTTTCGTGTTGTTTTAAAAAAACCGGATTTGTTGAGTATAAAACTTGAATGCGATCAAGATACATTAGACGTAAAAAACAATGAAACAATCGAGTTTCGTAAAAATCAGATTATTCGAATTGTGAATGTTGAAACCAGTGATGTGCAGGAATCGGCGTTACAGGTAAATTTTAAAGGTTTTGTAGGTAATGGAGATGGCGAAGACAGGAATTTGAATATTGCGTTGAATGAGGATTTACTAGACAGATACGCCATAGACAGAGAAAAACAGATTTACCCAATAGTTGTTTCTTCAAATAAGAAAAAATTGGGTGAAATTTTTGTAAGAATAGTTGAATAAGAGATTGTGAATTCTGTTTTTCTACTTGACTATTTAGCTTATTTTTAGTAAAATAAATTGATATAAACTTTTGTTAAAATTTAAAATAATTAACAAATATAAACGTATCATATTTGTCAAGATAAATCCAAAATAAATCTCTTGAAAGGAGGTGTTAACTTGATGAAAAAAGCAAAAAGTCTCATTGTTTTTACGGCAATTGGCTTGATGTTCATTTCATTGGCGCTTACAGGTTGTGGTGGCCCAAATGAAAAAGAATTACAAGCCTTGGAAGAAACAAAAGCAGCTGCTTTAGCGGCAGAGAGTTCTTTGTCTGATTGTGAAAGCCAAAAAGCACAACTGGAATCACAATTGGCAGCAAAAAAACAAGAACTGAAAGAGATGAAACAAGAACAAGCAGATGTTAATAAACGGTTAGCCGAAATGGGCTACTAATCGAGTTAACATTTAAACATGAAACCCTTGGAGGGAAGCTGATGAAAGTTTTAGGTAAAAAATTGACCTTCTTTACCTTGGCGCTTTCAGTTTCACTGTTTTTTGGAGCAACCTTTTCCATGGCACAAGAAAAAATGTCAATGGATGAATATAAAGCTCAATTAGCTGACTGGCAAAAACGTGAAGCTGACGCAAAAGCAGCCGCAGAGACATGTCAATCTGACGTGGCCTCACTGAAAGGCGAAGTAGAAACCACCCAAGCAGATATCGACAAGACTTGGGGCGAAATCCTTGCGGCATTGGGCACAGATCAAGCAGGTGTGGATGCTTTCCGCGCTGAATTGAAAAATCTGGAAGCTCAGGTTGATGGCCTGCTGGCCTTGTCACCAGAAGAACTGTTCAAAAAACGTGACGAGCTGGAAGGTTTGATTGCACAGTTGGAAGAAGCAAAGAAAAATAAAATTGCAGCTTTGACTGAAATGCAAAACCTTATTGCCACCATTGAAGGCAAAATTACCCAAGTTCAGAATAAAATGCCCAAGGCAGTTTACGATGAATACAATGTAATCGTTGGTGATTACCTTTGGAAAATCTCCGGCAAAGAAGATATTTATGCAGATCCAATCAAATGGATGCGCATTTATTCTTATAATAAAGACCAGATCAAAAATCCTGATTTGATCTTCCCGGACCAGGTTTTGAAAATCCAACGCGAAGTTGGTCCTGAAGAATACCTGGTAGCAAAAGGTGATTATTTGCAGAAAATCGCTGGTAACGCAGATGTTATTGGTGATCCTGCATCCTGGACAAAAATCTATGAAAAGAATAAAGACATCATTGGTGAAGATCCTAACATGATTTTCCCACATACTGTTTTGGTTATCCCCAAAGAATAGTTTGACGTGTCTTTAATTTATATAGCTTTTTTAACTCTCGGTCAGTCTAGCTGGCCGGGAGTTTTTTTATTGGATGAAAAATTATTTTATAATAGCTGAAAAAATCTTACATTACAGGTAACAATTCTTTTAGGACTAGAGTGGACGAACGTAAAGTAACATTAAGAGGAATTAATCCTCTGGATTTTTATGGGGCTCAGGACGCTAATTTGCGTGTTTTGGAATCTTGCCTGAATACGCAGATTATTGCCAGGGGCCATGAAATTTTAATCCGTGGCGAAAAAGAACAAACTGAAAACGCTGAAAAGATTATTGCCGAACTGGTGCACATGGCGAACCGGAATGGTCAAATTACTCCGGATGATATTGAAACCGTCTCCAAGCTTACTGTACGGCAGCTAGACCAGGTTGAAGAAGTTGCAGATAAAGATTCTATCATTCTTTATACGCGGAAAAGTTATGTAAAGCCCAAAACAGAGGGGCAAAAAGTATATTTTCAGGCTGCACAGGAAAATGATATAGTGTTTGCCATTGGACCTGCGGGAACCGGTAAAACCTACCTTGCCGTTGCGGTTGCGCTTGCATGTTTGCGTGATAAAATTGTTGACAGGCTGGTATTGTGTAGACCAGCGGTAGAAGCAGGTGAAAACCTGGGTTTTTTACCCGGTGATTTCAGAGATAAAGTTGATCCTTATTTGCGTCCCTTGTATGACGCCCTGTATGATATGATGCCGCTTGACAAATTAAAACGCAATCTTGAAAACAATGTAATTGAAATTGTTCCTCTTGCATTTATGAGGGGGCGAACCTTGAATAATAGTTTTGTTATTCTGGATGAAGCCCAAAACTCTACTTCAGCTCAAATGAAAATGTTCCTGACAAGGTTAGGTGCTAATTCTCGGGCAATTGTTACCGGTGATATTACCCAGATCGATTTACCAACGCAAACCAAATCCGGTTTGGTGGAAATTCAGAATATATTAAAGGGTGTGGATGGAATCGGGTTTACGTATCTCACTAAAAAGGATGTTGTAAGGCACCAGTTGGTAAGAAAGATCATCAATGCTTATGAAGAATTTGATTCAAATCAAAAAGAAGAAAGCTTATGAAATCGTTCTTAAATTTCAGACATCGTTTTAAAAAGAAAAAAAATGCAGATAAATCATCAGTCTCGCATTCTGATCAGTCCTTTAAAAAGGTTTACAAAAGATATATTCCGGACATTGCGGTTTTACTGGGTTGTGCGGTATTGCTGACTTTCTTTTTTCCAAGAGGGAAATCTTTTCAATTCTCTAATTTAAAGGAAGGAAGTGTTTATGTTGGCGCCGAGATTATTGCACCGTTTACTTTTCCTGTTAACAAAAATCCTGAAGAATATGAAAATGATGTCAAGCATGCACGCGAGAGTGTAGCCCCGGTTTTTCAACGTAATGACAGTATTGAAGAAGAGCAGAAACAAAAGTTGAAAACTTTTTGTCAATCACTTGTCTGAATTGTTAAAATTTAATGAAGTTAAAGATCAGGATTTCAGGCTGCTTTTCAGAGACGAAGGCATTATTGTTTCAGATGATGATATTGTATCATTATTAACCGGGTTCAGTGACAAATCGGGACTTGATACTGATAATTTACCTGAACGTTTTGTGAGCAAACGTGTTGAAGTTTTCAAATCTTTGTCCGGAACGATCACCTCTTCGATTGACGAGTTTTACTCTACGGGCATTCTGGATAAAAATAAAAACGAAATGTCGCCCAGTCAAGCCAAGATAACAGTAAGACAGAGCGATCAGTCTGCAGAGACCGCAATGAATTTGGGTTCAAGCGAACCCTTTGTTGAAGAAGACATAAATTATTATTTTGATAAAAATGAAGCTTATAACACTCTGCTTGAGAAGCTCCGTACCAATACTTCATTGGATGAAAGCCAGGTAAAAATCGCTTATCAGATATCGGCACATTTTCTGGTCCCGAATGTATTGCATGACGAGCAGGAAACCGAGTCAATGATTGAGGTTGCTGTAGCCAATGTGCCTCTGGCAAAAGATCAGGTACTTGCCGGTGAGAGAATTATTGACAGTCACGAACGTATAACCAAGCAGCACATTGAAAAGTTGACTTCTTTGGCGCAGGCAAAAGCAGAACTGGGTGAAACATCAGGTATCTGGTCTCGAATTTCTCCCAATATTGGCAAATTTTTCATCATCCTGTTTACACTGAGTATACTGGTAATGTTGATCTGGCGTGATCATCGTTTTATCATTATGGATCGCCGCAAGTCATTGCTGGTGTTGATTGTGATTTTGTTTTTGGCTTTATTAACTTTTTTGATTAACAGTTTTTCATTGTCACCCTATTTAATCCCCATACCCATTGCGGCTATTATTGTAACTATCTTTTTTAACACTCAATTGGGTTTTCTGGTTTCTATTACAATCAGTTTGCTGGTAGGGGCCATGCGTGGTGACGAGTTTGTAATTACCTTTATATCTATTTTTGTTTGTTCTATTGCAGTTCTTGCCGTCAGTAAAGTCCGTACACGTAACTGGGTGCTTCGTGCGTTTGGCTATATTGCAGGTTCATATATTGTATCTATTCTCATGTATGACCTTGTAAATTATATACCTGTCTCTATCATTATGCAGGATATTGGTTTTGGTGTGATGAATGCGTTTCTGTCACCAATATTTGCTTATGGATTGATTATTGTTTTCGAGTTTGCATTTGATATAACAACAGACATGACATTATTAGAGCTATCTGATTTGAATCAGCCGTTATTAAGACAGTTGGCCATTCAGGCACCGGGAACCTATCATCACAGTATATTGGTTGGTACGCTTGCAGAAGCGGCTACGGAATCAATTGGTGGCAATGCATTGCTTGCGCGTGTAGGTGCCTATTATCATGATATCGGCAAGATGGAAAAACCGGAATACTTTGTTGAAAATCAAACTCGTGGTCGAAATCCACAGGAAAAACTGGCACCATCAATGAGTTCGCTTATTCTTTCCAACCACGTAAAACGTGGTGGCGAGATTGCCAGACAATACAACCTTCCTAAAGAAGTAGAAGCTTTTATTCATGAGCATCATGGCACTTCGTTGATGAGTTATTTTTATCAAAAAGCGCTTGAGCAGAATACAGAAGAGAATGTGGCAAAAGAAGATTTTCGCTATCCTGGACCAAGACCCAAATCACGCGAAACGGCTATTATGATGTGCGCGGATGTTGTAGAAGCCGCTTCACGTACACTCAAAGATCCTACTCCCAGCCGAATCAAAGGTCTGGTTGAGCAGATTATTGATGAAAAATTTAAAAGTGGAGAATTGGACGAGTCTCCCTTGACATTGAAGGACCTTTCAAAAATATCAGAAGCGTTTCAGAAAATTTTAATTGGTATACATCACGCGCGTGTAGAGTACCCGTCTGATAAGAAAGAAAATACAGAAAAGAAAGCAGAGGCAGCAAATAAACAAGATCGAGATAAATAACAATTATAACCAGGATAACCTGGAATTCCCGCTTGTAAAAGAGGTAATGGATGCACTGTTTGAAATGCATGATAAAAGCGGCAAAGCATGGCAGGTATCCATTGTGCTGGTAACAGATGAATATCTGGCAACCATGCATGAGCAATATCTTGAAGACGCAACACCAACAGATGTTATTACCTTCAACCTCAGCGAGTCATTTGAAGACTATAACGAGGGAGAGATATATATCAGCGTGGATCGTGCTAAAGATCAAGCAGAGAATTATAATGTTTCATCAGAAAGTGAACTGTACCGGTTGATGATACATGGCATGCTGCATTTGACGGGCTTGGATGACCAGACAGAAACAGAAAAAGCAAATATGCGCAGTAAAGAAGATGAAATTTTACAAAAATTTAATTTACTTTAAAGTTTTTTTGATATAAATTATATAAAAGAGTGGTTAATTTAGGAGAAATTATACATTTTGGAAGACCCACTACCTTATTATTCGATAGCGTTTCTAGTTTTATTGTTGTTATCGGCTTTTTTTTCCGGGGCGGAAACTGCTTTTTTTTCTATTAATTCTATTACCAGTAAACAGTTGCAGGATGAAAAAAAGAGCAGTGCAAAACGGGTCCTGTTTTTACTATCCCAGTCACGTCGTCTTTTAATTTCTATATTGATTGGTAATACACTGGTGAATGTGTCTGCTGCTTCATTGTCAGCGATGCTGACTACACGTCTTAGCATAGAAGCAGGTTTAGACCCCAGGATTGTTCTTGTTTTAAATGTTGTTGTGGTCACGTTTTTGATTCTGGTGTTTAGCGAGATTACTCCTAAAATTATAGCTGTAAAAAATGCCAAGACCTTTGCCCAAAATGTGTCGTTGGTTATTTTATCTATTTATTATTTGTTTTGGCCGTTTTCCTGGATTCTTGAAAAAGTAATCAATTGGTTGACGGATGTGTTCAAGATTAAAGAATCCAAAGAAGAACGTTTTTTTCATTCCGACGAGTTTCAAGCCCTTTTAGATCTGGGTGAAGAACAGGGAGAGTTGGAAGAAGAAGAAAAGGAAATGATCCACTCGATTTTCGAGTTTGGAGATACCATAGTCCGCGAAATTATGGTGCCCCGAACAGATGTGGTGTGCGTGCAGGAAGACGCATCCATAAGTGATTTAATACGGGTCATAAAGGAAAAAGGGCACACTCGTATTCCGGTTTATGAGGAAACTATAGACAAGATCATTGGTATAATAAACGCAAAAGATCTGTTGTCATTTATTTCAAGTGGAGACAGTGGCGCGGATATAAAATCATTGGCTCGCGGAGCGTTGTTTGTACCCGAAAGTAAAAAGATAGATGATCTGTTGCGATTGTTTCAAAAAGAACGTCAGCATATGGCCATTGTGGTAGATGAGTATGGCGGAACAGCAGGTATTGTCACCCTTGAAGATGTAATAGAAGAAATTGTGGGTGATATTCGTGATGAATATGATAAAGAACAAGCCCTGTATAAAAAAACAGATGAAAACAATTATCTGGTAAATGCCAAGATCGACATAGAGTCTTTGAATGATTTGATTGCAATTGAAATTCCAGTCAAAGATGATTATGATACCCTGGGAGGTTTTATTTTAGAGCAAACCGGCTCTGTGCCAGAACCAAATCAGGTAGTGCAATATAATCAATATAAATTGATGGTTAACAAGGTCGAGAATAACCGGATCATTCTGGTTAAAATTTCATATCATCCACATGATGAGGATGAAGCAACTTTGGGCGAAAATTTGTAATATTGAGATATTTTTTGTATTATTTGTGCAAACATGGAGAATAAAAATGTTAAAAATGAAGTTTGATTTTCGTGATTTGTTTGCTGCACCACGCATGGCTTTCAGCATTCAACGTATCTGGATACAGTTTGTCGGTATGCTTGTGGGATATGCAAGTTATTTGGTGTTTACATATCTCAGTTATATTGTCAGTGGATATGCTTTTGATGCTGTGTGGCAAAAATTCGGACTGTTGCCGTGTCTTTATGCATCAACCGAAACCTATCCCTGGTATGCGTGGGTGCTGTTTGCGTTAGGTTCTTTGGGTTTCTTTTTAGCATATCTTGTGGCAAATACGGCAGTTGCACGAGCTGTGTATATGGTGGGCAAGGGTAACAGCTTTTATACCTGGAAAGAAGCTTATTCATTTGCATTGCATAAATTCTGGTCTGTATTTTTAACACCGGTTTCTCTGGTTGTACTCATTTTATTGTTGGTATTGGGCGGATCGATTGTTGGATTGCTTGGAAACGTAATACCCTTTATTGGCCCGTTGGGTGTCAGCTTTTTTACTATTTTATGGTTTATTGCTTCGCTGTTGATTTTCTTTTTTATAATCATAGTTCTGGTTTCACTTTTATTGGTACCGTCTATAATTGCTACTACAGATGAAGATGCTTTTGAAGCCGTCTTTCAGGCGTTTTCTATTACCTGGGCACAGCCCTGGAGACTGATCATGTATCAGGTTATGGCATTTGTATTGTCCATTGTCTCCTTTGGTTTATTTGCCTTTGCTGTTAAAAAATCTATTGTGATTATGAATGGAATTTTTATTGGCTCTATGGGTTCAGAATTTATCAATTTTAGTAATAACGGCCTTGCAATGGTACAATCCTGGACCATCATGTTCCAGAGCCTTGTTGTATCCATTTTTCAGGGTGCAGCGCCGGAAGTATTCTTTCGTAAAGTATATACTTTTATTCCGACTTCTGAATTGGACATGTCTGTGCTGATTTCATCTTATTTTTACGCAATCAGTCTTTTGATGATTGGCGGATGGGTTATCTCTTATGGTATTTCCACATTTACATCCAGCAACACCATTGCTTATATGGTACTGCGATACAACAAAGACCAGGAAAACCTGCTAGAGCGCAAAGATGCAGAAGAGGAAGAAGATCAGGTAGAGGAAATAATAGATCAGGATTCCGCAGAATAGACAGTTTATGAGTAATATATGTTAATGTATACTAGAGAAAAATATTGAGGGGAATATGTCAGAGCTGTTTGTCAAGATTGATAATGTTGAAAAAGGACCGTATTCGACATCAGAATTGAGAAACCTTGCCAAAAAGGGCGAGTTTCAACAAAATGATTTGATATTCCATGAAGATACACAGGAATGGGTTAAAGCCGGTGAACTGGAAGATTTTTCCTCACTGTTTGAACAAAAATCAGCGGTACCCAAAGAAAAAATAGTTTTTGCCGTTGGCGGAGGCAAGGGCGGTGTTGGTAAAACCAGTTTGACGTCATCGCTGGGAATAGGATTAGCAGCACTTGGTAACCAGGTTATTGTTGTAGATGCAGATCTGGGTGGCGCCAACCTTCACACCTGTATGGGTATTCTGGACCCTGAATACACGTTTTATCATTTTTATACCATGCAGCGAGAGAGCCTTGAAGATATTTTATTAGATACACCAATTGAAAATTTAAAACTTATTAGCGGTGCATGCGGAACATTGGGTCTTGCGAATCCCCAGTATTCTCAAAAGCAGCGATTTATTTCTCATTTACACAATCTCAATGCAGATTTTATTCTGCTGGATCTTGGTGCTGGTTCATCTTATAATGTGATTGATTTCTTTATAGCGGCAGATCAGGGTATTTTGGTGACAACTCCGGATCCTATCGCCATTCAGGATACGTTCAATTTCCTCAAAGTTTCTTTTATGCGCATGTTGATGCGTGAATTCAAGAACAATACGCGTGTATTAGATATTATCGAGAGTCAGATTGGTACGAATCAGAGCCGCATGTCAAATACCATGTACGATATTATTGAACAAGTGAAAACCATTGATCCGGCCGCTTCGAAACAAATTCAAGAAAAGCTGAGTTCTTTTCGACCAAAACTTATATTAAACATGGTCCACTCTGCAGATGAGATTAAAGAAGGTGATACCTTGAAAACAGCGGCAAGTGAGCTGTTGGGAATAACAATAGATTATATTGGTTATGTAGATTTTGATGAACAGGTCAGAAAATCTCTCAAAGAGCTTCGGCCCTTTATTCTAGATAATCCAAAATCAAAAGCATCCAAAAGTCTGGCCCGGTTGATCTCGGTTGGTCTTTTGGGTAAAGAAGGATGGCAGGGATATAGACAAAAAACCAGAGTCATTCGGAATGTAAAACAAGATTCCAAAGACTATCCCAAAGCCAATCTCAAAGAAGGCGATACAATTTGCTCTGTTAATTGCATCTATTGGGGAGATTGCGAATATCAGGATGGAGGACATCCCTGCAGCGTACGACATTTGGATCCAATTTTTAAAAAGTAAAGGGGGGCAAAAAAGCCCCTTTTTTTTTGCCTGCTATTAAACCGTTTTCATATTAACGTTTAAATGATTAAATTGTACAGATTTTTACAAAAGATATTTAGGTATGCCAAGTCAATTTGAAAAGAAAAAAATATCTCCGGCAAAATCTCTGACCCTTGGTTTTTTATCTCTGATTATATTGGGTACGGTTTTACTGTTACTGCCGGCCAGCTCAAAGCAGAGTGTATCAATAATTGATGCCATGTTTACAGCTACGTCTGCTACCTGTGTTACCGGCCTGGTTGTATATGATACCGGAAGCCATTGGACAGGGTTTGGACAATCAGTGATTTTGCTTTTGATACAGGTTGGTGGATTAGGTATAATGACCTTTTCTACCCTGGGTGCGTATATTGTTTCCGGTAAAATTAATCTGCGAAGCAGATACTTGTTTGAAGACAGTATAGCGGGCGGCCATACACAAAATGTTGGCAAGCTCATCTTGTCCATTATTTTTAGTACATTGATTATTGAAGCGGTGGGTGCAGTCATTCTTGCGTGGCGTTTTTCTATAAATAAGCCATTGTTGGAATCTGTTTATTTGGGTGTTTTTCACTCAATTTCAGCATTCTGTAATGCCGGCTTTGCACTTTTCAGCACCAGTTTGTCTGGTTTTCACTCTGATTATTTGCTCAATATAACAGTCATTTTATTGATTATTTCGGGTGGTATAGGATTTTGGGTGATTTTTGATATTTTAAAATTGTTGCGCAAAAAGAGCCGCAGATTGGGGCTTCATTCAAGAATTGTGTTGATTACTTCAGCTTTTTTGATTTTATTTGGTTTTCTGTTGTTTTTATTTTTTGAATGGAACAATGTTTTAAACGGACGACCCTTTGTTCAAAAATTGGTAGATGCCTTGTTTCAGTCGGTTACAACACGTACTGCCGGTTTTAATACTTTACCCATTGAGGCAATGACCAGCAGTACTTTGTTGTTGTTTATCATGTTGATGCTTGTTGGAGCGTCTCCGGGTTCATGTGGCGGTGGTGTGAAAACCACAACCTTTGCGGTTGTCAGCGCGATGATTTTTTCACGGTTTCGTAATGAACCTCAGGTACGTCTGTTGAACAGAGGTGTGTCTGAGCGGGTTGTATCTAAAGCCATAGCAATTGTGTTTTTTGCCATGGTAATTGTGATTGTTGCAATTACAGTGCTGCTTGTTACCGAACACCCAGGTGGCCCGCATATGATGGGCAGGACCTTGTTTTTGGAAGTAGTGTTTGAAGTTTTTTCTGCCTTTGGAACCGTGGGTTTGAGTATGGGATTAACACCAGTCTTGTCTTTTACCGGTAAAATTGTTATTATTTTATTAATGTTTATTGGTCGTGTTGGTCCATTAACTATTGCGCTTGCAATTGTTCAAAGGAAAAATGCTCGTTTTAAATATGCCGAAGAAGAATTGTGGGTAGGATAATCATCAGGATTAATTATGAGAACGTTTGCAATTATCGGATTAAGCAGCTTTGGGACATACCTTGCTAAATATCTCTCTAATGAGGGACATCAGGTTATGGCCATTGACAAAGATGAAGAAAAAATAGAGCGTATAAAACAATTTGTTGATCGCGCTGTTATTGCTGATGCCAGTGATAAAGATACCTTGTCTGGTTTGGGTTTGGCTGAAATGGACGTTGTGGTAGTGAGTTTGGGTGATCAGGTTGATGCCAGTATTTTGGTGACCTTGTACTTGCGGGAGCTGCGGGTGAAAAATATCGTAGCCAAGGCGATAACTGAAGATCATGGCAAGATATTGGATATTATTGGTGCCACTCAGGTGGTTTTCCCGGAACGGGATGAGGCATACAGACTTGCACAAACCCTTGAAAGTGACTATCTGATAGATAGTTTTACTATTGGAGAAGGGATCAGCATTATAGAATTTGCACCTCCCAAAGCGTTTTTAGCTAAAAGTCTGGGTGAACTGGATTTGCGAAACAAGTATGGTGTTCTGGTGTTGGTTGTAAAAGAACTGGTTCCTGAAAAACTGGTCATGATACCCACGGCTGATCATATTATCAAAGACAGTGACATTTTAATGCTGCTTGGTAAAAATGAAGATCTTGCAAAGATTAAAAAAATGAAATGATATAAATAAATCTGATTTGCCAATTGTTGTGAATATATGATTTTCGGGCAATGCAATAATATGCATCAAGGAGAAATGTTATGCCCATACATATCGTTAAAGTCATTAGAGAATTTACCGATTCGGTCTCGTACTGGAGAGAAAAGCGGCCTGCTCAGTTTTGTTCAGAGGTGTCGCAAGCGTCTCCACGCTGGGAGCCCAATACGGATATTGTCGAGTTTGATGATTTTGTGATCATAAAAATTGAACTCGCTGGTGTAGACAGAGATGATATTTCTGTCAAAGTTAAAGATGGAATGATACGGATCTGCGGGGTCCGTCGAGAAAAAATGCTGGAAAACAGGCTGTCTTATCATCAGCTTGAAATTAAATATGGCAATTTTCAAAAAAACATCCATATACCACAATTTATGGAACATAATCAGATCGATGCCAATTTAATTGATGGAATATTGGAAATTGTAATTTCCAAAGACAGTCAGGTTATTGAAGTGCCTATAAATAATAAAAGTGAAAATGAAGAATAATTTAATCGAAATGTAGATTCAGGAGTTATCATGGATGAAAACAATTTCAATGTAACGATTGAATCAGACTCTGAAATGGAAACCAAAGTTCCTGCGGAGCTGCCGATATTGCCTTTAAGAGATACTGTGACTTTTCCAAATATTGTAACTCCGCTTGTTGTTGCACGGGAAAAATCAGTCAAGCTGATAAATGATGTGATAGCGGGTTCAAGAATTCTTGGCCTGGTAGCACAAAAAGACCCTGAAACAGAAGACCCGGAAACAGATGATATATACCAATTTGGAACAGCCGCAATTATTCTGCGTATGTTGAAATTCCCCGATGGTTCTTTGCGCGTATTGGTGCAGGGAATCTCGAGAATAAAATTAAAAGAAAATGTTTCTACCGATCCCTATATTGTTTACAAAGTAGAAACCAAAGAAGATGTTTATAGAGAAACCACTGAAATTGAAGCGCTTAAGCGTAATGTGGGTCAGCAATTTCAAAAAGTGGTTTCACTGGTACCGCAACTGCCCGATGAACTTCAGGTTGTAATTGTAAATACAACTGATCCCGGTAAACTTGCGGATTTGATTGCTTCAAACCTCACCATTTCGGTAGAGGAAAAACAGTCTATACTTGAAGCATCAACTATCAAACAGCGCTTGCAAAAACTTACGGTTTTGCTTAATCGCGAACTTGAAGTATTGGAGATGGGCTCCAAAATACAGGATAAAGTCCAGAGCGAGTTGGGTAAAAACCAGCGTGAATATTTTTTACGTGAACAATTGCGGGCCATTCAAAAAGAACTGGGCATGAGCGATGAACGCTCTGTTGAGCTAGAAGAACTGGAAGAACAGATTCTTGAAGCAAATATGCCCGAAGAAGCGGAAAATGAAGCCCTGCGTGAGCTGGACCGTCTTTCTAAAATGCAGCCTGGTGCGGCTGAATATACGGTTTCACGCACATACCTGGACTGGATGATTATTTTGCCCTGGAATGTTGCAACCGAAGATAATCTTGATATTGATAAAGCCCAGAATGTGCTTGATGAAGACCATTACGGCCTGCAAAAGATCAAAGAGCGTATAATTGAATATCTTGCTGTGCGCAAATTGAAAAACGATACCAAGGGCCCCATCATTTGTTTTGTAGGACCTCCGGGAGTAGGAAAGACCTCGTTGGGTCGGTCTATTGCGCGCTCTATGGGAAGAAATTTTGTGCGCATCTCACTGGGTGGTGTGCACGATGAAGCCGAAATCCGCGGTCATCGACGGACTTATATTGGTTCCATGCCCGGTAGAATCATTCAGGGTCTGAAAACAGCTGGAAGCAATAATCCTATTTTTATGCTGGATGAAGTTGATAAAATTGGCCAGGATTTCCGTGGTGATCCTGCATCGGCATTGTTGGAAGTACTTGATCCGGAACAGAATTTTTCCTTTTCGGATCACTATCTGGATGTTCCTTTTGACTTGTCGAGCGTTATGTTTATTACCACCGCGAATGTGCTGGATACTATTCCATCACCTTTGCGTGACAGAATGGAAGTGATTGAACTTCCCGGATATATTGAAGAAGATAAAATACATATAGCAACCAAATACCTTATACCCCGGCAGATCCAGGAAAACGGATTGAAACGTAAACATATATCCTTTACCAAGGCCGCTGTAAAAAGTATTATTGCAGACTATACCCGAGAAGCGGGTGTGAGAAATCTGGAACGTCAGTTTGCAAACATTTGCCGCAAAGTGGCAAAAGAGGTTGCTTTGGGCAATGAAGATAAAGTTTCTATTACACCTGCCAAGGTTGTTGAACTTTTAGGACCAAAAAAGTTTTATTCAGAAGTTGCGGAGCGCTTGGGTAAAGCCGGTGTTGCAACCGGATTGGCCTGGACTCCTTCGGGTGGTGATGTGCTGTTCATAGAAGCCACTCGAATGACCGGCAGCAAAGGTTTGATTTTGACCGGACAATTGGGCGATGTGATGAAAGAATCCGCACAGGCAGCACTTTCTTATATTCGTTCAAATGCGGAAGCGCTTGGCATTGATGAAACCATATTTGCCAAATCAGATATACATGTGCACGTACCTGCAGGTGCCATTCCCAAAGATGGACCTTCTGCGGGTGTTACCATGACCACAGCGCTGGTCTCTCTGCTAACACAAAAACCGGTGCGGAGCGATCTGGCAATGACCGGTGAAATTACCTTGCGTGGCAAAGTATTACCAGTTGGCGGCATTAAAGAAAAGATGCTGGCTGCTCAACGGGCAGGAATTAAGCATGTTATTCTGCCGGATAAAAACAAGGATGATCTGGAAGAGATCCCTGAAGATACGCGCAAGAAAATGACTTTTTATCCGGTGAAAACGCTGGAAGAAGTACTGGAACTTGCAATTAAAACCAAACCGGTCAAGAATAAGAAAAAATAGTCTGGAATAGTTGACAGGAGTCACAGCAGAAAAGGAAGAAAATTGCTAAATCAGTTTAGTGAACATGGACAGGAACATGTTTTAAAATATTTATCAGAGCTTGATGATAACCAGATATTTACAGAACGACTTGAAGATATAGATTTTGATATAGTAAACTATTGTGCCGGATTGTTGAAAAATCAGCATGAAGGGCATTATACACCCGGCACCATGAATCCAACAAATGTTATTGAACTGCCGGAAAGTCCACAGCAAGTTGAGGAATATCGTAAAGCTGTGTCTGTGGGAGAAAAGCTCATTGCAGATAGTAAAGTGGGAGCACTTTTGGTTGCCGGTGGTCAAGGCACCCGTTTGGGATTTGATGGCCCAAAAGGTACGTTTCCGGTGGGTCCCATTACCGGCAAGACATTGTTTCAGCTTCATACGGAAAAGATCCTTGCCCGTGAAAGACAGTTGAACGCGGTTATTCCTTTTTATATTATGACCAGTGAGTTGAATTATAAGGATACGGTTGATTTTTTCAAATTAAACGACTTTTTTGGTAAAGATGCGTCAACCATTATCTTTTTCAAACAGGGTATGCTGCCGCCACTTGATGGAAATGGCAAAATGTTTCTTGAATCCAAAGATCGGGTTGCCATGTCTCCCGACGGTCATGGCGGCATGCTGCGCGCGTTGTTTAAAAACAAGATTCTGGAAGACATGCAAAAGCGTGGATTAAAGAGTATTTATTATTTTCAGGTTGACAGTCCCCTGGTGAATGTTTGTGATCCTGCATTTGTTGGGTATCATGAATTGAATAATGCGGAAATGTCTGCCAAAACAGTTTATAAAAATGATCCGTTTGAAAAGCTTGGCAATATTGGTGAAATGAACGGCAAGACCGTGGTCATTGAATATACCGAACTCAGCGATGATGAAAAGTTGGCTGTCAACGATAAAGGCAAGTTGACTTTTGGTCAGGGAAGTATTGGTATGCATGTGTTCAGTGTTGATTTTTTTCAACGGATACACGATGAAAAGATCCAGCTTCCGTACCATATTGCGCACAAGAAAATACCGTATTTGAATGATTCGGGAGAGCTGGTAAATCCCGAATCTCCAAACGGATTTAAATTTGAGCAGTTTATTTTTGACGCGTTTCCTTTTGCAAAAAAAGTAATGGTGATGGAAACAGAGCGGAAAAACGATTTCAGTCCCATAAAAAACAAGACAGGTGTTGATTCGCCCGAAACCGCAAAACAGGACCAGTTGAATCTGTATGGTGAATGGATAGAGAGTGCCGGGTTACCGCTAAACAGAGATTCAGATGGAAATGTAGCGGACCTGGTTGAAGTTTCACCACTTTATGCGTTGAATAAAGAACAGTTTGTTGAAAAGAAACCATCATTACCCGATTCACAAAAGGGTTATTTGTTTGAATAAACCGGTTTTCGGATCCAAATTTTTGATAATATACAGGCGGTTAATCACGGTATGGCAAC
The DNA here is from genome assembly GCA_963675755.2 of bacterium. Taxonomy (GTDB): domain Bacteria; phylum Zhuqueibacterota; class Zhuqueibacteria; order Residuimicrobiales; family Krinioviventaceae. The sequence goes on from CAXXMD010000003.1 coordinate 1,750,171, forward strand.
TGGAACAAAAAAAGAAAAACGAGTTAAAAGGGGATTTTGGAGACGTTTTTTCCGATTCTGGTTGTTTTTTGGCTTGGGATTTATAGGGCTCATCCTTTTATTAATAATAATCGTTCATCTTTTTTTTCCTCCCGAGTATTTTAAAGGTTTGGCTATAAAAACTGTCAGAGAGCAGTTTAACCGTAATCTGACCATAGAGGGTGTAGATATCAATTTACTGAAAGGCATTGAATTTACAGATATTTCACTCACTCCGCTTGAAGAAAACCAAAAACTACCGGACGATTTTCCGGTCCAGTCGGCATCTATACACAAAATCCTTTTGAAATACAATATCCGTGAGCTGTTTCACAAGCGTGTTGTCATTGACGAGATAGAGCTCAACTCGCCGGATATTTTTATCAACATGATCAATCCCCAGGATACAACGTCGGTAAAAGAGCCGCCAGCGGACTCGTTGCAAACACCGGTATTACCGGTTAGTATTGCGTTGAAACGGTTTCGGCTGCAAGACACAAAATTCCGCATGGAAATGCAGGACAGCCTTACCAGTCAGGTTTTGTATCTTGCTGATCTGGATGTTGGCCTGGATGACATCTATGTTCCACAGGGTGATGTAATGGCAAATGACAGTGCCCTGGCAGCCGCACTGGAACTGAATGTAGACAAGGCTGCTTTTGAATTCAGCCAGCATGTTACAGGTGGTGATGACATGTCAGTAACGGGTATGATTGCTTTGAACAGCAAGGTCAGAATTGCCACACTGGATAGTCTGGATGCCTCTCTGTTTTTACAGGTCAGTGATCTCGAGTTTCGTACATCGGCTGTTCCTGATTTTTCTGTCATTCCGTTGATTTATCCTGTAACCGTATCTGGTGATGTGCATGTCCTTGTTGAAGAGGAAAAAGTATCAGTCCCCGGTTTAACTGTCAAAGTCGGAGATGAAACCTGGCTGGGTTCTACCATCAAAGTTGATGGATTTTACAAGCAGTGGCCCCCGCATCTTTCCGCTTCCGTAGACAAGAGCAGAATACCTGTGCAGCAGCTTTTGTCATTGGGAAGATCAGTATTGCCGGATTCGTTGTTTCCGGATATATATTTTAAAAATCCAAATGCAGCAATTACTTTTGCGGGCACTCGTGTTGAAGGCTCACTGCCTGACAGTTCTTCCACAGAAGGATTGGAATTTCAGGCTATTGCAGATTTTCTCGATTTTGGTTTGACCTTAAACCAGGGACAAGCAGAACTGGTGAACCTGAATTTACAGGCGAGATCAAACGGCAGTCTCAATTTTAAGGGATTGCAAAATTTAAACGCGACCGCATCCGTTACTTTTGATTCAGTATATTATGGTCTAAACGATACTCTGGAAATTTATACCGGTGAGGGCGGATTAAATCTTGAAGCGGCTATAAACGAGTATATGATGCCAAGAGACGTGGAATTGGGTTTTGAGGTAGCAAATGTATTGGGAACAACCTTTTATTCTCATTTTACACTGGGTACAGAAAAGACCTTACAATCTATTGCAGGGAATGGGGTAGTCAAGTTATCTGATATCGATACAAGGAATCTTGTGCCTATGCCGCTTGAAACTACCGCAAACCTGCAGCTTGATCTTGGCATTCAAACGCTGGATTCGATCTCTACCCATATTGATTTTGCTACGGATTCATTGATGATACCCATGCAATATGAAACCGAAAACTTTCCGCCAATTCATTTTACAACCAATCTGCTGTGCGGTATTGATACTTTGTTCCAGCATCTGGATATCCATAATTTATCTGTCAAGCTGAACCAGATTTTAGCAGCCAGTTTAAATGGCACGTTTGATGTAGGTAAAACCGATTTTAAGGTAAAACTGCAAGACCTGGCATTGTACCATGCACCTGTTCTGGATTGGATGCCACGGCGTATGAAAGAACAGTTTGCAAGTTTAAAGGTAACCGGTGCAACCCATGTAACCGCAGATGTTACCGGCAATCTGGCCGGCGAACTGCCGGTTTTCGATCTTGAAAGCAAGGTCTTTACAGATCAGACGTCTGTCCATTATCCTGATCAGTTTATATCAATCGCGGGTATTCGTTTGAATGTGGATGCAGGATTAAATTCAGACAATAAAGCGGATGTTAGCGTTTCACTAAAAATCGATACAACCCTGACGGATAATGTAAGACGAGCGGCGTTTTTAGATAATGTGATATCATTGGATGTACATAGCAATGATTTAAAGAGTTTCCGGGTTGAAAACGGTCTAATCTCTTTGCCTGAATTACTGGCAAATGGCGAGTTTTATGCCAATATAGAAAATGTAGATACAGCCCCGCTCATTACTGCAACATTGGATTTCCATCAAAATGCGGAAGAGCCGCTGCAGATAACCCGGGATATTCAACTGAACGGGAAAACCGATCTCAGCGCAACCGTCAATATGGACACCGCATTGATGGATATTTTTGCAAATGTCAATACCAAAGACTTGACTATATTGCTGCCGGCTGAAACAGCTGTCAGGAATATCAATACCGATTTAAAAGTGCATCAGCGCATGGATCTGGTTAAAGGAATTTTCCTGGCGGACAAAGAGGCGCCTATCCAAACCCCAACAGATGGTTCTATCGATTATCTGGCCTATCGGGATTACTATCGCAATTCGCTTGATAACATGTCGTACCTGAGCATTGAAAAGATAGAAGCAGCCGGTTATGAAATAGATAATTTTGAATTTGAAGCTGTACTGGGAGGTGGCCGGGTGGAAATTCCTTCATATATGGCAACCGTATATGATGGAAACCTGGGCGGCAGGATCTCTGTGAATCTTGCAGGTGGCAACCTGGCAGAAGCGACATATAATTTATCTGCCCATTTTTCAGGCATCAACTCTGACAGATTGCTGGCGGGTTTAAAACGAAAAGAGAGTTTGGGCGTTATAAACGGTAACGCGCAATTTGAAGGTACTGGGGTGGACCCCAATGAGAAACTGGATATTCGAGGGTATTTTTACATTACCGAGATCGGTCCCCGAGTTGCAGACAATTTATTGCGTTCTCTGGATCCGGAAGAAAAAGACTCTGGTATTAAGATGACCCGGTTCCTCATCAACTGGGGGTATAAACCCAATTTGTTTTCATTTGATGTACGTCACGGGTTCTTTTCAACAACAGTTGAATTGTCTCAACCCTGGTATTTCCCTTTGAAATTGAGTGGCGGGAAAATTATTTTTGCCCGCAAGCCGGTACAATTTTTTATAGACCAGGCCCTGGCAACGGCCCGGATTCAAGAGTAACATTTGAGGAGAATATAAATGAAATATAAATATATTTTGAGCATTCTCGTTATGGTTTTGGCTGTACATTGCAGTTTTAAAACCGAAGATATCAGTATTCGGGGTGATAAAACCATGCTGGAAGACCAGGTATTGGGTGCGTTTGAACAAATTGAAAGTGATACATGGGTTGTTGCATCTACCCGTTCGGTTGGCGGCGGTCAGACACAAACCATGTCTGCGCAGCGCCAGAATGTATTGGAATCTGTTCAAAATCGCAAGTTCAACAAGGATGAAATTGACGAGTTTAAAAAAGAACAGGTTCTGGGTGAAAACAACAAGGGCTATCTTGAAATATTGCCAACTGAAAAATATGAATCAGATTCTCAGTATAAACGCATAATAGATCAGATTGTAACTGAAGAAAATCAGGACCGCAAAGTGATTTACGAGCGGATCCTTGCAATTAACCCATCCGCGGCTGCTGCAGATGAAGAGGAACGCAACAAGATTTTTGCAAAATTGAATATAGATAATTCGCCGGACGGCACATTGATACAAAAAAGCGATGGTTCATGGTCAGGAAAATAATGAAATATAGGATTAAACACATATTCCTCACACTCGTCTTGACAGTGTTGTTTGTGTCGAGCTCGTTCAACTTTGCGCAAGCGCCTGATAATAAAAAATTGGATTATCAGCAGGTAACCACCCACCCTGATATTGACTTGTCTGCGCGTATTTCTCCAGACGGCAAGTGGATGGCCTATGTGTCCCGTCAGTCTGATAATTTTGACATTTGGATTCGCAGCACTGCGGGCGGTAGATCCATTCAGGTTACATTTCATAAAGCGGATGATTATTATCCAGTGTGGTATCCTGACAGCCGAACTATAGTATTTGTTTCACAGCGCAGTGATGCCGCGGGTGATATTTGGCTGGTGCATCTGCGCGAGATCAAGGGCAGGCTTTATCCCAAAGGTGAACCAGAGCGGTTTACCGATTATATGGGGTATGACGGGTATCCTACCGTGTCTCCGGATTCTAAAAAAATTTGCTGGGTCTCTGACCGTAGCGGCAGTGAAGAACTTTGGTTTTATAATGAGCATACGGAAGCCAAATTACAGTTGACCTACAAGGGTGGTACACACCCCATGTGGAGCTCTGACCTGCAAATGATTGCTTTTACTTCGTTCAGAGACGGTCCGGAAAACAATGGTGATATTTTTATTATTAATCTCAAGGGACCAAAACCTACAGGTCAGGATACATTGCTTTGGGACCTGCGTGAATATCCCACTTATCAGTTGACCAAGGGACCGGCTATAGACGGATTCCCCAGCTGGACCAAAGAAGCCACACAGGTTGTTTTCCTGCGAAACGAGTTTGATACCAACAAAGACGGTTCGTTAACACCTACTGACCGCGCTGCCGTTTGGGAAGCCCAGATTTTCAAAACACCCATTGAATTGATGTTTGTCAGTGATCCCATGTTGCAGGTATTAAGCAAGTCATTTAATTTGAAAATGGCATCTTATGCCATGCCGCTTACTTCCGGTGGTGAACAGGTAATGCAGCCTTATACAGGTTCTAATGATAGAATCTATTTTACCTCTGACCGTGGCGGCAACCTCGATATATGGTCATTCCCATCAACCGGGTATATACCACGGGTGAATAATCCTGCATTGCAATATCAGCTTGCAGACTCCATATATGCACTGTCTCCAGAAATGACACGTTTAACACTCGGTCCATTGTTCCTGGAGTGGGATCCTCAATCAATGACCAAGCAGCAACGCTTATTGTTATGGGACCGCCAGTTGGCCTTTAAAAGAGTAATTGATTATTTTGGAACGGCAACAGAGGTTTCACCCCAGACATTATATGAAATAGCGGTATGTTTTAAATTGCTCGATTATCCGGAACAGGCGGATTTATTTTTAGAGATTTTGTTAAAGAATTTTCCTGAACACAAAACACTTGCTGCTTACGCGGAAATGTTAAAACTGGGGCTTAAGGCAAGGAATGTATCATCAGGGCAAAAAAGGCTTGAACTGTTAAAGCCCGAGCTTGATGCCATTCTAGAAAAATACAAGCTTGAAGCTGAGCCCATGTCTGCAGCCTATATTGTGCTTGGTGATCTATTCTACCAGGTCAAACAGGATGCGCAGGCATTTAAGGCATATGAACAGGTTTTGGAATCTTTTCCGGAACAGAGCTTTTATTGTGCGGAAGCTCAATTGAAAATTGGAGACGTGTTCAGCCGGTTTGCTACCCAGGATGAAGTCATACAGGCATACTTGCAGGTTGTTCAAAAATATCCGGAGCAGCGCGACTGGATGGTTCCCGCACGTGATCGCATTCTGGATTTACTGGTAACAGATGCCAGTAACGAGCTCGATCTGATTAGCCGATATCGTGAGATTGTAGGGCAATATGCCCAGTTCCCATTGCTTGCGGCTGCGGCACAACTCCGCATTGGTAAAATCCTGTTTAACGCGGGGGATTATGCTTCCGCTATTCAGGAATATGAAATGGTAGAATCGTTATTTGGCGATCTGGTAGAGGAAGTATTTACTGCCAACTTCTCTATTGCAGAGTCTTTGCTGATGATGGGCGAGAACCTGCGAGCCTTTTCGTTACTTGAGCAATTGGTAAATCGTTACAGCAGCAACCGTAAAGATCTTTCTGATACCGCATGGGATCGGTTGTTAAAGGCACTCTTGGATTCAGGAGATGAGTTAAAGTCCGCACAAGAATTTAGTCTGGCATTATTACGCTATCAACGCGCCAAAGAGATGGATCTCAACAATTTACATGCACACAGGGGATATATAGAGTGCTTGTACTATCAACGAAAAATTGATGATGCGGTTGCAGAATATGAGCAACTGGTCAAAGACTATCCTGAACAGCAGGTAATACTTTATTGTTTGGGACTGACCTATTCATACAAGGGCACAGAAAAAGCCGAGCTATACAATGAGCCAGACGCGCTTGATACCAGAATGCTCAACCAATCCAGTTACCGTATTGCCCGAGCGCTGGCTTTGGACTATACTATGGTGCAGCCGTATCTGACCCTGAGTTATAATTATGAGATGATGGAGCAGGCCGAAGCGCGAGAACGTGCCAAACCCAAGCCCTTTTATGTCAGACTGTGGAATACCTTGCGCACTCCATTTGACTATGTTTATGATATTGTGACATTTGCCAAAGTTGAACCTAAACGCGGTTATTATGAACGGGCTATCCACGAGTTGACCAAGGCGATTGGTTTAAACGATGCCGAAGTTGATCCCGATCTTGAGGCCAATCTTGCGCTAAACCTGGCAAATAATTATTATAATTTGGGTGAATATGGTTACGCCAAAGCATACGAATATTATCATATAAAACTCAAATATGATTCAACGTTTTATGATAAACAACGCGAGGCCCTGATCTATGAACGCATGGGGCATTGTTCGTACAAGGTTGAAGATGTTAAAGGCGGTGAAAAATATCTGCTAAGGGCCATTCAGTTATATACTGAACTGGAAGATGAAGGGCACGTGCTGTTAAATTTGAGCCGTTTGGCATTGTTGTATCAGGATACTGGCTTGAACGAGTTTGCTGTAGAGTATTTTCAAAATGTGGCTGATATTTACAAACGCAAAAACATGTATGATAACCTGATGCGGAGTTATCGCAGTATTGCGCTGAATTATCTTATATTGGAAGAACCACAGGATGCAATATATTATGCCAATCAAGCGCTCGAGTTACTGCAAAGTGGAAAGGTTAAAGAAATTAGTCAAGATCCTTCACGGGTCAAGGTTGGCTTGCTGGGTCTGCATGTACCTGTACCTTTTGTGAACTTGAACAATATGCTGCCCATGGCTGCGTTGAAATTCACAACTGAAGATGAAAGTGCACTAGTTTATACTATTCTGGGCTCCAGTTATAGTTATGAGAAAAATTACAAGGAAGCCATTACCAATCTGAATAAAAAAATGGAGCTGTTTAAAAAGCAGGATGATAAAGCTTCGCAGGCGACCTTGTTGAATAATATAGGCTATTTATATTTCCTCAATGGTGATTATGAAAATGCCTGGGGCAGCTTTAGCGAATCCCTGAAAATTTGTAAAGATAAAAAGCTGCTTAGGGGAATTCTGTTAAATAGTTCAAACCTTGCCAGAATTGTAATGGCAATGAATGCCGCTATTCTGGAAGATCAGTTGGATTATACACAGGTCAAAAATCAATTTTGGCAATATCAAAATGATGCGGCGGAAAATATTAATGATGCCCTTGATCGTATACAGGATGAAGAATTCCGCTATGTAAAGATCAAGATAGAGATGTATCGTTATCTGGCAGATTTTTCATTAATCCATTTTGATGAGCAGGACGATCTGACAAGTAATATTGAATCAAACCTGTTTATATTTGAAAATGGATCTTATGCGCAAACCTATCTGCAGGAAGCCCTCAGGACTGCCAAAGCTTACGAGTTGTTGGAAGAAGAATGTTCTATAGAATATGATCTGGGCAAGTTGTTTTATAAATTGGGCAATGCGGATGAGTCTTATGCTCATTTGCGTGTTGCACGTAGAATGGCAATACGAAATGCATATTATGATATGCTATGGAGAATAGATACCCACATGGGTGATCTGCTTTCCATGATGCCCCGTGATGTCAAAGTTAAATACTCTATACAAAAAGATCCTTACGAGTATTTTATAGAAGCCATTGATGTGCTGCAGGCACATCCTGCAAAAATTTCAGGTGCAAATGCAGCTACATTGCGTACGACCTACCAGAAACCCTATCGCCGGGTCATTCGGTATATGACTGAAAAGAACGATATTAACGGTGCGCTTGCCATGTCTGAACAAATGCGGGCAAAATTGTATCTGGATATGGTTAGCAGTGAAAATATTGATTTGCGTAAAGAGCGACACAAGATCTATTATGGAAATGCCAAGTTTTTACAGCGGACTATTAATGAACTGGAAATCAGTCTGCTGCAAATGAAAAACCGGTTTGATATTCCGTATGCAGATATTATAGAAAAAATGAAAGAGTTAGAGTCTTATAAAGAGGAGTATGAAACCCTGTTGAGTGACGCGCGTCTTGAAGTGCCGGAACTGGAGACTCTTGTACGCGTGAATCCGGTAACGTGTGAAATGCTGCAAAAAAAGATTAGACCGGGTGAAGCAATCCTCTATTTTACGGAACTGGAAGATCAGCTTTTAACCTGGCTGGTTACAAAAAAGCAGATTTATTATATTGGATATAAACTCTCCAGACACGAGTTGAACCGATATGCTGACCAGGTGTTTACAGCATTGAAATCAGGTGCTGATGAGATTCCTGAATTATCGGGAATCAACCTGTTCTCTGTTCTGGACCAGGCACAAACTCCTGTCAAGCATCTTGTTGTTGTGCCACCTAATGAGCTGCTCTTACTTCCCTGGAGTGCAATGTTGTACCAGGGCAATCCGAATGATATGGATATTACAACCAGTACCAGTTTGACGGATTACTATTATTCTTATGACCGGAGAAAAATCCAGGGGCAACGCATCTTTTTTGCATCGCGGGATTTGTCTTCACAGGTATTAAAAGATGAAGGGTATACCGTCATTCTTCCCATGACCAGTCAGGAGCAAAACAGTTTTTCTGCGCAAGGTCAGCCCTTGGGACGTTCGGATGTGATTTATCTCAAGGTGCAGGGAGAGTGGAACGAGATCGATCCTGCACGCTCGCGAATGGGTTTCAGGATCAAACAATCTTCATTGGCGGTTTTTTCATCCATTGATTTGTATTCAATGAATTTGAACGCAAGTCTTGTTCAACTCAGTTTTGAGCACGATATTCCATTCAGAAATTTCAGTCAGCCATTCATAGCATGGGAACGCGCGTTTGGTTACGCCGGTGTACCTTCTTTACTGGTGTCTTTATGGCCGCTTACACCAGAGAGTGAAAATGAATTCCTATCTGTTTATTATGAATTTCTTCAGGATTTTCCGGCAGCAGAAGCATTGAATATGACCCGTAACCATTACGTTCGGGCAGATTCCTCATTCCGCTTCTGGGCGGGGTATCAACTGTATGGATTTGGCGGTATGTCCCGGGATGAAGAAGAACAATACGCGCAGGAGGGATTTGAAGGTCAGGTACGCCGTGGCCACAGTGCATACGAATTGGGCGAATGGGAAGATGCGATCCGGTTGTATGAAAGCGCTCAGCGAATGGCAGAACGGCAAAATGATACGGAAAGCATTGAGCTGTTACAGCAGAGAATACTCGAGTGTGCGGTTAACGGAGGTTTTTGGAGCAAAGCCATTGAAACACAATTGACACAGATTGAAAATGCTCAAGCCACCAACGATGTGGCTGCCGAAGCAAACGGATACAGTAATCTGGCATTCTTTTATACACAGAACAAAGAGTTTGATAAAGGCATTGAAGCTAAAGCGCGCTTTACCCGACTTGCAGAGCAATATGGATTAAAAGAGGAAGAGGCGCATTCTTTGCGTGAGACCGGTTTAATCTATGAACGAGGCGGACAATATAAACTTGCGCTGTCTCTTTTTACAGAAGCTCTGGATAAATTCAGATCCATTGAAAACCATGAAGGTGAGGCACAGTGCCTGCGAGATATTGGGCGGGTTAATTTCTTTTATCTTGATAATTATTATGATGCATTGGTTGTTCAACGCGAGGCTTTGGATATTTTCAAAACTTTGGGTATAACCCAGGATTTTGTGGATGCATTGCACAATCTGGGTAACACCAATGAAAAAATGGCCAACTATAAGCGTGCTCTTGCTTATCAACAGCAGGCACTTGAATACGCTATCCAGCTTGATGATGTGAGATTGCAGGGATTGTCACGACAGTACCTGGCAAATGTTTACTGGAAAATGGGCAGCTACCAGAGTGCGCTTGAACAGCAGGAACAGGCACTCGCTATATTTGAATCTTTGCAGGACAATAAATTGTTACAGGTAGCCAATGCTACCCGTGGATTGATTGCGCTTAGTTTTGGTGATCCCGAAAAAGCGCAGACATTTGAACTCAAAGCCCTTGAGCTGGCTACTGCGCTTGGTGACCGCAAAGACGAAGCAACCATTTACAAAAATATTGGAATGATACAGCGCGCGCAGGGCAGAGATGACCTGGCATTGTCCAGCTTTGAGCAAGCCGCAGAGATTGATTCGTTAATCAATTCCAAGCGGGGTATGGCTTATGATCTTCGTAATATTGCATCCATACAGATTGGGATGAATGTCAATTCGCCATCTCGGCAGCATTTGAATCGATCCTTACAAATTTCTCAAGACATTCAGGACTGGCGCAATACCACACAATGTTATCTTGAACTGGGTCGTCTGGAAATGCTGGACCAACGGCCAGACAGCGCTCGGGTCTTTTTTGGAAAATCAGCAGAGCTTGCTGAAAATTTATACATGCCCGAAATCCAATGGCGTGCGCATAAATATCTGGCAGAAACCTGGCAAGGTGTCAATGCGGATAGTGTTTCTGCACAATATTACAAAGCTATTGATGTTATAGAATCCATGCGAGCAATGATCAAAGTGGAAGAATTTGCTTCGGGTTTTGTGGATGATAAACTGGATGTATACGGAGCGTTGATTGACCTGCATCTTGAACAGGGACAGGTGGAAAAAGCGTTTGATCTGGTAGAACGATCCAAAAGCCGCAGTTTTCTGGATATGCTGGGAAGTAAAGAAATTGCATTTAATACTCAAAACCGTGATCTGTTGGCAAAAGAAGACAGCCTGGATACAAAGTTAAAAGAAACCCAAACCCGGTTGTTTTATCTTCGCTCTAAAAATGACAGCCTGGTAAAGGATGAAAAGATCCAGCTTGAGGGTCTGGTTAAACAGATTGAACAGGAGCGCGATTCTTTATTGGTTCGCTTGCAACAGAGCGATCCCGAGTTGTCTGATATGCTGTCTGTAAATCCTTTGACGGTTGAACAGTTGAAAGAAAAACTGCCTGCACGTACAGGTGTTCTGGAATTTTATCTTTATAAAGACCATCTCTATTCGTGGTTGTTGACACGAGTTGGGATTGATTACCGCAAGGTTGAAATTGATCCTGTCCAATTTGAAAAGGATGTCTTTGAATTGCGTCAGGTTCTTGACAGGCAATTGTCTGTAACAAACTGGTCTCAATCTTTATATGAAAAACTTGTAGGTCCCTGGGATTCTGAACTTTACAAGGTAGACCATCTGGTTTTGATTCCTCAGGGCAGTCTGCATTATCTGCCGTTTGCCGTTCTGCAGAACAAAGACCAGGTATATTTTGGATTGTCGCACTCGCTTTCTATTGCACCCAGTGCAACTGTAATGGCGTATTGTCTGGAAAAGGGTGATTCTTTGCGCACAACGAACAAAGACAGCATGAGTGTTCTTGCGTTTGGGAACCCGGATCTTGGTAGTAAAAAATGGGACTTGCCCTTTGCTTCTCGCGAAGTAAACAGTTTAAACCGCTATTTCACTCATGTGAATATGCTTTTAAATAAACGTGCTACGGAAACCAATTTGTATTCTTTATCAGAATATCCACCCATTATGGTTTTCAGTTGTCACGGAGAATACGATGACGCGAATCCGCTCTTGTCTGCGTTGCTGTTATCACCCGATTCCACCAATGACGGCAAGCTTGAAGCAGAAGAGATTTTCTCGCTTGATCTGAATGCGTATATCGTGGCCATGAGTGCCTGTGAAACTGGTCTGGGTACTATTCGTGGTGGAGATGAAGTGGTAGGCCTTTCACGCAGTTTTATATATGCGGGTACTTCTTCACTGCTAAGTAGTTTATGGAAAGTGGATGATCTGGCCACTGCGGTACTTTTAAAACGATTTTTCCGGTATCTGTCAGAAGGCAAATCCCGGGCTGATGCATTACGCATGGCGCAAAAAATTGTTCATGATGAGATCAATCCTTATCCGTCCTTTTGGGCAGCATTCACCCTTACAGGTGACTGGCGTTAAGTTGTATACCTTATTTCATTATAATTATTTCTGTTTGAGCAGAAACACATCAGGTTTTTTAAATTAAACGAGGGCAATAGTATGGAGCATCGATTGTCGGGTATTCCCCAGGGGCGCATTTTATCATTAGATGTTTTGCGTGGTTTTGATATGTTTTGGATTATTGGCGGGGCATCATTATTGGGCAATTTTTTTAAATTATTCAACACTCCATTTACAGATTCGCTTGTCAGGCAGTTTGAGCATACGGAATGGAATGGATTCACTTTTTACGACCAGATTTTCCCCATGTTTTTGTTTATAGTGGGTACCAGTATGGCTATTGCTTTGGGGCGAAGAAAACAAAAGGGACTGTCAAAAAAAGAATTGTACAAGTATGTAATTAAACGTTTTCTGTTATTGTTGTTTTTAGGCTTTGTTTTTAATGGATTGTTTGATTTCAATTTTAGCAATTTTAGATATGCCGGAGTGCTGCAGCGCATTGCATTTAGTTATTTGTTTGCATCAATCATTTTTATCCATACCTCAAAAAAAGTACAATATGGTATAGCTGCTTTTATATTGCTGGCCTATTGGGCAATGATGATGCTAATTCCGGTACCCGGATTTGGTGCGGGACAGCTTACTCCTGAAGCCAACCTGGCGGGATACATAGATCGAATGCTTTTACCGGGAAGATTTTGCTGTTACACTTTTGGAGATAATGAGGGCATTCTTACGACACTGCCGGCAATTGTGAATACCTTGATGGGTGTATTTGCGGGTTACTGGATGTTGTCTGCAGCATCTCAAACCAAAAAGGCACTGGGCTTGATTATAGCAGGTGTTGCTTCGTTATTGGTCGGTGGGTTATGGGGACTGGTTTTCCCAATCAACAAGTTGTTGTGGACCTCAACATATGTATTGTGGACTGTTGGCTGGAGTCTGCTGCTGCTGGCTCTGTTTTACTGGATTGTGGATATTAAAGGATGGCAGCGATGGGCGTATCCGTTTATCGTGATTGGTTTGAATCCCATAACCATCTATGTAGCACAGCGTCTGTTCAAATTTGGAGATGTGGCCCAGGTATTTATTCATGGATTTGTTGAATATCTCGGTGATTTTAAAGTGGTCTTTACCATACTCTGTGTGTTGGCAGTCAAGATTTTATTTCTACACTTTTTGCACAAGCACAAAATCTATTTACGGGCCTAGTTTTCTGTGTTGCGTTTAAATAAAAACGCATCCTGTGAAAAAGCGTGTTTGTAAGAAATTGTTGTGAATCCGGATTCATGAGCCAGTGATTGAATTGCTGCAACTGACCTTGCATGGATCCGGTTTACTCCCACACTTCGCAAAAAGGTGAACCAGCTTGGAGGAGAGCTGGTGAGCAGTAGATATCCACCAGGTAACAGGCATCGTTTACATTCAATGAACAACAGGGGCAGGTCTTTAATATATTCAGATAAACCAATAACGGTTACAAATGAAATTGAATTGCTGCACACGGCCTGGTGCAGTGCGTCTGAAGCTATTACAGAATGATTTTTTTGGTGGCTTTTTTGTACCATCGAGATGCTCTTGTCAGAGCCCAGTTTGAAAAGCGGTTCAGGCAGCAGCTCCATCGAGTCTCCGCTGCCGCATGCCATGTCGAGTCCCCAACCCGACAGCTCGGGTACTCGTTTTATCAACTGTTGAATTTGTCGCAGCTCATTGGTGTGGATTTGGTTCAAGGGCCATGGACTGCGGAACCATTTATAAAGCGGAGCTTTCAGGTCCCACAGGTTCATGATCCAATTTCTTGTGCAAATGCGGTTAGCAGTCTGCTAAGTTTTTCTCCGGCCTTGTCTGCCATTTCTGTTACTTCCGAGTGAGTCAGTTTGTTTTTTGCCAGTCCGGTAGCCAGGTTGGTAATAATGGAAATACCCAATACATTCATGTGGCGTTGATTGGCTACAATGACTTCAGGGACTGTAGACATGGATACCGCGTCACCACCCATCATTCTCAACATTCTGACTTCTGCGGCTGTTTCATAGTTGGGCCCGGTTACCCAGCAAAACACACCTTTTTGCAAGGTGATATTTTCACGTTCGGCAACGGTCTCAAGGGTATGACGTAATTCCAGGTTATAAGCTTCGGTCATATCCGGGAAACGGGGGCCCAGCAGATTGTCTGGCTTGCCAATAAGCGGATTTCCAAAACCAAAGTTGATGTGGTCTGTTATCAGCATCAAGTCTCCCGGAGTAAAGTCCGGATTCAATCCACCACTTGCGGTTGTCAATACCAGATTTTTTACACCCATGCTTGCCATGAGTTGTACCGGGTAGGTTACCTGCTTTAATGTATAGCCTTCATAACGATGGACCCTGCCCTGAACCGCAAGCACACGGGTGCCGTTGATATTTCCAATCACCCATTGCCCCTTGTGGCCCGGAACCGTAGATACCGGATAATGGGGGATTGACTCGGTTTTTATGGTCACCGTGTCTTTGAGCGTATCTGCGTAACCACCCAGGCCTGAACCCAGCACAATGGCGGTTTCAGGCATTTCAGGAATGAGCGGTTCAAGATATTCGATAGATTTTTGAATTTTCTTTTTTAATTTCATACTAGATCAATAATCCTGCTATGGTTGCTGTCAACCATGAAGCAAGTGCGCCACCAGCCATGGCCCGAAGTGCAACACGTGACAAGTCTGATCTTCTTGACGGAACCAGCGCGCTGATTCCACCGATTTGTATACCAATAGACGACAGGTTTGCAAAACCACACAGGGCATACGTGGCGATGGTGATGGAACGTAAAGAAATATCACCCGCTTTAATGTGGTTTGCAAGTTCGGCATAACCTACAAACTCGTTAACGGCAACTTTGATACCCATCAGGTTACCAACATCCATGGCTTCTTTCCAGGGGACACCCATAACAAATGCAAGGGGCGAAAAGATGGTACCCAAAAGCGTTTTCAAGCTGCCAGGGAAAATGCCCTGGTACTCGCCGCGTGCTTCATTAAGTACTCCGCCCAACAGTCTGTAATCAATCAACTTGTCAAAGTAGCCGAAAATAGAATCAATCATTGCTACCAGTGCTAAAAAGGCCAGCAGCATGGCGCCAACATTCACGGCAAGTTTAAGTCCGTCAGTCACTCCCTGTGTTGTGGCGTCCAACAGGTTATCTGCTGATTTGATTTTGGGTATTTCAACATCACCTGCAGTTTTCGAGTGTTTTGTTTCAGGCAGCAATACCTTGGCAATGGCAAGCGCTGCCGGAGCTGACATAACGCTGGCAGCAATAAGATGCCCGGCGTTTACGCCCAATCGGATATAACCGGCCAGTACACCACCGGCGATTGTTGCAAATCCGCCAACCATAATGGCGTGAAGTTCGGATTCGGTCATGTCTTCAATAAAGGGTTTGATTAAAAAAGGTGCCTCGGTCTGGCCTACAAAAATATTTGCAGAACAGGACAGTGTCTCCGCACCGGAAGTGCCCATGGTCCAGCGCATAAAGCGCGCCATAACCTGAACAACCGCCTGCATCACTCCAAGATAATAGAGAATGGACATGACAGCCGAGAAAAAGATAATTGTAGGCAATACAGAAAATGCAAACTGGAAACCAAAGGTGCCAAAGTATTCGGGATTAGCCAAGTTGCCAAACAGGAACAAGCTGCCCACATCGGTCAGTTTTAAAAATTCGGCAACACCATTTGATAATGAGGCAAACAGGTCTTTGCCCACAATGTTGCGTTGTAAAAAGATACCCAATGCCAGGAATTGTATACTGCCATAGATGTACTTGTTATTACTGCCTTTTTTTACCAGTTTCAAAACAACCATGGCCAGTACAAGAATACCTACCAGATACCCACCAAAACCGGGTTTATCAATCAAGTAACCGGCAAATGTTATAACCAGGGATGCGGCAATCATTGCCAACAGTTTACCGGCATTGGCTAAAAGTCCGTCTTTTAAGCGAATGTGACTCTCAAAAATATAGAGCAGAATAAGACTAAAGAAAACATACATACCAATCCATGAGAGGTATGATTTGCTGAGGATGATTGTTGCAAAAAGAAACTGGAGACCTAATCCCCATGCAACAATTCTGAATTTTACGGCAGAGCGGGATTTTGAAAAGATATAAGCCAACCCAACCAGTACCACAATACCAAGTATTCCGATGAATCTCATAAAGAATCCTTTTTAATTATCCGGTTTATGTTCAGTGAAAACAGTATGGCAGAATCTGCAACGTGCTTCATAAATATCGCCAGAACCAACAACAACACGATGAGAGTCGTTGCTGAGACGCTGGGTACGATTTGCGGGACGTCCGCATTGTACACAAATGGCAAGGGTTTTTGTGATATATTCCGCAATAGCCAGCAATTGAGGTATGGGTTCAAAGGGCACGCCTCTATAGTCCTGGTCCAGCCCTGCTACAATGACCCGTTTACCACGGTTTGCCAGTTCCTGACAAACGTCTACCAGATCCATATCAAAAAATTGTGCTTCGTCAATACCTACAACGGTAGCTTTTAATGCCTGATCCAAAATATCAGCAGCAGAAGTAACAGATGTTGAAGGTATTTTCTGTTCACTGTGCGAAACAATATGATTAGAAGAATATCTGTCATCAATTTCAGGCTTGAAAATAGAGACGTTTAATTTAGCGATCTGCGCGCGTTTCAGTCTTCGTATCAGTTCTTCGGATTTGCCGCTAAACATGCTTCCGCATATAACTTCTATCCAGCCCGAACCTTTGGGTGCAACGTTATACATGTTCTTACCCCGTTGTTTGAATTATTTTCTAAAAATCCATAAAACTAGAGTGATCAATACCGAGATCAATATGCTGGTAACAATGGGAAAATATAAAGTAGTATTGCCTTTTTTGTAAATAATGTCGCCCGGCAGTTTTCCCAGTTGGATGCCTAGTTTTTGAAACAAGGTAATCACAATACCTGCAATGACCAAAAAGATACCAGCAGAAATTAACAATTTGCCAAGATCATTCATAGTATTTTTTTATTTTTAATATAATTTTATCTATTTCTTCATCAGTTAATATTTCAGCATACACATTCAGGTCTGCATACTTTTTTGACGGGAGAATGTATTCAATACTCATGGGGCGTACGGTTTCCAGATATTGCTCAACAACCGACTCTGTAGTTCGTCCTCTTTCTTTTATATCTCGCTGTAATCTTCGTATAAAACAAATATCAAGAGGAGTATCTACAAAAAGTTTAAAATCAATCATGTTACAAAGGTCTGGAATGGCGAAAAGCAGAATACCATCCAGAATAATATAGTCTGTAGGTTCTACCGTAACACAATCCTGGGTTCGATCATGAATAGAAAAATCATATACCGGGCATTGAACAACGCTGCCTTTTTTCAATTGTTCAAGATGTTCAATGAGCATGGTTGAATCTATCGCATCGGGATGGTCATAGTTGGTATGGATTCTCTGCTCCATTGCAATATGAGACTGCTTTTTATAATAAGAGTCTTGAGAAATTATAATTGCCTTGCTGCCAAGTTCCTGTGCGATTTTTGTGGTCAGATAGGTTTTCCCGGAACCCGAGGCTCCGGAAATTCCAATAATATAAGGGGACTTATTTTTTGCTGTCATTCTTTAAATACTGTTTGTCAAATGGATAGGAAAACAAATCTCCCAGGGGGATGATTTGAAAGTTTTTACTGTCAGATATGAGTATAACCGGAAGGTCCGGAGCATAATCCCAAAGGACTTGTCTGCATGCACCACAGGGGGGACAAAAGTTTTTGGAATCTGAAGCAATTGCAATAGCTTCAAATTTCGTGTGGCCTTCAGACAATGCTTTGTAAAGGGCCACGCGTTCCGCGCACATGGTTAGTCCATAAGAACTGGATTCTACATTACAGCCGGTAACAACCTCGCCGCTTGAGGTTAATAATGCGGCACCTACTCTGAAACCCGAGTGTGGGGCCTGGGCAAATTTACGGCTATCAAGGGCTTTGTTTATCAAGTCATCATAATTTATCATAAGTCAAATCCTAAAAAAAATCCGAGGGGGCACCTCGGATGTGTATAATTACAACGTGATTTAACTACCCTTTTGTTAGAACGGAAGATCATCTGAATCTGAACCGGAATCGTCAAATGCAGGTTCTTGTGGTAAGGGTGGTCCTTCGGAAGACTCTGATGAGCCGCCACCGGAACCTCTTGAATCCAGGAGCTGCATATTATCTGCCTGAATTTCCGTTGTGTAGCGTTTATTTCCGTCCTTGTCTTCCCATGAACGGGTTACCAATCTCCCCTCAACGTATACACGGGTCCCTTTTTTGGCATACTGCTCCATAATTTCAGCCAGTTTTCTCCAAACAACAACACGGTGCCATTCGGTATTTTCATTCTGACTACCGTCCTGACCTCTCCAGGACGTGTTGGTCGCTACGGATAATGTTGCCACTGCGGCTCCGGAAGGAGTATATTTCAATTCCGGATCCTGCCCCAATCGGCCAATCAGCATTACTTTGTTCAATGTTCCTTTG
The DNA here is from genome assembly GCA_963675755.2 of bacterium. Classification (GTDB taxonomy): domain Bacteria; phylum Zhuqueibacterota; class Zhuqueibacteria; order Residuimicrobiales; family Krinioviventaceae. The sequence goes on from CAXXMD010000003.1 coordinate 1,768,983, forward strand.
CTGTCAAAAGCCATTTGAACCCTTTCTTGTTAATTTACAAGTAACAAAATTTCAAGAATAATCTTATGAATTATTTGCAAAAGAATCAAGGGGTTTTTTAGGCTTTTAATTTTCAAAGAAGATCGTTATTTTACATTGCTGATTTTTATAGAGGAATAGTGAACATGTTGAAAACAAAATTAATGGATTTAAATATAAATGGGATCAACCAAAAGGATGAAACCTATAATCTTGAACAGTTGATAAATGTGAAAGAGCTTGAAAGCAATATCTGTAAAACAGGATTTGTTGCTCCGGTTTTGGTAGAAATAACCCAATCAGGATTTAGACTGTTATATGGTTTTGCAAGAGTTAAGGCCATGCTTGCGATTGGTGAGACTATAATCCCGGCAATTGTTTTAGAACAGCAGCTTTCGTTTCAACAGGCATTTGCTCTGGCACTGCAAGACCGTATGGATAGAGGACCTGTAAATCCTGTTGAGGTTTCGGTCATTATTCAACGACTGGAGTCGGGAGGCGTTGATAAAAATGAAATTGTTAAACACTTTTTACCGGAAATGGGATACGGAAGAAATCCCAAAGTGTATGAATTACATAAAGATCTTTATATGCTTGAAGAATCATGGCAGCAAATGTTAATTGATGACCAGTTATCTTTGGATATGGCCGCAGAGATTGTATCTGTTGAGCCGGATATTAGAAATGCTTTTTTGGGCTTTATTAAAGAATTACGTATTGGTAAAAATCGTCAAAAAGAGTTTTGGGCCCTGGTGCAGGATATTGCAAGAATGGAAAATGTTGCTATATCAGATTTTCTTCAGGAAGCTGAAATTCAGAATATTGTTACGGACGAACTGCTTGCGCCCGCGCAAAAATCTGATCGTATAAAACAATTGTTCTGGCAAAAAAGATACCCGCAATACAGTGAAACAGAGAGTCGCTTTAAAGAGATTTTAAAAACTGTCAAATTACCACCCGAGTTGTTAATTCAGCATCCACCTTTTTTTGATGGTGACAGATACACAATTTTGTTGAATGTTTCATCGGCAGAGGAATTTCAACAGCATCTGGAGCGGTTACAGGAATTAAATGATAAAGACATTATAAGAAAATTGATTGAATTGGTATGAGCAAATATAAAGATTTTTTTCGTCCGGAACGGATATATATTGAAACAGATGTAAAAAACACAATGATGGTTAAACGGATTTTGGACCGTTTCCCCAATGCAGATGTTCATGATACTGAAGACGCAAACCTGGTTATTGATCAGGCTACCGAGCAAACACACAGTAAATGGCAAAATACCTTATTGCTTGCAAAACAGCGCGGCCCTTTTTTGCGCTTGTGTCCAGGTACACAAAAGCATGTTTGCTGTTTGTACTATAATCTGGATATTGCGGCGGGATGTGACCTGGGATGCAGTTATTGTATTCTACAGGGGTATTTAAACAATCCATTGATTACAGTCTATGCCAATCATGATGATATGTACACAGAGCTGGACCGAGCATTGGTTGATCACCCCACCCGGTTTTACAGAATAGGGACAGGGGAGCTGAGTGACAGCCTTACCTTTGACCACTTTTTAGGCATAGGGGCAGATCTTGTACGCTATTTTGCAGACAAGCAAAATGCCATCATTGAGCTTAAAAGCAAGAATGTACATGTGGAAGATTTGTTGACAGTTGAGCACAAAGGCCGGACTGTTGTATCCTGGTCTATGAACGCAAAGCAGGTAACAGAACATGATGAGGGAATAGCACCGTCAATTGATGACCGCCTTTTGGCAGCACAGCAGGTTCAGCAGGCTGGATACAGATTGGGATTCCATTTCGATCCAATGATCTGGTTTGATGGCTGGAAACAAGAATACAAAGAAACCGTAGATAAAATATTCAAAGTTATTAAACCGGAAAATATTGCATGGATAAGCCTGGGTGCGTTGCGTTACCCAGCCATGCTGGATGATGTAATACGTGAGAATCATCCGAATTCTGATATTGTGTTGGGAGAACTCTTGCCGGGCCGTGACAAAAAACTACGATATTTTTTACCACAACGCATAGAAATGTTTTCACACATGTACAAATGGATAAAAAGCTATTCAGCAGATGTGTTTATCTATTTATGTATGGAAAACAAAAGCGTTTGGGAAAAATCTTTCTCCTGGGCCCCCAAAAACAGTGCACACCTGAAAACCCTGCTGGATCAACAGGTGCAGTGATTCTACCTAATCGTCATTAAATTATATTATATTTTTTTCCAACGTTCAATTTTATCGACAGCATCTTGTGCTGCTTTGGTAATTACCGAAAGGTCAAATGGTTTTGGGAAATAATCATCAAAACCTGCCTCAAGACAGGTGATAAGATCAAAAGTAGATTTGTAACCTGTTATTGCATGAATACATGAGGTCGGTTTGTTCTTTTTTAACAACTTGCAAAGATTTATTCCATCCATCCCCGGAAGCATTAAATCAAGAAAAATGATTTCAATGTTTTCTTTGACCAATAATTTTAAAGCCTCTTCGCCTGTTGATGCAGTATAAACCGAAAAGCCAACCTCTGTTAATGTTTCTTCGAGCAGATTTCGGATCATATCCTCATCATCAACAACAAGAACTTTTTTATCCATTATTACCTCTTGATTTCATCTGTAAGAATTGTAATTGTCTTATTATACAGGATTTATTGACAAAAATCAACAACAAAGTTTGTAAAAAGACTTGAAAATGACGTTTATTAAGCAATTATTTTGTTTCTGTAATTATGTTACAAGTTTTTAAAAATCATTACGTTAAATATCTTATAAAGACGTGCTTATTTTATATCCTGCTTAAACCTTACAACATCCAGAGACTTGCCATAGATTAACAGCTTGTCTCCCCTCATAAAGACCATATCTTTATGAGGCATCACTTTTTCCGCGTCCGATGTTTTCATGTCCACAAGGTTTAACCGTTCTACCATTAACACATCTATATTGTACTTGTTTCTCAGATTGAGTTTTGACAGGCTTTTGTTGATAAAGCTGTCAGGAAGGTTGACCTGCGCTATTGAAAAGCCCGGTACCGCCTCCATAATTTTGTCTTTCTGCAAGGACTTTACATTTACAGCCAGTTCGTCTCTGAGTGATATTTTACCAATTTTCTGGTTATAGATATTCAACACATCTTGATAGTGTAATACTCCCAAAATTTTATTTTCAACACCTTCTTTTAATACAGGAATCTCTTCAATGTGGTGTGAAGCAAAAATTCGCATTGCCATTTCAAGATTGTCATTACAGTTAACAAAAATCAGGTTTTCATCGGCAATATCTTTGGCTATTACCATGCCTTCAAGCGTATGATAAGATGTTATAAGATGGTGAAGTGTTGAACTGTGAATAACACCGGTGAGACTGCCTGCTTTGTTGGTGATATAGATGGTATCGTGTTCTTCATCGTTCAAAAAGGTATGAATCAATTCAGAGATGGGTGTGTTTTCAGGGATGAGTAGTATAGATTTTCGGGTAATGTGTTCTACCGGAATTGAACAGAGTATCCGTTTTTCCTGAGTTTCACCTACTTCGTATCCTTCTTCTGCCAGTTCTTTTGCATAGATAGAGCCATTCATGGCCATTTGAGCAATTGTATGACTGCCTACAATGCCCAATATAAGCGGCAAAATAAAGTGATAATCGTTGGTCATTTCAAACAAAATCATAATTGCGGTTATAGGTACAGAGTTAACCCCTGCCAACATTGCGCCCATACCCACCAGTGTAAATGTTGTGGTATGCAGATCAAGATTGAATACTGAAGAGGCGGTTACCGCAAACAGATAACCGAAACATGCACCCATGAACATAGAGGGCGCAAAGATACCGCCAAAACCGCCGGCACCCAAAATCAAAACAACAAGTGCAAATTTTAAAACAAAGAGTAGAGATATGGTTTTCAGGGTATAGGTTTGTGCCAGCATGTTATTAATTGCATCATAACCAATGCCCAAAATATCAGGAATCATAAAGCCAGCCAAACCCATGATGAGTCCGGCTACAACCATACCTGTCCACAAGGGATACCGTTTATAAATACGTGAAAAACTGTGGTGTACGCTTTCTTTGGATTTGATAAAGAGAATGGATAACAATCCTGCGCCTAAACCCAAGAGCAAGTAGAAAATATAATCCTGATAAGAACCGAGCTGTACCGTATCAAAGAGGAATTTGGGATCGTTGCCTAAAAAGATACGAGAAACAGCGCTGGCAGAAACTGATGAAAGCAGAAATACACTGAGAGCTGTGGCTCTAAACTCGTTAAGCAGAACAACTTCTAGCGCGAAAAATACCCCGGCAAGCGGAGTGTTAAATACACCCGCAATAGCTGCTCCGGCGCCGGCTGCGGTAAACATTCTCAGGCGCGATTCTGAAAGGCCCAGCATTCTACCCAAAGCGGATACAACACCTGCACCGGTTTGGGCTGCAGGGGCTTCCGGGCCAACGGTACAACCGCTTCCTATACAAACAGCAGGCGCTAAAAAGTGAAATAATGTTGCTTTGGGAGAAAGCTTGCCATCGTACAGGGAGACAGATTTAATTACTTCAAGTACACCTTTTTGCCGGGATTCTTTGGGAGCAATCTTGACCATAAAATACTGGATCAGCATGCCGATTACCGGCAATATTATGATCAACCAAAATGGGGCTGAATGGTTTTTCAATGCCAGATGTTGTAAAAGGGCAATAGATTCGTGAAATCCTACCGCTGAAAGTCCGGCAACAGTGCCCAATATTAATGAAAATATTATTAAAATTGTATATTCAGATGCACCATGGGCAGAAAGATATTGCCCTGCTCTGAGTTGGTGCTTTTTAAAATGTAGCTTGAGGTTTGATAGAAAAGGGTCCAAGGGTTGATACCACACATGTTTTTATGAAAAAATAAATATTATATGTCCCTAACCAGTAACAATAATGCACCATGGGGAACGATCAAAAATGTTTCGTTGTCATATTTTACTTCAACAGCTGCTTTGCGCAAGAATATCGCATAATCACCTACCCGGGCTTGCTGGGGTATTGATTGTTCGTCGTAGTTTTGCTTCCAGGGTTCCTGTTCAATGTCTTCGGGCTCCGGCATGGGTACTGCAGGACCTACTTCAACAATTCTGCCACCCTGAATGGATTCTTTTTCCACTGCCCATTTGGGCAGGTACAAGCCAGAGTTGCTGCGATCGTCACCTATATCCGGGACGATTAACAGCCTGTCTCCAACTACGATAAGTTCTTTTTTACCTTGTTTCATATATTTTTCCTTTCCTGGATTAAAAATACAGAAAATTTGTTAAATATCAAAAAGATAAAAACAAGATTCTAGAGTTGACTTTGGAAAGCGGTTTGATTAATTTAGAAAAAAAGAAAATAGGAGTAAAAAGTGAAAGTATTGAACACGTTTTTAGGTTTTATTTTCTTGTCTACTATTGCTTTTGGACAAGGATTACAGGAGAGTGATATGGAAGCGTTTTTACAAAAACATTTGGCAAAAGTTCAACCCTTGCAGGAACAGGCGGCACTGGCTTATTGGAATGCCGCATTAAAAGGACAATCGGAAGATTATGAAACCTATAGTAAAGTAGAGCTGGAGCTAAAACAGGTTTATAGTGATCCCAAGGATTTTGAATTAATTAAAGCATTTAAGGAAAGTGGGAATATTAAAGATCCGCTTTTGGCCCGTCAACTTGAGATTCTGTACCTGGGATATCTACAGAACCAGATTGAGCCTGAGCTGCTTGAAGCTATTGTACAAAAAGGCGCCAAGATTGAAGAGCGGTTTAACACCTTTCGTGGAAAAATAAATGGTAAACCCGTAAGCGGGAATGATATAGAATTGATTTTAAAAGAAGAAACGGATTCTGCTAAAAGAAAAGACGCATGGTTGGCAAGTAAACAAGTGGCACCCGAAATTGCCAATGATTTGATTGAATTGGTAAAATTGCGTAACAAAGCTGCACATAATTTAGGATTTGAGAATTACCATACTTTGTCTCTTAGTGTTGATGAACAAAGTGTGGAAGAATTGGATGCTATTTTTGATGAATTGTACAAATTGACCAACAAGCCGTTTGCAAAGCTGAAAAAAGAGTTGGATGGCATTTTGGCCAAAAACAGTGGCGTGTCTGTGGATGATTTAAAGCCTTGGCATTATCATGATCCGTTTTTCCAGGAAACCCCGCTGGTTTATCAACTGGATCTTGATGGATTTTACGAAAACAAGGATGTTGTAAAATTGGCTGAAAAGTTTTATGACAGCATCAATATGCCGGTAGAGAGTATTCTTGCCAACAGTGATTTATATGAAAAAGAAGGTAAAAATCCGCATGCGTTCTGTACTGACATTGACCGTGAAGGAGATGTTCGTATTTTGTGTAATGTGAAGAATAATGAACGCTGGATGGAAACCATGCTGCACGAATTGGGTCATGCCGTTTATGATAAATATCAGGATTCTGAAACGCCATATTTGTTGAGAACACCTGCTCACACCTTTACTACCGAAGCCATTGCCATGTTCTTTGGTCGCCTGAGCAGAAACGGTGCCTGGATGCAGGAAATGCTTGATCTCTCTGATGATCAGAGAAGCGATATTGATAAAGTAAGTGATAAATATGCCAGACTCAAACAATTGATTTTTGCGCGCTGGGCAATGGTTATGTACAATTTTGAAAAAGAATTGTATGCAAATCCTGATCAGGATCTGAACACCCTCTGGTGGGACCTTGTTGAAAAATACCAGATGGTAAAACGTCCTGAAAAGCGTAACGAGCCGGATTGGGCCGCCAAGATCCATTTCTCTATGGCACCTTGTTACTATCACAACTATTTATTGGGCGAGCTGTTTGCTTCTCAATTGCACCATACATTGGTCGTAGATGTAATGGGAAAAGATATGAAAAGTGATGTGAGTTATGTGGGTGAAGGCAAAGCTGGCGAATATATTGAAAAACATATTTTTGAACCCGGCGCTAAATACCGTTGGAATGAAATGATTGAAAAAGCTACCGGCGAACCATTAACCGCCAAATATTTCGTAGAGCAATTTGTAAAATAAGGGATTAGCGCATGAACAGATTAGACCGTGATCTTTTTAGACGGATGCCGGATGGAACAGAAAAACATATCAATCCGTTTACCGGTACCGAAGTTTGGTTCATACCGGGACGCGGGAATCGCCCCATTAACACTGTCCGTCCTGATGACATAAAGCCTATTCAGAAAAAAAAGGATGAAGATTACTGTGATTTCTGTTCAACGCTTTATTTTAATACAACACCGGAAAAATCCCGAGTTCAAATAATTGATGGTAAATATCAGTACTTTGAAAATCTGCAGCCGCATGAAATTTTGACAACGCCTGCAGAATTCCGGCGAATTTCAAATTTGTTTGAAATTGTTCGGATTGATTATTGGAAAAAGAATTATGATTACCGCTTGTCAGACAAGAACCAGCAGCGTAAAGATGCCTATTTGTCAACCGAGCTGGGTCGAAATCACATTGTTTCCATGATCAATATGAAATTGAAATATACAGGTGTAGCGGATTCTGAAATTGCCAAAATGACTGTGGATGAAAAGATTGCAATGAGTGACGCTTTTTTTGGTGGTACGCATGAACTTATTATTCCACGCCGTCATTATCGGGATGATGCTAAACAGACCATAGATCTTGCTTCTTCGGGTGCGTTGACACCCGAAGAGCATTTTCAATATTTTCAGTTTACCATCAGAGCCATGCAGGATATGTACGAGAACGTAAGATACGTCCGCTATGTCAGTGTTTTTCAAAATTGGCTGCGAGAGGCTGGCGCTTCTTTCGAGCATTTGCACAAACAACTTGTAGGACTCGATGAATGGGGTGTATCTGTTGAGCGCGAGATAGAGATGGCGGCACGGAATCCCAATATCTATAATGAATATGCGGCCAATTTTGCGTCTTATAATAATTTTGTGATCTGTGAAAATGATTATGCTATTGCCTTTGCAGATTTGGGGCACCGGAACCCTACGGTTGCTATCTATTCTAAAAGTGAGAATTGTCGTCCCAATGATCATTCACCCAGTGAATTGCGCGGATTTAGCGACCTTGTGCATGCTATTCATGCAGCAATGGGGCCGGGAATTTCATGTAATGAAGAGTGGTATTATATGCCGGTGGACAGTGTGGTACCCATGCCCTGGCATGTATTGATAAAATGGCGTATTAATATTTCGGCGGGATTTGAAGGCGGAACCAAGATTTATGTAAATCCATTGTCTATTTCACAGGTGCGCGATATCATAGTACCGCGCTTGTTTGATCTGCGTACCCATGGCAAAGTAAGCGATATGCATATTGCGGCTGAATGTCCTGTTAAACCCAATTCTTTAAAATATTACAAGCATCAGCCCCAATGATCTAAACCGGAGGCTGACGGTAAAATTCAATACGACTAGAGAGGCCGTGTTTAAAATACGGCCTTGATATGATCCAGGGATTGAAAACTGCTTCTGCCGGTTGCCATGCGCTTTCGTCTATGACCTGAATTTCATTTATATCTGTTTGTTGGGTTAATGCGGCTTTCCAGCTTTCGTTTGACTGGATGATGAGATTGGGTTCCTCACATTCAAACCAGATGTTTCCCGCGGCTTTTGTTTCTTTTTTATATTGCTTAACCTGTACGGTTATTATATTTTCACCCTTTTGTAAATAATCTTCTACACGCCAGTATTTTACACGTTCAGCTTCTACAATGGCGGATAAGGTTCTTGAGGCTACCGCAGTGCCTACCAGATTGCCATTAATCCAAACAGCCGCATGTGTCTCCGCAATGATTTGGATCCACGCTGTTTTGGGCAATTCGTCTAAAAGTATCCTTTTCTGTAGAACGACTCCGGGAATGGATTCATCTTTGGAGGGAAATGAGATAAACCGTGATTCCAGATTGCCATTCAATTGTACATTCCCCTGCATGATTTCCTGCTGTTTTATCTTGATTTCTTTTTCAACGCGTTCCATCAGTGTCAGTATACGGTGCAGGTTGTCTTTTTTATTGTAGGTTAACCAGATGGTTTTGTAATCTGTTTTGATTTCCGTCAGTTTTTCAATCAGCAGATTCATTTGGTCTGATAAAGCTAATTTTTGTTCTCTGTCCGGGATATGTAATTTCAACTTTTGTAAATCAATTCGCAGATTGTACAAAATGCCTACCCACTCGTACATACGGGCGCAGAGATTAAGAATATCTAAATGGCTTGTATCAAGTCCTATTTCTTTTCTTAATTGTTTAATCTCTTTTTGTGCTTGCTTGGCCAGCAAGGGCAATTCATTGGCCCGTTTAAGAAAATGCTGCTTGTCTCTTTGTCCGGGGTAAAAGGGGTGCCCGAAAAAATGGTTTAGATCATAATAATCTGAACAGGAGGAAAGGAGGTGGTACACAGAAGCAATACCGGGATCCTCACAGTGCAAGAATTGATAGAAAAAACGGTCTTCAAAATCTGCAATGTCATTGCTGTCCGGATTCCATGATAATTCAGCTCCATAGGCAAATGGGTAAGTGTTGAGTTCACGCATGTTACCGCCACCAAAATCTCCCCACGCGGAATTGATAACGCCTATGGTGTTGTTTTCATGGCCATCTTTAATGATGCCGGCAATGTTTGTACGGGCGTGGGTTAGATCGGGGAAAATGCGGCTCCAGCTTTGTGTGCCGGGAGAAACAATAAAAGGTTTGCCGCTTTTTTTAAATATCTCTGTTGATGAATAGGGGGATTGGAGATCATAATGCCAGTCCACAATAATGACATTGTCAGGGATGTATTGTAAAATTTCGGGATAGTCTAAAATAATATCACCATACATCATGATCTGTTTGTTGTGCTTTTTTACCAGCTCAAAGACTTTGAGGTAATGGTCGGCATGGACCTTGGCGTTGCCATGTTTTTCCGTTTTTTCCCGACTGGCGCCGTGTCCAATATCCCATGATTCATCAGCACCAATATTGATGTATGCTGAATCGAAAACCGGTAAAAATTCATCAAGCAGTGTTTCCAGAAACTTGTATGTTTTGGGTGAAACCGCATTGAGTGAAGACGCACCCGGGTATTCCGCATGCTCTATAAATTCGGGCTGGATTAGAATGTTTTCAAAATGTCCCAGAGTTTGAAATACCGGAATGATTTGTATGTTTAGTGCTTTTGCGTAATCCTGAAGCTCGCGGCATTCTTTTGCAGAGAGGGCACCGCGGTTACTACCGATTTGTGGAAAGGCTTTAAACTGGAACATGTCTTCCAGATAAGGCATATAGACGTTAATTTTGAATTGGGCCAGCCTGTCAAGTATGGTTTTAAAATTCTCCAGTGTAGAGACCTGTCCTCTGCTGATGTCATCCGAAACACCACGGATAGAGAAATATGGCCAGTCTTTAATTATAGTGCCTGGGATTTTGTCAGAGGATGAGTACTGCTGAAAGATCTGCTGCAAGGTGGAAATTCCATAAAACATGCCGGCGTTACTTTTTGCCAAAAGAATAATTTGGTCTTTTTGAATGTCCAGAATGTAACCTTCATTGTGGAGAGCAGTGTTAAATTTGATGTTGCCGTCGGGTGAGCAATATTGCAGATTTTTTTCTTCCGCAATTAACAGCAAAATACTGTATTGCCTCATATCTGTTTCTAACGAGTCAATAATTTCCAGCTTTTTAGTATTCCCAAATAATTTTGACAATTGTTCAGCCTGTGATTGGAACATCGGGCTGAAACCAATAGTAAAAGTACTAGGTTTGATTAAGTGATGTTCTTTGTTATTGAATATTCTGGGTTTTGGGATGATTTTCATAGTAAATTTAAATAATTATGCGGTTTTTACTTGCTATTTTATTTCAGTTTGTTTAAATATAAATAGGGCTATTGGAAAATAAAAAATTAATGCAGGAATTTCAAGTGAAATTCGGAGGTTGTGACGCATTGATGACTCGGGGAGATGGAATTCTTGTTATGGTTGTAACATTTGTTTAATATTAACATTAATCAAATGAAAGGGGCAAAAAATGAGTAAAGTTTTAATTCCGCTTTCGGAACATAAGCGGACCAAGTTTGAAGATGTTTCTCTGCAATACATGGATTTACTCTATAGCTCCGCACTTCGTTTAACAAAAAATTCTGCTGAAGCAGAGGACCTTGTGCAAGACACTTATTTACGTGCTTATCGGTTTTTTGAAAAATTTCAGGAAGGAACCAATTTTAAAGCCTGGATTTTCAGAATCATGACGAATACCTTTATTAACCGGTATCGCAAAAAAGCACGATCACCACAACAGGTAGAGTTGGAAAAAGTATCTTTTTTTATTGAAGATGAAGGCCCCGGATACGAATCCATTACAAATAATGTGTTTGAACAAGACACATACAGGGAATTATTTGATGATGAGATCAATGGTGCACTCGATCGATTGTCTGATAATTTTAGAGAAATTATTGTGTTGGCAGATGTTGAAGGATTAACATATAAAGAAATAGCAGAAAAAGCAGAGATCCCTTTGGGGACGGTCATGTCACGATTGTTTAGAGCAAGACGCATGCTGCAAAAGAATTTATATGGAGTAGGTAAGGAGCGCGGTTATTTGCATGAACCCGGATACGCATGAATGTGTAATGTTTTGGTTCAGACGGGACCTGCGTTTGCAAGACAACGCAGGCCTGTTTGAAGCCCTGAATAGTGGATATAAAGTAGTCCCCGTTTTTATTTTTGATACAGTTATTTTAGACCCCTTAAAAGACCCAAAAGATAAGCGCGTTACGTTTATCCATTCAACATTAAAATCCTTACACAATCAACTTTTAGATGTTAAAAGTGGTTTGATTGTCAGGCATGGTGAGCTTGAGGTGGTTTGGAATGAATTGTTTAACAGGTACAAACCCAAAGCACTTTATTTAAACCACGATTATGAGCCTTATGCCATTGAGCGAGATAATCGTATTGAAAAACTCTGTAAATCCCAGGGAATAAGATTTCGGAGTTGTAAAGATCAGGTGATTTTTGAAAAAGATGAGGTAGTAAAGCCGGATGGAAAGCCATATACGGTATTTACTCCTTTTAAAAACAGATGGCTGAAAACACTCCAACCCACTGATCTTGAAACAAAAGATTCAAAAGCGAATTTAAATCAGTTTTTCAAGTTTGAAAATACTCCTCAACTGCCGGGATTAAAAGAAATAGGATTCGAGCCTGCTGATACCCGTTTCCCGGATAGTGTTCCGGATCTGCAAATCATTCGCAATTATCACAGTACACGGGATTTTCCGGCTATTGATGGAACAACCCATCTGGGGCTGCATTTGCGCTTTGGAACGGTCAGTATCAGAGAGCTGGTTCAGCTTGCAATACATGAAAATGATGTCTGGCTTTCGGAATTGATTTGGCGCGAGTTTTTTATGATGATTTTATATCATTTTCCCCCATGTTGAAAACCAATCTTTTCGGGAGAAATATAAAAACTTTCCCTGGCGGCACGATCCCGAGGCGTTTGAGCTTTGGTGCAACGGGCAAACCGGGTATCCTCTGGTGGATGCAGGTATGCGCGAATTGAACCAAACCGGATATATGCACAACCGGGTCCGAATGATTACAGCTTCTTTTCTGAGTAAACATTTGTTGCTGGACTGGCGGTTGGGTGAACGGTATTTTGCTGAAAAACTGCTGGACTATGATTTGTCTGCCAATAATGGAAACTGGCAATGGGCCGCAGGAACGGGATGTGACGCCGCTCCGTTTTTTCGTATTTTTAATCCTACTACGCAGCAGCAAAAGTTTGACAAGGATTTCAAGTATATAAAAAAATGGGTGCCAAATGTGCATACGCCAGAATATTCTGGCCCGATTGTTGATCATTCTTTTGCCAGAAAGCGCGCTTTGGCTGCGTTTCATGGTTATTTTGATTAACTCAAATGCTAAAAAGATATTTTATTATTATCTATATACTGATTTATATCAGAGTTTTAGATAATATTTTCGTTTTTTTAAAAAGATATAATTTGATTTTAAAAATTAATTATAATAAATTGATATATTATAATATATGCTATTCAGGAATAATATATGAACGAAATTAACAAGCAGGAACTCGGAAACGTCCTGTTTATCTCCGAAGATGTAGATCTGACCAGATTGTTGAACAATGCTTTTAAACGGTCAGAAATTGCTTTTTTTACCAACAGTAAGCAGGGATCACTGGAAATGCTGGGAAGGAAAGCTATTGATCTTGTGATATATGACTATCAATTGGCCCAGTCTGAATCTTTTGATTTTTTAAAGCAAATAAAATCCCAGCACCCTGATGTGCTGCGAGTCATACTAGGTGGATTTGTTGAGCAGCCGGCTGTAGTCAAAGCATTGACAGATGGCCTTGCCGTCTCTTCATTTACCAAACCCCGGGATGCCAATGCAACTGAAATCCGCAAGGGATTGAATCGGATTTTAAATATCAGAAAGATATTACACGGTAAAAAACTTGCTACTTTGATGAACAGTATCGAGTCTCTGCCTCATTTACCCTTGTTATATCAGGAATTTATGAAAGCTGTTGAGAGCAGGGCTGATTATCAGGATTTCTCCCGGATTATCGAAAAAGATGCTTCTGTTGCTTCTGCGGTGCTGCATGTAACCAATTCAGCTTTTTACGGTAATATGGGTACTGCATCGCTAGAACATGCAATCATGTATTTAGGTGTTGATGCTGTTCGGGATATCGTTTTGGCTGTTTCTCTTGCCAATCTCAAACCCTTGTCTCAAAAGCAAATGGAAGAATTTCAGAAAATCATTAAACATTCTGCCTTTGTTAATAAATATCTGCAATATCTCTATAAATTGATGAATAACGAAACAATAAACTCTAATTATAAATCTGTGGGTATCACTCACGATATTGGTAAAATTGTTTTGTTGCAATATTTCCCTGACCGATATGATGAAGTTATTGCTTGTATGAAGAGGAATCCCGAGTTGTCATTTTACGAATGTGAATTGTCGTTGGGATTTTCGGAAAGCACTCACGCGGAAATTGGTGCGTATCTGTTAGATCTATGGAATCTGCCGGATATCTGTATAGAGGTTGCTTTGTTCCATCACCAAATTGATAAAAAAGACAGCAAGTTTACCAATATACTGGAAGCCGCTCATCTTGCCAATGATATCATCTGTGCTATTGAAAAAGGCGCAGATGAAAACAGTCTGAACTTTGGCCAGTTTCACATGGCCCATACTTTTAAAGATATTTTTGATGAGGTTGTAAGCCAAATTTATCGCGACTATCTAGCCCTTAAATAAATCCAATTTTAAAATACGCAAAATATGTGATCGGTACGAATAATTTTCGTACCGATTTTGTTTTTATATATAACCTGTGTACCTGCAACTGTAATAAAAATAGTCCCTTGTGGCTATTGAAATCTTTGGCAGGCATTTTGATAGTATAAAAGTGTAATACTAGAAAATAGCGAGGGTTGTTATGAAAATATATATATTGAAAATTGCATTTATTGTATGTTTTATTATTCCGTCGCTGATGTGGGGGCAGGAAAATTTTAGTTTTGAAGCCTACCAGGACTATTTAAAAGCTACTGAAAACATGTCTGTTGATGCATTGTCATCAGAATATCCCATACAGAATACATATTATAAACAATTGAATACTGAGCATTCAATCGAATCCGCTGCCTATCTGGATTCTGTGATAGAAAAATACGAGTTGACCGAAGATGAGGTACAGCTGTTAAAGAATAATCATTTTATGGTGACAGAGCGTCTAAAGTTTAGTGCAATTGGCCAGGCATTCCATGATATTTATATCAAAGATATGCCGGTTTTTGTAACTACTGATGCAATTTTACAGGCGTTGCATTCTTCATATGATCGAATTTTGATGGACCTTGAAATTGAATTGCTGGAGCCTTCATTGGATATCCAGTTGGAAAAGATGTATGAGCGGATGCCGGATCTTTTGAGCAAATATGCGAATGCAGGGTTTGATAATGAGCTGGGTGATGTTGATCTTTATATTACCATGGCCCTCTCATTATTAAGGGGGGAGGCCCAGCATACCCAGTCTGGATTTGTAGACAATTTTGATGATGTTTGGCAGTCAATACAAGCTGAACAACCGGCATCCATGTCCCTTTTTACATTTGAGGAAAGAAAACGTCAGATTGATTTTAGCCAATTTACAGTGCGAGGACACTATACAAAGACGTACTGGAAAGATGGTGAGTCAAGAACGCTGGAAGATTATTTCAAGGCCATGATGTGGTTGGGTCGTATTGATTTCTGGCTGACACCTCCGCCAGTGAATCCTTTTGAAAAAGAGTGGGAATGGTACGAGGTCCAGCGAATGGCGCGTGCTTCGCTCTTGATGAATGAGTTGATGGAAAGTGCGAATGTTTGGGAGCAACAGGAAGAGATAGACAAAATTATCACTTTTTTTGTAGGTGAAAGTGATAACATGACACCTGCTGAACTGGCCCAGGTATGTTACGACAACAGTATAACCGTTGAATCCCTGGCGGATAGTGCAAGTATGGCTGCGTTTCAGGAAAAGTTGTTAGGTTCAGATGAATATGGCCAGAAAATTTTATCATCCATTATGATGATGGATCCCTACAGTGACGAGCCCGGTGTTTTACCGGTATCTTATAAATTGATGGGGCAGCGGTTTATTATTGATTCCTATGTACTTGGTAACGTTGTCTTTGACCGCATTGTTTTCAATGGGGCCAAGGTATGGCGCCCATTACCTTCCCCTTTGGATGCAATGTTTGTACTGGGCAATGATAATACCCTGCCCCTTTTAAAAGAAGAGTTGGAAACATACAACTATGCACAGAATTTGGCAAGTTTGAGATATCTGGTAGAAAGCTATGATGATTCTTATTGGGAAAAATCTTTATATAATGTCTGGCTGAATACCATACGAACCATTAATCCTGCTCAGGACCTTGAAACCTATCCAGAGTTTATGAAATCTGCGGCATGGCACCAGTTAAAAATCAATACGCAACTGGCATCGTGGGCGCAGTTACGTCACGACAATTTGTTATACGCAAAACAATCCTATACCGGTGCAACGGGATGTTCTTTTCCGCATTCATTTGTTGAGCCATATCCCGAGTTTTACAGAGGTATTCAGTTGTTTGCAGACAAGGCCGCAGCCTTTTTTGAAGGATATTCTCAAGACAGTTATATAATGCCCAATATTTTGGACTATTTTGAAAGACTGGGAAACAATATAGTAAAGTTAGAGTCGCTTTCATTAAAAGAATTGAACAATGAAACATTTAATGACAATGATGTTGAGTTCTTGCAATCCATGTTGTTTATAGGGGGTGGAAGCGGGCAGCCACCGTTTACTGGTTGGTATGCAGATTTGTATTACGAACGGGAAGATCCGGCATTAATTGACCATGTTATTGCCGATGTGCACACACAACCTACCGATCAAGGGGGCGCACCAGTAGGTCATGTGCTGCATGTTTCTGTAGGCAAGTTTCAGCTTGGTTTTTTTGCTGCACCTTGTCCTACAAATGAATACGAAACAATGATCTTTGTGGGGCCGGTCATGTCGTATTATCAGCAAGTTACCAAAGATTTTAAACGATTGACCGACGAAGAGTGGAAAGAATCGGTAGAAACTGGTAATGTGCCGGACCGTCCCGACTGGGTAAATATCTTCCTGGCTGATGAAACCGGAAATGCAATGCAGCAGGGGCGCGAGCTTCCGGCTGTAGTGCTGACCGATATTGGTAATGAGCAGGAGGCAGTGCCAATGCAATTCAGTCTTGAAGATAATTACCCAAACCCGTTCAACCCGCAAACAACGATTCATTATTCGATTGCCGCAGGTGGTCATGTGAAGCTGTCTGTGTACGATCTACTTGGACGAGAAATACAGGTTCTGGTTAATGGAAATAAAGCAGCAGGCAGGCATCAGGCTGTATGGAATTCTGAAAAATTTGCTAGTGGAATATACTTTTACAAAATCGTGTCAGGTAGCTTTACAGCAACCAAAAAAATGACACTTTTGAAATAAATACCCTCCCTTCCAAGCTGTCCCTTGGCCCAAAAAAAGGAACCCTTCCCCGGGGTTCCTTTTTTTATTTTTATATTGCATTATCTTTTTTTATTACATAATTTAAATAAGGGTGTTTTACTTTTTTTGTGGAAAACCAGAGGGGTGTTTCATGAATTTTAAATCGATTGTTGTTTTTATCTTTTGCATTGTTTTTTCAATAGCGTGCTTTGCTCAGGATGATTTTGATATTCAAGCTTATGAGCAGTATTTGTCTGATAATGTAAATATGTCTGCCCGGGAATTGTTAGATGCCTATCCGTCTCCTTCTACTTATTATAGAGAGCTGGGAAGTCAACAACCAGCATCTACCGCACTTTATCTTGATTCTGCCATTGTTAAATATGGATTGACGGCAGATGAGCTGGATTTGTTGAATGCGAACCATTTTGTTGTAACAGAAAGAAAATCTAAAAGTTCTCAGGGACAAATGTTTTTTGATATTTACAACAATGATTTGCCGGTTTTTCTCTCAACAGATGCGATATTAAATTGCCTTCATACCGCGTACGATAATGTTTTGTGGGATATTGAGGCTGTGTTATTGAATCCCATGCTGGGTAGTCTTTTGGTGGCGTTGTATGAATCTGTTCCAGAGTTGATTGAAAAACATCAAGGGGTTGAGCTGGAAAAAGCATTGGCTGATGTGGATTTGTATGTATCTATGGCACTTTCTCTGTATAAAAAGCAAAAAGTTTTACCACAAACCGATTGTATGACAGATTTTGAAAAGATATGGGCGTATATTGAATCTGAGGATGCAGCACAATGGTCATTATTTTCAGAAAGAGAACGGTTTTTTGATTTTAGTCAATTTACAGTTCGGGGGCATTATGCCGAGCTAAATCCCGAGACCTATGAGACTCTTGATGGTTATTTTCAAGCCATGATGTGGTTGGGTAGAATTGATTTTTGGCTATCGTCACCTTCTGAAACACCGACTGACAATGCGTGGGAGTGGAGTGATTTACAGCGAATGGCTCAGGTATCACTACTTTTAAATGAGTTGCTGACCCTTGCGGATGCCTGGTATGAATTAAATCAGATAAATGAAATGATTGGGTTCTTTACAGGTGAGAGTGATAACCTTACACCACAGGAATTGAAAAATCTTGTCGAGAGTGAGAATGTTACCCTGTCTTCCATCTCGGACAGTGATGGATTTGCTGGTTTTCAGAACCGGCTGCTAGAATCGGATGAATTTGGACAAAAGATTTTGTCATCAATTATCAAGATGGACCCGTTCAATACCGAGCCGGGCAAGCTGCCAATTTCTTACAAGCTCATGGGGCAGCGGTTTGTTATTGATTCTTATGTGCTTGCCAATGTTGTGTTTGATCGCATTGTGTTTAATGGAGATAAAGTTTGGCGGCCAATGCCTGATCCGCTTGACGCCATGTTTGCGTTGGGTAATGACAATGCTCTGCCGCTGCTTGAACAAGATTTGGAGCAATATCACTATTCTCAAAACCTGGCAGGATTAAGATACCTGGTAGATAATTACAATACAGACTTTTGGGAAATGTCTTTATATAATGTCTGGTTGAGTGCAATCCGTACGTTGAATCCAAAAGAGGTTGAATCGTATCCCTTGTTCATGCAATCCGCGGCATGGCAGCAATTAAAGTTAAATACACAACTGGCATCGTGGGCGCAGTTACGTCACGACAATCTTTTGTATGCGAAACAGTCATACACCGGTGGTTCGGGCTGTTCTTTTCCTCATTCGTATATTGAACCGAATCCTGAATTCTTTCATTGTATAGGAGTTTTTGCCAACAAGGCTGCTGAATATTTTTCTTTATTTTCAACAGATAATGATTTAATGAGTTCAATCTCCGGGTATTTTGAAAAGCTGGGAGACATTACAGTAAAATTAAAAGGCCTTGCAGAAAAAGAATTAAACCGAGAACCTTTTTCTGAGGCCGAAATTGAATATTTGCAATGTATGCTTTATTATCCGGGTATATGTGGTGATCCTGTGCATTTGGGGTGGTATAAGGATTTTTTCTACCGGGAACAGGCAGTATTTGATTCTGAATGCATAATTGCAGATGTTCATACTCAGCCTGAAAATGAATATGGACACAAAGTTGGCAGGGTATTGCACGTGGGAACTGCAGCCTTTGATATGGGATTTTTTATTGCTCCTTCACCTTCGAACAATTTTGAACCCATGGTGTTTGTAGGGCCGGTAATGTCATATTATGAATTAATAACAGACAGGTTTAATAGATTGACTGATTTTGATTGGTGCAGAATTGTGATTGATGATAAACTGCCTGAAAGACCGGATTGGGTCAATGTCTATCTGGCGGATAAAGAGGGGAAGGGGCGGGATATCGGGCGGACTTTACCCTCTGTTGTGATGACGGATATAGTAGATAACAATACAAATTCACCGTTTCAATTCAGCCTTGAAGATAATTACCCAAATCCATTTAATCCGTTAACCCGAATTGGATTCACAATGGCGGAAAAGGGCCATGCAAGGCTGGCAGTTTACGATCTTTTGGGCCGGGAGGTAGAGGTTTTGGTGAATGGTCAACGAAATGCGGGGAAATATGAGGTTGTCTGGAATTCCAGGCATCTTCCCAGTGGGGTATATTTTTACAAGTTTGAAACGGAAAGTTGTAAATCGATAAAAAAGATGACACTGGTCAAGTGAGCAGACCTCAATGATTTCAATAAAGGTCGAACACGGCCTTTATTGAAATATTCATTTTTGTAGGATATTTTTATAATTCCTTCAAAATAGTTGTTTTTACACCCACCTTTTGATTGCATCAAACAAGACAGCCGTGCTCAAGTCCCTAAAAAACAGCCACTCAATAATTTTGGGTTGGTGGATTTTTATGATATTGCATTTTTTGTTATATACAAAAATGTAGTTTATTTATTTTTTTACTCCAATTTTGTAGGTATATATTTGCACGTTTTTGTTGTAAGTACCTATAAAACAATGTGTTGGGCGCATGTGGTTTTTTGGTATGATATTTGACAATATCATTAAAACTAACTGTTTTTTATCAATTAACGGGAGTATTAAATGAAACTTGTAATTGCTTATATACAGCCCGAAAAGCTGAATTCTGTAAAACAGGCACTTTATGAACATGAGATTTACAAAATGTCTGTTACGAATGCTTTGGGTTGTGGTCAGCAGATGGGTTATCATGAAACCTATCGCGGTACGGACATTGAGGTGAATTTGTTGAAAAAAGTTCGTCTTGAAGTGGCTATCAATAATGATTTTTTGGAACCCACAATTGACGCAATTATTCAGGGAGCGCGTACCGGAAATATTGGTGATGGAAAGATCTTTGTGCTTTCTCTGGATGATTGTATTCGCATTCGAACCGGAGAGACTGGCCATGATGCCATCGGGTAAATATTAATGGATCAGATATTAGGAGGAGTTTTGAAAAATTTCAAATTTGGTATTATTGGAGGAGTATTTTTATTCGCTACAAGCTTGTTTGCCCAGGAAGCAGCTGGTGATGCTGTTTCAGCTAGCGATGTTTTATTTACTGTAAACAATACCTGGATGATGGTTGCCACATTTTTAGTTTTTATAATGCATTTGGGTTTTGCTACACTTGAAACGGGTTTAACTCGAGCAAAAAACACGGTAAATATTTTATTCAAGAATACATTGATTGTATCCATCGGGTTGCTGACCTATACCTTGATGGGTTTCAATTTAATGTATCCTGGTGATGCATGGCTGTTGGGCAAGGTTTTAGGATTTGCCGGCTTTGGCGTTGGCACAGATGCGGCAGGCTTGACAAGTGCTTATAATCCTGGTTATACCTATTGGACAGATTTCTTGTTTCAGGGAATGTTTGCCGCTACCGCAGCTACTATTGTTTCTGGTGCTGTTGCAGAACGTATAAAGCTGAACAGTTTTCTTATTTTTTCTATGATTTATATTGCCATTGTTTATCCCATCGTTGGTTCATGGGGATGGGGTGGCGGTTGGCTCGCTAAGTTGAATTTTCATGATTTTGCAGGTTCTACCTTTGTACATTCTGTTGGCGGATGGGCGGCCCTGGTTGGCGCAATTGTTCTGGGTCCACGTACCGGCAAGTTTGTAAATGGCCATATTAAACCCATTATGGGCCATAGCATGCCGCTGGCAGCGATTGGTGTTTTTTTGTTGTGGATGGGCTGGTTTGGTTTTAATGGCGGCTCTGTATTGTCCGCCGATCCCGGTGCTGTATCCTATGTTCTGGTTACTACCTCTCTTGCCGCTTCTGCCGGAATTATTTCTTCGATGATCACTTCATGGTCTGTACAAAAGAAACCGGATCTGACTATGGTCTTGAATGGTTCTCTTGCCGGTTTGGTTGGTATTACAGCTGGTGCAGACGTTGTGTCTATTCCCTCTGCAATTATTATCGGTTTAATTGCCGGTGTTATTGTTGTTTTCTCCGTGCTGGCTGTTGATCATCTAAAAATTGATGATCCTGTTGGTGCTATCTCTGTGCATCTGGTTTGTGGTGTTTGGGGAACATTGGCAGTTGGTATTTTTAGTAAGGAATATAGCATTTTAAACCAACTCATTGGTGTATTGGCAGCAGGTGTTTTATGTACAATAGCCGCATTTGCTATTTTCTCGATTTTAAAAGCAACCCTGGGTATCCGTGTTACTGAGGATGAAGAACTGGGTGGTCTTGATATTGGTGAACATGGTATGGAAGCATATAGTGGTTTTCAGATCTTTTCAAACCAGTGATTTTTAAAATGTGGCCCGTCTATTTGGCGGGCCATTTTTTTTGTAAATTCAGTGCTATATTGATGATTTTATCAGAGTACCTGCCTATTTTCCCCGTTTTATAAATCAACTTTTCAGCCGTTTTACCATCAAGGATATTTTGATATTGCATTAAAGCATATATTGAAACACAGGAAAAGTGTGGAATATTGTTGTTTTTGCAATAGAGCAATATTTTTTTGTCATCGCTCAATACTGCATCACAATTTGTAGAGGAGTGCAGGGTAACTACAGCCTTGTCTGTATGAGAAAGGCCATTTATTTTGATTGGGGTTACATCTTTAATATCAATTGTATGGATTCTTTCAAGTTGTTTTTCATTTATATCGTAAAGAGATTTCTCCTTCAACTCTATGATTACCTGAGATGGGGTACAGAGCTGGTAATGCTGCATTACAAGATTCAACGTGTCAGATCGGTGCAGCAGCAATAGCGAGCATGTGTCTACTGAAAAGGATTTTATATTTTCCATCATATCTTTTCTTGTTTCTTGTACAGAATTTCTGTATTATATGAAAAATTTTGATATTTATAAAGTAAATAGGGAGTAGATTGTGAAAAGAATAGCAGGTATTTTCATGTTGATTGCAATAAATTTGTGGGCTGCTGAAAAGCCAACCGTCCAACCCTTGTGGCCAGATGGTGTGCCTATGAAAACAGCAGAACAAACCGCAGAAGAACCCATGATGAGTATCTATTTACCTGCTCCTGAAAAGAATACAGGAGCCGCAGTTGTTATTTACCCTGGTGGTGGGTATTCAGGATTGGCAACAGACCATGAAGGAAAACAGATTGCCGAATGGTTGAATGATAACGGTATTGCGGGAATTATCACAACTTATCGCCGCGGCAAGGGGAGTCAACATCCTGTACCGTTGACAGATGCGCAACATGCTATCCGAACTGTGCGATATAATGCCGAAAAATGGAATATTGATCCTGACAGAATAGGTGTTATAGGGTTTTCTGCTGGCGGTCATTTGGCTTCTACAACGGGTACTCATTTTGATCTGGGTAATCCCGATGCTCAAGATCCAATTGAAAAAATGAGCTGTAGACCCGATTTTATGCTTTTGATTTATCCGGTAATTTCTTTGAATTCCGAATACACACATCAGGGATCGAAGCGGAATCTGTTGGGAGAAAATCCCGATCCTGTATTGGTTGAAAAGTTTTCAAACAATCAAAGCATTACTCAAGATACGCCTCCCACGTTTCTGGCACATACCAATGAAGATACGGGTGTCCCCTCTGAAAACAGCGTTTTGTTTTATCTGGGATTAAGAAAGGCCGGTGTACCTGCAGAAATGCATATATTTGAAAAAGGTCGTCATGGATTGGGCTTGGGTCCCAAAGATATGGCCTTTCGTTACTGGCCCATGTTGTGTATTGAATGGTTAAAAACCCGAGGGATTATTGAATAAAAAAAGCCGCTGATTTTCAGCGGCTTTTTTTATTTATTTTGTTCTATCGATTACCAGGTAAATGGTCGCAAGTTGATATCCTACTGCAACGAGGTCGCGTGTCAGTTCCCACCAATCGATTTCTCCTTTTTCAGGAACAAAGATTGTATCTCCTACTTCAATGGAAACTTTTCTGCCCGGTCTAAGCCATTCACCGGTTTTGGCTTTGATAATATGAACTTTGGATTTTTTGGCGTTATAGTTATATCCGCCGGCTTCAGCGATATAGTATTCCAGCTTTTTACTATTTTCAAAGGGAATCAATCCGGGATTTATAACTTGTCCCGCAACATTCACTGTTAGATCTTTGGTAGGTATAACGATAAGGTCCTGATCACGCAGTAAAATATTTTGCTGTTCATCATTTTGTTCAAAAACCTGGATGAAATCAATACCCATTTGGCCGGTACGTTCACGGGATTTTACTTTGAAATAATCTCTTTCCATCTCGGTCATGTCTGCAACCATCATGTTCTGCAAACGAATAAATTCAGGATCTTGAACGTTTTCCAAAGCCCGGCGTATGATATATGCGTTTTTCAGGGAGGCGCTGGATGTAAAGCCACCCGCAAGTTTAACAACATCTTTTAATCGTCTTACAGTATCATCCAGTGCATATTTGTTGGGGTAAAGAACTTCTCCCTTGATCTCAACAGTTCGTTTGGAATGATAGTTGGGTATCTGTTGAACAAACAACCGGTCATCCGGTTTTAACATAAAATTCAATGATTCTTTTTTACGCTCCGGCGTGTCTAACAACAAGCTGATCTTTTTTGTTGCAGATGCATGGTTGGTAAAACGAACCAGTTCAATTTGCGAAGAGTCTGCATCAATGGTAAAACCATGGGCCATATTGAGGATATCTTTAACTCTGTCACCAGGCAGGTATTCATATGTTTCCGGATTTTTAACCGCACCGAATATGGAAACCTGACCTAAACCCTCTTTGAGGCTGGATATTGTAACAACATCACCATCAACCAAAACGGGATTCGCATCCAGATCACCAATCAGTGAATATTTCAGGTAATCGGCATTCAATACTTCACCGGTACGGCGCTTAACGGTAATGTTACGTTTGGATGCTACAATTTCACGATCTTTTTCCTGTGGATTAGTGAATTCTATTTCTAATTCACTGGTTTCCGGTTTTTGAGTTTGTTGTGCGTTGGGATTGGTTCTGGCCGTTGGTTTTTTCTGTAGATTCTCCGGAGGGTTTTCCATTTCAAATCCACCAGCCATATAAATAGCGTCTGAAACTCTGTCTCCGGCAGTTACTATTACCAAACCCGGACTGTTAACCGCACCACTAACCGTGACTTTGAAAGCCCTGACATCTATCAGTGTGATTTCAATATTATCATCAAGGTATTTACTTTTAACAAGGTCTGTTATTTCGGATTTTGCTTTTGCCAGTGTCATTCCTGTTAGATCTACACTTCCCACAGAGGGAATAGATAAACTACCTTCCGGTGATATTTTTAAATTGTTGAATGTTGATTCTTCACGATTTCCCACAACAATTTGTATAATATCTCCGGGGCCTACTCTGTACTCGTTTTCATCAACAGGGTACTCGATAGGTGTAGATGGAGTAATGCTTGCACTTTGGGCAGGTTTGGATATATTTTTTAAAGAGCTTAGACTTTCAATACTGCTAAAATCCTGTGCTGCCACTGTTAATGAGAGAATTAATAGTGACAGAGATACCAGGATGGTTTTATACATTTCTCCTCCATAAAATCTGATATATGTAATTCTAAATTATGATGATAGTGCTTCAAAAACCTCAACAATCCTTTTGGATGCTTCTCCATCCCATAATGGTGGAATAGCGTGTTGTTTTTGATCACCATTCATAGTTTCCTGATATGCTTTCAATATTGCATCGGGCTGAACACCTATCAGTTTGTTTGTTCCCAGTTCAACCGTTATGGGACGTTCAGTGTTTTCCCGTAATGTGATACAGGGGATTCCCAAATAGGTTGTTTCTTCCTGAATACCACCGGAATCTGTCAGTACCAGTCTGGCTTTGCTCATCAGTCTTAAAAATGCAAGATAACCGATGGGATCAACCAGTTGGATGTTTTGCATTGTTTCAACTTTATCTAACAAACCAAATTTCTCCAGATTTTTCCGTGTTCTGGGATGAATTGGGAAAAATATGGGTAAATCTTTTTGTACGGTTTCAAATGTGTCTAGTATCTGTTTCAGAATTTCGGGATTATCAACATTTGAGGGTCTGTGTAATGTAACGAGAGCGTAACCATTTGGTTCCAGGTTATTTTCTTCAAGCACTGTCAAAGATTCTGACGCTTTAAGGTGTTCAATGAGAGAATCTATCATTACATTACCAACCATATGGATTTTATCTGAAGGGATTCCCTCTTTTGCCAGATTGTCAATGCCGCTCTGTTCGGTGATAAACAAAAGGTCAGAGATTGAATCCGTTAGAATTCGGTTGATCTCTTCCGGCATTTGACGGTCAAAGCTGCGCAGACCTGCTTCCACATGAGCTATGGGGATGTGTAATTTTGATGCGGCAAGTGAAGCCGCAATGGTAGAGTTTACATCGCCCACGACCAAAACCCAGTCCGGCTTTTGCTCCATAAAGGTCTTTTCAAGCGCAATCATAACAGCAGCGGTTTGTTCTGCATGAGTTCCGGAACCGACCCCTAGATAAAGGTCGGGTTCCGGCATGCCAAGTTCGGTGAAAAATGTTTTTGACATTTTTTCATCATAATGCTGTCCGGTATGTATAAGCAAAGGTTCAATTTTTGAACTTGCCTGCATCCGTCTGTGTATAGGTGCAATTTTCATAAAGTTGGGTCTGGCCCCAACAATATTTGCAATTTTTAACATAATATATCCTTAGAATCGGGTACCTGATCCAAGTTTCGTGATCTTTTTATCCACATCATCTACATTTTTGGTAAGATTTCGTGTATCTACAACTGCTTTAGAGTGTTTTACAATGAATTCAGGATCATAAGCGGTATGATCAGTAGCAATAACCGCCACATCAAATGACTCCAGGCACTCTGCGGTCAATTCAGTGGATTTCATTGTGTTACCTTTGAACTGAATTTCAGGAACAAAGGGATCGTTATAAGATATTTCTGTTGCACCGCGTTCATCGAGGAATTTCAAGATTTTCAATGCCGGGGATTCACGCATATCATCAATGTCTTTTTTAAAGGCTACACCAAGAATGAGAATTTTTGCTTTATTAAAAGGTACACCCACCTGGCCCAAAGCACGACGAATGAGTCCCAATACATAAAAGGGCATGTCTTCATTGGTTTCTGCTGCCAGTTCAATAAAGTTGGTATGGAAATCGTACTCACGCGCTTTCCAGGATAAATAATAGGGATCGATCAGAATACAGTGGCCGCCAATTCCCGGTCCCGGGAAAAAGGGCATGTAACCAAAGGGTTTTGTTGCTGCGGCTTCAACCACTTCCCAGATGTCAATTCCACCCATGCGGTCACACAGACGGGCCATTTCGTTAACAAGCGCAATATTTACACTACGGAAAATATTCTCAAGCAGCTTTTCCATTTCAGCAACCTTGGGAGATGAAACCGGAACAACTGTATTGATGATCTGTTCGTTAACCAGACATGCCAGTTCGGTACATTTTTTAGTAACACCGCCAACAACAACCGGGGTATTTGCTGTGGTAAACTTTTTATTACCGGGATCAATACGTTCGGGAGAAAAAGCCAGATAATAATCTTTACCTGCTACCATTCCATTTGCTTCAAGGATGGGTTGCAAAACACCTTCGGTGGTGTCAGGAAAAGTTGTGCTTTTCAGGATAATGATTTGATCTTTACGGAGTTTGGGAGCAACACCTTTACCCGCGTCAACAATGTATGAAACATCGGGTTCTTTGTTCGCGGTAAAGGGGGTGGGTACACAGATATAGATGATGTCCATCTGATCTGCCTGGTCGTACTCGGTGGTAGCGGTAAACAAGCCGGCTTTGAATGCTTTTTCAAATTTGGCATCTTCAACATCATCGATATAGTTTTTGCCGCAGTTTAAAAGATCTACTTTTTTCTGGCTCTTGTCAATACCAATGACTTTGAATCCCTTGTCTGCAAATTCAACTGCCAGCGGAAGACCAACGTATCCCAAGCCTACTACACCTACCAATACGTCTTTGTTTTTGATTTTTTGTTCAATGCTCATATATACTCCTTTTTACCAAAAGGCTGAAAATTGTTAATCCATTTTATAATGATTTTTATAATAGTCCAGATATTCACCGGATTTGATTTTTTTCCACCACCAGTCGTTCTCTACATACCAATTGATTGTTTTTGTGAGCGCTTCCTGCAATGTATGTGAAGGTTCCCAACCCAGTGCTTTGATTTTACTCATATCTACAGCATAGCGCCTGTCATGACCGGGTCTGTCTTTGACATAGGTAATTAAATCATTGGGTTTGTTAAGAGCTTCAAGAATAAAGTGAGTGATTTCCAGATTGTTTCTTTCGTTTCCACCACCAATATTGTAGACCTGACCGTTTTCACCATTTTGAATCAGAAAATCGATTGCATCACAATGGTCCATTACATAAATCCAGTCTCTAACGTATTTTCCGTCACCGTACACCGGCAAGGGTTTGTCTTCAATAGCGTTAGTAACAAACAGTGAGATCAGCTTTTCGGGATACTGATACAAACCATAATTATTTGAACAACGGGATATGGTTACAGGAACATCATACGTTACAAAATATGAGAATGCCAGACGATCAGCGCCCGCTTTGGATGCAGAATAGGGGCTTGAAGGTTCCAGCACATCAGTTTCTTTGAATGCGCCGTCAAGAATGCTGCCATACACTTCATCTGTACTGATCTGTATGAATTTTTGAATATTGCTGTTGCGTGCGGCTTCGAGCAGTACAAATGCACCATAAACATCGGTTTTGATAAAGTCATCTGGACTGCCGATAGACCTGTCTACATGGCTTTCCGCTGCAAAATTTACAACAATATCACACTCTGCTACCAGAGGATTTACGATATTGGCATCGCAAATATCTCCTTTGACAAAGGTATAGTTTGTCCTGTTTTCTATATCTAAAAGATTATCAGGATTTCCCGCATAAGTTAATTTGTCCAGGTTGGTTACGTGAATAGAGTCCCCGTATTTTTCAAAAAGGTAGTGAATAAAATTACTGCCGATAAAACCTGAACCACCGGTTACCAGGTATTTTGTCATATTCTCCCTGCTGCTGTACAATTATAAATACATAAACCTCAATAATTACAAGAGATAAATGTACAAACCGGAACAATAAAAGTCAATTTGTTTATAAAGAGATTTTATATTAACCGGATTTGGATACTATTAAGTATGCCTGTAAAAAAACGATCAAAAACCTTTATTTATTTCATGTTATTTTAGAATTGCTTTGAAATCCTAAAAAATTTTTATAATTTGTGTGATATAATTTTTTGGAGTATGAATGCGATCCGATTTGAATATAAAAATTGCCATGTGCCAGTACAATTTTATTGTAGGAGACTTGACTGGCAACAAAGATAAGATATTATCCGGTATTTCACAGGCCGTTGAACAACATTGTGATGTTGTGGTTTTTCCAGAATTAAGTATTACGGGATATCCCCCGGAAGATCTGTTGTTAAGAAATCAGTTTATTGTTGACCAGTTGAGCATATTAGATGAAATAACCTTAAAAGTTGATGATATCGTCTGTATTGTAGGATTTGTAGACAGGGTAGAAAAAGATCTTTATAATGCGGCTGCGGTGATTCACAAGGGCCGGATACAGCAGGTGTATCACAAGATCCAGTTGCCCAATTACAGTGTGTTTGATGAAGAACGATACTTTGAAGCAGGAAATGAACCTCTTGTGGTTTCTATAAACGGAGTCAAGCTGGGAATTGGAATTTGTGAGGATATTTGGATCAAAGAATGTGTAACCGAAAGTCAGGCTTTTTGTGGTGATGCAGAGATTCTGATCAATATCTCAGCGTCTCCTTATTATATGGCCAAGTTTAATGAACGATTAGAGATGGTTCAAAGCCGGGCAAAGCGTACCCGTGCCTTTGTGATTTATAATAACCTGGTTGGCGGGCAAGATGAACTGGTCTTTGACGGTCACAGCTTGATTGTAGATGAAACGGGTAAACTTGCGGGCCATGGTCATGCTTTTGAAGAAGACATGCTGGTGTTTGATGTGGATGTGGACCGTATCCGTAAACACCGTGAGAATGATGAGACCTTTGAACAGGACGCCCAGGAGTTTACCTGCCCTTTTGAATATTTGAGATATGTGGAACTGCAAACTCGTTTTGTACATGACGAGTTGAAAATTACCGCACCGGGACGTCCCCGATTATCTGATGAAGATGAGGTCTACCAGGCATTAATACTGGGGCTCAAAGATTATGTGCACAAGAACGGATTTAAAGAAGTGGTGTTTGGCCTTTCCGGTGGAATTGATTCTGCGCTGGTAGCGGCTATTGCAGCCGATGCATTGGGACCCGAGCATGTACACTGTGTAACCATGCCCACGCGCTTTTCATCTCGCGGCAGTGTGGATGACTCTGTACGTCTGGCAGATAATTTTGGTATTACATTAAACGAGTTGGCAATTGAAGATGTATTCAACAGTTATTTGGGACTTTTAGAACCCTTGTTTAAAGACCAACCTTTTAATGTGGCAGAAGAGAATTTGCAGGCCCGTATTCGCGGTGCTATTGTAATGGCGCTTTCCAACAAGTTTGGTTGGATTGCCCTGGCAACTGGTAACAAGAGTGAAGTGAGTGTAGGGTATAGCACCATTTATGGTGACATGGTGGGTGGATTTTCTCCGCTCAAAGATGTTTACAAGATGTGGGTATATAAACTTTCACGGCGACGTAACGAAATTGCCGGTTACGATATCATCCCGCAATCCATCATAGATAAAGCGCCGTCAGCGGAATTGCGCCCCGATCAAAAGGATGAAGACAGTCTGCCGCCTTATGATATTCTGGACGCAATTCTGGAGTATTATGTGGAAGATGATCTCAGTGTAAATGATATTGAAGCCAAGGGCTATGAACGTCAGACTATCAAAGATGTGATTCGCCTGGTGGATATTAATGAATATAAACGCCGACAGGCTGCGCCCGGTGTGAAAATAACTCCGCGTGCTTTTGGCAAAGACCGCCGTATGCCCATTACCAACAAGTACAGGATGGGATGATTGTTTATAGCGTCAGCCCCGCAAGATAATTACCATCCGGCTCTTCTTCAAGAATCTTGATTTGCCACCCGGCTTTTATGGCGTACGTTTTCAATGTGTCATAATCCACAAGCAGCCAGTTGAACCAGGGTCCGGTAAGGTCTTTGTATTTCAACCGGATCCGTGAGATGCCTTCAAAACGATGCGCTTTACGGTTTCTTTGTTGATATCGGATGTGTTTGATAAAATCGGTTTGTTTAAAATTGATGCCGTTGATCAGCATTTGTCCGTTTTTATTTAATAGCGATTGACAATGGTATAAAAAGTTCTCAAGCTCTTCAAGATTACCTACAATTCCTATACCGCGGCCTAGGAGCATCAGGGTATCATATTTACCTGTCAAGTCCCAAATGTCCAAACAATCCGCATGTTTAACGCCCAGTTCCTTCATTGCATCTACGTTTTCGGGACAAATATCTATAGCATGTACATCCCGGCCATATTCTTGTAATACCAGGGAATGCGGTCCTGTACCGGCGCCTATATCCAGAATTTTTCCTTCGCATTGCTCCAGTGCTGCTTTTTCATGAGGTGCCATTTCAGCAAAAGAACGAAAAAAGCTACGCACAGGCATATCATCACAATAGCCGTCATCACGTTCGGTAACAAGCAGTTCATGCATATTGCCTTGCATATAATCGGAAACTGCCATACCCATAGGTGACATGGCAGTAACAATACTGTCAGTTTCAATCATAATAATTGGTCCCGGTTTTTTAGAGGTGTTTATTTTGGAGGCAGCGAGATACAGTAATTGTAACCGTTTTTTAACCATGCTTTTAAAAACGAATCATCCCCCCAGGCCTCAGGGGCTACCATGACCCAACCTTTCATGGGTCGGCCTGTTATGTCAAATACCCGGCAATGGTCCAGTTGAAGCGCCTGTTCCGCCATTTCAACGGAAAGACGCAAAATTAATGAATCTTTATAGATACCGCAGCACATATTCCCTTTGACCATGTATCCCACGCCGCCAAACATTTTCTTTTCATCAAATTCGGTCATTTCCGCTAATAACGGGCGAATACGTTCTGCCAGTTCCTGGTTGTAAGCCATGCCGGAGAGTCCTGCTGTTTTTTGTCGTCTGTTATTTAATATATAACAGTTTGATAGTCCGGTTAAATTCCGGTGTTTTCAGACGACAAAAATAAGTGCCAGAGCTGAGCCCGTCCGCATCCCAGACGGCATGGTACTCACCTGCGGATTGTTCATTATTAACCAAAGTCTGAACAAGCTTGCCGCGTACATCATAGATATTCAAAGTTACATGTGAACGTTCAGGAACTGTATAAGGAATAACTGTTCGGCTGTTAAAGGGATTGGGATAATTGGCCTTTAACGCATATGTTCCAGGCAATGTTGAGCCACCTGTTGCAGTAACGGATATGCCGGGATGTTTTTCCGTGTTGCCCGCAGCATCTATACTTTCAAGCAGATAGGTATAGGTTTGTCCGTTTATGAGCTGTGATGGATCAATGTACTCGTAATTGTGTTCAAATGCACTTGTACCATAGCCCGGTATAATAAAATTGTTGATTTTTTGCTGCGTGTTATCTGTATCAGCGCGATAAATGTTCCAGCCTACATTTAATTGCTCACTGGCGGTAGACCAGTATAATGTTACACCTTGAGCGCCCGTTTCAGCATAAAACGAAGACAATTCAACCGGTACCGTGCTGTTGAACAGGTCCCAGGCAGTATCAATAAAATTGGTTTCATTGCTGGCAAACTGCATGGTACTGTATGCGTTTGCCGTGCTGTTGGGGTGAGAATCTCCGTCGTTGCCGCCATACTCTTCTCTCAACCTGTTGGGGTGATCGGCATGGTCTTCGGGATAGGCAAGAATGTTGAACCAGTCAAAAACCGCTACATTATTTAAACCGGGATTCGCAGTGTTGTAACTGTCCAGCCAATCTGTTTTGAGCCAGTTGTTAAAGTCTCTTGCCCGCTGTGCCTGAGCATCGTCAGTGGCATCTGTAGGTCCATAGTTTCGGGGAGGAGCTGTTACTGCTATGAACAATGTATTGGGATTGGCAGCAAAAATATCTTCGAGTGGGTAATATGTTTTTTCATTATGGGTATAGGTGTTGCCAGCCCCGTCAGGGTGACGGTAAACAGCCTTGTAATTGACCACGTTACGGATTGCGCTGAACGGATCACCGGGTTCTGTACCATCCGAATAGATATTGCTTATGGGGTAACAGCTTTTAAACAGGATGATTTTGTTCTCTCCATCCGAGCAGTCCCAGGTTTTTACGCTTTCCAGATAGTCATTGAACCAGAGAATCCAGTGGTTCATGTCAGTTTTATCTCCCGGAGTTGGGGCCAGGGATGCCAAACGGTCTGTATCTGGACTCAAAACCGATCCGTAAGTAATGTCATTGCGTTCGTCAATGTAATCTTTGGCAAGTAGCGCGGTATTTAAACTGTTCGAGAGCCAGTTGGCCCCGCAAGAGTGATGGATAAAAATCAGGTCGTCTGTGGTTTGTGCAAACAGATTGTTGCCAGTGCAGAGTAATAGTATGATTATCAGAAGGATTAATGCGTTTAAATGTTTCATAATTTTCCCCAGAGTTTGTTCTACATATGTTATACAACACTCAGTACTATTATATACACAATAGAACCCCCAAATGCAGAATGATAATTAAATGTCGTGTTTTTCCAGAATTTTTTGCAGATCTTCTGCAACCATTTTGCGTTTGCTTTTTTCTATTATAAAGTTTTTACCTGTCATCACATACGAGGGGAATACTTGAGCTTCTTTATAGTAAAAAGAATTATGGCGTATTTTGTATGTTGATCCGGGTTGAATAACCCGTTTTCCGGATTTACTTTTACATATCCGGTTAAACATTTTGATTGCAACATCTCCGCCTAAAAAGTAATTTTGGGAAACAGGTCCATTTCCTGTTGCAAAAGTTCTGAACAGTTTTTAATTGTATCTGCGGATACACCATACCCGGTCTTGGCACATTTGATAGCCGTGGTGATATAAAAGCCTTTATCTGTTATCTCTTGCAAGCTTGTGGCTTTAAATCCGGCATCTGCAAAAGCCTGTAAAGTGGTTTGAAGGAAAAAAGGATTTCCGGAGGCATACAGATGCTCGTTCAAATTTTCCGGTGGCGCTTCGGTAATCATGAATGTGTGGATAGATTCCGGGTTTATGGGGGTGTTTGGGATTAAATGCGAGCTGGTTTGAACGTCTTGACAGGGGAAGCCGAAACAATGAATACATTTATCGATTTGTATCATGCAAAACTCCTGTTCTAGTGTAAAAAACAGGAATGGGTTCCGTTACTGCAGGGAATCAGTCCTGTTTACTGATAGTTAATACAGCAAGCTGGGTGATAATTCTGGGTAAAATAGGCACCATTTCTTTTTGTGCCAGAGTAATGATCTTTTCACCAGTTACTTTGGGTCCATCCATTTCCAGCAGTCGCAGATAGTGGTCCAGTTCGGCCAGGATATAGTTGCGTTTTTGATGCGAGAGGATCTCATCTGGTTGTTTTTGCACAACATTCTGGATCTCGCGAATGGCATTGGTACAAATGCTGATATTGTGATTGTGAATGTCCCGCAGTTTTTCAATTTCACTTTCAAGTAGTTTTTCTTCTCCCGGTTCACGGGTTGCCTGCACAATAAACTGTAACATGTAATCCATACGGGATTGAACCAGTTGGGCTTTGATATCGTACCGGTCCCGCAATATTGCCTGGGTTTCCTCTTCCATGGAAAGAGAGGGAATAGTAAGTATTGCACGTGACTGGCCGCCGCGGCTGTCATAGCTGATCAGCTTGATGCCTAACTCGGGTTTTTCGATTTCCAGTTCAGAGAGAATTACTTCCAGAATTAGTGAATCTACCCAGGTAATGGGGTGTTCAAACGTAAACTCGATGGTGGGTTTGGACTTGTAGATCTCTTCAAATTCACCGGGATTAAAATTTCCGTTTTTCGGGTAACGGCTCTTGCGGGCAACGTCTGTAAACATGTAATCACAATATATATTGCTTAGCTTCCAGCCGTAACTGGTACAGCGATAAAAGGTCATGCCGGTTAGATTGGTATTGTCGAGTATGGTATCATTTAGATTGGTTTCAATAAGAATCGTATTTTCAAGATTGGCGTCTGTAAGGTCAGATGCCATCAGGTTGGCTCTGCCCAGATTGGCATTTTTAAGGATACAGCCGATCAGGTTGGCATCGCCAATCTCGGCCATGCGCATATCGGCACCCTTTAAATTGGCGCCGCGCAGGTTGACGCCCCACATTTCTGCAATCATCAGGCGGGTGTCTTCCATTATACTGTCCCGCAAGTCGGCTTCAATCAAATTGGATTTCAACAGAGCTGTGCTTTTGAGGTTGGCGCCGCGCAAATCCGCATGGTGCAGGTTAATGCCCCACAATTTGGCGCCTTTGAGTTTGGCTCCGCTCAGATCGGGTTTAACCAGGGGATTGGTTTTCCGCCACTCGTTCCACTCTTTAACACCTTGACGCAATATTTTAAGATGATCCGGGTTTGCCATCCGTTCGCTCCGCCTGCCTGATTTCGGTTTTAATGAATTTACTAAAGATACAACGAAAAAACTTTCCGGTCAATGGATTTTGTTAGGAATTGGGAAAAGGTAGGATATAGCTCGATGGGATAAAAGTCTGCTTAATCTACCGGCGATGGAATGTAAAATTGGGATTCCATTTGTGTTACAGATCCGAACAGGCCAAATGCATTACCAGTCAAACCGGATTTATAGATTGTTTCTTTGCTGTACAGACTAGAATTCTTGTCATAGGCATATAAAATGACATTAAAATCACCCCATTTCAAGGTGGGTATTGTAGTGTCGATAGATATTTTGGTGTCAGAAGTTAATTCCGTATCCCAATCAGTATATTCTTCATAGTTCCATTCATATCGGCATTGATAATATTCCGCATGATCCGGAGCGGACCAGTAAAACGTTTTGTTATCGTATTGAATGGATGTAGTGTCTGGTGTAAATGTTTCACCCCTAATTGTATCCTTTTCTATGATAACCAAAAGTTCATAAAGTGTATTGGGAGTAACTGTCAAAGAATCGCTATAATAATTTGTATAGCTGCTTATAGCTGTATCTTTTGGGTTTCGCTCTTTAAAGCGAACATTGTTTACATAAACCTCTGCACCGGAAACAGCATTATGATAATTATAATCTATAGAATCCCCCTGGACCGGATGGGTTTTAACTATTTGAATTGTCTGACAGTCCGATGAGGTTTTGAAAATGGCTTGTATTACGATTTCCTTTTTATTTGTTGTATTGGAGGAAATGCTAAAGTCATTACCGCATGAAAAGAAAGAAAGTAGTGTAATGATGAAAAGACACACGATATATTTAAAATTCATAATAGACTCCAATTGATGGAACAATGGGCAAAGAGTTTTCATTACCAACATGGATTTTGTTACCCTCATCATCGTAACCATAGCCGGAATAATATTTGTCCCAATCATAATATAGATGATTTTGCCGGTTCAGCAGGTTTATGATCTGGAAATAGACAGTATAACTATATTTTGTACGCACCATTTTTTTACGAATGCTGACATCAAGGCGAGAATACGCCGGCAGGTGTTCGCTATTGGTCTTGCCTTCCAGATAAAACATTTCAGCGTTACGATATTGAATGTCGATATTATTATCAAACGGATTTATTTTACCAAAAGCGCCTCTGATGGGTGTGAAAAGAACTCCCGAGCGATAGGTGAATAACAGGTTCAGAAACCAGCCTTTTTTGATCTGGAGGCCAGTAAAACCGTGAAAGGCATGTTTTGCCTCCCATTGCAGGGGAAAGGTTTCCTGACCAAACGCTGCTTTGGTATCGAGATAGTTATAATCCAATTGATAGGTAAAAGCGCCTTCGGATTTGTTGAGAATAATATTGAATCCCGAAATGTTACCGTCACCGTATTCAAACTCGGGAAAGACGTCTGTGTATCTTGACAAGTTTTCTATTTTGCGTTTATATACTTCAAATTCAAAGGAAATGTTTTGTTTTAAATATCCTTTCAAGCCAATACTGTGATTGTCGCTTTTTACCGGGGAGTCAGTCAAAAACAAGAGATTGGATACACTTAGCTCTCTGGCTTCTTCTCCATAACCATAATATTGATAATAGCGTCCGGAATTGAGGGACAACCGCAGCCGCATTGGCAGGTTGAGCGTAATACCGCCTCTGGGCATTTGATAATAATTGTCCAGGTATTTTTCAGAACGTAAACCGGTTTCTATTTCAATATTGTGATAGAGCGTGAGGATGTGACTTGCGTAAAGCCCCTGTACTTTTAATTGAAAGGAAGCATTAAAACGGTTGGGAATAGACTCGGTTAAAAAATCTTCCAGATCAGATGTTGTTGGTTCGTTCCAGAAATAATCAAAATCTACATCTTTTAATTTGTATCCCAATTGTAACCGATTGTGTTTGTAATGGCCAGAATAGTCGAGCTTGATACTATTTTCATTGCTCTTGTTGTCCAGCGAATTGAAACGGGTTGTGCTGCGGCTGTTTGCGAGTGAAAAATCGATCCGGTTGTTTGCTTGCTGCCATGTGGAGTTGATACCTGCTGCGGTATTGCCCCAAATCAGTTCTTCGCCTTTGTCACTATCTTCTGCAGCTTTATCGCGGTTCAGGAACACAAACGGTGTGATTGTAAACGCGTTTTTTTGATAGCGGTATTTAGTGTTGATATCGTAAAAGGAATAATGTATTGGCGTAACAAGATCAAAATAGGTTTTTCTGGCGGCAAACAAAAGTGATGAAGATTTGAAAGGCTTGTTGTAAACAATGCTTGAAGAAAGCAGGCTGACATTTACGGTCAGTTTTTCTTTGGGTAGAGCGGTTTTGATATCAATCACACTGCTGACACGACCGCCATATTTTGCCGGATAATTTCCCAGAAACACCTCGGCACTTTCCAGCGCGTCGATATTGAATATGCCGGCAAGACCATAGAGATGATAGGGATTGTAAATTTCCACACCGTCTAAAAGTATAGTGTTCTGGTCAGTACCTCCGCCTTTACTGTGGAACTCGCCGCGAAAGTCGTTGCTGTTGATTACACCCGGTAAAAAATTAACAGCGTGCAGGATGTCTGGTTCACCCAGGGCGGGGATGTTTTTACTCAGGCGTGGTTCTATGACAAAGGAGCGGCTTGTACCCATCGATTTATAACGGTCTGTTTCAATCATTACTCCTTTAAACATGATGGGATCAGGAAAAAGTTTGATGCTGCGATCCGTATTGTGCTCTGGTTTGATTTGAACAGTTTTTTCTATTAATTTGTATCCCACATATGAATATTTGACCGTATATTGACCCGGCTGTAGTTTGATCTTGTATTCACCCCGCGCATTGGTACTGGTGCCCAATACGGTGCTCTCTATGATAACATGGGCACCTTCAAGCGGGCGGTCATTTTCATCTGTTAATGTGCCGTATAAATAGGTCTTGTCTGCTTGCGGAAAAAGAGTGGTAACCGCAAGCAAGAGAAAAAGCGTGATTGTATTTTTCATATCAGAACTCGTAATAAATCCCCAATGTTATCATGGCACGTGTTGTTTTAATGTCATAATCTTTTGCGGAATGCGTGAACATCTCTGCACCCAGTGTGCCCCAAAGGTCACTGATCAAATGCCTGTTAAGGGCCAGGTTAGCTGTGATTGCAGAGGATTTGAATTTACGCATGTTTTCATATTCATATGCGGTTGTAAATTTGGTATCCAGTTCGGGGTAATAATAAAATTGACCGGTAATCTTGTATTTGTTGTTTATTGGGTAATTGGCTTTGGCACCCAGGCCCAGTCCTTTGCTTTTCATTAAAAAATCGTTTTCCCGTCGTAGTGGATCGCTGATATATGAAATATTACCCGCTTTTTCTGATCGGTATTTTACATCCAAATGCGAGACAGAGAGAGCAAGTCGGTCAATAATATACCAGTCTATTGATATGTGTCTGCAGCGAAATAAACCCTCAATTTTTGTAAAAGTGGTATTGTCATTATAGTACATTTCGGATTTAACAGCCGCACCCATCAAGTCAAATAATTCATTACCGGTTTCAGAAAAGTTAAATGCTATCTGATAAAGCCTGATTTGAACCCAGGGATTGGCCATATAGATAAACGAAAATTTCTGATTTGGGTTTACATTGCTTTGGTAAAAAGGATTTTCAGGCCATTGCAGAATGGATTGCTGATCATGTACAAGCTGCCCTTTTTGATTGTTGTACCCAATGGTGATCTTGATGTCTTTGAGTATTGGCAGATCTTGTGCGAAGCCAAAAGAGTGAATCAATAGTAATATTAAAATAGATATATTTTTCATATCAGAACTCGTAATAAATCCCCAATGTTATCATGGCACGGGTTGTTTTAATGTCATAGTCTTTTGCGGAATGCCTGAACATCTCTACACCAAGTGAGCCCCAAAGATCACTGATCAACTGCCTGTTAAGGGCAAGGTTTGCTGAGACAGTCGTGGCCTTGAATTTGCGCATGTTTTCATATTCATATGCGGTTGTAAATTTGGTGTCCAGTTCGGGGTAGTAATAAAATTGACCGGTAATCTTGTATTTATCGTTTATGGGATAATTGGCTTTGGCACCCAGGCCCAAACCTTTGCTTTTCATTAAAAAATCATTTTTATGGCGTAAAGGATCACTGTAATAGTAGATATTTCCCCAGTTAACTGATTGGTATCTCAAATCAAGATAAGAGGCTGATAGTGCCAGTTGATTAATAACGTACCAGTCTGCAGATATTTGTCTGCAGCGGAAGGAGCCTTCTATTTTGCTAAAAGAAGAGTTGTCTGAATAATACATTTCAGATTTGGATGGAACGCCTATAACATCAAACAATTGATTACCGGTTTCTGAAAAGTACAAACCAAAATGGTAGAGCTTGATTTGCGCCCAGGGATTGGCCATATAGATAAAGGAGTATTCTTGCTCAGGATTTATATTGCTTTGGTAAAAAGGGTTTTCCGGCCACTGCAGAATAGATTGCTGATCATGAACAAGCTGTCCTTTTTGGTTGTTGTACCCAATGGTGATCTTGATGTCTTTGAGTATTGGCAGATCTTGTGCGAAGCCAAAGGAAGAGATAAACAGGATTATTATAATGAGTATATGTTTCATTATGTCCCCCTCAAATATATTATTGTATTCGAACCCGTTCCCTGCAATGATTGAGAGAATAAAAAAAAGTGTAACCATTCAAATATATTTCGACGTGCCTCCCCCAAAGGGATATAATAAATTAGAAAAAATTTTTACTTTATCAAGAAAAATGTTTATTAAAGACCTTGAATACTATGAATAGAGGCTGAGTCACTACAAAATTTTACCATTGCATCTGTTCCCGAAAATGGATATATAATAATTATACCTAAAAATTTATATCACATACAAGGATTCAAGATGAAAAATGTTATCTATTTCTTGTGGATGGTTGTGATTTTCGCGGGGTGCTCTCAAACAGTAAATAATCAAATTGAAACAGATATTGACTGGCAGTCTTTTCTTGCTGATAAAGACCTGCTGTGGGACCGTGCGCCGTTCAAATGGTCGCAGGGGGCCTTTGTGGGTAACGGATTGATTGGGGCCATGGTCTATGCCGACAGCTCTGGCGGATTAAAATGGGATATGGGACGCAGTGATCTGTTTGACCATCAGGGCAATGATGACGATGGCAATTTGAATACGCGTCTGCCTGTGGGATCTTTTCAACTGGAAGGTTTGTCGTTTGATGATTTTTCCATGCGACAAGATCTCTATAATGCAGAGGTGACAGGTCAAACGTTATTTAGTGAGGATGAACTGGCGTTCCAATCTTTTGCGTCGTATCAGCACAATGTAATGGTCATTGATCTGGAAGCAAAGGATTCAGAATTGCCGGGATTGACGTGGCATCCACTGCCTTCGTATCCCATGCGGAAGAAACTGCGGGACTTTGTGAGTCCCGAATTGACTTTGGCAGATGTAACGAATCCGGATCCCATTCAAAAAACAAAAGGCAATATTCATCTTTCAATACAGCCCTTGAATGCCGGTGGTGAGGTTGTAGTTGCCTGGGTATACAAGGACCTGACAAAATCCAAACGCTCCTGTTATATTACCATCACCTATTCATTCCCTGAACGGACTGCCGAGCAGGAGGCTGTTGATATTCTCAAAAAAGCAGTCCAGGCTGATCCGCAAGAGATGGTAAAGGCGCACCGGGACTGGTGGCATGCTTTTTATACCGAGAGTTTTGTATCCATTCCGGACAAGCAGTTGGAGACGTTTTACTGGATCCAAATGTACAAGCTGGCAAGTACCACACGTTCAGATCGTCCCGCAATTGACAATTCAGGAATCTGGTATAATAACGGACCCTGGAGCACCTATCACTGGAATATGGAAATCCAGATGAATTACTGGCCGGTCTATACAGCCAACCGGCTGCATCTTGGCAAGTCGTTGTGCAAACTGTTTGATTCCAATATGGACAATCTGATTGAAAACGTTCCTCAAAAATATCGTTACAATTCGGCAACCATTGCGCGGACTACCTCAGCAAACCTCAAAGGCAGTATATACCGTATGACCCATAATCCCGGTGACGCGCCGGAATATGCCAATCTGCTGTGGGCCTGTCACAATTATTGGCTGCAATACCGATACAGCATGGATGATGGATTGTTGCGTGACGGATTGTATCCTTTGCTAAAACGGGCGGTGAATTTTTATCTGCATGTTCTGATCCGTGATGAAAACGGGGAATATCATACACCTCTGGCGACTTCACCGGAAGCTGGATCAGCAAAAGATTGCAACTATGATCTTGCGGCATTGAGATGGGCTTGCCAGACCTTGATCAAAAGCGCTGAGCGACTGAATATTGACGACCCATTGCTCCCTCAATGGCGGGATGTATTACAAAATTTGACCGACTTTCCGCAGGATAAAGATGGATATATGATGGGCAAAGGTGTTAAAGCGCCGCAGGGCCACCGGCACTGGTCGCATTTGTTCATGATTTATCCCTATCATGTAGTGAACCGAAATCAGCCTGAAAACCAGGAGAATATCCGTAAATCGTTGGATTACTGGGATGTGAATCTGGCGCCGGTAGCATTCGGATATTCAGGGGCCGCGTCTATGTATGCGGCTTTGGGAGATGGCGACAAGGCTTATTTTAAATTACGGGAGATTTTGAACGAATACCCCAATGCGCGAGTGCAGGACCATTACTCGCGGATTTGTGAAAACACATTCAACCTGTTTGAGGTGAACGAGTATTCGGTATTGGAAGGTACATTGGGTATTGCCAACGCCATGCAGGAAATGCTGCTGCAAAGCTGGGGTGATGTAATTCGGATCTTTCCGGCAGTACCCAGGGACTGGCAGGATGTTGCATTTCATGATTTCAGGGCAGAGGGTGCGTTTCTGGTCTCGGCAGTGAAAAAGGATGGTGTGACACAGTTTGTAAGGATCAAAAGCCTGGCGGGCGAACCTTGCAAGATCATCACCGATCTAAAGGAACCGGTTTCTGTATTGGGCCAATCAGAAAATATTCTGAGCCAAACCGGTATCGGACAATATCAATTTGACCTGGCAAAGGGGGAAGAAGTTGTGCTCTATCATGGAGAGATTCCGGATTTGACCATTACACCCGTTGATACAGATGATACATATCCTCATTATTATGGATTAAATAAGGAACAAGAGCTAAAATGAAATTGACGACAATCATAGCCGTTATGTTATTGCCAGTGACAATCTTTTCTTCTACTCCGGGTTCTTTTTCAGAAATGCTGGATGTGGGCTCTTTACCCCAACTGAAACACTGGCAAAGCAAGCAGGCCTCGGGATATGACCGGGGGGACGGATTTTATGACAGTGGTAATTTTATACGGGAGGAACCCGGCAAACGATTTGTCATGATGGAAGCAGATGGACCGGGATGTATTGACCGCATCTGGATGACCCGCAAAGATCTGGCGGACAAGTTTGATATTCTGGTTTTTATTGATAACAAAGAAACTCCTGCGATATCCATGGATATGGATGAGCTCTGGATGTGTAATAAAGGACCTTTTGTGAAACCGTTTTTAGACTATGCGGACCGGGCCATGTTTTGCTATGTTCCTATCGGATTCCAAAAGTCGTGCAAAGTATTGCTGCACCCCACAGGTCCGGACAGTTCGTATGTCTATCGTAAAAACAGTGCGGGCGAGCAGATCTATCATGTATATTATCAAATATCCTATCGCGTATTTGATAAAGAAACACAGGTCAAGCCATTTTCATGGCGGATGGATGAAGAGGAAAAAATCGCTCTTGAAAAGTGCAACTCATTGTGGAACAATGTCGGCAACTCTCCATACAATGAACAAATCGACCAGGAGCAAGAAGAGATAGAAATCGTATTAAACGGCAGTTCGAAACAGTCGCTATTCAAGCTAAATCATGCCGGGACGATCCAATCCCTCAAATTGAAGGTATCTGATCCTAAAGCGGCGGGTGATTTATGGCTGCAAATGACCTGGGATGCTCAGGAGATGCCCGCGGTCAATGTACCCCTTACGGCTTATTTTGGTGCGCAGGACTTGAACAAGGACGCAATAGCGCTGTGGATGGGTATATCTGATGGTTGGTACTATTCTTATTATCCCATGCCCTTTTTCAGCAATGCAAAAATTTCCATACAATCCAAAACAGATGTTGATGTAACGGTAAACGCCCGGATTTTGTACAATAAAAAATCTCCGAACCCTGATGCGGGATTGTTTCATGCATCCCGTTTTTATGAGGATGACAACAGTCTGGTAGCCGGTCAGGATTATACCTTGTTAAACACCCAGGGGCACGGACATATTGTTGCTGTCAATATGGACCATCACGGTGATATGGAAGGGGATGATCATTTTTTTATTAATGGTGAGGATTTTCCTTCCATCTATGGCACCGGGACCGAAGATTTTTTCAACTTTGCCTGGGGCTTTGGATTCAAAGCCTCTTATCCGTTGCACGGATTGCTGGACCATTTTCAGAATGATTTTTTATAC
The DNA here is from genome assembly GCA_963675755.2 of bacterium. Lineage (GTDB taxonomy): Bacteria > Zhuqueibacterota > Zhuqueibacteria > Residuimicrobiales > Krinioviventaceae. Next base: position 1,812,716 of record CAXXMD010000003.1, read on the forward strand.
CGTATTATGATACCCGGCGCAATAGCGTTTAATAAATCGATTCTGATAACTTGTGAGCATGGTTCAGGCAGTGAGGCAGGCGGGACCTATTCAGGTGCGGTATTATATTATTTGAAAAAATAAATTTATCTATAAAGCAGTTTGCCGCATCTTGTTTTATGCCATTTAGGTATATTTTTCAAATTCGAAATTAAGAGTTAATGGTAAACAGTTTTTTTTCTTTGAGAGCTTTGTGCCTCTGTGTGAATCTGTATTTTCTCTCACAAAGGCACAAAGACACAAAGTTGATGAACGGGTTACCTCATTTAATAGACTTTTATGTTGAATTCATAGTATTCTAATGATAATAATTTTTTAGTCGTACTTGATCCTGCTGAGATCATAGGGCGTGTTTGCCAGATGGTTATAATCTGAAATATTGCTAAAGTTCTTGAACCCTACAAGTCTGGAAATGCATGCTACCAACAGCCCACCATTGATATATTTTATGCTGTCGTCATTATCCGTTGTCAGTCCATATGAAATCAGTCCTATGGCGCCCAGTTCGTATAGGGATATTATAAAATTTGTTATTTTGTAATCAGTTTTGGTATAAAGAGGATTGTTTTTGTTTATATAATGGTTCCCCCAAAAAGGAGTGATGGTATTCCGCAGCATGTATTGGATTTTACTTTTACGTGGATTGTCAAAAGGGTGCAGTTCGTTTCGATTTAACTGGATTTGCTGCCGGGTCAGGTCTGTTAACAAATGATCATATAAATAATACCGAGTAGGATCCGATGCCATCATCTTCCATACAAGATCGGTCTTGTTTTGTTGTGTTTTGGATTCAAGATATAGTGAAGCATAAATAAATGAAAAAGGACTGTTTTTTGTGCAAGCGAATTGATATGTACATGTATCAGGCCTTGTTAAGCTGATAGGGGCAACGTTGATAAAGAAAAACATTCTCATTGCAGGTCTTAATTCCATTGTTGTGGGCCCATTGACATAGTTTAGTTTTAATCCCGTATTTGCCGCTACCTGTTTGAATGCACTGTCAACTGTAGCGGAATCTGCATCAATGGTTTCCTGAACATAACCGAAACCGCTAGTTGATGCCATTATTAAAAAAAGAATAAAAGAGTAGAAATATTTCATAGGTTTTGCCCCATAGTAAAAAACCCCTGTTTATAAATCCGCAAAAAATTCCCTCCCGAGGAATTCAAATCCTCGGGAGGGTGATGATCTGAATCATTCGTTCAATTAACGACCCTTCGATACTTGAGTACCGATCCTGAAAAAGGCTGGTAATCAAACTCAGGGTCCGACTCTTACATATCCACGTAATCGGTGCCCCAGGGGTAACGCTGTGGACGGCTTAGCATGCTGTTTGCCTCGTCATCGTTATGGAAGCGTTCTTTGACCGGGTCCCAATGCAGTTTGCGGTCCAGTTTCATTGCAATATGGCTGATAAGACAGCCGGTACAGGCACGGTGTCCCACTTCAGCGGGAGCAATAGGCTGTTTTCGGCTTTTGATGCTTTCAATCCAGTTTTTATGCTGTTCATCGCTCACTGTCAAATGCACATCGGTATCTTTGAGCTTGGTTTGCAAAATTTTGGGATCACTGGCATCAAGCGCTTTGGCGTTATCTTTTTGTTTCACAGGGTCACTGTCAGTTGCCGCATAGTTGCCGCGGGTCACAAAGATCCAGCCTTCATCGCCTTCAAATTTAACACCATTGGGGAATTTATCACTAACCTGAAAGGTGGTGCCGCTTTCAAACTGTCCGTTTACCAGAAACGCGCCGTGCACGTCCCACAATCCGGATTTTGGAAATTCTGCGTCAGCTTCTACCATGACCGGACCGGTATACTCGGTACCGAGTCCCCAGTTCATGGAGTCGAGATGGTGTGCGCCCCAACCGGTGATCATGCCGGCACCAAATTGTTCACAGCGCAGCCAACCGGGACGTGAATAGCCATCCTGGGGATGAACGCCTTTTTCGGTATAATAGCGCCAGGGCGTTTCACCCAGCCACATGTCATAATTGAGATTGGCGGGAATGGGCATTTCCGGTTCTTCATCGCCAGAAGGATCATAAGGCAGGCCAATAACCACATTTTTTATGTTACCGATATAGCCATTACGTACCAGCTCGGCGGCAATACGGAACTGGGGCATGGATCGCTGCTGGCTGCCGATTTGCAATATACGTCCGGTGCGGTGGATAACATCACTCATCAACCGGCCTTCTTCAATGGTAAGCGAGGCGGGTTTTTGCAGATAAATGTCTTTACCAGCCAGGGCCGCTTCAATAGCGGGTTGTGCGTGCCAGTGGTCCGGAGTACTGATGATAACCGCATCCAGTTCTGGCAGTTTCAGCATTTCACGGTAATCGCCAAAGGTTTTTACGTCTACGGGGATGGAGCTGCGGTTCTTTTTATACCACTCATTGACCCATTGTTTGCCTTCTTTTACGCGTTTGGAATCCAGATCGCTGACAGCGATGATGTTGACACAATCATTGGCAAGTGTGCCCGGCATATCATGCCCGCGTGCAATACGGCCGCAGCCAATCTGACCCACGTTAATGGTGTTGCTGGGTGCGTTTTTACCAAACACTTTGGCGGGCACAATCATAGGCGCGCCAATAACCGCAGCGCTAGACAATGTGGTTTTGATGAAATTACGTCTGTTGATATTTTTCATTTTTACTTCCCAATCTCTTTATTAAAAATATTCTAATTATTTTATAACTTTATTTTTTCTTCATGCTCCACAACATGCCTGCTTCAAGATGTTTCAAAAACAGAGGATCGTCATAGTATTCGATCTTGTGTCCCAGCGCGGTAAAGAACTGGCGTCCGCCGTCAAACTCGTGGCACCAGGCTATGGGGATATAATCACCCCAGGTTTCGCCCGGGTATTCGCTGCGTTTATCATCAGTAATGGTGGTAAGGTCGGCTGCTAAAAGTACATGAATATCGGGATTTAGATGATTTATGTAATAGCATTCGTCTTCCCATTTCCAGGGATCAGGCAGAAAATAAGTGGATGGATGGTCTGCATCTACAATCTTGATGTCAAAAGACTGTAACTTGGGATGACGGACAAAAAGTCCGCCTACCATTTCATGAAACCAGGGCCAGTCGCGTTCGGAAGCGCATGCGGAATGGATGCCCATAAATCCGCCACCATTGCGAATAAATCTAACAAACGCCTGACGTTGTTCATCCGTATCAAAGCCTTCATTGTTCGAGTTGGAGAAAACCAGGGTTTTGTATTTTTTCAGGTTTTCGTCTGTAAAAACAGCAGGATCGTCACTAACATCAGACGTGAGGTTGTTCTGTTTACACAGTTTTTGCAGGGCTTTAACACTGGCATCGATATTGTCATGAATATAGCCGTCTTTGCCGTTTTTGGTATAAATCAATACCTGCGAACTGGCAGATATGTACAATCCCAGCACAATGCAGATGGTGAGTAATGCGGAAAATAGTTTTGACATTTTGTTCTCCTGTTATTGAAATTGTTTCCAGTCCACAGTGATTTTTGGAGGATTGGCAAAATCCTGCCAGTATTGCTCTGCCTGTTCTGCGGTGATCGTTCCATCGTAAACCAGCATGCGGTATTTTAATCCATAAGTATTACCGGGAACCAGGTTCCAGGTTTTATGACGAATAGGGCAGAATTCAAAATACATATCACCGCGGTCACCATTTGCATTGAGCGGCCATACGCGCATGGGCTCTGGGTGTTCACGGTTGGTGGGATGACTCATAAACAAGATACCGGATTTACCACTCTGCGGCATTTCTCCGTTAACATTACACCAGCGCGCGCTTGTACCGTCTGCTTCTGCGCGGTCTTTAGCTTCAGAAGTGAGTACGGTACAGTTGTCTTTGGTCCAGTATTCCAGTGCGCGGTAGCCAATGCCACCACCATATCGGTAGGCAGTCAGTTCAACGGGCTTGTTTGTACAATTGAGCACGGTTGTCATGTCCCAGAGCCAAACATTGTTGTCCGGCGAAATGTTCCAGGCGCGAACATCCCACACTTCATTGATGGCAACCTCGGGGCCTGTCTCTGCTTTCAAGTCCACATGTTCCTGACGGACTTTGAAGCCGGTATAGACGGAACCATCGGTGGTTGAGAGCACACCGGCAAAACGCACGGTTCCCAATCCGCGACCCAGATTCCAGAAATCCACTTCGCGTCCCTCAATATGGGTTTTGGTCCAGGGGTTCCAGATGCCTACATGGTGATAGTGGTCCGGCGGCTGGATGCGTGTCAGTTCCTGTCCGTTAGGTGTCCATAAAGGATGAATAAATCCGCTGCGGTTATACAAGGGGTCCACACCCGGGGGAGCGGGTTGTACAGCATGTCGATAGCTGAGAACAGGTGTGCCGTTTTGCCGTAGGACCAGATCGGTATCTGTTTCTTTACAAACCAGAGCGGGGGCGGTATATGATGAATCCGTATAGATCAATTCGTATGTGCGGGACTTTGAGGAGGATGAATTATCCAAAATCCACCACAATCGGGGCGTTTGCGCTGCTTCCACCTGACAGGGTACATTGATTTTGCCGGATTTGGTTTTTTCGATGAGTTTGAGTCGATACGCATCCAGCGGTACCGGCAGATTTTCCAGTGCAATGCTGACCGGAGTGTTGCTATGGGATTTTGATTTAGCGTCTACCTGTATAACGGCAAGGGTTTGCGCGTACACAAACACAGGCAGGCACAAGACAAGAATTACGCGATTTAAAATACGGATCATAATGCTCCTCTCGAAAGCAGATATTGGATGGTTTGATTTATTATAATTAAATATCAGTCAATATTCAAGTAGAAAATGATACAAGGGTTTTTAGTTTTTTATTTAAAGAAGAACAAATCTATCGCATCCCTACGGGATGCCTGTTTCTGGTTGTCATGGTATCTACAGATATTGGGTCCCTGACGGGACCTTTGGATTGATGGAAGGATCAAAGAGCTCACAATGTGGATTTAGATTGAATTACGGAATCAATCTGTTTCTTTGGTAGAATACTTGAAACCGGGATCGTTTGACGGGGGTCCCGTAGGGACCGGATATTTGTAGCCTATGCAAAAAAGCTAATCAGTGTCTCATAGGGACGTGAAGGAAATGGTTAAGGAAATGCTCAATATTAATGCATTTATGATATTTTGTTAATTAGGATATGTAGTCTATTGCATCCCTACGGGATGCCTGTTCTTAGTTTAGATGGTATCTACAAATATTGGGTCCCTGACGGGACCTCTGGATTGGTGAGATGATCGATGATCTCACCATGTTGAATTAGATTGAATTAAAGGAACAACCCGGTTCTCTGGTTGAAAACATAAAGCTGGAATCGTTCGATGACGGCCCCTTTCGTGAGCCTTGATTTTGGAGGATGATCTACATTTATACAATGGGTATATATTGTATAAATTAATTAATTCGCTTAAAGTCGAAATATTATAACTGGTCCCGTAGGGACCGGATAGTTGTAGCTTTTGTCAGAAAACCAAATCAGCGTCCCATCGGGACGCGATAGAAAAGATCAGGAAATGCACATAATTTTTATATCCAATGAAATTGGATCTATTGATAAAAAGTTTGCAAATTGGTTATTTTTTTGTAATATAAAATATTAATCCCAATTCAATAATATTACAGGGGTGTGATATGAAGCTGAACAAGGTAGTTCTTGCAGTAGTTTGGTGTATTTCAATAGCTTTTGCTGGTGAGCCTCAGATTGTAGTTCCTGATTTTCAGGTGAATGAAGCGGGGGGAGCTGGTAAATTGGACAAGTATAATCCCATGTTGAAACAAATAAATGATGATAGAATGATTTTGGTATGGGTAGATAAAAGATACGGGAGATTTGAAAAGATTTTTGGTCAGCTATATACATTGCAAGGCGATAAAATTGGTGCAAACCAACAATTAACATATATAGACAGCATTTATACTACTTCTTCTCCAGCAGTCACTCCTGGTGAAAACGGGGAATTTCTTTTAACCTGGCAGGGAAATGATCATCATGGATATTTTGCGCAATTATTTGATAAAGACGCAAACCCGTTGGCTCCATATTTTTCAATTCATGAAGGAGAATATTCCAGATCTTTTTTTGATAATATTTGTGTCGATTATCATTCAAGATTTCATATTGTATGGAATAAAAATGCTGAAAATGATACATCGTTTGTCTTTATGACCACGCTTGATGAGAGCGGCACCAATAAAGAAAAAACTATTATATTAAAGAAATCTTTGAACCGGACTTTTTCTAATTTGACAATGAGTTATCATAAAAATGGAGAATTCCTGCTAACCTGTTGGGAGCCGGATAGTTTGGGATACATGCACCTGACATCACAAGTGTTTGATACTAACGGAAACCCTGTTAATGAGCCTCAGAAATTATTAAAAACTGAAGGATTTTATTTTAAAACCAAATGTATTGATGTTGATGAGGGATTCGTTGTTCCTGTTTTTAAATTTAACGACAATAATTTTGCTAGACCAGAGTTTTTAAGAATTTCTTTGCAAGGGGAGTTAATAACAACTCCTTTAGATAGTGTTGGACAAGAGGTGTCTGGTGTTAATGTGATTTCAAAAACAAACAACAATACATTTTATATAACCTGGCAAGAATCAGATTACAATAATATGAATTTTATCAAAAGTCAGGAATTCAGCGGTTCTTGTGAGGCTCTGGGCGATCCATTTGTATTGTATGAATCCGATTATGATCCGTTTAAAAACAGAGTTGTTTTAGGCAATGCAATTTATGTAAATAATCAAATAAATTTTTGCGTAACAAAACATATGGATTATAATTATGAATTATTTACTTACAACTATTCTTTATCAAATAATAAACTAGATGAAAATGAACCGGTTGATGATTTTATAGGATTCGCGTCTCAAAAGAATCCACGAGTTATGGTTGATGCGAACAAAGATTTTAGAGTGTTTTGGCGAGATGATCGTTTTGAAAGAGCTAATTATGATATATTTGAGCAAGGTTTTAATATAAAAGGTGAAAGAAAAGGGAACAATTTAAACCTGACGCAAGGGTCTTCAATCTGTGGACAACAGAATATTTTCAATTTGAGCGATACTGGATTTTTAATGACATGGATTGAGAAAAAAGACGATACACATGTTATTTCAGTTCAACAATATTCATCGAGTTTGGAGGCTGTGGGAAAGAAAATAGAATTAAAGGAAAATAATGTCTATTTAATAGGTGGTTGTCCTCAAATAGCTTCACTTCCAAAAGGTCCTAATATTGTTTGTTTTACTGAAAGAGGTGACATGAATGACTATACTTCTTTTCTATTGTTTGATAAACAGGGTAATAGTATTGGTGAAAAGGTGCAATTAGATGATATGCCGTATCGTAATTCTGTTCATCCGTTTAATGATACAACGTTTATTGTGTTGGGTGAATGGGTGGATTGTTTTTTTCAAATGGTCTCGTCAAAGGGAGTATTAGGTATTAATGTGGATTTTGATGGTCAGGAAAATTTGTTTTTTAATCCTGTTGAAAAATATCTGTTGGGTTTTAGCTATAAAAATTTACAGATGATAATGCAACGTTTCAATGTTGATGGTAGTAAATTGGATTCTGCCAAAGTCACCTTTGATGAAATAGATGGTTATGAACCGGGTTTGCCCCGTGTGCTATTTGATAGTATAGGCAATTTTGTTGTTACATGGACCCAAGATAGTTTTAACATTAACAACTATCCTGTACCCTATTTGTGGGGTCAATACTTTAACAGGCAAGCTGAGCCAGTTGGATCACGTTTTCTTATTAAAGAGAATTTTTATTTTCAGGAATATGATTTAGCGTATGAAAATAATATATTATTTTTAAGCTGGGAGGGATTCAATGATGATCAATTTGATATGTATTCAGAAAATGATATCTGGGCCAGAATATTAGATCTGACTCCAGTTATTACATCTGTGGAAGAAAATAGTGTTGATTTACAACAACCGCATACTTTTCAGCTTTTACAAAACTATCCCAATCCCTTTAATCCGGTAACACAGATAAGGTATTCACTGGCTGAGGCAAGCCGGGTAAATCTGACAATTTATGATACGTTGGGCCGCAATGTGCGCACCCTAATTGACGCGCGTCAATCGGCGGGATACCATAATGTGGATGTAGACGCGGGCAAGCTGCCAAGCGGGGTGTATTTTTACAAACTGCAATGCGGCAGCCAGGTGCAAACCCGCAAGATGCTGTTGTTGAGATAGTGTACTATTGCATCCCTACGGGATGCCAGTTCCAGGTTGTCATGGTATCTATAAATATTGGGTCCCTGACGGGACCTTTGGATTGGTGGGATGATCAAAGATCTCACAATGTGGATATAGATTGAATTACGGAATCAATCCGTTTCTTTGGTTGAATCTAATAAATCGGAATTATTCTAGGGCGGTCCCGTAGGGACGGGATATTTGTAGCCAATGCCATAATAAACAAATCAGCGTCCCATGGGGACGCGATGGAAATGGTTAAGGAAGTGCTCAATATTAATGCATTTATGATATTTTGTTAATTAAGATATGTAGTCTTTTGCATCTCTACGGAATGCCTGTCCTTAGTTTTGATGGTATCTACAAATATTGGGTCCCTGACGGGCCCCCTGGATTGGTGGGATGAGCGATGATCTCACCATGTTGAATTAGATTGAATTAAAGAAACAATCCAGTTTTTTGGTTAAATCCTTGAAACCGGATTCGTTTGACGAAGGTCCCCGCAGGGACCGGATAGTTGTAGCCTATGTCAGAAAACAAATCAGCGTCCCATCGGGACGCGATAGAAATTATAATAAATTTTTAAAAATCCTGGTGTTTGATGAAAATTATATGGGGGTGTTAATTATGGCCAATACGTTTACTCAAATCTATCTGCAATTGGTTTTTGCCGTACAAAACCGGATGTCACTAATTCAGGATTCCTGGAAAGATGAATTATACAAATATATTACAGGAATTGTACAAAATCAGGGACACAAATTGATAGCCATCAATGGGATACCTGACCATTTACACCTGTTGATTGGATATAATCCAAATCAAAAAATACCGGATATGCTTCAGGACATCAAAGGTTCTTCATCTACATGGATTAATGAAAAAGGTTTTTTAAAAGGAAAATTCAATTGGCAGTCGGGTTATGGCGCTTTTTCCTATTCCCGTTCACAAATTAATGATGTAATAAATTATATAAACGATCAGCAGCAACACCATGCAAAGTTATCTTTTCATCAGGAATATATTCAATTTTTGAAATTATTTGATATATCTTTTGATGAAAAGTATATATTTCAAGAGGTCAAATAAATAGTTCAGCGAATACCCTCCCAAAAAAGATTGTTTTATTTTTCAAGATAATCATTAAATTATGGTTAAAATAACTTAATCATGAGGGGTATCATGAAAACAAAATTTGTATTTGTACTGGTGTTTATCTCTTCGCTGTCATTTGCGCAGGGATTGCCAATTCTGGAAAATTTAGAGTTACGTGCAGGTCTTGATTATGAATTCGGCATGTTTAATCATAATCCTGAAGCCCTTGTGGAATGGGAAGGCAATCCCTTTAGCGGTTCGGATGTGAATCCTGAGCAGAATTTCAGTCCTACCTACATGTTTAAACCGTGGGTATATGTAAAAATTTCGCGAGTGGGTATCGGGTTTTCCGAATTTGGCAACAAGCTGTTCGACTCGGTCGGTGCCGCATCAAAAACCGAAATGGAATATAAATCCGGCAAGTCTTTTGGTGATGTTGAAGGTACAACCGGTAATACCGAAATCGCTCTAGATTGGTATATTCAGGAATCATTGGCGTTGACCGCTACCTATTTGAATATGCGATATGATGCAGAGCCCGCGGACCCAAATGGAGGCAGTGCGCTTTTGAAACGTGCCGTATTCAGCATGACTGGTAATGGTGTGGGTATAGGAATTAAAACCAATAATGTAATTAATCGCAGATATGCTTTGCGTATGATGTTCATGTACTATCCAACTCTGAGCAGTGAATATGTTATTGATGATAACGAGGATGACAAGCAGTCATTTGACAGCTATATCTATGCTACACGGGTGAATGTAGACCGCAAGCTGATTAATGGATTGTGGGCAACCGTAGGACTGGACTGGATCCATTCATCAGATAATGATAAATTTGTTCGCAATACCCGATTGATGTTAGATGCAGGAGTATATGTAGCGTTTTAAATGTAACAATATACGAGCATAATCCTGGTTACCTTGAATGATTTGAGATTTTTTTCAGTAACCGGGATTTATCTTTTTTTGGGGGGAATCATGGGAAGCTATTCTATGGATTCTTTCAAAAGTGATCAGGGTTTTCAAAAATATGAAAGGGGTTTAAAAATGGTATATCGAACCGGCCGATGGATTGTATTGTTTATCCTTTTTATTTCAAGTATTCAGTTAAAAGCCCAGTATTTAACTGAGCAATGGAGTTTTGCAGCTTTCCATACACCCATTGGTTTGCCGAATATCTGCTGTGCTGATCTGAATGATGATGGGAAACAAGAGATAGTATTGGGACATTCTTTTGGAAGTCGCATAACTATTCTTGAATATCAAAATGGTGATTATGTTCCAATCTGGAATAGCCGTATTTTCAATGCGACTACTTTATATGCCGCGAGTTACCTAAATGTATTGGATATTGATAATGACAGTGAGAATGAGCTTGTAATTGTATTTGAAAATGGAGTCATTGAGATATATGATGGTAAAACGTTAGAGATTGAATCATCGTTTCAGCAGGAAAAGTTTCCTGTAAAAGAATGCTGTATCAGTGATGTTGATAATGACGGGACCCAGGAAATTCTCATGTTTTTGTTTTATGACTTGTTGATCTATGATGCAGAGACTTTTGACTGCGAATGGGATTCCACTTTTAATTACCATTCCGATATCAAAGTAGGAGATATTGACGGAGATGGGGAAAATGAAATCGTATTAGGTGCAGGTAAGGTTTTAAACGGCAAGACTCACAAGGTCGAATGGAACTCTATGGTTGCATTTGGAGAAGATATTGAACTGGCAGACATAGACCAGGATGGCATTGATGAAATAGTGGGTAGAAAGGATTATTTTAATGTGTTTGCATTTGACGGTCAAAGCCATGATGTTTTATGGCAATTGTCAACAGAATATGATATGAGATCACTTGCGGTTACCGATTTTGAAAATGACGGGATTTTGGAAATTTTATTGGGCCAACAACAGGGCGGACATGTAGAGTGTTATAATGCAGCGAACAGAGAACTGTTATGGAAGATTGAAGGTAAGGACAATAGCATTCCTTCAATTTGTACAGGTGATCCGGATAATGATGGCAAGCAGGAATTGATCTGGGGAGATGGAGACTGGTCTAGCGGGCCGGATTTTCTCAATATTGCAGATGTGGAAACGCAAACCCTGGAGTGGGGTAGCTTGGACTTGGTGGGACCCTTTTGTGTGGAGGTAGACGACATTGATAATGACGGAAGGATTGATCTCTTGGCAGGTTCTAATAAATCCGACAATGGTTATAGTAATGGAATGTTGTTTGTTTATGATGCTATTACTCATGAGAAAAAAAAGGTATTGTATGAAAACGATGAAACCAGGGGATATATTGATTGGGTAAAGTCTTTTAATATTAACAGCACTCCGGAAAAGGAGATTTTTATTGGAGCAAATGGACGGATTAGTATGCAAAGCAGTGTAGACTATCAACAGTTATGGTATGTTTTAAATACACGTTATGAAACTGACCCGGTATTTGGTGATATTGAGAATGATGGTTCTATTGAAATGCTTTTAGGATTAGAGGATCGGGGCATAGTGTCTTATGATATGTCAACTTTAACAGAGGAAAGGATTCTCACTGAAGACCATGCACGGGTTACTGCTTTAAAAATTATCGATTACGATGATGATCCTGCTATGGAGATTTATTTTAGCAACAAAGGAGTTTTGTATATTATTGATGGTATAACCCGGGACATTCAATGGCAGGGGGACCCGGCTCCAACGCGTTATATTCAGGCAGTGGATTGGCACGATTTAAATTGTGATGGTGTTAATGATTTTTTATATGTAGATCATGAAGGTATGTTTACAGTGCTGGATGGTACAACAATGGAGCTCATGTTTGAAAAAAATATAAACCGAGACAAAAATATTTCGGCAATATGTACAGGAAATTTTGATAATGCTTCCGGTAAAGAGATCATCTTGAGGGGAGAAAAATTGTATGTTTTGAGTGCATTTGATCTTTCCCTGCGCTGGCAAAGTGAATCTGTGGGAGGGGACGAATATACAAATTTGATTATAAAGGATACAGATAAAGACGATTATTTGGATTTTTATATGGGCTCTCCTGCCGGCTTTTATCATTTTGAAGCATCATCAAAACCGGATATAACCCCGCCGGTTGTTGAATCAGTACATCCACTTGCCGGTCAAAAGAATGTTCCAATTAATACATGCATCAATATCAACTTTTCGGAACGGATTAATCCCTTCCGCTTTGAACAGGAAACTGTATGGCTAATGGATGATAAATCCAACACGATTGATTTTTCCATGACTTTTGATGATACATTAAATATTTTAACCATCAAACCGGATACCCTGCTGCCCGAAAACAATGTTCTGATTGTTACGGTGAGTGGTGAAATATGCGATTATTCGGGTTTGTCTCTTGATGGTGATTATGATGGCACAGGAGAAAACGCACCCCAGGATAATTATATTTTTTCATTTAGTACAGGTACCCAAATTGATACCCTGGGGCCTGTGATTTTAAATGTGGTAACGAATGTTGATACGCTTGTTCATGGCAGCGATTTAATTGTTTCAGCTTTGGCGTGTGATACCTTGGGAGACATCCATTCCGGGATCAATAGTGTAGAATGTTTTATTGACAGCTTCGGGCAGGGATATATGTTTCAGGCAATTGATAACGCATTTGATTCAGAAAAGGAATCTGTTGAGCTGGTATTGAACAATTCTGATCTCACTGCGGGTTTTCATGAACTGTTTATACATGCCCGGGACCAAAACGGTAATTGGGGGAATTTTGTTACGGTCCCAATACAGATTGTATTCCCAACACGTATCAATACTGATCAGCAAAAAATAATACCCGATCAATTTTGTTTGTATCCCAATTATCCAAATCCGTTTAACCACTCTACACAAATCTCTTTTGATTTGCCGAAAAGTAGTTTTGTGAATTTGAGTATATATGATATAAATGGTCGATTGGTAAAAACAATAGTTAACGAGACTATGCCTTTAGGAAATCATAGGTTTACTTGTGGTTTTTCTCCATTTGCATCCGGAATTTATTTTTATTCATTAACTACCGGCGACTATAAATCAGTAAACAAGTGTGTATTTGTGAAATAAATTTGTAAATTTATAGATAATTTATGATGTGAATGATTGTGAGAATAAATGAAGACCTCTTTGGATTGTATTCCCTGTATGATCAACAGCTTTTTGCGATTGTTGGGTAACGGTATGCTGCCGGAAGAAAAACATGTGGATGCTACTCAGCGACTGCTGGGGTATCTGGCCACTGCGGATCTGGAAAAATCTCCACCGGCTTTGGCGCGCGAGATGCATGCAATTATCCGGCAAGAGCTGAATAATCCTGATCCTTATCTGGAAATTAAAAATCAGTATAATCAAAAAATGATGGATATGCTGCCTCGGTTCGAAAAGATGATAAGGGAAGCAGCCAATTCTTTTGATATGGCCCTGCGATTGGCAATGGCCGGGAATGTGATCGATTTTGGTCCGCAGAATCAATTAGACATTATACAGACCATCAATCGGGTTGTGGATGCTGAATTTGGCATTGATGATTCCAAAATTTTGCAGCAACAGGTAGCGTCTGCCAAGTCGTTGTTGTACATTGGTGATAACTGTGGAGAAATTGTTCTGGACCGATTGTTCCTGCAAACGATAAATCATCCCAACGTCACCTTTGTGGTTCGCGGAGGTCCTGCCATTAACGACGCACTGATTGAGGATGCTGATTTTGCAAGAATCCCGGATTATGCTGGAATCATAACCACCGGCGACAACTCGCCCGGTGCGGTGTGGGAGACTGCGTCGCAAGAGTTTAGGGACGCGGTTATGTCTGCGGATGTGGTGATATCAAAGGGACAGGGCAATCTGGAAGCATTGATGGATGTGCAAGCCAATATTTATTTTATACTCGTAGCAAAGTGTGATGGAATCGCATCCAAGCTGGGCGCTAAAACCGGGGACTTTATTGTCAAACGGCAAAAGTTTTGAACCACAGAATATATACCCGGTCTTTACTTTTATTCAACAAACGGATACTCTGAAGCCGGGGAGGAAGTAAAAATATGATCCACGCTATTGAATCCCAAATTACGGCGAACCGGCATCTCAATCTGTTTTTTGATCATCTGGACCAGGTTTTGTCTGTAACAGATACGTTCAGAACCAGGATCCTGGATTTGAAAAAACAAGATTCTGTTGATATTGAGCAACTGATTGAACAGACTGCGCGGCAGTCCATCCAGGCCATCTATCAAATTAACCAGTATATCGATATTCCTGAACAGGATATGGACGAACTGAAACAAATATATCGTATTACCTGGGACGAGATAGATACGCACAATTTTGATGCGATAATGAGGGCCCATCATTACCGTCTTGCGGACTGGCTGGCGCGCTTTTATCCCGACGCGTTTATTAAGGCCTTGAAACAGCAGCCTCAGGTTGGTGCAGTGCTGAACAAATCCTATTCCGCAGAATTTCAACTGCAAGTGTTGAATATTGATGTGGAAACTCTGCAGGCCCCTGTATTGGATATTGGCTGCGGCCCGGAGGGGAATCTCGTCCGGGAACTGGTAGAAAACGGAATTGACGCGATTGGGATTGACCGCATTATTAACAGTCCGGAGACGTATTTGATTGAATCCAACTGGTTCGATTTTGATCTCCGGCAGAAATCATGGGGAACGGTCATCTCTAACATGGGGTTCAGTAACCATCTTGTCTATTGTCTGCGAAATGAACCGGAACGGGTTTCCGCGTATCTTTTGCGATACCGGGAGATTCTTGATTCGCTCAAGCCGTGCGGTGAGTTTATTTATGCCCCCTCTATACCTGTAGTGGAAGAACGGCTTGACAGTCGCAGCTGGCAGGTGGTCCGTAACGAGGTCACTCCTGGGATTTGGGTGACACGAATCATTCGTCGCGTATAAAAAGACGGATTGGTTGGTTACTTTCATTTTGAGCTATTGACCAGTGAAAAGATTTGAGAAAATCTTTGATTTTTTAAATGCCTTTTATATATTCTTTTACTCGTCTCATGTATTTATGAATTCACGCTGTAAATAACCTGAAAAAATAACTGGAGTTTGACATGTCAAAATTGCTGAAACTACTCCCCGTTGTATTGATGTTTTTACTGTTGAATGTTTTTGTAAATTGTTCAAGCGGTAGCAAACAACCGGTGGATTATGTAAATCCCATGATTGGAACGGATGCTGCCGGTCACACGTTTCCCGGGGCGTGTTTGCCTTTTGGCATGGTGCAATTAAGTCCAGATAACGGATACCAGGGAGTCAAAGCCTACAGTTATGCCGGAAAGACCATTCTGGGTTTCAGCCATACCCATTTGAGCGGCACGGGTCCTTATACCAAAACACACTATAACAATGTGTTGATCATGCCTACAATTGGCGATGTGGAAATTATGCCGGGCGTACAAAAAGAACTCAATGCCGAAGCGGCCAAAAGAACAAAAAAACAGTTACAGCAAATGTCCGCAAAAGAACGTGAGAAAAAACAGCGTGATATTATAAATAAAGAAAAGTTAAAAATCCTTGATGAATACAATATGGATGAAGACGGCTATTATTCGGAAGAGACCTTTCACGGATATGAATCTGCATACAACCATGATGAAGAAGTAACCAGTCCCGGTTATTATGCGGTAAACCTGCAGGACTATGGTATCAAAGCCGAGATGACTGTCACCGAGCGTGTTGGGCTGCATCGCTATACGTTTCCCGCGTCTGAGAACGCGCATATCATTATGGATGTGACGCACTCGCTCACCCCGGACCGTGACGCGCATGTGAAAATTTTGAGCGATCACCAGATTGAAGGATATGTGACAGGAGATATGGAAGGCTCTTATAATTTGCCGCTTACCTGTTATTATTACGCGGAATTCAGCAAACCCTTTACGTCTGCAAGTACCTGGAATGGTGAAACGATATATGATGGACAAAAAGAGATTTCCGGTAGAGACGGTGTAGGTGCTGTTTTAAATTATGCAACCACGGAAGGTGAACAGGTTTTGATCAAAGTGGGCATCTCTTTTGTCAGCATAGAAGGTGCCAAAAAGAACATGGAGGCAGAACTGCCGCACTGGGATTTTGATCAAGTGCATCAGGCAGCCAGAGACAAATGGAACAAAAAGTTGGACAAAATCGCCATCAAGGGAGCCACAGAAGACCAGAAAATTATTTTCTATTCGTCCATGTATCACGCGCACATGTTTCCCCGTGTATTTTCTGATGTTGACGGCAAGTACTACAGCCATTTTGACGATGCGGTTCACGGCAGTCCCGAGGCTCGCTATTATGTGGATTTCTCCCTTTGGGATACTTACCGGGCGCACCATCCTCTGCTGGCATATTTAGAGCCGGAACGTCAGAACGAGATGATCAGAACGTTTCTGGCCATGTACGATCAGGGCGGAAGGCTGCCACTGCATGTAAGCTACAAGAACCATTACCAGGCGGTAATGATTGGCGATCACGCAACCTCTGTTATTGTGGATTCGTACATGAAAGGCCTGCGCGATTATGATGTGGAAAAGGCATACGAAGCCATGCGTAAAAATGCCATGGAGCCGGGTGAACGACCCTGGAGTCGCTATGGTCTGGATTATTATATGAAGATGAAATACATTCCCGCGGACAAGGTGCGCGAGTCTGTATCCGTAACACTTGAAGATGCCTATGACGACTGGTGTATGGCAGAGATTGCCAAAGCCCTTGGCAAAGACGATGATGCTGTCTATTTCAGCAATCGTTCTTTGTATTACCGCAACCTGTATGATATGCAAACCGGATTTATGCGTCCCCGTATGCTTGACGGCTCGTGGCTGGGCATGTGTGATAATGAATTGCCCCACATTGTCACCACCGATGTGCACCCCTATTACAGCTGTTTTGATCCCTTGTGGGTGGGTGTGAGTCCCAATCGTCATTTTACTGAATCGAGTGCGTGGCAGTACCTGTGGTATGTACCCCACGATATTTATGGCCTGAGCCAGCTTATGGGCGGCGAGGATGCCTTTGTTGAAAAATTGGATAGTTTATTTATCATGTCACCCAAAGAATCCGGTGAACGTCAATACGCACCGCTTCGCAGCAAAATTGGCCAGTATGTTCACGGCAATGAGCCGGTTCACCATGTGGCGTATTTGTTTAATTATGTGGGACAACCGTGGAAAACCCAGAAATGGGTGAACGAAGTTCGAAATAAAATGTACGGCACCGGTCCGGATGGCTTGTGCGGCAACGACGATATGGGCCAAATGTCCGCATGGTATATCTTTAGTGCGCTTGGATTTTATCCTGTAGCGCCGGGACAAAATGCATTTGTCATCGGTACACCCTTGTTTGAAGAAGCAACCCTGAATCTGGGTGAATATTTTAACAACAAAACCTTTACCGTCAAGGCAGACAATGTATCTGCGGAGAATATCTATATCCAGTCCGCAACGTTGAATGGCGAGCCCTTAAACAAAAACTGGATCTCACATGAGGAAATTGTCAATGGCGGCACCCTCATCTTTAATATGGGTCCACAACCCAACACAGAGTGGGGCAGTGCACCGGAATCGGTCCCACCGTCTTTGACAAAAGGATAGATTGTAGAATTTATGAAAACCGGTCTTTTGATACATCCCGATCTGTCAAGTGACGGATCGGGAGCTTGCCGGTTTTTTGATCGTAATCGTTGAGCGCGGTGCTCTCTTTCCCGAATAGCTTGTTACTCTACAAGAATAAACTCTTTTTTCTCCAGATCATAATTAAAGACTTCTCCGGTCTCTATAATATAATACCACCCAAGTATACTCAATGTATTATTCTCTACCCGTTCTTCAATATAGGGATAGGTCAACAGGTGGTTCAACTGTTCAACAATGTTCAATTGTTCGGTTTTCCACTCACGTTCCGCAGGGTCTATTATGTTTTCTTTTTCAATTTTCGTCTTGACTTTTTGAGCCAGTTCCAACCATCTTTGGGTATGGGGGAGCTTTTTCATGAATGCTTTTTCCGCATAGAGCGCTTTGCATCCGCCGCAGTTTGAATGTCCGCAAACCACAATATTTTTCACATCCAGTACCTGTACGGCATATTCAATTGCTGAAGTGGTGGATAGGAACTCGTTAGACAGGCGGTAGTGGGGAACCATGTTGGCAATATTGCGAATGATGAACAAATCGCCGGGCAGCGTTTTGGTGATCAGGGTCGGCACAATGCGTGAATCCGAACAGCTGATAAACAATGTATGCGGATTTTGCTGCTTGCCGATGCTGGCAAAAAGGTCCTTGTGCTCCAGAAAATCGGTTTGATTGAATTTGATAATACCGTCGTACAATTCTTTCATGTTCAAATCCTTTTTAGGGTATTGTTGAATGCGAAAATATAGGGATTTATGTGTTTAATTTCAACAAGCGGTATTAAAAATTGAAACCGGCTGTTGCAAGAAAAGCAGGTAGAACTTAATTTCTGGTTTTAGGGCGCTGCCCTGGAATCTAAAAGATAGCCCACAAAATGCACGAATAAACACATAAATATAAAAAACACGGGCCCCGGGTTCGAGCGAGTCCGCCAAAGCGGATGAGCGAGAGTATCAAAGGGCCGAGCCTAAAAAAAACAACAGATAAATCCGCCAGCAGTTGGACTTATGCGGATAAATAAAGATAAAAACAAATGATCGTGACGGAGATAAGCGCAGCGATCTCCGTCACGTAACCACTTGCCCAAATTATCAGGTTGTGTAAAAATAAATTAAAACAGAATAACTCAAGAGAAATGTAAAAAAGACGTGGAGTGCTGTACCTTTATGTACAGCAGGCCGTCGGAGACGGCCTCATAACAATTATATTTAAATAAAAATTTTGAACAAAAGATGCTTTCATAAATATTTAACATTTAATCCTAAGGCCCAATTTATATCGGACCTACGGCCCGACGCGGCGCATAAAGGCGCCGCACTCCAAATACACCTAATTTCTGGTTCCAGTGGCTCTGCCCTGGAACCCAAAAATAAAACGCAGAGAAGCAGAGGGCCCAGAGAAAAAATATTTAAAGGTTACTCCGTGACGGAGACCGCGTTGCTAAACTCCGTCACGATCTTTTGGGTGGTTTTTTCTCTGTGCCGGAGTTTATCCGCCAACTGGCGGATGCCTCTGTGGTTATTATTATTGTATTTTTCATTATCGATCTGATTATCCTGTGATTGAGTCTGCTCCACTAAACTCCGTCACGTTAGAATTGAATCTCAAGTGTAAAAATGTCTTGTATTTATTGCCGGGATTTTATATCTATAGATATATGCGACACTGATCTGGGGATTACAGCACGGAATGATTTTCTAATACCATATTCTGATGATGCATTGATTTTTTATAAAATAGGTGCAGTCTAAAAATGTTTATATTCTAAAACAAAATATGGGGAGAATGTAAAATGAAAACAGCAAAATTTGTATTTCCGCTATTCATAACACTTTTACTTTTGAGTTGTGAAACATCCAAAAATCCGTTATCACCTGAATCAGGAAGCGGGAGTTGGAAAGGTGCGTCAACGGTAAATTCCGGTTTACGAGATATTTATTTTATCGACGCTGATAATGGCTGGATAGTAGGCGACAATGGAAACATCTTTTATTCAAACAATGGCGGTACAACCTGGCAAAAACAAAACAGCGGAACCACGGCCAAACTCGTTTCCATCTATTTTGTTGATAATCAAAATGGATTTGCTGCCGGATATGATAATACCCTGCTTTACACTCATGATGGCGGCAAGAATTGGAATGCGCTTGATATAAAAAGCGATAGTGCTACAATATTTAGCAGCATCTGTGCTGATGGTGATAACAATGTGTGGTTTGTTTCAAATTATGGAGAAATATTTTATTCAACAAATTTGGGAAAGGACTGGATTTTAAAGAACCAGCTTGAAACCTGGGGATACTCTTATTTATCATTCCCCAATAGTTCTGTTGGATTTGCAAGAGATGCACTTGGTGCTAAATTGATGAAAACAGTCGATGGCGGCAATACCTGGAATCAATGCCAAGTTCCTACGATGTGGTCCAGGAGTATTTATTTCCTGGATGACAATTTTGGATGGATGACAGAAGATTGGGGGCCCAGTTCGACCATTCATGACAGTGCTTCAGTATATAAAACCATTGATGGAGGGGCAACATGGCAACGTCAGGCAATGTTGCCCGGATTGTCTTTGGGTATTGTTCAATTTGTGAATATTGAAAAAGGATGGTTATCCCAGGTAACTAAAATTTATCATACATCAGATGGCGGAAACTCGTGGAATGTTCAGTTTGAAAATGAAGATGTGGGTTATATTACGGATATGTATTTCCTGAATGAATCAAAGGGCTGGGCAATCACAAACAGCGGGGTTGTTCTTGTTTATGGCCCCTGATAGTGTATGATTTATCATGCCACGGATTCCAGGGGCTCTGACTTTACAAAAAGATGACCCACGAAATGCACGAATAAGCACAAAAATATAAAAAACGAGGATTGTAGAACGAAATTCATTTCGTTTGTTCGTCGCAGACGGACGCATTTCGATCTGGATAACAGATAAACCACAGAGACTCAGAGTTCACAGAGGAAAACAAAAATATAAAAAACACGGGCTCCGGGTTCGAGCGAGTCCGCCAAAGCGGAGGAGGGAGAGTATAAAAGGGCCAGGCGCATAATTTATTTCACCTCGGATTCCGTTGGCCCATCCCGGGAGCCAAAAGATAGCCCACGAAATTGCACCAAAGGACACAAAAAGAAAAACAGAAATTTACCACATACAAATCCGTCAGCAGACGGACTCGTGCGGATAAATCAGCAAGGGGCCGGACACGCGCAGATAAAAACACATGATCGTGACGGAGATAAGTGCAGCGATCTCCGTCACGCATGGATGATTTCTTTGTGAGCTTTGTGTCTTGGTGAGGGCCTGTTTTTGACTCACACGGAGGCACAAAGGCACAGAGAAATAAAAAATGAATCAAGTTAATGTGAAGGGTTTATATTCTAAATCGGTTGCCCATTTGTTTGACCAACGATCACCGGAAACTTCTGGTAAAAGTTTTGCGTAATTACCCCAATTCAAAATATGAAGTTCCTGTATTGTTATATCAATTGAGTCTTTAAATTCTTTGATATTTGAAGCATTCCAGGCTGGCTTGTGAGATGTAATCAAAAGTTTTTCTGATCTAATGATTAAATCATCCCATTTTTTATTGTTGATATTTTTTAAACCAGTTAATCTTCCTATATATATTTCGATTTTACCTTCATTATATTGGTCAATATCATATTGATGTTGTTTTATTCTAGTATAAAATGTTTGATCATAAGCCATTCCAATATATAGCAATGCGTTCGTAGCATATACCGGATGGTTACCATAAACCTGATATATACCATGGTCAATATTTGTATCATTAAATTTTGATAATTCATCAAGATCAATCGGCCCTTGCCAGTAAATATGGACAATTTCTCTCATGTAATTAATCCTTTGACCATGATTTCAATAGTTTAATAAATTCAATCTCAAATTGATCAACGGAATCTTTTTTTTCTAACCAATCAATAAAAGTTTGAAAATCCAGACAGTTTGATTCCTGTTTATAGTTGTTTGGTTGTAGGTATAATATTAGATTTTTCCCGGTTTGACCAATATAATTATTTTCATCATCAATTAACTTTAAAGTCTTTAATTTTTCCAATAGGTGATTATATTTAATTTTATATGGACTAACGGAAGCTATTCTTAAAATGCCATCTACTATTTTTTTCATTTCTATTTGTTCTAGCGATTGCAGGTATTTATCTTGTTTGTTATTTCTGGATTTTGAATCGGTTTTAAATTCAATAAAATAGTGGGTTCCAGATTTACCTAGCAAATAAAAATCAACTTTATATGATCTATCCGCGAATGTTGTTCCTTCATACTCTGGTTTAATTGTTGCTAACCTGAGTGGTAATTCCGGAATAATTCCATTGATTTCATCATTAAATTGCTCACTTATAAATTCAGGTAAATAAAATCCAATTAGGCTATCAATGCGAGGTTCTGCTCGGTACGCGGGCAGCTTTTTCCAGTCATCTAGTGTGTCAAAGTATTTTTCCCAATTCATAGTTTTTCCTATTAAACTTTTTACTAATAAACATTTAAAGGATTTGAGTTTTTCCTTTATATTGACTCTTGAAGGCATTTTGAGTTATTGAGATATCAGAATTACCACTTAGTAAATTTGAGATAACAATTGCCTTGTATAGGTCAGATAATTGCTCACGGAATTCCTGATCCTTAATATCTTGTTTGTTCTCACTGATCTTTTTTTCATCATTAATTCTTTTTAATAAACAGAAATTAAATGTTGAAACTATAAGCATACCTAAAGTTGCAATAGCTGAAATTATCAATGATAGATTTTGCATCATAAGCACCTTATTTTGTATTTATATCCTACTTCTTAAATGAAAAAAATATTACATGGATTTTACGTCTAAAATTTTCAGAACCATTTTGTTGATCTCGGTCCCGAGGTCTCGGCAAATTATGGACTTAATACTTCAGATATTTATTTTAATTCTTTATATAATACTTTCGATCCAAATACTTCTGGTTTATATTTATCCACAATATCTGGATAATGCTTTTCAATTGTTGTTTTTATTGTTACAAAGATTTGATGCCTTTCACATAGTTCTTTATAAAAGGGTAATTCCCAATCATTTTGACAATATAAGAAAATAAAAATTAGTTCATTATCAGATAGTTTTGATAAAAGTAGATTCCTATAGATAATTCTATCAGTTCTGTTAAATGTTTTTGTATTCTCGTCAAAATATTTAATAATAGTAAAAAATTCATCAATATAATGAATTAATATTGATTGTTCATATTCATTAATTTTTTTATAAAAAAAGTCATTAAAAGTTTTTGATTTTAAAACATCTTTATAGCCTTCTATTAAGGTTATTATTAAAGCATGAAAATAATGAACATTATTATCTAAATCTTTAATCTTCCAACTATAACACCTAGAAAAGTAGTCCATGATATTAATAAATGTTGATTCGAAGCTCTGTTTTTTTAATAGTAAATTTTGTGAATTAATAGTGTTTCTATTTTCTTCCAATTCTTTTGAAGTTATTTCTATTTCTGATTTTTGAAGACGTAATGTGTATAGTAAAATGAGGATTGTCATAAATGATAAAAGTGGATTGAGAATACCTCCAAAATAATCTCCAAATTGGGCCCAGAGTGATTGATCTGTTGAAATACCACCAGTAAAATATTTTGCATAAATACCAAAAGTTACCCCAAGCATTAATAAAGCTGTGGTTCCAACAATTATTAAAATTACATTAAATAAATGATATTTATTGATGTTTTGTGTATATGGTTTTTTCATTATTGCGTATTTTGATTTATAATAAAAGTATTTCTATATTCTTGAAAATGAACTGGATATTTTTTAGATAACATAGGAATAATATCATTTATAATACCAAAGTTTTGGAAATATTTATTTTTGAGAATGTTTTCATTTAGTGAGCAAAGAAGAAAGATAAATTCCAATTCTTGATAGGATATTCTATTTAATATCATTCTTATATAAAAATCTATTTTTGAAGAGTTTATAGCTTTATCTTTTTCTAAAAATTCAATTTCTTGAAATAAATAGAAAAAATTATTGATAAATTTTTCAAAATATTCTTGTTCATTTGTTTTGAGTTTATTATAAAAAACACTGAAATTTTCTTTTTTTCTATCGTTAGAATTTGGATATATCCTTAAATAATCAGATGTTCTGTTTTTAAGCAAATTTAATGGGTTATATCCATTTGCTACAAGATTTTTTTCATTTTGAAAATATTTGGTAAAATACTCTAAATGATTAAATGCAATATTTTCGAATCTTTGTTGATTGTATATAATTTTTTGTTGTTGCAAATTTAGGAAGAGAATCCATATTGTGATCAATGTGAGAATTGGTCCAAGGATACCTCCCCAGAAGGCACCATATTCAGCCCACCTTGAATGGTCACTAGTAATATTAAAACCAAAGTGATTCCAATAAATTATTATTGGAATAAATATTAAGCCAAATAATAAAGAAATATATTTTTTATCCATTGAAACACCCCTTATTGTTAATAATAATATAAAACAATCCGACTGATTATCAATAAAAAAAGTTGAGGTTGTTATAAAAATCTACAAGTATGATGCGCCTCGGCAAGTCATTTAATTGAGATGCGGCAAGCATCATCCTTCTTGGTGCCCTTTGCATTAAATCTTTTCCTTGCCCATTTCCCCAATATCCATTATCTTTTTGATAAATCAATCGGAGGTTCTTTATGCAGTCCCGCAGAGCGTTTATCAAAAATATTGGTGTGGGCATAGGGGCGCTGTCCCTGTCGCCATTGGCGTGTTCACGCGTCCCCAAACAACCCAACATTGTGTTGTTGATGGCAGATGACATTGGCTTTTCAGATATAGGCTGTTACGGTGCCGAGATCGAAACCCCCAATCTGGACCGTCTGGCAAACAACGGCATCCGGTTCGGGCATTTTTACAACATGGCCAAATGCAATCCCACCCGCTCGAGCCTGTACACCGGACAGTATTTCGGCAACGACTATTCCATCAATTTTGCCCAGCTCATTAAACAGGCGGGCTATGCTACCCTGTACAGCGGCAAAGAGCATTTCGACAAGTGGGTGCCTCAGCACTGTTACGCGCACAAAATTTTTGATAAATCCTTTACCTTTTGGGCGTCTACCGAGTATTTTATTCCACCTTCGGGCGAGTTTAAACGTCCCTTTATCATGAACGGCAAGACGCTGGAAGTTTCTGAACTGCCGGTGCACCGCAAACCGTTCTATAAAACAGACGAGTTTACCGATCTGGCATTAGAGTGGCTGGATGAGCCGCTGCAGAACAACCAGCCGTTTCTGCTCTGCTTGCCCTACCATGTTGGGCATTATCCCTTGCAGGCGCACCCGGAAGATATTGCCAAATACCGCGGCAAATATCGCAAAGGCTGGGATGCGGTGCGGCAGGAACGGTTCGAGCGCATGAAAAAACTGGGTGTGATTGGTGAGGATACACGTCTCTCGCCACCCGAGGACAATATCAACAAATTCCGAGGTCATCCGGAAGGATTTGAAGAAGAACGCGCCAAATTCCCGCTTTATCGGCCCTGGGAGTCGCTGACCGAGCAGGAAAAAGACGATTACGATTTAGAGATGGCTGTGTTTGCCGCCATGATCGACCGCATGGACCAGAATATTGGCCTGCTCATCCAAAAACTGGAGGACGCGGGCGAGCTGGAC
Organism: bacterium; assembly: GCA_963675755.2. Lineage (GTDB taxonomy): Bacteria > Zhuqueibacterota > Zhuqueibacteria > Residuimicrobiales > Krinioviventaceae. Next base: position 1,838,454 of record CAXXMD010000003.1, read on the forward strand.
AATACCCTGATCGTCTTTTTTACAGATAACGGATCATGTCCCTATGACAGCAATGCGGATTTCAATATCCCACCGGGACCGCCGGAATCGTACCGCTGTTTGCGTCCCGCATGGGCCAACGTAGGCAATACGCCGTTCCGGTTCTACAAGCAATACGGTCACGAGGGCGGCTGTAACACCCATTTTATAGCGCACTGGCCCAAATTTATCAAAAAGGGCCAGATCACCCATCAACCTGCGCATGTGGTGGACCTGTTTCCTACATTTCTGGAAGCAGCCGGACTCTTATATCCGCAGACATTTAACGACAAACCCACAACTCCGCTGCACGGTCATTCGCTCATGCCCATCTTTGCGGGGCAGCAGCGGCAGGAACCGGAATATTTTATCTCGGGCAATACCGAGCGGTTCCGCATGTTCCGCAAAGGCGAATGGAAAATTGTGCGAGTCAACAATGGCGATTGGGAGCTGTACAATATAATAAAAGATCCCACAGAACTGGCAGACCTGGCAAAGATTAAACCGGATGTGGTGATGGAAATGGAAGCGCATTATATAGAAGTAATGGCGGAAATGACAGCCGCACAACAATCGAAATCCGGAAACGACAATACGGGAGAAACGGCATGAAAGGTTTCAAATTCGGGATACTCTTATTTACAATCAGCATGTTACTTTTTGTGTCATTGGGCGCTGCTCCCATTTGGCAGAATCCACCCAAAGAGATCTCTACCGAGCTGGTGATCCTGGGTGGGGACGATGCCGGTCTGGGTGCAGTGTGGGCCGCGGGAGAAATGGGCATTGAAACACTGCTGGTACTTGCGCATGAACGGGATTTTGGTGGGGATTTCACCCAGTTTATTCCCACGGACATTGCCGTATCTGCCCGGTGTGTAGGCGGCATCAATTACGTATATGATACATTCGCGCGCAGGCACACCAACCAGTCCTCCGGATCGTCTACCGCCGGCAAAGACGGTCGTGTTGCTCCTCCGGGCCCCAGTATTGATTTTCTCTATTCGCTTATCAGCCGTTATGAAAATATAAAGATCATTGCCGGCTATTTGCCGCAGCCGCATTCCGGTGTGCTGGATGCACAAAAGCGGGTACAGCAGGTATCGGTAATCTCGGAAACGGGAGAGGTTATTACCATCCATTGTCAATATGCCATAGATGGCACCCCCGAAGGCTATGGAGCAAAGGCATTTGATCTGCCGTTGATATTCGGGCGTGAAGGCATGCACGCGGATGAGGACCCCACCCGAAACATGGAAGCTTTTGCAGGACGGCGTATGTTTGCAACCCGACGCGAAAACGGTCCCATTCTCAGCGGTATGGTTCCGCTGCTGGAACAGTACTGTGATCGCGCGCCCGAGACAGAAGACAATTCCATGGCCGCTAGTCCTGTAACGCCTTTGAAAGAATATGCTCCCGAAGGTGCAGACGTACCGGATACTGCCCCGTGGCTGCTGGCCAATCCCCCGGAAGGTTATGATCCTGCAAATTTTGAATATCTGAAAAACGAAAAACGTCCCGGCGGCAATCGCAACGGAAGGCAGGTGTGGCGGTTTTCTGGCAACGAACCGCTCAAGTCCTTACCCGAGTGGTATAAACTGCCGGACGGCACACATTATCTACGCCAGGATGATGTCTGGAAATGGAAGCGATATGTGGAACACCAGGCGTTTCTGTTTACGGTACAGTCCATGTATTACTATCAGAACAATACGCCGCAAGGCAAGCGGTTTGGTTTTGATAAAGCATCTTTTGAATCCAACAGCGCTACGTGGAAGCTGTCGGATTTTGGCACCACGAGTTATGGCGGAGATCAGTATGTCGGGTGTCGTTTGTATCACCGTGTGCTGGCGCGTCTGGATGTCCCTGATCACCTGGGCGGTCAGTTGTTCTTTCGCCGTGAGGGAAGACCCTACTTTCATGAAAAATCCTGGTGGGTGTCTGATGGCATAGGCGTACCCCTGCTTGAAATCGACTATCATTCAATTCTCGCGAAAAGTGTATCCAGCCCTCCGGGTGCGGGCCCTGAAGGGTCGGCTTTTACCTATTGCGTACCGGAAGCATCAGGACTCAATTTTCACAGCCTTCCGCGCAAGGTGATCGAACCGGATTACAGCATTATTGACAATTATCTTTCTCCCGGAACACCGGCGGTGACATTTATGGCGCAATCGTCACTCAGAGCGGGGTCCAGCATGAACCATCTGGGTGTAGCCGCAGCAGCCATGATTGCGTTGGCTAAAAAGAATAATGTTCCTGTATCGCAGGTCAATACGCTCGAGCTGCAATGGCTGTTGGTCAATCAGTTGAACACTGCTATTGTCTATTTTGAAAATGCAATCGCTGGAACACCGCAATTCCCCTTTGAACAGATGGCGGGAGTGCTGGGCATTCCTCCTCACAATATCACAGACCAGTGGCAGCCAACGTATCCCATTCATACCGAGGCAATTGAGCTGCTGAACCGATATTGGGAAATTAAACAACCCCGATTCAGTTTTGACGCGGATGAATGGCCCCTGACACGGGAAGAGTTTTTAAAAACAATGTTCAGCAAGGAAGAACAGGAAAAACTGGTGCAGCCGGGATATCTTGCTGATGTGCCAGTGCATTTGAACGAAATCCGGCAGATCCTGACCCGGTACATGATCCGGAATATTGTGGAATTACCGCCGTATCAATTTCCCCGGGTATGGATTTACGACTCGTTTAACCGGGCCCCCGGAAACATCGACTATGCGGAAACCGGTTCCGAGTGGACGAATGAAGGATTCGAAATCTATCGCGGTCATGCCACATCAAATATGACAGAAAGCACCGCGTATCTGCTGGGCGAGGGCACAAAAGAGGATTTTAAACTCTCGGTTGAGCTGTGTCTAGAGCAAAAACCCGATGATATGGAAAATGGAGGCATACAGCAATGCGGACTGGTTTTTGATCATCAGAATAATGATGTATTTGGCTTTTTAGGGATCACCAGTGACCGGGGTGGATTGAAATTTGGTGTGCAAAGGAATGAAAATGTGTTGGCGGAGAGAGCACTGGACTCTGATATTGCCAGCTTTGTGCTGACCGTTACTCATAAACAGGGTTTGCTGGAATGCAGGGTAAATGACCAGGTGATCTACCATGCAAAACACCAAAAGTCTGATATGCTTACGAATGTTGGTTTGATCCACGGTCCGGGTAATGGCCGGGTTCATTTTCAGAATTTTTGTTTAGAATTGATCTGATTACTCTTTTGTTTTTTTATGTATCCGCAGTCCCAAAAAGATCAACCGTGTAACGGGATGCCTGAATACCTCTCGTTCAAGGAAAATGGGTATCCCTACACCACAGGTCATTGCCGCTACAAAGATTAATGGATCCAAATGGATGTTTAATTGTCTGAACAGCAATTGAATGCCTGACGTTCCAATCAGATGATACAAATAGATTGCGTACGAATATGACCCCAGTTTTGCAATAAAGGGAATGTTTTTACGAAACCTGAAAAAGACCAGCATACCCGAGATGCTGACCCAGAATCCCATGACGCTTTTGTAATCCTCATCCAGATTCCAGTTCAAGAACCAATTCAGTTGTTGGAAGACCACACCTGCAATAAACACTACTGAAACGATCAATACAGCTTTGGGATTCAATATCCGCTCGGGAAAACGGAACAGGCCTACACCCATAAGAAAAAAGAACAGCAGGTAGGGCAAGTTTTCAAAAGAAAAAAAGTTGGGCAGCATATCCCGGGTGGCAATTGTAACAACAAAAGTAATCAGTAAAGTTATTGACCACTTGCGAAAGGATTTTAGCATGCCAGCAAGCTCGAGAAAAGAAATACATAGAAATACCAGGAAAATGGTTTGTAAAAACCAGAGGTGCCCAAAAGGATAGAGAAAGAACTTCCAGGCATACCGGTACGAGCCTGGTTCGTATCGGGTTGCGAACAGGTTGAGATAATATTTTAAAACCGTACCTGTTACCAGCGGTATTAATATACGTCTCACTTTGCCGGTTAAAAACAGGCCAAGGTTTCCTTGCTTCAGGGGGCGGTAGCAGTAAACAAATCCGGAAATGGTTGTAAATAATGGAATCCTTAGGAATTGCAGTGTGTAATACAAATAACGATAAAAAGAATCGTTTCCTACATGCATGCCAAAGGTGCGGTTGTATCCTATTACATGGGCCATTACGATGAAAAAAACAGCAAACCCCCGTAAGGTCTGAATAGATAGATCCGTGTGTTTTTTCATTTTGAGTTATGTTGTTTTGTTCTAGTTTAATCTAACACAAAAAATGTTTTTTTCAAGAAATATTTTTCATGCTAATAGGGGATAGTTAAGCATATGTTTTTTAATCAAAATAATGTTTGTTTTTACGGAATTTTATTTGATTTTTTAATAAAACAATAGGAATTCAAAATAAAATTCATTAATGTTGACCCATTTTTTTAAATAAAAAAATATTTTATTTCATTGATTTTTTTCTAGATTGATACGTATACAGACCAATTTTATAAAAGGATTCTTATGACAAAAATAAACCTTGAAGATATTGAAAAAACCGTCAAGGTCCGTCCTCTGACCATTGAAGACTATGATCAGATCAAGACTATACAATTAAAATGTTTTCCCGGTATGGAACCTTGGGGTATTGAACAAATTAAAAGCCAGTTGGATCTGTTCCCAGAGGGGCAGATTGGTGTCGAGTTTAATGGTCAGCTTATTGGCTCCTCAAGCAGCCTGATTATTGATTTTGATGAATATTCAGAAAAACATTCGTGGCAAGAAATCTCGGACAGTGGTTACATTACCAATCATGATATTGAAGGTGATACCCTTTATGGTATTGAAGTGATGGTTGATCCTGATTTTCAGGGCATGAAAATTGGGCGGCGTATCTACCAGGCCCGGAAACAATTGGCAAAGCAGTTAAATTTAAGACGAATTGTTATTGGCGGCAGGGTACCCAATTTTCATAAGTATATGCATGAAATGGATATTTATGAATATGTAGACCAGGTCATGCATCAGAAAATTTATGACCCTGTGTTAACGTTTCAAATTGCAAACGGATTTGTATTAAAGCGTGTAATCCATGATTATTTGAAAAGTGACAGCGAGTCAAAAGGCTATGCCATGTTGTTGGAATGGGTGAATCTCCATTACCATCCGCGTTCAGCTGAGTATAATCTGTCATCGTTACCGGTGCGGATTTGCTGCATCCAATACCAGATGCGAAAAATAGACTCTTTTGATGATTTTGCCCGAAATTGTGAATATTTTGTTGATGTTGCTTCTAATTACAAGGCCGATTTTGCACTGTTTCCTGAAATTTTCACGTTACAGTTGTTATCGTTTTTGCCGCAAGAACGTCCCGGTACTACAATTCGCAAGCTCAACAATTTTACCAATGATTATCTGGATTTATTTCAAAACCTTGCGATCAAGTACGCTGTCAATATTATCGGCGGTTCACATTACTGTGAAGAAAATGGAGATCTTTTCAATATATCGTATTTGTTCAAAAGAGACGGCGGTATTGAAAAACAATACAAACTCCATATAACGCCTAATGAGCATCGTTGGTGGGGTATCAAACCGGGCAAGGGAATCAATGTTTTTGATACGGACCGTGGCAAAGTGGCAATTAATATTTGTTACGATGTAGAGTTTCCTGAAGTAACAAGAATTGCGACGGAAAAGGGCGCCAATATTATTTTTGTCCCCTTTTGTACGGATGAACGTCATGGTTATTTGCGGGTCCGTTATTGTTCTCAGGCACGCGCCATTGAAAATCAGGTTTATGTTGCTACTGCCGGTTGTGTGGGCAATATTCCATCTGTTGAAAATATGGATATCAATTATTCCCAGTCCGGTATTTTTACACCATCAGATTTTCCATTTGCCCGGGATGGAATTGCAGGAGAATGCCAGCCGAACATTGAAACGGTTGTCATTGCCGATGTTGACCTTGAGGTTTTGAAAAGAAATCGGCTTGCCGGCACGGTTTGTCAATTACGGGACAGGCGTAACGATCTGTATTCATTAAAGGAATTGACTCCAAATGGAGAATAAATCATTTGATGTCTTGTGTGTGGGGCATGCCTCGTGGGATCTGATTTTTGAAATCAATCATCAACCCCATAGTGATGAAAAGATGTTTGCCGAATCCCTGTCGTCAATGGGCGGGGGACCCGCGGCAAACGCGGCAGTAGCAGTCGCTCGGCTTGGAGGCAAATCCGCATTTATGGGCTATCTGGGTACAGACGATTTTGGAGACATGCATCTGCAAGAGTTTGAGCGAGAAGGCGTTTACACCGATTATCTCTTTCGCGGGAAACAACGCACTCCGGTTTCTTCGATCTATGTCAAGCCGGATGGCCAGCGTAGTGTAGTAAATTGGAAAGCGGATGTTGTTCCGCAATCCGCAGACAGTATTTCGAAAGCCATGCTGGAGTCGTTAAATCCGCGAGTGATTCTGTTTGACGGGCACGAGCCGGAAATTTCAAGAGTGTTGTGCGAGTGGGCTAAAGAAAAGCAGATTACAACCCTGCTTGATGCCGGGTCGCTGCGGGAAGGAACACGCTTGCTCGCGGACAAGGTAGATGTATTGGCGGCTTCGAGCGCATTCGCAAAGGGACTGTGCGGTGATGTGAATCCAACGCAGGCGTTAAGCAAATTGTCAGAATTGAACGATAATGTGATCATAACCTATGGTGATCAGGGTTTGGTCTGGCAGCGAGATGGAGAAACAGGAGAACTGCCTGCGTTTCATGTTACCGCTGTGGATACCACGGGAGCGGGAGATGCTTTTCATGGTGCGCTTGCGTTTGCTGTATCTCGGGATATGCTCTGGAAAGAGTCGTTAGCATTTGCTTCTGCAGCCGCTGCATTATGTTGTACAAAACTGGGTGCGCGCATAGGACTGCCTGATTTAAGCGCTGTTTATGAGATCATGGGAAAATAATGAGAGGGGGGGATGTACGGTCCGATAAAGAGTGTGTGATACCGGACCGCACGTGTATGTTTATGGTATAGGGTCTGTTTTAATGCTGCTGAACAGTAACTGTATTGTAACTGCCAAACTGTTCAACAATTGCCGTGTTGCCATCACCTTGTTCGATCATAATAATATTCTCTTTACCATTTTCCTGAACGATAGAAGCAAGGTTTTCGGAACCAATTTGATTTATGATAAAATTGTTATTGCTGCTGTTTACAATTGAAATGTCTGCACTGTTGCTGTTTCCGGTTTGATTGACAGAGATACCCTCAGTCAGTTCCGGATCAGATGAATGGGTTGTGCCATTGTCACTGCCTTTAATCTCTATTTCCAGCAGATTGTTGTTACCCGTCTGTTCAAGATTGAGCTGGTTTTGGGCGCCATTAATATCCACACTTGAAATATTCATCATGCCGGCTTGTTCCAGATACAGAGAATTGCTGATGGATTCATCATTCGCGAATGATACCTGGATGTCATTTTCCAGAGGATTCACTTGCGTGATTGTTACCGCATTCGTTAGATCCGCTTTTTCTGCTGACAGCAAGCATCCGGTAAAAAGAACAAGAAATAATGTTATAATTTTGGTTCGCAAAATAGGGTCTTTCTGTTTTGTTGCTGCTATATTAGCAAAAAGTCTGCCACGAAAGTAGGTGGCACAAGTTGTTGTTTTTACTGGTTTGTTTTGTTTGGATTGTGAAAACGAGTTAAATAAAATGGGTAACCAGGGGGTCAATATGACCCGTAATGCCGGGATGAATAAATACTGGTACCAATAAATGTAAATTTCTATTTGCAGGTTTGACATGTATTTTGTAAACTGTTAAAAAATAAAAATAGAAAGATATTATGACTGAACAGGCAACATTTAATTTTGAAAATCCTGATAAAAGTCAAGATTCAGGTACCGGCCCCGAATCCGTATTGCTGGATGGATTGAATCTGGAACGTCCCCTGGTGTTTTTTGATCTTGAAACCACCGGACTGGACCAGGATATTGATCGCATTGTACAATTTGCGTTTTTAAAAGTAAATCCTGACCGCACTCAGGAAGAGTGGCAGGAACTGGTAAATCCACGCATCCCTATACCGGCTGAATCTTCTGCTGTGCACAAGATTACCGATGAGACCGTAAAAGACAAACCCGACTTTGCACATTTTGCGCCTCTGGTCAAAGCATATCTGGAAGATTGCGATCTGTCCGGATTCAACATTATTCGTTTTGATGTACCTTTTTTGCAAAAAGAGCTGGACCGTCACGGTGAGGCGCTGGATCTTGAAAAGATCCGGGTGGTAGACGCGCAAACCATCTTTCATAAAATGGAGCCGCGTACCCTTTCCGCAGCGTATCGCTATTACTGCGGGGGCGAGCATGAAGACGCGCACGATGCCATGGGCGATGTGCGTGTAACGCTGGATGTATTCAACGCACAGTTGTACAAATATACCGAATTACCCAAAGATATGAGCAAACTCGGTTCTTTTTGTAATCTAAATGATGATCGCTGGGTTACTCCCGACCGCAGGTTCTACTGGCGTCATGGTGAACCTGTGATAGCATTCGGAAAACACAAGGGTAAAACACTTTTATGGTTATCGAATAACGAAACCCATTACCTGAATTGGATGATAAACGGTGAGTTTTCGGATGAAACCAAAGAAATGGTAAAGCAGGCGCTTCAGGGCGTGATCCCCAAAAAGTCAACAGAGGATAGTAATGATTCATAATATTATATTTGATTTTGACAGTACCCTCATTAACGCCGAAGGCAACGAGTTGTTAATTGCGCATGCTTTGGGCAGATTGCCGGAAAAAGAAAAAGCGGAAAAACTGGAGCAGATGCAAACCCTGACCCGGCAATGTACCAATGGAGAGATTCCCCTGACAAAGGCCATGAGCGGCCGCTATGCGCTGACACAGCTTGAAGCAGAGGATGTTGATGCTGTCTCTAAAGCCATTGTAGATACCATAAATCCCAAGATCAAAGAAGCGCTCGATGCTCTTCGCGCACGGGACAAGAATATATTTGTCTACAGTACCAGTCCCGAGCAGGTTGTGCTGCCTGTGACAGATGCCCTGGGCATTACCCGTGAAAACGTATTCACAACCCATCTGCAAACCAAAGATGATGGCACCATTCTCGGTATTCAGGAAGATGGTCCGCTTTGCATGACCCTGGGCAAGGTTTATGTTTCGGAGCAATTGAAAAGTCAGGAACGGCTGACAGGTCCCACTGCAATTATTGGGGATGGCGTTACTGATCTTGCTGTCAAGAAAAACGGAATTGCGGAAATGTTTGTCTATTACGCGGGTACAATTGATCGTGAAGACATTCGTTTGCAGGCGGATTTTACCATTGATAATTTTGATCAGTTATTGCCGCTTCTCAGCTCTACAGAAGAATATCAGCCGCAAGCCAAAGATGCCGGTTTGAGCGATGAGGATTTACATACTCCCAATGTATTTCTCCTAGAGAATGTACATAATATTGCCATTGAACGGTTAAACAGTGCCCAATACAATGTGGCGAGTTATCAGCCGGCATGGAGTGAGCAAGAGCTGATTGAAAAGGCCCTGCACGCCAATGTAATGGGGATCCGTTCCAAAACCAAACTTACCGCCAATGTGTTGAACCATTTAAAAGATTTGTGGGTAATTGGTGCTTTTTGTATCGGTACCAACCAAATCGATCTTGAAACTGCAACCGCAGCAGGCATTCCGGTTTTTAACGCCCCTTACAGCAACACCCGTTCAGTTGCCGAGCTGGTGGTAGGAGAGACCATTATGCTGATGCGTCGTACTTTTGAAAAAAGCGCGGCTGCGCATTCCGGCAAATGGTTGAAACAGGCTGATGGCTGCAGCGAGATTCGTGGTAAAACCGTGGGTATCGTGGGATATGGTCACATCGGTTCTCAGGTTTCCATCATGCTGGAAAATCTGGGAATGACTGTACTGTTCCATGATATTGTCGATAAACTCCCCCTGGGCAACGCGCAAAAAGTAAATGACCTTTACGATCTGCTGGAGCGCTCGGATGTGGTTACCCTGCACGTTCCAGACACTCTGGATACACGGGGATTGATAGGGGAAAAAGAACTGGTGCGTATGAAGCGCGGCAGTTACCTCATCAACGCCAGCCGCGGCCGGGTTGTGGATATTGAGCCGCTGCATAAACTCCTGGAATACGGCCATATTGCCGGTGCGGCAGTGGATGTGTTTCCGGCAGAGCCTGCAAGCACAGAGGAGGCGTTCCAGTCACCCTTGCAGGGCATGCCCAATGTTATCCTTACTCCGCATATTGGCGGCAGTACTTTGGAAGCGCAGGAAAATATTGCCCGCTATGTGAGTGAGAAAATGATCAGTTTTGTTAAAACCGGTTCCACAATGGGATCTGTTAATTTCCCCGAGGTGGAGCTTCCGCGGGTGGACAATACTCACCGTATTTTGCACATCCACAAGAATGTACCGGGTGTGCTCGCCAAGATCAACAGTGTGTTTGCGCGCCGCAATATCAATGTTGAAGGACAGATATTGCAAACCCGGGATACCATTGGTTATCTGATTGTGGATGTGGACCGGGATGTGTCGCATCAGGTCTTTGAGATCATGAAGCACATTACCGAGACCGTTCAGGTTAGAAGAATATTATAAATTAGATATTATCCCCTCCGGGAGGTCTTGACCTCCCGGAGGTTTACAGGAACAAACAGGAAACAGAATGTCAAAGAAATATATCGCTACGCTAATCGTCCGCAGTTACGAACTGGACTCTTTTGGACATGTCAATAATGCTGTCTATTTGCAATACCTTGAATATGCACGTTGTCAATATATGAACCAGGCTGGACTCTCTTTTCAGAAATTCCATGATTGGGGTGTAACGCCTTTTGTAACCCGGGTGGACATACAGTACAAGTCCCCTTGTTTTGTGGACAATGATATAGAACTGATAGCAGAGTTTACCGAGTGGCGTCGGGTGGGCTTTACCCTCGAGTATGAGGTTAATAATAAATCGACCGGTCAGCTAGTGGCCTTGGCTACTGTAAGCTTTGGATTCGCTGATGCAAGCGGCAAGATCACCAAGGTGCCAAAGGAATTTAAAGAAAAGCTGATGTAACTGCTGATGTCTGGCAATTAAAAGGGGAGATGATCTTTTTTTACTCCAATCCATCATGTGATATATCAGAAATTGGGAGTTTTTGATTTATTCATGTATTTTTTGGATTTAGTCTTTTTAGGTCAAGGAAATCTAATTTTATATGTATTGAAATAGATGCTCTTAATTGGAATTTTTGCCCACGAAACACACAAAAAATCACGAAAGCAAAATAGGCCACCCGGTGATTGTTGAAAAAGGTCATTATCTTGAAAAAACTAAAAACTCTCCGACCCAAATTTGATTTGGGTCGGAACTATGGTGCGAAGCTGTGCTTCGCAAATATTTGTAAATTAACGAGCTGCGCATTGCTAAATATTCTCCAAGCACAGCTTGGAGCTAACTTTTCTTACCAAATAAAATTTGGTAAGGAGATTGTTTAGTTTTTCAACAGCCACCCGGAGGTTGCTTTATGCGTGACGGAGAGCGCTGCGCTTAACTCCGTCACAATCATGTGGGTTTAGATTTTTTTTTGGCATTTGTTTCTTGATTGTTCAATACCGTAATGCGTCCGTCTGCGACGGACAAACGAAATGAATTTCGTTTTACAATTCCCGTGCTTTTTTATGTTTTTGTGTTTATTCGTGTGTTTCGTGGGCCATCTTTTTCAGGTTCCAGAGCAACGCCACTGGATTCCGTGGTGTGTCAAGTTATGCGTGACGGAGAGCGCTATGCTTATCTCCGTCACGATCATGTGGGTCTAGATTTCCCTTTGGGACTTTGTTTCTTGTTTATTCAATACCGTAATGCGTCCGTCTGCGACGGACAAACGAAATGAATTTCGTTCTACAATCTCTGTGCTTTTTTATATTTATGCGTGACGGAGAGCGCTATGCTTATCTCCGTCACGATCATGTGGGTCTAGATTTCCCTTTGGGACTTTGTTTCTTGTTTATTCAATATCGTAATATGACCGTCGCAGACGGACAAACGAATGAGATTCGTTCTACAATTCCCGTGCTTTTTTATGTTTTTGTGTTTATTCGTGTGTTTCGTGGGCCATCTTTTTCAGGTTCCAGAGCAACGCCACTGGATTCCGTGGTGTGTTAAGTTATGCGTGACGGAGAGCGCTATGCTTATCTCCGTCACGATCATGTGGTTCTAGATTTTCCTTTGGGATTTTGTTTCTTGTTTATTCAATATCGTAATATGTCCGTCGCAGCCGGACAAACGAATGAGATTCGTTCTACAATCTCTGTGCTTTTTTATATTTATGCGTGACGGAGAGCGCTATGCTTATCTCCGTCACGATCATATTTTTTATCAGCGCATGTCCGCCCTTTGGCTGATTCATCTGTGGTTCATTTTTAGTTCTGCCCTTCGATACTCTCACTCGTCCGCTAAACGACAGCAGACTCGCTCGAACTCAGGGCACGTGCTTTTTTATGTTTTTGTGTTTATTTGTGTATTTCGTGGGTAATCTTTTTCAGGAAATGAAGAGTTATAGTTCATTTAGAAATTTTGGGGATTCCGCAGGATTTAATGTACCACTCCCACCAGGTTAATATTTTGGGTATTTACAGCAAAATGAAACTCTGCGGCAGAGGGTGCAATATGAGCGTTTTTTAATTTCGTAATCCGGATGATGGAATAACGGTTTGCGTTAATGTCCTTGTCAAGTGAGATGATAATTCGCTTGTTGTCTGTTTTACGCCAGGTAAGCGTTTTGATTTTTTTACCTTGCGGATTTAACAGGTCTATTTGATAATCTGTTTTATCGCTGTCACGGTCTAACAGTAAATTTTCATTATCAACAAAGGCCAGTTCGCTCTCATTTACAGATTCAAATTCTATGGGTGAGACTTCGTCCATAAAATGTTTCAAGACCTTGTCCCTGCGCTGGATCAGGGTTTTGATCATATAAGCTTCTGCGTCCGGTTCGGGATAATCAGCCGCTTTGACCAATGCGGTTATATGCTCGTCAGTTAACGCGGCCAGTATTTTTGCCGCCCAGTAATCATCCGCGGGTTGACTGGAGCGAATCGGCAGGTAGGGGTATACTTCTTTCCACTCACCGGGATTAAATTTGTCAGACTCAAAGGCACCCACAGATTTCCAGGGGGTATATTCCAGTTTTTCCCAATTGTGTATTTTTAATCCTGCTGCAATAAAATTATTAAAGGCAGAACTGTAACTGAAATAATGTTCAAACCCATCCCATTTGTAATCATGTTCTGCGCCATGGCCTCCAAAAGCTTCGCCAAAATCCAGCAGGTAGTGTTCAACATGACCTTTGCCGGGTTCTCCGGTATAGATATCTGCACTGTTGTCAATTCGAATATCGCTATGGTTCACAAATGAACAAAAAACTTTTAATGCTCTGAGGATGCGAAGGTTTTCATGTGGTATGCGATCGTTCAAATCGTCTTTGCGAGTTCCCTCTGCCGGTACGGGTCCCAGAAAAATGCCCTGTAACCACAAACTGGCAGTCGCGCGATATACATTGTCTACGGGCTCTGCAACCTGATGTAATACGTCTGTTAAATCGTTTATTGAAAGTTCACTTTTATCATCTATTAACAAATCATTCTTGTTGAAATAGATCAAATAATCTTCGGGAACATTATATCCAAATCCCCAAAACAGGCGGCTCACAATCAGATCCGTTGTGGTTTCAATTCCGGGAAATTCCGGGGGATCAAATTTCAGCAGATACGATTTACCCCTGCTGTCTTTGATAATAAAGCCCGGATTTCCACCACCCTTTTTAGCTTTACTCACATAAAAGGGCTTTTGGGGTGGGCCAATTTCTTCCAGGCCGTGTAACAATTCTTCTGAGGTAATATCCCTGAATCCCAGACGTGGAGTGTACCAACTGGAAGTGATAACATTGTCCGTCGCGTTAACATCCATTGCAGATGGTATTTTTGAAACATCCAATGCGTTGACCATGGGATTTCTAAACAGCACATCATAGGTATAGAATAATTTTTCATAATTACTGGATTTGGGTACAGGCACCGGTTTTTTATCGTTTGCGGTTGTTATTACAGGCGCATCGTTAAATTTAGCCAGTCGGGATGAACAACCAAGAGAAAGGATAAATATTATAAATCCGAAAAAGAGTATGGATTTTAATTGGTGTTTATAGGATTGCCCGGTTCTGTTTATTCTCATCATTGTATTATTTCCAATTACTTCTATAACTGTTGGTTTCAGATAATCCCATTGTCAGGATGAATCTAAATCCTTCACTACCGGTGGTTAATGATACTCTTGAAATTTCACTGTGGGACTGGTTTAAGTCAAAACCAATTCCTATAGCATAGGGATTTTGATGCAGGGTCAAGCTTTTCAATTCCTGCGATACAAGCAGCATGTCATAAAAGACATGTCCTCGAAAATGCTGTGTGAGCGGCCATTGATATTCCAAAGACGTGACCATGGAATAATTGTCTGTTCTAAGCAGATGCCGGCTGGAGACACCGCGAAACGCCGGTTGGCGCATATATTCGGAAAAGGGAATGGCAAAATTATCGTTTTGGTTATGAACACTGTCGAACAGTATGCGGGGTACAATTAATCGATTGCGCAGGATGACGGGGATGTAAAAGGCGGCATCAAATCCGGTTCTTATGAATTGGCTTTGATCCATATTCATTCCTGTAGCGTACCCCCAATACCCCTCTAGTCTTATACCGGGTGTTAACTCTTTAAAGTGCGAGCGGGTATCGAAACGGCACGAGAATTCATTATACAGTTGTTCGGTTTCAAGATTGGTTTGATGGATGATGCCGGGTAGCGTTTCCAGATCAAAAACATTCGCCAGGGTATTTGCATTGTTTGTATCAGGTATTAATAATTTACGTTTTGAATAGAATGCTGTATAAAAGAACTCCCATTTTGACGAGATTTGGGCGCCGGTCACCAGTTGGATTTTTGAACGTTCCTGATTAAAAGTACCATAATCTTTGTTGGTGGCTAGAATCGTATTTCGGGAATCCTGTAACGGTTTGTGGCCATAGCCATAAAATTTCATTTCTTCAATAGCACCGGTTTGTCCTGAGAGATTGATATTATAGAGGATGCCATTTTTCCGAAAGATATAAACAGAACTGATTTTTGCATCCCAATAATTCCGGTTTGCGTAATAGGCCCCAATACTGTATTTCATGTTGGAATGTTTGTAGAAAACAGCCGCACCCACTGCCAGCTTGTAATCTGATGAATATTTTATTTTGGGATACCAACCCAGCGTTTTATTGTAGAAATAGAGAAAGTTTTCTGCTCTTGAAATAATATTCGATTCTTCAACATAGTTTGCGCCGCTTCCGAATGAATACAGTAATCCATCAACGCATATCCGGGGTAGAAACAATGCACCATTTGCAATTTTTCTAAATGTTTCGTCGCCGTCTTTTTTGTCGTATTGCAAGCCCCGTGTATGTAAATAGATATCCTGAATTGTTTGAACCGAGTCCGGCGTTACTTTTTTTGGAGCTGTTTGGGGCATGCTGGCTTGGGAAAAGAAAAGAGAGATCAACAGTATCAAGACTGTGTTTTTGGGTAGAATTTTAAAATTCATTTTCATAATGGACTGCTTTGTAGTAAGTATCACAATTATCAAGGTAGATCATAGTGATGGAGTAACAATTACCCTAATTTATTTAATTATTTGTAATAATCAATATATTCCTGATCAACTATTCAGGAGTGTTGATCATTAAACATGAATCCTTGAGCAAATTATTTCCATGGACTGCAAAACGCATGTTAATTTTAGATGTTTTTGGTTGAATTTTAAGTATTTCTTGCCTATCATTATTAAATCCCTCATTTAAAATATCCAGAGGCAGCGACATGAAATTGAAATCCATTTTCGTTGTAATATCCAGTGCAATTTTTTTATTTTTGAATATGCAATGCGGTCAGGTCAAGACATTACAGTTTGACCGGTTGTTGTGCGAGTACGCGGAATCTCCCATTGATATGGATCTGAAGCAGCCCCGGGTTTCATGGGTAATGGAAACCACAGAACGGGGTCAGGCCCAATCCGCTTTTCAAATCCAATTGGCAACAACAGAAAATTTGATTGTATCCGGCAAACCTGATATGTGGGACACAGGCAGGCTCGAATCTTCAAAAACGCTGCATCACACCTATGCCGGTATAGCGCTCGAGAGCAATACCACCTACTATTGGCAAGTAACTGTTTGGGATAAAGATAACAAGTCCATAACCAGCGATATTGCTTCTTTTACCACTACCTTGTTGAACGAATCGGACTGGTCCGCAGAATGGATAGGTGCGGGACCGGAAAACGAACCGCGCTCTGAAAAAGGATTTTTCATGCACCGGGATGAACAGTATACGCTTGAGGATACGGTCGTTCACAATGGTCGCTCTGTTTTACTGCGTAACGAATTGACTTGCGAAAAAGCAATAGAGACCGCCCGGGTATTTGTAACCGGACTCGGTTTTTATGAATTATATATCAATGGCGACAGAGTGGGTGACAGGGTAATGGCGCCAGCAAAAACCAATTATCGCAAAGAAGTACTGTATGACACTTATGATGTTACCTCTATGCTGAAAAAAGGTGATAATGCGGTAGGTATGCACCTGGGTAACGGCTGGTTTAATCCCTACAAAGCGTGGTGGCAGGATTACCGCATGCAGTGGTTTGGTGCAAAACGAGCGCTGCTGCAAATGCATATTCAATATACTGATGGAACTGATAAAGTATTTGTTACTGATAAAAACTGGAAAACCTCACCCGGTCCCATTACCTTTAACTGTATCTATGATGGAGAGCGTTACGATGCAACACTGGAGCAACCCGGCTGGGCCGAAACCGGATTTGATGACTCTGCGTGGCAACCCGTTAACCGGGTTGAAGAACCGGGCGGCGAGTTGTTGTCTCATCGCATGCCCCCCATGCGGGTTGTGGAATCCCGTCAACCTGTCAGGAGCTGGGAGGTCAAACCCGGTGTAATGATGTATGATATGGGACAGAATTTTACCGGCTGGGCTAAAGTTGCGTTAAAAGGCGAAAAAGGCACAACCATTCAAATCCGTTTTGCGGAAGAAGTTTATGATGACAGCACATTAAATATAACCAGTAACGAGCATGCCGATGCGGTTGCCTATTATACGCTCAAAGGTGGCGCCAAAGAGGTTTATGAAACCCGGTTCTCTTATTATGGATTTCAATTTGTAGAAATTACAGCAGAACCCAAACTGCCGCAGATCGAATCGGTACAGGGACAGGTTGTTCACACGGACAATGAATTGATTGGTTCATTCGAGTGCAGTAACGAGCTCATTAACAAGATCCATAAGGCAACGGTCTGGTCTCAGCGAAGCAACATGATCGGGTATCCCATGGACTGTCCCCAGCGCGATGAACGGCTCGGCTGGTTTGGCGATGCCCAGGTTACTGCAGAAGAAGCCATGTTTAATTATGACATGACACTGTTTTTCGACAACTGGTTCAGCGGAATTCGTGGTAACCAGAATGAAAAGACGGGAGACATACCCATCATCTCCCCGCGGCCCTATATCTGGGATGAAGGTATAGAGTGGAGCAGCACCTATATTTTAATGTTGTGGCAATATTATCGTTATTATGGTGATACGCGTATTTTGGCAGAGCATTATGATGCCATGGTGCGTTATATGCAATTTCTGGATACCATTTCAACGGATTATATTGAGCCTATGGGCTGGATTGGTGACTGGGGCAGTATGGTCAAAGGCTGGCATGAAGGAGAACCGGAATCTGTGCCCACTGCGTTTTATTTTCTGAATGCAGAGATACTTTCTAAAACCGCGGCAATTCTTGGCAAAGACGCAGACGCACAATGGTTTGAAGATCTGGCTGAGCAAATCAAAAATGCCTATAACAGTGCATTTTTTGATCCCAAAACCGGTAATTATAATGACGGCAGCCAAATGGCCAATTCGTTTCCATTACTGTTGGGAATCGTGCCGGAACAGCACCAGGAGCAGGTCCTAAATAATCTCGTTGTGGATATTGTTGAAAAGAACAATGTACACCTTACAACCGGTGTGTTGGGCACAAAATACATGTTTGATGCGCTTGCGGAATTTGATCGATTTGATGTTGCTTATCAATTGATTACCCAGACCACATATCCGAGCTGGGCAGAGATGATGGAAAAGTATAACACCATGTGTGAATTCTGGACACTCAAGCAATCCCATAATCATGTTATGATGGGCAGTATAGATGCATGGCTTTACAAATTCCTTGCGGGCATTCAACTGGATGAAGAATTCCCCGCGTATGAACGCTTTGTGATCAAGCCCTATCTTGCAGAGGGACTGGATTATGTACAAGCCTCCACCCGGACCTTGCGGGGAATGGTGGAATCGGAATGGCACATCAATGAAAAGGGCTATCGTCACCATGTGCGGGTACCCTTTGGCGCAACTGCTAAAGTCTATATACCGGCAGAGGCGGGGTCAACCGTCTTTGAAAGCGGTAAACCCGCAGACACGGTCAAAGGAGTTGCATTTGTTGGTAAAAAAGATGATTATCGTGTGTTTGAGATAGGCAGCGGCGTGTACGAGTTTGAGGTTAAGTAAGAGTTGTCCTCGAAATATACAGAAAAGAAACCGTAGGCTTAACTTTATAATTATTTGTAATTATTAAATAAACTGAATCTGTTTTTGAATGTAATAATTAAAAAAAATCCTGATATGATTTTTAATAATTGTCTCTCCAATGTCTTGGAAGATTTTTAATAATTGAAACAAGATTATTGATGTTTTTTTCATCATCAAGTATTGTATTAAATATAGGTTCAGTTAACACTTCAAAATCTTGTGAGTTCATACATGCAAATTTTGCACTAATAATAAAATTATATTTTGATAAATAACGCCTTCGTAATTCTGCTCCATAGGTGTCTACTAGTTGTCCATTAATTACAGCTCTGCCATCATCATAGCTTGCGCGTGAAATTATATGGCCATTATATAAGCCATATTCTTCACAATACCCATACTCATTAATATCATCTTGATTGTATTCGTATATACCACATGAAGAGTCAGATTTTGTTTCAACATAGACAAATTGTTGGTAAATATGTTCACTATAAAATATAAAAATTTTATCTATTTTTAATTCCATATTGTTGATTAAACATTTTTCATAGTCTAATCTTTCAAATTTTTCTATTGCGTTTGAAGCAAAACCTCGAAACCACCAGATAGGATCATTTACTACATTTTCTCCTTTTGTTTTTTTAAAAAATATAGGGGGTTTTAACAGTTCTTCTAATCTATATAAAGCGTCGCTATTATTATACCAAGTTACTTCCCTTATACCTGGAAAGGCGTCTGAAACTTTATTCGCAAAAAAATAAGTTGACAGTTCAGAAATTGTTTCTTCATCAACAGTTTTTCGTTTTTCAACTGGACCTTCTGTGTTTTTAGAACGTATCCAACCAGGCATTGGATATTCTTGGATTAAGTGTATTAAACTTGTGCTAACAATACCTTTTAATTCTCCATTGTTTTCCCAATATCTACAGAGTTTTTTTTGTACAAGAGTTTTAAAATTTTCTAACTTTTTAATTTTTCCGGCATCATTCTCCTTTTTTTCAGGGTTTAATGAAGACATATCCTTATATAAAAATCCTATAACGGGTATATTTTTATCTATAGCATATTTATACTCTTTTTGAGTATAAATAGTACCATTTTCATCTTCAGAACCATATTTCCCAGCAATCAATACAATATAATAATCGCACAAATCTATCATTTTTGTTATATATGTCCATTGATCTTGATTTGAAGCCGGGAAATATTCCATACTACACGGTATATGATTTAATTCGAGAATAGCCTTGATTATTTCATTTCTTTCTTCTTTTAAATCTTCAAATGTTGAGCTAATGAAAATTTGATATTTCTTCATAATTCCTGTCTACCATTCAATAGGTTTTTGGCTTTGGACAAGTACTCTTTAATCCGTCAATATGCTCAAAAAGATTTTCTTCTATTGCTAGCCACATTGGATCTAAAACAAAATCGATCCCTTCACGTCTTGCTAGTTTTGCAGCAGGTACAAAATCACTGTCACCAGAAACCAGTATGATTTTACAAACAAGTTGTTTGTAAGCAAGTGAAGCAATATCCAATCCAATTTTAATATCAACACCTTTTTGAACTATGTTATAATATACATCATTTTCGTCTAGATCATCAATAGTAATTGCTTTATTTAAAAGATTTTTTGATACATTGGGACGAATTATCCAGCCACCTTTATCTTGTAACTTACCTAATCGAATCGCAACTTTTCTGAGTTTTTTCAATTCATTGAAAAAGGCTTGTCGAAATTGTGCAATTTCTGTTTTAGAAAAATCTATATTTTTACCAGTTACTGGATTATGTGCTTTTTGGCTAAATGGGGAGCAATCATAGTAAAGTATTCTATACAATGATTCGTTTTCTACATGATGTAATAGCATTGTGTACATATTTTGCGCGACTGTTTTTGCATCATGGGTTTTACCATCTTTATAGCAGTGTTTATATCGATGTAGAAAAAAACCACCATCAACTAAAATAGCAGTTGGTTTGTTCCCTGTGAATTGTTGCTTTTGTCTCATCGAGTCCCCCAAATAAAAATACCCCTGGGATCGGCTATTTCCGGATTGTTGAAAGAGCGTACTGCCAGGGGTAGGATTTTTTATTGACTTAAAAAATTTTTTAATTGCAAAAAACTTGCACCTATTATTTTCTAAATAAATAAATTTTTTAAATAATGTCAACATTTTTTTTCACATTTAATCCCAATCTGTTGTATATTATACAAATAAAATTCAATATAATGCATGAGGAGAAAAGAGGTATGAAAGCAAATAATATATCGCGTCGTGATTTTGGTAAACATATGGCCGCCGCGGGTGCCGCATTGGGACTGGGTTTGGCCGGTTGCAGTGCTCCACAGAAACCCAAAGATACCCTGATTGGCATCCAGTTGTATACCGTGCGCGAGTTGTCAAAAGAAGATTTTACAGGTACATTGCGCAAAGTTGCTGAGATTGGTTACAATGCATTTGAATTTGCCGGTTACGGTGGAATGACTGCTAAAGAAGTTAAGGCATTAATAGATGAACTGGGTGTGGTTTGTGCCGGTACGCATACTGGTTTTGGTGCGTTGGAAGGTGATTTACAGAAAACCATCGAATATAATCTGGAATTGGGCAACAAACAGGTTGTTTGTCCTTCAATGCCGGGCAAGTTCCGTGAAGGCGGAGTTGATGGAATTAAAATTTTTGCTGAACAGATGAACACATTTGGCGAAGCCATTAATAAAGCGGGAATGCAGTTAGCCTATCATAATCACGCTTTTGAATTTGAAACAGTGGACGGCAAGTATCTGTACGATATTATACTTGAAAACACCCAAGCTGATCTGGTAAAACTCGAAGCGGATTTGTTCTGGGTGAAAAAAGGCGGTTTGGATCCTGTTGAGTATATGAACACCTACAAAGACCGCTGTACCATGCTACACATGAAAGACATGGCAGCTGATGAAAAGGGCAGTTTTGCTCCTGTAGGTACGGGTATTATGGATTTCCCCGCAATTGTCAAGACCGCGCGTGAAATAGGTGTGGAATGGTTTATTGTTGAACAGGACAGATGTGAAGGTTCTGTACTGGATGCTATTACAACCAGCTTTAATAATATGAATACCCTGTTGAATGGTTAAGATATTTAGCCTCCCGATTCTGTCGGGAGGCTTATTTTAACGGATCAATGACGGGGTTTTCATGTATAGAAAAGGATTTCAGATTTTTCAATGATTGTAAAAAAGATGTATCCGTAATACCATTCTCACTTAGATCCAGTGAGGTCAGATTGGGTAGGTCGGTTAAAAATGAAGTATCATTAATCTGATTTTTACTGAGATCCAGATGTTCAAGCGTATTCAGAGATTTTAAAAAAGACGCATCTTCAAGTTGATTGTAACTCAAATACAGGCATTTCAGGCTTTTCAGTGTTTCAAGAAAACTATAATCCTCAATCTGGTTTGCGCTCAGATCCAAAGCTGTCAGATTTTCCATATCTGCTAGATATTTTCCTTTTCTGATCATATTGTAACTCAGATATAAAGCCGTCAGGCTTTTCATGTCTTTCAAAAACCATATATCCTCAAGCTGGTTAAAAGACAGATCCAGAATGCTTATGTTTTTCATCTTTTCTAAAAAGGCAAAAGATTCCATTAATGTACCGCGCAGACTCAGGTTTTCCAGATTTTCCAGCTGCAGCAACAGTTCAATAATGTTTTCATCCAATTGCAGATAGTCCAGACACAGCGTTGTTACATGATCTCCGGAAATACTATATCCTCTTAAAAGAATTGAATCGTGCTGGTATTCACCTTTTTTGCGTAGAAACGCATCATTGTCCATAATATCTTGTGGATCAAGCTGTTTGAGCTCCAGACCCAATATTTGTCCAATATTGTTTATTACATTTATTTCATTCATATATGCACCTTGGTATTTATAGATTGTCAGATATTGTAAATAAAGAAATAAAATCGTGTAATGCAAGCGTTTGTATGAATAGTATCAAATTTTAGGAAAGCCGGGGAAAGAGATTTTAAATTGGGCCCCCTGATCACAAATATATTCCATGCTGCCATGAATTTGTTTTGACAAATTTTTAACAAGTTGGATGCCAAGGGTGTTAGAGTTTTCTATTTTTTCTTCTTCACAGCCAATGCCATTATCTCTGACGGTGAGTTGGAGACGGTTTGAAGAAAGGATTGACAATTGTATCCAAAGTGTTCCTTCATCCTGATGGGGGAATGCATGTTTGAGTGAATTGGTTACCAACTCGTTGAGGATCAAACCACAAGGTATGGCCTGGTTAATATCCAATTCTACATCTTCCAGGTCATAGACGACCTGAACTTTATTATAGATATCATATGATCGTACAAGCTCACTGGCCATGGATTGAATGTATTCTCTGAATTCAATTTTGCTAAAATCATCAGACTTGTATAATTTTTCATGAACCAGCGCCATAGACCGGATGCGGTTCACGCTTTCTTTGAACGCATCGGTCAAGTTGGTTTTACTCTTGATCGCATTGGATTGGAGATTTAAAAGACCTGTTATTATTGCCATATTGTTTTTTACACGATGATGGATTTCTTTCAACAGCACTTCTTTTTCTAAAAGTGATTGTTTAATCATCTTTTCCGCACGTTTTCTTTCGGTAATATCTGTAAAAATACCTGTCATACCTATAATGTTGCCGTTTTCATCTTTTAGTGGTCCGGATGCAAGACTTACATCAATAAGAGTACCATCTTTGTGTAATCTTTTCAGTTCTTCAATGGTTTCAAAATTGTACAATTTGTTTATCAGACGGTTTTTAAAAGATAATATTTTTTCTTTAGGCATTAATGGATTAAAATTTCCAATGACTTCTTCAGCTTTCCAGCCAAAAATACGTTCAGCAGCGGGATTCCAAAGTATTACAACACCATCGGAATTGAGAGCGATGATGGCAGAAGGGGAAGATTGAATCAGCGCTTCTAGCCGGGCTTTACTGACGGATAACTGGTTTTCTGCAATAACCCGTTCATGAATATCCCTACCAACGCCAATGACTGAGACAACCTTGTTGCCTTTATCAAGGACCGATTTATAAGACCAACCCAGCCAACGCATCCCTTTTCGGGTCATATAACGTTGTTCTATATAACAAGAATAAGGTGGTTTGTTCAAGCTTTCCATTGCTTGTGTTGCTTTTTCGCGGTCTTCTTTGTGGATATGAGGTAGAAATTGCTTGCCCAATAGTTGGGATTCGGTTTTACCAAACATTTCACAAAAAGAGTGGCTTACAAACATAAAGTTACCGTTTGTATCAACTTTGGTTACCAGATCGGTTTGATTTTCAATCAACAATCTGTATTTTTCTTCACTTTCACGCAGAGCCTGTTCCGCAAAAATGCGTTCCAATTCGGCAGATGCCCTGTCTGCAAATGTATCCAGTACTTTTTGCGTTTGTTCATAGTCTTTTATGGGCTTTGTATCCAGAATTGCAAGAATTCCTATACATTCGCCATCTGTTGTAGTTAATGGGGTACCCATAAAACTGTCGATATTGTATTTTTTTAAATTTAAATCAAGCGGAAATACTTGTTGTATATTATGTGTATATACAACTCTGCCTTTGTAGATAACATCATATACAGGAGTATTGCTTATGGGTATTTGAAAATTTTCAATAATTTCTTGATGTTTACAACTTGCAATTGATATGATTTCCATTTCATTTGGCAGGTATTTTCCGGTGAAAACAAATTCAACATCAATTGCTTTAGAAAGACCTAATACCAGATTCCGGAAAAACAGATCTCCGGTAGCATGTTTGGTACCTTCAATAACCAGATCCAGCGTGGCTTGAATTTTTTTCTGTTGAGTAATATCAAGATGTGTACCAGACATTCTTGCCGGTTTACCTTTGTCGTCCCATTCAACGACTTTACCTCTGTCTAAAACCCAAACCCAATGACCGTTTTTGTGTTTCATCCTTATTTCACATTCATAGTTTTCAATTTCGCCATTGAAATGTTTAGCTATTAATGTGTTTGATTTTTTACGGTCATCAGGGTGAGATAGATCAGTCCATAATTCGGTATTATAATCTGCGTTTAACTCATCAAGTGAATAGCCAATTATTTCTGCCCATCTCTGGTCAACCGTGAATTTATCTGTTTGTATAAACCAGTCCCAGGTTCCCAATTCGGAGCCTTCAAGAACCAGTTCGTATCGTTTTTCACTTTCTTTTAGTGCTTGTTGTACCTGATATTTTTCTGTATTGTCACGTGCTACAATCAGAATTTTTTGAGTGTCTTGATTTATTATGATGGGAGATGAACTGACTTCCATAATGCGTCTCTGGCCGTGTTGGTCCATATATACGGCATTATATAGGTTAATACCTGTATCACCGGTTCTTCTCTTTTTACTGCGTTCAACGACAGCCTGTTTTTCATCATCCGGAATAAAATCCAATATGTTTAGTTTTTCATTTGAATTTTTTCTGTTGCCCAGCATCTTTTTTGCAGACTCGTTCAAATATTCTATATGGCCTTCCATATCATGAATACAAATGAGATCATGGGCGGTCTCTGCTAACAGGCGATATCTTTGTTCACTTTCAATAAGGATATTTTCAGCCAGTTTTCGGTCCGTTATATCCAGAAAATGAACCGCCATTGACCCGGGAAACGTTTGGTAAGCATATATATCATATACACCTTTGATCTCACCATCGTCATATTCAATTTTTTCGCAAGTCCAGGTATCACCTTTTTGGGCAATATTGTAATATTTTTCAATAATATTTGTTTCTATGAGTGGAGGAAAAGCATCTTCTATTGAAACACCCAGGTATTGTTTTGTATCAACACCTAATATCTTGTCGGCAGCCGGATTTGTACCAGAAAAAATGAGTTTGTCATTTTCATCAAGTTTGTAAATAAAGGTGCCCATTGGAGAGGATTGGATTACATTCCTAAACTGAACTTCACTCTCATGTAATGCTGCAATTGCAATGTTTTTTTCTTCAGCAATATTTATATTATATATTGCTAAAGCAATATCATTTGCAACTTCCTGGAACAATTCTCTTTCTTCGTCATCAAGATCATCTGTTGGCAGAGCAACCATAAGTAAACCCAATAGATTGTTGTCATGTACCAAACGGGTTTGCATGATAAAACCATTCGGTTCAATATTGGAGAGTGAACAGTCTTTACAATAACTCAAGGGTTTATTGAACTCTGTAATGTTGGGATCATTTATTGCGTCTTGAATACAAAAATGTATACCCTGGTGTTGTTTTTTAATAAAATCAGTAAAATTTTCTCCTATGCCGGATTCAGCATGTTCTGTTATGGTTTTGTCTTCGTCGAATAATAAAATCCATGATGCTGTATAACCTTGTGTTTTCGTTAGTTCTTTACAGGTTTGTTCAATCAGTTTTTGTTTGTTTTTTTCTATGGCAATTAATTGATTTACATTTCTAATACCCCTAAGAACCCGGTTTAAATGCTCAATTTGTTTATTTTGACGGACCTGCTCTGATATGTTACGAACAAATTCTATTACTGATGTAACCGAGTTGGTTTTTGCGTCCATAACGGGGTAGCTGAAGACTTCTACCCATTCTGTAAATGCACCTGTTTCATTTTTTATAATTTGTCTTTCGGTTTTTAAAGTTTCCATACATCTAAGAGCGGGACAACTATTGCAATGTTCATCTTTACCATGAAAGCATTGGTAGCATATTTTCCCTTCAAGAGGCAATTGATGTTCATACCATTTTTTCATAGTTTGGTTTGAATGCCTGATTGTAAGGTCTGGGTTAAGCACAAGAAGGCCATCCTGAATGCTTTCAAACATCCCTTTTAAGAATTGTTCGTTTTCTTGAATTGCATTTTGGAGTTGATATTCTTCTGTCACATCCCGAAAGATGAGTACTACACCCAGAATCTCTCCATTTTTAGACAAGATAGGCGCACCACTGTCTGCAATTTGTCTTTCTGTTCCATCCCGGGATATTAAAACTGTATGGTTGGCAAGACCAACAATTTTACCTTCTTTCAATACCCGAAACACAGGGCTTTCTACTGCCGCACGGGTTTTAGCATTTATGATATTAAAAACTTGAGAAACAGGTTGGTTTTTTGCTTCTTTTATGGTCCAGCCGGTTAATTTTTCAGCAACCGGATTCATTTCTGTAATATTGCCTAATGCGTCTGTTGAAATGAATGCATCCCCAATTGATTTCAAAGTAACCCGAAGGTTTTCCTGAACCCGTTTTTGTCGACCTGAAATGAGTGAAACCAGAACACCAAATATGATAAATAACAAGAAAATTATAGCTCTGATATATATCTCGTGTGGTGGTATTTGTGAGAATAATAAATTAAGAAAAGAATTTTCATAAAAGAAATAATAATCCATTGCAGTATCAATTATCCATACTGCTATGCCAAATCCGATGGCCCCAGACATGATTTTTAAATCAATTTTCATGGTCCCCACCATGTATTATTAAGATCAGGTCGATCATGCTTATAATACTGCAAAATCGGATTTATTAAATATCGGAATAAATCACGAAATCAGATTTTTATAAATTTTTTCTTTCTTTGCAGGTAATGGTATTAAATATAATCTTTATATAACTCTTTACTGGGTGCGGGGATAACAACTTTGTTGACCAGCAATCCCTTGTCTGATACAACAGCAGAACCCGCATCAACAGCCGCCCTTACGTTACCTACGGTACCGGTTAATGTTACAAAAGCTTTTCCACCCAAAGCCATTGCCAGGCGAATTTCCATCAAACTGACATTTGCCGATTTGACTGCTGCATCAGCAGCTTCCAGCAATGAGGAAACAGAAAAAGATTCTATAATACCCAAAGCACCCAACATTTCAACCTGGTTAGCACCCGCTAATGCAGGCATTACCTGAGAATCTATATTTGATAATAATATATGGTCAATAACTGCACCTTGCCATTTTTCAACACCTGCTTCAACACTGGAGCGAACAGCGGCAACATTACCGCCTACAATGACCATGTATTTACCGGAACATATGGAACGGGAAATAATCAATTCAACATTAGATGTTTTTAACATCGTGTCCGTTACATCTATTCCGGCTGCTATACTGTTTAATTCTATCATGCCGACGGCATTTTTTTGCATCTATTATTTCCTTTCAATCACAATTTCTTTATCATTTACTGCTGCAACACGTCCGTCAATGCTGGCATGAATAAAGACGCCAAGATCTTTTTCTGCTATTGTTGCAATTTCCTGACCTCTTTTTACACTGTCGCCGGTTTTTACCAACGGTGTGGCAGGAGCACCAACGTGTTGTTTTACGGGAATAACTACTTTATCCGGTTTTATGTCTAATTCTGTATATTCCGCTTCTGCTTCATAATGTGTAACACCCAAACGGTTTTTTAATTGTTTTAGCGGCAATCTGCGGTGGTCATGCATGGGGTGAACCTTGGGTTGTTTATTGCCTTCCCATTTGCCTTTGCCAAGATTTCTCAAATCTGTTGTACCTTTGCCGCATGCTTCGCGGGGATACAAACCCTCTGGGCATGAATATAATGTACAGATGCCACATTGACAGCACAATAGTGCATATTGGTTCCACAATTCCGGGCCGGTTACCGTAAATCCCAGACTGCGCATAACCAGATGAGGCTGAACATCGTAACCCAGCATATACCGGGGACATAATTCTGTACAATAACTGCACTGATCGCATGCCGAGTGCCCGATTCGTGATTGTTGCTGGGGAGTGGTACTGTACCGTTCTATTAATTTATGATCAGCGGGTAAAACAATCAATCCACCGGTGGTTTTGGTGACGGGTTGATTCAAGTCTTTGATCAATTTACCCATCATCAATCCACTTTCCATAATGCCGTATTCAGAGACTGTTGGACCGCCTGCAAGTTCTAAAACTTTTGATACCGGCATACCAATTGGAACCCAGGTTGTTAGTGGATTTTTGACCAGCCCTGTAATGGTTAAAAAAGTGTCTGTTACGGGTTGATTTTTGCTGGCTTTATATATATTGATTACCGTTTCAACATTGTTTACTACACAGCCCACATCCAGGGGTAGCCCCTGTGGTGGAATGAGTTTACCGGTAATACCATAAACGAGCTCGTATTCATCGCCAACCGGGTAGAAATCACCAAATTCATGTATTGAGATATTGGGATCGTCAATTGCAGCTTTTACTGCTTTAATAGCTTTCGCGTTTTTAGATTTAATACCAATTACCGCTTTTTTAGCACCCAAAGTTTTATATGCTATTTTGATGCCTTCAACCAATTCTTTGGAAAAATGGGTCAAGAGTTCTCTGTCTTTGTGCATCAACGGTTCACATTCTGCACCATTGATGAGAAAGGTATCTACCTTGGAAGACATTTTTACATGGGTAGGGAATCCGGCGCCGCCGGCGCCAACTACTCCGGATTTTTTTAATTGTTCTGCAATATTCATGCTGGTCCTGAAGGATTATCATTAAACTACTAACTTTTAGTATAATTAAAAAAAATGAAAAAAAACAGAGAAAAAAATATTTTTATCAAAGTACGACAGAATACAAATTATGGGCATAATGCTTAAATTTGAGTGTAAATTTTTAGATTGATGTAACCTCTGAATTTTAAACTCGTATTTATATTTACAGTTTAATTCCACAATTGTAGTAGTTTTTAATTAGGAGGACATTATGAAACAAGTGATATTGTTTATGTGTGCTTGTTTATTTATGATAAATGCTACGGGTTTTGCTTCTGAAGAGATGAATAGTGTAAACAAGTTGGTAGCCAAGCTGAAAAATATGCAATCCTCTCAGGCTACTGAACCTTTTACAAATCAGATCGATCTGGTCAATGGCAGTATTCCATACTCTTTTATTTATGAACCTTCCGGTTTGTTTGAATGGCAATTGTTCAACAAGTGTTATTTTGACTTTAGATCGGATACCAGTTCTACCATAAGAATGGAGATCGATTACTTGCCTATAGACGACTTTTTTCCCACTTTACCCTCTTTTTTTCATTTTGTATCAGAGAAGCCTTATGCATCTCTTGATGGATTCACGGAAAAAATGCAGGAAGAATTTCAGGCCCTGGGTGATAGCTATAATTATGAGATCCTGATCAATGAACCTGATTCCTCATACGGCAATGCTGGACAGCATTATGTACAATCTTTTTTCAGTAATGGAACAGAACTGGTTCTGGATTGTTACTTTGTTTTTGTTGAGAATTCGGCATGCGCTGTTTACTATATTACGGATTCGTATTATTACGGCAATTTTATTTACCAGCTCAGTTTCGAATCCACGCTCCATGCCCTGCATTTTAGCTCTGCAACTGCAATAGAAAAAGATGTTACCAAAACACCGGCTGTTTTTAATCTGAATCAAAATTATCCCAATCCTTTTAACAACAGCACCCGCATTCAGTATAAAGTACCAGAAACGCAAAAGGTGACATTGGAGGTTTTTGATTCAAATGGGAGGTTGGTAAAAACCCTTGTAAACAGCAATCAAGCTCCGGGTGAATATACTGCGGATTTTGATGCTGATGGTTTGGCAAGTGGAGTTTATTTTTATAAACTCACAAGCGGCAAGACCTCATATGTGCAAAAGATGACACTGGTGAAATAAGCAAGTGTTTCTACTAGAATATTAAATCCTGGTAACTTTTTACAAGGGACCGGGATTTTTATTTGTTTCATTGTTGGCTGTCCTCGCGCAAACAAGGGCATGAGTCGGAGGAAATGCTATTAAATTTTAAAACAGAGATTGTTTTAGAAAAACCCTAAGGCTTTTAACAAGATAATGCCTGCGGAAAGCGTAAAGATGGACCCCAGTGTTGTAAAAAACACAATATCGCCTGCCAGTTTGCCGTTACTGCCCATTGCATCGGCCATTATATAGCTCACAACAGCAGTGGGGCAGCCAAATAAAAAGAACAGAATTCCCAGATCAGTGCTTTTAAACCCAAATAATACGGCTGTCCAGGTAAGCAGTAGAGGCATGAAAACTATTTTTATTGATGAAGACCCCAACACAAGCCCCAGATTTTGTTTTACCCGATGAAAACTGAGCGAACCGCCAATTGAAAGCAATGCCAGGGGTAATGTGAGTTGGGCAAGATAGCCTATTGTTGTTGAAATGATGGGATGAAAGTGTGTACCCAGGAATGAAAAGGGTAGTGATACCAAAACAGCAATAATCAAGGGATTGGTTACAATATCTATCAATATCTTTTTAATATCCGTTGGACCTTCTTTGTGAAGGGGGACTGTTAACGCAATAATACAAAGTACATTGTAGAGCGGCATGATGAATGCCAGCATGATTGCTGCCCGCGCCAGTACATCGGGACCAAAAGCGTTGTTAATGAGCGCAAACCCAATGATTGAAAAATTGCTGCGAAATGCTCCCTGAATAAAGGCACCCTGATTTTTGCCATCCCGGGTGACCAAAATACCTATAATCCATGAAATGATAAAAATTACCAATATGGCAATGTTTGAATAGAGTACCAGTTTAATGTCGAATACATCTCTGTAATTTGTAGTGGCGATTTTTTGAAAGACAAGGGCCGGCAGAGTTACTTTGAAAACAACTTTGGATGCCGTCCGGTTAAAGTTCTCATTAATCAAACCGCGTCTTTTTATAAAATAACCAACAAATACCAGAATAAATACCGGGGCAACAATTGATGCAGTAAAAGCCAGGGTTTCCATTAAAGTGCGCTTTCCAGTTTCTCTATCATTTCGGCTATTGCTTTACGGTGTTGGTAAATAGGTCCGGATGTGCTGTTAAAATCCGTTAGTGATTTAGAAACGGATTCCGGTACCATTAGCAATTCTTCAGCCTGTTTAACGAGTTGAGAATCAATATATTTATTTTTTGCCTGAATAACAAGCTGGTTGAGCAACCAGAAATATTCGTAATCTTCTAATCCTTCCCGCAGTGTTTCCCAACGGATAGAACTGACAGGAGCTTGCAGGTTTTTCACTTTGGTTTTAAACACTGATTCGGGTGGGTAAATAAATCTTCCGTCTCCATTACCCCAGTATTGGATATCGCCGGGCTTTAATCCATAATTATGGACATAGCTCATGGGGTCCTCGTATGGATTTTGCAATTGTGGCGGAGGAAATGCTGCCTCGCTGTTCCAATAATTTGCACTCCATATCAGAATGCCATCCAGCTTGTTCTGCCAGGATTGCCAGATCCAGGTGCGTAATTCTACCGCGGGATGATCAATGAATAATCCACAATAGGGCTCTTTGGGGCCTGAACAGATATACCACCATACCCGTTCACCCAGGTTTTGTCGTTGAACTGCTGGTGCATGGTTGTAATGATTGGTAATAGGACACCAGATATCTACATAATTAAATAATTCAGGGACCGGTTCTTCTGTCAACATAATTGGCAGTTTTGGCGCTGCTTTTTTGATAAATTCGTGGGTGTTTTTTATAAATTCATAATCATCCGGTTCAGGTTCATCAAACCAATAAATATAAGCCTTGTCCAGCCAGCCCTTTTCTTCAAGATGGTTTTGTACCTTGCTCAGATAATCGGTCATGAGGGTGTTCCACTCATGGCTGCCTTGTTTAATTGCTCCTATTGCTCCGGATTCTCGACTGTGAAAGCTGCCCGCACCAAGACCTTTTAATATTACCCGAAATGAGTTGAATTTCCACTGGTCCAGATATTTGTGGGCAAGTATATCAAATTTTTCAAAATTAACTTTAGCTTGCAAAGTTTGCGTATCAAACTGCACATCAATATTGCCGAGAGTGAAAGGATCGTAAGGGGAAATGCGGTGTTCTTTAAAGCTCTTGAGATATTTTTCAAGCACCGGTCCGATATTGTCAGCATTTTTTAAATGATGATATTGCATAATATAGGATGTGTACAGGCTCATGGCTGTTTGCAGATGGGTCTCTTCCGGTAAAGTAAAATCCCAGACATGCAGAACAACAGGTAATTCATGCCTGTTACCGTCAATGCTGATTTGCAGAGTTCCGAAATAATCACCGGCACTAGCAGTTATGGGAGTTTTTATTTGTACCCAAATGGGCTGATTTTGTCCTGCCTTGACAGAAAAAGGTTCTCGCAAAGGGGGCAGTGGATCTGGCCAGCTGTCTGCCTTTCCCAATGAATCTGTGGGACGGGTTATATCCACATATTTTACATTCAATACCTGCACAAGCGCTTTGGGGATTCTGTTTCCATTACGATGCACAAGGTCACTCATGTTGACGATGACGTTGTTTAATGGCTTTGACGCATTTACTATAAATTGAAATGCTTCGTATTCGTTTTTCGCTGCGGATATCTCAATTCTGGTTGCTTTTTCAGAAGGGGCAATACGTGTTTTGCTGATTTTTTGAGTTGCATCGGTATACCAAAAGGCATAAGCACCGGTTTGATCTATTAAACGACCATAATCAGCCCGATCATGGTGATTTACAAGTGGTGTTTGTTCTATGTGCAACGGATTTTTCTTGTCTGTTGATGATTCAATGATAAGAGACTGTTTTGAATCCGGGAGCAATGAAAGATTTATTTCTTTTGCTTCGAGCGGTTTTAGAATCAGGTTTGCATTCAGTACTTTGGAATTAAGCGCATTGATTATTTTACAAATATTGGTCTTGTTTGAAAGGTTTTGCAGGACAAGCGATTGTACGGATTCTGTTTTTGCAGTAAACCAGGCTGACAGGTTTTCATTGGTTGTCAGGCAATCTGTATATACGGTTTTACCGGTTATTGAATCAAAAGTTTGATCCAGAGTAGATTGAAAAGTATATCCATTGATCTGAACGCGGGGATTTATACCGCTTGTTGATAGGCGAATATAGATTTCTTTGGCGGGAAACAGCTCCTGTGGAATTTGAAAAGTAAAACGACCTGTGCTGTTGATAGAACCAGCCGGCAGCCAGTGTTCGTTATCCGTTCCCACATCTATATTCAGCTTTCCACCCGTATAATACCCAATGATCAGTGTTGTTTTCGCGTCTAGTTGAGATATTGTTTGACCGCCGGGATTATGCCTGTAAATGATATAACTCCCCAGCTTGAGGTCCCATCGGCTGGTGTTAAAATACACATTGAAATCATATAATGAAGGAGAGAAATTCGAGTCTTTACTCATATAATGACAGTTTGAAGTAAAGGTATTACCTCTGACCGATTCTTCATTGCCTATAGTCAAGCCTTTGTGTCTTATAAAGTCTGCTTTGGCCTGGTATATCTCTATATCTTTGAACCAGACCGTACCATTGACCTGCCATTGCCCAAAGCGGAGATAATGATTGTCGACTTTGGAGGGGGTATAAAAGTAAAATTCATGTTGGTGCCATTGTTCGGACGCATCAATATCCAGGTTTGAAATACTGGAGCCAATAATGGTTCTGCCGCCCGATGCGCCCGGAGAATTTTTTACCTGACAGGAGATTTTATAAAGAGTATTGGGAAGAAAAGGATAGTCAAACATCCAATAGTTGGTGGCTCCGGCTTTATCTCCTCCGGTTACCGTGAGGCACATTTCTCCGCTATCAGGATCTTTTTGCCAAGAACCGATACCGGAGATCAGTTTCCAGTTTTCTTTATTGCTAAATGATGAAAGGTTGGCGGGTTCGTTTACACAATTGCTGTTACCCAGCAGTATCAGAACAACTGCTGCAAATATGAACCGAAACAGCCGGGTGTGCGGTTTAATGGTCATGCTTTATTGCATGTCCTCAATTTTGGTTCCAATAACGATTTTTTTCAAACCATGCCTCTTGGCAATATCCATAACATGTACAATTACTCCATGCTCCGCAGCTTTGTCTGCTTTCAGGATCAGGGTTTTTTCTTCAATCTCGGGAATCATTTTGTCAATTGTTGCACCCAGGTTTTCCATGGTAACGGGCTCGCTTCCCAGTGACATACTGCCATCCGGGGCAATAAACATTACCAGATTTTCAACACGGGCTACTTCTTTGCTCTGTATGCCCGGCAATTCGAGTTTCATGCCCGGCTGTTCAACAAAGCTGGAAGATACCATAAAAAAGATGAGCAATATAAACATTACATCGATCAGACTGGTAATGTTTATACCCAGTGATTTTTTCTTTTTTTCCTTAAACTGCATCGCTGACCGCACTTTCCGATTTTGGACTATTGATCAGTCTGATCTTTTGCAGCAAAGTAGTAGAGTATTTTTCGATATCGAGGATATAGTTTTCAGCACGGTTGGTAAAATAGTTGAACGCAACCAGCAGAGGAATACCAATTACAAGGCCCGTAGCTGTGGTAATAAGCGCTTCAGAGATACCACCCGCAAGCAAGCTTGCCTGGCCTGTACCCTGTGTAGAAATTACGGTAAATACTTTGATCATACCTACAACCGTACCCAAAAGTCCAAGCAGTGGAGAGATTCCCGCAAGCGTTTCAAGAATGGGCAGTCCGCGTTCAAGAACGCGAACTTGTTGACGGCCTTCGTCATTGATCAGCTCTTTGATCTCTTCCATCGGCTCTGCCTGGTGCTCAAGACCGGTCAGGATGATATTAGCCAACGGGCCTGTGTTTTTTTTGCAAATATTTGTAGCCAGCTTTATATCTTCAGTACTGTTGATAGAATCTACAACGGAGATGATTTCCGGTATTAAAATTTTGCCTTTACGCAGGCTGATAAATTTTTCAATAACAATTGCCAGGCCTATAATTGAGCACAGCAACAGCGGATATATAACGATTCCGCCTTTTTGGAGAAATGATATAGCTTCTGTCATGAGATGTCCTGTTCTGTTTCCGGGTTAACGATAATTCTGGTAACCAAAGGTCCATGTGATAACCAGCCGATCTTCCGGGAAATCATCCGGAAGCGGTTTGTATGGCGATGCCGCCTTTAATGCGTTTACACTTGTAGAAATAAATGATTCATGTCCGTCATTTGCAACCAGTTGTGGCTCTTCAATTGTGCCATCCCGATGAACAACCATATTGACCACAACTTCACTTTTCATACCGCTGACCGAATAAAAAGCAGATGGCGGGTATATTTTTTCCTGAACTTTGCGTTTTAAATACATGATATATGGTGCGTAATTCCAGTTATAGGAACTGAGAGAAATCCCTCCCAGATTATCTGCACTGGATTCCTGATTGTTCCAGTTTGCGTCATCCGTATATCCCAGCATACCGTTTTTGTTGTTTTGCTGTTGTCCAAAAAGTACATCCTTGGTGAACTTGGGTCGCATTTGTTGAGAAAACTCGGTCTGTCGCTGCAAAAGGGGATCGCTGTCTTTATACGCTTCGGATTGTTCTTTTTGTTCAGAAAACTGGTCGTCCTGGCCAAAATCCTCTGTGGGTTTGTCTTGAGAAGGCGTTTCGCTCTGTTCACCGGCTTGTTCCATACCGGCAAAGGTGCGGTAGTCGGATATACCTTCGCTAAAAGACATGCCATTTGGCAGATTATTGTCTGCATACATGTCCTGGGCACGGGCATTTTTGTCCGAATAAAATTGCGCATCATCCGGCGCTTTATCTACGCGGGCCTCTTCCAGGGTTTCTACCACTTCTTTGGGTTTGGGGGGATCTTCGAATTCGAATACCAAAGGTTCAGTGATTACAGATTCTGCTTTGGAATCCGGCACCAGCTGTAAAAAGACTGAAAGCGGTCTGTAAAGGACCAGGATCAGGATGTGCAATAATATGGATATTAATATTGCTATTTTTATACGATGTTTTTGAAACAAGTGTTTTCCAATTTATTCAGCAAAGCCTTTGGGGTTTTGACAAAGGACAATGCGTTATTATTCCCGATTAGTTACGGTCCGATTAATCAAGTGGTCTCTTCTTTGATCCAGTTCAGGTATTCCGCAGAACCACCAATAATGGGCAGGGCAATGATTTCCGGTACCTGATAGGAGTGGTTGGTCTGGATCCATTCAACCAGTTCTTCCAGCAGTTTTCTTTGTGTTTTAATGACAACCATTGCTTCCTTTTCATTTTCAACCTGGCTGTTCCAGTGAAAAAAAGAATCAACGTTGTCTATAATATTTGCACAGGCAATAAGCCGGGCTTTTAAAAGTTTGTGAATTGTCTTTTCTGCTTCGGTTTTGTCTTTGAATGTTGTAAATACAACGATAAATGATTCCATAAAGTTTCCTGATTTTTTTAATTTATAAAGTAGATGTAATTGCATAGAAAATCAAGGGTTTTTATATTAAAGAAAAGTTAATAAATGTATATTGAAAGGGAACCCAACCCCGTTATATTCATTGAATACATAACTTGCTCAGATTGGATGTATGAATAAATCCCTGTTAACAGCTTTGTTGGTTTCCATGCTTGTACATGCTGTATTAGTATGGATGTTGGTAAAAATTCGGTTTCCGGAGAATCCCGTGCTGGTTTTACACCCCGAATTGTCTCGTGCACTTGAAATGTCAGTGCTGAGACCTTCCTTGCAGACGAATTTAGATCAACAAGCTTTACCAGATAAAGTTGTTAAACCGGAACCCGATATGCCTGAAAGCCCGGTACTTCCGGTTTCTGAACCTGAAACCCAAACATCTGATCCATTTACAATTCCGGAACACGTAATGCAGCCAATAGATTCTATTTATCATGTCACCCATGATACGTTGTTTATGATCGATACGGTATATTTGGCAAAAGGAGAATATAATCCGGTTCGGGATTCTCTGTTTACTGCCAGGCAGAAAAATCCGTTTTACAAAAAAGACCGGTTAGACCTGCCTCCTGATCAGTTTAATCTGCCCCGTATGCTGTTTCAGGGAGCAAAAAAGGTCTCCGAGTTGGTTAGTGGTACCTCGGAACCTAAACTGGATTTTATTCCCACCCAGGCAGAGCTGGAGGCGCTTGAGCTGATTTGGAAACATCACCGTATTACCGGTCAGAATATTTACGCGCAAATGGACACCAGTATTAAGATGTCCAAGCAGGATATGGACCGGATTTTATCTGTGCTTGTAGACAGGGGCATTTTAAAACGCAAAATTGTTTCCCCTGAATACAAAGTCATGTTGTTTGTGGCAGAAGTAGAGGTGAGCCCCAAAAATCTCAGAAACCGTGTGTACGAGTATGAACCTTTACTGCCCCGTGATGACATGAAACGGTTTTTAAATGCATTGTATTATCAGCTAAAGACAGGACAGGATGCGGAATTTGTTAAAGATTCAAAGACATTATACAATACCGAACATGTAAAAAAACTGCTTGATCGGTTTTTTATGGACAGAGAAGAGAGCGAATAGATTACTTGGGGGCTTTG
Source organism: bacterium (assembly GCA_963675755.2). Lineage (GTDB taxonomy): Bacteria > Zhuqueibacterota > Zhuqueibacteria > Residuimicrobiales > Krinioviventaceae. The sequence goes on from CAXXMD010000003.1 coordinate 1,876,502, forward strand.
ATCAGTGTAATGATTCCACCAATTCCAAAGATGATATTGGCAATCCAGGCCGCGAAAAATGGAGATATATGTCCGTTATGTCCCAGGGTTTGAAACGTTTTTACGATGCCGAAATAGATAAAACAAATTGCAAGGCTTATGCCAAATCCGGTCATGGCACTGCCTCTGCGTTTGTGTGAAGCCAGAGGAGCACCAAACAAAACAATGATAAAGCTGGCAAAGGGAATAGATAGTTTCAGATAGAGATCGACCATCCAACGGTTGGTATCTCCGCCATTTAATTTCACTTTTTCAATAAATTCTTTGAGTTCTGCAAAAGACATTTCTTCAGCTTTTTTCAAGACCTTGGAAAGCTCTGCAGGTGTTAGGGAGAAATTTGTCAGAATTTTTTCTGAAAAAGGTTGGGCAACTTCCTGGTCCGACACAAATTCACGTTCATACCCATCATATAAAATCCAAACACTGTCAGACCACACCATTTTTCTGGCATCAATTCGTTTGGCCAGAGTTTCACCCTTGAATTCTTTGATGCTGACCTTGTCGCCAGAGTTTTTCGATGCATAAAAGTGTAATATGCTGATCTGTTTTCCGGATGGATCTTTCATATATACATTGTCTATGCGGGTTCGCCAGAGCTGTTTGTCCTTTTCAATATATTCGTTGTTGATGATTTCTCGTTTTTCAGTAGCTCGTGGCATGACATATTCGGAAAAAGCCAGAGAACCCAGACTTGTTAAAAACGCGATTATAAACACCGGCAAGAGAATTCTGTTCAAAGACATACCGGCGGCTTTCATAACAATAATCTCGTTTCTTCGTGCCATATTACCAAGGCTGAACAGGCTGGCAAGCAGCATGGCAATGGGAAGGGTAAGCACAATATAATAGGGTATGGTATAGAGATAATACAATCCAATTATATATTTGGGCACATCGCTGCCAATAAAATTGTCCATTTTTTCTACAAGATCAACCACAACAAACAGGGTGATAAAGGCAAGCAGAGCAAATAAAACAATGCCGATAAACTGGCGGGATATATATCGATCAAGAATTTTCATGCCTGTTGTGTCTTTCTCTTTTTGGATTTATATAGCCGTTTAAACAGAGCGGGTATGGCAGTCCAGTTAATAAAAGTCGCTTCATGGATGGAATGCACAACCAGGTAAACTCCTCCGGCCCCAACAATGATATTGGCAAGCCACATGGCCATAAAGGGAGAAATGAGTTTATTGTCTGCTAGTTCCTCGCCGCCAATAAGTGAAACCCAATAGATCAAAAAGAAAGTAAAGCTGATACCGCCCGCAACAGCCATATTGCCCTTACGGGCCATAATGCCCAGTGGAGCACCTACCAGTACAAAAACAATACAGGCAAAGGGGATGGAATATTTTTTATGGACTTCTACCATTAATTTATAATTGCTTCGTTCAAGATTGTTGACAATGTTCATTTCTGCAGTGATTTGTCTTTTCAGGTTTATATTGTCCTGTTTGATTTTGTTTAATCGACCTTCCGGAGACAAGGGCCTCACCCTGTGCTTGATCAAAGGATTATTCGGAACCGGTGGCGCCATGGGATCTGTTACGCCGTCAAGCTCCAGGGGAACCTGCTTTTCAAAGTAATTGGTAATCAGATTGTCAACCCGGTTATAGCGTTCTTTTATCATTTCATTATTTTGGCGGACCTCATCCATCATCATTTGCGCACTTTTTTCACGGTCACCCCTGTGTTCACTTGAGCTGCGTTCAAGCGACATTCCGGGTATTTCGATGGTTAATCTCTGCTGCGGAAAGGTCAACCGGGTGTATTTTTCCATGGTTTTAAGGTCTAATTCATGCATTTCACCGTCATAAAGTTCCATAACCAGGTGCGCAGAAGCAGGATTGGCAAAGATTTTGCCACTCTTACTAAAGATATATTTGCTCTTTTCTTTTTCGCGATTGTCTTCAATCCAAATGGATTTGACATAGGCAGTATCCTGAGTTTCTTCTAGACTTTGTACCAGAATGTTAATATCAGGAATGTCTTTCATTACCACGCCGGCTTCCAGGTTGAGTGTAGGCCGTTTGCGGGCAATATCGTTTGCCAGCAGGCGGGTCCGGTGATTGAATTCGGGTAAAACATGATTGTTGAACCAGATTAGCGAAAGGGCTAAAACTATTGAGGCAATGACAACCGGCATGATCATGTGAATAATACTGATTCCGCCCGCTTTCATGGCAATGATTTCACTGTCTCCTGAAAGGCGTCCAAAAGCCATTAGCGTGGCTACCAGTACTGCCATAGGCACAGCAAGTGCTATGATCCAGGCCATGTTGAGGAAAAAGAATTCAAGAATCAGACTGAATTCAAGCCCTTTGCTGAGAATCCGGCCCAATTCGCGGAACACCAGGTTCATAAGAAAGACCAGTGTGATAATGCTCATGGCAAAAAGAAAAGGCCCAACATGTTCTTTTAATATATATCGCCAAAGTATAAACACGGTTTATCCGATAATAAAATCAAGAAATTGATTGATAAAATTGCATTAATTAACTATATTTGTGTTCCTGTTGCTTTTTTTGAAAAAACTTTATTATTTTCGGGAACTATTGCACAGGAACAAACGATAAAATATAAGCAATTGTGCTCAAGATTACAATTTATTATATGACGAAAATATATATTTGTTCTAAAATTAAATCACAACAGCAAAATACTGTTATGTTGGACCAAAGAGGGAGAGGCTTATAGACATTCGTTAGGTTACGGTTTTTTTTAATTCATTAGAGTGATTAACGAACAGACTCACCTGATTGTAAGCACATGGTTCTTTTTATTAACAGGGTCAGAGCGCAGGGGCCTAAACCTGCTATTATATTGCTGTTGTGGATTGGTATGTTCCTTCCATCCCTATTACAAGCTCAAGAGACCTATCAAAATCCTGCTTTAGGTATACAGCTCCCGGAACATTGGGACCCGTTGGTGGATATTATTGCCGAAAAACCATTCATGGGTCTACATATGAATGGTGCGCGTACGCCTATTAGACCCCTGAGTAAATCATTGGGGGGAAGTGTCAAGCGTGAAGTTGAGATTGATTCCACGGGGCAGAATGTCAATATTACTGAAAAAATGGGTAATATGGATTTTAACCTGGGAAATTTTTTAACGCTTGAACAATATGTTGAAACACGGCGTCTTTACGAGTTGAAAGAAAGCTGGCTGCAATCATCTGTAAGCAGTTTGTCAGCAACATCCAGGCGCAGCGGCGGAAGTGCCGGATTCCGTATCGATATACCGGTTGAGATCAAGAGTAAAGCTTTTCAACAGATCTTTGGTAGCGGTACCGTAGGTTTGGATGTTAGCGGAGAGATCAACATCAAGGGCGGGTTTAGAAACGAAGACCGTTCCGAAGTAAAAAGCGCATTGAATCGTGGTTCAGACAATAGCTTTAAAATGGAACAAACCCAGCGGTTCAAAGTACAGGGGCATATTGGAGACAAGGTAACAATTGGTATTGACCAGGACTCTGAACGTACTTTTGATTTTGATAACAATATAAAACTGAAATATGAAGGCTATGAAGACGAGATTATCCAGTCTATTGAGGCTGGTAATATAGCCCTTTCCTTACCGGGAACAAAGTTTGTGACCTTTGGCGGCCAGAGTAATGGTTTGTTTGGTATTAAAACCGAAGCCACTATTGGTGCTTTGAAATTAACTGCCATTGCAAGCCAGGAAAAAGGCGAGAAAAAACGGCTTGAATTGAGCGGTGGTGCTACTGCTGAAGCTTCCGATATTCAAGACTATCAGTACAAAACCGGTGTGTATTATTTTGTTAGTGAAATTTACAGAGAGCAGTATAAAACCCGAACAGCCCAGGGGGGCTTGACTTATAATCCCGCTTTCGAGATCACCGAATTTGAACTCTATGTGTCTGGTACCAACTATGAAGCTGGTAGAACAGAATCTGTGGCAGGTGTCGCCAAAGTTATACCTGATTCCGTATCAACATCTCTTGACCAATATCATCCTGAAGCGGATAGGGATAAATACAGGGGCTTTTTTGTCAGACTGGAAAAAAACCAGGATTATACTTTTGATGAACAATTGGGTTTCATTCGGCTGAATCAGCGGTTGAGTGATGATCAGGTGCTGGGTATTGCTTATAAAGATAATTCAGGTGGCGAATGGGGTTCTTTGAATTTTGATCCCGAAGAGTCTGATACACTGTATGTGCGTATGATCAAAAATAAAGATCCACGCCCTGCAGACAAGACCTGGGACCTGGAGTGGAAAAACGTTTATGACTTTGGTCGCGGCACCACACAAGACGGCTTTGAAATGAAGATTTTCTATAAACCTTCATCGGGTGTTGATCAGGAAACAGTAGAGTTGAAGGATGGTACCACCATGACCTGGCTGCAGTTCTTTGGTTTGGATAAATATGATGAAAACGGTGATGCCAATCCGGATAACAAAGTGGACATGAATGACGCCCTTATCAGCTTTACTACCGGCGAAGTCTTTTTCCCGGATTTGAGGCCGTTTGATCCTACTCGAGAAGAGAATACGGATATGTACGCTTTACTTAAAGATGATATTCGTGACAAGCTGCTCGAGCCCGAAATTTATGATACAACCGCAACCAATGTGATCAATTCAAACAGCAACTTTTATATTCAGGTGAATTCGCAGACCAGCAGTTCAGAATACAGTCTGGGTATGAATGTGATTGAAAATTCAGAAGAAGTATGCTGAACGGAGTCAAGCAGAACCGCGGGTCTGATTATACCATTGACTATTTCTCAGGTCGATTAATGATCTTGAATGATGCTGCGTTGGCGGCAAACGCCAATCTCGAAATTTCTTATGAGAGCAATCAGCTCTTTCAGATCGACAAAAAGACCGTTATGGGTTTGCGCGCGGAATATGGTTTGTGGGACGATAGTTTTATTGGCGCAACCTTTTTATACCTGAGTGAAAACACTCTGGACCAAAAAGTTAGAGTAGGCAAGGGCCCCATGCGCAATATGGTTTGGGACGTAAATACCTCTCTTTCTTTTAAACCCTTTTTTCTTACCCGTTTTGCCAACTTTTTACCGTTTGTAGATACGCGTGAACAGTCTACTTTGAAATTTGATGGTGAAATTGCCCAGATTATTCCAAATCCCAATACACGTAACAATGATCTGACAGGTGACACGGACGGTGTAGCTTATATTGACGATTTTGAAGCATCCAAACGTGAAACTCCCATTGGAATTACCCACCAGAGCTGGGAGTTTTGTTCTCCTCCGGTTGGAAAGTTTGATTATGGTACACCGGATTTGCGTGAGCGCGCAAGTATGTACTATTATACACCTTATGCTGCTTATCCCATGAAGTATATATGGCCGAACCGAGACCAGAATACCAATGTGAACAATAGTCTCAATATTTTAAATCTGGTATATGACGCGCCAGACAGTGCGGCTGCATTGGAAAATTATTGGAACGGTATTATGAAAGGTCTGTCATCCGGTTATTCTGACCAGACTGAAACAAAATTTCTAGAGATCTGGGTCAAGGTTGACTCTACTTTTAAAACAACGGGTAATGCTACCATGCATATTGACATGGGTCAGATCTCTGAAGATATTATTCCAAATAACAAGTATGATACTGAAGATATTGCCGAAGGTGCAATTGACGGCAAGGGCGGTATTCGTAATGGTTTGCTGGATGAAGGTGAAGATGTGGGCCTTGATGGAATGAGTGATTCCTATGCTATTAATTTAAATCTTCCGGGAGTTGATCAGGACTGGTGGGATCTTAATGGAGATAATATAAAAGATCCTGGTGAACCCTGGAGTAATGATAACTGGCGCAATGTACCGGATATTAATAATACCAAAGAACCCACAGACTATAAATATATAGATGGTACGGAAAACAATGAGAATGATGGTGTTCGCGAACCCGACAGTGAGGATTTGAACGGTAATGGTGGCTTGGATATTGATAATAATTATTTTTCTTATTCTTTTTCATTGAATCGAAACCATCCCGATACCAGTTTGATAGCCGGTAAGAGTATTGATAATGATACCGGTGATGACTGGGGTTGGCGTATGTATAGAATACCTATACAGGCTCAAGAACCCGTTATGTCTATTATTGGAAATCCGGATCTGTCCTTGATTGAATATATGCGTATCTGGGTTGACGGATTTAATACTCCGGGTCGTCATGTGATCCAGATTGCGGAAATTAACCTGGTGAGCAGCGACTGGAAAGAACAGGGTTTGGCTGTTTATACTAATCCGGACTCATTTGATGTGGACCAGGATTCTACCGTAACAGTTACTGTTGTTAATACACACGACAATCCGGAATACGATGCACCTCCGGGTGTACAGGGTGAAGTTGATCAGATAACCCAGGTTATTGCCAAAGAGCAATCCCTTGTAATGCGGGTAACAGATTTAAAACCCGGTTATATTGGTGGTATTGAAAAAACATTTTATGAAGCCCAGAGTTATATCAACTATAAAACCTTAAAAATGTTTATTTACGGTTATGACTATTCAGCCAGACATATAGGGGCAGACTCTACCAATATTGAGGTCTATCTGCGAATGGGGGCTGATGAGAACAACTATTATGAAATCCGGCAACCTGTATACGAGGGCTGGAAAAAGAACAATATGGAAGTGGATCTGATAGCGCTTTCGCAATTAAAAGTTACCGCTGACACATCTTATACAGATCCGAATAATGTGAATATTACTATACGGGAAAAGAACATCGGAAGCGGGGTGGTCTGGAAACTAAAGGGTAACCCGGCCCTGACAAAGATACGTATGCTTTCTGCTGGTGTGGAAAATAAACATTGGACTGAAAATAGTGATGGGCAGGATTACGGACTTTTTACCGGTGAGATCTGGTTGAATGAATTGCGTTTATCTAATGTGAAAAAAGATAAAGGTATGGCTATGCGTGGTCAGGTAGCTTTTAAACTGGCCGATCTTGTAACAGTGAACGCGGAAATGAACAAAATGGATGCTGATTTCCATAATGTTCAGGAGCGGTTCGGTTCCGGAGATAATGAGATCAGTGGTAACATTAGTACTACGGTCCAGTTGGGTAATTTTATGCCATCCAAATTGGGTCTTCGAATGCCTGTCACGGTTACTTATTCCAAGAGTGAAGAGTCTCCCAAGTATATTCCGGGTACGGATATTGAAGTAAATAATGATTTGCCACAGGCAACCCTGGACTCGATCAAGACAATCAGCGAGCGCAAAGGTATGAATGTGTCTTTTGGTATCAATTCCCGCTCCAAGAATTTTATGGTCAAGCATATTGTTACGCCATTAAAGGTTACATATAGCCGTAACGAGACATTCAGCAAAAACGCGAGCACAGAACATGCAAACAATACCTCAGAATCGGGTAGTGTGACCTGGGGGCTCACGTTTGGTCAGAACAATTATGTTAAGCCTATGAAATGGCTGGGTACGTCTCCGTTATTGATGAAATTGGCGGATATGAAGTTGTATTTCAGTCCTAAAACCATTACAACGTCTCATGCAAGTTCACGCAACAAGAACAACACTTTGACCTATTCGGGAGTGAGTACTAAGAACGGTACGTTTGTAATGTCGCGCAAGTATGCCATGACCATGAATATTACAGACTCGTGGTCATACGATATAAACCGTTCATATACCCATGATCTGCGTGGTGTGAATATGGATACATTACAGATCATGCTGCAGGAATGGAAATGGGGTTTGTTGACCAATGTAGACAACTCTTTTAATATGAAGTTTAACCCCAAGATTTTTTCATGGTTTACAACAAACTTTACATACAATACAACATTTAAATATGGTTACAATAAACAACAGGCCCTGGCTCCACGCAGTGCAAGTCAGAACAGGACCTTGTCTGCAAGTGGAGATCTAACATTAAGCACGCTTGCCAATTCTATTTACAAGCCGGGTGGTGGTAATAACCGTAACAGAAAATCAGGCGGTGCGCGTGCAGCCCGGCCAAAACCGGCTAATGGAGAAGAGCCCAAAGAGGAAGAAAAAGAAGGTAGAACTATAAATATTGATGTGATGAAATTGACTGCCGGATTTTTGAATGTGTTTGAACCCTTTAGAATTTCTTATAACACAAGAGATAATGTATCTGAGTATGGTTTAGCGGGTATGCCAACTCTGAGTTACCAGTTTGGAATTTCAGACACAACCGGAGCAGGTATTGAGGAGGCTTTGCTGAGCGGTGAAGGAAGTACCTCCAGTTTTAACCGTGGCTCAAGTAGTGAATCCAAAAGCACCAGCGTGAATTCCGGATTAAAGCTGAGTAGAAATATGACATTTCGATTCAAGTATGATCAGAACTCAAGCTTGAACACCAGCAGCAAAACCACAACTGGTCAGCGTAGTAACAGTTATTATAAAGATGTTGGCGGGCCTTTTCCGGGTTGGACAGTATCTGTAAAAGGATTTGAAAAGTTACCATTTGTTAAAGACTATTTTACGCGTGTAACCCTTGATCACAACTTTACCGGCTCTACCGGTGAAACTTTTGATGTAGAAGCAGATACTAATGGTGTGATGCGTGAAAATATCACTAAAGAAGATATGGATAACAGTTTCAGACCGTTGATTGGTGTTACCATGGCCATGAAAAATGGTATTTCTTTGAATTTCAAATACAATACTTCTGACAAACAGTTGATCAACAGATCGTATAGTCAGACAATCAAGAAAACAATTTCAGATGATATTTCAGTAACCGCAACTTATTCAAAACGTGGTAACTTTAAAATACCTCTGCCATTCTTTGGTAACAAACGGTTAAAAAATAATATAGATATCTCTTTGACCTACTCTCAAAGTTTGAACAAGCAGGATGATAGTAAAAACGGTATCAACTTTACAACGACTTCGGAAACAAGCAAGTGGATGTTGAAACCGGATGTAAATTACAGTTTCAGTGACAAGGTACGCGGTGGATTGTTCTTTGAGGTCGGTAAAACGCACAACAAGTTGCTGGGTGATACCTCTTATAAAGAATTGGGTATAACCGTTAATATTGCTATTCGTGGTAACTAGGTATTGGTTTGTTTATGAAAAAGTTGATTATAATCATTATATCGAGCTTGACAATGTCTGTATTCGGACAGGTACCCTATTTTGATAAAGATCGTTCTTTTGATATGCTGGTAAAACAATGCGATTTTGGTCCCAGGGTACCGGGAACACCGGAACATAAGCAATGTCTTGATTTTCTTACTACGACTATGGAACAATACGCTGACCAGGTTATTACCCAGCCCTTTATGTTCTCTTTTGGCGTCCCCGCTAAAACTGTAACCGCTTACAATGTATATGCAAAATTTCAACCGCAAAAGGCCAACCGTATTTTACTTTGCGCGCATTGGGATTCCCGTCCCTGGGCAGACCAGGACCCGGATAAAAAGAACCATAATAAACCGGTTATTGGGGCCAATGATGGTGCGTCAGGCGTTGCGGTTTTATTAGAGATTGCCAGGCTGCTGCACGAGCAGCCCCCGGCTGTAGGTGTTGATATCGTCTTTTTTGACGCCGAAGATGCCGGTCAGTATAATGATGAAAGCAGTTGGGCGGTAGGTTCTCAAAAATTTGTTCAGGAATTCAGTAACGAATTGTATCCAAGGTATGGCATATTACTCGACCTGGTTGGCGATGCAGACCTGCAGGTTTACCAGGAAGCCTATTCTGCACAGGTTGCAGGTGCGATTGTAAACCATGTATGGCAAATGGCCTCTAATTTGGGTTTGAGCAATTTTATACCCAGTGTGAAATTTTCAGTAAACGATGATCATATCGCATTTCTTAGAGCAGGTATACCCTGCATTGATATTATAGATTTTGAATATCCCTATTGGCATACCATTAGTGACACCCCGGACAAATGCAGTCCCGAAAGTTTGGGCAGTATGGGACTGTTGTTAACACACCTCATTTATTCAGAAAAATAAGTTCATTTTTTCCTTTAAAGTTTTTAAATTAGACTTTATATATAGTAACCTTGAAGGGAAAAGTACGTATAAATGACTCAAAAAACAGATTGGTTTGAACTGGTTGTCCCGGTGAATGCAGAAATTTCTGATGCTGTCAGCAATTTTCTGTTCGAACAGGGGGCAGCCGGTATTGAAGATAAAGAGCAAAATATTAAAGCATATTTTTCTGATGCTGTTGATAAAGAATTTTTGCTCACAGAATATAAAAGCATATTATCAATCCCTGGCTGATATGGGATTTACGGTCCCTGATCAGGAGCTGACCGTATCTGGCATTAAAGACCGTGATTGGAACGCTGAATGGAAGTTGCAATTCAAGCCATTTTGTGTAACGCCACAGGTGATGATTAAGCCAACATGGTGTGAATTACCGGAAGAACACCCAGAAATAATAATAGAACTTGATCCAGAGATGGCATTTGGCACCGGCACCCATGCTACAACAGCGCTTTGCGCGAAATTGATTGATGAGCATGTTAAAGATAAAACGGTTCTGGATGCAGGTACAGGCACGGGTATACTTGCTATTATTGCACAGCGGCTGGGCGCAGAAAAGAGTTTTGCATTTGATATTGATCCCATTGCTTCTGAAACGGCAAGAAAGAATATCGACAAAAACGGTGTTAGTGATATTCATGTGTTTACAGGGACCACGCAATCCCTGAAAAATAGAGAACTGGATGTTATTGTAGCAAATATAAACAGCGGTCAAATTTTGAACATTTTACCGCATTTTAATGAATTATTATGTGAAAAAGGTGTTTTAATTTTATCCGGTATTCTGGACAGTGAAGAAGAAAAGTTGAGAGCAGCTTTAAAACAAAACTGTTTTCAAATTAAACAATTACTGCACAGAGAAGAGTGGATAGCCTTTGAATGTGTTAAAATCCCGTAATGGACTAATGAGAAAAATTTATCTAATATTCGGACTGGTATTGATTTTGGGCATTGCTGTTCAGGCAGCAGACCGAAAAATAACATTGGATAGTTTGAATGTTAATAATGATCAATTGTACATCAGTTATCATATTGATGGATTATTGGACGCAAAAACCATTCAGGGTCTTGAAAGGGGGTTAACATCCGAAGTCATTCACAAGATCAGGTTGTGGAAAAGTAAAAAGCTGTTTAGCTCAATTAGTACTGAAAAAGTATTAACAGTTAAAATTTTATACGACAATTGGGAAGATAAATTCAGAATTGTGACTGATGATGAAAATCGATTAACATCGCAGGTGCAAACTGTCAGGGATATGAGTTCTTTGATCAGGAATTATATGATTATACCGGTTGAAGAGCTGGAGTCTGATACAAAATATTATATCAGCATCCAAACCACATTGAAACCCGTTTCGGCTGAAACTTATCATGAATTGAGCGAGTGGCTCTCTGGCCCCTCAAGGATAGATGACAAAGAAAAGCCAAAAAAAAGCGGGCAAAATCGTATTTTTGATGTATTTATGAATGTTTTGGGGTTTGGGGAGACTGAATTAAAATTCAAATCAGAAAATTTCTTTTATAAAGAGAATAATACCATTCAATTTATGCAATAATGTGACCTATAGCATTTTTTTTTCTTACAGATTTACTAACTTGAAACGGAATTAACAACGACCCAAAAATGTTTGCATTTATGGGTTACTAATATTCTAACAAAATGGAGAGTTGCAATGAAATTTAAAAGACTGATTTTTTCATCAGCGGTATTGTTGTTACTGGGAATATGGATGTCTGGATTTGCCGCACAAGTTGCTCCCCAGGCCAAAAATATTGCTGAAAATATAACGGCAACAACGAACTCGATGGATTTTAAAGCAGTCCAACAGTCTCTGAGTGCTGCTGTGGGTCCGCTCGATCGTTCGTTGATAAATTCACTAAAGTCAGGCGCTACTCGTCTGCAAATTGATAAAGATGTTCAGGAAAACAGCACGCCTGATTTATTGGTGCCTCAGTTTACCCGTGCTGTATATGAACTGGCGGCAAAAAGTTCTATTGCTGATGTTTATCAACAATTCACTGAACAAGAACAGTTGAAAACTATTGATGCCGATGGTGGAATAAGCGGTACTGTTCTGGTTGATGGGAGCTCATTTGAAAATGAGGTGCTGATTATAGCGTTTGATGCATTCGGATACTATGCCGGTGTAGCAATGCTGGACTATTATGATACAGAGTATGAAATTGCAAACTTGCCGGATGGTGAGTATTATGTGTTGACATTGAGCCAAACATTCGTCGATGAGATTTATGATAATATACAGGCTCCATTAAGATCTCTTGAAACCTGGCGTTCTGCAACAACAGTAACTGTAAGCGGTTCTGTTGTAACGGGTATAGATTTTGATCTTCAATCCGGTGCAATGATCAGTGGAGTTATTTATCAGGCTGATGGTGTAACTCCTCTCGAGTGGGATGGTGTTGATATAATCGTAACCAAAGCAAACTCACCCATGCAGGTTTCTTATCAATATATCTATACTGATGGAACGGGTGCATTTGATGAATTAATGGTTCCATTTGTAGGAGATGTCAAGATACATGCATCCAGTTATGATACAGATGGAGAGGCATGGTACCCTGATCAATTGGAATGGCAAAACGGTCAAACCATTTCTATTACCAGTTATGATGATGTCATTTCAGGTATTAATTTTAATTTACAAAATACAGGTTCTGAGACAGAGCTTACGGGTTCTGTTTCCGGAGCAATTACAGCAAGCGGAGCATTGTTTCCTCCCTTGTTGAGTATTGTTGTTGCCTATGACGCAGAAAATATGAGCTTTGCCGGTTTGGGTTTGGCTTTGCTTGGAAGTTATGTGATTGAAGACCTTCCGGTTGGCAGTTATTATCTTTATGCAGATGATTATCTGGGCGAGTTGTTTGATTCTGATAATTATCTTGGCGAATTTTACAATAATGCGCATTTAATTGCTGATGCTACTCCGGTGCAGGTTTTGGAAGAGCAGGAAACAGGTAATATTAATTTCCAACTGGATGCTGGTGGTTCTATATCCGGTAAAGTTACAAAAGCTGGTGGTGCTGCACTTGATTCATTGCTGATGATTGCTGTGAATGCAAATGTGCTTGGCGATACTGATGAGCCTTTTCCAGCTAGTTTGGGATTAGGAATTGCTTTCACTGATCTTTCTGGTAATTACACATTTAAAGGATTGCCAACCGGTGAATACATTATCCGAACAATCTCTGATTTTTATATTAATTTAGATCTGAATAATCTGGATCTTGACAGTTTAGACAGTATCATTCCACCCGGAAAGCACAAAGGTCAGGTGGTTGATGAATATTATAACGACGTTACCGGAATACTTGAAATTGCTGATGCAACCCGTATTCCTTTAACAGAGCCACAGTCCGTAACCGGAATAAATATTGAACTGGCAGCAGGAAGCTTTATCAGCGGTTCTATTACTGATGCAGTAAGCGGCGATCCTGTATCGAATGCATTGCTGGTTGCTGTTGATAGTGAAACCGGTTTCCCCAAATATTTTGTTGGCAATATCAGCAGCCTGCTGGGCATGGAAGACGAGCTGGATCTGTCATTTATTATGCCGGGAATTATTGATGAAGATGGTTCTTATAGTTTGGGACCCTTACCCCAAGGTAGTTACAAGTTGTTTTTACTGCCGGGAGATGTTGACGGCAATCTTTATCTGCCTGAATTCTATGACAGTAAATCCAGTTTTGATGCAGCAACTGTAATCAATCTGGGTGCTTCTAACGCAACAAACGTCAACTTTACACTTGATGTTGGTGCTATAGTTCAGGGTTATGTTGAAATTGCGAATGGCTATCCTGCAGGCGCAGATGAAATACAAAAATTCCCTGTTATCGTATATGATACTGCAAATGGTGATGCCATTGCATACGACTTTGTACAGTTTAATGGTGGTTATAGAGTTGATTACTTGCCAGTAGGAAATTACAAAGTTGCCGCATTACCTTTGAATTCTGATTATGCTGTTACGTATTTGGGTGGCGGAACCTCATACAGTGATGCAAATTCAACAACACTGTCAATTGATTTTGGAGAGGTTCATACAGAAAATATCGTTCTGGATGCTGCAACCGGTTCTATTAGTGGAAACATTTCGAATATAGGCAATACATCCTCACTTTCAATGGTAACCGTTGTTGCATTTGATATGGGTGGACATATTGCAGGATTTGGAACCAGTGATTACAATATCCTAACCAATGAACATGCTGATACTGAAAGTGGTGATTACACAGTATCCGGTTTAAGAAACGGCAGCTATTATCTCCGTACATTCAGCTATACTACTTTACTTGACCTTGTAAATGGTCTGGTAGGTATGGTGAATGGCGAAGACAGTGGTTTAGACTTGGATGTTCTGTTGAGTGGTGATCTGGATACGGGTATACTTGATCTTGAATTGGGAATGTATGCAGATGTTTGGTATCCCAATGTTCCCGTAGCAATTGATATGGATCTTGATCAAATCATGTTCAAGTTCCTCTATTATGGAATTTCAAGCATGTATGATAATGCAATTCTGCCGGTATATTTCCCGTTCCCATTCTATCAGAGTGTACCTGGTGGTGCAAGTGCGGTTACTGTTAGTGGTGGAGGAAACACCGGTAATATTAATTTCTTACTTGATGAAACTGATTTGATAACCATTCTGACGGATGTTGAAGAAGAAGATGCCGCACAGGTTCCCACAACATTCCAGGTAAATCAGAATTACCCGAATCCTTTCAACCCCAGTACAACAATCTCTTTCCGCTTGCCTGAATACAGTCATGTTTCTGTAGAGATCTATGATACATTGGGTCGTTCAATCAATACACTGGCTGATGCAGATTTTCATCCGGGTATGCACAATGTTTCCTGGAATGGAAATAATTCTCAGGGTCAACAGGTTGCAGCGGGATTGTATTTTGCAAGAGTTAAAACTCCTGAAAACCAAACGACCATTAAAATGTTGTTTGTAAAATAATTGTGTTTTTACATAAAAATTGAGTATATTAAAGCCGGGCTTTTCCTTCCCGGCTTTTTTTATTGATTAATGCTAAAGTATTCATTATTTTAACTTTGGAAATTGAACGAATTACCGGATCATATGACAGTATTTAATGTAATGAAAAAGATTAGTTTATGGATACTGATAACGCTGGTTGTTGTCGGTTCTGTGTCTGCAAAAGAAGAAATTACTATCATTGAAAAGTCAGATTCTTTCCTGAGGGGGAAAATTAATTTTCCTATACCGGATATCCAAACGGTAACTCTGGAAAATAAAGAATTTTCTCATATTTCAATAGCCGACTATCCTGTTTTTGCTCAGAATGGAAAATATGCAATGCCCTATTTTGCCTTGTTGCTTCACATGTATGGCAAAGATGCAAGTATTCATATCCTTTCTGAAGTGAAAACGGATGTATCTATACTTTCACCTGAAGAATTTAAGCCGGATATTGCTCTGGGCAAAGAGGGTAATGAAAATATTTCAGGTGAGATCCAAAGTGTTTCCGGGCAACCCGGATTGAGAAAAATCGGATCTCTTGAAGGAAACGAGTTATGGGCGGCAGATTTTTTTCCATATTATTATAATCCTGCTAAAGAGGTTTTAACCGTCAGTACAGAGATTGTTTTTGAAATACGGTTAAATGCAAACTCTGGCGGCATACTGGTTCCCCAGGCGGAAAGAGAAAAAATAACTTCGCTGGGAGCCTTATCACTTGCATCTCGCAAGTCAACCTCTCCGGTTTCTCTGAGCAAGACCGCGGAGGATGTTTTTGAAAAATGGAAGCTACTTGTTGCTGAGGATGGATTTTATCATATTACAGGTTTTGATTTAAGCGAAGCGGGAATACGGCTTGCTGATGTTGATATCAAAAAATTAAAATTAACATCTGATGGAAAAATTGTTCCAATCTATGTACATGGATGGGAAGACGGCAGTTTTGATGTTGATGATTATTTTGAATTCTGGGGTGAATATCATCGTTACAAGCCGATTACATCTCTAACAGATATTTATACCGATCCCTATTCTTCTACAAATGTTTATGTGTTGTCATGGAATGCTGAACAAACCCAATGGATGGTTGATGAAGAAGCCCAGGTATCCAGCACTGCCGGAATTCAATATATTTCACCCACCTTTTTCCATGATACTGTACACGAAGAAAAAGATGTGTATTTTGAAAGATTTGGTACCATTGCCAATGATGTAGAGCGGGACCATTGGTTTTATGATAGTGGTATCCGGTCTGGACAAAAACAGGTTTATACTGTAAATTTGTGGGACCCGGATGTTCAATCGACAGAAAGCATCGAGTGCAAAATCTCCATGAGTGGCAGAACCAGTTCTGATACTTTGATACATTCTGTTTCGGTTTATTTGAATGACAGCTATTTATACCAAAATCAATGGTGGGGTCAGAGTTTTATCGAAATGAATCTCGAGGGTAATAACGCACCCAGTGGCGTTGATCTTGAAAACGGAAGTAATACTATTTCTATATTGAATACTGGTGATCCGCAATATTTTGATTATGTCCTTTTTAACTGGGCGGATATCACATATCCCCGTTTATACAGAGCCCATGAAAACCAATTAAAGTTTACTGTTCCCCGGTCTTTTGAACCGGGAACCTATGTGTTTAAAATAGATGGTTTTGACAGACAGCAAGTGGATGTCTATAAAATTAATACAAGTAAAATGCTGGGTGTTGATGTTGAAGCTTATGCGGAAAGTAACAGCAAAAGAGATCTTTACAAGATCAGCTTTCAGGATGTGGTAACTTCGGCTGCAACAGAGTATGTTGCCGTAACTCAGGATGCCAAGTTGAAACCTGTTGCAATTGTTCAGGACGAACCCACTCAACTGAAAAGCTCACAGGTATCTGCAGATTACATTATTATTTCTCACCCAAGATTTCTGGATGTACCGGCAGTAGATGAACTGATTGATCTAAGGCAGTCTCAGGGTTTGCAAACCTTAAAAATTGATATCAATGATATTTATGACGAGTTTAATCATGGCAAGATCAGTGCGCATGCCATAAAAGATTTTATCTCATACGCGTATCATAACTGGTCTGAGCCTCAGTTGAAATATGTTCTGCTTTTGGGTGATGGTTGTTACCTGCGTTATACGGAAGATGATACGCTTGATCTTGTTCCTGCATATATGCGTCAAACCTTTAAATTTGGTGCGGCTGCCAGTGATTACTGGTATACCCTGGTTGATGGTGATGATGAAATTCCGGATTTGAATATTGGACGAATTCCGGCAAGAGAACCAGAAGAAGCTGAAAAAATTATCAACAAGATTATTGCTTATGAAACCTCTGCTCCATCAGGAGATTGGCGAAATCGTATACTCTATATTGGTGGAAATGATATCCTGTTCCGTCAGCAAGGACTTACCTTGTCGCAAACAGCACCCAAAGATTTAAATACGGAAATGTTGTTTACCTACCGTGATCAAACATTGGCGAGTGACCCATATTTTGGCGGTACTCTGGATCTGCTTGATTATTTTAATAATGGCTGTACGGTTATGACTTTTCACGGACATGGTGGTGGAGCTATTTGGGCGGATAATGGATTATTGCGTATTGAAGATGCTGACCAGATAAACAGCGACAGTAAACTTGCATTTATTCTCAGTATGACCTGTTTTACAGGATCTTTTGAATCACCTTCACGAGAGTCTCTGGCTGACGCTTTATTATTCGCAGAGAACGAAGGTATTGTAGCTATGCTGGGTGCAAGTGGTTATGGATGGGAATTGAACGACTATTTGCTTGAACGGGAAATTCTTAACTATATGTACAAGCATCCCCATCAGACCATTGGTGAAATAGTTAATGCCGGCAAAGTTTTGTATTATTCAAAATACAACCAGGTACAATCCAAAACAGAAATCAATCAATATCATATCTTTGGTGATCCGGCAACACGCCTTGTATTGCCAACGCAAAAAGCTGTTGTGAGCCTTGATTCACAAATTCTGCAAAAGGGAGAAATCTTTACGGTTAACGCGGAATTCCCCTTTTCAGATGGAAGTGGTACAATTGCAGTGATTGACAGTGCAAAGAATGATGTTATGACCCGCGACTTTTTTATTGTTAACGGTAAAACTTCTTCACAGCTGGTTGTTGATCCTGGTTTTGAGTCATTATCCGGGGCTGTACGTGTTTTTGCTGAAAATGATCTGGGCACAGAGCAAGCCAATGGTTCCGCTCTATTCTCATTGAGTCAGGTATTGTTTGATTCCTCACGTACTGTTATCTCTTCCTCAGACAGTATCCGTTACTTTGCCAAAATTATTTCATCTTTGGATTTAGATAGTGTCTTCTGTGTCACATTGGGTGATACCCTAATCATGTCTGCCCTTGATAATAATTGGTACAAAAGTGATCAAGGTATAAAGAATACGAATTCAATGGAGATCAGTTACCAGTTTATTGCCAAAACCACCAGTGGTAGAGTATATAAAAGTATCTATTATGTTGATGAAAAGAAAAAAGGCGCCGACCTTACTTTTGATTATCAGTCAATAAAATTAACAGGGGAAACACAGGTAGAACTGTCTGCCCGGATTTTAAATTATGGTGATACAGATGCCTTTGACATACCTGTTCAATTCTATATCAGAAAAGATGACAGCTTGTGGCAGCCTTTGGTTAGTAAAACAATACAGGTTAACGCGTATTCATTTGCAGACATCTCTTTGCCGGTTGCATTACCAGCTGGCAGACATTTATGCAGATTGCAAATCGATCCGGATAGTTTGTACAGGGATACCAATTTTTATAATAATTTTTATAATTTTTATCAGCAGGTGGATCTGTTCAATTTTGTGCCGGGTACGGGTATTCAATACGGAACAAGCTATTTAGATACACTTGCCTTGGATTCAACTTTTACTTTATATGTACCCAAATCTGTTATGGCAGAGAATAGCGTGTTTGGTTTTGAAAAACAGAATTCTGTTGTTATTTATGAACAACCTGACTTTCAACCACTTTTTGATGTACCGGTTTATGATATTAACGTACCTGGTATGGAGGGAGAATTTGTTAATCCTGTACAGGTTCGCTTTATATTATCAGATACGGTTCAATATATTTTAGATTCAACGGCAGTAGATTATTCAATTTTTACATATTCAGATATTTCAAAAAAATGGAGCAGAGTAGAAACCGAAAAAGAAGACAGCTTGTTGACGGCTTCTCTTTATGCACCGGGTCTGGTAACCGTTCTGACTAGCCAGGATACACAGTTGCCGGATGTTGAGGTTTCTATTGACGGTCAACCTTATTCCAAAGATAAATATATTAGTCCTGATCCCAAGTTCACACTTGTATTTCAGGATGACAATGGCATTCTGGTTGAATCTATCAAGGTCATTTTAAACGGTGCAGAACAAAGCATGCAGGATCTGGGCATTCCGGATACGGTCTTGAATGCAAATCAGATAACAGCAAAGCTTACGCCAGACTTGACTACCGGCAGTCACACTATGAATGTACGGTGTATGGATTGTAATGGAAATTTATTGATTTCTGAAGAATACAGCTTTAAAACTGCAGAGAAATTTGACGTGCAAATGCTGGGTAATTATCCAAATCCATTCCAGGAAGAAACACTGTTTGCATATTTTTTCACCATCCCGGTAGACAAGGTTGAATTGAAAATTTATACTGCATCTGGCAGGTTGATCAGAGATTTGAATCCACTGCTGATTAGCAGTGATCCCAATCCTTTAAGTGCGGATTATCATGAAGTCCAATGGGATGCGTTGGATATGAACGGAAATCAACTGGCAAATGGTGTTTATTTTTACAAATTAACGGTAACTGCCAATGGCGAGACCAAGAAAATAATGGGCAAAATTGCAAAATTGAAATAAATCTATGAAAAAGATAAAAATCCATAAAATATCAATTCGTTATTTATTGTGTCTGTTGGTCCTGTTTGCATTTGCGAATGTAAATGCACAGGATGATACGGGTGAAAGTTCGGGGGGACGTTATGCCGGTGCATCGATGGAACTTGGCGTTGGAGCCAGGGCCCTTGCAATTGGCGGAGCTGCAACTGCAATGTCAGGATCTGCTGATTTGTTTCATTACAATCCGGCTTCTCTGGCGTTAATTAAAAATGCGGCAATCAGCTTAATGTATGCTCCTTCATTTGAGAGCTTTTCATCACCACTGGCTA
Source organism: bacterium (assembly GCA_963675755.2). Lineage (GTDB taxonomy): Bacteria > Zhuqueibacterota > Zhuqueibacteria > Residuimicrobiales > Krinioviventaceae. The sequence goes on from CAXXMD010000003.1 coordinate 1,896,763, forward strand.
ATTATCATTATGCTGGCTTTGCTTATCCTTTACCGGGTGGAGGAACACTCGCATTGAACTGGACTCGTTTTGCTGTTGACGAGATACCCATTTATCCAAGCCCTAAAGGTAGTTCATATGCGGACCGTAACAGTGATAAATCCTTGCAGCCAACAGGTGAAGCGCTTGGCTATTTCAAAGATGTTGAAGATGTATTTTATATGTCATTTGCCAAGAATATTAAAGCCTACTTGCCGTTGGGTTGGTTGTATGAAGACGCTCCCATAGAAATTCCATTTGGTATGAACTTTAAAGTTTTGCGACAAAAGTTGTATGATGCCAGTGCGGCAGGATTGGGTATAGATATCGGTGCTATGATCAAAGCCGATATGGCAAAAATATTTGATGAAAAATATCTGGGAGATTTTGCCATAGGTCTTTCAGGGCTCGATGTTTCACAAACTGCCATTAACTGGGATACAGAGAATGAAACAACGGATCATGTGAAACGAACCTATAGTTTGGGAATGTATTATGGGCAAAAGCTATGGTTCTCGGATGCGGTTGTGAATTTATATTGGACACGACGAAAAAAATATGACTTGAATGAACTATATGGTATGGAATTTATGTTAAAGGGGCTGGCGTTACGCTTGGGACGGAATGAAGTGGGTATGACAACCGGTGCGGGTTTGCAATTCTGGAAGTTGATTGTTGATTATGCTTTTGTTTCCAATGAACTTGATGATGTGCATCGTGTCAGCTGTGCATTTTTGTTAAAGTAGACTTTTTTACGCAAAAGAGAGCTTTTCCGGTATTATATTTTTATGTTGAAAATTGACTTGATTATTATTGATATTTTTGTACCTTGTGATTTATAGACTTGAATTGTGGAGATAACTTTATGAATTTTAAAAAGATATTGGTAGTATGCCTGGTTTGGTTTAGCAGCGCGCAAATTGCCAGTGCGGTTGTAGTGAATGGAGGGGTTGGACTACCCCATACACGTGCTGCCTGGGTAGCTGAAAAGGGATATTTGACCGTTTTACCGCAAACACGTTTTTGGGGTAAAGTATCTAAAAATGAAACGGATGATAGCAATGCTTTTACCCTGTGGGTGATTCAGGGACTAGCAAGTGTAAATTATGGTATTAGTGAGCATTTTAGTTTCAATATTACACCTATTATGTATCAGGATATGAACCAGGGTGAAGACAATGATCAAATGCCATGGGATGCGTTTATGGCTTTAAAGATAGCAGGTTATGGTAAAGAGGACAGCCCTTTTAAATTTGGTGTTGAACTTGCATCTCGTCTGCCTATTGGTGAACGCCATAACGCTATTTATGAAGATTATACCGCGGGTACTGTAGAGTGGGGATTTAATGGCTTGGTGAGCTATACCACTGACGTGCTTTTCCCAAAGGAAGGTTTTAACGCGCATTTGAATTTGGGTTACTGGAACCATAATGATGTTGGAGAAACATTGCTTTTGGAAAATGAGTTAAATAGTTGGAAAACAAGACCTGATTGGGGTGATAAAACCAATTCTTACGTAAATGTTGTTGATCCCAGTCAGGAATTTAGATATTCTCTGGGTTGTCAATTCCCAACCGAAGGTTTTGACTATGGCCTGGAAATTTACGGTAACAGCTGGATTCAGGCTCCACCCAAAGCTGCTGCCAGTCGTGAAAGCTATACCTATTTGAATGCTAGTATTACTTATAAACCTTATAAATGGTTTGATTTTATTGTAAGCGGTGATTTGTCATTGTCATCAGATAATGAAGAAACCATTGGACCAAGAATGTCACAGCATGATCTGCCCAATTACAGTTCCTGGCGTATGAGTGTTGGAGCAAAATTTACATTATTGCCTACATCTATTTATAAAGTCAAGGAACGAGATGTTCTCATGCAAAAAGCGGAACAGCGTAGAGAGATTTTTGAACAGATCATTAATGAACGTAAAGAAACGGAAACTGCTGAACAGGAATTGATAAGAATTCAACAGGAACGGGAAAAAGCGGAAAAAGAACTGGAACGATTGCGAAGAATTCTTGAAGGTAAAGAAGAACCCGAATCTCAGGAAAACAATTCAACTCAGGAATAAATCAAGCGCCCTATTAAAGGGGCGCTTTTTTTTTTAGAATGCCATGCCGCAATTAAGATCATTACTGAATGGGATTAATTTACAGAATGCTATTGGTCCACTTGATATTGATATTCGTGCAATACGTGTACAGGCGCAAAATATCAATGCCGGTGATTTGTATATCGCTATTCCGGGCAACAGGCATGACGGACATGATTTTATAGATTTGGCAATAAACAAGGGTGCTGTTTGTGTATTACATGAAAAACCCGTAACATACCCCAATCCCAATGTAACCTATATTCAGGTTGAAAACTCCCGCAGGGCAAGTGCTTTACTCGCATCCAAATATTATGGTAATCCTTCGCAATCCATGAAATTGACGGCAATTACCGGCACAAATGGTAAAACAACAACCAGTTACCTGCTGCACACTTTATTGAAGCAAAACAAAATAAAACCCGGACTTTTGGGGACGATTACCTATTTGGCTGGAGACCAATCCATAGGGGCGGGGCTGACTACTCCGGCGCCTTTGCAGCTCCATCATTTGTTCAAGACATTCAAAAATCATAATGTTGAACATTGTGTAATGGAAGTCTCGAGCCATGCGCTTAAGCAGGAGCGTGTGTTTGGAATTGATTTTGACACTGCTGTTTTTACAAACCTTTCTCATGATCATTTGGATTATCATCCTACATTTGATGATTATGCGGATTCAAAATTATCATTGTTCCGGGGGTTAGGAGCAAATTCGTGGGCAATAGTTAATCGGGATGATCCGTTTTCCAGTGTTGTGATCAAGGAATCGTTAACACGACAGATCATGACCTGCTCATTAAAAGATCCCGGTGCAGATGTTTTTGCTGAGCAGCTCATTGTTGACAACAAGGGATTGCGAATTAAAATAAATTCACCCCAAGGACCGTTGGAGATTGAATCTGCATTGTTTGGAAAACACAATGCAGAAAATATACTGGCAGCCGTTGCCTTTGGTATTGTGTATAATATGCATGTTGACGACATCGCAAGCGGGATCTACAATTTAAAGTCAGTTTCGGGGCGATTTGAGCCGGTGCAAACCGATTTACCGTTTCCGGTGATTGTAGATTTTGCTCATACACCGGATGCGTTGCAAAAAACATTAACTACCGCCAGAACAATATTTGGAAAAAAGATAATAACTGTGTTTGGCTGCGGAGGGGATCGTGACAGAGAAAAGCGTCCGGTAATGGGCAGGATTGCTTCTGAAATGTCTGATCAGGTTGTGTTAACATCCGATAATCCACGGAATGAAGATCCAATTAAGATTATAAATGAAATCGAATCAGGTATGTTAAAAAGCAGTCTGAAACATATCATCCCTGACAGACGTAAAGCTATACATTACGCGCTATCAATTGCCGATGAAATCAGTTTAGTATTGATAGCGGGTAAGGGACATGAAACCAGACAAGATATTGGAGGAGAGATTGTACCCTTTGATGATCGCGATTGTGTATTAACATTTAATAATGAGAATATTTGAATTTGAGAAAAATTTTTGTAAATTTGTTGTCAACGGTTGAAATGGAGTATCTGAGGAAAAAATGACAACCAAACCTGTAATTGTGCAGAAATATGGCGGAAGTTCACTGGCAAGTCCTGAACATATACTGCATGTTGCTAAAAATATTGTAGAACGAAAATCTAAAGGCGTAGACCTGATTGTTGTGGTTTCTGCAATGGGAAAAACAACAGACCAGTTTGTAAAACTGGCGCATCAGGTAAATCCGAATCCGGATAAACGAGAGATGGATATGCTGCTGTCTGTTGGTGAACGGATTTCCATATCTGTACTGGCGCTTGCCATTAATGCTTTGGGAAAATATAAAGCTGTTAGTTATACCGGCAGCCAAATAGGATTGATAACAGATAACAATCACACCAATGCACGGGTGTTGGAAGTTAAGGGACATCGGCTTCGTGAAGCTCTGGCTGAAGATAAGATTGTAGTTATTGCCGGATTTCAGGGAGTATCCATAAATAAAGAGATTACAACATTGGGACGCGGCGGGTCAGATACTACTGCAGTAGCAGTTGCCGCAGCAATTGATGCAGATGCCTGTGAGATCATGTCGGATGTTGATGGTATTTATAGTGCTGATCCCAATAAAATACCGCTTGCAAAGCGGATTGATAGGATTGACTATGATCAGGCCCTTGAAATGGCAGCCGCCGGTGCCAAAATGCTGCATAAAACCTCCATCGAGTTTGCCAAACGTCACAATGTAGAGTTGTCTCTGGGTTCTACAGCTAATGGTAATATAGGCACAATTGTAACGAATGAGGGCTTGAGTAAAGGAACCGTAAATGGCGTTGTGCTGGATCGGGATGTTACTGTTATACGTTTTTCGATTACAGAAGATGCTGCCCGTACATTGCCGCATTTGTTTTCCAAAGAACGGATCCAGCTCAAGGTTTGGCAGTGTGTACAGGGATTGGGTATACTTGCTGTATCTCAAGGAGATTTAACATCCGCAACCCGTTTATTGGAAGCAACAGCGCAGACTGTAAATGTTTTCCCGGATATGGCACTGCTCTCTATTATTGGAACCAATGTTGGCTTGGGAACCGATTCTGCTGAAAAATTTACAGGGTTATTAAAAGACCATATTCAAATGGGAATTATAATAGGTGGTGAGCTCTTTTTACGAGCGCTGCTAACCAACACAGAAAGTGAAAAATTATGTGCACGTGTGCACCAGTATTTTATCATTGATAATAAAGAGATTAAATAATGGAAAAATTTGTTATACATGGCGTTAAAGACAAAAAATTAAGTGGTACCGTTAAAGTCTCTGGAAATAAAAACGAAGCTTTGCCTGTTTTGGCTGCCTGTTTACTTACCCCTGAGCCAATCGTGTTGAAAAATGTGCCCCGTATTGGGGATGTTGAAAGTATGCTTGATATCTTGCGTAGTCAGGGTGCTGAAATTACTGAACTGGAGAAAAATACTTTACAGATTCGGTGTGAAAAAATAGAGCACGCTGAACTGGATCCCCAGAGATGTTCAACATTGCGTGCGGCTATATTACTTGCCGGTCCGCTGGTTACCCGGTTTAATCGGGTTGTATTGCCCCCACCCGGAGGTGATGTTATTGGAAGACGCCGATTGGATACACATTTTCTGGCGTTAAAGAGTCTGGGTTCAAATGTAGATGTGGTTGATAAAAAGTATGTCTTTGAACAAGATGGTCTGCAAGGTGCAGATATCTTTTTGGACGAGCAATCCGTAACCGCTACAGAAAACGCGATTATGGCTGCCGTACTGGCAAAAGGGCAGACCATTATCCGTAATGCTGCCTGCGAACCTCATGTTTCCGGTCTGGCTAAAATGCTGAACAAGATGGGAGCCCAAATATCCGGAATTGGCACCAATATTCTTACCATTGAGGGTGTGGAATCTTTGCATGGATGTGAGCATGATATTGGTCCTGACTATTTGGAAATTGGCGGATACATTGTACTTGCCGCTATTACGCATTCCGACATCACAATAGAACCGATAAATCCCGAAGATCTTATGGTCATTCATTCCACGTTTTGTAAACTGGGTATATGTTATACAATCGATGGTGATAAACTGCATGTGCCCGGTGATCAAAATTTGGAAATTACCGAAGACTTTGCCGGAGATATACCCAAGATTGCTGATGGGACCTGGCCCGCATTTCCTTCTGATCTGATGAGTATTGTGATTGTTGCCGCAACTCAGGCCAAAGGCACGGTTCTGGTTTTTGAAAAAATGTATGATGGCCGTATGTTTTTTGTGGATTATCTGATATCCATGGGAGCAAAGATCGTACTATGTGATCCCCACCGCGCGGTGATTGTGGGACCTGCCAGACTTTATGGTACCCAGTTGACCAGTCCTGATATTCGTGCCGGTATGTCATTGATTATTGCTGCCCTTTGTGCAAAAGGGAAAAGCGAGATCTATAACATCAAACAGATCGACAGGGGATATGAAGACCTGGAAGGAAAGTTGAGAAAACTTGGCGCCAACATAGAACGGGTAAGTGATTAAGTGGATAGATTGCCTCAAAGTATTATAGAAAAGTATGGTATTGAACAAAATGCTGATTTAAAGCCCTATACCAATATTCGAATTGGGGGCACGGCAGAATATCTAGTAAAGATTACATCTATTGATTCTTTTGTTGAATTGTTCAAGTATTGTAAACAAGCCGGAATACGTTTTCAACCTTTGGGTCAGGGAAGTAATGTTTTCTTTTCTGATAAAGGTTTTGATGGATTGGTGGCTGTCCTTGCATTTGATGGTATAGAAAAAATTAATGATACATCGCTTTGTGTGCAAGCCGGCACACCTCTTTCAGCAGTAAATCGATATTGTATTTGTAATTCATTAACAGGGTTTGAGTTTTCTTCCGGAATTCCCGGTACCGTTGGTGGTGCTGTGTATGGCAATGCCGGTGCTTATGGACGGAACATTGGGGAATGTATAAAGTCTGCAACTGTTTTGATACCCAATGGTACGATTGAAAAGGTCGATGTCTCTTTTTTCAATTTTTCATATCGCCATTCTGCATTAAAAGAAAACAACGCAATTTTGCTGGACGTTTGTCTGGAATTGCAAAAAGGTGAGTACGATGCAATCCTAAAGCGGGTTAGAGAAATTCATGCAATTCGTAGTAAAAAGCTTCCTCATTGGAGTACCGCAACCGCCGGTTCTTTTTTCAAAAATATACCTAATCCTGATGGGATGAACATTGCAGCGGCCAAGTATTTGGATTCTGTTGGAAGCAAAGAAACAACAGTAGGGGATGCAGGAATCCATCCCAAACATGCAAATATATTTTACAATCGTGGAAATGCTACCGCCAAAGATATCTTACAGCTTGAAGAAATATTACGTGAGCGCGTAAGAGAGAAATATAATCTGGTTCTTGAGCGCGAAGTGATGTTTATTGAATAGATTAGCCCTTGATTCTTTCCTGAAAGGTCGCTAAAAATTCTTCCGGGGTTTTACTGGCCAGAGCCATTTTTTCCATAGGACATTTATCTGTATTATCACGGTTCATGATAACCGGTATAGTTTTTTCTGCCGTGATAGGAATATTATATTCCTCTAAAAGTGACAAAGCTGTTTCACTTGCCAGGGGAGTATATATCTCTTTTACTTTACCCAGAATGCATAAATATGCTGCAGCTCTTCCGATAATTTTATCATAAAGGATTGCGTCTTCCATTCCTTCCGGATTGGTTTGGAGTGCAGTATAGAGAGGTTTTATCATGGGATCATATGATTCAAAAACAGTTTCACCGTTTTTGATGATCAACAATGAAAGTCCTTTTGATTTTAATGTGTCAAGGTTTTGCTGTGGGGTCATGTTTTATCTCATCTTTAAAATTTTTCAAATATAGCAAAATAAATTTCGTAAACCAAGGTTTTAAAATGTAAAACTTTGTCACGCGAATATTTTTGCTGGACATTTTAACTTTAAATGTATATAGTATAAAGTAGTAACCAAATACATTTGGAGGAAAGGGTATGGTTAACATTACACGCAGAGATTTTGTGAAAAATTCTGCAGCAGTCGCTGCTGCTTCGGCAGTAATGATCGGTCCCAAAACCTGGGCCGGTGCAAATGACAAAATACGTGTTGCTTGTGTAGGTGTACATGGACGAGGTGGAAGCCATATACGTGGATTTCAGGCATTACCTGGTGTTGAAGTAACTACACTTTGTGATGTTGATGAAAAAGTTTTATCAGATCGTACCAAAGAATTTGAAGAAAAGGGATGGAAAAAACCGAAAACATATACTGACATCCGTAAACTTTTAGAAGATAAAGATGTGGATGTTGTTGCTATGGCAACACCAAACCATTGGCATGCATTAGGTACCATTTGGGCTTGTCAGGCAGGTAAAGATGTATATGTTGAAAAACCAGCCAGCCATAATATTTTTGAAGGTCGCAAAATGGTTGAAGCTGCACGAAAATACAATAGAATGGTACAATGTGGTATGCAAATCCGCAGTTCCATTGCTATTCAAGCAGCTGTTGAATTTATGAAAAGCGGACAATTGGGTGAAGTATATATGGCCAAAGGTCTTTGCTATAAATGGAGAAACACGATTGGCCATACACCAAACGAACCCGTACCCGAAGGCGTTCATTATGATTCATGGCTTGGACCTGCTCCAAATCGTCCTTTCTCAAAAAACCGTTTTCATTACAATTGGCACTGGCACTGGGATTATGGTAATGGTGATATTGGAAACCAGGGTGTTCACCAGCTTGATGTTGCTCGCTGGGGACTGGGTCTTGATACACATCCTGTAAAAATCCAGTCTATGGGTGGTCACATGATGTTTGATGATGATCAGGAAACACCAAATGTTCAACATGCGTTTTTTGAATATCCAAATCCTGATGGTGGTGGCGATAAAAAGAAAATGCTCCAATTTGAAGTACGTCACTGGATTACCAACCACGAAGGTGGAGTTGGTGAAGGCCCCAGTAATACGGTTGGTATTATCTTTTATGGTTCTGAAGGATATCTTGTAGTTGACAGTTATAATAGCTGGCATACATTCTTTGGACGTAAACGGGAACCGGGTCCAAATGCGGATGCTGGTGGCAATCATTTCCAGAATTTTATTGATGCTGTACGCGCACGTGATTATACGATTCTGAATGGTGATGTGGAAGAAGGACACCTCAGCGCGGCATTGAACCACATGGCAATGACAGCTTATCGTCTGGAAAGAACACTCGAGTTTGATCCTAAAAAAGAAATGTATGTAAACGATGACGAAGCCAACGCTATGTTGACCCGTGATTATCGGGCACCTTTTATTGTACCAGATAACGTTTAAAAATAAAAAAAGCCCGATTTTAAAATCGGGCTTTTTTTATGATCATATCTAAAACCTGTTCAACAGGTATTAATTTCATGGGATTTTTTCCCTCTCCATAATCCGCATCTTCCGGCGGTGTTATTACAGAATCCAATTGATTATATGGCCCCCATCGATTGGGATGACATGCCTGAAGGGTGCAATATAATCCAACTACATTACTACCGGTTGCAACTGCCAGATGTAAGGGGCCAGTGCTGTTAGCAGTAACAATGGCAGCATGCTTTAGAGCACACGCAAGTTCTTTAATATCCAGTTGACCGTCAAACCGTATAACGTCTGTAGCTTTTTGAGCTATGGTTTCTGCCAGTGGTGATTCAGAAGCAGAACCGGTTATAACAACAGGTATGTTGTGTATTTTGATTAATTGCTTTGCCAGCTCTGCAAAGTTATCTATAGGCCAGTCCAGAGCAGAGCCACCGCTGCCCGGATGGATTACAACATAGGGTTTGTCTTTTATATTATTCTGCTCAAGTAACTTTTGCACACGCTGTTCAGCTTTTTCAGGAATGTTGAATTTAAACTCAATATCTTCAATGTTGGCACCAATAACTTTTACTAAATCGAGATTTAATTCAAGCTCGTGTCTGCCGCTCTTTTTCCGGTGCTGCATTATTCTTGTATTAAACAGCAACGAATATGATCGGTAACCCGTGCCTACCCGATTGGGAATGCCGGCCAGCCAGCAAAGAATTGCCAAGCGTGTTGAGGGATGCAGTACCAGAGCTGTGTCAAAGTTTTTTGATTTAATTAATCTAACAAGTTTGAATAGACCTTTAATACCCTGGTGTTCTCCCTTATTATCATCAATAAGGATTTCATCAAGATCCGGATGACCGGAAATGACATCTTGGGTATAGGGAGCAATCATCATGGTGGTATGTGAGCGGGGCCAGGTTTTTTTTATAGCTGTAAGAACAGGCGTTGATAAAAGTACATCGCCCATTCTGTCAGTTCTAATGATTAATATGCGTTGAGGATCTGAGTTTTTGCCTGCCATTAAAAACCCAGGTCAATTACAGTGCCAATTTCTAGAGGAGTTATTGCGCCTTCCCGGATAATGCGTGCGGGATTGCGTGTAACATCAATTACGGTTGATGGATTTGTTGAGGGTGTTATACCTCCATCAATAACTAAATCCAGTTGATCTCCAAAGTAATTGACAACTTCTTGAGCTGTGTTTGCTGCGGGTTGCCCGGAAAGGTTGGCGCTGGTGGATACCAGGGGGAAACCGGTGAATTTCAATAAAGAGAGACAAATGGGATTATCAGGAATTCGTATAGCAATGGTTTTGGATCGTCCAAATTCAAAATCTTTGAGTGCTGCGGAAGTATTGAATACAATGGTAAGGGGACCGGGCCAAAAGTTTTCCATTAGTTTTTCAGCTGCCTCGGGAATTTCGTCAACGATATCACTGACCTGGAGAATATCTGCCGCAATCAGGATCATTGCTTTGCTTTTATCCCGATGTTTTAGGTCATAGATACGATTTACTGCATGATCAATATATGTACTACATCCTACACCGTAAACAGTTTCAGTAGGATATCCAATAACGCCGCCATTTCTCAGGATTTTAGCTGCGCGAGCAATAAGATCGGATTCGGGATGGATATTGTTTATTTTCAGTATGTTGCTCATGCTTTTTATTTGTTTACCTCGATAACATTTAGTACTGTATCTAAAACCATTTGGGGCTCCAGTTCTGTCATACAGACATGAGTCCCAATTGGACATTTTTTACTTCCGTGAATAGCACAGGGTCTGCAATTCAGACCTTTTTGTTCAATTACCGTGTGGCCGCTGCCATAGGGATAAAATCCAAAAGCGGGTACGGTTGGGCCAAAAATGGCAATAACTTTTGTGTTCACAGCAACACCCAGGTGCAATGTGCCGCTATCGTTACAAACCAGCGTCTTGCATTTGGTCAAGACCGCTGCGGATTGTCGTAAAGATAATTTCCCAGCCAGATTTACGACACTGCGTTTATCTGAATCACCTATTATATCGTTACAAAGGTTTATGTCATCAGGGCCGCCAATTAACACAACATTTAAATTGTTTTGGGTCAGCCTGTTTACCAGTTCACGATAATGGTCTTGCGGCCATTTTTTTGTGTTCCAAACCGAACCTGGTGCCACGGCAACCAGTGTAAGGGTATCTGATAATTTTTCTAAATGATTTTCAATAACAGAGTAATCATTTTCATCCGGGTATACCCGCGGCCCGGAGCTATTTATAATTTTACTATCAATAGCCTGCAAAAGATTCAGATTTCTTTCAACTTCATGGAGCGTTGATTGATAGGCTATAGAGTTTGTATATAAAAAGGATCCACTACTTTTATCAAAACCGATTCGTGTCTTTGAACCGGTTAACAGTGCTAGAACAGCACTGCGCATGGATCGGTGGGGTATGATTACACTTTTATATCTTCTTTTTCTCAGTTCTTTTGCGAGTCTGATAAAGTTGATAAAACCTTTATCTTTACCGCGTTTATCATATTCTATAATATTATTAATATTTGGATTATTTTCCAACACATTTTTTGAGTTTGGAACCACAATTACATCAATTTTCGCATCGGATTGTATGTTTTTTAATGCTTGCAGCAGCGGTGTGGTCAATATAACATCGCCAATGAAGGCAGTCTGAATAACCAGTATATTATGATCCATTTACCGGTTCCGAAATTGTTTCTACAGGAGGTTTTGTTTTCCAGCGTTTGTGCATCCACAGCCAATGATCGGGCCATTTTCTAACACTTTTTTCCAGCGCTGATGCGTGTCGCTGTGTAAGGATCTCTATATTTTCCTCAGTCACTCCGTCCAGGTCAGAATGGTCAATCAGTTCCAGATGTACGGTATGATGGCCTTTTGCACTGCGAACACATGTGCCATAGATGATTGGAGCACCGGATTTGAGTGCTAAAATTGCAACACCCGGGGCAGTGGATGACGGTCTGCCCAGAAAATCTATAAATACGCCTTTTGAATGTGCATCCTGGTCAGAGGCTATTGCTACTAATTTTTTGTCTTTTAACGCTTTTAAAACGCCTCTTACACCCATTCCCATGGGAATGGTACCTACATTGGTTTTCTTACGATATTCAATAATGAGGTTGCCTACTTTTTTATTACGCTGATCTTTGGCAAGCCCGGTCATGGGATATCCTTTTGCTGAAATTGCTGCACCCATCAGCTCCCAGTTGCCAAAATGACCGGTTAAACACAAGCCACCCTTGTTTTGAGTGTATGCCTGATCTAATATTTCCGGATTCTCAAAGTGTACGTGTGATTCCAGAAAAGATTTGGTGTGAAGAGGTGTCCGCATAAACTCTATCATATTGCGGGCAAGATTTATATATGTATTTTTAACAATTTGATTGATTTCTTGAAGAGATTTATCTGGAAACGCATTTACAAGGTTTTCTGTTGCCACTTTTTTTCGTATGGGTATTAAATAAAAGAACATCAATCCAATGCCTTTTGCGACAGCCAGTGCAGCTGAAAGTGGCAGGATACGGATAAGTTTTCCTACAATCAATACCAGGCTATATTCAAAATTATTCTTGAACTTTTTCATTGGTAAATATATGAAATAACAGGAATGAATACAACTGATTATTATTCATCTAACGGTTCAATGTCGGGAGGTAATTGTTCCCATTCAGCGAGTTTTCTTTTGTTTCGGATTCTTATAACAATTCCCGCTATGAAGAATAGTACAATAATAAGCGTCCAGATATAAGAATCAAAATCATTCAGCCAGGTCCATTTGTATTTCTTTTTTGCATAGGCCAGCCATTCTTTTTCGAAAACAGCGTATGTACTGCCCGTTGCTTTTTGAAAAGCAAGATCAATAGATTCATGGTTTTGCAGGCTTTTAAGAATGGCCCGGACGGCATCGATATCATATGTTGCCAAAAGATATTGTACAGCCGAGTAACTTTGCTGATAAGCCAGCTCTGCTCTTGCCCGATGAAAACTGAGTACCCGGTCAATATCATATAGAGGCAGTACTGAACGCGTTGCAAAAGCTTTTGACAAAGCAGTGCTGGAGATCCATTTGTAATCATTTGAATAAAAGATGGCCAGGCCTTCATCCATCCACCGGGGAAGGCGTGCAACTCCCATTTTTTCATGAATGACCAGATGCAGCAGCTCATGGACCAGGTTGGTGATGAAATTGCTATCTTGTTCCCAGTTGGGAGAGCGGACATACATGCTGTTACTGGCTGGTGACGCAAAAGCACCGGTCCAGTTTGGAAGCTGACCATCAATGATCTCTTTGAACATTTGACGTGTTGGTATGATATAAATGTGTAATGTGTCTGTATTTTCTATGCTGAGGTCATGAGATATTTCGTTATAATACCCGATCATCTCATCCAGAGCAATACGTGCATTTGCAGAGTCTGTAAGCGCATAATAAATTCTAATTTTTTCTTTTTGCTGGATCAAGAATTCATGTTGAGCGGAAATACCTAACGGGATCAAGATTCCTATTACCAGTAACAGTATTATGCAAAATAGCCTTTTCATAATACAGTATACATATCCTTTGAATGAAAAAACAGGATTATTTATCCCATTTTTGCATATTGGTGGGCAATTTTTACAATGATATCAATTTGTTTTCTCGTGGTTTCGAGAGCTGCCAACAGATTTTTGTCCCCTGCTACTGAACCGGTTGTTTCAAAATTCTCGTAATTGATCGGTTTGATGTACCGTGTAATATCACTACTTGTAAAGGATGGGCCTTTAATGGCTTTACCAAAGTCCATGGCTCTTTCGAGCACAAAACGGTGTACCTGGATGATTTCGTGTGGATTCAATGCATCTATCATTGGCCCGACAGGTTCTGCTTTGATGATGCGTTTCAGAATTTCGAGTTTGATCTCTGGTTTTAAGGGATTTTGCTTTGTCATACGATTTCATCCTGATACGCATAAGCACTGATTACATCTGTCAGGGATATCAATAGAGATTTTATACTTTTAGGGTTTCTGCCATTGAAAAATTTAAATTTTTCCTTGGGAGATAATGAGATAAACGGATTGACTATTTTAGGATTAACCGGTAAGGGATTATTTTTTACATCTGCAGCTAAAATGCAGGGAGCATCAAATTTCCGGTTGAATAAGCTTAAATTGTGTTTTGCGTTTTCAAAAGATTCTGTATTGTTCCAGTCAAAAACAATAATGGAACCAATCATTTTACGTGCAATAAGATCCCAGGCGATGGTTGCCTTGTTTCTATTGGAAGTAATGGCATATAAAAACAAAGTCAGTTCAGGATCAATGCCAAGTTTGCCAAAAAGAATCTCCTGATCAGACTTCATAACCTGATCACAAACTGCATGCAAGATATTGGGATGAGATGTTCCGCTTGATCCCACAACCAGAATTTCACCGACTTTCATTAGAGGCGCCCCGTCTATTGAGATAGTTTGTTTTTAATGCGTTTCAAGTCTGAAAGAGACAAGTAGACTTTGTAGGGTTTTTTGGTGTTTTTAGAGTATTCCGGTTTTAGAAAAACTCCCTCTGTATTTTGAGAGGTATTGTCTGCATTCCGCATAAAATAAGAGGTAATGTCGGAAAAGGTTTCTTTTTGTTGATTTACTTCTTTTTGTAACTGTTCAAAAACAATTTTTGCAAAAGGATCATCTGCATTTGAATGAGCATGTCTGGCAACCAGTAATCCTTTGGATAACAGTCCCTTAATCAGTTCCAATGCATGAATATCGTCGAGCTTGCTTTCTTCAATACCCTGCATAATGGTTTTGGGTTGATGATAATGGTTCAGCATTTGTTTTTCAATGGGCGAAACCGGTCTGTCTGATGCGGAATCGCTGGTTTTGAGAGATGTGTTCATGGGGGGCAGCTGCCGTGCAATATTGCGCCATTTTTGGATCATTTTGGTTCCATGCGAGAGGATATGTTTGTTATTGGTGTTGATCATTTTGTTGCGATCAATGCTTTGCAGGGAAACCCAGAATGAACCCTCTAACCAGGTCAACATATGTGAAAGCGCTTGTTCGGGTTCAAATCCTTCAATGAATGCGTCAATGATTTGACCCTGATTGATAAAAATCTGGCCTTCTTTGAATCCACGGTTTAGATAAATAATGCCTGACATTTTACCCAGTTCCATGGCTTTAATGATATCTACAACATTCATTTCTTCAAGGTTGCCCTTGAATCCATGAGATAAAACGGTATTGTTTTTATCCAAAGATTTGACTTCGTTTAAAAGAATATGGACCCTGGCTACAACTTCTTCGGGATGATAGGGCTTTACTATATAGTCATCAATTCCCATTTGCATGCTTTTAATGCGATCGTCTAGTTGAGGTTCTTTAGTTGTTACAATAACAGGAATCTGACTGGTGATAAAGTTACTTTTAATCTGTCTGAAAAACTGTATTCCGCTGAAATTGGGGAATGCCAGTTCAGTGATAATTACTGCAGGCTGATTGCGCAGACAATAATCACAGGCTTTTTGACTGTCTTCAATATGTACTACCTGTAACCGGGTTTCCTGCAAATTTTGGATGAGCTGATCCAGTTCAGGCCCGGGTTGATCAATAATTAGAATTGATTTTTTATTGTCAGGTTTTGATAGCATTATTGTTATTTATGATAATAATTTTTAAACAGTGAAAAAATGATTTTTTTAGAATTTGACTGGTTAAAGTCTGAACAGAACATGATCTTTTCTGTGCTTTTCAGCAATAATTTTGAACGTATGCCATCGATAGTGATGGAATTGGAATCGAGTCCCTTGTTAGAGATAACGATTACAGAGGGCACGGATAATTTTCTTCGCAGCACATTAAGCAGATAGTGATAATAATTCCAGTTGGCGCGTTGTATGTCTACCAGTAATACATAGCCCAATGTTTTTGATGCAAAATAATCTAATAGCGGATCAAATTCTTTTTCAGTTGAAAATGTGGTGAGATTCAAATAGGCATTGCCCTTGAAAGAAGCAGTACCAAAATAAATATCTGAAACATTGGGAATGTTGACATTGCTTAGAACCGGTTGGGCAATTGACAGGTTGTCTACAATATGCTTGCTTTGTGTGTGATCTTTGCTGATAATCAGTACATTGCCTTTGGCCTGGCGATATAGTGTATGTAGAGATTCTTTGTCACTTTTGTCTTCTGTATGTTGCTCTGCAACAACATCTGTAACATATTCCGGAACTGCAGATACCTCTGCCGGTGATTCTTTTACAGCTATATCAACAGAGTCTGGTTTTTTTAATGGTTCCATCAAAGGCGACCTATTTGTTGTTATGTCGCTATAATCGGGTTCCGGGACCTTTTCAGTATAAGAGTCACTTTCTGTCAGCAAATCATCAAGCAAAGGGTTAGAAGTTTTATTGTTTTGAGGCTCAATTTCTTGAATAGATTCTAACGGTTCCATACTTGCAGTGTCGTTATTGATATCCAAGAATCCCATATCAAGTAGTTTTTTTATACGTTGTAGGGTTTCAATTTCATCAGATTTGCTGTCGTCAATAATCTGACCCAGACTTCGTTTTCCATCAAAAAGTTCCAGGAACTGCTGTAATTCGTTTTTCAATTCTTGTTTGGCTGTTATCTTTTGAAAATTTGAGGTTGTAGTAATAATGGAATCCAAAGAGGGGAGGTCGTTTTGGATTTTTTCGGATTGTTCCATTCTCATCGCTCCTTGCAATAAAATAGCCAGGTTGCTTACTTTAATTTCATCGATAACGTCGATATCACAAAAATGCATGGAAAAAAGCCCCTTTTTCCATGTCATCATTTTAAAAACGGCTTTTTCACCGTTTAGTAAAAGAGTTCCAGCATTAATAATATTCCCGTTTTCAAAAAAGATCTGTCCTGTATATCCATTGTACTTGAATAAAGAGAGTATACCGGTCTTTTTTTCCAAACCAAAGACTTTGATAAGGTCAAATACTGAAATATCTTCCAGTTTTCCTGTAAATTTCTTTTTAACAATCTGCTCTTCTTCACTTTTTCGTTCAATTCTGGCAATGAGCATGTTAACCCGAGCAACAAGTTCCTTGACGTGTATGGGTTTGATGATATAGTCTTTGGCCCCCAGTTGCAAACTTTTTACCCGGTTCCATACATCACTTTTGGTTGTAAGGAAAATAACCGGGGTTTCTGTGTTTAATGCCGATTTTTGTATCATTTCCAGCAAGCTGTAACCATCAATACCCGGAGCAGACAGTTCGGTAAGCATGGCATCATAACGTTTCTTGCTCACCATATGCATGGCTTGCGTATCGTTGTATGCCAGGTCAACCTCAAAATATGCTTCAATAAAGTTATTTTTTAGCACTTCAAGGTTATTCTTGTCTCTATTGACGATTATCAGGCTATGGCGTTTCATATTCTTTTTAAGCCGGGGTTTTTGTAAAATGTTAAATGTCATAAATCAGTTATACTCAATTTAAAATGTATTTAAAATTATTTATCAAGTCAAGATGTTTTATTTCAAAAAAAAAGCCGGAACACATCCGGCAATTTTAGGTTGTAAATACAATAAATTTGGTGCTTGTAAAATAAAAACTTAGGCCTGAATGCATTCCTGTATTTTATTTACCATTTTGGGGCTGACAGGTTTAATATATTTTTGCAAGTGTAAAGACTTGTTTTGTATGTCTTTGATTTCTTTGCCGGGTATAATTACTGTTCCGCTTGAAGAAATGCGGTAATCTGAAATAATTCCCGGTATTGTCAACCGCCATTTGGTGAAATCTATTTGTGATTTACTCCAGAAAAAGAGCAAAACACACTCTATTGCAGGGTCTGTCAATATCCGAACGGATAAAGGATATTGCTGCATGGTTTGCTTGTAATCGTTAAACTGAATTTTATTATCAAAGGATGTCTGCACAAAGATATCCTGCATTTGATAAGTTTTGTGATGTTTGTCTTTGTTTTTGTGTTCAGGGGTACAAGAAAATAGGCCTTTCAGGCTGGAGTATGGCGAAACTTTGCAGACAAAATCCAGTAACGAGTTTGTAATGGGATATGATGTTTCGTTTAAAATAGAAGAATACATTGCGTCAAGATCACTGATGAATTTTTGACAGTCCGGGCAGGAATAGAGGTGGTGTTCAGGATCGTTGACCAGTATCTCTCCCAGTTCGTTGTTGAGGTACAACGTTTCATATTGAAGGGAGTGAGGACAGGTTGTTTTGGACATTTTCATGTATGTTATGCTCTTGTTTGATAAATTTAATCATAACATACAGGCAAACGATTAATTTTACGGAAATTTATAATAAAGCTTTCAAGTGATTTCTGAAATTTTTCTTGGCAACTTTGGCCAAATATTCAAAAATTGTTCGTTCATTTTTTCTATAATCTGATTGGGTGAGATCAGGTAAATAGTATTTCAGGTTGCGATAATAACTGGAACTGTCTTTTTTCTGCAATAGATCAAACAAAACATCTCGCAAGGCCATAGAGTAAATTCTGGCTCTGTCATGGCTCAATTTACCAGATCCGATATACAATTTATCGATTTTGCTGTTAACCTGATCCATTACCACGTTTACATAACTTTCAATTTCCTGTGTTTCCAATTGATCAAGCGGTGTGGGTACCTTGTCTTCAGCGGCAAGTTTTTCACGAAAGACACTAAATTTGATGTTACGGATCAGTTTAACAATGACATCCATTGCTAAAAAGTTCTGATAATCATCCAGTTCATGTACAGTTTTTAATAGTTTTTTGATAGCACCGGATATAGAGTCATTTGGACTATAAACATCAACAAAGCGTGCGTGCAGAACATCTTCGGGCATGGGAGAGGATTCCCGTCTCAGGTATTCTGAAATTACGTCCGGATTTGCGGGACCTTCGTTGCGAATGTCGATACCCTGTTTGTAAAAAACAAATTCTTTGCCCAGATCTCTAAACATATCTAATTTTTCCGAGCTGCGAATAGCGACCTTGATGTTACGAACAATCTTGGCGCCTTCAGGATCACGTTCACGGAAAATTCGTGACAACTCTTGCTTGGTTTTGCGTACAACCAACCGGCGGGTTTGGGCCAGAATATCTGCATCAGTCATATTGGTTTCACTCAGAAAGGGCTCATAATATTTCTGTAATTGGGGAAAACATCCATTGCCGTCACCACTGAACAACTCGGCAATGCAGTCAAGTGCCACATCATCCAGTTCAGAATAGGATTCACTGCGTTCACCAGCAATACGTTTACCAATCACTTCCTGGTATTTCAAATATCCCAGGGATATTTTCTTTGTAAGGTTGATAAATTGCACAAGCTGTGCCTGGCAATAGCTACCGTTACAAATATCTGAAATCAAGTTAACCAATGTATTTGTATTATTCATTATTCAAATGCTCTTTTTAGTCATGTTTTACAATGTTTGACCAGTAAAAGGCAAATGGTATACCAAGAATTGGGAAAAATAATTGATTGTAAGTACTTGTTTTTATTGAGACGGTTTTTGTGGGGATTTGAAGTGTTTTATAAAATGTTGTGACACTCTGGTACAATGTTTTAAAGTGGAACACCTGTGAGACACGCTCACAGGTGTAAATTTATCCGTTTACCATGGCAAGGCCATATTTTTTAGCTTTTCTGTATATAGTTGCGCGACCAATACCCAGTTTTTTTGCGGTTTTTGAGATATTGCCTTCGCATTCAAGCAATGCCTGACGCAATGCTTCCTCTTCCAGCTTTTCGATCCAACCTGCCAGTGTATTATCTGATTCCAAAATCTGTTTTTCACCAATGGCGCGTACCGGCTGGGGCAGTTCTTTGGCTGTTATTTGTTTATCTGCTAGTACTACAGCACGTGCTATTGCATTTTCAAGTTCGCGCACATTGCCTGACCAACTGTAATTGGTTAGCAATTCTAAAGCATCCTGGTCTACGCCCTCTATTTCGCGGTTTTCAATTTCATTATATTTCTTAACGAAATGGGTGATTAGCAGGGGTACGTCATCTTTGCGTTCCCGCAAGGGTGGAAGTTTCATTGGAAATACTGACAAGCGGTAATAGAGATCTTCACGAAAAGTACCCTTTTTTACTTCTTCCTCAAGATCCGCATTGGTAGCTGAAATAACGCGCACATTTACTTTGATCAGTTCGTTACCGCCAACACGTTCAAATTCACGCTCCTGTAAAATACGAAGAATTTTAGCCTGAACAGTGGGTGACATGAGGCCAATCTCGTCCAAAAAGATAGTTCCGCCATGGGCC
Source organism: bacterium (assembly GCA_963675755.2). GTDB lineage: Bacteria > Zhuqueibacterota > Zhuqueibacteria > Residuimicrobiales > Krinioviventaceae. The sequence goes on from CAXXMD010000003.1 coordinate 1,917,010, forward strand.
TGTTCAAATTTACCGATACGTTTGCCGGCTGCTCCGGTAAACGCTCCTTTTTCATGACCGAACAACTCGCTTTCCAGTAACGATTCAGGCAATGCCGAACAGTTGACCGCAACAAAAGGTTTGCTGGCACGGGTTTGTGATTGAAAGTGAATGGCACGGGCAATAAGCTCTTTACCAGTACCGCTTTCTCCCTGGATTAAAACAGTGACTGTACTGTCTGCTATTTTTTCAAGAGATTTGAAAACGTCCTGCATGACTCCGCTTTGCCCAATGATATTGCCAAAAGAATATTTGCCCTTTAACTCGGAACGAAGTTCGTCAACTTCTTTGCGAAGCGAGCTGTTCATGAGCGCATTGTTTACGGTAACCAATAACCGGTCACGTGCAAAGGGTTTGGTTAAAAAGTCATGTGCGCCGGCTTTCATTGAAGCGACTGCGTGTTCAATGGTGCCGTGGGCGGTCATCATGACTACTTGAATGCGTTTATCGAATTCTTTGATTTGCTTCAATGTTTCAAGACCGTCCATGCCCGGCATCTGAATGTCCAGCAATACCAGGTCCGGGGTAGCCTCCTGCAGTAGATTCATGCAGGCTTCACCATTCAGCGCGGTTCGCAAATCATATTTTTTTTCTTTGCGAAGGCTGGCTTCGATCATTTTACATATATTCTTATCATCATCGACTATCATTACAAGTGGATTATTTCCAGTATCACTCACGATATATTCTCCAAAAGAATTTATATTTTCTTAATATAAGCAAAAATTTTAACATAATTCAAGTGTTTTTGTACGATTTTGAGACACTATTGATCAGGGTCACAAAATCATCCATATTCCGGGGAATGATGGATATTTGCAAACAATACCAGTTTTGTGGTTCTGGTAAATCTTTGGGTAGCTTTACCCAGTCTTTTTCTGTTGTAATAATAATTTTTGCTTTCTGTTTTTTTTGCTGCTCTAACAGGTTTTGTATATCCTGTTGGGTATAATTGTAATGATCTTTAAAAGACTTGAACAGTTTAATATTTGCACCCATTCCCCGCAATGTCGTTTTGAAATTTTCAGGATTCCCCAAACCGGAAAATGCAATTATATCCATATTGTTGAGTTGATCCGGATTCATTACCGCATCTTGACTGAACAAACCAACGGTTTGATAATGTGCCCTGATTACAGGTTTGTCAGATTGCCGGGTTTGCTCTGGTAAAACATTCTGTGAACTGCCATTGATCCAGAATATATGGGCACGATTTAAATTTTGTAGAGGCTCGCGCAAGGGGCCGGCGGGTATAGCCATTCCATTGCCTATGGGGCTCGCAGCGTTGAACGTAACAATATCCAAATCCCGTTTTAAACGACGATGCTGGAATCCATCATCCAGTATTATAATATCGGATTGAAAACGGTCTTTAATGATTTGCGCGCCTCTTACCCGGTCACTGTCCACAACGACAGGTACCTCTGGCAGAGCGGTTGCAATCAGGAGCGGTTCGTCACCCGACAGGTCTACCGGTACCAATATGGATTCTCCATCAGAGACAATTACTGTCCCCCTGGATTTTCTGCCATATCCGCGGCTGAGTACACTAACCCGATTGCCCTGTTTAACCAGCTCACGAGCCAGAGTTATTACCGTTGGTGTTTTACCTGTACCGCCAACAGTAATATTTCCCACGCTGATAATTGTAGTGGAAACTGAATAGGATTTTAAAATTCCCCGGTCGTAACAAAAATTTCTAATGCGAATTGCTGTCGCATATAATAGAGACAAGGGCCACAAGAGTATTCCCGGCCATTTACGCTGAAAATAGACCATCTGCCTCCGCTTGCAATTGATTCATATGATTTTCCAGTTTTTGTCTCCATGTTTCCATTTCTTCAGGAGATGCTTTGCGGGGCAGAGTTACCGGTTTGCCATAGGCAATTGTGATGCGGGTAAATGGCCACCAGATTGTAAATTTATCCCATGACTTGAACTCGATAGTTTTTCTGGCACCAAAGGTTATTGGCAGAATAACGGCGCCGGTACGTTGTGCCAAAAGGGCAGCACCCATTTTAAATTCGTGACGGGGGCCGGTTGGTCCATCCGGTAAGATGGTGCAATTGTTTCCTTTTTTTAATACTCTTAACATCTCACGGAATGCTTTGCTGCCACCTCGGGTACTTGAGCCGCGAATGGTTTTGTATCCCAGCCTTTCAATGGTTTTGGCAATAATTTCACCATCGCCATGTTCGCTTACCATTGCATAGATGTTCTGATTTCGGTGCGCAAAGATGGGCATTAGCATGTGACCATGCCAAACCACGTACATGATGGGTTTTCCGCAACGCTGCGCGTAACGAACATATTTGCGATTATGTATAGTTGATATTCCGGTTTTCCCTAAAAACAGAATCAACAACCAGGCTAATTTAATAGCAATATAGGATAGCAGGTTTTTTTTTGCTTCTTTATTCATATGATTTATTTGATCATGTCCTGAATCAATGATGCGGTTCGGGCGGCTGCACCCGGATTGCCCAGTTTGCCTCGCACTGTTTTGAGCTGTTGGATGCGTTGATCTCTATAATCATTATCAAACAGCAGTTTTTCAACTTCGGGTTTCAGGTTATCGCTGTTTAGGTCATCCTGAATGAATTCTCTGGCTACTTCTTTGCCCGCTACAATATTGGCAAGCCCAATGTGTTTGATTTTGACAACTCTTTTCCCAATGGCAAAAGACAAAGGAGATACCCGGTATGCTATGGCAAAAGGAGTTTCAAAGCAGGCAGTTTCTAATGTGGCTGTTCCGGATGCTACTATTGCTGCATCAGCATATTTCATAAGTTCGTAAACCTGACTAGATACAATATGTATATTTGCATTTTCCGGGATGTGGGCCTGTATCCGCTCTAATGTAATGGTTTCAGCCTTGCTGACAGCTATTTGCAGTTCCGGATGTTCTTTTTGTATCTCAAATGCGGTACTGAGCATTGCGGGCAGCAGAGACTCTACTTCCTGATTGCGGCTGCCGGGGAACAATCCCAAGATTGGATTGTCATTGTTCAAAGAATGCCCGGTCAGAAACTCGTCGCGTTCCATGCGGATCTTGAGGCCTTCTACCAGAGGATGCCCAACAAAAGTGGTTTTGAGCCCGTATTTGTCGAAAAAGGTTTTTTCAAAACCAAAAATTACTGCCAGCTGATCGATGAATTTTGCCATTTTTTTTGCACGGCTTTGGTGCCATGCCCAAACCTGGGGTGCGATATAGTAAAATACCTTGCCGCCCAGAGAATGGATCTTTTTGGCAAATCTCAGATTAAATCCGGGATAGTCGATCAGTACAACAATGTCGGGTTTTAAATCATTATATTTTTTCAACAGATCATTAAAGATACGGCGGAAAAACGGATAATGCTTGATCACTTCCCAGAATCCAATATAGGCGAGCTGGTCCACATGATAGTACAATTCCATACCGGCGTTTTTCATATTGTTGCCGCCAACACCGAAAATTTCCAAGTCCGGAGTTTGGGCTTTTAAAGCCTTAACCAGCTCTCCTCCGTGCAGGTCGCCAGAGGCTTCGCCCGCTATGATCATAATCCGTTTGGGCATTGTGATTAGGCACCCATTTTCTGGTTTTTGATAATATCTGTAATTTGTGTGGCGATTTTAAGTGCTTTTAGTCCGTCTTTGCCACTTACAACGGGTTCGGTACCGGTTTGGATTGCATTGAAAAAGCTCAGCCATTCAGCCTGCATTGCATCCTGTTCCGGGGGTTTGGGCTGATTGTAGATGATCTTGCGTTTGTGTTTACCCTGTTCTATTTCGCCAAGGTTCATGGTTACAGGTTTGTCGTTTTCTTCATCAACAATTTCAAACACTTCGGTCAGGCGCTGTAAAAAGTCGATTGAAACATACGAGTCTCTTTGAAAAAGGCGCATCTTTCTCATCTTGCGTTGCGAGATGCGGCTGGCGGTTACATTGGCAACGCAACCGTTTTCAAATTCAATGCGCGCGTTGGCTATATCCACTTCATCGGAAACAACGGCAACACCATTGGCGTGAATATGTTTTACATCGCTTTTTACGAGACTGAGAAGGATGTCAATATCGTGGATCATTAAATCAAGTATAACCGCCACATCAGTACCCCGGGGATTAAAAGGCGCAAGCCTGTGCGATTCAATGAAAAGCGGATTGAATGGGTGATCGTCCATTGCGCGAATAGCGGGATTAAAACGTTCAATGTGCCCGGTTTGCAGGGCAAGGTTTTTTTCGGCAGCTAACGCTGTCATTTCTTCTGCTTCCGGTATGGTTACCGCAATGGGTTTTTCCACAAAGACGGGTTTTCCTGCATTCAGTGCCTGTAAAGTATATTGGTGATGATAGGTGGTGGGAACAATGATGCCCACAGCATCAACAGCGTTAAGCAAGTCATCTGCGGAATCAAACGCTTTGCAACCATATTTTTGAGCAATTTCTGCAGTCCGTTCTTTATCTGTATCAAAAATACCAACCAGATTTGCCTGGTCCAGTTTTGTTAATGAATTACAGTGAAATTCACCCAGTTTTCCTACACCGATCAGACCGGTTTTGATTGCTGTCATAATTCATGTTCCTTATTCTGTTTGGAAAATTCAATGCAAATGTACTTAAAAAAGGTCAAAATGCCAAAAACAATCTGTTTACCAGATCTCCTTTAACAGATCTGCAATGACTTGCAATCCTTCGGCATCTGTTTCATCAAAATCGTCCAGTTGGGCACTGTCTATGTCGAGAATGGCCCTGAGGTTGTTATTTTGATCAAATACAGGTACAACGATCTCTGAATTTGAACGGTCGTCGCAGGCTACGTGTCCCGGGAATTCGTGAACATTGGGTACAATTATGGTTTCCTTTTTATTGGCACAAGCCGCACAAACGCCCTTGTCGAGGGAGAGTTTAACACATGCCGGAGGTCCCTGAAAAGGGCCCAGCAATAGGTAACCGGTATAGCTGAAATAAAAGCCAGCCCAGAAATAGTTTGGGAAATATTCTTTTAATATTGCGCTTGTATTGGCCAAAGTGGGTACCGGATCAATGCTGCGCAAAACCTGTGCTCTGACCCGTTTTGCCGCCCATTTATATGCTTCTGTTTTATTCATGGTCCTCTCAAAGATTTGGATAATGTTTTTCAAATTCTGAAACAAATATTATCCGGTATGCCGGATAATTTGCCATGCGATACGATTCAGAGTGATGCATGGCAGGATAATTCCCTTCCCAGGCGTTTTGGTCCAGTTCATGGAACTGGTCCAGTGTATAAGAAATTTTTTGATTTTGTGCAAGCTCCATGGTTTTCCACCACAGGCTTTTAAAGTTTTTTTTCTTTTCAACAAAATGCAGGGCTGTCTGGTATTTCATTTCCCAAATGGATTCTGCTGTTATCCCATTGGCTTTTGCGGTCTGAAAATTGATCCTAACAACTGTGTGGTCTGTTGATACAGGCACCAGTAGTGGTTTGTCAGTATTCTCCGGGACCTCTTGCCATTCTTTTAACAGATACGCATGGGCTTTATCTACATGTTGCAACATATGTCTGGGCCCCATGGTTCCCTGGTAAAGCAGTTTGTAAATATCCTGAACGGATATCTCCTGGTACAGATTGAAATGAATTTGTAAAAGGTCCAGCAGCTTTTCGTATTTATGCATCAGGGTCCCATCCTTTGTTCAGCACGAATTCCATCCAATATACCAGATATTTCCATTCATCATATTGTTCAAATATCTGTTCAATTTGTCCGGTTTCCGGTTTGGTACCGTTGAAATATGTCCGGGTCATGTAGGATATAACCAGACTGTCTATAGATAATTCTTCAAATCTGCCATATAACGCGCAAAGGTAGCGGGCAGTGACTTTGCCGATCCCTTTATGATTTAAAAAGAACTGAAAAAGTTCTGAATAGGTATTGTGAGTATATGCTGTTTCCGGATTTTCATTCTTGTACCTGTTGGCGAGTTCTATGAGATAAGCACTGCGATACCCAACACGTCCTGTATCTCTGAGATAGCTTTCGCTTGCATCAAGAATTTGTTGCGGTGAAGGAAAAACATGAAATGTTGTCCCCGGCACCACATCACCCAGTTCTGCAATAGTATTTACCATTTTTACGGCTTGTTTCCACATAACATTGGTGCCGCAGATGCTTTTAAAAACATCCTGGAAGACATTGGGAGAACGCATCAAACGTCCCATTCCTTGCTGTGGTAATTGTTTTAACGTTGGATGCTTTGAGCAGATTTGGTAAAAATCGCTTAAATCAAGATCCAGATTAAAGACCAGGCGAAACTGGTTAATGATTTCATCCTTGTCTGTCGCGGCATTGTTGTGCGTCTTGAATAAAAGTTTTGTATGTTCCGGCCCTGATTCCTGCTCCTGGATAGAAATCGCAATGGGGCCGTTTTGTGATGTATTCAATGCCCAGTTCAGGGTATTTGTGGAATCATCCCAATAAAAGGGAACAAGTTGAAACCAGCCATGTGATTTGACTGTGTTTGCAAGGTCGAAAGGCTTTGCTACGAAATATTCAAACATCATGTTGAATGATTTGAATCCTTTTGTTAATAATCTCATCAAATTAATAAAAAGAATACAAAGAAACAACGAGTAAGGAGAAAAATTTTGGATATAAAAGTAACTTTTCCCGGTGGTCTTAGAGTAGATGCCCAATACGGACCGATGACAATTCCCACAAACCAGGACGGAACCGCACCTCCACCATTTGCGCTTTTTTTAGCGTCTATTGGTACATGCGCGGGAATTTATGTAAAATCATTTTGTGATCAGCGCGGTGTTTCAACCGACGGTATAGAGATTATCCAGCGGATGTATACAGACCCGGCTACTCACCTAATTGGCAAAATGGAATTGAATATACACTTGCCGGAAAATTTTCCGGAAAAATATAAAGATGCTGTAATTCGTGCGGCAGATCAATGTGCTGTAAAAAAACATTTGCTTAAACCGCCTACCATAGAGGTAAACGCTTTTATTGCTAACGAAAGTGCTGTCAATGGTTAAACAATTCGGGCTCTGTACTCCATCGCAGGGCCCGGTTGTATTATATTAAAAGATCTTTCCAAACGTTATGATTTATCTTTAACGTTTTGTCATTCCACTCGAGTTTATTTTCCTGTTTTAATCTGAGCAATAATCGGGACAAGGATTCCGGGGTTGTTCCTATGGATGCCGCTACATCTTTTTTCGATAGCTTGAGTTCAATGGTCTCCTTTTCTCCAAACATTTCCTTTATAAACAGAAACAATCTTTCTTCCACATCATGAGTGCTGAGATATTTGATCTGATTGGCCAGATATCGCTGTTTTTTCATCTGCATGCTGATAAAGTCGTTGCGGAAATCCGGTCTTTCCAGCAGACAGTGTATTTGTATTTTGGGTAATACATACACCTGTCCACTGGTTAATGCCCTTGCTGATACGGGATAGCTGTCCTGCTCAAATAGGATCACTTCGGCAAATAATTCACCGGGTTTAACGGTTTTAATAACAATCTCTTTACCATCACCGGTTGTTTTAAATAGCTGCAAGTTTCCTGAAACACAGTGGTATATTGCATGACCACTGGTGCCTTCAAGAAACAGGATCTGTTTTTTTGAAATGTTTTTGGGTATGCATATTTCTGCCAGAGCTTTGCGGCTTTTATCTGACAGTCCCTGGAAATATGTAGAGGCTTTGAGATTGTTTTCTATTGTTAATAATAGATCGGCAGTCATAAATTTTCCCGTTTTTTTAGAAAATAGACATTCACTTGATGTGAATCAAGGATTTTTCAAGCATTTTATACTATTTTAATCCAGTCAAAAGAACAAACGAGGTGCAGAATGAAACGACAGATAATTAATATAGATGAAGAGAAATGCACAGGTTGCGGACTGTGTATTCCCGGATGCCCCGAAGGTGCTATTCAGATGATAGACGGAAAAGCGAGACTGGTTAGTGATCTGTTTTGTGATGGATTAGGGGCCTGTCTGGGCCATTGTCCTGAAGGTGCAATAACCATTGAAGAGCGTGAAGCAGAACCGTATAATGAAGCCCGTGTTATGGAGAATATCATCAAGGCGGGTTCAAATACAATCAAAGCGCATCTCAAACATTTAAAAGACCATAACGAAACCGATTATTATAATCAGGCAGTCAATATCTTGAAGGAAAAAGGAATTGCAGTGCCGGAAGATAATGAGATTCCGGTTCATCACACTGGCTGTCCCGGGTCAAAAGCTTTGGAATTTAACAAGACAGAGGTTATCTCGGATGCGAATCAAGAAGCGGATGGACACCGCTCCTCTCAACTGCGACACTGGCCGGTACAAATGCACCTGATCTCTCCCAATGCTCCGCAATACCGTAACGCGGATGTGCTGCTGGCAGCAGATTGTGTGGCATTTAGCGTTGGAGATTTCCACAAAGATTATTTAAAAGGCAAATCTTTGGCTATTGCTTGTCCCAAATTAGACAGCGGTACAGATGTTTATTTGGAAAAATTGGTTGCCATGATTGATCATGCAGAAATTAACACCTTAACTGTTATGATCATGCAGGTGCCTTGCTGCAGGGGATTGATCATGCTTGCGCAGCAAGCGGTTGAGCAGGCGCAGCGCAAAGTTCCTATTAAAGGGATTGTTGTCAGTGTGGAAGGCGAGTTGTTAAGAGAAGAATGGTTGAGTGTTTAATGTTGTGATTTATCTTGAATATTCATATTTTAGTAACGCCAAAAGAAACCGGTTCTTTTGGCGTTTTTTTATGAGTAGAAATTCTTTGAAATATTTACGATTTTTTTTTGTTAAATCTATTGAAATGATCCATATAAATTTCCCTTAAAAATTGATTATGTAATGATAAAAACAGAAAAAAAGGAGCAACACAATGATCTCTAAAGCAATGGAAAAAGCACTAAACGAGCAAATTAACAAAGAACTGTTTTCTTCATATTTGTACTTTGCTATGGCTTCTTATTTTGAAAGTGAAAACTTTGACGGTATGGCAGGATTTATGAAAGCCCAGGCTCAGGAAGAAGTGGGACACGCCATGAAGTTTTACGGTTATGTTAATGATCAGGGTGGACGCGTTGTACTTGAAGCGATTGAAAAACCGGCAAGTGATTTTGATGGTCCGATGGATATTTTTGAACAGTCTTTAAAGCATGAAAAATATATTACCGGCAGTATTAATACTCTGGTAGATTTGGCGATCAAAGAAAATGATCATGCTACCAAAACCTTTTTGGATTGGTTTGTATCCGAACAGGTTGAAGAAGAAGATTCTATGGACAAGATTGTTAATAAATTAAAGATGGTTGGAAACGCTGGACATGCAATGCTGATGATTGACGCTCAACTTGGTGCTCGTGCAGGTGGCGGACATTAAACAGATATTTCTTTTTTAAAAAGGGCCCTTGTCATTTGACAGGGGCCCTTTTTTTTTGTGCGTGGCGAAAATGTTATTTTTTTATCTCCAGAGTGTTACCAGCGATTTGTTCCCAGGCATAATACTGAAACGTCTTGTTGGTTGACATGGCTACAAATATACCATGTGGAAACTGTTCATTCAGATAACCGCTGTAAATATCGGAACCGTCGCTTTCATGAGTAGAGACATTCACGGATTTTAATAAAGGATGTTCATGTTTGTTGGTTTTTGTGCCTTCACGGGGATATATATTAAACCGGTCTGCCTGCTGGTCGGATACCAGGATATACCCCTTGCCGTTACCCAGATCATAAATAGAAATACCTTCACGATCATTTGTGAAATTATCCGTACCGAACAATGCCAGTTCCATATTCGCGTTGGGTGATTCGGGATCAGCCGGGTATTTGCGGATGCCGGTTTTTTCATCGCAATAATAGACATAGCCTAGCTCGTCGTCTACTGCAATGGCTTCAATTTCTTTGGTGCCGCTCCAGGTGCCGAATTTACGTACAAGGTCCGCTTTTACCATACCATTGCCGTCATCCTGCAAACGATACTGCCAGAGGTAGGCGTCGGTAGCACCTTTTTTGCGTCCCACAATCGCGAAAATGGCCTTGTCGGACGGACGTTTGTAAAGTGCAATGCCCATGGGCGCGCGGAGCGAGTCACCCTCGAACACGGCAATACCACCATTATCAATGGATTTCATGTCGGGCAAGCTGAAAATGCGGATCTGGTTGTTTAACCGTTCTGTGGTTACACAAATATCGGTAGGGATTCCGTTTAACGGCAGTCCGTATTCAATATCTACATTGTTGGGGCGTTTCAGATTGTGGACACATTTATCGGCTACTATTTTGCCGCCAAGATCGAATACATAGAGTCTACCGTCTTTGTCTTTATCCGTACCGATAATCAGGCTTTTTTCGGGATCGTCCGGGCACACCCAGATAGCCGGATCATCCGTGTCATATTGCACCGGTTCGGTTACAATTGCGGGGATTAGTTTCTCGTCTGCCGGAGGAGGAGTACATCCATAAATCAGCGCCAGTATCAATATCATTACATATTTGTGCATCAAATCGTCCTCATGTTAAAAGTATCAATATAACAATTTTTATGAAAAAGATATGATCAAAATATTAAAAAGAAATGAAAAAAGCAGGGATTGTTTTTATAGATCCCTACTTTGAAAGAAAGGGGGTATTAAAAATTCAAATTTAAAGCTATACCGACAGAGCGGGATTGCGGCAGATAACAGGGCGCAAGGGAAAGGTTGATGTTTTTATCATTGTATTCCTGAACAGATTTGGGAGTTTTCCACAAGTTCCAGATTGCAGTAGTTAAGAATACTGTGGTCATGACACCAACTGCTACATCTTCACCCTCATTATCATTGAATATATTTAAATAGAGTAATGCAGTCCCTGTTCTGAGACCGGTACCAATATAAAATCGTTTCATATCTTGAGCATAATAGTTACCCATGGATGGACCAGCAAGTAATCCGTACCACATCACCCACTCTGCGAGATTGTGTTTTTGGTTTTTCTCCAAGTAGTAACCTAAAAACGGAGGCGCTATAGTATTTGTTATTCCAATTGTTGAGGCAAGGATTTTACTTTTAGGGGTCTTTGATGATGCCGAGTTTATATTTTGAGAGTAAAGACAATTTGACAATATTATAATAAAGAGTACTGAATGGATTAAATTTTTCATTTTTATCTCACTCGTTACTATTAAATAAATATATTTCACAGCTATCGCTATTAAATGCGGTAAAAACACCATAACCGTTATTGATATTTGAACTAGTCCCGATGAATTTTTCTTCTACTTGAAACAAGTATGAAATTAAATTTATATATTCCATATTTACGCGATATACAATGAAAATATATTTGCCTTCATTTTGGTAGGTCCAATAATAGTGATTAAAATTGAATTCACTTTTTGTCCAGTGTTTTTCAAAAGATTGACGAGTACCTGAATTCGTAGTTAATAGAGGCCAATTGGTTCCGAATTGTGGAATCATATTAACAGTATAATAAACATTTTCGCTGTCAGGAGATGTCCATTTAACAGAGAACATAGATTCCGGATTCTCATAGTAGCGAGAGGGTTGGCTGAAAAATAATGTATCTTTGGATAAATATGTAATTGATGGTTTATAAGGCACCCACGTACTTCCTGTTGCAGTTGTGCCATTGTGGGTAACCGATATGGAAATTGAATCACCTGCATTTATAGACAAGTCATCTCCCGTATAATGGTAATACCCGCTGTCACCAGGAGTTAAGGAAAGGGGGTAAGGATTATTGTTTTTATAGAGAAAAACCTCAGCATTATTAATAGGTTGTTGCCAACTTGATTCATCAAAAGATGCCAAAGTAGAAATTTTAATATCATTAACGGGTTTATTGGCATAAAGATAACCTTGTATTACAATGCCTTCTCCCTCTGAGATTACAGGATTTTCTATTTTATCACAGCCAAAGAATAACAAAATTGGAAATAAAATTGTTAATAATATATTTTTCATTGACTATCCTTTCCATTGAATTCAGCTTGTATAAAGAATAAAAATACATATGAAAGCATGTCCTTTTTTTCCTGCCATGAATAATATGCCTGATATGAATCATATCTCCATAAATTATCATCTTCAAGAAAATTCAGCCAAACAATGCCAGTTGTCCAATCCATATGAAATTTGTTTTTAAATTGACGAGATAGCTTTACATCGCAACGACTATAATCACCCATTCTAGCCGAATTTATCGTTCCTTGTTGAATTCCAGTAATATCAAAATTGCTTAAATCCTTTATTGAATAATATGATATAATGGGAGTAAATGGCTGACCACTAGCTAAAATTCCGGATATGGTCCAGTCCCATCCGCGATGGGTAGTTTGTACCATCATTTTTAATTCATGCTTTCGATGGAAAAATAGTGGAAAAGAAAGATCTTCATTAAAATTGGGGACTTTGTAATCTGAATCTGACCAGTGATAGCTGCACCAGGTTTTATAGGTTTTCCAGTTAAAAGACAGTGAAGCTATAATTCCACGACTGCTACCGCTGCCAGTCATAAACATTCCTTCATCTGCAACGGAAATATTTAGATTGTGGAAGGATTTGTGGTAACCTTCAAGCTCAATATTAAATAAAGTGCTTGTGTATTTGACTCCACCGGAGCGGTTAACTGAGAATGAGGGTGATTGCGAAAAATTCCACCAGGGCGTGTTGTCATTGAAATAAATTTCTCCATATTTTTCAAAAGTATATTGATGATAGTGTCCCCAATGCGCAAACAGGTTTAGATTATTCCATTTGAAATTTGCTGTAAAACGTGGTTCTGTACTGTATTCCTTGTTCTGTTCCAGCCGGTTGATACGAAAACCCGGCTCAAGATTAAGGCTTTTAAGCTGAAATTCAGTATGTACATAACCATTGACCATGGTCTGGATTTCTTCCGTGTCATAACTGCCGGTATTTGAATTAATATTGTAATAGGAGGGATCAATTTCATACATACGAGTATGACTGAAATCAAGCTCGTGATTTTGTCTTTCCAGGCCTATATGGATAATCGAATTTGGTGTGAGTGCTAAAGAATTGTCCAGTTTTAAATTATAGTAAACCCAATGATTTGTGTTTTCAAAAAACAAACCTCCCAGGTCGTAACTAAAGCCAAAGGGGAAAGGATCTATTCTTTTAAAATTTGATTGCAATTCAGAGTATGATGCCGTGAATCTGCTATTAAATATGGGAAAAAGTTTTTTATCTATTTTAAATCCCAGGGCTTTGTTATACCATTTATTATAATTCGAATTCGAGTAATACGATCCGTATGTATCGTTCCGATCCACATAGTCTCTGCTGTAATAGCCAGAGAGCTCAAAGTTTGTGAAAGTATCAGGTTTGTATTGCAATTTTGTATTAATATCATGGTATGTGTATGTAGGTGAAATATAAGATTGCGAATTTTTAGTCATGAAAGCATACAATTTGCCATAACTTTTTGGTTTCGAAAAATCAATATACGACCTTCTCGCCGCCAGCGTCACCCCGATTTTGTCAGAAACCGGCACGCGTGCGTGCGCGTACATTTGCATGAAATCCACTCCCGCGCCGAGTTTGAGGGGCTTGCCAATGGCACTGTCCACATGGTACTGCATTACGCTGGAAAGGTGTCCTCCGTATTGCGCGGGATATCCGCTGAGGTGAAGTTCCACAGAATCAATAGCGTCCGGGTGAAACGCACTCACCAGACCAAAAAAGTGGGTGGATTTATAGATGGGCATACCATCTAAAAGGACCAGGTTCTGGTCCGGAGTGCCGCCCATAACGTACAGTCCTTCGGGTTTTTCCTGAATGCCGCTGACACCCGGCATGAACTGGATGGCACGGTGAAGCTCGTTGGAGCCGGTAGATGGAATGGCTTCCATCTGTTCCGGGGCGAATCTGATATAACCGGGAGAACCCTGTAGTTCCAAAAGAGGAGTCTTTTTGCCGGTAACCGTCAGCTCTCGCGTCATAATGGGATCATTGGCCAGGGGTACGCTGACCGGTGATGTCCCCCCCTGAACATCGGCTATCACCTCGCCTGGCTGATAACCGATGTAACTCACCGATAAGGTACAAGGATCGGTAATATAGTTCGCGAGAGCAAAGTAACCCTGATCGTTGGCGGCAGTACCGTGGTCTGTGCCTTTGAGGGTAATGTTGGCAAAAGGCAGTCCCTGGCCATTTTCAGCGTCGTAAACATAACCTTTGATAATACGTTGATCGGACGGGTGTAACACAATACGTCCGTTTTTGATATGTCGAAAAGCGATTTGTGTATCTGTCAAGAGATGGTGCAGAGCTGAATCGATAGAGGCCCCCACATAGCAGCCGTTCACGGATTTGCCGTCAATTAAAGCATCGCTGAAAATAAACTGCACACCGGTTTTGGTGCTGATTTCTTGCAATGCCTGGCGTAGTGTAAGATCGCTGAATTGAAAGGTCAGCGAGTCGGGAGTTTGGGCAAAAGCTGTTACGCTGATGGTGAAAAATAGCAATATCGTATTCAGGTGTTTCATTTATTTTCCCCTAATTGCTGATGAACTCGATAATAGCAGATAAAAGAATTTTCGGTTAAGTGTTGAGTAGATGGCCATATCTTGTAACCTGAAGTAATAATATATAAATTGTTATTAATCTTGTATATTAGAAATATAAATCCCAGATAAGTTAGCATTTTGTTGACTCCTTATTCATTTGCTTTTTTAAGATATATTGTATAACTGTCTGAATTTAGAGCGGTAAATATGCCATACCCATTATGAACGTTTGATTTAATCTCTTGTAACTTGTTGTCGATAATTTGTGTGCTGGTTATAAATGACAGATATTCCTCATTGACATTATAGACACTAAAATCAAGAGGTCCTTCCTTAGAGTTAAAAAACAAGAGATTATTGTATGTTTTAGATTGCATAGTCCAGAAATCGTCAAAAGAAGAATTTTCTAGCTCCCATGTGTTAGAGAATGAGTAATGAGAACTATAGGTATTATCAAGAAATGTTATATAATGTGCTTTACTGTAACCAGGGGTTTCCCACTTGAATGTTACCTGGCAAGAATCCGAATGATTGTCATAATAAGAACTATATAACCAAAGCGTATCTCTTGAAGCAAAAGTTATTTTTGGTTTACCTGGAACAATAGTTTCAGCTGTTGAAATTGTGTTGTTATATGAAACATGTAATTTAAATGTATCACCTGCTGTAACCATGAGGTCGTCATTTGGATAGTAATAATATCCTTTTTTCTCTGAATTGGCGATTAATTTATACTGTTCCCTGTTTCTGGAGATGATAACATCTGCATCAGATATGGGTGTTTGTGCATCCTGATCAGTGTATGGGGCAGGTTTAGTAATTTTTATATCATTAACAGGTTTATCTGCAACCAAGTATCCTTGGATTACGATTCCATCATTAGACGAAATGAGAGGGTTGTTTTTGTCTGTACATGAAAAGGATATAGCAAATATTATAATGAATAAAAGTTTAATTGCTTTCATACTTGTCACTTTCATTAAATTCTGTTTGAATAAAAAACATAAATACAAAGGGCATCATATTTTTGGTTTCCCACCATGAATAATAGCTGTCCAGATTGTTTTCTTCCCATGTATTGTTTTGCTCAAAAAAGTTTAACCAGTTAATGCCTACATTCCAGTCCATTTTTAATTTATTTGGGATATGTCGATAAAGTTTCAAATCAGCTCTAAAGTAATCATTAGACCAAAAGGATAAATAATCTCCATTTATATAGAATTTTGTATTGGTTCCGTCATAGGTATCTATACGGAAAGTTGACGAAAAGGGCGTATATGGTTTTCCTGAGGCATAAATCCCGGATATAGCCAATTTCCAATTGTTATGTTTACCTTCAAGAACCATTTTCATTTCATGTTTTCTGAGATAATGGGCAGGTAAAGGATTCTCGTTATTAATTCCTGGAATTCTATGTTCTATATCTCTCCAATGATAAATAAACCATGTTTTGTATTGTTTGATACTATTGCAAATAGTTAAATTTAATCCTTTACTGGCTCCGCTCCCCGTCATAAACTCACCATTAATCGAAACTGGAATATTTATATTGTGAAAAGTTTTGTAATAACCTTCAATTTGAAAACCAAAGTTATTTTTATTATATGAAACTCCTACATTCCTATGTACCAAGAAACCAGGTGAATTAGAAAATAGCCAAAAAGGTGTATAACCACTGTAATAGTAATTCCCATATTTTTGATAAATGTTTTGGTGATAATGACCAAAGTGTGAATGGATTTTAAAATTATCTAGCTGATATTGTATTGTTATCCGGGGATTTTTTGATCGTCCTAAATTGGTTCTTGTTGTGTTGTAACGAAATCCTGGTTGAATTAAAAGATTGGTCAATGGACGATAGTTGAATTCTAAATAACTATTGTATATGTTGGGTCTGGTTGATATGCTATAACTTCCATTGTTTTCAAGATTGAAATAATTTTCTGGATCAATTTCATATAATTTATTGTGTTCGAATAAAGTATAAAGTGATTGATATTGTGCACCGATGTAGAATTCAAATTTGGGTGAAATTATGAATTTGTTATTTATCTGTAGTTGTTTGGATTGTAATGTATTTAAATTTGTAAAATTTACAAATCCAAATATAGAAAGATCATTTTTTTTGTATTCGGAATACGTACGGGTAAATGTTGATTTGATTTGTGTTTCAATTTTATCAGACCACTTATGATCCCATGTTAATCCTACTACTTTATTTCTCCATATATTGTTATCAGCATTGTTGTTATATGGCCCATAATCTGCAATCCTGTTTATATAATCACGGTTATCATAATAGGTGATTGAGATATTGTCGTTAGTAGTTGCATCAAGGTCTAATCTGGTTGTAATATCGTAAAAAATATAAAGAGGCCCGTTATTACTATTTACAGTTTTTGATATAAATCTGTAAACTTTGTCAAAACCACGAGATTTTGTTACATCGCTAAACGTTCTTCTCGCCGCCAGCGTCACCCCGATTTTGTCAGACACCGGCACACGCGCATGTGCGTACATTTGCATGAAATCCACTCCCGCGCCGAGTTTGAGGGGCTTGCCAATGGCACTGTCCACATGGTACTGCATGACGCTGGAAAGGTGTCCTCCGTATTGTGCGGGATATCCGCTGAGGTGCAGTTCCACAGAATCAATAGCGTCCGGGTGGAACGCACTCACCAGACCAAAAAAGTGGGTGGATTTGTAAATGGGCATACCATCTAAAAGGACCAGGTTCTGGTCCGGGGTGCCGCCCATTACATACAGTCCTTCGGGTTTTTCCTGTATACCGCTGACACCCGGCATAAACTGAATAGCGCGATGCAGCTCGTTGGAGCCGGTAGAGGGAATGGCTTCCATCTGTTTCGGGGCGAATTTGATATAACCGGGAGAACCCTGGAGTTCCAAAAGGGGAGTCTTTTTGCCGGTAACCGTCAGCTCTCGCGTCATAATGGGATCATTGGCCAGGGGTACGCTGACCGGTGATGTCCCCCCCTGAACATCGGCTATCACCTCGCCTGGCTGATAACCGATGTAACTCACCGATAAGGTACAAGGATCGGTAATATAGTTCGCGAGAGCAAAGTAACCCTGATCGTTGGCGGCAGTACCGTGGTCTGTGCCTTTGAGGGTAATGTTGGCAAAAGGCAGTCCCTGGCCATTTTCGGCGTCGTAAACATAACCTTTGATAATACGTTGGTCGGACGGGTGCAGCACAATCCGTCCGTTCTTGATATGTCGAAAAGCGATTTGTGTATCTGTCAAGAGATGGTGCAGAGTTGAATCGATAGAGGCCCCCACAAAGCAGCCGTTCACAGATTTACCGTCAATTAAAGCATCGCTGAAAATAAACTGCACACCGGTTTTGGTGCTGATTTCTTGCAATGCCTGGCGCAGTGTAAGATCGCTGAATTGAAAGGTCAGCGAGTCAGGAGTTTGGGCAAAAGCTGTTACGCTGATAGTTAAAAATAGCAATATCGTATTCAGGTGTTTCATTTATTTTCCCCTAGTTGCTGATGGTATACATTCCGGCTGCCTGATAGCAGCGAAGGTCAAGGGTTAGGCAGATTGTATCCAACACTTCGTCTATGGGCATATCCGTAAATGAGCCAGTGACCGTGAATGTATCTGCATTGATGTTTTCGGTTGTGATATACACATTGTATTGCCTTTCCAGCTCATCAATGATCTCGGAAAGGGCTGTTTGATTGAATACCAGTGATCCGCTGAGCCAATCCAGATAATCATCCATGTTGGCGTTGGGCTTGTATTGCGGTAGATTGCCGTTTTCCACAATGGCTGCTTGTCCTGCTTGCAGAACGAGTGTGGAATCGGTTTCCATCCCGCTCAGGCTGACAGTACCCGATTCTACAGCAACACGGGTTTCGTTGTTACGGCTCCACACATTAAAGCGGGTGCCCAGCACCTGTACCTCTGCGTTACCGGTTTGGATGATAAACGGTTTGGATGATTTTGTAACATTGAAAAACGCTTCGCCATCCAGTTCTACGCGGCGCTCGGTTTTGAATCGTTTGGGAAACGATAAGCTGCTGCCGGCATTGAGGGTGGCGGTAGAGCCGTCTGGCAATTGGACAGAGATTTGTTCTCCTTTGGCGGTTACAAGTGTACTGGTTTGGTATTGGGGTACAACTTGAAACAGAACCAGTAGCACGATAACAGCCAGGGCGCCGGCCCAGGCAAATCCACTGCGAAACCGGAACCAGGGAGCCGAACGTTCCGGGATGAATGTTGATGAGGACTCGGTGGATTTGATCTTTTGGGCAATGGATTGCCAACCCTGTTCCTTGGGGAATTCGAAAGTAGGTGTTTCAATATGCTGCCAGGTTTGCAAAAGAGAATCATAATCGGTTTTATTCTCTTTGGATTGCGCGCACCATCTTTCCACCTGTGTCGTTTCCCGTGTTGTGGTTTGGTTGGCGATATGTTTGACCAAAAGATCTGTTTTCATAATGTTTTCCAAACTTTTTTCATAACAGAATACGTATGATTTGTTAATTACCCTACCGTCTATTCCAGAATATGTTTTCTCAGGTGTTTCAACGCATTGCTCATGCGTTTTTCAACTGTTTTTACCGAGACCTGACAGATTTGTGCAATCTCTTTATAGCTGAATCCATCAAACCGGGAGAGGTGAAAAACGAGAGCTTCTTTTTCAGGCAGTTGATGGATAGCGATTTTAACACGGGTTTGCAATTCGGGATTGTCCGCATGCTCGGGCGAGTCCGGCAATATATCGCTGGTATGTGTTTTGCGCGTACTGCTTTTTCGGAAATGATCAATCAACCGATTATGTGCGGTTTTAAACATGTAGGCTTTGACCGACGCATCGGGATTAAGAGCTGCGCGTTTCTCCCAGATTTGCAGGAAAATATCCTGTACATAG
Organism: bacterium; assembly: GCA_963675755.2. GTDB lineage: Bacteria > Zhuqueibacterota > Zhuqueibacteria > Residuimicrobiales > Krinioviventaceae. The sequence continues at coordinate 1,936,475 of CAXXMD010000003.1, forward strand.
TCGATGGCGGTTTCTCTATCTCCCAGGCGTGAAAAGATAAAGCGAAAGAGATCGTCCGTGTAGCGGTAATACAGGACTTGAAAGGCATCCATATCTCCATTACGGATCAGGCATACCAGCTGACGATCGGTGCGTGTGTCCGGGGCTTTCATATAAATAGATTCCGGGATTTGTTGTTGTATGGGATTGATATTCTTATAATACGTATTAATAGAGAAATCCCCTAATGCTTTTCGAAAAATTCTTTTGCTATTATCCAAATTTTTCTTATTGTATAATTATAACCGTCCGTCATCTTTGTAAGGAGATAATCGTGGAAAAAATGGATCGTCGTGATTTTATGATAAAATCTGCAATAGCAGGTGCGGCCATCAGTTTGGGATCAGTACAAACTGCAAGCGCTGCGCAATCCGGGGTGAAAATTGGTGTATTTTCCAAACATTTGCAATGGTTGAATTACAAGGATACCGCAGACGCAGTGGCCGAGATCGGCTGGGATGGCATCGAGTGCCCGGTCCGTCCAAAAGGCCATGTTCTGCCGGAGCGTGTAGCGGAAGACCTGCCGAAAATGGTAGAGGCTTTAAAGAACAATAACCTTGAAATGTTTATGGCTACGGTCAGCTTTCATGACCTGGCGGAACCACATGCCAAATCCATTTTAACGACTTTGAAAAAAACAGGTGTCAAGCTGTATCGCATTGGCGGTTGGAAGTATGATCTGGACAAACCCATACCGGATCAATTGACAAAAATTAGGGAACAATTGCAGGCTATTGCGGATATAAATAAAGAGCTTGGGCTTTGCGCGGCGTTCCAGAACCATTCAGGGACCCAATATGTAGGCGCCCCTTTGTGGGATTTGTATGACATGATCAAGGATATGGATACCAACGCAATTGGTTCTGCTTTTGATATTGGTCATTCAACAGTAGAAGGTGGATATGTGTGGCCGGTGAATGCCCGATTGATGCGACCGTTAATGAAAATTGTGATTGTCAAAGATTTTACATGGGGTAAAGATGAAAAAGGTCGCTGGCGGGCTAACTGGGGTCCGCTTGGAGACGGCATGGTCAATAAAGACTTTTTTGCCATGTTGAAAGAAACCGGCTATAACGGATCTATCATTCAGCATTTTGAATGGAAAGTAGAAGGACGCACGGAAAAAGAAGTACAAAAGAACTCGCTCAAAGCCATGAAAAAAGACTGCGAGACGTTGAAATCCTGGTTGAGTGATGTAGGATTGAGATAAATTTTATACATTGTCTTGCTTATTGAAGTATAAATGCATAATTTAGATTTTATTATGTATGTTTGATTACAGGTGGAAAAAATAGAAAATCCCGAATTTAAACCCAAATCTCCGGTTGTAGCCGTTGTTGATGATGAAGAACTGGTAACCCGCTCCATTAAATCATTTTTGGAAATGGAGACAGATTACCAGGTATTGACCTACCTTTCTCCACGTGAGGCTATAGAAGATCTTTCCCTGAATCAGCCTGACCTGGTGATCGCCGATTTTTTAATGCCGGATATGAACGGACTCGAGTTTTTGGCCGAGATCCGTAACCGGTATCCCGATGTGCCGCGTGTGCTGCTAACCGGTTACGCGGATAAGGAAAATGCTATCAAAGGTATTAATGATGTGGGTTTGTTCCAGTATATTCAAAAACCCTGGGACAATGACAATCTGAAACTGGTCATCAAGAACGGTCTGGATAACAAGAATCTGGAACAAACGCTGAAAGCCAAGATCCGCGAGATTGATACCATTCTGCGTCAACGTGACGAGTTGTTTCAGGTAAATAATCTCTTGCAGGAAGAAATGACCTTTGCCAAGCGCATCCATTCCAATCTGATTGGTCCCGAAAGTGTTGAACATAACGGTATAGCCGTTCATAATTTGTATCAACCGGCTTTTGATATTGGCGGTGATTTTTACGATGTGATTCCGCTTTCTGATAATCGCCTGGCAGTGATTCTGGTGGATCTGACCGGTCATGGTATTCAGGCTGCACTATGTACCGCCTTGGTAAAATTTGCCGTCAGCGGATTGCAAAATTCTACTGCCAGTGCTGTTGAGATTATGCGGGGGATCAATAAAGTGATGTACCGCGGACTGCCCAGAGAGATCTTTGCCGCAAGTCTTTTAGCTGTGATCCATACAGAAACCGGAAATTGTGAATTGTTAAACGGCGGCATTCCTTATCCTTTGTTGCTAAAACGCAGTGAAAAAGAGATTGAAAAGCTCAATATTAACGGTATGCTGTTGGGCATGCTGGAAGATGCGCTGTACAAACCGGGCGAGATTACCGAGATCAATCTTGCTAAAGGGGATTGTTTGTTCATGTTTACGGATGGTTTGAGTGAGGCCCAGAACAGCAAGGGTGAGTTTTTAGAAGTACATCATTTGTGTGACACCATAACCGAGAATCTTGATGCAGACCCGGTTACCCTTTCTAACAATCTGGCGGATATGGCCAGACAATTTAACGAAAACGGACAAATGGTGGATGACATGACCATTGTCTCCATCGAACGTAAATAATACAAGGAAATGATTATGGACCGCAGATCGTTTATTAAAACCTCCGGTGCTGCTGTGATGGCTGCCGGATTGGTAAATTCATCCCTGTTTGCGGGGACATCCCCCGCTGGAATTGGCATGTGCGACTGGAACCTGCCCAAAGGTTCGGCTAATCCCGATATCATTGCAAAAGCTGCCGAGGTTACTTTGCAGGGCATTCAGGTGAGTGTGGCAACGAGTCCCGATAATGTACCTTTGAGAGACCCAAAAGTGCGCCAGCAATATGTTGAACTGGGAAAAAAGAACGGCATTACCTTTCACTCGGTTGCTGCCGGTAGTATTTTGAACAAATACGCCCTGGCCACTGAACCCCAGTCCGCGGTGTATGTGATCGATGCTATTGAAGCAGCTCAAACCCTGGGTGCAAAGAATATTCTGATTGCGTTTTTTGGTAATGGTGATTTGTTGAAAAAAGACGCGGATGGCAAATACTATACAAAAACCATAGACGGATACAATGAGCACGAGCTGGATGAAGCCCGTGTGGAAAAGGTCATTGATTGTTTGAAACAGATCGCTCCACGTGCCGAAGCCGCAGGAGTTGCTTTGGGACTGGAAAACACCTTGTCCGCCAAACAAAATTTAAAGATCATTGAAGGCATTGGATCACCCATAGCGCAGGTCTATTACGATGTGGGCAACTCGTGGGGCAACGGATATAATGTGCCGGCAGAGATCCGTAAACTGGGCAACGACCGTATTTGCGAAGTACATCTCAAGGATTGGAAAACCAAGATTTTGGGTGACGACAAGGCCATGGTAGACATGGATGCCTGTTCAAAAGCCCTTACGGATATCAACTATGACAAATGGCTGGTGCTTGAAACCAGTGGCCGTAAAAACGAGTTTGAAGCAGACACCAAAACTAACGTGGCGTTTTCAAAACGTGTATTTGGTGTGAGTTGACAAAAAAGACTTGATTAAAAGCGGTATATCTATTATATTTACAATTGTGCAATAAAGGCACAAGCGCCTATAGCTCAATTGGCAGAGCATCTGACTCTTAATCAGCAGGTTCGGGGTTCGATTCCCTGTGGGCGCACAAAGAACGATTTCCGCCAAAGGCGGACCGTGGCCCTGTGGGCGCACAAAACATTAGGCAGTCGTAAGACTGCCTTTTTTTATTTTAGGGGGAGCCATCCATGTATTTTGTTTATGTGTTGCTGTTGAGTAATAGAAAAAAATATATCGGGCAAACAAATAATCTTGAGAGAAGATTATCAGAGCATAAATCGGGGAAAAGTAAATATACAAAGGGATATAAAGTCGAAAAATTATTATATGTTGAAGAGTATACAACCCGAAAAGAAGCTATGGATAGGGAAAAATACTTGAAATCCGGGCAAGGTCGGGAATGGCTAAAGCAATTTTTAAACAGTAAAGATATCGGGGCCGAGTGTTGAAAACACGAGGTGCGCCAGAGGCGCATTCGATTTCCGCCAAAGGCGGACCGTGGCCCTGTGGGCGCACACAATATTAGGCAGTCGTAAGACTGCCTTTTTTTATTTTAGGGGGATTGGTTTTTACCACAAAGCCGCCAAAATCACAAAGTATCACATCCGCTGGAGAACAGACAAGCTTTAAACGCGAAAGTTGACCGGGTTTCATGTTGTTTCTGGTTCCAAGGGCTCTGCCCTGGGATCAAAAAAAGTGATCGTGACGGAGATTATCTCCGTCACGATCTTGTTATGGTTATTTAGTAAACAGAATGTGATATGTCATATATTTTTATGACAATCTGCGTTCATCTGCACGAGATCGACTTTTGATGGGTTTATACAAGAGCAAAACAGCAACATTTCCTGTTCGATTTTATCCCCAAGTTTATCAATATTTAAGTTGAAAAGGTTTTATTATGATAACTTTTCAATCCTCTGCTTCAAGCCAATTCGATAAAAGCTGTTCAATGGTTAGCAGGCCTTCAAGCTTTCCGGCTTTGTTTACTACGGGAATGGCATCAAGTTGATGTTTGACCATCAGGTTGATGACTTTTTCAAGCGGGTCCGACTCGTTGCAGGTAATAAAATGTTTGATGAGCAAGTCCTCCGCATGTTCCGATGTAAGCAGAGAGTAAAGTTCTGTCACTTTGCTGCTTGCAGAAACATGATGCGAAAAAATCGCTTGAAATAATCGTTTACGGCTGACAAGTCCCAGTAAATTGTCGGAATCATCCACAACGCAGAGATAATGGGTTTCCGGATGTTTTACAACGAGTTTTGCCATTTTCCGAATGGTTATGGTTCCGGATACATTGCCGATAGTATTATAAGGATAGAGATCTTTGATCAACTGCTTTTTCATGATTCTTTTCCCTTTTCTCCGTTTTGCGTTTGATCGGGGATTTCGCCGGCTTTGGAAATTGCAAATTTTACCGACATTGGACCAATGATTTGGACCAATAGTGTTGTTGCGGCAATTACATTAATTACAGTATGCCCCAAATGTTCTCCGGCAGTTCCTAGTTTACCAAAATGCTGATAAATATCGAGCGCAAGGCCAATGGCAACGCCGGCTTGCGAAAACAGAGCGAACCCGAGATACTTTTTAACAGCGGAAGGCGCTCCGGATATAACCGATCCCAGAAAAGCTCCTGACCATTTACCAATTGTTCTGCCTAGAACATACAAGATACCCAGAATCCCCATAGACGGCATGAGCCCCAATTGCAATCTGGCGCCAACAAATAAAAAGAAAATAATATAAATCGGGGGGACAAAGCTTTTTACGATTTCGAAATTCGACTCGTTTCGGTCCCGATGAAGATTGGTAAGAGTAAGGCCAACAGCCATGTTGGTGAGGATGAGTGAAAGGTCATAATATTTGGCGATACCGCTTGCTAAAAATATGGCTGCAATATTTATCACCAGTTGGTCATCTCGTGAAGAGATCCAGCGGAGTACATAGTTGATGATCAATGCGATTGTAATTCCAAGCAAGAGTGAACCAAAAATTTCAAACAGGGGCTGTAAAAGCATGATTTTAACACTCAACCCACCGCCGGCAACAAGCGCGTTTGCAAAGGCAAAAGCAAATCCATAAAGAAAGAGTGCCAGGCCGTCATCAAGTGCCACAATGGCTAATATTGTTGAAGTCAATGGACCTTTTGAGCGATATTCCCATAAAACATCTACAGTTGCCGCCGGTGCAGTAGCTGAACTGAGAGCGCCTAATAAAATGCCCAGCGGGATATTCTTTGTTAATAATATGGTCAGGATGCTAACAAAGAGCATGGCCAGCAGCCCCTCGGAAAGCAAAATACTAAAGAATTGTTTTCCATATTTTTGGAATATAGAATATTTGAGTTCTCCACCAACCATAAAACCAATAAATGCCAACGCTATTGACGTCAGAGCGGATAATTTATCAAGGGTTTCTATCGATAAAAAATGCAGAACCGAGTCCCCAAGTACAACTCCAACGACAATATAGCCAACCACCTGTGGAATACCAAAACGTTCAAAAAGTCGTCCGCCTGCCAGACCCAGTGCCATAATAAGGCCAAGGGTAAATAATATATGCATTCTGAATTATCCTCTCATTTGCTCATAGGGCTGCAATTGGCGAGTTATGCAGATACCCTGCCTGGAAGAAAAGTTTAGAATATATCAATTTGGGTGATTAATTTAAAACAAAATGAATGTTTTCAATTCATTGCTTTTAAATATCAACAAGATGACAGAATGTTATATTTCATCTATTAATTTTCAAGAAAATCAGACAATTGTAAATCGTAAACTATTTGATGTGAATTAATATTTATTAGACTCCGGATCACGTTATAATCCATGTTGATTTAATAACGAGAAATGTATATCTTGATAAACCAACGACTATTACTTTTAATGAATGGATTTCAAGATGAAAAATATGCTTCTAGTAGTCATTTTGTTTTTTTATGTAGTTTCGGTGCAGGGACAGGCTAGCAATCCACTTGATGATATCTTAATAACATCGGAAGAGGGTAAAACCCAGGTAGAAACCAATGAAAATGGAGAATTGCTGGTAAATGTATCTCCAAAGGATGTTCAAAAATTCAGAGCAAATGGAAACGTCCATTACAGCGATTTTGGCGCTGTGGGTGACAGTAAAACCGATGATTTAGATGCTATTGCTGCAACCCATGCGTTTGCCAATATGCACAAGCTTTTGGTCAAAGCCGATGAAGGAGCAACCTACTATATTGGAAAGACAGAACGCACTGCGGTCATTCAGACCGATACGGACTTTGGTACGGCTGCGTTTATTGTTGATGATAGTCAGGTACCAGTGGAAAAACGAGGCGCTTCTGTTTTCAAGGTATCCTCAACCCAGGAACCGGTCGAAATTAAAAGTATAACCTCTCTCAAGCGCAATCAGGAGAAAATCGATATCACTTTACCAAAAAGCTGTCTGGTTACCGTTACCGATTCGAATGTAAAACGATACATCCGTTTTGGATTGAATCAAAACAGCGGATCTCCGCAAACAGATATTTTTGTTGTTGATAAAAATGGAAACGTGGACAAGAATACACCCATCATTTGGGATTTTGATGAGATTACCGAGATTAACGCCATACCCATTGACGAGACCACACTCAACATCACCGGTGGACGTTTTACGACAATCGCAAATACTGTTGAATCCAAATACACCTATTTCAGCCGTAACATGGTGATCAATCGATCAAATGTGCTTGTGACCGGACTGGAACATCGCATCACCGATGAAGGAGATCATGGTGCGCCCTATAGCGGATTTATAACCATCAGCAACTGTTCCAATGTGACTGTCAAAAATACCATCCTGACGGGACACAAGAAATACTATACCATCGGTTCGGCAGGCAAACCGGTACCCATGGGTTCTTATGATATTTCAAATGGTCGTGCCCTCAATATATCCTTTATCGATTGCAGTCAGACAAATGATATCAAGAACAATACGTACTGGGGAATCATGGGCTCCAACTATTGTAAAAATCTGGTATATGATAATTGTAAATTCTCCAGGTTCGATGCCCACATGGGTGTTGCTAATGCCACCATTCGCAATTCAACCCTGGGTCACATGGGAATCAATGCCATTGGTACCGGAGTTTTGACCGTAGAGAATTGCACCATTTATGGCAGAAATCTGGTTAATCTTCGCAGCGATTATGGCAGTACGTGGCGGGGAGACTTTATCATCCGCAACTGTACGTTTGTGCCTTCCGGAGGTCAAACAACGAGTGCCAGCCTGTTCGGTGGTTCCAACTCGGGCAAGCACGATTTTGGTTATACCTGTTATATGCCGGAAACCATTACCATAGAGTCCCTCCACATAGATGATTCCAATCATCCCGAGGAATACCAGGGTCCCGCTATTTTTGAAAATTTTAACAAGGAATATACAGACAGCACTTATAAAGAAACGTATCCATATATCAAAACCCATAAAGTCATTCTTGAAAACGTGACCACAGCAAGCGGAAAAAAAATAAGGGTAAGTGATAATCCCTATATGTTCAGGGATGTCAAGGTAGTCGCTGAATAAAAGTTACTATTGAGCGTTTAAGGGCAGTCAATTATTGGCTGCCTTTATAATTAAACATTATATGATCGTGACGGAGATCATCTCCGTCACGATCTTTTATTTGCCGCATCCTATGTTGTATTGATGCTGCCCTACTTTTCCCTCAAAAAAAATCATTTGATCTTTTCTTCCCGTGGCTTATCTTAGTAAACAACAATTCGGGAGGTTGGTCCATGAAACGCAGAGCATTTCTCAAATCCATGAGCGCGGGCGCAGGATACCTGGTATTGAACAGCATGTGCGCGTCTAAAGCATCTCATAATAAACCCAATATCGTTTTATGTATGGCGGATGACCAGGGCTGGGGAGATATGGGCTATTACGGGCACCCCGAGTTGAAAACGCCAAATTTTGACGCCATGGCGGCAGAGAATTTACGTTTTGATCATTTTTATGCTGCGGCACCGGTTTGCTCGCCCACACGAGGCAGTGTAATGACCGGAAGGCATCCCAATCGGTTTGGCTGTTTCAAATGGGGCCATACCCTGCGGCCGCAAGAGATTACCATTGCCGAAGCACTAAAGCAGGCGGGTTATGTAACCGGTCATTTCGGCAAATGGCACCTGGGATCTGTGTGCAAAAACAGTCCCGTAAGTCCTTGTGCAAGCGGATTTGACGAGTGGTTGTCCGCCCCCAATTTTTTTGACAACGATCCCATCTTGAGCCGTGAAGGAACAGCCGTTCAAACCCATGGCGAAAGCTCTATGGTAACCGCAGACGCGGCCATTGAATTTATAGAAAAACATGCCAACCAGCCCCATCCTTTTTTGGCGGTGGTGTGGTTTGGATCCCCGCATAATCCCCATCAGGCAATTGAGCAGGACCGTGCATTGTATGCCGCATCCGAAGAAAAATATAAAGATTTTTACGGCGAAATTACCGGCATGGACCGGGCGTTCGGTAAGCTGCGTAACAGATTGAAATCTCTGGGTATTGCCGAGAATACGATCCTTTGGTATTGCAGTGATAACGGTGGATTGCCGGGGCTGGCAGTGACCGGAGGACGGGAATTCAAAGGGAGTATATATGAAGGTGGACTCCGGGTACCGGCAATTTTAGAGTGGCCTGCAAAGATCAAAGCGCACCGGGTGACTCAAGTGCCTTGCAACACCGTGGATATATATCCCACATTGTTGGATATTGTGGGAGTAACAATGCCCAATCAGCCAGTGCTGGATGGTGTAAGCCTTTCCGGAATCATTGACAGAAGTATGGACAAACGCCCCAAACCCATGGGATTCTGGTCGCATCCCACCCGCGGTATCAGTACGCCCAGTAAAGTTTGGATGAAAGAAATGCTGGATGCCCAGAAAGCGGGAGAAGATTGTACGGATCCCTCGCGAATCCATCCGGATGCCGCAGAGATCAAACAGCAGTATTCAACAGACAGTTTTCCGGGACACTCGGCCTGGCTGGACTGGCCCTGGAAGCTGCATAGGATTGAGCAGGATGAAAAGATCACGTTAGAGCTGTACAATCTGGAAACAGATAACATGGAAGCAAAAGATTTGGCAAATGCCAAACTGGATAAAACAAAATCCATGCTTGAAGGATTGGAAACGTGGCTGGTCTCGGTGGTGAACAGCCTGAACGGAAAAGATTATAAAAAAGTATAGAACACGATTAAAACGAATAACACGAATTTTCACGGATTAATTTTATATTGTTTCCATCGAATTCAGAGGTTGGTAATATTAAGGAGTTGAAATGAAAAGAGTAGTTCTGATATTGGTAATAGCAATGAGTCATATTCTATTTGCACAGTCACAATGGCCGCAGTTTAGAGGTCCCGGTGGTGATGGTGTGGTTGACCTGCAAGGGTTGCCCTATGAATGGAGCGAGAGTCAAAATGTAAAATGGAAAACCGCCATTCATGATCTGGGGTATTCTACTCCGGTGATTTTGAATAACCAGGTCTGGTTTACCACGGCAACTCCAACTGGTGAAAAAATGTACGCGGTTTGTCTTGATCTCAAGACCGGCAAGGTGGTACATGATATTCTGGTGTTTACCAACACGGACCCACAAGGCATCCACAAGCTGAACAGTTATGCTACACCTTCTGCCACAATTGAAGCGGGCAGGGTATATGTGCATTTTGGCACGTTTGGAACGGCCTGTTTGGATTCACAGACCGGTAAAAAGATATGGGAGCAGCGGGGACTGCATATCGAGCATATGCAGGGACCTTCAGCGTCTCCAATCATTTACAAGAATTTATTGATTGTGCACATGGACGGTACTGATGTGCAATATATTGTGGCTATGGATAAAAACACCGGCAAAGTGGTTTGGAAGACCGAGCGTCCCCAGGAATTTTACAAAGATGTACGTCCTGTCTGGCGTAAAGGATACACCACACCCCTGTTAATCAATTGGAAAGGTAAGACCCAACTGATCAGCGTTGCAGGCCAGGTGGTACAGTCCCTGAATCCCGATACGGGTGATGTATACTGGAATGTAGTGGTTGCAGGAGATTCACCGGTACCGTCTCCGGTATTCTGGAACGGACTGGTTTATGTGAATGGCGGGTATCATTCCCGGACTCCCAGTCTCTGGGCTGTTGCGGTAGACGGCAGTGGCAATGTAACCGATACCCATGTAAAATGGAAAACCGATCAGCACATCTCGAACGAGGCATCGCCGGTGGTCAAAGATGGTCTTTTATATGTTGTGAATGATCGGGGCGAGGCTGCCTGTCTGGATGCGGCAACCGGAGATATGTTCTGGGAACATCGACTCTCGGGCAAGTATGGCGCATCTATATTGCTCAATCAGGACAAGGTCTATTTTTTCAGCAAAAAAGGATTGTGTACGGTTGTGAGAGCCGGAAAAACGCTCGAGATTTTAGCAGAGAACCAATTGGATGATGGATTTTACGCATCGGCTGCCGCTGTAGATAAATCATTGATACTGCGCACGTCAACACATGTCTATTGTATTATGGAATAGAGCAATGGTCTGGAAAGGAAAGGTATAGATGAAAATCAGGCTGTTGTTGTGGGTATCTTTTATTATATTGAATTCAGTATTTTGCAGCCAAACAGATCCAACAGAAACCGTCAAAGATCCGGATGTACCCAAATCCGTTGAGATCCTTAAAGATATTGAATATGCACAAGCAGACGGAAAATCTCTGCTGCTGGATCTGTATGTGAACAAAAGTGTTGATGCAAAAACACCGCTGGTAGTGTGGATACATGGCGGCGCCTGGTTACATGGAAGCAAGGAAAATCCCAAGCACGCGTTGCGCCTGCTGGATGAGGGATTCTCGGTAGCCAGCGTCAATTACCGCCTCAGCGGTGAGGCCTCTTTTCCGGCGCAGATCATTGATTGTAAAGCAGCAATCCGCTGGCTGCGTAAACACGCGGATGAGCACAATATTGACGGGAGTAAATTCGGGGTATGGGGATCTTCTGCGGGAGGACATCTGGTAGCGCTGTTGGGCACCTCGGGAGAGGTTAAGGATTGGGATATTGGAGATAATACAGATGGCTCCAGTAAGGTGCAAGCCGTATGTGACTGGTACGGTCCTACCGATTTTTTGCGTATGGACGATGTGGAAGGCATGCCTTTGCACATTATAGACGGATCTCCAGAGACTGCGCTTATTGGCGGCGATCTGCGTGAGAATGCGGATAAAGTTGCGCTTGCGAATCCCATTACCCATATTCACAGTGGATGTCCGCCTTTTCTCATCATGCACGGCAAAGTGGATTCAACGGTCATCCATCAGCAGAGCATATTGCTGTATGACGCGCTCAAGGCAAAGGATTTACGCGCAGAACTGGTACTGCTGGATGATATGGGACATGGTGGCAAAGGGTGGAGTGAGCAGGTCCCGCGGGTAGCGGCGTTTTTTAAAAAGGTAATTGGCACTAGAGAGTAATATTATTGTTACAAATACTGGTTCCAGTAAATATCTACAGGAACCAGTAAGTCAAATTTAAAAGTTTTCTAAAACCTCTGTTTATCTGCAACCAATCTGGCTTTTAATTGCTCATAATCCACATCCTGTACAGCAGTATTCTTCTCGATAGAAAATGATGCTGCGGTTGCCGCTGACTGACCCAATATCATAAATACCGGTTCCATACGAATGGATCCGAATGCAATATGCGAGGCAGAGACACAAACCGGTACCAGCAGGTTGGTGCATTCCTGCTTTTTGGGGATAATGCTGTTATAGCTGATTCGGTAGGGACCCGGAACATGCACACCAATATCGCCTTCATTTTGCACAAATCCGTCCGGCTTGATATAACGCTGCGCATTGTGAGAGTCCAGCGTGTACGAGCCCATGCCTACGGGTTTTTCAACGGGACGTTTTCCGAGCACATCATGCTCGGTCATAACATGTTCACCTATCATGCGGCGAGCTTCGCGCACATAGATCTGGTGCGGCCAGTTGCCATTGTCAACAAACTCGTCTTTGGCGAGTCCCCATTTTTGCATTTTCTGTTGGACCTCTTGCGGAATTCTCGGATCATTGGCAATGAAATAGAGCCATCCTTTTTGATAATTTTCATGTTCCTTTAATATTTCTTTGCGGCGGTCATAGCTCGCTTCTGGATAGTCATAGTTCATGCCGATATTGTCGGTGCTAAAGGGTCCGTGGTTGTTGGTGTCGGTTTTGAGATTGGGGATCATGTCGAATTTATTAAAAGTCTCTCGCCAGCCCGATTCATAAATCCGAACCAGCAGTTCATATTCTGCGGGATCGTAATTTTCGGGTTTGGGAAAAGGTACCCGATTTTCATCAACTGTGGTTAAACACATACGATAACAGTATGCCTGAAGACGATGATCGCCCTGGCCTTTTTCGCCCGGAGGTTCTGTGGAAATACGCGGTAACACACCACTTGAGGGATCGCTGGGGATTTTATAAGGAGAAATGTCGGTTTGAAAATGGTGCTTGTGATGCAGTACACCCACCTGCACGCCATTCCAGGTTTCGTCGTAAACGCTGTTTGCTTCGCGTCCCACATGATATGAAACACCTGCAGCCGCCATAAGATCGCCTTCATAGGTAGCGTCGATAAAGACCTTTGCGGTAAAGGTTTTGCCGCTGAGCATGGTAATGGATTGGATCTTGCCGTTAGAGGTTTTTACTCCGTTTTCACGGTCAAGCCACTCGTCGCGGAACACCGGGATGTTGAGTTCTTTAACCCACGCATCGTATATTTTTTCAGCCACATGCGGTTCAAATACCCACATGGTCTGTTCTACATCATTTTTAGCTTTAGTGCCCTGGCCCTGATTTGCAAAATCCTGCATGTTTTCCCATACCCAGGCATTGTCTTTCTCATAATGCTGCCAGACACGGTGATAAAATTCTCTCGCCAGTCCGCCAACTGCGCTGGTGTTACCGCCATCAGTCCAGCCGAGGCCACCGGAAGTGAGTCCGCCAAGGTGCACATCGGGACCTGTGATTGCTACGGAATGGCCCATTTTCTTTGCCTGGATAGCAGCAACCACACCCGAAGAAGTACCGCCATAGATAACAATATCATATTGCTGGGATTTTGAATTTGTGCAAGATGAATAAATGAATCCGAATATAATGAAAAGTGCCAGGATGCTGATATAGGTTTTTTTCATACTGCCCTCAATGTTTTTAATTTCCTTTACCCGATTAAAAATACACAAATCAAGTTTAGAATCAAAACAAAAAGGGCCAACAAGACACATGAACTGACACCAAAAGAACGGAGAGATCGAGTGAGTATAAGGGGGTGGGATAAAGGAAACAATGTATATAGAAAAAAACACAAAACGGGATCGTGACGGAGATAATCTCCGTCACGATCTTTTTTCAGTATTTATCTGCGCGTGTTTGTCTTTTGCGAATTCGTCGAGAGTAGCGGGTAGTTAATAAATATTTTTATATTTTACCATGGTTTATTTCAGACCGGCCCTTCGATACTCTCGTGAGCTAAATGCTCACTCGAACTCAGGGACCGTTCTTTTTTTTGCATCTATTATTATTAATGAAATAAATTTATTTTTTATAGGGACTGGTCTCAGGCCAGCCCCTACATCAACGCTTTATCAAAACATCATGAATCATTTTATCTGCTGTTCCAGCCATTTCATGGCGGGATAGGGGAGCCCTTCATGTCCGCCTTTAAACAGGGTAACGCGGGCATTACCGCTTTGACGGCGAAACAGAACAGTTTTATCTCCGTACCAGACATCTGGTTTACATTTGTTTTTCAGGTTTTCTGGTAATTCCTGGTTTTCAACAATATAATCAATGTCCTTTTTTGCGATTTTATCATTGTCTGCTGCAAGCACGTTAAAGGCATTGAGAGAATGACTCACCGGAACGCTGCCTGTATGACCGTCATGGATACCCGCATTGATATCAAGCGGTAGTCCTTTTGCATTTTGTAAAAAGAACAGAGAAGAGCGATTTTTATATTCTTCATCTATTTGTTTGCTTGTACCAGGCTCACCACCGGTGGAATTGAGAATCATGTCCGCATAACGATTGCCGCGGTCACGGCTTTCATAGTACCAGGCTTTAATGTCGGAAATGGGCACCCATGCCGATACAGCGGTCCAGACCTCGGGGTGTTTTGCCGCCATTAGCAGAGAGGCATGTCCGCCACCTGAGCTACCCATAAGATAGATGCGGGAGGTATCTACATTTGCTATGCCTTTGGCAAAATCCACTGCACTTAGAATATCCTGAGCCATCAGGTCGGAGCCGGTTGCCTCGGGACGATTATTGGGACCGCGAAAGTTGGGGTGGATGAATATCCAATCTTTTTCAATGCACCAGCGGGCCTGAGGGACCTGGGAATCCTGTGTGTAATCTCCGGACCAAGAGTGCAGGCAAACCAACAGCGGACGGGGAGAGTCGCAATCCGGTTGATAAAACATGGCAGGTTGATAGCTATTATCTGCTTTGCTGAGGTATTGGATTTCTTTGACCGGTTCCGGCCAGTTACGGGGACCTATAGCTGTAAAGTCTATGGGTGAAAAACCGTTACTGATTGCGGGAGAATCCGTCATCAGATCATAATCGTCTTTTTCCGGATTTGTGAATCCAGGAGCATCGAATTGTGAATGGAGGTCCTGTCCTTTTTTCTTCCAGTCATCAAAAGGCATTCCTGCAAAAGTAATGGGTTTACCGTCAAGACGATAATAATGGTTGTTGTTGAACTGGTAATTGTTTTTTTTCCAGTTCTTGCCCAGCAAGTCGGTTCCGTACCAATAGACGATATTGTTTTCAAAGGTAAAGCTAAGGTGTTCTTCGTTACGGGAACGTTGTATTTGCTGCTCGCGTGCGTGGGCAAAAATATTATTGCGGATAATATTTTCTTTACCATAATGCTGATGGAACCCGGCGCTTTTGGTTCGGTATACAATATTATTCTCGAGAATAATTCCGGTGCTGCCTTCGTCCGTATACAATCCCCAGCCGCCATAACCCCACGAATCCACGTCATGGATACGATTATTACGTACAACCGTGCCGGGAGAAATGCCTAGCAGATAGACGCCACCCATATCTGAAAGCATTTTTTGTCCTACATGGTGAATGTGATTGTATTCGATATGATTGTTTACGCTGACGCTTGGTGTATAACCCCATACCCATCCCGCTGATATACCGGTATAATACAAATGATGTATATGGTTATGGGCAATCACATTATTATCTGCGTTCTGTAAAAAGACCCCAACACCGCTGTGATATATCTGCCCCATATGATGCAGGTGATTATCTGTAATTGTGATATTGCCGGTTCGTAATAGCGTGTCACTTTTTGCGTTACCACCGGAGAGGCGAATACCGCCAGCGCCCAGGTCAGCCAGTTCATTGTTGGTAATTTGTATTTCTCTACAACCCTCTGCCAGCTCTATACCATAGGTGCCGGTGTGTCTTATAATCGAGTTTTCGAAACGAATGTTTCTCGCTCCGGTCATATAGATTGTACCTGGTACCGTATTGGCGGCTTGCAGATCTCCGGCATCATCCGCGGGAAGCTGCCAGCCGGTATGCTCAAATATCAGGTTTTTGAACTGGATGTTCTCAATCCGTTTTCCGGCAGAGGGATCTCCCTCCAATCGCAGCAATTGAGAACATTGTGGTACAAACACTTTGGCACTATTCATATCTTCGCCGGGCATGGCAAGGTAGGAGAGAATGCCGGTTTTACGGTCCCAGTACCATTCACCGGGACTGTCCATGCCTTCGTAAACATTGTCAATATAGTATCGGGCACCAGAGTTGTTGTAATCATCAGTCAGTTTTCTGCGACTCGATTTTTGAAACGTAACGATCCGTTCATTGTCATCAATGCTTTTTACCGGCAGGTGGGTGTCTACCCAGAAATGCAGAACCACCACTTCAATGTCCGTTATATTTTTCCAGTCACCGCTCATATCGCCATCAGCATAGCGGAACAGGTTTGCGGGTGTATTGTAACGGGCTTTGGGATCGAGTCCTGGATTTTCCTCAATAAGGAAATGACCGGCATTGGGAGTACGCGCTCTGAATCGGCGTTCACCATTAACAAAGAGTTGACGGAAGGGGATGTCAGTTTCAACTTTGGCTTGCCACAGGTTGTTGCCTTTGAACTCCCAACCGGAAACTTGTTTTCCTCCCGAAATGACGGGGTGTTCACCGGGGTATGCTTCAATCACCAGTGAATTGCCGAAATCTTTTGGTTTAAACAAAAGTGGGGAAGATAACTCGTATCTGCCCTGTTCTATTTTTATGATAATTTTATTATTACGGATATCGGGAGAAAGCGCTTTAACAGATTCCAGTGCATGCTCCAGCGATTCAAAGGGTCCGTCTGATTTATCAGTGTTTGGATTTGCAATGTTTCCTGACCATGAATTGTTACCGGAAGGAGAAACATAAAAAATGACAGGTTCAGCAGAAAAAAGAAAGGTTGTAAAGAGAATCGAAACAGTGAAAACAACTGACAGGATTTTCATTGATATCTCCCGATTTGTTAGAGTTTAAATATATTCGCTGAACATGAAAATGGGAAATTCTGCTTTAAAAGTCAAGATTGAATAAAGTGTAAAAATGTGTAAATTTCTTCTTGTTTTTAGCCTGTTTTTCCGAAATTTAAAGTAATTATGATGATTTCCCTTGACATCATGGTATATATTTTGCATAATATACAATACCAATTAAAATAAAATTTGTTTTTATTTTTGACTGGTTATTAATAATAAACCGGGTGGGAAGAGTATTTGAATTTAAATTCTGCAATAATTTATGTTGACCTTCAAGGTATTGTTTTTAAAGCAGGTAGGGATGCTTTAAAAATTTTGAAAATATCAGAATCTGATTTTATAGGAAAGCGAATATCTGATTATATTCCTGAATTAAGTGAGGAATTATCCGAGATTTATAGTAATTATGAAACAGGGAAAAAATGTAAGATTTTAAATCCTTTACTACCACATGCAACATTATCTTTATCAAATGTTCAGATTTTACCACTTTATGATACACAAAAATTGACTGGATTTTTAGTCACTTTGGATAAATTGAAAAAACAAAATGATTTAAATCCGCACTTTCTGAATGTAGATTGTGATAGCTTTTATGAAAATTCACCTTTATCATATCAATCATTAGATATTAATGGTAATATTTTAAATATAAATTCAAGCTGGTGCTCGAATCTGGGATATAGCAGAGATAATGTCATTGGCAAGGGATTTGGTGATTTTTTTGATCCCAAAGATAAACCGATTTTTGATAATATCTTAAAAAAGATAAAAGAACAGGGGTATTTAGAGAACCAGGAATTTCGATTGGTAAAAAAAGATGGTACTTTAATAAATATTTCTTTTGACGGCAAGTTGAGTACAACTCTGGAAGGTGTATTTAAAAAGATATGTTGTGTTTTTAAAGATGTATCTAATGCAAGTCAGACCATAGATACTTTGAGTATAAGCAAGAAACATCTGCTTAATATTTCTTCATTGACCACTGATTATGCCTATTCCATTCTTTTAAAAGGTAAAGGGGACTTTGATGTAGAATGGGAATATGGATCATTTGAAAAACTGGCAGGCTTTTCATTTTCAGAACTCTATAGTAAAAGGGATTACCAAAAAAAATTCCATCCGGATGATATTCCTCAGGTACATGAAACATTTGAAACTATTATGCAGGGTAAAAAGGTCTCTTTAGAGTGCAGGATTATTACTCAAGATGGTGAAGTAAAGTGGATGCAGTTTATTGGAGTACCCGAGTGGGATGATGAGAAAGCAACTTTGATTCGAATTTTTGGAACAGTCAAAGAAATTACCAATCAAAAAGAAACAGATCTGGCACTTCAAAACAGTGAAAAACAATATCGCCAGTTATTTGAACATATGAATTCAGCGTTTGCTTTGCATAAAATTGTTACCGATGAAAAGGGGAAACCTGTTGATTATATTTTTCTGGAAGTGAATCCTAAATTTGAAGAAATTACCGGTTTAAAGGCCAGGGATATTGTTGGAAAGCGCGTACTGGAGGTTTTACCACAGACTGAAGCCTCGTGGATTGAAAAATATGGCAAGGTTGCACTTTCCGGAGAATCTTTGTTTTTTACAAATTACGCTAAAGAGCTGGACCGTTATTATGAAGTACAGGCATACTCTACGGAAAAAGGCTTTTTTGCGACAACTTTTTTAGATATTTCCGAACGAATTCATAATGAAAATGAATTAAAAGAACGTGAAGAGCGATTTAGACAATTGTTTAATAATATCTCTGGCGGTGTCGCAATATATAAAGCAGTTGATGAGGGTGAGGATTTTATCGTTGTCGATATAAACCACGCCGGGCAGGAATTGAGTCAGGTTAAACTTGAACAAATTCAAAATAAAAGAATTACCGAGGTGTTTCCGGGCGTAAAGGATTTTGGTTTGTTCAAGGTCATGCAACGCGTTTGGAAAACCGGTCAGGCTGAGTTTTTGCCTTTAAAACAATACAAAGATACCCGTATACAGGAATGGGTTGAAAATTATGTTTTTAAACTTCCGTCCGGTCTCATTGTTGCCTTGTATGAAGATACCAGTGAGCAAAGAAGATCAGAGCAGGCATTAACGGATGCTGAAAAAAAATATAGAACCGTAGCTGAATATACATTTGACTGGGAATTCTGGACAGATAATAAAGGGAGAAATCAGTATGTCTCTCCATCTTGTGAACGCATATCCGGTTATAGTGCTAAAGAGTATGTTGAAAATCCTGATTTGTTGTTCCAGATCATTCTGCCGGAAGACCGACATTTTTGGCATGAACATCTGGCTGCATTAAAATCAGATAAAACCAGCCATCCTTTGATTCAGTTCAGAATAAAAAAGAAAACCGGGGAAATTGTTTGGATTGAACATTCTTGTCAGCTTGTCTTTGATAAAGATGGAAATTCACTTGGGCATCGCGGCAGCAATAGAGATATTACAGACCGGAAGAAGCAGGGGGAATTGGTAAAAAAACAAGGGGAAAGACTTGAAAGTCTTTTCAGAATATCTCAAAAACGAACGGATTCATATCAGGAATTATTAGATTATGCGTTAAAAGAAGCTATTGTGCTAACGGAAAGCAAAATCGGTTATATTTATTTTTATAGTGAAGAGAAAGAACAGTTTGAACTTCATTCGTGGTCTGATGATGCTATGAAAGAATGCCAGGTTATGGATGCACAAACTGTATATAATTTAAATGCAACCGGATGTTGGGGGGAGGCAGTAAGGCAACGTAAAGCCTTTATTGTGAATGAATATTCAACAAAGAATCCTTATGTTAGAGGAATTCCTGACGGCCATGTCAGGCTGGAAAAGTTTTTGACTGTTCCGGTTTTTTCAGATGATGAGATTGTAGCTGTTGTTGGTGTTGCCAATAAAAAACAGGACTATGACCAACAGGATATTGATCAGCTAACCTTGTTAATGGACAGTGTTTGGAGTATTGTAGCCCGTCAAAAGGCATTTATAGAGATTCAATCTGCCAAAGTCCTTGCAGAAAAGGCAAACAGGGCCAAGAGTGATTTTCTTGCCAATATGAGCCATGAATTGAGAACACCTATGAATGGTATATTGGGAATGATGTCTCTGATTGATGATGATTCTATTGATCCGCGACAGCTTGCATTTATTAACATGGCAAGAGAGTCTGCAAATCATTTACTGTATCTGATAGAAGATATGCTCGAGTTGTCTCGAATTGATATTGGAAAAATTACCCTCCGTTCCGAGAAATTTAATATTGTTGAACTGGTTTCTGATCTTTTAAGTACATTAAAGATCAGAGCAGAAGAAAAGGGATTGTCTTTTGTTTTTGAATATTCAAAGACAAATATAGAATATTTTGGAGACAGGCACCGAATTACCCAGATTTTGGTGAATTTGTTGACCAATGCGATTAAGTACTCGCAAAAGGGAACAATATATATCAAGATAATGCTTGAAAAAAATCTGATTATAAGTGTTAGAGACGAGGGGATTGGTATTCCGGCAAACAGGATAGACGAGATCTTTGAACCGTTTCACCAACTTGAAGACCCATACACCAAAGAACATGGTGGAATAGGTGCCGGCCTTGCTATCGTTAAAAATTTGTTAGATCTTTTAGGGGGTTCAATATCGGTGCATTCATTTGTTAATGAAGGATCAGAGTTTGTTATTTCGCTTCCAATTCAAAAAACACCCGTACTCAAGACCGAGAAGCAGAAAACCAGTGTTAAAAACAAAAAAGATAATAAAATTAAGAAACTTACAATTCTGGTGGTTGAAGACGAAGCAATTAATCGTATCTATGTTCGGTCAATATTAGAAAACAGCAAGTTTAATGTATTGGAAGCCGGGAATGGTTTGGAAGCTGTTGATATGGTTAAACGTCATAAACCGGATTGTGTATTGATGGATATTGGTTTGCCTGTTTTAAATGGAATTGAAGCTACAAAACAGATCAAAGAAAATCCCAATTGTAAAGAAATACCTGTCATTGCAGTTACTGCTCATGCGCTTCATGAAGATCGTGAGCGAATTTACAGATCTGGGGTTTCAAATGTAGTGGTTAAACCCTACGCAGAAAAGAGTCTAATTGATGCGATACATGCGGTAACTCAGATGGTTTAGTTCTGGCTAACCTTTAATCACTCCCAAGGGTTTTAATCTTGCAACAATTGCAGACAAACCCGCCCCTTCAACTGCACCCACTACATCAGATACATTTTTATATGCTTCGGGCATTTCTTCTGCAAGTGTACCTTTTGATGATGCCATTACCCAAATTCCCTTGTCCTCAAGCTCTCTGTGAATAGAACGCCCCTGTGCCTTTTGCATGGCTTTTTTACGACTCAACATTCTGCCCGCCCCATGACAGGTTGAACCAAAAGTCTCCTGCATGGCCTGTTCTGTACCCGCCAGAACATAAGAGTAACGCCCCATGTCTCCGGGAATCAGAACCGGTTGACCAATTTTACGATACGCTTCAGGAATGGAAGCCTGGTTTGGGCCGAAAGCCCGTGTTGCGCCCTTGCGATGTACACATACCGGTTTTTGTTTTCCAGCTACTGAATGGGTTTCTATTTTGGCAATATTGTGTGCAACTTCATAGACGACCTGTAAATTGATGGATTTACTACTGCCGCGTAATCCTTTTTTTAATGCTTCACGGGTCCAGTGGGTGATCAATTGACGGTTGGCAAAACCAAAATTTACACCGCAAGCCATGGCTGCAAGATATTGCTGCCCTTCTGCGGATTTTACCGGAGCACAGCATAACTGGCGGTCAGGGAGGTATATACCGTATTTTTCTGAAGCTTTGAGCATAACTTTGATAAAGTCATCACAAATCTGGTGACCCAGACCGCGTGATCCGGTATGGATGATTACGGTTATCTGGTCTTTGTGCAGTCCCATTACGGCAGCTTTTTGTTCGTCAAAAATTTGTTCCACATAACCCACTTCAACAAAGTGGTTGCCCGAACCCAAAGTCCCCAATTGCGCTTTACCGCGATTCAATGCGTGTTCGCTTACAAACTCTGGTTCAGCACCCGGCATTTTACCGTTTTCTTCAATCTTGTCCAGATCGGCTGTTTCGCCAAATCCATTTTCAACAGCCCAGTGTGCTCCCTGTTTCAGTACCCGCAATTCTTCTTTGCGGGCCAGATTGATCTGCCCTTTAGAGCCTACACCACTGGGAATACTGTGAAACAGCGCGGTAACAATATCTCTTATGTTATCTCTTACATCATTTTTATCGAGATTGGATCTCAGCAATCTTACGCCGCAATTGATATCGTAACCCACTCCACCGGGAGAAACAATTCCATTATCCATATCAAAGGCGGCGACTCCACCAATGGGAAAGCCATAGCCCCAGTGCATATCCGGCATGGCATAGGAATAGTTGATAATACCGGGCAGGCAGGCAACATTGGCAGCCTGTTGCGGAGCATTATCATTAACCATATCCTTAAGCATGGATTCACTGGCGTAAATCCGTGCAGGAACATTCATTTTTCCGGTTTTGGGGATTTCGTACAAGAAATTATGGATTTTTTGAAAATTTTCAGTCATGATCAAATATCAAAAATTATACGTGCCTGCCATGAACCGTTTACCGGTTTGACATAGATATCGTGATACGTAACCGCTTTGATTTCCATATGAATTTCGTGACGAGAACAGTCGAGCGATTCTCCACTGACGTTTGCGGAAAGAACATTGTTGCTGAAATGAATATCAGCTATACTGCCCAGTAAAAAAGATTCGGTCTGAAATAAATAATTCAATTCAGATAACCAGTTGACCATCATTTGCTCAAGATCGTCTGATTGAAAAGAAATGGTTTTGGTGATCTCGGGTTTTTCAACTTTTTGCGGACAAATCATGTGAAACATGGATTTTGCCGCTGTTATGAAAACCTGTTCAAGTGTGTCTGCTGTGACAACTATGCCGGTGTCACCTGTGTGGTCGATGTATTCTACTATTGATATCATTTTTCATTAGTTAATATTGCCGGCCTTTACAGACCGGCAATAGACGGTATCAACTAAATCCATTAGTTTATTTGAATTCGATTAAAGATTCCTCATAATCCTCTACCTTTTCAAAACCCAAAAGATTGAGGAGTGTTGACGCTATATTCGCCAGTCCTGCGCCCTCTACATTGGCCATGCCATATTCATTATTATATGCATAATCACAAATGATAAAGGGAACGGGATTCAATGTATGCGCGGTCTTGGGTGTACGTTTACCATTCTTTTCAGTAAACATTTCATCAGAATTGCCATGGTCGGCAGTGATGATTGCAATGCCATTCAGTTCTTTAACTACTGCCAGCAGTTTGCCTACACATTCGTCAACGGTTTCCATTGCAATGATAGCAGCATCAATAATACCACTGTGACCTACCATATCTCCGTTTGCAAAGTTGATACGGCCAAACTGGTACTTGCCGGATTTTAACAATTCTATGGATTTCTCTGTAATCTCGATTGCTTTCATCTTGGGTGCTTTGTCAAAAGCGATCTTGTCTGATGGAATTTCAACATAGGTTTCAAGATCTTTGTTAATATAACCAGAGCGGTTACCGTTCCAGAAATAGGTAACATGACCGAATTTTTGGGTTTCGGAAATGGCAAAGCTGGTTACTCCTGCATCACAAAGGTATTCAGAGACGGTCCTGTCGATCTGGGGTGGTGCTACGATATAGTTTTTAGGAATGTGCAGATCACCATCGTATTCCATCATGCCCGCGTAATAGACATCCGGGATTGGGCCGCGATCAAAGGTGTCCAGATCGGGCTCATCAAACGCGCGTGATAATTCGATTGCACGGTCACCGCGGAAATTGAAATTCAGTACGCTGTCACCATCTTCAATCTTGCCAATGGGTTCATCATTATCATCCACAACTACAAACTGACCCATATACTGATCTGTCATGCTTGGATCTTCATCATAAAATGCCTGAACCGCTTCTTCAGCAGATTTAAATTTACGGGCCTCACCCTTAACGTGGGCGTCCCAACCGCGTTTTACTACATCCCAGTCTGCATTGTAACGATCCATGGTGGTAACCATGCGGCCGCCGCCTGAGCCAAAGTTGTAATCAAACCCTTTTTCTTTTGAAATACTGTCCAGCAATTCCTGTGTAGGACGGATATAATCCAGTGCAGAGCGTTCACCTACATCGCGTCCGTCGAGTAATGCATGTACCCTGACTTTGTTCACATTGTTATCTGCCAGGTTTTTGATCAGCGCGAACATGTGATCAATATGCGAATGCACATTACCGTCTGAGAGCAGGCCAACAAAATGTACCGTGCCGCCTTCTTGTCCGCGTTTGACGATTGAAGTCCATGCATCGGATTTGAAAATATCACCGGTTTTGATTGAATTGTCTACCAGTTTAGCGCCTTGTGCAAAAACACGTCCTGCACCAATGGCATTGTGGCCTACTTCACTGTTGCCCATGTCGTCGTCTGAAGGAAGACCAACAGCGGGTCCGTGGGCTTTGAGCTGGGTCATTAAATCACTTTTCATCAGTTCATCAAGTATTGGTGTTTTAGCCATATAAACCGCGTTACCTTCATATTCTTTACCAATACCAACGCCATCCAATATCATTAACAATACCGGACCTTTTCTTCCGGCAAAGTTTTCAAGTTTATTTAATTCTAGTGTCATAATATGAGCCTCGTAAAATATGGTCTAATGTATTAACGTCAAATTTATGAAAATTGAGGTACAAACCCAAGTAAAATATTAAATGGAATTGTCAATTTCAATATAAAGCACAAGTATAATTTGAATCATGAATGATTTGGTGTAAATTGAAAAAGAGTAATGTCAAATATTCAAAAAATTATTTTGTTTGCACATTGTTGAAATTTTACGAAAATAGATTAATTTTTAAAGAAATTGTTTGGTCTTTTTAAGTAAATTGCATATGTTTAATAGTATACGTTGCGTTAGTAATGCATCGACCGGGAGGGGTTTTACACTAGACTCTAGATAGTTTCAAGTGTGACAAGTTACTAATTCTGCAAAAAAGGGGTACATCTTATTCTCATGTGTTATAAATAAAATATAGTTTACATCGGCTTAAATCTGATTATATTTATATCTAATCAGTAGATGTTGACACCTGCTTGTACGAGCCAGGATTGTTGGTTCGTAATTTATACTCATTTATTACAGTTGAGGTGTTATAATGACAATACATTTTATGAAAAAATCAGCAACATTTATGATCATTGTTCTGTTGATTTTTGCGTGCGATAAAAATCCGTTTGACAGTAAAGACAATAAAAATGTGGTTAAAATACCAGACCCTGTTGTGGAAAAAGCAATACGGGATGCGCTAAATAAACCTGGTGGAGATATCGAGATTTCGGACCTAAAGAAAATACAAAGCTTGTTCATTGAGGGACAAGCCAAAACATTGGACGGGATAGAGTATTGTACCGAAATGACGGATCTGGGTATTGGCTATTCTAAAATCAAAGATCTGGAGCAGATAAAAAAATTAACAAACCTTCAAAATTTGTATTTGAATTATAATATGATCCTGGATATTTCAGCATTGAGAGATTTGCAAAGATTGAAAATGTTATATTTATCACACAATATTATATCTGATATAACACCTATCGCAAATTTGGACTCGATTAAAATTTTAGTGTTATCATATAATAATATCAGCAGTATCCCAAATTTAAAAAATATGAAACAGCTGGAAATTGCAGCATTTAAGATGAATCATTTGACAACCATAGAACCGTTTCTCAACCTGCCTTGTTTAGTAAACCTTAACCTTCAAAATAACGATATACGTGATTTATCAATTATTTACAATGCAGTATGGTTGAACACAGGAAAAATGAACAGTATAAACTTGGAGTCTAATCCATTGGATGATAATTCAATCGAAAATATAATATCCGATTTAAGAGACAAATACTATATCAATATAGTTTACTAAATACATTAAGAATTTGAAATGCAACAAGTAATCACAAGGGAACAGAAAACAAAAGTTGATAACATGATTGAATATTTATGATTATTATAATTACAAAAGAAATCGTTTTTTAATGAAAGGAGCATGTGATGTTGAGCCGTTTAATTCGAGTTTACTTTTTGTTTTTTTCTTGTTTAGTTTTATTTATTGTATTGAATAGTAGCCTTCATGCGCAAAGCATATCCGCGCAGATTAAACAAGCGGATTGTGATTTTGAGATTTACTATAAAGATCAAAAACTCGATATAATAAAGCAATTAATCACAAAACGTTGTGCATTAATAAATCATTCTGAAGGGGATTATACCTATAATTCTTATTTTTTGGAATTTCAATATAATTCTGAAAGTAAAATTAAAGAAAGAGGGGCTGTTTTAGTAATACAGTTTTTTTCAAAATCTGGTGAACTATTAATAAAGACAGTATTAAGAGATGAGGAGTGGAAAGAAAATATCGGTAATGGATTGATTAAAAATTTTTCCCTTAGTCTAATAGATGTGCCTGTTTTTGTACTTGATGATACTTTCAAGATTGTAATTACTAAATAATGTTATTTATAAGAATGAAATTAATGGCATTTTGACCAGAGTTAGTTTGAAGCAAGTAATATACCCAGCGGTATTTATTTTGTTAGAGCAGCAATAACTGATATTGAAAATTCTAACACTGTGCAAACGCTAACACGGAAAATAACATTGATTAAGTCTTATCTCCTTTAAAATTTACTGAAACGTTTTGCAATCAAACCACATTCAAGCATGTACAGCTCCCTTTTGTTTTACCTAAATTTATCTTTTAACTCTTTTTTATTTTTTTTATATTATAGATTGAATCGCTTATAATTAGATTTAATATAACGAAATGAAAGAGGGTAAAATGAAAAATATTGAAGGCATGACTATAGAAGAGTTGTGTATAAATACGATTCGTACTTTATCTATGGATGGTGTACAGGCTGCAAATTCCGGGCACCCGGGCACACCTATGGCGCTGGCCCCGGTTGTTTATACCTTGTTCAGCCGTTTCATGAGATATAATCCGAAAAATCCGGATTGGTTCAACCGCGACCGCTTTGTACTTTCTGCCGGTCACGCTTCTATGTTGATCTATTCTATTCTGCATATTGCCGGTTACGATCTGCCATTGGAAGAATTGACAAAATTCCGCAGATTGGGAAGTAAAACTCCGGGACACCCCGAATTTGGTATGACCCCGGGTGTTGAGACTACTACTGGTCCGTTGGGACAAGGCCTGTCAAACTCTGTAGGTTTTGCTATTGCTGAAGCACATTTGGCATCTGTTTATAATACTGCTGAACATAAAATTGTTGATCATAATACCTATGCAATCTGTGGCGATGGCGACATGATGGAAGGTATTTCTCACGAAGCTGCTTCTCTTGCAGGGCATTTGGGTCTTGGAAAATTGACCTGGATTTATGATGACAACCATATTACCATTGAAGGTAAAACCGATCTTGCTTTTTCTGACAATACCGCAAAACGTTTTGAAGGATACAATTGGCATGTGATTAATGTTGGTGATAATGCCAATGATGTTGATACCCTTGAAAAAGCTGTCAAAGAAGCCCAGTCCGTAACTGACAAACCGTCATTGATCATTGTTCGTACCCATATCGGTTATGGTTCTCCCAACTTTGTTGACACTTCTACGGCACACGGTGCACCACTTGGTGAAGAAGAAATTAAATTAACCAAAAAAGCATATGGCTGGCCTGAAGATGAACATTTTCTGGTACCTGATGATGTGTATTCACATATGGCACAATTTGCTGATAAAGGTAAAGAAACTGAAAACGGCTGGAACGAAATTTTTGCCGCTTATGAAAAAGCAAATCCTGAATTGGCTGCACAGTTTAAAGCTGCGCTCAAAGGCGAACTTGCTTCCGATTGGGATGCATTGATTCCCACATTTACTCCTGAAGATGGAGCTCCGGCAACCCGTTCAACTTCTGGTAAAGTATTAAATGCTATTGCAGACAAGGTTCCTTTTCTTGCTGGCGGAAGTGCAGACTTGAATCCGTCAACCAATACATTTTTAAAGAATTCCAGTTATACTGCCAAAGGCGCGTATGAAAACCGTAACGTGGCTTTTGGTGTACGTGAATTTGTTATGGCAGGTGCCGCAAATGGAATGGCGCTTCATGGCGGTTTACGTCCATTTATCAGTACATTCTTTGTTTTCTCTGACTATGCGCGTCCGGCCATTCGCCTGGCAGCAATTATGAAACAACCGGTAATCTGTGTATTCACTCACGATTCCATTGGTGTTGGCGAAGACGGTCCTACCCATCAGCCGGTAGAACAAATGTCATCATTCCGTTGTATGCCCAATGTTCATGTGTATCGCCCTGGTGATGCAAACGAAGTTGCCTGGGCATGGCGAGCCGCTATGCAGCGTACTGATGGTCCCACACTGTTGTTGATGACCCGTCAAGGCGTACCTGTAATTGATCAGAACAAATATGCTTCTGCTGAAGGTGTGCTCAAAGGTGGTTATGTTGTATCAAAAGAAAAAGGTGCAAAACCGGACATCATTTTGATTGGTACCGGATCAGAACTGTCGCTGGCAATGGGTGCTCAGGAAGAACTGGCCAAAGCCAATATCGATGCCCGCGTAGTGAGTATACCTTGTATGGAACAATTCCGCGCGCAATCAAAAGAATATCGTGATTCTGTATTGTTACCGGATGTAAAAACACGCCTTGCTGTTGAAGCTGGTGTTTCTTTTGGATGGCAGGAATGGATTGGCGATGAAGGCCAGGTCATTTCAATCGACCGTTTTGGCGATAGTGGTCCATACAAAGAAGTATTGCCGCATTTTGGTTTTTCTGTAGAAAATGTTGTAGAAACTGCTAAAAAAATGTGTTAATTATACAATACAAACCGGTCTGGCAAATCATGCCGGACCGGTATTTTTCACCGGGTTACTTTTCTTAAAAATTTAATATAGATCATTCTTTAGCTGTTGAGGTCTGGTGGACCAAAATTTATTACATATTTTGCATGAATACCGGCAAGAGATCCTTTCGCAATGGGAAGAACGGGTATATATTATTCTGCCAAATTGGGAAAAAGATCGCGTTCACCGGCTAGTTGAATATTTAATGAATCTACTGGAATGCTATTTAAAAGACCCGGATGTTGAAATTGTATTGGAACATGTTGAAAAAATTATCAACGCTTTTTTCCTTTCCCTTTCTGAAGCTCCTAAACAAATTGTAGATCCACTGCTGGTTAGCCGATATGTGATGCTGTCTGTAATGGCACATACCAGTGGTAAAGAGATGAACAGTCTTGAGACCTTTGGTCAGATTAATGATATTTTTGATCCACTGATCCGGACGATTAGTGTGCATTTTAAAGCCAAATCCAAAAGTAAAATTGAAAAATTGCCGCGTGATTATACAAGGGCGTCACAAATTGGGCTGTTGACACTGGATTTTGCCGGCATTGGACTGTTTATGCTGGACAAACATCTCAATTTCATCCATTGGACGGATGGCCTGGAACGTATTTTTGGTATCAAAGCTGTTCAGGTTCTTGGTAAAAACATTGTACAGTCTTTTCCTGATCTGCAAAAAGAACGCAAGCTGTTCAGCACCATAGAAAAAGCCATGAACGACAATCGCGAGTTTGCTTTGTTTGAGGTAAAACACAAACACGTATCAGACAAAGAGCTGATTGTCAATTACAAGATTGCCCCCCTGCGGGATGAATACAGACATGTCATTGGCGTATCTGTATTGTGTCATGATATTACCGAGCACCGCAAAGGCCAACTGGCATTAAAACGGTACGAACAATATTTTGAAAATATTCTCAATGATGCTGCCGATGCTTTGATTATTCTGAACGAGAATGACCGTATTGTGATGTGGAACCGCGCCGCGGAAAATATATATGGCTGGGAAGAAGAAGAGGTTATTGGTAAATCAATCAGCCTGATTGTTCCGGATGATTTGAAATCTCAGCACGAGATTGAAAAAATCAATGCCATTGTCAGGAATAAAGGATTTTTAAAAAACTTTAGGACCCAGCGCCTGACCCGTGACGGACGAAAGATTGTTATTGAAGTAACACGCACGGCCATTTTGAATGAGCGTAACGATTATATTGGCAGTAGTGTGATTGCCCGTGATATGACCCAGCAGGAACAACTGCGGCAGCAACTTATTCAATCTGAAAAACTTTCTGCTGTGGGAACCCTTGCCGCCGGTATAGCTCATGAAGTGGGCTCTCCTCTGAATTCCATTTCCTCATTGACCCAGTTGCTGAGTTTTCAGATTGACAATCCTGAATTTAAGGAAAAGGTGTCACTGATTCAGCAGAATATTGACCGAATATCCCGAACTGTAAAAACACTGGTTGATTTCTCTCGTCCCATTCATCACAAAATTGAAGATATCTATATCAATCATGTCATAGAGCAGGTTATCCGCATAATCAAATATGACAAGCGTTTAAAACATCAGACCATTCAAACCGAGCTTGAGGCTAAAATTCCGCTGGTCACTGCCAGTTTTGATCAACTGTTGCAGGTTTTGATAAATATCTGTTTAAATGCCGCAGATGCAATGGAAAATCAAAAGGATGGCG
Source organism: bacterium (assembly GCA_963675755.2). Lineage (GTDB taxonomy): Bacteria > Zhuqueibacterota > Zhuqueibacteria > Residuimicrobiales > Krinioviventaceae. The sequence goes on from CAXXMD010000003.1 coordinate 1,967,241, forward strand.
CACTTTTAATAAAATCCTGGAATGATCAGTCAATGGTTTTTGTATCTGTTACTGATAATGGCAGTGGAATTGAAGAAAAAGACCAGGCCCATATTTTTGAGCCTTTTTATTCTACCAAAGACAAGGGTAAAGGAACTGGTTTAGGTTTGTGGGTGAGTTATAATATCATGACGAGTTTTTTAGGCAATATTACAGTTGACAGCCGGGTTGGTGAATTTACCACGTTTACCATATCTTTGCCTATTGCTATCAGGGAGGAGTAGATGGCTACCCATGTGCTGATTGTGGATGATGATTATATCACCCGTGAAAGTTTGTGTACAGTTTTGGGGAACCGGGGGTTCTTGTGCCGTCAGGCTGAAAACGGCAGAATTGCACTTGAAGAAATCAAAGAATTTGAATTTGACGTGGTTATAACCGATCTTGAAATGCCCGAGCTGAATGGGATGGAGCTGATGGAACAGGCTTCGGTGATCAGGCCGCGATTGTCATTTATTCTTATTACTGCATATGCTTCCATAGAAACCGCTATAGAAGCACTGCGAAAAGGCGCTTATGATTATCTGTTAAAACCCCTCAATCTTGAAGACGTTGCCATCAAAATCCGTAAATTGGTAGAGCACAAGGAACTGGTGTACGAAAACCAGGTGCTGCGCCAGGAAATACACTCACAGTATGATTATAATAATATTATTGGACAAAGTGCTGCCATAAAAAAAATATTCGGTACCATTAATAAAGTATCTGATAGTGAAAGTAATGTACTCATCTCCGGAAAAAGCGGTACCGGCAAGGAACTGGTCGCGCGTGCAATCCATTATAACAGCCGTCACCGGTCCGGACGCTTTGTAGCGGTTAATTGCGGTGCGGTAACCGAAACTCTGATGGAAAGTGAATTGTTTGGTCACAAAAAGGGATCCTTTACCGGGGCAGTTGCAGACAAGGAAGGTTTGTTCATGGCTGCGCACCGGGGAACATTGTTTCTGGACGAGATAGGGGAAATGTCGCTTTCCGCGCAAGCCAAATTGTTACGCGCCATTGAAACCAAAACCGTGCTTCCCGTGGGTTCAACGCAGCCCGAGACCGTACATATTCGTATCATTGCGGCAACCAACCGGGAATTGATCAAAGAGGTAGAGGCTGGTAATTTTCGGGAGGACTTGTTTTATCGGTTAAATGTAATTGAGATCAATCTTCCTTCTCTTACAGAAAGAAAAGACGATATACCCTTGCTGGTTGATCATTTTATTCAAAAATACAATCGTCAGATGAATAAACGTGTTACCGGGGTGAGCAGAGAATTGCTGGAACAGCTTGTGCACAGGACCTGGGAGGGTGAAGTGCGAGAACTGGAGAATTTTATAGAAAGACTGATGATCTTTGCCAGAGGAACTGAACTGGTGCTGGATGAGATTCCCGCCGGACTGTTTGAAAATCAAAAAGTGACTGTGTTTAGTCCGCAAACGGATAATTTAAAATCCGCGGTTGAACAGTTTGAAAAACAGTTTATTACGTCTCAATTGGAAAAGTTTGATCATCACCGGGGTAAAACCGCCAAAGCTCTGGGTATTGGCGAAGCGACGTTGTATAGAAAAATGGGGCAATTGGGCATAGATGCCGGCTAACCGTGAACAGCAGGGGATACTGACCGCCCACGAAATATACGAATACACACGTAAAATATAATTGTTATTTGACCTGCATCTGTCAGGCAAATTTGTCCTATTTTGATTGCGATGCAGATTTTTACATCGCGGAATAGATTTAAGGGACATTCGTCCCGTTATATTTTTGTATTCAACCAGGACAAATGTCCGGATATATGTTCCGCCCGGTATCCACCAAATGGCGGATACCAGGCAATGATATGTATAAATTTTAAGAGAATGATTTGTGTTTCAGATCGGATAGGTTCATTTCGTCTCCCGTCAACTATTCACCCATCACTTTAATAATAACCCGTTTACGGCGCTGGCCGTCAAATTCCGCGTAATAGACCTGCTGCCAGGGGCCCAGATCCAGTTTGCCATCGGTAACCGGGAGAATGACCTGGTGATGCATGAGCAGGCTTTTCAGGTGAGCGTCTCCGTTTACTTCACCGGTACGATGGTGGCGATAGTCAACACCATCCGGAGCAAGGTGCTGCAGCCAGTCTTCAATATCCTGAATCAATCCGGATTCCGCATCGTTCACATATACCGCGGCGGTAATATGCATGGCAGAGATGAGCACCATTCCTTCTTTTATACCGCTCTCTCTTAGCGATGTTTCAACTTCATGGGTTATATTGATGAATTCACGATGTTTTTGGGTATTGAACCATAGATAACGGGTGTTGAATTTCATGTTTTTCTCCTAAGCTTCCAGTATGAGGGATTCGCGTTCAAATACGTGTTGATTAAAATTGTCTATAAAGTCCTGTATGTGTATCAATAGATTCTCAAGATCATTGACCGTTGGAGCCACAGCCAGCAGTTCCAGCTCTTGTTTCAAGGTTTCAATTTCATCGTACATGATCATTTCACATTCGTAAATCTGGTCCAGTAGATTGTTTCGCAATCCATTTTTGTTGAAAAAAAAGGCCCCGTGGTATGTGGGGTGTTTCAGGCTTTCGCTCAATACCAAAATGCCCTTTTTTAACTTTTTGGCCTTGTTGCGCAGTGTACTGCTTTGCACAGAAAAATCGATTTTGACATACTTTATCAGTGCTCCAATTTCATTTATCAGAAATTGCCGAAATGATATGTCTGTTTTTTCCCGTAACCCGGGTTGCTCATAACCGGAAAAGCCGTTAATGCCTGCAAGCAGTTTCTTGTATGCGGCATCAGTAGTAGTTGTTGATGTTGTCATACAAGCGCTCCTGTAAAAATTAAAGTGTTAAATTCTTAACCCGGTCAATCTGTTACGGGACCAGCAGTGTACAATATTTTTGATATATATAAATAAAAACGACAATTCAGGCAGCGGTAAGATAAAAATCGAGTTAATCCGGGATTGATTGTTCTGTATATTTTTCATTCAGTAATACTACAACAACACCGCATAATAAAATAATCCCACCAATCATTTTATATACTGGCAACGGTTCATTCAGCAGCAGCCAGGCCAATAATGACGACCCCACCGCTTCACCCAGGGTAAGAATGGCAACGGTGGCGGCTGAAAAATATTTCAACGCCCAATTCAAACTGGTGTGACCAATAACCTGGGGTATAAAAGCGATGGCAATTAATACCAGTAAGGCTTCTCTGTTGTAATCAATCAGTATTTGGGGTTGGGTGAAAAGAATATAAATCAAAAGGATTACGGCGGCAGCCCCATACACCCACACAACGTATTGAAATGTGTTCATTGATCGTCTCAATTTACGTCCCATCAGGAAGTACCCCGAAGCTCCCAACGCACCCAATACAGCCAGGGCATTTCCAAAAACAGCGGTGTTTTGAAATTTTGCATCGTAACCGGCAATGATCATTCCACCTGTAATTGCAATAACAATTCCTATAGTGCCTTTCCAGTGGAGTCGTTCTTTTAAAAAGACGGCACTGCCTATGGCTACAAAAATTGGAGAGGTCTGCACCAGCACCACTGAGCTTGCTACGGTAGTATAGCTGAGAGAGGTGATCCATGTTGCAAAATGAAAGGCAAGAAACGCACCGGACAATACCGCCCATTTTATATCGTGAATTGAAACTTTGAGCAGTGACTTTTGGGTTATGCCTGCTACTCCTGTATAGAATATAGAGGCCAGCCCAACACGATATACGGCAATAACCAGTGGAGCGGCATCGCACAAACGTATCAATATGGATGCGGAAGAGAGAGCCAGTATGCCAATAGAGATTACCAGCCCGGCGATTTTTTTATGATTGTCATGCATTAGATTAGGGTTCAGATCTGGGTACAGTGTGGATAAGCGAGTCTTGAGACAAATAGGTGTTGGGGAAAATTTGTTTTGCTTCTTCCAGCATCATCTCTTCTGCCTCAACGCTATTGCGAATACTCAAGTGCCATAGAAACAACGATTTTGCCTTTGCTTCCCTGGCAATTTCAGCCGCTTGTACCGATGTAGTGTGAAACGTTTTGTGTGCGCGTTCTGTGAGTTCGCTGGAAAAAGTACTGTCATGGATGAGCACATCTGAATTCTCTGCCAGGATAGTTGTATTGCTGCAGGGCCGGGTGTCGGTACAGTAGGCAATTACTCGTCCGGGACGAGTGGGCCCCATTAATTCATCCGGATGTATGGCAGTACCATTGACAGTAACGGAATTCCCCTGCTGCAATTCCGCACGCAGGGGGCCGGCTCCTATACCTAATTGTTCTGCCTTTTCTGCGTCGAAACGACCGGGTTTGGGGGCTTCCTCAAACCGATAACCGTAGCACAGGGTCCGGTGCTCAAGTGGCAGAGCCGTGACTGTTAATGGCCCTACTTTGAGAGCGGGTTGGTTTTCTTGCTGTAATTCAATAAATGTTAACGGATACGTGATCTCGAATCCGGAAATTTTACTTATGCAATCAAAGTATTCTTGTATTCCTTTGGGGCCAATGATGGTGATGGGGTTTGACCGGTCCATCATTTGTTGAGAGGTTAGAAATCCCGGCAGCCCGAAAAGATGATCGCCATGCAGATGAGAAAATAGGATGGTGTGAATTTTTGAAGGCGACAATCCCACTCTGGCAAGTGTCATTTGCGTGCCTTCACCCATATCGCAAAGGATGGTTCCGCCGTCATGGTGAATGGCTATTGATGGCAGTCCCCGTCGTGCGGACGGAACCGCCGCGCCGGTACCCAGAAATTGTATTTCAAGCGTATCGTTCATGGATTGCGCGACAGTGTCATTGATTTTTTTTACGGCCAAAACGGTTTTCCGTGCCGTTCAACAAACGTTTAATATTTGAACGGTGTGTGAAAATGATCAAGGCAGAGACAAAAAATCCAAATCCATACAAGGGGGCTGTAATGGGTTGATGTAAGACAAATTTGAAAATGGATAAAACCACAGGCAATGTTACAGCCGCTGAAATTGAGCTGAGTGAAACAATTTTTGAAAAAACAAAAACCAGTGCAAACACAGCCAGGCAGATTAACAATGCAACCGGATATAGAGCAATCAGCATACCTGCTGCAGTACCAACCCCTTTACCACCGCGGAATTTTGCAAAGATCGTCCAGATATGTCCGAAAATAGCAGCACAGCCGGTAATGATCAATACCAGGTCATGACTGACAGGCATGGGCGCAAAAGCAATGCGGGAAAGCCAGAACGTAGCAGCAAATCCTTTAAATATGTCAACAAGCATAACAAAAACACCAGGTTTCCATCCCAGCACCCGAAACACATTTGTTGCTCCGGCATTTCCGCTGCCGTGTTCCCGAATGTCTATTCCTTTTAACAATTTGCCGGTGATGATACTTGTGGGGATTGAGCCTACCAGGTAAGCAAGGACAATGATAACGAGTAAATTCAGCATATAATGTTTCCCGGGTTGGTAGTGTTAAAATTTAACAGTCAGGGAGCCGAATTCCAGCGCTCCCTGTGATGAGTTTTTGTAAAGAATGGGTTTTACCTGGAACTTGTCTAAAAATTTTGCTGCCAGATTTTCAATAGTTTCGTCTACATTTTGGTTTTCTGTAAGAATTAAAACCGTACCGCCGCAGCTTTCACTTGTAAGCCTTGCGCCGTAAAAGCCGTTTGCCGGTCCCATTTCTTTTATTAAAGAGATAACATAATCTGTTTTTTCAGAGCCCAGGTCATATAAATTGCGAAAACTGTCATGAGATTCGAATAACAGATCTCCTGCATCCATTAACGCCTCTTTTGTATGTCCCGAGTTTATGGAATCGAATGCTTTAATGAATTGCAGTACCCGATCATTTTCATAAATTGGAAAAGCCGTGTGTTCTCTGACCGGGTAAAGTGTATCCGGATCGATTAGCTCAGCCATGTCTTGATGGCTATCATAGGTTTCCATAAAATCTTTACCGCTAATCTGTTCAGGAACAATTTGCTTAAAGGTTTCTTCCCATTCGGATGGCGTTATATTGCACAGATATCCCTTGTAGGGATTGGGCTTTTGCTGTTTTTCGAGATGTGAAAAGATAATCTCTTGCCCTATAAATGCTGAAACTCGGGATTTCAAAAGCAAAAGGTCACAGGCTTCCTGTCTGTATTTTGTATCAATCGATAAAAACTGGACTGAATGGGGCAGAGTAATCATTTTAAGCAGTTCCAATGGCTGACAGCGCATTGCAAGCAGTTTGTCTTTTTTTCCCATAACCGGGCTTGCGGTTTCCATAATACTGCCGGCATTCATTCCATTGACCTTGGCAAGAGTAGCAATTTGAAACGCGTCTAAAGATAGATTAAAAGCACTTTTAATTGCCTGTAAAACAGCAGTTTTCATTGCGCCGTTTGAACCAATTCCACCATTTTGCGGGATGTTGCTTTTGATGCAAATGGTGATTCCGTTTTGGAATTTTTGCGGTGTATTGTTTGAAAGCATAACAGGCAGCATTTCAAGCACCTGACTGGCCCAGGGGAGTTTGATTTGGGATTGGATCTCTTTTGAAATAACGTCAGGGGATTTTAATTGCCCATTTGAATAGAATTTATCCAATTGGTATTCTATAATGTGCTGACCTGCTTTGGATTCAAAGTCGTTGTATTTGAGCAATATCCGTAAATCAAGGCGCTTTTGGACACCTGCTATAACAGCCTGTTCAAGCGTACCGCCAACAGCTACTGAGCCGGCATAATCAAATGTTCCGCCCATAATATCCTGGCTTGCGGGAGCACGTGAGATATGGATCTCCCGTCCGGGAACAAACATGCCCCCGAACCACAACCGAATATTTTTTTTATATTCCTGTATATCTATTGGTAAATGCATAGTCTTGTTCAATAATAGTGATACATTTATTAAAAGGTAATATATTATTTATCAAAATGCAAGCGTATGAATTAAAATAGGAAAAAGGTATACTTGATTTAGAAAATTATATTGTTAAATTATTTATTATTTTGAATACTATTTGACTTATTTTCATCTTATTAAAAGAACGAAAATGAATTCAAATGGAAGATTGGAGGATACCAAACCATGGAAAATGTAATTATTATTGGCTCCGGCCCTGCCGGATTAACTTCAGCTATATATGCAGCACGCGCCAACCTGAAACCCGTTGTTCTGGCCGGTATGGAACGTGGTGGACAAATCACTTTGACTGATGATCTGGAAAACTTTCCCGGGTTTCCCGAAGGTGTAAGCGGTTTTGAAATGTACCAGTTGTTGGAAAAACAGGCAACCCGATTTGGTGCCGAACTGGTATATGATGTAGTGACAGAAGTGGACTTGAGCGGTGATGTGAAAATAGTAAAAACCGCAGACAAGGAATATCAGGCAAAAACCGTAGTCATTGCAACCGGTTCTACTCCTAAAAAACTGGATGTTCCGGGTGAAAAAGAATTGATTGGCAAGGGTGTATCTTATTGTGCAACTTGTGATGGATTTTTCTTTAGCGGCAAACATGTTGCGGTTATTGGTGGTGGAAACAGTGCGCTGGATGAAGGTCTGTTTTTGACCCGTTACGCAAGCAAAGTGTCTATCATTCACCGTCGTGATAAATTGCGTGCAGACGCAATTTTGCAGGAACGTGCAAAAAAGAATGATAAAGTTGAATTTGTATGGGATTCTGTTGTAGAAGAGGTTGTTGGCGATGATGCAGTGAAATCCCTTAAATTGAAAAACGTAAAAACCGGTGATGTTACAGACTTTGATGTGGATGGTGTATTTGTTTTTATTGGTCATTATCCTAATACAGATCTGTTCAAAGATCAAATTGAGCTGGATGACAGTAATTATGTTTTAACTGATAGATATACTAAAACCAATGTAAAAGGTGTTTTTGCATGTGGTGATGTTCAGGACCCGGTTTATCGTCAGGCTATTACGTCTGCGGGAACCGGCTGTCAGTCTGCAATGGAAGCAGAAAAATATGTTGCAGAACACGAAGGTGAATAAACGAGGCAAATAATGGAAAACCAGTCTAAAACAAAATTCCCTTTGGGTGGAGTGGTGCTGATTGGGCTTGGTCTTTTATTTTTATTAAACAACCTTGATGTTCTAAGCTTTCACGAGTTTGTTTCTGATTACTGGCCACTTTTCCTGATTTTTATTGGTATATACATCATTTATACCAGTAACCGCAAACAGGATGGTGGAAAGGCTTATGTTCAGGAAGCAGAAACAATATCAAGTGAAAACCAGGTCAGGTTAGATAAAACCTTTGGTAATATAAGAACCAGGATAGACAGTAATCCCTTTGAGGGTGGGCAGGTAAAAACGGTTTTTGGTGAGATTGATATAGAGGTACCCTTTGTTAAATTGAGCCCGGGCACCCAAAAGTTAGAGATTGCTTCTACTTTTGGTGAGGTCAGAGTACAGCTGGCAAATGACCTGCCTGTAAAAATTATTGCGACCAACCTTGGCGGTACCATACAGATATATGATCAACACCGTGAAGGTTTGAATGAAAGACTGGTTTATCAATCTGATTCATATGAAACAGCCAGCAGTCGGCTCGATATTATATGCTCAGTTACTTTTGGTGAAATCCGGATCTGGTAAATAAAGGGTGTAATAAAAGCGGGACTAGAGCTTCTAGTCCCGCTTTTTGTGTATATGAACTATCGTTATAATAAATTTTCAAAATACTTGCGCGATCGTTACGGTGAAAAAGTGTGGAAACTTTCATTGGATGCAGGTTTTACCTGCCCGAACAAGGATCCTGAAACCGGTAGCGGCGGATGCATTTTTTGCAGGAATGACAGCTTTTCACAAATGTTGTCTGAACAGCAGGTCTGTGTGAATGAGCAGATTCGGCAGGGGATTGAGTTGGGTGACAAGGTTGGCATTCACAAGTATATTGTATATTTTCAATCCTCAACAAATACTTTTGCACCGGTATCTGAACTGGAAAAATTGTTTTTTGATGCAATCTCTTTTCCCGGTGTTGTTGGAATATCTATTGCAACCCGACCGGATTGTTTGTCAAAAGGTGTTTTGAATCTGTTTGGAAAATTGGCTGAAAAAGTGGATGTTTGGATTGAACTGGGTTTGCAAAGCAGCTTTAACAAGACGTTAAAAGCAATTAACCGGGGACATACTTTTGAAGATTATTTAAAAGCTGTAAACAAACTCAAACCTCTTAATGTCAGAATATGCACACATATTATGGTTGGCTTGCCGGATGAAGGACTGGAGCATAGCATTATTACAGCGGAACGAATTGCGCAGACCGGGACCCACGATATTAAAATTCATCCGCTGTTAATTCTAAAAGACACAGAATTAGAATCCTTGTATTTAGACGGCAAGATTTTGCCTTTGGATATTGATACCTATGCGCTTCATGTCAGCGAGATGCTGCAACACCTGCCGCCGGATATGGTGATTCAACGTCTTACTGCAGAAGCACCAAGAGAGATTGTCCTGGCACCACGATGGGTTATAAACAAAACAAATGTAATAAATACTATTCATTATGAGATGAAGAAACAGGGGATGAAGCAAGGGGAAAAGTACGAACTGCAATTTTAATTCATGGACTCTTCATACTTTTGTGCAAATTTTACTACACCATCACTAATAGATTTGGCAAGCTTTTGCCGGTAAGAGTGTGTTTTGAGTTTTTCTAAATCATAGCGGTTTGTGATATAAGCAGTCTCGATGAGTACACAGGGCATGGAAGCATTATATAACACCTGAAATCCTGCCTGTCTTACACCATGGCTATAGGATTCACAAGTAGAACGTATTTCATTATCTATGATTTGTGCAAATTCTTCGCTTTCTTTGGCATAAGAATTCTGAGCGTTTGCAGCCAGAATAAATGAGGCAGAAGTCAGATCCACATAATCGTTTGGATTGTCTTCAAGCTTGATTACCGAGTTTTCAAATTGTGCAACGCGACGTGCTTCATCGGTTTTGGCAATACCCAGAAAATAGACGGTATGTCCGTGAATACGAGAACTAGGATTTGAATCCACATGTATACTCAGGAACAGTTTACCATTATTTTTATTAGCAAATTCTGTACGGTCTTTTAAACGCGGATATGTATCATTTTCACGCGTCATCAATATTTTAGAATCCAGTTGTTTTTCCAGGTCATCTTTAACCATTTTGGCAATAGCCAGCGTTATATTTTTTTCATACAGGTTTGTTTTACTGACGGTTCCCGGGTCTCTACCACCGTGACCAGGATCGATCACAATAGTATCAATTTTCCATTTTTCACGTTCTTTTTCCAGATCAGCCAGCAGGTCTTGAGAGAGATCCTGTTTGGTGCGAAGAGTAATGGTGATCTCGTTATTGGGGTCAATGTAAACATTTTTTTCTTTGATTCTGGGTAATACTCTAAAAGAGAGTCTGGCGGTTTCTTCTGATAATTGTATGGGGATTATTTTTTTGATGTTTTTCAGGTCCGGATCAATTTTGAATGTGCGGAAGGTATCAACTCTGCCGCCATACAAATCAACATAAAACCAGCCGTTACTTTCACTGGTAAAGATTTTGTTTTCGTCAAAAGGGCGCAGCGTTTTGATCTTGATCAATGCGCCGTTTGCCATTTCTTCAATATCAATGTTTAAAATATGATCAGTGGCAGGCGCAATCAAGAGGGCGCTGTCTTTTTGGTTAAATGACAATTCACCCGGGAAATAATTTTTAAGCAATTGTGTAAAGTATTGCAGTGGGACGTAAAACTCGCCATTTCTGTACAAGGTGCTAATGGGCATCTGGAACATGGCATTGTCAATTTTAACAAAAGGGCTAATAGCTGTTATTTCTGCGGTAGCATCTGGTAAATACAGAATAACGCGTTTAGCTTTGAGGTCTTTGCGGGTTTTCAGATCAAAGGCTTTGGCAAAATGAGTAATGGAGACAAAACTGTATCGTCCCGCTTTAAAAGATTCAAGCGAGCCGACGGGTTTGCCTTCCCATTTGTCAATGATAGATACCCGCTCTGCAAAGACAGATGCGGTCAATATTAATATAAATATTATGATAATGGATTTATTCGATATGGTCACCGGCCATCCTGCTATATTACCAGATTTTCTCTTCCTTGGATAAAAACTCGCTGGCTTTTTTTAGATTCTTTTTTTCTTCATCGCTCAGACTGTCGTATCCTACTTCATTGATCCTGTCGAGAATGCGGTCAACTTCATCGCGCTTTTCCCGAATGTCTTGCTGTCTTTTTTGTTCTGCCATAAATTGCTTTTGATGCTGATGTGTTCGGTATTTTCGAATCACAATTCCCAGCAGATTATCTCCTCTTAGCATTAAATAGCCAACCAGGGCTCCACCCAAATGGGCAAAATGCGCAATACTGTCGGATTTGCCAAAAATACCAACAATACCAGAAAACAAAGAAATACCAACAAAAAATGCTACAAGATGCTTTGCTTTTAGACTAACCGGTAAAATAAAAAAGAGCAATAACGTAACAATGCGGTCCGGGAAATATACTGCAAATGCTACCAGTACGCCATAAATTGCACCTGATGCACCAATAACCGGTGTTGGCGAGTTCCAGTTGAACAGTATATGAAACAAGCCCGCACCAATTCCGGATAAAAGGTAATATCGTAAAAAATTTCTGGATCCCTGCCAGCGTTCAACTTCGCAGCCAAATATCCACAGGGTAAACATGTTGAAGAAAATATGAAAAAAACTGGCTTCGCTATGCAAAAACTGATAAGTAGCCAATTGCCAAAATTTAAAGTGATGGGTTATTTCATACGGCTGCAAAGAAAACCAGCTTGTAAGCGGAGAACCCATACGCAATGTGATCAATTGTATAAAATATACTATAACATTTGATATCAACAGCCATTTGACAACCGGTGTTAATCCGCCGCCAAAGCCGAAACGTATTTTTTGTGTTTGAAAATTCATACTAGTTTAAATTTAAATTTACTCCTAATCTAAAGCCGAGTCCGGACAGATCAACTCGTTCAGTAACCGGAAGGCCAATATTACTATTTTCTATGCTGCGGCTGACTTCGCAACTGTTGTAAAACAGATCGGCAATAAGTGTGGATCGACTGCCAACATTGTAATAAAATCCGGCTGCTGCCTGCCATCCCAGACCACCGAATTTGTGAGTTTGGGATTTATCTAGCTCGTAATTTTTCTCTTTGCTGAACAGGAATTCATAGTTCAGACTTCCGCGAATAAAATATCCATAATACATCGAAGTGGGGATTTTAACATTCACCATGAGTTTTAATGGAACCATGGTCCTTGAATAATCCACTTCAGTAGCATAAGTGTTGGACGTTAAACCTTCTTTTTCTTCCTGGGCTACCTGGCTGTTTTCAGAGTAGGTTTTGTGAAATACATCTACTCCAATTCCAAGATCAACCGCTTCGTCTATGGCTGTGCCCAATACAAAACCGAAAAACATGCCACCTTTTATGTCCGCAGGATTAACATATCCGGCATTTATATTGAAAACATTTCCACCTTGCGCAAATGCCATCGATGAAATTATAATTAATAATACTAATGTATGGCGAAATGGTTTCATGAATTATTCTCCTCTAAAAAAAATATATCATCCTATTATAGAAAATGATTGCCATAAAATCAAGAAAAACATTCTGGCTTGGAGCAGAGAGGGTGTATGTTCTGCTCTAGTTGGTGAATTTTCCCCTTTGAATGATGGTATCTTGCAGATATTCCTCGTCGTTGGTTTTTGTATAGTCGGTAGTATAGTGCAATCCCCGGCTTTCTCTACGCATTAGCGCAGATTGAATAATAAGCTGAGATACGGTTGCCAGATTGCGTAATTCTACCAGATTTTCGGTAACGGTGGTACGACGATAAAAGTTTTCCACTTCCTGGCGGATTAAACGGATTCGGCTGAGCGCGCGTTCAAGCCTCAGGTTAGAGCGGACGATACCCACATAGTCCCACATCAGGTTTTTAATTTCTAGTTTGTCATGAGATATTAAAACCCATTCTTCACTGTTGAATGTACCTGCGTCATCCCAGTGAGGTATGCGGGGGAAGATAAAGTTATTGTTACTTACAAATTCCGTGGCAGATTCACAGGCTTTGAATGCAAATACCAGTGCTTCCAGTAACGAGTTTGATGCCAATCGGTTTGCACCGTGAACGCCTGTGCATGCTACTTCACCACATGCAAACAGACCTTTGATGTTTGTTTTGGCTTTCAAATCGGTTACTACTCCGCCGCAGGAATAATGGGCGGCAGGAACCACAGGAATAGGTTCTTTGGTGATGTCTATTTTAAAATTCATGCATTTATCATATATCAGCGGAAACCGTTTTTTTGTTTCTTCCGGATTTTTGTGGGTTACATCCAGAAAAACTGACGAGTCACCCCGTTTTTTCAATTCGGTATCAATAGCTCGGGCAACTATATCACGGGGAGCCAGTGAGGCCATTTCGTGATAGTTGGGCATAAAGTCTTCGCCGGCTTTATTAATCAAAATGCCGCCAAATCCGCGAACTGCTTCAGATATGAGAAAAGAGTCTGCTTCCGGATGGTACAACGTAGTAGGATGGAACTGCATGAATTCCATGTTGGCGATTGGAGCGCCTGCGCGATAACACATGGCTACACCGTCCCCTGTGGCAATATCCGGATTTGAGGTGTGTCGATAAACCTGACCGCAGCCACCGGAAGAAAGGATAGTAGCTTTGGCTGTAAATTTATGTACTTTTTGAGTTTTCGAGTTTAACACATAAGCACCCCAGCAGCTAAGCTTGTTTTCTGCCGCGGGCACTGTTTCAAAAATATGATGCTCGGTTATGAGATCAATTGCAACATGATCTTCATAAATACTGATATTGGGATTCTCTTTGATTTGGTCAAGTAAAATGGTTTCAACATCACGACCGGTGTGGTCTTTGACATGAACAATGCGGTGGAACTTGTGTCCGCCTTCACGTCCCAGGTCAAACTTGCCGGTCTGGTTTTTGTCAAAGGGGACACCCAGACGGAACAATTCGTTAATATGGTGCGGACCTTCTTCTACAATCAGTTGTACAGCGTCTTTTTTGCAAAGCCCTGCACCTGCGTACATGGTGTCTTTGATGTGTTGATCAAAAGAGTCATCGGGATCGAAAACAGAAGCAATGCCGCCCTGGGCATAATTGGTGTTTGATTCGGCTTTGTGTTTTTTGGTTACAATGGCTACCGTGCCTTGTTTTGACAGGAGGATAGCACTGTATAATCCGGCAATACCACTGCCTATTATTAAAAAATCAGATTTTATTGACATCTTGTTTCCAATAATAATAATTCATGCATGCGGTATAACATACGTGGAATAATTTTGAAAATCAATAAAAAAAGAGGATCATACAGCCCAGGTTAGAGCGGTACTAGACCAGCTGGGCATCTATGGTTCTGAACAATTCCCGATTTTTTACAGGTTTGGTGATCATTTTTTTGATGCCGTGCTCAGCCGCTTTTTGCAAGATGGTTTTATCTGGTTGTTTGTAAAGCCCTATGATCTGTGTGGCAGGGTGTTTGTATGCAATCTGGTCTATAATATCAAAAGCTTTCTGGTCGGTACAGTTGCCATCTTCATCGCAAAAATCAAAAAATGTAAAGTCTGTGTTTTCGCTGTCCAAAATATCCAAAAGGTCGTTTGTATCCTGCACCACTTGCACATTAAAATGTGTGCTCAACGCAAGGTACATCTGCATTCCGGTTTGCAGCTCCCCATTTAAAATGACAATTTTCATACGTTTTTTATTCTCTTGGCCTGGGTTTGTTAATTTTCAAGAGTAATAGGAGCAAATCAGGTGTTTTGCGGAAACTCGGTTGTTAGGGATTCTGTTTTTTCGCTGCAAACACTGTTGAAATATCGGATTGCGGGAATCAGCAACGCAACAGCAGCAATTATCCAGTAAATTTTTACATGTTGTTCGCCTGAATACCAACGCAAAGAGTCTTCAGATGTATTGAGGAACAACATGGAAGCCAGATTGTTGAGAGCGTGAAAAATCATGGATGGGAAAATGCTGTCAGATTTCCATGCCATATATCCCATAAACAATCCTATAAACAGGATTTGTAACACAGACCAGGGATTGAAATGGATGATTGCAAATAATAATGAGGATATAAATATAGCAGCCGCTGGTTTGACATTGTTCTCTAATGTCTTCATGATAGCCCCACGAAAAAGCATCTCTTCAGTAATAGCGGCAAAAATTACCCCGGTCAGTATGAGCAATAACGCATGCGGAATGGAGTGAAAGGTCAGCATGTCTTTCATTGCATCAAAAATATAATCGGGCATGGGAAATAGGCTGTTTACTAACCTGTCCAGCTCATCTCCAATAATAAAAAGAGAAAAAGCCAGCAACAGAGTTGCTAATAAAAGAGTGGGCGAGATCTTGTTCAATCGGAAGGTTTTGGTAAAGTGCATTTTTTTAATATATACATAGACCATTGCAGGAAAGATGATGAGCGCTTCGGTCAGTAAACCAACTGAAGGACCGAAAAAATAGGTGATTGGCAAGCCAACAACCGGTACAATAATCATGGTGACAAGCAGTATTAAAAACAGTTCAAGTGGTTTTAGAACGCTTTTGGGTTCGTTGTTAAATTCATCCATGGTTTTTCCCCAGAGTATACATTAATATGCCAGCGGCAACAGCCGCGTTCAAAGATTCACTTTTGCCAGAGCCGGGTATGCAGATGTTTTCATCGAGCAAGGGTAACAGCTCTTTACGGATTCCGTGTGCTTCACTGCCAATAACCAGGCAAGCTTTGTCCACAGGTGTTTGGATTTCTTGCTTTGCATGTTCACTTAGCACCGAGCCGATTAGCGTAAAGCGTTTTTCTTTCAACTGTTTAACAACTTCAATCGGCTGGGCCTTGTCTTGAACAGGAATGTTAAATATTGCGCCCATGGTACTGCGCAGCACTTTGGGATTCAATATGTCCACGGAATTATCGCTTGTGATGATACCATCAAAACCAAACCATTCCGCTGTTCTGAAAAGTGTTCCCATGTTACCGGGGTCTTGA
Source organism: bacterium (assembly GCA_963675755.2). Lineage (GTDB taxonomy): Bacteria > Zhuqueibacterota > Zhuqueibacteria > Residuimicrobiales > Krinioviventaceae. The sequence continues at coordinate 1,983,322 of CAXXMD010000003.1, forward strand.
ATGCCGTCAATGAACAATAATCGTTTTGCGGTTTCATAATTCGGCAGATTCTCTTCAATCTTAACAACACAGCCAATGCCCTGCGGCGAGTCTGTATCTGCCAAAGATTTGAAATTTTCCTGCGACTGGTAAGTGGGTATGTTTTGAGCAAGGATGCGCTTTAAAAGATTTTGATTGCGGTCATTTTCCTGAAAATTCTGAGCCAGAACGCAAAACTCAATTTTAGCAGATGCGTTTAGCGCTTCTTCACACAAACGTACACCCTCAATCCAGAAAAGCTGTTCTTTTTCCCGGTATTTTTTTATTTGCAAAGACCGAACGAGTTTGGCCTGCTTTTGTGACAGGGGCCCGGTCATGGTCTTATTTCATCTTGTTTGTAAAATAATCGATAAAATCTGCCATCTTGATCTCGGTCTGGGTACCTTCTTCAAGATCTTTGACTGCGGCAACGCCTTGTTCAATTTCCTGATCACCCAGAATTACAGCGTATTTGGCGCTATTGCGATTGGCTTCTTTCATTTGAGACTTTATGCTGCGATCACTTCCAAAGGAGATCAAAGCTGGTATGCCATGTTGTCGCAACGCAAAGGTTAATTCAATCGCTTTGTCTTTGGCGCTTTCACCCATGTGTGCTATAAACACATCTATACTTTTTAATGCAGGGGGTTCAATGCCTTGTTCTTTCATGCTGAGAATGATGCGCTCAATTCCTGAGCCAAAACCAATACCCGGTGTAGAGGGGCCACCCAGTTGTTCAATCAGGCCGTCGTATCTACCGCCGCCGCACATGGCGTTTTGCGAACCAATGCCCTGCGCCCATACTTCAAACACGGTTTTGGTGTAATAATCCAGTCCGCGTACCAGTTTGTGGTTTACAGAATAGGCTCTGCCGGTTTTATCAAGATAACGTTTCAAAGTAGAGAAATGATCTTCACATTCTTCGCAAAGATGTTCGCTTATGACCGGTGCCTGGGCTATAACAGGTTGACAGGTTTCTACTTTACAGTCAAGCAGTCTGAGTGGGTTTTTACCCAATCTGCGTTTACAGTCGTCACAGATTTCGTCGTAATGGGCCTGATAGTAGGTTTTTAATGTTTCAATATAGGCGGGTCTGCACTTGGGGCAGCCGGTACTGTTGAGTTGAAAAGCAAGGCCTTTGAAGCCCAGTTCAGCGTAAAGCTGCCAGGCAATGGACATGACTTCCAGATCGAGCAGTGGATCTTGCTCGCCCAGTGCTTCAACATTAAACTGAGTGTGCTGACGAAATCGCCCTGCTTGAGGACGTTCATAGCGGAAAACAGGTCCCATGGAATACAATTTTACCGGTTTAGCCTGCATGTGCAATCCGTTTTGTAGATAGGTCCGCATAACGCCGGCTGTAAATTCAGGGCGCATGGTAACGGAATTGTCACCCTTGTCGTTAAAGGTGTACATTTCTTTTTCCACAATATCGGTAGTATCACCTACGCCGCGTATAAACAGAGATGTTTCTTCCAGTATTGGTGGATCAATGCGTTTGTAGCCATAGATTTGTGTAATTTCATGCAGTTTTTGCTCAATCCAGCGCCAGTAGGGCTGTTCTTCGGGCAATACATCCCGCATACCGGTAATAGATTTGTATTTCATTGTGTTTAAATTCCTGCTATATGTGGTCCATCATTCCTTCAAGGATCGTTTGTGCTTTTTTCTGGTGCTTTTTGTGTACATAAATCCGGCAAACATCATCAGAAAGGCCGGCTGATTTTGCTAAAAGGCCAGAACTGAGTAAATCGGATTTGATAACACAAGGAATACCATTGTTCTCCAGGGTTTCTTTAACCATTTCGGCATAAATCACACCCGGTAGCGTGCTGAGGCTGACCATTTCCTCGTTAGGGTCATTTAAATTTTCTTCACTCATATCCATTCCCCTTAAAATACAAAAGGGCCTCGCAAAGAGACCCGTTTAATGAAAAAAAGCTTTATTATAAAGCAAAATATTTTTGCTCTTCTTTTTTGATGGCCTCGATGACTTCTTCACTTGAATGTGAAGATGATAGCCTGTCTCGAAACTCTTTTCGGTGCATTAAACGGGAAATACGACTGAGTGCTTTTAAATGCGGACCCGTCTGATCAACCGGACCAACCAGTAAAAAGATCAAGCGAACAGGTTTTTCATCAATAGACTTGAAATCCACATCCTGGCGGGTAATGCCAAATGCGCTAACAAGTTCTGAAACGCCGTCGCTTTTAGCGTGAGGAATGGCAACGCCATCACCCATGCCTGTGCTCATAACACGTTCACGGTCAAGAACCGCCTGAAGTACAGCGTCTCTGTCCGTAACCCGGTTCTGGCTAGCAAGAATATCGACCATTTCTTCGATAATTCTGTTTTTTTCGGTATTTTCCAGTGGTATCCGAATTACATCTTTTGTCAAGAGGTCACTCAGATTCATAAAAACTCCTTTATCAATCGAGTATAATTTACAATTCCTGACGAATTTTCCAAGTCCTTTTTAAGCATTGGGGGAATATACAAGTAATTCGGGGGATGTGCATCCCCCCGGTTAAGGTATAAACCGGGGGGAAGGTTTATGCCTTATTTTCGGAAGTTGTGTGAAATGCTTGAAATATGAGTATGGAACCGGTTATAATCAGAATTACTGGCCACCAGTCTTCTATATTGTATAACTGGGAGGCACCCAGGGCGGAGATAATACTTCCCTTAATGATGATGCCGTAAACAGGTTTGTTAAAACGGGGGATACGAATACGGATAATTGCTTCGATAATGAATACAATTCCGGCAGATAATAAAAACCACCAGAACCAGCTATCGTAAAACATGCCCTGGTTTTCTGCAAAAATAAAAGCTCCCGCTAAAATGAATAACGATCCGGTTATCAACCCGCTTAATGAATCCCGTGAATGATGATGTTTGGGTTTTACTGATTTTACTTGATCTGTGCTCATAATGTTCTCCTTGTTTAATGCCACGGGCTTTCTGGTTTATTATACGTAAAGTACATTTAAGTGTTACAAGGGTTTTTATCAATCGATTTTTCTTGTAATTGTTAAGCAACAGTTTAAATTATAATATAACAAAAAATACAGGGAGATGCTTTGTCGTTACATGATCTAATCTTGAAACGACGAACCATTCGTCGCTTCAAACAGGAAAAAATAGTCACAGAGGTATTAAAAAGCCTGGTTGATTCAGCCCGCCTGGCACCATCTGCAATGAATATGCAGCCACTGGAGTATATTATTGTACAGGAACCAGATGTTGTTAATAAAGTATTCCAAAACACGCGGTGGGCAGGGTATTTGCCGGATGATACGGGAAGACCCGCACCCAATGAACAACCGGTTGCCTATATTGCGGTACTTGTCAATAAATCGTTAAAGTCTGCATGGACTGGTCATGATATTGGCGCTGCCGTGGAGAATATGATACTCTTTGCATTAGCCGAGGGAATTGGTTCGTGCTGGTTGGGTTCAGTGAACCGTGCGCAGGTGTGTGAAATGCTTAACGTACCGGATTCATACGAGCTGGATTCTGTGTTGGCTCTTGGCATTCCGGCAGAAGAACCGCGGGTTGTAGACTTTAAAGATTCACAAAAATATTATAAAGATACAGACGGTACCTTGAATGTGCCCAAACGAGATCTAAATCACATCTGTCACTTGAATGTATTTAAACGGGAATAGAACATGAGCACAAATAAAACACTGAATGTTGCAATAATAGGAGCGGGAGCAATATCTACGCATCATGTGAATGCTATACGGCAGTTGAATGATAATGTAAAGGTTGTTAAACTTTATCGTCGGGATGAAACCAAAGCCCGCGAAGCGGCAGAAAAGCTGGGACTGGAATATACTACAGATATAAATGAGGTCCTGAATGATCCCGAAATCCATGTTGCGGATATTACTCTGCCATCCGGACTTCATGCAGAGATGGGAATTGAATTTGCTAAAGCCGGCAAGCATGTAATAGTTGAAAAACCCATAGATGTAACGCTGGACAAGGCCGATGCTTTGATTAACGCCTGCAAAGAAAACAATGTAACGTTGGGAGTGATCAGCCAATACCGGTTTATGGAGCCCATGCAGAAATTATACGCTCTTCTCAAGGAGCAAAAGTTGGGCAATTTGATTCATGCAGAAGCCAGCATTAAATGGTATCGCTCAATGGATTATTACAACAGCGGCGCCTGGCGCGGTACACATGAACTGGATGGTGGCGGACCGTTTATGAATCAGGGTATTCATTTTATTGATCTCATGCTTTCGGTTATGGGACCTGCTAAATGGGTTTATGGTAAAACACGTACCTGTACGCATGATATTGAAGTAGAAGATATTGGTATGGCTATGGTAGAATTTGAGAACGGTGCTTCGGGCGTGATACAGGCCTCTACCGCAACGTTTCCCGGGTTGCCGGCTAGGCTTGACGTACATGGCACCAAAGGTACGGTTGTTGTCGAGGGCGAAAGACTGGCTTTTATGCACATTGATGGTGAAGAACCTTTTCGTAAAGAGAGCGGTTCTGCAGGCGGTGCTTCAAAGCCCCTTGATATTGATTTAACTCCTTTTATTAAAGAGTTTACAGATATTTTTGGTGCTATCCGTGAAAACCGTGAACCTGTTGTAAGCGGTGCAGAAGCAAGACGCGCGTTACAGTTGATATTGGCTGTTTACGAGTCGTCAAAACAAAATAAACCGATTGTTATAGACTGAAATAAAAATGATGGAATGTATATGATATTAAGAGACGAGTTGACCGCAAACCTGAACGAATACCTGGCAGTGCACGAGTTTTCTGACTATGGGCCCAATGGATTGCAGGTGGAAGGTAAAGAAAAAGTTGAGAAAATTATAACCGCTGTTTCTGCGAATGTGGAATTGTTTGATCTGGCAATTGAAAAAAAAGCGGATATGATTATTGTACATCATGGTATTATCTGGAGTAAAGAAAGTCCGGTTGTTAAGGGAGGCTTAAAAGCTCGTTTAAAACGGTTACTTGACAATGAGATCACGTTGCTGGCATATCACCTTCCGCTAGATAAACACATGCAGGTTGGTAATAATGCGCAGGCAGCTAAAAATTTACAATTAAGAGATATTGAAGGCTTTATTGATGTGGGTGTTAAAGGTGTGATGGATCCTATACCTTTTACATCGTTTTTAGAGAACGTAAAATCCTATTATGGCAGTAATCCCCTGGTTTTTGATTATGGCCCCAAAACAGTCTCTCGTATCGGGATTTGTTCGGGAGGTTCACAATACTATATTTCACAAGCAATTGAAGACGGATTGGATGTCTTTATTACCGGAGAAGTGTCTGAACCGGTTATGCATAAAGCCAAAGAAGGGAATATACATTTCATTGCTGCCGGGCATTATGCCACTGAAAGACCCGGTATAATGGCCCTGGGTGATTATATTGCCGCTCAGTTTGATGTGGATGTTAAATATATTGATGTTCATAATCCTGTCTAGAACCAACTCTTGCCTGTAGACCGGTCAAATGAATACATCTTGATTTTGAATTACAGGAATACTATATTATCTGTTTGGTATTGACCTGAGGTAACTTTGTCTACTCGTGCAAAAATAAACGGATTACTGGCACTAACGCGTCCGGTGAATGTTTTTATAGCCATGCTTTCTATTTTTATTGCGGCGCTTTTATGCGGCAGTCTTGAGCATTGGGCAGCAATACTGCTGGCGGCTCTGTCCGGTGGTGTAATTACCGCGGCGTCTAATACCATAAATGATTATTTTGATGTTGAAATAGACAAGATCAATAAACCCAACCGGCCGGTGGCCTCGGGTTTGATCTCGAAAAAGACCGCTTTGTTGTTCTCAATTTTGCTTTATGCTGCCGGTATCGTGTTTGGCGCATTGATTAATGAAAAAGCATTACTGATTTCGGCAATTTCATCGGTTTTGCTGTATTTCTATAGTGCCAGATTCAAACGAATGGTACTGTTGGGCAATTTAACAGTCAGTCTGGCAACCGGTATGGCATTTATTTATGGTGGAATTGCGGTTAGGAACATTGAACAGGCTGTAATACCCGCCATATTTGCATTCATGATGCATTTTGGGCGCGAGATTATCAAAGATATGGAAGACATTGAAGGCGACCAGAGAGATAATGCTATTACTTTGCCGGTCAAATATGGTTTGTTTCCGGCCCGAATGTTGACTAGTGTATTGTTTGTATTGCTGATTGTCATTACTCTGCTGCCTTACCCGCTTGGTATTTATGGCATCTGGTATTTGTGGGTGGTTATTGCCGGGGTAAATACGGTACTGGTGTTCAGTACCATAATGATCTGGATACGTCCGGAGAGAAAAATATTTTCTAAACTGAGTGTGTTATTAAAAGCTGATATGCTGGTGGGATTGTTGGCGATTTACGTAGGGAGATGGTAGGCTTTATGAGAGCATTGATTCAGCGCGTTGAAAAGGCATCGGTAACAGTAGAAAAAGAAATTGTTGGCAAGATTGATCAAGGCCTGGTTATTTTATTGGGCATTAAACATGATGATGATGAAAAAGATTTAGAATATATGGTAAACAAGGTTGTGAACTTGCGGATATTTGAAGATGTAGATGGACGGTTTAATCTTTCAGCATTGGATGTTGGCGCACAATTGCTGGTTGTATCTCAATTTACCTTATATGGAGATACGCGGCGGGGCAGACGTCCCAGTTTTACGGATGCCGCACATCCGGATCTTTCAAAACCGCTATATCACAAAGCTACCAAAATGTTTGGAGAAACCGGTCTCAAAGTGCAGGAAGGTATTTTTGGCGCGAATATGATGGTAGAAATACATAATGATGGTCCCGTTACGCTGATGCTGGATAGTGATGACAGACGATAAGTATATAAAGATCATGGAACAGATCCATGAAAAACCCTTAATACTGGCTTCAAAATCACCGAGACGTGCAGAGCTCTTGACACGTATTGGATTTGAATTTGACATTGTGCCCAGTCATTTTGATGAAAGTGAAATTGATATCCGTGATCCTCGTGAACATGTAAAAGCGTTATCATTAGCAAAGGCAAAACAGGTAGCTCAGGATATTGATACAGGTCGAATCATTGGAGCGGATACGATAGTCGTACTGGATGATGAAATATTGGGTAAACCCAAAGATGCGGATGAGGCGTATGAAATGCTTAAACGTCTTCAAGGCAGAACGCACGAGGTATATACCGGGTTTGCCATTGTAGAAAAACCCCAGAATCATATCGTTTCAGACGCTGAAGTTACGCGTGTCAGTTTTCGTCAATTGGAAGACTGGGAGATTTGGGGATATATAGGCACAAAAAGTCCGTTCGACAAAGCCGGTGCTTATGGCATTCAGGATAAAAGCGCGGTATTTGCTGAAAAGATTGATGGTTGTTTTTACAATGTTGTAGGATTTCCATTAACCAAATTTTATACTCAATTATTAACCATGTTGAATAACAATGAACAATCAAAAAAATAAAAAAGCAGAGCTTGGCCATGAACTGGCCGAGCAAAGACAGGCCAAGGGCCTGACAGTTGAAAAGTTGGCTGATATAACCAAAATTTCAGTAAAGAACATTCAGCATCTTGAAAATGGAGTGTTTGACTTTTTACCCAGTGCTTATGTTAAAGCATATCTGAGTTCTGTTGCGCGTGAGCTGGGTTTGAATCCTGATGTTGTTTTGAAAAAGTATCATTCTTCTTTTGTCAAAGATGTGGATTCATCAGTGATGAATGAGGTCGAGTCGACAAAACTGGATTTGAGAGATAAGCCCAAACCTGAACCATCACCAGAGCCCACACTGGAGCCGGAACCCGAACCTGAACCGGAGGAAGAAACAAAGATAGAGCAGGAAGAAGGCCAGCCGCTTGTACAGGAACCGATAGACGAAGATGAAGACGATATTGAACCGGAACCAGAGAATCCAGAAGAAAGTACTGAACCTGAAACAGAGCAAAAAGAACCGGAATCAGAGCCGGAACCGGAAAAAGAACCCGAGCCAGAGCCAGAACCCGTAGCTGATCCTGTACCTGTTAAAGAACCAGAGATTGTTGTACCTGAACGACCTGCAATCCCTGAGCCTCAACCGGAAATTAAAAATAATTATTCAGAACCCAATTTGGTTAAACAAAACTGGTTTGAAGATTTTAAATTGATGCTGGGCTTTTACAGTATTTTTATTTATGGCTTTCTTGCCGTTGCAGTTATTGTTGTTGCCCTGATTATATTTGTACCAAAACTGAAAAATACAGACAAGCCGGATAGCAAATCTGATTTAACGGCACAGAATACGCAAGCGGTAGAAGCTACTACGGATGTTATAGAATCAACTCCCGAGCCTGAAATGTATTCTCTGAGAATGGTTGTAACCGATACAACCTGGCTGCGTATAGTATATTCGGATACCCTTACAGACGAAGCTATTTTTATTCCGGGCGATGAACGCTCATGGCAAAGCCCATCCGATTTTTGGATGCGCATTGGCAATGCCAGTGGAATACATTTATATCTGAATGAAAACGATCTGGGAGTGCCCGGTAACGCCGGTCGCATAACCAATATTAGAGTCACCAAGGATGGGATAGAAAAAGTCACAAAAAGTCAGTTCCCTGAGAAAATGAATACGGAAGGTTAACCATACATTGATTTTGATGAACGAAAATAAAAAGATATATTTCCTGGCAATATGCGGAACGGCTATGGCATCTTGTGCCGCTATGCTGAAACAAAAAGGGTACGAGGTTTATGGAAGTGATGAGAATTTGTACCCACCCATGAGCACTTTTCTGGAAGATCAAAACATACCGGTTATGCAGGGCTTTGATCCCGCGCATCTTGATCCGCAGCCGGATCTGGTGGTTGTTGGAAATGTGATCTCGAGGGGAAATGTAGAGATTGAAGAAATACTGGATAAAAAGATTCCCTATATTTCTTTGGCCGGTGCATTAAGAGAATTTATGATACGCGGAAACCGGTCATTTGTAGTTACCGGAACCCATGGAAAAACAACGACTTCTTCCATGATGGCCTGGGTGTTCGAGTCTGCGGGCAAAGATCCCGGCTTTATGATTGGCGGCATTCCGGAGAATTTTGGTCGCGGATTTCAACTTGGAAGTGGCGGAGATTTTATTCTTGAAGGCGACGAGTACGACTCGGCCTTTTTTGAAAAGACAGCCAAGTTTTTACAATACCTACCGGATGTGGGTATTATCAATAGTGTGGAATTTGACCATGCCGATATCTATAAATCTTTGGATGACATTAAACTGGCATTTAAACGGTTTGTAAATCTTGTACCAAGGAGTGGTTTGCTGATCGTTTGTGGTGATGATCCCGAAGCTATGGATGTCTCTGCAAAGGCTTTTTGTCCGGTTGAAACTTTTGGTTTTAATGATAACAATGACTGGCGGGCAGAAAAGATGCAGGTATCTGAAGGATTGATGCATTTTGATGTCTATCACCATAACACATTACTGGGCAATGTAGCCCTGGGTGCATTGGGAAAACATAATGTTAAAAACGCGCTTGCAGTAATTGCTTCCGCACATTTCGCCGGTATTGAATTTGGGAAAATACAACAGGCATTAAAAACATTCAAAGGTGTAAAACGCAGACTGGAACTCAAAGGAGAAGCCGCTGGTGTTGAGGTGTATGATGATTTTGGACATCATCCTACTGCTATAAAAGAAACGCTGGACGGATTCAGACAAAAGTATCCGGATTCAGGAATATGGGCATTATTTGAACCACGCTCTGCCACCACACGTAGAAATATTTTTCAAAAAGAATTTATAGAGGTGTTTGACAGTGCAGATTATGTATTGCTTGCACCTGTAAACCAACCCTCAAAAGTGGGTAACGATATGCTGTTTTCACCGGAACTTTTAGCAGAGGATATACGTTTTAAAGGTAAAACAGCACATTATATAGAAACAACCGATGAAATGGTAAACCATATCATCAGACATGTGAAAAGGGGCGACAAGGTAGTAACATTCAGCAACGGTCCCTTTGACAAGATACATGAAAAATTAATTGCTGCATTGAAAAATAATTCTTAACTTGAATATTCACTGCTTATTATAGATGGACTCAATATAGAAAAAAGAGGACTGTATGTTCAAAAAGCGAAATAGAAATGATAATGATGATGAAAAAATCAGGCACTTGTTAGATCAGGTGAAAAAAGATCTTGATGGTTCATTGGAACCAGTATCTCTGCAAAAATTGAATGCTTTTGAAAGAAAACAGATCCATCGGCATTTTGATCATAATCCAAACATCGTAACAAAGACCTATCGTAATGGGGACGATTATGAACTCAAGGTATATCCTGTGGGGAATTTAAAAAAGTTTGCTCAGGAAAAAGCAGATGAAGCTGTTCAATCAAGGAAAAAAGTAGTATTGCCGCATATGAGCAGCTATGCACGTTACGTAGTGCACGATTCCTTAAAAACAGTAGATTCTATCAAAGTGCAGAGTTTTGGAGAGGGAGCGGAAAGACACATTGAAATTGAACCCGAATTTTTCGGAAGAGGGTTGAAACGCATCATTAAAAAAATTAAATTGATGTAGTGCTAACTATTTATAAAGACAGGGTTTGTGAAACAATGGAATTCCCTGTCTTTGCTTTTACAAACTGTAACCAGTCTTATATATCCCGATTTCGGTAAATTATCCAACTGTACACTCAATTCCAGAGAATACCCGGTATCTCTTGGCAGATCCAGGGATTGAGGGTGTTCTGTGCGTTTTATTTTATCCCCAATATAAAGATCAATAGATGATATCTCTCCAAACGCAGGAGACGATAATACCTTAATTTCAGCCTGCACATTACTTGCTTGAACCGTATCACCCAATTTCGCCAGCTTGTTTCCCTCCTGAAGACTCAAATCCGCAAAAGGTCCATCGGTTACAATAGCCTTTCCTTTTTGTATGCTTTGCAGAAGCGAGTCAAGCGTAAAAGACCCCTCTAAAAATACGCCCGTTCGTGCAACGGCAAAAACTTCCAGATGGTTTTCTTTCATGCTCCAGAATGGAGTGCTCAACTGACGGAACCTGTTGAAATTGCCATGCGCGTCATTGCCGGCCAAAAGAACAGGTTTATGGCCTTGCAGCAGCAAGTCTATCCACGCGGGTAAACCATGTTTAAGAAAATGTTCCTTGTCTCCGTTCCACATTTGAACACCGGTTAACCCTTGAGCTGTATAATCAGCATGATGCCATTTACCACGATTGATCAGTAAGCGCTGTACAAACGGAGGATTGGTTTCGGGATGCGATGCAATAGATACGGCATCAGGTGATAATTTTTTCAAAACATTAGAGATCTGCCATTGCGGGCGGGTTTGTAGTATCTTTTCCGCGCTGTCTCCATAACCAGCAAAAAACTCTCGATTGTTTAATATCAAAAAATGTACGTTCTGGTTTTTGTGATTGCCGGCAGACAGTTCTTCTCCCGGTATGATGACAAAATTGTCATCCTCTTTGTTGATCTGTTCAATCGTCTGCCACAGATGCTTCCATTTTTTTAAATCCGGATCGTTTTTCAGAAAATTGTTCCAATGATCATCCAGATCGTACGAGTGGTCAGAAACCGCAAAAAAATCGATTCCCATACGTTTGGCGATGGTTTTGGATGCAGAAATGGGGGCGCCAAATTCAACCTGATCGCTGGTATAATTACTGTGATAATGCAGATCGCCAAAATACCAGTTATTTGCTTTTGGCAGCGGATGTGTGTCGATCAATACATCAAAAGGTGCGTGGGATGTTTGTTTATAGTTGTCATTTTTAATGCAATAGGTTTTTCCGGCAATATGGTAATGCATTTCAACATCAATCTGAACACTGCCTTTTGATTTTGCCGACAGGTCAATGTCGATCAGGTTTTCCCAGAATTCAGAGTCAATATCAAGGTTTAAAGTATTGTGGTATATGCGCTCACGGCTGTTATGCGAAATAATATCAACATTAATCTCTTGCAGGGTAACGGGAAAGCGGTTTGCATCTTTGATTAGGATTAATACCGGCAGTGGCTGTCCCGGATTGATGCGGTGAGGTACATCTGCCAGGATCTCGGGCTGCTTAATAAAGTACCGGCTGGGAATCCCAGGGAATCTGAAATGGATTTCTGCATAGAGGAAAAAGAACAGCAGGGGGGCAAGCACGTGTATATGTGTATGGATGTCTGGAAATTCTACGAACATTGATTCAACTCTCGAATGGATTGGGCAATTTCAGCGGCAGGACGGGTATCTAGCCTTCCGGTGTGTTTTTCCACTGGTCGTCTGATGTACTTGTTCCAGGCATAACGGGTTTTTGACCACAGGCTTTTGGTCAAATAAGAATCGGCTTTGTATAGAAAAGAAGGGTCCATATAGCAATTCATAACGCATCCGCTGCAAAAATCGTATTTTCCTTCCATGTTTTTATAATCTTTGATTTTATCACTGTGATAGAGCGAGTACAGGCTGTTATTCACCGGGATTTTGTACTGATGATGATGGAAGCAGGGCAGCAACAAGTGATTGTCAGGAGAGATAACAATGGTTGAAGTCGTGACACGGCAGCGCGGATTTTCCGGATTGTTGCCTCCCATCCTTCGCAACTGGTGAAAGGCGCTGTTTATATAAACATAGGGCAGTTTACGAAACGATTCAATGCGTTGCAGTGTACCTTCTGCCAGTTGATGTTGTTGTACATGAGAGAAAACCGGGTTAATAATAAGCATAAGACCCAGCTTGCCGGCGAAACGGGCAAGGTTTTCGAGCTGGCCAATATTCTCCTGGGTAACGGTATACAAGATGTCCGGTGTTTCTCCCAGGGCTAAGGCCGTATCTATAGCCAGCATTAAACTGTCAAAAACATTTTTACCACGCAGTGTATTGTGCTGCTGAGGATCAAGAGAGTCCAGCGAGAAATGCAGCAGATCCACTTTACCCAGCAGGTCTTTGGCTTTTTGGGGATAAAGGATGCCGTTTGTGGTCAGGGTAGTACGATAGCCCATGGATTTTGCCATATCCAGCATCTCGGGCAGAGCGGTATGCAGCAATGGCTCGCCGCCGGTAAAGTCTACGAATTTTAGTCCTAGCTTGCGCCCCTGTTCCAGATTTTGCCGGATTGCCTCAAGGTCAGCAAACTGACTTTTGGGATTTCCGGGAGTGTCCCAAATATCACAGAATTGGCATTTGCAGTTGCAGCGATACGTGATATAATAATGTAAAAGTATGGGTGACCAGGGTAACTGCATTTTAAAACTCGGTTGTTTTGGAAAATATCGGATAATTCCTGTCTTTCCAGTCAATTTTACGGTCAAATATCAACATAATAGGAAAGACAAGAGTAAAATAAAAGTAATAGATTTTAAACGGCAGTATATATTTCAACAAATCCCTGCGGTCTAAAAATCCTGTAGATTTCCAGGTGGCAGTTAAATCTACCAGGGTCATGATGGTAAAGCCCAAAATTGCTGAATGGAATTGCAGTGTTATGATATTTAAAACAATAATGACATGGGCAGCAACCGAAGTAACCATCATTAATTTTGCTATAGGATGGACCGCGTTCACTGCGCTGGCCCAGCGTTTACGCTGGTTATAATATGACCGGACATGCAGAACCGGATCGCTTTTTACCAGTGAGTCTTGATGGAACAAGAATTTAATTTTCCAGTTTCGGGATTTATGGATTTTGAGGATAAATGCAAAATCTTCTACAATGGTATTTCTAAGGTTTTTAAATCCACCTATAGAATCAAACGTCTCCCGCCGAAAGGCCATGTTGTTGCCAAACCAACTGATTGGAAAACCATAGTGTCCGGTAGAGAGTGCAATAGTAAGTAAATATAACCAGTCGAATGACTGGATTCGACCAAACAATGGCATTTTTTCATTGGGTTTATCTAATAAAGTGGCCCCACCAACAAGTCCTAATCCGGGCGTAAATGCAGATAACAGGTTTTTAATCCAACCGCGGGGCACCTGGCAATCAGCATCGGTTACGAATAAGAATTCACCTTTACTTTTTTCAACAGCAAACTGGATGGCGCCGGCTTTGCCGGAATTGTTTTCGAAATAATCTCCCAATGCAATGGGAATGATGTGTTTGTGTTTGTCAGCAAATTCTTTGATGATACTCTGGGTCTTATCCGTAGAATGATCGTCAACTATGATCAGTTCAAGTTTGTCTTGAGGATAGTCAAGTTCAATCAGAGAATTCAGGCAAGCGCTTATATAGTGTTCTTCATTTCTTGCTGCAACAATTACAGATACAGGTGGGAATTTGGTTAATGGTGGTTGATTATACTTTTTTAATCCGAAAAATATAATAATTCCACAGAGAATGTAAAGAGTAAAGATGCCATATTCGGCAAATGTTAAAAGCGTCAGGATCATAGGTTTATTATTCCGTATCTAGGTCCATTTCTACTGTGGATTGGTCGTTCTCAAATTTGATTTTATTTGGAACGTTTAGCGGGGCGGGTCCGAACTGAATCGTCAGTTTTGTTAATGCTTTGGATATACGATTGGTCATGAGATCCGTTTTCCAGGCCCGTTCTACAATCGGCATAGAGGGGGAAAATTCAAGGTTCACAGTTTTTACATTGTCCTGATCAGCTACCGTGCCGGTAATATTCCAGATATGACTTTCCAGGTCAATGATGTAATTTAACGAATCACCGGCATTCAGGTCTTGTAAACGCAGGTGATACAAAAGCGATAAAATGTCCATACTTTTTTCCGGGGCAGGCCATTGCAGATCATTGTCAGTATAGGCAATATTTTCATCACGTTTATATAGCGTTGTTACTTTTTGTTTTATATTCTTTTGTTTTATGTCTTTGGTGAATGAAAGGGTTTGCCATGTTTGTGTGTTTACCCGTGAAGTATATATATTGTCCACATAAAAGACAAAGCGGAATGCTTTTTTTGATTTCAGCTTCCATTGGAATTGAATGTCATTGGAATCAGATTGTTCACATGTCAATGAAGAATGAGCTGTAGCAAGTCCATTAAATTTTACAGAATAGTTTAACGTTTCATCTATAAATGGCAGGGTGTCTACTGCCCATGATGAGATGGTGAAAATTATTAACCAACCGAATGTAAATATCACTTTATTCATTCATTTACTTTCGACTGGTCTGTAAAAGACAGGTGTCTGGGAGTTTTGTTAAAATCTGTAGAGTGCTTGCGCCCCTTCCATTTGAAATTGCCAAAAGTCCCCTGAAAACCCACATAAACAATATAAGGTACTTGCAACACGAACCACAGTGGATACCATTTTAACAGATCTCGTCTGTTGTAATAGAACGCGCTTTTTAATGTAATTGCGCCATCCGCAAGAATTTTGATGATTAATGCCCCGATGAAAAAAGACAAAGGGACGGATAAAAAGACTGCACCGAAAAAAGCAAGCGCTATGCTGATTGAATAAAGATACACCAACATCAGGTACAGAAAAAACGGGATGTTGAGGTATAATTGATAAGAACCGTTAGAGGCCCAACGAATACGTTGATTGATAAAGTCGTTCCATGTGGGCTGTGCTTTGGATACGGCAAAAGTTTTGGGATCTGCAGCAAAAACCGATTTATATTGGGTATAGCGGTTAATCAGTTGTAATAGCAATACATCGTCACCGGAAATGCGATGAGCTATTCTATTAAATCCACCCACCTCTAAAAACGCCTCTCTTCGGTAAGCCAGATTTTGACCGGATGCGGCCATGGGCAATCCCATATTGCTGGTGCCAGCGGCTACACCCATCATCTGCATGAAATCAAACGCCTGAAGATTTTCAATGGTGTTTTGGTTGTCACGGGGAGTGCCGTATTGAGAAAAACCGATTACAAAGCCGATCTCGGGAGTAAAATATGATACCATGCTTTCAATCCAGGCCTTTTGCACGCGGCAATCCGCATCTGTTGAGAGAATCAGTTCACTTTTACTTTGTTCAATGGCCTGCTGCAAGGCAAATTTTTTGGGACTGAATCCATTTGGTACTGCCTGGACTGCAAGAGAACTAAAGTTGGGAAATCGGTTTGTAAATGTATCTATAACAGCCTGTGTATTGTCTGTAGATCCGTCATTAACAACAATAACATTGAATTTATCTGCAGGATAAGTTTGTTGTGCAAGGTCCTCAAGAATATTGCCAATATTGTCTTCTTCATCGCGTGCGGCAATGACTACCGTAACATGATATTGGGTTGTATTGCTGCCGGACTTTTTTGTCAATAATCCAATCAGGAATAAAAGTATTGTAATAATATACAGTATTGATAAAAGTGTTACTATTGCAACTATCATGAAAAATCCAACTTATTTCCATTTAAACCATTTTAACTGACCCAATGCTCCAAATATTACAACATAGAATAAATGAGCAATGGAGGCAAGCGGGAAAATTGTCAAATAATGCCATTTTTTCATTTTACCGGCAAAGACAGCCAGTAAAAGAAAATCTGCCATAAATTTTGCAAAAAGCAGGAACAATGTACTGTTTATAATACCAAATAACAATCCAAGAAGAGTAATGAGTAAAAACAGATTGAATAAATATACCAGAACCAGGATCATAATTTTTACCGGTTCATAGTGCAATCCTTTGGATGCATGACGCATACGCTGATGGAAAAACTGGCTGATATTTGACAGCATAACAGTTGGCACTTCAAGGTCGGCATCGTAAGCGTAACGGATTTTCCAATCCGTGTTGTTTAGCACCAGTTTGAGGAACAGGTCATCGTCACCAGATGCAAATTGTTTGATTTTTTCAAAGCCACCCACCTCTTTAAATACGCTCTTGCGGTACGCAAGGTTCCGTCCGTTACAGGTGGCGGGGAATCCCCACCCGGAAGTACCTGCGGCTATAGCGGCAAGAGATAGAGCATCCAGAGCCAGAAATTTTGCGGGTATTGTATCGATTGATGGGAGCTCGTAGGGAGAAAAACCTATCACCATCCCCGTTTCGGGAGTAAAACGTTTCACCAGGCCCTGTATCCAACCCACGGGGGGAAAGCAATCCGCATCTGTCAATAAAATGAGATCACCCTTTGCATGTTCAATACCCATTGTAATTGCGTTCTTTTTGGGGGATATGATAGATTCACGATTTTCTGTGAATAGTTGGGTGATTTTAGAATCCGGATATTCGCTTTGAAAAGATTGAATGTATTCAGCAGTATGGTCTGTTGAACCATCATTAACAATTATAATTTCGTATTTTTCTTTGGGATAGTTTTGTTCAGTAAGGGATTGCAGCAGCGCAACAATATTGTCCTGTTCATCCCTTGCAGCAACAATTACAGAAATGAATGGTTGATCATGAGACTCGGTTTTGGGTATCCGAAAAAGGCCCAGGGTAATCCACAGAATAATGGCAATATAACCGGCGGTCATGATAAGAAGAAGATAAAAAAACATAGAGTATGTACCGGTTAATAATTCATTCTAAATTCAAATCGTGCCAGATGGTCATTTGAACCAAATCCGGCTATCTGGTTTATGTTGTCACCCTTACTATAGGTGTATGATACTGCAACAAAAATGTCTCTGCGTATCTGGTCCATCAGTTTAATGCCAAACAGATTACGTTTGTCTACAGTGCCGCCAAGAAAATGCTTGCGTAATCCGGATTCCGGTCGATCGGTGGTGCTGATGGTTCCGGTTCCTTTGCGGATCCGTTCAAAACTCAACTCTGCTTTAAAATCTCTGTTGAACCGATAAGATGCCAGCAGTAATGCAGTGTCTGAATTGGGCCCCAGCCAATGGCCTATGGCTTTATCATAATGTGAATAGATGTTGATGGAATCGTGATGCGCGTAAACAAAAGGTTCAACCCGGCTGTATTCCAGGCGAAGGTCAAGGTCTTGAATATTCAGAGGACTGACAAGGTGAAGGCCGGTTAAAAATGCAAACTTGTTTCCATAGAACCGATTCAGGCTTTCAGCTGTGGTCATGTCGTCAATGAAAAATTCGGCATAAGCTTTAATACCCGCAAAACGGGTTAGGGTAATATCCAGACTCATGGTGTTGTTGTCCTGGTCTCCCAGGTGATGTTCAGCTACATGGTAGGGCATTAAGGGGTTGAGATATGACATTTCAACATCACGGTCACCATAAATAACGGTTTCCGTGCCGCCAACATAAAGCCCACGCAAGACACGAATATCAATTCTGTGACCTGTCAGATATTTAGGTCCCAGGCTATTATTAAGAAACATGTGTACGCTGGTGAATGAAAAACGTTTAAAGGTACTGTTGAGTTTGATCATGTCCGCAGGGGGCATGTTGCGTGTAAGACTCAAACCGCTATGATATCCGGGACCCCATTCCATTTCATCCTTACCTACCTGAACACGAAGCCAGGGACGTTCCCAGATGAAATAAGCTGTTGCCCTGTCACTGAATACATTTGATCCCGAGGTTACAGTGGGTGACCCTTTGGAAACATCAAAGCTTTCTTCATCAATATCGGTTCCGCGAAGCAGAGAGTTGCGGGCATCTACATAATATCCCAGTTTGCCGCCAAGGTGCCCCCGTAAAATGCCACCAACAGTTGTCTCGGAAATTTTTTCAGTAGGATCGTATTGCTCACCCTTGTTGTAGACCATGTTTTGCATGACAAGCAAATCAAAATGGATCTGACTATTATTTTCAAAATGAGAGTACAAGTGCTTTTCAGACATGGATGTTTTAACATCCGGGGCCATTTGCAAGAGTTCCTGAACGAAATCCCCTTTGAGCTGTTCAAACTGTGCATGGTCCGTTTTTGAAAATTTTCCCGAACTGTTTTTTAGATTATTTTCTATCTCGATAATGAGCTTTGTAACGGTTTCGCGGGAGTAAGGTTTGACTCGCATTACAACAGAGTTGACAAGACCTTTGGTTTCGCACCGGTCCAAAAAGTCGTAACCCCAATATCCCAGTGGTACATTAACAGTTTGGGCTATTGACTGAATGCTCAATAGAAAGAGTATTGCAAAAGATATTATAAAACGCTTCAATGCGATTTTCCTTTATTTTTCAGGTAGAAATATACTGAAAATCAGTTATTATTCAAACCGCTAAATGAATGGATTTTCATTAACCTTTGAGCGACCCCTTGAGATATGTACGGTCTTTCCATTTAAATCTTCCCGTCAAGCCTGCAATTCCAACAATGGGTATATAAACCAGTTGCAACAGTTCCGTCAAAAACATATCCCCATAGTGAAATGACCGGTTCAAGTGGCGGCAGCCGGTTCGAATGAATTTTGTATCCAGTATGATTTTTATAACAAACAGCAACAATGTATAAACTGGCCATATTCCGGCTATTGGCAAGAGAATAGATAATGTGGTAGATATATAAAATAGAAAGACAAACAATTCCAGTAATATTAAAGCTATATGATAATATTTGCTTTTGGAAGCCCAGCGCACGCGTTGTTGGAAAAAACCGGCAAATGTTGTGTTTGCCCGTGTCCAAACCGTGTTGGCGGAATCGGTGTTAAACAGGCTGCTCCATCTGGATTTTGAGAGCTTTTGCAGCAAGAGATCATCATCACCGGAACCCAGGTGTTTGTTGCCGCTAAAACCGCCAATTTCAAGAAACACCTCTTTGCGATACGCCAGATTGGCTGCGTTTGCGAGAAACGGTTTCCCCAATCCGAATGAGGCGGCACCTATCAGAACAAATCCAAGCGAGTCCAGCGATTCCATGCGCCCTAATATCGTGTTGCCGGGATCCACCAGCAGCCACGAAGCGGCAAGAGCTGTAGATCCATTAATAGATTTCACGGATTGTTCAAACCATCCGGGAGGTACCAGGCAGTCAGCATCGGTAGTCAGGATGATTTCTCCCTGCGCTCTGGTTATGCCGGTTTCAATGGCCTGTTTTTTTGGAGAGATCCCGGGTTGAATTGCGGGATTATCTAGCGCGATAATGTTTTGTACTGTCTCTGCGTATTTGGAAATTATTTCAGCAGAGCCGTCGGTTGAATGATCGTTGATCAGGATGATTTCGTATCGGTCTTGTGGGTATTTTTGTGACAACAGACTATTGATACAGTTTTCAAGGGTTTCAACTTCATTGCGTACCGGTACAAGTACCGAGATCATGGGGCGGATATCGTTCAATGGTTTACTGTTTGAGAGCAGGCGACCCAGCCCAATCATCAAAACGGATAAAAATATCGTATAAATCAGGGACAGTACCAGTATAAATATAAGGAGAATTGGCATTAGGAATTTAACCCGACATTTTTACCCATGTTTCGGTTTAAGAGAATGACAGCCATGCCAATTGTTGATGGAATGAGAATGTTGATGATGAACAAAATAAATGATGCATTAAATGCAGCGGCGCGGGTAATACCCAGTTGTGAAAAGAAATAAATTGCCGCGGTTTCACGAACGCCCAGGTCTCCAAAAGAAATGGGTAGTAGTGTTTTGGCTAAAAAAGCTGCTGCAACCGCTAATAGTCCCAACAGTATGTTGATTTCGGCAAAGGCTTTTATGAGTAAATAAAACTGTAGCAGATATGTGAAAACATGACAAGCGGCAAAACCAAACAGGGTATATGCGTGACGACGGGTAAAAGCACTGTATGCAGAAGTCAATTTTTCCAGAAAACGAATTTTCATCAGTCGGGGTTGGAACCGCATCAATAATGTGCGAAGCAAGTCCGGATGAAGGATTAAAAAGATGATCAATAGCAGCAATATGACCAGTGCGATTAACAGGGGCTGCCAAAGTAAATGCCCGGCTTTGAGTTGTAAAAAATATGCAAAACCGGCCAGGCCAAAAAGATAAACCATTGCCATTGAAAATAATTTGTCAATGATTACCAACCCGGTAAGCTGGCGCCAATCTGCATTCCGGATGAATACCGATCGTCCGAATTCTCCCACACGTCCGGGGGTTACCAGGCCGAGCGCGTAACCCGCAAACAGGGATGACAGGATTTCACCTGCACGGGCCGTGGGCTTGACTAGCTTTACCAAAAGCTGCCATTTTTTGAATTGAAAAAAGATATTCAGGAACAGTAAACCAAATGTCAGCGCAATATACAGCAGGTTGGCCTGTCGTAAAGCAAGGGTAATCTGATCAATGCTGATGCGTTTGATCAGTACCCACATAATGATACATGCCAGCAAGAGCTTGATCAGGATGATGATCTGCTTCCTGGGCAGCTTGAATTTTGAATTGGTTTCTGTCATCTCCGCTTTGCGATTATATACCAAACAGGATTGAATACAGCATTGAATATGCCCGGTTTATTGTTGACCAATGTAAGTAAAATTTTTTCAATTTTGAAACGTTTTATCATATGAATAGATTGTAAATGCCATTTTCGGCTCCAGATGTAACGCGGTTCACTCATGGCCAATGTGGCAGCCTGCCGGTTTACGTATTCGAATGTAAAATTGTTTTTACCAAGTAATGATTCCAGCTTGAAACGGGAAAAGAGTTGGGGGAAATCCGGTTTGTCCGGACGGTGCCATTTCAATACCTGAGCGATAAGAAAGCGTGTCCAGGTGCGGGGAAACATTGAAACAAAGGGAATACTGTAATGCGGATCGCAGAATGCATTGAAAAGAGACCAGCGATTTGGTGTAACCAGATACAAAAGTCCGCATTGTACAAGTGCCCTTTGACAGTTATACAAAACTTTATCAGGATTAATTGTATGCTCCAGAACATCATTCAAGATAATGACATCGTATACAGCTTGTTCATCAAGGGATTCAGCTGGCAAACATTGGGTTGTTAATCCTGGAATCGTTTCACCGTCAAGGATTTTAATTCTTTCAGGATCAGGGTCCATTGCGGTCACATGTGCGCCATGTTTTATTAACGCTTTGGCAATACCACCACTTCCGCATCCCAGATCCAGAATTGTTAATCCGGCAAGAGGATGAAAGGGGAGAAGCAATTGGGCAGCGAGTTCTCCTCTGTATTCGGCAGTCTGTTGATAGCTGGTCCACAGGTTTGTGTTGGGATTTTTCATGCTCTATTTCCAGGATATTTTTTTAATAAAAGCAGCCGGGCCTGATAAAAGATGATACAAGGGAAACAAAACCTCCCATATAAAAAATCCTGAAAGCGGCAATTGTATGTCCATCTTTTTACCGAAATAAGAAAGCAGAGAAAAATCAAGCAATAACTTGGTTGACAACAAGAAACTTTGTGTAAAATTCAAACTTGCTAAGCTCCATAAAAACAATATCCATATGCAAGCGTTAGATAAATGATACAGTCCATAACCCAGTTGCTGGTTGAATCGGTATTCAGTTCCCGATGACAAATGACGGGATTTTTGTTTTAGAAATTGCTGCCAGGTTCCGGGTCCCTTTGCCGGGATATGAGTTGCAGGATTGAAGGAGTAGGATGTCTGCCAGGATGGATGTTTGTTGATCGCTTGTAAAATAAAATCATCATCACCAGACAGAGTATCGGGTAGCGTTGTGTAACCACCAATCTCATCAAGAGTTTGTTTGCGTATCGCAAGATTTCGTCCTGTGCAGGTTGCACCGTTTTGCATTAATATGGTTGTTGCGGCAACAATCGCTGCCGAGAGACTGTCTACAAATAAAAATCGATTCCACTGTTTTTTTAGAGTACAGGTTTGAGGTGAAAATCCTGCTACCAGCCCGGTTTGTGGTTTAAAGCAATTTGCCAAGCCTTGAATCCAGCCAACAGGTGGCTGACAATCTGCATCGGTATAGAGCAGCAATTCACCCGTTGCATATTTATAACCTGCTTCAAGTGCTGCTTTTTTACTACTATTCCAACCTGATGGATTGTCGGATTGTAGACATGTTATATTTTTGTGTTTTAGAGAATATGATTTTACCCGGGTATATGTATCATCTGTTGATTGATCGTCAATTACAAGGATTTGAGTTTTTTCTTTTGGATATTTTTGATTTATTAGAGACTCGAGGCATGTTATTATATTTTCTGTTTCATTTTTAACAGCAATTATTATTGACACTGTTGGGTTTTCTAATGCATCCGTTAGCCGGGTTTTGGATGACTGTAATCCCAGATATATAAAAAAGAGGATAATGGCGTAAAGAATGATCAGAAAAATAGATAAAATTAGCAAAAA
This sequence comes from bacterium, assembly GCA_963675755.2. Classification (GTDB taxonomy): domain Bacteria; phylum Zhuqueibacterota; class Zhuqueibacteria; order Residuimicrobiales; family Krinioviventaceae. The sequence continues at coordinate 2,006,449 of CAXXMD010000003.1, forward strand.
CAATCACCTTTCATTTATTGAATGAAATTATTTAAAAATAGTCATATATTCAAGACGAAAATAAATTGACATGGGCTGGTTAATTTTGTACCTTTTTTTATTAATAGAGGAGTCTAGTACATGGGAAAGCAGGTCTCTGAGGGAGAAAAGTCATTCAAGGCAATGATTCGGGTGCTGGTGATTTTGCTTCTTGTTGTTATCATTGGTACAGTTGTTCGTTTTTTCCTGAACCAATCAAGTGAGGCCAAACTTTTAGAGCTTGAGGAACGGGTTTCAGAGATGAAATCCTCAATCCATATTGACAGCATACGTCAATATCAGGTACAAAAAATTATTACCATCATAGAACTGTACAATCACAAAATGACACGTCAGCAAAAATACGAGATTGCTCAGGTGATTGTTACCGGTGCAGAACAATTCCCCAATATTAGTGTAGATTTAATTTGCGCGATTATAACTCACGAAACCGGTGGTACGTGGGACCCACGATATATTTCACCCTCGGGCAGTATGGGGCTCATGCAGATTATGCCCATTACCGGCATGCTGGTTTCGGAATTTGAACGGATTAACTGGATCTCCGCAGAACAGGCATTGCTGAACCCTGAATATAATATTCGAATTGGAACGCGCTACTTGTCAATTCTGATTGATCAATATGACCTGGATGGCGGATTGGTAGGACTCAAAGAAGGAGTAAGGAATGCGGCCAAATATAAAAATCAAATATGGTCCGGCACGCGCAACAGAGAAATACAAAATTATATTGACGCAATACACAAGCTGATAGCTGAATTTCAACAAATTCCGTTGGGCAATTAAGTTGCTTAAATTAAACAAGTTATGTATAATATTCTGAAAGGGTACGACTTGAAACGAATAATGTTTGTTTTATTAATTGCAGGATTTTTGATTTCCTGCTCCACATCAAAGCAACCCAATTTCAGTGTTGAACAAACCGACCAGGGTTTGCAAATTAATGAAGGGGCTGAAAAAGTCTTTTTCTATCAAAGGGCGCCCAAGTCTCCGGAAGGGCATGAGGGAGAGTACTTTAGAGGGCATTATATTCATCCGCTTTGGGATCTGGATGGAAATGTGATTACGGAAGATTATCCACCTGATCATCTTCATCAACGTGGAATATTCTGGTCCTGGCACCAGATCTGGATTGGAGATGAAAAGATTGGTGATCCCTGGGAGATACGAGATTGGGAATGGAATGTAGCTCAGGCAGAAACTCATGAAACAGAAGCTGGTAATCTTGTTCTTGCTGTCAAAGTGAACTGGCAGTCACCCCTTGTAAAAGATGAACAAGGTAATGAAAAGCCCCTTATTACCGAAGATACAAAAATTACAATTTATCCCCGAACCGAAACATATCGAGTAATTGATTTTGATATCAAATTACTTGCTATGCTGCCGGATATGAAAATCGGTGGTTCTGAGGATGTTAAAGGGTATAGTGGATTTTCGACCCGTATTGTACTGCCTGAGGATATGAAATTTACCGGACAGGTTGGTGAATTGGAGCCACAAAACACGGCTGTTGACGGTGGTGCATGGGTAGACATGAGTGGTTCTTTGACGACTGAAGGGATAACCGGTATCACAGTATTGAGCCATCCTGAAAATCCGGGCAGTCCGCAACCGTGGATCTTGCGTCGTCAACGCAGTATGCAGAATGCGGTATATCCGGGACAGCATGCGGTTGCTTTTTCAAATACGCAGCCAACAGTTTTACGATACAGACTGGTGCTGCACAAAGGTGGATATGACCAGGAAATAATAAAAAAATTATATGACGAATATAAATAAAAAAATTTTTTAACAGGAAATAGTTTTTTTATTTAGGGAAAAAACTTCCCACTCTATTTTAGAGAGAACGGAAAAAAGATTTTCTATTCAGAGCCTCCAATTATTAGATTATTGGGGGCTTTTTTTATTTAAAATCATGGGGCTTGTTTTTACTACATATAGTGCGTTTTGTATTCAGGCTACACCTCATATTGTGCTTGAGAATTTCTTTATAAAAATTATTTCAAGAGAGATTGAAATTTGTTTAAAATAAATATTGACTTTTTGATTGGCATAGCTTTTGCCATTACCATTCCGTTCAATGGTCTCTTTAAGGGTAGGTCATAACTACCTGGGACAAATAAAAAAAAGAAATTCAAGTTTTTGCAAGAAATGTCGATATAGTTATTGAGATGAATAAATTAAAAGATAAAGATTTAATTAAAGCAATACTTAAAGGAGGAGATGCCTATGAAGAGAATTCTGAAATTCCCCGATTAGCTCATTTTCAAATGAGGATGTAAATCAGAATTAAAATTATTAATGACGCGACAAACGGATTTGACGCAAAGAAAAAAATTAAAACACACATGGAGGTGTATAAAATGAAAAAAAGTAATTTTACTTATGGCACAAGTCTGCCTCGATGGTCAGGTATTGTGTTTATGATTCTGGCGATTTTATTCGCCTTAGGTCAAACTGCCTTTGGTTTGACCGTAACCGCTCCTGTTAATACTCTCCCCATTGGCGCTTCTGTCAATGATTTCGATGGTGATCATAATTACATGGTAGCTTTTGAAATATCAGTTCTAGCTGCAGATTTTGCCGCTATTGCAGATGGTGATAATATCCTGATCAATTGTCCTACTGGTGTATATATAGCAGATACCGATGCAGGCTCTGACTATGATAATGAAGTTGGTATTTCTTATCATAGTACGGCCAATATTGGTTTTACTCTTGATGGATTATCTACCACTAGTAGTATGGTTGTTATTGATCTTGCCACTGCAGGTACAAATGGTGTAACAAATGGTGATGCTATAACGGTTTACTTTCCGGTAATTACGTCCCCTAGTCTTGCAGATGGTGATACTTCAAGCTTTATTATTACTCTTGAAGATGTTGATACACCAGCGAATGATGTACTTTATTATTCACATGTTACTTTTAGAGACAATCCGAGCCTGGTTAGCTTTGCAAGCACCTATTCTGCAAGTAACGATACGACAGATGAAGATGGTGCGCAATGGCCGAATTCTGGCACTGCAGCAATTACAGTTGCATTACCTGACCTGGTAACTGATCAAAATGGTGCTGGAACTGAAGGGCAAGTTGCTGACGCTGCAAACTGGTCAACAATTGCAGCTGCTCTTGATGGTGATGATACAACTGATGAAATCACTTATTCCTTATGGGCATCAAAATATGATACAGTTACAAAGATCAGTGGCGCTGTTGCCGAAGTTGTTGTAGCTCTTGATGTGGCTACAGATTTGCAGATTACTGATAATGAAGATGGTACCATGAATGTTGCTCTTGATGCATCACAGCTTGATGAAGGCGACTGGTATTTTTATGTTACATCCAATGTAACCGCTGACTGGGTGATTGGTATGAGTGGCATGGTACATGTTCGCCATTATCCATTCTTTACTGATACAGATAATGATGCTATTGGTGTTGATTTTGATGGTGATGAAGTTTTTGAACCAGCAACTGATGATAATGTCAGTACCGTTGTTATGGATGTTAGCGGTGGTCTGGGTAAAGACGGCACTATTGGAAGCACCAGTGCAAGTGATGTAGATTTTTATATTAGTGTAAATGACTTTGATGATGAAGCCACATTTCAGGTTTTCCGCGTTCCTTCTTCTGTTTCACCAACCGCGGATAGTATCAAATTATCCGGTACAAGCCCAAGCCTGACAGTTACAGGACTTGGTGGCGGTACTGCTGTTACTTCTCAATCTGTTCTGGCTGAATTGCCATACTCTATTGTTAATTATTCTGCTATTCGCAGTGCAAGTGATTATGATCCCGTAGGTGATTATAATATATGGGTAGTTGCCAATGATGGTAAACATCAGGCAATCCAGAAAATGAAAAATAATACTGCAGCAAGTGATCTTGAATTGACCATTTCAACATTTCCAAAATTTAATTTTGTAAGTAATGGTGATGTTACCGTTAATACCGACCAGCAGGAATACATCCTGATCAACTGGGGACGTACGATTGATATGGACAATGACGTAGACGGTACCATGCGAATTAACCTGTATTGTAGTGATCTTGCGTGGGGTCAATTGAACTCTGGTGCAACCACAACTCCTGCAAATGTTGATACAACTTTGTTACCTGCAGATGCAATTGCTGATCCTACTCATACAGTACATATTGCTACTATCGTTGATACTTCAGACACTCAGGAAGCAAACCGTTACATGTGGAATGTACGTGAATCCGGTTTGGAAGCTGGTGGACCTTACTATATTTATGCTATTGTAACCAGTGGTCCTGATGCAGCTATCGTTCGTATGAATGATTTGGAAAACATGTCTGAAGCTGCTGCTAATATTGATGAACTGACAGTTGCCCACGGCACCTACTTTTTGCCTGAATCACCGGTAGAGGGTGAAATTGCCAATCTGGGTATTGGTGACACTTATCAGTTAAAATGGACTGCATTTGATCTGGATGAAGTTACTGAAATGAAAGTTGCTGCTTTTATCGTTCCAGAAGATGAAGCTGCTCCTCCAGTTGCAGGTACAGATGATTTTACTACTATTGATGGAACTGCTAATTGGTTCTGGTTAACAGGAAGTGCTGCCGATCCACAAAATATTGTTACATGGGCAAATGCAACCGATATGGTTGATGGCAAATTGATTGTAGATGTTAGTGATATAACAGAAGATATGGCAGGAACTGTTGTTGATCCTTCCGGTAATTATGATGTATGGTACTTGTATGACACAGGTAGTGCTGAAGGCGCTGGCTCTGAAGACTGGAATGCTGTTGATGCTGCTGACGATGGTATTGTTAAGGCAGACGGTAAACTCTATTTCTCTGAAGCTGTAGATAAAAACAGTACCTATAACTTTAGAATGGAACCCACCCAGATCGTAATGGAAAAAGGTGATACACTGACCATTTCTGTCTATGCTTCTGATGCGAATCCAGGTGGTGGCAATGATGTAATGTGGTTGGAAACCTATTTGAATGTACCTTCAGAATTCTACGGTATTGTAGATCAGAATACAGGTACAGCCGTTGTTGAGGGTTTTACTCCCAATACTGCAAATTTTGCAGGAACCACCACAAAAAATATTGCGGCTGATTCTACAGATCATTACGAATTGGACTTGATCCGTCATGCTTCTGACCTTGCAACCGAAACCGATTTGAACGATGAAGTTATCGCAACCTTCCAGATTTATGCAAAAACTGATGCTGTCAGTGAAGCCCTGGAAAGCGCAGCAATTACATTCAATACAACCGGTGAACGTACAAGTAGAATGTTTGACGCAGATTTTACCCAGTTGACTGCAAATGTACCTCCTGCAGCTTCTACATTGAGCATGACCCCGCGTGGTAAACTCACCGGTTTGATCGATGTTGAAGGTCGCAGTGATTCAAGTCAGACTGTTGTTGTTTGGGTTTGTCCTACAGGTTCTTATGACAATATAACTGATGCTTCTTTTGTTGCAGCTAATGGCGACAGCGATGTATCTGATGGTATATCTGTTGTACTGGATGCCAATGGTCGCTATAATTTGACCTCAGTTCCAACTGGCAAATATGATATTCTTGTACATAAAACTGGTTGGTTGGACCAAAAAGAATCAGCAGTAGTTGTTCAAGCTTATTCTACAACCACAGTTGATTTCTATAATGATGACAGACTGCTTGGTGGTGACTGTGCTGGTTACGATCATGATGGTGACACAGATACTCAGTCTCTGCCTGATAATCAGGTTAACTCTACTGACCATACTGTATATGAAGGTGCATTCCATGCTACACCTGCGGATACTAACTGGAATATGTATTGTGATGTAAACGGTGATGATTACATTGATGTTGTAGACGTTTACTATGTAGCTAACAATACCCCAGTAGGAAATGGTGAAGGTATTCTTTATAAAAAAGCTACTACTACTAATAGTGCAGAAACACTTGCTGAATTGGTAGAAGTAAAACGTGATAAAAATATCATTACCTATGCAGTTGTTGCTAAAAATTTCCCGGTATTGCAGGCTTATTCTGCACAGGTCTTTATTGATGCTCAATCATGGGAACTGGTAGAATATACTGAAGCATTGCACAATACTGAATCTAAACTGTTCTTTACCAAAGTTGTTGGTTACAATCATGAATTTGTATGCTCCGGTTATCAGGGAGTAGCTTCAAAAGAGATGAACCCGACATTGGTAACATTTACAGTAAAAGCCAAAGTTGAAAATCCAACTGATCTGAAATTACAGGATATCAAGTTGGTAGATGCTTATGGCCGTGCAAATACTCCGGTTATTTCAAGCGACGTTGAAGATGAAGAAAGCGCATTGCCGACTGAATTCAGTCTGAGCAGAAACTATCCGAACCCGTTCAACCCAACAACTACGATCGAGTTCGCTCTGCCTAAAGCTGGCAATGTTACACTTACAGTTTATAATATGCTGGGACAACAAGTTCGTACCCTGGTTTCCACAGAGATGGCTGCTGGTAATTTCAAAGCTATGTGGGACGCTCAAGATAATTTCGGACGCAAAGTAAGTTCTGGTATGTATTTTTATCGCCTTGAAGTCGACAACAATGTTATTGGCACTCAAAAGATGCTGTTACTGAAATAGATTTCTGGTTCATTCTCTTCATGGCGAGGCCCTGTGGGATTTATCCCACGGGGCCTTTTTGTTACCGGGTAAAAACTACCCGGTTTAATGATCTAATTTACTTGAAAAGTGAATGGATTATTGTCGTTAGATTTAAATGTTGTTTCAAGTTATTGTTTTATATGGATTTGTGCGTATAGCGTAAGGCGTGTGGCTGGCATGCCCTTTGCATATAAAAGGCTGAGCAGAAAGATTTTTTGGTTTTTGGTTAAAAACATATTTGGGAAACATGAAGAATAATAGACTAGTATTATTTTTGTGGGTATTTATTGCCTATCCGATTTTGGCTTTTGCCGGTAATGCAGAGATCTGGATTGAACGAGCAGATATGAATCAATCGCGTCTTGTGTATATCGGTGATGAGATCAAATTCAACATTATGATTGACACCCAAGGGGAAAGAATTACAGGTGTTACGTCTTATATTACTATAGATCCTGAATTTTTACAACCTGTTTTCCCTGGTGACCTTCCTTTTGGTAAACCTTTTACACCGGGTAGATTTTTAGAAATGACCGGTGATGCCGTTATTAACAGTACACACCAAGACAGTTTGCATTTGTCAGACCAACCTGGCTGGGGTAATGGAATTGATGATTTTCAAATGGATTATTATCAATCAACCGGATCCATTTTGAATGGTGTTCGACCCAGTGTTAGAGGGACGGGTATTGTTGCATCATTTATTTTACGAGTTGTGGGTATGCCTGATAACGCGAATGATTCAACAGCTATCGTCTTTGACTTTAAAAATGACGACAACCGCCTTACAACATATTACAAGCTTGATGAGCCCAGCAATGAACAGCGTTTTGGCAAGTATATGAACTATAGTATGTTTATTGCAGGCTTTAGAATTTATCCTGAATTTCCGGATACTTTGATAGCACCGGGTACAAACTATGAATTGAATCTGAATAATCATGTTACCAGTAATTCAGACAACTTTGAAATAAGCTGGAGCATGACGGAGCAGGAAGCCCTGAGTGGAGCGGTACCCACGCTTGATGACACGCTAGTTACGGTAACGACAACCCCAACGACCAAAGGTGTTCTCAAGCTGAACGTGCGAGGTGTGCAAAAAAACACCAATTATGTAGACAGCCAGGAATTTACTGTTGGAGTTGATCATGTCCCTGAATTCCACAGTTCTATACCAACAGTAACGTTTAATGAAGATGAAGTGATAATGCTCTCCAAGTCTTATTTCTTTACAGACTTGGATGATGATTATGCTGATATAGAAGTAACACCTGGTTCAAGCAACCTTGTTATTGAAGAGGCGGGTGATTCGATACGGTTTGCTGCCGCACCGAATTGGTCCGGCAATTCAACCGCTGAACTGGTCGTTCAGGATCCGGTCCAAAGGATGGTGAATGATACAACAAGAGCAACCATTAACATTAATGTATTACCCATAAATGATCCTCCGGAATTGGATTTTTCTGAACTGGATCCCATACCTGTTTTTTATGGTGTAGTAAAACAAATTATAATGCAGAACGGTGTTCATGTTAATGATGTAGATGATACGGAATTCACCTGGTCAGTGGAATCTATGAATACCGATTACCTGGTAGCGGAATTTGTTAATGACAATGTATTAAGGCTTGAAGCCTTGAATTCCCAATTCTCAGGCAATGTTGATATTAAAATTACCGTAATGGATGATGAGATGGCTATGGATTCTTCTACCGTAACGGTAAATATTCAGCCAACCCCGGTAAAGTTGTTACCTATTCCTACTATTATAGTGATTTCAGGACAATCAAAAGATATTTTCCTGGATAATTATGTTGATTATCCCAGTAATATAAAATCTGAATTGATTTGGTCGTTTGAAGTGTTGGATTCAAAAACATTGCAGGAAGATACAAATGTTATATTGTCCTACAATTCAGATCAACAAGTGTTAACCATTTCAGCCATTGACGGACATTTGGCAATTGACGAACTTTATGTCACAGTTTCTGCTGGTAATGAAAACAGGGATTCTGGTAAAACGTTATTAAAGGTTTTATCTGAAAATCAAATTTCCATTTTTCCGTTCCCGCAAGTGACCATTATGCAAGGCATGGATTTGGATGTTCTGGATTTAAACGATTATGTTGTTGATCCACTGTATTCTATTGATGAATTGTCTTTTGGATATTCAGGCGGTGATTCTTTAAAAGGTGTAAGAATTGATTCATTAACACACAAGGTTACCATTTCGGCGGATACTGTGTTTTTAGGTCTGGATAGTTTAAACATTGTTGCGCAAAATCCCGATGGAGATATAGCAACTCAAAAGTTGTACGTAAACTGTATCGAGTACAATCCTAATCCTGTTTTCATGACGCCATTGCCGGATGCGTATTATTATTGGAAAATGCTGATACCTCAGGAATTTGTAGATCTTGATGATTATGTTTGGGATTTTTCAACACCGGACTCGTCGATTATCTGGCGTATTGATTATAATCATCTCTATTTAGATATTGTGAAAACAGAAGAGAATCTTGTTAAAATATCCACTTTTGATAAAATTGGTGATCAGATGGTCATCTTTACAGCGACCAACCTCGCCGGATATTCAACATCTGATACGGTTATTGTTACAATTGCCAAACGCGGAGAACCCGTTTGGAGAACCATTCCACCTATTGAGATTAGCAGTGGACAAATATATTCATCACTTTATTTAAATCGCTTTTGTATTGCTGGTGGGAATGAAATCACATTTTCCGCCGAATATGATAATCGTGACTTGAATGTAAATATCAATAGCAATACAACACAGGTAACCATTTCAGGTGTAGATGGCTTTAGTGGTACATCTCCGGTGATCTTTAAGGCAACGAATCAGGATACCAGCTCAGTTTCCAATCTGATTAATGTAACGGTCTCCCGAAAGACGAACGTTTCCTGTTTCTTTAACTCTATTGTGTCGAACAAGGTTAATTTTGTAATCAATGCAGATGCAAATGTTTCGGATATGGGTTATTCTTTTAAATTTGATGGAGATTCACTGTCGTTGAATTTTAAAATGATTGATTCAACGGAAACGCAAAAGATCTGGACTTCTCCATTCATTCTTGAAAGCTCTGGATTGTACAAGTTGAACCTTGAATTTGATTATGCAAGCGGATTGACTGTTAAAGACAGTTTGTGGTTAACCACAATCCTGGGCAAAGGCCTGGGCAAAACACTTGCTAGCTCGGATCGACAGTTGTTGATTGATATCCCCGAGACTACAAATGAACGGGATGTATATATCCTCAAAGAAACCAATACGGATAACAAGGTTTATACTTTGTCATATAATGGACCTGGTAAAAATATTTGGACCCGGGCAAAACCATCTGTAAATGGTGGAAGCAGTTATTATTCTTTTTATTATGTTGAAAATGGTGAGTTGTTCTCAATAAGCACCAGTACGGATGGTGACGGGATGTACTATGCCTCGATTGAAACCGACAAGTCATTTACCTTTGGACCTTCAGATATGCCCGCAACTGAAGAGTATGTTTTGAAAGCCAAGATTGCATCTTATCCCAATCCTTTCAATAGCCGTGTCAAGATACGCTATTTGTTAAACGGAGCGGGTAAAGCAGATGTGAGGATCTATAATATTCTGGGTCAGGCAGTACTTGTTCATGAATACAATTCCCTGGAAACCGGAATACAAGAGTTTTCGTGGGATGGAACAAATAAATTTTCCAATCCTGTTCCATCGGGAGTTTATTTTATTCAAATTCACACAAGAGATAATGTATTAACTCAAAAGGTGCTGTTGATACGATGAAGAGATTATTTTATATATTGATTGCTGGAATTCTGTCCTTCCATTGCGGTTCAAGTCCCACAGAACCGGACAATTCGGGTGGCTCAGGTTCAAGTGTAGACGAACTGCTAAGTTCCGGCTGGAATGAATTCGAAAATTATAAATATGACAATGCTAAATCTTATTTTGATCAGGCATTGGTTAAAGAGCCCTCTAATGGTAATGCCAATTTGGGTAAAGGATGGTCATTGTTGATGAAAGGCAGCAATCATTATCAACTTGCTATTACTGCATTGGAAAATGCAATGACGGATGCTGCACCTGAATCAGACTGCCGGGCTGGTATCATTCTGGCAAAATTTAATCAGGAAAGATATGACGAGATTACTCCACTCGTTGATTATTTTGTAAAAACTTTTCCCAAATATGTTTTCGATTATGACACCAACATTGACTGGCGGGATATGTTATTGATGAAGGCACAGGCACAATATTTTACACGCCAATATAAATCATCATGGACAACAGTGCAAAAATTGACATCCGATTTTAATTACATTGATCCTGATGCATCGGCAACCTGGATTATTGAAAATCAGACTTTTTTTTCGTTCGAAGCTGTATTGTCTAGAATCATTTATATTGTATCAGAAACCTATAAATATTAATGGATAATTTAATGAAACACGTTCTCAAAATTCTAATAGTTCTGGTGGCCTCTGGTATGTGGGGATGTGAATTATATGATACATTAACGGGTGTTGAACCCAATACCCGTCCGACTATATTATTAAAAGTAGAAGATACTACTCCTGATATAGGTACCACTCAGACCATTACAGCTGAAATTTATGATCCTGATGAGAATGACGAGGTAACCGTTACCTGGGAAGTCTCTGCCGGTGAATTATCGCAAACTCATGGTACATCTATTGACTGGACCGCTCCCATGGATACGGCTACGGTATCTATAATTGCTACAGCAACGGATACAAAAGAGGGTGTAGCTCATAAAGAAGTTATCATTTATGTAGGTAACGCACCACCCAAGATTAACAGCTTTACTGTGAGTTCAGCACATGTTGTGTCTGGTAACTCTGTGAACTTGACCTGTAGTGCTACTGATCCTGAAGGCGGCGAGCTGACTTATGTATTCAAAGTATTGGAAGAGACGGGTGAGCTGGACCATGCTGAAGATACTGATTCTACCGCTGTATGGACCTCTCCATCTAATACCGGTGGTTCAGAGGTTTATAAAATTGCGGTTTTTGTTTCAGACGAGCTGAATTTTACTTCTTCTGATACACTGGATGTGCTTGTTTACTCGAATTATGGATCATTATGGGTTGTTGATAGCGACCATAAAACATTGACAAAGTATACCAGTAATGGATACAAGATCTTGACTTCCTCACAGTCGTTTTCTTCTCCTGTGGCAATTGCAGGTGCGGTTGACGAGCTTGGCGGATGTTTTGTGGCAGATCAGGGCTCTGATCAGGTATATAAACTGGATTATAACGGCAATCGGCTTGAAACCTATTCCGGAATTTCACATGTCATTGATATAGCGTTACACCAATATACACAAAAATTATGGGCACTGAGTTATAATGACGGTACTGTTACAGTTATAGATCAGCGCACAGGCAATGTAGAGAAAACCCTGTTTGGATTTGAACAACCCACACAGATTGATATCAATCAATACAATGGTGATGTATGGATAGTTGAAGAAGGTAATAACCGAGTTATTCAATTCAATATTACCAATGGTGTTGATACACTACCGGATTCGTTGCACCATATGATTGCACTTGGCGATACTGTTATGGGAGAAGGTGCAATGGATTTTACAACCGATTTTAATGGTCCCATGGATTTGTTTATACATCATCGAACTGATATGGATTTGTCTCAGGTATTTATTGCGGATACGTACGATAACCAGATTGAACGATTCAGTTTCCGTGATGGAACTTATCAACGGTTGGCCCCAGTTAGTCCCTTGTCTGCATCTCCTCAGCTTTTAGGTGTAATTACTGTTAATTTGGTTGATATGGTATTGGTCATAAATGCAAGTGGAGATTTGGAACTGTTTGAAATAAACAATGTACTGCAAAAACATTCTCTAAGTGGGAATTATCAGTTTGTTAAACCTCAGGTGTTAACCATAGAAAAATCTACAGGTGAATGCTGGATTGGTGATAATGGTACGAACCAGCTGGTCAAGATCAAGATTGAGAATACAAATTCTTTTACAGTACAAAGAAGATTGGATGGATTTTTATCTATTCGGGATATTGTTATAAACCGATAGGATAAATGAAGCAAGGGGGATTACCCACCCACTTTTTTACATTTAATACCCAATTTTTCCAAATGGGTGATAATTGGTTCACGTCTGTCACCCTGTATTTCTATTATACCTTGTTTCGCGGTACCACCTGTTCCAAGTAATTGTTTTAGCTGGCGGGCAATATCGTTCAAATGGGTAGGATTTACCTGTAATCCTTCTATAATTGTAACACTTTTCCCTTTACGTCCTTTACGGTCAATGCGGATTTTGGCCGTTTGCCCGGATAAGGGTTTATCAGGAATTTCTGCTTTTGATTCCTGTTCTATCTTGATATCAGGATTAGTGGAATACACCCGTTTTGAATTTTTTTCCATTACATCGCCTTTCTTGATTGTTCTATAAATTTAACAATAATCTGCCTATATGAAAACGAAAAATAAACTTTGGAGGCATTTTCATATTGCAGCAGGATGCAGTGCAAATATTACAGGAAAATATACTTGATTTTTGACGCTGTGGGTTGTATCTTGTTTAGTTTTAGGTATTCGTTTTTGATTTTGTATAAATTTTTAATATTAGGATAATAGTGAAGTTAGCAGAACTAAATGTTGTGGGATTCAAGTCTTTTGCCAAAAAAACGCATGTAGTTTTTCATGATGGTATGACGGCTATTGTGGGGCCTAATGGCTGTGGTAAAAGCAATATTGTAGACGCCATTCGATGGGTAATGGGTGAGCAAAAAAGTGGCGTTTTACGTAGTGATAAAATGGATAATGTTATTTTTGCCGGATCTGCGAGTGCAAAACCGGTTGGTATGGCTGAGGTATCGCTCAAAGTTGAAAATACCAACAATCTCTTGCCTGTTGATTACTCTGAAGTTGTGATTACCAGGCGTTTGTTTCGTTCCGGTGAAAGTCAGTATTTGATTAATGGAAACCAATGCCGTTTAAAAGACATAAACGATTTGTTTATGGATACTGGAATGGCCTTGGGTTCTTATTCTGTAATAGAACTGCCACAGGTTGAACGTTTATTGAACGGCAAGCCTGAAGAACGTAGAAAAATATTTGAAGAAGCAGCAGGTATAACAAAGTATAAAATTCGTCGCAAAGCTTCATTGCGCAAACTTGAAAGTACAGAAAAAGATCTGCTTCGTATAGAAGATATTTTATCAGAGGTGGAAAAAACCACCCGGTCTTTACGCAGGCAGGTTTCCAAAGCTGAAAAATATCAGGAATACTCCAGCGAGTTGAAAAAGCTGGAAATTTTATTTGCAGAATATGAATATGCAAGATTGATGAACGAGCTTGATCCTTTGCAGAAAAAGTTTAATATCATTCGTGATGAACGTGAAGGAATCTCTACCAATCTTGTAAAGCATGAAACTTCGTTCGAGTCTCTTCGCAATACGCTTTTGGATCTTGAAAAGAAATTATCAGAAGGCCAGCGGGATTATAATACTAAAAATCACGAAATACAAAAATTTGAAGAACGCATTCTTGTCAATAGTGAACGTATCCGCAGTTTAAAAGAAGCTTGTGATCGATATGTTGAAGAGCAAAAAGTACAAAAAGCCCGAGCGGAAGAGCTTTCAACAACCAGTGATGAATCTCATTACGACCTGAAAAATGCAAAAAAAGAACATTTGGCAGCTCAGGAAAAATATGAAATTCACAATGATCAGTTTAAAGGTCTGCGTGAAGAGTATGAGCAAAAACGCAGTCAGGTAAAAGAAGCGGAAATGCTCGTACTTCGGTATACGGAAGAATTGAGTCGGACTCAGAACGAAGGTGAGCGCTTAAAGGCTACCGAAGAAAATCTGAGCAGCCGTTTAAAGCAGATCACAGAAGAAAGTGAGAATCAAACCCGGCGACTGGGTGATTTGGTTGAACAGATCAAATCTACTGATGAACAAAAAAAGTCTCTTGAAGAAGAGTTACTAAAGAAAAAAAGTAACCTTGATAAAATAAACAAAGAAACCCTCGAAGCAAAAAGTTCTCTTGAAAGTCTGCAAAAATCAGAGATGCAGGACAGGAACCGTATTGAAGTGCTTGAAAATCAGGCAGAAATGGTTAAACGGTTACTGGAAAGCTACCAGGATTACCCTGCAGGTGTTCGATATCTGGCAACCAATCAAACCGACCATTTCCATACATTTGGTGCTATTGCCAATCTGTTGCATATGCCGCAAGAGTATCGTCCGGCCATTGCTGCAGCATTGGGTGATGCTGCCACATATTTGATCGTTGAAGATATGAATACTGCATTTAATGGTATTGGTTTGTTGCAGCAGGATAAAAAAGGAACAGCGTCTTTTCTGCCTTTTAAACGTATCAAAGCATCAGTGCTTGATCAACCCAAAATTGATGACCTGGGTATTATTGGCTGGGCAAACCAGGTTGTGCAATGTGAACCTCAATATCAACCCATTTTAGATTTACTCCTTGGTAATTTTTTGATTGTACAGGATCTTGAAACTGCCAACAGGTTGTTTGATTCTTTTAAAGGTCATAAAACCAATCTTGTTACTTTGAATGGTGAAGTACTGGGCTATTGGGGAATTGTTAAGGGCGGAAGCTTGAACAAAAAGCAACTGGACTTTGTTGGACGTGAAGAACAGTTAAAAGAGCTTTTGGAAGAGATCGAACAGCTGAAAGCAACTGTAGAGCAGAGACGTTTGATTATTGCTCAACGAAATGAACAGATCAGTGCAGCTGCTTCCGAAGCTGAGGCATTGTCTGTTTCTATTCAAAACCTGGAAGAACTTGTATCGTCCAAACGTCTTGAATTGGGTCAAATGCAGTTTGAAGAGCAATCTATAAAAGAACTGCTCAAAGACCGGGATAATGAAAAGCAGAACTTGATACAGCAAATGGGTCAGGTTGATGAAAATCTGAAAAATAAAAGTTCAGATACTCAGGATATTGAAACCAAACGCCAAAAAGTTGCAGAGCAGACCCAGGTCTTGAATGAAGAACAAAAGGTACTTGAAGATAAATTAAATCAGGCTGCCGGCATTGTTCAGGAAATGCAAATCAAAGTTGCAAAAATGCAAAGTGTTTACGAATCTCGTCAGCGAGAGGTTGATTCCTTACAAAATCAATTGCATGAAGCGAACCGGATGATCCAGCTTCGTGAAGAAGAAACACGTCGTGCCGGTGAAGAAATAGAAGAGCTTGATGAGATAAATAAAACGTATCAGGAAAATATTAAAGAGCTTACTGAAAAACGGGAAGAAATACATAAAAGTCTTGAAGCTTTAAAAGAACAACAATACCAGATCAACGTTCAGGTTGATGTAAATGAAAAAGATATTAAAAGCATAAGATCAAGATCAGAAGAATTGTCTGAATCTGTTCATCAGGTAGAATTGCGTATTTCAGAGTTGAAAATGAATGTTGAGAACCTGAAGAACAGAATGATAGAAGAGTATGAATATACATTAAAAAAAGAACTTGTTGAAGAAAATTTTGATTATGCTGAAACTAAAGATACAATAACGCAGTTAAAAGAAAAGATAAAAGCGTTTGGTCCTGTGAATCTCTTGGCATTAAAAGAATTTGAAAAGGAAAAAGAGCGTCTTGAATTTTTAACAACACAACGAGACGATCTGATCAAAGCACGCCAAGATCTTAAAGACGCAATTACCCTGATCAATAAAACGGCCAGGGACAAGTTTGTTGGTACATTTGAAGAAATAAAAAAGAATTTTTCAGAGGTTTTTAAAACATTTTTTGAGGGCGGGAGAGCTGATATTGTTCTGAGAGAGGGTGATGATCCACTTGAAGCAGATATTGATATTTTTGCTACACCGGGTGGAAAAAGATTATCCTCATTGGCACTTATGTCTGGTGGTGAGAAATCATTGACCGCTGTTTCCCTCTTGTTTGCCATCTATCTTGTAAAACCCAGTCCATTCTGTATTTTTGATGAGGTTGATGCTCCCTTGGACGATTTAAATGTGAACCGTTTTGCAAAGGCATTGCAGGAATACTCGGAAAATACCCAGTTTATTGTTGTTACCCATAACAAGCTTACTATGAGGGCTGCAAAGCAGCTATATGGTGTAACCATGCAAGAACAAGGTGTTTCAAAAGTGGTTTCGGTCAAGTTTGATTCTGCACTGGAAATAACCCAAAATGAACAGGCAGTACCTGCCGAATAATTTAAAAGGAGGGTAACCATGCAAAACAACAAAGTAAAAGGGCTTTTTCTTTTTGTCAGTCTGGTAGTGTTGCTGACAAGCGGTGTATCCCTGTTGTTTGCTCAAGATGAAGCTGCCACCCCTGCGGCAGAAGATAGTTCTGCAGTCGGAACTCCACGGTTTGAATTTGCCCTGGATATGAACCGTTTCAGATATGCAGACAGTTTAACCTATCTGGAATATTCAATTGCGATTTTTCAATCCATGTTACAGTTTGTAGAAACCGAAGACAATTTGTACATGGGACAATTTGTCGTTTCTTCGGAACTCTTGCAAGCAGATTCTGTTATTGCTCAAAAAGAATGGATGAATGTCAACAAAGTTGACAGCCTGGGACAGATAAATTACAATCAGCGTTTATATACGATCAGTAGCTTTGTGTTAAATCCCGGAGATTATAAACTCAAAGTTCAAGTATCTGATCCTAACAATGCAAACAGCATTGCTCGTGGAGAGTTTCCTGTCAAAATAGATCCTTTTGATAATGAAAAATTATTAATCTCTGATGTACAAGTTGCATCCTCCATTGCTAGAAGTGAAGAAAATAATCCATTCGTTAAAAATGGATTTCAAATTATACCTAATCCCTCTTATTTGTATGGAATTGGGCTTCCTATGCTTTATTGCTATTCTGAAGTTTACAATTTGGTAGAAGCGGAATCTGATTCAGGGCAGTATTATGGTGTGTCTTATACCATTTCTGACCGGGATGGCAAAGAAGTAAAATCATTGCCCGAGAAATTGAGAAAGAAACCCGGTAAATCATCGGTTGAGGTTAACAGCATAAATGTAGTAACATTAGTTTCGGGTCCTTATACTTTGAATACTATTGTGGAAGATAAAGAATCCGGCCAAAAAGCTAATTTTAAGCGAAAATTTTATGTTTATCGTGATGGTGATTTCAAAGAAGGTGGAGAATTATACGCCAACAAGGAAGAAATTACAGGTGAAGGTAGTGCCGGACTGGATGCGCATCGTTATGATGTAATGTCTGAAAAAGAAATTGATAAAGAATTTGATATTGCCAAGTATATAGCTACCCGTGAAGAAAAATCTACCTATAAACGCTTAAATCATGATGGTAAAAAAGAGTTTATAAGATCTTTTTGGGCCAGAAGAGATAAAACCCCGGGAACTGATGCAAATGAGTTTAAAGAAGATTATTTGGGCCGGGTTAAAAAAGCCAATAACAATTATAAAGGCGGTTTTAAAGAAGGCTGGAAAAGTGATCGTGGTAGAATATTGCTTATCTATGGTGAGCCTGATGAAGTAGAAAGACATCCCTCAGGCATGGAAACACGACCTTATGAGATTTGGCAATATCATTACTTGCAGGGTGGAGTGGCTTTTGCCTTTGTAGATCGTAGGGGAATGGGAGAATTTGAATTGGTCCATTCTACAGCGAGAGGTGAGTTGTATGACGCTCAATGGCAGCGTTGGATTTATCCTGACAATGAATCTACTTATAATAGTAATATGTATTAAAAAAGGCCGCGAAAGCGGCCTTTTTTTTATAAACATATTTTCTTTTTCTTATGGCATTTCTATTAATTACTTTCTATATTGAATTATATTTTAGTTTGACATCAGCTTAATAAAAGGGAGAGTTGTATGCGCAACGTGATGACTATCATTTTGGGAGGGGGGAGAGGTACACGTCTACATCCATTGACGAAACTCAGGGCAAAACCTGCTGTTCCCCTGGCTGGAAAGTACAGACTTATTGATATCCCCATCAGTAACAGTATTAATTCGGGCATCCAAAAGATTTATATCATGACCCAATTCAATTCCGCATCTTTGAACAGACATGTTGGTCTGACGTATCATTTTTCACCGTTTTCTGAGGGATTTATTGAAATCCTTGCTGCCCAGCAAACTCCTGAACGCTCTGACTGGTTCCAAGGTACTGCTGATGCTGTTCGGCAATATTTACATACGATTAAAGAAGTTCCGGTGAGTGAATTTCTGATATTATCCGGAGATCATTTGTATCGTATGGATTACCGCCCTTTTATTAAAATGCATCGGGATTCAAAAGCAGATCTTACAATATCTGTTGTTCCTGTAGAAGAAGAAAAAGCTTCTGATTTTGGTTTGATGAAAATTGATGACAAGGGAGCTATTGTAGAATTTTCGGAAAAGCCTAAAGGTCAGGCTTTGCAGGAGATGAAAGTTGACACAACTGTATTAGGGCTAACGCCTGAAGAAGCGGAACGCAAACCTTATATTGCGTCTATGGGTATTTATGTGTTTAAACGGGATGCGTTAATTAAACTTTTGACGGAATTGGTAGATCAGCAGGATTTTGGTAAAGAGATTATACCGCATGCTATTGGTGAATATAACGTTCAGGCTTATCTCTTTAATGATTACTGGGAAGATATAGGTACTATAGGTGCATATTATCAATGTAATATTGATCTTACAAAGTATGACAATCCTGATTTTAGTTTTTATGAAACCAATGCTCCCATTTTTACGCGTCAACGTTTCTTGCCTCCCTGCAAGCTTGTAAATACGGAATTAACAGAGACCATGATCTCAGAAGGATGTATTGTAATCAATGCCAAGATCAGGCGCTCAATTTTGGGAGTTCGGTCTTTTATTTCAGAAAATGTAACCATTGAAGATTCATTGATTTTAGGTAATGATTATTTTGAATCTGCTGAAAGACGTGAAGAAATCCACGAAAATGGAGAAATTCCTTTAGGTATTGGAAAGAATACATTTATCAAGCGCGCAATCATTGATAAAAATGCAAGAATTGGTCAGAATGTACGGATTGTAAACAAGGACAATCTTGAAGAATATGAAGATGATAAGCATGGTTACTGGATTAGAGATGGAATTGTCATTGTGACCAAAAATGCTGTAATTCCTGATGGAACAGTAATATAATTTTGAATAAAACAACAGTTACATGTGTAATACTAGTATGTAACGTAATCTAAATAAGGAAAGACCTATGAACAAACGAGTGATAAATATAGGCGGTGAAAATGTGGTTATTCCGGAATTCAAAAACAGTTTACTGCTCTATATCATTGTTGGATTTATTGTTGTATGGATGGTTTTTTCATCCGCGTACACGGTTGATGCTGATGAAGTTGGTGTGATTCAGCGCTTTGGCAAGTACGCTACTACAACCACTCCCGGCCTCCATTTCAAGATCCCTCTGGGGGTAGAAACCGTAACTAAAGTTAGAGTACAGCGTGTATTTAAACAAGAGTTTGGCTTTAGAACCATCAAGGCCGGAATCAAGACCCAGTATTCGGACCGTGATTTTTCGTCTGAATCGCTAATGCTAACCGGCGATTTGAATGCCGCTCTGGTAGAATGGATTGTGCAATATCGCATCAAAGATCCCGTCAAGTATCTGTTCAAGGTTCGGGATGTTGAAGCCACAATTCGATATGTTTCAGAATCCATAATGCGCCAGGTTGTTGGTGACAATAGTGTTGATGAAGTTATCATTCTCAGCAGAAAAAGCATTGCTTTGCAAGCGCAGGAACTGATGCAGTCACTGTTGAATGATTATGAAACGGGTGTTGATATTGTGACTGTGAATTTGCAGGATGTAAACCCACCCGTACCTGTTCAACCTGCGTTTAATGAAGTAAACGAGGCACGACAGGAAAAAGAACGTATCATCAATGAAGCAAGAGAAACATACAATACAATCATACCTAAAGCAAAAGGTCAGGCAGAACAGGCTATCCTTGAGGCTGAAGGGTATGCTACCAATAGAATTAACCGCGCAAAAGGTGATGCTGATCGTTTTACACAGATTTGGCGTGAATATTCCAAGGCCAAAGATGTAACTAAACGAAGAATGTACATCGAAATGATGCGAGAAGTATTGCCCAAGATTGATAAAAAATATATTGTGGACGATGAATTAAAGTCCTTTTTACCCATGCTGCAGTTAGGAAAGGAGGCGGGTAAATGAACAAGAATCCTAAACTCGTTGTATATGGTATCATTGCCCTTGTGCTGATTATCATTCTTGCCAACACATTATATACGATTGATGAAACCAAGCAGGTCATTATTACTCAGTTTGGTGAGCCTGTGGGTGACCCTGTATCGGACGCGGGATTGCATGTTAAAGTGCCTTTTTTTCAAAAAGCGACCTATTTTGAAAAACGAATTCTGGAATGGGATGGAGATCCTAATCAAATTCCGACCAAAGATAAAAAATATCTTTTGGTTGATACGTTTGCCAGATGGAGAATTGTTGATCCTTTAAAGTTCTTTCAATCTGTAAACAATGAAAGAAATGCTTTGGGACGTCTTGATGATATTATTGACGGTATAACCCGGGATTATATCAGCGAGAATTTACTGATAGAAGTGGTCCGTAATTCAAACCGTGCCATGGCTTTTTCTACAGAAGAGCAAAGTGAATTGATTATGGAAGTGGATTCCTTGAAAATTGAAAAAGGACGTATGGCCATTACCAATGTGATTTTGGAAAAAGTCCAGGAAGTTGTACCGCAATATGGCATTCAGGTTGAAGATATTCGTATTAAACAGGTGAACTATATTGAAGAAGTACGAACCAAGGTTTTTGATCGTATGATCTCTGAGCGTAAACGAATTGCCATGTTGTATCGTTCAGAAGGTCAGGGTAAAAAGGCTGAAATTGAAGGTCAAACAGATCGCGAACTGCAAAAGATAAATTCTGAAGCTTATCGTATAGCTCAGGAAATTCGGGGTAAGGCCGACGCAACAGCAACCGAGATATATGCCAGTGCGTTTAATCGTGATCCGGAATTTTATACTTTTATGGAAACCTTGAATACCTACCGCGAAACCATTGACAAGTCCAGTACGGTTATTTTCAGTACGGATAATGATTATTTGAAATATTTGAAAACACAAAAGTAGAACAAGATTTAAATCCAAGCCGTCTTTTAATAAAAAAGGCGGCTTTTTTTTGCGTTAATAAAAAATTGAATCGATTTTCATTGCCTGTTTGTTGACAAACGATGGTAAATGCCGCATGTAAAAGTGAATAAACACCCTGAACAGAAACGAAACAGGCGCAGACAGTAATATGGTGTCGATAAATCGGTATTGCTGAGTTTGACGGACGCACACCTGGAAAAAGAATTTTAACATGCGGTGGCTGCTTGTAGAAAAGGTGATTGAAAAATCAACCGAATCCGGGTATTTATTTTGGTATTGGGCTATTTTTGCAAGATACTTGGGTTTTGCTGATTTTTTATATAATGCTCTGCGGCTGTATAGCAATACCCGCAGGGTGTCATATATATAATCAAGGTTTTCAATTTCCGCCGCTTTGCCCAGTTTCCGAATCTCTTTTAAATCACCCAGCGAAATATCAATGGATTTCATTCCGGTATAATCCAGAAATGCTATGAGGAATGGGGATATGGTGACATTGTCCCAGTACAACCATAGCAGGGGAGGTATACGGAACCGACGCAGGTAAAAAGATTTTTCGGCAAAGCCCTCAATATACAATATTTTGTCAAATATGGATTGAAACTCGATGAGGAATTTTATCTGTTCCGGGCTTAACATGGATTTTAAAATTTCGTCGGCGTTTTCTCCGTTTTCAAATATACGGATGCATGCTTTGGTGTTTAATTCGTTCCACAGGGAGGATTGTTTTAAAAAAGTGTAATTCCGCCATTTTGACCAGCCCCCGGTTTGACACCATACGGATATACCCACAAGCATGGGATTGTTTTTGAGCTGTTGATAATATTTTTCATATTGCCAGCCAACATACCAGGGAAAAACACCAAAGCCTTCACGCTCTCGCCTTGCCTGTAATTCAATTATTTTTTTATGACGGCTGTTTGTGAGTAACGGATTCAGCTCGAGATGATTAAAAAAGTCAGTATCTCCAAATTTCATGGATACAATAAAATACTCACTGTCAATACTGTTAAAGGATTGATGATAAGTTGCGGGATTCCAGATGAGGTCCCCAATGGGATACACGCCAACAGTCCAGGTTCTAAAGATCAGGTGTTTTTGATGTTTTTCAAAAATGGGCATTAATTCATTAATGCAGTACCGAACATGGGCCGGTTTTTTCAAGACCAACCGGCTTTTAAAATCTTCACGCACATCAATACCATCAGATTCCCCAATGCGCAGTACAATACCATCGATGGGAAACTGTTCCAGCAGAGTATCGCATGCCTGTACAAGCAGGGCTATCGCATTTTTGAGTTTGCCTTTGGACTGCTTTTCAATCCATTTGTTAAAAAACATGATATCCGAGTTGATCACAACTTTCAAATCGAGATTTTTTGCAACTTTGAATAATTGATCAAATTCGTTCTGATATGCATTGATCTTTTGTTTTAATTCTTTCGGATAGAATTCAAACAAAACCAGATGGGCAATATCATCAAGCGCGATTGTGTCATAACCCAGGGATTTGGCTTGTACACAAAACTGTTCAAAAGCGGGTCTTATTTTTTCAAATTTTTTGGAATTGACCTGTCCGTTTTTTTCAAGGTTGCGAAAAAGGGATCTTTGACCAGTTTATGGTTTTCTTTTTGTATCCCTTGAAAAAAGGACCTATTGCGTCAATAATTTTCCAGTCCATGGTTTGCCCCGCTATATAATAAAAAAGGCCTGTCAGTTAGTCCCAACAGGCCAGCTTTTTAATAATCGCCTTCTATAAATATCTCACCGTTCATATACTTGCCCCATACGTTCTCAAACCAGCTTTCTTCCTTCCGGCAGGGGTCTGCGTTTTTTCCAGGTGGATTTATAGGTACCATCTTTAGTTAATACGGTTTCAAGCACCCATTCCCGTAAATTTGGGACTTCGGGTTTGTAATTCCATTCACTCCCCAGGCTTTCCAGAACAGGGTCTCCATTGGGGTCCATTACCATATAAGATCCCCGGCTGCCACCGCCTTTTTCAAGATAGGCGCGTATAGCTTCCAGATATGCAGCCTGTGCCGTTACCAGGTGCCGGTTTTGCAGAACAAAAGGCAGATCGGATAATGATGTAATTTGCTGTTCATCATAACGTTTAATTTGATTATATGCTTCCTCAAGCGCTTTGTTGACCTGGTTGAGATCACGAATGTGCGATCCATAGTTGGTCATGCGCTGTTGAAATTCATCACGATATGCTTTTGCTGTGTTTTGTTGTGAGAGGGATTTGCTGAATTTTTGGATTACATTTAACAGCTTTTTACCTTGAATTGACGCAGCATTTTTAAACTGTTCTTCGGAAACGGGCTCTACGGTTTTGCCGGCAGTGATTTTTTGTGCAGCGCGCAGAGATCCTACCTGCCCAGAGTTCAATGCAGAACCGCCGGGACGGTAAACACCATGACTGCCGTTAACCTCACCGATGGGGTAGAGGTTTCGGATGTTGGATTCCCACCACAGGTTGCCTGCAAGTCCGCCATTGTTGTGTTGTGCGCAAACCGCAACTTCCAGCGGTTCGGTACGGATGTCAATACCGTTTTTGTCGTACAGCTCAATGGCAAGGGGATTCATCTTTTCCAGTCGTTCAATGGGTGTACCAAATAACGCATTTGAATTCTCAAGGTATTTATAAGCTTCCTGTTCCATATCCTCAAATCGGAATGCGCCAATACGTTCATCACCGCGGGGATTTTCTCTAAAATCCATATAGACCTTGCGGCCTTTGACAACAGTCTCTATATATACCAGAACGTCTACCAGGGATGATCCGTAATTGGGGATTTTACGGGGATCGAACGGCCACTGGTATCCTTTTAAAAAGACATCGGTTGCCAACTTGCCCATTGTGGGGAAATATTCGTTTAAAAATTCCTGCTCGTCATTTCCATCCGCATCTGTACTGATATAGCGGGGGATAACCTGTTGATACGTTCCGGAAACATTCCAACGGAATTTTGTGGATGCCAGACCGTATTGGGATTCGGTCAGGTTGCGGGCTACCGCACCCACTTCGAGTGCCAAACCAATAGCGCCAATGTGCACCTCGGGGTAAACAGAGGTTTTGTACAATCCGCCGGGTCCACCAACACCGAATACCACATTATTGGCCATAAAAAAGACCAATCCAAAATCTTTTTCATTTAATTTATCTTTATTGATGGCAATAGCGCCAACACTGCGGCCATTGTCCACAAGCAGGGCAACAATGTCGTGATTGTCAAAGATTTCTATGCCCTTGTTTTTGATCTCTTTTAGCAGGCATTGTACCATCTGGTGTGAAGTCCAGGGGCCGGCAGATGTAGCACGTTGACGGGGATCGTGATCGGTTTTATAGCCAACAAAGCCGCCATAAGAATTGTGCGGGAATTGTACACCAATCTGGGCCAGGTGAAAAAATCCCTGTGCGGAGAGCGTGGCTTCAATTAGTGCAAGGTCTCCATGCATGCCACCGCCATCAAACAAAGACTTGGCCATTTCAACGGGAGAGTCGGGCTCTTTGCCGCTGACAGAGAGCTTGTAATATGTCTGTTTGTCAGAACCGGTATTGTTTGATGTTCCACCGCCTACTTTTTCTGTAACAATGGCAATATCTGTTTTGCCAGATGCGCATAAAGCATCGGCACAGTTTAAGGATGCGGCGCCGGTACCAATGACTAATGTATCCAGTTGTATAACCGGGAATTCAATATTATTTATGCTAATAGTTGATTTTTTCATGAAAACGATATATTCCTTTCTTACAATCTTGGCAGATGAAAACCACCGTCAACATTAAACACTTGCCCGGTAGAGTATGCAAAGTATCCTTTAGCGATTCCAATAACTGCATTTGCGATATCTTCCGGGTAACCCCAGCGTTTGGTTGGCAGTAATCCGCCTTCAATCAGATTGTCGTATTTTTCTTTTACAACGCTGGTCATGTCCGTTGCGATAATGCCGGGACGTATTTCGTAAACGGGTATATCAAATTCGGCCAGTCTGTCTGCGTAAAGTTTGGTCATCATGCTTACACCGGCTTTGGATACACAATACTCACCACGTGCAGGTGAAGACGCATATGACGAGAGTGAACCTGTATTGATGATTTGGCAATTGCGTTTAGGATCTTGTTTCTTTTGTTCAATCATCCAGTTGGCAATTTTTTGAGTTAAAAAGTAGGGTCCGCGTAAATTGATATTAAGGACCCGGTCAAAGCTTTCTTCTGTAGCTTCCAGTATATCCATACGGACTTTGGGGGCAACGCCCGCGTTGTTGACCAGCAAGTCTATACGTCCAAAACGCGATTTGATCTCGTTAACGATTCTGTCACGGTCTTCTGCTTTTGAAATGTCGGCTTGTATATAAAGTGCTTCAGCACCTTTGTCTGTCAATGCCTGGATAGTATCTTTAACATCCTGTTCCGCGTGTACGTCATCAACTACAATATTATAACCTTCTTCTGCAAGTTTTTCAGCAATTCCCCTGCCTATGCCCCGTCCAGCGCCTGTTACTAATGCAACCGGTTTTTCCATATTTTGACTTCCTCATTTTTATTTAAATTGTCTTTAAATATAAAATAACTGATATGCAAATCAAAGCAAATTATACCTTAAATTTATTATTTTGTTGCGCCTTGGAGCGGGTTTTAATATATTAATTTCTTGTATTAAAATAATAATTAAAACGATAGGTATAATTGTGGCAGGAATTGGTTTTGAAGCTTTGAATGTAGCGCTGGTATTGTCGGCGTATTCAGCAGTTGTATACTTGCTGGCCATCAAACGAAATTCGGACCGCCTTTTGAAAAGTGCACAACGTGCTGTATATGCATGGTCTGCCTTGATCTCACTGGCGGCAATTTCCCTGTTTTACAGTTTGTTTACCCGTGATTTTCAGGTTGAATATGTAGCACAGTATTCCAACCGGGCATTGTCCTGGTTTTATACTGCCGCTGCTTTCTGGGGTGGACAAGCGGGATCCTTATTGTTCTGGGCATGGTTGTTGGCGATTTTTTCCTTTATTGTGCTTGAACAAAACAAAAAAAGAGATCCTGAAAGATTGCCTTATGTAATGATTGTAATGAGTGTAGCAACGCTCTTCTTTTTATATTTACTTGTATTTAAATCGAATCCATTTCAAAAGTTACCATTTACCCCCATGGACGGTAAGGGTTTGAATCCTTTGCTGCAAAACCCGCAGATGGTATTTCACCCTCCAACGTTGTATCTGGGCTTTGTAAGCGCAACGGTTCCGTTTGCTATGGCTTTTGCGGCCTTGTTAAACCGCAATTTGGATATGATGTGGCTGCGTTCCATCCGTAACTGGTCATTGTTTGCATGGTTGTTTCTAACCATTGGTAATGTGCTGGGTATGCAATGGGCCTATGTGGAGCTTGGCTGGGGTGGTTATTGGGCCTGGGATCCGGTTGAAAATTCATCGTTGCTGCCCTGGTTGACACTTACAGCATTTGTGCATTCGCTCATGGTCCAGGAATTCCGCGGTATGTTGAAAACCTGGAATATTGTTTTAATCATGCTTACATTTGCACTTACCATCTTTGGTACCTTTGTAACCCGCAGCGGACTTATTTCTTCAGTGCATGCTTTTGGAGTGTCTGATCTGGGACCGTTGTTTTTGGGCTACCTGGCTATTATTGTTATCAGTACTGTTGTACTTATACTCAACCGGTTACCAATTCTCAAGAGTAAAGATGCCATGGATTCCTGGTCTTCGCGTGAGTCGTCTTTTTTATTGAACAATATGCTGTTCATTGCCTTGACTGTTGGTGTGTTTATTGGAACTGTTTTGCCTTCTATCAGCGAGGCCATGAACGGTGAAAAACAAACCGTTAGCGTTGACTTTTTTAACCGTATGGCAACACCATTTGGTCTGGTTATCTTTTTTCTTATAGGATTGGGAACACTGCTTTCCTGGAGAAAAACACAGGCTGCTGATTTGAAAAAACGTTTATGGCTGCCAATTGCAGCAGCTGTTGCTGCAGCCGTATTCTTTGTTGCTACGGGTATTAGATCGGTAATGCCGCTGATCAGCTTGTGGGTGGCAGTTTTTGCCTTTGTTGCGATTATTGTATCTTTTGTTGAGCATGTTGTATTGTTTTCTAAACGTGAGGGTGTAAATCCTTTCATGGCGATTGGAAAACTGGTAATGAAAAACAAGAGAAGATATGGTGCTTATATTGTTCACCTTGGTGTTTTGATGATGTTTCTGGGTTTTATTGGCTCATCTGCATTCAGTGTTGAACAGACAGCAACTCTGGATAAAGAAGAAACCATCAAGGCCGGTGGCTATGAGATCCGTTATATGGGTATAGAATCCTGGACTGAGGGAGATGTAGATATCTATTCGGGCCGTTTTGATATTTATAAAAAAGGACGATTTGTCAGCCAACTGCGGTCTGAAAAACATCAGCATCCCAATTTTCAACCCTCTACCGAAGTAGGTATTCGTACTACCATGAAAGAGGATATATATGTGATTCTCGCCGGGTTTGAAGTTGTATCTCAGCGGGCAACCGTCACAATATTAGTTAATCCCATGATGTTCTGGATGTGGTTTGGTGGCATAGTTATGGTTGCCGGAACATTGTTAACGTTTGTTCAATATAAACCAAAGAGCAGGTAAATATGATATCATCCATCGTTTTAAGTATAGCCGCGTCCCTTTGGGTTGGTTGGCCGTTGTTAACAAAGCAAGAAGCTCCCAAGGCAGCTAAAAAAACAGCCAAGCAGGCAAAACCTGCAAAGCAAAAAGTTGAAAAGCAAAAACCGGTAGTACATGAAAACTTTTGTACTCAATGCGGTACAAAAATTAAACCTGATGATAAATTTTGTTCACAATGCGGTGCAAAGACTAATCTATAAGGTGTTGGTATGAAAGTATTAAAATATATTGTATTGCTGGCGATTTGTACCGGGTCTGTTTATGGATTTCCCAACAGCCAGCTTAAAGGTACTGTTTTGAATGCTTCTAAAGACAGTACAGCAGTTGCCAATTTAACTGTTTTTTTACAAAGTATGAAAACCGGCGATTCGGGTCCTGTTGATGTGGGCAAAACATCCACAAACGTCAAGGGGCAATTTGTTTTTCCCATTGCTCAGCCGGATACAGCCGCATCTTATTTTGCCGCAGTGGATTTTAATGGTGTACGATTTTACAGCCAGGGAACGAATCCTGCAGAGCAAAATATAGTGGTTTATGACACGACTCGTTCCACAGAGAGTTTGAGCAGCATGATGCACCACCTGATAGTTGAAGATATGGGCAATATGATCCAGGTGAGAGAAACACGGGTATATCACAATGCCGGAAACAAGGCAATTACCAATGTTGCACATGACGAAAAGGCAGGAGATTACACGATCAAGTATCAATTGCCCAGCAATGCTTTTGATTTTACTCCCATGTCTGCTAATTTCAGCAATCAGCATGTGCAGGAAGGAAGAGATGTTTTTGATAAAAGCATTCTGCTTCCGGGAACCCGTCAGTTATCTTATGCATATCGTATCCCTTATCGTAATGGTCGGGTTGCAGTGGATTTGAGCTTTGATTCTCACACCCGTTCTTTTGATGTGTTTTTAAAAAGCCAGAATCTTTCACTTGTATCTGCTGATATGCAGGATTTTGGCCCCTTTAAAATTCGGAATACCGAATATAAACGATATGGCATTGAAGGTGTTCATGCCGGTCAGACTGTAGCTTTTCAGATTGTGCAGCAATCATCGCCCAACAAGTCACCGTTACCTACAGTATTGTTAACAGCCGCACTGCTCATGGTTGTTTTGGTTGTCGGTCATTACAGGGAGAATGGAACAAAAGCAAAATGATACGCGTGCACAATGTACATAAGTCATTTGCTGCGTTACAAGTCCTTCGGGGGATAGATTTTGACATCCAAGAGGGAGAGTATACTGCATTGCTGGGACAGAATGGTGCCGGTAAAACCACCTTGTTACGTATTATCGCCTCATTGTCCCGACCTACATCCGGTGAGGTCAGCATAAACGAATTCAGCCTGCCCAAGCAGGCGGAACAGGTACGCCGACAAATGGGCGTTGTGAGCCATGATCCGTTTTTATATGGGGACCTTACTGCTGAAGAAAATTTAAAGTTTTATGGTAAATTAAACAATCTGGAAAACCTGCAGGAAAGAGTGCTTCTTGTGCTGGAACAGGTAGATCTGTCTGTTCGCAGGTATGATCTTGTACGAACATTTTCCCGTGGAATGCAGCAGCGCCTTGCACTTGCAAGAGCACTTTTGCATGAACCGGATCTGCTGCTATTGGATGAACCCTTTAGCGGTTTGGATTTTAAATCTTCGCAAAACCTTACCGATTTGTTGAATGGTTTGCATGCTAAAGGTACTACCATTTTAATGACTACACATGATCTGGATTTTGCTATAACCCATTGCAAGCGTTTGCTATTGATTAAACAAGGCAAGCTGGTAAAAGACACTGTAACCCAAAATATTTCTCGTGACGAGCTGGTAACAGCATTTGGATGATCTGAGATGAATACACTGAAACATATTGGCGCCCTGGTTTATAAAGATGTGCTCATAGAGCTTCGCAGCCGTGAAGTTATCTGGTCTATGGTTGTATTTGCTATTACCGTGCTGGTGATCTTTAATTTTATTTTTGATCCTGGAACGGATATTATGCAAAAAACCGCTCCGGGTATTTTGTGGGTGGCAATCATTTTTTCATCAAATTTGGGTCTGAATCGTACCTTTGTAAAAGAGCAGGAAGCCGGCAATATGCAGGGCATATTGTTAACGCCCATGGATAGAAGTGCCGTGTTTCTGGCCAAGATGCTGGCAAATGTAATTTTTATTTCCGCTGTACAGGTGATAATGTTGCCGGTTATGATTATCTTGTATGATTTACCGGTTACCGGAACATTTGGATTGCTGCTTTTGGTGCTGTTTCTGGGTATTCTAGGTTTTGCCTCTGTTGGAACATTGTTTTCAGCAATTGCAGCCAATACAAAATCTCGTGAAATAATGCTGCCAATTTTATTGTTGCCGGTTACAGTCCCTGTGATACTGGGTGCTATAAAAAGTACACAATATTTATTAAGTGCAGAACCTCTCTCAAAAGTTTACCCCTGGATGCGTCTTTTGATCGGTTTTGATGTGATTTTTTTTGTTGTCTGTTATTTATTATATGAATATGTTATAGAGGAATGAGGCAGGTTATGAAACAAAAATCATTGACTGTGGATTTGGTTTTGATCACGTTATCTTATGTTGCTGTAATGGTCGCTTTGTACATGGCTTTTTTGTATGCACCCACAGAGCGGACTATGGGTGATGTGCAGCGCATTTTTTATTTCCACGTGCCGTCGGCATGGGCTTCTTTTCTGGCATTTTTTATTGTTTGTATTGCCGGTATAGCATTTTTAAAAAGTGGAAATGAAAAATGGGACAAGATGGCTCTTGCTTCCGCAGAAATTGGAGTTTTGTTTATTACTATAGTATTACTTACCGGGCCCATGTGGGCTAAACCGGTCTGGAATACATACTGGAGCTGGGATGCCCGGTTGACCACCTCATTCGTCTTGTGGCTGATCTATATCGCGTATTTGATGATACGGCAGTTTACCGCGGACAATGAAAGAGGTGCAAGATTTGCGGCCGTTTTCGGCATTATAGGCTTTGTGGATGTACCTATAGTATACATGTCCATTCGCTGGTGGCGCACATTGCATCCGGGCGCTGTAATAGCTGGTGGAAGTGGAAGCGGTTTGGCACCACAAATGCTGGCTACACTGTTGGTTTCTGTTGGTGCGTTTACAATTCTGTTCATAACATTGTTGCGATTGCGTTTGAAATCCATTTACCTTGAACAGGATGTTAATCTGGTTAAACAACAATTTTAAGGATTTATAGAGAAATGAACAATTTACTATATTTATTTATCGCATATGCATTTATCTGGACAGGTTTATTTGTCTACCTGTTAACCATCGCCATAAAAATCTCCAAAGCACGTAAAGAATTGGAACTGGTCCGGGAAAAAACCAGGTAATACTCTTTCCACAATTGCCGTCCTTGTCTCAAATAACAGGTGTTGACTCTTGTTTTGAAATGTCGTAAATTGTTAGTTTAATTTATGATACCAAACAATTAGGATATACTATGTTTGATGAGATATTAACAAGCCTTAAAGATTATAAAGAACGAACCCAGACTCTCAGGAGGTTTCTTTGACATAGAAACCAAAGAGAATGAAATAGCTGAATTGGAAAAACAGACCCAGGAAGCCGGATTTTGGAATGATAACGAAGCTGCTCAGCAAGTAATGCGCGAAATCAGTGGCCGACGTGAATGGGTTGAAACCTGGCAAAAGATTGATGATAAATGTAATGAGATTGAAGAACTGACTGCTCTTGCCCAGGAAGAAAATGATGAAGAGATTGGTAAAGAGCTCCAATCAGATTTAAAGCAACTCGAAAAAGACCTGTCTGCTCTTGAATTCCGTAGAATGTTGGGAAAACCTGAAGATTCAAAAAATGCGATTGTGACTATACATCCCGGGGCCGGTGGTACAGAATCTCAGGATTGGGCGCAGATGTTGATGCGTATGTATACCCGCTGGTTTGAGCGTAGAGGGTTTAAATACGATACTCTTGATTTTCAATCCGGAGATGAAGCCGGAATTAAAGGCGTTTCTTTTGAAGTTGTTGGCAGTTACGTATACGGATATTTAAAGGCAGAAGCAGGTGTACATCGCCTGGTTAGAATTTCTCCTTTTGATGCAAACAGCAGACGGCATACTTCCTTTGCGTCTGTGTTTGTTTACCCTGAAGTAGATAATGATATTGAAATTGATATAGATGAAAAAGACCTGAGAATTGATACGTATCGGGCAAGCGGGGCCGGTGGTCAGCATGTGAACAAGACCAGTTCGGCGATCCGTATAACACATATCCCGACAAATATTGTTGTTCAGTGTCAAAATGAACGTTCACAGCATCGTAATAAAGACGCTGCCATGAAAATGCTCATGTCCAAATTGTATCAGAAAAAGCTTGAAGAAGAAAAAGCGAAAATGGCAGAGCTTGAAAATACAAAACAAGAGATTGGCTGGGGAAGCCAGATCCGGTCTTATGTTTTTCATCCTTATAATATGGTTAAAGACCATAGAACAAATTTTGAAACCAGCAACATTACCGCGGTAATGGATGGTGATATTGACGGATTTATAGAATCCTTTTTAATGCAAGGAAATACCAAGAAACAGTAATACGCCGGAGAATGAATTGAGACCCACAGCCGTTGAAATAGACCTTTCTGCGCTCAAACATAATATACAAGCCATTCGGGATAAAGTTTCGCCCGCAAAAGTCTTGGCTGTTGTAAAAGCGAATGCATATGGTCATGGTGCTATAGAGGTCAGTAAAACCGTACTGGCAAACGGTGCAGATTACCTGGGTGTAGCTTGTATTGAAGAAGGTATTGCGC
Organism: bacterium; assembly: GCA_963675755.2. GTDB lineage: Bacteria > Zhuqueibacterota > Zhuqueibacteria > Residuimicrobiales > Krinioviventaceae. The sequence goes on from CAXXMD010000003.1 coordinate 2,039,806, forward strand.
TGAGAGATGCCGGAATTCAGGCCCCTATATTGGTATTGAGCAGTTCAGGATTGAATCATACAGATCTGTATTTGGAATACGATCTGGATATAACCTTATATGATCATGAGGGATTAGAGCGGGTTAAAGCATCTGCCCGTTCCTGTAAAAAGATTCCGAGAATTCATGTCAAGATTGATACCGGCATGGGTCGTATGGGTATACATTGGCAAAAAGCTGAAGCGTTCATCCGGGAAATATACCGTGACAGTACGCTCCTTTTGCAGGGAGTCTATACCCATTTTGCGACATCCGATCATATAGACAAGAGTTATGCGCTGTTGCAGGCTGAACGGTTCAAGCAGATCCTCAGTGATGTTAAGGCTGCGGGGATTGCGGTCCCTTTGGCACATGGCGCCAATAGTGGTGCTATACTGGATCTGCCAGAGACATATTTTGATATGGTGCGTCCCGGTATTTTAATGTATGGACATTATCCTTCTGATCATACCACCGAGAGTGTTCATATAAAACCGGTTATGGAGTTTAAGACCAGAGTGCTTTATACAAAGGCTCTGGCTAAAGGTGAAAGTGTAAGTTATGACCGGATTTTTATTGCCGACCGGGATACCCGTGTAGCCACATTACCTGTTGGATATGAAGACGGATATAACCGTTTGTTATCCAATTGCGGAGAAGTGCTGATACAAGGCAGACGTTTTCCGGTAATTGGCCGGGTGACCATGGATATGATTGTGGTTGATTTGGGCGACGACACATCGGTGCAGGAAGGTGATGAAGTCGTATTGTTCGGCAAGCAAGACAATAATGAAATAACTGTTGAATCTATTTGTGAAAAAATAAATACAATACCCTATGAAGTGATCTGCTGGGTTTCTAACAGAGTACAGCGAATCTATATAAATAGTGAGGAACTATGAGTGAAGAACAATTACAGGATTTAAACCAGGTAATGAAGGCCCGCCTGGAAAAACTGGAACAATTAAAAGAATTAAAAGTTAATCCTTTTACGTATAAATTTGAACGGGAGCATTTCGCCAAAGAGATACTTGACAATTATGAAAAGTATGAGGAAAAAGAGGTCTCATTGGCGGGACGTATGATGTCTTTGCGTCGTATGGGAAAAGCAGCCTTTTCACACATTATGGACAGTACCGAACGGATTCAGATCTATGTCCGTCTGGATGATGTCGGTGAAGACGCATATGCGGCCTTTAAATTAACGGATATTGGTGACATTGTAGGTGTTAAAGGTACGGTAGTAAAAACCAAAACCGGTGAAATCACCATAAAGGTCAGCTATTTTGAGTTGTTGACCAAAAATCTGCGCCCCTTGCCGGTGGTTAAAGAAAAAGAAGAAGATGGCAAAAAAGTAACTTTTGACGCTTTTTCAGATACCGAAGCAAGATACCGTCAGCGTTATGTAGATTTGGTAGTGAACAGAGAAGTGAGTGACGTGTTTGTAAAACGCTCCCGAATCATTACAGCAATGCGTGAATATCTGGATACCAAAGGTTTCCTTGAAGTGGAAACTCCGGTATTGCAGCCAATTTACGGAGGTGCTACCGCACGTCCTTTTACCACGCACCACAATGCACTGGACATGAAATTGTTCATGCGTATTGCAGACGAGTTGTACCTGAAACGTCTGATTGTGGGTGGATACGATGGTGTTTACGAGATCAGCAAAGATTTTCGTAACGAAGGTATTGACCGCACCCATAATCCCGAGTTTACCATGATGGAATTGTATGTTGCTTATGAAGACTATAATTACATGATGGACCTGGTGGAAGATATGGTTACCACCATTGCGAAAAAGGTACTGGGCACTTTGAAAATCACATATCAGGGACAGGAAATTGATCTGACACCACCCTGGAAACGGTTGCCCTTGTTTGAGGCTATTAAACAGTACACAGGTAAAGATTTATACGGTAAAACTACTGAAGAATTAAAAGCTGTTGCCAAAGAACTGCATGTTGAAATTGAAGATTTTTGGGGCAGCGGCAAGATATTGGATGAGATCTTTGGTGAAAAAGTTGAAGAACACCTGATTCAGCCTACTTTTATTATGGATTATCCTGTAGAGCTGTCACCGCTGGCAAAGCGTCACCGTGATGATCCCAAACTGGTAGAACGGTTTGAGCCGTTTGTGGCGGGACGTGAAATTGGAAATTCTTTTTCCGAATTGAACGATCCTATTGATCAGCGTCAGCGATTTGAAGAACAGGTCCGTTTGCTGGAAGCCGGTGATGATGAAGCGCAAATGCTGGATGATGATTTTCTGCGCGCTTTGGAATATGGCATGCCGCCAACAGCAGGACTAGGAATGGGAATTGATCGTTTGGTTATGCTGCTGACAGATTCAGCTTCAATCCGCGATGTGATCCTGTTCCCAACGATGAGACCGGAAAAATAAAAATGATGCCTTTTGAATTATTTGTAGCGTATCGCTACCTGAAATCCAAGCGGAAAGAAGGGTTTATATCATTGATTACCCTTATTTCCGTAGGTGGTGTAACCATTGGAGTAGCGGCGTTAATTATTGTACTTTCTGTGATGAACGGTTTTGAATCCGAGGTGCGTTCCCGGTTGATTGGAATCAATACACATCTCAAGGTGCGAACTTTTCGTACCATAGAGCATGATGGAATGGAAACCTATACTGCCGTTGAGCACATACTCAAGGATGTTCCGCAAATCAAGGCCATGTCTCCTTATATTGATGGCCGGGGTTTGCTAATGTCCAAGCACGAAAATACAGCGGTTATTTTTAGAGGAATTGAAACCGAAACTGCGGTAAAGGTCTCATCCATATTGGATAATGTGATATATGGAGAGTTGAAATTGGATGAGGTAGCCGCTCCGGAAAGTGATGAAGACCAGCGGCCTTTGCCGGGAATTTTGCTGGGCCTGTCTGTTGCAGACAGGATGGCAGTTTCCATTGGCGACAAGGTTTCGGCGGCAAGTTTTTCAGGTATGAAAAATTTTATGCAGATGCCGCGGATGAAACAGTTTCGTGTAGCAGGTTATTTTGAAAGCGGTTTGTACGAGATAGATAACAATATGGCCTTTATCTCGATCGAGTCTGCGCAGCAGTTGTTCAATATGGGTACCAAAGTATCGGGTATTGAAGTTAAACTCGATAATTATATGCACGCCAAAGCTGTTGCAGATACAGTTAGAGACAAGCTCGGATATCCTTACCGTGCGGAAACCTGGTTTGATCTGAACCAGAACCTGTTCCGGTGGATGGAGATTGAACGCTGGGCCGCTTTTTTGATTCTGAGTTTGATTATTATGGTAGCCGCATTTAATATTGTTAGCACTATGATAATGGTTACCATGGAAAAAATACGGGATATTGGTATTTTAAAATCTATGGGAGCAACCAACCTGGAAATACGACGCATCTTTACCTATGAAGGCCTGTTTGTGGGAATTCTGGGTACTTTGCTGGGTAATGTTTTCGGGTATGGGCTGTGCTGGCTGCAATATACATATAAATTTCTGGCGCTGCCGGGTGATGTATATTTTATCAACTGGCTGCCAATTCTGATGAAATGGCAGGATTTTATCATGATCTCTGCTGCATCCATATTAATTACTTATATTGCGGCAATATATCCTGCGGTCAAAGCTGCCAAACATGACCCTGTTGAAAGTATACGCTATGAATAGAAAGTAAATCATGTCAGTATTGAAACTGTTAAATGTATATAAAACTTATAATCCTGGAAGCCACACCCAGGTTGATGTGTTGAACGGCGTTGACCTAGAGGTGGAAGAAGGCGAGATCATTGCGGTCATTGGGCCTTCCGGTGTAGGAAAAAGTACACTGCTGCAAATTGTTGGCGCGCTGGATCGTCCTACACGCGGTCAGGTTTGGATTGATGAAAAGGAATTAACCCGTTACAGCGATTCACAGCTTGCACAATTGCGCAACAAGACCATTGGCTTTGTGTTTCAGGCCCACCACTTGTTGCCCGAATTTACCGCACGCGAGAATATTATGATGCCGGGAATGATTGCCCGCGGAATGCCCAAAGATCTTGAGCGGCGCAGTTCTGAGCTGCTTGAAAAGGTTGGTGTGCTTGACCGTGCGGACCACAAGCCTAATGAATTGTCCGGTGGTGAACAACAGCGTATTGCTGTGGCACGCGCGCTCATGAATGAGCCAAGATTGTTGCTTGCCGATGAACCCTCAGGCAACCTTGATCACAAGACCGCAGATTCTCTTCATGAGCTTTTATGGTCCATTAGCCGGCAGTTTAAGCAAACTCTTGTTATTGTTACACATAACCTGGAGCTTGCTCAAAAGGCTGACCGGATAATTGAGCTGTATGACGGTAAAATAAAAAATAATCACAAACCCAACTAGGGATTTGTTTGGCATAAAAATTGTAATAAAATCAGAATGCAAAATATTCTCTATAGAGTATTTTGGGACTAAATTTTATTACAATAATGTTTAGTAGTGTCCTGATGAATTATTCAGCAGGAAAAAGCAAAAGAAATTTGCTTTAATTGAAATTGTTGGAATCTTTTAAGAATAAACTGGTGTTATTCAAGTAGAGTGAGCTGAGAAATACTTTGAATGTTGCAACACCGCGGGAGTGAACGATGAAAAACAACTTTTCTAGTCGAGTACAGATGGTCATACAATTTGCACGTGATGAAGCTTTACGTCTGGGACATGATTATATTGGTACAGAACATTTGTTGTTGGGACTGATACGTGAAGGTGAAGGCATAGCGATAGAGATACTGGCGGCTTTGGGATGTGATCTGGATGAAGTGAAACGAGCAATTGAAGATGCTGGTAGAGCATCGGGTGACACCATGACCATTGGCAACATTCCCTTTACTAAACGGGCTGAAAAGATATTAAAGAGCGCCTATGTAGAAGCCGACAGACATAAATCAGATATTATTGGAACTGAGCATTTACTATTGGCGCTGGTTAAGGAAAAAGATGGACTTGCCGCTCAGATATTAAAGAGTTTTGGTGTTACTTATGAAAATGCATCTGAAGAATTGGAGCGTGTTATGCAAGGATCTGAAAATGTACAACCTGATTCAACAGATCCGCAGGGACAGTCAAAGTCCCAAACGCCAGCGCTTGACCATTTCGGCAGGGATTTAACTGAACTTGCCCGTAAAGGCGAGCTGGACCCTATAATCGGTCGTGAAAACGAAATACAGCGCGTGGCCCAAATTTTGAGCAGACGCAAAAAGAATAATCCTGTATTGATTGGCGAACCGGGTGTAGGTAAAACAGCTATTGCTGAAGGCCTGGCATTGCGTATTGTTGAGAAAAAAGTACCGAGAATTTTACACAGTAAACGTGTAGTAACTTTGGATCTGGGCTCTATTGTGGCCGGAACCAAATATAGAGGTCAATTTGAAGAACGTATGAAAGCGATTATGAATGAATTGGCCAAGATGAAAGATATTATATTATTCATTGATGAATTGCATACTATAGTTGGCGCAGGTGGAGCATCGGGTTCTCTGGATGCTTCAAATATGTTTAAACCTGCCCTGTCTCGTGGAGAGTTGCAGTGTATTGGTGCAACCACATTGGATGAATATAGACAATTTATAGAAAAAGACGGTGCACTTGAACGTCGTTTTCAAAAAGTAATGGTTGATCCACCGTCTCTTGAAGAGACTTTGGCAATCATTCAGGGATTAAAGTCCCGCTATGAAGCACATCACCGTGTAAATTTCAGTGATGATGTGATAAGAAATATTGTATATATGTCAGACCGGTATATTTCTGACCGTTTTCAACCAGACAAATCAATTGACGTAATGGATGAAACCGGTGCGCGGGTGCACCTGGCAAATATTGTCGTACCCAAGGAAATAACCGAACTTGAAGAAGAAATTAAAAAAGTTCGCAGCGAAAAGGAACATGTTGTCCGTTCTCAGAATTTTGAAAAAGCTGCAGAACTTCGTGATAATGAAAAATCTTTGATCGAAAGACTTGAAGATACCAAACAACGCTGGAATGAAGAGCAAGACGGTACCTATGCGGATGTAGATTTGGAAGATGTAACGGATGTTATCGCCATGATGACAGGTATTCCTGTAACCCGCGTAGCACAGTCCGAATCTGAAAAATTACTCAGAATGCCTTCCGAATTAAAGAACCGGATTGTTGGTCAGGATAAAGTGATTGAAATTATCAGTAAGGCTATTCAGCGTACACGTGCCGGATTAAAAGATCCGAACCGTCCTATTGGTTCTTTCATCTTTTTAGGACCTACCGGTGTAGGTAAAACCTATCTGGCAAAAGAAGTTGCCAAGTATCTGTTTGAATCCGAAGATTCATTGATCCGAATTGACATGTCAGAGTTTATGGAAAAGTTTTCGGTATCTCGTTTGACCGGAGCACCTCCGGGATATGTGGGTTTTGAAGAAGGCGGTCAGTTGACTGAACGGGTCCGCAGACATCCATATTCTGTGATTCTGTTTGATGAGATAGAAAAAGCACATCCTGATGTATTCAATATCCTGCTTCAGATTCTGGATGAAGGTCATATTACTGATGGATTAGGACGCAAGATTGATTTTAAAAATACTGTTTTAATCTTGACCAGTAATATTGGAGCGCGCAAAGTTACCAAGGGCGGTGGCTTTGGTTTCTCCAAAGATGATGCGGATACCAACTATGAAACCATGCGTTCTCGCATTATTGAAGAAGTGAAAAATGTTTTTAATCCTGAATTTTTGAACCGTGTTGATGAGCTTGTTGTGTTTCGTCAACTCAGTCTCGAAGATATGCTTGTTATTATCGATATCGTTATTGAAGAGATGCTGGACAAGGTAAGAGATCGTAATATTCGTATTGATCTCACCAAAGGCGCCAAAGAGTATCTGGCAGAACTTGCTTTTGATCCTGTTTATGGTGCACGGCCTTTAAAGAGAACGATTCAAAAACACATTGAAGATCCTATAGCTGAAGAGATGTTAAAGGGTGTCTTTGTGGATGGCAGCCATATCCATGTAAAGAAAAAAGGAGACGGACTGGAATTCACGCATGTGGATAACGAAAATAGTGTTGATCCTGATGAATTTACCAAAACTGAAACAATAGAAAAATAAATAGAAAACCCCGGACGCGAATTTCGCTCCGGGGTTGTTATTTTTTGGGGAAGTACTTCCAGGGGCAGTAAAACTGGAACCTATTTGTTCAATATGTCTTGATATTCTCGTTTGTAAGCATCGTCCGTGTCCATGATCATTAATAAGCGTATGGGCTCTTTATTAATTGCATTTCTATAGATATCAATTAATTCTCCTCGATGCGCGCTAAGGAAATATTCTGCATATTCATTTTCAGGATCGTCAGCAAGAATACGGTCCAGTTTTTCTATAGCTGTTGCTATATGTTTTCTTACTTTTTCATTGTCTTCATTGACAAAAGAAAGACCATAAAAATAATAGTCAACCATTTCACGGAACGGTTTGTGCCTGTCACTCAGAAAATAATTTACAAGGTCAAGACGTTTGTCCCAACCGTCTACAAAACGACCCAAACCAAACTTGCTTTGTTCGGCAATATATTTGGCTTTTTCATAATAGATGTCACCGGCCAAAGTGCCCCATTTGTCGTATTCAAAACCCAGAATGAGGTAGAGATAAAACTCAATCATGCTGGTAAAAGAATCATAATTGTTGTCATCATAAGTCAGGTTGTCTTTGCTGTCATATGCAAATTTCCAGCGTTTGTCAGAAAGCTGGATGTCGTAATTTGTACCAATTTGAAAGGTTTGGCAATTATATTTTTCTTCAGCGCCGGAACTGATATCAGAAAGAACCATGTTTATATTTACTATGACTTCTGTATTCCACTCGTTTGGGCAGCGGTCGTTGTTGTTGATATAGGTTTCAACCTTGTCTGTAAAATCGGCCAGCTTTTCCTTGGCTTCGTCAGACAAAGCATCTTCGGCAATAGATACATACGCATCTATGCGCTGTGAAAAAGATGTACCTGTAAGCAAGAGGATGGATAAGAAAATAATTAGATAAAGATTTTTCGGCATGTATTGCCTCCAAAATAGTAATTTATACAAACTGTAATATTAAAGAATTTTAGCAGATAATCAAGAACATTTTACAATTGTACGCGATATGACTATGAAACGTTCCGCATTAATCTTGATTTGTTGTTTTTCTTTAAATTTGATGGCTGCTGTTGAAGATCTACCTGTGAATGCTCGCCTGGCAGGTGTAGGCGGTGCGGGCAGCGCCATCTATGGTTCTACGGGGAACCTGTTTTATAATCCGGGTGCTCTGGTGTTTGATGAAAGGTGGAATGTAGATTTTCATTCATGCCACCTTTATGGGATCAAGGACCTTGGGTTGCATGCAGCTACAGGTGCTTTTAATTTTAACAACTTGACGGTTGCAGCCGGGGGATATGTCTTTGGGAATTCCGCATATCAGGAATATGTCTATGCATTGGGGGCAGCTATACCCATCACATCGCAATTTCATCTGGGTGCAGCGCTGCGCTATGCGGGGATAGATATTGCACATTATGGTAATAGTGGATCGGTATTGGTAGACCTGGGCGGTTGCGCAGAGGTCCTGCCCATGTGTAAATGGGGTTGGGCTGTTCGGAACGTGAATGCCGCCTGTATTGGTAAAAGCGGGGAAAAGCTGCCACAGATCTATATTACGGGAATTGCTATAAATCCGGTTAGCCATATTTCAGTGGTTTTTGATGTGTACAAGGACAACCGGTTTAAAACCGATTATCGCACTGGTATTGAATGGGCAATTCTGCCCATAGTAACGTTACGAGCCGGCTGCGGAAGCTTTCCGCAACGCATGACCGGAGGGATTTCTTTACAGTTGGGTTGCATTGAAGCCCGGTATGCTTTTCAATCACATCAGTATTTGAATGGAACACATTTATTTACGCTTTCACTATTTAAAATCAGATTATGAAAAACCATTTTTCGCTTTTTCTGCTGTTGTTTTCAACATTATTATATGCGGATGAACTTGAAACTCTGTTTGAATCGCAAAGTGATGAGCAGGACTCAGAGTTGTATCAGACGGTGCAGTATTATATCGATAATCCTTTGGATATAAATGGCGTTTCAGAAAAAGATTTGCATGAAGTACCATTTATTTCAAAAGCAATGGTACAAGATATTCTTATATATCGACTCGAACACAATGGATTTCAATCCGTCGAGGATTTAAAAGAGATTAAAAGTGTTCGTCCAGTTGCCGATATACTGGTCCATTTTTTTACCATAGAGGAAACACATTCAAAACAGTTTAAGGTTAGAGCAAGAGATCGATACAGTCACCCCGTTGAAAAGAGTAAAGCTTTTCTTGAAAACAAGTATAGGGGGAATGCGGATAAGCTTTATAATCGTGTTGATGTAATATATGGTGATGTTGTCAAGGCTGGTGTTGTAGCTGAAAAGGATGCGGGTGAAGCCTCTGTTGCGGATTATCTGGGAATGTATGCACAGTACACGCCCCTAAAAAGTCCGGTTCAGATTGTGTTGGGAAATTATATAGTAAAAAGTGGACAGGGATTGGTGTTTTGGGGGCCCTATAAAATGTACAAAGGGTTTGATCCAATCGTTCCTGCGATTAAACCCGAAAGTGGTTTAAAACCTTCATTATCTGTAGACGAAAATGCCTCTTTGTATGGAGTGGGAGCATCTTTGCCTATTCATACAATAAAATTGACCGGATTTTACAGTAATAGAAAAATCGATGCCTCTCTTGAAAATGGAAAGATCAAAAGCTTTCATTCTACAGGATACCACCGTTTTGGGAGTGAGTGGGAATTCAAAGATGCTGTAAACGTTTCAACACAGGGTGCTGTAGTAGAGTGGAATCCTTCATCGGCCGCCCAGGTTGGGGCAAATTGTTTAATGCAGCAGTTTGATAAACCCTTTATGCTGCCTGTAGATTCTTTTAATGACAAAAAGTCGGCAACGTCAGTTTATTATAACCTTGATTTACAAAATCTTAGTTTTTTTGGTGAGGGAGGTGTTTCCAATCAAACGGGTAAAGGCGTTGTAAGCGGTTTTATGCTGAATGAAAATCGTTTCCAGGCTGTTGGGTTGTACAGGAATTATAATCAATCATTTCATTCACCTTTTGGCCGGGCCTTTGGCGATAATTATACTCCTAATAATGAAAGGGGGGTGTATTGGGGATGGAAATGGATTCCCCGGAAGCATACTTTTTTGACTTTGAGCTTTGACAGTTTTCGTCATCCGGTTTTTGATGAAAAGTCAACAGGAGAGAGCTGGGGAAAGGAGTGGATGATCGGTTTTGAACAGGCGGTCCGGAATTTTAAAATTCAAGCGAGATTAAAATCGACGCAAAAAGAATTGTTTATAAATGTCGATGATGCGTGGGGAAATAAAATCCGAAAGCAGAACGTTAAGAATTTAAGCTCATTTCGATTACAGATATCCTATAAAGCAAAAAATATGGAAATGAAAAGCCGGATTGCTTATAATCGTTTGGGTTGGGATTATTTAAAAAATGTAAATTCGTTGACTGACAGTTCATCCATATTGCTTTTTCATGATATTCGGTACAAACCTGAAAAGCATTTAGATTTGAGAACCCGATGGTCATTTTTTGATGCGCCGTTATATGATTTGAGGTTTTACCAGTTTGAAAATGATCTTGCAGGAGTAATGAAACTGCAAATGCTGCAAGATCGGGGTGTTCGCTGGTATGCGGTTGCGGGAATTAAACTAGGGAAAATTAAGCTGTCCTTAAAATATGAAATAACACGATACGATAACCTTGTCACAGTGGGAACTGGAGATAATCTTGTATTGGGTGACCATATCAGCAAGATTTCAGTACAAATGGATTGGAAAAATTATTAATTGTTTGTATAGAAATCCTATTTTTTTATATTAGAGATATTGAAAAAACACATTTAAAACAGGAGAACTCTGATGGCTAATGTCGAGTACACGTGTCTGGATCGATTGTTGAAATATGTAAAATATGACACACAATCTTCAGAAGAATCCTCAACCTTTCCTACAACAGAAAAACAAAAAATTCTGGCAAAAGATCTGGTAACTGAACTTGAGCAAATTGGTCTCATGGATGCTGAAATGGATGAATGGGGGTATGTAACTGCCACATTACCTGCAAATGTGGAACACAAGGTCCCGGTTATTGGTCTTATTGCCCACCTTGATACCTCTCCGGATGTTTCAGGAAAGGATGTAAAACCCATGGTCCATCATAATTATAAAGGTGGAGATATAAAACTTTCACCAGAGTCAGGTATTGTGATTAAAGCGGATGAGAACCCAGAACTGGCGAACCAGTTGGGAAATGATATTGTAACTTCGGATGGCTCTACATTATTGGGCGCCGACAACAAGGCAGGCATTGCAGAGATCTTTGATGCTGTCAATCATTTGGTAACGCACCCTGAAATTCCGCACGGAACCGTCAAAGTTGCAGTTATGCCGGATGAAGAAGTAGGGCGAGGTTCGGAAAAGTTTAATATTGAAAAGTATGCTGCCGATTATGCATACACCATAGATGGCGAAACATTGGGTGAAGTTGAAGATGAAACCTTTTGCGCGGATTCCGTAACGTTGACCATATTTGGTGTGAATGTGCATCCCGGTTATGCAAAGAATAAATTGGTAAGCTCTATCAAGATTATGTCAGAAATAATTGAGCGTTTACCCAAGGATAAACTATCACCAGAGACAACCGAAAAACGGGAAGGTTATGTTCATCCCATCGGTTTTAATGGTGATGTTGAAACTACAACCGCTAAATTTTTGATACGTGATTTTACTGTTGAAGGTTTGAAAGAAAAAGAAGCATATCTCAAAGAACTTACAGAAAAGGTAATTGCTGCTTATCCCAAAGCTTCTTTTGAATTCAAAATCGATGAATATTACAGAAATATGAAATATCAGCTTGATAAAGATCCCAAGGTTGTAGATTACGCATTGGAAGCAGTTGAACGTGCCGGAGTGAAGCCCATCCGTAATTCTATTCGTGGTGGAACGGATGGCGCGCAATTGTCATATAAAGGGTTATTAACTCCGAATGTTTTTACTGGTGGTCATAATTTCCACTCACGACAAGAATGGATATCCGTTCAGGATATGCAAAAAGCAGTTGATGTGATTGTTGAGCTTGTTTGTGTTTGGGAGGAAAAAAGTAGAGCGAATGCTTGATGATTGTAAATAATAAAAATATACTTGTAGTTGATGACGATGCCAGGGATGTCAAAACAATAGAGATGATCCTGAAACCTGAAGGATATCATATTGAATCTGTATCCAGTGGTAAGCAGGCCCTTGATTTTTTGAAAACCGGACGTCCGGATTTGATATTGCTTGATATCATTATGCCGGGAATTGATGGTTTTGAATTGTGTGAACGGATTAAAGCTGATCCCAAAATTAATGATATTCCATTGATATTCTTATCAGCCAGGTATGATTATAAAGATGTTGTAAGGGGCTTTGAATTGGGTGCTGTAGATTATATTACAAAACCTTTCAATGCCCTTGAACTCTCTTTGCGTGTAAAATCTCAATTAACATTACGGTCTACGCAACAGCGATTGGAAGCTATCAACCAATCAAAAGATGATTTGTTGTCTGTATTGTCTCATGATTTGAGAAATCCGTTGATAAGCATTCAAAGTGGTTTAAAATTATTGTATCAGCGCACACCCGAAAAGAACAAAGAGTGGCAGCAGATTTATGATCATATGAGCCGGGTTTCAAGCTCTGCTTTTCATTTGTTAAACACCATTCTTGACTGGTCAAAGACACAAATGAGTACACTTGAGGAGAATCCGCAGGAATACGATTTAAAAGACATTGTGCATCAAGTAACGCAATTGTACCAGGGAACAGCCGATCTATGTAATGTTAAAATTATTAATGATATTACATCCCAGTCTGTAACTGTAGATAAAGAAATGTTTAGTATCGTTCTTCGTAATCTACTTTCAAACGCGATCAAGTATACGGAATCCGGAGGCAAAATCAGAATTTCGGCTGAAAACAATGCAAAGTATAAAAGCATAACGGTTTCGGATACAGGTGCCGGAATGAGCCAGGAACTCTTGAAAAAGGTAATGGCTTTTGACGCTTTCGATTCAGATAAAAAATCTTCTGATGAATTTAGTCTGGGATTTGGGCTTTCTTTATGCAAGGTCTATGTTAAAAGAATAGGGGGGCATATAACTGCGCAAAGTCAGCTTGGAGAGGGCACACAAGTTACTTTTACTGTTCCCATGCTGATTAAAGAATAATCCCGAGGGACCCTTGAAAAAGCATAAAAAACTTTTATCTCGTTTTGTGTTTTTTTCAGTTTTTATACTGGTTTTGATTACATTACTTTGCACTAAAAAATTGTGGCTGGCTTCTATGGCTGCAGTTTTGGATGTTCCTTTCACTGAAGAACATGCTGATCTGGTTATTGTTGAAGGGGGTAATATTGTTCCTGCTGTTTTTATGGAACGGGCCATTGAATTAATTAAAAACAACAAAGCAGAGAAAATGCTGATCGTGCTAAATACAGCCGATGGTGCTGTTGATGCCTTTGGTGTTGACAATTATCCCGCCTTACTGGATTCTGCTTTGAAAAAGAATAATATTTCCGAGTCGCAATACCACATACTATTATCTCACATACAAGACCCCTTTACCCGCAATTCTGCAATTACAATTTTTCAATATCTTGAAAATGAACCCGCAGCAACAGATACATTGATGCTGTTGCAGGACACTTTTCATGCCAAACGGAGCCTTCTTGCTTATAGAAAAGTATTTGAGCCAAGTGAAATTCATGTGCTTGCGTGTTCTGTTCCTATCCATGTGAATGCGCAAAACTGGTGGCAGTCTCTTTCTGGTGTCCGCAGAGTATATGGTGAATATGCAAAATTCATCTATTATAAATTCAAAGGATATATTTGAATAAAAAAGGATTTCAATATTTGTAATTTTCAAAAATTTTTGTTATGTTGATAGACAATTTTGGCGTCCTACCACAGTCATTCAAGTATTTAAGGTTTTATAATTATGAAAAAACACTCATTAACGCTTTATATCTTTATCGGGATTTTTTTAGGGGTAATTGCCGGATGGTTGTTCGGTGAAAGCATTTTGCCATTTGCTGAACCTATGGCGCAGTTATTTCTCCGTCTGTTGAGAATGGCAATTATGCCATTGATTATCACTTCTATTTTGTCCGGAGTGTTGAGTGTGGGGACAGGAAAAAATCTGGGAAAGCTGGGAATGCGAACCGCAATATATTATATCTTTACCAGTCTGGTTGCCATTTTAACCGGTCAGTTTCTTGTCAATGTTTTTCAACCCGGTAAAGGTGCGGATATTGGTTTGACCGGAGATGTTACTGCCATATCGGCAGCTAACCAGTCTCCTATGGAATTGATCTTCCGGATAATACCAGAAAATCCATTTCAGTCCATGGCAAATGGCGATGTATTGCCCGTGATTTTCTTTTGTATTTTATTCGGATTCTTTATTACAAAGCTGGAAGATCCGCTACGGTCCCGATTTACAGATATTGTTCAGGCTTCATTTGAAGCCATGATGAAACTGACCCATGTTATTATTTGGCTGGCTCCTATAGGCGTTATGGGTATTAATGCTAAAATTGTAGCTACAACCGGTTTTGGTGCATTTTACTCTTTGGGTAAATACTTTATTGTTGTGTTGATGGGGTTGCTGATTCATACATTGATTATTCTTCCGCTGGTGTTGAAATTTGTGGGAAAAGTTAAACCCTTTAGGCATTATCGGAATATGCTGCCGGCTTATCTTACTGCGTTTTCAACCAGTTCTTCAATGGTTGCATTGCCTTTGACTATGGAATATGCCAGTGATGCATCCGGGGTTTCGAAAAAAATCAGCAATTTTTTCCTTCCAATAGGAGCTACAGTGAATATGGATGGGACAGCGCTTTACGAGTGCGTTGCCACTATTTTTATTGCTCAAGCCTATGGAATTGATCTTAGTATTACCCAGCAGTTTACGGTTGCGTTAACCGCATTACTTGCATCTATTGGTGCCGCAGGTATACCCATGGCGGGCCTGGTTATGATGTCGATAATTTTACATGCAGTAGGGCTGCCGCTTGAGGGTGTAGGTATCATTATGGCAGTAGATCGGATATTAGACATGTTCCGCACAACGACCAATGTAATCAGCGATTCATCAGGTGTTGTTGTTGTTGCGCACCTTGAAGGTGAAAGTTTGGAACAGGTTCGTTAGAAAAGATTTATCAGTATGGATGATTAATCGGTTTTGCGTTTCATTACTTCTTTATTATAAGCTACAATCACATCTCCGTGATTCAACATGCCCAGTATTCTGCGTTCGTCACGTAAATCAACAACCGGGATCTGGGCGTATTCATAATCCATAAATTTCTTTAATGCACTTCTCAAGCTTTCTGCGGGGGTTACAGTTACAGCCGGGCCCATGAGATCCTGTGCTATTAGCAGATCACACATGTCATTTCCGAACAAGATTGAGCGGGTATTTCTCAATGAAATTATACCCACGATTTCATTATTGTGGTTAACAACCGGATAATGATTATCTACTCCTTCCTGAACAATGTTCTGGAATTCAAGAAGCGGGGTGTCAACTTTTAAGATTTGTACTTTTTCACTCCGGTATGCCTGGTCAACTACCAATGTGTCCAGCACGTCAATTGTAAAATCACCAATATGTGCTGGTGAATCTGCCATGCGTGGAACTTGTTTTTCATACAGAGTGGTTCTTGAGGTTGCAACATAAGCTGCGGATGAGCTGAGCATCATGGGAACCAGCAGGTGATAGCCACCGGTCATCTCACTCACCATGATCATTGAAGATATAGGTACTTTGGCAGCTCCTGCAAAAAATGCACCCATGCCCACCAATACAAATGCATTGGGATTACTTATGAGAGAGGGAAAGAGCTGTTCGGCAACCTGACCAAACGCACCGCCCAACATGCCGCCGATGAATAAAGAAGGTGCAAATACACCA
Source organism: bacterium (assembly GCA_963675755.2). Lineage (GTDB taxonomy): Bacteria > Zhuqueibacterota > Zhuqueibacteria > Residuimicrobiales > Krinioviventaceae. Next base: position 2,055,870 of record CAXXMD010000003.1, read on the forward strand.
CCACTACCACCTGAACTGATTGTAAATGATGTGGCAAATATTTTTAAAATGGCCGCAAGCAGCATGAATTGAATTGTCAGGTTTCCGTTCATGGCTTGCTGCAAATAGCCGTAACCGGATGCAAGAATATGCGGGGCAAAAAAGCCCGTAATGCCTATCATTAAACCGCCAATAGCGGGGCGAAGTTGAGGTATGATTTTAATGGTGTGAAAAAAATGATCGCGCATACCATAAAAAATCTTGATGTAAAACAATCCCATATACGCACAAAACAGGCCAAGCAAGAGGTAAAACAGTAATTCTGATGGATTGCTGAACTGATAGTCGGGTGTTTCAAACAGTTGACCCCAACCAAAGCGACTGGCAAAAATGGAAAACGCAACAATTGAAGATATTAATGCGGGTATTAAAGCTTTGGATTCAAAATCTCTTTTGTACAAGACTTCAACAGCAAACAATGCACCGCCAAGAGGAGAACGGAAAATGGCGCCAATACCGCCTGCCGCTCCGGCAATAACCAATATGCGCTTTTCATCGTCGCTGAGTTTTAATACCGTTCCAAGGTACGAGCCAAATCCCGCACCTATTTGTGCTATCGGGCCTTCACGTCCGGCACTTCCTCCGCTACCAATTGTAACAATAGATGCAATGGCTTTAATGATTGGAACGCGTTTTCTGATTGAGCCACGTTTATGATGGAATGAGTCAATAACAGCATCTGTTCCGTGGCCTTCTGCTTCAGGTGCCCATGTAAATACCAGGATTCCTGAAATCAATCCGCCAATAACAGGCGCAAAGATTAAAACCCATCTCCGAAGTTCACCGCCGGCATGGTGATAACCGGAAAGTTCGCCAGATGGTTCAGGGGGATAATAATTTGCTAATTGATGTAAGAAAAAATGAGAGACATGGTTAAGCAATGAAAAAAAAGCAATTGCCCCCAAGCCGGAGATGATTCCTACTACAATGCTAATGAGGAATAACCTGCCGGATGAATTTATTGCAAAAGGATTAAATAGTTTACCGGTTTTTTGAATTTGGAACATAATGGGAACAGTTCAACCAGAATGAGTTTTAATTTTCAGCATCCTCGAAAATTCTTCGGATCTCCGAGGGAGTTTGTGCAACCAGGATTTGGTCACGAATTTTTTCGTCTCTTAATAATTTTGATAGTTTTGCAAGAACTTTGAGATACTCACCCACCGCTTTGAGGGGTGTCCCCAGTAAAAAAACGAGTTTTACGGGCTTTTTGTCTTCCGCACCAAAATCAACCCCATTTTTTAATCGAGTTACAGAAATTACAATGTTTTTCACATTTTGCGTTCTTGCATGGGGTAATGCTATTCCGTAACCGATACCGGTGCTACCTAGACTTTCTCGTTGATTGACTTCGCTCAGGAAACCGCTGGCATCTGACAGGATTTTATTATTATCCATCAGCTCTACTATTTTTGCAATAGTTGTTTCTTTGTCAGTAGTTTCTATGTCTAAAAATATCAGACCGTCACTTAAATAGTCTGCAATTCTCACGTTTGTTTCCTCCAATATTTCAAAGGTGGTCTACATCCGGGACCGGCAAAAATATAAATATACAAATGTAGTACGAAAATACATGAATGGAATGACCATACTACGTAAGTTTATATTTTAATGATTTTTTTTCAAAAAGTCAACCAGTATTCACAGGATAAAATCCCCCTAAATTATATAGCAAAGCACTTTATTAATCCATGATCACAAAAAAAATAATTGTAATTAGTATTGTTTTTTTATAATTTAAATGGTTAGGTATGAAAATTGTTAACTAATACACTGTATTTTAGTAAAATAAAGGGTGTACATGGGAACGTTCAAAATAAAAAAAGGAAACACACTTCCCATTAACGGTGAACCACGCCAGGAAATTGAAAACGGAAAATCAGTAAAACGGGTGGCACTGTTGGGTGAAGACTATGTTGGTTTAAAACCAACCATGGAAGTAGATATAGGAGACTCTGTTAAATTGGGTCAGCTTTTATTTACTGATAAAAAGCTGCCGGGAGTTAAATATACTTCTCCGGGGGCTGGTAAAGTTGTAGAAATCAACAGGGGTGAGAAACGGGCATTTTTGTCGCTTGTAATTGAGCTTGAAGGCGATGACGAAGTCACTTTTACTGCTTTTGGTGAAAACGCATTGGCAACACTTGATCGTGAAATGGTTGTAAAGCAGTTGGTAGATTCTGGCTTGTGGACAACACTAACAGCCAGACCTTTTGGGCATGTTGCAAATCCTGAAACAGTGCCCAATTCTGTTTTTGTTACAGCTATGGATACCAATCCATTAGCCCCTATAGTTGGAAAAATTGTTCAAGGTCAGGAAACAGATTTTAAGAATGGACTATTGGTTCTCTCTCGTCTTACTGAAGGTAAAGTATTTGTTTGTAAGAAACCGTCCGAAGAAATACCCGTTCCTGATAAACCCCAATTCTCTGTAGAGTCATTTGATGGCCCACATCCTGCCGGCCTGCCCGGTACCCACATCCACTTTTTGGATCCCATTGGTAAAAACAAAATTGTATGGCATATACAAGCACAGGATGTAATCAAGATTGGCAAACTGTTTACAACTGGTAAACTAAGTGTTGAGCAAATTGTTGCTTTGGGCGGTGCCGGAGCAAAATCACCACGCCTTTTGCGTACCCGTGTTGGTGCTTGCCTGAGTGAACTGCTTGAAGGAGAGTTGAAAGAAGGTGATAACAGAACAATATCGGGTTCTGTGTTTAATGGCCATACTTCAACTCCTGAAAGAAATTATTTGGGACGTTTTCATCAGCAGATAACAGTGATTCATGAAGGACGTGAAAGACACTTTTTGGGATGGCTGGATTACGGTCCTAAACATTATTCTGTAAAGAATATAGTAATGTCTAAACTGATACCGAACAAACGCTTTGATTTCAATACTTCGCAAAACGGTGGCGTTCGGGCAATCGTTCCAATAGGTAGTTATGAAAAAGTAATGCCTTTGGATATTTTACCTGCACATTTGTTAAAAGCTCTCGCAATTCAAGATGTTGAAGAAAGTGAAAAACTTGGCTGCCTTGAATTGATTGAAGAAGATTTGGCATTGTGTACTTTTGTCTGTCCGTCAAAAATTGATCATGGTGAGAATTTGAGAAAAACGTTAACCGTCATAGAGAAGGAAGGATAGTGAAATCTTTAAGAAATTTTCTTGACAAGCAGGAAAAGCACTTTCATAAGGGTGGCAAGTATGAAAAGCTTTTCTATGTGTGGGAGATGTTAGACACATTAGTCTATACTCCAAGCACAGTAACATTGCGACGAACACATATTCGTGATTCGTTGGATTTAAAGCGAATGATGATGATGGTAATGATTGCATTGTTTCCTGCCATTGGTATGGCACTTTACAATACAGGTTACCAGGCGAATCTTGCGCTTGCAGCTAATGCGGGAGCGACTGATTTATTCTGGCAGGCCCGTTTCATGAATTGGATGGGACTCGGTTTTGATCCCTCGAATTTGTGGCTAAATTTACTGCATGGAGCGCTTTACTTCTTTCCTGTATATATTGTTACTTTGGCCGTTGGTGGTATTTGGGAAGTTTTGTTTGCCACAATACGTAAGCATGAAGTAAACGAAGGCTTTTTCGTAACCAGTATCCTTTTCCCGCTTATTCTTCCTCCAACAATTCCTTATTGGCAGGTTGCCGTAGGTATCACCTTTGGTGTTGTTATTGGAAAGGAAGTTTTTGGTGGTGTGGGTATGAATATTCTTAATCCTGCATTGACCGCGCGTGTGTTTTTATTCTTTGCCTATCCTGCACAGATTTCTGGAGATAAAGTCTGGGTTGCTGTTGACGGATTGTCACGCGCTACCGCGCTGGGTGAGCTTGCTGATCCGGTTATGAAAATGTCTACAACCTGGTGGAACTCTTTTATAGGATTGGTTCCCGGTTCTATGGGCGAAACTTCCACTCTCGCTATTCTGATTGGTGCCTTTATTTTGATTGTTACCGGCATCGGTTCGTGGCGAATTATGTTGAGTTCTGTGGTGGGTATGGCAGCGTTCTCGTTATTGCTAAACGTAGTAGGAAGCGATACCAATTCCATGTTTGCAGTTACCCCCGTATGGCATCTGGTTTTGGGTGGTTTTGCTTTTGGTACTGTGTTTATGGCAACTGATCCCGTGAGCGCACCCCAGGTAATAAAAGGACATTGGATATACGGATTTTTAATTGGTGCATTGACCGTACTGGTACGTGTTATCAATCCTGCATTTCCTGAAGGAATGATGCTTGCGATCCTGTTTATGAATGTATTTGCACCTATTATTGACAAGGTGTATATCAATAAAAATATCAAGAGGAGGCTGTTACGTAATGTCTAATGATAGCACAAAAAAAACTCTTATCGTAGCGCTGGGTGTTTGCCTTGTGTGTTCGATATTAGTTTCCTCTGCGGCTGTTTCCCTGCATGGTATACAGCAGGAAAACAAAAAGCTGGACAAGTTGAAGAATATTTTAATAGCCGGTGATTTGTATAAAGATAATATAGATGTAACTCAAACCTATAAAGATCTGGTAAGAGGCGAAATTATTGATATGAAAACCGGCGAACCCATTCCCGAATCTGATTATAATGATGAATTGAATGTTGAAAAATTTGATATAAAAGCAATGGCAGAAGATTCGGAATATGGAAAAAGTATTCCCGCTGAAAAAGATATAGCAGATATTAAACGTATGCCCAAATACATGACTGTTTACCAGGTAATCAAAGATGGTGAATTGGATGAAGTAATTTTACCGATATATGGATTCGGATTGTGGTCTACAATGTACGGATTTATCGCAATTGATCATGATGTTAAAACCATTCGCGGTTTGACTTTTTATGAACATGGCGAGACCCCGGGCCTTGGCGGTGAAATTGATAATCCCAATTGGAAAGCGATCTGGCCGGGTAAGCAGGCATTTGATGATAAAGGCAATGTGAAAATAACTGTAATCAAGAGCAATGTTGATAAATCTTCTCCCGATGCAAAATATCAGGTAGATGGACTTTCTGGTGCAACATTAACAACTCGTGGATTGGATAATACCGTGAAATTCTGGTTAGGTAAAGATGGATATGGCCCCTATATTGAGCAATTGAGGGAGGGCTTGAAATGAGTAAATATAAACAAATAATATTGGATCCCGTATTTAACAACAATCCTATTGCTAAGCAAATATTGGGAATCTGTTCCGCATTGGCGGTTACGTCAAAACTTGAAACCGCTATAGTTATGTCACTGGCGGTAACGTTTGTAGTTTCGTTTTCAAACCTTGCGGTCAGTTCAATTCGTAATTTCGTTCCCAGTTCAATTCGTATTCTGGTAGAGATGACCATTATTGCTTCTTTGGTTATTATTGCTGATCAATTGATCAAAGCTTTTGCTTTTGATGTCAGCAAGCAATTATCCGTTTACGTTGGATTGATTATTACAAACTGTATTATTATGGGACGTGCTGAAGCGTTTGCCCTTAAAAATTCACCATGGCTAAGTTTTCTGGATGGAATTGGTAACGGATTAGGCTATAGTTTTGTATTATTGTTTGTAGGATTTTTCAGAGAACTGTTGGGTTCCGGAAAGCTTTTAGGATATACTGTATTGCAGCCCGTTACCGAAGGCGGTTGGTATGCACCTAATGGTCTGTTTGTATTGTCACCAAGTGCTTTCTTTATAATTGGTATGTTAATTTGGATCTTTAGGACCTGGAAACCTGAGCAAGTTGAAGAGGAATAACCATGTTTGAACATTATCTGAGTTTATTTGTAAAATCCATTTTTATGGAAAACATGGCCCTGGCTCTGTTCCTGGGCATGTGTACTTTTCTTGCGGTTTCCAAACGAGTGGACACTGCAGTAGGTTTGGGTTTGGCAGTTGTGGTTGTTCAAGCCATTACCTTACCGGTAAACAATTTGATTTATAATCATGTGCTAAAAGCCGGTGCCCTGGCATGGGCGGGTTTACCGAATGTGGATCTCACATTTTTAGGCCTTATTACCTATATTGGTGTAATTGCGGCAATGGTGCAGATCCTTGAAATGATTCTTGATAAATATGTACCCAAGCTTTATAACTCTTTGGGTATCTTTTTGCCCCTTATTACTGTAAACTGTGCCATTTTAGGTGGTTCGTTGTTTATGGTAGAACGCGGATATAATTTCCCTGATAGTGTTGTTTTTGGTTTTGGCTCCGGAATCGGGTTTGCTTTGGCAATTATCGCTCTGGCAGGTATTCGCGAAAAAATGAAATACAGCAATGTTCCCACAGGTTTACGTGGGCTGGGCATAACCTTTATAACTGTAGGGTTAATGGCCATTGCATTTATGATATTTTCTGGTATTCAATTATAGGGGGAAGGAGGATAGATGTCGGGATTTAGTTTAATATTACTCGGCGTGTTCATGTTCACGCTGATTGTACTGGTCCTTGTATTAATTATTTTACTGGCCAAGTCAAAGCTTGTTCAAAGCGGCAAAGCCAAAATTGTTATCAATGATGATCCGGACCATACTTTTCAAGTCCCAATGGGCGACAAGCTCTTGAACTCTTTGGCAGATCAGAGTATTTTTATCCCATCCGCATGTGGTGGAGGTGGTACTTGTGGTGAATGTAAAATCATTGTCACAGAAGGTGGTGGTGATGTGCTTGCTACAGAGCGTTCAAAATTGACCCGAGGACAGGTGCGTGAAGGATATCGCCTTAGCTGTCAGCTTCCTGTTAAAGGTGATATGAAGCTGGAAGTACCTGCAGAAGTATTTGAAATTAAAAAGTGGGAATGTAAAGTTAAATCAAACCACAATGTTGCCACTTTTATTAAAGAGTTGGTGCTTGAACTGCCCGAAGGTGAAGATGTTAATTTTAGAGCGGGTGGATATATTCAAATTGAAGCACCACCTCATACAGTAAATTATAAAGATTTTGAAATTGAAGAAGAATATAGAGACGACTGGGACAAATACAACATGTGGCAATTTGTCTCAAAAGTGAATGAGCCTGTATTAAGAGCTTATTCTATGGCAAGTTATCCCGAGGAAAAAGGCATCATTATGCTGAATGTGCGTATTGCATCGCCTCCTCCAAACAAGCCAAGTGTGCCACCGGGCCAGATGTCTTCTTTTATTTTTAATTTAAAACCGGGAGACACGGTTATAATCTCGGGTCCTTATGGAGAGTTCTTTGCCCGTGAAACCGACAATGAAATGGTTTTCATTGGTGGTGGCGCAGGTATGGCTCCTATGCGTTCTCATATTTTTGATCAGTTGAAACGTTTGGATTCAAAACGGAAAATGACATTCTGGTATGGTGCAAGAAGTAAACGTGAAATTTTTTACCAGGAAGATTTTGATACATTGCAGGCCAATCATGATAATTTTAAATGGCATGTAGCTTTGTCTGAACCCTTGCCTGAAGATAACTGGGAAGGATACGTTGGTTTTATCCATCAGGTTATTCTAGATGAATATCTTGGCAAACATAAAGCTCCTGAAGATTGTGAGTATTATTTATGTGGTCCCCCAATGATGATCAATGCTGTTTTCAAAATGCTTGATGATCTTGGTGTAGAGCCCGAAAATATTTTGTTTGATGATTTCGGTTAATAAAAAAGTCAAAAAATAAGGAGTAATAGAATGGCTTTTTTTGAATGGAAGGACAGCTATAGCACCACAATACCCACAATTGATACGCAGCATAAAAAACTGGTTGAATATATTAATCAGTTGTATGAGGCAATGAGTGCAGGAAAAAGCAAGGAAGTAATGGGTCCACTGTTGCAAAATCTTTTAGATTATACGGTTACTCATTTTTCAACTGAAGAAAAAATGCTGGCAAAGTATAATTATCCAACTTTTACTGCTCATAAATCATATCATGATAGCTTTACAAGCAAGATTAAATCCAGCCAGGAGAAATATCTGGCTGGCAATTCAAGTGTTGTAATAGAGTTGAGCAAGTATCTCAAGGAATGGTTGGCAAATCATATTTTACAAACAGATATGCAGTATGTGAAATTTTTGAGAGACAACAAGATTATTTCCTGAGTCATGTATTGAATTGAAATATACGAGCTCAACAATAAATAAAATTGTATCGTTTTACGAGATAAAAGGATAATGGCTTTTACTATATGTTTCTTGGCCGGAGGAGAGTATGGCTTATTTTGAATGGAAAGATTCTTACTGTGTTGGAATTGAAAAAATAGACAAGCAACATCAAAAATTGGTTAGTTTGGTTAATGATTTTTATGAAGCCATGAGTGCCGGTAAAGCCAATACGGTATTGGGTGAAATATTTGAGGAATTGATCAATTATACAATCATCCATTTTGATACTGAAGAAGAATTAATGACCCGTTTTGGATATTCTGCAATTTTTACACATCAAAAAGAGCATAATGATTTAAAACAAAAGGTAATGGAGTACAAGGCAAAATTTGAAAGCGGCAATACTTTGATGGTTATTGATTTAAGTAAATTTCTGAAACAGTGGTTGGCAAATCATATATTAAAAACCGATATGGCATATTCAGAATTTTTCAAAGCCAAAGGTGTAAAATAATCGATTTTAAATGAAACAAAGAGGATTTAAAGCCGATCTTGTATTATTTCCGTTTTACGGGAATAAATAAAGTGCGGTTGACAATTATATTTAAATTAATAAATATAAAGGAGGCTTTATGAAAACAGCCGAAGAAATTGTTAACCTTAAATCAGAACAGGTAATTACCGTACCGGTAGATTCAACGATTGCTGAAACTTTAAAGATTATGAATGAGCACAAGATTGGTGCGATCCTGGTAACAAAAGATGATGTTGTCGCTGGCATCTGGACCGAGCGTGATTTAATGCAAGACATTCTGGATGATAGTTTTGACATTAAAAGTGCCAAAATAGGTGATTATATGACAACAAACCTGATTGCGGCAAAATATTCTGACTCTATTTATCAATTGATGGATAAATTTTTGGGTCATCGGTTCAGACACATTATTGTGGAAAAAGAAGGCGAATACATTGGTTTTCTTTCAATGGGTGATGTTGCAAAAACCATATTGATTGAAAAGAATGAAGAAATTAAAAATCTAAACGAGATGATAAGCTTTGAATACTATGAAAACTGGCAATGGAAAAAGAAAAAATAATACTGTTCTTCTAGTTGTTTTTTTTGTTGTTTTACTAACTGCCAGTTATTGGACCCGGTGTGACCGGCATAAATTTCACGAAAATGCGCTGGCCGGCCGCACAATGGGGACCAGTTTTTCAATAAAGATTGTTACTGCCCAGAATGATGTTATCAATATAGAGCTAGTAAAGAATAATATTGATTCATTGCTTGAATTAGTCAATATGCAAATGTCTACCTATATTGATTCTTCTGAACTTTCCAGATTTAATAACTTTTCAAAAACCACAGAATTCCCTGTATCAAAAGCATTATCCTTTGTGTTTTTTAATGCCATTCAAACCAGTGAAAAGTCTGATGGTGCATTTGATATTACAGTAGGTCCCATGGTAAACCTTTGGGGATTTGGCCCCGAGCACCACAATGATGAGGTCCCTCCAGACAGCGAAATTGCTGATCGTTTAAGCAAAGTGGGGTACCATTATTTGTCTATAGATACAAGCCGCTCTATTGTGAGCAAAGCTATTCCCGAATTGTATTGTGATCTTTCGTCCATTGCAAAAGGATATGGTGTGGATGTGGTTGCCGATTATCTTGAGCAGCAAGGTTTTGAAAATTATTTGGTAGAAATAGGAGGCGAAATCCGTGCCCGGGGGCGTAACTCCCAAACGGATAAATGGCGCATCGGTATTGCGTCTCCAAAGACAGAACCCGGTTATGTTAAAGCTCTCTCTGTCAACAATGTAGGTGTAGCTACTTCCGGGGACTATTTGAACTATTTTGAAAAAAATGGGTTACGTTATTCACATACAATTGATCCGAGAACCGGTAAGCCTATAACGCATAATCTTGCATCTGTCACCGTTATTCATCCGTCATGCCAGATCGCTGATGCATATGCAACGGCAATTTCCGTATTAGGTCCGGAAAAAGGATACCAGTTTGCTCTCGATGAGGAACTTTTGGTTTTTATGATCATTAGAGAAAATACAGAATTTATTGAAAAAATGACTCCCGGTTTTGAGAATTTAATTAATACTATTAATAACAGGTGATATTATGATTGCGCAAATACTTTTAGTAGCCGTTGTAATGGTTGTTCTTTTTTCTTTTTTCGCGTTTGCTTTGCATTTTAGCAAATACAAGAAACGACCAGGTACCGAAGGCTGTTGTGGGGGTGGTCATTGCGACACTGATAAACATGATGATGATCATTCCTGCGGTTGCTATGATGAGAAAATGAAATTTGTTGAAAGCTATGACGCATTGAATAAACATTCTTGTGGTGATCAATGCAGTTGCGGTAACCATTAAAATAAAAGCCCTGTTTTAAACAGGGCTTTTATTATCATCCCTTTTATTACTTCCTGAAAATATAAAATATTTTACACTGCTGTAAAGAAATTTTACAGTAATGATTTTTTGAGTATACAAAAAGACGAATGTCTTTAAGTGTTGATGAATTCGATTCATTCCCCCTGTAAGGCATTGTTTTTATTTATATTGCCTCTGCCTGTTTTTGCTTGATTGTTTATAATTGCAGTTATAGTGCTCTAAATTGGCATTACAATTGCCTAAGTAGATATGAAAAAAAAGTAAAAACGAGGTGTGCAATGCGGTTTACAATTAAATACAAAATTATGGCTTTATCTCTCTCTTTTGTGCTGATACCTGTCATCATTATTTTGATTCAGGTAGGCGTTCAAAAGGGCGTATTAAAGTCCAAGGTTACAGATGAAATTGATATTTTGATAAAGGAAAACGTTTCTCAAATCGCCAAAGATGTATATCATTTGTGTGATGCAATGAATGATATCTTGAATGAAAAGGTTAAAGACGATCTTGTTTTTGCAAATGATTTACTTGAGAAAAAAGGTGGTCTAAATATTGGTTCCAACACCGTTGCCTGGGATGCGACTAATCAGACAACAGGTCGTACGGTATCAGTGGAGCTGCCCAGAGTTTATGTTGGAAATTCCTGGTTGGGTCAAGTAAAAGATTTTGATCAGACAGTTCCTTTAGTTGATGAAATGCAGAAATTGGTTGGTGGTACCTGTACAATTTTTCAAAGAATGAACAAAGATGGAGATATGTTGCGCGTTGCTACCAATATCAAAGATTTGAGTGGTAATCGGGTTTTGGGCACTTATATTCCAGCATCTTCATCTGATGGAGATGCCAATAAAGTTATTTCAACGGTTTTAAGAGGTGAAACATATTACGGACGCGCACTGGTTGTTAATGAATGGTATATCACAGCGTACAAGCCGATTAAAGATAGTGAGAATAACGTTACTGGCATGTTGTATGTTGGTATTAAACAGGAATCAGTTTCAACTTTGCGCCATGCGATTATGGATATAACTGTTGGAAAAACCGGTTATGTTTATGTATTGGGAGGAACTGGTAAACATCAGGGCGATTATATCATTTCAAAAGATGGTGAACGTGATGGTGAGAATATTTGGAACGCCAAAGATTCTGATGGGAACCTCTTTATTCAATCTGTAATTAATAAGGCATTGAAATTAAAAGATACTGAAATTGATTATGAGCGATACCCCTGGCTAAATGAAGGTGATACAAAAGCAAGAATGAAAATTGCATCCATTGCATATTATGAACCTTGGGATTGGGTGATTGGCGTAGGAACATATGAAGATGATTATTATCAGGCACTGTATAGAATAGATGATGCTTTAAAACAGTTGTTAATGGGTATTGTGGGAACAGGACTTATTATACTCGTTTTGGGTACGGTAGCTTCAATTTTAATGAGTACCCGAATTGCCAGACCTATAACTAAGATGAGTAAAAGTGCAGACAGGTTGGCAATGGGTGATATTAATCAAGATATTGATCATGTATCAACCGATGAGACGGGCGAATTGGCAGATTCTTTTAGAAGAATGATAACGGCGTTGCAGGCTAAAACCCATTTAGCTGAGCAGATTGCTGAAGGAGATTTGTCAGCAGAGGAACAAATTGCATCTGAGGATGATAATTTGGGTAAAGCAATGGCAAAGATGAAAAACCGGATTCAATTGCTCTTGTCCGAGATTGAAACCCTGGCTTCCAGCGCTGTAAGAGGAGATCTTTCAAGACGTGCAAACTCGGATCAATTTCAAAATGATTTTAAAAATATTATTATTGGTATAAATAGTATTGTGTCAGCTATTACACGTCCTATAAATGAAGCTTCAGATGTACTTTCAAAAGTAGCAAACCGAAAACTGACAGTTAGAATGAAAGGTGAATACAAGGGCGATTTTAACAAAATTAAAGTTTCTTTAAATACCGCACTAGAAAATCTTGATACAAGTTTACATCAGGTTGCAGTAAGTTCCGATCAGGTTGCATCTGCATCGGACCAGATTAGTTCAGGTGGACAAGCATTGGCTCAGGGTGCATCGGAACAGGCCAGCTCACTTGAAGAGATTTCCAGCTCTTTGCATGAAGTGTCTTCAATGGCAATGCATAACTCTAATAATGCAAGTGAAGCCAAGCATCTTACAGATGCTACACGCGAAAGTGCAGATCAGGGTATGAAAAGCATGGATCTTTTGTCTAATGCTATTGAAAAAATTAAACAGTCGTCTGATGAGACTATAAAAGTTATTAAAACAATTGATGATATTGCATTTCAAACCAATCTGCTGGCCTTGAATGCGGCTGTTGAGGCTGCAAGAGCAGGTGAAGCAGGAAAAGGTTTTGCAGTTGTTGCTGAAGAAGTAAGAAACCTTGCAATACAGAGTGCAGAGTCTTCAAAAAACACATCGCAATTGATTACTGATGCCGTACAAAACGCTGAATCCGGTGTTGAATATAACAAGCAGGTTGCAGAACAGTTGCATGGCATTCTTGAACAGGTAGCCAAGGTAAGTGATCTGATGGCTGAAGTTGCAGCCGGTTCAAGTGAACAGACCGAAGGTATTTCTCAGGTTAATAAAGCTCTTGAACAGTTGAACATGTTGACACAACAAAATGCTGCAAACGCGGAAGAATCTGCAAGTACTGCAGAAGAGTTGTCAAGTCAGGCAGAAGAAATGCGCAGCATGACAGCACAATTCGAATTAACCGATAGCGATAATAGTAATGTGGCTACTTTTAGAAATGAAAATTATTATGAGGAAGAGATGTTGGAGGTGTAAGAAGAAGTGAGGGCGGCGGGAATCGAACCCACGACCGACGGCTTAAAAGGCCGCTGCTCTACCGGCTGAGCTACGCCCTCAACCTTACAGAATTAAAGGTAATAAATTTTTAATAATTAAACAACAAAAAAATTAAATTTTATTAATTTTTTTTTAATGCACGACATTGTTTTACGATGTTGTGCATTTGTTTTTAAAATAGGTATCAAGTTCCTGACCCGCTCCGTATAAATTACCAATTCCCAGAATTGTAGCAGGCTGCAATGTATTTTTAGAAATATGCGCAATAATTGAATCAGTATCTTTTAGTATTATGGTTTTGATAGATTTTGCAAGTTCCTGATGCAAGGGTTCTAAATGGCCATTGCCGGTCAAGATGCATTCTTTGACATGGGAATGTGTTTGTACATATTTCAGCATTTCACGGCTTCTAAAAGGTCTGTCTTTGCGTGTATTGATTATTATGATTACATCACCTTCCAGATGTGATTTTAATCTTTCCTGAATGATAGACAGTGCATGGGTGTCGTTTGCTGCAAATGCCTGAATGAAAGTGATGGATGTATGATCAAGTTCGCATTTATAAAGAGCCAATGCACCAGGATCGGGATTGGCTTGCATCATGCCTGCCAGGGCAGTCCCGGAATCTACTCCAAGGTAATTACACACCTGAAGAGCGAGTTTTATATTTTCTTTGTGCTCTATATATGAAAAACGATCAAGAGGAATCTCTAATGTACTTTGTTCCATGTCGTCAGGTTCGTACAGCTCGGCATCCATATAAAAACAACGTTTGGTAAACAGCTCCCGGCTTTCCGGCAATGTAAAAACCATGCTGTTCTCTGTGATGGTCTTTGAATAGGCTTTAACCAGGCCGGGAATTGTATCGGCAGTTATATCCAAATGGTCAGGTCCAATTCTGCAAATAATGATTGAATTTGGATTAATGATGGAAAATGATTCGGTTTTGATCATTTGTGGACGGATTGCCATTCCTTCAACAACGAGGCATTGTGCATTATTTTCAACTGCAGTTGATATTGTCTTTTTCTGTTCGAGAATAGTAGGCATGCCATTTCTTTGGATTGCCTGTTCTGTTCCATCGGGCATGATTATTCTGGCAGCACTACCGGTAACTTTGGCCACAGTTTGAACACCTGCGGCATTCAGACCTGCTGCTACAAGACGGGCAACAGAAGATTTACCACGAGTGCCGGTTACCAATATTCTGTTTGGTATTTTTTTTCTTTTAATGCTTAGCATCAGGTATTCATACATCCAGTATACCATCAGCAGAGTAATGCATGTTAATATTATTTTCAAATGTCCTCTTTTGTTTTTTGCAATATAATTATATATTTGTTATATAACAAACAGGAATATTCATTCAAATGGTCTTGTAGGTTGAATTAATGCGAAGCAGAGTCAGGTTGTATTTTGAAAAGGAGAGATGAAATGAAGATGACAAAATTTATAATTCTTTTTTCTATTATTGCAGTAGTTGCTGTTTTAGCCGGCGAAAAAGAAACCGTTGATTTGAAAATTGATGGTATGACCTGTAATGGTTGTGTTCACGCTGTCAAAGCTGCAATTGAAAAAGTGGATGGCGTTACAGAAGCTGATGTGGTTTTAGCCAGTAATTCTGCCAAAGTTACATATGAGACCGACAAAGCAGATGCAGCAAAAATTGCTCAAGCTGTTAATAAAACCGGTTTCAAAGTTGTTGATAACCAGTGTCCTGCAGTAAAGACATGTGATAAGGATTGTTGTAAAGAAAGTCAAGGCGAGTGCTGTAAAGCAAAAGCCCAAAAATAATAAAGGCGGCATTGGCCGCCTTTTTTATTGATTTCCTATCAATACCGTATTGATCAAAGTAATACCCCAACTCATTACATCATCTGGCGGATCTGCATTCCAATCCTTATAATTATGGCTGTCATCCGATTCATAATGAACGGTATATTTACCGGCGGGTAAATAGATTATGTCATTAAAGGCTCTGTTTTTTCTGGCGCCACCTGCATGATATGTGTCGTCATATTCCATTTCCCATACCCAATCACCATCCTGGTTTTCTATCCAACCATAATCGTACATATCATCTTTTTCACCTTCTCCCAGTGCGTAAATTCGTATATTTGCACCCTGCTCAAGATCAAATGATTTCCGTCGGTGTTCATTTTTATTAACCTGTTTAATAGAGGCCAGTATAGCCGGATCGTCTTTTTCTGAATAGGGATAAACTTTAACATTAGATGAATTGTTTTCGGGAGTTATAGTTATACCCCATTGTTCCGGTTCTGACGGTTTACTGCTGTTCCAGGAATTAAAGGCATGACTGTCATCTGTTATATAGTGAACGGTATAGGCACCCGGTTCCAGGTGTATATGGTCCTGGGCTTTACGATTCTTCCTGCTGCCACCGGCGTGAATAGAATTGTCCAGTGTCATTGTCCAGATACGTTCACGTGTATGCGCGTTTGTAATCCAGCCATAATCTGCAAAAGTATTGAAAATTCGCGAGTATTCCCCCACACACTGGATGTAAATATCCATAGGTTCACGGATTTCAAAGCCCTCACAATTGTATTCATTATTTTGCATTTTTGTAAAACTAACTATAGGTGCGAGTGATGTTACGGATGTAATGGCTTGTTTTTCACTCAAGATAATATCACCATCACTTGCCCATAAAGAGATTCCCCAGTTTAGAGGATCATATGGAGGCATTTGATTAAACATGTCAGGAGAATGAGAGTCATCTGTAATGTAGTGAAGCGTATAATGCCCCGCCGGAAGGAGAATGGTTTCATCTGCAATGCGGTTTTTTTCTGCACCACCACCATACAGTGTTTCTTTGACCTGGGCTTGCCATACTCTTTGGTGAGTATCCGAATTTGTTATCCATCCGTAATCATACATTTGATCGTTTTTGCGGGTTCCTTCACCCACCATGTAGATCTGAATTGTGGTTTCCTGCTCAAGCAAAAAGCCGGTTTCTTTTTTTGCATTATCTCCAATAGGAGCCATGTGGATATCCGGATTGATACCTTTTATTTCATTTATCTGTACAGGATGAAATGTGTTTTGTTCATCATCCCGTGATTCAACAGTGATTCCCCAATAACGCTCATCTCTTTCATAATAATCCAGATTGTCAAACAAGTCATCTACAATTCCAGACCATCCTTTGGCTTTTTGCTGTACATAAGCATCTATACCAAAATAGACTTCATACGAGCCCGCTGTGAATAATTGCTCTCCCAGAAATCTTCTGCGGCCATTGTCGTTTATCTTGTGAGAATTATCAAAATTCATTTCCCAAACGGGACGTCGGGTTTGAGAATTTAATATCCATGCTTTGGCTTGCCATTGGTCATTTACAGCCTGACCGGTTGCTGTGATGGTTAGATACATATCCTGATCAATTGTGAATGCTTTAACCGCCCAGTTTTTCAGACCGGTATCATCAATGTTAACGGCTGGTTTTGTTGATTCTCGAGCAAACAAGACCGTAGCAGAGATAAAAAGGAATAAAAGGATTTTTTGAAATTTCATACTCATGTCTACTATTTAACATCTATGGATAGTTCACCAATTCCTGCAGATATTATAAGATACAAATTTTTTTCACTATCTGAATAATTTTCTGAATAATAATATTTGCCTCTTTTCTCAAACCAATGGGGATAGTTCACCTCTGCCAAAAACAGGAATTTTGATACGCGCAATTTCGAACCAACCTCTTCCGGGACTGTGATTTGTGTTTCACCAATATCCAGATCGATGCGGGCCATGGCCCTTTCGAGCATATCTCCTCTAAAATCAATGTTCAATTCGCCAATGCCGCTGTTAATATCTGCTTCTTTAAAACGCGCATTGCCTAAATTACGTATATCGAGCTCGCCTACTTTGAAATTAATATCCAGAGTTTCCATTTCAATCTGGTTAGGTGTGGCAAAATTTATATCTGCTTCTCCCGCCCAATTGGTGAACTGGAAACTGCGTATTTTGAGACCGCCAAGTCTCATGTCAAATTCACCGGCTTTGAGCTTTGCATTGATATCCAGAATTGCACTGGACGGGAGCTCAATCAATATTTCAGGCCCCCTGTTGTGGTCTTCCTGGTCTTTGCCAACGGATTTCCATGAATCGTAATCTACAATAACGTCAAGAGCGTTCTTTTTTTCATTGAATCGAATATCAGCTTCTGCATGATCAGTATTGTATTGAATGCGGACATGGCATTGGTCATCAATTTCATTTTGTCTGACTTTGATTTCTCCCGCATCGATATTTATATCAATGTCGAGTTTATCGGAAATTGTGAAATTCTCTTCCAGAGTCATATCATTAAAAGCAAACAAGTTTGAAATCAGGAAAAAAATTATAAAGAATGGTAGCAATAAATTTTTCATTGGTTAAGGACCTCCCTGCATATTTATAAAAATGCATGAAGAAGCGGTGTTTCCGCTTCTTCATGTACGGGCTTGGAGTTGTGTGATACTATTTAAAACGGATGATTGATGCGAAATGTTACAACAAAATCTCTTCCACCAACATCTGTTCGGCGTGCAAAATTAATTCTGAATTCATCATCTTCTGTTGCGAGGGCAACGCCAACATTGGTTTTCAGCGAATTCCAGGTCAAAGAATCGAACGTATCTTGTGGGTCGCTGTTGGGTTCTTGAGGAGTTTCTGTTTCATTATCATAATTCCATGCATTCACCCGGTTCGGGGTATCGCTGTCCGCAAACCATGCCAGACCAGAATCTACAAACAATACAATATCAAATGTGTCAAATACAAACCAGTCATCATCACTTGTGCGCATGCGATATTCAATATTTCCCAATACCATACGATCGCCGGTAAATTCTTTATATTCATAACCACGCAAGGTTGACAGTCCGCCAAGGTTAAACCAGTACATGGGGGGTACATCGCCTTTGGTGGTACCGCCACGTAAACGAATGTTGAGGTTTTCATCCCAACCCAGCGGTTGATAACGTCTAATGTCAAGTATATATCGGTCAAATTCACTGTTTTCAAGTTGAGTATAGGTTGCTCTTTCTGCAAAAGCCTGTACATACCAGCCTCGTTGCGGATGTTTGTAACTGTCACGTGTATCAAATTCCGCATTGAGAGTATAACTGGTCAAATCCAGATACGGATTTTGAAATCCTGCCGGTTTGGCCAATTCCTGATCTACCAGACCTTGAGGAAGCGCGACCGCATTGGGTCTGAACCTTTTATCGTCTCCACCGAATACTGCCCAGTCAGCACGGGTTGGAAGATTTTTGAATCGGTTTTCATTATAGGCAATTTTGAAATTTAAATAATGAGTAAGGTAGTTTTTCATATAGACCGAAAAACCTTCTTTTAAATAATGATCACGAAAATCTTCTTTGAACAAAAGAGACGCAAGTGTGTTTTCTGTATCAGTAATGATCCAGTTGTCTTCTGATGCAGTGAGATCGTGATACTCTCCGCCAAACGCCATACGATTGTCTTGCAGAAACCATTTTTCAAGTCCTACTTTGTATTGCCACTCCTTGCGGGCAAAAGAGTATCCTATTTTACCGAGAATTGCAAAGTCATGGTCACGATACTGCCACCAGCCCGGTTCGGGGAATTTCATACCAAGGGTTAATCCATCAACACTACTGTATTCAAACCACATGGGTTCATCATCATATTCGTAATCACGGTATCGAACAGAAATATTTGATTTCCTTTTCGATCTGCGTTTTGCTTTGTCCGAGTCTTCATCATTGTCATCGTATTTGTCAGATCTTTCGATTCGTTTATTGCTCTTTGAACCGCTGGTTTCAATGATATCGCCTTCAACGAAGGAACCTTCATTGGTCCATATAATACCTTCGATGCTGATAACATTACCCAAAACGCGGGCGTTCTCATCCAATTCAATATCACCATATATACAAAGTACATTGCCTTCAATTTCGCCTTTGATTTGAATAGTGCCATCTACAACGACTACATCACGTCTGATCAACTGGTCTTCTTCAATAGTGGTATCACCATTAAAGCGCAAAGGTGAGCTGTCAGGGCCCAGGTATTTTGATTCCATCTCACTGACGGAAAGATCATTATCTGAATTTGTTGTAAATTCTTCAGTCACGGCTGCATGAGACTGACCCCATAGTACCATACTTAGTAGGATCAGAACCGCGGCTGTAATCCACAAAAAGAGCAGCATTTGTTTCGCTTTAGTATTTTCCATGATTAACCTCTCTTTTATCTTTCTTCAATAGGGTACAGGCAATAGGTATGCCAGAAGAATGGATGGATTAAAAGGATGTTGTGAAGCTGTTAAATCAATGATTTTAAATGTGTTATGTTTGGTTTGTAAAAGTTGGTAAATCGGAGACAATTGAGAGTGTAGGTTTTTTACACATGTGTAAAATAAACAATTGTAGGTTTTTTACACATGTGTATTTCTTAAAAGCTCTAATAAATCTTGCATATCCTGAGGTATGGGTGAGTCGAATTTCATCAGTTCATGGGTTGCCGGATGTACAAACGCCAAACTTTTTGCGTGCAGCATTTGTCGTTTAAAGTTTTTAAACAGACTGTTTATAAATTTAGTACGTTCGTTATTCATCCCTGCCAGCTGTTTTCCTCTACCTCCATAGGCAGCATCTGAAAAAATAGGGTGTCCAAGTGAAGTCATGTGCACTCTGATCTGATGTGTTCGCCCGGTTTCGAGATTGAGTTTTATATAGCTGGTAAGCGAATGCCTTTCAAGCACTTCATAGTGGGTAATGGCGTGCTTGCCTTCCGGATCAATGCGCATCAAGGTTCTGTCTTTGGGGTTACGACCTAAAGCGGCTTCAATTGTACCGGATTTTTCTTTGGGGTGCCTCCAGATGATTGCCCGGTATTCTCTGTCCATTTTTCGTGAGGACAATTGCCTTGCCAGTTCTACATGGGTAACATCGTTTTTGGCAACAACCAACAAGCCGGATGTATCTTTATCCAATCTATGCACCAGTCCCGGCCGGGTATCACCGCCCACATCTGAAAGCTGGCCGCAATGGGCTAGTAGAGCGTTTACAAGTGTACCGGTCCGGTTTCCATAAGCGGGATGCACAACCATACCGGGGGGTTTATTAACAACAAGAAGGTGGTCGTCTTCATAAATGATATCAAGAGGAATATCTTCGGGCTCCAACTCGGTTTTGGGAGGTCTGGGAAAGCGAATACGTATTTTATCTCCCGGTCTGATACTGTAACCTGCTTTAACAGGAACATCGTTCACTGTAACGCCAGCAACATCGATCAGTTTTTTGATCTTGGCTCGGGTTACAGAGGGGAGATGATCGCAAAGGAATTTGTCCAGACGCTCCTTGCCCTGGTTTTCCGGCACAAGCATATCAATAATCTGGTCCGGGTAGGGTAAATCTACTGGATATTGATCAGTGCCAGCCATATTTGGTCCATATTGGGTGATTGGATTTGAACAGAATTACCTGTGATTGTTTTAGCATTATAAAATTTCAGAGTAACCGGGTCAAACCAGGTTATTTTGTACTGCTTTGTGGTTTCTTCAAGTTTGAGGGTAATATTACCACCGGTTGGAAAATATAAAGCATACGTATTGCCGGGATCGGCCAGGCAGTACGCTTCATTTGGTTCTGTATCGCTAAGAAGATCAGGATGAGGTTGGCACGCAAAAATATTGAATGCATCTGTAAAAGTCCGTGCCGCTCTTATATTTTGTTGTGAAAGCGGATTTAAACCTGTACCTCCGGTAGGGCGATGAAAACGGGTACTGGCGCATCCCGCAAAGATATTCTGCCACCAGCGGTCTACTCCTACCGAGGGTGTATTGGGCATATTGTCATGACGACGATGATATACTTTGATATTGGTAAGCGGGCGCACACCTCCGTGGTCTTGAAGCATGTTTCTTACCCAGAGCGCATTATCGTAATGTGTTTGGCCTTCCTGCCAGTTGTTTTGAGAGATGTCAAAATAGGCAAAAAGTTCAAGATGGTCATATGTACGACGGTGTTCTTTGTTGTGAAGATCGTGCGCGTCCCACATTTCTGTGAGCATAACCGGAACACCAGATTGATAGGCTTTTTTCTGAACATAATCGGCCCAATACCAGGCCCATTCAGCCGGTGCACGGGTTTCATTGTCCATGCAATACAGTACGTTATCATAATTCAGACTGATGCTTAAAAGTTTATCTACAAATTTGCGCTGATATTTGATCAGCAAAGAATCATTATTCTGTTCAGGAACAGAAAAGAAAAAAGGTTGCGGCTTGCTTGCCGGATGATGAGGCCAGGTTGATTTTAATTGCGTGTCATCTGTGCTGTAATTAATATTATTTGCAGGATTAAAGGGATTGACTGTCCAGTAATCTCGATAAAAATCAAATGTTGCCCAGATTTCAACCTGTACAATTATATCATAATCTCTGGCTCTGACAAGACAGTTCTCGAACCGGTTCCAGTACTCTTTGTTATATTGATCAAGGTCATACAATCCGTTTTGCTTTTGGGCAAATGGCCATACATTACCGTTATCCCTACTTGACATTGTACACCGGATGTAATTTCCACCCACCTCGTACAATGTTTCAAGGTTTTCTTCCATCAGGTATGGATTGTTGAATAAATTGTCTTCGTCTGATCCCCCGAGTAACAGAACAGGTTTCCCCTTGTATGCAAAATAGTGTGGGTTTTGAATACATAGCTGAATATGCTGTGATAAATTTTCCTGAGATGTTGAGGTACAATTCAGAAAGCCGGAAGCAACAATAACCAGTATAATAGCTATTTTTTTCATTCATCTCCTCAGATTATTTGTATTGTATCACGAGTGTTTTGCTGCCAGTTCACAATTCTGTCAGTCAAATCATTAATAATATCATTATGCTGCCCAGAGTCAAACAGGTTTATGGTCTCGTATGGATCTTTATCAAGATTGAATAGCTGGTTTTTATCTTTATCGCTCAAGCAGAGTTTCCAACCGTTTTGGGTTATAACCGTACGTATGCTGGCATTGTGAGCATTCAGTTGTTCGCTTTCAGGAACATTATTGACCATTCGTGACGGTTTGCCTGTTGGAGGATTCCATTCAATAAATATATCATTTTCTAAATTACGGTTCTCCCGCATGTTGGGTAAAAGACTCTTCCCGGGCAAATCTGAACGATTTTTACCCTGCATTAATTCCAGCAACGTGGGAACAAGGTCTATATGGCTTGCCCTGTTTTTAATAATTTTTTGGCTTTTGCCCAATTGAGGAACACGCATAAGCCAGGGCACTCTTACCGATTCTTCATACATTACGGTTTTAGCTAATAGATTGTGTGAACCCATCATATCTCCGTGGTCACTGGTATATACCACAATAGTATTATCTGCCAGTCCCAGGTTTTCAAGATGGTCAAGAATAGCGCCCACGCTGAGATCGACCTGTGTTACCAGGCCCCAATAGTTTGCAATCAACCTGCGCCAACCGGCTTCAGTACTTAGATCATTATTGTCATAACCATTGGTTCTATAGTATTCTCTCAGCAATCTATAACGCAAGGGTTCGTTTTCTTCAAGAGGGTCCCAGAAATTCTTTGGTAATTCAATATCAGACACATGATGTTCATAATCCAGCGGCCCAAAGAAAGGCATATGCGGTTCAAGAAAATTGATATACAGCATAAACGGATCGTTCTGGTGCCGGTTTAGAAACTTAATGGCCTGAGATTCGAGGAATTTGGGTTTACAATGATCAAGGGGCAGTTTTGCCGCAAAACTCCGGCTAAAATCATCCCGACTGGTATTGGGTTTATAATCCAGAGATTTAAGATACTGGCAATAATCACTTTTCTGGCCTTTGTCACGAGTTTCGCTATAATATTTCCAATAGCCGTCTTCTATACTTTTCCATTCTTCAAAACCATGTTGGGCGAAAACTTCATCACCCAGGTGCCATTTGCCAAAATAACCGGTGCGATAATCGGGGTCATCAATTAATTCCGGGAAACATGGGGTAGTTTCAGGTAATGGGATGTTGTTCTGAGTGCAGGTATTGTTGTGCGGCCACAGACCTGTCATAACGGTTGAACGGGAAGGGGTGCAAACCGGTTGGCTAATATAGGCGTTCTTGAAAACCACACTTTCGCTCGCCAATGCATTCAGGTTTGGCGCATGGATACGTCTGTTACCATATACTGCCATTGTGTCGGCGCGTTGTTCGTCTGTCCAGATAAACAGCAGATTTGGTTTTTCTTTACGACTTGCGCAGTGGACAAAGGGTGCCCCAATGGCCGCGGCCGATGAGGTTTTAATAAAGTCCCTGCGAGATATACTACCATTGGTATTGAATGACATTATATCTGCTCCCATTTTTATTTTTATAAGATAACAAAACTTGACATTTGATCAAATGAAATCTTTTTTTCTTGACTTTACTATCGTAATACTTTATTATTACAACGTGATCTAATTCAAGGCAAATATGAGATTTTATACCCGATTTGTTATCCTACTGTTTTTCCTAATCAGCTGTCAACAATACAAGACCACTACTCCTGTTCCGGTGATGGCTTTGTTGAATTCTGAACAAAAAAAAATAGAAAATACGCAACTGATAGAATTGCAGCAAGCGGGTTTTAATATTGTTGCAACGCCATTTGTGGGACTGGAGCAAAATTTTCAATGGTTAGCGTTGGCAGATTCGTTGGGCTTAAAACTGGTTCTTGCGGACCAGCGAATTGATCAGTTTATGCAAAATCCGCAAAAACAAGAAATGCTGGATAGTATGATAACCGATTATTCTATTCATTCATCTTTTTTTGGGTATTATACTTTTGACAAGCCCGATTCAAACATGTATTCCCGGTTTGCAAACAGTATTCATTATCTGAATGCACATGATCCGGAACATCCTGCTGTGGTAAATATGCTGCCTTTGCATCGGCAGAATGATATTAATGGTTTGAATTATTTTTATCGAGATCTTTGGAATCTGGTTGACCGGGTTTCTCCACGGTTGATCTGTTTTGAACAATTTCCGGTATTTACAGCTGATACGGATTATTACCAGAATTTGGAAATCTTGAAGAGTATTTGTCTCGAGCAAGACATTCCCTGGTGGGCCACAGTAACTCAAACGCATCATTTTAGCCCTGCGGTGGAAAAAAGCCAACTGGATGTTCAGTTTTACAGCGTTCTCGCTTATGGTGCAAAGGGAATTGCCTATTATCCGAATGCTTTTGAGCAGGATAATAAAGAGGATATTATTCCAGATATTAACAGATCAGAAAGTACCCTGACGCATATTCGATATTTAAATAAAGTAATACAATCTTTTGCTCCATTTCTGAACGATTTAAGTTCAGTCGGGGTGTTTCACACAGATCCGGTACCCAGAGGCTGTGTTTCGTTAAAAGCAGGTTTGCCTCTGGTGAATATTGTGGGTAAGCAATTTTTAACAGGTATTTATAAAAGAGATAATCATTATTGGATTTGGTTGGTTAATAAAAATATTCAAACGGGGGCTGTCTGTAAATTGTTTTTTGATGAAAAAGTTAAACATTTGCAACAGATGAATTTGGGACTAGAAAATACGGATATAGATTTGGAAAATAATCGCTTCCAGTGTGAACTCATTTTTAAAGCGGGAGAGGGCCGCTTACTTGAGCTGGATATGAAGGAGTAAAGAAGCATGTTTGAATGGTTCAAGAAACGGGATAAAAAAATGTTACATGATGATCAACCCATTACGGAACAAGAAATATTATTATTAAAAAAGCTGGATGCATTATCTTCCCAGTATCCCAGATACGATCATCGTACTGATGTTAAAAATGGTAAAATATTTATGGTAGAATCCAGTGAGGAAGAGCAGTAAAAATTAGTTTCTTTATTTGTGCTAAATTAATTCATATAAATAACTAAAGGAGCGTTCAATGTTGAAAAAAGAAAACGTTACTGCATTGAAAAATGAGGCAATACATCATTTAACTAAAGAATTGTTGCCTTTTTGGATGGACAGAAGTAAAGATGACACATACGGGGGATTTATTACCCACTTTGATAAAGATGGAAACGATAGCGGCGATGACCAGAAATCTTTGATTGCCCAAACCCGTACGGTTTTTAGTTTTGCACAAGCGCATAGAGCGGGTTGGGGAGAAGGAAGCTGTAAAGATTTTGCTGACCATGGTGTGGATTTTCTTCTTGATAAAATGTGGGATAAAGAGAATGAAGGATTTATCTGGACCACATATAGAAACGGTGAACCTGAGATTGAAAAGAAAATTATGTATGGATTGTCATTTTGTATGTACTCTTTGAGTGAATATACCCTGGCAACCGGTGACGCACGAGGCCAAAAATATGCTGAACGCGTTTTTGAATTGATCAAAACCCATGGTCTTGACATTATGTATGGCGGTTTTTTTGAAATGTTTGAGAAAAACTGGGACCTTTGCGGCCCCGGCAGTGAGGGTGGCGATCGCAAAACTCTGGATGTTCACATGCACCTGATGGAAGCTTTTACCACACTTTATGAGTGTACAGGGAAATCTACGCATCGACGTGCATTAATTGAGAGTATAGAGCTGTTGTTGGAACGAATATTGCACCCTGAATATAGAACCGGAATTCCACAGTTCTGGCGGGATTGGAAAGTTGCCCCTCAAATCAAGTTTGATATTGTATGGGGCTGGGACCGATTTTCAGACAGTGGCGCTAAAGACAATGCTGATGATAACACATCTTATGGCCACAACTGTGAATTTGCCTGGTTGTTGAATCGTGCGCTTGATATTTTGAAAATTGACAAGACACCATACCTGGACCTGATAAGATTGCAGCTTGACCACGCTCTTGCTCATGGTATTGATTGGGAATATGGCGGTGTATATGTTGAAGGCTCTCACGCGGGCGGCGTTCATGACCGTGAAAAAGAATTCTGGCAGCAGGCAGAAGTTATGATTGGTATGTTGGATGGTGTTTTACTGTTCAACGATGAAAAATACTGGCCTGCATATGAAAATGTACACCGTTTTGTGTTTGACAAAATGATTAATCATCCGGTTGGTGAATGGTGGCCATTGATGAACCGGGAAGGCGATAAAAAGGTTTGGAACCATATGAGTCATTCCTGGAAAGTCAACTATCATACTATTCGCTGCATGGTTGAAAGCATTAAACGGTTGGAAAAACTGGAAGCTATTGCAGAATAGAAAAACTATGATTCGGGAACGGAAATGGATGAACAACAAATAAAAGCTGTGTTGGAAAAAATTGGTAATGTTCGTGTTTTGGTGTATGGTGATTTTTGTATTGACGCATACTGGGTCCTTGATCCCCGTGGTGGAGAAGTCTCGGTTGAGACCGGTATTCAGACAAAAGCGGTAGCGCGTCATTACTATTCACTGGGTGGCGCTTCTAATGTTGTTGCGAATCTGGCGGCTTTAAAACCGGCATCAATCCATGTGGTTGGTGCAATTGGTCCGGATATTTACGGACGTGAAATGAAATACCAGATGAATGCCGCAGGTGTAAATACCGATTATCTGGTAGAGCAGCCCAATGATTTTGATACCTACACCTATGGTAAACGATACCTGGGTGATTCGGAGTTGCCGCGTATCGATTTTGGATATTATAATCAACGTTCTCCGGAAACGGACCGCAAGATCATTGAGAATATCCGACATTTGTTACCACAATGCGATGTTATGATTTTTAACCAGCAGGTTCCCGATAGTATTGGTGAGGCCTTTATTGAACAGGCTAACCGGGTTTTTCAGGATTTTAATGATAAAATTATTATTGCGGATTCCCGACATTTTGGAGAAATGCTTGTAAATGTTTACCGTAAAATCAATGCGGTAGAAGCGGCCAACTTGTCGGGGGTTGACGCGCAACCCGACGAATTTATACCCGATCGTGTTTCACGTGAACACGCACAAACTTTGTACAAGCAATCCCGCAAGCCTGTGTTTATTACACGGGGCGACAGCGGGATTATTATTGCTGATAACAAGGGGATTGCGCATGTTCCCGGACTCTTGTTTACCAGCAAGCTGGATACTGTGGGCGCCGGTGATACGGTGATCAGTGCATTGGCAGTGTGCCTGGCAGCAGGATGTTCTCCTGCGGAAGCCGCTGAAATTGCCAATCTGGCTGCGGGTGTGACTGTGCAAAAGTTGTTTCAAACCGGAACTGCATCTGTGGATGAAATTCTGGATTTGCAAGGACATGCGGTTTATATGCATCAGCCTGAACTTGCAAAGGATTTGGAAGAAGCGCACTATATTGAAGATAGTGAGATAGAGATTTGCGTTCCCCGTGAATCGCTTGGATTGAAAAGAGTGCAGTCTGTGATCTTTGATCATGATGGTACCATCAGTACCCTGCGTGAGAATTCACGTGATACGTTGAAACGCGTTATGAAAAAATGTATTGTGGGCGAGCAGGAACATACCATACCTGAGGCCTTGTGTAATAAAATTACCAGACGTGTTAGCAATTTTGTAAACGTGTCTACGGGCCTGCATCCGCTGTTGCAGATGGAAGAGTTGACCGAAATGGTCAGAGAATTTAATCTTGTGCCGGAAGATCAGGTTTTGGAGCCAAAAGAATATTTCAGAATTTTCACAAAAACCCTGATGGAACCGGTACGCAAGAATATTTCAAGGATTGAAAAAGGGGAACTGGAACCCACAGATTTTACTATTAAGGGTGTTGAGGCTTTACTGGAAGGTCTTAACGAGCGGGGCGTTACGTTAATTCTGGCGGGCAGTATTGATGTTTCCACAGTAGAGCAGGAAGCCGAGTTGCTGGAATACAATCATCTGTTCAAGGGTGGCATTTACGGTGCCATGAGCGATACAGATGCTTTTAGCAAAGACGCATTGATAGAAAAAATTATCAAAGAACACAATTTGCATGCACCCGAGTTTGCGGTTATTTCTGATGGTCCTGTTGAAATACGGGCATGCCGCAAGTATGACGGACTGGCAATTGGGGTTGCCAGTGATGAGCAGCGCAGACACGGATTAAATACATTTAAACGTGAACGTTTGATCAAGGCCGGTGCGCAATTGGTGGTTCCTGATTTTGCACAATGGGAAAAAATACTGAATCTAATTACGATACCATGATTGTGTATAGTTTGTCAAGTATAAATTTAACAATGGGCATATGAATATTTATTTTGGTATTAATGTAATAATAAAGATCAAACCTGGAATATCTTTATTTTATTGATATTAATTCGATTTCATATCTATCCTTTTTAAACAAATCAATAGATGTTTTACAAATACTCGAGTTGAAAATCAGTATATCTATATGTACTTGTCCTTTTTTAAAAATTTCCCCTTCACCTTATATCTTTCAAGTCTGAAATAAATGAATGGGTTATGAATATTTTTCGTATTGTTTATCTGAGAGGGGTTGCGTATCTTACATAAAAACAATGTGTTGTGTTGTGGCACGCTTTTTGTGCATTGTTGAGTTATATTGGGGAGATTATATTATAATTAACTGAATATTTTAAGTACTTTTTTTATTTTTAAGGGGCAAAAATGATTATATCTTACTTGAAACGCTTAATTACAGATCCTGGTAAGAATATACCTTTGGTTAATAAATGGTTGCAAAAACAGTTATGTGTTGTTTTTAAAAACAGTGCATATTTTATGCAGGGCCAAATGAGCTTACATCCGGCTTCCAGATGGTATGACAAGGAGTTTGTTGAAATAACTGGTGGTTATTTTTTACGTAACGATAGTGTTCAAAGGAAAATCCATTCATTACAGCATTATGATTATGTCAGAAGAAATATGTTAATATTATTGCTTAGAACCATCGAAGAACAGAAAATATCGGGGGATTTTGCAGAACTTGGCGTATACAAAGGTGCAACAGCAAGATTATTTCACCATTATTCGCCAAATCGTAAACTACATTTGTTTGATACTTTTGAAGGGTTTACAAAAAAAGGGGTGGATTCGGAAAAAAATAATATGAATAACGATGTCTCAATAGATGTTTTTTCGGACACATCTCTAAGTATTGTTAAAGAAAATATAATGCCGCAAAATAATAATGTTTATTTTTATAAAGGGTATTTCCCAGAGTCTGTTACTGATGAGCTAGAGAACAAGAGATTTTCATTTGTCCATTTGGATGCAGATCTTTATGAACCCACTTTTAATGGTTTAACATTTTTTTATCCACGAATGTCTGTGAACGGTGTGATTGTAATTCATGATTATAATGCTTGGGTAGGTGCTCGAAAGGCAGTAGATGATTTTCTACGAGATAAAGAAGAATTCGCTATTCCTATGGTTGATTTGAGCGGCTCTGCAATTATAGTAAAAAAGTAGCTCTTTTTGAAGTATTGTTGCTATGGATATTCAAAGCCAAATTGTATTTGAATCAATCTGTCTTTAGCAAAAGTATAGTTACCATAATATATCGGAGTATAATAAAATTTTAGAAAATCTGAATCTTTAAGATTATCAATTTTGTATTGTACTCTTGTTGTATCATTAATGCTGGTTTCGTTGTGTGGATATCCCAGCAGGCTTAAGAGTTCGTCTTTTTTTGTTCCTAACTGTATATTTTTTAAAGTCTCAAATTCTTCAATAAAACCCAATGTGTGAATTTGTTCTTCTGGTGGTTGATATGAAATGACACATTCACTGAATTCATTCTTTATACTGCCGGGATGGAAGATCAGGGTTAGAAATTGGGTTTGGTCCCTGTTGCTGACACAATAGTGGGGAAAAATATCATCATCCTGATATTCCCAATGTATATCGCAGCCTAGCATTTCTTCAACACTGTTTCGATCCCATAAATACAGACTATTAACTGCAATGTCTGCACATTTCGGGATTATGGGCGGATACTTTAATTCTTTAAGGTTTGCGAGTTTATCTTTTAATGTGGAATAGTTATTTATTTGTTTTTCTTTTTCACTAGTTATATTTTTGAAACCCCAGTTAAGGGCCTCATGTAATTGGGGGGTGTATTTAAGGGAAACGGATTCTAATGTAAAATCAGGATTTTCGATATAAATTTGTCCCAAAACAAAAGAAGGGAGTTCGTCTGCAGAATGTTTTTCCAGGTTGATAATATCCAGAAAATCTTGAAACAATGCGGTATCTTTTGTTGTGGATATATACACTGGTAAAATGTTTAGCAATGGATTTAAAATCTGCTCAGAGTACTTTTCCATTTCGATACGCTTTGCCTGTGAAGATAATTTTAACAAATGGTAATAAAACAATTCAGACTCTTTAGCGAAAACGGATTTGAATAATTTATGAATTTCTTGCTTTGACATGTTTTTGATTAATTGAATACGGCTTTTGTGTACATAACCGGAATCTCCTTCACATTTTTTTACCTTGATCCAGTCGCTGGATTCTGAGTAATTGCAATAAAATAGTTCTGATTCCTGAATGGTGTCAATTACCGGAAAATCAGAATTTTCACCTGATCTCATATTGGTGTATCCATCCGGATCTTTTATGACTGCCGGTTCATTAAAATGTTCGGGGATATAATAGAATGATTGTGAAAAGGAAAATGCTGATAAAACAGTAATTAGTATAAAGATTTTTGTTTTCATTTTGAATTTTAAAATTTATTAAAGGAAACCTTTTAATGCACCCTATGCTAGTTTAGAAAAAGATAAGGATTTTTTGAATTTAATCAACCAGAAATAGTAATTTAGTATTGATAAAAGTTATAATCAAGGTAATCCCGGGAATCTTTTTAATCTAGGTTTTAATCAGGGCAATCTTGTAATCCTTTAAATCTGGGTATTAATCATGTTAATCTGTTAATCCTTTGAATCAGGGTCTTGCTTTTTCGAGTCATGGTTAAATCAAGGTAATCCCGAGAATCCTTTGAATCATGGTTATGGTTGGTTTAAGACGAGTTCCCAGTAGCCCACATCAATCCATTGTTCAAATTTGAATCCCACTTGTTTAAAATGGGCTACTTTTTCAAATCCGAGTTTTTCATGAAGGGCAATACTGGCGGGATTGGGCAGAGAAATACCGGCAACAATACTGTGAAGGTTTTGGGATTTCAACTCCTGCAAGAGCTGGCTGTAAAGTCTGGATCCATATCCTTTGCAGGTGTGATCGGGATGGAGGTAGACGGTGCTTTCAGCCGAGTATCGGTACGCGCAACGCGATTTCCATTGGCTGGCGTAGGCAAATCCCACGATTTGTTCATCCTGTAGAGCAATGAGCCAGGGATACGATTGCGTGGTCTCGCGGATGCGGTGTTCCATTTCCTGAATAGAGACGGGTAACTCTTCAAAGGTGACGATGGTTTCGGCAACATAGTGGTTATAAATGTTGGCAATGGCCTCTGCGTCTTTGGGCAAGGCGGGTACTATCATTTTAAAATCCTGTTTACTACACACACTCTTAATTATTACGGAATTGGATGCTTTATGTTTCAGAATAACTTTTTGTTGCATGTTATTTTTGAATATTGTATTAATAATAAACCTTGAAAATTTATAATATTTTGGAGTTGAAAATGCCAACCCCCATCAAAATCATCAAAAAAGAGCACGAGCCCACGCTGGAAATTCGGATGCAGTGCACCATGCTGAAAATGCCCATGATGATTCGGCAGTCGTATATGCTGATTTTGACCTATCTGGAAGAACTAGGTGAAGAGATGAGTGGTATGCCCTATGTGCGGTATTTGAATTTGAATTGGGATACCATGTTGAACGAAAACAAGCTGATGGGTTTCATTCGTGTGTTTACACGAAAATGGGATATGGCTATTGGATTTCCGGTAAAAAAAGAGCTGGAAGAACGGGGAGATATTAAGCCGGGTGGGTTACCCGAGGGACGATACATCCGCACTATCCATTACGGTCCCTATCAAAAGGTGGGAGATACCTACAAGCTTATGACAGCATATGCAGAACAAAAGGGGATTACCATTCAGAACGAATCCTTTGAAATCTATCTCAATGATCCGGGCAAGGTTTCCAAGGAAAGATTAGAAACAGAGGTGTTGATACCTGTAAAGGAATAAAATAATTAGACCGGCCCCTAAAGACCGGTCATTTCTACTTATTTTTGCAACAGCATTTTTATGACCTGGTAGGTTTTATTTGTTTCTTTAGTAGAATTTGTAATCAACTCACAAAAATAGATGCCACTTGAACAATCTTTAGCATTCCATTCCTGCACATAAGCACCGGGAGCAAGGGTTTCATTTGTTAGCGTTGTGACATGCTGACCCGATACATTGAAAATATTTATTTCCGTATGGCTTTTTTCTAACAATTCGAATTCAATCCGGGTTATGGGATTAAACGGATTGGGGTAGTTCTGTAACAATTTAAATGTTGCGGGAGCTTTTGGGTTTTCAGAAACCGCTGTGATATCCTTGTTTTCAAAAACAGAAATATATGTCCCTAAAACATATAATTTGTTGTTTGCTACAATAGGTTGATATCTATAATAACCGGTTTCATTCAATAGCATTTCTCCGGTGTTAATGTCGAAACCATATAAATCTGTGTTGGCGTACAGTGTGATATAAACGACTCCGTTAGCAATGGTGGGAGTGGAAGCACCTTTGCCTTCTTCAAAAGTGTGGTGCCACTTGTAACTACCATCTGATTTTCCAAGGGTGTATATATTTCCAAGGGTATCCGCATCCTCCCAGACTGTAAAACACAGCAATTCGTCAGTTATTGCAATAAATCCCTGGTAGGATGCTGTAAAAGAACAGCCATTGGTATCATAATACCACACTAGCTCTCCACTTGTTTTGTCTACTGCTATGACAGAATCCTGGTCAGCGGTATAGATATTTGAATCGTCAATAACAATGCCCCGTTTATCCACATCTGTAAAGGATTTTTCCCAAATTTGAACACCGGTATATTTTTCAAATTTTATGATTTTATCATCCGTACATAAATAGCAAAAATTTTCATCTATGGCTGGGGAGGTTTGTCTGGTATAATAATAACTCCAGATAACTGAGCCATCGTTTATATCCAGACAATACAAGCTATCTCCTACAATGTACAAACGGTCATCATCTAAAATAGGATGCCTTGTAAACATTGAAATGTTTATAGGTTTAAGCCATTTAAGCAGACCTGTAGATTTATCCACAGCATAAAGTCCTTCACCATATTGTCCACCCAAAAATGCCAGCGAATCGTTTTGCGCGGCACAAAAGCTGTTTGATCCTCTCGAGTTAATGATTTCGAATTGCCATAAAGAATCACCTGTTTCTGTATCTAGTGAAATAAAGTAATTAGGTTCGCCTTGCCAGCTTGATATGAGTTGATTTCCCAGCAAAGAAAGAGTTTGATAACCATGATTGATATTGCAGAGAAAACCGGTATTTTCTAGTGGTGGATGTAGTTGATCCTCATCGGATGCCCATGACGTTCGTTGTGGATTTGCATTGACCATTGGCCAGTATTGCTGAGCTGTTACTACCGAAACCATACCCATAAAAACCAGCAGGAATGTACATAGTTTTGCCTGGATTGACATATTGCCTCCTCTAAAATTAAGTTGAATAATATAGAAATGAGGGCTGTACTGCTTTACTACTGGTATGAATGGTTACTGTGTCTTCCCCGTTGAAGTTGCCCGTATTTAATAATATAATATTTAGTATAAAATGTCAAATGTTTTTATTCATTCTTGCAAAATGCAGTAAATGATAAAAAAAGGGGTAAATCATCTGTTGCTTTTATCCATAAACGTACGATACAATTCAGTGAGCTTGTGGAGTCCTTCGCTGCCGCCGGCAAGCAGCATACCCGTTGCCAGAATGTCTATGGTGGCAAACAAGTCATGTTGTATAGTTGTAACTGAATCCGCATGGAGATCAAAGATCTGATCTAATGCGCGAACGCCCAAAGCGCTGATAATAATGCCAAACGCCAATCCGGAATAGAGAGCGATTTTTCGGGTTTTACTGCGAGAAGCAATTCGGGTCTTTATTGCCTTGTTCAGTTCCAGCATGATCTGCTGGTATTCCGGTTGAGCACTATCGGTTAATTTTTCTGATTTTGATTTGAGACGGCGGATCTCCTGTTTTTCCAGATCCGCATTTTCGGCAAGAAAAATGGTTAAAAAAACATCCAGAGATTTTTCAAGTACCAGAGATACAAAAATCAAAAATCCCAGGTAATTAAAGAGGTCTGACACATTGAAATCCGGTTTAACCGTTAATGGAACAAGTGCCAGTTTTTGATTAATAAAATAGATCAATGCGGATATACAGAGAATTGTGATTATTTTTGCTGTATTTTTTAATCCGTTGTTCATGTTTATACCTCAATCCTGAATGAAAACCCCCGGAAAAACCGGGGGTTGAATGTTTTATTGAAAGGGATTGGTCTTTTTATAGCCGGTTGGCAGTGTAAACGCGTCTGATGGAGGATTGCCTTCTTTGTATTCCAACAATTCTGATGTGGTTTTGATGGTTTGCCCCATCATATCCATAGATTGACTGGTATATACCTGAATGCCCTTGATTTTTTCCAACTCTTTGGTAATTTTTTCAAGGTTTTGGCTAACACCCGGCAATTGCGCCATCATGCCCGCTGTATATTTGGTATACATGGTTTGATCAACATTAATGTCTGTGGTTGCCCAGATCTCAGAGGTTATGGTTCCCATGCCCATATTCATCGTCTGGATGTATTTTGTACAGTTCCATTTACCAATTTTTTTCGTTTCACTGGTTTTTTGGATAGTCATGTCAATATTCATCATTCCACCCATAAACTGCTGGAATTGGGCCTTTTCATCATCAGACATGCCACCTTCTTCCGCCATTTTGGAAAAGTCCATGGGTATGGTTGCAAGAGTTCTTTTTTGGTGGTCTGCCATGGTCATGGTTTGTTGTGCCGCATCGATTAAAATTTTTTGATCTGGTGTTGAAACTGCTACCTTGTTTTCGGTTATCCAGGTTTCGCTTACCACATCCTGTGCGGGTTGGGTTTGCCCCATAATGGAGATGGGGTCTGTGTGTTGTTTTTGTTTCATGTAAATATCACCAAAAGCAGATGAAATCAGAAAGATGACCAGTACAACAGTCCAGTGTTTATTAAACATGAAAACCCTCCAATGTTTGTTAATGAAATATGTATGGACCCCGGTTCCCCAAATGTTTGGATTATGACAGGTATTGAGTAACCATGATATCCATTGTGGATTTTGGAAAAAATCCTTATAACTGCTTATTAATTATACTTTTCAATTGAGAGAATGAGCCAATATCCGTAAATTATGCTAAAGAATCAAGAAAATAATAGAAAAATAATCAAAAAAACACTTGACTCTCCCCCAGGGGCAGTGCTTATATTGTATGTAGAAATCCGGCCGGTTTCAACCAGAAGATAAACAGGAAAGGGAAGCTATGCTTTATACCATTGGTGAGTTTTCAAAGATTACCGCATTGTCTATAAAATCTTTGCGTTTGTATCATGACAAAGAATTGCTGGTTCCTGCTTCGATAGACGAGTTTACAGGTTACCGCTATTATGATGAACGTAATTTTGAGACTGCCCGCACAATCAAAATACTCAAAGATTTTGATTTTTCTCTTGCCGAGATAAAAGAAATATTGCAGGACTGCTCGGACGAAGCGGACATGATGACGTATCTTGAAGCGAAACTGCAAGAAATTCAAGATCGCATAAAGCATTATGAAACAGTTTCCCGATCGATACACATGATTGTTGAAATTGAAAAGGAGAGTACCATGAGTGATAATAATGAATTTGTAGTCGAAGAAAAAAATGTGGAAACCCTGCTCATTGCCGGGTATCGCATGAAAGGCAGATATGACGAGGTAGGCAAAGGCTTTGCCCTGCTGGGGAAAAGAATGGGTCGGCAAATTTGCGGCAAGCCCATGAACCTCTATTATGACGGCGAGTACAAGGAAGGTGATGCAGAGTTTGAACCTTGTTTTCCGGTGCGCAAAGGAACGGGAGATAATGAGATTTCAGTTCGAGAACTGCAAGGCGGCAAGTGTGTTTCTTTGATCCATAAAGGACCGTATGATACCCTGGGCCAGTCATATAAAAAGCTGTTTGATTATATCAAAGAAAAGGAATATCAGATTGCTTTGCCGCACCGTGAGATTTATATAAAGGGGCCGGGAATGATATTTAAGGGAAATCCCAGAAATTATTTGACTGAATTAATCGTAATGATTGACTAGACTGTTGAAGCAAGGGAGAGTGGTATTTGAATTATATCACTCTCCCCAAATTCAGGCTGTTTTTTCAGCCAGTTTAGACATTTTGTACAAGCTAAAAGAAATAAATATACCAATAATGCCTACCGTGTACCATAAAACATTGGGGCCCCATCGGTCATAAATCCGGGTCCCAAAGATGGGACTCAATACAAATCCTATTGAGAATACCAAAGTATAGATACCCATATATTGACCCCGATTGGAATCGGTTGTTCTGTTTGCTACAAAAGCGCCCAAAAGCGGCAATACCAGAATTTCACCTAGTGTCCAAATGAGTATGGTAAAAACAATAAAATTGAACTGTCTGCTCAGGGTCAACATGGTAAATCCTGAAAACATGAAAAGCGTACCAATCCAGGTGACAGACAATGGCGGCCTTTTTTCAAGCTTGTGTATCAATGGCATTTCAACCAAAGTGATCATGATACCGTTAATAGAGAGCAGCATACCAATCTTGTTTTCAGATAGCATGGCGTATTCCCGCATATATAAAGGCCAGGTGCTCATGATTTGAAAAAACATGGTACCCAGAACCAAAAGTATTCCCATCAGCGCCATAAAGGTGCCGTCTTTCCAGGGAGATATTGCAGGATTTTCATGGGTTTCAACGGGCTTTTTGTAATTGGCATGATATTTCTTGAATAAAATATAAAACAATGTACCCGCAATAATGCATGTAGCGCCATCTGCCCAGAATATAAAATTATAATTGACGGCAGCCAGAAAGCCGCCAATGGCCGGGCCCACGGCAAGACCCAGATTCACAGCCAGACGATTGAATGCAAATGCACGTGCTCTCATTTCCGGGGGACAAATTTCAGTAAAGGCAGAGATGCTTGCCGGACGAAACGCATCGTTAATTGCTGATACAATTGCAAGCGATACAGCTAGTCCCCAGTAGGAATGAATAAAACTGATGCTAAGGAATCCCACTCCGGTAAGAACCAGGCTGTAAAACTGCACTTTGAATGTACCGATTTTATCAGTTAACAGACCACCATAATATGAACCTGCCAATGAGCCAATCCCAAAGAAACTGACCAGTTGTCCCGCTTGCAGTGTATTAAATCCTCTTTCCTTTGTCAGGAACAGGGTCAGAAAAAACATAACCATCATGCCGCTGCGATTTATTAGAATGACCCAGAACAGCAGCCAGGCTTGTTTGGGCAGGCCCTTGTATGCGGCGAAATATTGTGAAAGCAATTGTTTCATGGCTTTACCTGTGATTTGTAAATATGAATATACTATATCTATAGTTAATAGAAAACCTAAAATAGATTAAAATGTACTGATATTGCTCTAGATTTATTCCTGGGAGAGATGAATTTCTGTATAGTACCAGATCAGGAATCCTTTCTTACGTAAAACAGCCTACAAGGTTTCGTTGTGAACTCTTCGTTTAAACCCTGATTTCCCCGGTTTATCATGTGAATTGTGACACTTGTCTGAATTCCATTGATGGATTTACATGTATTGTTATATTGTTACTGAATCATAAACATAAAGGAGAATGTTATGAGAAATAAAACATTATTACTACTGGCTGTTTTTTATTTAATGTCCTGCTTTTTTATTCCTGCACTGTCAGCAGAAGAGAATTCCGAACCAAACAAGCTGTTAATTATCTACTCGTCAGCGGATAAGGAAGTGTTTACCAAATTTGCCTTTGTTTATGCGATCAACGCAAAAAAACAGGGGTGGTGGCAGGATGTAACTTTTATCACCTGGGGCCCGTCTAATAAAACAATAGCCAACGATGAAGAGTTGAAAGAAAAAATCAAACAATTAAAAGATGCCGGTGTAAAATTGCAGGCCTGTAAATGGTGCGCAGAGCAGTACGAGGTTGACGGTATATTATCCGAGTTGGGTGTAGAAGTTAAGTATATGGGACAACCATTAACGGAAATGCTAAAATCCGACTGGAAAGTTTTAACTTTTTAAAAAGGAGAGTTGAAATGTCTGAAATAAAACGTCGAGCGTTTCTGGCAGCAGGTACCTTGGCTGCGACTGGAATACTAACCCAACGCGC
This sequence comes from bacterium, assembly GCA_963675755.2. GTDB lineage: Bacteria > Zhuqueibacterota > Zhuqueibacteria > Residuimicrobiales > Krinioviventaceae. The sequence continues at coordinate 2,094,515 of CAXXMD010000003.1, forward strand.
TACCGCAATGGGGAAGAGCGAATGCCTGCCCGCTTTGGAAGCCATAATGAACCGCCGTTCCGTGCGTCATTACAAATCCACACCCGTACCGGAAGCAGATTTGAAAATCATTCTGGATGCCGCCCGAATGGCCCCAACATCCGGAAACCAGCAGCCCTGGAAATTTGTTGTGGTCAAAGATCCTCAAGTCATTGACGAATTGAAACAAGCCTGTCTTGATAACAATCGTGAACGTATGAAAGAGCGAATGGGAACCGATCAGAAAAAGATGGACGAGCAAATGGCCAAAGCAGAGGAGTATTATAATAAATGTTTTTCAGCACCGGTTTATGTGGCCATCTTGACAGATAATGAATCCAGATATCCCACATATAATCACTGGGACGGTCCCCTTGCGGCGGCAACATTGATGATTGCAGCGCGGTCACTGGGTTATGGTACAGTCCATTATACCGATTCGGTACCGGCATCTGTTACGAAAAAGGTTTTACTTATTCCGGACCGGTATGAACGCGTCTGCTTTACACCTATTGGTATTCCGGAAGCGTGGCCGGAAACACCATCCAAAAAAGAATATGATTCTTTTATTGTAGCTGATAAATTTTAACAGCAATATAGGAGATTAAAATGAATTTAAATACAGGACGCAGGCAATTTTTTCAAAAAAGCCTTGCAATAGGAGGCACTGCTGTACTTGCCCGCCCTTTTGCGGGGAGTGCATTAGCTGGTATGGGAAGTGGGGCCGCTGGTAGTAACGAAACGTTGAAAACGCTGCACAGCTTACGTACCATCCATGGTAATTTTACCGATCAGGAAATCCCTTCAAATCAGATAGATGAAATTTTGTCCGCGGGCGTTCGGGCTGCAAACGCGTCGGCATTGCAGAGTTATTCCATTATTGTGGTGCGTGATCGCGAAAAAATGCAGCAGGTGTGTGGGTATCGCGGCAGCTGCATGTTTGTCTTTTGTGTGGATTACAACCGAATTACCGATCTGGCTGAAAATTTGAAATATGAATATAATCCCGAAGGTACCACCTCTTTTGTTACCGGTTGTGTCACTACCACGCTGGCCGCTCAGACAGTAGTTGTTGCCGCAAAATCTATGGGAATCGATTCACTCATTACCAATGGGGTGCACCGTGGCGATATGGAGCGGCACTGGAAACTGCTGGACCTGCCGGAAAAGTATTGTTTTCCCTTAATTGCTGTGGTTATGGGATACCCAAAAGAGGAACCGGATTATCTTAAAGGACGTTTTCAGGCGGAAGGTGTTGTTCATAAAGAAAAATATAGCAGACTCACCGATGCTGAGAAAAACGCAATGGTGCTGGAGTATGATGATCCTGATCGCCACCTTGGATTAAATGACAACTGGAAAAAAGATGGATTGAAACATTACCTGGACTGGTTATTTGGAGTGTGGCACAAACGGTTTTCACATCCTCTGGATAAAGAATCTCAACTGTCTAAAATACTCAAAAGATCCGGGTTTGTCGATTTGCAGCGATCATGAATGTTACCGGGAAAAATGTGGTTTTTTCCCGGTTTTTTTTGTATCATTTTAAAAAACGGCAGGATGAAATATGAAATTCAGATGGTTTACAATAATCGGTTTGTGGCAATTGATAGGGCTGGTGGTGACATTTTTTGTTTCCATACCCGCGGGTAATTTCCATCATTTTATCCATCAATTGATCATATGCCTTACGTTTACCAATATGCTGGGAGCGTTTGGTATGGGATTATATGCCTTTTACCGGTTTTTCAGTCCACGTTTTGGTAATCGCTTGTTCTGGTTCATTTTGCTTTTGATGGCCCTGTTATTATCTCTTGCTGTTACCACACGCGTTTCATTGTGGATAGGCCGTTATGTCTGCGGACTGGATGATTTTCAAGTAAACCGCTGGCATCTGTTTACCATCATTGTAGATTTTATTGTTACTGCTGTTATTTTCCTGTTTGCTGTCTTGCTTGCATTATATGAAAAGCTTGCTTCTCGGTTGGAGAAAAAGATACGGGAGAATGAAAAATTGCAGAGACTGCAAATTGAATCCCGGTTGACTCTGCTCCAATCCCGTATCAATCCGCATTTTTTGTTCAATACTCTCAACACCATGCTGGATATTGTCAAACGCGATCCCGATACAGTTGAAAAAATTATTCTGAATTTGTCAGACATCTATCGTAAAACCCTAAGCCTGCCCGACCACCATTATGTAACATTGGATGAAGAAATGGTGCTGGTGCGTGAATATTTAGAGATTGAAAAAGTACGTATGGGTGAGCGGCTGGATTATACTTTTCAGGTTGACTCGGATGTGGAAAAGATCCGGATACCTCCCATGGTTATTCAGATGCTGGTGGAAAATGCTGTCAAACATGGCTTGTCACCCAAGCGGGAAGGCGGGAAGGTTTCTGTAAATATAAGTAAACTTGATAATGCTGTAAAGCTTGAAGTAGAGGATACCGGAGTCGGTTTTGAACCTGGACAGCCACAAAACGGATTTGGATTAAAGAGCATTCAACAACGCCTGCAGCTTTTATACAATAATGCAAAATTTGATATAGTAAAGCCAGCAAGCGGAACATTGGTGAGGATTGTATTGCCTTATGCAGTATAAAACACTGATTGTAGAAGACGAACCGCATTCCCGGGCCAGGTTAATGACATTGCTGGAGGCGCACACTGAAATCGATGTGGTTGATGTTGCGCAGGATGGGCCCGATGCAGTGCAGAAAATAGACAGTCTGAAACCTGATCTTGTATTTCTGGATGTACAGTTGCCGGGCTTTTCAGGAATTGAAGTGCTTGAAAAGATCAATCACCGTCCTATGGTCATATTTGTGACCGCTTTTGATGAATATGCCATTAAAGCTTTTGATGAAAACGCAATTGATTACCTGCTAAAGCCAACTACGCCTGAGCGTTTGTCTGCCGCAATTGCCAAAGTTGTGAACCAGAGTAGTCCTGCAATTGATGTTGATTTTATTCGCTTGTTCAAGAATTCAATCGAGGCGAAAAATTATTTATCCCGCTTTACTATCAAGATTGGGGATGAAATTTTGTTGGTGCCTGTAAACGATGTGTGGTGGATACATGCCGAAGACAAGTATGTGTTTGTGAACACATTCAACAAATCCTATATTGTGAATGAGACATTGAAAAATCTGGAAACTCTGCTAGACCCTGCCAGCTTTATTCGTATACACAAAAGTGTGATCATTCATGTGAAAAAGATCAGGCGTATTAAACGCGAGTTTATTGGGGGTTATAAAATTTATCTGGATGATGAAAAAAAGAGTGGATTTGAGGTAGGGCGGACCTATCTTGCACTGGTCCGCACCACACTCAATTTCTAATAAACAATAGTTAGATTGTTTTCTGCATTTGAATCTTTGTAAAGCTTTTCAACGTTTTTCAACACATCTTGAACAGCAGATTTATCCATTGCTTTGCTGTTGTGGTCAACAGGATTCATGATTTTTAATGGAGTAGGAGCAATTGCCGCCATGAGATCTGGCAGATCATAACTGGTCAATGCACCTGCAACCGTACCATGAATGAGAGCAGGATCGTAATATTCATTCATCACAATACTCTCGTAGGATGTGAGGGGGCTATCCAACTCGATATTTGAAAATACAGGGTTAAAGACAGCCGCATGCACCAATGAGGGACAGAGTTTGTCTTTTGCTACCGCTTTGATTTGTGCCGGATCAACATTTTCGTGCTGTTTTAAAACCGCTGATAATAATTGAATGTCCTGCGCGAACATGCCCACCAGGCTTTTATTGGTTAGTATTCCGAAAAACCAGATATTGTACGCTCCATTGCCCACTTTGAAATCATAGGCGTCTCCGTGAAATTTAATGGGACCCATTTCACCTATACCCAGCAGATCGGGCACCATAACTATATTTCCCTGCTTTACGAGTGTTTCAGGTGTACCACTTTCAGCAACATAGGACTTGCCTTCCGGGGAGAGGTAAAGTATAGACGGACATGGTTGGTCGGTTACCGGTTTGTACAACAGATAAGGTATAACATAGTCACCGTTACCCTGAATGAAATAACGCTCAATCACGTATCCATCTTTTTCGAAACGACCTGTAAATGCGGGGAACGAAGGCGATTCAGGGCAGGTATATCCGCTAAGGGATTTGGCTGCTCTGACCATGTTCTCCGGATATTCCGGGGCTTTACGCTTTTCATCAAGGGCGGAAATGAGTTGTTTACTCTCTTTAGCGTTAACAGAGAAAACGGTTTCACCTCCCAGTGATGTAATCAATTGCCCGGTTTTTGTTACTCTCCATTCTTCTTCAACATAAGGATCCGGTTCTTCATCTTTACAATTGCCCGGCAGTTCAAGGTGTTTGCGGAAAAACGCGTACATGGCCTCGCGGTTTTTTTTAGTTGATGCGTGCACGTCATTGTCTTCGCATTTTTCAAAATTGTCAGTTGCGCCCAGCATAGCATAGCAAGATTTGATTTCTGCGCTTATCTCCCTGACGCCCTGGATGCTAAACATGTCACGTGTAGTAGAAATGAGCAGTTCAGGTTTAGGCGCACGCACCTCAAGCAGATCTGCATGGTCGATCCCATTTGCCAGTCCATGGAAAAAATTTTGTTCGGCATCCTGGGGACCGCGTGATTCAATCAGACGTTTGAATCCGGTGAGATAGCATTCAGGTGCCGCAGCGTAAATACGTTCATCAAAAGCGGCAATGTATGAAGATTGTGTGCCGCCGCCGGAACGACCGGTAATGCCAATGCGTTTGGGGTCCACTTCTTTACGGGTAAGCAAATAGTCTACGGCACGGATGCCGTCCCAGATCATGTATTTGGCCGCGGATGATCCAGAAATGAAGCATTGCGCACCGCTATAGGAATGTTCCCGGGTAGGACCGCCAATTTTTGACTCACCGGTTTCGGGATCAAAATATTGCCAGCGTTCACCCTGTCCAAATGGATCAACCGCAAGCACAATGAATCCTTTTTTTGCCAGGTTCTGGATTGAACGCTGATATGCTTCGCTGCGAAATCCTACAGCAGAGTGACCGCAAACAAATATTACAGCAGGATTTTTCTTTTGTAATTTATCAGGAAGTAAAAGCGCGCAGGTTACGTAAAATTCCGGACGACTCTCGAATATGACTTTTTCAATTGTGAATCCATTTTTCTTTACTTTACCTGTTACTTGAGCATTCAGGGGCGTTTTTTCAGGAAAAGGACCTACAATATCCATCAATGTTTGGCGAACTTGCTGCTGTCGCTGAAGCCACTGCTCCGGGGTCGTAATGCTGTTGATTATGTCTTTACGCTGCTGTAACTGTTCCATTGCTATAGCACTATAGTGGTGATATTGTGAATTTTGATTGTCTGAAAAAATTGGCCAATCTGTCAGAAAATCAAAATCTTTATTCTGAGCAAATACAGATACGCTCAGTAATAACAGTAAACTGGTGATTAATTTTTTTGTCATTTTGATGTTCCCATCTGTTTATGATAAATCTGATTGATTTTAAAATGTATATAAAAGATCAAGACCTTCCATAAAAACAATGCCTGCAAATAAGATCAAAAGCATTCCCAGTACACGATTGATCCAAAGGTAGATGTTTCCGCTAATAAACGTTTTTGATTTGCCGGCAACAATTGCAATTGTGGCTTTGGCGCCTAAAAGACAAACATAGAAACCAACCAGGTACAATATTAAATGCCATATGCTGTTTTGTTTGGCGCTGATCATAAAAGGGGCACCAACGGTTAACCAGTAGACATAAGGATTCGGACTTAGGAAATTCACCATGATCCCCTTGGAAAGAGATCTGGGTTTAATGTTTTTAGTTTCTACGGTAACAGGTTTTATACGAAAGTTTTCAATACCCAAATATGCTATGTAAAGCGCACCAATCAATGACAATGAACCCAAAAGCAGGTTTACATTTTGAAATTTGGCAAGTACATAGTAACAGAGTAATACAATAGGTGCATCTGTTATGAGCGGGGCCATTCCTACTTTGATACCAGCACGACTGTTGTGATTCAACGTTTCGGATAAAACCAGCATGGTTAACGGTCCCGGACTGAACCCTGCAGAGAGGCCCAGTATCATTCCCTTGAGTAAAAATGCGATCATGATTTTAATTGTATCCTGTTTTGCAACCATTGCAGGCAGATCAGCGTTTTGGCGTCGCAGATTTCTCCCGCATTGATTTTTTCAAATGCCTCCTGAAAAGTCATTTCAACGACCAGAATATCTTCTACTTCATGCTCCAGTCCGCCTCCGTCATGTATGCGCTCGGCTGTGGCTATGTCTGCCGCATAGCAATAGATCTGTTCGGATGTGCCTCCGGGACTGGGCCAGCATTTAGCAATAAATTGTAAATCATTTTCGGATATTGAAAACCCTACTTCTTCTTCCACTTCGCGTACAGCGGTGTCTGTTTCCGAGTGACCTTTTTCTATAGAGCCGGCAACGATCTCTAATGGCCATGCAATATTGGGATCAAAGGTATACAAGGGGTATCTGAATTGTTTTACGAAAAAAATAGTCTCTTTGATGGAATTGTACAAGAGCACTGCAGCGGCGTCACCACGGTACACATGCAATCGGGAAACGGGTTTGCTCATCTCTCCATTAAACTGTTCAAAGCTTACGGTAGCTTCTTCAAAGGTAAAAAAGCCATCATAGATTTTGTGGCGTTTTTGTATATCTGCTTTCATGCACCAGCCCTCAGAATTTATACAAAAATACAAATTTTAACTGTAATTGTCCAATAGTATTCCGGTTTGTTATTACGGGAATTTTTGTTAATTTAACTTGATTTACCTATAAAGAATTATTATAGTTGATTGTCAATATGGAGAATGAATACAAAATGAAAAAGTATCTGCTTTTGCTCTTGATAGTCCCCGGTTTGTTGTTGACGTTTTGTTCCGGTCCTAAAGAAGGCGAGATCACCGTCATACACACCAATGATATGCACAGTCAGTATATTCCGCTTACGGCAACCTGGGTAGATCGCAAGCCACAGCCTCTGGTTGGCGGCATGGTTGCACTCGAGTATCATATTCGTCAGTTGCGCGAACAATGGCCCAATTCGCTGGTTATTGATGCCGGTGATTTTCTGACCGGCACGCCCCTTGCGAAAATTGATGTGGATGGCGCCACTGGTGGTGCATTTGTGAAAATGATGAATATTATCGATTATGATGTGATTACGGTTGGTAATCACGAATTTGATAATGGTCAGGATAATCTACACAAACTGCTGAATATGGGAAATTTTGATGTGGTTTGCTGTAATATGAACATCAATGGAAAACCTGCTGTTGAAAAGCCCTATATGATATACAAGGTGGATGGTGTACGCGTTGGTGTTATAGGTGTAATGCTGAAAGCGTTGGATCAGGTTACGGCCCAAAAGAATTTAAAAGGTGTAGAGGTGATTGATCCTATTTCCATTACACAAAAGTATATTGACGAGATTGACCCGAAAACGGATCTTATTATTCTGTTAACACATAACGGAATTCAGGAAGATATGGACCTCGCAAAAACTGTGAAAAATGCTGACCTGATTCTGGGCGGGCATAGTCATACACGACTGCCAAAACCCAGAAAAGTCAACGGTATGCTGGTTTTTCAGGCAGGTGCCAAGACCACCAACCTTGGTCGTTTAACCCTGGATGTTAAAGGTGACAGTATTGCATCGTACGATTATGAGCTCCTGAACACCTGGGTCGACGACGTTAAAAATCCGAATCCTGAAATGGTCAAGCTGGTAGATACCTACAAAGCCGAGATTGACAAGGAATACAATGAGCAGTTTGGTACATTAAAGAACGCATGGATTCGTAATAATGATGGTGAGTCGAACCTTGGCAATTTTATAACTGACGCAATCCGTGAAGAAAGTGGAGCTGATATCGCAATGATGAACAGTGGCGGCATCCGCAAAGATCTGCCGGCAGGACCCATCACCAAGCTTGATATTGTTGAGATTTTACCATTCACAAATGTTGTAGAAACATTCGAGTGCAGCGGTCAGGATTTGATTACACTGATTAACCAGAATTCTGGTGAAATGGATGGATACCGGGGAGTGATGCAGATTTCGGGTTTGCACTATACATATCGTATCAAACCGGATAAATCTTTGGATCTGGTTTCTGCCAAAGTCAATGGCAAGCCACTGGACCCCAAAGGCACTTATACCGTAGCAACCGTGGATTTTATATTACAGGGGCAAGCTGAAAAGTATTTGGGATTTGTTCCGCAATCTACAACGAGTACCGGTACTGTGGTATCGGATATGGTGATTAGCTATTTGAAAAAGTATCCGGAAGTGGATTCAAAACTTGAGGGACGAATCAAACGTGTTTATTAAGAAATTTGGAGGGAATTGATAATGAAAGCAAGGAATGTTGCCTATATACTGGTTGGAGTCACGTTGTTTTTTTTCACAGCCTGGTTAATCTCTTGTGCTGTGAACCCGGTAACCGGCAAACATGAACTTATGTTGCTTACTGAAAATGATGAGATCTCGCTGGGAAAAGAAACCGACCAGCAGATTATTGAAACCTATGGCATTTATGATGATCCTGAATTGACGGCATATCTGGACAAGCTTGGCCAGGAGATGGCGGTTAAAACTCACCGTCCCAATCTGCCTTACACATTCAAAGTATTGGATACGCCGGTGGTGAATGCATTTGCCGTACCCGGCGGGTATGTTTATTTTACCCGGGGTATCTTGGGTTACCTGAATAACGAAGCCGAGTTTGCGGGTGTATTGGGACACGAGCTGGGTCATGTTAACGCAAGACATTCCGCGGTACAGTACAGCCGGGCTCAACTGGCACAACTGGGTTTGGGTGTAGGCATGATCTTTTCTGAAAAGTTTCGTGACTATGCGGGACTGGCGCAGTTTGGTGTGGGTATGTTGTTTTTAAAATACAGTCGCGACAATGAAAGACAGGCAGATGATTTGGGAGTAGAGTATTCTTCTAAATCAGGTTATAACTCGATGGCAATGGCAGATTTTTTCAATACGCTTGAACGTATGCACCCCAGCTCGGATGGCAGCGGTCTGCCCGAGTGGTTTTCCACGCACCCGAATCCTGTGAATCGTGTTGAAGCAGTCAGGAACAAAACCAAAGAATGGCAGAGCCAGCTGGCAGGAAAGGATTTTGTCTATAATCGCGACAACTATTTGGCGCAGGTGGATGGGATCACCTTTGGTGAAGATCCACGCCAGGGTTATGTAGAAGGCAACGCCTTTTATCATCCTGAATTGCAGATCACCTTTCCCGTGCCTTCAGAATGGGCATTGAACAACACTCCCGAACAGGTTCAGATGGTATCTCCGCAGGAGAATGCGGCTATTATGTTTACGCTGGACAATTCTTCAACTCCTTTGGCGGCCTCGCAGTCTTTTACGCAGAATGCAGGTGCAACAATAACCGCCTCTGACGCCATTACGGTAAACAGTTACAAAACCCAGCGGGTATTTAGTACGGTAACCAGTGAAGAGAGTGAACTCAAGGTAGTGTCTTACTTTATACAAAAAGATAACAAAATTTATGTGTTTCACGGATTTACGGATACTGCCAGTTTTAACGGTTACCAGAACTCGTTTACCGGTACCATGGGGCAATTTAAAAAACTGACTGATCCGGCAAAGCTTAATGTAAAACCCAAAACATTGCATGTTAAAACCGTATCTACCCCAAGTTCGCTTCGAGCAGAACTGAAAAAGAACGGTATAGCTGATGACAAGCTTGAAGAGTTTGCCATTTTGAATGGTATGGAACTGGATGCGTCTCTCAAAGCGGGCAGCAAGATCAAGGTGGTTGGTAACTAACTGTGATTTTTAGGATTTAAGACCTTGATTTAAATGATTATAGGATTACCGTGATTAAATTGTGATGTGGAATTCAGCAGCCGGTCCCTGAGTAATTCGCCGTAGGCGGATGTATCGAAGGGCGGCTGCGATACATCCTTTATCTGAATTGAGGCTATTTATATGTTAACGCTCTTGAAAACAATTTTTATTTAGCCACGGATTAACACTGATCTTCACGGATTGAAACAAAAAGTATTAGAACGAAATTTATTTCGTTTGTTTTCCTGATAGGGAACGGTCTCAGGCCATTCCCTACCCATATGAATTCAATATTGCTTCACTCTTGTACTTGGCTCTTGACTGGGAACCTTTTTTTGTTTTTCCTTTGCGAACTCTGCGAAGCCCTGGCGTTCTTTACGTTTTGTTTCTGTCTGAATTAGGATGGATAGGATTAAAAGATTTATAGGATTTAGGGAACAAGATATTATTATTCTTTTTTATCTGTGATGATCTGTAGCTTTGAAAACTTAACCACGAAATACACGAACAAGCACAAAAGATTATTTTCATGTAGGTAATGATCTCAGACGCTTCCTATAGTGGATAATTTTTAAGTTTTAAGAAAACGGGGTGTTATGAACAAGATTTGGGGCATATTAATAGTTTTTCTTTTTATCAACTGTACAACACAAAATTTTGTACCTCCGCGGCCCTTGTTAAAAGGAGAAAATGAATTACGCGTGAGCTTGAATCTTTCAGGAAATAATTTTAGCACATATTCCATACAGTTTTCAATGTTTCATGGATTAACCGATCAGGATGTAATTGGTACATCATTGAATAATTTTGTATACTTTTTACCAAGCCATATTTCTATGGCGCACTATTGGGATCAAAATAACTCGTTTTATAATATGCAATTTCATATGAATGATTTGTTTGCTACAAATTATAACCCATCTATAGAATTTGACCTGGGTTATTCTAATTTTTATTCAAGTACATACAATACTGTGAAAATAGGGGTAGGATATTATGGAACTCCATTGTTATACAAAATGATAGATGTTTCTGTTACAAAACATAAATTTGTTTCAATTTTAGGGTATAGAGTTCAGCACAAGATGTTATATGCGGATGTTCAGCTGATTAAAGGCATGACTGATTATTTTATTCGTTATTACAAAGATAACTATAAGAAAAGACCGACTGTTTCTGAAAAGTACCAAAAATATTCGGATAATATAAAATATACACAACAAGAATTTGAGCATAATAATGTTGAACAAATTTTTTCTGACTTGAATGAATACAAGATTGCATTAAAGAATGGAGATACTTTGCTCGTAACGCAAAGGCCCCCTTATTCAGATTGGATTGGAGGCGGTTTTAAATTTTTATCCCTTTCTGCTTATAATGCATCCCAGAACCATAGAATGTATTGGATTTATTGGCAAAATCGTTATGAAAAAGATGAAACTCCTATAATGTTAGAGTTGAATATGTCTAAAATAATTGCAAATTATAAAAACGGGGGAGATTTGCTTTTAATTGAAGATCAAAGTCTTTCAGAAAAAACAATTCAATATAACAAGTGCCTGTGGAACGATCTTATCTTTTCCATTGGCAGGGTAGAGTATCAGAATCATTGATTTTCAAAATGTTTATCCGTGAAAATCTGTGTGGATCCGTGGCTCAAAAGTTTTTGTCTACGAAACACACGAATAAATTCAAAAGAATCAAGTAGGGAACGGTCTCAGACCATTCTCTACCCATATGAATTCAATATTGCTTCACTCTTGTACTTGGCTCTTGCCTGAGATTTTTCCTCTTTGCGAACTCGGCGAAGCCCTGGCGTTCTTTGCGTTTAGTCTTTGTCTGAATTAGGATGGATAGGATTAAAAGATTGATAGGATTTGATTTGGGGAAAATATATTATTATTCTTTATTATCCGTGAAAATCTGTGTGGATCCGTGGCTTAAAAGTTTTGTCTACGAAACACACGAATAAATTCAAAAGAATCAAGTAGGGAACGGTCTCAGACTGTTCCCTATCCATTCATTCGATGCACATTTACTCTGGTCCTCGGGCTTTTGCCAGTATACCTTTTTTGTTTTTCCTTTGCGAACTCCGAAATCTTTGCGTGCTTTGCGTTTAGTTTTTTATCTGAAATGTTATTAATAAGATTTATAGGACTGGGTTAGCGTTCCCACCCTTTTAAACAGCCCGTCCTCGACACCATTTTATTTTGGTTATTAATCCCAGAATTGATATATTAATTCAATACCATAATTATAATACTGATATCTGGAGCGGAGCAGGCCGTTGAATCGTAGAATCTATTATCAGGCATTGGGTGTATGGTGCATAATGGCAGTGTTGACTGTTATGTATGGAGCTTTTCGGGAAGCTGTGTTCATTCCGGTAACAGGCATGAATGGCACCCTGGCTCGTGCCGTGTTGCTGCCGGTTACCTGGATCTATATCTGGATTGCCGCATGGCTGTTGTTGAAACGCACCCATGCCCCGCATACACAACAGGATGCCCTGCGTATAGGCATGTTATGGCTGGTATTGACCATTGTATTTGAGTTTGTATTTGGCAGTCTGGTGATGGGCAATTCCATTCAAGCCTTGCTGGCGGATTATAACTTGCTCCGTGGTCGTACATGGGGATTGTTTTTGTTGTTTCTTGTAGTTGCACCCTGGTTTGTTCACAAACAATTACATAAATAAAAAAGGACCAATATGAAACCTGTGAAATGGAGTATCCTGATATTTTTACCCGTATTGATTTTTTGCAGTTCAAACACAACGAAAGAGGCTTTTTTAGAAACTCCAAAAGTCATTAGTAATGTAACAGAATATTACCTGGAATCCAATCGCACCTTTCAGGGCATTCCCAGTATTGAAGTTGCCGAAAATGGACGTATGTGGGCCACCTGGTACGCGGGTCCAACCGCGGCAGAAGATAGCAATAACTATGTGATAGTTATGACCAGTGGAGATGGCGAGAACTGGCAGATATCTCATATTGTTGATCCGGATGTAGAGGGACCCGTGCGTGTTTTTGATCCTGAATTGTGGATTGATCCTACCGGTAAGCTGTGGGCATTCTGGGCGCAGACGATAGGTCACGATGGAACCATTGGCGGCGTATGGGCCATGACCACAGAGAATCCGGGTGAAGCGAAACCCAACTGGTCTGCTCCCAAAAGATTGACAGACGGTGTAATGATGTGCAAACCGGTTGTGCTCAGTTCCGGTGAATGGGTGCTGCCCGCATCCACCTGGCGTAAAACTGACAACAGTGCAAGAGTTGTAGTATCCACTGACAAGGGCGAAACCTGGACGGTCCGTGGCGGCTGCAATGTGCCGGAAAAAGAGCGGAGCTTTGATGAGCATATGATCATAGAAAAAACAGATGGTTCTTTGTGGTTACTGGCCCGTACACGTTATGGCATTGGAGAAAGTGTTTCCACAGACAAGGGTGCAACCTGGCCGGAACTGACTCCTTCTGATATTCAACATCCGGCAGCACGATTTTTTATTCGTCGACTGGATTCAGGCAAGCTGTTGTTGGTGAAGCATGGTCCATTGGATGAGCAGACAGGACGTTCACATCTTACGGCATATTTGTCTGATGACGATGGCGTCAAATGGTATGGCGGGCTGCTGCTGGACGAGCGGGAGAGTATATCGTATCCTGATGGCAAGCAGTCAGCAGATGGGACCATTCACATTATATATGATTTTGCACGAAGAAACGAAATGGAAATATTAATGGCAAGTTTTACGGAAGCCGATGTTGCGGCCGGAAAACTGGTATCAAAAGAATCCAAACTGAAAAAAATTGTAAACAAAGCGGGATAACCAAGTCGAGGAGTATTGACTATGAAAGACATTGTTGCGGATGCAAGTCTGGTTACAAAGTGCGGATTGTATTGTGGCGCGTGTAAAGCGTATTTAAAGGGAAAATGTGAGGGATGCGCCGAGACCCTGAAAAAAGCCAAATGCAAGATCCGGAATTGTTGTGTTGAGCACAATTATACTACTTGTGCGGATTGTGAAACCTATACGGATACCTCGAAATGTAAGAAAATGAACGGCGGAATTGACAGGTTCTTTTCTTTGATATTCAGATATGACCGCGCGGCGGGTATTCAAATGGTCCGCAAACAGGGTGCAGAGGCTTTTGCTGAAAAGATGACTGCTGATAAAAGTATGTGGATCAAAAAGTAGATCAGTATTTCGATTTATTAGCCGGTTCATCGATACAATCCATACACCGGCTTGGTGTACGGATCACTCAGGGATCGGCATTGTCTTTTCCGGTTCTTTGGCAGAACAGGTTGTGTGAAAATAATTTAAATTTAAACAATAAAAATTTTGTTGAGATTGAGATAAGTCAGAATGGTGTGGAGTGCATTACCTTTATGTAATGCGGGCCGTCGTAGACGGCCTTTACATAAAGGTATTTGTTGAAATTGATGAGATTATGAAAAATAATATTATTTGAATCGAGTGAAAATTTATATCGGACCATTGGCCCGACGCGGTGTCAGCCGGTTGGCGGACAAGCTATAAAGGCGCCGCACTCCAGAAGCACGATTATTTTTTATTTTTCACACAGTCTGAAAAGTCTGGATGCCAGTTTTAATTTAGTACCATGTGAAAACAAAAAATCCCGCAATTTTAGTTGCGGGATTTTTTAGAGTAGGAAATGGTAGTCTATTGGGGAGTGTTGCTTATAACTGCTTTTTGCTGAAATACCAGTCTGTATAATCGTAACCTTCATCTTTGCGTTTGTCTGCAGCTTCCTGGGTCAATGGTGGCGGAACAATTACTTTTTCACCGGGTTTCCAGTTTTCAGGAGTTGCTACTCCGTTTTTGTCTGATGTCTGCAATGCCTGAACAAGGCGATAAATTTCATCAATGCTGCGTCCGTTTGACAATGGATAGTAAACCATTGCGCGCATGATACCCTTGTCGTCAATCACAAACACTGCGCGTACGGCCGAAGTATCTGCTGCTCCCGGATGGATCATGCCGTATTTGGTGGCAACATCCATTTTCAGGTCTTCGATGATGGGGAACGGAATGTCTACATCAAAATTGGCTTTGATGCTTTTTACCCATGCAATATGTGAGTACAAGCTGTCAATACTGAGGCCAATAACCTGTGTATTCAGTTTTTTAAAGTCATCATTCTTTTTTGCAAATGCCATAAACTCTGTTGTACATACGGGTGTGAAATCTGCCGGATGTGAAAAGAGCACAACCCATTTGCCTTTCAAAGAAGAAAGTTTGATTTCTCCATGGGTTGTTTTTGCGGTAAATTCTGGTGCGGGTTCATTAATTCTAGGCAGACTGGGTGTTTGTACAGTTTCTTGTTCCATTTTAAATTCCCTCTTATTAGTAATCGTTATTGTTATCATTTACTAATAAGATGCCTGAAATTTGAAAAAGTTTCAAAAAAATTATAAATTTTTATATCTTGAAACATCAATTTCATACTTGGAAATTTTATAACCCATAATCCGCTCGGTTGTCTTTAGCAGTCGTGCCGCTTTGGCCCGGTTTCCGCGTGTGGTTTTCAATGTGTCCTGAATGATTTCTTTTTCATAGTTGGATATGGAATCATCCAGAGACAAGCGGGCAACGGTGCCGCTGCTTTCTGCGGTTTGCAATGTGGGTGGCAGATGATAACTGTGAATAACCTGATCATCGCAAACCAGAACCGCGCGTTCAACAACATTTTCCAGCTCACGGACGTTTCCCGGCCAATGGTACCGCATCAGCATGTCGATTGCGGGAGTTGAAATACGTTTGATGGATTTGCTTTGTTGTCTGCCGTATTTGAGCATAAAGTGGTCTGCCAAAAGCAGAATGTCTTCGTGTCTTTCTCTCAATGGAGGCAGGAATATTGAAAAGACATTAAGTCGATAATAAAGGTCTTCGCGAAATATATTGTCGTGCATCAGTTTCTCAAGGTCTGCATTGGTGGCAGCAATGACCCTCACGTCTACACGAATGGTTTCGGTACCGCCCACGCGTTCAAATTCCTGCTCTTGAAGTACACGCAACAGTTTGACCTGAGTCATGGGGGTTAGATCACCAATTTCATCCAAAAAGATGGTGCCGCCGTCAGCCAGTTCGAATCGGCCTTTTTTACGGGCAACCGCACCGGTAAAAGCGCCTTTTTCGTATCCAAAGAATTCGGATTCTATCAGGTTCTCCGGTATAGCTGCGCAATTGACGCGGATGAAAGGTTTTTCGTTACGGAGCGAGTTGTAATGTATAGCTTGTGCAATAAGTTCTTTACCAGTACCAGATTCACCACGGATCAATACGGTTGTATTTGCCCTGGCTACCTGTGTGACTTTTTCGTAAACGTCACGCATTTCGTGACTGGTACCGATTATATTTTGAAAGCTGTGTTCTTCCTGCAATTTCTGTTTCAGCATTACATTTTCATCAATCAGGCGTTGGCGCTCCTGTTCAATAACCCTGCGTAAACGGATGGGCTGAACAAGTGCTGATGCGACAAGGATAAGGAATTTTGCTGTTTGATCATAATCCCTGCGGGGGGTATAGGGCAGGTTAACGATCAAAACGCCCAATGTACGGTAATCCAATTCAATGGGTACACCCACAAAAGACTGTTCGCGGTCTTTTTCAGGGTCCCAGGAGCTCATGCGGTTAAGGAACAGGGGTTCTTTGCTAACCTGGGGTACAATGATGGGCTTGCCGGTTTCTGCAACACGGCCTGTGAGTCCCTCGCCCAGTTTAAATTTGGTTTTGGCCAGTTCGGCACGATAGCCGATGGATGTGGCCATGTCAAGAGTTGAATCATTTTCGTCTGTCAGAAATACAGCGCCAGATTTGATATTATATTTGTCTTCAAGAATTTGTAACGCTGCTTTTAGCCCCTGTTGGAGATCCAGGGTTCGTCCCAATGCCCGATTGATCTCAATCAGGATTGATAGTTTTTTGCTAAAAGAATCTGAAGATGTACTATTCTTTTTAGAACGGGCCGATTCTGCCATTTTTCAACTATGCTCCGGCTTATTTATTACAATTTAGTAGGCTAAATTTTTATATGCTACAATTTTGTTGCTAATTTTGATACAATATACAAAATCCACTTGAAAAAGCAAATAAAATAATGTTGAAATGTTATTAATTTGCAGAAAAGTGGCCTATTGTATAAAAGACATTATGCTAATATGAAAACAATAAAGGGTGCAAGAAAATTCAGACGAAATAAAAAAGTATTGAGGCTTAAAGGGGTTTAAAAATTGGGTTTTGGTTGTAATAAAATGTAAGATTTCTACATTTTTGTATGATGATAAAAATTTAGCTACTAAAATGTAGTAATTTGATTGTTGATCGCAAATTCAAAAACTTACCTAAATATATATTTTTGCTGTACTTGTGTGCGCCTTTAAAAGATGGCACAAATGTTGAATAAGACAAAGTGAGTTTATAAAACTTAACATTGGAGGAGCTCATGAAATTAGTTGTTGCTTATATTCAACCCGCTAAATTAAATGCGGTAAAGCAAGCGTTGTATGAACGCAAAATTTTTAAATTGTCTGTGACCAATGCTCTTGGTTGCGGACAGCAAAAAGGTTATCATGAAACCTATCGTGGTGCTGACATTGAGGTGAATTTATTGAAAAAAATCCGTCTAGAAATTGCTGTCAATGAAGAATTTGTGGAATCGACAGTGGAAGGTATTATTGCGGGAGCTAAAACTGGAAACATTGGCGATGGAAAGATCTTTGTGATGTCGCTTGATGATTGTATTCGTATCCGCACCGGTGAAACCGGACACGATGCCATTGGTTAGCAGAAATTATGAACTGATTGTAAAGGGAGATTTATAATGAGAAAAAAGTTGCTTCTATTTTATGTGTTACTTGTGATGGCTATGTTGACTGTGCCGGCTTTTTCACAAGATGCTGCTGCATCTGGTGAGACAGCGGATGCGGTTGCCGCACTTGAAGAAAGTATGCAAAACAACCTGAATATCGTTTGGACTGCCGTTGCGGCCTTTATGGTATTCTTTATGCAGGCCGGGTTCGCCATGGTTGAAGCCGGATTTACACGAGCCAAAAATGCCATAAATATCATGATGAAAAATTTGATGGATTTTTCAATCGGTACGCTGGCCTTTTTTCTGGTTGGTTTTGGCTTGATGTTTGGTGTTACCAATGGTTTTTTTGGAACAACCAATTTTCTCCTGCTGGGAACTGATCCCATGAGTAAGGACTGGAATTGGACATTTCTGATCTTTCAGACCGTATTCGCCGGTACGGCTGCTACCATTGTTTCTGGCGCCATGGCGGAACGGACAAAATTTACCAGTTATTTGATTTATAGTGTTTTTATTTGTGCAATTATTTACCCGATTTTTGGTTCATGGGCCTGGGGCTCGTTACTGGATGGTAGCGGCTGGTTAGAAAACCTTGGTTTCCAGGATTTTGCAGGCTCTACAGTAGTTCACTCTATTGGTGGATGGTTGGCACTTGCTGGTGCTATAGTTCTTGGACCCAGAATTGGTAAATACGGCCCGGATGGTTCAGCAAAAGCTATTCCTGGTCATAACATCACTTTGGCTGCTTTGGGTGTATTTATTCTCTGGTTTGGTTGGTTTGGTTTTAACCCTGGTAGTACCACATTTGGTGATGGAGACATTGGTCGTATTGCTGTAACTACAAACCTTTCAGCTGCAGCAGGTGCTGTGCTGGCAATGTTTACTTCATGGATCATTGACAAAAAACCAGATGCCTCAATGGCATTGAATGGTGCCCTGGCAGGATTGGTTGCAATTACTGCTCCTTGTGCTACAGTTACACCAATTGCATCCGTTATCATTGGTGCAATTGCAGGTGTCCTGGTTGTTGTCAGTGTTCTGTTTATTGATAAAGTTCTTAAAGTTGATGATCCTGTTGGTGCTGTCAGTGTTCACGGTGTTAATGGTGCTTTTGGTACCCTGGCAATTGGATTGTTCAATGCAGATGGTGGCCTGTTCTACGGTGGCGGTTTCAAACTTTTAGGAATTCAGGCGCTTGGTGTTCTTGTAGGATTTGTTTGGGCTTTTGGACTGGGTTTGATTTTGTTCTGGACCATTAAAAAGACTGTTGGAATTCGCGTTAGTGAAGAAGAAGAACTTCGCGGTCTGGATATTGGCGAACACGGTATGGAAGCTTATAGTGGATTTCAGATTTTTACTACCCAATAAAAATAACTCGCAGATTGCAAAACCTCCGTTCTATCTGATCCAAATAGAAACCCCCGCCGGTCAGGGCGGGGGTTTTTTGTATTTATACCTTGATTTAACCCAGATTAAAAAGATTAGACCTTGATTGAAAGAACTACCTTGATTAGAAGGATTAGAGGATTGCCCTGATTTAACCCTGATTAAAAGGATTAGCGGATTACCTTGATTTGATCTGTTTGCAATTTTAAAACAGTTGATTTTTCTCAAAAAATTGTGTGACCTGGGGATGTCGATTTTTTATAGTGGATAAAATTACAAACATATTGCATACCTGACGGTGTGTGTATATTTGGATTTTACGTTTCTCTCTAGATATATCGTCCCTAATGGGATAGCATGTGTGAAAACTAGAAAACAATTGTGTTTTTGGAGTGCATCGCGTTTATGCGATGCATCGGACCAATGGTCCGACATAAATTTGGCTTTTTAAACAATTATCAAGTAATTCGAGTGTTTTTTTGATTCAATATTTTCTTGAAAATATAGTTATATCAAGGCCGTCTGCGACGGCCCGAATGCCTTAAAGTGATGCACTCCACACCATTTTGACATTTTTCAAGCTCAATAAAATTAATCTATTTTCATACAGGCTGGGTATTTTAGGTTGAATGTTCTTTCGTTGGTATTGTATGTGTTAGAGACGATTGGTTGTGCAAAGACCCCGTCAGGGGGCTGGTTGTTGTAGCAATGAACAAGTCAATGTTTTTTTCGTGTACCGTCTGGTGCGCT
Source organism: bacterium (assembly GCA_963675755.2). Classification (GTDB taxonomy): domain Bacteria; phylum Zhuqueibacterota; class Zhuqueibacteria; order Residuimicrobiales; family Krinioviventaceae. The sequence continues at coordinate 2,114,388 of CAXXMD010000003.1, forward strand.
ATCTGATAGAATATTCGGATGGCATTTGAGCTAAAAGTGGTGGTCTCCGATACGTAAAAAATCATTCTCCTCGGGAACCCATTCCTGCTGTTTGGCGTTAGAGTTATTATTTCAAATTAAATTCAAAAAAGGGGTGTTTTTGAAAAAGGGGCTGCTTCTTTTATTGTTATTGTCCGGGTTTTCCTGTTCTCTTGATCCGGTTGTTCTCGATCCCGAAATTCGCGGGGATTATTTTGCGTATTGCACCTTGTCTCCAACGTATCCGTACCAGCAGGTGATCGTTGGCAAAACGTTCCCGGAAGATTATCCCGAGTATTATGACGACGCGCGGGTAGTGATTCGGTATAACGATCAAGCTGTTTCGTTTGAATCTGTAGGTGATGGAAAGTACCGGGATTTGAATGAACAGATAAAGGTGCTGCCTGAAACGGATTATGACCTTGAAGTGAAATTCAGCAGCGGCAATGTTTTGACCGCCCAAACACATGTGCCCGGGGCTTTTAATATTCATGTTTCAGATGGCGATACATTGAACCATTTTCTGTCGAGGGCCCATGACCCTTTAAAAAGTACCAGGATAGCCTGGAGTGAAAGCCGAAATTGTTATTATTATACCTGTATGTTTACATATATTGAATCAGATAAATTTTGGTCTTATAAAGTAGATTCATTTAGACAAAGTATATATTTACCATCATTGGGTTACAGATATGGTGAGACGCTATATGGTCATCATGTCGAATCCGCAACTTTATTCGTAGTGGCCAGAGATTCTTCCTTTGTTTTCAGACCTCAGGCAATGCGCCCCAATGAACTGTATCAAGATTTTTTGCTTGAAGAAGAGCATCGTGATGCCAGGTATTTTGATTCTAAATATGAAAAAATGCACTTTCAGGGCGGTATGGGTGTATTTAATGCTGTTGCTATGGATTCGGTACGAATATTTTTAGCTATTGACGCGGATTGGGGGTTGCCGCAATGAATAAAGTGCCTGGTCGTTTAATATTGCTTATTTCCTTTATTGTCTTTTCCGGTAATGTATATAGTGCTGTTGTGTCAGGAAAAGTTTATGATCACAAATCCGGCAAAGTGCTTTCAGGTGCAAATATATCTTTACAGCATTCGCAGGCAGGTACAGTTACAAACAGTGCAGGCAAGTTTAGTCTGACTGTCAAAGTTGTGGATACGCTCTGTGTCTCGTTTATGGGGTATAAAAGCGAATGTGTTGATTTGGCTCATGTGGCAGATTTGCGTAATATCAAAATCCGTTTAGAACCGGTGGTAATTGAAATGCCTGAAGTAGGTATAACCCGCGAGCGCCTTGGCGTTGAGCGTCGAATGGTCCGTATGGACCCGTCTATACGCGTCATAGATGCGGAAGCACTGCAATACCAACCGGCAATGGTCTTCCCTGATCTGTTTCGACTTTTGCAGCGCACACCGGGGGTGTCTTTTTCAAGCGAGGCGTCACCGCAATTGAGCGTGCGTGGCGGCAATACTGACCAGAACCTGGTGCTGCTCGATGGCGCACCCATTTATTATCCCTATCACTTTATGGGACTAGCAACCAGTTTCAATATGGATATGATAGATAATATTTATTTTTCTCTGGGCGGATTTTCGACCGCATACGGCAATCGCACCAGTTCGGTGCTCTCTATTCAATCGAAAACCCCCGGCAAAACGTTTAAAACACGCGCCAATCTCAATCTCACCGGCGGGGATATAACTACCGGCGGAACGATTGGTAATAAATGGGCATGGCTGGCTTCGGGGCGGCTGGGTTCGCTCATGCTGCTAGGCTCAATGATCGATGTGGGTATGCCTTCGGCCTATATGGACGGCTTGTTCAAGCTGGAATATTTTCCCGCGGATAACCAGATTGTGCGGTTTCTGTTGTTCGGTAATTCGGACGGTATTGTGCAGTGGAGTGATGCCAACCATATGCTTTCCTCGTCTATTGACGACGATAGTAAAAAAGTGTACAAGAGAAGCAGTCTGGATTTAACCTGGGGGAATTGGGTTGGGTCGCTGTCATGGGAGAATAAATTAAATAAAGATATGCACCTAAAGACACAGTCCTGGCTGAGTGTGTATAACAATTCGTTCAACAATTCCATTGACCCCCAATTACCGGATGATCTGGAACCCAAATTTAATGGAAGCAAATCAGAGTTTTTAAGCGGGATAGCAAAGGAGCGAGCAGAGATCGAAAACGATGTCAGGAACCGGTTTTATGATTTGACAGCCAAAACAGATATGGATTGGTCCATTTCCGAAAATCTGTTAATCAGGGGTGGTGTGGGTACCTCACGTTTTATTACCAGGTATCATTGGTCCACCTATAGAAAAGAACTGCAAGAGCGGTTCAACCTGTTTTTCGATTACGCTCCACAAGACGGGTTTGACTGGGACAAATCCTTTTATCAGCAATTTGGATACGCGGAAAACGAATGGCAAATATCAGATGAATTGCGCCTGCGGACCGGATTGCGAGCAGACAATTGGAGTTTTAATGACGGCGTGGTTTTGCAGCCAAGGGCCAGTGCAAGTTACCGGTTTTCTGATAATACACGCATGACACTGGCCGGAGGACGTTACGCGCAAGGTGTGTCTGCTGCGCTTGAAGAGGGGCTGGTGCAGTTTCTGGAATTGTACTTTCCGGTAGATGCCGGCAATTCGGTAGAGATATCGGACCAGGTTATAGCCGAGTTTTCCACAAAGTTCAAGGGGGTGGATGTTTCGTTTTCCGCGTATAACAAAACGATGAGCGGTTTGCTAAAGTCTGTCTATGGTGAGCAGCTTACCTTTGATCAGGCGACGGGGCGCTCGCGGGGAGTTGAGGCGATGATAAGCACCAAGCTTGGCGGGTGGTCAGGTTGGGCCAGCTATGCCCTGAACCGCAGTGAGCGAGAATACGGGGGAATGACGTATCCTTCGCATACCGAGCAGCAGCATCGGGTTCAGGCCAGTCTGTCTAAGATATTCAAACGCGGTTACATGCTGTCGCTGTTCTGGGAAATACACAGTGGCCAGCCTTATAATCCCGGTGTGATATATGGGCTTAGGCCATTATGGGATGTTTACAGTTTGTCGCGTCCCCATAATCCTCATGTGGGGCGTGAATTTCCATACGAAATGGATGTGCCGCCGGGTAGCATTCGCTATCCCTGGTACCATAGACTGGATATAAGTTTTGCCAAAGTGCTGAATTTTAATGGAGCAACTGTAGCGCCGTTTTTCTCGGTTTACAATGCCTATTATCGCAAGAATGTGCTCTATTATGGTCCGCCGTTCCCGGATTTTGAGCTCAAGGATGGTGAATGGGTGAATCCCCACATTCACCGGGAGGTGACCTCCATGAGAATCGTACCAACGGCAGGTATCCGCTTTCAGTTTTAGAACATTTTTGTAGGGCATCATAGGGGGTAGCTACGTTTTTGTAGGTATTCATGATATAGCATCCAAGTTACCCAATATTAGCCCTGTAATGCTGAATATCTGCATTCATTCCTGTACATAGTGGGAATAATGTACGTTTATTTTAGTTTTATATAGATAAATATAAGAAAATCCACACGAACCTTACAAAATCTGCATCCGAGAAAACCCCCGATTCGTTCATTTTTGTTGTTTTTTATTGGAATCATACAATATTGTTGCAAAACAGTGTAATTTGGGAAAAGTGGTGGAAAATTTTATTTTGGAGAGCTTGTCTCAAATGCTTTAAAAACAGTGCCTTGCGGAAAAGTTTATTTTCTATGAGATGAGGTTCTAATCCGTTTTTATGGCACAGCCTTTGCCAAAGGTAGGGTAAAGGCCGGCGAAAAATAGTTGATTTAAACACAACGAAATAGCCTTGAAAAGGAGGAGTCATGAAACGGAACGTTACAAAAACATCGATCATTGGTATTGTACTTTTATTGCTCATGTCAGCAAGTGTGGTTTCTGCAGCGGTAGAGTTTTCCGGTGATGCAACAATGGTTACCACATATGTATGGCGTGGAGTAAAACAATACAGTGGTCCGGCAATGCAAGGTACCGCCGGTTTCAGTGCTGGTGCAGTTTCTTTTGGATTATGGTGCTCTAGTGTAGCTTTTGGCGACATTGAAGTTGAATCAGATCCTTATATTGAAATCGCTTTACCTACCGGTTCTGTATCTACATCAATTGGTGCTACCATTTACACCTATGATTTTTTTGACACATTCAATGATGATGCCGATATGGAATATGAAATCTTTGGTACAGTTGGTTATGGTGCTGTTGGTTTATCCGCTTATTTTGTACCCAGTCAGGGAAGTACCGAGAACAATTTGAATGAATCTGATTACTGGGTAGAAGTATCTGGTGAAACCTCTCTGATGGGAGCAGATTTGAGTGCAGTATTTGGTTATGGAACCTATTCCAGCAAATGGCTGGCAACACCCAAAGAAGACGCTGTAAGTACACTTGCTCTGACTGCCGGAAAAGCAGTATCTGATGATATCTCTGTAAGCTGGACTTATTCTCTTGGTCTGGATGATGATATGGAAAATATTCTGTGGATGGGATTCTCTTACGGTTTTTAAGATCGTGAATCCTGGCACGCGATGATTTTTGTGCCTGGCCTGGATATTGGATATTGCTTAAATGTGGACTTGACGGGGTCACACTTGGTCAATACAGGACAGGCACTCTTTTTAAAGAAATCCCCGTCATATGTTCTTTGGTTTTAGACAATATATTTAAGATACATAATGCATGTTTTACTTTTCTTCAACTATTCCTTATTCTCCTGATCAGGGGGCCCTTAACGGGCCCCTTGATACTTTTTTTAGAAAGGCAAAAAACGCGGCATGTATGAAAATATTGTAATATAGATAATTCATTAAATCCCCGTCATTTTACTAATAGGAGTTATTATGTCTGACAGTGCAACATCAAGATATCAAGCTTTGATGGAAATTGCTTCGCGGAATTCAGTAGCTTACGAACCCAGAGAAAAAGAAAATGCCAAAGTGTTTAACGAAAACACCTTTAATGAAGAGGTAATGCGTGAACGTTTACCCAAAGATGTTTACAAGAAATTGCGCAATACCATCAAAACAGGTGAAAAGCTTGATCTAAGTATCGCGAATACTGTTGCTCATGCCATGAAAGAATGGGCAATTGAAAAAGGCGTTAGTCATTTTACACACTGGTTCCAGCCGCAAACCGGATTGACCGCTGAAAAGCATGATGCCTTTTTGGAACTGGATGATGATAAAGTTGTAGAACGTTTCCGCGGAAACCAGTTGGTACAGGGTGAGCCGGATGCGTCTTCTTTTCCCAGTGGTGGTTCAAGAACTACTTTTGAAGCCCGTGGTTATACCATGTGGGACCCCTCCAGTCCTGCATTTATTGCAGAAGGACCCAGAGGCGGTATTTTGTGTATTCCTTCGGTATTTATCAGTTATACCGGTGAAGCTCTTGATAAAAAGACCCCGCTGCTTCGTTCAATGGAAGCTATTTCCACTTCTGCGTTAAAAGTATTGAAATTGTTCGGTAGTGAAGCTACACGTGTTGTAACCACTATTGGAACAGAACAGGAATATTTTTTAATTGATAAATCTTTTTATAACCTGAGACCCGACCTGCAGTTGACCGGCCGTACCCTGGTAGGCGCACAGCCGCCAAAAGGTCAGCAGTTGGACGATCACTATTTTGGTTCTATCAAAGAACGCGTGCTTGCATTTATGCAGGATGCTGAAACTCAACTTTATAAGCTGGGAGTGCCCGCTAAAACACGTCACAACGAAGTGGCACCGCACCAGTACGAACTCGCTCCGATTTTTGCCGAAGCCAATGTGGGTTCAGACCGTAACCAGATGATCATGGAAGTTTTGAAAAAAGAAGCAAATCGACATGGTCTTGCATTACTGCTGCATGAAAAACCCTTTGCAGGAATCAATGGAAGCGGTAAGCACAACAACTGGTCAATGGCTGATTCTAATGGCAACAACTTGTTGGATCCCGGTGATACTCCGGAACAGAACCTGCAGTTCCTGGTATTCCTGGTATCAACCTTGCGTGCTGTTTATACCCATGGTGATCTGTTAAGAATGTCTATTGCTTCTGCCGGAAACGATCATCGTTTGGGTGCTAATGAAGCGCCACCCGCAATTATCTCTGTATTCCTGGGTGAACGCTTGAGTGAAATTTTGGATGCTATTAAAGAAGGCAAGAGTGCCAAAGCAGCTGATGATTATATCATCGATCTTGGCCTTTCCAAATTACCTTCTGTTATTCGTGACAATACAGACCGTAACCGTACTTCTCCATTTGCGTTTACCGGACAGAAATTTGAATTCCGCGCTATTGGTTCAAGTGCTTCTGTTTCATTGGCAAACACTGTACTGAGTGCCGCTGTTGCTGATTCAATTGATTTGATTTATGATGAAATTTCTAAACTGGTTTCTGGCGGTTCCGAGTTAAAAGATGCTGTATTAAAAGTACTGCAGAAATATGTTATTGAAACTGAACCCATTCGTTTTGAAGGTAACAACTATAGTGAAGAATGGGCAAAAGAAGCAGAAAAACGCGGATTACCAAACATTAAACGTACCGCTTATGCTTTGGATGCTTTTGTTAAAAAAGAAAATATGGAATTGTTGGAACGTCAAAAAATTTACTCAAAACGAGAAATTGAAGGACGTTACAATACAAAACTTGAACAATATGTTACCGCTTTGGAAATTGAATCCGAAACCTTTTTGAACATTGCATATACAATGATTCTGCCGGCCGCATTGGGTTACAAAGCTCAGTTGATTGATACGGTTAAAGGTATTAAAGAGCTGGATACCTTGCTGCCAAAAGGTTCGGCAAAAACCGAAGTTGAATTGTTGAAAACAGTTATCAGTGATATTGATAAAATCGAAAGTGGATGCAAAGACATTAAATCTGCTCTTGAAAAAGCTGAAGAAATTGAAGATCTGGAAAAGAAGGCGAAATTTGTTGCTGATAATATTGTTGATTTGTTGAATGATGTACGTGTGCCAATTGACGCTCTGGAAAAAATCGTTCCGGATAATGTATGGCCACTGCCTAAATATTCTGAAATGTTGTTTATTATGTAATTTCTCAAGCCCTTCCTGATTCAGGAAGGGCTTTTTTTTTCTCTCATCCTGTAATTAACTCCCTCAAAACATTTAAATATGTCCTGACTTTGCGGATTGGACGTCTTAACCGGTAACAACAGACGTTTTTTACGTATAATCAATTATATTAAACTTAATAGATTTGTTTCTATTATCAACTTTTCAGGAAATATTATGATGCAAAAAAAATATTTTTACAGGATTGGAACGGTTATCATAATTTTGGTTGTGGGAATTGTTTCAATGGGCATATTGGGCTCAAATGAAATGCATAGCCAAAAAAGACCAACAAAACCCTCTGTACGTCTTGTTGAAACCACAGAGTTTTCATACCAGGACCATACAATAAAAATCAATGGTAATGGTTTGATAAAGTCAGCACGACAGCTGAACGTTCTTTCAGAGGTGAATGGACAGGTTGTTTTTGCTGAAAATAATCTCAAGAACGGCACCTATGTTAAAAAAGATCAGTTGATTTTGAGTGTTGACACCCGGCAGCATGAGAATGATCTCTATGTGATGCGTTCAGCATTTATAAATGCTGTAGCCTCTATACTTCCTGATTTCAAGCTTGAAAATACAGACATCTATTCAAAATGGTACAATTATTTTCAGACTTTGAATATTCATCAAACTACACCCAATATTCCCGAAATTACAGACCCACGTGAAAAACTGCAAGTGAGCAGTAACAATATTTTTAATGCCTATTACGCGATCAAGAACCAGGAAATCTTGCTTTCCAAATGCAAGATCAAAGCCCCGTTTGACGCCTTTATTATTTCAAATGGAGTTATGGAAAACAGTGTGATTTCGCAAGGGCAGCACCTGTTTGATTTGCAGGACGCGGTAAATCTTGAAGTTTCTGTGCCTCTATTAGTCCAGGAAGTAGAGATGTTGGATCTGCAAAATTCCCGCGTAAAAATCTATACACAGGAAAATCCCTTGTTATCAGTCTCCGGTAGAATCACCCGAAAAGCTAGCCAGTTGAATGTTAATGCCCAAACCCTAAGTGTCTACGTTTCATTCCAGAACAAAGATTTGCTCGTTCCCTTTTTACCCGGAAATTATGTCAATGTTGAGTTTACCGGACGTACATTTCATCATGCTGCGGCTGTTCCCAGAGAGTTGATAAATCGTGATAGTACGGTATATGTGATGCAGGATAGTGTTCTAGCACAATACAAGGTTGATATTTTGTTTCAGCAAGAGGATGTTGCAATTTTAAAAGATACCCTGCCTGACAGTTTACGGCTGGTAACAACCCTGTTGCAAAAACCCGTTTTAGGTATGCGTCTCCGTAACAGTTCAAATAACAGGTGATAATGATATGAAAGCGTTAATACACTATTTTATAAAACATTCTGTTATCACAAACTGGATTATGCTGCTGATCTGCTTTGCGGGTATATTTGCTTTGTTTAATATTCAGCGACGTATTGATCCCCGGTTTGAGATTGAAGAAATAGAGGTTTACGTACCCTACCCGGGTGCATCTGCAATTGAGGTAGAAGAAGGCATTGTTATCAAGATTGAAGAACGATTAAGAGGCATGGAAGGTATTCTTGAAATCCGTTCTTCATCTACAGATGGCGGGGCAAGTATCAATATTGAAATGGCCCCGGATTACGATATGAATAAAGCATTACAAAAAGTCAAGAATGCTGTCAATTCAATCAACTCTTATCCTACCGGTGCGGAAAAGCCTGTAATCTCACAAGAAGAACAATGGACCCGCGGGATTATGTTTAGTATTTACGGTCCTGATGATTTGTTCACTTTGAAGAAAATAGTCACCGAGTTCAGGGATGATTTACTGCGCACTGACGAGGTGTCTAATGTACAGATTTGGGGTTTGCCGGGGCGCGAGATTGTTATACATGTATCCCCACTTGATCTTGAACGATACAAACTGACCATTGACGATATCTCTAATGCAATTCAAAACGCAAATATCAATATTTCATCCGGTTCGGTAGTGACCGACCGGGAACAGATATTGATTCGTTCATACAACAAGTCGTATTATGTTGACGGCCTGGAGAATATTGAAATTGTATCAACAGTTGATGGCCAAAAAGTGTTGCTTTCAGATATTGCGCAAATTGTTGAGCAATGGCCGGAAAATGTTTTCTATTCAGAAAACAATGGTAAAAAGGCTGTGGCTTTTAATGTAATGTATAATAATAGTCAGGACGTTGTTGAAATAGTTGAAACTGCTGAACAACTGGCAAAAGAATATCAGGAAAAATATGATGGTTTGGTGCATTTTGATACTTTTATAAGAGAAACCGATCAGCTGGAAGAACGCATAGACCTTATGACGCAAAATGGACTGCTGGGGCTTGTTTTGGTTCTGGTAATGCTTGGCATTTTTTTGAATTTAAGAATGTCATTCTGGGTGGCGTTGGGTATACCTGTTGCATTGCTTGGTATGTTTTTTACAATCTGGGTTTTGGGAATTTCCATCAATCAATACAGCTTGTTTGGAATGATTATGGTGGTGGGAATTCTGGTTGATGATGGAATTGTAATTTCAGAAAGTATCTACACCCAATGGCAGGAATTTGGGAAAAAGCCGATTCAGGCCGCTATTGATGGCACCCTGGATGTTATAAAGCCGGTTATGATTTCAATTCTAACCACCATTGTTGCTTTTGTTCCGTATTACTTTTTTTATGGGTATATGGGAAAATATGTATGGCAGATGGCAACCGTCGTTATTGTATCTTTATTGTTTTCGATTATTGAAGCAGTTATTATTTTGCCCGCGCACTTGTCTCATTCACGGGCGCTACATCACCATGCTTCTGTTTCTTCTTTAAAACCAGTACAAAAAGGCCTGGACCGAGCCTCAAAAGGATTGCAGAATTTTTACAGTAAAGTATTAAAACTTTCGTTAACAAATCGGTGGGCAATCTCTGCGCTGGTTGTAACAACCATATTGATCATGATTGGTTTATACCAGGGTGGGTATATTCGGTCTCAATTTTTTCCGGAACTTGAACCTCCCTATGCCAATTTGGAAGTTGTGCTACCCGCAGGTACTTCTGCCCAGGTCGCAGATAGACTGCGTGATGATTTGGTTAATAAAGTTCAGGCATTCGCTAAAGAATGGCAGCAAAAGACAAACAGCAATATATACCCCATAAGGAATTACAATTCGTGGATGGGTAGAGAAGGGATAACACTGTTTTTTGTTTTACCGGGTGCCGATGAGCGTGATTATACAATAGGCGAGTTTTCTGACGCATTGAGTGAATATATAGGAGATGTACCCGAGGCTGAAAATATAATAACCGGTGGGTACAGCTTTGGTGGATCACCGGTAAATGTTCGGTTTACAAGTCCGCACATGGAGCAGCTGCACAAGGCTAAAGATTTGTTAAAAGAGGCTCTGCGAAATATTGATGGCGTACGGGATATTCGTGATGACACGCCACTGGGTAGTAACGAGTTTGTGGTTGAATTAAAGCCGGAAGGCAAGGCCCTGGGATTCACATTGCTGGATTTAACGCGTCAATTAAGACAGGGATTTTATGGTGAAGAAGTAATGCGTTTACAGCGAGGCAGGGATGAGGTGAAAATCTGGGTTCGGTTCGATAAAAAGCACAGAATGGCGGTTAGCCAGATCGAAAACCTAAAAGTCCGGACTCCGGGTGGAGAGTTTGTTCCCTTTAAAAAAGTAGCGGATTATCATATTGAACGAGGAATAAACCGGATACGACATGAAAATGGAGAGCGTTCTGTAACCGTATTTGCTGATCTGGATTATGATAAAAATGATCTGGGAGTGGTATTGCAGGAATTGAACTCAAAGATCATTCCGGATATTTTAACACAGGTAGAGGGTGTGAACCGAAGCTACGGCGGGCAGGCTGAAGAAGTTAGCAAGATGGTAAACTCTGTCAAGTACTCGTTTTCCATAGCTTTTGTTGTCATGTTTACAATATTGATGTTTTTATTAAAGTCATATATGCAGACGATTCTGGTGATGACTTTGATACCACTGGGTTTGGTTGGTGCTACAATTGGCCACCTCATTTTGGGATTACCCTTGTCAATTGTCTCTTTTTTAGGAGCTATTGCCCTTGCAGGTATTATCATTAATGATTCTGTTGTACTGTTGGACAAGTATAACAAATTGTTAAAGTCCGGTGTGGATGTAGAGAAAGCTTTGCTGGAGGCGGGAAACACCCGATTCAGGCCCATAATATTGACGACTATAACAACTGCTGCGGGGCTGGCTCCAATGATACTTTTAAAAAGTGAGCAGGGTCAGTTTCTGGTCCCCATGGCTGTGTCTGTTGCTTTTGGTTTACTGTTCGGGACTTTTGTTACCCTGGTTATGCTGCCATCTGCATTATATGTGATCAGTGATTTACGGAAATTAATCAGGCCCCAGAAATCAAGATTGGATCTGGAGCCTGCCTATAAAGTTGAATATGTCAATATGGATGTGTAGTGCTAGATTGCTTGCTGCACAACCAAATCAATAGAAGCTGCTTTTAATGATTCCTGCAGGAATTTGTGTATCTCTCCATAATATTTATTATGGACCAGTGTTTCTTCAATCTTGACATTCATTGTTATAACCAGATTGTTCTCATTTTGGGTAAAGTTGAAACTTGAATACATTTTGCCGGGACCCTGTATCTGTTTGTTTTCAAGCTCTGTAGCAAGTTTATAGTTTTCCGGGATTGTTATATTCCATTTCATCATGAATTGAAAGGGAGTTTTGAAATCAATATGATTGAAGCGAATAGGGGCCGTGAAATTTTCAATATAGTTGTTCAGGCAATGATTATGTAATTTGACTGTAAGTAAAGAATCTATCTTTTGTCCTGGGGATTTTGATTGTCCTGAAATTTCGAGGTTGATTCGTTGGTTTTCAAGAAAATTGTCGAGGTGTAATGATTCAATACTTGAATAACAATATTTTTGAAAAGTGTTATTTAATCGGGATTCTACTTCTGATCTCTCAATATCATAATAGCGCGTTCTGAATTGCTCAGCTGCATATCCTTTCAGGATCAATGCGGTTTGGTCCTGGGAATTCATGTTTTCATCCCAGTGAATGTTGTGGGTTTCGCTGGTTATATTGTTACTTGAAAGGATGTTATCTTTGAGTTGGTGAAAAGTGCCGCCTTGTTTGTCGATTACAACAAATTCAACAGATTTGTCAAACCAGGGTGATGTGTAATCAAAGGGGATGCTGGAATCAAAATCATACAACTTTTCCTGTCCGCCAATATTTGTCAATACAGCCAATCTGTCAAACCATCGAATTGTGGGTACTGATTTTTCGAAATTACCTTCGCGTTTGTCTCTTAACCAGACAATGCTTGAGGGGATATCCCATTTTTCCAATATTTTGTACATTGCATATGCCATGTCTGATGCGTCTGCTTTACCCTTGTCGAAAATGCTATTGATCTCGTCACTCAGCGGATAAATAGAATTATAGTCTTCCAGAACAATAGTTTGACGCAGTGCTTTATACAAGCTGTCTGTTAATGCATAGGTTTTGTCAGAATCCTGAATTGAATTGTCAAAGCCCAGCTTTTTCAAATTGCCGTTACTCACATTATCTTTTTGAATATAGTCTTTGTAAAATTCTTCACCACGTCTCTCCCAGTTGGCAAATGGATAGTCAGAAGGAGACCATTTGTCAATTACAAATGCGGTAATCAACGATTGAGAATCAAAGGGGAGAGAAAGGGGTTCGTCGTTTATGCCCCGTAAATTTTGTAATGACCAAAAGTAGGTTTTCCCTGCACCTGCTGCCTGTTTTTGATCTACAATCTCGGGTTGGCCAATCTGATCTTGAGGAAAACTGTAAAAGTTTGCTGTGGATGTAAAGGGTAAGGTTAAATAGAGATTGGAATAGAGTATAAAGTCCCGCTCCTGATATGTAAAGATAGCAGAGGAATATTTTGAAAATCTGTCTTGAAATCTGTATTCAAGTTGCAGGATATCACCCACACCCAGGTCAGGGATCTTTAGCAGTACTTTTCTTGCAAGTGGAATACCCATGCTGCTTTCCCGGGAAACTGTGGGTTTTACATAATCGTCAGGCATGGTCCAGACATCACCATTTTCTTTTAACACCCGTACATTTATATTAAAGTAATTGGGTATTTCATCACCAAAAGATTCATGATATTTAAATTCAAAAGTGCCATAGCGTTCTACTGCTTTTTCATTAAACAGTTTTACCAGCATTATGTTATTTTTTGTTGTGCTGGTTCCTTTGAGTTCAACGCCCCTGTAATAATATTCAGCATCATGTACGGTATAGCTCTGTTCTTTCAGAATGATTACTGCATCCATGTTTTTAAAATTTTCTGGCGTGAGTACTTTTTGCAGTTTTTCTTCCGGAAGGTTTCTGGCAAATTCCGCAGACACTGTGATTGTTGCCAAAACAAGCATTAATAGAAATGTGATTTTGAATTTCATTGTACTTCCCCTTTAAAAAATTGAATTGTTTTAGTGAAATCGGTTTGTGCTGATTGAAAGGTTTTTATGAATTCATTTTTTGTAGATTCGGTAAAGGGCCCCGGATGTATATCCAAAGAATATAAAAGTTTGTTTTGTTTAGAGTCTTTGCGTTGATATCCCTTTACGTCGAGATTAATATTAACGCGATTGTAATAGGGATAATAGTATAGCGCATCTGAATCAATTTCCTGAATGTCTGCCGGAAACAGCATATTGAAAATTCTTGATAAATTGCTGATGTAAGAATCGTTGATATTGACAAAGCAATTCTGTATTGTCAAATCACAGATGAATTGAATCGTGGTATCATTATAAACCGGATTTAGAGAGTGTAGCCGGAAATTATCTGTAATATTTTTGTGCAGCCAGGAATTGATTCTTTCATAGTAATCACTGGTGTTATAATATTTTTCACTGAATAGAAACGGGATGGCAAACTGGTCTGACAAGGTAAATGTAAATTGACCTGTCAAGTCATTGTCTTTGATTGTGACATCGCCTGAAATGTCAAGCAGGTTTGTTTGAACTTGATCGATAGTCTTGATTTCCGAGTTGTTTTTACGAATAACCAGTGCGGATTTGTTTATGAGATCAATATTGGTGATATCAACTCTGCCTCGCCTGTTTGTTCCATCATACCAGATATCCTGTCCGTTATAATTATAATGAACCAGCATATGATTAAACTGCGATACCGGAAAGTCGAAAAATTGGTTTTCCCGACCTCTGTAAACCAGGGCTAAATTCGCATCCAGATTCAGGCTTTTAGCAAGACTGAATATCAAAGATGCATAGTCTTTACAATCTCCGTATTTATTATAGAGGATGGTATCAATATCGTGGGGAATGATCTCGCCTTTCTCTAAATAATCCTGTTCGTATCTGACTTTATCACGGCACCACGAAACAATTGCATCCATTTTTTCTTTATCTGTGTTGCATTCTTTGGTAATTGCCTGGGCAAGGGGTTTTGATTGGTCAGAAACAAGTTTTGATTTTACAAGGTTGATGTATTGATCGCCAAAATCTTTCCAGGAAGGAGGCAGGCTGGATTCACTTGAACCTATCTGTGCAAGTATAGTGGGTTCAGTATTGAGCGGTTCAAAAATATAATATGTGTCTTGCGGAGTAAAAGAGTTCCAGTGAAAAGTATATGTTTTTACTCCATCAACAATTTCTGTAGTGGGGGTTTTGGTGTCATTCTCTACTTGCCAGTGAAGTGATTGATTCGCTGGCATTTCGAATGAACAAGTAATGTTTGAGGCTTGTATCGGGATTTGCTCAAGAGAAAAATACAATCCCAGAAAAGGAGCGGCAAGCTCGTGTTCGGTAATTACTTCAATAAGGTCACCCGGCTTTATGTCTTTGTCAATAGGCGCTATATATACATTTGCCGTGGAAATTCTGCTTTTATTACTAAGCCCCATCCTTGAAAGGTCTTTGATGGTGCAGCTCTTAATGGTTTTGTTATTGTGGATGATTCTGGCATTATATGAAATCAGTTTTTCAAACGAGCTGTCGTATACGTGAAAAAAATCGGGACTGGTATTTCTGTTGCTGCCCATTTGAAAGATGCTATGGGTTTTTTTGTATACACTATTATCAACTCTAAATTGTTGATGGTAATAGACAATAACATTTTGATTGGACGGCTGGTTTGAGATTTGTTCAAGAATGGTATTGTCCAAAAATTTTCCTGAACTGCAATTTAATACGAGCAATCCAATCGTCAAGAAAAATAGTTTTTTCATCAAATCCCCAAATTGGTAAAAAAGCTAACAAGCTGATTTCCCCTAGCAAGTAGAGAACATTTATTAGTACCCCCAATTCAAAATTTTGCAGAAATTACTGCCCCAATTAATCCCCCTATGTGATTTGAATTTTATTTTTTAGTGATTTTGAGCGTTTTATTGCCGGTGATTTCTGTCATTATAAAATTACCTGACAACTCTCCGGTTGAGATGTTACCGTCCAGTTCAAATTCAGCTGTTTGATTATTAAATGAAGGCAGCCAAACCTGTGCAGTTGTATTGTCTGGAATGTCTGCATCCAATGTAAAAGATTCATCAATAACCTGTTCAAATTTAATTTTTACAGGTCCTTTAATAGTCGGTACTGTAGCCGTGCCGGATTCAAGATCGCCAACCTGGGGTTTGATCAAAATTTTTGAAAATCCTGGTTCCAGCGGCTGTACACCTACAAGATATCTGGGGATGATATTCGCTGGTGCTGCTCCCCAGGCGTGGTTCCAGTCCAGGTTGTTTTTGTATTTCCAGTCCCAGGCTTCAAGTGTTATGGTAGTGCCTACATTGTTAATCATGTGCGGCCAGCTGCGATCACTGTCGTTGGTCATAAGCCAGAGCGCATAATCATCTTCGCCTGCATTATATAGCGCTTCCAGTAAATATTGTGAGCCATAGACACTGCAAGCCATCCCTCTTGATTTAATAAATTCTACAACTGTGGGGAGGTATTCTTCAGGCACCATGTTGAACGCCAGGGGAACCATGTTGGCATGTAGCGCAGAGTGATTGGTAGACTCTCCGTCTTTGTAAATACCCAGTTTTTTATTGATAAAAACTTTATTGAAAGCAGTTTTAACTTTGGCAGCTTGATCAGCAAATTGTTTTGCTTCATCGGTTTTGTTTAATGCTGCCGCAATGTTGCTCATGATGACCAGGGTTTGGTAATGGAATGCGTTTACAACAGTATTATAATCGGTCATTTCAAAATTGTCGCGTTCACCTGTTCCCCCTTCTGTAAAGGAGCCGGGAGGCCAGTCAACAATGTCTCGCATATTCCCTTCAAAGTGGATAGATTTTAAAACATCATCCGTTACCAGTCCGGTTGTGGTGCTAATCAACCCGTCTTTTCTTGCCAGCACCATAAGGCTTTTGGCTTTGAGGTCGTCATAATAGTGCTGCATAGATTCTGTATTTCCGGTGTACATGTAATCAGCCCATGCCATAAGGACTGAATGCAGAATCCATTCGGTAGGCCATGTAGGGTTTTCAATCAGATATTCATGGCTGTAGCGTGCCATGGTGTATTCTCGATCCACGCAATAATGTCCAAGCTGGTTTATATAGGCATCTGCTTCATAAGGGATGCGTTCGCGATCTCCATCAAGATAAACACCGCAAAAAGAGGTTGCTTTGATACTGTACTTGCACAAATCCCAAACTGCATTAATTACAGGATCAGCCGAATCGAAATAGGACGCGTTTTCGTTAAAGGGATAATGCACGCTAAGCATTCTGGTTTGAGAGGTGTCAATTTCCGATTCGGAAGAACGGATTTCAGCATAGCGAAAAGGTAAAACTTCCCCAATATAATCTGGCATATGGATAGCATGCTCTCGGGTGTTGCGTTTATCCGCGGGGATGGTCAGGGTATAGATTGATGTTTTGGGATTAATTTCAAGTTGAATTTCACGGTAGCGTATTGTACCACCGGGTTTTGGATCTATTCTTTCAGGACTTTTTAATTTCTCACCCAACGCAATTGTAAGCGTTTGCGGTTGTTTGACATTTTTAAATGCGAGTTGCAGCGTTCCAAAAGCATCACGGCCGAAATCAAGAAAAATCGTTCCATCGTTATGGTGAACAATTCTGTCAATAGCTACCGGAGTTTTCTGTAAGGGGTAACGGGTGGTTTGGTATTGATCTCCGGCCAGATCGGAAAGTGTAAAGGATTGAGGTTTTGAATATTTTAATTCATTATCCTGATCGTCCCAGGTTTTTACCCGCCAATAATAGGTGTTGCCGGGGGAGAGGAGAGCGCCGGCATATTCAATATTTGATGATTGGTTTGATTCGGTTTTACCTGAATCCCAGATATCTGCGGCATTTGAGAATTTGTTATCTGTTGCTACCTGGATGCAATACGCGGATTGCTGACTACCGGGAGATTTTGCGTTAAATATCCAGCTGAATTCCGGAGTAGTATCAAAAATTTCGGTGGTTTGTGGATTCTCGAGCAACTCGCACATGAGCCCGGTTGGTCTTGTGTCTGTAGTAGAGCAGGATAGTGTGAAAAATGTAACCGCTAATAATAGCGATAAAATTAAAATAATGTTGGTAGGCGTCATTATTTTTGGATTGTGCATTTATGCTCCTGGATTGCAGTTAAAGAGTCTATTACCATGATTAATTTTAAACAGGATAACCTTTTGTGGTGCAGTGATATGTAATTAATAGCTAAACTTAATAAACTATATAATTTGCAAAAATGCAAGTTTTATGATTCTAAAAGTCAATTAATTTTACAATTCAAAAATTTTTGCGACAGGCATGTTTGTTTTGCACAATTTTTTTCGCTTTTTGAATAATTAACTTGACTCAAAAAAACAAATCATATATATTGTATAGTGTAGAAGGAATACATACTACATTTTGTGTTATTGGCTATTGGCCGTCAGCAAATTTCCCTGAAAATGAATAATCAAATCGATCTTTTCTATTTTTGATTCCAGAGCTTGGGTAGATTCCCTGCTAGTTGGGATGGGAAGGAATCTAACTGCTGATTTAAAAATACCGTGGGTGGTGAGGATTTCAATTAATTACATGTGAGAATTATCTGGATAGCGTGAAATCTCGTTTATCTGGGAGAGGGAAATATCAGGAGGACATTATATGAGTGTTGCGTTTAAAACTTTTCGCAAAGTCGTTAAAAGGAACGGTGTTGTTACCGATTTCGACTCGCAGAAAATTACCGGAGCTATTACTAAAGCCGGCTTGGCTACGGGCGAATTCGGTGAAGAAACATCCAAACTTTTAATGATTAAGGTTCTGTCTTTGGCCCAACAAATTTTAGACGATACTATTGTGACTGTTGAGCAGATACAGGATATTGTCGAAGAGGTATTATTAGCATCACCGTATAAAAAATCCGCCAAGGCGTATATTATTTATCGTGATCAACATGCCAGAATCCGTGAAATCAATTCCAAGTTTAATGTAGATTTGGTAAACCAGTATTTAACCCGAGCCGACTGGAAAGTAAATGAAAACAGCAATATGAGTTTTTCTTTGCAGGGATTGAATAACTATATATCTTCTGAAATCAGCAAGGTTTACTGGTTGAATAATATTTTCCCCAACTATATTAAAGAAGCACATCTGAATGGTGATTTTCATATTCATGATCTGGGTGTGATTAGTGTTTATTGCGTGGGTTGGGATTTGTATGACCTTTTAATTAATGGCTTTAAAGGGGCGGCAGGTAAGGTAGAATCCAAGCCGGCCAAACATTTCCGCAGCGCGTTGGGACAGATTGTAAACTTTTTCTATACTTTGCAGGGTGAAGCTGCTGGTGCTCAAGCTTTTTCAAATTTTGATACTCTGCTTGCCCCTTTTATTAAATATGACAACCTGAATTACAGAGAAGTTAAACAGGCACTGCAGGAATTTCTGTTTAACGTCAATGTGCCTACACGGGTTGGCTTTCAAACTCCTTTTACCAATGTAACACTTGACCTAACAATCCCTTCTTATTACGCTGATCAGGGTGTTGTGATTGGTGGTGAAGTGCAAGACAAAACCTACAGTGAATTCAAGACAGAGCTGGACATGTTTAATAAAGCGTTTCTTGAAGTCATGCTGGAAGGTGATGCCAAAGGCCGTGTGTTTACATTCCCGATTCCTACTTATAATATTACCAGCGATTTTGACTGGGACAATCCCAATCTGGAATTGTTGTGGGAAATTACCGGCAAGTATGGTATTCCGTATTTTGCAAATTTTGTAAATTCTGATATGCATCCCGAAGATGCACGTAGTATGTGCTGTCGTTTGAGAATTGATAATCGTGAACTGATCAAGCGCGGTGGTGGTCTGTTTGGATCGTCTCCATTAACAGGTTCTGTGGGTGTAGTTACCATTAATCTTCCCAGAATCGGTTACCTTGCCACTTCTGAAGAGGAATTCTTTGATCGTTTAACCAATTTGATGGATATGGCTCGCGACAGTCTTGAAACCAAACGTAAAATTCTTGAACGTTTTACTGACGACAATTTGTATCCCTATACCAAATATTATCTGCGTAATGTGAAAAAACGTTTCAATCAGTTTTGGAAAAACCATTTTGCAACCATCGGTATTGTTGGCCTGAATGAAGCTTGTATCAATCTGTTTGGTGAAAATATAGGTTCTTCTATGGGACAGGATTTTGGTGTTAAAGTCCTTAATTTTATGCGAGATAAACTTGTAGAATACCAGGAAGAAACCGGTAACAACTATAACCTCGAAGCAACCCCTGCCGAAAGTACAACATACCGCCTGGCAACTATAGACAAAGAAAAATATCCAAATATTTTGAGTGCGATTGATCTTGAAAATGGAGCATGTTCTGCACCATTTTATACCAATTCATCACACTTGCCTGTGAATTATACGGATGATCTTTTTGATCTGTTAGATATGCAGGATGATATGCAATCTCTGTACACCGGTGGTACGGTAATTCACTTGTTTATTGGTGAACGTATCAAAGATATGCAATCTCTGAAAACCCTTATTCGCAGGGTTTGTGATACATATAAACTTCCGTATTTCTCAATTACACCTACATTCAGTGTTTGTCCTACTTGTGGTTATTTGGAAGGCGAAAAAGAATTTTGTCCCAAATGTTCAAACAAGACTGAAATTTACTCACGTGTAGTTGGATACTTGCGTCCTGTTAACCAATGGAATAAAGGAAAACAGGAGGAATTTGAAATGCGAAAGACATTTACTGTATGAAAATCGGCGGTTTTCAACGAATCTCTTTGATAGACTACCCGGGTAAATTATCAGCCGTTGTGTTTACCCGGGGTTGTAATTTCAGATGCCCCTTTTGCCACAATTCGGAACTTGTTTTACCAGACCGGTTTAGCCCTCTCATTCCCGAAGACGAAATTTTCTCGTTTTTAAATAAACGCACCAAACATCTTGATGGTGTGGTGATTACAGGCGGAGAGCCGGCAATGCAGTCAGATTTGGAATCGTTTATCCAAAAGGTCAAAGAATTGGGATTTCTGGTAAAGTTGGATACTAATGGATCGTATCCCAATGTGATCAAAGATCTTTTGGATAAAAAGCTGCTGGATTTCATTGCCATGGATATTAAATCGACATTTGAAAAATATTCACAAGCCGCTGGAATTGATGTAAATACAGATTCTGTAAAACAGTCTATTGAGATTATCCGGAATGCGGGTATAGAACACATGTTTCGTACAACACTGGTTAAGAATTTAATTGATTTTGATGACGCGAAAATTATTAAAACATATTTAATTGATTCCCCCTACCAGCTGCAGTATTTTCATCCTTCTGAAAAGATTATTAATCCCAATCTTGTTGAAAAAATACATTATACCCAAACCGAAATAACCCACTTTCAGGAAGAGCTGAATTCCGGTTCCTGATTTTTTTATTCAAAATCTTTATAAAGCATACTGGGCTGTACTTCTTTATTGTTCTGGTATTTATTGCTGGTGTATGTTTGGTAATCACCTTCCAGGGTGTGATAGTAAATTTGGCAAATTTCAACACCGGCATAAATTCTGATGGGCTGTACACAGATAATTTCCAGGGTCCAGTATCCCTTAAAACCTACATCTCCAAAGCCTGCGGTCACATGTACAAACATTCCGAGCCGTCCTATAGAAGATCTGCCCTCAAGCATGGGTACAAATTTCTCAGTAGCAGTATATTCAACCGTTCTGCCAAGATATAGAATATTGGGTTGCAGAACGTAACCTTTATCCGGAATTTTGATACGTGTTGCCTTGTTGATTTTTTTCATGTCCAGTTCATTGGTATCATAAACCAAGAGTTCGTCATGCAGACTGAGGTTATAGCTGTTGGGATTAATCCGTTCAGGGTAATACGGATCAATGATAATTTCTTTATTTATATGTTTTTTTATTTCAAGTCCTGATAAAATCATAAGTTTTCTCAATTTACAAATATTTATTTTAGTGGCCCACAAAGCTCAAGGATTCTTGTACCTCTATCTTTATGAGATGAATAGTTTGATAATTTACAAAAAATATAAACTAAAACAAAAGCTCAAACATTAAAAATACTTTGTTTTTAACAAAAAAAATGTTAATTTACTCCCTTTTTCAATAACGAATGAATTATTATGAATTTAGAACAGTTAATATCCGGACAACGTGCTATAATTAAAGAAATTAGGGCAAATGATAATGTGAAAAGACGTTTGATGCTGCTGGGTTTTGCAGCAGGTCAAAACGTTGCTATGATTAAATCTGCGCCTCTCAAAGATCCTCTTGAAGTGTCATTGCAGGGAGGACATCTCAGTATTCGACGAAGTGAAGCAGCATTAATAGAAGTTGAACTCATTAATGGTGACCCTCTTGAAAGATAAATCTATTACAATTGCTTTAGCCGGAAATCCCAATTCCGGAAAGACTTCTATCTTTAATGGCTTGACAGGTGCCAGGCAAAAAGTAGGCAATTTTGCCGGTGTAACTGTGGAAAAGCGAGAGGGCCGCAAGTTATATAACGGTTATGAATTAAATATTGTTGATCTTCCCGGTACGTACAGTCTTACCGCTCAATCTCTTGATGAAAAAGTTGCTCGCGATTTTTTGCTGAATGAATCTCCCGATATCGTTATCAATGTTATAGACAGTGGATGCCTGGAAAGAAGTTTGTATCTGACCACACAACTGATTGCAATGGGATTGGATGTGATCATTGATCTGAATATGTGGGATGAACTGGAAAAATCGGGTGATGCCATTGAAATAGATACACTTTCAGTATTGCTGGGAACTCCGGTTGTAACTTCTGTTGCAAGCCGCGGTAAAGGTATAAACAAGCTGCTGGATGCGGTGATTGAGTTGCATGAAAACCGTCAAACCATTCACCATCACCCACCCATCTCTTATGGTCCATTGCTTGATGATATGATTCGTGATATCAGTGATGAAATAGAAAAATGTGGTTTGAATTCAGAAGGGGCAAACTCTCGCTGGCTTGCTGTTAAATTTATAGAGCGTGATGAACAAATTGAATCCCTGTACAAAAACAAGTTAAGGCAATACAAAACACTTGAAGATAAAATAGATAAAGCTGTTCAACATATCAAGGTTACTACATCATCTGATCCCGAGTTTGCTATAGAAGAAGGTAGAATGGGATTTGTTGCCGGAGTGGTAAGAGAGGTAGCAAAGAAAAAGAGTTTTAACCGTATGTGGTTGTCTACCCAGATTGATAATTTTCTTACCCATCCGCTTTTGGGGTATCCTTTATTTTTACTATTTATGTGGTTGATCTTTTATGCTACTTTTTCTTTGGGCGAATATCCCCAGATGTGGTTCGAGACCGGGATCTCTCAATTACAACTGTTATTAACAAGCATTTTACCTCATGGCCCTATTGTTGATCTGGTGGTTGAAGGTGTTATTGGTGGTGTGGGCTCTGTTATTGTCTTTTTACCCAACATTGTGATTCTGTTCCTGGGAATCTCTTTGCTTGAAGATTCAGGTTATATGGCACGTGCAGCGTTTTTAACTGATAAACCCATGCATTTTTTAGGACTTCATGGAAAATCCTTTATACCTATGCTGATGGGTTTTGGATGTACAGTGCCGGCTATTATGGCTACCCGTACCCTGGAATCTCCCCGAGACAGAATATTGACCACGTTGCTTTTACCCATGGTATCTTGCAGCGCTAAACTACCAGTGTATATTCTTATTGCCGGTACCTTTTTTGAAAAAAGGGCAGGGCATGTAGTTTTTTCCATGTATATATTGGGTATTGTTTTTGCAATTATTGTTGCGCGAATATTACAACGGACCATGGTTAAAACAGAGAGCATACCTTTTGTAATGGAATTGCCTCCCTATCGCTGGCCTACTTTTAAATCCGTAGTAATCCACATGTGGGAAAAAAGTAAACTGTATCTTAAAAAAATGAGTGGTGTTATTCTGATCGCATCTGTAATTTTATGGGCGTTGGGTTACTTTCCCAAGAGCGAAAAATTAACAGCACAATATGACCAAAACATTGAGACTTTGAAACAACAAACACCGCTTGATGTACAAAAGCTGGACTCGCTGATCAAAGAAAAAAGAGCGGCCGAGTTGGAATACTCGTTCATCGGGCGCATTGGTAAAGGAGTAGAACCGGTCTTTAAGCCGTTGGGTTTCAACTGGCAGATGAGTGTTTCTCTGTTTACCGGTTTTGCGGCGAAAGAAGTGGTTGTTTCTACATTGGGTGTGTTGTATCAGGTAGAGCCCAGTGATGAACCAACAACCAGTCTTTCTGAAAAATTGAAAAACAGCGAAATTACTCCGCTTGCAGCATACACGTTCCTGGTTTTTATCTTGTTATATACCGCATGCATTGCCAGTGTTGTGGCTATAAAACGAGAAATTGGTATAAAATGGATGACATTTTCCATAGTATTTCAGACTGCAATTGCATGGATTGTATCATTTGTAGTCTATAATGCAGGTATGTTAATGGGATTGTAAGTTTATGGATCATCACCATCATCATCACTCACATACTCATAATGACGACATCAAGAATTTGAAAATCGCGTTTTTTTTGAATTTTTTGTTTTCTCTATTAGAGTTGGTTGGTGGTCTGTTGACCAATTCTATGGCTATTCTTTCTGATGCATTACATGATTTTGGGGATTCTCTTTCAATTGGGTTATCCTGGTATTTTCAAAATTTTTCCAAAAAATCAGCCGATGAACAATATACATATGGTTACCGCAGGTTTTCTCTAATCTCTGCTTTGGTAAATTCATTTGTATTGTTTGCGGGCTCTATCTTTATTATTCGGGAAGCCATACCTCGCTTGCTTGATCCAGAACCGGTGCATTCATTGGGAATGTTGGGTTTGGCCGTTCTGGGTATTGTATTCAATGGTATTGCCATTTTGAGACTGCACAAAGGTAATTCTGTCAATGAACGTATGGTAAAACTGCATCTGCTGGAAGATGTTTTAGGGTGGATTGCCGTATTGGTTGGCAGTGTTTTGATCTATTTCTTTGACTGGACGTTTCTTGATCCGCTCTTGTCTATGGGTATAGCTGCTTTTATTTTGTGGAATGTGTTCAAGAATTTTAAACAGATAGTAGGGGTATTTTTGCAAGCCATACCTTCTGATGTAGACATAAATGGCCTGATTGATGAACTGGCTGGTATTGAGGGCGTTCGATCCGTAAGTGATGTACACATCTGGTCTCTTGATGGCGAGTTTCATATTTTATCCGCACATCTTGAAATTGAAGATTCTATTCCACGAACTGAGATTGAAGCACTTAAAGCTCGGGCACGCGAGATTGTAAAAAGATATCACATAGAACATGAGACCTTTGAGATTGGTTTTAGTGACAGAGCGTGTATGTTTCGTTGTTAATGTTGTTTATATAAAGGGCATTGAGAAAATGAAAAAGATTGATTTCAAAAAAGAACTCAAGTTACTCTATGCTCCATCTGCTAAAGCTTGTACTTTAGTTGATGTACCATCAATGAATTACCTGATGGTAGACGCAGAGGGGGATCCCAATAAAGTCAAAATATTTCAGGATGCTATTGAAGCGCTATATAGTTTGTCCTACTATATCAAATTTCACTTGAAAAATAATTTTGAATATGATTATGTTGTACCACCGCTTGAAGGCTTGTGGTGGACTGATGATATGAAAGAATTCAGTATAGAGAATAAAGATATTTGGAAATGGACACTGATGATCATGCAGCCGGAAAAGGTAACTGCGGATCTTTTTGCGGAGGCAGTGGAAGCAGTCCGCAAAAAGAAAAATCCTGTCGCATTAGATCAAGTGTATTTCAAACAGTATGCTGAGGGGAGATCTGCACAAATTATGCATATTGGGCCCTATGCGGAAGAAGCTCCAACAATTCAAACGTTACATGACTTTATTGATCAACAGGGATTAGAGCGGAGGGGAAAACATCATGAAATTTATCTCAGTGATCCTCGCAAGGCAGATCCTGTTAAAATGAAGACTATACTTCGTCAGCCTGTGGGGTAAGTGGTTTTTTATGTGTTCCGTCACAAAAGGGTTTGGTTGCTGAACGGTTACAGCTACAGAGGTAGATGGGGCCTGTTCTAATCTCTTCACTGCCGTCAGGGTGAACAAGTTTAACCTCACCTTCTACCAGGTATGAGCGGTTTTCTCTGATTTTGATTACAGTTTCTGAATTCATTGATTTTCCTTATAATTATATCGCATCGTATCAATTTTTAATAAAAGGAAAACAGATAAATCGGTTTTGTTATTTCATAAAAATTTTACATAAAAAAAGCAGGGTAGATTTACCCTGCTTTTTTTTATTATTAATCAATCATAACCGCACCGGATGGAAATTTCTGCCAGGTTCTTGTTGGCCCGTTAATATGCAGTACTCCATTTTCAAAATACATCCGGTCAAGATTGGGCGTGCGGTTACCGGATGGATTTGCCGGATCCGTATGGGTGTGATAGATGATAAACATTTCTGATCCATCGGGGGAAACGGTTATACTATTATGGCCGGGGCCTGAAGCGCCTATGTCAAGATTGGATACGAGCACAGGATTTTGTTCATATTTTTTCCAGGGACCGGTAGGCGAGTTGGATGTAGCATAACCGATGGCGTAATCGGGACTGGCAAAGTAATTTGCTGAATACATGAGGAAATACACTCCATCATGTTTTAATACAAAGGGGCCTTCGTTCCATTGCCATTCCGCATCCGGATGTTCCCATTCCTGAGATGGGGTGATACACAATGTGGGTTCTCCAACAGGTTTAAGATTCTCTTTTGACATTTTTTGTACCCAGATTTGACTAACATGATTACCATTGATTATGTTGTCTGAACAATCCAAAGAGTAATATAGATAGGGGGTGCCATCGTCATCAAAGAAAAAGTGACCGTCAATACAGCTCTGTTCATTTTGAATCAGGGGGGTGTATAGATCGTCAAATGGGCCCAGCGGATCATGACTGACAGCAAGGCACAGTTTCAGTTTGTCATCTTTTTTGTCGCGTGCACTGTAGGTCATGTAATATTTGTCATTATAAAAAACGACTTCGGGAGCCCAGAATGCCTCGTCTGCCCATTGATTGTCTTGCGATAGTATGTCATACGCCAAACCGGCTTCAATCCATTGCATCAGATTGGTTGATACAAAAACTTTGAATCCACGGGTTTGCACAGAGGTGCAGTACATATAATACAAATCACCCTGTTTCATAACAAAGGGATCACCGATATGGGTTATAGTACCCATAGGATTTCTATATTTTGTACCCCTTTGAGAAAATCCGCTGGTAGTGAAAAGCAATAAAAGAAAAACAGTAATTGTAATTTTTAATGTGTTTTCAGCTTTACTCATTTCCCGACCTCTTTCGTTACTGCTCTATATTTATTATTTATTTTTTAATGCATGAATCAATCAAAAGTTTCTATGGTAATGGGCTCACCAATTGTTTTGTACATATTGTCAATAGTTTCTCGTGTTGTGTTGATTCCGTCAAGAATCCAGAAACGATAATTGAGTTTTAATGGATCTTCGGGTACCAGGTCAAACGGAATGTATTCACCAAACCTTCCATACAGGCGTTCTGAAAAATCAGCGGGTCCGGGATTAGAAGGCGCAGACATGTAAACCACCGTATATGCTTGTGAATCTACAGCATACTGTAAAGCATTCCAGGGCAGATCTACATGACTTTCATCATTGATTTCCTGATCTGCCGGGAGCTGGTCCCAGCCTTGCGGGCGAAGGTAGCGTGTATCCTGCTTGTGGTCAGCAACATATTGTGCGGCGCGGAACTGAACTCCCGCATGCTGCCGGTCACCTCCGAGTTTTACCAGACCGTCGAGTGATTCTAGAGAAGATTCAAAATCAATCAAGGTTGATCCGTCTTGTGTTTTAAAAGCTCGAACTGTGCGGACTTCGGTCATAATGGTTTCGTTGTTGCGGGTTATCCAGTCAATGCTTAAAGAATGGCCGCCAAAGACAGGACCTACACTGTAACTGATAAATGACTGGTGTTCCGTATAATCTCCATCAAGCGAAGCCCAGAGATTGTACAAACTGTCACCAATGCTGACATTGCGATACCCAAAAAAGATACCACGATGATGCGGGTAGAGTCCGCCTTCTCCTTTGGTGATCAATTGAGAGCCATCCGGCGAGTATACCTGGTGATAAGGTTTTTGATTTACATCCGGATTTTGTGGATCAAAAGCTTTGTAAACATATTCCATAACCGGTGTATCTTTATACATCAATTTTGCGGTACCGTTTTCATCGTCAACCCACTGATACCGTGTGTCGGCACAAGATTTGCCGATAAAGATGGTCCAGTTTTGGGTTTCACCCGCTTTCATTGCAGGCTGCATCCACCAGACTCTGGCAAAACCGCCACCAATATTCTCCAACTGTCCCGGTATTTTACTTTTTCCATCAGACAAGCAGACCGGTAAATTGGGAGTAACGGCCGGCAACAAAACATCTGTATACATGGGTGACTCGGGCCGATCGACATTACCGGCATTGAGCTTGATCTCGTGTTGAGATTGGTAGGAGGAACAAGAAAAAAACATTACTGCTATCATGACAAGTAGATATTTAAAATTTTTCACAAAGTATCTCCTCAATTTACAGGTTTATTGATAATGCCGCCACCATAGAGTTGGTCATTAATGTAAAGGACTACAGACTGCCCCGGTGTTACCGATGCGCGGGGCTGCTCAAATTGTATTTCAAAGCTTTCAGCATTGCAATTGATAATTGTTGCCGGAAATCCGGGATCGTTATAGCGAATATGGGCAATCACCTGGGTGCCGGGCTCGGGAGTTTTGACACTGATCCAGTTTGCATCTGTAGCAGTCAGACCGGCGGACAGCAGGTCTTTTTTATCGCCAACACGAATAGTATTGTTTTCAGCGTTAATTTCAGTCACATAGATTGGGCGTCCAACGGCTATGCCTAACCCTTTACGTTGCCCGATAGTATAAAAAGGATAGCCTTTGTGTTGGCCCAGCACATTATTGTCCATATCTAAAATATTACCTTCAGAAATGGTACGTCCCTTTGCAGCCAGCTCTTCATTTAAGAATCGTTTGTAATCATCATCTTCAATAAAGCAGATTTCCTGACTTTCCTGTTTATCAGAGATGACCAGGCCGGCTTTTGCGGCAAGTTCACGAACCTCTGGTTTTGTTAAGCCACTCAAAGGGAATCGGGTGTTTTTAAGCTGCTCCTGTGACAATGCCCAAAGCGCATAAGACTGGTCTTTGTGTTGATGTGCTGCTTTGGAAAGAATGTATCTTTTGTTATCGGGATTAAACGTAATGCGGCAATAATGTCCTGTGGCAAAAGCGTCTGCACCCAATTCCAGTGATTTTTCTAAAATATGGCCCCATTTGATGCGGGGATTACAACGCACGCAGGGATTGGGGGTTCTTCCTGCCATATATTCATTGATAAAATCATCGATAACATTTTGTCTGAATTCTTTTTTTATTTCAATGACATGGTGGTCTAAACCCAGGGTGTGACACACTTTTTGTGCATCCTCAACAGCTTGCTTGTCGCGATGACATTGAGAATCGTAATGGACCATGGTGATGCCAAAAACGGAATGGCCCTGTTCGCTCAAGAGCACTGCCGCTACCGAGCTGTCAACGCCACCGCTCATTGCAATGGCAATTTTTTCTTTTTTTGAATTATTCATATTATACTGCTTCTTGTGATTCTGCAATATTTAATGTAAAACTAAAGGTAGATCCTTTTTCTTCCACACTGGTGACTTTGATAACACTTGAATGTGCCTCAACAATATGCTTAACAATTGCCAGTCCTAAACCCGTACCACCCACATCACGAGATCTTTCCTTATCTACCCGATAAAATCGTTCAAATATTCTGGATAAATGTTCCTGCGCAATACCGCGCCCAGTATCAGAAACGAATATTTTTACCTTGTCATCCTGAACTGTATAGCCCACATTAACCTGGCCATTTTCGAGATTGTATTTAATAGCATTTTCCGTCAGATTGGTTACAACCTGTTTGAGTCGGGTTTTATCTCCCATAACAAAAACAGGTTCTTGAGTGCTTTTCAGGAATATCAATGTTACATTACTGTCTTTTGCTGTTTCCTGAAGGTCTTTGACAATTTTTTTAAGCCATTTTCTTACATCAAAAGCTTCAAAACTCATTTTCATCTCACCGGATTCGATGCGTGAGATTTCAATTAAATCGGTTAAAAGATTGTTGAGTCGAACCGCCTGCCGATAGGTTTTTTTGATGAATTTTCGCTGTACTTTGGGATCAAAGTTTTTTGTGGCCATCAAGGTTTCCAAATAGCCCTGAACCGCAAAAATAGGAGTACGCAATTCGTGAGATACATTACCAAGAAACTGACTACGCATTCTTTCAAGCTTGCGGAGGTAGATCAGGTCTTCCTGAAGTTTTTCCAGCATTTCGTTTAATAATCCCGCAAGATCACCAATTTCATCATTCGAAGTGTGCTCAAACCTTGCCTCCATGTTGCCTTTTTT
Organism: bacterium; assembly: GCA_963675755.2. Classification (GTDB taxonomy): domain Bacteria; phylum Zhuqueibacterota; class Zhuqueibacteria; order Residuimicrobiales; family Krinioviventaceae. The sequence continues at coordinate 2,144,568 of CAXXMD010000003.1, forward strand.
TATGGATTCAGCGACCTGGGCCATTCTGTGGATGGGGTATGTCATTCTGCTGGAAATGTAATAACTTACAATTGCTATAATGAGAAGTGCAATAGCACCACCGACGGTAATTTTCCATCTGAGCGCTTTTAGTACATCATCAATCTCTCTGAGTAAAACTGCCAACCGAATATAGTGGATGCGGTTCAAAAAGTTTGATTCACCCTTTTGGTGTGTAAATTCCTGGGAAGTATAAAACATGGATTCGTGGATGGTTGCGGAAAGGCGTTTGTCGTATCCGACAATGTGCGCATCCGCCATTTGGATTTCGGGCCGGTTTAAATGGTTTTCAAGGTTTGAAAGCGAGTCTTGAGATACCTGGGAATCATAAATTACTTTGCCGGAAGAATCTATAAAAGTAATACGTATTCCGGCTTGTTCTGCATAGCCATCAAGCTTAGAGTACTCTATCGGTCCTTTAACCCCAATATCAGTATTTGCCAAAAGATATTCGAGTTCTTTGAGTTGGGTGCTCATTTGTTCAAGTATCTTGTGGCGATAATATCTTTGGATTTCAATTGTAGAAATAATACTAGCCGCTACAGTTACAAAAAATAGTAACGACAAGGTAAGATATATTAATTTTCTACGAAGAGATATATGCATATATAATCAAAATTCAGACTTTGAAGCGATAGCCAACACCTTTGATGGTCTCAATCAGGCTCATGTTTTCTGTGCCCAGTTTTTCTCTGATTTTGCGGATATGTACATCAATGGTCCGATCAATAACTACTACATTTTCATCCCAGATTTCATCAAGAAGGATTTTGCGGGTAATAACCCGTCCGGGACGTTTTGCCATATAATAAAGTATATCAAATTCTTTTTTTGTAAGAACTATATCCTGGTTTGAAGATGTCACTTTATAACTTTGCGGGTCGATTACAAGCTCATCAACGATGATTCGATCATCATTTTCCGGTTGTTTAGTTTTTGAACGTTTTAAAACTTTTTTAATACGCGCTAGCAGTTTTCGAATGCTGATAGGTTTTACAATATAGTCGTCGGCCCCTAATTCAAGCCCAAGAACTTCATCAATTTCACTGTCTTTGGCGGTAAGATATATTACAGGAATATCCTGTGTTCTGGGATCTTTTCGTAGTTCTTTCAAGACCTCCCAACCATCTTTGCCCGGCAGCATTATGTCTAAAATGATCAAATCCGGATTTTCTGCTTTTGTGGATAAAAGTGCTTGTTCACCATCACTGGCTGTTACTGTATTATAGCCTTCATTTTGTAAATTGAATTCCAACAAGTCAATAATATCTTTTTCATCATCTACTATTAATATTTTTTTAGACATATTTTCTATCTTTATATTATGAATATATACAATGACTAAAATTACATTTTAATATTCATTAAATCAAGTGTAAATGTCTTTAAATTCCCTTTACATTATCTTAACATTAACTTAACATTGGAAGAAAAAAAATGAATATTTTCAATAAATCAGGGCTTTTAAGAGAGTTTTGCTTTTTTTTTAATTGTTTTAAAGGTTATATTTTAATAAATTTTTTAACATGGTTTAGTATGATCTAAATCAATTCAAATATAGCAAGTTATCGTTTTGAAAAAGCGAGAGAATGTATGGAATTGTATTTATTTGTTGTGATTGTATTGTTCGGGTTAGCTTTATCCGATTTGATGGTAGGTGTAAGTAATGATGCCGTAAATTTTATGAATTCTGCGGTAGGCTCCAAGGCTGCTCCCCGTTGGGTTATTGTATTGATTGCCAGTTTTGGTATTCTTATTGGGGTAATGTTTTCAAGTGGAATGATGGAGGTTGCCAGAAAAGGTATCTTTCATCCTGAATATTTTACAATGCCCGAATTGCTGTATATTTTTATTGCGGTAATGATTACAGAAGTTATTTTGCTGGATCTGTTTAATACCTTTGGTTTACCAACTTCAACAACCGTATCTATTGTGTTTGAGTTGTTGGGAGCTGCTGTTGCTATTTCTTTGATTAAAGTAACGCTGTCTGGTGAAGGTATTGAAGCGCTTGCTAATTATATCAATACAGCAAAAGCACTAATGATTATAACGGGTATTTTATTGTCTATTGTTATTGCATTTTCTGTGGGTATGATTGTACAGTTTATTACGCGTTTGATTTTTACTTTTGATTTTGAAAAGCGTTTAAAACGATATGGTGCGTTTTGGGGTGGCGTTGCGTTATCTGCAATTACATATTTTATTTTGATTAAAGGTGCTAAAGGTGCTTCCTTTATCAGTGCAGAAATGCTAACCTGGATTAAAACCCATACGTTGATTATTTTAGGTTCAAGCTTTGTGGTATGGTCTGTTATCTTTTTGTTTATCATAGTATTTACCCGTATTAATATCCTTAAAATTATTATTCTGATGGGCACCTTTGCTCTTGCAATGGCTTTTGCTGCTAATGATCTTGTAAATTTTATTGGTGTTCCGTTGGCTGGTTTTAGTGCATATAAACATGGTATGGCAGAGGCAAATCCATTAACCGCCAGCATGGAGGCATTGTCTGGGCCGGTTCAAACTGAAACCTGGATGCTGTTGATTGCCGGTACTGTCATGGTAGCTACATTATGGATTTCAAAAAAGGCGAGAACTGTCAGCAAAACCGAGTTGGGACTTGCACGCCAGGATGAGGGTGATGAAAGATTTGAACCTTCAGGCTTTTCACGCATGATCTTGCGTATGTTTATTTCTCAAGGACAGGTTGTTGGAAGAGTGATACCCGCTTCAGTAAAAAATTATGTAGATAACCGTTTTCAACGTGTTAAAACCGTTAATAAAAAAGATAAAGAAACTGCCAACTGGGATTTGTTACGTGCCTCAGTTAACTTGATGGTTGCCAGTATGTTGATCTCACTGGGCACCTCTTTGAAATTACCGCTCTCAACAACATATGTTACCTTTATGGTGGCGATGGGTACATCGTTATCAGACCGTGCCTGGGGACGCGATAGTGCTGTATATCGTATTTCGGGCGTGTTGACAGTAATTGGTGGATGGTTTTTAACAGCATTGGTTGCATCTACAGTTGCAATGTTGTTTGCTTCTTTAATCTATTTTTTCCCATGGCCGGCAACTATTCTATTGACTTTGTTAGTGGCATTTGTACTTTTCCGTACACAAATTTACCATACAAAAAAAGAAAAAGAAGAATCAGAAGATATAGAACTGGATGTGTTGGATTCTCCGCCGCTGCAGGAATTTAACAAATTAACTAAAAAATTAGATAAATATTTTAACAAGATTGAGAATAATCTTGAATTGGTTTATAATGGCATTTCTAAACAAAACCGCAATAAATTAAAAGATGCAAAATCCAATTCGAAAAAGATTTGCAAAACCTCAAACAAGTTATTAACCCGTGTGTTGAACATTATGCAAATGCCCGACTCTGATGTAATTGATGTTGATCCCATTATTTTCAGTGGCATTACTGAGAGCAGCCAGAAAATGAAAGAACTATCTGAAATTTGTTTAACTTATGTTGAAAATCAGCATATTGGTCTTTTAGATGAACAAAAAGAAGAATTGGCTACTCTGAAAAAACAGGTATCTAAATTTTTTAAACGTTCCGCTGAATATTTAAAAGATGATGATCTGACGGTTGATGAATGTCTGGAAAGTGGAGAAAAGATTAGAATGACCATTCAGGAATTGAACCGCAACCATTTAAAGCGGGTTAGAGAGGGTAATTATCGTACTCGTCAAAGCCTGTTATATTTGGATATTTTGAACCATACTGAAGCAATAACTTCGCAAACAACACAATTGCTTGCCGGTATAGCCAACACGGAAATACCTGATCCCAGTTAATTTTCGTTTTGAATATGAAAAAAGCGTCTGTATTTATATACAGACGCTTTTTTTTTGCCTATTTACTGTAATTTTCCCTCTTTACAATTTCTTAACATTGGCTTTATAGCCTGCTAACGTGCTAAAAGTATATTTGTCTGTAATAAATTGGCAGAAACTTGAATCATTGAGGTATTTAAATGTTAAGAAAAAGTCTAATTTTATCCGCTTTGCTGCTTTTTATGTTGAGCTATACCAGTGTGGTATTTTCTCAGGGCAATGGAACCATTACAGGTAAAGTGGTAGACAAGGAAACAGGTACTCCATTGCCGGGTGTGAATGTTGTCATTGAGGGAACTCGCAGAGGTTCTGCGACTGACCTTGAAGGGGTTTATCGAATCAAAGGATTGCCAGCCGGCACGTACTCTCTGGTTTCAACTTATATCGGATATTCAAATTTTAGAATTGAAGGTGTTGAAGTTAAAGAAGGTCAGGTTGAAAAGCTTGATTTTGCAATGGGTATGGAAGTGCTTGAAGGTCAGGAAGTGGTTGTTACCGCAAAAGCAGTAAAAAATACTGAAGCGGTACTGCTCAAAGATCGTCAAAAGGCAACATCAGTAAGCGATGCGATCAGTGCAGAGGCTATTACACAGGCTGGAGCTGGTGACGCAGCCGAGGCAATGAAAGGTGTTACCGGAGCTTCTGTTGTAGGTGGTAAAAAAGTATTTGTCCGTGGTTTAGGAGATCGATATACCAGTACCCAGTTGAATGGAGCCGAACTTCCCAGTTCAGATCCATATGCACGTTCAGGTTCAATTGATCTTATTCCTTCGGGCTTGATTGATAATATTGTTACGGTAAAAAGTTTTACTCCGGATAAGGCAGGTGATTTTTCCGGTGGAACCGTTGATATTAAAACCAAAGATTTTCCCGAACAGCTTACCTTGAATTTTTCAGCCAGCACATCATATAATACCCAGGCAACATTTAATGATAATGCTTTGCGCGTAACAGATGCCGGAAACTTGCGATGGTTGGGTTTTGATAATGGTTCTCTTTCATTACCCGATATTGTTGGTGATGATTTGTTGACTTTTGAGGGAAATCCCAGAACCAATTCTGAACTGGCTCAATTTCAGGATGTTATTGTAAAATCCTTTAATCACAATATGATGCCAAACACAGCTACGTTGCCAATGGCCCAGAGCTATTCATTCTCTGCGGGTAATCAGTTTGGATTGTTCGGCAAGCCTTTTGGTTATTTGGGTAGTTTGACATATAGCCGTTCTTATAAAAATTATGATGATGGTGAATATAATCGCTGGGGTTTGGATGTTCTTGATCCTTCCAAAGCATCGGGTTTGGATATGTGGTATGATTTGAATGATCATAAGACCACTGACGATGTACTTTGGGGTGCTACTCTGAAAACATCATACAAACCAACATCTCGTGATTTGATCAGTGTGACCGGGTTGTATAATCAGAACGCCGTGGCAACTTCAAGAATATTCTCGGGTGTATTTCCCTATGATTATGCAGAAGATGACACTTATATAGCCACCGCTCAACAATATAATGAACGCAGTTTAAGATCTGTTCATATAGATGGAAGCCATCAACTCGACGCGCTTTGGGGCATTAAAGCGGATTGGAAAATTGCCACCTCTCGCACCACCCAGGATGAACCTGATACCCGTTATCTGAATTTTTATCAAAACGCAAATGGTTTGATTGGTATTCGCTCCAATACGGCACAGGAACGTTATTATAGAAATCTTGAAGAAGACCGGAATGATTACAAATTAGATTTTACGGTACCTATGAACTTTGCATTTATGCGCACCGGGTCTTTCAAATTTGGTTATAGTTATTCTACACGTCAGCGTGATTTCCTGGAAAGACGGTTTGTTTATGATCCTAATAGTGATCTTCAGGACCAGTTTAGAATTAATCCGGATGATCTGAATTCGACATTAACCTCTGATGTATTGGGTCTGATTGGTCAGGAAACCAGAACTTTGCCCAATGGTGAAGTGAGAACTTATAACACTATGGGTATTATTCTTGAGGAAACAGCACAGCAATCCAGCAATTATGATGCAGAACAGGTTGTTGATGCAACTTATGCCATGGTTGATGTACCGGTTACCCGAAAATTACGTTTTATTGGCGGCGCGCGTTACGAGTCAACAGACATGTCTGTAAACAGTCTTGATCCGGATCCGCAATACAGTGGTGCTATTGAAACTCATGATCTGCTGCCATCTGTTAATTTTGTTTACAGTTTGAGTGAAAATATGAATGCCAGGGTCGCTTATGGTCGCACCCTTGCAAGACCTTCATTCCGTGAAATATCCGGATTTGCTTCTTATGATTTTAAAGAAGGTGACAAGTTTAGAGGATATTCAAATTTAAAACGAACACTGATTGATAATTTTGATCTTCGCTGGGAATGGTTCAGCCGCCCGGGTGAGATTTATGCGATTAGTGCATTTTACAAAGATTTTACGGATCCAATCGTTCAGGTACTGTTAAAAGGTGGAAACAGTTGGTTCAGTTGGAGAAATGTTGCAGAAGCTACAACCTATGGTGTTGAATTTGAAATGCGCAAGAAACTGGATGTTCTTCACCATTCATTGAACAATTTTACCTTTAGCGGTAACTTGTCATTAATTGAATCTGAAATACAATATACCAATAAAGACCTTTTGGACGAATATCAACAGCAGAGTGATACCAGCGCGGTTGTCAACTATACACGTCCATTTCAGGGGCAGTCACCTTATTTGTTGAACCTGAGTCTGGCGTATGATAATTATGACCGTGGCTTAAATGCCAGCTTGTACTTTAATATTTTTGGTCAACGTTTGTCGTCAATTGGTGAATACCCTACACCAGATATTTATGAACAACCTGCAACTATATTGAATTTTTCAATAACAAAGAAATTGATAAACCACATGTCGGTAAAGCTCGCGGTGAACAATATTTTGGATACCTATGAGAAAAGAACCTACGAGTTTAAAGATACTGAATATATCTATCAGAGATTTCAGACCGGCAGAACCATCTCTATGGGATTTAAATACAATTTATAATCTCAGGAGATGAATGATACAGGCTTTAATTCATTGTATATAAAGCTTAATTAAATAACACAATTAAAAAAGGAGTTGTTCTGATGAGAGCAAAATCGCTTGCCCTTTTAACGCTAATTGTTACAGTTGCTCTTTGCGGTGTTTTATTTGCAAATACCGTAGAGTTTTATGATCAGGTAAATTATAAAGGTGCTTTTGGTTCTTCCAACTGGATGAAAGGTTGGACCGCAATGGATTCTTATGGATTCCTGGCGGCAGATAAAGAACCCACTACAGAAGTAACGATTACAGATGCCAGTCTGGTTGGTGGTGAAGATTATTACTGGACTGCGGATAATATTTATGTGTTGGATGGTCTTGTATATCTTGAAGCTGGTGGTGTATTGAATATTGAAGCTGGTACTATTATTAAAGCTAAAAGCGAATCAGGTGAGAATACCAGCGCGCTGGTAATTTGTAATGGCGCCCAGATATTTGCTGAAGGTACAGCCTCAAAACCCATCATCTTTACTTCTATCAATGATGATGTTTCAGATCCTTATGATCTGGATTTCAATACCCGCGGTGAATGGGGTGGTTTAATTATCATTGGTAATGCTACTACAAATGAAGGCGAGAATTTCTATATTGAAGGTATTTCAGAACAATCTGAACGTACTTTGGTTGGCGGTGATGATGATGATGACAACTCTGGTGTTTTGCGCTACGTTTCAATCCGTCATGGTGGTACCGAATTGGCACCCGGTGATGAGATCAATGGTTTGACCCTGGGTTCAGTGGGTCGCGGAACAACCATCGAGTATATTGAAGTTTTTGCTAATAAAGATGATGGTTTTGAATGGTTTGGTGGTACTGTTAACTGTTCTCATTTGATTGCTGCATATTGTGGTGATGATGCTTTTGATCATGATCAGGGCTTGCGCACCAAAATGCAGTTCCTGTTTGCAATTCAAGACTCTGCTTCAGCAGGTCACCTTGGCGAACATGACGGCGGACACAAACCGGAAGATGGAACTCCTTATGCATATCCTCAGGTTTTTAATGCAACATTGATTGGTCCGGGAATGGAATCTTCTCAAACAGATGCAGCTTTTAACCTGCGTGACAACTGGGGTGGCGCTTACAAAAACTCTATCATTGGCGATTGTGCGGGAATTGCGATGACTGTTGAAGATCTTGAAGATGAAACCAAGCAAGATAGTAAAAACCGTTTAGATGCCGGCGAAATTGTATTCCAGAACAATCTGTGGTTTGATTTAGCAGGAGGCACTACCTGGGCGGAATTGAGCGGTAGTGATGCTGTAGCAGCAATGCTGGGTGACGCTGGTAACGCAAATGAATTGTTGAATGCTTCTCCATTAACAAGCATAAGCCGTTTACAGGACAATGGTCTTGATCCTCGTCCTGCTGCAGGTGGTGTTGCTTATGAAGACCTTGCAGAAATTCCTAATGACGGTTTCTTTGAACAAGTGAATTATAAAGGCGCTTTTGGTCAGACCAACTGGGCAAAAGGCTGGACAGCTTTGGATGAATATGGCTTCTTTACTGAAGATAAAGTACCCACGACTGAAGTAAATGTAGTTGATGGTGATATTAATGCAGGAGATAAAGTTTTCTGGACTGCTGACAATATCTATGTATTGGACGGTTTGGTATATGTTGAATCTGGTGCTGAATTGAATATTGAAGCCGGTACTGTTATTAAAGCCAAATCTGAATCCGGTGAAAATACGAGCGCACTGGTTATAACAAATGGCGCAAAGATTTATGCCGAAGGTACTGGTGTTAACCCAATCATATTCACCTCTGTTAATGACGATGTTACCGATCCTTATGATCTGGATTTTAATACCCGCGGTGAATGGGGTGGTTTGATTCTGATTGGTAATGCAACTACAAATGAAGGCGAAAATTTCTACATTGAAGGTATTTCTGAACAATCTGAGCGTACCCTGGTTGGTGGTGATGATGATCATGACAGCTCTGGACTTTTAAGATATATCTCGATCCGTCATGGTGGTACCGAGTTGGCCCCTGGTGATGAGATCAATGGTTTGACTTTGGGTTCTGTTGGTGATGGTACAACAATTGACCATATTGAAGTATTTGCAAACAAAGACGACGGTTACGAATGGTTTGGCGGAACCGTTAGCAATTCTCACCTCATCTCTGCATTCTGTGGTGATGATGCTTTTGATCACGATCAGGGTTTACGTACCAAAATGCAATTCCTGTTCGCAATTCAAGACTCTGCTTCTGCAGGTCACCTCGGTGAACATGATGGAGGTCACAAGCCAGAAGATGGAACTCCGTTTGCTTTTCCTGAAATTTATAACGCAACTTTGATTGGTCCCGGAATGGAATCTTCTCAAACAGATGCAGCTTTTAATTTGCGTGACAACTGGGGTGGAGCTTATAAAAACTCTATCATTGGTGACTGTGCCGGTATTGCAATGACTGTTGAAGATCTTGAAGATGAAACCAAACAAGACAGCAAAAACCGTTTGGATGCTGGTGAAATCGTATTCCAGAACAACTTGTGGTTCGATTTTGCTGGTGGAAATGGCTGGGCTGAATTAAGCGGCAGCGACGCTGTAGCTGCAATGTTGAGTGACGCAGCAAATTCAAATGAATTTTTAGCAAGCTCTCCATTGACAAGTATCAGTCGTATGCAGGACAATGGTCTTGATCCTCGTCCCGAAGCGGGTGGTGTTGCATATGATGGTTTGGCTGAAATCATTGAAACTTTAATCTATGAATCTTATCAGGTTGCTCGTCCGGTTGATTACACTCTGTCACAGAATTATCCCAATCCGTTCAACCCCAGTACAAATATTGAATATACTGTAAAACAGACTGCAAATGTTAACATTACCGTATTCAATCAACTGGGTCAACAAGTTGCAACATTGGTAAACGGTGTTAAAACTGCCGGTAATTATACAATCACCTGGGATGCTTCTTACCTTACGAGCGGTGTTTACTTTTACCGTATGGAAGCTGGCAGCAATGTACATGTTAAAAAGATGATTCTTGTAAAATAAATAAATGTTATGTGAAAGAGGGTCTGTAACCAGGTTACAGACCCGGTATATACTATATTAATCAGAGTTACACCCAGAACCCTGCTGTCCACTGGTTTCTGCCAAAACCACCTCAATAACAGCAGGGTTTATTTTTTACCCGCCCATATTTTACCATTTCTTAACATATCCTTTATGTCTGAATAATTTAACATTTGTACAATTAAATGTAAAACGAATGTAAATTGTCAGGTAAAGCTGATGGTCAAAATCATAATCAATAATGTTGCAGCCTGGGACAGTGCCGTGTCTATCCGGATATTCAGGCTTTCCGGTAGAAAAATAATGGATACCATCATGTATTGGAGCTCACGCATAGGTGATGGTTATATTTATGCGGTAATTGCAATTTTCTTGTTTATTTTTGATCTATCTATTGCTCCCAGGTTTTTACTGGCTGGTGTATTGTCGTTCATCCTGGAAGTGTCAATACAAGTGTTGTTGAAAAATAAATTTAAACGAAAAAGACCATTTGATAAACTTTTACAAATAAAATTTCTTGTAAAACCTCCTGATAAATTCAGTTTTCCCTCTGGTCATACGGCTGCCGCATTTTTGATGGCTGTTTTAATTAGTCATTTTTATCCGGTATTGACCATTCCCGTATTTCTTTTTGCTTCTGTTATTGGTTTTTCACGGATCTATAATGGTCTGCATTTTCCTTCTGATGTTCTTGCAGGCTTGATTTTAGGCGTTTCTTGTGCACAATTTGGACTATTAATAATTTAGGGTGATGTCATGAATCTTGCAATTTTTACAGAGAGCTTGCCGCCAAATACAGACGGCGTACAAAAAACCATGTCTTTTCTGGCGGATTCTTTACTTGAACAGGAAGTTAATTTCAAGTTTTTTTCACCGGTTAAACCGGAATCCGGTTATGATTGGGTTGATCGTGTAAAAAAAGTCAGTTCTGTGCCCCTTGCATTGTATAAAGAGTACAAAATTGGTGTGCCCTATTTTGACAATCTTGAATATGATCTGGATTTTTTAAATCCGGATCTGGTCCATATTGCAGCCCCCAGTTTGATGGGATTGTGGGCGCTGCATTACGCGAAACGAAACAATATTCCTGTTGTATCCAGCTACCATACCCATTGGGTGCATTATTTCCCCTATTTTGGGATTGGTGGACTGGAAAGTTATGGCTGGGCCTTTTTAAAGTGGTTCCATAGCAAATGCCTTAAAAATTACACTCCTACTCCTTCAGCGATTGCAGAACTGGAAAAACATGGTATTCCCAATGCGGAACTCTGGCAGCGTGGAATTGAGTTGGATAAATTTTCTCCACGTCTTCGCAGTACCCAATTGCGTCAGTCAATCGGTGCGGATAATAAACCGATTTTGTTGTTTGTTGGTCGATTGATCAACCACAAAGATCTGGATGATCTGGTTGATGCTCATAATATACTTAAAAAAAAATATGATTATCAGATAGTGATTGTTGGTGACGGTCCCATGCGCCAGGAATTGGAAGAAAAAATGCCGGATGCCCACTATACCGGTTATTTAAAAGGTAAGCCGCTTTACGAATGGTATGCTTCTGCCGATCTGTTTGTTTTTCCTTCGACTACAGAAACTTTTGGAAACGTGATTTTAGAGTCTTTTGCTTCAGGTATACCGGCGGTGGGTGTTGCCAAGGGTGGCGTTGGTGATGTGATAAACCACGGGTATGACGGTTTCCTCGCAAAACCAAATGATCCTGTTGATTTTGCAGCGCATATAGAAAAATTTCTTGCTGATCCGGTATTACTCAAAACATTGGGTGGGCAGGGAAGAGAGACCGCTAAAAAATACAGTTGGTCTGCTATCAATTCGAGACTGATAGCCAGTTATAAATCTGTGATTGAAGGGGAGCAGATCAAGAAACCATTTATTTACAGCAAAGCCAGTTAGTCGTTTTATGAATCAGAAATATTCTTCAATAGATTTACATGTACACACCTGTTTTTCTGAAAATGCAGGTGACTGGCTTTTAAAGACAATTGGAGCAAACGAATCTTATACGACTCCCCAACAAGTATATCAAATAGCAAAATCCCGGGGGATGGATTTTGTAACCATATCTGATCATGATACCATTGATGGCGCGCTTGAAATAGCCCACTATGATGATTTTTTCATTAGTGAAGAAGTAACTACATTTTTCCCGGAAGATAATGCCAAGGTGCATGTGGTTTGTCTGGATATTAATGAGAACATACATCGGGAAATACAGCACCTCCGTTATAATATTTATGAACTGGTGCAATATCTTTATTTACAAAATATCATCCATTTTATTGCTCACCCTTTTTTCAAAATGGGACGTACCCTGACAATGGAGCATTTTGAGAAAATGCTGCTGTTGTTTCAGGTTTTTGAAACCAAGAATGGCGGCAAGCAACTGGTTCCCGATAAACTCTTGAAAAAGATTTTAAAGGGTTTGACCATTGAGGATATTGACCGACTTGCAATGAAGCACGGTATTGATCCCATAGGACTTGAGCCCTGGACAAAAAGTATGGTTGCAGGTTCCGATGATCATGGAGGTATATTAATTACTTGTCCCCACACCGTATGCCAGTTTTCTGAAAATAAATATGAACTGCTTGAAAATATTCGAACCGGTAATTGCAGGGCCCATGGATATGGCGGCAGTATGTTATCGGTTGCGCACCAGGTTATGGCTGTTTCTTATAAACATGCCAAACATCAAAATATACCTATTCCCCATCTCAATTCTCAAGTGACACAAACAATACTTGACAATATGTTTGAAAAAGTCCAAAACAATAGAATTGCAGATTTAACAACAGGATTTCTGTTCAGCCTGGCCAAATTTCCCGGATTGAGGTCATTGTTTGTTCCGGAAATAGTTGAGGGACCTAAACAAGCTTTTCAATATGAAGCCATTTATAATAAAAGATTTCAAAGGTTTTTAACAGGGAATGCGCACTTTGACGCATTGCAAAATAAACAGTTTTTCAAAAGCATGTGCAGGATAACGCATACAAGTATTGTCGGTATTGTTGAAGAAATTACATCTCCCCGGAACAATGCCGGCGTACTGGAAAAGTTGTCATTGATCAAACCGTTGCTGTCTTTGCTGCCAGTAATTGTTCCTTATGCTATTGCAGCACGAACAGAATATCAAGACCGTCATCTTATGCGTCAGGCTGCAAATACGTTTACACAAAACGGCAGGTTTTACAGAGGCCAGATTGCTGTTTTTAGCGAGGGTACGTATGCTCGCTCCTGTAATCATCGTCTTTCATTACGTTTGTTGGGTCAGGAAACCATATCTCGTCAACCTATGTACATGGGAATTGCTGAACGGTTCTGCAAAGATAAAAATGTTATTATTTATAAAATGATAACCAGTATAACATTAAATCCTGAAAAAAATATCCGTATCAAATTACCACCGTTTCTTAAAGTTTTGTATGATTTGGTAAACAAAGACTATGAAATGATCTATATTTCATCATTTGGAAGTATGGCAATAACCGGAACATTGATTGGAAGGTTGTTAAATATTCCGGTTGCTGCCAGGTTTCCACACCGTCAGGTGATGAAATGGCTGGACAGTATTAAAGATCGAAACAAGTACAAGATTGTTCAATATTGTATTCGATTGTTTTACAATCAAATGCAAGAGATCCAGGTTAGTGGACAGGCAGGGTATGATTTGCTAATATCTTTAAATATTAAACCAGAAAAGATTACCCGAACCACCCGTAAATCTGTATCCGGGATTCAATCTTCTGTTTCCGGTCCCCAGGTTTATTAAATCCTGATATGGAGAACATATAAGTATATGAAGATTTGTGATCTAACACAGGCTTATACCCCCAAGAGCGGTGGGATTCGAACCTATATTCATGAAAAACGTAAATATATTCAAAACCATACAAGAGATGAACATTTACTTGTTATTCCCGGAAAAGATGACAGTATTATCCGGGAAGGTCGATTTACAACCATAACCATAAAGGCACCTCACATCCCCAAATGTGAACCCTATCGATATACATTTCGTTTGGACAAGGTTTATTCAATTCTTAAAGCTGAACGACCGGATGTCATCGAGATCGGCAGTCCTTATTTAATGCCGTACCCGGCAATGTTATACAGACGTAACTATCCCTGTTCTATTATTGGATTTTATCATACGGATTTTCCTACTGCATATTCAGAACAGGAAGTAGCAAAAATTGCTGGTAAAGGGTGGGGGAGTGTAGCAAAACATTTAAGCGAATGGTACGCACACAAGATATACAACTGTTTTGATTATACGGCAACAGCGTCTGACCTTTTGAAAAGAAAATTGTTGAATATGGGAATCAAGCGAATTGCCAAGATCCCTTTAGGTGTAGACGCAGATATCTTTCATCCTTCTCGTCGTACCGGCACCATCAGACAGCGATTTGGCCTGGAAGATAAAATTGTTTTGATTTATGCGGGCAGACTGGATTCTGAAAAAAGAATTGATGTGATTTTGAATGCATTTGAAAAGAGTTTTAATAAATTCAATGGCGCATTAATGATAGTGGGGCAAGGCCCTCTTGAACCCCTGGTGATGGATTATGCAGCCAAACATCCGGATATTCATTATATACCCTATGTACACAATAAAAATGAACTTGCCGAGATACTTGCTTCCGCGGATGTATATGTAACCGCCGGACCGCATGAAACCTTTGGGCTTTCTATTATTGAAGCACAGGCAAGCGGTCTGCCGGTGTTGGGTGTAAATGCAGGGGCATTGCAGGAACGTGTTAATCCATCAGTGGGGGTGTTGGTAGAACCCGGCTCGGTTACAGAGATGGCAAACACCATGTTTGAACTCTCAACAAATGGATTCAGAGAAAAAGGCAGAAACGCGCGAAAATGGGTAGAGCAGGAATTCTCCTGGTATAAAACGTTCAGTAAAATGTATAGATTATATGAAATTTCCGTCAATAAAAATTAATGAAAACGAACTGGATTTCAGACGTTTTGTCAAATATGGTATCTGGGTCGTTATTTTGGGTATGGCCGGGAACATAATTTTTTCCCTTTTAACAACAGACCGGGGTATTTTTCAGGTTTTATTCAAGTTCAGACCCCGGTATTTTTTGTTGGCTATAACACTGGCATTTGTTCCCTGGCTTACCAACACATTGCGATTAATGATCTGGACACGATTTTTAGATAAAAAGATTCCTTTTAGTGAACTTTTCAAGATTATACTGAGTCAGGATTTGGGTTCTGCAATTAGTCCAACTGCTATTGGCGGGGGTTACGTTAAAGCAGGTATGCTCATTAACAAAGGAATGACGGCGGGCGCTGCTGCTTCGTTGATGTCATTGGGAACTGTAGAAGACGGATTGTTTTTTCTTTTTGCGGTGCCAACTGCTTTTATTGTTTCTTCCTGCTGGGAGTTACCGGTAATACGAGATATAATTCACCATCTGAGCTTTGCCAGGAATTACCTGATTGCTATTGCAATCATGCTGGCAGTATTGATCGTGCTGATAGTATTATTAAGAAATAAACAATTGGTTGCAAGGTCCCGGTTGTTAACTGTTATTCAAAAAAAAGCTTCCAAAGTTTGGCAGGATTTTAAACTTGTATATATCCTGATTGTAAAACGCGGTAAAACACGTTTTTTTGCATCCATAACACTCTCTGCTTTACAATGGATTTGCAGGTATTCGGTGGTTACTGCACTACTGGCATCTCTGAATGTTCCTGTTGATCCTGTTTTATTTTTTCTGTTTCAATGGATGACGTTTACAATCATGACACTGATTCCCACTCCGGGAGCAGCTGCCGGAGCAGAAGCTTCCTTTTATTTCATGTATGCAGCATTTATCCCCAAAGAGTTTTTGGGAGTAATGACCCTGGGGTGGCGTTTTTTGACATTTTATATGCAGGTGAGTATCAGTATTTTATTTATTATGCTTTTTTATCTTGGCGGATTTGCCAAGAAAAGTGCAAACGCTTCTTTATGAATCTTGCCAGATGGGGAAAAAGCCTGTCTGTTCCACTATTGCCTGGCCTTTAGGGCCCAGTACCCAATCGATAAATCGTTTTACATGTCCTTGTGGTGTGTTTGGTGTATAGAGATAGAGATACCGGATGATGGGGTAAGAGTCATTTTGTATGTTTTCCGGTATGGGTTCAATATTATTGATCTTGCTGAATTTGATACCCGGATGTTGGATGATACCGCCATAACCAATAGCATTAACGTCTTCTGCAACTTGAGTAACCATATCTGCAGCAGATGCAACTGACATTTTATGATCGGCATGAAAGGCCTCGCCATCGAGGACGTGTTCTCTGAGATAGAGGTGTGTGCCGGAATTGGGCAGACGATCATAGAGCTCAATAACAGCATTGTTGCCGCCTACCTGGCCCCAGTTTGTTATTTCACCCAGATATATTTTTTCGACTTGCTCAAGGGTTAGTGAATTCACAGGATTAGCAGGATGCAGGTAAATACAAAGCGCGTCTTTGGCAACCCGATGAGAAACACCCAGCGAGCCGGTAAAGTCCACTAGTATCTGTGCTTCTTCGGGTCTGAGCGGTCTGGAAGCTGTACAGATATCTACACTGCCATTTGCCAGAGCTCTGGCACCGGATCCGGTACCACCGCCTTCATAATATACGGATGTTTGCGGGTGGGTTTTCATATATGATTCAGCCCAATGACGTGAAAGGGTGTACATGGTATCTGAGCCTTTGAGCCGGATTGTCTTGCTGTCATTTTGATTGGTGTAATAACAGCTGGTAAAGAGTAACAATATGATCGCAAACAGGATTTTTTTCATCTTTTTTCCGCTATGGTTTGTAATCTTGCATTGATATATGGTGTGCCGGGATTCCATTGTGGTTCTGATTTTCGATTGGCAATGTTAAAAATAAAATGTGTTAATACCCGGCAATGTTGCTGCGTTGCTTTATAGTTGATGGTTTGGTCTTTATCATCAAAGGGAGTGTGATATATGTAGTCAATCCAATTCATGTGCATTTGAAGACCTTGAACCGGAGTCAGGTTCTTGTATTGTAATCCATCCATAATCAGAATCGAAGGGATGCCGGCTTTGGCAAAAGATATCTGATCGGAACGGGCAAAAGATTCGGAAACCATAAACTGTTGAGGTACAGGACTGGTTTCAAGTCCCAATTGATTTGCCGTTTCTTCTAGAGTCTCATCCAGGTCAGACAGTTCGTGACCTACACCCACAATATCGTTGAATTCATCAAACATGGCCAGGCCATCCACATTCAGGTTGGCAATGGTTCTATAAAGCGGGACAGCCGGATGATCAATGTAATAGGTCGAGCCAAGCAATCCTTTTTCTTCACCCGTGACCATTAAAAAGATGATTGAGCGTTTCAGCATTTTCCGATTTCCAGACAGTACACGCGCCATTTCAAGAGCACCGGCACAACCCAAAGCGTTATCACCAAAACCGTTATAGATGGAATCCGCAAGCATGGGCTTGCCTATGCCTAAATGATCATAATGTGCGGTTATGATGATATATTCATGTTTGAGTTTAGAGTCGCTGCCGGACAACATGGCAATGACATTGGGAGAAATAAAGTCCCGTTGTTTGAACTGGCCTTTGAAGGAGAGTGAGGTTTCAAGATCAAAGCTTTTCAGTGTATTGTTTTTGTCCATGGTATAGACATCTTGCAGTGAGTTTTGCGCGTTTTTAAACAAGTGGTCCGCACTTTTAGGGTTCAAAATGAGACTGAGATGTGCGGTCACAGAATAGCCCAGTGTGATTTCGGTAAATGCGTAATTTTGTACATAATGTTCCCAGGTACGGAATCGGGGGGTGTGCGGATTGAGCAACAATATGCTTCCCCGGGCCCCTCGTGAGATTGCCATGCGCTCTTTGGATTCCGGGTACGCATAGATGGTTTGTTCGGACCCGTTAAAGTAGGATTTGTCTGTAGATTCCGGTTCTCCATCCAGGTATACCACAATTTTGTTGCTTACATCAACGGATTGATAATCGTTATAGTCGTATTCGGGTGCAAAAATGCCATAACCCACAAAAACCAACTCGATGGGTTTCGGCACCAGGGTTTGAGCACCGGATTTAAACAGCAGGTAATCTTTTTCCAATTCAAGATTCAAGGTGTCTGTATTATTATATAGCAGGGCCTGACATCCGGGAAGCGCTTCACTGCTGTGCATGGGTATGTTTTGAAAGTAATTTCCGTTATCACCCAGCGGGAACAGGTTTAATCGTTCAAATTCCATGGCAAGATATTCCGCTGCCAGCTTTTCTCCGTACGAACCCGTACCTCTTCCGCGGAGCTCATCATCTGCTAGATATTCCGCGTGATTTCGCAACGCTTCAATATTGATTTGAATCTCACGGTTTTCCTGGCCAGCGGCTGCCAGGACGTAATATAACCCTATCAGCAATAAATATTTGATTTTAAATAAAGACATGCAAGATCGTTATTTATTGTAACTCATAATTTTGTATTGTCTTTTCGCAAATGTCAGTGTTCCGCTTCTTTTCCCCAGGCGGGTTATGGTTTTTGTTGGATCCAGAAGCAATGTTTTTATAGAGCCTTCCGGATTTTGGGAGTCAAACTCGCCCTGTACCAGGGAAACATAAGAGCCCACCAGCGATTCTTCACCGCTAAAAGGTAAGGGGTCAGAACCCACAACCATCCTGAAATTTTTGCGAAACGCCTGTTTTACAAGTGCGGGAGTCGGCCAGATGGTGGGCCGCATAGTAGTCTCACTAATCAATAATTTTTCAGGATTGTTTGTTTCGATGATTTTTGAAACAATTTTCCCTCTTTTGGTAAACCATTTTCCCGGTGCCCAGTTTAGAGCCGCTACGGCGTCGTTATCCTGAACTTTATTAATGGTGTCTTGAGTGTTCAATTCACGATCAGCCATGTTGAAATCTGTTGCCAGGGCGCATATTTCGAGCTTGTCGCTGCTGACGATCTGTCTGCCTGCCAGAACATAAAGCAGATTGTTTTGTGTCTGCTTGTCACGGATGACCAATGAGGCGGGCCCTGATTTCTCTATAGTATATTTATCAGAATCTAATGCCAATAACTGGTTAAAACCGTTATAGATAGTACCTTCGGTTAGCAGCCACATTTTAACCGTGTCTGTTGTTAATTTATTTTTGCCGATAATGCGATCCATGTGATTCAAGCTGGCACTTATGGCTGTATCAATATTATAATCGGGATAAATGTGTACATGTGCGTCAAATAGAATTGAGGTGGCGCTCATTTTTCCTCCATAACAGGTTGTATTTTTGTTAAATATGGGGATTCAAGGGGATTAATGCAATTTCTTTTTAATGAAACCTGAATTTTTATTTAAAAAATGAATATTATACTTGATTATTAGGGCAAGAAGTAATATTTTGTATGTATATTACATAATATATTAAAAAGTAACAATTTAATATGATATTTGGAGAAGTCTGGTTTGCCAAAACTCATCCCCGTAGGAGTATCCAACCGACATATGCACCTGACCCGCGAAGCGATGGATATTCTGTTTGGTCCCGGAAGTGAACTTTCAGTATATAAAGAATTATATCAAAAAGGCGAGTTCGCCTCAGAACAGATCGTAGAATGTATTGGTCCCAAAGGCAAGTTTCAGCATTTACGGGTATTGGGACCCTTGCGTAAAACGCTGCAAATTGAAGTCTCAGGCACTGATGCCTACCACCTTGGAATTACACCCCCTATCGGCAAATTTACCAATTTACCTGATGGTCAATACGTAACTTTGAAAGGTCCTGCCGGATCTATGAAAGTTACCGAGAATGTCATGATTTCGCGACGTCATATTCATATTAATGCTGATGACGCTAAAGAAATGGGAGTAAAGCAGGGTGATATCGTATTTGTAGCACCAGCTCAGGAACGCGGAGACAAGGCAGAATCCCGATTCTGCATTATGGGCAATGTACTTGTACGGGTGGCTGATAATTTTCTTACTCAACTGCATATAGATATGGATGAAGGTAATGCAGTAGGTTTGAAAAATGGCGATAATGTATTTATCGTTCAGAGCAGCATGGGTTATTATGAGGATGAAAAAGCACCTGACAAGAAATTGATAACCGAAAGTGATGTGCGGCAGGCCAAGCTAAAGGGACTCAAGATCAGACTCCAAAAAGGTATGATTGTTACTCCCGCAGCCAAGGACCTGGGTAAGGCATATAATATATTTGTTGAATAATTAATGAGTACTTTATATTACACCACAATTCCCTGGCAATTGTCTGATTTGTTGCTGCTTTTCTCTGACAAGGGCCCCCGATCTATTTCTTTTCTCAATGGCAAGCACATTGACGATGTGTTGGGCCGATTGAGCTCTCAATACTCTCTTGAACCTATTCAGAATCAATTTTCCCTCTTGATAGAAAAAATTACTGCATATTTAAACGGTGCTAAAGTAGAATTTGATGAAACCACTGATCCGGATACCGGTACACCGTTTCAAAATCAGGTATGGAATTCCGTAAAACGTATCCCCTATGGTGAAACGCGGACTTATGGTGAAATTGCCAAAGAACTTGGCAAGCCGGGCGCCTCCCGTGCTGTTGGCACGGCTAATGGCGCTAATCCGCTGCCCATCATTGTACCCTGTCACAGGGTTATTCAATCGGATGGCAAGCTTGGCGGATACGCAGGCGGAGTTGCTATAAAAGACGCATTATTGCGTTTGGAACATTCGGTTCTTTGAAATGCAAGCCTTGTTTCGTACTCTTGCTTTTCCTGTAAATCATGTGATAGTTAATAAGAAAGAAACAAATTTTTCGTTTCCCCCTGAACTGTCTGCCAAGGCTCAACTGTTTTGGCAGGAATTTGCTAAACCGGGAATGTATAACGGAAAGCTGGCAAGGTTAAACGCCTGGATGATTAAGTCGGACACACTCGAATTAGAGTTGGGTTTGACCGATTATTGCACCCAGGTGTATTGTAATCATCATTTGGAAACTGTCCTGCAAAACTGGGGAGAAAACAGTTTGTCGTATGCACTGGGAATCAGTGCGGTTGTAGAAACACAGGACAATGACATACTTTTGATGAAACGCAGCCGGGATTTAGGAGAATTTCCCGGATATGTTGATGTTTTTGGTGGTCATATAGAGATTGCCGCAGATAAAAGTATGCTGCCCTCAATTGATGAAGCAATGCTGACCGAGCTGAACGAGGAATTGGGAATAGAAAAGCAACTCATGCGAATTGAACCTCTGGGTCTGGTAGAAAGTCTGCCAAACCGGAAGCCAGAGCTTGTATTTTTCTGTCAATTGAATGTTTCCACAAAACAGGTGATGGATTGTGTGCAACATGCTCAAGATCGGTATGAATATACACACATCCTGGCTGTTAAAGGTCCCGAAGCATTAAAAAAACACCGGGACCATCCTGATACTAGCCCTTCGGCTGTTGGGAGTTTGTCAATATTTCTTGAAAAGAAAAGACAAGAGGGATGAATGTTGGAAAAAGAAGACGTATTGCTGGTCAGTGAAGAAGAAAAAGAAGTAGGGGAAGAAAAAGATTTTAAAATGCCGGTGATGAACCGTGTTGTAATAGCGGGCAAATTGATCCATGATCCACCGGTACGCTGGACAAAACGAGGCGTTCCCGTCACAAATTTTATTATCGCAACCAAACCGGAAAGCAGCGGTAATGAGCTTGAAGGAATGGAACGGGAAAGTTGTTTGGTGAGTGTGGTTGTGTGGTCAAAACAGGCATTACAGTGTAACAAGTATTTGAAAAAAGGCAGTTCCGTTCTGATTTTGGGCGAATTGCAATCCATGCCCAACAGTGATCACAAAAACGGATTTAACCCGGTACAGCTGTCCGCACAGTGGATCCAATATCTGGAAAAGGATGCTATCCATACCATTCAGCAAGCAGATGACACCGAGTTTGTTCAATAATTTTTCTGTTAATATCCTAACATACTTGAAGCCCCACCGCGTTTTTCAATTTTAAGGTCCTGGAGAACGCGGGCTTTGATGTTAATAATCACATATATCCTTTTAGCAGATCCGGAGGGTACCCAGTCTACTCTGCCTTCCCAGCAGTGCAGGTCTCTGTGGAATGTAAAGCTGTGCGATGCTATCTGTTTCTTTTCCAAATCATATTGGGCTGTGTAACCAATTCTCCAGTTACGTGTCAGGTTTATTTCCGCACCTCTAATACCCATATAATATCTTTTAGTTGGATTCAAGGGATTGCTTTTGTTGTTACTGAATGAAAAGTTGAGTGATGCCTGCCAGGGAATACTTAGCGAATTCATGGCCATTTCGTTTTCAAAACGGTTCCCGCGTCTTAGCAGATCTTCTTCAAGCACGCTGAGGTTTTCTTCTTCCAAAAGCGGGTCTGGTTCTTCTTCATTCAGTGTGTTCTCAAAAGGTCTTTCTTCATCATCTTTGCCGCCTTTGTCTTTTTTACCCTGTAACCGCAGAGAAAAATTAAGACGCAGGTTGGTCATGCGCATAAAATCACCGCTTTTCCAGCCACCATCTTCGAATAAATAATTGTTGCTCTTGTATCCATAAGTGGGGCTGCTTGTGGTTGGCTCGCTAATCCATTTGTAAAAACTGTGCGAAGTGCTGGCACTGAGACTGAAATTTTTCATGGGATTGGCGTTCCACGAGGTACTGAGGTCAGAGAGTTTGTTCTTTTCCGCTTCAAAGTTGTATCCGCTGCTGAAATTCATGGTAAACAGGTCAAATTTCTTTTCCTTTTCACCTTCACCGCGCTTCATCTGAAACAAGTTCTGAACACTGAGGCTTACACTTTTTCTTCCAGTTGAGGGTGTACCACTAAACTTGTCGCGTTTTTCTACACCGTCATCGGTTTCAATTTCTTCATAATATCCCCATTGAGGATCAGAAAAGTCAGGTTGATAGGTAAACGAAATAGATGGCGTTACAACGTGACGAATAGCCTGCAGGTCACCAATAGGGGGAGCAAACATACCATATAATTTGGTATTGGCAGAAGCACGATAATCAAAGGTATGACGGGCTGCAAATCCGTGCGTGGTATCGGGATCGATGGATTCGCTCTCGACATCCCAGGAATATGTTTTTTCCTGATCAAACCAGTCTTCACTTACATTTAAATTTTGGTTTAATGACAACCAACCAAAGAATTTTTTTGGACTGTTGAGTGAAAAGTTGAAATCGTGAGACATGTTTCGGGTTTCGTCCACTTCTTTTGTAGTATCGTCAGTTGTATAAGACAGGTATTCACGACTTTTATTGATCAGGTTAGAGTTGTAAGAAAAATAAAGCGATTCATACCAGTGCGAGTCCCTGCGGCTTGATCCACCAGAGCTGCGGGATGATTTCTTTTTGGGTTTGAATATTTGAGTTTGTCCCTTGCGGAATGAAACCTGCGGTAATGTTTCCTGTACCACATCATCCTGCAGGTCATGCACGCGCGACATGTTGACGCTAAGGCTCAACTTTTGTTTCGACCAGCTTTTGGTATAGGTTGCGTTTGAACGCATTTCGCGCGTTAAACGGGTAGAGAGGTTGGTACTGTAATCTTTGTAATAGTCTTTGTCACTGACAAAGTAACCGGATACCGAGAACCGGGAAGAGGGACTGATATCCTGCTTGTGGCTGACTCGCATATCCCAGCGCCGGGTTTTGGTGCCGTTGACCTCTTTGTGCGTATACGATCCGCTCATGCTTCCATTAAGCAGATAGCGCACATTGTAATTTGAACTTCCCCGGAATAAAAAGCCGGCTTTTTCAAAATAGTCGACTCCCAGTTTAGCATCAAAGTAATCGCTTGGTGCCCAATAGTAACCCAGGTTTCGCAAAGAGCGGCCTTCGGTGCTGCTTTCACTGTAGGTTGGGGTGAGAATACCTGACTGGCGACCCGACTTTATGGGGAATACCGCAAAAGGCAGTGCCAGTATGGGGATGTGCCCCATATACATAACCACAGGCTTTGCAATCACCTTGTCTTTCATGACCATCTTAAGCTTTTGCGACTCAAAATGAAAATGCGGATTGGTATCCAGTTCGCAGGTAGTGTATGACGAGTTTGAGATGTGAAAAACATCGCTGTTTACCCGTTTGATCTGCTGACCCAGGTATTTGCCGCCCTCCAGTTCAGTACGACCTCTGACCACCAGACCTTTTTCGGTTTTATAATTGTACACCATCTTGTCGCCAACGTAGGGAGAGCCGCCCTCGTTCAACTCGGGCTTGCCGATATATTCTACATGTATTACCGAATCGCTATGGGTGCTGTCCGTATAAACCCATTGTGTATCAGCAACAGACTCGGCGGTCATTAAATAGTTTTTCCAGTCGAGGGTTATTTTTTCGGCTTTTAGGGTCATTCCGCCATATTTAATAATCGCATCGCCGGTGAGTTCTGTTGTCCTGGAATCTACATCAGTATAGATCGAGCGCGCATCGTAATAGATGGTTGTATCCAGATCAGATTTTTGTGTTTTAGCGAGCGAGTCGACAGCCATGGTATCTGCTATGACAGAATCCGGTAATGCCAGCATGCTGGTATCCGGTATTTCTGCGGCCAGGGTGTCTGGCAGGACCAGGTCCGGCATTTTGGGAAAGGTATCTCCGCCGGTGGATTCGAACGGATTTTGCGCAAAAAGGCCAGCCGCACCACACGCTATGATTAAATATGTATATACTCTTTTTAACATCAGGTTGTTATATCTCTTTTTCGTTTGGGCCATAATGCAAGCAGCCGCTCTTTGATGCGTTTTTCTACACCGTTTTCAGTTGGACGATAATAAGTACGTGTTTTGTTTACAACCGGGAAATAATTTTGGTCCACAAATCCACCAAAGTCGTGCGGATATTGATAGTCCTTTTTATAGCCCATATCTTTCATCAATTTGGTGGGTGCGTTGCGTAAATGCAGCGGTACGTCACCGGGTTTTTCTGATTTGATATCTGCCAGCGCATTGTTGATTGCAAGGTACGAAGCATTGCTCTTGGGAGCGGATGCCAGATACGTGGTCGCCTGTGCCAGTATCAGTTGCGCTTCGGGCAGGCCGATATAGGTCACTGCAGAAAATGCGGATGTAGCCACCATGAGTGCGTGTGGATCGGCATTGCCAATGTCTTCGGATGCGGAAATGATCAGTCTGCGCGCAATGAATTTAGGATCTTCTCCCGAAGCCAGCATACGCGCCAACCAATAGATGGCAGCATCGGGATCAGAACCGCGCACGCTTTTGATGAACGCGGAAATGACATCGTAATGATACTCGCCTTTTTTATCGTACAGCAAGGTGCGTTTTTGCATGGCCTCTTCAATGAGGTCACGATCTATGGTTTTGCCTCCGGCATCATTGGATTTGGCAAGTTGTACTGCCAGTTCCAAAGCGGTGAGCAGGTTGCGGGCATCTCCTCCGCAAAGATCCACCAAAATGCTTTTGGCATCGTCGTTCAATGTTATATTAGCAGCCTTGAGGACCTCGTCGTTTTGCAGGGCATTGTCCAGAATGCCGTTGAGATCGTCATGGCTGAGGGGATCGAGCTTGTATACCCGGCTTCGTGACAGCAGTGCCGAGATCACCTCAAAGCTGGGGTTTTCGGTAGTTGCACCGATTAGCAGAATGGTTCCGTCTTCAACGCTGTGCAGCAGAGCATCCTGCTGGGATTTGTTGAAACGGTGGATTTCGTCGATAAACAGGATGGTACGTGCGCCCATTTTCTGGTTCTCGCGCGCTTTTTTAATGACTTGACGGATATCTGCAACGCCGGCAGTAACCGCGCTGATGGCGTTAAAGTCGGACTTGCTCTCGTTAGCTACTACGCGCGCCAGAGTGGTCTTGCCCACACCCGGCGGGCCCCAGAATATCATGGAAACCAGCTTGTCTGATTCTATTGCGCGCCGCAGGATCTTGTCCGGACCCAGCAAATGCTGCTGACCGGCGATCTGGTCCAGAGTTTCGGGACGCATGCGGTCTGCCAGGGGACGATAGACGTTTTTCTGCTTTTGCTTTGGGTTATGTTGTTCGAATAAATCCAATATTTCTGCCTGTTTATAGATAATCTGGTAATTTACGCAAATTTCTCAGGAATTGCAAGATGCTTCGGCATGTTGGATGCGGAAGAAACGCTATTCTTGTCTAACTGCTGTCAGGCAAATTTGTTCGATAATATTTGTTAATGGATCTGGGAAAATGATTTGTTAATGTGTTTAACTGGATGGTTATTGTGATTCGTTTGAGTAAAGCCTGCGTAACCAGGCAGAGCCCGGGCACGAGAAGAAAGGATGCGTTAATGTGTCTTGACAGGCTGATTGTTTCCCTCCGTTTTACTCGATGAATAAATTATGGTGACGGAGATCAACTCCGTCACGATCGTTCGAGAGGGGGATTTGTTTGGGAAAAAACTGTGGTTTATTTTAATTTTGATTTTTCGTATATTAACACCTTGTTTTGACAGTATTAACCGCAATACACATCAGGCTGTTTTCAGCATTTTGACTGGTGTATGTTGCGGTTATTGTTTTTATAGAAATTAAATTATTAATTCTGGTTCCGGGGTACTATTCTGGAATCAAGAATTATTTCCGTACCCAGGCAGAGCCCGGGCACGAGAAGATAGCAACATAGAATTCTGGTTTCGGAGTACTATACTGGAGCCAATTATTTACCTCGTACCCGGCAAAAGTCCGGGCGCGAGTATGTATATATTATATGAAAGAAATGAGAGTAACATGAAGCAGATCCATATTCCTGAAAAATTTCCCTTTAGTGTAAAGAAATGGCCGTTTTTTTACGGTTATATGATAGCGGTTTGCAGTGTGATGGGCTTTGTAGTCAGCGCACCGGGACAAACCATTGGTGTGTCGGTCTTTACCGATTATTTGATTGACGTACTGGGTTTGACGCGCTTTCAGCTTAGTCTTGCCTATACACTGGGTACTATTGGCAGTTCGTTCATTATCGCGCGCGTGGGTACGTTACTGGATTCACTGGGCACGCGATTGATTGCGCTGGTAACATCGATTTTATTTGGATTGTCATTGTTCTACATGAGTCAGGTGGACCATATAGCACTTGGATTGAGCGGTGCTTTGAGTGGTTTGGCAGCAACAGTAGTGGTCATGGCAACCATTACGTTTGGGTTTTTATCCATACGGTTTCTGGGACAAGGCGTATTGGCATTAGCCAGCAGAACCCTGCTTATGCGCTGGTTCGACGAACTGCGCGGTCGTATAAATAGCCTGGTTGGCGTGTTTATCAGTTTAATGTTTTCCGCATCCCCGCTGGTGTTTGAGGTGATGATCCGGAATTATACCGAACGCGGAGCCTGGATGGTTATGGCGCTGATTATTGGGCTAGGGTTCTCTGCGTTTGTGTTGGTGTTTATCCGCAATACACCAGAGGGCAGTGGACTGCTTCCGGATGGTGGTAAACATGTCAACCACGAAAAAAAGAAAGCGGAAGATGCGGCAAGCTGGACCCTGAAGCAGGCAAAACGCAACTATACCTTCTGGGTGTTCAACCTGGGTTTGTCAATGTTTTCACTGTTTTACACCGCGGTAACGTTCCACATAGTCTCGATCTTTGGTGAAGCCGGAATGCCCCGGCACGAGGCCATATCCATCTTTTTGCCGGGCTCGTTTATTGCGGTCTTTATTAACCTGGCATCGGGTGCACTTTTAGATACTAGAGTTTTAAAGTATCGTATGAAATATATGCTGATGGTTTTGATTTTGGGTTTATCTCTAACGGGTGTAGGAGTGCTTATGCTGCATTCCGGTATTGGAAAATATATTATTATATTGGGAAACGGTATTGCCAGCGGCATGTTCGGCAATGCATCCACAGTAATATGGCCGCGTTATTTTGGCAGAAAGCATTTGGGTGCTATTAACGGATACAATATGTCGTACCTGGTGTTTGCAAGCGCTATTGGTCCCTCGGTATTTGGATTGTCATACAGTGTTTTTGGAGATTATCGCTCCGCGGTTTGGATCTGCCTGGCGGTAATGGTGCTGCTCATTCTAATCAGCTTCAAGGCAGACCGTCCGCATTTGCCTGCTGCAGAAATGGAGTAATCCTGTTATGTGGTTATACCTGGGCATTATCTCTGCTCTGTTTTTAGGATTTTATGAAGTTGGCCGCAAACATGCGGTGCATGAAAATGCCGCTTTTCCGGTGTTGTGGATGTCTACGCTGACAGGAACCGCTCTTGTTGTTCCGGTTATTTTGCTGTCAATAGTCAAGCCAGAAATGATGCAGTCGGTTTCGCTCTATGTACCCAAGCTACCCATGTCGGTGCATATACTGATTTTGATCAAGGTGATGCTGGTTGGTACATCGTGGACTTTGGAAATGTTTGCGTTAAAACATTTACCCATTTCCATTTATCTGCCAATCCGAGCTACATCACCATTCTGGACGCTTTTAGGCGCCATATTTATCTTTCACGAGGCACCCAGTTCTATGCAATGGATTGGGCTGGTACTGATTTTGGGTTCGTATTATGCGTTTACCGTGTTGGGCAATAAGGAAGGAATCTCTTTCAAGAATAACCGATGGGTGTACAGTGTAATTGTTGCAACAATCTTTGGCGCTACCTGTGGTTTGTACGACAAGTATATGATACAAAAGCTTGGTATTACCCCTATTGTGATCCTTTCCTGGTTTTTTGTATATATCAGTATTGTATATACTGTGATCATGTTTGTTATGTATCGCAAGAAAATGCTGACCTCGATGCATTTTGAATGGCGTTGGAGCATACCACTGATTGGTATCTTTTTGACCTTGTCTGATTTTATGTATTTCAAAGCCATTAATGTAGAGGGTGCATTGATCTCGCTCGTCATGGCAGTGCGACGGTTAAATTCCATTGTGTCGTTTTTAATTGGTGGGGCCATGTTTAAAGAGCAGAATATGCGGTTAAAGTTTTTTGCATTGGCAGGTGTAATTGCCGGTGTATTTTTTCTGTTATTTTCATAACAAAATCTTGATATTGAACAAAAGTTTCGTTAATTATATATAATATATTTTCCAAAGGAGATCCATACGGAACGGTTTATTGAAATAAAGCCCAAAGACGGTGAACGGTTACCCGAGTGGAAACGTGTCGTCATCAAAGTGGGCAGTACATTGGTTACCGCAGGCGGTAAAAAAGCCAGCACAAAATATTTGCTGGATATTGCCAGCTTTATCATCGAGTGTCATAATCGCGGTAAAGAAGTGATTCTGGTATCGTCCGGTGCAGTGGCAGCGGGATTGTCTACACAGGTACAGTTTACTTCAAAAGCGCAATGCACAATCCCTGAAAAACAGGCTTTGGCTGCTATTGGACAGTCTCAGCTTATGACATTGTGGAGCAGAATGTTTGATTTTCCCTGCGCGCAGATATTGTTGACATTTGATGATTTGTTGAATCGCAGGCGGTTTGTAAATGCCAAAAATACCATTACCGAATTGTTGAATATGAACACCCTGCCCATTGTCAACGAGAATGATACAGTTGCCGTGGACGAGCTGCGGGTAGGTGATAATGATAATCTGGCCGCGCATGTAGCAGTGCTTGCGGAAGCCGATTTGTTGATCATTTGCTCTGATATTGATGGTTTGTATGATGCAGATCCGCGTGAAAATCCAAAAGCAAATCTTATTACACGTGTAGACACGATTAATGAAGAAATATATAAACTCGCCAAAGATACCAAAACCCATATCGCTACCGGGGGAATGGTAACCAAAATTCAGGCGGCTGAAAAGGCCACCTCTGGCGGAATCAATACCGTGATCATGAACGGCACCAAACGCGGATTTTTTGAAATGTTGTTGAACGGCATTGTCTGTGGAACGATTTTTTACAAATCACCTCGTCCGGTCAAGGGAAAAAAACACTGGATGCTGCACGCCAAACCCAGTAAAGGCAAAGTTTATATAGACGCGGGTGCGGTTCTGGCTATCACTGAAAGAGGTGCATCGCTGCTGCCTTCGGGTATACAAAAACTAGAGGGTGAATTTGCAGCTGGTGAAGCAGTAGATATTTTACAGATTGAAGAGAATAAAATGATTGCCAAGGGTATTTGTCAATATAACCATATTGATCTGGAAAAAATAGCCGGCAAAAAAAGTAAAGAAATTGAAAATATATTGGATGGTATGTATTCCGATGTGGTTGTTCATCGCGATGAAATGGTACTGTTAGGATAGAGGAGCGAATATGAGTGCAAATAATACTGAATTGTTGGATATTGCCCGTTCATGCAAAGCGGCTTCGCATCAACTGGCCCGTGTGGGTACTGCTGAAAAGAATAAAGCCTTGTTACTAATTGCTGACCAGTTGGAAAAAGATAAAGAAACGATTTTTGCAGCCAATGCCATTGATGTAGAAAACGGCAAAAAGCGGGAATTATCATCCGCAATGATAGACCGGTTGATTTTGAACGAAAAACGTATTGCCGGAATGACAGACGCATTGCGACAGGTTGCATCCTTTGACGATCCGGTAGGTGAGATCAGTGAGATCCGTAAACGTCCTAGCGGCATTGAAGTGGGTATGATGCGTATTCCCCTGGGCGTGATCTCTATCATATACGAATCCCGTCCTAATGTAACTTCTGACGCAGCCGGACTTTGTCTCAAGGCGGGTAACGCGGTGCTATTGCGCGGTGGATCAGAGGCGTTCAATTCCAACAAGGCCATTGTAGATTCCATGCACAAAGCGCTGGCAGAAACAGAAATACCCCCTGAAGCCATCTCGTTTGTGCCTACAACCGACAGGGCAGTTATGGTAGACATGTTGAAACTGGATGAATTCATTGATCTGGTTATACCCCGCGGTGGAGAGGGATTGATCCGTTTTGTTGCCGAGAACAGCCGAATTCCTGTTATCAAGCATTACAAAGGCGTGTGCCATCTGTATGTAGATAAAGACGCAGAACCTGAAATGGCGGTTGACCTGTTGATAGACGGCAAAACCTCGCGTCCCGGTGTTTGTAATGCGCTGGAAACACTGCTCGTTCATAAAGATATTGCACAAACATATCTGCCGCTTGCAAAAGCAGCAATGGATAAGCGTGGAGTAGAATTGCGCGGATGTGCAGAGACTATAAAAGTGCTGCCCGGCATTCCGGAAGCGACGGAAGATGATTATTACGCAGAGTATTTGTCTCTGGTAATCGCAGTAAAAATTGTCAACAGTTATGACGAAGCTGTGGAACACATTGTAAAATATGGTTCAGATCACACCGAAGTTATCGCAACCAACAGCATGCAAACCGCCAGAGCCTTTCAGCGTGATGTGAACTCTTCAGTGGTTTGTGTGAATGCTTCTTCCCGGTTTTCTGATGGTGGGGAACTGGGCCTGGGTGCAGAGATTGGTATCTCTACTACAAAACTGCATGCGTTTGGTCCTATGGGACTTGAAGCGCTTACAACCCGCAAGTTTATTGTAACCGGAAATGGCGAAACTCGCCACCCTGTTGATTGATTCTGTGAAATAATGTCTTGGATTTATGCGGGGCATTTTTGTATATTTAGACGATGACACATTTTTTATCTAGTTTTGGGAGTAGTTTCTGAATGAAAACCTGGAAAAACATCAAAGACGTTCAAGATCATAAATCACTATTTGTCTGGCGTCATCGAAATATAAACCAGTTTTATTCCAAAATATTTACCTGGCTGTTGGGAGGCTTTGTAGCCGGAATTTTAACATCACTGTTTTTTCTTACTATTTCCATGCCTGACCTTTCCCTTCCTACCGCGAGGATTGCTTTCTTTATAGTAACAGTAGCCGGAATAATCAGTTCTTTTTACAGGGCTGTTGTTAACGGTCTGGAATATCGGTTAACCGACAAGGGTGTTGTACATATTCATCCTTATGTGGGTATTGAACCTTTGGCAGAAGCCATGGGAAAAATTAAAGTTTTTAGTCCGAAATATGAGTTTATTCCCTGGACAGAGGTTAGAGAAATCAGCGATGAAGACGAAGAATTTATTCTTGTGATGAAAGAAAAAGAACCGGTTAACATTGGAGTATCTCCTCTGGCTATGTATAATGATTATGAGACAGAAAGTGAACCGGTAATATTTACAAAATGGTTCGAAAAAAAGAACCCTGCGTTTTCCAGTGTTTTAAAACTGATCGTTAAAAAGGGCCGAGAGGCTAAAAAGAATAATGGCAATTAATTAACCTGATCTTAAAAATCAGAGGAGTGACCACATGCCGAATCGGATTACTCCCATTGACGTATCCACCTATGCTAACCCGGAGATATTTCGGTTAGGTGAAAAAATATTCGAGAACGATCTCGTTAAATACAGATTTTTAACTGATTACGGCTTGCGTGCAACGGTAAGGGGCAAAGGCAAGTATCAGGTTGAAATGATTGTTGAAGACGAGCAATTGTTCGGTCGCTGTAATTGTGTCGCCGGCAGCAGTCCTTGCGAACACAAGGTTGCAGCTCTGTTGTCATGGCTGAACGAACCTGAAACTTTTATCAGTGTTGATAAATTAAGACGAACCATCAAGGGGTTGGACAAGAATGCCATTGTTGAAGTCATTCTTAATCTTGTAGAGATTTTCCCGGAATTGTGTCATTTTTTCATACATCCTCAAGATACGGATGAAGTTACTTCTCTTCGGGAATATGTGGCAGATATATTTGATTTTCCACACAAGGAAAAGATAAATCCATCAGAAATAATTGAACCCAGCAAGATCCTTTTTGTCTATGCAAAATATTTACGTCATGAGAACAAGTGGCGTCAGGCAAGAATACTGTTGTTTGAGATTTTAAACCGCATTCTGGCACTGATTGACCATAATCAGTTATCCTATCCATTTCAGGACAGCTTTATAGCGGGTATTGCTGATGATTATATTGATATTGTTTTAACAGATCCGGAACCTGATGAATCCTATCGGGAAGAGATACGCAATGAAGTAAAAGAACTACTTGAGCATCCAAGTGCAGACGAGTATGGAATCGTCCTGGAGCCTCTAAATAGTCAATAACTGAATACGTATATTATTAATCAATTTCATATAACCTCAGCGAACGGAGTGTATTATGGCTGAACTGTATATTCCTTTAGACTACTTGAAAAAATTCATGCATGCTTCTTTGGGTAAAGCCGGTGTACCTGAATCCGATATACCCATAGTTGTAGATGTGCTTTTGAAATCTGATATCCGTGGTATACGTTCACACGGCATTGGCCGTTTGAAAATGTATCTGGATTTTATCAAAGATGGTGTGCAGACACCGGTTACCAAGCTTGAAATTGTAAACGAGACCCCGGGAACCGCATTGATTGACGGCCATTTTGGAATGGGGCATGTTATATCCTATCAGGCTATGAATCTTGCTATTGAAAAAGCCGATAACGTAGGTATAGGCGCAGTAGCCGTGCGGAATTCCACCCATTTTGGTATATGCGGATATTATCCTCTTATGGCGGCGGAAAAAGATATGATTGGTTTTACCGTTACCAATGCACGTCCATCTGTTGCGCCCACTTTTGGCGCAGAGCCCATGTTTGGCACCAATCCAATAGCTTTTTCTGCACCGTCAGATGAAGGTCATCCTTATTTGTTAGATATGGCTACTTCTATTATACAGCGTGGTAAAGTTGAAACTTTGGACCGTGCAGGCAAACCTGTTCCTGAAGGTCTGATCATTGACAATGAAGGCAACTTTCAACACGATGCAACAAAGATTCTGGGATTGTTCAAAGACAGAAAAGCTGCCTTGCTAGCACTTGGAGGTTTGGGTGAAGATTTGGGCGGCCATAAAGGTTACGGTCTTGCGTTGATGGTAGAGATCCTTTCATCAGCTTTGAGTGGTGGTCCGTTCTCATGGGGACTGTCAGGGTTTGATGAAGACGGGAAAAAGATCCCGAATCGTTTGGGTCATTTCTTCATGGCTATCAAAGTTTCGAACTTTATTGATATTAACGAGTTCAAATCCATAGTGGGTAATATTCAGCGAGCAATGCGCAATGCTGAAAAACTGCCGGGACAAGATAGAATCTATACACATGGCGAAAAAGGTTTTATGCGCGAAGAAAAGATTAAAAAGCAAGGTGTACCCATTAACGACGCTATGCAAAAAACCATGAAAAATATTGTAAAAGATTATGAACTCGATTTTGAACTGCCATTTTAACGAGGACTAGTTATGAAAGCATATGTGGGAGCGATTGATCAGGGAACCACAAGTAGTAGATTTATTATTTTTGATCATCAGGGAAACATTGTTTCCGTAAGTCAAAAAGAGCATGAACAAATATACCCCAAACCCGGCTGGGTAGAACATAATGCCGCAGAGATTTGGGACAATACACGTGCTGTAATTACCGGAGCTTTATCTAAGGCCAATTTAAATGCCGATGATCTGGCAGCTATTGGTATTA
This sequence comes from bacterium, assembly GCA_963675755.2. GTDB lineage: Bacteria > Zhuqueibacterota > Zhuqueibacteria > Residuimicrobiales > Krinioviventaceae. Next base: position 2,178,980 of record CAXXMD010000003.1, read on the forward strand.
CCAATCAGCGTGAAACAACTTTGGTTTGGGACAAGGAAACCGGAAAACCTTTGTACAATGCTCTGGTATGGCAAGACACCCGTACAGACATTTTATGCAAAACACTTGAACAAAAAGCAGATGGACAGGAAACTTTTCAAAAACATACCGGACTACCGGTATCAACTTATTTTTCCGGACCCAAGATCAAATGGTTGATCGATAATGTTGATGCGGTTAAGGAAGGTGTTGAAAAGGGCACAGCAATCTTTGGGAATATGGATACCTGGGTAGTGTGGAATCTGACCGGTGGTGCTAAAGGTGGTATGCACATTACAGATGTAACCAATGCCAGCCGTACATTGCTTATGAACATTGAAACCTTGGAATGGGATGCAGAGATGCTTTCTCTGCTTGAGGTGCCCGGGAATATGCTGCCCGAGATCCATTCTTCTTCAAAAGTATATGGAACAACAACCAAAGCAGGGTTTTTAGGCGCAGAGGTGCCCATAAGCGGTATTCTGGGTGATCAACAGGCCGCACTGGTGGGTCAAACTGCTTTTAATGTAGGCGAAGCCAAAAATACCTATGGTACCGGTTGTTTTATGCTGCTCAATACCGGCGAAACTCCGGTGTTTAGCCAAAACGGACTGTTGACGACCGTAGGTTACCGTTTTGGTGATGCAAAACAGGTTTATGCCCTTGAAGGCTCTATTGCCATTACCGGCGCGCTTGTTCAGTGGATAAGAGACAATTTAGGTATGATCAAGTCTTCGGATGAGATAGAGTCGTTAGCGGCAACTGTTGAAGACAATGGCGGTGTTTATTTTGTACCCGCATTTTCTGGACTGTTTGCACCTTATTGGAAATCCGATGCCAGAGGTGTGATTGTTGGTCTGACACGCTATGTAAACAAGGGGCATATTGCACGCTCTGTATTAGAGTCTACCGCATTTCAGACCCGAGAGATTCTGGATGCTATGGTAAGAGATTCCGGTGTTGATCTGCAGACACTCAAGGTGGACGGCGGTATGGTTGTAAACAAAATGCTGATGCAGTTCCAGGCAGATGTGTTGCAGGTACCGGTAGTTATGCCGCAGATAACAGAAACCACAGCTTTGGGAGCTGCTTATGCAGCGGGTCTGGCTGTAGGTTACTGGAAAGATCTGGATGACCTGCGTAAAAACTGGCAAGAAGGGCATACCTGGCAGCCAAATACAGGCTCCTCAGCTTATGATACGGGGTACAAGAAATGGTTAAAAGCTGTAGAGCGTACATTTAACTGGATTGATTGATAATTTTTGTGGGTAAGGGGACAGAGTAGGGAAGACGCGACCTCTCTTATTACGCAAACAAATACTTTTGTCTTTACATTATTATACATCAGGATTCTGTGAATTTGCTGCTGCAATGAAATAGAATCCTGTATTTATCTGTTAAATTTTAAGAATTCAAACATGGGAATAATTCCATTCTCATATCAAAACAGGTTGATAAAAGCATGGCAAAGAGATATTTAGAGCAAAGTATTGACTTTTTAGGGTTTCTGGGTGCAAAGTTGAGGGATTTGAAGGGGTATTCTACACTTGCAAATGAATTGCTGCAAAATGCAGATGATGCACCAGAAGTAACCCAAGTGTCGTTTGATATTAACGAGATGGCATTGTTTGTTGAAAATAATGGTTCTTTTCGTGATAAAGATTTTGACCGTTTGCGCCGGATTGCGGCGGGTCAAAAAAGTCTTGAATTAAATACAATTGGTACATTTGGTATTGGATTTTTGTCTGTTTATCAAATTACAGATAATCCTATTATCGTTTCTGCGGGTAAAAAATGGACTTTTTATCCTGAAGCCAATGAACAACAACGTATTATCGAGATCGAAACCAAGGATTATGGTAAAACCTATTTTGGCTTTCCATGGGCAAGAAATCCCAACAGCCAGGTCCGTACAAAATTAAAACTTGAGCATATTACTGAAAAAACCATTCAGGATTTTACTTATGAATTGATGACCATATTGCCAAGGAATATTTTATTCCTGCGTAAAATTGAAAATGTGGTTGTCAAAGAAAACGGCAAAGTTATTAAAGATATATCGCGCTTGCCGGTTAAAGACAATATTATGTCTTTTAATATTGATGAAAAACGAACAGACTGGTTTGTAATCAAAACGCATTTTAACAAAGTTGCGCTAGAGTTACGTCGCAAATTCAGTTATCATATTGAAGATAAACGTGAAGCCGATGTACAGTTGGCAATTCCGCATGATTTTTTCAAATTTCAGGGCGAGTTTTACGCCTATCTGCCAACATCACACCAGACCAGTTTGCCATTTCATATCAATGCAGACTTTTTCACGTCTACTGATAGAAAGCGTGTATTGTTTGAAAACGATTTTCAGGCGCAATGGAACCAGTCCGCTATTCTGGCGGCTTCATACAGTCTGATGGATAATCTTGACAAGATTTCAGAGTTTTTAGGACCACGTGAGTTTTGGAGTTTTCTGGAACGTATTTATGAAGCCTATTTAAAGTCTGTTGATGGGTATAATGCACCTGTTATTAAAAAAGTTTGGGAAATTTTACAAACCAAGCTTGCGGCTGAAAAAATTGTTTATACCAGCAAGGGTGAGTGGGTACATGCAAAAGACGCCTTTTTGTTAAAAGATGAAAAAGAGTATGAATTACTGCCTATTTTTGAAAAAATGGGTCTGCATATAGTCCACTTTGATCTTTATGAAAAGTTTAAACTGCTGCGCAATGAATCTATAAATGTACCGGTTTTATCTATTTATGATCTTGCAAAAGCATTAAATGCAAATGGCTTTAACAAAAACCGCGAGTTGAAAGAAGCACCGGAATGGTTTCAATCTGATTTTGAACGTGATAAACTGGCCGAGGAAATTACCCGGCTGCTTGAGCGTATTGAACCGGAAGAAAAAGAACGCGCGTTGGATGCAATTCAATCTTGCCATATTGCAATATCTTATTTGAACAAGCTTAGCGCTCCCAAGAGTTTGTGGATTGCCAGTGACGATGAAGCAAGACTTTTTGGTGATCTGGACCTTGCCTTTGTGTTTACTTCGGATTCGAACCCTAAAGGGATAAAGTCGTTAATCAGCCAGTTTGATGTCTATGCCGCAATTGATGTGGTTAATCTGGGTGTACGTGATTTGTTTGACGCATCAGATGTAAACCATTTGGAAGCTTTTTGGAACAAGGAACCCAAATCCATTATCCATCTTATTGATTGGTTTGATCAGCACAGAACCATTATTAAAAACGATCCGGTATTGATTGATCGTATCCGTAAATTAACCATCTGGCCATCCGGATTCAAGTTGTATTCGCTGGAACAGTTGTTTATACCTGGAAATTTTGAAGACCCGTTAAACCTGTCCATGATTATTGATAAATCTATTCTCAGTCATTACCGGGACTTGCTGAATGATCTCAAGGTCAATGAACTGAATATTGTCAATTACACCAAGGATTTTGTTCCTGAGCTTTTCAAGAACAAGAAAAAATTGCCAAAAGCAAAAAGACAAGAGTTAGTACTGCTATTGTCTCGTTACCTGGGTGAAATCTGGGGAAATGAAGAAATCCGTTTGACCTACCGGGATTTGCCCATTGTAGAGTGTAATGACGGTGTGTTCAGAAAAGCAACTGAAGTGTATTTTCACGATAACGATTTACTTTCTATTCTGGGACAGAGTGGCAAGTTTGTAAAGCAGTCCATTGAAAAAAGAAAATCACTGCTTGAATTGTATCGTTGGCTTGATATTAATACCATACCCAAACCCAATGATATTAAAGAAAAGATAAAGGCTATTACAGAAGCTATCCCGGATTTTGAAAATCGAAATACCGCACAAGAGATTTTTGCCTACCTGGGTACGGTATGGAAACAGATTGATATGAAACAGCGGGAGAATTATGATTTTCTGAAAACTGAAAAATGGCTGCCGGTTGAAGATGATTATGAAAACTGGTATTCACCTAAAGAAGTGTATACCCGTTTCAACTCGTACCTTTTCAAGAGTCAGGTGAAATTTCTGGATATTGAGAGGCAGAAATTGTTTGGCGCATTTATCAGGTTTTTGAATATACCTTCTAAACCGGAATGCGATATGGTTGTGTCTCATATCTTGCATTGTATTAAAAACAAGCAAGATATTAATCCTTTGATCTATAAATATTTAAACCGCTATTATCAACTTGCTTGCATTGATCGGTTAAAGAATAAACCTTTTATACATTTACCCGGTGAAGGTTTCTTTACGGCGGATAAAGTTTTTCTCGGTAAACATGCTTTTGGACATTTTAGAAAACAATTGGATGCCAAATGGTATAATTATTCTGATCTGTTGAAAAAACTGGGTGTTAAAGAAGATCCGCAACCGCGTGACGCGCTTTTTGTTATTCAGGATATTCAGAATGAATATGCCAGGTCTGGAAGACCGGTTTCGGATGGTATTGTAAGTATTTTGGAATATTGTTATCGTTTTATTAATGCAATGCCCGTTGAAGAGATTAAAAAAGTTAAAGAAAATATGGTTGTTGCGAATCATAAAAATATTCTGGTTTCACCGGAAAAAGTATTTTTTAATGATCGTCCCAATATATCTGCCTATCTTGGAGAAGATATAAAAAATCAGTTTGTAACATTGAGTATAAATTCATTTCGGGCAAAGCGTGCCGTTGGAGTACGAATGCTTAGTGAAGCGCTTAGTTCACATGTTGTCAAGGTTGATAAGCAAAAACAGGATGCCGAACTGGTAGCCCGTATTCAAAATCGTAAAGATTTATTTACTCAGATTGCCAGTTCCATTACCATGAATAGTGAAGAAATGGTAAATTTTGATTTTATTGATACGCTGAATGTTTATCAGGCAGACAGCTTGCAAGTTGAATTTTCACTATCAGTTAATGGTCACAAGCAACAGGCAAAACCGGACTCGGTCAATGCCTATTATGATGCGTCCAAGAACAGTTTGTATTATTGTTCAAAAAGTGGTATCCCCTGGGCTTCTATTGCGCGCGAGCTGGCATTTCATATTCTACCATTCAAGAATGTGGGATGGTTATCGCCTGTGCTCAAAGAAGTCCTCTCCAGTGAAAGTAAAACCCAGGCATATAACGCGTTGAGTGAATTGGGTTTTGAAATCACGGAAACCTTTAAAGAAGAAAAAGAAGAACCTGCCTTTATTATGCAATAATACGACAGGCAGATATTCCAGAAAGCTGTTTGTGCATATCTCTGGAATATTTTGCCTGTCAAATTCGTTCTACTCCCCTAAAGTAATAGAATAAAAGTTGGGAATCAGGTGAAAAGTCTGTTAATACGTTTGCAAACCGTTTCGTTACCGGTTATGGATAATTTTTTGAAACGACTTGTGGATTTAAGGGTAGAGGATGAAATTCCCGATCTACTATTAATGTTCTCTTATGATTCCTGCCTATCTGTTGGATCAAAAGCATTTAATGACCAAGATTTATTAAAGCCCCTGGATTTTTTTCATGACCAGGGTATTTTTTTGCATAAAAGTGTGCGAGGTGGCGGCTTGACGTATTACTGGCCGGGACAACTCATCTGCTATCCCTTGCTCAAACTTGGACCGAATGAGCGGAACATTCCACAATATATGTACAATCTTGAAGAAATTGGTCTATTAACGTTGAAAGATTTTGGCGTTACTGCCAGCCGTAAACGTGAGCAAACAGCACAGATTGGTTTGTGGACAGGTGATAGAAAAATTGCATCCACCGGTATTCGGGTATCCCGATGGGTAACCAGTTATGGAATGGCCTTGAATCTTGCCGGTGACAAAACCCCGGCTGATTTTATAAAACCCTGTGGTTTGGATGGGGTAAAATTGACTACAATAGAAGAGAATACAGGTGTTAGCCCTACTCATAATGAGGCAGCAGAGCGTTTTATGAGCCATTTTGAGAATGTATATGGACGTAAGATTGTTAAATATGAACAGAATCTATTTTTTAATGAAAAGATAGATGAATTGTTAAATGAAAATGAACTATTGACGGAGCTTGTGTGAAATCCGATCTAATGCAAATTTTGAATGAAAAAGGTCAATGCAGCAAGAAACCTGACTTGACCCTTGATCAGATAAAAGAACTTTATCGTAGGATGGTACTTACCCGCACCTGGAACGATAAAGCCCTGAGCTTGCAGCGACAGGGGCGAATGGGAACCTTGGGTTCGGTAAAAGGTCAGGAAGCCTCGAATGTGGGTATGGCCTTTCCGTTACAAAAGGATGACTGGTTTGTACCGGCCTTTCGGGAGTTTGGAGCTTTGTTTGTGCGCGGTGTATCTCTTAAAGACCAGTTCAGGTACTGGAATGGAGATGAACGTGGAGGGCAAATGCCTGCCGGTTCCAACATTACACCAACGCAGGTGATCGTTGCCGGACAACTACCGCATGCTGCGGGAATTGCATTTGCTAAAAAAATTAAAAAAGAACCGGGTATGGTCTTGTGTGCTCTGGGTGACGGTGCTACTTCGCAAGGAGATTTTCATGAAAGTATGAATATGGCATCGTTATTTAATTTGCCTGTAGTCTTTGTTGTTCAAAACAATGGCTGGGCCATCTCTATGCCGGTTCATAAACAATCGGCATCACCAACCTTGGCAGAACGGGCGGCATCATATAATATGCACGGTGCCAGGGTTGATGGTAATGATGTATTTGCTGTGTATGAAATCATAAAAAAATATGCTGACCGTGCAAGAAAAGAGCAGAAACCGGCATTAATAGAGCTTGTTACCTATCGCCTGAGTGATCATACTACGGCTGATGATGCCAGCCGGTATCGCGATCCTAAAGAAGTTGCCATGTGGCAAAAACGTGATCCCATTGACCGGTTGAGAAAGTATCTGCAGGAAAGCGAAAAGTGGTCAGATGCGGATGAAAAGGCTATGGTTGAACAAATCTCGCAAGAGGTTGAAGATGCTGTAACAGAATTTGAATCCGTTACACCCATGCAGCCTCAGGAAATGTTTGCAAATATGTATCATACCCTGCCCTGGAATTTGGTTGAACAGCAAAAAGAGGTTATGGAACTGTATAATGGCGGGGAGGTGAAATAATGGCTAGAAAAACGATGGTACAGGCCATTAATGAGGCCATTTCTTTGAAAATGCAGGATGACAGTACTGTTGTTGTGATGGGGGAAGATGTAGGTGTGGATGGTGGTGTCTTTCGTGCAACCGATGGTCTGTTTGAAGCCTTTGGTGCTGAAAGAGTGATCGATATGCCCCTTGCAGAATCTTCGATTATGGGATCAGCAATAGGTATGGCAATTAATGGATTAAAACCGCTGGTTGAAATTCAGTTTATGGGATTTTTATACCAGGGATTTGATCAATTACTAAACAATGCCGCAAGATGGAGACACCGCACACTGGGACAGGTGGGGCTACCCATGGTCGTAAGAATGCCATATGGTGCGGGTGTACGCGCTGTTGAGCATCATTCTGAAAGCACAGAGGCTATTATAGCACATGTTCCCGGTCTCAAAGTAATTGCACCATCGAATCCTGCGGATGCAAAAGGTTTGCTGATTTCTGCGATTGAAGATCCAGATCCGGTAGTATTTCTTGAACCAAAACGATTATATAGAATTAAAAAAGAAGAAGTTCCTGAAGATTTGTACAGGATACCCATAGGAAAAGCCAATGTTGTAAATGATGGCACGGATATAACACTTGTTGCATGGGGTGGAATGGTGCCGGTTTGTCTGGATGCGGCAAAACATGCGGAAAATCAGGGTATTAGCACAGAGGTACTGGATTTACGTACCGTTTCTCCTTTTGATTTGGAAGCCATCATAAAATCAGTTGAAAAAACAGGTCGTCTTGTTATTGTGCATGAAGCTCCCAGATCTTTTGGTGTTGGCGCAGAAATAGCGGCTCTGGTTGGTGAAAGATGTTTGCTTCATTTGCTTGCCCCCATCAAGCGCGTAACAAGTTATGATATTGTACCACCGTTGTTGAAACTGGAAAATTACAACTATCCCAATGCTGAACGTGTGGTTAGAGCCATTCAACAAACTATGGAGTTTTAACCATGAGATATGTGTTTCATTTGCCCGATGTTGGAGAAGGTATTCATGAGGCAGAGCTTGTAGAATATACGGTTCAGGTTGGAGACCAGGTTAAAGTTGATGCAGACGTTTTAAGCATTGAAACGGACAAGGCGGTTGTGTCTTTACCCAGTCCTGTTGTGGGTAAAGTGGTAGAACTGCCGTTTAATCCCGGTGATGTGATTACAGTTGGAGATCCCATTATTGTTTTCGACATTCAGGGAAAAGAACTGCCTGTTGAAAAAGAAGAAATTAAAGAAAATGTTCCTGAACCCGCAAAAAAGCCAGTCATTGCCCCACCTCAGGACCGCCGAGTGTTGGCAACACCCCATACGCGACAGTATGCCAGAGAATTGGGTGTTGATATTGAATCGATGGTAGGTACGGGTAAATATGGGCGGGTAACCGATGAAGATGTGAAAAAGGCGGTTAAGCGAAAAAGTCAGGAAGCATCTCCCATTCCCAAGACTACCGATGTTATCAAAGATGGCCCTTTATACTCGGTGGATTTTGATAATTATGGCCCGACCCGCAGGTTACCGCTCAAAGGTGTGCGAAAACGTATTGCTGAAGCCATGGTAAGATCTTATTCCACTATACCGCATGTCAGTCAGGCGGATGAAGTGGATGTTACGGAACTGCTGCTGGTTTTGAAAAAGCAAAAAGAGTTTATGGAAGAGCAAGGTGTTCGGGTCACCATGACGAGCTTTATTGCCAAGGCAGTGATATCAGCATTGCAGGCATACCCCGAAGTGAATTGTTCTCTGGATGAGGAAAAGGGAGATATAGTCTATAAAGATTACTATCATCTCGGCATTGCGGCAGATACCGACCATGGACTGATGGTACCGGTAATACGTGATGCAGACAAGATGAGTATTTTGCAAATTGCTGAAAAGATCCATGAACTGGCAAAAAAGGCCAGGGAACGCAGAATAGATCTTGAAGAGTTGCGCGGTGGTACGTTTACCATTACCAATATTGGTGCGTTAGGCGGAATTCATGCAACGCCTATTATTCAGCATCCCCAGGTTGCAATTCTGGGTGTTATGCAGGCACGTAAAAAGCCGGTAGTGATCAATGATGAGGTGGTAATACGGGCAATGATGCCCTTGGTGGTTTCTTTTGATCATCGTTTGCTGGATGGAGCGGTAATGGCCCGTTTTCTTAATCATATTATTGCACGATTGGGCGATCCCATGCGCATGCTGATAGAAGCCTGACAGGAGGAATTGTAATGGTTGTTGGAGATTTTACCCAGAATATTCAGACGGTTGTGATTGGTGCCGGACCCGGTGGGTATGTGGCTGCTATTAGAGCGGCTCAAACCGGCCAGGAAGTGGTTTTGATTGAAAAATTAAACATTGGTGGTGTATGTTTGAACTGGGGCTGTATTCCCTCCAAAGCCATGATAGAGGTTTCAGGATTAAAATACGAGTTAAAGCATGCTGAAGAAATGGGTTTGCTGATTGGAGATGTGGCACTGGATATGAAAAAGCTGCATCACTGGAAAGATGGTATTGTTACCCGGTTGCGAAACGGAATTGGAACCCTGTTAGAGAAAAATGGTATAGAGCGTGTAGAAGGTACTGCCAAAATCGCTGATGATAAAACCATTATGGTGTCTTCAAAATCGGGCTTGCAGCGTTTTGCGTTTGAAAATTTGATACTTGCGACCGGTTCCCGTCCGCGTGAATTATCAGGTATTCCTTTTGATGGCGAGTGGATCATTGATTCGTCAGGAGCATTGGGTTTGGAAAATGTGCCTGATGAGCTGATCGTTGCCGGTGCCGGATCAGTAGGGCTTGAAATGGCGCTTATTTATTCCAAGCTGGGTTCGAATGTAACCATTGTAGAAGCGCAGGACGCATTATTACCAAATTATGAACCCGAGTTGATACGGGTTTTGAAAAAGTCATTAAAGGTTCATAATATTAAACTCATGCTGGGTGCACAAATTGAATCCGTTAAAGAAGGGCAAGTTGTTGTTCAACAAAAGGGAACAGAAACGCTTAAAGCGGATAAGGTACTGGTAGCCATTGGACGTAAACCGAATAGTAATGATTTGGGACTTGAGCATCTTGGAATAGACTTGGATGAGCAGGGTTTTGTGCAAGTGAATTCGAAAATGCAGACATCCAATGAGAATGTGTATGCAATTGGAGATCTTGTAAAGGGACCAATGCTGGCGCACCGGGCCTCACATATGGGTAAAGTTGCCGCTGAAGTGATTTCCGGAAAAAAGTCAGCGTTTGATAACCTTGCTATTCCCGGTGTTATTTTTACAGATCCTGAAATTGCCACTGTCGGTATGACTGAAGCTCAGGCTAAAGAACAGGGTATTGATGTTAAAACCGGAGTGTTTCCGTTCAAAGCATTAGGACGTGCAATGACAATGGGTAACACGGAAGGTTTAACTAAAATAGTATCTGATGCTGAAACCGGTACGGTGTTGGGTGTACATATAATTGGACCCCATGCGTCTGATTTGATTGCAGAGGGTGCTTTGGCTGTAGAATCCGCATTGCATGTAGAGGATCTTTCATTAACCATTCACGCGCATCCCACTTTGCCGGAAGGTTTGGGAGAGGCAGCTGAAGATATTGACCGCAAGGCTATTCATATTTTTTCCCCGGGAAAATAATATTACTATCTATATTTTATGTAATATGTTTTCTGTTAAAAATCATTTTAATAAATCGTTTGGCAAAGATGAAATTATTTGTTATCTTTTCGACCGAGTTATTTAGGTTTGAATGAAAGAATTTTAATAAAATGATTAATTGTTTGTTAAAAAATGAAACTATTATATTTTTTTGCGTATAAGTGTATGCTGTGATGTAGGAAAATATTTTTTTGATTATTATACATACATGCTTGAATGTATAGTATGTATGTGATGTTTAAATAGATCCCTGAATACAGAGGCTGGTATTACTGACCTTGCATATTGAACAGAGCTTTTATGAAATATAGACTGTCTTTTCTTTTATTATCTTTAACCACCATGCTTTTTGCAAATGAAAGTGAATATTATTTTTATCATGGTCTCGATTACGGTAGTGAAAGTATTATTCATCCTGTGCGGTTGATCTTGAATGGCGGCTATGGTATCATGCAGGCTGACAACCGTCCCAATTATCCATTTGACATCCATTATCAAAAAAGCTGGAATAACGTGGCTGACAATCTAAAATCCCCTATTAAAGCAATTGAAGAGTATGGTTGGGATCGTTTTTTTAAAACCGAAATTTTACCTTTCAGTATAGATAATTCGGAAGCATATTATTGGCCCAATTATACCATGCACCTTGTGGGTGGCGGGATGTCGTTTCGGATGATGGAAGAGTGGTTCAGGTACAACAATTTCAAGTTTCCCAAGCTGCATGCTTTTACAACTTTATCCATTTACCACTTGTTGAACGAAGTGGTAGAAAATGGAGATTATGTGGGTTATAATGTTGATCCTGTTGTTGATGTCTATATCTTTAATCCCCTGGGCATGATTTTGTTCAGTTCAGACAGGGTTGCATCCTTTTTTAGTCATACACTGAACATGGCTGACTGGTCGTATCAGATTGCATATAATCCTAATGATCGTTCAATATTGAACAATGGCCAAAATTTTGCATTAAAATATAAATTCAATGATAAAGTAGGGTTGTTTTATTATTATGGAAATCATGGCGAGCTGGGATTTTCCTTTTTTCAGCCGGATGGGGATTGTTACTCGTTTGGAGCGGGGCTTGCTTCAAAATCATTGGCAGAATTTGATAGTGATGTGAGGACTTTAAAGGCGAACCTTATTCTTTCATGGGGTGTCTTTTGGGACAGAAATAATTCGCTTTTGGCTTCATTTTTGTATTCAAAATCTCATGATTATAAATACAGGCTAAATGTATACCCGGGTGTTTTGCGTTTTAGTGGATTTTCGCCCGGTTTTTTTACGAGCGTAAATCATCAGGACAAGTTTATATTTGGATTAAATTTAAGAATACTCCCTTTTGGATTAGGTGGTTAATTTGGAAATACGAAACGACAACTTTTTTGTAAAACTTGGTGAAAAGACCATTCATTTTTTTGAGAATGTTGACCAGATTGTGAGGTTAATTTTCGAAACCATTAAAGCCATACCCAAAGTATGGTTTTACCGGAAACAATTAATTGAACAGATTTACAACTTTTCTATCAAGACCCTGCCAATAGCCAGCGTAATAGCGGTTTTTGTAGGATTGGCCTCTACAGTGCAGGGCTCATATCAGGCATCGGGTTTGGTGCCCAGGTATTTTACCATTAATGTTATTTTTAAAAGCACAATAATCGAGCTGTCGCCCATTATTCTTTCACTGGTTCTTGCAGGTAAGATTGGAGCATCCATTGCCGCAGAGATTGGAAGTATGAAGATTTCGGAGCAAATTGACGCGCTGGAAACCTTGTCTTTTGAGCCGGTTGCATTTCTGGTTCTGCCGCGTGTTATTGCCGCATTGTTAATGCTTCCGGTGATTGTTGTGTTTGCTAATTTTGTTGCAATTTTAAGCTCTTTTTTGGGCTCTTGCGTTCTCTCCAGTTGGATACCTGTAAACGAGTTTGTTAGTGGTTTAAAATTAAAATTTAAACCCTTTGAAATTTTATATGGCAGTGTTTACAAACCCATGGTATTTGGGTTTATTGTTTCAGTAATTGGCAGCCATTTTGGTTTAAACACCAAGGGAGGTGCTACAGGTGTGGGCAAGTCTGTAACCAATGCGGTGGTGATTTCTTCGATATTGATTGTAATTTTTGATTATTACATGGCGGAATTGTTTTTATGATACATTTACAAAGTTTGGCAAAAGCGTTTAATGGCAAGCATATTCTCAGGGATATTAACCTGGATATTTATGATAATGAAACCATGGTGATATTGGGTTCGAGTGGTCAGGGGAAAACCGTATTGATCAAAGCAATGAATAGGCTAATAGAACCGGATAGTGGTAAAATAGTTTATGATGATACAGATATTACCAAATTAAATAAAAAAACGTATAACGAGTTTAGAAAACAGATAGGTTTTGTGTTTCAAAACAGTGCGTTGTTTGATTTTCTGACTGTTAAGGAAAACCTGAGTTTGTTTCTGTCAATGCATATGCGCATGAAATATAGAGAAATGAATGAGAGAATTGATGGTGCGCTTTCTTTTGTTGGCCTGACTCGTGATATTTTGAATAAATATCCTGAAGAGCTGAGCGGTGGAATGCGTAAACGTGTGGCTATTGCACGCACTATGATTATACGGCCCAAATATATTTTTTATGACGAGCCTACAACAGGGCTGGACAAGATCAATTCAGAAAAAGTGAGTGAATTGATCAATATGTTGAAAACAGAAATTAATGCTACATCCATAATTGTTACACACGATATTGAATTGACCCGTGCTGTTGCTGATCGGGTGGCGCTGCTCAAGCATGGCGAGTTTACATTTGTCGGTACTATCGATCAAATTTCTCCCGACGATTTGGAAAATGTTTATAACGGAGTGGAAAATGAATTATAAAAAAATGAGTTTTATCTCGGGTATTGTGATTTTTACCAGTTTTATTATTGTGTTAATGTCAATTGTTACATTGGCAGAAAAACGCATCTTTTTTACCCGTGATTATGTGGTATATGTAAAATTTTCTGATATTAATGGATTACAGGACCATGCCAAAGTTTATATGCGTGGATACAGAATTGGCTGGACTAAGGGTATTCAATTTGAAGATGATGGTGTTGTCGTTAAGGTAGATATTAATAAAAAATTCAGTGTTCCCATTGATTCAAAATTTGAATTAAACACAGTATCCATTCTGGGTGAAAAAGCCATTACTATTTTACCCGGAAAATCAAACGAGTATTATAAGCAGGGCGATACCACAACCGGTGAAAATAAAGATCTAATGGTTCAAGTAAAAGACATGGTTGGCGAAGTACAAGGGTACCTGGCACAAAGTGAGTTGAATACCAAATTGACCAAAGTTTCTGAAACTCTTGATTATCTTCACTCTACTCTTGCCAATGTGGATGCACAGTCCGCTAAACTGAATATGGATAGCTATAATCAACAGATTGAACGTGTGGGACTTGCTGCCAAACGTGTGGATGATCTGGTTAACAGCAATCAGGACAGTATAAAAGCTACAATTGATAAAACCAATCTTGCTTTAAACAATATCGTTCCCATGGTGGATGATATTAAACAGATTGCAGACAAGATCAATAATAACCAGGGCTCGGTTGGTGAACTGGTGAATAATAAAGAAACGATTATTAAACTCAATAGTACCATTGCCAGTTTGGATTCTCTGATTCAGGATTTACGTCAATCCCCTGGTAAATATGTTAATGTATCGGTATTTTAATATTTTTTGATTAATGTCTGGAGTATTTTAATACGAATTGTTATTTTGTTCAATAATGTGAATAATTAAAATTTTAGGGTGTTATTATTGAACAAAATTAACAGGAGTGTTCAATGAAAAGAGTGATTTTAGCAGTATTGATTGTTTTTCTGGTAGTAATTGGAGCCATGGCAATTTTAATTACTTCAAACAAAGACAAGATTGTGAGCAAGGGATTGAATAAAATGTTCACTGAAATGGAAAATCAAATTACTCCCAATTTACCACCGGACATTGATAAAGAGCAGGTGCACCTGGTATTTGAAAAAGCTATTGCCAAAGTACAATCCGGATATGTTCAACCCGAAAAGATCCAGGGCATTGTTATGGTCTATAGAGAATGCGCAAAAGACAAGCAAATTGATGCTGATGAAGCCAAAAAGATTTTAAAACAGATAGAAAAATATCTGGAATGATCAGAGCAGAGTATCTTTGATTTTCATCATGAATTCAAATGCAGCATCGTGTTCATTGGGGATATCGCCATTGAGTATGGCTTCTTCAATCGCTTTTTTCACTTTACCAACAGCGGGGCCTGGTGTTAAGCCCAGAGTTTTCATGATTTCATCGCCTTTGACCGGTGGCTGAAATTGACGCAGCCGGTCTTTTTCTTCAACTTCCAGAACACGCTCTACAACTTTATCAAAATTTTTCAGATATTTGGCCACGCGTTTGGGGTTGGATGAGGTTATATCCGCCCGGCAAAAGGTTATAAGATCGTCTGTTTCTTCACCGGCTTCAAAGATCAATCTGCGGATTGCAGAATCGGTAACCCCTTCTTCTGCCAGTTGAATGGGGCGAAGGTGCAGTCGTGTCAGCTTTTCCACATATTTTAACAAATCATTAGACAGCTTGAGCCGGCTGAAAATAGGGGGCAGCATTCTGGCGCCCAGATCGTCATGACCGTGAAAGGTCCAGCCAATACCGGATTTATAATGCTTTGTCGCGGGTTTTGCAACGTCGTGAAACAAGCCTACCAACCGAAGTCCCATGTCATCTGTGATTTCTGCCAGATTATCGATTACTTTTAATGAATGATTAAATACGTCTTTATGGCTGTGCTTACCGATTTGGTCAACACCTTTTAAATCCGATATTTCAGGGAGAATTACATTCAGAATACCGGTTTTGTCCATCAAATGAAACCCAATTGAGGGTTTACTGCAGGCCATAATCTTGAGCAATTCATCAGTTATACGTTCCTGAGAAATGATTTTTAACCGTTCATGCTCGTTTTTTAATCCTTTAAATGTATGCGGAGCTATATCGAAATCAAGTTGTGTGGCAAACCGGACTGCTCGCATAATACGGAGCGGATCATCATAAAAGGTTTTCGCGGGTTCAAGTGGTGTGCGAATGCATTTGGCCTGAATGTCTTTCTGCCCATCATAAGGATCAATGACAGTTCCATATGAATCGGGGTTTAAAGAGACAGCAATTGCATTGACAGTAAAATCCCTGCGGGACAAGTCTGTCAGCAGGTCTGTGCTTTCCACGTAGGGTTTGCGTGAATCATCGCGGTAGCTTTCTTTGCGGGCACCAACAAATTCAAGAATCAGATCATGATGTCTTACCATGGCGGTACCGAATTTTTTATAGATGGTAAAATCGGTTGTTCCCAGAGCTTTTGCCATATGCTCTGCAAAACGGGGACCGTCACCTTCTACTACAAAATCGATATCTTTGGATTCTATATTCAGAAAAAAATCTCTGACAAAACCGCCTACTACATATACCTTTATTCCGGTTTCCAGAGATACTTTTTGTATGGTTTCAAATATTGGGTTTTTCAGCTCTATTGTATTCATACCTGTTATGTAAGTGTAAATTAACGGTTTAAATTTAATGAAATTCCATTAAAAAACCAACAGCTTTACTATGTAAATTAATCCTGAATTGTTACCAACATTTTAATATTAATTGTATGTTAAGATGATAATTTTTGAAACACACTGGCTCTCACTGCGTATGTTGGTAACTGATTAATTGTAAAAATATGTAATTAAGGTGAAATAATACTTTTAATGTACCCGTTAATAAAACATACATATCTTTTTTACATTCCATTTGAAATTATAAATAAAGAGAAGGAGCTCGAAATGTTTCTACACCGTTTAAAGATCATAACAATGATTTGTGTTTCCATTGTTGTTATGTGGGGTCCGGTTTATGGCAGCGATGTTAATATAGGTATTGTTTTTGATGGACCCTGGAGCGGTCAGATGGATTTACTTTCCGGAATAAAACAGGAAATTGGTGATTTAACACGAGGAGAATTTAGCATCAGGTATCCGTCTTCTGCAACACTAACCGGGGAGTGGGACCTGGATAGTATTGATGAGAACCTGAATACACTGTTTGCGAACGACTCGGTTGATATTATTATAACACTGGGATTTATTTCTTCTCAATATGTATGCCATTTGGGCCCGCTTCCCAAACCGGTTATTGCTCCTTTGATTATGGATTCCGGGTTTCAGGAATTACCCTTTGAAACCGGATCGAGTGGTGTGAAAAATTTGAATTATATCAATGCGCCTTCAACTTTTGAGCGGGATATTAAAATTTTTCAGGAAATAATTCCTTTTAAATATCTGGCAATTTTAATAAACCAGAGTTTTGTTGACATGTATCCGGAAGAGTTGGAAGAAGCACGGGACATATTTACAAAACATGGTATAGAAGCCAAATTTGTTGGTATTGGAAAAACTGTTGGTAAAAAGATTACAGCGTTGTCCCCCTATACACAGGCAGTATATGTGTTACCACTTGCTCAATTACCTGATAGTGAATATGAAATATTGACCGATGAATTGATCAAACGCCGTTTACCGTCATTTTCATATGAGGGATCAGTCAGGGTGAGGCAGGGGTGTCTGGTAGGTTTAAACAAGGATGATATTGTAACCCGGTTGTCTCGTCGCATTGCGTTAAATGTACAGCGGATTATTCTGGGAGATAAACCGGAAAATATACCTGTTGCTATATCCTTTGATCAGCAACTCACATTCAACATGACCACAGGTAATGCTATAGATATTTATCCATCATGGGCGGTTATGACTGAAGCTCAGATTATCAAGACTGAAGAAGACACCGAAGAACGTGTTTTGAATCTGATGAAAACCGTACAAGAGGCTCTGGATGTGAATTTAGACCTGCTTGCAAAAGAAAGATATGTTACCGCGGGTAAAGAAAATATCAGCCTGGCCCGTGCCAATTTACTACCGCAGATTGATGTTTCTGCAACAGGTTTGCAGATTGATAAAGACCGTGCAAAAAACAGTATGGGCCAGCAGGCAGAACGGACCATTACCGGCTCGGTTACCGCTACTCAGGTTTTGTTTTCCGAACCTGCCTGGGCCAATTTGAGTATTCAAAAAGATTTACAAAAGTCCCGTGAAAAGGAATATGAACAATTTAAACTGGATATTGTACAGGGTTCGGCTACCGCGTATTTAAATGTTTTACAGGCCAAGGCATATGAACGGATACAACAGGAAAATCTGAAACTAACACGTCGTAATTTGGAACTTGCGCGGGTACGTGAAATGGTAGGAAGCGCTGGCCCAGCAGAGGTTTATCGCTGGGAAAGCCAGATTGCATCAAACCGGAATGCTGTAATATCGGCAAACGCGCAGCGAAATCTTGCCGAGATCGAACTGAACCGGATACTGCATCGTCCCGCGGAAGATGGTTTTGGAACTCTGGAAGTGGATATTAATGATCCGATTCTGGTATCATCCCATGAAGAGTTGGGAAAATATATTGAAAATAAGCAGGCTTTTCGGATTTTCAGGAGTTTTATGGCAGAAGAAGCGTTACTCAATTCTCCCGAAATTGCCATGCTTGATGCGGCAATTGCTGCAAATGAACGTCTGTTAAAATCAAATATGAACAAGTTCTTTTTACCTACAGTGGCTGTGCAGGCAGAATATGATAATGTGTTTGATCGCAGTGGTGAAGGTACAGATGGTTCTATAGATTTGTCTGCATTGCTGGGAAGAGATTTTTCTATTTCTCTTGCAGAACCTCAGGATACACAATGGAGTGTGGCGCTGAATGCTTCGTTACCGCTGTTTTCCGGAGGTGCCAGGTTTGCTGAACGCAGACAAACCTGGGAAGAGCTGCATCAGCTTAGACTGCAGCGAGATGCTGCTGCAGAGAAAATTGAACAGCGTACAAGATCGTCATTGCATCTGCTGGGTGCATCTTATGCTTCTATTAAACAGGCAGGGTTAGCGGCAGAAGCTGCCCGAAAATCTTTGGATGTTGTGCAGGATTCATATTCTCAGGGATTGGTTTCTATAGTGGAATTGTTGGATGCCCAAAACGCTGCCCTGGTAACTGATCAGGCCGCATCTACGGCGGTTTATGACTTTTTTATAAAGCTGATGGAGACAGAACGTTCGTTTGGAAATTTTTATTTTTTGATGGATACAAAGGAACGTGATGAACTGATTAAGAAAGCCAATAAATATTTTATGAAAAATGGATTTTATTTTAACTGATAAATTGCGTGGAGGAGAAATGACTGTAAAACAAATGTTTGCAGGATTGCTTTTGACAGTATTGATTATAAACGGCTGTGAAAAGCCGGAACCGGAAGCAGAACTGATTCGTCCGGTCAGGTATACACAGGTTTTTAAATCCGGTGGAGACAGGGTCCGATCATTTACCGGTGTTGCACAATCGGGTGTAGAGTCTTTGCTCAGTTTCAAAGTTTCCGGAACGGTCAAACGTGTTGCGGTAAATGTTGGTGACACGGTGAACAGGGGCGCATTGATAGCTGAAATTGATCCCAGTGATTATGAATTACAGGTGCAGCAGGCAGAAGCGTCCGTTGCACAGGCAGAGGCACAGGCAAGAAACGCAAATGCAGGATATGAACGGGTGCGGGCATTGTACGAGAATAATAATGCCTCACGCAGCGATCTGGATGGTGCAAGAGCTGGGAATGAATCTGCAAATGCAGGAGTAAAAACAGCAGAAAAACAGCTTGAGCTTGCCCGATTACAGTTGAGCTATACCCGCTTGATTGCACCCGTAAGCGGTGCAATTGCATCAGTGAATTCAGAAGTTAATGAAAATGTACAGGCTGGTTACCCCATTGTAATGCTAAGTTCGGGTTCTGATATTGAAGTAAAACTATCAGTGCCTGAGGTATTGATTTCTAAAATTAAAGAAGGTGATCCTGTCAAGGTATCTTTTGATGCGATTCCCGGTAAAAATTATGAGGCCAGTATTACCGAAGTTGGCGTGTCTGCTGTGGATGCGGGCTCGACGTTTCCGGTGACTGTTCGATTGAGTAAAACGGATAATGACGTTCGTTCAGGTATGGCTGCAACTGTTGAGATTATGTTTCAGGCTACGAGTGATAAAGATGTCTGTATTGTGCCTACCCATGCAGTGGTAGAAGACCGTTTTGGCCGCTTTGTTTATATAGTAGAGCCCATAGCTGGTGAAGATGGCTTTGGGACTGTGAAACGCCGCAATGTAACCGTTGGCGATCTGACAGATGAAGGTATTGAAGTGTATGAAGGATTGGGCGATGGTGAAAATCTCGTAATTGCGGGTGTCAGCCGAATTCATGACGGTTTAAAAGTAAGAATATAATGGCAGAATGAGGAGATTGATTTTATGAATATAACCCGTGCTGCAATAGAAAAAAACCGTATTACCGCAATACTGCTTGTGGTGGTTTTACTGGCTGGAATCACAACTTTTAATCATATGCCGCGTGCTGAAGATCCGGGGTTTGTTATCCGCTGGGCATTAGTATCGACTGATTTTCCCGGTGCGAGCCCAGAACGTGTGGAGATGCTGGTAACAGACAAGCTTGAAAAAGCAATTCAAGAGATTCCGGAAATTGATTTTATCAGCAGCCAGTCTAGAACTGGAATTTCGCTAATTACGGTTGCAATAAAGGAAAATTACACAGAAATGCGTCCCATTTGGGATAATCTGCGGCGTAAAGTGGAAAGGACCAAAAGTCGTGGTGAATTACCCGCTGGCATTATTGGTCCCCGTGTGAATGATGATTTTGGAGATGTTTACGGCACCATTGTAACGCTCACCGGTGAAGGTTATACTTATGCGGAATTGAAAGAAATAGCAGATGACGTGAGAAATGAGCTTTTGCTTTTAAAAGATGTTGCCAAAGTTGGTATTCATGGCGCTCAGGAAGAGCAAATATTTGTTGAATTTAACAATGCACGACTGGCCGAGCTGGGTTTGTCCGCATCTCAAATGATTGGTATTATTCAAAGTCAGAATATCATCATGTCCGGTGGAGATGTTAATACAGAGCAGGAAAAGATAGTTCTTGAGCCCTCTGGCAATTTCGAGTCGGTTGATGATTTGAAAAAAACGTTGATCAACATACCCGGGCAAAACGGATTATTACAGCTCGGTGATATCGTGAATATTTACCGGGGTTATATAGATCCGCCCCAATCGATTGTACGTTCAAGTGGAACGCCCGCATTGGCGCTTGCAATTAACATGCGTGAGGGTGGTAATATTATCAACCTGGGTAATGATGTTAAGGAAAAGATTTCTTATCTGCAAACCGTTTATCCCATTGGGATCGAGTTTGAATTTGTGGCATTTCAACCTTATCATGTAGATAAAAAGATTAAGGATTTTATCAATAACCTGATGCAGGCAGTTGCAATTGTTCTGTTGGTGATGCTGGTTTTCCTGGGAGTGCGTACGGGGATGATTGTTGCATCCCTAGTTCCCATGGCTATGGTAATGTCGCTGATGGTGATGGGATTTCTCGATATAGGGTTGGACCAGATGTCGCTCGCTTCATTGATTATTGCTCTGGGCATGCTGGTGGATAATGCCATTGTGATGACTGAATCCATTATGGTCCAAATGAGTGAAGGCAAATCCGTCAAAGATGCTGCAATTGATTCAGCTTCTGAATTGCGGGTGCCGCTGTTGATATCATCACTGACCACTGCGGCAGCGTTTTTACCGATATTTTTAGCAGAATCGGGTGTGGGAGAATATACTGCTCCCCTGTTCAAGGTTGTTACCATAACGCTGTTATGTTCATGGGTTTTATCAATTACCATGATCCCGCTGTTTTGCGTTTTATTTTTAAAAGTGAAGCAAAAGCAAAATGAGGAAAGTTTCAACAGTCGGTTTTATCGGTTCTATCGCGGATTTTTGATTAAAATGCTGAAACACCGTTTTATCACTATTATCATTGTGATTGTTGTGTTTTTTGTATCTATGCAGGGATTCCGGTTTTTACCCAATATTTTCTTTCCAGAAGATGACAAGGCTATTTTTACCGCTCAGATCATATTACCGGAAGGTACCCGTATTGAGAGAACACGTGAAATAGTAGACAGTATAGAAGATTATTTTTATAAAGAACTGGTTGCGGATTCAACAAGGGCAGAAGGTATTCTTAACTGGTCTACCTATATAGGAGAAGGACCGCCAGCGTTTTTGTTGGGATTCAGTCCTGAGCAGGCGAATCCGGGGTATGCATGTCTGATTGTGAATGCCACCTCGGGTGGTATATCCATGGATTCCTTGATTGACAAAACCGAGCTGTTCTGTATTGAAAATTTCCCCGAAGTACGCCCCGAGATTTCTCGTTTAGAGATGGGGCCACCACCGGATGCGCCGGTAAGTATACGCTTGATGGGCAAAGATCTGGAAAAACTTTATGATCTTTCTGATATTGTGATGGGCAAGATGGAAGCCATGGAAGGAACCAAAAATATTCACAATGATTTGGGTTTACGCTCTAAAAAATTGATTGTGAATATTAACCAGGCACGAGCAAAACGCGCGGGTGTTTCGAACCAGGATATTGCACTATCATTACAATCCGCATTGACAGGATTAGAGATTACGCAGTTTCGTGAAGACGACAAGATCATTCCTGTTACCCTGCGTTCGGTAGCCGCAGAACGCCAGGATGTGGGCAAGCTTGAAACGTTGAATGTCTATTCGCAGCAAACCGGCCAGAGCGTACCTTTAAAGCAAGTGGCAGATTTAAAAGTTGCCTGGGAGCCTTCAAAAATTCTGCGCAGGGATTTGCTCAAGGTGATTACCGTAAAATGTGATGTGACTTCCGGTACAACGCCTATTGCGATTGCCATGGCGCTTGATGAGTGGCTGCAACAGGAATCCCAAAACTGGGATGTGGGTTACCGGTATGAACTGGGTGGTGAAATGGAAAGCTCTGTTGAAGCTAATAATTCCATCAATGCCAAATTGCCCATTGCTGGATTGTTGATTGTTCTATTGCTGGTAGGGCAGTTTAATTCCGTCCGTAAACCGCTGATCATTCTTTTAACCATTCCCCTGGGAATGATTGGAGTTATCATTGGATTGTTGACGCTCCGGTCATATTTTGGATTTATGACATTACTGGGGGTAATATCGCTTGCCGGAGTAGTAATAAACAATGCCATTGTGCTGCTTGACCGCATCAGAATAGAGATTGAAGAAAATGGATTAACACCGCAGCGGGCTGTTGTTGAAGCAGCTCAACGCAGAATGCGCCCCATTTTACTTACAACTGCTACTACGATAGGTGGATTGATTCCATTATATCTGGGTGGCGGGCCCATGTGGGAGCCTATGGCCGTGGCAATTATGTTTGGATTGTTGTTTGCGACCTTGTTGACTTTGGGGGTTGTGCCCGTGCTCTATGCCAGTTTTTATAAAGTGAATTATAAAGAATTTGAGTTCTAACAAGCGTTCCCCCGTCTTACAGGCGGGGGAATTTTTTATTTTTTCAATTTAAGCAGAAATGCCAGGGGAATAACACCAAGTGAAAAATAGATTGAAATTCTAAAAGTATGTTCCAGACCAAGCTTGTCACCCATTATACCAATCATCAAAGTAGTCAGTGAATTGATCATAAAGTTTAGTGTCATATAGATACTGTTCACAAAAGCGGGATATTCTGAATCCAGATCCTGGAATATTGCAAGTAAAACCGGACCAAACGCAAACATGAAAAATCCCAATATAATCAAGGTAGCTATTTGGAAAATACCGCTGGTTTGCATGAATATTAGCATAAAAACCGGGATCGCCAATGCTGCTATAACCAATGTAGCTCTGCGGCCGATTTTGTCGGAAATGATACCGGAAAACAGCGTTCCTCCGGCACCTGCAAACTGGAATATGGACAGGTAAATACCTGCCATCCAAAGACTGCTGCCGCCTTCGTGCATAAATGTTGGAAGAAAGGTGATTAATGCGTTTCTGAGAGTACCCCGGAAAAAAGTAATACCGGAAATGAGCAGGAATATGCTGGAATATTGACGTAGTGTACTCCAGATTTTGACAGAGTTTTGTTTTTCAACTGAAGGTTTTTGGAATTTAATATTTTTAAATTTGAAAAAAAGCATGCCAGAGCAAAACAGACCCAGGGGAATAAGCTTATAACTGCCTTCCAGTCCCCACCATGATACGGCCCCCAGAATGGTAATGGGGCCCAAAGTCCTGGCCAGTTCACCACCAAGCATGAAAAAGCTCATACCTTTCCCGGTCTGATTTCCGGAGACCTGGCGAATCATTACCGGTGCAGGAACATGAAACAGAGTTGAGCCAATCCCCATAATGAGCAGCAGCAATACCAATACCCAATAGTTTGGTGCAACACCCAGCAGACTCATACTGATGGTGGTAATAGCGGGAGCAATGATTACCAGATAACGCAAAGACATGCGTTCCGCGAGAATTCCCACAATTGGGTTTAACAGCGATGGGATTCGTTGGAAAACAACCAAAAGCCCCACCATACCATAACTTATTCCCAGCTTATCTATCAACAGGGGAAGTATCGGTGACAGAAATGAAGAATAGACATCGTGCACCATGTGCGCGAAAGAGATGATGATTACATTACCGGTTTGAAAAGTTGATTTTTGTTTCACGAGTACATCCTTAATAGTTATTAAAAGATACTAAATTGATTGAAAAAAAACATGAATTAATTTCGCATGAACTGCCTGAATCCTATTCATGGCAGACTCTTTGCATTAGAGCATGTGATATGAGAAAGGTTATTGAATATTATATAAAGTGATTGTCGTAACGTTCTTTTAAAGTTTTGAAAAACAAAGGGTTGCAGAGAGGTGTGAGGATGTGAGGGATGGCAAGAGGTTAATTTTACTGTTTACTCTGCACCCCTTTAATTTCAAGATTGTCCGTTCGGGTCGACACTATTGAAAATGAAGTATTTAAAAAGTTATATATTTGTATCTTTTTTATTGATACTGGCCTGTACACTGCCTCAGGAACCCAAGCTACCGCAGTGGCAGATCAGACTGGAGAATATTCCGTTAATGGCTGCTGATACTGTAGTAATAGGTAATGAATTTTCAGACTCTAACCTGGTAACAGATGCTGACAATCTGTATCATTTGTGGTTTAGTGGTTCTGAGCAAATTGATATAGCAGACCAGTTAAAACTGGAAGCTCTGAATCCTGATCCAATCAATGGTCAGGTAGATGCGGTCAGCGTGAACGGGAATCCCGGTCAGTCCATACATGTTCCCTTGTTTGAAGCTTTTCCTGCATTACGTACATTCAACAACACCAACAGTTCAATTCCTTCACAAACCATTTTTGTCAGAAAATCTCTGGACCTTGAAAATTTTTATTCAGTGACATTGGCATCCGGAATTATAACGCTCGAAATTACCAATAACCTGGCATTTCCTTTGGGCAAGCCTATTACGGTTTCTCTATATGACAGGAATACTCAAGAGACAATAAGTGAGATGGTGTTTGAAGAATACATCCCCAATAATGGCGGATCGAAACAGGCATCACTTGATCTTGGCGGAGAAACTCTGACCAATGCCCTGGATGTTATTATAAACGGATCGATCAAAGGCACTAGCGGTGAATTGGTAAATATAACCGATAATCAGAGTTTTGATGTCGAGGTCTCTATGAGCAATCTTGTTGCTATAGCGGCCGAGGCAAAAATTCCTTCGCAATCTTTTTTTACCACGCATGAATTGGATCTTAGTACAGATTCTCTTGTTGTAAATTCTGCCCAAATATCAAGCGGAGTAATCCGGTTTGATATTCAAAGTGAATTTTATCTGCCGGTAAGATTAGACCTTACCCTGCCGGGTGTTCTGGACCAGAGTTTTAATCCCTTGCAAAAGCAATTTACGCTTTTATCGCGTTCGTCTGAAGAGGTGAGCATTGATTTAACGGATAAAGAAATCCATATGAAAAACGGATTGCTTGAACTTCAGGTTGAAACCACGTTGCTGCCCGATGCAGAGGACTATGTACACATTCACGCGGGTGACAAGTATAACGCGTCAGCCAGTGTTAGTGAATTACGGTTTTCTCAGGTAACCGCCAATGTTAATCTTGCTACAGAATTTCCTCGCATTGAACAGGA
Organism: bacterium; assembly: GCA_963675755.2. Classification (GTDB taxonomy): domain Bacteria; phylum Zhuqueibacterota; class Zhuqueibacteria; order Residuimicrobiales; family Krinioviventaceae. The sequence continues at coordinate 2,204,899 of CAXXMD010000003.1, forward strand.
TGTGATGGATACGGATGTTGAATTACCGGATATTGAATTTGATGATGCCCGCTTTACGCTTGATTTTAAAAATGTTCCGGCAAATATGTATATTGATTTAAATCTTGATGCTCAAAATAATGTGAACGAAACTGCAACTGCCAATTATTCATTCTCCGTCATAGGCGGTAGCGATCGGAAAATCCAGATTTCAAACACGGGCGTGTTTTTGGATGGTTCTAATATTGGCAGCGGCGGTGGATTGATGGATGTGATTAATATTTTCCCGGAATCGTTTTTGTTTACCGGAAATGCAGGTATACGGGATGAATATGCAACCCTGACGGGTGATCCTATAATGATGGATTATCAATTGGATGTGCCTTTTGTATTCAGTGTTCCCGAGAATACCGTACTCACCGGAGATACCACGGATCTGGATTTTGATGATGATGATCGCGATTTGATAAATAATATTGAAGAGATCAGTCTGGTGTGCAAGGTGAAAAACGGATTATGTCTGGGTGGCGATTTTCATGTGCGTGTTGCTGATTATCAGACCGCCCGGGATTTGGATATTTCCCAATGGCCGCTGTTGTCCACATTGCATCTTGATGCCGCAGAACTGGATGCGGATGGAAATCTCTTGAGCATGAGTGAACAGCTGCTAGAGACCGGATTGGACAGCACGCAGATTGATCTGCTTACGGCATCTGATCTGTTGACCTGGACCGTTGATCTTGATCCGGTGGAAAAGGCGCGATTAAAAAGTACCGATTGTGTGATTCTGGAAAATATTTCATTAAATGGTAACGTGACTGTCAATAAACCGGAGGACAATTAGATGAAATTCCGGTTTACTGCAACAGTATTTATTTTGATGATTCTGAGCTTTTGTGCTTTTGCAGAATCCGGGGCAAGCCTGGGCATGGCCGGAGCGTATACATCCCTTGCACGTGGTGTAGATGCCATTTACTGGAACCCTGCCAATCTCGCTTTAAAAGATGGCAACCGGAGCGGCTCCATGATGTTATTGAATGCAAGTGCTGGTTTGGGTAACAATTCAATTAATCAGGCCATGTATAACGAATTTTTTACAAATGAGAACAAGGTTCTTTCAACTGAGGATGTGGATCGATTGCTGGCAAGTATTCCTGATGATAAAGGGCTGGAACTGGAAACGTTAACGGATATATCTTTGTTCTCATTTGCTTTTGGTAATTTTGGATTTGGATTTTCAACATCCAGTTATTCTCAATCGCATTTACCCAAGCAGGTTTTAGAAATACCTTTGCGGGGTATTTCTCCGCAAACCTATTTGTTTCAACCCGGTGCAACAGCAGAAGCGTTGGGTAAGGTTCATATTGCGTTTGGGAAATCCCTGATCCGTTATCAAACGTTATATGTTTTTAATCGACCTGTTTTAGACATTGATGATATTGCTATTGGTGCTCGCGTGTCCTATTTATTTGGATTGGGATCTTTTCGCACAGAGCAGGCATTTGTACAAACCCTGATAGATGATCAGGGAGTGAGTGCCAGAGGTTCTTATTATGGTGTAGGTAGTATCAGCGAGAATGGCAGTATTCCCGGATCGGGTTTGGGTCTGGATGTGGGTTTGTCAGTAACCACGCCAGAACAATATACATTTTCAATTGTTGTAAGAAATTTGTACCAGCAGGTAACCTGGCGGGAGAATACTCGGGCATATTCCGGTGAGTTGGATACCGGTGCCCCCAGGTTTATTTTCGGTGATGACGGCATCACTGATCTTGATGAAGAAGAGATTTTTACCGATTCTGAAATCGGTTTAAAAGAATATGTTACAAGCAGTCCGCGTGATGTGAGGGTAGGATTGGGACGAAGCGGACGGTTTGGCATGTATGCCCTTGAATTGGGAAGTCGATACCAGCGGTTTTTGGCCGCTGCGGGTGGCGGTGTTTCATGGGCAATGTTTCACCTGTTCGGCGGGATACGGTATTGCGGTGATCCGTATTACCATGGTGGACTGGGACTGGGTGGAAAAGCGTTTATGCTTGATGTGGGAATAGCGAGTAGAGGTGGTGTAACGCAGAACGCTTCCAAAGGTGTGGTCCTCGCCGGCAGTTTAAAAGTTGGGTGGTGATGATGGGAAGTGGGGATGCCCTGGGGAGGTCGGGATGGCCTTTCCAGGGCAAAAATAACTCGAAACCGATGTGATGTTGTGCGGATGGGTAAGCCCCATTCAAAAGCAAAAGGCTTTTGAGTGGGGCTTTATTATTTATACTTGTTAAATACACAATAATTATTTATAATATAAAGCCAAGTACTCCTTCCAAATAAAAAGTGAATTTGTGTTAGATGTGAATTGTCTGGATTATGTAGATGATAACAATACAGTTCCTTTTTTCCTTTTTATAAAATCCAGTGTTATTATTTAATATTTTTTGAACCAGGGGACTAACCTGGCATATCTTGACAATTCAGCTTTGATGTGCCGGATACAACCAATATTGCTATTGTATTAACCTTTAGGGGAAAACCATGAAAATGATGAATTTGATTGTAACGTCTTTATTAATGATTATTCTATTTTCAAATCTTCTCTTTGCAGATCAGCAATCAAATGAAATACTTGCAAAGCTTCATCGTATGGCGGAGCAGGGGCAGATTGACTCGCATCAACTGGAGCGATTCCTGCGGCAATATGATCTTGAGGATTATGATTTTGAAACGTCTGATATCCTGAGAGATTTGAAAAGCAGAGTGCCTGCTGATGATTGGGAATTGTATGTTAGATATATTGATGAAATGACTAAGCAATACGAAAATCCAATGTTCTTGTCTGAACAGAGATCATCTCCATTTGACCGGTATACAGAAAGCACAATAGCTATTATACTTGAAGAATTTCAAGTGAACGAGAATGCAGGGAAAAGTGATAAAAATCATCCATGTGTCGTGGCTGACGGCAGCGGCAATTTTGTTGTCGTTTGGGAAGATTATCGTAACATGAATCCTGACATCTATGCGCAGCGATATGACAGCAGTGGCCAGGCCCTTGGAGATAAATTTTTAGTCAATGATGATGGAGGCTTTTCTGAACAAGAGTTTCCATTAATAGCTATGAACGACAGTGGTAATTTTATTATCACCTGGAGGGATGAACGAAACCATTATTACTATCGCGATATTTATGCGCAGCTATATAGCAGCAGCGGTGAGCCACTGGGAGATAATATTAGAGTAACTGAGGTAGGAACATTTTGGCTGTCTGGTCCATCAGCAGTCATGGACAATAACGGCAATTTTATCATTACCTGGAAAGATGATCGTAACGATAACGATGATATTTTCGCGCAGCGCTACAACAGCAGCGGTGAAGCCCGGGGAGACAATTTCCTGGTCAATGATGATGAAGTTACATCTGATCAATATGGTACATCAGTAGCCATAAACGACAGTGGTAATTGTATAATCATCTGGCTGGATGAGCGTGATGGAGGAAGCAATGGCTATATATACGCACAACTCTATGACAGCAATGGCCAGGCCCTGGGTAATAATTTTCTGGTCAGTGATGAAGAGGGTTATGATTGGCATGGTAATCTCTCTGTTGCTATGGATGACAGTGGTAATTTTGTAATCATCTGGGAAGGCGAGAGTAACGAGTATATAGATGTTTATATGCAGCTATTCAACAACAATGGCCAACCCCGGGGAGAAAAAACTCTGGTCTATACTGATGAGAACAGAGAAGGTAGACTAAACTATCCTTCTGTTGCCATGGATCAAATAGGTAATTTTATCATCACCTGGCAAGTTATTTACAGATATGATAAAATTTATAATAGTGTCATCTATGCAAAACAGTATGATCGCAGTGGTGAGGAGCTTGGTACAAGTTTTGTTGTCAATGAATCTAATTCCTGGATATTTTATCCATCAATAGCCATAGGTAAAACCGGTAATGTAATTATTACCTGGGAGGATTATCGTAACGATTTCCATGACATCTACGCGCAGCTATATAACAGCAGCGGCCAGCCACAGGGAGGTAATTTTGCGGTTACTCTTGATGATGGCAGCGGCTTGCAGAAAGATCCCTCCATTGCTATTAATAGCAGCGGCAACTTTGTCATTGCCTGGGAAGATGAACGCAATGGTTATTCTGGCGATATATACGCACAGCTATATAACAGCAGCGGCCAGGCCCGGGGAGGTAATTTTTTAGTAAATGATTTTGAAACTTACACTTCACAATATGATCCTTCTGTAGCTATGGACGATAGCGGCAATTTTGTAGTTATCTGGACAGATTCACGTAATGATTATAATGAAAATATCTTTGCACAGTTGTATAATAGCAGCGGTCAGATCCGGGGGGATAATTTTCCGGTCGGATCTGTTCAAGATAGCATTGGAAGAGATTCTCCAGCAGTGGCTATGAACAGCAGTGGAGATTTTGTTGTTACCTGGCGTGAATATAATAGATATGTTGGCGGCTTTTATATCTATGCGCAGCATTTTAATAGCAGCGGCCAGGCCCAGGGAGGCGCATTTTTAGTCAATGATGATGATAATAGCCATGATGCAAAACGAACTCCATCCGTAGCTATTGACGACAGCGGCAACTTTGTCATTGCCTGGGATGATGACCGTAATGGTGATTGGAGCGATATCTATGCACAAGGATACAACAGCGAAGGTCAGCCTCTGGGTATTAATTTTCAAGTCAATGATGAGCCAGGCGATCATAGTGATAGTCCTCCATCCGTGGCTATTAACGATAGCGGAAGTTTTATCATTACCTGGCGTAAAGGTTATAATAACGAAGCAACAAGGGATATTTACGCGCAACTTTACAAGAGCATCGGCCAGGCTCAGGGTAAGAATTTTTTAGTTAATGATGCTATTGATGGAAAAGAACAGAATAGTCCGTCAGTGTCTATGGATAGCAGTGGTAATTATATTATCATTTGGGTAGATGAGCGTAATGGCAATAGAGAAATATACGCACAAAGATTTGATAAAGAAGGGAAAATTGATCAAAATTTTAGATTACACCCGTACAATCGATATATATCTTATTCTGATCATGATGTGGTATTGTTAAATAATAAAGTCATAATTACATGGGCAGATTATATTGTTAGGGGGCAGGGGTATGATGTATTAGCCAAAATGTATGAATTTAAAGAGCCCGTTACTGTTGTAGACGAGCCAGGCCAGCAAATCGATTCTTTTGAATTGCTGAATTGTTATCCGAATCCGTTCAATATGTCGACAAGCATAGACTTTAATGTCGCAACCGCTGCTGATGTAACCCTGGATATATTTAATATACGTGGCCAAAAAATTAATGAATTATTTAGCGGTTTTAAAAATGCCGGCAAACACCGTCTTGTATGGGACGCAACAGATCAATATGGCGCCCAGGTATCCAGTGGCATTTATCTGGTTGAAATCCGGGCCGCTGGGTTTAGAAAAGTACAAAAAGTAGTTCTGGTGAAATAAATTATAAAATATCAATATGTTTTGACCGTGACGGAGATGAGCAACGCGATCTCCGTCACGGGGAACAGATAATCCCTAATATGCTATTCTATATTCCCCACCTATATATTCTTTTGTTCTAATAATTAACAAGTGCTTGTCAGAATCATAACTCCATTTTTGTGAATTCAGTGCTTTATCATCCAATTGCACGGATTTGGGTGCGGTTTCTGACTTTATCCGTAATATATGCGGTTTGTGAACACCGTCTAATTGGATTTGCAGTGCGTCTTTTGTTTGCGAGACAGTTATTGTTGTACTGCCGGATTTGTCGGGATGGTGCACGGTAAAGCTGTTTTTATCGTCGGGATAGATGAGCAGCGTGAGATATTCGTTAGATTGTTCATCACCGAATCCGGTATAATCCCGGCTGATGTGCATGGGGAGGATTGCGCCTTCACGGATGAACACGGGATATTCATCGAGTGTGAATTTCTGTTCAAAGGCTGTGGGGCCGGTAATAACGGTTTCATCATCAAACCAATAGCGCCATTTACCTTTGGGCAGTTGGATGGTGTTGCTGTACGAGTCCTGATAGATGGGTGCGATGAGCAGATCGTCACCAAAGAGGTAATGGTACTTGCCTTTGACGGGACGCTGCAGCGGTTTACCACCATTGTGACATTCCACCACATGACTGTACATATAGGGGATGAGCTCGGTGTGCAGCCATGAATATTTACGGATAATGTCCAGCTCCTCCGGAGTGCGCATCCACAAGCGGCGCTCGCCGTGACCACCGTTCATAAACAGTCCGCAAAAAGTTGAGAACTGCGTCCAACGGATGTAAAGTCGCGGAGGAATGGTCCTGCCGCTGAATCCGGCAATGTCTGATCCGATGACACAGTAGCCCAGTTCGGCACTACCGAGGATGTCGCGCATGGCTTCTTCAATTCCACCGGCACCCTGAATCACCAGTTCCTCGTTGTGGGTTGTATCCAGCCCTTCGCCTTCCTTGGTAGTGCGCCAGGTATGGGTTTGATCGCCCACCCAGGTGACAGGGGCGGCGTCTATGGGCGCGAATCCTTCCGGGTGGGTCCAGGGACGGTCCATGGCACGGGACAAGGTTACAAATTCAGGATTCTGTTCCAGTCCCCAGTGGTATTCGTCACGATAGTAATGGTCCATATAGCCGCGTGTGGTCATCCAGCCTTTATATGTTTTCTGATACGGAAAGTAGAGTCCTTGCCATTTGCTGGTGAAAAAGAGTGCGGTACCGTCCAGTTTCCAGCCGTCAATACCCAGATCAAAAATATTTTGCTGCATACCTCGCCACCAGTTCAGGGCATCGGGATTTGTATAATCGATGAATCCCCCTTTGCCTTTCCACCATTTCATCTGGTAGCCGTCGCCGACAAGATAACCGTTTGCTTTGGCTTGTTGATACCAGGGAGTTGAATCTTTAATCGCTGAATCCTTGCTATAGCTGTTCACCATGGTGGTCATCCACAGTACGGTGCGGTAGCCCTCGTTTTCCAGCTTTTTGAACCAGTTGACCGGATCGGGATAGCGGGTGGTATCTATATTAAAATCGTTGAGGCGGGTGCTCCACGGGCTGTCTATGATGATAGTCCGTACCGGAATATCATGCTCACGGTAACCGGCAAGCAGCTCATCCACATAATCCGAAGTGTTGACATCGTCTTCCCAGAGCCAGCATTCCAGCGCCCAGGGGGGTGTCAATGGCGGATTGCCGTGCCGCTGTGCGTTAAAGGGCATTCCCCAAAAGGGCAGAACAATATATAAGTATGAGATTACGAGCAAGAGGAGTACTAGTGAACCAAAAATTCTGAAAAACCATTTGAAAAATTTCATAAAAATCCTTTTCTCTGTATCAAGTATTTTAAAAAGAATTCTGCTAGGGTGCAAGCAGTAAATCATTGAACAATGGCAAATTTTGCTTTATATTAATAGATGAAATTATCAGTTGAGCAACAAGGGAGTATATGAGTTTTCAACCGGACCAAATGCGCAATATCAAACGAGCCTGCGAGGCAGCGGGATACCGCTTTGTCAACTGCGATGAGCATTCGGGCTATCTTGCACGGGTGGAGCATGGAGACCAGTTTGTATATTTGGGTACCGGGGCTATTTGCGCGTATCCCCTAAACAGTGCTACCGCGTTTACACTGGCAACGGATAAAACGTTTACCTACCGGATCTTGTCGGACGCGGGATTACCGGTGCCTGTGGGAGAATCGTTTTTTATTACAGAACGCTTCTCGGGATTGCGGGGCGGGGGCAAGTCTTTGGATGCTGCCAGAGACTATGCAGGAAAACAGGGATACCCATTGTTCGTCAAGCCGAATTCGGGGTCTCGGGGAGCTTTTGCCCGGATCGTTCAAAATGATGATGAATTGGTGCAATCTTTAAAATCCATGTGCCAGAGTCATTATATGGCGATTGTGCAGGAAATTGTGAGGGGAGAGGAATTCCGGATTTTCAGTATTGATGGTGTTCCCCAATTTGCTTACCGAAAACGTAAACCCGTATTGTATGGCGATGGTAAACACTCTGTCAAGCAGCTGGTGGATTCTCTAAATCGGGAACGAAACAGCAGGGGACTCGATCCGTTGTCGCTGGATCAAGGCGAGTTGGCAAACCATATGGCGAATCAGGGCTTTACCGCAAGTTCGGTGCTTTTAGAGGGTGAGACTTTGCAATATACATCGGCTTTGACCATAAGCGAAGGCGGCGAGGTTTTGGATTTTACAACCGAACTGACTGAATCTGTTCGGTTACTTTGTGAGACGATTACGACGCAATTGGACTTGCGGGTGTTTGCAGTGGATTTGATCTCACAATCCGACAATGTGGGGGATTTACCAGACGATTATAAAATTATCGAGGTGAATGCCAATCCCTCCATGACCAGTCTGGAGAAAATGGGACGAATGGATGTGATTGAAAAGATCTGGGGAGACATTCTGGGGAAATATTTTACTGAAAAAGGGATGATTTAAAAGAATAACAAATCATCCGGTTTTTTACCTTCCAGTATCGCTTTGGCCTCTACGGCCAGAAATAATCCACCTGCTACCAAAATTACTGGATTTGCATGTTCTGATGCTATTTCTTGAGCGCGTTCAATGGCTTCTTTTACCGACAGGGTTGATTGGCATGATAGAGATGGATATGCTTGCTTGACGATTGATTGTACTTCTTTCGGATCACTGCCCTTGTGATGTGCCTGGGTACAGATAACCGTATTGGCAATACTGCCCAGCAATTCGATAATGGGGGCGACGTTTTTGTCCGCTGATACACCGGTAACCAGTATGACCTGTTGATCTTTGAACAGGTCCCGGGCGGTTTTCAGCATGGTACGGATTGCATCCGGGGTGTGGGCAGTGTCTATATAGAGGGGAGGAGCATCCTGCAGCTTTTCGAGTCGGCCATTTGTGGGGAGCGTGGCAAATGCAGATTGGATTGCGGATTTCAAGGATTCCAGTGCTGGCGGTTTCTGCTGATCCTGCAGCCAGTTCTGCACAGCCCGGATTGCCAGAATGGAATTGCCAATCATGTGCTCACCCGGCATGGAATACGAGATGTTGTTGAAAGCAATGCCATCGATTGTAAAGGAAGCGGTCATGCTCTGCCCGGTATAGTCAATGTTGTGGATGGTGGCGATCTCTGTTAAAAATTCGGTACGGACATTCCGGAGCGTGTTATAAGAATCAAGTTTTTGCCGCAATGTCTCATCTACTTTGCCGATGATCAGTTTGCCTTCTGGGGGACAAATGTCGCTTTTGTCATAGGCGATCAGTTCAAGCGAGTTGCCCAATAACGCGGCGTGCTCCAGATCTACCGAGGTCAAAACAGCGGTGCTACCTTGTGCGAGTCGGGTTGTGTCATAGCGTCCGCCAATGCCGGCTTCCAGAACCATTACGTCAACGTGTTGTTCCGTGAAATACAGCATGGCAGTGATGAATAATAATTCAAATCGTCCAAACTTTTCGTCCGGATGTGTTGTCTCGTACTGGTTGATTCGGTCCAAACCGGATTTTAACAGTCGGTACAGCTCGGAGGTAGGGATGGTTTTTCCGTTTACCCGGAACCGCTCGTTATACGCAAAAAAGTGCGGCGAGGTAAAGAGTCCGGTTTTGAATCCCAGTTTTGTGAGCAACGCTGCGGTAAACTCGGCAGTCGATCCCTTGCCGTTAGAGCCGGTAATGTGAATGGCCGGGATGCGCCGGTGCCAGTCCGGTCCCAGCGGCTCCTGCAACACGGCGTTAGTCCGATGCAGTCCAATACCACTGCCGTATTTGGGGATGGCATGAAGGAGCTCTGTGATTTGGGTGTACGGTTCGTTCATACGTAAATATACGATGGATTATGGAGAAAAGAAAAGCGTTTTATTCACCACAAAGCCGTAAAGAAGAACAGCCCACGAATACTCACGAAAAATAATTAACCACAGATAAACGCGGATGAACACAGATAGATGAAGATAAAGCCAAAACCCCCTTATCGTGACGGAGATAAGCAAAGCGTTCTCCGTCATGGAAAGAATTCATTCAGGAACCAGTGACTCTGACCTGGGACCCAAAGAGAAACTAACCACAGAGGCACGGAGGGCACGGAGAAAAATATAAAGGGGGGTCTGTAAAAGCAGTTAACCACTGATAAAGATATTTAAAACCCACACCCCCTTATCGTGACGGAGATAAGCAAAGCGTTCTCCGTCATGGAAAGAATTCATTCAGGTACCAGTGACTCTGTCCTGGGACCCAAAAAAAATAACCACAGATAAACGCAGATGAACACAGACAAATGCAGATAAAGCCCACACCCCCTGATCGTGACGGAGTTGAGCGAAGCGCTCTCCGTCACGGAAAGAACTCCAGTCAATTCATTCTGGTTCCAGTGGCTCTGCCCTGGAACCCAAAAACAATTAACCACAGATAAACGCAGATTAACACAGATGAAAAACAATATGATTAATTGATATTGTTCCTATTTATTTGCTTGCATTTATTTTACAGAATACTTTCATTTAACTATTCCAAGCAATACTATAATGAGGGGTTAGATGAGCATTTTTAACAATAGAGAAATAGCTACATTTATATGGGGATTGTTATTTTTCTTTTATGCTTTAACGAAACCAGAAATACGCAATTCTGTATTTAAAGTTATAAGCGCATTTTTAAAATTAAAAATTTTATTGCCAGTTGTATTAATGTTAGTGTATGTATGTACATGCATTTATATTTTAAATATTCTATCTTTATGGGAAAATCATCAAATTAAAAATGCAATTTATTGGTTTATTTCTGTTGCGTTTGTATCATTATTTCAATTGAATAAAGTATCTGACAACCCATATTATTTGAAACAAATCGTAACAGATAATTTCAAGATAATTGTTCTTATTCAATTTGTAATCACATTTTATACGTTTAACTTAATTGGTGAACTTTTTTTTGTGCCTTTAATTACATTTTTAGTGATTTCTCAGGTTATCACGCAATCTGACAAGGAATTGCAAATTGTTGAAAAATTGATTAATTGGTTATTAACAATTTTTAGTGTAATTATTATTGTTTATACAATAGAAAAATTGTTAAAAAGTTTTGGGGAATTTGCTAACAAGAAGACACTGTATGATATAGTTGTACCATCCTTGCTGTCAATTATGATCTTACCGTATTTGTTTTTATTTGCTTTGTATTCTGAATATGAACAAATATTTGTTCGTATTAGAATGAAAATAAAAGACATAAAGCTTGTTAAATATGCTAAATTCAAAATTCTAATATCTTTTGGCTTTAATATCAGAGCTCTTAAAAGATTATCATGGCCTTTTTTTACTGAGAATATAAATAAAAAAAATGATATTGATTTAGTGATTAAAGAATTAAAAAAGCGGCTTGAAATAGAAAAGAAACCACCGGAAATTGATCCTTCAGAAGGTTGGTGTCCATTCAAATCTAAGAATGTTTTATTGGATGAAGGCCTCAAAACTGGTTATTATTATTTGGCTTCAAACAATGAATGGTATGCTAATTCAAATATGTTGGATGTTTCTGAAGGAATTATCCCTAATAATATTTTTTATTCAGTATGTGGGAATGCGTTTGCAGCCAAAAAGCTTGAATTGATGTTAACTGTTTTTGATCTGGAAAATTTGAAAGGTAGTTTGATTCGATTTCTAAAAATTGCAAACAAATTATGTCAATTTGCAATTGGGTGTGAGTTAAATGAAAAAATGATTGATGCTTTAAAATCAGAATATGATTATCAACAAATCATTAATGGAAAACAAATTGAAATTAAAGAAAGAATGTTAACAGAAAATGCTTTTGAAATAAAGCTTGAAATACAATCTATTGGATAATTATCGAACAATTTGAAATATAAAAAATTGGATTTTATATAAAAATTGATAATCAAAGGAATTGATTATGATAACAAGTCATTATTTAAAAATTATTTCTAAAAAGAATATTGATTATAAAGAAATTGATGAACTCGAACAATTTTTAAAAGAGAAAGATATAGAGTTATATTTTGTTGAACCTGAAAAATCTGATATTTTCGAAGAATGTAAGAAATTAATACTTGAAGATGGACCAAGTATGATTTTTTCATATGGTAATTTGACTGAAGAAGTATTAGCAAAAACAAACATCCAAGATAGCAAAAGTTATTCATTATTAATTTGGATGTTACGTGAAAAATTGACTTATTTTACCCGTATTGATGAATTAATTATTATTGATAATTATTTTTTTAATTGGGAGCCGGCACATCATGATCATTGCATGCAACTATTTGAAGATGTTTTTTCTGATATTATTCCCAATTTGGATAGTTTTAAATTTATTACAAAGCCTAAATATAATAATTCAAATTTTAATGCAATTAAAAATTTTATACATAGTATTAATTCTAAAATCTATGTTTCAGTTAAAACGAGTAAAGATTTTCATGATCGGTTTTGGATTGTTGATGAAAAAAAGGGTTTATTTATTGGTACTTCATTAAATGGAATTGGGAACAAGTATGCTCTTGTTGATTATCTTCAAGAAGATGATGTTAATTATATTGTTAATGTATTGAATGACGAAAGATTGATTTAATTATAATTAATGCTAAATAATAAGATCTTTGATAAGTAAATCCTCTTCGCGTCCTTATTTCCTTCGGATTTAAATTTTTGTGGTCAAAACACCACAAACCTGATCGTGACGGAGATAAGCAAAGCGCTCTCCGTCACGTAAGATCGATCAAAGAACCGTTAATACGGCTGCTTGGCTTTTCATACTGCCGGAACGGTTTTTAACCTCTACCGTATATTCAGCCGCGTCTTTGGATTTTGTTTTGCTAATTTTGTATACCGCTTTGGTTGCGCCCTTGATGGCTTTGCCGTTTCTGTACCATTGATACTCTGCCCTGGGGACCGCCGCGACTTTTACTTCAAGCGTTGCTGATTGTCCCTTTTTTACTGAAATCGATTGGGGTTGTGACAAGATGATCGGGGCCAGTTGGGGCGTCCAGCCGCCCAGAACGTATGCAGGATTGGTATAATTTGTCAAGTGTTCCGCGTCTTTTTCCTTGTCCAATTGTCTTGAATCAGGATGACGCTGGCTGACATCTACCGGTTTTCCATCACTCAGATTGGTGCTGTTGTATTCCCAGTAACGCACATTAGAGGGATCTCCGCCAATTTGTCCCCACCCGGCGGGAGTGATACCGTTCAGCGCGCAATTGATCAGCACGGCTTCGATATAGGGATAGGTAAATCCGCCATTCTCGGGAGCGCGGGCAAGCGTGGTTTCGCGTTCGCCCTGGGTGTCAAAGGTACAATTTACAAACACATTGCCGTGGTTGGCGTCTGTGTTGCGTATCCACATATATGGACCGTATGAAGTAATGATACAGTTTTGAAAAAAAGCGGCGCCGCGTCCCAGTATGGTATCTCCGTGGCCGTCAATACGAGAATCCACATAATAAGCCGTGCCGTTGGTTTGCAGGGCATCTCCCGAACCGCCAATGGTAACATTACTGACAAGGATTTTTTCACCGCTCACTAACAGTCCCTCTGCCTGCCCAAAACAGGTAGTTTTTATGGTGAGATTGACGAGATTGATGTTGCTTGAATTGTCCACCATAAACGCCGCACGCCGGGAAGGAAACGTGCCCGGCCATTCGTTGGTTTTCAGGTTCAGGGGATGAGGATTAAACACCTCGCTGTTTGCGTAATGCACCACCACACCGTCCCTGCTTTCTCCCAAAATGGTTACGTTGGTTTTGTTGCGAAAATAGACAATTTCTTCATAATCCCCGTTTTTGATAAACACTGTAACCGGTTTGGTATAAAAATCGGGTATGAAATCCATGGCACCCTGAACGGTATTAAAATCTCCACTGCCATCCGAATTTACGACAAGCCAGTCCGCATCCGCATCGGGCGGGGCGGATTTGGTGGTAAACACCCAGTCCGTTTTACCGGAAAATCCCTTAAACCCCCGGTCTTTAGTGTTAATTACCCCGGAATCGATCTGAACATAATAGGTCTTGTTGTATTGCAGCAGGTTGTTGTGCAGGTAGAGAGTTGCCGTGGTGCTGTCATGAACGATTATAGGATAAAAGTGAAAGCCATCGGTAAATCCGCCGATAATGGTCAACTGGTAATTAAAGGGAGTAGGACGCGCCAGGCCGGAAGGAGTACCCGGCAGTGTATTGGCGTTGGTGAAATTACCGGATTCGTACTTGTATGGGACCGGATTATAAATAGCACCGGGACACGGAGTGGGTTTTGTCGGTCCGGCAGGTATGTTCATGTAAAGAATATCCACCAGGCTGTCATTGTCCGCGCAATAGACACGGATTTCTCCCGAATCCCCGATGGTTGGCGCTGACGGAAAGGTGAGCTCCAGATGAGTATCCGGATTTACATTGACTGCGTTATTTGCGGGAAACCGGGTAATTGCATCAGAGATATGAGAAGAGGATTGAGAAAAGAGCAGTGAAACACCTGCCAGCATCAAGCATGTGACATAAAACAGAATTGCTTTTTTCATGTTTTTCATATTAACCCCTTTGATTTATTTACTCTTTTGATAGTTTAAGCATTACAACACCATGCGGTGCAGCCATGGCTGAAAAAGAATCGGTAATTGTCCCTTTATCGGCATGTTCCCATAAATCCCGAACTTTGAACGTGCCGGTCTCATTGATATCAGCCAGTTGAAAAGTAACTTTATCCGCGGTATCTTTTTTATTAAACAGGATAACCGTTTTAGATCCGTCATGCAGCGCTTTGACCCACAGTTCGTGGTCGTTTTCTGATTTGATCCTTTTTCCCTGAATACCAGCCTTGTCCTGATTAATGGCAATGACTTCTTTATTTAGAATGATTGATTCAATTTCAGGCGTTAAATATCGGATATCCGCACTCTGGATCAAAGGCGCCGCGACCAGACTCCAGAAACTGAATTGGGCTTTTTGTTCTTCAAATGTCTGTTGATTGTTGCGGGGATACCCTACAATCAAATTGTCGGGATCGTTCCAATGGCCTTTACCCGCATATGCTTCTTTGCCAACAACCTGATTCAGGTTTTCATACCAGTTTTCCCAGGTCACAATGGGATTTTTATCTATCCATTTAACAATATCTCCACCGGTCCGCCACATATTGGCAATTTCGCCGCCCCACAGATAGGTGGTATCGCTGTAAAATATACAAATTTCAAAGAGAAAGGGGCGACCGGTTGCATTTAAAAAGTTTCTCATTTTAGCGTAAATTTCTTTATCATTAATCCCTTCACGGTTTCCACAGGCATCATATTTCAGGTAATCCACTCCCCATTCCGCATAGGTGTTTGCGTCTATTTCTTCGTGATCATAGCTTCCGGGATAACCGGCACAGGTTTGGCTGCCGGAGGATGAGTAAATACCTAGTTTTAGTCCCCGTTCATGTAAATAGTCCGCAAGGGCCTTCATGCCGCTTGGAAATCGTGTCTTGTCGGCAAATTGACGTCCTTTTTCATCTCTTGTCATTGCCATCCAGCCATCATCCAACTGGACAATATTATAACCCGCTTCCACCAGACCTTTACTGACCATTGAATCTGCAACTTGCATTATGAGGTCTTCATTGATCTGGTCGATAAACGTATACCAACTCATCCAGCCCATAGGTGGTGTTTCTGCAATGATTTCGGGTTGTTCTTTTATAGTTGTGCAAGAC
The DNA here is from genome assembly GCA_963675755.2 of bacterium. GTDB lineage: Bacteria > Zhuqueibacterota > Zhuqueibacteria > Residuimicrobiales > Krinioviventaceae. The sequence continues at coordinate 2,220,611 of CAXXMD010000003.1, forward strand.
AGACTGAGCAGAATTATACCTGATATTACAAGATACCGGAAGGACTTCATTATTTATCCTTTTTTATTTACTGTCAAAAAGTAATTTGGGGATTAAAGCTTTGGTTATTATACAACTTAAGCGTGAAATAGTCAATTGTTAAAATGGTTTATTTGTTACAAATGAAATATCATTTTTTTGATCGCGACGGAGTTAAGTGAAACGTTCTCCGTCACGGAAAAATATACCGTCATGCAGCATCCAAAAGTAGCCCACGAATTACATCCACCGGCAGGCGGACAAGCTCCAAGCACGAAAAACTATTTTTCTGGTTCCAGTGGCTCTGCCCTGGAACCCAAAGAGAAATTAACCACAGAGGCACAGAGATCACGGAGAAAAACATGAGGGGAATATTTAATAATAGTAATAATAGTTAACCACAGATAAAGATATGTAAAATCTACCCCTCCTGATCGTGACGGAGATAAGTGAAACGTTCTCCGTCACGTGAAAAGATATCCCGTCATACCACATCCTAAAGCCGCCCACGAAACATAATTTTCCCTGGTTCCAGTGGTTCTACCCTGGAATCCAAAGAGAAATTAACCAATGTGGCAGAGTGCATGGAGAAAAACATAAAGGGGTATATGTAAAAGCCCTAATAATAGTTACCCACAGATGTATCCGCCAGAGGGCGGAAAAGCGCAGATTAAACCTGTACCCCTTGATCGCGACGGAGATAAGTAAAGCGCTCTCCGTCGCGGAAAGAACTATAGCTATTTCTTTCTGGTTCCAATGGCTCTGCCCTGGAACCCAAAGAGAAATTAACCACAGTGGCACAGAGATCACGGAGAAAAATATGAGGGCTATATGTAAAAATGGTAATAAGAGTTGCCTATTAATAAAGACATATACCCCCCCCCCTGATCGTGACGGAGTTAAGTGAAACGTTCTCCGTCACGTGAAAGCCGGTCTAAATGTGTATTTCAGTAATATTAATTTCTTGATTCTTTTACCGGATTGTATTATTTTTTCAAAAGGGGATTATGGGGAGACCATTAACATTCCCAATATTTTATTAGTTTTAAAATTTAACAGGCAGCCAGAAAATGAAAAAATTAATGCTATTCTTGCCGGTTTGTTTCGTAATGATTTGCAACTTTTCCTGTTCAAAAGATGAAAATCCGTTGGAGCAGGAAAAAGAATACCCATATTTAGAAATTGTGTCAATGGACGAAAATTTTATATCGTCTTGCGAGGTATCATTTATTGGGGAAGATTCGGTTAATATCGTTATAGCACGCAACAGCGATGTTGAATTTTTACATGTGGAAGCGCAAATTCTGGATACCTCAGAGGAACAAGGGTTTTTCTGGTTTTCAAATATTATTCTACCCACAATATATTTCGAATTTGAAAATGATGAAATTGAATTTGGATACAAACATGATTACTATGCCAGCGAGGTGAAATTTATTTTTACGAAATGGGGAGATGGTTATGATATCACCAACGTTTTAGAGGTCATAACAATATTTAAAAAGCCATATTGGTTTAATCCACCATTTTATTTTTAAAGGCATTAGCCAAATAACCATATATGTGAACTCTTTCGATAGACAAAAAGGGGGATTTATGCAACGCGAGTATACCATTAATTTTAGCATGTTGTCAATATTAATTCTGATCAGTTTTTCATTAGTTATTACGTCACCCGTTTTGGCGGTATCTGAAGCAGCGGTTTTGTTTCTTAAAACATCGCCCTCTGTTCAGGCAAATGCAATGGGAGAGACATACGGCAACATAACGTCCACATCTCCCATGGCGGTCATTGTGAATCCGGCAAGTTTGGGAATGTTTGCACAAAAGAATTTTATGGGATATAGTTATTATCCTGAAAAAGCAGAATGGCACCCTGCCTATGGTTTTGGTCCAACTTTTGATGCCAGTTGTACAATAATCGGTATGAATCTGAATAGCTATTGGGACCTGCCAATCTCTATCGGTCTGGCAAGGTATGAGATTTGTTATGATATGGGCATCCAGACTATTGTTACTGAAGAAAGTCCCGAGCCTATAGGAACACTTGAAAGCTGGGAAAAAGGAACCGGCACTGCTGTTTCTGTTGCTATAGATTATCACGTCCGATTAAGTTTGGGATTTGCCCGTAAATCCATTGAATCCAAGTTGAGTTTTGACGTTGTTGATATAGACGCATATGATTTTGGATTGGTGCTGGAATATCCGCTAATGGAGTTGTTTGAGAATTCGAAAATGGTCCAAAAAATAATATCCAGTCAGATATCTCCCTATGTGGATCCGGGATTTTTTTACAGTAAAACCAATATAGGAGATAAAATTCAATATTTCGAGTTTGATCCTCCTGATCCGCTGCCAAGGACAGTGTCCGTGGGTATCAATCTAAAGACCGGTTTTAGATATGAGGGTGAAAATGGCAGTTTCCCGTTGCTGGGGTTTAACTGGGCCAGAGAAGCAGAAGATTTGCTCATTGATGTTAATGCAGATAACAATTATTCCCGAGAGTATACATCCGGATTGCATGATATTGATTTTATAAAGAATGTTCTTCTCTGTAAAGGCAATGGCAAGATTCTTACCAAACGAGGTTACGAACTGGATTTTCTGGGTTGTTATTTCAAGCGGTCCGGGTATTATGAAGATATTGAAGGCCGCGTTGTTTTCGAAACTGGCGGTTGGGGAGTGAATTATACCCAACCCTTGAAAATATTAGCTACTGTGCTTGATCTGGATAACAAGTTTTTGCGATTGCTCTCTGGTATCAGTTTCGAAAAACATGTTGCGGAATATATGCCCCATTATGGGCATCCTTTGTATGATACGGATTTTGAAAGCTATGTGATACGCTTGCAGAATTTTCAATTAGATGATATTTTTTGAAAATTGTATAATAAAATTTATGGTGAAGAATGAAACAATACACAACTCCTTTACTCCTCCAAGATGATAATGCGATACTGTTAGAAAAAGTTTCATTAAATGCAGGACTTTATAACGAGAACTGGATTCAACAAGTATGCTTTGAAAATCCATCTTTATTGCCAATAGAAGAAATTGAGCCTACATTTGGGGGAATGATCCCCATTTGTCGGGAATTATCGACACCATCAGGATTTGTAGATCTCTTGTATCTGAATGAATATGGATTTCTGACAATCGGTGAATGCAAATTATGGCGGAATCCCGAAGCCAGGAGAAAAGTAATAGGGCAAATTCTGGATTATGCCAAGGATATAGCCAAATGGAATTATTCAAATCTTGAACAGGCATGTTTAAAGACAAGAAGAGACAATGGAAAAAGTTTGTTTGAGATCATTCAAGCCTATTACCCGGATATTGAAGAGGCCGAATTTATTGACCGGGTACAGAGCAATCTTGCAAAGGGACGTTTTCTTTTGACTATTATTGGTGATGGTATAAGAGAGAATATGGAGGACCTTGCAAATTATATTCATAGCAATGGAAATATGAATTTTACCCTGAGTTTAATTGAATTACCCGTATATAAAAATCCGGAAAATGACACTTTACTAATTACACCAAGAATCATTGCAAAAACTAAAGAGATTGAACGAATAATTTACAAGCAGGTTGACGAGAACGTTCATGATATAGAACATGAGATTAAGGAAAAAAGTCAGACAATATCAGAACAGGTGTTTTTTGAGAGATTGGAAGACTCGATTGGAAAGGAAAAAGCAAAAGAGTTGTTAAATTTTCTTGAAACGCTTAAAGTAGAGTTGAATATACAACGTGTGTTAGGCCGCGGAAAAAGACTGTCACTAAATTTAAAATCTTTTAATGATACATATAATTTTGCATCAATACAGCAAGATGGTGATGTGTGGTTTTATGGTATTGTGACCAAAACAAATCAGATTGGGAATCGAAAAATTGGTGTGAATTACTTGGAAAGCCTGGCTAATATTGTCAATGGAGAATTGATTGATACATATAAAGATTGGCATTGGTGCGTGAAAAGAAATGACCAATTTATCAATATTATTGAATACCTGAGTGTTAAAGATGAATGGAAAGAATTGCTTTCAAGAACATTGAATGAGATAGATGAGCTTGAAAATAATTAAGTACACATCTGTTTTTTTTTACCAGATGTGCAAGTCTCCCAATAATTGCTCTCTTTGTCCCGTTTTTTTTATATTAATTGAAAATTACTATAAACCCGTATTTTGATGTAAACAGAGTAACGTATTGATTCGTCATATAACATATCAAAAGAGAAGGGCAGGAGGAGGCTCTTTTGATAATCAACTCTACAATTTTACAACCATCATGTCAAGGGGATTGCTATGCGATTTAGGAATTTGTGCTGTTTGATTGTTATTACTTTAATAGTCATGTTGGGCTGCGATTCTGATAAAAATCCGGTTGAGCCTGAAACCGGCTCGGGTTTGTATTTTCCAATGAAGGTAGGGAACGAGTGGCAGTATACACGAACGGTGATACTACCTGAAGCCTATCTGGAAATTGATACCAATTTAACCTCTAATATCATTAACGAATATTATGTGCAAAAATTAAAAAGTACGGATTATTTATTTGACTCGGTTGCTACATATATCCTGGAAGAAACAGCAACCATTGATAACTCGACGCTTGTTTCCAATGGTTGGCTTGCGAATGAAAAAGATGGGCTCTATTTTTATGCATATCGTCAGCCTGTTTGGTTGATTCTCAAACAATCCCCGAAGAACAAAATCCTCTTTGGGGACAGGTATTTCAATTCTGTTCCGGAGGTCAGTGATTACTTAATCAATGCCGCATCGGTTAACCAGGTGATGATTGATTCCATGATCTATGAAGATCCACCGCTGCTTTCTTTGCAATATCCATTGGAAACCGGAGCACGATGGGATTATCGTACCCATAGCTCTCCGATCTCTAAAATTGAAAAAGTTGTGCTCGGCAAAGAACAGGTAGAGGTGCCCGCAGGCAAATTCGAGTGTTACAAGATACAATGGCTGTTCGAGTACGATCCTGAATGGTACGATCAGTTTAATGTTGAGTTTTATGATTTTGTCTCTAAAAAAGGATTGATCAAGCGGACCCTTACTTATTCCAATGTAATGCAAGTGGCAATAGACGATTCTACCACAATCACAATCAACGACACAACCTACGATGAATATGTTTTAACAGGATTGAGCTTGAACTAGATGGGGGGTGCCAATTTTCCAACTCTGATACCGGGTTATTGATTGTGGCCCGGTATTTGTTTATTGATTTGATAAAAAATCAGTAATGGAGAAGGAAAAACATGGACGCATTCAAGAGAACAATATTCGTAATTATTTCATTTATTATTTCTGGTTCTGTATTTGGCGAAGTTATTGACGGTCCCGCAAACATCCGGTTGAGTAAAAACGGACATGTTTTTATGTCGATTTTGGATGGTGTAACTGTGGAATGTACACAAATTCGTAATGACTGGTGCCAGATAGGGATTTCCGCAAAGCTTGATCCTGAATTATATAATATCGATTTTCCCATTCGCAAAGGCGATGAAATTTTTGACCGGGATGGCAATGTGGTGGGCACTGCCATGATGAATATTCCAGACTCGATGTACTTTGCCTGGACAGCCGGCGGGGGTTATGGTGTGCCGAAAAAGTATGGTATAGAGATTTACGGGTATACCCACAAGAATAATATTCGGCCCGAATCCATTGTCGAAAACCGGCTGGTAGAAATTGTCAATGCAAATAAAGGCAATTTGGTACGCAGTTGCTTTACCGATCATATCAAAGAATTTAAATACGAACCCAGTTTTGCTGTGTTTGACATGCCGGAATATGACGCTGTTATGATTTTTGAAAATGCCATTGATGATCCTTCACCCATGTCACGGGTGCGGTTGATCTTTAATGGAGAAAAATTGGCCGCCATTGACCATTCACGTCCGATCTCCTTTGACGGACTGGAAAGTATAAACATGATCTGGGACCGAAAGCTGACAATTATTGAACACATGGAGCCCGAAAAACGGCAGCGTTTTATCGACATCTGCAATGAATCGTATATGGCAGTGGATTAAGCTTCATTTTTATGTTGAATTGCATTTACATGAATATTTTTCAAGTAAAAGTGTTTAACTGGAAGTGAGTTTAATCCAGGGTATTGCAATGAAAAAATGTCGTGAATGTCAACACGAGGTCAGTGAGCAGGCAAAGGCTTGCCCGAATTGTGGTGCACCTTATCCCTATAAAGAAGAATGGGATGGATGGGGTTACGAGTTTAAAAGCAAAACCACTATATTGGGGTGGCCTTTGCTTCATATCGCATTTAAATTTCGTCCCAATGGTGTACCTGTACCTGCCAAAGGGATCATTTCCATTGGGCAGTTTGGAATGGGCATTGTCAACATTTCCCAGTTTGGTGTAGGGTTGATCAGCATCAGCCAATTTACCATTGCGGGATACGCTATTGCCCAGTTTGCCATTGCTTATAAATTGATTGCACAGGTTGGATTGTTTGTGAACAGCGGTTATGGGCAGGTTGTGAAACGTTTGGTTGATTTGTTGAATTGATATAAAAATTGTAGGTTTATAGACTGGGAGTCTATTAGAATCTGCTGTTGATCAATTTTTGCAGTTGATTGGAAAATTCTTCCCGGTCCCGCATGTTGAGTGGTGGTGGCCCACCGGTTTGAACTCCATTCCCGCGCAGCTCGTCCATGAAATTACGGATAGAGAGTTGCTCGCCTATATTTTCTTCCGTGTATACACGGCCCCGCGGTGTCAATACCACTGCGCCTTTGGCAATAACTTCTGCAGCCATGGGAATGTCTGCGGTAATAATAATATCCCGTGATTGTGTCATTTGCATGATGTACTTGTCCGCTTGATCATAACCGGAATCTACCCGGGTCATTTGTATGTATGGAGATGTGGGAACAGACAGGTTTTGATTAGCTACCAGTACGGTAACAATTTGCAGCCGGTTGGCTGCACGATACAGTATCTCTTTGATGGGTTTTGGGCAGGCATCGGCGTCGACCCAGATCTTCATAAAAATTCCTTTATTATCCCGGGGAAAAGCTCCCCGGGAATGGATAATATCAATTAATAATCTACTGCTACTTTGATTACCACTTTATGCAAGTCTCCGTCACTGATCAGAGGAGTATGTGCGTCATTTGGAAAAAAGATGGTAAATTGTCCGGCTGTCAATGTGTTATAAGCATCCGGAGTATCGTTAAAGAACATGATATCGGGTTTGTACTCTTCACGGACATCGGTACAGGTATCTGTGGGCTTCCAGCCAAATGTTTCAGGGCCTTTGATACAATATTGGATATCGATAAACTGACGGTGCGCTTCCAGGTATGCAGAGTCTTTACTGCGGCCCTGTGCTTTGTCGATAGTTGCAACGAGCTTTTCACCATCAAGTTCATAACGTTTTGCTTCCATTTCCGCAAGGTTTTCCTGACGCAGAAATTCAAAGGCCTTTTGAAAACCCGGATGTAAGTCGTAATATTTTTCAGCGTTTTCCAGTTTGTCAATCAATTGGGCCGGCTTGCTTTCCATTTTTGCCTCCTGCTTTTGTTGGCTGCACCCTGTAAACAGTGCGGTTACCAGAATAATCATTACAATAGTAAAAAAAACAGAGTTTCTCATTTCGCGCTTTCTCCTGTCAATTAAGGTTATGATCCGGATGGGTTTATCAGGTGCCGAAATAGCGGTCACCGTAATCTCCCAGCCCGGGGACGATATATTTAACATCATTTAAATTTGAATCGATTGCAGCGGTATAAATATCTACATCAGGAAACTGTGTGTGCAGGGCTTCTATTCCCTCCGGGGCAGCAACAATACAAACTGCTGATATTTTATGCGCACCTTTTTCCTGCAATGCATGAATAGTATTGATTAACGAACCGCCGGTTGCCAGCATGGGATCCAGTACCAGAACATGCTTGCGGTCCAGATCGTGAGGGAATTTCTGGTAATACTCCCGGGCTTTGGCGGTGTTTTCGTCACGTTCAAGCCCAATGAATCCAACCGAAACCCACGGCAGGAATTCTCTTGCCGGAATGAGCATGGAAATACCGGCACGCAGAACCGGAACAAACACCAATGACTCGCGAATTTGTAATCCGTTTGTTTGGGTTATCGGTGTTTCAATGGGGTGGTTTTCCATTTTCAGATTTTTGGTTGCTTCCAGAATCAGTATCTGTGAAACCACTGCTGAATGACGAACAAACATTTCGGTTGTTGTATTTTTATCTCGAAGAATTGTCAATGAATGCTGTAACAGGGGATGACTTGCAAGATTCACTACTTTCAAGTAAACCTCCATATTATAAATTGATATACAATTGGATTCTACAATATAAAGATTTTATTACAATTCCCAAGTAAAAAAACAGGCTGAAATGCGGTAAATTTACAGATTATTCGCTCTTCAAAACTTGTTATAATAACGTATATTGTTTGGAGGAGAGTTATGCAGTATTTTAAAAGCGTATTTAGCGTTTCTTTACTGATTCTGGTACTTTTTGTGGCTTTCGGTGTATATGGTGATGGATTGTTCAATGAACCGGAAAGTGTAGTGTTTGATTATGACAGTAACCGTTATTTTGTTTCCAACAAGAATGATGGCAAGATCATCGTGATAGACAGTTTAGGCATAGAAAGTGTTTTTAATGATACGCTGTCATCGTGCAGGGGGCTGCATATCCTTGAAGGACATCTTTATGGGGCCGGAACCGAGGGTATTGTTGAAATTGATTTAGAGACCGGTGAAACAAATTTGATTATTGAAATTGAAGGACGAACGTTTTTGAATGATATAACGTCAGATACGCTTGGTAATCTCTATGTAACGGATTCATCACAGGGCAAGATTTACAAGATCAGGCCTGAGACTTTTTTCTACACGGATTTCGCAACAGGCCTTACCGGTATTAACGGTATTCTGTATATACCTGATCCTGAATTGTTGTATTTTTGCACCGGCAGGGATATTAAGCGTGTTGACCTTGCCGATTCATCGGTAACTGAGGTTATTCGGACCTACCACGGACAGTTGGATGGTCTGGCCATTGACAGTACCGGGTATATCTATTTTTCTTCATGGGGAAGCGATGGTGTGTTCCGTTATGATCCCTTGTTCAGCCTGGAAGAAGCGGATACTATCTCAACCGGTCATGTTGATCCCGCAGATATTTATATCAATACACGGGATAATATTCTGGCTGTTCCGAATTACAGTGACAATACAGTGGATTTTATTGATCTGACACCCATCATTACAGATGTGGATGACGAAAACCCGGTACCGGAAGGTTTTGAACTGTATCAAAATTATCCCAATCCATTTAATCCCATAACAACGATCCGTTTCCAGGTACCGGAGTATATGTGGGTAAGCCTGGATATTTATAATATTACGGGACAAAAGGTTGCTACGCTATTGAACGGATTTGTGCAGCCCGGTTTTCATTCGGTTGACTGGGATGCCGCAAGATTGAGCTCGGGGATATATATATACAACCTTGTTGCGGGAGATTACCGGATGTCGAGAAAAATGGTATTTGTGAAATAAAAAAAGCAGGGATCGGGTGGAAGCTCCGATCCCTGCTCAGGGTAATTGTGGAAAAATTGATTTATGGCAGAGGTGAAATACCTTCCCATTTTACGTTCCAGTTGCCGTCTTTGGGAAAGCCGGGGGAATCGGTTTCAGCTCCGTCCCAGCCGGCGCACATTAATGCAACTGCGGACAATAAAGAACCGTTAGCCGGCATATAGACAGCCAGGTCCTGACGCTGCGGGCAATGTCCGTTTGCGGTATAGTCGTTGTTGGGGGCATCCATCAGTAATACTTTGACTGCGATGTCAGGTCGCCCCACACGGGTTGCCGTCATGGCGATCATGGGGTAATCCCAGCCCCAGATTTTGGCTTCCCAGTCCCAGGTTTTCATGACCTGCTCAAGGGTTTTTTCCATAATGGCCTTATCTGCACGTTCACCGGGCAGAACACCCAATACTGCCAGCAATGAGGGGTGGTCTCTGCGGCTTTCAATGTTATCAAAGGTGTCCGGGGTAGATTCAAGGGCCACATATAACCCGTCTTTAGTTGGTAATTGAGACAAGTGTTCAATGACATGGTTCCATTTTTCTACGCGGGACTCACCCAATCGTTCTTTCCATTCCTGTGCCAGTTTCAGGCTAAAATACCAGTATTCCAATTCAAATGTGGGGTTCTGGCTTTTGCTTTGGTCATATATTTCCTGAGACAACCACAAGGGCGGGCCCAGAACATAGCGTTGAGTATCTTTATCCCAATATGCAAAAGAAGCCAGGAATTTTGCGGTTTCGAAGACCATGTCTTTGTATTTATTCAGTGTTTCCTGAGTAGGATGCTGGCGATAAATTAATTCAGCCATATAAATAGGCATGGGTTGGTTCCAGATGATCAGCGGATTACCGCCGGGACTTTCACGTCCGTCCGGCCCTACCATTTTTGACCAGTTGGCGCCTTCAAATCCGCGTTCTTTAGCTGTAGCTTTTGCATGGTCCATAATAGATATGTACCATGGTAAGCTGTTTTCCATCAACTCGGGACGGTCCCATAATGCAAAATGGGCTGCGTGCCACCAATACATTTCTGTATTGTGTTTGCCATACCAGCTGCTGTGGGTCAGGCCGGTTTCGGATGGTGGTATTTTACCGCAGTATTGATTGCGCATGAGATATAATGATAGAATAACGCGTCTTTCCAGTTCTTTGGCGCGGGTATCTTTACATTCTGAAAAATCAATGATACCACCTGAAAACCAGTATGCTTCCCATGCTTCAGCAGATGCCGCAGTAACGGATTGAATATCTCCTGTTGCAAAGTTTTTGTCTTGAGAAAATTCGCAGGAAAATTCAAAAGATTCGGATGCGTTTGATAATACAAATGCATGCTTGTCGGCTTGCTCAAGTTTTGCAGAACCGGACCAGGTGAATTGGGTGTAAAAGCGTGTTGTATCCAAATCTCTTTGCAAAACGATATGGTCTATAGTCTGATCCAGAATTGTGGTGGTATGTTTATCAGGGCTGTTCCAGTCTACATCCGGTTTGTTTTTAATGCGGGTATTGTGTGTAAAGGGGAACCTTAACGAGACAGTCAATTTACCCTCTTTTAGCAAGGGAGATTCAACTTTGAAAGACACCTTGTCCGCATTGGGATCAGAAACAGTGAGAACTTTGACGGGGGCATTGTCGAGAGTAAAGGAGCTTGAAAGTAAACCAGTCCACATGTCCAGCGTTTGGTCGATATTTTTAACATCCTTGACAGTCAATTCAGAGCCATCTGCTTTTTTGTATCTAAAGCCAATTTCAATCAACGGAAGTTTGTGCGGATTTAAACGCAGCCATTGACCTGCTTTACTTCGTTCGTTTGTGGGGTATCCCACCTGGCGACCATGTACGTCATAATAGCGATAGGCATCTTTTAAGGTATATCCGTTGGGGTTGTCAAAAGAGTGCCATGCCCATTCAGCTTGTGTTTCAATGGGGATGCCATTTTGGTAGTAAAAATCCGGAAAGGTCTGAAGACCTGTAACATCGGCAGTAAAAGCAAATTCACCGTTACCTACGGTAAGCGGGGCCAGGGGATCGACTGTGGTGATGTGCGGATTATTACGTGTGACAACCGCATTTCGATCAATACTGGATGAGGTACTGGTACAGCTTGTAATAGCAATACCGATTAATAAATACAATGTAAAATGAAATAATTTTTTTCCCATATCTCTCCTCAAACGTTTAAGTTGTGAAAAAAGTTATTAAATAAATTTATTAAATTCAATCAAAAAAATAAAGCAGTTTTGGAGAAAAAGGGAAAAAACGGAAGGGATTTCTCCCTTCCGTTGCGTTAAAGCTATTTGATGAGAATGATTTTTTTGTCGCTTAAATAATCATTGGCCTGCATATGGAGAATATACATTCCGGAAGCGCTCATGTTGCCTTTATAATCGGTACCATCCCAAATGTACCGATAGGTGCCGGCAGATTGAACGCCCTTGAAAAGCGTTTTAACCATCTTACCGTTTATATCATAGATGGTAAGCAATACATCTGCAGCACGTGGCAGGTCATATCGTACCGTTGTTTGCGCGTTGAAAGGATTCGGATAATTTTGTTGTAACTGGAATCTATCCGGTGTTTCTGTATCGCTTTCTACCAGCGTACCGGTTTGTACCTGTATATAGCCATTTACTGTCAGGGTATCACTTCCACCGTTGTTTGTTGCAACCAGTGTTACGGTATAGGTTCCTATACTTGAATATGTATGTGTTGGATTTTGTTCTTCACTGGTAACACCATCACCAAAGTTCCAGAACCAGCTGTCTACCAGGCCTTCACTTTGATCACTAAAGTTTACTGTTAGCGGAGCAGGACCTTGTACCGGTTCTGCGGAAAACATTGCCACAGGAGGATCGGGAATGACCTGAATGTATGATTCCTTAACAAGGGTACTGCTGCCGCGTGGCCCTTTTACGGTTAATTTTACATCATAATCACCGTTGGTGCTGTACTCATGCTGTGGATTTTGTTCATCGCTATAGGTAGAATCACCAAAATCCCAGTACCATTCATCAATATCTCCGGTAGATTCATCTGTAAACTGGACTGTTAACGGAGCTTTGCCGCGAGTTGTATCTGCACTAAAGGCGGGTACCAGGTCTTCGTTATAGACATTGATATATCCTTCGCGAATCAGGGTTGCCACACCACCGGTGCTGACGATTTTCAAACTGACTGAATATGAACCCGCAGAGTCAAAAACATGTAATGGATTTTGCAGTGTACTGGTACCACCGTCACCAAATCCCCATTGCCATGAGAGTATATCACCTTCAGATTCATCTGTAAACTGAACTGTCAGGGGGACAAGTCCGTTTGTTGTATCTGCAACAAACCATGGGTCGGGAGGTAAAACGACCTTGATCACATTCAGGGTATATTCCTGAATAGCGGAACCGCCCTTGCCATCGTCAACACGAATTCGAATGGTATGGTCACCTTCATCTCCATCCTGAGGAGTCCAGATTACCAGGCCCGAGTCAGCATCTATAGACATTGTTTCAGGACCTTCTGAAATTGAAAAACTCAGAGTATCACCATCCTGATCCGTTGCAGTGACCTTGTATGTGTACAGGGTATCAACAAATGCCTGAGTTGGGGCTGTAGATGTGATTTCAGGATCAAAGTTGACACCGGCAATTCGAATCCAGAAATACTGGGTTTGCCAGCCGCCTTCAGAGTCAGTGGCTTTAATACCGGTCAGGTAATAACCTGCGCCTTTACCCCAAAGATCTAAATCTTTATCTTCTTCTGTGGGTGTCCATTCTACAGCTCCTGTAGATGAAGTTAGTGTCATATTATCCGGTCCAAGAACCAGTTCCCAGGTCAATGGATTTGCATCATCATCCAGAGCTGCCGGGGAATAGGTCCAAACAGAATTTGCATTTGCAAACAGTTCCGGTGTTGTTGTGAATTCAGGTACCGGATTGTTGAATGTATTTTTAGATGCTCCCGGCATACCTATGGCAGAAACAGATACATTTGACGATGCGGATGATATTTGAGAAACCATAACCCAGGCATTTTGACCGTCATTTACAACTTGAGGTGTGCCGCCTGACCAGGGTGCAAGTGCAGTACTGCTCCACATGTCATTTTCGTATACCATAATTCTGGGAGTTTGACGCCTGCCGTTTAAAAGCAGAACACTTCCATCAGAATAGACTGAAGGTCTGATATGTGGATCACCCGTATTTTCATAAAATAATGGCTGTTCTTTGCCATGGCGGGGAGTCCAGTCCATGCCCGGCTCGTCTGCCGCTGCACAGAAAATTTCACCTTTATAGTCACCTGAATTTTCGGTGTTATTGTTCCAACCAATATAGATTTTACCATTACCTACAGACATGTATGGAGAATCACCCAATTCGTCTACGGGATTGGTAACATTTTCCTGAAACATCCAATCTGTATATCCCGGTACTTTGAATGCAAATTGTGCATAGCGTTTACCGGTTTCCTCTTCCTGGAAGAGCAGGTAAACCATACCGTTTTCACCACGTTCCAGACTGGGGTGAGAACCGCTGCCCAGATCCCGGGGTTCTCCCCATGATCCGTCATATTCAATAACCTGAACGGTATTGTTGCTAACATCATGATAAACAACATAGCGATAATCGCCTTTGGTAATGATATCCGGATAAATAGCAAAGGAGGGGACTGTTGCCAAAAGTTCAGGTTCAGCCCAATCGCCACTGCTGTTGTTCATGGTATAGATGTTACCGTTTTCATCTGAAAATACAATATGTGTGGTTCCGGCAGAATCAATATCCATGGCTGTACAGCGTTGCGGAAACTGGAATTGATCTTCACTATAAACATTGATATTATCCAAAGCCAGTTCCTGCATTTGGTCCCAACCACCTTCTGCGTTTCTGGTACGAATACGTATGTCGTTGTCATTAACCCACAAACTGCTAATATCTCCGTTTAACGGATTGATAGCAATATCTCCGCTAAAACCATGCTCGTCTAAAACGGTATGTTCTGCAATTTCCAGATCATTGGACTGAATGAGGGTAGGATTACGGATTCCAAAAACTGTGATGCCCGGAGCAGAAGTGTTTGCCACCCAAATGGTAGAACCATCACTTTCAACTTCTATCAAACCACCAAGCCATGGAGCTTCTCTACCTACACTCCATTGGTCTCCTTCCCAGATCATATAGCGTTTATCCTGACGTCTGGCGTTCATATAAACCACGGTGCCATCATCAAAGGTTGCAACGCGGGGATGTGGAGTTGCAGTATCTTCATAATAGAGGGGATTGCTTCCACCCAATTTAGTATTCCATGTAAGACCGGGTTCCTCGGCCGTTCCACAAAACATTATAGTCTTTGTTGGACCATCCGGACCGGGCACATCACACCACGCCAGATACAATCTGCCGTTATGTACTGCCAGGTTGGGGCCTCCGCCAAGTCTGTAAACGGCATCTGTTACATTAGAAACCATGTGAAAACTGGTTTCTCCGGTTTGCAGATAACCAAATAAAGCATTACGGATGGTTTCACGGTTTCTGCTTAGTAAATAAATGGTGCCGGTATCGTTTTTGTAAAGAGAGGGATATTCACCACGCTCTATAAAGATTTTGGATTGCCAATGGCCATTAATGTATGGTACCACATAGATATTGTCTTCATATCCTTCTTCATAGATCGTATAAATATTGCCTTGTGATTCTACAATGTCGGGTACAATTTTGGATGTAGGGGATTCTTCGATTTCATCAATTACGCCCCAGTTACCATAGTTTCCTTTGCAATAATTAAAGTCACCATCACGTTCAGCAAAAACAATATGAACAACCCCATTACCATCTACCGTTATTGCGGAACAGCGATCTGGTAAACCATGTTCATCCAGGCCTTCTACAATTCTGCCGCCATCGCCAATCGTTTCGGGGGTCATCCAGTTGCCATCCGGAGTGCGATAACTGTAATATAGATCATAATTGTTTTCCCAAACAACATGAACACTCTTGTCTACCGGACTTATTGCAATATCAGCATACTTTCCATTTGCATCCAATAAATAACCGGGTACAATTTCCAAATCATTAACACTGATAGCAAATGCAGGTAAAGCTGACAATGCGAGTGTGATCAATATCAGGAAATAGATATAGTAGGTTTTACCTTTCCAGGTATAGGGTTTTCTTGCAGTTTCTGAGTTCATTTTCTCTCCTATGGTTTCGATCCTCAGGTTTATGGCCGCTGTTGCAAAATCTACACCTGAAAATGGATGATTTTTCACTTTTTTTTCAAAAAATTATATTGTTTTTATTGAGTTTATGTATATGATTTCATGTGCTGGTGCGAAATGTTTTAAAACAACTCTGCAAATTTTGCAGAGTTGTTTTGGAACGATACACTGATTTGAAAATGAACAGTTTGATACACTTTGCTTGCTTTTTAATTTAAAACTGTTAATATTAGTCAGTGGTCATATGGAGTCTAGTAGGAGGAAAGTTCAAATGACGTATTTTGCAGATTTTGACAGAATCATTGATCGTACACCCACCTCGAGCCTGAAATGGGTAAAATACAAAAACCGTGATATTTTACCATTATGGGTAGCTGATCTGGATTTTGAATCTCCTCCCGCAGTTATGCAGGCACTATATAAGCGCACACATCATGGGGTCTTTGGGTACACTTTGGCGCCTGAAGAGCTGGTTGATGTGATTATAGAACGCATGGATCGGTTGTATAACTGGAAGATTGAAGCGGATTGGATTGTATGGATCCCCTGTCTGGTATGTGGATTTAACCTGGCGTGCCGGGCTGTGGGCAATGATGGTGATGACGTCATGTCTGTTACACCTGTGTATCCGCCGTTCCTGGATGCACCGGGGAATTCACGCCGGAATCTCATCAAAGTACCACTCGATAAATCAAGCGGTAAATGGGTTATGGATCTGGACAAGATGCAGGATGCATTGACAGACAAGACCGGATTACTGCTGTTTTGTAATCCCCATAATCCCACAGGCAGAGCCTATACACGGGATGAACTGCTGGCCCTGACTGAATTTTGTGAGAAAAATGATTTAATCATTTGCTCGGACGAGATCCATTGTGATTTGTTATTAGACGAGGATGTTAAGCATATACCCACCGCATCACTTGATCCTGAAATTGCAAAACGGACTATAACTCTCATGTCTCCCAGCAAGACCTATAATATTGCGGGATTGGGTTGTGGGTTTGGAATTATTTCTGATCCGGATTTGCGGGAACGCTATAAAAAAGAGATGGCGGGCATTGTTCCGCATATTAATATTATGGGGTATACTGCGGCTCTGGCAGCATTCAAAGACGGTCAGGAATGGTTAACGGCGGTATTAAAGTACCTGAGAGAAAACCGGGACCTGTTGGAAAGCACAGTAGCTGACTGTCATTGTATTAGCATGACACATGTTGAAGCCACTTATTTGGGGTGGATTGATGTAAGAGAATTGGGATTGGAAAATCCCATAAAGTTTTTTGAACAGCATGGTCTGGGATTTTCAGACGGTGCGGATTTTGATTTTGATGGATTTGTACGTTTTAATTTTGGCTGTCCGCGTCCGGTATTGAACAAGGCTTTGGAACGGTTGTTCAATGCTGTTCGTTCGGTTGCCTCATGACAGGGAGTATATGAAAAGAAATAATATTGTTCTTTTAATATTGATATGTACGGGTGTTTTGCTGGCACAGGAACCGGCTCGGCTTGAGCAGTTATCTCCATCGCCTTATACCATTACCAAACTTTGTGGTGATTTGCAAAACACGAATCTTGATGAAGTCAGTGGAATAGCTTCATCAATTGTGAATCCGGGAGTTTTGTGGTTTCTCAATGATAGTGGAGACAAGACTTACCTGTATGCCGCAGATTCGGCTGGAAAGGATTTGGGGCGTTTTACTGTTGATGGTGTACAGAACAAAGACTGGGAAGATCTGGCTTCTTTTGAACTGGATGGTACCGCCTATTTGTTGATAGGAGATATTGGTGATAATAACGCAAAGCGTAAAAACCGCAAGATATATATCGTTAAAGAACCGGATTTAAGTAGCAACCATCGTTATTTTATACCGATTTATACAGAGATCAAGTACAAGTATGTTGATGGTCCACGAGATTGTGAATCGGTTGCTGTGGATGTTACAAATAAAAAGATTTTGCTGTTGAGCAAACGTACGGTTCCGCCGGTTTTATACGAATTGAACCTTGATGTGAAATCCAGATATTCCGAGCAGCAGGCAAAACGGGTCACCGAGGTACCTACCATACCCTTGCTGACATTTGATGAGATCAAGCTTGATCCGCGGTTTGGGCCTTTTGGTTCACAGCCTACAGCAATGGATATCTCTAGTGACGGTAAATGGATTGTTGTGCTGACGTACCAGAATGCGTATCTCTATGCGTTTGATACGGATTGGCCAACAACATTTAAAGCATTACCTCAGCATATAGAGATTCCAAGACTTGAGCAGGCAGAGTCAGTTTGTTTTAAATTCAAGAGTACAGACATATATGTTTCGTCAGAAGACAGGCCGGCGCCATTGTATGTTTTTAAAAGGAAAAAATAATATCATTGCAAGGAGTTGAATTATGTTTATAGTACATGTTTTGGTTCATGTAAAGCCCGATCAGGTTGATAATTTTATAGCAGCATCGCTGGAAAATGCGAAAAACAGTGTACAGGAACCGGGAGTAGCACGTTTTGATGTGGTTCAGCAGCAGGATGATCCTACCCGTTTTGTGTTTGTTGAAGTCTATCGCACAGCTGATGATCCTGCAAAACATAAAGAGACCGCGCATTATCAAAAATGGCGGGACACGGTTGCGGATATGATGGCAGAACCCCGGCAGGGTATTAAATACAATAATCTTTATCCTGATGAACAGGGCTGGGGCTAACAGAGGATCTATATATGGATTTTGAATTTGCAACCGCGGGACGCATTGTTTTTGGCAATGGCCGGATTCAGGAATTAAAGGATATTGCTACCGGATATGGAAAGCAGGTGCTGGTTATTACCGGAGGAAATAATCCGCTTTATGATTTAACAATTCAAGATTTAAAAGACAATGGATTTATTGTGTCTCAATATAAAGTGGATCAGGAGCCTACGACTGATATTGCACTTGAAGCCGCAGAGCTTGCCCGGAATCAAAAATGTGAGCTGGTTATTGGCATTGGCGGTGGCAGTGTTGTGGATACCGGCAAGGCAGTTTCTGCATTGCTTACCAATGAAGGAGATATTTACGATTACCTGGAAGTTATTGGTAAGGGACAAAAGCTCAATAACCCCACTGCGCCATATATTGCAATCCCAACAACCGCGGGTACCGGTGCAGAAGTGACGCGTAATGCGGTACTGGGATCAAAGACGCATCGGGTCAAAGTCAGTATGCGCAGTCCTTATATGCTTCCCGATGTTGCCCTGGTGGACCCGGAACTCACTTTTAGTATGCCGCCGGATGTAACTGCAAGTACAGGGCTGGATGCTTTGACGCAATTGATGGAAGCTTTTGTTTCAAACAAGGCCAATCCTTTGACAGATGGTATTTGTCTGGAGGGATTAAAGCGAGCTTCACGATCATTGGTAACTGCGTTTAGGAATGGTGATGATGCAAACGCACGTGAGGATATGAGTATTGCGGGGTTGTTTAGCGGACTTGCGTTGGCAAATGCCAAGCTTGGCGCCGTACATGGATTTGCAGGACCTTTGGGCGGGCTTTTTCCCGCTCCTCATGGAGTGGTCTGTGCAAGATTGTTACCCTTTGTTACCGAGGCCAATGTCAGTTACATCAGCAGTCAATATCCTGATTCCCCATATCTCGAACGGTTCGATACGGTGGCCAGAGTATTAACTGGCAATGTAAACGCTACTGCACAAGATGCTGTAGTATGGGTGCAGCAGGTATGTGATGAATTGAACGTGGCACATTTGTCTGATTTTGGTATGACAGAACAGGATATTCCCCTTGTTGTTGATAAAGCTAGCAAAGCCAGTAGTATGAAGGGAAATCCTGTTGTGCTGCCGGATGAAATTTTGACGGATATTCTAAAACAAGCGTTATAGTGCTCGAAATGCTTCGAGTTGTTTTCTCAGGGATTCTGTTTCATTAACCGGAAGCTGACATTCGCGATTGCGGCAAACATATACTGTTGCTTTATGGCCGATCATTTTATAATCTTTTAACCAGGGTAAAAACGAGATCAATTGTTTGTCTTTGGGTGAGGGTGGAATTACAATTGTTACCTTGTTGGGGAGGTAATGCTCTTTAATGATGTTGAGCATATTGCGGGTGTCTTTTGAGTCCGGATCTCCGCAGACAATAATCTCGATTGATGCTGACAGTGCATATTCCGAGGCTGACACAAACCATCCATGCGCAGAGGGGTGACGGTTCACCTGTGCGGAAAAGGCCATTTCCTGCTGATCTGCAATTTCTTCCAGTTTTGTATCTCCAGTGAGTTTTGCCAATGTTAGCAGATTCATAAACATAACCGAATTACCAGAGGGGGTAGCTCCGTCATACACATCTCTGCCGGATAATAACAATTTTTCATTATCGCTTGCTGAATTGTTGAATCCATGTTGTTGATCATCCCAAAACAAGTCAAGAGTGTTGGTAAACAGTTTTTTTGCTTTTATGAGATAGTCCGTATTGAATGTGGCTGAATAGAGTTCTATCAAACCCCATATAAAAAAGGCATAGTCATCCAAAAAAGCAGGGATTGCCGCATCACCCAGACGATAGCGATGTAGTAGCCTGCCATTCGGTTGTTCCAGATTATTAAAAATAAAATCTGTGGCTTTTTCAGCGGCTTGAATATAGTCATGGTTGCCGAATATGTTGCCGGCTTTGGCGAGAGCCGCAATCATCATCCCGTTCCAGTCTGTTAATATTTTGTCATCTTTGAGCGGGTGAACGCGATTTTTGCGAATAGTGTACAAGGTTTCCCGGATGATATTTAACCGTTCATTCAATTCCTTTTCAGACAAGCCCAGCTCTTGTGCTGTTTTAGAAACACTTTTTTCCTGATAGAGGATATTGTTCCCGACAAGTTCGCGTGTAGCTTCATCGTGATAATTGCCTTTTTGATCAATATTGAATAATTTAACGGCAATGTTTAAATCTTTGGGCGTCAGGTTTTGCAGCAGCTCTTTAAAACTCCAGACGTAAAATTTACCTTCAACGCCTTCACTATCCGCATCTTCAGCAGAGTAAAATCCACCTTCCGGTGCGGTCATGTCGCGTAAAACATATTCACAAACCTGTTCAGCTTTGGTTTTAAATTCTATATTACGGGTTGCCTGATAAGTCTCGCTATATGCCATAATCAGCATGGCCTGGTCGTACAACATTTTTTCAAAGTGGGGCACACGCCAGTTTCGGTCAGTTGAATAACGATGAAAACCGTATCCAATATGGTCATAAATACCACCCCGTCCCATTTCTGTCAATGTTTTGGTTACCATGTTTAATGCACCCGGATTTTCATGATAGTAACCATATCGCAAAAGAAACAGCAGATTGTGGGGAGATGGAAATTTGGGTGCATTGCCAAAACCTCCGCGTTCCCGGTCAAACCGTTCAGAAAATGCCTGGAATGCTGTTTGATGGTTACCCGGAAACGGTAATACAAAATCTTTTTTAGTGTTTTCCAGTTTGTTCAGTTCTGCAGTAATGTTTTTGGCGGATTGCAATACCGATTCATTTTTATCTTTCCACAACAGGGCAACTTCGGGAAGCAAGTCCAGCATACCTTTTCGTCCGAAACGGGATGTTTTGGGAATATAAGTGGCTGCAAAAAAGGGCTTTTTATCTGGCGTCAGGAGAATAGATAACGGCCAGCCACCGCTGCCGGTTATCATTTGGCAGACCGTCATGTAAACATCATCCACATCCGGACGTTCTTCCCGATCGACTTTGATTGGAATGAAATAAGTGTTTAAAAGATCTGCAACTTTGCTGTCTTGAAAGGATTCATGCTCCATGACATGGCACCAATGGCAGGTAGAATACCCTATTGAGAGAAAGACCGGTTTGTTTTCCTGCTTGGCTTTAGTAAAAGCAGCCTCTCCCCAGGGAAGCCAATTCACCGGATTATGAGCGTGTTGTAACAGGTATGGGCTTTTTTCGTGAATCAGTGCATTAGTGAATTGATGTTCTGACATAGAGATGTTCCTTTTTCATGGTACAACAGCAATTCAGGGGCAATACATTCCAATTGTATTTTAAGAATTCAAAGTTTTGCCTGATATTTGCTACGATACATGTGGTTAAACAAGTCTGTGGAATATGTCTAAATTTATTGTAATATTAAAAAAAATACTCGGATTAATCAAAGCATTATTGATTAAAATCAAAGAAGCCGATACGATTTATACCACTTTTTTTGTGGGATTTATGTCAATTGCTTTTATCTATTTTTACTTTATAGTGAAAACGCCATTGATATTTCAGGCACAAAAACCGGTTTTCTTTTTTAATAGCGGTTTGTTTGTGGTATACGCGGCATACCCGGGTGGCCTGGTTGAGTATTTTGCTCTGTTATTGAATCAGTTTTATTATTTCCCCGTTGCAGGTGCAGTATTACTGGCATTTATTTCCTGGGCTGTTGTATTGTTTAATTATTTGTTTTTGAAATTCCTTACCCCCCAAAAGCCTGAATTTATTCTCAAAATAATTCCAGGTTTTCTCATGCTTGCATTTTTAGGCAGATATCATTTTCCGCTTTCTTTGGTTTTGGGACTGCTTTTATCTTTGGCAGCGTTTTATTTCGGATTAAAAGGTCTGGTTCAGAAAAGCAGACTTCAATATGTTACCAGTATTCTAATGGGAATTTTGCTTTACTATCTTGCCGGTGGTTTTTTGCTGTTATATATCATTGGTATCATTTTATTCCATGCTTTGATCAGTAAAGAGTTGCGTGGGCGGATAATTGTGCCCATTGCACTCTTGATAATTCCTGTATTAACGGCAATTTTTATTCTGGATTTTGATTTTAACACTGCTTTTTTAAAAAATGTGTTTGTTCATGATCCTGTTAAAAAGGGTATAACGCCTATTGTTTTGTATGTGTATTACCTGTTATTGGTTGTCTATATTGGTATTTTTAAGCGCTATGAAAAAGATGAAACTGAAAAAATTATAAATATTCCTATTCAATGGCTGTCAATTACAGTGAATGCTTTATTGGTTGTTGGGGTTATGGTTTATCTGGTATTTGCAATGCCCGGATCTGAAAAAAAAGATTTGTCCTTTGAATACTATACCGAGCATGGAATGTGGAAGGAACTGTTAGATCTTCAGTATGAAATGCGCTATACTAGTTTAATCCATGTGTTTGCTACCAATCGGGCTTTATATCATACTGGCGAATTGCTGCATGACATGCTTGCGTATCCGCAGGTACGCGGTAATGCCGGACTGTTTATGGTGGGGGCTTCATCTGAAATTGATATTTTAAACAAAAGCGATTATTATTTTGAGCTGGGCATGCTGGACGAAGCATTAGACCTTTGTAAAAA
The DNA here is from genome assembly GCA_963675755.2 of bacterium. Taxonomy (GTDB): domain Bacteria; phylum Zhuqueibacterota; class Zhuqueibacteria; order Residuimicrobiales; family Krinioviventaceae. Next base: position 2,243,758 of record CAXXMD010000003.1, read on the forward strand.
AGCACTTGTAAGAAATGGCGACACACCCTGGATATTGAAAAGAATAGCGCTTATTAATATTGCATTGAATGATTCCGTGCAAACAGTAAAAGTATTAAATAGTTGTAAAAAAAGTATTATCCTGAATGGTTGGGCCAGACGTTATGCTCATATTGCCGCAAGTGATTCATTGCGGAAAATTGATCCTGTATTGAGAGGTGTTCATTATGTGCCTATGAGCCCGGAATTGCCAGAGTTTGATTTGGATCCCCAGACGAACCTTGAATTTATACTGGCTCAGGATTCAGATCAAAAGATGGCGTTGGAATATTTGTTGGCGCATTATCTAAGTTCGTGGAATTTTGAAAAGTTTTTGGAATATTTGCCGTTTTTAAAAACAAGGGTAAGATTCAGATACCCCCGGCACATCCAGGAAGCATTAATTCTGATCAACGAACAGAAACCTTTTACAGCCGAACAGTATGAGAAATTTCAAATCAATATGCGAATGGACGCGCGTTATGCTACATTCAGAAAGCGAATTGCCATATTTGGAGTTAAGCATTTAGATGCCGCACAAATGCTCAAGAACTCTTTTGGAGATACGTATTGGTATTATGCACTGTATCCGCCAATTCAGGTTGTAGAGTATGATAAACTCAAGCCTCAAGTAAACAAGGCCATTCGGGATAAGGAAAAGTTGTTGAAAACTCTGGTAAAAGAGTACGAATCAAGCAGATAAAAATTTTATTATTATAAAGTCAGGGGCGTTTTGCAATTAATACCAGGTTGGTAGATGTTGTAGGATCAAACGCTGAAAACTCTAAATTGCCGAATATTTCAATATTTGTAAATCCGGTTTGATCCAGGTTTTTTATCAGTGTATTGTGGGTAAAAGGTTGCAATTGTGTACTGTTTAATGTGTGTGTTAAATTGTTTCCTGTTTTTTCGATCAAAAGAATGTTGAATTGCAGATGTGATTCCATAAAATCATAAAAACGGATAAAGGTCTTGTTATCTGTTTCATGTACTGCGATGATGCGTTCCTGCTTTTCCAATATTTTGCTATAATTCAGAATTTGTAAAACAAGCCAGCCCCCGGAACGGATAGAATCTTTCGCCCTTTTTAATACGTTTTTTAATGCTGATTCATTTTGTAGATGGGGGATAGAATTTCCCAGGCATAATAATGCGTCTGCTGGTTGAGAAACATTTAATTCTTCCATGGATTGAGAGATAAAATCAGCATGTATGCCGTATTGGGAAGCATTTTTACGTGCCAGTTCCAGCATTTCACTGGAAATATCAATGCCTGTTGTTGTAACACCAAGCTTATTCAGAACGATTGTATGTAATCCTGAACCGCAGGCAAGATCAATTGCTGTTTTAATGGGGTAACGTTGTAAAAAAGAGGCGAATAGGAATTTTTCTTTGTTAATGCGAGAATCAAACCGGGTCATTTGATCGTAAAATCCGGCTATATCATTATAAAATTCCATCAGATTCTTTATGTTATATAAAAAAAGACCGGACCTGCCAGGCTAGGCCTGGTATGGATCCGGTCTTGATCGTCTACAATTTTAAGGGATTACACATTAACTTCAAGTTCGCTTTCCCACAAGCCATGAATGTTGCAGTAGGATGAAGCCAGAACCTTGCCCGATTTTTCCGTTTTAAATTTAACGGTTACATCGGGATCTGTAAAAATTGTGCTGGTGTTTGGGCCTTGTGCTGATGCGCCATGGGCATCAAAATCAAATTTACCCAGCTCAACGGCAAATTTTTCGCCTTCAGGTAAAAAGAATAACTGAATCCAGGAAATATGATGTTCGGTCGTGTTGGGATGAGCAATTTCTTTGCCAACGCTTGCATTCACGGTGATGGTTTCACCTTTGGCAATGCTGCCAACAATTTCTACAACGGGACTGTGTTTTTCTGTTTTCCAGTCAGCAGACTGAAATACTTTATCAAACCCCATTTTGAACTCCTTTTGTTAAATGCCAGTTTGGTTGATATTACAAAAATATGTAAAAAATTAATTTCTGCTGGAATCGCTGCGGATGTACCCTTCGCGTTTTGCGTATTTATCAAGAATTTTCTGCAGCATACGTCTTCCGCGGAACAATCTTGACATAACTGTACCGTTTGGCCGATCTATAATCTCTGCAATTTCTTTATAAGAAAAGCCTTCAATATCTGCCAACAGTACAACAATTCTAAATTCTTCAGATAATTGTGATAAAGCGCTTTTTATATCATCATCAAAGAGCTCTTCATAGCGCTCTTCGTCAAATCCGGACCATTCGATCTGTTCTACTTTTTCTTCTTTTTCATCTTCATTTTCCAGGCCAAATGCAACTTTGTCAAGCTGAACCTGTTGAGGGGTTCTTACCTTTTTACGGTATTTATTTATAAAGGTATTGGTCATAATTTTAAAGATCCAGGCTTTAAAGTTGGTACCTTCCTGGAATTTATCAAAAAAACGGAACGCCCGTAAATATGTGTCTTGTACCAGGTCTTCAGCTTCTTCTGTATTACGTGTCAGTCGCAGTGCCGTGCTGTACAAAGAATCCATAAAATCGAAAGCTATTTCTTCGAATTTCTCTTTTTTCTCTGGAGTAATTACTATATCTTTATTTTCTGGCACGTCAATCTCAAGTTGTTAGTTTTACTAGTTTATTAATGTATAAAGGATATACCTTACAATCAAGTATTTTATGTTTGTACTTTTAAAATTTCAAGAGGTTTCAGCAAATTACATATTTAATAATTTTTTACATTTCATTTTTCGTGGTTGCATTTGACAGATAAAATTTTAATATTTATGTGTGTGAATCTGTACCAAAACGTTTAGTCATGAAAGGGTAATACTATGCCAGCATTGTCTACACAATACATGAACCTATCGCTGAAAAATCCGATTCTGGTATCCAGTAGTGGACTAACAAAGTCGGTTGATAAAATTAAAAACGCTGAATCTGCAGGTGCAGGTGCGGTTGTGTTAAAGAGTATGTTTGAAGAGGTACTGGCACAACAGGACCTTGGCTTAAGCGATTCCGCAACCATGCATACGGAAGCCATGGATTATTTGAGAGCCGAACTGAATATGCAATATGGACCACGCGACTATTGTGACCTGATTGATCAGGCAAAAAGTACCGTATCTATACCGGTTATTGCCAGTATCAACTGTGTGTCAGATAAATGGTGGCCCAACTTTGCAATGCAAATTCAGGAAGCCGGTGCAGATGCCCTTGAGCTGAATGTCTTTAAAAGCGCTGTTGATCCTAAGGAGAGCAGCCAGGACATTGAAGAGATGTATTATAATATTGTTAAAATTGTCAAAGAAAAAATAAATATTCCGGTAGCATTAAAGATAGGCCCCAATTTTTCTGCATTACCCAATTTGGTTTCCAGGTTGGATGCTTTGGGTGCAGATGCGGTTGTATTGTTTAATCGTTTTACTGAACCGGATATTGATATTGACAAACTGGAGTTAAAAACTACTTTTGATTTCAGCAGTCAGTATGAAATTCATCGAACACTCAGATGGACAGCGTTGGTATCCGGAAATGTGGGATGTGATATTTCTGCGACAGGTGGTGTTAAAACTGCCAAAGATGTTATCAAGTTGCTGCTTGCGGGCGCATCTACGGTTCAACTTGCGTCTGTGTTGTATGAAAATGGCGTAAATGAGATTGATAAAATGCTCAAAGAAGTACAAGCATGGATGTTGGATAAAGGATTTGAATCCATTAGTGATTTTAAAGGTAAGCTAAGCTTTGCAAAAACGGAATCTCCTGAACAGTACTTGCGAGCCCAGTTCATGGAAAAAATCAGAGGTGTTGAATAAGAACACTGTTCAAAGATAATTTTAAGCCCGACCGTACGCCATCTGGCGGATGGCCGGGCTTTTTTTATTTTACAAAATTAATAGCCTGAATAACCAGTTTTCTAAAGTTTGTGTCTTCATAGGAGTGATGATCATGCCCCGGTTGCAGGTAAACGATTTTTGAATTACCTACTTTGTGAGTCCATGCAATCGTTTCGCTGCTTTCCGGATGATTGGTTGTTAACAGGGGTGTTACATCCGCATTAACTCTGAAATTACCATACACTTCATCAAATAGTGTGAAATCGCTCATCCCTTTTGTAACCGGATGAGCCGGGTCAACCACATGTACAGGTACCTCTACATCGTGTTTGTATGTTGAAAGATCTTTAACAGAATCCGTATTTTTTACATATTTACCACCCATTATATTTTCAAATTCGGCCCAGTTTTGAAAATTGGCCAGCGAGTGGTGCATAAAGACAATACCTTTACCCCGGTCAAGCATAGCTAACCATGCTTTTTTCTGATCGGAAGTAATCTCGTCAAACATGTCATAGAACACCAATGCATCGTACGCGTCCAGCGAATCGGCTGCAATGAGTTCATTGCCGCGTGGCTGCACAACATGCTTCCAGGTTAAATCCAACTCGTCAAACATTTTGAAAAAAGGTTCCTTTTCAAATCCGTGTCCACCGGTAACAATTAAAATATTGGGTGGCCCCGCGGGTGTTTCGCAAGACATGGCAAAGATTATTGATGCAAATAAAACAACTAGAAACAATCTGGTTCTCATAAGTATCCTTTCAATTTATATTTCCAGTAAACATGACATATGTGAAAAATGCATTATAGTCCGGTTTGTTTAATATACAGTCGGGCGACTGGTCTCTGGTGAGTTTGATAAATGTGTTCCAGGCATCTCTTGATATATGTTTTTGAGAATTTCCCCAACGCATATCAAACAAATCCAGCATAGCTGTACGCATTTCTGGTGACAAGGGAGCTGTAATTTGTTGCGTGTATGTATACATTTGAATTGATGTGAATCCGGCTTTTTTCAAGCTGGCCTGGGTGTTCATAAAGTGAGATTCTGGGGGCATGTTGTCTGTAAACGGTGCAATGCCATCCGGTGTGGCATTCAATTGTGCTTCTAACTGGGGGTAGCCGGGTAACAGGGTTTGAGATGCCCAGAACAATAAGGCGATTTGGGCATGGGGTTTACATATTCTGGCAATATTTTTATATAACGCTACAGGATCTTTTTCAGAATAGCCCAGGCAGTCCATACTGAATATGCAATCAAAAGAATGTTCTGAAAATTGGAGGTTATAGATATCACCCTGTTGAAATGTAATACGGTCCATGTCTTTGGGTACGACATGTTGTTGCGCGTATTGCAGGAATACATCATTGATATCCATTGCCGTTACTTTGCCATCTGGAATCGCGTTGGCAAGTGCAACAGCCTGATGCCCAATGCCGCAACCGGCATCCAGAATATGGCTGTCTGATTCAAGATGTAGATCTGTAATGGCTTTATGTGTTATGTCTTTTTTTAACGGAACACTCGTTTCCAGCAAACGGATGTATTCCTGGTTTTTTAGAATGGAATTTTTATTGTTCATAATTTTAATATATATCAGACGGATTTAAAAGTCAATAAACAAGAATTGTATAAATGAGAGGGGTTGTAAAAATAATGGCCGCAGTAAAAAAAGACTACTGCGGCCATTGAGGAGAGATTAGTTTTGTGATAACGGTTTTTCGTGTTCCATAACAGAATGGCGATTATCACATGATCATCAGGTTGTTGTCTAACCTCCCTATATTGTAAACTGTTGTGTGCTATTTCCTTTGTAACTCTACTTGTGTTAATACAAAGACTGTGCCGTAATTTTTAAAACAATTTCATGCGCCTTAAGTATAATAATAATAGATGTTTATTTGATTTCTGTGTTTTGTGCCTCCATAAAATGTGGCGCATTGGGGCATCAAATGGATTTTGAGATGTGGCGCGAGTGTCCCATTTATGTGTGGATTAACCTGCTTGACAAAAAGCCCGAATCTTGTTATATTCTATCATTGATTATTTTGGACATTTCATGTATTTATTGCATTTTTCAGACACCCATCTCGGCTATTCTGAATATCATAAAATTGATCCTGACACGGGATTAAATCAGCGTGAACAGGATGTATACAATGCCTGGGAGCAGGTGATTGAAAATATTTTACAGATCAGACCGGATGTTGTGCTGCACACCGGAGACCTGTTTCATACTCCACGACCCAGTAATCGGGCAATTCGCATTGCATTGGAGGGTATTCAACGCATCAGCGATGCTGGCATACCTTTGGTAATCATTTCAGGAAACCATGAAACCCCCAGGATCAAATCAACAGGTTCCATTTTTGAATCTATTGCCTTATTCCCCAATGTATATGCCGCGTATATCAGTGAATATAAGCGCTTTCGTATTGGAGACAGTGATTTTCATTGTGTACCCCATTGCTCCCTGTCTGAAGAGTTGGAAGCAGCATTTGATGCTGTGGAAACGGATGGCGCCAAATACAATGTGTTTTTAAGCCATGGCGCATGGACAGGAAAGCTGGATTACAGTATGGGCGAGTTTAACGAACAGCGAATTCCTGATGTGGCGCAAGCATTAAATATAGAATTCGATTATGTGGCGCTGGGGCATTATCACAAGCATCTGGATATAAATGATACGGTCAGCTATTGCGGTTCAACTGAACGTACAAGCTTTAATGAAGCGGGAAATACCTGTGGATATCTTTTGGTGCAACTCGAAAAAAAGACGCGTGAATACAAAGAGATTGTATCCCGGGCCATGTTCAAACCCAAGCCGGTGGATTGCCGGGACATGAGTGCGGCAGAGATATATAAATATCTTGAAGGCATGAACTCAACCGACATGGATGATGCCATGCTTAGCCTTGCGCTTGAAAACATAGATGAGCATACCTTTTTAAAATTGGATAGTAAAGAAATAGACGTCATTTTCAAAAATACATTTTATCTGCAAAAATCGGTTCAACGTATTACCGCAAATAATGAAAAGCGATTGCAGGATTCTCATATTGATTCTTTACCGGTAGAGTTTTCACGCTATTTGGATAATGTGAGTAACGCAGAACTGGATAAAGAAAAATTGCTTGAACTTGGAAATCATTACCTGACACAATATATATAATTTAATATAAAGGAGAAGTCATGAAAAAAGCATTAATTGCAATTGCACTTTTGAGTATTGTTGCAATGGTTGCTGCAGGTAACCGTTTAAACGCCGAATGGGAAATGCTGTTCAACGGTAAAGACCTTGACGGATGGGTTCAGCTCGGTGGTGAAGCCAAATACGAAGTTAAAGACGGTATGGTTGTGGGTACCAGTGTGATGAATACTGACAATAGCTTTTTGTGCACAAAAAATACTTATGGAAATTTTATTCTTGAATATGATTTTATTGTAGATGAAAAATTAAATTCAGGTGTGCAGATACGCAGTTTGAGCAGCAAAGATTATAGAAACGGACGCGTTCATGGATACCAGGTAGAGATTGATCCATCTGACCGTGCGTGGTCATGTGGTATTTACGATGAAGCTCGTCGCGGTTGGTTGTATGATTTGCGTTTTAATGAAGCGGGACGCAATGCATTCAAGCATAATGATTGGAACCATGTTCATATTGAAGCCATTGGAAGTTCTATCCGTACCTGGTTGAATGGTGTTCCTTGTGCAAACCTGGTTGATGACATGACCCCGAGTGGTTTTATTGCGTTACAAGTACATGGTATTGGTACCAATGAAGATAAAGAAGGTACACAGGTTAAATGGAAAAATATCAGACTGATTGATCTGGGTCCACTAACCGAATTCCCTGCTGTTGTCAATACAGATATTGATGATTAAGCCCAAAAAGGTTCATTTCTAATGAATTGAGCTAAAGAATGTTGCCGGTTGAACATTGTTGTTTTTTAACGATGACAACCGGCTTTTTTATGGAGAGGATTGTTATGAAACGATTAAATCTAACTATTCTGGTTTTATTGATTTTGGGGTATAATCTGGCTTTTGCGGGAGAGCATTGGAAAATCCATGATATCTCCCGACCCAATCCGGCAATTATTACTCCCGGTACATTCAGCAGTCAGGCAAAGCCCGGCAATATTCCTTCAGATGCGGTTGTTCTATTTGACGGTAAAGACCTTTCTCAGTGGCGGAGCCTGGATGGAAGTCCGGCAAAATGGATCGTCAAAGACGGCAACATGGAATGTGTAAAGGGCAGCGGCTATATTCGTACCCTGCGTAATTTTGGCGACTGCCAACTGCATGTTGAATTTTCTACACCTACCGCTGCTGAAGGAAAGAGCCAGGCGCGAGGAAACAGTGGTGTTTTTCTGATGGGCAAATACGAAGTTCAGGTTTTGGACAATTATGAGAATCCCACATACTCTGATGGACAGTGTTCCGCGATTTATGGTGAGTATCCTCCGCAGGTGAATGCATGTCTGAAACCGGGTGAATGGCAGACCTATGATATCGTGTTTCACGCACCTCAATTCAATTGCGAAAAAGAATTGCTGAAACCGGGTACTGTTACTGTTTTTCATAACGGCGTATTGACGCAGGACCATGTGGAAATTCTGGGCCCAACCAGCTGGACCGAACGGCTGCCTTACTCGTGGCATCCGGACAAGTTGCCGCTGGCATTACAGGACCATGGGAATCCTGTGCGATATCGCAATATCTGGGTACGCGAGTTGCCGGCTGCGGCAGCAGGACAGGAATTGCCTCGAGCTGAGATAACCGTACCCGTGGATGTTTTGACAAAATATACCGGCGCGTATCGCTGGAGTCCCACCAACACCCTCAAAGTCAAGCTGGAAAATGATGTATTGTGGGTAGCTGTACGTAACCAGGATTTTCGTCCCGTTTGCGCAGAAAGTGAAACAAAATTCTTTTCAAAATTTGTACAAGTTGAACTCGAGTTTAGTGAATCCGGGGATGAAGTAACCTTTGCTGTGGGCGGCAAGGTAGAGGGGACCATTAAAAAGGTAAAATAAGTTTACTACACATGATTACTGTCAAGTAAACCGTGGATAAATGCAAAGAGATTTGATGGTGACGGAGATTATCTCTGTCACCATCAAATTTACACTGTCAGAAACGGATCTATTATATATCCCGTTAGGGATGAAATATTTGTAGAATTTTCTTGTCCATTTTTTTAGCGTCCCATCGGGACGCAATATGCATATGATTCTATCTATCCCGTCCCGATGGGACGGAAATTATTTGTTTAGTGTGGCTACAAATATCTTGTCCCTAGCGGGACAAATATTAACTCGAGCTATAAGCATTGATATATGGGAAAAATTTTTAAACAACAATGGGAAAATGGCACGACTAATTGTTTTCCTCTGTGTACCCAGTGTCTCCCTGGTTAAAAAGTTGATACACAGAGAGGTTTTTGTTTAGCCACTGATCGACACATATTTTCACGGATAAAATTGCAAAAATCACTTTGGCAATATCTGTCACCATAAGGTCATCATCACTGACGGGATAATTTTTTTTTCGTGCTTTTCGTTGTTTGTTTTTAGGTGTTATCTTGATTTGCAATTGATAATTATTGACCACGAAGGAAAGAAGTGCACGAAGGATTGTTTTGTTGTTCCTTCGTGCGCTTTGGTTTAAATTAAAAAAAGATAGTAATAGGCACTACTCTTATAAAAGTCCGTCTGTGACGGACAAACGAAATAAATTTCGTTCTGCATTGCGTTTAGCGTCGGCCTTCGATACACTCGCTCATCCGCTTTCCAGCGGATTCGCTCGTACTCTGGTACCGGACAATTGTTATTCCCTAAACAATATCAACGCCGGGACGATCTGTTTTTCGATTCCAGGGCCCTCATAACTCACATCCAAAGCTTTTGCGCCGCCTTTTTGAAAATAGGTTGTACGGATTTTGTGTCTGCCGGCCTCGAGATGGACGTTACCGCTTTTTTCAATATAGATGTGCCCGGTGCCATTGTCCACCACCATCTTTTCGTCAATATAAACAATACTGCCGTCATTAGAACCGCTGTAAAAGGTATAATCGCCAGTCTTCTCAATATCGATAAATCCATTATACTGGACTGCAAACATGTTGGTTGTGAGCGGCAGGTCTTTAAGATCAATATTGTAAACATATCCCTGGACATCCGGTTGCAATTTGTTGAAATTGGGCATATCCTGAAAATCACCATTATAGATCTGGTATTGAACTCCATTTTTTTCAGGATCAATACAGGTATACAGCTTGAATGCAATCTGGCTGGGTTTACAACCCGCTTTAAAAGATCTGGCCCGTACCTGGGTACTGCTGTCGATACTAAAGGGCTTTTTGTACAATGTGGATTCTTGCGTTGGCTCTGAACCATCCAGAGTATAATATATCTTGGCATCCTGAGAACCGCATTTTAGTTCAATAGCCAGATTATCGGGTTTGAAAAAGTATTGCAGGTTGGGGGTAATCTCGGGACTGGTAACCGCCGGCTTGTCGATTACGGTTTTAATATCGCCAACTGAAAATGAATAATTGCCAGAGCCAACCTCAAATACCGCAAGGTTTCCATCCATTTTTACAAATTGTACACCCTCTGCGTCTGATACAGGTTTTTTACTTTCTTTTACAGATTCTTTATCTTTGGCAGGCAGGTAGACTGTTGCCGTGGTGTTTACGGGTATGGTTATATTTAATTGATAATCTGTTTCAGTACATGTCCAATTGGATTTGACAATGCCATACAAGGTGTTAACCGTTGCATCTACATAGCCTGTTTCTGCCTGAATATAGGGTTTTATGATAATGTGTTTAAAGCCGGGCTGGGTTTCGTCTGTTTGAATACCTGCCAGGAACTTGTAATACCATGAGCTGATACTACCAAACATAACATGGTTATTAGAGCCGCTCTGGTCCCAATGTTCGGACAAGGTGGTACGGGTTTTCACCAGATCATACCAACCGGGATAATCGGGTTGGGTTGCAAGCAGGTAAGCGATTTCGTTTGCGCCTGCGTATGACAAGGTTTCCATCATGTATTTTGTGCCCAAAATACCGGTCAGGATATGACCCTTGTCGCGTTTGATGATATCCTGAAATAGCGATTGCAGTACATCCTGCCGGGAAGCATCCGGAGTAATACCCAGGAACAGAGGTGCCGAGTTGGAGTACTGTCCGCCATTTTCATAAATGTTTTGTTTGGCGTCGAAATACTTTTTATTGTAGGCATCTTGTATTTTATTTGAAAGCTCGTTGTATTTTTGCTGATCATCCCGCAGATTCAGAATGCCAGCGATTTTACTCAGCAAGATGCTGTTGTAATAATAGTAAAATGTGCCCACAGATTCGGGTTTTCCCCGTGACCAGTCAGGTTCAATACTGTACCAGTCCCCGTATTTGTCATGTGGGAGGATATATCCCTCAGCAGTGGAAGATAAATGGTCCAAATAGGCCTTTAGATTTTCATAATGGTCCGCAAGGATCTGTTTGTCTCCATAGAACTGGTAATGGTACCACAAGATCAAAATATAGGCAGAGCTCCATGCCGGGGTGCCACCTTCCGTTGAAGGACGGGGAATAATGTAGGGGATATCGCCACTCTGTTTATCCTGACCGAGTTGTATACTGTTCAGCCAGTATTTGTAAAACAGGGGAGTGTGAAAGTTATACATGGCTTCTTCAGCAGTAATATGGGCGTCTCCCAGCCAGCCGAGTCGTTCATCGCGTTGGGGACAATCCATGGGGTATCCCACCATATTGCTGCGTTGTGACCACAGTGTTGCCTGCTGTACTTTGTTGAGTAAGATGTTTCCAGTCTCGAATGAACCGGTAATGTCACAAGATGAATGTACCACACAACCGGTAACGGATTCAATTTCGGGCAGAGCAGGTTCAGCGGTAATTTGAACATATCGAAATCCGTGATAAGTAAAATGAGGTTCATAGGTTTCTGATTCATTACCATTCAATATATATGTATCTTTTGCTGCTACCAGATTATTTGTGTTCTTGTCCACGAGACCGTTTTGTAGCAGGTTTTCCGCGTATTGTACGGTCATAATTGTGTTTGCGGTTCCGTTTAATTTGATTTTTGCCCAGCCGGCAAAATTTTGTCCCATATCATAGACATAAACTCCCTTTTGCGGCTCAGTAGCCGAAACGGGCTCTATTGTTTGGGTGATTTTAATGGGTTCCATGGTTTGGGCAACCAGCTTTCCTCCGGGAGCCGTCATGGTTTTGACCGGTTCCCATTGAGAATCATTATACTCTTTTGCGTTCCACCCTTGTTTTTCAATTCTGGCATCGTAATATTCACCATCATAAACGCAGCTTGAGAGAATTGCACCATCAGCAGCTTTCCATGACTCATCGGTTATGACCTGTTCCGTACTGCCATCTTTATATTCGATCAGCATTTGCAGAATGGCCCGTTTGGGGCCAAACCACTGCATGCGCCAGCTCCACCATTTTTTTAAAGGGTTGAACCAGCCGTTACCCAGCTCTATGCCGACTGCATTTTGTCCGGATTGTAACATGTTGGTTACATCATAAACATCGTAATAGACTTTATTGCGATAATTGGTTTTAACGGGATTCAGGATTTTATCTCCAACTTTACTGCCGTTCAGGTAAAGCTCGTAAAATCCCAGACCGGTCACGTTTACAACGGCGCGTTTGATTGCACCCGATGTGTTAAATTCTTTGCGGAGAAGAGTTGATCGCTCGTTCACATTGACTGTATCATTGGGTTTAGCAGCGGGACTGTCATAGTATTTGGCATCGATGACGGGGAGGAAATCCGGATCCTTGCCGATCCATTCTGCCTGCCATTTGTCAAACATACCTGTTGTAAAATAGGATTGTTCACTCCATTTAGAAGCGTTACCTGCTTTGTCCCAGACTTTGACCTGCCAATAGCAGGTTTGGTTGCTTTTCAAAGCTTCACCCTGATATTGTATGTGCAGGTTTTGATCGGATTCAATTCTGCCGCTGTCCCATAGATCGCCCAGTTCCTGTTCAAGATTGTTGGGTCTGCTGGCTACCAGAATACGATAAGCGGTTTGTGTTTGGCCCCGTTGGTTTGAAGTCAATTGCCAGCTGAACCGTGGTGCAGGTGTGTCGATCCCTGTTGGATTGGTCAGATATTCACAAACAGGATTTTGGATGGTGACAGGTGGAGTAAAATTGCTGCAATTTGAAATGAGAATTAACGAAAAAAGCAAAACGGTAGAGCGAATAATACTTTTCATTTTGTTCCTCTAGAGTTTAATCAGCCAGCTGGTACCCAATACTTTGCCCCTATGATTTATAAAATAGTCAAAATCTTAAGAAAAGCAATGATTTTTTCTGTGTGATGTTGGAAATAAATGCGGCAGTAATCCGGTTTAATTGTAAATAAATCTTGACAATATATTTTTTTGTCTTAAATTATGACTATTACTATAGTATTTATCGTATTTGGAGATATAATGAAAATCACATTCAAGAGTGAATATGCCATCAAGGCTCTGCTGGATCTGTCTTTTCGCTATACCGGCAGTGAGATTGTTCCCTTGACGGATATTTCCAAGCGGCAAAGTATACCGTTGAAATATCTGGAGCAAATCATGCTGATTTTAAAAAAAGCGGGGTATGTGGAAAGCAGACGCGGCATTGGCGGTGGGTTTATGCTGGGCCGTTCACCGGAATCCATTGTTCTTGGTGATGTAGTGCGGACCATTGAGGGACCGCTTGATACCAGCAGCGATATGAAGGGCAATGGAGATGCGCATACGAACCAGGCGTTAAAGGAGATTTGGCAAGATGTGAACAATGCCACGGCAGCAATTGTGGATACGATCACTTTTGCCGCTATCATGCGCAGGGTGAACGAGTTGAAACAGCAAAATCAGGAATTTATTTATTATATATAACCATTGAAAGTAAAGGAGCACCACTATGTCAGATAAAAAATTAGCATTCGAGACCCTGGCCCTGCATGGCGGGCAGATCCCCGATTCTACGACATTGTCCCGCGGGGTTCCGGTATATAGAACCAGTTCATATGTATTTAAAAATACCGAACACGCAGCCAATCTTTTTGCATTAAAGGAAATGGGTAATATTTATACCCGACTTGGAAATCCTACTCAGGATATTCTTGAACAGCGCGTTGCACAGCTTGAAGGCGGCGGGGCAGCGCTTGCGCTGGCTTCCGGTACTTCGGCAATTCATTATACTGTACTCAATATTTGCCAGGCTGGTGACGAGATTGTATCCGCAAACAACCTGTACGGCGGCACCTATACCATGTTTGATAATATTCTGCCGCAACAGGGCATCAAGGTGCATTTGGTAGATCCTTCGAATCCTGAAAATTTTGAAAAAGCCATCAATGAAAAAACCAAAATGCTGTATGTGGAAACCATTGGTAATCCTAAATTGCAGGTTACCGATATGGAAGCCGTTGCCAAAATCGCGCAAAAGCACCATTTGCCATTGGTCGTGGATTCCACATTTACTACTCCGTACCTGATGCGACCGCTTGAATACGGTGCAAATATTGTGATACATTCATTGACCAAATGGATGGGTGGTCACGGAGCCGGTATTGGCGGTATTGTTGTTGACGGTGCCAACTTTGACTGGACAGACAAGAAATTCAATTTTTACAACGAACCGGATGACAGCTATCACGGTATCCGTTACGCGCACGATCTGGGTGATCTTAATCCTGTTGCGTTTATAATGAGATTGCGTCTGGTACCTCTGCGCAACCTGGGTGCTTGTATTTCTCCGGACAATGCCTGGATGTTTTTGCAGGGAATTGAGACCTTGCCCTTGCGTATGCAGCGACATTGTGAAAATGCGTTAAAGGTAGCCGAGTATTTAAAGTCAAACCCGAAAATCTCATGGGTAAGCTATCCCGGTTTGGCTGATGATCCTGAACATGCAACAGCGAAAAAATATTTAAAGAATGGTTACGGCAGTGTTATTGCGTTTGGTGTAAACAATAAACGCGATGACGCGGAAAAATTCATCAACAATCTTGAATTGATCTCGCATCTGGCCAATGTGGGCGATGCCAAGAGCCTGGCACTGCATCCGGCCAGCACAACCCATTCCCAGTTGTCTGAACAACAGTTGACAGACCTGGGTATTACTCCGGACTTTGTTAGAATGTCTGTTGGAATTGAAAATGTAAATGATATCATCAATGACATCCAGCAATCGCTGGATCGAATATAATCCAATGGAGGTGGACCATGGCAAAGATATTTTCCGATAATAGCTATGCAATAGGCGGAACCCCGCTGGTCCGATTGAATAGAATAACGGATGGTGGCAAAGCCACCATCCTTGCAAAAATAGAGGGTAGGAACCCTGCATACTCGGTCAAATGTCGTATTGGCGCCAATATGATCTGGGATGCGGAGAAAAAGGGCCTGTTAAAACCCGGTAGTGTCATTGTTGAACCCACTAGTGGCAATACCGGTATTGCCCTTGCGTATGTGGGAGCAGCCCGCGGTTACAAAGTTATATTGACCATGCCGGACAGTATGAGCATTGAACGACGTAAATTGTTAAAAGCTCTGGGTGCGGAACTGGTTTTGACCGAAGGAGCAAAAGGTATGAAGGGCGCTGTTGAAAAAGCTGAAGAGATTCAAAGCAGTGATCCCGCTAAATATGTACTGCTCCAGCAGTTTAAAAATCCCGCGAATCCCGAGGTGCACGAAAAGACCACCGGTCCCGAAATATGGGACGACACGGATGGAAATATCGATGCTCTGGTCTCGGGTGTGGGTACAGGCGGTACCATTACCGGATTGTCCCGTTATTTCAAGAAAACACAAGGTAAAGCCATTACTTCGGTTGCGGTAGAGCCTGCGGACAGTCCCGTGATTACCCAGACACTGAACAAACAGGAACTCGCTCCCGGACCGCACAAGATCCAGGGCATTGGCGCGGGATTCATTCCCGATATTCTGGACATTTCACTGATAGACCGGGTAGAGCTGGTGAGCAATGACGATGCAATCCAATACGCGCGCAGGCTGGCAAAGGAAGAAGGTATACTTGCCGGAATATCCTGCGGAGCGGCTGTTGCAGCAGCAGTGCGATTGGGCAAACTGGATGAATTTGCCGGTAAAACCATTGTTGCTATTCTTCCGGATAGCGGTGAACGGTACCTTTCAAGCATTCTGTATGAAGGTATATTCAATACCGAAACCGGAATGTAAAACTATTTGTCATTTTGCTTAAATTGTGTATATTGAAGCGGTGCAAAAACCGCTTCAATATCATATTTTGGAAAACGTATGGATCCTAAATCAATCGGACTTGTAGAAACCCAATATTATACCTTTGCGGAACCACCCAACAAGATGAAGCTGGACAGTGGTGAGACCCTGGGTCCCATTACTATTGCGTACGAGACCTATGGTACGTTGAATGACCAGGGAACCAATGCTATACTTCTTACCCATGCTTTATCCGGTGATTCTCATGTTGCGGGTTACCATTCAGAGGATGACCGCAAGCCGGGCTGGTGGGATTTTATGGTTGGCCCCGGACGTCCATTTGACACGGAAAAGTATTTCATGATCTGTTCAAATGTCATTGGCGGGTGCAAGGGTTCAACAGGCCCTACATCAATTAACCCTGAAACCGGCAAACCGTATAATCTCAATTTTCCGGTAGTGACCATTGGCGATATGGTGCGGGCGCAGCGTGAGCTGATTCGGCATCTTGGCGTCTCTAAGCTTTTAGCGGTTATTGGCGGATCTATGGGCGGTATGCAGGTGCTGGAATGGGCCATTAAATATCCGGATATGGTTTCGGCGGCCATTCCCATAGCAACCACAAGTCGGTTGAACGCGCAGGGTATTGCTTTTGATGAAGTGGGCAGACAGGCCATTTATGCTGATGCCAACTGGAAAAAAGGCGATTATTCTGAACATGATCTCATTCCCGCTGAAGGATTGGGCGTAGCGCGCATGTTGGCACACATAACCTATCTCAGCGAAGAATCCATGCACGAGAAATTCGGTCGTCGCTTGCGTGAAAAAGAGCGCTATGGTTATGACTTTACAACAGATTTTGAGGTAGAAAGCTATTTGCGTTACCAGGGCGAGTCCTTTATCCGACGGTTTGATGCAAATACCTATCTCTATATTACCAAAGCCATCGATTATTACGACCTGAACCAGGAATTCGGGAGTCTGGAGAATGCGTTCAAGGGCGTAACGGCAAAATTTCTGGTCTTGTCTTTTTCATCGGACTGGTTGTTCACTACCAAACAGGCCAAAGATATTGTACGCGCGCTCAAAGTGAACCAAAAACATGTATCTTTTTGTGAGATCCCGTCCCCCTATGGACATGATGCTTTTTTGCTACCGAACCCGTTTATGGAAAAAATGATCTCCAGCTTTCTAAGTTATGCCAATGATTAAGAGGGATTGATTTGCCGAAACGATTGATACATATTCGTCCTGATTTACATCTGATCACCGAACTGGTCGATAACAACAGCCGGGTGCTTGATCTGGGCTGTGGAACCGGTGATTTGCTGCATCAACTGGTAACCGAAAGAAACGTGCTGGGGCACGGACTTGAGATTGATGTGGAAAATGTTACTGCCTGTGTGGAAAAGGGTGTACCGGTATTGCAGGGCGATCTGGATGAAGGATTGGGCGAATATCTGGACCATTCGTTCGATTATGTGATCCTGTCGCAGACGATCCAGGCGGTCAAACGACCTAACGACATCCTCAGGGAAATGCTGCGTGTAGGACAAACGGGTATTGTCAGCCTCATCAATTTTGCGTATTTCAAAGTGCGTTGGCAGTTGTTTTGGCAAGGTACAATGCCGAAAACCAAAACATTACCGTACGAGTGGTACGACACTCCCAATATTCACCTCACCACCATCAAGGATTTCAAGGCTTTGTGCGAGAAGAATGATCTCAAGATTGTCAAACAAATCAATCTGGGTCGTTCGCGCAAAGGTGGAGTGTTCTCTAATCTCTTTCCCAATTTATTTTCAGACCTTTCGATTTTTGTAATTCAGCATAAATAAAAAAAGTTGTCAGTTATCAGTATTCAGTAGTCAGTTAGATGGCAAACGGCAGTCGTGAGTAGAACGAAATTCTTTTCGTTTGCCTGGCGTAGACGGATTTTTTTGTTATCCGAGATAATCCGTGTTGATTCGTGGTTAAATTTAATACCATAGCTTGAAAAGATTTTGATGAACCACTGAGACACAGGGCACACAGAGGGAAACAAGACTTTGTAGTTGAATTCATTAAAATCTTGCTCAAGTCCCTTGCTTTAAAGTTAAAATGCAAAACATTTTACCGACTCTCACACCCAATAACACTGAGTGGGAGGAAACTCTCGTTATTCCTGAATCAACCCATGCGCCAATCCCACATAATACGCAAATAAATAGTGTATACCCTCTTGCAGGGATTTACCGTCGCCATCGCCGGTGAGCTTGTAAGGATCGTATCCCCAGCGAATGACATGTCTTTCGTCAATGGGAAAGACATAGCCGTCAACGCGATAGCCGGCGGTACCGGGATCGTGTCCCAGATGCGGTTTTAGCGGCACCATGTCGATGCGGTGGGCATTGGACATGGGCCAGTTGAGCAGATCGAGGGGATAGCGTTTTAGCGTATCGATTGCATCCAGCAAGCTCGATTCCGGTGGGGTGAGATCTGTGGTGCGCCACTGGTCCGTACGTTCTTTACCCATACAACATGCGGCATAGATAAAATTAGCCCAGGGAGATTTTTCATACTGTTCAACCTCCCAATGGCGGTGAATGGCCCACTGGTACATGTTGAGGAGTTTGGGATCGGTTTCATACCGCAGCAGGTGATAGTAATTCATAAACGCCATCTTGTCGTCATGCGATCCTTCCGTGCCCGCACCCACAATATCTCGGGGTTGGGTCATGCCGTTCATGGCATACCCTTCGTCCAGTGCGAGTTTGAGGTATTCCTTGCGGTACTTTTCATCACCGGTAATATGCCAGGTGACCAGCAAATAGTTTAACACACTGTTGCAGCGCAATCCGCGTTCAACCACCCATGAGGAATTCCGGTTCATATCATCGGGAGAAAAACGTCCCCATCGGGTTGGGGTACCGTCATAATCCACAAGATTATAACCATTATTCAAAATATGGTCGGAGGTACGTCTGACTGCTTTTCGCACGGCATCTTTTTCCGCCTCGGTTTCACAGACATGATCGTAATATGCGCCATAACCCAGGAAATGGCCATCCAGTTCATCAGCGCTGCTGTCATTTTTCCAATACCATTCCCCGGTTTTGTCGATGGGCCAGCGCGGCTGGATGATTTTCCACAAGGTATCTGCCTTGTGACGACGGATATCATAATTCAGATCAAAATCAGGATTCGGGTCTGGTCCCGATGTGGGCATGATCACCCTTGAAAAAAATCCTTCCGGGGGTTGGTGGCTGCCGCCCTGTGTAACCTCACTGAGGAAGGTAAGGGCCTTGAAGGCTTTGTGAGCGTGTTCTTTGTACTGCGGATCGTTCGTAACCGCATATGCCAGACTCACAGCTGCCAGATACGTGCCAATCCAGTGGCCGTCATTGTCCGTATATTTTGGGGTAGCCGTGCTCTTGTCCCCAGCGACCTCTAACCTGGCAGGATTAATATATCCAAACCGAGTACGTCGATGATATTTTTCCAGCTCGTTTTCAAAAAAAGCAGCCTTTTTTGCCAAACTCATGGGAGTGCTTGCAATGCACGATACGCCTTTTGATGTTGCGATCCATGCATTACCGTTGGTATCAATGGTTATATCCAGTACATGATTATCCAGCAGCCAGCGTCGGCCCTGTCTGAATGACCATTCTCCGTTTTGGTAACGGATTGCGCCATTGGTGGTTCCCATCCACACACTATTGGATCCAGCAGCCATACAGGTAAAATCGTTATAGGGCAGTCCCTCCTGACCAGTGAATAGTAGCCATTCGTCTTTTGAAATTCGATGTCCCACACCCTGGTGGGCGGCAAACCAGAGCTCGCCGTTTGCGTCATAGACAACCGCACGTACATCCACCGGCGCCCAGCGGATATCGTTCTGACGAGGCATAGCCAGCTCCCAGCTATTGCTATTACCGATATAGAGACCAGCATCTGTTGCAACTGCAAATTCATTTTTATTTTGGGCAACATCCAGGATTTGTAATGCAACATCTGCCTGTTTTTGCAAGGCATCTGTCTGTTTGGGACTTAATTGGGCTTGGCTGGGGAGGTGTACATCCTCCTCTGACAGTGATTGCCAACGGTCCTCATTAAATACAGACCAACCCGCTTTTGTTTTTGCAAGTATTCGTCCCTGCCGATCTATAGAAATTTGCATAACGTGATTGCTTGGCAGTCCCTGTTTTGTTGTGTAGGGCTTTTGTATTTGCTGCTGGAATTCACCAACTTTTATGGGCAGCTCATAATCCGGTCCCTGGGCCGGAGCAATTGTTGCAAATAATAAAAAAAAGATCAATACTGTTGAACGCATATAGAGTCCCTTTCAGATGCAGTGAGCATGAGAACATACTAATTAAAATAGACAAGATTTTCAAAAATGCCAAGGGTTTACAAATACAATTCAAAATTTTATGCGGAATACGCAGGATTGTTGATTGAATTTGTTTATGAATGGATTTTATTTTTGACTTTTTCTCAATTCAAGCGTATCATATATAGATAGAAATGAATACTAAAACCGGATTGAATTTGGACGAGTGCAGTCAATACATCCTTTTGGCCCGCAAGGGAGATATGCAGGCTTTTGCAAAACTGGTAAATATGCACCAGGAATTTGCGATGCATACTGCTATTCGTTATGTGATGGACCACGAGTCCGCTCAGGATGTTGTGCAGGAAGCATTCATTCGTGTGTGGAAGCACTTGCACCGATTCAGGCTGGAAATGAAATTCAGCACCTGGCTCTATCGCATTGTGATTAATCTTTGCTATGATCGTTTGCGCAGGCAGCAGGTGAATATAACTATTGATGATTCTTTAAATGAGATATCGAATGATGATCTGGAAAAAGACGTGGAAAATAGGGACAAGCTTCGGTTCATCAAACACATTGTGCAGACACTACCGGCAAAGCAGCGAATGGTTTTCCTCATGCGTGATTTTGATGATCTTGAGATTGCTGAAATTGCAAAACTATTAAATATGCGTAATGGCACGGTAAAAAGTAATTTATATTATGCCCGTAAAAACATTCGGGAGCGTTTAACCGCAATAGGTATACATGATGAAGCATAATTGTAAAAAATATGAAAAATGGCTCTATCTCTACCGGGAAGGGGAATTAAAACATTCACAGGCGCAACAATTGGCCGAACACTTGAAATCTTGTGCTAAATGTGCACAAATTTCCCGGCAACTTGGAAACATGCAAAAAGACATGCTGAGTTGGAAAGAAACGTCGGATACAGATTCAATAAATACGGATATAACCGCTAATGTGATTGGCAGTATACGAATGACGGAAAAGGATTCGGGTTATCTCTCTGTCACCTATTGGGACCGTGTATTAAATGTATTTGCAAAACCAGGTATACAGGCGGTATCTCTGGCGGTAATGATACTTTTTTGTTTGACGCTTGTGTTTCAGGAAACCTCGGTTATGCTGCAAATATCTAATCTTGAAAAAAGAATGGCCTTGAATACTGCGGTTCGGAATCGTCCTGTAGATAGCCAGTCGCTTGATTTTTTAGTGAATAAACCGGAACTGCTGACCGCATTTGGACAGCAGACCAACACAAATGAACAATATATTGTTATCGATAAAAGCACAATGGAGGTATGGATGCATAACTATATGCAAACCCGTCTCCAAAATGAAATACTGCTGCAGTTTTTGGAAAAGCAATATCCGGACCTCTATGCTTTGATGGCAAAAGACAGCCTGTCATTGTCCGAGTTGGACCAGGTATTGCGAAAGCACAAGGATATCCTTGCACGATTAAAACAATTGTAAGGACAGGAGACCATTATGAAGAAATTGGCGAGATTCATATTTATAATTCTGATAGGAGTAATGTTGTTCACCGGCTGCGATGAAGTAGAGACCACCACAACAGTCCACAAAGACGGCTCGTGCACACGTTCGGTTGCGCTGGATTCATCGGATGTTGAGGAAAGCCCGTATCCGTTACCGGTATCAGCAGGATGGGATATACAGTATACCCATAGTGAAAATAATCATATAATCTATAATGCAAACCGTCATTTTAAATCGGTTGAGGAGCTGGCCCATGATCTTGAGAAATCAGCAGGAAACGGCAGCAGAATCTCTATAATCCCAAAGCTGGAAAAACGGTTTCGCTGGTTTTATACCTATTACCGATATTCTGAGGGTTATAACAACATTTCGTCCCGTTTTTCAATAGCAAAGGAAGAATATTTTACTCCGGAAGAGATTAAGCTATTGAGCATTTCATCTGATAGTGCAAAAACAGACAAGAAACTGGATGATAAATTTGAAGAATGGATCACCCGCAACTTTTTCGAGTCCTTTTATCAGCAGCTCAGGCAAGTGGTTGAGGGCTTGGGTGATCCAGACTTTTCGCCGGGATTACTGGAAAGCAAAAAAGAAGCGCTCTATCAGGTGTTTTATAAAGATGAACTGATCTCTCTGGATGACGAGCAAACTACACTTACAGATAAGGATATAGTAATCCTGAGTGAAACATTGGGTACAAGAGTTGTTTATCAAATCAGGAATGAACTGGACCATATTATTGCCGGATTGATGAGAGAACTGGAATGGCTGGCTGCAGTACAGTTGACAGAGTTTAAACAGATCGTGTTGATGCCGGGTCTGATTATCGATACCAATGCCAAAACCATAGAGGGCAGCAAGTTGACCTGGGATGTGGATAATGATGTGTTATTTTTCAAGGATTATGAAATGTGGGTAGAGTCACGTGTGGTGAACAGAGGAGTAATTGTGGCAACGCTTTTATTTATTCTAATTCTGGGTACTCTGTTAATTGTTTCTGTTAAAAGACAACGCATATAAAAAAAGCCGGTTTAGACCGGCTTTGTAATTTTTATATAGTAAACATCTTTATGGATATAAGCTTCTTTGTTATACTTGTCATCTTTGGAAGATTTTAATTTAGCCTTGTGAAGTCTGGCCGTCAAGCCTTTTTTTAAAGCATATTCAATCAAATCATCCGTATTGGTCATGGCCGCACAGGCAACGCCATTAGTTGAAGTGAGTGTTACAGATTTGGCACTATCCACATAACCTGCCTGTTTTAAAAACCAGTCTTTAATAATGGGGGTAGCCGCAACGGGTAAAATGATCTCTTCACCCTGATCAAGTAATCGTTTTGCGTCTTTGGCCATGTACACGGTTTGCATAATGTATACTCCAAATTTTCATTACTATCTAGCTGAAAACTGTGATAAAAATATTGATCAAGTTTTTGCACGTTTCAGGTTTCAATTGTTCAATGGAATTTATATTCGAATAACGAATAATAGAAACAATTATACAAAAATAATATAATTAAATCAATAGAATTGTTATTTTTTGTGAATCTTCTGTTAGTGTATTTTATTTCTTTGTTTTGAACACTGTAAAAAAGATTTGACTAATAATGGCAAAACTCTTATCTTTATTGAATTTGATAAAGAAAAGAGAATGGAACTGGTTTTGAGTAGAGCGACCCCAATTTTATATTTACTGCGCAGGTTTGCACCATTTATGAGCCTGATTGTGATGGCGGGAATACTTGCTATTGCCTCCCCTTATTTTTTAACTGTCGACAATTTATTTGCTATAGGTTTACAAATGGCTGTAATAGCCATTATGGCAATTGGTCAAATGTTGGTAATCATTTCTGCGGGAATTGATCTTTCCGTTGGTTCCATCCTTGCGCTTGCCGGTGTTGGCGCAACTATGTTACTGGCTGCCGGAATGCCTATCTGGCTGGCTGTAATATTGGGATTGCTGATTGGTGCGGCATGCGGTGCATTATCAGGAGCTTTGATAGCCTGGGGCCATATTCCACCATTCATTGCAACGCTGGGTATGATGGGTATTGCGCGTGGCGCGGCATTGTTAATTACCGGTGGTGTAGCGGTTTTTGGAATACCTGAAGCTTTTGGCGTGTTTGGCAGCGGACGAGTTCTAGACGTCATTCCCGTACCGGTTATCTTTGTAGTGATTCTTGCTGTTATTTTTCATGTTATCCTAACCCGTACAGTTTTCGGACGACATATTTTTGCTATTGGTGCCAATGCCGAAGCCGCACGTTTGTCCGGAGTGGGTGTGGGATTCAAACTGTTTGCTTTATATGTTATCAATGGTGTGCTTTGTGGTATTGCGGGAATTGTAATGGCATCCCGTTTGAATACCGGACAACCAACAGCCGCAACCGGATACGAGTTGGATGTGATTGCAGCCTGTGTGATTGGCGGAGCAAGCTTGAGCGGTGGTGAGGGTACCATTATGGGCGCTATTATAGGCGCACTGATTATTGGAACGTTAAGAAATGGTTGTAACCTGTTAGATATTTCTGCTTTTTGGCAGCAGATTGCTATTGGTACAATTATAATCATTGCCGTATTTAATGATCAAATTCGTAAACACAGACAGCTTGCCTAAGTTGTCTATATTATATAGAATGTATGATCTAGAGGATGTAATATGAAAAAAGCGCTTATTGCAATTTTATTGCCCCTTTTATTTTTTACCTTTTGTGCTCCCAGAGAGCAATCTAATAAACCCAAGATTTTGGTGTCTCCTAAAGGTTTGGTGTTGTCATTTTGGACTTCTGTGCGTGAAGGCGCTATGCAGGCGGGTAAAGATTTTGATGTGGATATTGTATGGAAAGGCCCGTCTTTGGAAATCAACATTGCAGAACAAATCAGCATTGTTGAAGACAATATCAACAAACGTGTAGATGCAATAGTACTGGCCGCTTGTGATGCCACCGCTTTGGTACCTGTAGTTGAACGTGCCGATGCCGCAGGTATTCCGGTGGTTACCATTGATTCTGACCTCAATTCTGATGTCAGAAAATCTTTTATTGCAACGGACAATGTGGCCGCATCTGAAAAAGCAGCAGATGTTTTGTACGAACTGATTGGCGGCAAGGGCGAAGTTGCTATTCTTCCCATTATTCCCGGTTCATCAACAACGATTATGCGTGAAAAAGGATTTGATCAAGGCCTGGTAAAATATCCGGAAATGAAACTGGTAGCCAAGCAATATTCTCATGCCGAAGTTGACCGCGCCATGGCTATAACCGAAGATATTGTAACCGCACATCAGAACCTGGCTGGTATTTTTGCCGCAAACGAATCTGCTACTATTGGTTCTGCGCAGGCATTAAAGAGCCGCGGATTGGCCGGAAAGATCAAAATCGTTGGTTTTGATGCTGCTCCGAATGAAGTCCAGGTGCTGGAAGAGGGTGTTGTAGACGCATTGATCGTTCAGGATCCTTATAAAATGGGTTATATGGGTGTGAAAACTGCACTGGATCTTATAAACGGCAAAGAGGTTGAAAAACGCATCGATACCGGTGTGTATGTGGTAACACGGGAGAACCTGCATTCGCCGGAGATACAAAAGCTGATCAATCCTACAAATTAAATTTTAATGTCCCGATATTTCGGGACATTTTTGTTTTAAACCTATGCATTCATACTGGATCGTTGTATATTCATAATATTGTACAATATTATAATGGGAGTGAATCATGGATTTGAGAAAAACATCCCCACATTTGATTATTTTTTTTCTTTTATTAAATTCTATAGAGATTTTTGGTTTACCCGCAAGACGCCAGGTCATTAATTTTGATTTTGACTGGAAGTTTAACCTGGGTGATATTACCGGTGCGTCAAAAGAAAAATTCAAAGATGCAGAATGGCGCCAGCTTGATTTACCCCACGATTGGAGTATTGAGCAGGAATTTGATGAGAACTTGCAAAACGGGCGGCGAAATGCCTGGCTGTCTGGTGGTGTTGGCTGGTATCGGAAACATTTCGAGTTAAAGGATATTCAGGACAAGCAGGTGTACATCCAGTTTGATGGTGTGTATCATCAAAGCGATGTTTATATTAATGGAAAACGATTGGGTTTCCGTCCTTATGGATATGTCAGCTTTTTGTACGATCTTACACCACATCTCAAAAAAGGTGAAAATGTAATCGCCGTTCGTGTAGACCATTCGAATGCACCCTCTTCCCGGTGGTATTCCGGTTCAGGTATTTACCGGCATGTAAAGTTGATAATCACTTCTCCTATGCATGTAGAGCCCTGGGGCACCTATGTTACAACGGACAAGATTTCTAAAGAATCCGCACATGTGGATATCCATACCACTGTGATTAACAAGAATATTACCGCGCGTGACTGTCATTTGGAAACCGTCATCAAAGACAGTCAGGGCAAAGTTGCCGCAAAAGTCTCGAATGTTTTCAATATTGTTTCCGGCGGTACACACACATTTGATCAACAACTGACTATTCAAAATCCCCGTTTATGGTCCATAGATTCTCCCGAGTTGTATACCGCAGAGAGCAATGTGTACAAGGATCAGGATCTTGTAGATACGTATATTACAACCTTTGGTGTACGAGATATCCGTTTTGACGCACAAAAGGGGTTCTTTATAAATGACAAAAATGTATTGTTGAAAGGTATGAACCTGCATCAAGATGCCGGGTGTGTAGGTACTGCTGTACCTGACCGGGTTTGGGAGCGTCGACTCGAAAAGGTCAAATCCCTGGGCTGTAACGCTATCCGCATGAGTCATAATCCCCCTGCGCCAGAGATTTTGGACATGTGCGACCGCATGGGATTTATCGTGATCGATGAAGCATTCGACAAGTGGAAATCCATGTATTATGAATCATACTTTGATGACTGGTGGCAGGCGGATGTGGAAGCCATGCTGAAACGCGACCGGAACCATCCCTCTATTGTGCTATGGAGTGTAGGCAATGAGGTGAGCGAGGCCTCAAAACCGGAAGGTGTCAAAAGATTGAAAATGTTGGTGGATTTTGTGCACAAATACGAACCTTCCCGTCTGGTGACTTGTGTAGTACAACCCAGTCGTGCTGATGATATGAATCCCAGTGGATTTGCAGAGGCCATGGATGTGGTGGGCTATAATTATATGGAGCCCTGGTACAAAAAGCACAAGGCCGAGTATCCCAAACGGATTATGTTTGGAGCAGAGTGCTATCCTTTTTATCGCGGCAGAGAATACCAGTACAAGGCGTTTGTGCCTGATAATCCCTGGTACGATGCTGTGGAAAATGAATTTGTGTTTGGGTATTTCATGTGGGCGGGCATCGATTATTTGGGTGAAAGCAGCGGATGGCCCAGCAAAGGATGGCCTACAGGCATCATCAATACCTGTGGTTATATAAAACCCAATGCCTGGTTCTTTAAAAGCCAATGGAAGCCAGAAGAACCGCTGGTACGTATAACCGTCCAGTATGACGGATTGGATATGGACCACGGCAAGGCGCACTGGAGCTGGCCCAAGCTTGCAGAGCATTGGACTTTTCCCGAACTTACCGGACAGGTGCTGCGCGTTGAAACTCCCACCAATTGTGAGACGGTTGAACTGCTTTTGAACGGATTCTCGTATGGTGAGAAAAAGACCTCGGATTATACAAATTCGACGGTGGTCTGGTATGTGCCCTATGCAAGTGGTACCTTGCAGGCTATTGGTCGTAATAAAGGTGAAATATCTGCTTCGCATGTGCTGGAATCCGCGGGTGATGTACAGCGTATACTTGTAAGCATTGACCGTAAAGAGTTAAAGGCGAACGGACAGGATGTAGCACATTTGAATATTTCACTGGTGGATGCGGAAGGGCGTCTGGTTCCCAATGCGGACAGGCTGCTTACGCTCAAGATCAATGGCCCGGGACGCTTAATTGGCTTTGATAATGGCGATCTGCGCAGTAATGAATCATACAAAGCGAATACACGCACCAGCTATTGGGGAAGGGCTTTGGCTATTGTACAGTCCCACAGGTCTCCGGGAAGAATATCGGTTAACATCTCTGCAGAGGGTGTTGAGGATAAATCGGTTGTGATCCGGACAGAGGAGTAAGATTTTTGCAGGTAGTTATAAGTAATCAGTTGTCAGTATTCAGTTATCAGAAATGATTATCTCAGGAATTAACAAATGATCGTGAAAGATATTGTCTCTATCACGATCATTTTATTTATAAATGAACCACCCGCTTCGCTCGATGAACACAGATAAACGCAGATGATTCAAAAAGCGTCATTCTGTATTATATAAATTAATTTACACTCGTTCCAGGGCTCCGGCCTGGCCTTGGAACGATATAATGTGATATATTGAACCACGAAGAAAAGAAGAACACGAAGGGGGCACGAGTCCGTCTGCGACGGACAAAGGGCATAAATTTCGTTCTACAATTACAATCATAGCACCGCGCCGGCCTTTCAATACGTCTGCCTTTGCAGACACGGTTCCTGAGCTTGTACTGAGTTTATCAAAGGGCTTGTCGAAGGGCAGGGATCGACTTTATTCTTTGCGGTACATTGATTTCTATATTAGTATTTTTACGCATCTATGGTATTCTGACCATGACCCAAACCTGCTGTTTTTGTTTGGGGATTACTTTATCACTCACAATGTTGAAACCATATTTTTCATAAAATAATGTGTTTTTACTATTATGTGTTTCCAGATAACAGCATGTTTGGTTTTCACTGGCTTTATCGAGTACAGGTTTCAAGAGTTTACCACCGATTCCTTTGCCCTGACATGCAGGATCAACACCAATTGCCCATAAATACCAATGTTTCTCTTTAACCGCATGCTTGTGGTTGCTTTCAATATATCGCATGTTTTCAAAAAAACGCTTTAATTCTGAAAAATTGAGAATTGTGAAAATTTCGTACATTCTTGTTTTAAACATCCGCCCAAAAGTCATCGATTCGTGGCCGGGAGGCAGCCAACAGGCGACCCCTTCCAAATTGGGTGTTGTATAGATCATTCCATATAAAAAACTATAATTTACTACAGTTTTCATACTCCAGTATACAAAATCATATCTTTTATTTTCATTTGGTACGACAAATGACATCATGGGATCATTAAGAAAGGCTTCGGTAAGTAAATGGACTGCCGCTTGTTTATGATCAATTGAAAGGGAAACCGTTTGGGACAAGGTTGACACGTGAGCCCCTAAATTTAAACCAAGTTATATTGAGCGTAAACACGCCCGTACCGCATAGAATCCCCGTAACAGGCAGAGGATAACGGTAAAGTAGAGCAGGCTGTTAAAAGATACCATAAGCCAGTTGAATTGTGCGAGGTGAAAACTCCATATGCCAATGCCTACAGTGAATAATATGGCCTTGGCAACCGCATAGGTTGTGCGACTAAGAGGAGAGGCCACAAACCACCATCCGGTTTTGGAATCCATCATGGAAAAGGTTGAATGACCTTTTGAAATGGCGGCACTGCGGAACGCATCCGTAATAAATCCACGCACCAGAATAACAATGGGAATCCATAAAGGGATAACGTTCAAATAAGCCAGTAATACCCACAACACGTTTTCAACAATGCGATCCCCGGCAATGTCCAGAATGCCGCCCACCTTTGTGGCGCAATTCAACTTGCGCGCCAGCATTCCGTCAAGGCTGTCCATGTAAAAGATCACCGGTATCAATGCAAAGGCCGCTATCCGTATCCATTGTTCATTGAACTGGAGCGCAAATACCAACGCAATGAGCATTATGATTCGGGTAAAGGTGACCAGATTGGCCGGTGTGGATAGAGTTTTAAGTGTTTCGCGCATTATACCGCAATCCCGAGTCTGCCAAAGCCGGAAATAACGGAAAACAAAGCGCTGGAAGGATGACCGCTTGCAACAGTTTCCCGATTAAGTATGGCTTTTTTCAGATCTTCAGTGGTTTTGCCCATGAATTCGGTATAAACGTTTCCCACTTCAAAGGGGGTATGTGCATCGCTGCCTGCTGTGATGGGTGTGTTCAAGCGTTCCGCGAGTCCGGCAGCCATTTCATTTTCACGCAGTTTATAGGTCCGTCCATTACGGGTTTCGATAGCCAAATTCTCCCAGGAATCGATCTCAGTGTAGGCCAGAAATTCGTGACGTCTTTCGGAAAACGGATGTGCAATAGAAGCAATACCGTTTTGTTGGCGTATCTCCTGCAAAACGCCCGCAACATCATGACTCTTTACGGGTTGTTCCAAAAACAGTCCCAGAATTTCACCCATACAGCGTTTATTGTAATATATTTTAATTTCCTGTCCGTAAACGAGTTGAACAGGGAATTTGTGTGCAAGGTCTTTGAACGCCTGCCATCCGGCAGTGGTGTCGTGATCGGTAATAGCCAGGACACTGATTCCACGATCGGCAGCGGCAGCAAGAATGGATTCCGGTCTTGCAATGGAATCATGAGAATAAATGGAATGTGTATGTAAATCTGCTTTCAATTTTCAGCTCCTGTATTATAAGTTCTGCTATTGTTAATACAAAAGCTGTACCAAAGATTAAGATGATGTTGTGAGTGCGGTAAGGTTCTGTTAATATGTGCTTTAAGCTGTGTTGTGGTGGTAAGGTGGAAAAGAGGGATATCAAACAAACTGCCCCTGAATACTTGCACTTGCATGCAATCAGGGGCAGTTTACTATTATTCTATTTTAATCAAGCGGTACGTACCGTTATTATC
Source organism: bacterium (assembly GCA_963675755.2). Classification (GTDB taxonomy): domain Bacteria; phylum Zhuqueibacterota; class Zhuqueibacteria; order Residuimicrobiales; family Krinioviventaceae. The sequence continues at coordinate 2,274,391 of CAXXMD010000003.1, forward strand.
GCGATCTGTAAAAACATAGCTGCGGTCTATGGTAGCATAGTACCAAATCTCTACTCCCGGAGTATTGATAGAGGCTTGCTGACGTTCAACCTGTGTTGGGGGGCCGTATTTGATATATACACGTCCACGGTCTGTACTCCAACCGCCTTTACCGGGATAGCTTTCAATAAAATTCTGGTTGCAAAAGTTGACCCTTGCAAGAAATTCTTCTTTCAACTCGTTTTCCGGAGTTTCAGGGGTAGGGTCACGTTCATCCCAGAATCTGTCAAACATTTCTTGTTTTTTGTTTTCATCTGCTTCATTCAGCTTTTCTATAGTCTTGCGGTTTGCAACTATTTTAAGCTGTTCAATAGCAAGATCAACATTGTTTTCCTGCATGGGAACTTTGCCCCATTGCACGGTAAAGTGTTTTTGGGTTTTAAACTTTTGCTCACCGGAACTGGCCTGCAATTCAATTTCATAAAGATCTGGTTTGGTTATCATGTCTTTGAAATTGATAACATAAGGAATCATGTCCTCCTGTGCTACCAGAGTGGTATCAAGACTTTTGATTTTGTAACCATTGTCATTGTGGATCTGGTATGACAACTGAATCGCTTCTTTGTTAGCGTTGGGATAAATATAAAAGAACGCTGAAAAGACAGAATTCAATTCAGAAAAAGCCAGGTTGATGTTTGGTTCAAATGCATACGGAAGAGAACCGGTTTCGAGTTTATCTGCAAATACAATATCACTGGCATGCAGGCGTCCGTCTGTAAATGTACGCAGTTGGATTCGGGTTTCGGGCACCAACAGTGAGGGAACATCGTTTTCAATAACAGTGACTTTGTAATAATACTCTCCCGGAGGCAGAGATACCTGCAAATTTCCCATGATGGGATTTCTACGCGAGTTGGTATCTGCAAAATAGGGAACAATTACTTCATCACTTGCAGACTGTTCTGTTACTGCCCTTTTATCTGAATCATATATCACCAGATTGAGCTCATAACGGGCTTTATATTGATCATCATCCGTTTTAATAAATGTCAGTAAATCATTGACAAAAGAATAATGAAAATCCAGCAAACTGTTTTCACCATCTTTGAAATTATAAATCGCATGCTGGAACAACAAACTACCGAACTGATTGCGCATACCAAACCGACCCTGTCCGCCTCCAAATCCCTGCGGCAACAATGGTGTTGTGAAACAGAATAGCATAAAAACGGTCAGAGTTGTTTTCAAATTTCTGTTCATTTTTTTCATAGGTTTTGCCTGATTAATTCTAGAGTCAAATTATTATATTACTATATATAATACAATTTATTGCTAAACAAGGTTCCCAATGATGTTTATTTCAAAACCTCGAGAACGTTAATTGCGGTAGCATATTTATCTTTTGTAAATGGTGGCATTAAATAAATACCATGAATTCGGTCCATCTCTTTAACTTTAAGGATGGCCTGTTGTGCAATTTCAATACCCAGTACCTTGGCTTCTTCCTGATCTTTGGCCTTTGCCATAATGTTTGCAATGCTGTCAGGTACAAACACACCGGGAACTTCATTGTTAAGGAACTCTATGGTTCTATATGTAATAAGCGGCATTATACCAGCCATTATTGGCAGCTTGATCGATTCAGTTCGTTTTAAGAACGTTTCCAGCTTTTTAATGTCAAATACTGGTTGGGTAAGAATATACTCGGCGCCGCTTTCAACTTTTTGATGCAGTCTTTCAATTTCATGGTCAAGATCAATGGCTCCGGGGTCTGCACCAACACCAACATGCCAACCGGTTGGAGCACCAATTGCATTACCGGCAATGTCAACGCCCTGGTTCAATCCTTTTACCACACGGGTTAATCCAATAGAATCCACATCAAAAACTGCTGTAGCATCGGGATAGTCACCCAGCTTGGGTGGATCACCGGTAATTACGAGAACATTACGGAGCCCCATTGCGTATGCTCCCAAAAGATCAGACTGCATACCCAGCAGGTTGCGATCACGACAGCAATAATGAAGTATTGTATCTACTTCCAGCTCTCTTTCAATGATTACTGCCATTGCCAGGGGAGACATGCGTGCAGAAGCACGGGGGCCATCCGGAATATTGATAGCGTCTACACCAAAGTCTACCAGTTTTTTTACACCTTTTAATACACCCTCTGTACTAACACCTCTGGGAGATAAAACTTCAACTGAAACGCTGAATTTCTCCTGCATATTTTTAGCCAGGGTAGATTTCTCTTTGGTAGGAATTTCTACAACAGTTACTTCTTTTTTTACACTGGTTACCATAGATGAAACATTTTTTTGCGGTTGTAACGCTCTTACGGCATTGGCAATAGCTTTAATGTGTTCCGGGGTTGTACCGCAACAACCACCGACAATGTTGGCTCCGGATTCTATAAAGCGTTTGGCAAATTCAGCATGATATTCCGGTGTAGACATGTAGAGGAATCTGCCTTCATGCATTCTGGGATTTCCCGCGTTGGGCATGGCGGAAATATATTTTGCTCCGGCTGCTTGAAACTGATCAATGACGCGCTGCATGGGTTGTGGCCCAACAGAACAGTTGGCGCCTACAACATCCGCGCCTTCTTCTTTTGCAATTTTAACCAGAACATCAGGGGATGCACCCAGTGGGGTACGACTGTGTTCATCAAAGGTTGCCTGCGCAATGATTGGCAAATCACTTAATGCTTTTACTGCGCGAAGCGCAATGGTCAACTCTTCCAGGTCCTGAAAGGTTTCCAGTATAAAAAGATCAACACCGCCTGCCAACAGGCCTTCAACCTGTCTCTTGAATGCATTCAGTGCCTGTTCTTTGTTTGCTTTACCCAACGGTTTAAGGGGAATGCCCAGGGTACCAAGTGAACCTGCAACATAGAGTTTGTCATCTGCTGCTTCCCGGGCCAGTTCTGCGCCTTTTTTGTTGATTTCATATACCTGACCTTCAAATCCATGTGGGCGCAGTTTGAATTCGTTGGCACCAAAAGTATTGGTTTCTAAAATATCCGCATGTGCGTTAACATATTGACGGTGTATCTCTGATATAATATCCGGTGCTGACAAATTGAGTTCGTCAAAACATCGGTTGATAAAAATGCCATGGGAATAGATCATGGTCCCCATGGCACCGTCGCCTATTAATATAGAGTTTTCAAGTTTTGTTAAAAATGGTGTCTTGTTCGACAATCGTGCTCCTTTCTTTTCTACAAATCCGCACCAAGTGACCATAATACAAAGGCACTATCTTCGGTGCGATAGAAATCGGTGGGCCAGGCAAGATCCATCCTTAGCAAAAAGATACCAAGGTTGAGGCGAACGCCAAAACCAAAGCTTGCAAAAGCATCTTTGGTCATTACCAGACCATTAGGAGCTTTAACAAAAGGTTTCAATCCATCAGGATTTCCCTTGTCCCAGGCGTAACCAATATCGGTAAACAATGCGCCGCCCACATTGCTGAAATAGATGGGTAGAGGAAAGCCCATAAGAATTTGACGGATTAGCGGGAAACGGAATTCAAAGTTAGTTAAGAAATAGCGGTTACCCACCAGTTCATAATATTGTGCGCCGCGTAGCGGCATTTCAAATGATGCAAAATAAATGTCTTCAACATGTTCAATACGCAGGCCGCCCTGGTAATCATAATTGATCCAGTTGGGCAGGCCGCCTAGAAAGAATTTTTGTGGATGCATACCCATACTCATACCACCGGATCCACGTATGGCAAATATATAATCTCTTTTTACTCGAAAGTATTTTCTAAAATCGGTTCTCAATGTTGTAAAGCCAATTCCATCCTCTCCAAGTTTCGGGCTATAAGTAACACCCGCAGAGTAACGAGTACCGTTTGATGGGCCGGTATATCCCCATACTGTAGTATCTTTTGTATAAGAAAGATTATTCAATACAAAGTAACGGTTCCTGGGTGATAAATATCCTAAACGGATAAGCTCATCTGCATATTCATCCGGCCAATCCAGATATTCACGATTAATGCCACTCAGTGACATTCCAAAGGTAATACGTCTGTATCTGTCAAAAGGATTGCTGAGAAAAAGACTCAAACCATAATAGCGGTCTCTGATCCAACCTGTGCCAGATGACCAGAAAAAGTAGGCATTATGATACGCGCTTGCACCAACATCCAGCCGGTTTGGCAGATAAAGATAAGTAAACTGATAATCCGCGTTGCGAAAATCGCCAAACAGATTGGCAGCTATATTTAGGCGATGGTCGCCCATAACATCAGAGAACATCATGGTGGTGTAACCCTGTGTTCCAAAAAACTGGTTATATCCTACGGAGCCATAAACCAGATCTGGTGAAAATTCAATCTCATAAGGATTGACTTTGAAATCACCATCGGGTTCTGCGTATTCGACAGAATCCAGAAATACTTTTTCTTCTTCAATCTGTGAAACAAAACCATCTGCAAAATCTTCATCGAAAATAAAATTGCGATATTCCTGAGTCTGTGCGGTTTTTTCTTCCAGTTCTTCACCGGTATCTATATCGGTAATCAGGTCTTCTGGTGATTCTGTTTCTTTTTCTTCATGTAATTCTTTAACATACTGGGTTTCCTGAACAACAACATCGCCCGGTTTGATATCAAGCGGGTTTTTCATGATATAAATATCATACCCGGCATTGTAAAAAGAAGCAAAGGCTAACCGATTGGCCTCTCCACCCCAAGTGGGTGAGAAAACACCGGTAATGGCATTGGTAATGGGCCATTCTTCACCGGTTTCAAGGTCCATAACATAAATATTGTTGACGCCAGATTTGTCACTGGTAAACGCAATGTGTTTTCCGTCTGGTGCGTAAATAGGAACGCGTTCAATAAACGGACTTGATGCAACCAGTTGGATTTCAGAACCATCAGCATTCATTTCATAAATATTGTAATCTTTGATGTCAAAATCATGCGGTGTCAGATCTTCCGGATACTCATTCAGATATTCTCCTCTGTCACTGGCAAACAAGAGTTTGCTGCCATCTGGAGACCAGCTGGGTTCAACGTTGCTGAAAAGATCATTTGTAATCTGACGGGTCTTTTTATCCTTGATGTTATATGCATAGATATCGCTTTGCCCTTTTTTAACACCCATAAAGGCAATTTCATCACCTTTAGGGCTCCAGGAAGGATTGTAAATTCCATCAAACCCGAGTTCCAAAGATTTAACGATATCACCGGATCTAACATCTACAATATGCAATGCATCCTGCGCACCGGATTTGGCAGAGAAAGCAATTTGTCTGTCATCGGGGCTCCATGAAAACGCCGGTCCTTTGAGCCAGTGTAATTCTTCCAGATTACCAGCCCGTTGCCCGTGTACCAGTTTTTTCTCACGGTTTTCATCAATTGTGCTTGCCAGAAAAATGTCAAAATAATCATCTCTGTCAGACATGTAAACAACCTTGTCACCACGATTGCTGATTGCGGGACTGGTATTGATAAAATTGCGTGCTTTTTGGTGATCGGTCCATTCTTTGGCAAACTCTTCGGGTTCCTGGCGATCTGCAATATCGGGCCAGTATTTGCGTTTCAGGTACAAGTGCCAGCGTTCGGACAACTCTTCCTGATCAATACCAATAGCTTCTTTTAAACCGCCTTGCATACTTTTGGTCAATTTAATTTTTCCCAAAAGCTCACCAATCTTTTCATCTCCATAACGATCAGCAATATATTTCAGTACTGACTGGCCGCCTTTATAAGCCATAAAGGCATACAGGTATTCTACCGGGGGAACATAACCGTTAACAGTGGCATCGCGCATAAACATATCGCTTTCAATATCCCAACCACGGCTCTCATATTCTGCAAGTCCTTCAATGAACCACAGGGGCATTTGCATTTGTGTAAGTCCGGTGATAATAGACTGGGCCCCAGCGCCATATACCATTTGCAGCATTATAGCGTGGGTCAATTCGTGATGAATAACATGGCGAAATTTTTCCCATTCACCTTCATAGGGAATAACGACACGGTTTTTAAAAAATTCTGTAAAACCTCCAACCGATTCTTCAGAGGGGCTAAGGTCAACATTAGTTTGTCCAAAATCATTATGGCTGTTATATACAATTATTTTAATACGGTCAACGAGATCATAACGGAAATCCTTACGTAGCATTTGGTAGCTTTTTTCAGCCGTTTGCGCTACATAAGAGGCTACACCGTTACCCCCTTCAGTAAAATAAACATCAAAATGTTCAGATTGTATATAAAACCATTCAAAATCTTTATATTGGACTTTATTTTTACCAAAATACTGGGCATGCAATGGAATTTGAGACAAAAGCATAATGCCCAATAGTAAATATAAAAATTTGATCCTCATGATTTTCTCCTTTAACTCACCCAAAATCGTCTCCATGAAAACATTGAGCACAATTTATGTAAACAATTATTTTACTAAAATATAGCCTGAAAATCAAGGTAAAACTCTGTAAATACCTGACTTGGTCCTTTAGTATCAACGAATAAAAGTTTTTCAATGTTCCCACATTCTTTTAAAAATTATACAATTGCTCCATTATATTAGATGCATTAACCTTGAATATTGTTTACAAATAATCAAGTTGGAGAAAAATAAATATAACTTGAATTCTGCTTTGGTAATGCTTTGAGTACTTTATTGTAATACATTCCCCCGGAAATATTCAGTAAACTGGAATGCCAAAGAATCTGTATCCGTTTAATCTAGAGTGAAGATTCTGCTTAAATTAATAAATTGCGTTAATTGTTGTAAATACATATGATTAAGGGATTTGAATTTATGTTTTTTTGCCTGTATAGAAACAGACTCTGAATTATGATTATTTCTAGATAAAAATGCTTACGGCTGGATTTTTGCAACAAGTTTGGGCGCACTAGTATGTGGACCGATAAATATGGAACAGAAAATAATGTTGGGTGTTAAGCACCCGTTGAATATCCGGGAGGTATAAATTGAATTCTACACGAAGACATTTTATCAAGAATGTAGTTGTGGGTTTGGGCGCGCTTGCTTTGGCATGCGAAACGGATCCGGTTTCTACTAAAAAGGTTGTCATTGTGCAGAGTGTGGTAACCGGTTCAAACTCTACTACAGGAGTTAAACCGGTGGGTGAAACGGCAACAATTAAGTTTAGTGGTTCTGTGAGTAATGTTAGCACAGATACCGTATATATTGAAGATACTGGGGGTACAGTTATAACGGGCCATGAGGTCAAAATAGACAGCGAAACCCAGTGTACTGTAACTTTTCCCACATTAACACCAGCCAGCGAATATCGTCTGGTTGTTGATGGTGTAACTACTGTTGAAGGAGACCTGATAGACGGTGACAATGACGGAAGATCCGGCGGTAAATACAAAATCAATATTACCGTTGTGCCTGCAACATCAGTTACGCATGTTTATAATCTGGTAGACAATGTCATTGAAAATGTATACATCCATCTGCAGGTCAGTAATGCATTGGATGTTTCTACCATTACACTGGCAAATGTTCGTTTGGTTGAAAAAGCGAACAACAGTAATGTTACCATTTCGGTAGTTTACGATGAAACCAAAAAAGAGATCCAGTTGTACGCTGCATCTTTAGCCTATGGTAAAGAATACCAGATCAAAATTTCTGAAAATGTTAAAGATGAATGGGGATTTTCGCTGGATGGCGATAATGATAATTTGCCAGGTGGTGAATTTGTTTACGAATTTATTACCACAGCGAATCCTGATAATGATCCACCTATTCTGACAGATTTGAATCCCATAGACGGTTCTTTGGGTGTGGATATTAATACTACAATCTTTGCAGTATTTAATGAAAAGCTGAACAGTACAGGGATTGCTGAAAAGATATTTTTAACTGATTCTACGGGAACCCGTGTACAGGGTGGAGTTAGTTATGATTCCGGTTTAAGCACTCTGCAATTTATCCCTGAGAGTGTTTTGGATCCCAGTACGATTTACACGGTTCATTTAACCGGTTTACAGGACCTTGCCGGGAATGATTTTAATGATGGGCAGGAATATACCTGGAGTTTTACTACTGAAGTGGATGCCGGTTCACAAATACCAGATGCGGTTAGCGAGCTAAACGCTGTTACTGGAACAAATCCTGGAGAGGTTATTCTAAGCTGGACGGTTCCTGCGGATAAAACCAGTGATGGTAAATCTGCAGTAGGCACTGAACTGCGTTTTGATATTTTTAGAGACCTTGAACCCATTTCGAATGAAGGCAGCATTACCAAAGCAGAGTTGATTGAAGCTGATTATCAACCGGGTGTTGCAACCGGCGGTCTGGTGCAATTGGTTGTTGACAATCCGGAAAGCGCTCAAACGTATTACTATGCCATTAGGGTAATTGATGTGGATGATAACGAGTCCCAGTTTACTTCAAGCCCGGCTGTTCAGAGCAAAGGTTATCCCATGCAGTTAAAGCTGGTGGATGGTGTTTTATATGAACGGAACGGTGCAAGTGCAAATCTGCAAGTTTGGGATGGTGTTAAAATCCTTCAAAATTCGAGACAAATTGGCATGAGTGATGAAAACGGTCTTGCGCAATTTGAAGCCGCAAGTGATACAGGCAGTATCACGATTGGTGATGAAAACAGCGCCATTGTACCGGTATTTTTGCCCTATACTTTACAATCGGGTGAAATGAATTCAGCGTTTGTTGTACCACTCTATGATAAAGAAACGATTCTTTTGGAAGAATTGATAAAGGTAATGAATCCCAATGTTCAGGACCCAGTTGGCGAGTCTAGCTTTGCCTATTTGATGAAATGGGCCAACAGTGTAACCCAGGCGGGAAATGGTCAAGAGCGAATTGTGCCCTTGAGTATTTTGGGAATGGCAAGTGAAAATCAACAAACAACAAGTGATTTGATTGATAATGTCAATACCTGGATTGCACTTGCTACGCGAAATAAACTCCGTGTGCAAACCCTGACTGAAGCAACGCAAATAGACAGAACTATTACAGTTGAAGAAGATGAAACCGGTTACGAGTATCTATTTTTAAATAATGATGCCGAAACAGGTCTGTTGTGGACCCAATCTAAAGCAGCGTTTAACCGACCAGATTCTGCCGAGACAGATGGTAATCCTCATACTTCTGCCGGACCGCATGAGGTTTCAAAGGGGTTGGTTGTAACTCAAGATACCTTGGACAGTAAACGGGTTTTTACCCAGTTTTGGCGTGCGTTGATGAATATGTTTGGACAATTGGATGAAAGCCAGTGGGACCAAACTGTATTAAACGACGAGTATGATACTAGCGAGTTTATGAACAAGATCACGTATCGCGGCATTTCTAACCAATATTACCTCGAAGAGATCGTTGCCTCTGTATATGAATTGCCGGTAGGGGCAAAGGTTTCTAAATCTATAATCAATCTTCCTTTACAATTATTTTCATAAAAACGAACCTTTAGGGACCTGGTGCTATTTACAGGTCCCTTTTTTATTTTTGGCATGAATTTGGCTTGATATAGCATGCCAGGACGAAATAATGAAAACTGCAACTCCGAAAGCTGATGTAAGTTTTTGTTTGTATTGAATTTGTGCGTTTCTGCCTGGTGCTTAAAATAAAGGTCAAGATATTTTTTACCTGTTAATTGAAATAATTTAATGTGACATCAAAGGAACAGTTGAATGATTAGGCTTGGAAAGTATATCAATATAATATTCGTTCTATTAATTGCAGTAACTGCGGGGTTTGGTGCTGACCGGATCACAGATATTCAATATCCGTTAATGGGTCGTCCAACTATAGTCAAAGCCGGAGATTCATTTATTATAACCAGTAAGGGTAGCAGTAGTTCTTCTAACTGGTCGGTACGTATTTACACACCCTATAATTCAGTAAATTTAAATAATAATGCCAGCTGGAACGAAACTAAACGTCGTTGGACCATAACCGCCACAGTTCCTGCAAATACTCCTTTTGAATTATATGATCTTCAGGTAACGGCATCGGATGTTAATGATGTTACTGTACATGCTGTAAAAGTTATCTCTGAATATAAAGATTCTTATTATTTTGTTCATTTACCTGATCTTCATTTACCTTCAGTTAGCTGGATTGGTTATTATGATGATAGCAATACCATTCCAGAGTTTTTAAAGATCATGAATGAAATTTCTATCATTAATCCGGAATTTGTTTTGCAGACTGGCGATCTGGTAGACAATGGGCAGGTAGAAGATCAGTATGAACTGGCCCAGGAATTGGTTTCCGCAAGTCAGGCTCCTGTATTTTTTACTGGTGGTAACCACGATCTCTGGTATGACGGACACCGATACTGGAAGCGTTACATTAGCCCAACTATGGACTATAGCTTTAATTATGGAAGCCATCACTATGCCGGTTTAGAAATGTATGACATACCCACTGTAACGTTTACTGCGGACCAGATGGAATGGCTGCAGGACGATTTGCAGGAATCAATTGATGATGGTGATGCACTTCGAACCTTGTTTTACCATTATGACGAATCCCGACAGATTGATGATGATTTCGTAGATGATTTTATGGTTGATATGATTTTATATGGACATACACATATCAACGGTGAAAATACCCTGGGTTCACGCGCGGCATTGAACCTGAATACTTCATTTACCATGAATAATAATGGACAATATCGTCTTGTCAAGGTTTCCGGTGACGAGGTGCAGTCATGGCCTTTACTGAAATTTAAAAATTTAAATGTTGATTATTCTCCTGCAAACGATGGCACAAACTGGCAGGTAACTGCATCAATACAAAATGACAACAATGTTGCGTTTGAAGATGCAATGATAAAATTTTATGTAGCGCATGATAATGCCGGTTATCAGGTAACAGGCGGTGATGTAGCACAGGTTATCACTTCATCACAGACTGATGTGTATTATGTAAATGTTTCTATTCCTGCCAATTCAGAGCAGCAGGTTGAAATTATTAGCAATTCCCCACCAGCCAACCGGCCGCCGTCAATAACAGCGGTTACACCCGGTTCAACAGATACATTGATTATTGCAGGTATTGACGCGGCATTCAGTGTAAGGGCATCAGACCCGGATAATAATTCACTTACCTATAGATGGTATGTTGATGGAAACCAGGTAAATGGTTCCGCAGCCAATTATAATTACAAAGCCGATAAAAATTTTGTAGGTCATGTGGAACTTACTGTACGTGTTAGTGACGGATCGTATTATGATGATTATACCTGGCTGGTAGAGGTGGATGAATACACTGACCGTCCCCGTGTTACATCATCAACTTTGAATTTCTTTTTGCAAAATGAAGAAATGGTACTTGAATGGGTAGAACCTCAGCCCATAAATGCGCGTTTTGAATTTGGTTTACAACCCGGTTTTTATACCGGCTCGGTTGAAGAAAATGGCAATAACAGTGTTATTTTTACTCCTGAACTTGCAGGTATGGGATTAGGTGTACATTACTGCCGTATTACGGATGGTGATGTTTCCAGTGATCCGTTTACGGTTATTATCGAGAGCCCCATAGCACCGCAAATGTTGACTCCCATTGGTAATATTGAAGATTTGGCACCCATGTTTACATGGGACCGGGTTCCGGGTGTACCCTATTACATTGTTATCTGTTCGGATGAAGAGATTATAATAGAAGAAGATCCTGAATCACGAGAGTTTACAGTAGAAGGCGCGAATCCCATCTGGTCTGTATTAACATCAGATAATAGTGTGCCATATGGTATGGCTGATCCCAGCGGAACCTACACCAGTGTTCCCGCACCTTTGATCCCCGGAAGCAGCTACTGGTGGGTTGTATTGAATTGCTATGGTAATGCTGCCGAGTTGACGTCTCCGGTCCAGTCTGGTATTTCCAAATTTACTATTGATTTACCTCCTCCAGACATTGATAAGCCTGTCTTAAAGAGTCCGGCAAACAATGTGGTACTTGATCAGGATATCATTACGTTTACCTGGGAAGCGGTCAGTGGTGCAAAAGCGTATCATTTTTATCCCTTCAAGATTGAAGAAGAATTTGGTATTGAAACCGCGCGCGCGGTTTGGCAATCTACAATCACTACTACAGAAACCCAGTATGATTACCCTGCCGGTGAGCAATTTATGAAAGGCAGGTATCGCTGGAAAGTGGCCGCGGTTGCAGAAAATGGATTAGAAGTTTTAAGTGATGGTCGTGATTTTGAATATGATGCACCGTCGGCGAAATTGTCGATTCATACATATGATAGTAAAAATACAGCTACAACATCGGATGATGTTGTGTTACCACGCGTAACGATTGTGTATGATGCCATAAATGGTATCCATAACGATATGCCCTTGTCTACGGATTTATACGGAAGTCGCCTGGATTACAACATTTCTCCAGGAGTTTACCAGTTTAAAATTACCAAAGAAGGATATGACACACGTTACGATACATTAACATTTGTTGCAGATCAATCCTATTCTGTTAACTATCGGTTAGCACCCAGTTTAAGTGCGGTTTCGGGCAGAGTTGTTGATGGTAACGGTTCGGCAATTAATGATGTTTCTGTAACTGCTCAACATGGTTTACATAGTGATATCAAGAAAATCACGTCTACTGATGCACAAGGATATTTTAGAGTTGCTGTTGCTCCCGGTCCTTATCTTATATATGCTAAAAAAACCGGATATCAATTGTCTGATACATTGAGTGTATCTGTTACAACCGGGCAGCAAAAAGAATTGAGCCAGAATCTTGTAATGGCCAAAAACGCAAACAAGGTTACCGGCAAAGTAGTAAACACCAGTCAGCAGCCAATTTATGGTGCACGTGTAGTCTTGAAAAATGGTGAAACATTTGAAACCACAACAGATGCAAACGGGCAATTCAGTTTTTCAGTCCCGGATGCAACCTGGACATTAAATGCGGAAAAGCAAGGTTTTGTTTCTCCGGAACCTCGAACACTCTCTACCAGTGGCGGTCAGACGATAACAGTCACCCCATCTCTTGTACTTGAATCGAATGCAGGCATTCTGCAGGGGCGCGCTACCGATGGTTCTCGTCAATTGGAGAATGTTGTTATTAAAGCGTATCCGGTTTCGGGACAACCCTATCAGACAACGACAGACGCGTATGGTCAGTTTACCTTGAATGTTGTACAAGGCACTTATTCCTTATCCGCTGAAAAAGAAGGCTATATTTCACCCGAGGCTATTCAGGCAACAGTATCCAGTGGACAGACAAAAAGTGGTATTGAATTTATTCTAAACCAAGCCACAAGCACAGTCAAGGGTAAGGTTACCATTGACGGTTATACACCACTTGCAGGAGCTTTGGTCTCCAATTCCGGCAAAAGCACAACAACATCCGATGGTGGTTATTTTGAATTGGGTATTTTGCCGGGTTCGCATATAATCAAAGCTGCCAAAGAAGGATATCTCAGTTCATCACCCGATACCATTTCTGTGGTTGCAGGTCAGGTATTGGATAATGTGAATTTTGTCTTGTCACCCAATGCGAGTGTGATTAAAGGAAAAATCACTTCGGGAGACGGGCTTGTTTATGATGCTTTGGTTCAGGCTGTAAATTCTCATACCATTGAAACCAAAAGTGATCAGGATGGAAATTTTGTATTAAATCTGCAGGCAGGAACCTGGGATATAGTTGTTTCCAAATCCGGATTTGTAACACAGGAAAAGACATCTCAAATTGTAGGTACAAGCCAAACTCTGAATGATGTAGATTTTGATTTGCAACCCAACATTGCAACTATACAGGGTAGTGTAATTAATGCTCTGAATGGTGCTGCTATCAGTAATGCTGAAATTTCTATTCCAAGTGCAGGCTTGAATACCCGTTCAGCAACCGATGGTTCATTTACGTTATCCATTGAACCCGGCAGCTATACAGTCTATACCGGCAAAACGGGATATCGTACTGTTGAGAAAACAACCGGCAGTATTGCGCTAAACGCTGTAAAAACGATGGAATTTCAACTTGAACAGTTGTCAAGCAGTTTCACAGGTAGTATTGTCGATGCACAAAGCAATCCTGTTGAAAATGCTATAGTGTATGCTTCAAATTCTATAGATACATTTACCACTGTGAGTAAAACAGATGGTACCTATCGTCTGGATGTTAAGCCCGCAATGTATAATGTTTCTGCTGAAAAAAACGGATATAAACCGGTAACCGTTCAAAACCAGGCTTCTGTAGCAGAGAATGAAACAAAATCTTTGAATAATGCAACATTATTATCAGATATGGGTAACATAACCGGAACAGTTTCAAGAGTGACTATTGATGCACCGGTAATTGCGGCACGTGTGACAGCAAAATCGCAAGATGGTTTTTTAATGCAGACTGAATCTGACAATAATGGTTATTTCTCTTTTCTGGACGAAAATGGTCAGCCTGCGTTGATCTCGGGAACTTATAATGTTCGTATTTCTAAAAATGGATTTACACCGGATACATTATTCGATATTCATGTTGCTGGTGAACAAACCGTGGCAGTTGAAGCATATATATTAAAAAATGAAGGTGTGATTTCAGGCCAAGTTAAATCTGATAAAGAATCTCTTGCGGATGTTACGGTTACTGCTCAAAAAGTGGGTACCGAGACTTTTTTTACAACCCTTAGTCAGGATGATGGCAGTTTTATCATCAAGAACATTCCGTTAGGAACTTATAACGTTACAACTGCAAAGGCAGGTTTCTCAAGCCCTGCGGCAATTACAGTGGAGACCGGAACCACTCAAGATATTATATTGACTGAAAACAAGGGTAGGCTCTCTGGTAAAGTAATAGATTCAGAGACCCACCAGGCTATTGCCGGCGTTCAGATTTCTGCAACGGATGGTCATGGCAATTATGCCAGTGGCGTAACAGACGCGTCAGGTGCTTATGATTTTCAGAAACTGGCCCAGACTTTTGAATATACAATCAAATACAGTTACAACGGTTATTCTCAAAAAAGCCAGGCTGCTGTCAAGCTTTCCGAAGCTACGGTACTGGATGTAGAAATTGAAAAAATATATGGCAATATTACCGGTACCATAATGGATGCCGCCGGCGCCAAATTACAGAGTGTGACCATTACTGCTCAAACAGCGGATAGTATTTATACTACGCTTTCGGATGATAATGGTGTATACAGCTTTATTCATTTGCCTGCAGCACAATATACATTGTCTGCTTTCAAAGTGGGGTATGCAAGCGATCCTGTTCAACAGATTATAAGTTTGTGGCAGGGTGGAACCATATCCTCTGTTGATTTTAAAATGACTGAAGCCATTGCGGCAGATTTAAAAATCATTGGTCCCGACCAGCTTAGTAACACGGTTATAGAGACTTATACTTTTTCAGCCAAAACTAATGATCAGCGTGAAGCCAGTATTGATCCGCAATGGTCTGTGGATTTTGCCGGTGGTCTTGATCAACTCGGCGATGATGGTTTGGTTGATCCTTCTAATGATTTTGTAGGATCTTTGGTATTGACACTGACAGATGCTTTTACAGGCAAAGTTGCCACCAAAGCGATTTCCGTAACTCAATCGCTGGTGCCGGGCAATTCTGATCTGTCTGTCAGTAATAAAAAAGGTGTACAGTTGTTTATTGCTGACAGTTGTGTAACCCAAAACGCGGTTCTGCAGCTTCGCAAACCTTCGCTGGCATCTTCAATGAAGACAACCAAAACCTATCAGATTGTTGGAGATGTTTACCAACTTTCTCCCGCAGGATTTACTTTTAATAAACCCGCTACGATGGTGTTACCGGTACCAGACAACAAGTCAGCAGAAGGCCTGACCGTTGGGCGCTGGAATACAAAATGGCTGGAATGGGAAATTGTTGAGGATGTTACTCCGTCAGCAGGACAACTTGCTATTGATATTACAACCCTGGGTAGATTTGCCATTATGGAATCTGCCGAACCTTTGGGTATTCACAATATTCGCTTTAATCCGAATCCATTTTCTCCCAATGTTGCGCCTTTGGAGATACTATTTGATTTAACATCAGATAAAACTATAGCTCCCAAGGTCACAGTCAAGATCTATAATATGATTGGAGATCTTGTTAAAACGCTTGCAGATGGAAAATTTATGGAAAAGGGTGTAGACAGAGTATTGTACTGGGATGGTATTACGGATTACGGCAAAATGGCAATGAACGGACGTTACCTTATCCATTTTCAGGTTAAAGACAGTTCAGGTGATAAGGAAGAATTAAAGACTTTTGTACTGATTAAATAAAATAAACGAGATAACGGTATGAGAAATATGAATAAATTTTTGATCATTTTTATCTGTATAGTTGGTATCAGTAGTCTGGTGCTGGCAGATATTCCCGCAGCCTTTGTAGATATAGGCTATGGTGCAAGACCGATGGGTATGGGCGGGGCGTATACAGCAATGAGCGATGATGTGAACTCGGTTTTCTGGAATCCTGCTGGTTTGACTCTGATGCGGGATAACCAACTGACCGTTATGTATACCAAACAGTATGGTTTAATACCCTATGGTTTGGGCGCGTATTCTCACCGCTTTGGTTTTCACAATGTTGCGGCAGGTTTTATTACCTCCGGTAATGATGTTTTACGAGAAACAACATTTATCACTAGTTATGCCGCAGTATACAAACTTCCGTTACTAGGTAATACCGGCGTCGGTATGAATGTACGTTATCGTCATTCCAGCTTTGGTAATAATGAAGACGGTGGAGAAAACCGGATCCAGGGCAGCGCAGATGGTGCCGGCATGGATTTGGGTTTCATGTGGCAAATTCACAAACGTACCCGAATTGGTATTTTTGCCAGAGATATTTTGAATTCAATGACATATAACAATAATACGTTGGGCACAAGTTATTCTGAAAGTGTTCCGGCGGGTTTAATAATGGGCATAGCACACCGTATCAACACCCAGTCTACGGTTTCCATTGACTGGGAAAAAGCATTGTATGACGATGTAAATGATAAGCTACATTTGGGTACTGAAGTGACTTTATTCAAAGTTATCATGTGCAGAGGCGGAATGTGGCAGAATATGGATGCGGTTGAAAACCGGAATTACAGTTTAGGTATGGGATTAAATGTTGCAACTCGTACCATGGGCATACAGTTTGATTTTGCTTATCTCTTTAATGATTTTGCACATACACCCAGAATATCATTATCTTTGACACATTAATAACAAGGTCTTGAGCATGAAAAGGTTTTTTATATATAGTATAATATTGTTATCCACAGTTGCCTGTTTTGCACAGGAAGAACCGGAAAATCAGATAGCGTTTTTACGCGGAGGCAATACAGAGGTCCGGTTTTCATATTTTTCACAAATGATCTCGGGACATGGACTGGGTATGGGATACAAATCTCCCCAGGTTTGGGATGTTTGGTCAAACCCCGCTAGTATGGCTACATTCAAGCAAACCTATGTAAGTATGAATTTAATGCCGCCATTGTGGATCGATCCTTCAAGTTATGAAGATATCAATAAGACCATTGCGGATGAACTTGACGAAGCGATTGTAGATTACAGGACCGAAGATACCGTGTTGGATTACCCTACTTTGGGTGCAAAAATTAACCACAAAGGTGGATTGTATGGTGCTCAATTTGTACTGCCTGTAAAACATCATAATAGTATAACCGTTTTCAGTTTCGATATAGGTCAGCCTTTTTATATGAATCTAACAGCGGATAATGATGGATTTGAAACCCTGATTGAAACCCATAAAGATGTGGGCGATCAGAAAAAGATCATCAAAATCCGGATGAACGCGTTAATTCAATCTGAACTGGAAGTCCGTGCGACAAAGTATCAATTTGGTTTGGCGCAAACTGTACATCCATCCGTTTCTTTGGGACTCAAGATCGGGCAGACACGAATGCGGTCTTATTCTACCAACGAAGTAAAAATGGATGGTATTATGGAAACCGCAGGTACCGAATATGTTTTTAATGATCCCTATGATCCCCGTATTGATTTTGAAGCGGGAGAGACCAACAAATTGGGACAGAGTATGTTTGCGGATTTTCACGGATCTGCCATGAATGCCCAGTTTGGTGCATTGCTTAAAGCTGGCAATTCATTTGTTTTTGGATTGGATTATGACTGGCAGTCGGATGTAGAGATGACCGGAAATATGGAAATTGAACAGTACAAGATCCCCGGTTTGAACGTGGATGCTCTGATTGGTGATGATGAAGACGGTGCTGAGGAAGAGGACCTGGTTGACGCAACACAACTTGATCTGGCAAAACTTACTTTGACTAAACCCATTGATAATGAAACTACTGATCATTTTATGATGACTTTTCCATCATCCCTGGGCATGCAAGCGTCATTTCAGGGACGATCGGTGGAAACAACTCTCGAGTTCCGTAAATATTTTAATACATTTGGGTACGAGTTTCTGGACGAGACCTATTTTGCTTATATGAATTATGGTTTGAATTTTATTTTTTCTGCGGGTATTTTTGAACTTGCACTCAGCGGACTGAATGCCGATCTGGTGCAGGAAAAAGCAGGAGAGGAAACCAGTAGAGATAATTACTGGATCCCTGCTGCGAGTATGAAATTTGCCTTTTTTGTTGCCAAACAATACCAGGTTAGCAGCATGTTTTTTCTGGCACCAACACCGGGAATTGGTATAAAACTGGGTTATTTTATCCGTTAATCATTGAATACGCGGGATAAAAAGCGCGCTGCGAGTATGGAAAAAATAGTACCATAAGCAGTAATACCAAGAATAAACGGCCAGATCTCTTTGATCCCGTTTCCGAATGATACCAGTTCGTGTAGAGCTTTTAAGGTAATTCCAGGGGGGAGAAACATAGCCAAATGCTGCATCCAGGAGGGGGTAATTTCAATTGGCCACCAGCATCCGCTTATGGCTGACAGCGAAATTGCCAGGATGACAGAAATAGACGTTACCTTTTCTTCATCTTTGACCATAAATCCTAAACACAATCCAAATGATCCAACCGTTACCGCAAACCCGATCAATAACAGAATCAGCGCAGGAATATCATTGCCAAAATAGACCCCAAACACAATTCTGCCAATAGCCAACAGTAAAATAATTTGCAGCATTGCAATGCTGGTTACACCCAGGAGTTTACCAAGATACAACTGGTTAAATGAAATTGGTGCAATTTTTACTTTTTTGAGAATACCGTTACGTCGTTCTTCGACCAGTGTGCCGGATGCGTAAATAAATCCTATCAGCATGGTAATCATTACAATGTTGGCGGGTACCTGCTGGTTAAAACCCGTGGGGATGGTTACATGTTTACCCGCTAAAGATGACTCTAGGTTAACCAGTGGTTTTCGGTTCTCGAGTAACGAAATGTTTTCTGAGGTAATTGCTTTATCATCCTTTGCCAGTTCACTCATGTTTGCCAGTAATCGTAAATATGATTTTTGCACGGCAATCTCTGCGGCTGCTTTGGCCTCTATATTGGCATCCTGCTTGTTTTTAAAAGCGAGTTTGACTTTAGCTTTGTTCAACAGACTGTCTGTAAAATTTGGTGGTATAACCAGGTATCTGGATGGGGGCTCTGCCGGTTCAGATTGCAGCATGGTGATTTTTAAATTCTCTGATTCGAGGGATTGCAACAGATGTTGTGAGAGAAATCCGGTATCCTGATTATAAATGTCCAACGATGCTTTGTATCCGGACCGGTCAGAATCCATGTTAAAAGCGCTGCCAAACACCAGAATATAAACACAGGGAACAATCAGCATCCAGATGAGAGCCAGTTTGTCTTTTAACAGCAACATTACATGTTGTTTTGCGATATTGAATATAATGCTCATAATCAGATCTTTTTATTAAAGCCAATGAATGCGATTGAATTAAAAAGTATTGTTAAACCCAGCAATACCCAGATATTGAGTTGAAAATGACTGAATGATTGATGGTCGAGAATGATTTTTTGTAGCCCTTCTACTCCCCAATAAACCGGTGAAATTACAGCAATCTTTTGAATAAAGTCGGGTAATGCGCGCAAGGGGACCATTCCTCCACCCAGCATGCTGAAAAAGATAATAACCGCCGGGTTGATTTGTGAGCCGGCAGCACGGGATTTTGCTATTGAAAATAAAAATGCAACAACTCCTGATAAAGATGCTAACAAGAGTATGGATATAATAATAAATCCAGGCAGGTCTGATAATAATATGCGGATCCCAAACAAGAGCACACCTATGGACCATACAATGAAATAAGCAATACATCCGGCAATGAACAGGAATAAAAGTTTGGAAAGCAGATAACGGTGCATACCCACAGGGCTTGATGCGATTCTGAACAGCGTGTATTGTTCCCGTTCACGAAAGAAATCCCGTCCCAATGCTTCCAGAACAAAGAATATACCCATAACCGCAATACCTGTTAATATATAGGCAAATATAGTATTCCCCGTTTCTTTTTCTTCGGTATCATGGGCTTTTACAGTTTCCTTGTCCAGTTCAATCAATAATGGGAAAAGGTAATCATCAACTTTTTCTATAGTATCTTTGAATTTCAGGTAAAGATCAGACAATTCGGATAATTCCGGCCAATGATCCGTATCCAGCATGGATTGGATGGCGTTGAATTCCGGACCAGCAAAGCGAAAGAGCTTGTCTGTACCTTCGCAGAGAATGCTGGTGGTTTCATAGGCAATTTTGGGTAAAAACGCCTGAGATGGATTTTTTATCAGTTCAACAGTACAGCTTTTATTGTTGGATAGCGAATCCTGAAATCCCTCCGGTATGATAATGAGGGCGGATGCTTTGCCCGCATCCATTAATATTTTACCGGAATCCTGACCGATAAATTTGGGTGCAAACATGTTTGCCAGTTCACCATGTTGAAACGAACCGGTAAATAATTGAGAAAGAAAACTATCGTCATGGTCTTCAATCAGCAGGTCAATTTTGGGCAGGGTAGCCGTTTCATCCGAAGGTGAGAACACAGCACCCATAATAAATGTAAATACCAGCGGAATAGCCATTAGCAAAAGGAATCCTATTGGATTACCAAGTTTGCGTTTCAAATCCTTGATGATTAATGCGCTAATCAATCTCTCAACTCCCTGCCGGTTAATTTGATAAATACAGAATCCAGGCTTGGTTCTTTGATAGAGAGGTTTTCTATTTGAATCCCCGTGCTTGTAAGCATTTCAATAAATTGTCCGGTTCCGTATTTGGAGGGCAGACTGTAAAGCACCTGGTTGTCTGTGACTGATATAATTGACAAGGCTTCAACCTTGTCAGTTAATGACTTTGCAATTTCTGCTGAAAAGGTGCCATTTATTTTTAATAATCGGTTTTCACCAACTATTTTTACAATATCTTCAAGCGTACCGGTGGTTAGCATTTTACCATGATCGATAATTGCGAGACTGTCACAGAGTTTTTCTGCTTCGTCGAGATAGTGTGTTGTATAGATAATAGTTGTTCCGGACTCGGCAATGCTTTTTACTGCTTCCAGTATATGCTTTCTGGCCTGTGGATCGATACCCACGGTGGGTTCGTCAAGCAGCAGCAATTCCGGGCGATGGATAATACCAGCCGCCAGATTGAGTCTGCGTTTCATTCCTCCGGAAAAGTTTTTAATCTTTTCTTTTGATCGTTCAGCAAGTTCGAAAAAATCCAGCAGTTCCTGTATTCTTGCATTCAGTGAGATACCTTTCATGCCGTACAGTTTACCCCAAAATGCAAGATTATCTCTGGCAGAGAGGTCTTCATAAAGGGCAATGTCTTGCGGTACTACACCCATTTTTGCGCGGGCTTGATTGCTATTGTACAAATCATGTCCGTCCAAAAGGATGGTACCCTGATCGGGTTTGAGTAATGAGCAGATCATGTTAATAGTTGTTGTTTTGCCTGCGCCATTGGGACCCAGAAATCCGAAAATTTCACCCCGATTGACATGAAAAGACACATGATCAACAGCGGTTTTGCCATTGAATTTTTTTACAAGGTCATTTACCTGTAACATTTAAAGGTCCATTCCTCTTAGTTTGGATTCAAATGAACGAATGTCATTATTGGATTCCAGTACCCCGATTTCCATATGGGTAATAATTTTGCCGCCGGGCAAAAGATTAATCAGATCACCCCGTTTACGGGCGGTTTTACGGCCCTCGGGAAGACAGGTTCCCGGTTCCATACCCACTACATAATTGCCTTGTCCCATCATTTTCCATTGTGTATAACGCGGCAGTTCTGCCTTGGGGTAGGCAAGATAGACACCAAGTCCCTGGTTATTGTTAAACTGACGGTTAACAATTGCAACGTTTACAATGCCATTTTCATCAACATCCTGTTCAATGCTAAAGCATTGTTCGCTAATTCCTGCAGTAGGTTCTTCATAAACGTCAAAAGTGTCTATGCCGTTTTGGGCGTTTTTATCAAAAGGCTCAAGATCTTCTATTACTGCCAAAAGTTCGGAACCTGTATCTACAATGGGGAAACCCATATTGTAATGATATACCAGCATGAGTTCAGATTCTTCATAACCCTGGTTTTCAATCTCGTCCTGAATCCATATTTTGGATTGTCCCAGTTTCGCGTGAATGCTGCGTTTGAGTACAAGATTGGGGCCAAAAAGTCGTGACTCGCGAACCGTTCCCGCGGCCCAAAGTATATATTCATTTTGTTCCCAGTCAGCTCCCCAGGACACGGATTTTGCGGGTGTGTTTGCAATTCTGCCGTGCAATCCGTAATGCTGGTTATCTTCGTCAGCGGGATCTCCGGCATTTTGTAAACCACAGGTGGTCAATAACCCACCGGCAAATGACCACAACCAGTTCTTTTCGCGGGGATCATAATATTCCGGTCCGGTTGGGCCTGCTGAAGAGTGCCAGCATATAGATGCGCCATTAAAAGAGGCGTCAAAAATATCCATTGCTCGGTCAATCAATACTGTAAACTGAAAACCACTGCCAGTATAAAATCGCAATGCGCGTATACCGCGTTCTTTACCTTCGGTAAATTCTACAGGATGTACCCCTGCAATTTGAGACATGTCTCCTACACGGTGAAGGAGCTCATGTTTGGAAAAGGCTCTGTTAAACAGATTAGCCATCGTTACCTCTTTTTGTTGGTTAACGACTTTTTTGTTTGGGTCTTGTTTGTGTGTTTTGTTTGTCCTGAAATGTTACCAGAGAATTGGGCGCAACGGGTGCTGTGATCCAGGTATTGGCGCCTATGGTAGAATCATGGCCGATTACTGTTTCACCACCAAGTATGGTTGCTCCTGAATAGATAGTCACCCGGTCTTCAATGGTGGGGTGACGTTTACCGCCCTTGACTGCGGTACCATCCTGATTTTTTTTAATGCTTAACGCACCCAGGGTTACCCCCTGATAGATTTTAACGTCATCGCCAATTTTTGTCGTTTCGCCAATAACCACACCTGTTCCATGATCGATAAAAAAACGGTTACCGATTGACGCACCCGGGTGAATATCAATACTAGTTCTACGGTGTGCCCATTCAGACATCATTCTGGGGATGAGTGGGACCGCCATTTTGTACAATTCATGCGCAATACGATGGGTAGCTATTGCGTATACAAAGGGATAGCATAAAATAACCTCTTCGGTAGACTGTGCTGCAGGATCGCCATCAAGACCGGCCCGAATGTCCATCTTTAAGCGTGTACGGATTTCCGGGATCCTTTTAATCAGATCAAGTGCTGCCTGCTCTGAACAGTCTTTGCAAAAGGGGCTCATTTGTTCTTTTTTTCGGGCGAATTCGCAAGCCCGGCAGATCTCATCGGTGCAACGCAGATATAATGTATCTATCGCACTTTGTACAAAAAAGGAAATGTTTGCACGTGCCGGCATTCGGTTGCCAAAAAAACCGGGAAACAGGATCTGCATAAAATCATCCAGAATTTCCACAACATGCTGCAAAGTCGGCAAGTTGGCGCCATCCAGTTTATTGATGCCTCCGTATTTGTCATAAGTTGCAACGATTTCATCTGCTACATGTATAAGATCTTGAGTGATTAGGGACATGGGTTCGCCTTGTTGTCATTGGTTTTTTAAATATTTTCCGGCTTCTTTATCCAGGAGCCAGGTCAATACCCCTTCAACAGGGGAGACTTGAGCCGCGGGGTAATCTTTAGAATTGTTAAAAATGTCCCGCACTATTTCAGCCTTGTTTGCACCGGATACTAGAAAAATAACATTTTTTGCTGAATTTATCAATGGAAAGGTAAAGGTAATACGCCATTTTTCAAATTTAGGTACCCAATTGGCGGAAATCAGTTTGCTGTTTTCATGCAATGCTTCAGTTTCGGGAAACAGAGATGCTGTGTGGCCATCATCACCCATTCCCAGCAGGATGAGATCGAATCGCGGAACAGGTTGAAGCGGCGGATGAATGCTTAAAATGAGTCTTTCATAAGCTTCTGCTGCTTCTTCTGAAGGCGATAGCGAGGTGTCTACAGGATAGATGTTGAGGTCCTCTTGTTCCAGGGGATCAAAGAGCTCTGTGAATGCCATGCCCGCATTACTTTCAGGGTCATCAAGTGGGACATATCTCTCATCGCTCCAAAAGAAATTGATCTTGTTCCAATCCAAAGTGTTTTTGTAATATTTAATGAGGTTGTGAAATAGCAGTTTGGGTGTTGAACCCCCTGATAATGCAACATTAAAGGTTTCGTACTGGATGATATAGCGGGTAGCCAGTTCTGCAAACAGTCTTGCGGCTTCATAACCCAGTTCGTCTTTATCGTTATAGACTTTGGTTTTAATAGATTTCATGTTTGTTCCTTTGTTCCGTATCCAATAGTTTTAACAGTATTTTCACTGCATCCAGATATATATCATCCGCGCGTACAAAATCCAGTTCATTGCCTATAAGCCAGGAGGTTGATGGGCTTTCCATTATCCATTTTTCTTTGTTGATAGAGACATTGTTTTGTAATTGTTCTACCTGTATTCCATTTTTTAGCGATTCGATTATCCATTTTTCAGTGTCTGTTTCAATCTCGACAGATATAATATCACCTGCTGGCATTTCAGAATTTTGGTTATTTAATAAAAGTTCAATATTTTTATCTTTGGTGCTAAACACTAAACCTGTTTGGTTTTTTTCCTGCAACTGCCAGCCGAGTCGTGATGACAGCCAACCTGCTAAAAAGTAAGCCGTGCTGGACATATCTTTGCCTGAATAGAGAATTTTGACCTTGCTGATTTCAGATAAATTTGAGGCACTCTGGCCGTCAAACAGCCTTGCAATGGTTTCTCGCCAGTTTGTTAGACGGGCCCATTGCAGATCGCTGATTTTACTAACATCTGCTGCAAACAACGTATGCCGCAGGAATAGTGTAAAATCTTTGACAGATGCAAACGTAGCCGGACTGTCAAGAATTGTCCGTTCTATATTTTTTTGAAAAGGTCCAAGATTTGGGTGATTCAGCACCCTATTGTCTGCGCTCCATAAATACACGGGCAGATCTGGCAATAGTAACGGTAAAAGTGTGCCGGGAAGATGTTTTTCTCCCTCGGGACTTGTTTCCAGCGAGATCAGTTCACAGCAAATTTGAATACCATCTTCACGTGGTGGATGACAGAATGCAGAAATCGATGACTTTATCGTTTCGTCCTGGCGTTCTGTATCAATAAATACAGTTATGATCCTTCCGGGGTGGTGCTCGGTGATGTCCGGAATAGTATCCATTATATTTTCAAAATTACTACGATTGTGACAGGTAATGATCAGGTTCAGGCTGCTTGCTTTGACGGTTGGCCCGTTGCTGTCATCTGTCAGCGTTTGTTCCCAAATCTGCTTGAAATTTGATTCTATTTTATCCAGTTCTGTTTCAATTCCAATATTCTTTACGTTCATAACCGTCTCCAGTTCCTTTTATCCTGACTCAAGAGGTTATCTGCTTCCTGGGGTCCCCAGGTTCCGGCAGTATATTGCGGAACAAGTGTGTTGCTGTTTTGCCAGTATTCGAGAATGGGCGTTACCAGTTCCCATGCTTTTTTATTTTCGTCTGAGCGGGTGAATAATGTCGAATCACCAATCATGGCGTCAAGCAGTAATCGTTCATAAGCATCGGGAGGAGCATCTCCAAAACTGGTGCCATAGCGAAAATCCATGGTTACCGGTCTAATGGTTTCACCGGGACCCGGTATTTTAGAATCGAATTTGAGGGTAATGCCTTCATCCGGCTGAATTTTAAGCGTCAGTACATTGGGAGGAATCTCTCCCTCGGGTCGCTCACCAAACAGCTGCAACGGTGCTTCTTTAAAATAGATTGCAATTTCGGTTACACGTTTGGGCATGCGTTTTCCTGCACGAAGATAGAACGGTACGTTTGCCCAGCGCCAGTTATCAATAAAAAGTTTCATTGCAACATAAGTCTCGGTTTTAGAAGTGTCGGGAACGCCATCTTCTTCAAGGTAGCCGGGAACGGTTTCACCCAACATCGATCCGGATGCGTATTGACCTCTTACTACATTTTGTTTGATCGAGTTTAAAGAGAGCTCTTTGACAGCTTTGAGTACTTTGACTTTTTCATCTCGAACCGCATTAGCATCGAAAGCAGAAGGGGGCTCCATAGCAAACAGACTGAACAATTGCAGCATATGGTTTTGTACAATATCCCTCATAATGCCTGTTTCTTCAAAGAAACGTCCCCGCCCTTCAACGCCAATACTTTCAGCAACAGTAATCTGTACATGATCAATGTAGCGACGGTTCCAAATGGGTTCAAAAATACCATTGGCAAAACGAAAAACCAGAATATTCTGTACGGTTTCTTTGCCCAGATAATGGTCAATACGGTAAATCTGGTCTTCTGTAAATACCTTGCTGATAACCTGGTCCAGCTCCAGAGCACTGTTGAGGTCCTGGCCAAAGGGTTTTTCAATAATAATACGGGTCCAGCCTTTATCATTTTGCGCCAGATTTGTTTTACCTATCTGCTCAATAATGGCTTCGTACTGAGAGGGCGGAGTAGCCAGGTAAAACAGGCGGTTGGGGACCAGATTGTTTTCTTGTTCATGGTCCTGAAGAACGGTTTTTAATGCAGAATACGGCTCTGTTTGTGTAAAATCTCCCATATGATACTGGATCAAGGAAAGAAATTTGGAAACATTTTTGTTTTTTTCTATATTGACCTTGGCGTATTTTATCAATCCCTCTTCCATATCCTTAACAAAATCCTGGGTGGTTTTGGGGCGACGGGCAAATGCAATTATTTTGAAATTTGAGGGTAAAAGTCCTTGTTCATATAAATTAAACAAAGAAGGAACAAGTTTTCTGCGGGTCAGATCACCGGTGGCCCCCAGAATGATCAAGGTGTTGGGGCCGGGCATTCTTTTTAATCTCATGCCTTTGCGCAGCGGGTTTTCAGAGCTTTGTGCTTGCATATTACGACCTTTGCATTGGGTTAATGTTTTGTTCAATTAACACCATGTAAATTGTCAAAATTCCGGTTATTGTTTTCAACTCGTCTGGTGTTTTAGAAACTGTCTACAGGAGTTTAGATGAAAAAAATATTCAAAGTATTCATTGTTTTAATCATTACAGCTATGCTATTGGTCCTTTATGCTGTAGAGTTTGAACGCTATAATGTAAAGGTTGAAGAGATAACATTCAAGAGTTCAAAAATACATAATGATATTAAAATGGTCCATCTCTCGGACCTTCATATTCTTCATTATACGGATTATGAAGATAAAGTTTTGAAAAAAGTGAATGCCCTGAATCCGGATGTTATTGTGATTACCGGAGATTTTTTCCCCGGTTCTGACATGCTGGAGATGGGACGACGGGCGGATATACGAAAGAATATAGAATATATTTTAAAATTTGTAACCGGGCTCAAGAGCAAATATGGTATTTGGGTGAGCCGGGGTAATGATGATTTTAGTAACGATATTGAGATCAGTGACCTGCTGCCTGAAGCGCTGTTGAGCAAAGGTGTGCACGTATTTACCAGCACCGGTGGGTTCATGCCGCTGGGTACAGACACGCTGTTTGCAGCAGGTTTGGATTATACCGGTTATAATATCCGGGATGTTGCTGATCTTGTGATTAAAGAACTAGAAGGTAACAAGATCTTTGAATCTCACTGGTCACGTAAAAATGCCTATTCTCACCTGGCGGATTTGAAGGATGAGAGCCAATGGCACGATTATACCTATACCGGAAGATTCAGACAGACCCGGAACAAAAAGAGTGGTGTGGGCATTACTTTTTACTCTCAGATGCACAAAGGATTCGACAAGTTTTATCGGCTCCGTCAAACCGGTGAAGGCAACACGTTTCAGTTCTCGCCGCATGGTACCCGGGTGCAGGGAGATTCTTTGGATACGGGATTTAGCCCGCGTTTTAACAGATGGGTAAATTTTAAAATTCAATGTCGTACATTTGATGCATATACTGAAACTCGAGCCAAAGTGTGGTATGAAAGCTCAACCGAACCCACTAAATGGATGGCGGTAGCGCGAGATTCATCAAATAGCCGTTTAAAAGCGGGGAGTATTGGATTGTGGACCGCGGGTATGGGAGATAGGCAATATGATGATCTGTGTGTAACAACACTGGCTGGAGATACTTTATTGTTTGAGGATTTTGAAGCGTATTCTCTGGAAAGTGATCCTCCAGGCTGGCTGGATTTTGGATACCCGGAAGAGGTTATCCCTTTTTATTTCAAAGACCTGCCTGACCGATATCTGTCATTACTCTTGGCGCATACACCCTCGTATGTATATGAAGCGGATAAATACAATGTGGATTTGATGCTAAGCGGACACACACATGGCGGTCAGATACGGATGCCCTTTGTAGGACCTGTATATAACAATACGACTATGAACAAGCGTTATATGAAAGGATTGCACAAGTTTGAGCATACAACGTTGTATGTAACCCGCGGTATTGGTACAGTACTGGTACCCGCGCGGACGTTTTGTCCCCCTGAAATTACGCTGATTCA
Source organism: bacterium (assembly GCA_963675755.2). Lineage (GTDB taxonomy): Bacteria > Zhuqueibacterota > Zhuqueibacteria > Residuimicrobiales > Krinioviventaceae. Next base: position 2,303,297 of record CAXXMD010000003.1, read on the forward strand.
TTTAAAAGCGGAATAATATCAATAGGTGTTACGCAGACGTTTGATGATAACCAGGGTTGCATCATCATCCCATGCGACCCGGTTGCCAAATTCATAAACCGTATCGAATACCAGATCAACAAGTTCTCTGGCTGACAGGTTTTTGTTCTTCTGCACCAGTTTTTTTAACCGTCCGAGTTCGAATTGTTCGTGTTTGTCATTTTCACGTTCGACAATTCCATCACTAAAGATGACAAGTACCGAGTCTTCGGGGAGCTGTGCATATGAACGGTGGAGTTCAATATCTTTCATAAAACCCAGTGTAATACCGGTTGCCGGCAATTCTTTGATCTTTTTGTCTTTAACAATAAAAGGTGCCGGGTGGCCCGCGTTTGCGTAAAACAAATGCCCATCCGGTTCAATCTCTCCCACAAACAGGGATACGAAATTGGTTGAATACGTACTGCGCTGTATCACTTCATTCAGCTTTCTAATGGTATGAACCAATCGTAGCTCTTTAGCGAGTCCCATTCTCAATCCAATAACAACATCTCGTACAAGCAGTGCTGCAGGTAAACCATGACCGCTGGCATCGCCAAAGCTTACGCCAAAAATACCTTCATCCAGATCAAAGTAATCATAAAAGTCGCCACCTACATATTCTGCAGGATTAGAGCGGCCCGCAATGTCATATCCTTTGTATTCCGGTGGTTTTTTGGGCAGCAGACTCTTTTGTATTTTTACGGCCTGTTCAATGGTATTTGACATAGAGTCTGAAAAAAGCCGGTAATTACACGCCATTCGGACTGCATTTAGAAATAGACTGACTTCTTCACGCATCCAGTTTTCACAAAGCTTGAATACAATGATCCAATGATGTTCAGGACTGTGTACCCATACCGCAGCGGGGATTTCTTTTTCTGTTGAACCTATAGCCAGAAAAAAAGAATAAAATCTGGCATCGTCATAGATATAACTACGGCTTGATGCAACCAGCTGCATAGCCTCCGCGGCAATGGGCAGGCGGGATGCAAATTTATGTTTCTGTTGAGGATCAATGGTTTTGATTAGAATGAAATCATCACCACGCTGTTCATAAAGTCTGCCATTACAAATACCCAGACGTTTACCAAAGCGTTTTTCAAGTTCGAGCAATATAAATTCTAAAAAATTACCATCTGTCTGGTCTATGCGAATTGCAGCCAGCAGGGCGTCCATTTCTCTATAAAAGGATTTCGGGTCTATCATGTTCTTCTCGAATGCGTAAATCAATTAATTCATAGTTTAATCAATTTTTACGACACCTCAAACAGATTTGTTTTGTGTGCCGGGTAATATTCGGAATAAAGCAATAATTACCACCACAAAAACAGCAATAATAATGCCTTGTATGGTTAGAACAGGGTTTCCCTGGTTGAGCAGCATTTTGGATTCTATTGCCCCAAGAACCATCAAGGGTGTGAAAAAATATGTTAAATAATTATTCCTGGCAAAAAAGATGATAATAAATACCAGCCACAAGAGAATGATGGATAAAAGTGCAGCCTGAAACAGCAATTCTGATAAAGTACGTACCTGTAATGTTATCAATGCCAGTAACATGGGAATTGCAATGGATCCGATCCAAAGGGGCTTTTTAAATACATCGTGCAGAATGAAAACCAAAAGGCCTGTGAGAAAGGTTATAAATAATGTCATATAGAGAATATATACAAGGTTAGAGTAGAATGGCAGCGGTGAATCAATAAATGATGGCGCCGACAGGCTGTTATTAAAAATAAATTTGGGGAAATGTTCAGACAAAATGGATTGTATTTGCGCAATACCCCATAACCCTGTTACTGCAATAATCGATGTAAATACTGCGTCTAAAAATATTTTGTTTCGGTCTCTTTGCCGGGTCATGTGCAGACTGCCCGGAAACAATGCAGAGCTCATGCTGAACAGCATGCCCAGACCGGCAAAAATAAACAACGTGCTGAGAAGAATGGTTAGCAGCGTAGATATTTGGAACATGGGTATAGAAATAGAGGTGTTGTAATATTTAAATGCCATATTAAACTGTGTTAATGCATCTATCAAGAACAATGCGGCTATAACACCTGCCAATAAAAGGGAGCGTTTCCAAGACAAACTGCCGACTTTGGCAATGCGAATAAATCGTAATATACCTAAAACAACCAGGCCCAACAATAGAGTCAGTCGTAAACCCAGGTGCAGTGTATTCAGGGCTGTTTGTTTTTCGCGCTGACGCTGCCAGGCTTCGGGGATTTTGGGATAGATTGTAAATCGCGATACGATATCTCCCTGAAGATCAACGGCAATGCGGAGATGCATGTCCTGGATGGTCAGGCTGTCAGCGTCCAGAGATTCCCATTCGAACCGATAGTCGGTACGGTTTTTCATCTTTTCCGAGGCGTCCTGCACCAGTTTATACCTGTCCAGATTGCAGCCTTGTTGTGTTGCAAAATTTTGAGCTATAAACAGTGCGCTGTCTGGAGGGAGTGTTGCGCCCGGTGCGTCATCATCAACCAGTTTTGAAAATGCCAGTACTTTTAAGGATTCAGGATCCAAATGCACGCGGTACTCTGTCTTTTGTAGTGGAATGTAATAGCGTACCGCCCATCGTGGAGCTTTAATTTCATCTGAAAAAAGCGTCTTCAATTTAGAAAAATCACTGTGCTCTAGTACATATTTAGCCGCAAGCGAGTTGAACCGGTCTGTTGCATAGGTGATGGTTTTAAAAGAATCCACAGAAACATTGCGTTGCTGTAAAAATACATCTGCCGCAGCTTTGGCCTGTTCGGGACGAGTAGGGTATTTAGCATCAAGCTTTTCTGTTTTGATGAATCCGGTACAGCATAATAACAAAGCAATCACAATACCAATCAGCAGCCGTTTGCGGGGCAGGGGAGTATAGTGAATTACTGGGACCTCTTTTTCTTCCGTGTGCTCAATATGGCATGTGCCTTCATTTTTATTAGAAATGTCTGTTTCGGACAGGAATGTTTTTGTTTTCAGATAAGCAATTAATGATATGAACAGGGGAATTAACAGAATCCCGCAACTTATGGATGCAGTCAGTATCAGATACGCATTGTTGGATCTCAGCAAGACCAGGGCGGTGTATAAAGCATCGATCGAATAGTGCCAGACCAGAGTTGCCAGAATACCAAAACGCAGCATGACAAAACCAATGACCACACCGGCAATGCCCACTTCGAGTCCGCGGATATAAAAGGGTTCCTGAGCATAATTGGCATGAGCAAAGCCCCAGATAAACGCAGGGATGATGACGGCAATCCATTGTTTTTTTACAAATTTATTGAAAAAGGGGATGGAAAACATGCGTGAAATAAACTCTTCCGAAACCGCGGGTATAAATCCCGAAAGCAATACATAGACCCAGGGAAATGCAGTGTTTAGCATGTTGCTGTAAGGAATATCTTGCGGGGCCCAACCACCGAGTTTATCTGCGGCCAGGTAAAAAATTACCTGATAAGCGACGAATGCAAATGTCATGGTTATGCCAACAATGGTAGCAATTAAAAAGGATTTTGACCTTATGCTCTGCCATGTGAATAGACGAGTGAGAGAGGTTTGCTGCCGGTAACGTTCCCTGTAAAGCGGTTCTGCTGCTGCGGTTAGAAAAAATATTGCCGCGCCAGACATTAACGCCATTACCACATCCATCAGGATGTGACGCATAAAAAAACTGGACCATGATTCTGTTGTGTCAAAATAAAACGTGCTTAACGGGATGTCGTTTAATTGAGATAATAGGGTTAATACTGCCGCTGTTATGCCAAAAAAGAAGGCAGTTTTCCATTTTACATCCAGGTTGCGCGTGTGATTGATCAGCATTACCAGCATGGCTGCAAGTGTCAGTAATAGCAGGAATGATGCTACATAGCCTGTCGTATTGTTTTTCGCACGTAGTTTTTCGTAACCGCGTGTCCAGCTGTCCGGAATATAGAGGAATTCGTTATAAGCACCGATTTGGTCTCCTTGAATTCTGATCTGATATCGGTATTCCGAGCCTTGTATGTCAAAGGATTGTAATTTCCAGACAAATGTATGGTCCGTTCTTTTGGGCATATCCTGCTGGCTATGTTCTACAAATTCCAATGTATCGGCAGAGATGTTGAGGGTGCGAAGGAATTGTTCAGCCAATTCTCTGGCATCTGAAACTGTTAAACTGTCTCCGACAGCTTCTTCGGGGACGATGTGTGAGAATCCGGTCAATTCTCCCTGCGGGCTAATGTTGACGTCAAACTCTGTACGGTCCAGAGGCTTGAACCAGCGGTTGCTCCATCTCCACAATCTGACACGGCGGCCCATAATCTGGTTTGCCTGTTGGGCCCCCAGCTCTTTTTCAAGAAAGGTTTTTGCCCTATTGTCATGGTCAAAGACCGCAGCGTGCCTGAATCCGGTAATATCAATGGATTGAGATTGTAGAAATTGTTCCGCTATCTGTTTGGACTGGCTTTTGTTAACCTCAAAACGGATAGAGGCCTCAGGGAAGGCTTTATAAAAAAGATTCAGGATAATTATTAAAGAAAGAATAGCAATCCCCAGACAGCTCCATAATACCCGTAAATCTCTAGTTTTCAATTTTCAACCCCTTGTTATTTGGATTGTGAGCGATGCTTTCTTGCTTCAAAAAAGACCAGCGCCGATGCTACCGATACATTCAGTGAATTGACTCTGCCATGCATGGGGATGTTTAATATAAAATCACAGTTTTCTCTTACAAGGCGGCGCATACCTTTGCCTTCACTGCCCATTACCAGAACGGTTGGACCGCTATAATCTGCCTTGTCGTAATCTTTATCTCCATCCTGATCAACACCCGATACCCAGAAACCCTGATCCTTCAATTCTTTGATAACGCGGTTCAGATTGGTGACCTGCGCAACCGGTACATGGGCCGCAGCTCCGGCAGAGGATTTGATGGCGGTTGGAGTCAGCTCGACAGCATTGTCTTTGGGGATAATTATGCCATGAATGCCCGCTCCATCAGCAGAGCGTATAATAGCACCCAGATTATGCGGATCCTGGACTCCATCCAGAATTGCGATGAGGGGCGGTTCGTTTCGTTTTTCGCTGATTGCTAGTATTGTTTCCAGTGTTGCGTATTGGGGCGGTCCGGTTTTTATGGCGATACCCTGGTGATTTTCTGTGCCTGCAATTTGTGCAAGTTGAAATTTACTGGTTTTTTTGACAGATATTTTTTGTTTGGCAGCCATGTCCAGAATGTTTTGGATGGTACTGCCTTTGAGCTCGGCACTGATTAATAATTGTTTTACGGGCATTCCGGCAGAGAGCCACTCCATAACCGGATTTCTACCATAAATTATATTAGACATAATGTTCCTTATTTGGTTTGCATGTCAAACACACCATCCCAGTTTTGGGGAGTTGGGTGTTCCATAAAATATTGACATCGTTCGATAAACAGATTTGATGGAATGTCATTTTCTTTTTTTGCCAGTACTTTATTGAATTGAGATATGGCCTGCTGCCATTGTTTTTCTCGATAGTACTCGAGTCCGTCTGCATAGTCTTTTAACAATTGCCGTGTTTCTGCTGCAGGACCGTTTTCATTATATTTCAACAGTTCGTAAATACGCACCGGTTTGTGCTTGCCTTTAACACGGATCTGGTCCAGTTCGCGTACAACAAAGGCATCATCCAGTTCATTACGGGTATACTCGCTGATGATAATAGATGTTCCATAACTGCGATTCACCCCTTCAAGTCGTGATGCCAGGTTTACGGAATCGCCAATTACTGTATAATCAAACCGCTCTGTTCCTCCAATGTTCCCTGCAATCATGCTGCCGGAATTGATACCCACCCGTGTATGAAACTGGGGTTTGCCGGCGTATTTCCATTTTTTACGTAATATTTCAAGTTCAGCCTGCATTTCCAGTGCTGCCCGACAAGCCCGTTTGGTATGGTCTGGCTGCTCAACCGGTACTCCAAAGATAGCCATTATGGCATCGCCCTCGTATTTGTCGAGATAGCCTTCATATTTCAATATAATATTTGTCATTGCGGTAAGGTATTCATTAAGATGAGATACCATTTTTTCTGGCTGCATCGATTCTGAAATGGTAGTAAAACTTTCAATGTCTGTAAAAAGTGCTGTTGCATATTTTCTGTCACCACCCAATTTTAGTAAATCAGGGTTTTGCAGCATTTCATCAACTACCGATGCCGTAACATAATGCTTGAACATGTTTTTTAATTTCTGTTTGTCGCGTTCTTCGTGCATAAAACGGTACATGAATACAAACAGATAGGCCAGTAGTATAGCCATCATGGGTCTGACCATTGCCATCCAATAACCGTATTTGCTAAACAAGGCAACCGAGAGATAAGCATAAAATCCCAATACTGCAATGGTAATGACGGAGCTTTTTAGCGGTTTAAGGTATATTCCGAAAAACGAGATCACAGCCGAGATGAGAATAATAATGACAACAGAGAAAAACAGGTTAGGTTGGCGAATAAAATTCTGGGTCAGAATATTATGGATGATATTCGCATGTATTTCAACACCCGGAAATGCATCCTGAAAGGGGACGGGGCGAATATCTGACAATCCTGCTGCTGAAGTGCCTACCAAAACAATGCGTCCGTTAAAGACTTCTTTGGGTACACGCTGCATCAGTACATCGTAATACGAGATGTATCTGAATGTTTGAAAGGTCCCCTGGTAATTGATGAGCATTTTCGTTTTTTCTTTCAGAGGAATCTGCAAGGCAGTCTGCCCTTCGGCACCGGGTGGATGGATCAACATCCCTTTAGAATTGAATTCTAAATCTTTGGTGCTGGCACCCAGGGCACCCAGAACAATTGACAAGGAAAACGACGGATACAGCCTGTCTGCAAATTTAATATACATGGGCATATAGCGGATTACACTGTCATTGTCCGGGGAGAAATTTGCATAGCCAACACCGGCAGCGCCATTGTACAGATCTACCATTTTTCCGTCAAAGCGGTCCATGGTAATAAAATCATAGTTGTATTGATTGGCGGGCAGGGTGAATCTATCAGCATTAAATCCTTCGGGGGGCGCATCCATGGGGTACAGGAACGCATCTGGCTCTGCTGATGAAAAGGTCAATGCGTGATGAACGTTGGAATTGTTTATGGTCGCACTTAATAGCTCCTGATCTTCCGATTCGTCCCGCTGAGGCTCAAGGAACAAAAGGTCAAATCCAACAGCCAGAGCACCACCTTGTGTGGCATAATCAACTAGCCGGGCATGGTAAGTTCTTGGCCATTGGTTAAACTGACCCAATTTGTCCAGACTTCGGTTATCTATGTCGATAATGATAATATCGTCGATAGGAGCGCCGTTTCGTTCCTGCCAGAGGGAACCCAGTCTGGCCAGGTAACGAATGTCGAGAGAACGTGATTCAAATGCATCAAATACACCGGGCCATAACCATAAAGTAATGGCCCAGACTGATGCCGAGGCCAAAATTCCGATTATGACTCCCCGGGCCACGCGCTGAATAAAATTATCTGTCATGCCAGCATCCGGATTTGAGTATAATTATTTATACCATTCTGATTTGGGTGTATAGGCTGTATTCAAGCCACTTCTTTTTTTGTGTCTGTCAATGGCAAGTTGTACAAGCGTGTCTAAAAGTTCCCCGTATTCTACTCCAGTGGCCTGCCACAATTTGGGATACATACTGATCTGTGTAAATCCCGGTATGGTGTTAATTTCGTTCAGATAAAAAGTATCTGTATCTTTTTGCAATAAAAAGTCTACCCGGGCCATGCCGTCAACGCCAACCGCGAGAACGCTTTTAATTGCAGTATCCCGTATTGACTGTGATAGAACGTCTGACAAGGGGGCAGGAATCAGCAGGTCACTGCTGCCGTCAACGTATTTGGCGTCATAATCATAAAATTCGTTCGAAGGAATGATTTCACCACATACCGATGCTTTGGGATACTCGTTACCCAGCACACTGACTTCAATTTCTCTTGCATTCAATACAGCTTTTTCAATGACAACTTTGACATCATAATTTAAAGCGAGATTGATGGCAGCTTTTAATTCATTCCGGTCATGGGCTTTGGATATACCCACACTTGAACCCATATTGGGGGGTTTTACAAATACAGGAAAGCCCAATGACTGCTCAACACGATCCAGAATACTCTCCTGGTCGAGATTGGCGATATGGTTTTGCAGTTCCGGTACTGTTGGATCTGATGGTGAATGGTTCCAGTCCACATCTCTAAACCAGACATAATTTGCAATGGGCAAGCCTGCCTGTTCGCATACCAGTTTTTGAGTGATTTTGTCCATGCTGAGTGATGAACCCAAAACACCTGCTCCGACGTAGGGAATGTTGGCAAGCTCAAGCAGACCCTGCAAGGTGCCGTCTTCGCCAAAGGTACCATGCAGAACCGGGAAAATAACATCCAATGCTTTTTCCTGACCCAATGCCGACAATCCGTTTGCATCGGTGGTAACCAGAGATCGAACAGTGGGATCAGGGGGTAAATAGACTTTGTTGCCTGTTTTATGTTCTTTTAATAATCCCAGAGCATTTTCTCCGGCCAGCCATTCGCCAACCGGAGAGATACCAATAGGAATAATTTCATATTTTTCTGGATCGAGTGCTTTCATGACAGACCCTGCTGAAACAAGAGAAACCTCGTGTTCAGCAGACCTTCCGCCAAACAAAACACCGATCCGTATTTTTTGTGTCACAAACGACTCCAAATCCAAAATTAAGCGTAAAGCGGTCCAAAATTCTCACAAGCACGGAAATCTGCGCCTTCAGGAGAATCTGTTCCAAATGATGACCACGCACTGGGTCTGAAAATGCGTTCAGGTTCAACATTGTGCATGTTGACCGGAATTCTCAACATCGAAGCCAGGGTGATCAATTTATCTCCAATATGACCGTAACTGATTGCGCCATGGTTGGCACCCCAGTTTGCCATTACGCTGTATACATCTACAAAGGGGCCTTTACCGGTCAGCTTGGGAGCAAACCAGGTGGTTGGCCATGTGGGATCCGTACGACGATCCAGAACGGTGTGAATATCATCGGGAAGGTCAACAGTGTAGCCTTCTGCAATCTGCAATACCGGTCCCAAACCTTTTACCAGGTTAATACGGCTCATGGTTACAGGCATTTCGCCAACGGTTTTAAATTGTGAAGAATAACCGCCGCCACGGAAATAACCCAGGTTAGCCGGACACCATTGGGTTGCATCCAGACATTCGCCAACTTCTTCCGGAGTGATTTCCCAAAAGGGTTTCATTGCCGATTCGCCATCTTTTTTCTGACGACCGGTACCATCCAGAGTGGTTGAGCCCGAGTTGATCAGGTGGATAATTCCGTCTTTGGCTTTACCAGAAAGCGCTTTGCCGGTCACGCGTTTAACCGCATCCGGACTCCAATAGGTACGAACATCGGAGAAAATTTGTGCGGTATCTGTTAACAAGTGTCCAAACAGCATGGAAACACCGTTTAAGCAGTCATTTTCAGTTGCCATGATATACGCTTCACGGATGCCGTTCCAGTCAAAGGATGAATTGAGAATGGATTCAAGAAAATCACCATTTGGTAAATAATCGGTCCACTGACGTTGTCCCTGGAAACCTGCTGCAATGGCATTGTGACCCAGTGCTTCTTCGCCATAACCCATATCAGCCAATTTGGGATTACCAATCATCAAGTCACGGGCAATCAGGGTCATTTTTATTACATATTCCCATTCCCAGTCTTTGAGTTTACGGTCATGTTTTTTATCATCGTCATTCAGGTCTTCACCTTCAGGACAGTTGGTTTTAACCCATTTTAATGCTTTTTCATATTCTTCTTTATCGTAAATACCCTGTTCAATACGACGGATAAATTCTGTTGATTCAACAGATTCGTTTCGCATGCCCAGATAATCCTGGAAAAAGCTCTGGTCTACAATGGATCCAGCAATACCCATGGATACACCACCGATTGCCAGATATGATTTGTTACGCATTTCTGCAACAGCCAGACCTGCTTTAACAAAATTCAAAAGTTTGCTCTTGACATCATCGGGTACACTGGTATCATCATTGTCTTGTACATCATGACCATAGATACTGAATGCCGGAAGACCTTTTTGGGTATAACCTGCCAATGCAGCAGCCAGATAAACCGCACCCGGACGTTCAGTACCATTAAAACCCCAAACCGCTTTTGGCATCAATGGATCAGTATCCATAACTTCGGTACCATAACACCAGCAAGGGGTAACTGTAAGAGAAACACCAACACCTTCACGAGCAAATTTTTCCGCACATTCTGCAGCTTCTGCAACACGGCCAATAGTTGTATCGGCAATAACGCATTCAACCGGTAACCCATTGGGATGACGCAAGTTTTCTGTAATCAGTTTTGCTGCCGCTTTTGCCATATTCATGGTCTGATCTTCCAAAGACTCGCGTACACCGTTCATGCGACCATCGATAACAGGTCGAATGCCAACCTTGGGAAGTGAACCGCGCAAACGTTTTTGCGGTGCATTCATTTTAATATCACTTGTCTGTGCCATCTGTTATTCTCCGTTTATTTATAATTTCAAGCCATTTTTTTCTATTCTTAAATTAAACCATTTATTGTGATTTACAAGGGAAAATATTGCTTTGATTTGCGTTTGGTTTGCTTTTAAATAAAGTTTTTCTTGAATGCAATTTGGGTTAATATTATATTTCGTAATTACGAAATAAATTAATGGGCGAGGTAACACGATGAGATATATCCGGACAGTCGCAGTATATATATTAATTTTTGCAAGTATGGGGCTTTGTGATATTCAGGGAGTCGTTAAAGATGCTTTAACACGTTTGCCCCTTGAAAATACAAATATAACAATAGAAGGAACCGAGCGGGGTACGATTACCGATAAAAATGGTTATTATCATTTAGAGAATGCTCCCACCGGAAAATTGAGCATTAAAGCCAGTTATATGGGCTATGAAAACCTGATTCGAGTTGTGGATGTTCAATCAAAAGATGTTTTATTAGACTTTGATCTGTCAAAAGATATTTTTTATACACAGCAGGTTGTAGTTACCGCAACGCGTAATTTGACCTATAATCATGATGTTCCTGTTGTTACAGAGCTAGTGACGCGAGCTGATATTGAAGAGCGGGGTGCAGAAAATGTATCGGAAGCGATTCAAGATCGTGCGGGACTTTTGATGACCAGCAGTGCATCAACCGGTCAAAATGTGAATATAAATGGAATTGATGCCAAGCACATTCTTGTTTTGGAAGATGGAATTCCGGTAGCCGGCAAGGTAAATAACCGCATTGATCTCAGTCAATTGGGAACATACAATGTTGACCATATCGAGATTGTCAAGGGGCCCGGATCCGCGCTTTATGGAACCGAAGCCATGGGTGGAGTAATCAATGTTATTACGAATCCTGTAATGGAGGGGATGAATTTAAATGCTCACGGTAAATATGGTACCGGTGACCTGATGAGTGGTCATTTTACACTTTCGGGAGGCTCACAAAAAGCCGGCTATGCCTTTGGGGTTGTGCATACCCAGGGTGGTATTGAACAAAATGAAGCCTTTGTTGATATTTCAAATATCAATAATGAAGGCTTTAATACCAAATTACGCTGGAGCAGCGAGCAATGGGGTGATTTGGTTCTGAAAGGAGATATGCGGTCCGACGATTTGGAATACAACTCTACCGACAGTTATGGCCTGGATTATACCTTTAATTCTCAGGCAGACCGAAGAAATATTAGCATGATGTGGAACCATCAGTATGATAACCTGAGCTGGCGCATCAACGGATTCGGGTCCGATTATATTAAGGAATTAAAAAGCGAAATCATGAACAAAGAGGTATTGCAATATATACCGGTTCCGGTTTCTGCTGTAACTATAGATACAACAACAGAAATGCTGCTGGGAGCAAAATCAGATTTTACCTATACATTTTCAGAAAGATATTCCATTGACTGGGGGTATGACTATATTCAGGATACCTATGAATCTGACCGTATCTATAACGAAATTGAACGCGATCAGCATGGTGTGTTTGCCCAGTTGAATGTTCGTCCTGTTTCGCGTTTCAAGATTGTTGCCGGTGGACGATATGACAAGGTTACGGATGTGGATGGCTTTTTCAGTCCCCGTATCAGCGGTATGTACAATCTAACCCCGGATCTAAAACTTCGTGCATCGTGGGGAAAAGGTTTCCGCTTACCCTCTTTTACGGACTTGTATATTAATTACTTTGTTCCTTTTGGTTCCGGTTTCTTTATTCAGGGGAATCCTGATCTGAAACCTGAAGAATCAACAGGATTCAATGCCGGCTTTGAATATTTACTGACACAAAAAATGATGCTTACAGTAATGGGATTCAGGAACGAATTTGAAAATCTCATAAACGATACCATGCTGTCACCGGGTGTAATCAGTTATAGAAATATCGACAAGGCAACCTATTCCGGAGCAGAGTTGCAGGCGCGTTATTACCTGATGAAGAATTTAACAACTGTCATTGCATACAATTACTCCAATGTAGACCAGGAAGCAGGCAAGTATACTGTAACCAATATTGCACCGCATACGGCATCGTTCAGGGTAGAGTATAGAATGTTTGCAAATAAACTCAGTTTGTCTGTACGAGATCAATTTTGGGGCAAACATGATGTGCAGATATTTGACACAGATGCGGGTGAGTATATTGACGCATTACAAAAGCATGATACCTATAATCTGTTAGACTTTTCTGCAAATTATATATTGAACAGAAATATCAGTGTTCGTGCCGGTGTAACCAATCTTACTGATTATAAAGACAAGATTTATGGTCCGTTTGTTGGACGCCGGGTATTTATTACTTTTGATTATAACATTTAAGGGATTATGTCTAAATTTGAAGCAGAGAGGCTGGCCCGGGTTGCGCCCAAAATAATGGGCGCATTTCACCACCTTGGCCGAAAACATTCAGATGGTGAACATTTAACCATGCGTCAATACCAGGCCATGATAATCATTAGTGCCAGTGAGCAATTATCAATATCTGATTTTTGCAAGCAACTTGGCCTGGCGGCATCCACCGGAACCGAATTGGCAAATAGAATGGTGGAATCCGGGTATTTTGTCAAGTCGCAAAATGGTCCTGATCGCAGGCAGTCATATCTGGAATTGTCGGAGGATGGAACCAAGGTATTGCGTAAAAGACAAGAAGATATGATTGAATTGTTTGATAAACTTCTTGAACCGTTAGAAGACAAGGAACAAAAACTATTAACAGAATCATTTGAAACCATCTGGCAAATACTTGGTAAATATTACAACCATTCCTGAGTTTTATGCATAGAATCAGACCATTGCAGGAATATATCTTTCTGGATCTTCTTAACACAACTTTTAATTGCATTTACTCTTTCATGTTGTTACATTTACTGTTTATGTAATATTGGTACAGTATGAATAAATCAGTTTCTTTTTTTACAATAGGGTGCCGGTTAAATCAGGCCGAAACCGCAATTTTACAACAGGCGTTTGAACAGGAAGGATTTACCTATGTAAATTTTGGTCAGACTTCAGATCTGGTTGTTGTTAACACCTGCACCGTTACCGAGAATGGTGATGCCGAAACACGTAAAGTTGTGAATCGGATTCGAAGGGATAACCCGCAAGCTCAAATAGCACTGGTGGGGTGCCAGGCGCAGACGCAGAAAGAAAAGCTTTTGGATTTGCCAGGGGTTTCGTGGGTTGTTGGTAATGAGATCAAGATGGATTTACCCCGTTTTCTTTTAGACCATTTGAATGAACCGGGAGTATTTACACCCCGTATTCAGCGTAAAAGTTTTACAATCCCCGTTGCCGGCATTGATAGAAAGCACACACGCGCCAACCTAAAGATACAAGACGGCTGTGATTACTTTTGCAGCTATTGTGAAATTCCTTTTGCCCGTGGATTGGCCCGTAGTCGTGTGTTTGATGATCTTGTGCACGAGGCGGGTATTCTTGCTCAGGCGGGGCATAAAGAACTTGTGCTAACCGGCATTAATGTAGGCACCTATTCTTATGAAGGTAAAAACATTGCGGATGTTATTGCCGCTCTTGATAAAGTCCCCGGGCTTGAACGTATACGTATTTCATCTATCGAAGCCACAACTTTGCCAGGGGACTTGATAGAATTTATGGCAAAAGATCGAAAGCTGTGCAGATTTTTACATATTTCTCTTCAGAGTGGAAGTGACAAAATTCTGGAATTGATGAATCGTAAATATACCTTAAAAGAATATGCTGACTTTATTAATCTTGCTTACACTCAGGTGCAGGATATATGTCTGGGAACTGATGTAATCGTTGGGTTTCCCGGCGAAACGGATTCTGATTTTGATGATACTTTTGAATATATGAAATCCCTGCCTTTGACATATTTTCATGTGTTCAGTTATTCAGACAGAGACCATGCAAGAAGCCGCAAGTTTTCAGGCAAAGTTGATAAAGATACCATAAAGAAACGTAATCAGATATTACGTGATTTGTCTAAAGAGAAAAGAAAGAAATACCTGAATAACCAGGTTGGTAAAACCGAGCTTGTTTTGTTTGAGCATAAAAAAAAGGGCCTTTGGCAGGGACATACCGATACTTTTATTCATGTCAAAGTGGAATCGGATTTGGATTTGTATAACCGGATTGTTCCGGTCGAGTTGGATAATGTTAATGATCAGTTTATGACAGGTAAAATTTTATGACCCGTGTATATATAGAAACCTACGGCTGCCAGATGAACGAATATGATACCGAGATTGCTCAGGCCGTATTAAAGGATGATGGTTTTGCTCTGGCCGAAACCCCTCAAGATGCTGAAATTGTGTTGTTGAATACCTGCTCTGTGCGGGAGAACGCTAACCGTAAAATTTATGGTCGCGTTCATGCCCTGCGGCATATTAAATCCGATCTCAAGATTGGGATTATGGGATGTATGGCAACCAATTTTAAGGAAAAGCTGCTTGAAAACAACAATCTGGGAATTGATTTTGTTATCGGGCCGGATAGTTATAGAAAAATTGGTCAAATTTTATCCAATTCAAAAGAGAACCCGGATGAGGGTTTTGACGTTAAACTCTCAAAGACGGAAACGTATGAAGACATTTATCCGATTCGTCAGAATGGTGTTAACGCATGGATTGCAGTAATGCGTGGATGCAATAACTTTTGTTCTTTTTGTGTAGTGCCTTATACGCGTGGTCGGGAGCGAAGCCGTTCTCCTCAGAGTGTAGTTAAAGAAACAGAGCAGCTGGTTAAGGAAGGTTTTAAGCAGGTAACGCTATTGGGGCAGAACGTGAATTCATATCAATACCAGGATCAGACATTTGCAGATCTTTTGAAAATAGTTAGCCAGGTTGATGGTATTGAACGAATCCGGTTTACTTCTCCGCATCCCAAAGATTTTCCTCTGGATTTGATCAATGTCATGGCAGAGAATGAAAAGATATGCAAGCATATACATTTACCCTTGCAGGCAGGAAACAGCCGCATTCTGGATGTTATGCGTAGAACATATACCAAAGAAGAGTATTTAAAACTTGTTGATGATATCCGCAATGTGATTCCAAATGTAGTATTAACAACTGATATCATCATAGGCTTTCCAACAGAAACGGATGATGAATTTCAGGATACCGTGGATGTGATGCAAAAAGTAGAGTATGATTCTGCTTTTATTTTCAAGTATTCGGAACGAGAGGGCACACTGGCTGCCAAAAAGTTTGATGATGACGTTCCGGAAGAGATTAAAACCGAACGGATTATGTTGTTGAATGAAATCCAAAAGGCACATTCATTGAAAAAGAACCTTGCCCATGTAGGCGAAACACAACGGGTATTGATAGAAAGTGAAGAAACCAAAAAGTCTGATCAGGATGTGCAGGGCAGGAATGATGGAAACAAGCTGGTGATTATTCCGCAAAATGGATACAAAATCGGTCAGTTTGTTGATGTTAAAATAACAGACGCAACAGCGCATGTTTTAAAAGGCAGCGTTGTTTGATATAATATTCTAATCAATTGATGGAGTGATTCGGGTGAAAAAAATATTTGTACTGGATACAAATGTAATTTTACATGATGTTTCAAGTATCTTTCATTTTGATGACAATGATGTTGTAATACCTATTACAGTTATTGAAGAAGTTGACGCATTTAAGCGCGGCTTTGAATTAAAGCATTTTCACGCCAGGGAATTTGTGCGTCAATTGGACAGCTTTCCCCCGGAAAAATTGGTAAATGATGGCGCCAGCCTGGGAGAAGGAAGAGGCAAAATTTCCATATTAGCTCGTTATCCTGATGATAATGATGTAAAAGAAGCATTTGTTGAAAATAAACCTGATCATCGGATTCTCAGCGCAGCGATCTATTTACAGAAAATACATAAAAATCGTCCTGTAGTGTTGGTCAGTAAAGATGTGAATTTGAGATTAAAGGCAAAATCTTTGTCTTTGAACTCACAGGACTATTATTCAGATAAAATTGAAGACGTAGATAAACTCTACCGGGGTAAGCGTATGGTAGAACCTTTTGATTCAGAATTGATTGATCGGTTATACGCTGAACCCTATGAAGTATCTGCTGCTGAAGCGGGTCTCGATACTGCATATCCCAATGAATATTTTATTTTACGAAATAATGGTAAATCAGCATTGGCTTCTTTTAATATGAGCATGGGTATGTTGGAGCATGTTGAAAAGCTTAATGCGTATGGAATTCAACCCCGAAACGCTGAACAAACATTTGCCCTTCACGCACTATTGAATGATAACGTGCCCCTGGTTACGCTTACGGGTAAAGCTGGTACAGGCAAGACCCTTCTTGCACTGGCATCTGCGCTTGAGCAGCGTCAAAAATTTCGTCAGGTATTACTGGCCCGGCCTATTGTCGCATTGTCGAATAAGGACCTTGGGTTTTTACCGGGTGATATTGATTCCAAGATCGATCCATATATGCAGCCCTTGTATGATAATCTTGGCGTTATTCGTAATCAGTTCAAAGAGACTGATAAAAAATACACCCTGCTTCAGGATATGCAGGAGAATGGAAAGTTGGAAATTTCTCCGCTTGCGTATATCCGTGGTAGAAGCTTGAACCATATCTTTTTTATTATTGATGAAGCGCAAAACCTTACCCCGCATGAGGTTAAAACCATTATTACCCGTGCAGGAGAAGGTACAAAGATAGTATTTGCCGGAGATATTAACCAGATTGATACACCTTATCTGGACTCTCGTTCTACCGGATTAAGCTATCTTATTGATAGAATGAAGAACCAGTCTATTCACGCACATGTGACCCTTGAAAAAGGGGAGCGTTCAGAATTGGCAGAACTCGCCAGCGATCTTTTATAGTTTGTTTGTTGTGTAAACATGAAATAAGCTGAAACTTTTTGCTGTTAATTCTATCAAAATAAAAAATATTAACAGTGGAAAGGCGAAATGAAAATTAAGATTCTGATTTCGGTAATGTTGTTGTTTACATTGTCAGGTTATTCTCAAAACAAGATGACAGGGGAAATAACCGGCAAAGTTATGGATCATACCACAAACACCCCCCTTATTGCTGCCAACGTCATGGTTGTGGGTACCCAACTTGGTGCAGCGACCAATGCTGATGGAGAATATCGTATTACCAATGTACCCGTGGGTGTGCAAGCTGTTCGGGTATCTGTAATTGGTTACAAGATTGTAGTAAAGTCTGATATATCCGTCAATTCTGTAAAACCATCTGTAGTAAATTTTGAATTGGCAGAAACCGTAATAGAGTTTGATGAACTTATGGTAAGACCTGAATATTTTGAATCTTCTACCGACCGTCCCATAAGTACACAGACACAATCAAATGAAGAAATACGCCGGCTGCCGGGTGGTTTTGAGGATGTAGTGCGCGCAATATCTATTTTGCCGGGTGTTGGACAGGTTACCGGTGGAAGAAATGATCTGATTGTTCGTGGGGGAGCACCCTCTGAAAATTTATATGTTGTGGATGGTATAGAAGTGCCGAATATTAATCATTTTGGCACTCAGGGTGCCAGCGGCGGGCCTATCAGTTTTATTAACCTTGATTTTGTTTCGGGGACTACATTTTCAAGTGGCGGTTTTGGATCCAGATATGGAGATAAATTGTCTTCTGTTTTAACACTAGATCTGCGGGATGGCAGAACCGATCGTTGGGGTGGCAAAGCGACTATTGCCGCTTCTCAATTTGGACTGGATCTTGAGGGTCCCGTGGGAAAGAATGGCTCTACCCTGTTTTCAGCCAGAAGAAGTTATCTTGATTTTATATTCAAAGCAAACGGTTTTGGATTTGTACCGGAATACTGGGATTTTCTCTCAAAGACCACTTATGATCTGGGAAAAAGTGATCAGCTGAGAGTTTTGGGGATTGCCGCTCTGGACAAGACCAACTTTTTGAATGATACCGACGAAAATCGTTACGATAACTCTCAAATTTTGGGCAGCACTCAAAATCAGTTTATGGGAGGCATAACCTGGAAACATGTGTTTAGCGGTGGATTTTCGGAAATGACTTTGGGGCAGTCATTGGTGGATTATGATTACTTTCAAAATGATACACTTCAAAATCCTATTTTCCGTAACCTGTCTCTTGAACACGAGACATCACTAACCGAGAATGTGGTTTTTAATCTAACCAAAAGCACAGAGGTTACGACTGGACTGCAGGGTAAATATGTACGTTTACATTCAGATATTTATTTGCCTTCAATGGTTGATGAATATGGTTTCCCAGTATCGCTGGAGCTTGATGAAAGAACCAGTGCGTATAAAGGGGCCGGTTGGCTGCAGCTTGCACAAAATTGGGGTCCTCTGGATGTGATTGCAGGTTTGCGATACGATTATTTTAATATGATCAATGATAAAAATGCAGTTTCTCCCAGAATCTCGCTTCGATATGCATTTTCTAATCTAACCAGTGTTAAAATGAGTGCGGGCAGGTATTATCAGGCGCCTTCATATATTTGGTTAATGACCAATTCCGAGAATAAAAAGTTGAAACATATTGCCGCAAATCAATATATTTTTGGTATTGAACATCTGTTAAGAGACGATACCATTGTCAGTATTGAAGCATATTACAAGCAATATGATGATTATCCGTCAAGTCTGCCCCGGGAATACCTGGTGCTTGCAAATACCGGTGCAGGGTATGGTGGCGCCAGTGAAGGTTACGTCTCTTTTGGCATAGATCCTATGGTAAGCAAAGGTAAGGGCAAGGCCCACGGTGCTGAACTGTTTGTTCAAAAAAAGTTTTCGAGTTCACCTTTATATGGTACATTCAGTCTCAGTTACAACAATGCCCGTTTTACCGCGCTTGACGGTATTGAACGGGCGGGCAGTTATGAGCAACGTTGGATTATGAATCTTGGAGGAGGGTATGTTTTTGGTCAGTTCTGGGAGTTGAGTACCCGTATTCGATATGCAACCGGAAGACCGTATACGCCATATGAACCGGATTTTTCAAGATCCCCTGAAAAATTCAACACCCTGCGTGTTCAGGATAATTATTTCATTGATCTACGTATTGATAGACGCTGGTACATGGAAAAGATTTCGTTAATTACTTATATTGATGTACAAAATCTGCTAAACAGAGATGTTTATGATGTTCCAAGCTTTAATTTGTACAAAGGTACAATTGAAAATACCGGTGGCGTAGGAATTTTACCCTCAATTGGAATTAGTGCAGAGTTTTAGAAAAATTGTTAATAAATTTCTATTAATTATTGATTTGTGAATATTAACTTGCTATTTTAATTAATAATAATTAAGTTTTTCCAAAACGAAAGAGTAGTTAATCGTTTTGGGGATACTTATGCCCTGTAGAATAGAATTAAATAGCACGCAACAAAAACCAACCATTAATAATACCTGGAATACTACTGGATATTTTAAAATTTTAAAGAAGGGGCTGAAATGAAAAAAGAAGCCATGAAATCTTTGAATTTTATACTGATTGTTGTGCTGGTGTTTCAACTGATCATATTACCCATTGCACTGGATGTCGGTCAGGCGCAGCAAAGCAGTAATTCAACAATAATTGCCCATCAACCGGTACGACTCGGATACCGCGGGCGCCCCCTGAATGTTGTAACAAATATTAATGATGATGTAGGTGTAAGACGTGTCAGCCTGGTCATCCATTATGGTGAAAATACCAAAACCGGAAACATGCCGGAACTGAGCCGTGGTGGAAAAACGCCGGTTCAGGTTAGTGTTTTAAAAGATTCAAAAGTTTATTCCGGTCCCTCTGCACGGACCCGCCTGAAAGGAAAACTGTATCGTGGCGAGCTCGTAAGAGTAACCCGTGTTAAGGAGAATTTTTACCGTATCTTGACAGATGGCGGATTGTATGGTTATGTAGAATCGGAAAATCTGCGAGTAATGAAAAGCGGTAAATCCTATGGAGTTTCTATTCCTGCAAGTCTTACCAATTATCCATTTATTTCTTATCAAATTGTTGTGACTGATGCCAAGGGTAACATTTCCAAATCCAAGATGCAAAAAGTCAGATTGCTAACCCAGGAAGAAATTGCTGCATTGCGATCAAAACGGGGTGGTAGTAGTTCTACCAAAACTGCTTCTGCTAAAGGCGGCTCTTCTATGACAAAATATATAGTTCTTGCCGGGCTGGTAGCCCTGGGCGGCGGAGCTTATTATTATGCAACCCAGCAAGATGATGATGAAGAAACCACAACAGTCAATGTTGAGGTTGGTTGGGAATAAACAGGGATTTTGTTCCCGCATTAAAACATAGGAGCCAGACATGTTGGTAATAAATAAAAAAAGATATTTTTCTCTGTTTACAGGTTTTATACTTGTTTCATTCATTCTGGGTTGTGGTCTCATGACTCCGAATGAGCCTCAGACGGGAGACCGTGTATCCATTGCCGCTTCTGTGAACATGCCGCACCAGGCACTTGCTACTGCCGATCTTTCCAGTATCGTTATGGTAGTTACCGGCAATGATATTGAAACCATTCAAACCAACCTGGTATTGGATGGAACCAAGGCCAAAGGCTCGATCGAGGTCCCGGTGGATAAACAGCTGACATTTACAGTTAGTGCTTATAAAGATACGGTCAAAGTTCTTGAAGGATCTACCGTTACAACTGTGAAAAAAGGCCAGGCAAACTCTATCCCCATTACTTTGGATTTTTTAATCTCGGCCATAATTCTAACTCCCCCTGATTCTGTGATCTCGGTCGGTGACAGCATTTCTGTGTTTTTACAGGCTCGTAGTCCTGATTCTTTGAGCGCAATTGGTGCCAGAATTTCTTTTAATCATAACAGCCTGCAAGTTGTTGATCTCAGTGTAGAACAGGATTATCTGGAATCGAATGGTGGAAATGTAAATCTGTTAAAGTTTACTCAGGATAATAGCAATGGTACCGTTGACCTGGTTGTTGGAATCTTTCCTGCTTCCAGCTATGTAAATAGTGTAGATGGCAAAGTTGGTAAAATTGTATTTCGCGCTATTTCAGCAGATACGGTAGATTTGGGATTATCTGTTAATAATGAAGACGATTCTGATCTGGGTGTTTTTGATTATAAAGCAGATTTGGTCAATTCCCTGGGTTTGGGAAGTAGAATTATTATACAATAAAGAGATTTTAACTGGTATCTTACCGGTCAATGAAGGAGCCTGTTATGAAAATGAATTCAATATATAAAATAATGATCCTGCTGTTCTTGGTACCTGCACTCGTTTGGGGTGTTGTGTACAATGAGGCACGTATTGTGGCATCTGATGGCGCCGCTGCAGATCTGTTTGGATTTGATGTTGATGCAACTCAATCCGTGATGATTGTTGGTGCCCCTGGTTATGATGGCAGTACAGATGAATTGCTGAATAGTGGGGCTGCATATGTTTATTCCATAGACGGTTCACAATGGTATCAACAGACCATTGTAACTCCGGACAAACCTGCTGCTGGTGAATATTTTGGCAGCTCTGTAGCTATTGAAGGTACAACTCTGGTTATTGCAGCACCGGGAGATGTTGAGAGTGATCCCTCGGATAGTTATGCCGGAAATGTTTATGTTTTTAATTATACCGGTGCAGTGTGGCAGCAAACACAGTTGTTGGTTCCCACTGTTGATGACCGGGCTGTTGGTGATGTATATGGTATTTCTGTAGATATTAGTGGCGATTATATTGCTGTTGGCGCTTCATTGCATGATCAGGAAGCTTTAGCAGATGCCGGTGTTGTTTATATTTTCAAAAAGAACGAGTCAACATGGACACATGTTCAAACAATTACAGCCAGCGATGCGGCTGCAGGAGATCAGTTTGGTCATGCTGTTTCTTTGGATGGTAATCATCTGGTTGTAGGTGCCAAAGGTAAAGACATTGTTGATCCACTGGTTACTGATGCGGGTGCCGCTTATTTTTTCACTCTTGCCAGTGAAACCTGGGGTCAGGTTTACAAATATCCTGAAAACAGTACTGTCCCTGCAAATTTTATAGGCTTTGGCAGTTCTGTTTCTTTATCCGGAACAACAGCCGTTGTTGGTTGTCCGGCTGATCAGACAACTGACGGGTCTGTTTATGTTTTCAATTATGCGAGTGAGAGCTGGTCTCAAAATGGAGATTCTCCATTAACACCTGCCAGTCTGGATGAAAATACCTGGTGGGGTAAATCAGTTGTTACTGATGGTGAGTTGATTTTGGGTGGTGACTATGGTTACGGAACACATGGCGCTGCCTTTACTTATACTTTTGATGGTACAAATTGGGCATATGATCAAATGTTAACTCCTGAAACCAGTCAGGAAGCTGGTGGAGATATGTTTGGTTTTGCTGCTGCCCTTGCCGGCAACCAATTGGTTGTTGGTGCTCGTAATGGCATTGGTGGTGATGCCGGTACAGTTAATACCGCAGGCGCGGTATATGTCAACAGTCAGGTTCCATTAAATGCTGCATTTATGGGTGTACCCACTACTGGTTATGCAGCACAGGAAATCGTTTTTACAGACCAGTCCACAGGTGATATTAGCGCATGGTTGTGGAATTTTGGTGATGGAACTACCAGTACAGAGCAGAACCCGAGACACTATTATAATGCGGCAGGTATGTATACCGTATCCTTAACAGTGACCCAGGGTGTAGAAACCGATACGGAAGAAAAAGTAGAATATATTACCATGCAGGAAACCCAAACTTTTGATGACTGGAAACGGGTACGTTTGGGTGCAGATGTAGAAGAATCGTTATATGATGTTCAGGTTTTGAATGAAACCACGGCTATTGCCGTTGGCGGCTGGTCAAATGGTCATCTGTTGAAAACAACCGATGATGGAATGATTTGGTCACGCACAGATTTTAATGATAGACTTTCTGATGTATATTTTGTAGATGATAATACTGGTTATATTGTAGGCAATAATGGTTTTATTGCCAAAACCACCAATGGTGGTGAAACCTGGTCAAGTTCTAACCATGCCAGTAACTATTATCATGACGATGTCTGGTTTACTGACGCCAATACCGGTTATATTATCGGCATCGACTATTTGGGATCAAATTCTGGTGGCTGGATTTTGAAAACTACAAATGGTGGTGAAAGTTGGACAGAGATCGCAGTTGATAAGGAAGTATACCCTCTGACTGCTATCCAGTTTGTTGATGCAAATGTGGGTTATGTTGTTGGTGGAAATACAGTGAATTCAAATTCCGGTTTTGTGTATAAAACTACCGATGCCGGTGCAACCTGGACCAAAGTGAAGGATACATCGCAAAAACTGTGGGATGTTCACTTTGTTAACGCCAATACCGGTTACGCGGTTGGCCGCGCGGGAATGCTGGTCAAGACAACCGATGCCGGTGCAACCTGGTCAGAGTATGTTTGGGCCAGTCCTCCTAAAAGCTTTTTATCCGTTGATTTTCTTGATGAAAATCATGGTTTTGTTGGAATGGAAGGTGCAGAGGTTGCAATAACTGAAGATGGTGGCACAACCTGGACGATATCCGAATTGGGAAGCTTGTACCATTCATTAAATTCTGTTGATATGCATAGTTCCGGTGATGGCTATATGGTAGGACAGAACGGAATTATTCTCAAATATGCTGTTGAACCCCTTCTTGCCGCTTTTCAGGCATCCCCGGTAACAGGTACAGTACCTCTGACAGTTAATTTTACTGATCAGTCAACCGGTGATCCTGTTTCATGGAGTTGGAGCTTTGGTGATGGTTCTGTTGATGACAGCCAGAATCCTTCACATGTTTATGAATATCCCGGAACCTATACAGTATCACTGACTGTATCTGATGGTGAAGAACAAAATACCGCTCTAGAAACCAATCTGATTACGGTACGGGTAAATCAACCGGAAAATTATAGCTGGACTTGTATTCCACGTGAAACCATGTTTCCCGGAGCAGACCAGCCTGTTGTAAACCAAATGGTTTTTGATCCCTTTGACAGCACGGTTGTAGTTGCAACCAGCCGGGGTGTTACCGAGTATTCCGGTATTTATTGGAGGAATTTTCAGGTAACCAATAATGGCAACTGGCCGCAGGTCAATGCAGTAGCTGTTGACAGTTCAGGACGTCGCTGGTATGGACTGAGTTCCGGTGTTAGAATGTTTAGTCCTACGGATACCACATTTCATGATCCTACGGAATCGGGAGTGAATGATATTTATGTAGCACCCGATACTACGATCTGGATCGCAACTGATGCAGGCTTGGCACATTATGATTGGGAAACCTGGACTGTTTATACCAAAGAAAACAGTGGACTGACAGAAAATCAGGTAAACCGTGTGACCAAGGTACCTGGTGATCCTATGATGCTTATAAGTACCAATGGCGGCGGCTTGAATGCTTTTGATTACCAGGAAAATACCTGGGAAACTTTTACCTCCGAAGATGGCCTGCCTTATGATGTTGTATATAATGTTGTTTTTGGCAAGAATGGCCAAGCGTGGATGGCTCTTTACCATGGTGGAGTTGTAGAGTTTACTGATCAGGATAATTTTACCGTTCATACTCCTATTGATGATGGTGAAGCAGGATTGTATTATTCATCAGTTGGCGTTGACAGCAGCGGCAATATCTGGGCGGCAAGCGCAAATTCCGGAATTGCCCGTTACGATGGTGTCAGCTGGACGACTTTTGATGCAGAAAGTGCCGAGCTCTGTTCAGAAATGCCACGCGCTAAAAATATACTGGTTGAACCCAATGGTAACCTCTGGTTTGGTACTCAGGATGCTGGAATGATTCGTTTTGGTGCTCCTGAATCACAAGGTGTTGATTTTTATGCGAATGTAACTTCAGGGTACGCCCCATTGAATGTTCAGTTTTACGGTTTTGCATCGGGTGGTACGCCTACATATTGGTCATGGGATTTTGAAAATGACGGTGATATTGATGTAGTTGGTGAAAATGAGCAAAATCCATCTTTTACTTTTTCTGATCCGGGTGTGTATACGGTTAAACTTTTTGCTCCTTTTGGTGCAAATAATCAGCAAAAAATTCGTTATGAATATATCCATGTGCTGGATGACAATGATGATGCCGGTGATTTGAGCGGACAGATTACTGATGCGGTTAATGGTGATGGAATTCCGGGAGCAACGGTAAGACTGGGTGATTTAACCACAACCACTGATGTTGATGGCTATTACAGCTTTACGGATGTGCCGGTTACGGATCTGGTTGCAGATTTTATCGCGAATCCGCGTTCCGGTAATGCTCCGTTGAATGTGCAGTTTTCTGACCTGTCAGCCTTCGGACGTATGCTCTTGTCAGTGTCTGCAACAGGATATACAGATTACTCTACTTTGGTGAATGTCTCCAGCGATGTGACCACTTTTAATGTATCCATGTCTCCGACAATTGAAGAAGGAGGTATGCGAATTGTATTGAGCTGGGGTGCAACACCTCTTGATCTGGATGTTCATCTGTTGACACCAGAGATAGAAGGCGAGGCATACGAAGTATATTACAGCTATAAAGGAAACAGCAGTGCCGCACCTTATGCATTGTTAGATCTGGATGATACAAATGGCTATGGTCCTGAAACCATAACATTGTACGATACTTTTACCGGAACTTATAAATGTTACGTGTACAACTATTCAGGTACACCGGCTATCACCGCTTCGAACGGAGTTGTGCGCATTTATAATGATCAGGGAATTCTGGAAACCATTTATGTCCCCAATAACGGTGAAGGAAATTACTGGTATGTTTGTGATGTGGATGGCGCAACCGGTTCGGTTACTGTTGTTAATACACTAAGCAGTAGCGCACCGGATGGTGCTGTTTTCAACGCAGAACAGGCAGAAGTTAAACCCGAACTGCCGCAAATGGCCAGGAACAGTGGTGCATCGACAAATGCGATTACCAGTTGGCAATGGGATTTTGATAATGACGGAACAGTAGATGCTACTGACCAGAATCCTTCATATACCTTTGAAGCCGGTGGTACATATACTGTAAAATTGACCGTTTCGGATGGTGAAAATACAGATACTGAAATTAAAGAAAATTATGTTACGGTTATAGGCAGCACCGGTTCAATCAATGGATATGTAACCGATGCGGTAACCGGTAACGCGCTTGAGGGTGTAACTGTTACAATTGCCGGTCGTACCACAACAACCAATTCTGATGGATATTATCAAATCGATAATGTTCCTCTTGCAGATATATCCGCAGCATTTTCCGCTTATCCACGATCTGGAAATGCTCCACTTTCTGTTCAGTTCCAGGACTTGTCGTCCTCAAATTCTGAACGTGTTTACTTTAGTGTTGATGGGTATTATGCTTATAATCAGCTGGTTTCTCTTGATGATGAAGGTACAACGTTAAATGTATCTCTTTCACCTGAAGTGGGAGAAGGTCAGATGCGTGTTGTATTGACATGGGGCTCAGCACCCAGTGATCTGGATCTGCATATGCTTACACCCGAAATTGGTGGTAATCCATATGAGATCTATTACAGTAATAAAGGCAGCAGCGACAGTGCGCCTTTCGCAGAACTGGATATTGATGATACCAGTGCCTATGGTCCAGAAACCATTACGTTGTATGACCAGTTTACCGGAACCTACAAGGTGTTTATTCACAATTATTCCGGTTCACCCGATATTACTGCTTCGTCAGGTACCATACAGGTGTTTGGCGGAACAGGGTTAATAGAAACAATCAATGTTCCGACTTCAGGAACAGGTCTCTACTGGTACGCCTGCGATATTGACGGAGCTACCGGAGCGGTTACTGTAGTTAATACTATAGAAACGGTAGAGCCTGAAGGTGCAATATTGAATCCATTGACATATGCTGCCAAAGTACCACAGCCGCAGTTGTCTCAGGGAATCAGTACTGGTAATGAAGTTACTTCATGGCAATGGGATTTTGATAATGATGGCGTAATTGATGATGACTCTCAAAATCCAACTTTTGTTTACACTACACCGGGTACCTATACAGTAAAGTTGACGGTAAGTGATGGTCAACACTCGGATTCTGAAATTAAACAAGAATATATTACCGTTACCGGAAATTATGGTTCCATCAGCGGTAAAGTTATCGATGCGGTTACCGGTGATCCTCTTGAGAATGTTACCGTAACAGTAGCTGGTATGACAACTACAACGGATGCATCCGGTAATTATGTTTTGAACAATGTTCCGCTTGAAACATTGTCCGCTGCATTTTCCGGATATCCCCGTACGGGTAATGCACCACTTGAAGTCCAGTTCCAGGACTTGTCTTCAGTTAATGCTCAGCGGGTATACTTTGATCTGGAAGGATATTACAGTTATAATCAATTGCTTTCTATTGCTGAATCGGGAACGGTTCTGAATATTTCTCTTTCACCCGAGATTGGAGAAGGTCAGATGCGTGTTGTGCTTTCATGGGGTGATGCACCCAGTGATCTCGATTTGCATATGAAAACACCTGCAATTGAAGGTAACACCTATGAAATATACTATAGCAGCAAAGGCAGCAGCACAAGCGCTCCTTATGCTGAACTGGATATTGATGATACCAGTGCTTATGGTCCTGAGACTATAACATTGTATGATCAGTTTACCGGAACATATAAAGTATTTATATACAATTATTCGGGTTCACCGGATATCGTGACCTCTGGTGCTTCTCTTCAGGTTTTTGGTGACACCGGATTAAAAGAAACAATCAATGTACCTACAAGTGGTGAAGGTCGCTACTGGTATGTTTGTGATATTGACGGTGCTACCGGCAATGTTACGGTTATCAATACCATTGGTTCTTCTGCTCCTGAAGGTGCACTTTTTACACCGCAAACTTATACCGCCAAAGCTCCACAACCACAGTACTCTCAGGGTCCTTTGATGAATACTGAATCAACTACATGGAAATGGGACTTTGATAATGACGGTGTTGTTGATGATATTTCTCAAAATCCAACCCACATTTATTCCACTCCGGGAACCTATACAGTTAAATTGACTGTTTCCAATGGCGAAAATGAGGATGTGGAAATTAAAGAAAATTATGTGACCGTAAGCGGCAGCTATGCTACCGTTAGCGGTAGAGTAACCGACGCAGTAAATGGTGATCCCATTGCCGGAGCAACTATAGTTATTGCCGGCCAAACCACTACAACCGACGAGAATGGTAATTACGAATTAACCAATGTACTGGTGGGCTCACTTTCAGCTGATTTTACCGGTTCACCACGATCAGGTACCAATCCGCTCACTGTACAGTTTGAGGACAAATCTTCAACCGGTGCACAGTTGCTTTCAGTTTCTGCGGACGGTTATTATGGTTATGAACAGTTGACCTCTGTTGAAGGATCTGGAGTAACTGTGAATGTTGCATTGTCACCCGAGATTGGTGAAGGCCAGATGCGCGTTGTTCTTACCTGGGGAGATACTCCCTCAGATCTGGATATCCACATGCTGACCCCGACAATTGAGGGTAACAAGTATGAGGTGTATTACAGTAACAAAGGCAGCAGCACCAGCGCACCTTTTGTTGAACTGGATATAGATGATACCAGTGCTTATGGCCCGGAAACCATAACCATGTACAGTCGTTCTACAGGTACCTACAAGGTATATGTACACAACTATTCCGGTAGTCCGGAAATAACCCAATCCAATGGTACTGTGCAGGTTTTTGGAGATACCGGATTACTTGAAACCATACAGGCACCTACAATTGGTGAAGGTGATTACTGGAATGTCTGCAATATTGATGGAGTGACTGGACAGGTGGTTGTAATCAATACTCTCACTGAAGCCGAACCGGAAGGTGCTCTGTTTGGCAGTAATCCTCAATTTACGGATTTGAAACCGTCTGTTAATTATATTGAAACTGCATCTACCTCGGGTTCTGTTACCAGCTGGCAATGGGATTTTGATGGTGACGGTACAATTGATTCAGAAGAAGAAAATCCGGCATTTACCTATACCGAACCGGGTTCTTATACTGTTAAGTTAACAGTGTCAGATGGTTTGACTCAAAAGACACGAACACGAGAGAGCTATATTAATGTAGATGAAAATACCACAACAAGTGGGTATTACCTGCTTGTGCATGGTATAAATAATGAACAATTCCCCAAAATTAACACATATGTTTCTGTGATCGATACTTCCAACGACGATGCACGCGTTCAAGTTGTTGATGGTTTATCAATTGGCAATTTTGATATCACAGAAAATGGTATTGATGAAAGTGTTACCAGTGTCAACAAAGTCAGCAGCAGCTATCCTGCAAAACTGGATATGGTTTTTGCTGTCGATATCTCTACCAATATGGCAAGTACCGTTTCATCATTAAAAACATATCTCTCAGCTCTGGGAGATTCGCTGAGTGCTCACGGTATTGATTATCGATTTGGTTTAGTAACCTATAGTGACGCTATCAGCACTGTTGGTGAATTAACATCAGACAGTAAACAGTTAAAAACCTGGTTTGAAACTCTTGAAACAGTTTCTGATACTCAGGGCGATGGCGTAACCAATTCACTGCTCGCGGTTTACAAGGCATCCCGATTGGGATTCAGAAACTATGCGGCAAAAGCGGTAATGGTTATCACCAATAATTTCCATTACACTACCGCTCAGATCAGCGGAGTTGAATATACTGATTCTTCTCTGGCATATATGTTGAAAGAACAGGGTATTGTTTGTCACTATATAGGACCAGACAGTGAGAACACTTCTTACATCCTGCCTTATGTTACAGGTGGCGCTTTGATATCCTATGAACAGAATATGAGCAATGTGATTGACGATCTAAAAGAGGTAATAACATCACTGTATGTTGTTTCTTATACAACGCTGAATACATCTACCTATGATGGTACCCGCAGTGTAGTTGTCAAGGCCGTAAGTGGCGACAAGAACGGATACGGTACAGGTCGTTACTTTGTTGGTTCTTCACGACTGGTTACCGAACCCGCGCAGATTCTGGGACTTGTTGGCAATTATGTTACCTTGAATATCAATGGCGAATCACTGGTGAATGTGGATTCCTGCTATATCAGTCTGGATTATGATACAACAGCTTTGGATTTTGTTGGTCATTATGCCGGATCATTCCTGAGTCAGGATGGATCATCACTGATCGAATCCGTAACTGATGTAAATGGCAGAATTACCATTCAATTGGGACGTAATGTAACTGCCGGCACTGTTGGAATTAACGGAACCGGTACGCTTTACGCTCTGCGCTTCCAGATTTTGAGTACTACCAGCAGTAATCCCGTATCTTTCAGTTCTTTCAATCTCTGGGATCCCAACAGTACGGCGATTGCGGTACAATCACAGAATCCTACATTGGAATCACCTTATGTAAGCGGTACAACCAATTCACGATTGCTGGGAGATTTTGACAACAGTCTGGCAATAGATACCCGAGATTTTGTATTGCTGGCAACCTATTGGAATACCACAAATCCGACAAATGGTGATATTGGTCCGGCAACCGGATCAATGCCGTTCCTGACTGCTACTCCGGATAATTTGGTTTCTTATGAAGATCTGTTTGTCTTTACCCAGATGTGGAACTGGTACCACGACAATTACAAAAATACAGGCTCATCATTGTCCAAAGTTACCAATAAAATTGGTTGGGCCGATGTTCCTGATCAGGAAAAAGAACGCACGGTTAAATTGAATATCACTGCACAAGAGATTGCAAACCTGGGGATGGGACATTTACAGGTTAAATATGATCCTACGGTATTGCGTTACAAATCAGCCAGTGCAGGTGATCTGATTAGCGATAATAATGCGGCAATTGCATTTTTTGCTGATGATCAGTCAAAAGCAGGTGTGTTGGATATATCTTTGTCTCGCCTTGCTTCTGCCGAAAATTCACCCGAAATTGCAGGAACCGGTGTTCTGGCAACTATCGAGTTTGAACGTGTAGATCTGGCTGCAGAGTCACAGGTTACCTTGAACAAGGTTGATCTGCGTAACTCGAGCAATCACCAGTTTATTCTGATGAGTGACATAGAGACTCAGGTGGCTGGTATGAAATTACCAACCAAATTTGAATTGAGCCAAAACTATCCAAACCCGTTCAACAATCGTACGACATTCCAGTACAGTCTGCCTCAGGATTCAAAGGTAGAGATCACTATCTATAATGTATTGGGACAACCGGTAAGAACTCTGGTTAATACCAGAATGGATGCAGGTGTTCATAACAAGGTTTGGGATGGAAATAACGATGTTGGCAACCTGGTCAGCAGCGGTGTTTATTTTGTACAAATGAAAGCCGGTACCTTTAAACAAATACGAGAAATCGTTTTCCTTAAATAGTATAAAAGCCCCGGGTGCTCAGCCCGGGGCTTTTTTTTATTCCTGCTTTTCGCTTTTCCTTATTTATATCTCACCTAATTCCTTGTATTCACAATTAATTCTTTGTACCTTTTAAATTGTCAAAATTACAGGATATATCGTTGGATAAAGAGCGCAGAGACCTGACGCAGGGTAGTATTGTAAAAAATCTTTGGATATTGGCCATCCCCATGATGGCGACCAATGCTTTGCAGACGGTATTTAATATAGTGGATATGATGTTTGTGGGGCGGCTGGGCGCAGCCCCGGTTGCCGCAGTTTCGATTGTTGGTAATATTTTAATGATCCTTTTTGCATTGATATTGGGGATCAGTATAGCAACCGGAGCAATGGTATCCCGAAGTTTTGGCGCAAAGGATTTTGATAATGTGAATCATGTTGCATTACAGTCCATGATCTTTGGTGCTTATTTAGGATTGTTTCTCTCAATTATAGGCTATTTTATTGCGCCGTATCTCATCAATATATTTGGTGTGGAATTGGACGTGCATAATATGGCTACTGTCTATATGCGTATCCTGTTCGCGGGATCCATTCCCATGGCATTGTCCTTTTTATCCGCTTCCATTTTTCAGGCAGTTGGTGACGCCAAAACTGCCATGTGGATCATGTTGGTAGCGGTTCTATTGAATGCAATCATGGACCCGTTGTTGATTTTTGGATTGGGACCTTTTCCCCGGTTAGAGGTAGCTGGCGCTGCCTGGGCAACAACCCTTGCCCGTACGGTTGGTATGGTCATAGCTATTCTGTTTCTGATTGTTAAAAAGACCCATCTACATATCAAATGGGAATCCTATAAAATTGACTGGGACCTGCTGAGACGTATAGCCAAGATCGGGTTTCCCGGATCGCTGCAAATGGGTTTACGCAGCGCAACCGGTATTATTATGATGGCTATTGTTGCCGGATATGGAACCGTTGCACTCGCTGCTTTTGGTATTGGCATCCGGGTAGACATGCTTGTCATGATGCCGGGATTCGGCCTTGCCGCGGCAACGGCAACCCTGGTGGGACAAAATCTTGGCGCGGGAGAACCGGATCGTGCTGTTAAAAGTACATGGCTGGCGCTTGTTTTCTTTGTCTCGATCATGGCAACAGCCGGAATTATTTATTTTACACATGCGGCTGGCATTTTTAAGCTGTTTACCGGCAATGAAGAGGTGATCCATAATGGAGTGAATTACTTGCGTATTATGGTGCTCTCTTATCCGTTTATTGCTATGGCAGTGATATTTAATCGCGGTTTGAGCGGTGCAGGTGAAACCCTGTGGCCCATGATTATTACCGCGTTTTCATTGTTGTGTGTTGCTGTTCCTTTGTCATTTATTGTACCCCGGATTTGGAACGTGGGCGTTAATGGTGTATGGATTGCGGTTGTGATTTCAAATTTTGTAAATGCAATTATTATCTGGTCGATTTTTGCCAGGGGTAAATGGAAGGTCAAGAAATTGTAGCCAAAACCCGGCAGGGTGACCCGCTTCCATTGTGCAGGGGCAATGCGCCAATGAACAGTGTGATGCCGGTTTCTGTCAGCTTTTCCAGATGGGTAAGGTTTTCGAGGTGATAGATTTTATATTGTGCAGCCAGATGATTTACCGCAAAGTTTTGTGATTGTCCGCCGTCTATACCGGCAGTGTCAATTCCCACCCCGGTTATGTTGCGGGTGATCAGATGCTGCATTGCTGATTCGGTAATCCCCGGAAAGTGCATGCCCGACGTGTTATTGCCCAGATATTTTGCCGGCTCCTGCCAATACAGACTCCATCCGGTTTCAAACAACACAACAGATTTGGCAGAAATTTTCTGATTTGAATTTTCCCAGTTTATGATATCCTCTTTTGAAACAAGATAGTCAGAATTCCGTTTACATTGAGGTATAACCGGTATCTTAACAGCCGGTACTATGAGATTGTCCGGCAGAACCTGATCGATCGACGGACCTGACGGAATAAAATGAGAAGGCGCGCCAATGTGCGTACCGGTATGCTCCCCGATTTTCAGTTCATTCAGCGTATAGCCATCCTTTTCGGGATTGGATACAATGGTCATGCTGAATTTGGGGTCGCCGGGCCAAATAGGTATATCTTTATGCAAAGGCTGTGTCAGGTCAATAACTTGCATGATAATCGTTGCTTTTTAATTCTAAATCCATATTTTAGATGTCTATGAGTGAATATACAAAAAATAATCCAAAAAGTGAACCCCCTTTAGACTGGAATTTTTCACCGGAATGTGCTGCGGTTTTACCGCAAGTGGATGATGGACCGGAATTGACCCGTATTCCCATAAGCAATGCCATTGTCAAGCTGGCGTGGCCTGCTTTTACGTCCATGGTGTTTTTGATGGTTTTCAACCTGGTGGATGTATGGTGGGTGGGCAAGCTGGGTGCTGACGCGCTTGCCGGTGTAAGTGCAGCTTCATTTGTTTTGTGGACCCTCCAGTCCGTTGCAACACTGGTGGAGACCGGTGGCAATTCAATGATAGCCCGCTTTGTTGGCGCACGTGATACTGCCCTTGCCAGCAGGGTTGTGGGACAATGCCTGATTATGGCGGCTGCTCTGGCGATAGGATTTGGCATTGTTGGATTTTTGACAGAAGACTGGATTTACACATATATGGGCCTTGAAGGCGAAGTACTCAGGCATGCACGGGAATATCTGTTCTATATCTTTACAGGTATGATCACGATATTTATGGTGTTTGCAATAGACGCGGCTTTTCGAGGCATGGGAGACACCAAAACTCCGCTTAAATTGATTACCGCTGCTTTGACATTAAATGCTGTCCTGGATCCCTTGTTGATTCTTGGAGTCGGACCATTCCCCCGTATGGAAGCGGGCGGCGCTGCGCTGGCAACGGTTGTCAGTCATATATTGGCCCTGGTGTGGGGAATTGCGCTTTTGAAAAAACGGGATGTACATATCCATATTGACTGGTCATTCAAGTCCTTTATTAATCCCGATTTGATCTGGCGGATCACCCGTGTTGGCGCGCCAATCGGGTTTAGCGGGGTGATGTTTAGCATCAGTTATATGCTGCTGACTCGCGTCATTACCGGATTTGGTCCCGGTCCGCTGGCCGCACTGGGACTGGGGCACCGCATAGAGGGACTGGCATATTTTGCCGCAGTGGGTGTGTCCGTGGCTGCTTCAACCCTGGTGGGACAAAACCTGGGCGCCGGTAAACCGGACCGGGCCGAGAAATCCGCCTGGTTGTCAATATTGTATGTGTCGATTATGCTGGTTTTTGTGTCCATAGCATTTTATTTTGGCAGTAAATGGATTGTCTTGTTTTTTATTGATGATCCTCTTGTGGTTGCAGAAGGGACCAGCTATTTAAAGATTATTGCAATTTTTGAGATCTTTTTGGGACTCGAAATTGTTTTTGAAGGCGCGTTCAGCGGTGCAGGTAACTCGTTGCCGCCCATGTTGGTTTCTGTGCCTATTACCTGGGCAAGAATACCCCTGGCATATCTGTTGGCGCATACATTGGATATGGGCAGTGAGGGAGTTTGGTGGGCTATTGGCTCTACAACCGGACTCAAGGGGATCATCATGGCGCTGTGGTTCCGCAGAAATCGCTGGAAAACCAAAAAAGTTTGATCTTTAAATAAAAGACTGCCCACGAATCACACGAATAAGCACGAAAATAAAACGAATTGTATCTCGTTTATCTGTCACAGACGGATTTTTTTATTAACAGAGTTCGCTGATGCGCAGAGAAAGCGGATCGTGACAGAGATCATCTCTGTCACGATTGTTAGGCTTTTTACCAATTTGTACTGGCTTGATTTACAATATTTTTGATACGAATCCGGGATGCGATCACCTTTTAACTTTACACACCTCCCATAGGTGAATTTGTCCCTATTACAAATAGAACGATCCCCAAAAAAGATTAACGAGAATCTGGTACCCTGCCCATATATATAAATCATTGCTTTTATAAAAATTTTTACTATTATAAGATAGATCTTGATGGGGAGCGGGTTTGAATTATGTCCTATTCCGGGAAAACCACTCCTGTTTAATTTAGTGTGATGAAAGGGGTCGTTTTGAAAATGATCATAAAGCATAGAACTATCGGTTTATTTATTGTTTTGCTGTTCATTTTTAACAGTTTTTCGTTTGCGGGAAATATCGTTTATCCCTGGCGGGCAGCACCTGCATTTGCCGAGTGCGGAGGTGGATTTTCTGCATTGTACAACAATATCACTTTTGCGGATATTGATTCTGTTGTATTCACAGGTCCGTACAATCGCGTTCAACTGACCATTGATTCGGTCAGTGTTGATCGGTTTGTTTACGATACATTTACTCAAAAGGATGTAAATAATAAAATATGGCTCAGTGTACCCAAATCCGCGCCTGAAGAGTTGTACGATCTATTAATTTACAGCAATGGCGAGACCCACGTTTCACGTAAATCCGTCAAGGTTGTGCGTGAGTTTAAACCGTCACATCGTTTTATACACATTTCCGATACGCATGTTACCCGTGCCTGGGTGGGTGATGGTGATGATGGATACGCCAAAGAACTCGAGTTACTGGACCGGTTTGTCGATTTGGCCAATATTATTGCACCGGATTTTATTATCAATACCGGCGATGTCATTATGCACTATACCCGGGTGAATGCAGATTCAACCGGATGGGGAGGCGACAAGCTGTACGATGCGGATTTACGTCCGTTGGTTGAGGAAAAGTATAGAAATTATTATGCCGGGGCAAAGGGATTTTCAGGCGTTCATGGATTTAATGCTCCGATTTTCAGCTTGCCCGGTAACCACGACTCTTATGGTGTAAACAGAAAAGACCACATGGCCATGTCAAGTCAGTGGAATGACTTGTGCGGTCTGCGTGTGTACGGATTCTCCTACGGAGATACCCGTGTTTTGGCGGCGGATGATTTTCTGGGCGATCCGGTGAACGATATCCCGGATGCGTCACCCATGTCCGGCTTGCAAGGCCAGGTTTTGGAGTCGTTCCTTGCGGAAAACGGCGATGGTGCTTTGCGCATCATGGCTCAACATCGTCCTGATCGCATTGATACAACTTTTATGGACAAACACAAGATCGGTATTCTTTTAAACGGACACAATCATACACCATTTCATGAGTATGTGGGTGTAATGCCGACCCTGAGTATCCGTTCCGGGACGGTCTGCCGAAGCGGTGAAGTAAATAACTGGCAGGAGAATTTGGGATTTTTCCGCATTTTTTATATTGACGGCAGCGAGTTTACATTTACCGAACCTCTACGGTTTTGTGAGAATCCCACGGATGATTATAGAAAATTAAAGCTGAATCTCACACTCGAATTTAATAACTCGAATGACGGTAGTATTACAAAAAATGAGGCCGTGATAACCAACCGTTTTCCGGTAGATCTGCCGGGATGTAAAGTGAGATTTGTGATGAAAAAAGGTGAATACCGTGTAGAGGGCGGCAAGGTGAACCAGATCATCCAAACCCAAGACAAGACCGTTGTGGATGTGTATACGGATGTGAATAAAGGTTCAGAAAAGACGGTCAGGATATTTCAGCTTTAGGATAGATGGGATTTTATAAATAAGATTATTATTTAACGCAGAGGCCGCAGGGGCGCAGAGATAATATGAAAATTCTTTGCGAACTCGGCGAGCTCTGCGTTTAAAGAAATAAAATATATTCTGTATAGATTTGTTTTGAATAGAGTGCAAAGTTGATAACATAACTCCATAATAAGCCGTTAATTTTGAAAACTGATTGGGATATAGAATATTGATAACAGGTGTGATTTTAATCGTAATTGGTATTGCAATTCTTTTTCTATTATATAAAGAAATAAAAAAAGATGGCTTTGGGGGAGAGGGAATCACATCAATGGAATTTCGTATGCATTTTGGGTTTTTAATTAGTGGAGTTGGATTTATATTAATAGGTGTTTTGTTTTTTTTAGATTAAAAAGTATGATATCTGTATTTTCTTGATTGTCGCTTGGCATAAAAAAACTGGCTTTTGTTTGTTTGGTTTTAATCCTTTACCTGGAGTGTTTGATGAGCACATCCACAAAAATAAACAGACGTAAATTTCATGATTTGGCATTAAGCGGAATGGGGGCATTGGCAATCAGTGCAATGAATCCCTTTGTCAAAACCACACTTTCAAAACCTTTTAATTCAAACTCTAAAAAGCTGTTGGCAACAAGCGAGTATGTGGGTAATATTATCTATAATGATTGCTTTATGGACAGGGCCCAACTGGACGATCTGCATAAAAGTCTAGTGAAATTGGGTGTTACGCGTCACCAATGGATTATTTATACCGTGTGGTCCATTCACGAAAACCATCCCTTCGGTATTGATATTTTAGCCGAGGCTGTCAAATCCGCGCATCAACATGGACTTGAATTTTACGCACTGATCAAGCCTTTTGAAGAATGCGGATTCCGTCCGGTTCTGCCGCACACGTTGCCATTCCCCGAGGATGCGGTTGCCTATAAAGATATTTGTGGAATCAAACCCCTTGCCAGTCCCTTTGCCGCAAAGCATGTGGAAATGTGCCTAAAACACCGTCCCGGTACTTTTGAATACAAGGGACCTGTTACCGCTATGCGTCTGGTGAAACGCGATGATGGCGCAACACGCATCAAGGCCGAACATCTTGCAATCTATACCAGTCCTGTAAACAATGGATTTGTGGAATACAAGGGGCCAGTCTCGTTTCGGGAATCTGTTGAATGGCGCAGCGGCTTTCCCAAATGGAGGCAATGCCGCATCCTGAATCTTGAGGATTTGAAAATTCCCAAAGACCATCGCCATATACTCATAAAATGCTCCCTGGCAGATAATGATGCTGATTTTAAAAATGAATATGGAAGAATCCTTGAACTGGTGGGCCCGGATGGAGAAATCATTCCAAACACCATGAGTACAGGACTGGTATCGCTGGAAACAGACAATGAAAGTTTTTACAAATCATGGCTTACCCGGCATAATATGGTGCGATACGCAGAAATGCCGCAGGTCAAACAGGAAATCAATGACACCCAAAAGATGCAGGAGCATTATAAGGATTTTTATAATTATGATCGCTATAATGTAACGGATACAAAAACGCTGGACAAGGATGGGTTTGTGGCGGCAGTATGTGGCAAGCCGGAATATATGCTTGGCAATCTGAATCCCATTTATCCCGAGGTGAGAAAACACTGGCTCGATTTGACGCGATATTGCCTGGACCGGGGCGTGGACGGCATCAATTACCGGGTTGCCAATCATACCCAGTCCCCGGAATCGTGGGAGTATGGCTTTAATGAACCGGTCATCAAGGCTGCGGGTGGAAAAACGGATTACCCAACCATAAAACGCATAAATGGCAATGCTTATACACAATTTCTACGGGAAGCACGGGAGCTCATCAAAAGCAGGGGCAAATCTATTACCGTGCATATATTTGCTCAAATGCTGGCCCCGGATGACAGGCACAGACGATTGAGTTATATACCTACCAATTTTGAATGGCAATGGGAAACCTGGGTACGTGAAATTGCCGATGATCTGGAATTTAGAGGCGTGTTTACTTTGCAGCCCTGGCATGTAAAGCAAGTTTTAGAGACCATGCTTGACGTGACCCGTAAAGCAAATAAACCACTATATTTTCAAGGTAAATTTCACGAGATCAGTTTTGATGGCCCCAATCTCCGGACACGTGAAGAACTGGATTTTATCAGCAACTATCCGGATCTGGGTGGATTTTGTTTATATGAAACACACTTGATCACCAAATTGAATAAAGAGGGTAGAATTATACTTTCACCCAATATGGAATCGCTTATAAAAGCACATTTTTTTCAAACAGATAAAAGTCTGGGAAATATGAAAAATGATTAAAAAACCTTTTTTTATCAATAGACGAGAATTTCTGGCACAAACAATAATCACATTCGGTTCATCAGTTTTGGGCTATGCAAGTGATCCGTTTCTAAATTCAAGCAAGGTAAAATCAGGAAATCAGGCAAATAAAAAATTGCTTGCTACAACAGACTACCTGGACAATGTTTTAATAAATAAATCCTTTATGGACAAAACCCAACTGGATCAGTTACATAGCTACCTTGCATCGCTGGGTGTTACGCGTCATCAATGGATGTTTGACACAAATTGGACGTATTACGACAATTATCCCCACGGATTTGATCTATTAAAAGAGGCTGTTAAATCAGCACATGCACATGGTATCGAATTTTATGCGATTATTAAACCGTTTGAAGAAAGCGGATGTAGACCGGTATTACCCCATTCGTTACCCTTTCCCCAAAACGCACAAGCGTTCAAGGATATACGCGGAATTAAGCCATATGCAAGTGCTTTTGCAGCTCAAAACCTGGAAATGAATTTGAGACGCAGACCTGGAAGTTTTGAATTCCAGGGACCGGTTTCATCAATCCGTCTTGTTAAAAAAGATGATAAACCAACAGGCATCCAGGCCAAGCACCTCTCGTTATTCACCAGTCCTACCAATAACGCGTTTGAGCCGTACAAGGGGCCACTTTCCTTTCGGGAATCTGTTGAATGGCGAGTTGGATTCCCAAAAGGGAGAAAATGCCGGATATTGAACCTGGAAAACCTGGAATTGCCAGCGAACCATCGGCACATTCTGATAAAATGTTCTCTTGATGAAAATGGAAATTTTAGTAATGAAATTTCAAAAATTATAGAACTGGAAGGACCCGATGGAAAAGCAATACCTTGCACACACAGCACCGGTCCTGTCACCCTTGAAACAGATGAGGCGCGTTTTTATAATCTCATGAAGATAGATGACTATGATCTGATACCCTATTTTGCTTTACCCGAGCTCAAGAAAGAATTGAATGATCCTGAAAAGATGCGAAAGCATTATCAAAATTTCTACAATTACGATCGCTACAATGTTACAGACTCTAAATCTCTAGATAAAGACGGATTCATAGCCGTTGTATGTGGAAAACCGGAATATTTGTTAGGAAACCTTCATCCTATATATGCAGAGGTGCGGGAACACTGGCTGGAGATGACGCGCTATTGCCTGGACAGGGGAGTAGATGGAATAAATTTTAGAGCTGCAAATCACAGTCAGGATCCCGAGGCTTGGGAATATGGTTTTAACGAACCGGCTATAAAAGCCGCAGGCGGTAAAACAGATTATCCAACCATAAAACGCATTAATGGTGATGCGTACACAAAATTTTTACGGCAAGCGCGAGAGTTGATCAAAAGCAGGGGTAAATCCATTACTGTACATATATTTGCTCAAATGCTGGCCCCGGATGACAGGCATTGGCGTTTAAGCTATCTGCCGCCTAATTTTGATTGGCAATGGGAAACCTGGGTAAATGAAATTGCTGATGATTTGGAATTTCGGGGTGTGTACACTCTCCGTCCATGGCATGCAAAACAAGTTCTGGAAACCATTCTTTCTGTTACACAACAGGCTGATAAAGCTCTGTATTTTCAGGATCACTTTCATGAAACCACTTTTGATGGGCCAAATTACCGTTTAAGTAAAGATCTTGAAATGATGTATAATTATCCAGAAATTGCTGGATTTTGTCTATACGAAACAGCGGCATATACCCGTTTGAATGAAAAGGGCAATATTGAGGGGAGTTCTGATATCAAAAGTATAATAGGATCGCAATTTAAACAGGGAACAGTTGAATGAAAAAGAGCAATAATCCAATTTCAAGAAGGTCTTTTATCACAAAATCGATTTATGGGACCGGTTTGGCTGCGATGAGTATAACAGCAAATCCATTTGTTAAAGCTGCGCATGCGCAAAACAAGCCCGAAACCATCAAGAAATTATTTGCAACCACAGATTATACGGACAATCTGTTTAATGAAAGCTTTATGGATTTGGAGCAACTGGACCAGTTTCACGAATGTCTGGCGTCTCTTGGTGTAACACGCCACCAATGGATTGTGGATACAATCTGGACGATTTATGACAACTATCCCCACGGCTTTGATCTGTTAGCTGAGGTTGTTAAATCTGCCCACAGGCATGGTATAGAATTGTATGGTGAGATCAAAACCTTTGAAGACGGCGGGTTTGGAGCGCTTTTACCACTCACCATGCCATTTCCCCAGGGAGCGGTTGCTTTAAAAGATATGCGGGGAATCGATCTTTTGGCGCGACCCTTTGCGGCCAGACATCCTGAAATGAGTATGAAGCGCAGGCCGGGTTCCGGAGATTTCAAACTCCCGATTAAAGCAATCCGGCTCGTCAAGAGGGACGATAGCCCCACACGTGTAAAGCCAGAACATTTATCAATCTGGACAAGCGCAACCAACAACCGGTTTACAGAGTATACCGGTCCCGTTTCTTTTCGGGAATCGGTTGAATGGCGCAAGGGATTCCCAAAATGGAAGCAATGTAGGATTTTGCATTTTGAAGATCTGCAAATCCCGCAAGATCATCGTTATATTTTAATACGCAGTTCCCTGGCAGATAAAAAGGGTGATTTTACAAATGAAAAAGGGAAAATAATAGAGATCATAGGCGCTGATGGAAAAATTATTCCCTATGGTCTCAGCAGAGGGCCGGCTGATCTTGATTATTATACCCGGGTCTTTTTCCAAAACAAAATGAGAACACAATTGATCCGCTATCTGCAATTGCCGGAAGTGCAAAAAGAAATAATCGATCCTGAAAAGATGAAATGGCATTTTCAGGATTTTTATCCCTTTGATGAATTTTATAAAGTCACCAAGTCCTTGACGTTGGACCGGGAAGGATTTATTGCCGCTGCGTGTGGCAGGCCAGAGCATATGCTGGGGAATTTGAACCCCATATATCCCGAAGTTAGGGATCACTGGATGGAACTGGTTCATTTTTGTCTGGACAGGGGTGTGGATGGCATTAATTTTAGAATGGCGAACCATACACGCTCTCCGGAATATTGGGAGTATGGTTATAACGAACCTGTGCTCAAGGCAACAGGAGGAAAGCTTGATTACACAAGCATCAACAAAGTCAATGGTGATGCATATACAAAGTTCCTGCAAGACGCCAAAACCGTCATTAAAGCGAGGGGCAAGGGATTAACGCTCCACCTGCATGCCGGCATGTTATTCCCGGATGATCGTCAGGACAACAAGAACAGTCTGCCTTCATTACCGCCCAATATCGAGTGGCAGTGGCAAAAGTGGGTGAATGAAATTGCCGATGATCTGGAATTCAGGGGGTCATTCAAGCTTCAACCCTGGAATTTACAAAAAGCCCTGGATATTTTTAGCGCTGTAACCCAAGCCGCCAATAAACCTTTTTACTTTCAAAGTGATTTTCACAGCTATCCATCAGATGAAGGGAGAAAGCAGCTTAAACTGGAAGAGATTGAGCTTGTGAAAAAGTATCCGCGCATTGATGGATTTGTGCTTTACGAGACCGCCAATTTTACATACAAGGATGAAAACAACCGCATTGCTTTAAAACCCGATTTTATGGGCGAGATTATTAAAGAACATTATCAGAATTAAATTTTGTTCGTATTTAATTTAACGCAGAGACCGCAGTGACGCAGAGGGGAAATGATTTATGTCTCAGCGACCTCCTCGCGCTCTGTATTAATGTTGGAGAAAAACAGCCCACGAACCACACGAAAAAGCACGAAAGGAATGACCTTGCCGTAATTTGAAAAATTTACTAAAAAGAGGGTGAAATGAGCATCTATTTATACGTTTTAAACACACTGGCTGATTGGGAAATCGCCTATTTGACATCTGAAGTATATTCGAAACGATATTGTAAGCAAGATGTTTCTTGCGAGATTACCAAAGTCGGATCAGAGAAAAAAGCAATAACGACCATGGGAGGAATCAGGATTGTTCCCGATATTACACTCGAAGAAATGAATTTGAAAAATGATGATATTTTAATCCTTCCCGGAGGAGATACCTGGTTCAATGCTGAAAATGAAAAGGTGTTAAATATCGCAAAGGAAAGAATTGATAAGGATTATCCTGTTGCGGCAATATGCGGAGCAACCGCAGGTCTTGCCAATATAGGGGCGTTGGATAATAAAAAACATACCAGCAATGATAAAGAATATTTAAAATATGCCTGTAAAGCATACAAGGGAGAGGCGTTATTTCAAAATAGTCCGGCTGTTAATGATAAAAATTTAATTACTGCTTCCGGATTGAATCCCATAGAATTTACATATGAGATCCTAAAATTGTTGGATTTGTTCAATGAAAACACCCTGGAAGCCTGGAAAGGTTTGTATACAAAAAAAGAACCGATATACTTTTTTAAGCTGATGGAATCGTTACAGAATGGATAACAAGTTTTTGGCGTGATTTGATATCCAAACGCCGAGGATGCAGAGGCGCAGAGAAAAATAATTTATTCTCGGGACCTCTTTGTATTCTATTAAAATAGAGTGTTCCTTCGGATGAGAGTCGAGGAAGGTGGGTGTTTTGTTAAAAATATAAAAAAAAGTGTCTCCAGGAGCCAATCCGATTTATAAACAGAAATAATTTTTTTTAATTAGGTGTTAATAATTTTAGTAATGACTAGAATTAAGGTTTGAATCACTCCCATTCGCAATTCATAGTTTCTATTTCCCCTTTCGATTTACGCATTTGTCTTCTTGTTTCCTATTTCAATCGTTACTTGAAAATATGCATTTCTTTTCAGGTATTTTGTAGAATATTTTTATTCTCACAAAACACCACGAGTCAGATCTTTTTGATTTAAAAGTATTTGGTCTGATTGTGCATTTGATTTGAAAAATATTATGAATGTTTGTAACACTCTATATATGAGGATCTTTTGAATATATTATTTGTAACTGCAGAATATAAAGGCCTGGTTTCCATTGGCGGCTTGGCAGAGGTAGCCAGGGACTTGTCATCGGTGCTTTATCAACAAGGCCATGATATCCGAATTGTTATGCCCTATTACGAATATATTCGGATACATCAGCTCTTTATTAACAAGCCTATACCGATTTGGCAGGGGCATCTCAAAGGTACAAAGTGGACATCTGCAGTTGTGTATGC
Source organism: bacterium (assembly GCA_963675755.2). Taxonomy (GTDB): domain Bacteria; phylum Zhuqueibacterota; class Zhuqueibacteria; order Residuimicrobiales; family Krinioviventaceae. The sequence goes on from CAXXMD010000003.1 coordinate 2,348,211, forward strand.
TACAATGTATAATCATAAAAATGCACAAATCCCTTTGTTGCTCATACGAGGACATGACTGGTTTGAACAAGCAACTAATCTGAAACGGATCTACGCAAACGAATCTGAACCTCAACCTTATTTCTTTTTTGCTGCCGCTGTACTTGAATTTTTACAAAGCGGACAGTATAATTGGCTTCCGGATATTATACATTGTCATGATTATCATACTGGTCTTGTGCCCGTATATTTGAAAAATCGGTATCATGGTAGAATACGAAATGAACGTATTGGTACGGTTTTTACTATACACAATCTTGCTTTTCAGGGTATTTGTTCAAATGAGATTCTATCACAAGCGGGATTATCAGAATTCTTGGGGAAATATACTACCGGAATTGATTCAATGGAGTATTATGGTAAAATCAATTGTATGAAAGGAGCAATGGTATTCAGTGATATGATAACAACCGTGAGCAAAACCTATATGCGTGAAATTCAAACACCGGAACAGGGGCATGGACTTGATGGCGTGTTGACTGCATTGTATCATAAAGGACGTTTGCATGGTATTGTGAACGCAATCGATTCAGATTTATTAAATCCGTCTAAACTACCCAGTGAGATTGCCTATTCAGCAAATGATTTAACAGGAAAAGCCAGGGCAAAAAAAGAACTTCAAATAAAGACAGGTTTAGAAGTGAGTTCTGATCCCGTAATAGCAATCCGTTCCCGATGGGCGTATCAAAAAGGATTGGAATTACTGCTCATTGCCTTTCGCAATTACGAATTTTACAAAAAAGCGCAGTTTGTAATTGTTTCATGGCCGCCAGATAGTAGTGATCCCGAGTATTTGGGCCTGTGGTACGAGTTAAAAGGTTGGTCGCAAGAGTATCCCAAAAGGATTGCAGTACTGTCAAATAAAAAGATCAAAGTAGAATTGCATTACGCTGGTAGTGATATGCTGCTTATGCCTTCTTTGTTTGAACCCTGTGGTTTAACACAAATGGAGGCATTATGTTATGGCACAATCCCCATTGTACGATATACGGGTGGGCTTTGTGATACAATCAGCAGTAATGAAGGTTTTGCCTTTAAATGGGAATTCAAAGAACCATTGGATACATTTCAAAAAGTAAAAGGTGTCCGGGCAATGTTGTCAACTTTTAATAATGCTCTTGATGAATTTCAGCATCCCAAAAAATGGTCACATAAAGTTATCAATGCTTTAACCCATGAACATAATTGGTTGAATAGAGTTCCCAACTATGAATTATTGTATCATATGACCCTGGAAAAAATCGGCAAAAATTTAGATAAACCAAAACAAAAAAGTGTCAAAAATTTGTATGAATTGGAATTAAGAGATAAAGTGTTCTAGTTTTTACAGTTGAACTAGTTATAATCGAAAGGTTTTTGATACATTTCCGGGTGGCGTACTTGTTATTATGATATTTGAGGATTTGTTTGAGGCCATAATAATAACAATATCTTTTGCAACCCTACCGCCAACACACACCCAATCCCGTAATAGAGAATATCCATTGCAACAAACTGAACGCCGATGAGTGTTCTGCCTAAAAAATGACTGCGGATGCTTTCCAAAAGGGGAGAGCTGAGCAGTTGTGTGAATTCGATTGCGGTGCAGAATGAGAAAATGACCAATGCGGCTATAAGGGGATTCATGCGCGGGAGAAAGAAGATGAACAGAAAATACCAGAACATGGGATAGAAAATGTCCCCCGCGTATGCGTGAACCCAATCCTGTAACGGGCCGGTATAGAATTTCGTCCCCAGCCCAATGGGGATGAGAAGAATGAGGATGATGAGATATTTTAAGCGTATGGAATTCATTGGATTTTCCCAGTCGACTCCCTGGCGTTTAGGAAGTGCCTTTCGGAAGCAGGAGATATTGTTTCCCGCTTCCGGGGCGATATTTTACATTTCACTTTTGTATAATAATGTGTGTTGTACCATTACGGTGGATTTCAAGGATGTATGATCCGTCTTGCGCCTTACTGAAACTCCAGTGTTTTGAATCCAGAGGTTTACCGTCGGCAATAACACGGGGCTTAAAGGTCAGTTTGATCTTTTCGTCTCCCTTGTTGTCAAAAGTCTTGTATTCAATTTTATTTTCAGCATATTCTACATCGGTAATCACAGATGTTGATTGCAGGATATGGTCTTTATCCGCAGGTGCCATTTCCGGCATGGCTGCAATGCCGTCAAAAATATGAGACATGAAATCAAAATAGGAATCTGAAAACCAGGGCCTTACCCAGCCAATTCCTGTCCGGTTAACTGCAACATCGTCCCAAGAGTGTCGGGTAAATGTAGAATAGGTAGATATGGCAAATGATGCCCGGGCTTCTTCTTTGTATTCCTCATCTCCGCTAACCGCATACCACATTGCTGCAATAGATGCATACCTTGTTGTATGGCTGCTCATTTCATCAAAACAGACAACCTGTTCACGTATGCTGGTGGCTCCCCAGTGTTTGGTTTGACCGAAAAGTTTTTCAACCCAGCTTATCATTGCGGGAATATGGGTTTTCCAGTCAGAATCCATTTTAGGATTGCGCAGGATATAGCGGGCTGTTTCCATGGGGATTTGCTGATTAAAATTTGAATGGTTGTTTGTTACATCTTCATAATAGCCTGACCATATATTATTCTGCATTGGGTATTTCATTATCCATTTCCAGACAATATCTTTTTTTTGTTCGAATTCCTTTCTGGGGATATCGCAATCCATTTGCAGCAATTCATCAAACATGATTACAGCATAGATCATACTGGCGGTATATTCATCAATAATTCTACCGGTACGCAGGTCAACCCGAAAGGGCAACGGTGATTTAAATTCTTCACCCTCTCGAACATAACGTGAAACAGTGTCTGCAATCTTGACTGCCGCGTCAAGATATTTTTGCTCGCCTGTCAATTTGTAAAAATTGATATATCCGATGGATACCATACAAATTTTGTCGACTTCGGAAAACTGGTCGGTGTATTCGCCATCGGGACTGTTATCCTGGGTCCTCGGTACATTTGGCCATACCCAGTCAGCAGGTGTATGGTAATAGAGGACACGGTCCAAGAGTAATTGTATTGCCGCAATAGCTTCTTTATCACCGGTATACGCATAATATTTTTTTAAGGTTTCTACGGCCCAATATACATTTCCACCCTGGTTGTTTTGGTTTTTGCCGGTTCTGCCATCTGCTTCCATGCTTGATGTAACCAGATACAGCGGATCATCTCCGTAAATGGTCCGGGTAGTGGGACATTTTTTAATATAATTCATACTGCCATTGAAAATATGATCAAAAGTAGTCCATGGTTGTATACGCCCTTGGTCATCCAGTACGAGTTTATGGTCCATTAACTCGTAAGCGTTTCTGGCTAATGCAGGTAGTTGCCAGAAAATCAAAATAATGATTAATGATATTTTTATTTTTATAAATTGTGTTGCTTTGGTTTCTTTCATGAAAAACATTTAATTGCCCTCAAGTTTAGAATCTAATATATCATTGTATTTATTTGGGTTTTCGTGTCATCCGTATTCTGTGGAAAAGCAATTAAATTGTACATGAATATGGATATTATATAAAAAAAGCGGCTGTGCGCCGCTTTGATTAAACCTCAAGGTCTTTGAATTGTTTCGTAATGTCGGCAATGACCTGGAATTTGGAACGGACGGTATCCAGCTCTCCACCCATGCGGTAAACGTCTTTATCCAGTCTACCCTTGGGGTCCAGTTCTGTCATGACGTTTTCCTGGTTGAAATTGGGATTCTCTTTGGCATAGGGCCACAGGCGGAACGAGCCACCGGACACTTCGTCGATCAGAAAAATATCGCCGTCAATGAGTCCGTATTCCAGCTTCATATCCATCAACTGAATGTTGAATTTTGCAAAGGCTTTTTCAAGATGCAGGAACGCCACCTGGTTGAGCTCTACCATCTTTTTGTATTCCCAGCCGTCTTTTTTCGAAATGATGTAATGTACATACTTTTCGTCCAGCAGCGGATCGTGCAGGGGATCGTCTTTATAGTGGAACTGGGTGATCACGGGATCGTACCAGGTGCCTTCAACGGCATTGCCCCAATGCAGAATGGAACCCGTAGCTACGCGACGCGTTACAACCTCGAGATTGATCTTGAAATCGAGTTTTTTGACTTCAGAGACCATGTTTTCGGGACTGTTGATATAGTGGGTTTGCACGCCACAGCGGTTAAGGTATTCAAAAATGTCCTTGTTGGTCTGCCAGTCCAGTTGGGCCTTTCCTTCAATGACATCGTGCTTGACTCCATCTCCTGCTGTAATGTCGTCTTTGAATTTCATAAAAACGGTTTTGGGATTTTGCGGATTTTCATAAATGATCTTGGTTTTACCTTCAATGATCTTGTTGAGTGAATTAAAATCTATGGCCATGAATTGCCTCCTTGTACTTGCTGTTTGCTTTTTATAATGTATAATAACCTTGTAAATATTCCAAATATTTTATTATATTTAAGATTGTACTAAAATTAAAATATAGCGCTTTATTAGACGAAATAATCCCCGGGAGTTGGATATGTTGAAATATAGATTTGTGGTATGGACTGTTTTGATTACAGCGGTATCTCTATTGGCTCAGACTACCGAGATCCAATACCTGTCCGGAACGGGAAATGACAATACGGTAAAATGGAATTTTATGGTTACCGGCGGCCAACACAGCAATAAATGGACAAAGATACCGGTGCCATCCTGTTGGGAATTGCAGGGATTTGGCAATTACAACTATGGTCGGCAGCTTCCCCATGCAGACGAGCAGGGGAAATATCGTTATGCTTTTATGGTGCCGCAAAGCTGGCACAGTAAAAAGATCGAATTGGTATTTGAAGGCTCTATGACCGATACCGAGGTATGGATCAATGGCATGTCAGCAGGCCCTGTGCACAAGGGTGCATTTTATCGTTTCAGTTATGACATCACCCGGCTGGTACGCGCCGGTGAAGAAAATATGCTGGAAGTAACCGTGAGCAAAAAATCATCAAACGAATCTGTAAACCTGGCAGAGCGGGTAGCGGATTTTTGGATATTCGGCGGCATATTCAGGCCGGTGTATTTACGCGGGCTGCCCTGGGAGCATGTGGACCGTGTTGCCATTGACGCTCAAGCGGATGGTTCTTTTGCCGTGGACGTGTTTCTCGAAAATATTGAATTGGCAAAACAGGTGGAATGCCAGATCAAAACCAAAGAGGGTCAGAATGTTGGCGGGCCATTTTCTACACAGATCAATAAAAATGACACCCATGTGAGATTGACCACCCAGATCGAAAATCCCCAATTGTGGACTGCGGAAACTCCAAATCTGTATGTTGCAGAAATCCGGTTAAAAGCAGCGGATGAAATGCACATGACCTCGCAAAAATTCGGATTCCGCACGGTTGAGGTCCGTAAAGGCGATGGGATTTATGTCAACAATGTCAAAGTGCATTTAAAAGGTGTAAACCGGCACTCATTTTGGCCGGAAAGCGGACGTACATTGAGCAAGGCCATCAGTATTGAGGATGTAAACCTGATCAAAGATATGAATATGAATGCGGTGCGCATGTCTCATTATCCTCCTGACGCGCATTTTCTGGATGTGTGTGATTCTCTGGGGTTGTTTGTTCTGGATGAATTGACCGGCTGGCAGGCAGCCTATGATACTGAAACCGGAAAACGACTGGTTAAAGAACTGGTTACGCGCGATGTAAACCATCCTTGTATTTTGTTCTGGGACAATGGAAACGAAGGTGGGTTCAATTATGAACTGGTGCCCGAGTTTTCCAAATGGGACCCGCAAAAGCGAAATGTACTGCATCCATGGGAAACAGCGAGTGGGATCAATACATCGCATTACCAGGATTTTGAAATGTTTCGCAAAATGCTGGACGATGGGCCGGACCTGCTGATGCCCACCGAGATCTGGCATGGATTGTATGATGGCGGCCATGGTGCGGGATTGCAGGATTATTGGGACATGGCATATAATAAAAAGTACAATGCCGGTGGTTTTTCATGGGTGTTTGCAGATGAAGGTGTGGTCAGAACAGACAAGAACAATATACTTGACAATGCCGGCAATCAGGCCCCGGACGGCATAGTGGGTCCTCATCACGAAAAAGAGGCCAGTTTCTTTGCCATCAAAGAGATTTATTCTCCTGTGTATATCGTTGAAAAAACACTGGATAGTAGTTTTGATGGAGCTATTCCGGTGGAAAACCGCTATTACTATACCAATCTTGATCAATGCAGTTTCAGCGCGTGGTTGGGCAACTTTCCCGGTCCCTTTGATGATGCGGAAGGACTCGCTTCACGCATGGATGTACAGATCGCTCCGGTGAGTTGTGCACCTGGTGAAAAGTCTCAACTATTACTGGAATTACCGAATAATTTTTCAGAGTATGATGTCTTGTACGTGAATGCAAAAGCAAAAACCGGACGGGATATTTATACCTGGAGCTTTCCGTTACAAAAATCCAGGAAATATGTTGATCCGGTAGTGGATGTCAAGAATGGTAAAATTCAAGCCGATACCAGCGGCAATAATTTGATCGTTAAAGCCGGTAACATGGAATATGTTTTTGAAACCCGTCGCGGCAAGCTGCGCTCAGTCAAAAAAGATGGCAATACAATTTCGTTCAACAATGGTCCCCGGTTGGCTGCTGGCGGTGATCGTCCCGCAACGGTCCATTATGGTGATGAAAATGGTGCCTATGTGATTGAAAGTGACTTCCATTCCGGGAATTTCATCCATCTGAAATGGACGGTTTACGCATCTGGCTGGTTGAAATTGGACTATCTGTATCGATTGTACGGATATCATGATTTTATGGGCGTATCCTTTGATTATCCTGAAGAGATGGTGCAGGGAATGAAATGGCTGGGTATGGGGCCTTATCGTGTCTGGAAGAACCGTACCGCTGGTGTAATGCTGAATGTATGGCAAAACGATTACAACGATACCACTCCCGGCGAGTCGTGGGATTATCCCGAGTTTAAGGGCTATTATGATGCCTTTCACTGGGTGGTGATTGATACAAAAGAAGGCCAAATCACAGTCATGACTGATCAGGATGATCTGTACCTGCGCATGCTGACACCCAACCTGGGCAAAGATGCAAGGACTGCAACGGCGCCCTTTCCGGGAGGAGATATTTCGTTTCTGCATGGTATATCTCCTATTGGTACAAAATTCAGAGATGCTGTGAATACAGGTCCCCACGGCGTACCTTATGAAGCAAATGGAGATTACACCGGAACATTGTATTTTTATTTTGGAGAAAAGTAAAAAATATCGGATGAATTTTGTTCATCTGGTTGTTCATAAGGTGTTGTGATTCTCCCGAAATACTGTTAAATTGTTTGAATTAAATACATGAATATGAGGAGTTAATGTGAGTAAGCTGATAGACAAATATTTTAAACGTGGACGTGATTTTTTTGGTATAGAATATCCTATTATCAGTGGAGCAATGACCTGGATCAGTGATCCCAAACTGGTTTCAACTGTGTCCAATGCCGGTGGTTTGGGCTGTCTGGCGGGCGGCAATACGCCTCCTGAAATTCTGGAAGCACAGATCAAAGAAACCCGGTCATTAACAAGTAATCCCTTTGCAGTAAACCTGATAACCATTGCACCGGCTTATCAGACCCATCTTGAACTGGTGCGCGATTTAAAGCTGCCTTATGTAATCTTTGCCGGTGGTATACCCGGTAAAGATGATATTCAAAAAGTCAAAGATACAGGCGCAACGGTATTGTGTTTTGCGTCTACCGAGTCTATTGCCAAACGTATGGTACGTTATGGCGCGGAAGGACTGATTCTTGAAGGTATGGAAGCCGGCGGTCATGTGGGACATGTAAGTCTGGCGATTTTGCTGCAGCAGGTTTTGTTCGAGGTCAAGGATGTACCTGTTTTTGTAGCCGGAGGCATTGCAACCGGTAAAATGAGCGCGCATCTGTTTTTAATGGGAGCAGCAGGTGTTCAAATGGGTACCCGTTTCGCAGTTGCGGAAGAAAGTGTGGCCCATGAAAAATTTAAAGAAAAATTTATCCGTTCAAACGCTCGCGACGCGGTTTCAACACCGCAATTCGACAGCCGCTTGCCGGTTGTTGCTGTGCGTGCGTTACGCAACAAAGGCCACGATGAGTTTGGTGATTTGCAGCTTGATCTTATTAAACAATTGAATGACGGTAAAATTACACGTGTTGATGCACAGATGAAAGTAGAAGAATTCTGGATGGGCGCTTTGCGCCGAGCGGTTATTGATGGTGATGTAATGCGCGGTTCTCTCATGGCAGGTCAGTCAGTTGGACTCATTAATAAAGTCCAGTCAGTTAAAGAAATTATTGACGAGCTGGTTGAAGAGATTGAAGAAGAATTGCAATCGGTGAAACGTGATTTGAACAGTTAATCAAGTTAAAATATTTAGAAAAAGCCCTGTAAAGTATCTACTCTACAGGGCTTTTTTGTTTCTATTGAACAACCGGAACCGGGTTTCATTTCCGCTTATAGACGAGTTCTATCAGTCCCTGAGACAATTGCCGGTTTGAAATGGGCTGTAACTGCTCTTCCTCAAGGGGCGTTGTAAACAGGGGAATACCTTCTCCCAGCCATACGGGATGCACATACAACCAGTACTCGTCGATGAGATTGTATTGACGAAACTGGGAGGCAATCTGGGAACCACCCATGAGCCATATATCACCTTTTGCGGATTCACGGATTTCTTTGTAAACCTGGTCAGCTTGTCCATTTATTGTAATTATAGCCCCTGGGGGATTTTTGATCTCTTTATGTGTCATTACATAACAGGTTTTGCCCTCGTAGGGCCAGAATCCGCAATTTTCTACAAAATTATAGGATTCCCGTCCCATGATGATGGTATCAATGGATTGGAGAAACTCTTCGTATCCTGTATCCTCTGCCTGGGCCAACCAGTCCACACCACCGTCTTTGCGGGCAATGTACCCGTCAAGGCTGGTGGCTACATAGAGAATGAGTTTTGACATATACGCCCTTCTTATCGGGTTTGAATAGTGTTGATGAAATCCTCAGGATTGTAACCCTGTTCCGTCAGAATGGCATCAATTTGCTGCCGGGTTTCATCGTTGATTTGCGGTGTACGGGCGAGTATCCAGCCGTATTTTCGCTCCGGGTGACCCACAATAGCCCACTGGTAATTTTCATCCAGGCCAATAATCCAATAGTCGCCCCAGAACCAGTTACGCCAAAAGAACCGCACAAAACTCACCTGTAATTTGGCATTGCTTTGCGTATCTACAATTCTGGCCCGGCCTTTGGCATCCATTTCCTGACCGTTTTCTTTATAACAGCGATTTATAACCCGAATACTGCCATTGTCCATCAGGGTATAATTTGCTGTGGTACCAAAGGCGCATTTTTTCTGGAACCGGTTCGGCAGTTTGGCAATCTCGTACCAGGTGCCGGTATAGCGTTCAAGGTCCACATGCTTTACCGTTTCGGGTGGATTTACAGCGAACACGGAACCGGTTGAAAAGAGAGTAGTTATCAATGCAGAGTAAAATATGTTTTTCATTGTTAGCAATCCTTTAATTAATCAAATTGAGTAACAAATCAATGATTATTGCTATTCAATAAAGTTGTGATTTTGCGAAAAAAGTGTATATTGAAATATACAAATTCATAGCTGACAATGGTCTGCGTGGGGATTCATCAAACAAGGGGTTGTTCAAATGTTAATGTATTTTTATTATGCCGGAGCGGTTGCCTGGATCATTTTATTGTTAGAATTTTTCCTTTTCCCATTTGGGATTTTTTCTCTGATTTTGTACAAAAAAACAGGATTGCTCAAAGTTAACTTTTTTCTCTCATTCCTGCCTACAGTGTTAGGGCTGATAGGTGGATTGATGAATGTTATGAGTACGAGTCCAGTTGTAGAGAGCAAAGCTTTACTGTTTTGGTATGCTTTACGAGTGGGTATCATATTTAGCATACCCTTGTGGATTTTTGCTTTGGTTGGTTATTATCTAAACCGCAGGCATGGTTGATAAAAAATACAATTCTGATTTGCTGATATTGTGCATTCAACGGATTGCAGCCGGAATAATAGATTACATTCCGTTCTCAATAGTTTGTATTATACTGAATATTGTCTTTATATCAATCCCTGCAGGTGAAATGTATTATGAAAGAAATCCGAATAATATTCTTATTGATGTAATAGATTTATTTATCTATTTGATTTATTATATTGTGATGGAAAGTTCTTCAAAACAGGCCAACCTGGGTAAGATCAGCATGGGGATTAAAGTGACGGACATGGAGGGTAATCGGCCTGGTGTAATGAAATGCATCATCCGCAATTTGATGAAAATTGTAACCATACTAACCCTGGGTGTTGGATACCTCGTCATGTTGACCACAAAGAACAACCAAACCCTGCACGACATGCCTGCCAAATGCAGGGTAGTCAGTAATAAAAATTGATGATTTTATGAAAAATTTTTTTATCTTTTGATATCATATGCCAAGAATATCAAGAGGAAAAGATGAAAAAAGTGACACTGTTGTTTCTGATTTGTTTAACTGTATCTATTGTTATGGCTGCTCCTGAAGCAGAGATCCTTTCTGAAAAAGTTATATGTCAACAACCTGGCCGTTACATTGGCTGGCCCACCATTGAAAAGGGAAAAGACGGTACGCTGTATGTAGTTTTCTCCGGAGATCGTGACTCGCATGTTTGTCCCTGGGGCATGACCCAGATGATCACCAGTACAGACAATGGCGCCACCTGGTCCGATCCGGTTACCATCAACAATACACCGCTTGATGATCGTGATGCCGGCATCATGCGTACTCGTAACAATACCCTGATTGTGAGCTGGTTTACTTCACTTGAATTTGCTTACCAGTTTGAAGAAAAATGGCAGAATTATACAAAGGAACGTGTGTTGAGCTGGCAGCGTCATATCGAGAAAATCAGTCCGGAAACCCGCGAACAGTGGCTGGGCAACTGGGTACGCCGCTCCACTGATGGCGGGTTAACATGGGGAGAATATATCGATTCAAAAGTAACTGCACCACACGGTCCTGTTCAGCTTGCGGATGGTCGACAATTGTATGTAGGAATCAATAAAAAAGTAGGTGACCGGAAAAGTACGAAACCTGCAAAAGCGCATCGTATTGCTGCAGCAGAATCACATGATGATGGTAAAAGCTGGCAGATCGTTGGCTATGTCCCTGTTCCAGAAATATACAGCCGATCAGGCTCTTTTAGTGAACCGCATGTTGTTGAAGCGGCAGATGGCAGGCTGGTAGCTATGTTCCGATACAGCGGAGAGCCTAACCATTATGAATTGATACAGTCCGAAAGTTTCGACGGCGGCGTGACCTGGACCCCTCTGCACACATCCGGTATTTGGGGATATCCCCCGCATCTCACTTGTCTCAGTAATGACTGGCTGCTGGTTACCTATGGATACCGTAAAGAACCCTATGGTGAGCGTGCCTGTATCAGTCGTGACAATGGCACGACCTGGGATGTAGACAATGCATTTATTCTGTCATCCGCAAACAATAGTGATTTGGGGTATCCCGCATCGGTCCAACTGGATGATGGCTCCATATATACGATATATTACCAGGCACCTGAACGCAGAGAGATGACGGTATTAAAGGCAACTCACTGGCGGATTAAAGAATAAGTTGATTTAAAAATAGAATTTGTGAGGATTTTATGAAAAAAATGACCCTGTTGATCCTGATCTGTTTTGCTGTATCAATTGCTGTGGCAGCTCCTAAAGCAGAGATCCTTTCAGAAAAGGTTATCTGTCAGCAGCCGGACCGCTACATTGGCTGGCCTACCATTGATAAAGGAGAGGATGGAACACTGTATGTGGTATTTTCCGGTGACCGTGAATCACATGTTTGTCCGTGGGGAGTGACCCAGATGATCACCAGTACGGACAATGGCGCTACCTGGTCTGATCCGGTTACCATCAACAATACACCGCTTGATGATCGTGATGCCGGCATTTTGCGAACACGGAATAATACGCTCATTGTAAGCTGGTTTACTTCATTAGCATTTGCTTATCAGTTTGAAAGAAAATGGCAGGACTATACAAAAGAACGGGTACTGAGCTGGAAACGCCATATTGAAAAGATTGGTCCTGATACTCGTGAACAATGGATAGGTAACTGGGTGCGTCGTTCTACCGACGGCGGATTGACCTGGGGCGATTATATTGACTCCAAAGTAAGTGCGCCTCATGGTCCTGTTCAGTTAACCGATGGCCGCCAACTATATGTGGGTATCAATAAAAAAGTGGGAGATCAGAACAGCGCGAGTCCTGCAGCCGCACATAGAATCGCTGCGGCAGAATCCCGTGATGACGGCAAAAGCTGGCAGATTATTGGTTATATTCCCATCCCTGAATTTTTTGATCCCGGTGCTAAAGATTTTCATGAACCGCATGTAATAGAAGCAGCCGATGGAAGGCTGGTTGCCATGATCCGTTACCATGGAGAACCACATCATTATGAATTGATCCAGTCCGAGAGTTTTGATGGCGGTGTTACCTGGACACCTGCACATACATCCGGTATTTGGGGTTATCCGCCTCATTTAGCGCGCCTCAACAATGGCTGGCTGCTGGTGACCTATGGATACCGTAAAGAACCCTATGGTGAACGCGCCTGTATTAGTCGTGACAATGGCGAAACCTGGGATGTTGACAATGTTTTTACCTTGTCATCTGCTACCAATAGTGATTTGGGGTATCCTGCATCCGTACAACTGGATGATGGATCTATCTATTCGATATATTATCAGTCGCCAAAGCGTGGTGAAATGACGGTTTTAAAAGCAACACACTGGCGAATAAAAGAGTAAACATATAGTACGAAAAATAATTTGTGCAGTTGTTTTTATATCTGTATTTTGGTGAATTGGAAAGCTATTGTTGCTAAAAAGATTTTTGCATTCAAAAATAAATTGGTTATATTTTTAATCGAGTTGAATTAGAACAATAGCTTTCACATCCTGTTCAACCCCGTTAACACATTCAAGCATTTTAGATATGATTCCGGTTTTGTATTGAATGATGAGATAATGTTTTAATATATAATTAGCGTTTATCAAGATACATGTGAAAGCAATATATGGTTCAATACCAGCATGAATACAAATAATGCTCTGGAATTAACAGATTTTCAAATTGAAAAGATCCGAAACAAAGATGTTGATGCTTTTGAGATTCTTTTCAAAACTTTTTATAAACCATTATTACAATTTGCATATAGATATTTAAATGATGTTGATATGTGCAAGGATGTTGTGCAAGAGGTGTTTTATAAAATTTGGGAAAACAGTGAAAATCTGGATTCTGCTAAAAATATAAAATCTTATCTGTTTACCGCTGTAAGAAATCAATGCTTGAAGAAAATTCAAAAATTGAATATAGAACGTGAATATGCGTCCTCATATATAAGTTTGCATGATGATATCCGACATATTGAAGATCACGTCCATGCCAAAGAGCTTGAAAAACAAATCAATGACGTTATAGATAAATTGCCCGAAAAAGGTAAAATGATATTTTGTTTGAGCCGGTTTGACAAATTAACATATGCCGAAATTGCAAAAGTTTTGGATATATCTGTTAAAACGGTTGAAACCCACATGTCCCGCGCACTAAAAGCAATACAACCTGCATTAGTCAAGCTTTTAGAAAAAATCTAGAAAAAGCTAAAAAATTTTAAAATGTTGTAGGGGTGTTTTGTTCCCTCAAAGGTATTATTATTAAAGGATAACGATAATACCAAACTTGAGGCGATTCATGGTCCCACCTGAAAAATTTGAAATCATACAAAGATATTTATCAAACGAATGTTCCGAGCAGGAACGTAAAATGGTTGAAAACTGGATGCAGAATGATCCGGATATACGCAATGAAATCCAATTGTTGAGAACGGTATGGAATGCGGAAGAGAAACCTTTGGCAAATGTTGATGTAGATGCAGATTGGCAACAGTTTAGAGCTGGATTAGAGAAAAAAGAAACAAAATCTGTACACAATGTTGTATCCATCCACGCAGCGCATACTCGTGTTGCATATAAAGTAATGCGCTATGCAGCGGTATTTATTTTTGCTCTATTCCTGTCATATTTTCTTACCGAAGGATATTCATCCTTACCATGGAATTCTGAAACACAAATTGCAGAACAGATTAATATCATCAAGGTAGAAAACGGTCAGCGTAAGACTATAACATTGCCCGATAACTCAACCGTAACGCTGGATGCCGGAAGTGAATTAAAATATTCATCAAATTTTTTGAATGATAGATTGGTCGAGTTGTCTGGTGAAGGCTTTTTCAAAGTGACCCATAATCCTGAAAAACCATTTCGGGTACAGGCAAACCATGGATTGGTCAAGGTTTTGGGAACCGAGTTTAATGTAAGGGCCTGGGACATTGATTCTAAAGTTTCTGTTGTTGTGCAGAGTGGCAAGGTTTCATTTAAACGAAAAGATGAATCCGATGGGAAAACCGTTTATTTAACCAAAGGAAAATACAGTTCATTGGCATTAGAGGGCGAGCCGCAAGATCCTGAAGGAATTGATGTATCGCAATATCTCAAATGGATGCAAAATGATATGAACTTTGAAAATGCCAGTGTTGCTCAGATATTTGATCAACTGCATCGTTGGTACGGATTTGAATTCAAGTATGATGATGAAACCATGCTTGAAGAACGACTCAGTGTGCATGTAAAACAATCCAATGTTGATGATGTATTAAATCTGATTGCAATCCTGACCGATAGTCAGATTGAACGGGTAGATACTAGCGTAAATATACAATCCTACCCAGCTACGGGTATTCGTAATTAAGTATTATTTGAAGAGTATTCGTAAAAAGGTGAATTTCCGGAGGTTAATAGAAAATGAAGTTGGTTTTTAAAATTTTAATTCTCTTGCTGTCAAGTTATGTTTTATTGTTCGCCAATGATGATGTGGCCTTGTACGACATCAGTCAAAAGCTTGGTCCCACTATACCCAGGGCAATGTTGAAAAAAATATCAATCAATTTAGATAAAGCTCCAATGGAAGACGCTCTGGCACTGATTTCGGACAAGATAGATCTGCAATTTAATTTCAATCGAAATATTATTCCTGTGAAAAAAAGAGTATCTGTTAAAATGGACCAGGTTTTTGCTGCAGAGGCGTTGCTGGCTGTTTTGGAAGAAACCGGAACCAGTTTGATGATAACAGATAACGGACATATGGTTATTATGCCGCAAGGCAAGAAAAAGTCTCGCGGAGCCATCAAGGGAATTGTTAGAGATGCAGTCACCGGCGAAGTACTACCCGGTGCTAATGTAATGATTAAAGGAACCAGCTTTGGTGCGGCTACTAATATTGATGGTGAATTTAAAATCCAGAATTTACCTCCTGGGAATTTTACCGTTTTTGCAAAATTTATCGGGTATGATGAACAGGAACAGGATGTACAGTTAAGTTTGGGTGAGCAAAGAGAGATCGAGTTTGACCTCAGCTTTATTGTAGTAGAGGGAGCAGAAGTTGTAGTGACCGCACAGGCGGAAGGACAGATGGCCGCAATCAACCAGCAGCTTGCATCCCGACAAATTGTAAATGTGGTTTCATCTGACCGTATTCAGGAAATGCCGGATGCGAACGCAGCAGAATCCGTTGGACGATTACCCGGTGTATCCATAAATCGTGATGGTGGTGAAGCCACCAGTGTAACCATTCGTGGTCTGTCTGAAGGATTTAATACCGTATCTATCGATGGTGTCAAAGTGCCCAGTGCTTCAGACAGTCGCAGTGTAGGACTTGATTTTATAAGTCCCAATATGCTTGATGGTATCGTACTAACCAAGGCCTTGACTGCTGATATGGAGGGTGATGCTACCGGTGGTAATGTCAATTTTGTGCTCAAAGATGCACCAAGTGGTTTAAAAGTACAGGTTGATTTACAGGGAGGGTATTCCGGTTTACGTGATGAATTCGGTATGCCCAAAGGGAACTTGAGTGTCAGTAATCGTTTTTTTGATGAAAAACTGGGTATTTACGCACAGGTATCTGCTCGCGAAGATGATAGAAGCACCGATTATTTTGGTTCAAGTTATCAACATTCTTCACAATATATTTTTGATCAACCCGGTGAGCCTAAATTAACATCAATTAATCTTTACAATGTTAACAGTATCAAAGATCGATATGGTGTTACTCTGGTTATGGATTATCGATTGCCTAATGGCAAGCTAATTTTTAAAAATTTTGGCAGTCAGTTAAATACTGATGTTATTACACGCCGTATTGTAGCATCTCCAACAGGCGGTTCTGATGCTTTAGATTTTCGTCATAATTATGTTAAATCAGAAACCCGTAATATATCCAACTCGTTTGGTGGTGAACATCAACTCTTGAATGGTATGTTTGACTGGAAATTGTCAAGCTCTAACACAAAATACAGTACACCTACAGATTGGACCGTTCGGTTTGCAAGCGGATATGCTTCATATCTCGGTAGTACCAATGATCTGAACAAACCCCCTGACCAGATTTATGATCTGTTTACTTGGGACCTGGATAAAGTCAGATGGAATACAACTACCCATGAATGGACCGAAACTGAAGCTAAAGAATATGGTGCAGAATTCAATTATGAACGTCCCTGGCAATTTACCAGTAATTTAAGTGGAAATGTTAAATTTGGCGGGAAATACAGATATCATGATCGTGCAAAAGATTATGAAATTTGGACAACTGATACCCGTGCCGGAGGCGGCCATGAAGGACAGCTTAAACGAATACGTGATGAAATATTTTCCGATAAAGAACTGACGCTTGTTGATGGCTTATATGTTGCTTATTCAAATTTTATTGATGAATCGTTACAGGTTTCAGATCTTTTAAAGAAATACAATTTTCTTGCCTATTCTGACCATGACGATATGAAAAGGATTGCAGAATATTATTATGGATCACCCGATTCTCCCACGCCTTCCTATATGAAAGAATCAATAACAGCAGATTATTCGGATTACAGTAGTAATTCCGCATATTCTGCAGGATATGTTATGACCGAGATTAACTTTGGAAGAAAATGGACTTTAATACCCGGAGTTCGTTATGAAAGCGTTGAACATGATATTGATGCGAATTATATCGATTACCGGGGTGTATATAATATAAGTAAAGAGAACCAGGGAGTTTTAGAAATCTTGAATGCAACACCATCCAATGATTTCTGGCTGCCAATGGTACACTTGCAATACCAGATCACAGATTGGTGCGATATCCGTCTGGCTTCCACAAAGACTTTGCGTCGCCCCAATTATTTGCAATATTCTCCGCAATTAAGAATTACTACAGAAAATATTCTTCGTGGAAATCCCAATTTAAAAGTTGAAACCAGTCAGAATTTTGATGTACAGGCATCCTTTTATAATAATCTGTTAGGATTGTTATCTGTTGGCGGATTTTATAAAGAGATTGATAACTATATTTATTCTGTGACTACAAATATTCGCAAAGGAGATCTCTTTGATGGATTGCCAGATGAGGATTTTGTAGCATACAGCCCGGATGATTTTGCAGGTTATACCCTGACGCAGCCCATTAATAATGAACCTACGGCCTATGTACGGGGTATTGAAATGGAATGGCAGACCCGTTTTTGGTACTTGCCTAAACCTTTCGATGGTCTGGTATTAAATACAAATATTTCATTTATCGATACTGAAACCCGGTACCCTCAATTTATTGAAACCGGTGGTACTCCCCCCTGGTACCGTGACAGAGTTGATTCTTTGGTATATAGAAAAAGTCGTATGCAGAACCAACCTGAAATTGTAGGGAATGTATCTGTTGGATATGATAAGGGTGGATTTTCAGGAAGGTTGTCATTCTATTATCAGGGCAACACACTGGCCTATGTTGACCGTATTTTTACAATCCAGGATTATTATAAAGATGAAGTGATCAGGCTTGATTTGAAATTGAAACAAAAACTCTCAAAGAATTTTGATTTGTTCTTTGATTTAAACAACCTGACTAATGATCCTGATATTGTTCGATATAATATTGTCGATTATTTGCAAAAAGAAGAACATTATGACTGGCAAGCATCATTAGGTTTACGTTATACATTATAAAAAAAGGAGGTGATAGTAGATTTTTATTGCAAGGATACTTGGATTCTAAAGGATTTGTTGCTTTTACAAATGTGTAAGGAGGTTATTAAATGGAGGTTAATTCAATGTTTTTGAGCACAAAAAGGGTAATGTGTATTTTAATTTTGCTAACGACTATGGTTTTTGCCCAAGTACCTGATACTGTTTATGTAGATCCAGGCATTGGAACTTTGAATGACGCGGTTGCTATTGAAAGTAATCATGATAAAGTTTTTAAACTGCAAAGTGGTCCCGATGCAATTTACATTTTAACTGAGGATATTGTGAATCAGGGCTGGTTCCTGCAAGTTGTAGGTGAAGATGATGGACAAATGCCACCACAATTGATCCGTGATTCCGAATCAAATGGTATCTATCCTTTTACTGTTGAAGGTGATATCTCTCTTAAAAATTTGTGGATTCACAATACTACTCTGGCAGGAGTACGAGGAAAAAGATCTGTAATCACTGTTAAAGAAGATTCAATTGATGTTACTATTGATGGTGTAATTTCCAGCGGTGGCCGTGGTTATTTTTGCCATCTCGAAAATGCTGCCTTTGTAAATTTAAAAGTTTGTAATTGTACATTTTACAATTCTTTTTCAGACGGAAGTGCCAATTCCGGTGGTCAGTTTGTAAGAATTCAGGGCGATTATACTGGAACTTATAATATTGTAAATAACACTGTTTTTAATACTACCGGTCCCGCCTTTTTGAATCATGATAAAGTATTTGATGTTGTTCAGAATGTAGTGGTTGAACATAATACAATTGTATTGACTACCCGTCAGGTATTTGAGGTTATGTTGCTCTTGAAAGAGTATACGGTTAAAAATAATTTGTTTGTTGATGGTTATGTTCGTGCGGTTGTCGATTCAGGTCTGTATCAGGGTGTAGATTATGCAGGTGATTATATGGGTGGTGGTGATCCCGAACGTAATAATACCGAAGGCTTTTTCCCTGTTGATACTTTGGATGCCGAATGGGGCATTCCAGAAAACGAAAGATATCTGAGTATACATCACAATGTTCGTTTTGATAGCCCCAAAATTCTCAACTGGCATGCAGAAAACAATGTACATGATGTTCCATGGTTAGAAGTGGTTGGGCAGGAAATGTTTGATGCATATCCCAATTTTATTTTTGAAAATAATGTTGAAGGTGTTGATCCACAGTTTACAACACCATTGAGCGAAGAACAGTATGATAAAGTGATCGCATGGCAGGATAATTACAGAAAATCCATGGAAATGCCAAGCAGAAGCTGGACACCAGATGGTGATGATGATCCCTTTACCAATCCATGGCCATTGCCAATCGACTTTTCTTTCAATTATGAACAAACCTATGCCACCGAAGGCTACCATCTTGCAGGTGATGATGGTTACCCGGTTGGTGACTTGAACTGGTTCCCTGAATTGAAGGAAAAATGGGAAAATGGAGAAGCCGGTACCTTGACACCGATCAATATTTCAACAGCTGTTGAAGATGAACAAGTTATGGTTATTGATGATTTTCAATTGAACCAGAATTATCCCAATCCGTTCAACCCTGTTACTTCTATTGATTATTCTTTGAATAATAGTGCTGTGGTTAGTATGACTGTATATAATACATTGGGCCAGAAAATTAAAACTCTGGTAAATACCAAAGTTCAAGCCGGTAACCATTCTGTTGTTTGGAACGGTACTGATGATTACAACCAAAATGTTGGTAGTGGTATTTATTACTGCCAGATCAAGTCTAATGACCTCAAGAAAACCATAAAGATGTTACTTGTGAGATAACGCTAACATTTCTACTCAAGCACAATAAAGAATGATTGATTTTATTCTTTATTGTGCTTTTTTTTGTACTTTCAACAGATACTCCCGGAATGTTAAATATTTTATAATTAATGGATATCAATATCTTTTTTATTCTTGATGATTGATGAAAATTTGGTATATTCAAATTCGAACCAGTATAAATACAACAGATAGATGGAAGTGAGAATATGATGAAAAAATCTAACAATATTGATCGTCGTACGTTTTTAACTCGCTCTCTTTTGGGTCTGGGCGCAATCGGATTAAGCGAGTTTGCAAATCCATTTGTAAAAACAACTATCGCTGCACAGGGCAAAAAACTCATCGCCACAACGGATTACAATGACAACCTTGCTGTGAACTATAATGGCACCCGATATGGTACACCGAAAAAGTGGCCGGATGAATTTTATAAAGACAATCGCTATTTTATGGATAGGGCACAATTGGATGATCTGCATAGAGAACTGGCTTCGATGGGAGTCACCCGGCATCAATTTATGTATAATCCCCGATCTACCTATTATGAAAATTATCCGCACGGATTTGATTTGCTTGCCGAGGTTGCTGATTCAGCACATAAATATGGTCTGGAAATATACAATGTTATAAAACCTTTTGAAAATGGTGGTTTTGCAGCATTTTTGCCAACAACAATGCCTTTTCCTGAACACTCTGACGCTTTTAAGGACCTTCGCGGTATATGTCCCGGTGCATGGACTTTTGCTGCCGAACATCCTGAAATGAACCTAAAGAGAAAACCCGGAACTCCGGATGTTAAAGGTCCGGTAACAGCTATACGGCTCATCAAGAGTGATAATAGAAATTATAGAATTTCACAAGAGCATATATCAATATGGTCAAGCGCATCCAACAATAATTTTGTAGAATATACGGGGCCTGTGAAATATGAGGAAACAGTGCTATCCCGGTATAGATTCCCCTATTGGCGGCAATGCAATGCCCTGGTTTTCTCGGGATTGCAGCTTCCAGAGAACCATAAATATATTTTGATCAAATGCAGTCTGGCAGATTCGCAAGGCAATTTTAGTAATGAATATGGCAATATTCTTGAGCTCCTGAATCAGGATGGTGAGATTATTCCACATACTATGGGCAAGGAGCCAGTTGATTTAAAAGACCATATGCGTATTTTTAAAAGTGATCTTCAATTGAAACAGATCCGTTATTTACAGAATCCGTTGGTACAGGCAGAAATTAATAATCCTGAAAGAATGAAATACCATTATAATGATTTTTACAAGTTTGGGGAGAATTTGTCTTCACAATGGACCACCTTGGATAAAGACGGATTTTTAATGGCAGTTTGTGGCAAGCCTGAATATATGCTTGGTACCTTGCATCCCATTTACCCCGAGGTAAGGGAAGAGTGGTTGAGATTGACAAAATATTGTCTGGATAGGGGAGCGGATGGCATCAATTTTAGGGCGGCCAACCATACCCGCATGGATGAGTTTTGGGAATATGGATATAATGAACCGGTATTAAAAGCATCTGGCGGAAAGACAGATTTTCCAACCATAAGTAAAATCAATGGAGATGCTTATACGCTTTTCCTGCGTCAGGCACGGGACCAGATCAAGAGCCGTGGCAAGAATATGACGATCCATTTACATACCACAATGCTTAAACCGGATGACCGAAAGCCTTCTACCAGTCTTCCGCCCAATTTTGAGTGGCAGTGGCCTACCTGGGTACAAGAAATTGGAGATGAGTTTGAATTACGCGGCAGTTTTACATTACGCCCCTGGCACCTGGATACAGTTATAGAAGTATTCAGCAAGGCAACAAATGCAGCTCGTAAACCTTTGTATTACCAGGGTGATTTTCATGGCATGTCGATGGAAAGGCCATATTTATGCACTCCGAATGAAATAGATAGAGTTAACTCGGACCCTAATCTTGCAGGATTTGTAATGTATGAGACCGCGTATTATACACGTTTAACTGATGATTATCGTATTGAAAAAAGTCAGGAAATGGCCGCGGTTGTGAAAAAATTAAATGAGTGATTTGGTTTGCTCTAATAGAGAGCAAGTTTAATTATTTCTTGATTCTTTAAACTAACTGACTAAAGTATAATTGAATCAAATGAGGGGCACCATGTCATCAGGGGACAAGCGGATTACAAATCTTGAAATACCATGTATGCAGTGCAAATATTATGCACCAGAAAGCGGTGCGTGTGAGAATATCCATGAAAACGTGCGGCTGAATCCCAAGCGTTTTTTGAAAAAATGCAACTGGAAGTATTTTGAACATGATGCTATTAAAGACGAACGGTTTCAGAAATGGAAAACGCAAGTTGAAGCCATTGCGCTGAACGAAAATGTGGGCGGGTGGTCTTTCTTTTTTGCTTCTCTTTCAATTATACCCCTAATTGGTTTAATCCCAACAATGATCTCGATTGTTTGGGGATTGATCAAAATCAAACACCGAGGATTGATTGTTATATTGATTGCGGTAAGCGGTACCATTTTGAGTATGTTGATACCATTTATTATTGTAATGATCATTATTGGACACCAGGGGCTGGCATTGCATGATTGGCAAATTCCACATATTGAAAACGATCTTGCAATTCTGGACAAAAAAGTTGAATTGTATCATGAAAGAAACAATGTCTATCCGGATTCTCTGCGACAGGTATTGCGAACGCTAACATTGGAAGAAAAGTTGGAACTGTTTAATAAAG
This sequence comes from bacterium, assembly GCA_963675755.2. GTDB lineage: Bacteria > Zhuqueibacterota > Zhuqueibacteria > Residuimicrobiales > Krinioviventaceae. The sequence continues at coordinate 2,370,940 of CAXXMD010000003.1, forward strand.
ACCAGGGTAAAATGTTAAAAGCATATCATTATGAACATAAAGAGCCGGATGAATACCTGTTATTTTTTGTGGGATTTGACAATAAACCCTTTACGGATGACGACATTTATCCGGTTGAAAATGACTCGTAGTAAATTCAAGGGGGCCGGTATTGCGTATTTATAAAATTGTTTTCCTGTGTTTGTTGCCACTCTGTTCTTTTCCCCAAAATGATTCAGTTCCTGGCGGGTATCGCCCGTTTTTTACTGCCTGGCTGCAGAATTCTAATCAGCTAGCTGATTTTGTACAGCCGCAAGAGTTGGCTTTGTCTAATCGGTTGGGAACAACGTATAAAGGCGTACAGCACAAATTCATGATCTCTAATGATCTGGATGAGAATGTTAAACAACAAATGCTTGCGGGAGAGATCCCCTATACCTGTTCAGTAGAAGCGCTTGACAATGGATTTGACTGTCTTTTATTGGATTTGCCTCAGCAACAACAAATGCGGTTTTATTTTCAGGATTCGTTGCTGATCTCTCGTCCTTCGTATTATGCAAAAGACTGGGAGCCGTTCGAGTCCGGATTTTTTGTGTTCCATGTCAGCGATGCTTGCTTGTACAATACCTATGCTACTGAGAGATTAGATGCGTTTGTCAGACAAATTGCAGAACTGATGGATTTTTCAGAATCTGATATTGAACGTTTGCAGCGTGAAAAAATCCATTATTTTTTGTGCCGAGATGATATAGAGATTGAACAGTTGACCGGCTATGTATCTCGCGGTCAGTTTTACATTCCTTATGATTATGTGATATCCACTTTTAATTGTCATTATCACGAGTTGATCCATTTACTGATCAATTATAAATTGGGCGAGCTTCCCTTGTATACCCAGCCGTTTTTGCAGGAAGGGCTTGCGGTTGCGTTGGGTGGCCGCGGCGGCAAAGAACCGGGTGTGATACTGGATTTGGGACATTTTGTGTTGAACAGCGGATTTTTGGATTATAAAACCCTGCTGAGTAGAAATGGTTTTTATAGTATGGATGCTTCCATGAGTTACCCTGCTTCAGGATTGTATACCCGATTTTTGATCGATACTCTGGGATTTGATGCGTATGAGCAATTGTATGAGAAATATAGCGGCAGTATTGATCAAGTTGAGAAACATCCAATCAATACAACGGATTTGCCTGATGAAACAATATGGCAGCAATATTTAGCGAGGTTTGGGGATAAAGATGTTTTACCCGCTACCGGAAATGCTGAAAACATGATCGGTTTTATCAAAGGTAAAGAATATATGGTTGCGCAGAACCGGGATTGGTATCTGTTTGTAACGCAAAAAGACCTGCTTGTGAGCACCCAAAACCGCCACCCGGATTATGACAGCAAGTTGTTCAAAGAGCTGTTTCCGAATCGAGATTACAAGTCTGAAAAATACGCAATCCGGGTTTCTGCGAGCGAGATATCTGTTTACAACCTGTTTACAAACAATCTCATTGCCAAATATGCAAGTGGATTCAGTACAGATATGAAACCAATTCCTGTTGATGAGCATGAGAGTTTTCGGTTTTTGGTGCGCAAAACTGTGTTTGATGAAGACCTGGATGGAAACTCAATCAAGGTTGTAGATTGAGTTTTGACGAGTGCAAGTTGGATTTTGTAGGTGAAAAAATGTTTGTTTGTGAATTGAAGCTAATGTATAAAATACATTAATCCAAAAACAGCTCCGGGAACGGTCCATTTGTCATTGATATTGCCGAATGCTAGCAAGTTTAAACGCCAGTTATCGTTACCCAAAAAGACTTGCCCTTGAATTGCTCCGGATACTCCCTGAAAAGGGTAAAAGACAAATCTTTCTTTTGCACGTATCCATTCGGTCTCTGCTCCCCAGGAATATCCACCACCCAAAGATACGGCTGCTCCCAAATGTCCTTTTATATACTGTTTCCCAAATAGGATGCTGATGTTTTTTATATACTCGTGTTCGTCACTGCTATCGAAACCAATGATATCGATAGAATTGCTATAGCAAATACTGAGATAGTCCCGGTCCCAGGTATAAGCATATTGCACCAAATTAGAGACCCAACCGTTTTCTGTGTCCTGGTTGCGAATGGCACCCACATTCAGACTGAGCCAGTGACGATGTACAACATATTCATTTTTTTGATCGTTTTGCCCCAAAAGGGATGTTGAAATCAAGAGGATACAAACCAGCCATGTATTGTGTCTCATTATTTGTACCTCTTGCTTGATATATGAAAGGATAACGTTGCAAGTACCGGCGCACCGGCCAATACACCCCACCCCATTTCAGTTCTGTTATAAATATATATTCCAACAAGGGTACCCAGTATGCTGCCGGCAATGGTCGCCGTACGGGAAGCCTGAATGCCACGGTTCTCTCCGGCTTTGTGTATGGCATAACCGTTCCCCAGCACATAGCCGATTGAAGCACCGATGGCGTATCCTGTTCCTATGGACATTTCATGTTTGTCCGAGTTTTCAAAATCTGCAAGCAGGCACATGGTACCCAGTCCGCTCAAAATCCCAATTACCGAGCCTTCAATAGGTCCTATCACCAATTGCTTTGCGGCAACCCATGCGGCGGGTTGGGATTGATAATAATTTGATTTTGACATTAAAGGTGTGGGAGTTTCATTGCTTTGATAAGATGTGAATTCTACAGGGGGGAGAACAGAACTTAACCTGGTTTGAGAATACAATTCTACATCATTGAATACCAACAGCAACAGTAGAGCAATACTACAAGGTTTCAGTAGAAGCATAATATTACCTGTATATTTAATAGAGTTGAGAGGTGGTTTTTCCCATTTTTAAAAAAGTATTGTAAATAAATGATTGAGTGAATTAATCACACCCCGCCCAGCCGGTACCGTTACATACACTACATCTGCACTTGCGGCGCCAGTTTATCTTTTCGCGTCCGGTCCCATTGCAGGCAGCGCATTCACATCCGTCACCATACTTGTCAGGATATACGGGAACCGAACCAGCTCCGCCACAGGCTGGACAATAGCGGTCATCACGGTGTTTTTTGCGTGATAAAAGTCCAGCTCCACCGCAAAACCTACAGGGTACCATTACTTTACCTATTACAGGTGTTTCATAATGATCGTTTTTCATATTCAATTTAATTTAATAATGAGGTTGTTATTACCCGTTTATTTAATTACACATTTCCACCAAAATATGCAAGAAATTTTTGTCTGTATCTGGATATTTAAATGACCACGTTTTTCTAAAATTCAATAAAAACAGGATTGGCGAATTGTTTAGCCCCCTTTACAGAATCGTCTTTTGAAAACGGTTTAATTTATCAATCGTTAATACCCCGTACGGTCTTTAGATTTGGGATCATCAACCGTTTCACCGCTGTTGAGCTTGCCATCTATAGTCTCAGCGCGAAATGGCTCGCTGGGATCATAAAATTTCTGATTGATATCAATATCCGAGATGAGTACTCCGGCTTTGTTGCGTTTTAGCTTGGATTCTACCAGTCCATCCGGTGTAATAAAATAGCACGGCCAACTGTGTTTTGCGCTTGAATTGGTGAGCGAGACATACATGGCATTGGTTCCGGCACGTGCCTGGGCAGTGACCGGCATAATTTTGGGATGGATGCAATCTTTTTTGTGCCGCGCATTGTAGAACGAGTGAAACATGACACGTACGCCCAGCTTGGAGTATTGCCGATAAAGCTCGGGGAAACGGATATCGTAACAGATCAAGAGTCCGCATTTGACTCCATTGATATCAAAAGTGACAAAATGATCTCCCGGTGAATAGTGATCCAGATCACCTGTGGTACAAAAGCGTTTGTCGTAACGGTCTGTAATTTCACCTTCGGGTGAGATGAGATACAAGCTGTTGTGGGGTTTGTTGCCATCAGATAGCTGGTGCGTGCTGCCCAAAAGGACCCAAATGTCCAACTCGTCAGCCAGTTTTATGATGTTTGTTGTTTCCTGATGGAGAAGCGGCCAGTTCAATACCTGAAGCGTTTCAATATCTGCGCCGCCATAGCCGGATAATGCGCATTCCGGAAACTGTACCAGTTCTGCTCCTTGCTTTGCGGCATTTCGTATTTGTTTCTGAATCCACTCCGAGTTCTCTACAATATTTCCCGAAACCGGGAACTGGCATGCTGCAATACGTAATGTGCCGGATTTGGAATCAGACGCACCAAAAGAAGCGATAACACTTGAAAGGATAAAAAAAATAGAAAAGACAATAGTGTTGAATCTGGTCATGATAACAACTCCCCATTAATATAAAATAAAAAAAGGTCTCTTAATATAAGAGACCTTTTTCAATATGTCAATATTAACCTTTTTTCTCTTCCTGTTTTTCAGCGCCAGGACCACCTTGTTCGCCAGGTCTGCGGCGCGGGGGACGTCTTCTTTCAATCTTTTTCGGCATGGGTAAAGATTCTGTCTTTGTTGGCATTGCCGGATAATCAGGATATCCAATTCCCTTAACCAGGTCTGCAATCACTACATCTTTGTTTGTTTCAAAACAAATGTTAGCTGCAACACCCGTCAGAATTGAATATGCGCCTGAACGTTGGTCTGCCGCGCGTTGATATTTGTCTTCTTTCTTTTCCGGTAAAAAGATATCGTCAAGCATCACCTGATCACCACCGCCATGGCCGCCTTCACCAGACCAGGGTTCATAATCTTTGGGTGCTCCGCGCAAGGGAATAACTCGTGTGGTTGCACCTTGAATGCCGCCTTGAACGGTATTGGTTCCACTTACATAGATCTGTTCTACAATCTGGTGTTCCAAACGTCCTTTGGTACCATTGAAATTAACCATGTAACCTTCCCAGGCGTTGAACGCGTTCAAAGAATATGACATTTGAACCTTGTTGTCGTATTCAACAGCCAAAACCATGGTGTCTTCAATATCAATGTCGGGGCGGAAAACGCAACGGTCACGGAAATAACCATCATATTTTTCATTTTCTAGATAGAGTTCTTTTAAACCCCAGCTGTTTTCGAGATCAAGTACAAAGGTACATTTGTCTTTTTCGGGACAGGTATGGCAGCGTTCATGATGGCTGTTTAAACCAATGCGTTTGGCCATTTCAGGAGTGTAATATTCTCTTTTGCCTTTTGCCATAACAGATACTGGCACTGCAGATAACCACCAGTTTACCAGATCAAAATGGTGGGTAGCTTTATGCACCATTAAACCGCCCGAGAATTTTTTCTGACTGTGCCAGCGACGGAAATAATCAGCGCCATGCTGAGTATTGAGCAGCCAGTGAAAATCGACAGACAGAATGTCACCAATTTCACCACTCATTAAAATATCTTTAACCTGAGATCTGGGAGGAGAGTAGCGATAGTTAAAAGTTACTTTACAATTTTTGCCGGTACTTTTTTGGGTGTCGATGATTTTTTGACATTTTTCAGCATCAATGGTCATGGGTTTTTCGGTAATTACATCGCATCCCAGTTCCATACCTCTGATAACATATTTATGGTGAAAACCATCAACTGTGGTAACAATGATTACATCGGGTTTGGTTTTTTCTACCATTTCATCAAAGTCGTCTGCTGCAAAAATAGGAACATCCTGACCAGTTGCTTCTTTGGCCTGCGCTTGCGCCATTTTCAAACGACCTTCGTTGGTGTCACAAAAGCCGACATATTCACAATGATCTTTATATGTATCCAGAATAGCACGACGATACATGTGTGAACGTGCGCCAACACCCACATGAGCAAATCGTTTTTTACGATCTTGAGCCTTTATGGCAGTGGGGTAACTGTTGGCGGCCATAACTGCGGCACCTGTTGCTGCAGTCGTTTTGATAAAATCCCTGCGGTTCAATCCATTTTTTTCTAATTGATTTCCCATGTTTCCTCCAAAAATGATATAATATTACATTTTATGTATTTCATTAAAGATTGACTCTATTAATCGTTCCTCCTTATTATCAAATTCGTTTTTTATTTCAGAGAGAGATTTTTGTTCATTTATCATATTTTTTATTTTTGATTGCTTTTGTTTCATTGCTGTTATATGGGTTTCTATGTCCGTTCGATTAAGCACATCACTGTGCCCTGAATAGAATTGTTCCGCGTCAAGTGTCTTCAACATATTTTGCAATGTTTTAACGTGCTCGAATGAATTTCCGTTTTTATGAGAATGGATCAATTGGGGTCTGTCTGCAAATACCTGGTCACCCATAAATGCAATTTTAGATTCCGGAAAATAAACAACAATATCTCCGGTGGTATGGCCAACACCAAAATAATACAATTCTATAGATTGTTGCCCGGTGTGGATAGTCAAGTTGTCTTGAAACGTAACGCCAGGTATGAATGGGTACAATTCCGGGGATTGCCATTCTGATGGATTTCCGTTTCTGTCCGGAAGGAAAAAGTCATTACGACAGTTTTCATGTGCAATAATGGTAACAGAAGGGAGTACATAACGGTTTCCATTTACATGGTCGCCATCGCTGTGTGTGTTGATGAGATATTTTACAGGTTTGTCTGTTAGATTTTTGATTGCGTCCAGTGTCTCATCAACATGCTGTTTGGTCATTTTAATGTCAATGAGAACAACGGCATCCTGGCCAATAAAAATACCGCTATTGGCGCCACGACCGCCTTTGACAAGATACAAATTTTCAGCAATTGGAGAAAATTGAACCGGTTCAGGTTCTGTTTGTGAAAAAGCTGTTACGGAGAAGAGCAATAAGAACGATACAAAAAGGACTTTCATATTCTACCCTTGATATGTATGTTTTACATTATTGAACAGTTCCATGGGTTGCTTTTTTTATGCGTATTATTTAAATGTATAAATTTGAAAAATAACAAACAAGCATTGTTGGTTTTTGATCTATATTAATAACGTTCTAATTGTGAAAAAGTTTTGTGCTTTTGTGAATTTATTTCATTTTAACTAACTGTTTATTGCCTTTGAATAAATAGATCGTTAAGTTTATACAATTATGAAAAATATTAATGAGAAAAAACAAGCGAATCTTTATCAGGCTTTGATACCCGTTGCGTTTTTGGTTTTATTTTTGGGTGTCAATGTGCTGTTGTTTGACGGTAGTCCGCATATTCCTTTGATTTTTGGAACCGTTGCCGCTTCATTGATGGGTATGTATCTGGGGTATACCTGGAAGACCATTGAACGGGGTATTGTTGAAGGAATAGAGATCGCTTTGCAGGCGTGTTTGATTTTACTGGTTATTGGAATGCTTATTGGAACCTGGATTGTAGGTGGTATTGTACCCACAATGATCTATTTTGGATTAAAGATCATATCCCCATCAATTTTTCTGGCTGCAACCTGTGTGATCTGTTCCCTGGTTTCACTCGCTACTGGTAGTTCATGGTCAACAGCAGGTACTGTTGGTATTGCTTTAATTGGAATTGGGCAGGGACTTGGGGTACCTTTGCCAATGGTTGCAGGAGCTATCATTTCGGGTTCTTACTTTGGCGACAAAATGTCGCCACTTTCCGATACAACGAATCTGGCACCCGCTGTTGCGGGCTCTGAAATTTTTAGTCATATTCGACACATGTTGTATACAACAGGGCCCAGTTATATTATTGCCCTGGTTTTATATTTGTTATTGGGGTTCAAATATGGCAGCAATGCTGTACAATTACAGAATATTAATCTGATTCTCGATTCGTTACAAGCCACGTTTAATTTAACACCCATACTGCTTGTTGCTCCACTTTTGGTTATTTTGATGGTTGTTTTTAAACTGCCCGCATTGCCGTCACTGTTAGGGGGCGCTGTTTTGGGTGGTATTGCTGCAATTGTTTTTCAGCAAACGCCGGTCAGTGAGATCATGAATGCGGCGCAAAATGGGTATGTATCGCATTCGGGACTCGAATCTGTAGATACGCTGCTAAGCCGGGGCGGTATGGAAAGTATGCTGACTACCGTAGCGTTGATCCTGTGCGCGTTGTCGTTTGGCGGCGTTATGGAAAAAACCGGTATGCTGGAAGTTATAGCCGGAGCGATACTGAAACTGGCCCGATCAGTTGGCGGACTTGTTACTTCAACAGTGCTTACCTGTATGTGTATGAATACTATAGCACCGGACCAGTATTTGTCTATCATTGTTCCGGGACGGATGTACAAAGATGCTTTTGCAAAAGCAGGTCTTGATCCCAAAAATTTGTCCCGCTGCCTCGAAGATGGCGGCACGCTCAGTTCATCGCTTATTCCATGGAACACCGGAGGCGCCTATATGTGGGCCACCCTGGGAGTCTATCCGCTTGCGTATTTACCCTTTGCATTTTTGAACATCATCAATCCACTGGTATCTATTTTTTACGGATATACGGGCATTACCATGACAAAGCTGGACGAAAATAAAAAGTCAGATCCTTTTTGATTTATTCTGTTTCCATTTAGGTTGCACAATCTTATTCTCGCGAATTATTCTTATCAGCAGATAAATAGATATTCCTGAACAAATCAAGATAGCCGGTAAACCCGCTTCAATTCCCCATTGGCCTCCTGTCAGTATTGCCGGTCCCTCCAGATTGGTTTGCAATAACCCGGATAATTCCATTCCGGATACATTAATACCGAAAATTCCACCCATGGTAAAATTCCATGCGAAATGAAATCCTGTAATAACCCATAACCTGCGTGTTATCATATAAAGAAGCGTGAGCATGAGTCCAAACTCTATTCCCACTGCAAAAGTACTGAGTATTGACGAGCCACTATTTGTCATATGTGTTAAACCTACTTCCAACGAAGAGATAATGATAGCAATCCAACTGCCTAATCCTTCTTCCAATATTCGAAAGAGAATACCTCTGCTTATCAGCTCTTCAAAAAAACCTATGAAAAGGTTAAGCAGAAAGAATCTAATGATACCTACAGAAAAAGCCATACCTTGAATTTGATAAACATCAATAATCCAAAGAAACACAACCTGAAGTGTGATTAAGCCCGCTCCCAATCCCAAACCTTGCAATAGTTCTTTTTTACAGTGTTTTATCGAGTATTCTACGGGTTTGCGTTTTTCAATTTTCTTTGTGTAAAGAGCGTATCCCATATAGACAACACTGATGAGTACCAGGGTATAAATTGTCCGTATCCAAAAAAAGTCAAAAATCATGTGGCTTTTTAAAATGTTTTTAATGATGATGGTAATGGCCATCGGGAATCCTACAAATAATATTGCTAATATAATTCGGATCAGAAAAAACGGCTGTTTTGCAGAGTTGATTTCAGTATTCATTTTGCATCCTTAAATTTGGTTAAATTTCTTTATTATCATATCGCTTTTTCATCAGGAAACCTATAGGACTTGCGTCTCATTTAGGTTCTATGATATAGGTCTCTGGTCCTATTTTGTAAAAGATGAAAATCTTGAAAAGATGCTTGAATTAAAGAGTGCATTTGTATATTTTATTTTACATGATGAATAAGGAAAAAGAATGGCAGACCATTACAAGATTTTTATTGCCCTGGTAAACCTAATGGCGGGGTCAGCAATTTTTATTTATACCCAAAATGTGCAAAAAGCATTCTCTTTTCCATACATCAAGCATGTAAAACATTATATTGTTTATTATAATATTCTGATATTTTTATTGTTGGTTACAAAGTATTATGATGTAAATGTATCACTTGAGGGATTGTCTGGTTACGTTCCAGCGATGGTCAAGGTTGTAGATCTGGTTTTTTCGCTGACTTTTATAGGGATGGCTTTTGCTGTTTTCAGTTTTTATAATGGCATTCGTGGAAATAAAGTTAAACAAAGAATTATAACGATAATCAGGATTTTTGTATTATTTACCATTTGCAGTTATTTTATTTACATTTTTATAACTCCGCAATCGGCTGTGTATAAATGGATTTCTATTGTTCTTGAATCGATTGGTGATCTATTTTTTATTCTCCAACTAGTTGTAATGACCGCTATACTTTTGTATTCGAGACGGGTTGAGAACCCGCTTGAGGCAAAGATGGTGCGTTTTTATCCTGTTTTGTATTTTATTGGATTTGTCTCGTTTTTTATTCTTTACCTGCTGCCGGCAGGATTCCGTTTGTATCTTTTATTCCCTTTGTTATTCTATTGTAATATTATTCCTGTAATCTGGTTGAGATTTTATTTTTTGAGGTTTGCCAATGATTCATTAGTAATTGTGGCTGATAAAGGTTTGAGAAATACTATATTTAATAAATACAATATTTCAAAGCGCGAACAGGAAATTATTGAATTGCTTTTAGAGGGGAACAGCAATAAAGAAATTACACAAAAGCTGTTTATTTCTTTACATACGGTTAAGAACCATATCTATAATATCTATCAAAAAATGGGGATTAAAAGCCGTTATCAGTTATTAAATGTGTTTATACAAAAATAAATTATCAATTCGTATGCAGGGTTCAATATCCCAATTGAGTCTGGGTTGGCCAATTTACATACAATAATGCAACAAGTACTGCTAAATTGATAACAATATTGCCAATTTTATGGAAAAATAGCAGTATGAACGCATTCCAGTAAAGAAATATCGCCCACAATGAAATAACAGCCGAAATGATTAAAATCCTTCGCCAAATATCAACCGGAATGAGTAATCCATTTATTGAAAAGGCACCACAAATAAATCCCGTAAAAGCAACTATAAATAAAATTGCTGCAATGATTCGGGAGGCAGATGAACCCAGTAAATCTGTCAAGAGCCATGAATTTGCGGACCAATTTTTAGCCCAATCGGGTCCTTTTGAACTGCCCACACCAAATAATCCCATTGCCGGGATTGCGCCCATGAGTTGTCCCACACCATGAAATACCAATATTGCAGTGATCGTCAATCGTAAAAATACCGGTGACATGTATTACCCCTTTTCCTGATGATTTGAATATTTAAAAATAAATGAATTTGGGCAATTCTGCAAGGGATTTTAATATTTGTTGTAATATGCATCAATATGATAAATTAAAAGTCGTTTCCGAAATAACCTGAATCTCATTCATGTTGTAACATTTTATCAGGTAAAGGAGAGGAGAATGTATGAATCGTTCAATCATTTGGGGATTGGGGTTATTACTGATGTTCACCATGCAGGGGTTGGCAACCAATGTGGTTTCTGAAGGACCTGTTGCCAGATTTTATTATGTAGATGAACCGAATGAAATACAGTTTGTTGCCAGTAATGACAGTAATTTTACCGCTGATAAATATACGGCAACGGTAACGGTTAAGGACAAATTGGGTAATGTTGTTTTTGATGATGAGGTGGAAGGAACAGACCTGAAACCGTATACCAAAGATACACTATCTACCCAAATTAAATGGACGCCAACACTAACCGGTTATTATGATCTTTCCGTAAAACTGGATTTTGAATGGGAAGTTTATCCGCAAGACAATGAGAAAACGGTAGAGGTGCCGGTCATTATAAGCCGGTCAACTGCCGCGTCTGTATTAAATGGTTATCTGCCCTCTTTATTCGATGATCTGGAAAAGGTTTGGGCATTTATGCCGCAGGAACCTTTGGAGCCGGGTGATAAGCTGGAATCTTTTGATACTCGCGAGTTTTCGGTATCGCTCGATTCGTGGAAATACCTGGGCTGGGTAGACTGGGGCAAGGATTTCAACTTTGCGCATCCGGGATACTATGTGACGATTGATGCTTTTGATTCTTCAAAAGTGGAACCCCATTATATAAACTGGTATCCCAAGATCAATGGATTGACATATCTTGGAGATTATGACGAACGAATCAATAGCGATGACCGGGTGTATGGTACGGATCCTGTACAGACTGTGGAAACCGATACGGAAACCATAACCGATCAGGCATCTACCTCTGCTGCGGGTGATTCAATCTGTGTATTGTTGGTAACAGGCAGTGAAGATTCGGACAGAGAGCGGGAAGCCCGGCAGTTTAATATTGATGTTATTCGAAATAATTTGATGAATGAACGTTTAGGGGCAAATCTACCTGAATCCAGTTTTGAAACGTTGCGGAATCCCACAAAACAACAGATTATTGATAAAATTCGTTCAATGAAAAACAAGTGTAAAACGGTTTATTTTTATTATACCGGTCATGGCTGGGATGGCGGCATGTGCACAAGCGATACCGCGAATGCCTGGATAGGTTATTGGGACCTGGCCAATGAGCTTTACGATACCAACGCTAAAGATATTAATGTGATTTTGGATACCTGCCACTCGGGTTCAGCAATTTCCTGGTTTGATTCATATCGAAAGAGGGACCGTAATGTTACTGTATTGACATCTTGTACTGCGGACACATTGTCCTGGCGGTATGTGATACAGAATGATGGAAACGGCGATGCTATCTGGGGCAGCTTTTTTACCTGGGCCTGGGTTAAATGTTATGGCGATCCTGCTGCTGATGCCAATCATGATGGAGTGGTTTCACTGGTTGAGGCTTTTGACTGTGTTCGGGCCGCGAATCCTGAGCTGGATGGAGACCATATCAATACACTAATGAATCCGCAGAGGTTTACACATCGGGCGGTGGTGCCTCCAGCCGAACCGGATCAACCGGTTACGGTACCGGATTCTGACTTGAGAATTACGGCAAATGATTACAGCGAGATTGATCTGGATATGGGTGTTACGGTCAAGACTTATGGATATGATGATGAATTTTATGTGGAACCCTATGGCGGTGGTATTACCGGACTGGGTACGTACAAGTATTATAACACAGAATATTATTTTACTCCCTCGGATGTTGAGGATAGTACAAAATATACTCTCGAGTTCAAGTACACACTGGGACTCGATGTCTATACCTTGAATGCTAAACTGGGGCTGGTGTACCGTGACAGTTCCGATTCAAAATGGAATGTTTGGGAGAAATCAGAAATAGATACCAGTAAGCAGACGGTATATGGCTATGATATAAACAAGGACGGATACTGGGCACTGGGGACCATAACTCTGGAGACGGCGGTTGATGGAAGTAAGCAAGTTGTTGCGACACCCCTTGGGTACCGATTGGAACAGAATTATCCCAACCCTTTTAATCCTGCTACAAAGATCATGTACAGTATTCCTTCAAGACAGCATGTCAAACTGGCAGTTTATGATATAACGGGTCGTACCGTTGCGTTACTGTTTGAAGGCGTTCAAGATGCGGGAATACATCAACTGGGATTTGATGCGTCTGCCTTGTCTTCCGGGACATATTTTGTGCACATTGAAAGCGGCGATTACACCGCTGTGCGAAAGATGGTATATGTGAGATAATTAAAAAAAGGGCGATTTTTGATCGCCCTTTTTTATTTCAATCCATTTTTATGACCAGTTTCTCCCTAATCCTTTCACCCTTTTCCATTGTGGTAATGGATTCCACGGCGCTATTCAATGGGACGGTTTTACCAATGACGGGTTTCAGAATGCCTTGTTCTGCCAGATCTGCAAGTTTGAACAGACGTTCACGTTTGCCCATAGTGTTGAATACGGTATACGATTTGTTGGAAATCAAGGATGTCAACAAGGCTAATGGTAATCCGGAAGTGGGGATAATATGGATAAATGTTCCTCCCGGTTTAAGGATTTTCAGGCATTTGCTAAAAGAGAGTGTTCCCGGTGTATCGAAAATGATATCAAAAGAATGGGATACATTATTAACGGATGTACTCCGGTAATCATAGACCTCGTCGCAGCCCAGGTGTTCTGCTGCTTCCATATCGTAACTGCCGCAGAATCCGGTAACCTTGGCGCCCGAGCCTTTGGCAATCTGTACAGCCATGTGCCCCACACCACCCATACAGCCGTTTACCAGTACATCCATACCGGACATAAGGTTGGCTTTATCGTAAAATGCCTTGAGAACCGTACTGCCGGCAACACCAAAACAGGCGGCTTGTTCAAAGGAGGCACTGTCCGGGAGTGGTACAGTCAATTCCGCATCCACAGCCACATATTCGGCAAAGGTGCCGCTATTGCGGTAATCGGCCCAGCCGAACACCCGATCTCCCGGATTCAGACCGGTTACATTGCTGCCGGTTTGTTCAACAATACCGCTAAAGTCGATACCCATCTGCCGGGGGAATCGACTGCTGGTAACTAACCGTGCGAGCCCTGAACGCAGTTTCAAATCCACAGGATTGACCGATGTCGCCTTGACGCGCACCAGCACCTGGTTACTTTTAGGAATCGGAGTGGGGATTTCACCGAGGTGCATGACCTCGGGGCCGCCGTAACGGTTATAGAGAATTGCTTTCATAGAATAATACGCTTTCAATTGTTTTAATGGGGTAACAAAATTGTTCAAATGTTATTCCATTAGATTGCTTGAACAGTGAATTGTGGATTGTAAACAATTATCATATTGTAATATTCAGTTATCAAATATTTTGGAATATTAAAATAAAATTTTATATTATTGTCTCTCTTTACGTCAAATCAAAAAAATTAGAGGACAAATTATGGGTAAATCGTTTTTCAGTTTCCTGATCATTGCACTGACCAGCACGTTCTGCCTGGCCGGTGGTGGTCAAAAATCTGCTGTAGATTATGTTGATCCTTTTATTGGTACTGACTTTTTTGCACATACCTACCCCGGAGCAGTTGTTCCGTTCAGTATGGTGCAATTGAGTCCTGATACCTATAACCAGGGCTGGACCTATTGTTCCGGTTATCAGTACAAGGATTTTTCACTGATGGGATTCAGTCATACCCATCTTTCCGGAACCGGTGGCGCGGAAATGGGCGATATCTTGATCATGCCTACAACCGGACAAAAAATTTATGTTGTTCCCGGTACACGGGAAAATCCGGATGAAGGGTATCGTTCCCGTTTCAGTCATGACCGTGAATGGGCAACTCCCGGATATTACGCTGTAGATCTGCTGGATTATGACATAAAAGCAGAGTTGACAGCTACCAAACGTGTAGGAGTTCACCGCTATACCTTTCCAAAAAGCGAAAATGCCCATATCATTATGGACCTGACCCATGTGATTGGAGATGCTCCTGAAGCTCCATCTCATGTAGAGTTTATAAATAATTATAAAATGCAAGGTTGGAAACAAAGTGCAACCGTTAAAGTGTATTTTGTAGCCGAGTTCAGCAAACCCTTTGCGGCTTTTGGAACCTGGGATACTTCGTATGATATGCCGGAATCTGATGAAGATTTGTACCCCTATCACACACACGAAACCGGTAATGCAATCGGTGCGTTTGTAAATTATGTTACGACCGAAGGTGAACAGGTTGTTGTCAAAGTTGCAATTTCTTATGTAAGTGTTGAAGGCGCACAGAAAAATCTGGATGCTGAAGTCCCACATTGGGATTTTGAACAGGTCCGTTATGAGGCCCGTGAAACATGGGCTAAAGCATTGTCTGCCATTGATATTCAAGGTGGAACCGAAGAACAGAAACAGATCTTTTATACCGGATTATATCATTCATTACTTCCCCAGTACATCAGCTCGGATGTAGATGGAAAATATGTAGGTATGGATGGCAGTATTCAGACTGCAAAAGATTTCGAGTTCTTTCCCACATTTCTGGCCTGGGATACGTTTCGTTCAGAACATCCATTGATTACCCTTGTAGCTCCCGAATATGTGGATGATATTGTAAAATCAATTGAATCCAAAGTCAGAACATATGGCTGGCTGCCGGCACAGCATACACGTAACCAGTTCCAACAGGGCATGGTTGGCGATCACCTGGTACCTATTGTGGTAGATGCCTATATGAAGGGTTTTCGTGATTTTGATGTAGAGTTTTTGTATAATGCCATGAAAGCCAAGGCTACTACAGAGGCGCCATCCAAATATCCCAGCGATCACAGTCGCTCCGGTATTGATTTTACAAACAAGTTGGGGTATGCTCCTTGCGATCGTATTACAGAATCGGTTTCCAATACTCTTGAATTTGCCTATAACGACTGGTGTCTGGCGCAGATGGCCAAAGAAATGGGCAAGATGGATGATTATGAAATGTTTATGAAAAAAGCCGGAAACTATAAAAATGTTTGGGATGCTGAAACCCGTTTTATGCGTCCACGCAAAGTGAATGGTGATTTTCTGGAATTAAAAACTGATAAACAGGAAATCAAACATTACAAAGATCATTCTTATTTTGGCTATTTTGATCCATTTTTGATTGGCCGCAGACCCAATCGCCACTATTCAGAATCTGATGCATGGGATTATCTCTGGTTTGTTCCGCATGATCCCAAAGGACTTGTTAATTTGTTTGGAAGTCAAGATGCTTTTATTGCCAAGTTGGATAGCCACTTTACCATAAGTCCCGAAGTTTCTTTTCCGAAATATGTCGGTGTAGTGGGTACCTATGGTCAATATGTTCATGGTAACCAGCCTGCTCACCATGTGGCCTATATGTATGATTACGCGGGCCAGCCCTGGAAAACCCAAATGCGCACTCGTCACATCATGGACTTTTTGTATCGCACCGGTCGTGCGGGAATCTGTGGTAATGATGATATGGGTTCTTTGTCATCCTGGTATGTGTTAAGCGCAATGGGATTTTATCCTGTTAGTCCTGGCTCAAACGAGTATGCAATCGGTTCACCCTTGTTTGATAAAGCGACCATCAACCTTGGTGCACCATACAGTGGTAAGGAATTTACAGTCAAGGCTGTAAATGTTTCTGCAGAGAATAAATACATCCAGTCCGCAAAATTGAATGGCAGAGACCTGAATAAAGCAATTCTTCCTCAAGAAGCCATTGCGAATGGTGGTACCCTGGAATTGATTATGGGACCCGAGCCCAATAAATCATGGGGTTTGGGAGAATAGATCTAGATTTTTAAAGATATAAAGTAATCACCACAGGGACACAGAGGTCACAGAGATTAGATTTATTCTCTGTGTACCCTGAGTCTCTGTGGTTTTTTTATTCCTCAATACAAATTTCTTTTCTGCCAATTGCTTTGAATGTTTTGACCAATAAAACTGCGATGATCATGATCAAAACAACCAAGGCAGTCAATGCAATAATCTCAAATATCATATAATGCGTTACATGGGACATGAGTATGGATGCCAGGACAAATGCGGCAAGGGGAAAGGTATAGGCCCACCATGACAGGAAAAAATTGATCTTGATAAAGTTTTTACCCTGCATAAATATAAAGAGAAAAAGAAATAACGCGGAATAATAGAGTATACGCGCGAATACATCAAAATCACCGGTGAGCTTGTTGTATGCAATAAATCCTATAGCTGGCGCAGCAAAGAGTATGAACAGCGTCGGCAGCAGTTTGTCTGGCAAAGGATCATGAAAGATCAAGCGGTAAAAGATAATGGTCGTTAGCATAATCATCCAGATGGTACCAATGGTGAAAAAGAACCAGGAAATCTCGGGGTGTGCGTGTTGTACACCGGCTATAGGTACAATTATATTGCCCACAACCGGGATGAACCATGCGGGACTTAGATGATGAATCTTGAAATGTTTATGTGTAACCCAGCCATTAAGAATGTTAAAACTGAAAAAAAGTGTGAGAATTACACCGGCAATCCACAATCCTTTGGAAACACTCATGTTGAGCTGTAAAAACGCTACACTCAATACCAGGGGTACTTTGGCTATAAGCGGGAAAAAGTTGATCTTGATGGGATGGTGATACTCTTCAATTACATCCTGTTTGAACAAGATGAGTTTTAATCCATAAAACACAAGCATGGTAATATACAGGAGAATGGTAAAGCCAATAAACCCCAAGCTTACAGAATGGGGTAAAAAGGGTACCAGGGATTCTGTTTTGAGAAGGGCCAGAGAAAATCCGGCAAATCCCAATACGGGTGCAAAGAATGAAATGGGAAAGTGTTTTAATCTCAGCTGGTGTGTCATGTTCTAGTCCTTTATTTTACAATGCGGCTTGAAATAATATGGTTAACAGATTGCCTGTGTTTTCATCGTCAATGATTTCGTAATTAATCAACAACCGGTTCAGGGGATTAAAATAATACCCGGCGCTTAATGTTGAACGGGATTTTTCACTGCCCTGGTCATCGTTATACTTGTCGAATCTGAATCCTGCTTCTATATTTTTGGGAAACATATAGGTAGTATAGAGGTAATACCCTTCAGGAGTGATGTTTTCAAGGCTTGTATAGCTTTCATACTTGGCACGAATATATTCTGATTGGACGGTCAGAGATTGTTTTTGATACCGGAACAAAAATCCCAATGCAGACTCGTCCAGCTCTTGTTCGTTCCAGGGACGGCTACCGCTGTAAACGGAAAGTCCCGCAAGAAAATGCTTTTGTATCTCTGCTCCAACAAAGGCAGCCAGGTCCTTTTTATTATTGTTGTCGGTTGTATTGGGGCCCGTACCATTAAAAACCATGGCTTTTACATGTAATTTGAATGTATCGCTAAACGGGAAAAGGGTTTCAGCGGCCAAACCGGTGTCTCTGTATAATGAGCCTTCCGCCCCCAGTTTTTTAACAATATTGGTTGTAATAAAAGAAGGGGATACAAACTTCCATCTTACCAGAGGGCCATAGGCTTCGTATCCGAATGGGTATTTGAATTGTCCCGCACGCAGGGATAAATATTTATCCACCTGATATTTGACCCAGGCTTGCATTAAAACCTGGCTTTTCACATTGCCCATGGCGTGAAAGCTCCATTTGTCTGCGGTTTTACCGTTTACCAACAGCATTGCTGTGTTGATTTGGAACGTGTTATCCGGATTTGCATTGTCGGATTCGTTCTGGATATAACTGCTTTGGATCCAGACACCCCAGTCCGGTTCTATGGATTGCTTTTCCTGTGCAAAGAGCATACTGGTTGCAAATAGCAAAAGTAATAGCGATGTAAAAGATTTCATAGTGATTTCCAATATTTTAGTAACACATGGGATAAATTGTTATTAAATAAGATGAAGGCCAGAGGTGAAAGATTCAAGGTTTTATAAATAAATGATTCAATAAGATAAGCTTTATTAATAATTTTTATAATGGTCATCTAGAGCTTTGAAGCCTGTTAAAGAACTGCATTTGACATGATGCAAAGCTGGGATGATGTTTTAATCTTGAATTTTTTTCGTTTTCAAGTGTAATATAAAGAGAGGAATAGAACAATTGGAGGTGTAATAATGAAAAAAATACAACCTTTTAAGAATATGGATACTGCAATTGAATCTCTGGATAACGGTGGACATTTTTATAATATTTTAACCAAAGCGGATGATGGCATTATAAGTCGATCTGAATTGGGCAAAGTTGGGGGTGTTTTTAACGATAAACAACAAATGATGCTTTTTCTGGAAATGTCTTTGCTTGCATTCAGTCAAACGGATAAAGATTTGATTCTTGCAAAGCTTGACAAAGATTTGACAACGAGTTATCTTGAATTCAAGTCTCAAGAACTACTGCCTTCGGAAGCTAAAAAAGATGGGATTATCTCCTCAAATGCAATTATAACCGGAATACCCAAGCTTGTAGATTCACGATCTGATTTTGTGGGATTTATCATGTTCCCCATCATGAGCGGTGATGTACCCACAATGATGATGATACCCATGACTGACGAGTATGATGTATATGAACTACGGGATGAGGAAATATCGGATACATTTTTAATCGCTCATGCCAAAGATGAAATGAAACTACCGAACGAAAAAATAATATTGGGTGGAGTCATTAAAGAACTGCAAGCTGTAAAAAAAGCAGGCAGCCCGACAGGGAAATTTCTTGAGGTTGTTTATTACTGTGATTGTTGATTTGCCTATAACAATTGGCAGAATACGACCAGGAGCTTTGTCTCTTTAAAAATAAAACCTGAATCCTGCATTAAAATTGAAATGATTGCCGCTTGTTTCTTCTTCAAGGTCTATGGTATTGTTTTCAAAAGATGTATCATTAAAGTTTCCCCGTATCAGAATTATTGTTCCACCAATACTCATGTTCCGGGTTAACAGATAATCAACAGCAATTTCAGCATAACTGCCAAGGGTACTGCTTTCCAAAGTCAAATGTTCACCGAAAATGTTGCCTTTGTCGGTATAATCGAGTTTTCCTAATCCCAGGGCACCTGAGAAATAAAAGTTTTCTTTCAAGCGTTGATACGCGCAAAATACAGCTCCAGCAAATGTAAAAGTGAGGTCATCACTAATATCTCCATAGGCAAGCACTTCCATTGTGTCTTGATCATAGATATAGATATCATTGATCGACCCAAAAGAATGAAATCTTGAATATCGTAATCCTATACCGTATTCGTGGGTAATAAACATCGTTGCTTCGATATTGATATTGTTTCCGCCTTTGATTTCGTCATAATAATCATCCATGATTTCCGTGCTATTGGATGGGATTTCTGCCAGATACCTGCTGTAACCATATCCTAAACCCACATGGAATTTGTGCAGCATTTCTTTTTTCTTTGGATGAAATTGATTTTGATTTTCAGACGGTGTGTTTTGATATTCGGGCAAGCCGAGTTCGCCTGTATAGGCATTATTCTCTGCCGGATTTTCAGGTGTTTGAACTGTATTTTGAGATTGTCCACTTTGCGCAAGCGCTTTTTGTAAAATGCCGGGATCATAGCTTTCCAGCTTGGGATATATTTCAAGGTAAATCAATGAATCCTGTTTTATGGTATTGGTCTTGAAATAATTTGTTCCCAGGGTATCGATGAGAATATCTCCCTTTGGACCCAGGTATAACGAAATCGCATCATAGGAGTAATCGTTAACATAACCGGGGATGGCTCCTGATTTGGTTTTAAACTTTAATCCATTTTCATCCTGACTTATTAATTCGCCGGCGATAATGGTATTTCTATTATCTTTTGTAATCAGCAGCGGACACCGTTTGAGGATTTCCGATTTGATTGTTTGAAATGGAGGGGTGTATTTTATAACAGGTTTGGCCACATTATCAATTTTGTATCGGCCATCCGGGCGAACCAGAAGCAATATGTCTTCCATGGCATAAAATTTTGTATCTGGATCATAAAACATGCTGACGCGGTTTTGATCGAACAGGATCCCATTGTACAATTCCGCGACAAGTTTTCCTTTGAGCTTTTCACCGCTTTTCAATTTGAGTTCATAGGTCAGGGGTTTGTCCTGCATTTCTCTTCGGGGTTTGGATTTGGAAATATTTAATTTTTCGTATACGGATTCGTAAACATCCATGCCCTCATATGGGGATTGCGATTCCCAGTAATTGTAACCGTTTGGGGCCAGCAGTACTTTGCCTGAAGGATTAAGCAAGATTGAAATTTGTTGAAAAGAATAAAAATTTGATTGTGAGCTTGTTTGTGGTGTGTAATATAATCCACTATTGGTAAGCGAATCGATTTTGCCGAATATAACGCTGTCGGGTTGTGATTTTAATATTAATAACGGACAGTGTTGCGATACAATTTTTTTCTTTTCTTCAGGTTTAATGGTGTTATTTGCAAAGGTAGTACTAAAACTTGTAACAAAAAAAATGAAAACAATAGCTGCAAAGGATCCCAAATTATGCTTCATAATATCGCCCCTGTTTCTTAAAGTGTTTTTAACCCCTGGGAGTTGTTAAAAGATAATAGAACAAATGATCAGATACAAGTGAAAATACGTTGATTTGTACGGTATAATAAATCAGCTTTAAATACAAGTGTCCTGTTTGAAATCAATAAGGAATTGCCCTGCACCTCCGAGGTGCCGGGCAATTATTGTTCTTGTAGTATTCTGAACCATTATCGGCATTTTCAAGTGCAGGGAGATATCAAGTCAATCAATCAAATATGGTTTAATCTTAATCGAAAAATCCTTATGAGGTATATAATCCTTAACAAAAAGTTCATATTCTTTTGGTGATTGAAAATAGTCATATAACCATTTTGAGTTGAATAAAGAATTGTTCCTTTTGTTAATCCAATCTTAATAATCTGAATATTGATAATTCTCAAGTTGAGTTACTAGTGGTTTTTTTCTGTCTATAGGATTACGATGTATATAACGTATCAAATGGACCATATATGAGTTATCATCAACCAGAATGCATTTGAATCTGCCCTGAAATAAAGTTCCGTTTCGATTATACATTTTGTTAAATGCCTTTGAATAGCAGTTGAATAAATTAAATATGTATTTTGATATGGGGGTGTTTTCTTTTTGTTGCAAAAGGAAATGGAAGTGGTTTGGCATTAGGCAGTAAGCGATTATTTCTATATTAAGAGACTTGCAATATTTTTGGATTTTTTCTATCAGGTAGATATAATTGTCATGAGTTTTAAAAATTATTTCATTGTTAATACTTTTGTTATAAACGTGATAACATTCCCCACTATTAAATGTTATTTTACGTTGTGGCATGTATTCCCCTCAAGATTGTTGTTAAAAGAATATAAAGGTTTATAATAAATATGCAACTTAAAATTTCTTGTTTGAAATTAATAGGGATTTGCCCGGCACCTCCGAGGTGCCGGGCAAATATTGTTCTTGTAGTATTTTGAACCATTATCAGCATTTTCAAGAGCCGGGCAAGTATTGACCTAAAATCAACCTTTGCAATTGTGGCATCTTGTTTGTATATTAAAAGTTTATAATTCATTTGTCCTGGCTTAGGGCCTTTAATTACCTTACAAGGAGCATGTTATGCGAAGAAACATTGTTCATGAAGGGTCAGGGCAGCTAACTTACGAGATACGTGAGATTGTCGAAGTCGGTATGCAGTTGAAGCAGAAGGGACTGGATATCGTCTGGGAGAACATTGGTGATCCCATTCAAAAAGGCGAAAAGCTGCCGGACTGGATCAAAGAAATCATTGGAGATTTGGTTGCGCAAGAGCGCACCTATGGTTATGTACATACCAAAGGTGTTCCCGAAGCGCGAGCGTTTTTGGCGGAAAAGGTCAATGAACGCGGCGGCTGCCAGGTAACTATTGATGATATCGTTTTCTTTAACGGTCTTGGCGACGCGGTTGCCAAAGTGTTCGGTTTCCTGAAACGCGAGGCGCGGGTGATTGGCCCATCCCCGGCATATTCCACGCATTCTTCTGCGGAAGCGGCGCACTCTGGTTATGAGCATTTGACCTACGAGCTGGACCCAATGATGAACTGGATGCCGGACCTGGACGATCTGGAAAACAAGGTCAAATATAACGATTCTATTGCCGGTATGTTGATTATCAATCCTGATAATCCCACCGGTTCGGTATATCCCAAAGAATTTTTGGCGCGAATGGTAGATATTGCCCGTCGTTACCGCTTGTTTGTGGTTTGTGACGAAATCTATGCGCATATTATATATAACGGTGCCAAATCCGCACATCTCAGCGAAGTGATAGGTGATGTGCCCGGTATAGCGTTACGCGGTATTTCCAAAGAATACCCCTGGCCCGGCTCGCGTTGCGGCTGGATTGAGGTGTTTAACCAGCACAAGTATCCGGATTTCGAGATGTATGTAAACAGTCTGGTCAGTGCCAAGATGCTTGAAGTGTGCTCTACCAGTCTGCCGCAGTACTCGATTCCCAAGGTGATGGGCGATCCCCGGTATCTGGACCATTTGGAAACACGAAAAAAAATGTTTGAAAAACGGGTGAATGAAGCGTTTGAGATCTTTTCTGAAGTAGAGGGCGTTTATGTAACACGTCCCCAGGGTGCGTTCTATATGACCGTATTGTTTGACAATGGCAGTCTGAACCAAAAACAAACTTTGCCGATCCCTGATGCAGATATTCGCAGTTTTATTGAAGATAAAGTGGATGGTGTGGCACCGGACAAACGGTTTGTTTATTATCTGCTCGCATCCAAAGGGATCTGTGTTGTACCGTTAACCGGATTTTGCTGCACACGTCATGGTTTCCGTATTACTATGCTGGAATGCGATGATGAAAAACGCCGCAACACCTGGCTGACCATTGCGGAAAGCATTAAAGAATATCTCGCTTCGGCGTAAATATATTGTAATGATAAAATTTCAGCCCGCTTTCTGATTTTAGAGAGCGGGCTTTATTGTTTCTATTAAAATATTATTGTTTATTTTAAACTATCTTTTTCTTATAATTGAAAAAATAAAGGGGAGACTATGTGCCACATCAATTATAGTGAATTTGTAAAAAGATACTTTCAAGAGGGAAAATATCGACAAAACAGACCATTAACGGCTAAAAATTTTATTGATTATTGTAAAACATGTGGTATTTCAACATCTTTAGATGAATTAGAATTATTGGAGAAAAATAAATTGTTTTTTCCAATTTTTAGGATAGAAAGACCTATATGTGAAGAGGGTAATCAGAAATATTATTCTGATTATAGTTTTGATGAGTTTGGATCAGATTTATTGATAAATTGGATTGAAAATAAACTGATTTATTCTCCACAATCCCACAATTTTAAATCTTGGGATAACTTTTATGGTCCAGATCTATCGAATGGCAATGAAAAAATTGTTTCCTATTATTCTTCATTTCAGATATACATTTTATATAAGATAAAAGAACAAGTGATAAAAAGAATCGATTTGTTATTTAAAAATATAGACTTAGGTCCTTTTACAATTACTTTAATAGACAGAAAACCAAATATAGAATATAACCTTTCAATAAAGTATCAATGGGATAAAAAAGACGAGTTTCATTATTCTTTTAATGAAATTCGTAAATGGAGTAAAAGTTATGAATTAATAGCTCAAATATTAAAGAAAGAGTACTCGTTTGGAATAAGAAAGCAAAGAACTCAAATTGAAATTGAAAAGTTTGAAAAATTTTTATATTTCATGTTAGATATTCAAAATATTTTTTTCCCTTATACTAAAAGCAACAATCGAAAGTTTTCAATCTCGGGCACTATTAAAGAGTGGAATAAAGATAGACATGATTTTAATGCAAGTAATGTACTTAAAATACATGATATTAAGATTGATTTTGTTATAGACTGGTATATCAAGCTTTCATGGGAGTCTTGTTCTATTTTAGGTTCATATAGTCATGATTGGCCACAGTTATGGAAGAACATAAAATGGGGAAAGAAAAAAGAATTGAAAGGAGAGATTAGAAGAGGTTTAGAGCTTTTTGGTTGGGCGAATATGCTAAGAAAGTTTTTGGTGGAATATTATGGTCAAGATATTCTTGATATAGATGAAGTTCAGGCTATTTCTACAAGTGCCTTTTTAAAAATTGTTAATGATGGTCAAAAAATTACAACAACACGAGACTTCAGGCTCAAAAGATATAATGATGAAGTAAAAGGTATCAATTACTATAATGATAAATATAAGCGACTTTTCTATTTAGCAAACGATTTTGGTATCGAATATCAACCCAGAATTATATTGTTTGTTGAAGGAATTATTGAAACGATTGTAATTCCAAAATTATATGAATGGTATACTGGAGATACTTTAGAGAATATTGGAATAGAAATTGTGTGTTTTGAAGGAGTTGATAAATTGCTGTCTACATCAGAAACAGCAAGAAAATTAAGAAATTTAATTATTGATTTACAACGAGAGGAAAAAGAAGCAATCCTTTCAAAAACAAAACATGGAAATCTAAATGAAATTATTCGAAAATTGGAAAATATAGATATTATTATATCAAACTGGACATCTTTTATTAATTACAATTTAGAAAAATGGCAGATGATACCATATTTTTTGTCAGATAATGAAGGAAATGTTAAAAGATTTTTAACTACTGAAAAACCTATTAGATATTGTGGTGAGAATTACAATGTTCCATCAAAATGGCAATTTCTTTGGGGAATTAATAATGAAAATCAACCATTTAAAGGTGATAGTTTTGAATTAGCAAATTACAGTAATGAAGAGTTAGCGTTGGTAATCTCTGAAATTTTAGATAAAAAAATTAATGAAAAAAATATTGAAGAATTAAGAGAAAATAAT
Source organism: bacterium (assembly GCA_963675755.2). Lineage (GTDB taxonomy): Bacteria > Zhuqueibacterota > Zhuqueibacteria > Residuimicrobiales > Krinioviventaceae. Next base: position 2,396,773 of record CAXXMD010000003.1, read on the forward strand.
TCAAGCATAAATAAAATTGATGCAAAAATCGAAGAGAACAAAAAAGAAATTAACAATAAGCTGGTTGAGGAATTGTTAAAAAAAGAGGATAAGAATATATTACAAAGACCAATTTTTAACGTTTTTAATCAGGTTAGAGAATTAGCAATTTTTAATCATCCTCCATCAAATACTCGAACAGAAGTTTCAAATCGGGAATATATTTTAGAATTACTAAATGAAAATCAGAAATGAATTCTTATGAAAGATTTTTTAATTAAAATATTTGCTATATTCTTTGTTTACACAATAAATTCAAATGCACAAAATTTAATAGATTCTCCCTCCCTCTGGCAGCCCGTCGATTATCCCGGGCATGGGATTGTGACTGTGAATGACGGTACCGTTGTGCTGGGCAAAGGCGAGACTGTGACCGGCGTACGCTGGACAGGTGTGGATCTGCCAATAGCTCAATACGAGATTACGTTTGAGGCCAAGCGCACCAGCGGTAATGATTTTTTCTGCGCGTTGACCTTTCCGGTAGATTCCAGTTTTGCCACACTGGTGCTTGGCGGTTGGCAGGGCAATGTGACGGGACTGAGCTGTATTAACGGCATAGATGCCGCACGCAATTTTACCGGTACATTTATGAAATATGAAAACCAGCAGTGGTACTCGGTCAGGTTAGAGGTAACGGATGAGGTTGTCCGTGCCTGGGTGGATGATCGTCGTGTGGTAGATGTGTATCGAACGGATGGAAAGTTGTCTTTGCGGGATGAGATGAAGATGTTTAAGCCAATGGGATTCGCAAGCTGGAAAAGCAGCGGCGAGATACGGAACATCCGGTTAAAGGCGTTAAAAGATAGCGAGTGATTTTAACTACAAACCGCAAAGTTCGCTAAGGATACGCCGAGAACGCAGAGGGAAAAATATCCAAAATAATCGTGACAGAGATCATCACTGTCACGATCCTGGGTTGTGCTTTTATCCGTGTTTATCTGCGTTCATCTGTGGTTAATTTCAACAGAATGAAATCAAGAGTATTAAAAATCCTCTCACAGAGTACAAAGCCCTAGAGCAAAAGTTAATATTTTTTCTTTGCGCCCATTGCGTTTCCTTTGCGATCTCTGCGTATTGTCTTTTACTGCTTAAATATTAGAGCTCTTATAACAAGCGTTTTGTCTTTTCTTTTCCTTTTGCTTGATTTTTTGTGTTGAAACTGCTAATATACAATCTGAACATGTAGTTGGAGGTTGTAATGAAACGTATTCTATTCCTGATTCTGGTCCCCATATTGTTATTTGCACAAAACAGTGTTGAACTGTTTCATGATGATTTTAGCGAGCTGCCACGCGGTCCTTTTTCTGTCGTCGTAGGGGCTCACACTGAATATCATTATCTGCACGAAGCTGCACCCAAGGGCAATTGGGCAGTGACCACTTTTCGGTTCAGCCCTGCAAACATGCGCGCCTGGCAGGTCCGTGATGTGAATAACGACCGCATAATGTTCCAGACATTCACCAATAAAGATACACATACCCATCCCATGATCGTGGCGGGTGACAGCTTGTGGAAGAATTATACTGTTAAAGTTGTATTCTCACCTGAGAACAAGAACGGACAAAGCGGGATGATCTTTCGTTATCACAATGATCGCTGTAATTATTTTTTCGGTGTGAATGGTGACAAGGCGATCCTGAAAAAAGTCAATCATGGCATTGCGTTCCGCAAAGCAAAAGAAACCATTCTAGCCGAAGCATCCTGTTCCTGGAGTGCCGGTCAATGGCTGACCGCAACTGTAACTGTTAACGGCAGCTCAATAACTGCAGAGCTGGACAATGGTGTGAAATTGACTGCTGTTGATGATTCTTTTCCACAGGGCAAAATTGCGTTAATGTCAGATATTCCTACTCGCTATACAGAAGTTACAGTTACTTCAATAATATCCGAAAGACAGCGGATTGAAAAAACAAGCGGGAAATATACTAAAATAGAGGCGGACCTGCGGGCCGCTAATCCCAAACCGGTTGTCTGGAAAAAGATCAATACCACCGAGTTTGGTGTGGGACGTTGTGTACGTTTTGGTGATTTGAACAATGACGGTCAGATCGATGTGTTGATCGGACAGGTTTTGAATCATGGTCACAAGGACAGAAACAGCGAACTGAGCTGTATGACAGCCATGACTTTTGACGGTGAACGCCTCTGGCAAGTCGGTGAGCAGGATCTGTGGAAAGATAATCTTACCAGTGATGTTGGTTTTCAGATCCATGATATTAATAATGATGGAAAAACCGAAGTAATATATACCCGTAATTTTGAAATTATTGTTGCTGATGGCGCAACCGGCAAAACGCTGTACAAGGCACCTACGCCGGATGTTCCCAATGGCATGTCGCCTTCAGGCGAGAATAAATTTGAAAAGATATTAGGGGATTGTATCTATTTCTGTGATCTGCGTGGCAAAGGATATGATTCGGATATTATTATCAAGGACCGGTATAAAGATCTTTGGGCCTATACGGATAAACTGGAGTTGATGTGGCATGCATCCTGTAAAACCGGGCACTATCCCTTTGCTTATGATGTTGATAATGATGGTAAGGACGAATTGGCTATTGGATACTCTTTGATTGATGATGACGGCTCGTTCATTTGGAACAAAGATGATGAGATCAATGATCATGCAGATGGTGTAGCTATCTTGCAGATGAAAGAGGGAGCGGATCCCATTTTGTTCAACTCGGCAAGCGATGAGGGAATGATTTTTATGGACCTCAAGGGTAATATCCTCAAACACCATTATCTGGGACATGTTCAGAATCCTGCTGCTGCCAATTTTAGAGATGATCTTCCGGGATTAGAGCTGGTATCCATCAATTTCTGGGGAAATCAGGGTATAATCCATTATTATAATTCTGATGGTGAGGTATATCAGGATATAGAACCCAACCAATACGGCAGTATGTGTTTGCCTATAAACTGGACAGGCAAATCTGAAGAATTTTTTGTTCATAATCCCAATGTGGATGAAGGCGGTATGTTTGACGGTTGGGGTCGCAAGGTCGTTGTGTTCCCGGATGACGGACACCCGGATATGTGTAATGCAGTATTGGATATTACCGGAGATTGCCGGGATGAAGTTGTGGTATGGAACCAGTATGAAATGTGGGTCTATACCCAGGATGATAATCCTAAATCCGGCAAGTTGTACAAGCCCAAACGCAATCATTTGTACAATATATCAAACTATCAGGCAACGGTATCGTTACCCGGATGGTCAAAATAGAATTATAAAAGCCTTTCCTTGAATCAATAGAGGAAAGGCTTTTTTTGTTCAAAAATAGTGTGTTGTTTAAGCAGGGGGAATATGTAATTTGTCAAGTATCCACCAGGTAAAAAAACAAACTATCCCACTCATAAATGCTTATAACTCCCAAAATTGATATGCAGAATCCATTTTAAATTTGGGTGCTGTATTGAGGCTTTTTACTCAATTATAATTAACAGAGCAAGGACAATACTTGCATGGTTTATAAGGTTGAGACGGTGTAGAATAGGGGGAAGGTTTTGCAAAAAAATAAAGTTGACTATTAGAATAAGAAACGAGAATTAATAAAAAAAGTTCTTTTTTATGAAACAATTTGTATTTATATTGGTATACGATATATATGGTTTTTTACAGAAAAAGTAAGGTTTGAGGTTTTTCGTAAATGGAATTTAATTTCAACAATATTGAAGGAAGTAAAAAGTATAAACAGCTCTTGAATACAGCCAAGGATCTATTTTTTAAATATGGCGTGAAACGGGTGTCAGTTGAAGAGGTTTGTGAAAAAGCCAATGTTAGTAAAATGACGTTTTATAAATATTTTGATAACAAGCTGGCTCTGATGATTTTTATTCTGCAATCTTTTTACGATTGGGGTGCTCAGGTATTTATGGATATTTGGGAATCTGATACTACTTTTGGAGAAAAAATCAAGCGGGCGGTGCAATTTAAAATGCAGCTTACCCGCGAGCTAGGTGACGACATGGTGCTGGAACTGATGAACTCGTCTTTTCCTGAAATTAAAGAGATTTTGAAAAAACAGCAGGACTTTTGGATACAAAAACTGCTGACGTTCTTTGTAGAAGCCCAGATCAATGGTGAGATTCGGGAGGACGTAAAACCCGAGTTTATTTTGTTTGTGCTTACCCAGGTGGCATCGTGGGCTGAGAATGAACATTTATTGGCTTTGTATGACGATCCACGTGATCTGATCCGCGAAGTGCTCAATTTTTATATTAACGGATTGATTATTAAAGAACCAATAGTTAAAGCTGAATAATTGATTAGGCTTCAGGGATTGAGGTTGTAGTTAAGATAGCTGTTTCAGCAAATTTGAAAATGTTTTGTGTTTTAAATATGAAACGACAAAATGCAAAGAACGCCAAGATTACGCAGGGTTCGCAAAGTAATTTACAACGTTTTTATTGTTTGCTCATTAATCTCAAGAACCGGGATAGCTCTTGTACAAAAGTTTCTTTTGCGATTTCTGCGTTTTCATTGCGACCTTGGCGGTTTGTCTTTAATGAATGAATTGAAATGAAAAAAATATTGAAATACAAAATTTTATTTTTCCTCTGTGTATCCGTGGTTTCAACTGCTTTTACACAAAATCTGGAATGGAACGGGCAGGTATCCGGGTGGGGAATGGTCAATCGTGCGGATGAAACCGAGTTTCAGTTAGGTGTTCGGTATTTGCCAGAGGTCTATACCTCTATCTATCAGGGCAATACCCTCTCGATTGACGCGGAATTTTCTGCAAATCTATTCAGCTATCGTGATTTTGATGCCGGTAATACGGACCATGATGAAAAGCTGTATCGTGCCTGGCTACGTTTCAGCACATCCACATTTGAGGCGCGGATCGGATTGCAAAAAATTAATTTTGGTCCCGCATTTATGCTGAGATCGTTGATGTGGTTCGATTCACTGGATCCCCGTGATCCCCAGCAGCTTACTGACGGCGTGTATGGCGTGTTGATACGGTACTATTTCCTGAATAATGCCAATATCTGGCTGTGGGGATTGCTCCAAAATGATGAGCTCAAAGGAACCGAGTTTATTTACAGCGACAAGAATACACCGGAATGGGGCGGCAGGATTCAGCATCCGCTGGGTCAGGGAGAGGTTGCTATTACGGTACATCATCGGGAAACCGATATCAATAAAACAATTGACAGCTATATACCGCTGCCAATAGCATTGGATATACCCAATATCACAGAGCAGCGATATGCCCTGGACGGGAAATGGGATTATGAATTGGGATTCTGGTTTGAAGCGGTATCCAGTCATTTTGAATTAAAAGATTTGGTTGATCATCCACTGTTACAGTATTCGTCCATGATGAATAACAGTGCGTTCGATTTTTTGAATACAGAGTATTTGAACCAGTTTACACTGGGTTCTGATTATACCTTTGGATGGGGTAATGGATTGCATGTTTTGGGTGAGTATATGTTTTTAAATACGGGTGAATCTGTCTCTTTTGAACAAGACTATACTTTTTCTGCGGTTTTACTCGACTATCCTTTGAATATGTTTGATCAGCTTATGGGCCTTATATACTATGATCATGAAAACAAAAACGCTTTCTGGTATGCAAACTGGCGACGGACATATGACCATTGGTCATTGAACCTGATGGCCTTTCATTATCCTGAAACACCGGGTATGGCAATTATGGGTAGAAATCAGGCCAGCCTTGGAAAGGGAATACAAGTACTTTTGATCTACAATCATTAGCAGACAATATCAGTTGAATAAAGGAAGTGGTTATGAACAATTCCATTTTAATTGAAATGAAAGACATTGTTAAAGAGTATCCCATGGGTGGGCAAAAGTTGATAGCGCTTGACCATGTCAATCTCGAGTTCAAAAGCGGTGAATTTACCGGTATAGTGGGGCCTAGTGGATCGGGTAAAACCACATTGTTAAATATTATCGGTACGCTTGACAATCCCACGGAAGGTACAGCCCAGGTGCTTGGGAAAAATGTCGAAAAATTATCGCATAAACAGGCAGCAGAGTTGCGTAATTTGTATCTGGGTTTTATTTTTCAAACCTACAACTTGTTACCGGTCTATACGGTTTTTGAGAATGTGGAATTTCCACTCTTGTTACAAGGAATGACCGCATCGGAACGAAAAGAAAAGGTGATGCAGGCATTGGAATGGGTAGGATTGGCTGATCGTCATAAATCGAAACCGACCCAGCTCTCTGGCGGACAAAGTCAGCGTGTATCCATTGCGAGAGCGATTGTGAAAAATCCCAGAATTGTGCTGGCAGACGAACCTACCGCCAATCTTGATGCAGAAAACTCGCACAATATACTTCAAGTTATGAAAGAATTAAACCAGGACCTGGGCATTACTTTTTTGTTCTCAACCCATGATGATAAAGTCGTAAAATACCTTGACCGTAAAATTACATTGGATGACGGCAAGGTTGTACTGGATGAAAAAACAAATTAAGGATGAGCGTTATGTTGATTCCTAATCTTGCTATAAAGAATTTACTAGGTGCGGGACTCCGTACCTGGTTGAATGTATTTGTGCTTTCATTGTCCTTTGTTGCAATTATCGGAATGCAGGGATTGTATGAAGGCATGAATCGACAGGCCAGTACCGCTTTGATGCAGAGTGAATATGGCGGCGGGCAGTATTGGCAAAAGGATTATGATCCATATGATCCATTAACATTCGAAGACAGTCATGGCGAGTTACCCTCCGCTCTTGTCGAACAGGTTTCTCAGGGGAATGCTGTGCCAGTGCTTGTGACTCAGGCTACTGCGTATCCCAATGGCAGATTGTTAACAGTTATGATTAAAGGCGTTTTGCCAGAGCAGGATATTCTTGACTTTCCTTCCCGGGCATTACTGAATTCTGAAGCAGATCTGCCGGTTATGATTGGTGCAAGGATGGCTAAAAACGCCAAGCTTGCGGTGGGTGATTTGGTTACCGTACGCTGGCGGGATGCAAATGGTGTTTTTGATGCGGTTGATGCTGAAATTGTGCATGTGTTTAAAACCACTGTCCCCAGTATTGATGCCGGACAAATGTGGGTACCTCTTGATGTGTTGCAGCAGAATATGCAAATGCCCGGTCATGCTACATTGGTAGTAGTTAAGCCCGGTTTGGAATTGAATGATAATTACAATAACTGGAGTTTTAAAAGTCTGGACTTTTTACTGGCAGATATTAAAGCCCTGGTGAAATCCAAATCTGCTGGTGCATCATTTCTGTATGCCATGCTCATGTTTTTGGCTATGCTGGCTATATTTGATACACAGGTGTTATCCATTGTGCGGAGAAGAAAAGAGATCGGAATGTTGATTGCAATGGGAATGACCCGTAATCGGGTGATTCGTTTATTCACAGTAGAGGGAGCCATGCATGGAGTTTTTGCGGCACTTTTCGCATTGTTGTATGGCGGTCCCTTGTTAACCTGGTTTTCCAGAGTTGGCTGGAAGCTGCCGGATTATTCTGATGATTTTGGTATAGCCATAAGCGAACGATTGTTCCCGGTTTATACCATCGGTTTGGTGGCTGGAACTGTGTTGATTGTTTTGATTACAACAACTATTATCAGTTTTTTACCAACACGCCGAATCTCTAAAATGAAACCAACGGATGCATTGAGAGGAAAAAGAATATGATCCGATTTTTAATAAAAGGTTTATTGCGGGAACGCTCAAGAAGCCTGTTCCCCATATTGATTGTTGCCGCCGGTGTAACGTTGTGTGTACTGGTCAACACCTGGATGCAAGGCGTGCAGAATGATGCTTTGTGGTCTACTGCGGTATTTGCTAATGGGCATGAACGTGTAACCACACAAGCATATCTGGATGAGATAGATCAAATGCCTATTGATCTGGCATTAATGGATGTAACATCGCTTTTGGATACATTAAATTCGCAATATCCGCAAATGTACTGGTCCCCCCGGATCCGTTTTGGCGGATTACTGGACATTCCGGATGATGCGGGAGAAACCCGCTCTCAGTCACCTGTGTTGGGAATGGCCCTTAATCTCATTGGTAAAGAAACACAGGATATCGACTTGATGAATTTTAATGATTCGTTAATCAGAGGCAGACTGCCCGAACAACCGGGTGAGATTTTGATTAGTGATTTACTTGCTCAGCGACTCAAAGTAGAGCCGGGTGAGACAGCCACCATTATCACAACATCCATGTATGGCAGTATGGTCATGTATAATTTAAAAATTGCAGGCACTATAAAATTTGGTATAACCGCATTAGATCGCAGTTTGATTGTTACGGATATTGCTGATGCTCAAACTGCATTGGATATGCCGGATGCTGCAAGTGAGATTCTGGGATTTTCCATGGACAGGGTGTTTAATCCTGAAAAATGTGAGACGATTAAAAACAGTTTTAATAACCAGTTTACACAAGCTGATGAGTTTACTCCGATCATGCAAAAGTTGACAGATGATCAGTCTATGGGTGAAATGTTTGAAATATTCGGTTCAGTTATATGGGTTGCATTTGCGTTTTTTGTCTTTGTAATGTCTATCGTGTTATGGAATGCGGGCTTGATGGCAAGTATTCGCCGATATGGAGAGATTGGAGTTCGTCTGGCAATTGGTGAAGAAAAAGGACATGTATATCGTTCAATGTTGTTGGAATCCATAGCAATTGGTATTGCAGGTACCATATTGGGTACAGGTTTAGGGCTGGCAATATCATATTATTTACAGATTGTTGGTGTTGATATTTCGTCCATGATGAACGATGCAACTGCACTCATGTCTGATGTAATGCGGGCAAGAGTAACTCCCGAAAGTTATGTTGTAGGATTTATACCAGGTGTTGTAGCTCCGTTCATTGGCACCATGATTTCCGGAATGGGTATCTATAAAAGACAAACCTATCAATTGTTCAAGGAGCTTGAAGTATGAAAGCATGGATGGTTTTTATTATATGGCTGGGTGTTTCAGCATCCGTTTTTGCAATCACAGGTAATGAGATACTGGATAAAGTTGATGATAATATAACTTCTGATAATAAAATTGCAACATCAAAAATGATCATACACGGCAGACGGAACGATAGGACCGTCGAGTCACGTTCGTGGGTTCAGGGGACCTCGCAATCTTTTACTGAATACCTGGCTCCGGCAAGAGAAAAGGGTACCAAGATGCTCAAGCTTAAAGATGAATTGTGGACCTATTCGCCGCAAACAGACCGTACTATTCGCATTGCCGGACATATGCTGCGTCAATCCGTGATGGGATCGGATCTTTCGTATGAAGATTTTATGGAAGATCCGCGATTGTTAAATTTATATGACGCCGCAATTGACAGTGAGGTGGTTTACAATGACAGAACCTGCTGGATTTTAAAACTCACGGCAAAATCTGATGATGTTTCATATTATACAAGAAGAGTATGGGTGGACAAGGAGCGGTTTATTCTGTTAAAAGAAAGCCGCTATGCCAAGAGCGGCAAACTGCTTAAAACAACAGAAGTTGAATCTGTAAAATGGATGGACAACCGCTGGGTACCGGTTCATGTCGTTTTCAAAGATGCTTTGCAAAAGGGAAAGGGGACGGAGTTCATAATCGAGACAATCCAATTCAACCAGGACATACCGGAGCATGTGTTTTCAAAGGCATCATTAAGAAGGTGAAAATTTTTTAAAAAAACACTGTTTTTTTTATTAATAATTGAAACATGAAGGAGAACAATCCGTATCGTATCTACCGAACGGTAGGTAAAATAAAAAAAGCAGTATTATGATGCCAAACCCAGAGAATATCGAAAGTGCAAAGAAAAAAATTTTTTTAGCGGCCGCAAAACTTTTTGCGGATAAGGGTTTTAACGCGGTTTCTATGCGTGAAATTTCAGAAATGTCCGGTTTTTCAAAACCAACGATTTATTATTATTTTGGCAGCAAAGAAGGAATTTATTCCGAGCTGGTTTCAACCAGCATCCATCAAATCTTGACAGTCGTTGAACATGTAAATAATCTGGAACTGCCGGTTATTGAAAAGTTGAGAGTGTTTGCCAAAATGTATTTTAAACATACAATTGAACATCCTGAATTTGCCCGGTTTACAATCAATCTGAGCTTGTCTGCAGAAAACCGGGGATGTAAAGTGCAGGAATTAAGTAATGTTTCAAATAATCAGGATGTGGTTACCGTTTTATTCAAAGAAGGAATAGAAAAAGGTGAGCTGAAAAGTAATATAAACCCGGAAGTCGCGGCTATGACTTATGGCGGCGCAATTATGCATTATACATTTCACTATCTTGCCGGTGATAGTGTAAAGCTGGATGATGATCTGGCTGATTCAATTGTAGATATGATAGTTACCGGTATCGGAGTGTAATACTATATTGGAGGATACAATGTCTTTTAATTTTAAACGAGCTGTTTCGATTTTGCAGGTTGTTTTATTACTATCAACCTTGCTTTATGCTCAAGGTGAAAGGGTATTGACCCTGGAAGAGAGCTTGAAGGAAGCGTTTGATAATAATCCTGATCTGCGTGTGGCAGAAAAGGAATTGGCGAAAACAGAAGCCGGTGTTTGGGAGGCATATTCAGTGCTGATGCCGCAGGTTAATGGATCTGCCAGTGTTCAGCATGCATGGGATATTCAGACAAGCACCATTCCCAACTTTATAAAGTTGATGATGCCGCCGGATATTGGCGTTATTCTACCCTCATTTGCAGATATGCCTGATTATATCGACATTGCATTTGGTTTAGAAAATACATTTTATTATGGTGCATCGTTACAACAGCCTTTGTTCCTGGGAGGCGCAGGTGTTGCCGGTGTAAAAATGGCCAATGCCGCCAAACGTGCCGCGCACCAGAATTTGAAATCTGTGAAACAGAACCTGATCTATAACACAGCAGATGCTTTTTATACCTGTTTGCTGGCCCGTGAACTGGTTAGTGTTCAGGAAGAAGCGTTGCAACAATCTGAAGCAAATTTCAATGTTGTGTCAAAGAAATATGATGTGGGCTCTGCATCGGGTTTCGACAAAATGCGCGCTGAGGTTGAAGTTGCCAACCTGAAACCCCAGGTCATTACAGCAAGAAACCAGTACAAAACCGCGTTAACACGTTTACGTACCGTACTGGGGCTGCCAAGAGATGCAAAAATTTCTGTGGATGGCGAGCTGGTATTTGTTCAGGATGATTTTGGCAAAGACCTTGAAGGTGTGCAGCAAATGGCATTGCAATACCGTCCCGAGTTGCGTGCAATTCAGGAACAGGAATATATCACTAAAAAAGGGGTAACTATTGCGCGTAGTAATTTTATGCCCAAAGTGGTTTTCCAGAGTGATTATTCATATATGGCCTTTAGAAACGACTGGAATGTAGCAGATGCGGATTTCAGCAAAGGTTTTACATCCAGCATCAGTTTGCAGATCCCATTATTTACGGGATTTAAAAATACAAAGTCATATCAAAAAGCAAAACTTGATCATCGTATTATGGTGGATACGGAAAAGCAGGTTACAGATGGCATTATGGCAGAAGTTGAAGTTGCTTATAATACTTTTGGTGAAGCGTTTGAGAAATACACGGCTGCCAGCCAGTCTGTAGATCTTGCGCAGGAAGCTTTGCGCCTGGCAAACATGATGTACGATGAAGGCGCCAATACACAGCTTGATGTTTTGAATTCACAACTGGCGCTTACCCAGTCAAAGTTGAATTATGTAACATCCGTTTACGATTATCAAATGTCACGTTACCGTTTGCACAAGGTAACCGGTACTTTACAAGGATTATTAAATTAATTGATATATAGGAGAGAGGCAATGAAACAAAAAGCAATTTTAATTGTGGTTTTATCCATGTTTCTGTTAATGGGTTGTGCTTCTAAAAAACAGGAATCAACTGTAGAAACCGCTACCCCCGTTCGGATTGCATCAATTGCTAAAGGCGAACTGGTACAGAGTATAGAATTTAATGGAGATATATCAGCAGAAGTAGAAGTCAAAGTGTTTTCAAAGATCCCCAATAACCGCATTGAAAAATTTCATGTGGAAGAAGGCGATTATATTGAAAAAGGTCAATCCATTGCAACAATAAAGGCACCAGCCGTGACACACGGTTTGGAGCAGGCAAGAGCATCTTTGGCCGCTGTTAAGGCACAACTGGAAAACGTCAAGGTTGAGTATGAACGTGCAGAACGTCTTTACAATGAAAACGCTATGAGTAAACAACAATATGATCAGGTAAAAACTCAGTATGAATCTACACAAGCGCAGCTTGAGCAAACCCAGGCTGCAGTGCGTACAGCAGAAAGCAGTTATGAAGATGCTTCTGTTGAAGCACCAATCTCGGGTATTGTTGGAGTGCGTTATTATGAAGCCGGCGATATGATCAATATGGCACAACCGCTGGTGAGCATAGTGCAGATGAAAAAAGTCAAAATCACGTTTGATGCTACTGAAGAAGATTTAGGTAAACTATCTGTAGGACAAAAAGCTGAAATTACCGTCAAAAGTTATCCCGATACTACATTTGCCGGCAAAGTTACCAAGATCAGCCCGGTATTGGATCCTCTTACTCGAATGGCAGATGTGGAAGTGTTGATTAATAATCCTGATTATTTACTCAAACCTGGTATGTTTGGACGAATCAAAGTTATTACCGGTATTTTATCTGATGTTATAGTCGTTCCCAGATATGCCACTATAGAAAATACAACATTGGAACGTGAAGAAGGTAAAGATGTTGTTGTGAAAAATTATTATGTTTTTGTAGCCCAGGATACAATAGCCCAGCAGCGCAAACTTGATATAGAGTATGTGAACCATGTGAATATAGCTGTTAAAAGTGGTGTACAGGTTGGCGAAGCACTGGTTATACAGGGACAAAAGAATTTAAAGAATGGTACTAAAATCACTTACGGTAAGGAAGGTGGTGATTTATGAAAATAACCGAGATGTCGGTCAAGCGCGGAGTAACATTCGCAATGATCTATCTCATTGCGGTGTTTTTCGGTTTGTTTTCGCTTGCTCGTTTGAAACTTGATTTATATCCAAAGATGGAGATACCCGTTATAGCCATCATTTCACAATATACAGGGGTAGGGCCATTTGATTTGGAAACGGTTGTGACTCGTCCAATAGAAGAAACCGTTGCCTCTGTGGAAAATGTTAAAACAGTTAGTTCAACAACTTCTCAAGGTTTGTCTCTTGTGACCCTCGAATTTGAGTGGGGTACAGACATGGACCAGGCAGAGATTGATGTGCGCAACAGTATGGAATGGGTTGATGACTTGTTACCGAATGATGTAACGGATCCCTTGATTTTTGCTTTTGATCCTTCATCTCAACCAATATTATATCTTACTGTGGATTCTGATATACATGGAATGGCTGAATTACGCAAGATTTCCGAGCATGAAATAGAGCCCCGTCTTGAACGTATACCGGGTGTTGCGTCTGCATTTACCAATGGCGGCATGGAACGTGAGATAAAAATACAGGTTGATCCCGCGCGACTCCGTGCGCATAATATGGCGATTGAGCAAGTTTCGAATGCTTTACGAGCCAACAACCTGCAGGTTGCTTCCGGTTGGATTGAAAACGACAAACAGGAATTTTCTATTGAAACCGCAGGTGAATATACAAGTATAGAGGAAATTGAGAATACCAATATTATGTCTATTGGCAATACCGTGATCAGAATCCGGGATGTTGCAACCGTTGTTGACGGATTCAAAGAACAACGTCAGCGCATTTGGAATAATGGATCACAAGCTGTAATGCTGATGGTACAGAAACAATCTGATGCCAATACCGTTACAACTGCTAAAGCGATAGTTTCTCAGTTGGATAATATTGAGAAGGAGTTGCCAGAGGGAATTGAATTAGGTGTCTTTATTGATTTATCGAGCTTTATTACTCGATCAATGTCGAATTTGGGATCTACAGCAATTCAGGCAATTTTACTTGCCTTTTTAGTATTATTGTTCTTTTTACGAAATTTTAAAAGTTCAATAATAGTAGCTGTTTCTATACCTATTTCCATGGTTTTAACTTTTGCAGTAATGGACCAGGCTGATTTGACTTTAAATGTGATCTCTATGGCGGGACTTGCTTTGGCGGTCGGATTGCTGGTAGATAATTCAATTGTGGTACTGGAAAGTATTTTCCGTTTTCGTGAACAAGGTAGTTCACCTTCAGAGGCAGCTATCAAGGGTGCACAGGAAGTAGCAATGGCAATTACCGCATCTACTTTAACTACATTGTCAGTGTTTGTACCTGTTTTGTTTGTACCCGGTCTTGCAGGTCAAATGTTCCGGGAGATGGTTATTACTATCTGTTTTTCACTGGCTGTATCGTTAATCGTCGCATTAACGTTGATTCCGTTAATGTCTTCAAGATTGATAAAGGTTATTAAAAATGATAATAAAGGCCGATTGGGAAAATTGGATAAATCAATCGGTAATGGAATTATAGGTTTACAGAATAAATACACGAATTGGCTCAAATGGTCACTGAATAACCGCAAAAAGATATTGTGGGGAGTAACAGGATTATTTGTTTTGTTTATGGTTTTAATTTCTACACTTCCCAGAGACTTTTTATCAGAAGGTGATGATGGTTTTATTGCCATTGCCGTGGATCGTTCTCCAGGAACAAGCCTTGATGATATGGAAGTAACAATGAAACAGATAAATGATATCATTGAAGAAAATGTACCTGAAGCAGAAATGATATACAGTAATTTTGGCCAGGGTGATGGGATTATGGCCCTGTTTTCATCTCAAACTTCTGCCGAAGGTGATATGTCAATTCGATTACCCAAAATGACTGAACGGAATCGTTCTGAATTTGATATTCAAGATGCTATTCGTGATACTTTGAATAAAATTCCTGATGCAACAGTTTCTTTTGCTGATCGTGGACAGGCGGCAATGATGGGAAGTGGTGTTGATATTGAAGTCAAGGTTATTGGTCATGACCTGGAAATTTCAGAAGCACTTGCTAATGAAATCGCTGATAAAGTGAAAGATATTGAAGGAGTAGTTTTTGTAGAAACGAGTATGCGTGAAGCTCGCCCCGAACTCAAAGTGAATCTTGATAGAAAGCGAATTGCTGATTTGGGATTGAGTACAGCGCAGGTTGGTAGTGCTGTGAGTACCAGTATTTTAGGTTCTGTGGTTACCCAGTATCGTGAACAAGGTGATGAATATGATGTTAGAGTACAGTTTGATAAAGAACATCGTAAGGAAAAACAAGACCTTGAAAATATTCTGATAATGACTCCCTCGGGTAGACAAGTTCCATTACGTGCCTTGGCACAAATTGAATATTCCACAGCACCACAGGAAATTACCCGAGAGGATCAGGAAAGATATATTAGTGTTAACATAGATAAAGGTACAAGTGATTTAAATAAAGTAACTGCTGAAGTTAAATCTGTGTTGAATCAAGTTCCAGTGCCCAATGGTTTCCGTTTGGAAATTGGTGGTGCTGCGGAAGATATGCAGGAATCATTTGGTTATTTAGGACTTGCTATGTTGGTTGCAATCTTGTTGACCTATATGGTTATGGCGTCACAGTTTGAAAGTTTTGTTGATCCGTTCATTATCATGTTTACCATCCCCTTGTCACTTATTGGTGTGTCTTTGGGGTTATTTGTCACTCATACAACATTAAGTGTAATGGCGCTAGTTGGTATTATTATGCTGGTGGGTATAGTGGTGAACAATGGTATTGTGTTGGTGGATTATATAAACCAACTTCGTGATCGTGGTATGGAATTGTTTGAAGCTATTCTTGAAGCCGGTTCTGTTCGTATGCGGCCGGTGTTAATGACCGCATTGACCACAATCCTGGCAATGCTGCCTATGGCACTGGGACTCGGTGAGAGTGGTGAATCCTGGGCGCCTATGGCACGCTCCGTTATGGGCGGTATGGCAGTGGCAACGTTATTAACACTTGTGATTGTGCCGGTTATTTATGCATCGGTTGAAGAATCGAATGCAAAGCGAAAGGCCAAACGTAAAGCCAGAAAAGAAGCAAAATTATACATGCCGAAAGCTTAATTTTTAAGGCCCCGGAGTTATCCGGGGCCTTTTTTTTACCTGTAACCTTTGATCTGTTTTTTCGTAAACCAGAAAAAGGAGGTGCAGGTTATGCGTATAAAATTTTGGATTGTTTTTGTGAGTTTGGCGCTGGCAGTGCAGGGATTTGCAGCCAGTGTTGAACGAGAGTTTGAACGGGAATATGATCTTGACCGTGACGGTATTGTAAATGTGAAAAATGTAAATGGCGAGCTTGTTGTAAAATCCTGGAACGATGATAAAGTCAGGATCTATGCCGAGATCAAGGTGAAAAGCGGTAGCCATAGAAAAGCAGAAGACTTTATGGACAAGGTCAAGATTGAGGTTAAACGACATGGGGACGAAATATCCATTGAGCCGGATTATCCCAAGCGTGACGATGGTGGATTTATGGATATGTTGTTCAGCAATAAAAAGCCGTCTGTAACCGTGGATTTTACCATCTCAGTGCCTCGTGAGGCTACAGTCAATGCACGCTCTGTTAATGGTGCTGTCAAAGTTACAGATATTGGCGGACTTGCGGAACTCAAAACGGTGAATGGCGGCATTACCGCCAAAGGTATGGGCAATTCAGTTAGTGCGAATACTACAAACGGTGGGATCAGTGTAGAGATAGACGAGTCTTTAATTCGTCAGGAAATGGATTTTCATACAGTTAATGGCAGTATCAAACTTTATCTCAGAGATGATATAGGCGCATATTTTAATTTGTCTACGGTTAATGGCAGTATCCGGACCGATTTTCCGATAAAGATGTCAGGGGATATTGATACCAAACGGATACAGGGTAAAATCAATGACGGTGGACCCGAGATCAAGATGAAAACCGTGAACGGCAGTATTTCTATTCAGGAATTGTAGAATAATATCTCATGTAAATATATTTAGGTGATTGATAAACCGGTGCTTCGATACGTTCCTAACCTATTATAAATACTTGCCCGGCACCTAGCAATATAATTTAATATCCTATTTGGGTTCCAAGGCAGAGCCTTGGAACCAGGAGGAACCGGTGCTTTAATACGTCCCGGATTTACAATAAAGAATTACCCGGCAAATTTAATCCCAAACTACCCCTAATCTTTTCCTTGTTCCAGGACTCTGCCTGGGGACGATCATTATTTAATTTAATATCTTATTGGGTCCCAAGGCCGAGCCTTGGAACCAGGATGGAAACCGGTGCCTGAGTACTCGTTAGTCCATTTTAATGGACTGACGAGTGTATCGAAGGCTCGGTTTTATAATAGATTCTTGCCGGGCAATTCCTGTTTTAAAATCCTCAAATCTTAAAATGCAATAAAGAAAAAAGTCTTTTCTTGAATTTTGTATTCGCATATTGTATATTCGAACATATAGAAATGCATTTTAAAATCCGGAGGACTTATGGCTGTTATTACCGATTTTGAACCCAAACTCGTATGGAAATACTTTGATGAAATACGTCAAGTTCCCAGAGCATCTGGTGATGAAAAACGTATTTCCGATTACCTGGTTTCGGTTGCTAAAAAGCTGGGCCTGGAATATGAACAAGACAAAGAGCTGAACGTACTTATCCGTAAAGGTGCTTCAGCTGGTTACGAATCTGCACCCACCGTTGTGTTACAATCACATATGGACATGGTTTGCGAAAAAAATTCAGATACTGAATTTGATTTTGATAATGATCCTATCAAACTGAAATTTGATGGTGAGTGGCTCAAAGCAGATGGTACCACACTGGGAGCTGACAATGGCATTGGTATGGCAACTGCATTGGCAATCCTTGAAGATGAGAGCGTGAAACACGGTCCATTGGAAGCTATTTTTACTGTAGATGAAGAACGCGGACTGGTTGGTGCAATGACCATTGATACCAGCTGGCTCAAAGGTAACATTATGCTGAACCTTGACAGTGAAGACCTGGGACTGTTCTCTATTGGTTGCGCCGGTGGCAGAGACTCGCATATGACTTTACCACTGAAAAGAGTGAACGCCAAAGGCGATCAGCTTGTAGAGATCAAATTGTTTGGACTGCGTGGAGGCCATTCTGGTGTAGATATCCATGAAGGTCGCGGAAACGCACTCAAGATCATCAACCGCTTACTGTTCCAGTTGGACAAAGTAGTTCCCCTTGAATTTGTCTGTTATGAAGGTGGAGACAAACATAATGCAATCCCGCGTGAAGCATTTGCTCGGGTTGTGATTAAAAAGACAGAACTTGATAATGTTAAAAAATGGATGGAGACGGCAGTAGATTGTATCCGCAGCGAATTCAGTCCGGTTGAGAAAAATATCCAGTATTCTGTTACCGCATTAGAATCTGTTCCTGATGTTATGGATGCCACAAGTCAGAAAACATTGCTCTCACTTCTCTTTGCCTTGCCTCACGGACCTCTTGCTTATAGCAGAGATATTGCCGGTTTGGTGGAAACATCGAACAATGTAGCATCAATCAAATGCTCAGATACCGAAGCAAAAATTCATCTTAGCAGCCGCAGTTCCAATGATTGCGCCTTGCAGGCAACCGTAGATAAATTGGTGGCGATAGCAGATCTGGCAGGAGCTTCTATTGAACAGCCACAGGGTTACCCTGGCTGGCAGCCTAATCTGGACTCTCCCTTGCTTAAAGTCACTATGGATGCTTATAAAGAAGTAACAGGAGAAGATGCCCGTTACGAAGCCATTCATGCCGGTTTGGAATGCGGCCTGATTGGTGAGAAATTCCCGGGTATGGACATGATCTCTATTGGGCCTGATATTAAACACCCGCATTCACCTGACGAGTGTGTACATATTGGTACGGTAGATACCTATTATAAACATACATTAAAAGTTCTTGAAAAATTGACCGCATAAAAAATCCGCCTTTTGGCGGATTTTTTTTTCGGGGGACCTTAATTATTATACTGATATACAAATTTTACGGAATAAAAAATACATTCAAGTGTCTTAATAGTAGCAAGCTATACATGCATTTCGGAATGTTTTAAATGATTTCTTGGGAAAACTGAAACTTTTTTTTCTATTGAACGTCTTTCATGTTAGCCTGCAACAACAACCTTTTTATGGAGGAAGGAACCATGTCAGAACAACATCCAGCTATTGATAACACCCCTGTTGAAAAGGAAATTAATTTTCTGGGCCGATTGGTAGGCGTTTTTACATCACCAGGAGCCGCATTCCAATCCATCGCACGAAAACCGGGGTGGGTAATTCCTTTGCTGGTTTTAATTGCCTTGAATCTGGGTTACATGTTTGTTTTGCAGCCGGTGTTAGTTAATGAACAACAGCAAAAAACCAAACAAAGTCTTGAAGAAAAAAATGTAGACAGTGAACAACAAGAAGTCATACTGACCCAATCCGCAAAATGGATGAAAATAACCATGTTGCCTATTGGAGCGATCAGTATGTTTATTGTTGTGCTTATAACTGCGGGTGTCTGGTTGTTTTTCAGCAATACAGTTCTGGGAGGTACCGCAAATTATAAACAACTGTTAAGCGTGGTCACCTATACCAGCTATATTGGATTTGTGGGGCAGTTGATAAAATTACCAATTAATTTAACGCAGGAAACCATGAATGTACATTTCAGCCTTGCTACATTCATGTCTGACGACCTTTTAAAAACCTTTTTATATAAATTTCTTGCCAGTGTAGAATTGTTCAATATCTGGACAGTAATTGCGCTCAGTATTGGTATTGCAGTTGTTGCAAAGTTGAATACAAAAAAAGTATGGCCGGTTGTTGCAATTGTATATCTGGTGTTTTTTGTGGGTTCTGCAGCGCTTGGCAGTAAATTTGGTTAAAATTGAATTAACATAGAAACAGTAGGAACTCTGAAACAATCATAACAGGATGGTGTGCTCATGATCAAACGAAACGCAACTATGTTGGTGGTGTTTGTCCTTTTTCTTACCAGTGCATTACTTGCACAAGAAACCAAACCCCTGACACTTGATGAATGTGTTCAAATCGCTTT
This sequence comes from bacterium, assembly GCA_963675755.2. Lineage (GTDB taxonomy): Bacteria > Zhuqueibacterota > Zhuqueibacteria > Residuimicrobiales > Krinioviventaceae. The sequence continues at coordinate 2,416,821 of CAXXMD010000003.1, forward strand.
ACAAAACAACTCGTCTCTAAAAATATCTGGATACCAGGTAGAATCCGCAGAGACTTCTGTAACTTCAGCTCGTGCAAATTTTTTACCCAAAATCAACTCTTCATTCAGTTCCGGCAAATATATACAGGGTGCCAGAGTGACCAAAATGGACGTTCCGACCGGTGAAGTAGATTCTGAAACGGGTGGTGTAATTTATGAAGAAAAATCCGTTTTGCAGGACCGTACCGAACGTAACTCTCACAGCGCGTCCGTTTCATTATCCCAGAATATTTTTGATTTTGGGAAAAGTATGAACAATCTGAAAAGCAACAAAGCCGGAAAAACTTCAATGGAACACTCGCTCAAGAATACACGCAATGATGTTATTGCCGGTGTAAAACAAGCGTTTTATGAATTGTTGAAACAATACCGTCTCAAAGAAGTGTATGAAGAAGCTGTTCAAGTTTCAAATGATGAGGTTAGCCGCGTTCAAACCATGATGGAAATTGGTCTTTCTTCACAGGCTGAAGTATATCAGGCACGGGTTACTTTGAATAACAGCAAAACCACTTTACTGAACCAGGTAAACAATATTGAACTGGCAAAAGCAGATCTGAACAATGCATTGGGCAGGTTCCCCAGTGATCCCCTCGAAATTGTACCGGAAAACGCGGATGCGATTTTCCCCGAATATAGTTTTGAAAAAGCTTCAGATCTGGCTGTTGAAAATAATGAATATCTGAAAGCTCTGGAACAGGAAGTAAAAGCAAATTCATACAATATTAAATATGCCAAAAGTGCCTATTTCCCAAGCATTGGTGGAAGTGCTTCTTACTCCCGTAGTAATACCGATTTCTCTCGTGTTTATTCTAGCAAACTCGATCAGGATTTTTCAATAACAATGGGAGTGGGGGTAGACCTGAATATCTTTAATGGCTTTTCAGACAAGGCATCTGTACAGCGTAATACCATTCAGTATAATATTGCAGTCGAAAATCTTGAAGAAGCCAAACGTACATTATTATCCAGTGTAAAACAATATTATTTACAACTGAATGCTTATAAAGACATCATTGAGATGAACAAGCTGAATATTGAAGCCTATGAAGAAAATCTGCGCTTGCAGCAGGAAAAACGCCGTGTAGGTTCGGGTACTGAGCTGGAAGTTACCCAGGCACAGTACGACCTGACAAGCGCGCGATCTGATTTGATCTCTGCTGAATTTGAGGCCAAGACCGTTATTGCGCAGCTTGAAGCCGCTTTGGGAATTATAGAATAATTGTTAAATTATGGTAAGGCCGTTATCCTCCTGCAGCACCATCCTTAACGGCTTTACATTGTGTGATGAGACCATTTGACAGTAGTTATCTTGTACATTTATTGCTGTATACGGGTTCTCATTTTTGAAATATTTTACTATTACACATAGATCTGTTATTAAAAGTTTTCCCTCTTGAAATTGAGGGGGCTATCCTGTTGATTGCAGAGTAAGAGGTATTAACCAAAATTTGGGAGTCGTTCATGTCAAAGAAATGGAAAATCGTTCTGGCAATCCTTCTTTTAGTGCTTGTTGGATTTATGATGTTTTTCATGATGAATAAAAAGCGGGGAAAATCGTTTGATGTAACTACAGTCACCGTTCAACAAGGTGATATTACAAAAACGGTATCAGGGTCCGGGTTTATTCAGCCGGAAGTGGATGTTCAAATCTCGGCGCGTATTTCTGCTGAAATCATAAGAATTCATGTAGAAGAAGGTGATACTGTACGAAAAGGACAGTTGCTGGTTGAACTTGATCGTGAACGATATCTTGCCCAGGTCGAACAGGCGGAATCCGGGGTTTTATCTGCAAAAGCATCTCTGAAAAAAACAAAGGCTGATTATAACCGAATTAAAGATTTGTATGACCAAAAACTGACTTCCAAATCTGAACTCGATGCTGCTGAAGCCAGTATGCTATTGGCCCAAAGTGATGTAAAAATCAGTTCAGCCTCTTTAAAACAATCTCAAGATTATCTTGCCAAAACCAGTTTGCTGGCTCCCATGAATGGTGTTGTAACCAAGCTCTATAAAGAAGAAGGTGAAATTGCTGTAGGTTCTGAATTTAATGCTGACCCGGTAATTACAGTTTCTGATTTGAGCAAGATGGAAGTGTTGGCCGAAATCGATGAAAATGATGTGGTAATGTTGGAATTGCATGATGAAACCAAGATCGAAATTGATGCGATTCCGGATACACTGTTTGAAGGTAAAGTGTCTGAAATTGCTCATGAAGCTACCACAAGAGGACGCGGTACCCAGGAACAGGTAACAAACTTTGAAGTAAAAATTGCGGTTACAGACCAGGTTGATAAACTTAGACCCGGTATGACTGCAACTGTAGACATTAGCACCGATACCCACAAAGATGTATTGTTTATCCCCATTCAGTGTGTAACCATGAAAAATGTTCCCAATGATACTACAAAAACTGATGGTAATGAAAAAGATTCTGCGGACAAAAAGAAAGCCGGAAAAGACGATGGCGAGATGCAGGAAGCCGTTTTTGTTGTAAGGGATGATAAAGTAGAAATTGTTGGTGTGGAAACCGGAATTAGTGATGATACCTATATCGAGATATTATCCGGCCTTGAAAAAGGGGAGACAGTGGTTTCTGGCAGCTATAAAGCAATTTCTCAGGAGCTTAAAGATGGCAGTTTGGTTAACACAAAACCTGACAAAAGCTTTAAAGTCGAAGAAAAATCAGAATAAGAAAGGAAGGGCAGGATGTTAATCAGTCTCGATAAAATTGAAAAAACCTATGAAATTGGTGGTATGGTTCGGGTGCCGGCTCTCAAGAGTGTTAATTTAACTATTGCTCAGAATGAATATGTAGCCATTATGGGCCCTTCCGGTTCCGGGAAATCTACTTTGATGAATATTTTAGGTTGTTTAGACACCCCAACAAGTGGTGATTATATTTTGAATAACAGCAATGTTAGTGAAATGATAGATGATGAGCTGGCAGAGATCCGCAACAGGGAAATTGGGTTTGTTTTTCAGACCTTTAATCTATTACCTCGTGCAAACGCATTGCATAATGTTGAATTACCCCTGATTTATAATGGAACCCCCGCAGCTCAACGTAAAAAATTGGCAGAGCAGGCTTTGTCTCGAGTGGGGCTTGAAGATCGAATGCATCACAAACCTAATGAACTTTCAGGTGGTCAGCGGCAGCGTGTTGCTATTGCCAGAGCATTGGTAAACAATCCATCGATCATTCTTGCGGATGAGCCAACAGGTAACCTTGACAGCCGTACAGGTGAAGAAATTATGGAAATTTTTGAAGACCTGCACGATGCCGGTAATACCATTGTGCTTGTTACGCATGAAGAATACATTGCAGAGCATTCTGACCGTATTATCCGCTTGCGTGACGGATTAATTGAACGTGATGAAGCTGTAAACTAATAGGCAGATTATGAAGAGATTTTTCCTATACATAGGTGAAGGTGTTAAAATTGCATTTGAGGCACTACGATCTTACAAGCTGCGATCAATATTAACGACAATTGGTATTGTGATTGGTGTAACTACGGTAGTGTCTATTGTAGCCCTGATTGAAGGGTTGAATAATTCTTTTGAAGACCAAATTTCTGCTATTGGTACAGATACTTTGTTTATTGACAAGTATCCCTGGGTTATAACCAGTAATGCTGAATGGTGGACCTTTCGCAATCGTCCCAATATTCCTGTGGATTTTGCCAATAGAGTTAAAGAATTGGCAAGTCTTGCCAAGGCAGTGGCTCCAACATTATATACACGACGCACTGTCAAGTTCAAAGATCGTGAAAGTGAAAATGTTCTCATAATTGGTACCAATCAAGATTACATGTATACTTCTAATGTTTATCCTGAAATTGGTCGGTTCATGTCCGAAACTGATGTAAGCCACCGGCGCAAGGTTTGTGTTCTAGGCTGGGATGTGTATGAAGCGCTGTTCCCCAAAGAACCTCCCATTGGCAAACGTATCAATATAGGTGGCAGGAAATACAAGGTAATTGGTGTTGTTGAAAAAAAGGGTTCCTTTTTTGGTGATAGCATGGATTCGAATGTATTAATACCTGTAGAGAATTTTACATCAGCATTTGGGATGCGCTGGCGCTCAACGGGGATTGAAGTCAAAGTAAAATCACCGGAATTGATGTCTGAAGCTGAAACAGAGTTGATTGGTATTATGCGTCGTTTGCGTGGATTGAAAGCAAATGAAGACAATGATTTTAATATCAATACACAAAGTATGCTCATGGATACTTATAATAATCTTACCCGGGTATTAAAAATTGTTGCGGTGGGTGTAGGTTCAATCTCATTGCTGGTAGGTGGTATTGGTATTATGAATATTTTACTGGTATCTGTAACAGAGCGTACCCGTGAAATTGGCATTCGAAAAGCGCTTGGCGCTAAACGTTTTGATATTATGCTTCAGTTTCTAATTGAATCGTTAATGATTTGTGCATTGGGTGTGTTAATTGGAATTGGTATTGCCGTAGGGGTGGCCAAGATGGTGTCGGCTGCTACACCTTTGACGGCAGCAATTACAATGACTGTTGCGTTTCTGGGAGTAGGTTTTGTATTTGTTATTGGATTATTTTTCGGTATTTATCCGGCATTCAAGGCTTCAAAACTGAATCCTATTGAAGCATTGCGTTATGAATAATTGATTGGAATTAATATGCATTTTGGTGAAAGTTTAAATATATCAGTTACCGCAATTATGACCAATAAGCTTCGATCGGCTTTAACGCTATTGGGTGTGATTATTGGTGTAATGACCATCATTGCTATGCAGTCTTTGATCACAGGAATGCGTAACAGTGTTAAAAATCAGGCATCCATTTTGAGTTCTGATGTGTTCCAGGTCCAGAAATTTCCATCTGTTGGTGGTGGTGACTGGCACAAGTATCGTAACCGCAAAGATCTGACACTTGAAGAAGCCCAGGCATTGCGAACACGAATGACCGCCGCATTGAATATTGGTGCCGAGGTTTGGACTTTTGGCCAGGAAATACGGCATAAAGATAAAAAAACCCTGCCCATGATGCCTGTTGCGGGTGCTACTCCTGAGTTTTTAGAACATAATAGCTATAATATTGAAGAAGGTAGATTTATAACTGAACAGGACGTTGAGCGAATTCGCAGAGTAGCTATAATCGGTCAGGACATTAAAGAGCGTTTGTTCCCCTATCAATATCCCATTGGTCAGGATATAAAAATACAGGGGGAACGGTTTGAAGTTATTGGTTTGCTGGAAAAGACAGGCAGTATCTTTGGAGAGACACGTGATAATCGTGTGATCATTCCCATTACCCGGTTTCAAAAAGTATTTGGTAAAGAGCGGTCTTTGAATTTTACAGTTAAAGCCAAAGGCCCAGAAATGTATCAGACAGCGATGGACCAGGCTGTTGGTATATTACGTACCGTTCGCAAAGTACCCCCTGGTGAGGAAAATGATTTTGAAATTCGTACAAACGAACAGTTTATGGAATTTTTTGATCAATTAACGGGTAGTGTAAAAATAGTCGCCATTGCCATTGCTTCGATATCCCTGTTGGTAGCGGGAGTTGGTATTATGAATATAATGCTGGTTTCTGTGACCGAACGTACCAAAGAAATTGGAATACGAAAATCCCTCGGAGCAAAGAAAAGAGATGTATTATGGCAATTTTTAATTGAAGCCGTAATTCTTACAGAGATTGGCGGTATTATGGGTGTACTTGTGGGATTAGGTATTGGAATGGTTGTCAAGATGGCAACACATATACCAGCCGCTGTACCTATATGGACGGTTATACTGGGCCTGGGATTTTGTTCTTTCGTTGGAATCATTTTTGGTGTGTACCCGGCAACCAAAGCCGCGCGTATGGACCCTATTACAGCATTAAGATATGAATGATCTTAAAAATGTGGAGGCTTTTATGAATATCGAAACCCGAATGGAGAAGGATGTTCTTATCCTCGAGTTGGAAGGAGACCTGATGGCCGGTCACGAGTCTGAGCAGCTTCGCCAGGTTGTAGACCAGTCTTTAAAGGATGAAAAGGTGAACGTTGTTGCAGACATGAGTAAAGTTACCTGGATGAACAGTTCAGGACTGGGGATGTTGATCAGCGCGTTGACCAGCCTCCGCGGTAGTGGTGGAGATTTGAGGTTGGCAAATCTTTCTGAGAAAATTAAACGTCCTATTAAAATTACCAAACTGGATAAAGTATTTCTCGATTTTGAATCGGTAGACCAGGCTGTAGATAGTTATTCGGAATAATCATAACCCTTTGTTTCTTCACCAAAGACTGATTTAGTCAAGGAGATTTGTATGTCTCAATATGATAGAAATACAGTACTGCAGAAGCTCAATAATGGTGAATCCCTGAGTGGTTCTGATTTGTCTGGTGTGGATTTATCATACGAAACATTAAAAGGGGTGGACCTGTCGCAATGTAATTTAGAAAAAGCACATTTGCAAAATGCCAATCTTGAAGGCGCAAACCTGAGCGGTTCTAAATTAAATGAAGCGTTTATGTTTGGCTGCAATTTGTTTAAGGCAAATCTGGATGGTGCGGTTTTGGATGAATCCAATATGCAGGACAGTAATCTGGATTCGGTTAGCGCCAAAGGAGCCAGCTTTTATCATGTAGCGTTGCTTGGCTCTAGTATGGAAAACGCGGATTTTAGCAATGCAAGTTTGTTGAAATCTCGCATGAAACGAGCCAGTCTGAAAAACAGCAGATTTGACAATGCCAATCTTGAACAGGCACAGCTTGTGAGGAGCGACTTGTCCGGAGCCAGTTTTGTGAATGCTGTTTTAAAAGATGTTACAATGACCAATGCAAATGTTGAAAATACGGATTTTACCGGGGCAGATACCAGCGGGGCTTCCGGACTTTGATATAAAATATTATAGATTATTGGGAGGGCCGTTTATTTCAAATGGCCCTTTTTTTATTGCTAGAAATATATTGATTCTGTCACCACTTCTTTGTATTTTGGTCTTGATTTATTTTATGCAGGAGAGAAAATTGCCGGAACAATCTCGTTTTGACCAGTTAAAGACAAGAGTGGTTGAACATTTACAAACATTTCTTGATAAAAAAGAACCCGTGTTATTATATGAGCCTATTACCTATACCATGTCTGCAGGTGGCAAACGTTTACGTCCGGTAATGACATTGATTGCGTGTGAAGCTGTGGGTGGAACCGTTAATGACGCTCTCGATGCCGCAGCAGCTCTGGAATTTTTGCATAATTTTACACTCATCCATGATGATATTATGGACGATGATGATATGCGCAGGGGCCGTGAAACTGTTCATAAAAAATGGGATGAGAATGTAGCTATTCTTTCCGGTGACGCCTTGCTGGTTATTGCGTACAAAGCAATTTCTCAATGTAATCCTGAAAAACTGCCCGTTGTGATCGATTATTTTTCAAACGGTATACTCAAGGTTTGTGAAGGGCAAACCTATGATAAAGAGTTTGAAACACGTGAATCGGTTACTTTGAGCGAATATTTTGACATGATAGATAAAAAGACAGCAGAACTTTTTGCTGTTTCATGCGCAATTGGTGCTACATTGGGTAATGGAACTGATGAGCAGGTTGCTGCTTTGAGATTGTATGGTATGAAGCTGGGACGCGCTTTTCAGATACAGGATGATCTGTTGGATGTAACCGCAGATCAGGATGTATTGGGTAAAGACATTGGCAGCGATATTGAAGAAAATAAAAAAACGTTTCTGGTTTCACATGCATTGGAACATGCAGTGCCTGATGAAAAAGAGAAATTAAAATTATTGTTGCAAAAAGGTAAAATTACCAGCCAGGATGTATCTGATGTGATTGATATTTTTGAACATGCAGGTACAATTCAAGCGGCCCGGGACATAATTTCCGAATGTATTAAAGACGCCCGAACCGCTTTACAATCGTTTGATGAGAGTGATGCAAAAAATCAGTTATTGCTATTGCTTGAAATGATTGAAAAACGCAATTCCTGATTTATTTTTTATTCAGCTTTTTTATAAACAAGTGTTTGTTCCCGGTCACCTCGGGGTGTTGTAGATTTGGACTCAATAGTCAGCACTTTGCCGCTTTCATTCAACGACCATTTTTCTTCGTTATTGAGTTCAAAATCATTTCCGTTAAAATTCATAGCGATAACGGATGTAATGATAAGCGTTTTTTTATCTGATGAAAAGGTAACAGTTGATTCCTTGTCACCTCTGAACCATTCGTTTGTGCATTTTTTACCATCCAGGGTCAGAGTTTCGGTCATTTTTCTTTCTTCACCGTCTCTGCCTGTGGAAACGCATTCTATCTCGAGCTTTGTTCCGTGATCTACGGTTAACGTTGTTGCGGCCATTCCGCCTCTTCGTCCTTCACCCAAATCACTTTTGTCTTTGTCCAAAGTCCAGGTACCGGTAAAGTTGGGTTGGGCAAAAACAGATACAGTCAAGACTACTGTGAAAATAAAAATAGTTTTTAATGTGTTGTTCATTGTAATCTCCTTTTGTTTGATATATGAATAACGTCTGGATTTTAGATTTGTTCTAAAATTTTATGTTTTAGTAAATGAATAGATAATTTTGTATATTTAAATTTGGATAAATATGAAGCATATAATTATTTACATATACCCGCTTTTTATCAACTTGATTGTTGGTGTGTTAATGTTTGTTGGTCCTATGCGGGCTTCGGAACAGGGTGCCAGCTTAACAGCCATATCACTAATGTTGACCAATTATGGTGTGGGTTATATTGTGTTTTCATTGCTGATGGGACGTGTTGTTAAAGACCATCTGGCAAAGATTCAGGTAATGGTTGCTGCCTTTGCTGTTGCGGTTATGTGTTTTGTACTGGGATTTATTGACCAGGTAGTTTGGGTAATTGTAATTTATACGTTCATTCCCTTGTGGACCTCACTTTTTTTCAACGCATTCCAGTCGTACATGAAACATGTCCAGATTCAAAATGAAAAACCAATGGCGTATTCTATATCTTCATATCTGGCTGCATTGGCAGTAGGATTTGCTTTAGGTTCCATGTTGAGTGGCACTATACGTGAGTATATGTCCTGGAATGCCGCATATTTTACCGCTGGTATTATCGCATTGTCAATTTCGGGTATGGTGTTGTTCATTCGTCCTGAAAATACCGGGAATACTGTACAATCGAATGCTACCGTTGTGCCCAAAAGACCGGTTTTAACCTTTGCGGGGTGGAGCGGTTCTTTTTCTGCAATTATTATTATTTCATTGTTCTTGACTATATTCCCCAAGCAGTCAGAGTTGTTACAGCTTTCATCATTGCAAAAAGGACTCGTTATTTTTTTGTATAACATTATCCAGGCTGTTGCTGTGCAGTTTTTACCAAAAAACTATACATGGCTTTATCAATACAAAAAGGCACCATTGGCGAGTCTATTTGGTATTGTTTGTTTGGTTTTGTTTTTTATAGCTTCCAATGTTTACGTTATGTATTTGGGCGCTCTTTTCCTGGGTGTTTTTGCAACCATCACCTTTTTTGCCGCGATATTGCACAGTATGGCTGACCTTGAGCATTCTGTACGAAATATTGCCATTAATGAAACTGCTGTAGGAACGGGCTTTCTTGTTGGTCCCCAGTTTATACACCTTACTTTGGGTTTTGGCGATTTTCGTGCTGCATTCCTTAGTGTAGCATTAGGTATAGTTTTGATGATGATTTTTCAATTTATTTATATACGTAATAAAACTCTAAAATTTAATGGTTGATTGCTTATGCGTCGTATTTTATTTTTAGCTTTTTTGGTTATGCTCGCCTATTATATATTTTCCAAAGTGTGGGGACTTTTAATATCCGGCAAGATCTTTGATGAAGGGGCCCTCAAGGAAGCTTTTAGGGAATCGGGGCAAACTGTATGGTGGTTTATGAAAACGTTTGTTGTTGTATGGCTGATATATCTTGTCTTTGTTTATTTTGCAAGAAACCACTAGTTTTTTTTATTGATTGTGAAAAGACCAACCATAAAGGTGTAAACTAGATTAATTTTTTAATACTATACATCTGTAATACAGCCGGATTCAATCTTTGACAGTTAGTTACCGAATATCATTCTACCTTGTTGTGCATAAATTCCTGTTCTATTATACTCCGCAGGCGATTTTCAGCCAACTCTAAATATAGAGATGACGAATCGCTGTTTTTACACATATCAATATAATCCCGATAATATTGTTTTGCCAACGCTTTATCATCCGATTTTTCATCATATACCACTGCCATATTGTAATACGAGATAATATGTTTGGGATTCAGACAGATAATGCGTTGATACAAATCAATCGCTTCATCATATTCATGCAAGGCCCGATGATTGGTTGCCTTGTAAGAGTATAATGAAATCAGATAGGCCTGATCACTGCACTGGATGGCAATGTGATATTCTTCATTAGCGACTTTGTGTCTGCCAAGAGAAGCCAATGCCATTCCCCGGTACATATGCCCGTACATGTCCTCATTGTTTAGCGCAATCAGTTGTTGAGCAGACTGTTCACAAAGTTTATATTTTTCTGCAATATAACTGTAACGAACCAGGCTTTTTAGCGACGCATACAGATAATTGCCTTCCAGCTCGACACATCTCTGATGATTTTTTATGGCGGCATCAAGAGTATCCATTTTGTACAACGCTTCGCCCATGTAATAATAGAGTGCGTCCGAGTCTGCATTCAGGGCCATTGCAGAAATAAACGTGCTTACTGCGTCAACAAAATTTTCCAGGCTATATTGTGTAATGCCCATATATAACCGACTTTTGAAATGTTTGGGGTCCAGATTGGATGCATGTTCCAGATATTTCAGAGCTTGTTCAAAATCGCCTTCCCGATAAAATGCATAACCCAGTCTATAGGTGTCATTGACCAGGGTTGTATCTAATTTATATATGTTCAGCAGGGGGGCGATGGATAGCGAAAACCGTCCCTGTTTTTGGTAAAGCAATGCAAGCTTGCGCAAAGCCTGAACATGGGTTGTGTCTAGTGCCAGTGCATGCTGATAAGAAACCGCGGCATCTGATTCATTACCCCGAGATTCATAACATCCTCCTATCAGTACATGAATATCTGCACTATCAATATCAGTTGCACCGAGGCTTTTTATAAAGGCATCCAATGCCTCAGAGTCCCGATCTAATGATTTGAGGGCCTGGCCCAGATAATAGTTTAGATTCGGATCATCAGGATAGGTTTGCAAATGGACATGCAGGGTGTCAATAGCCAAGTCGTATTCCTGATTGATAAACATTTGCAGAATATCATTAGTAGTTGCGGCACCAATTGGTAATGATAAAGACAGGAGTAATAAAAAGAGTTTATGCATGATTTCTCCGGAAATGAAACAACACCAGGAAAATTTAAATCATCCTGGTGTTGTTTTTAGGGTGAAGGACTTTTCTATTTTGTATCTTTTAATCGGAAAACAACCGGTATACCAACCCAAACTTTGAGAGGTTTATCGCGTTGTTTTGCTGGCTCCCATTTTACAGATTTGATTGCTTGAATTGCGGCTTCCGCGCAACCGTTATCTCCATTACCAATGTTCTCGAGTATTTCAGTATCAATTATATTTCCTTCACCATCAAATAGACAATTAATTACTACTCTGCCTTCAATTCCGGCTTTGATAGCAAGATTAGGGTATCTTAGATTTTTTTGAATGGCAGAAAACCCTCCTGTGGGTTTTGGAGAAGTACTTAATTTTTTCCATTCGTTTTGATCTGTTTTAGATGGAGGTGGCGGACTGTCTTCAGTTTTTGGCGTTACCAGAACCTCTTCAGTCCCATTGTCGGTAGAAATAGTGATTCGTTCAGAGCCATAGGTGACAATTTCTTTTTCCATGGGAACAACAGTGATTTCCAATTTGCAGTTAATGTTTGTTGCTTTATTTGCTGCAACTTTAACATCATTAATAATTATGGTTTTATAACCAATCATTTGAAACTCGAGGGTGTAACTTCCCGGTGGAATGTTTGGTATAAAGTACTTTCCATCCTTGTCCGCTGCCGCTCCTAATGAGGTACCTTTGACAATTATATTGGCACCGGGTAAAGCATATTCTTCATCCAGGTCTTGAACTTGACCCCAAATCTTTCCAGCAGCTCCTGGTGTGTTCATGCTTGATATTTCTGATGTTACAGCTTCGGGTGCCTGGGGTACTCTTGAATTTTCCTGACTGCAATACCAGGACAAGGGTAGAATGAGCAGCGCCAGGATGAGCAGCGCTGCCCGGGTTTTGAATGTAGAACGTTTTTGCATAGTTCCCTCCTGCAATTGGTACGTTACACGATTTAATAATTTATGTTTTTGCTTGATCAAGGCCGATGCGGAAATGTAACTCCATTGCGGATCTGTGATTTTTTCCGCAATGTCAATTAAATAGCGTGAATAGTCTCCTGGTGATATACTTGATTTTTCAATCGCATAATCATCACAGGCCATTTCACGGTACTCGTTAATACGTTCATTTAACAGCCAGACAAAAGGATGAAAAAAGTAGAATGCCTGTACAACTGTTTGCAGAAATTGCACAAAGCCGTCTTTGCGTTCAATGTGTGCCAGTTCGTGCTGCAATAATACTTTGCGTCCTTTTTCGGTTATAGCGTTCCAGTAATCCGGAACATAGATGCGATTGGGGAATACGCCCATACTGAGAGGCGAAAATATATTTTTGCTAATAAAAAGATCTATAGAGGAATCATGAGCCGGCAGCTTTTTAGCAGACTCGAGAGAAAGCTTTAAAATAAAGGTTGAAAGTGTTGAGATGATCAAATAAAGTGCTGCTGAGCCGATCCAGATCATGAAAAGAATAGCCGTTGCAGAGGGTTTGGTCATTGATATTTCCTGAACAACAGTTTCTATGGATATAAGCTTTTCCACCGTTACAGATTGAGCTACAGGTTCTGTCAATGCAAACCATGAAAAATGTCCCGGAATAAAGGGGGGGAGTAACAATTTAATGATACCAAGCACACCAATCATATATTTAATACGGGCATCTGCTTTCCGTAAAAGATGTAAAACAAAAAATACCAGACCCAGGAAAATCGTATTTTGCAAAATGGCCAAGCCAAAATACGATGCCCAGGTTTCCGCGATTTGATTAAAGAATATCATTGATTATCCTTTAGGTTTTTTTCTTTTTCTTTTAAAAGGGCTTTTATTTTTTTGATCTCGTCCATACTCAGCTCCTGTGAGTCAATCAGATAGTTTGCCATGGCGGGTACCGAGCCTTTAAAAATACGCGAGGCAACGGAAGATATTTCTGATCTTACCATGTCTTTTCGGGATTCGACAGGTTTGTAAAAATTAACCAATCCGATTTTTTCAGTTTCCAACATGCCTTTTTTAACCAGGGTATTCATGATTGTTTGCACGGTGGTATATGCCTTTTCTCCGTTGGGGTAAAGTTTTTCCAATACATCTCTTACCGAGGGCGGGGTTTCCAAATTCCAGATTGCTTCCATAATTTCCCATTCTACCGGAGTCAGTTTATTGTTAGGCGCCATTGTTTCTCCTATGGTTATAATTTAACTACTATACCTATAGTAATGATACTAAATTTATAATAACTTGTCAAGTGTTTTTTCAAGTTAGTAACTTTTTTTACTCTATCAGGAATTCTTTACCTTTTCACTTTTCTCTCAAACTGCGATTACAAATATGTAATTAGATTTTTAGGGTTTTTTGTGTAACTGTATAAAAAACAGAGTCTGCTTTTTGCATTGCTTTTATATTTTGAAAATGTTTGATTACATTTTTGGCATTAAATTTGATTAGAGTGATGACGAATAAATTATAGCAACATTCAAGTATGGATCTGTTCAGTGATGATTGTTGCTTCAAATAAAAAAAATGCCATTCATCTGATGGTGTGAAATGGGAAGTATATGGGAGTTTTCAATTGATGTGTTTAATAAGGCAACCTGTAATAAAATCAAATAATCTATTATTCATTAAAAACAAAACTAACATCTTTATAAAATATCCGCATTAATGGTTTAACTAAATGCAATGGATATTGGTGTATCTTGATGTAAAAGTAATTTGTAAATCAACAACTAACCGAGGAGGATTCTGTGAAGTCTGACAGAAAACGTTACAATTTTTTAAACCTTTGGACTTTTTTTCTGATCATATTAATGGTCAGCGGATTTGTTCAAACACCTGCCATTGCGCAGGATAATGTAGACGGTGATGGTGGTTTTGTTCCGTCAGGAAGCATCGAGTTTATGGGCTCGTCTGTTTCCACCAAAGATTACCGAATGACCCCTGCTGATAATGGGCTGCCAAAAACTGAAGGCGCAACCTATATGCAGGACACGGACAATGAAAATAACAGTCTCACCGGAACAGCGGACGGTGATGTGGATGCAGCTTCAATGTATAAAACTGATTCTTTGCATCCTATTGAATTTAATATTTTTATGACCGGTGCTTTGCCCACTGAAAGTGCAGTCCTGTCTATTTATGGCTGGGATGTGGATGAAGAATCCGGTGAAGTTAATGAAGTATATTTTAACGGCCATTTGGCAGGTACAATGACCGGTGCAAACCAGGTTTGGAATACAACAACTTTTGTACTTGATAAATCCTGGGTCAAATCCGGTAAGAATTTGGTGCAGTATTATATTGATACGCAAACTTCAGGTGAATGGGCATCTGCTGTGGACTGGGGCCAGCTGGTTATTGACGGCGGTGTCAGGGGACAGGCAGACCTGGAAAAAATCGAATATATTAGTGAATCTGTAGGCAGCACGAATGTAACCGTGAATGTCAATGCTCCTGTAGAGATTTTGGTGCCAGGTAATTTTAGAATTGAGCTCAATTTTAAAGATCCAAATGGTAATGTGATCACTTCTACTTCCCGAAATTTTACTGGCAATAGTGTGGGCGAGATTGTGAACCAGGCATATGCGCTTTCTTATCCTAAAAATGATCCGTCAGGAACCTATACAGTAGAAGCTATTGTGTTTGAAACCGACGGTAATACCCTGCAGGTGTTTAAAACCATGGAATTTGAACATACACAAAATACGGGTCCTGCCAGCGCACCTGAAATGATTGTTAAAGGTCAGGGTATTGAAATTGTCGACGGCAGCAGTTCAATTTCTACCGGTAACAACACTGATTTTGGCACGGTTGATACCGGCTCAAATAATGCACTGTTGTTTGCTATTGAAAATGAAGGTTCAGCAGATTTGGCGTTAAGCGGATCTCCACTGGTTGTTGTTGGCGGTACAAACGCATCAGAATTTACAGTTACCTCCATGCCAACCACACCCATTGCTTCCGGTGGCGGCAAGGTATATTTTGAAGTGACTTTTGCGCCCACTGGTGGCGGCTCGCGCACAGCTACGCTTAGTATAGCAAACAATGATGATGATGAAAATCCATATAATTTTACAATTGGCGGAACAGGAAATGTTACTGCCATACCTGAAATTGATATCCGGGGCAATGGAATATCCATTTCCTCCGGTGATACCAGCCCCGATGCTGGTGATAACACGTTATTTGGCAGTACTGATATTCAGGGTGGTACAATTAGCAAAACATTTGTTGTTCATAATACCGGTAATGCGTCATTGACTGTGAGCAGTGTTTCCCTGTCAGGTCCGAATGCAGGAGAATTCAGTATTGAAACGGATCCCTCCGGAAGTATTGATGCGGGTAGTACCGCCAACCTTGTTGTGGAATTTGATCCTGCGACGGTAGGAACCAAAACTGCTCAGGTCACGGTTAACAATAACGATGGCGATGAAAGCAGTTATATTTTTACAATACGCGGAACTGGTGAAACCAATCCTGAAATTGCGGTAACCGGTAACGGCAACGCGGTTGATGACGGTTCCATTACTCCTTTGAGCACAAACAATACTCTGTTTGGTTCTTTTGATATTCAGGGTGAAAGTGATAGTAAAACCTATGTTGTTAATAACAGCGGTTCAGGAACATTGACCATCAGTAGTGTTACCTTGGGTGGCACAAATGCCGGTGATTTTAGTATTTCCACCAATCCCACCGGAACAATAGCTTCAGGTGGAAATGCGAACCTGGTAATCAAGTTTGATCCTTTAGTCGCAGGCACCCGCAATGCAACTGTAACCATTGCAAGTGATGATGCTGATGAAAATCCCTATACCTTTGCAATTCAGGGTACAGGCGAAACGAACCCCGAAATTGACATGACCGGTGATGGAAATTCCATCGTTAGTGGCGATACCACTCCCTCAAGTACAGATGGAACCTTGTTCCCCACCATTGATGTGGATGCCAGTACTGCTACACGTACATTTGTAATAAACAATCCCGGTTCAGGTGTCCTGACGGTTAGCAGTGTAATAATTACAGGTAACCATGCCGATGATTTTAGTATAACTGTAGATCCTACTGGTGCCGTAGCTGCAGGATCTACAGCGGATTTGGGAATTACATTCAATCCCTCAGCAGTTGGCGAACGCAATGCGACCGTATCCATCACTTCAGATGATGCGAATGAGGGAACATATACCTTTGCAATTCGTGGAACCGGTGAAGTGAATCCTGAAATTGCGGTTACCGGTAACAGTAACGCAATTGCAGATGGTTCTACCACACCTGCAAGCGAAAACAATACCTTGTTTGGCTCTTTGGACATTCAGGGCGGCAATGAAAGCAAAACCTATGTAATCAATAACAGTGGATCAGGAACATTGAATATCAGCAGTGTTACCCTGGGTGGCACAAATGCTGGTGATTTTAGTATTACCACAAATCCCACCGGAGCCGTAGCATCAGGTGGAAATGCAAATCTGGTAATCAAGTTTGATCCTTCAGCGGCAGGCACTCGCAATGCAACCGTTTCGATTGCAAGTGATGATGCTGATGAAAATCCATATACTTTTGCCATCCGTGGTACAGGTGAAACCAATCCTGAAATTGACATGACCGGTGATGGCAATCCCATTGTTAGTGGAGATACCACTCCCTCAAGTGCAGACGGAACCTTGTTCCCCACTATTGACGTGGATGACAGTACCTCTATTAAAACATTTGTTATTAATAATACCGGCTCTGGCGTTTTGAATGTTACCAATGTTCAAATTACTGGTGACAATGCCGGTGATTTTAGTGTAACAGTTGATCCTACTGGCACAGTAGCTGCCGGTTCAACCGCAGATTTGGAAATCACCTTTGATCCTTCAGCTGCTGGCGAACGCAATGCTACCGTAACTATTACAACCGATGACGCGAATGAAAGTACATATACTTTTGCAATTCGTGGTGGCGGTTATGTTACTTCTGTCGAGTTTACAATGACTACCAATTATCAGGATTCCCCAAGCGCACCCGGAGAGTCATTGGCATTGGGTTCTGCTGTAAATTGGACCTATATCGTAAAAAATACCGGTTCGGTTACGCTTACAGATATTCAGGTTGTTGACGATACCCTGGGTACTGTGGGTACCATAGCTTCACTTGCAGCAGGTGCAACCGATTCTTTGACCGCTTCTGGTAATGCAATCAGTGGTTTATATGCAGGCGGTGCTTCTTTTACTACCACTTTTAATGGCAAAGAGGTTGCCGGTTCTGATGCTTCTTATTATTCCGGTATTGTTTCCACAATTTCCGGTCTGGTCTGGCATGATAAAAATCGTGACGGTATTCAAGACGCAGGTGAAACCGGTATCGAGAATGTTAGTGTGAACATCTATGATGACGGCAGCAGTCTTGTCACATCTGATACCACAGACGCTGATGGTAACTATACCCTGACCGAACTGGAACCTGGTGATTACACGGTAGAATTTAACGACTTGACTGCTCATTTTGTATTCAGCCCCAAAGATCAGGGCGGCGATGATGCTAAAGACAGTGATGTAAATATAGAAACCGGAATAACCGATGTGGTAACCCTTGCAATGGGTGAGGTCCAAACCACCACAGACGCGGGTATTTATTATCCCGCAACCAAGGTAGCCGGATTTGTCTGGAACGATCTGAACCGTGACGGAAAACAACAGCACGAAGAACCGGGTGTAGAGAGTGTTGTTGTAACGCTGTATGACTCGCTGAATGTTGTTGTGGGTACATATGTACTTACCGACGCGGAAGGAAAATATGAATTTAATACATTGGATTTTGGTACGTATTCGGTAGGTTTTGCAGATATTCCTGCCAACTTTGCCTTTACCACCAAAGATCTTGGTAATGAAGATGAAATCGATAGTGACGCGGACCACTTTACCGGAATTACAGATCCCTTTTTCATGCTTCCGGGCGACAGCTCGATGCATGTAGATGCCGGACTGATCGAGATGACCGGTGTAGTCAGCGGCTCTGTATTTATGGATGAAAATGGCAATGGTCAACAAGATGAAGAAGAAAGTGCTCTGGCTGGTAGCAAAGTACTATTAATGGGCGTAAGCACTGACAGTACATTCAGTAATGAGCAAGGCGGATACGAGTTTGCCGGCGTTCCCGCGGGCAGCTATAAAGTAACTGTGAAAAACGATTCCCTTGCTACATTCTATGCCACAACCACGGGCGGCGATACACTTTCCGTTGTTGTTGAAGAAGGTGGTAGTGTTACCAATGTAAACTTTGGTTATGAAAAAATATCAGGCTCTATTCAGGTTGTATTGTTTAATGATGACAACCGTGATGGCTTGTTAAGCGACGGCGAAGCGTTGCTGCCTGATGTACAGGTGGTACTGGGTGATTTTACCGGTGCGGAACTGAACAGTTTGTCAACAGACGCAGACGGCAGTGTTGTCTTTCCGGATCTGGATTCAGGTGTATACCTGGTATCCATCAATACCAAAGATTCTGATCTTCCGGAAGCCTACTGGCCAACCGTAGCAGACAATCCTTTTTATGTAACACTGACACTTGAAGATCCTCAGGTGAGCACCCAGGTGGGTTTGAACACCATGAGCTCAAACGGTGGAATTATTGGCGACTTTGTATGGCACGATTCAAACTGGAACCGAATTCCCGAAGGTGACGAAGAAAACCTGCCATACGTAATGATCTATCTGTACAGACTGATCAATCCCTCAAGCGCGCGAGTAGGTCTTGACGGTAATATTATTCAGGAAAAAGTACTGGTAGATAGTGTACGCACCAACTATTTTGGTAATTATTACTTTACGGATGTAGAACCCGGCGAGTATTTTGTAAAAGCGCATGAGATCCAGTATACGCAGGATAAAGAATGGATGATCACATCCCGTGACTCTATGTATGTAGAGATCGGCGGTACAGATGTGAAACTGGACGCGGACTTTGGTTTTGCCGAAGAAAGCGAAGCGGAAACCGGAACCATCAAAGGCTTTGTATTTAACGATCTGGATTCAGACAGAGCATACACAGATGGCGAACCGGGCCTTGCCGGAATCAGCGTGGAATTGTATAAAAAGAAAACACTGGTGGAAAGCGCGGTAACTGACGGAGACGGCAACGTAACCTTTAGTGATGTATTCCCCGGTGATTATAAATTAAGTGTAGACGGTGAATCTCTGCCATTGAATTACGCGGTAACCACCAACAATGATCCTGAAGCACTGTTCCTTGCAGGCTCCAGCGAATATGTTGGTCAGGGCTTTGGCGTGGCAGAAGAAGCTGACTGGGGCAAAACCCCGAACCGTATCATTGCGGCATACCAGAGTGGATATGACGCGGATGGCCGTTACTGGTCACAAGACAATCTTGGCGGCACAGCTGACACCAGCTTAGTAGGCCAGTACAGCAGTGACGATGTAGATGTAATGGACTATCACATCCTTCAAGCCTGGGCTAGCGGTATTGACGGCTTTGCAGTGAACTGGTACGGCTGGTACTCGTGGGAAAATCAAGGCGTAAAATCTCTGCTTGACCGCGCGGAACTGTTGAATGAAGCATATGGCGACAAGGGATTCCATTTTGAGATCGCTGCCGCTATGAATGAAAACGCAAACGGTACACTGGATTCTAACCTGACCTATATCGCAGATTCTCTGCTTGCTCACAAAGCATATTGGGGAACCGAGCGTGCGGTAAAACGTCCGGTATTCATCAACAACCAGGAAGAAGCTCTGCTGCTTCCACAGGCAATCAAGGCCTGCGCGGATACCACCATGCCTATGGATATTATGCTGGTATTTAACGGTGCTTATGATGATTCCGTAGAATATATGGATGTTATGTATCCGTCATTGCAAACGGACCGTTATCCCTGGATGACCGGTGCACAGTTTGACGAAGCCTTTTTGGATACAGTTTATACACGCCTGGGCCAGATGGAACAGGCAGACCGCTCCGCCTTTACCGTGGGTGGTGTATGGCCGGGTTACGATGATCGTAACTGGGTAGAAGGACAGAACCAGTATGTAGATGCAGCGGACACTACCGTGTTTGGCGCAAGCTGGCGCAAGATCCTTGAATATGAAGAACAATACTCGATCCCCTGGACCATGGTACAGTCATGGAACGATTACAATCGCGGCACAGCCATTGAACCGGGATTCGGATACAACTATAACTATAATGTATTGACCCGTGATTACGCGCGTCTTTACAAAGATCCTCTGGTACCTGTAGATTCTGTAGGTGTTGCAGATATGGGTATGTTGGTACCGAGATACATTTACATGGCCAGACTGGCCGCCAAGGTACATCCTGAAAACGCTTCTGCAATTGAGACACAGGTTGCCCAGGCATACAGCCAGTTCTTTGACCGTGATTATGAAACCGCCATAACCACCGCAAACCAGGCAGCGGGCCTGGTACCGCCGGCAAATATTGACGCGGTTGTGGAAAACACCAGCATCACAGTAAGCTGGGACGCGGTAGCAACTGCAAATACCTATTACGTACATGTCAGCAAAGACAGCGCAAGTTATATTCCCTGTGCTTTTGAAACCGCAGACATGATCAACGCGGGTAATGTAACCAGTTTTACGTTGAGTGAACTTGAACCCAACACAAAGTACTATATCGCTGTAACCTCAGGCGACAGTACCCTGGGTCGGTTCATGGACAGCTGGTACCAGCATGCAGGCGGCGATGCCAGCATAACCTCCGCGACCACCGGTGAAGAAATTACAACCGGCATCGCAGATGGTGAGAACGCATTGCCAAAATCCTTTGCGCTGGACCAGAACTATCCCAATCCGTTCAACCCGAGAACGACCATCCAGTATGCTTTGCCCAAGAAACAGCATGTTTCCATCAAGCTGTATAACACTCTGGGACAGCAGGTGATGACACTGGTGGATCACGAACACAGTGCGGGATATTACAACGTACAACTAGACGGTTCCAGTTTGGGAAGCGGCATCTATTTCTATCGCATTATCAGCGAAGACTTTACCGCCACCCGCAAGCTGTTACTTGTAAAATAGAGACCCATTTACCACCTCATATAATAAAGCCCTTGGTTGGATTCAGCCAAGGGCTTTATTTTTTTTCTCCAAAAGGGGAAAAATTACCCAAATTTTGTTTTCATAAAAATTTTTTTGTTTTTAATGCTTTTGTTTTTTTTGTGTATACCACCTAAGTTCTTAAAAAACAATTTTAATTTTTAATAATTTTAACTGGTATTGAACTGGATTTTGTGTTTTTGGCATTGATTTTGAAAACAATATTACATCAAAAATTAGCAACATTCAGTTAAAACCACCCCCGGGATGAATGTTGTTTCTAAAATATTATTTGCCAAACTATAGTAGTATGATACGGGAGAGAAAGATACGATGAGCTTGAAAAGGCAACCTGCAGTAATTTTAATAAATTCATTTATAAACAAAATCTAAACAACTTTGCAAAAATATGATGCGTTTGGTGTAATCTGGATGCTATAGATATTTTTGTGATTACTTGTTTTTTTAATTAATACTTAACCGAGGAGGGTTCTGTGAACCAAAACAGAAAACGTTACAACTATTTAAATCTCTGGACATTTTTTCTGGTCTTATTCATGATCGGTGGATTTGTTCAAACCTCTGCATATGCATATGATGCAGAGGGCGATGGTGATTATGTTCCACCAGGAAAGATCGAGTTTATTGGCTCGAGTATTTCCACAAAAGAATATCGTATGACCCCTGCTGACAATGGGATGCCGAAAACCGAAGGCGCCACTTATATGCAGGACACGGACAATGAAAATAACAGCCTCACCGGAACTTCGGATGGAGATATGGATACTTATCCTACTCGATTGGATAATACAAGTTCTAATCATCCCATCGAGTTCAATATTTTTATGACAGGTGCATTGCCTACAGAAAATGCGGTTCTAACTGTTTATGGATATGATGTTGATGAAGAACAGGGAGAAGTGAACCATGTTTATTTTAATGGTCACTTTTGCGGCCAAATGACCGGTGCGGATGGCGTCTGGAACACGACTACATTCATACTGGATAAATCCTGGGTGCAATCCGGCAAAAACCTGGTGCAGTATTACATTGATGTTAATAATCCTGGTGCGGCTAGTTGGCTTTCGGCTGTTGACTGGGGCCAGCTGGTTATTGATGGAGGTGTTCGTGGAGAAGCTGATGTGGACCAAATCGAATACCTGAGCGATAGCATTGGCAGTAGCACAGTTACTGTGAATGCCAGAGTACCGGTAGAGATTTTGGTGCCCGGTAATTTTAGAATAGAGCTCAATTTTAAAGACCCGAACGGTAATGTGATCGGTTCGATTTCCAGAGATTTTGTTGGCAGCAGTGTGGGCGAGATCGTGAACCAGGATTATGCGCTCACATATAACAAATCCTCCGCTACCGGTACCTATACTGTGGAAGCGATTATCTTTGAAACCGATGGCAATACCCTGCAGGTGTTCAAGACCATGGGATTTGAACATACTTCAGGCACTGGTCCTGTTAGCGCGCCTGAAATGGCCGTGAAAGGTCAGGGTATTGAAATTGCAGATGGTAGTAGTACTATTTCTACTAGTAATAATACTGATTTTGGCACTGTAGATACCGGTTCAAACAATGCACTGTTGTTTGCCATTGAGAATGAAGGATCAGCAGATCTGGCGTTAAGCGGATCTCCATTGGTCGTTGTAGGTGGGACAAACGCTTCCGACTTTACAGTAACTTCAATGCCAACTACACCCATCGCATCCGGTGGCGGCAAGGTTTATTTTGAGGTGACCTTTGCGCCAACAGGTGCCGGCTCGAGAACAGCTACACTCAGTATCGCAAATAATGATGATGATGAAAATCCCTATAATTTTACAATAGGCGGAACCGGAAATGTAACCGTAATGCCTGAAATTGATATCCGGGGCAATGGAACATCCATTTCATCCGGTGATATAACCCCTTCATTTAATGATAGCACCCTGTTTGGCATTGCCGATATTCAAGGTGGAACGATTAGTAAAACGTTTGTCGTACATAATACCGGTGATGCGTCATTGACCGTAAACAGTGTTTCGCTATCAGGCCCGAATCCAGAAGCTTTCAGTATCGTTACTGATCCTTCCGGTAGTATTGCTGCCGGAAGTTCCGCTAATCTGGTAGTCAAGTTTGATCCCTCTACAACTGGAAACAAAATGGCCCAGGTAGTGGTTAGCAACAACGATAGTGATGAAAGCAATTATATTTTTTCAATTCAGGGTTACGCTTACCAGGCTTCACTTGATTTTACAATGACAACAAATCATGTGGATGCAGCTGATGAACCGGGTACATCTATTGCCCTGGGCGATGTAGTTAATTGGACCTATATTATTACCAATACCGGAACAGAGACCCTGTCTGATATAGTGGTAACAGATGATACCTTGGGAACAGTAGGTACCATTGCAACCCTTGCAGCAGGCGCAACCGATTCGTTGACCGCTTCCAGTAATGCTGTGAGTGGATTGTATAAAGGCAGTGCATCATTAACTACTACTTTTAATAGTATAGAACTGACAGATAGTGATGTGTCTTATTATACAGGTATCCCTTCATCTATTGCTGGTCATGTATGGCACGATAAAAATCGTGACGGTATTCAGGACGCAGGCGAAACCGGCATCGAGAATGTTAGTGTGAATATCTATGATGACGGCAGCAGTCTTGTCACTTCTGACACTACAGACGCTGATGGTAACTATACACTTACTGAACTGGAACCCGGTGACTATACCTTAGAGTTTTCAGATTTGACTGCTCACTTTGTTTTCAGTCCCAAAGATCAGGGTGAAGATGATACAGCAGACAGTGATGTTAATATTGAAACAGGTATTACTGATGTTATAACCCTTGCAATGGGTGAGAACCAAGCCACCACAGACGCGGGTATTTATTATCCCGCAACCAAGGTAGCCGGATTTGTCTGGAACGATTTAAACCGTGACGGTAAACAGCAGCACGAAGAACCGGGTGTTAAGGATGTTGTTGTGACTTTGTATGACTCGTTGAGTGTTGTTGTGGGTACCTATGTACTAACCGACGCAGAAGGAAAGTATGAATTTAACACACTGGATTTTGGTACCTATTCGGTAGGGTTTGCAGATATTCCTGCCAATTTTGCCTTTACTACCAAAGATCTTGGCAATGAAGACGAAATAGATAGTGACGCGGACCACTTTACCGGCATTACTGATGCCTTTTTCATGCTGCCGGGCGACAGCTCGATGCATGTAGACGCGGGTTTGATCGAGATGACCGGCATAGTTAGTGGATCTGTATTTATGGATGAAAATGGAAATGGTGAAAGAGACGCGGGTGAAAGTCCGGTTGAAGGCACCAAAGTATTGTTATTGGGCGCAAGCACTGACAGTACATTCAGTAATGAGCAAGGCGGATACGAGTTTGCCGGCGTTCCCGCGGGCAGCTATAAAGTGACCGTGAAAAACGATTCACTTGCTACATTCTATGCCACAACCACGGGTGGCGACACCCTTTCGGTTGTTGTTGAAGAAGGTGGTAGTGTTGCCAATGTTAATTTTGGTTATGAAAAAATATCAGGCTCTATTCAGGTTGTATTGTTTAATGATGACAACCGTGACGGCTTGTTAAGCGACGGCGAAGCCTTGCTGCCAGATGTACAGGTGGTACTGGGTGATTTTACCGGTGCGGAACTGAACAGCTTGTCCACCGACGCAGACGGCAGTGTTGTCTTTCCGGATCTGGAATCAGGCGTATACCTGGTATCTATCAACACCAAAGACTCTGATCTTCCGGAAGCCTACTGGCCAACCGTAGCCGACAATCCTTTTTATGTAACGCTGACACTTGAAGATCCTCAGGTGAGCACCCAGGTGGGTCTGAACACCATGAGCTCTGATGGTGGAATTATTGGTGACTTTGTATGGCACGATTCAAACTGGAACCGCGTACCCGAAGGTGATGAAGAAAACCTGCCATATGTAATGATCTATCTGTACAGACTGATCAACCCCTCAAGCGCGCGTGTTGGTCTTGACGGCAATATTATTCAGGAAAAAGTACTGGTAGACAGTGTACGCACGAACTATTTTGGAAATTATTATTTTACGGATGTAGAAGCCGGCGAGTATTTTGTAAAAGCGCATGAGATCCAGTATACCCAGGATAAAGAATGGATGATCACATCCCGTGACTCTATGTATGTAGAGATCGGCGGTACAGATGTGAAACTGGACGCGGACTTTGGTTTTGCCGAAGAAAGCGAAGCAGAAACCGGAACCATTAAAGGTTTTGTATTTAACGATCTGGATTCAGACAGAGAATACACAGACGGCGAACCGGGCCTTGCCGGAATCAGCGTGGAATTGTATAAAAAGAAAACACTGGTGGAAAGTGCGGTAACTGACGGTGACGGAAACGTAACCTTTAGTGATGTATTCCCCGGCGATTATAAATTAAGTGTAGACGGTGAATCTCTGCCATTGAATTACGCGGTAACCACCAACAATGATCCTGAAGCGCTGTTCCTTGCAGGCTCCAGCGAATATGTTGGTCAGGGTTTTGGCGTAGCAGAAGAAGCTGACTGGGGCAAAACCCCGAACCGTATCATTGCGGCATACCAGAGCGGATATGACGCAGATGGCCGTTACTGGTCACAAGACAATCTTGGCGGCACAGCCGATACCAGCTTAGTAGGCCAGTATAGCAGTGACGATGTAGATGTAATGGACTATCACATTCTTCAAGCCTGGGCCAGTGGAATTGACGGCTTTGCAGTGAACTGGTACGGCTGGTACTCGTGGGAAAACCAGGGCGTAAAATCTCTGCTTGACCGCGCGGAACTGTTAAATGATGCATATGGCGCCAAGGGATTCCATTTTGAGATCGCAGCCGCCATGAATGAAAACGCAAACGGTACACTGGACTCTAACCTGACCTATATCGCAGATTCTCTGCTTGCTCACAAAGCATATTGGGGAACCGAACGCCAGGTAAAACGTCCGGTATTCATCAACAACCAGGAAGAAGCTTTGCTGCTTCCACAGACCATCAAGGCCTGTGCGGATACCACCATGCCTATGGACATTATGCTGGTATTCAACGGCGCTTATGATGATTCCGTAGAATATATGGATGTTATGTATCCTTCATTGCAAACAGACCGTTATCCCTGGATGACCGGTGCGCAGTTTGATGAAGCCTTTTTGGATACAGTTTATACCCGCCTGGGCCAGATGGAACAGGCAGACCGCTCCGCCTTTACTGTGGGTGGTGTATGGCCGGGTTACGATGATCGTAACTGGGTAGAAGGACAGAACCAGTATGTAGACGCTGCAGATACCACGGTATTTGGCGCAAGCTGGCGCAAGATCCTTGAATATGAAGAACAATACTCGATCCCATGGACCATGGTACAGTCATGGAACGATTACAATCGTGGCACCGCCATTGAACCGGGATTCGGATACAACTATAACTATAATGTGTTGACCCGCGATTACGCGCGTCTTTACAAAGATCCTCTGGTACCTGTAGATTCTGTAGGTGTTGCAGATATGGGTATGCTGGTACCGAGATACATTTACATGGCCAGACTGGCAGCCAGGGTACATCCTGAAAACGCTTCTGCAATTGAGGCACAGGTTGATCAGGCATACAGTCAGTTCTTTGACCGTGATTATGAACAGGCAATTTATACGGCAAACCAGGCTGCGGGATTGGTACCGCCAATTATCAGTGGTTTGGGTGTAGACGGTGTAGAGGTAACAATCAGCTGGGAAGCGGTTGCAACTGCAAACACCTATTATGTTCATGTCAGTAAAGACAGCGCAAGCTATATCCCCTGTGCGTTTGAAACCGCAGACATGATCAACGCGGGTAATGTAACCAGCTTTACGTTGAGTGAGCTTGAACCCAACACCAAGTACTATATCGCTGTAACCTCAGGAGACAGTAACCTGGGTCGGTTCATGGACAGCTGGTTCAAACGTGAAAATAATGCACCTAGCATTGAAGTGGTTGAAACCGGTGAAGAAACAACAACCGGCATCGCAGATGGTGAGAACGCATTGCCAAAATCCTTTGCACTGGATCAGAACTATCCCAACCCGTTCAACCCGAGAACGACCATCCAATATGCTCTGCCCAAGAAACAGCATGTTTCCATCAAGCTGTATAACACATTGGGTCAGCAAGTGATGACGTTAGTGGATCATGAACACAGTGCGGGATATTACAATGTGCAACTTGACGGCTCCAGTTTGGGAAGCGGCATCTATTTCTATCGCATCATTAGCGAAGATTTTACTGCCACCCGCAAGCTGTTACTTGTAAAATAGAGACCCATTTACCACCTCATATAATAAAGCCCTTATCTGGATATTCAGGTAAGGGCTTTTTATATTAATAATGATTGTAATTCAAAAAAGTTTAATCTATTGGCTCATCACCTGGTACTTCAACAATGTCAACTGTTAGCCAAGGACTATAAGCTTGCATACCTGCTACGTCAATAAAATCATCACCTTGTTTGAAAGCAGCTTCAACCCGTACAAATGTTTGAAATCTTTCACCATCTCTTGGACTTGTAAATGGTAATTCTACAGAACGATACAAATCAAATGAATTATAACCTATATGTATTTTTTTGAATTGGTCTATGTTTCCCCTCTGATTGGAAATTAAAGTTAATTCAATAATGCCAGAACACCAATCCGCCTGACTATTTGATCCACCACAAGAACCACCACCTTGCCCTATAACACCTAATATCGGATGTGAATAAATATTAGCTGATCCATTAACATAGGCAGGTGTATCTGAATATGCGGATGTAAAAAAACATAATATTCCAATTATAGATATAGTAATTACTTTATTCATTTTTATCCCCTTCAAGATGAATTGGAAAAGATTGATTGTATATATTGGACGTTCCAATATATAATTTTTTGAATTTATAATTTGAATTACAATCATCCGATATTATTGTTAAGTAGCTCCACATTCTGACAAAAAATGTATCATATGTAAAATGATGTAGAGCGATATTTTGAATGATTTCATAATTATTTGTATCACTTTTATCATATGTATAAAGTAATGTGGAATCTTTGTTAAAAACTTTTATTGTTGAATAGAATAAGTTGGCTTTAATTGATGAATCAATATATGATCTTGAAAATAGAATCAATGAATCAACAGTTGGTTTATAATTTGCCGTACATATTGTGCCTATTGCTTTTTCTTGAAAGTTGATTGGTATCGTTTCAATATCTTTATGGTATGAGTCAGTTTTATTCTTTGTACAAATACAAAATGTTATCGGAATAAGTAATATAAAGATTTGTTTTTTTTTTGACACTTCCTCCCCCTTTTTTAAAGTTAGTCTATAAGAAGTATTTTCCCTGTTATTATTTTTTTTGAAATTTTTATTTTGTAAAAATAGAGACCATTTCCAAGAGATTTTTTATGGCTATTTAATCCCTGCCAATAGATGTTGTGAGTACCTGTGGAAAGTTGTTTTTCTATCAAGTTTACATGTTGGCCTAATATGTTATAAATATCAATTCGGACTGACGCGGCTTTATTTAATTGAATCTGAAGCGTACAGCCCTTTCCGTTTGATTGTCTGACTGGATTGGGATAGCTGCCCAGCAATTTAAAATCCTCTGTGATGGCAACATTTTCGTTGGTTATATTGCTTTGAATATCAGGGGTTCCAAAAATTAGGTGCAGTGGTTGTTTTACCTTTTGCCCATTCGTTTCGAATAGCAAGTCTAAGCGGATTGGGATTATTGTGCTGGTGGAGTAACCGGGTTTAAGCATGACAGGAATTTGTAATTCAGAGCCTTCATTTGGCTGTAAAATAGGTATGGATTTTTCCTGCATGATCTGCAAAAAACTTGAATCTGAACTGCTGATGTAGATATTTGTCGCTTTAACTTTACCGATATTTTTCAATAAAAGTGTCAGATTGTCTATGGTACCCGAGGGTAACAGAGTATTGTTGTTTATTGTTTTATAGTCAGAAAGGTATAATGATGTTGTGGGCTCAGGAACCCTGTCCCGTGGTGCATGATAGAAAGCCGGTGTTGCGGTAAAAACAGTCCCCAGGATGTCATGGTCCAAGATCTTGAGGCATAAATCATAGTGACCAAAGGGCAGGTTTTCAGGAATAACTGCCTGGAAATGGCTATCTGAAATTTTATTGATTAAAAGGTCAAAAGTAGTATCGGCATTCGTTATTTGCAGGCTTTGATTTGTGTGTGTTGATTCATATAACAAATAAAAGTTAATTATATTTGATTGACCGGGTATAACATGAGGAGTTATATGATTGTTTGAACGGATATCTATATGATAAAGAAATGGAAGTTCCCTGGAGGTACTGTTTCCATAAAAGTTTAGTTGTGAGTGGCCATATTTGTTTATTATATGATATGGACTTGAGTTTAATATGCATGTAAAGCTGGTGTTTTGAGAGGCATAAAAATTATATTTGTAAATATCTTCCGGATAGCCAATTATTTTTTGATTGTCTACTTGATAGTTATCAGTAAATACTCTTACATCCGTTATGCGGGATTTGTTACTGGATAAATAATTATATACAAAATGCCCATTGGCACATTCAAGTCCTGCTGATGCGTCTCCATAATAATATACTCTGTAGAACGTAGAACTACTTTTCTCGCAAGTAAAAGCGGGAAAAAGAATGTTTGATGGATTGTTTTCAAGCAACAGTGAGTCATTTTCCTGCAAAGTGTTGAGGTGCACATTGTCTGTAAATAATTCTATGTTCTCATTGTAATACCATGGATTTAAATGTTTAAATTCTATCATACTGCCATCTAAATGTATTTGTCTACTTGGTTGCCAGGTAAGAACAGGGTTGTTCGTCAGGCTGTCCGAACCCCCTACAATTATATTGTAAGCAGTGAGAATGTTTTTTTCATTTTCAGTATTATATTCTGATTCTGATAGTTCAATTGTACCTGTAAAAGGCAAATTATCTTGGCTTTTAAAGCTAAGATTTTGTTTCTTGCAAGACAACCATTTTGAAAAGTCATGGTAAACGGTTCCACCAAACATTAAATATTTATTCAAAGTATTGTAGAGGTTTTGTTTTATATTATAAGAATGCAGATATTCAGGGCCATCTTTGAGATAGAGGTCATGCTCTGATTTTATGGTATGTTGATAATGTTGCAAATAGGTAATCAGGCTTTGAGTTTTGTCGTAAAACATTTTGATATGTAATATGGAAAAATCGTCATCAAGCATGTTGGAGTAAAAATTAAACTGCGGGTCATTAATCTGAAAGTTTATTGTCAGAGGTAAAAGCTGTCCATCATAGAGATGCGCCCAATATAGATTTAATTTGTTTCTGTATATTGTTGTTGCATCTATGGGGTGTCCGTTTTGATGGTAATGTGTTTGTGGCGCTTGAAGATTTGCTGTTTGATGATTGATGTGAATGTCCGTCGAGTCCGTTAGGTTGATATTTTTTTGCAAAATGCAATAATAGCTGGGGATTTTTCCAAGAGTGTCTTGTAATATGCTAAACAGGTGATAGTGCCCATATTCGTTGTAATCGATTAAAGTGTAGCCAACATTATTGTACAATCTGCCTGTTGGAACATCATCTCGCCATATGAAAAGGTCTCTTACCTGTTTGTCAAAATGTATGACGAGTGTACCGGTTTCTGTATTTGTTTTATATTTTTCTTGAACTGTTTTGTTTGGATGGTTTGTTAGATTGAATGTTGAATCAGGTAATCCAAAATTTTCATCAATAAGAATCGGTCGTACAGTCTTGAATAAGAACGATTTTAAATCGATTGTGATCTCTTTATAGTTAGCACTATAGGCAGTAAGCGATAATAGAAAAAAGACGAATCCTAAATATAATTTCCCCATGATTTCCCCTTAATTATTCTAAGATATTGATTTTTTTTTTTTTACTGTCAAGTATTTAAAAATATTTTTTGAATAAAGAATAATTTTTTTCAGATTAGATGTGGTTAGAATTACCGTTTTTGGTTCAACGGTTTGATTGCGTTCAGATACCCATCTAAATAGCGGCTGTCTGAATTTACATCGGCCCAGAGTACAGCTACTTCATTTGCCAATGATTTATTTTGTGTCGAAAGCGAGTAATTTCCCCATTGCCCCAAAAGTTTTTCAATTTTTTGGTAATCCTCATCTTCCAGAATATCCAGCATCATGATCTCCTGGGTCAGACGGTCCACGTCTTGCCATATTTTTTTGCTGAATTGCAGTCCCATAAAGTTAAAATAGGATGCTTTGGTATTTTGGATAAATTCTTTATATGATGGATATCGATACGCGGCATCTGCAAACACACCGAATGCCTGATCAAAATTTTTGTCTTCAAAAAGTTTGATACCCCATTTCTGGTACAAATTGATCTCGAAATTAATGTTTGAGCGAGAGTCCTGGTTGAAATACTGGGCCAGTACCACAAAATCATAAGCCTGACTGTAATTCTTGTGCTGCATGGCCATATAAGCGCGGTTATAGGCCAGCAATCCCAAAAGTTCAGTGTTGTTAATGGGGCGTCCTTTGGAATTTTCATAGGCATAGAGCCTGTCCAGACCAATCTGGTAGGTACGGTCATCGGGATAAAATTGGCGCAGGTATTGGGTATACTCGCGCAGGTTTTCCATAATATTGAATCCCATTCCTGATGTGTTTTCAACGGTCAGCTGCCGATCAAAATTTTTAAATATGGTATAGGTATGTGTGGGAGTTTCGAATGCTTCGGTATAGAGTCCCATATCCTCACAGATCAGATTGAACAGGATTGTGCCAGCCACACAATTAAAACGCTTTTCGCGCACCACATCCAGCAGGGTGGTGGCCATTTCCTTGTATTCCAGCAGCCAATTCTGATGCAGGTAGGCAAAGATACTGGCGGCTTTTTGTTCCCGTTCAACCGGATTGAAATTGTAACTTTTGAGTGCATCTATCAGGTTGTTGTACCATTGCGTATATTTTTCCAGCGAATCGGGCTGATTGGCACCTGAAAGGATAAACGCGGCCTGTACCTTTGTAAACGCGTTGAGCTCTCCGTCTTCAATATCTTTGGTGAGTTTGAATTCCAGATAAGATTCCGCCAAAAGCGGGGTGGTGAAAAGCAATAGGAGCAAAAAACTGATAACTGGTCTCATAATCTTTCTTGTTTATTGTTTTCAATTCGTATATATTACTATATATTCAAGTCTTATTCAACGAAAAAGTTTCACCATCAGGGAAAAACGGATGAAAAAGAGTGCAATTGCAGTTTTGTTTTTGATAATTATTTACAGCACAGGGGCTGTATCTGCGGATTATATCGGATTTCAGCACGAATATTTTCTGGAACAACATCCCAGTGCCAAGGCTAATGCAATGGGACACGGAATGACCGCGCTTTCGGATGGCGCATTTAGTGCTTATTATAATCCTGCCGGTATTATTGCAAACGCGGGATTTTCTGCGGCTTATTCAGAGATCAGTCCGTATTATTTTATTGACGATGCCAGGTACAGTTATTTTGGTCTTACACAAGAGTGGGGCAACTGGGGCACCGTGGGCTTGAGTCAATATAAATTTGACGCCAAGGCCGGGGGCGTTACAGATGAAAGTGGATCTCCTCAGAAAATGACCTTGTCCATGAATACGCTCACCCTAAGTCAGAATGTTTTCTGGGACCTTGCCCTGGGTTTTAATTTTAACCTGTATTATTATAAAGATTATTACGCACAGGACCATTTTTCATTTCCGGTTGATATCGGATTGTTAAAGAGTTTTTTGATTAAAAGCGAGACCTCACCTCAGAAATTTACCCTGGGCATGGTTATGAAAAATGTATTGGCATCCACGATTGATGATGCCGGATTGGGTGATGTTGCTGTATTACCCGTCACATTTAGAGCAGGTGCCGGTTGGGAAACCATACTGATGAACCAGGAGGTCATTACGGGATTTCTGCTTTTGGGTATGGAAACAAACATCGAGTATGAGAATATTCTTAATGCCGGTAACCATTCCGCTTACAAGGCAGGTACGCAACTCTCTTTGCTTGAATTGTTTTTTGTGCGTCTGGGATATTACAGCTATAGCTTTGATCCTGAATTGGGTGGTAAAGATTCAACAAGTGATTTTACATGGGGACTGGGTGTGCAGGTCTACCTGGATGATTTTGTAGAAAGACATTTCCCGCTTTACCTGCGACTCGATTATGCTCAATTGACGCCCCCTACATACAAAACCGGCCTGGAAGACAAGACCAATATGACCCTGGGCGTGCAACTACAGTGGATGTTTGATGATGAATGAGAAACTAGCTATCCGGAAATTCGGAGATATTGAAAATAGAGAATTATCGTTAGCGTCAATTAATCTGCTGACAGGACCGGATGTATATGGCAAGCTGGTGTGTACCCGCACTTTATATTTTTTCAAACAGTTTACCAGTGAAATGATGACATGTATCGAAAAAGAACTGACGCTGGAAGAATTTGAACAGTATTTGGTCAATGGCTTTGAGAGTCTGTTTTCTAAATCCATGATTGAAAATGTGGAACTGGATCTGCATTATGAACTGGATGGTTTTTATGTGACATTGAGCAGATCAAATACAGTGGATAAACCGGTAATACAATATAGCGATGTTTTTAAATCATTATATACTCAAGGGCAGACGCTGTTTCGGGATAAAGTTAAAAGTTTTCCCACCCAGTTGGATTTGTATATGCAAGAGATCCAAAAGGTATTTGAAAAAGAATTTGGTGAGATATTGAGTAACGCATTGTCGCCCGGTTGGAGCAATCATCAATTATATATCCCTGCCGAACGGGCAATATACGCCAATGTGCCCCGTGCCGCGCTCAATCTGCTCTGGCAGGACAAGGATATGGATCCCATTCTGATTGCCTTTGGTGAGATTTATGAAAAATTTAAACTTTTGCATTTTTATTTGACCAAAAAGGGTGTGGATTTAAAGCGTTCATCCATCGATATGCAGGACTTTCTTGGTGGCAGCTATGTGCGTGAGCAGGAATCGGATTTTATTATTCGGGATGGTGGCAAAAAGACCAATATTATGCGTGCATTACCGGAAGACAAGGCTTTACTGCCGCTGCTGGTTATTCTCTGCAATCTGCCGGCACATCAATACGGCAATGAAGGCAAGACGGTATATATTGACAGTCCCGAAGTGTTTCTGTCTCCAGATAAACAGCTTGAACTGGTTAATTTGGTTGTACGACTGCGGCAAATTCGTTCGGATTTACAGTTTGTGCTCACAACTGAAGGTCCAAGTATATTGAATGCATTTAAAATATTAACAGAGCCGGAAACGACCGCAAAGGTTAATAATAAAAAGATTGTGATAAAGGAATTGATGAAATAAAAAAAGCCCGCCGTTAAGCGGGCAATTTTTACAGGAGATGTGTTTATCTAGCAACTATATTTATCAAAAAATATAACACCCCCATGTGTCTATATATTTCCGTTATTCATCTGATTTAAACTCGAAAAACAGGGTTTTGCCCTGATAAAGCCACAGTGTGTTCAGGTGCGTTTTGTATGTAGTAGTCGTCCGCAATAATTTTAAAAACGTTTGGTCCCAGGAGTTCTTGCCGCAATAGATCTCGGTACTTGCTGTTTTATATATGGTCAAGCTGTCTGGTCCTTTATGATCATATTCAGCAAACCAGGTATTGCAATTGTTTTGTCCGCTGCAAGTGCTGTCATTGTGAAATTGGATTGTGAATTTTTGATTTTCCGGGGGTGTGGTATAGTACCCATCAATATTGAACAGCGCCAGCGTCCATTCCGTATTCAATAAGGGACGGGTTTGCATATCGATATCTGTTGATGTATTACAGCCTAAAACAAGCATGCATACAAGTAATGCATAAACTTTCGAGTCCATAATTTTCCCCTTAATAAATGTTACTCCTGTTCAAACGCATCCGCATAACGTATAAGCGTTTTCATGTTTTTAGTCTCGAGTTTGCTGTAAATATTTTTTCTGTGTGTTTTGACTGTCAGCGGAGAGATGAATAGGCGTTCTGCAATTTCTTTGGTTGTCATACCTTGTGCAACCCATCTCAAAATTTCACGTTCCCGTCTTGATAGCTGATTAAATTTTTCAATATTTTTCAAGTAAAATTCATTGCTTGAAGAAATATGCTCTACTTTCATATTCCCCACCAGTGTTATAGGAAAACCATAGTCGTCTTTGACTACACCGCACTGATGTTTTAGTATCTGGTATTCACCACGTTTATCTTTGAAACGAAAAGAGAGTTTGAACGCATCATCAATTGATTTTTGATCAAATTTGACCAGAATCTGAGCAATTTTATTCATGTCTTTATTATGAATCCGTTTTGCAAACTGCTCAAAAGTGAAAAATGCCAGTTCTTTTGCCGTGTAACCCAGTTTAGCCTGAATGCAGGAGGATATGAATTTAAATTCTTTTAATCGGAGATCATATCTATAATAGATTTCATCCGAGCTGTCTAATAATATATTCAACATTGTGGCATTTTCAGAGTTCCTGAGTTCAGAAATCTCTTTAATGTTTGCAAGAACGTATTTTATATCTTTGTTGGGTTCTCGAATGGGCACCAGAGTGGCATCGTTATAGAAAATTCCATTTGGGCACAAGATTAATCCTTCATCACTTACAGTCTCACCATAATCAATAACCCGATGAATGATGTGCATGCGTTCTTCAAGAATGGATGGTGGTGCGCTGAAAGCAATGTTTTTACCTTCCAGGGATCCCATTTCAAGACCATAAGCATGGTCCAGTCGTTTATCACTCCAAACTCTGCGATAATTTCCATCATAGTCTAAAATTAAAACATAAGCCCCGTTCATTGTACTCAAAACTGCCTGAAGCAGATGCTCATTATCAACCATTTTACTACCTTTTTTAATACACGGTCAATTCATTAAACACTTCTGTACCGGGTACATGCTATTATCCCCTGTAAATAAAGCACGTTAATTCAGTACAGAACCATTTTGCACATTTTTTGAGTGGAGTAGGATTTTATTATAAGGATGATTTGTGGAAAAGTAAAGGAGAAAATAATCAAAGCCCGGTATTAATTAAAATACCAGGCTTTCGAGATAGTACATTATATTTCTGTGGTCCAGTAGAATTTTTCTTTAAATTCAGCTTCGCTCATTTTAGCAGTTTCTACAAGTTTTTTTAGCTGGTCCGCATTTTCAAAATCTTTTTTCTGTAGACGTACCATATAGCTACGGGAAACTTTATAGCTGTCACTTTCAATTTCAACCATACGAACCTGAGTTTTGTTGGTTTTCGAATCGATCATGTCTTCAAAATAAAGCGGTGTCAGTTTGCCATTTTGCACACAGATCATTGCGTTTTTCTGGTGTGCCGGATCTTCACTCATCAGATATTGTACTGCATTGTAACCCAGTTCACGTGTGTATTCCTGATCAAAGGGGATAGGTGGATTACAGCGTAATACATAGCCGAGGTTTGATTCAACGATTGTTAATTTATCGCCACGTTCTTCAAAACGACGAGCCAACTCATTTTTAACGATTTTACCAAGGTCTACTTCTGCCAGGCGCAAGTGTCCGTAACCATCATATTCAACTTTAACACCCGGAATGGATTCCAATTCTTCGGGATGGAATTTTTCGGCAACACCTTCTGAAATGATCAAAACACCATGATTACTGCCAGATGCTTTACGTTTCAGAATGGTACCTTCAAAAATATCACAAACTTTGCTCAATTCTATATGTTTTACATCACCAAATTCTTCAGAAATAACACAATTGGTAGCGCCTGCTGATTTTGCAATACCCAGGCCCAGGTGACCGGCATGACGACCCATGGCAACAGCCAGGTACCAGCGTTGGGTGGTTTTGGCATCTTCCATCAGGTTTTTAATCAGCATAGAGCCAACGTGACGCGCGGTTTGATATCCAAATGTGGGAAGATGGTTCGGCAATGGCAAGTCATTGTCAATCGTTTTAGGAACATGCGCAAATTTGATTTTTCCTTCTGCGCCTTTGGCAATTTCGCTTGCACCATAAGAGGTATCATCACCACCAATGGTAACCATATATTTAATATTGAGTTTGTTGAGGTTGTTAACACTGTTTTTTACACCATTTTCAACTTTGGCAGGATTGGTGCGAGAGGTTCTGAGAATTGAACCACCTTCAAAGTGAATGCGTGAAACATCTTTGATGTGCAGAGGCACTGCATGGTCTAAAAAATCTTGCTCATTATCCTGTACTAGCCATTTATATCCATCATATATACCATAAACATCCAGTCCCTGTTGACGTGCGGCAATAGTTACCGCAGAGATAACGCCATTCAAACCGGGAGCAGGACCACCGCCTACCAGAATCCCCAAACTACCTTTAGGATTACTCATTCTGTTGACTCCTTTACTTTGATTTATTTTTATTGTTTTCATGAGAATGGCCCGAGGGATATGATCCCAGGACCTTTAAAAGATTAGTAATTTCTTCAAGATGCCGTATAGCATTTTGACAACGTTCTTCAACCATATCTCCGGCAAAATCCAGGTAAAAGATATATGCCCAGGGTTTACCGCGCAATGGCCGGGATTCGATCTTGACCAGATCTATGTCTCGCAGGGAAAAAACACTCAAAGCCTTGAACAAGGCACCCGGAATGTTTTTCATGGAGAAAACAACCGAAGTTTTATCCGCTGTGTTAAACTTTTGAGGCTCTTTGGATAATACATAGAAACGGGTAAAGTTTTCAGGAATGTCTTCTATCTCTTCTTTAAGGATTTGCATTCCATAGGTGTCAGCGGCAAGTTTGCTTGCTATTGCAGCGGCATTTAGCATCTTTTTATCGCGGATCATTGCCACGCTGCCTGCAGTATCATAACTGGCTACAGGTTCTACGCTATCAAGTGATGTAAGGAAAAGCCGGCATTGTTCAAGCGCCTGGGGATGTGAGTATATAGTGTTAATATCCGATATCTTTGTACCGGGATTAGCGATCAGATGCTGTTCTACACGCAAAAAAACTTCACCCACAATTTTCAGATCATGTTCAAGTAATAGATCAAAATTGCGGTGTATACTGCCGGTTAACGAGTTTTCCATGGGAACGACGCCGAATGCGGCTTTGCCGTCTTCAACGGTTTGAAAAACATCCTCAAAGGCTTTGCAAGGCACGCATTCAATATCCTCACCAAAAAATTGTTTTGAGGCCATTTCGCTGAATGCGTAGCGGGCCCCTTGAAACGCGATACGATTTGACATATTTTCCATTCTTTTTAAATAGATAAAATATATGAATCTATAATGTAAAAAATAATTTTAAAAAAATCAAGTCTGATAAGTGTAGAGGGGTTTCATCACTCTGTATAAAATGGGTTATTTTGTGTTGCTTTTGAAAGCCTAAACAGTTATATTTATAGGATATATTCATAATTCTGTGCATTTGAATTGAATTGTGCGAATGAAAATGAAAATACAAATATCATTATTTATATTGTTCTTTGCAGTGAAAAGCACGTTTTCACAGTCGGGTATGCAATCAATCCAGCAGCGGGAAGAATTGAAAAAAATCCGCAATCAGATTGAGCAGTATGAAAAAGAGATTACTGAAAAAAAATCTGTTGAAGCCAATGCTGTTGAATTGATTTCTGATCTGGATAGGGAAATTACGGTTACAAAATCATTTATCAAAAATCTGCGCACAGATATAAATAAACGCGAGCGTCAGGTTAGTCAACGCCAAAAAGAGATAAATGAAATAAACGAAAAAATTGCAAGATTGCGGGAACAGGCAAAAAAACGAATTGTAGCATTTTATAAACATGGCAAGCGGCAGCAATTTGAATTGTTGTTGGCAAGTGATAGTTTTTCACAGGTTAAAACCTGGTTAAAATATCAAAAGCTTATTTCGCAAAATGATCAACGGTTGTACCAGTCTCTGATTGAGAGTGTTGATCAATTGCAGCGCGGGAAGCAATATCTTCAGGCCGAGATTTATGAAAAAGAACGCAACATAAGCGAGAGGCACAAAGAAGAGACTCAGCTGCGCCAGAGTAAACAGAAACGCAACGAGTTATTGACCAAAGTGCGGAGTGATACGCGGATGTTGGAGAAACATTTGAATGAACTGCGTGAATCTCAACGACAGGTCAAAAATTTTATTTCGCAAAATGAAGAAAAACGTTTAACCCGGCAAGCACGGAAAATTGAGCCAACACGTGAACAGGCTCCG
This sequence comes from bacterium, assembly GCA_963675755.2. Taxonomy (GTDB): domain Bacteria; phylum Zhuqueibacterota; class Zhuqueibacteria; order Residuimicrobiales; family Krinioviventaceae. The sequence continues at coordinate 2,456,514 of CAXXMD010000003.1, forward strand.
ATTTTTAAACGTGACGGTACGTTTGCAAGTTTAAAGGGAAAGCTGCCCTGGCCTGCTAAAGGTCATATAACCAGCAAGTTTGGCCGTCATAAACACCCGATTTACAAGACTGTTACTGAGAACCTGGGAATAGAGATCCAGGCTCCATTGGGAACACCGGTTGTTTCGGTTGATCAGGGACAAGTGCAGACCATAACCTGGCAGCGAGGATTGGGAAACATTGTTATAATCAGTCACGATGATGGCTATTATACCGTATATGCGCATCTTGATGAAATACAAGTCAGCCCGATGCAGCAGGTAACCCAGGGTGAAGTGATTGGCACCGTGGGAGATACCGGTTCCATGAGCGGACCGATTTTGCAGTTCCAGATATGGAAAAATACAGACAGTATGAATCCGGAAGACTGGATTGGTTAATATAGAGCTATTTTTTTATTATGTTTGAACGAATAATTGGGCAAAGCCGCCCCAAAGATATATTACAGCGGGCATTGAAAAATGACCGTATTCCACATGCATATTTGTTCAGCGGCCCGGAAGGTGTAGGTAAAGAGGCTATGGCCATTGAACTGGCCAAGGCATTGTATTGTACCGATACCGAAAATCGTCCCTGTAACAGCTGCTCAAATTGTCAGCGCATTGGTGCATTTGAACATCCGGATATACATTTTCTGTTTCCGGCACCCAAAAGTGCAACAATTGATGACGAAAGACAGATTCTGGACAGTTTGGGGTGAGAACCCATATGCACGTAAAAAGCCCTGGGCTAATCCTAATATCAGTATTGATAAAATTCGGGAAATACGCCGGGTTAGCGCCATGAAACCCATGGAAGGTTTGCGTGTGGTGATCATTTCGGATGCAGATACCATGAATGTGCAGGCAGCAAACGCGCTGCTTAAAATACTGGAAGAACCACCACCAGCAATGCATTTGATCTTGATAACCTCGCGGGTCAATGCGTTGCTGCAGACAATTATATCGAGATGTCAGGAAATTCGTTTCTCGGCACTTTCTGATGCCGAAATAGCTGAATCTCTGATAAATTTTGAACAGCTTGAACCTGATAAAGCAGATATTATTTCCCGTATTAGTCAGGGTAGTTATGGTCGTGCTCTTGAATGGCTCGATGAATCCTTTGAACTGCGCCGTGAAATGGCTATCCAGCTATTACGTGCCAGCTTGAAAAGACCATCGAACCAGTTTGATATCATTGCGGATTTACTGGACAATTTTGATAAAAAGATGATCAGAGATATTTTGGGGCTGATTTTGATCTGGTTCCGTGATTCTTTGATCTATATTAACAGTCATGATACTGCACAGCAACATCTGGTAAATCTGGATAAAATAGATATTCTTGATAAATTTGTAAATACTTTTGAGTATATTGACATACAGAAAATAATTCAGCGAATTGAATATTCAATTCAACTTGTAGACCGTAATGCACAATTGAACCTGGTGCTTTATGTTTTATTAACATATATCCAGGACAATTTTAGAATAAAAAGGTAATATAAATGATTGAAGTGGTTTTCAAAGGGGAACGGAAAGATATATATCATAACCCGCAGGAATTTCCATTCAAGGTGGGTGATTTTGTTATAGTAGAAGCGGAAAAAGGTGAAGATTTGGGCCTGATTAACCAGATTGGGTCTCGCCTTGAACGCAAAAAAGCAGATAAAGTGATTCGTAATATTATCCGCAAACCCATGAAAAAAGACATGGAGCGGTATTACAATAATTTCCGTAAAGAAAAAGATGCTTACAAGGTTTGTCGTAAAAAGATATCTGAGCACGGTTTGGATATGAAACTGGTTGGTGTTGAATACCAGTTTGACGGGCAAAAGATTACATTTTATTTTACAGCAGATCAGCGTGTGGATTTTAGAGAACTGGTAAAGGAACTTGCCAGTATCTACAAAGTAAGAATTGAGCTACGACAGATTGGTGTACGTGATGAAGCCAAACGTATTGGCGGTCATGGAACGTGTGGAAGAAAATTGTGTTGTACTACCTTTTTAAAAGAGTTTGAACCCATTACAACTCAGTGCGCCAAAGAGCAGAACCTGCCTTTGAATCCGCAAAAGTTGTCAGGTCTTTGTGGGCGTTTGCTGTGTTGCTTAATGTATGAACGCGAGTTTTATCGTGAACAGAACGAAAAGCTTCCACCAATTGGAACCCGTTATAAAATGAAAAACGGTAATGCGCTTGTTATAGAGTTGGATGTATTTAAAGAGCAGGTTACATTGCACTTGCCTGATGATAAGCGGGAAAAATTTGATGTCAAAGATCTAGAGCAATACGAATGTATTCCTGTTGAACCTGAAGAAGATCAGGTTGCAGAAGAAAATGAAAAAAACGCATAATATCCGGAAAGATTGATTTAAATGAAAGAGTATAAACGAATACTGGTCACCAGTGCTTTACCTTATGCCAATGGTCCCATTCACCTGGGGCACCTTGCAGGCGCTTATTTACCTGCCGATGTTTACGTGAGATATCAACGACTAAAAAAACAAGATGTGATCTATATCTGTGGTTCCGATGAGCATGGTGTACCAATTACAATTGCTGCTGAAAAGAAAAATGTTTCTCCTCAACAGATTGTGGATGAATTCCATTTTCGCAATAAAAAAGCCTTTGAAGGCTTTGGTATGTCTTTTGATTATTATGGACGTACCAGTTCTAAAATGCACCACGAAACATCGCAGGAGATTTTTAAAAAGCTGCATGATAAAGGTATATTCAAGTTAAAAAAAGAAAAACAGCTTTACGATCCCAAGGCTGAAATGTTTCTGGCTGACCGGTATGTAAAAGGTACGTGTCCGCATTGCTCTTATACGGAAGCGTATGGAGATCAGTGTGAAAAATGCGGCACTTCATTGTCGCCATCCGAATTGATTGATCCCAAAAGTGCGTTGAGCGGAGAAACGCCGGAATTGCGCGAAACCGAACACTGGTATATACCACTTGGTGATTTTCAAAAAGAGGTAGAAGACTGGATCAATACAAAATCAAACTGGAAAACCAATGTGCTGGGTCAGGTGAAAAGCTGGCTGAATGATGGTTTGGCGGACCGTGCGGTCACCCGCGACCTGCGTTGGGGAGTGGATGTTCCTTTGGAAAATGCCCAGGGCAAGGTTTTGTATGTATGGTTTGATGCGCCTATTGGATATATATCCGCTACAAAAGAATGGTCTCTTGAAAAAGGTGATGCAGATTCATGGAAAACCTATTGGCAGGATGACGAAACCAAACTGGTCCATTTTATTGGTAAAGATAATATTGTTTTTCATTGTATCATGTTTCCTGCAACCCTGATGGAACTGGGTGATTATGTATTGCCGGATAATGTACCTGCAAATGAATTTTTAAATCTTGAAGGAAACAAACTGTCTACCAGCAAGAATTACGCTGTATGGCTTGAAGATTATCTGGAAATTTTTGAGGTTGATCCGCTGCGTTATTATCTGGCTGTAAATGCTCCCGAAACCAAAGATGCGGATTTTACCTGGCAGGAATTCCAACAGCGAAATAACAGCGAACTGGCTGATATCCTCGGTAACTTTATCAACCGTACTTTGACTTTTGCAGGCAAGCAATTTGATGGCAAAGTGCCTGTACGTGGTGAGCTGGATGAGAATGATAAGCAGATGATCAATGTATTGCGGGAAGCCCCTGATAAAGTTGGTGGATTTTTAGAGAATTACGAGTTGCGCAAAGCTATTTATGCGTTTATGGATGTAGGCCGTGCAGCCAACAAGTATTTCAATGATCAGGAGCCCTGGGTAACTGCCAAATCAGATCGTGAGAAATGTGCTACAACTTTGAATATATGTATACATGCTGTCAAGACACTTGCTGTTTTGATGGCGCCATTTTTACCCTTTTCAGCTAAAAAAGCATGGGAAATATTGGCATTAGATTCTGATATTGAAAAGTATGACTGGGATTCTGCCGGCGATCTGGATTTGCCGGATGGACATGCTTATGGCAAAGTATCTATTCTGTTTAGAAAGATTGAAGACAGCGAGATAGAACCCCAGGTTGAGCGATTAAAAAAGATTCAGGCTGCTTTGAACGGTAAAGTGCAGGAAGAAAAACCCGAAAAGCCAAAAATAGCTTTTGACGATTTTGCTAAAGTAGAATTGCGTGTAGCGCGTGTTTTAGCTGCTGAAAAGGTGAAAAAAGCTGACAAATTGTTAAAATTACAGATAGAGATTGGCGGTCAGGAACGGCAGATAATCGCCGGAATCGCTCAAAAATATACACCCGAAGAAATAGTTGGGAAAAAGATCATTGTGGTTGCTAATCTGGAACCGGCTAAAATTCGGGGTGAAGTATCGAACGGTATGCTGTTGGCAGCAACAGATGATGATGGAAATTTTAGCTTGCTGGGACTGGACCGTGACGTGGAAAGCGGAGCGGGCATAAAGTGACAAAAGTTATTGATACGCATACGCACCTTGATTTTCACCAGTTTGATGCAGACCGAGACGATGTGATTTATCGTGCAAAAGAAGCTGATGTTGCAGCAATGATTACCATTGGCATTGACCGCAAGACTTCAGAAAAATCGGTGCAAATTGCGACAGAGAATATAAATGTATTTGCCGCTGTGGGGGTACATCCCCACGATGCGGGTGCTATAAAGGAAGGCGATCTGGAAGTTTTGCGCGAGCTTGCAGAACACCCCAAGACAGTGGCTATTGGTGAGATTGGTCTCGATTATTATCGCAATCTTACTCCACCGGAAACACAACGCAAAGTGTTGAAAACGTTCCTTGAAATGGCAAAAGAACTGGACAAACCCGTCATTATTCATACCCGTGAAGCGGATGATGATATTATTGCTATTCTTAAAGAGTATGGCAAGCAAAGCTGGCGTGGTGTGTTTCATTGTTTTTCAGGCGATGTGGAAATGGCCAAAAAGGTGATCGATATGGGCTTTCTGGTTTCTTTTACCGGAAATATAACTTTTAAAAAGTCGACATCAGCCGGAGTAGCAGCCAAACTACCTCTGGAAAAGCTGATGGTTGAAACCGATTGTCCTTTTATGGCGCCGGTACCAAACCGTGGCAAGCGTAACGAACCGGCTTTTGTGCAATATGTTGCGCAAAAACTCGCGGAATTGCATAACAAGCGTTATGATGAAATTGCACGCATCACAACTGAAAATGCAATAAATCTTTTTGGTTTAACGTTAGAGGCAGAAAGGGAATGATTCCCCGATCCGAAAAGAAACCAAAACAGAGTTTGGGCCAGAATTTTCTGGTGGATGCCAATGTTGCAAACAATATTGTAGATGCTTTCAAGCTTAGCAGTACTGATACAGCTTTGGAGATAGGTCCCGGGCCGGGTGTGTTAACCCAGCGAATTTTGACACGTGTTAACAAGCTGATTGCTGTAGAAATAGATGGACCATTAGCTGAGAGTTTAAATCTTCGTTTTGGAGATTTGAGCAGTTTTGAACTGCACCATTGTGATTTTTTGAAATTTGATATGGGCCTGATCCCTGAATCTGATATACGGGTGATTGGTAATATTCCATATAATATAACCAGCCCGATTTTTTTCAAGGTATTGCAAGAACGCGACAAGGTTCGCGATCTTACCATGCTGATTCAAAAAGAAGTTGCCATGCGTATTGTGTCCAAAGCCAATACCAAAGAATATGGCATTATGGCTGTAATGAGCCAGGCCTATGCGGATGTTGAAATATTGATGCACGTGCCTAAAACTGTTTTTCGTCCGCGGCCAAAAATTGATTCGTCACTTGTAAGATGGACGTTTCACGATAAATTTGCAAAGGATATTGAAAATCCGGTATTGTTTAATGCTCTTGTGCGTCAGGCATTTGGTCAGCGCCGGAAGATGATGCGAAACACATTAAAAGAATATTATGAGCAAGATCCCGAATTGTGGGATTTTACCAAAAGGCCGGAGCAGCTTTCTGTAATCGACTGGATTGAACTGTCCAACCGGATACATACTATGCAGACTCCACCTTGATAAAAGATTAACCCCTAAAGAGGGCTGTGATATGGAATTGCAAGATCGTATTGAAATCGTCGAGAATGTTCGTTACCTGCTTGAAGTGCAGGATGAACCGAAAATTATGAATTTTATCATAGATACCCACCCCGCTGATCTCGCCGACATCATGCGTGAAATGGACGATGAAGAACGATTGCAATTATTCAAGTATTTGGAAACAGAAACGGCCTCTGAAGTTCTCCTCGAATTTGATGATGTTACCCGCGAACAAATTGTAAACCGCCTCGAAACATCCCGACTGTCTGAGATTGTGGATGAAATGGACTCGGACGATGCTACTGACGTTGTGGCCTCTTTGCCTGATGATGTTGCTGAATCTGTATTGACCAGCATTGACGGTCAGGACCGTTTTGAAGTTGAAAAACTGCTGGTGCACGAAGAAGATACCGCCGGTGGTATCATGGCGCTGGAGTTTATTGCGGTTTATGATGACGAGACTGTTCATGACGCGATTCAGGAGATCCGGCAGAAATCCAAAGAAGTTGAAGATGTTTATTATGTGTATGCTATTGATCGCGGCGGCCGACTTGTTGGAATTGTGCCCCTGAAAAATCTGATCTTGCGGAACCCGAAACGGCTGATCAAAGAAGTAATGGAAACCGATTTTATTTCGGTAACGGTTGAACGCGACCAGGAAGACGTGGCAAACCTGGTACGAAAATATGACCTGTTATCTGTTCCGGTTGTGGATGCTTATAACCGGTTGGTGGGACGTATCACCATTGACGATGTAATGGACGTTGTGCAGGAAGAAGCCAATGAAGATATGCAGCGCATGGCGGGTATCTCGGATGAAGAAGTTTTGCAGGAAACCTCTACCTTGAGGATTTCCCGTAACCGTCTGCCCTGGTTGTTTATCGCCTTTCTGGGAGAGATGGTTTCCGCTTTTATCATGAGAAGTTTTGGTGCTTCTCTGGAAAAAATTGTTTGGTTGTCCTTTTTTGTACCGGTGATCATGGCTATGGGCGGGAATACCGGCATTCAATCCTCTACAATTATCATTCGTAGTATTTCTCTTGGAGAAGGTGGCGCAACCAAATTGTGGAAACGGCTTTGGCGTGAATTGCGTGTTGGGTTTCTGATCGGACTTATTTTTGCCGCTTTGATTTATCTTGTTGTATTTATTTGGATGGGTGAACCTATCTTTGGTTTGGTATTGGCCCTGGCCTTGTTATGTGTATTGCTGAATGCATCACTTTTTGGAACAATTATCCCCATTACTTTGCACAAGTTGAAATATGATCCTGCTATTGCAACGGGACCTTTTATTACTACCTCGAATGATATTTTGGGATTGCTGATTTATTTTAGTTTGGCTACGGCCTTTTTCAAATTGTTTGCGAACTAGATTATGGCCATTAGTAAAACAGATGCGGTTATTATCCACAGCCGCAAGCAGGGGGAAACCAGCAAAATTCTTACAGTATACAGTGAGCAATTTGGTAAAATGCGATTGGTTGCCAAGGGATCGCGAGGTGTCAAATCCAAATATCTCGGAATATTGGAAACCCTGAACCACGTTACTCTTATTTTTTATCGTAAAGAGAATAGGGATATTCAATACCTCAGCCAGGCGGATGTGGTAGATCGGTTTCCATCTATACATGAACAGTTGGGCAAACTTGCATTGGCGGCTATTCCCTGCGAGATCATTGACCGGGCCGAGACCACTGAACATCAAAACCAGCCCTTGTTTCATCTGCTCTTAGATACACTGCATGCACTCGAACAGGCCAAAACCGGATTAAAAAATATAATCCGTTCATTTTATTTATATTATATTAAAATTTCGGGTTTTGAACCGGAAATATCCTCATGCGCGCACTGTGGTACAGATACTTTTGATAAAAATTATTTTTTTGAATTGCAGAATGGAAACATTGCATGTGAAGATTGTGCTCTGGTAACGGAAAACAGCGTTCGGCTCTCGGGCAAGGCGTTGGAAACACTGCAATGGTTGAACCGTGTAGACATGTCTCAGGTGTATGATAAAACTTTACCGGCCCAGATTGGGGTGGAATTGGATGATTTGCTGGTTCCGTATCTTCGGTTCCATATAGAGGGAATTCTCAATTTACGCTCACTTGATCACCTGCACCAGTTACAGAGTCATCTTGAAAAATAAACTTGAATATGTCGTAAATTATTCGTAATTATATATTTTTAAATCCTTTGGATTAATTGTAATGCTGTAAAAATAGATAAGGGTAAAATAATGGCTAAAACCGAAACCGTTATGGACAAACTGGTGTCTTTGTGTAAAAGACGTGGATTTATATTTCAATCGAGTGATATTTACGGCGGATTGTCTGCCGTGTATGATTATGGTCCATTGGGCGTAGAGTTGAAAAACAATATCAAGAAATTCTGGTGGAAATGGATGGTGCAAACCCGCGACAATATCGTAGGTTTGGATGCAGCAATCTTAATGGCTGCACGTGTTTGGGAAGCTTCTGGCCACGTTGAAGGCTTTACCGATCCGTTAGTGGATTGTAAAAAATGTAAGCACCGTTTCCGTGAAGATTTGCTTGAAGATGCTTCCGTGTGTCCCGATTGTGGCGGCGAGTTGACCGAATCACGTCAGTTTAACCTCATGTTCAAAACAAATATCGGTCCTGTTGAAGAAAGCTCAAGCACAATCTTTTTGCGCCCCGAGACCGCTCAGGGTATTTATGTAAACTTTCCCAATGTTGCGGATTCTACCCGTGTGAAAATCCCTTTTGGTATTGCACAGATTGGTAAAGCGTTCCGTAACGAAATTACGACCGAGAATTTTATTTTCCGTACCCGTGAGTTTGAACAGATGGAAATGCAGTTTTTTGTTCGCCCCGGTACCGATAAAGAACATTTTGAAAACTGGAAACAGGACCGTATCCGTTATTACGGTGAACTGGGTATCAATCAGGATAAAGTACGCTTTCACCAGCATGGTCCCAATGAACTTGCACATTACGCAGCAGACGCGTTCGACATTGAATACGAGTTCCCCTTTGGATGGAAAGAGCTGGAAGGTATCCACAACAGAACCGATTTTGACCTGAAACGTCACTCGGAATATACCGGTAAACCTCTGCTCTATACAGATGAAGAGATTAAAGAAAAATATATTCCCTATATTGTAGAAACTTCTGCCGGTGCAGACCGTACCGTAATGGCTGTACTTTCAGATGCCTTTGAAGAACAACAGTTGGAAAAAGATACCCGTACCGTGATGCATTTTGCTCCAGAGATTGCGCCTATTAAGGCAGGTATTTTCCCATTAGTGAAAAAAGAAGGCTTGCCCGAGATCGCCCGCAAGATCCAGAATATGCTGAAACCTCATTACAATGTGTTCTATGATGAAGGTGGTGCAGTTGGCCGTCGGTATCGCCGTCAGGACGAGATCGGTACACCCTATTGTATTACTGTGGATTTTGATACCAAAGAAGATGAAGCTGTAACCATACGTGAACGCGATAGTATGGAACAGAGCCGCGTAAAAATCGATGAGCTGCGTAACTGGATGTTTGAGCGCATTGACAATCGCGTAAAATACGAATAATTTGTTAATTATATAGGGCAGAGAAATTTGTCCCTTGAAAATACTGCCCACCCAAAGGTTTTATGCTTTGGGTGGGTTTTTTATTGTCTGAATTAAGATTTTTAGGATTAAAGGATTGTAGGATTTTGAAAAGGGGAAAGGTTTAATACTCGCTGGTTCCAGGACTCTACCCTGGGGCCAAAGGCATATAATGTCGAATGTTATATTTTCATATCCATGCCGAGTATGGGTACGAGAAAAGAACGATCGTGACAGAGATGTTCTCTGTCACGATACAATCATTCCTGATTCTCTAATAACGCTCGCATTTCATCAAATTTGATTTTTGTCTCTTCGCTTACCCGCGGATATCGGATACCCATGTTTTTGAGTGTATTGACGATTATCTCTGCAACGGTTACGCGCATAAATGGTTTGTCATCAGCGGGGATGGCATACCACGGTGCCCAGGGACGCGATGTTGCGTTCAGTGCATCCTCATAAGCCTGCATATATTCCTGCCAGTATCCCCGTTCTTTTATATCACCAGTTGAGAATTTCCAGTTTTTATCCGGTTCATTGAGGCGGTCCAGGAACCGCTGCCGTTGTTCCTCTTGAGAAACATTGAGCCAGAATTTCAGAATGACGGTTCCGTTTTCGGCCAAATGTTTTTCATGATTCCGAATGGATTCGAACCGCTGTGGCCATAACTTGTCCGTGTCAATGGGGTAAGGGAGTTTCTGGCCTTTCAGGTATTCGGGATGGACCCGTACAACCAGTACTTCCTCATAATAACTGCGATTAAAGATCCCGATGCGTCCCCGTTCCGGCAGGCATTTGCTTGTGCGCCATAAAAAGTCATGGTCCAGTTCTTCTTTGGAGGGTTGTTTAAAAGAGAATACCTGGCATCCGGCGGGATTCACCCCGCTCATAACTGTACGGATTGTGCTGTCTTTGCCGGCTGCATCCATTGCCTGAAAGACCAGCAGCAATGCGTATTGATCGTGTGCGTACAGGGTGTGCTGTAACTCGTAAAGTTCTTTGACAAGAGATTTTAATCGTTTTTTGTTGGCTTTTTTATTGTGATGCTCTTTTGTGGGATGAGTTGGTGCCTGACTTACCGTAAATGTATTGTCAAAGGGGACAAGAAACGGGTGCTCTGTTATATGTTTCATGGTATATATCCGTATTTTATTTAACAATGAATGTTTTTAGAATTAAACGGATTTCAATAAAAAAGCAAAGGATTTATTTACCTTGATTAGAGGATTATAGGATTACCCTGATGTATTATAGTGGCCGACTAAAGACCTGCTCGATTCCAAACTTTTGTTTGGAGATACGAATAAATGATGAAACTAGAAAACGATCGTGACAGAGATCATCTCTGTCACGATCAGGATTGAATTTTTATCCGGTACGAGGTTGCATTATATTATTTCACCGTCACGACTACACGCTGATAGCGGATCAGCTCGGGATTGCCGTTGTCTGTGACTTCGCAGATAATGTGGATTGTTTGTCCGGTTTTCGCATCGCCGGGTACTGAGATTTCTGTGCTCCATGCATCGGCATGGGGTATGCTTACCACACCCGGGTATGTACCGGGATCCCGATACTGCCACCAATTACAAGTTAATTCGTCATTGTCCGGATCCGTTGCGGATGCACTCAACTTGAGGGTTTCTCCCGGAGCGGCAGTCAAGTCCGCACTGTGTTCCAATTCAACAACAGGGGGATGGTTGGCCTCGTCATAGCTTTTTACGCACCAGTCCGCGCGCGCGGCCCAGTCGTTTTGATACGCTTTAGACCAGCGCCAGATGGGTTTGTACAGATCACCATCATCTTTGGCGCCCTGCCATACATCATGCGTGCCCGGTTCCTTTTCAAATCGGCCGCCCCAGCCGCCATATGTAGGATCTTCCATGCTGCGCAGTCCGGTTTCAATGCTGTACATGAATGATGGTGAATCACCCTCGGAGCGGAAAATATCCATGCCCAGATTGTGTTTATTCCAGGTGCCGTCATAGGCCTCGTATCGTGCACACAGAGGGCCATTGCCATCAAGGATGTTGGTTTTTATCCATTCTTCACGGTAATAGTATTGTATGTCCTCCGGGAATTTCTGGTACCAGCGATAGGCTAAAGCTTCATATTGTTTAAAGCTGCCCAAAACTTTGAGATGGGGCCAATTGGGCTGAATATAGTCCCGAAAAGTGCGGTCTTGATCTAATATAATATAAAGGATTGCCTTTTTAGATACCTTTTCCATTTGATCAGGGTACTCGTGTTGTATTTTCCACAGGGCTCGGGCAATAGTGTTGGTGCCACCCCAGGCCTGCAGATAGACTGGTCTGGGATCATCATCCAGCAATACTTTGACAATGTGGTCAGAACCGGGAGTATCATGTTCCATGGCACCTACCGAGTCGATATTGCCAATATAGATTTTGCTTCTCAGATGTTTAGGCGTTGGAAAATCAGGCGAGTTTTGTTTCAGATTTTCATAACACTGTGCGTACAAATCAATATCCCGATAAAGCCAGGTTTCTCCGGCCCATCTATAGCCTTTCCAGTGGAATTTAGAGCTGGAGTAAATCAGGCCTTCAACATCCCACTGGTCCGCATACAACAGAAACCGCACCATAGAGCAGCGGTCATCCACTTCACCATCTGTTGTTGCAATAACGCGGGGTTTGGTTTTTATTTCAGATTTCAAATCTATAGGGGTATTGCAGAAAAACAAGGGGAGAGATATTATTATTATACTCAGGAATAATGTTATTTTCATGTTTCCCTCAACGACTATTAAAACCAGACTTGGATTTTTTCAAGAATACTGTGATCAAGTATATCAATATTCGTTGGAAATTGCAATATTTTTCTGGCATCTTTTAACTTAAACGTTTACATTAAATCGAGGAGGAAAAGCGATATGAAAAGATTGTATATGGTTCTATTGTTTGTTCTGTCTTGTGTTATTCATTTACTTGCACAGGAAAATTTGAATGTACTTAAAGGTCATGAAGAGGAACTGGGAATTTCGGAATACATGATCTATGATTTTTTCATCCGTCAGGCGGATGATTACCGTGAAGCATCCCTGCAAAAAAAATCCACATACCATACTCCGGAACAATGGCGCGAATATCAACACTATGTTCGGAAGAATTTCACAAAAGCCATTGGTGAGTTTCCGGAAAGAACACCCCTGAATGTAAAAAATGTGGGTACCCTTGAACGGAATGGCTATCGCATCGAAAAGATCATTTTCGAGAGCCGTCCACAATTTTATGTCACTGCAAATGTTTATATCCCTACCAATCTTGCAGGCACCTTACCGGCAATCGTATCGGTTGATGGTCACGGTGCAGCCGGTAAAGTCGGCGGCGGTCAGGAGAAATTTGTCAATCTGGTTAAAAAGGGATTTATTGTGCTTGCCTATGATCCGGTAGGGCAGGGCGAGCGCAGTGAGTATGTGGATCCTGAAACCGGCCAAGATCTCTATCGTCGGGGAACACAGCAGCATTGCCAGGCGGGTAACGTATGTTTTTTAACCGGTACAAACCTGGCTCAATATCGGGCGTGGGACGGAATCCGGGCTATTGATTATTTGTTAACCCGGCCGGATGTAGACCCGGAAAGAATAGGGATTACCGGATGTTCCGGTGGCGGTACCATTACCACATTTATTACCACGCTGGATGACAGATTAAAAGCATCAGTCCCTGCATGTTATATTACACGATTACGTGACCGCATGTGCCGCGATGGTGAGATCAGCCATGACGCGGAACAGAGTCCTGCAGGTATTCTCAAAAAGGGAATCGATATTGCGGATCTGCTGATGCCCATGGCACCACGTCCTTTGATGATCTGTGCAACCCAGCAGGATTTTTTCCCGTTCAGGGGAGCACTCGCAAATTATAATGAATTGCAACTCATGTATGCGGATTTTAACAGTATGGAGAAATTTACCCTGGCCCAGGCGGATGCCGGTCATGGTTATGCTCCGCATGGGCTGCGCGCTTTGTACGCGTTTATGGACCGCTGGCTGGGCGGCAATGATACAGACTGGCGTGAAGTCAAGATTGACCGGGAACCGGATTCGCTGCTCTATTGTACCCAAACCGGTGCTGTTGCAACCAGCCTGGGTGGTGAAACCGTATGGTCTATAAATCGTCAGCTGGCAAAAGAGGTTAAACATTCACCTGCTATACCCCAAAATAAATCCGGATTTGCAGCGTATCGTAATGGATTGGTTAAAGATATACAAACGATTTTAGATCTACCTCAAATCAACAAAGCTCCGGTTGTCAAGACTTTTGGTCAATTTACCGAAAAGGGTATAGATGTTGAAAAAATAGCCGTGCAAATTGAAAAAGATATCTGGGTACCGGGATTGTTTTACAAGAAACAAGGTGTTACCCAGGGTAATGCGTTGATGATGGTGCACGAGTATGGTAAAACACAACTGCATGATTTAGCTATGGGAAAAGCTGCCGAGGGCAAGATTGTTTTTACCATCGATCCCCGGGGTGTTGGCGAAACCATGGATTCCTACTGGAAACGCGGTGTGGATACCGGCTATTATGAATGGTCTCGCGATGAAACCAGCTTTACCTACAGCTCGTTTCTGTTGGGACGCCCAATGCTGGGACTGCGGGTTCTGGATGTCTTGACCGCTGCAAATTATTTAAACTCCCGCTCTGAAGTCAAGGGAGAGTTTGCTTTGTACGGAAAAGGTCATGCCGGTTTGATTGCATTGTTTGCAGGCGCTTTGGATGACCGATTTACAAAGGTTGTTTGCGAGAATGCGTTGATTTCTTATGACTCTATTATTAACGACAAGCATTATGCGGTGCATTTGAACAATTTTTTGCCGGATGTGATCAGACATTTTGATTTGCCGGATGTGGCGGCAATTACTGCTCCACGGGAATTGTACCTGATAAATCCGGTTGATTCGCAATTAAAAGTGATGAGCAAAAAGGATGCGGAAAAATGCTGCAAGACGAGCTCATCCGTTTACAAGCTGACCGGTAATGAAAAGAAATTAACAATTGATAATAATGAACAAATTCAAAAAATATTATAGAGGTTGTACTATGAAATTAAAAACGGTTCTCGTTCTATTTTTATTGGCTGTAATATCTCTGCCTTTGGGTGCAGAACCCTGGGTAGCAGATTTGGGAGACGGCACCTATAAAAATCCGGTATTGTTTGCAGACTATTCGGACCCTGATGTGATCCGTGTGGGTGATGATTTTTATATGGTAGCATCCAGCTTTACCTGTATCCCTGGAGTACCGGTACTCCATTCAAAAGATATGGTCAACTGGACCATCATTGGGCATGTATACGACAGACTGCCGTTGGAAAAATATAATGAGCCGGTGCATGGCGAGGGATCCTGGGCACCGTCTATACGATATCATGACGGTATGTTTTATGTCTATTTCTGTACCCCGCATGATGGTTTGTTTATGGGGCAAACCAAAGATCCTGTCGGCAAGTGGGATCTGCACCATGTAGTGGATGTGGAAATGTGGGAAGACCCCTGTCCCTTGTGGGATGATGACGGCAATGCCTACCTTGTGCGCAGTAAACTCCGTGCGGATATTTTGTATCTGCACAAAATGAGCCCGGATGGAAAACAGATCCTTGATAATGGTACCATAATTTATTACAACATGGACAAACACCCGACCATTGAAGGCCCCAAGTTTATGAAAAAAGACGGGTATTATTACATTCTGGCTCCCGCAGGTGGTGTAGGTCAGGGATGGCAAACCGCTTTGAGATCAAAGAATATTTATGGTCCTTACGAAGATCAGATCGTTTTACATACCGGCAGTACGGATATTAACGGTCCGCACCAGGGTGGACTGGTAGAGTTGGAATCCGGTGAGTGGTGGTTCATGCATTTTCAGGAACGTCAGCCCTGGGGACGTATTGTGCATCTCCAACCCGTACATTGGGAAAACGGCTGGCCCATGATGGGAAAAGATATTGACAATGACGGCATTGGTGAGCCGGTAGCATCCTGGAAAAAACCGGATGTTGGTAAGACCTGGCCGGTTCAAATCCCTCAAACTACTGACGAGTTTAATGAAAAAGATCTGGGACTGCAATGGCAGTGGCAGGCAAATCCTCAGGATGCGTGGTATTCTTTGACTGCGAATCCCGGAAATATGCGCCTGTACGCAACCCGTAACCTGACCCAGTTTGGGAATTTACTCTTTGTGCCCAATCTTTTATTGCAGAAATTATCGTCGCCCGCGTTTACCGCAACAACCAAACTCGTTTTTAATCCTGATTTGCCGGATGAAAAAGCAGGCCTGGTAATGATGGGCAACGAGTGGGCCCATATTGTGATGAACAATGATAAAGACGGTATGGAAATTGCCATGTATGTGGGTAAATATGACCGTGAAAATGACGCGACTCAGAAGATTGAAACCGTTAAAGTTAAAGGCAATACCTGCTATTTGCAGTTAAAGTTTAGTGAAAATGGCGAGTGTTCATTCTATTACAGCCTGGATGGTAAGGATTTTCTACCCTTGGGCACAACCTTTGATGTTATTGAAGGGCACTGGATTGGCGCCAAAGTGGGTATTTTTTGCAGCAGTCCCAATATGCAGCTCTCCAAAGGCTATGCCGATTTTGACTGGTTCAAAATGGATTAATTGGCACACCAGGCACACCAAAACACACTATTATATATGTATACCCCACTCAAAGGATTTAAGTTTTTGGGTGGGGTAAATTTCTCTGTTATTATCGTTATACACGGAAGATATGAATTTTAGTATGAATAGCCCGGCACCTCTGAGGTGCCGGGCTATTTTTATTAAAGCTTGCCTACGAAAGATACGAATTAACACTGGTGATCATTTGAATTGCCTAATACAATTGAGGTGCCGGGTTATTGCTTGCTAATTATGATGCATATTTATACAAAAAAGGCTTGATTAATATATAAAAAATATATATTATTAATATAATTATGGATTTCGAATACGATTATAATAAAAGTCAAAGCAATAAAGAAAAGCATGGAATAAATTTTATTGATGCTCAAAGTCTCTGGGATGATGATTATCGTGTAGAAATTCCAATTAAATATGTGGATGAACCAAGGTATCTCTTGATTGCACGATTGGAAAGCAAATATTGGTCTGCAATATTTACATATCGATACCAAAAGATTAGAATTATATCAGTAAGAAGGTCACGAAAAAATGAAAAAGATATCTATAACAGCGCAAGAATTTGATGAGAAATTTGATACCGGTCAGGATATTACTGATCATCTGGATCTTGATAATATCAACCGACCCGGTTTAGAGCAAAAACGTGTGAATGTGGATTTCCCTGTTTGGATGGTCCAGTCTTTGGATAAAGAAGCAAGGCGTTTAGGCGTAACCCGACAGTCTATCATTAAAATTTGGATTGCTGAAAAGTTGAAAGAAACACAATCTGAAATGGTTTAAATTTAGATTTGTTTGGATACAACGAGCATGTCCGAATCCCCAACTCTGTGCACCCTGTGCCTCTGCGTTTTATGATTTTTTACCCACGGATGAAACGAACTCATTCTAATGAAAATATGAGTTTCCCCGCACCTCCGAGGTGCCGGGAAATTTTTATAAAGTTAACCCACGAATGACACGGATTATTTTATGAATAGATGCAGCTTTATAATTAAATTAATATAGCATACCTGACGGCATGCGAATTCTCGTTGTTTGTGTTCCTACATATATATTGTCCCTTACGGGACATTTGGATTGTATGTTATTTGATTGATTTTGGTTTTGTTAGGATCGATTGGTAATACAAAGGCCCCGTCAGGGGCCGGATATTTGTAGCTTTATTGAATTCAATCATTTTGCGTGCCGTCAGGTACGCGATAAAAATGAAATCTTTGCTATAAAAGTAGCTGGTATTGGATACCTTTATCTCGTAAACTGTCGATAAAAGAAATCCATTATATCTTTTTCAAGCGCATCGTTTAAAAACACTTCAAACGCCAGCCAGTAATGACCGTTTTGAATTTGTCCGCCAACATCACCGGTACCGCCGTCTTTCATGAGCCAGTCAAATAGATACGAAGAAAAAGAGCTGGGCAGCACACGCAAATTAATGTTTGCGAGTTTTGCCCATTTGCGGAATTCATGCTCTGGTACGGATTTATCATTAACCGCAAGTATTGCACGGATACGTTCCGGATTTTTTATTTGAGAGGCAGTATTTAGCGGTTTGAGAGGCAATGTGCGCCAATGGCTGAAATAGGCGCTGGTATCTACATCAAACTCTTTGAAAGCGTCCTGCCACGAGATTTCAACTGAGGATTTCAATACATCCAGAATGTCTCCACCGGTTACAATGTAAATTGGAATATCATCCGGTATAAAGGGAAGGGCCGCACTAATCAGTATAGCGCCATTGCTATAGCCTGCAAGTGCTATACGCTTATGCCTGAACATGGGGAAATGTACGACTTGTTGCACAAAGGTGATAAAATGCTCCAATACAAGTTCTGCATTTTGTTGGTCCTGCGCAATATAACGGATCAATGATCTGCCTGAATCGGAGGACGATTCTACCCAGGGCTCGGGAGGTCTGAACCAGATGGCGGTGTTGAATCCTGCTTTCAGGAACTTGTTTACCATCATTCGGGATACCGGCGCGCTTTTTTGCAGAATAGGTAATTGGATGATCAGAAGATCATTTCCCTCATCGTGATAGAGCATGGAACTAACATCAAAGTCCCGACTTTCGCTGAATGAATTCTCTTTTTGCAGGGTAGGAATGGTATGGATTGATCGAAGTTGTATTTCGTACTCGCCCTTTTTTATTTCATGGATTTTATACTGGGTATATTCCCGGGTGTCACGCCAGGGTTCATCCCAATCAATTCGCATATATTGATAATCCGTTACCAGACTAAATAACTGGGTAATAGGTATGATGAGTAGAATAAATATATGTGTTGTGAGTCTTTTCATATGTGATTTTGAGTTAATCCTTTTGTGAAAATAGTATAATTTTTTCTAAAAGTCAATTGGCATAAAGTTAGATTTTTTGATATTGATATGATTTTCAAATGAATAAAGTCGTATTGATGTGTATTGTTACTGTTTTCTAGATTTATATGTAGAAAACGGGGATTATTGTTTTTTATTCAAACATGATTACATTTTTGGAATTTTTTTTGTTGTATTTTGTTATGTTTTTTATTATAATCTTAGATATTATCAATCCAACAGAATTGGGATTATGAAAAAGAATAAGTCGGACAATTTCGGATTTAACCAGGCTGCAAAGAAAAAAGATGCAGTTTGTGCCGTACTTTATTCAAACCTCTTCTTGTACCTCTCAAACACGATTTCTCTAGTGCTATCGATTTTGATTATTATTGTGCTACTACCTGTGGTAATTTAAAAATTTCTGACCTCTTACATTTTCATGTTTCATAATAACTTGAGGTCAGTGCCTTAGGTCAGGGTTTGGTACAAGTTGAACATTTATTTTAGAAAGGAAAAAAAATGAGATCAGATACCGTTAAAAAAGGATATGAACGGGCACCACATCGCAGTTTACTGAAAGCAACAGGCGTTAAAGATGAAGATTTTAATAAACCTTTTATTGGTATCTGTAATTCATATATAGATTTAATTCCGGGGCACGTACATTTACAGGAATTTGGCCGCAAAGTCAAAGAAGCTGTGCGAGCTGCGGGCGGTGTACCTTTTGAATTTAATACCATTGGTGTAGATGATGGTATTGCCATGGGACACAAGGGAATGAATTACAGTCTGCCGTCCAGAGAGATTATTGCAGATAGTGTTGAAACTGTTGCTACCGCGCATTGTCTGGATGCTTTGGTATGTATCCCCAATTGCGATAAAATTGTTCCCGGAATGTTGATGGGTGCTTCACGCATCAACATCCCCACTATATTCATATCAGGTGGTCCCATGAAAAAAGGAATCAACTCTAAAGGTGAACCTGTGGATTTGATTTCGGTATTTGAGGGTGTAGGGCAATACTCGTCCGGGCAAATTGGTGATGCTGAACTCAAAGACCTTGAAGACAATGGGTGTCCCACTTGCGGAAGCTGTTCAGGTATGTTTACCGCTAACAGTATGAACTGTTTGTGTGAAGCCCTGGGAATGGCGCTGCCCGGTAATGGAACTGTGCTTGCTGTGGATCCTAAACGCGATGAATTGATTGCCAGTATTGGTGAGCGCATTATGGATTTGATCGCCAAAGATGTTAAACCCCGTGACATTTTAAATAAAGATACATTTATGAACGCCTTTGCCCTGGATCTTGCAATGGGTGGTTCAACCAATACCATTCTTCATACTTTTGCAATTGCTCACGAAGCGGGAATTGAATTGAGTCTTGAAGAATTGAGTGATTTATCTAAAAAAGTGCCGTATTTGTGTAAAGTATCTCCGGCCACTAAAAATGTACATATTGAAGATGTTGACAATGCAGGCGGAATATCTGCCATATTAAAAGAGTTGTCAACTATTCCGGGTCTGCTCAAACTTGACAGACCTACAGTATCCGGTGTTTCTCTGGGTGAAAATATCAAAGATGCGGATATACAAAACACGGATGTGATTCGTAAAAAAGAAAATGCTTACGCACAGACCGGTGGTTTGGCCGTGCTGTTTGGTAACCTTGCACCGGAAGGCAGTGTAGTGAAAACAGGTGCTGTTGCACCCGAAATGTGGGACCATACCGGTCCGGCAAGAATTTTTGAATGTGAAGAAGATGCCTTTAAAGCGGTCAATGACGGCAAAATCAATCCTGGAGATGTCATTGTGATTCGTTTTGAAGGTCCGAAAGGAGGTCCGGGTATGCGCGAGATGCTCGCAGCCACATCCGCAGTGATGGGTCGCGGTCTTGGCAGCTCGGTTGCTCTAATCACCGATGGGCGATTTTCAGGAGGTACCCGTGGCGCGTGTATTGGACATGTTAGTCCGGAAGCAGCAGCGCACGGCCCTATTGCCGCACTTGAAGAAGGCGATATGATCCATATTGATTTGAATAAAGGGCTTTTAGAAGTTGACATGAGTAATGAAGAGATGCAAAAACGTATTTCTGTTTTACCCAAGTTTGAGCCCAGAATCAAGACAGGTTGGTTAGCAAGATATACACATTTTGTAAAATCAGCCAATACAGGTGCGGTGATGGAATATTAATTTGATTGATATGATATTAACCAACAGATAGGTAATTTTATGGAAGCTGCAGCAATGAAGAAAAAAATGAGCGGCGCAGATATATTTTTTGAGAGCTTGAGACGAGAAGGTGTTGACACCATTTTTGGGTATCCTGGTGGTGCTGTATTGCACATTTATGACCGATTGTACGATGTGGATTTTTTGCATCATGTACTAGTCCGTCATGAGCAGGGTGCAACCCACATGGCAGAAGGTTATGCAAAAGCAACCGGAAAGCCGGGCGTGGTTTTGGTTACATCCGGTCCCGGGGCAACCAATACTGTCACCGGTATTGCTGATGCATATATGGATTCAATTCCTATGGTCGTCATTGCTGGGCAGGTATCCAGTCATCTGATTGGGAATGATGCGTTTCAGGAAGCAGATACAACCGGTATAACCCGATCCATTACAAAGTGGAGTTATCTGGTGACACGCATTGAAGATTTGGCGCCAACCATTCGTAAAGCGTTTCACATTGCAACTACAGGACGCCCTGGTCCGGTTGTGATTGATCTTTGTAAAGATGTTGTAATGAGCACCGGTATTTTTAATTATCCTGAAGAGCTGGAACTGCGGGGATATAAACCCCAGGTAAACGGACACCCGGTAATGATTAAAAATGCGGTTGATGCAATTAAAAAAGCCAAAAAGCCTCTGATCTATGCCGGTGGTGGTGTTATACTGTCTAATGGTGGAAAACAATTAACCGAATTTGCTCAAAAAACAGGTATACCCGTAACCTTGACCCTTCACGGACTGGGTGGATATCCCGGAACGGATGATCAATTTCTGGGTATGCTGGGTATGCACGGAACTTTTACTGCAAATCAGGCAGTGAATGAATGTGATTGTTTGATAGCTATTGGAGCACGGTTTGATGATCGTGTAACCGGCAGAGTTGATAAATTTGCAACCAAAGCAACAAAGATCCATATTGATATAGATCCGTCATCCATTAATAAAAACGTTCAGGTTGATTTTCCGGTTGTTGGGCAGGTATCCAATATTCTGGCTGAAATGATTCATCATTTCGAAGGTAAGATGGAACTGGATGATTGGTGGAAACAGATCAATGACTGGCGCGAACAGTGCCCGTTAGTGGTGCCTGAAGATGATGGCAAATTGCGTCCCCAGAATATTCTGAAAAAACTGTCGGATAGAACCAAAGGTGATGCAATTGTTGTGTCGGATGTAGGCCAGAACCAAATGTGGGCGGCCCAGCACTTTTTGTACAATCATCCCCGTACCCATATAACATCAGGTGGTTTGGGCACAATGGGATTTTCCGTACCGGCATCCATTGGCGCGGCTTTTGGAGTTAAAGATAAACCGGTTATCTCTATTTCAGGAGATGGCGGATTTCAAATGAATATTCAGGAACTGATTACGGCAGCTTATTATAAATTGCCGGTAAAATTTATTATTTTTAATAACAGCTATCTGGGTATGGTTCGGCAGTGGCAGGAATTGTTTCATGATTCACGTTTTTCTTTTACAGACCTGTCACACAGTAACCCGGATTTTATTAAAATTGCCGAAGGTATGGGCTGCAAGGCTCGTAAAGTTACGGAAATGTCAGAGGTGGATGAAGCAATTGATTGGGCTTTTTCTATTAATGATGGTCCAACCGTTATCGAATTTACCACTGTTAAAGAAGAAATGGTATTTCCAATGGTACCCTCGGGTGCAGCTGTTAGCGAAATGATTTTAAAACGTTTAAATCCTGATGAATTTGACGTATAAAAAAATGAAAGCAATGAACATAGATTGAGGAATTAAACCATGTCGACCCCCAAAACCTTGTTTGAAAAAGTATGGCAAAACCATGTAGTTTTTACAGAACCGGATTCTCCATCCATTTTGTACATCGATCTGCACCTGGTTCACGAAGTAACATCACCCCAGGCATTTCAGGGACTTCGTGACAAGGGCTTAAAAGTGCGCAGACCGTCACAAACTGTGGGTACTATGGACCACTCTATTCCCACAACAGATCCATCAATTCCAATTCAGGACAAGCTTGCAGCAGCACAAATTGATAAAATGGTGCAAAACTGTAAAGAATTTGGTGTACCCCTGCACGATATGAAAAGCAGTACTCGCGGTATTGTGCATGTAATTGGACCCGAGCTTGGACTAACACAACCGGGTATGACTATTGTCTGTGGTGACAGCCACACCGCTACCCATGGTGCTTTTGGCGCGTTGGCATTTGGTATAGGAACAAGTGAAGTTGAACACGTGCTTGCAACCCAAACGTTGCTTCAAAATAAACCCAAAACCATGAAAGTACAGGTAGATGGTGAATTGCAGCCGGGTGTAACTTCAAAAGATATCATTCTTGCATTGATTGCAAAAATTGGAACCGGTGGCGGAACCGGATATGTACTGGAATATGCCGGTAGTGCAATCCGCTCACTGAGCATGGAAGCCCGCATGACCATTTGTAACATGAGTATTGAAGGTGGTGCGCGCGCGGGTATGATTGCTCCCGATGAAACCACATTTGAGTATATTAAAGGTCGCAAATATGCGCCACAAGGTCCGGCATGGGATGCCGCAGTTGAATACTGGAAAAGCTTGCCATCCGATGAAGGTGCTGAATATGACAAGGTTGTAACTTTGGATGCATCTGCACTAAAGCCCATGATCACTTTTGGAACAACACCGGGCATGGGCATCATGATTGATGAAAATGTACCTGATCCGGCTACTATTTCTGATACCAATAAAAAACACGCACTTGAAAAAGCTTTGACCTATATGGGGCTAACTCCCGGTCAGGCCATTCAGGACCAGAAAGTGGATGTTGTTTTTATTGGTAGTTGTACAAACGGACGTATCAGTGATCTTCGGCAGGCAGCTGAAATTTTTAAGGGACGTAAAGTTGCAGAAGGTACCCGTGTTATGGTTGTTCCCGGATCGCAGCAAGTAAAGAATCAAGCCGAAGCAGAAGGCCTTGATAAAATTTTCAAAGATGCCGGTGCGGAATGGCGTGAATCCGGATGCAGTATGTGTATTGCCATGAATGGTGATCAGCTTGTACCCGGTCAATATGCTGTAAGTACCAGTAACCGAAATTTTGAAGGTCGTCAGGGTAAAGGTGGACGCACATTCCTTGCAAGTCCCCTGACCGCTGCAGCAGCAGCAATAACCGGTAAAGTGACCGATGGACGTACATTAAGTTAATTGGATTCGAATACTAGCCGGAATTTCCGGTTTGACATAAAACACGAGGTAGCTATGGAAGCCTTTACAACATTGACTAGTAAATTTGTTTCAATACCAGTAAATGACATTGATACAGATCAAATTATGCCGGCCAGATTTTTAAAAGTAACTGATAAAGCCGGTTTGGGAGAAAATGTGTTTTTTGACTGGCGTTATAATGAAGATGGCAGCAAAAAATCTGATTTTGTTTTGAATCAACCCAAGGCACAGGGTGTAAAAATATTGATAGCAGGAGATAATTTTGGCTGTGGTTCAAGTCGTGAACATGCCCCCTGGGGATTGACAGGATTTGGTTTTAAAGCCATTATCAGTACCAGTTTTGCTGATATTTTTAAAAACAATTCTTTAAAGAATGGTCTGTTGCCGGTTGAAGTCAAAGAAAGCGTATTGCAGAAATTATTTGACCTTGCAGATGCCGGTTCTGATGCTGAATTAATCATCGATCTGGCATCACAAACTGTCACTTTGCCTGATGGCAGCAAAGTTGATTTTCCGGTTGATCCTTTTAGCAAAACGTGTCTTTTGGAAGGAATTGATCAGTTGGGGTATCTGCAAAAATTCACAGATAAAGTTGAAGCTTTTGAGATAGAAAATTCTGCAAGAGTAAATACACTCGCCTGATAAAAATTGCACCCCGATTTATATTAATCGGGGTGTTGTTCTATTAACTCAATAACATCTACTTTATCTATTTGAAGAAAAACAATATCTTTAACTTTTTCCGTAGTAATCAATAATTTTTGTTTTACAATATCGTTACCATTTTTAATATCAATTTCAGCTATTTTTCTTACTACACCTGTACCATTTTCCAGTGTTTTGAGAATAGAGCTGTTTATCATACAGCCTTTGCAATGCTGACTTTTTCCGCAAGTTCCATTTTTTTTAAAATGAACACAATCAAATACTTCTCCACCAACAAAATTTTCTATCTTTTCAAGTGGTTTTTCAACCATATGTCTGCCGGCATTGTTGGCTGTTTTGATTACGATTTGAGAATCAACTAAAAATACCGGTTTTTCAAATTTGTTTAGAAATTGTTGTAATGACTCTCTTTTTTTATTGTGACCGTATTGCAATTTTTCTTTACAATCCAAGCATATACCATGAGTTATATTGTATCTCGGATTAGAAGTTTCAAATGCAGCCGGCCCCATATCCATATTGCACCAGGCGCAAACGCGTTGCACTATCATATATCTTTAACCCCTAAATTATCAATGGTGAATATTTAAAGTTACTCATATTTAATAATACATTCAAACCCTGTTTTTGCATAAAAGAAAAAGTGCGTTATTTTTAGCATTGTAAAATTATTTCAATTCCTTTTTTAACGCTGAAATGGCATATATGTTGCTTTTTATTTTTTACTTGAAAAATGAAAATGTTATTTTTTTTATTTCTCCCGTTAAGATCTTGTAAAATATATGCTTGGGTAAGGGTATATTTTGCTGTTTTACATTGAGAATGCTTCATCTTTTGTTCTCGCTGAAAAATTTTCCCTTTGGATGAAAGGAGTATCTAATGTCCAGGTTGAAATTGAAAACCGAATTTTATATTGCCGCTGCCAGTGTTTCAATTGTATTATTGATTGTTGGGATTTGGGGGATTACTAGTGTAATACATTCAAAAAATTGTTTAAAATCTATTAAAGAATCTCAAGTATCTGCATTGAATTTATTGGGTGATTTACGAGATGCACAGGCAATTATTTCAGAATATGAAGCGATTGTGTTGAATCCGTTTACAAAAGAAACAGTTACTGCAGGTACTTTAAGAAAACAAGAAACGGACGCCTGGCTTTTAATTGAAAGTACTATGAAAGAATATGGTGCTGTTGAAAAGCTCCCGGATCATGAGAAAAAATGGAAATCCTTTTTAACTGTATTTCAAGAGTGGAAGGATGCGCATCAATCCGTATTACGTACATCTGTAATCAATGATTCCGTGAACAATAATGCTTTTGAGGTCCAGTCTGCTTTTTCATTTTCATTATTAAAATCTCAAGCTCTGAGTGAATCGATCAAGGTTTTGCAAAATGTTCATTTGACAGCAATGGACCAGATTCAGGCTAAAAATGATACAAATGCAAATATCACTATCCTGATTTTATCTATACTCATTATAACAGGATTTGTTATTGCATTTGTTTTTGGAATATTTTTTAATCGGGTTATTATTAAACCCGTTAATACTATTATTGCTGTGCTTAAAGAATGTAATGAAGGAAATCTTCGTCCCCGCGCCAATATAACTCATAAAAACGAAGTTGGTGATCTTGCACAAACACTAGACAGTTTTGTTAACAAGCTTGAAACCAAGATTGTGGGTGGTATGTACAAGCTTGCTCAAGGTGAAATGATAGATGAGATTTATGTCAGCAATAATGATGATCAGGTTGCTCCTGCTATGAATACAATGGTTCAGACATTGAACAATGTTATGCAGGAAATTAGTATCATTACTACACATGCTATTGATGGGGATTTGGAATATCGGGGAGAAGCAACCGATTTTAATGGTGTTTTTCAGGATATTATTCAAAAAGTTGATGAAACCCTGGATGCAATTATTACTCCGTTGAATGCGGCGTTAGAAATATTGACTAAACTTTCAGATAAAGATCTTACTGTACGAATTCAAAATGATTTTCATGGTGATTATCAGCAATTAAAACAAGCAATCAATCAGGCTATGGAAAATCTGGATACCAGTTTGTCCAAAGTTGCAATGGTTGCTCAACAGGTTACCGTAGCAACCGACCAGATCAATGCCGGCAGCCAATCGGTAGCACAGGCAGCATCTGAACAAGCCAGTTCTCTTGAAGAAGTATCGTCTTCATTGCACGAATTGGCATCACTTACAAAACAAAATGCCGGTAACACCAATGAAGCCAAAGATATGGCAACAAAGATAGAGTCAAATGCCAGCCACATTCGATCAGTAATGGATTCTATGGCTCAAAAGATGGAACTGATTAAATCTTCTTCTGATGAAACAGTAACCATTGTAAAAACTATTGATGAAATTGCTTTCCAAACAAACCTGCTGGCATTGAATGCTGCTGTAGAAGCTGCACGGGCCGGTGAAGCAGGAAAAGGATTTGCCGTGGTTGCGGAAGAAGTCAGAAACCTGGCTATACGATCTGCAGAAGCTGCGAAAAATACGTCCGCACTGATTGAAAGTTCAAAGCAGAACACGGATGAAGGTGTTAAAATGACGGGCGATATGAATTCTGTATTGATGGATATGATAAGAGATATTTCCGATATTGCACAAATTATTTTTGAAGTGTCTGAGGCGGGTAATGAGCAGTCCCGTGGTATTGAGCAGGTTACAGCAACTATCGGAGAATTGAATACAATTACTCAACAATTTGCCGCAACCTCGGAAGAAACTGCCAGCTCAGCCCAGGAAGTGAACAGCCAGGTCCATGAATTAGAAAAACTTGTAATTGATTTTAATATTAGCCAAAAGAATTCTTACATGGGGTCTGAACCTGTTTTATCTTTTAATAATAGCAGGATTGCTGAAAAAGATCGTAGAGCTTCCGGATATCATTCGGCAGATCCGGAAAAGATTATACCCTTTGGGGATGAGCCTGTTGATAATGATTTTGTATTAAATGATTTCTAAGTGTTTCCATTGGGGGGAAACACTTAATTTCCTTGGTTTCATGTCTGATTTATGTTATCTTTTAATATTTGAAACAAACAATTCAATGGAGACGTACAATGAAACGTTTTTTATTCATCATAATTTCTATTGTTATTGTTTTAGCTTCCTGTACACAAAAGGCGGAACAATCATCCCCTAAAATTGCAGAGTTTAAAGCAGATTTTGATAATTATGATCGGGTTTGGGTTGGTAGAGATTTCTGGGCCATACCTATGGAAGATTGGCAAATTCATGATGGACGCCTGGAATGTGTGGGCAATAGAAACAATATGCGTGTGAATTTGTTAACATTTACGCTGAATGACAAAGCTGTCGGATTCAATGCCGGGGTCCGTATGGGTTTATTAAATTCCGGAGAGACCAACAGTTCGGCAGGATTGAGTATTGGCGTGCAGGACACCGAAGATCCTGATGCGCGAGCCGCATGTTATTTTGGCAAAGGAATCAAGTTGGGTGTAACAAGCTCGGGTGAGTTGTATATTCAAAAACAAAAAACAACGCTGCCGGAAGGATTTGATCTGAAAGATTTTCATTTACGTGTGAACGCACAGCCTTCAGGTGATGGTTATACATTAATAGCTGTAGTGACGGATAAACAAAATCATTCGAAAAGTTTGAGCCAGACTGTCAACATAACTCCGGGATTTCTGGCAATGTTTAATGATTTCCCGGAAAAAGGTGATAGAGAAAAAGGAAGCCATTTCTGGTTTGATAATTTAACGGTCAAGGGTGCTAAAATTGACAGCAAACCGGAAAATACATTTGGACCGATCTTGTGGTCCATGTATACCTTGAGCAGAAATGTTGTAAAATTAACAGCACAAATGCCACCCCTGGGTGAAAGGGATGATCACAATGTTCGCCTGCTGTTGAAAAAAAATAAAGATTGGGAGATTATCAAAGAATCTCAAATTGATCCCAATGCCAGAACGGCTACATTCAAGCTGGAAAACTGGGATTCTGAACAGGAAGTACAATACAGACTGGTATATTCTGAAAAAGATACAAACGGGAATGTTAGAGAGAATGAATATGATGGAACAATACGTCGTGATCCTGAAGATCAAGCTTTGACTTTGGGAGGTTTGACCTGTCAGTATGGTACCGGATTTCCATATTCACCGCTGGTTAAACATATAACAGCGCAAAATCCGGACTTGCTCTATTTCTCCGGTGATCAGATATATGAAGCGAATGGCGGGTACAGTATAATCCGTTTCCCTGCTGATATGGCAATATTGAGTTATCTTGGCAAATGGTACATGTTTGGCTGGGCATTTGGTGATTTGATGCGTGACAGACCCACTATCTGTACTCCGGATGATCATGATGTGTTTCAAGGTAACCTGTGGGGAGAAGGCGGGCCAAATATTCCACCAAAGAGTTTTAATATCTATCATGGTACCGAAGGTGGATATGTAGAACCTGCAGAGATGATCAATGTGGTACATACAACACAATGTTCTCATTTACCTGATCCTTTTGATCCTGCATTGATGGAACAAAATATAATACCGATTTATATGGATTTGGTTTATGGCAGAATCAGCTTTGCAATTGTCAGTGATCGTAATTTTAAATCCGGACCAAATGCTATAGCGTACTGGCAGGGCAGGCAGGACCATGTAAAGGATCGTGGTGTTGATCCCGCGGTGCTGGATTCTCCTGATTTGAAAATGCTGGGTGACCGGCAGCTGGAATTTCTGGATGAATGGGTAAGAGACTGGCGGGGAGCGGATATGAAAGTATTGCTTAGCCAGACGGTTTTTGCCAATATTGCAACGCATCATGGTGGAGAACAGATGGTGCTGGCTGCAGATTTGGATTCCGGTGGCTGGCCGCGTACGGCACGTAACAAGGCACTTTCTATTATGCGAAAAGGCTATGTATTTCATATTGTTGGTGATCAGCACATTCCTTCTCTGTCACAATATGGAATTGATGATTACCGGGACGCGGGATGGTGTTTTTGTACTCCAGCAATATATGTGGGCTATGAAAGACGTTTTCAACCTGAACGATTGGGTTGGAAAATCACAGATCCGCCAGAGCACGGTTTGCCGAATACCGGTTATTATGAGGATGGTTTTGGGAACAAGCAATATGTTTATGCAATGGGTAACCCGGTTGATAAACCAGTGAATTACCCACGGTATAAAAGAGGTCAGGAAACCGCTTCAGGTTATGGATTAGTGGAATTTGATAAAGCAGAGCGGAATATTGTTGTACATTCCTATCATTTTCTGGCTGATCCTGAAAATCCGGGTGCGGACGATGAATTTGCCGGATGGCCATATACTCTGAATCAATTTGACAATGATGGCAGAAAAGCTGTTGGGCATTTGCCCCAAATTGAGATCAAGGGTATTAAGAATCCTGTGATTTTTGTAGACAATGAAAAGACAGGTGAGCTGGTTCATGCTGTACGAATTTTGGGAACAAGCTATTCAGCACCGGTTTACAGTAACGATACATATACAGTAACCGTTGGTGATCCGGACAAGGCGTTGTGGAAAACCGTAACATCCCTGGAACCATCAACGAATAAAGAAACAGTAAAAATTAATTTCTAAATATACTATTACGGGGCAGCCGTTGCTGTCCCTTTTTTAACACAAATTATTTATAGGAGAGTAACATGAATATTATTTCTGCAAACACATGGAAAACCGCAAACAGGAACATGAATTTAATTTCAGGAGACCATAATGCAGGAATATTTAATGGTAAACCAACTCTCTTTTGCTTACGAAAACAGTATTGAAACAATATTTGAAACCATTTCTTTTCAATTATACCCCGGATGGACCGGTTTTGTAGGTGCAAACGGGAGCGGGAAAACCACACTTTTAAAATTAATAACACGCGAACTCTTTCCAGATACCGGATCTATAGCTTTTTCCGGAAATGCGATTTATTGTGAACAGCGAACTGATCATTTACCTGAAGGTTGTTCCGATTTTTTCAATTCCATGGAAAAGTATGCCTTTCGTTTAAAGGATATGCTGAAAATTGAGGATGACTGGCCGAATCGATGGAAAACCCTAAGTCATGGCGAGCGTAAACGATTACAAATAGCCGTTGCCCTGTTTTCAAGGCCCACGCTACTTGCCATTGATGAACCCACGAATCATCTTGATCAGCAGGCAAAACACATCTTGTTTCAGGCATTGAAAACATTTCGGGGGATTGGTTTGCTGATCAGTCATGATCGCGATTTCTTGGACAATCTTTGTAATCAGACATTGTTTATTGATCCACCGGGAATTGATATCCGGAAATGTAATTACAGTACTGCTTTTGCGGAAAGAGAGCAGGAATCACGTTTTATGATGGAAGAGCATGAAAAGGCAAAGCGGGAGGTCCGTCGTTTAAAAAAACGTGTTAGTCAGCAGAGAAGTAAAGCAGATCAGGCAGATAAACTCAGATCTAAACGAAATATTGCCAAAAAAGATTTTGATGCAAAATTGAAAATGGATCTGGCCCGTCTGACCGGCAAAGACGCGATTGATGGCAGGCTCCATAGCAGGTTAAAGAGCAAGCTTGACAGTGCTCAGGAGCATCAACAGGCAACAAAGATCAAAAAAACATTTCAGGGCGGCATTCAAATTCAGGAAAGCGGTGTGTTTCAGAAATTTCCGGTTTTTATCCCTGAATTCAAGCTCTCGCTGGGTGATGATAAAACCCTGAATATACCTGAATTAATGCTTGATTCGGAATCACGAATTGGCATAACTGGAGATAATGGTGCAGGAAAAAGTTCATTTATACGATATTTCCTGGGATTGGAGCTAATCTCGTCTGAAAAGTTACTTTACATACCCCAGGAGATAGATACGGTTACTTCACAACAAATTCTGGCCAGAATCCATACCCTGGATAGTGCGATCAAGGGACGGTTGATGACCATAATCAGGCGGTTAGGTTCAGACCCTAACCGGTTGCTTGAAAGTGAGGTGCCGTCTCCCGGTGAAGTCAGAAAGCTGATGCTGGCAGATGGTTTGTTGAATGAACCGGTTTTATTAGTTATGGATGAGCCAGTAAACCACATGGATTTGTTTTCCATTCAGCATATTGAAGCCGCTTTGCAAGAGTATAATGGCGCGTTGCTATTGGTGAGTCATGATCCGGTTTTCCTCGAGAATACGGTTTCGTATTTGTGGCATTTCACCCAAATAGAACAGAATAAATTTTCTATAATTGGAAAATATTTTGAAAATAGTTGAGAGTGTTAATAGAAATCCGTATTATATTTATAAAGGGATAATACATTAATTGAGGGTAAAGAAATGAATAGTGTGCAATCACGAAGATCGTTTATCAAGACGGTGTCCATGTCTCTGGTTGCTTCAGGCATGGCTTGCAGTTCATTAAAGAAATCGACGCCACCCAATGTTGTAATTATTTTTCTGGATGATTCCGGATGGGGTGATTTTAAACCATTTGGCAAGCCCGCGTATTCAACTCCGAATGTTGAACAGCTTGCCAGCGAAGGCCGCTGTTTTCACCAGTTTTATGTGCCCCAGGCTGTGTGTTCCGCATCTCGCGCGTCTTTAATGACCGGGTGTTTTCCCGGACGTACCAAAGTATTTGGCGCGCATCCCCCAAAAGCAAGAGGACTTGATCCCAAATTTGCAACAATGGGGCAGGTGATGCAAAAACGTGGATACAAGACCGCGGTATTTGGAAAATGGCATTTGGGTGACCAGGAAGATACACGTCCGCCGGTAAGAGGGTTTGACGAGTCTTGTGGATTGATGTACTCGAATGATATGTGGGAGTTTCATCCACAGCATCCGGATAGCTATAAAGATGCTCCGTTGCATTTCTGGGAAAATGGCAAGGTCAAAGTTGAGCGTATGACACCCAAAGAACAGGCAATGCTCACCACATGGTATACCGAGCATGCGGTAGATTTTATTAATCGACATAAAGATGAGCCATTTTTCCTCTATGTACCGCACTCTATGCCGCATGTGCCAATTTTTGCCAGTGAAAAATTCAAGGGTAAATCAGGTACCGGTTTATATGGTGATGTCATGATGGAAATTGACTGGTCTGTGGGTGAAATTGAAAAAGCGTTAAAAGAAAACGGACTGGAAGAAAATACTCTGGTTATTATGACTTCAGATAATGGCCCCTGGACCAGTTATGGTAACCATTCGGGTGTAACTCCCTATCGTGAAGCCAAAGGGACCAGTTTTGATGGTGGTACCCGTTCGGCATGTATTGTCAAGTACCCGAAAAAGATAGAGGCCGGTACTGTTTCGAATGAAGCCTGGTGTTCTATTGACATTATGCCGACTGTTTGCCATGTGACAGGTGCTGAACTTCCGGTAAACGAAATTGATGGTGAAAATGTCTGGGATCTGGTTGTTGGTAAGCCAGGTGCAACGAATCCGAATGAATACTATGAAATTACGACCGGTAAAACATTTGAAGGTATTATTACCGGTGATGGCAAGTGGAAACTGCATTTGCCGCATAGTTACAGGGTGTTAGAGTATCCCGGTAATGATGGAAAGGCCGGTAAATACAATCGTGTGAATATTGAATTATCTTTATTCGACATGAAAAATGATCCGTACGAAACAACCAATGTGATAGATAAATATCCTGATGTCGCTGATAGATTGACAAAACTAGCTGAAGCGCATCGGAAAAAATACTTTCCGGATCAGGTATAAACTTGAAGGGTGTGTTCAAATTATGAGCACACCTTTTTTTTACAAGGAGGATGAGATGGAACCCCAAATTATTGAAAATGCCGAGTATCATGATATATTAAAAAAATATATTTTTATTTACATTTTGGGTGCATTAATCGTTTCTATTGCGGGTTTGGTATTGGTGCCAGTTTGGTTGATAATGGGCAAATGGTATTCCAATTTGTATTTTAACAATCTCAGTTGCGCATTGACAGAGAAGAACCTGCAACTGAAAAAGGGGCATTGGTTCAGAGTTGAAAAAACAATTCCTCTTGATAAAATTCAGGACTTGACTCTAAAGGAAGGTCCCTTGTTGAGAAAACTGGGTATTTGTACGCTACAGGTGGAAACAGCAGGACAAAATAGTCCGGAAGGCAGCAGCGATGCAAGAATTATCGGTTTGCGGGATGCCAAGGCCTTTCGGGACAAGGTGATGGCGCAGCGAGATATTTGGGCTGGGAACGAGGCGCCTTCTGTATATTCAAAATCTGAAGGTATTACTGAATTATTATCAGAGATTCGGGATTCTTTGAAAAATATCGAAGGTTCAGTAACAAAACGTGATTAGGTCAATATTTTACGGATTTATGTAGAATCAAACACAAATTTGAGATTGGAAAAAATTATGAAATGACTGTTCATTCGTGTTTGTTATCTATGTAAAGTAAAATAAGAGGTGTTTTATGAGTATTCGTAAAATGTACAAAATATTGACTGCCCATCCTACTATTGAAGGAAATGGTGTACATTTAAAACGTGCCTTTGGTATACCCTATATACCCGAGTTGGACCCGTTTTTACTGCTTGATGATTTCCATTCAAATAAACCCGAAGATTATAATAAAGGTTTTCCATGGCACCCGCATCGGGGCATTGAGACCATTACATATGTGTTAGAGGGCAAAGTTGAACATAGTGACAGCCTGGGGCACAAGGGCATTATAAACAGTGGTGAAGTACAGTGGATGACCGCCGGAAGCGGAATTATCCATCAGGAAATGCCGGAAGGTGAGTTTGACGGTAGAATGTGGGGCATGCAATTGTGGGCCAATTTACCCTCTTCGCATAAAATGATGGACCCCCGTTACCGCGAGGTTAAGGTAAGAGAGATCCCCTTTATCAAGCTGGATTCTGGTGTTGAAGTTGGCGTAATTTGCGGACAGATTAATGGCGCAGCCGGTCCCGTGCGGGATATTGTGATTGATCCGGAGTATCTGGATATTACAATTCCGCCCGATACGTTTTTTACTCACAAGGTCAAAGAAGGATATACTGTTTTTGCGTATGTTTTGGAAGGAAGCGGCTGTTTTGGTTTGGATGCTGAAGATCCTTTGGAGATGAACCGCATAAATAATGGATACGCGGAACAGGAGAGCCTGGTTATTTTCAAAGATGGGGATGAGGTGATTGTTGGCAGCAAAGCGGGGGTTCGGTTTTTATTGATCTCTGGCAAACCTATAAAAGAACGTGTTGCCTGGTATGGCCCCATAGTTATGAATACCGAAGAAGAACTGGATCAGGCCATTGCAGAATATCAGAATGGTACGTTTTTAAAGCATAAATAGAATATATGTTGGGTGGATTTACCGGGGTTGAATTGTAAATTTGGAAAGAAAATGTTTGGGTTGAAATGGATTGTTATTATGGGGCTGGGTCTGCTCTCTGTTTGTGATTTCAGCGAACCGGTCGTACCGGATGATAATATGGATTATCGTCAGCAAATGCGACGCTTTGTAATGGATTTGAGCCTGTATGCAAAACTGCGTTCAACGGGATTTGTTATTATTCCTCAAAATGGTCAGGAATTGATTGCCGTAAACGGAGATACGGATGCTGAACTGGTAAAGGATTATCTGCGTTTTATTGATGGTACCGGACGTGAAGATCTGTTCTACGGATATGATAATGATAATGCAGCTACACCCGCGGATGAGCGTGATTATATGCTGGCACATTGTGATAATTGTGAGCAAAGTGATGTTGAGGTGCTGGTGATTGATTATTGTTCTACACATTCTAAAATGGACGATTCATATCAGAAAAGCCGGGAACACGGATTTATCTCTTTTGCCGCACCCGAGCGGGATCTCAATATTATTCCTGATTATCCACAGCAGCCTTTTGGGGTGAATGATAACGACATACATACCCTGGGGGATGCAAAAAACTTTCTCTATCTCATTAATCCTGAGAATTTTACATCAAAACAAGAGTTTATCGATGCGGTTTCAAAAACGGATTATGATCTGCTGGTAATGGACTGCTTTTTTAATGACGAGGTGTTCTCTCAAAATGAACTGGACCAATTAAAGCAAAAAGCCAATGGCGGTGTGCGGTTGGTTATATCTTATATGAGTATTGGCGAAGCAGAGGATTACCGGTATTACTGGCAGGAGGCGTGGAACACCAAACCCCCGGATTGGCTGGATAAGGAGAATCCCGATTGGGAAGGCAATTACAAGGTCAAATACTGGCAGCGGGAATGGCAGTCCGTGATCTTTGGCAGTGACTCATCCTATCTGGATATTATTCTCAATTCGGGTTTTGATGGTGTATATCTGGATATTATTGATGCGTTCGAGTATTTTGAGGATTGATGGTTATGCCCAACCTCCCGGAGGCACATCTGCTAATCGTCATCAAAGTATTGAAAAATTAAAAATATCCACATTTCTATTGATTTAATCTCTTTTAATTTCTTAATTACATAACCAATAAATTGTATGTCATTTTTCCTCTTCCGGACAACATATCCTGATCGTAATTGTAAAGTTAATAAACCTGTAGGAGCGAATATGAACAAGCAAAAGTTTATCGTGGGGTATTATATTATTGCCAGTGCAATAATTTGGGGTGCTACCATATTGGGCTGTGCTTACAAGCTCAAAGGCACCGGGTGTTATCAGGAAATTTCTTATATCCTTTCTTCTGCGGCGGGTATACATCTCATTATGATCTGGGGACCCCTGGCAGCACAAATGAAAAAACAAAAAGAGTAAATATTAGATGCTTTTTAACCTGAAACACGAGGTTGTTTGATATGAAAAAATCCGTTTTGGGATTAATTACAGGTACGGTACTGGGTTTGCTGGATGGGGCATCTGCCATATTTATCCCTGAAGCCAGAGAAATGCTGTCATTTATTATTATCTTTGCAGCTCTGAAAGGTACCGTAACTGGCTTGCTCAGCGGCATTGCAAGCAAGAAATTGAAAAAAACAGCGCCATGTGTACTGGTAGGAGGAGGGATTGGATTGATTTTATCTTTTCTTACTGCTTTGCAATCCGGTTCGTTTATGGATATTCTAGTCCCCGGTACGGTGTTGGGATTGGTTGTTGGGTATGTTACCGCCAAATGGGGAAGATAGAAAAAAAGACTGAAATGGGAGGAGAAATGAAATATTTTTATGTTATTTTGTTAATCTCGGTTTTAGCGGTCACTCCGGTTTTCTCTGCAATCTATGTCGCTCCGGACGGAAGCGATGCCAATCCCGGGACCCTTGAACAGCCCCTCGAGTCTATTCAACATGCGCAAACCCTGGCCAGTGCGGGCGATACGGTTTATATTCGCGGCGGCAGCTATGTTGTGCGGGAGGACCAGATCTCTAAAATAGAACAGAACCTGTTTGCCTGTATCAGTTTTCTGGATAAAAGTGGAAGCGAGGGACAAACTATCAATTACTGGGCGTATCCCGGAGAAACGCCGGTTTTTGATTTTTCGGCAGTCAAACCTGAGGGAAGGCGAGTAGTGGGTATCTGGGTTTCCGGAGATTATATCCACATCAAAGGATTAGAGATGATTGGGGTACAGGTGACCATCACGTCGCATACGGAATCTTATTGCATTTATAGTTGGGGAGATCACAATATATTTGAATTGATCAGTATGCACGATAATAAAGGTACCGCGTTACGCCATCGGACCGGTGGCGACAATCTGTTCTTGAATTGCGATGCTTACCGCAATCATGACAATGTCTCCGAAGACGGCATGGGCGGCAATACGGACGGATTTGGCTGTCATCCCAAATCGGGTGGTACTGGTAATGTGTTTAGAGGGTGCCGCGCCTGGTTCAACAGCGATGATGGATTTGATACCATCCGTTCCAGCGAATCCATTGTGTTTGAAAATTGCTGGTCATTTTATAACGGCTATTCCACCTCGTTTGCCAGTCTGGGAGACGGTACCGGATTCAAGGCCGGTGGCTATGCGTATGACACAGAAGACAGGATTCCGAATCCTGTTCCCCGTAATACGGTCCGGTTTTGTATTGCGGTACGTAACAAGGCAAATGGATTTTACTCGAACCACCACCTGACCGGTAATGACTGGTACAACAATACCGGCTATCAGAATGCGGTCAATTTTAATATGGTCAACCGCGAGAGCGCCCAGTCGGAAAATATCAACGCGCAGGGATATGACCATGTGTTAATTAACAATCTGAGTTACAAGGGACGCAGTGCGGGAACTGCGTATCTGGATACCACACAAAACACCGCGCACCACAATTCTTTTGATTTGTCCATCATCCTGACCGATGCTGATTTTATGAGCCTGGATGAAGACCAGCTTACTGCACCCCGTAAAGCAGATGGCAGCCTGCCCGATATTGATTTTATGCGCCCGGTTGTGGGCAGTGCACTTATAGACGCAGGCATGGATATTGGATTTGAATACCTGGGCAATGCACCGGAATTGGGAGCGTTAGAGGTGGACCCCACAACAAAGGTTTTGAATGAAGAACCGGTTATACCCATGGAGTTTGATTTGTACCAAAACTATCCCAATCCTTTTAATCCTCAAACCACACTGCGGTATCGGTTAAACAAACCGGGACTTGTTACATTGTCTATACATAATACGCTGGGCCAGCAAATCCGTACGCTTGTACAGCAGGAGCAGCTGCCGGGGGAGTATTGTTGCTCGTGGAACGGGAGTGATGATACCGGGCAGCCTCTGTCCTCAGGAATCTATTTTTACCGGTTGTCCGTTGCAAGCGCGTTGGGAACGCGATTGGTGGAGAAAAAGATGCTGTTACTTCGATAAACCTTTATTTAAGGGTTGCAGGATTACCCTGATTTGATAGTATCACCGGTGCTTCGATATGTCCGTCCTTTGGACAGCCTACTCAGCAACCGGTTTATGATTGATTGGAACGGAGATAAATTCAACCTCCGGGAGGTCAGGACCTCCCGGAGGTGAGTCTATAAATAAGGAAAGTTGGCTCCAAACTGTGCTTGGAGAAAATTGAGTAATGCACAAATAATTAATTTATTGATATTTGCACAGCAGTGCTTTACACCATAGTTCCTTCGCTACTATAATTGTTTAATTTTGGGCAATGAGGACCACTTGATTTCGGACCTTCGGCCCGACGCGGCGCATAAAGGCGCCGCACTCCAAAAATACATTTTTGAATGATCGTGACGGAGATAAGCAAAGCGTTCTCCGTCACGGAAGAATGAGTGAAATTTGTGCTTGCATATTATTTTTAAAAAGAGTTAATTGGGAATATCGACAAAATGCAATGGGGAATTGTTTAAATTTAACTCCATAATTTTTTTTATTTTAAAAGATTTTTAAATTCATAATGTGGAATTCATGTTAGGAGTGGAAATGAAAAAGTCATTACTATTAGTGTTTGTCTTGTTATTTGTTACCGGATGTGCATCTACAAAACAAAAATTCCTTGTTGATGAAGATGTTGATCCCATTGTTTCAGATTTGAAGATCAAATCAATTTTTATTCATGATAATCGTAAAGGTGTTAGTGATCGAAAATTAAATTTACCAACTTTTTCATGGCCCGGTCAGCACGATCAGGTAAAGCCGCGTTTAACCGATGAACATGAAACGTTAATTAAAACTGAAATTAACAAGTATTTATCACAAAACGGGCCGGATGTTGAAATAATTGTATATATTGAAGACGGGACCAAGGAATTTAATGCTACCTGGGCTGGCGAGAAAGAAACAGTCGAGTTAAGTTTGAAAATTGATATCCATGATGGACTACATGTACCTTATTTATGTTCATTAACCGGCAATGGATTCTATACAGTCACTTCCTGGGATGCCTCCCATGATTATATTGAAAAATTATATCAGAAATTAATTAAATCCAGTATACGAAAGGCCTTTGAAAACTTGCCGGAATATGTGAAGGAAATTGAAAAACAAAAATCGATACAAAATATAAAAACAATTTAATGTTTATGAGTGTGTCGGAGAGGGAGTGTTAGGTGAAAAAAACCGGTGCTTCGATACGTCCGTCCTTTGGACGGCCTACTCAGCAACCGGTTTACGATTGATTGTAACTGAGATAAATTCAACCTCCGGGAGGTCAGGACCTCCCGGAGGTGAATCTATGAAAAATCTATTGCTGTTCTACAAACTGTGCTCGTAGTGCCACCTTGTTCACTTTACCAACACTGGTTTTGGGGATTGCATCGGCGCGTTTGACCTTGATGGTAATCGCTTCGCGCGGCACTCTGCCGGAATCCACAGCGGCTTTGACCATTTTCACAATGTCTCTGTCGCTGAAATCC
Organism: bacterium; assembly: GCA_963675755.2. Lineage (GTDB taxonomy): Bacteria > Zhuqueibacterota > Zhuqueibacteria > Residuimicrobiales > Krinioviventaceae. The sequence continues at coordinate 2,496,517 of CAXXMD010000003.1, forward strand.
GCGTTTTCCCTGGCAACCACAACAGCCATTGGCACCTCTACCCAGCTTTCATCAGGATATCCGATAACCGCCACTTCGGCAACGCCTTCGTGTTTGGCTATTACATCTTCCAGTTCGAGCGAGCTTAGCCACTCGCCGCCAACCTTGATCACATCCTTGGTGCGGTCAGTGATGCGGAAGCTGTTGTTTTCATCAATGCAGGAAACATCATTCGTGTGCATCCAACCGCCTGCCCATAGTTGCGCGGAATGGGTATTATCTTTGAGATACCCCTGGGTCAAATATGGGGTACGCATCACGATCTCGCCCTGGGTCTTGTCGTCGCGCGGTACGTCGTTGCCGTTTTCATCCACAACGCGCATTTGTGCCAGGCCGATGGGTTTTCCGGTACGGCAACGGATTTTTGCCTGTTCCTCAAAAGAGAGTTCCAACTCTTTGTCTTTTAATTGCGAGAGCGACACTACGGGACATGTTTCAGACATGCCGTAACCGCCATATACATCAATACCGCGTTTGAGTCCCTCAATACAAATGGATTTATTCAGAGCAGCACCGCCAATGACGCAAGTCCAGTTTGAGAGATCATATTTTGCGGCTTCGGGATCTTTTAAAAGCATGTTTAAAATTGTGGGTACGCAATGGCTGAATGTTACCTTGTGTGTCAGCAGCAGCTTTAACAGCATGGAAGGTACATATTTGCCGGGATACACTTGTTTTACACCCATAAAGGTGGCCATATATGGCATACCCCAGGCGTGAACATGAAACATGGGGGTGATTGGCATATAGACCGATTCCCGGTGAAAACGTCCCTGTGTTGACGGGCTGGAGAGTGAGGTCAACGATGCAAGGGTGTGCAATACAAGCTGTCGATGCGAGAAATACACTCCTTTGGGATAACCGGTAGTACCGGTGGTATAAAAGGTCGTCGCGCGGGTGTTTTCATCAAAATCCGGAAAGTCATAGTGCGATTGTGCTTTTGCCAGCAGATCTTCATATTCTCCTTCGAACTGGATCTGGTTTTCAGGCACCTCACCGCCATCAGCAATAACTACAAACTTTCGGTCCTGAACAATGCGTCCCCGAATTGCCTCTAACAGCGGAATAAAATCCGCATGACAAACAATGATATCGTCTTCGGCATGCTCAATGGTGTACGCAAGCTGTTCGGGTGAGAGACGTACATTGATTGTGTGCAAAACCGCTCCCATCATGGGTACGGCGTAATAGGCTTCCAGATAGCGGTGCGAGTCCCAGTCCATAACCGCAACCGTGTCTCCCGGTTTTACGCCCAGATCTGCCAGTGCGTTAGCCAACCTGTGCACCCGTTCTTTCCAGGTTTTGTAGGTCAGGGTCACCTGGTCGCGATAAACGATCTCCTGATCGGGATCATAATCGGCCGGGGCGTCAAAAAGTTGTTTGATCAACAGGGGGTACTCGTATGCCAATGGATTTTTTTCAATCATGTTCACCACCATAATTTTGGGTTTTATATTGAATGATTTGCTTTTTCATTGTCAATTTGACGGGTTTTCGATGGTTTTAACATACGTAAAGTAAGGGATTGATATTAAAAGCACAATGCAAAAAATGAATATTTTTCAGTTTTTTGCTGGGGATGATAGAGGACGAGTAAATGTTTGGATCAGGAAATTTTCTTGACAAAAATGGATTTTTTGAGTACTCTTTTAAACAGATGATATGTGAATTAGCATCTGCTTTACATGGGGTAGTTAGAAATCTAAAACCCTGTCAGGGGATCGTTGCATTTTCCTGCGGACTTGGCATGTAGGATCAAGTCAGGCCTTGCCAGGTGTGAATCGATTTGAAAAGGACCAATAATGAAGATTAGATTAGTCATTTTTTTATTTTTTGTCGCCACAACATTTGCACATGCCAGAGATAGTTTATTTGGTAATTACGAAATGATCGAATTCGATTTCAAGGGGCACGATGCTAAAATCGTAATTCCGAATGAACCTGACAGTAATGGATACTGGATATGGAGGGCCCGTTTTTGGGGACACGAACCGCAGCTTGATATTCAATTGCTCGAACGCGGATTCCATGTTGCTTTTGTTGATGTCGGCGGAATGTTTGGCAGTCCCGAGGCGGTAGCGTTGTGGAGCGAGTTTTATGAGTTTGTCACCCAAAAATATAATTTGAATACCCGGGTTGTGTTGGAGGGTATGAGTAGAGGAGGTTTAATTGTTTACAATTGGGCATCTCAAAATACGGATAAAGTGTTTTGTATTTATGCTGATGCTCCTGTGTGTGATATAAAAAGCTGGCCGGGGGGATTGTTCAAGGGACAGGGGAGTCCTGCGGATTGGCAGCAATGTTTAGCCGCCTATAATTTGAATCAGGAATCTGTTTTAACTTTTGAGGGGAATCCTGTTTCGACGTGCGTTCATGTTGCACGGGCTCATATTCCGGTAATCCATGTTTGCGGTGATTCAGACAAGGTTGTTCCCTATAAGGAAAATACAGAAATTCTGGCCGATAAATTTAGGGAAGCTGGTGGAACTATCGAAATTATTTTAAAGCCGGGAGTTGGCCATCATCCGCATTCGCTAGAGGACCCCAAGCCAATTGTAGATTTTATCTTGAATAGTATCCAAAAAAGGGAATCAGGAATTTTGGATTAAAATTATGCAGGGTTGTGGGCTGTTAACTTACGGCTTTGTGATCGCCAGGAAATCCTTCAGCCAGGGGATGCCTGGTGGAACATTTCACAGGACATTTGTCCTGATGTCTCGGACTACGTATGGGACGAATGTTCCAGGATAATGTCCTGCGATGCAGGAATCTGCATCGCGATTAAGTTTGATAACGCAATTCCGGCTACCCTTTATCCCAAAATGTAAATAAATCCGGGTGAAAACCTGTTGCTTCCCACCATAAATTTCTGTATTTTAGCATCTTGAACGAGATTATTATGCCGAAATCGACTGATCAACATATTGACAATACAGCCAAAGCCGAAAGCTGGCGCATGTTTGACCGCATATCCGGGCGGTACGATCTGCTCAATCGGCTGCTGTCCCTGCGTATCGACAAGAGCTGGCGCAAACGCATGATCTGTCATCTGCCACAGCGAGCAGGACTCACCGTTATGGATGCCGCTACAGGTACTGGAGATGTTTTACTGACCCTGGCACAAAGCGCATTTGTAAGACGAGGAATTGGCATAGACCCGGCGCAGGAAATGCTTGCCGTAGGTCGTGAAAAAATTGCAAAACTAGAACTGACAGACAGTCTCACCCTGCTGCCAGCGAATGCGCTCGATCTGCCGGTCAAAGACAATGGCGTGGATGTGGTGACCATTTCTTTTGGCATTCGAAATGTTCCGGATGTGCCGCGCGCACTGCAAGAGATGCATCGGGTGCTGAATGAAAAGGGCAGGCTGATGGTGCTCGAGTTTTCGCTGCCCGGCAACAAAATTATACGGAATATGTATCTGCTCTATTTTCGTTATATATTACCGAAAATCGGTGCGTGGATTTCCGGTGATGCCGGCGCGTACGGCTATTTGAATAAATCGGTTGAAGATTTTCCATATGGCAATGCATTTGCAAAACTGTTGTTTGAAGCAGGATTTTACAAGGTCTCTGTTAACCCCCTGACCCTGGGCATTGCAACTTTATATATTGCTGATAAAAAGAAATAAGCAGAGGATTTTTTGACTACCTTTGATGCCCTGAAACAAAACATTTCGGTTGAATTGAAAGAACGGTGCCATGCTCACCGTGCGGTTCCCGGTTCCGAGAATACCTTGCAGCGTATTGAGTTGCAGGTGCAGGAAGCGGACCTGATTCTCTGGTTAAAAAATCAGAATTTTCCCCAAAAAACATACTGGTCTGAACGAGATGGCCGGCTGAAAATGGCAGGTGTGGGTGCTGCCCATATTTTTCAAGGCAATACAAACGAATATACCGAGGTTTTTGAAGAACTGGACCGCCTGCTAAAGGGTGCGGATGAAGATGTTCGTTATTATGGCGGCTTGAAATTTGATCCCGATCATGCGGTATCTGAACTGTGGCAGCGGTTTAAACGCTATTATTTTATTGTGCCCCGGTTCGAGCTGTTAAAGCGCGATCTGCACTATTATTTTGCTCTCAATTATGTAGTAGACCTTGAAGAACCCCAGCTTGATGAAATTCTGGCAGACCTGCAAAAACTTGATTTTTCTTTTTATAAAGATACAAAAGAACTGCCCGCCTATACTGATTTGGCAATGGACCCGATAAAGTCCACCTGGGATCGCAATGTTCAGCAGGCGTTGACATTGATCGAGAACGGGACTTTGCAAAAGATTGTGCTGTCAGGGCGGTCAACCCTTACCTTTGACGAAACCATCAATCCTTCTCTGCTTTTTGAAAAGCTGATTGGTCAGAACTCGAACTCTTTTCATTTCTGCATTCAACCCGATGCGGAAACTGCGTTTATGGGTATTACGCCTGAGCGGCTTTATCGTCGTGAGGGGCGCGAAATATGGAGCGAGGCCATTGCCGGTACACGTCCCCGTGGTCGTGACGAAGCAGAAGATGAGGCGCTGGAAAAAGACCTGCAATCCTCAGACAAGGACATTCGTGAGCACCGCTGGGTGAGTGATATGGTGCGTTCGGGACTGGGACCCTTGTGCCGATACATTAACGATGTGGATCGTGAACGTATTCTCAAACTGCGCCATGTTCAGCATCTGCAAAGCCTGTTTATTGGAGTCTTGCGCGACGGGATCTGCGATGGCGAGATTATTTCTCACTTGCACCCAACTCCGGCAGTAGGCGGATTCCCCAATACCATATCCATTCCCTATATTTCCGAGATTGAAGGATTTGATCGCGGCTGGTACGCGGGACCGATAGGTTGGGTAAGTCGTGATGCCGCAGGTTTTGCTGTGGGTATCCGCTCGGGCCTAGTGAATGGCAATAAACTGACAATTTTTGCGGGTTCGGGGATTGTTGAGGGAAGTGATCCGGATAAGGAATGGGAAGAAAATCAGACTAAAATATTAAATTTTACAAAACTCTTTCAGTGATATGGGAATTGGCTTAGAAAACATAAACGCGCTGTGGGCGTCATTGATTATAGAAGAACTGGTGCGTAACGGCATTGAATATGCCTGCGTTTCACCGGGCTCACGCTCCACCCCTCTTACCATTGCCGCGGCACGTAACGGGAAATTGAAAAAACGTATCTGCTATGACGAACGCGGTGCCGCGTATCATGCATTGGGGTACGCCCGTGCAACCGGCAAACCCGCTCTGTTAATCTGTACTTCCGGTACTGCGGCGGCCAATTATTATCCTGCCATTGTGGAAGCAAGCATGGACCATGTGCCCATGATCATCCTGAGCGCTGACCGTCCGCCCGAACTGCTGGATACCGGTGCAAACCAGACCATCCATCAGCAGGGTATGTATGGAAAATATGTGCGCTGGCAGTACGAACTGCCTTGTCCGGATGAGAATCTTGATCCGCGTATGGTACTCACCACTGTGGACCAGCTACTGCATCAGGCAACCGGTGACAATCCGGGTCCTGTGCATCTCAATAACATGTACCGCGAGCCTCTGGCCCTGAAAACTGAAAAAGTGGATGATGCCTGTGTGCAACAACTCACCGACTGGATGGTGAACGGAACGTGTGCCTATACGGATTATGCCCAACCGGTTAAACAGCTTGATTTATCTACTGTTAAACGGATCTCCGAACTGGTAAATAACGCCAAAAGCGGAGTGATAATTGCCGGGCGTATGCAGGGTATGGATGATATTGCTGCAGTACGAAAACTGGCAAAGCATTTAAAATGGCCGGTCTTTGCCGATATTTTATCCGGCAACCGCATACAGCAGGAAAACACCATCTCTTTTTATGACCAGATGTTGGGAATCGATGAAGTAACAGAGGAATTGAATCCGGATGTAGTACTGCATTTTGGAGGACAATCTGTTTCCAAGAGATTACTGCAGTTTATTGAAACCAAAACACCGCACTATTATATTCATACAGCCGGGTACACAGAGCGAATTGATCCTGCGCACCGGGTAACGCATCGTTTAAATGCGGATATTGCTTCCGTATGTGCGGCTTTGAAATCTCACACCTCTGCGGGGAACGCGGAAATTACCGCATTGGAGAAATTAAACGCCAAAGCATTACTGGCCGTGAACGAAATTCTGGATGAAACCCATAAAATGACCGAGCCGGGAATTGCCCGCGCTACTGCATCCGGATTACCGGAAAACTGGGGTCTGTATCTGGCGAGCAGCATGCCCATACGGGATATGGATATGTTTGTAAAGTCACTGCCGGATAATGTGCGCATTGCCGGAAATCGTGGTGCCAGCGGAATTGACGGTACTGTTGCCTCTGCCGCAGGTTTTGCGGAAGGATTGGGAAAGCCGGTAGTGTTGATGATAGGTGATCTGGCCCTGATCCATGATATGAACTCTCTGGATGTGGTGAAAAAAGGTGCACAGCCCCTGGTATTGGTGGTGATTAACAATAAAAGTGGTGGTATTTTCCACTTTTTGCCAGTATCACAGCACAAAAAGGTGTTTGAACCCTGGTTCACAACCCCACACAACTATGCATTTGAACCGCTGGCGCGACAGTTTAATATACCCTATATGAAATGTGAAACCCTTGAAATGTTCAAGCAAGAGTTGGGCAAAGCCACACAGAATAAACAAACCATTATTCTTGAAATTGCAACCCGTGCGGAAGAAAACCACCGGTTTCATCAGGACATCCTGGAGAGGATCCGGGAAGTTATCAAATACCGGTAAGGGGAGCCATCATGTCGCTTTTTGTGCATCAGTGGGGAGATCCTGAAAATCCTGCATTGCTGTTTTTACATGGATTTATGGGAAATGGTCGTACATGGGCGCCTTTTGTTAAAGAATTAAAATCCCATTATCATATTATTGCACCTGATCTTCCCGGTCATGGTGAGTCCCTGTATCTCAAAGAATCGGGGGATTATGATTTTGTAGAGACCGCTGAGCAGGTGATACAGGTACTGGATAAGCTTGAAATACCCATTGCTGCCATAGCAGGATATTCCATGGGAGGCAGACTGGCAATGTACCTGGCCGTCCGTTATCCGGACCGGTTTAATCACTTGATTGTAGAATCCGCTTCTCCGGGGATTGATGATGCAGAGACCCGCGAGGAACGCTACCAAAAAGACAAATCCACTGCCGATTACCTGGAAACTGCGGATCTGACTGCATTTCTGGAAGCCTGGTATGAACAGCCGATTTTTGGGGATCTGAATCGTCATCCTGATTTTTCAGATTATGTTGCTTCTCTGTTGTTTAATGAGCCTGTTGAGCTGGTAAGAGCCGTGCGAGGGATGAGTCAGGGGGTACAGCCACCGCTTGAAGAGCATTTGAAGGAATTGGACCTGCCTGCTCTTTTTATAGCCGGGGAACATGACGAGAAATATAGTGCTATTCTTGAACGTTTATCACAATATAATAATCACTTTGAGTTAAAAATTATACCTGAATGCGGGCATAACACGCATTTTCAAGATCCGCAAACATTTTTACAATTGATCAAAGAATTTTTAAATACAGGAGGTTAACATGTCTGTTGTAGACTGGAAATCCGCAGGTGAATATACCGATATTAAATATCATAAAGCAGAAGGCATGGCAAAAATCACCATTAACCGTCCCGAGGTGCGCAATGCGTTTCGTCCGTTAACGGTTTTTGAAATGTCAAAAGCCTTTGAAGACGCGCGTGAAGATCCCGAGATTGGCGTAATTATTCTAACCGGTGAAGGCGAAAAGGCTTTTTGCTCGGGTGGCGATCAGAAAATCCGTGGAGATTCCGGATACAAGGATGAAAAAGGCGTGCACCGCTTGAATGTGCTCGATTTTCAGCGCCAGATCCGTACGTGTCCCAAGCCTGTGGTTGCCATGGTTGCGGGATACGCCATTGGCGGTGGGCATGTGCTGCACGTCATGTGCGATCTTACCATTGCCGCGGATAATGCCATCTTTGGACAAACCGGACCCAAGGTGGGTTCTTTTGATGGTGGTTATGGTTCCAGTTACCTTGCTAGGATTGTGGGACAAAAAAAAGCGCGCGAAATCTGGTTTCTCTGTCGTCAATACGACGCTCAGCAGGCGCTTGAAATGGGACTGGTAAACACGGTTGTTCCTTATGAAAAACTCGAGGAAGAAACCGTGCAGTGGTGCCGCGAGATGCTCCGCAATTCGCCGACCGCGCTCCGTTGTCTCAAAGCCGCAATGAATGCCGATTGTGACGGTCAAGCCGGATTGCAAGAGCTTGCGGGATGCGCAACCATGCTCTATTACATGTCAGATGAGGCACAGGAAGGTAAAAACGCCTTTGTAGAAAAACGTAATCCCGATTTTAGCAAATTTCCAAGACAGCCGTAGAATCTTTTTAACGTAAGAAACGATCTTGTAAGTTAAATTGTCAAGATTAGAACCACAGAGCCACAAAGAACACAGAGAAAAATGATTTAGATCATGAATTCAAAATTTCTGCTGTCTTTGTGGTTCCGTAAATTTGCTTTTTTATGTGGGAATTCTAGGATTTATTCTTGAATTTTGACTGATTGTTATATATTTTGTTTATCACAGGGGAACAGGACAGCTTTGGCGGGAGTGTAATAAATCAATGTACTATTAATAAGAGGTGACGTATGAAATCATATAAATTGATTTTTATTATACTGTTGTCATTGTTTGCATGCAATACGGAAAAGAATCCGGTAACACCGGAAGAGGGCTCGGGTGATGATTATAAAATTTATCAGTTGGCTCTTGATGCGTATTTCAATGACAATGTGCCCGCAATTATTCTGCAAGATTCTACCTGGGGTGATGATATTGGCACTCACCATATATCTACACTCGAAGAAAATGGTGTAAATGTAAAAGAAGAAACGCTGCAGAACTATGAAACAATCAACCAGACAAAAGTTGCGCTCGAATCCATTTCGGGGTATGATATTACTTTTCGCAGAGATGTTCCCGATTCAAACATGTTTTCAAAACCTAACGTCAGTCTTTCACGGGTGGGATACGATGATGGTAAAACCGAAGCTGTTGTAACAGTAGGCGTGGTCTTTGCTCCGCTTGCCGGCAGCGGTATGGTCTACTATTTGAAAAATGTCAATGGTGAATGGGTTGTCAGCGGTTCGCTGATGATCTGGATTTCGTAGTTGATATTTACTAGATAAATTCGCCAGTGAGCAGACCCGCGCTGATGAGCGCAGATAAAAACTCCGGGGCCTAATAGACCCCGGAAATATCAAATCTTATCTACTTCCCGTATGTTCTTCAACAACGCGTCGCAGCCATTTTACCATTAAAAAGATTGCAATGGCGGCCAGCAAAGCGCCGATAAAGTTGATAGTGAAAAAGACGGCCTTGTGGTCGTAGGTGTCCCACAGACTGGAAAGCACACCTGAAAGTTTGTTGCCAATTGCAGTTGACAGGAACCATCCACCCATCATTAACGCGGTCAAACGCGGGGGACTGAGTTTGGATACCAGTGAAAGTCCCATAGGACTGAGGAACAACTCACCGATTGTAATCACGCCATAAACTCCAAACAGCCATAGGGGAGAGCTCTTGACCAATCCGTTTTGAGATGCAAATACAGCCGCAATCATGATCAACGTAGACATGGCGGTAATAAAGAGACCCCAACCGATCTTGCCGGGTGTGGAAGGTTCTTTGCCCTTTTTACGCAGGAACCCGAAAAACATGACAACAACCGGAGTCAGAACGACTACAAAAAAGGGATTCACAGATTGGAATATCTCAGTAGAGAGTAGTTTTAGACTCTTGCCTTCTTCCGGCCATTTGCTTTTTGCAAGATTGTTAAAATAAGGATGTGGACCCATTGCTGTGATGGCATGTCCGTCAGCGTCTACCATAGGAACACCGTGGGCGTCCAGTTTGGGTACTTCGCGTGGCGTTGTATCCACTTCCTGTACCATGCCAAAGGTACCTGCAACAGATTCTACAGAGGCGGGCATGCTGCGGTCAGTATAGCTTTCAGCCCAGATGGTAAGCGCAGAACCGTTTTGATGAAAAATAGCCCAGAAAATGATCACAACTGCAAAAATAGATAAAAGTGCGGCAATAGGAGCCTTGTCTTCTTTGGAAGCGCGGAGCCACAAAGAGAGATAAAACAGTGCTACAGGAATGCTTGCAAACAGAAACGCATCTGTAGAATCGGAACCGAAAATATTGTTGGGGATGAACCAACCCAAAACACCAGCCACAATGGCGGGTAGAAATACGTTTGATCCAATCTTCCACAGGGGCATATCTTCTTTGGTTGCGGGTTTTAAAATATCTGCTTCTCGTACGTGTTTTTGTCCGCTCAGGAACCAGATAACACCCAGGTACATGCCAATACCGGCTGCGGCAAAAGCGTATCCCCAGCCAAAGTGGTTGCGCAAATATGCTGCAACAAAGTTACAGACAAACGCGCCAATGTTGATACCCATATAAAAAATGTTGAATCCGGAGTCTTTGAGGGATTTGTATTTTTCAACATCATAAAGATTACCTACAAGTGTAGAAATGTTGGGTTTGAAAAATCCATTACCAATGATGATCAAAAACAAAGCGATCCAAAAAGCGGTCATGCCGGGCATTGCCAGGCCAATATAACCTGTACCCATCAACAATCCACCAATAATAATGGAGCGTCGATAACCCAGTATACGGTCAGCCAATAGCCCCCCTATAAAGGGAGAAAGATAAACCAGTGCCAGATAGGTGCCGTAAATATCTGAAGCACCTGCTCGTGACAATCCCAATCCACCGGTTGCTGTGTCACTCATGTACAAAAAGAATATACCAAGCATCAGGTAAAATCCGAAACGTTCCCACATTTCGGTAAAAAACAAGACTACCAGTCCTTTAGGGTGATTCTTGAACATAAAAAAATCTCCTGCTAAATTCGTTCGTTAACAATCTTTTAATTTAATAAATTAATACAAGAATTCCAGATAATTCTTGAAGGATTGTGGTTGTTTTTGCAATTCTGTTGAAATTTCTTGCTTTCCTGCAAAAATCTTGGTTAATTATGTGCTTAACCAATGAAACGGAGGAAATAATGCGTCATCTCAAACAGGTTGTTTATTTAATACTTGTTTTGGTTCTGGGAACCGGACTGTTTTCAACAGTATTCTCAAAAACAGAGATTAATGTGATTCCCAAACCTAATAAAATTGTGCAAAATAGCGGCAGTTTTACCTTGTCTGCAGATACACGGATTGTTGCGGATAATGAACCTCAAATTCAATACTGTGTAAATTATCTGCTGGAAGGATTAAAACCTTTTCAAATTCAACCCGGAGTAGAGGCAAAACGTTCCGCAAAAAAGAACCAAATTATACTTTTGTTGTCCGGAGATAAAAGTAATGAAGCATACAGCCTTTCTATAAGTGAAAAGGGAGTTGAAATTAAGGCTGCCGATCCATCCGGTTTGTTTTACGGCGTGGTTACCTTGCTGCAGTTATTACCATCGGAAGCAAAACCCATGGCAACGGTAGAAATCCCTGCGGTAACCATTGAGGATTCGCCCCGTTTTGAATGGCGTGGTATGCATTTGGATGTGTGCCGCCATTTTTATCCTGTTGAATTTGTAAAGCGTTATATTGATCTGCTGGCAATGCACAAGATGAATGTTTTCCATTGGCATTTAACAGAAGATCAGGGATGGCGTATTGAAATTAAAAAATATCCCAAGCTCACCGAGGTGGGCGCATGGCGGGTTGATCGCGAACACCAGCATTGGAACGACCGCACTCCACCCAATCCTGGCGAAGAGGCAACCTATGGTGGATATTATACACAGGAACAGATTAAAGATGTGATAAAGTACGCACAAGAGCGGTTTATTACAATTGTTCCCGAGATAGAAATGCCGGGTCATGCTGTGGCGGCGTTGGCATCGTATCCTGAACTTTCCTGCACCGGTGGTCCTTTTTACGTGATGCCTGGTGGGTATTGGCCTATTACCGATATCTATTGTGCAGGAAAAGAAGAGACTTTTGAATTTTTGGAGAATGTGCTTGATGAAGTCATTGCCCTTTTCCCCGGTACGTATATTCATATCGGCGGCGATGAAGCAAACAAAGCCAACTGGGAAAAATGTCCTGATTGCCAGGCAAGAATCAAGTCAGAAGGCCTCAAAGATGAAGCCGAATTGCAGAGTTATTTTATCAAACGTATTGAAAAGTATTTGATTTCTAAAAACAAACGGCTGATCGGTTGGGACGAGATTCTTGAGGGCGGGCTTGCTCCCGAGGCAACGGTTATGTCATGGCGCGGAATTGAAGGCGGTATTGAAGCCGCAAGTCAGGGACATGATGTTGTAATGACCCCAACATCGTGGTGTTATTTTGATTATTATCAATCCAAAGATAACGAACCTTTGGCCATTGGCGGATTTTTACCTCTACGCAAAGTTTATAATTATGATCCCGTACCGAATGAGCTTGAGCGGGCCAAGCGTAAACATGTTTTGGGCGCGCAGGGAAATATATGGACCGAGTATATGCCCAACGGTCGTCATGTAGAGTATATGGCTGTGCCTCGTATGAGCGCCATGTCTGAAGTCGTATGGACCGCTAAAAAGTTAAAAGATTGGGAGGATTTCCAATCCCGTATGCTTGCCCAATATGATCGTCTGGATGCAATGGGTGTAAATTACCATCAACCGGACATTCAGGGATATAAAGTAAGAAATGTTTTTCCGGATTCTCTGTTAGTAGAATTGTCATTTGTTCGTCCGAATGCGGTTATTCGGTATACGCTGGACGGATCTCAGCCTGGTTTGCATTCTCCGGTTTATGAAAAGCCTATTTTGATCGATAAAGATGTAGAACTCAAATCTGCGGCATTTATCAATGATCGCTATGTCAGCAGGATCAAATGCGGATCATTTATGAAACGTGAACCTGCCCAAGCTGTTAAAGTATCGAATCCCAAAAACGGAGTGGCATATACTTATATCCCGGGTAGTATGAAAACCGTCAGGAATCTTGAAACTGTTAATTTTGTTGAATCTGGTACCCAAAAACAGGTAGCATTGCCTGATGATACCCAGGATGAGGCATATGGGTTGATCTATAAAGGTTATATTGATGTACCCAAAACCGGTTTGTATACCTTTTATTTGACATCGAATGACGGAAGTGCCATGTACCTGAATGACGAGTTGATTATTGATCATGATGGCGAACACAGTGCAATTGATAAAGACGGATTTGCTCTTTTAGGAGCAGGAAAGCACCCATTCAAGATTTATTATTTTCAGGCGGGTGGCGGTAAAGAATTGATACTGGAATATGAAGGACCCGGTACGAAACGACAGGTGGTGCCGGCTTCTGCATTGAGTCATTAATTGTAAATACATGCCCCAGGTAAAATTGGGGCATTTTTAATTCAAGGATTGGATATAATGCAAAATCAGAACAGGATTGATATTTTTTCTTTTAAAGCTGTAATATTTGACATGGATGGCGTGATTGTAGATTCCGAAGGGATGCATTTTAAAACCATGCAGGACGTATTTGCAAAAGAAGGTGTGAATCTGGAGTATGACCATTTTATGGATATTGTGGGGCACACAACAACTCGCAATATTCAGGATATTAACAAGTGGTTTGACCGGGACTTTGATCCCCCCGAGATGGTGAAAAAACTGCATGATGCTTTTGCAAATGAACTGGATGAAAATGGAATGGATGCACAACCCGGATTTTTCGATCTGGTTGATCAGCTAAAATCCAGAGATATACCTATCGCTTTGTGTACGTCGTCATCCCGTGACGAAGCCGAGTATATGTTTAAAGTTATTCTAAGCAACCATCCCGAGTATGTCACACTGTATGATATTTTTGATACCAGTGTTACGGGGCGGGATATAAAAAATCGCAAGCCGCACCCGGATCCTTATTTAAAAGCAATGGAGGGCCTGGGGAAAAAGCCCGGAGACTGCCTGGTGTTTGAGGATTCATCGTTGGGTATAGCCTCTGCCAAAGACGCAGGCTGTGGGATGTGCATTGCCCTGCGGCATCCCTATAATGTTAATGGCATTGGACGCGCGGATTTTGTGATTGATTCGCTGTTGGAGGTGTTGTAGATTTTTTTGCTTGCCGGGGGGAACATTTTATATCTTTTTCCGTAATATAACAATATTTTTATAAACCCAAAGATGGGTTTTATTGATTGCTTTTCCGGTTGTTACAGAACCACCAGCACCGGAGAAAATATTTTTTTATTATATGTATTGTTTTAACTGTATAAGCGGATGAAATGGAGACGATATGGAAAATACAAGCAGCGTTACAGTAGATTTGCTGTCTTTTCAGGCAGTTATTTTTGACATGGATGGGGTTGTTGTTGATACTGAACGTGTACATTTTGACACGACACGAAATGTATTCAAGGAATTGGGTATAATTCTTACTGATGAGCATTATGCCAACTTTGTGGGGCATACTACCAATATTAAAATTCAAAATATCATTAACGAGTTTGGCTTTGAATTGGATATTCCCTTTTATGTAAAGGAATTACGTAAAGCATTTGAAGATCGGTTGGAGAATTATGGAGCAGATGCACGGCCCGGCTTTTTTAACCTGGTCAAGTATTTAAAGGAAAACCGAGTCAGTACTGCTTTATGTACTTCATCTACACGAGATGAAGCCGAATATATGTTTGAAAAGATATTGAGAAACCACCCGGAATATGATTCAATGGATGAAATCTTTGATATCGTCATTACGGCTGATGATGTGACACATCGCAAGCCGCACCCGGAGCCCTATTTAAAAGCCATTAAAGGCATTGGCGCAATTGCATCTGATTGCCTGGTTTTTGAGGATACCGCAACGGGGATCACTGCCGCCAAAGACGCGGGCTGCGGTGTGTGCATTGCCTTGAACCATCCCTATAATGTGAACAAGCTGGCACAAGCGGACTGGACAATTGATTCGCTTGAAGAGATGTTGTAAGCTAGATCACCGTCCATCTGATGAGGAACAGTTCTTTTGCTTCGAATTCATGGTGCATTCGCTGATGGATCTTTTCGATCAATTTATCGCGTTTGGCCATGATTTCATCTTCCACATCAAACAGATGTTGGCGTTTCACCCGTTTTTCAATTTCCTGACTCTTGATCTCTACCTGCAACTGGTGCTGGCGCAGGGTATCCTGCGTCATGCGTGATTCACGACTCAATGATTTGATTTTCACCTTTATATCTTTGAGTGCACGTTCCGCGCCAATGACCATGTCGTCAGCCCAGGAATCCAGCTTGTCGCATTCCTGCGCGAAAAAGCTGTTGTTGAGATTGACAGATTCTCTGACTTTTTTCTGAATAGAGTCACGTGCGCTGATCTCAATGTGGCGTTTAACCTCGGGCGGAATTTCTTTTAACCGTGATGACGCTGCCCGTAATAAAAAGAATTTCTCACAAATATCAGGATCAATGGTTTTGCCCGCTTCGGTCAAACCCGTCCAGATGAGGTATTCCTCCGGTTCAAAGGATTGTACCTGCAAGAGGTGCAGGGCTATCCAGCCGGATTTGCCTCTGAGACGTTCAATAACCGAGATTTTTTTCGGGTGGTTGGTAATATCAAAATACAATTGTGATGGGGGAGTCTCGCCGTTTTTACCCGCGGCCAGCACAAATTCTCCCAACGGATGGGACAAACGATACAGAAATTCGCCGCTGGTATTGCTGCGGGTTTTGGAGATCATTTGGTAGTTACCCGGTTTAACCGATTCCAAAGGAGATTTGGACAGGTTGAATTTCAAAGAGTCATCAAAAAAACGGGCGTTCTGGTTCAGGATGAATTTGCTCAAATCCCAGAAATACGAGCCATATCTGTCCAATTGTTCCCGCGCGTTTTCCAATTGCATTTTGAAACGGGCATGGACCTCTTCGTCAAAATGCTCCAGCAGGGTACGGCGGGTATCGGCCATCTTGTCCTGGATCAGTTCGTCCAGTTCCAGTCGTAACTGGGAAAAGGCCTCTTCAATCTCTTCGGTGCTGCGGCATTGATCATAAATGTTGTGAATGCGTCTTTCAAAATCCACTCCGGAATCGAGATTGCCCAATACCTCATCCGATGCGCCAAAAACACCTTCAAACAGGCTGAATTTTTTATCCAGTAATTCGTATACCCGACAATCGGTTTCGTTGCGTTTGTTGAGAAAATTGATTACCACAACATCAAATTTCTGACCGTAACGGTGACAGCGGCCAATACGCTGTTCAATGCGTTGGGGATTCCAGGGCAGATCGTAATTGATGAGCAGTGAGCAGAATTGCAGGTTAATACCTTCAGCAGCCGCTTCGGTGGCGATCATGATCTCGCCATGATCGCGAAAATATTCTACAATAGCGGTGCGCATATCCACAGCCCGGGAGCCGGCTACACGACCTGAATCTTTGTTCTTTTCCAGCCATTCTTTATAGACCTTGTTTGAGATATCGTCATTGTTGGTTCCGTTAAAGAGAATGATCTTGTCTTTGAATCCGTTTTCAGACAGAAACTGTACCAGGTATTCCTGAGTGCGACGGGATTCCGTAAAGATAATGGCTTTGCGCAATGCTTTCATTTTGGCAAGTTCTTTGAATCCGGTATCCAGCGCTTGCAGCAGGGTTTTGGCCTTGGTGTCGGTAGCGAGACTGTTGGCATAAATAATAAGAGAATCGAGCTCTTTGATTTCATCCGCAATTTTAACGGGATCAAATTCAAGTTTTTTACCGCCATTGCGTTTTGCGCCCGCTTCGTCCAGAATGTCTTCTTCCAGATCGTCATTCACAAACATCTGGTCAAGCCATTCCGAATCTTTGATGGTTTCACCGGCCAGTAATGCTTTCAGACGGTTCCTCATTAATCCCAGTGTGCCCGAGATTGCATAAATGGAAGACGCCAAAATTTTGCGCAATACCAGGGTCATTAAATGCCGCTGGGCGTGAGGGATTGAGTAGGTGTCTTCACGCGCGATAAATTCAGATATATGGTCATAAAGCTGATGCTCATTGTCCGTGGGTTCGTACGGCAGAGTGAGCGTTCTGCGCTTGGTATAACGGATGTACTCTGTTACCTGGTTGCGCAGGGTGCGTTTGCAGAATCGTTCCAGACGAACAGCAAGTTCTTCGCTGCCACCGGCCTTGTTAATAAACTGGGCGCGAAAGGCTTCGGGATCGCCAAAAATATGCTCGTCAATGAATGTTGAAAGTCCATACAGCTCCATGAGTGAATTCTGCAATGGAGTTGCTGTCAGTAATACTTTGTTTTTGCCATCAAGCGCCCAGCGCAGTTCATGCGCCATTTTGTTCTTGGGCTTGTAGACATTACGGAGCTTGTGGGCCTCGTCAATAACCACCATGTCCCAGTCGATTGTGCGCAGTTTTACGCCATAGCGGCTGGCAAAGTGAACAGAGGCGATTACAATTAGATCATTATCAAAGGGATTGGGGTTGCCTTTGGCTTTGATCTGTTTATAGGAGCGGGCATCGAGAACCATATTGGGAAGATGGAATTTTTCCATCAGCTCGATACTCCATTGTTTACGCAGTGCGGCGGGACTAATGATCAATAATTTGCGTTTTCGTTCCGCCCAGAGCTGACACAATAAAAGTCCGGCTTCGATGGTTTTACCCAGCCCCACCTCGTCCGCCAGAATAGCGCCTTTGGCCAGGGGAGAGCGCATACCAAACAGCGCTGCTTCAATCTGGTGCGGGTTCAAGTCGATGCAGGCATCGAAAAGCGAGTGGGTAAGTTTCTGGATGCTGCCCGCGTTGTGTTGTAGTGATAATTCGTGCGCGAAAAATTTCGCATGGAATGGTGTAGACATGAAACTCCTTATTTCTCCTGAAAACGCAAAGATAATAATATACGGAAATTTTCGTCGATTGCAAAGATTGAATTGTAAAAAATAGGTCAGTCCCTGAGTGTGATCCGCCGGTAGACGGAGAACGTATCGAAGGGACGAGGGCTTTTTGTCCCTCGGGAGGATTGGATAAGGATGAACAATTCAAAATCATTTCATTTTGCAGGGAAAACAATTATATTCAGAAAATAATTCAAATCCGGGAAAATGAAATGAAAAATCATATCGCATTTGTTTGTACTTTGCTGATTCTTTCCGCATCCTTTTACTGCCTTGCTAACGAAAGCCAAACCGGCGGCATTACAGAAAAGTCCGTTTATTTTGCAGATATTGACTCTTTAATGCAGGTCAAATGGCCGGATAACCGTACCATAACGATTGTTTGTCATGGTCACAGTGTGCCTGCCGGTTATTTTGAAACTCCCTTTGTGGATACTTTTAACGCGTATCCGCATCTTTGGCACCGGGCGTTAAAGGAACGCTATCCCTTTGCGGTGATCAATGTCATTGTAACCGGTATTGGTGGTGAGGATGCCGAACGCGGGGCCAATCGCTTTGAACAGGATGTGCTGACACATCATCCCGATATTATTACAATTGATTATGTATTGAATGACAGGGGGCTAGGGTTGGAAAAAGCCAGGCAGGCGTGGGAGTCTATGATTGCCACTGCGCAGGCACACAACATCAAGGTGATTTTATTGACACCTACTGTAGATAAAGGTTCGGATATGAACGACGCCACTGATCCTTTGAACCAGCACGCACAACAGGTGCGGGATTTGGCGGAGAAATACCATGTTGCGTTGGTGGATAGTTATGCCGCGTTTAAAGCGTATGTTCAAAATGGCGGGCAACTGGACGATCTCATGTCTCAGGTAAACCATCCCAATCGCAATGGACATGACCTGGTTGTCAAGGCATTGATGGAGTGGTTTCCGGAATAGTTTTGTATATATTGTATCACGTGATTGTTGAAAAAAGTTATAAATTTAAAAAATAACAATTCATCGTCCTAAACTCTCATTTTGTGTAAAATGAATTAAATTTAAACAATAAAAATTTTGTTGAGCTTGAGACAAGTCAGAATGGTGTGGAGTGCATTACCTTTATGTAATGCGGGCCGTCGTAGACGGCCATAATAAAAACATATTCATATAATAATATTGAACTTTTCATATTACTATGGTTTAAAATATTGGACAATTAAGTCTAATCTATATCGAACCTTCGGTCCGATGCGGCGTCAGCCGGTTGGCGGACAAGCTATAAAGGCGCCGCACTCCAAAAACACAATTATTATTTAATTTTCACACAGACTGCCAATTTGGTAAGGAGAATTTATGGGTTTTTCTATAGATCGAGTTACCTCCGGGAGGTGAGTTCAGCGTTTTTACTTGAAAAAATTGCTTGATTGTTTGTGCGGTATTGGCTTAATTATAAAAATCAATTGTAATCAATGGGGATTCAGGGGAGCGCATGGATCTGGAACAGGATTATCTTGAAAACGAGTATGACGATAACGCGTTGAGTTTGGATGTTGAACCCGAACCTTTTGAGCCGTATCTGGGGATTTTAAAATCTATTCTGGTTCTGGTTTTGTTGCAGGGTGTTACCTTTGTCATTGGCATCATTATGAGTGTGCTTGCCATTATCAATAGCAATATCGAGTTTTCAAAAATTGATGCCAAAGCTTTTGAACAGCAGCTCAACACAAATGGGTATTTCCTTGCCGAAAGTACATTTTACAATGCCATTCTCTCGCTGGCACTTTTGTATATTATTATACAATATAGACGGGGAGTGGATTTCAAGACATACATTGGATTCAACAAGGTCAGTCTAAAAGTGATTTTTGAGACGATAATGATTATCCTGGCATTAAAGGTGGTCATGGTTCTTCCGGTTTCAAGCCAATTGACACACTTGAAAGTAGATGATTTTATGCTGATATTTGTGCAATCTGATGGCCCTAAATTGTTTTTCTGGTTTACAATTGTTGTGGCTGCGCCCGTGTTTGAGGAAATTCTCTTTAGAGGATTCTTTTTGGAAAGCCTGATCCATTCTAAATTAAGTGTGCACTGGTCGATTGGTTTGTCGTCTTTGATCTGGACGTTGCTCCATACACAATATGGTTTACAAATTAATTTTTTTCTGTTTTTTATCGGATTGTTTTTTGGGTATTACAAGATCCGGTATAATTCTATCTGGCCACCCATTGCCGGGCATGTTTCTATGAATTTGACATCTTTTGCGATTGTGTCAGCTATTCATTATTTCAATGGTTAATTGGATAATAGGCTCAATATGCTACCAGGGTCATAAAAAAGGACCACTAAACACAATATAAAGCACGAAAATAACTTGAATTTTTAGCTGGAACAGAATGGTTTAATTAACATATTAATTCTATAGTTAAGGGGATTCCGGGTAAATGAGAATAAACGCTGCCATACGCAATCCAAAACCTTATTTGGGGATTTTTAAAACAATAGTGGTATTGGTTTTGTTTCAGATTGTTTCTGCGATTGTGACTGTAGTTTTGGGGATTATTGCAGTTGTTAAAAGTTCCTATGAATTGACAGATCTGAACATTGGAACGTTTTTTCTACAACTGACTTCCGATGGATATTTTATTGCCCAAATTACGTTTTACAGTGCAATATTGGTACTGGTAGCCCTGTACCTCATTATTGATTTGCGTAAGGGTGTGGATTTTAAAACCTATATTGGTTTGAAATGGCCCGGTATTCAAGCTATTGGTGAGACGCTTTTAATCATTATCGCGTTAATTATAATTGTGAGCGTTGCCGATCTGGAGATTATGGGTGGGCAGAACGCGGAATTTATGAAAGATGTTGTACAGTCTAACGGCTCTGTTGTGTTTATCTGGTTTGGGTTTGCCATTGTGGCGCCGGTTCTGGAAGAGGTGTCGTTCAGAGGATTTTTTCAATCCGGGCTTGCGCATTCCAGGCTGGGTACCCATTGGGCGGTTATTCTGGTATCGCTGGTTTGGGCATTGTCGCATTCTCAATATACTCTGGGCGTTAAGGTATATTTACTCTGTTTTGGACTGGTTTTAGGGTATTCCCGGGTGCGGTATCATTCTATCTGGCCCGCCATTGCAGGGCATGTATTTAATAATTTAATATCGATGATTGTAACCACATTGTCAGTTTATTCTTGAGTAAAACAAATAATTTATAAAAGGATTGAATATGAGCATGACCAAAAAGACCGGACTGTTACTGCCACTGCTGATTGTTATTCTGTTGACACTGCTGTGGGGATGTGATTTGGAAAATACCAAAACCGCAAAATCGGATGGGGTGTGGGTGTTTTTGACGCTTCGTTACGAGAGTAATGACGGGTTCCAGTTTAATTATTATTATGGTGAAATGAACAAAAAGCTGTATAACAAAATAGCCAGCAACCTGATTACAAAAGGATTTTTTAAACTCAACAAGGTCCGGTACTGGAACAATGATGACAAGCTGGAGCTATATGCGGATGATGTCTATTCCGGAAATATGGTGTTCCGTATTGAGGATATACGCAAACTGAACGAACTCAATGACGATCCCGTGCTTACCAATATATATGAAGAACTCTCGGAAACCGCCCAGGCCCTGAGAGACAGTACGCAGGTGGAGGAGAATTTGAATTTTGAAGAAAATTCAGAACCATAAATATAATTTAAAAGAGAATGAGTCAATGGGCTAGTTGGATTTGTTTTGCCCTAATACCACAAAGAAAAGGAAAAGGTATACGAAGTACAATAAGAATTTGAATTGAAAGGGTTCTTTCTTTTTAAATTATTTAGCATGATATGTGAAGGATTGAAATTTTTTAATTGATTATTTCGCGTGGAATGTCTATTTTTTAAAGTTAAAGTTTACAATATAGATTGTGATAATTATGTCAAGAAAATATCATATTTTGCCCTCAGCTGAAGGATGGATTGTTAGATGGATTGCTAAAGGGGTGGGCAGGGAAAAGACTTTTAAGACAAAAGATCTGGCAATTGCTGAAACCAAACGAAAAATGTCAAAAGAACCCGGTTCTCAAATGATAGTACATTCAAAGGACGGTAAAGTTATGTCAGTTCATTTGGGTGAAATAGGGTACAAAGTAAAATCTGCTAATGTTAAACACCGATTAAACAATAAATCTGTTCGGAATATAATAGCAAAAGTAATGTACCAACAACAGCAATAAGTTATATCTTGGGGTGAAATGAATCTTAATGTCTTTGTTAATTGTCCTTTTGATGATAATTATGTTCCTCTTTTTGAAGCTATTTTGTTTTCAATATATTTTTGTGGATTTAAACCCAGATGTGCATTAGAAGTAGATGATGCATCACAAAATCGTTTGGAAAAAATTTATTCAATTATTGAAGAATGTGATTTAGGAATTCATGATATTTCTCGAATAGAGTTGAATTTGAATAACCTTCCCCGTTTTAATATGCCATTGGAATTTGGAATTTTTTTGGGTGCAAAAAGATTTGGTGGGCGACGACAAAAATCAAAAATGTGCATGGTTTTTGATAGTGAAAATTATCGATATCAGCAATTCATTTCGGATATTGCAGGTCAGGATATTAAAGCTCATAATAATAATCCTGAACAAATAATTAGAATAAATAGGAATTGGTTTAACTCCTTAGGCAATCACCGATCATTCCCCGGGGCAAATGCAATAATTGGAAAATTCAATGATTTCCTAATCCAGAAACCTCAAATTCTACAAGAACTCAATCTTACACCAGATGATGTGCAATATGCAGATAATATTCAGATTATTGAAGAGTGGATAAAACAAAGTCAAATTTAAAAGTTTTAAGCATTGATTTTGGGATTATGATATTTCCTCCAATAAGCAAGAGATATCTAATAAGTTTGGCGTGATCCCTTTTAAATTGAGTTCCTCTGCATCTCTGCGTTAAATTATTTTGTTTGCAAATATCCCCGCAAAACCTTACATATATTCATGAGATCCCGAATTACATTACTACTCTTGCTGCTGATTACCCTTGCACAATCCGACCCGCGCAAAGTTGAGGTAAAACCGTACAACGGTGCACCCGCGCTGTTTGTGGACGGAGCGCCGTATCCGCCCTTTGCGTACATGTCTTATTTTGGTGAAACGGACTATTACAAACAGGCCGCGGAAGCGGGCATACATCTCTATTGTTTTCCCGCGTACCTGGGTGACCGTGGTATCAATACCAGATCCGGGATTGGTCCTTTTCGTCCGGCGATATGGCCGGCTGAAAATACAATGGATTATTCCAGTATCATTACTGATTTTAAAAAAGTGTTAAAAGCAGATCCCCACGCCATGGTGATCATTCGTCTACATCTCGATCCACCGGCATGGTGGGAGGCTGCGCATCTCGAGGCGTGCCGGCAGCTACCGGATGGCAGTACGTTCCGGCAGTGCTTTGCCTCTGAACAATGGCGAAATGCTACCGGCAAAGTCCTGCGGGAGATTGTCCATTGGCTGATGGAATCGGATTATCGGGACAATCTTGTGGGTATTCATCTCGCCGCGGGCGGCACCGAAGAGTGGTTTTATCATATTAATGACTATTATGAAGATGTAAATCCTTCGGTTGCAGAAAGGTTCCGGGTGTGGCTGCGGGAGAAATATGCAAGTCCGGACTCGCTGCAAAAATCCTGGAAAAATAATACCGTGGATTTTAAGTCTGCAATCCCTGCAGATATCAGTGGTCGGGTGCGCGAGGAACGCTGGCGCAATCCCGTAACCGAACAGCCTGTGCTGGATACGTTTCGGTTTCACACCCATACCCTGGTTGACAATATCATCTATTTTTGTCAACTTGTCAAAGAATTCAGCAATGGAGAGCTGCTTACCGGTGCGTTTTACGGTTATCAGTATTTTGTAACAGATGCGCGACGCGGCCATGGTCCCATGCAAAAATTGCTGGACTGTGATGACCTGGATTTTCTCTCGAGTCCCAATGTCTATAACCGGGTGATGGGAGAAGACTGGCCTCCCATGAGCGCGGTACAGTCCGTGCAGCTTCACGGCAAGCTGTGGCTGGCGGAAAATGATACGCGCACATACAAAACCGGATTGCTAAAGGAGCGCAAACCCGAGGTCCCTCCGCCAGGACAATATGAGAGCGGTGTGTGGATCGGTCCCGCGGGTGCTGATGAATCCGTTGCGCTGCTCAGAAAAAACAGCGCACGCATGCTGGCATACAATTACGGCGGCTGGTGGTTCGACATGTGGGGCGGTTGGTTCGACAGTCCCGAATTGTTGCAGGTATTGCAGGATACCCAAACGTTGTGGAAGATGACCGCTGAAGAAACTGATACGCTTTTGCAATCCCAAATTTGTGTCCTGGTAGATGAAGAACTGGCTTTCTATGACGCCAGTTACGGCAAGCTGGCGGGAGAGATTTTAGCGAATCGATCTGCATTGGGCAAAACAGGGGCACCTTATGATCTGTATTTAATGTCCGATTGGGACCGCCTGCCAAAATTCCAATATCGGCTCATATGGCTGCTGGGTGTTCCGGAGCTTTCAGAGCAGGAAAAGAAAGTGTTCTCAGAACGGGAAGCCATGGTCATCTGGACAAATACAATTACCACGCGTGTATTGGCTCCGGAACCGGCACCGGTAATGAACAGGGTGCGTTTTACTCCAGAGATTCTTAAACGATGGATGAAGCAGGCCGGGGTGCATTGTTATATGGATAGTGAGGATGTGCTTTACGCGGGCAATGGCTGGCTGAGTGTGCATACCATTACGGGAGGTATGAGAGAAATCCGTCTGCCGTTTGCTGCCAGTGTTACGGATCCCCTGCAAAAAAAAGTGATATCAGATAGCTGTCAACAATTCAGTATTGAACTGCCGGCAAATTCTACTACCATTCTCAGGGTTAAGGCAGTAGAAAGTAATTAACTGAATCTTTTTTCGTGTGTTTCGTGGGCAATGCTTTCAAGAGAATTTTAGAATTGTCGATGCATTAACCCACGATGTTGGTTTAATGTCCTGCCCTTAATACCCAATCCATAACAGATTGCGAAAACGCTGCAAGATGATCTTGCCGACCGGGGTTTCCGCACAGCTGTTCTTCAGAATTTCAGGATCCTGGCCCTCTTTTGCAAGATAACGTCTAACCAGATCAATATAGGCGTGCGTTATTTCTACATCAAACTCGGGATGGAATTGCAAACCCCACATGTGATTATTGTACCTGAATGCCTGATTGGGGTCCATACTGCTATTGGCAAGATGCACCGCGCCGTCAGCTAGTTTTAGCGCGCATTGGGTATGGGTCATTTGTCCCAATATAGAATCACCTAATCCGCCCAACAGGGGATCGGTCTGCGCTTCTTCATTCAGGTTAACGCTAAAGGTGCCAAACTCGCGTCCGTTTGGGTTGTCACCGGATTTCCCTCCCAGAGCCATGTTCAGTAACTGGTGTCCCCAGCAGATACCCAGCACCGGCAGCATCAAGTTTGCCGATGCCCTCAGCCAGATAGCGGCTTCGTGCAGCCAGGGATAGTCATCGGTAACCATGTAATGCGATCCGCAGATCACCACTCCTGATACATTGCTATGGTCAGGCAGTTTTTGGCCCTGACTGATATCAATGACCTTGGCGCTGTCGTGAGGGAGTTCCATTGCCGAGAGGATATGCTCTTCAAAATCCCCCCGGTTTGCCACAATTTTTGCTATTGTGCTGCCTGCTTTGACGATCAATAGAGGTTTCATGAGATAAATCCGGTTTTGTACTACTGGCCTATTTTGTTAAAAATGTGATTCTGGTAAATCCTGAATCTTTAATAACAGATAAAAGTGCATTGACATGAACCATACCAAGCTGACTATCTATGGATAAAAACACCCGGTCCGTTTTATCGGTATAGGGAGCCAAATGTTCTCTTAGTGATTCGTATGTTTCAAATCTCGAGTTTAAAACAATATTCCCACTCCGTTCGTAAAATATATGCGGACAGGTTTTGGGTATTTTATAAGCTCTGGCCGTTTTCGCTTTTGGCAGATTAACATATATCGGTTCCCTGGGAACCAAAACAAGATACGAATGACCTAAAACAAGAACAAACGATAAAAATACAAGCACCTGCATATTGTGCTGCATTCTGTAAATGTATTTTAGAGAACGTTTACGGGCATGCCATTTTTCCAGAATAGAGCGACTGGCAAAATATTCCTGTACATTATAAAGCTGTCGTGGTTTTATTTGATGAAACAGCATAACCCTGCCTTCATATTCCGTTTTTATCTTGCTGTTGAACTGTTTGAATGGGTTACAAAAACAATATCGTTAAATCCTGCCTGGTTCAGAATGGCAATAACCTGATGGACCTTCGGCATCTTTACATTGCAATCAATGGTTAAAAACGCCCGGTCGCTTTTACCCGTGTACTCTTGCAAGCCGTCTCCAAGTGTGTCAAATGTATGAAAACGGGCATCAAGCGTCATGTTGCCAATCCGATCCATCCAGATTTTGGGATTATGGTCTGTAATTGTATGCCATTGCGCGCTTGGTGCTTTTGGCAGGATGCACATGAGGCCTGGTACTTCGGCAGTGGGTTGTATGCCGAAAAAGGCGATACTGCCCAACCGACAGGCAAATGTTAAAAAGAAAAAGATCCAGAGATTGTGCCTGATCCGGTTCAGGTAACGATATTTCTTTTTGCGAACAGCCCACAATTCGATTAACGAATCTGCCGAATCAAAATCTCTGATGTTGTACGGCTGTCCCGGTTTGGGTTGATGTAACAGCATGCGTTTCCCCTCCTGTATGAATTTAGATCATGCGTTCCGTATCCATTTAAATGCAGCAGCATCTCCCAGTCCAATTCCGAATCCAATCATGGCACCCAAAGGTGCATTGATCAAAACTCCTTTCCAGGTAAATAATTCCATATAGAAAAGATGATGCACCAGGCTGGAAATGAAGAACAACAGCGATACAAGTGCGACCATAGTCAGAATACTCTGAATTATGTTTTTCTCAGGTATTTTGGTATAGATAAATACGGCTATAAAGAGAGCAATGAAATATCCCCATACTACCAAGTAGGCTGGAGGATTGTGCATTTGTGTGAGTAATCCCAGTGTGATCAGGATTAATAGATTCAAATAAATTGCATTACGTAGCTGGTTTTGTCTGATAAAAGCCAGCGAAGCCGAACCTGTAAATCCCAGCAATAATAAATAGAATAGAGGATGCTGAGGATTGTTGAATCCCATCCCTAAAATCAGGATTGCAATTAAACCGCAAAAAACAGTTCCCAACAGAGTTGGCACAATTATAGCATTGTATTTCATACGACCCCCGCTTTTTGAGGTTATCAGGTATATCTGAAATACACATGAAAACAAGATTTATTTAAAAATATAATCAAAAAAATGAGTGATTTAAAGAACTTTTCGTTGTGTAAAGCATTATAATTGTAACACATTGTTGATTTGTATTTAATTATTTATTACTTTGAAATGAATGATGTGCATTTTTATTAAAAATTTTATGATAATAATAAAAAATGCTGCATTTCTTTGGAATGAAACCGGATTCCGGTTGTCTAAATGTTGAAGGGCGAGTTATAGAAAAGACTGACGCACAATTATTGCGTGAGGCGCGCGAGGGAAGTGGTGATTCTTTTAAGGAGCTGGTAAGGAGGTACGAGTCCCGTGTAGCCGCGACCGTAGTGGGAATGCTGGGACGATGTCCTGAAGCAGATGACGTAGGTCAGGAAACGTTTATCCGGTTCTACAAAGCCATGCATGATTTTCGTGGCGATGCGGAATTGGGAACGTATTTGACACGGATCGCCATTAATTTGTCATTGAACGAGTTGAAAAGGAGAAAACGCCGGTTTCAGGTGTTTCCCAAATCTACAGATTCAGTGCATGACATGACAGATGACAGCATAAATCCTGATGCAGGTGATACCAAAGCAGTGATCAACAAGGCTTTGCAAAAACTGGAACCGGATTTTAGATCTGTTGTTGTACTACGGCTTATTCAGGGATATTCCACTAAAGAAGCTGCAGGAATGTTGAATATTCCCGAAGGTACGGTACTGTCACGGTTGTCCCGTGCGCAATTGAAATTAAAGAAAATACTCGAACCCTTAATGGGAGAGCAAGAATGAAGAAAATGCAGGAACTGTTGGTACGATCTTTTGATCAGGTCCTGTCAGCGAAGGAACAGCAGGAACTGGACCAGGCACTGGAACAGTCAAAAGAGCTTCGCCAGGAAAAAGAACAGCTTGAAAGCATGCGAAATCTGTTTTCGGCAGGGGCAGAAGAATCTTTTCGGCCCATGTTTGCAGAACGGGTTATGAACCGGATAACAACCGAAAGCGCGCAGCAACCCGCTAGTGAAATGGAATTTTTTGATTCTCTTTTGCATATTTTTCGTAAAGTTGCCATTGCCGGTGCAATTGCAATTGTGGTGCTTGCTTCGGCTCAGTTGATTGTCAATAATCCATCTACAACAACAACTGCAACGCAGAATGTATCAGAAATGTCATTGGATGATGTACTGGTTTCAGCTTTTATTTCCTCAATGGAGGATATGCTATGACCGTACAGACCAAATCCTCTTTTATACTGTTATTGACACTGCTTTTGGGGATACTGATTGGCGCCCTGGGAATGAACTTTTATAAAAATCAGCGTATGGTGCAATTCAAAGATTTCAGAGAACGCGAAATGTTTATGGGACTGCATGAGCGAATTATTCAGCCCCATTCTGAAGCACAACGCGATTCCATTTCTCAGGTGCTGGATAAATATTTGCCCCGTTTTAAAGAATTGCATGAAAAGAACAAAGAAGAGATTGAAGTTATTATAGATTCGTTGCAAAATGATCTAAAACCGATTTTATCTGAGGAGCAATGGCAGCGATTGATTGAACGCCGTGAACGTATGGATCGCTGGGGCGGTCCGGACAAGTTTGGTCCTCCCCCCGGTGACAGGCCTTTTCCTGGTCCACGTGAGGGTGAGGACTGGAAAGATCGCAGACCTCCGGGGCCCAATGATATGCCCCCGCATGGAAGTGATGGCATGCCTCCACAACCCCCTCAAATGCCTCAATAAGCGTTTATACAATTTAAAAAGGTGATTCGATAATTTGGATCACCTTTTTTTTTATTAAAAAAATATTTACGTTTTTCTGCGTTATTGCCCTAACCTCTTGTTTATCTTGTAAAATATGTGTGAAAATTTCAATGTATTTCTCTATTACGCTTTTGGGAATGTTACTGAATCTGGTATTGTCTAATTTGCGCAACAGGAAATAAAGGAGAACACATCACATCAATCACCAAAGGAGAACGTCATGAAGAAAAGAAATTTTATTTACAAGACGGTAACTATAATATTTTTATTCGGGCTTGTATTTTTATGGGAAGAGATTCTATTGGCACAGCCTGGTGTTGGAATGGGACATGGCGACGACAAAGGAATGCATGCCCCGTTTTTTGAATTACTCACAGATGACCAGCAAGCGGAAATACAATCGCTTGTTGAAGCCATGCGTGAAGCGGGCAGTGACCGAGAAGCCGTTCGTGAGGCGGTTGACGCAAAATTGGATGAATGGGGCATTGAACGCCCTGAGCCCCCTGAAGGTGGCGGGCCTGGCATGCATGGCGGTCCCTTTGCGGATCTGACAGAAGAACAGCGCACAGAAATTAAGACACTCGTTGAAACCCTGCGCGAAGCGGGCAGTGACCTTCAAGCTGTTCGTGAGGCTGTGGATGCCAAACTGGAAGAATGGGGCATTGAACGCCCGGAACCCCCTGAAGGTGGCGGCCCTGGCCTGCATGGCGGTCCATTTGCGGATCTGACAGAAGAACAACGTACCGAACTTGAGACCCTGGTTGAAACCCTGCGCGAAGCGGGCAGTGACCGTAAAGCAGTTCGTGAGGCTGTGGATGCCAAACTGGAAGAATGGGGCATTGAACGCCCGGAACCCCCTGAAGATGGCGGCCCTGGCATGCATGGCGGTCCCTTTGCGGATCTGACAGAAGAACAGCGTACCGAACTCGAGACCCTTGTTGAAACCCTGCGTGAATCGGGCAGCGACCGTGAGGCCGTTCGAGAAGCTGTAAATAATAAGCTGGAAGAATGGGGTATTGAACTACCCGAACCTCCGGAAGGCGGAAGACATGGTGGCCCCGGTAAACACGGAATGCCTTTTAAAGATTTGTTAACCGATGAACAACAAGCAGAGCTGGAGACAATGGTCAGCAGCATGAGAGATGCTGACAGCAGTCGTGACGAGATCCACGAGGCTATCGAAACCAAGCTGGAGGAATGGGGTATAGAAATCCCGGAAAAACCAGATCAGGATATACATGACGCCATGAAGGAATTGACAACGGAACAACGGAAACAGGTCCATGAACTGGTCAAAGATATGCATGAACAGGGAGCGGAACGTGAAGAAATTCAGGAAGCAGTCAAGAGTCTGTTAGAATCGTTTGGGATAGAGATTGGTGACAGTTCTGAATCCAGTGAATCGGAAATCGAAACCCAAAACCATTATGGAAGTACAATACTGGCGGCAAGTAATTTCCCCAATCCTTTTAATCCGGAAACCCGGATCAGTTTTGAACTGGGTAAGGCTGCAAGAGTACAAGTATCTGTTTATAACGTCAAAGGCCAGTTGGTAAATACCTTGATGGATGAGTACCGTAATGAAGGGACTTGCCAGGTGCAATGGAACGGAACACTGGGAAATGGTGATTCTGCACCATCGGGTATGTATTTTTTTAAAATTAATGCCGGTGGTGAAACATTAACCGAAAGAATGTTGTTAATGAAATAGTTTGTAAAGCAGAGGTACAAAACCTCTGCTTTTTTGTAATCATACGAGGGAAATAATATGAAAACAAAATTGATTATGCTCTATACTGGTTTACTCACGTTAATGTTTTTGGGTTGCAAGTCTACCACATATGAATGTTACGAGTTGAACAGCAAAATAACGATTAATGGCAATAACGCTGACTGGGAAAAAATACCCCAGTTGTATGATGAGGATAATGAAACGGTATTTGCATTTGCTAAAAACGATTCATTTGTATTTGTGATGATCAGCTTTAACAATGAAAGCATGGTCCGCAAATTTACCATGGGCGGTGGTGGAATCTGGTGGAGTGCTGATGGTAAAAAAGAAGAAGCGTTTGGGTTGTTCTATCCTCCTGTAACTCCGGTAGCCATGGGAGAACAGGGACAACGACCGCAGATGGAGCGTAATTCAGACACAAATCAGTCACGCCCGGGTGAGAAACGAGGTGGTGGTATGATGCAGGATGTTCCCTGGAATTTGATAACCCCCCGTTTTGTAAACAATACAACCGGTCAGGAGAAAAGTTGGAGTGAAGAACCTTTTGTGGCTACGGCAGGTGCTCAGGACAAAACAGGTGTATGTTTTGAATTCAAGATCCCGTCATCAGAGATATCCGAAAATGGAATTGATCTGGCCGCCAAAGAATTTTATGTGGGTCTGGAAATTACCGGTGTTGAAATGGAATCCATGGGCAGACCCGAAGGCGGTCCTGGTGGTGGAATGGGTGGAGGCCCTGGTGGTGGTGGTATGGGCGGACCTCCCGGAGGTGGAGGAGGCGGCCGTGGTGGTATGAGTGGTGGACCGGGAGGAGGCCCTGGTGGTGGCCCCGGTGCTTCTCAGGATAGTGATATATCTAAAGACACGAAAGCATGGTTTAAACTGATAAATACAATAGCTCAATAATAATACAATTCATATCTAAAAAATGAATTGTAAAGGATTGTAAAATTCTGGAAATGATGGGAACATATTTTTAACTTATACGTTTAAGTAATTAACAACCTTTACCCAGGTTAATAGTAGAAGGACAGTTGCCCTACCCAGCGGCTGTCCTTTTTTTGATGATTTTTGGCTGAATTGTTGTTTTTTTTTAATTTTTTTGAAAATTAATGGTTTTTTTAGAACTTTTTTGCATATAATACGTTGTCTATAAAACAACCCCTTTACCCGGGTTGATAGCAGAAGGACAGTTGCAACTACCCAGCGGCTGTCCTTTATTTTTATTAAATGTGAAATAAAATGAACTTTTTTATAAATACCGGGTTGAATTAATATACCCTCCATTATTCCTTTTATAGTCAAAAGGGCGGTTGCTTTAATTAGACAACTGCCCTTTTTTTTATGGGATTAATTGGATATGCTCACCTGTTTTATCATTTATTATCTGAAAATAAATAATAATCTGGAGGGTAACATGAAGAGAATTATATTGGGTGTTGTATTGGCATCTATTGCCTCATTTGCGTGGGGCGCATTTTACTGGATGGGTCCGTTGAGCGCTAACGCGTTCAATATTCAACCGGATGATAACAAACTTCGTACTGCATTAAAAGAAGCTTTGCCGGAAAGCGGAACGTTTTTCGTTCCAAATCCCAATATGGCCCAGGCCGACCATGCAAAGCTGCATGAAGAGGGACCCATCGCTATGATCCACTTTGTCCGCGACGGTAAACCGTCAAATATGGGCGCGTTTATGGGATTGGGATTTTTGATAAATATGGCCCTGGCTGCTTTCCTTGCCGTTTTGTTGAAAATTGGAGCTCCCCGGTTGTCCGGTTATGGTAAGCGGGTTGGTTTTGTTGCACTGATTGGCCTGGCAGCTTCCGTGTTCACCCGGATTGGTGGTGGTGTTTGGTGGTATCACAATGCAACATGGGTATCCGTTATGTTCTTTTATGATTTGACTGTTTATATTGTGATCGGGCTGGTTTTGGCGAAATTTGTCAAGGCTGAATAAAAAGGACTTGATAAAATGCTCGGTTTGTTCTAATTTGTATTTTATTGAAATGAAAGGAATTTGAATTATGGGTTGGCTGGGCAAAGCCATTGGCGGATCTTTGGGATTTATGGTGGGTGGACCCTTTGGTGCTATTTTCGGCGCTGTATTGGGACATCAGTTTGACAAAACACAAACCTATTCACCTTTTGATGGGCAGCAACAGCGTCAATCTTTTACCGATCAGGAAAAGAACCAGGCTGTGTTTTTTGTTTCTACTTTTTCTTTGCTTGCAAAACTGGCAAGAGCAGATGGCAAAGTAACGCGCGAAGAAATTAATGTAATTGATGATTATATAAAAAATTATTTGAATTTTGATAATGACGCCCGTGACATGGCGGTCAAGATATTCAATGTAGCCAAAGATTCAAACGAAACATTTGATGCATTTGCGCAACAGTTTTACGGTTTGTTCCGTAATGACCGGCAAATGCTCTACAGTATGTTGGAACTGCTGGTGCGAGTAGCCAAGGCAGACGGATCTATTCATCCCAGTGAAGAGCAGATGCTGCAGCGGGCCGCGATCATTTTCAATATTGGAACGACAGAATATGAACGTATAAAGGGCATGCATGTTCAGGACAATAACAAATATTATGCAATTCTGGGTGCAACGCCAAATGATACAGATGATGAAATTAAAAAGAAATACCGTCAACTGGTTAAAGAATATCATCCCGATGCGGTTATTGCCAAGGGAATGCCTGAAGAATTTATAAAATTTGCGACCGAGAAATTCAAGGAAATTCAGGAAGCGTATGATAACGTTATGAAAGAACGCAAAGCTGCCTGATTGAACGTTGAACCAATTTAATACCAGGAAGAGTGTCTATGAAAATTTATGATAAAGATATTTCAAGACGCCGGTTTATCAAGGTAACGGCGGGAGCTGCCGGTGCTGCCAGTATAAGCAATGTGGCGCGCGCGGCAGATAAAAAGCAAAAACGATCAGCCACTGATAAAGTGACTTTGGGTAAATCCGGATTGGTGGTTAGCAGACTTGCCATGGGTACCGGTTCGCAAAACGGCAAGGTACAACGGCAACTGGGGCAGGATGGTTTCAATGCTCTGGTACAATATGCTTATGACCAGGGAATTACATTTTTTGATACCGCGGAAAACTATCCCGGAATGCATGATATGCTGGGTATTGCATTAAAAGGTTTTGACCGTGATAAAATCCAGATCCAGACCAAAATGCCTTGGTGGAAATCTCCTGATCCGCAAAAAGAACTGGACCGCTACCGCAAACAGTTGAATTCCGATTATTTTGATACTCTGCTAATCCATTGTGTAACCACACCAGACTGGGACGATACCCAGAAATACATCATGGATTTTTTGATGGAAGCCAAAGAGAAAAAGTTGGTAAAAGCACCGGGAGTCTCGATTCATGGCAGACTGCCGTTAAAGACCGCTACGCTGGACGATTGGGGCGATGTGCGTATGGTGCGCATTAATCATAATGGTGCCAGCATGGATATTGCGGCCCAGGGTGAGCAACCGGATGTGAATGCAATTGTAGCAAATGTTAAAAAAATGCACGACAGCGGCAAGGGCATAATCGGCATGAAACTCATTGGGAACGGCAAGTTCAAAGATCCTCAGCTCCGCAAAGATGCCATGAAATTTGTAATGGGACTGGATTGCGTGGATGCGGTTTCAATCGGGTTCAAGAGTCCCGCAGAAATCGATGAAGCTATTGGAAATATGAATACGTATTTGAATATCTAAGTATTTAGTAATCAGTAATCAGTAATCAGATATAGATAAATCCCTCTAAAACATTTCTGTTTGGGGGGATTTTTTTGTTTTGATCCATTCTGAAAATTTTTAAATTTTAAATGTACTATTGATGGGGCAATCTATCGATAATTTTTTTAAATTGTTTCATGGGGAGTGAGCATGAAAAAACAATATATTCTTCACTTTTTAATTGCAACATTGACATTAAACGCACAAACCTGGGAAGCCTATACCAGTAAAAATAATGATGTGCAAAAACCATATGTGCAAGTTACACAGAATATTGCCGGTGACAAGATTTATAGTATAGCAATTAATAATAACAGAATTTGTTATGGCACAAATGGCGGTGTGACACTTGAAGATGATGGTGTTTTTACATATTTTAATACATCAAATAGCAGTTTACCTGAAAATACTATTAAATTTACAGCTTTTGATAGTTCCGGGAATGCCTGGTTTGCTTCTAATAATGTATTAACGCTTTATAATGGGGACAGTTTAAAACATTTTACCTACACTGGCAGAGATTTACCGTTTTACACAATCACAGCAATGACAGTTGATACAAATGGGAAGCTTTGGTTGGGTTCTTTGGGATTGGGAATTTTTGAATATAATGGTGATGATTTTATTCAACATTTAGATCCGGACAGTGTGTTAAGGGGACATGCTGTATCAGCATTATTGGTTGATAACAATGATAGTAAATGGGTGGGCACTGCCCAATATACAGTTTTGGATAATGGTATTGGTGCATTCAAGTATAATGGAACTGAATGGGAATTGTTTGATCATGATAACAGCGGTATTTATTCAATTAATATTAAATCTATGGAGATGGAAGATGATGGAACTTTGTGGTTTGGGGGATATGAATGGAATGGTGTTACTCGTTATGATGGGCAGCAATGGAAGTCATATTATCAAAAAAATAGTCAAATAATTCCGGGTTCCATTGATTGTATAGCTATTGATACAAAGGGGCGTAAATGGTTTGGCAATCAATCTAGTGGTCTGAGTATGTATGATGGAAATAAATGGACAACCTTTAATACAGTGAACAGCCAGCTAGAAAGTAATCAGATTCTATCACTTGAAGCTCATCCTGATGGAAGCATGTATATTGGTACGGCTGTTGGATTATCTGTTTATAATGATAATATTGTAAATACTGTGAATGAATCGAACAAGATTCCCCCCAATGTGCAATTGCTGCAAAACTATCCCAATCCCTTTAACGGCGAAACAACTATTCAATACTCTGTAGAAAATCATGCGGATATTCAGATCCGGATATACAATACAAGAGGTCAACTTATAAACACATTGTTTAGAGGGAAACAAATACCAGGGCAGCATGCTGTTCATTGGAATGGGAAAAATGATGTCGGGGAACCCGTATCGTCTGGAATCTATTTTGTCAGGTTGACCACTGATCAGAGAAATGTTGAAACAAAACGGTTGGTTTTTTTGAAATAATTGGTTTGGATGACAGGGATTTAAGGCCTGATATTAATCTAAGTGTGCCAGGCACCTTTGAGATGCCCGGCACATTGGAATTTGGTTAAAGAATACAATCCTGCATTAATATTACAGTTCAATAAAATCAGTCCAGTCTTCCGGCCAGCCCGTTATGTAGCTGTTAAACTTGTCGAAAACAGTTTTGAATGCGCCTGAAGCATTCCAGATTGCCCAAAACAGATTTGACCCATTCGCATTTTGTTCCGGCCAGTATAGATTTCTCACATAACGGGATTCAAAAGATGTTAATAGTAAATATTTGTCAGTATTTTTGCCTCGATCTGATTTGATAACGACATATTTGCATCCGGGAATACAAATGGAACCTATGGGGTTAAACTCGGTTTTTATAAATGATTCAAATTCTATTTTATCCACATTGGTGTTCAAAGTCAGAGTACCCATTGCATAAACAGGTGTTGATTGGTCAGTTAATTTAATGTTCCAGTTTTTTTCTGCAATATCCTCCGGTAGAATTGGATCTGCAATCTGTACAACACTCAATTCTAAAATTTTCCAGGAATTGTTCTGTTTTTCGAGAATCCGCGTAGAAGGATTCCCATTCTCTTTAAAAGTAACAAATGCCATATTGCCCACAATTCTGAATTGATAATCGGATTTTACTGGTTTCCATTCAGGATTGGCAAAATTTTCCATTTGTTCTTTCAGGTATGATGCAATAGCTTCCCATCCAAGGAATTCAGTATGTTTAAAAGACTCGGAAATAGAGTAATATGCTTGTGGTGAATGTACCCAAAGTTCGGATAATTTGTCAAAATCATTTTGACTAAAGGAAAGTGTTTCATCCTCTATTGTCTTTTGAACGGCTTTTTCATCATTGGTTAGTGCAAAAGTGCTGATAAATGAGAAAATCAAAAAAAGAACAACAGGTCTTGTAAACATAATGACCTCCTAAAAATTTTTTGAATGACTATCAATTGTAAAATTGTCAGCAATCGATCAGTGATTCATGATTTCTGATCGTGACAGAGACCCTCTCTGTCACGATCTTGAACAGTCCTTATGTACTTCCGGCTATGATTTTCTAACGAATAGGGATTTATCAAGCGGTTCTGAACAGCGGTTCTACCTGTTTGGCAACCTCGGTCAGCATGTCCATTTCTTTGTCTGAGATTGGGGTAATGTTGGATGCAATATCTAAAGCTCTGGGAAAAAACAGGGGTTCACCGGGCGGGATAGCCGCGGTCACACCCTGGGCAAAGGTGAATCGTAGGGCCATATCTGCAAGCTGATCATCCTCAATGGAAATGGGATGGTACCAGCACTTGTCATACAGTTTTTCATCACCTTCCAGTATTCTGCCGCCTGCCAGGCCTTTTAACGCCAGAATTCCCATTTTACGTTCTTTGGCTTTGGCAACAGCCTTGTGACCAAAGTTGCCATTTAACCACGTTGCGTAATTGATGGGCATAAGGATGGTATCAAAATCATATTTTTCCATCGCCAAAAGAGCAGCTTCTTCGCTGTGGGCCGAGAATCCCACATAACGGATTTTTCCATCTCGCTGGGCTTTGTGAAATACTTCCATAGCACCATCAGGACCGAATACCTGCTCAACATCCTCTACAGAAGAGAGTGCGTGCAGCTGGTATAGATCAAAATGGTCGGTACGCATATTTTTCAGAGACTGGTCCAGTTCTTCCTGTGCACCGGCTCTGTCTCTCTTGTTGGTTTTGCAGGCAAGAAAAGCGTTTTTACGAAAAGGCTCTAGCGCGGGTCCTAGTTTTAATTCGGCATTGCCATAAGAGGGCGCAACATCAAAGTAATTAATGCCGCGGTCCACGGCCTGCGCAACGGCACTATTGGCATTGTTTTGCTCTTCGTCCATAACCAGTATGCCCCCAAATCCAATTGCAGAGAGCATTTCGCCGGTACGTCCCAGTTGTCGTTTGGGGACGTTTTTTGTCGCCGCATCGCCGGTACAGCTCAATAAAGCAGCCAAAGAAATAGCAGCTCCTCCGGTCAAACCCGATTTTATAAAGTCTCTTCTCTCCATAAAAACTCCTTACAGATGCTATTTTTTTTATTTCAGGATGAAACAAGCATTGAAATATTACGTTTGCATTTATAACAGGTTCATTTTATATTAACATTAAAAGATATGTAATTATTGCGGAATTGCAATGAAAATAGTTGATTGGTTTAAAACCCTCAGACGGTATTTTGAAATCCTGACCGCGGATATCAGCCTTTATGATATGGAGTACATGATCAAGCGGGAGGGTCCGAGTGTTTTTCAATTTTACAACCAGGGCAACGCAAATCCTGATAAAAAACGAAACCGTTTTTTTCAAACACTGAGTTTAATCAAAAATCTTTTTTTGGGATTTATTTTAAAAATGAATCCCACCAATCGTTGGATTTATATTCTTTCTGTCTATTTGGTTATTGCAGGATTGTTGGAAAATCATGACCTTACTGTATTAACCGGGTTTATTTTTCTGAATATTATGCTTGCGTTTGAAATGGCCGGCAAGATTATGGCGAAGGATGAATTGGAAATAGCCCGGGACATCCAAATGCAACTGCTTCCGGAAGCTCCTCCGAATTTAAAGCGCTATGATATCTCTTTTTTCTCCGAAGCTGCCCGTGAAGTGGGTGGAGATTTTTTAGATTTTATCCACAACGGGGAAAAACTGACAACGGTTATTGGAGATATTTCCGGCAAGGGGATGCGCGCCGCCATACATATGGTACAGGTGCATACAATCATCAATAGTCTTAAATCAACATCGGGTACACACGAGTTTCTAACGCAATTGAACGACCGGTTAGAAGGTGTGCTGCCCAAATCGGTTTTTGTTACCACCAGCTTTTTGTGTATGAACGGTAATGATACTGTTGAATTTTACCGTTCGGGTCATTTGCCCATGTTTAAATATGATTCTAAAACGCAAAATTGTGAATCTATTGTACCACCAGGATTAGGAATAGGGCTTGCAAGTACAGAGAAATATGAAAAATCACTGAAATGTGAAAAATTGAATATCAATACTGGTGATGTTTTTCTGCTATTTACTGATGGACTGGTAGAAACCATGGATAGTGTGCAAAATGAGTATGGTGAAGACCGCTTGATGCAGGTTTTGTGTGAAAATGCAACGCTTACGAGTAAAGAAATTCAGGATGCCATTTTAAAAAGTGTTGCTTTGTTCCGTGGTAATCAGGCCCCCCACGATGACCTTACACTGGTCATAATCAAATGTGTTTAATATGTGTTTCTAATCATTGCGAATAATTGTTGCTCAATACATTTGTTTTTTTTCGTGTAAATCTAAATTTTTCTAATGTTCAATATTTGTAACTTTTGATTAATCCCACTTGAATTTTAAAACAAAAAAAAGCCCTGATGTTTAATCAGGGCTTTTTTTGTTAATCTTGAAATTTTAGGGTTTTTCTATTTGCAATTCAAAGTTTGTTCCACATAACGAGCCGAACAAGCCAATACCTCCTACAATACCGCCTTCCAACTCGGGGTGTTCCCTGTAATTGTAATGCTGCAAGTTTTCATCAATAGCCGCAATCTGCATGGTGTTTGATCCAAAGAAAACGATCATTGCATTATACCATGATATAACAGGCTGATTATCATAATCTGATGATTCGAGGTCTTTTAACTTCATAGAAGCCCAGATACGACGGGGTTCACTGTTTTTGCCGCCATCGTATTCTTCCTGATCATCTGGAAATGTATGGCTGTCGCTGAATGGATAAATATATTCTGCGTTTTCATAGGTTTCGTTGCAAAACATTTCCACAAAAATAATCTGTTCCGGGTCTTTATGTTCCAGATAAACCGGTTTACGCAAGCCCAATTCTGTTTGATATTCATGATTCACTTCGGTATTGCTCAAATCTGTTACCATCGTCAATAAAGCAGGTACTGTTGTAACAGAGCTTACCTGTTGATCGCCGGTGTTGATGTTCAGCGCATAGGTTTTTTCCGGTTCAATCATTAAATCCTCATTGTAATAGTAACCGGGTTGAGTCGTAGATTCAACCAGTACAGTGGTTTCTCCGCTGCCGGTTTCGGTTATGGTTACATCCGCATTGCGAATGGCCGCTTCGGATTTGTCATAATAATCATATACCGGCTGCGAGTAAAAGACCGTAATTGCATGCTCTTCAGAAAGGGGCTCGTTTCCATATAAATAACCATATACTACAATTTCTTTTTCATATTCAGGTTCTGCGGGATTTTTGTTGCATCCCATAAAAATAATTGATATTGAAAAAACTATTATTATTAATTTATATATATTTTTCATGTCTGATATCCTCCCTTAATAATTTACAGAAAAACCAACCGTGGGAATGAATGGAAGCATGTTGGCATCATCCACAACCGCGGGATTTTGATTAGTATCAAACTGTCTGAACCAGACATTTTTATTGTTATAGACATTGATCATCTGGATGAATATTTCACCTTGTTTACCCCAGAAAGAGGTGTCCCGAAAGAGACCAATATCAAGTCTGTGGTATGCAGGCAAGCGGTAAAAGTTTTTCTCACCTTCCAATACCGTATCGTATTCACGACCGTTTTGATCAACAACTGTATAACGGGCAGTTGCTTCTGTATAGGGTTGGCCGGAGCCGTATTTGAAAGCAAAGTTTAACCGCCATTTACGGGTCAGACGGTAATCCTGAATGGCTGTAAAGGTGTGGCGTCTGTCATAAGTAGGATAGTACTCTTTGCCAAAATTATATCCGTCAACTTGCTTTTTCGTCCAGCCCAGTGAATAGCCAAACCAGCCAGTGAATCCCCAGATGTTGTTGCGTAAATAGATGTCCATACCATAGGCTTTGCCTTTGCCGCTCAAAAAGTTGTCGGCAGCTGACATGTTTTCAACGGATTCGTCCGCATCTCTAAATTCACGATATTCAGCAATGTTGTAATATTTTTTATAATACCCTTCAACGTTGATAGAAAAGGTCTTGTCGTTATCATAAGAGTAACCCAAAATAAAATGATCAGCTTTGCCGGGCTCAAAAGTGTCATCAACCGGGAACCACATATCTGCAAAGCTCAAGCCTTCCATTTGTACCAGGTTTAAAAACTGGTGATATCTGCCAACGCTTAAAGTTACATCTGATTTATCAGTCAGTATGCGCTTTAAAGAAACGCGGGGATCGAACCGTACATAATTGCCATCTGTGTATTGGTCCAACCGGAGCCCGGTTTGCAAAATTGTTAATGGAGTGATTTTGAGATTGTCTTGAAAAAAGATGCTGTTATAATATCCTCCAAAGGAGTTACTATATTCAGTGTCTACCACATAATAGTCCAGATCAAAATCTACATATTTAGTTTCAAATCCAAAATCCATCGAGTGACCTGAGGACGGAGTATAGGTAAGCATGCCTTTAAAAGCAAGGTCTGTCACTTCGTTAAAGTTGCCAAATTCAACCTGATCAAAAGTTATCTTGCTGTCACTGTCAAATCTGCTTCCCGCAAACACAAAGTGAGAAAACAGGTTGCTGCTGAACAGGTGGGTCCATTGAGATGAAAAAGTCCGGTTACCCCATTTTAAACCAATATCTGTACCACCGCTGCTCATATCAAGCACATCGTGACCAGAGTAAAAACTGAGGCTTGCCTGATTATTGTGATCAATATCCCAGTTGATCTTGCCATGTCCATCATAAAAATAGTAGGGGAGATCAAAATCTACCATTTTTTCAGCAAGCTCGAGATAAGTCCTACGTCCCGAAATCATCCATGAACCGTGTTTCCAGGGGCCTTCAAGGGTAGTGCTGGCACTCAAGAGGCTCAGGCTGGTTTTACCTTCAAATTCCTGCCTGTTACCTTCTTTATTCACTACATTCAGCACAGAAGACAGCCTGCCGCCATATTGTGCAGGATAACCGCCTTTTAACAGCTCCACCGATTTAATAGCGTCTGTGTTGAACGTGCTGAAAAAACCAAACATGTGATTGGGATTATATACATCGATGTGGTCAAGCAAGATCAGGTTTTGATCCGCGCTGCCGCCTCGAATATACAATCCTGCTGAAAAGTCAGACAATGTTGCAACACCCGGAAGCATCTGCAAAGAGCGGAACAGATCTGCTTCTGCAACGGACGGAATGGACTTTAATTGCGGAACCTTCATTGCAATTTGTCCCGGTTTGATATCCATTTCGCGCTGTTCACGGTCAGCTTCAACTACCACATCCTGCATTGTGATTGTTTCAGATTCCAGATCGATATCCAGAGAAACATCATCATTGTTTTGTAAAGATTTTGTTACTATCAGAGTTTTGAAACCAATATAACGAAAACATATTTCATATGTACCGGCAGGGATAGAAGTTAATACAAAATATCCCTTCATATTCGTAGTTGTGCCGATAGTGGTATCCTTGATCCAAACGTTGCCCATAATAATCGGTTCTTTGTTATCTTTTTCTCGTACAAAACCATGTATTGTGGCCGCGTTAACCGGTAACACCCCCGCGACGATACATATCAGGATTAACACTTTTTTCCAGTTCATCTGATTCCTTTCAAACAGTATTATTAATTTGGTTGTAATTTAATTGGAATTCGGTCGGTAATACGGAAAGGATTCATATAGGTTTCGTTTTACCAGCAAAAAAAATGCATTTGTATGTTTAATTTGCGCTATTGTATTATGTTTCTTGAATTTCGGCATTTTGTTTTTTTCTGGTTTTTTAATGGTGAATAAATATTTATGTTTTGTTACATTATAAATTGTATATTATGGTTTATAAATTTTATGTGAATATGGAGTTTTTAAACAGGTGCAGGAAATTCTTCAATTAGGTAAACAGGCACGACAAGCTGCTTTAAAATTGTCTACACTATCCGGTGAAACCCGTCAAAATGCCATTGCAGCAATGCCTCAAAAGTTGTTTTCTGTAAAAGACGAACTTTTAAAAGCCAATGCTGCAGATGTTAAGGAAGCCAGCGAAAACGGTTTAGCGGGTCCGTTGTTAAAGCGCCTTGAGATCAGTAATAAAGTTTTTGATTATATGATGAACCGACTCCTGGAGGTTGCGCAGTTGCCTGATCCACTGGACAGGGTGTTGGAAGGGCATACGCGTCCCAATGGTTTGCGCGTGGAAAAGATCAGTGTGCCATTGGGTGTAATCGGAATCATCTATGAATCCCGTCCCAATGTAACGCCTGATGCAGCATCTGTATGTTTAAAAGGCGGAAATGCCGTGATTTTACGCGGTGGATCAGAATCTTTACGCACCAATATTGTATTGGCAGATGCCATGATATCTGCTCTTGCAGAGAATGGTGTACCTGAACATGCGGTACAAATTGTACGAGTACCGGGACATGAAGCTGTTAGCGAATTATTGAAACTTGATCAATATATTGACGTATTGATACCCCGGGGCGGAAAAGGTCTCATTAAACGAATTGCAGAGGGTACACGCATACCTGTTATTAAACATTATGAAGGATTGTGTCATTTATATCTGGCAAGTGATGTTAAAGAAGATATGGCGGTTGCGCTGGCGGTGAATTCAAAATGTCAAAAAGTTGAAGTTTGTAACGCGCTTGAAACGTTGCTGGTAGACTCGGCATCCGCTGAACGTTTGCTGCCTGTACTGGACAAGGCGTTTAAAGAAAATGGTGTGGAATTGCGTGGATGTGAAAAGACCCGGGCGTTTTTACCAGAGATTAACGCTGCAACAGAGGATGATTGGTCAACCGAGTATCTGGCACCTGTTTTATCTGTCAAAGTTGTAGATGGAATTGAACAAGCAATGGACCATATCAATTCCTATGGTTCCGGTCATACGGATGGTATTGTGACCCAATCCCTTGAACTGTCAAAACAGTTTGTGAATGGAGTGGACTCGGGTTCAGTACTGGTA
Organism: bacterium; assembly: GCA_963675755.2. Classification (GTDB taxonomy): domain Bacteria; phylum Zhuqueibacterota; class Zhuqueibacteria; order Residuimicrobiales; family Krinioviventaceae. The sequence continues at coordinate 2,540,462 of CAXXMD010000003.1, forward strand.
AACGCATCTACCCGGCTTTCCGGTGGCGGTGATTATGGTTTGGGTGCAGTTGTTGGTATTTCAACTGATAAGCTGCATGCACGCGGTCCGGTTGGACCCAATGATTTGACCTCCTATAAATGGGTGGCATATGGTAATGGACATTTGAGAAAATAAAAAAAGAGATAGATTGATGAAAAAACAGTATACGCATATTTTGTGGGATTGGAACGGAACTTTGTTGAATGATATGGACCATTGTGTAGTCTCTATTAACAAAGTGTTACGAAAACATAATAAACCTGAAATTGATATGGAAACCTATTACCGGGAATTTGATTTTCCTGTTCGTGATTATTATGAAAGAATAGGATTTAATTTTCAAGAGATCCCCTTTGAAGTCGTAGGTACAGAGTTTATAGAAGAATATTATGAAACCTGGACAGAGTGCAAAATGACCCAGGATGCTATAGATGTACTCAGGGCAGTTAAAGAGGCAGGTATTTCACAGTCCATTTTATCTGCAGCCGGCACAGACAAGCTGGAAATGTGTACCGAGTATTTTAATATTCAGGATTATTTTACAGAATTAACAGGCCTGGATCATCATTACGCGCATGGCAAAGTTGATATTGCGCTAGAATATATGAAGCGAACCGGTATCCCTCCGGAAAAGATTTTGTTTGTGGGTGATACGACCCATGATTATGAGGTTGCAAAGACTATTGGTGTTGATTGTGTCTTGTACCAAAACGGACACCATCCGCTAGACAAGCTGGAAGCGTGTGATGCGCCAACCATCAACTCTTTAAATCAGGTTCTGGATCTGATCAATCATTATTCATAAAGTTGACTTCTTCCGGAAGGGCGTAATTGAGTTTAAAACTCGATATCAGTTCAGATACATTGAGCGTTGTATTGTTTTTAATACCAGCTGAGAAATTGAGCCATATACTGCTTTTGATATTGAGCTCTGCTCCCAGATTGAGCATAATTGTATTTTCTTCCAGTTTTTCATAGCTATACAGCCCTTCTGCAAATCCTTTCAAGCCGTTTGTCCCCAAATAGAACCTTGAAATGGCTGTAATATTTTCTTCACGCGCACCCAATCCACCCGGCTTGAATGACGCCGCATTAAAACCCAGTAATAATTGCGACGAACTGCCAACAGGCAAACCCAGTGTTGCCCATATATTGACATTGTTTAATTGAACATTTTTTGCAAGAGAATCCGGTTTTTGTGCACCCAGTGCAAATGCCAGATCGAATTTAGTCTTGTTCCAGTTGGCTGCTTTAAACTCTGATTTTAGGCGTTCTATCTCTTTGTCCGGATCTATGCCTTTTTGTTCAACAAGTGAAAACCGAAGATTGATTATATAATCAATCAAAGTTTTGATCTCTTTTACATTCGCGTTGTAATCCTCAGGTTTTACAGCCAGTCCTGTTAATAGATTGTTTCTTAGATCGTTTTTAATCTCTTTAACTGAATTCAATTCCGGTGCAGCCTTGTAAAGAATCCACTGGTTAAATATTTCCGATTTTTCATAGACATCAAATCCATAATAGGGCTTGAATGATTTGTTGAATTCGTTTACCAGGTCACCATGAATATCAACAGACTGTTTGAGTATTCCCGCGGCTTTGCGTTGAAAAGACAGATCTTGTAAAAGGTCGCCTTTATCTAAAAGGGTCATCCTTGCACCAAAAGCAAGTTTCGAAAGATTGGTGGAATCGGTTTGTGCTGCTGTTGATATTTTAAGACTGTACCAGAGGCGGTTTTTTTTATAATCCTGAATACCGGTTCGGTCAGATTTGAACAATAAAAAGGGTGAAATTTCCACAGCAATGGTTTTGGGAATGCCCAGTTGAGAACCATTATAAAAATCTGAAAATGACATGTTGAAATCTTTGAGTGTTGAAGGACGCAATATATTACCGGGACTTTTATCCATTGCATTAAACGCAGGGATGTCAGGTATGGCAAAGTTGAGTTCATGTTGTAGTAAGGCTGTGTGATAAGGGGCTTGAGCGTATAGAATAAATGGATTAATTATCATTAAAGCAAAAAGTAATAGCAGTCTTTTTTTCATTGAATCAACCTATGGTTTGAGACAAAAGAATGTTTTTAAGTATGGTTTGGGTTGCTCCGGTCAGGTTGCCGCTTTCCGCATAGAGCCCCCCAATAGATTCACCGTTTTGCTTAAATGTTACATATATATTATAGGGTTTAAAGTTTTCGACATCCAATCCTTTAAAGTTACTGAGGAATTGTAAACGATATTTTTCGTTATTTAAATCATTAACAGGCAGGGTGATAGTCTCAATAATTGAACTGTCAGTAGAGGTTTCGATATTATCTTTAGTAACGGTTAGTATCTCTGTATCATTCAAATCATAAACTGACAGTTTGTAAGCTGCTATCATAACGCCTTCAAAAACCGGTTGTATATTTATATCGCCATTTGCTTTTTGAAACTCTATTGATTGCATTGTCGTCCTTTCTTGTTATTATTACACTGAAATTACAAAAAATAATATTTCAAAACAACGAATCCGTTGAATTAATGGAATGAGAATCCATTGTAAACTGTTAAAATGATTCATAGAATACGTAAAAATGGTTTGTTTTTGTTAAGAAAAATTTGTAAATTAATTACTTTGTAACATCTTGAGTAAGTACCAGCCTGTAAATACCCTTCCGGTCAGATTAACCCGATTTACATGTTTCTCAGATGTCTTGACAGCAATTGCGGGTTTATGCATAAAAACGATTTGAGTAAAAAAGAATGAATTTGTTTGAAAATCTGGGCTTGTCCCGGAAAACATTGAGAGCTATTGAAGAAAAAGGATTTACCGAACCTACCCCTATTCAGGCAGCAGTAATTCCATTATTGTTGCAGAATAAAAAAGATGTTGTAGGCCAGGCACAAACCGGAACTGGAAAGACTGCTGCATTTGGTCTTCCAATGATCGAAACTCTCGACACGGGCAAGCACACAAGTGCCCTGATATTGACCCCTACCAGAGAATTAGCAATTCAAGTTGCCGATGAGATTAATTCTTTGCAGGGAAATAAAGGATTGCGTATTGAACCTATTTATGGTGGACAATCCATTGATACACAATTGAAAAAGCTGAAAAAGGGAGTAGACATTGTTGTGGGAACTCCGGGCCGTGTTCGTGATCATTTAAAGAGAAAACGGTTAAAGCTCGATCGATTGTCTTATCTTATTCTTGATGAAGCAGATGAAATGTTGAACATGGGATTTGTTGAAGAGATTGAAGAGATTTTAGAATATGTGAATCCTGATCGACGTACGTTATTGTTTTCTGCCACCATGCCAAAACCGATATTGAATATCGCGCAAAATTACATGGACGAATATGAACTGGTTAAGGTTACTCCGCAGCAGGTTTCTACCGAACTGGTTGAACAGGTGTACTATCAGGTCAATGAAGGCGATAAACTTGAAGCACTTTGCCGTGTAATGGATATGGATAAAGATTTTTACGGATTGGTATTCTGTCGTACCAAAGTGGATGCAGACAAGGTATCGCGTAAATTAATTGACAAGGGTTATAATGCTGACGCATTACACGGAGATATAACCCAACAACAGCGTGAAAAAGTGTTAAACAGTTTTAAAAGACGCACCGTAAATGTGTTGGTTGCTACAGATGTAGCGGCTCGCGGTATTGATGTGCAGGATTTAACGCACGTTGTGAATTATACAATTCCACATGATCCTGAAGCTTATGTACATCGTATTGGACGTACCGGACGTGCAGGAAAGATGGGTACTGCTGTTACCTTTGTTACTCCTGCCGATTATAAGCATATGAAACGAATTGAACGTTTTGCCAATGCTAAAATACAACATGGCAAACCACCCAAAGTTCGCGATATTATCAGAGCTCGTAAAGCCCGCATTAAAAATGATGTGCTGGCATATTCTGGTAGTGAAATCGATGAAATTTATTTGAAAATGGCTCATGATCTATTGGCAGAAAATGATCCTGAACAGATGCTTGCAGCCATGTTGAAATATGCTTTTCGTGATAAGCTGGATCGTGACAATTACAAAGAAATTTCAGCTCCCCAACCCTTTGTCGAAGAAGACAATAGTAGTGGCAAAGTAAGACTGTTTGTTGCACGTGGTAAAAAAGATGGTATGAACGATAAAAAACTAAAACAACTCGTGCGCAAAGGTGTAGATGTTGCTCCCCAAAAGATAAATAATATACGCGTGTTTGACGATTTTTCATTTATTACCGTACCTTCAAAAGATGCGGATAGGATCCTTAAAATACATGGTAAAGGTGATCGTAAACGCAAACCATTGGTTGAACGAGCCAAGGTACCGGCAGGGGCAAAGCGATAATACATATGAAAAGATAATTGTTTTCTAGTATTATATATTATAGGGTTCGGAAATCATAATTTCAGAACCCTTTTTTTATTTTATAACCTCCAGGCATAACCTATCTTGCAAAAAAATACCCTGTCAGTTTCATAAAGCGGGTCCATATTATCGCCAGTATAATTATCTGTATATCCCAGATATAATGCGGTTTGCGGATTGATTTTGTATGAAAACAGTAGTTGAGTAAAAAAAGATTTATCTATTGATTTTACGTCATCATCAATATAAAGAGATGAATTCCTTTTATAATAACAGTATTGTAATATTGACCGGATGAACATGCGTTTACTGAATTGATATACAAGTTTTATATTACTGATATGCGCATTGTATAATCTACCGGGTTGTACATCAAGATATTCGTATTTCTGTTCCCATTCTAAAGAAAAATGATTTCCCGGTTTTAAGACAAGGTTTGTATATAACAATAGTTTACTGCCTGCACGCTCATTGCTGTAATCGATCTGGTCTCCATATTTGCACAAAAATTCAACTAGCAAGAGAGAAGAAGGGCGGACCATAGACCAGAATCTGATAAAACTGGTAGGATACCGTTTGCCATTGTAATAATCAAAAGCATGCTCACCATAAATCGTTATATTTGTTTGGAATGGACCTTTATAAATGATCCTGCTGGTCCATGCACTGTGCAGAGGCAGGTACATCCAATCCCTTTTAATATCATGACTTGCATACCAGTTCAATACCGTAAACCAACTGCCGGGCCCTCGCTGCCATTTCAGCATTCCACCCAACTCTTGATAACGTATTCCAACCTGGGTAATGAATCCCAAATCTGCTCTATACCCCGGAGCAAACTGTTGATACAATCCATACAACATATAGTTGCGATTTTCATGATAATGACTTACCGATAACGCCGAGCCGTTTACATTGCCTGGATTTTGTTCAAATGCCTTTGAAATCGAATCCGGGTATTGGGTTGAGGAATTCAATATTTGAAAACGAAACTGATCTTGAGGTGTAAAACGCAATAATCCATCTATGCCACCCAAACGGTTGGAATAGTTATCACCCTCTCTATCTGTCAGAATGATCCCAATATTTGAGGCGTTATAATCATATTTGTAGCGCAAGGCGGTACTGGTATTCTCTTTAAAGAGGGTACCGCTTTGGGATGATTGTTTTCCCGGAATGATTAGATTTGTAATATTGTCTCGCAGACTGAAAAATCCCACAGTATGTGGCCCTTCTTTACCCGTGAGTTTTATACCAAAATCGGGATCGGCAATCGCCCGGGTGTATACCGCGCTGGTATAGGTTTTAAAATAGTCTCCACTCTCTAAAAAGAAAGGGCGCTTTTCAGCATAGTTTATGGCGTATTGACGGTTAATATCCAGGTGTTTATTATCCGCTTCAACCTGTGAAAAATCAGGATTCAGTGCGCCGTTCAAGGCAATATTCGGAGTCAAGCCAAGACGGGCGGAAACTCCTGCATCAACATCCTGCTGATCTGTGATCATGGGTGAACCATACCCGTCCTCTCTTGTTGTGCTGTGAATAGAAGATAAAGTGGGAGCAATCTCTAAATCACGACCTGGTTTAACGTTTTGAAAGCCTTTTAATTTTAAAGCCTGACATAAATAGCAATTGTTACTGCGGTCTCTGGGAAATGCACCAAAATAATGTCTCACGTTGCGGGGATAATTGCGTACGATATCGAATCCCCATACTTGTTCTTTCGTGTTTTGTTGAAATCCTAACGAGCTAAAGGGGATAGCCATTTCTACAATGTAACCGTCAGATGTTATCCTCCCATGTGAATCCCAAATACCTTCCCATGAAATAGTATTTCCGGTTGCGTCTTTTATCAAATCTCCCTGAATGCCAAAGGGATTACAGTAAAAATTAGTGCTGCGCTGGTTATCATTAAAAGTATCAAATAAAACCATCACCCAATCGTCGCTGAAAATTTTATCCCGGTCACAGAAATGGGCCCTGATATCTTTTGGGGAAGGATCTTTGCAGATAAATCCTACATATACATAATCTTTGTCATACATTAATAGTGCCTGGGTTTGTATCGGTGCCGGAATGTTTTCACCTGGTTGCACTTCAATATCGGCATTGACTAAAAGAGCGTTTTTCCACTGTGGTTCATCAAGCTTTGCGTCAATATGAATTCCTGATTTGACCTGGGGGATTTGCAAAGGATTTTCTGGATTTTCATGTGAAAGTGCGTTGACTGTAAAAAGTTGCAATAATATAAATAAACTGATGATTTTGTAATATATGTTCATATACATAGTATAATACTCCATTTTTCATCTGACAATTAACGGATTTTGTCAATAGGGTTTGGATATACGTCTCTCATGATGTGCTTGGGCATAAAATCACACCTGGTATTTAATCAAGATATTTTAGAGCCTGTTATAAATCGGGGATGTTTTTAATCTTGTATGGATGTACCTCTCTTGTGAACCCATTCGGATAATGGGAAAGGTTTCTATACGCTATTAATGTTTTTATTTAAAAAGGGCCGGTGTTTAAGAATCCGACCCTTTGTTTGGAGTCTGAAGGAAGCTATTTGTCAAGGTTGTTAAAATCAACAAAATCTGCTGGATTAACGTTTTCATTATTTATCAGGATTTCAAAATGAAGGTGAGGGCCGGTTGATTTGCCTGTAGTGCCTACGGTACCGATTTTTTCACCAGCTTTGAGGGTTTGACCCAAAGTTACATTGATATCCTGCATATGAGAATACAGGGTCTGTATATTGTTTTCATGCTGAATAACAACATAGCGTCCCCGACCTTTGTTAATTGTATATTGAGTAACGACAGTAACTACGGTACCATCTGCCGAAGCCAATATGCTGGTTCCTTTTGGTGTTTTGATGTCAATCCCGGAATGGAACCTTTTCTTTTGTGTAAAAGGATCTATCTGATCTCCATAGTCTGCACTGATTCTGCCGGTTTCAAGCGGCAAAACAAACTCTGTTTGAAATGCAGATATTGATGATGGTTCTGCTTTCGATACTGATTCAGGCATCGGTGTTTCTGCCGACACCTTGGGCAGGTATACTGCCATTGGCAGGACTAATAGTCCCAGCAGCAGTACACCTACCCTGATGATGGTGTTGTTCGTTTTCATAAGCCTCCCTCTGCTTATTTGTTGTAAACGATTTTTTATGAATTGTGAATTACGTCCAAATTCTGGTAGTAATGCGATGCGGTTTGAAGCTGCAACATTAAATTTCAATACCTGAATTAAACCCATACCATATTGTTTCCTTGATAGAGCAGGATTCTTTAATACCATTTGATCACACAAAATTTCACGCGATTGGTTGAGTCTCATATTTGTATACCATACCAATGGATTGAAGAAATAGATAACCTGAATCAGGTATTGGAGTTTTAACCACATATCGTCATAGCGTTTAATATGCGCGCACTCGTGCGCGATAACCGGTTCTACGGTCTTGAATTCTGATACTGCCAAAGCGTGGGGCAGGCATATCACTGGATTAATAATACCAATCGTAAAGGGAATATGATATCCTTTGGTCTCCATCAGTCTAATGTTTCGTTTAATGTTAAAATGACGCTTCCAGAAATCTACTGTATGTAATAACTGTTTGTCGTTCAGTAGAGTTGAGCGTTTAATTAACAGACGATAATGTTCCAGTCTGACGAGTAGAACAACAAGAAACAGGAATATACCAATTAACCATATTGCGACGAGTGTGTTTTGTATTGTAATAATATTGTTTTCAAGATTAGGCACCTGTAACATGGCATTATCTGCTTCAGCAATAAAGGTATTGTCTGAAATGAGCAGATTGTTTTCAGCATTTACTTGTTTAGGTATTACTTGATATATGGCTGAAACCAAATTCCTTGCACTCCAGGGGGCTGAAATATCTGTGGGGAGAACCAGCCGTATCAGCACCAGCGTCCATAATGCATAGTGCAGGTAAGGTGATTTTTTTCTAAAAACAAAAGATAGAAAAAGAACCAACAGGAAAACCAGACTTGAAAACAACACCTGTTCTTTTAAATACTCAAATAGCTGGTGAGAGATAGTGAACAACATGGTTTGCATCAGGATTCCTCCTCATCCAGGTTTTCAAGATAAGATTCAAGCTCTTGAATTTCTTCCGGGCTGAGAGTATTTGAATCTGCAAACATGGATACTACCTGGGCAGTTTCTGTTTCAAGCACACGGTCAGCAAAAAAACGGACAAAATGTGCTAATCCTGCAGGGCGCGAGATAAGGGGGGTATAAAGGAAAATACCATGAAAATCTTCACGTTTTAACAAGTTTTTATTAACCATACGGTCCATCATGGTTTTGGTTGTTGTGTATGCCCAGCCATAAGTAACTTGAAGCTGATCATGTGTTTCGCGAACGGTTTGTTTTCCGGTTTTCCAGAGAGTTCTTAAAATATCATATTCTGCCCTGGAGAGTTCTGGTAATGGTTTGTTCTGCGTCATTGTTTAGTCCTGTTTATTTTTAACATGTCTACTAATTTGTAGTAGTATTGTTAATTTATAAAATTATTTGAATTTGTCAAGTAATAATTACAAATTCTTTTTCTTTTTTATCCGGTTTTTGCAATATTTTTTGAATGTTTATTGAATTTTACTTACATTGTATCAAATTTATTACAATATCTAAATCGGGAGTTTGGGTAATGAAAATTAGAGAGATTGTTGGTGCAATTGGACCTGCTTTTATTATGGCCTCTGTAGTATTGGGCCCCGGTAGCATAACAACATCATCAAAAATTGGTGCTGATTATGGTTACCAACTGTTGTGGATTATTGTTCTCGCTGCTATTGCTATGGGTGCATATATTATGATGGCTGCCAGATTTGGTGTATCGCATGAAAAAAGTATATTAAATACTATTGCTGACTCTTATGGCCGCTGGTTTGCGGGATTAATTGGTATTTCCTGTTTTTTAATGGCTTCCAGCTTTCAATTTGGCAATAATCTGGGTGTAGCAACAGCTATGCAAACCATTACAGGTATACCTGAACCGGTTTGGCCAATCATGTTTACTTCAATGGCCATTATTTTGGTATTTTATGCAAAAAATTTATACAAAGTTTTAGAAAAGCTTATGATGGTTTTGGTAATGACCATGATTGTAGCGTTTTTTATTAACCTGGTATTTACCAAACCTGATTTAGCGGCAACAGCAAAAGGATTTATCCCTACAATTCCTAATCATGCTTATAACGAAGTTGCAGCATTGGTTGCAACCACTTTTTGTCTGCATATAGCTATTTATCAATCCTATCTTGTTCAAAACAAGGGTTGGAAAATTGATGATTTAAAAAGCAGTATGCGGGATAATATTGCCGGAATTATCATGCTTGGTGGTATCAGTATGCTGATCATTATGACATCAGCTGCTGCACTGAATCCACGTGGCATTCATATCGCAACAGCTGCTGATATGGCTATCCAGCTTGAGGCGCTTTTCGGTCCTTTTGCTAAAATCATATTCAGCATTGGTTTATGGGCAGCTGCATTTTCTTCTTTGACTGTAAATGCAGTTGTAGGAGGAGGATTAATGGCTGATGGTCTGGGATTAGGACGTACTATGGATGAAAAATGGCCCAAGATCTTTACAGTGTTTGGAATGTTGGTGGGAATGATGATTGCCGTATTTTTTAAAGGTAATATTGTTCATGCATTGGTTCTGGCCCAAGCCTCGTCATTGTTTGCCGTTCCCGCTGTTGCAATTGGTTTGTTTATGATTTTGAATAATAAAAAGGTTATGGGCAAGCTTGTAAATACCTGGCAGCAAAATATTGTAGCGGTTTTTGGTTTGTTTTTAATTATGATTATGGTTTGGCGCATGTATGAAAGATTGGTTGGTTTTCTGGGTCAGCTCTAGATTTTATATATTTTATTATAATTTAAAAGCCCTGTATCATTTTAAATGATGCAGGGCTTTTCTCGTTTTGGGGCATTTGTTATCTGGATTAACCAGGAAATGGTATATATATTGCTATATATCTTTTGAGGTAAAGAGAGGTATGTTATGTATTTAAAATTTATTGAAAGACCTTCAAAAGATGCATTACTCCAAACCTTGAAAAAAGTAGAGGAAACTACTTTATATAAATCTGTATTGATTCTCGCAACTGCTAATCTGGAAATGACGTCGGATGATTTTTTAAATGTATTTAATTCTCTGCATATTAAGGTGTTTGGAGGATTGTTCCCACAAGTTGTGTTTGAAGATCGGTCTTTTGAAACCGGTTTGATAGTAGCTGCATTTGAACAAGATGTTGAATTGATCAAGCTTGAAAATATTAGTGATCCGAATTTTAGTATTGAAACTTTTATTGATTCAAATCAATCTATTGATTTCAATACCATGTTTGTTTTTATAGACGGACTTGCCAAGGGTATAAGCAATGTTATTGATGAGCTTTTTAACGAGTTTGGACTGGATGTGAATTACATTGGGGGTGGTTCAGGTAACATGTCTATGCAGCAGGCACCTTGTTTGTTTACCAATGATTCTTTTTTTGATGATGGCGCTATTCTGGTCTTGATGTCAATTCAAAGCGGTATAGGTGTAAGCCATGGCTGGAAAGATTTGACAGGTCCCTTTAAAATTACAGATTCATTTCAAAATGTCATCAAAGCAATTAATGGCGAACCTGCTTTTGAACTTTATAAACGAGTTATTGCTCAATATACAGATTTGGAGATCACAGAAGAAGCATTTTATGATATTGCCAAGTCCTATCCATTTGGTATTACCATGTTAGATGATCACAGAATTGTAAGAGATCCTATTAAGGTTGTGGATGGGAAATATTTGGAATGTGTAGGTAATGTGCCCAATGGTTCTTTTGTTTATATTCTATCTGGAAACCGGGATGACTTGCTGTCTGCTGCCAAAGAAGCATTGAAAAAGGGAGAAATGAATTATAAAGGCAGCGATAAAAAAAGTTATATTTTTATAGATTGTATCTCCCGTACACTTTATTTAAAAGAATCCTTTCTTTACGAGATTACCACGGTTTATCATCCCGAGTATCAAATGTTTGGGGCATTGACCATAGGTGAAATCAGTAATACAGGTAAAGAATATCTTGAATATTATAACAAAACTATTGTCGTTGGAGTAATTGAATCTTGAAAGATGATTTGACACAATGCATGCAAAATTGTTATGAAGTTGCTTTATCTATAGGGACGAGTCTCGATTTAGATAAAATGCTTAAAAATGCATTGTTGAAATATACCAAAAAACTGAATTGCTTTGCCGGGCTTGTACTGGAGGCTGTAGATAATAACAGATATAATGTAATATTTTCAATTCCTAAACGGAATATGACATCTTTGATAGAGATGGCTGGCTTAACTCGTGTTCATGATGACGATGTCTATTCATTATCTGATAACGATATGCAATTTCCACATTTGGTAACCATTGATAAAGATTATGTTCAATATATGAAATTGGATGATTTTGGTTTATTAATACTATTTAAATATGGTTCTCCCTTTAACCAGTTTATATTTGATTCATTAGCACCATTAAATGCTAAGCTTGCTCATGCTTGCATTGCTGCAAGAACGAATGAAGCATTAAAAAAGGCAAACGAAGCATTGATTAAAAAAACGATTCACTTGAATGAATCTCAAAATCAATTGCTTGACATGATGGATGTCAATGAAAAAACCCGTGAAGCATTGATTAAAAGTGAACGGAAATATCGTTCAATATTTGAAAATATACAGGATATCTTTTATAGAACAGATAAAGATGGTATCATAACTGAAATAAGTCCATCAATTTATCGTTATTCTGGTTTCCCAAGAGATGAAGTGCTGGGTCAACCCGTTGATTTTTTTTACAAAAACAAAAAAGACAGAATAAAATTAGACCAGGCATTGCGTGCTGAAGGAGAAGTTACTGATTTTGAAGTAAGGTTGAGACATAAAGATGGTAAAGTAATTTACACATCTGTAAATGCCCACCTGTTGTTTGATCTGCACCGACGTCCTATTGGTATTGAAGGTTCCCTTAGAGATGTGACAAATCGAAAATTAGTTGAGATGAAGCTTACCCAGAGTAAAGAGCAATTTCAAACCATTGTAAATTCATTACCACAGGGAATCATTACCATTGATGCGGAAACCAAAAAAATTGTCAACTGTAATCCCAAAGCTTATGAAATGTTGAAAACAACAAATGAGAGAATGCTTGGCTCTCATTGTTACAACTTTTTTTGTCCTACACCCAAGAACTGCTGCCCGATTGATAGAAATATTGAAGTTGTTAATGATGAAAAATTTATAACCGCAGCAGATGGTGAAAAGATACCGGTTATGAAAACGGTTGTTACTTTCCATGATAACAATAAAAAGTATTATCTTGAAAGTTTAATTGACATTCGAGACAAAGTTAAGGCAGATGAAGCATTAAAAACTTCAGAAAGCAAATACAGAAGTTTGGTAGAAAATATTCGTGATTTAATATTTACGATTAGCCCTGATGGAACAATAACCTATGTAAGCGATAGTATGGAAGAAATTTTGGGTTATTCTCCCGACTACTTTTTAGGCAGAAAATTATTAGATATTGTACCGGAAACAGAGCAACGAAGAGCTCAGGTATTGTTGAAAAAAGGATTTAGTGGAAATAAAGTTACTCAATATCAGGTTAGTACCCGTCACAAAACTGGTGAACTGGTTTGGCTTGAAGTATCTTTTTCACGAATATGGAACAATGAACAGATTGAAGGTGCGTTGGCAATTGCCAGGGATATTACAGAAAGAAAACGTTTTGAAAATGAACTGGTTAAAGCCAAAGAATCTGCAGAAGAAGCAAATGAATCTAAAAGTAGGTTTTTAGCAAATATTAGTCATGAAATTAGAACCCCTATGAATTCTATAATTGGTTTTGGTGATCTTTTGGGTGATTTGTTAAGCGACAAGACACAGTTGGAATACTTGGGCGCTGTCAAGTCCAGTAGTCATGCACTTTTGGCCTTATTGAATGATATATTAGACTTGTCTAAAATTGAAGCAGGCAAAATGGAGCTGAAATATAAATTTATAGATATTTATGAATTTATAAATGATATAAATCAACAGTATATATTCGCAGCACAAAAAAAGAATGTAAAATTTGAAGTAGAGATAGATCCTAAATTGCCGCATATGCTTTCAATTGATGAAGTACGTGTAAGACAAATATTGATAAATTTGATCGGGAATGCTATTAAATTTACTCATAAAGGTAAGGTTGTTGTTTCTATAGGTTTTGACAAAAATAATAAAACCGGCAAGTGTATAGATCTTGTCTTCAAAGTAAGTGATACAGGAATAGGCGTGCCTGAAGATCAATTTGAGAAAATTTTCCAATCTTTTGTTCAAAAAAGTGGTCAGGATAATCGAAAATACGGCGGTACCGGTTTAGGGCTTGCTATTACAAAACGTTTAACTGAAATGATGAATGGCGATATAAGTATTGAAAGCAAGTTGAATGTAGGCAGTAGCTTTACAGTTCATTTGAAAAAAATTGAATATCAGGAACATGCCGCAAGCCACAAAATTCTTGTTGATAATTATACAGATGTCGAATTTTTAGGGCAATCCATTTTGATTGTTGAAGATAATAATATGAATCAACGTCTGATGAATAAATATTTTCAAGATTACAATTTAAACATCCGTCAGGCGATGAATGGTGTAAAAGCGATGAAGATTTTAAAAACCTTTACACCTTCATTGATTTTAATGGATCTACAAATGCCGGAAATGGATGGTTATGAAACCATACAGGAAATAAAAAAGATTGGAAGGCTTGAAGATATACCGGTTATCGCTTTTTCAGCCACCATGGTTTCAGATTCTAATCGTGAATTTATTGATAAATATTTTAACGAGTTTTTAAGAAAACCTGTCATTAAAAAGGATTTGATTCATGCAATCAGCAAGTATCTGAATCATATCAAAGTTGATGAAAATAACACCAGGGTGGATCTGACTCAAAATGAATCGAATGTCATATTTGATCTGTCTGAAACCAAAAATGAATTTTTTGATGCTCAATTTATAGAATATTGGAATGACATAAAAGAGACTATGGTTATTCAGGAGATAATTGATTTCACGAATAAAGTTGAAACCATATCAAAGGTTCAAAACGATATAGAACTGCAAAAATGGAGTGAAATGACCCGAAACGCAGCTAATAATTATCTTGTTGAAGATCTTGAAGAATTGATAACAATTTTTGATGATTTTATAGGCGAAACCAACTAGGGGTGTTATTGTGATGAATGAAAGCGAAATTAGAGATTCACTTGTTCTGGTAGTAGATGATAATCCTAATAATATTCAGGTATTGGGAAAAATATTGACAATACATGGATTCAAACCAGCAATTGCAACAAGTGGTAAACAAGCAATCAAAATTACACAAAAACGAAAGCCAGATTTGATTTTAATGGATATTATGATGCCGGAAATGGATGGATTTGAAACAACCAAACAAATCAAGAGCAATCCGGAATTGATAGATATTCCTGTTATTTTTCTTACTGCCAAAATTGAATTGCAGAGCAAGCTGCGAGGCTTTGAGCTGGGAGCAGTTGATTATATTACAAAACCTTTTGAATCCATTGAGGTTATGAAAAGAGTAGAAACTCATCTAAAGCTCAAAAAAGCAATTGATATAATAAAAAAATATAACAATGAACTTGAAGTTCTTTTAGAAGAGCGTACACGGGATCTGATCGAAACAGAAAGACATGCAGCTTTTAGTTTAATGATACAGGGACTCATACATAATTTTAAAAATGTACTGACCGGAATATACAGTTATGGGGATTATTTGCAATATAAAATGACCGATCTTGAAGAAAAGTTGTCAAATAATGATTTGGATCTGGATGGGATTAGTGAAAGAATTACTGAAATGATTCCCTATTGTGATAAAGTTGTAGAACGGTCTCATGATATGAATGAGATGGTTAGCTCGCTTATGGTAAAAAGCCGCCAGGATAAAAGTACAGAGTTGCAACTTGTTGATTTGAATGATTTGCTGAAACGCGAATTGGATTTTTATAATGCCAATTTGAAATACAAACACAATGTTACCAAAGAGATTTATCTAAGTGATGAGTCCTTGTATGTGCAAATTGTGCCTGGTGAAATGACACAGGTCTTTCAAAATCTTATCAGTAATGCTTTGGATGCATTTGGAGATACCAAAAAAGCAATTCTTGAATTTACTTCTGGCAGAGAAAATGGCAATGTTTGGGTTTCAATTAAAGACAATGGCCCCGGTATTCCTCAGGAAATTCAAACAAAAATATTTGACCCTTTTTTTACTACCAAAAAAAGAGCAGATAATCAAGATGAAGGGCCATCAGGTACAGGTTTGGGTTTGTACATGTGTAAACAAACTGTAGAATCATACGATGGAGAGTTGAAACTTGAATCTCAAGTGGGTCAGGGAACCCGTTTTAAAATAATATTGCCGGAAGGTAATAAAGGAAATGGGCTAGAAAACATTATTTGCTGATTAATTTTGATGCACCTGCAGTTTTTTCTTTTCTATTGATCCAATATAGAATGTTTTCCTGACTGCGGTCCCATGCTATGCCCTGGCCATGATTATCAATAGATATTGTTTCTTTCCATAGTAATACCGAGCCTGCTTTGGGGAGTGATAATACATATACCTCACCCAGATCATGTCCTGTGCAGTATAAATTTCCATTCGGTCCCCAGGAACCACCCGAGTTACTCATAGGTTTGAATTTTTCAATGATTGTGTCCGGAAAAGTCCAGCTTTGCACTTCTTTCCAGTTTTTATCGAGTTGTACCAGTACCGTAGATTCTACTCCCTTGCCGGTTTGTGCTTTAAAACGTTCATAGTGAGAAAAAACCGCCCACCATGAATCATTAAAAAAATCTACCCAGGTGCAAGAACCCCATTTAATTCCAAAACTGTGCGAACCTATGTGCTCAAGCGTTTCAGTATCCCAGATTTCTATAGAACTGGTCATGGGTATACCCGGATAGTTGGAATGGGCCGCATATAGTTTTCCGTCTATGATTACACCGCTATCCAGATGTATAATGGGTTCCTGTTCTGAACTCTGCCAGGATTTCAAAAGTTTATGTGTTGTTTTATCATACTTGGCGATCTTTTTTGTAGAAATAGCATAAATAGCATGGTTGTCAACCGCTATACCTTGATGGGCTTCGGGGCAACGGAATTTCAATAGAGTCTGAAATTCGGACTGCTGTGAAAATGAGTACATTGAGGATAAAAGTATGAGCAGAATTGTTTGAAATGCTGTTTTTTTCATAACCGCCCCATTATTTGAGCACAGATGATAATAATTACAAGCGCTATGGGATAAACAGTAGCATAAGCAATTTGCGGAGCATCACAGTCTGTCATGGGATCAATTGCAGCCAGGCCGGGGGTACTGGTCATACCGCCGGTTAATGCACCCAGTAAAGTAAGAAAATTGATTTTGAATAAAAATCTTCCAATAAATGTACCTATAACCAACGGTACCAGGGTAATTATTGCACCTACAATGAATAAACTTATGCCATATTGTTTATAACTTTCAGTAATATGAGACCCAGCTTCGGTACCTACTGCGGCCAGGAAAAACAATAGTCCCAATGTTCTCAATAGCTGGTTAGCTGTTCCGGACATTGACCAGACAATGGGGCCGGTTCGACCCAGTTTGCTGAGCAATATCGCAACAGTTAAAACACCGCCGGTCAAACCCAGGCTAAAGGATGTGGTCCCATACAGGGGAATACGGAGTTTGCCGATTAGGATACCTAAAACAATTCCCACCGCTATGGGAAGAAAATCAGTCTCGGAAAGTTTACTGGCATTGTTACCCAGCAGTTTTATAATATTTTTCATGTTTCCCTGATCACTGGCAATCATCAGTTTGTCACCCATTCGAAGTTGATTGTTCGGACTGGGGGAAATATCGATACCACTTCGGCGAATTCGTGTAACATTGGCGTTATAATTACGCAGCAGGTTCAATTCGCCCAGGGATTTTCCTACAACTTTTTTATTTGTGATCAATATCCACTGCACATCATAACCCTTGCCGAGGGGCATTTCATCTTCTGTTTTTGAACCAATTAAAATTTTAATTCGTTCAAGATCTTTTTCAGAACCAACTGCTTTAATCATATCTCCGGTATAAAGAACTGTTTCCGCTACAGGGGTTATGGCTTCATCTTTGTGCATCACTCTGGAGATTGTAGCGCCTGTCATGGTTTTTACCTGCATCTCGCGCAAGGTTTTTCCATTTACATTTACATTCTCAACCAAAAAATTTGCGTTAAAGATTTTTGGGTATTGTGAATAAGCTTCTTTGTTATGATCTAGTACTGCCTGATGAATGTCAACTTTGATGGCTTTGGGAAGCAGTCTAACGAAAAGAATAACTCCCAGCACACCAAAAGGGTATGCAACACCATATCCGATTGAAGCAATAGGAGAACCTGCGCTTTCAATTGCAGCTGCAAGTCCTGGTGTACTTGTCAAGGCCCCGGTTAAAAGGCCTACACCAATTTTATAATCAATACCATAAATGTTTACCAGAGCAATTGCTATCAATGTTGCGCTGATCATCATGGCAACAACAGTCAGTATGATCTTGAGCCCTTGCTTTTGAAACGACTCGAAAAAACCAGGCCCGGCTTGAATACCAATTGTGAAAATAAATAACAAAACACCAATTTTGTTAAAATCCTGGGGGACGATAATACCAAAATAACCCATTACAAGTGCAACAAATATCACCGCAGAGATATCTAGCGATATTCCTTTAATCTTGATATGACCAAACAAGATTCCAAGGGCTATAATCAAAAAGAGCGCGAAATAACTTTCAGACAACAGCAAAATGAATCTCCAATATTTGAGGGGATAATATACAAAAAAGGAAACACAATTTAAATCAAATTTTAGTATTTAGTGTTATTAAGTTTGGTGTGATTTTTTTTTGTTTTTTAATTGAAATATACTAAGTTAGTTAAAGGAATAGAGGAAAGGTAATGAAAACTTTAAAAGAGATAATTTATATTATTACAATATCAGTTGTGTTGGGTTTGCTGGTAAATATGTTTCATCCCAGGGCAGCAGCATTATCCTGGGAGCGCCCCTCACCCATAATGAATGAAAACGATGGGATGGAGCTTGGTAATAGTCCTGAAATCATTCCAATTGAAGCGTTTAAGGATTTGATAGCAAAGGATAATATATTAATCATAGACGCCAGATTACCGGAAGAGTTTAGTGCAGGGCACATTCCCGGGGCAATAAATGTTTCATTTGATCTGCTAGGGGAGCATATACAAAAAATATTACAAGAATCAAGGGACCGGATCCTTGTAACTTATTGCGACGGCCCTCCTTGTGATAAAAGTGTTGTGTTGGCAACCGAGCTAAAGAGTTTGGAATTTACTACAGTTTATGTCTATTATGATGGATTGGCAAACTGGCTAGAAAATGGAAATCCATTAAACCGGGAGCAACAGTGATGAATAAATGGATATTACTGGGAATTCGTCTGGTGTTGGCCGCGGTTTTTATTTATGCGGGCATAGGGAAAATACTGGATCCTGCTGGCTTTACTGCTGATATTGAAAATTACAGGCTTTTACCCTATTTTCTTTCTGCTTTGACTGCTGTGGTATTACCCTGGATTGAGGTGATTTGTGGAATCTTGCTGATAACCGGAAAATGGATCAGCGGCGCATCTTTGATCATTATAATATTGAATATTGTTTTTATTTTTGCCATAACAAGTGCTATTTTGAGGGGATTAGATATAAATTGTGGATGTTTTTCTTTGAGTAAAGAAGGTTCAAGCGTTTCTATAATTCGTATTGCAGAAGATATTTTGTTTTTAGGATTTGCTATGGCGATTTTCTTTTCTAATCGGAAATCGAATCTGTAGAATTTATCAAGAATTTTGAATTTTTGTCTGTTTATCCTTGTTTATCAATAAAATTTTCATTATTACTTTATATTATCAATTAGTAAATGTTTTATTTTTGTAGTAAAATTAAATTTGAATGATTTAAATAAAAAAATCAACCTTGTTAACAACACAAATGATATTGTTCAGCTTTTTGAGCGTTATTTGATTTGGTTGCTACCTGTATTTATTTTGGAATTTATTTCCAGTTCAAGTGGATTGTTCTCTCAAGATTTTCATCCCTTTTATATCATTAAATCTATTGTTTTATGTATTGCTTTAATATCAATCTTTATCAGAACTGTTGTAGGGCAGAATGTTCGATTTATTATCTATGTTGCAATAATGTACATATTGGCATTTTCCCAATTATTACAATGGGGTCCAATCAGTTCAGCAAGTTTGTATTTTGTTGCTGCATTGATTTTTGCTTATGCAGGGGGTGAAAAACATCGTTTTTATCTGATACCTGCCAGTCTGATTTTGTTTTTAATCGTTTCCATCCTAATTCTTGTTAATAGTTTTCCTGTGTTTATGATTGATGAGAATCAAACGCTGTTGTCAATACTATCATTTTATGCTTCATTTGGTTTGATGATATATATAACTGTGATACTACAAGGTACCGGAAAAAGTGAAATGCTTGCCAGTAGCGAAAATGGTCTTGATTACAAAAACTTGTTTGAAAACTCGATTTTGGGTATCTATAGATCTACGCCAGAGGGGGAGATTCAATACGCTAATCCTTCTTTGTTAAAAATGCTTGGATATGATTCTCTAAATGAACTGCAAAATCGAAACCTTGAGCAGGATGGGTATCTTGAAAGTGATTCCCGTACAAAATTTAAAGAACAAATTGAACAAAAGGGACGGATAATAGGATTTGAATCCGCATGGAAAAAATATGATAATTCATTTATTTTTATTCGTGAAAATGCAATCTGTGTTCGATCAAAAAATAAAGTACTTTATTATGAAGGTACAGTAGAAGATATTACAGAACGTAAAGTTACAGAAGAGCGATTGCGTCTTTTTCAAAGTGCCTTGGCGGCTTCTTCAGATGCTGTTGGCATGTCTACCCCAAAAGGGGTACACTGGTTCCAAAATAAAACATTTGACGAACTGTTTGGTGATATTGGAAGTGATCCTCCAGCTACTTTGTATGTAGATCCTCTGGTTGGGAAAAAAGTGTTTGAAACGATCAAAGGTGGAGAGCAGTGGATTGGCGAAGTAGAAATGTATGGTAAAGAAGGTAGTATTTTGCAAATACTGCTGCGAGCGTATCCATTCAAAGATAAACAGGGGAACATTTCGGGCCT
Organism: bacterium; assembly: GCA_963675755.2. Taxonomy (GTDB): domain Bacteria; phylum Zhuqueibacterota; class Zhuqueibacteria; order Residuimicrobiales; family Krinioviventaceae. The sequence continues at coordinate 2,561,174 of CAXXMD010000003.1, forward strand.
GGTTGGTCTGCATACTGATATAACCAGTTGGAAAAAAGCAGAAATTGCTTTGCGTGAAAGTGAGAAAAAATATTCTACAGTAGTTGAAAACAGTAATGATGCAATATTGATCCACCGGAATGGTAAAATTCTTTATGCAAATGCCGCCACATTCAAGTATACCGGTTATACATATCATGAGTTGGTGGGGAAAAATATGTTCGAGTTTTTACATCCTGAGGATATAAATACTATCAGTGTGCGGATGAATGATAGAATTGCCGGGGTGGATTTAAAGAGCTCGATTGAAGTATCTATTAAATTGAAAAATGGTGAATTCCTGCCGGTAGATCTGAATGCAACTAAAATTGAATACCTGGGAGAACCTTCCATTGTTGTATTTCTGCGAGATATTCAGGATAGAAAAGTTGCGGATGAGAAATTAAGACAATACAAGCGAGCTATTGAAGGTGTTAAAGATCTTATTGCTGCTGTTGATAAGGATTACAAGGTTATTTTTGCCAACAAGATGTATTTAGAAAGACATCAATTGCAAAATGAGCAGATTATAGGGTACCATTTTGCAGAGATTGTTGGTGATAAAGTTTTTACTAATGTATTAAAACAAAAGATTGATCAATGTTTACGTGGAGAAATTGTATTTTTTGAGGTGCCATTTACCTACCCTGAAATTGGTGAAAGGCAACTTGAAGTTTGGTATTATCCATTAAAAAATGAAAAAAATGATATTGAAGGTGTAATTGGAATTGTTAAAGATATTACTGATAGAAAAAAAGCTGAAGATCAAATAAAAAAGAATTTACAGGAAAAAGAAGTGATGTTGAAAGAAATACATCACCGGGTAAAGAATAATCTTCAGATCATGAACAGTCTGATTTATCTCCAATCTCGTCATAACAGCAAAATGACTTTTAACGAGTATGCGAAAGAACTATCTGGCCGGATTCAATCGATGGCGTATATTCATGAACAATTGTACAAAACTGAAAATATGGCGAGTATTTATATGCCAACATATATTGAAAGTCTTGTAGGCTCTATTATGAACAATTATTCATGTAATAATATTATGATTACCAAAGATATTGATGATATATATTTGGATATAGATCGCTCTGTTCCAGCGGGACTGATTTTTAATGAATTGATGACCAATATAATAAAACATGCATTCCCAGAGGAAAAAGGGGGGCTGGTCAATATTTCTTTAAAGATAAAAGATGATTTTTATGTGCTTATATTTAAGGATAATGGTGTGGGTCTGCCCGATTCAATTGATATTAACGAGCCTTCAACTCTGGGGCTAAAGCTGGTTTCAATTCTGGTAAAACAATTAGATGGAATATTTGAAATAGAAAACCGTAACGGTTTGACCGTTACGGTTAAAGTTCCTGCAAGTGAGAATGACACTCCTCACGATTAAATTTTGGGGATTAAAAATTATCTGCGTCTATATAAGCTTGTAAAAGTGCTTTTTCACCTTCAATGCCTTTTTTAGACAATCCGTGTTCCATTCCCATAATATAAGATGCGTCTTTTTCATAAATGTGTTTGAAAATGTTGCGATAGTTGATCTCTCCGGTCCCGGGTTCTTTGCGTCCGGGATTGTCACCCATTTGAAAATATCCTATTTCGCTCCAGGCCATATCCATATTGGGAATCAGGTTGCCTTCAGTAACCTGCTGGTGGTAGAGATCGTCTAGAATTTTACAAGAAGGGCTGCCAACAGCCTGGCAGATCATATATGCCTGTGGAATTTTTGTAAGAAACAGACCCGGGTGATTGGTCCAGTGATTTAAAGGTTCTAATACCATAACCAGCCCAGAGGGTTCACAAATTTCTGCAGCGCGTTTTAAATTATCAATAACATTGGCGGTTTGATAATCCCATTCCAATCCTTTATCATAACAGCCGGGTACAACAGTGGTAAATTTTGCATTTACGCGTTTGGCTACCTCTACAGCGGCTTTAATATCTTTGAGGATCTGTTCGCGAATTTCTTTGTCGTTACTGGCAAAGTTAACATTTTTAAAATCAGCAGTTGCAACAAATACACCCATTTCCAGGCCCAAACGGTCCATTTCTTTTGCGATTTTTTCCTGGGTTGCAATATCACGGCCTTTCATTCCGTTATCTTCAAATGCTCTGAATCCTGCGTCGGCAATGAATTTCAGTTGATCAATAAAGTCTTCACCCGCATGGTGTTTAAACATGCCAAAATGTGGTGCATATTTTAATTTAAAATTTTGTTTTTCTACTGCAGCGGAAGCGTTTTTATAGCTTGTTGCAGCAACACCTGCTGCGGCAATACCCGTGGTTGCCAAAAATTCACGACGATTCATTGTACCTCCGAATTGTAAAATAATCGATTAATTCTTTTTTTATTCTATGGCTTTTTGGTTAAAGAATCAAGAAAAAAAAGTTATTGTTTAGAGCTAAACTACAGCATTTACAGTAATTGGGCTTTAAACCTGCTTTTTGTATTGACATTCAATTCAAGAATAATTATAATCAATTAGGAATGATTATTAGTTAAGCAGTATGGAAGCAAAAAACAACCGTTCTCTTTACAGACAAAGCAAACAGCGCGACAGGATTTTAGAACTTTTGCGTTCTACCAAAACCCATCCTACAGCCGACTGGATTTACGAAAATCTAAAAAAAAGAATTTCCCAATCTCAGCTTGGGAACCGTATATCGTAACCTTTCTATTTTAGCAGAGCAGGGCTTTGTTAAAAAGATTCAGTATGGAAGTACATTTGACAGATTTGAGGCCAATATTGCATTACATTACCATTTGATTTGTGATAAATGCGGCAATATTTCTGATTTTGAAATGCCTGTTGAGCAGGGTTTGAATGAAAAAGCAAACCAGTTTACTGAATTTCAGGTAAAACGACATAAATTGGAATTTTACGGATTATGTGAATCTTGCAAGGAGCTGGAAATAGACTGAGTGAACGGGAGCCAGGGGCCAGACAGTTAATATTAATGCTTTGATAAAATAATATCTTTTTTGTACATTACAATGTGCATAATATTGTTATGCACCCTGTTTTTTTATTCTCTCAAATTATTACATAAATCATCACTGAAATTCTTGGAGGAATTTGTAATGCATGAAAAAAGTATAGAGCTGTTAAACAAGGCTGTTGCGGATGAAATGACTGCAGTTCATCAATATATGTACTTTCATTTTCATTGTGACGATCAAGGCTTTGATTTGCTGGCAAATCTGTTTAAACGTACCGCAATAAGTGAAATGATGCATGTAGAACAATTGGCCGAGCGTATTTTGTTTTTAAAAGGTGAAGTTGAATTACATGCTTCAAAAGATGTTGAAAAAATTCATGATGTTAAAGATATGTTGAAAACCGCATGCGGTATGGAAGAAGCGTCTGTTAAGGATTATAACATGTGGGCGAATGAATGTGCACAAAATGCAGATTCTGTATCTAAAAAACTTTTTGAAGCACTTGTAGCGGATGAAGAAGGCCACTTTGATCAGTTTGATACTGAACTTGAAAATATTGAAAAATTTGGCGTTCAATATCTGGCACTGCAATCCATTGAAAGAAGTAAAGCAATGGGAGCCGGAGGCGCAGCTTAAAAAATAATTTTATTCTTGAATATTTTTTTTTAAATTAAGGTCTGTTGTAAAAACAGACCTTTTTTTATTGGCCGTAATTAGGGGCTATATCGGCTCTTTAGTTAACAACCCCACCCTAAATTATCCTTCATCAGATATTATCATATATATATGTTGGTAATGTAGATGTATATTTCTAGAAAGTCATTATTATGGTTCAGGAACGATTTGAACCCAAATTGATCACTGTTATCAAAGAGGGCTATTCCCGGTCGAAATTTTTGAATGACCTGGTAGCAGGAACAATAGTTGGTATTGTTGCGCTTCCGTTGGCACTTGCATTTGCTATTGCTTCAGGAGTCAAGCCAGAGCAAGGGCTTTATACTGCAATTATTGCCGGATTTTTGATTTCGTTTTTTAGTGGAAGTCGTGTACAAATTGGCGGCCCTACAGGTGCATTTATTGTCATTGTATACAACATTGTACAGAATTATGGTTATAGTGGTTTGGCCACGGCTACACTCATTGCCGGAATTTTACTCGTCATTATGGGCTTTTTACGTCTAGGCACAATTATAAAGTATATTCCGTATCCTGTAACTGTGGGGTTTACTTTTGGTATTGCAATTATTATTTTTGCAGGACAAATGCGTGATCTGCTGGGATTGGATATGACATCCGTACCTGCTGAATTTGTAGAAAAGTGGATTGCTTATGCAGACCATATACATTCATTTAATCCTTACGCATTTGCTGTTGGGCTTTTATCTATTTTGATTGTAATATTCTGGCCCAGGGTTACCCATAGAATTCCCGGTTCTTTAATTGCTATTTTGTTTACTACGGCTATTGTGCAGGTGTTTCATATACCCGTAGAAACCATATACAGCCGTTTCGGGAATGTTTCCGGTAAATTTACTGCAATTCAAATCCCGCAATTGGATTTACATCAAATAAGAAACGTGTTTTCACCAGCGGTGTCAATTGCTTTACTGGCGGGTATAGAGTCATTACTGTCTGCTGTAGTTGCGGATGGTATGACAGGCCGAAAACACCGTTCTAATATGGAGCTTGTGGCACAAGGGATAGCCAATATTGTTTCTCCGTTATTCGGAGGAATTCCGGCAACAGGTGCAATTGCCCGAACAGCTACCAATATTAAAAATGGGGGCAAAACCCCAATCGCAGGAATTGTGCACGCTGTTGTTTTGCTGTTAATCATGCTATTTCTGGGTAAATGGGCAGCTTTGATACCCATGGCAACTCTGGCTGGAATTTTAATTATTGTTGCATACAATATGAGCGAGTGGCATTTGTTTATTAAATTGTTCAAAAGCCCCAAAAGTGATGTGCTGGTATTGTTGATTACCTTTTTTCTTACCGTTTTTGTTGATTTGATAGTTGCTATTCAGGCCGGAGTTGTGTTGGCTGCGTTATTGTTTATGAGAAGAATGACCATGGTCACACAGGCTGGCTATATAAATGGTATCGTTCAGGATGAAGAAGAACAGGAAGATCTAAACAGTCTTTCTCGGAGAATAATACCGGATAACGTTGAAGTATTTGAGGTAAATGGTCCCTTTTTCTTTGGTGCTGCAGACAAGTTCAAGAGCGCGCTGTGCCAGGTACAGAAAAAACCGGATGTTTTGATTCTAAGAATGCGCAAGGTGCTATCCGTTGACGCTACAGGATTGCGTGCCCTGGAAGAGGTCGTTAATAAAACTCGTCAGGAAGGGGCAGTGCTTATTTTGTCAGGTGTGCACGCGCAACCGCTGGTTGCCATGGAGCGTTCCGGACTGTTGGAAAAGATAGATAGTGATAATTTGTTTGGAAATATTGATGACGCTTTAAACAGGGCCAGGATTTTAATGGGCCTTCCTGTTGTGGAACCACCACAACCCTTTATTCCGGTTGTCAAACGAGAAATGAATAAATAAGAGTATAAAACACCGGCAGCCCTCCTGCTTGCTGCCGGTGCTTTTTTTGCCTAGTGTCCAAATGTAAATCCAATTAATAATCTTCTGGGTATGGTTGGGCCATATACATATCCGGCATCTCTTGCTATGCCTTTATCAAAATCAGTTTGAAATGAATCTGTAATATTGTATATACCTGCAGTAAATGTACCATATAGATGTCCCATGAGGGGTATTTTATATGATGCAACCAGATCAAAAGTTACAAAGCTTTTGGTGTACTCTAACCTGTCGTTTTCTATATAACCTGCATAATGGGGAACATACATGGGGCCGGTATATTTTGAAATACCCAGCAGATTGATATTGTTTGTGATATCATATGAAAAACGGATGCTTCCATACAAATCCGGAGTGCGGAATATATGTATTGATTCAAAATCGGGTTCCGGGGAATCTAATTCACTGTCTTGCAGCGTTACCCCGGTTGTGATTTCGGCTTTCCGCATTCTATATCCCAATTCGAATTCAATACCTTGTACAACAGATCCATCACCGTTGGTTCTGTAAAATTCGAATTCATCAGTCAAAGGATCATCTCTTTCATCCAATACAAACGTTTCAGTTAAATTGGTATAGAAACCGTTTACACTAAACCGTAATCCGTTCGTTCCTATGATTTCAGTCCATTCAGCTCCGCCATATAATGTTGTTGCACGTTCTTCTTTTAAATCCGGATCGTTTCTAATGATTTGACCTTCACCGCTAACCTGGGTAATGTGCAGATCTTCATCAAAGATTTGTGGCGGTTTAAAACCGGTTGAAATGCCGCCTCTTAGTGTGAGAGGTGAGGCTACATGCCACCTGAGTACCGCACGTGGACTAAGAATAGGAGTTTCAATTTCCGAGTGTTTATCTAGCCTTGATCCAAAAACAAGTTCAGCTTGATTATCGTTTCCAATTGACCATGAATCCTGTAAAATAATTCCAATATTTGTATATGTATCATTAATTATGCGGTTATATGCCAGGGCTTTATCATTCAGTTCTTCATATTTATATTGTATGCCTGATGTAATAAGATGATTGCTAAAACGGTAATTGCCTTGTATTCCACTGATAAATAGGGGATTGTCGGTATTGCCATAAGCATTGGGATCCTGTTCTGCACCGTAATAAGTATCTCGGTTTGTCAGTGCTATTGATGTGAAAATTTTATAATCAAATATTGCATTAGGATTTTGGGTCCATTTCAGGGAACCTCCATAGCGCTCTGTTTCACTTGCTTCGGCTATATCTGCTTCGTGAGGTGCAAGATCAAACTTGTTTCCACCGCGGCGATCTTCATGAATATAGTGGAGCTGAAGTGCAAGTTCACCAGTAGTTACAGGTTTATAATACCAGTTCATACCTATTGCCTGATTTTCAAGTTTGCCAATTTCGCTGAAGTCATCTCCATTCGCGTCCCAGGCAGCACGATTACGCATTGTTGCAAACAAGTAGCCGCTAGAATTTCCTTTCTGATTCACTCGAGACAGGGTGATTCCCATTTTATGATCAAGGTCTCCGTCAATAGAACCATTTCTATAATCCAAAGATATGTCATTGTGGGTAGGGCGTCGGGTGATCAGGTTGACAACGCCGGCAACGGCAGTACCACCATATAGTGCAGAGCCACCACCTTTGACAATTTCAACTTTTTCAATCATTTCATCAGGGAACTGTTCAAGTCCATAAACATTTGCAAGACTGCTGATAACGGGATCACTGTCAATCAGTACCTGAGTGTGGTGCCCTTCCATGCCTAACAGCCGGACCTGAGTAAAATTACAGTTCTGACAGTTTTGTTCTACTCTTACACCAGTTTGAAAGTCCAATACTTCAGCCAGGTTGTTTGCTTTTTGTGCCTGTATCAGTTTTCTTGAAACAACAGAGGTTTTAACAGGCACATCTTTGTAAAATTGAGGAACTCCGGTAGCGGTAACGACCACTTCTTCCGCCTTGATCACTGAGGGTTTGAGTTCAAATTCCATGTTGGTTGTTTTATTTAAAGATATTTGAACGTCTTTTTCAATTGACTTGAATCCCATCATAGAAACAACAAGTGTATAAGAACCGGGTTGAAGGTTTGATATTTTAAATGAACCATCCTGGCCAGTGGCAGCACCTAAATATGTTCCGCTAATTAATACGTTGGCGCCTGGAAGCGGTTCATGGGTGTCGGTATCCAGAATTACACCTGTCAATGTACCGCTTTGAGTATTATGATGTTGACCTTTACGGTGTTGATGTCTGTTGGTTTCCTGTGCGTACAAAATATATGTATTCAGGGATTGAAATATATATAAAACAGCGATGAACACTGCCAATTTGATAGAATAATTCCTTGACATTTTCTTCTCCAATTCAGATGAAAATATTTATATGTATCCTGTATTATTGGACAGAATAGGATATAGTACGGCTATAATCCATCTCAATAAACAGGTTGATAAATGAATGTATTATACTGTGAAAATAGTTGTACTAGTTCGTAGCAGGAGGTGCTCTAAGAATTATAGAAAATGTAAGCAGTAGGGACCGTATAATGCGCATTTGCCTGATTTTGAGCTGTTGCGCGAATTTTTGGTCAATGAGAGAGTGTATGAATAGTGTTACAAGAAAAGCTAACAGTGTAAACAGCGTATGGCAAAGAAGAAACCCACTTTCAGTGTGAGAATGGTTTTGGTATGGATTTCCGGTTTTGTTGAATGGTAATGCGTGGCTGTGAACCACAATTTTCCCATCAGGTAGAACGTGAATATGAGTAAACAGCATTGTAGCAATTAATAGCATAGACAATGCTGCAATCAAACAGATTGATATTATCGAACAAAAAAGATTTTTTCTATTACGACAAATCATTTTTCCTGCCTGAAATAGTTTTCGTTACCTGCAAAATAACATTCAAGTTCGCAAACATCACAATGTTCATCCTGATGAGTACAATTGTAATTATATTCTGAAAAGGCTTTGCGAAATGCTATAGCTTTTGGATCATCTGAAAGATAAAAGCCCATAAATGATAAAATCTTGGCACTGGATTCTTTTGTAACCAGGTGCTCAATTTTGCAGGCATCTTCTTCGGCAATTGCAGGATTCACCAGCATAATCTCGGACAATAATCTTTCAAACAATCTTCTTTTCGAAAGTACCGCGTTTACAAGTTGTTTCCCAGTGTCAGAAAGTTTGAAAAAACGGTTTTTATCTTCTATAATATAGCCTTTTGCTACTAATTTATTAACCGTTATGGAAACACTGCCACGCGTTAAACCCAGGTAATTTGAAATATCAATACTCCTTGCGTAACCCTGTGTTGTAACAAGAGTGTGTATTGCCATAAGGTAATGTACCGAACTGTGGCTGAGTTCGATTTCGTCGAATTTTTTCCAAACATTTTGAATCATAGTTACTACTTTTGTTTTATATATCAAACAATTAAATATAGTATTTATTTATTTGTTTTGCAAGTAAAAAATGTTTATTTTGATTTGAAAGTATATGAATCGAATTCAGTTCTGTTTAATTTGCTCTTGAATTTCTTGCAGTATGGAGAAATATATGAAAATTGATGTAAAAATGAACGGTAATATTCTTGTTTTAACATCTTCGGGGAACTTGATGGATTCTGAAAAAAAACAATTTCTGGAAGACTTTTTTTCATTTGTCAGAGAAAATAATCCCAGATATGTTCTTATTGATAGTCGGAAGCTTGAAGGACGTTTTTCAATCGGAGATATATTTTTTCAAGTCAAAGATATATCCCTGCGTACTGACAGAACATATGAAAAAGTTGCAATAGTTGAGCGACAAGAGTTTCATGAAAAAATTGAATTTTACAGGGTAGCAGCCTGGAACGCGGGATTGCGTTTAAATTTCTTTTATGATTATGATAGCGCTCTTGATTGGTTCAAGACCTGAGCACATGAATATAGATTTATGGAGCTATTGCCATAAATGGAAGTGAAATCTTTTTTATTCAAGGGGGAAGCATTGTTTTTATTGAATATGTGAATATTAAGAAAACACAGGTGTTAATAAGGGCTTGTTAAAAACATTACTGAATTATAATCAAGCCCTTGAATGGTAAAACAGCCAGGAATTTTTTATAGATTTTTCAATTTTTCTTTCAATTCCAGGTACTCGCAAAGCAAATTGATATTCATGTTAAAAACGCTGCTGCTGATCCTGTCCTTGGTAATATATTCACCACTCCATCTTACTCCGGGAATGTAATTTTTATACTTGTCATTTTTTGAAATCCAGCGTCCTTGCTCGTCCTGGCTTTCAATAATTTTCTTGATTTGTGGCTCAATCTCTAACAGACGTGCTTGTATACCATCTTTGGTTTGCATGGGGTCTGGTAACGGGATTTTATTTTGAACAGCGTCAAGCGTAATTTGATAACGCTTTTTTACAGCACTCAACGCGTCACTCAGATCATTTTCATACCCGTAACCGGTTCTGCGTTCGATGTGCAAACTGTCAGTAGTTTCTACTCTGATGCGACCGCGATCGTAATAAAGGGATTTGTTGGTATAGAGTTCAACAAACCGGGCCCACTTGCCATTGGGGAGCTGGATATCATCCAGCCAGTTTAATGCATCTGGTATTGCAACAAGATAGTGTGGGTCATTAAGACATTCAAACATATCTAGCAGACTGTTCATGACGCGTATGGTAACCAGGGGACAGACAGCAGGGGGTTCAAAATCGCGAGCCCATGCCGGCTGCAGGTGATGATTATATTGTTGTGCCCAACCGGGTTGTGGGGGTGCAATTTGAGATATCATGAGAAACCGGCCCACTTTTTCTAATGATTTTCTGTAATCCGGGTTTTTATAATATTGCCAGGCATCCATCATGACCTGAATGCAGTCATTAATTCCCCCATCATTAAAGGTGGCAAAATCGTGATAATTACCTTGTTCAGGATATTTGTGAGGCCAGCCACCATCTGCCAGTTGGCTTTTTTGCATCATATCCAGTGCTTTGTTTATTGCGAGTGTTAGAGAATCATCATTAATAATTTGATCAAGTTGCATTAAAAAACGTATTGCGCTTTGAGTTTGATTATCATCAAAGCTTACAATATCACTTTTATGGGTTACATTGATAGTATGGTCCCAGCCACCGAGATCATTTTGACCACGAATTAAAGCATAGGCCGCTGCCCTGGCAGCTTCAAGTGCAGTCTGACTGGAAATTATATTGTAGGCACGAACAAAACTCATACCCACAGCAGGAGTTCCCGGAGGCTGAACCTCAATGGTGTTTTCATCTGTCCTGCCTTCACCCCAGCGTTCAGTCATATCCAGTGTATAGTTATAAACATAGCCGCCGTGTACATTTATAGAGTAGTAATATTCTACTCCCTTTTCGATTGCGTTTTTTGTGTTTTGGACAATGTTTTGTGAAAAAGCGGTAAAAGAAAAGAGGACGAAAATAATAACCATATTCTTTTTCATAAGAGGTCTCCGGAAGTGAGTTGTTTTTATGATTGTTAGTATATACATATTTTGTTTTGTTGTCAATAATTATATTTTCGCTGTTTTCTGAGAAAAGGGTATTGAAAAAAATGGAAGAAACCAGAATTGTTTATGTTATAATATTCAAGAAACTGTCTGATTTGCCGACAATATGTAATAATGCCAAATCCTTTCTTATGCATTTCAATTGTTTTCTAGTATTATAATTAACAACATCTTAAAATTTCAAATTAGAATTGGGGAAGTGATGGAATCTTTTGACTCTCAATTAATTGAAAATATAAAGCTTGAACCCGCAGATCTTGATTCTTTTGCAAGTTGGAAAAAAGAGAATGGTCACGATATTATATATAATGAAGGTATCTATTGGGAAAAGATATTTCAGGGTTTTTATCAACCGGCGCATATAGTACAAAAATTAAGTCTTGAGCAAATCCATTATCCTCAATTTTTACATTGGGGCGTAAGAGGGGTTTTACAGGATTCAGAGTCATCCCTTGCGAATGGATTGATCCATTTTTATGCTTTTGAACACATAAAAAAATTCGACATTACAGTTTTCTCTCATCAACGAAGATCCAATGTTCGTAAATGCTTTAGAAATGTTGATATACGTGAAGTTAAAGATGAAAAAATAATGATGGATCAAGGTTATGATGTTATATCATCTTCATTGCAAAGAACAAATCATTTAGAGATACCTTCAAAAGATGAATATTTAAAGCATTGTACAGCGTATATAAATAATGGAGATAACAGCCATATTATATTAGGCGCATTTCTGGAAAACAGACTTTTAGCATATCTTGATATTTGTGCTGTTGAAGAAACTGCATATTTGATGAATATGTATATTCACTCAGACGCTTTAAATTTTTCTGTTAGTCCGGGTTTGTTTTATAGTGCATTTTTACTTTGCCGGGAGAGTGAAAAAATTACCCAGGTATTAGCAGGCGGGCCAACACCTGATGATAACGGATTGGAAATATTTAAAAAGAGAATGGGGTTTACTATAGTTGATGTTCCAACGTTTTGCAAAATGAATAAAATGGTTGCTTTATTATTAAGAATGAAATGCCCTGAAAGTTATCATCAATTATTAAGTGTGCACCACTAGTTTTATTCATTTTGACAAATCTGATAGTATTACTTTATAAATCAGGTGGATTTGAATGAAAACTATAGATATTGAACCAATCCTTTCAAGTATTAAACTTGTTCCTGCTTCAATCACAGATTTTGCAATTTGGAAGGCCTCACAGGGTCATCATATTGTTGAAAAAAACAATTTATATTGGCACGAAGCGTTTAAAGGCTTTTATCAACCCATTCATATTTTACAAGAGTTGCATCAGAGCCAAATCCATTCACCTAAAATGATGGCCTGGGGAGTACGAGGTGCATTAAATAAAAGTGAACAGTTTTTGGCAAATGGAGCGATCGAGTACTATACCCTCGAAAATTTAAACAGTTTTGATTTCAGCATGTTTTCTCAAAAAAGGAGAGAGAATATTCGTAAATGTTTTCGCAGGGTAGAGATCAAAGAAATCAAAGATGAAAATATTTTACTAGAGCAGGGATATGATATTGTTCGTTCTTCATTGGAACGAACTCATCATGCTTCTATACCAACAAAAGATAAGTATCTTGAAAATTGTACAGCCTATGTGAACAAGGGGGATAACAGTCATATGGTTCTTGGGGCATTTGAAGACAATAAATTGCTCGCTTTTTTAGAACTCTCTGCGGTTGAGGATACGGTTTATCTGGTAACCATGATGATTGCATCTGATGCATTAAAACATGGTGTGAGCTCTGGATTGTTTTACACGTCTTTTGAACTAAGCAAGTATGCTCCTGGAATAAAACGAATGTTTGCCGGTGGCAGAACCAGCGGTCATGAAGCTCTTGATGTTTTTAAACAAAGTATGGGGATGACCATTGTTAAAGAACCCTTCTGGAGTGATATAAAGCCTTCTGCAAAGTTTGTTTTAAAACACAAATACCCTCAAAAATACAACCGTTTGATTGGCGGATTAGCAGCTTGATTTGGTGATGTTGAGCGGGTTGCGTTTTTTCAACAGTTTATGACAACTGGTTTTTTATATTGACAATAGTGGGGATTCTATGTATATATAAGTAATGTATAATTAACAAGGGGTGACCATGAAAGTAATTCCAATTTTAATTCTGTTATTGGTGTTGACGGCTTGTTCAACACTGCTTGATCCTGAAGATCAGGCCAAACTGGTGCTTTATGATGGTTCCTATGAGAATTTTACAGATGCTTCCGGAGAAACGCATTCAGCAATACAATGGAAGTATCGCGTAAAATCTGTCTCCTGCCAGATAGGGGGATATGGAATAATAAAGGGCGATCATACTGCTTCTGTTAGCTGGTGGAAGATGAAAACCATAGAACCGGGTATAGAGTATACGTTCACAGACACACTCAATTCAGCAATCGCGGCTAACAGTGGAACACGGATTTCCATGGAGGGATATATAGATCATGATCATGGCGGGATTAAATCCATTTCTTCTGAAATTCATTTGGTAGAGCGAAAATAAAAATTATCCTGACAATAGAAGTTGTTCCAAGTAATTAATTCTTGTATCCTGCAAAAGAATTAATTATACTCTGGTGTATACTGTTTGTATTTTTTTTAACAGCTATTCTTTTTTGTCCATCCTTTTTTAAGAGAACTGTAACCGAAAATACAAAGGAACACTATGAAAAATCTACCTCGTCGTCGATTTTTACAGCTAGCAGGTTTAGCGGGGGCATCAATCGTAATTCCAGGTTGTGCAAAAAAAATAAAACCCAATATTGTATTCATCATGGCCGATGATATGGGTTATGGTGATCCGGGTTGCTATAATCCGGAAAGTAAAGCACCAACCCCTAATATCGATCAGCTTGCGGCTGATGGAATGCGGTTTACCAATGCTCATTCAGCCGGGTCTTTGTGTATTCCTGCACGATATGGATTGCTGACCGGCAGATACCCCATGCGTGAGGATATGAACAAGCACCGCTATACCAATCTGATTGAACCGGGTCGTGAAACTCTTGCCACCATAGTTAAAAAAAGCGGTTACCGAACCGCTATGGTTGGGAAATGGCACTTGGGATTTGAACATGTTGATAACCCGGATTTCAGTAAACCACTCAAAGGCGGCCCTGTCGATTGCGGTTTTGATTCCTTTTTCGGCATGCATGCATCGCTGGATATTCAACCCTATTATTATATCGAGAATGACCGTGCTGTGCTTCCGCCCACAGAGACGATAGAGGCCCACAACAGTCCCGATGTTACTCCTGTTCAGGGAGCATTCTGGAGAAAAGGAAAAATAGCACCGGGATTTAAACATGAACAAGTGTTACCCAAATTTGCGGAAAAGTCCATTGCATTTTTAAATCAGCAGGATAAAAGTAACCCGTTTTTTCTCTATCTGGCACTTGCCGCACCGCATACTCCCTGGCTGCCACAGGGTAAATTCCGAGGGATGAGTAAAGCAGGGGATTATGGGGATTTTGTATCGCAGGTTGATGATGTAGTCGGCCGGGTCCTGAAAACGCTTCAGGAAAAAGGTCTTGCAAATAATACACTGGTCATATTTACCAGTGATAATGGTCCAGTCTGGTTCAAAGAAGATGTGGAACGATATGATCATCGCTCTGTTTCTTTTTTACGGGGAATGAAAGCCGATGCCTACGAGGGTGGACACCGGATGCCCTTTATAGCACGATGGCCCGGAAAAGTACAGCCGGGCAGTGTAAGTGAAGAAGTCATTAGTTTTGTGGATGTTCTTGCAACGCTTGCTGATGTTTCTGGACAGCCGTTAACTCAATATGCTGAAGACAGTTATAGTATTGTTCCGGTGTTGATGAACAAGGATTACCCAAAACCTTTGCGGGAAGCTACTGTCATCGACAGCAATACGCTTATACAATGGCCCTGGAAACTGATTGTGGGTTCCGGACTAGGTGGAATTCATGCACATTATAATCCCGAATTGCAGGATGATCGAAACAAAGGGAAGCATTTTAACGAACTTTATAATTTAGATAAAGACCCTTCGGAAACCCAAAATCTTGCAGAACAGCAACCTGAAATTGTAGAGCGTTTAAAACGATTGTTAACTACATATCAAGACCAGGGATTCAGTGTAAAACGTTAATTTAATTCTGATAAAAGGTGAGAGTTTTATGAAACGCAGACAGTTTTTAAAAGATCTTGTTACGGGTACTGCAGCAATATCTACATTTTCGTTTTATCAATGCAGTAGAATAAAACGAAAACCCAATATTGTATTGATCATGGTAGATGACTTTGGGTATGAATGTATTCGAGCCAATGGCGGTACCTCTTATGAAACGCCATTTATAGACAGTCTGGCTAATACCGGTATGCGTTTTACACATTGTTATTCCATGCCATTGTGTACGCCTTCCCGTGTACAGATTATGACCGGAAAATATAATTTTAGAAACTATACGGAATTTGGCGCGCTTAAACCGGGTGAATATACGTTTGGAAATTTATTTCAGCAGAATGGTTACAAGACCTGCGTAGCCGGTAAATGGCAGTTGGCGGGAAGTGTCAAGGGTACCCCGCAAGTTGGAAAAGGGACTATGCCCAATGACGCGGGATTTGATGAATATTGTCTGTGGCATTTAAATGTTCGTGAAAAGCGTTACTGGTATCCTGTTATAAATCAAAATGGAAAAATGCGGGATGATATTCATGACCGCTTTGGTCCTGATGTATTTGTTGATTATATAAATGATTTTGTGAGTCGGAATCAAAAAGATCCGTTTTTTGTGTATTATCCCATGGCGTTAACTCATGATCCTTTTTTACCCACTCCTGATGACAATCCCACAGAGGAAGAAAAAGAATCCAAAGGGCCTGAAAATTTTCCCAGTTTTGTACGCTATACAGATAAAATGGTCAAACGTATTGTAGATAATCTGGATAAATTGGGTCTACGAGAGAATACGTTGATTTTGTTTACCGGAGATAACGGTACACACAAGAGTATAATTAGTCAGCTGGATGGAAAACCTCTTCGCGGAGACAAGGGCATGCCAACTATTGCAGGTACGCATGTACCGTTGATTGCCAACTGGCCCGGAACAATAACAGAGGGAGTTGTTAAAAACGATCTTGTGGATTTTACTGATTTTTTTCCCACTTTGGCAGAAACAGCAGGTATTGAGCCTCCTGTTGAATTGTATTTGGATGGTCACAGCTTTTTACCCCAATTAAAGGGAGAAACCGGGAACCCAAGAGAATGGGTGTTCTGTCATTATGATCCGCGTTGGGGAACACGACCCAGCGCCAGATATGTTCATAACAAATATTTAAAGCTGTACGGTGATGGCAGAATATTCAATATTGCTTCTGATCCCCTGGAAGAAAAACCGCTTGAATTTGAAAATATGGACCGGGTAAGTCAGGAAACAATAAGAGAATTTGAAAAAGTATTGAAATTATATCGGAAATAGCGTTTGAATTCAGTTATGGCTGCGTTTCGAAATATTGTTAGTATTGTGTATTTGAAAAAGATGGAGATTCGTGTGAAAAAGTTCAAAGACTGTTCAGGCTTGATTTTGGTGCTTTTAGTATTTTCCTCCAGTCTTGTTTTTGGACAAACACCGAACAACGCCATTCTGTCAACAGAAATACTAGAATCATATATTGACCGATTTGTCGAACAGGATAAAGAACTATATGTTCAATATATTCCTAATGATAAAGCATTTGAATTTTTACAATCCAACATTCCACTGTTTGAATGTCCGGACAAAGATATCGAACGCACCTACTATTTCAGATGGTGGACCTTTCGAAAGCATATAAAAGAAACTCCAGATGGTTTTGTCGTGACCGAATTCCTGCCGAATGTCGGTTGGGCAGGGAAGCATAATACAATCAGTTGTGCGGCTGGACACCATTTTTACGAAGGTAGATGGCTGCATGATTCGAGATATCTAAATGATTATGCACGATTCTGGTTCAGAGGAGGTGGCTCACCCCGGGGATATAGCTTTTGGGCTGCTGACGCTTTGTATGCTTTTCATTACGTTCACATAAAAGACACTCTCCTTGTGGATTTACTTCCGGATCTGGTTGAAAACTATGGAAAATGGGAAGATGGTTGGATTTGGAAAGATAGATGGCCAATTGGACAGGATAATGATGGGTTGTTTTACATGATTGATAATCGGGAAGGTATGGAATTGTCAATCAGTCATTATGGTAAAAGACCCTCAATTAACTCTTATATGTATGGTGATGCAGTTGCCATAAGCAAGATCGCAGCATTAAGTAATAATGAAGTTATAAAAAGTCAATATGCAGCAAAAGCAAAAACATTGAAAACACTTGTTCAGGAAAAGTTGTGGGACGATGAGCAAAAGTTTTTCAAAACAAAACTCACAAATTCCGCAGAACTGGTTAATGTCCGGGAGTTGATAGGGTATACGCCGTGGTATTTTGGGCTGCCTGACAGGAACAAGGGTTATGAAGAAGCCTGGCTTCAGATTATGAACACCGAAGGATTTTACGCGCCCTTTGGTCCAACAACGGCTGAACAACGCCACCCTAAATTTATGAAACGTTACACAAAGGGTTGCCAATGGGATGGACCTTCGTGGCCATACTCCACATCTTTGACGTTGACAGCGCTTGCAAATGTATTGAATGATTACGATCAAGTGTATATAACAAAATCGGATTATTTTGATCTTTTATCCATTTATGCCAACAGTCACAAGCTTTTAAAACCAAATGGTGAGATGGTACCCTGGATTGATGAAAATCTGCAGCCTTTTACCGGTGACTGGATCATGCGTTCAATTAATATCATGTGGAACTGGTCTCGTGGGTATGAACGAGGAAAGGATTATAATCATTCTACTTTTTGTGATTTAATCATAACAGGCTTGATGGGCTTACGACCCAGTGCCGATAATGTGCTTCGAATAAATCCCCTGGTACCGGAAAACGTATGGGACTGGTTTTGTCTGGATAATGTTTTATATAAAAATCATATAGTTTGTATTTTATGGGATGCATCCGGAAAGAAATATAACCAGGGCGTGGGATTCAGGATCTTTATTGACGGAAAACCCGTTGCACAATCACAAAAGCTTGAGCCAATAGAAATTATATTGGATTGAACTGGTATAGACTAGAAAACCTGCAAATATTTTAATAATATGTACTCATAAATATATGATATTTGTGGATATGTAGTAATAATGATTCTCTTTTTTACATCCACCAATTATCTTCTCCCTTGATTAATTTCAGCTTGTCGTTTTTTAGATTGTATTCAAAGGTTACTGTGGGTATATATTGCCATTTTGTAAAAATTGCGTCATCAATATGTTCTGGTAACTCGTCTTCATTGCCCTCAAATTCCAGAATGATAACATGTCGATTCTCATCCAATGTGATTTCTGCTAAGGATGGGTGAGGGATGTTCCGGGATTCGGTAATTTTATTATTTCTGTGAACGGTTATAAAAACATAGCTACTGGCAAAAACACCAGTGCCCATGGATATTTGAGAAATAAACAGTATGTGTTTCCCACGATATGAAAATCGGTCATTAATGTGATAACTGTCCCCGCCGGTCAATTGATAGACGGTGTCCTGATCTACAGTAAGAAAATAATCCGTTCTTATGTGATCATCTGCTTTTACTATTTGTATGTCTTTGGGCTGCGGTGGAGTTGTATTTCTCAGTGTGAAATTAAAGATGAAAAGACCTGTAATAACTCCCAGCACAATTGTCAGTATTACAGATACTTTTGGCATGAAAATCCCTCCTTGAAAAAGTCCTTAATTTTGATTAATATACAAAATTATTTTTGAATTAAAAGGGATTATGAAAAAGTTTATATATCTGATCATTCTATTGGTAATAGCTATATCGATCAGTATAATTTATGATACAATACGGATAATGAACATCCATGTCAGTCCGTCTCGTCCCGCTGAACGCATTGGCGGGGACGCACACGGCATGCTTTGGAACCTGAAAAACGGTCAACCGGTTTCGCTGGTAAATGCGAAAGAGATAAGGAAATATGTTGACGGCAGATATGATTGCTCGGATTTTCGTCTGCAATCGGTTTTACGCATGTTGTATGAATATCCTGATGAACTGGGAAAAGAGATTACAGCCGAGTTTAAATCCATGCTGCTGAATTTCAAGTACTGGATGGATGAACCGGGCGATGATGGTATGTGCTACTGGAGCGAGAACCACCAGATCCTTTTTGCGGCGGCGGAATATCTGGCGGGTCAATTGTATCCCACTGATATTTTTAGTAATAACGGTATGACCGGAGCCGAGCATATGGCCAAAGCCAGAGAACGTATCCTGACCTGGCTTGAATACCGCTGGGATTTTGGATTTACCGAATGGTATTCTAATACCTATTACGTTGAAGATATTGCGCCTTTGAGCATTTTAATCGATTTTGCGCAGGATGAAGAGGTTTCTCAAAAATCCAAAATCATAATGGACCTGCTGCTTTATGATCTGGCTTCGCAGTCGTGGAAAGGTACCTTTGTCAGCAGCAGCGGGCGGATGTATGAGAACGGCAAAAAATCCGGAGAACGGTCATCCATGCGAGCGGTTTCGGAGTCGATTTTCGGTTATGATACAGACCCGGGGGAACGCAAGGGAATGGACCTGAATTTTCTCTATATTAAAAAGTACCAGGTACCTGAGGTGATACGTGCTATTGGTCGTGATGAAAGCACGGTTATTATAAAGGCCAGTAACGGACTGGATGTGAATGACCTTGGCAGCCTGGGTTTGATAGGACAGGAATATTGGCAGATTATGATGCAATGGGGCATGGAGGCTTTTACACTACCCATAGTATTTGAAAATTCGTTAAACTTTGTCCGCAACAATAAAATGTTCAGTAACGAGTTTTTATATGAAATGAAATATCTTGACTATCGACTTTTACGATTGCTGAAACCGTATCAACTGATCAATGCGATAACCTCACCCCAAACCAACGGTACAGCCATACAGCGCGCCAATTGTTATACTTATAAAACGCCAAATTACAGCATGTACACCGCACAAGATTATCATCCCGGTGAGTATGGCGATCAGCAGCATGTGTTTGGCGTGAATCTGGATAATTCCCTGTCTGTATTTCATACGCACCCGGCGTTGCTTGCGGGTGAAAAACATCCCCGGGGTAATTCTCCCACTTATTGGGTGGGAAACGGACACCTGCCGCATTCGGTGCAGGAAGAGAACATTAATCTTTCTATTTACAAATTGCCAGAAAATAAAGCACCTTTAGAGTATAGATTGATAGATTTTACCCATTTGTATTTTCCTCAGGAACGTTTTGATAAAGTGATTGTGGACAGTAATTACGTGTTTGGCAGATATGGAGATGCCTTTATCGCGTTTATTGGAAAGAATAAATTTGAATACAATGAATCGGAAAAGGATTTTATTCAGCATGGCAAACTCACCTACTGGATCTGTGAGATGGGTGACGCAGAGAATGAAACCTTTGATATGTTTGTCAAACGGATAAAGGGGAATCCTGTAATATGGGTGAATGATCTGCTCAGCTATCAATCCAATGGCAAAACGGTGTCAGTTCAGTGGCAGCGGGATTTTATGATCAACAGTGAGGATGTTTATGTTGATTATCCCCGTTTTGATGCAGCCTGGACACACACAGAACGGGATCCGCAAGAAATACGATTTGAACACAAGGGCCATACGTTGTATCTCAATTTTAATAAAGGCATACGAGAATTTAATTAAGGAATTAAAATGGAAACAGATAATAAAGACGGCAGAATACGCGAAAACTTGAAACCCGGATTACGGGTAAATATTGTTTTGAAAAAAGACCAACGCACCGGAAAACTCACCGAAGGGGTGATCAAAGACCTTCTCACCAAAGTCCCGCGTCATCACCGCGGCATCAAAGTCCGTCTGGAAAACGGAGACATTGGCCGGGTGCAGGAGATATTGGAATAGTATAGATTTTAAAAAAATTAAGTGATTTTGTTTTACTTTTATTTGATGATCCAAATGTATACCTTTACAAGTTGGGGATTAGATTGTTTTTGTTAGTATCATCAATCAGATAAATACATAAATTACAAATTGGGGAGTTGTAGTGAAATATCGTATGTATGTTGATGAAGTTGGCAATTCGGATTTGGGGAGTTCTGATCTTTTAAATCATCGTTTTTTGAGTCTAACGGGTATAGTTATAGAGTTAGAGTATGTAAGAGATGTTATTTTCCCTGAACTTGAAGAATTGAAATCAAAATATTTTATTTCACATCCAGATGAGCCGGTAATTTTTCATCGAAAAGAGTTGGTGAATTATCGAATTCCATTTGCTGAATTACGTGATGATAGAATACGAGCGAGTTTTAATTTAGAACTTATAAATTGCTTGAAAAAATGGAACTATCAAATCATTACTGTATGTCTGGACAAAAAAAATCATAAAGAAATATATTCTGTTTGGAGATATGATCCCTATCATTATAGTATGGCCTTGTTAATTGAAAGATTTGTGTTTTTGTTAGAACAAATCGATTCTACTGGAGATGTTTTAGCTGAATCCAGAGGGGGTAAAGAAGATAGGCGATTAAAGGAATCTTTTACAAAGCTGTTTTTGAATGGAACAGATTACGTTGAACCGGAGCGAATCCAAAAAGTTTTATCAAGCAAACAATTAAAAGTAAAACCAAAAAAGAATAATATTGCTGGTTTACAAATTGCAGATATTCTGGCGCATCCAAGTCGAAATGAAATACTTTGTGAAAATAATATAAAGGGTATAAGGATTGCTCCTTTTGCCAAGATAATTATTCAGGTTCTGCAAGATAAATACTATAAAGTTGATGGAAAGTTATACGGAAAGAAATTTATTTAAAATAAAAAAGGGCCTTACGGCCCCGATGGTTAAACCATCCACCTCCAGAATACTGGATTAATTAATAATACATAATAAATATGAATTTGTCAAGTAAAAGTCATATTTATATTAAGCTTTAAATTATATTTACTATTGTCTCGAATTTGAATTTTACTTATATTCTCTCAGGGACCAGGCGCTTGATGGTTGCTTTTCTTATTTAATCCAATCACATTGCAGTAAAAATTTAGAAAACAGGACGCATGAAATGAATACGTTTAAGGGTATTTCATATTTGCTGCTGCTGTTGTTATTTGTATTGGCGGGGTGCGACAGCCCTGTGCAGACAGAGCAGAAACTGGGCAGTTGGTACAATGACGAAAATGTGGTAAGCGGAGTGGGGGATATACTTGACATTGCCTGTTCTCCGGTGGACGAAAGTATTGTGTTTTCTCGCAGGCAGCAGTCGATGAATCTGGTTGCGTTTGATTTTCAGGGAAATGCTCAGGATACTTTGTATAAAGTGCCGTCAAGCCAGTACGAACGTGTTAGATACTGCAAGGTTTCATCCACAAATAAAATGGCTGTTCTGTACGAGGATGGTATCTTAAGAATTACTGATTTGAATACCCAATCGTTTAAAAGTTCATATTTTGAAAATTCATATATCTATGCCATGCAATGGTCGCTTGATGGTCAAAAACTGTATTTGCTGAACAACTTGGATTATGATTTGTATCATATCATTGTTCTGGATGATCAGGGTAACAAAATCGCTGAAACTGAAGTTCAGGGATTGAGACTATATCATGATTTTAGTATTAGTCCCGATGGCAGCACGATGTTAACGTATGCATATATATATGAAAATAGCAATGATACCCGGGGTATTTATAAAATTAATGTTGAAACCGGTGAATATGAATTATTTATTAAATCATCATACGCTAATACACCTGCCATTTCACCTGATAGCGAACGGTTAGCCTATTGGGCGGTCAATGACACAACACGCATCCAGTCAATTGTTCTTGCAGATAAAGATGGAAATACCATAGAAACCGTAGTGGACACGCTGGGTAGTATTGTTCATTTAGAATTCACTCTCGATGGCAAGAAACTTTTGTTTTTAGGACAGCCCCACAGTTCAGTGACTGGTTTTGAAAGGGGCTGGTATGCCTATGATTTTGATTCCAAAGCATTATCTTTTTTAAATCTTGATTTTAATGATCATTACTATGCCGGATTCGGTCAGGATGGTGAAACATTGCTGAAATATTATTATGGCGAAATATATAATATTTGCACGGTTGATCAGGATTCTAACGTGGTGAGCGTGACTGATTTTACCGAATATGTACAATATGATCCTGTATTTACCCCGGATGGCAGTGAAATTTTGTTTGTTTACAGATCAGAATTCTATAAAGTACCGGTTTCCGGTGGAGAATGGACGCCTTTTTTGCATGATGCACAGACTTATATCAGTTCCAAGTATAATCCTGTTATATCTCCGGATGGTCATTATCTGGCATATGAATACCAGTATGGAACAATTATTTATGACCTTGAGCAGAACCAAGCTTTGTATTCAATTGCTGACGGTAAAAATCCTACCTGGAGTCCGAATAGTGATGAAATTGCCTGTGTAGTAGAGCCGGATTCCTATTCAGGTAATGAGGTCGACCAGGTGGTTATTTGTTATTTGTGGGAGGATCATCTTGGGCAGGAAAGAAAATATGATATCGGAGAAATTTATGATATTGACTGGATCAATGCCTCCAGTAGTTTTCCCTATCAAATACTCATCACTTGTGGTAGGGATGAACATGACAATTATAGCTTGTATGTTTTGGATGAATGGGAAGGAAAAGTTGACAGGTTATTGAGTTCAGTGAATGGGCCTTTACTGGCCAGGTGGTCTGCTATAAACCAGGAGGTGGTTTTTAAAAGAGGTACTTATACCATTGAACGACGCAGAATTTTGGAGGATTTTTAGGGTGAATACATTCAAAATGAAGAACATGATCGCATGGATTGTTGTGTCGTTGATGGTATTGACAGGTTTTAGTTCCGGGTTTGCAGCTGTACGCGGACTGGTGCTGGATGAAGATACCAAAAAGCCGCTCGAACTTGTAAATATCAAGATATTGGATACAACAACCGGTACTTCTACGGATACTGACGGTTATTTTAAACTGGTCAATATACCAGATAAATCTTTTGATATTGAAATTACCTGCATTGGTTACAAAGATCGCATCATTGAACATATTAATCCTGATAAAGATGTGTTTCTTGATATCTTTTTAAAACCGGATGTAATCAGTATGCAGGGTGTACAAATTGAAGGCGACAAGTTTGATCCGCGGTACCGAACGGAATTGTCCCGTACGGACATGATGACCTTAAAAGCTCGCGAGGTTTACAAGACCGCCGGCGCATTGGATGATATTTCCCGCGCTGTGCAAATGCAGGGCAGTGTTGTCCCCGGTGGTGATTATACCAGTTTTTACGCAGTACGTGGTGGCTCACCGGACCAGAACATAGTCATGATGGATGGAATCCTGTTTCCCAATCCCTATCGTTTGCGTATGATTATGGGCGGTGGATTGAGCGTTTTTAATCCTCACACCGTTTCAGATGTAAATCTGCAGGTGGGGCATTTTTCCGCTGAATATGGTGATTTTATGTCATCTGTGTTGGGCGTGGAAAGCCGCTCCGGCAGAAGCGACCGGTTTGGTTTTGGCGGAAACATAAATGCTATCAATACCAATCTGTATTTAGAAGGACCTATACCCCATACCAACGGCAGTTGGCTGGTTACAGGCAGACGCAGTTATTTTGATCTTATTGCAGACCAGATTGATGACACCCAGGACACGTATCCCCAAACCTGGGATTATACCGCCAAACTTGTTTTCCCCGTTAATGACCGCAACAAGTTTGAGATAAAGTCATTGTCCAGCCATGAAGAAATGTACATGAACTCGGAAGAGTACAAGAATATAGAATTCAAAGAAAGCGCGGATATAGATCTGTTTGCGCTCACCTATAAAGGCCTATGGACAGATAAAATATACGAAACCATCCATGTAGCCTATTATGATGAAGCGTTTAATTACAATATCAATAAACCCAATAGATGGGATTCAACAGATGCAAATTATGAATCTAAAATCAAGAATTTTATGATCAAAGAGGATGTATCCATAGAGTTGGCGGATAACCATTGGATTAGCCGGGGATTTTATTATTCCATCATGGAATCAGACATGGGTTATAGTGACAATGTAAATGAGATCGCGTTTTCCAGACGTACCATGCCGCCTACCATTGATTATGACAGATCACATAACCAGTTAGCTGCTTATGTGGATTATTCAGCAAGATGGTCTGACAGACTCGAAACCCGGGCAGGGGTACGTTACGATTATTCATCCCTGGTGGAAAAGGGGCATACCAGTCCACGTGTTTCCATGTTGTATAGATTATCAAAAAATGTGAGTATTAATGGGTTTTGGGGCTTGTGTTACCAGTACCCCAATGTTATGTCTATCTTTAACCGGGACTGGCCCCTGGCTCTGGACAAAGTGGAGCAAGAGTTGGAGGCTGAACGCGCGGAACATCTGGTGCTGGGTATGAAAATGAATATCCTGGATTATTTTACAGCCCAGGTTGATGGATATATCAAGGGATATGATGATTTATTATTACCCATGGATTTTGAACAATTTATTCCTGAAAACAGCGGTGAAGGATATACTGCAGGCATGGAGATCACACTGCAAACCCAATCACGGCCCACCGATCGGTTTAGCGCTATGATCAGTTATTCATTGAGTGAGTCCCAGTATCGAATTAAAAAAGAATTTGAACGATGGGAGAGCGAATTTCGCACATTTAGATGGATACCCTACAATTATGACCGGTTGCACAGTTTGACTGCAATTGGTAATGTTAAATTATCCAAAAAATTATCTGCAAGCGCAACCTGGCGCTATGGCAGTGGATTACCCTATTTTGAGATACACCAGTTCAGAGATATAAGCGGATTACACAATAGTTTTATCAAAGAATTTGATAATATTGAACGACTGCCTGCATATATGCGGTTGGATATACGGGTGAATTATCTGTTCGAGTGGCTGGGAATGGATTGTTCCGGTTATGTTGATCTTACCAATGTTCTGAACCGGAAAAATATTTATGATGTGCTATGGTATACCGATGATGAAAATGTTACGTATGACGGATATCAGAAAAGTATTTTCCGTCGTAATATTTACATGATGCCGTTTATACCCTCTGTGGGTATCAGTTTTCGTTACTGATCTGCGGCCATTTCCTGCAGTTTGCCAATAACATAATCTTTGGTGTCGTGCACCAGTTGTGGTAATGTACCGCCAAACATGTCTGCTACTTCCGCATAAGCCTTACGGATGTTGCTTTCTGCGTTTTCAAGGTAAGCAGCGTCCAGGTTTTCTGCGCCTTGCGGAATCCAGATATCCAGAATGCGAGCACCGGTATTTTCAGCGTTGAAATAGTCGGGTACAATACCCATCTGGACTTTTTTCCAGTCCTCGGGATTTTCAGTAAAATAGGCTTCAACACCAAAAGGATCGCTGGTGACCTTGTCTTTTTCGTAAAGCTGATCATAAGATTTGGCATAACCTTCCTGCAAGAGTGCATAGGTTTGTCTCCAAATCTCTTTTCTTATACTTTCCCGGTTTACAACGTCGTTAGAATCTTCTTCTGCAATTGCAGTATCGGTTTCCGTCGATGTGCTGACCTCTCCTTTTTGATTATAAAAGGAGAAAAGACGCTCATTCATCATACGTGTAAAGTCCAGCTTTTCCTGAGACTGCTCAGTACCTTTTTCTTTAACTTTCTTTGTGTCAGTCAGCCTTGATACGGGATCCGAATACGGATTAACCGGCGTAATCTGCATAACACCTCCACCCATTCAAATACATATATAAATATACAAATACCATGGTTTACTACTGTTAATAGTATCGGCAGGATGTTATGAATCTTGAATGAAAAGCCGGAAAAAATATTAATTTTTCCGGCCTGTTATTTAGTCTATTTAAATTGTATTGATAGATGAAAGGATGTGGTTAAAGGTGTTTTGGGAGCTGTTTTAAGATTTTCAACAAAATAAGCTAGTGTAATATCTTTTTCACCTTTTGTATCATCAGATTTAGCGCGAATGACAATGGGTGTGATTTTATGCGGCTCGAGTGTGATGGTTTCAGTAAATTCTATATCATTTGAATTGTTTTTTGCTGTTAGCTGGAAAGCAATGTCTGAATTGTTTTGGATATACAAGGCATCTCTGTTTTTACCTTTTAAAATCAGATTGTTGTTTTCAATTGTTATAGCGCTGTTGAACAGTGGTTCTAAATACTCGTTTTTACCCATTATTGTGTTATCTTGCCATACTGCGGTTCTACCTGCTTTGAGTGCCTCATGAATGCTTTTAGCTGTTCTCTCTTTTGCGAATACAAGCGTCATAGGACGATGACCACCTGTCTGTACGGGATATTCAAGGGATACCAGGCTGTGAATATCTGTATTACCCAGCATTGTGAGGTTTTTGTCCAGCGCCCACTGAAAAGCAAGTGGATAATATTCAGATTCATTAACAATTTCTATTCCATGCATCCAACCATTTTCATAAATTTCGGTATGTTCGTCATACCAGATTGGAATTGTGTTGGGCTGTCGCCAGCCGGGATGATTCCAAAAGACAAAAGCACCTTGGTCAATTGCTGCTTTTATGGCATCCTGCCATTTTTTAACATCAAGTTTATCAATATCATCTACAAAAAGGGCATTAAAATGTCCTGGCGGCATATGGCGTGTAATTTCTGCACCTTTAATAAGGATAATGTCGAGTGATTTTGCTCTGTCTTTGGCAATTTCGTAGGGACGGTTGTGGTTTTTGGGTAAATCCTCTTTGTGGACCTGGTATTCAATATGGTCGGTAATGGATATGGCATCTAATCCTTCTGCCCAGGCTTCGTCTACGCGAGCGGTTGGCCACACATCTCCATCTGAAAATACTGTATGCGTGTGCAAGTCGCATTTTAATGTTAGATATCCTGGTATGTTGGGTATTTGAATAATGTCTCGTGAACGGGGAAAAAGTAAAGAATTTAGTATTAATGTGCAGAATAATACAACTAGCAAAGAACGGGATTTCATTTGTCCTCCGGGTTTATTCTATCTTTATAAAAAGAAATGATGCAAACGTAATATGAATTTATTTCTAGGGAGCTGTTCATATTAGAAAAATTTTAATTTAATACAAATAGATGGATTTGTATAGAGGATGTATAAAAAAAGGCTGTAATAATTTTATTACAGCCTTTTTTTTAAATAAAAAGATCAATTATTTCATCATAACCATACGTTTGCTGATTTTTTGGCTTCCGCTGGTCAATTGGTAAATATAGATACCAGATGCAACTGATTTTGCATTGTCATCTTTACCATCCCAGGTCAACTCGTAATTACCAGCTGGCATTTCAGAGTTTGCCAGTGTACGGATTGCTTGTCCCTGCAGATTGTAAACAACCAGTTTAGTCATTTCGGTTGTAGGCAGTGTAAAAGCAATGTTGGTAGTTGGGTTGAAAGGATTGGGATAATTTTGTTTCAGATTGAAATCAGTAGCAACAGCTACTTCTTCTTCAACCGCGGTTCCGCCTTCAACAGAAGATCTAACAACAACATCATCAATGATGAATTGGTCGCCAGCATCAGTTGCAGGAGGAGTACCAAAAGTAGCAAACATGTTATAAGTACCAGTAACGCGTGGTTCTGCGTCTACGGTTTCGATCAGCCATTCTTCGGGTTCGTCTTCTTCAAAACCTTCCCAAACTTTAACTTTGATATCGCCTTCATTGAGGTACCATTTTACCCAATAGAAAACATCCAGATCAAAATCAAAAGCAGTCGGTGCTACAAAATAGGTCCAGGAATCTGGAGCCAATGCAGCCATTGCACCTTCATATTTTGCAACTGTAACATAGTCTTCCAGTGGACTTATAACCATTGCATATGCAGAAGCTTCAGTTGGATCTGCGTCACCGCGATCTTCATCCATAGGCATTCTTGCACCAACCATCAACATGGAAGAGGTAAAACGTTTACAGTTAACTTGAAATGTCAGAATTTGGTTTGGGCTGCCCCATGAATTCTGTTTTGCCAATGCAACAGATGCATCGTCAATATTTCCATTTTCATCTAATGTAAGTGTGGGTACACCATTTGATTCAACTAATCCAACGCCAACCAGGCCGCCGTATGAACCAGCTTGTACAAACAAAGCACCATCACGTTGTTCAATGGTTTGATCCTGTACATCTTGAGCCGGATAATAAATCCAACCTACGTTGGTAAGTGGAGAAACTTCGTCATCTTCGAAATGATCTTCCCACAGAATTGGATATTCTTGTGCGTTAATTGGAGCAATCATAGCAAACAAAAGAATTGCCAGGATTGAAGTCGTTAATAGCCGTTTCATCATGGAACCTCCCAAATTAATTGAGTTATGTTACTTGTGGTTTATTATTGTATTATTATACAACTTTTTTTAAACAATTAAAACGATATTTGCAAAGAAATGCGATTTATATCACTAAAATATTCTGCACTTGTATAAGCATAATCTACAATTGCGTTATAATTTGAATATGAGAATTTTACACCTACACCAAATGTTGCTGATTCAACATCGTGATTAAATTTATAACCGCCACGGATCGCAAAGCGTTGCAGATAAAGAATTTCCGTACCAATATGAACACGCTCAGTGTAATCATTGGGATGTATAGCATCAACAGCTACATTAATATCCAGATCTTTATTTCCTTCCTGAAAAATCTCTGCAACGTCCATTGCCATACCAATTCTCAAATAAGTTGGCAGACTGAATTCTTCATACCAGTATGCCATATCACGGGAAAGGTTTTGCATGGTCATGGCAATAATTAGTCCTTTCCAGCCTACATCATATACGGTACCAAAATCAATACCCCAGTTGTTCATCGCATAATCTGCTGTGGTATAGTATTTTATCTCGTTTTCATCGCCTTCATTTTCTACCTTGTAAACATAACGGGCTTGACCCAAATCTTCATGCAGGTGTTTTAGTTTGATACCAAATGAGAATTTATCACTGATACGTCTGGCATATGAAAAACCTATAGCATAATCTTCAACACCAATATCACCCGTGGTTATAAAACCTCTATAGTTTTGGGATTGCGGGACAATCTGTGTGCCCATAATTTCACCAAAATCCATATAGGTCAAGTCAACACCAAAGGCGCCCCAGTTCTCTGAAGAATACACCATTGCGGTTCCGTAAAGTTTGGTTTCTACCAACCAGCTGACCTGGTTAAATATCACAGAAACGCCTTTAATATCTGCTGTAACCGCAGGATTGTGCCACATACCATTAATACCCTGAACGGATGCTGTTGAAGCATCACCCATTGCAGACTCGCGGGCGCCCATGCTGATTGCAAGATAGGTCATTCCGCTTTGCCCTACTTTTTTCTTTCTGGCCCACCCGTTATTGGGCAATGTTATTAGCATTGCTGCTATAATTATCAAAATGTATATTTTTCTAGTCATATTATTGTCTCCCATTATCGAATAACGACAAATTTGCCGGTTGCAGAACCCAATGGAGTACCTAAACGGTCCCATCCTTCGATGTAGTAAAAATAGACACCACTTTTTATGGTTTGCCAGCTGTCTGTGATCTGGTACCACATTTCATCGGCAGATTCGTTAACTGACATGCGATTTTCCGGATTGGGATGGTGCAAGGTTTTTACAAGATCACCATGTACAGTAAAAATTCGAATGACAGCTTTTGCGGGAAGCCCTACAAAATAAAGACGGTCTTCAGGGCGGGCACCCAGGCCCGGATCGATAAGATAATCTTCTTTAAAAGTACCACCATATTCCAGACCACCAGCATGGAAAGGATTGGGTACAACATAGATAGAGTCCATATTGGAATGTGCCGCTTCAAAGGGAACTGCCGCAAATTGATAGTTCCTGTTTGAAAAATGGCTGGATTCTACCGATTTACCAGGAAACAGACTGCTGGTATTTTGTGTTCCATCATCAAATGCTGTAACGTAATAGTAATAACTTTTACCACGTTCAACATTACGATCGGTATAGGTATTAGTAACAGGATTACCTGTATTTCCACCGCATTCATAGATGAGATTATAAATGTTATTATAATCACCAACCGCACGATAGAGGCGATAACCCGAAAAATCATATACATCTGTGTCTACATCGTTTTCTGGAAGGTTGTCGCGATGGGATAAATTAGTTTCATCATAATCGCCATAATACCATTCAATGTCAATTTTTCCGGGGCCGGCATCCAATTTTAAATTGGGAGATTCAGGTCCGTCTGGGACAGCTTCATAACCATTCTGCCAGGTCCATTCGGCTCTTGAAACAATCTGATGTAGTGAATCTTTACCGGTAGCGAGAAAAGCGTTTTTAGCCGCGTCTCCAGATAAACCATTAAATTCAAAGTTTCCTTCAATCCATTCTTTTCCATATTGGATGGCGAGTTTTCTTTCTACGGCGCCAACCGCTTCAAAAATCACAATATGAATGTCTTCGCCAAAGGGAATGTTATAGGGCCCAAAAGAGATTAAACATTGGGGTGCCTGAACTTCGGGGTTCCATGGATTTGTATAATCCAGAACATCTGAACCCTGGCTTTGTTTACCGCTGCTCAAATCGCCATACATGGTTAATTCATCAGAGTTTGCATGTGTATGAACTTTGGATTCAGGAAAAAAGTTTACGGTGCTTGGTTGAGCAAGATCATCACTGTCATTACTATAATCTGTATCTGCATGTAAAACACCATAAGATACATATTGTGTTGCCAGGAATTCTCCACTGGTTTCTGAAGGATCACCCGTATCGTCAAAAGTTTTGCTATTGTTATCACCATCATAAACGTACCAGAAACCACGTAAAGAATCACCGGGTTGGTTACCATAATAATGACACCAGTCATCACGTTGGCCGCCCATAGCTTCATGGCCTTTATCACCCGACGGTACGAATACTCTCCATAATCCCAGATATACGTCCTCAAGATTTTGACCGTTTAGTTCTATTGTGCTTTCATTGTCGTCTGCATTTCCGGTATTGGTAAAGGTATATTCAGAAATAATATAGCTGTCATGTCTGCGGTTTGCAAATGCATAGCTAGTACGTTCAACCTGAATACCAACGTCGGTGTACCATTTGGAGGTAATGATCTCATCCGCTACCAAACTGGCAGATCTTGAAGAACTACCACGATTATCTACAATTCGTTCCTCGGCATCACCATTTACAATTACGCGGGGCAATCTTTGTCTTACTCTTTTGCGATTGCTGTTAGACCTAGTATATAAAACACCGGATGCATCGCCATTTTTATATCCACCTTCGGAAACATATGCTGATTTAAACTCACCCAGTTTATTGGTCCAGTTTTTTACGCCAATCCAATGCCCAATGGCTTCCATGTTTTTACCGGTGTGGAGATAAAAATCACCACCCGGGTAATTCATCTGGCTTTGCAGTGGCGCATAAGTGGGCATGTTTCCGGTTTCGAAACGGGTTACCCACAAACGACCGATTTCATGACTTTTGATTTGTGCCAGTGCGGGTGTTAAAATACCCAGAATCAGTAATAAAAGGCACAAGGATATATATTTTATTTTTTTATTCATTATTTCCTCCACGTTCCGTTTACCTGTGAATCCGTAAACCAAAGACATAAGATTTATACTCACCCCAGTATACATTGTCGCTCCAGGTTCTCAGTATTTGGGGATTGGTCAATTCGTCAGTACCCAATTCGTCTAGTCTGCCCGAGTTCCACAAATCATCATAATAATCTTCCTGACTGTCTCCACCGGGAATACTACGGAACTTGGAATGATAAATGTTACTTACATCCATATAGAATTCCATATTGGTGTTGAAAAGAGAGAACACTCTTGAAAAGCGCATGTTTGCCCAATATTTGTCCAGTTCCTTGAACCAGACATCAGGATGTTCATCATTAAAGCTGTCACGCGGATGTTTTCTTCGTGTTCCACCTTGATAAAAGATCTGGAAGCTGAGGTTTGAGTTGGAAACCAGCGGGAACTTGCCGATTTTTGGACCCCAGTCTGCCGGTGCAGAGAATGTGATTACACCACGTGCATCTGGCTGGATGTAATTGATATTGGAACGAGGAACGCCCCATAAAACACCATTATTACCAATATTGGGATCATCAGTAATAATTGGGATCTGGCTCAGGTTTGGAATCTCGAGGTTGGCTTCACTTTCTTTAATAAAGTTGTAATTGAACCAACCGGTAACAAAACGACCCATGGGTTTACGTAATTCGATTTCAATACCGCGAATTTCTTTATAGTTGTTCTGGTCATACCATTCCAGTACCAGGGTTTGGTCACCATGGGCATAAACCATTCCACTTTCATAACCGTCATAATCTTTGTAAAATGCACCAAGGTGTAATTGCAGATCGTATTTGATTCCAAAATCCGCACCCAACTCGTAGGCAATATTGGTTGGAAAGTCAATATCCGCATTACCCATAAATGTAACACGAGGTAGAGACCAGTCAACCATAGTATGGTAAAGCACTTCACTCGCTGCTACCTGAACAAAGTGACCATAGTTGAAATATATTTTGCTTCGATCAGACAGGGGATGTGAGATACCAACACGCGGACTGAAATAGACTTTGGGTTTGGGTCTGAAAGTGGGGTATTTATTGTTAACATAATCATTGAACAGATCTTCATTGGTTGCATAAGAGAGAGCTTGATGTGGATCGGGTCGATCACAGTTTACATCAAAATAATCCATACGTAAACCAATGTTGGCAATCATGCCCTGGAATTCCACTTTGTCTTGTACGAATGCTGCCATTTCAAGTGGAAAAACATGGTAATTGTGTGTAAAGAGTTGTGTTGAATCGCCATCATGCCAGTGAGTACGATCTTCAAGCATATCGTTGTAGTTGAATTCTAAACCAGCTTTTAACTCGTGTGCAGGATGGAACTGGCTGGTTAATTCTGCTTTTAATGTGGTTGCGTGATGATGGGAATTATCCCATGAATCTCCACCACCAAACATTTTAAATTGTTCACCGGGATCAGGTTCACCATTTGCTCTTGAAATCCAACCGGATTGCGGATCGTAATACAAGCGTCCGTGAAAATAACGACCATCTTCTGCTTTGGCAGAATCAGGTCTGCCAATGTTCCAGTTAATATTCAAATGGCTGAGTTTAACTTCGTAAAAAGTGGTTGGTGAAAGTGTGTGTGTAAATGTTGCGCCGGCAACCGTTGTATATCGGTTGAGGATAGGTCTGTGATAGGGATAATAAGTATAACCACCGTCAATACCACCGCCATCATATTCTACCCGGTCTTCATGACTCCAGCTACTGTTTGATCTACCTTCTGTAACCGATCTGACCTCTGAATACATGTTATTCAGGGTCAGTTTCATGTTGGGAGAAAGGGTATTAACTATTTTTAAAGAACCAATCCGTTCATCATAATAGCGGCGTGATTGCGGGTATTGGAAAGGTTTGTACTCAAACTTTCCACCCAGTAAAAAGTTTGCTTTCCATGGCAATATGGGAACTCTTCCAGACAAGGTTGCGTCAATATTATGCCCGGTTTTATCGCCATAGTCTACAGGGCGATGACGCCATTGCCACAATTCATATGCTTCTTCTGCAGTCAGATCATTGTTGGGATTATCATCAGTTAACAATTCTTCTGCATAAGCATTCCAACCGATCCAGGTATATTCATCATCGTGAATACCGTCTGGTACCAGAATGGATCCGCCTTCAAAGGCACTCTCACCGGCTTTTAACAACCATTCAGTACGATAATTTTTATCATATATATTTCGACCTGCGTGTCCCTGACGGGCTGGAGTCAATTGGTAGTCAACTGAAAAGTGTAAACGGTCTTCGGGATTTTTAGTAACCACATTGATCACACCTGAACGGGACTGACCATATTCTGCGTTAAAGCCGTTACGCATAAGTTTAATCTCTTCTACCGCGCCGGGTTGAATAGAGATTACAGGACGGTTAAATTTTTGGTCAAACATGTCCATACCGTCCATTAAAAAACCCACTTCCATAGCGTCACCTTCACGGATCTTGATCTCGCCTTCCATAATGTTTCCGCTGACGCCTGACTGCAGGCTGATGATTTCTTCAACACGATTGGCAAACGGAGTGTTTTGATAATCACTCTCTGAGATATAGCTTTCCGTACTGGCCACATCCGTTTTGATGATATCTCGTTGGGCTTGTACAACAACTTCGCCGCCTATATCAAGTACTTCCTGGTCAAGATCAAAATTTATTGTGGTTGTACGATCAACGCTTACATGAACGTTCTGTTTCAGTTGCTTACCGTAACCAATGATAGATGCAGTGACCGAATATGTACCCGGAGGTACCTGCAGGATGATAAATTCACCGTCAATGTTGGATGCTGCACCTATTGCTCCATCAAAAGGAATTTCTTTACCTTCCTGCCATACATGACTAATAAAGATATTGGCACCTGGCAGCCGTGCACCGTCAGCTACATCTTTGATAGTACCACGAATCTTACCAGTTACACCTCCAAATACTGATAGAGGTAGAATTATGAATAACAGTACATATTTCTTGATCCACTGATATTTCATAAGGTCTCCTTCCCGAAATATATTGTTTATCAAATTTTTCCAGAGTTAAATTACTTATTATTCATTAATACGATATTAACGGATTGTTAATTTACAACTGAATCTTATTGTGACCTTTTACTTGGTAAGCAAACGTTTGCCTAATTTATGTATAAATATGCTATAACTGAGAAAGAACTCTTAATGATTCTTGATACAAATTCTATAGTGTGATATTTTAATAGTTTGGGAACGGTTGATTCTGAATGATGTGATGTTTGTTAAAAGAGTGACCATGCTATATATTTTTTTTAACATGTTGATATAATAAATCAGCATTTTTTTGTATAAGCAACTGATCTTGTTTCTTTTTATGGGTCTGTTAATTGTTGAAATCACTGTTTAATATATATTGAAATTATATAGAATGCAATAATTTTATCTATATTTTTATGATTTTTTTTTGATATTGCGTTAGGAATGATTTTTAATAAAAAAGGCAACTGATTTACAGTTGCCTTTTTTTATATCAGAGATTTGCTGTTCCACGTTTGGATTTAAACCATAAAAGGAAGGTAAGAGCAGTACCCAATGTGGCTACAATAACCAGCATCATAAATATGGGTACCAGATCGTGATTATAGGTTTCGTAGAGAAAACCAATAATTTCTTCCTGAAAGATAGGGCCAATTGAGCCAATACCATTAATAATACCTGCGGCAGCAAGTGCGCTTTTTTTGGATGTTACATCAATAGCGCCAACTCCTGACAGAAGCGAGTCGGGGCCGTAAAGCATGAATCCGGCAAGTCCCATAGAGATTGTAAAATAGAGAACACTGTTTGCGCCAAATGTATACATGATAAAGAATGAAACGGTCATGAAAAATAACATTAAAAATGCAATCAATGAGCGTTTACCTTTGAATAATTTGTCTGACGCCCATCCCGCAAAGATAACACCTGCAAAACCGGTCAAATCAAATATTGTAGACAAGTATCCCGCTTCATCACCCTGTAGTGCAAAGTTTTTATTCAGGAAAAAGGGTGCCCAGCTCCAAAGAGCATATCTCAGGAATTTAATACAAAAGTACACCATTCCCATAAGAACGACTGTGAAAATGACGTCTTTTGACCATTTTTCTTCTTTGCCGTCATCAACTGTATCTTCTTCATCTTCATCTTTCAAGGGTTCAAGGCCAACATCTTCCGGCTTGTTGGGATGAATTAAAAGAACGACTGCCCAAATAACGAGAAGTACAATTGATGCACCAAAAAATGACCATCTCCAACCTGCCAGGCCCAAAAGGAATGCGGCAAATGAACTGGCTGCCAGCGAACCGACCTGATAGCAGGTAGACCAAACACCCAATATGGTTCCACGTTGTTTACGTTTGTACCAAAATGCCAAACTGCCAATGCAGCCCGGCCAGCCTGTTCCCTGGGCAAGACCGTTTAAACTCAGAAACAGCATAATGGTCCAGTAGCTGTTGGAAATACCAAACATGAAATTGCAGAATAATGAAATTCCCATTCCAACGAGTAGCAGCAACTTGGGGCCTAGTTTTTTCCCGAAAAATGCACTTGAGAATTGACCTACCATGTAAAATACCAGGTAAGCGGTACCCAAATGTGCCAGATCAATGGCTGTCATACCCAGATCGCCAGCCATTGCACTTTTTACTACATAGAAAGCTTTACGACAAAAATAGTACCCGGCATAAGAAAGCCAGGTAGCGGCAAATATTTTAACCTGCCAGGGCCGATAAGCATTTTTAATTGATACTTGCTCTTTCATAGGCTCTGCCCTTTATTTTTTTTGCATTACCTGCTTGGTTAACCAATTTTTAAATTCCAGTTCACGAATATCATCATCTAAAAGGTCTTCATCGATTGCCAGTTTCCAACGCAGGTCTTTGGTGTCATCAGATTTGACAATCTCGTCATATTGAGCCACCAGTTCTGTCAACGCTTCATGGCTTTTGAAATAGTTTTCGCGGGTCAGTTTCTCCTCACGAGCTTCAATGAGTCTGGCCATTTCATAAAGATTATACTCGGGATGGTATTGTGTAGCCCAGAAAGTGCCTTTTTTGTATGTAACACTGACTGCCTGTACATAGGTAAAGCTGTTGCCTGCCAGACGTGTTGCACCCTCTGGTAGTCCGGTAATATGATCATCATGACTGATAAATCCGTCAAACGCCATAGGTTTGCCTTCATACATGGGGTGCGTTTTACCTTCGTCTGTAAGGTATACCTTGCGTGCAACGCCCATTTCTCGACCTTTGGGGTTGGGTTCAACTTTGCCGCCTGCAACATATACTGCTAGCTGTGCAGCCCAGCAGCTGCCAAATTGCGGTATACCGGTTTCGTACGCCAAGTTTGCAATTTTGATCATGGTTATTACCCGTTCATCATCTGTATGATAAACAGTAAGGTTGCAGCCCGGCCATAAAACGCCATCATAATTATCTAAATTATCGGGGATGATTGTTTCTGTGTCGCTGGTATATAAAATATCATATTGGGCATTGGGCATGTATTTCAGCAATAGATTTGCATAGAGCTGCCCTGCCAGTGTCATTCCTACCTGGTCGAATTGGTCTCTACTTTTTTGGGGATATCCGTCCAGTATTAAAAATCGCATAGTATCTGCCATTATTATTTCGCCTGTTTTTTAGAGTTTAATATTTCTGTCAATTTTGAGTAATCATTGAATTTTGCATCTGCCTGGGTGTTATCGCTGCCCCGATCAATTGCGGCGGTACACAGTATAGAACCCATTCCTGCTTTTTTCGGTCCCAGAATATCGTTTTGTTCCCGATCACCGATATGAACGATCTCATTCAATTCAACACCCAATCCTTTTGCCGCTGCATCAAAGACTGAAGGATGCGGTTTAGAGTGCCCAACTTCATCAGAGAATACAAAAAAAGTAAAATATTGGGCCAAATCTTCGCCTGCCAACAACTCTCGCAATGCACGACCGGGACTGAAAATAGCATCTGAAATAACGCCCAATTTAAAATCTTTACTTAGCTGCTTTATTGCATCGTGAACTCCCGGAATAAAATTAGGTCTAAATTCCAGTTCCATTTCCTCATGTAGTTTTACCAATTCGTCCATTTCATTGGCAGGTAACTCTACACCCAAACCCTTTAAAAGTACGGAAAGACGTTCATGTACAGGCCAGGTTACATGGGAATCGTGCCAGACTTTTCTAAAAGCAGCATCGGTTGTATTGTAAGCGATGTCAATAATATCCCGCGAAACGGATTTGTGTTTATTTACAAATTGCTCTACCAGGTTGCGTCGTTCAACAGGTTTTGTGGGGCGATTTGCAGCTTTGCGTTTGGGTTCATCAGAATCATCAATAAAGACTGTGTCCCACAAATCAAATGTAATTGCTTTAATCATAACAAACCTTTTTCTATTTCAGCATATTGGTTATCAGTTCAACTATATCACCTTTTTCCACTTTGCGGGGATTTAAAGGACAGCAGGGATCTTTGAGTGCATATTCTTCAATTGCCTGAGCTTTATCCAGTGGTACATTCAGTGGTTTCAGGTCAGTTGGCATTTCCAATGAGATCAGCCAATTTTTGATTGCTTCGAGCACGGCATATGCGTCTTTGTCTGTATTTAACATGGTACCCAGAGAAGCGAGTTTTTTATTTACTTGCGGATCTGATGCATTGAATTTCATAACCTCAAGTAACACAGCTGCATTAGCAAGTCCGTGGTGCGCATCAAACATCACTCCCAGTGCATGCGCAATAGAGTGGTTTAATCCCAGTCCTTTTTGAAACGCTGTGGCGCCCATAGCAGAAGCCATCAGCATGTTACCGCGTGCAGCAATGTCATTTCCATCTTTGACTGCAACGGGCAAGTGATTGATACACATTTCCAAGCCTTCTTTGGCAATACCATCAGCAAAGGGATGATAAACATCCATTATGTATGCTTCAAGGTTGTGCACAAATGCATCAACACCCGTAGCGGCAGTAAGCCATGCCGGCATGGATACTGTCAACTCTGGATCCAGTACTGCAATGTCTGGCATGAGGTAAGGGGAAAAGATGATTGTTTTGGTATTGTTTTTCAATATGGTGATAACGCTGCTACGGCCCACTTCGCTGCCAGTGCCTGCGGTTGTGGGAACAGCGTAAAATGGAGGCATATTGTTTTGGATGTATTTGTCTCCACCTTTCATGTCATCATATTTTTCAAGTGGACCATCATGAGTAGCCATACATTTGATGGTTTTGGCTGCATCGATAGGTGAGCCGCCACCCAAGCCTACTATGAATTCAGCACCACAGGATTTATAAACCTCTGCACCTTTGTAAACATTTTCATCAGTGGGATTTGATTTAACATCACTGAAAACTTCTATTTCAATGCCGGCAGCTTTGAACAGCTCTACAAGCTTTGCCGGGGTTCCTACTTTTTCAATACCTTTGTCTGTTACCAGTAGTCCTTTTTTTACGCCAGTAGCCTTTATTGTGTTAACCATATCTTTGACGGCACCCGGGCCGTATTCAATTTTGGTTGGAAAATTATATGTATGTCTTGATGTTGGCATTTTTCAACTCCTGTAAAAAAATTATGGTTATATAAAAATAAATAACTAAAATCAGACTTTGACGCGCAGATGAAAAGATTTAGGACGGGTCAAATGTTCGTAACCCAGCTGTGACAAGGTGCATCCACGTCCTGTATCTTTAACGCCTACCCATGGAAGATAGGGATCCAGGTAATCGCATCGATTCATAAAAAATGTACCGGTATCTACACGGTCTCCAAGTTCAAGGGCTCTGTCTTCATCCTGGGTCCAGATAGATGCAGTTAATCCGTATGGGCTGTCGTTCATCAGTTCCAAAGCTTCTTTATCGCTCTTTACTTTCATGATGCCAACAACAGGGCCAAAGCTTTCTTCTACCATAACATCCATGGTGTGATTCACATTTACAAGTACCTGAGGTGCAAGATAGTTGGTACCCAGTTCTGTTTCGGGAAAAAGGGCGGGATCTATTAATGCTTTGGCACCGGCTTTTACGGCTGCGTCAATATGGCTACGTACCAGGTCTGCACCGCTTTTTTTAGCAACCGGCCCCAGTGTTGTTTCTGAATCCAGAGGATTACCCAATTTGTATTGTTTGGTTAATTCTGCAAATTGTTCTATAAAGTCATCGTATAATGTTTCATGAACGTAAATACGTTCAATGCCGCAGCAGGATTGGCCTGAATTGTAAAAAGAACCATCAACCAGATTCTCTACGGAAAATTTTAAATTGGCATCTGCAGCAACATAAGCGGGATCTTTACCGCCTAATTCTAATCCTACTCCTACAAAACGTTCAGCAACTACTTTTTGGATGTTGTGACCGCCACCAACTGAACCGGTAAACGCAACAAAATCCACTCTTGGGTCACGTATAACCTGTGCGGTAGATTCATGATTCAGGTGCAGGAATTGGAATAATCCTTCGGGCAAACCGGCTTTTTTGAATGCGTCTGCGAATCGTTCTGCAACCAGTGGAGTTTGTGCAGAATGCTTTAATACAATAGAATTTCCGGCTAAAAGACCGGGAACAATTGAATTGACAGCAATCAGGTATGGATAGTTCCAGGCAGGAACAACAAAAACGGTTCCCAGTGGTTCATGACGAATAAAACGGTTAAAGCCCTCTTTTTCGCCAACAAAGATATCTGCCAGAGATTTTTGGGCCAGATCAAGCATGCCCAATGTGCGTTCTTTGGTGCCGTTCACTTCGTTGACACCATAGCGTATGGGTCTTCCCATTTGCCATGCAAGTTCTGTACTGATACGTTCGGTATCCTCTACAAAAGCGTTGATAAATTTTTCAATATATGATTTTCTTTCAGTCAGTGATAAAAGTTTCCATTCTTTTTGAGCTTTTTTAGCTTTATCCAGCGTTTGGTCAATATCTTGAGGGCCATGTTGTGCACATTCCACATACACTTTACCATCAACTGGTGAGATGACTTGAATAGCCTGCATATTCTTCTCCTTGTAAAAAAAAATAATAAAGATATAAATTACTAATGGCTGAAAAAATAAATCTTGTTGCTGTACGGGGTCTGGAATAATGAAATTAATTAGATTTCAAGATTTGGTTCCGGAAGTGCTTTTTTCTATTATCCGGAGATATTGTGCATAATATAATATTTGAATATAAATGACAAGTTTGTCAATATCAAGCATTTCTTTATGGTAATAATATTTTCTTAACAATTTTTTAACAATTTCTTAATATTGGCTAAATCTTGATTATTCGTTAATCTTTTTTTTATTGTATCCGGGTTTTCGTTTAGCGGAGCCAGATTTGGTTGTAAGAATGTTTTTTTGTCTTTCTTTATCCCGAATGTCTTTTGTGATTTTTAATTTTTCACCGGTAAAGGGGTTGATTTCTGTATAGTACATAAGCGTGGACCAGGTTGACGGGGTAGGAGTGAAGACCTGGACCTGCTCTGGTGCAATGGAAAGGGTCTTTGACGCGTAATGTTTCAACTCGTGCATTTCTTTATCTGTACAGCCAGGATGTGCCGCTATAAAATAATAGGTAAGGAACTGGTTTTTACCTGCTGATTTTGAGTGCTTTTCAAATTCTTTTTTAAAGCTTTCAAGCGTATATGTACCCGGTTTGCCCATGAGTTTTAACACCCGGTCATTCGTGTGTTCAGGAGCAATTTTTAATTGTCCCGATGTATGATGACAGGCAACTTCGTGCAAGTATTCGCTGCCGTATTTTTCATCATCCAATACCAGGTCATATCGAATGCCGGATGCTACAAAAACTTTGTTTACTCCATTGATCTTGCGTAATGATTTTAGCAGATCAATAGCGGGTTTATGTGTGGGTTTTAATGTTTTACAAGTTGTGGGGAAAATACAACGTTTGTCTGAGCAAACTCCGGATTTTAGTTTCTTTGCGCATTCAAATCCATACATGTTGGCCGTGGGGCCACCTGCGTCAGAAATGATGCCTTTGAAACGTGGATGTTGAGTAAAATTTTTTGCTTCGTTGATGATAGATTCCGGACTGCGGCTGATCACCGTACGTCCCTGGTGCACGGCAATAGCACAGAAATTACATTCTCCGTAACATCCCCGATGCGTGGGAATTGAAAAACGTATGGTGTCAAGAGCACGGATTTTGCCTGATTTCGCTTCTGCGGGGTGAGGTTCGCGTTCATATCCCAGTTCGTGAACCGCATCCAGTTCGGAAGTATTCATGTGCGGTTGGGGAGGATTCTGGACCAGGTATCTGTCACCGGTTTTCTGGAGCAAACCCTTTGCGGTCAATGGGTCCATGTTTTGATAAAATGTTTGAAACATATTGATGAATGCTGATTTGTCATCTTTGCATTGCTCAAAAGCTGGCAGTTGCAGGTATCCTGAAACCGGTTCTTTCGAAATGTAACATAATCCTTTTATGTTATCTGCGGATTGATTTTGTTGAAGTGCTTTAGCAAATTCTAACACGGCTTGTTCTGCCATACCATATAATAAATAATCTGCTTTAGCGTCAAACAGGATAGGTCTGCGTATTGAATTGGACCAGTAATCGTAATGCGCTATACGACGCAGACTGGCTTCAATTCCACCTAAAACTATGGGAACTGTGTTTTTAAAATAACGGCGCACAAGGTTTGAATAGGCTATGACTGCCCGGTCTGGTCTTTTGTTGTTGATGCCGCCGGGGGTATAATCATCCTGCTGACGACGTTTTTTTGTTGCTGTATAATTCGCCACCATAGAATCTACACTGCCGCCGCTGATTCCCCAAAACAGTTCAGGTTCGCCCAAACGGGTTATATCGTCAGGAGATTGAATGTCCGGTTGCGCAATAATGCCCACCCGAAATCCGTGCTTAACCAGCCACTTGCCAATGACGGCAATGCCTATAAAAGGACTGTCGATATAACTGTCACCGCTGATCAGTATCACATCAAGCTTTTTCCAGCCCAATGCAAGCGCTTCTTTTTTTGTCATAGGTAAAAACATGGTATAATATACGCAATTGATGGTTAAAATGGGAATGAAAAACATATTGAAAATCTGTTCTGACGTATGAAACAAATGCTGTAAATTGTAATTGATTAATTATCTTTTACTCGATATATTTGAGAAATATTAAGGAGATTTTTATGTATTCAAATCTATCAGATTTTATTACCGATTGGAAAGCAGAAGCTTCATTTACTTTGAAAATTTTTGAAGCAATTCCTGACGAGTTAATCTTGACAACTGTTTCTGATAATGTTCGGAGTTTGGGACGTTTGGCGTGGCACATTACCCAGACATTGAC
The DNA here is from genome assembly GCA_963675755.2 of bacterium. GTDB lineage: Bacteria > Zhuqueibacterota > Zhuqueibacteria > Residuimicrobiales > Krinioviventaceae. Next base: position 2,605,258 of record CAXXMD010000003.1, read on the forward strand.
AGAGATGCCACACAAAGCCGGTGTGGTAGATGAAGACAATCTTGATAACCTGCCTATACCGGAATCTTTTGCCAAGATTTCTGATATTTATGCTCTGTACAGCGAGGCATTAATAAAAAATCTTGAACAAAAATGGTCTGGAACAGACCTGACCGAATCAATTGAGATTTATGGACAACAATGGGAAAAACGTAAATTGTTATCTGTTTTAATAACACACCAGATCCATCACCGGGCGCAAATGACCATTGTTATGCGTTTATTGGAATTAAATGTACCGGGTATTTACGGTCCCTCAAAAGAAGAGTGGGGTCAATTTGGAATGGAAGCTCAAGACTAGTTTTTTATAAAAAATTTTCAGGGTATAAATAAAAAAAACGGCACAAGGCTGAATTTGTGCCGTTTAGGTCATTGTTTTTGGGAAACATGACTATATGTGAGCAGTTCTTGTTGGTCTTATTTTGATGCTATGCGTATGTATCTACATGACCATTGTTAATGACCTCGTTTGTCTGTTCGATCATTTTTACCAAAGAGTTACCTTGACGTTCACCCTGGTCTTTGATCTCTTTTAATACAGACATTGAGATTTGATCTCTTACATCAGCAGCTTTCAGGTCAGTTGCATAGCTGGCCAAATATGTAGTATTTGTTACGTTCATACCTTATTTATCGGGGAATCATTTCAAAACTTTAGTTTTTTTTATAAAAAATCAAATTATTTTCACTTTTTTTAATTTTTTTTATATGATCTCTTTATGTTTTTAATGTGCTGTTTTTTAAGTGAATAAGTGCTATAATTCAGGTTTAAACGGATCGTGGTATTAATATTGCTAATATTTTTTAAATGCGAATATTAGCAATTGTGTAATATTTGTATTGATGCAGTATAGTAGGAGTTTGTAGTACCGGAATGACAAAAAAAATGAAAAAGAATGCAAATAATTTAGATGCAAAGCGTCTTCAACTTGCTCTTGAAGCAGCCAATGGAGCCGCTTTTTATTATGATTTAGTAAATGACATCGTTGAATGGGATGATGCCAATTTTGAATTATTTGGTTACGATAAAGATAATTTTACCGGTACACGGGAAGTATGGGTAAAGAGGATCCACCCGGATGATTTGTCTGTTGCTGTGAATGCGATGGATGAAGCCTTTGCAGATAAAGATAGAGAAAGTTTTAATATCGAATATCGTATTGTTCGTCCTGATGGAGATATACGTTATATCAATGCCAGGGCCTGGGTTGATAGGGCTGTAAATGGAAAACCCCTTTCTTTTGCAGGAATCCATTTTGATATTACAGAACAAAAACTTGCCGAAATTGAATTAAAAGAATCTGAAAATAAATATCGTTTGCTCTATGAAGGTTTAAAAGATGCTGTATTATTAATTGATAAAGATGGCTATTTTGATTTTAATTCAGCTGCCTGCGAGATGTTTGGGTATACAGCTGAAGAAATGAAAAAACTGCACATGCGTGATCTCGCTCCGGAAGGGTATAATGAAATTCCCGAATATCTTTCATTGCAAAGACAAAATTATACCAGAACACTTGAGGAGGGGCCGCAACAATTTGAATGGATACATAGACGGAAAAATGGTGAGCTTTTTGAAGTTGAAGTAGTTACCCGAATGGTTGAATTGAATGGCAGAATGATAATGCAGGGAGTTATTCGGGATGTTTCTAATCATAAGAAATTACAAAGAGACCTATTAAAAAGTCAGGCAGATCATCGTAGGGCTCAGGAAATTGCCAGGTTCGGACATTGGCTTTTTGATGTTGAGACTGAAATTTTTACAGGTTCGAAAGAGGCTTTGAGGCATTACCAGTTAAAGAATAAAAGTGCCTCATTATATGAAATTGCAGAAAAGATTGATCCCGGTTTTCGCATAATGGTATATCGCCAATTTAATGATTGTATTAATTTAGGAAAGCGGTTCAATCACGATTTTCAAATCATTCTTGAAGATAATAGCAGAATGTGGATCAATTCCGTTGCATATCCGGAACTGGATGCTCAGGGAAATGTTGTGAAAATTGTGGGCACCACAATGGATATTACCAAACGCAAGGAGACAGAACTTGCCCTTGAAGAGCATTCCCATTTTGAACGTATCATAAATCGTCTTTCATCCAATTTGGTTGAACTGAAAGATCTCGATGAAAAGATCGAGAATATTTTGGGTATTATTGGAGAGTTTGCCAAAGTCGATTGGGCTTATGTTTATTTAATGAGTGATGATGGCGTGTATATTGAAAATACTCATGACTGGAGATCTGAGATACTTGAAGGAACCTCAAATGCCTATAAACGCGTAAATCCTGGTAAAGATTTGCCCTGGTTTTGGTCTCTGATCAAAACGGGGGAAACTGTTCATCTACCTTCATTCGATTCCTTACCTGAAAGAGCACGTCCTGAAAAAGAAATCTGGAGCTCTCAAAATTTAAAGTCATTATTAGCTATACCTATGTTCAATAACCACAGGTTGGTAGGATTATTGGGCTTTGCTACCGTAAAGAAACAAAAGGCCTGGAACGATAATGTGATTTCATTATTGAAAATTACCGGAGAAACCTTTGGCCGAGCTTTGGAGCAAAAGCGTATGTATGATTCTCTCCGCAGAAGTGAAGAACGTTTCAGAAAATTAATTAAAGATTCTCCGGTGGCAATGGTTGTTAGCGATTCCAATATGTTTGTTATGGATGTAAACAGTCAGTTTGAAGAATTGACAGGTTATAACCGCAGAGACTTGTCACATGAAAAGATCTGGTGGGATCTCCTGGTTCCCAATCCGCAATACAGATTCCATATTAAGCAATGGTGGGATAAAATTATCAATGATGCCATTGATAACAAAAATTCTGTAACAGAACCTATTGAGGTGGTTTTTACTTGTAAAGATGGTTCTAAAAAAGATATTTTAATAAACATGGCATTTACGGGTGATCTTAAATTAATTGTACTTCAAGATTATACCAAACAAAGACAGGGCGAAGCACTTTTGCAGGCCCAGCGTGATCTGGCTATTGCGCTTGGGCAAAGTGTAGGCCTGGAAGAAACGCTTCAAGTTTGTACCGAAGCGGCAATTAATAGTTCGTTTATGGATTGCGGTGGTGTGTATCTTGTTAATCCTGTTAACAAGGGGTTGGATTTAAAATACCATATAGGTTTATCAACACTATTTTCTGATAAAACAGTCCACTTTGAAAAAAACTCTTCAAATGTTAGTGTAGTAATGAAAGGGGAGCCTGTTTACACAAGTTATGAAAAATTATCAACAGATTTGAACATAAAACTTGATTGTGAAGGTTTAAAAGCAATAGCCAAGTTGCCTATCAAATACAAGGATCAGGTTATTGGGTGTATGAATGTGGCTTCTCATTTGCTTGAAGATGTGCCGGATTATTCAAAATTAATTCTTGAAACCATTGCAAGTCAAATGGGTCAGGCGATAATGCGTGAACATGCATTGGATGTACAAAGAGAACGTGAAGAAAATCTTGCAATGTTTTTTGAATCTGTTAATGATTTCTTGTTTGTATTGGATGAGCGAGCATCTATACTGCAAATAAATCCTGCGGTTACTCAACATTTGGGATATAAAGAACAGGATTTGGTAGGAGAAACTATTTTATCGCTTCATCCTGAGGAATTAAAAAGTATTGCTTCTGAAATCATTCTGGATATTTTATCAAAAAAACGTTTCTTGTATGACATTCCATTGTTAACAAAAGCCGGAAAAGAGATACCTGTTGAAACCAAAGTTACTACTGGTCAATGGAATGGGAAAACGGCTTTCTTTTGTATCAGTCGTGATGTTACCGAAAGAAAACGTGCAGAACAGGCATTAATGCGTTCCAGTTCTTTTCTACAAACTGTAATAGATGAAGCCCCGTTTGGTATTGAGATTTGTGAAGGAAATAAGGATGATTGGGAATTTACAATTATCAATAAAGAAGCCCAGCGCATTCTGGGAACCACCAGCGAACTACATCAAGGTATTGGAAGTAAAAAAGGAGTAATTAAGAAACAAGAGTGCTTAACCTGGAAATTTTTGTATCTAAACGGAAGTGAATTGAAAATAGAACAAACACCTTTATATCACGCTCTAGAAGAAGGTAAAACTGTAACAAATGAGGAATTGATTATATACCGCAAAGATAACAGCCAGGTAACCGTATTAATTAACGCATCACCTATTTTAGATGATACTGGTGAGATTATTGGTGGGCTTGTAACCTTTGCAGATATCTCGGAACGGAAAAAAGCCGAAGAGGATTTGTTAGATTCTCGTGAACGTCTGGCCAAAGCTGAAGAAATTGGGCATTTGGGAAGCTGGGAAATTGATCTAGTAACGGGTAATAGTAAATGGTCTGATGAGTTTTTACGTATATGTGGTTTTGAACCCGGTCAGGTTGAAATGACTAAAGAACTAAGTGCCGAGATAACCCATCCCGAAGACAGATACCTGGTTAATGAAGAATTAAAACGGTTTCTCTTGGAAAAAGATAAATATAATGTTGAAAAACGAATTATTCGTCAGGATGGAGAGATTCGTTATATTCACTCTATCGGTAGAGTGCTTTTAGATGATATGGAAAAGCCAGTAAAGGTTATCGGTGCATTTTTGGATATAACAGATAGAGTGTTGGCAGAACAAGAAACCCTGCGACTTGAAAGACAGATACAAGAAGTGCAAAAGCATGAAAGCCTGGGTGTATTGGCTGGTGGAATAGCCCATAATTTTAATAACGCATTACTTGCTGTTCTGGGGAATTTGGAATTGACCCGATATAATTTAGATACAGAACACAAGGCGTTTAAAAGTATAGTAAATGCCGAGTCTGCTGCAAAAAGAGCTGCAGAATTGAGTAGATTAATGCTTGTATATGTTGGGCAAGGGCAGGAACACTATATTAAAATACCCTTGTCAAATTTATTGACAGATTTATGTCAACGAATGAAATCAACAGTACCGAATAATATTAACATGCATTGTTCCTATTCCAAAGATAGTGATTATTGGGTATATGGCTCTACAATGTTGTTGGAAGAATCCTTACAACATCTTGTAACCAATGCAATAGAGTCTATTGAAGATCAAAAAGGTGAGATAAGTATTACTATTGAAGAAAAAATACTTGAAGAAGAAACATTGCAAATGAGTAAAGTACTTGAAAAACCTAAAGAAGGGAAATTTGTTTGCCTGACTGTTAAAGACACTGGCTGCGGAATGAGTAAAGAAACTTTTGAACGCATGTTTGAACCCTACTTTACTACAAAATTTATTGGAAGAGGTCTGGGCCTGGCTGCCGTGCTGGGTATTATCCGTGGTCACAGAGGTGCAATTATCGTAAAAAGTAAGGAAGGAGAAGGAACCGAAGTAATGGTTGCTTTACCATCCATCGAATAGAACAAAATATAAATTAATTGAAGCGAATTCGCTTGAAATAAATACTTGTTTTGTTCAAGCTTTTATATTAAATTTATTCAGTAACTCAACCACTCTGCTTTCAAAATGGTACTAGAATAGTAACCAACATTTCTTGATTCTCTGCGTTTGAGTATAACGGTTCTGTTAAACAAATTTAAAAAATCTAATGAAAAATAGTTTCCTAGTAGAAGAATACCCTGGGTATATTGTATTTCGGGTATCTGGCCAAGATAGCTTACAATTCTCTATGGATTATTGGCAAAAAGTTGGTCAAGTTTGCAACGAAAAAAAAGTCTATAAAGCTTTGATAGTGGAAGATTTACAAGGTCAAATTTCCATGTCTGAAATGTATGAATTATGTGAGGCATTACCTCATTTTGTTTTGGGATTAGATATTGCTTTTATAGATAATGATCCTGAACATTCATATGATAACTTGTTTGGTGAAACGGTTGCAAGAAACCGGGGTGTAAATATTAATGATTTTAGCAACGAAAAAGATGCTATTGCATGGTTGTTAGAAACAGATTGAAATGTATCAATAGAATACTTTACTTGCCATCTTGACACTATCTCAAGTATAATGGTTCCTCTAAAATGGTATAACCTTTATAATTTTGTTTGTATCAATCAGTATTTTTGTTATTTTGAAATTGGTCACTTTAATTGCAAGGAAACCATATAATGAATAACAAAGTTGTTTTGATTGTATTGCTCGTTGTTTGCAGTTCGTTTGCCCAAGGAAATACCACCAACTCTTTTTATATTTCCAACCGATCGCCTCTAATTAAAGCTCCGTTTGTAGAACTCCCACTTGGATCAATCAAGCCTGAAGGATGGCTGCTGACTATGCTGGAAATCCAGCGAGATGGTCTTACCGGTAATTTGGATTCTGTTTATGCATCCGTATGTGGTCCCCGCAATGGTTGGCTGGGTGGGGATGGTGATGGCTGGGAACGCGGTCCTTACTGGTTAGATGGCCTGGTGCCGCTTGCATATATGTTAGATGACCCTGCTTTAAAAGCAAAAGCTCAAAAGTGGATAGAATGGTCTATCAATAATCAGCAAAAGGATGGTTATTTTGGGCCTGTTCCTTTTAGTGAAAAGCCCGAGCATGAAACCGGGATTCAAAAAGATAAGCGCCGTGACTGGTGGCCCAAGATGGTAATGCTCAAAGTATTAAAACAGTATTATTTGGCTACCGGGGATGAACGTGTTCTTGCCTTAATGGATAATTATTTCAGATACATGCTGGAAAATCTACCCAAAACCCCTTTAGGTCACTGGACGTTTTGGGGTGAGCGGCGGGGTGCAGATAACCTTGCTATTGTACATTGGTTATACAATATTACCGGTGAATCTTATTTGTTAGAGCTTGGAGAGTTGATTCACGAGCAAACACACAAGTGGGAAGATTTATTGGGAGATGGAGCGTTTGCGTGTAATAATCCGCCCATTGACCGGCATTGCGTCAATATTGCACAGGGGATGAAAGCACCTGCAGTTTGGTATCAGCAGAATAGAAAATCAGAATTGTTAGATGATCTAAAACAAGGGATGCTCGATTTGCAGCAGAGTTTTGGCTATGTAAACGGTATGTATGGCGCAGATGAAGCTTTGCATAGTAATGATCCGGTTCAGGGAGTAGAGTTTTGTTCGGTTGTCGAATTGATGTACTCGCTGGAAACCATATTGCCGATTAGCGGCGATGTGTTTTATGCAGATTATCTGGAGAAATTGGCGTTTAATGCTTTACCCGCACAGCATACTGATGATTTCAGATACCGGCAATATTTTCAACAAGCAAATCAAGTACAGGTAACAGATCAGAGACACAATTTTTATAATGATGATGATGCCAGACAGTGCTTTGGTGTTTTAACTGGGTATCCGTGTTGTACTTGTAACATGCACCAGGGATGGCCCAAGTTTGTTCAAAATTTATTCTATGCGACACCTGAAAATGGAGTTGCAGCTTTGATTTATGGTCCTGCCAACGCAAGGTTAAAGGTTGGTAATGGAGTTGATCTTGAACTGACCGAGAAAACAACATATCCCTTTGATGATAAAATAATTTTTGATATGCAACTGTCAGCTCGAGCTGAATTTGGTTTCCATTTGAGAATACCAGCCTGGTGTGATTCGGCTGTTATTTCCATCAATGGAAAAGTTTTTAGATCACCCAAAGCTAACCGTATTGTTGAAATTAACAGAAAATGGACCGATGGTGATGTAGTAGAATTACAGTTGCCCATGAGACTCACGACAAGTCGATGGTATGAAAGAACAGTTGGGATTGAGAGAGGCCCACTGGTATATGCTTTGCGCATTGAAGAAGAGTGGCGTAAAGTTGATAAATCTCATTTAGAGCGTTATCTTTATGAACACCCCTTTTGGGAAGTCTATCCAACCTCTCCATGGAATTATGGTATATTAGAGTCAAGTGTTAAGAATATGGAATTTAATATTATAAAGTCTGATGAATTGGCAGAAATGCCCTGGAATCTTGAAAATGCCCCTGTTACTTTATATACAAAAGGTATGAGAATCCCTGAATGGGTTATGTATAACCATTCAGCGGGAACCCCACCAAGAAGTCCGTACCGGACTGTTGAAAAACAACCCATTGTTGAACTGCAACTTGTTCCCTATGGATGCACAACCTTACGAATAAGTCAATTTTCAACTTGTCGATAGAAAATGTAGGTTATTATTTTTACTGAATTAAAGAATGTTTAGTGTAGTAATTTTCTTAAAATTAAAAAATATTTGTATCTTTAATTGTTGCGGCCTGCTTTTTGTTGTATTTTTTATAGGGTGTAATGATGTTATTTGTGTAGTTTTGAGGTAGTAAATGAAAAGGTTTGAAAAGGAATTTATAGATCTTGTAGATCGATTATTATTACATAACGACAAGAATTCTCTTCTCGAAGAATATATAAATAGCATAAATAATATGGCATCAGATTTTAGTGTGTCATATACTAGTTCTCATTGTTGTGATGATAATTTATTTATAGTTAAAACTCATAATAACCAATTTGGGTATTTAATTACTAATTGTGATCCTGCATTAATTTCTCCTGGTTTTTCTCAACTTTTTTTAAAAAGTATTTCTATGCTTGCCCGAATTCTTGATAAATTACCCAATATCGAGTCAGTCCACAAAACATCTCACAAGCAAGATATCTCCGCGGAATTAAAGAAATTAAAGAAAAGTGAAGCGCTTTACAAGGGTATGGAAAAGGTGAGCAAAGTTGGGGGATGGGAGTATGATGTTAAGAATAATAATGCGTATTGGACTCCTGAAACCTATCGGATTTATGGATTCGATTTGAAAGATTTAAATGCTGATACCCCTATTCCATTTGAAGACAGTTTAAAATGTTTTGAAAAATCTGACAAAGAAAAATTACTCGAGGTTTTTTTGGAATGTATCAAAACCGGAAAGACCTATGACCTGGAACTGAAAATGACAAATCATAAGGGGAAACAGCTTTGGATCAAGACCGGCGCAAAAGCAACCAGGCACAATGGCAAAGTTGTCAAGGCTCAGGGATATATTATTGATATTACAGAGCGTAAAAAAGCTGAACTTGAATTGCAGGAATCGCATATTGATATTCAGCTTCGACACGAGATTGCAAATATATTGTTATTAAAATCAGATGAAAAAGTTTATTCAGAAATTCTTAAAAAAATATTGATCATAGTATCAAGTAATCATGGGTTTTTAGGGTATATTGATGAGCATGGTGATCTGGTTTGTCCTACCATTACTGAAAACCTGTGGAGTAAAAGCCTTGTTTCTGACAAGTCCATGACATTACCCAAAAACGCATGGGGAGGGTTATGGGGTGATTCTTTATTAAAAAAGAAAACCTTGATAAAAGAAATGGATTTATCAACCCCCCAAGGGCATACTCCTTTAACAAGAGCAATGACTGTACCCATTTTGTTGGGAAGAAAATTGGTTGGATTGATTGCTGTTGCGAATAAAGAGTCTGAATATAATATTCATGATCAAAAAAGGATTGAATCCGTTGCAAAATATATTGCCCCTCTTATTAAAGAACGCCTTGAGAAAACGGACTTTGAAAGACAACGCGCTATAGCTTTGACTGAACTGGAAGAAAGTGAAAAGTTGCTACGCAAGATATCAGAAAATTATCCCAATTCATTTGTAGCAATAATTGAAAAAGATAATACTATTGGTTTTGTTTCCGGTCAGGAAATGCTCAAACAAATCAATCTTGGGCAAGCTATTGTTGGTAAGACATTTCGTGAAATAATTGGTGATAAGGCTGCGCCAATTGAAGCAAGTTTAGTAAAAACGTTTCAGGGAAACGAAAACGAATTGAAATTTGAAGCAAATGATGTATTCTACCATATTAAAATGGTTCCCTTGTTTTATAATGATTCTGTTAACAGAGTACTCATTGTTGCCGAAAATATAACCCAAAAAGTACGTCTTGATACGGTATTACAAATAGATAGAGATTTGGGTGTAAAATTAACAAAGGTCTCAACGTTATATGATGCCATGCATGAGTGCCTTGAGCATTCTTTAAAAATACCCGGGATTGACAGTGGTGGTATTTATAAAGCTAATTATGATACAGAATATTTTGAATTGTTTGTGCATAAAAATGTTTCCCAAAAATTTATCAAGAATGTAGATCGTTTTAGTTTCAAGGATGAAAAAAGTGCACCGATTTTTGCGGTAAATCCTTTTTATCTTGATTACGAGATGTTGAAAATAATGCCAGACAAGTATTTTATCAAAGAAGGATTTTTATCATCTGCTATTTTACCGGTGCACCACAAAGGTCATATAGTCGGTTGTATTAATCTTGTTTCTCGTACTGAAACCAGGATGCCGGAATATCTATATCCATTTTTTGAGAATATGATTTCAATGCTTGGAACCATATTGGTGAATCTGGAAAACCAGGAGATTATTCGTAATAGTGAAGAACGGTATCGTAATTTTATTATGAATGCCAGCGAAGGAATTTACAGAATAGATTTTATTGAGCCGGTACCAATTAATTCATCTAAAAAACAATTATCTGAAAAAATTAAACAAAATGCAGTTTTTGTTGAAGTAAATGACGCTCTTGCTCAAATGTATGGATCAAGTGTTGAAGAGCTGACTGGCAAACCCGTTCACCAGGTTATGCCGAATTATGATAAAAAAGTATTGAAAGCACTTGCCACAAGAGGCTATATCGTTTCTGAGCTTGAAAGTCTGGTTTTTGATATTCATGAAAAACCTGTCTATGTATCAGAGAGTTTTAGGATAATTGTTGATGATAAAACTATGCATAGAATTTGGGGGATGCAAAGGGACATAACCGAACACAAATTTGCAGCTCAAAAGTTAAGCGAAAGCCAACATCATATGGCAGAAGCGCAAAGAATAGGTAAAATTGGTAGTTTTATTTTGGATGCGAAAACCAGAGATTCTATCTGGTCTGACCAAATGTATGAAATCTTTGGATTTGAAAATACTGACCAAGTGCCGGAACTTAAAAAGGTACGTTCAAGAATTCATCCGGAAGATCTGGATGTTTTTGATAATGCGATAATAATGTCAGAAAAAAATGAGCTGCCAGAGAATGTACAATATCGCATACTTTTACCGGATAAGACTCTAAAATGGGTTATTAGTCGCATTGAATTGATATATGATGATAATGGAATTCCGGTTCAATTCAGAGGCACGGTTCAGGATATAACTGAACGCAAGCAAACAGAGTTGGCTCTTGAAAAACGAATGCTTGCATTAACACGCCCTATTGATTACTCGGAAAATATTTTGTTTGAAGAGTTGTTTAATGTTGATGATATTCAGAAACTTCAGGATCTGTTTGCAACTGCTACCGGTGTTGCATCTATTATTACTCATGTTGATGGTACACCAATTACAACTCCGAGTAACTTTTGTGATTTATGTGAAAATATTATTCGCAAGACAGATAAAGGACGAAAAAACTGTTTTCATTCCGATGCCATAATAGGGAGACATCAGGAAAAAGCGCCAATAGTACAACCCTGTTTGAGTGGTGGCTTGTGGGATGCAGGAGCAAGTATTTCTGTTGGTGGAAAACATATTGCAAACTGGTTAATTGGACAGGTTAGAAATGAAGAGCAGACTGAAGAAAAAATGCTAGAGTATGCCCGGGAAATTGGAGCTGATGAAGATGCTTTCATAAAAGCATTTCGTAAAGTTCCCAAAATGTCTAATAAGCAATTTCAAGAAGTGGCTGATGCATTGTTTGTAATTGCAAAACAATTGTCTGATACTGCATATCAAAATGTTCAACAGGCGCGCTTTATTTCTGATCGAAAGCAGGCTCAGGAGGCACTGCAAGAGAGTGAAAGCAGATTTAAGAGTTATGTTGAAAACGCACCTGATGGAATTCTGGTTACTAATGACAATGGAAACTATGTAGATGTGAATCCTGCTGCATGTGAGATTTTAGGATATACCCGAAGTGAACTATTAAAGATGAACCTTAAAGATGTTATTGCTCCTGAGGAATTGGAAATTGGTCGTGAGCACTTTAATACTGTGGTAAATACAGGAAGTGCTGCCGGTGAGATGCAATTTGTCAGGAAAAATGGGATTAAACGATATTGGACAATAGATGCAGTTAAATTAACCAATACAAGATTTCTGGGATTTGTTAAAGATATTACTGATCGCAAACTTGTTGAGAAGCAAATCAAGCAAAGTCTTGATGAAAAAAGTGTGTTGCTAAAAGAAATTCACCATAGGGTGAAAAATAATCTTCAGGTTATGCGTAGTTTGATCAGTCTGCAAACCCGATATGAAAAAAGCCAGGCATTTTGTGATTCTGCAACAGAATTATCAAACCGTATTTTATCTATGGCTTTGGTGCATGAGCAGTTGTATCAATCAGACAATCTGGCTGATATAAATTTTAAATCATATATCATGACACTTTGTGATGAAATTTTGGCAAGTCTGTTTAGAAAAGATATTGATATTCAGCTAGATCTTGAAGATATAAAGTTGGATATTGAAAGGTCTGTTCCTTTAGGGCTTATTATAAATGAACTGGTTACCAATGCTGTCAAACATGCATTCCCGGATGATAAAACAGGCAAAATAAAACTTTTTTTATCAAAAGAAGATAAAAAAGGTGTTTTGTCAATATGTGATAATGGTCAAGGAATACCAGAGAATGTAAACCTTGATAAACCCAAATCACTAGGACTCGAGTTGGTCAGAATTCTTACCAGGCAATTAGATGGGGAATTAAAGTTCCATCGAAAAAGTGGTACTAAAGTTACGATATCATTCCCAATAAACTGATTGTATGATATTATATTTTGTCTTATTTTATATTTGGGCAGTATAAAAATAAAAAAATCATCATCAGTTAAATGTAAGGGGTAGTATGACTTCACGCGAACGTTTGTTAGCAGCACTAGACCACAAAGAGCCAGACAAAGTACCTGTCGATTTGGGCTCTCACCCCAGTTCAGGCATTTCTGTTATTGCCTATAATAATTTAAAAAAATATTTACAATTGTATCCGGGGCAGACCCGTGTTTATGATGTCGTTCAGCAGCTTGCTGAACCCGAAGATGATATGCTGGACAGATTTGGAATAGACATTATTGATATTGGCAGATTATATAATAGAAACCAGGACTATTGGTATCCTATTCAGGCTGCTGACGGTTCAGATGCTTTGTATCCCACCGGTATTCGTCCGGTGAAACAAGAGGACGGATCTTTTTTGATTTTAAAAAATGGTAGTGCAATTGCAAAAATGCCATCTGGTGGTACTTTTTTTGACCAGACATTTTTTCCGTATCTTGAGGGATATCCCCGTGATTTTATGGATCTGAAAACAGATATGGATATGGTAATGTGGGGCTCGGTGGCTGTGCCGCCCTGGGACCATACAGACGAGCCGAACTTTTGGAAAGATCTGAGACAAAAGCTGATTGATTTTAGAGAAACCTCTGACCGGGCGGTGCTCATATCTGTAGGATGTAATCTTTTCGAGTGGGGATCGTTCCTTCGACGTATGGATAATTTTTTAATGGATGTGTTGGCTGATCCTGATAATGTTGCGGCGCTTTTGGAAGCTTTGATGGAACTACATATGCAGACATTGACCAGGGTATGTGAGTATGTTGGTGACCTGGTAGATGTTATAAAGTTTGGTGATGATCTGGGAATGATCAATGGTCCTTTTATGCCACCGGTGACGTATCGGGAGCTTTTTAAGCCGCATCACAAATATTTGAATGAATATACCCATGCACACTCGACTGCAAAAACACTGCTTCATTCCTGTGGGTCAATTTATGCCCTGCTGCCGGATTTGATTGAGGCGGGCTTTGATGCTATCAATCCAGTGCAGACGAATTGCCTGGATATGGAACCGAAAAAGTTGAAAAGCGAGTTTGGCAAAGATATAACTTTTTGGGGTGGCGGTGTTGATACTGCCACGGTATTGAACAGAGAGAATCCGGAAAATGTTTATAAACATGTTTTGGAAAGATTAGAGATTTTTGCACCTGGCGGCGGGTATGTATTTAATTCTATCCATAACATTCTTCCCGAAGTCCCACCTGAAAATATTTTAGCCATGTTTAATGCTGTTAAAGATTTTAACGGATAAAAAAAGGCGGATATTATAACCGCCTTTTTTTATCGGGTTGCTACAAATGGCGCTTTTTGATACCAGGTATCGTGATGGAGTTGCTCGAGCATAAAATCAGCCAGATCGTAACGGTTGACTTTAAAACCCAGCAGGTCCCAATCCCCGGCCCGGATTCTTCCGGTAGCCGGGTCGTCAGTAATTTTGGGGGTACGGATTGTCGTCCAGTCAAGATGTGATTGTGAAAGGACTTCAAACTCTTTTTGCTTTGCTTTGATCATGTGTTTTTGAGAACTGTTTGCAAGAGAGATGATCATTCTTCGTTTAAAGCTGATCCGGTCATCGGGTATCCGCAGGGCGCTGTGTGAAATGGTAATGATTCGTTTTATGTTGTGTTTGTCCATAGATTGAACAAGATGCACCATGGCAACCCTGAACAAGTCTGGTTGGTGGGGTGCATTTGTAGGACCAGCCGTAGACAATACAGCATCTGCGCCATCAACAACGGTTTCAAAAATGTGATCATCGGCAAGCGAGCCATGTATGGCATTGACATTATTCTGAAGGTCGCCTAATTTTTCGGGTGTACGTGCGAGTATGGTAATTTCATGACCGGCGTCTAATGCTTTTCTGACCAAAACTTTGCCAACAAAACCAGTTGCCCCCAGTATTGCGAGCTTCATGTTACACCCTTTCATGTTGTTTTGTATCATTTCAATAACATTTTCAGGTGAACAAGTTATTTCATTTATTGTAAACTGTCAGTCTTAACAACTGTTGTTTTTTATCCCGGATTCGTTTCAATATCAATGGGTTTCAAAATACCCCCGATCTTGATTTAATGTTTATAATTAATAAAAGCTAAACGAATGCCCAGTGCTACCAGAATGCTACCGCTTATACGCTGCATAAGCGTGGATAGCCAGGCCTTTTGATTCAGCCAGGTACCCATGTGGCCGGAAAAATATCCTACCAGTCCGAGATAGAGCAGGGTCATGCCTGCAAACAAGCCGCCATAGGTCAGCATTTGCAGTGAAGCCGGCCCCCGGTTTGGAGATACAAATTGGGGCAGAAAGGTCATGAAAAATAAAGCAACTTTGGGATTCAGAACATTTGATAATATCCCCTGAGTAAATATCTTTTTGGTGTTCATGGCCTTTTGGGGAGCATTCAATGGTATTGAATTTTTATTGATCAGTGCTTTAATACCCAGATAGATCAGGTAAATGGCTCCTGTGAGCTTGACAGCAGTAAAAGCAATAGAAGAAGTCATTAAAATAACCGCCAGCCCAAATGCCGCAAATGCTGTGTGCACCAGAATACCCAGGGTCACACCAATGGCAGATATTAACCCTGCCTTGCGGCCCCGCGAAAGTCCTTGCGTCAATACATAGATGCTGTCAGGTCCGGGTGCAAGGATCAAAACAACAGAAGTTACCAAAAACAGTACTATGGCTGATTGTGAAAACATTGTTTTCCCCGTTTGTGATTTTCGGTTTCAGGTTATATAACGCAGAATAGAGTTTATTGTTTCAGTTTAACTTGACGGATACAGGTATATAATGACAGGCAGCCAATATCTTTTTACTTGAAAAAATACATTCGCTTTTCTATATTCTTTTACATATCCTGATAAATCCTCAATTTGTTATACACAAGGAAATATTATGAGCAAATCCAACCGTTTTGACCGAAGACATTTCCTCAAAAGCACTGCCGCGGCAGCTGCGTTTACAATTGTTCCCCGAAGGGTGCTTGGCGGCACCGGTTATACACCTCCCAGTGAAGAGCTGACCAAAGCTGTTATTGGCGTAGGTGGTATGGGGCGCGGACATGTTCGTTATTCAGGCGCCAGACTTTTAGCTGTATGTGATGTAGACAAGAACCATTTAAAGCAAGCAATGGAACTTGGCGGCCCCGATGTTAAGGGCTATCATGATTTCAGAGACGTACTGGCCCGTCCTGATATTGATGTAGTACATATTGCGACTCCACCGCACTGGCACGCACTTATGTCTATTGCCGCAGCCAAAGCAGGCAAGGATGTATGGTGTGAAAAACCCATGACCCGTACCATAGGTGAGGGGCAAAAAGTTGTAGAAACCATCCAAAAATATGATCGCATGTTTCGTATTAATACCTGGTTTCGATTTGACAGTAATTTGTATCGATTCCTTGTTCCCGCAAAACCGGTCAAAAAACTGGTGCAAAGCGGACTTTTGGGCTGGCCCCTAAAGTTTACCGTAAGTGATGCCACCGGTTTTGGCTGGAAATTCTACTGGAGCGGTAAAACCCACTATACTCCGCAATGGGTTCCCGAAGAATTGGATTATGATATGTGGCTGGGACCTGCCCCGTACAAACCGTATCATCCACACCGTGTACATCAAACATTTCGCGGTTATTGGGATTATGACGGCGGCGGCCTGGGCGATATGGCACAGCATTACCTTGATCCTGTACAATACTTTTTAGATAAAGATGATACCAGTCCCGTCAAGATTGTTGCAGATGCACCCCAGGCACATCCCGATGCATGCGGAAGCTGGCGCAAGATTACCATGACTTATGATGATGGCTGCCAGATTGAACTGGTGGGTGGCGAGCACAAGGCAAATGTTCCTTATATTGAAGGCCCCAACGGCAAAGTCTACCCCGGATTTAAATCCGATATTCCTGATCTGGAAAAGAAACTGCGAGATTTCCCGGATCCCGCACCACAGGAAACTGATTTTTATCAGGCAGTGCGCGAGCGCCGTAAATTTGCATTGAACGAGCAGAACGGTCACCGCTCTTGCACCCTTGTGAATCTGGCCAAAATTGCTGTTCGATTGGGACGTCCATTAAATTTTGATCCTGATCTTCAACAATTTGTGGATGATGATGAAGCGAACCGGTTGATTAATCAACCCATGCGCGCACCCTGGCACCTGTAGAATAGAGGACTTGTTATGATAAAATTAAAGCATCTTGTAGTATTTTTAATCATTATAACCGCTTTGACCGGTTGTAATAAAGCTGTTATGCAGGGCGGTTCGCAAACTGCGCATGTTCCCTTGAGGGAATTGCTTGCAACATTACCTGCAGACAATTTGACTGAACAGAATCTGATTATGAATGCAATTCTGGACTATGGAGAGCCCGGCATTCTGGCAGTATGTGATCAACTGGCATCTGCAGACACGCTGAAAAGTGTTCCGGCCCATTATGCCATTGACGGATTAACCCAGTATGTTTCTCAGAACAGACCTGCGCAGAACAGCTTGTACGTCCAGGCATTGCACAAAGTGTTAACGAATAGTACCAATCTCCCTGTTGCTGAAAAAGTGTTTATTATAAAACAAATACAATACACGGGCGGTCCTGAATCCATCTCTTTGTTAAAAGGATTTCTGGGAGATCCTGAACTGGTGGATGGAGCGGTTCGTGCATTGGTAGCCATTGGCGGCCCCGAAGCAGGGAATGTATTGTTGTCAGCCATTGAAAATGTAGAAAAGTTCCAGAAACAGTTTATTATTCAAGCCCTGGGTGAACTGGATTATACACCTTCCGCTGTGCAATTGCTGAAATACGCAGAAGATAAAGATTTGCGTGATGCGTCTTTGAATGCACTTGCTCAAATGGGTGTAAAATTGGCAGCTCCGCAGATCAAGGCTCTGGTGAAAAAAGAATCCGAATACACGGATCTATATTTGAGGTTGGCCAGCGGATTGGCAGAACACAAAGATGTTGACGGTTGTGTTGCCATATGCCGGGAGCTTTTGGATGGGGATACTCCCGAACATTATAAAGTTGCCGCATTGGGTCTTTTGGTAGAGTTGGAATGGGAAAAAGCCTTTGATGACGTTTTTGATATGGCCGTTAGCGATAGTAATAAAGCCCGTGTTGCAGCCCTGCGATTGGCAGAAGGATTTTTTGATGAAGCCTTGATTGGTAAATGGGTAGCTCAACTGGAAAAAAGTTCTCCTGCGGTACAGGCTGATATCATTGACATGCTGGGCAGAATGCAGGAACCGTCTGTGGTACCGGTAATGCAGCAAAAATTAAAAGATGGTCCTACCGAGGTCCGATTGGCTGCTATAAAAGCTCTGGTATCTATTGATGGCGATGATGCTGCTGATGATCTTGCAAAAACGCTGGCAACATCTGCTTCAGAAAAGATAGAATTTGATTTGTTGAAGCGACAATTGCAGACAATATCTAGCGATATGCTGGTTCCGGCTTTGAACGCAAATCTGAATGTTGCTTCTGCCGAGGCTAAAGTGATTATGATAGATCTGCTGGTCGAACGGGATGCGGCTGAGAAATCTGCATTAATTGCACAGTTGGGTGACGATCCCAAAGTTAATGCTGCCGTTATCGGGTCAGTTGCTTCAAAAATGGATTTGAATGATTTTAATACAATTTTTGATATTTATCTGGCTTCAACAGGTTCGGAACAACGTGCGGCCCGTAACGCGCTTGCGGAATATACCGCAAACGGCAAAGATCGACGCGATGCGGTAAAGCAGGTACAGGAAGCTTACAAGAATGCACCTGTTGATAAAAAAGCGGATTATTTTAATTTATTCCGTGCAATTAGCGGCAAGAGTTTTCTTGCTTTGATAGTTCAGGCAATTGATGAACCGGAATTGAAAGATGCGGCTGTACGCACTTTGGCGGGATGGAGTAGCCCGGATGCGTTGCAACCTCTTGATGAACTGGTCAAATCTACCCGGGATACAACCCATCAGGTACTGGCTATTCGAGGCGCTTTGGCGTTACTGCGGGACAATTCGGTTGGCGATATTCGCAATGTGGAATATTGTGACGGATTGATCAAAAATGCCATTCGTCCTGCCGAGAAACGTATGATCTTGTCTCATTTGGGCAATGTACGCTCTGAATTTGCTTTGAAATATGTCTCTTCTTTTCTGAGCGATACTACCTTGGGTTACGATGCCGCGCAGGCCGTGATGAATATTGCATCTCCGGATAAGGATAGCAATACCAATCTGGAATCCAAAGCAGTTGCGCTTGCCATGATCAAAGGTACATCGGGAGAGGATTTAAAGGCTAAATTGTATGCGAATCCTCTGATTGAGAAAACAGACAATGTACCGCCGGAAGGGTTTTACGCATTGTTTAATGGCGTGGATTTGAGCGGTTGGAAGGGACTGGTTGCTGATCCTCCCAAACGCGCGAAAATGAGTGCAGAGGAACTGGCAAAAGAGCAGGTACATGCAGACAGCCTGATGAACGCTCACTGGCGGGTAGTTGGTGATGTACTCTATTTTGACGGCAAGGGACACAGCCTCTGTACGGTTAAAGATTACACCAATTTTGAAATGTATGTAGACTGGAAGATTGAAAAACATGGCGACAGTGGTGTTTATCTGCGGGGCGCCCCACAAGTCCAGATCTGGGACACTGCCCAGTGGCCGGAAGGCTCGGGCGCATTGTACAATAACAAGATCAATGAAAGTCATCCGCTTGCGGTTGCCGATAATCCCATTGGAGAGTGGAATACTTTTCGTATTATCATGAAAGGTGAGCGGGTTACAGTTTGGTTGAACGGTGTACTGGTTGTAGACAATGTAATCATGGAGAATTATTGGGAGCGTGATATTCCCATATATCCCACAGGCCAGATAGAGCTGCAGGCACATACAACACCGCTCTATTTTAAAAATGTGTATATCAAAGAACTGCCCGATGAAGAACCGTCATTTACCGGAGAACTTTTCAATGGTAAAGATCTGACTGGTTGGCAGGTCATGAGTGACAACAAGGACAGCTGGAAGGTAGAAAACGGTGTGCTTTATACCGAAGGTAAAGGCGGCGGCTGGATTGCTACAAATGATCAATTCGATAATTTTAAACTGGAACTGGAATTCCGCGTGCCTGAGGGCGGCAACAGCGGCGTATTTGTCCGTACTCCTTTAGAGGGTGATGGCGCTTATCAAGGCATGGAGATACAGGTGCTGGACGATTACGCGGATAAATATAAAGACCTTAAAAAGTGGCAATATACTGCAAGTATTTACGATGTGCAGGCACCATCCAAACGAATGACCAAAAAAGCCGGGGAATGGCAAAAAATGGTAATTGTATGTGATGGACCGCATGTAACTGTTGAACTGAACGGAGAATTGATCAATGATGCGAATTTAATTGATCATATGCATCGCACAGCAAAACATCCGGGACTAACCCGTCGTAAAGGATATATTGGTCTGCAAAATCACAGTACGCGGGTAGAATATAAAAACATACGATTAACAGAATTAGAATAGATTAATTAGGGGGAATTGGGTTAATAATCACCAAACTCCCTGCCGCAATGCATTTGTTTTGCGGTGGGGAAAATTATTGAATGGGGAAAATCATGGTTCGCAAATATTCTGGACTGCAAGTTATTGTTATACTCTTTTTTTATTTTGCAGTACCTGTGAAATCGAGTTGGATGGCAATCGATATTGTTGAATTTGCTCAAAGATCGCCCTTAATCATCACAGGTAAAATTGTTAAAGTTGATTATATTGAATCAGACAAGATGCGCGAATATGATTATGCTTATATCAAAATTGATAAAGTCTTGAAAAATGTTTTCAAAGATTTACCGTTAAAGTATGGCGATACGCTTAAAGTTCTCATGTCACCTGTCCGTGTTTCAGGATGGTGTACGACTGATATTCGTTATAAGGAAGGAAGAGGGGGACTTTGGATACTGAAAATGTACAATAACCTTGAATTCTCAATTTGCAGCCATCCGGACCAGTTGCAACCCCGCTATAAGCAACGCGAACTTTGGCAAGCTGGCGCATTATTTGTGCCCAGGGTTACTGATGAAAATGGTAAACAGGTTCGCAGGTATTTTACCCGTAAAGAATGGCTTTTTGAGAAATGGAAAAGATAATATTATTTTTTAAAAGATAGTGCTTGAAAATAATTGGATAAAATATACTAATTTATAGATAAACGCAGACATGCTGAAAAACAGGGGATGTTTGAATGCCTTCGACACCGGATTTTACACATTACACCATTCAACAGCTTGTGGATGCCTACCACAATATCAACCGGAATCTGTATCCGGAGAGCTTTGAGAAATTGCTCAAAGAAATTGAATTGCGGGGAATGACAGAAGTTGATGTGGTGAATTATACCCAGCCGCAAGATACACACCCCAAGCAAAAGTACATCCGGAATTACTGGATGGTATTGCTCTTTGGTGTGCTAACATTTGGGATTTACTGGTATTATTGGTACTATGCAAACCTGGAAGAAATTGGCAAAGCGTTTAAATTTGAAAAAAGTGAAAAAGAATTAACAATCGCCAAAGTTGCATGTGTTGTTATTATAATACTCCGGTTCAGTAATTTGGGTGCTTCCGGTGTGACAGGTAATGAAGAGACCCCGGAAGAATTGATCTCTGTATTTTCTGGTCTGCTCATTTACCTGATCATTATGTATTTTCTTGAAAATTTTTTCATGTTTATTTATCTGCATGCAATTCAAGTGGGACAGGAAAAAGCAAACGTAAAACTTTTACCCAAATTTGCCATGTTTGCAGCTTATGTTATATCAACAGGATTGCCATTTTTGTCTATTTTTACAATGAATTCATCGATAATTATTATTAGTGTGCTTGTTTGTATGCTTGTTTTAGTGGGGTTTTATTATACCCTGCAGGAGCAGATCAACACAATTTGGGAAGCGGTAATTGATAAAGAAATCATATAGATTAATAACAGCGAGTTTAACCGACTAAGGAAGGGGAAGTATTATGACAGCACCGGAATTTTCAAAATATTCATTAGAGCAGTTAAAAGATGCTCACGCAAACATTAACCGTAATCTTTATCCCGAAAATTACAATCTGCTGGTTGAAGAATTGAAAAAACGGGGGATCTCTGAAGAAGATATGAATAATCCCAGGGTTATGGAACCGGAGGGCCTTTTGCAAGAAAATATTCGCAGTTACGGAAAGGTGTTGCTCTTTGGTATAATAACCTTGGGTATTTACTGGCTTTACTGGTATTATGCCAACCTGAAAGAGCTGGATAGACATTTTGTGTGTGAAAAAGATGAAAAAGATATTAAACTGGCTTTGAATGCATTTGTGATATATATTATTTTACATATTGTAGCAATGTTTGTTGCAATAGCTGTTGTGATTGCCAGGATTGAAACCATAGCTGATGCTCCGGCGTACCCCACACCCGGATTAGAATCCATGCTGGTTAGCTTTTTCTCTTTGTTGGTAGAGTCTGTCTTTATTTTTATGTTTTTGAATGCAGTTAAACTGGGCCAGGAAAAAGCAAAGATTGAAGGTTTTACACTTTTTCCCATGTTTGCTTTATATCTGGGTGGAGTAATATGTCAGTTTATCTATTCTGCGTTTATGCTGCCATTGATCTCGATTCTAAGCGCCGTTTTGCTTATTTTGTTTTATTACAAGCTGCAGGATGGAATCAATTCGATTTGGAAGGCTGAGATTGAAGGTGAGGCGGAACATTATATCGTTTCTTGATATGCGCTATTTACAAAGATAGAATTTGAATCGGTTTGCACGAATAGTGATGTTTTACAGGTTTTTTTAGGTTTTGAGAATCTAGATAAAACGCAGAGTCGCAGAGTTCGCAGAGGTAGTGGATGTGTTTTATAATGGGGGTGATTTATGATGCATGAGAATGAAATATCAGGTAAAATTATTGGAGTGAAGTACATCGGGTTTTAGGTCCTGGTTTGATAGAATCGGTATATGAAAATGCGCTTTGTCATGAATTGCATTTGTTGGATATTGATTTTAAACGGCAGCAAAATATCCCAATCCCTTACAAAGGAGTAAATTGGGGCTCTGATTTAAGATTAGACCTGTTGGTTGCTGATAAGGTAATTGTTGAATTAAAGGCAAAGGAAAAATTATCCCCTATTGACAAACCCAAGCTTTTGACATATCTGAGATTATGTGACAAAAAGCTTGGCCTTTTGATTAATTTTCATGTAAATAGGTTAAGTGATGGTGTGTCACGGGTTGTAAATGGTTTATAAGAATTTTTAAAATTTCTCTGCGTTCACTGCGCCTCTGCGTTTATTGGTTTATTGTTTTGATAATCAATTGTAACTATTTTTACCACCAGCGAACTCGTACTCGAACCGGTTTGATATTTTTAAGGAGTTTTTATGAATATCAGAATTTTTATGTTTTTAATTGCAATGGTCATGTTTTCCTGTCAGGAGGCCCCATCTATGAAAGAATCCATTCACTGGAAACTGGATAATCTGCAAAACATAAACGGACATGCGGTCACTGTATTGGGCAATCCCGAGGTTGTCGACATCAATGGAGGGGCGGCTATACAGTTTAACGGACAAACCGATGCCATTGTTTTGGATAACATCCCGGTCCCGGATTTTGCCGAGTTTACCATAGAGGTGGTTTTTCGGCCCGATTCCAATGGTAACGAGGCACAGCGATTTTTCCATATTCAGGAGTCCAATGATCACCGGATTTTGATGGAAACCCGGTTGGTTGAGGGCAATCAATGGTTTCTTGATACATTTATCAAGTCGGGTGAAAACGAGCATGCTTTATTTGCCAAAGAATTTTTACATCCCACCGATCTATGGTATCATCTGGCCCTGGTTTATGATGGCGAAATGATGAGACATTATGTAAATGGCAGCAAGGAAATGGAAAGCGAGCTAAAGTATGAACCGATTCAACATGGAGAAACGTCCATTGGCTGCCGTTTGAATCGGGTATATTGGTTCAAGGGAGCGATTCGGGAAATCCATGTGACTCCGTCTGCATTGTCTCCGGATGGTTTTGAATTGCGTGAACTGTTGTAAATTGTCTTTTAGTTTAACGCAGAGTCGCCGGGTTCGCAGAGGATATGAAAGTGTTTTATAGTGGGGATGATTAATGATGTATGGGAATAAAATGTAACTGACCTTATTAAGGAAAATAATGAAACAAAAATTGATCATAATTTTTTTCTTTTTCAAGATTGCAATATCTGCTGAAACACCGTGGATGGTTTATATGGAACCCGCGGCAAATGACCAGAAAAGATTAGTCGTATATGATATTGGTAGCGACTCGTTGATTACAGATTTTTTTGTAAATATACAAGGAACTTTTCTAGGAATGAAGTTTTTTTCAAACACCGGAATCATTGGTTACACGTCTGAAGATCATTTATATAAGATTGATATTAAAAACAAAAAAATTGAGGACCTTCCCGAGTTAAATGGGGCGGCATTCAATTATAATCAAGATATATGGATTATCTTGTATGGTGATACTTGCAACGTGAATGTGCCTGGAAAATCGTTTTCAATAGATGTGAAAAATGTCATAACCCCAAAATACCGAGAAATTGTTCGTTTTGAATGGGTATTGAAAAAAGAGGAAGCAATTTATATTGGTGTGTTGACGATTGATGATAAAAATAAGTACCACCGTGTATTGATCAAGCAAAACCGTGATGGAATAACATGTCGTAATATTGTAAACAAAACCGGATTATTATTTAAGGTGCAAAACTGTATTGAAGAAAAGAGTAATCCTTATAATGATAATATTGGATTAATTTATACGAATTCGAGAATATCAGAACATGAATTGGTCTTTTTTGATTTGCAGAAAAACGAACTTGTCCATGTAGCCTCTGATGTAGATGATTTTATATGGTTGAATAATGATTCATTGGCATTATTTTCATATAATCACAATACTGATAAATATCAGATTGATCTGTATAATTCAGTGACAAAAGACAGGGACGAGTTGTTTCAATATGATCATATTGGTTTTAATCAAAATTTGTGTTACTTTAATAAGTCTTTGTATTTCAAACATTTTTCTAGATTTATTGAGATCTTTACAAAAATTAAATTCAGAAAATATAATTTGTTGACAAAAAAAGTTATAGATGTTCTTGAATTTAATAAAAGTCGAGATTCCTATTACGAATATTTTGATTGGGATATTCGAATTGTAAATCTTGAAGATTAGTTTTAATCAACTGGCTTGTTTTCCAAAAGTTGAATAATTGTAATGATACTAGAATAATGAGTTTGAAGTATTTCTATAATATTTGTCAAATTGTTTAGATTGATATCGGACCTCCGGCTCGACGCTGCGTCAGCCGGTTGGTGAACACGCTATAAAGGGGCTGCACTTTAACGACAAAACAATATTTTCACACTCTGACATTTGGGGAACAAGGCTTAAAATTTCTCTGCGTTCACTGCGTCTCTGCGTTTATTGTGTTGAAGAGTACTCGGAGTGGTATATTAGCTATTTTTTAATGCGAGTTGTTTTAACAGTCCTCGATTGATTTTGAGGCCATTGCCGGTCTGTTCAGGCCAGGGGTAAAATCGTACCGGGTGTTTGAATTTTTCCAGGTCCTGCTCCAGGTGTAGACGAATGATTGTCTCTTTAACCGGATTATCGCTGTATTGCAGAAACGCAACCGGGCGTTCTCCGAATTCATCATCCGGGATGGGCACAACAATGCACTGCGTTATCCCCTTGATCTGCTCGATGCATCTTTCAATCTCTTCCGGTTGGATGTTTTCTCCGCCGGAAATAAACATATTGTCCAACCGTCCCGTTACATTCAGGCAGCCCTTTTCATCCAGATACCCACGGTCCCCGGTGTGAAACCAGCCATCCTGATCTACTGCGCCGAGTATTCCGTGTTGATCAAAATATCCCTTGAACAGCGTTTTTCCTTTAACGCGTATTTCTCCCTGATCTGAAAATGACAGTCCCCGGTGGGGCAGCAGTCTGCCGCTGGTGGACAATTCTTTTGCGTCAGCACAGGATTGGGTTGTGGTGATTTGAGACGCCATTTCTGTTGATCCGTAACTGGTGTGGATTGGAAGGTTGTATGCTATTGCCTGATCAATCAGCGATGCGGGAATTGCGCTTCCGCCTAACAGGATCGCTTTTAAAGATTGCAAGGCCGAGACAGCATCGGGATTGGTCAACATGCGCGCCAACTGGGTGCTGACCAGTGAAATGTGTGTAATGCTTTTGTTTTTGATCAGGGATTCCAAAGGCTCATCACTGTTTGGTAATACTACAGCCGCTCCGGCAAGAAAGCACCGGAAAAGAGGCGCGATTCCACCCACATGATACATGGGCAGGGAGAGCAGCCAGCGGTCTCCCTGCTGGACCGGGATGTTTGCATTGGAGCCTAATGCGTTATACAAATGGTTCGACAGTGTGTGCATTACCGCTTTGGGATTACCCGTACTGCCGGATGTAAATATCAATGTGGCGGGGAAATCTGTTTGCAATTTTATGGGATTAGTTGGATCTGCCGCGTTATTCAATGATGTGATGTTGAATGTATGGATGCCTGGAAAATGTGCATCATTATTATCGGTAATCAGGGATTTGCATCCAACCTGCTGCATGCGTTGTTGTACTGTAGGCAATGGCAGCCGGGTGCTGAGGGGCATCATGATTATGCCGGCCATCCATCCACCCAGAAGCGTGGTGATGTATTGAACAGAGGGTTCCGCAAGAATGGCTGCAATAGCGCCTCGATTCATGCTTTTTTTGAACATGAATGCCGTGTTGGTGCTTTGTGCAAACAATTGTGTATAGGTCAAAGCATCTTTATTGAAAATGACCGCAAGGCGTTCTGCATGCCTGGTGGTTTCCGGAAAGGCTATATAGTCCGGGATGTTCACAGGGTGATCCTTTGCAGGATGCTGTTATTCAATTCAGGCGCCTTACCGGATAAACTGTATTGACCATTCTCCGTTTTAAATGGAGGGGTGATAACATCGTCGTCCAGCCAGCGCCAGGTATCCAGGCCTGCCGCGGTATCGGGTTCCGATAGCGCCGCTGAAAGTCTGGCATAAAATTGCAATGCCAATCCGTTGTCAAACACGCTGGTGATGACGGTTTTGATCTTTTGTTGTTTTGCTTTGTCAGCCAGTAAGAGTGTGTTGGAAAGCGGACCCAAAACAGCCGGTTTTAAAATAATGGCACCCACCCAATCCGGTAGAGGGATTTGTGGCTGATTGAACAGAGTTAAGGATTCATCCAGAGCAATAGGGACAGTTACCTGATCTGCAAATTCATGAAGTTGAAGGGGGTTAGTTAGCGGTTCTTCAATGTATTCAATGTTTTCCGGGTTTATGTTCTGTATAAAAGTATTCGCATCATTAAATGACCATGCACGGTTTGCATCCAGCCGCAGGACAATATCATTTTTAAATGCTTGCTGGATTTTATGAATCCGATCAATCTCCATGTCTACCGGATTTCCACCCACTTTGATCTTGATGGTAGTATAACCCTGTTGTAACCAGGATTTGATCTGTTCTGCATCATTATCCATGTTGCGGGTGAGCAGCGCATTTATTTTTATTGAATCCGGAGCGCTGTCATTGATTATGTACTGTATGGGTTTACCCTTCACTGCGGATACTAATCCGAGTTTTGCCATATCCAGGCCAAAAGCGACAGATGGAGGCAGGGAAAGAGGATTCTGATAGTTTGATATGTTTTTCGGGATGGGTGTGTTTTTAATTATAGAGATATTATCTTTCAGTATAGCCAGACAGTCGTTAAGGCTTTCTGTATGCAATCCCGGCAGCGGGGAACAGTCTCCATAGCCGGCATTTCCATGCTCATCAGACAATTCAATAATGAATCCCGAGCGGTTGAGGATTTTTTGATCGGCTACGACCAGCGGATTTGTTAAAGGCAGGTCGTACCGGTACAGATTGATATTTTTTATGTTTACAGGTTCCATCCTATGGCAAATAACAGGCTGTAAATGAAAAGGATCTGGCCGGTTTGGGCCAGCACTTTGTTAAATATACGTCCCGGTTCTGTATTGAGTACTGTTTTAAATGCCGGTATAGCCAGCAGTAAAATTAAAAATGTGATGAGCACCCAGTCTTTTCCGGGATTCAATAGAGCAAAAATTGCAGTGATAATCATGCCACCGATGATACAAACCAGATATTCAGCTCGTGCAAACGTTTCTCCAAATCGTACAACCAGGGTGCGTTTACCGGACTGCCTGTCCTGATGGATGTCACGCAAGTTGTTAATTGTTAGAATAGCGGTGGAAAATAAACCGGGAACGAGTCCCAGTAATATCACTGTGGAATTAATATCAAGTGCCTGAACATAATAGGTACCGCCAACTGCAACGGGTCCGAAAAAAATGAGAACAAACAGATCACCCAATCCATTATAACCCAGCGGATAAGGACCACCGGTATAGGCAATGCCGGACAAAATTGAGAGCGCACCAATTACAATTATCGGCCAGCCACCACGCCAGATAAGATAAATACCAAAAATCGAGGCAAGGCCAAATGTGATAAGGAATGCCCATTTCATAGCCTTGGGTGAAACAAGTCCCGCGGCGGTGGCGCGTGTAGGCCCCAGACGATCATCATCGTCTGCTCCTTTTATGTGATCATAATAGTCATTGGCATAGTTGGTACCAATTTGGATTAACAACGCTCCAATACCGGCTAAAAGGGCTGCAAGGAGGTGAAACGCATGATCAGCAACCGCCAAACCGGTTCCCATAATGACAGGTGCCAGGGCAGCGGGCAGGGTTTTGGGTCTGCCTGCATCTATCCAGACGGACAGGGACAAGGGTTTGAGTTTCATATCAGTTCCATGGGTTCGGTAAAATGGTGTGGTTCAATGTACCAGATATTTTTGATATCTTCAATCACTATATCTCTGCTGTACGCGAGAATGAACAGGTCACGTTTCTTTTTGAATCCCTGTATTTCAAGAGGTATTTCGCCTCTTGCTTTGATTTTTAATTTTACTGTTTTCAGGTCAATTTTGCATTTCAAGGTTTTTATGGCGTCCGAATGAGAGCGATCCAGACCATCTGCCAGCCTCAACAGTGCAGCTAGTTTGAGTACTCTGAGACGGTCCCATGCTATTAACCTGGCATAGTTTATATGTTTTTTACGAGGAAGCTTTCTACTGTGATATCGTGCAATGTTGCCAATAACCAGTTTTTGTCTGTCATTCCAGCCTTCAAGTGAGCTTTTTTCAATAATAGATAAAGAGTTTTTATGGTGCTGTTTTTTACCCTGAACGTAACCAATGTCATGCAGTATTGCTGCTGCTTCCAGCATATCACGTTCGGTGTTTCCATATCCGTGCAGCGGTTTTAATTGATCAAATAACTGGAGCGCCAGATTCTTGACTTGCAGAATATGTGCCGGTTCCTGTTCCAGTTCATACATTATCCGGATTGCAGAATCGTAGCGTAACCGTGATTTTTTTGATCTTTTTTTATCCATTCTCTAACAAAACTCCGAACATCAGGTCACGCAGACTGACATGTGCCAATGATAATTGAAAATGCTCTAGTATTGTATCAACCAGAGTTGCACCGGTGAAAATAACATCACTCCGGTCAGGGTGCAAACCAGTTATCTGTTTCCGTTCCTGAATTGTCTTAACAAATAAATCCGCTAAAATATTTTGCAAATTTACCTTTTCAATAACGGATTTGTGCGATTGTTCTCCATTTCGGATATCGATTTTCTTGTCCATCATTGCCAGAGTCGTTGCCGTACCTCCAACAAAAATAACAGCCTCTGCCTGAAAAGGCTCAAGTTGGTTTTTTAGGGTGGCTAAAGTAAAACTGCGCAATTGCTCCGCTTCCCCTTGTGTTGGAGGATCATTGTGGATAAAACGAGTTGTAAGACGCCTGCTGCCAATATCGAGACTTTTATAATTCAGAATCTGGGTATCTCGGGCAAAAATAAACTCTGTACTTCCACCACCAATATCGCAAACCACATAATTGCCATGCATTTCAAGATCGCTCATTGCACCATTAAAGCTCATTAATGCTTCAGTATCCCCGGATAATAACCGGGGTTTAATACCGGTTTTACTCATTATGAGGTCAAAAAACGTGTCCCGGTTTTGGGCGTCACGTGTTGCGCTGGTTGCAAAAGCTATAACTGTCTCGGCTTTGTACTGATCTATGATAGTTTTATAATCTGCTATTGCAGTAACAACCCGCATCATGGCTTCTTGCGAAAGGTTGCCCTGTGCGTCAAAGCCTTTACCCAGACGGGTAATGGTATCTATCATTTTCAGCGGGGTAAGGGAACCATCCGGTTTTTTTTCTGCAATTAGCAGTCTGGTAGAATTGGT
Source organism: bacterium (assembly GCA_963675755.2). GTDB lineage: Bacteria > Zhuqueibacterota > Zhuqueibacteria > Residuimicrobiales > Krinioviventaceae. The sequence goes on from CAXXMD010000003.1 coordinate 2,635,514, forward strand.
TCCAATATCTATGGATGCTACTTTGGACATATAGGGGTATTCGTGTTTAAGGGTGTTGGATTCAGTTATATATTATTCATTACCCAGTTTTATCAGTATCATTTCAATGGTATCATTGATTTTTTTAATATCTTTGATCCGGCCTTTTTGGGGCTTTAATTTTAATAATTTCAGGCTTTCCAGCATTTCAGCAAGTTCATCTCTGTCTTGTGCACCTTCAGGCAGGTCCTGCAATTCAGATGCTGTCAGATTGTTAATGCTCCACACCATTTTGGCTTCAAGGTTGGCCTGGTATCGTTGTACAATATCGCGAAACTGGATACGTAATGCAGTCACTTCAGCGATGATTTCCTGGCGCAGCTTTTCCGGATTTTTCTTTTTGTCTATCATTTGGCTTTCTGTAACAAGAGTTCAATTTTCTTTTGCAAATCCGCAGCTATTGTCCGTTGCGTGCGATTGCCGTTAATCATTTCAAAGTCATATTGATCGTGCAGGTTGCTGAATTCTGTTTTGATTTTGCGTTGATATTTGATAAAGCTTTCAAATACATCGCGAGACAAACGGATATCCATGCCCGATTCCCAATAATCCAGTTGGTTTTTCTTTTGGAAGTTTCGTTCAATTAGAAATCTGGGAGAAACATCGAGATAAAATACCGCATCGGGAACCAATGCGAGATTTTCATAAATGTTTTTCAACCAATTGGGATTGGCTCCGCGAACAATATCACGTACCATTAATGTATATATATATCTGTCTGCAAGAACTATAAAACCAGCACGCAATGCCGGAATAATGGTGTTTTCCATCTGGTCTGCAAAATCGGTAGCATAAAACAGACTCAGGGTAACAGGGCTGAGAATGTTTCCCTGCATTGCCTGTTCCAGTTCCGCGCTCACCAGATTTGAACGTTTTAAGCCGACATTCACGGTTGCATGACCGCTACCTTCAAGCCAGTTGGTAAGGAGTCGTATTTGAGTTGAACGACCTGAACCATCTGCACCTTCAATGACGATCAGTTTTCCCGCCAGTTTATTTACATCACAGCCGGGGATTCCCTTGCCGTAAAATTTCATGATAGTATCCTTACTTTTTAAGTTTGAACGATGGTAAATCGAAACGTTCATTCACGAGTTCACGAACAGTTTGTTGCTGCTGATCAACAGGTGCTGTTGCATCTATAATTGTAAAATTAAATTCTTTTGCCATATTGTCATAAGCATCATTAATGCGTCCCTGAAAAATTCTAAAGCTTTCGTAAGGGTCGGTAGACAAGTTCAGATCCATACCAGCTTCATGATACTTTAATTCCGGGCGTCCTTCAAGGATTCGGTTGATGGCGGTGTTGGGATTGAGTTTGAAATATAGTGTAATATCCGGAACTGAAGCAAAACTGTAATTGTTTTTTACCCATTCCGGGTCACAACCCCTAACCGTATCACGTGCAAAAGCTGTAAAAAAGTATCTGTCTGCCAATACAATATAACCGGCGCGCAACAAGGGCCAGATCTGACGTTCATAACGGTCTGCAAAATCTGTACAATGTATAAGAGAAAATGTTGTGGGTGTAAGTAACTGACGTTTTTTCCCTTTTTTAGTTGCAGCTTTAACCAGTAATGAAGAATTCCACTCTGTGAAAAATACTTTATACTGTTCTAGCTCCAACCAACGCTTTAACAGGTAAATCTGTGTGGATTTTCCTGATCCATCTAATCCTTCCACGGCGATCAAGCGGCCGGGTGCGTTGTGCTTTTGTATCTTGACCATAATTTTTCCATTTTTAAAATTATAAAAACATAATTTATTATTAATAATTCAAGAAAGCAAGGGAATATGTAAAATATTACTCGGGAAGTTTAAATTTGTCTTTAAATTCTTTAACAAAATCCACTGTTTTGCGGATATCTTTAATCTGTTCTTCTCCTGCAATTTCGCGTTCAATGGTAAACGTACCCTTGTAATCCAATTCAAATAATGTCCTAAAGAAATCCTGAAACAATACATCCCCGGTTCCTGCAAGTACTTCGGTTCCCCATTCTTTTCCCGGTTCTTTTGCCCACAAGGCATCTTTAATGTGAACACTTTTGACATAATTGCCAAGCAGTCGTAGTGCTGAAATGGGTTCTCCCGCGCCATACAAGATCATGTTTGCGGGATCAAAGTTGACCGCGAGGTTTTCACGGTTTACAGATTCAATAAAGTTTAACAGTATTTTGGCTTTTTCCTGGCCGGTTTCCAGGTGTACGCGCATATCACGTTCTCCGCAATAATCGCAGAGTTTTTGTGTAGCATCTACAAGCCGGGTAAATGTTTCGGATTTGATATTTTCAGGTATAAAACCTATATGCATCCCAATAGCAGGTATGTTCATGGATTTGGCAAAGTCTGCAATTTCAATGCATTCCTGAAAACGGGACTCAAAAGTATCTGCTGGGGCAAGACCTACGGTCTCTTCAACTTTAGGTATGCTTTCATAACTTTCACCTTCAAAGCCGCAAAACAAGATGGTGATCTCTATGGATGCGTCTTTGAATAGTTGTAAAAGTACTTTTTGTTTTTCCGCTGTTCGCTCACCCTGGGGTGGAGTCAATACCTGTGCTGTAGGAATATCCAAAGATTTGGCGGCGTTTAGACGAGTGACCAGGTGCTCATCGGGAATAATAAATATACCAAGAGGATTTTTGTCCATTTGAAAAACCTGCTTTGTTATAATAGATAATATGTTTAAATTTGATATAATTTTCTAATATAGTAAAATTGTTTCCGGTTGTCAAGCTTTTCAGGGTAGCCGGATGATAATAAAGGAATTGTTATGAGTAAAAAATTTGACTGGAAAATAGTAGCGGGAATTCTTGTCAGCCTGTTTTTTATGTATTTTGCTTTTCGCAAGGTAGATATATCTCAAATGGGATCGGCATTCGCAAAGGCCAATTATTGGTATTTGCTGCCGGTTGTGGTTATTCTGTTGTTCAGCCATTTACTGCGGGCCTGGCGATGGAAATTGCTGCTGGCACCGCTTGGAAATATCCGTATGGTCAATGTTTTTTCTGCGCTCATGATTGGTTATATGGCAAATACCTTTGTACCCGCACACCTGGGTGAAATTTTTAGGGCCTATGTTGTTGGACGAAAGAACGAAATCTCTTCCAGCGCTGTATTTGCCACGGTAGTGGTTGAGCGTGTGCTGGATATGATAAGCCTTGTGGTTTTGTTGGCGTTGACTTTGGTGATTTATCCATTTCCGGATTGGGTTAAAAAAAGCGGATATATCTCTTTTGTTTTTATTGCCGTTTTTGTTGCCGTGTTGGTACTCATGAAGATATTCAAAGAACCGGGATTAAAGCTCCTGAAAAAGATGTTGAGTATTTTTCCTGAGAAATTCAGCAATACCATCTATGATCTGGTTAAATCCTTTTTGGAAGGCATAATGCCTCTGAAGCACTGGCACCATTATTTTACAATCCTTGTCATAACGGTAATCATGTGGGCCTGTTATGCTTTTATTTTTAATCTTTCTTTTTATGCTTTTGATTTTGTAAATGCCTATGATGTACCCTGGAAAGCGTCTTTAGCGCTGCTGGTTGTAACGACAATCAGTATTGCTGTGCCTTCATCTCCCGGATATGTGGGGACTTATCATTATCTCTGTCAGCAGGGTTTGAGCTGGTTTAATGTACCGGAAAGTGAAGCGCTTAGCTTTGCATTTGTAGCGCATGGAATGAATTTTATACCTGTATTGATACTCGGATTTTTCTTCTTGTCTTACGAAGGGTTGAGTTTCAGGAACCTGCAGAAAAAGCCGGAAATACCTTTAACTGAAGAAGCAGATTAAACCATCAAAGCGCTACTGTATTCATCATTAACCGTATCGACCTGAATGATCACCGGAAGCATATCTTTGACCGGTTCGATATGGGTAATGATGAATACCTGTCTGAACTGAGTTGAAAGCTGCCCCAAGGCTGTTAAAATCAAATCACGTCGTTCTGAATCCTGCGAGCCAAAAATCTCATCCAAAACAATAAAGTTTACCGGTGCACCACCACTACGTTCTGCAACAATCTGACTGATTGCTATTCGCAAACAGAGATTGGCAAGATCCTGTTCTCCGCCGGAAAACCGACCAATGGGGAAGGATTCGCTGCCGTCATAAATACGGATGTTGTAATCATTGTCCAGCTCCATGAGGTTGTAGCGCGAGTGCGTAGTCAGAGCAAGTAATGCGGATGCCTGATGTGCGATGAGAGGTCGCACCCGGGATGCCAGTTCAGACCGAAAAGTGCCAAAATGTTCATCCAGAGCATTGAGATACAGGATCTCTTCTTTGATGGTTTGTATATTGTCCCGAATTTCTTTTTGTGCTTTAATTTCAGACTCTATTGCGTTCAACTGTGTTTTGAGTTCGGCAAGTTTTTCACGGGAACCGGCAAGCACTTCTTTTGCCTCATCGGCTTCACGTATCTGCAAATCTACCTGATTCTTTGAGGTATTGTAAGCAGTTGGGTCAAAATGAAGGTTCTTTTGACGATCAAGCAGAGATTTAATATCATTTTCGAGCTGTTTGATGTTTTTATCTGTAATGGATATATCTTTTTCAACCCCGGCTTTACGTTTGACCTGCTCCTCGGCACGTGCGGTTTTGTTTTTGATTTCGAGCAGGGATTCATATTGTGCTTTTACAGCCTCATGTTCATCTTTTGAATAGGGAGTGTCTCCCAACTGGTCCAGTTCTTTTTGAACAAGCTCGAGTTGCTGGGTATAGCTTGAAATGGTTTCCTGGATGCGATTTTGCACATCAACTGCTTCAAGTGCGCGCTGTTGTTTTTTTAACAACTGTTCGCGTTCACCGCGTATTTTACGAATGGATTGTTCGGTTTCTTTGAGACCGGCTTCAATTTCTGCTTCCTTGGTCCGAAGTGAAACCAGATCTGCTCGCAGCTTTTTTAAAAGCTGGTCCATTTCTTCAGAAACAGAATGTAGATGGTCTCCCAGTCGTTGTGAGCACAGGGGACACTTGCCTTCGGGGCCCACCTCTTTGAGCTGATCCAGCTTTTTACGCTCTTTTTGTCCCTGCTCGGTAATAGCAAGTGTTGAACCTTTGACCTCTGTTAATTGCTGCTGCAATTGTTTCTGTTTTACTTCTGCCTGTTTTTCCTGACCGGCCAACTGTTCAATCTCTTTTTCAATTTCTTTCAGGTCCTGAGCTTTTTCCTGGTATTCGGACAACCGTTTCTCTTCGCGGGATATGTTTTCCTGCATGCGCATTTGTTCTTTTAATCGCGATTGGCGTGCGGTATCATTAAGCTGTTCACGATCCATTTGTTCTTTTTGTGCTTTGATCTCGGCAAAGGGGGCGAGCTGGATTTCCAATTCTTTTAATGCTTTTTCTGCCTGAAGGATATTTTCAAGATCGGTTTGAGATCGGGACAGCATCTCGTTGCTGCCTTCCAGGCTTGATCGGGTACGACCCAGTTGAGAGTCAAGGTCGATGAACTGCTCGCGCAATGCTGAAAGTTTTTCAAATTCGGTTTTGCCCTCGGCCAGGGCTTTGGTTTTCTGCTCAACAAGATCGGTTTGGGCTTTAACGGTTTCGGTTTGTGTTGTGTGAGATTTTTTTATATCCTGAAGCGTTTGTTTTAATTCATCAATGTTTTTTAAGGATGAAACCTGGCCGTTCATGAACTGCTGTTTGTTATTGCGATCAATACGGACTTGTTTTCGTGCGTAATCGATCTTGTCAATACCAATTAACCGGTTAATGCTTTTACGACGTTCTTCCGGTGAAAGGGAGGACAGCTTGTCAAGGTCCTTTTGTCTTGCGAAAACCGAAGCGGTAAAAGCGTTATAATCCAGTTGCAGCAGGTTCTGGATAAACTCGTCAACACCACGGTCCTGCACGGCGACTGGATTGTCGTTTCCATCCCGATAAACTGCAGCTTCACTGGTAGCGTTTTTCCCCTTGAGCTTGCGGACGATCTTGTATTCATGGTCCCCAAAGTTGAATGTCATTTCAACACTGCATTGGGACTTGTCCGGGGCGTTTTGTGAACGGATGTCCTGCTTTTCCGTACGTCCCAGACGGTTGCCGTATAAAACCCATCCGATTGCTTCTATCAAAGTGGATTTGCCCGAACCATTTCTGCCGATGATGCCGATAAGATTTTCCGGAAATTCCAGTTCAAGAGCGCTGAAGCGGCGATAGTTTTCCAATTTGAGTGTTTTAATGATCATGTTGTGGACCCTTTTTGGTGATATATAATATAAAGAAAAATGTGAAAAATTAACATGAATTTTTATGAAATACTTGTTTTTTTTGTTATTGTTTATTATATTCAATGCTACAACTGTGTTTACAAGCGAGTTTATATATAGGAGATTCTCATGGCTAAGAAACAAATGACATTTGAACAAAAGGTGAGCAAAGGCCACGCTCCCAACGACAAATACGTACAGGTTGTATGTGCTTACAAATCAGAAGCAGATACCTGGAAATACAAACAAAAAAATGTACGTATTCCTGATGGACAAAATGAAGATCAGGTTGTTGACAGTGAAATTAAAAGAATTCAGGCTACTGCATAAAAATAAAGGCGAATAGCTATGCCAGTTAGCAAAGAGTTGTTGGAAATTTTATGTTGTCCCAAGTCCCGGGTTTCATTGTTTGAATTGACTGGTGACCAGATCACCCGTTTGAATGAACAAATTGAATCCCGCGATGTTCAATATGTGGATGGTAAAAAGGTTGACAAACCCTTGCAAGAAGGATTGATCACCGAAGATAAAAAAACGATCTATCGGGTAGATGATGAGATACCCATTATGTTGATTGATATGGGTATTCCGGTAGAGCAGTTTGAAGATTTTTAATTGTGATTTTATTGATTTCAAGGGTGTACAAGTGTATTGTGCACCCTTTTTTTTTATTTTAAACGGGGTATGTTATGAAAATAAAAAATTCCACAATTATACCAGCGGCGGGTGAACCGCCAAAAATTATTGAAGAGTTTATTGGCCGGGTGAATTCCAATACTGCGGATGTAAGCATTGCGCGTATGAAAAGCCCTTCAGGGTGGAGCGAACCCCCGCAAACCCCCGAGTTTGATGAATATACCGTTGTGCTGAAAGGCACTTTGCATATAGTAATGAACGATCAGGAATTTGACGTAACTGCGGGAGAATCCTTGATAGTACCCAGGGGGACGCGGGTGCAGTACAGTACACCGGGCCCTGATGGCGCCGAGTATTTTGCCGTATGTATTCCGGCATTTTCACCGGATACGGTACACCGGGAAGAATAATCGCTTTTTTATCCGTTTTATTTATCAATTTTATTAATATTTAACACAAACCGCATACTATTGTAGATGCCGGTTTGTGTCTTTTTTATTTTGGAAAGGGTTTCCTTCATGTGTGATTATTTGAATATTGCTGCACAGGACATGAAACGTGCGCATGAAATTATTAATGAAACCGGAATTTTAGATGCCTGGCAGGCAATTGGCGCATCCGTGAATCTGGTTGGTTCATTAAAAACAGAACTGTTGATGAATAATCTGGATATTGATTTTCATATCTATTCGGAAGAGATTGATGTTGCAGAAAGTTTTAGCGCAATAGCAGCCATAGCACAAAATCCACGTGTCAAAAATGTTCAATTTGTCAATCAAATGGATACGGATGAAAAATGTTTGGAATGGCATATTGATTATATTGATGCGGATGAACGCAAGTGGAAGATTGATATGATCCACATTCTTAAAGGTTCACAGTATGACGGCTATTTTGAAAACGTAGCAGAACGGATTGCTGCGGTTTTGACGCCGGAAACACGAAATGCCATCTTGTCCATTAAATATGATATGCCCGATGATGAAAAAGTGATGGGGATTTTAATATACCAGGCTGTCATTCGTGACGGGATACGAAATTATGATGAATTCAAGTTGTGGAAAGAACAAAATCCGGTTGACGGTATTATCGAGTGGGTACCTTGATCTACAGGTTTGCTTTTTCCAGACGCAGCAGTTCCGCTTTCATGTCCACCCCAAATGCGAATCCTGTTAAACTGCCATTACTGCCAATAACCCTGTGACAGGGGATAATGAGGGGGATTGGATTCTTGCTGTTTGCCAGACCCACCGCGCGTGAAGCTTTATCATTTCCCAGGGCGCTGGCGATCTCTTTGTATGTTTGTGCCTCGCCATAGGGGATGTTTAACAATGCTTGCCATACTTTTATCTGATAGTCTGTACCTTGAGGATTTAGCCGGATGTAGAACTGCATTGGCTTTTTACAGGAGAAATAGTTGTTGATTTGCTCAATGGTATTGCTGAAAAAGGCATCATTTTCCTCCCAGTCCAGAGATATACTGAATTCTCTTTTGCTCTTGTTTGAATCGAGATGTAAGTGCTGCAGTCCTTGCTCATCTCCCACCAGTGTGATTCTATATAATGGGGATTGAAATGTTGTATAATACACGGTTCCTCCTTTATATCAAGAATTCCATAAACATAGCGCGGCATATGCCCGGTAAGGACGCCATTGTTCCGCAAGAGAGTTGATCTCTTTGATGGATGGTTTTGTACCGTCAGCAGCCAGTGCTTTTATAACTCCCAAATCGCCTGCCGGAAAGCTGTCAATAATACCCAGACCTCGCATGGCTACATAATTTACCGTCCAGTCGCCTATTCCTTTCAATGCTGAGAATTGCTGATGAAAAGTGTCAAAATCCTGATTTGCAGACAATTCAAGCTTTTCATCCAGAATGCTTTGTGTGACGGTTTTGATGGTTTGCTGCCGGATTTTGGTGATACCCAATCCGTCAATATCCAATTCAATCAGTTCGGATGGGTTGGGAAAAAAGTAATTTAATCCTTCCGGAAATTCGGGAGTAGTTTGGATTGCTGCTTTTTCTGCAACTCTGCCGGCTAATGTGGTTGCGGCACGGACAGTAATCTGCTGGCCCAGAATGGCTCTGACTGTAAACTCGAAAGGATCAAATGCTGCGGGTAATCGGGGGACGTGTCCGTTTTCCATGCCTTTGGACAGTATAGGATCATTAGAAAATTTATCGTTAATATGTGTAAAATCCGTGTTCAGGTCAAACATTTTGCGTACACGGTTGCTGATTTCCATAAAGCACCTGATATCTGTGCTGTCTATGTGCAATTCCAATGCGGATTTTTCAGGATTATTGTTTACAATGAACCAACCGTTTGAGGTTTGCGTCCTGAATGTGCGGCTGTATTTAGAATCTGTAATGGTTTCTACACCTGCAATAGCACGTTCCCGCATAAAATTTAGAATTTGTTTATAATCAAAGGGCTTTTGATATTTTAACAGCAGGGTTGTCGTTTTGGACGTTTTGGGGGATTCCTGCAATTTTATCCTCATTTGTGAAGGTGAAATACCAAAGGTATTTTTAAAGACATCGTTAAACTGACGCAGAGATCTGAATCCTGAGGCAAAGGCAATTTCTGTGATGGAATGGTTTGAATACAATAATAGCTTTTTCGCAAACAGTATTTTATGAAAAGTTAATATTTTTACCGGTGGTGCACCCAGGTTATCCATGAAAATTTGGCGTAAATGGCGGTCCGATATGTTTAATTTCGCAGACAATTCTTTGAGAGAATGGTAATTCAGAAATCCCTCATAAATCATATTCAGCGCGGTATCCAGAATTGACGCGCTGGTGGGATTTCCCCAATGGTATTCGATATTGATATCCGGTCTGCACCGTAAACACGGACGGAAATGCTGCTCAAGTGCTTCAAATAACGTGTTGAAATATACGACGTTCTCTTCTTTGGCTTCTGGAGCGGGACAGGAGGGTCTGCACACAATACCTGTGGATTTGACGCCAAAGAAAAATCGGCCATCAAAATTTTTATCCTTGTCGAGTCGTGCCTGTTTAAAAACCGGGTTCATGGTTCCACCAAAAATCAATACTGTCTATGTATAAAAGTATTGATTTTGTGAAAAGATTGCTAGCGGTTTTCGGAGATGACTAGAAATTTACCCCAAAAACATGCACCAGTGTAAGATAAATGCCAACCAGTATAAAAATTGTTCCGGTTACAAGGCGTCCCCATTTTTCAATTATAGTGATGTTGTTATACGCTTTGGATATGTATTGTGTACCCAGGGATATGATTATAGCAAACGCCAGCACCGGCAAGCCTGTTGCAATACCATAGACCATAGGAAGCCAAACCCCTGAACCCATTTTGACGGCAATAGGGAGCAGACTGCCAAAAAACAAAGCGGCAGATACAGGACAAAAAGAGAGCGCGAAAAGAATACCCAGAAAAAACGGTGCCCATAATCCCCAACTCCCGATCTTTGCCTGCAATTTCATACTGGTACCGCGAGAAACAAGCCGGATGTTTAATAGCTCGAGCAATACCATACCCACCAAAATCAGCAGGGGCCCCAGTGCCATGTTGATATATTTCTGCATAAAATGCGAGAGCCCCGGTGCGTTCAACAGGCTGGAAACCAGGATGATACCCAGCCACATATAAGCCAGGGTTCTTCCAGCTGTATATAACAATCCGGTTATCAGTACGCGTTTGGGTTTATCCGCCTGCTTGCCGATAAACGAGATGGCCGCAATATTGGTTGCCATTGGGCATGGGCTAATGGATGTGAGAATGCCCAGCCAGAAAGCTGTGCCCAGCGAAATAAAGAGTTCTGTCATTAGATGCTTGCCAGTAAACCGCGGGTTTCAGTCTGGATATAGTCCACATATTTTTCTTTTTCGGGCACCAGCTCCCATACCCGTTCCAGGTTTTTCCAGCTTTTCTGCTCACCTTTGACATATTGTACGACAACGACTGATTTTGTGGTAAGCTGATAATCCTGGATATAGTGTTCATTGCCCGGAACATCGGTATTGACGGTGCGGAATTCGATTTTGCCCTTGTTCATTTCATTTGCAAAACCGGTTTCAATGGCTTCTTTGGCATAGGCTTCTATGGTTTTGCAGGTGTTACAGCGCATATTGCCATGGAAATAATAAGCAACCACTTTGGTTTGATTGTCTGTTGCAGTCACATTGGTTGCTGATTTACTGTTCTGGCTCCATACCATATACACGATGCTGACAGCTACAAAGGCGAGCAATACAATGCTTAGCAGTTTTTTGGGTTTCATCTTTTTACCTCTTGTCAGGAGTTTAAAATTTGCATTTGTTCTTCAATACGGGATTTGATCACAATGTCCACACAATCCATAAAACGCAGGACGCAGGGTACTTTTAAGCTATAGAATACATTTTGGCCGCGTTTTTCATCCTGTACGATGCCTGCGTTTTTCAATACGGAAAGGTGTTTGGAAATGGTTGAGAAATCCGCATCGATTGTTTTCACAAATTCGCAAACGCAGCATTCTTTAGCGGCCAGTTGTTCTACAATATACAGACGGGTTGGGTGTGCCAGGGCTTTTAAAACATTTGCTTTTGCGACATAACTGGATTTATTTTGATCATCCATATATTACCTTATTACTTGGATATTTGGCAAATTAACCAAATAATAGTTATTTGTCAATATATAATTTCATCATGTGAGAGTGCATGGAAACCGGATTCAGAGCAGGGTTATATGAAAAATATGCACCAACGCATTGAACAGGCCAACCAAAATGAAAATAATTCCGGTAATTTGTCTGGCTTTGCGCTCAAATAGAGTCAGTTTGTTGAAAAGAATACCCATTTTGTGGATACCTGTGGCAAGCACAATAGAGATGAGCAGTACCGGTAATCCTGTTGCAATGCCATATAACGCGGGCAGAATAATGGGGGATTGGTGCTGAACCGCCAGGGGGACCAGACTACCGAAAAACAAGGCAGCGGGTACGGCACAAAACGACAATGCAAAGAGAATCCCCAGCAGAAACGCACCCAACAGGGACAATGATGACAGTTTTTTACCGGTCTTTTCGCTGATTGTGAATCCCTGAAATGGCAGGGAGAGCAGATCAAGCAGCACCATGCCCACGAGTATCAGAACCGGACCAATGAGGATGTTGATGTTTTTTTGCAACAACTGGGATATTAGCGGTGCGGAAAGAAGGCTCTTGACCAGCATAAAACCCAGCACCGTATAGGCTGCTGTTCTGCCGGCAGTGTACAAGAGTCCGCCCCACAGGGTTTGTTTGGGCGCTGCAAGATTTTTGCTGATAAAGGAAATAGCTGCAATGGTGTTTGCCATGGGACAGGGACTGAGAGTAGTAAGAATGCCCAGCCAGAAAGCTGTAACTGCTGCGAGTAAATATGCGGTCATGGCAGCTCTCCATCCATGAATTGCCTGATTTGTTCAATCATAAAGGTTTTGAATGCTTGCGGGTCTTTGTACAGATACCATACATCATCAAGCACCTGCCAGGTTACGAGGTTACCGTCACTATATTTTGCCAGCACAACCGGACGGGTAGAGAGGTTGAAATCGGTTACGTAATGCTCGTTTGCGGATATGTCGAGATTGATTTTGAAAAACCGGATTGTGTTGCTGTTCAGTTCATCCCTGAATTGCGTTTGCAGTGTCTCGCGGGTGAGGGATTCGATGCTGTTGCAAGGATCGCAGCGCATGTAGCCGTGAAAGAAAATGACCGCTATACCGTTGTAACTTTCAGGCAAATCAGTCCGGGCGGACGAGTCCGGCCCCTCTGGCATAAAGATGACAACCACCAGACAGGCAATAACAAACAGCAGTAATATGATTTTAATAACGAGTTTCATGGATACCGGTTTATTCATTCATTCATATCTATTATAAATAATCCATTGTGGGAATGCAAGGGAAAAGAAGGGGTGTGGTATGGGTTCTGTCTCTTGATAAGGGATTTTATTTGATCCCATAATCTTTTTTTACATCATGTATGGAAACTGTGGGTGCATCAGCTTCTTTTTGTTTGGCTTCTCTTAATAGACGCAGATCCTCATAGTCTTCCAATATTTCCTGTAACATTTTATATTCATTATATGGCAAAACAGCAAACTCTATTTTGCCGTTTTTTTCTAAAAAATTTGGATGTAATTCAATCATGATATTCTCTTATTTATATGCTTGTTTTCTATGTCTAATACGATAAATATATATAATATCTTTTTCAATTTCAAATAATACTCTGTAATTACCCACTCGAAGTCGATATTCCGGAGTAAAATCCGTCAGTCTCTTGACATCTCCATGCAATTCGTCACATAAACCTTCAATCTTTTTAAAAATTTTTTCAAGTTCTGTTTGGGGTATTCTTTTGCAATCTTTTACAGCTTGAGGTTTAAATTCGATAGAATATTTCATGTTTTACATTATTTTAAATGTTATTTGTTATTTTTTGGATTTTGTTAATGTATAATAATTATGTAATCCCATTGACAAATAATTAATTAAAATTTCTTAAATACATCCAAGATTTTTCATTACGAACCCTCTATTCTTTGCAGAGAATCCTGTTATCTTTGAATTTTATAAATCATCATTCAGATAGTTTTAGTAAACAAGATAAAATCGAGTTTGCTGGGTAACTTTTAGATTGGCTTAGTTAAAAGTTACTAGATTTAGCCTTTTGTCATATCTCTTTTTCCTAAAAGCAACCCTGCAACACTAATATCTTCGTCCAACTCTTCCCAATGTATGCCTGTACCATTTCCACTAAGCACATAATTTTGCCTTTGTTCTGGGTTTGCATTTAATAGACGTGGGAAATATTCCAGAGGTACAGACAATTGTCTGCCGTCAGTTAGACTTATCCACATATTATATTCATCAAACCATACTTTGGTGGCAGATGCTTCAATTACCAAGTACTTGTGCCTTTTATTTTTGATGCATTATAATCCATTATTTGAATGAAAAAAAACAGATATTCACATTATTGCAAGGACAAGATCATGTTACTTTACTTTTTAAATGAGTTTGTGAAACTTGTAACCCCATAGATAAATAATTAAATACAATTCCTGCCAGTAATATAAAATATGCAAATATTGTCATCCTTATAATTGTAAACAATAGGGAGAATACTGGAAGGATTGCATCTTTATTATCAAAGTTGTTTGTTTGAATACTATCACACAAGTATTTTGTTCTCCAAAACAATCGGATAAAAATAAAAACATGTATCAAAATTTTGCTGATTTTTCTGTAATTCATTTTCTTATTCTGGGATTTTCTGAATATTTTTATACAGTGAACAAAAAATGCTATACAGAGAATGATCAGCGAAGCGGACAATAAGAAAATATCCACATTGAGGATTTCCTGTGTATTGTCCGGAGGCCAGGTAAATAGCATTTTTATGATTGCGATCATTTAATCTTGTATTCGTTATAGGATTTTTTAATTGTGTTTTGTTGATTTTATTTCTGGATATCCCTTGTGTTTTCCCCACTTTTTATAATTAATATAAATTCCTTATAACATGCAAGATTTTTCTCTGTGGCTATTGCGACCTCTGCGTTATCTAGTTTCAACCAGATGGAAAGGATAGCATCCTTGAATTCAATTAATAATATATTAGAAAGTAATGGCCAATAAAATACAACCTGGTTGGAAGAGATGAACGGGACAAACGTCCCTGTAAAAATTTAGTCCGGCATCCACCGGTTGGCGGATTGCTGGGCAATCAATGGTATATAGAATTATAAAAATTGATATAGGTATTCTACAATCGAATAAATTCCAAAAAAAACAAGTATTTTATACGTGTGTCTTATTCTATAAACCTTTGCATCATAAAATCGATCAATTTTAATGAGATGTTCTTTTTTAATAAAATCCGTTTTATTCATACTTTTTTGATATCTAAAAAATAAAAATCCAAAAAAAACAAAAAAAATCCCAATCTCTAAATGTTTTGTGTCACCAAGCATTATATTTCCATAAAGAATTTTATTAAAAGGAAACGATAATTGTTCAATAATATTTGTGCTTTAAAATATTTTCACTTTTGAAATATTTTTATTTCCTTGTTTTACCCACATTTTTCAATTAATACAATTTCCTTGTAATATGCAAGATTTTTCTTTGCGTTCCCTTTGTATGCATTGCAGTTAATCCTATCATCCTTGAATCCTATAAATCATAATTCAGACAGGGGGGATAGAAAAAAAGGATTATCAATCCTGTTGGAACCGTTGGTCGGCCTGGCCTTTTTGGATGCGTTTGGAATCGACCTGGTCGAGCCAGCCGTTTCGTTCGGTGGGGTATACGTCGAATTGTGGGACATAGGGTTTAATGTCCAAAAGGGGGGTGCCGTCCAGTATATCCACGTCGGATACATGCAGTACCAGTCCGTCAATACGGTCCAGTTTGACGCAGGAAATACCAATGGGATTCGGGCGACTGGGCGCGCGGGTGGCAAATACGCCGTGCGGTGCATTATCCATATAAGGGACCACTTGCATCTGCACCGGCTTGGATTTGTGACACCAGAAAATTAGCCAGATACGCTCAAATCCGTCAAGGTCCTGCAATGCGTCAGCATATTTTTCATCAATTTGCACAATACCGCTGACATTACTTGAGGCGGGTTGAATAGGCGCTCCTTGCGAGCTTTTCAAGCTGGTTTTGATGATTCCGATTTGTTCTAGCTGCATGACGATCCTTAAAAAAAAAGCCCCGAACCGATTGTCCGGGGCTGTATGTAGAGATTCGTTATTTAACGATTGGGGTTAAAACAATATTGCGGTACGAGACTTTGCCGTGGTCGCCCTGCAGGTAAATGGGACCGGGGACAAACTCGTTGGGTGTCATGGCACCACCGGTGCATCCGTAAACCGGAGCATTATCGATTATCTTGGTTCCGTTCAAGAGCACTGTCAGGTGGCGGTCACACAGGGTAATGTCAAAAGTCTGCCATTCGCCGGCTGGTTTTTCAGCAGCCACGGATGGCGTAATGCGACTATAGAGTCCACCCATATTGTGAGAATCCAGGTCTTTACCATAGCTGTCAACAACCTGTACTTCGTAAATACCACGCAGATAAACACCACTGTTACTGTGCGCGGGCACATTAACCTCGAGTTTCAAATTAAAGTCTTCAAATTCTGCTTCGGTACGCAGGTTTCCGTAACGGATATGGGGTTCGCCTTCTTTTTGAACCGGATCGTTTACCAGTGTTCCATCTACAACTTTCCATCCACTGGTCTTTTCTTCTTCCATGAGTTTCCAACCTGAAAGATCTTTGCCATTAAACAGGGTAACCGGTTCACCGAATTTCAATGCGCTGAGTTTTGGAGCTTTACCGGGAGCAGGATTACGTTTACCGGTAAACTCGACGATGTTGGCTCCAAATCCATTTCTGGAAGATTCGTACATGCGTCCAATGATTTCATCATTACCATTCAGTTTCAGTTCAATACGGTCAATGAGTTTTTGGCGTACAGTAACATTGCCGTCTTTGTCTTTTTGACGATCTGCATCTCTGGTTCGCCAAACGATACACATATCGTCCATGATTACCGGTTTTTCATCACGTTTTACCACGCTGCCGCCATACCACAACAGATCGGCTACAGGGTATTCATTACCATCCATGTCGGTTTCAATATGCAAATCTAACCAGCCGGCACCGCCCGGCAGATAAAGTGCCCATTGTCCAAAGAATTGATTGGTAGATTCCTGTTTGCATCCTGCGGATAAAGAGATGATCAGGGTTACAAGTACCGCAGAGATTGCGTAAGTCCAGATTTTCTTCATGTTTTACTCCGAATTAAGAATTTATGATTAATACAATTGTTACAAGCTCCAGCCTTCCCGATAGGTTTTGTGCAGATATGCATTTGCTTCGGGCAGGTTTGAGAATTGCTGTGTAATAGGATCCCATTTCAAGACCTGACGATCCAGCTTTTCGCGCAGATCCATTTGCAGGGCAATGTTACCCATCAAGACAACCTCGGTAAGAGGACCAGCCCAATCAAAATTGGAACCGGCGGGTTCTCCACCTTTTAGTGCGTTTATCCATTCCAAATGATGGCCGGGTGAGCGGGGCAGATATTTTTCAGGGGGTACATATGCATTGCGCAGAGATTCCGGCAGAATCAGATTGTTGAGGATCTTGCCTTTTTCGCCCACATAGAGGATGCCATTGTCACCCATTTGCAGACCTTCTGCCAGTTCTTCAATTCTATCGGGACGCAGACCGCCGTCGTACCATTTCAGGGTAAGGGGTGGTAAATCATCACGAGCAGGGAACTGATATGTTACTATCGATCCTGAGGGATATGTTTCTTTATTTACAAGTGTGGAAACGGCTTGAACGCTTTCCGGGTAGCCCAGTTTGAGGGCACGGAACGGGGCATCCAGACTGTGGCAGGCAATATCGCCTATTGCGCCGGTACCAAAATCCCACCAGCCGCGCCATTGGTGCGGGTGATACGCGGGATGATAGGGGCGCATGGGAGCGGGGCCAATCCACAAGTCCCAGTTGATACTATCGGGAACAGCCGGTGTATCTGTGGGGCGCTCAACGCCCTGGGGCCAGTATGTATCGGTTAATCCTTTGTTGGGGCGGTCGGTCCAGACATGAAGTTCAGTGACTTTACCGATAACGCCATCCCATATAATTTCCTGAATACGTCGGGTTTCTTCGCTTGCTTGTCCGTGGTTACCCATCTGAGTCGCTACTTTATATTGGCGAGCCGCACGTGCCAATGCACGAGCTTCATATACAGTATGAGTGAGGGGCTTTTCCGTAAAAACACCTTTACCGCGTCTGATAACTTCCATTGAAGTTATTGCATGGTTGTGATCGGGAGTTGCAACAATAACTCCGTCAATTTCAGGGTGTTTGTCCAGCATGACACGATAATCCTGATATACTTTGGCATTGGGGTATCTTTCGGATTGCTCTTTAGTCCTTGCAAGGTCAACATCGCAAAGCCCAACAATGTTGGCATGTTCTTCAACTTTTTTTAAATCATGGAATCCCTGGCCGCCAACACCTATACCTGCGATATTGGGTTTGTCGCTTGGGGATGGCTGGTCAGTTCCACCCAGTACATGACTGGGTACAATGGTAAATGCGGAAACAATAGCGCTTTTGGCTAAAAAATCACGGCGGGTCAATCTGGTAATGTCTGAATCCGGATTGCTCATAACATCACTCCCTTGATTAATTTATAATGAAAGTACATGTGGACAGCAGATGCATGTATATAAAATACAGGTATAAAACATAAATATCCACTATTTTATTTTAATTTTTTCAGGAATAATAGGATATTTAAGATGGAAAGAGTCAACCAGGTACAAACTGGTTGACCGTGAGAGCGAGTCATATATAGATCAAGGTAATCTTTTATATCCTTTAATCAAGGTGATGGTTAAATGTGTTGATCAAAAAGGATCGGATTCCCATCCGGATCTATGATGCTAAAGCTGCCGGGGCCTTCACCGCTTGAATCAACAGGAGATTCGATCTTGATGCCTTTGGATTTTAATTCTTTTTGAATATCTCGAATGTCTGTAAATACACTCAGGGTGTTGGCACTTTCATCCCATCCCGGATTAAAGGTGAGGATGTTTTTATCAAACATACCCTGAAACAGGCCAATATTGCAGTTTTTATTTTTCATGATGAGCCAACCCTGGTCTTCATCCCCATGAAATACAATGAAACCCAGCGCTTCGTAAAATTTTTTCGAGACCTTTATATCTTTAACGGTCAGGCTGACTGAGAATCCGCCCAGTTCCATAACGTCCTCCTTTATTCGTATTGTGTTTGATGTGCAAAATAATAAAACGAATAAATGGTGGAAGGTATTCCCGCGTGAAAAAAGGAGATATGAATTATTTATCGAATAAAATTAATTGTTAATCGTTTGGCAGCGCTTCAAACGCTCTGCGTTTTGATTCAAACCACTTGTTCATTTCATCCGGATTTTGCATCATTGTTTGAATGTTCTGCATGGCCTCAAGATGAGCCGGTTCCTGTTTTTTGAACATTTCCATACCGTGCAGTTTGCTCAATTCTGCCATTTCTTCAAAGGTCTCTGCCTGGAATGCCTTGTCACATGCACCGCCCAGTTGTTGACAAGTCATGGTTTTCATTTTTTCTCCATTGATCAATTAAATATATTTAACGATCTCATTGGGAGAAGGTATTCCCAGGAAGTCGGGAGTTTTTGGTTTTAAATGCGCAAAATTCGTGATGTGAATATAAAAAAATCCTGCTTTAACTATATGCAGGATTCTATTAATTTTTCTCAATAGCATGGTATCAGAATTTTGCCTTTGATAGGGACAATATTTCCTGTCTTATATTCAGCTCTGCATAGATATACAGAACAAACGGAAAAACTGAGCAGGTGTAGCCGGTAAAAAAGTTAGAGATGAATTGCTATTTTGAGTAATTCTGTTTTGTGATTTTAATATATGTTTAACCTCAGTTATAAAGCGTACAATTGATACATGGAACATCTTGCGGGCTATATTGATCTTTGTTTTTGCTAACCAGAAATTTACGCATTTTAATATATAATTCGCTGTTCCATATATCTTCCAGACTGTCTGTCATAATATTGCCATAATAAAATTCTTTTCTTCTCTGTTGATAGAGACAGGGATATACGGTTCCGTCAGTATCGATAAACATGGTATACCATAGCCAGAAACACTGTGAATACGGTTTTGGGCCCGTATTACAGGGTACGTGTTCTAGATTTGGTTTTATAACATAATTGTCAACTTTTGCTTCCAGACAAAAGTTTTTGATTTTATCCATATCTTGTTTGTAATTATCAAATTTTATAGTGTTTACTTTGAGCAAAGGCCATTTTAAATTGTTTTTCTGTTTGTATTCCATTAAATAGCGGATTGCGTGTTTTACAACATTTATATCTCCACCTACTCGGTATTGCTCATATTGTGATTGCGTCCACCCATCCAGCGCTACGGAAACTTCTCCCAGCCCGGCATGTACAAGTTCTTTGATTTTTTCTTCTGTTGCGAGATTAAAGTTGGAGGCGAAATAGGTAAATATATTATCGGAGTATGCTTTTTTTAAAATATCTATAAAATGGGGATTTACCAAAGCTTCTCCAAAGATGTAAAATGAGATTCGTAATGCAGTTTTATGGATCTGCTTGTGCATTACAAGGTATTCATCATATGTGATCCATTTTTTATCTGGAATTGGTAATTCCTTTTTGTATTGAACGCAAAGCGGGCATTTTAAATTACATATTGCAGCAGCTTCTATTTTGAATATAAAGGGTTTGCACCTGGGTTTTGTTCGTTTTAATTTTTTTTCAACAACTGCTAGAATTACATTGAAAATTTTGAAAGGTTGTTTTAGTATGGTGAAATGTAATGTTGGAAAGATTACAGATCTCCAGTAATAACTGAATCTGTTGGTGTCGAATTCTTTTTGGTCTAATATTTTAGACATGCTATATTCCCCTCCATTGAGATTGTGATTCCGGATGATAGATTCTATAACGTATACACTTTATTGTAATATAATTTTTATCTTCAAGAGGTAATGCTTTGGAACTATTTTTTCTGCCCCTTTATTTATTTACTCGCTAGTATCAGGTTCATCCTTTAATCAAGGTTATG
Source organism: bacterium (assembly GCA_963675755.2). GTDB lineage: Bacteria > Zhuqueibacterota > Zhuqueibacteria > Residuimicrobiales > Krinioviventaceae. The sequence continues at coordinate 2,656,081 of CAXXMD010000003.1, forward strand.
TATGCCCATGGTTTCAACTCGATTTCTAAAGTCTTCCCCTCAATACTGAACGGTTTGTTGCTGAATACCTCAGTATACTCGCCCTTGATCCCGCGGGTGTTTATGGATAGCTTTTGTTTTTCGGGGGACAGGTTGATGGCAATCAAAGCCGTCTCTTGCTGGAATTTACGAGTAAATAAAAGTATGGGTCCATGAGATTTATAGCTGATCTCACCGGCGTGCAGGGCCGGGGTTTCTCCATACAACTGCACAAGTTTTTGATAAAATTCCGTGAATGGGCTTTCCTGCCAGGGGATTTCGTCCTTGTCAAAGAATTTCAGTTTTCTTTTACTTCCCACTTCTTGTCCATTGTAAATTAGAGGCGTTCCGTGCAGCGTAAAACAGAGCACAGCAAAAGCCTTTGCTGCTTTTGTTCCCAACCGGGTGACTGCAGGATCCACCCACGAGTTTTCATCGTGATTACTGGTAAAGCGCATGCGCATTGATCCTGCTGGGTATTCAGCTTTTTCCCGTTTCAGCATGGGCACAATAGCGGAAACAGGACGTTTGCCTTTGGCAATAGCGTTAAACAGCCAGTAGAGTTTGGTAGAATAGGTCATGTGGAATCCACAGCGGTGCAGCCAGGGCAGATCAGACTCCGCCAGCATCAATACCGGTTTGATTTTTTGGATTTCAGCAATAGCCTCGCGCCAGAAAAAGTCGGGTACAAAATGCGCAACATCGCAGCGATAGCCGTCTATGTCAAATTCGTTAATCCAGTATTTCATCATGTCTGTAATGTATCTGCGTAGTTCAGGCTGATCATAGTCCAGTTTGGCTGTGTCTGTCCATTCCGGGTGACCCGGGAGAATATCTCCTTTTTTATTATGCTTGTACCATTCCGGATGAGTAGATAGCATATTGCTGTCCCAGGCGGTATGATTCACCACCAGATCGAGCATGACTTTCATACCCAGTTTGTGTATTTGTTGGACCAGTTTTTTAAAGTCCGTTTTGCTGCCAAACTCGGGATTGATTCCATAATAATCGCTGATTGCATAATAACTGCCGAGTTTGCCTTTGCGGTCTACCTGGCCAATGGGATGGATGGGCATGAACCAGAGAATTTTTACACCCAGCTTTTGTAATCTGGGCAGGTGTTTGGCAAAAGCCTTGAATGTGCCTTCAGGGGTAAACTGACGTGTGTTTACCTGATATATAACCGCACCGGTGCTCCATGAAGGGGGCAGTGAGGTTTGGATCGAGTCTTTCATAGATTGCTAATCTTTCAGGTTGTTTTCATTCTGGATGCCGGTTACCCATTCTACATCATGTTCACGGTTATGTTTAATGCATCCCAATTTATAGATACGACATTTATATTCCAGTATTTTTTGTGTTGCCTCTTTCTGTTCAGCACTCAATATACCATTTTTTAAAATATTATTCAATGCAATGATACGATATTTATCGAGACTGTGTTGCTGAGAAAGCTGGGGCCAGTCACCAGATTGTTTGACAATCATGCGTTCAGGTATATATAAAATCGGTAGTTGAGCGCTAATGCGAAGCCAAATGTCGTAATCTTCGCAGGCGGGCAGAGATTCGTCAAATTTGCCAAGAATCTCAAATACAGATCGATGGATAATAACAGAAGATGCACTGATAATGCACAGTGGCAGGCATTTTTCGTAAATATCCCCCGAGTATTTTTGATGGATTTTTTTCTGGTTTTTCCATTTACCGTTTTTACGCCATTCTTCATCCGTATAACAAATACGATAATCAGGATACTGTTCCAGCTCTTGTACTTGTCGTAATAGCTTTTTACGGTGCCAGAGGTCATCCGAATCGAGAAACGCGATCCAATCATTCGAGGCGTTTTTAATTCCTGTATTGCGTGCTGCAGAGATGCCGAGGTTTTCCTGGCGAATATAACGGATATCTTGAAGAAACGGGGTCAGACGTTTTTCCGTATCGTCTGTTGAACCATCATCAATGACGAGGATTTCATCCGCTTGTCTCTTTTGATTGAGAATGGATTCAAGCGCAGCGTATGCAAAATCAGCACGATTAAAAGTTGTAAGAATAGCTGTTATTTTCATTGTACAGTATTGATCGGTTTATGTACCTGTGGGTACAATGTTCTAATTGTATTGAATTTGTAACATGTTGTAAAATATATGGTTGTCTATGCTCGGTCGTTTTGGTATTGCTCTTGCTATATATCAAGTATAAGCAAAAGGAGACAAAAATGAAAACAAAATATCTGATTATTACGTGTTTACTGCTATTGCTGATGGATGTTTCCTCCGCACAAATTCTCAGACCCGGTCGTCGTCATCCGGCCAGGCGTGCAATACCTCAGGTACAGCAGCCCATGCTGGGAGTTTATGGCGGGCAGAATTTTGAATATGAGCAATCCCTGGCAGGCGCACATTTGTGGCTGCCAATTGGAGTTTTTTGGAATTTTGTACCGGGATTCAATTATCATTTTACTGATGAGACCGATCCTTTTGAACACTGGCAGTTTAACGGAGATCTGGTATTTAAACCACGACCCCGTGGCATGTTTTATTTTGGAGGTGGGTTTGCCGCTGATTACCGTCTACCCAAAGTAGGAGGATCAATGACCAAAATGGGAGGCAGTGCCCTGACAGGCTTTATGTTTGGACAAAGATTGCCTTTAAAAGTATTTGTACAAGCCAGATGGACCTTTATGGAAGAAGCAGAGTTGAGTGTGGTGGGCGGTTTAAATCTGGCATTGAGATAACCCAAACCGGTTATCAGAAAAACGCCCGGCAAAAACCGGACGTTTTTTTAATGTGCAAATATAACCAGAACAAAACTGATTGCCGTAAGAACCGCAAGCAGTATACCAAATTGACGATGGTGCTGGTTTTCCAGTCCCTGTTCGTGAAATCCAACCCACATGGCAGTCAGGTAACCGCCAATAAATCCACCGGCATGCGCATAATTGTTAACGGCAGACATCATGAACCCAAACATAAACAGGATGATGGCCCACATACCCACTTGGCGGTAAATGGCTGATCCAAATGTTCCACCGCGTTTACGTCCATAATAAACCAAAGCGCCTAATAATCCAAAAATAGAACCGGATGCACCAATTGTAAAAGCAATGCCAAACATGAACGATGCAACAAAGCCTACCACACCGGATAGTGTGAAAATGATAAAGGTACGATACGTTCCAAACAGGTCTTCAACCATGGCACCCAGTTGTCTGAGCCACAACATATTGAAAAGTATATGTAAAATTCCGGAATGTAAATAGATAGCGGTAATAAGCGTCCACCATCGTCCGTGAGCAATGGCGTATTGCCCGGTCATGCCCAGTCGGTCCAGTGCTTGTCCACTGGGTGCAAGCAGACCAAAGAGTCCGCGAGTTTGCAATATAGCACCCGGATCAATCAGTATCGCGATTATATATAATATAATATTGACAGTTACAATGGTAGAAATCAATCCATTAAAACTGTTCAAAAGTTTGTTGATTGAAGGGCCGTATCCCCACAAGCCCGGATTTTTTCTTCCGCAATTGTAACATTCTTTGGAATTGGCAGAGATCAGCTTGCCGCAGCTGGGGCAAACCATAGAGCCCGTCTTTTTTCTTTCTATCATTTGATTTTCCTGGTTCCTGTCTTGTCGAATTCATTTTATTTAATATAATAATCCTTAACGATAAAATAAACAAAGAGTTTTAATTAGATATTTCGCTTGCAAAAACACAAGCGAACCTTTATATTTAGCCATAACAAAGTAATGATTTAATACAGGAATATTTATGAAGATTGGAATTGTAGGTTTGCCGTTGTCCGGGAAAACGGCCTTGTTTAATGCCCTGACAGGTTCTACGATAGATACCGGCTTTTCAGGTGGTAAAAGTGAAGCACACCAGGCCATTGTACAGGTACCGGATGAGCGCATTGAAAAATTGAATGAAATATTTGAACCCAAGAAAAAGACCCCGGCAATTATCGATTATATCGATTTGTCAGGCATGAGTGGATCTGAGCAAAAAAAAGGCGGATTCAGTGATAGCTTTTTGGGCCAGCTTCGTACAGTAGATGCTATACTTGTGGTACTACGAGCGTTTGAAGATGAAAATATACCCCATCCGCAAAATTCAGTCAATCCGGTTCGGGATTATGGAATTGTTGAATCTGAATTTATGTTAAGTGATTTATCGATCATTGAAAACCGTATGCAGCGGTTGCAAAGACAGCTCAAAGCCAAAAAGAATGATCAGGATGTACGCGAACTGGCACTGCTGGAAAAATGTCAGCAATCCCTTGAAGAAGAAAAGCCATTGCGATCTTTGGAAATGACCACGGATGAAGAAATGATGGTACGTGGTTACCAGTTTTTGACCCAAAAACCTTTGATTGTTGTGGCCAATATTGGTGAAGATGATATCGCCAATGAAGAAAAAATCATTGATCCGATCAAAGCCGTTATGGCCGATAGTAAATCAACCATTGTTGCGGTTTCTGCTCAAATTGAGATGGAGATCCAACAGTTGTCTGATGAAGAAGCCGAGAGTTTTCGAAATGATCTGGGTATCACCGATTCGGCGATGGAAAAACTGATCCGTACTTCGTATGATTTGCTGGGTTTGATATCCTTTTTAACTGCCGGCACTGATGAAGTGAGAGCATGGACGATCCGGGACGGAGAATTGGCGCCGCAGGCAGCGGGAGCGATTCATACGGATATTGAACGCGGTTTTATTCGCGCGGAAATCGTCCATTATGATGATTTTATCAAGCACGGTACTATGGCCAAATGTAAAACCGAAGGTCTGGTGCGGCTGGAAGGTAAAGAATATGTTGTTAAAGACGGGGATATTATCAATTTCAGGTTTGCGGTATAATAGGTACCCTTGGGGTTTTTCTGTTTTTATAGTAATTTTTTTATTTTTTAATTTATCTTGGCCCGCTGAAACAGGCGGGTCTTTGCTTGAAGAGGGCCGCCAGCTTTTTTATAAAAGCGTGGATAAAGAATCGTATATTGATCAGGCTATTGCTGTATTCGAACAGTTGCAACAGGATCAGGATAACGGCCTTGCTTTAACATATATTGGGGCTTTGACCGCACTTCGCGGCAAGCACGCATTTCTCCCACAAAACAAGCTAAAATGGACAAACAAGGGACTGGACATTATGGATAAAGGCATTGAAACCAGTCCTGAAAATATTGAAGCATTGTTTATACACAGTTCTACCTGTTATTATCTGCCTTTTTTCTTTCATCGCGCAGACCAGGCACAGGAGAATTTTAAAAAGATTTTGCAGTTGATGCCTGATCATAGGCAGGATTATGATCCAGAGATGATCCAAAATGTTCTCAAGTTCATTCAAGAGAATGGAGAATTGGATGAAAAGGATCAAGAAATGATTGATGGGATGTTGGACCAATGAAGTTTGAGTATTTGCTATTTAATCTAATAATTCTTACCGGTCCAATTGTTTTTAGTTTTGATAAAACGGTAGTCTATTATAAAAACTGGGTGCGTGCATTGTTTGCAACATTGCTGTCCCTTGTCCCGTTCATTATTTGGGATATTTGGGTAACGGGAAAACACTGGCATTTTAATACTCAATATACAACAGATTTGAGAATTTTAGGCTTGCCGCCAGGTGAGTGGTTGTTTTTTATAACCGTACCTTTTGCCTGTTTGTTTATTTGGGAGATTTTGAGCACAAAAAATAATGCAAACGTTTTTTTCAAGATACCGGTTAAAATAGTTGCTCCTATACTGCTTGCTTTAATTGTTGTATTTTTTGTTACTAAAAAAGAATATACTTTTTTAGTTTTTACCTCTTTGTTAATCGTCATACTACTTGATCAGATACTGGAGACAAATTTGCTGTTTCAACAAAAAACGATACGATTATTGTTGATTGTTACCGGATTGATTCTGATATTTAATGGATACCTGACTGCACGACCTGTTGTTTTATATGATGATACTGTGAATCTGGGTGTGAGAATTTTTACAATTCCACTGGAAGATTTTTTTTATGGAATATCTCATGTTTTGTTAACGGTTATTTTCTATGAAAGGTTGGAGAGGTTTTCATGGAAAAAACAGTTTCTGTGATTGGTGGTGGATTAGGTGGTTTGGCCGGTGCCATTCGATTAGCAAAAAAAGGATTTAACGTCCAATTGTATGAGAAAAACCGGTCTCTTGGTGGTAAAATGAATGAAATCAAATCGAACGGTTATCGATTTGATACGGGACCTACCCTTGTAACAATGCCTTTTGTATTAAAAGAATTGTTTGAATTTTCCGGATTTAGTTTTGAAGAATATATAAACCTGGTAATGGTTGATCCGATTTGCCGTTATTTTTTTCCGGATGGAGCTGTCTTTGATGCAAGCTCCGATATGAATAAAATGCTGGCTGCCATTGAATCCATTTCGCCAGTGGATGTTGAAAACTATAAACGCTTTTATGATTATTCTCAACGCATTTATGATATAACTGCCGATCTTTTCATGTTTTCCGCTTTGCATGAACCGGAAACACTCTTGAACCGGCAAACCCTTTTTAAACTCTTAAAAGTTAATCAAATTGATCCCTTTCGTACGGTTGATAAAGCGGTGCGTTCTTTTTTCAAAGATGAACGTCTTGTGCAGATTTTTAATCGATACAGCACCTACAATGGTTCAAATCCTTTTCAGGCGCCTGCTACGTTAAATATAATACCCTTTGTTGAATATGGATTGGGAGGATATTATATAAAAGGAGGCTTGTATAGACTTGTTGAAGCCCTTGAGCATATTGCATTACAGATGGGAGTACGGATTTATAAAGAAATGCCAGTAGAAAGGATTTTTCATAAAAATAATCGAATTTCCGGGATCAAAGTTGATGGTGAAGCCATAGCAAGTGATTATGTGGTTTGCAATGCAGATGTTGTATATACATATAATCACTTGATTACCGAAAAGCCAAAGATTACCCGAAAAATGAACCGTTTTGAACCTTCTTTGTCCGGTTTGGTTTTTCTCTGGGGAATGAAAAATGATGAAATGATGTTGAAACATCATAATATATTTTTTTCTGGGTCATATAGAAAAGAATTTATTGATATTTTTGATCGAAAAACTGCTCCGGATGATCCTACAGTATATATTTCAATCAGCAGCAAGCAGGATGTAGAGCATGCTCCAGCAGGTAAAATGAATGCTTTTATATTGATCAATATGCCCTACCTGAATAGTAATCAGGATTGGATGCATATTCAAAAAGAAATGAGAAAAAAAATATACAAGAAATTTGAAATGCTGAATATGGATGTAAAAGGCCAACTAGAATCTGATAAAGTCATTAATCCACAAATGTTTTATGACATGTATCATAGTAATCGTGGCAGTATATATGGCATTTCTTCAAATAGCAAAAGTATGGCCTTTAAACGACCGGCAAACAGAAATCGGCAAATTGAGGGACTGTATTTCTGTGGAGGATCTGTCCATCCCGGCGGTGGAGTTCCTCTGGCTTTATTATCCGGGAAATTGGTGTCAGAATTAATTGTAAAAAAGTCGGGAAAAGAAAAGAGAAGATCATGAAAAAAATAGCAATCATTGGATCAGGGTTTGGAGGATTGTCTGCCGCAATACGGTTGCAGGCAAAAGAAGACATTCAGGTAACACTCTTTGAAAAGAATGATAAAGTCGGTGGACACGCATATCCACTTGAACAAGATGGTTACAAATTTGATATGGGCCCATCACTCATAACAGCGCCGGATATCATTGATGATATCTTTCAATCAGCGGGAAAACGATTGGCAGATTATCTGGATTTGATCAAACTTGATCCGTTTTATCGAATTTATTTTCATGATAAAAGTTTTATAGATTACCTCGATGATGCTGGAAAGATGAAACAACAGATGACAAAGTTTAACAAACAGGACGCTGCAAGATATGATGAATTTATTCAGGCATCAAAGGCTATTCACGACGTTGTTATTGGACAGGGATTGGGCTCAGTTCCTTTTATGGATTGGGGTTCAATGATAAAATTTTTACCTCAAGCACTCAAGTTAAATGCATTACTGCCAACGTTTAACTTTGCTAAAAAGTATTTCAAAGATTTTCGTCACCGGTTTGTGTTTTCTTTTCATCCACTTTTTATTGGGGGGAACCCGTTCCGTGCACCTTCTGTTTACCAGATGATACCTTATCTGGAAAAGGAAGGTGGGGTCTGGTTCACCCAGGGAGGAATGTATTCACTTGTACAAGCATTTGAAACGTTATTTAAAGAATTGGGCGGTGAGGTAAAGACTGGCCTACCCGTTACAAAAATACAAGTAGAAGATGGTAACGCCACCGGTGTACACACACGTGATGGATTTTTTAAAGCAGATGCAGTTATTTCTAATGCGGATTTTATCCATACATATAAAAATCTGATAGGTTCAGAGCATCGAAAAAAATGGACTGATAAAAAACTTTTCAATCTTGATTATTCCATGAGCGCTTTTTTGCTTTATCTGGGTGTGCGAAAACAATACCCGGAATTAAAACATCACACACTGATTTTATCTGAGCGTTACAAACCATTGATTACGGATATTTTTGACAAAAAGATATTACCCGATGATTTTTCAATGTATTTACATGTACCAACAAAAACGGATCTCCAAATGGCGCCTGCCGGTTGTGAGAGCATGTATGTTCTGATCCCGGTAACCAATCTACAAGGTAATGTCGATTGGAATGCACAGGGAGAATTGTTTAAAAATAAAGTGTTGGCATTTCTGGAAAATGATTTTGGTTTAACCGGATTACGTGAAAATCTTGAGGTGTGCAGTATGTTCACACCGGCTGATTTTCAGGAAACGCGTAATAATTACTGGGGAAGCGCTTGGGGAGTAGAGCCCAGGTTGTCACAAACTGCTATATTTAGACCGCATAATCGTTGTAGTGATATAAAAGGGCTTTATCTTGTTGGTGCAAGTACGCACCCGGGAGCGGGTTTGCCCGGTGTAATGCTTACAGCAAAAACAACCGAAAGAATTATTCTTGATGATTTCAAGCGTGGTTATTTGCAAGCTGCAAGAGAGGTGAAATATGGATAAAAATACTGTTAAACAGCATTATTCTTCTTTTATGTATGCAAAACATTTGACTGCCGAGTATTCAAAGAGTTTTTATATTTCTACAAGATTACTACCGAAACGAAAACAATGGCCTGTTTTTTCTTTGTATGGCTTTTGCAGACATGCTGATAATTTGATTGATAATCCCCGTGACCGTGCTCCTAAAGAAGTATTAAAAGAGATAAAAAATTTAAACAAAGAGTTGAGAATTGCTTACCGGACGGGTGAATCTGAACATCCTGTGCTTTCTTCTTTTATTATTGTTGCAAAGTATTTCAATATCGACAGAAAATATCCCAAAGAATTAATACGAGGAGTCATAATGGACTTGAAAAAAAAACGTTATGAAACATTTGACGATCTGTATTTATTCTGCTATCGGGTGGCTGGTGTTGTTGGTCTCATGATGACATCTATTTTGGGATACAAAGATGAAAAAGCATTGATTTATGCTGAAAAGCTGGGAATTGCCATGCAATTAACCAATATTTTGCGTGATATTCAAGAAGATAAAGATATGGGGCGTATTTATTTACCAAAATCCGAGATGTCTGATTTTGGTATAACTGAACAGGATATTCTTGATGAACACATGTCTCCTAAAATGCATGATTTTATAAAATTTCAAGTTGAACGCGCTCACCGGTATTATGATGAAGCACAACCCGGTATTCAGATGCTTGAACCGGATACAAGGTTTGCGATTCAATCTGCAAGTCTCATATATCGCGGGATTTTAAGAAAAATCGAAGAACGTGATTATAATCCGTTTTTAGGAAGAGTTTATGTTCCTCAATCCCGGAAACTGAACATATTGCTACGTGAAGTTATTCGTTCAAAAATTCAAATGGCCAATGAAAAATTGCGTCTTGCAACCTTTAGTGTGGGCTTTTAATGATTGAAGCAAAACATTCAAAGGTTGCACATGGGATGTTTAATGTTTATTTACAAATGCTTTTTAAATCCCATTTTCATTCATATCATCTCTTAGGCAATACGGCAGTAGAGTTTAATCAATATCCGGTTTTACTGATTGGTAATCATAGTAGTTGGTGGGATGGATTTTTTGTCTATTATTTGAATCAAACTGTTTTTCGAAAACAATTGTATTTGATGATGCTTGAAAACGAGCTTTCCAGGAATTCTTTTTTTTCGCGTGTTGGTGCATATTCAATCAATCAGAATTCAATTTCAGCTATCAAAGAATCCTTGCTGTATTCAGCAGAAAAAATAAATACTAGCAAAAACAATATGGTATGTATTTTCCCACAGGGGGAATTGCTTCCCTGGCATACGCGGCCCCTTGGTTTTGATAGAGGCGTTGAATTGGTTTTGAAAAAGATAAATACTCCGATCAACATTTATCTATTGGGTATACGTGTTGAAGACCTGGGTGAGCAGCGTCCATTTGTCTTTTTTCAATTTGAAAATAAATTGTATCGGAATCCTGAGGCAATAAAAGCTTTTGAACTGGAAAACGAATTAACAAATATTCTTGACACTATGCAAAATCGGATAGTGAAAAAAGATTTAGGGAAGCAGATATTCTCTGGTAAACAATCTGTTAACCGCATGATGGAAGTTTTATTAAACCGTGAACATCGGAGGCAGCATTGATCTATCTGTTGATTTTGGTTCATGTGTTATTATTCATAATATTTATGATTTCTCTGTTTAATGTGATTACTGCTCCATTGTTGTCAAATTATCCTAAAATAAATACTTTTCCAAAAATTTCTGTGCTAGTACCCGTACGTAATGAACAGGATACAATTGGAAAATGTTTACAGGGTCTGCTTGCGCAGGATTGTCCCGATTATGAGATTATTGTGCTTGATGATAATTCCACAGACCGGTCACGAGATATTATTGTTGATATGCAAAAAAACTCGTCCATTCGATTGGTGGATGGTGAGCCTGTTAAGCCCGGTTGGACGGGAAAAAATTATGCCTGCCATCAACTTTTAAAAGCTGCCACAGGAGAGATTGTTATATTTACTGATGCCGATAATTTCCATGATACCCATGCATTAAAAGCAACGGTTGCGTGGATGCAAAAATATGATCTGGGATTGCTTTCTGCCTTTCCGCAGCAAGTTACCAGCTCACTTGCTGAAAAACTAGTCGTTCCGGTTGTGGACATGTGGGTATATAGTATGCTGCCATTGTGGTTAACCCGTTTCAGTAAACGGCCATCCCTTGCTGCTGCAAATGGGCAATGGTTAGCATTTACTCGTAAAGCTTATGAAAAAACAGGTGGTCATGCTGCAGTAAAAAATGAAATAGTTGAAGACACACATATGGCACGTATTGCGAAACAAAAAGAGGTACATATTTTAACACTTGCCGGGCGGGATGTTGTTTTTGGTAAAATGTATAATAGCTGGAGCCAGGTATATAATGGATTTTCCAAAAACCTTTTTGGAATAGCTGGTTATAATGCTAAAGGATTTTCACTTTTTTTATTGCTCTTGCTGGTGTCTTTTGTTCTACCCTTTGTGCTCGTATGGATATGGCCCTTTTTATGGTTGTACCCGTTACTGATTAATTTCGGAATCCGTATAATGATCGCTCTGAAATATAAACATCCTGTTTTTGAATCTGTTATAATGCATCCGGTTGGGATATTTTTATTTATTGTTATAGGGATAAATTCCATGATTCGATACTATAAAGGTGCTATTGAATGGAAAGGACGTAATATTGTTTTTGAAAAATGAACGAATTCAGATTTTTTTATTGTACCTGATATTTGCAGCAGGTGGTCTCTGGCATGTATTGGGAATATTTCAACTGATAATGAAGTGGATGGCGGCACCATTATTGATATTTGTTTCTCTTTTAATATTCATTGGTATTTACAGGATGAATCCTGAAAAACGTAGAACATTCATTTCATGGTGGATACTGGTTTTTATTTTTTCGATAATTGTTGAAGCTGTTGGAGTGGAAACCGGCTTGATATTCGGGCAGTATCAATATGGTGATGTTTTGTATCCTAAAATATTGGGAGTACCTCTGGCAATTGGTTTTGCATGGACATTGATTTTACTTTCTTCACTTGCGGTTGTTAGAGCAATGAATATCAAGGATTCACATGTTATGTTGTTTGTTATACCCCTGTTTATGGTTTTGTTTGATTTATTTATGGAACCTGCTGCTACGGTTTTGGATTATTGGACGTGGAAAGGGAATTCAATTCCTGTTTTGAATTATATTGCCTGGTATTTTATAAGTTTGGTGTTTGTTTATGGGGGGACGTTTTTAGGATTGTTCAGGTTAAAGCTACCTGTTTTTGTTAAACATGTCTATTGGAGTCAATTAATATACTTTATAATTGTTCGGGTGGGATAAGAAATTTAATCTTGTTTTTTCCTTGCCAATAAGGATTGTATAGTTTGATATAATTTATTTGACGTATAAGGTTTTTGGAGAAATACCGAGTCAGTTTGTTGTATGAATTTATAATATTCATCATTACAATGATAACCACTCGATATAATGATTGGTAAATCCGGCTTTATTGTTAGCAATTCTTTGGCACAATCGATCCCTTCCATATCGGGTAATGATATATCAAGAATTGCCAAATGTAAAATGGATTTATGTTGTTTCAGTAATTCAATACCCTGCTTTGCGGTTTCTCCGCTAAAGGTATCAAAACCAAAATGTTTAAGCGTAATACTGTTTACTTCAATAATTCCGGGATCATCATCAATCAATAGGATCTTTTGTCGGGTTACCAGTTCATTTTCATTTCCGTCTTTGTTTCTTTCAATTACAGGGAAATAGAGAGATACAATTGTACCCTGATTGTCCAGTGTTTTTATGGTTATAAATCCATTATGGTTCTTCATAATACCATAAACCGATGCTAACCCCATACCTTTACCAAAGTCTTCCGGATTGGTAGAAACAAACGGTTCAAATAACTGATCGCGAATTGAGAGGGGAATTCCACGACCGGTATCAATAATCTCCAGTACAATAAATACTCTGCCAAAAGAGTTGGGTATGTTCAGATCCTGATTGGATTGAACATGGTGCTGCCTGGTGTGAATAATGATCTTGCCGCCATTTGAATATGATTTTGCGGCATTCTGTAAAAGCGTTTTTAATATATGTTTTAATTGTTTGTTGTTGACCTGTATCTTGCCAATATTTTCACGCAAATTCAACTCTATGGTCATGTTCTCGTGGACCATGTTATTCAGGGTTTTATCCCATGATTTTATTTTTTTGTTCAGATCAATCTGGTCCATGTAGGGTTTTTCAAGATTGCTGAAATAATAGAGCTCTTGTTTTAATACAGACGTCTTTTTTGCCAGCTTTTTTATATTAACAATATTGGATCGTGTTTCATCATTAATATCTTTATCTAAAAGAATGGACGAGGTATTGTGATACAATTCACTCGATATAAAATCAAAGTTTTTTGCAATAGACGTAAAATAGTGCTGCAGCAGTTCAAGTTTTTCAGTTTTGTTGAGGGTGTTTTTTGACAACTTTTCTGCTTTTTCCGGAGCTTTTGAAATGTCCAATTGCAGCAGTGTTTTCTCAGGTGTTGTCAGTTTTTTTACATGTAATTGAATGATCTGACCATCAAGAATATCCTGATTGCACTGGGCTATGATTGTTTGTGTTATACCATTTGAGATGTTTCTACTTTGGTTTAATAATTTATCAATATCCTCAGTCAAGACTAGAGACAGATTTTCATTTAAAAGCTCTTGTTTTTCTGTTTTTAGAAATTGGCAGGCATTGTCGGTAATATACAGGATTTTTCCACTTAATGAAGTAACAATTGCCGTTTGGTTAGAAAGCAATTGTCTGGAGATATCGTTTGTTTCAGATTCAGTTGTATTCTCCTGATCTGACATATTTAAAAGAGTAAGTAGTAAATATGGATTGTTATTGATAAAGCTTTTTCGGATTGCAAGCTGCATTGATATTGTTGAACCGGTTGGTAGTAAAAAAGTGAAAAAATGATCAGGTTTTGTTTCTTTTAGCTCTTTTAATTTAATTTCGTTCCAAAGGGATTGCGAGTTTTCATCCAATAGGATTTTAAAGTCCTGCCCAATCATTTCCGCATTGGTTTGATTAAATATGTTTTCTATTTCAGGGTTCCAAATACAAATTTTATCCTGTTCGTCGAGCACAATTACCGGATATGGCATTGCCTTGACAAATTCTGAATAGGGGGGCTCTAGCTCTGCTGTTGAATTAGAATTGGATTCTGGCAGGCTGTTGTTTTTATCTGGTTCCTGGACTATATCTGCAAAATTTATTTTATGTTTGGGTAGGGTATCCTGACTGATTTTGTTGAAATGGAAATGATACTCATAACCTAAAACAGAATCATTAATCAACTGGGGAAGAACCCTGATTTTTGTATCTGTAAATGTATAGCCATTTTCTTTTAATGATGAAATCTGCCATTCCTGTTTTTTGTTTTTAATTTTAAACAATGCATTTTTATCATTTGATATGGAATCAAGGTGTGATATCAGGTTTTGCCCAATCAGGGTGGAAGAGTTTTGATATCCCAGTTTTTTCAATACCGATGGTGTTGCATCAATAACTATGTGTTCAGCGGTAGTAAATATAATATAATTGTCCGAATCAGTATCAAGATCCTCTTTGGGTTCCTCAGGCATTTCAGGTGGAATGTATTCGCTGGTTTCCTCTTTGGTGTTTTGAAACACCTTGTAGCGCTGCCAACCGGATTCTGTAAAGTGATCCAGATCTTTTTTAATATTGTCAATAGGTTCTATTAATTCGTTGACCGGCAGGTTTTGAAAGCTAATTTCAGGTTCCGGGTTGTTGGTTTCTGTTAAAGCGAATTGATCAGGATCTGCTTTCAGGATTCCTACAATCATTAAGGGATTGTTGTCGCAATCTATATTAAAATAGACACAGTCAAAATTTTCCTTTTCCATTTTTATATAGACTGTTTTGCCATCGGATAGTAACGAACGCGTATGTAATTGCGAGAGGGGGATTGATAGCGACTCGTTTAAACGGGTATACAGGTCAGGATTACAATTGGGAGCAAACGCAATAGCCTCCGGTTTGTATTCTGCATTATAAATACCTACAGATAGCTGGTATTTTTTTGCAAAAGAATTCAGTAATTCTACAAGAATTTCCTGATCAATAATCTGGTTCAACTTGACAATTGTATCAATCAAATTTCGCAATCCTGATGTATTAAACCTGCCTCAATACTATTAATCAAAGTCTTGGTTGCAAAATTTATACCGATAGTCAATTATATCTTGAATGGATGGTGTTTGTAGGTTGTGTGAAAACAATATATTGTGGTTGATGGAAGAAAAAAGATTTTTTTCTCATTCAACCACAATATATTTATCAGGAACTTTTACCCTGTTTGGGAAATATTACCCGTTATTCAATAATAAAGTCTATTACTTTGATAATGGATTGCTGGCAAACAGGACAAAAATCAATAACTCTTTTAGAGAACATTCTACAGTCGGTTGTTGGTCTGTAAATGCCTGTAGATGAATACCCTGCACCCTCAAAACAACCAATTTTGTTTTTCCATTTTGATTCATCCATTACTTTACGCATTTTTACTTCTGTCGCTATATAATCGGGAGTATCTCTGACATGTGATCGTAAAATAGTGCCAAGTGAATCATAGGTGCTTTTTTCCCAGGGTGTTGGAATTTCTATTCCGGGGGTTAGCATGGATTCCCATTTCGGATGTTCAGGATCCAGCAGACAGGTTATATTGGGCTCCCAGGGATCTACACCCGGGGGATAAAATTCATCATAGGATGTGTTCGATGTATAGTATTCGTCTGCTAATCCGCCAAAGGCATGGCCAAACTCATGTACAAAAACATAATCTGACCACCATTCCACTTTATCCGGTTGTTGACCGGTAAAGCTGGTGGAAAACCAGTTATAAATACCACCACCACCATAACGATTTGAATTTACAAGAATGTAAATTTGATCATAGGGGACCATGCCGGCAATATCGCGCAGTGATTTATTGTCGGTAGTTAAAATATATCGAGGGGAATCCAATGAATTAAAATGTGTATTTAATACAGTATTTCGCCAAATATCTTTACGGGGTTCGTCAATACCGGAATCCTGAGATTCTACATCAATTGTCCAAATGTTAAAATCATTTTTTCGGCTGTCAAAGGGCTTTGTGGTAAACAAGTCTTTGGTATATCGTTCAACATCTTGCTGAAATTTGGATATTTCATCATGTGTATAGCCATCGCCCAATATGACAATATCTACCTTTTTTGCGGATGGCCCGTTGTTGATAAATTTATTTATCTTGTAGGGAAATTGTTTTTTTTCACGATTTACAAAGCGAGAGTTGGGATCGATTGTTGTGCTGTATTTCTCTTCGAATATGTTCCTGCTGTTACGTACGGAAATAGTGATTTGTACCGGTTTTTTGGGAAAGGGGCAACGAACACTCTCATGCATAGTTGCATAGATACCATTCTTTGCATCCAGCGTGGTTTGATATTCACCGAATATCGTACTGTAACCATAAGAGTAGATCAATTGATTGGTTGCAAGATCATATACCTTGAACAGGTATTTGCCGTAATTCAGCGTATCAATCAGATTTACTTTGCTTCCTGGCCATTCACCTTCCATAAACATTTCATCAAGACTAAAATATTCGTTTTGAAATGTACCTGTGTGAAAATAATCAACGCGAAGGGTTTTGTTGATAAAGTATTGATCAAAGTCCGGTTGAGCACTCGTTAAACAGGCACTCATAAAAATGATTAGAAAAACGGGTCTAAGCATATTACACCTTGTCTTAAATTTTAATATTTTTACATGTTAAATATAGTTAATAGTTATAAAAAGACAATAAAAATTTAAGAAAATTATGGGTCTAGAGTTAAATGCTTACAGTGACAGATTCTTCCAAAACAGTCCTGACTTTTTTTGCAAGATCATGCACTGTAAATGGTTTTTGCAAAAAGAAACAGTTTTCACTAATCTTGAGGGTGAGATTTTGATTTGAATAACCAGATATATAAAGAATTTGAAGAGTGGGAGTAATCATCCTTGCTTTTGATGCCAGTTCATTTCCGTTAATAGAAGGCATAATGTAATCTGTTATTAATAAATCCGGTTGTATAGTACCGTGCTTTAGTTCATCAAGTGCTTTTAGGCCATCTGAAAATCCATAAACTCGATAGCCAAATGATTTTAATACTTCTATAGTAAAATCAAGTACGTTGGCATCATCCTCTACCATGATAATGGTTTCTTTGCCATAATATTGAGATAATGGTTTCTCTTTGCCCAGATTTTCATTTTCTGTTTTTGAAGCAATGGGCCATAATATATGAAAAGATGTACCCTGGCCAATTTCACTATATACATGAATATTGCCATTGTTTTGGTGGATGATACTGTACACCAATGCAAGCCCCAAGCCGGTTCCGCTTTCTTTTGTAGTATAGAAAGGCTCAAAAATATTTTTCAGTGTATCTTTATCCATTCCAATGCCATTATCACTAATAGACAATTGTGCGTATGTTCCTGCTTCCAATCCTATATGTTTTTGAATATATTCATCATTTAATTTTCTTAAACTGGTTTCAATTGTGATCTGCTTTTTATGGCCTGTTATATTTACCATATTTACCGCATCTCTGGCATTTACTACCAGATTTAATAAAATCTGTTCAAGGTTGCCCGGATCAGCTTTGATGCTGGGGATTTTTTTATCAAGCTTGGTAATTATTTTTATATCTTCATCAATGAGCCTGCGGGTCATTTTATTCAGATCCAGGATGTTTTTATTGAGGTCTATTATTTTTGAACTGGATGTTTGCTTTTTACTAAAGGACAAGAGTTGCCGTGTGAGAAAGATTGCTTTTTCTCCGGCATGAAAAATAGATTTCAGGTCGTTGGAGGCTGGGTGATTATCATCAAGCTTTTCAAGGGCTATTTCGCAATGTCCGTTGATAATTGTTAACAGGTTGTTAAAATCATGAGCTACACCGCCAGCAAGCGTGCCAATGGATTCCATCTTTTGCGCCTGGAAAAGCTGCTCTTTTAATTTTTTTAACCGAGTGGTATCTTTCATGGAACCAATGATTTTTAAAGGTTTATTGTTTTCATCATACACAAGTTTTGCGGCTACGGTTAGATAATAGTTGTTTTCATTTAAGGTTAAATTTAATGATTGATTGTTGATATAACCGATTTTTGTAACAATCTCGATAAATTCATTATATGTGCTTTTGTCGTGAAAAAAATGTTGAAAAGATGTATTAATAAATGCTTGTTTGTTTTCATGAGTGCCTAGCAATTCATTGGGGCTGATATCGATAATTTTACCATCCAAAGTGATTTCGAAATAAATATCCTGGATGTTTTCAATAATATTTAAATATTTTTCTTCATTTCTTTTAGCGAGATCCAGCTGTTGAAGCAGGTTGTTTGTGAGTAACCGTGTTGCTATGGCTTGAATGATATAAATTAAGGATACAATGACAAAGCACCAATAGGTAGTATAATAACTGAATGCATTATGTACAATGCCGTTTATGTTTGCATAAACAACAAAAAAGATTGAAAGGACTGTAATACCCATAATTGTAATAAACATAGCATTACCAAGGAGCAAACTTGCTACCAATGTGATTGAAGGATATAAAATTAATGAATAATCATAAATTCCTTGTCCATAAGCGACCAGATATACAGTTGTGAAAAGGGTTAATAATGTCGATAAAAGAGTAGAAGCCAGGTTGGTTTTTCCCATCTTGTTTATAAACAAAAGAATGGTAGCAATAGCTGTTTGAGATAAAATGATCAAATACAAATATCCCCAATTCGCAAGATACGCTATCAGGGATGTTACTCCCCCCATCACAAGGGTAAATGTCAGGATGACAGATAAGAAATTGGATTTAAGCTTTTCTTCTCGGTTCAAAAAGCTTTTGGGGGATAATAAAGAGTATAGTTTTTTCATTAGCGCTCGCACATTGGTTGAAAGCATTATCGGTTTTTACTCTTGTATATAAAACGTAAGTATAATGTTAATTACATTGAAAATTGTAATTAAAAACTTAACAAATATTGTGCCATTTTCGCAAATATATAAATTTTTATCGATTAATTGTTTTTCTGACGAATTCAGCCAATTCAGTCACAGTGAAAGGTTTTTGTAAGAAAAAGAACTGATTTTCTTGTTCCATCGATGATGTAACATGTTCTTTGGTGAATCCTGATGTTAATATAACAGGAATATGAGGTTGTAAGGTATGTAATTTGGAAATAAATTCTTTGCCGTCAATTTCGGGCATGACCAGATCTGTAATTGCCAGGTTTACCTCGCCATCATGGGTTTGGATAAACTCTAAAGCTTTGTAGCCATTACTAAAACCAAATACCCGGTAACCAACACTTTTTAATACTTCAATAGTAAAATTTAAAAAATCTATATCATCTTCAACCAGTACAATTGTTTCAGAACCATGCTGCAAAACCGTTTGTTCGGGGTGCTCAATGGTTTGTTTTTCATAATCCACGGGCCAGTATACATGAATTGTTGTACCATGGCCTGGTTCGCTGTAGATATTGATTATCCCGTTATTCTGCTGAATGATGCCATAAACAGTAGGCAATCCTAATCCATTATGGTTGGGTTTAAGACTGAAAAACGGTTCAAAAATATTGTTTTGTACGTCTCTATCCATACCAATTCCATTATCAGAAACAGAGAGTAATATATAGTCACCGGCTTTGATATTTTTGCTGGATCGGCCTTGAATAAAGGTGGTGTCTAATTCTTTCATCCCGGTTTGTATGAATATGGTTTTTGAATCTGATTGTTGTTTTGTTTGCAGAGCTTCGTTTGAATTTTTAACCAGATTTACAATGATTTGCTCAATCTGTCCGGGATCTGCATTGATTAATGGCAGATCTGTAGAAAGATCAATTTCCAGGATAATGTTTTCGTCAATAATTGTGTTCAATATGCTCTGCATTTCCAGGATACATTGATTCAAGTTCATGCTTGTTGGTTTGAATGCCTGGCTTTTACTAAAGGTGAGCAATTGTCTTGTTAATACAGAGGCTTTTTCGCCAACGATCTGGATTTTTTTTATATTTTCAAGTGCCTGTGGGTCATTGTGCCTGTCTGATGCAAGCAATCCGCATTTGTCATTTATTATGTTTAACAGTTTCTCAAATTCATTAGCAATGCTGCCAGACATTGAACTGATAGATTCCAGCTTTTGCATTTGTATCAACTGTTGTTCCATCTTTTTTTTGTCTGTGATATTTCGTATACTGCCAACTATTTTGGGACCCTGTTTATCTTTGGATTCAAGCGCTCTTGCACTGATTATTGTATTCAGGTGCGCACCATTTTTATCCAACAGTACTTGTTCATAATTTCGAACCCTGCCGGTATGTCTTGTTGTATTGATAAATTCTTTAGCATTGGTTGGTTCCAAAAAATAATTATTAATATTGGTGTGCAACAGATCTTGAACAGTATATTGTGTATTGATATCAATAGATGGGCTTATTTCTATTATTTCTCCTTCAAAATTTAATTCAAAATAAACTTCCTGAATGTTTTCAAATATATAGCGATATTTTTCTTCACTGGTTCGTAGTTTTTTAATTGTTAATAATAATGAATTAAACAAGTAACGTGTAAATAAAGCAATTACTGTCAATACAATGGTTAACAAAATAAAATTTAGAATTACAGCACCCTTGTTAATAATGATATTAATATTGCCAGTTAACTGTAAATATGCTATAAATAAAAGTGATAAAATGGTTATAGCAGTGTATAGAAAATAATATCTAAAATCCATGATTTGACTGGCTATAAGAATAATTACCGGGTAAACAATGATTCCCGGATCATTCAATCCATCACCTGAATATATATCTATTGTGAGTGTTGTTAATAAGAAAATAACAAAAAGATGCGCGGATAGTTTTTCATATTTATAATATAATAGAACCAGTAACAATATTATAAATGCAAAGGTCACAGATGCACTTTTTAAAGTGTTCTGCCAGTTGGAAAATATTGCAAATATACCAATTAGAATTGTCCCCGCCAGGGTCAGCAGTAAAATATAGTGTAATAAAGAAATTTCATGATTGTTGTTTTTGTGTTGCAGAAAGGGAATTTTGGGTAATGACATACCTGCACCTGTATTTTTTTTAATATGTAAACTAGGATGAAAAAGTGCAAGTGTTTTTTAATGTGTAAATAAAAAAAAGCCCGGTACTTTCCGGGCTTTAATGTTACAGTGCTTCTACATTTGATTCCAAATATTCAGCAACTCCGCTGGAAGAGGGTTTCATTGCTTCGTGGCCTTTTTCCCAGCCGGCGGGACAAACCTCACCGTATTCTTCGGTATATTGCAAGGCATCAATGACACGCAACATTTCGTCTATATTTCTTCCAATGGGTAAATTGTTTACAACCTGATGCTGTACAATACCATCTTTATCAATCAGGAAGGATGCACGCAGTGCAACACCATCCGGGTGTTCAATTCCATATTCCTGAGTAATGGTGTGTTTAACATCAGCAACCATGGGGAAACCAACATTGCCAATACCACCCTGGCTTGTCGGTGTATTTTTCCATGCAAAATGTGAATATTGGGAATCGATAGAGACACCAATAATTTCTACATTTCGTGCTTTGAATTCATAAAGTCGTTTATTGTGTGCAATGATTTCAGTAGGACAAACAAAAGTAAAATCCAGCGGCCAGAAAAAGAGTACTACATATTTACCACGATAATCTGATAACTGAAAATCATCATTAATTGATCCATTCGGCATTACAGCCGGTGCTTTAAAATCAGGTGCTTGTTTAGCTACCAATACACTCATATCCATATCCTTTCCATATTAAGGTCATTCTGTTCACAAACAGTGTATTTTGAATTTTTTTGGGTTGTCATTCAAGGTGGGAGCCTTGCAATGAGAGATATAAACAGAAGGATTGGAATAATTATTTCTGGTTCAAAGAAAAAAAACTATTTTTTTTGAGGTGCATTTTCATTTTCTAAAATCAGAATCGTTTACCCAGCCCCAGTTCAGGTCTTCGCCACGCATATAGCGTTCGTAAAAATGTGCACCGGATTTGTCTGCATATTCATATTGATCAAAAATATGTCCATTGCCTAAAATCCGTGGATCGTTTTGCTGTTCCAGCTCGGTGACCAATTGATTTTCGAGTTTATCTAATATATTCTGATATTCGGGAAGGGTTGCAAGGTTGTTCATGCAATCCAAATCTGTTTTACGGTTATATAATTCTTTTTCCGGTCGTTTGCCAAAATTCCATTGCCAGAATTTTTCGGTAGCGGGATTGTCTTTTGCGTCCAGATTGACGGTTTTGGTTGGGCTGCCATCGCAATTGAGATATCCGGTTTCGGGATTCCCTGCGGGCCAGCGCTCAGGATTAAAGTTTTTAATAAACAGGTATTCCCGCGTAAAGATCCCGCGGATTGGATAACCCTGGTCATTGGGGCGGCCAACATCGTGGCGTTCTTTGCCAATCAGCACATGGTCCCGCTCCGGAGTGATATTATGCTCATTTGCCGAGTAGAAAATATCCGTCAAACTTTTACCCTGTATGGGTTTCATACCCGCATTTGCAGCGTCAAGTTCTGCTAGCTCGAGGAATGTTGGCGCAAAATCGATAAAGCTTATAAAATCATCAACTGTTCTGCCCGGATTTTTAATTCCCCTTGGCCACATTACAGCCAATGGCAAGTGGTTTGAATACTCGTATTCCTGGCCTTTGATTCGTGGAAACGGCATACCATTATCTGCAGTTACTACTAAAAGTGTGTTATCAAGCTCGCCCTTTTCTTTGAGCAGGTTGATCATTTTTTGCAGGTGCTGATCAAAATATTCTATTTCAAAAGCATAATCGAGCATGTCGGTTCGAACGGTTTCATTATCTGGCCAAAAGGGGAAAACCCGGTCAATTTGTGATGTTTTTTTTCCGCCTTTGGTAATCCCCGCTCCATATTCGTATCTTCTGTGTGGTTCGGTACTGCCATACCAAAAGCAAAAGGGGGTATCTGTTTGTTTATCATCAAGAAAGGATTTAAAGTTTTCTGCGTAATCGTTGCTGTTGATATACTTTGCCGGGGGTGTTGTCTTTTGTTCATTGTAAGGTTTACCTGTGAGCTGGCGTTTGACTCCATTGATTTCGCCGGCAACTCCGGGAGCCCAGCCTTTTGCGGTATAGCCAACATGGTATCCGTTTTCGGATAATGCTTCCGCATAGGTTTTAAACTTTTTGGGGAAATAGCACCAGTGGTTTGCGGCTTCTTCAAGTTGCCAGGAATTGCGCCCGGTCAGGATGCAGGAACGCGAGGGAGCGCATTTTGCGTTGGGTGTAAACGCCTGAGTGAAAAGAATTCCATTTTTGGCAACATAATCAAACGCAGGGGTGTTGATCCAGCTGCACCCATAAGCTCCCATATGCGGAAAAGAGGCATCATCAGCAATGCAGAATAATATGTTTGGTTTTTTTGTTCTATTGTAACAACTTTTTAATGTTGATGAAACCAGAGCCAATGATGAAATTTTTAAAAATTGTCTTCTTTTCATTTTACATCCTTGTTTGATTGATTCATAAGAAATTCATTTATTACTAGAAAAACAAGTGTTTTTGAATGTATATTTTGAAACACTGGGTATAAAATGGCGTATAGGTTGAGTGAATTTAAATTCAATTGAATTGAGGGGCAATATGACTGGTACTACAACCAATCCCAAAGTAAATAAGCATCATCCGGATCTTACCGGTGAGCATTTTTTATGGAGATTTATTGCAACTGATATTTTTTTTGGTTTTTCTAACAATATGGATTGCTGATTCTTTTTTCCTACATTTTTCGGATGTCTCTACACTATTACCGCTTTGGCTGCGATTGACAGCAGGCTCTATTGTTTTGATCGTTTCCGGTTATATTGCCAATACAGGATTAAAGATTGTCTTTGGAACACCGCATACAGAACCTAAAGTTATTGATTATGGTGTTTTCAAATGGGTACGACACCCCATATATCTGAGTGCTATTGGTTTGTACATGGGGCTGCTGCTGATTAAAATGTCTATTTCAGCATCTATAGTTTGGGTGTTTGCAATTGTTTTGTATTATGGTCTGAGTCGTTTTGAGGAAAGGTTGTTATTGGAGCGCTTTGGTGATGACTATGCTTTATACATGAATAAAGTACCCATGCTGTTACCATTCATTAGGGGGAGAAAATGAAATGAAAAAAGGCAAATGGCTAACAATATTATTATTGAGCTTGACTGTGTTTGTTGGAGTTACTTTTGCCAGAGATTTGAATGATTTACATGGCACCTGGCAGGGAAAAGGGCGGGTGTTTCAATCTCATTTTACTCGCAACTCGGCAGATTCTTGTAAAACAGATTCTGTTAACATATTTATAACTATCTACAAGGACAATCGGGTAAGCGGTAATATTGGAGAAGCCGAGTTTGTGGATTGCATAGTGAAAAGGAATAGAAGCTGGTTGGGGCGATTGTTAAATTTTAAAACGGATTATATTATTACCGGAGGTACAATTCGTGGGAATATTGTGCCGGTAGATACTGTATTACAAAAAAAAATTACTATTCCATTTAATATTGTCGATAATAATATTAAAGGTACGCTTATGCAGACATATAAATGGAAGTACCCTGATCCTTTGATACGGGTAATTGTTTCTAAAAAGTGAGTGTTGTAAAAAAATCAGAAAGATAAGAATCAGCAAATATTGTATTGAATTGTATTCATGTGTTGATTATCTTAAATTTTGGAGTTTAAATGAATATCGAGTATAACCAACCGTTAAATTGTATGCAGATCCATTTAGAGGGCACACTCTCTACTCAGGATATTCTTGATACATTTGATGAAATGGTCAAACACCCTGATTTTGTAGAAGGTAGTGATGCACTTTGGGATCTTTGTGATGCTTCGCATCCTGATTTAACAGTTACGGATCTTTACAATATTGGTGCGCATGTTCAAAAATATGCTAAAAAAAGGGGTAATGGCAAAACGGCATGGGTTGTTACAAACCAGGTAGACTTTGGTATTGCCAGAATGTTTGAAATGCTGACAGATCAGGATATCTCTATTACGTTTCGTGTGTTTGATTCAGTTGATGAAGCCAAAGATTGGATTAAATCCGGAGAATAGTATATTTTTAAACATGATTTCGAATATTACAAAAATTTCAGAGGGGATTTGCATTGAATTAACCGGAGATGTTACATTTGATGCATTAATACAGCATTTTCAACAAATAGTGGACTCGAGCGAGTTTGAAAAAGAAATGGGGATTCTTTGGGATGCAACACGGGTATCGGAATTTAACCTTACATCACAAGATATGGATAAAATGGGTGATTATCTTAAAGATCATTACACCCAACGTGGCGGCGGAAAATCTGCATGGCTTTTGAATGACACTATTCATTTGGGGATGGCTCAAATGTTTACAGAAATAAATGAAAAGAGTTTGCCCATTCTGGTGAGAGCGTTTCACGAAAGATCTACCGCTATAAAATGGCTGAAAAGTTGATTTTCTTTATATCGTTTATTTTTATAATATATTGAATATTCATATTCTTGCTGAATTATTTTTAATTTTGAATTTGGTTACATTTATTCTAATGCAATAAATACAGGTAATGTAGTTATGAAATTAAAAAACCTTAAATTCTTTGCAAGATACTCTATGATCAAAATTATAATGAATTTTCTGTTCTATTTTTCAAGCCTGTTATTGCTAATAGTGGGTATATCTACGGCAAACGGATTGAATGATATCATCCCCTGGTTTAATATTTTCAATAAAATATTACGTTTTATTTTTACCATATTCTGGTTGGTTTTGATCCAACGGGTGGATAGAAACAAAAGAATCTATTTCCCCATGATGTTTGGCTTTTCCATGTTCTTTTGGGGACAAATAGTTGACATGCTGGAGGATATTTATAGCCTGGTTTACTTTTTGGGTCGTTATGAGAATATTGTAATGAGTTTGGGACTGGGTATTGCCAGTGTGGGGGTAATCTATTGGATTCGAGACAAGGAAAAACATGAACAGGATTTGTCTGATGTTAATGATCAGTTGAAATTTATTGTTGGTGAACAAAAGGAAACTGCTGAGCAATTAAAGCAGTTGGTGAATGAAAAAGAAATATTGAACAAGGAAATACATCACCGGGTTAAGAATAATCTTGCGGTGATTTCAAGTATGTTGAATTTACAGGCGGCCCAAGTCGAAAACAAGGAAGCAAAGCTCCATCTGCAAAACAGCCGAGACCGTGTGCATTCCATGGCTTTGATACATGAGCAGGTGTATCAATCGAACGATATGAATTATATCGATTTCAAAGCATATATTGAAAATATTGTCAAGGAGCTGCAGGCTATTTATGGCGAAGCAGAAAGCCATTTGAAAATTATTGCGGAATTGCAGGATGCAAGTATGCATGTTAATGTAGCAGTCCCTTGCGGATTACTTTTGAATGAACTTGTAACCAATGCGATAAAATACGCCTTTCCTGAATCTGATAACGATAACCGAATTGAGATAACGTTAGAGAATCAAGAACAGGCTATACAACTCTGTGTAAAGGACAATGGTATTGGTTTGCCGCCGGAAGAAGTATTGAAAGATAAAAAATCCTTGGGGATAAAAATTGTCAAAGTACTTGCAGAACAGATAAAAGCGAGTATAACAATTGAGCGTAACAAGGGAACTCGTTATATAATAACTGTACCCAATAGTTAGAAAAAAATCATTTATCTGCATCTTTTTTGAGGGAATGACATCTAATGGTTTGAGTAAATTTGTATACTATATTCAAAACCATTGGAGATACCATGATTCATGTGAATGCCGATTATTGCCCGCAAAACCACCCTTGTCCTGTTACTCGTGCTTGTCCTGTAGGAGCTATATCTCAAGTAGGTTTTTCTGCACCTATCATAGATGAAGAAAAATGTACCGGATGCGGCAAGTGCGCCAAACTCTGTAACGTCTTTTCAGTAAAAGCGGATTATCATAAAGCGTCCTGATAAACTTGAGGGTTGTGTATTACACAACCCTTTTTTTTGTGATTGACTGCTGAAAAAAGTTGAAAAAACAGTTGCTTTTTTATCAGTTGTTGGACATATTTAAAAACCCTATGATCAATACGGGGTCATAAAACATTTAGTAAAAGTAAATCCGTTAATCGACCTGCTTTCCTACTCTATTAATTCCAGATCCTCATTGTGGGGATAGTCCCCGCCCCACAGTTTTCACTTGCTCACTATCCTTTAACACAAATGCACCATTGTTAAACTATATGTTCATTTTATGGAGGATATTGAAATGAAAACCCATAATATTATCTTGTTACAGATAATTTGTTTATGCTTTTTAGTAACGAGTACACCCTTGTTTTCCCAGACCACACAGGTTAACAGTGATCATGCAGCATATTATGATAAAGTGTTTCACCGGCAATATATATTTACACCGGTAGATAACAAGATCATGATAAAATTTGCTGAAAATAACCGGCAGTTCAGATCTGTAAAGCAGTCGGTCATTCAATCCTATGATCTAAATACTGAACATGAGGCAATAGAACGTTATCGCTATGGCGTTTACGTATTACCCGGCGGTAGTACTGTATCTGCAATTCATGATCAGTTGAAACATGATCCAAATGTTAAAGCGTCTTGTCCTTTGATGGTCGATCAGGATGGATATGAACGCTATTTCATTCCGGACGAGTTTACTGTTCAATTTAATAAAAATATGAGCCGGGATGAAATGCTGCAGATTATTGATGATTATGGTTGCAAGGTAGTCAAACAGCAATGGACCTATGGGTATTATACTTTGTCAGTTCCCCCGGGGCATGAATTGTTTGAGACCATACGTGCATTCATTGCTATGGATCAAACCATGTTTGCCGAGTTGAGTTTTATTGGTTTTAATGATTACTGTTTTGATCCCGATGATACCCAATATACGCAACAGTGGGCATTGAACAATACCGGCGCCGGTGGGGGTGATGCGGATGCGGATATTGATGCACGTGAAGCCTGGGACATTGAACGGGGGGATCCCGATGTGTTGGTTGTGGTGATTGATACAGGTATAGAATGGGACCATCCCGACCTGCGTGAAAATGTTGCACAGAATTTAGGGGAGGATAGTGACGGTGATGGACGCACCATGCAGCAGGTTGGAGGCAACTGGGTACGGGACCCAGGTGATCTGAACGGCGTAGATGATGACGGTAATGGCCTGATCGATGACCTTTTTGGCTGGGATTTTGCCGATGATGACAATGATCCAACTCCACAGGCATTAACAGCAACGGATGATTCTTATCCTCATGGTACCGCATGCGCGGGGATAGCCGCAGCGGTTACTGATAATAATTTGGGAGTTGCCGGTATTGCCCATAACTGCCGTCTTATGGGACTGCGGGTAAACCTGACTTCCGGTATGAACCAGAATCGTGCAGATGCAATCAACTATGCTGTGGATATGGCAGCCAATTACGATGCTGTTGTACTTTCATGCAGTTGGGTAGCCAGTGGTACCATGACCGCATTACAAAATGCTGTTATTAATGCCAGAAATAATAATGTATTACCCTGTTTTGCATCCGGCAATGGAAATACAACCCCTATTCGTTATCCTGCCCGATATGCGCAAACCCTTGCGGTTGGCGCTACGAGTGAATGTGATGAACGGAAATCCACTACCAGTTGTGACGGTGAAAACTGGTGGGGCAGTAATTATGGTGACAGTCTAAATGTTTCTGCACCGGGAGTGCACCTTAGAACCACTGATATGGTGGGGGCGGATGGTTATGGAGGTGGTGATTATATTGCCAATATGAATGGTACTTCCGGGGCTACACCGCACGTAGCAGCTGCTGCAGCATTGCTCTGGTCTTATGATCCCAGTCTATCTGTGGACGAAGTTCAGGATATTTTACAGCAAAGCGCGGACAAGGTTGGTGGATACGATTATTCTCACGCAGCCTCAATGCCTGGGCACTCGGTAGAATTGGGTTACGGCAGGTTAAATGTGGACAGGGCTTTGCAAATGCTCATGGCGCGTACCGGGGCTATTACGGATATGCTGCCCGATCCCTTGGATCTTGCTATTTCAATCGATCGTTCAGGCAGTATGATTACATCAAAGCTTGATGCGGTAAAGAATGCCGCTTCGCAGGTGGTCTGGTTGATGAATATTGGAGACAGACTCAGCGTGACCATGTATGATGATCTGCTGGATCCGGTTTTTCCTGCAGCCGGAGGCGTTATTGATATCACATCATCCACCACCAAAGAAGATGCGGAGTCCGCAATTCTGTCAATTACCCGGCGGGGATTGACCTCCATTGGCGGCGGGCTTTCATATGCACAGACACAATTGTCCACAATAACGACACCTTATTATCCACAGGCAATTATTTTAATGTCTGATGGTATGTCAAATACCGCACCCTGGGTGTTTGATACGGTACCAACTATACCTGCATTGACGGATGTTTATACTATAGGTTTTGGAACAGCAGGTGAAAATGTGGATGAAGATTCTCTGCGCTGGATTGCCACTCAGACAGGCGGGACCTATCTTTTTGCCGGCGCTGATGCATTGTTCAGGACAGAAGAAACGCCGTTAAATTTTGCAGCTTCTACAGGTGGACTGGAGATCATCAAGGCATACCAGGCATCTTTTAATCTGGCCAACAGACGCCAGATTATGGAGCTTTACGGCAGTGCCCTGAAAGAGCAATTCAGAGATGAAATTCTTGTTGATGAATCAGTAGGCGACATGCGTTTTAGTCTGTTGGGTGATGATTATAAAGGTGAGTATGGATTGATATTGACCGATCCTAATGGCAAAGAAATAAATCCTGAAGTCGCGGAAAAAGAAGATTTGATCGATTATATTGAAGGTCCATCCGTAAGATCTTATACCGTGCGGCATCCGGAAGGAGGTATCTGGATGATGGAAGGATATGCGACCGGATCAAAATATTATATTTCCGCTTCCGGGTATTCATCTTTAAAAACGTTCCTTTCCTTATGGCGGACAAGCGTTTGCAGACCCATGTTGATACGACTCAGGATCATTCAGCAGGGTGAACCGATATATAATGCCGAGGTCACAGCCAGGGTCGGTTTCCCGAACAATGAATATACTACCATTGAATTGTATGATGATGGCGAGCACGGTGACGGCCAGTTAAAAGACGGTGTTTTTGCCAATTATTTTGATAATACTTGTGCAGCAGGAAGTTATTCGGTAGAAACCACAACCCGGGGACGAACACTGAAAGGATTGGCTTTTACACGGTATAATGTGAAAAACACATTTATAACCAAAGCCCCTGAACTGCTTGTTATTGATCTTTCCATGCCCGACCTGATCTCGCCACAAGGCGAGCTGCTCAAAGTACCTGTCCAATTGAATTCTAACGTATTCGGACGGGAAATACAGGGATTTCAGGGATATATTTCCTATAATCCGGATGTGATCAGCCCATACGAAGAGGCCATTCTTGAAGGTACCCTTTGTAGTGAAAATTGGAAAGTCATTGTCAAGGAAACGGAGAAAGGAATGATTGAAGTTACCGGTGAGGGCAAGTACCTGAGCGAGCAGGGAATATTGCTCATATTGCCTTTCAAAGTGGTGGGTGAAAAACCGGGTTATTCGGATTTGATATTTAAAAAATGGACATTCCTGGGGGGCGAAGGCGATTATGAAGTAGAGTTGACAGATGGCAGTTTTAAAGTAGGCCAGATACTGATGCCGGATGTGCCAACTGACGTTAAGAAAGATCATTCTGCAATTCCAGAGCACTATGCCTTACAGTTCAACTATCCAAATCCATTTAATCCTGTTACCAATATTCAATATGATCTGCCGGAAAACACAAATGTGAATTTAACTGTATATAATATTCTGGGACAACAAGTAAAACAACTCATTGAACGTTATCATACAGCCGGGTATTATACCCTGCAATGGGACGGTACCGATGCGTTTGGAAGATCCGTTTCAAGCGGGCTCTATTTTTATCGTCTCAAGACTGATGGTTTTGTGGATGTTAAAAAGATGTTTTTATTAAAATAAGTTAGAATAACCGGGAGGCTAACGTCTCCCGGTTAAAACTGGATTTAAGATATTTGAAAATAATGCAATATTTCCGGACTCTCGTATTGAGCGGGGAGAATTCAAGTTACGGTTCTATCTCTTTTAAATTGTCAAAGATACGTTTCAACATGCTTTCAAAAATATCCATTTCATTTTCTGAGAATCCTTTGTAGTAGAGGGATGTCATTTCTTTGAAACTGCCACATATTGTTTTTGAAAGGATTTGTCTTTTTCAGTGCGCCAGATACAGATTTTGCGTCTGTCGATGTCCGACGGTTCTCTTTTGATAAAACCGGTCTGTTCCAGCCGGTCCAGCATACTGGTTAGAGTGGATTTACTCAACGAGGTTTCTTTTGCCAGCTCGTTGATGGGAATACCATCGTTCTGCCACAGCACAAACATGATTCTGCCCTGGGCGGGATTAATTTCATTCACGCCATAATCTTTGAGCATGCGCGCAAAAATACGCCCTGATAGCTGATGGATCTTTGATATGTAAAATCCCCCTTTGCTGTTTTTACTCAACAAAAACTCCTGTTCTTAAATTTTGAATTCAAATTTATCTGTCTGATACCAGCCTCTGGCGAGCGTGGGTTTTACCTCTAAAATCGTATAATCCGAACCTTGCAGACCTCCCTCGTAAAACTGGATCCAGTCATCCTGCCAGAGTTTAATTCTCAAATCCTCATCATTCATAACTTTGATTGTTCCGAGCAGGGACAAACCGTGCGTTTCCGGGAAACTGCAATAATAGAGACACACCTGTGGGTTCTTTTGGATCTGGTCCATTTTGAGCGAGAGTCGGTTGGTGGACATGTAGGTGATAAATTCATTTTCCTGTGATTTGAAAAAATCTGCCAGTCTTGCAAATTGATCAAGATTATGCAGGTTACCCATAGCACGGGTTTGTGGACAGTTGTTCTCGTCTACTGTGGATACATAGACCAGATCTGCATTCTGCATGAGCTGTATGCACGCTTTTTTTATGGTTTGTTGGTTCATTTCATTCCTCTCGAATCAGTTAGCAAGTTTGATATTTTACCAAGTTTATTTTATAAACAATCCCGCGCCCAGATCAGAGCCCGGGGTTCCTTCTTCCACTTGCAGATATTGTTGAGGTATTCCCATATCCAGGCCCGCGCCTTTGACCAGCTTGATCTCTCCGGATTTTGTTATGTTTTGTTCAATATAGGGCATGTCTGCCCCCGACTCGCTCAGTTCAAAATTGGGACCGCTAAATCCTGAAAAGAATTCGAAATTGTTGATGATACAATCCCTGATTTTGTATGTTTTTTTATTGTCGTCATTGCGCATAAAGGCGTATTGACACCGTGTAATGATATTGTGATGGAATTCAAAATCCTCTCCGGTCTGGCAGAGCCACACGCCGGAAACGTATCCACCGTCAATAATGCAGTGGGTCATGCTGTTGTTTTTGCTTATGCCGCCATCCGCGTTCCAGAATACAACGGCGTTGGCGCAATCGTAAAACACACAGTGATCAATTTGAAGACCGTGGCCATGCACAATGATTGCCACATTCGAGCTGGTTACATACTGACTGCAGAGAAACATGCATTGCGTAACCACCAGGTCGTCAAGACTTTTACCCAGCCGGTAAACAGGATAATACATGACACCGGGAATGGGTGTGCCGATGAATTTTAATCCGCGTATCTTGACATGGTCCATTTCTACCTTGAATCCCGATGTTTCAATGTATTTGGCGTTTTCAGGCACAACCGGATTGAGCGTGGATACAATGATGGGCATGTCGTTGGGCTTCCAATTGGGATCGTCCGGCAGGATGGCCGCTTCGATGGTCAATGGATTGTCTGACGAGTACCCGGCTTTGCTATTGATACTGCATTCTTTATCCAGAGAATAGAGTCCCGGTGCGATTTTGATGGCCGCCGGTGTATCCGCGGTGTTGAGTACATCCACCGCTTTTTGGATGGTTTTAAAAGGCAGATCGCTGCTGCCAGGATTGGTATCGCTGCCGGTTTTTATGTCTACATAAAGATCACCGGCAACGGATGAACCGGCAAGACAGAGCAGAATGGTAATGATTAAGGTTTTCATTTTATGCCTCTGATTAGTATTGAAATGTTCTATATAATATAGTACGATATAGTACTAATTGCAAGAGATTTTTACGTGAGACGGCAAACGTAAGACGTGAGATTTGTGTAAAAAAGAAGCGTTTTTTTGTGGACTGTAAAGTGGAAATGGCCAAAAAGGAGAATAAAATCATATCAAATACTCGTTAATTCGGACATAAATCAGTTCCCATCCGTGTTCATCTGCGCGTGTTCGCCTACTGGCGAATATATCTGTGGTTAATATTTTTGTTTTTCCCCCTTGCCATTCCCCGATCTTTTCCTATATTACAGATAAAAATAGTATTGAAAAAAGAGGGACCCATTCATGGACCGACGTCGTTTTATCAAATCCTGTGCTGTGGGACTGGGGGCTTTGGGTAGTGGTTATTTATCCGGTTGCGGTAAATCCGGAAAAAGCGAGCTGCCGAACATTGTAGTGATTCTGGCGGATGATATGGGGTATGGCGACATCCACGCTTATAATCCCGAATCCAGAATCCCAACGCCGAATTTGGATGGTCTGGCGGCTGACGGAGTGCGCTTTACCGATGCCCATTCCGGTTCATCGGTGTGCACACCCACGCGTTATGGATTGCTTACCGGCCGTTATGCCTGGCGCACCTGGCTGAAAAAGGGAGTACTGTTCCCACCCAAAGACAAGCCGCTTATAGACACAGACCGCCTGACCGTAGCGGGACTGCTAAAAAAACAGGGCTACATGACTGATATGGTGGGCAAATGGCACTTGGGTTTCGGTTGGGCAAAAGACGAGCAGGGAGAGGTGGATTTTAACAAGCCGCTCAACTATGGGCCCACCGATTCAGGATTTGACAGCTTTTTCGGTATTGCCGGTTCACTGGATATGATACCTTATGGATTTTATAAAGATCATGAACCGTATCAGCCATTTACCAGAGAGCAGCCCGAACTGAAATTCCCCCATTTTGTACGCAAGGGCCCCAAAGCCGAGGGCTTTGAACCGGTGAATGCCCTTGATGATCTGACAAAACAGGCGGTTTCCGTGATTGAAAAACGGGCTGCGGACAGATCGCCATTCTTTTTATATTTTGCCATGACTGCACCGCATAAACCGGCGTGGCCGCATAAACGTTTTGAAGGCAAAACCGGACTCGGTCCCTATGCGGATTTTGTACACCAGACCGACTGGACCGTTGGCCAGGTGCTGGACGCGCTGGAGCGAACCGGCACAGCCGATAACACACTGGTGATTTATACCAGTGATAATGGTTCGTATATGTATCGACGCGAAGCAGGCGGTATCGATCATGTGACCATACCCACCAACCAGGGCTACAGTCCTGAAAACCACAAACCAAATGGCGACTGGCGCGGTACCAAGGCTGATGTTTGGGAAGGAGGACACCGGGTGCCCTTTATTGTACGCTGGCCGGGCAAAGCCGCTGCCAATTCAACCTGTAAAAAGATCGTCTGTCTGACCGATATTATGGCAACCTGCGCCGAGGCCGCGGGCATCGCTTTGCCGGATTCGGCGGGAGAAGACAGCTTTAGCCTGGTGCCGCTGGTGCAGGGCAAGGACTGGTCTGTTCCGCGTGCTCCGGTGATCAATCACTCTATTGACGGCATGTTTGCGGTAAGAGACGGACGCTGGAAAATGGTGTTTGGCAATGGTTCCGGAGGGCGTGAAAAACCCAAAGGCGAGCCCTTTGGTGAACCGTATGTTCTGTACGATCTGGCAAACGATCCGGGCGAGACCACCAATGTGCTCCATCAGCACCCGGATATTGCGCAGCAACTGACATCCATATTGCAGCGCATACGCCAGAGCGGTGGGAGCAAGCATATATAATATTTGATTTTGGATTGGGATTTTGATGTGGATTTGCGGGACATATGATCCAGTATGATATTTTGCAATGCAGTAAATAATAATTTAGCCACAGATCAACACGGATTGGTTTTCTTGTTGTTTCTGAGATGATTGATATATTAAATTATAAATTTATTATTTCAAGAAATATAAATTGAATCCATGATCAATACCTGTAAAAAATCTGTGCAGATCTGCGTGAATCCGTGGCTGATCAAGTTTTCGAACAGTGGAATGCTGCGCTGGTGATATAAATTATGATTTGAAATGGGGATTATGAAATACGGACCAGAATTTTATTGCTTTTGGGCCGTATTTCTTTTATTATTAGAAAAGAACTGCTCGGGGAAGTAATACCAGCAAATGTAGCTCATTCTATTTGGAGGGGACATGAAAAAACTACTTTTAGTATTGTTCTTGTCTACAAGTATATGCATGGGGAAAAATTATCGTTTTTTTAATATGCAGAATATAGGAGGTACCCGTTCCTATGCAATGGGAGGATGTTTCACCGCGTCCAATTATGGAATAGAATCCATGCTGGGGAATCCTGCGGGTTTGACTAGAGTTAAAAGTATACAAATTATGGCAAGCGGTCGTTCGTTTATTTCTGGTAGTGAAGACTATGAAGACCATGTTAAGGAGGGAACAGCCGCTCCTCAAGCTACCCATGAAACTGAGGTTGTACATAAATTTTACAATGGGGCAGTTGCATTTCCAATATTCTCAGAAATGAATAAGAAAATTGTTGGGGTGGTTGGGTATCGAAATTTTTATGATTTATCTTTTAAAACAAATATCTCTACAAAATATAATATTGTACCACCACGTGAGCGACAAACAATCCGGGAATACAATGGCTTGTTAAATGTGGTTACCCTGGGAACAGGTATTCAGCTTGATGAAAAGGTGAGTTTCGGATTGATGTACAATTTGCCAGTAAATACAGAATACCGGTCAGTGATTGAACAGGTTTATCCAGGCAGCAGGCGTGTTGGGCTTTACAAAAATATAGAAACAGCAGATGTTTCAGGAAATGGTTTTTTTCAGGCGGGCGTGCAGATCCGGCCTGTACCGCGCTTGACGCTGGGAGCCATGTATATAACGAGCCATTCCATAGAGTATAAACGCAGGATTGAAAAAAAATACGATATTGAAAATAGTCTGGATGATTATGAAAAGCAATTCCCCCGATACTGGAGTGTGGGTGGTCAGTATAATCTGTTTGATAATCTGTTATTTACTTTGGATGTTAAAAGTTTTGATTGGGCGGATTTTTATAACAAAGATTATTATGAAACCGGGAAAACATGTCATTTGGGTGCAGAGTTTGTAAAGTTTGCCAAGTGGAGAGTTGGGTATTATACCTCTGATTTACCTATGGGGATTTCCAGCAGTGATCCTTTTGAAAAGCATGGTGTGAGTGCTGGTTTGGGATATGGTTATAAAGGATTGACGCTAAATTTAGCTGCAGTGTATCGTAAACTGGAATATGATGCTGTAATTGAACAAAGCCTTTATGATCCGGTTGATGCAGATGATCAGAATTATGAGATGCATGATTATTTGTTGCTTGCATCCTGCATTTATAATTTTTAATTGTTGAGAGTGAATGTGAAAAAAATAATTTTTGTATTGTGTTGTTCTATGAGTTTGTGCATGGGGCAAAATTATCGTTATTTTAATATGCAGAATATAGGCGGTACCCGTGCATATGCAATGGGGGGGATGTTTTCACCGCGTCAAATTATGGAATCGAGTCCATGCTGGGGAACCCGGCAGGATTGACAACAATTGATAACCTACAAATCATGGCAAGTGGTCGTTCGTTTTTAGGAATAGATGAAGGCTATAATAAAGAGGGTGGATCCTATTCACCAGAAACAACTACTGAATCTTTGATTGATAATAAATTCTATAATGCTGCAATTGCCTTCCCAATTAAAACAGATAATAACAAGAAAATTGTCGGGGTGATCGGGTATAGAAGCTATTATGACATTTCTTTCAAAACAAGTACAACTAGTGAACAAACTGAATTTTCCAACCAAAGGCATAGGACCCTAGAGTATGATGGATTGTTAAATGTCGTTACCATTGGAACAGGAATACAGCTTGATGAAAAGGTAAAAATCGGGTTGTTATACAATGTCCCGGTAAATACTAAATACAAAATGGTGTCTGAGGATATTTATCAATACATCAGACTTGTTGGAAATAATAAAATCCTAAAAACAGCGGATGTTTCCGGTAGCAATTTTTTCCAGTTGGGTGTGCAGATCAGACCCATGCGACGATTGACCATTGGTGCTATATATATAATGGAACATTCTGTTGAACAAAAAAGCAGGGTTGAAATAGGGAATCATATCAAAGCTATCCTGGATGATAAGATATTGGAATTCCCTTATTTTTGGAGTGTGGGAGTACAATATCAACTGCCTTCTAAACTGATTTTAACCGTAGAAATGCAAAATTTTTCATGGGATGATTATTTGGTCCGTACGTATTACGAGACGGGTAACTCTTATCATATTGGCGCCGAGTATGAAAAAATATTAAAATGGAGGCTTGGATATTCTACAACCCGATTACCCTTTGATGATTCCAAGAACAAGCCCTTTGATACCTATGGTATAACCGGAGGCGCGGGATACACATTCAAAGACCTCAGTTTTAACCTAAGCGCATTATACCGAATCATAAAATCTGAAGGTAATGAATATTCTCAATATGGATACGCCGTGATTGATTATGGAGAATATCACTATTATAATCATGATCTCCTTGTATATGCATCCTGCATTTACAATTTTGATTTTTAATTGTTTTGGGGGGATAAATGAAAAAAATACTGGTTGTTTTCTTGCTCACCACGTCCGTAACTTTTGCACAAATTTATCAGTTGCTGAATTCACCGGTTAATGGTGGTACACGTGCCTTTGCCATGGGGGGATGTTTTACTGCCACAAACGTGGGGATTGAATCCATGTTGGGGAATCCGGCAGGATTGGTTGATATGTCCCAATTTCAGGTTCTGATAAATGGCCGGTTTACGGTTACCGGTAATGAGACATATAATGATGAATATTATCGACAGGTGGGTTACAAGGATTTTTCCGCATCATACAATTCGCAATTCAGGCCCTTAACCCTGGCAATTGCAGTTCCATTTGTTCTGCCTAAATTAAATGTAAACATGACCGGTGCTGTGGGATATCGCTGTTATTATGACTGGAATTATGATATTGAAAAAAATATCACGGCTATGCGAAATAGAAAATCTGTTTATCAAATCGAGCACAGGGGATTGCTCAACGTATTGACAATGGGACTGGGCATGCAAATATCAGAACGTGTTCAGTTTGGAATTCTGTATAACGAGCCTATGAATTCCAAATGGGAAAATACCACAGAGGAAATATTTAGAGATACAAAATCAGTGTCCGGGAACCGGGCAGATATTTACGCAAACAATTTTTTCCAATTTGGCGGACTGTTTCATATTACGGACCGCTTTTCTGTTGGTGCTGCCTATTATACGGGACACACTCTTGAATACAAGAATTTCGAGTGGAAAGCAAATGATGGAATCTATTATCCTCCCGAATATCCTTATGTGAAAAAATATGAATTTCCGCAATTTTGGAGCCTGGGTTTTAAAGCGGATTTGGATAAACGTATGATGGTTTCCGCTGAAATACAGAGCTTTCCCTGGGAAGACTATAAATACAAAAAATATGATATGAATTTTTTCAAGACTCCTATGGAAGTACATGCCGGATTGGAATTTCAACATGGCATACAATATCGTCTGGGAGCATATACAAACTTTTTTTTTCTACATCGGGATGAAATAGAATATGTTTCCAGATATGGCTTAACCGGTGGGGTAGGATTTGATGCAGGCGGATTCAGTTTTGACGCCAGTGGTGTTTATCGAATCGTTGCGGATGAATCTCCGGTCAATGTTATTATCATGGAAGACGGTCCCGGCGGGTTTGATTTTGATTACAGGATTAAAGAGTTTGTTTTATATCTGTCCTGTATTTATAGCTTTGATCTGGGTATTGGATTTTAATAGAGCCAAGTCTGATTGAGATGTGATAGAGTTTGAAGAGTTTGTAAGACAAATGTCTCAATGAAGATTCCGTGATGTAGACATCTGCATCACGATCTGGGGTCATTATTTTTATCCGTGCAGATCTGTGTGAATCCGTGGCTGATTAAAAAGTTTTTCCAGTTGGGTTGGGATTGACTGTTCTGATTTTATTTGTAGCGAGCCAGGGAACTCTTTTTTCAGTAAAATGATTTATTAACCACAGACTCACACGGATGGAACACGGATCCATAAAAACAGTGTAGAATACATCTTGAATTCAACGGATCAGCATGTAGATATCTACCGATTGGTGAGAATTGAGGAGGTAAGAGTCTGGTAAATAGTAGGATGGATGCTGATTGTTAACCACTCAGTGTGAAATTTTCATCACCCATTTCTATATACATTAAAATTATCAATCCAACCATAGTGAGTAAAACTGTACTGACAACATGTTTTATTGCCTTGTCCCGAAATCTTGCCACTTTGAGAATTTCATCATAAAGAACGGTATACTCTTTTCCAGCAAAAACGCCGCTAATGGAATTATCCGTAATTTCGGTTACTTTGAATTGTACTCTGCTGCTGTCCGTTTTCAGAATTTTAACAAGCTGGCCTTTATGAAATTGTTGTTTCCAATACTCATTGCTTTCTTGCCGGGTTTCCGGTTTGACCATGGTA
This sequence comes from bacterium, assembly GCA_963675755.2. Taxonomy (GTDB): domain Bacteria; phylum Zhuqueibacterota; class Zhuqueibacteria; order Residuimicrobiales; family Krinioviventaceae. The sequence goes on from CAXXMD010000003.1 coordinate 2,696,170, forward strand.
GAGTAGCAGGATATATTAACTATTTGCGTTATCAACAGGAGCAATGTTATTCCGATTAATTTTCGGTGCATAACTTTTTCCTCAGGCTTGGGACGGATGCCTCTGTTTAATATCCCGTGATGCAGACATCTGCATCACGATCTGGTTTAACCCGCTAATGAACAATTCCCATCACATGATTTACCGAGTAGATAGAAAAACAAAAACAGGCCTATGATTAAAGCGCTGACACCGGTTTTTGCCACTTTGTCACGATAGCTTTTCACCTTGAGAATTTCGTTGTAATTGATGGTATAATTAGTTTCATCAAAGGTCCCGGTAACTGAATCATTACCAACATCCGTGACGACCATTTTTGTCCATATATTGTCTGTTGTCAGAATTTTAACGAGTTGGTCTTTATGGAATTGCTGCTTCCAATAGTCGTTGTTTCTCTGTTGGATTTCCGGTTTGACCATGGTCGAGTAGCAGGATATATGTAGTATTTGCAATATCAGCAGGAGTAATGTTATTCCGATTAATTTTCGGTACATAACTGTTTCCTTTGATTTGGGTCGGTTGTCAATGTCTAAAATTTTACTATGCAGGCATTTCTTTATTATTTGAACATTATTTTTTTACTGACTACTGACTACTGACTACTGACTACTGACTACTGACTACTGACTACTGACTACTGACTACTGACTACTGACTACTGATAACTGAAAGCTATTTACTACTTGATACATTCGTCAAACATCAATGGGAACCAACACTTTGTCTTTACTTTTTCAATGTATTATAGATATTTGGTCATTCGCATTGCCTTTATGGGCATTTCCGGGTATTTGTTCACCGTTTCCTGCGTGTGATTAAATCCCATTTTTTTATAAAATCCACTATTATTGTCTGGTACAATTGTATCTACAAACATTTTATTTACCGAGCCCCAATTGTCTCTAATCCACAATTCAGCAAAATGAATGCAGGATGTCCCAATGCCTTTACCCAGAAAATCCAGATGCAGATAGATTAGCGGAATTTCTGCGGTGGTTTCGTCAATACGCTTGATTATGAAAAATCCGGCAGCATCTTCTTCATGTTCTACAATAAAGACTTTGCTGGTTTTAGACATTTCAATAAAATCATCCGTTGTATATGCGGTAACAGCAGCAGAGATCTGTTGTGGAGACAACTCGCCATAAAATTTTTGAATAAACGCGTCAATTCGGATCTTGAAACAGAAATAGGCATCTTCACGGTCAAAGGGTCGTATCTTCATCATAGCTCCTGTTGTTGGTTTTTATCGAATACCTGCTCCCATTTGATTTTTGCAGTGATCTGCATGAGTATAAACAGCGTTATTACAGAACAGATGGTGACAATCACACCCGTAAATCCTTTGAAAAAGAAAGAGTATGAAAAGACAATCAGATACAGGACTTGAGTTACCGGTGCAACCAGTAATGCAAACTTTGCGGGTGTGAACAGACGCAGATAACTGATTGTGAGAAAAAGAGATACCACTGACGCGATTGCAAACGTCAGGTACAGATTGAGATGGTCCGAGAAATAAGAATACATGAGATGGAACGAGAAAAACGTTGCTGCCAGAAAAAAGTAATTCATGGGGTGCAAACGGGTTTTGAATGTGATGGAAAAGATGAAAATTACAATAAAAAAGAACAACAATGAAACCGGTGCAAAAAAGGTCACGCGTGAGACAATTTTACCGGGATTCAGTTTGTTGGGTATATTCAGGCCAATATCTTTGCCCGTAACCGAGCTGTCCAGATTCCATTCAAGAGTATAGCCATCTTTTGTTTCGGTTTTGCTTGTGGGAGACATCATATTGTTGGGAAAATCAATGTTTTTAAAATCGGTGGTCATAGTCAGGTTGAAATTGTTGATCTGGCTGATGTCTTTGTCTTTGGGCGTTATAAAATAGCGAATGTTTTCCATTCCGGTACAGTCGTAAGAGATTTCAAGCTGAATGTTGCCGTTTTCATCGGGTACAACGGGAATAGGCTCGCTTTGGACCAATGGTAATATATCGTCTTTTAATTCACCGTTAACCCGCAGTGTGATGTTGTTATAGATCGAGTTTGAGGATTGTAACGATGCATTGATATAATAGGTCTCCAACGGCACAAAATCGTTGATTGTATATTCATATTTTCCGGTGAATTTGGCTTTGAATGTGGGAAACCAGAGATTTCCTTTTTTACGCTGGTCCAGTTGGGTGTTGATGGTTATGTCTGATTTGTTGGGCTCAATTTTATGAAAACCGGAATTTTCTGTATAGGTCTGGTCTGTGACGATTTTGTCCAGATTAATGGGGTGAATTCTGGAGCAGAACGGCGCATTAATAACCAGCTCATCGCCATAGAGATTGATAACCATACTTTTAATTGAAGAAAATGAAGAATCGGTACGAATTCCGGTAGAAACCCCCAGTATCATCCATGCTATAGTGGTGCTTAGATAGATGAAAATGATCGCAATAATGCGTTTTACACTCATAGGTCCCCTTTCTGTGCATTGTTAGACGGGCTATAACATTACACTCTCAGAGTAAACGCAGGTTCCAAAATGAAAGCCAGTTTTTTGTTGACTCCATTCAGACAAGTGCTGTAACAATCCCCACCAGAGTCCCCAAAACTGCAGAAAAAATGGCAATGGGAATAATACTTTTAGGACTGTCTTTGAGCTGCTGAATCATGACCGGTACGGCAGCCATTTCTGCAACCAAAAGTCCTTTAATCCAGGGCGCAACCGGGAGTTGTATGTACGCGATGAAAATTGTAACGACTATCCAGTGCACAAATGCCGAAATGTTGGCGTATTTGTGCAGTTTTTGTATGACCATGGGAATCACGTCAATGATCCCTGCAATTATTCCGATAGATATAATAATTAAAAGTTTGAACATAATTATTTCCTTTGCTACAATTGTTCAAGGTATTGTAGAAAATATCAAAATTTTACATAATTTCCAAGTAATGCGCAAGTTATACTTTATAGATCAATTCGTAAATGGATCAAATAACATAAAAACATTGGGCCTATGGTTCAGCAGGAAAATATGTTTATTATTTAAAAAGAGCTCATATTTTATCTGGAATGCGATTAACCATTTTTATAGTATTTTGGATAAATTGTTCTGCATTTGGGGAAGAATATTCCGAATACTCGCTATCTGACCAAAGAACTTTACCGGTTCCCGAATCAACAATATACAATGTAATCTGATAATGAGAAACCTGATAAAAAGATGCATAGCCCATTGTTAACAATCCGGTTAACAAGCCCTGACCTATGGATTTTGATAAAGGGACTTTGTTGCCTTTGCCATGAATTAATACAAGAGGTTTTATAGGTGCTTGAGAAATTGATTTGTGGCCCTGGGTTCCAATAGCAGCCAGACAGTCTTCAAGCATGTTTAATAATTCGGGATCTGTACCGGTACTGTTAAAATAAAAGGGAGCATGATTTACCGGTAATTCTTTATGGTTCCAGGATTGCTGCTGTTCTGTTTCAATGGTTTTAGCTACCGCTTGTCCGTCAAGAAATCTGCCAACTGTTGGGGGAATCACGTTTTCTATGTAATAGCCTTTTTCATAAAATGTTTTTAAAAGCGTGTCTGATAGTGATTCTCCAATTTCGTGACTTGAGAATACATCTACAATCATTGTGTCGTTTTTACTGCCATGCGCTGCCATGATGTCTGTAAAGAGAGAGCATGATTCAAATTCATCTTTTTGCACAGAAAAATGCGGATATTTTTTTGCAGGATTTCCAGCCGCACAGTTTAATAATACACAAGACATTGCAAAAATGAATATCATCCCACATTATTTTTTCATAACATCCCCTTGAATGATGAGTTTGGTTTGTAATTAGTTTTAACCCTGGGTGCCAATTATTATTGACATTCGAATATATTAAATTCTATAGAAAAAGCAAAGGCCAAAAATCTTTTGGCCTCTGTTCTGACAAAATTTATTCTTTATGATTTGGGCTCTTTGACGTATTTGTCTCCATCTTTGAGCCAGCGTTCAGGGCGTGACCAGCTTTCAGGATTCACATAAGCGGTTCTGTCCGTTCGTTCCAGTGTTTTCAGCAATTCCGGATCGCCCAGTTCACGGAATATCTGGTCTTTTGGATTGAACCGGTTGAATGTATAAATGCCGTCTACTCCGGCTTTCCAGGCGTTCAGCGCTTCACCTCGCCAGATTTTCTCCTCGGTTACGCCTTCGGGTTCGCCACTGGATTGAATACGGCGTTTCACAAAACACGCGTATGCCGGTACGTCATACTTTTTGCCCAAAGCGGCCCAGTTTTCCCAGGGTTCCAGTTTGAAATAACCGCCGCCCACAATCAAATCCACCAGATCATCAGCCAGCCATTGTTCCAGATCAATGCCCAATGCTTTGCAATAATCCACCGAATCGGGTACCCGGATGCCAATGAGAAAAGGTCTGCCGCGTTTGAGGCCGATCTCTTCGGTCATGGTACGAATGCGTTTCATCAGACCGGTCATGAGGTCGCAATGTTCCTGCGTTACCGGTTCACCTGTCATTTGTGGTTTGAACAATACAGGGTGACGGAAAAAGTCCAATTCTATACCGTCAACATCATAGCGGGTACATACATCCTGCAAAATGCGGAGCACCTTGTCCCTGACCGGCTGTAATCCATAATCCACAGACGACCAGCGATTTGCGCCATAAGGCAGAGTAACGTCTTTGGTGCCCACCATATAATCGGGATGCGCCTTTTTCCACTCGCATAAAGGCACAGAACTGCCGGAATCGTGTGTATCATTCATGCGCATGGACCAGAATATTTCAAAATGATTTTCCTGGCAGTACTGTATCATGATTTTAAGCGGATCGGTGCCGTTTTCATTCAGGTGTTTCAGAAAGCGATGCGTAATGTCGTTACGGCCCTCGCGCAGGAACCACTCACTCTCATTGCTGGGATGGTAATAATAATTAAACACCCCGGTGCAATAAAAGATAGAATCCACATGTGTGCCGGGCAGACCATAACTGCGTTTTTGCAGCATGGTTTCGGCGGTAAAGGGTTCGTCCGCTTTAATCAATACCGGCTCGTTGCCGTCATTGTTCATGATCACGCGGCGTTTACGATGCGCGGCCTGCTTGCGGTCCTGCCTAAGATCGGCCAGACTGTATTTTTTACTGCATGCGGGAATCATTGAGGTGAGGGACACCGCACCCACGCTTTTTAAAAAACTTCGACGACTGGTAGGAATTTGCATTGCCAGCTCCTGGTTTAAGAGAAAGGATCTATGCTTACAGGTCTAATCATTAGTTCTGTTTTTATATTCATTATGTTTACGGCTGTATGTATAGTATATGAGATTTTGGGAGAAATGCAATGCAAAAAAATGCCCTGTATCAATATCTGCTTCAGGGTTTGAGCAAGCGGATAATTGTTTTGATTAGGTGTTTTAACTAGTAATCAAATTTGCTGGCAGGAAATGGATTTTAATGAACAATTCCAATTTTATAGTTTTTCTTAAGATCAGGAATTATATTTTCAACAGAATTGTCATCCAGTGGATTGCTTTCAAGCGCAATATTGATAGTTCTGCCTGATAAAATGCACTCTGAATCATACACTGGGGATAAATCGCTGATCTTGTTATCAAATAAATTCAAACTATGTATTGCAGGTGAGCATATAAACGGAACAATTGAAGTAACCTGATTGTGATTTAACAAAACATATTGTAAATTTACCATTTTAGATAAATTGGGAATGTGTTCGATATGATTGTAGTTTGCTGACAAAATTTCCAGCTTTTTCAAGTTTGTTATTGGAGTAATATCATCAATAGAATTATTATTTAAACTAAGTATTCTCAATTTTTTTAGATTTTCTAAACCCGACAAGTCATCTAACTTGTTGTTGTTGATATTTAGATATTCAAGTGTAATTAGTTGTTCAATCGGACCAATGTTTGTAATTTCACTGGAATGGATTTTCAAGGTTTTTAATTTGCAGCAATATTCAATACCTTTTAAATTTTCTATCTTGCCAGCAATTTCCAGTTTTTCGATCTTTTTGAGATCAGACGCTTCCAGGGGACCGGTTGGTTTTTTGATTTTGTCACGAATTGCTTTATCCAAAATCGGATCTTGAATTTCTACTATGATCACTTTGTCTGAGACCGGATTCTTGTCGCAAGAGAATATTAAGAGTGTGATTAAAAAAAGTTTTAATATTTGTTTGATTAATATTTTATTCATAATACTCCCCCTTTTTAGTAATATACTTGAATCTAAAAATATTCTTGAATAAAGACAAGATTTTTCTGTTTTTAGAGTTGTTTTGCTAAAAAAAGCATTCCCGATTATTTTAATCGGTGATTAAAAGCATAATAGTATTACATACCTAACTGCATGCCAATACTTGATATTCACGTTTCTACAAATATTCTGGGCCTGGCGGGACATTAAGATATGATACCAATTGATTGTTATTGTTTATTTTTAGTATCGGATTGTCTTGCAAAGGCCCCGTTAGGGGGGCATATATTTGTAGAAATGAAAAACAAAGCTTTTTCGCGTGCCGTTAGGTACGCCATCTGGCAGAATGATAAATGATTTTTACTGCATCAGGTGTTATTTAACCAAGCTGATCTTTCGGGTTAGAGTTTGTGATGTTTGTTGTGTTTTGATATCTGCCTGAATCAGATAAATACCACTGGGATAGCTGGCCGCATTGAATTGAACACTGTGCTGTCCCGTGTCATAATGACGATTTGTCAACAATGCGATCTCTCTTCCCCGGATGTTCAAGATGCGAATCTCAACCTTTGCCGGTTTGAATAATATAAAGGGAATGGTTGTAACCGGATTAAACGGATTGGGATAATTTTGAGTTAATGAAAATAGAGATTCATTGTTCACAAGATTGGTGTTCAGTGAATCTAAAATCGTACTGTCACTTTTGACAATGTTTTTAATTTCTATGTTAAAAGTTTTAACAATCTGCACGGGTACAAAATCGGGACCTGCGTTATGAGGTACCAGTTCTGCGAATATTGCTGCTTTAACCGATTGCAATGCTTTTTGTCCGGTTGCGTGGGTGGGCAATTGAAAAGGATTTTCTGTTTCCACTTGAGCGGAATTTACATAATGGAATGTTTGCCGATATTCATCATCGGGATCAGAATTACTGGTTGCCTTGAATGAACTGATGTCTTGTTCAGTAGAAACAAAAGAAAATTTGACTGTACTTTTGCTGGTATCAAAGATATATGGATTAATAACAAAGGGTAAATCTCCGTTTATTTTAAAAAAATCATCATATTGGGTTGTATAGAGATTGTTGTCTTTATTTTTACGTACACTTTTAATTTTACATGTATGATCTACCTGCGGTTTTGAAACCATGTTAAAAATGCCCAACGGTTTGTCATACAAGGGCAGGGCGTTCGATTGTGCCGCAAAGAGTGTGTCAGGTAGAACGCATCCTGGCAGGTAAAAGAATAATGAATAGAGCCCCTGGCCGAGACTTGTATTTTCAGGGAAGGTTATTTCTGTGGGTAATCCGGAAAACGTTCTGGGTAATAGAGAATTGTCCGGTGAGCCGCCGCCTTTGAGGAATTTATACAATGTAGCAAAGGGCGCCATGGCGGGAATCCATTTATCACATAAAGTAGTTTCAGCGATTGATAATATATCGTCTGCATACCAGGTTTTGGAGTCCTTGTTGCCCAGGGCCCATTCCGCAAATGCGTTTTGCGCTTGTTCCACATTTTGATATTTGATCCTCATGTTTTTAAATGGATGGATACTGTTCTCCAGGCGCCCGGCAGGGTTTGCGCCCTCAAGTTGATTGTTGACAAGCCCGCTGTATGTATTGAACAAGGTAGATTCAAGATACTCTGCATTTTCAATGTTATTTTGATCAAAGTTTCGTAATGTCTCAATAGAAATGCCGGCACTGAATATTTTTGTACCAATGTCCGGATCATATCCTGAAACATCAAAGTCAACATAGTTCCATTGATAGGGTGCATACACACCTAAAACATGTATTTCTTCAAGTACGTCTGCATCGGTATAGTCTTTAACAAAACCGCAATTATTCAGATAACTGAGCTCAAACAAGGGTGTGGTTTTGTCCGGTCTTCCATAACGTGAGAACTCGCTATTGTACAGATATAGTGTAGCCAATATATAGGATGTTTCCGCTTTCTTGGTGCCATAATAGATATATCGGAGTATACCCTGGTATTCATTGTAAAGTAAGAGGAGGGGGTAGATAGACGAGGTGTTTTCATTTCCAAAATCGCGCAAGAATAATTTCCATCCTTGTGATGGATAAATATCATATTTATCTCTGCCTTCCGCATTGAAAAATATGGGAAAGATAAAAGAACCCGCATCATTCCATGGAAGAGACATGTTTAATTGTTCCTTACCTGGGTAGTATAAATCGATTTTCAAATTGGGGTCAGAGTACCAGTCCCAGTTTTTGTCTCGTCTTTCATCATCAATAGATCCCATAGTGCCTGCTTCAATTGAATTGACAAGCATCAAAAACAGGATTATTAAAAAATATGCAATTGATTTCATGATTGTCCCCGCTAAAAAAAGTGCTTTAGGGTACAAGTAAAGATAATCAAGACTATAGCGTTAAAATTCTGATCAAAGACATTGTTGATTTTCTCATGTTTATACCCCTGATAATATCTATATAAAATCTATTATTTTTAACAAATAAAAGCAAGTCTATTTTTTCAAGAGCAAGGTTTTATAAAAAAGCGGTTGAATTCCTGCTCAGGTTTTAGTAATATTCTGAAACTAAAATAGAGAGAGAAAATGGACAATCATGACGAACAATTCATGTCATCTCTGGATGCGTGCGACCACGGAATCATCGAGTTTATCCCTTATCTGCTGCAAGACTTGTGGGAACTGGGTTCCCGACCATCGTTAATGTTAGAGATGATAGAAAAGCATATTGAAAATCCTGTCAAAATGCAGGTGCTGGACCTTTGCTGCGGTAAAGGCGCGGTGCTGGTGCAGATGGCGGCGCGATTCGGCTGTACCGGCGTGGGTGTTGACCTGCTGCCTGATTTTATTGCCGAAGCCAATGAAAAAGCGAAAAAGCAAAGTGTAGCTGAAAAATTACAGTTCATGCTGGAAGATATTGTAGAATCTGTTGAAAAATATCATGATAAAGATCTGGTGGTTTTTGGTTACGATACAGAAGTTTTGGGAGATATTGGCGAGTCCCTGGTCAAGATTCAACCCTGTTTAAAGCCGGGCGGATTTGTACTGCTTGAAACGGTCTTTGCGGTGGATGAAGAGCTGCAATCGGAAGGTGTAGTCAGTCGGGAGCTTCTCATTCAAGAGATTGAGCAGACCGGTGCTGTTATTATTGATTCTTGTGAATGGACGCAAGAGGATATGCGGCAGTTGAATTCTGAAAATACCGCAAAAATTCGCAAGCGTACGGAAGAGCTGATTGAAAAATATCCTGACCATCAGGAGCTTTTTGAAGAATATATAGAAAATCAGGAAGCGGAATCTGCAATGCTGGAAGAAGAGATGCGAGGTATTACACTGCTGTTAAAACTGGAAGAATGAGGGCGCTTTGAAATATAAACTATTCTTGATCGTGTTTGTGGGACTGTTGTTAACATCATGTACGCACAAAGACGTACGGCGGATTAGTCCGGAAACCATGCAATCTATATATGAAACGGTAAAAACTCCATATAAATATGGTATTGTTTATAAACATCCGGATGATAAAAAAATGGTTGATTCACCTACCATTTTTCGTCATCAGGGCCAGTGGTATATGAGCTATATTGTATTTGATGGTCAGGGTTACGAGACCTGGATGTCAAAGAGTGATGATTTGTTACATTGGCAGACTTTGGGTAAAATACTGGACTTTACCGAAAATACCTGGGATGCTAATCAAAAAGCCGGTTATATCTCGCTGGTAGATATTAACTGGGGCGGCAGTTATTCTGTTGAGAAATACACCGGTAAATACTGGCTGACCTACCTTGGCGGTGCCACTGAAGGTTACGAGGCCGGTACCCTGGGTGTGGGACTGGCTTTTACCAATGAACTGACACAGCCGGAGCCCTGGCAGCGCTTTGAAAAGCCCATTTTGCTGCCGGATGATAAAGATGCCCGCTGGTTTGAAAAAAAAACCATCTATAAAAGTCTGGTGTTCAGAGATCCGGAACAGGTCACGGGCCATCCCTTTGTCATGTATTATAATGCCAAAGGTGATACTGCAAATTATGAGAGTATTGCTATGGCAGTCTCGGATAATATGACGGACTGGCAGCGCTTTGGCGATGACCCGGTAATTACCCGCTACAAGGGCATTTGTGGAGACGCGCAGATCGTCAAAATTGGGGATGTATATGTTATGTATTATTTTGGCGCGTTTTGGCGAGAAGGCGCGTTTGATACCTTTGCCTGCTCATACGATCTGGTCAACTGGACGAATTGGGACGGTGACGATCTTGTAGCTCCATCCGAATCTTTTGATAAAAAATACGCGCATAAACCGTGGGTGATTTATCACAATGATATTGTTTATCATTTTTATAATGCTGTTGGTGACCAGGGTCGTGTAATTGCCCTGGCAACATCGAAACCTTTGAATGGATTGAAATAAAGGAAAGTATATGCAATTTGTAGTGGTGGCATATGACCACAAGGATGAAAACGCGCTTGAAAGGCGTATGGCAGTACGGGAAAAACATTTATCGGATGCTTTTAAATATTATGATGAGGGGAAATGGTTGTCTGCGGCAGGTCTTTTGGATGATGATGGGAAAATGATCGGTTCTATGATTGTCTGTGAATACGAGTCCAGAGAACAGTTGGAAATTGAATGGTTGGAGCATGAACCCTATGTGCTGAACAATGTTTGGGACACCATAAATATCCATCCTGCTAAACTGGCACCCTTTGAAGAAAAATAATCGTGAGGAATATGTGGAAAAGCTGATAGCGAATTTGAAAAAGCGAAATATGACAGGCTATTTTGTAGAGAATAAAGAACAGGCAGTTGAGAAAATATATGAATTATTGCCAGAAGGTGCATCTGTAGGGTTTGGGGGTAGTGTTACCCTTGAGCAGATTGGTATTCTTGACGAATTACGTCAACGGGATGATTTTGATCTGCTGGACCGCACCCAAATCAAAGATCCTGCCGATTTACCGGCATTATACCAGTGCATGTTTGCAGCGGATGCGTTTTTGAGTAGCTGCAATGCGATAACCGAAAAAGGCCAGATCGTTAATGTGGATGGCCGGGGTAATCGCGTAGCCGCTATTACATTTGGGCCGAAAAAGGTGATCATTGTAGCGGGTAAAAACAAGATCACCCCGGATCTGGACTCTGCTATGGACCGCGTTAAAAAAGTTGCTGCCCCAATGAATATAAAGCGAGTGAATGAAGCGGCAAAAGCATCCGGGAATACCGCTGCATTTGAATGGAATGATGAAAATATCTGGGGACAGGTGGGTATTATAGAGCGCCAACTGGACCCTGAACGTATACATGTGATTCTGGTTAATGAAGAATTGGGGTATTAATCTAACGGCAATCCATGTGTTAAAGTCAGGTGCGGTGCAGAGTGTCTGGCCGTTAGGGGACGATTCTCTTTTAATAATTTTATGACTGTCTCATTTTGCCAATGCCGGTTCAGGATTTCAAAATAGCTGTAATAGTTGTATCCGCTAATGAGCGAGGGATCGCCATCCCAATATGGAAAAGAAGCAGGATTTGCAGACCATTCTGCAAGGGGACCAGTATACGCAAGCTTTAATGACCTGTTGTTGGGGGACACATATTCATACAGATCATATCCGTTGTTGTACAGAATTTCAGCTGCCAATGTCTGCGGCATGAGAGAAAAATGGGAATACCAGACACCCGAACGCCCATTGTTTCGATGGATTTCATGCGGTAGTACACCGTCTTCGTCAATCTGGCTTTCTATAAAATATTTCCAGCGGTTGGCACATGTGAGCAGCTTTTCAGTGTCTTCCAGGTATGCTGCGCAGGATGCTGCCAGTACAATACCCCAGTTTCCCCAGTTGTTTTTGCGGTGCATGGTGTTCATGTCATAGGCGTTATCCCGCAGAAAGATGCTGAACACTTTTTGTTGTGATTCAGGCCATACTCTGGTATTTCTCAATAAATCCGCGGCAAAAACCATCGGAGGAAAATGATAGCTGAACGAGAGTAACGAATCATCAGCACGGCTCATGCTGTCTACCTGTGAAGCCCAGGCGTTTATAATGCGCATTGCCGATTCTGCGTATTTTTTATCCCCGGTTATGCGGTAACAAAGAGCAAAGGTATAGCTGAGATTGGCATCGTTTTGCAGTCCTTCTTTTGCAGTGCGGTGTCCTTCTGCGTCACGGTAATATCCCGGTACATACCAGATGGATGGGGGTGAAGGAGTATGGTTAATGTTGGCATCGGCTTCTTTTTCAAGTGCCAGAAACGCGCTGTACTGCGGCTCTGATTTATCATCAACAGCAGTTTTCAATGCTTTTATACGGGCATCTGAAATGAAAACCGGATTATAGTTTGGCTTATTTATTGTACAAGAGAGTAGCAAAATAAAAGCGAGAAATGAAATGATACATTTTATGGGCTTCATGTTTTTCCTTTGTTAATGTATAACAAGTTAGAAAATTTTGAAAAATTTCCAAGTTTGAAAATAAATGTAAACACATTTAGGCTAAAATTCGTTATATTAGTAACACCCCCGTAACCAAATAAACATAAAAAATATCTGCTAACGTCATGGAAATATGAATTGTAGATCAGTTCATTAAATGACCATGTTGGGGATTAGCATGTAGCGACTATTTTTGAGGGAGAAAAGAGAAATGCGTATTAAAAAGATCATGTTGTGCCTGTTTTTGTTTGCTGTCGGAATGTACGCGCAAGAGTCTGTGGGATTCAAAGATCCGAATGATATAAAACCTCTGCTGGACTATCGCCTGCCCGATTGGGGGTACAATGTCTTTCGACTTTCTTTGGATTTGAATGGCTCTGATAATTCATCTAAGCAAAGGGGTTATGAACGAAACGCAAATAATAATTCTTTAAACCTGGTTCCTAGAGTTAAAATATATAGAGAAAGTGAAAAACAAATTTTGACATTAAATGGATCAGTAGGTATATCTCGAAAGACAGAAAGTAATACAAGCATTTCAATACTACCAGATAGTATATATTCAAAAAGTAATTATAAACAATATTCAGTTGCATATAATTTTGTGGTTAACTGGAATTATTATTTAAAAGGGCGGCATTTTCTAGATCTGAAATTGAATGTTAATCAAAAATATGAAGAAGTAAAAGGAAAGAGTTTATATCAATACCGCTCTGTTGGTCAAAGTCGTTCCAGTAAAACAGTTCAGCAGCGTGTTGAAACATACTCTTTATTGGGTTATGGTTTTGGACGCGTGCGGGATGTGACGCATACTATACGGGCAATGCGTTTTCGGGAAAGAGCCCGGGTTGTCGGAATTGATGCGCTTGATGATCCTAAAGCCGTTTATAAAATAGCGGAATTGTTAAGCAAATATAGCAGCTATAGAACCGTCTATGACAGGTCTCAAAAATATTTTTGGCGGGATTATTACGAGTTATTTTCAGATCTGGAATTTGATGCTTATAAACATTATTACATTGCCGATGCCCTTTCAGAAAATATTGGGTCCCGATTCGAAGGATGGAAAGTAAGCTTTGGATTAAGTCATATAACGTATTTTAATCAAAGTATGAGCACATCAATTGAAAAATCAAAAAATAAAAGATATGGTGCTTATTTAAATTTTCAATATTATAAAAATTACAGCCTGAGAAACCAGTTCAGTACAAAAATCTCGGGTAATTATGAGGATTTATCTGTTGAAGAATTTGTTTGGTTTAATCCCAAATCAAACTTTAGCTGCGAAATTAGGAATCTTACAGTTCTTACTGATCGGATTACCTGGTTAAATATATTTTCTGCAAAAATGAATTATTTCAAATATAATCCAGAGGAGGAGGATATTACTGATCTGGAATCAAAATATTATTTGGACCAAAAATCGTTTGATTTAAGTACAATTTTCAGGTATTATATAGAAGATAATGTCGTTTTGACAGCAAATATGCAATATCTTTTGTCGCGTCCTGAATTTATCAATCCAAGATTTAATAGGCAGAACAGCTTTACATATAATATTGGCATTGATTATTATTTCGACAAGAGTTTATTTTAAAATGGCTTTCAGTTCTGATCAATTTTAAAGCGTATTTTAAACGTTGCTCCATCTTGGTTCTTTACAGTCATTTTTCCGTCAAGCTGTTGAGATAGCATGTGCATTAATTGTAGTCCAAGAGTATTGCTGTTTTCAATGTTGAAATTTTCAGGCAGTCCTCTGCCATTGTCCTGAACAATCAATTCATAAGTCGAGTTACTATCGGATTGAAAAGAGATGTTGACCTTGCCATTGTTCGAGTTTGGAAACGCGTGTTTATAAATGTTTGTAAGCAATTCGTTTAATACCAGTCCACAGGGAATTGCGTTGTTGACATCAAGCTGAACGTCTTTGACATCCATATTTAATTCAATGTTTTTTTCAGGTGCAAGGGTATGTTTAAGGTCAATAGCAAGGGTTTCTATATATTTTTTCATATCCACTTTTGAAAAGTCATCAGATCTGTAAAGATGTTCATGGACAAGTGCCATTGAAATAATACGGTTTCGGCTTTCGTTAAAGGCTTCAAATGCCTGTTCTTTATCTGTGATGGTGCGCGCTTGTAGGCTGAGCAAACTGGTAATGACTGTGAGATTGTTTTTAACCCGATGGTGTACCTCTTTTAATAATACTTCTTTGACTTTGAGGTCCTGTTGTATTTGTTCTTCAGCCAGTTTGTGTTCTGTAATATCCTGATGTGTACCGGAACGTTCAATTTCTATACCATTTTCATCATATGTGCTGACCCAGTGATCATGAATGTAACAGATTTTACCATCCGGACGCTTAATTCGAAATTCCAATAGTGTTTCAGGATTCCCTTTTTGTGCATCATTCCTTGCTTTGGTTAACAGGTGTAAATCATCCGGGTGGATTAATGTTAAAATAAAATCAGATGTAATGGTATGCCCTGGTTCTACTCCCCAAATCAGATAGCTTTCATCTGACCAGTACAGTGTTTTAGCCACAAGATCTTCATAGAAATTACCGATTTTTGCCATGTGCTGTGCTTCTAGTAATTCATTCTGCTTTTGCAATATTATTGCTTCTGTTTTTTTCCTTTCAGAGATATCATGATAGTTCATCAAGACCCCTTTAATATTGGGATCATTTATACGATTAACGGCAGTGGATTTGACCCATTTATATTCACCGTTTTTGCATTTATATTTTACTTCCATGGTTTTAAAGACATTTTCAACCTTGATCAGTTCGTTGAAAATATTGTTAGCATATTCAAGAGAATCCGGGTGCAAAAGCTCCCAGGTGCTGCGACCAATCAGTTCTTTGGGTTTCCAGCCAAACCATTTTTCTATATTATTGCTTTTGTATCTAATAATACCATCCTTGTCAATAATTGCAATTACATCTGAAATGTTTTCAAGCATGGCTTTTTGTTTAGCTTCGTTGGTTTCCAATTCTTGTTGAGCAAGATCTCGTTCCCGGGATTTTTTTTGGATCTGGCCCATCATGTTATTAAAACCATGATACAATTGTGCAATTTCGTCAGCGCCATTGTATTCCACACGTTTCGAGTAATCCTGGGTGCTTGAAATATTGTTGATTACTTGGGCAAGATCCAGGATGGGCTGGGACAGTGTTCTTTGAAAACGATTTGCCAGGAAAAATGAGACAATTAGCATGGTAAGAAAAACAAGAACCATTGTTAATTTGTAATCAGATAATTGGTCCTCCATTTTTAATACGGAAGCTTTAACAAAAATATATCCATAAAGTTTATTATTATAATTTATGGGTTGTATGATATACAAATAATCACCTTCATAAGTACCGTTTATCTCCAGGTTGGGTCTTGGCAGACTGTCTTGAGTTGAAGACCTGCTAACCATTGCAAAGATTGCATCATTACTGTCGTACAACCAGCATTCATTAACCTGTTCAATAGTGAATATTTTGGTTAAAAGCTTATGGGCTCCATTTTGATCATAAAAAGAAAGGGGAGATACACAAATTTCTCCAACAAGTTTTGTTCCGGTCAAAACTTCATTGGCAAGATTTGTTTTTTCTTCATTGATTTCATAAGTAAGTATAGCTATCAATCCCGATGTAACCACAAGTAATACTGTTACAAAAACGATGAGGATTAATTTATATTTTATGGATATGTTTTTCATGTTCTATATTCTTATTCATTAATAACCGTGCCAGCTGCCTGCAGTAAAAGATAGCTTATTGACAAGTTAGATTGTTTTACTGTTGAATTATTGATTGAAAAGCGTATTGAACCATTGGTTATAAAAAAGTTAATGTGAACTCCTTTTTCAATACATGTTTTGCAATCACTTATTGTTAATATGGGTTTATTTTTGGTGAAATTTAAAATGTTTACTAAATCCTGATCTGTTTTTGGAGATACAAGAAGAATATGGGTGGTTTGTAAATCCGTATGCGATTTAAAATACTTGAACGATATTTTTTTGTCTTTAATTTTGACTTTTTGTTCTGTATATAACTGTTCAATGTTTGAATTTAATTGATTTTTCCCAATAATGCCAATTGTAAATTCCTGGTTGGTTTTTGTTGAATCCTGTGGCCATTCAATAAAATGAGTAAATCGTTCTACAAAGGCAGCTTTAACAATATAGCTTTGTGTCTGTCCAAATGCAATGGATGATGACATGAAACAAACCACTAGTAAATAGAGAAAGATACTTTTTATTTTTTTAAAAATATAATGTAACTTTATGATAAACATTCATAATACCATTTTATTAAAATTTTCTACCCAATGTTAACATGAATTCTCGTCCGTAACCCAATGTACCCTTGTCAGCCCATCGATTGTTTGTAAATGTGGGATATCTGATTTCAGAATCAAGCAGGTTGTATATATTCAAGTTAATAAAATAGCCTTTATTAAACAGGTTATTGTATCTAAAATTAATACTGGCTTGAAAATAACCGTCAGTTTTTTGTCCAATCCTTCCAATTGAAGTTTGACCGGGTGTGTGCATGTCAGGCTCTGTATCCCAATATGGTTCCATACTGCTCACATATTGGCCCAAAATAGAGGCTGTCATTTGGTTGTTGATTCTATATCTTGCTTTCAAGTATCCCAGCTTTTGAGGAGAGTAGGCAACTTTGATGTCTTTAAATTCTGGCCTCTCGTCACTTGTGTTTTGTACTGAACCACTGGTTTGAATATATAAATTGTTCAGGGGAGTAAAAGTAATCCCCAGTTCTATGCCATTGGTTACAAACCGGCCTGCATTAGACGAAAAGGATTTGTAATAATTTTGGGTATCATCGATTTCAGTTACCCGGGTGATAAGGTTATCCAGTTTATTATGGAAAAAGCTAAAACTGGTTGTCAGGTTTGTATGCAGGACAGATTGATAATTGAATTCCAGTGTTTCAATTTTTTCGGGTTGCAATACATCACTGTCCGAGCGTATCTGCAAATAATCCTGAAAAAAGGAGGGGCGGTTGATCGCCTTGCCGAATAAGAGTTTCATGATATGTTTGTTATTTATATTATAGATTGCGGCAATGCGAGGGATTTTCTCAATGGTATCTCGATCAATAATACTTGATATTTGTTTATGCATATTTGTTTTGTTATTAAAATCTGCCAATATCTCGTATTTTAGACTTTTCTCAAGTCGCAAACCTGCTACAAACATGAGACGGGATGTAGGTTTATATTCTATTTGTGAAAATGCAGCCAGCAAAGTTATCTCTTCATCTTGAGGGATTGTAGCCAATGTACGTTCAAAAGTTGGCATGTTGAATGAGGGTATATCATACAAATTGTAAGCGTCCAGAATACTTTTTAGTAAAGTGCCAAAAGTAATATTAATTTTATTATTCGGTTTGTAAAACATGTCTATTGTAAAATCCCACGCATTACTTTCCAACTGTTGCAATCCATAAAAATTGTCATCAATAAAACTATATTTAAACCAGGCTCTGTCTTTAAAATATGACAATTTTAAATCAATATTTAATTTTTCAGTTAAATGTTTTTTATAACCCGTTGTTATATTGTAATCAATATATGTATTTGAATTTCCCTCCCCATAAGCCGGAATATTATATTGCATACCTTGCTCTGTTTCAACTAGAACAAAATTGTAATATATATTTTTGGTTGTACCGTTAATATCCAGATATTTATTCTTCATCTGCAATTTACCACCGGTCGTATATTCGGATGTTATTCCCCAATTTCGTAGTGATTTTACATTGGATACAAGCTGGTCAATGGGTTGATCGATTCCATCTGTGTGAAAACTTGCCGCATTGATTGAAAGAGAGCTGGTTTCTGTTTTATTATTAACGCTAGCAAAAAATTTATGGGTGTTTGAGGTTCCTATACTGGTTGATGAATAAAAATGTGGATCTGTTTCTTCATTTGTGATTATGTTAATTGCGCCAAAAAACGCACCACTGCCATAAATAACAGACATGGGTCCACGAACAACTTCAATTCTGTCAATTGCTTCAACCGGAACCGGAATTTCAGGTAAGGGGTGATTTGATGCAACATTTTTAGTTTGAGGGATGTTGTTCACGAGTATAATCAAATTGTCGTTAGCAACACCAGACCAAAATCCGCGAACTCCAAATTTAACGCCATCGTAAGAATAATCATTTATCATATAGAGGCCGGTAATGTTTTGTAAAATATCACTCAGGCTTGAATATCCAAAAGATTCAATTTCCTGACGAGTCAAAATGACAGTGCTTGCAGGGATTTCACTTATGGCCTGGGGGGTTTTTCCTGCGGTTGTAACTTTGACAGACAACAACTCTTCAAGTGACATGTTGAATATTTGATCTATTTGCTGCGAGTTTGAATCTGAAGCGAATAGTAATTCTGCAAATATAAATATGAATATTATAGATATTTTAATAGGATACATGTGTGCCTCTACTACAATACTGCTGTACAGATTAATTTTAAAAATATAACAATTAATATGCCATTCTTTAAGATTCTGACTGAATATTGTGTGTGAGATTGTAAAATTTTGTCTATAAGAAATAGTAAAATAACTTGATTTAAATTCCTCTTGTTGTAAAAGGTCATTTTAATTATATTTAATGATAACCAGGGGCATTGACGTTATGAATGGTCCGGATACATAATAATTTATTGGGGATGTAAATGAATTATTTTTCTAGAATCGTAATTTTTCTTTTTGTGGTAACCAGTGCTGCAAGTGCTTTACCCCTGCGATATGGATTTGTGCTGTCAGGTGAGGCAACTGTTTATGCGGATTCGAGTTTAGGTGCGGAGGTGCTTGAAACACTGCAAATGACAGCCTATCGATATGTTGCAGGTGAAGCGGTTGGTGAGGAATATAATTTTAATTTCAACGGTTGGGCCAAAATCTTAACCGCAGACAGTACCTGGGGGTGGATTGACTATCAAAATTTATTAATTTCCAGTATGTTGACTTGTTTTGCGGATAAAGATGAACCCCTTTTTCAGGAAATCGATCCGAATGGGGAACCTGTTGCTTATCTGAGATCTGACGAACAGCTTCAGATTTTTGATATAGAGTTTGTTGATAATGTGTATTGGTTCAAGGTGAAATATCGTCAACATAATTACTGGTATAAACCCAAAGAGAATTTACTGGATTTTAATTTGTGGGGCGCTTTATATGCTGCCAGTGAATATATGCTATATGGAACAAGTTCCTCTGCATGCGACGCATTTATTGAATACCCCGGAATCCGAAATTGGTATCCACATGCAGAAGCTTTTTTGCTGAAATTAAAGTCTATAATTGATCCTTATGCCGGAATGTATCTATTGCCTATTTACGATGAGTATTTTGATGATTGGCGTGAATATGGCGCTGGTGCTTTTGTAAACCGGGAGCTGGCCCATTTTTATGAAACTGTTGAAAACTGGAATGCAGCTATTCAGGTTATGGAAGAAATAGTTGTTAAATATCCCAATCAACAGATACATTTTTATAAAGCAGGCCCCAGTGTAAGCCTGGATATTGCCCGTATTTACAGATACAAGTTGGGAGATGAAGAAAGGGCAATTGAAAAATATCACTTTGTTATTCAAGAATATCAAAAGCAGATTATGATCGGATGGGAAAGCGAAGGTTATGCTGATGAATCTGCCGCGGAGATGTTATACTCGATGATTGAATCCAAAACCCCGGAAATTATTTCAGAGCACGCAAACCGGATGTCAAAGGAAACCCATAACCCGACTGTGAAATTAATAGCAAATAAAGCCAGCGTGTTGGTTAAAATTAAACAAGGTGATATTCGTTCAGTAGGTAACTATGTATATGCCGTATTAGAAAGATATCCCAATGAAACAGTTTCTGCCGGAATCAAAGTTCACCGTAACATTTCTGCTGAGATTCTTGAAATGATGTTTGATTTTTATTACAAGAATCAAGAGTTCGAGATGTGTATTGAATGGACGGATAAAATCCTTGCAGATGTCCCGTCAATATACGCTTTACACGCCTTTTGTTTGTTTAAAAAAGCAGAGCTTTATGATAATATACATCAGGATAAAGCGTATGCAAGGCATTTTTATGAATCCGCTATCAAAAGTGAGAAACACTATAACTTTTATTGCAAAGAATCCGGAATTGATTTTAGTGTGTATCATGCTGAAAAACGTTACAGTGTGTTAAACGAGTCTGTATCTGTTGATGCAACAGTTTTGTTGGACAGTACCTGGGTTTATAAAATGCGATATGATACAACATCAATCATTAGTGTGTTAAATAAAGATGATCATGTTATCAGACTGTGTACTGATAATAATATGATAGATTATAATGAAAAGTATTATGTAAAGACACCCCGATTTGCCAAAGTTTTACTTTCGGATTCTACAATCGGCTGGGTGCACTCTCGTAATCTGTTTGTAGAATCCCCTGCTACGGGTATAGCTGACAGCAATTCGAAAACCTGGAGTATGCCATATGGAGATTCGCAGAACAATCTATATTTCAAGGGACCGGATATTTATAATCCCGCGATATCCGGTGGTGTTTTTGATCAATCGTTTTCCAGTATTCGATTTTCTGATGTAAATCAAGACGGGGTATTGGATTATGTACTGGATGGATTTTTGGATAATAGTATTACAACAATAAACGGGAAAAATCATCTTGAAATTGCAAGAATTGGATCTTCATTGCGTGATTGTTATCCTATCTTTGTAGATAATAAAATTATATTCAAAGATTATGATTATACATATGGGGTTAAACAATTTAAAATAAAATGTTTCGAGTATGGAAATAAAGCTAGAAAACAATTGTGGGAATTGGATACTGTTGAGGAATCTTTTCCAGTGGTTCATAACAACCACCTATACTATTTTACGTTGGACAGTTTGGTTGCCTGTGTTGATGTTGCAGACGGCAACCGTGTTTGGAAATCCAAAGGTGCTAACGCAACACCTTTGGCAATCGGTTTGAATAACAAAGCTGTGGTTTTTACCCAAAAAGGAGCGGTAACGGCGCTTGATCCCAAAACCGGTGAGGAAATCTGGAGTAAGAGTACAAGTAAAGACCTGGATGAGCCAATTCCTGTTTTGGATGAGAATCATGTGTACACCATGCTGGACAGAAAATATTTAGCCGCAATAAATTTAGAAAGCGGTGAAATTCTTTGGTCAGTTACGCATGTTTATTATTACTCTTATCTAAATGATCCATTGCAGCCTATCGTTACTCCGGATTATATTTTATTTTCAGATTCCAATAAACAAATCGTAGTTTTGGACAAGTATACCGGAAAGCTCTTGTATAGAAAATCTTTTGACCGTTTTATTGATTCGTATTGTATTGGTGGAAACACAATCTATGTACAGTTAACGTACGATAATTACCCCATTAATATAGACAATAATATTTACGCCTTTAATCTGACTACTGGTAAAGAACAATGGCGCAGATATTTCAGCAATGACGCGCATATTGTTTATCAGGCGGGCAAGCTTTTTATCTCAGGAGAAAGTGGTGTTGTGATTGTTGAAGATGGTGAAACGCTGGACGCTCCCGCGGATAAAGGTTTTACATTGCACCCCAATTATCCCAATCCCTTCAATTTGCGCACGGTCATACAATATGTGCTGTACAATGACAGCCAGGTTAACGTGGATGTGTTTAATGTACTGGGGCAAAAAGTAGCTTCGATAGTTGATGAAAAACAGCTCAAAGGGGTGTATCATGCTTCCTGGAACGGGCGTACTGAGACAGGCCAGCCGGTAAGCAGCGGTGTATACCTGTGCCGGATAAACGTCGGGGGAGAGGTTGAAACCCGAACCATGATGTTGTTAAAATAAAACGCGTAATTGCAAAGGATGGGTAAAGGATTTTATGGGACCGTTTAAGGGGATGTTGAAAGTAGTATTACCGCTGTTATTAATTTTTTGTGTTGATTCTGGTTTTGGGCAATTGTTATTTCATGGCCTGGGGTATATACCTGAAACTCAACGGGTGGATTGGAGTTCTGCGGGACTTGTTTCAACTGAAAGACGTGTAGCTGATCATGTGTTTGATGTAACGAAGGAGCCGGGTGAAACACTGTACCAACAGTTTTATTCCGCATTAGACAAGGCCAGAACATTTTCCGCATTACCTTTTAATGAAATGTCGGTAATCTATTTCCCTGGTGGTGAATATTTTTTGGATTTTCCTATATCTTTTTCATATGGTGATAGTAATATAGTCATTCAGGGAAACGGTGCCGGGGGAGAGAATCCCACTGTTTTAAATTTTCAGGTGGGTAATGATAGGAATTGTATTGTAGCCAGAGGTTACCCCATTGGAAATGCCGTTCAACTGAATGAGAATATACCCAAGAATACCAATATATTATGTCTTGGCCAGAACAGTCCCATAGAGCTTCAAAGGGATGACTGGGTAATATTTTGGGAAGAGGCATTACCCGAGGCTGCAGGATATTCAATTGGGCAGGTAGAGCAAGTCTGTTCAGTATCTTTAAATCAAATAAAATTAAAAGAGAGCGCTTCAAAAGACTATTCAATATCTAACCGAATTTGGGTACAGCAAATCAGACCGGTTAAAAATATTGGTATAGAGAATCTCAAAATTGTGCGTTTGGATGAAGAAAAATCAACAGAAAATTTGTATGATAAAGGGTGTAATGTCTATTTGCATAATGCGGTCAATTGCTGGGTCCGGGGTGTTGAATTTGAGCAGACTTGCAGACACCACATTTTTGCTATTTACTGTTCTCATATTGAGATCAGTGGCTGCTATTTTCATGAGTCCCGTTGCTATGGCGGTAATTCTTATGGTTATGGTGTGATTCTGGCAAACAACAGTACCCATTGTCTCGTTGAAAATAATATTTTTCAGAAATTGCGACATGCCATGTCTTTGTCTGTTGGGGCTAATTGTAATGTAGTAGCATTTAATTATTCTACGGATCAGTATTCTACTATGGCTTTTGGCGGGAGTGAAATCAAGTACCCTGATTCAGATATTTGCATTCATGGTCGTTATTCTTTTGCCAATTTGTACGAGTATAACAGGGTTGTGTTTATTGAAGCAGATGATGTACATGGCAATAATGGCCCTTTTAATGTGTTTTTGCGTAATATGGCGCAGTTTCAACTTGTTCTATGCAATACTCCCGATGCTGGTGTGATGGGATGCGTTATTCCATCGGTCGCACCATACGGTTCTACCAGTTTTAGCCGGTTATGCTATGCCCAAAATTTTTGTTGTCTTGCAGATTCTTTTACCTGGATATCTCATGGCGAGATATTCAATGACTCTGTCGAACCTTGTGCCGTTCTTAAGGATGTGTCGTATTATTACAGTGAACGTCCTGATTTTTTTGGACCGGAATGTGACTGGCCAACCATAGGCCCGGCTGCCTATAGAGGGGGACAATATGGGGATAACGAAATACCTGCTTACACGCGTTTTGATTATTCATGCAAGACATTTATTGAAAATACAACGAACGTTGAGGGACGGACGCCTTCAACAGGGATTACTGAAGCGGATTGTACGCAATCGGGAACGGATTTTACACTTCAAGACTGCTATCCCAATCCCTTTAATATGCGCACGGTTATTCAATATGCCTTGTACAAGGACAGTCATGTTCAGGTGGATATATTTAATATTTTGGGACAAAAAGTAGCTGCGCTTGTTGATGAAAAACAGATCAAAGGGGTATATCAAGCATCCTGGAACGGGCGTACTGAGACAGGCCAGCCGGTGAGCAGCGGTGTATACCTGTGCCGGATAAACGTCGGGGGAGAGGTTGAAACCCGAACCATGATGTTGTTAAAATAGGATTTTGGAGATTATTATGAAAAAGTACAGTCTGTTTATGTTTTTTGTATTGTTTTCCGGGATTACATCGGCTGTACCGTTGCGTTATGGATTTGTTGTTTCAGAAACCGCAAAGGTGTATGCAGATTCCAGTTTGGGTTCAGAAGTGCTTGAAACGCTCGAAATGACAGATTACCGGTTGGTGGCGGGTGGTGAACAAATAGATGAATTTGGTTATAAATATAATTTTGATTCCAGAGGTCTAATTAAAATTTTAACATCTGATAATGTTTGGGGTTGGATAGATACTGACAGTTTAATTGTTTATACACATCATATAACATATCTTTCAAGAAAAGGAGATTCGTATTATAAAGATCCAGACACGACTGCTGAACGTAAGTTGATATCCGCACAAGACGATTATTGGCCTGTGTTGGACGTTGAACATAAAAAAGAAAAGTACTGGCTTAAAGCTGCCCGAAATGGAAAATTTTACTGGTTTATAACGGATTCTTTAATCTTTGAACCTCAGGATGCTTATTATGATGTTGCTACAAGAATTGCCAGATCATATCGTGACAGAAGAACAGGTAAATATATTAACAGCGACAAAGAAAAAGCATACAAGTTTGCGCATAAATTTCAAAAATCCTTTAATCCTGATAGTATCACCTGTGTAGCAAGTTATGATGGTGAAGTGGGGAATTCGTATTTGGGTACTGGTGCTTTTGGTTATTTTATGATTTATAGAATTGCCAAAAGACATCACGATTGGGATATTGCCACAGAGGCTCTTTATGATATGGAACAAAAGTATCCTGAACAAAAGTTTTATCGTGGCAAGGCAGGACCCTTTGCTTATTTGGAGTTGATAAATCTATTAAGTAAGGATATAAAAGATGTTGATAGAGCAATTGATGTGTGTAAAGATACTATTTTGAAATTTCCTTATGTTGTTCTTGAAGCCGAAGAATCTACATTGCGATTAGATATTTATACTGCAGAAAAAATTTTAGAAAACCTTG
Source organism: bacterium (assembly GCA_963675755.2). Classification (GTDB taxonomy): domain Bacteria; phylum Zhuqueibacterota; class Zhuqueibacteria; order Residuimicrobiales; family Krinioviventaceae. Next base: position 2,721,742 of record CAXXMD010000003.1, read on the forward strand.
TTGATCAAGATTTGTTATTATTCCTCGAGAATGGAGATTGGCTAATAAATATTGGTGAAAATCCGGCCGTTAAACTGTTAGGATATAAAGCTAAAGCCCAATATTACGCCCGAGAACATGATTGGTTAAGATTAGAGGAGACTGTATATAAAGCTATATCCCAATATCCTGATGAATATCGGTTTTATTATTTGAGTACAAAAAATTATACTTGTGATGTATTAGATATTTTGTTTGAAACATTGATGAAAGAACATATTTATGACCGGTATTTCACGCTTACAGAAAAATGGAAAACTGAGTTTATACAATATCCAATAGGAGGATATTGTGCGTTTAAGCAGGCAGAGATGGTTGATCGGACACAGGGCGATATTTCGACCGTTCTTGGTATGTATAAAAATACAATCGATATGTTTAATGTCGATCAATCAAATACGTCATCAAATAGACAACTAATTGGTGTTGTTCTTGCAAAAGCACGATATAATGCGATTTTGGAGAGTGTCAAAGCACAATTCAGAATTGTATCTGATTCAACAATCGTGTTTTCTGGTCAAGGGGAGGATTTCCCCATTGTTGATGTATTATATGAAAACGATCTGGTTGAAAGTATATATACTGACATCAATTTATTAGATTATGCGGACAATAGATCCAGGCGAATTCGATTCGCCCATTTTATAAAAATTAAATTTAATAATGATAGAATTGGGTGGGTGGAATATGATCGCGTAGAGAAAATTGATGATAATGTTATTTATGAAAACACGAACAAACGATCCTGGTGCATGAGGAATGGTGATGCGGACAATAATTTGTTTTTCCCTGGCCCTGATATTATATCTCCAACAATATTTTTAAATTTGGGCAAGCTTGATATGGCCAGTGTTAGATTTTATGATAATAATGAGGATAATGTATTAGATGTTTTTGCAAGAGGTGGAAATAGTGGTTATAATGTTTTAGATGGTAAATCTTTTCAGCCAATTGCAAGAGTGCATAATAATAGAGGTATAGCACCTATTATTAAAAATGGTATACTGATACTGCAAAGTCATAATAATAAAAGAGATCGTAACAAAAAATTAAAAGCATTTGATATAAAAGCTAATAAAGAATTATGGGAAAGAAATGCAGGTTTTCAAGTAGTTGCTATTGCATATGAGAATAAAGTTTACCAAGTAATTATGGATGCTAATCATTTTTCAACATTAGAGTGCCTTGATATTCAATCCGGGATTGAATTGTGGAAGTCAGAACCCCATTGGTTTCATTGTTCAGGAATTGGTGTAAATGATGTTGCTCTTGTTACTGTTCATTCGGACTCTATTAGAGCGTATGACCCATCTGAAGGAATTTATTTGTGGGGAAAACAGGGCAATAGATGGACAGGCTTTCCAGTTATGGATGATAAGAATGTATTTGTATCAATGACTAATAAGTCTTTATGCTCTATAGATTTAAACACTGGTCAAGAAAATTGGGTTGCTCGTGGACTTTGGGAAGGGGAAATTAATTTTTCTATATCACCTTTAGTAACCTTTGATAAAGTGATTTATTCTCCAACAATTAATACAATAGTTGCAATTGATAAAATGTCAGGTAAAAATGTTTGGACTCGGCAATTTGAAAACAAGATCATTTCCATGTGTGCAAGTGATAATATGTTGTATGTTTATGTTGCTGATGAAAATACAAGGTCTATCTCGACAAAAGAGAATCTCTTTGGTATAAATTGTAAAACCGGAAATATAGTTTGGGGAAAGCACTTTTCATCCAGAAAAGAGGTTATTTATCAATCAGGGAGATTATTTATTGATACTAATAATGGTGTGTTGGTTTTGAGTAACGATAATTAGAAAAGATGGTTTGTTTATATATTACTAACCAAATTGCAATAGATTACAGTTTTATACCCTTTATTCAACGTATGCATCTTGGCATTTACGGATTTTAGCCAGTCATCCAGTTTTTTACCAAGTTCTTGCACCTTTTCAGGCATTTGTTCGTACAGGTCATGCTGTTCGCTGAGGTCATTTGACAGATCATAAAGCTCGGTTTTTACGGGATCGTAAAAACGTAAGAGTTTGTATTGTCCGTCACGGATTGCCGCGGCCGGCTGTTTGGCCTGGGGACTGTAGTGGGGATAGTACCAGTACAATTCACGTTCTGCGAGTTGAGTGTTGCCCGTCAGTACGGATTTCAAGCTGGCACCCTCAACGTCTTGAGATATTTGCGAGTTGTGAACAATCTCTGCGATTGTGGGGAGAATGTCGTGGCTGATGACTGGTGTATTATTTATAGAACCCGATTTGACCTTGCCCGGCCATTTAACAATCATGGGCACACGGATACCACCCTCGTATAGAAATCCTTTGCCGGCGCGCAGGGGAGCGTTATTAGTAACCGTTGCCAGTCCGCCATTGTCGCTCACCAGAATTACCAGCGTGTTGTTGTCAATCTGTTTTTCTTGCAGATATGCCATTAAACGGCCCACATTGGTATCCACTTTTTCCACCATGGCGGCATAGACAGCGTTTTTTTGAGATTTGTCTCGTTCGAGTTTCTTTTCATATTTTTCAATCAACTCCTGCGGCGCCTGTAGTGGTGTGTGCACGGCATAGTAGGGGAGATAGACGAAAAAGGGCTGCTCGCCGGATTCCTGCATAAAGTTAATGGCTTCGTCTGTTAAGCGATCTGTAAGATACTCGCCCGGTTTACCACCATGCAGGGTGGGTATGCCGGGATTCCATTCTTTGTCCGGATCGGTATAGGGCCAAAAATATCCCGGTGGACTGCCGTGATTATAACCTGCAATATTGACATCGAATCCCTGTGCGGTGGGGTAATACTTTTCCTCATCACCAACATGCCACTTGCCGATACTGGCACTGCGGTAACCGGCAGGCTTGAGCGCTTCGGCAATAGTAATCTCTTTTAAACGGATGTGCATAAGATCGTCCGGCGGGATGATTCGCGAATTCTCGGGATGGCGGTGTCTGCCAATCGCAGTAATATGGCCGGTAAACTGTAATTTTGCGGGACTCTTGCCGGTGAGTAGTGCCGCGCGTGTTGGGGAGCATACAGGACACGATGCGTAAGCATTGGTAAAACGCATGCCCTGGCTTGCGAGCCGGTCTATATGGGGCGACTCATAAAAGGAACTGCCGTAACAGCCCAAATCCGTCCAACCGAGATCGTCCACTACAATCAGCAGGACGTTGGGATTCGTCTGCTTTTTTGTACAGGCAGTAAATGCACCTGTAGTCATTGCGGTTGCTCCGAGTGCAAAGGATTTTAGAAATTTTCGGCGATGCATAGGTGGCCTCAAAAGTGAGCGGTTAGCAGGTTTGTTGATATTGTCTTGTTGTTTAATTTAAAAAATGTTTGTTCATTATCAACCTTGAATGATGGAATACCAAAACATAGTTTGTCTTTTTCAATATTCAGCATGCCCCAGGAATCGTCATTGTTTTCTGCTTTTATCTTGTCCGAAAGATTGTAGCCTATGATTGAACCTGCTGTTGTGGTTGCAAAAGTGAAGATAATTTGTACAAGAGCTTCCCAACCATCATTATCTGCTTCAAGAAATAATAGCGTACCCACACCTAATCCTACGGTGCTTCCCAGAAATGTTGCTGCAAATGAGCCGTTGTGCCCCTTGATTTTGCTGATCAGATAAACGCCCAAGGTGCTTCCTACTGTATAGCCACCTAAATATGACCATAAAACAGTTTTGTTTTGGTCATCTTTTGGATTAACAATAAGACAAGTCGCATAGCCCATACCAAGGCCTGCTATAGTACTGAATCTATATTGCCACGTAGAAAGGCTTGGTTCATCATATTTGACTGAAATAAATTTGGCACTTTGTTCAAGTGTAGAGGCTACATCATACGCGTTTTCTACAGATAAACCCGAATTTTGATATACAAGAGATTGTCCAAATACCGCAATGCTTGTTAATAGCAATATACTGATGGTGCGGATTATCATAATACCCCCTTGGCGTGTTAAGAGTCTGTAGTTATTATGATTTATTATATTAAAAAGTAAATTATTTGGTCTTAATGTTCAATCTTTTTGCCTAAAATGATCTCTGCAACCAGATTGGGGCGTGTTTGGGCACCGCTTGCTAGGGTGCGCAGATTATCATTTGCTGATGCTTTGATGCCGCCAGCCTTTAACCTGTCGAGTCCGGTTTGCACATCAATTCCCGCTTCACTGCACACCTGGGCAACGGATTTTTGTCCCCAGCCGCCACCTTGACCGCTTGCATTGGATAGCTGCTTTGACTGGGTTGCTCTGTAAATATCCGCGGGAGAGATGTTGTTATTTTGGGCGATGGTTTTAATCGTTTGATCAGGAGTGAATTGCCAGTTGTGCCGCTGCATACTTTGTCCAAAGCGTTCAATGTCCAGATTGATTTGTTTACAGAATTCATTAACTGTCATTTCTTCAGCATGGGGAATAGGGGGCTGGTTTTCAGCTTCGTATGCCCAATAGTCTTTTATGTCTGTATTCCAACGGATTATTGTGGCAAAGGGTTGAATATCTGCAACGGATGCCCAGATTATAAAAAGTGAAAAAACAAGCGCAAGCGCAAGCTCTAGTTTCAAATTCATGGCTTTTTTGAATCTGCTGTAAATGTAGCCTGTTATGGCTCGCCAGTTGTAATAAATATGAAATGCGGCTATGATAAAAAATATCAAAGATGAATTGATATGCAAAGCGCCCCATGTTTCTTTATCAAGACCCCAAAACGTCCAGTTGGTCCAGTGGGCGATTTTTCCCTGGGGTGTGAAATAGAGAACAATACCAGATATGAGTGATATGATAAAACTAAACGTGTTCAATAGCGAAACAAAACCGCGGTACCTGAAATTCTTTTTCATATGTACTTCCTCAAAAAATATTCAAATTTCGATTAATTTAAGAAATTTGGGAATAAGAACAAAATAGTATCTGTTGAATGATTTAAATGAGACTAAAATGGTCCTATTTGAGAGAAGGATGTTTAAACTAAGTAAAAAGACAGAATACGGCCTGCTGGCCCTGCAGTATTTGGCTGATAGACCCGAAAATGTGGCAACGGTAAGAGAGATTGCAGAGTTTCACAATGTCTCTAAAACTTTGCTTGCAAAAGTACTGCAAATGCTTGCAAGAAAGAATATAGTTGAATCAGTACAGGGCGCTCAAGGCGGTTATGTCATTGCTGATGATATAGATAATATTACCATAGCGCGAATCTTGGAGGCTATCGATGGCCCTATACACATAACGGATTGTTATGATAAAGAATCCGGATGTGATCGTACTCGTGATTGCACGCTGAAACATCGTTTTGTACCCATACAAAAAGGTATAATGCAGCAATTGAGCAGTATGTCACTCGCGCAGTTTTTTAAGGAGTAATTATGGCAAGTGAAACAGATTTTTTAAATGAATTTGCAAACCGTGAGTATAAATACGGATTTGTTTCTGATATTGAGAGCGAGGCGGTTCCAAAGGGATTGAATGAGGATGTGATCCGTTTGATCTCGGCAAAAAAGGAGGAGCCCGAGTTTTTGCTTGAATGGCGCTTGAAAGCGTTTCGTCATTGGCAAACCATGAAAGAACCGAGCTGGGCCAATGTGAAATATGATCCAATCGATTATCAGGATATTGTTTATTATTCCGCTCCCAAGAGCAAGGCAGATGGCCCCAAGAGCCTGGAAGAGGTGGATCCAGCAATTCTTGAAATGTATAACAAACTCGGCATCCCCCTGGAGGAACAGGAAGTTTTGGCGGGTGTGGCCGTTGATGCTGTGCTTGACAGTGTCTCTGTTGCGACTACGTTTAAAGAAAAATTGTCCGAGTTGGGCATTATTTTTTGTTCATTCTCAGAAGCGGTAAAAAATCATCCGGACCTGGTAAAACAGTACCTGGGAAGTGTGGTGCCCTATACAGATAACTTTTTTGCGGCCTTGAATTCCGCAGTGTTTAGTGACGGATCGTTTGTTTTTATTCCCAAAGGTGTCAGGTGTCCCATGGAGCTGTCTACTTATTTCCGTATCAATGCGGCAAATACCGGACAGTTTGAGAGAACGCTGATTATTGCAGAAGATGACAGCTATGTCAGTTATTTGGAAGGCTGTACAGCCCCCATGCGGGATGAAAATCAACTTCACGCCGCGGTTGTAGAATTGGTGGCATTGGATAATGCTCAGATTAAATACTCTACCGTTCAAAACTGGTATCCGGGAGACAAGGATGGTAAAGGCGGTATCTATAATTTTGTTACAAAACGTGGTTTGGCCAAAGGTGTGAACTCTAAAATCTCATGGACACAGGTTGAAACTGGTTCTGCAATTACCTGGAAATACCCGGGTTGTGTGTTGCAGGGTGATGGATCCGTTGGCGAGTTTTATTCCGTGGCGTTGACTGCAAACAGACAGCAGGCCGATACGGGTACCAAGATGGTGCACATTGGCAAGAATACAAAAAGTACCATCATTTCTAAAGGTATCTCTGCGGGATTTGGACAAAACAGTTACCGTGGACAGGTCAAGGTGCTAAAAGGTGCAACCAACGCGCGTAATTTTTCACAATGTGATTCCATGCTTATTGGTGACAAATGCGGTGCGCATACATTCCCTTATATTGAAGTGAAAAACAGCACCGCCCAGGTTGAGCACGAGGCAACCACCTCGAAAATTGGTGAAGATCAGATATTTTACTGTAATCAACGTGGTATCAGTACCGAGGATGCAGTATCTATGATTGTAAATGGTTTTTGTAAAGAAGTATTGGCAGAGTTGCCCATGGAGTTTGCGGTTGAAGCGCAAAAGCTGTTGGGTGTTAGCCTTGAAGGCAGTGTAGGATAAGGATAACGTTTTTTGGAGATAAATATGTTAACTATAAAAAATTTACATGCTTCCGTTGAAGGAAATGAAATTTTAAAAGGTATAGATTTAGAGGTCAAAGCGGGTGAGATTCATGCAATTATGGGCCCCAATGGCTCAGGAAAGAGTACTCTGGCATCTGTATTGGCGGGTCGAGAAGAGTATGAGGTGACGGACGGTTCGGTTGATTTTGATGGGAGTGACCTTTTAGATATGGATCCTGAAGACCGCGCCAGAGAAGGATTGTTTCTGGCTTTTCAGTACCCTGTAGAGATTCCGGGTGTAAATACATCCTATTTCTTGCGTACAGCTTTGAATGAAAAACTGGATTATCAGGGCAAGGATAAAATCAGCGCCGGCGCCTTTTTAAAACTGTTGCGTGAAAAAATGAAGCTCGTACAAATGGATGAAAAGTTTTTAAAACGTGCTGTAAATGAAGGTTTTTCCGGTGGTGAGAAAAAACGTAACGAGATTTTGCAAATGGCAGTACTTGAGCCTAAACTTGCCGTGCTTGATGAAACCGATTCCGGTTTGGATATTGATGCGCTCAAGATTGTTGCCAATGGTGTGAATACATTACGCAGTAAAGATAATGCGGTTATAGTTGTAACCCACTATCAGCGTTTACTTGATTATATTGTACCGGATTATGTGCATGTGTTATACAAGGGCAAAATTGTTAAATCCGGAGATAAAACACTGGCCCGTGAACTTGAAAAGCAGGGTTATGACTGGTTAAAAGAGCAGGAACCTGCAGCGGCTAATGTTTAGGAGTGTGAGATTATGAGTACAATTAATGATAATAAAATTTGGCCTCTGCTGAACTTTGAAACGTTTGAAAAACAATTAAATGGCCAGGCGGAATCACCTCTGCATGATTTGCGAAAAAAAGCCATTGAACGGTTCAGTGAAATGGGATTCCCAACAATGCGCAAAGAGGCATGGCGGTTTACCAATATTTCTCCGGTTGAACAGCAGTCGTTTAAACTGGATGCGGGAGACGTTCCGGTCAGCCTTGATGAGATCAAACCCTTTTTGTTGAATGAAAACGACCCTGTACAGCTCGTTTTTGTTAACGGTGTGTTTAAACCGGAATTGTCTGAAATACATGTTAAAGACGGTATTGTTGTTCAAAATCTCGGGCAGGCTATCAAGGATGATCCTGAACGGGTATTGACGTATTTGAAGAAAAATGAAAATGTTTTTGATTACGAATTCTCTGCGTTAAATACTGCATTTATGAAAGAGGGTGCTTTTATTTACATCCCTAAAAATGTAGTTTTTGACAAACCAATCCATCTTTTATATATTTCACGTGCAAAAGACACAGAAATTGTAAGTCACCCTCGCAATTTGATCGTGGCAGAGACAAATTCTCAGGCAACTATAATGGAATCGTATGCTGGTTGGAATAATGAGGTTTATTTTTCCAATCCTGTTACTGATGTTGTATTGGGCGAGAATGCAATTGTGCACCATTATAAAGTACAGCGTGAAAGTGAAAAGGCATATCATATTGCTTTACAGCACATCCATCAGGAACGCAGCAGCCATTTTGCATCGTATTCTTTTTCAATCGGTGCGGCTATTTCGCGAAACGATATTCACAATGTATTGGATGGTGAAGGATGTGATTCTGTGTTGAATGGGTTGTATCTGGCGCATGATCGTCAGGTTGTTGACACACATTCACTTATCGATCACGCTCAGCCACATTGTAACAGCCGTGAAGTATATCATGGTATTTTAGATGACAAGGCCAAGACAGTATTCAGCGGCAAGATTCATGTGAGAAAAGACGCACAGAAAACCGATGCAATCCAGAGTAACAAGAACATCTTGCTTTCTGAAGAAGCTACTGTAGATACACAGCCGCAGCTCGAAATTTTTGCGGATGATGTGAGATGTACACATGGCGGCACAGTTGGACAGATCGATAATAATGGTGTGTTTTATTTACGTTCGCGCGGTATTGGTGAAATAAAGGCGAGAAATATTATGATCCATGCTTTTGCCGGTGAAATTTTTAACGAAGTCAAGTTTGATTCCGTAAGAGAATTGATGGACGACCTGGTATTGTCGCACCTTGAAGACGGTCATTTGAAACATTCATAAACATGAGGCAGTTTAATGTACGAACCTGATATGAAATCGATCATGCAGGATGTGATAGAAGTTTTGCAGAATATTTATGACCCTGAAATTCCAGTGAATATTTATGATTTGGGACTTGTTTATGAGGTTGATGTGGATGAAAACGGACATGTAAATATTGTGATGACATTAACATCACCAGCATGTCCGGTTGCAGAAGCGTTGCCCAATGAAGTTAAAGCTACAGTACATCATGTTGAAGGAGTTAAGGGTGTGGATGTGGAAGTGGTTTGGGATCCTCCATGGAATTACAATATGATGACTGAAGAAGCAAGGCTTGAACTTGGAATGATGTAAACCTGGCGAGAGGGAGGTTGAATGAGCAGGTTTGTTGAAGCGTGTGAGCTTCAAACTCTGTTTTCCGGAAAGTTGAGACGCGTCAATTTGGATGGTGAGCAGATTCTTCTTGTGCGAGATGGAGATAATGTATATGCGCTCGAAGACAGATGTACCCACGAAGATTTTCCATTATCCGATGGATGGGTAGATGACGGATGTGTTTATTGTCCTATGCATGGCGCTAAATTTGATATAAAAACCGGCGAGGCTTTGTCTTTACCGGCTTATGAGGATGTAAAATCGTTTCCTGTAAGAATACAGGACGATAAAGTTGAAGTAGATATTGGGTAACTATAATGGCTATACCTAAAATTTTTGTGTCTGACACAGAAAATATAAATGTTGAGGATGTTCGCAAGCAGTTCCCTGTTTTCTCTCAAGCTGAAAATCGGGAATTGATTTATTTTGACAGCGCTGCAACGTCCCAAAGACCCCAATTTGTATTAGATGCATGGAACAAATTTAATACAAATTATAATGCCAATGCACATAGAGGTGCCTATCGGATGGCTGAACTGGCAACCCTGGAATATGAAAAAGCCCGTTCAAAGGTTGCTGGTTTTATTGGTGCATCATCCGAAGAAGAAATTGTATTTCTACGTGGAGCAACCGAAGCGTTTAATTTAGTTGCTTATGGATGGGCGTTAAAGCATGTTGGTAAAGGTGATGAGATTATTGTCAGTGAATTAGAACATCACAGTAACCTGATACCCTGGCAGATGGTCGCTCAAAAGACGGGTGCAGCGTTGAAATTTATTCCATTTGACAATGAAGGCCAGTTGGTTCTGACCGAATATGAAAAATTACTCTCATCCCAAACGAAATTGGTTGCTATAACACAAATGTCAAATGTTATGGGCTCACCCATTCCGGTTAATAAATTTATTAAAGCCGCGCATCATGTTGGAGCGGTGGTTGTTATTGATGGAAGTCAAAGCGTTCCGCATTTTAATATTAATGTGTCTGAAATGGATGCAGATATTTTTGCATTTTCCGGACATAAAATGCTGGGTCCTATGGGCACGGGTGTTTTGTATGCCAAACAAAAGCTTTTAGAGGATATGGATCCCATGATGTTTGGCGGTTCAATGATTGAAGATGTTGATTATTTAAAATCCACTTGGAATCAGGTTCCCTGGAAATTTGAGGCAGGTACCCAGAATATACCCGGAGTGATCGGTTTGGGTGCTGCTATTGATTATTTGAATGCATTGGGTTTGCAGAATATAAAACAGCACGATAAAAGCCTGACTGTATATGCATTAGAGCAAATGCAGTTAATTAAAGGCCTGGAAATTTATGGCAGTGTTGTTGAACGTGGCCCGGTTATCGCCTTTGGTCTGGATAATGTGCACCCACATGATTTATCTACATTTCTGGATAACAAGAATATTGCTGTACGTTCAGGTCATCATTGCGCAAAACTGATTATGAAACGCCTGGCAGTAAATGCAACAGCAAGAGCCAGTTTTTATCTCTATAACAGTAAAAATGAAATAGACGCTTTTATAAAAGCGTTGGATCAGGCAAAGGAATATTTTTCAAAATGGAACTAGATGACCTTTATCAGGAAATTATTTTAGACCATTACAAACAACCCCGAAATCAGGGACAGTTGAGTAATGCTACCGTTCATATTAGCGGTAAAAATCCTTTTTGCGGTGATGAACTGGATCTGTCATTGATCATAAAAGATGATCTTGTGCAGGATATTGCCTTTAAAGGAAGCGGATGTGCCATTAGCCAGGCATCTATATCCGTTATGACTGAGCAGGTAAAAGGAAAAACTGTAAATGAAGTTAGAGAGTTGATAGATAAATTTTCAGGAATGGTTAAAGGTGAAAAGAAAATTGATCTTGATACACTTGAAGATTTATCCGCATTCCAGGGAGTATGTGAATACCCAACCCGGGTAAAGTGCGCCATGCTTGGGTGGAATGCATTAAAAAAAGCGATTGATTCTGAACAAAATAATGAAAAAACGGAGCAAAATGATGCCAAAAGTTAAAACTTTTACTTCCGAGATGGCAATATTTAAAAGTATTGGTCAACTGGAAGCACTCGATAAAACTGTAAACGATTTCATTAAAGAAAATAATGTACAAAAGGTTTATTCTGTTAGTGATGCTACAACAACAAATGACCAGGGTGCAACTATGGGAATAATCCGCACACTGGCATATGATTGATTAAAAAGGTCCGTGATACTTTACGGACCTGAAAAATCATATATTGCATTTCATTATTAAATCTGTATATTATAGTAAAAATAATACAAACATTGCAGAGAATGATGAAATATATCTATTTTTTCCTATTTGCTACATTTATTTTAATCCTATCACAATGCAGCGAACAGTACCGACCTGTTGACTATTATCCTGTAGATATTGATAATACCTGGCTCTATACGGGAATTCTTTCCAAAGTTCAAGTTACGGAAAAAGAAAAAAAGAAGAACCAGACTGAATTTATAATGGTTTACTTTGATTCTACGGGTATACCCATCTGGAAAGAAAAACATATTTTACGAAACAATAAACTGTTATGGACCACTTTTTCTCCGCAGACTCCTTATATCCCGGAAATTCGGTTTGATCCTCCCATTCCTACCGCGCCTTTTTCTGATAAACTGGGTGATAAAAAAAGAATTGAAAGTACCGAAGTCCGCCTGGATTCTTCCATAACTACCGTACGTGTGTTTGTAGATTATGAAGTAGAGTCTATTGAGAATGTAGAACTGCCAACGGGATTTTTCCCCGAGTGTGTAAAAATGAAAATGACTATATCCTACCCTGATCCTGTAACGGAACCTTATATGGCGGGGACTAGTTATTTTTGGTTTGCAAGGGGAGTTGGGCCCATAAGTTTTATAATGCCGTCGGGGCAGGGGAGTTTGATAAGTGCCAAAGTTGGAAATAAAAAAGTACCACAATAAAAAAAAGCCCGCTAATTTAGCGGGCTTTTTTTTATTAGAAATATAATTCTCGATAATCTTTAATGTTTGCATTTTCTTTTAATTCTGCATACCATTTAGAGTATATTCTCTGTTTGGCTCGAACCATCAACTGAAGTTTTAAATCTTCTTTTTGTTTTTCAAATTCAGCCGAATCAAAGTCTTTTTTGTCTAAAAGTTGAATGACATAATATCCGCGTGTACCTTTAACAGGTTCGGAATAATCACCAACTTTTAAGCTAAATGCTTTACCAGCAAGTTCAGGCTCTTTACCCACTTTGGGGATAACACCAGTCATGCTGAATTCATCGGTTTCCTGAACGGTCAGGCTGTCTTTAGCCGCAACATCTTCCATAGAGCTGCCCGCTGCAATTTTTTCATAGGCTTGTTGGGCCTGAGCTTTGGCCAGTTCCATTTTCTTTTCACTTTTCAAAGAAGTTACAATGCGGTCTTGAACATCTTCAAGTGGTTGAACATGTTCTTCAACAACATCTTTTAATACAGCTACCAGGTATCCCTGGTCAACTGAAATGACACGACTAAGGTCACCTTTTTTGCTGCGATACGCAAAATTGTTAACTCGTGATTCCATGCCAATACCCGGAATAAAACCGCCTTTTTCAAAAGGCTGGGTAGTTTGTACATTCAAACTGTCACTTTTTGCGCGATCATAAAATTCTTCTGAAGAAATTTCTTCATCTGCAAGGTATTCGGCATTGTCAAGCAGGTTGTTACGTGTAGTTGGAGAAGTCTCTATTTTTAAAAGAATGTGTTTAGCTTTGACTTTTAATTCACCATCTTCACGTTTTTTATCTTCAACTTTGATGATGTGGATACCAAACCGTGATTCTACAGGACCAACAATGTCTCCAGGTTTGGCTGCAAAGGCTGCATCGGAAAAAGGTTTGACCATTGCATTTTTGTTAAAATAACCCAGGTCGCCACCGTTTTCAGCAGAGCCTTCGTCTTGAGAATAGAGGCGAGCAAGCTGTTCAAAATTGCTGCTGCTTTTTGCTTCTTCAAGAATATCCTGTGCTTGTTTCATGGTAGCTTCAGAATCTGCTTTTGTGGGTTTGGTTTCAAACAATACATAATCTAAAACACGTTTTTCAACTTGTTTATAATCATCTTTATGAGCATCGTAATAAGCTTTAATCTCTGATTCTGATGGTTCTTCAGTTGATGCCATCTGATTCGAGTTGAAAAAGATGTATTTGATTTTAGCATTGGTGTTGTTTTTCATGAATTCAATGCGTGCATCATCATCGGTAATATGAATGCTTGATGTAAGCAGCATATTCAATTTTTGCATGGGGATTGCAGAACGCAGGTATTGTTCAACACCCATCCAGAACTGAGAAACCTGAGGATCAGGATTGTTAAGCGCAGCCTGATATTGAGCCATGTTGAAATTACCAGAAGAATCTACAAAAGCCTGCTGTGAGCGAAGAATTTCAGGAGGATTGTTCCAGATTTCTTCAGTGATTTCAGCATCTGTTGCTGATAAATTAAAAGCGTCAATTACATCCGTCATTAATTGCTGTTGAACCAATGTTTCATAAACCTGTGATTCGATCTGGGTAAGTTCAAACGCTCTGGGATCTTGACCTCTGTTTTCGCGAAATGATTGCAGCTCAGAGTCATACATCTGTTTGTATTGTTCGTACATGATCTCATCACCGTTAACCTCGGCAATAACACCGGGTTTTTGGCCGGATTTGAAACCACCCATACCCCAGTCAATAATGATGGTCAACATGAACGCGAAAACCAAAATTAACAAAATTACTTTAGTGTTTTCACGCATTCGATTCATTAAAGCCATGGAAACCCTCTTGTATTTATTGTTTTTATATAATTCATATCATAATAGTACATCCGATTAATGTAATAGGAAAAAAGAATAAATGCAAGATTTTTCTGGTAGATATCAATAGATGTTTGATGGATTTGAGCTACAAAATGGAAAAAATTGCTGTTGCAGTGTATAATGACAAGTGCACTAACCTCTATTATTTTTTATTGCTTATTAAGGCAGAATTGGTTAATTTGATATCTTGTAAACTTTGGAGCATATGATGTGGTTAGAGTTATTGGCTCTCGGTTTGTGGAGTGGTGTTGTCTCGATGGATACAACTGCTGTAATGCAGGTTATGATATCAAGGCCACTGGTCAGTTGTTTGATAACGGGTGCTATTCTTGGTGACTATCAACTGGGTTTGATAATTGGGATTTATCTGGAACTCTTGTGGATAAACGAACTCCCTATAGGAGCAGCAAAATTTCTGGAAGGAAATGTTGGCGCTACTGCAGCGGCAGCTATAGCAGTTTATTCTTTTCAGAACAGTTTACGGATTGTACCGTCAATTGTTTTTTCTTTATTGCTTGCTCTTGCAATTAGTCATTTAGGTGGTTATCTGGTTAAAAAAATGCGTTATGTCAATGGAGATGCATTTGATAAATTGTTAGTTGATCCCAATATCTCTGCTGCCAAAGTTGAAAAATTGCATTTTAAAGGCATATTATATTCGTTTTTAATTGGCATTGTGATTATACCCGTGTTTGCGGTTGTTTTAGGTTGGTTTGCTTTGCCTTTGTTGATTTCTTGGTTACCCGTTTCGGTCGATCAATTTTTAGAACCTGTCAATGCTGCTTTTTTGGGTGTAGGAAGTGCAATTTTAATGTTCATGTTTACCCGTCATAAGCAATGGTGGATGATTTTCATCGGCTTTTGTGCAGGCTTGTTGTATTTACTTATAAAATGAAACCAGAACAATGAATAGACGTTTAAAAACTGTTGATCTGTTCAAAATGCTCTTTCGGTGTTTCCTGATTCAGGGATCCTGGAATTTTAAAGTACTTATTGGTACTGGGTTTTGTTTTTGCGCATTGCCTATTACCCGTCGTTTATCGGAAACAACTGAAGAACAAAAAGAGTTCCTTTACGAACATTTGACCTTTTTTAATGCTCATCCTTATTTTGCCAGTTGGTGCCTTGGTGCTGTTGCAAAGCTGGAAGAGGAAGCTGCTGCAGATAATTGGGAAAGTAAACAGATCATTTCTCAATTTAAAAAAACGTTAACCGGACCATTGGGCTCTATTGGAGACAGGATCTTTTGGAATGGAGTAAAACCATTGGCATCTGGTATTGGATTAATACTGGCTCTGTTAATTGGTTGGTATGCGTTCATAGTTTTTTTGGTTTTATATAATATACCCCATTTTTATTTTCGTATAAAAGGATTGTTTATTGGGTATAAAAACGGTTTTGATATTGTTACAATAATATCTGAAAAACCATACCGTAGATTTATTGTATTCCTTTCCATTCTTGGAGCTATTGTTGCTGGTATTTATGCCGTTTTAGCTTGTAAATGGAGTTATGATCAAAACCATTATTTGGCTGTTGCTTTTGCCGTATCTGTTTTAACCACATTGGTTTTTTTAGATTTAAACAAACCCGTGTGGATGTCACTCGTGTTTTCTGTAATATTTAGTATTGTTGTAAAAATCATCTTTTTTTTCACAGTTTAATTTAAATTCGTAGGTTAGGAAAGTTAGCCAGGCAAAAAGGTTTGCAAAGAGAGACTTTATGTTAACAAAAGAATTTACAATAAAAAACAAATATGGCATTCATGCCAGACCTGCAGGTTTGCTGGTCAAAACATCTTCGCAATTCAAATCATCAGTTTATATTTCCAAAGATGGAACCGAAGTCAATGCAAAAAGTATCATGGGTGTATTGATGCTTGAAGCTGCTTTTGGCAGTGTTGTTCAAGTACGTATTGATGGTGAAGATGAACATAAAGCCATGGATGCTATTGGTCAGCTTATTGCTGATCGGCAATTTGATGAAGAATAATCAGGGTGAGTTTTATGCCTGTTAAAAAAACTACAAAGGAAATTCGTTTAACCGGAGTTGCTGCTTCGCCCGGTATTGCATTGGGGCCTGTATATTTTATGGGTTCTGATATAGTTTCTGTTGAAGCCAGAAAATTAGAATCGGGAGAAGTAGAATCAGAGGTTACGAAATTTTGTTCCGCTATTGACAAGTCAAAACAGGATTTACAAGAGCTTGTTCAGCGTACATCACTAACTATTGGTGAAGAAAGCGCAAAAATATTTGAAGTTCATCAACTCATGTTGGAAGATGTGATGATTGTTGATGAATCTGTGCGCAAGATTCGCGAAGACAAAGTAAATGCTGATCAGGCATTTCTTGAAGTCATGGAGCATTTTGAAGTTTCTCTTGAATCTATAGAAGGAGAATATCTCAAAGCGCGTGCTGCAGACATTCGCGATATTAAACGCAGGGTTATCCGGAACATTCAAGGAGATAAACGACCCTCACTGGCAAGTCTTAAAGAACCCGCAATTATATTTGCCAAAGAATTAACACCTTCAGATGCTGTGAATCTGGAACGTGAAAATGTTTTGGGGTTTGCCATGGATTTTGGTGGCAGAACATCTCATACCGCAATTATGGCCAGGGCTATCCGGGTACCCTCTGTTGTTGGTTTGAAAAAAATTGGACAATTGATTCACAGTGGTGATTTTGTAATTCTTGATGGAAATACTGGATTATTAATTGTAAATCCTACCGAAGAAACTGTGAATGAATACCGGAATCGTTTTTCTGATTATAAAATCTTTAAAGAGAAGCTGGAACACCTTAAAGACTTGCCCGCCAGAACACTTGATGGTAAGGATATTGAACTGGCGGCAAATATAGAGTTCCTTGAAGAAGTTGAAGAAGTTGTAAACGCAGGTGGAGAGGGTGTTGGGCTTTTTAGAACTGAATATTTATATCTTACCAATGAAGAACTTCCTTCAGAAGAAGAACAATTTGAGGAATATGTTAGTATAGTTAAAGCGTTGGATAATAAGCCGATTATTATCCGTACTTTTGACTTGGGTGGCGATAAAATGCCCAAGTCTATCAACTTACCCCCTGAAACCAATCCATTTTTGGGAGCACGGGGTATCCGTTTGTATCGTGAAAAAGGCGGACAGCAATTATTCAAAACCCAGTTAAGGGCGATTGTAAGAGCAAGTGCGTATGGCAAGGTCCGGATCATGTTCCCCATGATCTCTTGCATTACCGAAGTCCGTTTTTGCCAAAATATGTTGACCGAAGTTAAGCTCGAGTTGAAAAAAGAAGGGCTTCCCTTTTCGGATGATATACCCGTCGGCGCTATGATTGAGGTACCGTCTGCGGCAGTTATAGCGGATATTATTGCCAGGGAATGCGATTTCCTCAGTATTGGTACTAACGATCTGGTTCAGTACAGCCTTGCGGTTGACCGCGGTAATGAGCATATTGCGTATCTTTATCAGCAATATAATCCATCGGTGTTACGTTTGATTAAAAATGTAATTGAAATGGGGCACCAGAAAGGTGTTTGGGTTGGTGTTTGTGGTGAAATGGCCAGTGACCCCCTGTTAACAATGATATTAATTGGTATGGGACTTGATGAATTCAGTGTGAGTCCGGTATCATTATTGCTGATCAAAGAAATTGTTCGCCGTGTTGAAGTTGGTGAATGTATTGATCTTGTTGAAGAAATGATTAATTATGATACGGCTGAATCTGTTGAAACCAGCTTGAAAGCGTTTATGAAACAAAAATTTTCCGATTTATATCTATTATTTTAAAATGTTTATCAGCATATTATTGATTTTTATATATTGTAATAAGAAATAGGAAAAGAGAAAGGAGCTGCCATAAATGTCCGAAATGTTATTTACTTCAGAATCCGTAACTGAGGGACATCCAGACAAAGTTGCAGATCAAATATCCGATGCGGTACTTGACGCTGCTTTTACTGATGATCCTATGAGCCGGGTTGCCTGTGAAACATTTGTAACTACAGGTTTGGCCCTGGTTGGTGGTGAAATTACCACCGAAACCTATGTTGACATCCCTCAGGTCGTCAGAAATACCATTAAAGAAATTGGGTATACTGATGCTTCGTATGGGTTCGATTATGAAACCTGTGCTGTGTTAACAACTATTGATCAGCAATCTGCTGACATTGCTATGGGTGTAGACAGGGATGGAGCAGGTGACCAGGGAATGATGTTTGGTTTTGCCTGTGATGAAACCCCTGAATTGATGCCTTTGCCAATTATGTTGGCCCAGCAACTGACTCAGCGTTTGGCCCAGGTGAGAAAAGATGGCCTGGTTTCTTATTTGAGACCTGATGGCAAATCTCAGGTATCTGTGAATTATGTTGATGGCAAACCTGTCTCAATTGATACTGTTGTGATTTCAACCCAGCATAATCCTGATGCAACCAATGAGCAGATAAGAGAAGATATGATTGAAAAAGTTATTCTTCCTGTGCTGCCAAAAGAATTGATTGCCAAAGGTGATCCTGTTTATCATATCAATCCTACCGGTCGTTTTGTTGTTGGCGGTCCACAAGGTGATGCAGGATTAACCGGTCGTAAAATTATTGTAGACACCTATGGTGGGTATTCCCGTCATGGCGGTGGTGCTTTCTCGGGCAAAGATCCAACGAAAGTTGACCGTTCAGCCGCTTATGCATCACGTTATATTGCCAAAAATATTGTTGCAGCCGGTATTGCAACAAAATGCGAAATTCAACTGGCATATGCAATTGGTGTTGCAGAACCTGTTTCCATTCATGTGGATACATTTGGTACCGGAAAACTGGCAGATGATGCTATTGTTAAACTGGTACGTGAAAATTTTGATCTTACCCCCAAAGGTATTATCACCATGCTTGATCTGCGTCGTCCTATTTACAAAGCTACTGCAGCTTATGGTCATTTTGGCCGTACCGGCGATGGTTTTACATGGGAAAAAACAGATAAAGCAGATGTATTGAAAAAAAGTTTGTAATATAAAGGAGGATTTGTGAACTACGATATCAAAGATATTAATTTAGCGCCACAAGGTAAAACCCGAATTGAATGGGCCGACAATGATATGCCCGTTTTGCAGCAGGTAAGAGAGCGTTTTGAAAAAGAAAAACCACTGCAGGGTAAAAAAATGTCTGCCTGTTTGCACGTAACTGCAGAAACCGCCAACCTGTGCCGTACTTTGAAAGCAGGTGGAGCAGATTTGGTTTTATGTGCATCCAATCCATTGTCTACTCAGGATGATGTGGCAGCTTCTTTGGTCAAAGATTACGAGATCCCTGTTTATGCTATTACTGGTGAAGACCACGAAACCTATTATAAACATTTAAACGCAGCTATTCAACATGGCCCGGTAGTGACCATGGATGATGGTGCCGACCTGGTTTCCGGCATTCATTCCGATTATCCGGAATTGGCTTCTCAGATTATTGGTAGTATGGAAGAAACCACTACCGGTGTTATTCGTCTGAAAGCTATGGCCAAAGACGGCGCACTGAAATTTCCGGTAATTGCTGTGAATGACGCCATGACCAAAAATATGTTTGACAACCGTTACGGTACCGGTCAATCCACAGTTGACGGCATTATCCGTGCAACAGATATTCTGCTGGCCGGAAAGAATGTTGTAACTGTTGGTTATGGTTGGTGCGGACGCGGATTTGCAATGCGCTGTCGCGGTATGGGTTCGAACGTGATTGTTACCGAAGTGGATCCAATCCGCGCGCTTGAAGCTGCAATGGACGGATTCCGCGTTATGCCAATTGCAGAAGCTGCCAAGATTGGTGATCTGTTCTGTACATTGACCGGTGACATTAATGTGATTCGTGCCGAACATATGGAAACGATGAAAGACGGTGCGTTTATTGCCAATTCAGGTCACTTTAATGTGGAAATTGACATTGACGGATTGAAAAAAATCGCCAAAGGCGCACCTGAAACGGTTCGTAATTTTGTTGAACGATATGAATTGCCCAATGGTAATCGTATTTTTGTTTTGGCTGAAGGTCGTTTAATCAACCTGGCTGCTGCCGAAGGGCACCCTGCATCTGTTATGGATATGAGCTTTGCAACACAAGCGCTGGCAACAGAATGGGCAGTGAAAAACGCCGGTAAATTGGATGTTAAAGTACATGATGTTCCCAGTGATATTGAAGACTGGGTTGCTAAATTGAAACTCAAGAGCATGGATATTGAAATGGACGTGCTTACTGAAGAACAAAAGGCTTATTTGTCATCATGGGAAATGGGTACTTGATAAAATTGTTAACACATTGCAGACCGGTTGGGTTTTCCGCCGGTCTGTTTTTGTTAATTCTCTTTCTGTTTTCAAGCTGTGAACAGCAGGAACAGGAAAAAGAACTGCGTCCGGATACAAACATGGGGAGCACCGTAACACAGAATATTGTGCAAGCGGACCAGATTTTACCACAACTGATACAACTGCAAGAAAAGATTGTACAAAACCCTAAAGATGTTGAACTGCGTAAAGAATTTTTAGCCCAGGCATTTGACAAGAACCGACAGGTTCTCTATACTGCCGGTGCGGGAAAATTCCCTCCCGAAGCCGCAAACTCGGCAATGGCCCGGCAATCCGCTGAACGCGCGGCGTTTATTGACGCGTGCCGCTGGGGAGCCTATGCGCTGAAATGGAAGGACAATCCTGCAACTCCCGATTACGGCGAGATAAAAGGCGATCTGCCCAACGCCCGGATTCTCTATAAAACCGATTCCGGTGACGGCGTACAGACGGTTGTGGAGATTGGGTTGGTGTATTAGGGTGTAAAACTCTAAACTTTGTAACGTATAGGGGCCAATAGATCACCCTACGGGTAAACCCTTGCCCCGGCTCTTGTTTCTTTGATTTATTATTTCCCATAATCGAACTCCCCGCTGCAATTACGACATGCAAATTATAAAAATATTAAATACTTGATAAAACAGTTGATGCTTTGGATAATTTATTGTATATTATAATGCAAATTTAGTATGCTGTTTTTTGCAATTTTGATTTAGTGTAATGAGTTTCATGTTACTTTCTAATCCAAAATAATCGTTAAGAATGGTAACACTATTCGGAACGATTTTTTTTTGCCAAGAATAGATATACAAAACATTTATTTATTATAAAGGACACGTTCAATGGAAAATGGAACTGTCAAATGGTTCAATGGCTCAAAAGGCTATGGTTTTATCACTTCAGAAAGTGGTAGTGATGTATTTGTACATTTTAACGCAATCGTAGGTGACGGCTACAAGTCACTTGATGAAGGAGACCGGGTTCAGTTTGAAGTAGAGCAGGGACCCAAAGGACCACAAGCAATTAAAGTTTCAAAGATATAATTTAAAATTTTTTCTTTGTACAACCCCAGTCTTTAATAGCTGGGGTTTTTTGTTTTAGGTGGATTTCCTTTAAATACTGGGAAAAGGGTGTGGTCAATATCCACCCTAAAAGATTATTTTATTCAGAATCCAATTAGTGGGCAGGTGGCCAATCCCTGGAGCTTGCACTGGATAATAATCGTCAGGTTATTTATACCGCCGGTGCGAGAAAATTCCCTCCGGAAGCTGCAAACACGGCAATGGCCCGGCAATCCGCTGAACGCGCGGCGTTTATTGACGCGTGCCGCTGGGGAGCCTATGCGCTAAAATGGAAGGATAATCCTGCATCTCCCGATTATGGTGACATACAAGGCAATCTGCCCAACGCAAAGCTGCTGTACAAAATCGGCTCCGGCAACGGAGTACAGACGGTTGTTGAGATTGGGTTGATGTATTAGGGGAGAAGGGAAAAGAGTTTAATAGTTATGCTTGGAAGTGTAAAGAATTTTGTGTTTGTCGTATTCTTTTTTTTCTTTAAATATTTGTGATTTAGGATTAATAATGTCTTCTCTACTGATTAAGTAATGATGTTTTAAAAAAGATTTAATTTTTTGAGGACAATTTAATTCTTGTATGTTTTGGAATTGATTTATTGCAATTATTTTTTTAGTTATTTCAATTTCGTTTTTCGATAAATTATTGAAATCATCCCACCATTTTTGGGTATACCCCTTTTCTTTAAAAAAGAACCTATATAAGATATATGTTTCCGGCATATATAATAGTTTAAAATATTCTTCTTCATTATGACCAAATGCTTCATAAAAAAATGATTTACCTTTACCAATTTTACCTTTTGTTGCATTAAGTATTGTCTGTATTGCTCGAATAAATTTTTTATTCCAATGTTTACCAATGTAATTTCTGTTTGCGAACCAATTTTGTCCATTGATAGGGTGGTATTTCATTGGAAAAGAATATATGTTTAAATTATATTGTTCACATAATTCAATGTTAATTTTTAACCGTTGATACAATTCAATTGGTTTATCGTTTTCATTATATAATAAATAATTTGAAAGATTTGTAATTCCATATTTAGCTGCTAGCTCAACAGCTTTTATATATGTCTTTTCCCACTTCATACTATCAAAAGCGATACGCAATGGTTTTATTGGTATTTCACTTAAAAGTTTCATTTTATATTCGTCAGCAACTAAATATCGCGCATCTATCCCTTGGTTAAAATCAACATATCGTTGTTTTGGCATTTTATTTCTATGTTTTTCATAGAGGTCTTTTACTTTAGGATAAATTATAATAAGGTTTTCTTTAGTTGATTTATCTTTTGATAATAAGTTTAATGATTTCATTAAGTCATATAGATACTGTTGCTTTGAATTTGGTAGTTTATCAAGTAAAATGTGTAAAAGATCGTATGATTTATTTATAAATGCTTTGTCATTATAATTTGATTTAAGATTTGCTATTGAAATATCCAATTGATTAGGTTCAATATATTTAGAACCTTTTGAGAAACCGCACTCCTTAATTTCTTCAATTATTTGTTCAAAACAATTAGATGCTAAAACATTATTATCTAAGAGTAAAAGATTTCTTTTTTCACCATATCGTTTTGATGTTGCATTAATTTGTTCTTTAATTGGTATGTAATGTTGGAATTCAGGTTCAAGCTTTGGAACTGCGCAAAAAGCACATTGTCGTTTACAACCTCTTGTCATATAACCATAATATGCATTATTTTCTGGATATTTATAATCGATTTCGTCTAGGATTGAATAGTCGAGAGGTAAAGTGTCAATAATTATTTCATTGTCATCAAGTATTCCTGATTTATCAAGTAAGCCTTCATGAGGTTTAATTCCAGTTTTTTCTTGTAATTCTTTTGCTAAAACTGTCGCCAGTACACCACCTACCCAGAGTTCATTTAAATCTTTTACAAGTTTTTTGGCAAACTCAATAGTTTCAATTGTTATTATCCAATGAAAAGTGAATAGTGTTGTAATGCAGATTCTGTCCCATTTAGGTTGCTTAAAATAGTGACCTTTTCTGTACAAATTTTTATAATGTTCAAGCCAATAATTTATAGTTATTTCATATTGTGTTTGTTTTGGTAGTTCAGCCTTAAATGAATTTTTGCCTGTACGGATATATTGGAGTAAACTTGTTTTATAATTTAACCAATCTAATGAGCTGTCTACTTCATTTAGCGTGGCAATTAACTGATTATTTATATCATTAAGAATGAATTCTTTTAAATCACCTTTATAAAAGGTGACATTGTCACCAAGCATTCTGTGATAAGAGGCCAACTTCATTAAGCCTATGGGTGGGTATTTATTTTTATAGTTTGGTTCGAGCAGGAGAACGTTTCTTGGCATTATTTAAATTCTTCTTCAATTTTGCATTTTAATTCTTCACCCCTATCTTTTATATCGGGTAACATTAAATCAATTATTTCAAAAACTTTTCTAATGATTTTTTCCTCTTTTTTGGATAGTTTACTTAGTTTCTGTGAACGATATTTTGTTTTTAAATTTGTATTATTAGTTTTTACTACTTCATCAAAGTTGGTTATTGTTTTTGGATCAACTATTTTATTAAATACTCTATTAAGAGCTGGGTTTGAAGAAGCTTTTTCTTCTAACCGTTTAAGATCTTTTTCCTTTTTAATTGCTTCGATTCTGGCTTTTTCAATATCTTCAATGAATTGTGATTCTTGATTTTTACTTGAAAATGTACCTAAATTTTGTTTTTTTTCATACTCATTTTTAATATTTTTATAATTTTGAATCCTTTTTACAGCATTTTTAATTTTATTAGCATCATGATATAAACTGTGTAGTTTAGTATAAAAAAAATCTTTTAATTTTTTGTCTAATAAGTTAGATATTTTGTTTTCGTTAAAATAATCTCGTCGTGAATTAGGAATTAAGTCTGAATGGAAACCATGAATTTCGCCTATAAAGTAAAAATTACCTCTTTGTTCTTTATGCAATTTTACTAATGTATTTTCTGAACCAATCTGAATATTCCCTTTACGTAGTCTTAATCCACGAGCGCAATTCCCGACAGCAGGTATTTGTTTCTCAAATTTTGATATACCGTACCATCCCCATGCAATTATTTCATCTTTATCTTTAATAGTTAATGTTTCTATATCATAAATTTCATCAAATTTTTTATTGTTTGGAGGTGCACCATCATATAAATAAGTTGAATATGCTTTAAATAATTGCTCTGTGTTAATATAAATACGATATTCATCAAGTGCAAGGTGATTTGCTATTAATCCTTCATGAATTAAATTTTTAAAAATAAAATGGGAGTTGAAAGGGACTGGGGCAACCATTGACAAATATTCTTCAATATTATTTTTATCCAATAAACTATCGTTTTTGACATCACACATGATAACTTTAAAATAATGATCATTTTCATCTGCATTGTCTTTGGCAAAATTAATTACAGAATTTACTACAGTTGCTGCATCCATATCAATATTACTATCAATTAATTTGTTTTGTAGCTTTTCTGCATCCCAGAGCATAAGATTTTTGACATTTTCACCTTTGAAGCTTGATTCAAAAATAAGTTTACGACAATACCCCAGACCTCCCAATCTACCTATACCTCTAAATCCTTTGTCTTTTGTTCTATCTTTTGCAGATAGGGCAATATTTGTTAAAGATGAAGAAAAGTTTTCCGAATTAATGCCTGTTGCATTATCTTCAATAATTATTTGTTTATTATTTTTATCAATAGAAATATGAATGATACCTTCATTTCTATTAGGAATAATACCAAGCTCAACAGCTTTGTCGATTTGATCTACAGCATTTTGTATATATTCACGATATACAACTCTTGCATCCTCATACATCCCAGATGTCAAAGTTTCAATAACTGTTTTTCCAATTCTTATATTTGGCATGATTTTACTTAAATTGTTTATATAATGGTTTAGGGAATTTTATATTTAATAGAGAACGAAATATTGGATTTTGAATAATATATTCACCCTGTTTCAATCTAGTCATCATATTTTTATATACTGGAGGAATAAATCTATAATCGTTTTTTGATATTTCTATTGCATTGGTGCGACCATATGCATGTGTTGCACAATTCCCTTTTACTCTATCATGTATTGCACTTTTAAATTGTTCTGCAGAAAATAAAATAATTCCTAGCGACCTGCCTCTTTCGGTAATATCAATTATTTGTCTAAGAATTGGTGAATTTTTAGGGATATCATTTGAAGCATATTTATTTAATTCATCAATGAAAATGATTATCCTTGATGGGATATCTTCTTCAGGGATTCCGTCAAATTGTCCTAATTTCAAATCATAGACTGCTCTCATTACATCGCCAAAAATAAAACTTTGCATCCCTTCGTCCAATTTTGCAATATCAATAACAAAAATTTCATTTTTTTTAATTGATTTAATACTATCTTGAAGTCTTGTTTCCCTGTCTTGCTCCGATGCTCTTAGAGCAAAGATATGATTATTTAACGCTTTACGTACAATTCTTTTAAATTTCCTCCAACTTGCTACTGTTATTTCTTTATCCTTAGAAGAACCTGCTTGGCAATGTTTATCAATTTCGGCTAAAAATTGATCCCAATTTCTAATATTACCAAAATTTCCTTGTTCTGAAATAATATAATTTATTATTGATTCCATAGTCTGGGCTGGATCGTCAATGTTAGAGAACAGCAAGTCAAGATTTTCTTTGTCATATTCAAAAATATATTTATACCAATATGCTTTATCTAAGTTCGTTTGATGTTCAATGAGGTTTTTATCAGCATAGGTGTTAGTATGAATGTTGTCGGCATATGGATAGAAGTATTTTACATGTTTGAATGGTTCATCGTCTAAACCAAGGTTTAAATAACATTCTTTATCTATTTTTGAGAGTTCATCGTTTGATTCGTCAATTGCTAATAAATCTTTACCTTTAACATTTAACAGTACAAATGCGACATTATCTTCTATTTCCATATTTAAATATTTATATTGAATCGCTTTTAGCAAGAACATTGTATATGATGTTTTTGCTGCTAATCCACTTATGCCAGATATATTCATGTGAGCTCCTTCTGGCCCTATTAAAAATTGTGAATTAAGATGTATTGGAAGACTTACCTTTTCGTCACTAGAACTTTCATACATTTCTAAATAGCCACAAACTAAAGGATTTTTTATATTATCTAATCCCAATGCTTGTCTAATTTCTTGAGCAGTAGCTAAACTAACAGGTTCTCCATCCCTAACTGGAATGTATATATTTTTAGTATTTCCAACAACTTTTGCCCTAACATAGTTCATACCTATTCGTTGTGTGTTAGGTTGTATATTGACATCTCCAAAGTCATTTGAGATAAAACTTGTAAGATAACTAGCAGTGTCTGTGATATGTGAAATCTCTTCGACAACTCCGTAAGTTATAGATTCATTAATGTGATTAACTTTAATAACATCAAATGGATTTAAAATCATATCCTTTGATGTCCAAAAAAAGAAGTCATCAATGGTTGTTGGATTTTTTTCTGTCGCCGCTATTCTACCAATTATTTTTCCCATAAATTATCCCTATTTTTAAAAAAGATTTAAAAAGTATTCATTACTTAAATATTTGCTTTTAATGAATACTTCTGTTAGGTAGACAGGATATAAGTGATTAGCCCAACGATTATCTTTGCCGTAGCAAACGGGATTTCTTTCATTTATAAGATTTGCACTAATAGTGTCAATTTCTTCAGTTTTTAAACCATATTTTTGTTCTTGCTCAGAAATTAATATCTTTTCAACTTTAATTATTCCTTCAAATGGGCTTGAAGTATATTTTGCATCTCTAATGCGTAAATACCATATTGAAAATTTTACATTTCCTTCAGTCCCTCTTGAAACTTTTGATTCCCACATAAATGCTGGTGTCCGATGATATAATTTTAGTTCAGCAATCTTCTGGGCATTACTATGTCCTCGAGCATCAATGCACTTTTCTGGATTAAATGATTTTGAAACACCTACTACACATTTGTAGTTACTTTTTATTATTGATAAATCTTTAAAATCACCAGTTTTCATTGTTTTATACTCTAAAGAACCGTCTTTTAATAAATATGAATCCTCATTGAGTAAATTTTTATAAACAAGAGAAGAAACTATTCTTTTCTCCTGTTCAATCATTTCATCTTGTATTTTTGCTATTCCAAGGTTTTCATATTTTTCACCTATTTGTAGTTTAATATCAGCATAATCCAATATTTTGCTAAAATTTAAGCCACGTGTTTTGATGAAATTCTGTTCATTGATTTTGGTTACTAAATTATTAAAGAACAATTTTTTTTTGTTGTCTTTTGATGCATTTTCTGGAACTGCCATTACTAATTGGTGTTCAATTAGTTTACTTTTTAAATTTTTTCTTTTATCTCGTTCACAACACCCAACTCCTATTTGGCCAGCAATAATCGGGTAAACACGGTTATCATAAGCCATATCATCTACTTTATATGTTCTTCTGGAGCCATCAAGAAAATATTTGAAAAGTGGTTGTGAAAATTTTTCTATTTGTTTAGACTTGTTATAAAGGTGACGAGGAGATGTGATTTTTTCTGATTCACCATATTGCTTTAATGTAAGATTTGGTTGGTCATCATATACTAAATGGGGCATTTCTATCCCATCGAAACAATATTTATGAGTTTTATAACTTTTCCCACTTGTTTCAGTTTCAACAAAAGACAATATTTTGTTCAACATGTAACCTTCATTTTTAAAATCTCAAATGTATGAAAATACGACAAAAAAGATCAAGTATAATATTGTATTATGTTATTTATTGAGTATGAAAAAATAAAATTCACCCCCTCCCAATAATCAATTATCACTAAATAAAGTGAAAATCCGTAAAAGAAGCAAGATAAATTTAAAATTATAAATCCCGATTATACCCAGTTTTCCACTTTTATCCCTGAAACACGATTAAATTCTTTGGTGTTGGCGGTTAACATGATCAGTTTGTGTCTTTTGGCTTGGGCAGCTATCAACAGGTCATTTGCGCCAATGATTTGGCCCTTTATTTCAAGCTCTGCACGGATGTTGCCATATTCCATTGCATCCGTGCTGTCAAAATCCAGGATGGTAAGGGGAGAGAGGATTTTTAGTACCGCAGTGAGATTTTTGGATTTGTGCTGACTTTTTTTCGCCCCGTATATCAGTTCCGCAACAGTGATTGACGATACCCCAAAATCTCGAATGTCTTTACTGGTAAATTTTTTTTCGAGTGATTTAGATTTTGAATTCATCAAATAGATGAGAATGTTCGTATCAACAAGATATTTCATTACATTTTGATTTCGGTTAAATTTAAATCATCAACATCCGGAAAATCAACAGCTTCATGTATACCTTCAACAAAATTTGTCCAGGGATCGTCTTGCGGTAAAAGTACCAGTAAATTACCGATTTTATTAATATTAACCGTGTCAGCATCCAACCTGTATTCTTTGGGCAAACGTATTGCCTGGCTGTTTCCGGATTGGAAAATTTTTGTAGTTTTCATTTTACACCTCTTGTATATACATGAATATATACAAATAAGGCCCTAAATGCAAGAAATTATTTGTTTATATATTTTATTGAATGGGAAAGAATCATGGCGGGCCATTGGCCCACCATGTATTGGGGAAAAGGGTACTCTAGTTCATTGGTTGGTTTCTAAATTCTATGGGACTCATGCCCACTTCTTTTTTAAACAAGCGGGAAAAGTAGGGCTGGTTTTCAAAACCTAGCTCATGAGCAATATCGGCAATGCTTTTATTATCTGCAATTAGCATGTTTTTCGCTTGTGAAACAACATGCAAATGGATCAATTCAAGGGCTGTTTTGCCTGTTTCATGTTTCAACAAGTCGCTCATGTATTTGGGAGAGATATAAAGTTGCTCGGCCATATATTTAACGGAGGGCAAGCCTTTTTCTTCAGCCTCGCCGCTTTCAAAATACGAGTTTAAATGCTCGGTGAATTTTGTTACGGTTGAACCCGAGAGTTGTTTACGGTCAATAAACTGACGCTTGTAAAAGCGTTGAGCGTATTTTAACAGGGTGTCCAGATGAGAGAGAATGATTGTTTTGCTGAATTCATCGGGATTGTTGTAATACTCCATTTTTATCTTGTTGTATACAGACCACATGATCTCTTTTTCTCTGGGAGTAAGGTGGAGTGCCTCATTAATTTCATAATCAAAAAAGTTGTATTTTTTGATTTCATTATACAACGGATGACCTATTAAATAATCTTCATGCAGGTAGATTGAAAATCCATCTTCCTTAATTACCACATCGTGAATGGATAGCTTTTGTCTGGGTTTGAAAAAATACATGAATCCTTTATTGCTGTCATATTTTGTTTTCCCATACAAAAATTCACCGCTTTCAACTTTTTTAAAGCACATAACATAAAAGTTATAAGAGACCTGTTGGTTTATCAGGCAGGTGCTGCAACTATTGAATTCTACCAACCCTAAAAAAGGATTTTCAGGGGCTGGTGCACCTTCATGTTCGTACAGGTCACCAATATTTTCAAAATGTAACAAATTTTCCATAACTCACACCTTGTGTATTTCCATTCATACTTATACTACAAATAATGTAATTAAATTAAAATAAAATTCTGCTTTTTTCCTCAAAATCGAGTCCTTAAAACCCTGCGCATCAAATCACCAATGATGTATTGGGATTTGATGCGTACAGAGTAAAAATTCAAGCATGTTTCTATTCAAAAAATTAGAATGTTGCTGTGTCAATCACATATCTATAACGGGCTTTTTTATCAACCACATTTTCCCATGCTTTATTGATTTGTTCAGCACTTATCATCTGAATTTCTGGTTTCACATTGTTATCCGCACAATAATGAACAACTTCCTGGGTTTCAGGAATTCCACCAATCAGAGAAGCATTAAAATTAACACGAGATGCTGCCAACGCAATGTTGCTCAGATTGATTTGAAAACCTTCCGGCATGCCTACATAGGTGAAATTTCCATACGGTTTTACACAGGCAACATACGGTGCCGCGTTAAACTGGTAAGGAATGGTACAAATCATATAATCCAGTTTTTTGTTGTATGGCTGCATGCTGGTAAATTTGTCATCTACTACTATAACTTCTTTGGCACCCCACGATTTTATATCATCAACCTTGTCGGGTGAGGTTGTAAATGCATAAACTTCAGCACCTTTGGAAACAGCCAGTTTAACGGCCATGTGTCCCAGTCCACCAATACCGGCAACACCTACTTTGTCTCCAATTTTAAAATCTTCTTTCATTAACGGAGAGTATGTGGTAATACCCGCACATAAAAGCGGAGCCGCTTCCTGAAGGCTTATGTGGTCAGGAATGTGGACAGCAAAGTGGTCCCTAACAACAATGTTGGTAGAGTATCCGCCCTGGGTAATGCCCGTGGGTGAGTTCTTGTCGGGATATCCGTATGTGAACAATGTTTGTCCATTTTCACAATAGTGTTCATCACCATGATTACAGCTGTCGCATTCCATACAACTGTCTACCATACATCCCACACCGGCACGGTCACCCACTTTGAATTTGGTAACATTTTTACCAACCGCTGCAACAATACCTACAATTTCATGACCCGGAACCTGAGGATATTTTTGCGGACCCCAGTGTCCTTTCATCTGATGGATGTCAGAGTGGCAAATACTTGCATATTTGATATCAATGAGTACATCATTATCGCCAACGGGTCTGCGTTCAAACTCCCAGGGGCTCAATACACCCGAAGTGTCTTTTGCGGCATAACCCTTTGATTTTATATTTTGAGACATGTTATTATCCTTTGCTCCAATGGTGTTAGTTGCTGCGAACATGATTCCTGTACCTAATGCAGCAGATTGTTGTACAAATTTTCTTCTTGAAATATTATCATCTTTTTTCATAATTTTCTCCAAAATGAATTACTTTTTTACAATTTTAACTGTCGTTGAGCGGGCACGATCACCAATCATAGACCCAAGGTATGGGCTGGTGCTATACTTTGCACGATAAGCCTTATTAATCGAGTCGTTGAGATTGGCATCTGCGTCTGCCTGTTCAAATATCACTTTGTGGGTCATACCCGCGGTAGTGATACGTCCGGCTTTTTGAGAAATGGCTGATTTGTACCAACTGGAATTTTTGCCATTATACGCGCGTACATAGAGTTCATTATCAACTACAACAGACCAGATCCAGGTTGGTGTACCATAGGTTACACCGTCAGCTCGAAAGGGAGAGATGTGCAAATCATCAGAGCTGCTTATTTTTATTAATTCATCTTTTGCCCAATTTGCCATGATCTCACATTCCTTTTATAAATTACTATACTCTTTATCAGTTACAGGTTCCATCCAGTTTACTATGCCTTTTTCCGTATTGGGTACAATATAGATATGACTCATGCCCTGATCTTTGGATGCACCATGCCAGTGGATGGTATCTGGCGGACATTTTACAACATCGCCTTTACGGATAATCTCGATGGGATGTCCTTTAATCTGGTGATAGCCCACACCTTCGGTTACGATCAATATCTACCCACTGGGATGAGAGTGCCAGTTGCTTCTGGCACCGGCTTCAAAAAATACATTGCCGGCAGCTGTTGTAAAAACAGAGTCATTGTTCACCAGACCGGTAACCCATGCATTTCCAGTGAAAAACTTTTCAGGTGCCAGTTGTCCTTTAGGAAAAATCGAGCTTTGTTCTAACGTACTGGTCGAGTCCTCAATTTTTTGGCAGCCCTGATTTATAACTGCAAAAACCATTGTTGTAAAAATGATTGCTATTTTGAATCTATTCATATGACTATCCTTTGCTTTTTTTTATTCAACTAACATGATGCTGACATTTAAAGAATTTTTCGAACTTAATTCTTGAATACCTTGTTCTATTTTTCCAAGATTAATGAGCCCGCTGGCATAGCCAAAATCTTTGTAAAATATTGCCAAATTACCCCAGGGCGCATAATATGTGATATCTCCAACGGAGGGATCATAACCTGCGGGAGCATTTTTCGTTGTTAGTTTTTTTGGCAGATCGCTTACTTTTTCTGTACCGGCGTAATCTTTTAATTCAAGATCTAACGGAAGCAAAGAAATAAAATCTCTTGTTGTGGGGGTATCTTGCAATGTAGCATAAAGTGTGGTATCTTGGCCTACTATTTTAATCTTATATTGTTTAGAATCATCCATTGTATTGCCTTTTACAATCTGTTCATTATTGCAATTAAGAGCAAGTAAAACCAGTAAAATCAATTTTACTATATATTGTATTTTTATATTCATTATTTTTTAAGACATTGAATTATCATGTTTGTTCAATTTTAAAAGAGCCTCTAAAAATTGTACCTGATTAATAGTCTCTAGAGACTCATGCAGTCAGTTTAATGTTAGTTTTTATTCCATTTTGCCGCCATATACTGGAAACATACTGGCTTCTCCATAATCTTTGATTGTTTCCAGGTTTTTCAACTGTTCCATGTCTTCCGGTGAAATCTCAAAATCTACCTCTGCATTATTTTTCATATGTTCAGGATTTGCAGTTTTGGGTAACGGAAGCATATCCAGTTCAAGACAGTATCGAATAGACAACTGTGGTACGGATACACCATATTTTTCGGCCATTTTAGAGATTTTTTCATTTTTCATCAATTCACCATGAGCAACAGGGGAGTAGGCTTCTACAAGAATGCCATTATCCTGACAGTATTGAATCAGTTCTTTGGGTGTATTGCTTATATGTGCCAAAATTTGATTCACCATGGGTTTAACCGTGCAGGATTCAAGAATATTATCTATGTCTGCTTTTTCAAAGTTTGAAATTCCTATAGAACGCAGCTTTCCTGCTTTATAGGCGTCTTCTAACGCTCTCCAGGCTTCACGATTGCCTTCAAGGTAGGAATCATCTTTGTGGAATTCCATCCAGGGTTTGGGACTGTGAATAATCATCAGGTCAATATAATCGAGTCCTAATGTCTTGAGAGAATTGTCTATGGATGCAACTGCTTCATTATACGACTTTACTTCCGCGGCAAGTTTTGTGGTTACAAACAATTCTTCTCTTTTAACGCCACAGGTTCTTATGCCTTCACCAACACCGTTTTCATTTTGATATGCCTGAGCTGTATCGATATGTCTGTAACCTAAATTTACTGCATCTTTGACGGCCTGTACAGAATCCTGATCACTGATAAACCAGGTCCCCAGACCCAGCTTGGGAATCTCTACGCCATTGGATAGTGTATATGTTTCTTTTAAAATCATTTCAATATCTCCTATATAAAAGTTTAGCTTTTTAATTTTGTTTTATGCACCAAGTTTTGCATATTCTTCGTCAGTAACAGGACCGCGCCATTCTGTTGTTGCACCTTCAACCGGTACGGTTAAAGCGATATGTGCAAACCAACTATCTTTGGTTGCGCCATGCCAGTGATTCACTCCAACAGGTATGTTTACTACGTCTCCTGGTTTTAACCGTTGTGCAGGTTTACCTTCTTCCTGGTACCAGCCTTCACCTGCTGTACAGAAAAGAATTTGTCCACCTTTATCATGTATATGCCAGTTGTTACGGCATCCCGGTTCAAAGGTTATATTAAAAGCAGGTACACCTTCAAGTGTTAATACTGATATATAGCTTTGTCCTATAAAGTAATCTGCATAGGCATCGTTCTTTTGTCCTAATGGAAAGATTTGCTTAAATTCACTCATTATATATTCTCCTTTAAATTATTATTTATTCTCGGGTATTACTTTATTGATACAACCTAGTGCGTTTAACGTTCTTGGAAAACCCATATAGGGTAAACATTGCGTAATTGCTGAAATCATGGCGTTTTTATCGTTTCCTGCATTTAAATTGCCAAAAACATGAGATTCTACCTGGCTTTCACATCCTCCCATAGCACTGAGAATACACAATGTCAACAATTCACGAGTCTTAACATCCAAAGTTCCTCGAGTATAGACATCTCCAAAACAAAAGGCTGATAAATAATTTTGTATATGTTTCTGATTATCTGGTGCGTTTTGATGCATTTGGTCTATTATATCGTCAAAGATGGATTTCTGGACCGCCAAGCCTTTATCGAATCGGGTTTCTTCGGTAACCTGCTTTTGGCTTTTCACCGGAAGGGAGATGTTGGCAGTTTTAAAAATCTCATTAACCTGTTGAATCGCATCCAGTGTTTTAGGGAAACCCAAATAAGGTGTACATTGATAAATAGCTTCCTTTATTTCAACAGGTGATGCACCAATGTTCAATGCCGCCCAAACGTGTGCTTTTAATTGGTTCAAGTTTTGATTTGTGGCTAAAACAACCAAGGTTATTAACTCTCTCAGCTTGTCTGTTAAATTTCCTTGATAAAAAACCTCGCCGAAAATAAAATTGTTCAGCATTTCCTGAATATCCGGATCTGTTTCAGCTAACGGTCCGGTATGGTTACCAAACAGCTCATTAAATTTTTCCTGACTTTTTTCAACTCTATTTTTCATATTTCACCTGTAATAATTTCATATTAATCATTTTTTAAAATTTTAATTCGTTTTAACCACGCATCTATTTCTGACGATGCTGTTATGCCGCCTCTACCATATAAATCAAGAACATCCAAAACAGTAGAATTTTGGCATAGGTTTTTTACTACGTCTTCATAGCGACCTTTACCACCACCGCCGTGTGTAATAAATGGAACAATTATTTTCCCTTTTAAACTTGCAAGTTTTAAAAAAGAGAGTACCGGTGGGGCCATTGTAGACCACCAGTTCGGTGAACCTATAAAAACCACATCATAAGAGTTTAGATCTTTAGGGAGGGACAAAAGTTCAGGCATGAATTCACTCTGAATTTCTTTTTTTGCCCTCTCTGTGCAAGAACTATAAGTATCTGGATACGCATTAACGGGTAATAATTCAAATAATTGGCCACCCATTTTATCCTGAATCAATTGGGCAACGGTTCTTGTGTTACCTGACCAAGAGTAATAAATGATTATTGTCTTTTTTTTCATTTTTCCTTAATCTATCTTTTTTATTACTTTGGCGGGAACGCCGCCAACTATTGTATTGTCTGGTACATCTTGAGAGACAACGGCACCGGCTGCAACTATGGAATTTTCTCCAACCGTTACACCGGGAAGAATTATTGCACCGGCACCAATCCATGCATTTTTTTTAACAAGAACGGATTTTAATAAAAGTACTCTTCTATCAGCCGGATTTACAGGATGACTTTCTGATAAAAGACTGACTTTGGGACCAATCATAACATCGTCTTGTATTGTGATGCCACCCATATCCAGAACGGTACAATCGTGATTAATAAATACATTACGCCCAATCCGGATAAATTTTCCAAAATTTGTGTAGAATGGAACCAGTATTCTTGTACTTTTGTCCAACTGTTAACCAATGATCTCACTCATTCTATCTCTACTCTGGTTCGTGTCTGTAGAATTGTTGAGTTCAATCGTTAGCTTGATCGTTCTGGAAACCACATCAGAAATTTTTGAATACTGTGGATCATCAAAAGGAATTGATTCTCCTGCTTGCATTCTTTTTAAGATGTCTTGATTGGTTTTTTTCATTTATCATCACGGGTTTCGGGTTAAATTATTTGTATTGGATTTAAGTAAAAAAACAGATTTAGTTCCTTTTTTGAAAATTCCGAAACAATTAAACACAGCTTTCATGAACCAGTTCTTTTCGAATTTCAATTTCGCATTCAGTATCAGCAGGTTGATTGTCATCTAAAATTATCTCTCCAATGGAATCTGCGCTGATATACCCTCTACCGGGATTTTTCACACTTTTAATCGATCCTTTAATTACAGCACGAACATCGCTTTTTTCAAAGGCAAGGTCACAATCGATCATGGTACAATCTTCCAGAACAAGACCTTTTGTATAACAAAGCGGCTGAGTGCCAATAATTTTACAACGGACCAGCTTGAGGTTTTCAGAATACCAGCCCAGATACTCTCCCTTGACAACACTATCCGTTACAGTAACATTCTTGCAGTGCCAGAACGCATCTTTTGTGTCAAGATATGAGTTTTTGATCGCTACATTTTCAACGTATTGGAAAGAATATTTTCCTTTCAGGTTGAAATTGTTCATGTAAATGTTTTTACTGTGAAAAAACGGGTATTCTGAAGAGAGTTTTGAATCTTTTATGGTAATATCATCTGACATCCAGCCAAATTCATCAGATATAATTGAGCTGTTTTCAATGGTTATTTCACTGCATTCTCGGACGGCTTTGATGCCCTGAATATTACAGTTTTTAATAACAATATGTTTATCATACCAGAGTGCGGCACGACAACTTTCACTCATCAAACAATCTACGAGGTGAGCATTGTTAACATGCCATAACGGGTAACGAAGTTTAAAGTTGCTGTTTGTAATATAGATATTATCGCATTCCTTAAGAGCGGATTCTCCGTCAGCGGGACCATCAAATGTACAATTGAATATATTGGCGTTTTGGATTCCGTATAATGCTCGCTCTTGATCAAGTATTTCATTTTCTATTATTTTCATATTTTTATTCCTTTTGACAGGTATTAATGGATTTTTTTAATACATGTCATTCGTTACTGCTAAAACCAACTCTAACTTTCGAGATAAATATATAATAAAAAAGTGAAATCGAGATATACAAAAGGCGGGTATTATGATACATAATACCTATTATTTGGAATTTTAAGCGTTGTACTGGTTAGATATTTGTTTGAAAATTGTGGAAAAAATAAAAAGAGTGTTTTTGCATGAACAATCGGGTTTGTTTAGCAGCCCCAATGATTAAGAACTCGATTTTTAAGATAGAATTAAAAAAGGGTAGGATAGGGTGAACCGTTGGCCCACCCTATGATTTTAAATTTAGAATTTAATAAAACTTTTGATTGCATCTTTGTGCACGGTCAAGGCCATTATTTTCAGCTTTATATAATCTTCGTGAAAGAAAAAATATCCCTTGTTGGCACCGTTTCTTGAGCCTGAACCAGAGTCTTTGATTAGAAACCAGTAGTTGCCGTCTTTATTCATATAGCCGACAATGTGAATAACGTGATCGTCTGTTGTTGCTTTATTGCTGAAACGTAACTGACGGGCATTTTCATCTATATATTCGGATGGAATGTCAAATGTTGGCACCATGGCAACTTCTTTGTATGAATAACAACCCGGTTCGGAAACATCTCCGCCAACGACAATAGTGTATCCTTCTCTTAAAGCAGATTTAATAATTGACATGAATTTATCCAATTCGATGTTATAATATTCATCACTTTTCCACCAGTTATCCGGTACCGGATAGGTTACAAATTCATTATAAGGCTTTTCTAACAGAGAAAGGAGATCAATATAATTATTAAAATCGATTTTTAGATCTTGCAAATATTCCAGTGGCGTTTTCTTTTTGCCATTTACAGTTATGACCGTGGGTGGCTCACCAATATAATTGTTTAATATAGATTTTATGGTTTTGATTACTGTATCTTCATCCCAAAGCCAGTTTTCTTTTACATGCTTTAAATAGGCGTTCATTTCTTCAACCATGGGATCATGATTGTGAAAGGGTTCGCCATCTTCAAGTCCGGAATAGCATTCGGCGGGTACGATACCATATTTTTGCCAAATGATGGGCACATGGTTTCCCATAGAGCCCTGGTCGAATAATGAATTTCCCTGTTTTTGAACATATCGACGTGCTTTTTCTACATATTCCCAGTAAACCGTGTACAATTCAGAGAGTTTGACTTTGCGTCCGGTGGTGCGATAAATTTCTGTTTCATAAAAGGAAGTTGTGCTGTAACACCAGCACATGCCGGAATTTCCCTGCGAGACAGGATCATTGTGCCAGTATGTTTTAAACTCATCCTTTGATTGCGGTAAATCCATACCTTCAAAATCGAGTATGAATTTGATATCCTCTCCTTCTGCAAACTTTTCGTTTTCTTTTTGAATATGGTCCCAGAATTCATTCTTTTTTTCAACAAAGGTGCCCTTGTCTTTATTAGGTGTTTGAGCTAAAAGAACCAGGGATATTAGTAAAACCAAAATGAAAGAGTTGTAAAATAATCTGAACATACTTTCTCCTTTTGCAAGTTCGTTAAGGTATGCAGATGATAGTTATTGAATTCATAATATCATGCAACAATCTCGTTACTGCTCATATACAGTTTGGGGATTGTTGTCTGAAAAAATGGAAAACCGGAATCCATTTGAAGGGATTCCGGTTTTTTATTATATAAATATTATTTTAAATGTTGAATCTCGTATAATCCTGAGGCATGGGGTGCTAATTGCTGTGAAAAACTGTCTTTATACTCTCCAACATTCTTTTCATTCCACAGATTGGTGATATTTACTTTGTCTTTATATCCCAAGTCTGCAAGATTGACAGCTATATCCATTGATAACGAGTCCGAAATATTGAATAATGCCAGATATGTGGATTGGGTGTTTTCATTTTGGGAGGTGATTGCAACTTTATCATCTGACGCAAATAGTTGACGGACATTAGAACTCTCTGCATGCATTTTCAGGACGTTTTTGTTGGTCATGAGTGAGTTGGTAAACTCGTCGTTGCTGGGTAAATCACCGCCAAACATAAGGGGAGAGCGGAATATTGTAAACAGGGTCATGAGTGTATACTGTTCCTCTGGTGTGAGATCTGTCATGCGATCATCACCTCTTTCTCCCCGAATGGATAATCTGCCAAGTGGGATCATGTCACAATCGGGCCAGGTACCGGGTTTGATATATTCGAACCAATCCGGAATGACCTCAAATAGATGATTAATATGCCACCAGCTGTCCCAAACATCATTCACCATTCTCCACATGTTTGCATGCTCGCTGACATGCGCCGCGGCTTCAACCGGAGTAGGTCCGGGTGAGGTGCTGAGCACGATCTCGCGACCGCAATTGTCAATGGCATTACGGATCAGTTCAATTTCATCTTTATGATAGATAGGAGCAGAGAGGTCATCGATTTTTATAAAATCCACACCCCATTCAGCATACAATTCAAATATGGAATTGTAATATTCCTGCGCGCCCGGTTTGTTTGCAGCAATTGTATAATTGTCTCTCAACCATTTACACTGATTTTCGGGTGAATAAATCTGGTCAGCGGTGATGCCATTAGTCCCTTTGATGGGCAGTTTGTTTTCAACAGCAAGTTTGGGTATACCTCTCATAATATGAATACCGAATTTTAGACCTTTTTGGTGAATATAATCAGCCAGATCTTTAAATCCGTTACCGTTTGCAGCAGAAGGGAAGCGGTTAACAGCAGGCAGATAACGTCCGTATTCATCCAGAACATAGCGGGGATCTGTTTGATTATATCCATGGGATTTGGTATTCTCGACAAACCAGCGGATGTCAACGACGATGTATTCCCAACCATAGTCTTTTAAATGCTCTGCCATATAATCGGCATTGGATTTAATCTCGTTTTCATGTACGGTTGGTCCATAACAGTCCCAACTGTTCCATCCCATTGGCGGTGTTTGAGCCCAGGCTTTAAAATTGTCAGTTTCAACAGGCTTTTGTGAACATACTGCAAGCATGCTGATTGAAATGATAAATAATAAAGTCTTGATTGATTTCATTATAACCTCTACTTCTTTATAAAGAAATTTATATTACAATCTGCCAATAAAAATGAATGACCGTTATTTTATTCGATAATGTCTTTATCTACTATCTGTCCCGGACGTGTCTGCATGTTTGGCCAAAGCTTACGGCCCGGAAGCAGGCTGGTATTGATACCGGTCATGCAACCGTCTGATAGAATCGCTCCCAATTTATCTCTTCCGCTGGGTACAAGATTATCTTTGATTGCGGATTGGATTTCTTTTTTATCGTGACGAACATTAGCTGTAATGGTACCGGCACCAATGTTACAATCCTGGCCTACAACCGAATCACCAATATAGCTCAAATGACATACCAGGCTGTTTTCCATAATGACCGAGTTTTTGATCTCTACGGCATTGCCAATGCGGCAGTTGTTACCCACAGAAGTAAATGAGCGGATGTAACAATTGGGGCCGATATCACAATTATTACCAATAATTACCGGTCCTTCTATATAAGCGCCAGAACGTACCAGGGTATTTTCTCCAATGGTAACTGCTCCTTTGATAACAGCGCCGTCTTCCACAGTGCCTTTAATGTTTTGATCTTTCATATCCGGCATGAAAAATTCCTGATGACGCAGCAGGTCCCAGGCATAACCGGTAGGCAGCCAGAATCCCTCAATTGGCAGTGCATAGAAATCCTGTTTTTGGGCAACAGCTTGTATTGCAGAGGTGATCTCGATCTCGCCGCGCTCGCTCAGGGGTGTTTGTTCAAGCTCCTGCATGAATTCTTCCTGCAGTACATAACAACCAATATTTACCAGATCGCCAATATATTCTTGAGGTTTCTCAACCAGGTTGAGCACCTTGTTGTTTTCATCAACTTTGTATACACCGTACAAGTGTGGATTTTCAGCATGTTTAACCAGTGCGCCGTAATCCATTTGAACCAGTTTTTCAAGATCCTGACGGGCAAAGAGATCGTCGCCGTTCATGGCAACGAATTTACCTTTAATGTGAGGTTTTGCCTGCAATACGGCATGCCCTGTGCCCAGTTGTTCCTTTTGTTCCTGATAAATGATATGCATGCCCTTGTACTCGCTGCCAAAGGCTTCTTCAATCATCTCTTTTTTATAACCGGTTATAAGAATAACCTCGTCGAAAATACCGGTCAACTGGTCCAGGCTGTGTTCCAGCAATGGACGGTTCATAATAGGGAGTAGGGGTTTGGGGCGGGTCAAGGTGAGTGGATACGTTCTTGTGCTTTTTCCTGCAACCATCAGTACTGCTTGCATATCTATATCTCCAATTTGATTTTTTTGAACTATTATGAATAGAATACAGCAATATAGGGCAATCTGGTGAAAAATTCAACCGGATTTGCATTGTTATGGGGATTCTCATATTTTTTGATATATTTGTATGTATAACGCCAAAATGTTTTTACTTGAATTTAAACGCTTTTGTTTTTATTATAGAATGCTGAAAATGAACAATTATTAATCAATCCAGATAAATTCGGAAGGATATTGGAAATGAAAAACGAAATGAGTAGAAGGGCCTTTGTTGGTACTACCGCAGCAGCAACCATGGGCGCGGCGTTGAGTGCTAAATCTTTATGGGCAAAAAACGAGACTCCCAAGCGCAAAGCCTTGCTGGTATGGGGGGGATGGAAAGGACACGAACCAGAACAGTGTAAAGATATTTTTGCTCCCTTTATGCGTGAACAGGGCTGGGACGTTGTTGTTTCTGACACTCTGGATTCTTATACCGATAAAGCGCTGATGGATTCTTTGGACCTGGTTGTGCAGGTATGGACTTCCGGCGAGATCACCAAAGAGCAGTCCCAGGGTTTGATTACCGCGGTTAAAGGCGGTGTAGGCATGGCTGGCTGGCATGGCGGTATGTGTGATTCGTTTCGTTCCAATACCGAATATCAGTTCATGACCGGTGGTCAGTGGGTAGCTCACCCCGGTGGTGTGATTGACTATCATGTAAATATCACAGACCATGATGATCCGGTTACTGCCGGACTGAGAGATTTTGATATGCATTCCGAACAATATTATATGCATGTGGATCCCACCATGAAGGTAATGGCAACAACCACGTTTACCGGTGACAATTCTCCCTGGATTGATGGCGCTGTTATGCCGGTGGTATGGAAAAAATATTACGGTCAGGGACGTATTTTTTATTGTTCACTGGGACACGTAGCCAAAGATTTTGAGGTACCGGAAGCATTGACCATTGTACAACGCGGAATTTTATGGGCTGCCGAGAGCAAATACGGTCCCAAAGAGACATGGTTAGATTCTGTTTATCCGAAAAAATAAGAATTATAAATATTTATCCCCATTCCAGGAATTTGTTCGGGAGTGGGGATATCAATATATGGATTTAGCATGTATGAGTGATAAAGATCAAATCTTAAAATGGACAACTACCTGGCAAAAAGCGAGTGATGCATTGAATGCTGTCAAGGTTGAAACCCTGCGCGATAAAAATTATTACAATAAAAATAAAGCTGTGCTTAACGATATGCTACAATATGCTTTTGATCATCGTGTGGAGCGTAAGGATAGTGGTTTGGTCGAGATGCAAAGCTATTTTATGAAAATCCATCAACAGATTTTGGATAAAACTGAATGAGTATTGTGGGGAAAATTAATCCTCTATTTAATGCTGCGTTAGAATTTCAAGAGTTTTTTGAAAGACAGAGATGGGGTTTTTGTTTTATCGGTGGATTGGCAGTGCTGCGATGGGGAGAACTGCGAATGACCCAGGATGTGGATTTGTGCTTGCATTGTGGATTTGGTATGGAAAAGACATATATAGAGCCACTTTTGAATAGTTTTAGCGCAAGAATTACTGATGCACATGAGTTTGCAATGCAGAATAGAGTTCTCTTGTTATATGCGTCAAATGGTGTTTCAATGGATATCACACTATCAGGATTACCATTTGAAGAAATGATGATAAAACGGGCAACTTATTATGAATTTGATACTGCTTTGTCTCTTTTTACCTGCTCTGCTGAAGATTTAATTGTTTTAAAAGCATTTGCAGACCGTTCAAAAGACTGGATGGATATAGAATCTATTTTACTACGTCAATCCTATCTTGATCAAGATTATATCTTTACAAAACTTGAGCCTCTTGTAGCCGCAAAAGAATCTATTGAAATTATTCCCCGCTTACAAACACTGATTTCAAAATCATAACAACATTATTCCACAAATGCCATCTTTATGGTTTGGGTATAATTCCCGGATTGCATTCTGGCGAAATAGATACCGCTTGATACCGGTTCACCGAAATCATTGGTGCCGTTCCATTTGACCGAGTTTTGCAGAGCTGTTTGATACCTATCCACGAGTGTTGACACCTTTTGCCCAAGCATATTATAAATAGTGATATTGACTTGTCCTGGATATTGCAAAGTATAGCTCAGGGTTGTAGTACCGTTAAAGGGGTTGGGAAAGTTGTTGAGCAAATGGTAACCCGATATTGCGACTGTCTCGGTTTCATCTATGCCAGTTGGGAACTGTCCCAGTTTGATCAATCCATAATCGTCAGTGCTAATCCATTTGTTGTTATGCTGGTCAATTTGAATGTAATTGATTTCATCGAGAGGGATACCAATATCAGTAGAGTCGATACGTGTCCAGGTCTCATTTGCATATTTATAAAGTGCTTCAGCGGTGCTTTGCCAGATTGCTCCCGTACTATCCAGGGCAAATGCGTTACGAATGATTCCATTTTGGTTTGCTTCATTTTCAATATTTTTCCATTCTATACCATCAAAGCACGAAATACCTTTTGTTGTTTTTACCCATATATTGTTGTTATTGTCAGACAGTATCGCTCCAATTTGACTTGTATTCAATTCGCTATTTTCATTGTTGTAGCTAGTCCATTGATCATTAGAATATTTTAGAATACCATGTTCATAAGTTGAAAACCAGATGT
This sequence comes from bacterium, assembly GCA_963675755.2. GTDB lineage: Bacteria > Zhuqueibacterota > Zhuqueibacteria > Residuimicrobiales > Krinioviventaceae. The sequence continues at coordinate 2,765,939 of CAXXMD010000003.1, forward strand.
TGCCAAGCTTATCAACATAAATACTATTTATGTATGGATTTTTTTCAATATTTGGAGGATAAATATATTGCCAAATCGAGCCGTTAAATTTAACAAGCCAACCATCTTGTACAAACCAGAGATTGTTTTCTTTGTCAAAAGTAAGTTCGCGAATAGAATAACTTTTGTTAATGATTGGATCTGTATCTTTATTATAAATTGTCCATACATTGCCATCATATTTTGAAATTACACCAGGTTCTACATATTTTATCTCCTCACTCATGGTGCTGAACCAAACATTGTTATAATTGTCAAGTGTTATTGATTGGACCCAATTGGTGCCTAATCCACTGTTGTTTTTGTTATAATTATACCAGTGATTATTATTCAAGTATGAAGCTCCGGGATATCCACCAAACCATATCCCGTTGTTTTTGTCTAATAATATTTTATAAACATCATGTTGTGATATAGTTTGTAACGGGTATTCTATCCAATTGTTATTTTCAACTTTGACTAGTCCTTGTTCTGTTCCTATCCAGATATTGTTGTGTTTGTCTTTTTTTATTGTATTAATTGCCAGAGTAGGCAGAATACTGTTTTCTGTGTCAAAAGATTCCCAGATGTCACCATTTTTGATTAATGTTATCCCTTCATCTCTATCAATATGTCCGGTAGTCAACCATACATTATAATCGTCATCTATACAAATTTCTTTTACCCACGAACGTGGCAGGTTACTGTTTTGAAAAGAGTATTCATTGATAGAGCCATCCGGTTTAATGATTTTAATGCCATAAGGCCAGTCATCACCAATACCACACCAGATATTTCCATAAATGTCTATCTCAATATCCTGGACCGCTTCAATTTCATTAAAATGAGTCCAGGAATTACCTGAAAAATTGGATACTCCATTGACTGTGCTCATCCAGATATTGTCATATTGATCAATTTCTAATAATTTTACAAAATTTGATAATATTTCACTATTATCTGTATTGTATATGGTCCAGTTTCCGTTTATTATTTGTACCAGCCCATTATCTGTTCCAATATACAAATGTCCTTTTGCATTCACTTTTAGCGCATTGATGGTATTGGAGGGTAAATCAGAATTATCAGTCGTATATTGGGTCCAATGTGAATCGTCAAAGGAGAATAATGCGCTTATTATTTGTCTGTCTTTAATTTTATATAAAGAGAACCATTTTGTTCCTGAACTGTCAATTGCCATTGCTTTCACGTTTAAATAGGTGAGTCTGTCATTATAATCAAAATGTTCCAGGGTATTTGTTCTAGTATTTATTCTGACGATTCCTGCATCATTCGTATATCCTGTAGCCCCTATCCAGATATAATCCCCTTCAAAATCAATACAGTTGACATTTTGCTTGCTTGTAAAGTATTCCCAGCTTTCCTGTGCATATGCTGCAAGACTTAAAAAAAGTATAAAAACGATAAAAGAAAAGTGTTTCATTTATAACCCCTGTTTATTCTACAAACGCCATTTTTATTGTTTTGGTATAATCCCCGCTCCGCATTCTGGCGAAATAGATGCCGCTGGAGACCGATTCACCGAAATCATTGGTACCGTTCCATTTGACCGTGTATTGCAGACCTGTTTGATACCCATCCACAAGCGTTGCCACCTTTTGCCCCAGCATATTATATATCGTAATATTGACATACCCTGTATTTTGCAGGGTATAGCTCAGGGTTGTAATGCCGTTAAAGGGGTTGGGATAATTATAAAAGAGTTGGTAAATTGACGGGATAGATACATCACTGGAATCTGAATCTTCATTTTTTGTCGTATCTGGTTCCAGTATTGTTGTTTCAAAATATTTAAAATAGTCGGTAGTATCACCATAAATTGTGTTGTTAATCTTTGCCCCTGTTAATGTATACCTCAAGCCGGATTCACTAGTTGTAATATATAAACAAGCCATGCCAAATTTTTCTATCCACAACACATTAGCGATTCTTGCTGGCCCTGAATTGCTATGGTATTGAATATAATTTTCAAAATTTGTTTTAAATGTGAGTTTCCTTCCGGGATTGGTATTTAATGTTTCAGCAAAAGGGTAATCACCTTTTGGTATAATATAGAATGAACCCTCTGTTGGAATAAAAAAAAGATCATCTATATATAGTGGTTTACCGTATGTATATGTGAGGTCAACAATAGTATCATTTAATGTGTCATTTGAAGAATTTGTGAATATAGATTCAACGATATTCGTGTCAGCATATTCATGCCGGAACGCTGTATATTCACGATATAAAAAATCCAATAACGGAGTATTATCCATGCCTCCGCCTTTATATTCATATTCTTTTATTTTATAGTAAACTTTATTATTGATTAAAGTATCGCCTATGACCTCCTGAGTGCAAAATCCTCTTGTTCGATGACCTCCATGCCTAGCACCACTGATATCATAAAACCATTTATTACCCACCTGAAGTTCTTTGGCAAGATAGTGCTGGCTGTGAACCGTAAGTATGACTGCAAGACAAAGTAAAGTTGTTAAAATTGTTTTATTCATTTAGTGCCCCTATTTATTCCACAAACGCCATTTTTATTGTTTTGGTATAATCCCCGGTTTGCATTCTGGCGAAATAGATACCGCTGGAGGCCGGTTCACCGAAATCATTGGTACCGTTCCATTTGACCGTGTATTGCAGACCTGTTTGATACCCATCCACGAGCGTTGCCACCTTTTGCCCCAGCATGTTGTATATCGTAATATTGACATACCCCGGATTCTGCAGGGTATAGCTCAGGGTTGTTGCACCGTTAAAGGGGTTGGGAAAGTTGTTGAGCAAATGGTAACCCGATATTGCGACTGTCTCGGTTTCATTGATGCCTGTTGGTAAATGATCCAGCAGTTTAATGAGACCATTCCGGTATGTACCCAGCCATTTGTTATTTGCCTGGTCTACGCATATTTCCCAAATATCCACCAAGGGTTTATTCATATCTGTCTGTTCGATGAATGTTAATTCAGCATTTTCCAGTTTGTATAAACCACTGTCGACACTTGCCCAAACAACTCCCAGGCTGTCTATTGCCAGTCCGTTATTGTTACCGATACTAATAGTATGATCATTTTGATAATTATAATTTGTCCAGTTTGAACCATCAAAACAGGAGATTGTATGTTTTGTTTTGACCCAAATATTATTTTCTTTATCAGAATCTATTGCAAATATGGAATTGTTTGATAAATTGCTGTTTTCTGTATTGTAAAAAGTCCAATTTATATGGTCATATTTCAATACCCCCTGACTACCGGTAGCAAACCAGATATTGTTTCTCGAATCGACCACAATATCAATCGTTCGTGGGACCATTTCTACATTTGGAGGGTTCATATATTGCCATATCGTTCCATCATATTTTACAATCCCACCATCTTTAATAAACCACAAGTTGTTATTCTTGTCAAACACAAGCTTTTCCATAATATAGCTGTTATTGATAATCGGGTCGGTGTATTTATTATAAAGTGTCCATTCTGTACCGTTAAATTTGGAAATATAGCCAGGTTGTGTGTACTTGGAATTTTCGTCTACGGCGCTGAACCATACATTGTTATCATTATCCAACGTTATTGATTTAACCCAATTAGAGCCGATACCACTGTTTTTTACATGATAATTGTACCAATGATTGTTTTTATAATAAGAAACACCAGGATTTCCACCAAACCATATTCCATTGTTCCTGTCTGGTGTTATTGTTAATGTAACGCCGGGTTGTAGAGATTGAATAGGATATTGTTCCCAATTGTCATTTTCAACTTTAATCAATCCCTTATCAGTACAGATCCATATTCTGTTTTTTTTATCTTTTTTAATGGATTTGATATAATTTGTTAGAATACTGTTGCTTGAATTAAAAGTGGTCCAGTTAGTACCGTTGTTGCTGACCATAATCTCGTTGTATTGATCATATGAACCAGTGATCAACCAAACCTTATTGTTATCAAAACAAATATCTCTTATCCATCGTTTTGGTATATCGCTATTTTGATAACTAATTTCCCTGATTGAGCCATCGGGTTTGATGATTTTCAATCCATAGGGACTGTCATTACCTATTGCACACCATACGTTGTCGAGTTGATCAATTTTAATGTCCATAATCCATGATATAATATTAACCCCGAAATTTGTCCAGCTGCTGCCCGAGAATTTTGATAAACCTAAATATGTTCCAATCCACACGTTTTCTTGACTATCAAAAGCAATACAGTTAATACCATCTGCAATGATTTCACTATTGGTTGTGTTGAATACCTGCCAATTGTTATCGGCCAATACTGCCAATCCTTTATCTGTACCAATATATAAATGCCCTTTGGAATTAACTTTTAATGTATTGATTTTGTTGGAAGGCAAACCCGAGTTTTCTGTTGTGTATTTTTTCCAGTTGTTGTTATCAAATGAAAATAGAGCCCATTCAATTGAACTTTTTTTATATAAATTCATTGCAAACCATTTAACACCAGAACTGTCAATTGCCATAGCATTAACATTTGGCATTGTTAATCCTTCATTATAATCAAATTCTTTATGAGAATTGTCAATTGTATTTTGTTTAACGATTCCTCCGGTAGTACCGATCCAGATATTGTCCTCTTCAAAATCGATACAGTTGACATTTTGTTTACTGGTAAAGTATTCCCAGCTTTCTTGTGCAAAGCTTATTTGTATTGCCATGAAAAGGTACAAGATAATGAAAAGATTTCTCATGATTTCCCCGTTTTATTCTACAAATGCCATTTTTATTGTTTTGGTATAATCCCCGGTTTGCATTCTGGCGAAATAGATACCGCTGGAGACCTGCTCTCCGAAATTATTGGTGCCGTTCCATTTAACCGCGTTTTGCAGACCTGTTTGATACCAATCCACAAGCGTTACCACCTTTTGCCCCAGCATGTTGTATATTGATATGTTGACATGGCCAGGTGAATTCAGCGTATAGCTGATTGTTGTGCTGCTGTTAAAGGGATTGGGATAGTTGGCTAAGAAATGATAATCTAATATTGCTGTTGTTTCTTCTTTTTCTATACCTGTAGGGTGCTGACCCAGCTTGATTAAACCATAAAGTTTTGTACCCAGCCATTTGTTGTTATATTTATCAATTTGTATACAATTGATTTCATCCAAGGGGATACCTAAATCTGTAGAGTCTATTCTAGACCAGGTTTCATTTTCAAATTTAAAAAGGGCCCCATAGGCATTTTCCCATACAGTACCGGAACTGTCAATTGCTAAACCCCCTAAAAAAGTGTTATTTAAACTATCATGATTTTTAGATGCTTCATTTTCATAATTCTGCCATTTAACACCATTAAAACAGGAAATTCCCTCTATTGTTTTGATCCATATATTGTTGTATGTATCTGTAATTATGGCATATATTCTATCTGAATTTAAATTGCTGTTTTCACAGTTGAATAAAGTCAACGTATTATTATTGTATTGAAAAACTCCAAAATCAATTGATGCAAACCAAATATTGCCCTGTTTGTCAGATGTTATATCAACAGCATTAGGTCTAAATGTATCATCCCCAATTTGTAATTTTCCCCAGTATGTTCCATCATAATACGAAATTGTACGATCTTTTAAGAACCAAAGGTTGTTCTTATTATCAAATACCATATGTTCAATAAAGTAAGAGTGTCTTAAAAATGGTGCAGTGTTTTCATCATAAATAGTCCAATTGGTGCCATCAAATTGTGATATATAGCCTTGAGTAAAATATTTATTGGCAAATGAAGTACTAACCCACACTGAATTGTTTTGATCAATTGCAATGGAATGAGCCGAATTGGTTACCAGACCACTGTTAAAATCATAATAATTCTCCCAATGGTTATCATGGTTTAAATGAGAAACTCCTCCACCGCCACCGACCCACAATTCACCGTTATTATCAAATGCTATTGATTGTATATAATATGGAGGAGCTATGCCAGGTAAGGGGATGTTATACCATGTATCCTGTTCTATTTTAACCAGTCCCATGGAAGAACCAACCCAGATTCTGTTTTGTTTATCTTTTTTTATAACATACTTGTCGTTAATATTTAAAACACTGTTATCTTTATCATATTTTTGACATGAAGAATTGTCCGAATTAATTTTCAATAAACTGCCATTTCGGCTCATAGAGAAAGCATCGTAACTGGATATCCATTTATTGTTTTGATCGTCAATACAAATAGAGTGTATAGCAAAAATATTGAAATTACAGTTTGTAATAGAAGGGGATTCAATAATGCCGTTTTTTATGACTTTTATTCCATAATAAACGGTACCACACCAAACAGTATTTTCATTATCAATATTAACGGTTTGTACGCCATCGCCCAGGGCATAGATTTTATGTTCACCGGTAACTTGATTGTAATGAACAGCCCCGTTTGTTGCACCACACCAAACGTTATCATTGTTATCTATCGAGATGGTTGTGATTGATAAAAAAGCTATATTTTCAAATATTATGGTTTTCCATATATTATTATCATATACGACAAGGCCTGAATCACTGCCGATAAACAGTTTCCCTTTAGAATCCACAGCCAGAGCTGTAATTATATTAGATTGCAGGCCAGAGTTTTCTTTTGTGTATTTTGTCCAGTTTGCTCCGTCATATGCAAACAGGGCACCTTCTCTGTTGTACCTGTTATTTGATAAAGCAAACCATTTTGTTCCGGAACTGTCAACCGCTATTGCCTGTACGTTTATCAATTTCAAGCCATCATTGTAGTCAATCTCTTCAGAAGAATTATCCCTACTGTCCAGTTTAACAATACCACCGGTAGTACCTATCCATACGTAATCACCTTCGAAATCGATACAGTTGACGCTTTGTTTGCTTGTAAAGTATTCCCAGCTTTCCTGTGCAAAGCTTATTTGTATTGCCATGAAAAGGTACAAGATAATGAAAAGATTTCTCATGATTTCCCCGTTTTATTCTACAAATGCCATTTTAATGGTTTTGGTATAATCCCCACACTGCATTCGGGCGAAATAGATACCGCTTGATACCGGTTCACCGAAATCATTGGTGCCGTTCCATTTGATCGCGTTTTGCAGACCTGTTTGATACCCATCCACAAGTGTTACTACTTTTTGCCCCAGCATATTATATATCGTAATATTGACATACCCTGTATTTTGCAGGGTATAGCTCAGGGTTGTAATACCGTTAAAGGGATTGGGATAGTTGTTGAGCAAATGGAAACCCGATATAGCGACACTCTTGGTTTCATTAATGCCTGTTGTGAATTTGCCCAGTTTGATGAGGCCGTGATACTGGGTTCCCAGCCATTTGTTGTTATATTTATCAATTTGAATACAATTAATTTCATTTAACTGAATGCCGAAATCAGTCGAGTCGATGCGCGTCCAGGTTTCATTTTCAAATTTAAATAGAGCTTCAGGAGTGCTTTGCCAGATTGTACCTGAACTGTCAATTGCAAGACCTTCGATGTTTGAATTGTAATTTTCATAATAACTGTTATTGGATGGATTTTCAAAATTCTCCCATTCCGCGCCATTATAACAGGAAATACCTTCCGGGGTTTTTACCCAGATATTATTGTTCATGTCAACCCTGACAGCATAAATCCTGTCTGAATTTAAATTGCTGTTTTCAGTATTAAATTGGGTCCATTCAGTATTATTATATTTAAAAACTCCATTTTCGTAATAAGCGATCCATATATTCCCATGTTTATCGACAGTTATGTCTTTTGCATTTAATCTGTCAAATCCATCCGGATTTGGTATATCTTGCCAGAGATTACCATCAAAAGTTGCGATATTTCCATCTTTGATAAACCATAGTATATTTTGGTTATCAAAAAAGAGTTCAGTTATATAGTTTGCTGATATAACGATATCTGTATTATAATCATAAATTATCCAGTCATTTTCGTTTAAAGTAGAGATATAATTATTAATATATAGTCTGTTTGCAAGATGAGTGCAAACCCAAATATTATTGTTTTGATCTAGAGTTGAAGAGTATATAAGATTCGTTACAAGCCCGCTGTTGTGTGCATAATAATTATCCAAATGGTTGTATCTAAAATATGAAATTCCACCCCAACCACCAATTAATATTCCATCATTGCTATCAATTGATATTGAATGGATATACATTTGCGGAGCTATCCCGGGTAATGGTATGTTGTACCATTGTGTTTGATCAACTTTAAACAAACCATTTTCAGTAGCAAACCATATACTGTTTTTTGCATCGATTTTCATGTCGTGTATATTTGTAGTGCTTAAAATACTGTTGTCTGTATCGTAAAACTCCCAGGACCCATTATTGTCTAGTTTTGAAAAGAAATAGTACCACGTTGTGCTACCTGTATAGGAAACAAACCATTTGTTGTTGTTATTATCTATAAAGATTTTTGAAACCCGGCCTCCTGGGAATTCACTATTTTGAGGTGATATACTATCAATTGAATCTTTTTTTATTATAACAATAGAATTATTGTCGGTAGCACACCATGCATTTCCCTCATTATCAAAAGCAATTGAATTTGTCGAACCAATACCATATGTCGTTTGTTGACCGGAAGAATGATTATACTTGATAACTCCGGCTATTGTGCCGCACCATATATTATCATCTCTGTCTATTGAAATGGTCAAGATGTACTCGTGAGCAGTATTCTCAAATGTTGCTATTTCCCAAATCCCATTATCTAACACAACAAGTCCCATATTAGTACCTACATATAATTTTCCTTTTGAATCGACTGACAAATCATTAATCATGTTAGATGGTAATCCAGAGTTTTCCTTGGTATATTTTACCCAATTGGTTCCGTCGAAAGAGAATAAAGCGCCTTCCATTTCTCTATAACTGCTTGAAGATGCGAACCACTTGACGCCTGAGTTGTCAATTGCCATTGCTTTAATGTTAAGCATCTCAAGATTATCATTATAGTCGATCTCTTCTGTCGAATTGTCCCGGCTGTCCAGTTTAACAATACCACCGGTAGTACCTATCCAGACGTAATCGCCTTCGAAATCAATACAGTTGACGCTTTGCTTGCTTGTAAAGTATTCCCAGCTTTCCTGTGCATATGCTGCAAGACTTGAAAAAAGTATAAAAACGATAAAAGAAAAGTGTTTCATTTATAACCCCTGTTTATTCTACAAATGCCATTTTAATGGTTTGGGTATAATCCCCGGTTTGCATTCTGGCGAAATAGATACCGCTTGATACCGGTTCACCGAAATCATTGGTGCCGTTCCATTTGATCGCGTTTTGTTGAGCTATTTGATACCCATCCACAAGTGTTGCCACTTTTTGCCCCATCATGTTATATAAAGTAATATTGACATGCCCCGGATTTTGCAGGGTATAACTGAGGGTTGTTGTTCCGTTAAAGGGATTGGGATAGTTATTCATTAATTCATATTTGTATGGAGTTTCACTGTCATCCTCAATGCCGGTTGAAGCGGATTCCCGTACAAAAAAGGCATTGACATTGTCGGACCAAATCTCTTCATCGTTCAGGTTTGTTGCTTTGACTTGCCAAAAGTAGGTGGTGCCGGGTGTCAGGTTACGGATGGTAAGGCTGGTGTCTCCGTCAATTTTGTTGATGACCGGGTCCGTGAAATCGGGAGATTCGGAGAGATATACCTCGTACTTTAGCTCAAAAGGATATGATACCATACTGTCGCTGGGTTGTGTCCAGATGAATGTGGGATTGGTGATGTTGATGGACTGATCGTGAGCGGGACCGGTAACCTGAAACGGTTTTAGGGTATGGTATTGCGGTTCGTTTTTGAATCTTTTCATGTAATTATGATTGGTATCACCACGTTTGCCATAAAATAATATAAAACTTCCATCAGCTAAAATCAGCTCAGCATGAACGGGGAGGCAGTTTTTCTGTAATGAATTAATTTTAAATTTTTCACCAAGTGTATTGTCGTTCAAATTATAATATTGTGCATAATTGATATTATTAGAATTCCAGACCATAATTACTCTGTCATCTGATGTTTTAATTAAATTGGTTAATTTTCCAAGATATTCATATGAATTCATATCTATTTTTTGTTGATATTTTTCACCTGATTGCTTGATTCGACATATATTTAAGTAATAATCACGATATCCGTTTTCATCCTTATTAGAAATCCATGCAAAAAAAAGCTCATCAACATAATCTAATATATGAGTATAATCAATATAAGTTGACAGGTTGTTTATTTTTATGCTTTCAGTTAAACGTTCTCCTTGATCTGAAAAAAAATCACAAAACATTCCTTTTGTATTATTTATATATTTTTCATAAATAATAATAAAATTTCCATTTTCAAGTGCAAAAGCTTTCTCAAACCAACCTAATCCTCCATTGTATTTCTGAATGATTTGTTCTGTTTGAGGGGAAAAAAGTGAAAAATATGGATAGTTTACATAATCAAATATAGCAAGATTGTCATTTTTTAGTTTTATCACTGATTCAATGCCATATTGATTTAAAAATTTTGCATTCCCAATTTTTTCACCTGTAGGAGATAGATGTTGAATTTGTATCCTACTATGTTTTTCCCAGGCATGCCAAATAAAGAATATACTGTTATCACTTGACTTTATGATTCTCGTACTTCCCATATTTCCCCATCCACCCAGATTGGGATTTATAAAAACTGGATCCCCACTTTTATCTCCTTCGGTAGAAAATTGTTGTACATAATAATCAATATAGTCATAATTGTTAGGATTTTCATAATACCAGAAAAACAAAAAATGACTGTTGGGTATTACGATAATAAATGTATAATACCATTTTAGAAGATAAGTATATGGTGTAAATGTGATATTGTCATTTTCATATAAAAGATTACCATCGATATCGAAAATTTTAAAATATGCATCACCCTCAACAGAAAATGAATCGTCTATGTCTATATGGCTAGTCATAATAAATGTTGTATCGGTTAACTGGTGAATTAATGGGTGGTAAATATAATTTTCGCTTATTTTTTTTTCAAATCCATAACCCAACACTGTTTGTGTACATACGAGTATTAACAATATCCAAAGATTAATCAATAACGCTTTTTTCACTACGAAACTCCTTTTCAATATTCAATTACTTGATCAGCGCCATTTTACCTGTTTTAGTGAAATCCCCTGCGGTGATTTTGTAGAAATAGATGCCGGAGGGGAGGGAGCCCGCATTCCAGTTGATATAATGCAGACCCTTGTTGTATTTTTTACGTACCGGATTTGCAACCTGCCGGCCCAGACGATCATAGATTGTCAGGTTTACCATGTGTGGATTGGTCAGATAAAACCGAATAGTCGTTCCCGCATTGAAGGGATTGGGATAATTGTAATATAAAGTGATATCTGACGGTTGTTTGTTGTCTGTAATTCCACTTGCGGAATCAAATAAACTATAGACATGTACCTTGCCATTGTCTCCTTCACCTGGTGCTCCATACACGAGTTCAAGATCTCCATCCTGGTCCATGTCTGTTATTAAACTCCAGGGAGAGTCATTCAGGGCGGGGCATGATTCCAAATTAAATTGAGAATTGCTATTTCCATACATAACATAGTATTTGTTGTCAGGATATTTGTTAAAAACAATGTCATCATAATTATCCTGGTTTAGATCTATTATTGTCGTCAAGTTGTAACGTTCATTTTCCCAGCCTGTTAGTTCATAATCCGGTTGTGTACTGAATTCAGGACCGCCAAAGTGAATATATGTTGTTCCCCAATGATGATTTCGATAAATGATCAAATCTTCATATCCATCTCTGTTAAAATCCCCATGCAATACACGGGCATACACATCGGTGCCAAAGTTTTCGTCTGATCCCAGCAATATATCTGGTTCTGATAAAAGTGTCTCTTTTCCCCAATAGATACCCAAAGCTCCATGAGGCTCCTGTATTGAAACTGCAATGTCATCTCGTCCGTCACCATTAAAGTCGTTGATGCCAGAAAAATTTACATAATCATTATAGATAGTTGGAAATTCAAAGTAGGTAATTGAGTTTACGTCTTGATTCCCCCAATAAATACGAAATTTACTTTTATCCCAGCCCATTTTTAGTCTTACACAAAAATCACTGTTCCCGTCATTATTCATGTCACCAACACTGAAAACATCTGATATAGCGTATCCCCAGTCCATAGTGATAGAGTAATCAGGCACTTTGGACAAGGTATCAGATCCCAGGTAAAAATAAATAGTACGATTTTTAACTATTGCAAAATCCAAGAGTTGATCATTATTAATATCATTTAAATTTATAAATCCATATCCCACATGTTTAAACCAAGCTTCTTTTTCAGGATAATCAATTGTAACTGGTGTCTGATTTTTACTATCCTGTTCATTGTAAATATATAACCTACCTGAGTTATTGTACGCTGAACCCACAATAAGCTCATTTTTTTGGTCATTGTTAATATCCATTACAGATACTGTTACACCAAAACGGTTTTCTGTTCCGGGACCTGTTATATAATTGTCCGGTTGCCAATCGAAATCTGTACTGCCATTATAGATACAAATTCGGCCTTTTTCTACAAGATAATTGGGAATACCGGTTAGCAGATCTGAAATGCCATCATTATTAATATCTCCATTGCTGTCAAAGCTGGTTATACAGCCCAATGTATCGCTGCTAAATGATGTACTTGGGGAATCATCCATTTCTGTGCCGCCATAATAAATATATGTTTTACCTGTTCTAAAGTAATAATAGAGCTGATAAGACGTGCCATATCCCGGATACCCCGGAGCTCCTATGACCAGGTCGCATATATTATCTCCATTCAGGTCGCCTTTTGTAGATAATTGATATCCAAATTCATCGCCAAAGTTTTCACCGGTATAAATAACATCGGCAATTGTATCTGCCTCATTATTACCAAAATATACATATACTCTACCCAAAAACCCGTTGTATTGCCCTGCGTTAATTACCATATCATCTATTCCATCATTATTGAGATCAGAGCCTCCGGAGATAGTAATGCCAAAATGATCACCCGGGTGTTCACCGTCTAATATTAAATCAACTGTGTTATCCATATTGGGCCCTCCGAAATAGACATACACTCTTCCGGCTGCCGAGTTGTAGAGGTAGGCACTTGTGGCAAAATCATCATAACCATCATTATTAAAATCTCCAATTCCTTCGACAGTATATCCAAAATAGGGATTGGGTTGGTCAATGTCATTATAATTTAATATTACATCAGCTGTTGTGTCCATATCCAACCCCCCATAAAAGATATGGACAATGCCTTTCCAATTGTCGTAACTTTGTGAGCCCACTGCGATATCGTCATAACTGTCATTGTTTAAATCTCCAACAATTGCAGAGGTGATTCCCGGTCTGTATGGTGTTACTCCACCTATGGATAATTCAAGATCAATTTCCGGGTCCGGATTTGAGCTGCCAAAGTAGATGTATGCTTTAGAATTATCTGTATCTGTAGTTAATATATCATCAAAACCATCGCCATTCAAGTCGCCAGAACCATAAGACACTCTTTTACCCTTGATACTAGACGCCCCTTTTAATTTTAACTGTACAGATTCTGCATTGTCATTGTAATATTGTAAAAAAACCGTATGTGTACGGGTTCCATAAACCAGGTAATCTGATTTATGATCTCCATTTACATCTCCAGCATAGGCTACGTTATCTCCAAATTTAGTATATCCCAAAATATTGGGTTCTTCCAGTGTGTAGAGTAATTCAGCGCTGTAACCTTTTATTATTGTGATGATTACTATTAGAGCGATATTAATATATTTATGTCTCATGATCTTTTCCTTGGTTATTCCGGCGGCCCCCCTGCTTGCCGCCGGAATGTTTAGCATTTATTTAAGATACAACAATTTGATTTTTTTTACCGCATCTTTGATCTGCAAAACCGCGAAATAGGTGCCGCTGGAGACGGGTATGTTTGAATCAGACATGGCATTCCAGGTGATCTGGTAACTGCCGGCAGTTTGGATGTGTCTGGAAAAAGATTGGACCTGTTGACCCAAAATATTATAAATATGAATATTCAACTCGTTACCCGCGTATCTGGCAGGTATGCTGATATGGAACGTGGTTGTTGGATTGAACGGATTCGGGGCTGCTAATAATTCGAGTTTGGTCGTGTCTTCTGCTGTTTCTTCAATGCCTGTTGCACCCCAATCCCAATCCGAATCACCGCCTTTGGATTCATCATCAAACTCTGATTCGATCTGTGAATTTTCAATGTCGGGCACCAGGAATGAAGTATACGCTGTGAGAATACGAGACTCTATGCTAAAATCGATCATTTCGTTAATCAGCCAGCTATCCTGGTTTTCATGTGCCAGATCCTGTAGGTACTGACCGTATTGCGCTGTGGCAATTTGTTGAGTACCCTCAATAACATCAGACTCTGTAATGGTAATGTCTTTTTTAATCTGTTCATCTTTATACCTTGCAACAATGGAAACCTGCATGGGAAAGTCGCCCTTGAACTTGCCGGTTTGTATCACCGGGAAATCGAGTGGATAATACCCTCTGAACAAAGAGAACAGCTTTTGTTGATAGGTGTATCCACCTGCAGTCTGGGTGTAAACTTCAATTTCTTCAAAATGGGCGGCTTTTTCAAAAAAGATAGCTGCCAAAGCGGTCTTGAGGGGATGGAAGCGTAAAAAGAACAGATTCCCTTCAGTTTCACGAGTTAGTTCGCGAGTGAATGGATAGTTAATTGAAACATACCCATAATCCATATATGAGTATAGACGCTGAATGTTTTCAAGGTCGAGCACATGGAATTTGGTGCCGTCTGGATAAAAATTAATCAGTTCGTAAGCATAATCCCGTGCTTCATCACGGATTGTGGGAAAATCATTGCGGTTGGTTATCCAAAGCACTTCTGCATTGCCGTTTTGTTTTAGATATTCGGCACCCTGGTAAAGGACCTCTTGTGATGTACTGATGGAGAGGAAGCGGTGTCCAAAGAATTTCGCAAACATCTGGTCCAGATTTTCCGTCGTACAAGGCAGATAGCTTTCACTGCCATTGATTACATCCTCAAACCCAATGACAATAGCAACGGAATCCTGTTCGGTCAATGAACGTTCCATGGTCTCTTTGATAGACGTGAGCAAGAGTTCACTGGTCATGTTTTGTGTATTGGATGTATTGTAATCCACCAATATCAATATTTTTCGGTTCTCATGTATCTGGGTAACATCCGGTGGATAAACCGCAAGCTGGTAGAATTTGTCGGTATCATTTTCAAACGTTGTGATGTAAAAATCGGATTCAATGGGAGAGGGCAATACAAATTCGACAAACTCTCCATTTTCAACCGGTAAAATGACTTCGTAGGTCCCCGGGTCTTCATATTGAGTAAAAGTGTAACCTTCTTTACCAATGAGTTCCGGATATTCATTTTCATCACCATAATAATATAATACTCTTAGAGAATCCGCACCACCTGTTTCAGAAGTGACCTGGTTAATGGGCAGCCAGGTGCGTATTTTACCGCTGGTTGAGGAAGCGGGAGTAAGATATTTGATCATAACGCGCTGATCTTTGCCGCGTTTAATGGGGAACAGATTCATGGTATAGGTGACCTGGCCGTTACGATCTGGTGCAGTACGAGAAAACATTGCCGGTTCTCTGTATGGACTGGTTTTTTCATTAAACATTTGAGCGGCAGTCCATTTGTCCAGCATATTTGCCTGTACAACAGAATCAGGAGAATACCAATAGTACATATCGTACATGATGACCTGTTCAGGCATGGTGAAACTCCATTCCAGCTCCAGCTCATCATAGTTTTTGAAAAACCAGCTATTAAAGTCGTATCCGAAGGAGATGTAAATATTGTGCTCAAGGTAAACGCCACGTCTGTGAATTACATCTGTTACCCATTCTACACGTACATTGGAATCCTGATATTGCGTGTAACCCGCTTCAAAAATGTTGATATCTGCAGCGCTGCTCAAATAAGGCAGGCTGATAATCAGTATAAGGAATAATAATCTTTTCATGACAGCCTCCTTATCTTAAATAGGTTATTTTAACGGTTTCGTTGATATCACCCATTGAACATTGTACCAGGTAGAGTCCTGTGCTAACGGGCAGGCCCTGATTATTGGTACCATCCCAGTGGATATTGAGCTGATACTCTTCTTTTGGCATATTGTAAGAGAATTCTCTTACAATGCGCCCCAGAATATCAATGATCCGTATATTCATATCTCGATCGTAGGAGGCAGGCGGCAGGTTAAACTGTACTGTAACTCTGGAGTTGAACGGATTTGGAAACGCCTGCATGTTAAAGTCGAGTGGTACCTCAACATTTTCTTCAATAGGCTGTCCCTCAGATTGATAGTAGGTGGTGTCTACTTCAGTCAGGCGCTTAAAGCCTTTATAACCGGATGGTGCCGGGACAACAAATCCGCAATAGGGACTAAGAATGTTGTTTTCTTTAGAGAATTGCGCAATTTTTTCGATTGTAGCAAAACTTTGGGGCTGCTCTAATAAATCCAGTAAGTAGCGGGCATAATATATTTGAGATATATATTTATTATGACTTGTTCTGATTGTATCAATATTGCTGATTGATTTTCTCAAGGTTTCACCATCAACCTGACCATAAAAAACGGCTTCTAATGGCAAGTCTCCTTCAAATCGTCCCATTTCCTGCAACGGATAGGTAATGGGATAATGGGTTTTACCGTCATTTAGATCATATTTGGTAAAGGAATACCCGCCAGACGGAACCATTTCCAGTTTGACCAGATCAGCGGCAGGTGCAAATACCTCTGCAATTTCCAATTCAAGGTTTGCAGGTGTTATATTCGTTGTAACAATCATCCCTCCGCTACTCATGCGGGCAAGATTTTGGTATAAATACTCATTGCCATAATAAACAGTGCCATTAATGTACAGGTAATTTGTACGATATGATGAACGACAATCCATAAAACTGTGTTTTACCGGATATTTCAGCTGGTAATAAGAAAGATCCATGATCTCATTTGCGGTTTCCGGCGGGTTACAGTGTTTAACAGCATTAGATAGTACCCACAGCTCTCCATTCGTCTTTGCAGAGTTGAAATAATCTTTGGATGCACGTAATAACTGGGGCAGCCCACTGATTTGTACACTGTTGAGAGTAGCGACTTTGGTGAACATTGCCGAAATATTTGCCTGTGTAGCAGAAACAAAAGATGGATATAGTGTTTTGGGAGCAAATCCATCAATAAAGATCATATTAATCGAGTCAGTTGGCGAAAGGGTTAATGCGGTAATTGTTTTATATTTATTGATGAGTTCCTCACGTGTGTGATAATAACCTACTTCTGTGCCCAAATCATACAACAAAAGTATTTTTTTTTCTAGCCTGTCAGTGGTTGATACCGGAGGTAACATTAATGTGTGATAAAAATTATCTTTATCTGTTTTAAAAAAATGCACTTCAGGGTCGGTTGAATAAGGTCGCTGCCATTTGATTTCAAAATCTCTTCGCCAACTGTTGCTGCTGTTAAATTGACCTCCCCAGGTCCACCAGTTATTAGACCATTTTATATATTCAGAAGGCCATTCATCTGTTTCAGGTTTACTGTTTGGGTATTCAATGTCTCTGAATTTTATAGTATAATTGACATTAGAATAATCGTTATTTAATAGAAATTCACGCGTATAAATCCAACCTCGCATTGAATTAATATCAATGGTGTTTTGTGTTATAAAAGTGATTTTTACTGAAAACGTATTTGGGTAGTAAATTGGTCCAAAATTTAATTGATGTGTTTTGGTTTGATTGCCATAATAATTTCTGGATACAAGTTCTCTCATGAGAAAACGTGGATTGATATAATTTGAGTTATTATATTTATCTTCTGCATCCAGAACATTTTCCGGTTCAGCTTTGATCCAGGTGTTTTCAGGTTTAAAATAAGCTTCGGTTACCACAGCGTCTTGTGGTAAACTAAGAACCCAGGTGACTTCAAAAGGTTGTCCGGTAGGTGTACTGCCACGTCGTTGTACCATTTGGTAAGAACATTCAATGGTATGCCTGGTAAAACCGAAAAAGCTTTCACATTCTACTGAAAAGCCACTTGTACCAAAATAACTCCAGGATTCGTTGTTGTTTTGTAATCCCCTTGCCTGCATGTATGCAAAGCTCTGTGCCGAGAATATAAGGAGAAATGCAATAACAGTTTTTTTCATGATTCCCTCCTTGTTTAGATAATCCCCGGGAGTTAAAATCTCCCGGGGGGATAGTACTATTTCACAAAACTCATTTTTTTGCTCAAGGTAAAGCGTTGTCCAAAGACATTTGTGTACTCGATCTGGTAGAGGTATATACCCGCAGCAACCAGATGGCCGCTTAGGTCTGTGCCGTTCCATGCCAGAGAATGCGTGCCTGCCTGTTGGGTATTGTTGTATAATACATTCACCAGTCGTCCGGTGATATCATAAATCTTGATGGTCACATGTCCCGAGGACGGGATGCTGTAACTGATGGTTGTAGACGGATTGAAAGGATTAGGATAGTTTGCGTTCAGACTCAATCGGTGTGGGAAAATTTCTGTGGGTTCAGCTACATTCGTGGCAGTATGAGAAACAAAAAACGCGTTTATGTCTTCACTCCAAAGACTATCGCCATTCAGGTTCAATGCCAATACTTTCCAGAAATAGGTTTGCCCTTGAGTGAAATCGCTCAGCTTTTTTGTCGTATCTTGTTCAATATTTACAATTGTCGGATTGTTAAATTCGACATTGTCTGCCAGGTAAAGTTTGTACGGAGTAGTTATTTCTGGTAAATCATCTTGCTCCTGTCCTGATGCCCATTTGAAAAGGGGAGCAGTAGTTGATATGGTTTGATCATTCAACGGTTCCAGAAGAGAAAAGGATTTCAATTTACGTGAAAAGTTTTTTGGCATAATTTTGCAATTAAACTCGTATGGTCTGCTTGCCATTCTTTTTAACCAGCAAGCCATAAATTTGTTTTCTGTTTTAAAGAAAAAGAAAGGGTTGCAAAAATTATATTTGTTAAAACTGTTAGAGATGATGAATTCTTTGGTAAGAGGGGTTAAGTTCTTGTCTAACAACATACAACTGGTATTGCTTGGAGAATTTTCACGATTCCCCCAATACATAAAAAAAGTATCATCTATCTTTTGTATTGAAATGTTATATCTTGTTTCCTTCGGAAAGCTGGAAATCAAGGTAGGTTCTGATATGTTCAATTCGAGGTCAAGCGAATAATAGTAAACTTTGCTGTTTTCATTAGATGAGTAACCAGGAATACTGGATTTGAATATTATGATTTCATTATTATCTAAGAGAAATGGGGTGAAAAATTTTTCATACCAGTATGTATAATTGCTCAAGAATTTGGGTTCACTGATGATCAAGCTGTTATTGTTTGTTATAGTTACAGCTGAAAATGTAAAAGTTGATTCATTATGATGATCATAAAGTAGTATGATGGAACCATCATCTTTTTCAATAAAAGGTTTGTATGCTTTTTCTATACTTCTGCCCAACACATATGTTTTGATACTATTATAATTGCCTGATTCATCAAAGAATTGAATACTGAAAAAATCCTGAAAATCTCGCCAGCCAGCAATAAAGCCGTTGTTTGACAATGGAGTAATACTAATAGTTTGGTATTTATATGATTGCGGATACGAATCAATTGGGAAATAACTGCCTACTTTTTGACATAGAGGAGTTAATATTTGTGCATAATATTTGCCATAATAATCATAGTTGTGATTATCATTTAATTCAAACCATACAACTAGAAAATTGTCATTTTTAAGTTTGATGAAATGTGTAATGATAACACCATACCCCTGGGTGTCTGGATTTAATCTGCATTCATCACCAACAGGCTCTCCGGTTTCTGTATATCTCTGTACAACAACTTTGGATACATCTTTTTGACAACAAGTAAGAAATTGGTTATTGTTTACAGCACTAACTAAAAATGGTCTATGTCTGTATTTGACTTCCACTTCATTATACAGCTTTTCACCTGATGGAGAAAGGATTTGAAATCCCATAGTATTTAAACCATAGGTGATTACAATATTGCC
This sequence comes from bacterium, assembly GCA_963675755.2. Taxonomy (GTDB): domain Bacteria; phylum Zhuqueibacterota; class Zhuqueibacteria; order Residuimicrobiales; family Krinioviventaceae. The sequence continues at coordinate 2,786,071 of CAXXMD010000003.1, forward strand.
ATTTTCCAGTATTGCATAATCTGAATTTTTATAAATTCCAATTTCTACGTTTGAATTTAACTGGATTTCAGGATAATACGGTTGTGAAAATAATGGGTGAGCTATTATTATTGTGAAGAAAAAGAAAAGGATATATTTTAGATTCTTATAATCAAAACACATGTTTAACCCCAAAAGTTTAGCGTTAGAGATTATTCAATCTCTAACGCTTTTTTAAAATTATTTCACAAAACTCATTTTTTTGCTCAAGGTAAAGCGTTGACCAAAGACATTTGTGTACTCGATCTGGTAGAGGTATATACCCGCAGCAACCAGATGGCCGTTCAGGTCTGTGCCGTTCCATGCCAGAGAATGCGTGCCTGCCTGTTGGGTATTGTTGTATAATACATTCACCAGCCGTCCGGTGATATCATAAATCTTGATGGTCACATGTCCCGAAGACGGGATGCTGTAACTGATGGTTGTTGATGGATTGAAAGGATTTGGATAATTCTGGTTCAATACAAATTCTTCCGGTACAATGATATCCTTGTCAATATCTGTGCTCGGATCAGAGTAGAATGCGGTATAGGGAGTAAGGATCTGGAATTTTAAAGACAGTTCAATGACCTGGTCCACCAGTTCATCCAGTTCACCATAGATGGCAATTTGGTCTAACAGATAATCGATTTTAGCTTTTGCCCACAAACGGGGGATAAAGCGGTGCCCGCCCGGTTGACGGCTGAATCCCGCATCGGACATGAAGCTTTTCTGCTGACCGCTAACTTCTCCCGTCAGGTATACTTTGAAATTACCTTCATTAGTATAAATACCCATCTGCATGACCTGGTTTCCCCAAAACAAGTCGGGCAGGGGACGTGGATACTTGTCGGATGTGCTTAATCCTTCAATCTTGATGTCCAGATCTGTCAATACCGGTTTGGATATACGTTGGAAATGATTGCTGATGGTTGTATAGATATCGTCATCCTCTGTGATAAATTCCGCGTAACCGCCGTTTTCGACCGCCATCTGAACCAAAAGCTGCTCGCTTACATCTTCTCCCACACCAAAAGAGAAAATGCGTACATCCTGGGTATTATACTCGGCAACATTTGCAAGGATATTGGGGATAAATGTTTCTCCCCAGGTGGGGTATCCATCTGTAAGGAAAACCAGCATGTTTGAAAATTCATTGGAAAAAGATTGGTTGAGTGATACCTGCATAGCTTCGTCGATATTGGTCAGCCCCAAAGCGCCAATATTGGTAACAAATGCCTGGGCTTCGTTGATCTTGTCCGGCGTTGCGTAAACCAGATTGCTCTTGAACAGTTGCACAGTTGTGCCAAAGGTGATAATGTTAAACTGATCATCCTGCTGCAGATTGTCTAAAAATGCCATTAAAGATTCTTTTAGCTGAATGATGCGTGTCCCTTCCATACTGGAGGATACATCTGCGGTGAATACGATTTTTTTGGGTATATCTTCATCGTCCGAAATTTCATCCGGCGGGGTGATCCAGGTTGCGTAATACGAGTCATCCCCTATAGAGTCATCTTCCGTGGGCGTATATGTGAGTACATTTACTTGTACCTGCTCGCGGATGGTTTCAAACTGAACCGTCAGGTCCTGGGTTGGGACAAAATTTTCGTCTCCAAAAATTAAATTGTATTTATTTTCGCTTTCTTTGGTGATATTCAGCGCGGTTGAAGAATCCATTCCCGGTGTGTCAACGGATTTGATATTGTTTTCTGTTACAATGGTACCGGAGACGGACACCCGTTCGAGCGGTTTGGGCGATATTTCTGTTGCATTGAGCAGAAATGTATAATCAATAGTACCAAATTCATAAGGCAGCAGTTCAACATATGTGATTTTTACGCGTACATCGGAAGCACCAAAGATGGGGGCAATGCTGAGTCGGTATAAATTATTACCCAGGTATTCTAGCAGTGCAGGATCAAGGTATTGCCTGATTTTTTCATTGTATTCCTGCTTGGCTTCTTCACGTTCTTTGATTGCACCTTCGTACCATTCACCATTGAACCAGTAAAATAATTCGGTGACCACTGCATTGTCCGGTAACGGGAAAATACAAACGGCTTCAACTGTTTGATTGAGCTCATTTCTAAACACCTGGTCAATATAGGTGACTGCTATCTGGCCTTCAATTTCCACAGTTGCATCAACGCTTTTGATCCAGACCTTGTCGTACTCGGTATTACTGCCAAGTGGACGACTAAACAGGGCGCCAAGTGCAAAGACAGATTGCGCGCTTGCAAAAACCAGCAAAAATATAATTAATGTCTTTTTTGCGTTCATGATTTTTCCCTTTATTTTAAGAGTGTAATTTTTGTTGAGCTAATATGATCACCAATCTGTAAAAATACGATATATGTGCCACTGGGTAATGCATTGCCATAAAAGTCTATGCCATTGAACCGGATCTCGTGCATTCCGGGTTCAAGGTGAGATATATCAATTACGGATACCAGTTGTCCCAATGCATTAAAGATTTTGATCAATTTTGTTTTCTCAGACCTAACGTCAGGAGATAGGTAAAACCGGATTGTGGTTGTTGGATTAAACGGATTCGGGTAATTTCCAACCAGATATGATTCCGGTACCTGTGCGCTGCCTGTTGACAGTTTATCTATTGAGGTTGCCGGGGTTTCATAATCCGCAATATAAGCCGTATACCGGCATCTGATATTATATGCCAAGCTGATGCTTATCAATTCTTCTTTAAGATCAGCGGTTTCGCCGTATATCTCAATCTCTTGTTCAAGAGCATCTATTTTTTCTTTAGCCCAGAAACGTTCTGTTACTTTGAGCGAATCTGTGCTGCTGTTGAAATCCAATTGTTTGTTGATGGATTGCGTTCCATCCGGTGACTTGCCAGCCATAGCAAAGGCAAAACTTCCGGGAGTAGAATAGCGTCCTGTCATAAAGAAACTGGTACCTGAATAGGTGGTAGGAAGCTTTTCGGGCAATACGTCATAAAGTTCCAACTCACCAAATTCAAAGGCTACTTCTTTTAAAATAGGCTTGCTAATTTTTTCAAAAACGCGCGTCATACCATCGTATAAATTTTCATCCTGATTAAAATAGGTTACAAATCCATAATTCAAAGCTGCAAGCATTTCCAAACGTTCGTAACTGATATTTTCGCCAACCCCAATGGGGAATATGCCCGTTTTAAAAGTATTATTGCTTTCAATCAATTTTGGGTCTATTGTAGAATATCCGTTTGTAAAAGTCAATATTGCATTGCTATACGTATCATCTTTTATTTGTAATAGTGCGTCATCTAATCCACTACCCAAATTTGAACCGTAATGTGTGGTAATTCCTTCAAGATACGTTTTAGCAGCTTGTTTATATTCTTCTGTGGCAGGTACGGGAACAGTCTGCCAGCTAGTTGTACTGTAATTAGATAGTAAAATATTAAAATAATCTGTTTCCTGCAACAACTCTATCATGTGAGAAATGGATTTTATACTTTGGTCTAAAACATAACCTGCCATGTTGCTGGAATTATCCAGTAAAAAGATTATTCGTTTGGGGTAAATGTTGTTCGCATCCCTTATCGCCTTGGGGAGTACGAATAAACAAAAATGGCCATCTGTACTATCGTTTGCAACAGAGTAAAAATCTATCCCGGTTTCGCTGCTAACTGTGTTGTACCAGAATTCAATATCACGGTCTTGATAGCTTTTCGGCCAGATCATTTCAACCTTTATATGGTTGTCATCCTGGTTTATGATATTATAATCTGTATGCGTTGTGCAACCAAAACCGGTAATGGGTGTAATACTGTTAATGTTAACAGTGAATTGTAAATGGTCCAGCGGCAATTGAATAAAATTGCTCGTATCCAGAGGATATTTAAAGCTGGTTTTGCCCAGATAATAGTCACAATGTTGGACATATGTTAAACGTACTTTTTGTATTTCACCCGCTTTAATATTTCGCAAAGCTATCTTGATTCCATTGCGACCAATGTATTCGTTAACCTCTGCAATAATACCGCCTTCACCTGTGCCGGGGTTAACAGCCTGTTCTTTTACTTTCAGCACAGCTTTATAAATAGTATCGTCCTGCCAGTACAGAAATTCTGTAGCCCGTGCATTGGGAGGCAGGGGAAAAGAGTAAACCGCATCGGTTTTGTCATTGCTTTCGTTTAAAAATTCCTGATAGACAATTGTTTCAGCCATTAAACTGTTGATATTGATCGTTACGCGGGTGACGCGGTTCATCATAAAATCTTTGGGATAATTTTCATTCGTGGGTACCATCAAGCCGTCTGCAAGCGCGAATGAAAAACCAACCAATACGAGTAATGTGATTATAAATTTTTTCATGTTGTGCTCCTGTTTACTTGAGGTACAAAATTTTACGGATTTCATTTTTCAACTCGCCATTGTTCTGACGATGGCTCAATCTGACAATATACATACCCCCACTCACCGGTATACCTTGCTCGTTTGTGGCATTCCAGATTAATCGGTTTGCTGTTTGGTTTGAGAGATCAAAGTGCCTGATCCGTTGACCCAGTACATTATAGATGTCAACCCGGGCATCTTTTGAATTCTGCAATTGTATATCCAGTGTGATTTCCGGATTAAAGGGATTGGGATAACAGGCTATAGTTTCTGACTCGCTCACATAATCCGGTAAATAATATTCTGTTGTGGCTTCACCACCCAGTCCAGCATAGTGTATTTTGAGACGAAGCTGGGTAGAAGGTGCGGTAGGGTATTTACTTTTGAATGAAATTAAGTATTTATGTTGTGCTCTCATTCGGGATACGTCAAGAAGAATATCTCTGAAATTACCCCGAATATCATAAAAATTTCCACCGGTAGCATTGACAATGGGATCATAACTGGATGACTTGTAACCTGTTGAAGCAATTGCATGTACAGTTATATTATTAAGTAGCAGGTTGTTGATTACCTGATTCCTGTCCAGCGATGTGACATTGTCACTTTCATGATATCTTTCATCGGTTATCCAAATAATCATTCTTTTGGAATCATTTCTAAATGAAAATTGCGAAGCGTTCATTAATGCGTCGAGCGAGTTCTCTGGACTGTCACCGCCACCATGAGAGTATTGTTCATTGATCCATGATTTGAATTGATTGATATCACTGGTAAAGGGATAGGTGTTTTCAATTACGTCCAGAAAGGTTACCATTCCCAATTGATAATCAATTCCCCTCTCTGAAAGGCTGTCTGCAAATTCTATGATATTATTTTTTACACCGGCAATTTCATCGCCCATGCTTCCTGTTACATCAAGAACAAATATTATATCGGCAGCGTTAACTCCACCGGTAGTATCTTTTAATAAACTGATTTGTTCAATACGTTGATCGTTTTCGTACAAAAATACATTTTCAGGCCGAAGATTGAGCAGCTTTTGACCGGTTTCTTCAATTTGTCCTGAAAATACCATTTGCAAGTCTGGATAGTTTTGGGTGATGAGAGAATCTATGGTGACTTCCAATCCTGTATCTGAAACGGGAGTTGCGGGTATTTTAACATATCTGGAAAGGCTGTCGAGAACTGTACCGCCTTCATTAACAATGAGTCTGATCTTGACGATTTTTTCTTCATAGATCTCCCTGGTATGGAGCGGGAGTGACATAAATGAACGTTCACTGGTAAGTGTGGTTTGATAGCTTTCATTGCTGCCATATATTTCATAAGGATTGTCGAGCAGAATATTAATATTGGGTGCGGTAAAATATTGATTGGTGCTCATCATTTCAACCGTGCTGGTAAAATCCTGAGGATACATGACATTGTCGCTCAAAATAAAATGATTTGGGCAATCCCAGCGTAGAAATACCGAAGTGCCAAATTCTGGAGATAATAATTCCAGGTATGCGGTTTGGGTTAACGTATCTCCACTGGCCAATGTTTTATCCTGCCAAAGAATTTCCAAAGCAGCATCATAAAGCACATGCTCATAGATTTCCGCATAGGGATTTTCAAATATGCGTTCCCAGTTGCCGGTAATGACTGTTGCATTAGGATCATCAAGACGCAGGCCCATTCGCATACCTCTTATTGTGCCATTATGCTCGGATATTTCAAAAAATTGTCCAGTTATGCTGCCCAATTCGTTGGTTTTGTCTTCAATGTATCCATCGCCATAGCGCGAGAGTGCGGGATCAATCACCAATCCACCCCCAAGCTCATGACTTTCGGTATCATGATTTATGTAAGTCAGGTTGAATTGTGTGGTAATACCATCATTATGTGAGACCATTTCAAAGATTATTTCAATATTGCTTTCATTAATAAAATTAATAAAAAGCGAGCTATCGGTTTTTGAAGGATAAAGATCACTTGTTGTTGGATAAAGTTCATCCATTCGCCCTTGTGATTGATCTATACTGAGCAGGGGATAGGATGTCATGGCGTAGGGATGTCCAAACGTGAGGGTTTGTTTATTATCAAAAGGAGACCTGGAAAAGCCATCGTTGGATGTACCTAAAGTGAAATAGCCCCCGCTTATCATACTCATTTCAGAAAATGCAAGCTCGAGTTCAGCACTTGCATATGAATTGATTTGATTGTTTGTGGCTGAATTTTTTGCAAGTTTGGGGATTATATCATAATCCGCTTTGTTTAATGCAAAAACCTGCAAGCCAACAGTATAAATACAACTGTTAATTCTTTTTTCATGTTTCCTCCATATAATTTTTCCCCTGATATATCATGACTTGTTCATTCAACAACAATGCCATAGTCACTTAAACAGCAGATGTATGATTGAAAACCTTATTATTTCAAGTCTTTGTTTTTATTGGTTTTGTTTTGCTGGCTAGCCCCCGTTTGGCTGCCCTGTTTAGCTATTTGATAATATAAAGATATATAGTATGAAAAATTTGCGCAGTTGTCTAATTTTTTCAGAGTGCTACCATTTATAGCTTAAAGTGATTTGCGAATTCCCATTGGGACTGATTTCAGGTAACAGGCTGAAACTTGGGTTCGCTTTAGAAAAATCCGTAAACCATAATAAATCAGATTGGGTATACAACCAGCATGCTGCAAATACAGATATGAGGATATTACGGTTCTTGTAGGCCGAGTTGTATGTATTGTACTGATCCTGAATGAGGTCAGGATTGGTCTCTGAAATATAGTCTTTGCGGGCTTTGCTGCAATCCTGTATCGAATAGACTGCGGCTGCAAATGTTATGGTATTAGCTCCTAAAAGAAACCACCCCTTTTTCGTTTGACCGTTGTGTATGTGTCCCCAGCCCGGTAAAATCATTGATCTTTTTAAACAACTGGTGATCTGGTTTGAATTGTTGATCCATTTAACAAGAGTATCGGTTTTGGTTATGGTTTGTATGGTGGGTTTAACAGGTTCAGGCTCTTTTTCCTGTTCCTGTATTTGCATATTTTTAATTTCATTAAAAAAGGTAATGATTTTAGGTGATATGGTTTTAGGATTAAGAGTAAAATCAGGATCGATTAAAAGAATAGCTTTGAAATCTTTTAATGCCTGGTCCATGTGCATCAAGGCGTAATGGGATTGCGCGCGTAATTGTAAGACTGTAATTATCTGTTCCTGAGATAGATGTTCTTTGTGGCTGAGTAACTGGTCTGAATTTTCAATAGCCCTTGCATATTCAAAGGATTTGAAATTTTGTTGAATGACATCAATTTCCGCATTGCCATATTGGCCAAATGCAGTTGATAAACATATGAAAAGTATGATAAAAACCCCTTTAACCATCCTCATTTTATCAGCACCATCTTTTTCATTTCTGTACCATAATCTGTTATCAACTGATAAAAGTAAACATCACTGCTGACGGGTGCATTGCTGTCATCCGTACCGTCCCAGGTTATTTGATGATATCCTGCCCCCATATTTCTATCAATCAGGGTTTTAACCAGCATGCCGCGTGTATTGTAAACAAGCAGGCGGGCATGTTGAGCTTTTAAAAGTTCGAATGATATTGATGTATTGCTGTTAAACGGATTCGGATAATTGTTGTTCAGAACCATGGTTGCGACTGGTTTTGACTCATCCTCAATAGTTGATGTCGTTCCATCCAGATTCATCTTTTCAATAAAAGGAACTGCCTTGTCATCACTGTCCAGACCACCAAAAACATATATAGTATTATTAAAATTGACGGCCATACATTCTTTGCGGGCATAGTTTAAAACAGAGCTTTTTTCTGACGCGTAACCAAATTGGGTAAGTGAGTAAACTTCTACAGTGTCCATAGCAGCCAATGTCTCGTTAAAACCGCCAACCAAATAGATGCTTTGATCGGCCCCGGTTACTGCTGCGCCTCCTGCTCTGGCATCTGCCATATCCGGATAGATACGTTCATAACTTTCATCAACCAGATTGAATTTGTACACTCTTTTCGTAGGTACGAAAAAAACGCCGCCCAAAATAAACATATCCTGATCAATTAATGCAACCATTTGATGATAAGGGATCTGTGTGTCAAAACTGCTATAAGCAAAAGCAAGAGGCGTTGAGGTTATACCTGCCAGATTGTATTTAACCATATAGGGCATGGGGTTTTCTGTGTCAACTGCTCCGGAATATCCACCCAGGATGTATAATATATCTCCATAAACGGTGCCCGCTGAATTCACTCTGTTTGTAGAATCAGTAAAGCTGAGCAAGGATGAACTATAGTCAGAATATCGGATTTGTTCAAAGTTTTCGATTTTTGCCGTGTCTCCTGCAGTGCCGCCAAATGCAATAATATCATTATGATAGGTGCTTGCAACAAAGCCGGAACGTGGGTATTGCATGTGACCTGTAATTGTCCATGTTTCATCAACAGGATTGTAAACCTGGATTGTATCAGTAGGGAGTCCGGTAGATGCCGAGTTGCCGCCCATGATAACTATTTTAGAATCCACTACCAGAGCCTGGCCGTTGTAAACCGGAAAAGGCATTTCGCCTTCAACTATCCAGCCGCTTGTTTTAGGAATTGCCGGTTGTATCGATACAACCAGTAAAAGCAGCAAGAGCATTAATTTTATTTTTGTATATCGTTTCATAACACCATTCACTTTTATATCAACTCGTACAAAAACTGTACCGCAATTGTGTATTAATTTCCGGTTACGAGATGTTCAAAATTGAGTTGATAGATCAAGGTTTCCTTTTTTGCAATGTGAATAATTTCCTGTACAGATTGGTAATTGTTGTTTTTTACTACGAGTGTATGTGAACCGGGTGCAAGACGTGCATAATCCTGCAGCGGGGTTTGTCCAATAAATTTATCATTAATGTAAATATCACCCCAGGGATATAGCTTGCATTGAAAATATCCGCAAAGGGTGTCAAGATCAATGGCGATTGTTCTTTTAATTTGGGGCTCTATGTCTATGATCTGTTCATAATCCGGGTATTCCGGGTGTTTGAGTGCAAGTGTATGCTTGCCCGGTAAAATAGCTATATCATTCTCGAGGGGGGTGGTATCAATATATTTAGAGTCTATCCAAACCTGTGCCCAGGGACTGCATTGAATTTCAATACTGCCGGGGAGGTTTGATATTTCAGATTGCGTATTTGTCGCTGCTATATCTTCCGGTTTCTCGTTCGTCAAGGTTTGTGGTGGTGTATCTGTGGGTTGTATTGTCAAAGTGTTAGACGCTGTCGTCAGAGAATCCTGATTCAACTCTACACTATCCGGATTAGTGGCGGTTGGTGGAGTTGTCTGGTTTTGTGCCAACTCGTTAGTGCTATCGGAACGATTACTTTTCTGCTGCCATAAAAATATAAAAGAGGATACGGATACAAGGATTAATATAATAATAACAAGCCGATAACTGTTACTTATTTTAGGGGAGAGCGGTGCAGCGACCGGTACGGCTTTGACCGGTTCATGGTCCATAGCTTGCAGGACCTCTTGCGCGGAACCCGGTCTGTTTGCGGCAGCTTTGTTTAATAGCCGGATCACATTATGGCGAAAATCGTCTGAAATATCTGCAACGGGACCCAGTTCAGGGGTGCAGGAATTGCTGATAATGTTGTTCAGTGTCTTTCCGGCATCCTGTCCCAGAAATGGATTCTTGCCGGTAATGAGCTCGTAACCGAGTATGCCGAGTGAAAACAGGTCTGTAGATGGAGTAAGCGATTCACCGCGTATCTGCTCCGGTGACATGTAACCCGGTGTACCTACAATGGATTCCTGCTGGGTAGCGTGGGGTTCGTCTTTGACTAATGCCAGACCAAAATCTGCGATTTTGACTTGACCGATATCATCTACCAGTACATTTTCCGGTTTAATATCCCGATGGATTATATTCAACCGGTGCGCGGCATCCAGACCGCGGAGAATGCCGATGAAAATGTTTTCCTTGTCCTGCGGTGTTAAATCTCCCTTGCGCAAAACCTTGCGAAGGTCCTGGCTGGGGAAATATTCAAAAGAGATGTAGAACCAGTTTTGATAGGTTCCAAAATCAAAAACACGGATGATATTGGGATGTTCAAGCCGGGCAAGCAGGCGTGCCTCGCGACGAAATCGGTCCAGAATTGCCGGATTTGCCAGATTTTCCTGATTCAGGGTTTTTAGAAATATCTTTTTACCCAGATAAATATGGTCTGCTATATAGATTCCGGTATTGCTGTCTTTTTTGACGCAGGATAATACCTGAAATTTTTCAAACAATATGTCATTCTGTTGATCTGGCATGTGGTGATTCGTATTATAGGTCCTGCTGTTCTTCTATTTCTTTTAATTTCATTTGTACCCAGCGTACGGATACACCCAGCGATTTGGCGGTTTGCGTGCGGTTGTCGTCATATTCTTGCAAGCGTTTAAGCAGCAAAAGCTTTTCAAAATCTTTGATGCTGCCTGAAAAATCGGTGAGTTGGTTATCATCTTCAAAAATGATATGGTCTGGCTGCAGTTCGGAACCGTCACACATGATGAGCGCGCGCTGTAATATGTTCTCAAGCTGGCGAACATTACCCGGCCAGTTGTAGCTTTCAAGCTTTTGCAGTGCTTTGGCAGAGATTTTGACCTTTTTGTCCGTATGTTTACTGATCAGATGCGATGCCAATAACGCAATGTCTGTTCTTCGCTCTCGTAAAGGAGGTAACACGATTGGAAATACATTGAGCCGGTAAAACAGATCTTGTCTGAATTTGCCCTGTGATACCAGCTGTTTGAGATCGCGGTTGGTTGCGGCAATAATACGTACATCCACTTTTTTAACCTGGGTGTCGCCCACGCGAATGATCTCCTGGTTCTGAATGACTCGCAGCAGCTTGGCCTGGGTAGACATGGAGATGTCTCCAATCTCGTCCAGAAAGAAAGTGCCGCCGGTTGCTACTTCAAACAATCCTTTTTTATCGGTAGTAGCACCAGAGAATGCGCCTTTTTTGTATCCAAATAATTCGCTTTCAAGCAGGGTGTCTGGTATAGAGCCACAGAACTGTGCAATATAGGGTTTGTTTTTGCGTTTACTGAGTGTATGGATTGCACGTGCTGCCAGATCTTTACCGGTACCGCTTTCGCCCAATAACAATACGGTTGCATCAGTAGCTGCAACACGATGGATGAGGTTGGCGGATTTTTGGATCTCTTTACTTTTCCCAATCATATTGGGGATCTCGGTAAAGGCTTCTACCTGTTTTTTGAGCAGCCGGTTTTCATCGCTCAGGTTTTCCAGCTTTTCAAGTTTTTCAAGTGAAAGGGATACCAGGTTGGCAAGAAATTCCAGAAACTGTAAATTTTCTTCGGTAAAGTTTTTGCGGTCTGCCTGACTGTCTGCAACGATTACACCCCATAACGAGGTTCCGATCATGATGGGCACACCAATAACAGACTGTATTTTATGAATTTGTATGCTTTCAAACTGGGATATGCTGGGATTGCTTTGCACATCGTGATATAAACAGGATTTCTTGCTGTCTAGTACCTTGTTTAATATACCGGAAGAGAATTCCGAAAGATCATGGATATCCTGCTGGGCGATGTTGCGTGCGGCAATACACAGAAAGGATTCCGATTGATGTTCATATTGCGCTATCAGTGCGCGCTCTGCATTCATAACTTTGACAACCAGATCCAGCAGATCAGAAGTAAGGTTTTCCTGCACTTCGGAGCCGTTCAATAACTGACTGATTTGATACAGCGCGTCAAACTGGTCTTTGTGTATTTGTCCTAATTTTCCAAGATCGGGTTGTGTGTTTAATGTATTTGTCATTAGTGTACCACCGTAAAAGATGCGGGTTTTGAACGGGACTGGTTTTGAAACGGATCTATACACCAGATCCACCAATAATAATCACCTTCTGGTAATGCAACATCGACCTGTGCAGACGTATTGTCTGAAGAAATGTTGTTTTTTGACCAGACAAGGGTTCTCTCGTAATCGTATTTATAAACTTCAATATTGAGATGATAATCAAAGCCGGGCTCAAAAAGCTCCCATTCAAGAAGTGGATTTTTGCCCACTTCTTTATTGGCGGTGGGATTGGTTAACGTGATCTGGTCCAGAATGGTGCGAATGGCCCTGCCATTACCCAAATGTATAGTATGGTTGTATCTGTCTTTGACATAAACGCCAAAGGTATAGCCAACGATCTGACGTATAGAGCCTACGTTTAAATCTGACGCTATAAATTCGTCTTCGAACAAGCGTATAGAGTGATCGTATGTTAATTGTCTTTTTAGCCCCCAATAGTCATTTTGGATATAGATGGAATCAATATCATTGTCCTGGTCTGTTATTCCAACGGAAACGATTAAAGACATATCCTGAATTGCGGGGAACGAGTTGACTACCTTTGTGTAAAAAATAAGGCTGTCTGTTTGTGGAAAAGCGTTCAGATTCACATCAATGTCATAGCGGCTGTCCGCGGACCAGGATACACTCACGGTATCCGGCATATAGCCGTCTTTGGTGAAAACCAGGTTGCCCTGGCGGGGCAATATGTTGCGAATGTTGAATTTTCCAAACTTGTTGGTTTTGACCAGTACATTGTCAGTTGCCCAGTAAACACTTGCATTGTCAAGGGGAGCGGGTGGAACGCTCAGGGTTTTGACAGTACCTGTGATCTCACCCAGGTCATTGTCCGGATTTTCGGGATCAAAGGGATTTTCGCGCGGAGCATTGCACTGTATGAATAGCAAACATACCAGGATTGCAATCCGTTTGAATGAGAATTTTTTTGAGATCAATGCTGTCATATTTATCGTTCGATTGTTGGGAATGTCCCAAGATACTGAAAAAAGTAAATTTCTCCTAATGAAATAAAGCCACCCTCCGGTTCAAATTAAAAAAAAATACGGGAAAAGTAAAGGATTTTGAAGAGAAAAAGAATGAAATATGAGGTTAAAATTTTTTAAATTTAAGCATATGGATTTTATAAATTATTAACAAACAGGGGAACCTGTGGTCAACGTTGTACGTTAATATTTTGACCAAACACCATGGGATATTTTAACAATCCATATTACCTGCATAACAGAGGGGAATTTATGAAAAAGCAGTATGGCTTTTATGTGATTATTGTGCTGATTTTATTTTGCGGTCATGCGAGATCAATGGAATTGGGAGTGATAGGCGGGCCCAACGTAGAACGTACAGCCTCTGAAAAATTTACGCCGGAATTTAATTCATATCCAATAAATTATGCAGCCGGATTTTATGGAGAATGGCCGTTTTATAAGCGTTTGACTATTTATTCCGAGCTGGCCTATGCTGAATATGCATCAAATTATGAATACGTCTGTTCCTGTGAATGGCCTGTCGAGTCCACAAGGAGGATACGGTTTTTATCTGTACCATTGATATTCAAGTTTACGGATGATAACGGTGTATATTTTAATTTTGGTTTATCGTTACATTATAATTTTGAGAAAAAACGTAATACTACCGTAGGTTTGCATTCATACGTTTTTACGGTTTACAATGAAATGGATACTTTACTCAATCTCGGTCTGGGGAAACAGTTTTATGACAAGCGGTTACCAGTCCGTTTTGAATTGCGTGCTTCCCGCGGCAGTATGGGACTGTTTGAGACCCGCGGAGACGATTGGGACTACTGGCAATACCAGATTCTTTTTGGTGTTGCGTTGTGGGAGCGTGATTGATTGTACAAATTGGGTCTATTGGTTCTGTTAAAGGATTATTATCGGACCAATAAAAGGAGTACAGTCCGTTTATGGACTGTGTGTCCACCGTCAGGTAGGCAATTTTTGGGTGTTAGCATATGGGGCTAAAATCGACATGGCTTTTGTTTTACATCAAATGTATGATTGTAAGCATGTTTATAGTCAGCGTTTAAAATATCAATGTCCGAGACAGGCGTTTCGTGCTGAGTAAAGATTCATTAAATATTGAACTTGTTCCCCAATAATCTTTTGGTAAAATCAAACCAACACGGGAATTGATATTATTATTTGTAAATTGATTGGATTTTTTTAAATTGACATGGGTGGTCATTGAGGAATTATACCGCAAATAATATATAAATTGAGGAACCCTGTAGATGAAATTCAAGCTATTGGTATGCATTTGTGTTTTGTTGGCTGGTCAGATTGGCGCATCTCCCTTTTCCAATATGTATATTTATTTGGGGCAGAATCTGTCTTCATTTCAGGATGAGGCAAGCAAGAGTTCGTTTAGCAGTTGTATTGGTGTTGGCTATAATTTAAAGACGTTCCAACGGACAAGCCTTGCAGTTGAATTGTTTTTAACGAATAAGGACGCAAAATTAAAAAATAAACATATTCAGGGAGCATTTGAATCCACCCGATATAACACTGTGTATGATATAAATTGCTCTGTGGGCTCGATTGATATACCTATCATCTTGAAATATAATATACCTTTTACAAAACAGTTACATTTTAATGTTTTGTCTGGCCTCCAATACAGTCAAAATATTACGGATGGGGCTGATATGAGTATGCCATATTCAGTTGGGATACGAGATGAAAATGAGCCTCATGTATATGATTACACGCTTTATCCTGATCGGGACAAGTATTATATTTTTGAAAATAGAGGATTTGGATTGCTTCTTGGCTTTTCAATGGATGTATTGGTTTTGACGTTCCAGGCCCGTTATGTGCATTCATTAAATTATACGTTCCATACTGTTAATTATATAGAGATCAATGAAAAAATGAACACGCTTTATTTGACTGTGGGTATCGATTTGGGGAAAATGAAATTTTAAATCACGCAATTTTTTATCGGCTTACGAAAGAGCTTGAAAAATGCTTTATCGTGTAATGATGATTCCGCGGGACGGATGTCCCGTACATATATTCCGAGATGCAGTAATCCGCATCTCGATCAATTTATATTGGGGAAAAGTGGTTATTTGATGAGTTTTGAAATCTGTTTAAACTCGTCCGTGCCCGAGGTATAGAGCAGTTCAAACAATGCCATTTCGGTGGTGGTTACCGTTATTTTTTGCTGGCGCATACGGTCGAGGGCCGTGTCATGATCTAGGGGTTTGCGCGAGGTTACCGCGTCTGCGCAAACGGCCACCTGCATTCCAAAATATTTTAATTCCAGTGCGGACTGCATAACACAGACGTGTGTTTCTATACCGGCAATAACGATCTGGTGAATACCCTGACTCTCTATGTCACGAACCAGGTCATGTTGTCCACAAACGGAAAACGTGCTTTTTTCATAGGCTTTCCGTTCACCCATCAGTTTGAGCAGGGCGGGTTCCATGGGTCCCAATCCTTTCGGATATTGTTCGGTAAAAAATACAGGCAGGTTGAGAATGTCAAAGCCTTGTATCAACAGGGAGGTACGGTCAATTACAGCCTGACGCTGCTGCATGACCTGTGCAATGCGCTCCTGAATATCAATGACCAACAGGGCGCTTTGCTTACGGTCTTGTAAATTGGGGTGCCGGGTCATTTCGTCGAATCCCCATTTCAAAATTCAATATCCACAACTTTGTATTCAATTTTACCGGCGGGTATTTTGATTTCCACTACATCGCCAACCTCTTTACCGATGAGTGCTTTGCCTACCGGAGAATCTACGGAAATGGCATCCAGATCAGAGCTGTTAAACTCGGCGGTGGGAACAAGCTGGTAAACGATCTCTTCATCGGTACCGGCTTCAATCAGTTTGACCGTACAGCCTACAAGAACGCGGCTGTTGCTCATCATTTCTTCGGTTAAAACCCGCGCGCGGGATAATGTTTCTTCAAGACGAGCAATTTTACCTTCAATCAGGGCCTGTTTTTCTTTGGCGGCCGCGTATTCGGCATTTTCTTTTAAATCTCCATGATCACGTGCGTCAGAAATTGCCTGAATGACCTCTTTGCGGTCAACACGTTTCATTTGGTCAAGCTCGGCTTTCAATTTATCAAATTGTTCCTGAGATAAATACATAGCCTTCATATCAGATTCCTTTTTTGTTTACACCCAGTTTTCTATTATTAAAAATTCAATTTCGAAAATATAAAAAAACAAACCGGGTCACAAGAATTCTTGTAAACCCGGTTTGTCTTGTATAAACTACAAAAAACAGAGCATCTTGTCAAGGAAAATCGACCAAGTTCATAATTTTTATGAATTTCCTTGTTTATTTTTACTAAAGTCTTATATTGTGCAAAAAACAGGAGTCTAATGAATGAAAGATATTATCGTCATTACAACCGGCGGTACTATAGAAAAAACCTATGATGAGGAAACCGGTATTTTAATGAACCGGCATTCGCAATTGCGTTCCATGATGAAAAAGATCCGGCTGCCCTATACCCGTATCACTCAGCAGGAATTGTTGTGCAAAGATTCGCTGGAAATGACAGACAAGGATCGGCAGGCCATATTAAAATCTGTTGAATCTTATCTGTTCCAGGACAGGCCCATTGTGATCTTGCACGGTACGGATACCATGGCGGTAACTGCGCAGTATATTTACGACAATATCCGTGAGCTGCATGTGCCGGTGGTGTTTACCGGTGCCATGCGTCCATTTGGATTCGAGAATTCCGATGCAATCCAGAATTTTACCGAAGCGCTCATGGCATGCTCGCTTTTAAAACCGGGTGTGTATATATCCATGCATAATGAAATCCATACACTGCCGGGTGTAAGAAAGAACCGGGAGAAACGGACATTCGAAAGTTTTGATATAGAAGGAGATGAATAAATGCAAGTACGAACAACTGTGATTTTGATATTGGCAGCATTCAGTCAACTGTTTGCGATTCCACATGGCAAGGTAGTTGAAGGATTAAAGATGAAAAGTGAAATTGTGGGTTACGATGTAAACTTTTCTGTGTATTTACCACCGGATTATGATTACTCGAGCCGGGCGTATCCGGTTGTGTATTTGCTGCACGGATACAGCGATAATGAAACCGCCTGGGTGCAGTTTGGTCAAGTTCATATGGCAGCGGATGAGGCCATTGCCAACCGCGAAATACCAGCCATGATCATTGTTATGCCCGATGCCAAAATAACCTGGTATGCCAATGACATTGCCGGCAAGAATCGTTATGAAGATATGTTTTTTGAAGAATTGATACCCTATGTAGAATCCATTTATCGTATTCGTGCGAAAAAAGAGTATCGTGGTGTTTGCGGGCTGTCAATGGGAGGATTCGGATCGCTGTTGTATGCCATGCACCATCCCGACATGTTTGCGGCTTGCGCTCCGTTCAGTGCCGGTGTTTTTACCGATGCAGAAATGGTAGATATGGAAACCAAAACATATTCTCATTATTTTCAAAACTTGTTTAGTGACAGTCATGACAGCGACAAACGTTTGACTGCGTATTGGAAGGATAACAATCCTTTAGATCTTGCCAAAACCCTGCCGGTAGAATCCTTAAAAAGTGTGCGCTATTATATAGATTGCGGGGATGATGATTTTCTGATTCGTGGTAACTGTGAGCTGCATTTAACACTCAAAGATCGGGAAATTCCTCACGAGTTCAGGGTAAGAGACGGTTCGCACAGCTGGACCTATTGGCGCACCGGTATTGCAGATGCGTTGAAATTTATCGGCAAGAGCTTTCATAGATAATGAACAAGAATTTTAACATCCTGGATGATTTCCATCCGGTTGTTGCGGAGTGGTTCCGTAAATCGTTTTCGGGACCGAGTCCGCCCCAGGTACAGGGTTGGCCTGCCATTGCATCCGGCAATCATACCCTGATTCTGGCTCCTACAGGTTCGGGTAAAACCCTGGCCTCGTTTTTATGGTGTATAGACAATGTGTTCCGCAAGGGATTAGAGAGTGACCGTTCGGATTTTGCCGCTAATCGGGACGGTGTGCACACATTGTATATCTCTCCCCTGAAAGCACTGAATAATGATATTCATACCAACCTGCAGGTGCCCTTGTCCGGTATCCGCAAAACCGCACTCGAGCAGGGATTGGACCCACCTGACATCCGCACAGCGGTACGTACAGGTGATACGCCTTCACATGTACGGCAATCCATGGTCAAGAAGCCACCGCACATACTCATTACCACCCCGGAATCGCTTTACCTGCTGCTGACATCTGAACGGGGCAGAGAGATGTTTGGCAACCTCAAATATGTCATCATTGACGAGATCCATTCTCTCAGCAATAACAAGCGCGGAACGCACATGAGCTTGTCTCTTGAGCGTTTGGAAGCCTTGTGCAAAACACCGCCGGTGCGTATTGGATTGTCTGCAACGCAGCGTCCTTTGGAGCGCATTGCCGCGTTTTTGGGCGGACAGGTGTATAATCCGGGAACGGATTCCTTTGCTCCCAGACCTGTGACCATTGTGGATTGCGGTCAGCGTAAAGAACTGGATTTAAAAGTAATCTCACCGGTCAAGGATTTCAACGATTTGCCGGATTCAACCATCTGGCCCGCTTTGATTGATACGTTGTATAATCTGATCCTTGCGCATGAAACTACCCTGGTATTTGTCAATATGCGCGCCCAGGCTGAAAAAATTGCCCGGCAGATTAATGAGAAACATGCCGAGAATGCAGGCGGCATGGATGGCCCCATTGCATTGTCTCATCACGGCAGTATTTCTCGCGAGATGCGTTACGATATTGAAAGTACCTTGAAAAAAGGCGAGATCCCCGCGGTCATTGCCACATCGTCTTTAGAACTGGGAATTGATATTGGTAGTATTGACCTGGTGGTACAGGTTGAGACCCCCAAAACTGTTGCATCCACATTACAGCGCGTTGGGCGCAGCGGGCACCTGCTCTCTGCAACCAGCAAAGGGCGAATTATCCCATTATATCAGTCTGATCTGGATGACGCGGTTGCGTTCATTCGCTTTATGCGTGAAGGAGAGATTGAGGAAACCCACATTCCGGAAAACGGCCTGGATGTGCTTGCACAGCAGATTGTTGCCGAAGTATCCATGCGCGAGTGGCAGCGGATTGATTTATATCGATTGTTGCGGGGAAGTTACAGCTATCGCAATTTGACGGAAACGGTCTTTAACAATATTGTGGATATGCTGAACGGCAGGTTCGGGCATACTGAACTTCGGGCCTTGCAGCCGCGCCTGACCTGGGATACTGTCAATGACAGACTCATTACCCGAAGGGGCTCGCGGTTGACCGCTGTTATGAATGGCGGTACCATTGCGGACCGTGCTTATTTTGGTGTGTATTTGCAGGACAGCGGCACCCGTATTGGTGAAATGGAAGAAGAATTTGCCTTTGAATCCCGTGTGGGGGATGTGTTCTTTTTGGGCAATAACGAGTGGCGTATAAACGAGATCACCAAAGATAGAATCATTGTATCTCCATTGGGATCACCAACTCCGCGTCCGCCTTTTTGGAAGAGTGAGCCGCTTTACAGAGATTTTGAAACCAGCTCTAAAATCGGGTCATGGCGTGAACAGGTATTGAGTTATTTGAAAAAGCCGGACGAACTGGCGCATGATTTTGATCTTGATGCTGACACTGCTGAAAATGTATTGGATTATCTGAAACGACAGTTTGAGCAGACCGGTGAGCTGCCTACGGACAAGCGTATTGTGATAGAATATTTCAGGGATTCGGTGGGCGAGCCGCAGGTGGTGATACACGGTCCTTATGGCGGTAAAGTGCTGGGTGCCTGGGCAACAGTACTTTGTGCAGTCCTTGAGAAACGTTTTGATGTTCAGGTACAGTATTCCTATGATGATGACAGCATATTGATCCGTTTGCTGGACGTGACCGAACATCCGGACATGGAGGCACTGTTGAAAATTACAGCGGATGAGGCAGAAGAGATTTTAACAGCTTATATCCCCACAACACCGCTGTTTGCCATCCGGTTCAGGCACAACGCAACCCGTGCCTTGTTGCTGCAACGTTCACGTGCGGATATGCGAATCCCGCTCTGGCTGCAGCGTTTACGGGCCTCTGATTTGTTGCAGGTTGTACAGGAATTTCCGGATTTTCCCATCATCATCGAGACTATGCGTGATTGTTTGCAGGATGTGTTTGATGTGGCGGGTATGAAAAAAGTAATCAACGATATACATGAAAAGAGCATAGCAGTACATACGGTGCATACATCCTCTCCGTCACCAATGGCATCCGGTGTTTTGTTCAGGCTGCTGGCAGAGTACATGTACGAGTATGACCAAACTCGCACAACCGGATTTGCCGCAGAAATCAGCAGTGATCTACTGGCGGATGTACTGCAAAAAGAAGTGATACCCGCTATAGTGGGCCGCGAGATTATAGACGAAGCGGAATCCCGCTGGCAGCATATCGCTGCCGACAGCAGGGCGAA
This sequence comes from bacterium, assembly GCA_963675755.2. Classification (GTDB taxonomy): domain Bacteria; phylum Zhuqueibacterota; class Zhuqueibacteria; order Residuimicrobiales; family Krinioviventaceae. Next base: position 2,806,780 of record CAXXMD010000003.1, read on the forward strand.
AGACGCGGAAGATTTGTTCTCGATTATACAAAAGCTGGGGCCGTTAACAGATACTGACCTTACTGATCGGTCTGCAATGGATCCTGATGAATGGATTGTGAATTTGCAACAGCAGAAGCGCATCTATAAAATTGACAAGGGATGGATCACCATCCAGGAAAAGAATTATTATGAATATCCGCAGGAACCTGAACATTGCAAATGGATTGTTAATAAAATTTTTCGTGGACGTGGACCATTATTGATAATTGAGATTGTTGAGCAAACCAAGTTGGATAAAAATGCTGTTACTGCTGCAGTTGAATCGCTGGTTAAAGATAAAGTGCTGGTTAGCGGCACGCTGGTTGAAAATGAGATCGGCACATTTTATTGCGATCGGCATAATTTTGCGCAATTGTATCGTCGTGCTATTGTTATTCGCCGGCAGGCTATGCGCCCTGGTGACAGAAATCTGTTTTACCGATTTTTGTTAAACTGGCATCGCATCCACAAAGCAGATACATCTGTGGACGAGATCGTCCGGCAATACAGCGGATTGTATTTGCCAACCGGTGTGTTTGAGCGAGATATTCTGCGCAGCAGACTGATCAATGATACTGACCATGTGGACGTTCTAGTGGATTTTGTAAATTCGTTTATGAACAGTGGAGACATCCATATACGGGCACAAAAGGAACGCGCGGGCACGCAGACCCGGGTATGTTATACCAGTCGGGGAGAGGGCAGTATTTTAAAAGCCTCTGCGGAAATACGAGAGACAGCAGATGATATAAAAGGAGAAGAAGCGCAAACCGTTCTATTATTTCTGCGGGATAACGGTGCCAGTCATTTCAAAGACATTTGTGACGGTTCCGGGCTTTCTCAGGTTCAGACGGAAAATGGACTGTACGAGCTGGCTTTGAGTGGATTGGTGAGTTGTGACCATTATTCCAGTTTCCTCAGGATTATTGGCAGGACAGTGAAAAACGAAGAAAAAACAGTGTCATCGGGATGGCACGACGAGATCAAGCCGGCTTTTCCCCGGGGACCGGTAACCCGTCATGGCCGGAGAGCACAGCGGCCCAGTCGGCACGAGATCCGATCCCGGTTACCGCGATACGAAGGCAGATGGACGCTGACCACCGCATTTGCCGTGCATGGCAAAGAGCTTGAGGATGATGCTCGTGCTGAAAAACAGGCCCGGCTGTTGTTGCAGCGATATGGTGTGCTGGTCAAAGAGTTTTATCGGCGCGAATCCGGACTAATGCCATGGTACCGTATTTTTCGGGCCCTGAAACGTATGGAATGGAGCGGAGAGATCAGAAGGGGATATTTTATTGAAGGGCTTTCAGGAGTTCAGTTTGCTTTACCCGAAGCAGTGCGAAAGCTGGAATCCCTGCAAACCGGAGAGGCAAAAACCAGTACCGGTCCGGCTTTGTTGACGGCTGTAGACCCTGCGTTACCCTTTGGCGGGACCATTGATTGGGGCTTGACAGATCTGGCGGGAAAATCCATTTCAGTGACACGTTTGCCGTCGAACCATTTGTGTTTTGTGGATGATCGTCCCGTTGTGTATTCAGAAAATTACGGCGCACGCTTGTTTTTATGCAGCGAGTTTAAACCGGAATATACCGATGAACTGGCCCAGGCGCTCAAATTGTTTTTAAAATTGCCGGAAATGTATCGTCCCAAACGCAAGCTGGAAATTCAAACGATTGATGGAAATCCTGCGGCAGAACATGAACTTGCAAAGGTTTTTTTGAACTATGGTTACGAAGTTGATAGCAAAACACTGGTACTATGGCCGAGTGGGGTGTGAACTCTGATCTAATAAAAAGATTCAACTTTATGGATTGAGTCAATCTTCCTGCAACTTGCCAAAACGGTTGCGTTGGAAAAATTTTGTATTCAGTTTTAAAAAGTTTTGAACGGATTGTACCAGTTGGGATTTACGTCCGGTTTTGTAATACAGATATGCTGCCAGCGACATAAACATTGCTCCCGAAGAATCCACAATCAAATCCCACATGGTATCATGCAGACTTCCTCGCTGCATATTACCGTTAAACAGATTATCTACGGTAAACTCGAAAATCTCCCACAAGGCACCAAATGATACGGAAAAAGTGAATGCAAAAATACACATGAATTTACGATCCAGCACCAGGTCTATTCTGGCATTGTGGTTTAAAATCCAGACCAGTAAAAGTCCTACCACTCCCAAGAGTACCCCGGAAGTTCCATGCAGAAAAAGGTCCCACCACCAAAAGCGTTCGTAAAAATCAAAGATCTCTCCAAGGAACATGGAGGCAAAAATAAACAGAATGGTAACCAGTTCAAATTCTGTCGGCAGGATTAGGTGATAATGCTTGGCAAACAATGTGGGAGTAATGGACAGCGCCATAATACTTATTATTGTCAAAACATTGAACCAGTCCATGCGAAATGCAGAGATGACCAGGCCCAATAGTATTATAACTTGAAGAGATAGTTTGATAATTCTTTGTACACGTGTAATGGGGGGATGTATGGTATTTTCCATTGTTGAATTCCTATTTTATTACTTTCAAAATAAAAATCACCAATGAAAAATTCAACAAATATAATGAAAAATGAAAAGAAAAATGTCCGCAAGGCGCTTATACCTTGCGGATAGCAGGTTTACATCTTTTCTGCCAATTGTTTATCAAACATTTTATCCATTTCTAAATGGAGAAACGTGAAAACATCGCCTTCCATTAACATTTCTTCACTGAGTTTAACGGATGTGGACAAAGACGGGTCATTAAGATAAATTTCGGCCAGCTTTGCATCTACCTGGAGATGATATAGGGGGTCATTCGTGATCATTTTATCAAGGGGATTGTTGAATTTGGTCATGTCAAGCTGTGGACAATCAGATTTTAATAATACCAATATATGCAAAGTGCTGTGGCGAATCCAGGCGGATTCATGTGACAAGTTTTTGGTCCAGAGATCAGTTGTCTCTTTCATGGCTTTAGAATTGATAAAATTATCAAATTCTTTCATCTTTTTTTTGGGATATGTGGCTTTATAGTCGTTCAGTTTGGACAGGGCTTCGAGTTGTGCTTCTCTGTTGGAAGAGGACAATGCTTTGAGGTATCTGGAGATTTCCTTTTCAATCTCATCTGGTAAGTTTTCTGAAAAACAAATACCCGTGAAACTCAGGAACACTGCAAAAATGAGTAATTTTTTCATTTCTTTCTCCTTGATAAAATGATGTATGTCAAATAGCTGGTTAGACCGGACCACTGAATGAATTTCATTCATTTGCGACCGGAAGATTATAACAGATTGTGAATGTATTGTATTCCGAATGAGAGAATTAAATCACAATTATTGTTAAAGTTGTTGATAATTATATTATTATCTGTATCAAGAGATGTTAATCGAGTGTGTTGTATTGTTGTTTTTTGTATCTGGGGGATTTGTGGCAATATCTATTGCTGCAGTATCAACAGAGATGATGTTTGTCGGATGCAGGCAAAGCGCAAGATGTATCGAATAGAACTTTTAAGAATCGGTTTAATCTTGAGTGTTGTTTTCAGCTAGGGTTGTTTTGATTGTTACCCTGGTGGAACCTATGCAATCTAGAATTATTTTATATAATCATTTGAGTAAAATGACTGTTGAAATAAAAAATCGAGAGTAATTACTCCCGATTTTACTTTTATTCTTTAATATATGTGATCTTGAAAACAACCGGGTTGGGCCAGGTGCGGTCATTGTAAAGACGCTGTGCCCGCGTGGCTGTTACTTGCAAACCTTCCGGTTTTTGTTGCCATGTGGTTTTGGGAATGCGTTCGGTATTGTATTCCAGAACTTTGTCATTTTGTCCCAGTATAGATACGGTAGAATTGTTACTGATTTCAATTCCCGGCAGCAATAATGTTTTTTCTTGTCCCCATTTCCAGGGAGCACCGGTAACAAACGCATAAACGGTATTTTCTGTTTTATGTCGGGTAAACCAGAGACTGTCAGATTTTGCTGTTTTCCAGGGTAATACGTTGTAAATGGCTTCTCCATTCACAAACATCCACAAGCCCACTTCTCTCAATATGTTTTGCTGATCTGTGGGGATTTCTCCTTCAGGATCAGGACCGATATTCATCAACATATTACCGCCCTTGGCGCGGGTTTCAATGAGATTTGTTATCACCTCGTTAGCACTCATGTATTTCTCATTGGTAGGCTTGAATTGCCAGGAAGTACCCAGGGTAAAGCAGGCTTCCCAGGGTTCAATATCTGTCATATCCGGGAGTTTTGCGCTTGTTGATGGCGCAATTTCAGGAGTATTCATTGCTCCACGGGTAATTACCGCATCCGGTTGCAGCTCCCATGTCAGTTCAACCAGACCATTTTCCTGTCCGTCAAAAAAGACAATGTCGATGGGCCCATATTGTGTCATTAATTCTTTGACCTGGACTTTATTGGTTTGCATCAATTCCGGATTATTCAGGGGCAGTACCTCGGGTCTGCGGCGGCTGATCAGCGTGCCTTGCTGATGCAGAACGTAAAAATCGTCCGGAGAAAAATAAAATCCCACACGAATGCCCGCATCCCGAAATGCTTTAACGATCTCTGCGGTAATGTCTTTGCCATATGGTGTATTCATGATGTTGAAATCATTTGTTTTACTGTCAAACATGCAAAAACCGGAATGGTGCTTGGTTGTAAAAACCACATATTTGAATCCCGCTGTTTTGGCGAGCCTTGCCCATGCTTGTGGATTGAAATTTTGCGGATTGAAATTGGCCGGTAGATCATTAATAAATTTTTGTACATACTCATCCGAGGCACCAACCATAGAGTGGCTGATTACTGAACCTATCTGACTGTCAACACCCCAGTGGATAAACATACCAAAGCCCAAATCACGGAACCATTCCAAACGTTCCGGTTTGTTTTCAGCAAATAAAAAGTGGGGAAGTATAAGGAATAATAAAATAATGTAATATTTCCGTTTCATGCTGCCTCCCTTGTTTATTATAAAACAATCCAGAGTTTTATGGCAAAGCTTGCCTGATAATCCCAAAAGGTATGGTGATTACTGGATTGAAAAACCACACCAATATCCGGTTTGAGATAATTGGTGATATAAAATTTAGTGCCAAAACGTATACGGTTTATGTTTGCGTAATGGTCTGTTGCGTTGTAAAAGATTTCATCATTTAAATAGAATGAAAACTCTTTGCCTTTAATATAATAATCCGTTGCTACCTGGGTACGATTTTTATAGACGCGAATATTGTAATTGTCTTTGCGATCTCTGTACTCAAATTTGTGCTGATTTGATATTTCCCAGGGACCGCGTTCATATTTGAAATTTAATCTCAATACCGGTTTCTGTTCCGGGACCCATTCCGAACCTTTAATGGAACCCCTTTGATAGGTTACACCAATATCCAGCCAGGGTTTGAATGCATATGACAGTTCTATACTTATTTTTTTAAAATTTTGTTCCGACGCGTCATTGCGGAACCGGTTTTCACCATCGCTTTGTAATTTCCAGGAATCATTGAATTCATGTTGAAATCCATAACCACCCCAGAATTGGTGGTCCATGTCCATTGCGTGGGAAAATGTGGTAATGATGATAATGCTGATAGGTATGAATGCTTTATACAACTCGACTCTCTTTATAAAACATGAAAAATTAAATATAATCAATAAATTATAATAATTAAATATGAAAAATGCTAAATGTTGAAAAAAATACATTATTTTACAGATCATTTTCATTTTAAATGCATCTAATATGCGTTGTTACTTAATAAAAGGAAGTTGAAATGAATAGCGAACATGTGGAAATATTGAAAAAGGGAACGGAATTTTGGAACAGCTGGCGGCATGAAAACCCTGCTATTGTTCCGGATTTGCAGGATGCTGATCTGTCTGGAATGGATCTGCAGTTTGCAAATTTACAAAGCGCGAATCTGTTTATGGCAAATTTGCGGGGAAGCAATCTTGGCAAGGCCAATTTAGAGACTGCGAATCTGGAAGGTGCAGACCTGGAAGGTGCAGCATTGTGGGAGGCCAATGCGTTTTCTGCCAATTTTCAATATGCCAATTTAGAAAATACAGTGCTTGAAAAAGCAAATCTGAAAAAAGCTGCTTTAAATGGCGCGTCTCTGAACGGTGCGTTGTTGAATGACGCGGTGCTCTCGCAAGCCAATTTACAAAAAGCAGTATTATATAATGCAATTATGATCACTACCAATCTGGATGAAGCCGATTTGTCTGACGCTAATTTAACAGGGGCAACTATTGCCTGCTGTCATGTAGGTGACTGGCGAATTAACGGTACCCGCTGTGACCATTTTTATTCGGACCGCGTGCGGCGCAAACGTCATCCGGCAAACGGTAATTTTCAGACCGGTGAGTTTGAAATGCTGTGGGGTCAGGGCCTCAAACAAAGCTGTGTGATTGGGGAATAGAGACCTCCCCAATCAATGCACCAGGGTCATTTTCCTGATTTGAGATTGATTGCCAGAAACCAGTTTGTAGAAATATACTCCTGATGGAACACGGTTGCCGCTGGCATCTGCGCTGTTCCAGGGGATTGTATATATACCGGCTGTTTGCTGTTTGTCAACCAGGGTAATGATCTCTCTTCCCAAAATATCATAAATAGTTAGTTTTGTATGCGCATCTTTTTCTACCCGGTATTGAATAGTGGTTTGGGGATTAAAGGGGTTGGGATAGTTATAAAGTTGAAGCGAATTAGTAGACATTTGCACATTTTTAGAAAAAATAAATTCAAGAAACATAAAATTATCAATACTCCAGGATGCCGGTTCACCGGTATCAAAGCTTTGACGCCACCAGAAACGGAACTGTACGGAATCTGATTTTCCCAGCATGTATGTGATGTCAATGAATTCTATCTTGTTATGATTAATGTTATTCTCGCTGCATGCAATTTCTTTAATATAACGTTTTACCGGCAGCCAGTTATCTCCATTGTCAACAGTTAACTCTACACAGGCATAAAAAGGACAGTCATGGCTCTGGGTGCCGGTTATTTTTGAAGTGAATACCAAAGCAAATTCGTTATAGCGATGCTTTTGATATTCAGTGATGTCAAAAACAGGGCTATATAGTATCTCATTCTGGTATTGTTGTGGTCTAGGAGAAGGATTTGTATTTTCAGGTACTTTTGACCATTGCTTGTTATTAATCATTGCTTTTATTTCACCGGTTTGCTGATTTTTGTCAAGATGCCAGGAATTGATAAAATCCTGTTGTTCTGTGTCAGTGCTGTCAAAAGCTGTCCAACCATTGGCGCTCCAATCGGTGTAATAACTGCCAAGTGGTGTGTTGACCGGAAAACCGGTGAATGTGGTATCTTGAAATGTTTCCAAATAAATAAAATTGTCTTTTCTCGGGTATACAAATATAGAAGTGTCAACACAATCATTAGCAGGATTTTCATCGCCATTATATAAGGTTTTCACAGATATGTTATATGTAGTCAAATAATTATATACAGTAAAACTAAATATAAACACCCCGCTTGAATCACCAGATAATAAGGGTGGAGATTGATCATTTTTGATATATAATGTATCTGTTTGTCCATTTCTGGAAGGAACAGTAATGCATAGCGTGAGTGGAACTGGACCGAGAGAGTATGTTCCATTATTTTTTATTCTACATGATATGGTTAATTCATTATATTGATACACCATTTGACCCGGTTCAAGACCCAGATCGAGAGAAACAGGCATAGCATCTATTTCATACTCTAAAACAGAATCAGGCTGAGTTATACCCGTACTTGCAAGTAATGACAACGCAGACATAAACAGGAAAAAAAACAGGCAATTGAAAACTTTCATGGAATGTCCCCACAGAATGATTGGTGATTTGTTGAAATAAAATATATGAAAAATAAAAGTGTGGTTCAAGAAGGAAAAAAGAATCGGGCCCCCCGTCTCAACCCTTACCCCTAAAGGTGTCTTACAAGCCCGATGCTGTAAGAGTATACAAATGTAATTCAAAAATATCAATACTCCCTAGGGAGTATTTTTTAAATTAAATCAAACGCCTGGGCATATTGTATAATATCAACCAATCGGGTAATATCCAGTTTTTTCATTATGTTTTGACGGTGTGTTTTTACAGTCAATTTGGAGATATAGAGCCTGTCTGAAATATCGTGGCTGGTATAGCCCAATGCGATCAGTTTTAAAATCTCTTTTTCACGTTTGGTCAATTGGCTGAATTGTTGAAAATGTTTTTGTACAAAAACCTCTTCTTCTATTACCCGGGCAATTTTTTTGCTCAAATGCCCAAATGAAGAAATAGGGTTGGTAATGGAGAGAATTAGACCGTCAGATTTTCTGATTTTTGATGTGCTGAAATACCATTCATAAGAAGACTTTGAATCACGGCGAAAGCCTTGAAAAAAACTAAAGACATCGCTGGGGTCATTTCTCTGCAGGAAGGACTGTAAATGGGGGATAACGATTTCCGTGGAACCGGGATGAACATATCGGGCCTGGAAATCCAATCCCAGATCTTGAATGTCTTTGACTGTCAATTCAAAATGGTTTGCCATTGTATTGTTGGCATTCACAATGGAAATATCTGTATATGAATTGAGATGAATGAATCCCGGAATGAAATCCATAGACTCGTCCATGGTCAGTTTTTTCTGATTGATCTGTTTGTCCAGACAGAAAATCTGAGCTTTGATCCTTTCAATGGTTTCCATTTCCCCAATAGATGCCATAATTGCCCCAATTATGTTTAATATGAATGGTTATTCAATAAATTAACATGTATCCGCAAAAAATCAAGTTAAATTAATGTTTATTGATTCCCCATTTTTTCATTTTTTTATGGAGATTGGTTCTGTCTATGCCCAGTGAATTTGCCGTGTTGCCAATATTCCAGTTGTGGGCAGTGAGAGAGTCCATTAGAAATTCTTTTTCAAACGCGTTCATGGCTTCCCGAAAACGTATGGGGCGGTTGTCGGACTCGGCATACTCTCCGGACAAAATGCCGCAAATGTCTTTACCGGTAATTTCTTTATTGTTGGAAAAAATCAATACCCGGTTGATTGCTGCCTGTAGTTCACGCACATTACCCGGCCAGTCATGCTGCATCATACATTGCAGTGCGTCGGGATTAAAGCCGTCGAACTGCCTGTTGTTTTGCTGGCTAAAGGCTTCTGAAAAGTGATATGCCAGATCGGGAATGTCTTCTCTGCGATCCCGGAGGGGGGGCATGGTAATTTCTACATCCGCAAGCCTGTAAAATAAATCGTCCCTGAACTGGTTATCTTTGATCAGTTCTTTAATGTTTTTGTTGGATGCAGATATAAACCGAACGTCAACCTGGCGCACGGTTGTATCTCCCAGAGCTTCAACTTCCTGTTCTTGTATGGCGCGAAGGATTTTGGCCTGAGACGCATAACTCATATCTCCAATCTCGTCAAGAAACAGGGTGCCGCCATCGGCCTGAACGATTTTACCTTCTTTATCCCGCACTGCTCCGGTAAAGGCGCCTTTTTTATAACCAAAGAGCTCACTTTCCAGCAGCGTTTCGGGTATTGCCGCACAATTGATTTTGATAAATGGACCGGATGCCCGATTGCTTTGCATGTGTAATGCACGAGCCGCAAATTCTTTGCCGGTACCGGTTTCTCCTTTAATAAAGACTGTGCAGTTGATAGGTGCAACCTTGTCGATTTGATTGTAGATATGCTGCATTGGAATGCTTGAACCTACCATTTTATAGCGCTCTAGAATGTCTTGAGAAAACCATTGGTTTTTCAATTCCAGATCGCGCTTTTCAAGTGCGTGCTCAACGGTTATTAATAACCTGTCCAGACTTATGGGCTTTTCTATAAAATCATATGCACCAATTTGTGTAGCCTTGACCGCGCGTTCTATACTGGCATGCCCGGTGATAATAACCATAGGCAGCAATGGATAATGCTCTACACCAAACTCGAGTACCTGCATTCCATTAATACCCGGCATTTCAATGTCGAGCAGAGCAAGGTCTGTAGGCTGTTCCTTGATCAAAGAGATTGCTTTTTTACCATCTGGCGCCCAGGTTACGTGATGGCCTTCACCTTCAAGGGTTTCAATGAGTTGTTTTGCAAAAGAGGGATCATCTTCTGCTACAAGTATATTGTGTGTTTGCATGCTAGTCACCATTTGTTTGTACAGGAAGATAAATGCTGGTGGTTGTACCAATTTCTTCCTTGCTGTTAATTTTTAAAGTGCCTCCATGATGTTCAAAAACACTTTTACTGATTGTTAACCCCATACCGGAGCCATGTTCACAAGTGGTATACCCCGGTTTAAAAATGTTCTTCAAGTTTTCCGCAGAGATACCCCGACCATTGTCTATGATTTGCAGCAATATCATATCTTTACCACCAAATTCATTTAACGGATGGCTGACCAGGGTTAATGTGATTAATATGTTCCCTGAGCTCTGCATTGCATTGATGCTATTGTCAAGGATGTTATAAAATGCTTCTTTGAACTGATCCTCATCCAGCTTGATCTGAACCGGTATTTCATCCAGCTCTGTTTTTACATGAACAGTTTCAGGGATGCGTAATTCATATTCTTTGAGAAAACGAACAAGAGCGGGTTTAAACGCCATAATCTGAAAGAGAGGTTCTTCCAGTTTGGCAAATTTCATAAATGAATTGATATTCTTGCGTACTCTTTCAATCTCTTCAATTGCCGCATGTGTCAAAACATCGTACTTTTCAGCGTTTTGAGTGTCTGATTTGTGATATTCACGCTCTAGTCTTTGTATGGCCAGCAATATTGTTGCAAGTGGAGTTTTGATTTTGTGGGCCACACGTTGTGCCATGGCTCCCCAAAGCTTGATACGTTCAGCCTGGTTGTCGTTTTTTAGATCAATTACAAGAATTTGGGTATAATGTTTTTGTTTTATGGAAATGAATTGCATCTCTAACGCATACTGGTTCGAGTTGTCATGGGTATTGATGGTTTCTTCAGGAGCATATTGTATATAATTGTTTTGAATGTAATCATCATAATGCTGCAGCACCGTAATAAATTCAGTATGCGATAGTAATTGATATATGGTTTTGCCTGCTGTATTTGCATCGGGTGTACCTGCAAAAGTCAGAAATGTTTTGTTTACAAATAATACCTGAGAATTGGATGATAACAACAGACAACCTATGCGATCAGATGAGTATAATTTGTTAAACAGGGAAACGAGATGAAGAGGCTGCTTGAAATAGAGCAGGCTGAACAAAACTGTTATAATAATTATTGATATCAATACGGGAAACAAGGGGAGGGTATGGGTACTTTTGGGGAATACATCCTGAACATTGATAACGAGATGCAAAAATTTGTCACCTGACATGACTGCATAATGCCGTTGTTGATTATTGGACTGGTTCAAAACCTGTAACGCATTTTTCAAGTGAAGGGCCGAGATGTTTATCCATGCCAGGGGGGTGAGTGTATGGTCTGTTATCCAGATTTTGTCTGGTTTCTCTGTCCGTATTAGGTATTCTCTGTATCCATCACCATTTATGTCATCGCTGCCGATAATGCATGGTTTTGCCTCAATTTCTACAATCTTTTTGATTGCAAGCTTGTACAATTCAAGATCATATTCAACCAATACCATATGACTTGAATTATTGGAAATGATGGTTGGAGTGGTTTGAGCCGGGTTATCGTCTATTGTTAACGATTCCTAAAATATACCATCATTTTTTATTATGATACTGTCTAAAAGGGTTTTTGTTTTGCCATCTATTAGATATAAACCGGATTGTCGGGTTTCAATATCCATGGTGTTATAGACTGAAAAAACAATGTCTTTTATATGGTCCTGGTTAAAATCTGCAACTGCGCTGAGGATATAGGATTTATAGCCGCTGAATGCCCATTTGTTTAATACTTTACCCCGGGCATTTAAAATGGCCAGGTACGTACTGTCACGATCAAATAGACCGAATTTTTCTCCGTACTCTGAGGCAGAGAGGCTTACAAGGAGTTCCGATTCTCCATCATTTTCAAGATCAGTAATATTTAAAAAATGTACCAGTGGTGCAAATTCCAGATGGAGCAGCTCTTTTTGTGTTAATACATCATAACCTACAATTGCACGTGGAGTTGCATCCGCGTTTGTGCGAAACATGGTGATAAAGTCTTTACGTTGATCATTATTTAGATCTACCCAGGAAGTGTTGGCGAATTGGGGACCACCATTCCAGATATTGTCCCCTGTTATATCGATTCCTCGAACAGTTTTACAAGTTGCTGCCAGCTGAAAATGATGATCATAAAAGTCGAAATAACCATACTGTTCGTCAGTGCGATAAGCTGCAAAGCTATACCATGGATGGTTGTTGAAAAAGTTGATATAGGATTTTTGATTTTCGGTTTGAATGTTGATATTTGGCCCATAGTAAGTGTAACCCAGGGACATTACTTCTTTTACCACCCAAAAGCTGGGAAAACTTCCATCGTGCCTCAGGTAGCCTATTTCATCTTTGCCATCCCGATCATAATCTGCGACCTGGAAGTTATGGACGGTATTGATAGTGTCTTCAATAAAAGTATAAGTCCCAATTTGTGGGACTGATAGATTTTGCCAGTTTAACGAGTCAGCCGGATTTGAGTATAGAGTAGTGGCAAATAAAAAGACAATGCTTGATATTTTAATGATTTTCAATATTCAAATTTTCCAACATACGTATCTAATTAACAAAACGGCAATGACTCCACTCAATCATTGCCGTTGATTAATAAGCACATTTCAGTGCGCTTACCCCCCATCCCTTTCCTTACCCTGCTTGGTGATTACAAATGTTATGCCAGGTATGGATGAATCCAACTCTATTGTTTTTTATAGACTTGGAGGTGTTATTTTATTTGATGGATGAAGGAAAAGTGCAATGTTTGCAATATATTGATGGAGAATGATGCAAATTTTGCAACATTTATAATATAAGAGATATCTGTTAATGTGCAAATTTTTTATTTATTCAAACGGATTTAACTTGACAATGAATAAATTATTTATTATAATCGTATGCGTTCACTGATAATTATTTTTACTCAAAAGTATACGTAAAGGTATAGTATGGAGCCAAAGGCATATCTATTGAAAGAATTTATAGAAATTACCGGGGCGGAACAGGATGATCTGGAGCTTTGGGAAAAATTAAAATTAATTAAACCTATTGGGTTTACTGAAGACAAGGTAGCATTTTACTCACACGAAACCTTGAAGCAGGTCAAAGATATTCAAAAACTCCTGGATTTAGGCTATCAACCGGAAGATATTCAAAAGATCATAAAAAAAATCGGATTACCCAATAAGGATAAAAAGCCAAATAACAAGCTAAAAAAAGACCAGTTTTTGACGGTAGGGCAGCTGGCTGAAAAAGTGGATGTAAGTCCGCGCACTTTGAAGCATTGGGAAGATAAGGGTATTCTTATCGCAGATATGCGAAGTGAAGGCGGCTTTCGCATGTATGCGGAATATTATGTCTATATCTGTAAATTGATATTGGATTTGCAATTGTTTGGGTATTCTCTGGACGAGATCAAGACCATATCCGATCATTTCAGGGATTTTATTGTCATCCAGGAAGAGATTACAACCTTTCCGAAAAGTGATACTGCAGAGAGGTTGGACGTGATGGATGATGCCATAGCGCGCTTGTTGGATAAAACAGGTTTACTGAAACAGGGTATTCAGCGCTGGGAAGATTTATTAAAGAAAAAGAAAAAAGAATTATCTGCTTTAAAAAACCAAAATTTGAAACGAGAGGAACCGAACGAGGGGACAGACAATGCCTAAAATTACCTTTATTGAACCCAAGGCACCCAATTTACACATTTTTTCAATGTTCAAGCTGCCCAGGCTTGGCAGTTTAATTTTGGGGACTATGATGAAAGACAGAGGTTGGCAGGTTGATATTATTGTAGAAGAAAAGCGGGATATTGATTTCGAGGTATTAAGAGATTCAGAACTGGTAGCCATTTCTACCATTACATCTACAGCGCCTCGGGCATATGCTATTGCAGACCGGGTACGCGATGATGGCGGCACTGTTTTGATGGGTGGACCGCATGTTACTTTTTTAACCGATGAAGCCCTTGATCATGCTGATTTTGTAATTCGGGGTGAGGGAGAGCAAGCCCTGATGGAGTTTGTAGATGCATGGGAAGGTAATATGGATTTTTCACAGGTTTCCAACTTGTCATATCATTCACCATATGGAACTGCGCACAATCCACTCGCTTGTCATGTGGCAGATTTGGATGCAATCCCTTTTGCGGATTTATCTTTGATTAAAAACCAGATGAACCGGGTGGCGGGGAAAATGATTATCCCTATGCAATTATCGCGCGGCTGTCCGTTTGATTGTTCATTCTGTTCAGTAACCGGAATGTTTGGAAAGAAATACCGCTATCGTTCAAATGAATCTATTCTGGACCAGTTGGCCAGGTATGACAGTCGTAAAAATTTTATATTTTTCTATGATGATAATTTTGCGGCGAATCCCAAACGTACCAAAGAATTGCTGCGGGGCATGATCTCTCGTGGATTCAAATTCAAATGGTCTACCCAGGTACGCGTAGATATTGCCAGAGACCTGGACCTTGTTCGATTGATGAAACAAGCCGGCTGTCATACCCTGTTTATAGGATTTGAATCTGTAAATCCAGACAGTTTGGAAGAGATGAAGAAAAAGCAGACAGTTCATGATATGTTAAAAGCAGTCAAAGTTTTACGCAAGCAAAAGATCAATGTACATGGAATGTTTGTATATGGATTTGATAATGATACGGTAAAAAGCGCCCGTGAAACTGTAAAATTTGCAAAGCAGGCAAAACTTATGTCCGCTCAGTTTTTAATTCTAACTCCGTTGCCAGGCTCAGACTTTTACAAAACATTGGATGATGAAAAACGGATATTGTTCAAAGACTGGTCGCTTTATGACGCACACCATGCGGTTTTTAAACCTAAAAATATGACTCTGTCTGAATTGCAGCAATTGCAAATTTACAGTCATCGCGCATTTTATTCACCCTTGCAAACGTTGTTTAAATTTTTACATGCCAAATGGGAAGATGTTGGTTTGGCGCATTATGCACGTCGTTTAAATATCTTGTGGCAAAAACGGAATTTGAAATTTGTTAAAGTAATTGATCTGCTGACACCAAATGCTGATGCAGATATTAAAGTGGAATATAAAACGATAATACGACTTGATAAAAAGAAAACGATTTTTAATACCTAAGGAGATGATTATGGCAAAACCTGTTCGAGAATTATATATTGGCTTGACACATGTTGTGGGTGCGGCATTGTCTATTGCTGGTTTGGTCTTACTTGTAGTCCGCGCTAGTCTGCAAGGAACGGCCTGGCATGTTGTATCTTTTGCAATATTTGGTACCGGTCTGGTACTGCTCTATACATTCAGTTCATTGTATCACTGGTTAAATTTATCAGAAAAGGGTATAAAGTTCTGGCGGATTATGGACCATGTTATGATCTATTTTTTAATAGCCGCAACTTATACCCCAATTTGCCTTGTTCCGTTACGTGGCGGTTGGGGATGGAGTCTGTTCGGTATTGTGTGGGGGTTGGCTATTGTTGGAATCCTTTTTTCCATTTTCTGGATACATGCACCACGTAAATTTTATACGGCTTTATATATTCTGTTAGGCTGGATGGTTGTTATTGGTTTGGTGCCTTTGAATAAAGCGATGCCTGTGGGTGGTATGCTGTGGCTTTTTGCTGGTGGTTTGTTGTATAGTATTGGTGGTGTGATCTATGGATACAAAAAGCCAAATCCTTTTCCTGTCAAGTTTGGCTTTCATGGGATATTTCATATATTTGTGCTATTGGGCAGCATGGCCCATTTTATTGTTATTTATGAATATATAATACGATTATAAGCAACTCTGGGGGAGTTGCTTTTTTTCTATGATTGGGATTTATGTTGTGTGTCTTTGAATGATATTGACCACTCTACTCCGGAATCGAGTTTTGTTAGCTCTGCTTTTCCCTTTAATTGTTTTTCAGCTATTGCATAGATGAGCTGTATCCCTAACGATTCTTTACTCAACTGTTCAAGATCACCAGTCAGTCCTACTCCGTTATCTGATATAACAAGATTTAATATATCATTCTCGTTTCGATAGAATTCTATTGTTATAGTACCTGGCCTGTTGTCAGGAAAGGCGTGTTTAAATGCATTAGAAATAATCTCGTTTACCAGCAGTCCGCAAGGAATCGCTACATCCAAAATTACCGGTATGGGGTGCAGTTTAAATTTGGTATGAACATTGGGTGTGTAAATTGAATAGCTATTTATTAACAAATGTGTTAATTCGCTGAGATAGTCAGCCATATTTATACTGGCAAGATTTTCTGATTGATATAATTTTTGGTGAACCAATGCCATTGAATAAATGCGGTTTTCTGTCTCCGTAAAAATTGTTTTCAAAGATTTATCCGTTATAGAGGCTGATTGCAAGGCCAGCATGGATATTATGACCTGCATATTGTTTTTCGTCCGGTGATAAAGTTCTTTTAACAAGGCTTCTTTTTCTGTCAAAGAGTCTTTTACCTTTTGTTCAGCCTCGACTCTTGCAGTAACATCATTCATGATCCATATCTCATAAGGATCGTTACGGTAACCAATGAACTCGATCTGTTTTACTGTTTGATTTTTACAATATATTGGGACTGTGTATGGTTTATTGAAATTATCATCACGGTCATTCATGTAGAGTTGATAATAATTTTCATGATCCTGGGGGTGAACTTTGGTAAACCAGTCTTTTTTGGTGTTAATTTCGGCATTAGAATATCCTACAAGCTCTTCTGCTTTGGGATTTAGATAAAACATTTGTTCTTCAATAAAGACAGCACCTGATGGAAGGTTTTCTACCATGAATTTTAATCGTAGTTCGCTTTCTTTCAAGGTTTTTTCGAAAGCAAATCTGGCTATGGTATCTCCAATTTGAGCTGTGAGTATTTCAATGACTTGCTGCGTGAAATCTGATAGATTTTCAAATTGATGTGATGCAAGATGTATGCTGCCAAGTGTTTGACCTTTGTGTTTGATTGGAATTATACTAAAGGACTTTATGCCTTCATTTTTAAGCACAGTTTTAAAGGGCTCTTGCATATTATTTACATGGGCAAATATCGAATTACCGTTATTGATCATGATGTGAAGGGGTGAACCAGGTTCTAATAAACTCACTTTTTCCAGAAATTCTTTTCCAACACCTATATTGTTAAATAAATTTAGATTGCCGGTTTCAAAATCGAATAAATATATTCCACCTGAATCCATATCTGATAGTTGGATTATTGAATTTAAAAACAATTCTAGGCCAGAATCAATATCTGTTATGCCGCATAATTGAATTACGAGTTCACGACTGGCATAAATAATTTTTTGCAATTTTTTATGCTCTGTCAGATCCTGAACTGTACAAATCATTCCATTAAAAGTGTTATTTATAAGTAATGGTATTAGCCACCCCGATTGGAATGAACTTTTATTCGAAGGTGTTATAAGCTCAATATCATAAAATACTGGTTTTTGGGTGGTCTTTGCTTCAAGATAATGTTTTTTAAATTCTCCAATCGTTTTGTTTTCAAAGTCTTGAAGAATATTTTGACCGGTAATTTGTTCTATAGGAATACCTGCTATTTTTGCCATACCTGTATTTGAATAAATGATATAGTCGTTTGCATCAGATACCCAGATCCCTTCATGAACAGTTTCGAGAATTTTTTCATAAAACTGTTTTTGATTATTGAGCTCGTTTTGCATTGCATGCAATTCAGTAACATCCAGCCCAACCGCCCATGTATGCCAATCTGAAATTGGGAAAACGTCTGATTGGTTAGACCATGAAATGAGGCGTTTTTTGCCATCTTTACGTGTCAACTCTAGTTTCCAGTTTCGGAAGTTAAATATTTTGGATTCGAGTCCTTCCATGAGTTGGTATCTGTATTCATCATCCGGATAAAGTAACTCGAATGCTTTGGCATTATTAATGATTTCATTTGCTTTATAACCTGTTACCTGTTCACATTCACGATTCCAGGCAATAAAGTTATTGTCCTCATCCAACGCATTCAGCATTACCGGCATATTTTGAATTATATGTGATAGTTTTTGTTCATTTTTTTTCAACTCGGTATGCATACGTTCAAAAAAGAGGATGAGGAATCCCATTGCTGCCAGAACCGCCAATATTGCTCCAATCAGGAAGCCCCACGGTGCGAACCATTCTGCATTACGGAGAAAAGGGTAATCAAGTTTATGTATACCCCAGATTATAAAGGTGTAAACAATAAATTGTTTTAAACCGCCTGAAACAAGTTTGGATTTGTAAATATATAAAGCTGTTATAAAATATATAACTGCTACAAATAAAAAAACCGGTATGGTGAGTTTAGTAAAAGAGATCCCCAATAGCGTAGCTGAAATGATCCAAAGGATTAAAAACATCCACAAATAAAACCAGGATTTGTGTGTTTTTTTGTTCAGGAATTCCATTGTGCCCCATAGCAGGAAAAAGCTGCTTGTGAGGGTAATGGCCTGGATGACAGGTGTAAATATTGGTAACGTACTGTAAAAGGAGGCAATTACAAAAATAAACCGGGTAGAATAAATAGCCCAACTGATGGTCCAAATTCCAAGAAAAGAGTATTTGTATTTATAATAGAGATAAAAAAATACAAGGGTTAAAATGAGTGAGCCGGATAGCGTTGCAATAACAGAGGGTAACATCCACATAATTTTTACTCTTGATTTAATACAAATACGATATTACGTCGGATTACCAATTTTGTAATTAAAAAATAATTTGTTAATAAAACAAGAGATTTCAGGATTCTTTACATCTGTTTCTTGCCATTTCTTTTTTCAAATACTGACCGGTAAAAGATTTAGAGTTTTCTGCAACAACTTCGGGTGAACCCGTTGCAATGATCTGTCCGCCCTCGTCTCCACCTTCCGGACCCAGATCAATTATATGGTCAGCTGTTTTTATTACATCCATTTGATGTTCAATGACAATGATTGTATTGCCTCTGTCAACCAGACGATTTAAAACTTTTAACAGCATATTGATATCTTCAAAATGTAATCCGGTTGTGGGTTCGTCCAGGATGTAAATCGTTTTACCGGTACTTCTTTTTGATAATTCTGTTGCAAGTTTTACACGTTGAGCTTCACCACCAGAGAGAGTAGTGGCTTGCTGGCCTAATTTAATGTAGCCAAGGCCCACGTCATAAAGGGTTTGTAATTTATTGCGAATTGGGGGGATTTTGTCGAAAAAGTTGAGAGCCTGTGAAACAGTCATTTCCAAAATGTCTGCAATGGATTTACCTTTATATTTGATTTCCAAAGTTTCACGATTGTATCTATGGCCCTTACAAACTTCACAGGTTACATATACATCCGGCAAAAAGTGCATTTCAATTTTTAAAATACCGTCACCTTCACAGGCTTCACACCTGCCGCCTTTGACATTAAAACTGAATCGACCGGGTTTGTATCCATGAATTTTTGACTCGGGTAATTGTGTAAAGAGCTCCCGAATATGGGTGAATACACCTGTATAAGTAGCAGGATTTGAGCGCGGTGTTCTACCTATGGGTGACTGGTCGATATCAATAACCTTGTCGACATGTTCAAGGCCGGTAATGCTTTTGAATGGCAGGGGATTGGCTTTACTGCCGTAAAAATGTTTCTGTAAAACGCGATAAAGGGTTTCGTTGATAAGTGAAGACTTGCCGCTTCCGGAAACCCCGGTAATTGCAATGAATATACCTAAAGGTATTTCCAGTTCTACACTTTTTAAATTATTACCGGTTGCTCCCTGCAATTTAATAGAATTACCATTACTTTTACGACGCTCCTCGGGAATGGGTATGCATTTACGTCCGGACAGATATTGACCTGTAATTGAATTGGCATCATTGGTTACCTGTTCAGGGGTTCCCATAGCTACTATTTCACCGCCATGTTCACCAGCACCGGGACCCAGATCAACCAGAAAATCTGCACATTCAATGGTTTCCTGGTCATGCTCTACTACGATTACCGTATTTCCGAGGTCGCGCAGTTTTGTCAGAGTGTCGATTAGTTTTACATTGTCTCGCTGATGAAGTCCTATACTAGGTTCGTCCAGAATATAGAGTACTCCTACAAGTTGAGAGCCTATCTGGGTTGCCAAACGGATACGCTGGGCTTCGCCGCCGGAAAGCGTTCCTGAAGCTCTGTCAAGCGTGAGATAATTGAGACCTACGTTTTTCAAAAATCCAAGTCGTTCACGGATCTCTTTGAGAATCTGGTGGGCTATTTGTTTCTCACGATCATTCAGTTTTACATTGTTAAAAAATGCATCAGACTCTTTGATGGACATAGAGGTAACATCCTGAATGGAATATTTACCTATTCTTACAGAGCGGGCCTCTTTGCGCAGGCGGGCACCACCACATTCGGGACAAGGGACAACGTTCATGAATTTTTCAATCCATTCTCGTACACCCTGCGAGTCTGTCTGATGATAGCGTCGCTCAAGATTGTGGATTACACCTTCATACTTGTGGCGAAAGACGCCTTCATGATTGCCTGAACGGGATTTATAATCAAATGAGATTTGTTCATCGGTACCATGCAGTAATTCATTCTGGCATTGTTCCGGCAGGTCCTGGAATGGTGTGCTGATTTTTTGTCCGTGTTTTTCCAACACTCCTTTAGCAAGCGTAATGTACCACCCGTCTTTGAGCTGACCCCATGGGACCAGTGCGCCATCACTCAAGGTCTTTGTTTTATCTGGCACAACCAGGTCGGGATCGATTTCCATGCGCGTCCCCAAACCGTTACAGGATGGGCATGCACCATAGGGAGAGTTGAATGAAAACATGCGGGGTGCAAGTTCTTCGTATGATATGCCGCAGTCGATACACGCATAGTTTTCACTAAACAAGTGCTCATCACCGTCAATTTCACTGATAAGTAAAATTCCGTTACCCAGTTTGAGTGCGGTTTCTACAGAGTCGGTCAGGCGTTTCTGGATTTCCGGCTTTATGATCAAGCGGTCAACAACAATTTCAATATTGTGTTTTTTATTTTTATCGAGTTTGATTTCCGATTCAAGCTCAAGATTTTCACTGTCTACACGAACACGTACAAATCCGTCTCTTTTGGCTTCTTCAAATACGTCTTTATATTCGCCCTTACGTCCACGGACAATGGGGGCCAATACCTGAATTTTAGTGCCCTGAGGTAATGATAATATCCGGTCAACCATTTGCTGAACGGTTTGACGCTCAATTTTTTTGCCGCAATTATAGCAATAGGGGATACCAACCCGGCTGAAAAGTAAACGAAGATAGTCATATATTTCGGTTACGGTACCCACGGTTGAACGTGGATTCTTGCCGGTCGTTTTTTGTTCAATGGAAATTGCTGGGGATAGACCTTCTATATAGTCTACATCCGGTTTTTCCATAAGACCCAGAAACTGACGAGCGTATGCAGACAAGGATTCAACGTATCGTCGTTGACCTTCTGCATAGATGGTGTCAAAAGCAAGTGAGGATTTTCCTGAGCCGGAAAGACCGGTAATAACAACAAGTTGATTTCTGGGTAATTCAATATTGAGGTTTTTTAAATTGTGCTCTCTGGCACCTTTTATAATTAATTTATCTTTTTCCACGATACTACCATTTTTTTATTCAGGTGAATAATAACAATCTCTTAATATAATTATTCCCCTGTTCAATATAAAGTAAATTGTATGTAAAAAAATGAAAAATTATTTGACATTTTGCAAAAAAACGAGTAGTATACTGAAACCCATTCATGTTAATAAGGAGCAAGGCATGAAACATCTGATTTTGGCAGTACTGTTTATTTCAGTTAGTTTGGCAGCACAGGATCTTTCAGTCCAGGATTTACTGAAGCAAGGTGATGACGCTTTTGATGCGTTTGATAATGAACGCGCAATGGTTTCTTATTTGAAAGCGTATGAAGCAGACAATTCCAATTGTGAAGCATTGTGGAAGATAACCCGGGCGTATGTTGATCTGGGTGAAGAACTTGATGGCGATGAACAAAAAGAACATTATAAGAAAGCGGACGAATATGCGGACCTGGCGATTACAACGTGCCCCGATGATGCTGATGCGCATTTATTCAAGTCTGTCGCTTTGGGCCGTGTTGCCCTTGTATCCGGGAAAAAAGAACAGGTACAGATGTCTGCTACTGTCAAAGCGGAAGCAATGAAAGCGCTGGAACTGGATCCTAATAAAGATGTTGCGCATCATGTGCTTGCCCGTTGGCATCGCAAAGTTGCGAACTTGGGTGGTCTGCAAAAAACTTTTGCCAAAGTGTTGTATGGCGGTTTGCCGGATGCCAGTAACGAAAAGGCAATTGAGCATTTTAAAAAGGCTATAGAGTTGAATCCCACATTTGTAAATCATTACCTGGAACTGGGTTTGACCTATGAAGAGACTGAAGAATGGCAAAAAGCCAAAGAGCAATATGATAAAGTTTTGGAATTGCCTGCAACATCTTCAGATGATAAAGAACACAAGAAAACAGCCCGGGAACGGTTGGAAAAAATAAGTAAAAAGCTGGATTGAAAAATTTCTGCATTATTGTAAATGTAGAAAAAAGTTATTGAATTTAATACTTTTTTTAATTATAATTAGATCAGGATGTACTGAAAGAGCAGTGGTGCAGTGTATCCTGATCTTTTTTTGATCTATCGATGAACGGATTTGACATAGAATTCCAATCCGCTATTGAGAAGAAATGAAAACGTATATGATTCGATTCAAATTGAAACGTATCCGCTCAATTTGATGCACTCCTTTTCATCACATTCCAAGTGACATGACATAAAGGCTGTATCAAGTTGGTGCGGTCTATAAAAAATGAAATTGGGTTGGACTCCCTTTGAGGAACACCTATCTTTAACCCGGATTTTTTTAGCATGAAAAAGCCAGTAAAAGAACTAGAGGTTTAGCATGAAAAATAACAGTCACACATTACCCCTGAATGCAGCAGGACATCCACTACATCCACAGGGCTTGTATGACCCCGCATTTGAACATGATGCATGTGGTGTAGGATTTATTGCCAGGTTAAATGGAATTCCAGATCACTCGTTGGTTTTAGATTCTATTAAAATTCTGGTAAATCTGGAGCATCGCGGTGCTATAGGTGGTGACGCAGGTACCGGTGACGGAGCCGGTTTGTTGCTGCAATTGCCTGATGCTTTTTTTCAATCATCTGACAGTGGTATCAGTTTCAAGCTTCCGAAAGCAGGTGAATACGCGGTTGCTATGATTTTTTTACCCAAGGATGCCGATGTTCGAAAACGATGTGTGAAAACATGCGAATCAATTGTTGAAAAAGAAGGCTGCAAAGTACTGGGATGGAGAACTGTTCCTGTACATAATGATCACCTTGGAGTTTTGGCCAAGTCCACACAACCCGAAATTGTACAGTTGTTTGTACATGGATGTAAATTAGCCGGTGAGGCATTTGAAAGAAAAATGTATGTTATGCGCCGGGTTATGGAAAAAGAAGTGCTTGGTTGGAAAAATGTTGATGCCAGCCAGTTTTATGTTGCAAGTTTTTCTGCAAAAACAATAGTATATAAAGGCTTATTAACCGGTACACAGTTGTCTACTTTTTATCCTGATTTGAGCAGCAAGAATTTTCTTAGTGCGTTTTCTATTGTTCACCAGCGATACAGTACCAATACCTTGCCTACCTGGAAGCTGGCCCAGCCCTTCCGTACGCTTGCGCATAATGGAGAAATCAATACCCTGCGTGGTAACATTAACAGGATGCGCTCCCGTGAGGCAAAAATACAATCCGAGTTTTTTGGTAAAGATATTAATAAACTCAAACCCATCCTGATTGAAGATGGTAGCGATTCTGCTATATTTGATAACGGTCTTGAATTGCTGATTATGGCGGGACGTTCATTACCACACGCCGCTATGATGATGGTTCCTGAGGCATTTGGTCCTAAAATTAAAATGAGTGAAGATAAACGTGCCTTTTATGAATATCACTCTGCACTCATGGAGCCCTGGGACGGTCCCGCAGCTTTGGCCTTTACGGATGGTCGTTATATTGGCGCAACCCTTGACAGAAATGGATTACGTCCTGCGCGTTATACGGTTACCAAAAATGGACTTGTTATTATGGCATCCGAAACCGGTGTTTTGGATATAGAGCCTGAAAATATTTTACAGCGCGGCCGTTTACAGCCGGGCAAGATGTTCCTTGTGGATTTGGTACAGAATAGAATTGTACCGGATAATGAAATTAAAGCCAAGATATCCCGTCAAAAACCATATCGTCGTTGGGTGCGCGAAAACCACTTGCAGCTCCGTGGATTGTTTAAACCGTCACAGATCCCGGAATCTGATGCTGAAGTTGTGCGCAGAAGACAGCATGCATTCGGCTATACGGATGAAGAACTGAAAATGATCATCAGCCCTATGGCTTCTCGTGGTCAGGAACCGGTAGGTTCCATGGGTAATGATGCTCCGCTGGCTGTATTGTCTGAGAGACCCCAACTGTTATTTAATTATTTTAAACAATTGTTTGCGCAGGTGACAAATCCGCCAATTGACCCCTTGCGTGAAGAGCTGGTTATGTCACTTGAAAGTTTTGTGGGTCGAGAGAAAAACTTTTTGGAAGAAACACCAGAACATTATCGTGGTCTTAAATTGAGCCACCCCATTCTGACTCCTGAAGATATGGCTCTGATCCGTGAATCAGGGCATCCGGATATTGATGCGAGAAATATCGACATCCTTTTTTCTATCAAGGGTGGTGGCAAAGCTCTGGAAAAAGGTTTGAATCAGGTCTTTGAAACAGCCAAAAAACATATTGAAGATGGTGCTACCTTGTTGGTATTGACAGACAAGAATATGGATGCGGACCACGCACCTATTCCTGTTCTGCTTGCGGCTTCTGGTTTGCATCATTATCTCATTAATAGTGGGATACGTAACAGTGCAGGTATAATTGTAGAGACTGGTGAAGTTCGTGAAGTTATGCACTATTGCTTGCAGGTTGCTTTTGGTACGGATGCAATTTGTCCTTACCTGGCTTTTCATACTGTTCGCGAATTATCAGAGTCTGATTTGTTAGAACAGAGTGTGCCTGCCGAAGAGGCTATGGACAATTACATACAGGCAATTAAGAAAGGCTTTTTAAAGACCCTGAGCCGTATGGGTTTGTCAACCTTGCACAGTTTTTTTGGTTCACAAATATTTGAAGCTATTGGTATTCATAAAGATGTGGTTGACAAGTATTTCTGTAATACCGCATCGCGAATTGGTGGTGTGGGGCTGGAAGAGATTGCGCTGGAAGTTTATGCTCGTCATGCAAAGGCCTTTCCCGAGCACAGAAATCCGGAATCTTTACTTGATCCGGGTGGTAACTATCATATCCGTATCAATGGTGAAAAACACATGTGGTCAACTGAAGCTATTTACAAGCTGCAAATGGCTACCCGAAATAATGATTATTCAATTTTTAAAGAATATACAGCATTGCTGGATGATGCATCCAAGAACCGTGCTACGTTGAGAAGCCTGTTTTCATTTAAAAAGGGCACCCCAATACCAATCGATGAGGTGGAACCGGTAGAAGAAATTACCAAGCGTTTTGTTGGCGCGGCAATGTCTTTTGGTTCTATCAGTCGTGAAGCACATGAGGCTATTGCAATTGGTATGAACCGTTTGGGCGCAAGAAGCAATTCCGGAGAAGGTGGTGAAGATCCGGCACGCTATATTCCGCTTCCCAATGGAGATTCCAAAAAGTCACGCATTAAACAGTTTGCATCAGGTCGTTTTGGTGTAACCACAGAATACGCGATAAACGCCGACGAGCTTCAGATCAAGATTGCCCAGGGTGCAAAACCGGGTGAAGGCGGTCAGTTGCCGGGCCATAAAGTCAGTGAAGATATCGCACGCGTGCGTCATACAACTCCCGGTGTAACTTTGATTTCACCACCGCCGCATCATGATATTTATTCTATTGAAGATATTGCACAATTAATTTATGATATGAAATCAGTAAATCCCAAGGCGCGTGTATCAGTCAAGCTGGTTTCCGAAGTGGGTGTTGGTACCATTGCTTCGGGTGTAGCCAAAGCAAAATCTGATACTGTGTTGATATCCGGTCATGACGGTGGCACAGGTGCTTCTCCATTGACATCAATTAAACACGCCGGTCTGCCATGGGAACTTGGACTTGCAGAGACACAGCAGTCACTGATATTTAATAAACTTCGTGATCGTATCCGTGTTCAGACTGACGGACAATTAAAAACCGGACGTGATCTTGCAATTGCAGCGTTATTGGGTGCGGAAGAATATGGTTTTGGTACCTCAATGCTTATCACCCTGGGATGTATTATGATGCGTAAATGTCATCTCAATACATGCCCTGTAGGTGTTGCAACCCAAAATGATACTTTGCGTTCAAGATTTACCGGCAAGCCGGATTATGTAGAACGTTTTCTGCGGTTTATTGCCCAGGAATTGCGTGAACATATGGCCGAGTTGGGCTTCCGTACCATTGATGAAATGGTGGGACGTGTAGATATGCTCGATTTTCAACCGGCTATTGATCACTGGAAAGCAAAAAATGTTGACCTGACCCCGTTATTACAACAGTTTAATACAGATGGACAAAATGTGGCGTTGCGTTGCATTCGTCCCCAGGACCCGGATGAAAATGAAGTACTGGATCTGAAACTGATTGAACTGGCTAAACCGGCTATTGATAATATGAAACCGGTTGATATTCACCTGCCCGTCCGCAATATTCACCGTACTGTTGGTGCGCGGTTGAGCGGTCTGGTTACTGAAAAACATGGCGCTAAAGGATTGCCCGAAAATACCATCAATATTAAACTGGAAGGTTCAGTAGGCCAGAGCTTTGGTGCGTTTTTGGCACCGGGTGTAACTATTCGTGTTGAAGGTGATGCGAATGATTACCTGGGTAAATCCATGTCTGGCGGTCGTATTGAACTGGTTCCACCAGCCAAAGCTACTTTTCAACCCCACAACAATGTGATTGTTGGTAATGTGGTCCTTTATGGGGCAACCGGAGGCGAAATTTATATTAATGGTATGGCAGGAGAGCGTTTTGCTGTTAGAAATAGTGGTGCCAAAGCCGTGGTTGAAGGTGTTGGTGATCATGGATGTGAATACATGACAGGCGGAACCGTGGTTGTAATTGGTTCAACCGGACACAACTTTGCGGCCGGTATGAGCGGTGGTATCGCTTATGTTTATGATGAAAACGAACTTTTTGATACCAAATGTAATCTGGATATGGTTGATCTGGAAAGCGTTTGGCACAAGGAAGATAAAAAAGTATTAAAGAGCATGCTTGAAGCTCATTACAAATATACAAACAGTCCACGGGCAAAAGCTTTACTTGATGACTGGGATACCCATTTACCCCTGTTTGTTAAAGTTATGCCTATTGATTATCGCAAGGTGTTGGAACGTATGAAACTTGAAGAAGATACAGCCCGGGACACCGTATCTGCTACTGAGGAGGTTTTCGATGGCTAAGCCTACAGGGTTTTTAGAATATACACGAGAGGATGCACCAAAAAGACTGGTGCATGAGCGTGTTAAAGATTATCGTGAATTTGAAACCATGCTGCCACCGGAAGGCATTCATAATCAGGCAGCACGCTGTATGGATTGTGGTGTGCCTTCGTGCCATGCGTTTGGATGCCCTACTCAGAACCGGATACCGGATTGGAATGATCTGGTATATCGTGAACAGTGGCAAAGAGCGTTGGATGTGTTGCATTCTACAGATAATTTCCCGGAATTTACCGGGCGTGTTTGCCCTGCTCCCTGTGAAGCGGCATGTACATTGGGTATTAATCAGCCAGCGGTAACCATCCGTCAGATTGAATTACAGATTATAGAAAGAGGATGGAAAGAAGGATGGGTTATTCCACAGCCTTCTGAATATAAATCCGGTAAAAAAGTGGCAATTGTTGGTTCTGGTCCTGCCGGTATGGCGGCTGCTCAGCAGATTGCCCGCATGGGACACGAAGCAATTCTTTTTGAAAAATCTGATCGAATTGGTGGATTGCTGCGTTATGGAATTCCGGATTTCAAGCTTGATAAAAGTGTGATTGACCGTCGATTGAAACAACTGGAAGCAGAGGGTGTTATCTTTGAAACCGGTGTAGATGTTGGCGTAGACATTTCTGTACGATATCTGCAGCGTACTTTTGATGCGGTTGTGATTACTGCCGGTTCAACAGTACCCCGTAATCTGGTTGCTCCCGGTCGTGATTTGGATGGGGTTTATTACGCAATGCAGTTTTTGACCCAGCAGAATAAATTGAACGCCGGTGATGAAATTCCCGCGGACCAGTTGATCTCTGCCAAAGACAAACATGTTCTGGTTATTGGTGGCGGTGATACCGGTTCGGATTGTATTGGTACCAGCATTCGTCAGGGTGCACGCCATGTAACCCAGATTGAAATTATGCCCAAACCACCGGCAGAACGCACGGCTGATAATCCCTGGCCATTGTGGCCCAACATTCAGCGCACATCCTCTTCTCAGGAAGAAGGTTGTGATCGTGACTGGTCTGTTTTGACAAAGGAATTCGTTGGCAAGGATAAAGTGGAAAAAGTTAAAGCTGCAAAGATAGAATGGTCAGAACCGGACGAGAATGGTCGTCGTAATTTTACTGAAATTGCCGGTTCCGAGTACGAGATCAAAGCAGATCTGGTCTTGCTGGCAATGGGTTTTATACACGTAGAGCATGGTCCGTTGGTTACTGATTATGAGCTCAAATGCGATGAACGTAATAATATTATTGTAGACAAGAACTTTATGACTAATGTGCCGGGTGTTTTCGCCGCAGGTGACAGTGTTTTAGGCGCTTCACTGGTTGTACGTGCTCTGCATCAGGGGCGTAAAGCCGCAGAAGGTGTAGACAAGTATTTGCAAACACTCTAGTCGTTAAAAAATATACATCAAACAGGGCCCCTTTTTTACATCATGAAAAAGGGGCCTTTTTTTATATGTAAAATTTAAATATTGCTTAATATTAAAAAAAATGTAAATTGATATAAATTCGGGTGGTACATCGGGGACTTGTAATATATTAAATCTGTACTTGTTTCAAGGGGAAAATGATGAAGAATAAATCCTTTTATTTGTATTTGCTGGCAATTGTATTTTTATTAAATGTCTCGGTTAATTACGCGCAAAATAATTACATGGCCGGGTATGTGAACAATACACGCTCTATTGCAATGGGGCATACTGCTTCTACCGCTTTTTCTGATGTTTTTTCAGGGTATTTGAATCCTGCATCTCTTTCGCAAGCCGAAGCTATAACATCATCACTATTTTACACCTCATTTAAAGATGATAAAAGTTTCAAGGGGGGCGGGATCGCAATCCCGGTACCGGATTTTGGTACTTTGGGGATCAGTTATATTGACAATACCGCACAACTCAATGTAACGTTTGCTGATAACGCAGGATTTAATTTGGAAGAATATAAGGAACAACAATTTTTATTATCCTATGCCAGATCACTGGGATATAATCTCGCATTGGGTATGAATGTAAAATATGTTGCCTGTGACTATCAAAATTATTATGACAGCAATATGGACTATTCCGGGATTGATTTCAGCTTGCAATACAAACCAGATATAAGTAATGTTGTTTTTCGAAATACTGCAATAGGTTTTGCTGTAAATAACGCACTGGAACTTGCTGTACCAACTGAACAAAGTTTATTGAAACATTACAATATTATTGTAGACAAGAAAATTTCAAACGGGAAAAATGTTTTGTCTTTGATAGCGAATGTTGTTTTCCATGAGCAATATGTCCATGAAAATCAATATAGCGTAGAAATGGTGAAAAAAGTGAGCAAACCCCGGTTTTTCTGGGGTGCCGAGTACAGAATGTCACATTTCTATTTTCGGGCGGGACATGCAATCAGTTCTTTGTCCGGGGGAATGGGCGTTTTCTACAAATCATTCAGATTCGAATATTCTTATGGTCCACTTGCCATTGATTCTTTCAAGGCGAATAGCTTTTCTGTCAGTTATGGATTCTAGTTTATAATTATTTTTCTCCAAACCGTTTTCGTACCGGGGTGCGTTTGTAATCTGAGCGGTTCAAATTCACATCCGTACGGGGATCATACGATTCATTGTCCGTATAGATCACATCCCCATTGGGATTCGTCCAGCGATAGTGCCACTGGTTTGAGCCGGTTTCTACTTTGTTGGTAAAGGGATTGACATATTCTTCCTGATCGGTCAGGGTGAGGAACATGTCGTTATGGATTTCCGCGTTCATTTTCTGTCGGTGGTCTACAATAGCCTGCTCAATTTTCTGTGTATCCCGCAATACCTCTATCATGGTGGCGCTACGCTGTGATTGTCCGCGAATTTCACCTTTTAACCATTGCGCGTCGAGCTGTACCGAGTTTTGTATTACGCTGAGCAGAGGCTGCCATTGGTCGAACGCGTTAGCGGGGGCTCTGATTAGAAGGGTTTCCTTGTTGCCCCAGAGACCGGCACCCAATTGTCCCCAGTTTTCGATCACGGTTATGATTTTTTCTTTATATTGGGTACCATTTTCAGTATAGATCAAAGTTGCTAAACATGCATCATAACTCATGGTGAGTTGCGGCATATAGGTTTGCACGTGTTTGAGAAATGCCTGTTCGAGATCTGGCAGCGGTTTTTGCTCTGTGATATTGTAATTTGATAATCCGGGATGCGCGTATGGGATAACCTGGCCTTGGATAAATTGCTCTGCGGTCATAACCGGGAAAACACTCATGCCGTTATAATTACTTCCATTTGGGAACAGCCCCATTTGCCCTGCGGGAGAATAGCGCATGTCGAAATAGAGCATATCCGGCAGCCAGCGGATCATGACGGTACCTTGATTGTTCTTGACAGTAAAATCCACTTTGGCGGCAATGGCGTTACCGGCCCCGCCAATCTGGTTGGGATCGAGCCTGAAAATGCCGCCATCTGTTTGCCAGCCCTGCGGTACCAGCAAGGTAAAGGCTTTTTCGTTTGGCTCTGTTTTTTGTTGTAATAACAGTGTGTTGTTTGTGGAAGAAAATAAAAGCGCGGGCAGCAGAATCACACTCGTCAGGAATATTGAAAAATTTTTCATAATACACCTCAATTGTTGAGAGGTAATTCAATTTTAAAAGTGCTTCCTTTGTTTAGTTCTGATGAAACCGTCAGGTTCCCCTTGTGTTCCTGTATGATCTGGTAACAGATTGACAGGCCTAACCCCACGCCAACCCCAACGCTCCAGTTTGTAAAACCCGGTTCAAAAATATGAGCTAAATCTTTTTCTGCAATACCTTTTCCCGAATCTGCAATTTCTATGGTTATATATGAATCGTGTACTGCTGTTTTTATTTGTATTTCACCAGTTCCATTCATTGCTTTTTTAGCATTATCAAACAACTGCCAATAGACCTGGTTAAGTTTGGCAGGGTAACAGGCAATCTGCGGAAGGTCTGCATAATCTTTGATAAATTCAAGTTGATTATCTGACCTGGCTGTAAACAATTCTATGGTAGTATCAATACCTTCGTGAATATCAATGCGCTGGAGTTCACCTTCATCGAGCTGGATAAATGATTTCATTTTTTGCACCATATCTCCAACCCGTTTTGCACCTTCACTGTTTACTCTTACCAGGTCGTTCATTACAGTTAATAATTTCTGCAGTTGCGCGGTTTTTGAATCCGAGTCTGGCTCTGTTAATGTGTTGTTGAGTTTAGTTATACTGGATGATAGAGTAGAATTGGTGCTTTGTACTGCGCCAATGGGATTGTTAATCTCGTGAGCGAATCCTGCAATTAACCGGCCCATGGATGCCATTTTTTCGCTTTGAACAAGCCGGGCCTGGGCTTCGTGCAGATGTCTGGTGCGGTCTACAACCTTTTGCTCAAGGCTGACGTTCAGCTCGGTAATGGTATTGTATTGATATTGGTTTATTGACAGGTAAAAGATAACCGACGCCACTATTATGGATACATCTACAAGGGGACCACTTTCAAATCCGGTTAATGGCAAAAGAATACCCAATACAGGGCCAGCGGAAAGAATAATAAACAGTCCAATTGAAATAGTTTTTAAAAATTCTTTATAATGTCCGGTGGGGGCACTTTTAATAGCTTTATAGAGTAGGATCAAAACAAAAATAACAAATAGGATGGCAATGCTTTCAATCGGATACATCCAGGAAGAATATGCGATACCGATGCTGCCATCCGGATTTTTATAAATATTTGAAACAAATTTATCACTTAGACCCAGAAATACTGCAGACGCAAAAAGTGCTATAGGCATGGTTCTGAAATAAAATTTTAAAGAGATACCCGAAATTTTCTCATCCTGACGATCAATAAAACCGGTCAAAACCATAATAAAATAGACAATGATGAAAAATTCGGAACTGTTGAGAAAGATAGCAAACTTTAGCCATTTACCATATGTTGAGATATCTGTAATTTGCTGCATGAAAAAGCTGTTCAAGCTTGCTGCAGAAAGCGAAAGCATGAGCAAACTCAGCGCGGTTTGCATGCGTTTTTGATAATTACGATTGAGCCAGGCCATAAGAGCCAGCACAAAGGTCATAAAAGAGGCAATTACTGATGTAAATTCAAGTTGCATAACTTCTCAAAATTAATTCTTAAGAAATTAGCATTTTTTTAGGTGGGATGCAATGGGGAATTTGAATAGAGGGAATTTATATTAAAGATGATATTGTTTATTCCTTTTTTAAAGATTTTAAACCGAATCCACTTCCTAGACCACCAACAAAAGCTATAAAAATCTTAATAATGTCAAGTAATAATTCATTGTTTCTAGGCAACAAAAAAATTACAAGAAATAAAAATACAGAGATCCCCAATATTGTATAAACTAATACAAACCAACGATTTGAACTTTTTAACTTATAATCATTTTCGTCATCTTTTTGAGTGTAATCTAGGAATTTATCAATATGTTCTTCCGTAAATT
The DNA here is from genome assembly GCA_963675755.2 of bacterium. Lineage (GTDB taxonomy): Bacteria > Zhuqueibacterota > Zhuqueibacteria > Residuimicrobiales > Krinioviventaceae. The sequence continues at coordinate 2,839,909 of CAXXMD010000003.1, forward strand.
TTTCAAAAAGAGGGTGCCCTATTCCACTTCCTCTTAAAGATGTTTGCATTAATGACATGCTTATAGAATTTCTTTTCTCTTGCGGCATGTCCTCAAATATTTCAGTTAAAAAGTCTGGGAAATCTTGTGTTTCTTTTTCTTTAGTCACCTTTGTAGGGTGTTCAGAAGTAGTGTTTTTTTGTTTCTTGTCTTTACTATCTTGATCATCAGTCATTTTGTATCCTGAATTATTTGTTTAAATTCGATTCGATTTTTTTGTCAAATTGTTCAAGTTTTCTTATATACTTTATATTTATTTGTTGTTCAAATGATGAGATAATGAATAGTTTAATGAACTGATTTAATGTTTTATCTGAAATAGCATTTTGATGATAAAAGTTGAGTAATTTCTTTGTAAAATCACGAGTATTGATTTTATATGAATCCTCTGAATTTAATAATTGATTTATTAACAACGAATAATTGTTCATCTTTATACTCTTAGTTTATATTAAGTTTATGTATTAAGGTTCAAAAAAAATATATGAAAATCAAGCAATTTTTTATTGATAAATAAAAACCATAATTGTTAATTTTATTAAACAATTAATTGATTTATTATATGTTTTATCTAATAAAAATTATACAAGTTCCCGTTTTGGCAAAAAAAATATCTTGTATTTTAATGATTATTTTAAAACCACCCATAATCCATGGATAATACCCGGAATAAAGAACAGGAGACAGAGCAGGATATTGATGATCAGATCTTTGCCCACCCCTTTTTTCATAAATACACCCACAGGTGGAAGGATAAGAACCAGGATGATCTGTAAGATTTTTTCAGTTTTTTTAGTCATTATATATCCCTCTGTTTTTTTTATTGTTCTACAGTTTTGTGTTGTTACAGTTTATAGCGGTTGTTCCAGGGCCGGTTTGACGGTCCATAATTGCATTTTGGTCATTTCTGCCAAATTTGTCATGTCCAGATCGGGACGATGAACAATCCAGTGTTTAAAATCCATAACTTCTTTAATAATTGCTTCTTCATTTTCTACTGGATATGGATCAAAAGAGATTATTGAATATTCCTGTTTGGGACTGTTTGATAAAAGATCGAGATACACTGAGCTGAACAATTGTAATAAAGAACCGGTGCCAATTTCCCGGCCATCTGTCATTAATCCTGCCGGTAGGTTGTTATATTCATTAATAAATGCTGAAGCCTGGCTAGCAATCAGTAATGCATCCTCAAGTGTTATGTTGTCAATTTCCGGTGTTTCAATGGGCATTTGCAAGGGCCCAAAAACACTCTGACGCTGAAGAGTAGGAGCAAGTGAATTGTTGATTTTATACAAGCTGAGAGATTGTGCCAGCGCTGTGAATATCTCTGCAGGAGTAAAATAATCGCTAATTATTACCTCTTGTTTTGCCAATATCTCTTTGGCGATGGCGCTCAACTCGTCTTGTGTGATTTCCTGCTTTTGCCAGGAAAATTTTTGAATCAAATCCCGATAAGTGGCAAATTCCACATAATCATGACTTTTTACAAACTGCATTAACCGGCCAAAGTTTTTTTGCGCGGTTTTCATGGTTTCCCGGGGGCGCAATTCTGGTGCTTTCCATTCACTGGCTGGAGGATTGGCTCCTTCATAGAAATTAAAATCCCAGAATTGTTCACTGCGAACTTTGCAGGGATGACAGGCAAAAAACGAAACAACATCTTTGTTTTGAATGTCGTTATCAAAACGTTCTTTTAAACTGGCTAATGCGGGTTCAAATAATTCATCTTTATAGTAAGTGTTGTCAAAACCACCATACTCGCCGTGAAAATTAAGGGCATTGCAGAACCAGGTTGCGTTTCTGTTTTCGAGATGGATGGGGGAATAGATATACGCTTTACCCATTTCACCCAATGCGCGAACAAGCTGGGGGCCGTAACTCCCTCCGTGACGGGCCAATGCACTAACCGGGACCTTAAAGATCCGTTCAAGTTCATTAAAACCTACGGATTCGTTTTTAATCATTGCCTCATAACCGGATTGCCAGTCAGCGTTTTCTAAAATTTCTGTCACTGTTGGGTGTATGGAACCCATATTGGTATGGCTGCCAATATCGTGACTGGCCATGGCGGCAATAACGTCAGTACGTCCACGTGCTTCAAACGATCTTGCTTTTTCACCAATTACAAAAAAAGTACCGGTTGCTCCTTCTTTTGTCATAATTTCTGCAAGCCATTTGGGGATATTGTCTATACCTTCGGATTCAGGGGTAATATAATCTTCAACATCGAATACAACAACGACATAAGTTTTATCTCTGGCAAAAAGTATAGTTGTTGTGAGGATGAAAAGGGTGATCAGGGTTTGGATTTTCATGATTTTCTCCATATTGAACCGGGTATTCATGGAATGTTTTACATTTTTCAAATATTGATATTAGAAAAATAAATGCTTTTCAGTATAAAAGCAAAGACTTTTTCTGATGGCTAATGTTCTGTAGAGAAAAGGTAGCCGGCGCTTCTTACGCTTTTGAATATTTGGGGAGATTTGGGGTTGGTTTCAAAATATTTTCGAAGTCGTGCCATGAAAATATCAACCGTTCTTGTTTCAACCGGTTTGTCAATCTGCCAGACATTTTCAAGCAATTCCTGCCTGGAGACGACGGTGTCTTTATGATCAATCAAGTATTTTAACAGCATGGCTTCGTGTGGAGTTAACCGAAACTCATTCTTGGCGGATACACAATGAAGATTATTAAAATTAACCGTGTAATTACCAATGACAATGGTAGGATTTTCATTGGATGTGGATTTGTACCATGCTTTGCGCCTCAGCATGCCTTTTACCCTGAGTAACAATTCCTCAAGATGAAAGGGTTTGGCAATATAATCATCAGCGCCGGTTTCAAGCCCTTTAATCCGGTCTTTAATGCCTGTACGGGCCGTAAGCATCAGGATGGGGATTTGCGGATCAGACTGCCGCATGTGTTCAGCTACTTCATAACCATTCAAATAGGGCAGCATAATGTCCAGTATTACAAGATCAAACTGCTCTTTATCAAATTGATCAATTGCTTGCCTGCCATCCGGTGCTATAGATACCTGATACCCCTCTTCATTCAGGTTAAACTCTAATCCTACAGCGAGGGATTCTTCATCCTCAACAATCAGAATGCGGCTGCCTTTAAAATCATGATCACTCATTGATTTCTTCCTGTCTATTTTTGCGTTTTTGGGCAAGCTTTAACAAGTTGTTGATATAACGTTGTTTTACTGCCTGGTATATGGGCAATTCTATCCGAAATGTGGTTCCTTTTCCAATACCTTCGCTTTGTACGGTTACTCTACCGCCATGTGTTTTAATAATTTCCTTGACAAAATAGAGTCCCAGGCCGGTCCCTTTGACATTCGGTACTGAACGGTTATAAACACGATGGAATTTTTTGAATATGTGTTTCTGTTCTTCCTGATCGATACCTATTCCATTATCAATAAACTTGACAACAACATGGTTTCTGACAATAGACAGATCCATGGTTATTTGAGGAGAGGATTGAGAATATTTGATTGCATTATCAACCAAATTATCAACAACCATGCGCATTGTATTGGGATCAATTACGCAGGAATATGGCGCGTTTCCTGTAATAGATACGGATTCAGCCCCCAGTTTGAGCTGACTTGTGCTTTCTCTGAACAGCCGCTGAAAGGTTTCTCCGGCATCTACCAACTGGTAATCAAAGGGGATTTTTTTTAATTCCATACCTGAAATTGAAAGTATAGACTCGATCAGGTTTTTTAACCGTGCCGCGTCTTTGATCATTATATTTACAAATTCTTTTTGTTTTTCAGGTGTAACGCTTCTCGTATTCAACGTCTCCAGATAGAGTTGTATGGATGATAATGGAGATTTAAGTTCGTGGGTCACATTTGCGATAAAATTGTCATACATGATGGTTATTTTTAACTGGCTGGTAAGATTCCTGAAAATTAATGCCATAGCAACGGATACAGTAATCATGAGAATCAAACCACCTACCAATGCAACTACATTGGCACTTTTTGATACGATCTGTATGGAATAGTGTTCACCCACATATTCAGAAATCATGTTGCTGGTAATATACCTGTAAATCCACAATCCCACCATTACAAACCAGGCGAACTGGGCCAATACAAAAATAAATATGGGGTAAAACAGGGTACGGCTTTTTTTCATGCTTGAAATCCGCTTTTTGAGTGCTATACCAAAGTAAAGGTTTTTTATAAATTATAAAAGAGGTTTTACACTACTTTTACAGTACTCTTGATTATTAATGTTTATATTTAAGGGAATAAGTGAAAGGGTATGGTATGAAAATATTATTAATTTATCCAGAAACGCCCACAACCTTTTGGAGTTTCAGGCATGCCCTGCGGTTTATTTCAAAAAAATCAAGTGAACCGCCTTTGGGTCTGGTTACGGTTGCGTCATTGCTCCCAAATGATTGGGAGAAAAAACTGATTGATATGAATGTTACAACCCTGAAAGATAAGCATCTGCTTTGGGCAGATTATGTTTTCCTGACGGGGATGAATGTTCATCTGGAATCATTTAAAAAAGTAGTGAATCGTTGTAATGTTCTGGGAGTCAAGATAGTTGCCGGTGGCCCCATGTGTACTACGGATTATGAACAATTTCAGGGTATTGATCATTTTATTTTAAATGAAGCAGAAATTACATTGCCCATGTTTCTCAATGATCTCGAGCAAGGTATTCCCCAGGCAATATATAAATCGGATGAATTTCCGGATTTGAGTAAAACCCCGGTCCCGGACTGGAGTTTGCTGGATATGAAAAAATACGCTTCAATGAGTGTGCAGTATTCTCGTGGATGTCCCTTTAACTGTGAATTTTGCAGTGTTACCATGTTAAACGGCCATAAACCTAGAACAAAATCGGTCTCGCAATTTATTGGCGAACTAGATTCTTTATATTCAGCAGGTTGGCGGGGCGGCATTTTTATTGTAGACGATAATTTTATTGGCAACAAGCACCGGGTAAAAACAGAATTACTGCCGGCATTAATTGAATGGCAGGAAATACATGATCAACCCTATGAGTTTTTGACCGAAGTCTCTATCAACCTTGCAGACGATGAAGAACTTGTAATATTACTGGTAAAAGCCGGTTTACGGACGGTTTTTATTGGTATTGAAACCCCCAATGAAGCCAGTTTGAACGAATGCGGAAAAGGACAAAATTTAAAACGGGATATTGTAGAATCGGTTAAAACCCTGCAGCGTCTTGGACTTGTGGTGCATGGTGGTTTTATTGTCGGTTTTGACAATGATCCTCAAACCATCTTTGAAGATCAGATAACATTTATACAAAACAGTGGTATTGCCACTGCAATGGTTGGGCTGTTAACAGCATTATCCGGTACCAAATTATTCAAACGTTTAAAGTCAGAAAATCGATTGTTAAATCTCTCATCCGGTAATAATATGGATGGTTCTTTGAATTTTGTACCGACTATGAATTATACAAAATTGGTCAAAGGGTACAAATCACTGTTAGATACGATATATTCTCAAAAAGCATATTATGAACGGGTAAAGATCTTTTTAAATGAATATCATATGCCGGAACGGCAAAAAATAAGAATTTCTTTTTACGACATTCGTGCCTTTTTCAGATCCATGATTGTATTGGGTATATTTGAAAAGGGGAGAAGTTATTATTGGCGATTACTTTTTTACACAATTGTAAAATATCCCAGAAAATTATATTTGGCAGTTACGCTGGCAATATATGGTTTTCATTTTCGGAGAATTGTTAAAACAGTCTAGTTTAGCAGGTGAATAAGGAAAAGAAAGTAGGAAATTATGATAATTAACCATTTCCCAGAAATGCAAATTGGTAATTTAAAAATAAAAACTCCAATCATACAGGGAGGAATGGGTGTAGGTGTATCTCTGGCAGGTTTGGCTGCAGCGGTTGCAAATGAAGGCGGAATAGGTGTAATTGCCACGCCCGGTATTGGTTTATTTGAAGCGGATTTGAGAAAAAATTATAAAAACGCAAATGCCCGTGCTTTAAAAAAAGAGATATTAAAAGCCAAGAGTATGACATCTGGTGCAATTGGCGTAAATATAATGATTGCTTTAACAGATCATGAAACCCTGCTGCACGCGGCACTCGATGCCGGTGCGGATGTGGTTTTTATGGGTGCGGGATTGCCATTAAAGGTCCCGCAGATGATAACGCCTGAACGTTTGCAACTTGAATCCACCCGAATTGTTCCTATAATCTCTTCTGCAAGAGCAGCGCAGGCCATTTGTAAAGCCTGGGCTAAACATGATTGTGTGCCCGATGCCTTTGTAGTAGAAGGGCCTATGGCTGGCGGACATTTGGGGTTCAAGAAAGAACAGCTTGATGATCCGGATTTTCAACTTGAAAAATTGGTTGCGGAAACTCTGGAGGCATTAAAACCCTTTGAAGAAAGTACGGGTAAAAAAATACCGGTTATTGCTGCCGGCGGAATTTTTACCGGTGCGGATATTAAACGGTTTCTCGATCTGGGCGCGGCAGGGGTACAGATGGCAACCCGGTTTGTTGCTACACACGAATGTGATGTGGATGACAGCTTTAAGCAGGCTTATGTGAATGCAGGTAAAGAGGATGTAATGATTATTGACAGTCCGGTAGGGTTACCGGGACGTGCAATTCGTAATCCGTTTTTAACCCGGGTAGAGGCAGGCGAGCATCCTTCATTCAAGTGCCCATGGAAATGTCTGCGAACCTGTGATTTTAGAACTGCACCATATTGTATTGCCGAAGCATTAACTAATGCGAAAATGGGCAAGCTTGAAGATGGATTCGCATTTGCAGGAGCAAACGCCTGGCGGGTTAACGAGATTGTATCGGTTAAGGAATTGGTTGATACGCTGGCAAAAGAGTATGATGCGGTTTGTGATAACAATGCTTCTCAAGCCGGTTTGAATTCGATCAGTGCGGATGCTGCTTGATATATATTATTACCCGGAATTTAGAAATTCCGGGTTTATTTTTCTTTGCTCATCGCTTCCTGAATTGCTATGAGCAGACCTGACTGGTCAAAGGGTTTTCTTACCAACCGGTATCCTTCTTCGGGTAGATGGCCCGTATCCAGCATGTCATGACTGTAACCACTTGCAAAGACAATGGGAAGGTCGGGGTGTGTTTTCCGTATATGGTCATGTACCATTCTACCGCTTTTTTTCGGCATTACAACGTCTAATATAACCAGATCAAGATCTTTATTGTATTTTGAAAATTTTTCTATTGCGTTTTCGCCGTCAACAGCAGTAATGATATTGTATCCTGCTTGTTCTAATATGAGTTCTGCGAGTTCACGTACCTGTTCATCATCTTCTGCTAAAAGAATTGTTTCACCGGCACCTTTTAATTCTTTGTATTGTCTTTGTTTTTCTGCTTCAATGGTACTGTTTTGGTCTTTATTGGCGGGCAGATAGATTTTAAAAACAGTGCCCATACCTTCTTCGCTATAAAGATTAATAAATCCACCATGTCGTTTGGTTATTGCATACACAGTTGACAAGCCAAGGCCCGTACCTTCACCAACCGCTTTGGTGGTGAAAAAGGGCTCAAAAATACGGTCTCTAATATCTTTGGGAATTCCTTTACCAGTATCGCTCACATTTATTGCTACATAGTTACCTTCCTGTGCTTCTGCATGGATTTGACAATATTCTTTTGATAACTGCATATTTTCAGTTTCTATAGACAGTTTGCCTCCCTCGGGCATGGCGTCTCTGGCATTTACACAAAGATTGAGTAAAATTTGCTCTACCTGTCCGGGATCAGCTTGTAATATTTGTAGATCAGCACCGGGATGAAAACTCAACTCTATATGTTCACCAATAATCCTGCGAATCATTTTTAACAGACCGCTGGTAAGGTCATTTAGATCGATTTGTTTCAACTGCAAGGTTTCACGTCTGCTAAAGGCAAGCAATTGGCGTACGAGCGCAGTTGCCCGCTCAGAGGCTTTGGCTACATGGTCCAGCGTTTTTCTGGCGGGATTACCTTCTCCCAATATATCCTGGGTCAGCTCTGTGTAGCCGGCAATGACCTGAAGCATGTTATTAAAATCATGGGCCACACCTCCGGCAAGCTGGCCAATGGCTTCCATCTTTTGGGATTGGCGGATTTGGCCCTCTAATTCCAATTCACGAGTAATATCATGATTTACGCTGACAAAGTTTGTAATATTACCATCTTCATCGCGGATTGGTGATATCTCTACTTCTTCTGTGTACAATGTACCATCTTTTTTCTTGTTTATGACCTGGGATTTCCAGATTTTACCGGATAAAATGGTGTTCCATAATGCCTCGTAATATTCAGGTTCATGTTCACCACTTTTTAATATTCTTGGGTTTTGTCCAATTGCTTCTTTACGACTGAATCCGCTCGTTTTTTCAAATGCCGGATTCACATACTGCATGGTGCCTTCAATATCCGTAATAATGACAACTTCAGACGCTTGCTCAATTGCTCTGGCAAGGCGAGTATTTTCTTCAAGGGCTTTTTTCTGGGCGGAAATATCTACCAGTATACCATCAACATAGTTTATAGTTGGTCCTTTTACCAATGTTGCCCAGATTTTGCAATACAGGGGAGTCCCATCTTTTTTCTTTAATGGCAGATCAAAGTTGTCTACCTTACCCTGCTCTATCAATAATTTGTTAAATTCTTTGAATTTTGATGGATCTAAATAGAAATTAGGTAACGGATTTCTTGCAAATTCTTCAAAGGTATCATAACCAAACATTTTGTAAACAGCAGGATTAGCGAGTATCATTCTCCCGTCTTCCTGGAATTGTCTGCGATAAATTCCAACGGGAAGTTGATTCAATAAGGAACGGTATTTATTTTCACTTTCGAGTAATGCCTTTTCTGAAATTTTTCTTTCCGTTATATCTCTGGCAACAACTACGATACGATCAATTCCTGCAATATGAACTTTTTTCATATTGACTTCAATCCAAAATATCTTGCCGGATTTGTGCTTTGCCTGCCATTCAAAAACAGATACTTCTTCACTTAATGCTTTCTTTAAAAGAATTCCAGCTTCTTCAAGTGTATATGGTGGGACCCCTGAACTTATATCCTTGAGAGTGATGTTTTTAATTTCATCTTGTTCGAAACCATACATTTTACACATGGTATCATTCACTGTAAGAATTTCGGCTGTATCAATATCGTGTATAAATACTGCATCACTAACACCATTAAAGATTGCTCTAAACTTTTCTTCACTTTCACGCATATGTTGTTGTGCAAAATGTCTTGATTCTTCAACATTTAGTCCGGAAGAGATGATGCCCAACATATTTTTATCATAATCGTTTGGTTCGTATGGCTTGTTGTGAAAAACACATAAAATACCAACTTTTTCACCCCCTTGTTTAATGATGTGTCCAAAATAGGATTTGATGGATAGTTGGTGTATAATTGTATTTTCTATGTAATTTTGCGGATCAATTTCGGGAATGAATAACCAGTCTTTATTGCTGTTTGCAACCTGGCTGCATATACTACCTTCTAATCGGAATTTTAATGGAATTGTTTTCGGGAGGTTCCAACTGCCAATTATTTCAAGTTGATCTTTATTAATGCGACTATAAATACAACAAGCTGCTCCAAGAATGTTTCCACAGAGTTCGGTTAGATTGTTAATATTTGCTTTAAAATCTGAGCTTGAATTGAGTAAAGTTTTGTTTATTGTTTCAAGACTTGCTGTAATTCTTTTTCTTTCCGAAACATCTCTTACAATGGCTAGGAGGAGTTTTTTGTCTGATATTGTTATCGAGTTCAGGCTTACTTCGGCAAAAAATGCTTTACCACCAAATGTTACATGAAGCCATTCAAAATATTGGGGTACACCGGCAAGTGCCTTTGTAACATTTTCTATTGATTTCTCTTTTGATTTATCGCCGTTGGGTTGATTATCCGGAGATAAATCCCATGGATGCGCATCCAGAATTTGATCACGAGTACAATCAAACAATTCAAGAGTTTTTTGGTTGCAATCGATAAATTGATTTCCCTGCATGATTAAAATTGCATCACTGGCATTTTCAATAAGCGATCTGTACAACTTTTCGCTCTCACGCAAGGCGGTTTCCTGTTTCTTTGTTTCCGTTATATCCCTTATTACACTGTGAATCTGGTCAAGTTCTCCTAAATTGTTCGTGCTGGGTCTGCTTTCCAATTCAATTATTAGAATATTTCCATTATTGCTACGAATTTCCAGTTCTGTTGTAATATTATCAATATTATTTTTTAGATTTTGGACATGTTGCTCTAGCAGTTTGATGGATTTTGAAGGGAGGAAGTCTGAAAAATGGCGTCCGATAACATCATAACGGGTATATTCAAAGCTATCAAGCCAGGTATGATTTACATCAACAATAACTCCATTGGGGTCCATACTTTGATAGGCAATGGGTGCTTTTTCAAACAGATCCTGAAATCTTAATTCACTGAATTTTAGTTTTTGAGCATAAATTTGTATACGCTTGAGTAATAATCCCGTGAGTAAACCTGCAGTGCCGCCAACCGTAATTGGTATAAGATACCATTTGGGCTCAATTGGTATTTTGAATAGAGTACGTTGCAAGGTAGCGATAACAGCCAAGATGATTGAACCAAGTAGGAAAGAAAAAATACCTCGTTTTATCCAGGGAAGCAGCGGATATAATGATTTTGAATTTTTGAGTGCATTTTGGTTCATTGACTGTCTCCTGTTACAATAGAAATCTATTATGTTCGATTGGAGGCCAATAAATTTTACAAGCAATTCCCATTATTGCATGTAAAGGTATGCCTTGCTATTTTTGTCCCATGGCCTTGTTATATAATTATATGATTTTCTTTGATTGTGTGCAAGTTAAATGTTTGTTTTTTATAAAATATGCAACCATGTCCGGCAATTGGAGCCGGACATGGTTTGCATTTCAGGACGAAAACGCCTGATGTGCATCAATACAGCCAAGCTCTACAGCCTCCTGCAAAATATCAATGTGTCCCAATCGTTTGAAATAGAGGGACGCATAATTGCGCTGTACCAGGCTGCCTTGGAATAGATAGTAGCGAATTCTTGCACGGCCTTCCTGTGAGTCAACCAGTCCCAGCGCGTAATCAAGAATTTTATAGCTGCCAATTCCCTTGGCGTCGTTCAGATACTGCATCAATATGTCAATATTTTCGGCAGTGCCTGATTTTGCTATCTGGCTGAGTTTGTCCATGGTTAACAGGTGGGTCGTCATTTTACCACCTCCCTTTCTTGAGTTAGGTTATATCAAAAAAAAAGCCCCGTTCTTTTCGGGAACGGGGCTTTAATGGATAGATAAAAGTGCCTTTACGGCCCCGTTTTGTTCATAATAGTATCAGTGCAATCAAAATCATCATTCATGGTATCTACAGCATAGAATACATCAAACGCATTGGAACAAACTGGCTGAGTTCCATTGCAGATGGCTTTATACATGATATCCATAATGTTGATGAAAATAGTTGATTTGTATTGCATGATTATTCCTTGTTTATAAATGAAAAAAGCCCCGCTCCTTATTGGGAACGAGGCTTTTTAAGTTTATTTATAAATCTTTTATTGCCTCAATCCCGACGGTGCATCATCATCAATATCAAAATCAACAACATCAAAGCAGACCGGTGCCCAAGCTTTGATTATAATGTTGAGATATGTTGTTGTTGTTTTCATATTGATTTTTTATTTCCTTAAAATTTAATGAGCAATAAATATAGCATTTTTTCAGATTAATGCAACAATTTTTTGTTTTATTTTAACAAAACCATCCTCTGAATGGATGAATATTTATCTGCTTTTATATTTAACCAATAAATTCCGGAACTGACGGGTAAATTTGATTGATTGGTCCCGTTCCAGAAAAGTTGATGACTTCCCAAAGACATATTCCTGTTTATTAATTCTTTAACAACTCTGCCATAAACATCATAAATTGTTAGTTTTACTTTTGCAGGTTTTGGCAGGTCAAAGCGGATGCTGGTTCCTGCATTAAATGGATTGGGAAAATTGGGGTAAAGTTGAAACTCAAGTGGCAGTTTTTCATTGCCATCATCAATTCCTGTACCTTTTTGTATAGAGAAATTAAAGGCTTGTTCGCATTCAGTCAAATGTCCGTCCAGGTCAATTGCAGTAACGTTCCATTGGTAGCTGTCACCTGCTAAAAGATTTGTATTGATCTGAAAAGAATTACCTACAACATATTGGTCAATAATTACTGTTTCAATTCCTGTCATTTGTTTTACAACAAGATGATAAGTAATGTTATCACCGGGATCATTATCGTCGGCTTTTTCCCATTTTAATTCCGGAGTCAATGTAGAAAGGGTGCTTTTGTCTTCCGGTGACATGAGCCGAAAAGTATCAGGAGCCTGATTGTCGATAAACATTGCTCCCAGATCCCAATTGCCGGATGTTTGACGTTCATTGCCATAATAATCGGTTGTAAACCAATCAAGTGCCGGGCCATTTTGGCGGGCAGGAGAAAGCGTTAACAGGTAAACGTCAGATACCATGTTGGGCATATTGTTACCATATACTATTAATGGATCACCGTCGAGTGAACCTGATGCGTTAAGGGTATTGTTTTTATTGTCCCAATATTCCTGGAACATCTCAATGGTTGTAAAATCTCGTTCATACGTGGGCAGTTCTTCATCGCGATAATGAATGATAGCATTGTTAACCGACAAAGGGCCCGTACCATATAAATTATGATGCATAATATGTGAATGCCCGGCAACATCTGCAATGCTGAGCTGGAATTCGGCATTGTTGTAAATTATATTGCCTATAATGGTTTCAGCTTCAATCTGTCGGGACCCTGAAATTGTAGTTACCAAAGCCAGGCCGGCTTTGTAACCCGCATGCTCACTTGATCCATTTGCAATGATGGTATTATAAAGAACCTGGCAATATTTACTTGCAGTAATGGCGATCCCCGCTCCTTCATTACCGAAACAGATATTATTATAAATCCAGGTGCTGTCTGCACCCTGATCAGCAATAATGCCATTGCCGTCGCTCCACCAGTCGGCACCCACAGTGCCGGCAGTTCCCTGATTGTTATTACTGCTAACATTCCGCTTGACGATATTTCCTATACTTGATCCATGAATGTTTATTCCACTGCATCCGCCATGCATCCAACCATTGTTCCAGACCGAGTTATGTTCAACAATATTGTGTGAGCCATTCACACTGATTCCCCAGGCACCATTGTTCAGGCTTTGATTATGAGAAACACTACCTTCATTTGAATTGGATAACGAGATTCCCGAAGCACCGCAATCCTGGACCACATTGTTTTCAATAACAATACCGGAAAGGGGAGAATCTTCCGAATATACATAAATACCATGTCCGGCACGACCGCCGTCTTTGGGATATTTGATCCATGAACTGTCGTATTCGGTTTTATCGATAGTAGCCGGGTAGCTGATTTTACTGATTGTATTTTCATTGATTGTTATGTCGTTTGTGTTTTGGACATGAATTGCAGAATAACTGTTTACAATTTCAAAAGTCGATTCATCAGGATCACCTGAAATGTTATTAAGGATGATCTGGTTTCCGGAACCGGCATTTGTAACCGCAATATGTGAAGAATGTTGTTCAGTTGGGGAACCGTTTTCCCAAAATGTGCATGACTGAACAAGATTGTCTGTTGAATTGCTACCAATTATGGAAAGGGCTGATTCTCCCATATTATTGGAAAAATTGCAAATGTTAATTCTGGTTTTATTGGCATGACTTATTAAACAGCTAATCCCTGAATTGTTGCTAAAACTATTGTCAAAAACACTGTTTTCAATGGGTATGGAATCCGATTCCTTGAGTTCATCCGGTTCGATGCCAATGGATAATGCAATGCCTGAAAGATTGGAAAATTCGTTATAGGAGATATCGGTAAATGATGTTCGTGAACACCACACACCGCGTTCGGTTATGGTATCTGTCTGTGTTAAAGTATTCTGCAGGATGCGATTATAGTCTCCTGCCGTATCAAGGTAAATATGGGCATCCCATATTCTTTCAGCATTACCCGTATTGGTAAAGGTGCATTCAGAGATTTCATTGTACGATGATGTGTTAAAAACATGGATTGCAGCAGAACCTTGATTATCTGAAAATGTACAGTTGGTTATTTTATTATAATGCGAGTTATCAAGTAAAATAGGTTTACGATTTTCAGCACAGTTTGAAAATTCTAAATTCTGTATATGAACAAAAGATACGCCTGTTAGATCCAGTGCGTATGTACCATCCCATGAATCCGCTGTCAGGATCGGTGTTTCGTTTTCGTAAGCCATGATAACGATGGGATCAAGGGCGGTGCCAGATGCATGAACCTCTATTTTTTCAGAATAGGTGCCGTAACGAATGAAAAGCGTATCGCCGTGAACAAGGTATGGCACTGCATGAGATATTGTTTTGAACGGCCCATGATTGTCGGTTACAACCGGTGCAAGGCCATCAAAAGCATCGTTGCCACCGCTTTGAGCGACATACCAGGTTTCGGAATAGAGTGAGGCAGAAGAGATGAGCAGTAAAATGAGCAAGAATTGTTTTATCATGGTTCCTTTCCGGTAATAGTTAATGCTGATAGTATACAAATTGTGTGCCAAATTCCAAATGTTAAAGTGTTGTGAAAATGAAACATTTTTATTATACTGTCGTATATTTACTGACTATTAGTCAGTTGTTGTGTTGTCGTTTAATTGATTTGAGGAATTCATGGGAGTACAGGAACGCAGAGAACGTGAAAAAGAACAGCGTCGCAATGATATTTTAGATGCCGCTGAGCAGGTTTTCTTTGAAAAAGGTTTATCCTTGTCAACAATGGATGATGTTGCAGAGGCAGCAGAATTGAGTAAAGGTACATTGTATTTGTATTTCAATAGCAAGCAGGAGCTTTACCTGGGAATACACCAGCGTGGATTTGCGAAAATGCATGAAATGTTTACAACTGCTGCGGGAATGCATAAACAGGGTGTAGACAAGATCCGTGCAATTGGAAATGCGTATTACGAGTTTTCAAAAAAGTATCCGGATTATTACAAGGCGATTATGTATTTTGAAGGTTCTGTTCTGGATTTTACTTCTGACAGCGAAATGATAGAGCTATACCATCGAGATGGTAAGCAGGTTATGCAGTTTGTCCAAAATGTATTGAGTGAAGGTATTGATGATGGCACTATTGTTACAGATTTTCAGGTAGAACGGCTGGCTTTTATCTTGTGGGGACAAATCTCCGGAGTAATTCAGATCATTTCAAAAATATCGCAACATCCGGATAAACAAATCCAGTTTAATCCTTTTGATTTGTTTGATGACTATATGCAATTTATGGGTAAATTGCTCATTAATCCTGGCAAGGAGGATAAATCTTGAGAATACGATTAATTTTTGTAAATATAATTCTAGTGGTCCTTTTATCATTTCTTTTGTCCAGTTGTAACCGACAGCAGGAAATTGTAAAAGAGGATTTGACAGTACCAGTAGAGACAGCTTCAATTCAACAGCAACATGTACAGGAAACACTGCATGCATCGGGGACGTTGCAATCGGGGCAGATCAGCAAACTTTCTTTTAAAATAGGCGGTATTATCAAAGATATACGTGTGGATGAAGCCGAGTCTGTGAAAAAAGGACAGATCCTGGCCGAGTTGTATCCTGACGAGATAGAAGCGCAATTGAAAAACGCGCGAACCCAATTTGAAAAAACCAAACGTGATTTTGAACGGGCCAAAAATCTGATAAAAGACAATGCAATATCTGTTCAACAGCGCCAGGATGCGGAATCGGCTTTTGATGCTGCTACTGCAACATTACAGATTGCAGAGTTTAATGCCAAACATGCCAGGATAATTGCCCCTTCTTCCGGTAAAATATTGAAAATTATTGCTGAAGAAAATGAAATGACTGGTGCAGGAACACCTGTGCTGGTGTTTGCCTCTACCAGCAGTGCATGGCTGGTCAAGGTAAACATGTCTGATAAAGATGTGGTCAAACTCTCAATGGGTGACCCGGCAGATATTCGGTTTGATGCATTTCCCGGCAAGGTATATAAAGCACATATCAGCGAAATTTCAGAATCGGCAGACAGTATGACTGGTTTGTATGCGGTAGAATTGCAGCTGGATGACGAATTGGCTCGAAAGATCAATGGGCTGGTTGCTTCAATAGATATTATTCCGCAGCAAAAAACACAATGTTTTCTTTTACCAACCAGTGCAATAGTCAGCGCGGTTGGTCAATCCGGATATGTTTATAAATTAGATGAATCCAATAACGCTGTCAAAGTCTCCATTAATATATTGGGATTTTACAAAGATCAGTTGATGGTTGCCGGAGATTTATTAGATGGGGACAAGATCATTACAACCGGTGCCGCATACCTAAAAGAGGATAGCAAAATAGTGGTTTCTTCCAATGCGGAGGTCGGAAAATGAACATTTCCCGGTTTTCTATAGAGAACCATCATTTTACGCTCATGGTGGTTTTGCTGTTGATGCTGTATGGTATCTTTGCGGTAGTTGATATGCCAAAATCCGAGAATCCTGCTATTGAACCTCCGGGAGCATCGATAATCGCGCTTTATCCCGGTGCTACTCCTCAGGATATGGAAGAGCAGGTGACCTCTATAATTGAAGAAGAGGTGAACAGTATATCTGATGTTGCAGAAATTTATTCGATAAGCGGTAATAGTTATTGCAATATTACGGTAGAATTTGATTTTGGTGTAGATATTGATGAAAAGTATTCGCTGCTTGTTGAAAAGGTCAATCGGGCTAAAAATGATCTTCCTGATGATATAAGCAGTCTGGATGTAGTTAAATGGGATATTAATGCGGTTAATATTTTAGAACTGGCTCTGGTTTCAGAAACAGCAGAATATGTGGACATGGAGACCGAGCTTGAAAAGTTAAAAGATGTTATTGAAAAAATCGAGGGTATTCGCGGTGCCGAGATTGTAGCTTATCCTGAACAACAGGTACGTGTTTCATTGAATCTGGAAAAAATGGCGCAAATGCATATTCCTGTTGATCGGGTGATTGGGGTGATTCAATCGGCCAATGCCAATATACCTGGCGGCAAGATTGACATAGGCGGCAAGAATTTTAATATCAATACTAGCGGTTCTTATGAAACATTGGATGATATTCGAAATACAACCATTCCCATGGGTAACGGATCAATTATTTATTTAAAAGATATTGCAACGGTCCAATATGATTATGAAGACCTGGAGCATTATGCCCGGTTTAATGGAAAACGGGCTGTTTTACTAGCGGCGAATCAGAAAAATGGTACCAATCTTTTTCAAATTATTGATGAAATTAAAGCGGCTGTTGCTGATTTTAATAAAGATCTGCCGGATAATATGCACGTTGCTTTTGTTTATAACCAGTCTGAAAGTGTGGGCGATTTTGTTGTAGAGTTTTTGATCAATCTGCTTGAGGGGATTTTACTGGTAGGTATTGTAGCCTGGCTGGGGATTGGAACACGTCCTGCTTTGTTGGTAATATTTACTATACCCGCATCTATTGCCATTGCATTGGGATTTTTAAAACTGAGCGATTATGGTATACAGCAAATGACTATTGCCGGCTTGGTTATTGTGCTGGGTATTCTTGTAGATAATGCTATTGTTGTTACAGAAAATGTTAACCGCTTTTTACGTATGGGCAAAGACCTTAAAGAAGCATCTGTACGTGGAGCAACGCAGATTTCCGGTTCCATAACCAGTGGTACAATAACAACCTGTCTGGCATTTATGCCCATATTGTTGATGAGTGATGTTGCCGGTCAATACGTGCGCAGTATGCCGCTAACGGTTATTTTTACTTTGCTTGCGTCTCTGTTTCTGGCCCTTACTTTTACTCCGTATTTGACCAGTCGATATCTGTCTGTCAAGTCTGCATCAAATACAAGTTTAATGCAAAAAACATTGCAGAATTTTATAGAAACCCATTACCGCAGGGTTTTGAAATTCGCATTGAAACGTCCTAAAACTGTGCTCTTGCTCAGTATTCTGATATTTTTAATCAGTGTGGGACTGGTGCCTTTTGTAGGGGTAAGTATGTTTCCCAAATCGAACAAGCCCATGTTTTATATCAATGTCTCTACACCGGAGGGAACCAATCTGCAGGTTACGGACCATGTTGTAACCCAGGTAGAAGAGTTGCTTGATGAAAAAGGGTTTGTAAGACATTTTGTTGCCAATATTGGCGGTGATAATCCTCGTATATATTATAATGTTATACCAAAGCAGAACCATGCCAATATTGGGCAGGTATTTGTTGAAGTGTACCCGGATTATTCGCGGCAGGTGGGCGAGATTGTGAGCGGGATGCGGGAAGAGTTGAAAGAAATTCCCGGCGCTAAATTTGAGGTCAAGCAGTTGGAACAAGGTTACCCCAATGACGCGCCTATTGCAATCAAGGTTGTAGGTAAAGATATGGATATCATTAAAGACTTGTCAGCGCAGGTAGAATCTGTTTTTCGCAACACCACAGGTGTAATAGAGATTGATGATCCTTTGGGTAATGAGAAAACAGATTTAAAAATTGATATCAATCGGGAAAAGTGCGCCATGCTGGGATTGACCCTGGCAGAGGTGGACAGAGCCATACGTATTGCATTGTCCGGTTATGATGTGTCTACATTCAGGAACCGGGATGGAGACCAGTTTGATATTATTGTACGGTTACCTGTGCACGAATCCCCAAGGATTTCTGATTTTGAGCGGATTTATTTGACAACACCGGCGGGCTCGCAGGTCCCCTTGAAACAGGTAGCGAGTATTGGATTTGAATCCAGTCCGCTAAATATTTATCGATATCAACTCGAGCGGAGTAATACCGTGACCGGAGATGCTGCTCCCGCTTATTCTGTTGATCAACTGACTGGTGAGATTATTGAAAAGCTGGATAATATGGACTGGCCTGCCGGATATGGTTACCATGTCAGTGGTGAAAAAGAAAGCCAGGGTAAGGCGTTTGGTGGATTGGGTAACAATTTTATCATTGCAATTATAGGTATCTTTTCCGTACTTGTGTTCCAATTCCGTTCGTTTCGCCAACCGTTTATTATCTTTTCATCCATACCGCTGGCAATTATTGGATCTATTTTGGCGCTGCTGATTACAGGCAATACTTTTTCTTTTACGGCCATGATTGGACTGACGAGTCTGGCCGGAATTGTGATCAATAACGCAATCATTCTGGTGGATTATGCCAATGAGTTGCGTAATGAAGGAAAGGATTTGGACACGGCTGTGAGCATATCCGGTGAAACAAGGTTTACTCCAATCATCTTGACCGTTGCGACTACTATTGGTGGATTGTTGCCATTGACCTTGTTTGGTGGATTAATGTGGGCGCCTATGGGATGGGCCATTATCGGCGGATTGATGACATCCACCTTTTTAACACTGGTGGTTGTACCGGTCTTGTACAAGGTGTTTACGCCGTCCATACCAGTAACTGAATAATAAAAAAAGCATGCAGTATTTAACTGCATGCTTTTTTTATATATTAATTCCAGTTGTAATGAATTGTTCAAGCATTGCTTGCTTGCGCGGCAAGACCTTTGATGAGTACAAATCGTGTTAGATAGTATTGGCAGATAACTAGCCCCACTGTACCAAAAATGATTGTGATAAGTACCGTTGCATTTGTGATTTGAAAATCCAGTTGCAACATGTTTCTCAACTCTTCTCCAATATTTTCATGCAAGAGTGCAATTACCGCAGTCATCACGCAAAACAAGAGTGTAACCAGGGCTGTAAAGGCTGAAATTTTAATAATCATAAACGCATATTTTTGTAAAGAAACCTTGTTAACGCGCATACGTCTGCTGTAATAGTACCCTGCAAGCACACCCATTAACAGGTTAACAATGGGCAAACCCATAAAAAATCCATAGATATTGATACTGTAAAACATGTAAAACGCAACAAGCAGCCAGATGGGCAAAGTATATATTTTCCGGATCAACTTTTTTAGTAACAACAGATTGAGTATTATACCCAATATAATGCCAGAAACCAGATAATAGATTACAATGGATTCGTTGCGATTGGTATAAAACCAGATCAAAAATGAACTCATTGCCAATAATAATGGAAATGAACTTCCCATTATAAAACCGAAAATAATCTTGTCGAATCGCTTCATAGTTTTACTGCTAATTTAGATGAGATATTTTAATACTTTATTCAAAGATCCATTTTGAGAGATTTTTTATAATCCTTGCTAAATAGATCTTTGGTGGCAACAACCCCGATTGTTATACGACAAAAGAAAACATCTAAACATCTGGGATTTTAATATAAAGATTCAACGAGTCTATTGCAATAAAAATTATTTGGGGTGAGGGGAGAGGCGATGCACTCCGGTTGGAGAATATTTTTTTTATTTCCTCCCCATCAACGGATTTAGAATAACCGCTATGCCTACCAGTACTACACATCCGATAACGTTGAACCACAGATAAGGGATTTCGGTGAACTGGTAGCTTGCCAGCACAACGCCTTCCGCAATGATTGCTGCGATGAATGTTGCCGAAGACCCGATACGTTTGAAATAAAACGCTACCAGAAAAATACCCAGTATGGTGCCGTAAAAGAGCGAACCGAGAATGTTCACCGCCTCGATCAATGAGCCCAACCGATTTGCAACGAGCGCAAAAAAGATAGCAATGAGACCCCAGAACAGGGTGGCAACTTTGGATGCAATGAGATAATGTTTTTCAGATGCCTGCTTTTTTAACATGCGTTTGTAAATATCCACAACCGAGGTTGAGGCAAGGGCGTTCAACTCGGCTGAAGTGGAGGACATGGATGCCGACAGGATCGCCGCCAGGATCAGGCCTACCAGACCGACGGGCAGAAAATTGATCACAAAGCTTAAAAAGATATAGTTGGTATCGTTTATGTCTGCATCAGGGTTAGCCTGTGCGATAACGGATTTGGCGTTTTCGCGGATTCCAAGTTCAGACTGGCGCATTTTCATCAGCTCTTGTCTGCTCGATTCCAGTTGCGCGGGATTATCGCCATGCAGGGCATCGAGCATGTTGCGGATTCCCTGTTGTTTTTCAGTGTGGACTGTTTGGAAATCCTGCTCTAGCTGATTATATTGTTCGGCATAAGGACTGCTCTTGACCTCATCGGTAACAACCGGATTAAATACCAGCGGTGGCATGGTAAACTGGTAAAAGACAAAAATCATAGCGCCAATAAACAGAATAGAGAATTGCATGGGGATCTTGACCATACCGTTTGCCAGTAGTCCCATTCGGCTGGAAGCAACGGATTTTCCGGAAAGGTAGCGCTGTACCTGGGACTGGTCCGTACCAAAGTACGAGAGCGCCAAAAAGGTGCCGCCAATCAATCCGGACCAGATGTTATATCGATCCCGCCAGTCAAAGTCGAAAGTTATAGCATTGAGCTTGCCCATTTTACCGGCTACGTGTGCGGCATCCAGAAAAGAAATATCCGGGGGTAGCAGGCGAAAGATCATGATAAACGCGGAAAGCATGCCCGTGGTAATAATGAGCATTTGAAGCAGATGGGTCTTGTTGACCGCGTCGGTCCCACCTGATGTAGTATAGAGTATCACCACTCCGCCTATCATAAATATAGTCATGCGTATGTCCCAGCCCAGCAATACGGAAAGAATCAGTGCCGGTGCAAAAATGGTAAATCCGGCTGCAAGTCCGCGCTGGATGAGAAAAAGAATGGCACCTAATGCCCGGATTTTGAGATCAAAACGTTGTTCCAGGTATTCATAGGCTGTATAAACATTGAGTCTGTGAAAAATTGGTACGGCTGTAACGGACAAAATAATCATGGCAATGGGAAGTCCCAGGTAAAACTGCACAAAACGCATTCCGTCAACAAATGCTTGTCCCGGTGTAGAGAGAAAGGTGATTGCACTGGCCTGGGTTGCCATAATAGAGAGGGTAACCGTATACCAGGGGGTAGAACGGTTTGCCAGCAGATACTCTTGAATATTTTTTTTGCCGCGTGTTTTCCAGATTCCGTAACCGGCAACAAATACTAAAAAAGAAAAAAGGACGATCCAGTCTATTTGGGTCATAGTTTAACCTTAATTGAAATAAATTGTAAACAGGTAATATAAAATGATCAATGCCACCAGGTGCAAAAACACAAATGTATAAAGCTGCTTCCATGATTTTAAAACCGGTGGTTTTTCTTGTACGTTTTTATTCATGAGATGCTCCTGCGGATAACAGGTTCACAAACAAACGGTATGCACCGGGTACTCCTGCGGGGAGCTGCCGGAACCATGAATATCCTGTGTAAATGAAAACTCCTTTGCCATAGCGGGTATATAGTAATCCGCCATTTCTTTCCGGTTCACCCGGATCGTGACTGGATAGAACGGCTTGATAGCGATCATCCCATTCCGAGCAGAAATAGAGTCCCCGTTCCTGTACCCAATTCTCAAAATCCTTTTGTGTGATCTTGTTGGGATCGTTCAACAGAGGATGGTTGGGATCAAGCAGTGTAATAGCAGCGGTTTCATCGCTGACGCGGTCACGGCTGATAGTAAAGGGATAGGGACCAATCACTTCTGTCTGCAATCCCCGGTTGACATTATACTGCACCAAAAGGGTGCCTCCATTTTGCACATATTGCATCAGTTTAGGCTGGATATATTTTAAACGTTCTTCAGTGTTCCAGGCCCGAACCCCGGTTATAATGGCATCATATTCGGCAAGAGAGCCGTTTTCCAGCATCCCGTTGCTTAATACCTCAATGGAATAACCCAGTTGAGTCAGGGCCTCGGGGATCTCGTCTCCAGATCCCATTATATAGCCAATGCGCTCACCGATTCTTTGGATGTCAAGATTAACGACTTTGACCGAGCTCTCGGGAAACAACACCAACTCGTCGATATGGGGATGAGAGATTTCGACCAGGGATTTGGAATAGTTTTGTCCATTGATTTCAGCTATAGCGGTTAGCGTTGCTTCATCAGCATCAGCGGGGGGAGTGATTTCGAACATTATCGTTTTTTCATCGTGCTTGTTTGCAAGTGAAAATGGCACCTTTGCGGGAGTGATCTTCCAATTTTGGGGAGCATTGATGCGGAGTATGCCGGCCTGGTTGTCTGCACTACTTTTGAGTTTTACCGGTATGGTTTTGGACCCATTCGAGAACATGAGTACTCGGGTGTCGAAATTAACCGTTACCGGGGGTCTGATCTCCAAAGGACGATACAACTCGCCAATGGCGCGGTCGGTCCAGCGATAGTGAACCGGCAGCGTGTATACCAGTTCCTGTCCGTTTGCTTTCAGGGTTATAGAGACAGTCAGCGCTGGCGGATTTTCCGCAAGGCCAATCTCTTGCTGGTCTGGAACAACAAATGCCCCGAATTCGGCTGGCTCTCTCAGCCAGTAGGGTTGAGAGATGGAAAAGTCCTTTGGCAGTTGAACGGAATGGGTTTGATTTTCTGTTTGATTGTTTTTCAATTGAACGGAAAATAGTTTTTTATAGCTGGCTGCCTGAATGCTGATATCCTCGAGCGTAAAAGGGAAATCGCATCGGTTGACCAATGTTGTTTGCAGGGACAATGGACTGCCCGGAGCGGCATCATAATCCTGTGCAATGGCTTCCATCCAGAGTCCGGCGCAGCCTTGAATAACGGATTTCAGCTCCTGTAATTTAAGGCTCGTCCAGTCATTCTGAGGCAGCGAATTCATTTCGGCATAAAGGTTGATCAGCGCCGGCAGAGATTTTTCCGGTTGCCGGGGATCGAAAGCTGCATTGATCTCTTTAAGCATGGCACCAATCTTTTTACCGCCCGGGATCCGGCCCCAGGAGGTGTCAATGTTTTCCATAATATCTGTTGCTGCGGATTCACCAGCCAGCAGGTCAAAATATTCAAAACTCTCGCCACGTCTACCCGCGGCACCAAAACCCTGGCTTTTGTGCATGGATCGGCTTTCTGCGGCAATTTCTGTGTAGGATTTTCCCAACAAGGGATTAAATACGCCAATATCAATTCCCAACAGGGTTTGTGCCTGCTGCTGATTGGGACGCCAACTGTTCCAGAACATCCGTTTGGGCTGCCAGGTATCCACATATTTTAACTGTTCCGGAAAACGACTGGCATCACCGGCAGCTTTGAACGCATCCATAGCCAGTAACGCGGAAGCGGTGTGATGACCATGACCGCTGTAGCCATCCGGGGTAAAACGGGTAATGATAATATCGGGTTTGAATTTACGGATGACCCAAACCACATCCGCTAAAATTTTTTCACGTCCCCAAAACTCGAATGTCTCTTCCGCAGTTTTAGAGTACCCAAAATCCACAGCGCGGGTAAAGTACTGTTCAGCACCATCAATTTGCCGGGCTTCCAGCAGCTCGTGAGTACGGATGAGCCCAATCTCGCTGCCTTTTTCAGGACCGATGAGGTTTTGTCCGCCATCTCCGCGGGTAAGCGAAAGATAAGCTGAGCGGTATTTTCTACCTTTGGAGAGGTAGGCAAGCAGTCCGGTGTTTTCATCATCCGGGTGGGCGGCAAGATAGAGCACACTGCCCAGTACATTTAGTTTTTGCAGCGCGATTTGTAAATCCGCTGAAGTTTGGGTATGTACCGGTTCAACTTTTGAAAACAAACAAGTGGATAATGTCAGAACCAGCAAAATAGTTGATATAGATTTTTTCATACGTTTTCTTTTCCGGAAGATAGATTGCAATTCGTTTGATATTCAATGAATATTTATGATATATAATAAAATAATGGGAGTAATTATTTCAATAAAATGATAGTGTTGTTCAGGAAAAAAGTATATTAAAATCTCATCTTTTTTTAATTCTGATTAAACGATTTTCTTATATTGCAGTATTACTAATAAACAATGAACAATAATATATAAAGAGCCGGGGATTGTGGGAAAAAAGCAATACGCCGAGATAGAAACAGATATTCTTGTAAAAGCTCAAGCGGGTGATGTTGACGCGTTCAGGATTATTTATGATTTTTATTTTGAACGGGTGAATCATGTTGTCATGCGAATGATAGGAGAACACTGGCGAAAAGACGCGGTACAGGAGGTGTTTATTCGTGTTTTCAAATCCATGCATCAGTTTAATACGCAAAAAAAGTTTTTTACCTGGTTGTATAAAATAACAATGAATGTCTGTTTTGATTATTTAAAAAAGAACCGGCACATCTCTAATAATGACACCCTAGAGTCAGAAAATTTAGATGAGATAGCGTCTTGTTCAATTGGTAATCAGGTTTTTTATCAGGATGATGAATTGTTTGGAATTGTGAATGAATTGATGAAAAGGCTGGGACCCAATCAAAGAGCGGTATTTATGATGCGAGATATTGAAGGATTTGAGATTAGTGAAATTTCTCAGATTATGAAATGCACAAAATCTACTGTGCGAGCGCAGCTTCATTTTGCCCGAAAAGCTGTACGGAATTGGCTGCTTGAAGAATATCCCGAATACAAAAGGTGATGAATATGGATTGTAATCATATAAAAGATAAATTGTATCTCTATATCAGCAATGATCTGCCTAAAAGAGAGAACAAGGCAGTTCAGCAACATTTGCGCATATGCGAGACATGCAGGTTAGAACTGAACGATATCAGAGATACTATAACAGAAATTGCTGCATTAGACAGACCGGTTGTATTGGATGATGAAAAAGAACAGGTCTGGAACAACATGTTACCGGAACTTAATTTAGTTAAATCCCCGGTAAAGAGACAATACAATCCATTTTTAATGAACCGGAAACGTGTACCGGTTTATGGCTGGCTTGCGGTAGCAATGCTGTTAGTGATCATTGCAATCGTATCAGAACAGGGCAGAGAAGGGAATGATACAGCTTTACAAATACCAGCCCTAACGGAAAATGATGTTGTGCATGCTGAAAATGAGGTTACGGTAGTCAATTTTCAGACCAGTGATCCGAAAATCCGGATTGTCTGGTTTTTTGACAGTGATTTTTCACTGGACGCAGAAGCTTTGAAAACATTGAAATAACGATTATAAAGGAGCTCGATCATGAGATACAGGTTAATTACAACGGTATTGCTGGTGTTGTTGTCAGGTTGTATGGTATTTGCCGAGGGAACTGGTCGGTTGAGTGGTAAAATTGTCAAGATTGATGATGGTAAACCTGTACCTTTTGTGAATATCAATTTAATCGGGACTAGTTTTACTGTACAATCTGATGTGGATGGTAATTACATGATTGAAAATATTCCAGAGGGAAAGTACAATTGTGTAGCAAAAAGTGCTCTGCTTGGAGGCGGAACACATTTTCAGGTTGAAATTAAAAAGAATAAAATCAAAAATAAAAATGTTGTTTTAAATTTTCCAATAGATACAAATCCGGTCAAGGTCAAAGGAAAGGTGATTGACCACAAAACACAATTGGGAATCAAGGATGCCAAAA
This sequence comes from bacterium, assembly GCA_963675755.2. Lineage (GTDB taxonomy): Bacteria > Zhuqueibacterota > Zhuqueibacteria > Residuimicrobiales > Krinioviventaceae. Next base: position 2,866,445 of record CAXXMD010000003.1, read on the forward strand.
TTATAATAGAGAATTCGGACCAGGGCGTTGTAACGGATGAGAACGGCTATTTTGAATTTCCACCTGTGCTGTCAAAAATATATACATTCAAGATAGCGGCAGACGGTTATGAAACTGAATTTGCACATGATATAGTTCTGGGACCGGAAGCAATAAAGGAAATGGACTTTTATTTAAAACCGCAGCCGGTCCTGATCAGCAATACTTTTGTATTGAAACATAAAACCATACACAATCTCTATCAAAATTTTGAAGTGCTAATGGATGAGGGAATGGTCTTTTCACGCCAAAGTGATTACCGTTTTACTGTAAAATGCACAAAAGAGAATATGAAAAAGATCGCAAAATTGGTAGAGCAATACGATGTACCGCTAAAACAAGTCTGGATTGAAGTTCGGCTGGTACTGGCATCTATGGAAAAAAAGGCGGGTAGCACGCTTCCGCAGGAACTCAAGGCGGTAGAAGAACAGTTCAAATCCCTGTTTCGTTATCAGAATTACGAGATACTTGATGATGCAAAGGTTATGGTGGTTGAAGATAATGGTTGTTTTCTTACAATTGGGGGCGGTAAATTTGCAGTAAATGTTTCCAAAGTTGAAATACATAATGATATTATCAATTTGAACAATTTTACACTTGAACAAACCGGTAATGAAGCGAAAACCATTTTATCGACTTTTGTAAATCTTCCAATCGGGGATACCGTGGTACTGGGCGCTTCCAATGTAGATAACAGCAAATACGCGCTTATTGTTACAGTTAATGCAAATGCGGTTAAATAATATCTATTCTTAATTTTACCCTCTGGTTATGCCGGAGGGTAATTCTCATTTATTAAAATTCCAATCTTTACATTTTTCATTGATTTTCTTCTGAAATTTGTGTATTAATCAATACACAGAAATAATATCAGTATGAGGATGGATTTAATGGAAAATTTTGAAAAGCTGGGTGCGTTTTACCTGGGTAAAAATATGGGGCTTGATCAGAAACTAAGCGATGAATTGTGCCTGCTGGATTCCAAAGACCTGACCACGCATGCCGTGTGTGTAGGCATGACCGGCAGCGGTAAGACCGGGCTTTGCGTGTCGCTTTTAGAAGAGGCAGCAATGGACAATATCCCTGCGCTGATTATTGATCCCAAAGGCGATATGACCAACTTGCTGCTCAATTTCCCGGATTTGTCACCGGAAGAATTCCTGCCCTGGATCAACGAGAGTGAAGCCAGCAAAAAGAATTTATCCCCCGAAGAATATGCCGCCAAACAGGCAGAGCTCTGGAAAAACGGTCTGGCGCAGTGGGGCCAGTCCGGTGAGCGGATCCGTGCCATGAAAGACAAAACCGAATTTTCCATCTATACACCTGGCAGTACAGCGGGACTGCCGGTATCCATACTCAGTTCTTTTGCCGCACCGGATGCGGCCATTCTCAATGATATGGATGCCTTTGGTGATCGAATTGAAGCTACTGTCAGCAGTTTGCTGGGATTGCTGGATATCGATGCAGACCCCATCCAAAGCAGGGAGCATATACTGCTTTCTACCATCCTGAAACATTTCTGGCAGCAGGGCAAAGACCTTGACCTGCCAACACTGATCCTTTCTGTGCAGAAACCACCTTTTAAACAGGTGGGTGTATTTGATATTGAACAGTTTTTCCCCGCAAATGACCGGTTCAAGCTGGCCATTACCATGAACAATTTGATGGCCTCACCGGGATTCCAGAGTTGGCTGCAGGGAGAGGCGCTGAATATTGACCGGATGCTCTATAATCAGAACGGCAAACCCCGTCACTCTATATTTTACATCGCCCATTTGTCAGATACGGAACGCATGTTTTTTGTATCGCTGCTGTTGAATCAGGTCTTGTCTTGGGTGCGCAGTCAGAACGGTACCTCCAGCCTGCGGGCGTTGCTCTATTTTGACGAGCTGTTTGGCTATCTGCCGCCCATTGGCAATCCCTCTTCGAAAAAGCCATTGATGACATTGTTAAAGCAGGCGCGTGCCTTTGGACTGGGTGTGGTCATGGCAACGCAGAATCCGGTTGATCTGGATTATAAAGGCCTGTCGAATACCGGCTGCTGGTTTATTGGCAGACTGCAAACTGAGCGTGATCGCGAGCGTGTAATTGACGGATTGCTCTCCGCCGGCGGAGAAAAAGCGGGATTTGATAAAAAGACTTTGAATGCAACCATTGCGGGACTGGACAAGCGCGTGTTTCTGCTTCACAATGTGCATGAAGATGCTCCCGTATTGTTCCATACCCGCTGGGCCATGTCATATTTATGCGGTCCACTCACAAGACCGCAAATTCAGAAACTGAAACAGGGGCCGGCAGCGGCTTCCGCTCCGGCCGAACCTGTCAAAACAGCCGCCAAGGCAGAGAAAGCACCGGCACCTCCAATGTTTGATCCGGATGTTACGGTCTTGTATGCGCCGGTTCGTAAAGCAGTTGCAGAGACTGAAAAAATAGAATATCGCCCCTGTTTATGGGCGGGCGGTAGCGTGTCGTATTCCAGTAAGAAATATGGTATTGAGCACCAGCAAACCCTGCGGAATGTATTCATGATACAGGATGCAATCGTTCCGGTCAATTGGGAACAGGAATACGTGCCGGATCTGGATGAAAATTATCTGCTGCGTGAACCGGATGTGAATGCAGGCTTTGCGCAGGTACCCGCAAAAGCAAAAGATGGAAAACAATATACCGCATGGAAACGCGAGTATACCGATCATCTCTATAAATTCATCAAGCTGGACCTGTTCAAGAGCCCTACTTTGGATATGGTATCGAATCCCGGAGAGAGCGAGCGGGATTTTCGCATCCGGTTGTCACAAGTAGCGCGGGAACAGCGGGACGAATGGACAGAGCAGCTCCGTGACAGTTATGCGAAAAAAATCGAAACTCTGGAGAAAAAGCTGGACCGGGCCAAAGATAAGGTTGCCCGTGAAGAACAGCAGGCCAGTCAGCAAAAACTGCAAACCGCAATATCCATTGGTACAACACTGCTGGGTGCGTTTATGGGGCGTAAAAAAATATCGAGTACTACGGTCAGCCGCGCGGGTACGGTCGCACGGCAGGCCGGGCGATCCATGAAAGAAAGTCAGGACATCAAGATGGCTGAGGAAATCGTCCGTGAGCTTGAACAGGATTTACAGGACCTGCAGGAAGAGTTTCAATCCGAGCTCGACGAACGCGAAGCACAGCTCGATATGCTGAACGAAAAGCTTGAAACAGAAAGTATCAAACCCTTTAAAAAAGATATTCTGGTACAGTTGATGACATTTGTCTGGGTGCCATGCAGAATTACTCCGACCGGAGATGCGGAATTGCTGGTTTGATTTATTATAACAAATATAGATGAAAAACGATCCCCGCGCTCGACTTACTAATTAATGAATCGAATACTAAGGATCTTAATATTTTGATATTGTACAAAACAATTTTGGAGAATATATGGAACGTATAGGATTTGTAGGCCTGGGCATTATGGGACTGCCCATGTGCAAGAACCTGCTCAAAGCAGGATTTACCGTAACCGCGTGGAATCGTACTGCGTCAAAAATAGATGAGGTTGTGGCCGCGGGCGCGGCAGCAGGTGAATCTCCAGCGGATGTTGCGGCAAAATCAGATGTTATCATTACCATCGTTTCAGACACCCCGGATGTTGAGGCAGTTATTTTGGGAGAGAACGGTGTTATCAATGGAGCCAAACCCGGCAGTGTGGTGATCGATATGAGTACTATATCTCCGGCAGCAACCAAAGAAATGGCCAAAGCCCTGAAAGAAAAGAGCATAGATATGCTGGACGCCCCGGTCAGCGGTGGCGATACTGGCGCTATTGCCGGTACACTGGCGATTATGGTCGGTGGAGATAAATCGGTTGTAGAACGTTGTTTGCCGGTGTTTGAAGCCATGGGTAAAAGTATAACCCATGTGGGTACAAATGGTATGGGCCAGACCGTCAAACTGTGCAACCAGATCCTGGTATCTGTTACCAATATGGCAGTGTGCGAAGCGGTTACCTTTGCAAGACGGGCCGGACTTGATCCGCAGATCATGATAGAAGCCGTGAAAAACGGTGCGGCGGGCTCTTGGCAGCTCTCAAATCTGGGGCCTAAAATGGCGGACCGCGATTTCGCTCCAGGATTCATGATTGATTTGCAGCAAAAGGATCTAAGATTAGCGCTGGAAGCGGCAAGAGATTCTCAAACCGCATTACCCGCATTAGGCTTGGTATACCAGTTGTTTACCGGCTGTCAGGCAAACGGTCAGGGAAGTGAAGGTACCCAGGGTTTGATCAAGGCTATTGAAAGACTGGCTGGTGAAATGTAATTGTACATTCATGAGGGAGAGGTTTTTATTGTGCGTATTCACAAATTCATCATCTTGATTTTGTTGTCGTTTGCTGTTTGGGCTTTAGGAGCGGATCTTGAGCTAGAGTTATCAGGCCGGGTCATTAACCGTGAAACACAAGAGCCGGTGTTCTTTGTTCAGGTGTTTCTGGCTAACACAACTATTGGCACAACAACAGACAAAGATGGAAATTTTAAGATAAAGCGGGACCATTTTTCTCCCGGTACCTATCAGTTGATTGTTCACCATGTAGCATTTGAAATGCAGACTATAGAGCTTGCGGTTTTCCAAAACACAAAACAGGAAATAACTGTTGAGCTGGCCCCCAAAGTGTGGGAGGGTGAGCAAGTTGAAGTGACCGCAACTGATCCTCATGAGTGGAAGAACCGTTTAGAGCGGTTTCTGGACATTTTCATCGGGCAATCGGATAATACGAAATATACAACGCTCAAAAATCCCCAGGTGCTGGATTTTTATATGGATTCCAAAACCAATGAAATGGTAGCGAGAACAGATAGTGTATTGAGGATTGAAAATATGGCATTGGGTTATGATCTGGAGATTGTTTTGCATGATTTTCGATGTTCAGATTATTCTCAAGAGTATTTGTGTTATCCTCGTTTTATTGAAAAAGAGCCGGCTAATGATAAAGTGCACAAGAAATGGATAGAAAATCGTGAGAAAGCCTGGTATGGTTCATACCGACATTTTTTACGTACTGTTGTATTTACGGCGAATCCCAATAGAAAAAATCAATCAAAACGTTTGATTAAAAAATGGGAAATGCCTACCGAATCCACTTTTAATATTTTTGATGTGTATAATAAAGATAAAAAGTTTATTGTTTATCCCGGTTTTATAGATGCCAATAAAGATTTTCGACATTCATATACCAACGCACCTGCACCATTCGAAATAGACGAGTTGGAGAACCAATATTCGCTGGGATTCAATGGCTGGCTGCAGGTATTTTATAACTATGAACGTTTGCCGGAAGCGAGCTATATTCGTTTGCTTGATGGGCTCAGCTTTACCCTGCTTGATACGTTGGGGAATGAAACCAGTCGTGCAAGTATCATGAAAGGGGGACGTTGGCTGCGTGAAGGTATGGGTGATCTTTTACCACGAGATTACCTGCCATGATTGTAAGAAAAAAGAAAAAAATGTATGAAAAATTGAACCGGTTCAGAAAAATGCTTGACATTGTTGTCTGAAAAGTATAAACTATGATAATTAGTAATTGGGTAATTAAATAAAGGGTTAATTGTGGAAAAAACAAATCAAACCAGAAGAGAATTTGTAAAAACCGCAGCAACCGGTGCTGCCGCTGCTGCCATGTTTTCAACCGTGCCTGCAAAAGTATTGGGCGCCAATGATAAACTGCGTGTAGCAGTTATGGGAACACGTAGTCGTGGTCGTGCATTGTATACTGAATTTGCAAAATCTCCCCATACCGAAGTTGCATATGTATGTGATGTAGATTCACGCGTTATTGAAAAATCTGTCAAAGATTTGGATGAAATGCAGGGCAAAAAACCAAAAGGTGTTGAAGATTTTCGTGAAGCACTGGATGACAAGGATGTAGATATTCTTGCAATTGCTGCACCTGACCATTGGCATGCTCCTGCTGCTTTGTTGGGTATGAAAGCGGGAAAACATATTTATGTTGAAAAACCATGTGGTCATAATCCTCATGAAGGCGAATTGCTGGTTGCCGCACAGAAAAAATACAACAAGGTTGTGCAAATGGGTAACCAACAACGTTCATCAATTCAAACCATTCAGGCTTTGAAAGAATTAAAAGAAGGTATTATCGGTCGTCCCTATTATGCTAAAGCATGGTATACAAGCGATCGTGGTCCTATTGGCAATGGCAAAATTGCACCTGTTCCGGAATGGCTAAACTGGGAACTGTGGCAGGGACCTGCACCACGTGTTCCGTTTCGCGACAATGTTGTGCATTACAACTGGCATTGGTTCTGGCGTTGGGGTACCGGTGAAGCATTGAACAATGGTACCCATGAAGTTGATGTTGCACGTTGGGCTTTGGGTGTAGATTTTCCACTTAAAACCACTTCTGCTGGCGGTCGTTTGCATTATGAAGATGACTGGGAATTTTATGATACTCAGAACATTATGTACGAGTTTGAAGGCGGAAAAGCGATCAACTGGGAAGGCAGAAGCTGTAACGGTTTTAACTTTTATGGACGTGGTCGCGGAACCATTATTTCCGCAACCGAAGGTACCCTGATTGTAGATCGTAATGGTCACGAGTTTTATGACAAGAAACATAAACTCATCAAAGAATACAAAGATAGTGCTGAAAATAATACCATGGGCACCACCGGTTTGGGCGATCCTTTGAATGAATTGCATGTTGGAAACTTTATTGACGCCATCAAAAACGGCGCAAAACAGAATTCACATATTGCCGAAGGTTACAAGAGTGTTCTGCTTTGTCAGCTCGGAAATATTTCTCAAAAAATGGGTCGTACCCTGTATACTGATCCTCGTAACGGCCGCATTGTTGGCGATCCTGAAGCCATGACCATGTGGGGACGTGATTACGAACCCGGTTGGGAAATGCGCATCTGATAGTAAATAAAAGATAATAATAGTTATTTTGCCCCGGTGTGTTATCATATCGGGGCTTTTTTGTTAGCAAGTTTTCAGTTGTCAGTATTCAGTTATTAGAATATATCCTTTATCTATTTTTGTAATAATCAACACCAAGAGAATCCATTACAAAAAAAGTATTTTCTGTTTTTATTTTGAGAAAATTTTTGTTAAACTCTATTTATTGAACTGGAATCTGATCAGTAAGGAGTGCCATGGGGCTGTCATTTAAATCGGGAATTCTTTATCAATTAAAACGGATCATCAGGCTGGTATTGGGTTTTATTTTTTTGATTTTGGGGATATTGGGATTGTTTTTACCCATTTTACAAGGGATTCTATTTCTCGTTATTTCCGCGTTACTGCTTGCACCGGACGTACCTTTTATACGTCGTCTTCTCAAAAAGCTGCGAAAAAGATATCCCCGGGCTGTTCGTATAGCCGAATCCATTAGCGGTACATTGGATAAAGAAGAAGAGAATGGTGAAAATGCTGATAAATAAATTTAAGGGAAGTAAGATGAAAAAGCTGCTTTTGTTGTTCGTGTTGACATTAATTTCCTGTACTGGGACGGAACAGTTTCCCCAACTCTCTGGTGCGTACCTGGGACAAACGCCACCCGGAAACACTGCTGAATTGTTTGCGCCGGGTATTGTATCTACCGGTATGTATACACGTGACATGAGCATAATGCCGGATGGAAACGAGATTTATTACAGCGTGATACTGGGACAATACAAATACACTGCAATTATGGTAACCAAACTGGTAGACGGTATCTGGACAAAACCGGAAGTGACGTCATTTTCTGAAAATCCGGATTGGATGGATATTGAGCATTGTATCTCCGCTGACGGTAAGCAATTCTTTTTCATGTCTAATCGACCTGACAGCGCGGCAGGAGAGACGGTACCGGGCGATCCTGATATCTGGGTAATGGACCGGCAGGGAGATGGCTGGAGCGCACCCCGTAACCTTGGTGTTCCTGTCAATAGTGAGGATGAAGAATTTTTCCCGTCAGTTACTCAAGACGGTACTCTTTATTTTACCCGGCAGGGTAAAGGGAACCCTCTTGGTATTATCTATCGTTCACGCCTTGTGGATGGCAAATACACAGAGCCAGAAGCATTGCCCGAGCAGGTCAATTGCGGCCGAAACCGTTTCAACTCTTTTATTGCTAAAGATGAAAGTTATATCATTACTCCTGTAGTTGGAACCGATGATAGTTACGGTGGCATTGACTATTATATTACATTTTGCAACGAAAATGATAACTGGAGCCAACCCTTGAATATGGGCCCCCAGGTCAATTCTGCAGACCGGAATGAATACTCGCCTTTTGTATCTCCTGATGGTAAATACTTTTTCTTTATGTCGGGACGGGCCAATCCAGCAGCAGAACCGAAAAAGCTGGACGCTGAAATTCTACAATCAATTCAAAGCTCATCTGATAATGGGAATCCCAGTATCTTTTGGATCCGTACAGATGTGATAGATTCTTTAAAAAACAAAGCAATTTTTTAATATTAGCGGATTACCACTCATCGGGGGCTTTTCTTTTAAATGTTAAATTGTCGTTAATTATTTGACACCTGCGTCAAATTTTAAATTAATGGCATTAACATTGCTTTATTTCCAATATCTTTAAAATTTTATTTTTTGGGTCAGGGTGCAAGTAATTGAAATATAATAGCTTAATTCGATTATTGCGTTGTGCGGTGATTTTTTCTGGTAACTTTTTTTTCTTTTTGGTATATATTTTTTCCCAATAAGCAACATCAGATTATTAGTAATATTTTTGAATTATCATAATATACGTTAAAAGGAAGTGAAATGAAAAGTCTTGCTGCAGTAATTGATGTTATAGCTGAAAAATGTAAAAATTGCCACGCATGCATAACTGCCTGCCCTGTTAAATATTGTAATAATGCCAATGGAGACCACGTACAGGTAAATCACGATATGTGTATTGGATGTGGTTCCTGCATCAAGGCTTGTACACATGGGGCCCGTACAATTATTGATGATTTTGATTTATTTTTGAAAAATGTAAAAAACGAAAAAGTAGTAGCTATTGTGGCTCCGGCGGTTGCTCCCAATTTCCCTGAAAAGCATTTGTATTTTAACGGTTGGTTAAAATCGTTGGGAGTTGATGCCATTTTTGATGTAAGCTTTGGGGCGGAATTAACTGTAAAATCTTATCTGGAACATATAAAAACTAATCAGCCTCAGGCTGTAATTGCTCAACCATGCCCCGCAATTGTTTCCTTTATTGAAATTTACAAGCCCGAGTTGCTCAACGTCCTTGCTCCGGCTGACAGCCCCATGATGCATACATTGAAAATGATTAAGCAATTTTATCCTGAATTTAAATTTCACAAAACCGTTATTATTTCTCCGTGTGTTGCTAAAAAACGCGAGTTTGATGACTGTGGTATTGGCAACTATAATGTAACTTTTGCAGCCATTGATGATTATTTCATGCAAAAAGGTATTCGTGTTGACAGTTATCCGAAAATTGAATTTGATAATCCACCGGCAGAGCGAGCTGTTTTATTCTCCACACCGGGCGGATTAATGCGGACCGTTGAACGCGAGTTCCCTGATGTAAATAATATTGCAAGAAAAATTGAAGGCCCTGAGATCATTTATGATTATCTTGAACATTTACCTGAAATGATGCAGCGCAAAATGAATCCATTGTTAATTGATTGCTTGAATTGTGAAGCGGGTTGTAATGGAGGTACCGGTACACATAATCATGAAAAATCTTTTGATGAACTGGAATTTTGGGTAGAAAAACGTAACAAAGAAATGCAGGAGAAATATGCTCAAAAAGGATTACTGGATAAAAATAAAGGTAAAAAGCAGCTCGAAAAAGCTATAGACAGCCACTGGAAACCTGGCCTTTATGACAGAAAATATAATGACCGTTCACAAAACAATACAGTGAAAAAGCCCAATTCACAAGAGCTGAAAGAGATTTACAAACAAATCAGTAAATTCAGCGAGGATGATATTTATAATTGTGGTGCTTGCGGTTATGGCGATTGCGAGTCTATGGCAGTTGCTCTGTATAATGGATTAAATATACCCGAAAACTGTTTGCATCACCAATTTGCAATTCACAAAGAATTTCATTCGCGGCTTGCAAGCTCATCTACTCAACTTGAAGGAATGGCGCATTCAGTAACAAATCAGTGTTCATCTATCAAAGATCGTACAGATAATGTATCTACTAATATTGATGATCTGCGATTATTGTTACACCGTATTCTGGAAAATTCAGAAGAAAACAAGAATGTAATTAACAATATATCAACCTCAACAGAAGAAATGAGTGCGACTATTCAGGATATATCTGATAACGCCGAAAAAACACGCAGTATTACTCAACATGCGGTAGAGAATGTCCGTAATATTCATGAAAGGGCACGGGACCTGAATGAAGCAACGGCAGATATTCAATCTGTTATAAAATTAATTTTTGAAATTGCAGATCAAACCAAACTGCTGGCAATCAATGCAACCATTGAAGCTGCAAGAGCAGGAGAGGCCGGCAAAGGTTTTGGTGTTGTTGCAAATGAGGTCAAGCATCTTGCAGACCAAACCAATGAAGCCACCCGAACCATTCGGGAAAAAGTGGCAAGAATCTCCAGTTCCGCAAATGATACATTGGGTGAAGTAGGTAATATTAATGAGATTATTGAAAATATTAATGATATGATTACCTCCATTGCAACAGGAGTAGATCAGCAGTCGCAAACTACCAAAAACATGTCTATGGATATAATGCAATTCTCACAAAGGATAGAAGAGATCAGTAATCATTTAACGAATTCTTCAGAAAAAGCCAATTCTGTCAGTCATGATGTATTTCAGGTAAATCAGGTTGTAGGAAATGTAGACTTGTCTGCATCTGAGCTCAAGGTAAATTCAGATCAGCTTTCAAGTTTATGTAGTAAATTATCGAATAATGGTCACTAGTTCACGCTTCCCGGCAAGAGACGTTCCATTTTCGAGTACAGTTGACGCCGGGTAATGCCCAAAAGTTCGGCCGCTTTTGTTTTGTTTCCTTCAGCTTTTGCAATTGCCCGTTGGATCATACGTATTTCCATCTCGTCCAGTGTCATAATATCTTCATCATGGCTTTGCAGGTCAATGGGCATTTCCGCTTCTCCGCGAATATAAGGGGGTAAATCCTGCACAGAAATGGAACTGCCTCCGGCCATAATCAAAGCTCTTTCAATTACATTTTCCAGTTCACGCACATTTCCCGGCCATGCAAACGCTATCAAGAGTTTAATGGCTTTGGGATCAATCTTTTGCGGATCAACCTGCTGAAGAGTCATAAAATGTTCAATCAGTTCAGGTACATCTGTTTTTCTGTCCCGGAGGGGAGGAATAGTGATTGGAAAGACATTGATTCTATAATAAAGATCCTCACGAAATGATTTTTCTTTGACCATTTCTTCCAGATTGCGGTTTGTTGCTGCAATAGTTCGTGCATGTATTTTTATTGCCTGGGTTCCGCCTACCCGAATAACTTCTTTGGCTTGTAAAGCACGCAAGAGTTTAACTTGTGTTGCGGGAGTCATGTCACCAATTTCATCCAAAAAGATCGTGCCATTTCCTGCAACTTCAAACAGTCCGGGTTTTTGTTTATCTGCTCCTGTAAATGCCCCTTTTTCGTATCCAAACAGTTCACTTTCTAACAATGTTTCGGGCAATGCGCTGCAATTAACAGCAATAAATTGATTGTCTTTGCGTGGGCTGCAGTGATGAATGGCATGCGCTACCAGTTCTTTACCGGTACCGCTTTCTCCACGGACCAGAACCGTTGCATCGCTTTGAGCAACTTTTTCCACCAGTTCGTATACCTGTTGCATGGCCCCGCTTTTCCCAACCATATTGTCCAGCGAGTATTTGTTTTTCAGCTTCTTTTTTAGTGTTCTGTTTTCCTGTTTTAGATCGTGTTTGTCGAGTATATGTTTGACCTTGTGGCGTAATTCATCAATCTCAAAAGGTTTAATAACATAATCATATGCGCCGTTTTTCATGGCATCAACTGCGGTTTTTGCATCGGCATAGGCTGTCATTAACAAAACTTCGGTTTCAGGATAGGAGGATTTTACTTTTTCGAGCAGATCCAGTCCGCTCATGCCCGGCATTTTTATATCAGACAGGATGACATCAAAAGTATCTATGTCCATTGCAGCAATTGCAGCTTCGCCACTGTTGGCTGTGGTGACAGAAAGACCAATATTTTCAAAAGCGGCTTTGAGCACAATACACATTTTACGCTCATCATCCACTATTAAAATTTTTCCATTACTCATAAAATCCCTCAAATTTAATGTGCCGGTAATGTAAATGTTATTGTTGCACCTTTGTCCTGATTATTCATAGCAGTGATTTTACCGCCATGTTTTTCAATAATTGTTTTGCTTACAGCGAGTCCTAAACCGGTTCCACGGGTTTTTGTTGTAAAAAATGGATCAAATATTTCCTCCGGTTCACCCTGAATACCTTGTCCATTGTCAATAACACTAATACGTGCATATGTCTTACCGCGACTATTTTCACGATTGACATTGATTTGAATATCGGCTGTTTCTTCTTTAACTGCCTGACGTGCATTGATCAATAGATTCAATAATACCCTATGGATTGTGTCTCTGTCACAGTCGGATAAAAGTTCATCTTGTTCTATATTGACTGTAAGATGAGCTTGCTCAAATTGTTCCGCGTTAAAAGAAGTAACAGCATCCTGAACTATGCTTGAAATATTCTGTTGGGCAATGGTTAGTTTGGGTTCTCGCGCAAATGATAAAAAATCGTTAACCAACCGGTTTAAACGTGCAATTTCTTCGGTGATAAAGTCAAACATCTCATTCGGCTTTTCAGGGTCCTGATAGGTTTCTTTGATAACATCGCTGGTGCTTTTTATGATGCCAAGAGGATTGCGGATCTCGTGTGCTACCGTTGCAGCCATTTGTCCCATGGCGGCCAGTCGCTGCGATTGCTGCAGATCGGCCTCGGTTTTTACAAGCAGGCGTGTGGCCCAGGTAACAAAAAAGACAATTAGGCCTAGTACCAGAATACTGATCAGGCTGCCAAGGTACATTCCCCGTCTAAAAAATTGTATGGTATTAAATGAGCGGGCGTTGGCTTCCATTACCAGTATTACGGGATTCGCATAAGTATCATAAAGCATTGCATAGGCGTTTTTAAAATAATTACCTTCCAGCAGATGCATTTGCGAAGTTGCAATTTCATCGATCTCTATTTTCTTTAAAGCCAGGCTGTCTTCTGCCAGATACCCACGGCTTATCATTTCCAGTTCAGGCCTTGCATCTACAAGCACATCCAGCCTGACATTTATCATATAAACCGCTTCAAGCGAGTTTTGTCTGCGGAGCATATCTAAATTTCTGCGTAAATGTGGATATTCAGATGTGTTGTAAATATCGACCAAATCGGGTTCAATTACACGGATAGCCATTTGGGCTGTAGAGCGAAGCCGGGCATCCAGTTCCTGTTCCAGGAAATTACCAATCTGATGGATAAACCAGTATGCACCCATGTTAAATGCGGCCAGAGAGAAAAAAGTTACACCAATAACAGAGATGATTGTTAATCTTCTGCGTATGATCAACTGTTTGGGATTCTGAGGTTTTTTAATTTTTGTCCTGCTCATTGTCTCTCTGATCAGGTTTCCTCTTTATCATTGAAAAGTCGTTCCCATTCTTCAAGTTCTTTGGGACCAATATTTACATTATACTTTTTTTCATATTCCCGGTTTGTTGCTTCTTTATTCATTCTTTGAAAAAGAAATTCTACGCTCCAAACCGAGCATCCCATGGATTGTACAATTCGTGCCAGAGAATTGTCTGATGTTACAACCGTAAGATCTCGTTTGTTTTCAGTCTTTTCAACAAGTTTAATAATCATAGGATCCGCTTTTTGCGGTGCTTTAGAGAATGCAACATGTATGCCACGCGGGCGATGGAGTTTGGTAATGCCTTTGATATCCTGACCGTCAAAGACGATACTAATCCTTATACTCTTGTTGCTCCTGTAGGCAATGACTTGCTGTACAAGCTCTTCACGGGCTTTCCAAAGGTGTTTTTCGTTATGTAAATAGGCTGGATTGTGGCGGAAAATATAGTTATACCCATCAATAATGATGTGCTGCTGGAGTTTCATCGTAAATTTGTTTTTGAATTTATAGTATCCATTACTGCTTTAAATACCATGTCTGAAGTGATGGATTGCATACACTCCATTTTGGGACAAAGATCGCGATGGCAGCGGCTGCAATCAATTTGGTGAAAGACCAGGCGATGTCCATTGTTCGGGCTGTATGGGAACCATATTTCGGGTTCTCCCGGACCGAAAATACCTACTGTAGGTGTGCCAACAGCGGGGGCAAGGTGCATTGGACCACAGTCGTTTGACACAAAAACATTTATGTGATATAGAATTGCGGCTAGTTTTCTTAGAGAGAGAACCTCTGGTGCTATGGCATCGTAACGGTAGTTTTTGATAACAGATTGAACCAGATGGTGTTCACCGGGTCCCATTGTGAATAATATTTGGGCATCGGCTTCGGCAGTGAGTCGGGTAGCCAACTCGCTGAATCGTTCAGGTGACCATCGTTTTGCAGGCCATGTCGCGCCAGCGTGTATACCGATTATTTTTTTGTCCAGATCAAATCCTTTTTGGTCCAGATATTTTGCTGCCCACTCTTTTTCATCAGGATGGACGATAATATAAGGATCAACTGGTTCATGGGGTTTGATGTCTAGCGGGGAAAGATAACGCAGATGAAAATCAACCGCAGAGCGGGTTTTACCATCATCTTTTATCTTGTGACTGTAAAAGTGCTTTCTGCCTCTAAAGTTGCCACCTATACGTATTTTAGCGCCTGATAACCAGGTTAGATAGGCTGAACGAGGATTACCAAATAGATCAATCGCTATATCATATTTATTTGTTAACAGTTTAAACATAGCTCGATTTTGCGAACCCTTGTCACTGCGTTTAAAGGACAGCAGCCTGTATATATGCGGATGGTGTCTTAAAAGTGAGATATAGGGTTCTTCGGCAAGATACGTTATTGATGCCTGGGGGTAGGTGCGTTTTAATTCATGCAATAATGGGGTGGTTAAAATAATATCACCCATAAACCGTAATCGTGAGATAAGAATATTATTAACAGTTTCCAATCGGCCCTCGTTTTGTATTGATTAGAATAGTAATAAAACTTGATATATAAATCAAGAAAATTTTCGATTATGTTAAAGAAAAGAGAGAGTAATTTGGTGATTTGACGCCTTTAATTGTAACAGGGTAGCGAATAACTTGCTGATCTGTTAATTTTTGCAATGTTTGCTCAATTACGAGCTTGTTCCATCCAAATAAGCGTATAATGGAGTTTGCATCTGAAACGAGTACGGTTTCAAAGTATTTTTTTAGAATTTGAAAATAGGCGTCTTGAATTGAGAGGGTAGAGATGGATTCAAATATTTCCTCAAATCTATTGGTGAACAAGTCCCATAAAAAAGTAAAGGGATCATAAAACTCGCCTATTTTTAATACAAACATTTTCATTTGCAACTCTGCCATGGCTTTGTCAAAATCTGACCGTCGGTCCGGGTTAGACAATCTGCTGGCAATTTTCAGATCAGAGGTAATCATGGGATGGGTTTCCATAAGGGCGTCCATAATAGCTTTAGCATTTGCAGACAACCTGCCGGCCATATATTCTGCAATATAGGCATTGGGATCGTCAGAATAGCCTTTGGTTTTGTAGAAAAAGGGTAGATATTCTAGCGAGATCATGGTGGGACGGTTTTTAAGAGCTTTGCCGTAATAAATTTGTTTTCTTGCCGGCAATACATCTTTGGCTGTCCATACCAGACCAATGTTGGGATCGTGCTGCACATGGTGTGGATATTCCGGGTCCCTTTCTCCACATGCCGCATGCCACAAGCACGGCAGTTCTGATTTGTTGGATTTGAACGCAAAACAAAATCCAACCTTGTTGACAAAGTCTAGCGCATTGTCAATATCAGTTATGCGGAGCTCGGGAGTACGATGGTAAATCGCATCCCGTTTTTCTTCAATATATTCAATGTAAAATTCTGTCATGATTGTCTTTTCAGCATTTTATCAAGAATTTTTCGGTTTGCACGAGGAAAAGCAAAATCGTCAATTGTTTCCAGTGTTACCCATTTCCAATCCGCACAGCCAATGGTTTTGGGGTTACCCGAGAGATACTTGCAATTGAATACCTGCATTGTTATGGAAAAATGGGTATAAGCATGTTTAACCGTATCGAATAATTCACCAACCTGTACATCAATATCCAGTTCTTCTTTGATTTCGCGTGCAGCTGCCTGTTCCGGGGATTCATTTTCTTCTACCTTGCCACCGGGAAATTCCCAGAGACCACCCAACAATCCTTTGTCAGGTCGTTTTGCGATCAGGATTTTATCGTCATGGTAAATAATTCCAGCGGAAATAAGATGATGCGGCAGAGCCTTTGACGGCTGTTTGACAGGGTATTGCTCCATATCACCATGTTTGTTGGCCGCGCAATAATTATTTATGGGGCATAACATGCATTTAGGAGATCGGGGACGGCATACCATTGCACCTAGTTCCATGATGGCCTGATTATAATCCCCCGGTCGATTCCAGGGTAAAATCTGCTGTGCCAGGTTTTCCATTTCTTTTTTACCTGCGTTTGATTTGGGATCTATGGATATGCGATATACCCTGCACAATACACGATTTACATTTCCATCTACAACTGCTAATTGTTGATTAAAAGCAATACTGAGAATTGCCGCAGCGGTGTACGGACCAATTCCGCTCAGATTGCGTACAGAATCCGGCTCGTTTGGGAAAATGCCATTGTGATCATTTACTATCTGTTTCGCGGCTTTGTGCAGATTCCGTGCGCGGGCATAGTAACCCAATCCTTCCCAGAGTTTGAGGACCTGGTCCTGATTTGCATTCGCCAGATCAAAAACAGTGGGAAAAGCTTCCATGAATCGTAAATAATAAGGTACAACGGTTTTGACCTGTGTCTGCTGCAGCATGATTTCGGATACCCATATGGAATACGGATCGCTGGTCTGCCGCCAGGGCAGGTCACGGAATTCATTGTCGTACCACTCGAGTAAAGCGGTTTGGATGTGGTGGATATGAGCAGTCATATATTTTTATAATTTTGCTTAATATATTGATTTACGAAATTTAAAGTATTAAAAAATAGGATTAATTGAAAAGAAAACTAGTATTAATTCAAAGGAACATAGCAATTTTAAATATTTATACTTAAAGTAAGGCTATCAATTTTTTGAAAGATTTTAAATGATTGTTTTATCTAGTCTTGAAAAAATAAATAGTATATGAAAAAAATTACTCAATTGTCCATTTGCGTTGTTTGTTAATCTCTTCTTTTTCGCGGAATGCTGCCTCCAGATCAATGTCGTAACGGTTGGCTATGGCAAAGAGATAGATCAGAATGTCAGCCAGCTCGTGCGAGATATCACTAAACCTGGAATTGGTATCTATTTTTAGTCCTTCAGATTTTCGAACTGCTTTGAACAGCTCCCCAATCTCTTCTCCCAATAGCAGACATTTATCCCTTGCGGACTGGTCAATGAATCCCCGTTCAATCTCAAGCTGGTTAACATATTCCTGTAAATCCTCTAGTGTAGGGTTTTCTAATAAATTTGGCATGAATATTTTCCTGAAAAATAATGTGGATTTTATAGGATAGAATAAATAAAATTTTAAAGGTAAATACAACAGGAATGTAGGGAGAATTTGATTTAAATGATTTTTTATTGGGAAAAATAAAACACCCCTCAAAGCCTTGGGTCTTTGAGGGGCGCTGATAATACCCGGCACCTGCCATGCGCCGGGTAATTTAAACTTCGCTTCCGGCCTCCTGCGCCAGTAGTGAAGCTCCTAATGCACCGGCAAATTGAGGAAGGGCTGGTACAATTATTTCACGATGTAATAATTTTTCAAGTAGTACCCGTATACACGGATTTTTGGCAACTCCACCCTCAAATACAACCGGGCCATCGCTGCCAATCCGGTTCAACATGCTCACTGCCCGTTTGGCTACGGATTTGTGCAATGCCCATGCAATATCATTTCGGTTATGTCCTTTTGATATGAGAGAGATAACCTCAGATTCCGCAAACACTGTACACATGCTGTTGATATGAATTTCGGTTTGAGATTCGAGCGCGTGTTCACCAAATTCCTGAATATTGAATCCCAGGGTAGATGCCATAATCTCTAAAAATTTGCCGGTACCAGCTGCGCAACGGTCATTCATTTCAAATTTTTTGACCTTGCCGTTTTCGAACAAAGAGATGACTTTGCAGTCCTGACCACCAATATCCAGAATTATAGATGCATTGGGATAAAGGGCCTTGGCCCCCCGTGCATGGGCTTTGATTTCGGTAACCGTGGGGCTGTCATACTCGATCTCCATGAGATTACGGCCATAACCGGTAGCCATAATACTATCGTATTTCAATCCATCCAGCAATTGCTTTGCCTGGTTAAGCGGATCATATCCCGTATCTGCATGATGGTATTCAAGCAGGTTGCTGTTTTCAGTCAATACAACTTTGATTGTTCTTGAGCCGATATCAATCCCGGCACACTTCATACTGCCAACTCCTACTTATTTTAACTGCTCTACAAATGCTTCTACGCGGGTTTTTAGCTGACCCACATCTTCCATACTATAGTCGGTTTCCACACGTAGCACGGGAACACCGGCATCTTCAAGTTTTTTCTCTACCGGAATGGATTCCATGATATAGGGCTGGCAGAACTGCAAACCATAATGGATAACTCCATCGGCATTATAGGCTTTGACCATCTCTTGAATGTGCTGTGTTCGTTCCGAATTGGGGGTAAATATTGCACAATCAACCTTGAAATAGCGGTCAATGATGGCATCCATCAACTCATCCATTGATTCGCCCGTGGCATCGGTGAGGTTGCGTGTACCGCGTTCACCCACGCACGATTCTTCACCCACAATGACTGCACCAGAAGATTCAACAATCCATGGGAACTTCCAGTTGGGTACTGCCATAGGACAACCGGAGATGAGAATTCGTGGTGTATTTTCCGGGAAAACGCCCTCTTTGTTGGATATACGTTCGGCCAGTTCGTCACAGATTTTGTTGACAGAGGCGGTAAAGCGTTCAGGATTATCATAAAAGAACACCTGGTTGGCCAGCAGGGCATCGAGACCTGAAATAGGGGCGGGATTTGCTTTTCTCAATGCAGAAAGACGGTGTATTGCACCGCGTTTTTGGTTTACAATTTGAATACCTTTTTTCAGGGATTCCAGAGTTACCTCGTGACCGGTCAGTTCCTGGAGTACCTGCAAGAAACGATAATATTCGGCTTTTAACAGCATGCGCCCCTGCTCGGATTTAACCTGGGGGATGTCCATTACATACAGATTGTCTACAAGGGTATCAAGCGTTTCATAGGCTTTTTTCTTGCCGTCGCAGGTGTTTTCGCCTACAATCATATCCGCGCTTTCCAGGTATGGGCACACTTTGCCCAGTTTGAACCCAAAGGAGGATTTGATCAATGAACAGGTATTACGGGGCAGATACTGTTCAACACTTTCTGTGGCAAAATCAGCCCCGGAGCATAAACCTACAAGAGAAGCGTTTGCAGCCAGTACCAGTTCTTCCGGAACAAAAACACAATATGAGCCAATAATTTTGCGACCCTGGTCTTTTTCATCCAGTAATTCTTTAATACGCAGTCCATGCACTTCGCTCATAACAAAATCGAAATATTGCATGCCTTGTGGACGGTTTTTCTGAGAAAGGTAAATATCCCCATAACCCTGGCCCAGTACTTCAAGCAGTGCATCGTGGGCACCCAGGTCCAGTCCGAGATCGGACCACATTTGCTGATAATTTTCAGACATGTTCATCCTCCAAATGGTGTTGATCGCTTACATCCCCACGCGAACACCTTTATTATTGGAAGGACAAACGCACAGGAACGTTACGAAAATAAACTGAGAAAAGAGCTGACCAGCCCTTTGATCGGTTGTCAATTACATTGATAAAAAAGTAATTTCATAACGCTTTCCGTTTTTCAGAACGTTGTTGAATAAATTACAGTAAAATTTTTGCATGGAATCTATATTTTTTACAATTAATGCATTTTTTGCACAATATGCAAGTGGAATGTGCTGATTTGCTATGCAATTTATATTAAATGTATGTTAACAATTGTAAAATGCTCTATGCTGGACGTTATAACCGGGGATATGTCTGTCGCTTTTCATGCCAGCGTAACTAATCGTTTGTAGCGGACAAAGGGATATGTTTTGTTCTACAAAAAAACCTCCCAAAGCAAATTGCTATGGGAGGTTTAAAATCTTATCTTAATAATACTATGTATCCTAATTCAGACAGTCTAGATCTGCGGTTTAATGACCACCGCGCCGATTGTTGCCAATTCTTTTTTCAGTTTTTCAAACATCTGTGGTCCGTCATAGGTACCCACAATGGCGCCACCACTGCCAGAGAATTTGGCACTGGCCCCAACGGATCGGGCATGTTCTACCATTTCCAGATTCATACGCGAGATGGGGAAAATCTCTTTACGTTTGTCAAAATTCTGGTTCATAATCTTACCCAGTTTGTCCGGTTCATGGTTGAGCAGGCAATCGCGTGCCTGTTCTGCCATTTCCGCAAAATACTTCATGGCATCAATTACTTTTTGATCACCAGCCATAAAACGTCCGCGCAGGTTGCCATGTGCAATGCCCGAGATTTCAGCCAGATCGCTGATATATGCCAGATAGATAGGCGGAAGCATATTCGGATCGATGTTTTCGTAATTACCGTAACCCTGACTGTCTATCAGTTTTTTATCAAAATCCATGTAAACCAGGTTTTCGTAAACCTGAACTACGCGATCCTGCAGACCTGCCGAGATTTGCAGTTCGTCTGTTTCTACACTAAGAATAAGGTTGGGAATCAGCGGTTTGGGTATTTCAATGCCGTAAAATGTCATTAACGCGCGTATGGTTGCGGTTACAATTGCACTTGATCCGGCAAGTCCCACCTGCACAGGTATGTTTGAGTCGTAGCGGACGGTAAAATTCTTGTCTGCCAGAACAATACCTTTGCTCTTGCAGTACTCGAAAAACTTTTTAGCCGCTGCTTTGATGAGGCGAATACCGCCGTAATACCCATGACGTTGTACGTCTTTGACCAGGTGTTCCAGGTTTTCAAAATATGAATGGTCCCGCTGATTCGGAATGATCTCTATGTCCGGTGTTTCATACAGGGTTACTTCGGCGAAAAAATCTTTAAATGTTACAGACAGTGTCTTGCCAAAGTATCCGTCTGAAGGATTCCCCGCAAGTCCTGCACGTGTGTATGCTTTTGTTCTTACTATCATATGTTCCTCTCTAATTTTTATTAGAGTTTGGATTGTATCCAATCCCACAATATATCGAGATTTTGCTTCTTTTCAACTTCGTTAAACAATTCATGATTTGAAATCGGACAAATATACTGCTTTTTATCCTCAGTTCCAAATAAAGAAAACATTTTTGTGGCGTCATCAATGTTGATGATATTATCATTTTCGCCCAACATTAATAATATAGGGATATTTACCTGATTTGCGTTTTTATGCACATCCTCAATTACTTCCAGCATGGATAAAAAGAACGAAACGCTTGCCATATCATGAACCAGTTCATCTTTTTTGTATTTTTCTACTTCATTGCGATCATGTGAGAGATCGTCAGGATTAATTCCGTTGGGCATGGTAAAAGAGGGAGCGATGTGGTTCAGCATTTTTGCAAGTGTGTGTTTCCATGCCGGAACCGGTACTTTGATACCAAAAGCAGGAGATGAAAACACCACTCCATTTAATAGATTGTCAGGGTATTGTAATAAAAAATCCATGGCAATTAGCCCACCCAGACTGTGTCCCAACAATATAGAAGGTTTGTCGTCCCATTTATCCCTTATATATCCGCACATGGTTTTCATGTCTCTGGCGTATTCATGGAAATGTTTTACATGACCCCGTTTACCACCGGATTTCCCATGGCCCTGGTGATCAAGCGCATACACCGCCATACCTTTTGGCAATACAAAATCCAGTATATTGCGGTATCGCCCGGAATGCTCACCAATTCCATGAGCAATAATCAGGTTGCCAATGTGCTCTGTTTCAGGCAGCCAATATTGATAAAATATCTCAATACCGTCCTGGTTGAGAAATTCCCCGGTAGTATGATTTCTTGTTTTCATGCTTTTTCGCTTATATTGTAGGGTAATGATTTGATAATTGTGATCTGCCTGGGAGTCACCTCTGCCTGGTATACCAGTATCTCAACTCCATGATTTATGGCTTTTGCAAGGGTTTCAGCATAGAGGGGATCAATATCTACCGCTGGTTCAAACCTGTCCGTGTCATTGCGCTGCACAAGGTAAAACATTACCGCGCGGTGCCCCTGATCAACCATGTCCATTAGCTCTTTGAGGTGTTTGGTTCCGCGAGAGGTAACCGCATCGGGGAACAGAGCAAGGTTGTCTCTTGCCAGAGTTACGTTTTTAACCTCTACATAGCATTTTTCTTCATCTCGGGTCAGCAGAATATCTATCCGGCTGTTTTTACCGTATGCTACCTCTCGTTTAAATTCGGTATAGCCGGTTAATTCAGGGATTTGTCCTTCTACAATGGCATCATAGACAATCTTGTTGGGGTAATGTGTATTTATACCCACCCAGGTATCGTTTATTTGTATCATTTCCCAGGTGTATTTGTGTTTGCGTTTGGGATTATCGCTTATTGAAAGCATTACCTTGCTGCCGGGGGTTTTGCAAGAAAGCATACTGCCTGAATTTGCACAAAATGCAGTTATGTTTTCACCGCTTTCCAGCTTGATATCCGCTAAAAAGCGTTTGTAGCGTTGAATCAGTGTACCTGCGTATAGCTCGGGTAATTCCATATATTATTGTACCTCGTTGAACCAGGCGATCTCTTCAAGATCGTGTCTTTTCTTTGTTCTGATATTGTCAGAGTCCGGATATCCTACCGCAAACATGGCAACCGGTCTGTATTTGGCGGGTAGCTTTAAAGCTTTTTTTACACCTTTGGCACTGAACCAGCCAATCCAGCAGGTGCCAAGATCCAGTGCATGGGCTTGAAGTACAAAGTGTTCGCCGGCAATTCCGGAATCGATCAGGTAATAATTTAATCCGGTAATTTGTTTACCAATGCGGTTTGCCAGAACATCCAGTTTGGCGAGCTGTACAACCAGAACCGGGGCTTTTTCGGCCCAACGCGTTGCGGCAAAAACGCCAGTAAATGCATGTTTGGCAAGATTCGTTTTTGTTTCGGGATCATCAACAATAATGAACCGTGAAGGCTGCGAGTTTTCAGCAGAGGGTGCCAAGCGTGCTGCCTCTGCACATTGCAGCAAAATCTCACGTTCAATGGGTTTGTCAGCAAAGCGGCGCACGCTTTGTCTTTTTTTGAACAGTTCCATCATGGATTGAGAAAAATGCATTTATATTTCCGTTTAATGTATATTCAAGAGTTCTGAAACTGTAACCAGCTCGTAGCCGCGGGTTTGCAGGCTGTCTATCAGGGCGGGCAGCATATGGTGTACCTGATTGTCTTTGCGCTGGGTGTCCAGATGCATTAAAATAATACCACCATTTAGGCGGGATTCTTTGTCGTGATTGAAATTGAGAATTTTATCAAGTACCTGTTCCGGGGTTTTATAGATTGAAGAAGTAGAGTCTGTGACCCAATCATGTGTGTCCAGGTTTTCACCGCGACCAACAGTCCAGCCAATCTGCCGATAGCCCAATTCAGATGCCCATCTGCGGATTTCCAGATTATGCTCTCCGTAAGGAGCGCGCCAAAACCCGGCCATTTTTTCGCCGGTGATTTTGTGATAAAGGTCTGTGGTTTTAACAAGTTCTTCCTGAACAGCTTTGCGATCAACACCTTTGGATGTGGTTTGCTGGCGATTGTCTGTAAAGGTGGTTAAATGTGGATGGCTCCAGGTATGGTTGGCTATTTCGTGCCCATCCTTTACCATGCGCTTGACCAATTCGGGATAATGTTTCAAATAAGCACCGGTAAGAAATATAGTGCATTTCAGGTTCTTTTCCTGCAGGTAGTTCAGGATTTCTTCAGATGCCCCGTTACCTGCTCCGCCATCAAAGGTTAATGCTATTTTGGGAATGTTTCTGCTTCCGCGGGTAAAGTCCCGAGCCAGATAGTCGAGACGGGGAGGGCCATAAAAGGTCACCATTTTCTGCAAAATCATGGCATTTCCATGAGAGTCAAGGCCTTGCACAATAATTTCGTTCGAGCCATAATCCAGTTTAATATCTTGAAACAAAAATTTATTGTTTTCCGGCAAAGTAACCGAATTGATCTTGCCATTGATTTTAAGACTGATGATAATACTGTCAGCCGCTTCACCTGCAATATCAACGGTGCTGGTGAGCACCATGGCATCGGGAGCTTTTAAAACTCCGGATTCTACAGCGGGAAGCATTCCTGTGGAAATTAAACTTTTTTGCTGTTCAGTACGGAGCAGCTTGATCTCTTGCGATAAATTATGTATAGACAGGTACAGAACAATGAAAATGGATAAAATAACAAGATTGAAAATCAGTTTAACCGGACGAAAATGGATGTGAGGAAAGAGTGATGTTCTGCGTTCGGATGCTGTTTGGGGTTTTATTTTAACCAGCGCAAGAAAAGCGTGAAATAGTGAGGTTGAAAAGCATTTCAGGCTGCAAAAGGTGCGGCCCAGGAATTCAAACTGGCATTCACTGCATACATAATTATCGCAATGATGGCATTTCTTGCGTGTCTTTCTGTCCGGATGGTTTTTGCAATAATGTTCCATGACTCTAGGTATCCTGTTATCGTTGTTGAAAAAAATAGCGAAATTTTTTGCAAGAAAAAAGTTCTTTTTTTGGTTTAGAATATATACAGGAAAAGAGCTGTCTATGCAAAAGAAATGATTTGAAATGTGCCAGAATATCCATATAATAAAAGAATTATTTTGAGGCAAATCATGAAACAAAAGGTTCGTAAAGCCGCCTGGAGCGGTCAGTTTTATCCTGCTCCTTCTGCTGTATTGGAATCTATGATTCAGGGCTTTCTGGACAAGGTTACCGTTCAAGATAATAATAACAAGCCTATTGGTATAATAGCCCCACACGCGGGTTACGCTTATTCCGGGCAAACGGCTGCAGCAGCCTTTGCCTATATTCAAGAGCAAGAGTATGAAACTGTAGTTGTTATTGCTCCCAGTCATGCTGAATTAATTGACGGTGTATCTGTTTTTGATGGAGACAGTTATTCAACTCCTTTGGGCAGTATTCCGGTAAATGTTGAACTTGCTAAAGAAATCTGTCAGCATGGCAATCGCTTGAATTATACCTCAATTGGGCATAGTAAATACACAAAACGTCCCGAGCATGCTTTGGAAGTGCAATTACCGTTTTTGCAGTATCTTTTAAAAGACACGTTTTCCATTGTGCCCATTGTTTTTCATGATTATGAATGGCAACTGTGCAGTGACCTTGGAATGGCAATAGCAGAATCGATTGCAGATGTACATAAAACACTATTGGTTGCGAGTACAGATCTGTATCATGGCTATTCTTATGACGAGTGTAAAAGAGTGGATGATATGACGGTACATGCAATTCAGGACTTTGATCCGCAGGTGTTTATGCAAGGAATACATGACGATATTTATCAGGCTTGTGGAGCGGGTCCTGTAGCTGCTGTTCAGGTGGCAGCAAAAGCTATGGGTGCCAATAAAGTCAGAATAATAGATCAGACTACTTCAGCGGACCAGACCGGTATACGAGGTGATTGGACTGTTGGATACGTTTCAGCATTGGTTACTGAATAGGAGAAACATGGCAGAAGAAAAAATTGCAATAATTGGAACAGGAAGAGTCGGTACAGCGTTAACCAAAGCCCTGTATGAAACAGGCTTTAATATATCAGTTGTATATGATCATGATGTTGAAAAGGCTAATGAATGTGCAAGTTTGTGTGAGAACAGACCCCAGGTTGTGCCTTTTGAGCAGTTTCCGGATGATTTGAGTTTGATATTTTTTACCGTTATGGATGATAAACTTGCCGGACTCATCAAAGAAGT
Organism: bacterium; assembly: GCA_963675755.2. Lineage (GTDB taxonomy): Bacteria > Zhuqueibacterota > Zhuqueibacteria > Residuimicrobiales > Krinioviventaceae. The sequence continues at coordinate 2,892,669 of CAXXMD010000003.1, forward strand.
TTCTACTAAAATCAAAGTTTCAGATCAAACAATTGTAACCCATTGTTCGGGAGCTTATAGTTCTCAATTGCTTGAACCCTTTGCTGACCAAACCTCTCATTTGGCATCTATACATCCGGTGCAGAGTTTTCCCGGTACTCAGGATGATTGGAAACGCCTGTTTGGTATCTATTTTGGTCTGGAAGGTGATGAAGCGGCTTTGACACGTCTGAAGAAAATTGCCAATATTATGCAAAGTCGTTTTGTTGTGATACCCACCGAGAAAAAAGTGCTTTACCATCTGGGCTGTGTAATGGCTTCTAATTATCTGGTATCTTTGATCTCAGGAGCATTGGATGTAATGGATAATGTAGGTTTTACGCCTGAAGATGCTTTCAAGATTATTCAACCACTGGTATCTAACACATTTGAAAATATAAAGCGAGACGGCCCTTCAAAGGCGGCTACCGGTCCCATTCCTCGTGGAGATATTGGAACTGTTAAACAGCATATTCAAAATTTAGAGCAATTTCAACCCGAAATGTTGGAAATCTATACAGCTCTGGGTAAACAGCTGGTAAAAACAGTTTATAACTTGCCAAACAGCGACAAAACAACGCTGGATTCTATTAATGCATATCTGGATGACAGTAAAAAGAAATGAGTTTTTGTTTAGAATTTAAGAATGTTTTTTTTCAGTACACCGGTATAGGTGGATCCGATCGAAACATATTACATGATATATCTTTGACTATTGAAAAGCCTGAATGTATTGCATTGGTTGGCCCAAGCGGGTCAGGTAAAACTACACTGGTACAGCATTTTACCGGACTTTTAAAACCGGTAAAGGGTAGTATTTATTTTAATGACCGCAATATTTGGGAAAAGCCACATCAGTTCACCGCATTACGCCAAAAAATCGGACTAGTCTTTCAATTCCCTGAATCACAGTTGTTTGAAGAAACAGTTTTCAGAGATATTGCTTTTGGTCCCGAAAAGCTGGGAGTGCCCAAAGATGAAATTACGGAACGGGTCCATTCAGCAATGAAAGCTGTGGGATTATCTTTTGATGATTTTGCAGAACGATCACCATTCAAGTTGAGTGAGGGAGAAAAGCGTCGAGTTGCTATTGCCGGTATTCTGGCTATGCAGCCCGAGATGGTTGTTATGGACGAGCCAACTGCGGGGTTAGATCCGCGAGGCGTGCGTCAGATTATTTCTATTATTGATTCGCTTGTTGAATCGGGAATTGCTGTTGTATTGATCACCCACAATATGGAACTTGTTGCAAGACTTGCCCGGCGTGTTATTGTGTTGAGAGACGGAGTAATCGTTTGGGATGATAATCCCAAAATGTTGTTCAATGATGCCGAAATGCTTGCACAAACTCATCTGGAAGTGCCAGATACTGTTAAATTTTTAAAAGATCACCAGAGCCTGCTAAATATCGATATTAATTCCCCACCTCTCAAAGTCCTGCTGTCGGATTATGTCAAAACTTTTAAAAATATTTACTCCTGACAAGAGTGTTCAGGCATAATACAGACTGTTCAGTTGTTAAACATATGTTGATAATTGTGAGTTAGAAATCTTAATTACGAAAAAGTAATTGAGGCATCGTTAATGACTATAAATACATAACTTATGTTTGAATGGTTTGTTGTTTTTTATAGGGTTATGAAGTGAGGGTTTGTGGCAGACTATTTGCACATGGACCATAGATGACTATGGAAAATGGAGGTGATTTACAGAACATGAATAACATCGGAGAGATTGAAGTATACAACCTGACAGATGTGGATTTTGATCATCTGGATACAATGACAGTATCCACGCATGGATTGACAGGATTTGAGATGTACTATCCCAAAGTCAGCAAAAATCCTGAAATTAAAAAAGTCTACGAGTTGATCAAAAAAGTTGCCAAGAGCAATGCATCTGTATTAATTCAAGGCGAAACCGGTACCGGTAAGGAATTAATAGCCGGTTCCATACAGGCGCAAAGCCTGCGTGCCAACAAACCCTTTGTTACGGTCAACTGCGCTGCACTGCATGAAAATTTGTTAGAAAGTGAATTGTTTGGCCATGAAAAAGGTGCTTTCACCGGTGCTATTTCATCGCATTCCGGCAAGTTTGAGCAAGCAGATGGCGGGACTTTATTTCTTGATGAAATTGGAGATATGCATCCGTCAACCCAGGCTAAAATCCTAAGGGTATTGCAAGAGCAGACTTTTAATCGCATTGGCAGCAGCAAAATGATCAAGGTGGATGTTCGTATTATTGCAGCTACCAACAAGGACTTGTGGCAGGATATAGAAGACGGTAAATTCAGAGCAGATCTTTATTATCGTTTAAATGTTGTACCCATGTATATACCCGCATTGCGCGAAAGACGTGAAGATATACCCATGCTTGCGGAATATTTTAGACATAAATTTTCAAATGAAATAAAGAAAAATGTAGGACCTTTTACTGCGGAAGCTATTGATATTCTACGAGAGCATAGCTGGACCGGTAATATTAGAGAGCTGCGCAATATTTTAGAACGTGCTGCCCTTGTTGTGCCTGAAGGAAGAGCAATTACTGCAGAGATCTTGGGCATGTCTGGTAAAGATTATTTTGGTTCAGGTGGTATTGAACGAAGACAGGCAGAGCGTACCGGTACCAATTTTAAATCGCTGAATCTGGAAGAAATAGAAAAAGAAGCTATTATTGTTGCGCTGCAACGTACCCGATGGGTACAAAAAGAGGCTGCGGCAATGTTGGGTATTTCACCCAGGGCTTTAAATTATAAAATTTCTCAACACAATATAACACATCACGGATGGAGAAAACACAGCTAACGGAAGAAACGGATACGAGAAAATTGAAATTTTATGATCACGAGAAAAAATTTTTTTGTTATATATAAACTCATCATTACAATTACATGCTCTTTGGCCTTAATCTCCCCGGTAAAGAGTCAGAATGTTTCTCTGACTGTATCCTGGAATCAAAATTCGGAAGACGATATTTTCGGTTACAAGGTTTACTGGGGGACGCGTCATCAAAAGTATGACCATCACAAGTGGGTGTCGGAGAATAATACGACACTCGATGATTTGAGAAGCGGTTTGCGTTACTATGTCGTGGTAACGGCAGTGGATTACTGGGGTAATGAAAGTGCCTTTTCAGATGAAGTTTCTCAAATCGCCGGAAGTGCAGAGGTGCCAGCGTATCTTGTCCTGGAAACCAATTATCCCAATCCATTCAACCATGATACTGCAATCGAGTTTTCTATTCCCGAGCGGACGAATGTAAATATTCATATTTATAACCGAATTGGGCAATTGGTCAGAGATATGCGAATTGGGCCTTTGGATAGCGGCAGACATGTACGATTTTGGGACGGGTTGGATGACCAGGGAAACAGGGTATCGTCAGGAATTTATTATTATCAATTACGATCAGGATCGGAATCGATAACAAAAAAAATGTCCCTGGTACGATAATGGGAAACTGCAATGAATTACGTATTTGTAATTTATTTACAATTACGTAACTGGGTTTTGCAGTGTTTCCGCAAATCCTGAAAAATTTTCTATTTTTTACATGTTATTTCAGGTTTCAGGATTTTTTTCCAATACTTGGTAATGAGATGAGGTTTTTATGTATATATATATGGGGTATTTCAAGGCTCTAATTTTTGCGGTGCTGCTTTTCATTTGTCCTCTCTATGCGATTGACCTTCAATTAAACTGGTTTGAAAATACAGAGCCTGATTTGGCGGGGTATACCATTTATTTTGGCAATCACAGCCGATTGTACGACCAAAAGGTTTCTACCGGTTTGGTAAACAGTTACGTGTTAAAAGATCTTGAAGAAAAGGTCGTGTATTATTTTGCAATTACCGCTTTTGATACAGCCGGTAACGAGAGCGCATATTCTGCAGAATCCATGTGCATTTTAAATGATACAACTCCTCTAAAAATTGATTCAGTAATCGTGCTGAGTCTGAATGATTTAGAGATCGTATATAATAAAAAAGTTACTACGGAAACCGCTGAAAAAATAGAGAATTATTACATCACACCGGATATTGATATACAAAAAGCCGTACTGCAGACCGATGCGAAGAGTGTTCGTCTGGTTACCGGAGAACATGCATTTGAAACATCCTATCAGTTGTCAGTTGATAACATTTCAGACATTGCGCTGCCTGCCAATACATTACCAGAAACACAGTTGAATTATACGGTAGACGCACAACAGATTGATCATATACCACCGGTTGTTGCTTCTGTTGAGCCCTTGACTGATGTGTCAATACTTGTTTATTTTGACGAACCGATCAATGCAAATCTGGATAGTGCCCAGTTTTCTATTAGTCCCAATATTTCTGTGCTGTCATTTGAACAGATATCGGCAAATGTTATTAAAATACAGACGGCTCCACATCAACAGAACGATGTTTATACATTAAATGTGAAAAATGTTTCTGATAATTCAGTGAACGTCAACACCATCGCCGATGACAGTCGATGCAGTTATTCCATTATAGCTGAATCAACAAATGCCCCCATAGTTGAATTGTGGAATGTGCCTGAAAAAAATCATGTGCAGTTGATGTTTAATTCTGCTCCCGGAATATTGGATGAAAATGATTTTGTGATTTCCGGTATTACAATCCATAATGTTTCTATGGATTCAAGCGGCAGGATGCTGAATTTGTTTACATCTAATCACAAGGTGGGTGAGATTTATAAACTTGAATATATGGGCAATTCTCAATCTATTGTAGAGCCTTTTACAGTACATTATGAATATACTACTCCTGATACTCTGGCGCCAGTTTTGCAAAAGATAAGGTTTTTAAATGATTCGGAAATTTGTTTGCATTTTTCCGGTTCACTTGAAGAGAACAGCGCACTGGATGTTCAGAATTATGTTATTGATAATAGTATTAGTGTTCTAAACGCCGAGTTGTCTTTTTACAAGAATATTGTAACGCTTGAAACCACACCCCATACGGTTAATTCAGATTATTCAATACAGCTGCATGGAATTGTTGATAATACATATCGTCATAACCGGATTGATTCAACCCGGACTTTTAATTATACTTTTTCAGATACAAAATATCCCCGCATCACTAAAATTGTTCAGCTCGATTCGGTAATGGTTGATGTTTACTTTAATGACCGACTGGACCCGGTAACAGCTCAAAATATATCAAATTACAGTTACGGTGATACGGATATGCAATTGTTTGACGTACAGCTCAGCAATGATGGAATTATTGTTCGTCTTACTACATCGCCTCATCAGGAAGGCAAAATATATTCTCTGCAAACACAAAACATTTTATTCTTTGATAATGGAATTCTTCCGGCCGGATATAAAAATGTATATCACTATGAATACCTGGGCAAAGATTTAACCGGCCCTGTAATCCGTACCATTCGCGCCAAAGATGAAGAAAATCTTTATGTGCTGTTTAGTGAGGCATTGGATGAAACCTCTGCGCAGGATGTGCGGAATTATACTATATCCGATGGAATTCAAGTATTGAGTGCTGTATTGAATGCAGAGAGGGATATAGTTCATCTTGAAACCAGTACACATGATAAAAAACAAAACTATACGCTTCAAATTGAGAATATTTGTGATTCAAGCATGACCATGAATGTTTGTCCGGATGAGCATTCTTTTATTTATACCGTCGATTTGCCTGATGATCAACCACCCTATATTGAACAGGTCAAAGTGCTGGCATCGGATAAAATTGTTGTCTTGTTTAATGAACCGGTTTCCGGGGCTAATGTGACCCAGTCAAGAAATTATTATATTGATCATGATATTGATGTGACGGCTGTAAACACTACTTATTTGTCCAATCGTGTTGAACTTACCACAACATTGATGGAACCCAAAGTTTATCAATTGTATGTAAACAATATTGCAGACAGGTCTGGAAATATTCCGGATGGGAATCCTTACTTTTATTTCAGTTATAGTGGAATGTCTACCACTTTGCAGGTCACGAATGTTGAGCCATTGTCATCAAACGAATTACTTTTAACATTTTCTCATGATTTGGAAACTGCAAGCGCTGTCAATGAGAATAATTATGCTATTGACAAGGGCGTTCAAGTTCTATCCGCCCGCATGGATGATAAAGATAATCAGGTTATTATAACAACGAGTGATCATGTTGCAGAGACCGAATATTTGTTAACGGTTGAGAATGTTACTGACAAGCAGAAAAAGCGTACTGCTGAAAAAGAATATACCCGCTTTCAGTATTATTTTCATTCCGGTTATTCTAACAAGCTTGCAATTGAATCCGTATCTTTGACCACACCAGAGCAGATCGAATTGAAATTTGATCAAAAAGTCAACTGGCAATCCGCGGAAAATATTGAGAATTATACCATAGAGCCATTTGTAGAGTTGGAATCTGTCACCCTTGCGGATGACGATCAAACGGTTATCCTGCAAAGCTATCAGCATTTTCAGGCAATTCCATATACCCTCAGAGTTTCAGATGTAGTACCTGTTGATGATTCCATTGAAACGAGTGACAGTTATTATGGTGTTTACCATTATCTTTCTCTGCTGGATGTACTGTTGCCTGACAACTCGGCAATTGATGTTGAATATGTTCAGGTGGGCAAGCCTTATTATACTGATCGTGATTATGTTTTAACAGCAGTGCCGGAGGTGCTTGAAGGTTCCAGAATGATCAAAACCCCGAATGATGACAAGAGTAATGAGGCCCCCGATTATTTACCCATGTCACTCACTCAAAATGCTGTTATATATATTGCTTATGACTCTCGTGTTGAATCTGTACCGCAGTGGTTGAATGAAAAGTTTAAAAAGACATCATTACCATTGGGTGTTACAGATCAGGTAGAAAAGCTGGATATCTGGCGAGGATATTTTAAATCCGGTGAGTTGACATTGGGCGGAAATTCCGCTGAAGGCGCTGTTAATGCAAAAAGTATGTATGTTGTATTTGTAGCCGAACCTACCCAGGAAGTTGTTGAAGATATTTTAAATGGGGATAAAACTGATGAAAATGGAGAAATACCCGAAACGTTTGTTTTGTATCAAAATTATCCCAATCCGTTCAATCCGTCTACAACAATCCGTTTTGATTTGAATGCTGATCAGTACGTAACCTTGCAGGTATTTAATGTTTTGGGTCGTAAAGTGAAAACTTTGTACGATGCATATGCACCTGCCGGATATTATGAAGTGGATTGGCAGGGTGTTAATGAAACCGGTAACAAGGTGGCTGCGGGTTTGTATTTTTACAGATTTGAGATGCGTTCCCAAGAAGGACAGGGAGGAACTCGAACGTTTGTTAAGAAAATGTTGCTGATCCGTTAGCGGTTTCGGGGGGAACTGACTTGCTCAGTTATTGCAATTCATGTAATCCAGTCAATGTGAATGAATTTGGTTGATTAAATTGCTTTGATTACCTATATTTATAGTCTAAACTCTGGAGAATATGGTTATTTTTAAAGCAATACTCAAATATTCAAGTTTGATACTTTTTATTCCTCTGTGGCTTGGGGCTTTTGAATCTGTTCGTGAAATACAAAATCAAATGTCAGATTTTGTACGTCCCGATGAATTTGGTTCTTATCAGAAAACTTTACAAACAGAATCTGATTCTGTTCAGGATAAAGAAGAGATGGGTCTGTTTGGGGAACAGTTTTTTGATCGTATTCTAACCCAAAATACGTTTGCCACAGGTGGCGTGATTACCCCCGAGTATCCACTGGGACCGGGAGATATTTTAAATATCTACCTGGGTGATAAAGCACAAAAGGAATTCAAGGTGCAGGTCAGTGTTGATGGCAAAGTATATATCCCCACTGTTGGTGTGTTTGATGTCTATGGTCAAACGGTTAAAGATTTTCACATCAACCTGGATGAGCGTTTGAAGCGGCTTTACAATAATTACATTGTTGATGTAATGCTATTGGCGCCCAAGCAGGTTCGGATCAGTGTGGTTGGTGAAGTCAGGTCTCCGGGGAATTATACACTGAATGCATTAAATACTGCACTGGACGCGATTTTGAATGCCGGTGGCCCCACAGAATTGGGTTCATTACGAAATATTCAACTGTTCCGAAATGATAGTCTGCTGGCATATATTGATTTATATGAATACTTGTTGGAACAAAAGAGTCCACCCAATATATATCTGCAAAACGGAGATCGGTTGTTTGTGCCTGTGCGTAAAGCAGTCGTTGAAATATCCGGGGAAGTATATCGGGAAAAAATTTATGAGATTAATGCTCAGGAGCCAGAATCCATACTGCAATTGATAGCGTTGGCCGGTGGTTTGACTGATATGGCACTGGTTGATCGTATTGAACTGAGCCGGATGGGTGTAAATGGGGAACGAGAAATATATTATTTCGATTACAATAATCCCGACCAAAATGAAAATATCAATTGGAACCTTGAAAATCATGACAGGATCCATGTCTACTCTATTAAAGACAAGTTTGAACCGCACATTCTCACAATAATGGGCGAGGTTAAACACCCCGGAATTTTTGAATACGAAGAAAATATGCGAGTTAGTGATCTGGTGATGAAAGCCGGAGGCGTCTTGCGCAGCAGTTATCTGTTAAAAGCAAGCCTTGCTAAAGTTGATCCCCAAACACCTTATAGTGTGCGTGAGGTCAGTCTTGAAACTGTTTTAAATAATCCGGGTTCTGATGAAAATTATTTGCTTGAACCGGATGATCAGGTATTCATTCGTAAAATTCCGGACTGGCAGGTTGGGCCTTTGGTAGAAATTAAGGGAGAGGTGCTATTTCCTGGTTTTTATCCAATCGTCAAAGATTCAACCCAATTGAGTGAGGTGATTAAGCAGGCCGGTGGTTTAAAACATGACGCCAACGTAAATGAAGCAACACTAACACGATCCAATACGGTATCTGTTAAAGATAAAGAATTTCTGCGTTTGCAAAGTATGAGCAAGAGTGAAATGAGCAAGAACGAATACCAGTATTATGTTATGAAGCAAAACGCTGCGGACGTGAATTCTATTGTAGTAGATTTTTACAAGCTGCTAGTGAAAAATGATACCAAAGAAGATGTTGTTTTAAAAGATGGTGATATTATCAATATCCCTCAAGCACCCATGGTGGTTACAGTTATTGGAAGAGTAGCAAAAAATGGTGGTATTGTCTATAAAGAGACCGCGGGTATAGATTACTATATTGAACAGGCGGGCGGGTACACCTGGGATGCCGATGCTGGTGATACCAAGGTTATCAAAGTCTCTGGTGAAATTCTTGACAGTAACGATGTAAATCATTTCTCACCGGGAGACAGAATCTGGGTACCGCGTAAACCTGACAGGAATTACTGGGAAATATTCAGAGATATTATGCTGGTAGCAGGGCAGGTTGCAACAGTTTATCTTGTAGTGAGACAGGCTACTGATTAATTATTACGGAGAATAATGAATAATCATTCAAATACTCAGGAAATACACATCCTGGACTATCTCAATGTTCTGGTAAATGCCCGATGGATTATTGTCAGGAATTTTGTAATAGCAGCTGTTTTGGGTGTTGTACTGACGCTTGTTCTCCCCAAACAATATGTGGGAGAGACCACATTAATGCCGCCTCCTGAAGCAGAAAAATATGGCATGGGTAGTATTCTTTCAGAAGTAACAATACCCAGCCTGAGTATGAATTTTGGTCAATCTTCTTCATCAGAGATCCTGGTCGAAGTACTGAAAAGTCGTTCTGTAAAGACCAGAGTGCTTGAACGAAAATTTAAGGTAAAAGATGAGGATGTAGTACTGTATAAATATCTGGGATATTCTTCATCTCAAAACGCGCTAAAAAAGATTACAAAAAAGAGTTTTTTTTCAGTATCCAAACAGGGCATTATTACTATTGCTGTGAAAATGAACACGGCGCAGCTTGCTGCCGATGTGGCAAATGCCTTTGTGCAAGAGCTTGACCAGGTAAATCAGGCAAAGAGTGTTTCACGGGCAAAGAATTCAAGAATATATATAGAATCTCAGCTTAAAGAGACAAATGAAAAGCTGGAACAGGCAACGCGAAAGCTGGCAGAATTTCAACAGGAAAACCGGGCTGTATCTCTGCAAGAGCAAACACAAGCATCAATTCAACAAGCGGGTGAACTCAAGGGACGGATTATTGCCAAAGAAGTAGAAATAGGGGTTATGCTGCAAACCATGAAACCTGAAAATCCCCTGGTAACCCGCGCGCAAAAGGAACTTGACGAATTGAACCGCAGGTATCATGAATTGCAGTATGGAGATGCTACTGTACAGACTGACGAAGGCGAGTTTTATGTGCCCTTTACCGATGTTCCGCAGGTAGGGCTAAAGCTTGCTGAACTTACCCGTGATGTTAAAGTGCAGGAGACTGTTTGGCAGTTACTTAATCAACAGTATTACCAGGCCAAGATTGAAGAGGCGCGCAATACTCCCACCGTTCAGGTGTTGGATGTGGCAATTGCTCCTGTAAAACATTTTTGGCCACGAAAGAAAACCTTTTTATTGGTATTTGGAGCCGCCTCCTTTCTGTTCACTATTTGCTGGGTATTTATTGTTCATTTTCATATGATATTGATTCAAAATCCGGAAAAAAATGAACGGTTTATGAATATCCGGGACCAACTGAATAGCGATTGGCATCTTTTTAAATCCCGCTTGATTCGCAAGAAATTTTGATCTGATTATTTCAGGAGTATTTATGGAAAACTATATATCCGAATCTGCCACTATTGGTGAGAATTCAGAAATCGGACATTTTACAGTTATTGCAGAAAATGTAAAAATCGGCAGCAATTGTCGTATTGGTCATAATGTTGTTATTCATGAGGGTGCGATCATTGGCGATAATGTTCGCATTGATGACTGTACTGTGATTGGTAAGCTGCCTATGCGTGCTAAACGCAGTATTTTCAAAGACGAATCAACATTGCCTCCTGTGAAAATTGGTAATGATTGTATGTTTGGTGCGCAGGTTGTGATCTATGCTGGATGTGAAATTGATAACAATGTTCTGGTTGCTGATGGGGCCGCGGTACGAGAAGAAGTGAGTGTGGGTGAATTTACTATAATTGGCCGAAGTGCTACCATTGAAAACAAAACCACAATTGGTAAAAAATGTAAACTGGAAACCAATTGTTATATTACCGCATATTCTACTATAGAGGATTTTTGTTTTATCGCACCGGGCGTGCATACAACCAATGATAACTTTATGGGGCGCACCGAAGAGCGATTTAAACATTTTAAAGGTGTGACAATAAAACGTGGTGGTCGTATTGGTGGTCATGCTGTTATTTTACCGGGTAAAGTAATTGGTCAGGATGCAGTCGTTGCAGCGGGTTCAGTAGTTACACGTGATGTGCCACCGCGTCAAATTGTAATTGGGGCACCTGCCAAGTATTTACGAGATGTACCGGAAGATCAGTTGTTGGAAAACCAGGGGTGGGAATAGGAGAAGGTTCTGTTGAAAGTATTAACCGTTGTGGGTGCAAGACCCCAGTTTATTAAAGCGGCACCGGTATCCCGGAATTTAAGAGTGCAGCATGAAGAAATTCTGGTCCATACCGGACAACATTATGATGAAAATATGTCTCAGCTTTTCTTTGATGAGCTTAATATACCCAAACCCGATGTAAATTTAGAGATTGGCTCAGGATTACACGCAGAACAAACCGGTAAAATGATGGTAGAGCTTGAAAAGCTTATAATCAGTCATAAACCCAATTGTGTGATGGTGTATGGCGATACCAACTCTACAATCGCCGGTTCACTTGCAGCAAGTAAACTCAATATTCCGGTAGTGCATATTGAAGCGGGCTTGCGCAGTTTCAACAGACATATGCCCGAAGAGGTTAATCGGGTATTAACAGATAAAATATCGGATTTGTTGTTTTGTCCTACAAAGGTCTCTGTTGAGCATTTGGCAAAAGAAGGTGTTACCCGGGGTGTGTATCAAACCGGTGATGTTATGTTTGATGCTGCTTTATACTATGCGGAAATGGCTGAACGCAAAGACTCTGTGCTGGATGTTATTGGTGTGAAACCCGGACAATATTTATTGGCAACCTGTCATCGCCCGCAGAATACTGATGATAAACAGATTTTAACAGGTATTGTGCAGGCTTTTATAGAATCCGGCAAAAATATTGTTTTGCCTATACATCCCCGTACACGTGGATTTTTACAAAAATATGAACTAATGGATGTGATTAAAAAGAGTGGCACGGTCAAGCTTGTAGATCCTGTGGGTTATCTTGAAATGATTCAGCTTGAAAAAAATGCAGAGAAAATTCTAACGGATTCCGGCGGGGTTCAAAAAGAGGCTTATTTCTATAAAGTACCCTGTATTACTATGCGTCCTGAAACCGAATGGGTTGAAACCGTACAGGACGGTTGGAATGTTCTGGTAGGTGCAGATAAGGAAAAAATAAAAAATGCTATTTCTTCCTTTAATCCTGACTCTGAACAAAACAGCCACTATGGGGAAGGTAAGGCAAGTGAAATAATGGTTAATATATTAAATGAACATTTTTAAAAAAATAATTTTCCTTCTTTTATGGGGGGGATTTTTATATTCTCAAACTGTTTTTGTTCCTTCTCACTACCGGGTATATGACTTTCTTGAAAGAATGGAGACAAAAGGTCTCTTGCGAGGATTTCACAACGATACCCGGCCTTTATCCCGATTGGAAATTGCAAAGGGATTGCGAAAAGTTTATGAACACTCGTATCAATTGGGGCAAACCGAAGCCAAAGAGTTGGGGTATTATATCTCTCTATTCAGAGAGGAATTGGGTGATCTCTATAAACCTCATGCAGAACGCCTGGACATGATTACAAAGCATAAATGGATTGATGGCTGGCTTCCGGACAAGGTTTATGCCAATGGAAGGAATTTATTTTCTTATTCAGATGATATAACGCGCATTAACATTGATCCCATATTGTCAGAAAAACGATTGTTTGCAAGTGTTGATACGCTGCAATCAACAGAAAAGGTTTTTGAGCAATCGAGTGGTTTTCTGATTTGGGGAACGCTTGGAGACCATGTAGGATATTATACAGATGTACGAGATACACGCGAGTGGGGCACACGTAATTATCCCCTTTTTATTAATACCTCTGCTTATGGACTCGGATTTGTTTCCGGCGGCAATGGTGATATTTATCATGATGAGACCCGTGCATACCTCGTCTATAATAAAAACTGGTTTCTATTGCAATTTGGTAAAGATGAAAATCAATGGGGCCCGGGATATCGGGGTCAATTGGCATTGTCTGACAACGCAACCAGTTATGATTTTTTAAAAATCCAAGTCAATACGAGGCCATTCAAGCTCACGTCCATGTATGCGGTTTTAAAGCATTTTACACCCGAATACTATTACGGCAATCATTTGGAAAAATATATGGCTGCGCACAGGATAGAATTTTCTCCATTCTCCTGGTTGAATGTGGGTATGCATGAGATTATGATCTTTTCCGAAAGAAAGTTTGAAGCTGCTTATGTGAATCCCGTTATGTTTTTCAGGTCTGCTGAACATTACCTGGGGGACCGAGACAATGCTGCTATGGGAATGGATGTAGAGCTGTTTGTGCTTCCTCGCACCAAAATCTATGCGGAACTGTTTCTTGATGATGTCACCACAAGTAAGTTGGGTTCATCTTTTTATGGCAACAAGTATGCATATCTTGCCGGTATTTACCACGTTAATCCATTAGGACTTGCCAATACTGATATTCGATTAGAATATTCCAGACTGCGTCCGTTTGTTTACAGCCATAAATCGGATATCAATACCTATAATCATTTTGTAACAGGTATGGGGCACTGGAGTGGTCCCAATTCCGATGACATTTATATAGAGATGAATTACAGACCTACTTTTCGAACACGCTTTACCGGGTTTGTAGAAAAGAAAAGACACGGCAGTAATACTGAACAGATAAATGCGGGAGGGGATATTTTTACTCCTCATGATCCCAGTGACTCTGTTACTGCCCCATTTTTGGATGGCATACTTGAAGAAAATTTACAATTTGGTATTCTATATAGATATGAATTGTTTTACAATTGTTATTTGACAACACAATACAGTTATGGCAAAGGGGACTCGGAGCTTTATCCAGATACAGATTTGCCAGGTAAGCGTTCTGAATTCTGGTTCCATTTCAGTTTGAATTATTGAGCAGTATATGGGTGAGAGAGACCGTATATTTAAAAATTTCATGTTCCTGTTAGTTGGTGGTATTATTGCCAGTCTGGTTGAATTTGCAGTAGAGATTGTTCTGGCCCGGCGTTTATCAGATACGGGATATGGTCACTGGTCTTATGCTCAGTCAGTTTTTATTTATCTGATCCTGATTGTAGATATGGGGCTTGCAGTGTATGGCGCACGCGAGATAGCGCGTTACAGAGACCAAATCAATCGGTTTATGACAAATATTGTAATGGTGCGAACGCTTGTGGCTGTGATTCTTTCTGCTGTGTTGTTTTTATACATTTTGAGATCGGGGATCCCTGCGCATTTAAAAACGCTCTATTTGGGTGGTTTTACCATACTAATTGCGCTGGCCTGGAATCCTGAATTCGTTTTTCAGGGTATTGAAAAAATGGCGGGTATAGCGCTGTGGCGCGTTCTGAATTATATGTTCTTTTTTATTATTGTTCTGCTGATTGTTCATGGTCCCGATGATCTGCAGAGGGTTTCCTGGCTCCGTGGAGTTTCGTATATAGGTGCAGCTCTGATATTGTGGTTGATCATTGCAAAAATATCAGGTATACCGCGTTTCAGCGATATTTCAGTTCTTTCGTGGATTCCCATGTTAAAAGTGTCTGTATTTATTGCCGCTTCAACACTCATAGTAAATGTTTATTTTACATTTGATACACTGGTAATTGGCAAGTTTTTAGGTGCTCAGCAGGTTGGCTGGTATTCGGCAGCGTACAAGGTTGTTGGTCAGTTTTTAGGTTTAGCTATTATGGTACAGGTTGTTTTTGGTCCTGTTATTTCACGCTGGCGTGACAATACTCCTAAATTGGATTGGCTTACCTCTGCGCTACAGGTGGTAATGCTTTATCTAGGTGGATTGATTGCAGGGGGTTTGTATTTTATCTCGGATGTTTTAATAATCCGTTTGTATGGACAGGAATTTGTACAATCGGTTTTTATTTTTCAAGTACTGCTGGTTGTGATTTTTTTGTTCTTTTATCAGACAATCTATACAACGCTATTGCTTTATAGCGGAAAAGAGCGGTTGTACCTGTGGAGCATGTCTGCAGGAGGTGTGGTGAACTTGGTGCTGAATTTAATAGTTGTCCCCATATGGGGAATGATAGGGGCACTGATTGCAACAGTTTTCAGCCATTTGGTGATTGCTGGAATTGCCTTTATATTTTATCGATACAGGATTCAAAAACAACTGCATCATATAAATTGGGTTGTAATTTTTGTAAAAATGATTTTATTTTTTGTGATGCTGGTAATAGCTTCTTTGATCAATAATGCTTATTTTGCATGTATATTGTTTTGTTCAGGTTTTACAGTTTTATATGTTGTAATGAATTTTCAAAAAATCTCAAATGTTTTTAATGGACTGGTGACTAACGGAGAACGTTTAAATTAATGGCAAATCATGTAGAAAATAATAGTATGCTCAATCTTACCCGGGGTGGTTTGCTTGCTAAAAATACTATGCTGAATATTCTTTTTCAGGGTGTGCCCCTTTTGGTGGCATTAATTACAATTCCTGTTTTGATTAAGGGATTGGGTACCGATCGTTTTGGTGTGCTGAGTATTGCATGGATTGTAATGGGGTATTTCAGTCTGTTTGATTTTGGTATTGCCCGGGTATTGATCAAAATGATTGGAGAAAAGCTTGCTGTCGACAAGTATGATGAAATACCAGCCTTGTTTTGGACCGGATTTACATTTTTGTCCATTTTGGGTTTAGTAATGGCTGTTGTTTTGATTTTTCTATCTCATACACTTGTTTATCAGGTTTTTAAAATACCTCCCGATCTGTTGGGAGAATCGGTCATTGCATTCTGGGCTATATCCGGTTGTATACCGGTTGTTATTACTACTGCCGCCTTGTGGGGAGTAATGGAGGCAAATCAATCTTTTCTTAAAGTAAATATTGTTCGTACACTAAATACCCTGTTTACTCTATTAATACCGGTTTTGGGATTACTATTTACAAACCACATTGGCTATATCATTATCATGCTTACCATTGGCCGGATTGTTTTATGGTTTGTTTCCTTGTATGTTGCGTTGGATGTGCTGGATGTTCTGAAACGCGGATATATATTTTCCCGTGAACTTGTAAAACCCATTTTAAAACTGGGTGGCTGGATGTCTGTCAGCAATATTATCAGCCCGTTAATGGTGTATTCAGACCGGTTTTTAATTGGGGCACTATTATCAGTTACTGCAGTGACGTATTATGTTACTCCTTATGAAGTGGTAACAAAAATATTAATGGTGGCCATTGCTTTGAACCGGGTTTTGTTTCCCGCATTTTCTGCAAGTTATGATCTGGACAGAACCCGCGCAGCTCGAATTTATGAGTGGGGAAGAAAGTTGTTATGGGTTTTCATGTTCCCCATTATATTGTTAATTGTACTTTTTGCAAAAGAAGGATTGCAAATTTGGGTAGGGAACGACCTGGCCACTCAAAGTACATTGGTGATGCAATTGCTTGCACTGGGAGTTTTTCTGAATGCACCCGCACAGGTTTCGCTTAGCCTTATTCAGGCCGCAGGAAGACCGGATATAACTGCCAAGCTTCATTTGATAGAAACCCCATTATATTTTTTAATGTTTGTATTTATGGTTGACAAGATGGGCATTAATGGCGCGGCTTTGACATGGTCCGCACGTGTATTGCTTGATTCTGTTTTAATGCATTATTTTGCCGGTAAATTACTGGATATGAAACAATTGAAATTCTTTATCGGTTTGGCCTTTGCCATGATTGTTTTTATAGCTGCCATGGTTATTCAATCTACGTTGATTGCTAAATTGTTTTTTGTTGCGGTTATGATTCCTGTTTTATTGCTATTTGTCTTTAAATGGTGGTTTGAAAAAGCTGAATTGAAACAGGTTTTGCAGTTCAGGAGAAATTGAGATGCAAATTGTAACAGTATATAACAATGAGCGTGTTTTGCATGGAGGATTAAAAGCAAGTCATCCCAATATTCTCGAAAATACATCCATAACCCTGATCGATAATACCCAGGGTAAATATGCTTCATTTAGCAATGCTGTTCAGGATAATTTGCATCTATTAACAGATGAAATACTTGTCATCACGCATCAGGATGTGATCTTTTATGATGATAAAAGCTTTTTGCAAATCCCTGAATGGTGTCATTCAATTGATAATGACGGTTGTTTTTTTGCAGGAGTCGCAGGTAGAGTAGAAAAAGTTGGATATAAAGAAGGTGTGGGGATAGGAAATATTATTTCCGGTGGCAGTGAAACCGGATTTTTAACAATAGACAAACCTCATATAGTCAATACATTTGATGAATGTGTCATGATTACAAATCTAAAAACCATGAAGCAATTTGGATTATTTGAAAACACTGTAATAAAGTGGCATTTATATGCTGTTGAAGCTTGTACGATTTTGGCAAAAAATGATTTTAAAAGATACGTTCTCCCGGTTCAGGTAAACCATCTTTCAGCTGGAAACTGTAATACTGATTATTTTTTAGCAGGACAGCATTTGCTGAAAAAACATCAGGTCAATGAATTGTATACCACCAACGGCAAGTTGACCCGCACATCTGTGGTAACACGGAATTTAAAATATAAAGCAAGAACGATTTTGGGATTTTAATAAAAAATGTACAAATCGAACAGCTTACAATTTTCATTAAAAGACTCTGGTTTTATTGTGCCTATGCTGGCACTGGTCTTGTTTGCGTTCATTCCCATTGATATTCAGATCTATATTATCCTGACATTGTTTTGCTATTTTGTTTTATGGGGATTGTCTTTTGAACAGTCTGATAAATTCAAATTAATTGTTTTTGCAGGTTTTACATTAAGGGTTGTATTGATTTTTGTGGATGAATATCTGGGATCCGTCTTGCAGGAGCAATCTGATCAGATTTTGTACAACTTGGAAGCCAATATTATTCTGGATAATATCAAGAACAATTCTCCCATGTTTTACAATGTCTTTCCGGGTTTTGGGGTTAAAAGTTACAGCTTTATTATGGGTATGATTTACAAAGTGTTTGGACCTGTTCCTATTTTGCCAAGGCTATTGAATATATTTTTAAATGTATGGTCTGGAATTTTATTATACAAAATTTCACGGGAATTGTTTGAAAAATCAAAAATTGCATTGCTGGCAATGGCTCTCTTTATGTTCTGGCCTTCAAACTGGGCTTTTACATCTTATGCATTACGTGACAGTATGATAATTTTTCTTTCATTTCTGTTAATTACATACTTTATAGATATTGTAAAAAATAAACCAAGATTTGGCAATATCTTGATGATTGTTTTGATTTATACGCTGAGCACTTTGCTTAGGAATCAAAATTCTTATCTTTATATTGTCATGTTTTTGTTTTATGGGATCTATTTGTTCTTTAAATCCAAGGTGAGAAAATCTTACAAGCTATTATTACTTTTTGGGATCTTACTGCTATTACTGTTTGTATATCTGAAATTCAAATTGTATATTGACCTGGTTTTGGCGTATCCCTTTGTTGCGCAGCCCTTGAGGGTTGAGGGCGGATCCGCTTACCTGGTTAATATTGAAATGAACAATTACTGGGATGTATTCAAGTACTCTCCGATAAGATTTTTTTATTTCACTTTTGGTCCATTTTTGTGGAATGTCCGTACAATATTTCAATTGTTTTCCGCGCTTGAGAGTGTTGCGCTTTTTATAGTATTTTGGGGCTTTATTCAATATTTTAGAAAATATAAAATACCCAAAAATGAAAATTTACAGATGTTTATTGTTATTTTTTGCCTTGTTGGATTAATGGCAAATGCAATTGTGGATTCAAATTTTGGTACAGCAATACGGCATCGTTTAAATTACACCAGTTTCTTTTTTGTTTTTTTTAGTGTGTATATGCAAAATTTTAAAATTCGTTGGATATCTTGATGCTCACATCTTTTATCATTGTTACATGGAATACACGAGATTTAACGCTACGCTGTATTCAGTCCATTTATGAGCAGGAAGCAAATGCTTTTGAAATTCTGGTTGTAGATAATAATTCTATGGATGATACTTGTGAGCAGATAGAACAAAACTATCCTGATGTGCATTTGATTAGAAATGGTGAAAACCTGGGATTCGCAAAAGCAAATAACCAGGGGATTCATGCTGCCAAAGGTGATTTGATAATCTTGATGAACAGTGATACGGAATTGTTGACTAGAGATTCTATTGGTCAATTAATTTCTTTTTTTAATACAAATGAAAATGCCGGCATTGCGGGTGCTTGTCTTGTCTTCCCGGATGGGAAAATTCAGGCTTGCGGCAGACGTTTTGTTTCGGTTTTAACATTGATCAAGGATCAATTGCTGTTTCAGGATTCACCCTTGTTCAGGAAATCTAATGCACCAGAGGCAATCCAGGCTGTGGATTATGTTGACGGTGCTTTTCTTGCCATCCGTAAGCAGGTTATAGAGCAGATTGGATTGTTGAATGAACATTATTTCATGTATGCAGAAGATATGGAATGGTGTGCCGCAGCTCATGATGCAGGTTGGGGAGTATATGTAATCCCGGAGTTAAAAGTATTGCATGTTCATGCTGCAAGTTCAAAGAAATCGTTCAGGAAAATATTGATTTTGAATGCTGTCAATCAATCCAGATATTTGTACAAAAGATATAATATGTTTAATGCTATTTGTGGTTATATTGTTTTAATTCTGGGTATGATTCTGAGAATACCCGTAAATTTTGCAAGACGTAACGGTTTAACACCAGCTTATGCTAAAGCCGTTGTGACATGTTTTCGACTGATACCTGTATTTACCAAACTTGTTACCGGAGAACTGGATGAAACGCGTTGCATTTAATGCCCTGGTTATGGGACCCAATATAGGCGGCCTGGGTGTATATATGCAGGAGATTATGGATTCGTTGCTGCAGGAACAGCACAACTTTGAACCGGTTGTGTATCTGCCAGAATCATGGTGTACGAGCCATCCGGAATATTTAAAACATCCTTTTGTGAAATGTATTTCAATTCGGGCCGATAATCCCATATTACGGATTCTGCTTGATCCTGTTTTTTGGCCCAATCAGTTGAAAAAAGATGCTATTGATTTATATTTTTCACCCATGTCTTATTTCCCGTTGGGTACTAATGTGCCCGGTATCGTTACCATTCATGATCTGCGCAGTTTTAATTGTCCCGAGTATTATCCGTTTTTACGATATCATTATCTGCAATGGATCATTCGTAGGTCCGCAAGGAATGCTAAACGGATTATTTCTGTTTCCCAATATACTCGTGATGACATTTTAAAATATTTAAAAGTAGACAGTTCCAAAGTTCATGTCATTCATGAGGGTATACATGCTGAACCCTGGCAAATAAAGCACACAGATGAAGAATATAACACTTTGAAGAAAAAGTACGGCTTGGAAAAACATTTTATATTATCTATAGGGCACCTGGAACCCAGAAAGAACTATATCCGTTTAATTGAAGCGTTTTCAATATTGAAAAAAGAGTTTTCAATTGATCATGATTTGGTTATAGTAGGTCAGGAAAACTGGTTTTTTAAAGAAATTTATGCCAAAGTAGTTGAATTAAATTTGAATAATTCCGTACATTTTACTAACTTTGTTGAACAAAAAGATATCGCACCTTTGTATCAATTGGCGGATGTTTTTGTGACTGTTTCAACGTTTGAGGGATTTGGTTTTACACCACTTGAGAGCATGGCTGCGGGTACTCCTGTGGTGGTTTCTAATTGTTCCTCTTTACCGGAAGTCGTAGGGGATGCTGCAATATTATGCGATCCATATAATGTTAAGGATATTGCTAATTCGATAAATCATTTGCTGTCAGATGAATCGATCCAAGCTGATTATATAGCAAAGGGTTTTGAACATATTAGGCGATATCCCTGGAGAAAATGTGTCAATGAAACAATGAAAGTAATCGAGGAAAATGTCTGAACAGAGTGGGAAAATTAAAGTCATTGTTGTATTGTCCCGTATAATTATTGGGGGGCCAGCTAATTTTGTCGAGTTGTATGCAACTCACTTACCCAAGGATACTTATAAAGTATTGCTTGTAGGGGGGTGTGTTGAAGAAGGAGAGCTGAATAAAGCACAATTACTAAAAGAAAAAGGTATAGAAGTTCACCTTATTGATATTATGAAAAGAGAACTGTCTTTTTTTTATGATATCAAATCCGTTTATAAATTATATAAATTTATAAAAAAAGAAAAACCTCATATTGTATCCACACATACCGCAAAAGCAGGAGCCGTGGGCAGAATTGCTGCCAGATGTGCCAATGTACCGGTTGTTTTACATACATTTCATGGCCATACATTTGAAAATTATTTTTCTCCTGCAAAAACAGAGTTTTACAAGATAGTTGAACGGGTGTTGGGATTTATTTCAACAAAGATCATTTCTATCAGTCCGCTTCAGCGTTATGATTTGGTCAAAAAATTTAAAATTGCATCAATGGACAAGGTAGTTACCATTCCGATTGCAATTGATTCCAGTCGCTTTTTGAACCTTGAAAAAAATAACGAGTTTAGAGACACTTTAAAGATCCCCAGTGATGCTTTTGTAATTGGTATAGTGGCCAGAATTGTACCCATAAAAAATCATAAAATGATTATTGATGTGTTAAAAGAGCTGCATAGCAGGGGTGTAAAAGCGCATTTACTTGTTGTTGGAGATGGTGAACTGGAATATAAAACTATAATTGAAGACTATATTGATGAAAAGAATTTGAAACCATTTGTACATTTTACAGGGTGGGTGTTGAATGTAGAAAAAGTATACTCTGCCCTGGATGTACTGGCATTAACTTCGTTAAATGAAGGAACACCTGTCAGCATAATTGAAGCAATGGCTGCATCCGTCCCCGTTGTTGCTACTGATGTTGGGGGTGTAAATGACTTGCTGCTCGATAATAAAAATGGATTACTCTGCAAGAGTAATGATCCCCTGGATATGGTTGAAAAAATGCTGCAAGTTAAGGAAGATATTGGATTTAGGAATGAAATTTGCAAAAATGGCAGAGAATTTGTTAAAGAACACTATAATCACATCACTGTTATCAAGCGTGTGGACCAATTTCAACGTGAATTATTGCAAAAGTTTTATGAAAAAAATCCAAAATATAAATGTTAATTACAAGAAATATGAATTCAATTTATTTGTATTTTTATTTATTACCATTTTCTGGTATCCTGCCTCTATAGCGTTTGGAAACAGTACTGTTTCGGTACTTGAACAAACACCGCAATATACCATATTAGAGTGGACCGTTCCGCAAATTGAATTTAATACCCTGCAAACGGATAATGGTGAATATATTGTACCGATATGCGATGATCTGGCAGAAGCCAGAACTCCCGGATTTCCCATTTTACCTGTAAATAACCTCCTGTTGGAAAATGTGGATAGTCGTCGAATAACCGTTCTGGATACGGTTTATTCAAATCAATCCACTCATACGATTTGCCCTGCACCAAAATATCTATATTCTGATTATAATTCTCAACCTGATATTTCTTATAAAACAGGAAATGTTTATCAAAAAGCTGCTTTTTATCCCGCATCTTTTATATCGACATCTCATGCCTGGCAGCGGGATAATTTATTGACCCGGTTCGCCATAAATCCGGTTTTATATAATCCTGTTCAAAACCAGATGCGTGTATTGAGATATATCAAGATCAGGATTAATGCCGCAGTTGAATTAGATTTGAAAAATCATACAATCCGGTCTAAATCGGGTAATGCCAAACTTGCCAGAGCAAATTCCGTGCAGACTATTGCCATTGATTCCTGGTGGGAACCCTATAATCGTGATGAATTGATTAAGATCGAAACGCCAACCGCTGGTATGTATAAAATTACGGGTGAGGATCTGCGTGACCAGGGTGTTCAGTTGTCAATGATCGATCCAGGCACTATTAAGATTTTAAATAATGGGATTGAACAGCCTTGCCAGGTTTTAGATGGGGGAGACGGGGAATTTAATGAAAATGATTTGCTGTTTTTTTATGCTGACCGATTGAGCGGTGATAATGATTATTTTCATTCCTGGGCTGTTAACAACGTGTATTGGCTGGTTTGGGGTGGTGATGCCGGATTACGATATTCAACAATTTCCAATGAAAATGATTCCGGTTTATCACACAATTACTTTATATCTACTATTCATATTGAAAAAGATATTGAATACTATCATGGCGATACCAATGAAGCCATACAGGAAACCGACATAACCGACGGTGAAGGGTGGGTTTGGACCCGGGCATTATATCATAATTCCAGACAAACAATCGAGTTTGATTTACCGGGACTGTTCTCTGGTACAACCTTGGATGATTCTTTGAGAATACGATTGAGATTCAGAGGAATGACCATTGATTCAGCAGAAAATGATCATCATCTTTTATTATCGGTGAACGATAATCGTATTGGGGAAGGCTATTTTAATAACCGCCAAGAGTGGTTACCATATTTTTCAGTTCCTGTATCAAACCTGCTGGAATCTGGTAATCAATTATTAATAGAATCTGTTGCAACCAATGCCGAAATCTCACAGGTATATTTTGACTGGCTTGAGGTTGATTATCCCCGCGCCTTGCAGGTTGAAAATGGTCAGCTCTTGATCGATTCGTTAGATACGGTTGAACATGCTCTGCAGATCAGTGGTTTACAATCTGATTCTGTTTTTGTTTTTAATCTACGGGAACAAAAAGAGCTGGTGAATAAAAGTGTAACAACGGGCAAGTTGTTAAATATTAAAGTGCAATCCGCTGCTATTGGTGATGGAAATTACAGCCGTTTCTTGATTGAAAATGAATTGATATATGAAGGTACCCGTGGAATTGGTATGGTGGTAATCAATCAGCATACCGGTAATGTAGAGATGAAAAGGACTTTTGATACGTGGGGCTCTACAGCGGATGCAGATAGCCTGGTTGCAGTTGTAAACAGAATTGCTGATGGCCGTATTGTATTATGCGCAATTAAAGATGAGGGTTCTAACCACCTAAGCGAAGAACAGTTTAATGCTTTGGAAACACTTGGTAGCAGCCAGATCCAAAACTTGACAGAACGAGCATCGTGGGCTTTAATCGGAAGAAAGGGAGCCGAGCCGGGTACGGCAATAGAAGTATTATCCGCTTCGGGTGAAGGACCGGCGCACATTGATGACTATATCAATTTTACAGAAGGTGATGGGTTTGTTTGTCGTTTTAATGTGCCTGAAAAACAAACGGGACCTTTTGTTGTATTTGATATTATGGGATTAAAGCAACCCCTTTTAGAAAAAATACAACTGGGTGAATTGTCTTCTGTGCAGAATGGTGCGGATTATATTATTGTTACCCACCCTGATTTTATGGCTAGTGCCAATCAATTGGCGGCTCATCGTCAGACGCAAAATGGATTCAGAACCTATGTTGCTAATGTTAATGAGATATATAATGAATTCAATTACGGGATAAAGGATCCGGTAGCTGTTAAACGGTTTCTGGAACATGCATATAACAACTGGCAAAAGCCAGCACCGGAATATGTAGTCATGTTGGGCGACGCAAGCTGGGACCCACTAAAGAATTCCGGAGATGACAGTAAAGAGGATTTTGTTCCTGTTTATGGAAATCCGGTTAGCGATGTTTGGTATGCCTGTATGGATGGCGAGGATGACATTGTTCCGGATATGAATATCGGTCGGATTCCGGTTGAATCAGAAGATCAAGCTCAAAATTATCTGGATAAAATAATGGAATACGAATCCACTGCACCCGCATCATGGAAAAAGAATTTTTTGTTTATCAGTGGTGGATTTGATCAGTATGAACAACTGGTATTTGGTCAACAATCTCAGACTTTGATTGATGATTTTGTTTCAGTGCCTCCTGTGGGTGGTAATGCTATACTTATTGGTAAAGAAACTACAGGTCTTGCAGAAGGTGAACACCGTGATGATCTGTTGAACACATTTGACGATGGTATTGTCTGGGCTAACTTTATCGGCCATGCAGGCAGCAGCACATGGGACCTAATGTTCCACAATCCGGATATTGATTTGCTGAATAATGGACCAAAATATCCTTTTATCACAAGCATGACCTGTCATACCGGGCGTTTTGCTGAACCGAATCAGGATAGTTTTGGAGAATATTTTCTACGGGTTGTAGACAAGGGAGCAGTTGCATTTTGGGGGACTGCAGGTTGGGGTTATACGTATGAAGATTATATGTTTTTGCGTCAATTGTATCCTATTATGCTGCAGAATTCTGTGCAGGAAATTGGCAAAGGCCTGAGCCAGGCAAGTGCCGGAATTTGGAGTACACTGGGCGAAGGGCTGCATGTTAGAAATATTATATTACAATATGTCTTGTTGGGTGATCCCGCACTGGATCTTGCACTGCCTGATAAACCTGATCTGGCAATTGGTGCTTCTGATATCCGTGTTTATCCCACCATACCCAGCGAAGCAGATTCGCTGGCAGAAATTCATGTGGCGGTGAACAATTTCGGACTTTTACCGGAAGACAGTGTGACTGTATTGGTTACAGCAGAACTGCAAAACGGAAATAATCATAGAGTAGAGTATGTAAAAAAACTGGCACCCGTTTATCTTTCTGATTCTGTAAAAGTAGATTGGGAATTAAAAGATATGACCGGGTTAGTCAATGTTACTGCATCTGTTGATCCCAATCAAATGATAGATGAAGATGACGAAACAAACAATACAGCGTCTCAACAGGTAACGGTTGTTTCGAATGTAATACGCCTTTTATATCCACATGATCAGGCGATATGTTCCGGTGATGATATGGTCCTCAGTATTCGCAATCCCCAGGCAACAACCCTGGAGGATTATATGTTCGAGTTCCAACTAGATACATCCAGCACGTTTAATAGCGGATATCTCAAAACCTATACAGCTTCACCCGGTCTTTTAACAACTGAGTGGGCTGTGGGTGATCTGGCTTCCGGAATTTATTACTGGCGATGCCGCAATACGAATGAAACCGCAGGTCCGGTTTGGATTGAAGGCAGCTTTTTAGCTACGAATTCTAATGATTTTGGCTGGGGACAATCTCAAGCTAAACAATTCTCGGAAAACAATCTTGAAAATACACAAATACACGACGGTAGTATAGTACTTTATCGTGATGTTCTTACTCTGAATGTTGAATCGGCTGGTATTGTAGATGGGAATTATGCCAGGTTGCTGGTGAATTCAAATTCGGTTTTGGAAACGTCACGCGGAATCAATCTGGTCGCCCTGAGTCCTCAAGATGGCAGTGTTTTGTTTCAAAAATGCTTTGATACTTATGCAGATGGTAATACTCCAGATTCAATGGCATTGGTAATTAGCGAGTTTGCTGACAGTACCTGGGTATTGGCCGCAATCAAAGATGAGGGCAGCAATCAGTTGAATGAGACGGCTTATACTGCCCTGGAATCTATAGGAAGTCAGTATTGCCGGGATTTACAGTACAGAGATTCATGGGCCATTATTGGTAAAAAAGGAGCTCCTGTTGGTTCCGTTTCTGAAGAGATAAAAAAATCCGGTGAAGGATTTGTTTCATTGTTGGAGAATATTGAAATTTATAAATTGAATGGAACGGTGTCAACTCCACTTGTAGGCCCCAGTACAAATTGGCGAAAATGCAATGTAAAGACAAATCTGCCAGAGCAAACGTCCATATTATTTAATGTGCTTGGAATACGGAGTAATGGTATACAGGATACTTTGATCAGTCAAACCAATGCCAAAGAAATTGATCTTGCTGGTATCGATGGAAAGATTTATCCTTTTCTCAAAATATCGGGTACATTAATAACAACTGATTTTCATTTTACTCCGTCAATTCATCAATGGGCTGTAAATTTTCAGCCATCACCTGATTTTGCAGTGTCACAAGAGATATTCAGTGTTGATAATGATACAATCCTGGTTGGGAGTGATGTGGAAATACGGGCACAGATTTATAATCTCGGTAAAGGAGCCATAGTCGGAGATACGCTGAATCTTGGGTTTTTCCATATCGATACCGATGGGAACGAAAGCTTAATTGCCATAAAGCGTTATGCTCAATCCATATTACCTGACAGTATGATATCAGTTTCTCATATATGGAATTCCGAGGGACTGGCAGGAATCCACAAACTCAAGATGTACATTGATCCGGAAAATCATTTTGTTGAACTGGATAAAGCCAATAATATTGTCACCACATCTGTTTATGTATTGGCAGATACCATTAAACCAGAAATTGCAGTAACCATTGATGGCAGAGAGATCATGTATGGAGATTGGGTTGCGTCCCAACCCACTATATTGGTCGATATTACAGACAATCGGCAGAACACATCTGGCATTGTTGATACCAGTATGGTTACTCTATTTCTGGATGATCAGCGTGTGAGTTATAACAGTGGTCAATTGCAAATGTTGGAATCTGATGAAGTTAATACAGCCATCAAGCTTGAATATAAACCGGTACTGGCAGATGGAGAGCACTATCTAACAGTGATGACTTCTGATCCCAGTAATAATTCAAGCATCTATCAAACCAGTTTTAATGTGATTAATGAACTGGCAATACGTAAAATCGTCAACTATCCAAATCCTTTTGAAACCGATACACATTTTACTTTTGAATTATCACAGCCTGCTAATGTGCGTGTCAAGATCTATACGGTTGCAGGCAGATTGATTAACGATTTGGATTATGGCTGGCAGGGTGCCGGTTACAATATGCTGCCCTGGGATGGAACGGATGCTGATGGAGATGTTCCTGCAAATGGTGTATATATTTACAAGATTGTTGCCTCAGAAGGTGACGAAAATGCCGAAGCAATCAGTAAATGTATACTCATGAAATGATTTTTTTGTTTTCACGTCTTTTTGTTCTATAAGATAATATTGATTTTGAGATTAGCCTAAAAATCTGTAAATTCTTGTTTTATGTGCAGAGATTAAAATAATATGTCATTAATTGGTGTTTTTTCAAAAAGTTTTATTGCCGAGGGTATAGTTGTTTTTGTTGGATTCATTAACAGTATAATTATTACCCGTGCACTGGGTGTAGAAGGAAGAGGTCAATACTCTTTGGCAATGACGATCATTACTATTTCCGCTCTGGTATTGGGTGATGGGCTTTCCCGTAATAATACCTATCTTACCAGCAAAGATAAAAAGCTGGTTTCACCACTTTTTGGCAATTTGTTATTATACGGTTTTTTTCTGGCTATACTAATGGCAGCAGCAGGTGTTTGGGGACTCCCGGTATTTCATATTGCAGTGCCGGGTTTGTCAAACAAGCTGATTTGGTTATCCGTTGCTGTTGTTCCGTTCTATATTACAATCCGCAGTATGAATTCAATATTTTTAGGCTTGCAGGATTATAATCGTTACAATTTTTTTCTGGCATTACCGTTTATATTCTATCTGCTGATTAATATCTGTATATATTTGTTTGCTACTGTAACACCTGAACTGGTTTTAACCGGATATAACTTTTCAATGATTTTGGTCTTTATCCTGATTCTTTATCTTTTTATTACAAAACATAAAGCTTCAAAGCCAGATACCTCTTTATTAAAAAAGAGTTTAAATTATTCAACCAAAGCAGCTGTTTCTCATATCTCTTTGTTTTTGCTATTCCGGGTTGATATTATTTTGATTAATTTATTGATTGGAGTCAAAGGAGCAGGATTGTACTCTATTTCTGTCATGATTGCAGAACTGATGCAAAAGCTTGCCAATACGTCGGGAAATGTGATTTTCCCCAAGTTAACCGGTGAAAATACAAAGCAAAAACAACAGTTGACAATCCGAGTGTTTGCGTTTGTTATGATAGTTAGTGTTATTGTGGCTGTTTTTATTTTGCTTTGGGGAAACGAGTTTATTGTTTTGTTGTTTAAAAAAGATTTTTCAGATTCCGCTTTGCCTCTATACTGGCTGCTGCCTGGTGCAGTTATTATGACCGGCGCCAAAGTTATAAAATTTTCGCTATGGGCCCAGGGTTTTCCCTGGATCACTATTACCGCTCCGGTTTCTGCTTTGATTTTAAACATTACTTTGAATCTGATACTCATTCCTCGTATGGGTATTGTTGGGGCTGCAATTGCAACCAGTTGTTCCTTTATTGTTTATAGCATTATGATTGTGGGGTATTATTTTACCCGAATTTACCGGAAAGCTCTAGTATGAGAATTTTATATATTACACAATACTTTCCCCCCGAAGTTGGAGCTACACAAACCCGTGCTTTGGAAATGACCACCAATCTGGTTAAGCAGGGGCACGAGGTCACGGTATTGACTGAATTCCCCAATCATCCTGTGGGCATTATTCCACCGGAATATAAAGGTAAATGGGTAACTGTTGAAAAGTGGCGGGGTATGGATGTGATCCGTACCTGGGTTTACGCGCGTCAGGAAAAGAACTTTAAAACCCGTATGGGATTTTATCTGAGTTTTATGGCCACATCTGCAATTGCGGGTTCATACATGTTACCCGAGTATGATATCGTATATACAACCTCACCACCTTTTTTTGTCGGCCTGACGGGTTACTGGTTGAGCCGGTTAAAAAATGCGAAATTTATTTTTGAAGTGCGAGACCTTTGGCCAGATTCCGCGGTACAGTTGGGTGAATTGACCAATCGTACATTTATTCGTTGGGCAGAAAAGTTGGAAACTTTTTACTATAATAAAGCAGAACGTATTGTAACCGTTACCCAAGGGATTAAGAACACCCTGACTGAACGCGGTTATGGAGATAAAACCGAGCTGGTACTCAATGGCACCAATACCGATCTGTTTAAAAATATGGGACCCGGAATGAAGAAAAAGCTGGGTCTTGAAAATAAATTTGTTGTGTTGTATGCGGGTATAATAGGTATTGCTCAGGGGCTTGAACAAATTTGTGATGTTGCGGAACAATTGCAAGATCAACCCGACATTGCATTCGTTCTGATTGGTGAAGGCCCTGTAAAACATAAAATTGAAAAAATAAAACAGGAAAAATCTTTAAAAAATCTTATATTAATGGATCAGGTACCCAGAGACGATATTCCGCAATATATTTCAATGGCAGATTGCTGCCTGGTTCCCCTGAAAAAGAATGATCTGTTCATGGGTGCATTGCCATCCAAGATGTTTGATTATATGGCATGTGAAAAACCGGTTATACTCAGTGTGGATGGTGAAGCAAGATCGGTTCTTGAAAGCTCAGGAGCTGGTATATTTGTAGAGCCTGAGAATCGAAAGGATATGATCTCTGCTATCCTTTCTCTGAAATCCGGTTCTGTTGATGGAACGTCAATGGGACTATTGGGAAGAGAATTCGTTGAAAAAGGGTATTCGAGAAAACAACAGGCCCTCGAGTTGTTGAGTATCCTGGAAAAAATCGTCCGAAATCAATAGGATCAGGAGATTTTAAATGCGTTATTTTTTATATGGTATTGTAGCTTTTGAAGCATTTTTAATTGCACTTTTTATTGTGCCCATTATCCGAAAACTGGCCATTTCATGGAATGTAGTTGATAAACCGGGTGAACGAAAAATTCATTATACCCCCAAAGCATTGATGGGAGGTGTTGGGATTTTTACCGCGTTTTATGTAACGGTTTTGGTGAATGTAATTGGTTTTTATCTTTTATATCATACGTCATTTGTTCAGACTCATTTACAAACCATGGTTAGAGTTGCCCCCATGCTGGACCAGGTTGTACCCAAACTTGTTGTAATACTGGGAGGCGGGGCTGTTATACACATGTTGGGTATTCTGGATGATATTCTTAAAGAGAAATTAACTTATAAGCCCAAATTTATTGTACAAATTGTAGTTGCGCTGGTTGTATCTCTGATGGGCGTGCGCACCCACTTTATGCCGGGTACAACTCTGGATGTAATTATTACTACCATCTGGATAGTGGGTGTTACGAACAGCTTTAATCTACTGGATAATATGGATGGTTTAACAGCCGGAGTTTCGGTTATTGCGGCTTTGTTTTTATTTGTTATTGCTGTTTTGCAGGGACAGATATTCTTTGCTTTTATGCTTGCGGCGTTAATAGGTGCTTGTTTGGGATTTTTGCCGTACAATTTTAATCCGGCAAAGCTATTCATGGGTGACAGTGGCAGTCTGTTTTTAGGGTATATTTTTGCAACCTTGACGGTAACCGGTTCATATGTTGTGCCTACAAGCCAGACACATATACCTATCATGATCCCGATTCTGGTACTTTCTATTCCGCTATATGATACTTTTTCGGTAATGTTTATAAGGTGGCGCGAAAAACGGCCGCTATTTCTGGGAGACAAACGCCATTTCTCCCACCGATTACATGCACTTGGCATGAGCCAACGTCAAGCGGTAACTTTTATTTATCTTGTTGGTTTATGCGTGGGTAGTGTTGCTACTCTTTTACCATATATCTCTTTAACCGGTAATATTGTTGTTCTGGTTCAGATAATTATTATTTATATAATCATAACTTTTTTAATAGTTATAGGAAAACAAAATCAAAATTCTTGATGTAATATTTCTCAGGAGGAAAATTTGAGAGCGTTAATAACTGGTGGTGCAGGATTCATTGGTTCGCACCTTGCAGAAAAATTGTTGGAGAGAGGTGACAGTGTTTGTGTCATAGATGATCTGTCTACAGGTCGATTAGAGAATGTTAACCATTTACGAGAAAATCCGAATTTTAGTCTGGTAATTGAGACCATTCTGAATGAAACGGTCATGGACCGCCTGGTAAGTGAATGCGATGTAATCTATCATTTGGCTGCAGCCGTTGGTGTAGAGTTGATTGTTAAAAGTCCTGTAGAAACCATTGAAAGAAATATTCTGGGTACTGATGTTGTACTTCGGTTGTCTAATCGATATTTGCGCAAAGTATTGATTACTTCTACTTCAGAGATTTATGGCAAAAGCGAATCTGTACCGTTCAAAGAAGAAGATGACCGTGTGCTGGGACCCACAACAAAAAGCCGATGGAGCTATTCAAGCTCTAAAGCAATCGATGAGTTTTTGGCACTTGCCTATCATAAAGAGAAAAATCTTCAGACTGTTATCATGCGTTTGTTCAATACTGTGGGTCCACGTCAAACCGGGCAATATGGAATGGTAATTCCACGCTTTGTTAAGCAAGCGCTGACCAATCAACCCTTAACCGTTTATGGTGATGGATTACAGTATCGCTGCTTTACCTATGTTGATGATGTTGTCGCCGCTTCAATTAAATTGATGGAAACACCCGAAGCCATTGGAGAGGTCTTTAATATTGGTAATGATATTGGAATTTCAATTCACGACCTTGCTGTAAAGATCATTGAAATGACCGGCTCCAAATCGGTAATCAACAACATCCCATATGATCAGGCATATGAACAGGGTTTTGAGGACATGAAAATCCGCAGACCCGATTTAAGCAAAGCCAACAAATACATCGGATACACCCCCAAGGTACAGTTGGATGAAATTCTTGAAAATGTGATCAAATATTTCCGTGAAAACGAGAATACACTGTAAATTTGAAAAAACATGCCGAAATTTGCAATAGCGCAATGTGGATAACTTGTCAATAAATTGATTTTTTTAAAGTCAAGAGTTTTTTGATGAAAAATTCATCAGAATTAACTCAATTTTTTTGTCGTTAAACTTGTGTTAAGTGTTTGTTAATGTTGAATGAGTGCGTAAGTTGTTGATTATTAATTGCTTAGCTTACCGAACATTTGTTCGACTTACAATTTTGTTGCAAAATTTCGTGAAATTACTTTGATTGCACTCGTTTCTATGGATAATGTTACAATTTGGAAATTAAAAGTTTCGTAAAATGCTTGTGAAAAATGTGGATAACTTGGGGATATCGTGGATGAGTTTGCTCATTGTTAAATCTGTCTGTCATAATTCAAACACAGATGGGATGATTTGATTATGGTTTCAAAAGATTTGATCTATCTTTTTGTTTTTTTTATGATTTTATTTGGTCTGGTGATGACTGCTGATGTAATCAGGAAACGGCTTGGCTGGCCTCCGGAATCGACCCGCAAGTTTGTTCATATTTTTGTAGGGATTGTGGTTGTTTACACTCCATTCGTTTTAAGCAGTATGTGGCCCATGATTATACTGGGAAGCCTGTTTGCCGTGTTGGACTTGATTGCTGTTAACAAGACCTGGTTCACCGGAATGCATGGTACAAAACGACATTCTTATGGAACTGTATTTTACCCTGTTTCTTTTGTAATACTGGTTTACTTTTTTTGGAATCGCGATCAACTCGTATTGATCACTGCTATGATGATTATGGCCGTTGCAGATGCTCTGGCCGCCATTGTGGGCGAGCGCCTGGGAAAGACAACATTAATGGATATAGGGCTCGAAAAAAAGTCCTGGGCAGGAACATTTACCATGATGCTTTCTTCAGCAGTTATTACTTATTTGTGCATCCATTTTATAGGCTATCTGAGTCCTGCTGTTGTTTTGCCCATGCAAATGATCTGGATCTCTTTGATGGTGGGAACAGTGGCAGCCGCATGTGAAATGATTTCCAGGAACGGATCAGACAATCTTACCGTGCCCTTGGGTTCGGCATTTGTGCTTGAATACCTGCTGTACAATAGTCAATCTGATATGATGCTTTTTGCTTTGGGTATGGTGCTTGCATTGATAGTCGCGCTGTTGTCTTTTCGCTTTAAATTTCTTGATGCGGGCGGCTCGGTTGGAACCTTCCTGTTGGGTACTTTGGTTTTTGGTATTGGAGGGTGGAGTTTTACCTTGCCAATACTGACATTTTTTGTATTATCCAGTTTGATTTCAAAAATAGGCAAGCGTAGAAAACAAAAACTGTTACAGGTTTTTGAAAAGAGTGGTCAAAGAGATATTTGGCAGGTCCTTGCCAATGGTGGCGTACCGGGGCTGCTTGTTATTGTGTGGAGTTTTTATCCGCATGATCTGGTGTATTTGTTTTATGTAGGTGCGCTTGCAGCGGTTATGGCAGATACCTGGAGTACTGAAATTGGTGTTTTGTCAAAGCAGGAGCCCGTTTCTGTAATAACGTTTAAAAAAGTAGATATGGGGACTTCGGGCGGAATTACCCTGCTGGGCACATTGGGTGGATTGCTGGGTGCTTCAATTCTTGTGTTTACGGGATGGCTAAGCGGACCGCATTCTTCACCTGCTATTATTGGTAGTAAAGAGATAATTGTTTTGGTTGCAGCAGGACTGCTGGCTGGTTTGATTGATAGCATTTTGGGTGCAACAGTTCAAGCCAAGTTCAGGTGTGCTGAATGCAAAAAGATAACAGAAAAAAAGGTGCATTGTAACGATATAACCACACAGCATGACAGCGGATATAGATGGATCAATAATGATGTGGTAAATTTATTCTGTGCAATCAGCAGTTCAGGATTTATCCTGCTCTTTTGGTTGTTACTATATTGAAATGATGTGACAATTTTTTCTCTTTTTCTTTTCATAAAAACATGTTATATTAGATTTTTAATATATTTTAGATATATGAATAATAAAATAATGAAAGCAATATGTTAAAGGAGGAGTAATGACAACTATTGTAGATGTATTTGCACGAGAAATCTTGGATTCCCGCGGGAATCCCACTGTTGAAGTAGACGTTGCACTGGAATGTGGTGTTGTAGGACGTGCAGCCGTACCTTCAGGTGCATCTACTGGTGAACATGAAGCTGTTGAATTAAGAGATAAAGATGCTGGCCGCTATTTGGGCAAAGGTGTATTGAAAGCAGTTGAAAATGTAAATGAAATCATTTCACCGGAAATTGTTGGTGAAGATGCTGTTGATCAGGTATTGATTGACAAGATTATGATTGATCTTGACGGCACGCCTAACAAAAGTAAATTAGGCGCAAACGCTATTTTAGGTGTTTCTTTGGCTGTTGCTAAAGCTGCTGCTGAAGCTTTGGGCCTGGCACTCTATCAGTACATTGGTGGAACCAATGCCAAAGTTATTCCACTGCCAATGATGAACATTATTAATGGTGGCAGCCATGCAGATAACAATGTAGATTTGCAGGAATTCATGATCCAGCCGGCTGGCGCAGAAACTTTTGCAGAAGCATTGCGCATGGGTGCTGAAATTTTCCATAACCTGAAAGCTGTTTTGAAAGCCAAAGGTTACAACACTGCAGTTGGTGATGAAGGTGGTTTTGCTCCTGATTTGAAATCAAATGAAGAAGCATTGCAGGTAATTGTAGAAGCTATTGGTAAAGCAGGCTACAAAGCTGGCGAAGAAATCTTTATCGCTCTTGATCCTGCTTCCAGTGAATTCTATGATAAAGAAAAAGGCAAATATATTCTGGCTTCTGAAAATCGCGAATTGACTCCAGCTGAAATGGTTGATTATTATGCAGATCTGGTAGAAAAATACCCCATCAAATCCATTGAAGATGGTATGGATGAAAATGATTGGGAAGGTTGGAAGCTGATTACTGATAAATTGGGCGACAAGATCCAGTTGGTTGGTGATGATTTGTTTGTAACCAATACAGTACGTTTGAAAGAAGGTATTGAAAAAGGTGTTGCAAACTCTATTCTGATCAAAGTTAACCAGATTGGTACACTTACCGAAACTTTGGATGCAATTGAAATGGCAAAAACTGCAGGTTATACCGCAGTTGTTTCTCACCGTTCTGGTGAAACCGAAGACAATACCATTGCTGATATTGTTGTTGCTACCAATGCCGGTCAGATCAAAACAGGTTCTACCAGTCGTACCGACCGTATTTGTAAATATAACCAGTTGTTAAGAATTGAAGAAAGCCTGGGCGAAGTTTCACAATATGCAGGTTTGAAATCAATCAAAGGTGTTAAATAATTTTTGTTATCTTGGCCCTGGGATTTTCCCAGGGCTTTTAATTTAAACGATCAAGTGATATGAGAGTACCGTATTCAGACAAATTGCAAGCTATTCTCAAACCTTCAGTGTTATATTGGGGTATAATACTGACAATCGTTTATTCTTTTGTTTTTGGAAACACCGGGTTTATTAAGCTCTATCGATTATGGAATGAAAGCAAGCGTTTGGAAAAAGAAATAACCGTTGCTCAAAAACAAAATGAATTTTTAAAGCAGGAGGTTGAGCAGCTATCCGATCCTAACGATTTATCACGTATAGAGCTTGAGGCCAGAAAACTGGGGATGGCAGCAAAAGATGAAGTGGTTATTATGGTAAGATAAGACAGTCTGTCGATTGCAAAGGTCATCATGAAAGGAATTGCCGCATCTAACTTTAAGCCAGTGCATTCTGCAGCAACCGGCTTATTTTTCAAGTGTATGATTGCGGTTTTTTTGTTTCTAGCAGTATCACCCAATTCAAATTTATTTTCCCAAACAGTTGGTTTACAATACCCCACAGGTAATGGCAGTAATATTCGGTTTAAGCAGGAATTTAATACCTATATCTGGAATTTTAATGTCAATGCTTTTCAAATTGTTCATAATCGATGGCAGTTTAAAATCAGTGAGAATTTTAGAACATCTCTTTTAAACACCAGTTCAACCGTGGATAAATGGAAAGATGATCAGACTTTGGATGTGGGATTAAACTATTTATTGTCTCCTCAATTTACTCTAAATTCACGTGTTAATTCTGTCGTTTTTATGGACAAACAATCCGGGTTTACCAATGATATACGCACTCACTATGGTAATATCGGATTAACTTATACTCCCACAAATAATATAATGGCTTCAATAGCCGCTGGTCCCAAATGGGACAAGCGCTATGAACAAAATGATCAGGGATATAATTATTCAATACACACCCAGGCAGTTGACCTGGATTGGGAAGAGTATCAAAACAGCCTTGATTTTGTTCTGGAAAATGAAAAATATGAAAAACGACAAAATTATGATGTGAATTTAAATTATACCGCGTTTAGAGAATTTTCACCCGGCACACGTGATTCTTTGAATGTGTTTACCAATAATCAGCGCAGGGACAATTATACTTCTTTTTCCGGAGATATAGAAAGCCTGCGAGAGCAGGTAAGAGGTATCAATAATACATTGAGCTATAAAATAGGTGACCATGTAAACATGACTTTGAACAGTGGTCTCTATTTTAAAAATGTAGAAATTTTATCTTTTTTGAATCAAAATGAGGAAAAACGACGTAAAAGGAATGACCAGAGAATCAGTCAGGATGTTTACTGGCATCTCAATTATCCCGGTTTGACAAACTATTTACAGTTTTCATACTGGACGCAGAACCAATCGTATGATATAGAGTTGACAAATACCAATGTGCCTTTTTCACAACGCACGGCATTTGTAACTCCTGACAATGAAAGCAGCCGAATTATGATGGTTGGAGGTTTGGGTAAAAATATAACCAAAAAGGATTCATTGTATTCATATGTATCTATAAGTAAATATCAATATGATACACCCGATACATCAAACTTTGATGACCGTGATGAATTGCGCATCAACTCAAGAATTATTGCATTTCACAATTTTAATGCTATATTGAGTATGGAACTTCAGGCCAGTTTAAACTTGTATCATATGGTTTATATTTTTGGTGAAAGAAGTGCTGATAACAATTGGAACCGGATATTTATGTTAAGGCCGGTATTTCATGTAACACCCAATAATAGATTTAAACTGCGTCAATCATTTGAAGTGCTTGCGAATTATGTAGATTATGATTTTGATGACATGTATACACAAACCAAAAGTTTTGTGTTCCGCAAGTTTTCTATTGATGATTCGTTGCAATACCGGCTATCACGACGTACGCTCTTTCAAATGGACTATCGTTTGCAGCTTGAAGAAAATGGTCAGCTTTCCTGGGACGATTGGACAGAAAGGGTGTTGGTTACCCGCAATAAACAGTGGTTGCATGCATTATATGGATATGAACCCAGAGAGTATTTTACTATAAGCTCTGGTTACAGCTACTATATTCGGGAAGAATGGCGTCATAATACAACCGTAGAGGGTGTTGAGGAAAAGGAAAAATTTGGAGTCTATACAAGCCAGGGACCGATTTTAAGGTTCCAATATGCCCCGTCAAGCAGGAGCCGGTTAATACTGGATGCAGTGAGATATAAAGTAAATCCCCCGGATCAGACGGAATATTACATTAATAATATAGAGTTACAATTAAACTGGGTCTTTTGATCTGGTATTTTGACTTGGAGAAATGGGATTGAACAGGAAAAAGGAAAATATAGAGCTGATGGAAATCGTCAGTAAACCTGAGAATATTAATCAGGTTGAAGCACGAACTGAACACTTGGCCAAAGAGT
Source organism: bacterium (assembly GCA_963675755.2). Lineage (GTDB taxonomy): Bacteria > Zhuqueibacterota > Zhuqueibacteria > Residuimicrobiales > Krinioviventaceae. The sequence continues at coordinate 2,931,224 of CAXXMD010000003.1, forward strand.
TGGGTTTTAATGAAGATGATTGTGTAAGCCTGGGGATTGCTGTAACTGAAGTTGTGGCAAATGCAATAACACATGGAAATAAAAGGGACCAAAACAAAAAAGTTAAAGTTAAATTTGTTTATACTGACAAAGTTTTCGAGATACATATCAGAGATCAGGGACCCGGCTTTAAACCGGATTCTATAGATGATCCTTTAAAACCTGAAAATTTGTTAAAAGAAAGTGGACGAGGTATTTTTATTGTAAGATCTTTGATGGACAAGGTTGAATATAATTTTTTCAAAGATGGCAGTGAAGTTGTCCTAATCAAAAACATTCCTTCCCCCAAAAAGTGATTGGTAAAATTTTGAAAAATTTGGTGCGAAATTATTACCTGAATATATTATTTCTGTTTGTGTTGTGTATAGCTCCTCAGGTATTGGGTCAATTTGGCTATGAAAAATTTGATGATGACCCCTATACAGAATACAAGCCTATTGATTTTTTCTCCCAGCCTTATTACAATCGGGTAGAGGGGGTGGTATTACATGGTGGTGTTTTTTTACGTCAGGTCCCGGTTCTGCCTATTGTTACCAGTGTAGAACTTGCATTTGCAACCCGAACAAACAGCTGGCATTATAATTTTGGACTACAGCAATGGTTATTTACCAACAGCCGGCGCATGTTGGTGCGCATGAATTTTTTTCAAGAAACGCGTACAAATGATTCCTGGAAAATAGGTCGTATGGAAAACTCCCTTGCGGGTGTATTCATGCATGAAGATTTTCATAATCATTATGCTGTAAAGGGCTTTAGTATTGCTGCTGATCAAAAAGTGTTTCGCAGAAATTTATTAAGAATTATTTATTCTCAACATCGATACTCTAGTATGCCAGTTAATACCAGTTTTGCCGGTTCTTTGTTTGATTGGTCAAAATCGTATGCACCTAACCCTGCAATTACAGAAGGGGATGAACGCAGTGTTCAGGTGAGGATGCTGATTGATGAACGCGATAATGCCTTTTTCCCTACAAGCGGATTTTATTTTGAAGGAGTTTATGAACGTACTTTTGGAGATTTTGTAACCAATGGTATCTTTATAAATTCTGTAATTTATTATCCCACAATCAATACACAGAAATTTATTCTGGTAGGCAATTTAGGACTACGTAAAGGCAGCCTGGCCCATCAGCATTTAATGACTATTGGAGGTATTGGCAGCCTGCGGGCTTTTTCGGACCATTACCATATTGGTCAAAATCTGGCCATGTACCGAATTGTATATCATTTTGGTGGTTATTTTTTCCAAAAAGCTCCGTTCAAATATATGCCTACCAGTGATGCCGCATCATTTGCTGTTTTCTGGGAAAGTGGAAATGCCTGGTATGCTGATAAACCTAAAAATCGGATATATCATGGTATTTTCAAACCTCAACTTTTAGGTGACGCGGGAATGTCATTGTTGCTTGCTGATGGTATTTTGCGTGTGGATATAGCTCGTCAATTACTGAATGGTGATGGGGACTGGCGTTTAACTTTTAGGCTTTTTAACAAACTATAGGCATTTATGCGTTTAACCATTTTCTCAATAACTATAATTCTGTTACTTGTTAATTGTGCTTTTTCTCAGGATGATCAACAGAATGATTTGGATGAAGAATTTGAATCATTAATGATTTTGGGTTTTGATGTTATTGGCAATACCTATACCAGAGACATTGTAATTACCCGCGAGTTAAAAATGCAGATAGGTGATCTTTATGAAGAAGATCGTCTGATTGAAGACCAGAAACGTATTCAAAACTTGAATCTTTTCAGCAGAGTTGAAATGGTGCCGGTGTTTAATCAGGATGGTGTTATAATACAGATCCTGGTATCTGAACGCTGGCATATTTTTCCGTATCCCATTTTGTATAGAAACGAAAGGGATTGGAGCAAGCTTTCTTATGGGGCGGGTATTTTTCATGATAATTTCAGAGGATTGCGTAATTTTGTCAATACTTCCTTTTGGCTTGGTTATAATCCCGGTATGGATGTATACTACTCGAATCCCTGGTTTGGCGGCAAACATAAATTGAATTACAAGTTTTCGGCTTATTCCAGAACCATTCGAAGCAAGGGACTGGAATATGACCGTTTTGATGAAAAACATCATGGCGCTACATTAACCTTTGGTAATAGATGGGGATACCATCTCTATTTGTCCATGTCCTTAGGATTCAGGCAAGTATCTTTGCCTGTCGAGTATCGGTTTTTAAATTATTCAAATAGCAAGACGGACAGATTGCCTTCTTTTGGATTTGCTATTAAATACGATAAACGAGATTTATGGGAGTATCCCAAAAGCGGTTTCTTTGCCGAGTTATATGTCAATAAAATTACAAACGCATCATATATAGATTATTTGCGATACGGAGCCGATTTGCGCAAATATTTCAATATGTTCAAAGATATTTCTATCGGATTTTATGGACGTGCTGATTTATCAACCGGCAGTGTGCCATATTATGACAAGATATATCTGGGGTATGCTTACCGTATCCGTGGCGAGTTTGATACACGTATGGAGGGAGATAACAGAGCTATTGGGCGAGTAGAATTGCGTTTCCCCATCATTCCTGTAAAATATTTTGATTTATCAGAACAGGGTTATGATTTTGGGTCCTACAGTAATAATTTGCCGTTTGGTGTCAGCGGCGGATTGTTTTTTGATACGGGTACAACCTGGAATAGAAATACAAGTATTACAGATCAAACACGTTTAAATGGATTTGGCCTGGGACTGCATTTCCATGTCCCATATGTACAATTATTACGAGTAGAATATGCATGGAACTCTGATTTTGAACCACAACTCATTACAGATATAGGAGTTGCCTTTTGAGTCGGATGCATTTTCAACAATACTATGTGGAACCCCAAAATGTTTCTCAAAATAGTCTGGAACTTGATGGTGATGAATTCAATCATGCTGTCAGGGTAATGCGTATGCAGGTTGGTGATTTTATATCTTTAACAGATGGTCAGGGTCAAATCTATGAAGGTGCAATATCTGTAATTGAAAAAAGATCATTAACCGTCGATATCCAAAATATTTTGCAAAATGAGGGAGAGCCAGCGTTACAACTGGTTCTTGCAGAGGCTGTATCAAAAGGCAGCGGATTCGATTGGGTTGTTGAAAAAGGGACTGAGATTGGTATAAGCACTTTTCAACCCATAATAACAGAAAGATCGGTTGCCAAGCCTGAAAAAAATGACAGATGGCAAAAAAAGGCCCTTGCGGCAATCAAACAATGCGGCAGAAGCAAGTGCCCTCAAGTAAAAGAGCCTGTTGCGTTTAAAGAATGTTTAAAGCAATATCAAGACAGTTTATTATTTATTGCACATGAAAGTCATCAGGGAGTACCTGTTGATGAGATTCAAAGGGCTGTAGCCAGCAACCAACAGGTCGTCTTGTTTATTGGTCCTGAAGGTGGCTTTTCTCAATCCGAATTTGAACTGGCACTGCAACATAATGCTATACCTCTCAATCTGGGACCCCGGCGATTGCGAAGCGAAACAGCTGCTATTGTAGCTGCTGTCAAACTTTTAGAATACTCGGATGATTTATAGTTGAATAATAAAAATACAGGAGGATATATGGATTGTATTTTTTGTAAAATTGCACAAAAAGAAATTCCCGCAACTATTGTTTATGAAGACAGTGATGTGGTAGCTTTTAAAGATTTAAATCCTCAGGCCCCAACGCATACGTTGGTAATCCCCAAAACGCATATTGCTACTCTTAACGATCTTGAAACCGAAAACGCAGAGCTGGTTGGCAAAATGGTACTTGCGGCTAAAACAATAGCTGCTGAAAATGGCCATTCAGATGCCGGTTACCGACTGGTGTTAAATTGCAATGATGATGGCGGACAAACTGTATTTCATATTCACTGCCATGTTTTAGGTGGTAGAACAATGCAATGGCCTCCCGGTTAATTTAAGTCAAAAATACCTTGATTTTAACCTAAATTTTTTATAATTTTAAAGTTGAAAATGAACATTTAAAAACTTAGGAAAGGAGGTCGAGTACTTTATGCCTGGAATCAGGGTAAGAGAAGGTGAACCCTTTGAAAGAGCGTTAAAACGTTTTACCAAATCTTGTGAAAAAGCGGGTCTGATGTCTGATATTAAAAAACATCAGCAATATGAAAAACCCAGCGAATCTAAACGTCGTAAGGCTAATGTTGCCCGTCGCAAGATGCGCAAATTGCAAATGATGGAAAGATAATTTTTTGGTAATAATGTTGCCGTTTTAATTGGAGAAAACATGAGTTTTTTAACTCAGTTGACTGAAGATATGAAAGCCGCAATGAAGTCAGGCGATAAAGAGCGTCTGGGTACTATACGTCTATTGCGGGGACAAATCAAAGATGCTTCTATCGACAAGCGCAGTGAGCTTGATAAAGATGAAGAATTGGCTGTTTTGACCAGTGCCGCTAAAAAAAGACGCGAGTCTATTGAGGCATATAAAGCAGCAGGCCGGGATGATTTAGCTGATAAGGAACTAGTTGAATTAAAGATCATTGAAACCTATTTACCTGAACAGTTGTCTGAGCAGGATGTCGAAAAAATTGTGAATGAAGCAATTCAAGAGACGGGTGCACAGACCATCAAAGATTTAGGCAAGGTCATGCCGGCAATTATGTCCAAAGTCAAAGGACGTGCAGATGGAAAATTGGTAAATGAGCTTGTTAGAAAAAAACTGAGTATATAAGTTGAAACGACAAATTTGAAAGTGGATAGAGTTGGGTTTTTTACCTATATTCTTTATTCACTTTTTTTTATTTACTATCATGCTAGCGGATTAAAATTATGAACATTTTGGACTTTATTATCATTGGAATATTGACCTTGTTTGTATTTCTTGGTGCCCGGCGTGGTTTTATGGATGAAATTCTGGGTATTACCGGTTGGATCATTGCCATTATTTGTGCTGTAAAATTTGGGGGTACACTTGCTGTAATAATCACCCGTCAGGTTCCCCAACTTCATATGATCAGTTCAGTTCTTGCTGGTTTGATGCTGTTGTTCGGCATTAGATATGCTTTTTTACTGCTGATTGGAATGATTAAAAAGACAGCACCTGCTATAACAGAGAACAGTCTGAACAAAATTACCGGGGCTATATTGGGTTTTGTTCAGGGTATTCTTTTAATCAGTATATTGATTCTTTTATTATGGGTAATACCTTTTGGAAATAATGTAAATCGAGTGCAAAAGCAATCTGTTCTTTTGCCGCATATGGAAAAAGTAACAGTTTTTCTGGTGAATTCTGTTGGGAATTTTATCCCCTATACTCAACCCATGATCGATAAATTGTATGATAGAATAGATAACAATAAATTAGATAAAGATGGGCTTGAACCAAAAGATATTAAAGATCTGGGGAAAAAAGTTAACAAAATTGCAGATGAAGATCTTGTGGATAAAGATAAGCGTAAAGAAATGAAAGAGGCGGCCAGAAAGCTGGAAAAGGAGTTACGGAGATAAACATTTGGAATCCTGTTATGAAACATTAGAGTTCCTTAAAATACGAGAAAAAATTGCTGCATGTGCAGCTTCTGTTTTAGGTGAAAAACTCGCCCTTGAAATCCAACCCATTCATGATACTCAAGAATTAACAATCATACAAACCCAGGTAACAGAATTACGTGATTTGAATGATTACGATCACGCTGTACCTATGGAAGGAATACAAGATATTGAAACCATTCTTAAAAAAGCAGGAATGGCCGGCAGTATTTTAGGTATTCATGAATTGATTGCTGTTTATCAACAAGCTAATACATCAAGGCGATTAAGTAGTTATTTCTTTCAAAGAAAAGAAAAAATACCTCATTTTAAAAAAATCTCAGATAGGCTGATTATATTACCTGAACTGGAAAAAGAAATCAGTCGATGTATTGATATAAAAAGCACGGAAATTTTAGATAATGCGAGTCCTGAACTAGCACAGGTCCGAAGTCAGATCAACCGGGTTCGTAACTCTATAAGACGGAAAATTGAGACCAAATTAAAATCCTTTGGTGAGCAAGGCATGCTGCAGGAGAATGTGATCAGTGTGCGCGATGGTCGTTTTGTACTTATGGTAAAAGACGAATACAAGCGCAAGGTTAAGGGATTGATACATGGCCAATCTGCAAGCGGCTCCAGTTATTTTATTGAACCCATGGATGTATTTGAAGAAAATAATCGTATCCGTGAATTGCTGAACGAAGAAGCCCGCGAAATTGAACGTATTTTGACTCAATTGACCATACGTGTTCATGAGGTTGTTGGCGAGCTGAAAAGAAATGATAAAGTTCTTGCTCAAATTGATCTCTTTTATGCCAAAGCTGTATTTTCAAAATCTATTAATGGCTTTCAACCCGAGCTGGTAGATAGTCCTGAAATCATGATAGCAGGCGGCAGACACCCTTTGCTCATTTTACGTTTGGGTGAATCGAATGTAGTATCGCTTGATATCGAGTTGAGTAAAATATCTACTTTGATCATAAGCGGTCCCAATGCTGGCGGCAAAACAGTTGCTTTGAAAACCGTAGGATTGTTAACACTCATGGCCCGATGCGGGTTACATATTCCTGCCAAGCCCCATTCACGTATTGGGAAAATAACAAAGATTTATGCAAATATTGGTGATCAGCAATCTATTGAAAATGATCTATCCACATTTTCATCACATGTTCAATCCCTTGCTGATATTGCCTCGAATGCGGATGAAAATAGCCTGGTGCTGGTTGATGAAATAGGAACCGGTACTGATCCTGAAGAAGGTATAGCACTTGCCATTACACTATTGCAACGACTCACTGACAGACACGCATTAACCATAGTTACAACTCACCTGGGTGCATTAAAGGCCTTTGCCTACCAAACTGACCGTGTTGAAAATGCATCTATGGAGTTTGATCGGGAAACCTTGCAGGCAACTTATAAATTTAGAACCGGTATCCCCGGTTCAAGTTATGCGTTTGAAATTGCACGTCGCATGGGTTTTCCTCCTGAATTGATTGAGGCTTCCCGCGAGCTGATTGGTTCGCACAAAGACCAGCTTGAAGGATTGATTGAAGATCTTGAGGAAAAGATACAATCTTATAATACATTGCTGTCAGAAGTAAGGATAAAAGACTCTGGCTTGAGCAGCCTTCAAAAGTTGTACACAGAGCGAAATGAAGCCCTGAAACGTGACGAGAAAAAAATTAAGCGTGAAGCTGTTAAAGAAGCTGAACAAATTATTGCTCAGGCTAACGCTTTGATTGAAAAAACTGTCAAAGAGATTAAAGAAAAAGAAGCTCGTCGTGAAGCTATACAAAATGCCAAGACAGTAATGAACGAACAGCAGCAAAAGATTAAGGTTATAAAAAAACAGGTTAGCGAACCAGAGCCGGAAGCTTTGATCTCAGTAGAGCCTGGCGATTATGTGAAATGGAAACACAGTACCAGCGTTGGTGAGGTGATTTCTCGGGTGGATAAAAAAGGCAAAGTCATGGTACAGTTGGATGGTGTAAAAATGCAACTGCCTTTGGCTGATCTTGAAAAAGCGAGTAAAAAGAAGAAAAAGCGAACCTCGGTAACACATATCAATGTTACTCAAAAAGAAATTATTACTCACGAGGTTGACCTTCGTGGGATGCGTGCTGAAGAAGCCAGATCCATAGTTGACCGGTTTATTGATGAAGCTTTAATGACCGGATTAAATGAGATTCGTATTATACATGGAAAGGGTACAGGGCGTTTACGACAGGACATTACAACTTTTCTTAGTTCGCATCCACAGGTAACACAATTCAGGTTAGGGAACTGGAATGAAGGTGATTCTGGCGTTACTATCGCTACTTTGAAAACAAAATGATAAAATTACAGGATATATTATGTTAAATACCGCAATACGTGCTGCAAAAGCGGCCAGTAAAATTCAATTAGAAAATCTGGGCAAGATTACATCCTCCCATATCGATACAAAAAAACAATTTGATTTTGTGACTTTTGTTGATAAAACTTCTGAAGCGGCTATCATTGAAACCATCCAGAAAGAGTATCCTGATCACAGTTTTTATGGAGAAGAATCTCACAAACATGATGGCGGTGGACATCGTTGGATTATTGACCCACTTGATGGCACTACAAATTATATTCATGGAATACCTGTGTTTGCGGTTTCAATCGCACTAGAAGTAAATCATGAGATCGTACTGGGTGTTATATATGATCCTACTCGCGACGAATTATTTACTGCAGAAAAAGGCAAAGGTGCTTTTTTGAATGGTGATCCAATACAGGTGTCTGACATTGATGATCTGGGACTCGGTTTAATAACAACCGGTTTTCCTTTTCGTGCAAAAGAATATATTGATATTTATTTACGTTCATTCAAAGAAGTATTGTTCAAAGCAAGCGGAGTTAGGCGACTCGGTGCAGCCGCTTTGGACTTTTGTTATATTGCATGCGGACGTTGTGAAGGCTTTTGGGAGATTAATTTAGGGCCGTGGGATGTTGCTGCAGGATCCATAATTATTCAGGAAGCTGGTGGAAAAATTACAGATTTCTCCGGTGGCAATAATCCCGTTTGGACAGGAAATGTGGTTGCATCTAACACTATTTTACATCAGGAATTATTACAAACAGTTCAAAATGTTTTCAAGGGACAGGTTGACGAATAATATTACAAGAATCATCCGTATAACGCTATACCTGGTTGTTTTATGTTTACTGGTATTGTTTGGAAGTTATAACAATCCTACCATTACGCTTGCAATGTGTGATGCTGATCCGATAAAATATGACAATGCGTTTCTGGAAATAGGAAATGAAATCACTGTAAAAACAATTTATCCGGATTCATTCATTGTTCACCAGAACGGTAAACTGTACAAAGTTGTTGGTCGATCAAAAAATCTGATACCTAACCAGTTCATCTCGTTAAAAGCAAACTATCACCGGGATGGATGGCTCGAGCTGGTGGATTACCATGTGTCTGAAAAAAGACGTGTCAAAATTTGGGTGTCGGTTTTACCTGTCTTTATCGTATTGATAATATTTTTCAAACAATTTAGATTTTCATTCAAGAACTTTTATTTTAAACGGGTATAATGGCCGATCTATTGACACATTTTGCGTTGGGTTATGCGACCAGTCGGCATCGTTCATTTGCTGATATGCGTGCCATTTATTATCTCGGAATTATATTGCCCGATGTCATTACCCGTCCAATTTATATTTTATTTCCCGGCTTGTTTAATTACACAATTGCCATGCATACACCTGTATTTCTGGTGATACTCTGTTTATTTCTTGCAGAATTCTTTCAGCCTCAAATCAGATCACTTGTGTTTAAATATTTATTTGCTGGTGTAATAGTACATTTGCTGTTAGACTCAATACAACGCCACTTTATTGGTGGATATTATTGGCTGTTTCCGTTTTCATGGAAGACGTATGAGTGGGGACTGTATTGGGCCGATGCCCCGTTGAGATGGATACCGCTTTGGGTGATTTTAATAGCCGGCTATGAATTATTTATTCGCCTGCATCGCCATAATAACGATTAATTTCCCCTAAAATTTTGACTGCTTTTTCTTTTTTCTCCTTGGCCCTGTCCTTAATTTTTTCATCAGCATCAAGATCAATGGCCCTGTTAAGAAAAGATATTGCAATAGAGTCCTGATCCAGTGCTTTATAGCATTGCCCCAATTTAAGGTTTAAAACAATTTCATTGTAATGATTATTTATGGATTCAGAAGAAACCGAGATGAGCAGTTTGTTGTATGTATCAATGGCTTGCTTATAATTTTGGGCTTTAAAAGAGGCATCACCCAGTGGCCATAAAAAGAACCTACTGTTATCAAAGTGTTCAAGACCTTTTTGAGAGATCTGGATAGCTTTTTCATACTCTTTTTCTTCTATATAAATCCATGCCAGATTTGATAAAGCTGCCCAACGTGTAAAGGTGCCTTTATCCAGTACCCATAATAAATTCTCTATGCCTTGTTCTCTTTTATCGGAAAAGAAAGGCAGCCATGAAAATTTACGTGTCAGATAACTACGCCAGTATTTATAACTGCCAATTCCCAAATATGCATCATACCAGGTTTCATCCAATTGCAGGCATTTCTCAAGTTCATCAATTGAACTGGATGCTTTACGAATTGCAGAAAAGTATTTCTTGTCACGTGCAAGCTGATAACTGTGATAGGAACGGGCTGCACCCAGAAAGAAATGCGCCTCAGCGGATTCGGGGTGAGCTTTGACCAATTGTTCAGAGAGTTCAGTGGCTTTTTCTATATTCTCATAAAATTCATCTTTACCAACCTGGGTTTCAAAATCCATCATTTTAGATTGATAAGCCGCTGCTTTGAAAAAATATCCGGCAGGGTGAGAGGGGGCTAATTGAATAAGACTGTCAAAAAGAGCCAGAGATGTTTCGTATTCTTCCTCAATGCTTTTATCAATCCCCAATTGAACGAGCTCTAAATGCTTCATTCCGGTATTTGCGTAACCCAAAGAAAAAAGTAATAATATGGCTGTGATCAGTTTCTTTAACATAAGTGTCCTGAATAAAAAAAAGCCCGCTAAAATTTAGCGGGCCTGCAATAACAATATTTTATAATAAATCTTATTCTTCAATAATATACTTCATTGGATCCACTTTTTTGTTGCTAACCCGTACTTCGTAATGCAAGTGAGGTCCTGTGGATCGACCAGTATCACCTACTTTGCCGATAATGTCGTAGCGTTTTACACGTTGACCGGGTTTAACCAGGGTACGATGCAAGTGACCATAAACGGTTCTAAAACCATAACCATGATCAACAATGATGTATTTTCCAAGACCTTTATTTGCAGTATATTTTGCAACAACTTCAACAACACGACCGTCAGCAGCAACATGAACATCGGTCCCGCGTGGGGCACTGATATCAATACCATCATGAGATCTATATTGTTCAACAAAAGGGTCAAGTCTCAAACCAAATTGGGCAGAAATACGTCCAATAGTAACAGGACGAATAGAAGGGGTGTGTTTCAATAGTTGTAAATCTTCATTGTATTTGGTCATGATTTCATTACGACTACCGGTGGCCAGATCAACACGTTGTTCCATGTTGTCAACCATTCGCTGGATCTTTATTGCCTTATTCAACTCGTCATCGTCAATAGATGTGAAATTGGCATAAGTATCCAAGTCATGACCACCAACACCCAGATTACGGGTATCACCGTCAATAGCAGGTAAATCTACAAAAACCCTCAAGTCATCGTCTTCTTTTTCAAGAACTTTGACTTTGGTTTCGATTTGGTCTATTTTTTGCCCCATCTCAGTCAGCAAGTGCTTTAACTGAGTATTTGATTTTTCAAGCCTGGCATTTTCGATATGATGAAAAAAATCAGTAAATGTTTGCAGGATAAAAAATACACATACCAGTACAAGAGTAAACGTGACAAAAGATAATCCTACAATTTTTTTCCATCCTAAACTAATTTGCCTAACCTCTGATCCCCCCATCGAGAAATAGATAAGCTTAATTCGTTTATCTTGCATAATGATCCTTAAATTTCAATTCCATTGACCCATAAACATACATACTATTATCACACTCTTCCCCGGCAGGAATATAGATAAAGATAAGACAATTAGTCCAGTAAATATAATGATTTCAAGTGCTTTTGTCAAGAAAAAAGTCTGATTTTCAAGCGCTTTGCTTATTCCAGATATTTGCGCAGTAACTTGCTTCTGGAGACATGCCTGAGGCGTTTTAAGGCTTTTTCTTTGATTTGCCGGACTCTTTCACGGGTGAGATTGAATTTTTCACCAATTTCTTCCAGCGTAAAAGAATTTTCATAGCCTATGCCAAAATAGAGTCGTATAACTTCTGCTTCACGTTTGTTTAACGTATCCAAAGCCCGTTCTATTTCAATCATCAGGCTTTCTGAGATTAATAATTTGTCTGGAGAGGGGAGGTCCTTGTTTTCCAGGAGATCGATAAGTCGATTGTCTTCTTCAAGATTGAGTGGTGCATCAAGTGAAAGATATGCACCGGGAGAATTGAGTGCGTCAAGCACTTCATTCGGTTTTAGATTTAATTCTTTGGCAATTTCATTGGCAGAAGGTTCGCGTTCAAATTCCTGCTCCAAAACCGTAAAGATTTTTTCGATTTTGTTCAATACACCGATTCTGTTCAAGGGAAGTCTAACAATACGGGCTTGTTCGGCAAGTGCCTGCAGAATGGATTGGCGGATCCACCATACCGCGTAAGAAATGAATTTGAAACCACGGGTTTCATCGAATCTGCCGGCAGCTTTGAGCAGACCAAGATTACCGGCATTAATCAGATCGCCCAGGGAGAGGCCCTGGTTCTGATATTGTTTTGCCACACTTACAACAAAACGAAGATTGGCCTTGGTGAGTTTTTCCAAAGCTTCATGATCTCCGTCTTTGATTCGCTTTGCACACTCGATCTCTTCGTCCGGAGTCAATAATTTAACCTGACTGATCTCACGAAGATATCTGTCTAGCGAATCTTCCGAATAACTGTTGGATCCTGAACCTTTACCTGCCACGATAGAACTCCATTCGCCAGGGACAAATCGTACCAACGTTTTTTCAATTTAGTAAAAAAAACTTTAATGTCAATAAAAAGAATTTGTATTTCTTAAATAAAAACAGGAACTTTTAATTGTATATTTCAATTAAATATTTAAAAAAGTACTTGATTTTTTTAGGTAATTTGTTGATATTTACCTGATAGCTGTAATAAAGGAAAATATGCAAAACAAATTAATTACATTTATTTTAATCTCCTTGATTGTAACCACTGTGGGAATGGGTGGAGTTGTTGTTAAAGAATTCCGTGCAGAGCCAGGCCTCAATAAAGTTGAAGTAAAATGGCGTGTTGGTGCAGAAACCGGAGTAAAAGGTTATAATTTATACCGAAGTCTTGATGGTGTCTCTTTTACAAAATTATCTTTTATCATGTGCAAAAGTTCTTCTGAAGACGAAATTACCTATACTTTTACTGATAATTCCGTTTTTAAAGCTGATGACAGAGTCTATTATTATAAACTCGAGTTTGTAAATAATGACAATTCAACTTCTGCTTATGAAGAGATCATCCAAAGTACACCACAAATTTCATCTGCACGACATACTTGGGGAAGCATTAAGGCAATGTTCAGATAACAGCCTTAATCTTTAATAAATCTCAATTCCTGCAATCTGTTTGATAAATTTTCAAATTTAAGGTAAAGTTTGTCTGAACTGTTTTTTGCATTATTAATATGTGTTGATAATGTAGATAAATCCGTACGTATTGTATTGACTTGATTTTCAAGTGTGTAAATGGATTGTAATACTTTTTGTGCGGTTTCTTCTATCTTTTGGCCTTCAAGCCCCATTAAAATAATTCTCAGAAAATAATAAAACTGATTGGGTGAGCTGGGCATTATTTTTTTGTCCTGAGCATATTTAATCAGTTCTTCATTGACAGCCAGTTGATAATAGATGGATTCTGAAGGAATGTACAATATAGCAAAATCTAGTGTGCCTTCACCGGGTTTGATATATTTTTTAGCTATAGTATCAATATGACGTTTAACATCTCTGTTAAATTCTTTTCGATAGGCGGATTTTTGCTGCTCATCAGTTGCTTTTTCTGCCTTTAAATAGTTTTCCATTGGGAATTTTGCATCAATAGGGATCATTCCTTTTTGCAGCAATACCACTGCGTCTACAGTATCACCAGACTGAAACCGGTATTGCAGCTTTACATTCGTTTTGGGTAATATTTGATATAGCAGGTCCGTAAGCAGCTGCTCACCCAAAATTCCACGAAGTTTGGGTGTACGAAACAGTTGTTGGAAATCTCGCATTTGTTGCCCAATCTCGTGCACTTTGCCGAGATCATGATTTAGCAGCCTTAGCAATTGGGCCGTATTGTCCAGTCGGTTATTAATGGATTCGTTGTTGGTGTGGAGCTGTCTGTTGATCCTGTCCGATGTATGACTAATGTCATCGCTGATTTCTCTTAGCCACGTACTAAATAGTTGTGAAGGATTTTCTTTATCTGCAAGTAATCGCTCGAACCGTTTTTCCTGCCAGAACATAATTAGTACAATCAGCAAGATGAAAATGAGAGGGAATATATAAAGTATGGTAGTTGGTATGGTTGTCATATTATAATTCTATATTTATAGTTGTGCCTTTGTCTTTTTCACTCTCTATAATAAATTTACCGCCATGTTCAGAGATAATACGGTTTACAATGAAAAGGCCTAATCCTGAACCTTCTTTTTTAGTCGTGTAATAAGGCTTTAATATTTTTTTCAACAAGGATTTTTCTATACCTGTACCCTGGTCCTGAATGGTTATACGAACTGAAAGCTCAACAGACTCTGGATTTGTCAATACAACGCGAATAGGCAATTTTTCTGGAGAGGCTTCAATTGCATTTTTCAATAAATTGTTTATTGCGCGTCTTATCTGCTCCCTGTCCAGGTGCAGTGTATGGGTTGTTGCATTGTTTTCGAAATGTATGGGATAATTCTGGTATAATGCGATGCAGTCTCTGATCAATTCATCGATATTTTCTTTTTTCAATTCCAGTTGTGGCATTCTGGCAAACTCGGAAAAGGATGAGGCCAGTCTTCTCATGGAGGCTATTTCTTCCTCTATAATGCGTACGGATGCAATCATATCCGGGTAGCCTTCACTGCCTTCCGGGATTGCGGTTTTAAGCCGGTACAGAGAAAGTTCTATTGGCGTTAATGGATTTTTAATCTCGTGAGATATCTGTCTTGCTACGTCTCGCCAGGCTGCGGCGCGTTCTGCTTTTTTTAGATTTTCGCGACTGATTTGCAATTCACTTGTCATTTTGTTAAAGGATTCGATTAAAAATCCGATTTCATCTTTGGCTTTAATATTTACCCGATGATCCAGATCTCCTTCACCTACCTGTTCCATGCCTTTTGCAAGTCCCAGAATGGGTTCGCTGATTCCACCCGATATAGCTTTTGCAAGCTGAAAGGATATGAGCGCCAGAATGATCATGAGCCCCAGTGCAAGAAACCAGACAAGATGGTTTTGTACTACCATGTCTCTGAAAAAAGTGAATGACGTATAATTTTTCAACAGTTGATTGATCTGTTGAATGGATACCAGGGTATTAGCGTCTATTTTGTATCCAATGAAAAAAATGGTTGAATCCGGTAAGGGATTATAACTTTCAAAATAATTGATCTCTTTGAATTCTACAATTCGTGATGTTGCAGATCTTGAGCGTGTTGATGCTTTGGCTATTGTTGTGCTATGAGCGAGGGGGATATTCATTTGAGGATTGTTTGATAAAAATTGATTTAATACTAATCCTGAATCTGATGTTGAATACCTTCCCATATACTCTATTTGGTTTTGGGCCAGAATATCCTGATTTATCTCTAAAAGTTTAGTATGTGATTGAAAAAAAGTATTTCCTTTTTGCTCCAGATTTTCCCTGAGAATTTCAAGCGACCGATTCAATGCCTGATCTATTTCTGGTGGGGCAATCAGATTCGAACTGTTGATGATGAGAGAACTGAATAGAAAAAGCAAAGGAACGATGGGTAAAAGCATGAATAAAAAGAAATAAACAGCCAGCCTTGCCTGAAATTTGGATTTTTTACGAGTTTTAATAAAAGCCCGTGTACTGTAAACTAAAAAAGTTACCAGCAGTAAAGTTATCCATATGAAAATACTGTTCATAGGGGAGCTGCCTTTTGTGGATTAACCACCAATACGTTTACGTTTGATCAGGTATTGCATTAAAGCGATGTCAAATGACTCATGTGTGTCCATTAACGCGTAATCAATCTGATTGGCTAAACACTGGTCTTTATAGGTTTTTAAAAAATCTGCCATTAGTGCTTGATAATCTTCACGTATATGCCAGGGCTGTGTTGCCATTTTTTCCCCGGTTTCCATATCTTCAAAGGTAGTATTGTGTTTGAACTGAAATGAGCGTTCCATGGGATCCAGAATTTGAAAGACAATCACTTCGTGCTTTTTGTGTCTGAAATGTTTTAAGCCCGAGAGTACCCGTTCAGGATTGTCAAGCATGTCTGATAAAATTATGATTAATCCCCGGCGTTGAATACGTTCTGCAAGTTGATGAAAGGTCTCGGAAAGATTGGTTTCTTTACCGGTTTGTGTTGTTTGCAATTGTTCCAGAATAACATTCAAATATGTATGGACCGAACGGGGGGGAACATAACTTTTAATTCCTTCATCAAAGGTAACCAGGCCTACAGAATCTCTTTGTTTTAACATCAGATACGTTAGAGAGGCGGCAAGGTAAGAAGCATATTGAAATTTGGTGATCTTTTGAGATGTATATGCCATGGATGCGGATGCATCCAGTAAAATATATGCTTTAAGATTGGTCTCTTCTTCAAATTGTTTTACATAATATCTGTCGGTTTTGCCGTATACTTTCCAGTCCAC
Source organism: bacterium (assembly GCA_963675755.2). Classification (GTDB taxonomy): domain Bacteria; phylum Zhuqueibacterota; class Zhuqueibacteria; order Residuimicrobiales; family Krinioviventaceae. Next base: position 2,947,719 of record CAXXMD010000003.1, read on the forward strand.
ATGGCGGATATCATCCCCCGGCATGTATTGACGATGTTCTGCAAATTCAACGCTGAATCCATGATACGGACTCTTGTGTAGACCGGTCATAAAGCCTTCAACAACCAGGCGTGCGATAAGGTTCATGTTCCCAAGGCGAGACACTGCTTCAGGATTAAGATAGTTGATGGTTTGTTGGTTCTGGGCCATATATTATATCTGCTGTAAGAGTTTATCAATTACATCTGTTGAAGAAATTCCTTCAGCTTCGGCGTTAAAAGTGGTAACCAGCCTGTGTCGCAACACCGGTTTGGCAACTGCTTTTACATCTTCAATATCAGGGGTTGGGCGTCCGTCAAGAACCGCACGTGTTTTTGCACCCAATACCAGAAATTGAGACGCGCGCGGACCGGCTCCCCAGTTGATCCATTCTTTGATAAATTTGGGGGCTTCGTCACTTTTGGGGCGTGTCTGTCTGGACAGTTTAACCGCAAAGCTGACCACATTGTCTGCTACCGGTACACGTCTGACCAATGCCTGTAATTGAGTAATATCCTGTGCGTTGAGAACGATATTCAGTTCCGGGGTGTAACCACTGGTTGTAGAGTGGACTATTTGTTCTTCTTCTTTCAATGTAGGATAATCAACCCAGAGATTGAACATGAAGCGGTCAAGTTGTGCTTCAGGCAGGGGGTATGTACCTTCCTGTTCAATGGGGTTTTGAGTTGCCAGCACGAAAAAAGGCTCATCCAGTTTCAAAGTTTCACCTGCCGCACTTACTTCGTGTTCCTGCATGGCTTGCAGCAAAGCTGACTGGGTTTTGGGAGGAGTTCGGTTGATCTCGTCTGCCAAAACAATGTTTGCAAAAACAGGGCCTTTAACAAACTTGAAGGTTTTATGGCCGGTTGTCATGTCTTCTTCAATTACTTCAGTACCGGTAATATCTGATGGCATTAAATCCGGAGTAAATTGAATGCGGCTGAATTTTAAATCCAGTACTTGTGATAGTGTACTGATCAATAAAGTTTTTGCCAGACCGGGCACACCCACCAAAAGGCAATGGCCGCGAGATAACAATGAAATAAGCATTTCATCTATGATCTGGTTTTGCCCAATAATTACTTTGCCAATTTCATTAACAATATCATCATGAGATTTTTTTAACGCTTTAACAATTTCAACATCATCATTATGATTAAAAGACGGTTTCTGCATTACGCCTCCGGATAGTCTTGATCACTTTATATTATAGTCATGTAACTATAGTCTTTACTTGTAGTTCCATACAAATTATCGATTTTTTCGCCCAAAGTCAATGATGTAATAAATGTATAATATTTTTCATGAATTAAACTTTTTCTTGTAGCAGTAGCATAAAAACAGTAAATTCAGGTATGGAAAATACAAATTTAACAGGCATGTCTCTGCACGAACTTGAACGTTTTGCAGAATCTCTTGGAGAGAAAAAATTTAGGGGACGCCAACTGTTCAGTTGGATATATGAAAAAAGGGCCAATTCATTTTCTGAAATGACCAATCTGGCCAAACCATTGCGGGAAAAATTGGAGCGCGATGCGGCTGTTGGGCATTTAGAGTTGGTAGAAAAAACAGAATCTAAACACACCGGAACACACAAGTTTTTGTTCAGGCTCAGAGATGAGCATCTTGTAGAGAGTGTATATATTCCCGATGAAGATAGGCGGACTTTGTGTATATCTTCTCAGGTTGGGTGTGCTTTAAATTGTGCCTTTTGTGCAACTGCAAAATTAAAATTCAAACGAAATCTTGATGCCGGAGAAATAGTAGATCAGGTATTGTTTGTTGAGCGGGATCTTGGAATTGAATTGACCAATATAGTGTTTATGGGAATGGGTGAGCCGTTTATGAATTATGAAAATGTTATACGTGCCGCCCATTTGATCAATCACCCCGATGGTATTGGTATTGGTACCAGACATATTGTGATCTCTACAGCAGGAGTTGTTAAAAATATTTATCGCTATGCGGATGAAGGTCACAAGTATCGACTTGCGGTTTCTCTCAATTCTCCATATGATGATGAACGGCAGTCTATTATGCCTGTTGCAAAAAAATGGAATATGGAAGAACTGATTAACGCGGTTCGATACTATACCAAACGTTCAAAACAAATACTGACCTTTGAATATGTTTTGTTTGACGGATTAAATGATACCCCGGAACACGCAACTGCTTTGAAAAAACTGGTTTCGCCATTAAATTGTAAATTAAATTTAATCCCTTATAATTCTGTACTGGACCAATTTAAACGGCCTTCTGCAAAACGTATGGAACTCTTTATGCAGCAATTACACCCCCTGAATGCACCTGTATCTGTAAGATGGAGCAAAGGGGATGATATTAATGCAGCATGCGGGCAGTTGGCAGGAAAATATAAAAAATCCGGCTAGTATTTACAAAGGGGCCATTATGGAAAGATCCAGAAAAAAACTCGTTATTGGGGTAATGGGGGGAGGCCATATTTCAAAGAGTAACTTTGAAATGGCAAGAGAACTTGGCGGCCTGATTGCGGAAAATGGATGGATTTTACTGAATGGCGGACGAGATGCGGGAATCATGAGGGCTTCGGCTGAAGGGGCAAAAAGCAAAGGCGGCATGACTATTGGTATTTTGCCCGGTACCAGCAAAGAACAAAGTAATCCTTATATCGATATTCCAATTATTACCGGTATGTCTGACGCGCGTAACCTGATTAATGTCTTGAGTAGTGATATTATTGTAGCTTGTCCGGGGTCAGCGGGGACTATATCTGAAGTTGCGCTTGCACTGAAAAACGGAAAACATGTAATTTTGTTGCAATTTGATTTACGAAATACATTTCCGGAATTTGTTTCCAATGGCTTGTTAACCTATGCGGGCTCACCACATGAATGCATATATCTGATCCATAGTTTACACGAAAAAGTTTAGCTTTATACTATTGGCTAATGTAAATTTTTTATAAATACATAAACCACGATATTAAAAAGAGGATGAGGCAAATGAAACGGGCTTTTAGTATTTTTTTGTTTTTGGCTTTTATTTTTTTCATGTCATGTTCCGGTGCATTATCAGGATTCCGTTCCAGCTCTACAAAGAAAATTAGTAAAGCACCCTACTACACCGGAAGTGCCAAAACGCTTGAAGGGACAATTGGGCATTTCCCCGTTGAAATGGATGTTCGGTTATACAATGATTTTTTTGAAAATAATCGGCGAGATGAGCTCACTCCCGTCATCAATGCAATGAACGAATATGTCGATTCGTTTAATGTAAGCAAGCCCCTGATTTACATTGATCTTGATCCTGACAAGGCTCCGGATATCTATGTTGGAAACCGTAATGCGTTCAATTCCCCTGCACCCGGTTCCGATCTTGGTGATATCTCTGAAACGCAGGAAATGGTTATTTATCAACAAGACCCATCTAAAGCCTGGAAAGACAGTCTGCTTGCTGTTTCCGCTAAAGAGAATGTTGAGAATTTTATTTATATCACTATCGGATTCAGCGAGTATTTTTTGCGTATGAAAAATTTGTTAGGGAAAAAAGAATTACAGATTGGTACCGGTTATACCCAGGCCGCTCCATGGTTAAGCGATTTAGATACTCCCGCAGAAGTATTGCATGTTACCGGAGTATTGCTGGATAAAAATGGCAAGATTTTACGCTGTGGTTCAGAAGGTATCATTGCAAAGCAAACCGGATTCTGGTCTTCTGTTTTTGATTTACAAGATATGATTGATGAAGCTGAACTGAAAAATGTGCTGGAAAACGAGAAACGCCAGGACCTTGATGGAGAACCACTGGCCTGGCAGGTAGCACTCAATAATTTGGTGGCACAATTACTTGAAAAAGAAGATATGATTATTCAATAAACTGATTTTTTATTTAAGTACTTTGAATAAAATTCCTGCAAGGAAAAAGGCAAATACACCGCCAATAACAGCGGTAATAAATTGTGGCAGCGCCATCATTGCCAGAAATTGAGGGGGAAAGTTTTTTCCAAAAATTAACGGCACAAATGTTTTTGCCGAATAATAGAGAAACAGGAATTTAACAGTTGAACCCGCTAAAAGTCCTATCCAATGAGCAGGGGATAAAAGCGGTGTTTTGTTATTCAATTTGGTAGATTTGAATGTTTTGATTATTGTACCAAATATTGAGACCAGCAAAATATTTGCTGCTACAATAAAGGGAACCATGGGTAAAAAGATAGGGGGAAGTTGGCCTCTTATTACCGCGGCTAGAGGAGTAATAATTCCCAATATGATACCAGCGGTAACATTTAATAATAATGTTGTTAATAACAACATGGTATTCACCAAAGGCCCCGTTACAGGCTGTGGCAGACCAACCATTTCAATTGCTAATGTCAGTGATATAAGAATTACCAGACGTGTAATCGTTTTTGTACGGTTCATAGCTTTTTTCCACTCGTTGTTTTGAAAATAATACTAAAATTCACTCTGAAAAACAAATTTAATTTTACCTTGATTTCCATTTTAAAAAAAATTATTATATTAAAACGTGAAAGGTACAATACATCTGAATTCCATTTTTATAAATAGACAAAATCATCTTTACCATATTCATGTCGGGAGAATTTTCGCGCACAATTTGAATTCACATCGACAACGGCCGGTGTACCCGGGCGTTTCCATGGCGCATAAAGCAACCAGTGTTGGTACCCTGGGAGCGGTTGTAAAAGATAATGAAACCGGTGAACTTTTATTACTCTCTAATAACCATGTTTTTGCCAATTGTAATCGGGCCAAAATAAGAGATGTTATTATTCAACCCTGTAAAGCAGATGGCGGGCTAAAAGAAGCAGATGCATTTGCCAGATTGGAACGATTTGTACCCTTGAAAATTTCCTATTCAACAAAATTTAACTCTCTCAGATACAAAACCAGTGACTTTATTACGCTATTTATGGGGCTCCGAAATACAGCATCCTTTAAGCAAAAGTATGGGAATCAAGTAGATGCCGCTGTTGCCAGGCCCGACAATCAAAGTCAAATATCGCTAAATATTCCGGAGATTGGTTCGGTTAAAGGCGTTGCAGAACCAGTAGAAGGTATGCAGGTGCAAAAATATGGCAGATCCACAGGACTAACTAGGGGAACTGTCAAATATACTCGAATGGATTTACGCGTTCATTACCCTGATGGTACGTCTGTCTGGTTTATTGATCAGATTGTAACATCTAAAATGTCTGAATTTGGAGATTCCGGTGCATTGTTGCTGGATATGCAAAACCGCGCTTTGGGTCTGTTGTGCGGCGGATCTGAACATGTTTCTGTTTTTAGTCCCATACAAACGGTTCTCGATTTATTGAATATTAGCCTGGTGGTATAAATGTCTGTATTTAACTTGATACATCTTTTGGGATTTGGATTCGGTGCAACGCTCACCATCATCATTATTGTACTGACGATGCAAAAAACACCAAAGTTCTATGATGATTATTTGCTGGGTATAGTATTAAGTATGTGCTTGTTGTGGCTTGGTGGTAATTTTATCGCACTTTTGGGTGGATTTTTATTCGGTAGTGTATTGATGGTAGAGATAAATGCTCTGCTTTTGATTTCGTATCTGGGTTTATTATGTATACCGTCTGCATTGATACATGGATTAACCGGTATACTGCTTCGGGTAAAAGACAATTTACCTTCTTTTTCCAAATTATACCAGGTGATCTTTGTTCTGGTTGTGTATGCACCCGTTGTGGTATTTATTGTACTGGCACTTCAATTTTATCTGAATCCTTATCTGAGGCTGCAGCTTGATGATGTATTAAGGGTTCCGTTTTACTTGTGGGTCTTATTTTCGTTGGTAATTGCAGTTATAATATGTGAAAATCTTGCACGTAGTCATCCTATAAAATCTGACCGATATTTTTACAGAGACCTTTCAATCTCTCTTGCCGCACTGGGAATTGGAATCATTGTTGTTTACATCATTCCTTCCTATCGTATTTCATATGTTGGCAGATATTTAAATATGACCATGCGCATCTCTCCATCATATCCTCTCGCAATTATGGCATATTATGTTTACCGTTACAATTTTTATCGTTTGGTAATCAAGCCCAGTCTTGTCTATTCTATTATTTATGGTACAGTGATGGCCATTTATTTGCTCGGAATCAGAAGATTGGGAGAATATTTAAAACAGTATCCTGAAGTGAATTCCGAATTCATTGAAGGCATTCTTTTAATTGCCCTTGTATTCGCGTTTCAGCCATTTCGGCAATTGATACAGAATCGCCTAGACAGGATTTTCTTTAGAGACCGGCATTTTTATCAACAGGTATTGCGCGAACTGTCTGATGCTATTATTGGTATTGTAGATCTTGAAAAACTGTTGACAACCATTAGTGACTCTTTGTCAAAAGCGTTTAAATCCAGGTCTATTACCATTGTTGTTTTTCAATACAAGGACAAAAAACCTGAAATATATAAAACCGTAGGGCATCAGGATTTTAACGACTTTTTCGGACTTGTACGTGCATTTATGTCCACACGGAAAATGCGTCTCAGACAACAAATTAAGGATATGCGGGTTGTCAGAGAATTAGAAGTAAACAATCTTGAACTGGCTGTACCGGTTTTTTATCAAAAAGAGATTATGGGAATGATATGTTTGGAGGAAAAACAAACAGGCATACCCTATTCTGAAAATGAAATAGATATGCTGCAAACTTTTGCAAATCAGATAGGACTTGCAGTAGAAAATGCCCGGCTGGTGCAGGAACGGTTAAACCTTGAAGCCAGGGTATATCAGGCAGAAAAATTAAATTCATTGGGACAGTTGGCAACTACCATGTCGCATGAAATTAAAAATCCATTATCTTCAATAAACAGCATCATTCAGGTGCTTCACGAAAGTGCACAAGGTGAGGAGCAAAAAGATCTTGAAATTGTTTTGAACGAGATACAGCGGTTAAACAATATTTTGAAAAAATTATTAACATTTTCAAAACCAACTGACGGTACATTAGACAGGGTTTCTTTGCGAGAAATGGTACAGGATGTTATTTCTTTATTGAAATTTCAAGCGAATAAATACAATATTTCAATCAAAGTAAACGATTTCCCTGATCATGCTTTTATATATGCCAATAATCAGTCTGTCCGTGAAGTTATATTTAATCTGGTATTAAACGCTATGCAGTCCATTGATAATGAGGGGCATATTGAATTGGAACTGGAAGCGTTGGAAAACGTAAAACCGTTGAGAAAAATCTCCAAACGAGTTGATATATCTGATGTTAAAAAATGGTATTGTTTGACAGTTTTGGATGATGGCCCCGGAATAACCAAAGCAAATTTACGACACATTTTTGATCCTTTTTTTACAACCAAAAGTTCTGGAAGTGGATTAGGACTTTCCATTGTTAAAAAGAATGTAGAAGATTTTGGTGGATTTATACAGGTGAAAAGTCAGATGAAAAAAGGAACGGCATTTTGTGTCTATTTCCCCGTACATGAACAAGAGTTGCAAAATGGATGATAAATTGATAGAAAAAATTTTAATTGTAGACGATGAACCCACAGCACGCTATGGAATTCGTAAAGCTCTGGCAAAAGCGGGTTATGAACTGAGTGAAGCAGGTAATGGCAAAGAGGCACTGGAAAGCATTAAGGAGAATCTGCCGGATGTGGTTCTGAGTGATATATACATGCCGGAAATGGATGGCCTTGAATTGTTACGGACAGTACAAAAACTAGAGTTTGAAGAAGATAAAAGACCTTTGATAATCATGCTAACAGCGTTTGGTTCTGAGAAACTGGCTGTTGAAGCTATGAAATCCGGAGCTTATAATTATCTGTCCAAGCCATTCAATATTGACGAACTGCGTTTAACCATTGAAAAAGCTCTTGATAAAATCCGGCTGGGCCGGGAAAATGTTTTATTGAAAAAACAACTGGACCAGCACAAGAAAACCGCAATTGTGGGCAAGAGTCCGCAGATATCTAATATCATAAAACTGGTAGACAAAGTTGCCCCAACTGATGTCACCGTGTTGTTGACAGGAGAGAGCGGCACGGGAAAAGAACTTGCAGCCAGAACCATTCACAATACCAGTCTTAGGCACGACGGTCCCTTTGTTACTATGAATTGTGCCGCTATTCCCAAAGATCTTGTGGAAAGTGAATTGTTCGGACATGAAAAGGGTGCGTTTACAGGTGCTTCTAATCAACGTGAAGGTAAATTCGAAATAGCAAATAATGGTACTTTATTTCTTGATGAAGTCGCAGATATGAGTCTGGAAACCCAGGCTAAAATATTACGAATTCTTGAGGAAAAATCTTTTTCCAGATTAGGCGGGAAAAAGATCATCCATACGGATGTCAGGCTCATTAGTGCAACCAATAAGGACTTGCAAACAGAGATAGCAGCCGGTCGGTTTCGGGAAGATCTTTTTTACCGGATAAAAGTTGTCGAGATCCAGTTACCTCCATTAATTCAGCGAACAGGTGATATTGCACTGCTTGCGGATCATTTTGTAAAGTTGTATGCGGTTAAACATAATAAAGATGTTTCCGTTATTGATACAAAAGCTATGCAGATGCTATTAAATTACAATTGGCCGGGAAATGTAAGACAATTGATGCACGTCATTGAACAAAGTATTGTTCTCTCTGAAGGTAAAGTTTTATTGCCCGATGTTTTACCTCCCGAGCTTTATATTGACAATACATTAAATGTTTTAAAACTTGATGGAAACGAGTCTTTTTCAGAAGCCAAAGAACGGTTTGTTCAGCAGTTTGAAAAAGATATCATTCAAAAAGCATTGGTCAAAGCCAATGGGAATGTAAGCCAGGCGGCCAGAGAATTGAAAATGAAGAGGCAGTTTTTACAACAAAAGATAAAAAGTCTGGATTTGAACGTGCAGGATTATAAATAAAAAAACCCGCTATTAAGCGGGTTTTTTTATTATATACTAATTAACCCTGTTGAAAACAAAGGGCAAGTTAACTGTTATAGAGCCTTCCCTGATGGGCGGGAACTTTAATCGTCTTACAATATTCATCAACTCTCTTACAAAATCCTGATTATCAATTGATGATTCCAGAATTTGAATGTTGGAAACACTACCATTGGCTTCAATGGTTACATCAAAACTCACTTTACCTCTCAAATCAGGATTGGTGCGCAGGTACTTGTTATATGTATACATAACACGACCCTGTTGAGAATTAATGATTGACATAACAGATTCGGATGTTCTTTGCGCTCTTGCTTCCTGAGAACCTCTCATGCGTTGGGGCTGCTGAATGTTGACTTTGCCCTGTTTTTTCAGGTCAACGGTTTCAACGCCTTCCACTTCAGAGAGCAGATCATCAACACCGCCAGAAAGTCCAAAAGCCATCAGTTCATCAATTCCGTCACCGTCTCCGGTACCACCGCCATCTCCGGTTCCATTGCCTTTACCTATTTTATTGCTCTTGGTCAAAGGTTTGCTACCAATGAGCTGATCAAGTTCCTGAACAAAACCCTGTTCAATGAGAAAATCAGCCGCAGAACTTGAACTGCCGGAACTACCCGTACCGCCAATAAGTCCCAACAGACCTTGTGCGTTAACCGGTTTGGGAGCGGGTTTGTCTGATCCGCCACTGCCGCCTGGTTTGGGTTGTTCCTGCTGAGATTCCTGTTCCTGCGTTGTTTCTTCTTCAGCTTCACCTTCTCCGGAGCTTGTTGTTGCAACCATTTCGGTTTCTGGTGGCTGAGTTGGTTTCTTGATCATGAATCTTGCAAATCGTTCCGGAACCGTGGTTACATCGGGTGGTTCCTCTGGTGGAAGTTCATATCCTTTTAGCGAAAAACCAATTATAATTTCAATACTGAAAAGGATAAGGAACAAAGATTTATATAATAAATCTTTGGTAAAAGTTTTGCCAATTGCCTTGTTCCAGGTGTAAAGAGGAAGCCCTTTAAGGGTTTCCGGCTGGTGGCCATTATAATTAAAAAAGATATCTGTATCTGATATTCTGAGAGAACCTGATCTGCCGTGTGTAAATTCTAAATTGTAAAAATTACCTTTTTGTGGTAAAAGGTTGTGTACAAACAGATCATTAAAAGTAACTTTGGAGCCTTTGAATTCAATTTCACCAGTCATTGCAGGTGAAATTTTCATACTGCAAGTGTTTTTCTTACATTCAATCAGAACATGCTTTTTGGGATAGGCATCGTCATATACAATAATATCATTATCCGGACTACGACCAATTGTAAGCTTGTCTTTTGGCCCAAAATAACGCTGAGTAACGCGACCACCCTGAACAATTTTGGCTTCTAATATAGAACTATTTCGTTTTATTGTCATGTATAATATCTATTTTATTTATATCGGGTTTCAACGAATTTGGGTTTACTATTCTATTTGGTTCACAGCAAGCAGCATATTGTTGTAACCAACACTACCGCAAGTCAACATAATACGTTTGACCAGTTCAAATGTAAGATCACGGTCACCCTGGATCGTAATATTACCTGTAAAACCGCCCTGGTCAGAAATTGAACCTATACCTTCAGAAATTGTACGAAGTTTGGTCAATTCATCTTTTAGGGGATTGATGACGAGTAATTCATCATTCATGATATTTTCAAGTTTTTCTATTGGGCGTCCATCAACCAGTATCCATTCCTGCGTAATTGCTATAACGGATGTGACTTTGGGTTGCATTTGTGATGTAGATTCAGGCAATTTCAGATCTTTGGTAACGGTCATGATCTGACCTTCTGCACTGTAGCTCTTTAATAAAAACACCAATAGAATGGTAAACATGTCTATCATTGAAGTCAATTTCAAATTGAATGTACCACGCTTGGTCCGTTTAGTACCGGTTGCAAGCAATGGTATTGTTTCATGTTCTTCTATCTTCATGGTTTTATTCTCTTTCTTAGCCGGAAATAGAAATATTGGGAAAACCGGATTCCCTGCATCTGTCCATTACCTGAATAATTATGTGATACAGGATTGCGTCTTCTGGCGAAATTAATATATCTTCAGAATCCGGGTATTTTTCTTTTATTTGGTTCAACTGTGTGGTTAAACCCTGCCAGTTGAAATCATTATCAGTTTTGTCTAATTTTTTAAGATTAAGATCAGGACTGTTGAGTTCAAAACCGGTCTCACTGATCTTTAATATGTTTAAAACCGTACTTTTGGGTTTTTCTGCTGTTGCAGTCTGACCGGGTTTGTCTAAACTCGGCAAAGACAATTCCATAACGGCAATACGAACAAATACTGCCGTTAACAGCATGAACGGAATCAGTATCAAAAAGATGTTCATTACAGCCGTCAGGTTTAATTCTGTTTCTTCTGCGTGTCCTTTAAGACGACTGCCCATGGATTGTTTTAAATTCATATATTATTTCTCCGTTGTCATGAACCTGAACAAACGGGCAACATTTTCATTTATTTCATCGATTAATTCATTGGTTTTTTCCTGAAGATAGGTAAAGCCAATCAAACAGGGGATAGCTGAAATAATACCAAAAGCTGTGGTATTCATCGCAATAGCAATACCGGATGTAAGCAATGCGGCTTTGTCTGCTGCATCAGCGTGAGCAACCGCGGCAAACGCACTGATTAAACCAAAAATTGTTCCCAACAAACCCAACAGTGTGGAAACGTTTGCAATCATTGCTAAATAGTGGGTACGTTTTTCTAATTTGGGTATTTCTACCATTGCTGCAAGTTCCATTGCGTTCTGAATGCTTTTGGGAGAGTTGTTGATTTCATTCAAACCAGCTTTTGCAATGTTTGGAAGTGCTGCATTAGAGATATTGCAATATTCTATAGCCCGGCTAACATTACCGCTTTTAATCAGTTCTGCAATTTTATTTACAAACAATTCTGAATCGATACGATTTTTGAATTGTATAAAAATTACACGTTCAATAATGGTAACCAGCCCGAGAAGCAGCGCGAACAAGATTACAAACATAACCGGTCCACCACCCATAAAAAATCTAATAATACTGTCCAAGGAAACCTCCTTAATGTTATTTAGAAGCGAGAAAAATTATCTTGAATAATTTAACAAAAATAGAAAATAATTTCAAATTTATTACTACCAGGGAATATAATCTTTTCTATCAACTGTAGGATCTGTTGTGATTTTTGTTTGTATACGTCCCCTTTTTTCCACCGGTCGAAAGATTTCTTTAAAAAATGAATGTTCAATTTGAATATCGGTCAATATCCGGAGTGGAACCTGGCAAAATAAACATGGCTTGCGGTTTTTCCAATTGACCAACGACTTCAATTTTATCTATAAACAGTTTAACGTCCGAATCTTCAATTGTGGGGGCACTTTCGTTCATCATATTCTGAGCGTTTTGTGCCTGCAAAGTAGAATCATTAGCAAATTCCTGCAGTAAACAATTCATTTGAATTTTTGTGCGAATAACAATACGGGAAGTATTATTAATGTAATTACATTATTGTATTTCATAAACTTTTTTAAAATTCTTCATGGTTAACCTGCTGTTTCCTGAGCTACATTTAATTCTTCACTGGGTTCGGCTTGAACTTTTTGAGTTTCTAATCCCTCTGTTAGAGATTCAATTCGTTTTTTACTTTCCGTAACCCAAATATTATCAATACTATTTGCTTCAGCTTGTTCAATATTTCTTCTGTATGTTTCTAGCGCCTGTGTTTTATAGGGTTCTGCTTTTTCCCGAAGCATATCAACATACATGGTAAGCTGTTCATCATTCAACTCTTCCGGTGGAGGAGACTCTACTCAAATGCTCTGAAAAACTCTTCAAAAGCCATGCCAATTTTATGAGTTGAGGCGGTGCTCCAGTCAGCTACCTGATACTCTAGTGCACTCTTGTATGCACCCAATACTTTTTGAAGGTTTTTAACTTTTAGCTGTAAATTTGTTTTAAGCGGTGGAACCAGTTCAATTTTTTGAAACGGCGTGTAATAAATTTCACCTATCATAAACTGTGCTTGTGCAGCAAAATAATTGTCTGCAAACTCACCACTTTTTGTTATGGCTTGAAAGTTTTCAATAGTCTTTTTAAAATATTCTTCTGCCGCAGTAAAATCTTTGACTTTATAGTTCATATCGCCAATTTTATACAGACATTCTAATAGTTCATCGCCAGGTTCTGGATATGTAGAAATATACCGTTCATAATATGATCTTGCGGAATACCAATCTTCAAGTGTTTCATAATTATAAGCAGCATTTCGAATCGCATTTTTGTGATGTTCTGAATCAGAATAATTGTCTGCCAGCAGGATATAATCATTAGCTGCAAGCGTCCAGTTTTGGGTGCTTTCACGAATACCCGCAGCTTTGTAAAGCGCTTCATCAGCCATTTCAGATTCAGGGAACAGCTTGAAAAATTGTTCCAGGGCTAATGCTGCTTTATCCGGTTGTTCACCTTGTTGGAACTGGATAGCAGATTCGAATAGCGCTCTTTCCCGAAATTCAGGATTCGAAGAAGTCGTTACAATGGATGCCAACAGGTTTGCCGCTTCAAGGGGTTTGCCTTCCTGGTTCAAGGCTTCAGCAATTTTAAAGTTGGATGAAGAAGCCATCATTTCCGCTTTTTGCAAGTACCGTGTTGAATCAGGAAAAGATTTTACAATATCATCGAACCAGATTTCTGCTTCATGATACAATTCTGCGTCATAGTAACATTGCCCTGCATTCATAGCAGAAAGCAATCTGTATGGCCTCTTGTCACCCAGGTCAATGACTTTTTTATAAATTTCTATGGCGGGCAAATAGTATTTCAAAGAGTGCATGATCTCGCCATATTTCATATAAACCTGATCTAATAAATTGCTTTCAGGGAACATGAGCACAAAATCATTGCTCGAAATCAAAAGATTTTTCTCTACACCTGTATTGGTGTTAAATGTCAACGTATCCGGTGTATTCAAAAAGTTGGGTATATCTACAGAGCCGCCGGCAGCTGTAGAGTCGTCAAGTAATTGGTAATAACTTAGAATTCTATTATAAGCGGCTTGTTCTTTGAATTCCGTTTTTGATAAGGAATCACGTTTTACAACGCTGTAATAAGATTCAGCAGCATTGTAATAATCGTTAATTTCATAATAACATTCAGCAAGATAGTAGTTGATCTTGACTGCATCATCAGCAGTAGAGAATTTATCCAAGTATTCTTTGTATTTATCAATCGCAGTTTGAAAACTATTAATATCTGCCGATTGTTGAGCTTCAGCCTGATAAAAAGTACCCAAATAAACCAGTGATTTTTTTGTTATATCGAGACCGGTATTTTGTACGGTATCTGCCTGATTAGTTTGCCATTCACTGCCAGGACCTAGATACGTGACCAATTTCTCACGAGTTTTGTTTGCACCTTCTATATCCTCATCCAGTTCATAACTTTCGATGATTTTTTGATAGATATTTGGCGCGTCACTATAGTATGGATATATATCAAGAAGCACGTTCAAGATTTCAATGGATTCTGTATAATAGTTTCGTTCGTGGTATAAGTCATAAATTTTTAAAAGAATGGGGAGTGTATAATCTTTATCTTTGTGATTGATCAGAAAATTATGTGCAGCAGATGGACCACCAAACTCGGTAAAACAGCTTGAAATATAATATATAGCTTCTGTCCTGAGATCAGCCTTGCTCTTTGTAAACACCTGGGTTTTTGCTTTTTCAATGAGAGAAATATCTTCAATGAGGTAGAGGAAGGTACTGATAGCATCGGAATAATTGTTTAAATTATAATATGACCAGCCCAGTTTGTAAAGGCTCATATCAAAATAAGGATTACTCCACTCATCCAGCAGTTCTTTGTAATGCGAAATAGCTGTTTTATAATCTCTTTGAGAAAAATAGTATTCACCAATTCTAAAGTGTGCTTCAAAGGCAATGGGTGATTCCGGATGATTGGCTACAATACTTTCGAAATAATCTTTGGCCCGAAGTTTATCACCCTGCTGGAAATAGGAAATTCCTAACTTGTATAATACTTTGTCTTTAAACTTGGAAGCAGGAAAATCTGTTAAAAGCCTGTTACAGTATTCTATTGTCTTATTCATGTCCAATTTGGGCAAAGAAGGTTCGGTAGCAATTTCACCATTATCAAACCTTCCAAGATCCGTTTCGTATTGCTGCATTTGAAGCTGATAATTGATCTGAGATCTTTGTGTGTACAATTCGGCAAGCTGAAACATGATTGTTGACGCAAACGGACCTTGCGGGTATTTTTTTAACAAAGTCTCATGCTCAGAAATAATCGCATCCAGTTTACCAATATCTTCACCCGTATCCTGGATGATTGCATTTACATAGGCACTTTCCTGACCAATTACGGTGACTGACTGGCCAAGAAAGAGTAAACCCACTATGAATGCAACAAGGCAGTTTTTATATAAATTTGATTTTTTCATAATTTTTTTAACATTATTAATGATACTAGTTATGTATTTCTGTGCGTTTCAAAAATAATGCCCTTGATTTACCATATTCGGCAAAAGCTCTCCAATCCTGTCTTTCTTCTTTCACTTTGATCATATTTTTCATAATGTCCATTTCAGCCAGCATGCTTTGGAAATTTTGACGTTCGGTCTGGATTTGTCTCATCAATTCATTACGAGTTTGATTTATCTCGTGTTTTTCCAGCTGTAAATAATCTGGCGCTTCAGTATCAGGCGTTAATTGGATCAGGTTGAGCAATTTTGTTTCAAGTACCAGTAAATCCATTTTAATTGATTCCAGTCTTCTTTCCTGAATATGAATACTGGATTCTACTTCGTTGACAATCATGGGTACTAGCTCACGCTTTGGTAAGCTATTTACCAAATATTCGTATACTTTGAGGGCTTCATCGTATAACCCTAATTTTAAATAACATCTTCCCAATAAAAAGAAACCTTCCTGGGTATTTTCATCTTCATTCGGCATGGATACCAGGTCAGTTAATGGATCTACCGCAAGTTGATATTGTTTCATCTTGGTTGCGGCCCATCCTGCAGCTAACAACGCACTTTTATAATGGTTATGTTTTGAAGATACTGCTCTGAAATTACCCAAAGCTCTCTGGTAATAACCCAATTCATAATAGATATAACCGAGTGTCAGGTAGGTTTCATCAACAATATTTCTAAAATCATCATTAACGATAGGTATACGAAGAATTGAATTGAGTGAATTAACAGCTTCTCGAACCTGACGCAAGCGCAAGTATGCAAGTGCTGCTGTATATTGTGCATATGGTGAATAGGGATTTCCCTTGTCAATCTCGGTCAATATTTCAATGGCTTTGTCATAATCGAACAGGTTGTAATAAGAAAGACCCGCGTAATATCTTGAAGCATCAAGAATGTCTCTTGAAGGATTACCTTTGGTGATGACTTTATAGAATTCGATACATTTTTCCAGATTGCCTTTATCATATTCTATTCGTTGAAGTCCTAGTAAAGCTCTGGGTAAATGAGGACTGGCAATATATTTTTTTACAAGGAATTTAAAAATCTTTTTCGATCCATCTAGCAACCCAATTTCAAATAGACAATCACCAAGTGTAAAAACAACCTGATCGATCTTGGAGTAACTGGGGTAAAAGTCCATAAGGATAATCAGATTCCGTGAGCTTTCCCAATAATCTCCATCCATAAACATTTTTTCAGCCTCAAGATAAAGCTTTTCAGCCGCACGCTCTAGCTCTTCTGTTTCTGCTCTTTGCAGTCTGGCTTCTTTATCTTCCGGTTGAGAATATACAGCGGTTGGGAGTAAAGTCCCCCCAAGCATAATTGCTATAATTGCTGCAATCCACATTTTGGACTGTTTGGATTTATCTAAAAGGGTCATTCGATTCTTGCTTCAAGTTGTTTGTTATATAAATATATGCCTATTTTTGCAGCACTATTTAGAGTTATAATGTATGAATATACTCACATTAAACATCATATACGTAAATATTTTTTAATTTATTCAGTTTTAGGTTTCTTTTCTTCTTCAAGTTGTTTCCGAAGTTCTTCAAGATCTTTGACAACTTCTTTACGTTTTTGTTGTATTTGGTCCAATTCTTTACGCTCTTCCTGGCGCTGGTTATCCATTTCTCTTTCTTTGCGGGTTTTACCTGCAAAGATATTGGTACGGTATGTCACTCCAAACATGACTTTCCAATCTGCATAATCTTTCATGAATGGGTTGGCAGCCAGGTTTTCATTTTCCGGGGTGAATCTGCCCAATTCAAAATCAGCAGCCAGATCACAAATCAAATGCCAGGGACCAACAAATCTAAATCCCTGTGTGAAGCGAGTAAAGTTTTGACTTGGAGTAATATCAGCATTATTGATAAACATTTCACCTGTAAATTCAGAATAGAACAGAGATGATCTTACCGGGAATTTGAATCCGAGACCGCCTATGATCTGATCTTTTTCTGAGGAAAAGTAGGCATCAGACCAGTTGTTATCCAGATAGCCCAGGTTGATTGACAACTTCATTGGAAATGTTTTGATATAATCTTTGAAATCCAGCGTAGACAACAACATTAAACCCCAACCCATAGCATCATCCGTATAGGGTTCAAATTGTACATTGTGATTCAAAGCTGTTGGAAACTTGGCAAAACCAGCAAGTCCCAATTGTACCATTGAACCGTATCGGGGTAGGTGATATTTTACATACAAGCGAGAATCACCAATAGGACCCCAGGTGTGCTTTTGATCATCCTGGTAAGGGGTCAGTTGTGCAAATACTTCAAATTGTTCTGAAAGGCTAGTTGTAATACCCAAATGTAAAGCATGATCTTCACTGAAACTTTCGTTATCTCCGGCACCGTAAAATGAATACACAGGATTAATTGCCAAAACACCCGGATGTATGGTTTCAGCTTCAATAATTCTGAACAAACCTTTGCCACCAAAATAAGAAACCTGTGCAAAGCTATTCATTGAAAAAAGTATAATGAAAATAAAAAATATTGATCCAATATTTGTCAATTTCCTGTTCATTCTCTATTCTCCCTTGTTCGGAGTTAAATATAATAAATGTATTGTAATACTTGACTAAACATATAATTTAAAACTTGTATTGCAAAATTCCAATAATAAATTTAGTTTTGGGATTTTTTCAATAACCCTACAACATCCCAAACTTTTTGCGCAAAAACCATTCCAATGAAAGCAAAGTGATTATAGTTATTAGAATTATTTTATGGTTCCAAACATCTACTTGAAAAGTGTTTGTGATTTCCCGAGTTTGACCATCAATTTCAGAAAAAAGTAAATTCAAAGAATCAGGATGTATAAATTTCCCACCGCTTTTTGCTGCTAACTCTTTTAAAACAGAGACTTGGAGCCTTGTGTTTGCCAGCTCAGAGTTATAATTGCCCATGCTGAAAAGGGCTGTATTGTGCTTGTCCTTAGGCAGGGAGGGTGTTTCAAGATTTAGCTGGTAATCACCAGACTCGTCCAGATAGATAGTTTTTGTAAATTGATTTTCTTTGTTAGGGTCCAATTGCAGGTACTCTGTTTCATTTTCGTGATCAAGCTGTAATGTGATTTCATTTTTGTAATTGCTAATTGCATCTGGGTTATTGATGCTTACATGAATATGAACGGGATCACCAAAGTTGTAATTCTTTTTATCTGTAGATATTTTTAACCAGTCAGTCTCTTTTTTTACTTCAAGCCACTGTAGAGAATTCAGAATAAAGTTCTCGTAAACCTTGTCATCATTTTCTACCCCTCTCATCATCAAGTCCCAACGCCATGTATCATATGCCAGTAACGCTTCAGATTTGTGATTGTTTTCATTTCTCACAAGAACCAAAGGTAGTGCTTGTTGTTCTAAAGCACCTGTTCCTGCCTGCGCCAAAACCTGTGTTCCCGGCCACATATTGGTTATATATACATCTGTAAATGCAGGTGGAAGCTTTTGCCAGTTGTAATAATTATCACCGGATGCATTTGTGCTCAGCATTATGGGGTGGCTTTTACCATTAGCAGTTAACGTTGGAGAAATTTGAGTGAATTTTGTTTTGTTAACAGGTGATTTAAAAGGCAGAAATTCTTGCAGGCTACTCAACTGATTAAAGTCTGTATTGGGGCCAGAAATAAAAAAGATCGGTTTTTTATCCGCTTTCAAGCGTTCAGATATTTGATTGATAATTGATTTATTACTGTTTGTAACAGGATAATTAAATAAAATAAACAGATCTGTTTCTTGTAAAAGTGTAGGCACATCTATTTCAGTTTTATAAAAACTGCCATCTTTTTTTTGAACAAGTTTGGTTATTTGATAACGATCCGTATTTTGAATATATCTGTTAATAAAAGAAATATCCGTGGCTGGGCCACCGGCAACAAGTGTTACATTTTGTTTGGCTTTTAATACTTCATGATAAATTGTATATGTATTATTTTGGCTTAGAAATTCATCTGACTGCTGAGGAATTGATACGGTTACTTTATGCTGTCCTTCTTTTTCCGGAGTGTAATTCATTTCAAGATTAACTTCGGAAGGAGAGGAGGGAATGGTTAAGGTTTGGGTCTGTTGAGATTTTCCATCAATGTACAAGGATACGGGAACTACCAGATTGCTAAAACCTGTAGTGCGGATTGTAATAATAAATTCTGCAGGTTCATTTACATATGTAAAGGGATTGGTTTGAACATAGTCGATGCTGATATCCCGAATGGGATTCGCAGAACCAATACCCACCGGATATACAGGGATTGATGATTCTGTAGCAAATCGGGCAGGACTGCCACCTTGATTATAATTTCCATCGGTATAGATAACAATTGCTGAGAGATTATTATTTTCCTGATCCTGATTGATGTAATTCAATGCTTTGCTGATATTGGTGACATCGCCTGTGAAATCTTGAATGATTTCTTTATTCTCTTTAACAGGTTGAACATCACCAGAGAATGTATAATATTTTAACTTGAACTTGTTTAATAATTGATCAAATACAGGATCATTTGCAGCTTTTTCTAAAAGACTGACACGGTCACCACTGGCATCTTTTATTGACATGCTTTTGCTGTTATCTATTGCAATGCCAATAACCGGTTCAAGCTGTTTTTTGGTATTGTAATAAAGTTGCCCCTGAAATAGTACAATGAATAACAAGAAAAAAGCGATCCCGCGTAAAAATGCAAGGATAAGTTTAGAGTAAAGTGGTACAGCCGGAACTGTTTTGCGATAAACAAATAAAGTAAATATTATTGAGATAATAAGGGTAATGATAAAAATTTCGATGTGTTGTATAAACAAGCTGTAATGCATAATTTATCTATATCCTTAATCTCAATTGCCTGCCAGTGCAAGGTTGGGCACAGCATCCAATTCAAAATCTGACAATTCTCCATTCTGTAAATGATAGTATCCGGCACGGGCAATCATGGCTGCATTGTCTGTACACAGCTCTGGGTCGGGTACATAGAAATTAACTTTAGAATTTTCGCAATGTTCCTCAAATGTTTTTCGAAGTGTATTGTTTCTTACAACACCACCAGCAAGGATGAGTGTTGAACAGTTGAACTGTTCAAGTGCCTGAATGCTTTTTTTCAAGAGCACATCAATAACCGCATATTGAAAACTTGCACAGATGTCTGGAATTGACAAAGGATTATTTTTTCTTTTTTCTGATTCTATATAATATAATACAGATGTTTTTAATCCACTAAAGCTAAAGTTGAAATTATTTTTTTCCATCAAAGCACGTGGAAAATCAATGGCATTGGGATCACCTTGCTTTGCTGATTTTTCAACTGCCGGACCGCCCGGGTATCCTAAACCAATGATCTTGGCGACTTTGTCAAAGGCTTCACCTGCTGCATCGTCAATAGTTTGTCCTATGATTTTGTAATCGAGCGGACTTTTAATATGTACCAAAATGGTGTGCCCACCTGAAGCAACCAGGCCAATAGCAGGGTATTGGATATTTTGTTCATTTGCATGCACTGCCAGCAAATGACCCTCAATATGATTCACGCCAATAAAAGGAATGTTTAAACGAAGAGCAAGGCTCTTTGCAAAACACATTCCAACCAGTAGAGAGCCTGCCAGTCCCGGTCCATTTGTTACAGCAATAGAATCTATTTCCTGATACGAGATACCGGCATTTTTTACAGCAAGCTGTACAATAGGGACTATTTTTTGTATGTGGGCGCGTGATGCAAATTCGGGAACGACGCCACCATATTGCTCATGAATATGCTGAGTTGCAATAATATTACTTTTTATATGTGTATCATCAACCAGTGATGCGCTTGTTTCATCACAGGATGTTTCTATACCTAAAACGATCATTTATCAGTCTCTTTTTAAAATTATTTTAAAGCGTTGCGGCTCAATATTCGTAAAACGGACACCGGGTAATGGTTTTATATAAGCGGGAAAATTTTGTTGACTGTTCGGTCTTTGTTTTTGATAATCAATATAAGCATCTATATCTGTTTCATTAATTGGAAACACTACATTTACACCACCCTGAACTACAAGAGATAGGTTTGAGGGGATTACCAGTGCTGTAACATTAGGTGGCAGGTTTTTAACTTTGACTGTAATATTATTAATCTGTTTTTCCATTAATTTTTGAACATCAGCGCTAACTGTCACTTTGGTTGTTAATAAATCAAGATGTTGAATTTGTGGATCAATCAGTTCAAGTTGTCTTTCAATGGGGTATTTCAGGTCACTCAGTTCAAGACGTTTTGATTGGATTGTATCTATAGAATCAATCATAGATTTAGGAGCGCGAATCAATACCTCTTCCGGCTCGACTTTAACTTCATCAACAATTGTAAATCCATTTTGAGGCTTTAAAAAGATTTCTGTTTTAACCTTTACAGACTTTGTTTCTAATTTTTCAATATTAAGCTGCAAAGAGTCTGGCTCCAGATATTTTAAAACAGAGATCTTTTTTGCATTCCCCGACAATGAAATGTTTTCCAAAGTTGGATGGATTGTGTGTAAGCCGGGTTCCCAATTGGGTTCTATACGCAGCTTACCTTCATTAAAGAGTAGGTAGGTCAATAAATGAATGCCTTGACCACGCAGCAATACCTTGCCGGTTTTTTGGTAATCGTTTGTTACAATATAATCGTTACGAGTACCCGGACAAGTGATTTGAATAGGGGCTTCATAATCAAAAGTTCCACCGGTAACAATAAAAAACCATACAGTGGTTGCTATAAAAGTTGAGGCAATTTTAACCCGGTGTTTCTCCCAAAAGTTATTGTTTCGGGAAAACAAGACATTTTTATTCAATAAATTCAATTTCGGCTAACCGATAATTATCCGCTAAAGCAACATATGCATAAAATGCTATTATTTGGTTGATTCCTTGATACCTTTCCCCAAGCTGATTTCTCCATTGTCAATGCGGATATTGAAACCACAGTCCGGATTAGTGCAAACCCAGGCTTTATATTCAATGGTTGCTCCATCTCTTCCGTAATCTGAAAGCGGGACCAGAATGCCAACATTGCATTTTAAACATTTAGGATAACTGTTTTCCACGGTATTTTCCTTATATTGTGGTAAATTTTTACTTTAGGAAACACTTAATTTAGTAAAATAATTCATCTGAATTATAAAATCAACTCTTTTTATGCAAATATTTAAGTTTTTACCAGATAGTAAAATAAAGGAAAGGATAAAAGGGGAAATAAGATTTCCCCTCGAATTTTCCTAATAAATAGAAAAACCAAAAAGCAATTAGGAGCGTACTACCCAAATTTTAATTTTAACTTCAACTTCGGGATGTAATTTTACAGGAACATCGTAAACACCCAAAGCTTTCAGTGGTTCTTCAAGAATGATTTTTTTACGATCAATATCGTAATTTTGTTCTTTGAGTAGATCAGCAATATTCTGATTTGTTATGGCGCCAAAAACTTTATCATCTTCACCAACCTGAACAGAAGCAGTGATAGATACTTTTTCAAGTTTAGCTGCCAGTTCTTCAGCTTCCTGTTTGCCCTTGAGCGCTTTTTTCTCTATCAATTTAATTTCTTCTTTAAAAGCTTTCATATTAGATGCAGTGGCAGCAATTGCTTTTGAAGAAGGGATTAAATAATTTCTGGCATAGCCGGTTTTTACTTCTACAACTTCTCCGGCTTTTCCCAGAGTTTCGATATTTTCTTTTAATATTATTTTCATAGTCCCTTTCCCAGTTTTTTATTTCGTCAAGTCTGCAACATACGGAACTAGTGCGAGTTCTCTTGCTAACTTAATAGCAGATACAAGCTGGCGTTGATGTTTTGCACAAGTACCGGAAGTTCTTCTGGGAATAATTTTTCCCTGTTCTGTGGTGAAGCGTTGTAAACGTTTTTCGTCTTTATAATCAATGTAAAGAATTTTTTCTTCACAAAATCTGCACATTCGTTTCTTTTTGAGCATATACACTCCTTTAAAATTATAGATTTAGATTTTTGTAACCAAAATCAAAATCTGTAGGTTTTACTTTAATGTCATTGGGTTCAGAATCTCTACCTGCTTGTAGTTCCTCATTGTTTACATCATCATTTTGAGGTTTATCTTCAATAGCTTCAGTCTCTATATCCTTGTAACTATTTTGATCAGGCATGGTTTCCTCAACTTCCGTCAGTACCTGTCTATCTAGAAATTGTATTCTACGCGCTCTAATTTCAACTACATTTCGAGTTGTTCCATCTTCGTTTTTCCAGCTTCTGCTTTGCAGCTCGCCGTCAACAAGAATGGAACTGCCACGCTTTAAAACTTCATTACAGGCATCGGCAAGTTTGTGCCAGGCAACAATTCCGACGTAACATACGTTTTCACGCCAGATACCAGAATTATCACGATACTTTCGGTTTGAGGCAATATAGAAATTTGCAACAGAAGTACCGTTGCTTGTTTTTCTGAACGTTGGATCACCTGTCAAGTTGCCTGCTATTAAGACATTGTTAATGTCGGGCATTTTTAGTTCAGACATAATTGGCTCCTATAACCAGTTCAATTTCTGGTGTTGCTGCAAGTTTATTTTTCTTCAGTTTCAGTCTCAGTCTCTGATTCTTGAGCTTTTTCTTCAGCTGCTGGCTCTTCTGCTGTTTTTACTTCTTCAGCAACAGGTGCCGCAGGAGCTGCTTTTGTTTCTTCTTTTGGTTCTTCAGCTTTTTCAGTAACTACTGGTGCCTGAGATAATTTTTTCTCAAGTGCTTTTAACGCCATAGTAGTTAATAAAATGGTCTTGTAACGCAAGATCGATTCATTCAGGCGGTATTCGCGTTCAAGAGGTTTGATCATTGTCGGTAGTCCGTCAAAACGGATTAAGACATAATAACCATACTGACGTTTTTTGATTTCATAGCTGAGTCTTTTTTTACCCCAGCGTTCAATTGTTTCGATTTGTCCGCCATTTGCAGAAATGAATTTTTCGTATTTTGTAATAATATTATCAATTTCATCCGGCTTTAGAAGTGAATCGATGACAAATACAGTTTCGTATTTTCTCAAGTTTATTCCTCCTGATAGGATTTGGGTTTTAGTTTGGCATTGAAAATACTCATACTTTTTTCCAAACCATCGTTAATAAAACTGTTTACGGCACTGTTAACGTGCTCTAAAATATCTGCTAGTTCTTTACGTTCTGCCCTTGAAAACTTGGACAAAACAAAATGAACCATATTGTTTTTTAATTTTTCTGATCCAATACCTATACGAAGTCTGGGGATGTCAGGTGTTCCCATTTCCTGAATTATGGATTCAAGACCATTGTGTCCGCCTGAGCTCCCTTTGCCACGAATTCGAATTCTACCAAACTCGAGTGAAACATCGTCATAGATAATTAAAACATGATCAGGGTTTATGTTATAGTCCTTTGCTATGGCCGATACTGCGAGGCCACTACGATTCATGTATGTCAATGGCTTTACGTATGTAAAGGTGAAGCCATCTTGATTTACGGTGTAAATTGTTGACATATATGAGTTGGTTTTCAAAGAACTTTTCATTGATTTTACAATAGCATCGATAGCCATAAAACCAATATTGTGTCGGGTTTTTTTATACCGAAAACCGGGATTACCTAACCCAACTATAAGATAATGATCTGACATGAATCTCTGAATAATTATTCTTCATCAGAATCAGATTGTTTAAGAACTTCTGGCTCTGCAGCACCTTCTTCGCCTTCTTCAGACTCGACTGTTTCTTCAGCAACTCTGGGAGCGGTAACGGTAGCTACTACTGTATCATCTTCTGCAGAAAAAGAGAATTTATCATCTTTTAATACATCCAGATACATTGTGTCGCCAATATCAAGAGCAGAAACGTCAGCGGTAAAGTTCTCAGGAATGTCAGCAGGGAAACATTCAATTTCAACTTCACGAAGTACGTGTTGTAAAATACCACCACTGTTTTTTACACCTACCGATGTTCCGGTAAGATATACAGGTACAGTAACTTTGAGTTTTTCGTCAAGTTTTATACCCAGCAGGTCGATGTGGATTGGTTCCAAGCGAATAGGATCGTACTGGATTTCACGAACCACGCATTTTTTTTCTTCTTTACCATCAAGTTTAACTGTTAACATACCGGATTCATGACCCGCAATGGCTTGAAGTGATTTTAGTTCAACTGAAAAAGGGATGGGCTCGGATCCATGGAAATAGAAAACTCCGGGAACTCTACCTTCTCTTTTCAGCTTTTTTGAATATTGTTTACCGGTTTCTGAACGGCGTTCAATATTTAATGAGATTTCAGACATGTGTAAACTCCATTAATTATAGTCCGTTTGAAATGAATTGCAAAATAAAGTATATTAGTGCATTGGTCCTTTTTGTGGAAACAAATCAGAAATGGACCGTTCTTCATGAATTCTTGCAATGGCCTCTGCCAATAGTTTTGATAAACAAACAATGTTCATGTTGCTCATTTTTTTCGATTTAGGCAGGTTAATTGAGTTACTTACATACAGTTGAGTAATGTCAGAATTTTCAATTTTTTCTACAGCGTCTCCTGAAAGAAGTGCATGGGTGCAGGCTACATAAATGTTTTTTGCACCTTTGTCTTTCAGAACTTTGACACCGCTTACAAGCGTACCTGCTGTATCGATGATATCATCAACAATAAGAACATTTTTATTGTTTACATCACCAATTAGTTCTGTTACATCGCAAACATTATGTTTGATGCGACGCTTATTCAGCATGGCCAAATCTGAGGATAGTCGGCTGGCGTATGCCCGGGCCAGGTGTATACCGCCAATATCAGGAGAGGCGACAACTAGGTCCGGAATTCCCATCGTTTTAAAGTGATCAATGAATATTGCTGCCGCATATAAATGATCCATGGGTATATCAAAAAATCCCTGAATCTGCGGTGCATGTAAATCCATGGTCAGCACACGGTCCGCGCCGGCTTTGGTAATCAAATTAGCGACCAGTTTTGAACTGATGGAAACCCTGGGTTGGTCTTTCCGGTCTTGCCGGGCGTAACCAAAGTAGGGTATTACTGCTGTAATGCGTGATGCAGAAGCTCGTTTAGCCGCATCAATCATGATAAGCAGTTCCAGAAGGTTCTCTGATGGAGCATTTGTAGATTGGATTATAAAGACATCAGTACCGCGAATATTTTCCTGGTATTTTACCCAAAGCTCACCATCTGAAAAGTTTTTGATTGTGACCTTGCCCAGCTCTATCCCTAAAACATTGGCGATTTTTTGCGCAAGCTCGGGATTTGACCGACCTGAAAATACCTGAATTTCGCGATTTGATTTGCTCTTTAGCATACCAATCTGGGTTGTTTAAACTCCATGAAAACGGGTTCGTTGCTATTTGATTCTGGCCATGTTAAATTTATTAACATTGACTCACAGTATAAAGAAAAAATGACGAAAGCTATATGGTTTTCGTCATTTTCACTGTGAGATTTGCTGGGGCGGGAGGATTCGAACCTCCGAATGCAGGAACCAAAATCCTGTGTCTTGCCGCTTGACGACGCCCCAAATTTATATCTAATTCAGTTTTGGGGTTCAAATAAGAATGTTTTGAACCTGTTTTCAAAAATTGAATTAGCTGCATGCGCCTCTTTTTGAGTTTCAAAAAGACCAAACATTGAAGAGCCGCTGCCAGACATCTGCGCGTAAAACGCGCCATTGTCATACAATTCAGTTTTTATCTGTTTAAGAACAGGGTGTTGCTTGAATACAATATCTTCAAAATCATTTTCAAGTAAAGTTTTCCAATCTGTAGTTGGAATAGACTTACTTGTAAAGACGCTAAATTTACTGTTTTTAAATGAATTTGTCAAGCTAAAATTGAATTGTTTATATGCCCATGTTGTATCAATATGGTATTCAGGGCAAATAAGCACTCCAAACCAGTTGTTTTCGATTGTAATTGGGTATAATTTTTCCCCTCGGCCTGTGCCTAGCGCACTTTTTCCTAAAATGAAAAAAGGTACATCTGAACCCAACTTTGCAGCAAGAGAGAAAAGATGTTCATTTGTTAATCTTGTTTGCCAGAGATGGTTCAAGGTTATCAAGGTTGCAGCAGCATTACTGCTGCCGCCACCTAAACCCGCACCCGAGGGTATATTCTTTTCCAAACGGATATGGCATCCTTTTGATGAATTGGTTGTTTGCTTGAGTAAAGCTGCTGCCTTGACAACCAAATTTGTAGAATCTGATGGACACCAGGGAGAGCTGCATTCAAAAGTAATTTTTTCGTTTTGAACGTTAAATTCCAAACTATCCTTTACGGATATAGTTTGGAAAATGGTTTCTAGCTCGTGAAAGCCATCGCTCCGCTTACCAAGAATTCGTAGACCCAGATTGATTTTTGCAAGAGAAGAAACCACTGGTTACCGCTTGATAATTTTATAATCTATACAGAATTTATTGCTCAATATTTTCCCAATACACAGTCTTATTTAGTTTTGGGAAGAATGACCTCTACATCTGTATGGGGACGAGGAATTACATGCACCGAAACCAGTTCGCCAACTTTTTCAGCAGCTGCAGCACCAGCGTCAGTTGCTGCTTTAACAGCGCCAACATCGCCGCGAACGATTACAGTCATCAATCCACTTCCAACTCTTTCTGTGCCGAGCAACTTTACATTTGCCGCTTTAACCATTGCATCTGCGGCTTCTATTGCAGGAATGAAACCTCTAGTTTCAACAAGTCCTAATGCTTCCATTGTGGGGTAACCCTCCAAAATTTTTCTGCTGTTTTACATTGATTATGTATATATTTTACAAAGTAATAAACTTTTAATTGTTTGTCAACTCTTTTTAAGTTTTTTTGTTTGATAAACACATTCAAGAATACAGACTTGCATTTATCAACTGGTTTGGTTAATTTCTTTCGGTGAAAAATATAGGGAAATATGAAAAAAATTTTTATTTCTGATGCTCATTTTGGCGCTGAAAGTACGGAAAAAGAAAAACATAAAGCAGAGTTGTTTTATTCTTTTTTAGAATATTTTGAAAGTCAGGATGCCGAACTTTATATCGTTGGTGATTTATTTGATTTCTGGTTTGAGTACAAGTATGCAATACCACGCAGACATTTTAGAATAATTGCCCATTTGGCTGACTTGTGCCGTAGTGGTAGAAACATTCATTATCTTGCCGGCAATCATGATTTCTGGCTGGGTTCGTTTATGGAAAAAGAAGTGGGCTTGAAATTACATACTGATGATTATATTATTTCAGAACCGGAATGCAAGATCTATATTTGTCATGGTGATGGTTTGCTAAAAAATGATTACGGTTATCGATTTTTAAAAAGGGTGCTAAGGAACAAGCTGAATATTTGGCTATATCGATTAATGCATCCCGATTTTGGAATTCCCTTTGCGCTGTTTTTTTCTAATCTGAGCCGAGAACATTCCAAGGATGATGAGAATTACACGGATATCGATTACAGGCAATATGCTTTTAATAAAATAGACGAAGGCTATGATTTTGTAGTTTTGGGGCATACCCACTGGCCGGCTATGGATAAATATAAAAACGGCTGGTATTTAAATGCCGGGAATTGGATGGAAAAATTCACTTTTGCTGAAATTGACAACTGTACACCCCGCCTGTTCAAATGGGATGGACAGCAAGCTGTTGACGCGGAAATAGAATTTCCTCCCGGATACGGAAAATATTTTGCAGGTAAAGAGTGATCAATTATCGTAAAAGCTGGACAGATTATTTTACGTTATTCGTGGCAATTGTAATCTCGTTGATTCTTATTGCCCGCAATGGTGACGCTTCCCGGAATTCTGCAATTCATACAATAACCCTGGAAATCACATCTACCCTTGCAACCCCTTTTGCATTTTGGCATGACATTCTGGGTGTACGTAAAGAAAATCAACGTTTAAAGCAAAGAAATATTCAATTGCAGTTGGAGAATTCACGGCTTTATCAAGATCGTTTGGAAAAAAACAGATTGATGAAATTGTTGGATCTTAGAGAGAACTTTGGTTTTAAAAGTATTCCCGCACGTGTTGTTGGTCTTGATGGGATGATGGGTGTGCACTCTTTTATTCTTGATAAAGGCAAAAAAGACGGTGTTAAAATAAACATGCCCGTTATAGCTACTCAGGGCCTTGCCGGCAAAGTAATACAATTATCTGAACATAATTCTGTTGTGCAGGCTGTTACAGATAAGAATTTTCGTGTAGCTGCAAGGTTACAGGATGAGCGTTTTTCAGGTAT
The DNA here is from genome assembly GCA_963675755.2 of bacterium. Taxonomy (GTDB): domain Bacteria; phylum Zhuqueibacterota; class Zhuqueibacteria; order Residuimicrobiales; family Krinioviventaceae. The sequence goes on from CAXXMD010000003.1 coordinate 2,977,379, forward strand.
CTTGAAAGGTACAGGTGGGGATAAGGCCGAGTTGTGGGGAATACCCTTGTCCGCTAGTGTGAATGTTGGTGATAAACTCATCACGCTTGGTATGGATTCAATTTATCCACCTTATTTACAACTTGGTAAAGTTTTACAAGTTAAAGATGGACCCGAAGGTCTTTTTTATGTCATCAAGGTTGAACCGGCTGAAATATATTCCAGAATTGAGCAGGTTCTGATTATAGCCCAAACGGACAGTACAAATGAAAACAGCAATCTTTAGTATACTTTTATTTATATCGATATTGATTCAGATATCTGTCAAACCTATATTGACTTATTGGGGGGTGGCCCCGGATTTGACTGTTCTGGCACTTTGTTTTGCAGCGTTTGCTTTGCCAAGAAATTCGGTTACTGTTATGGGATTTGCAACGGGATTTATTCGTGACAGCCTTGGGTTTAGTATGTTGGGAGTAGGTTCGCTACTTTTTACTGTTATTGCATTTGCTGCGGCGTCTTTGCTTCGAAAACGATCTTTTCAGTCTTTATTTGAAGTTACCTTGTATTTTTCAATTATTATCTTGAGCTATTTTTTCTTGTACCATGTATTTATAAACTTGTTTGCTGATGGTTTTGGTTTAATGATTATTACACGGGTATTGCCCTCTACACTTTTATCTATATTAATATTGGTAATACTTTTTATTCTTATTCCCAACAAGTTCTGGTACCGTATCAACCTTTATGGTCAAACGAGATATTGATATGCTGGATTTTGAAGACAAGAAAATAATTTTTTCTTTAGCCATTTATTTTTTGTTTCTGATTTTATTTTTTCAACTGTTTAGGCTGCAGGTGTATGACCGTAAAAAATATCAGCAGCATTCTTTTAAAAATAGAATCAAGCAAGTAAGGTTAATGCCCTCACGGGGTGTCATTTATGATAGAAATGGTGAAAAAATTGTAGAGAACCAACCGGTGTATAATGTATATGTTGTTCCGTTCGAATGTAAAAATGACACTGCCCTAACATTGTTGTCTCGCTTGCTGGGTGACTCGACGAACATTATCCAGGATCGTATAAAACAATCTGGACGGCTTTTTAGTGCAGTCAAAGTATGGGATGATATCTCTTTTGCGCAGCTGGTAGCCATTGAAGAACGCAAGTTTGAATTACCCGGTACAAGTGTTCAGGTTGATACGCGAAGGCGATACACCTCAAGAGCTGATCTTGCTCATGTATTAGGCTATTTATCTGAGGCATCTGAGACAGATATAGAACAGGATTTACAAAAGCAAACAAGATTGGGAGATTGGGTAGGTAAAAAGGGTGTTGAAAAAAAATATCAAAAAGAACTATTGGGAATGGTGGGCGTTAACTTTATTGAAGTGAATGCCCTTGGAAGAGAAATTAATGATAAAGACTTTGCGGGAGAAATGGCCCCCAAGCGGGGTAAAGATCTTTACTTGACTGTTGACCTGGATTTGCAGGTAATGGCCGAATCCTTGTTTGTTGACAAGCAGGGTGGGGTAGTAATGCTGGATACCCGCAATGGAGATGCTTTAGTTTTGTGCAGCAAGCCAGACTATGATCCCCGCGTTTTTTCAAAACGTATATCAACAACAGATTGGAGAACTTTGGTAAATAACCCTGCAAAACCCATGTTTGACAGGGTGGTACAGGGTGAATTCCCTCCGGGCTCAACGTACAAACTGGTTGTTCTTGCCGCTGCTTTGGAAACCGGTATTGCTGTTCCTGATGACAAGTACAATTGTACAGGCTTGTATCGCTTTGGCAGAGGAAGGTTCCACTGCTGGAATCATAGCGGGCATGGCACGCTTGATATGTATGGAGCGATAAAGAATTCGTGTAATGTTTACATGTATAATGTTAGCCTGGATATGGATGTGAATGTTTGGGCCGAGTACTCGAAACGTTTTGGTTTTGGACAGGCAACAGGAATTGATCTGTATGCAGAAGGTAAAGGAAATATACCAGACAAAGCATATCTTGACAAGGCATACGGAGAAAATGGATGGACAAAGGCCATGATGTTGAACCTGGGAATTGGGCAGGGAGACTTGTTGGTTACACCGTTGCAAATGGCACAATTTGCTATGATAATGGCAAATAAAGGATATTATTTTGCTCCACATATGATGCAGAAATTTGTTGATCCTATAGATGGTTCTTTTGTGTTATACAATGCACCTAAAAAAACAGTTGAAGGTATATCCGAATCTACTTATAATGTGCTTCGCAAAGGTATGGATATGGTGGTAAATGATATTGGCGGCACCGGTAGAGCGAGCTATAATCGGGATTACAAAGTAGCAGGAAAAACAGGTACTGCTCAAAATCCACATGGAGAATCGCACGCGTGGTTTATCGGTTTTGCACCGTTTGAAAACCCACAGGTTGCGTTTTGTGTATTTGTTGAGAATGGCGGCAGCGGTGGTGGAAACGCCGCACCCATTGCCGGTAAATTGTTGAAAAAATATTTTGAAAAGCAAACAATGGTAGCAGACTTTGATTCTTAATAATCGCAAATATGAGTGGAGCATTTTAATTGCTGTTTTATTGCTTTGCACTTATGGCTTGGTTGCTATTTACAGTGCAACACATGGAGAATTGAGTTCTCAATCTGAACATCTTTTTTTTATAAAGCAGATGGTTTGGATTGGAATAGGGCTTTTTATGTTTTTTGTTGTTTCCATGCTGCCGAGTAACTGGTTGTCCATGTCTGCACCATTTTTATATGGCGTATTATTATTAATCCTCATGGGATTGCTGGTTTTGGGGCGAGGTGGTGGTCCAAACCGTTGGATTGGGTTTGGTGGTTTGCAGTTGCAGCCGTCAGAGTTTATGAAACCAGTGCTGGTAATGACTCTTGCTGCATATTTTAGCTCTGGTTTTTCACTCAATCGCAAAATGGATATTTTGCTTGTCTTTATAATGATACTGGTTCCCTTTGCATTAGTATTGAAACAGCCAGATCTGGGAACTGCATTGACTTTTTTAGTAATAATTGTTCCCATGTTGTATTGGCGGGGAGTAAGTTTATTTGTTTTGTTTGTTATATGCGCTCCAATTGTTACATTTATAGCTTCGTTTCAGTTCTGGTCTTTTTTTGTAACAATTTTAGTGATTTGTACCATTCTGATTGTTTCAAGAAGAGGTGCGTTAACTTTTTGGACTGTGTTCTTTTTTAATATTATAGTAGGTATTGCTGCCCCTTCTTTTTGGAACCATTTGCACGAATATCAGCAAAAACGTGTTTTGAATTTTTTAGGTATTGTGTCTGACCCCCAGGGTTCAGGATATCAAATTATACAGTCCAAGGTGGCAATTGGTTCGGGAGGGTTTTGGGGTAAAGGATTTATGGAAGGCTCGCAAACCCAGTTGAGTTTTTTACCAGAGCAGCATACTGACTTTATCTTTTCAGTTATTGCGGAAGAGTGGGGTTTTGTTGGTTCAATGGTATTGATTGCTACATTTATATTTTTAATTTCAAGAGGTATACATATTGCCTCAACTGCAAAAAGTGATTTTGAAGGGCTGTTAACAATTGGCCTGGTTTCCATGTTTATGTTTCAAATACTAGTAAATATGGGAATGACAATGGGTATCATGCCGGTTACAGGTATGACATTACCTTTTATTAGTTACGGCGGATCTTCTATGATGTCATCGATGGTCATGGCCGGTTTGTTTATGAATACTGCACTAAATCGTTTCAAGTAAGCGAAGAGGAGGTTAAAATTGCATCCGACATTGTTTCGACTTGGCGCTTTTGAAGTTCGTTCTTATGGCGTTATGTTAGCGTTGTCTTTTTTGTTTGGTATTATGATAGCGGTAAAAAGAGCAAAAAAGCGTGGAGTTGATCCCAATCATATTATGGATTTATCAGTTATCCTGATTATCAGTGCAATAGTGGGGTCAAGATTGTTGTATGTTGCATATCATCCGGAAGAGTTCTCCGGACATTGGTTGGATGCTATAAGTCCTTTTCAAAGCGATGGTACAATTGGTCTTGGTGGTTTGACTGTTTTGGGTGGAGTGGTATTGTGTTTTATTTCTGCTTTTATTTTTCTAAGAGTTAAAAAGCTCTCCTTTCTTGTATTTGCAGATATTATGATTCCCATGGTGGGTTTGGGTATTTTTCTGACCCGTATTGGTTGTTTCCTTAACGGATGTTGTTATGGTTTGCCTTGTGGTGAACATGCCCATTTATGTGTAACTTTTCCGTACAACAGTGCTGCCGGACATATGTTTCCGGATACGCCCCTGGTTCCTGCACAGCTTTATTCCTCACTCTATGGATTAATGATTCTGGGTGTTTTGTTATTCATTGAGAGGTGGCAGAAATTTGATGGATTTTTGTTTTACGCATTCTTAATTCTTTATGGCTTGTCCCGCTTTACTGTAGACTTTTTTAGATATTATGAAAACAGTATGGTAATCATGCAGTTGGCAGGTAAAGATATTAGCCTGAATCAGGGAATTAGTTTTATGTTTATTGTAATTGGAACTTTAATGCTGATTTTAGGTTATTTACGTAATAAAAAGAAAGATGTTGTATAGATTTCGTTAAAAATTAAAATTCTCTTGACTTTTTTTGTTAAGTTCAATAAATTTAACTAAATAACTTAAAGCGAATGGTGAAATATCAATTGATAAAACGACTGTGGTTTTTGCTCCTTGTGTATATCATTTCAATTGTCCCTTGTGGTGCATTTGCGCTTGATGACAAAATTGGTATAGGCGTTAAAGCAGGAATGGGTCGCCTTGAGGGGGATTGGAGCAGCCCCGGACTCTCATTCAACGGTTCTGTTTTTGCAAGTTACAGCCCGTTTCCATACTTTAGTATAAGTGGTGAGCTGGGAACCGGTTTTCTCAGAACCTCGGAAATATCAGATATCAACAGGATTGATGCCGGCTTTGATAATGTAGATGATTACAGTACAACATTTGTACCCTATGAATTGCAGGTACAGGTCAATCCTTTTCCATATTTTAAAATCAAGCCCTTTGCATTGCTGGGGGTAGGTGGCTTGTGGTTTAATTCAACCTACCAGGATGCTACAATTAACCTGGATGGTGTTGAACAGAATTTAATGGATTCATATATCAAGTTTGGTGGAGGTATTGAATATCCAATTGAACCACGTATTTCAGTAATGCTTGGTGCGGATTTTAGACAAACCATGACAGATCGCCTTGAACAATGGAAAAGTGGTGATGAAAACGACGGCATTATTTCAGTTTGGGCCGGAGTTACATATTATTTTCCACTAAAGAATAAAGATGATCGTGATTTTGACAATATTCCATTGTCTTTGGATGTTGATCCGATCTATGCTGAAGATTTTAATGGATATCAGGACCACGATGGACGACCAGAAAACGGCGTTCCTGAAAATTTTGATTATAAAAAACCCCTGGTTAAACATAACCCTGTGTTTAGAGCGCTTGAGGGTAGTAATCTTGAAATTAAAGCAGAAATTTATTCTACCACGCCTTTGAAAAGTATTTCAATTATGCACCGGGCAATGGGTAGTAAAAAATGGCAAGTTGTTGAGATGAGTCCGGAACCGAATAATGTATATGTGGGTGAAATAGATAAATCATATATAACCGGTGATGGGCTTGAATATTTTGTTGTTGCAGTAACACGAGATTTACAAGGTATGGGATATTCAGGATTACCAAAACGCCCTATCCAGGTCAAGGTAGTAAAAAATGCTCCAAAATGGCGACTAGCCACCGGGGCGCTTTCAGCTTTAAGCTGGGCTAGCGCTTTGTATATTATTCTAAGAAAACAAACCAATTAGGAGAGCGAAATGAAGGCAAAGCAATATATTATTTTACTCGTGATGATGCTGAGTTTTTTCAGTGTACTGTTTCTGAGTTCGTGTGCCGGTACTCGCCAGGAAGACAGCAGCTTTGAGGATGAGTTGTTTGGTGAAGATGAATTGGAAGGTATTGACGATATGGTCCTGAGCGATTTAGACGCTTCTTCTGATGAAGATGAGGTTTTGCGTTTATTGGGAATATCTGAAGACAATAATGATAATTCCCAATCGTTTTCTCAGACGGAATACGCAGAAAGTACCAATGTTGCTACACGACCCAGCGGTAATCTTGAAGAACAAGTTAATTATCTGGAAGATGAGGCACAACGTAAAGATATCGAAATGTCAAACCTGAAAGCAGACATTGCTGAACGTGAACGTCGTATCCAGGAACTGCAAAATCAACTGGCACAAAATGGTGGTACTTTGCCAAGTTCTGGTTCTGCAACCGGCAGTTTTAAAGGTCAATATGAACAAGCCTTGAATAATTACCGTACAAGAAACTACCGTACTGCTATTCAGCAATTTGATGTCTTGTTGTCACAAAATGCAACCAATACTCTGGTTGACAATTGTCAGTATTGGAAGGGTGAATGTTATTACGCGCTTAGCGATTATAACCAGGCTATACTTGAATTCCAAAAAGTATTCATGTATGGAGAGTCCAACAAAATTGATGATGCACAATTGAAACTGGGATTGTGTTATTTGAGATTGGGCGACAAGCAAAGATCAAGAACAGAATTTGAGAAACTAATCTCAAATTATCCTGACAGTGAATTTGTATCACGGGCACAAACTTATATGTCTCGTTTATAAAAAAAAATAATATATTTTTTATCATTAATCTGGAATTACAAAAGGGTAACTTTGGTTACCCTTTTTTATTGATTTTGTTACAAATTTTTTTAAATTAGTAGATGCGGAAGTGTTCCGTTTCTTGTTTTTGAATTTCCATTCATTGATAAACAATAGGTAATCTCATGAAAAAACGGCTAAGAATATTATACTTGTCTTCTGAAGTAGCACCATTTGCTAAAACCGGTGGGCTTGCAGATGTTTCGAGCGCGTTACCCAAGGCACTATTAGAAATGGGGCATGATATCCGTGTAATGATGCCAAAATACGGAACTATTAGTGATCGCCGTTATGTGTTAAGAGAAGTCATTCGATTGAAACAAATCAAAATTCAGATGGGAGAGACTGAACATATAGCTAGTGCAAAATCTGCATTTATACCTGATTCTAAAGTTCAGGTATACTTTATCGAGTATCCTCCATGCTATAATCGTGATGATTTGTATGTGGACCCCAAAACAAATAAAGATTACCCCGACAATGCCGAACGTTTTGCATTATTTTGCAAATCTGTGCTAGAGACTATAAAGCTGCTGCATTGGGAACCTCAAATTATACATTGTAATGACTGGCAAACTGCATTGATTCCCTGGTATTTAAAAAACGAATATAGCTCTGAATCTTTTGCGTCATCATGCCGTACTGTTTTGTCTATTCATAATATGGCGTATCAGGGCGGTTTTTCAATGGATGCTCTTGAGAAAATGGGCGAGTCTAAAATTACTGATAGTGCATTAGAAGATATTAAATTTTTTGATGGTATAAATTTCCTCAAAGCCGGTATATTAACAGCTGATCGTATTACCACAGTTAGTCCGACTTATGCAAATGAAGTATTGACAGATCCTGAAATTGGCGCAGGTATGCAGGAATTTTTGGAAAAACGAAAAGACAGCTTTGAAGGAATTTTGAATGGTGTAGATTATTCCGAGTGGGATCCTGAAAAAGATGCTACTTTGGAGCACATGTATACCAAAGACGATCTTGACGGCAAGTTAGAAAATAAAAAATTGTTACTTGAAAAATGTGAATTTAAAGGTGATCCTGAAAAGCCACTCATTGGCATTGTGTCTCGTATTGCTGAGCAAAAAGGATTTGACCTTATTATTGATGCGGTAAAAGATATTGTTGCAGCAGATGCAAGAATGGTAATTCTGGGTACCGGCGATGAGAAATATCAAAAGCAACTTTCAGATATTGCTTCAAAATATAAAAAGAATGTAGCATTATTTCTGACGTTTGATAATGATTTGGCGCATTTGATTGAAGCAGGAAGTGATATATTCCTCATGCCGTCACGTTATGAACCCAGTGGTTTGAACCAGATGTATAGTCTGAAATATGGCACCATTCCCGTTGTAAGGAAAACGGGTGGTTTGGCAGATAGTATTTTGGATTATCAGAGTGATCCTGATAAAGGTAACGGATTTGTTTTCGAGTCTTATGATTCAGGGGAAATGGTAAAAGCGATCAAGAGCGCCCTGGACGTGTATAAAGACCAAAAGAAATGGAAAGATTTGATGGTACGTGCAATGAGTGCTGATTTCTCATGGCAGGTAGCAGCTGATAAATATATGAATTCGTATTCTCAGATAATTCAAACCAAAAAATAATATAAATGAGCCGTTCCTATGACGATTTTTCGTCTGTCTGTTATTGTTACAACTTGGGACACCTTGTTTCGAGCTTTAACAAAGATTTCGATGTGGAGCGGCATTTTTATGCCTAAAGAATTTTTGACAATTTTTAGTTGTTCTAGTAGGACATAAGTTCATTATAAACAATGTGATTTTTGTGTAAAAACAATACAAACATATTGTAATATTGTACGTTATTGGCACCAACTTTGCAAAATTAAAGCAAGTTTGGAATGTTAAGAGAATAATTTAAAGGTTTTGCATGGAAGGCATTGAAAAAAGTGTACATAAAATTGGTGCGTTAAAAGATATTACACTTTTGCGTGTTAAAGGGTATATTGACACAACCACATCACCTGACTTGCAAAAAGCCATTGCAGAAGAGATGAGCCGTGGCAGCAATCAGTTTATTGTTGATTTGGGTGGAGTGCACTATGTCAGCAGCGCCGGTTGGGGGGTTTTTGTTGGTGAAATACGGGGATTACGCGAGAGCGGTGGAGATTTAAAAATCACCCAGATGACTCCCGATGTATATGAAGTATTTGAAATGCTCGAGTTTAACCGCATTCTTACCAGTTATGATTCTCTGGAAGAGGCAATTGATGATTTTGATTTCTGTAGAGGTATTTCAATAAACGCTTCTTTTAATGGTGCTCAGGACCAGGCAGAAGAAGCCATGGTTGAAGAGTATCAACCCAAGGCAGAAATGAACACCGTAAATAAAAAGGTGCCCTCGTTTGCCAAACGCCAGCAGGAAGTGAATGATGCGGAACTTCCCGTTTCTGAAAAGATTAAAAAAATCATTGTTGATGACCCTATGATTGGATTCTGGGGTATTAAAAAACAACTGTATTCAGATCGGTTTGGATTTACCAAAATTGGTGCTTTTAAACTCAAAAGTATGCTAAAACGAATGGGACTGCAAAATAAATCGAAACGTTATCGTTATTACCGTTCCAGATAAATTTAGGTATTCAACAAATGGTGGAGAAATGACAACAGTGTTAAAAAAAATTATTCCTGTTTTGTTCACGGTTTTCTTTTTGTCAACGACTTTACACGCCCAGGAAGCTGAATTAGAACCTTTTACCGGGCCGGACACTGATACAGAAGTGCAAATTGATCCTGAAGTACGGTTTAATATTGATAATTATATTCTGGGTCCTGGTGATGCTATACATTTATATGTATATGACCGTGGAGCGGCTCCATCAAGAGATCAGTTTATTTCAAATTTTCATGACAAGATTTTTGTTATAAACGGTTTCGGAGAAGTAGATTTTTTTACACTGGGTAAATTAAAGATTGCAGATTTGAGCAATGCTGAAATTACTTCACTGATGAATGAAACATTAAAACCCTATGTGCATGAACCTATGATCATCGTTCGTCCGTTAATTCGTATAACAATGCGTGGTGAGTTTTCACATCCGGGTATGTATCGTTTTAGTCTGGATACAACAATTTGGGATATGATCCGTAAGACCGGTGGCCTTGTAGGTGGGCTGGATGGTGTATCAGCTCTTGAAAATATGTTCATCTTGCGTAAAGACGAAATTATTTTCAAAGATTTTATTGACGCTGTTTACAATGGAACTTCGATATATGAATTGGGTGTACAATCAGGAGATGAAATTGTTGTTCCACGTTCTAACAGGCCAACATTTAGAAGTATGCTTCAATATTTTCAATTTGGAATGAATTTGATCGTATTGTACTTGTCACTCATCAATCAATAATAGAATATAGAAATTATTATGGAAGAATTTGATAATATACAACCGCATGTAGACCAGGAAGATGGGTCTCAAATTGATTTTCAGAAATACCTCAAAGGTATCTGGAAACGAAAAATTTTGATTATTTTATTGACTATTGCAGTTTCTATTCCTTTTTATTGGAACGCTCTGAATCAGGTCCCAATTTATAGGGCACGTGTTTTACTGCAGGTACGTGATTTAGAGATGAATGACGGTCCTTTTTGGAATGATGAACGGTTGGGTGAAGTGAATAGCCGTGCTTTTAGAATCCGGCTGGCTTCACGTTTAGGTATGGCAATTGTTCTGGAAGACAAGTCAATAAAAAATTATGATAAAGTTTTTAATCAATATTCAACAACCAATTCACCCCAAATGGGTAGATATGAAATTGCTATAAATGAAGCAGGTGCTTATAATCTGGTTTTTCAGGACTCTTTGGGAACCAGTATTGTGGATAGTGCAAATGTTTGGGACCTGGTAGCCGCGCCACGATCTGTGAATGGCATTACCTTTCAGTTGCAGCCCGATGTTGTTGAACTTCCAAAATCCATTCGATTCAAAGTGATCGGTATGGATATGGCAGTTCGAGATTTGGCAAGGGGACTCAAGGTAGCTACATATAAAAAAGGTACCATTATGCAGCTCCAAATGGAAGGTAGTGATCCTGAAGCATTGCCTTACAAATTGAACCGGATAGCAGCTGGATACGTGGAAGAGAGTTTACGCCTGAAATCCAGAGGTGTAAATACAAAGCAGGATGTTTATGAGAAACAGCTTGCTGCTGCCGAAGCAAAAGTGAATCAAATTGAGGCGCAATTACGAAGTTTTACTTCCAAGTACCCCTTTTCGCTTGATCGTGAAGAACAGCGCTTATTAGACAAGCTAACCGAATACGACCGTGCTGTTGATGAATTGCCGCGTATTCGTACCCAATTGTCTGATTATCTTGATCGTTTGAATAAATCAGACCAGGAACCAGACCCTGAGCAATATCGTCGTTTTGTTATTAATGAAATTTTAAATAATGAGATATTTGCCAATGAAACCAAAATGGCGTTACTGCGTCAACAATTGCAAACCGAGCAAAGTCAATATGCACGTCTTCTGGATCAGTATTCTCCCAGTCACCCCGAAATTGCAGACATTAAAGAAAAAATAACTGATACTCAGGAAGAAATTATAGAATTTACTTCCAACTATCGTAATACTTTGGCAAAACGTGAATCAAGATATAGAACAGAACGTGAAGCAATTCAGGCACAATTACAATCACTGCCGGCTGATCGTTATCGTTATATGGAGCTTGAGCGTAAAAAGAAAATCAATGAAGAACTTTATTCCTATCTGTTTCAGGAACTGCAGAAAATTGATATTTCAAACGCTGTTGAAGAAAGCGAAATTCAAATTCTTGATCCGGCTATCAAGCCCACTAGACCTATTAATCCCAGTAAAATGTCACGCGTTTTGTTGGGTGGCGGTTTAGGTATGCTTTTGGGAATCATCTTGTCTATACTTTTAGAAGTATTGGATAACAAGATCCGTACATTTAACGATGTGGAAAGACAACTCCGATTGCCAGTTTTGGGAGCGATACCCATTGTCAAATTTAAAGATATTGATGATTTTGAAGATTTTGAAAAGGCCAAACAAATTGACCGTCAGCTGGTGACGCACGATTATTCTCCAACACCTATTGGAGAGTCTTATCGGGCATTGCGTACCCATTTAATGTTTTCAAAACAAACTGGCAGAATCCACACACTCTTGATTACCAGTATCAGCCCTGAAGAAGGCAAATCATTTACAGCCAGCAACCTTGCAATTATTCTGGCTCAACAGCGTACCAATACACTGTTAGTTGATGCTGATTTACGCCGAGGCGTATTGCACAATACTTTTGGAATGAACAAGGAACCTGGCTTTACAAATTATTTGAACAATCGTGTTGCATTGTCCAGTGTTGTACAACAAACCCATGTTCCGAATCTGTCGATCATCAGTTGTGGATCCATGATCCCTAACCCTTCAGAATTGTTGGGATCACCGCAAATGAAACGCTTTCTGGATGAAGCAAGACGTAAATTTGACTTTATTTTATTTGACGCACCGCCATTAGAAGCCGCTACAGATGGTGTTGTAATAGGCACCCAGGTAGACGCTGTTGCCGTAGTTGTTAAATCCGGCCAGACCAACCGTAAAGTGGCGCAGGAAAAACTTGAAGTCTTTAATAATGTAAATGTGAACGTTATAGGAGTCGTGCTGAACGGAACAGAAAACGCATTGGTGAACGATACATATAGCTATTATCATTATTAAATTTTCAATAAAGGAACACAAATGAAGGTTTTGGTTACCGGAGGGGCTGGGTTTATTGGTTCTCATCTTGTTGAAAAGTTAATTGCCAATAATCATCAAATCGTATGTCTGGACAGTTTTAACGATTATTATGATCCTTCCATAAAACGAAATAATATAAAAACTGCTTTAGAAAGCAGCTCGTATCAGCTTGTTGAAGGTGAAATTCTTGACAATGAGCTGTTAACCCAATTATTTAATCAGCACTCGTTCGATATAATTGTCCATCTTGCCGCACGCGCTGGTGTTCGTCCTTCAATCCAGGAGCCCTTGCTCTATGAAAGAGTAAATGTACAGGGTACCATGAATTTACTGGAACAGTGCAGAATTCACGATGTTAAAAAATTTGTTTTTGCATCATCTTCATCGGTTTACGGTGCAAATGAAAAAGTACCTTTTTCCGAAAGCGACAGTGTAGACAATCCCGTATCTCCTTATGCTGCCACCAAAAAGGCGGGTGAGTTGGTTTGCTATACCTACCATCACTTGTACAATATATCTGTCAATTGTTTAAGATTCTTTACCGTTTATGGACCAAGACAACGTCCCGATATGGCTATTCACAAATTTGCAAAATTGATTCATGAGGGCAAAACCATTCCTGTTTTTGCACATGGTAAAAGCAAACGTGATTACACCTATATTCAGGATATTATTCAAGGTATAACCGGTGCCATGGAAAATTGTAATGGATACGGAATTTATAATTTAGGTGAGTCTAATACTGTTGAATTGATGTACCTGATCGAATTAATTCAGGATAATTTGGGGGTAAAAGCAAATTTAGAGTTTATGCCGGCACAGCCCGGAGACGTACCCATCACCTATGCAGATATCAGCAAGGCCAAAAGGGAATTGGATTATAAACCCAGTGTCCAGATTGAGGAGGGGATAGAGCTGTTTGTGCGGTGGTTTAAAGAGGTTTACTAGGCATTTAATATTTTTGGGCAAGTTGTATGGTCTCTGAAAAGGAAAGATTTCTCGGAAATGTAATGAAGGTCTTGGATTTTTTTGTCCTTCTTTTAGCTTTCCCCATAGCATATTTTCTGGATGAATACATCCGTGATATTGCTAATCTGAGCATTAAAGCTTATGCGGATAGTGCTACATGGACCGGATTTTTAAATTACGCCGAGAATTATTGGATGATGTTTCTCGGCTTTCCTTTGATTTGGGTTATCATTCTATCCATTTATGGTTTATATCAAGGCTACAGGACCCGATCATTTGCAAGAATGATGGGGCTTGTCGTTATATCCGGTTTGTGGGCCACCCTGGCTTCAGGTAACTTTGTATTTTTAATGAAGCTTGAAATGACCAGTCGTCTGTTCTTTGGTGTCTATGCAATTACAGCTTATATATTGATTCTGCTTGACAAGCTAGCTATCATAAAAATTCTTGATAATGCGCATTCCAAAGGATATAATCAGGAAAATCTGCTGATTGTAGGAACCGGACAGCGGGCATTGGAATTTATTGAAGCTGTTCAACAGCATTCCACATGGGGACTCCATATAGTCGGGCTGATTGATGATGACCATGAACTTTATGGAAAAGAAATTAATGGTTACCGTGTCATTGGCAAGATCAAAGATATTCCGTTCATTATTAATCAAATTGTTATTGACAGAGTGATCTTTGTGGTCCCCCGTCACTGGCTGCCTTTAATTGAGGAAGCAATTCTTGCCTGTGAAGAAGTAGGTATTAATACTTCGTTATCTCTGGATTTTTATAATTTAAACTTTGCCCGTACCAAGCAGTCAGACTTTAATGGATTCCCGCTGGTAGAGTTTCAGACATTTCAGGCAAAAGAATGGCAGTTGTTTATAAAACGCATGATTGATATATTTGTATCTGCAACTGTTTTAACTATCATGTCGCCGATTTTACTGCTCATTGCATTACTTATAAAATTGACATCACCCGGACCAGTGTTTTTCAAACAGGAGCGAAGCGGTTTAAAAGGCCGCAAGTTTACCTTGTACAAGTTCCGGTCTATGGTAGTGAATGCTGAAGAGATTAAAGAAGAACTGATGGACCAGAATGAAATGGATGGTCCGGTATTTAAAATTAAAAAAGATCCCCGAATTACCCTTGTTGGAGCATTCATTCGTAAAACCAGTCTGGATGAATATCCGCAATTGTTGAATGTTTTGAAAGGGGATATGAGTATTGTGGGGCCGCGTCCCCCAATTCCCAGTGAAGTTGATAATTACCAGATTTGGCAGCGAAGGCGTTTGAGCTTAAAACCCGGTATTACCTGTATATGGCAGGTAAGCGGTAGAAATAAACTTTCTTTTGACCAATGGATGCAAATGGATCTGGAGTATATCGATAGTTGGTCTTTACTGCTTGATATGAAAATACTATTTCGTACATTTTTTGTAGTATTGAGCGGGTATGGCGCGGAATGATCATACAGAGATTTTGAAAGTATAATACGAATGACAACTCAAATTAAAGATAATAATCCCAAAAAACTCAAAATATTAATGCTGGCGCCACAACCCTGGTTCCAGCCCAGAGGCACGCCTTTTAGTGTGTTACACCGAATTAAAGCGCTTTCTACACTGGGACATGAGGTCGACCTGTTGACTTATCATATCGGTCAGGATATTCCTATAGACGGTTTGACAATTCATCGTTCCACCCGGATCCCTTTTGTAAAAAAAATCAAGGTTGGGCCATCAAAAACCAAATTGTTTCTTGATGTGTTTATGGTGTTTCATACATTGCGTTTGTTGATCAAAAATAAATATGATCTGGTGCACACACATGAAGAAGCCAGCTTTTGGGGCGCTCTTTTTGCAAAAATTTTCAAAGTTCCTCATTTGTACGATATGCACTCATCTTTGCCGCAACAGTTGATTAATTTTAAATTTACCAGTTTTAAACCCATTCTCAGCGTGTTTGACTGGCTGGAAAGATATACCATTCGTAATGCAAAATCAGTCATAACGATTTGTCCAGAATTGCAATATTATGTTGAAGAACATTTTCCCGAAAAGCCCAGCCTTTTGATTGAAAATGTTGCGGATAACAGTTTAGTTTTTCCTCCCGATATGCAGATCAAGGAAGAATTACGAGAAAAGTATGGATTAAAAGATAAACGCATTGTTCTTTATTATGGTACTTTTGAGCCCTATCAGGGACTTGACCTTTTTGTCAAAAGTGCAAAGCATGTTATTGATGTTATGGGAAGCGATGTCCGTTTTGTTCTGGTAGGAGGCAACGAAGAGCAAAACAAAAAGTATAAAGATCTTGCTGAAAGTTTGGGCTTGACTCCCTGGTTTGTTTTTACCGGATTTGTGCAACCCCAGGTTATACCCGCATTTGTGGATATAGCAGAAGTGCTGGTTTCACCAAGGTTAAAAGGCAACAATTCACCTTTAAAGATCTATTCTTATCTTCGTTCCGGTAAACCCATTGTAGCAACGCGGCATATAACACATACACAAATTCTCGATGATTCGGTTTCTGTGCTTACAGAAACCGATCCCGAAAGTTTTGCCAAAGGTATTGTAGATATTATGAATGATGCGGACCGCAAGGCTGCAATGGTAGAGTTGGCAAAAAAACTGGCAGATGAAAAATACAGTTACCAGGATTATTTAAGCAAAACTGATAAAGTTATAAATTTGGCCCTGAATGGCACATATTGATTTGAGGTGGGTTTGAGTAAATTATCAAAAAAACATTATAGCTATTCCCTATATGCAGACAAGAAATTTGCAAGTGATTATGAGCAGGATCGATTTGGTAAGGGATTTGGAACGTTTTTAAAAAGTTATGAAATTGAATTATATACCAAGTTGCTCCCTAAATTTGACCGTATGCTGGATGTAGGCGCAGGTACGGGTAAAATTGCTGCCAAGTTTGCAAAGCGCGGGCGCGTAGTGGCAAGCGATGCATCCTTCGAGATGTTGAAAAATGCACGGGATTTAGCCAAAGAAGATCATATCTATTTTGATGTTGTTGTTTGCGATGCACACCATCTCTGTTTCAAAGATGAGGCGTTTGATGCTGTTGTCTCTTCCCGGGTTTTGATGCATGTTATCGACTGGAAACTCATGATCAAAGAATTGTGCAGAGTGTCCTCCAATGCGGTTTGTCTTGATTTTCCCGCGTATTGGAGTTTTTCACTCTTTGAACGTATAATGAGAAAACTTGCCCGAATTCTTATTCCACGTGTTCAGAGTTACCGTGGATTTGCATCCAAGACGGTTGCGCAAGAGTTTATTGAGCTGGATTTTGACCCGACTGTTAAATTGAAAAGTTTTTTTCTACCCGTAGCTGTTTACAGGCTTGTAAATGCACCCCGAATGACATTTAAACTAGAGCGGTTCTGGGGAAAACTGGGATTCACCCGATTTTTTGGAAATCCTGTAACCTATAGATTCGATAAAAAAGTGGGGGATGCATGATTAAAAGAGATATAGAAGCACTGAACCAGCCCTTTGATGTGATTGTCGTTGGTGGTGGAATGTATGGTGCAGCTATGGTATGGGAAGCGGTTTCTCGCGGCTACAAGGTTGCATTGCTGGAAAAAGATGATTTTTCTTCAAATACTTCTGCTAATAGCTTGAAGATTATTCATGGTGGATTGCGATATCTACAATCCCTCGATATCAAGCGTGTTCTCGAATCTGTACGTGAACGCAAAATCATGTTAAAAATTGCTCCCCATCTTGTGCAGCCATTACAGAGTGTTATGCCTACTTATGGCTTGACCATGAAGAGCAAGCACGTTATGTGGGCAGGAATGCTTGTGAATGATATCCTCAGTTTTAACCGTAACAGTGGTGTTGATTCTGAGCGTCACTTACCCAATTGTAAAGTAATTTCCCGGTCAGAAGCGGCAGCCATGATGCCCAAATTGACCGACGATCATTTTACCGGTGCTGCTTGCTGGTACGACGGCCAGGCATATAATACCGAAAGACTGGCACTTGCTTTTACAAGCTCTGCGGCTGAAAAAGGTGCTGTCACTGCAAATTATGTTCAGGTTACAGATTTCATTATAGAAAATGATACTATAACCGGTGTTTGTGCTATAGACCGTTTGAGCGGAATGGAGCTCAAAGTTAATGCCAAACAGGTTATTACCACAGCAGGACCCTGGACTAATACCATGAATGAATTGCTGGGTGACCGAAAACCCGCAAAATTTATCCTTTCAAAAGCTATTAATTTGATAATAAAACGCAAAATCAATTCAGATACCGCACTGGGTATTACCAGCAAGATTGTTTACGAAAAGGGTGTGAAAAAAGAACGCAGCAAGAGGCGTCAATTGTTTATTACTCCCTGGCGGGATTATACGGTTGTAGGCACAACGCACCTGCCTTATGATGGAAAGCCTGACGAATATCGTGTTAGTGAGTCAGATATTCAGGATTTTATTGCCGAATTGAACGATATTATGCCAGAGATCAATCTTTCAAGAGATGATGTGACTTTTTTCAATGGTGGTGTATTGCCCCTTGCGGAAGAGCCGGTACCAGGTCAGGATGTGAAATTGCTGGGACATTATCGTGTTTTGGATTCTGAAAAAGAATCCGGTATAAAAGGTTTGATTAATGTTATAGGTGTTAAATATACTACCGCACGTGATGTTGCGGAAAAAGTAATGGACGAGGTCGTAGCCAAACTGGGTAAAAGCAGTAAAGCATTTTCAACACGCGAAACACCGCTATCAGGCGGAATTATTAATAATGTAAAAACATTTTTTGAACAAAAACCCGAACACGGATTGTCTGAATCTGTCTTTGAATCCTTATTGTACAATTATGGAACGCGTTACAGCGAAATTGTTGATTTGTTAAAAAATGATGCGGATCTCGCCGAGCCGGTTGATACGGATTCACATGTTATTAAAGCCCAGGTTATTTATGCTGTACGCAAAGAGAGTGCTCAAAAATTGTCTGATGTGGTGCTTCGCAGGACTGATCTTGGCAGCGGTGAACAGCCATCTGATAAAGCTCTAAAGACTTGTGCCGATTTAATGGCCAAAGAACTGGGCTGGGATGAAAAACGGATAGAATCTGAAATCGATGAAACCAAAGCGGTATATATCCCCGCATAGATAAAAAGGAACGAGATGAGCAAACTTGCACTGGTTACCGGTGCTTCCGGTTTTACCGGAAGTTATATGGTTAAAAATCTCCATGAACATGGCTATAAAGTCCGGGCAATGGTGCGTTCTACCAGCAATACACATGAACTGGATGGTCTGGATGTTGAACTGGTATCCGGTGATCTCTTGAATCAGGCCGATGTCGAGAATGCGGTAAAAGGTGTTGATGTTGTGTATCATATTGCTGCATTTTATCGTTCTGCTAATGAACCGGACCAGGTTTATAGAGATGTAAATGTAACCGGTACCCGCTATATTTTTGATGCAGTTTTAAAACACAATGTGGAACGAGTTGTGTATTGTAGTACTGTAGGTGTACATGGACATGTTGATAATCCCCCTGCTGATGAAAATGCTCCTTTAAAACCGGGAGATATTTATCAGATCACCAAGGTTGAAGCCGAAGCCCTTGCTATGCAATATTACAAGGAAAAGAATCTACCGGTTACCATTGTTCGTCCTACCGGTATATATGGCCCTGGCGATTTGAGGATGTTAAAACTGTACAGAATGGTGCAGAAAAAGCGTTTCCTGATGCTGGGCAATAAAGATCCGTTTTATCATTTGACCTATGTTACCGATATCGTTGAAGGTTTTCGCCTGGCGGGAGAGAATTCCAATTCAATTGGTCAGGCATATATCATTGCCGGTGAGCCTTATATAACCCTGAAACAGTTTGCGGAAACTATAGCAAGCGTACTCAAAATAGATCTTAAAATTGTAAAATTTCCTTTATGGCCTGTTTATGCAGCTGGCTATGTGTGCGAAAAAATTTGTGTACCTTTGCGTGTACAACCCCCAATCTTTAGAAGACGTGTAGATATTTATGTTAAAGATCGTGCTTTTGATTGTTCTAAAGCAAAGAATGAACTGGGTTATAAACCCCAGGTAACTCCGGATGAAGGTATTCGACGCACCGCAGAATGGTATATAGAAAAAGGATACCTGACACCTGTTAATTCAAACTAATGGTGGATGATTATGAGTGAACAAACACCCATCGGAATTCAACGTGACCTGCATGACCAGTCTCAGGGCAAACTAGGGAAATACTGCAGCCTTGTGGTTGGTAAAAATGGGCTGGGCCCATTAATCAAATACGAGTTGGTGCAAATGTTGAGCACCGCAGTGCCTGGTGCCTTTGGTTTGTTACTGCGCAGCAAGCTGTACAAGTCTCTGTTGGGTTCGTGTGGCCGCAATGTCAATTTTGGCATGAATGTTATCCTTCGTCATCCGCATAAAATACACATTGGTGATAATGTTAATATAGATGATAATTGCTTAATAGATGCAAAAGGGACTGAAAATACCGGCATTTCCATAGGCTCCGGTTCTTTTATAGGCAGGAATACTATACTCAGTTGTAAAAACGGTGATATTGAGATTGGTGAAAATGCCAATATCGGATTCAATTGTGAAATTTTTTCCGCAAGCAAGGTCACGCTTGGCAAGAACAATCTGTTTGCAGCTTATTGCTACCTAATTGGCGGCGAGCATACCTATGACCGAACAGATGTTTCGGTTTTAGAGCAGGAACGGATTTCACGAGGGATCACTATTGAAGATAATGTCTGGCTGGGTGCATCTGTCAAAGTAAACGATGGGGTTACCATTGGTAGAGATTCAATTATCGGTACATCGGCAGTGGTAAGAGAGGATGTACCTGAATTCAGTATTGCTGTAGGAATACCGGCCAAAGTGGTGAAAAGCAGAAAGTAAAACATGCAATTGTCTGGCTCAAATGGAATTCAAAAAAATTATATACTACTGGCAGTTTTGATTCTTGTCTTTATTGCCGGAATCTGGCCGCAATTGAAAAATGATACAGGTGATTTAAATTTCTATGTGCACCAGGCAGATGCCTTTTTGCATGGTCGTTTGGATATAGCCCCCCAGAAATATGATACCGCGTATTATAATGGCAAGTATTATGTACCTTATCCCCCGGTGCCTGCTATTCTGTTGTTACCCTTTGTCGCTATATTGGGTATTGCTGGTACAAAGGTTATGTGGATCAGTTTAATTATTACCATTCTCAATATTTTTGTTTTACGTGATATTTTTAAATGGTTAAATGTGAAAAAAGAACTTGTTCCCTGGCTTCTGGTTGCCTTTTTTACCGGCACGGCTTATTGGATGGTTCTAAGATATACCACAACAGTCTATTACTTTGCACATATAGTATCTGTTTCTGCCTTGCTATTGGCTATACGTGAAGGATTTGGAAAAGGACGCGGCTGGTTGGCAGGTTTGTTTCTTGCTATGGCGATTTTGTCCCGGCAGCTGATGGTGTACAGTACGCTCTTTATGATTGTTGTTTTGTGGCAAGGGTATAAAGGAAAATCCAACAAATCCAGAATTCTCAATATGGCAGGATTTTTCGCAGTGTTGGGCATCTTCTTTTTTGCATACCTGGGATTCAATTATGTGCGTTTTGGTAATCCTTTGGATACCGGTTATATGTACATCCAGTTTACTCCTTTTTTGAAATTACGAATAGAGAAATATGGTTTATTCAATATAGCATATGTTCCATTTAATTTTATAAACCTGTTTTTACAGGGCTTTCATGTTAACTTTAGTCAGCCCTTGTTGTTACGCATTGTCGATGTAGACCATTTTGGTACATCCATAACCTTTGCGAGTCCCTTTGTTTTTGCTGCATTTTGGGCAAAGGGAGACCGCGCAATTATCCGTGCTGCCTGGATTTCGATTTGTCTTGCTATACTGCATATGTTGTTTTATCATAATAATGGTTGGTATCAGATCAATGCGCACCGTTTTACGCTGGACTTTTTACCGGTTCTGATGGTGCTGGTTGCTTTGAGTGCTCAATCTGTACATCAAAAATTGTTCAAATTTGGTATTATTTATTCATCGGTATTGAATATTTTAGCTTTATTACTGGTTCCACTTTTAGCTGCTGTCTTGAAATTTATTGTAAAATAAAGGTAAAGCGTGACAGATAACAAATACAATATTCTTCATGTGATTGATAAATTTTCAATGGACGGAGTGAATCCAAGCAGCTGCGCCTACCTGATCCGTGACTGGCACCGTTATGCAAATAAAGACCATTTCAATGTGATGGCATGTGGACTAAAAGCCGAAGAACCAGCGGGTGAGATTTATCGTAAATCGGGTATTCCGGTTTTCTTTTTGGGTAATGGCAAATATTCTCCCGGAAATGTTACCGGGCTCATGCGTCTGATTGACTGGGAAAAGATTGACTTGCTGCATTTGCATGGATACAGTTCTGCAAATTTTGGACGAATTGCAGCGAAACTGAAAAAGATTCCCAATATTGTGCATGAACATGCTATTCTAAAAATTTTACCGCATCAATATATTGCGGATCTGCTGCTAAAAGGTTTAACCGACTGCGGTGTTGCGGTATCGGGCGCGGTTAAAGATTTTATGGTTTCCGGTAGGCATGTACCCAGGAAAAAAATTAAGGTGGTTTATAATGGTGTGAATTTGCATAAATTTGTCAAGAGCGATCCAGAGTCTGTTGCCAATCTACGTCATGAATTGGGATTATTGCCCGATCATTTTATAATAGGGAATCTGACACGATTACGTGAAGAAAAGGGCAATGCGGTACTGATAGAGGCGATGAAATCTATTGTTGCAAAGCATCCCATGGTGAGACTGGTTATTGCAGGTGACGGCCCGGAAAAGCAGGAACTTGAAACGCTGGTTCATAATCTGGAGCTTGATGAATATGTAAAGCTGGTTGGTTTTCGACGTGATATCATGGAGCTTTTAACTCTGTTTGATTTGATGGCAATTCCTTCTCTGAATGAAGGTTTTGGCCTGGTTCTTGTAGAAGCTTTGGCAATGGAATTGCCTTCTGTTTGCTCACATGTTGGTGGTTTGGTAGAAATTGCCGGAGAACCTCCTTGTGCGCAGCTGGTTCCCGCAGGAGATTCTGATTTGCTTGCACAAGGGATTCTTGAATTGATAGAAAAACCCAATATGGCAAGACGAATGGCACAACGGGGATTAATTGAAAGTCAGAAATTCAGTATTGAAAACAATGTAACTCGACTTGAAGAAATTTATTTGTCCCTTCTTGAAAAGAAGGATTATTAAGAATAAAAAAAAGAGGGCTGTAAATGAGATCTGCTATTGTAGGTTGTGGAAATATATCCCGGTTTCATATTCATGGTATCAGCACCTCTCCGTTGGCGTATCTCGCCGCGGTTTGTGATACCAATGCAGAACTTGCGGAAAGCAAGGCAAAGGAACTGGGAGTAAAAGCGTATACCCAGGTTGACGAAATGCTTGAAAACGAAGAACTGGATGTAATACATGTTCTGGTTCCACCGCAATATCATAAAGATGTTGCCGTTAAAGCAATGTCCCGGGGTGTGCATGTATTGGTAGAAAAACCCATGGCGGTATCTACCAAAGATGCTGATGCCATGATTGCCGCGGCAGAGGAGAACAATGTAAAGTTGTGTGTAAACCACAACATGACCTATGAACCCTCCTATGTTAAAACCAGAGATCTGGTAAATAGCTATGAATTTGGCGAACTCTTGCACATTGATGCATTTATGGCATTCGATCTGAGACGTACTCTAGGTGAAGGCGGCTTGGACTCTGTTTGGCAAAGTCAGTTAAAAGGACATTTCCTGCAGGACTTGTTACCTCATCCCGCATCTATGGTATTAGAGCTTTTACGTGGTTACTCCAAGGCGAATGTTATCTATAGAAAAGATGCAAATGATCGCTTGAAAGATCAGGCCAACATAATGCTTGAATCTCAATTGGCAACTGCCAACATTACCCTGTCCTTATCTGCACAACCCGATGTGTTTGGAATGACTTTGTATGGAACCAAGATGATACTAAAGTCTGATTTTTCAAATATGAGCGTTGTGAAACAAAAAACCTATAAAGTACCAAGAAAACTGATGCGCGGTGTAGACAGCATTTCACAATCCATGCAGATTTTCGGAAACACTGTTGGCACAACTGTGGGCCTGGCGTTGAAACGCGTTTCCGAAGCGGGTGGTATGGGTGCGTTGATACATGCATTTTATGAAAGCCTAGATAAAGACTGGCCTGTTCCGGTAACCGGTGCGGAAGCCAGAGGCGTTGTTGAATTGTCTGAAAAAATCTGGAAATAAAGGAGCACATCATGAAAGTCCTAGTAACGGGAGCATCTGGTTTTTTAGGCAGCCGTTTGGTTGAGGTGCTAGTAGAAAAGAAATATGATGTAAAGGCAATGGTAAGGCAGCAAAGTAATCGGGAGCATCTCGATAAATTGCCGGTTGAGATCTTTACCGGAGACCTGAAAGATAAATCTACACTCCAGGGTATTATGGATGGAGTGGATGTTGTTATACATGCCGGTGCAACCACTTTCGGCACATTTGAAGAACAAAAACAAGGTACCATTGAAGGTACGCGCTACATGCTTGATCTTGCTGAAGAAGCGGGTGTCAAGAAATTTATTCACATCAGTTCACTTACGGTTTACGATATCAACAACGTACCCAATAATGCATTGATCAATGAGGCGTATCCCATTGAGCCTTACCCCGAAAAAGTGGGACCTTATGCATATACCAAAACCGAGAGTGAAAAGCTGGTGCAGGAACGTATGAAAAAAGAAACCCTGCCAATAACCATTGTTCGTCCGGGATTGGTTTATGGTTCACGCCGTAATATGTTTTTCCCGCACCTGGGATTTTCTGCTGGTGGCGGCAAACTGATTGTAACAATTGGTTGGGAAAGTAAAGTATTGCCCCTTACTTATTTATACAATACATGTGAAGTGATTGCACGGCTTATAGAGCATGATCGTGCGGTTGGACAAATTTACAACATTGTAGATCCCAAAACCATTACTTATAAACAATACCTGAATTATTATTTACGCGCTATGAGAATGAAAAGTATTGTCGTTCCTTTCCCATACACACTGTTAAAGCTTGTGGCGTTTGGTTTTGAAATGTTGAACAAGATACCGCCATTAAAAGGCAAATTCGGTATGAGTCGTTATCGTTTGAATCCTAAATTCAAAAAAGTAAGATTTGACGGTTCTCTGGTACTCAAAGAATTAAACTGGTACCCCGAATTGTCTCTTGATGAATCCCTGCATCGTGCATTTCATGAGGATGAGTAATTAACGCCTTATGAAGCAAAAAATTTCAAAGCAATTAAAATTGATTGGTAGAGTGGCCCTTAGCGGGGCCATTCTTTTGTATTTAATCAGCAAAATAGATTTTGCTGCTGCCAAAGACAGTCTGTCAACACTCAATTTCGGTTTTCTTGCCCTGGCTCTGGTACCATCGGTTGTAGAGTTGATTTTAAAATCGTTAAAGTGGCAAATGCTATTACGGATCAAAAATATTCGTGTGCCTTTTTACGAAATTTTCAAGATTTATTATATCAGCAGTTTTATTGGTACGTTTTTACCATCCAGTCTGGGAATTGATGTATTGCGCTCTTATAGCATGTCACGATTCATTAGAAATGCCCAGGAATCTGTATCAACGGTTTTTGTCGACAGATTGTTGGGTGTGTTATCGCTTGTTTTTGTTGTATTGATGGGGGTTTTGTCAGTACGGACAACATTGGTTAACAATATGTGGCAGTTTGTTTTAACCATTGTTGGGGTAATTTTTATCTTATTTACGGGGCTAATCTTGTCCCGGCATTTGATTGTATTACTTGAAAAGATATTAAAGCAGTTCCGTATTAAACCGGAAAAGATTCGGAAATATATAGACTTGTTGCACAATATATATAATTCCATAATTGATTTTAAAAACAACAAAGTACAGGTTTTCAAAGTTTTTCTCGTTTCTATCATTTTTCAATTCAGTCGTATTGCCATTACCTGGTGTGTAGGTTTGTCTTTTGGAATTGATCTTAGTATAAAATATTGGATCATTATCGTTCCTTTGGTAACACTTGCCACCATGCTGCCGCTGGCAGTAGGAGGGATTGGTATTCGTGAAGGGGCATTTGTTTTCTTTTTGAATAAAATGGGTGTACCTATTGAAACCGGCTTTTTGTTATCCATTACCGTATTTCTGCTCGCTGTATTTACCGCCATTCCCGGATTTGGTTTTTATCTGCGGTACGGAATTAACACTTCTAAGGACAATGATACCAATTTCAAAAATGACCCAAATGTGCAACAGAATTGAAATAGAGTGGGACATTTTTATTCGAATTTATTCGCTATAAAGACACCAATGGAGTAACTGTTAAAAACTGCAAATATTTTTTGCCCACATAGCCCTAACCTATTGTTTTTATTCGATTGAAAATAAGGCAACTTGACCAAATTGACTCTTGGGGAAACGCTGCTTGTTGAATCTGGCATAGTCATTGCTTAATAATCGATGGTAATAGTATTATTGCTACTTATATCCTTTGATATAATTAAGAACCATGGAGAGATAATATGAGGTTAGAGTTGATACGAAATATGAAAAGTCATTTAATATTATATACTATATTGATACTGATTCTGGCAGCCCTGATCAATAATGCGCATGCCCAGCTCAAAGTATTGGAACGCAACCCGAATTACCTGACATATAATGGAAAGCCTTTGTTGTTGGTATGTTCTGTGCCTCCTGACAATGATTTTCATGTTGAGGATTTCGATCTTACATATTTAGATAGAATGGCTGAATATGGTGCAAACCACGTTTGGATTATGATTGAGAATTTTACGCGTGAAAGATGGGATTATGCCATTAATACGCCACAGGTTTTTTATGACAAAATGGAAGCGATAGTTGCAAAAGCAAATGAATATGATATTATAGTTGGTATCTCTCTTTTTGGATATGGACTGGTTAAATACCCTTACATGTATTCGTTCAATGCTGCATGTACCGGTGACTGTGATGAAGGTCCAGGCCCTTTGACTGATCCCTGGGATTTTTATGATATAACTAACAATTCGGCTGAAGTTATTGAAGCTCGTGAGGGCCAAAAGGCGATAATGAAACGTATCGTTGAAACAACGTGGGAATATCCTAATGTGTATTACAGTCCCGGTTGGGAATTGAATTGTATCTGGAATAGTAACGTTGCTCTTTGGTACAAATGGGTTGTTCAATATATGAAATCCGAAGGTGAAAAGGTTAATCCCGATTATACACACTTGTTTGCTCTTGAAAAGAGTGTTGATCCTATAGAGGCGTACAACCTGGGAGCAGATTTTATTATTGATGAAGATGGTAATTCTCAAAAAGTTGAGGGTATTCCATTTGTCTATTGGAGTATGGATGGAGTTTACCGTGGCGAAACATTCTGGAATAAAGATGATGAGCCTCAAGCCAATTTTGAATTTGCAAGAGATGAATTTGTACGCGGTGCGGCTGGTATTGCTTCAATATGGAGCACCAGAGCTTATGAGGAAGAATACCTGAGTGCAATTGCATCCTGGGCATCTACAATTGAAAATTGGTCAGATGAACCGGGACAGGAAATTACCGACGCAGCAGTACCTACAACAATCGACGGGATAATGAATGATATTCCGGGTGACCCGGATGTGTTGGATTTTACAGATTTTAGTTTGTTTGAAATAACAGATATTACTTCTTCTACAGGCCACCCGTTTGAGGTAGATAGAGCGGTTTCTGTTGGAAATCTTTTTTATACTGACCGTGAATATGTAATAACTTATATTCCGCCTGATTTCAGAGGACTTGTTTGGTTAAAAACTCCCAATGATGATAAACGTATTTCAGCAGATCCATATCTTAGCTATCGGATTAATACTGAAGCTACCATTTTTGTTGGTTTTGATACAAGAATGCCAACCCCACCATCGTGGCTGGATGCCTGGACATCTACAAATGAGTTTATTGTTGATGATACCGGTGTAGAATATGAATTGTTTCGTAAAGATTTTCCGGCAGGTGTAGTCGAGTTGGGATCAAATGATGGTATGGAAAGCAGCTGCAGTATGTATATTGTTCTGCACAAGCCTACAGGCGATATTGACCTTGTTGCACCAGGAATACCTTCAGGATTTACATTGACTCCTCTTTTTGACTAAAATTATTGAAAACCACTCTTTTTAATGTTTTTAAAAATAGTGGTTTAATTTTATTCAAAAAAATCTTACCTTTATCTAAAAGATAAATAATCAATTAGGGATACGTATGTTATCTCATATTCGAAATATATGGGAGAAAAACTGGCCTGAAATACATGCGGCATTGAAAAGAGGTATGCCGCAGTTTGTATTCTCTCCAAAACCCAAAGCTTTAGGCACAATGATTCCGGTTTTTTGTTATCATACTGTTGAGCAGGAACGGTTCCGTGGTGATCTGGCTTTTCTTGCTGAAAATGGTTATGTTACCATAGATGTAAATACATTACAGTCTCATATTTCCGGAGTTGACCTTGCTCCTCAAAACAGTGTGGTAATTACTTTTGATGATGGCGCGCAAAATCTGTTTGATGTTGCTCTGCCATTGTTAAAAGAATTTGAGATGACTTCAATTGTTTTTATTGCCCCGGGATTGCATCCTGAAAAAGATGAAGCGCAAGCTCCGGTTCGTCCCCTAAGTTGGGAAACCATGCGAGTTATGCAGGATTCCGGACATTTTGATTTTCAATCACATACCCTTGAACATCGTTATGTGCCACGTTGGCCTGAGTTAATTCCGCTTGCCGGAGCAGAGCCCGGATATGTGCAAAAGCGAGCCGGTAAAGCCCTTCCCATGGAAGACGATTTTAAACGTGCTAAAGAAATGATAGAAGAACATTTGCAAAAGCCTGCAACACATCTGGCATTCCCCAAGTTTTTTGGTACCACTGATGCTATCATGATGGGAAAACATATTGGTTATGAAGGCTTTTGGTGGGGTGCTTTACCTTACCGCCCCATGAATGCTTTTGGCAGTGGTTCTGAACATATTGTTCGTCTTGAAGCACAGTTCATAAGGCGTTTACCCGGAGATGGACGCGAATCACTGGCAACTGTTCTGTTGAGACGATACGCCTCAAGTTTAATACGTCTGTTAAATGTTTTTAAAGGGAAAAAGAAATGACTTTAAAACAGAAATGGACAGAAATAAAAAGATGGATGGCGGTTTATTGTCCACATCCGGCTTTAAGGACCTCCTTATTTCGCCAATGTGGAGTCAAGATTGGTGAACAGGTTGTGATCAATTTTGGTGTTAATATTATTATTCCGTTATCAGAAAAAGGAGTAAAGGATCACAATATTGTGATTGGAGACCGGGTTGCTATTGCTACAGGTGCTGTCATTGTTGGGCAGTCTGACCCCAATTTTTCTAAACTATCACGTCTTTACCCGGATGACAGCCGCCCAATCGTTATTGAAGATGATGTATGGATAGGCGCCAATGCTGTGATTTTACCTGGGGTTACTATTGGAACTCAATCCATTGTTGCTTCGGGTGCAGTTGTAAACCGGGATGTTCCTCCGTATACTGTTGTTGCCGGCGTGCCCGCCAAAAAAATTAAAGACATTCCCAAAGATTGACCAAATAAATTATATGAATAACGAACAACTATTAAAAATTAAAGTGGTTGACACCGATCAGGGGTTTCTTGATCTTGAAAAAGATTGGCAGGCCCTTGAAAAACATGTTCAGGATTTAACTGTTTTTCAAACCTGGGTATTTCAATATCATACTTGGAAAATTTTTGAAAATCAATCCCATTTACATATTTTGGCAATGTATAATCAAAACAATGAACTTGTTGGCTGTGCCCCTCTGGGATGGCAAAAACAGCAAGTAGGACCAAAATCCATCAAAACTCTTGGGTTTGCATGTTTAAAATATTGTGATTTTCAAAATATCATAGCCCATTCCGGGTATCAGGATGAGGTTACTCAACATTTCATACATTGGCTTGCAGAGAATCGTAAAAACTGGGATGATATTGAATTACGACTGGTACGTGAAGATTTTGTATTGTATACAAAGCGTGACTTTTTTTCTCAAACCTTTGGTAATGATGTGAGCATCATAAGCGAAGGTATTGCTCCTTTTATTACCATTGACGAATCCTGGGACGATTTTCAGAGTACCTTGTCCGGCAAACGAGCAAAATCAGTTCGGTATGAGATTCGCAACTTGTTTAGACAGTATGAGAGTGAATATGTCCATCATTCAAAGGGTGAAGAACTGTTGAGCGCGCTTGAACAGTTTATGGACTTGCACCAAAAACGAATTCACCAGAAATACCAGTTGGGAGCTTTTCCAACGCTGCAAATTCGTCAAGGGTTTACAAACCTGATTAAAGCACTTGAAAAGTATGACTATGTTGATATTCATACAATACAGTCATCGGAAAAGACCATTGCCGCTATCGGAACCTTTACACATAACAATAAAGTCTCATATTTTCAGGGTGGCTTTGATCCCGATTACTTTAAACTGAGTCCCGGCAAAGTAGTATTGGCATTGAGAATAACCGAAGCCATTCAACAGAAAAAGAGCGAATTTGATTTCCTGGTGGGGGATGAAGATTATAAATTTGCTTGGTCTACCGGGCAGCGTGAGATTTTTAAAATTCACATCAAAACCGGCTCCTGGAAACAGGGATTATTTACCCAGATGAATGATTTAAAAACAAGGCTTCAGCAATCCGTCAGGTTCCGAAAGCTTTATTTTAAATTGACCGGTAAATAAATAATATTATGCAAATATATATTGATTCTGTAGTAAATATATATTAACTTAACATCTTTTAAACATTAGAGCTTAACTAAAGTTGGACATTTGATTATGAAAGAAGGTATTTCCGTTGTAATACCTGCATACAATGAACAAGATGGCATAGAACAGGTTGTAAATGATCTGAAAACAATTCTGGACCCTATTGACATCGAGTATGAAATTATTATTGTTGATGATGGCTCTGCTGACAAAACAGTAGAAAAAGCGCTGTCTACAGGTGTGACTGTAATTGAACAATTAAAAAATCGCGGTTATGGCGCATCTTTAAAAATCGGTATACAGTATGCAAATTATGAGTTAATAGTCATTACTGATGCAGACAATACTTATCCTGCTGAATTTATACCTGAAATGTTGAAATACATAGATGAAGCGGATATGGTTGTGGGTTCCAGAAGAGGTGAAAAGGTAGCCATTCCATTGGTTAGACGCCCTGCAAAATGGATGCTGCGCAAGCTGGCCAGTTATGTCACAGGCGAACACATTCCGGATTTGAATTCCGGATTACGGATATTTCGCCGTGATTTGATTATGCAATATTTTAACATCTTGTCTGACCGGTTTTCGTTTACCACAACTTCTACAGTCTCTTTTTTGAGTGATGGATACAAGATTCAATATGTACCCATCAACTATCATCACCGTTCTGGTAAATCAAAGATTGTACCCTGGAATTTTATCGAATTTATCAATCTGGTTATCCGGTTGTCCATGTTGTTCAATCCTTTAAAGATATTTATACCCGCGTCTCTTTTTACTTTGGGCTTGGGATTTGTAAAATTTGTGTTTGATGTTATTTGGGCTATTGAAGAGGCTAATGGATTTACCATGTCATTTTTTACAAGCAAGGTGATTTCGTCCAGTGTTATGGTGCTCTGGTTTTCAGGTTTACAAATTCTGTTAATTGGTATGATGGCAGATGGTATAAATCGGAAAATAGCACAGTACAGTACTCCTAAAATTAAATCAAAACACCGGCAAACTGTCAAGATCCACAATGCAGTTCAAAAATAGATTATAAAGCATGTCAATAACAGACATGCTTTTATGTTTAACCAAAGCTTACAGTACGCAAAAAAGTACAGGCGAAGGTATTCATAACATAAAAAATGAAAACGCGTAAATCATTGAAAAAAATAATCTGGCTGTTTGTTAAAATAGCCATTTCCATAACTGCTGTATTCTGGTTTGCATCAACAGTGAATTGGCAGGATGTATACTCCGCCTTAAAACAGGTTGACTATGTTGTGTTAACCATTGCTTTTTTGGTGTTCCTGCTGCGGATGCTGCCCTGTTCATTACGTTGGGTGCATGTTGGAAAAACCAGCGGATACCATATGACCCTGTGGGAAGCTTTGCATGGGTATATGGCGGGTGGTTTTTTTAATACATTTTTACCCAGTGGCCGAGGTGGCGATGCTGCCCGTGCCATTATTATTGCACGATACAAAAAGTGCTCGCTTGGTGGTTTAATGGGCACAATCCTTTTGGAACGCTTTGCCGGTTTAATTGTTACCGTGGCAATTGCTTTGGCTGCAAGCTTTATTGCTTCTGCTCATATTAAGGCCTTACGCAATGCATTGCCAGGCATGCTGGTGTTGACATTGTTGCTTGTTGCAGCGGGTGTGGTACTTTTGACTCCGTTTTTTCGCAGTCTGTTTCTCAAAATAACCGCCAAAATGCCATTTCAAAAAGTGTGGAAAGCGGTTGACGATATGCTGGTTGTGTTCCAGGGATATCGAAAACGTCCCGGTGCTTTGAGCGGAGTTGCCGTATATTCACTGTTGAACCAGATTGTTTTCATTACCGCTGGATATTTAGCAGCGCAATCCATTACAGGATTTGATGCTCCGTGGTACAGTTTTGCTATTGTGGTACCTTTGGTGTTTATTGCGGAATTGATACCGTCAATTGGTGGTTATGGTATACGCGAAGCAAGTTTTGTTGTTTTCTTTGGCTGGTTTGGTGTGCAGCCTGAAAGTGCGGTTGTTTATGGAATATTACAACTGATCTTTATGTGGGTTTCGGCGTTGATAGGTGTTGTATTTTTTGTTGCTGGTCTACCCGGATCTAAAACCAGTGTAGATGATATTCAGCATGTGGAAAATAAAGAACTCGAGTTGGAAACGAATGGATACGAATCATAAAAAAAATATATATGTACTGGGTGCAGGCCCTGCAGGCCTTGCGCTTGCAATGAGACTGCTCAGGCGTAATGTTGCAGATTGGCACATTACCGTTATTGAACAAAAGCCCTATGTTGGTGGAATTGCTGCCAGTTTCAAGGAAGACGGTTTATACATGGATTTTGGCAGCCACCGGCTGCATCCTGCAACCTCACCCGAGATTATGGCAGAGCTTAAATCCTTGCTGGGCGATGATTTAAAACTGCGCCCCCGCAACGGTAGAATCCGGTTAATGGGCAAGTTTGTTAAATTTCCACTGAATCCGGTAGACTTGATGCTGCACATGCCGCCACGATTTTTTATCGGCATGCTTAAAGATATGTTGACAAAACCATTTCGCAAGAAAAAACAACAGCCCGAAAATTTTGCTGATGTTTTAATGGATGGTTTGGGACCCACAGTATGTAATTCATTTTATTTCCCTTATGCAAAAAAGTTATGGGGCTTGGAACCGGAAGAGATATCCATTATTCAGGCACAGCGCCGTGTTGCGGCCAATAGTGTTGGTAAGATCTTGAAAAAGATTATTTCATTGCTTCCTGGAATCAAAAAAGGTGAAGCGGGAAAATTTTATTATCCATTACAGGGATTTGGAGAGATCAGCGAAAAACTTGCTGACAAGGTGCGTGAGCTGGGTGGTGAGATACTGCTTTCCACATCAGTAAAAGAGATTCGGATTGAGGAAAACGGTAAGAACAAACTCCTTTTGGAAAAAGTGGATGGGGATGCAAAGTCCGAAAACTGGAATGAAAGTGATTTTATTTTTTCATCCATTCCCGTTACAGTTTTAGGCAGATTAATCAAACCCGAAGCAGGTGCTGAAATACGTGAAGCTGCATCAAAACTGAAATTCCGAAGTATGGTACTGCATTATCTCTTTTTAGAAACGGACCAGTTTACTCCGTATGATGCACACTATGTACCGGAATCCGGTGTACATATCTCAAGAATTTCTGAGCATCGTAATTACAGTGATGTGACAGAACCCAAAGGCGTTACCGGAATTTGCAGTGAAATACCCTGCCAGGTGGGCGATGATCTTTGGAATATGCCGGATGAAGCATTAACCCGACAGGTTGTTAAAGAATTTGAAACCATTGGTTTACCGGTATCTCAAAATATCCGTAAAGCATTTACAAAGAAATTGCCTTTTGTTTATCCTGTTTATGACCGCAATTTTGAAATCGCTTTTGAAAAGCTGGATGCTTTTGTATCGCAGCAACCCGGATTGATCTCGCTGGGCCGTCAGGGTTTGTTTGCTCATGATAATACGCACCACACCATAGAGACTGCAAATGCGGCTTGTGATTGCCTTGCCGACAATATGAAATGGGACCATGTTTTATGGCAGCAGCATCGTGAAGAATTTGAAAAACATGTTGTTGAAGATTGATTTTGTTCAATTTACGCAATAGATCGGAATGGATGTATTAATAGTACTTGATAGATAGGATTGAGAATATAGATATATGGCATCACCTGTAGGACACGCGCTAGGCGGTGTATTGGTATACGCCCTGGACCGGAAACGGAAATTTAATATACCTGTTTTTCTTGTGGCTATTCTTTTAGCCGGTTTACCGGATATAGATTTTTTATTTGGTTATGTAATTGGACAGCCAAATAAATATCATCATGGTTTTACGCATAGTTTTGTGTTTGTTATCATTGCCGGTTTGATTGCGGCCCTGATTATGGGACGCAAAAGTAAAAAACAGTTCTGGTCTTTGAGCGGGCTCTTTGTTGGCTCTGGTGTGAGTCATATCATATTGGACAGTATTGCCAAAGATACGAGTCCGCCTTTTGGGTCGCCTGTTTTCTGGCCTTTTACGGAAAAGTATTTTATTTTCCCAATAGAGGTACTTTCTGATATGCACCGTGCTTCTGATTCAGCCGGCTTTATAAAAAGTCTGTTTTCAATGCACAATATGATGACTGTGGGCAGAGAGTTGTTAATCCTTTTGCCTATTCTGTTATTGGTAATAATTATAAATAAACGATATCGTTCTAAATGAGTGAATCTGTAATTACAAAAGACAAGAATCCTTACCTTTCGGTTGTTGTTCCTTTTTATAATGAAGAGGAAAATGCAGAAAGACTGTGGAATATCATCAAAGATGTACTTGATGGTACCGGCAAGACTTTTGAAGTTATCTTTGTGGATGACGGCAGTTCTGATGACACCCGTAACATACTGCGTCGTTTAGCAAAAGAGAACAAAGAGCTGCGGGTGATTTTATTTCGGGCCAATTTTGGTCAATCTGCCGCAATGGCTGCAGGATTCAAAGCAACACGCGGCGAGATCGTTGTGGCTATGGATGGCGATCTGCAAAATGATCCCCGGGACATACCGGTTTTGCTGAAACGCCTGGATGATGGATTCGATGTGGTCAGCGGTTGGCGTAAAAACCGTAAAGACAAGTTGATCATGCGGAAAATTCCATCCAAGATTGCAAACCGGATTATTTGTTCTGTAACTAACGTAAAGTTGCATGATACGGGTTGTTCGTTAAAAGCTTTTCGCGGAGACATGCTTCGTAGTATTTCTCTGTATGGCGAACTGCACCGGTTTATACCGGCGCTTTTACGCATGGAAGGTGCAAATATCAATGAAATACCGGTTAGGCACCATCCACGTCAATATGGACAATCTAAATACAATATTACCCGTACATTTCGGGTGATTATGGATCTGACCACAATTCGTATGCTGATGAAACATTTGGAAAATCCGGTACGCTTTTTTGCGGGATTTGCATGGTTGTGTTTCTGGTCAGGTTTTGCGGTATTGTTGTTTGGTACATATCATTTATTATTTCGCCAGGTAGATATTATCCATTTAAACATTCCTATTACTTTGATCGTTCTGTTCTGGGCAACGGCTTTTCAGTTCCTCTGTTATGGGCTGGTAGGCAAGTTGGTGGTTAACACCGGGTCCCGGAAGAAATTTGAATATAAAGAGAAGGTACAATGAGTCAATCGATTAAATCATCACGTATTTCCGTAATTGTTGCAGTCTTTAATCAGGAAGCATACCTTCCAGAATTACATGGCCAGCTTGTGCAGACGTTTTCAGAGCATATTGATGATTATGAGCTGATCTATGTTGATGATGGCAGCAAAGACAACTCCTGGCAAGTCATAAGTGAGCTTCCGGCACAGGATGTTATTGTTAAACGGGTTAAACTACGGACATCGTTTGGAGAATCCGCGGTGCTTGATGCTGGAATCAAAGCGGCAGAAGGAGAACAAATATTATATTTTACCTGCCGTGTTCGCAGTAATCCCAAGGACTTGTTGAAATTGCTGGGTAGACTGGATGAAGGTAATGATGTGGTTATGGGCTTGCGTGAACCACGCAGAGATTCCAAACTGAATCAGTTTGTATCCAGATTGTTCAACTCTATGACAAATCGTATGACCCATGTTGGCCTGAATGATATAAACAGTGGTGTTATGGCACTTCACCGTGGTGTTTTAGAGCATGTACCGTTTTATGGCTCATTGAATGCATTTATTCCGGTTTTGGCTCACCGTCAGGGATACAAAGTCGTTGAAGAACCCATTGAACAGCTTCCCGGCCAATTTGAACAATCATTATATCCCAAGAATTATATCAAGCGCTTGCTGGATTTTCTCAGTGTCATTTTTATCAGCAAGTACTCTAAAAAACCGTTGCACTTTTTAGGCTTTATGGGCGCTATTTTTACATTGATTGGTGCCATTATTAATATTTATTTGTTTATCTATCGTATATTAGGTGTGGGCCCCATTGCGGGACGTCCCATGCTTTTACTGGGTGTACTTATGGTTATCATTGGTATTCAGTTGATCTCTATCGGTCTGCTGGGTGAAATGATCATTTACACTCATGCTAATGAAATTGAAGACTATAACATTGAAGAGATCATTGAATAATGAAACTCATCATACAAATACCCTGCTATAACGAAGAAAAGACTCTGCCGCAAACACTGGCGGATCTTCCCAAATCCCTCAAGGGAGTAGACGAAATTGATCTGTTGATCATTGACGATGGCAGTACTGATGATACGGTGCGTGTTGCGCGTGAATTGGGCGTACAGCATATTGTC
This sequence comes from bacterium, assembly GCA_963675755.2. Classification (GTDB taxonomy): domain Bacteria; phylum Zhuqueibacterota; class Zhuqueibacteria; order Residuimicrobiales; family Krinioviventaceae. Next base: position 3,013,948 of record CAXXMD010000003.1, read on the forward strand.
AGCTTTCCACAGAACAAAGGCCTTGCTATGGGATTCAATGCCGGTATGGATGCCAGCTTAAAACTGGGCGCCGATATCATTGTCAATACCGATGCTGACAATCAATACAGCGGTGACGATATTCAGGCATTGATTCAACCGATTTTGGACAAGAACGCGGAAATCGTGATTGGTGATCGGCAAACAGACCAAATTGCTCATTTTTCGTGGACGAAAAAGCGATTACAAAAGCTGGGCAGCCTGGTTGTTCGTCAGATATCCGGTACCTCAGTCCCGGATGCTACAAGTGGATTCCGTGCTTTTTCACGTGAGGCCGCGTTACGGATGAATATCGTATCTCAGTTTACATATACCCTTGAAACCATTATTCAGGCCGGCAAGAAAAATTTAATCGTTGCCGATGTTCCGGTTCGTACCAATGAAAAAACCCGCGAGTCCAAGTTGTTTCGCAGCAATAAAGAGTATATACGTCGTTCTATTTCTACCATGCTGCGTATTTATGCCATGTATGAGCCCATGAAATTGTTTTCGCTGATTGGTGGTATTTTGTTTATGGGTGGTTTTTTAATTGGTTTGCGTTTTCTCTATTTTTATCTGTTTGTTTCCGGTATGGGGCATATTCAGTCTTTGATTCTGGCTGCTGTTCTGTTGATCGTTGGATTCCAGGTGCTGGTTATAGGGTTGCTGGCTGATATTATCGGTTCAAACCGCCAATTGATAGAAAATGTTTTATACCGTGTGCGAAAAATGGAATCGGATGGTTACCGCAATAAAAAGGGAGAATGATACGGTTGGGCAAAGATGGTAAAATGAACATATATATGATAGGTCCCACGTATCCGTATCGTGGTGGTATAGCTCACTATACTACACTTTTGTTTCGTGAATTCAGAAAAAAACACAATGTAACCCTCTGCGCGGTCAAGCGACAGTACCCCATGTGGTTGTATCCCGGGGAGACTGATCGAGATCCCAGTAAAGAATATCTTACTGAAGAGGGTATAGAATACATGCTGGATTCCATGAATCCGCTGACCTGGTTCAAGATTATTGCGCATATCCGCAAGATAAAACCGGATGTAGTTATTATACCCTGGTGGGTTACGTTTTGGACCGTACAATACTGGACAATCTGTGCGCCTATTCGCTGGTTCAAGCTGTCAAAGGTTTTATTTGTATGTCATAATGTAGTAGAGCACGAATCCAGCAAGCTCAAAACTTTTTTGACACGTCTTGTATTGAGCAAAGGCGACTATTTTCTGGTGCATTCCGGCGAAGTCAAAGACACCCTGCTGAAATTACTTCCAAATGCAAAAATTGGTGTCAAAGGACACCCCAAGTATGATTTTTTCAAGACTGCTCAAACAGATCGTGATGCGCAGCGTGAAAAGTATGGGTTTGAACAGGATGATCTGGTACTGTTGTTTTTCGGATTTGTACGCAAGTATAAAGGTGTGCCGGTTTTGCTGGATGCAATGAAAACACTGGCGCCCAAATATAATAATATAAAATTGTTACTCGTTGGCGAAGCCTGGCACGAAGAAGAGACAGTTATTGAAGAAAAAATTGCATCCTATGGATTGAAGGAGCAAGTCGTTCGCGTGAATGCCTATGTACCCAATGAGGATGTGCAATTGTATTTCAACGCATCGGATGTGGCTGTTTTTCCATATTCAACCGCTACTGCCAGCGGGGCGTTACAAATTGCTTTGGCAATGGATGTTCCGGTAATTGCCACTCGCATGAGTTGTTTTGAAGAAATTGTTGATGAAAATGAATCCGGATTTATAATACCCCCTGATGATCCCAATGCTATTGTAGATGCTGTTGAAAAGTTCATGAATGATGGTGAAATTAATCGTCAATTAATTCAGGATATGAAAGTCCATATCGGCAAACAGAACAAACAGGTGGATTGGGAAGAAATGGCTGATTTTTTGACAGAACTGGTGGAAAGCGGAACCCATGCCGATTGACAAGAACCAAAAACCGGATATCTCTGTAATCATCCCCTCTTTTAATCACGAGCATTACATTGTAAATATGCTGCAATCGATTGAAAAGCAGGAAACAGATTTTAACTATCAGGTGATTGTTGTTGATAGTGGTACAGATAACTCTTCGACTATCATCAGCGAACGTTTTCCCTGGGTAGAATTGGTGCGTTCCGAAGAACGTTTGTATCCCGGACAAGGGCGCAACAAGGGTGTAGAGCTTGCCGGCTCTGATGTCATTGCATTTACAGACACTGATTGTACCATCAGTCCCGGCTGGGTGCAGAATATGGTGAATGGCCATAAAAGCGGTAAAAATCTGCTGGTAGGCCCGGTATTGAACGGTACACCAAAAAGTATTATCGGTACGGTTGATTATTTGCTGGAATTTTTTGATTCCTGGAACACTAGGAATGGTATTAAAATCGGTCCTGTAGGTACCGTGAATGTATGTTTTGACCATTCCATATTTGAAACCTATGGCCCGTTAGACGGATTTGTTAAAGGAAGTGACAGCCGGTTTTTCCGTAAAGTACTGGATGCGGGTGAAACGATTTACTGGTTAAAAGGAATGAGTGTAACGCATCATAATCGCACCAAATTCAAAGTAGTGATGCGAAATCAGTATCACCTGGGATTAGGTGCAGCTGCAACCGGCAAAGTGCACAAGTCCCGCGCTCAATTTATGATGAAATACCCGATATTTATTCCGCTTATTCCGTTTATGAGATTTATCCGTATTGGATGGATTTTGTTACGGAAAGCGCCATTAAAGCATTTTCTTTCATATATTTTATTATCTCCTCTCATTATGTTGGGATTGGTTGTACATGCAACCGGTTTTGTCGCCGGAGCGCTCAAAAAAGCATAAATACTGATTGTTTTAACCTTGTACAAGGTTAATTTATTTTTATAACTGAATCATATAATGGATAAAAGAACAAACGCTGCCAGGGTAGCATTTATTTTAAACTATTTCCCGGTCTTGTCCGAGACCTTTATCTTTTCCGAGTTGGATGGATTGTTTTCCCGTCATATTGATCTGGAAATTTTTTCTCTTTTCAGAAAAAGTGACAACAGTCCGTTACAGGATGCTGGTCAACTGGGAACCCGGACCACATATCTGTCAGATTATACCAGACCCATAAATGTATTGTCTAGCCATCTCGTTTTTATGTTCAGCAGGCCTGTTCAATATTTTAAAACACTTGCTTTTGCGGTCCGTAATGGTAATCCCGGGTATGTGTTTGGAACGGCTTTTAAATATTTGGTTTTGCACAAAGGGGACCGGAAAAAAATACCATACAACGTAAGACAGGATTTGTTCATTCATTTTGTTCTTGCTGTTCCTTTTGCGCGGGTTATGATGAAGAAACAATTCAGCCTGATTCATGGTCATTTTGCCGATGCTGCCACCAGTTTTGCAATGCTGATCTCTAAACTGTGCAATATCCCTTTTAGCTTTACCACACATGCTACGGATTTATTTGTCAGGCCGGTATTGCTGCCCTTGAAAGTCAAGAACGCAAAATTTGTTCTGACCTGCACGGAATATAACAAGAATTATATTGTTGAAAATATTAAAGATATCCCTAAAGATAAAGTGATTCTCAACTATCACGGCGTTGCTGTTGAAAAATTTTTAAAAGATACAAAGCAAAAGAATACTATCCCGGTAATATTTACGGTTGGCAGGCTTGTTGAGAAAAAAGGATTTGATGTTTTAATGCGGGCATGCAAGATCCTCAAAGAACAGGGAATAGAGGCCCATTGCAGAATTGCCGGACAAGGCCCGCTATGGGATGATTTGCATAAGCAAAGTTTAGAGTTGGGACTGGAAGTAGATTTTTTGGGTGCGGTTTCTCATCAGGAAATGAAAGACCTTTACCAAAATGCCGATATATTTGCGTTACCTTGCAGAGTTGCCGAAAATGGTGACCGAGACGGCATTCCAAATGTAATTGCAGAAGCCATGGCAATGGAATTGCCGGTTGTTTCAACATGTGTGTCTGGAATTCCGGAAGTCATTGAATCCGGGAAAAGTGGATTTTTGGTTGATTCTAATGATCCGGTTGCTCTTGCTCAGGCGTTAAAATACCTGATAGAAAATCCGGAAATCCGCAATGACATCGGCAAGCGTGCAAGAGATAATATTACATCGGTATTTAATAAATCTGAAAAAATCGATGAACTGGTCGAGATTTTCCGGAAACAGCTCGGAGAATAGAGTGACCAATGAAAAATATCTGATAGTCAATGCAGATGATTTTGGACTCACCCCGGCTATTACACAGGGTACCATTAAAAGTATAACTGATGGCATTGTAAACAGTGTTTCAATTGCTGCCAATGGCAGTGATTTGGAAACTGCTTGTAATTTTTTAACAGACCACCCGGAAATTTCTCCGGGCTGGCATATTAACCTGACATCCGGAAAGCCAATCAGCGGCAGTTCGGACAAGCATCTCTTTAAAGGCAAGAACAATCTATTTACAGCAGCGTTGATGAATCGATTGGATGCTGATTCGGTTAAAAGTGAATTGTTTGCGCAATGGAACCAATTGAACGCATGGGGTTTAAATATTACCCATGTAGACAGTCATCATGATATACACTTTATGCCGGGTTTACGAGGATTATTAGTTGAATTTATCAAAGAGTTGGGAATTCCTTTTTTAAGGTATTCCGGTGCCCGGTTGTACAATGTTCCGGTTACAAATATTCTAAAAAATGGTCTGGAATTTGGAATAACAAATTGCATTTTAAGGTTATTTTCGATAAAAGACACCCATGATGTTGATTTTATTCAATTTCGTGAGTTATATCAATCCAATAATAAAGCAGATATATTACATTTATATATGAACCGGTTAAAGCCGGGAACAACACTTTGGATTTGTCACCCGGGTTTTTCAGATCCGGAAAATCCAATAAACTTGAACTATAATCACTCAAGACAATTTGAAACAGAGGCGTTATGCCTTGACTCTGTTCGTAAAGCGCTGGATAAAAAAAATATTAAATTGGTAAATTACAGAGACGTGATGTATGCTTGATACGCAAAAAAATAACCGGTATTCTTTATATCTCTCCGTATTGCTGCTAGCCGGACTATTGGTACGTATTGGTTTGCTCTATATCAGATGGATTAATCCTGATGAGGGCGCACACATGATGGATGCCCGCATGGTGCTTGATGGATTACTTCCTATTGTAGACTATGAATCCCGTCAGCCCTTTTATGTATTTTCCATTGCATTATTGTTCAAGGTGTTTGGCGTTCATTATTGGGTTGGCAGACTGCTGCCTTTGATTGCGACTTTGGGCACAGGATTCATGATGTTTCTTATTGGCCGACGAATGTTTAATGATATTGTTGGTTTGCTCGCTTCTGCGGTGTACCTGTTTCTGCCCTTGTCTTTGGCTTGGTCTGTTATTGTGAAAAGCGAGACCCTTGCGGTCTTTTTAGGCAGTGTTAGCATCTTTTTTGTACTCAGGGCAGTTGACCAAAATGTACGTAATGCAGGCTGGATGATGCTTGCAGGCATGTTTTCAGCACTTGCCTATTACTCCCGGCAGCTTTCTATCTATTTACCTGTTATCATTATTTTGTATTTTCTTATACGTAAAGATATGAGGTCAGGGCAAAAAGCCGCACTGATCTTTCAATACATTTTGGGTTACCTGGCAATATGTGTGACCTTTGGCGGCTTTTATATGCAATCCATGGGATTGCAGGATGTTTTATTTTCGCAATTGAATCCATTTAATCTGGTTTATTTTAATATTCTGCACATTTTCGGGGCACTTCCCCAGGAATTACAGGTTGCGGAAAGCAGCGGTATCCGTGTGTTGAATCAGGACATTCAGGTTACCATGACCCAATGGAAACATATTTTTTATTTCACCCTGTACATTCTGGTGGGTGCTTTTGCTGTAGGTGTAAGAATATTTATGGGAAGTAATAATAAAAATCCAATCAAAGCTGCAATTCAGGAAAAGCGTTACAATTATATTCTACTGCTCCTTTGGATTGTGTTTGTAACTCTGCCTTATGTTGCTCAATCTTTTGTACGTGGATTTTATACATCGTATTTTATGGAGTTTTTGCCTCCGCTGATATTACTTGCATCGGTATATTTTGAAGTCATTTATCGTAAAGTCGGTGTAGATTTTTTCAAATTTATGGGATTAGCGTTGGTTAGCTATTATTTCTTTTTCTTTTTACAAAAAGCCATGTGGAAGTTTTACCCTGGAGTTGGTGTCTATATGCTGTTAGGATCTGTAGCAGCCAGCTTTGGGTTGTTTTTTTTCTCAAGGAAATGGGATTTCAAAGTCCTGTTTGTACTCAATCTGGTTTCCGCAATCATTATTGGTATATTGAATTACAGCCTGGTGGTTGCAGGTCTTGATCAGTTATTGGCGCTTTTAATTACCATGTTTGTACTTTATTTTGTAATCAAATACCTCACTGTTCGTTTGGTATACTATGGTGAAAAAAAGGCAATGGCCGCATTCGTCAGAATTTATATTGTGATTGTAGCATTTGTGATTTCCGGTGCGTTTTCAGGTTTACATATAGGTCCCAAATACAACAGTGTATGGTCTCCCAAAACAGTAAATGCGGTTGCAAAAAAACTTGATGAATTAAGTCAGGCCAATGATCAGGTGATGAGTGGTGGTTCGATCTGGGGCGTCTCCCGGATTTTACATCCCTTTATGGGTAAAACCCATCCCACTGAATTTTTAAAACAAGCCTGGCCCGATTTTGAGCAACAATTTCAGGAGAAAAGACCCCGTTTTATCGTTGTGGATGGGTATACTGAGAAAAAATTCTATCGATTTTGGGATATTATAGAAAAAGAATTACGTGAAAATTATACAAAAGTCGATGAGTACAAAGACAGCGAGTACCCTGTTATTCTCTATAAACTCAAAGACGAATTAATCCGCTCCGAATCATTTCTGGTTTTGCAAAATTCATAAAAATCCACTACATTCATCCATGTCGTCGTTAAAACAAAAAACAGTATCTGGTGTCATGTGGACCGGCATTGCAAAAATGAGCATGCAGCTAGTGTTGCTTGTTGTCATGTTTGTGCTTGCCAGGTTGATCTCGGAAGAGGATTTCGGGATTGTAGCAATGGCAAGTGTTATTACCGTAGCTATTGGTATGGTAAATGACCGCGGGCTGGGCACAGCCATCATCCAGAAAAAACAAGTGTCTGAAAGTTTATTATCTACAATGTTTTGGGGCAGTGTTTTATTTGGAACATTGCTGTTTTTAATTGGCTATGTTACTGCTTATCCGCTTTCTCTTTTTTATAAGGAACCGGTTGTAGTTCCAATTGTAAGAACCATGTCACTCGGCTTTTTTATTGGCGGCTTGGGTATTGTGCAAAAGGCCCTGCTTACCAAAGAGATGATGTTTAAAAAACTTGCCATTATTGAAACCGCTGCGGTTTTGACCAGCGGAATACTGGCTATTATTATGGCGTTTTTAAATACAGGTGTTTGGAGCCTGGTGGTACTAACATTGGGAAGAGATCTTTTTACGGTTATTCTGGTTTGGTTGTTTTACAAGTGGCGTCCCTCTTTGCATTTTGTCTGGCAGGAATTTAAAGGCGTATTGGGATTCAGCTCAAATGTACTTGCAAATGATGTTGCGTTATACCTGGTAACCAATACAGATGTTACCATAATCGGCCGGTTTTTGGGTAAAGCCATGCTGGGTTATTACAGTCTGGCGTTGAACCTGGTCAAGCTGCCGGTTACCCGTATATCCGGTATCGTTGCGCGGGTTGTTTTTCCTGCATTCTCTGAACTACAGGACGATCTGCCGCGATTCAAAAACAGCTTTTTGCGCTCCGTAACATTTATCTCATTGGTCACATTCCCATTGTTGGCGGGCCTTGCGGTCTTTGCTAAAGAGTTTATCATAGTTGCTTTGGGTGAAAAGTGGCTGCCCATGGTATGGCCGTTGATCATTCTGGTTCCCATGGCTATGTTGAAATCGGTTGGCTCTATTAAAGGATCTGTACTGATGGCTTGCGGGCGTCCGGATATTGAGCTGAAATGGAATTTGGTATATTTTCCGCCCTTAGTAGCTGTTGTATGGTTCGGTACCAAATACGGTCTTGTAGGTGCGGCGGCTGCTTTTACATTATTTTATATACTGACATTTTTTATAATACAGCATATTACCAATAAACAGATAAACATAAAAATGATCGAGTTTTTAAAAGCGTTATCAGTTAGCTCCTTTTCGACCGCAATTATGGTTATTTTAGGTATACTCTATAAATTGTTTTTGACGCGATTTTTACATATTAATGATATTATTATACTTGTGACTGGAATAATAATTTCTGTTTTAATATATTACATGGTTATAAGGATTCTGAAAAAGGATCTGATAATAGAATTTATGCAAATGTTTAAAAAAGGAACCGGGAAAAAAATGCAGATAGAGCCAGAAGACGTGATGGTGAGTGAATGAAAATAGCAATTATGGGAATTCGGGGTATTCCGGCAAATTATGGCGGCTTTGAAACCTTTGCCGAAGAACTGGCACCCCGTTTGGTAAAACGCGGACACGATGTTACGGTTTACGGACGTTCTAATACAATTGATTATGACCAGGAATATTATAAAGGAGTACGGATCAAGATCTTGCCGACTATTGGGCACAAGTATCTTGATACGGTCATCCATACGCTTGTTTGCACTTTGTATAGTTTCTTTATAAAGTATGATATGGTTTTTATCTGCAACAGTGCCAACGCGGCCTTTGCAATATTACCACGATTAATGGGCAAACCCGTTGTATTAAATGTAGATGGACTGGAGTGGAAACGTAAAAAGTGGAACAAGGCCGGGCAGTTGTTTTACAAGGTTTCTGAGTTTTTAGCAACTTTTTTGCCAACAGCAATCGTTTCGGACGCGCATGATGTGCAGCGCTACTATGAAAAGAAATTTAATAAAACATCAACATTTATTCCTTATGGTGCACCAGATGGCCCTGTTGATACGACAGATATTTTAAAAGAGCTGGGTATTGAACCTCGTGATTACATCCTTTATGTCAGCAGAATGGAGCCAGAAAACAATGCTCACAGGGTAGTTAAGGCATTTGAAAATTTAAAAACCGATAAAAAGCTGGTGATGGTTGGAGATGCTCCTTACAGTAACGATTACATTAAACAATTGAAAAATACCTCAGATAAACGGATTATTTTTACCGGGTATGTCTTTGGTCAAGGATATCGAGAGTTGCAGAGCAATGCTTATTTTTATGTACAGGCCACAGAGGTTGGAGGTACACACCCGGCTTTGGTTGAAGGAATGGGGTACGGAAATTGTGTGTTGGCCAATGATGTGCCCGAGCATCGTGAAGTATTGGGTGAGGCTGGTTTGTTTTATAAAATGAATGATATTGCTGATCTGACTCGTCAGATGCAACAGTTGTGTGACGATCCTGATAAAGTGGCTCAGTACCGTGATATTGTTAACGATTGGGTACATGCGCGTTTCAGTTGGGACAAGGTAACGAAAGATTATGAAAGTTTGTTTTTAAAAGTAAATAGAAATTACAGGAAAAATAATGGCAGATCCTAGAAAACGTTTGTTGATCTTGATTCCTTCGTATAACGAAGAAAAAAATCTACCACCTGTTTTGCAAAAGCTGTTTGGAGAAATGGATGATTTGGCGGGTAATTATTGGGATATTGAAGTTCTGGTGATTAACGATGGATCAAAAGATAAAACCGCACAGATTGCAAAAGAAAAAGGTGTCAAAGTTGTATCGTTACCCATCAATCTGGGGTATGGTGCGGCATTGCAGACCGGTTTTAAAATTGCCCGGGACCAGGATTATGACGCAGTGATCTGTATGGATGCAGATGGCCAGCATCGGCCTGAAGATTTAAAAGTACTTATGAAAGAGTTTCAGGAAAAGAAATACAAGGTGATTCTGGGATCACGCTTTGTGACCAACACCGGTTACCAGACCAACATATTCCGGAAAATGGGTATCATGATGTTCAGCCTGGTACTAAAAATGTTGTGTGGTAAAAAAATTGCAGATGTTACTACAGGTTTGCAATTGTTAGACAAGCAGGTAGTACGTCTTTTGGCAGAAGAATATCCACATGATTTTCCTGATACGCAGGTATTGTTAATGCTGTCTCTTGTGGGCTTTGATATCAAAGAAGTTCCGGTCAAAGTTGAACAGCGAATTTACGGGACCTCAATGCATTCATCCTTAATGTCTCTGTTGTATCCCTTGCGGAATTCCCTGGCAATCATATTAACCTTGTTGCGGATTGCACAAATCAAACGTAGTGTTATCCAGACGGTAAGTGAATGAAATTGCCATCTGTTCAAAAGATTGGTTCAGAACATATTATACTTGCCGCAATATTATTGCTGGCGGGTATTCTTCGGTTTTATGCCATTTCTTTTGGGGCTCCGTTTAAATACCATCCCGATGAGGTCAAGCTGGTAGTACAGGCGGGCCATTTCCTCAACACCCGCTTTATCGATCCGAATGTTTATTTTATGGGCGGCATATATCCTGTTTTGTTTACGCTTGTACTTGCTGTCTTGATGGGCATTTATATTTTTTTTGTATTACTAACCGGCAGGCTTGAAGGATTTAGCCAGGCCGCACAATATTATCAAGACCATAGTTTTGAATTCTTTCTGGTGGGACGTTATTTTGTAGCCATTCTGGGTGTATTATCCGTATTTGTACTTTACCTGATAGTGAAAAAGTTATTCAAGAGTAACCGGCTTGCGCTTGTGAGTGCGGCATTACTTGCGGTTAATTTTGTGCATGTGCGAAATTCTCATTTCTGCACAGTAGATGTTCCGGCTACATTTCTTGCATTGTTGGCAATCTATTACGCTGCTAAGGTATTGCAGCACCCCAGTACTTTTAATTATTTTCTTTCGGCCTTGCTGACAGCGGCCGCTATTGGTGCAAAATACAGTCTCTTCCCAACAGCATTACCTTTGATCTATGCGCATATTTACCATGCATGGGGTAAACCATTTGATTTTAAAAAGCTGTTCAACCTCAAAGCTGTAACCGCAATAGTGACAGCTATTGCAGGATTTTTTATTTTCTGCCCCATGTTTATTATTGATTTTCAGCGTACCATGGCGCGGTTGTTTAGATATCAGGCTTTTGAGAAAATTGGCAAGATTGGCAGTGGCGGCAGTTTTTTATCCTATTGGACTGGAGACCAGTCTCCGGGATTCGGGATGTTTTATCCCAACTCGATTCCCACAACATTTGGTGTATTTTTAACGATATTGATTCTTGTCGGAATTGGTATCCAGCTATATCGACATAAAAAACAAGATATCTTTTTATTGATTTTTGTATTGCCCATGTATTTTTATTTTGATCATCTGGCATATAAAGCCATGAGGCATATTTTGCCCATCATTCCCATTCTGCTTGTGAGTGGGGCCGTTGCATTGGTATGGTTGAGTGAAAACTTGTTTAAAAATCCTGTGCTCAAATTTTCCGCATTGGCGGGTTTACTGTTGGGTCTGGTTATTTCGGGTACAGTGAGTTCCATGAATTATCTGGATGAAATTCAAAAGACTGATCCCCGTACTGATGCCACCACGTGGATAGAGCAAAATATACCTGCAGGTTCTCGAATTGCAGTTGAAGCGTTTCCTCCGGATATACCGGGTTTATATGAAGAAAATGTAGAAAATGGATACGAAATTACCCGGCTGGAATTACAATCCAAGCAGGAATCACTTGCAGACTCGTTAATCAATCGCTTTGAAGAAAAAGAGTTTGATTACTATATTGCCGATGGTTTTACGCGCCAATGGCTTTCGTGGAAATATACACGTGAAAAATATGCCAAAGTTGTTAAAGACCGATATCAGCTTTTTCAATGGCTGGATACGGATGCAACTATAGCCGCGGAATTCAGACCGGATAACGAACAAATTCAACCATTTATTATTATATATACATTTATAAATGAATAAATTTTTATTAAAAATTGCCGCAATTTGGGACATGCCCCCGAAGCGTTTTGTACTGATTGTATCTGTCTTAATACTGATCATTAGAATTGGTTATGTGAGTACCCTGGAGAATACCTGGTACTTTTTTGATACCATACATTATGATTCTGCTGCACAACACATTGTAAAAGGGGAGGGCTTTGGTCCCGGTCTACATTATTATAATTTATACAAACAGTATAGTCTTGAACCGGTATATCCTTTATTTTTAGCAGGAATATACTCGGTGTTTGGGCATTCTTTCCTCGCTGTTCGTATTGCACAATCCATTCTCGGACTGTTAACGCTGCTGTTCCTGTATCTGATTGCCAGGAATCTAATGCCTGAACGCTATGCACGGGGAGTGCTTTTGTTTGGCGGCGTATATCCATTTTTTGTTTATATTGCCGGATTATTATATGCGACCCAGATTTTTACATTTTTTATCGTCTTGGGTATTTGGATCTTTATAGAGTACTTTAAAAATCCTCGCTTATGGTTAATGTTAGCCGGTGGAATTGTTTTGGGGTTGGCGGTTTTATCTATTCCTGTATATGTTGTAGCGTTACCCTTGTTTGTATTATGGGTTTTCATTTTCAGCAAGCAAACTTATTCAAAACGCTTTACTGCTGCACTGGTACTGGGGGCAAGCATTGTGTTGATTCTGATCCCATGGACAGTTAGAAATTATTTGGTGTTTCATGAAATAAAGTACGCGCGCGCATTCATTCCACAGGAAGAAGCTTTTTCTCAAGTTTTCTGGAAAATAGAAAGGGAAAAATCGTTACAAAAAGAAGAACTGGATGTTAAAAACTTTTCTTTTTATTATTACGAACAGAACGACAAGAGCTATCTTGACTGCTTTATAAACAATAAACATTTTTTCACGCTTAATCCTTACAAGAAATTATCAATACCCGACAGTGGTTATTATAATGGTTTAATGTTCTTTGGCAAAAGAAAAATCTATGTTAAAGAAAATAGTTTTAATGAAAGAAAGATTGTGGGGCAGGATACTCTACAAACAAGTATTTGGGATTCAAAGTCTGCTATTGATCTCGTAACACAATCCGAAACCGTTAAAACTGAAAACCAGCAAATCGTTTATCAGGGACATGAAAGAGGTTGGGATAAACCTGTTTTTGTGCAAAAATTAAATACTGCCAATTTCTTTGATGTGCATTATGAGAAGCCCTTGTCACCCAAATATGTGAACCGGGTGGCAATGCTTGTTTTTATGGATAGCATGGAAGCGGATGGTGATGGATATATGGTATGGTTGCACCCCTGGTTGGAACCGGATCTTTGGCACATTAAAGACCAGAAACCTGACAGCAGTGTAGCTGTATTAAAATCATTTGCTGATGGTAGAAGCATTAACTTGATGTATCTGTTAAAGAATTACCCTAACGAATATATTTTTAAACATTATATCCCGGAATTTATTAATTTCTGGTCTCCCGGAATTGCACGAATTTCTTCCAAGGAAAGGGTGCCTGGCTTAAAAATACAGATCGTTGCCATTGCAAGTTTTGCTCCGATATTATTATTAATGCCCTTTGGCATATGGGCCGCAAGAAAAAAATGGCGTTCATTGATTTTGTATTTAATACCCATACTCACCTTGTCTGCAGGATATTCACTGTTTTTTACAGAAACCCGTTATCGTATCCCCATTGACGGATTTGTGATACTTTTTGCATTTGTGGGTGCAAGCTGGTTAATATTACGATTGAAAAAGCGTGCTTGAAATATTAACTGTTTTTGATGTAGGTGTTTGAGATTTTCATAAATTATTGTACATTAGCAGTTCTGGATTCATACAAGACTATGACCAGTATATTATCTGGTATAAATATTGCGCTTTAATGTAAAATATGTTGTTCTTTTTTGTTTTTATTGACTTTATGCGTTGAAATTGTATTTTGAATTGTTTCACACAAAGACATTGTATCAATTATGACTTTATTTATTAGACTTTTATATATTGCTTTGGGATTGTTCCTGTCTATCAACCAGGGAATAACCCTGATTGTGGGTAACCTGCGCAATGGCCAGATCATTGGTTCTGATGTATTCATGCCGGTAGACTTTCCGTTATATCTATTGTTGTTTTTAACACCGAATAAAAGCAAGGGCACAAAATCTTGGTTTTTGAGTTTCTTTGTTAAATTATTAATCTTTTTGTTTTATTTGCTTAGCTTTACCGGAGAATCCATTGCCTATGACAATGGTGAGTTCCGTTTCCAGATGGTGCATCTCACAAGAGCAATGCTCATTTTCTTTGTAATAGCGTCAAGATTACATGATCGTGCTATGCTCAAGAGTTTTGTAGTAGGTTTATTACTGGGTTTAGGATTCCAAAGTACGGTAGGGTTTTGGCAATGGCAGGTAGGACCGGTTTCTTTACCATTCTTTAATATTGATTCCAGTTATCGTGTCAGTGGTTTGATTGGTGTGCCTAATGCATTTGGAGCATATCTGATCACATTGATTCCCCTTGCCATACGTGTTATCTTTTTTACCAATATAAAACCGAAATGGCTCTGGGTTATTATTACCATTTTCTCATTAGGTTCTTTGTATGCAACATATACCCGTGGTGCCTGGCTTGCTTTTGTAGGTGCCATGTTCTTGTTTACGCTCAAGGATTTAAACAGTACAAAGATAAAAACACAGCAAAAATTGACTTTTGTTGCAATTGCCATTATTTTTATGGCATTTATGGGTGTCAAGTATGGTGGAAATATTTCTGCCAGAATGCAGGGCTCTACCGAGTCTTTGGCAGGAGATGCCAGTCAAAGCCGTTTAAACCTTGCCAAAGATGCTTTGAGAATTATTAACGACAACAAGGTCTTTGGCGTAGGATTGAACAATTATCGTAATCATGCTGACCAGGCCACCCTGGGATTAAGAATAGTGCATAACGCGTATTTGTTGATAGGTGCTGAGCAGGGGCTGATTGCTCTGTTTTTATTTATACTTGCTCACTTGATTGTCTTGTTTGGAGGATTGAAATTGCTTTCATCAAAAGACAAGCTTATATACAATGTGGGATCAGCAACGCTGACAGGATACCTTGCGATTTTAGTATATCACCTGATTGCACCTGATTATAGAATGGTGGGAGTTTTGATGAACCATTGGCGATTACCCGCAATGATTCTTGCGTTACTGGTAATGAATGATATTGTTGATAAACAAATGCTACGTAAACGTTTGGCACATAATAACAAGCGGATGAATGGTACCCGAAAAATTCAAAACTCTATAGGTAATGGAAATGGCAATGGTAACCATCAATCCAATATTAATACAGATTCTTCAATTATATATAAAAGTAATATTGAAAATAATGAACAGGGAGTATAATGCAAATAACTGATGCAGGTATTTCGTTACAGGGTAAATTAATTATCCTGGCGGCAGGAATCATTTTCATCATTTTTATTTTTTACTTGTTAAAATCACGCAAGATCAGTGATTCATTAGGGCTTGTATGGTTAACAGTATCTATTGGTATGGTTTTGGTGATGAGCAGCAATACTGTTTTGTTATTTGTAACTCATATATTGGGAGCGCAGTATCCTGCTTCTGCGTTGACAATGATTGGGCTGTTTTTTATCATGTCTTTGTTGCTATATTTTACCCTCAAATTAACCAAACTGAACCAGGATCTGCGTGCATTTGTTCAACAAATGGCTATGAAAAATATGGAGCTGGAAGAAAAGATTTCAAAACTTGAATCCGGTAACAAAGATCAATAATCAGGTTTATTTTACCTCCTCAAAAATATGGCACAATTACAAAAAAACATCGGCTTTGCCAGTATAGGTCATTTAATCTATACGCTGCTGGCCTTTTTATTGATTCCGTTTGCTACCCGGTACCTGGGAGTAATAAATTTTGGTGTTTATTCTCTGGCGACTACAGTCGGTTTTTTTGTCAACCTATTAACCGATTTGGGAATGTCTATTCTTTTAACACGAGAGATTTCCAAACATAGAAAAATTGCCAAAGCATTGTTTGATTCCTTTATGGGGATCAAGTCAGTCCTCGTTCTGAGCACCATTGGATTACTGCTTTTATATCTTCAGGTTGGTGATTTTACAGCAACCGCATTTCATACCATATTAATCTATTCTGTTTCATCAATCATCAGTTCCTACACGCAAAATATTTTTTCTGTATTCAGAGGATTTGAGAGAATAGAATATGAATCTCTTGGTATGAGCCTGGACAAGTTTTTATCAGTAATCCTGGGTATTCTTTTTCTAATAGCCGGTTTTGATATTCGTATTTTTATTTCATCATTTGTTATTGCCAGCCTTGTAAAATTATTTGTAATTACTTTTATTCTGCAAAAGCATTTTTTCAAGCCTGGAATTCAATATTCATTTTCCAGGAATAAAGTGCTCATGTTGACAGCCTTACCTTTTGGTCTGTCAAATTTATTGGCATTGTGTTATAATTATTTTGATATACTGATGCTTTCTGCCATGACCAATTTCCGAGATGTGGGTTGGTACAATGGCAGTTACAAATTCCTAAGTTTAACAACACTGGTTCCTATCGTGTTAACAGCAGGGCTGTTACCTCAATTATCTGTACATCATAAAAATAGAAAAGAGTTGACTGGTTTGTTTTTAAAGGGAGTGACTTATTTGTTTATGGTTTCCATTCCCATGGTTCCGGTAATTCTTTTATCTGCAGATTGGATCGTTAATACTGTTTTGGGCCCTGAATTATATGGATCCATCATATCGTTAAAGATCCTCGTTTTTGCTGCTTTTGCACAAATGTTGAATTATTTGTTTGTTTCCCTGTTTGCTGCTGTGAATCAGCAAAAGAAAATTTTATATTTTCAAATTATTGGTCTTGTTATTAACCTTGTATTAAATTTAATACTTATACCTGTTATATCTTATCGTGGTGCGGCATTTGCTACAATTGTAACGGAATGGATTATATTGATTTTTATCGTCGTTTGGGCATCCATTCATATATTCACTTCCACAAAAGCATGGAAAGTGTTTGTTATCAAGACTGTTCAACTGCTGTTTTCAACAGTCATAATAACGCTGATTTTGTGGTTGTTAATTAAAAACCAAATGGCAACATTGTTAGCCCTGTTTATTAGTGCAGGGATTTATGTTCTTTGTTTACAGTTATTTAAGGTTGTTGATCTTGTGGCGTTGTCGCATTCCGTTTTGGCAAGAATTAATCATGGAGAGAATTAGAAATAGTGGATTCTAAAATAGAGAATATTCAGAGATTTTACGAGACGGAAAAGGCACTGGTCACTTCACCCTTTATTGAACAGTCCGGAAAATTGAACCGTGAACTATTGGCAACAGTTTTTGACAAATTGGGTATTAAAACGGACAAAAGGGTAATAGCTGATGTTGGTTGTGGTACGGGTCTGCTGGCCAGATATTTTGATGATGCAATGTACTACATTGGGCTTGATCTCGTTTTTCATCCGACATTGAGTGCACTTGCAGATAATACACATCAATTCGTTCAGGCAGATGCCCAGATCAATCCTTTACAAGACGAATCGGTTGATTTTATTGTATGCCTTGATAGTTTTGAACACTATCCGGATCAGATAAAAGCAGCCAAAGAGTTCTATCGTGTGCTCAAACCGGAAGGAAGCTTGTTTCTGTCTATACCAACTTATGCAAATGTTGCAGGTTTGGTAAAATGGTTTTCTGAAAAATATGGCAGTTATGAGAAAAATACATGGGCTCCTTTTGATTACTGGAAACCCGAAGCTTTGGAACACTTTGTAACCCCTAAATTGGTTAGAAATGTTTTTCAATCGGCAGGTTTTACAGACTTGAGTATGATAGGATATGACAAAGAAGTTGTTGTAGGCATGTTTCCATGGGTATGGCACCCGAAAATGCCTGGCAAGATTGTTGGCTTGATGCAAAGAGTGTTTAAATTGTTTTCTAAACCTTTGGTCAAGATAATACCACAATCCAGTTTGCATACATTTTGGAAAATATCTAAATAATATACGTTGGAGTATTGATCATGAAAAAAACATATATCCTCATAATAATGGCATTGTTTGTACTGTTTCATGCATACAATATATTGGCGCAATCCTATGATCGTTTAAACCCACCATATCCCCGTACAGCTATGTTTAACATGGTTGATCCTACCAAATCATTGCAGGATGGTGTGCGTCACGAGATGCTCAAAGATTATGATATGGTAATGATTTACGGAATGACAGATTTTGGCGGACATATACTTGCACCTATTCTGCGAGCACAAAATCCTAATCAGATTTTATTTGCTTCCGGTATTAATGGTGTTAATGATCGTGATCCGGTTGGGTACTTTATGGTGAGAAGTTATCGTGGTGTTTTAAAAGAAGATATTGTACCTAATCAGGAATATATAACAGTATCTACAACTGCAAATATTCATGCAGGGCAAGCTACTGCAGAGTATTGCTATGTTTTTATTGGTGACGATTTGATCAAAGTTAGAAGTGTGGAGAATGATACAACTTTGCGATTGGTAGTTGATAATGAAGAGCGTTTTGTGATTAGTACCAATCACTTTGCAAATGATACACTTTTTAGCCCACTTCGTTCACCAGGTCCTGGTATTTATCCCGATTTTGGACAATATGCGAAAACTGTAGATGGTATTTATGCATGGGATTATATTGCCGAAGAAAATTATTATCGTGAAGTAGATTGGGCATCCGGCTTGTATGATGGAATGTACCATGATTTTTTCACCTATACTTTGCATATTGACGGATGGCAATTTGATATTGATAGAAACGGTGTTCCTGATGAAGATGAACATTCCAGTGACTGGTATAATGAACAGTGGCGCTATGGTGCTAGAAAATTTGTCGAACGTGAAAATCAGATAATGGCCGAGCTTACTCCAACAATGTCAAACCTATTGGCCCTGAATGCAGGTGGTGTATTGTTCGATCTTTATGATGTCATTAATGGACACCAGTTTGAAGGTTTTCAACGATTTGTTGCATGGGACTGGTTTAAGGATGATGGTATTGCCTGGATGAATAATGGTAAACAACCTTTAATGATGTCAATCTTTGATTATTTCCCTGAAAAGCATTTTTACAATGGTAAAAACCGTTTTAATAAAGTTCGTTTTGGTTTGACTGCTTCTATGATGTTTGACATGTATTATGGCTATACAGGTGGTGATACCTACTGGTTGTTCTATTGGTACGACGAGTTTGAAACCAATATGGGATATCCAACCGGTCCTTACTCTGAACTATCTAATGGTTTGTTGGTTCGTTATTTTGACAACGGTGTTGCTATTTGTAATCCTACCGGTGCAGATCAGACTTTGACTTCTGCTATGCTTACCGGTGGACCCTATTATCGGTTAAAAGGTGGACAAGATCCGGTCATGAACAATGGTGAATTGTTTACTGAAGTTTCATTATATGGTTATGACTATGGTATACAAAACCTGCGTGGTGATGGTATTTTACTTTTTAAAGAGCCTACCACTGCTATTTGTGATATCATTGTAGACAATTTCTTTTTAAACAGTACTTCTCCCGGTTCTGATCCTGTTGAATTAACCGGCTCCTGGACTAAAGCCGTATCTGCCGGTCATACTGACTTTACTCAAAACAATCCCTATTGGGGACAAGATGGTACTCGCCGGGTTCTGGATTTGAGCAGCTATAATTATTACTATGATGAAGGTTACGGATATCACTATTGTTCTGCAGGAAGTGGAGAAAATACTGCTACCTGGAAACCCACAATCGGTGTTGAAGGTTGGTATGAAGTTTCGGAATGGCACGGATGGCATGGAGATGCTGCAAACAGTTACCAGGAAGCGACAAATGTTCCGTTCGAAATGGGTGTTGATACTGAAGTCCGTTTACGTGGCACAATAGATCAGCAGAGCAATGTAGGGCAATGGAACCGATTGGGATATTTGTATTTGCCTGCTGGAAAACTGGGATATGTCAAGATCACGAACGAAGCGAATGGTTATGTTATTGTTGACGCAATGAAATTTACCTATATGGGAGATTCATCCTTTACCCCGGATTCAACTCCACCCGCCAGACCTACGAATGTTCAAGTATATTAACACAGTATATATATAAATTTCAAGGCCCTGTTGTTACATCAGCAGGGCCTTTTTTTTTATTATCTAAAATACTTGTAATTAATAGAAAAAAAGATTAATTTAAGTGTCTATCTAAAGGCTTTAAAAGATATCTTAAAGTGTTACTTTAGGATATGTCAGGTATAGGTATTATTAAATAAAAAAAATTTCGGCAATATTGAAAACAAACCCTATTGTCATTATATTGTAATAGGTTGTTTGAATGTTTGTCAGGATGAAGACTTTGTATATCGTCTATTTTAATTACATGCAGGATCTGTACGGGAGCTCTATCGGTTCGACGATAAAAGCAGAACGGCTGTTTGAGAACCTGCAACTGATGGGGCATACAGTCTCTGCCTATTGGCGATATGCAGATGAAAAGGTTGACTCGCAAGTTCAAACACAACGGGTGCAGAACAAAAACAGTATAAAACCGTTTTTGAGGAAACTGTTTTTTACGCCCAAAGAGATTTTGAAAAATCTGGTCGAGCTTTTTAGAGAATGGAGATTCCTGCAAAAGCATCATCCTGATGTGGTCATTGTAAGATGCGACGCTTATCGATATTCTGCTGCACTGTTGAGCCGGCTGTTGAATATTCCGCTTGTTGTAGAAGCTGATGGTGCCAACTCTTATGAGTGGCTGACCTTTAATAATAAGGATGGTAATATCTGGAAAAGCTGGCTTTTGGGTATTGAAAAATATAATTTCAAAATTGCCAGGCATGTATTTGTTCAATCCAATATCGCCAAAGATTATTATGCATCGATTTTTCCTGATCAAAAGGATAAAATCTCTGTTATTACAAACGGTGCAGATCTTCGGCCTGTTGACGATGTTGCCATGAAGCAGAAACTCGGTATCCCTAAAGATGCAGTTGTGTGCGGATTTGTTGGGTCGATGCATTATTGGCACAATACAGGATTGTTGTTTGGTTTGTTGAACACATTGATGCCCAAACATACCAATCTTTATTTTGTTATGGTTGGCGGTGGCGGTCCTATGGCAGATGCATTCAAACAACAATGTGCTGGCTATGAATGGAGTAATAGAATTGTTTTTACGGGCAAAGTTCCGTACGAGACAACACACGAATATATGAATATTATGGAGATAACACTTGCGCCTTATGCAAAAAGTGATATGTTTTATTATTCACCCGTCAAAGTATTTGAATATATGGCGCAGGGTAGAGCTGTAATTACTACAGCCGTAGGTCAAATTGAGGAACTGATTCAAGATGGTGTGAATGGTCTTTTTTTTGATCCTGATTTGGAAAACGATCTGTCTGTTAAAGTGGATCAATTATTGTCCGATCCCGCTATGCGTAAAACATTGGGTGAAAATGCCAGAGCGTGTATAGCGCGTGAACATACATGGAAACATAAAGCAGAACAGCTTCAACAGTTATGTTTGGATGCTATAAATTAAGACTATGAAAACGGATTATTATAAAATAGTTGTAGTATTGGGTACCTTGCTGGTACTCTATCTGCATTTATGGGGTATTGACAGACTCGTGCTGGGTAGTGATGAACTGCACCCCGCAAGGGCGTTAATCAGTGATGACTGGAGTCTGACTGTACATCCCTGGCCGGCAGATGCTGTTCGTGAGTATTATGACAACTGGCCCATTCAGTTTCCTCCTTTGTTTGGATTAATGGTACGTGCTGCTGTTGTCTTGTTGGGTGTTACCCATGTGGCTTTGCGTATTGTTCCTGCTATTTTTTCATTGTTGGCAATTGGCGCCATTTTCTTACTGTTCAAGCAGTTTCTGAAAAATGGCTATGTTTTTGGATTCACACTTTTGCTTGCAATGCTATCCGACAAGATGCTAATCTATGCCAAATCCCTAAAACATTATACGCTGGATATCTTTTTTGCCACGTTGATACTTGCATTTGGTAAAATGCTGGGAGACCGGTTTGAAAATAAGACGTGGATTGGGTTTACAATCATATCCGCTATAAGCATTTGGTTTGCTTTTGCATCAATCTATGCTGTTGCCGCAGTGTATTTGTTCTTGTTTGTGCGGTATGTCTTTTTAAAACAGCATCGAAATAGTGGTTTTTGGTACAAGATCATTCTATCCGGTTTGGTGTTCACCGCATCTTTTGCGGGATTGTATGTAACCAGTATTTCCAATGCAGTCTCTAATCCGGTTTTTCTTAAAGAATGGCTGGTACAGATTTTCCAGTGGGACCGTGCAACCGATTTGGGATACCTGGTAAAATATTTTGGGCATGTTGGCAAGCATGTTTTGATTCTTCCTGCATATTTCTTTTTTGATTCTCTTCTGGTTGCATTGATTGGTGATATTTTGATCGCAGTTTGGATTTGGGACCGCTTTAAACAAAAACAATGGGATAAGGTGCTATTACTGGTAACACCGTTGTTGTTGGTTATATTGGCTTCTTTGGCGGGCAAGTACCCGTTCTCAGCAGGGCGGTTGACTCTGTTTTTAATGCCAGCCTGGTCGGTTATGATGCTGCTGGGAGCCCAAATAGTATATGCACGTTTAAAAGCTAAACAAATCTGGTTTGGGCGGATAGCCATCGTTGCTGTTACCGCTTTGGTTTTGACAGGTGTTTGGCTTAATATTAACAATGTATCTAATTTGAAATATTCTGGCGGCAGAAATGTTGATCAGTTAATGTATGCATTGAAAGCAAATGCGCAAGATGGCGACACGGTTTATGTTCACTGGGGCGCTATAATGCCATTTTATTTTTATTTTACAGATCACCAACCGGGTTATCAAAACGAGTACCCCATACGTTCCGCGAACGAAAAAATACATGTGATCTGGGGTGAAGAGCATACACTGCATCCTGAAAATAACGAACCTTTGTTTGAGCGTATTGAACAGGTACCCGGTAGATTGTGGATTACCTTTGGACATTTATGGCCCACAAAGGATATGAAGTTGTTAGAAACTCGTTTGAATGAAAAACGAACATTATTAGAAGAAAAGTCTTTTAAAGGCTGCAAATTATTATTATATGATAAATTGCCGTCTGATAAAGCTGAGAATAGAAATTAAGGACAGATACCGTTTATGAGTAGTAAACGAAAAATCAATGTTCTTCAACTTGTTGAAGGTCTGGGAAATGCCGGTGCTGAAAAGAAGCTATGGGAACTGGTACACCGTATGGATAAAGACCGTTTTAACACACTGGTTTGTGATCTGGGTGTTGGACCGGTACAGCAGCCTGAACAATTGGAAAAATTGGGTCTAAGACATGTAACCCTGAAAAGAAGAACTCAGTTTGATATATCACTAATCTGGCGTTTGCGAGATTTGATCCGTGAGGAAAAGATTGATGTTATTATGACCACTTTGTTTTATGCCGATTTTATGGGCGCGCTTGTGGGCAAGTGGGCAGGAGCAAAAGCCGTTTTCTCATGGGAGACCATATCTTCACCTTACTGGCTGGTCCCCAGGCGCTGGTATCCGTATCGTGCGGCAATTAAACGAGCCGACATGGTAATATCTGTATCTCAGGCGACTGCTAAATGGCTGATTGAGGATCGTAAAGTATCTCCGCGGCAAGTCATGGTAATTCCTTATGGCGTTGATCTGGACAAGTTTAAACGCATACCTGATCCTGAGCTAAAAAAGGAATTGGGTATTCCGGAAAATGTGCCTATTATAGGTATGGTGGCCCGCTTGCAGGAGCAAAAAGGGCATATCTATTTGTTTGAAGCTGCGAAAAAGATTTTAAAAGAGGTACCCAATACCCATTTTGTTTTGGCTGGTGGCGGCCCGGATGCTGAGAAATTGCAGCAACAGGTGAAGGATATGGGGCTGGGTGAGCATTTTCATTTTCTGGGTTACCGAACCGATGTATACAGAATTTTACGTATTTTTGACGTGTTTACGCTGCCTTCATTATTTGAAGGATTACCAAATGTTGTGCTGGAGGCCATGTCCAGCGGATTACCGGTAGTCGCCACACCGGCAGATGGTACCAAAGAAGCGGTTGTTCCGGGTGAAACTGGTATATTGGTACCTAAAAAGGAACCGGAACCCCTTGCCGATGCACTATTGGATATGTTGAAAAATCCTGATAAAGCCAGATTGTTGGGCGATAAGGGACGTAAAAGAGTGGAAGAAGAATTTTCTTTGCAAATGCAGGTCAATCGATTTCAGGATCTGTATGAAGAATGGACATACAAAAATCAGTGAGTACAGGAGTGGTTTGTTGAAAGTATTAATGATACACAAGTTTCACTATATTGAGGGCGGTGCGGAACGTTATGTTTTTAACCTGAGCGAGTTGTTGGAGAAAAAGGGGAATACGGTTATCCCGTTTTCGATGCATCATCCTAAAAATTTAGACTCTCCTTACGCTGATCATTTTGTATCTTATTTTAATCCGGACCAGTTACGTAACAGTGAATCTTTGATGCAGACATTCAAAGTTGCGGGACGTGTGATATATAACAAAGAAGCACAAGACAAACTGGCAGATTTGATAAAAGAAACAAAACCGGATATTGCACATATACACAGTATATATCATCATATATCACCATCAATATTTAAAACATTAAAAGAGTTTAATATACCTGTAATTCTTACTTTACATGATTTCAAACTGGTTTGTCCCAATATTGTATTTCTCGATGGAAAAGATCAGGTTTGTGAAAAATGTCAGGGAAAATATTTCTGGAATGCTACATTCAAAAAATGTTTTAGAAACTCTTATGGCGCAAGTTTGCTGGCAACGGTGGAAGCTACCGTACATTATCTGTTAAAGTCTTATCGCGGTAATGTAGACATGTTCCATTCACCCAGTGCATTCCTGGCAGAGAGAATTTCCAAATACGGATATGGGCATAAACCGGTCAAGGTTTTACCCTATACTCTGGATGTTGAAGCGTTTGAACCCAAACATGAACCCTCTGATTATTTTGTCTATGCGGGCAGAATGTCTGTAGAAAAGGGTGTTTTGTTTTTGGTAGATGCAATGCGTCAAGTTAAAGGAAAACAATTGTATCTGATTGGCACAGGACCACTGGATGAGGAGATTCGTACCCGGATCCAGGAATATGGATTGGATAATGTTAAACAATTGGGATACAAATCCGGAAAGGAACTGCAAGAGATTATTTCCGGAGCAGCATTTACGGTAATGCCGTCATTATGTCATGATAATTCACCACTGGCAATCTATGAATCATTGTCCCTGGGCAATGCTATTTTAGGTTCTGACAATGGTGGAATACCGGAATTAATTAATGATGGAATAGATGGATATATTTTTAAAGCGGGCGATGTGAATGATTTTGCGGCCAAAGCGGAAAAGCTCATTAATGATCCACAGGCTGCAATAGAAATGGGGAAACGGGGTCGGGAAAAAGCCCTGCAAATGTTCTCACCTGATGAACACTATGAACAGATAAAAGCACTATATGATCAAACCATAACGTTAAAAAAGAAAGGTGCTGCCGGAAAATAAATTCCGGGATCATTTTGTAAATATACTGATACACTCTTGTTTTCATGGCATTGTCTTTGCATTTTTACTGGAGAAATTGCTAAAAGTATATATAAAACAAATACTTATGGTTTATTTTAAATTTCAAAATTGTATCAGCATGATTTGATTTGTTGAAACTGTTTTGTTTTGAAACACAAAGTGTTGATAAATTGATCTGGAGGTAATACTACCATGTTGAAAAAAACGACAACCCTCACTTTTCAGATTGCTATTGCGGTCCTCCTGAGTTTTACCGCATTTGCATTTGCGCAGACCAGTGCAGACGACTTTGAGCGCGGAGACGGTGCTCTGGGTGCTAACTGGACCTCTGATACCGATCTGGTAATTGCCAGCGGTACGTTGCATAACCAAAGTGCAGGTTCTGACTGGTTACTCGCTATATACAACGGCGGTGGAACAGTCACTAACCCTGATGAGGTCACAATTGATTGGGCTACTACCGGTGATGGAGTACAATGGGGTGGCGCAGCATTTGTGAACACCAACGCATCAGTTGGGGCTGCAAACGGTTACCTGGTCCAATATCGGCTCAGCTCACCTAATAAGATCCGTTTGTGGAAAATTACTGCCGGCGCGTTGGATGTAGGCGCAGGAATTATTGATGAAGTAACCGCATCCGGTTCAGCTCCTACCGCAGACGCACCCATGAAAGTGAATCTTGACCCTGCAACCTATACATTACAGGTTTATGTTGACGATGTGATTGCCGGATCTGTTCAAGATGCAGGCGCGTCTTATGACCTGACCAATCGTTATGGTGCGGTTGTCCTTGCAAGTGGTTCCAGTCTGAATAATGATGTGGAAAACTTTACGGTTGGCATTGAAACTCCGGACAGTATCGCACCCAATGCAGTGTCTGATTTGAGTGCAACAGCTACCGGATCTTCTACAGTATTGCTGGAATGGACGGCGACTGGAGATGACGGAGCAACCGGTCAGGCTTCACAATATGATATTCGTTATTCAACAAGTCCTATTGCCACAAATACTGACTTTGAAAATGCTCAACAAGTAACGGGAGAACCTACACCTCAGATAACCGGTTCTGACGAGTCTTTTGTTGTGAATGGATTGAATGCCAGCACCACTTATTATTTCTGTTTAAAAGTTGGTGATGATAATGGCAATTATTCTGCCATTTCGAATTCAACCTATGCGGCAACAGAAGAGAGTGGCGGAACAGGCAGCGAAGGTGGTTTGATTACCGTCACTGATGATTTTGAACGTGCTGAGTTAGGTACCAGTTGGGCTGCTACAGCAAAACACCAAATCAAGAATGGTACGCTGGATGTTATTGATGGTACATCAACTGATTGGAACAACCTTGCCGTTTATAAAGGCAATCGTTCTGTAAGTCCTGCTGGTGTTTCAATTTGGTTGGATGCTACAGAATGTAGTGCCAGTGGTGCTCTTGCTGTAGGTACTGCTATTTTGCTGGATTCTCCTTCAAGTACTGCCAGTGGTTATTTTATTTTACGCCGCACAAGCAGTCTTGAATTGTGGGACTTGAGCAATGGCGTTGTTGGAGCAGGCGGACGTTTGGCGCGTGATTCCAGTCCCGATCAACCGGATCCTACTCCCGGAGACAGAATTAAAGTCATGGTAACCGGTGATGATGATACTGGTACAATTACTATAGATGTATATGTTAATGATTATATGGACGGACAGTTTATATTAAACGGTACCGAACCCTCTACCTGGTACGCAGGTGTTTTTCAACATGGTTCTTATGCAAATAATATAGATGCTTTTACTGTATATTCTGATGGCAGCAGCGCTGAAATGATTAGTGAATATTATGGAAATGGTCAGTCTGGTCCTATTCAGGCAACATTGAGTGATTCCATTGCCGTTCAGGTTACCGATGGTTTGGGTAATCCTGCAGCGGGTACTGTTGTTAATTTTGATATTGTAAATGGTGATGCAACACTGAGTATTGATAGTTATGATTACGGCGGTTTGATCTGGAAAGAAGTAGAAGATGGTGCTATTCTTTCTCCTGCTGTTACACAGGCAGACGCAAACGCGTCAAATGGTACTTTTGTATTAACTCCTAATGATATACAATACTCCCGTCAGGGTGGTTCGGTTATGAGCCTGTATATTCCTGAAGCGGGTAATTTTAATGTATGGTTACGTGTAATTGCTCCTTCGTCCACCTCAAATAGTTTGTTTTTGCGGGTTAATGATGGTGATACAACAGAAGTAAAATGGGGTAATACCTGGACATCCTGGCGTTGGGAGATGCTTAAAAATATCACCCTGGCAAAAGGATTTAACCAGATCAGTATTTTGACCCGTGAAGAAGGTACACAGTTTGACAAGATTGTGCTTGCTGAAACCACCAAACAGCCCGGTTACACACCTACGGGAACGGGCGGTTCAGGACCAACTTTGCCAAATGTTACAGATGCGAATGGTATTGCTTATACATTTGTAACCTTTTTAACCAATGCTGATGATGATGTAGTTATTGAAGCTTCAGCTTTTAAAGATGATGGTTCAACTTCTTTAACCGGCTCACCGGTAACATTTACACTTGATCCTATATCAGGTTCTGCGGTTTCTATTATCAAAGATCCTGCACAGCCGGATACACTTTTGGGTGAACCCATTCAGCAAATGACAACACCATTGCGTGCCTATGTACGTGATTCATTTGGTAATGGCGTTAGCGGTGTTTCAGTAAGTTGGGCAATAACAGAAGGTACTGGTACTTTATCTGCATCTCAGAATACAACAGGTAGTACAGGTGCGTCTGAAACCTATTTAACCCTGTCAGCACAAAATACTCCATATACTATTCAGGCAACGGCTTCCGGTCTTTCCGGATCTCCGGTAAGTTTTTATGTAAAACCGGGTGATCCTCCAACGGAAATTCAACAGACCAATCCTACTGCACAAGTGTCTGGTGATGCTGGTGTAGAATTGACAGAGATTTTAACAGTTCGTGTTATTACAGAAGATGGTACACCATTCCCGGGTTTTCCGGTAAATTATGTTGTGACCGAAGGTGATGGAACACTGAGCTCTGAACTTGGCTCTGAAAACGCAACTGAATTACAGATCCTTTCTGATGAGAATGGATATGCCCGTGCACGTTGGGTGTTGGGAGATGAACCCGGCCTCAACCGTGTTGAAGCCCAGGCCGAAGGATTGACCAACAGTCCGATTCTGTTTGAAGCCCTGGGTGAAATTGGTGATCCTGCGTTATTGACAATTATAGATGGTAATAATCAATCCGGCCCTTTGGGACTCCCATTGCAAGATCCGTTTATTGTTAAATTAACAGATCAGGTTGGTAATGGTATCCCAAATCAGAATATAGAGTATCGTATACTTCAAGGTTCTGGTGCAACGTTGGGATCTTCAGGATTAACAGTTCGAAACGTAAAAACTGATGCAGAAGGTGTTGCCCGGGATACGTTGGTTATTGGTAACCAGGTAGGTCAAACGCACCAGGTACAGGTATCTGTTGCAGGTAACTCTTCAGTATCCGCTCAAATATTCTATGCAACTGCTACAGCTGCAATTGCAAGTGAAATTGTCTATGTTTCCGGTAATGGTGTCAAAGTCGGAACCGCATATAATTATCAAAGTTCTACCGTAAATACAACTTTGGCTCAGGACTTTATCGTACAGGTGAATGGTCCTTTTGGTAATGATCCTATTGCCGGCCATGCGGTTACATTTAGAGTTGTAAGCGGTGGTGGTAATTTTTATGGTAACAACAGTACAACAGTCAGTACGGGTACTGATGGAAGAGCATCTGCCAGACTGACATTGGGTTCTGTAGCAGGAGACAGTGTACATATTGTTGAAGCTACGGCAAACCGTGTAGATAACACTACCTTGTTGTTAAACAATGCTCCCATAGTCTTTAAAGCTGATGGTACAGCATCTGATCCTAACAAGATTACCAAAATGGATTCTACCGACAATCAAACCGGTATTGTTGGTGATCCGCTTACCAAACAGGTACAGGCACTTGTGAGTGATATTTATGGCAACCCCATAAGTGGACATCAGGTAACATTTCAGATTATAAATAGTGGCGGAGCATTACAGGGTTCTACTGGTGAACCGGCGCAAGCAAAACAAGTAACAACCAATGCAAACGGTATTGCTTCTATTATTTGGGTTATGCCCACTACACCCGGTCAGGTCCAGATGCAGGCTCTTGCAACAACTGCAACAAGTAATCCTTTGACCGGCAGCCCGATAACGTACACAGCTTATGCCGGTGTTGATGCCGCTTATGAAATGGTCAGAGTAACCGGACAAGATCTGTCAGGTATTGTGGGACAATCACTTGCAGAAAATGCAAGCGTGAAAATAGTTGATCAATACTCGAATGCAGTTGCCAGTTACCCCGTAACCTTTACCGTTACTGACGGTAATGGTCTTGTCAATGGCAGCAATCAGGTTACTGTTCAAACCGGTACTGATGGAATCGCTTCAGTAGAGTGGACTTTGGGTACCGAGAGTGGTTTTGAAAATAATGCAATGGAAGCCACTTCAAGTGTATCTATGAACAATAAAGAAACCTTTACCGCATCCGGATTGGCTGATGTTGCTTTCCGTATGATTGCGGATTCAACCTATGATACCTTTGGTATAGTAGGCGAGTTGCTGGATACACCCATCAAGGTATTGATTGTAGACCAGTACGATAACCCTGTTGCGGACTATCCCGTAACATTTGAAATTGATGATATTGATGATAATGTTGGTTTTATTGAAACTGAAGGTAACTTGTCAAAAGTAGATTCTACTGATGATGATGGTTATGCTCAAATTCGTTGGGGATTAGGACCAAATCCTGGTTCTCAAAATAACAAACTGACCGTTACTGCTAAACGGAACAATATCCATTTGATCAATTCTCCTTATAATGGATTTGTAGTTTCCGCACAGGCGGGTAACGCTTATCAAGTAATAAAAGTAACTGATGATGTAACCAAAGAGCTTAGCTCTGTTCATGGCAGCACTTTGCCCGAATATTTAAAGGTCAAAGTTGTTGATAAATTTGGAACTCCTATCGCAAGGCATCCGGTAACATTTCAGGTATTGAGCCGACAGGTTGCTGATGGCGGTACACTTGACGGCAGTGTAGATACTGTTAAAGTTAAAGAGACTGATTCTAATGGTATTGCATCTGTACAGTTTACTTTGGGACTGAATGCCGGAAGCAAGATAAACCAGGTTCAGTATGTTGCAGAATTGAATGGTGAGAATCTTGAAGGTTCACCCGGTACATTCGAGATTACCGGTCTGTCTTCTACCGCTACCCAAATTGTCAAGGTAGCCGGTGATGAACAGCCAGACGGTGTTGTAGGACAGTTCTGGGATATACCGCTTCAGGTTGCTGCAAAAGATAAAAACGGAAACTATGTTGCCGGACAGCCGGTAAGTTTCAAGATTTTACCAAAAGAAGATTTGATTGAAGAATCACTGGGTGCTTTGGGCGCTGGAACTGCAACAGATACTACGATTTTAACCAACGCTGAAGGTATTGCCAATATTAACTGGCGTGCTGGACATCTGGTTGGTGAATATCAGGTTCAGGTTACTTCTTTTGCTCTTGCAGAACTTGCCGGTTCACCCATGACTTTTACAGCGACAGCTTTTGCAGAAACCACAGACGCAGAAAAGTCTATGATTTCCGTCAATCCGGACAGTCTGAATGTTTCTGATGGTTCAATCAGATCTACAATCGTTGTAACATTAAATGATAAATATGGTAATCCGGTTCAGAACAAGGGAGTTACTTTACAGGCTTCCGGAACTGGTAATATCATTACACAACCGGCTACAGCATCCAATTCAAATGGTCAGGTAACCGGTTATATTGCATCTGAAAATTCTGGCTTGAAAAATATTTCAGCCCGCGATATTAATAATGAAGTTGATATGGTGGACAAGGCCCAGGTTTATTTCCGTGCCTCCGAAGCGGACCGGATTGTTAAACATCCTACTGCAAATGGAGACGGTCAGAAACGTAACGTGGGTACTGTGCTTGAAAATCCACTTCAGGTTATAGTAGAAGATTCGTATGGCAACCCCATTCCTGATTTCCCGGTTGTGTTTACAGTAACAGAAGCACAAACTGGCGGTCAGATTGTTGAAAATGTGAATGTGACAACTGACGAAAATGGTGTTGCATCCCGTTATTACAGACTGGGTACGGTTAAAGGTATTAATACAATCCAGGTATCTGCGCAAGGTATATCCGGCTCTTCAGTGATTTTCAGTGTTGAAAGTGATAATCCTGTTGATTTGCAGAAACCCGTTATTGTAAGTGGTGACAGTGCACAAGTATCACCTGCCCAACCATTACCCGAAGATCTGGTTGTAAAAGTTGTAGATGAACGTGGTTGGCCTGTTTGGAATGAAAGTGTATTGTTTGAAGCATTAAGTACAAACGATGGACAAATAACCAGCAGCAATCCACATAATACCGATTGGTACGGATATGCTCGCGCCCAGGCACAGGTTGGTACCAAAGTAGGTATTAATCTCTTTAGTGCGAAACTTGAAGACTATCCTGGTAAAGGTTCCGTGACATTCTATGCATGGACCGTTTCTGCATCTACTGCCAAGTATCTTACTTTTGTAAGTGGACCTACCAGTGGTATTGTAGGCCAATCTCTAAGTAGCCCTGTTATTATGAAAACTACGGATGAATATGATAACCCGGTACAGGATGTAACTGTAACATTCCTGGTTGTGGATGATGCCAGTGTTGATGGTGCCGGTACCTTGCAGGGTGGATTAAAATCCGTTACAAAGAAAACAGACAGTAATGGTGAAGTAAGTGTATTTTATACATTGGATACAGTAAGCGGTTTGAACAAGATCCGTGTATCTTCATTAAATCTTGAACCCAGCAGTTATGTGGTATCCATAACAGGTAATGCGGATTCACCATACCGTATGGAGAAATTCTCTGGCGATAATCAACGTGGTGAAATGGGTAAACACTTGTTTAATCCAATCTATGTTATGGTACGTGACAGATACGGTAACCCGGCATCTGGTGGTGTTGTAACCTTTACCGTAACACAGGGTGATGGCAGCATCGATGGCGATCAAGCCGTACAATCCAATTCAAATGGTCTTGCGAGAGCGTACTGGATATTGGGTCCACGTCCATATGCTGCAAATAATAGTGTTCAGGTTACCAGCTCTTATTTGCAGGGAGGTCCTTTGACCTTTAATGCAACAGGAGATGATCAAAATTATCCTGAATTCTCATCCTTACCAAGTAATGTTGAAGTCTTTGAACTTGCAGATATCAGACTCGAAGTTACAGCTACTGATGAAGATGGTGAAAATGTATTCTATAATTCTCAGAATCTGCCCTCAGGTGCGAGTTTTGAGATGGAAAGTGACAACAAGTACTATTTCAAATGGACGCCGGGACTTGATGTTGTAAACAGTCCGGATGTCAGCCAGACATTCTACCCGATCTTTATCGCTCAGGATGATCACGATCCCTCCGGTCGTGTAAAGGATTCGGTCAAAGTTGTAATCAAAAATTACAACCGTCCGCCCGAGATTACCAAGCATACACCTGAAGCTTCTGTGTTAAATATTGATCCTGAACTTGTTCAAAGCATCGATTTTAGTATAGAAACCAATGACCTGGATAACGATCCATTGACTGTTACCTGGTATGTTGGAGATACTCAGGTTGAAGAAGGACATTCATTTACGTTTGAAGCTGAAAATTATTCTGGAAATACATTTACTGTCAAGGTTAGTGTAAGTGATCAGTTTGCAACTACCGAGAAACTATGGCAGGTTAATGTAACTCTTGTTGAATTGAGTAGCTTCAGCGCTGTTTCAGAACCTTACAAAGGAATAACCGTAGAATGGGAGACTGCTACAGAAATTTCAACCGCTGGATTCAATGTATTACGGAGTCTTTCAGAAACCGGTACATTTGAAAAAATCAACGAGGAAATGATTCTGCCCAACAAGGAAAAGATATATAGTATTCAGGATAAAGAAGTCCAATCCGGGCAGACCTATTATTACAAGCTTGAAGATGTAAGCCTCAGTGGACTTGCTACCCATCATGGTCCTATCTCTGTAGAGGCCCCGGTTCCGAAAAAGTTCTCGTTGTCACAGAACTATCCGAATCCGTTTAACCCGGTTACGACGATCCAGTTCGAGCTGCCAAAACATTCGGATGTTACCATAGAAGTCTTTAATATTATGGGACAAATGGTGAACCAACTGATCAATACACGTTATGAAGCCGGATACCACACCGTTCAATGGGATGGTACAAACTCGAGTGGTATGCGGGTAGGTTCAGGTGTTTACTATTACCGAATTGTTGCCGGTGATTTTAAGAATGTTAAAAAGATGGTATTGTTGAAATAGAAATATACTCCAGATCAAACAAAAAAAGCCGGCACCTTAAAGATGCCGGCTTTTTTTTTACAGCTTTATATTTTATGCTTTATTTTCTTCCTGATCAGTACTTGAATCGTTTTCTTTATCTTCTTTTGGTTTTGTGGATTTTGCAGCAGTAGATTTTTTACGAGTTGTCTTGGCCGGGGTTTTCTTTTCCATTGACTCGTTCTCATCTTTGGTTTCAGTTGTTTTTGCTGCCGCTTTTTTACGGGGAGCCCGTTTGGGTTTTGTTTCTTTTTCCGCTTCTGTTTTGGTTTCAGTCTCAGGCTTAATCTCAGGCTCTTGAGCTTTTTCATCAGCGGCTGGCTCTTTTACTGTTTTTTTGCGTGGACCGGGTTTAGCCTCAACTGCGGTTGCCGTATCTGTTTCTTTGGCCGCAACAGTAGTTTCTTTATCTTTTTTCTCCGTACTGTCAGCTGTTTTGGTTTCAGGCTTTTTTATTGCTTCTTTTTTCGGCTTATCCGGTACAGGTGCTTCTTTTTTGGCAGACTTTTTAGGTCTTAGAATTGTAAATAGACCGAATATGAGTATTACAATCCCTACAAACAGAACAAGATAAGCAGACGCTCTGAACTTGCGTAATTCGGTTTTTTGAGCAATCAGATCATTTTCCATTAATTTGAGCTCGGATTGTACAGAGTCCAGTTTGGCTTCACGAACAACCAAGTCCAGTTCTTTTTGTTGTAGAGAGTCCAGTAAAGCCTGGGCTTTTAACTGTAACGCTTCAAGTTCGTTTTGTTTCAGTCTGATTTGGTCTTGTATGGCACTTTTTTCAAGTTCCGATTTGAGAATATCTACATTGGCCTTTTCTTCTTCATCAATTTTTGAGCATGCAAAAGGCAGCATGAAAATTAAAATGATCGGAATCAGGTATTTGTACTTCATTGGCCCCTCCTTTCAAGTTTATAAATTTAACTATTACAAGATACAAATAATTCCGTTAATACGTAACCGTTATTTTACGATTATTTTTCATATTTCCAGATGAAATCAATACCCGTGGTTTTATCATCACCTTTTGTTGCCTGTATGAAAAAATGACGATTCATTTCATATTCAAGCGATACCTGTTCAGATACCAACTCATGGGTTTGCCCGAGATTAAATCCTTGAATATAGCTCAAATACAGATCATTGGTTATATATTTACCCAATACTATAGAGTTTTGACGCCAATTGTCGCTGCCTTGAAATTCAATCACATCCAGATTCAGTTTCTCCTGCAGCGAACGCGAGATAGGTGCTGTGAGACGTCTGGCAACCCAGTTTTCGAGAGATGCTGTTGACAAGAGACCGTCATTTTCCTGCAGCTGTTTTTTCTCTCCATATGATAGTTCGTTCGTGCTCCGTCCGAATA
Source organism: bacterium (assembly GCA_963675755.2). GTDB lineage: Bacteria > Zhuqueibacterota > Zhuqueibacteria > Residuimicrobiales > Krinioviventaceae. Next base: position 3,049,417 of record CAXXMD010000003.1, read on the forward strand.
AAAGATAGGAAATTGCGTCCGCCTCTTCAATGGATTCGTCATCCATAAGAAATGCAATTTGCGGAGATTCCGCGTTACCGGTTATATTGACATAGAGCTTTCTTTTCTCGCTATAAATATCCCGAAAAGTATGCAGAGCCGAAATATCAATTTCAGGATTAATTTTCTTTTTCCCTGTAAAATTAATCTCTCCGTTTTCTATCTGAAATCGTTTGCTATAGAGATTTATTGTTCCACGCAGGGTTTTTATAGTTCCAAAAAGAGTCATCTGTTTTCCGTTTGAAACCAGATCTAAATTGCCGCCCAACTCAATATTCAAGTCATTATTGCTGATCCAAAAGTTTTTATCAAACCGGATAGAGACGGTTGATTTTAAATTGGATTCCAGTGTAGTGTTAGATTTAACGGTCAATGTATCTTTCTGACTGACGGTTTCCAAGAGTGCAGGGGAGGTGTTACCATTTTTGTTATTCTTTTGTAACAGTGGCAGGTAAATTCGCGATTGCAGAATATTTATATTTCCATTTAGCTCCGGTTCTGCATAGCTCCCTTGCAATAAAAGCTGCCCCGAAAATGTTAATCCCAATTTACTGCTTTTTGCCAGGGGATAATTCAAAGGTGTTATATGAATATTCAGGTCTTGCGGCTTAAAGTCAGGTGCCAGATTGAAATCACCATTTAGTCTGAAAATCCCATTGTCTTTTTTAGATTGAAAAGAATGGATTTGAACATAGTTACTGTCTATTTGTATGTCGCTGTTTAAATTGGGGATCTTGATTGCATATTCCGGGATGTCTATTTGCGTTTGTAACAATTTTAAATATCCATCAAGAAAGGTATTGCCGGCTACTTGCTGATACTTGAGGTTAAATGACATATCACCCTGAATATTAGCAGCAGGAGAAACAAGTGCGTTGATCATGTTCATATTCATTTTATCGGTAGCAATTTCAACTTTTAAATCTTTATTTGCCAGTTGGGTTGCTTTATTATCATTAACAGGATCCGTATGTATTGCACCGGATACTGACAAGAGTTGTTCTGAATTGTTGATCAGACTTGAATTGATAGATAACAATCCTTCTTTGTATTGTATGGTTCCATTGAGTCTTTCCAGAGGTGTATTGTTGAAAACCGGAGATTCTATGGAAATACTGCCATCCAATACAGGTTTGGTTGAATTGCCTGTCAAATCCAGCTTTGAATACAAAAATCCCTTGTATTGCTTTTGGGGAAGATAGGGATTCAAAATCTTGTCAAGGTCGAGCCCCGAGATGTTTAATGATAATAAATGATTACCGCTTTTGCCCATACTCCCGTCTATTGCAATAGATTGATTATTACTGGAAAGTTCAAAATCTGAAATATTGAATGCCGAGCTGCTATAGCTTGTAGATGCTTGTCCTGTTAACTGCCATATTTGGTTCGCTTGCAATATGGCCAAACTATCAATGCTGGCGGTTAGCGAATCATTAAATTCCATGGTACCCAATAGATTTAAAGTTGTTGAATCATTCAATTGGATATAAAGATCATGGGCCAGTGATTTATCTTTAAATAAGAACTGAACATTTGTTGAATCAATAGCTATTCCTGATAGTTGAGATTTTCCGGCATTTAAATATCCATTTACGAATAGATTGGCATTTTTTATATTGACGTCTGCATTTCCTGATAATGCAGCAACCGAGTTGCTATCCAGTTTTATGTTTTGCAGATTAATTTGATTTTCAATATTTAACGAATCCGGCTGGCCTGTAATAATACCTGTGATCTGGCCTTGTGAACTGGAGTGAAGGCCTGTTAATGCATAGAGATCCTGGGGGTATAATGAATAATTGAAAATCATATTTTGGGAGCGATCCAGTGCACCTGCCATATTAAATTGTCCCAATGGGGATATTGCTGTCAAAGAGTCAATTTGAACGGATTGATCAATCTGTTCTCCATTTAACGAGATAGAATGAAACGGAATATCTCTGATGGTAATAGAATCAGACTGGATGGCAAATTGGTTTGTAAAACCGTTTTGGCTCCATGTACCTGCATTGGTAAGTGAAAGCGAAATATCTGAAGATATCTCAGGTAAGAAACGGTCCAGCTGTAGGTTCTCTACTAGCCCTTTGAGCGTATAACGGATTGTATCTCCCAGCGTTGTTTCATTGCTTACATTCAAATCCGCAATGTTGGATGTTCCCTGAACATTTACATCAATATTTTTTTGTTTTTTACTGCCCTTGATCAAAAGGTTTTTGATCTGATATGTGTTAAAACCCGAGTTGTTAAATTGTGCTAAAAGTAAAAGTTCGGAATTATTGATAGAAATATCTTTTCCTTGTACCTGAATGTTTCCATTAATGTTCGTTTTGGGTAAATTTAATGAATCTGTCCAGCTTGTCAGGTTGATTTGTTTCAATTGTGTTTCTAATGTATATGAAAGGGGGGATGTATATGGAGATAATTTGCCAGAGAGTGTGATCGATTGTGAATTTCGAGTGATATCAGAACGGATTTGCATCTCGTTATCCTGGGAATCGACATATATATTTGCAAGCAGATTTCCATTTGGTGAAAGTACGGGGAACCATTGTGAAGCTTTGTTGAGAGATAATGTCAGGTTCGGCATTGACAGTTTTAAAAGCTGGTTGTTTTCCAAATCATATAAAAGATCAGCATTCACTATTGAAGAGTCGGTTTTTGCATGCAGATCGTTAACGTGAATGAGAGAATCCATCATTGCAACATTGCAGGAAAATTGATCCAGTGATGTCTTGAATGCCGGGATGTTAAATGTAAGAGAGCTGATAGTGGCATTAATATTTTTTTTTGATACAGCAATACCTGCTAGTAGCTCAAAATTTTTAATGGTTAGACAGTCTTGAGGCAGCAAATTAATGAATTGAAAATAACCACGGGCGATTTCAATATTAGGCGCTGAAACTTGAAATGGTAACGAGTTATTTCCGGATTCAGGTGTCAGGGTTGTATTCGTTTTGGCGATATTTTGCCAGTTGAGCTTGTTGTTTTCTTTTTCCAGATTTATATACAACGAATCAAAATGGATATTCTCTATCTGCAGCCTGTTTTTGGTTAGATCGAATAATTTATAGCTGATCTGTAATTGAGCCGTATATAGCAATGTGTCTGTGTTTGTTGAGATTCGGATTCCATCAAGAGCTATCTCTTTGAACAGATTCCCTCTAATTGCATCCACTTGAACAACCGCATTCAAACTCTTGTTTATTTTATTTAGAGCCAGGGTCTTTAGTTTATCTTTGAACCACACCGTCTGGCTCGATGCAATAATGATCATCAAGAGTAAAAAGATTATTCCGAGCGTAATAAGCAAGTAAGCCAGAATTTTTTTGATGATCTTAGAACGCATGGCCAACACTCAGATGATATTCAAATGTCGTTTTGTCATCAAATATTGGAGATGCAACATCAAACCGGATGGGGCCAATAGGCGTATGCAGACGTATTCCCAGACCAGGAGAATAATGCAGATCGTTTATATCAAAGTAGAGGCTGGAAGTCCAAACGTTTCCAAAATCCATGAAAATGACCCCCGAAAGTCTGCTCCAAACCGGGAAACGCAGTTCTATGCTGTTTTCGACATAACTGTTACCACCTAAAGGTTTTCCCTGGGTGCTTTTGGGGCCCAACTCTGATCTGGCCCACCCACGGACTGAACTGCTTCCTCCAATAAAGAAACGTTCTTCAATAGGGGCAATGCTGTTTTGCCAGGTTTCAATGACGCCCCATTTTGTTTTAATGGCCAGTACTGTAGATTCTGTTATTTCTCTGAAAAAATGGGCTTCAGCCAGAAAACGGTGATAGTGAAAAGAGCTGTTAAAACCTAATCCTGATATTGTATAGGTTGCAGATAAATAAGAACCAGAATTTGGAGTGAACAACGGAAAAGAAGTGTCACGTGTAATACCCAGGGTTACTCCACTTTTATTATACAAGGAGATATCCCGGTTTGCCAGTAACTCTTCTTTGGTTAAAGAATTTGTAAAAAGCTTTGCCTGTTCCAGTGAATAATTCATAAATATATCAATATCTGATGAAACATTCTTGTGAATACTGCTGCTAATACCTGTACGTCTGATGCGGTATGCGGGTTCCCTTTCTTTTCTGATAAACGGTTCAATAGTCAGTGATGTTCTTTTCCAAACGAATGCCGGGTGTACCCATTTGAGATTAAGGTTATATGGCTCAAGATAAGAGTGTTTTGCGTTCAATGTTATGCGCCTCACGCTGCCCAGAAAACCAATTTTTCTTACTTCGGCAAAAAGACGAACCTGATCTTCTTTACCATAACCAATACCTGTTTTGGTACGAAAGCGTGCGGATTCTTTAACGTTAATGGAAACAGGAATTTGATTGTTTGTAGTTGAATCGAGCAGGGCATTTACTGATACATATTGAAATACTCCAAGCTCATATACTTGCTGTTGAGATTGTCCCAGCTCGTTTTGTGAGAATTTATCACCACTGCTGAAAGAGATCTGCTTTTTTATATATTGTGAAGGGATTTTTTCACTTTTAACTGTAATGTTGCCAAAAAAACTTTTAGCACCTGTATTAATGTTAAAAACAACTTTAACAAGATTATCTTGCACCAATAATTTGGGATCAACGGAAACAAATGGGAACCCATTGTTTACATAATATGAATTGATTAGTAGCAGGTCTTTTTTATAGTGATTGTCGGTAAAGCGTTTCCCTTTGATCAGGCTGATTTGTTTTTGTATATCCTGAGGAAGAGAAATGCTTGAATCTTGAGTTGAACTAAAGTTGAATAAGACATTTGAAATGATAATGGGCTGGTTTTCATTGATCTTTATATTTATAGAAACACTATTATCTATTTTGGTTTCTGCATTGACATCAACGTTAAGGAAACCTTCTTTTTTGTAAAAGTCTTTAATGCTTGCTATATCGTTCTGTAATAATGTTTCATCAAAAGGGAGAAGGTCTCTCCAAAAGAACAGTCTTTTAAACGTTCCCCGTTCTTTTAATTGCATCTGATTTTTGATCTGCCCCGATGAAAATGTTTCGTTCCCTGAAATATTGATTTCTTTGACAGGATATTGAGCAAAGGCTATAACTGGATAAAGTAATACCAGCAGAATAGCGATCCTGAATAGTTTGGAAAACATGGATTCCATCAAATTTCTGGTTATTGCCCCGTTGTTCCGGTAAAAGGAACCGGCAGGGGAGAGCGAACGTGCAAATCTCTTTGCGGAAAAGGAATTTCTATCTGATGCTCTCTGAATTTTCGTACAATGTCGCAATTGATATCCGATCTTACATAATAATGTCGTTTGGGATCCTTGATCCATACACGCAGCATAAGGTTCCATGAAGAATCTCCAAACTCCATAAACAACACTTCGGGGGCAGGAAATTTCAATACTTCATCATTTTCTTCTGCTACTTGTTTAAGAACCGATAAAACCAGGTCAAGATCGGAATTGTACGATACGCCAATATTCAAATCAAGCCTGACTTTTGGGTCACCATGTGACCAGTTGACAACATTTGACGAAATGAATTCAGTATTGGGGACGATATAAGAGATGTTGTTGAGTGAGCGAATGGTTGTAGATCGAATATTTATTTCCGTTACATCACCTTCTGTGTCTCCAACAGTTATCCGGTCACCCACTTTGATTGGTTGTTCAAATAATAATATAAGTCCTGATATAAAATTAGAGGTTATGTTTTGTAAACCAAAACCAATACCAACAGATAACAAACCAAATATGACAGCCAATCCGCTAAGATTGATGCCAATACTGTTAAATGCAAAGACAGCGCCTATAATGACAAGTATGTATTCGAATATACGCATCATCACATAGCGTTTTCCTTCCTGAATGTGAAACCGGGAAAGAACTTTATCCGAAAACCAGCGTGTGGTTGTTTTGGAAAGGTATAAGAATATCCCAAATATCAGAATAAATTTAACAAGAGAACTGAGGGAGATTTTTGTATCACCCAATGAGAATAGTACAAAGTTTAAAACATCATTGAATTTTTGTAAAATATCGCCCAAACTCATGAATGAACTCCTCTTTTAGTAATCATTAGATGTTGACCATCTATCTTTTGAAAAATAACTTGACTTTTCCAAATGAATTTGATATTATTGGTCTCGCTGCGGGAGTAATTCAGCGGTAGAATGCAAGCTTCCCAAGCTTGACGTTGCGGGTTCGACTCCCGTCTCCCGCTCAAAAGAGAAAACGCCTTTTGCTATAATTGCAAAAGGCGTTTTTTTGTATAAATTATGCAGCTTGCAAGATTTTCATTGTATCTCTAGCGATCGCCAATTCTTCATTGGTTGGTATAACCAGTACCCGTGTTGAACCTGTTCCTAAATCAAAATCATTGTTTTCGTTTTTATCAGGATCAAAGCTGATACCAAAATGTTCCATGTTTGACAGAATAATGTTACGGCAATAGGGTGATCGCTCTCCAATTCCTGCAGTAAAGACCAACGCATCCAAACCACCTAGAATTGCATAATATGCACCAATATATTTTTTAATTCTGTGACAAAAAATCTCTAATGCGAGTATATATTTTTCTATTCCGGCCATTGCTTCATCTTCAATATCACGAAAATCGCTCATACCTTCTGTAAGTCCCAGCATACCGCTCTTTTTGTTCAACAGGTTATCTACCTGTTCAACAGACATATTCTTCAATGTAGCAATATACAAAACAAGTGCAGGATCAATATCACCACAGCGGGTACCCATAACCAATCCTTCAAGTGGGGTAAAACCCATGCTGGTTTCTACAGATTTACCGCCATCAATAGCTGTTACACTTGCTCCATTACCCAGGTGGCATGAAATGATCTTCATATCTTCAAGCGGTTTACCTACATATTCGGCAGCCTGGTTCGCTACAAAATTATGAGAGGTTCCGTGAAATCCATATCGTCTGATTTTGTCATATTTATAATAATCCAGGGGTAGAGCATACATGTGAGCTTTGGGTGGTATAGAGTTGTGAAATGCAGTATCAAATACGCCTACCTGAGGTACACCAGACAGCTGTTCTTCACAAACTTCAATCCCTTTAAGATTGTGTGGATTGTGCAAAGGTGCAAATTGGATACATCTTCTAACACCTTCTTTAACATTGTTATCAATGCGAACGGATTTGACAAATTCTTCACCACCATGTACGATACGGTGACCTATTCCTGAAATTTCGGATTGATCTTTGATTACTCCGTTTTCAGGATCCATTAATGTTTTAATAACCAATCCAATAGCCACACTGTGGTCAGCAATTTCACGTGTATCTGTAATATTTTTTTTGCCTTCTACAGCGGGTTTATATTTCAGAATGGCGTCTTTGGCACCTATACGCTCAACCTGACCCTTTGCGACAACGCTTTCATCACTCATATCAATCAATTGATATTTTATAGAAGAGCTGCCGCAGTTTAGAACTAAAATGTTCATCAATAACTCCAAATCTTTTATCGCTATAAGAATATTATAATTAATAAATAATTTAAATGAAATTTAGCAAAAATTTGTAAAATATCAAGTAAAGTTTTTTTACTGTTTTTATTAAACATGAGCGGAATTTAAAAAACAATTTGTAATCTATTTTCATTATTATTAAATTCATTGGAAATCTATAAACATTCACTAACTGGTTGTTTTTCTTATGAAAGTACTGATTGCTGAAGATGACGATGTTTCAAGACGTATTTTGGAATACTGGCTCAAAAAATGGGGTTATGAAGTATTAATTGCCCACAATGGAAAACAGGCATGGGATGTTTTGAATCAGGATGATGCTCCTAGGTTGGCAATATTAGACTGGGTTATGCCTGAAATGGATGGGTTGGAAGTATGTAAAAAGGTCCGAGAAAAGTGGGATGAAGGTTATATTTATATTATTATTCTGACTTCCAAAGAGAGCAAACAGGACATCATTCAAGCTTTGAATTCAGGTGCTGATGATTTTATCCAAAAACCCTATTATCAGGGTGAACTTCAAAGTAGAATAAACGCTGGGCGTAGAATTATCGAATTGCAGCTGGCATTGTCTGCAAAAATACAGAGTCTTGAAGAAGCGTTAAATCATGTCCGGCAATTACAGGGATTGTTGCCTATTTGTTCGTATTGTAAAAAAGTAAGAGATGATAATAACTATTGGCACCAGGTGGAAGAATATATAACCCATCATTCCGATGCTAAATTTAGTCATGGTATTTGTCCTGATTGTTATGAACAATATGTAAAGCAGGATCTAAAAGAGTTACGAGAAGAAAAATCCAGGCAAAAACTAGCTAAAGAATAACACCCCTCTTTTCGTTTTCCAATTGATTTGATAAAGAAGGAGTATTTTGGTGAAATTATTATATAATTTTATATTGACTATATTTATTACCTTGCCGGCTTTTGCGCAGGTTGCAGAAAAACCGGACTGGGTAGCAGGCAGACCAGATGGCTGCACATCTATAACAGTTGGACGTAAAGCATCTGATGGGGGATGGGTTTCAACTTCACACACGTGTGACAGTCACCGTACCCGTTCTTGGTTGGATATTACACCAGCCAAAGCTCATGTGTCTGGAACCAAAGTAGATATGTTAAAACGTGAAAATGATGATTCCAGGGCAATGCCCACTTATAAAAAAGTTAAAGTAGGTTCCATACCTCAGGTAGATTCCACCTATTCATTTATCAATACTGCATATCCCTGCATGAATGAATATCAATTGGCAATTGGAGAGTCAACTTTTGGTGGTCGAGAGACATTACAATCAGATAATGGATTGATTGATTGTCAGCAATTGGTGCAATTGATGCTTGAACGCTGCAAAACTGCTAGACAGGCAATCAATATGACTGGTAACCTGCTTGCATTGTATGGATGGAATGATGCAGGTGAGTGTCTTACTATTGCAGATACCAAAGAAGTTTGGCATCTTGAAATTGTAGGGCCTGGTAAAGGTAACAGAGGAGCCGTTTGGGTAGCACAGCGCGTACCGGATGACCATATATCTGTTAACGCAAACGCAAGCCGTATCCGAAAGGTTAATGTAAAGGATACCAATTATTTTTTAGCGTCATCCAATCTTACCAAAGTTGCTCAAGATAGTGGATGGTGGAACCCCAGTCAGGGCGAGTTTGAATTTTGTTACGCCTATGATCCTGATGGTCGACGTTCAATTGCTGCCAGACGTCGTGAATGGCGGGTGTTGACTATGGCTGCTCCTTCTTTGGATGTTGATCCGAATGATAAAGATTTCCCCTTTTCTGTCAAGCCCGATTCGCTCATTACTTTACAAAAATTGGTAGAGATATTTCGGGATTATTATGAAGGCACAGAATATAATTTTGTTAAAAATATAACCCAGGCAGATTCTACCGGTAAACAGGTGATATCACCTTTTGCCAATCCATTTATGCCTTATGAAATGAATAAACTTTTCAACGTCAATGGCGGGTGGAATGAATTGGGAGAACGTACTATTGCTCGCTGGTACACGATGTATGCAACTATAACCCAATCCCGGGACTGGATGCCGGATGAAATAGGCGGCGTTGTGTGGTTGGCCTTTGATAATGTTGCCTCGTCAATATATACACCTATTTATTGCGGCAATAGTGATGTACCAAAATCTTTTAAAACCCCAGGACGGCAGAATGGATATACACGGGATTCTGCGTGGTGGGCGTTTAATCGCCTTGGAACGCTTGCCGCTCAGCGCTGGGGTGATATGCGTCATGATGTTGCGAATGTCTGGTACCCCATGCAGGAAGAGTTGTTTGATAAACAGCAACAGCTTGAAATAGAGGCCCTGTTATTATTTGATCAGGATCCTCAAAAAGCCATTAATATGTTAAACAAGTATAGTATGGATTGGGGAAACAAGGTAGTTGATCGTTGCTGGAAACTGGGTGACGAACTGTGGACAAAATATGATGAAAAATTTTAAGCCGGAATTAAATTCCGGCTTTTTTTTACATATCCAGATCAAAACTTTGTCCAAATTGCGGTACGGTAACATTCCAGCCAAATTTATCTCTAATTTTTTGAGCCATAGATTCAGATGATTCAGGTTCGCCATGTACAATAAATGTCTGTAACGGCGGACGGTTAAAGCCTGACAGCCATGCAAGTATTTCATTGTAATCCGCATGACCAGAGTATCCACTCATGCTTTCCACTTTGGCTTTTACGGGTATTTGTTCGCCATGAATTTTGACAGTCTCGTGGCCTTCCATCAAGGTTCTGCCGCGCGTTCCTTCGGCCTGGTATCCTACCAGTAACACAGTATTCTTGGGATTAGGTAAACGTTCTTCCATATGGTGCAGAATTCGTCCACCTGTTAACATACCGCTTGCCGATATAATAATAGCATTCTTTTTAACAGAATTGATTGCAATAGATTCTTCTCTGGATCTGCAGATGTTTAGATGTTGTGGATGCAATACATTTTTGCCTTCCATGATTTCCGTACGGGTAACAAGATCAAACTCTGCAGGATGATGTTCAAAAACATCTGTGGTACGTATTGCCATAGGAGAGTCTACATAAATCTGCAATGCCGGAATTTTACCCTCTTCTTCAAGCTGACGGATTACATAGAGTAGTGTTTGTGTGCGTCCTACGGCAAATGCGGGTATAACCAGTACACCACCACGATCTATACTTTCATTGATAATTCTGCTTAATTCTTCAGTAGGATTACCCGGTTCATGTAAACGTTGACCATATGTTGATTCTAATACAAGATAATCTATATTGAATACCTGAGTGGGGTCTTGTAAAATCGGGCGTTCAGGGCGACCAATGTCTCCACTGAATAATATCTTTTTGGCTTCACTGTTGTGACGGGTTTTAAACTCTATAAAGGATGAACCTAAAATATGTCCGGCATCTTTAAATTTGACGCGTGTATCCTCATCAATATAAAAATCTTCACCATAATATTTTGGCTGTAACAAAGTTAATGTTTGTTCAGCATCTTCAGTGGTATAAAGGGGGAGGGCAGGTGAGTGTTTGGAATAACCTTTTTTATTTGCCCATTTTGCATCTTCTTCGTGTAGATGCGCGCTGTCTAATAACATGATTTTGACCAGCTCTGAGGTCGAGTGGGTACTGTGAACCTGTCCTCTAAAACCTTCTTTTACCAGGCGGGGTAAAAATCCTGAATGGTCAATATGCGCGTGTGTTAGAAAAACCCTGTCAATTTGGTTTGCGGGGACTGGAAAGGGATCCCAGTTTTTCTCTCGAATTTCTTTGCGGCCCTGGAACATTCCGCAATCAATTAGAAATTTATAGTCATCAAGTTCCAGGAAATGTCGTGAGCCTGTTACTGTGCCTGTAGCTCCGTAAAAAGTGATTTTTGACAAAACATTCCTCCTGTTTTCGTTATTGCATATAGTAAGGGTTTATATACTTAAATGCCATAAAAAATTTATTGTATATGTTGTTAAAATTGGTTATAAATAAAGCGGTGTTTGTTTACAGTTATTAGAGGATGATTTGAGAGATACAATTTATTCTACACCTCAGGAACAGGTTTCCGGGTTTGTATTTGATGATAAAGTTGCAAATGTTTTTCCGGATATGATTAAACGTTCTGTTCCGGGATATGGTGATATTATTAATATGCTGCCGGTTTTAACGCGTTATTATGTTAAAGCCAACACGCGCCTATATGATTTGGGCAGTTCTTTGGGGGCATCAACATTTGCAATGCAATATGGAGTTGATAAACCCGGATGCCGTATAATCTCTGTTGATAATTCATTGGCAATGCTTGAAAAATCTCTGGAATTAACCCAGACAGGTTCAGCAACACAACTTGCTGAAATTGACAGGATCTGTGCAGATATTCGGGATGTAAAATTCAGTAATGCCTCAGTAGTGGTTATGAATTTTACTTTACAGTTTATAGATCCTGAAAACAATAATCGTGAAAAGTTGATTAAAACGATATTTGATGGAATGATTTCTGGCGGAGTATTAATTATTTCTGAAAAAATACATTTCCCTAATAGTATTGAACAGGAGAATATGACAAATTTACATTTGGCTTTTAAGCGGTTTCAGGGCTACAGTGAACTTGAAATCCATCAAAAGCGGACTTCGTTGGAAAATGTGCTCTTGACGGATAGTGCTGAACAGCATATTGAACGGTTAAAAAATACAGGATTTGGATACGTTCAGCAATGGTACCAGTCATTAAATTTTTGTTCATTTATGGCAGTTAAATGATGGATTATACGTCTTTATACAATTTTATGGATAATACCCGTCTGGCAGATTGGCGGGATTTATTAAAAAAACAGATCAATGAAGCACTTGATGAAACAAAAAATGGTGACCTTGAAAAGTGGAATACCATATTAAAATCGCTTCCATGTTCCAAGCCTACGCACATTGATCTGGATAAGGGAGCCATTCTTATTGGTGAACCCGATGATACAACTAAAGAAAAACGCAAGTTCATTGAGCAGACCATGAGGCAGTTTCATCCATGGCGCAAGGGACCTTATTCTTTGTTTGGGATTCATATAGATACCGAATGGCGCTCGGACTGGAAATGGGACCGTGTTAAAGATCATATTACTCCTTTAGAAGATCGAGTTGTGCTGGATGTTGGTAGTGGTAATGGATACCATGGCTGGCGTATGCTGGGAGCAGGTGCCAAACTTGTAATTGGAATTGATCCGTTTTTATTAAGTGTTGTACAGTATCATGCAATAAAGCATTTTATTGGTGATGAACCCATGTATGTTGTACCGGTTGGTGTTGAAAAAATGCCTGAAAATCTTCAAGTGTTTGATACGGTTTTCTCCATGGGCGTTATGTATCATCGTCGCTCTCCTATTGATCATTTATATGAGTTGAAAAGCTTTCTACGGCCGGGAGGAGAACTGGTTCTGGAAACACTTGTAATAGATGGAGGCCCTGAAAAGGTACTGGTTCCTGAAGATCGCTATGCACAAATGCGCAATGTCTGGTTTATTCCTAGTTGTTTAACACTTGAAAGCTGGTTAAAGAGATGTGGGTTCAAAGATGTAAGATGTGTAAATATCACAAAAACAACATTGGCTGAACAACGATCAACAGATTGGATGCAATGGGATTCGTTAGCGAATTTTCTGGATCCTGATAATCCCAATTTGACTATTGAAGGGTACCCCGCGCCAGTCCGTGCAGTTTTTGTTGCAAATGTAGGCTAGATATCAATTATTGCCCGTTACTGAGAGAATCTGAATGTATTGTGGTATGCGAAGGTGGAAATTGTTTCGTATCCAGAGATTCTATCAATACAAATTTTGAAGATTCTACAATTGCCTGTTTTATACCCATTACTTCTATAATGATTTTAAAGCTGTTGGGCATATAGCCACAGCTTTCTACCAAATTGTTTTCAACGACCTTGAGCATATCCTTATCGGAAAGAAAATGTACAGCTTCTTTAACGCCTACTGTAAAAAAGCTGGATATGAGTATGATTGTATTCCCTCTGGGAGCTCTAATCTTGATAATCGTTACATAATCTTTATGGAGCATGTCCTCATTGAATTCAGTAATAAAGGTTGTTGTGTCATTGTCTGAAAAATTGTAAATAATTCTGTCTCTATTATTAATTTTTAGATCCGCTTCTGAAATATAATTAGACAAGATACCCAAAGATCTGTTATTACCAATATAAACAATGTTTTGCTCGTCAATCAGGTTTGGTGTCAGTTTGGATGCCCGTCTGAGGACGAATTGTCTGGGCACAGAGTTCAGGACTTTGATAATTCCGGCCAGGGACCAAATTGTAGAATAGGGAAAGTAGGTTTGATCTGCTGCTCTGATTAAGCTTTTATCCTTGGGGAAGATGATGTCACCCATTTCTTCTTTGCTGTTGATCCAGGTATCTCTGATATGCACTGAACGTTTGTCGATCATTATGGGGTAATTGTAATAAAAGTGATCTCCACATACTATTACAGATTCTTTGTCTTTTGACATAAAACTGCCCCATATGGGATCTTTTTCATCAACAATTTGATAGTAATTTAATTGTTTCTCAGAACGATAAAATAAAACTGATAATGCAGCTATTATCAGTATACAAATTAGCAAAGCAATGTTTACAGGCTTAATTCTTGAGCCAAAGGGTTTTTTTTCTTTTTTAAAATCTCTTTCGGTGACCTTTATTACATAGTTCCCTTTAGGAATTTCAATAATATACTTGTCTGTTTTGCCTTCATTGTTGTAATAATCTTCAAGTTTTTTTCGAAGGTTGTGGATGTGTACTCGAACAAGTGGGTCTTCGCCGGGGATAAAGTTTTCATCTTTGTGAAAGACTTCTTGAGCAATGGTTACTTCTTTTGGAGAAATATCATTAATAGAACATTGCATTAGATATTCTAATAAAGATTTGCTATTCTTGCTGTTCTTGAATTGCTCACTTGATAGAATTGTTCCCTGTATATCATTCAATAATTTTTTATCTGCTTCTATCATGAAAGACTTTCATTTTTATATAAAAAATAAAATGGAATGAAAAATATTTAAAAAAATAAATAGATATTGTTAATTAACAACTTTAACAAAGTAAGTAATTACTTTAAAAACAACAAGTATTTTTTTTAACATTGTTAGAGATGTTTTTTAACCGTTAATTTACTTGTTTTGCATCGAATATGTTTATATTATTAACACATAATAATTTATGCCGTAGGAATTATTATGTTTGTTCTCCCACAATTAAAAGCCTCATCAACAAGGAGTGAAAATGTATAATAAAAGATTATTGTGGTCAGTTTTAATTTGCATGGCCTTGCTTGTATCTTTTACTCCCTCTTTCGCCGCAACCTCCGGCCAGGTGCAGGGAACTATTACTGATGCTTCAACACAGGAAAGTTTGCCCGGTGCAAACGTATTTTTAAAAGGAACTGCTATTGGTAGTGCATCCGATCTTGAAGGTCAATATAGGATTGCAAATATTCCTCCCGGGAATTATACCCTTGTTGTTTCTTATATGGGATATATTCAACAAGAAGTTCCAATTCAAATCGCGGCTAATCGTACTTTGACTCAAAATATTAAAATGGACTATAGCGTTGTGGACGTTGAAGGTGAAGTTATTATTACCGCCCAACGCGAAGGTCAGGTTGCCGCCATTAACCAGCAGATTACTTCTGATCAGATTGTGAATGTTGTGTCTGCGGAACGTATTCAGGAACTGCCCGATGCTAACGCTGCCGAGTCTATTGGACGTTTACCGGGTATTGCCGTACAGCGTAGTGGTGGTGAAGCGCAGACTTTGATGATTCGCGGACTTGATGCCAAATATACAACCATTTCTTTAAATGGTGTTCAAATCCCCGCAACAGCTTCAGAAAGCAGATCTGTTGACTTGAGTGTTCTCTCTCAGGAAACTTTGGCGGGAATTGAAGTTTACAAAGCGATCACCCCTGATCAGGATGCAGATGCAATTGCTGGTGCAGTTAACCTTATTACCGGTAAAGCTCCTGAAGGACAAAAAATACGATTTGATGTAATTGGTTCCTATAATGATCTGGAACAATCCGCTAGCCAATATGATGTTAGTGGAAGATACAGTAATCGTTTTTGGGATGGCAAGCTGGGTATTCAAGCGGGTGCGCAGGCTGAAAAACGAGACCGCAGCACAGAATCTTTTGTTGATTCTTGGAATATTCCTGCAGATTTAAATTATTCGATAAGCAGCCTGACTGTAGCCTATACTGATGAAACTCGTGAAAGATATGGCGCAGATATTACATTCGACTATAATACCTCCGATGGTGGGAATATCAAATTTATCAATCTTTTCAGTAATACCAATCGTGAACAATATTATTCATCTCGTAATTACAGCACGGGTGGTGATAATATCACTTATAATGGACGTGCTACAGATAGTGAAATTCAGACCTGGAATAATTCTCTTGTAGGTGAAAACCATCTCTTTAATCTTGATTTAAACTGGGCATTAGCTCATGCTTATACAAACAATTCTACACCATTTAATCATGCTATGCAGTTCCGTGAAAATCAAACTACAAATTCCGGAATGAAAGATGATATTTATGAGGAAGATTATAAAAGAGTACCAGGCAAAGATTTAATTCCTCTTGCATGGAATAATTTTGAATCCGGTTATCTGCGTGATGCTGAATTTACTCATAGTGAAAACGATGAACGGAATTTGGTTGCGCGTATTGATATCAAGAAGGATTATAATCTGGGTTCTAAAGTCGCTGGTTTTTTCAAGTTTGGTTATAAATTCAGAAACAAAGAAAGAAACCGTGATTATGATAGAAGATTTGCACCCTATTGGTTAAGAACATCACCAGATAGTGTTTTTACCGATAGTGGACAATACGTTGCCAAAGATTATGCAAATTCTTATTGGCCAAACGGTTCAAGCAATTTATTGGTTGACTGTTTAACCGGCCCTCCATATACATCCAGAACCATGTATGATGATTATTTGTTAAATCCATTAATCAATGGTTCTATGGTTCGAGAATGGTATAATTTGAATGGTCGTGGTATTAAAAATAATTATTCCGCAACCGGTGTTTCTCATCTTTACGAATATGTTTACATGCTTGAAAGTAATCGCAATAAATATCATGTAGAAGAGATGTTTAATGCTGCTTATTTAATGACAAAGTTGAATATTGGTCAGGCAATATCTATTATTGCAGGTGTTCGTTATGAAAGTGAAAATAATGATTATTCTGCTAAATTTGTACCTGAAATCAATGGTTTTCTTGAAAGTCAAAAAGCTACAATTTATGATACAACCAAAACCTTTAGTAATGAACACTGGTTACCTAATGTTCATGTACGTGTAAAACCGTTCAAATGGATCGATTTCCGTTTTGCATATACCCAGTCGCTTACTCGTCCTGATTTTCAGATGAGATTGCCAAACTTGTATGTGAATCATGAAGCGGGAATTATTGAACGTGGAAATCCTGGTTTAGAACCGGCACTTGCGGATAATTTTGATTTAAGTATGTCCCTTTACAAATCAGAATATGGTTTATTGACGGTTTCAGGGTTTTACAAAAAAATTGATAATGTGTTTTATTGGCTCAACAATGTAATGATCTTGAATAAAGCACATGCAGATAGTATTGGTTTGCCAGAAGAATTTGGTCCATACAATCAGATGGAAATGTCTGAACCCGTTAGTGTTGATGATACTGATGTTTATGGATATGAAATTGATCTGCAAACCCATATGTGGTTCTTGCCAGGTATTTTGCAGAATATTGTGATCAATGCAAACTTTTCAAAAATTTGGTCTCATACAAAATATCCACGCTTTACTATGATACAGCCTGATGGTTTTCCACCACCAGCACCTATCCCAACTTATTATTATACAGAACGTGCGTTGACTGGTCAAACAGATTATACAGGTAATATTGCAGTAGGTTATGATCAGGGTGGCTTCTCTACACGTCTGTCAGTTTACTTTCAGGGACCCTATCTTGCTTCTATAAGTTCTGCTGAAAGAGCTGATCAATACAGAAAAAGTTTTTCAAGATGGGACCTTTCAATTAAACAACAGGTTACTCAAAATATAGCAGTATTTGCTAATATTAACAATCTGACCAATACTGTAGAAGGAAATTACTATACTTTTAGAGAAATTGACAGAGGAGGTGAAGTAACAGGCGTATCCGGTGATTTGGGTTTACGTTTTACATTTTAAAAAAAGAAAGCACTAATTCACAATAACACAAATTAATTTCGGAGGAAATTATGCGTTATCTTGGTACTTTGTTATTCGTTGTTCTGGTTCTGGCTATTATGGCCCCAATAGTATCTGCAGATACTATTATTGAACCAAATGTTGGTTTCGTAAACGAAATCATTAGTGGCGACACCACTGCAACTGGTGCTCGTAACGATTCCGTTTATGTATTTCGTCGTGGCGCAACCTATTGGGCACGCAATGAAATTTCCAATAGTGGTTGGACAATGGTTTTAAAAGCTGAAGACGGTGATGGCCCTATTCCGGTTATCGCAACCTGGCCAGATGCTGATGGTTCTATTGAACATCGCTTGGTTACTGGTCGTGCAGATTGTTATCTCTATAATCTTTATCTGGATGGTATGGGTCCTGATCTGGTTGACACCAGCAAACTTGATCCTCTGTTCCGTATGAATGGTCAACTGGTACGTGCAAATGCATCAGGTGCAGTATTTGTTGCTGATGGATGTATTTTGAATAACTGTGGTCAGGTTACAGTTCGCTCCAGTAGTGGCGCGCAAAAAGTAGAGCTCACCAACTGTATTATAACAAATGCCGGTCAGCTTTCACGCGACAACCTGGGTAATGGTCGTGTTTTGGATTTCCGCGATGCAGCTACCGACAGCTTGATCATCAAAAATACTACTATTATGAATGGTGAAGACCGTGTTATCCGTCACCAGGATGCTAGCGGTAAAAACAATTTCCTGGGTTACTGTGAAATGGACCACGTAACTATTGCTAACTGGGTTGGTACTTTTGGTGTTGTTCAATTAGGTGACCTTGGCGAAGAAGGTTTTGTATTAACCAATAACCTTTGGGTTAACCCCCAGTGCTTTGGTGAAGATCCTGATGATGAATGGAGAATTTTGGAATTTGGTTATTCAGGTGAATTCTATCAAAGTGGCAAACCTAAAATGGCCCTCATTCGCGATGAGCCGAATGTATCTGATACTTTGACAGTTGTTCCAAATTTCTATATTGAAAACAATGTTATTCATTATCAACAACCCGTTCTTGATTACTTTGAATTTGACGGTGTAGCTCCAGCTCCTATTATGACAGATCGTATCGCTTCAATGAACAGTGCTCCTGGCGAAGCTTTTGTTGAAGGTGCTGTAGAATTTACTAATCCTAACGATATTCCTTTGGATCTGATGTACTGGTACCATGATAACCCAGGTGCTATCACTACAGATTCAGTAGAGATGGACAGACGTTCACGTGAATTCTGGTCAGACTCTTTGGATATGAGCTATGAAGTTGCAAATGATGCTTTTGTTGGTACCGATGGCCTGCCAGTTGGTGATACCAATTGGGCAAGTGTTGTTACTACAGGTATTAATGACAATACCAAAGCTCCTGCTACTATGGCATTGAACCAAAACTACCCCAATCCTTTCAACCCAACCACTTCTATCAATTATACTTTGAAAAAGAGTGGCAAGGTGACCTTGAAAGTTTTTGATACATTGGGTCGTGAAGTTTCTACCCTGGTTAACAGCAATGTTGCTGCGGGTAGTTATGATGTAACTTTTGACGGTGCAAGTCTTGCTTCAGGTGTATATTTCTACACATTGAAAACAGATAATCAGACTCTTACCCGCAAGATGTTACTTGTGAAATAATCTCCTTCCTTCAACCCGGAGGTTAATAACCTCCGGGTTTTTTTATCTCTAATTTATATTTGAATCAATAGCAGGCTGGTTTACACCCATCCCCTGAGTTCACATGCCTCTGCAACTCGTGCAACTCCTACAATCGTTGCGGCAAGACGTGGATGAACATGTTTTTCTTTAACAGCGGACATGACGGTATGGTAGGCTGTGGTTAGTTTTTCATCAAGGCGAGTATGTACTGTATTTTCATCCCAGAAATCAGATGTTGCATTCTGGACCATCTCAAAATGCGATACGGTAACCCCTCCAGCACTGGCTAAAATATCGGGTATTACATGTATTCCCTTGTTATTGAGAATAATATCCGCTTCAGGAGTAGTGGGACCGTTTGCAAGTTCACATACAATTTTTGCTTTGATTTTCTCCGCATTCTGAGCTGTTATTGCATTTTCCAATGCAGCGGGGTAAAGTATGTCAACATCTGCTTCCAGAATAGAGTCCCTGTCTACGGCTTTGCCTCCGGGAAAGCCTGCAATGGTACCATGTGTGAGTTTCCATGTTACCAGTTCTTTTACATCCAACCCATCTGCATTGTAAAGACCACCGCGGGAATCGCAAACTGCGGTTAATCTACCTCCACCCAACAATTCGTGATGAAGCAGCGCCGCACGCTGTCCGGCATTGCCAAATCCTTGAATGGCAAATGTACCGGTAGGATCAATGTTTAACACTTTGCATGCTTCACGTACAGTGATAACTCCACCCCGAGCTGTGGCATCGCGCCTGCCTTCTGTACCACCGATCTTTTGCGGCTTGTCTGTTAATACGCCCGGATGATGCCGCTGAGTAATTACTTCAAATTCATCCATCATCCAGGCCATAATCTGAGGATTGGTGTACACATCCGGAGCGGGTACGTCTTTATCAATTCCCAGATATGAAGCTGATGCTCGAATATACGCTCTTGAAACGTTTTCCATTTCACGTTCAGACATGTTTCGAGGATCGCAGCAGACACCGCCTTTACCGCCGCCCAGTGGCAATCCGGCAACTGCGGTTTTCCAGGTCATCCAGCACGCTAGTGCGCGGATGGTATCGACCGTTTCGTCAGGATGAAAACGAATACCGCCTTTTGAGGGACCGCGGGCTGTGTTGTATTGAATTCGCCAGGCGTGAAAAATTTTGACAGAGCCATCATCCATTTTGACCGGCAGGGTGAATTTAAATTCTCGTTGGGGCCAAATTAACAAGTCGGTTGTTGCCTGGTCAAGATTCAATAACCTGGCGGCTTCAAGGACCTGTTTTTGTGCCACATTAAAAGAGTTGTATGATTGCATTGTATACTTTCCTGTTTAGGATTTTATATTCTTGTCATTTTCCGGATGATCGTGAGAATCCAGAAATATACGATACCAGCAGCCTTTACACATCAAGGCCCGATCAACCCGTAACAAGACTTGTTCCCAGGGTGAAAGTTTTCGCCCACAATGGGGACATGTTTCAGGCACTTTTTCTTGTGTATTCACGTTAAATTCCCGGTTTAATAATAACACCACGGCTTTCATGCCCGTTCATTCTGACGGAGAACGGCTTGTCAAAGCTCAGGTGCTTTGTATATTGTTTTTGCTCTACAATGTTTTGTTGGTTTAACCAATCCCAATCTAAAAAGCAGTTATTGTTTTGATGATCAATGGTAAAATATCCTACCATAAAAGAGTTCAGGTTCTGAAAAAAGTGAGAACCTTGCGATGGAGTTACATCAATATCTTTAAATTTAGCTTCAATAATTACTCTGGCGCCTGATATCTGGTCCCACCTGACAGGTATACCCAACCAGGGATCCATACTGCCCCAACGACCAACACCAATCAGCAGATAATGCCGATTTTGATCTACCAGTTTTGAATTAAAATAACTGACTTCCTGAGCAACCTGAACACTTGCAGCCCTTTCAAAGATATCTCTGTCTACCATTATGATATCCTGCAAATGCTCAATAACGCCATTGCCCATGACCTTGGCACTTTTACAGATCATTTCAGTATCCTGGTATTGATCTATATTTAATACTTCCAGTTCCCGGTTCAATACCATGGGGCGCATTTGCAATATGCCAAATTCTTTTTTATCTTTTTGAGATAGATTCACTGCATACTCTATTTCCACCGGAGTACCCATACCCCAGCGTCCCATATCCAGAATCAGATCAAGAATCTCGGGCAGAGGGAATGTCTTGAATTTCAACAGGGGAGCGAGCGTGATTAACCGGACTCCTGGTTTTGAAGTGCCGTCATAAATAATGTCATTTTCTTGAGAATAGGTTGAAGCCAGTTGGTTCAAGGTCCCGTCTTGTTCTGCCACAGACAATGGGTAGCTTTTAATATGGCTGTCTTCAATGTCTTCAGGATTTTCAGGCTCTTTTGAGAGATCGAGTGCGAAAAATTCGGTTTGTGAATTTTTTACAATGTATTTAGGCGCATTGAGTGGGTCCTGACGAGACGGATATTTGGGGCAAAATCTAGCCGCTGTACCACCTTCTACAACTGTTTTGCCCAAACCCAGTGCCGCGGATGCAATTCCGTCATTGGGCTTTTGTGGTGGCAGTGGATAAAAGTTATAAGACCTGGCAACACCAGCAAAATCAGGATAAAAACGATCATTGTGCCTTGAGCCTATCATACTTTGAATAATTACAGCCATTTTTTCTTCTTCAAGCCTATATGCAGTTGCTTTGATATAGTTCTTGGCAGCCTGTAAAAAGGTTGAAGCATAAACCTTTTTGACGGCCCTAAGCAGGTTTGCCAACCGTATTAATGGATCAGGGTGGCTGTTTGGCAGCATATATGTATTATAAACTCCTGCAAAGGGTTGGTTGTGCGAATCTTCCAATAAACTGGATGATCGTATTGCCAGCGGAGTGTTCACCAGATCCAGAAATGCGATAAGTTCGCCTAAAATTTCTTCAGGAAAACGTCTGGTTTGTAGAAAACGGTGCATGATTTCCTGATCGTCATGAGTGGATAAAGCAAATGCATGTAGATCGTTTTCATGAAGAAATTCATCAAAAACATCCGTACCAATAACAATTGCCGGGGGAATGCTTATTTTTACACCCGGAAACTGGTTGTGGATATTGTAATTGTTGATGAGTATATTTACAAAACTCAGACCACGCGCCTTGCCTCCCAGAGAGCCTCCACCAATTCTTGATATGCTGGAATATGGATCATAAGTCTCTTTTTTGAAATCTGTTATAATGCCTTGTTGGCGTATTTTTCGATATTCTTTCAACGACGCAATTAAATCTTGACGGGCGTTTTCAACATCCGGGAAATCTGTGATTTTGCGTGGACGCAGCTGGTGCGCAAGCCAGAATTCAGTTCTGGCTTTTAACCAGTTTGAAAAATGATTACGTGCAGCATGGTACAGAATACTTTCGGCAGGTACCGACCTTAATTGTTCTTCAAGAGAAATTAGATCATTCGCGCGGCCTACTTCAGCACCTTCTTTGGTGTAAAAAACAAAATCTCCAAAACAGAGGTTGTTAATCATAAAGTGCTGCAATTCGTGCAGCAGAGTAGGCGAGTTTTTCAAAACAAATGAAGCTCCAATGGAATGGGCTTCTTTTTCGTTATCAATATTGTTTGAATTCAATAATACCGGTATATCAGGATGGCTGTTTAATACGTATTTTGCGAATTCAAGCCCGGCTCTGGCGTCCATAGCATTGTTGCGTGGGAATTCAATATCTGAAATAACACCCAGAATGGTTTCATTGTAATTATCGTAATACGATTTTGCTTCTTCATAGGTTTTACATAAAAGTATTTTGGGCCGTGCCCGCTGTCGCAGTTGCTTGTGAGATAAATTAATACCTTCAGAGATCAGGCGCTGTGATTGGCGCATGGTCTCTAGATAGATCATGGGCAGGAAGGAGGAATAATACCTTACATTATCCTCTATTACTATAATTGATTGTACACCAACCAGATTTGTATCATGATCTACGTTTAATTTATCTTCCAGATGTTTAATAATAGCAAGTAAAAGTCTAAAATCTCCCTGCCAGATAAAGATTTGGTCAAAAACTGATGAATCCTGGTGCAAGAGCAAGTCAGACAATTCCCGATTATCGAACGCAAGCAGTACAATTGGTATACCAATATCCAGAGATTTTACCTTTTCTGCAAAATTGGAAACCCGCATATCTTCAATATGCAAAGTAGTCAAAATAAGGTCGAACCTGCGTTCTTCCTGTATGATTGCCAGGGCTTCTTTACCGCTCGATACCCGGGTCAACTCGGGCGAGTGACTTAAATTTAATCCCTGGTATTTCTCACGGATCAATTCATATAATCTGCCGTCTTCTTCGAAAACATAGAGATCATACAAGCTGGATACCAGTAGAATATCTCTGATACGCAATCGCATAAGATTTTGGAACCCTTGAAATCGGGTTCCATACCCATGCTCGACCCATAACGGGTCGGCATGGGGCAGAACTTTGATATTAGATGACATAGTATCTTTCAATTCTTATTATACAATACCCTGGTCAATCATTGCATCCGCAACCTTGAGAAAACCACCAATATTTGCACCATTTACATAATTGCCAGGAGTGCCAAATCTTTCGGCAACATCAACACAGGTTTTATGGATATTTTTCATGATCATATGCAAACGTTCGTCCACTTCTTTGCGTGTCCAGGGGAGGCGCATCGAGTTTTGTGTCATTTCAAGTCCGGAAACAGCAACACCACCGGCATTGGCAGCTTTACCCGGTGCATAGAGCGCGCCCGCATCCAAAAATACTTTGACGCCATCAATGGTTGTGGGCATGTTTGCACCTTCACTGATTACATCAACACCGTTCTTGAGCAGGTTTTCAGCATCTTTTTTATTGATTTCATTTTGTGTTGCACTTGGGAAGGCACAATCTGCTTTATGGTCCCAAAGTGGGTTATAATCCAGGTTGTGGTCCAGATCGGTATAAACCGCGGTTTTATATTTATCAGCATATTCTTTAATTCTGCCGCGTCGTTGGTTTTTGAGATCCATAACAAATTCAAGTTTTTCGCTGTCAATTCCTGCTTCATCATAAATATAACCATTTGAATCAGAAAGTGTAACAACTTTGCCGCCCAGCGCGATTACTTTTTCAGTGGTATATTGAGCTACATTACCTGAACCTGAAACCAGACAGATCTTTCCTTCAAGTGTTTGTCCTTTGGTTTCAAGCATTTCTGCTGCCATGTATACTGCACCATAACCGGTTGCTTCGGGTCTTATCAGAGAGCCACCCCAATTCAGGCCTTTACCTGTAAGTACACCGGTGAATTCATTTTTGAGTTTTTTATATTGGCCAAAAAGAAAACCGATCTCGCGTCCGCCAACTCCAATATCACCTGCTGGTACATCCGTGTTTGGGCCAATATGACGGTAAAGTTCACTCATAAAGCTCTGGCAAAAACGCATTACTTCATTATCACTCTTGCCTTTGGGATCAAAGTCAGAGCCACCTTTGCCACCACCCAGTGGAAGCGAGGTAAGACTGTTTTTAAATACCTGTTCAAAAGCCAGAAATTTTAAAATACTTAGATTTACAGATGGATGGAACCGGAGTCCGCCTTTATATGGACCAATTGCACTGTTCATTTCAATTCTGAATCCCCGGTTTATTTGCACTTCTCCCTGATCATCTACCCAGGGAACGCGGAACATGAGAACACGTTCCGGTTCTATGATTCTTTCAAATATTTTTACAGATCGGTATTCCGGATAACGGTCATATACCAGCGCTACAGATTCAGCTACTTCTTCCACAGCTTGTAAAAATTCACTTTCATGCGCGTTCTTTGCTTTTACATCGCTCATCAGGGAATTGATAAAATCCGACATGATAACCTCTTTATTATAATTTTCAAGATTTTTAGGAAAAGATGCAGAATATCATGTGGATTTACGGGAAAGATAAATTCAGCAGGGTACACTCTAATTGTGGATATATTAGAACCATAGCACCTGTTTTTAGTAACTACCTCGGTAGAGTATACAAAATTTATCATTTCCTTGCAACCTTTTTTTGATTTTGTATGCAGTGAATTCAAATTTATTGTTTGCAACATTGTTTTAAATCTGTTACTTTAAAAGAAAATTATAATAAAAGGAGGGCCCATGAAGAACCTGTTTGCGGGAATAGATAGCTCTACCCAGAGTACCAAATTACTTGTACTGGATCTTGATGAGAATAAAGTTGTACATGTGGATGCAGTGAATTATGATAATGATTTACCTCAATATAATACCCGAAATGGTGTTGTTGTCAGTCAAACTGAAGGTGCATCCGAATCGGATCCCATGATGTGGGTAGAAGCTTTGAATATATTATTCGCGCGTTTACAGAAATCTAATGTTCCTCAACAAAATATTAAAGCGATCGCTGTTTCAGGGCAGCAACATGGTTTGGTTACCCTGGATGCAGAGGGTAACCTTACACGAAAAACCAGTAAATTGTGGAATGATTTCAGCACTCAGCAGGAATGTGATCTAATGACAAAAGCCGTCGGCGGGTTGGATGCCATGATTGAAGAGGTTGGTAACAGTCAACGCACGGGTTATACGGCAGCAAAGATTTTTCATATGGTTCGTAACGAACCGGAAGCTTTTGCAAAAACCACTACCTGTTTTCTGGTTCACAATTTTATCAACTGGTATCTCACAGGAGGCAAAGATGGTGGCGTTCGGGTGATGGAACCGGGAGATACTTCCGGAATGGCATTGTGGGACCCTAAAACCGGCAAATGGTCTGATAAAGTAATGAATGCCATTTCACCGGATTTAAAAAATAAAATTCCAGCTCTTGAACCTGCTGATAAATCTATTGGATTTATTGGAAAAACACTTGCTGAGCAATATGGCTTTGATCCGGAATGCCGGATTGATGCCGGTTGTGGAGACAATATGTATGGCGCGGTGGGCACCGGTAATGTAGAGCCGGGTATTGTAACGATCAGCCTGGGAACAAGTGGAACCGCTTATACCTTCCTGGATGAACCTTATATTGATCCTACCGGTGAAATAGCAGCCTTTTGTGACAGCACCGGGCACTATTTACCTTTGTTATGTGTATCTAATCTGGCGAATGGATACAACGCAATTATTGACCAATTTAAATTAAGTCATAAAGAATTTGTAGATATTGTAAAAACGGTTCCGGTTGGAAATGAAGGGCGTATGCTGATTCCCTGGTATATGGGCGAACGTACTCCGGATGTACCTCAGGCAAGTCCGGTTTATTTTGGTTTTGATTTAGATGATTTTACCAGAGAAAAATTGTGCAGAGCCGTATTAGAGGGGCATATATTAAATCTTTACGACGGTTTTAGAAAAATGCCGGTCAAGGCAAAAGAAATTCGGGTAACCGGAGGACTTGCTCAATCCGAAGCCTGGGTACAAACGATTGCAGATGTATTTGAAGCAGAAGCTGTACCAGTTGAAGGTGAAGGTGCGGCATTGGGTGCAGCATTGCATGCAGCATGGGTATATGATAAGGAAAATGGTGGAAATGCTTCTTTGAAAGATATAACAGAACCTTTTGTAATATTACGTGAAGAAAGACGCTGCAAACCTGTTCCTGAAAATGTGGATGTTTTTAGAGTACAAAAATCCATGTTTTCTGCTCTAAGTCAACGTGTCAGGGGACACAATTCTAATGATGATCCTTTTGCTTTGCGAGCAAAATTGTTATAAAAATCCATTCCCCCGGTAAGCCGGGGGAGTTTTCCTTTCAAGAAATAATAATTATTTGTATATTGTTGAAAATAAAAAGTGGTTAAATGTTCATTAGTTTATACCTTTGGGCTGATACTGCATTAAAATTTGGTTATAATCCATTCATATAAAAAGGAGATTTACATGCAAGTTGCAAAAGACATGGTTGTTGCCATGCATTATACATTGGTATTAGAGAATGGTGAAATTGCAGATACTTCAGCAGACCGTGAACCGCTGAGTTTCATTTGTGGTCACAGTCAGATTATTCCTGGATTGGAAAACGAATTGATGGGAATGACTGTTGGTGATAAAAAAACTGTCAAAGTTGCGCCAAAAGATGCTTATGGTGAATATGATGAAAGTCTGTTACAACGCGCTCCCAGAGAACAAATCCCTGAAAATATAGAGTTGAAAGAAGGTTTGGTATTACGTGCAAATAGTGAAGATGGTCAAATAATGGAATTTGTTGTAAAATCCTTTGATGAAAAAGAAGTTGTTTTTGATTTGAACCATCCTCTGGCAGGCGAAACACTGACTTTTGAGACTGAAATTATGGAAGTACGAGCAGCAAGTCCTGAAGAAATTGATCATGGACATGTTCATTAAGATTATTTATAAAGGCCGTCAGCAAATTGGAGACGGCCTTTTTTTATTTTAATCATTACTTGCTTGATAATTGGGGTGTTCTATAGTAATTCCTACTTTTTTTGTATATTCTTGTCCGCTGTTCAAATCTTTTATATTGATGATTAAATCATAAATACCAGTTTCCTGTTTTCCCACAGCCAGATTGAGATATATGCTTTCATCTCGACTTATACCTTGATAGTCAAATGCCGTTCCGGTTTGCCCGTCTTTTCCCAGCAGACTTTTAAAAAATCCATACAGTTTCTGTTCTTTAAGGTTTTCTATGGGACCAGCTGGTTTCAAGCTGCATTCTACATTGAAATGAGTTTTAAATTCATTGTTGAGAATTAAATTGTATATTTCAAAATAGATACCAATTGTAGCATTTGATGGATAAGCTGAAAACATGTGAGGTGTATAAGTGATATCATTTTTGGTGAATTTGGAATATTCGGTTTTTACTGTAATCGGATTGGATAAAATTACATCACTGGACAATAGTTGATTTGTATTATAGTTAACAATTTGAAGCGTGTCTCTATAAACACCGGTACGATGAGATAAAAGATCGGTGAATTGTAATTCATAAACATGAGAACCGGGTTTAATTGAAGTGCGGTCTAGTCTTACAGCTGAATTATATTTCCAGGCATCCGGTCTAACATCTACCGGTACTTTTTCAGTTTTTTTGATTCTCACTGAAGGGTCCCAATTCCTGTCATACATACCTAAAAATGTTTTCAGATGCAATTCAGGGGGAGACTGGGAACGGTCCAGAACGGTTTGATTGCCTTCCAGTAGATAATAAAGCTCGAGATCGGTTTGATTGTTTTCACCTTTAAAACTTTTAAAGGTATAGGGAATGGTTAGTGGTTTTGAAATGTATCTATAATCAGAGCTTTCAGTTTGCAGTGCTGATTTTAGATCCTCAAGTGTTTCATTTTTGAATTCAACACACATACGTTTGACTTGTTCAATATCTGGCCTGTCCATAAAAGAGACTACACTTAATTGTCCGTATTTAGGATCAAGGTCTTCCCGGCCTGCCGGTGCATACGGTATGGCTTCTATAACCCATCCCAGAAATCCACCGTATTTTTTGAAATGGAAAATCATTTCGGGGCGGGTATCGGTTTTGAAATATTTCCAACTCAGGTTCATTGGAAGGTTATCAAAATATTCTTTACGATATAAACTTTCACCCAGGTCAGCTCTGGGAACACGTGGAGCACCAACTGCCATTTGGGCTTCGTCATCGGGTGATTCGTTCAGTCTTCTGGCAATTTCTCCTGAATTCGCGCTGATACCTCCAACGATGTGACGCATTGCTGCATCATATTCATCCTGTTTTTTTAGACGCCATGAAATATATTCTTCAGAAATAATATTTGGCATTCCATCCATTGATCTAGCCTGATCATCCGGGAATCCATGGCGTATAAAAATGAGCCCTAGATCGTCCAAATCCCGTTCACTGTTGATGACAGCTTGAGGAAAACCTGCTGCTTCGAGCATTTTTGAACCCTGAATATTGTAATTGGCAAAAGGATGTAAATCCTGATAGGCTACTTCATTGAACCTGTTACTCAACATGTATCTGCGATAGTTTTTTTGAGCAAATGAAAGCCTGCGATAATGTTCTCCAATTCTTTCGTTTTCCAGAGTAGCATAATTGGGGTCCCGAACATTCCAAAAGCGTTTGTAAAAAATTGGCAGGTCCTGGAGACGGGTGTTTTGTAACTTGTCATGCTCTTTATCTGTTAAAAGGTAACTGAGATCTTTATAGACTTCAATTACTGTTGTGCTGTCTTGAAGGTTTTCAATAGCTTTCCAATAGTGTTTTAATCCCTTTGCATCATCCTGCATATTGAAATAGTTTCTGGCTAAAAGCAGATCAAGCATACTTGTAGAATAATCCGGGAATTTTTTTTGAGTTTCTAATAACTGATCCAGACTGAGCTGGTAATGTCCTGCAGCAAAATGGACATGAGCAAGGTTTAAATAATACTGGGGATTATCCGGATTTTTCTCTATCAAATAATTGATGGTTTCGATAATGTTTTCATTATCTTGCATCCATAACGCTATTTCAAGGAATTGCTGGAAAATTTCCTGATTGTCAGGATTGTGTCGAATGGCTTTGTTGTATAATTTTAGGGTTTGTTCCGGCATATCTAATAGTTTATTGGCATTGCCTATTTCAAGCCATGCATCCGAAATAGTGGGATCATATATGACTGCTTTTTCAAAATAATCGCGGGCTTTGATAATGCGCTTGGGTCGATGTTTGTAGACCATACCCATTTGATAATATGCGCGTGCATATTCCCTGTCAAGTTGAGTCGTCTTTCGGAACTCGTTCAAAGCATCCCTGCCTGCGGGATTTTTTGAATAATAAACCATACCCATGCCATAATGCGCCTGTGCAATATCGTTATCCTTGTCCAGGATAGACTTGAACAGTTTTTCTGCTTCTTTTAATTCTTTTTTGTAGACATGTGTCATCCCCTGTTCGAATAATGGCTGCCACCAAAGATCAGCTTCTGATGCAGACAAAACTGTAGACAAAATGATTACTGCCAAACCAGTAATATATTTCAATGTACTCTCCCCATTTGATTAGGTATTTTGAAATGTTGTTAATTGTACCCCAACTGATATTACAAAACAAGCCTTTTTAATTAATAAAAAAAAATTACCATTAATGCAAGAAATTAAAAAACTTTTTTTAATTTCAAGGAGTTGTGTATGATGGCTCTGTGGGTTCTGTGACGGCCATGTCACGTTCCCAACCACTGTATTGTAATACAAGGGATTCTATTGCAATTTCGTTTGAATTGGCATCAAACTCGGTTACTGGACTGTATTGTGCCGGCCAGCAGTTATAAACCTTGAAGGCCATAACAGTTTGTCCTGCTTCATTCAGCAATTCAATTATTATATCTTTTTTATATTCAGCCTGGGGTGTACTTGAATTGTTATTCCAGACCTGGGTTGCCCATTGTTCAAAGGATGTATCATGAGTGCGGCCCCGCTCAAGTAAAAGAGGCTGAACAGTTGTTTTTCCCGGCACCTGTTTAACTGTACCGTTTTTGTCATTTCCTGATTTATAAACCATGATTTGAGTTTCCCGGTGCAAGCCACTGATATGGAAAATTCCGGGTATATATTTTCCGTCCCATTTTACTCTGAATTTACTGCGATTATAAGGATTTGTTCGGTGTGTATTTACAGCAAACTCGATTGCAATTGATGAACCTGCTATTATAAATATTAAAAAGATTATTGATACAATTCTATTTTTTTTCATAATGAACTCCTGATTTTCAATATATTATCGAATACTGAGGTCACGTTCCCAGCCTTCATGTTCCAGAACCAGAATTTCCATTGCTTCATCACTACTGTTTTTTTCCAGTTTGGTCAAGGGAACATATTTTGAAGGCCAGCATTTGTAAACCATAAAAGCCATCAAGGTTCTGCCCGTATTGTCTATCAGTTCAATAATAATATCTTTACGAAAATCTCTCAAAGAGACTTCTGATCCCAATCCGCTGCCCACATAGCTGACTTTATTTGCCCATTTTTCAAATTCATTGTCCATTGAGCGAGGTCTTTTAAGAACAATGGGTTGATACTCGGTCTGTCCGGGTGCCCTTTGTGCAGTATTGGGACTTGCTCCATTACGATATTCAATGACCTCGGTTGTTCTTACCAGATCACTAACAAATGAAACATCAGGAATAACCTTTCCATCCCATTTGACATGGAAATCGACCTGTACATTCCCGGTTGATGGTGGTTGAGCGGATGAATTAAAAAATAAAGTGAATATAAAGAAGGTTAATAGAATGAATTTTACTTGTTTCATAATTTCCTCCTGATTTGTTATAACTATAAACCCTTGTTATTGCGAATTTATTCTAAATCAGGATATGGTTTTTATTATCAATAAAAGATGAGCAGGGTCACAAAGAGAAAGAGTTTTAGCAAATTTATTAAATGTAATGGATAATTAAAGCAGAATGTAACCTCGGGTTTTGTTTTCCATTCAATAAAACGCCATAGATGGGTAATAATCAGTATGAGGAATAGTATTTTGGTAGCCGAGGGCGTTTCATTCAACATCAAATAAATGAGCAATATAGAAAAGATGATATCTGAAATTCCCAGAATAATATTTTTGACCGTGGCCCATAACGTACGCTTCAAGATTACGAGTTTGAGTAACAAGAGAGATGATTCTCCCCCGAGAAGAATTGTAGTGATTACTATTAGTAAAGAATATCGCAAATTATTTTTTCCGTGTAAAAAGCAACCCGGACCAGATATTATCAATAGAGCATATTTTATAATCAACCAGGCCGGCAGCTAGTCCTGTATTGCGTATCAGGGTTTGTGTTAAATCGGTTTTTACCCCCGATGATTTTTTAGGCCAGGCGATCCACAGTTTTTTTTCTCCGTATTTCTGGCTGATTGCTGCAATTTGCTCTTCCAGGTCAGCCATGCTGTTGAGAAACCAAAGGGTGACATCACCCTGAGCGTTCCCTGAGGATTGCATTCTGGCACCAACGGGGAGCTGAGGGGCAAGCATGTCTTTAAAACCTTCAGGTTCATTTAACAGCGTAACAACAGAGTCTGGTTTGATACCGAGTTTTTTAGGAAGGGGGGTACCCGAATAGGCGGCCATTACAGATTCCGGCACAACAGGGGCCGCGGGAGGAGATTCTATTGCCTGTTTAAGAGCATTTTGAATATGCTCCCATTCCGTATAAACGGCATCGGGTAAAATGGATTGGGTTTTTAAAACTTTGTCTGGTTCTCCTTCAACAAATACGAGAGGCATATTACGTGTGTTTTTATAACTTCTGAAACCAATTGCTACATCCCGGCCTACTGATGGTTTGCGTGAAAGATCAATAACCATTATATCCGGAGGATCATCACGCAATTGTCTCATGCTCTTGTTGTCCAGCGGACCTGATGCTACCTGGTAACCCAAAGATTGTAGTATTTCTGATAAAGATACTGCTTTTTCAGCATCCCAATGTAAAAGATAAATTGAATACATGTAGAATTATCAATCACTAGTTAATTTTTATGTTAAAAACCAGTACTACAAGTGTAAATGTAAACAGTGTGATCAACATAACAAACAAGATATTGAGGAAAATCCCCGCTCTTGCCATTTTGGGAATTGTAATGGTTCCGCTGCCATAAATAATTGCATTGGGTGGTGTTGCAACGGGCAGCATAAATGCGCAGCTCGCTGCTATGGCGGTAGGAACGACAAATAATAACGGATCTTGCCCAATACTAACCGCAACAGAAGCCATAATGGGTAAAAACGCGGCTGTTGTTGCAGTATTGCTCGTCAGCTCGGTTAAAAGGATAATACATGATGTTATAATAAATACAATGATGATAATGTGTAGATACTGAATTTGAGAGAGCTGGGTGCCTATCCAAACAGAGAGACCTGTACTGCTAATTGCAGATGCCAGTGACAAGCCTCCCCCAAACAATAATAAAACACCCCAGGGTAATAACTGCATGTCTTTCCAGTCCAACAAAAACTCTCCCTTTTTCCAGTCTGAAGGTACAAGAAACATGAGCAGTGCTCCCAGAATTGCTATGCCTGTATCAGAAATGCCGGGAACGATGTCGTGCAACAAGGGACGTATGATCCAAAGTATGGCAACTAGTGCAAAAACAACAGCGACTTTGATCTCGTTTGCAGACATTTTTCCCATTTTGGCAAGTTCGGATTTGATAAAGTCTTTACCACCACTAAATGAATTAATTTTTATCGGATATATTACATAAACCAATAACAGATATGAAAGAAAAATACCAATGATTACCAGGGGCACTCCAACAATCATCCATTTTACAAAATCCATTTGGAAACCATAGGTTTCATTTAAAAATGCCGCCATTAAGGCGTTGGGCGGGGTACCAATCAGTGTACCTAGGCCGCCAATGCTTGCAGAATAGGCAATACTTAATAATAAGACAACTGAGAAATTGCCTAGGTCACTATCATTATTACTGCTTTTTGCTACTTCTACGATTGACAAGGCGATCGGCAGCATCATCATTGCGGTTGCAGTATTGCTGACCCACATGCTCAGAAACGCCGTAGCTATCATAAATCCTGCAATAATGGAGCGGGGTTTCATACCTATGCTGCGGATGATTTCTAAAGCCATGCGTTTATGTAGATGCCAGCGTTGAATACCCAGGGCGACTACAAAGCCTCCCATAAACAGAAAAATCAAAGGATTTGCATAGGGTGCGGCAGCTGGTTTTATTGCTGCTACACCAGTAATGGGAAACAAAACCAGGGGGATTAGTGCTGTTGCAGCAATGGGGATTGCTTCTGTGATCCACCAGACTGCCATCAGGCAACCGATAGCAGCGGTGTACCATGCTTCTGGTGATAGATTTTGAGGTGCGGGAAAGATTAAAAATAGCAGAAACAGAGTTGGGCCTAGAAACAATCCGGTTTTTTTCATGAGCATCCCTATATATGAACTGAAAAGTATGGCCCTGATCTTGATAAGCATCAGGACCTTTCGGAAATTATGCGCCAGCTTGGTACTGGTATTATTAATATCGGATATTTTTTGAAATTGTCAAGTGTTGATCCGAAAAAATGAAAAATAATCTTGAATTATATTGTATCCAGTATAAAATTAATAATAAATATTATAATTCAAGCTCTGGGTTTTATCTTCCAGGTGAATGCCAGCAGAATGATAGAGACAAGAGTGCAGCCAAGAATGCAGAAAATGATCACATCCCATCCGGTGGTTGTACCGTATACCCGGCTAAAATAATCGGCAATCCAGCCAAAACCTTTTGCCTGGGCGGTCCTGCCCATATAGCCAAAGAGACCTATGAATCCCGCAGCGGTGCCCACTGCTTTTTTAGATGTAAGATCCAAACCGGATACTCCCAATAGCATTACGGGCGGGTAGACAAAAAATCCGATAATGGCAAGGAATGTCATGTCGAGCCAGAGATGGCCGGGAGGATTGAGATAAATACCGGTAAACGCAGCGAAAATAGGGATCATGCAGAGCAGACTCAGCATTCCTCGTCGTCCGCCCATTTTATCGGACAGCCACCCGGAGATCAGGGTAGAGGGGATTCCGCCAAACTCGATAATAAGGATCGCCAAACCACCGCTGGTGAGTGTTGCGTGTTTCACTTCACGCAAATAAAGCGGACCCCAATCCAGCATGCTGTATCTTACAATGTATACAAAAAAGTTTGCTATTGCAAAAATCCAGAGGTATTTATTTTTTAGGATATTTTCAACAAACAGTTCCCGGGTGGTGAGCTCTTTTTCAAATGTTAAACCTGATTCAGGAAAATCGTTTTTATATTCTTCAATTGGAGGCAGGCCAACAGATTGGGGCGTGTCTTTTAATCTAATAAAAAGATATATAGAGCCTACCAAGGCGATAGTTCCAGGAAAGTAAAAAGCTGCCTGCCAGCCAAAGTGAGATGCCGCAAATGCAGCTAGAATACCTGCAATACCACCCCCAATATTATGCGCAACATTCCAGATGGCAAATATAGAGCCTCTTTCTTTTAGACTGAACCAATGCCCAATGGAACGACCGCAAGGGGGCCAGCCCATACCTTGCACAAACCCGTTAAGTGACCACAATAATAAATGAACCGGATAACTGGCAATACCACCAAACATGAAATTGATAAGAGCTGTTAATAATAACCCAAATGCCATAAACGCCCTGGGATTGCTACGGTCTGATAATGAACCCATTAAAAATTTTCCAAGGCCATAGCAGATTGCAGTCAAAGCAAGGATATTGCCAATCATGTCATGGTTATAGGCAAGAGCTCCTTCGATATCTTTGGCAACAACCGAAAGGTTATTGCGAACCAGATAAAATGTAGCATAACCCAAAAAGGTTGCTTCAAGAGTACTCCATCTATACTTTTTGTAAAGATGGTCAGTTTTTGTTGCATCAACTCGGTCAATATGTGGTGCAGGTTTGAACAGAGATCTCAAAGGTTACCTCCTGTATTTATGGTTTTAAAAATATTAAAGCATCTATATTGTTTTTTAAACCAAAATGGGTCTCAAAATTCAATTCTCCATCAAGTTCGAGTGTTTGTTGAGGTAAAGTGTCTGATAGTGATATTTCAATCTGCTTTTTTTCATTTGGCTTGATATCGTCAATTGTAAAATTACCCGATATTCCTTTGAATGCTATTACAGGATTTCTTAAGGTGAATGCTCTTTTATTTTGTATTTCTAAAACGACTTTTTGATCTTTATATGAAATCAGTTTTACCGCAGCATCAGCGTGAAATTGTTTGAATGCGTCAGCCATGGGCTGCCTGATCTCAAATCTTGAGTTGATGTCAATCAAACCCGGATGATGTTCTGGTACGTCGGTCAGTTTGTAAAATGTGCCACCTGCCATACCCTTGTCTAATCCCCATTGGCCCATGCCCCAAATGGCATCAAGCCCGGTTAACTCGTCCGGTCCCCAAAAACTGTTATATTCGGTATAAATAACCGGCAAGTTGTGTTCAAATCCCAGGTTTATACTTGTTTCAATAATGGGTTGTCTATCTGTGGATTTCTGAAACAATCCAAAATAGTAATTAATACCCATAATATCCTGTCCCCGCCAGTTATCCTGACCGTATAGATTGGCATAATTTACCGGACGATTGTACGGATCATAGATTTTGTATGCAGGATAAACCGTAAGAAGGAATTCATCCAAATTACTATGAATTTCATTGCAGGAATTCCAAAACAAAACGCCGGCATTGTCCTTGTACGCATTTACGAATTGGCGACTCACTTCCTGAATACCTGCAAGGGGGGAACCATTGTAACGGGTAAATATTTCTTCTGATGATGCACACGAAAAATCGGCCAAAGCCATCCAGCACATGTTTTCTTCAAATGCCAGGTCAACAAGCCAGGTATTGGGATGGTCACCACGTAATGTGTTAAATCCGCATTCTTTGAGGATCTCCATTGCTTTTTTAGAGAGTGCCCGACTCGATCCCCATAAACCATGAACGTTAACACCTTTCATGATAAAAGGTTCACCATTGACCAGGATATCGGTTCCCTGTGTTTCTGCTACAGTAGATATTATTCGCTTGTCATAATGAACAGGGCCGTTATTCGTCTTTAATTCAAAATGCAGATCATAATATCCCCAGTTTGGGGTGGGTTGGAGCGTTGTTTGGGCTTTATCGGAAAGAGTGGTTTGGACTAGTTCTTTTTCATTAGTTGAAACGGTAATTTCAGTAGAATTAATTTTTGTTTTACCTGCTAAAAGATTGATGTCTATTGGGGTAGTAAATGTTGAACCCGATTTTTCAACATGATTGTGTCGTTTAACAAGTATTGCCATCTTGTTAGGCAATGCGATCGTTTCTTCTTTTTCTGTCATTGTCAGGACGCTACCATCTTTGATGATACGTACCCTGGAAATCAGTTTGCCATACTGATGGATGTTATAATCCAGGCTGATTTGATTTTTCCCATGTTTTAATGATATTTCCGGAAAGCTTGAAAATACAATATTGCCAGTCTCTGTTTGAACATCGAAAGCACAAATTGCATCAAGAGTGTTCTCACCATAATGGGTAACGTCTATGGTACAGTGTGTTTGGTTTGTATTTTTATCCCACTCGGTTACCAGGGCGTTGATCTCGATTAGCCGCGCAGTTATATAAACCGGGCACAGGGTGTATAGCCTGCCTGTATTGAAATAGTTAATGGATTCAGGATTGTTTAAAAGTACCCATTGAAATGGACCTTTTTTCGTAGTATCCCTAACAGTAACAGTAAGGTAATGCTTGCCTGTAAATATTTTGGGCATATGGATCGCGGCAGTAGCATCCAATGGTGTTTGCAGAGGAAGTGAAAATGTTATGTTTTGTAAATGGGAACCGGGTTTCCATGTTGAGGTGGCAGGGGCAGGATTGATAATCTCTGTTTGCAGTATCTGTCCATATTCATTGCAAATGTGATACATGAACTGTAAATCTTGATTGATGGTAGAGCCTGTTACATTCCATGGTACAGATAGCGTGTAATCTTTACCCATTACAAATGATGTGCTCGAGTGGGAAATATCCCCAAATTGCAGGCTGTAGGTGCCATCGTGCTGTTGACCATGATATAAATTATCAGCCGAGTTTACAAGCTGTTCTGCATAATCAACTGCTTGATAAGTAGCTTTTTGCTCCCCCTGATCCAGTCGTTCTTTTGCCAACCCAAGTAATGAGAGGGCACTTGAGTAAGCAGTTTTTTTCTTGAGCGTTTGAGGATCATTTAAATTCGCATTTTTTGAGTTTAGAAAGGATTCCATTTGTGTAGACAATTTGTTGATTTTGGCTTCCAGTTCTTTATTTGACCGGTATTCGATGGTTCGCTCATCAGATCCAAGCTGGCTGCCGTCAGAATGGGTTAATTCAATTTGCAGGGTATAGTGACCTTCATTCCGGATTTGTAATGGAGATTGGGCCAGAATTTCTTTCAATGGGAGTGTGAATGACCCGGAAGGAATATTTTGGGATGTTTTAAATTTTAGAGTTTTGTTGTTATGTTTGAGTGAAATTAATATTTCACAATTTTGCACTGCTTTTTGAAAGTTTGTATACAGATTAAATTCGGGGAGCGATTTGTTCAAAATAATGTGCTTGGGAGTGGATAAAAAGACTGTTGGCGGGGTAATGGTTACATCTTTATCTGATGATATAAAATGTGCTATCCTTGCATAACCTGACCAGCATCTAACTCCATAACGGCCTTGCAGACTGTTGTCGCTCTTTGCCTGAATGACCCATTCTTTGGGTTCCTGTTCAGTGACAGACCAGAACTTGCAGTAAATATTTTCTCCATCCAGCTTTACTTTTTGCCAGAACCAACCGGTTGGATTCCATTTGGTATCAAAGGTCAATCCTTTTCCCGCAGCCAGATCAAAAGTATAATCATCTATTGAGGCATCACGGTAACGTAAACTAGTACCCGAGTCTTCATCCTGTTCTATCCAGTATTGTGGACGTCTTTCTTTGGTATTGTGGTAATATTCAACGTCTTGAGGAAAATCAGCTCTGAACATCAATATTCCGTCAGCATCTCTTTCAGTTGGAAGCGGATCTTTCCATAATACCTGAATATAACCATTTGCCATCTGTTGGGATTTTGCAAACAGTATAATATTTTTACCTTTAAATTCAATAACCTGTTTCCCATAACCCGGCGGGACTGATGGGTCATCAACAATTTCTGCCTGACCGTCACCGGCCATATCCAGGACTTGCCAGTCATCTAATGATTCACAGTTTGATTCAAATTCTGCATGTACAAAGGATGAATAGAACAAGATTAAAATGATAAAAACGTATCGGTTCTTGAGCATTAGTTTACCTCGAGCTGATTGTGTGCGTGTTGTAGATTGTTAAGAGTATTTGTTATATGGGTATGTACAAATATTTAATGATATAAAAGGATTCTCGAAAATCCTTGCCAAAAAATATAAACAGTTGCGTTACTTATATTATGAAAATATATGAATTATACAAGTAAAACAACGTAATTCTTGAATAGAAGGGGAGTGAGAAAAAGTTTGGGAATTTGAGATTAATATTTAATTCAAGGCCGGTAAGCACCGGCCCTTTGGATGTTTTATTTAATCATAACCATTTTTTTTGAATATGTGTGTAATGCGGTTTGAGTTTTAATGTTTACCTGATAAAAGTAAACTCCCGAACTCGATACTTTACCGTTATAGTTTGTTCCATTCCAGGTATTTTGGTGATACCCGGCATTCAACTGTGAATTATTCAAACAGTTTACTTTTCTTCCGTTAATGTCATAAATGTTTATTTCAACATTCGCTTTTTCATCCAATTGAAAGGATATACGGGTTTGTGCGTTAAAAGGATTGGGATAATTTTGATTTAGAATAAATCCATCAGGAACAGGATTGGATT
The DNA here is from genome assembly GCA_963675755.2 of bacterium. Classification (GTDB taxonomy): domain Bacteria; phylum Zhuqueibacterota; class Zhuqueibacteria; order Residuimicrobiales; family Krinioviventaceae. The sequence goes on from CAXXMD010000003.1 coordinate 3,089,245, forward strand.
TGCTATTGATTGCCAATGTAGGGTCTTTTTCAAAAATGGTGAAAATACCGGTATCGTCCCGGATGATGAGTTCATCTGAACCATCATTATAAATGTCATAAAATGTGGGGACATATTCTCCATAATAATCAATATTAACAAAGGCATCATTCCAACGGGCCCAGGCGGGGGATTGGGCATTGCCAATGTTTTCAAAGGCATACAATGAATCCGTAGCACTGTATTTAACAATCATATCAAAATCACCATCCTGATCCAGATCGCTGAATGTAGAGTAATGGAAAACGGTGTTTGGCAGTCCTTGTTTCCAGTCCTGTCTTAATTTCCAGGTAGAATCCGGATCTTGTGTATTTTCATAAAAATGATACGCGCTGGGATAATTGTAATTTTCTTCACCAATGTCCATGACTGTTTTTTCGCGGAAAATAAAATCAAGGTCACCATCGTTATCCAGATCATAAAAGTTAATGTCCAGAAACAGGGTGCTGTCAAACTGGCTAAAGATCATATCATTTAAACTGGTTTTGCTGGTCCATTCGCCGCTCAGGTCCGGTTTCGAGTTTTCATAAACATTTGTATAACTGTAATACATGTAATGATGTGTGTAAATAAATTCGGGCAGGCCATTATTGTCAAAATCTGTCAACTGGTCTTTGTAAGAGTCTCCTTCCGTATAAGTGGTAAACTCTGTTTCTGAGGGCGTGTGTTTGTAGAATAAGCAGTTCATCAGCGTATCTGGTGTGAGGCGAACGGGTTTTAGCCCAAATTCTATCCAACCTCTATAACCATTGACAAAAAGTAAAGATGGAAAGCGATTATTCAATTGAAATGGATAAATTCTTGAGAATGGTAAAGCAGGTAAAGAATTCAATACATAATAATTGGGATCAAAGGGCTGCTCTGCATTACCAGTGGCTAAATAAATACGACAAACGCGTTTCCCATCAATGACAAATAAATCCTTTTTCCCATCTTTATTATAATCATAAGGGAAAATGGAATTGATGGTATCATTGATCTCAATATTTGGCAAATTTTGTTCATTTGAAAAGTTGAATCCGTTTGAATCCTGTCTGCCATAAAATAATTTAATTTTGTAAATACCTTCTGTAATACTGATAATCAGCATATCAACCAGACTGTCGTTGTTTACATGCATCATGGTTGGAGAGATGTATTCATAGCTCAATGTGTTTTTTGTAGCATTTTGTAAAACGGTCGAGTCTTTTTCCCAAGCAGGTTCGCTTGCATTACCAATATTTCTAAAAAAGGATAAATTTAGTACTCCAAGTCCTATATAGCTATTATTCACTAGCAAGTCTAGATCTCCATCGGAATCTATATCAAAGAAAGATGGATTGTCTGGTGTATACGAAGCTATTTCAAAACTAACATCTTTGAATGTATCCGGATTAAGGGTCAAGGTTAGTGTGCTGTCAATTTCCCAGTCATACAGTTCTGTGGCATCTCTGATGATTATATTCGGATTACCATCTGCATCAATATCCTGGATTGTAAAGCCCATATTACCTATGCAGCCTTCAATTCTTGTTTCATATATTTTATCGGGTAGATAATATGGGGGTGTTTCTGTGTCTTGTCCTAAAAAGATTTGGAGTTTTCGCCAAGTCCAATCTTTATGTTTCCCTAAAATTGCCAAATCCGTAATACCATCCTTATTAAAATCACAAGGTGCCATAGCATTAACGAAAATATCTAACCCCGATGGATTCAACGGGCGGGTGTCAGCCATCCAGTGGATGGGTACAGCAAAAAGATTGAAATTCAGGATTAAAATAATAATTTGAAAAAGGTGTTTTGAATTAATCATGATACTTCCCCCTATCAAAATTAAAAATGGTGTTGTTATTAATAGTTAATAATAATTGTAAATAAAGTCAACATTTTTTTGAAATTTACATCATGCTGGCCCGCATTACATCCAAACGGACTTTTGCATCTACATCTTCTTTGATTATAGGATCCAGGTTAGCGCAGGGGTAATCGTCACAGAACGCACAGGACTGCATTCCCCGATTTTTTGCGCAATTGCGGATTTTGCAATCGGTACAGGGGGTGAACAGCACTCCTGAATCACTCATACAGCCCAGACAGTCTGTAATGTCCTCCAGTTTATATTTTGTGTTATAGAGATTGTTAGTAATGTAGACAATCTCTTGCCGCATTTTTTGCTTCTTTTGTGGATCGGGTTCAAGTGTTGCCATATAAATAGGACAGCCTTTGCACATTAATCCGCAATAAGAAAACTCGGATTGGTAAGATGTTGACATGATTCATACCTGTTGTTAATGATTAAAGCCGGGTTGAATCTATATTGTATTAAACATTTGAGGTGGAAGAACTATTCAGGAATTTCTTGACAATGTAAAACCGGGTTGTTAGGTACTCGTTCTGTGGACTTGGCCCTGGAAGGATGATAAAAAAACGGTCCCGAGAAAAAATCCCGGGACCGATACTCATTAAAGCTCCAGCCCCAGAATGTAATCTGCAATTTCTGTCAACTGGGCGTCTCCCAAATGTGCCATGGACGGCATAATGGGGCCACCGCGTTTGACCTGGGGATTTTTAGCCCATAATACAACCTGCTGGGGATTGTCTGGGTACAATTCAATAATCTCTTTGAGGGAAGGTCCTACCATTACAGTAGTAGGTGCATGGCAAACGCCACAATTTCTTGCAAATGCAGCTTCAGCACCGGTAGCTTTGGGCGCTTTACTGATGCCCATGCGCTCGCGTCCTCTGGCAGCTTCAGCTTGCCAGTAGAGCAGTTCAGTTTTTTCTGCTACCATTTTACGGTGTGGATCAACGGCACGTTCACGATAATAGTGACGTCCAAACGCCATCATGGTTACGGTACAGGTGAGCAAAATGATTATGATCCAGAAACGTCCATTTGAAAATTCACGTTGGCTGTGGAGTTCGTTCCACACATACAACATGAACAAAATGGCGCCTGTAATTCCCAAACCGATAAAGAGGTATACGGTAAGGTGAAGACCATGCACAGGCAGAGTCAGTAATAATAACGGTCCTACAATAAACTGCATAGAGGTAACCATGAATGCAATTTTGTAAAAAAGTCTTTTTACTTCTGAACGGGTAAAGCCCGGCAGCTTTTCTTCGTGGGGATATTTTTTACGTCCAAACCAGCCGGCTCCAAACAAAGCGGTAACTGCAATAGCCGCGAGAATAAAATGCATATAACGGGGGATTACATTTTGCAATAAAACAGCAGAAATAAATCCTTTAACCTCCAGCCAGCGACTGGGAAAGAGCATGAGGTTGACATTGGCCAGAAAAATAAGCGGAATGACCATGAATAATGCCAGAGCCACACCAGCAATGGTTAAGTGGATTAGCTTGTTATCTGCAAGTTTGTCCCAGGTATATTTATGCAGATACGTTAGTAAAAACGCAACCGAAACAGAAGGAATGATCATTACCCAGGCAATACCGGTAAGAGAAGTTGAAGCGTAAAAATAAGTTGTATATGCCAGATTGATTGCTAATAGTGGTGCAACGCCCAATACCACTGCCAGACTTTTATTAACCGTTACCGTTTTGGAAATCTCTCTTGCCAGATGGTCATATCTTTTATTTGATATTCCCATAATTTCAAAGATAAACGAGAGTGCCACACCGCCAAACATAAAGTTCACAAACAGAATGTGCAGCATGAACAGAAAAACCAGTAAAATTTTTAATGTACCTTCCGGTAAGGGAAGTTGTAATTGTATATCATGAGGTACAGGTATAGAATCCATATCTTCCTCTATTTTTAAGGTCCTTAATTATCTATCAATTCCTGCTGTTTGTGCACCTTCCATGCGAAAGGCCCGGTTTTGATGCGCAATGATAAACTCGCTCAATGCCTCGCGCTCTGCGTCGGTACCGGGATATGGCGGCATAAAGGGTCTCACATTGTGCATGCCCGCTATAAAGTTCGAGATCTGTTCCGGTGTCCAGGGTGTGTCTCCGGGGAACAGGTAACGGAATTTACCGGTAACGCTGTTTATACCACTGACCGTATGACAACGACTGCAGGTAAGCATAAAAACATCCCGTCCCGCTTCATAATGGTTGTCAGGTGTGATCTCTTTGGTTTTCACAAATGAAGCATGAGGGAGTACACCATCTTCACTGTAAAGTGCGTAATTGTCTTTTAATAATCCGTTTGCGTACATATAATCTGCAATGACATAGGGTTTGCGCAGGAACTCTCTTGCGCGTTCAAAATAACCCAATAAAGCAATACCCATAATAAAAGGAATTAACATTACAAATCTGGGAACCCAGCGAGAGCGGATAATTCCTGCTGTGGCAACAATGGCTACCGTTACAACCATGGCTAATAGTATAATGAGAATTGTGTGGTACCAAGTTGCATAATTTTGAGTTGCAACGGCAATAGGAGCATTTTCAGTCATATATGCCGGTATACGCTGCCAGTACCACCAGGCAGCTGCGGCGGTCGGAACCAGCCAGGTTAGACTCCATATAGATAGATATTTAATTACGGTATATCGTACCGGTTGTTTTTTTACGAAAAAGGGAACCAGAAACATGAAAAAGAGTCCGCTGCTCATTAATGCAAAAGAGGTTCGGAAAGCAAGCTGCGGAATATATACAGGATTCAAAACAGCCGTGAGCAAACTTGAGAATTCAGTCCATTCACGTATGAATGGCATCCATTTCCCGGGAGTCATCATAAATCCCAGCACAGCCGTAATAATAACCATAGTAAGCCATGAGAAAAGTGCCAGGAACGCACCAATGCGGATATGTTTCTTTTTATTGGTTTTTGACATGGATTTCCAGCTTAGGAAATACCACATGATAAAGCAAACTTCTGCAACAAAAATAATCCATTCGGTAAACCATGCCCAAAAGAAAATCCGTAACAAGCTGCCTATAGCATCAGGGTTTACCAGAGATGTGGTGAGCCAGATACCCACACCGGTTAAAGCTCCAAAAGTAGTTGTAATGATGAAAAATACAAAAGTGAATTTGTAAGCCAATTCGTCAAGTTCGGCGTCCTTGCGTTTATGGGCTATCCATTCCAGCAGGGTTACCAGAGGTACAGCTCCTACAGCCATGGGATGATTGATCATAACATGCACAATGGCTACAATCGCTACAAGCATGCGATTACCGATAAAGTCCAGATGAAAGAGTGGAAAATCCATTCAAACTCCTATGCTTTCAGGGTTTTTAAGAATTTATTTATAGATTTTTGAATAACCTTTTTTTTATGTTGAAGCAATGGTTCACATAAACCATAGAGTTCTTGATGTAATTCAGGATGATATCCGGCAACAGCTTCAAGCCCCGCTATTGCATGCCCGGCATGTCTACCATCCCAGGCAGTCAGAATATTTTGTAATACCGGCCAGACTTTAATTGCAGTGTCCGGACTGGTTGATGCATAAGCGGAAAGTATATCAGCTGTATAGTCCCGTACAATGATACTATTATCATTATTAAATATATTGTAAAATAGGTTTAGATTTTGTGCAATTGTATTTGGGATTTTGCCTGCAGTTAACGCAAGTGCATGTGCAGCTTCCCAACGTACACGGGTAGTTTTGTTATCAAGACAATTAATTAATGTTTTGCAATAAGAAATGATCAAATCCGGATTTATTTCAGCTACCATTGTAAAAACCTCAGCACAATCTCCTGCTGTTTGGGGTTGGGTTAATCCTTTTTCGACCTCTGACAATAAAGACGGATCTGCCAAGCATTGCTCAGCGACGGACCGGTTCGATTGCTGGGTTTTATCGCCGGTTAGCGATGATAACTGGTCTAAAAGGCCCATACTGCCCTGTTGTTTTGATGATTTTAAATGGCTTTATGCAATAATAAGAATCTATATCATAAGGCGCAAGTGAATTTCACATTCAAGTATCAAGATGTAGTGGAGTTCTGTATGGATTTTTAAGTTTAATATGGGATACCTTCCAGGTTTTGATTGGAATACCTGGAAGGTAATGGATAGGTTCTAGTGATATTTTTCCCGATTATATTTTCTGTGCATTGAAAAATTGCCAATGTGCGGATTTGTAAGTTTTTTGAAATCTTGAAATTTCATTTTAATCAGTTCTTTGTGGTTGCATGCATTAAAATAAATTTCAGGATCATTTGCCAGATCTTTGTCAACCCATACAGGTACATTGTAGAGGTTGCCAAAGGGAGGCATTGCACCTACTTCACAATCCGGGAATTGAAATTTAAATTCCTCTTCTGATGCAAGCAGAACCTGATCTGCACCGGTAATTTTTTTAAGATGTGAAAAATCAACCTTACTCGATGCGGGTAGAACAGCCATAGCCATTTTACCATTAATGAGCACCATTACTGTTTTGGCCATTTCCTTACCGGGAATATGGGCATAATGGGCAATTTCCTGAGAGGTGTATGCGGGAGAATGGGATAATGTAATATACTTTACATGGTGCTCATCCAAATAATGTGTTAATTGGGATGAAGGCATAATATTCTCCTTAATTATATTAAAAATTGAATTGCTGATACACTTGGCAAATAATGGCGGAAATGCAATTAAAGGAAAGCATGTATCATGCAATTGTTTGTTTGTAATTTTAAATTCTGAGGGAATTCCGAATCCGGAAATGTTAGCATAGGAAAATGCAGCCCTGTTTCTATTTAATAATAATTAATAATTGATATCATGTCAAGACAATAGTTTTAAAAACAGCCGGTAGTTTGATGTTTTAAATAATGAATAATTTCTACAAGCAAAACATCAAATAATTATATGGAAATTACTAAATCGGTATTTGGAATATTGATAAAAAATCACGTTATTAAAAATGAAAAAAATTACTTTATAAAGAGGAATTGCTAATGAAAAAACTTTTGACAATCCTATTATTGGGAGTTATCATGACTTCATGTACACAACAAAAAAATCCATTTTTACAAACATGGAACACTCCTTTTGGAACACCACCATTTGATAAAATTCAAGAAAAACATTATATGCCCGCCTACCTGGAGGGTATGAAACAGCAAATGGAAGAAGTAGATGCTATTATTAACAATTCTGAAGAGCCAACTTTTGAAAATACACTTGAAGCCCTGGACAATAGTGGGAAATTGCTTGATAAAATAGACAATGTCTTTAGTAATTTAAATTCATCAACTACAAATGATGAAATGCAAAAGATTGCCAAAGAGGTTTCACCATTATTATCAAAACATTATGATGATATCTCGATGAACGACAAGCTTTTTGCACGTATCAAAGCTGTTTATAACAAGCGTGATCAGCTCCAGTTGGATACTGAACAGTTTAAACTTTTAGAGAAAACCTATAAAGATGCGGTACGTGGTGGTGCGCTTTTAAATGATGAGCAAAAAGACAAGTTGAGAGCAATAAATGCTGAACTTTCTAAATTGTCTTTGCAGTTTGGCGAAAATGTTTTAAAAGAAAATAATGAATTTAAACTGGTTCTTGATAAAAAAGAAGATCTGGCAGGACTGCCGGCCAGTGTTATTGCAGCAGCTGAAGAAGCGGCAAAAGAACACGGTGAAGAAGGCAAGTGGGTATTTACCCTGCATAAACCCAGTTTAATTCCCTTTTTGCAGTTTTCTGATAAAAGAGAATATCGTGAAATTATGCTAAAAGGATATATTGAACGTGGCAACCATAATAATGAATTGGATAATAAAGATATACTGAAAAAGATGGCTTCTTTGCGTGTAAAACGTGCCAATCTGCTTGGCTATGAAACACACGCCCACTATATTCTTGAAAAAAATATGGCAAAAGAACCAGAGCATGTATACGAGTTGTTGTGGAAATTATGGAAACCCGCTTTAAACAAAGCAAAGGCGGAAGCTTATGATCTGCAAGCCATGATCAATAAAGAGGGCGGTAATTTTAAACTCGAGCCCTGGGACTGGTGGTATTATGCGGAAAAAATTAAAAAAGAAAAGTATGAATTAGATGATGAAGAACTGCGTCCTTATTTCCAGTTAGAGAATGTTAGAGACGGTGCGTTTGCCGTAGCAAACAAACTCTATGGAATTACATTTACAGAGCTGCCGGATGTTAAAGTTTATCACCCGGATGTTAAAGTATTTGAAGTTAAAGATGCTGATGGTTCACATGTTGGTGTTTTGTATACCGACTATTTCCCCAGAGCCAGCAAACGCGGCGGTGCATGGATGAGCAGTTTCCGAAAACAATCTAATAATGGTGAATATATCACTCCCTTAATCACCAATACCTGTAATTTTACCAAACCTACCGGTGATACACCTTCATTGCTCAGTCTTGAAGAAGTATCTACATTGTTTCACGAGTTTGGTCACGCGTTACATGGATTGTTATCTGATTGTAAATATAATGAACTATCAGGAACTTCAGTTCCCAGAGATTTTGTTGAACTTCCATCACAGATTATGGAAAACTGGGCCAGTGAACCGGAAGTGATGAAAAGTTTTGCCAAACATTACAAAACAGGAGAGACAATACCCGATGAATTGTTGGCAAAAATAGAAAAAGCGGGTAAATTTAACCAGGGCTTTGCCACGGTTGAATATTTGGCCGCATCTTTTTTAGATATGGATTGGCATACACTTGCTGAAACCAAAGAGCAGGATGTTGAATCATTTGAAAATGCAAGTATGCAAACCATTGGTCTGATCCCTGAGATTGTTGTACGTTACAAAAGTCCTTATTTTAGACATATTTTTGCCGGAGGTTATTCATCAGGTTATTACAGCTATATCTGGGCAGAAGTATTGGATGCAGATGCGTTTCAGGCATTCAAGGAAAACGGTATATTTGACCGAGAAACAGCAATGGCGTTTCGTAACAATGTGCTTGCAAAGGGTGGCAGTGAAGATCCTATGAAGTTATATGTAAAGTTTAGAGGTCAGGAACCAGATATAAAAGCCCTTTTAGAAAGAAGAGGACTCAATTAAAAAGTTTTATGAAAAAGGCCGTCTCAAAAGGGACGGCCTTTTTTCGTTTAACAATATACACTCTCCGGGGAAAAATTTATCACTAAATAGTGGTCTTGCTTAAAATCTATTTTTATTTAATTTGTAAATTCAATAAAAACAATTTATTGTAGACTCTCTTTTCTCTGATTAGATGGCATAATTGTTGTGATAACTATCAAGTTGTATATTGATACAGTCTTACAAAACCAGATTGCAAGAACAATGAAATGAAAATTTATTGTTTGTCAAATTTTTGTTGAATATAAAATGTATAAAAAATTCAAATTTCTTTTTTTCATTAACTTGCTGACAAGGGGTAAGCAGCAAACTATAGAAAGGATGTAATAAAATGAAATTTCAAAAATTTGGAGTGCTTTTAAAACTTTTGATAGGAATTGTATCAATTATTGTAATAAACATAATAATGACACAGCATTTAAAACTCACTGATACGGGGAAAGTGAGTTATTCAATGGGGTATTATCTATTACTGACTTTACAGATTCTAATTGCAGGTATTACAATTTCTTTTATTGTATTTCAATTAAATAAAACTATTGGAATGCTTGACAAGTTGTTAAATGGTGATCTGGATAATGATTTTAAATCAAGTACGAAAGATGAGTTTAGTATTATAGCACAATATTTGAATGATCTGCAGTTAAAATTAAAAGAAAAAATAACCTGGTATGAAAATATTCTTGATTCAATTCCATTTCCAATCTCTGTTACTGATATGAATATGAAATGGACTTTTATTAATAAACCTGTTGAAGATATGCTCAAAGTAAAACGACCCGATGTAATGGGGCAACAGTGTGAAAACTGGAATGCAAATATTTGTAAAACTGAAAATTGTGGAGTATTTCGTTTACGAAATGGTTTTACTGAAACATTTTTTAAACAGTTTGGGATGGATTTTAAAGTTGATTCTCAATATATACATGACTCAAAAGGAAAACAAGTTGGACATATTGAAGTTGTACAGGATATTACTTCCTTGTCGAGAATCTCTGAATACTTGAATTCTGAGATAAGTTCATTGTCTGCCGATATACAACTCATGGCGCATGGTGATTTAACTGTTGAACCTGTTACAGGTGAGAGTGATGAATATACCCATGATGCACGAAAGACGATATTGCAATTAAATGATGCACTATTACATACAATACAAAATATGGGTGAAAAGTTAAGCCAGGTAAAAGCAGCTTCAGACCAGGTAAGTAGTGGTGCTCAGCAGATGGCCCAAGCCAGTCAATCTTTAGCTCAAGGTGCTTCAGAGCAGGCAAGTAATATTGAAGAGATAACAAGCAGTATGCAGGAAATGGGTGCTATGACAAATCAAAATACAGCAACTGCAAAAGAAGCTTTGAATTTATCTCGTGAATCTATTAATACTGCTGAAAAATCTTCAAAAAGTATGCAAAAATTATCAGAAGCAATTCAAAAGATTAAGGAATCTTCTGATGAAACTTCAAAAATAATAAAAACAATTGACGAAATTGCATTTCAAACCAATTTATTGGCGTTAAATGCCGCAGTAGAAGCAGCTCGTGCGGGTGAAGCCGGTAAAGGTTTTGCGGTTGTTGCTGAAGAGGTTAGAAATCTTGCTATGCGTAGTGCCGAAGCTGCCCGTGAAACCTCTTTGATGATAGAAACAGCTATTAACAATTCTGACAATGGTGTTTCTTTGAATGTAGAGGTGACTGAATCACTTCAGGAAATGATCAGCCAGGTAAATAAAATTGAAGAACTTGTTGAAGAAATATCTTCTGCAAGTAACCAGCAAAAAGAAGGAATTGATCAGGTAAGCGATGCAATGGAACAAATGAGTAATGTTACACAACAAAACTCGGCCAATTCTGAAGAAACTGCCAGCGTTGCGGAAGAACTTACAAGTCAGGCTGAGGTAATGAAAGAAATGGTGAATGAATTTAAAATAAAGTCAACTCATTCTGCTTCTACAATAGTAAAATCACAATCTTTTGACCATAATACCAGGATAGCCAAAAGAGATCAGGGTAATCAACAAAATGAAAAATCAATATCGACACCTGAACAGTTGATTCCATTTGAAGATGATAATGTTTTTAATGAATTTTAAAAATTTATAAATCGAGGATCCATAATAGAAGATACCAGAGAACCTGATTTACTGTTTATCTCCATCTAGAAATATGGTGTTTTGATTGTTACATAAAGGCTGTTTCATTAGAGACAGCCTTTTTAGTTTCTAATGAATATTCTTTCTTTCCTGTTCCAGGGGAATTTTTTCAAATTTTTAAAACAAAAAAAATGAATCATTGTACAAGAAGCTTTTCAAATTCCTTAAAAACAATTTGTTAATTGATTGATTGCTATTGTATTTGTATTGGCATAATTGTTGTTATAATTACCATTGAGTATTGTAAAACAATCATTCCAAATACTAGATTTTGAATTTTTTTTATACCTTTCAATTCAAAATCTTGACTGCAGTAAGAAAATGTGATAATACAACTAGAAATTTATTTTGATTTTGAGAAATCAAAGATTAACACGCTATTGTGCAGAAGGGACATGTCAAAATGAAACTAGAAAAGAGCGGGGTCCTGTTACGACTTGGTGCGGGATTTTTATCAATAATTTTGATCAATTTTTTTATGATCCAACAACTGGAACCAACAGAAACCGGAGAGTGGGAGCTTTCATTGGTTTTTTATTTATTGCTGGCTTTGCAGGTTTTAATTGCAGGTATTGTTTTGTTTTCAATTGTTTCACCTTTAAAGAAAACGATTGCCATGCTGGATACACTTTTAACGGGTGATCTTGATGATGAGTTTAAATCAAATAATAAAGACGAGTTTGGTTTAATTGCTCGATATATAAATGATCTTCAGGATAAAATTAAAGAACGTATTGTTTGGTATCAAAATATTCTCGATGCTTTGCCCTTTCCTGTATCTGTAACAGATATGAATATGAAATGGACGTTTATCAATAAAGCTGTTGAAGATATGATCAGTCAGAAACGCGATCAGGTATTGGGTAAAAGTTGTAATAACTGGAATACAGCTGCTTGTAAAACAGAGAATTGTCCCTTGCATCGTTTACAGAATGGTGAAAAACAGACACTATTAGAATTGTATGGTTTTAATTTCAGCGCAGAATCAGCATATGTACATGATCCCAAGGGCAAAACAATTGGTATGATGGAAGTTTTGGTAGATGTTACAAAATCAACGCGAATTAATAATTATCTTGATCATGAGATTAATACATTATCTGAAGATTTGATACGAATGTCGCAAGGTGATTTGACTGTTATCCCTGTAACAGAAGATGGTGACGAGTATACTAAAAAAACCCGGGAATCAATATTAAAATTGAACAATTCATTGACACAGACTATTCGCAATATGGCAGAAAAGCTTGAACAAGTCAAAGCCGCTTCAGATCAGGTTAGCAGTGGTGCTCATCAGATGGCGCAGGCAAGCCAATCATTGGCACAGGGTGCTTCTGAACAGGCAAGTAATATTGAAGAGGTTTCAAGCAGTATGCAGGAGATGAGTGCTATGACAAGTCAAAATACTGCCACTGCAAAGGCAGCTTTAAACTTGTCGCGTGAATCCCGTGATACTGCTGAAAAATCATCGTCCAGAATGGAAAAACTATCAGAAGCAATACAAAGAATAAAATCATCGTCTGATGAAACCTTTAAGATTATTAAAACAATTGATGAAATAGCATTTCAAACCAATCTTTTGGCATTAAACGCTGCGGTAGAAGCGGCTCGTGCAGGTGAAGCCGGTAAAGGATTTGCCGTTGTTGCGGAAGAAGTACGTAACCTGGCAATGAGAAGTGCGGATGCAGCACGTGAAACATCTGACATGATAGAAGCTGCTATTAACAACTCGGATGATGGAGTTAAATTGAATTTAGAGGTTACCGAGTCCTTGCAGGAGATGATAAATCAGGTTAATAAAATAGAAGAACTGGTTGATGAAATTGCATCAGCAAATGAACAACAAAAAGACGGCATTGATCAGGTGAGCAATGCAATGGAACAGATGAGTAATGTTACGCAACAAAACTCGGCAAATTCTGAAGAAACAGCCAGTGTTGCTGAAGAGCTTACAAGTCAGGCTGAGGTTATGAAAGAGATGGTTTCCGAGTTTAAAATAAATTCAAACCAACCAGTATCTGCACCTGTTAAACCACAATCATCAAACGGTAATGGTAAGCATAATTTTAATGTACCAAAGGTTGAGATACAAACAAAAAAAGTAGAAACAGTAAAGTCTCCTGAACAGTTGATCCCATTTGACGAAGATGCTTTTGATGGATTTTAGGGATAACAAGAGGTAAATAATTGGGGCTATTTCAGAAATTGAAATGGCCCTTTTTTATATGTCACATATGTATATTTGATTAATTAGAATTGGTTCCGCAAAATATCTGGCACATCCCCCAAAATATAAATTATTTTTAAGAGAAATGTTAGTAGAGATTAATTGAAAGCTTACTTGATTTGATCTTGTTATGTTAAAAATTACCTTTATTGTGGAAAAAGTTCCTTACATAAAAATGATAAAAAATGAGTACATAATGTGGTTCTTTGCAATTTTCTGTAAAATAAGAGTTTATGTTTGCTGCGTTTTAAAGTTTTTGTGATAAAAATGGCATAATTGTTGTAGTTCAGATTTATTAGTCATCTAGTCTGATATTATAGGAGAAAATTTTTTTGATCCAAGTTTTTTAGTTATAGTTTTTGATTCTTACCTATTAATCTTGCTTGTATTTTCTGCAAACGAACCTGTGTACTTGCTGCTTTAATTTAACATCTTTTATAGAAAGTATAAAGGCCTTAACTTTAGAGGAATAAATTTAATGAATTTCAAAGAGAACGGGGTATTAATACGTCTTGGGGCCAGTATTTTAGCTATTATATTTTTAAATATTATAATGGTACATCAAATAAACGCATCTGAATCCGGTGAACTTTTATCATCTTTTACATTTTATCTAATTCTAATATTACAGATTATTATCGGAGCTATAGCAATTTTTTCTGTAACAATACCATTAAAGAAAACTATGAGGATGCTGGATGTTTTATTAAACGGAGACTTGGATGATGATTTTAAAAGCAGCATCCAAGATGAATTTGGAATAATTGCTCAATACATTAACGATCTTCAAAGAAAAATTAAGGATAGAATCGTTTGGTATCAGAATATTCTTGATGCATTACCATTTCCTGTTTCTGTAACAGATATGAATATGAAATGGTCTTTTATCAATAAAGCTGTTGAAGAAATGATCAATAAAAAGAGAGACCAGGTTATAGGGCAACCTTGTAATAACTGGAATACAGCTGCCTGTAATACAGAAAATTGTCCGCTAGATCGACTCAAAGCAGGGCAATCCCAATCTTTTTTAGAGCTTTATGGTTTAAATTTAAAAGCAGAGGCAGCATATGTTCATGATGCTTCCGGGGTAAAAATTGGTATGATGGAAGTATTGATTGATGTGACAGAGATTGCTCGGGTATCAGATTATATGCAAAATGAGATTAATACATTATCAAAAGAACTGGTTCGTATGTCAAAAGGTGATCTGACAATTACTCCTGTGCCTGGTGAAGGTGATGAATATACACATGAAACCCGTGAAACAATGTTGATATTGAACAACGCCTTGCTCCAAACTCTTGATAATCTTAACGAAAAACTGCAGCAAGTCAATGCGGCTTCTGATCAGGTTAGTAGTGGTGCACAGCAGATGGCACAAGCAAGCCAAACCCTTGCTCAAGGTGCATCTGAACAGGCAAGTAACATTGAAGAAGTTTCAAGCAGCATGCAGGAAATGAATGCAATGACACGTCAGAATAGCGCCACTGCAAAAGAAGCACTAAATTTATCCAAAGAGTCAAGGCAAACCGCTGAAAAATCATCTGCAAGTATGAACAAATTGTCAGATGCGATTCAACGTATCAAGGACTCTTCTGATGAGACATCGAAAATAATAAAGACGATTGATGAAATTGCATTTCAGACGAATCTGCTGGCATTAAATGCGGCTGTCGAAGCTGCCCGAGCCGGTGAAGCGGGTAAAGGATTTGCTGTTGTTGCGGAAGAAGTACGTAACCTTGCAATGCGTAGTGCTGATGCAGCTCGGGAAACTTCGGAGATGATTGAAGCAGCAATCAGAAATTCTGACGATGGAGTAAATCTTAATCAGGAAGTTACCAATTCTTTGCAGGAAATGATTGTTCAGGTTAATAAAATTGAGGAACTTGTAGAAGATATCTCTGCAGCAAGTGAACAGCAGAGTGAAGGGATTGAACAGGTAACCAATGCTATTGAACAGATGACAAGTGTTACGCAGCAGAATTCTGCAAATTCAGAAGAAACCGCAAGTGTTGCTGAAGAGCTTACTAGCCAGGCAACAGTTATGAAAGAGATGGTTGCAGAATTTAAACTTTCGAATAAATTATCTCATATTTAATCTTTTACTTTATCTCAACCTAATGATAACAGGTTTTATGTGCAAAATAATGGTGATAACGGAATAGCAGATTCCTTTTGATGAGGATGACGCATTTGATGGATTTTAGGGATAACAAGAGGTAAATATTTGGGGCTATTTCAGAAATTGAAATAGCCCCTTTTTTTATTTATTTTTTTCTGCTCTGATCTTGTCTTCTTTAATACTGTTTTCCAGCATATCAGCAGGATGATCAAGGATTGGGGAGTCTGCAACGGCTTTCCAATTGAAATTTTCATCAAAGGGGTCCAGTGCTTTCTGTGGATCAAATATGCGCATGTCTGGCGCAAGTGCGTTATAAGGGTTAAAATCAGGTTCGTTTGTAAAAAAGTCTGACATGTCTGATGCACCCGCATCGTATTGGTTCAAATAGGGGAGGCCTAAAATATGCCAGAATGTTTTAAATATGCTGCCAAAACTGTAATGTACATGGCTGACATAATTCTTTTTAACCCAGGGAGAGATCACCATTAACAGGCTTCGGTGCGCATCAATATGATCAACGCCGCCCTGTGAATCATCTTCGGTAATGACGATTGCCATATTTTTCCAATAGGGGGTATGAGATAGAAATTCAATCATGCGGCCAACGGCCAGATCGTTATCTACCATATAGCTTTCTCTAAAGGGGTAGCCATCTTTTGGACGCTCACCTGAACCATGATCATTGGGGACCATGATTGTAATTACAGACGGCATGGTTTTTCCTTCACCCATCCATCTATCATTGAATTCTTTGAGGAACATGTCGATACGGAACTGGTCTGGGATACCTGTGTTGTAGGTGGCATATATTTTTGATGATTTGTCATATATTGGTGCCGGAACCGGATAGTTTACAACATAACGAACGCCGGTGTATTTGAAAACATTTTCGCCATACGAGGGAGCAAGCTCAAGCCCGAATCCAAAATTAAAGAAATCGATCTTGTTACGTTCCAGATGGTCCCAAATTGAACCTGCTTCGTTATAGTCTTCAGGATAGATTGCACCGGTAGCGCCTACAAACGCAAGGTTGCCGGGAGCTGCTGAGCCCTGGCGCATTCTTCTTCCACCGCCATAACTTGCAGATACACTTGTCTCCACCCACTCGTTGGGGTATGTATTGACCAGCCAGCGATGACCATCTGCCGAGTGGTCAGAATCGCAATAGAAATTATCAGAAATTGCAAATCGTTTAGCCAGTTCAAGGTGATTACGCATTACGGTTGCATTTTCTACAGATCTTTTTTTATCATCGCTTTTGAAATTAACACCCGCCCCATATCGTGCAAGTGAGGGTTCGCCATTTCCATTTTCTACCTGACCAAAAACTTCGTCATATGTTCGGTTTTCTTTGGATACAAATACAATATGTTTGATTGGTGACTCTTTTTGTCCGGGAAAGAGGGGAATGGGATTGTCACCGCGGTTTTGAACAGCCTTTTCTGTGACTTGTTCAAAGTTGAAATTGTTCTCTACAACCTTTTGCGTAAGCGATTTTAATTCGCCATCCGCGGGTATGTCCATTATCGTAACAGTACCTTTCATCAATCTGCCAATATTACTACCTTCGGGTCCCGGATCAAATGCAGGTCCGCCATTAGGACCACTTCCAAAACCTTTGGCATTGGCAACAATGAGTTTTTTCCCGTCTTTGCTCACTCTGATTTTGGATGGAAACCAACCTGCGGGAATGTGCCCCAGCACTTTCATCTTTTCTATATCCAGAACACCAACAGCATTGATACCTGATTCTGCAACATACAGGCGTTTATTGTCCGGTGATAATGCCAGACCAAAAGGAATTACACCCCTGAGCTGGCCCAGACGTTTGTCTACAGATAAAGAAATGTTTTGCACAACCGTGTCTTGTTGAGTATCGATAACGGAAATACAATCGTTATTACCGTTGCTTACAAATATATATCGTTCTGTTGCCACAACCGAATTGGGGCTGGCACCGCCAACTGCGGGAAAATCTTCAACCATTTCACCTACGAGTATGCCTGTTTTTACTTTTGCGGTTACTTTGGGTGGGGTCTGTTCCAGATCCACTTTCCAAACGGAAAAGGATTCAGGAACATTCGGGTCACCCAGGCCAGGTACTTTAACCGAGTCCGTATCAATACCATCTCGTGCTTCTTTCGTATTGTAAGCAAATGGCGGGTAATGCAGGGCAGTGCCTTGCATATTTTTCGGATCAACGCTGCTGATATATTTGTATTCAAACATACCTACGTTGGCTACCCATGCATGTTTGCCATCGGGTGACAGGGTAATTCCAAAAGGATACCGGCCGGTGGGTACATTGTATTTAATTTTTTGGGTTTGTGTATCGATGACCAATAAACGAAAGTTGATTTGATCTACCGCATAAAGGGTAGAGCCATCATGGCTCAAAACCATATCGCCAATATAGCCATGAGTAAAGTCAACAGCTTTATCTTTGTAACTGCATTCAATCTGTCCTTTGGATTCACCGGTTGCTACATCAAACATGAAAATTCGATTTTCCTGACCGCCTGCAACATATACGGTTTTGTTATCAGGAGTGATTGCGAGTCCCATAAATACAGCTGCAAGGGTACCGTTGTCATTTTCAACACCGGGAGGTACTTGTTGAATATCCGGTTCGTCACTGGTGACATTTCGCAACAGTGTTATGGAAAAGGGACGCGTACCCGAGTTGGCTGTAACTGCAACACTGCCATCGGGGCTAAGCGTTAATCCATACGGATGCGGGGCAACCGTATAGGTTTTACCCAAAGGGGTTACAATTCGACCATTGGGTATAATGGTTTCACCCTGCTTGTTAATTTGGGTGATCTCTTTCCCTGCGGGTGCAGAGACAGTCCATTTTTTATTATTTTGTGATCCACATGATATTGTGAATAGTACAACTAGAAACAGCAAAAAAACAATTTTTTTCATAATTCCTCCATTTTTGCCAATACAGTAACATACTGTAATGTAAAACAATTTCCAATAACATGTTTTGTTTAAATTACAAGTTTTTCTTTTTTTTACTTGATTTTTAATACTTTTTTCATTTTTATAAGGACAGGGGTTTTGTTGATCCAAACATTAACAAAATCAACCAACCGCAGCACCGGCATTACAATTATAATTAATCATTAATGTTGTAGGAATGCAGTAGAGTCTATGGAGGGCTTTTATGAGACTTTTAGCAGTATTCTTATTGGGGGTATGGTTATGTTTTACCTGCCCGGTGTTTTCTCAATTATCAGAATGTCGTATTGATTTCAATACCGCAGGAGATGGTGCAGATGTCTATGGCGGCAATACCTGGAATTTGAAAACGTATGCTGTAAGTACTGGTTTGGCTTTGACCAATATTGATGGGAGTTCAGCAGTTGGAGCTACTGTTCGTCTTGAAAATTTAGACGATAAATTGCCAAATGGCTGTTGGAGTTTGGGATCGGTGGATTGGATCCATTCAGCTTCTGGTGAAGGGGCTGATCAATTGTTTTATACATCTGCAGCAGATATTCAATCTTTTATCCGATTAGAGAATCTGGTAGATGGATACTATCGTATTGATCTGGTTGTAAGTTATTCTTATACAGGCACCTATTATAGCAGTGATTATCAGATCGGCAGCAATTATGGTGTTGTACGAGAACCGGGTGGAGACATTGTTAGTGGTATGACCGGTCAGGGATTTAATCCCAATGCAGGATATAATGATGGCAGGTATATATCGTGGTCGGATATTGTGCCGGATGATGGATCAATCTCTGTACAAATATCCGGCAGTAACCATAACATGATTAATGCATTGCGAATTATTTACACGGGAGATTTATCTTTACCTGTAGATCTTTCCATGATGCGGGCGCAATGGAAAGGAAACAGTCTTTTGATTGAATGGTGCACTGCAAGTGAACAAGATAACCTGGGATTTGAAATACATCGCTCCTGTTCTGAGGTGGGCGGGTTTGAAAGGATTGCCAGTTATTTGGATCGTTCCGAATTGATGAGTAAAGGCAATTCAACAACGATCAGTCAATATTCCTATACGGATCTTGATGCCAATTTTGATGACTACTATTGGTACAAAATAGTTGATGTGGATATTGCCGGTAATCGCACAGAGCATGGACCATTCAAAGTTCAAACTGAGGGAGAGCAAGCAAAGCACCTTGATCAGTTTGAAATCTATCCGTGTTATCCCAATCCTTTTAATCCGGTGACACGAATCGACTTTGAGCTGCCTGGTGATCAATATACGCAAATTACAATTTTCAATGTATTAGGAAAACCCGTATGTGAATTGGTCAATAGTCAATTATCGGCCGGTAGACATTCAGTTACATGGGACGCCAAAGATTCAAATGGAAATGAGATAGCAGGTGGTGTGTATTTTGTACATGTGTCGAGTGGTTCGTTCAGTGAGGTGACAAAAATTATATACTTGAAATAACATCTGTTGCATTTTAATGGATTAGTCATTATTTTCATCCTTGTACCACAATTTGGAGTTAAAGAATGGCCTGGTTTTTTCTTTTTATTGCCGGTGTGATGGAGATTACCTGGGTGTTGGGGATGAAGTTTTCAGAGGGTTTTAGCAGACTCTGGCCAAGTATAATGACAGTTATTGCAATGACTTTTAGTATGTATTTTTTATCTCGTGCTATCAAGGTAATTCCCATTGGGACCGGTTACGCGGTTTGGACCGGAATTGGGGCAGCAGGCACTGCAATTATTGGTATGCTGTATTTTGACGAGTCCCGATCTTTTTTGCGGATGATTTGTATTGTGTGCATTGTATTTGGGATTGTAGGGCTCAAAGTGTTTTCAAAATAGGCTGAAATAATGGAATTATTACAAAATGGTTTTGTATATCTGGTTCCGGTTCTGCTGCCTAACCTGATTTGGCTTTTTTTCTCAAATCATGATGAAATTGGTGAAGTAAAGGAAAGTCAAAAAACAATTTACAAGAATTTATCGATTCTTGAGAATGTTGGGCGCATTGGGATTTTTATTATACCCTTGTTTGGCAATGTTTTAATTGATCAATATTACCCCTATTTTGCAATAATGCTTTTTATTGGATTATTTATTTATTATGCCGGCTGGATACGGTATTTTATTAATGAACGGAAACCAGAATATTTGTATTGTTCTTTATGGAATCTACCATATCCTCTGGCTGTAGCTCCTGTGTTTTATTTTATGCTATTATCATTATTAATTCTTTCAATACCTATGCTTCTTTTTTCTATAGTGTTTGGGATTGCACATGTATTGAAAAGCAGGATAGATTATAATTTATTGCTGGATCAAAAAGAATAAAAAAAGTCAGGATGTAGTTATGAATTCTCGTGATCGTATCCAATGTACTCTGTACAATAAAGAACCGGATATTCTGCCTGTTGATTTTGGTGGCGGGCCTGTAACCGGTATTGCTGTTCAGGTTGTGTATCAGCTTCGGCAGAGATTGGGTTTGGACAATCCGGGAACTCCGGTTAAAGTAATTGAGCCTTATCAAATGCTGGGTGAAATCAAACCGGATTTGCAGGACGCATTGGGATTAGATGTGATTTCTGTAAATAACAACGGAACTATGTTTGGATTTGATCTGGTTGATTGGAAGGAATGGACTACTCCTGATGGAACGCCTGTATTGGTGCCGGGATTATTTAATACACAAAAAGATGAGAATGGTGCTATACTTCAATATCCCAAAGGAAATACCCAATTACAGCCTTGTGCAAAAATGCCCAAAAGTAGCTATTTTTTTGATGCAATTGATCGTCAGTTGCCTATTGATGAAGAAACGCTGGAC
This sequence comes from bacterium, assembly GCA_963675755.2. Lineage (GTDB taxonomy): Bacteria > Zhuqueibacterota > Zhuqueibacteria > Residuimicrobiales > Krinioviventaceae. The sequence goes on from CAXXMD010000003.1 coordinate 3,110,564, forward strand.
CCTAAAGACAATCTGGAAGATTTTTCTCTTTTAAAACAAACGGAAATCGATCATTATAAGACAGAAACAAATCGTTTGTTTACCGAAACAGATAAAGCCATTTACAGCACTTTACCCGGAGTAAGCTTTGGTGATGTTGCTCTGGTACCGGGATTGTTTCTGGAGAATCCCAAAGGGGTACGTAGTGTTGAAGAGTGGTATATGAGCTCCTTAATTCGTCCCGATTATATCAAGGCTGTTTATGAACAGCAGACCGAGATTGCTTTGCAGAATTTGAAAACTTTGTATGATACTATCGGTAATAAAATTTCTGTTATTCAGATTAACGGTACGGATTTCGGAACACAGAATGGTCCTTTTTGCTCCAAAGCGCAATACCGTGACATGTATTTACCCTATCAGAAAAAACTAAACGATTGGATCCACGCAAATACCCAATGGAAAACATTTATTCATAGCTGCGGGGGAATTTACCCCTTGTTGGATGAAATTGCAGAAGCAGGATTTGATATCTTGAATCCTGTGCAAAGTACTGCCAAAGATATGGAATTGGCACGTTTAAAAAAAGAATATGGAGATACCTTTGTATTCTGGGGTGGTGGTGTAGACACGCAGAATATATTTCCTTTTGGTACGCCAGAACAGGTTAAAGAAGATGTTAAACAACGAATAGAGATTCTGGGTGATGGCGGTGGATTTGTTTTCAGTACCATACATAATATTGTTGCCAATGCCCCCATTGATAATGTGTTGGCCATGTTTGAGGTGATTAAAACTTTTCGATAAAAAATCTCTGCATTATTTCGATAAGCAATGCAGAGATTTGAGCAATTACAAAATCTTATCCCAACGCAACATCCAGGGTCATCATGACCGCGAATCCCAGCATGGCTCCAATGGTTGCTATGTCGCTATGCTTGTCGAGTTGCGATTCAGGAATGAGTTCTTCAACCACAACATAGATCATTGCTCCTGCTGCAAAAGCCAGCGCATAAGGCAGAATGGGGCGCATCTGCAAAACAGCCCAGGCACCCAGCACACCCGCTATGGGTTCAACTGTACCGGAAAGCTGACCATACCAGAAACTTTTACGCCTGCTTAATCCTTCTCTACGCAGGGGAACAGATACCGCTGCACCTTCAGGAAAGTTTTGAATTCCAATACCAATTGCCAGTGCAACTGCTGCCGCAGTTGTAGCAGAAGGAAGCCCAGCTGCCGCTGCACCAAAAGCAACACCAACCGCCAGACCTTCCGGGAAATTGTGAATGGTTATTGCCAAAACGAGTAAAATACTCCGCTTCCATGTGGTTTGCGGACCTTCTGCTTCTTCAGTTGGAAAGCCGGGATGCAGATGTGGAAGTAATCTGTCGATCAACCATAAAAATGCTCCACCACCCAAAAATCCAACCGTTGCAGGGATCCATGCGGGAATTGTCATTTGGTTTTCAGCCATTTCTATTGCTGGTGCTAACAAGGACCAATAACTTGCGGCTATCATAACGCCTGCCGCAAAACCCAGCATACCATTTAATATATTATGTTTTACAGATTTAAAAAAGAATACCATAGCGGCACCCAGGGCTGTAACAAACCAGGTGAATAATGTGCCGATTAATGCTTGTATAACCGGATCTTGTTTCGATATGAAATCAATCATTGTAATGTCTCCAAGAATTTTAGAGTATGTAACAGTATAAAAAATGTAAATCTAATATCCAACTTAAAAGTTGGAATTATTATTCCATAAAATTCAGTTTATATGATGTAATATAAAAAATTTTTTTTGCATCCAACCCCAACATCCTGCATCTAAATTATAAACACTAGAGAAACAGCAGGAGAAAAAAATGCTAAAAGCAATTGAAAATGTTGAACAATACCAGCAGGTTGCAGATAAAGAGAATTTTTATATTCTGGCGTTTTATTCAGACGCTTCTGAAAAAAGTAAACAGGCAATAAATGTACTGGATGATTTAAAGAATGACAATAGCGATACTCCGTTTTACTCAGTTAACGCTTCAACAGTCAAAGATATTCATCCCCGGCTGGGTGTGAACAGTGTGCCAACTGTATTGGCTGTCAAAGACGGCAAGATCGTAAAGAATATTCAAGGATTGCAGAACCGCAATCATTATGAAATGTTGTTATATGATGCACCCGTTAAAAAAGATGGTACTGCAAAACCACGTCATTCTGTAACCGTTTACAGTACACCAACATGTTCCTGGTGTAACCGGTTAAAACAGCATTTGCGTCAACATAGGGTCATGTTTCGTGATGTTGATGTATCCAGAGACCAGCATGCAGCTCAGGAATTGATGCGACGTACCGGTCAAACCGGTGTACCACAAACAGATATTGATGGTCAAATTATAGTAGGATTTGATCAAACACGAATCGATTCATTATTGGGATTAGCGAAATAATATAAAATTGATATGGAGGAAAAGTAACATGCAAAATATTCAACCCGTAAACGGCAATGTATTGATAGCATTTGAAGACAGCTCGGAAGAAACTACTTCCGGTGGTATTATAATACCTGATACTGCTAAAGAAAAACCCAGCGAAGGCGTAATTGCTGGTATAGCTGCCGATGCATCAGAGCAGATTGCTGTGGGTGATCGTGTTATTTATAAAGCATATTCCGGGACTGAAGTCTCTTATGAAGGTAAAGACTATTTGATCGTTCCGGTGGGTGATATCCTTGCCAAATATGTAGAGGTAGATGCTATTTAACTCTAAATACCAAGATTAGAGTTATTGTGAATAAAAAACCGGATTGTTTATCTTTCCGGTTTTTTTATTGGGTATTGATTTATGCTGTATGGGCTTTTAATAATTAATTGTTCAGATAATTCCATTGAATATTATTAAATACTGTTTTATTTTATGTTATATCTGACCATTTAAAAGTGAGGTCCTCCCCATGAAAAATAAAACAACCCGTCGGCAATTTTGCAAGTCTGCCCTTGTCGCAACGCCTCTGGTGATGTTGAGTAAAGCATCGGCACAATCTCAATCTACCGGTTTGTCAAAAAAGCTGGGTATAGCACTGGTAGGATTGGGTTACTATAGTAAAGATTTACTGGCACCAGCCTTGCAAATGACGAAAAATTGTTATCTGGCCGGAATTGTTTCTTTTCCTATGGATGATCAACAATACTGGATTGATAAATACAATATCCCCCGTAAAAATGTCTATGCGCATACTGATTTTGATGCCATTGCAGATAATCCTGATATTGATATCATTTATGTGGTTCTGCCCAACTCGATGCACCACGAGTATACCATCCGTGCGGCAAAAGCCGGCAAGCATGTGATTTGTGAAAAGCCCATGGCCCTGACGGTTAAAGAATGTCAGGAAATGATTGATGCCTGTAATGATAATCATGTAAGATTGTCTATTGGGTATCGTTTACATTACGAACCCTATACACAAGAGGTGATGAGATGTGGGCGAGATAAAGTGTTTGGTGCTATAAAATATGTGCATGCTTCCGCAGGGTATCGAAACGGATCAAAGAAAACCCATTGGAAACTGCAAAAAGCTTATGGTGGTGGAGTATTGATGGATATGGGGGTATACTGCATTCAAGGCGCCAGATATACCATTCAGGAAGAACCCATTAGCGTTACTGCGCAGCAATTTACCTTTGATCCTGAACGTTATGATGAAGTGGATGAAATGGTTACCATGCAATTTGAATTTCCGGGAGGGGCTGTTGCAAATTTATCCACTACTTTCGCAGCCAGCACAAATACTCTTTACGCAGCGGCTGAAAAAGGATGGTTCGATATGAATCCGTTCTCGCTCTATAATGGATTAACGTTGCGAACACAGAATGGCCCGGTAAATCTACCGGATATTAATCAGCAGGCCGCACAAATGGATGATGTAGCCTGGAGTATCGCAAAAAAGCTGCCAATGAGGGTGCCCGGAGAAGAGGGATTGCAGGACATCAAGATCGTTACCGCTGTTAAAAAAGCAATTGAAACCGGGAATAAAGTTGAAATATTGTAGCTTTTACTATTATTAATTTATCGAACAGGAGTTTGCATGTCGGAACATATTATGGTCAGTCTGTCAAGTATCATTATTCTGGGAATTGGTGCACAATGGCTGGCATGGCGTTTAAAATTACCTTCAATTTTATTTTTACTCTTGTTCGGCTTTATTGCTGGTCCTATTACCGGATTTTTGAATCCCGATGAGTTGATGGGTGAGCTTTTACTACCGGTTGTTTCAATTTCAGTTGCGGTGATTTTGTTTGAAGGGGGGCTTACGCTAAAACTCAACGAACTGAAAGAGATTGGCCGGCAGGTCATGATTCTTATTTTTGTGGGCGTTTTAGTTACCTGGGCTATTGCCGCTGTTTCCGCGCATTATATCTTGCATTTGAACTGGAATATCTCATTGTTGCTGGGATCGATTCTGGTTGTAACCGGACCTACAGTTATTGGTCCTTTGCTGCGTCATATCCGGCCAACCCAAAAGGTGGGTAAAATATTAAAATGGGAAGGAATTGTTATTGATCCCATTGGTGCTTTGCTGGCTGTACTGGTCTTTGAAGGTATTTTGATTGGTGAAATGGGAAAAGCCGGAACGGTAGTCATGTTGAGCATTGGTAAAACTATTGTTTTCGGCAGTCTGATTGGACTGCTGGCGGCGGGATTATTGGTATTGTTTTTTAGACGGTTCTGGATACCCGATTTTTTACAGGAAACCGTAACCCTGATGATGGTTGTTGCAGCGTTTGTGGCTTCCAATATGGTGCAAAAAGAATCAGGATTGTTTGCAGTAACCTTGATGGGCATAGCGCTTGATAATCAGAGATATGTTACGGTTAAACATATTGTAGAGTTTAAAGAAAATCTTAGAATCCTGGTAATATCGGCCTTGTTTATATTGCTTGCAGCACGGTTGAATTTACAAGATTTTCGAGCATGCAGTTATACCAGTTATATCTTTTTGGCTGTAATCGTGTTTATTGCACGACCGGTTTCGGTATTTTTGTCAACCATCAACTCTGGCTTAAATATTCGTGAAAAGCTGTTTCTGTCATGGATGGCCCCCCGTGGAATTGTTGCTGCTGCCGTGGCTTCTATCTTTGCCCTGGAGCTGACACATATTCATCTGCCTCAGGCTGAATTTCTAGTGCCCATAACCTTTATGGTTATTGTGGGTACAGTAAGTATTTACGGTCTTTCTTCCTCGGCTGTTGCCAGGTTGCTGGGAGTTTCGCAGCAAAATCCGCAGGGTGTGTTGTTTATTGGGGCGCATCATTGGGCCAGGGCATTGGCAAAAATTCTACAGGAATATAATTTTCGTGTGGCCCTGGTAGATACCAACAGGTTTAATGTGAAAACCGCAAGAATGGAAGGGTTAAAAGTCTATCATGGTAATGTAATGTCTGAACATATTTTAGATGAAATGGAATTGGAAGGGATTGGAAGAATGGTTGCATTAACTTCAAATACCGAAGCCAATTCCATGGCTGCGATCCATTTTTCCGAATTGTTTGACAAGGAAGAGTTGTATCAACTGCCGCCTGCACCTGAAACCAAAACGGATATCAATTCGTCCAAACATTTACGTGGCAGATATTTATTTACCAAAGATGCTTTCTACAATGCCCTAAACACGCTTTATATAAAAGGCTCTGTTATCAAGGCAACAAAGTTGACCAAAGAATTTGATTTGCAAAATTTTTACAATCTGTACCAGAACAAGGTCATTCCTTTGTTTTTAATCGTTGATGATAAACTGCGAGTATTTACGGTTGATACTGTACTGGAGCCCAAACCAGATCAAATAATAATTGCTATGGTAGATCAAACTGTTTTGCCTTCCAATGCCAAGATGAAAGCTTGACAATAATAAAAATATTATTTATTTTTCAAACTAGTGAACTCATCAGATCGATGGATGTGTATCTGTCGAATTTAACCTAGGAGAGGAAAAATGAAATTTCGCAATTTTACTTTTGTAGTATTGGCACTAATTTTCATCTCTGTTACATATGTAGCAGCGCAGGAACAAGAACTCCCTGATCCAAAGTTGACCGAGGTATGGGACCCGGTCCCCCCAATTGTAACTCCTGGTGAAGGTACAGCTGCCCCATCAGATGCTATTGTTTTGTTTGACGGTACAGATTTTTCCAATTGGAAACATGCAGATGGCAAACCTGTTAAATGGTTTTTGAATAAGGATGAAGGTTGTATGACGGTTGTTAAAAAGACCGGTACAATTGAAACAAAACAAGAATTCGGTGACATTCAGCTCCATATCGAATGGCGTACCCCTGCAATTCCTGTTGGTCGTGGACAGGGACGTGGCAACAGTGGCGTTTTCTTTCAAAAACGTTATGAACTGCAAGTGCTGGATTCATATCTGAACCAGACCTATTCAAATGGTCAGGCAGGAAGTATTTATAAGCAATCTATTCCATTGGTTAATGCCAGCAAAGGTCCCGGTGAATGGCAAACATACGATGCTGTCTTTATTGCACCCCGCTTCAACGATGACGGCTCTTTGAAAACCCCAGGTTATATTACTGTATTTCATAATGGCGTGTTGATTCAGAACCATTTCGAAATACAGGGCCCTACAGAATTTCGTGGTAAACCCGAATATAAAGCACATCCTCTTAAACAAGGAATTATGCTGCAAGATCATGGTAATCCAACAAGTTTTAGAAATATCTGGGTAAGAGAACTGGATTAAGTTTTTTAAACAGGCCATCAAATTTTTTGATGGCTTGTTTTTTTTGGGGGTTGTTGTGTAATTCATTGTACGGGTTGTAATTGTTAATTCGATTATATTTTCAATTCTTTATTGCAATAATTTAAATTTTTCCATAGTATATTAATATAGATTTCAAATTTGTCAATGTGTATCCAATATCAAGGGTGTTATACAATTTAATGGAATGTCATAAATGTTGCCTCTGGACAATATTGTTTCAATCTGACTACCGACAACTATTGTGATATTCACAAATGGGCTATATTGAAATAGAATCTTTATTGTGATAAATGCGTTATAATACAATATGGTTTAATGAAATTATCCCGGATGAATTTCCGGAATAATAAGGAGCGCAAGTGGATTTAAAAACGACTTTGTTTAGATACCGTTTATTAATTATCACTGTTTTGGGTTTTTTTGTACTGATTCTTGTATCAATGCTTAACGAAATTTTGGATTTGCCGCATCTGCTTTTTAATCAACCCGCAACGCCAATCAACAAGACCGAGTTTTTATTAGAAACGTTTATGCTGTTATGCTTTGGTTTTGTTATCAATGTCAGTGTTTTTATCTACTCTTATCGATATAATCGCTCCAAGATTATGCTTATTCGATCATTGGAAGAAAAAGAATTTTTGCTCAAAGAAATTCATCACCGCGTCAAGAATAATCTGGCTTTGATTACCAGCATTATCAACCTGCAGGAACGATCTGTTGATGATGAAAAATTTAAAAATATTTTGCAGGACCTGAAAAGCAGAATAACTTCTATAACGCTTATTCACAAAAAACTATATAATTCTGATGATTTGAACACAGCCCATGCTGAAACCTATTTCCGGGAACTGCTTGAAGAAGTAACACAGATATCTGACAAATCGATTGATATTCAAATGGATTTTGATAATATCCGGATTGATCAGAAAACACTCATTCCACTTGCAATTGTAACCAGCGAGCTTGTGACCAATGCCATTAAATATGCTTTTCCGGATGAAGCCCATCCGCAAATCCGTATGGTGTTGAAAAATGGGAAAAAAAACTTTTTATTCAGCCTAGGGAATAATGGGGCGGGGCTGCCGCAGGATTTTTCAATAGAAAATTATTCTTCATTGGGCCTAACACTGGTGAGGCTGCTGACCAGCCAGATAGAAGGGGACCTGGAGATTGTAACCGAGCCACATACGGAATTCAGAATCAGGATTCCGGTAGTGGGGGAGTGAAAATATTGTTAAATATTATTTTTTGTTTAAAATTTTGTTAATTTTTATTAATATTTACGAGTTATGAAATAAATATCTTGACTTTTACGATAATATTTGCTAATTAAATACCAATCCTTGGGTCGTACAAAACTAAAATTTCAAATAAAATCTTAGGGGATTTATTATGAAAAAGATGAAAACTATTAGTCTTGTTCTATTAGTAGCTGTAGTTGTCTTTGGTGGGATTCATATAGTAAATATTCAAAGTGCAAATGCGAGTATCACACCCAATCCTTGTCGATTGTCAAATCTTTGCTCCGCAAGTGGCAATACATGTATTACTTGTTGGTGTGATGTGTATGGCGCTTGGAGTTGTGAATGCGAGGACCCTGTTACTCTAAATCATTTTACTGTTGCGGAATATGACCCTGATTGTGATAGCCCGACGCATCCATGTTACCCTTGTCCAAATTAATAAAGTGAATTAATTAAAAATGGCCCAAGGATTATTGATAATATATTTGTTTTCTGTTTGTGTTGCATAATAATCTATAATGGAGAGAATAATGAAGAAATTTTCTTTTTCCAATTTGATTTTGAGTATTATTTTTATAATTATGGCATTTGAAATTATTTTTCTGAGTATACAAAATAAAAAGTTGAATGATCAATTAAGTAAATTAATTGGACATACTAGCGCTCAACCTGATATGGTTGTAGGGACAAAACTGGCTGATAGTTTATCTGTGAGCTTGGAATATGGAAATGTTGTTAACTTTGATGAAAAACATCCAAAATATTTAGTTATATATTTTTCAACAACTTGTAAGGCTTGTATAGAAGATGCTGAGACGTGGATGGATTTGTACGAGTATTTGGGAAAGAAGAACATTAGTATGTTTGGCATTTGTCAAGGTGAGCCGGATATAGTAAACGAATTTATTATAAAGAATAAACTAAAATTTCCTGTTGCTCCAGATCCCACAAATGTTTTGCTAAAGAAATTTGGAATACATTCACTTCCAAGTAAATCTATGATTGATGAAGATAATATTGTCTTGTTTTATTCAAGGGGAGCATCAGGTGAACGCGATTTGAAAGAATTAAAAAAGATTGTACCTGAATTGCAGGCAGGATGAGAAATGAAAAAAATAGCGATGAATGCTTTACTGGTCATTGTTTTGCTTGCGGTTTGTGTCCACTTTGTTATGCAGATCAATAGCAACAATAAAGTTTTGGCTGAAATTGATGATTCGCTCAAGCCCTTATCATATCAACAACAAGTTGATTACATGAAGCAGGTGTTTGTCCGGGCAGACTCGTTTCGTTATATTAAATTCAGGGACCAGTTTTTTTATCATGTCTTTCAGGATACCGTTCCAGTTGGGTATGCTAAAATTATCGACAAGGACCTTGCATGTTCTACCTGTCGTGATGTGAGATATTTATGCGCCCTGGACAGTGCCTTGTGTGTTAAAGAGGTTGTTTTGATTAGTGATTTGGATCAAAAACGCATCTATGACAAAATACTCCATTTTGAAGATGGTGTAAACCGAGTGGTTGGGAAAAAAGTTTTTAATATTGTGAATTTGTCTGATTTTATCTCTCAGTTTAAAAGTACTTTGCCTGGTGATAAAATCTTTAACGAGGATGCGGAGATTGATGTAATCAGTGGTGCTACTAAGACCAGTCACAGCATGTATGAGGGGATCAAAGAGTTTTTAGCAGAGGCTTCTTATTATTCAAAGCAATATTATGCTAAAAATATGTAATTAAATTGTATTTTTTAAAATGAAGTTGCCATGCACTTTTTTGTGCATGGCAATTGGGGAAAGATTTATCTCGTTATATTCATTTTCATAAAATGAAATATACTCCTAAATTAATATTTCAATCATTTTTATTCCAGAGTTATGTGAATAATGCAATTCCTGTCTATAATAAAATTAGATTTATATTTAAATTATTTGCTTTTTTGTGTTAAATTTTGTATTATTTCAAACTTGATTCCAAAATAAAAATATTGCAATTTTTTATGTTTGCGTTTGCGACACAGGGGTTAGTGTGTCTGAATGTACCGGGAAAAGTGTGTTTATCTAATTATTCTTATTAACTCATAATTCGAGAGGGTGTATTATGCGTAATTGTTTCATTTCATGTCTGTTACTAGTATTACTTTCAAGTGTAGTTTTTGGCAATGAACAGAAATTTGTAGATGATGTAGAGCAGTTTGTAGCACAATTGAATTCCCAGGAACAAGCATTTGAGAAACGCAGTATTCAAAATCAAATGAATATTATTAATGAACGCCGAGTTCCTTATGCAATGATCTATGAGCAGACAGGATTGTTTACCTGGCAGCTGTTTTCAAATTGTTTTTTTGATTCAGATGTTGATACTACAACTACAGTAAACGTAGATATAGATTACAGACCCACAACAGATCAATTTACTGTAATACCCGCATATTTTACTTTTACTTCAAAGCGTCCTTATGATTCATTGAATGATTATAAGGATTTTATGGTTGGTATTTTTCAGAGTGTAGGTACAGCTCATTCAGTATTAATTGATGAAGCAAATACCAGATATGGATTTGATGGCCATCATTATTGCCAGTCATTCTATTCCGGTACAACAAAGTTGGTTCTTGATTGTTACTTTGTATATGTTAATGATGTTGCCTGTGCATTTTATTACATGACGGGTGACTCGTTTTATGACGATGCCTTGTATCAAATCTTTTTTGAATTGATACTTGATGTGGTCGAGTTTCAACAGCCAAACGCAATCAATAACGAATCCTTGAAAAAACCGGTGAATTTTGACATGTCTCAAAATTACCCGAATCCCTTTAACGCTTGTACCCGGATCCAATATTCTGTAAATGAACCTACTGATGTAAAAATTGAGATTTTTGATGTCAATGGTAGATTAGTACAGACTCTGGTAGACAAGTTTCATTCCCAGGGACAATATGACATTAGCTTTGATGCAAACGATTTGGCCAGTGGAGTGTATATTTACAGAATTTCTGATATGAACCATGCTTCCCGTGCACATCGGATGATCTTGGTGAAATAAATATAAAATTCAACGTGTCGGAGATCGCATTGCTAATCTCCGACACGATCTATTAATATTTTATGATCCCACCGAGCTTTTTATAAACTATAATTTTGCAATAACATTTTAGTTATATTCTCTAATATAGAAATTTCCCCTGTCATTAATTTTTTCAATTTGTTTAATAGTCTTTTTGAGTGATTTTAAATTCGGTTCAAGTTTTTTATCATTCTTGTAGACAAAAGAAGATTTAACGCCTAGTGTAGAATATGCTTTTTCTACAAAAACCATTTTATTTTCAAGTTTAGAATTTGTAGGAAACGTATGTGCACCATAGTTTTTAAAAACATTTTCAATATCCATACTTTTTAGAGCAGTATATAATATTTTCAAGTGATTTCGTGTTAAAAAGAATATATATTGTTTTTCCAAATCCAAGGGAACCGTATCAATAGATGATCCTACATACAGCCCAGTTTGTCTCATTATATAAATAGTATCCTGTAATTTGTATTTATCATTTCCCAATAAAATTTCATCAACATGAATAGAAAAGGTTGAACCAAATAGTGGATAATAGGTTTTTTTTACAGTATCATATACCGTAGAGTCATATTCAACTTTAACTACTGTTCCCAATATTACAAAATCTGATTCAAGCGCGTTTTCTTTATAGTTTTTTCCACCTGCCAATTTATAAGCCAATTCTTTTAAATCAATTCCCATCTTTTTGAATTTTTTATGTTCATTGATATTGATTTCATGCTCATAAAAGCTTTCTGCAAATTTTTTGTCAATCTCTAGTGTTTTTAATGCTTTTTCAAGAAAATCATTTTTGTGAACAGTATTTGTTTCAGACATATTATCCTGGCAAAATGAGACAGAATTTAAAAAAATAATGAGAATTGATAAAACGATAGATGTTTTTGTTTTCATTTATGACTCCCCGGTTGTACCCCGTTTGTATTCTTGTACCAAGGATCTCTGCCTTGGGATTATTTGTTTCTTGCCACCCAGGTTTTAACCTGATTGAAAAAGTGATTAAATATTAAATTCAACGTGTCGGAGATCGCATTGCTAATCTCCGACACGATTGTTTTGTTATTATCTCGATAGTATCTTTTTCTGGTCGGCGGGGCGTGGCATAAAAAAGTCGTATTGACCGATACCGCATTCCTGAATCATATCGATGCAATATTCCAGACGTTTTAATTCTTCTGCGTTACGATTGTTGGTACCCATGGCGAATTTACATCCTGCTGCTTTGGCTTTTTTGATGAATGTAGCACTGGGCACGCGGTAACGATCATTGATCTCTATGGCAACATCGTTTTCCAATGCGGCTTTTATCACTTTATCCATGCGGGCATCGGTCCACAGTTCGTCATAGCGATCACGGATGATTTCGGGCAGTACCGTAGCATTGACATAAATGTCGATAGGTTCATCCTGCAATACCCCGAGGATTTTTTCCACATACATGTCCATCCATTTCTGTTCGTCATCAACCTCTACTTCATCTTTTATCCATACATGGATTCGTTTTCCGCGATGGTCGATAAAGGTCATGGCGTCGCTGAAGACATAATCGAATTTTGCAATGGCTTCCTTGCTGAACAGGTCCATCCATTCGCGGCCTTCGGCTTGCATACCCAGATACACCGGTTTGTCTTTCATGGATTCGATAAATTCGTAAATACCGGCATCATCATGAATAGGAAAGTCGAGCCCGCAGTTGGGTGCAATACCGTACATGATACCGTCGCGCATGGATTGGGCCAGAGCCATATCCAGGGTAATGTCTTTTTTTAAATGAACATGAAAGTCGATAACGGGATAGTTGTCATGGTTCATGTTGAGGAGTGTGGTATAGGTTTCGTCCACAACCGGGGTAACAATCTCACCGGGATCAGCATCGTCAGGTAACGGTTTAACCATAATGTTTTTATACATGGCTGTGCTGTTGGGATCGTGACACTGGAACGCAAAAGTCCCGCTTGAAAGTACGCGGCCCGGTTCACTGGGACGAACAGGATGTTCAGGCTCTACATAATCAGATACCAGCATATCGTTGATCCATACCTGAATACGGGGTACAACCACTTTGATACGCATGGTAAACCATTCATCATCACCAATAAACTGTTTAAAGGTATTGCGTACTGCATAGATACTGCCGGTTTTTTTGTATTCATACCAGGTGCCGTCTGCACTGGGCTTTTGTGAATTGTTGACCTGTATTTCGTAACCATGGTCAGGCCAGCCATCCTGCTGATATTTTGAATGAACATAGATTCCGGAATTGGAATTGGCGCGAGCCATTACATCGGCCTTGAATTCAAAGTTTTTGAAATTGTGGTCCATGACCGGTCCATCGTAAAAGAGATGTGCGCGTGTACCGTTGCATACAATGGCGCCGTTTTCGATGCGAGCCGATTCACTGTTTTCACTTATTTTCCAACCATCAAAAGATTTTCCATCAAACAGGGAAATCCAGTTTTTTGCATCAGGATCACCGCATCCGGAGAAAAAAAACAAGAACGAAACTGACAACAAGAGGGGCAGGAGCATCCGGTATTTCATGTTACATTCCTTTCTGTGATATTGAGTTGATTAATGCCAGCTTGCCGGCAACATGACCAGTCTCAAGCAATATATGAGCATCTTTAGCCTTTTGCAAGGGGAATTCTTTTTCGATATGGATATAAATTTTTTGGTTTTCAATCAGATCGCTTATACGCTGAAGGTCGTTTGCATCGGGTTTTACCACCATGCCCACTGCTTTGCGACCCAATTCTGTTGCTTTGGCTGTAATTGTTTGCGCGGATATGGTAGGAAGGCAAACCAATAATCCATTCGTAGTCAGGCAGTCAAGCGAGCGAATGCCGGTTTCACCGCCAACAGCGTCTATTATCAGATCCATATCATTGGCGATTTGGGTGAAATCCTCTTTTGTATAATCAATACATCGATCAACACCCAGTGAATAGAGTAAGTCGTGATGGCTTGATGATGCTGTTGCGATTACCCGGGCATTTTGAGCTTTGGCAAACTGTACGGCAAAATGCCCAACACCACCGGCGGCTGCGTGTATCAGCACCTTTTGTCGGGATTGCAAATGCCCTGTATTGTGCAGGGCCTGCCATGCAGTTAAGCCGGCGAGAGGAACACCGGCAGCCTGAGACCATGAAATTTTAGATGGTTTGAAAGTAATTTCATTTGGATACACCATAACGTAATCTGCATATGCACCAGCCCGGTCCAGTGCGATCATCCCCAAAACCTCATCACCTGGTTTGAATTCGGAAATGGTATCTCCGCACTGTTCAACGGTGCCTGCCAGGTCGTATCCGGGTGTCCAGGGGAGGTGGTCTTTGATTTTTTGCGCCATGAAACCCAGTCCCTTGCGTGTTTTCCAGTCTATGGGATTGATACCCGCAGCACGGACTTTGATCAATATTTGATCGTTATCGATTTTCGGTTTTTCTACATCCCGGTATTCAAGAACAGATGGAGGTCCAAATGCTGTAATTTGTATGGCTTTCATTATTTCCTTATTTTAATAACAGACACTTTTTTATATCAATAGCAGTCTCTGTTTCGAGTTTATAAAAATATACACCGCTTGGTAAATTCTCTGCATTCAAGGTCAACTTGTGATTTCCCGGGGATTGTACCCCGTTGTATAATTTTTGTACCAGTTGTCCGTTTGTGTTATATAGATCAAGTGTAACGAACTGTTGTTGCTTTAAATCATATTCAATAACCGTCTCAGGGTTAAAGGGATTGGGATAGTTTTGTTTTAAATGGAAATTTTGGGGAACAGTTTCCAAATGATCTAATGCAATAACAGTTGTTGGATCATATTGTACAAAGCTGAGACCAATTTCCATATTGAGTATTCCTATTATATCATCACCTATTGCTACGCGTCTTGATCCATCCAGCGTTTCAAATGTACCTAGTGTTTCAAGGTTATAAATGTCTTGAATATCTAATATGTCTAATGCACTAGATGAACTTGCTGCATAAAGGGTATTGTTGATTATGTCCATGTCAAAAATATAATTTCTGTAACTGATAGCATGAGATTCAGTTATTGCTGCAGGATTAGAGATATCAATATATCGGACATAACGTGAATAGTCATAAGTGATTAAATAATTATTAAAAAAGGTGAGTGCTGATAGCCGACTGGGAGTTAAGAATGAATCCATTTTTACCGGATTCATAAAATCAGTCAGATCATACAGGTATGTTCCGTATTGATCTTCATGGGTTGCCAGATAGGGGGCAGAATATACGAATTCTTCTGCTTCATTGCTGGTAGTGAAGGAACTGACCTCCGCAGGTGCTGTGGGATCAGAAATGTCGATTATACGAATGTGTTTGTCAAAAGTTGCCAATATGATTTTATCATTTTCTACATGTAAATATTCACAGGAATAGGATGAATCCAATTTCCCAATAACCTGTGGATTTTGTTTGTCTGTTGTGTTTAGAATATATAATCCGGCATAACCCATTGCAATATAAACCGTATCATTTTTTACTTCAAGATCCGTTGCGTAACATTGGTCCTGGCGCCAGGTAGATAATAGTTGAGGATCTGACGGATTTGTTATATCGATAATTCGTAAACCATGATGTGAATTGGCTATATATGCGTAATTGCCTTCTAATTCAATTTCCTGTAATCTGCCACCCGGTTCAATTATAGAGGGTGTCATGGTGCCCATTTCCGCTTCCGGATCGAATTCGAACAGATACACATCTCCACCATTGTCTGCTATAATCACTTTGTCAGATGAAGCAGTTACATAAAATGTGTTATCTGGTGTATAGTAATAATTTACCATTTCACAATTATGAGGATCAGAGATATCCCATATATCCAGCCCATTTGTGCTGGAAACGATAGATATGTAATCATCATGTATAATTATTTCCTGTACAACGCTGCCGGTATCCATTGTATCAATAATAACCGGATTTTCAATATCTGTTATATCATAAACAAATACATATCCTCCGCAACCCGTGTAAAGAAAATTGTCTTTAACATCAACAGCATTATTTTTCCCATCCAGAGGAATGTTGAGCATCTCAAACATATTTGCAGGATCTGCAATATTGTATATTGTAGTTCCATCATTATAACCGGTAGTGAAACAATAATCTCCGTCTATATGAAAATCCTGGCAATAATGTGCATTTAATTCCGAGATCAATGTGGGCTCACTTTTATTGCTAATGTCCAGAGCGGTTATATTGCTTGTAATAAGAAAAATAACATTGTCTTTAACATAAAGATCCTGTACTTGAAAGTCTTGATTGTTACCCGGGTATCTGGATAGTTCTGTAGGATTTGTGAGATCCGAAATATCTAAAATGATCACCCCTTCATTATAGCTTCCAATAAATGCGGTTTGGTCCTGAACATCTATAACCTGAATTAATCCTTTTGTAGTAAACTCGGAAACAAGAACCGGATTTTGGATGTCTGAAATATCATAAACTTGAAAGGTCTTTCCATTTCCCATGAATAGAGTGTTACCTGATGCATATACTGCTTTACATATGCCATATGGCCATTCACCTAATAATGTACAATTTAAATTATCCTGTGGAGTTGCTGATACGCGATCTGAAATACCTGATATAAACAAAACAATGAGTATCAAGAAAATATGATGTTTCATAACTTGCCCCTTTTGTTTTATAATACAGTATTAATACAATATACGTATTACTGGTGCAGAGTCAAGAAAAAACTGATCTAATTATTAATTAGATCAGTTTGAATTTTATGAAAAAAAGTGAATATTGAGGACTATTTGTCTTTTTGATAGACTCTTACATAATCTATATAATATTTTTGAGGGAAAATAGCGTCATCAATACCTTCGCGTCCGCCCCATGAACCGCCAATAGCAAGATTCAGCAACAGATATTGAGGTTTATCAAATGGCCAGGTTTTCCAGTCTCCCTTGCCATCATTTTCATAGGTGAACAGGGTGTCATCATCAACAAAGAATGCCAGCTTTTCAGGCGTCCATTCAAGCGTATATGTATAAAATTGATCATAAGGAGTGGAATATACTTTACGGTTGCCCTTGCCGGTGCCAATTGTATGATTGTTTGTTTTGGTATGAACATTGGCGTGGATATTTTCGGGAGCATAACCCACGTTTTCCATGATATCGATCTCGCCGCAACCTGGCCAGCCGACAAATGTACGGTTTGTGCCCAGCATCCAGATGGCGGGCCAGGTGCCTTTACCGGTGGGGAGTTTGGCCCTGATCTCGAACCGACCATAGGTCCATGATTGGGTATAGCGGGTGTTGATACTTGCCGAGGTATATTCCATATCTTTGAACGGCTCTTTATGGGCTTCAATTACCAGAAAACCATCCTCAACCCTTGCGTTTTTCAGACGGTGCTTGGTATAGTACTGTTTTTCCTGGTTGCGAACGTATCCTGATTCATAATTCCATTTTGCGGGATCAGGCAGCCCTTTGTAATCAAATTCATCACTCCAGACGAGCTTCCAGTCCTGAGCAAAGGAGGGGAGTATTGAACAAAATAATAAAAAGACCAGGAAATATTTAACAATTTTCATCTAAACTCCTCTGAATTTGGGAAGGATGTTTTGTTCAATATAAAAGACAACTTTATCTCTTGTGGGGAAAAATAGATAGACAAAGATAAAAAAGAAGATAGAAGGAAAAAGTAGAAACCAATAAACATTCATTTCCTGCATTAAATCCGCAAATACACCCGTTAAAAAACTGGTTATACCTAATAGTGCTATACCTTCGAGTATAGCCAATTTGATAATCATGAGAGTACGATACTGAACAAGCAGGATTTCAACAGGATTTTCTACTTTTTTCCCCTGAGTATCTCTGAAACCTTGTTTATGGATTTTAGCTATTCTGCCGGGTGAAAGAAGGATTTTGTGAATAGAGAATACAAGCGGGTAACCTATTATCATTAGCGCAAATACCATTATTAGGAAAATATTCAGCACATTATAGTCTGCACCGCCTGTTCCGCTGTTGCTGCCAAAGTAATTTAGATACATGGTAGCAATTAAAAGAATGAGTACACCCATTACCATAGCTATATTGATTGTTTTCATTTGACGAGTTTCAATATCTGAGATTTTCTGTTCAACCTGGATTGTAGATATGTTTGTGAAATCCATTTTGGCCCCTCCAAATTGATAAATAATGGGGGCTGTTTTTTTTAACAGCCCCTGAATTGTTAAATTTAAACGATCCCCAGTTCTTTTTGAATTTGTTCAAGTGATTTGCCTTTGGTTTCGGGCAGCCATTTCCAGACCATAAAGAATTGTAATATCATCATCAGGCTGAAAAAGATAAAGGCACCGCCACCGCCAATGCCGGGCAGATTGGCAATCACTGGAAATGTCCAGGATACCAGGGCAGCTCCTACCCAGTGAGTAAAGCTTCCCAGTGCCTGTCCTTTAGCGCGTACCATGTTGGGGAAAATCTCGGCCAGAAAAACCCAGATAACTGCACCCTGTGAAAAGGCGAAAAAGGCAATATAACCGATCAAATATACCAGAACTGCATATCCGTTAAAGGATTTCAGAATGAATGCTCGTCCCACCATACCCATAAAAAAGGTTAGACCTACAGATCCAATTAAAAGCAGTGTTTTGCGACCAAATTTGTCAATCACAGTCATGGCTATAATTGTAAAGATTAAATTGGTTGCACCTACTGCAACGGTTTGTAGTAATGCAGTATCAGATGCCAGTCCGGTCATTTCAAAAATGCGGGGAGCATAATACATGATTACGTTTATACCGGAAAGCTGGTTAAAAGCTGCAACCATAATAGCCAACAGAATTGGTTTTTTGAATTTGGGTGAAAATAGTTTTTCCTTGGCGCTATTGAGTTCAATTTTTAAGGATGCTTCAATTTCATCCAATTCCTGTTCTACATTGTCTTCACCAATTTTAAGCAAAACTGTTTTTGCTTCTTCACGTCTGCCTTGTTTCATAAGCCAGCGTGGACTGAAAGGAATGAAAAACAGTAAAATGAAAAACAAAACTGCCGGCAGGGTTTCTACACCCAGCATCCAGCGCCAGGCATCAGTTTGAATTGAACCGGCAATAAGAAAATTTGAAAAATAGGCAACCAGAATACCAATAACAATATTGAATTGACTGACGGCTACCAGGCGTCCACGTAACCGTGCAGGAGAGATTTCAGCAATATACATTGGCGCCATAACAGAAGATCCACCAACGGCCAAACCACCGATAAAGCGAAAAAATAACAGTGAAAACCAGTCCCATGCAAACGCACATCCCATTGCTGATACTGCATACAGAACTGCAAGAATAACCAGTACCCGTTTACGACCGAATGCATCGCCCGGTTTACCCACAACAATTGAACCAATAATGGTACCGATCAAAGCCACTGCCACTGTAAAACCCAACCAAAATTCATTCAGATTGAACACTGTTTCCAGGGCGCTGGTAGTGCCTGAAATAACTGCGGTATCAAATCCGAATAAAAAACCCCCTAATGCTGCAACAACAGTACATCCTATCACAAACATTTTGCTTTTCATTTTCGTCCTCTTTTTCCAATGTGATTGATATGTACAGAATTTAATAAATTTTATTTACTATGCAATATTTTATAATTTTTAGGATTTTTAATTTATATCAAATTATAGTATATTCTAAAACCAGTTGATAGTGTATGGTATGAGTATTCGTTACCGGGGTAACGCATCTGGGAATGTGGATTTTATAAAAGGTGTTTTAAAATTTTTATCTATAATTGAATGTATTCGTTTTATTGGAGATATTAATGCGCAATATTTTGATTGTGCTCTTTTTATTTTGGGTTGTTCAGGGTCTTGCGCAAACTGCAGGAACGGTCAGCGGTTTTGCGTATGATGACGATACCGGAGAGGCTTTAATTGGTGCAAATGTCTTTATAGAGGATTCTCGTATTGGATCTTCAACAAATACAATGGGATTTTTCTCTATCCCTAAAATACCAGTAGGGCAGTATAATCTTGTTTGTCAGTATATGGGGTACAAATCAGAACAACAAAAATTAATTATCAAACCTAATGGTAAAGTTGAATTAATTTTCAGGCTCGAACCCACTACTATTTATACAGAAACGGTTTCGGTGGTTGCAGATTCGGTAAGAACCAGTGTGAAATTGTATCGCCAGCCCATATCCAAGATTACCATGTCTCCGCGGGAGATTCAACACATTCCGCAGGTTGTAGAAACGGACCTGCTGCGTTCGTTACAAACCATGCCGGGAATTGCATCGGTTTCGGATTTTTCTTCAGAACTATATGTACGCGGAGGAACGCCGGATCAGAATTTATATTTAATTGATGGTACAGATGTTTACAATCCTGAACATTTATTCGGACTGTTTTCTACTTTTAATACCGATGCTATTAAAAATGTAGAACTGTCAAAGGGTGGTTTTGGCGCCGAGTATGGCGGTCGATTATCCTCCGTATTGGATGTTACCAATCTTGATGGAAACCGGCGTGAATATACCGGCAAGACCAGCATCAGTATCTTGTCTGCAAAAACCACAATGCAGGTCCCTCTGGGCAGGTATGGCGCATTATCTGGCTCTATCCGCAGGACTTATTTTGATAAAACCATCGCCAAGCTGGATGCGTTTAAAGATGAGAATATTCCGGATTATTATTTTTACGACGGCCATCTCAAAGCATATCTGGATCTGGGAGCTCATGACAAACTGACCCTGAGTACTTATAAGGGGCAGGATAATATGGATTTTGTGTTTGATAAAGATAATCCCAATTCTCAATCCATGATGTATAAATGGGGAAATACAACAGCCAGTGTCAGATGGACCCATATTTTCTCTTCCCAATTGTTTGGGAATTTCTGGTTCACCAGCAGCAGCTTTGATTCGGGATTTGAGCTGGGTGATGATATGAATGAAACCAATACCATTGATGACCGCACATTAAAAGGGAATCTGGAGTATTTTTATTCCGGCAGGTTGAGCTTTAAGCTGGGTTATGAATACAAAGATTTATCAGGTAAATTTGTCTCAAAATTTCCCGGTAATGAAGTAAATATTCAACAAAAACCGGTCCATTTTGCAGCCTATTGGCAGGCTGAATGGAAGCCTACTCCACTCATGGAAGTTCAACTCGGGTATCGTTATAATTCTTCATATAATAAAGTTACTCGGCACGATCATGATCCTCGTGCAAGTTTCAAGTATCGTTTGAATGAAACATTGAATCTGAAAGCCGCTGCCGGGCGGTATCATCAATACCTGTTTCGCGTTCCACGGGTGTTTATAGCGGATATCTGGTCGGTTTCTGACGAGTATTATGATGATGCCAAATCCAATCACTATATTTTGGGTCTGCAAAAAGAAGTGGCTGGAAATTACGAGTTTGAAGTTGAAAGTTATTACAAAGATTATGCAAACCTCTATATCTTTGATCCGTTTTTCTGGGTGGAAACACAGCATGCCCAATATAATGATAAAGGTGAACCCTTGTACACCAATACCAAAGACATGTATGATGTTGGTACAGGGCGTGCTTTTGGTTTGGAAATGATATTACGCAAAAACAGCGGACCGGTAACCGGGTGGATCGCATATACCCTGGGTCGAGTTGAAAATACGGTTACGGATTTGAATGGCGGTAATGAATATGTTCCACGTCATGATCGTACACATACATTAAATATGGTCAGCACTATGGACGTGAAAAATGCCATACGGGCGTTTAGGGGCGTACCGGCAAAAGATGATAAGGCAAAATGGCGTTTGGGTTTCGGATTTGTCTATGCAACCGGTCAGCCCATAACAACAACCAGTTCTGTGTATGTTACCAACCAGCTCCCTGATCAAAATGTGTATTTGGGTTACAATTTGTATCCTACCAGTCGAAATAATTTTAGATTGCCGCCTTATATACGTTTGGACCTGAGTTTAACATATTCGCGAAAATTCAAGCATACTACATTTGAACCCTATCTACAGGTTTTTAATGCTTTGAACCGGAGGAATGTCTGGTTTATTCGATATGAAGACGAGATTAACAATGGCATGATCATGCAGAATGTTGACACACAGGGTATGTTACCTGTATTACCGTCTATTGGTTTTAATCTGCTATTCTGATTTTGAGGAGATCATTGTGAAATATATATATATTAATATTCTCATTTTATTTTTACTATTGTCCGCTTGCGGCAAAGTTTCTGTGGATGTGGATGAATCAACGTATGAACCCAAGATTGTGGTAGAGGGATATATCTATCCCGGACAGTCGCCCGCAAAGATTATTCTAACCCGGAATTATCCCTTGAATACGGAAATTGATTTGGGAGCTTTTTACATTACAGATGCAAATGTATCCATTACGGATATGAAAAGTGATGAAACATTTGATCTGGATTATGATGCGTTTTCTTTTTCATACAAATACAAGGGTAATGATTTTGTAATTGATTATAATCGTTCTTATAGAATCAATTTGAAAGCAACAATTGATGGAAAAGAACTGACCGCATCTTGTGTTACAACCACACCTGCGGATGGCTTTGATATTGTTTCTGATGAATCTTTGCTGGGCACACAAAAATATACAACAGCCGTAGAGAATGGTACAAAATTCAATTTAAAGTTTAAACGTTCACCCACAGTAGATTCTTATATCACTTCTATTGTTGCGCTTGATGCATCGTTTAATAACTTTATTGAAGATAATATTATGGGTTTATCACGTTCGGATTTTGCAGATACAACAGATTCCGACGACTTGAGATACTTTAACTATATCAAAAACCAGTCCCAATGGACACAAACGCGCTTGGGCGGGGGAGACGATTTGTCTGCTATGGATATTGAATGGTATTCTACCTGGTTCTATGGCACCTATCGGGTCATTATGTATTGCGCGGATGAGAACATGACAGAATATTATCTTACTCACAGTACGATACAGGAAGTAGATGGGAATTTACTGGAACCGAAATTCCATTTTGAGGGAGATGCTATTGGCGTGTTTGGATCGGCAATTCCGGATACGGTATATTTTGTGATAATTGATTAACTGGATCAAGTTGGTAATTCTTGTAAATGTTGTAGCTTTTCTAACCATTTGTTCAAGTAGTAACATTCATTTTTCATTCTGACCAAACTGATTTCTTGGGAGATCAATGGGCCATGATATGTCTTTTTGTAATGTGGGAAAATTGACTCTATCCTTTTTGATGGTGCTGTTTGCGGTCCGTCATTTATTTTTTCCGGTGAGTCAAAGTCGCTGCGAATTTGTTCAAGTTGCCTAGTTTGGCTTGGAGTAGCTTCTAACTCCCGAGCAATTATTTGAGGTTCAGTAAAAAGGTAGCCTTCAAATTCATGGACCATCAGGTTTGGGATGAATCTGGGATTGTTTATATCATTTTCCAGTTCTCGAAAAAGAGTGTCAACTTTAGTTTCCAAATCTGGATTGAGAGTCGATATGCCGGGGAAATCATTTGGTAGTCCATATAAATCCAGTAATGTGGTACAATATGCAGACTGGTCATTCAAACATCTGACAATTTCTTTTCTGATATTAGTTTGGTAACCCGTTCTCGGATTAAAGCCGCCTTTACCCTTGCGTCCCAGTTGACGATTTGTAACTGTTAATCGTGGATAAAAAAATATATTGTAGTGATTAAATTCAGGAATTAGAACTCTTTTAACAAATGCTTCTTCAGTTTCACCTTCTACTACCACATTGATTCTGACCATTAAGGTCTTCCCCCTATAACATTTTTCTCCCACAATTCACCCATAGAATAATCTTCAAGCCAGTCTTTGAGTTCCTGTTCGTTACATCTTTTAAATTCTGATGCACCCTCAGAGTTTCGATCAACAACTATTATATCCTCCGGTTGAAAGTGATCAATCAGATAGGTTGATTGCGTAGAGACAATGACCTGTGTGCTATTACTTTTTAATTTTAATATGTCCGCAAGCCTGGCCAAGGCATAAGGATGTAAACCCAATTCCGGTTCATCTAATATGATTGTTGCCGGCGGGTTGGGTTGTAAAAGTGCCGTGGCAAGGCAGATAAAACGTAATGTGCCGTCGGAGAGATGTCTCGCTGTAAAAGGGAAATCTGATCCTCTTTGCAACCATTCAAATTGTATCTTGTCTTCTTTATAGGGAATTGGGCGAAGTTTAAATTGATCGATAAATGGCGCAACCATTTGCACGGTTTTCAGTATTTTGTTATAGTGAACCGGATTTTGTATTTGCATTGTAAATAAAAAAGCTGCCAGATTGCCTGCGTCATGATTTAGTTTTTCATTATCATTTATATATGTTTGACGTTTTACAGAAGCCGAATCGCTGGTGTCTTGGAAATGGTAGACAGTCCAACTTGAAATTGTTGGGTAAATATAGGATGCAATATCTTGTCTTTTACCATTGTTATATTCGTTTTTTAAATTTGACTCGACATTACCCATGCCAATACTATACCATTGGGGACTATGCCAAAATACACCAGCAAAATACATTGTTTCTTTCTCGAAGATTAAGCTATTGGTATCGGTAGGTTCTAGAGTGAAGCCATATCCATTTACTTTAAAATATAATTTACCATTAAAAGTTTTAGTTACTTTTGGCCCTAAATATAAAAACTGATCTGCCCCGCCTTTTTTGTTAACGAAATGTTGCAGTCTTTCTTTAACAATGTTGTTTAATAATTCAAAGAATTCAATGAAATTACTTTTACCTGCACCATTGGGGCCAATGAGAATATTCAAATTGTTTAATTTAAAATTTTCCAGGTTTTTTATTGATTTGAATCCTGAAATTGTAATTTTATCTAAATGCTCTGACATTCGAAATTGCCTTTATAAAATGTAATAATCTCAATATAAAATTATATTCAATAAAAGCAAATTGATAATTGAGGAAAGGTAATGTTGGAAAAGCAACATCCCCTGGAGAAATGTCCTTCCAGGGGATGTCTATTTTTACGGGGTTATCTTGATCACACAGCCACCGCCAGGGGCGAGATGGATATTAAGTTTGTCACTAGCGGTTACTTGTTTTTTATCTACGATATAATCTTCAGCAAATCGGTCTGCGTTTATGCCGTCTTTGTATATTGTTGTCATAAAACTGCCGGATGTGAGAAATGACAGATCAACGGTTATGTCTCGGGGCGTCCAGTCTGCCATGGCTCCCACATACCAGGTGTTACCGCTGCGGCGGGCAACAATTAAATAATCTTCTATTTTAGCGTCTAATACTTTGGTTTCATCCCATTCAACCGGTACGTTAGCAATCAAATCCATAATGTTGGCGGGTTCACGTTCGTAATTTGACGGAGAGTCACACAGCATTTGCAACGGACTTTCATAAACCACATACATGGCCAATTGATGTACACGTGTTCCCTGTGACATGGGACGTTCAAAAACCGGATTGAAATTGTTCTTGTTTGTATTGCGCATTGCCCCTGGTGTAAAATCAATGGGACCTGCCAGCATACGTGTAAATGGAATTAGCACTTGCTTGTCCGGTGTTTCATCCTTTGACCATTTGTTATATTCGTTTCCACGAACACCTTCACGCGTCATTAAATTGGGATATTCTCTTCTCAAACCGGTGGGTTTGTATGCTCCATGGAAATCAACCAGCAGATGATGTTCGGCAGCTTTTTTTACAATCTTTTTATACCAGTTTACAATCTTTTGATCGTCACGGTCCATAAAATCAATTTTTACACCCGCAATACCCCAATCTTCAAACTGGGCAAACGCTTCATCTAATTGATTTTCAACAGTAACCCAGACACACCATAACAATATCTTTACGCCTTTTTCTTTTGCATAATCGATTAGAACCGGCATATTTACTTCAGGATTGGTATGTAAAAGGTCTTCGGTACCAGACCAGCCTTCATCGAAAAGAACATATTCTATACCATATTGGGCTGCAAAATCTATATAGGCTTTATATGTATCTGTATTCAGGCCGGATTTAAAATCGACATTGTAGAGGTTTGAAGCGTTCCACCATTCCCATACAACTTTGCCGGATTGGATCCAGGATGTATCTTTGATCTGATTGGATTTTGCAAGACGATAGACCATATCGCTTTCGATAAAAGTACCATCGTTTTCGGAAATGACCATAACTCGCCAGGGGAAAAAACGACTGCCCTTTGTTTCGGCAATGTAATCTGCTGATTCTGATACAATGATCTTGCGGTCACGCACCTGTTTTTCTTTTAACGCAACATTGGGAAATGTACTTACAAGCGTAGCTGAATGATCGTTAGTGCCTTTGAGATAGAGGCCTGCGTAATCATCAAGATCCGCTTCTGTAATGACAAGTTTAACGCCATTTCCTTTTTCTACCAATACAGGCAGGTAGCTCTTTTGAGAATCAATAACAGAGTTTACTGCAACAAAATGATGTAATTCTTCATAAGAGGTATGAAAACTTTCTACAAAACTGTAAAAACAAGAGTCTGCTTCATCAAGCCGATATTCTACATGTTCATTTTTGATTTTAATTTTACCGGGAATGGATGTAAAAAAACGATAGGCTGCACCATCATTATATGCTCTGAATTCAAGGCCAAAGTTGCTATTAAAAGTAAGTGTTAATTTATTATAATTGTCTGTAATTGTTGAGCGTTTTGTTTTTACAATGGGTCTAATTGTATTATTGATGGTGTTTTTACGTGAGTTTCTAACAGTAGGATTTTCTCCCAGTACGATACCGTTTGACAAGGTCATGTCTATGCGAGAAGGGGATATAACGGTTTTGTTATTTAATGTTACATTGTATTTTATATCTTTTTTTACATTTATGGTGATTTCCAAATTCTCATCAGGAGACTGGATTTTGTATTCCTGTGCAAATCCATTGAAGCAGAATAATATGACTAGTATCCCAATTAACCTTGTTTTCATCGGTTCCTCCAAATTTATTAAAAAAAGATAGAAAGATTCGTTGAAAAAAGCAAGGATAGTGTTTTTGTATGTAAAACAAAAAAAGCCCGATAATTTTAACTACCGGGCTTTTTTTCTAATAAAGGAATTTTTTATTTAATGAAAACCATTTTGCGCTGTAGAGTGAGATTATCAGTTTCAAGTACATAGAAATAAATTCCACTTGCAACTGTCCTGCCATTCATGTCTTTTCCGTTCCATACCAGTGAATGTGTTCCGGCAGGCTTGAGGCCATTATTTAATGTTTGAATATGACGCCCTAATGAATTAAAAATCGTCAATTTTACATTTTCCGCTTCTGGTAATGCAAAATCAATTGATGTCGATGGGTTAAATGGATTAGGATAATTTTGTCTTAATGCTATCTCTGTTGGAATTGTTACCTGTTGAGCTGTTTCTGCAATGTCTGTTGTTAAAATCTTTGGGCGAACAACCAGCGTACTAAAGTGGGCGACCTGTGCATATATTTTATTTTCTGTACTATCAATAGTAATGTTTTGAATACCATTTGATGTGAAATCACTATTATCTTCAAAAAACATTCCAATATCAAGTGGGTCAATGCCCAAAGAATCCAACAATTCCGCATTAAATGGGATTGAAAGGTTTAATGGAATATCAAAATAATAATTTTCAATGTGTACACCGTTTACAATTACATTGAATTCTATAGCGGCAATATTGCCTTCACCTAAATCCAGATCACTGCTGTCATTTTGTACAAATTCTGGTAGCTTTACATGTAATTCTATATCTTCATGTAAACTGGCAACAGGGAAATACAGTAAACCACCATTTAAAATATCAAGCGGATAAGGCAAACCTCCAATTGTATATGCTTCACCTTCCTGCAATTGTACAGGAGGTAAAAAATACTCGCCATCTAATACCCGACCTATTGTAATGGTATTTAATACTTCAGTTTCGGAAATCTCATCAATTACAATAACAGTAGCTGTCTTTTCTTTACCGTCTTTGATAGCGCGTACCAGACCAACACCAGCCTGATCTACGGTCAGTAAACCTTCCTCAGAAATTGTACCAATGGGATCACCGCTTAGCATCCATTCTGCTGTTGTTGGTTCAAGAGAACCATCTTCATTTTTCAACCAAACCAGGAATTGTACTGATGCTCCCACTTGCAATGTAGTATCTTTGGGGCTTATGACCAGTCTGTTTTTGTTGTTGAAAGAATTTCCTTTTTGGTCATCATTTGCTACTTTAATTTCAACACGTACTGAATCAGATAGAGTGTCTTTTTGTGCAATTATAAATCCTTCACCCGGATTTGTTGCATAGAACATTCCTGCTTCATTTATTGTTCCTAATTCAGGTGGATTTACAGACCACAAAATTTCAGCTTCTTTATCTCTACCCTGCAAACCTACATATATGGCCATTAACTGTACAGAGTCAGCGGGGGCCAGATTAACTTTGCGTGTAAGAATTTTAACAAAAGGCGCCTCTTCATCATCGTCATCATCCATTTCACGTGGATAAACCATAACCATAACAGAATCGATCAGTGTATCCAATTGAGCAAATATATATCCTTCACCAACAGTAAGAGCAGTAAATTCACCGGATGCATTTACAGAGCCAAGGGAATCGGGTGCTACCCACCAGGTTAATGTGGTATCAATTTTATTACCATAAAAATCAATATATGTTGTTTTGATTTCTTTGATCTTTCCAACTTCCATCTCGAGCGTGTCCGGATAGATTTTGACCATAGGCCAGGATTCTCCGTCTTCAAACTCTCTTGGTGAAATTATGACGAGTACAGAATCAACCAGTGTATCCAGTTGTGCAAAAACGTAACCTGTGCCGGCACTTGCTGAACTAAAAACTCCTTTTTCATCTACAGTACCAAGCACTTCTGGATCTACCCACCATGTAAATGTGGTATCAATTTTATGTCCATAGAAATCAATATATGTTGTTTTAATTTCTTTGATCTTTCCAACTTCCATTTCGAGTGTGTCCGGATGGATCTTGACCATGGGCCATGACTCTCCGCTTTCGAACTCTCTTGGTGAAATTATGACGAGTACAGAATCAACCAGTGTATCCAGTTGAGCAAAAACGTAACCTGTACCGTCACTTGCTGAACTAAAAATTCCTTTTGCATCGACAGTACCAAGCACTTGCGGATCTACCCACCAGGTGAAGGTTGTGTCAATTCTATTTCCAGTAGAATCAATATATGTAGATTTAATCTCTTTAATTTTACCTACTTCCATCTCGAGTGTATCCGGATAGATCTTGACCATGGGCCAGGTTGCCTTGTCATCATTATCGTCATCATCATCATCATCATCATCGTCACCGGCTTTGGCTTCCTGAACTATCAGCTTGAGCGAAGCGCTTGTATTCTCATACTGGGCAGTTATTTGTCCTTCACCGGCTACAGAGGCTGAAAATTCATCGTTATTTATTATTCCCAAATGGGCTGGAGTTACAGAAAATGTGATTTCAGCATTTTCTATGTTTTCACCTTCTGAATCAATTGCCTTTGCTTTGATTTTAGCTGAATCTCCAACACGGATTTTTATCATTTTTTCATCAAATTTGATTTGTGTTTGAGAATAGAGTGGCATTGTTGCTATAAAGATTATTGAAAAGATAAATAAAAAGATGGCAGGTTTAAAATGTTTCATTTTTTACTCCTATACTTCATCACTACACACATCCCTAATTTTCCTTATTGTGCAATTATTGTTCCTTTTATGTTTGGCCTTGCTTGTTTCTGTCTTAAGGGCCATAAAAACATGTGTTTAGTTAAAACTTAAACGTTAATGGTTTTGTATATATTCCTTCCCAATGGGACAAATTTGAAATTGCTGTTACATAGATGTAACATTCGGCAGCTTTACTTGAAAATGAGAGCTATGTTTTGTAAGCATTACATTGAATTCAGTACAGGGTTGAAAGATTCGTTAAAGAAGCATGGATAGGATTTTGTAGGTATAACAAAAAGCCCTGTAGTAAAAAAACAGGGCTTTTTGTCTGAATAAAGTGATTTTAATTGATCAAAGATCTATTGGGATCGAATCCAGGAAGGCAATATCATAATTGCCTTTTGGGCCTTGCCATAAAAACCAGTATGTAACTTGAATGCTTTTGGCTTCTTTATGCTTTTCCAATAATTCAGAGTATTGCAGTTTTAAACATTCACCGCTTTGAATCCCTTTTCCGCATGTTTCCGGGCTGGAGCAGGGTGTAAATTCTATCATCCGAAGATATGTTATAAAATGTATCGCATAATACATGGTATAACTGGTTTGATTATTCAATGTCAGTGTCTGGCTTACAGAATCCGCAGATATTGTAAAATCCTGCGATGCCATATTATCGGGTTCCAATGGCTGCTTTTTTGTTGTGCAAGAAAACAATACCACAGCCATTATAAGGATTAATACCAGATAATTTTTCATAACATCCTCCTATAGAGAATGGTTTGAACTGCATTGGATGTTGCCATTAATATTATAAAACAAAATTAAATCTGTTCATGTTCCTTGTTTGTTGCAATCCGTTTGATAACCAGTTTATCATATCCAAGAATCAGTAATGCGGATACAAGAGCCAGCACTGTGAATATGATCCACATGATGTCTGGGCGCTGCATGTCTCTTGCGAATTTTGCGTATAGTTGTCCTGAAAGGATTCCACCAAACAGATTGCCTAGAGCAACACACCAATAAAAATAACCCATATAGAGAGCAACTTTATTGGGTGGGGCAATAGAACCGGTATATTCTTTAGATTTGGGGCTGGCCATCATTTCGCCAAAGGAAAAGATAAAGATACCCCAAACAACAACCCATCCCATATGGCTAAAAGTAAGCACAGAAAAGCTTACAACCGTTATGAGTACGCCCCAAAAGATAGTGGTAAATGGTTTGAGACGGGTAACCAGGTATGAAACCAGCAATTGAAAAAAGATAATGGCACCGGCATTGATGTTGATAATATATTCAGGATTCATTTGTCCGCTTACTGCCATGGAATTACGGAATGATTCTATAGCGCCTCCCAGCCCTACGACTTTCATAAATGCTGCGGATGTGTTCATCAAATCTGTTGTATCTACAAAATCCCGGATATAAAGCGGAAGCGTGTAAAAGATCTGATTAAAGGACGTCCAGAAACCGGACATGAGCAGCAGAAACAGACCAAACCGCCAGTCACCCAGTTTCATGGGAGATGTAAGCCAATTTTTACTTTGACTGGAAGCGTTTTTGAGAATTATATCATATACAATATTGATTCCCGTCCAAACAATCAGAATGATTATAATGTCATACCATGAAATAAATCCACTAGCAGTATATTTGGACCCCAGAACCAATACAAATAATAGTACAAATACAAACAGGAAAAACCGGCCATTACCCAAAACTTCTACCATATCCGTCAATACTTTTTTCAGGTTGCGTTTTTCTGCAGAAGTGCTTTCGGTTGTGGGCTCTTTGTATAACAATAATACCAATAGAATATTAAAAGCAATCCAGCCTGCGGACGCGACAAATACCCATTTCCAGGCTATACCTCTAACAATTCCGGCAACTATGGGGCCCACAAAGCCACCAATATTTACCATCATGTAAAAGATACCGAATCCCATAGAAGCGGTTTTAGGATTGGTTGTTTTTGATACGGTACCAATGATAACCGGTTTGAACATGGCTGCACCCAGGGCTACAGTCATATAGACCAGAAAAAAGGCAGGAAAGGATTTTGCCTGTCCCAGGAAAAAGTAGGCGGGTGTAAGTACGAGAAATGCTGAAAACAGCATCTTTTTAAATCCATACCGGTCGGCAAGCGCACCGGTAACAACGGGAAAAAGATAGAGGAAAAATGTAACAACACCCTGTAAAACACCACGATCTTCGTCTGTAAATCCCAATCCGCCTTCACTTACTGCTCCGGTAATATATAAAGAAGATACGGCAAAAAAACCGTACCATGCCATGCGTTCAAATATTTCCATTACATTGGCGATCCAAAACGTTTGTGGGAAATCTTTTAATTTAGCCATTTCTGTTCCTGCTTTATTATGTTCAATTTTTCAAGGCCTAGTATACTAAATACCTGTTTGAATATCAAGTCAAATAAAGGATTGAATAATAACTTGCTATATGTGTATATTCTTAATGACAAATTATGGAGGGAATTTATGTTGAAAAGATTGGGCATTTTGTTAGTATTACTGGGGACTTTTTCTGCATGTACCAAAGAAAAAAAGAGTTCCGAACCCTGGGCCGAGCTGCCTCAGGAGCAGTGGCCTGCTATTGCTTTGACAAGTGATTTTGTGATTGATGGAAAACAATATGTAGCTAAAGGCAGTGGGTTTTTGATTGATACCGGCAAAGATACACTGGCAGTGACCTGTAAACACTGGTTTTTATTTTTCCAGGGCGCACACAATTTACATAGTATCGATTTTGAAGGCAAATTGGAGTCATGGGAAATGTACCCCAAGGACCAGCCGGAAAAACGGATTGTTTTAGGAGAACCCATCAATACGGACCCGAATGAAAAGGTATTAAGTAATAAGATTATGAATTACGACTGGTTATTGTTTAAAATTAAAGAAAAAAATCCGGATATTTATCCATTGAAAATTCGTTTTGGCAAGGTTGACAAGGGAGAAGATTTGTATTCAATCGGTTGGACAAATGACCAGGATCCTATCTCTCAACCCGTGAGACATTGGATTATGTACAAAACCTATGGTTTTCGACACTTGATTGATATTCAAGGTAGTAAAGATTTGGCGGGTCACAGTGGAGCGCCGGTAATTGACTGTAATGGGTACGTAATTGGTATTAACGGAGGTGGTTCCGGTGAAAAAGCCTGGATATGTACAACAGAGTATTTAAAGACTGTATTGGTAAAATTTGGTTATTTATCAGTTGACATGTAACAATTTTTTTTATATTATTAATAACTCCCCCCGGCGCAGAGAATGTATTTCCTTGTTTAACAATGTTTTATTTAGCTGCAATGAATTGGTGTCTGAAAATTGTTAATTGTAGTTAGAATAGAAACTGTTTCCTTAAATTTGTGTTTAATTTAAATAGGTGATTGCTATGAAATTAAATGTAATATTCTTGTTTTTGGGATTTGTTATTACCTCTGCTATTGCCGGGCCTGAATTTGATATTGGGATGCATGAAAAGTTGGCCAACGCTAAAGAACAGCGTGTTCGCAAAATGTTGAGACAAGAGCAAACGCTCCCGGATGTTGAAACTGTTCATGCAATTGATGTGGTGCATTATGATTTGCAGCTTGACTTTGATATTGAGGCCAAAGAAATTTTTGGTAAAGTTGGCGTTACAGCATTGGTAAATGTAGACGCTATCTCAATGATGGGGTTAAACATGTGGAATGGATTGGTTATAGATTCTATTGTTGTGAGTGAAACACAGCAACCTTTAAATTATTCAATCAAAGGTGCATTAGACATGCTTATGATCAGTCTTGATCGTGAATATACGGCGGGGGAGTATATTCAATTTCAGGTCATTTATCATGGACAGCCTCAAAAATCAGGATACAGGGCTTTTGATTTTTCCGGTAACGGAAGCAGTACGAACATCTGGTCTTTGAGTGAGCCTTTTGGAGCAAGAAGCTGGTGGCCATGTAAAGATACGCCTGCAGATAAAGCAGATTCCGTTGATATTCGTTTGACTGTACCCAACAATATGATTGCAGTATCAAATGGAACGCTTCGTTCAACAGAGGACCACGGCGAGAAAACTACCTGGTGGTGGCATGAACAATATCCTATTACAACTTATTTGGTTTCAGTTGCAATCCATGAATATGAAATCCATTATGATGACTATATTTATAATGATGGTGCCGATACTATGGCAATAGAATTTTACAACTTTCCGGGAAATTATCAGGGGCAAAAAAAAGATCTGGATAAAGTCAAACACATGATCGAATTCCTGTCTGATATATATGGCCAATACCCGTTTATCAAAGAAAAATATGGTCACGCGGACTATGACGGGGGAGGTGCAATGGAGCACCAAACCTGCTCTTCTTTTAGTTTTTGGGGTGAAGAAGTATTTGTACATGAACTTGCGCACCAGTGGTGCGGAGATCTTATAACCTGTAATTCATGGGAGCACATTTGGCTAAATGAAGGATTTGCTACTTATAGTGAAGCTTTATGGTATGAGCATGCTTATGAGAATATTACTGCCAGTAAATACCAGATGAGTTCAATTGGAATTGTAGGGGAGGGTACCGTAATTGTTGAAGATCCATTGAATGATCGTATTTTTGATGGAGGACTGTCATATATCAAAGGATCATGGGTTTTACATATGCTGCGTCATGTTGTGGGGGATAGTTCATTTTTTGATATTATGAAATACTATTTCGGAGAATCAGAGTATAGATTTAATTCTGCAACAACAGAACAATTTCGAGATCTTTGTGAACAGATTTCGGGAATGGATTTGGATACATTTTTCCACCAATGGATCTATGAACCGGGTAGCCCGGTTTATCAGGTGTCCTGGGATTGGGAGCCTCTACCGGACGAAACATATCGTGTGTCTGGAGTTTTAAAACAAGTTCAGACTTTGGGGCCTGTTTTTGAAATGCCAATTGATTTTACCATATTACAATCAACTCTGGATACATTGTTTACTATGCAGAATAATGCCTCTGAGCAACCTTTTGAATTTATTGTTAAAGATGTTCCTCTGGGGTTGATAGTTGATAAAGGTAACTGGATTCTCAAGGCGGTAGAGTATCAATCTCAACCTGATATAAAAATAGATTCAATTGCTATAACAGAATCTATTGGTAATCAAAATGGCGTACCTGAAGCGGGTGAACAAATTAATTTGCAAATTCATATTGAGAATTTAAACCGGCGTTTAAACTCTGTCGATTTTACACTTTTATCAGATGAAGAATCTGTAGAAATTCTGGAAAATACCTGGCAGGTAAATGATTGGATCAAGGGTGATATTGTTGGTAATGATCCTCTTGAAATTAAAATGAATGTTACAGATAAAGCTTATCCGCATCTTGTTAAATTTAAATTACAGCTTTTGACGGATGGCGATTTTGAATCAAATTATTATTTTTATTTTCCTATAGGAATTGAACCTTTATTATATGTTGATGACAGTAATTCTTTGGAATCTCAACTTTATTTTGAAACTTTATTGAAAAAATATAATGTATTCTATGAAAAATGGGATACAGCATTGCAAGGTCCGCCGGAATTAAGCGATTGGCCTATGGTTATCTGGTCTACCGGAAATGAAACGGATAGTACGCTTACAACCACTGAACAAGGTGTTATTCGCGAATATCTTGAAAATGGCGGCAGATTGTTGATATGCGGTCAGCATATTGGTTTTGATCTGGTTGAAAACGGGTCCGTAGAGGATTCTCTGTTTTATTCCAATATTCTCAATGCCGAATATGCGGGACGTGAATCAGATTTTAGATATCTTTACGGTATTGGGAATACACTATTAGAAAATAGTGTCATGCTAAGTTTGTTACAGGACAAGAGTAATTATAAATTCAGTGATTACCCGGAAATAATCGTTCCAATGCATACGGAAGATCGGTTGTTTAAATATAACAATACTGCCAATACATCAGGGATATATTTTCATAATGAAATAAATGATTCAAAGCTGATATATCTTTCATTTGGACTAGAGGGTATTTCAACATTATATGATCCGAATTCAATGCTGAGATTTGTAAATGGTACCTTGATGTGGTTTATGGATTCATCCAAACCTGTTACTAATTTAACTGAAGAAAAGGGAATACTGCTGGATTATAAGCTGGGTAATAATTATCCCAATCCCTTTAATCCTGAAACAATGATCTATTTTACAGTCCCAAAATCAGAACAGGTAAAGCTTGAGATATTTGACATTACCGGTCGCAAAGTCATAACACTATATAATAAAGTTGCTGCACCTGGTGAATATTCTGTTATCTGGAATGGGAAAAATAAAAGTGGTATCCAGATGCCCAGTGGTACATATTTTTACCGGCTAGCGGGAAAATCGTTTAGTGAAACTAAAAAATTATTACTGTTAAGGTAGATGATTTGTCCGGCACAATTCTTTGGATAGAAACAGGTGGTCCGATTTTTCTTGCAATTTTGTATAAATATAATTAATATATGCAGTTAAACTTGTTTTGGGTGAACATTAAAAAAAGGGGAATGTTATGTTTTTATATGGTCTGGTACCCGGGTTATTTGCAGGTTTAGTATGGGTATGGTATTCAAGTAAATATGAACTGTATCCGGAAAATAAATTAAGCCAGTTTGATAGAAAAGTTTTATCTATTCTTGGCTTTGGTGCATTGTTGTTGATTGCGGGGCCCATAAGTTTATATTTTTATTCTTTACGGTATGTAGACTCTGGCAATTCTGCTTTTTGGGACCATTTGTTTGTATTAGGAGTTCCAATAATTATTTTAAATTTGATGAATTTAAAAAACATGAACAGGAATAAATTGAATCAATTTATGTTTTCAGGACTGATTGTTGTGATATTTGGATTTATTACACCTTTGATGTTTACTATACAGAACCACTGATTGGAGTAGAAAATTGTTACGGCGTTGGGATGCGGTTATTGTTGTTATATTGACTATGGTATTTACAGTATTGTACGCAAGTACTCCTGCTGAAGATTATGATAAAGTACAATCACGGCTGGCAAAAGGATGGAACACCTGGAACACGCACAGCTTATTGTCGCATGTTTTGTTACCACAAGGTTTAGCTGTAAATATTGGGTTGAAATATTCCGGGATTGAAGGTGACTCTTTTTTAAATTCCCCCCTTGTAGAACAGGAAAAAGAAAGTGCAAATATTCAATTCGGTCCGCATGCCTGGGACGCAAGTTATACTGAACTGATTGTCGAATGGCAGGGTGCACGTATCAAGGTGCAGAGTGCCATTGACAACCGGGATTGGTATATATTACTCACTCCCGAAAAAAAGGCTGACAGACCTTTGCTTGCTTATGCAGAGACAGGTATGCTTTGGAACCATTCCGGTTCAGTTGCATTTGTAGGAGATCATGTTGAAGCGGTTTTTCCGGATTCTTTGGTAAATATATATGCATCCGGGCAACTGGTTTCTGATGCAGGTTTGCCGGTTTTATCTCCCTATTTGGCAATGCGTTTGGATAATGCTGTTGGTTTTTGTACTGGTGCACGTAAAAGTATATCTGAAATACAATCTGTTATAAACCAGAAAGAAATGGATCTGAATGCTAAAGTCCAGAAATATGGAAATTCGGCAGAAGCATATCTTGCAATGCAAAGCGTTGTTGCCTGGAATACCATTTATGACGCGGGTAATAAAAGAATCTTTACCACTCCTGACCGGCTGCAAAACAAGATTAATGGTGGTTGGGCACTGAACACAACGGATGTTTTTTATTCTGCTTTTATGACATTACCGGATCATAAAGACCTGGCTTTGGCAAATATTGTAGAAGTATTGGGTGAAAAAACTGAATTGGGATTTGTACCCGCAACTATATGTGCCAATGGAAAAACCACACTTGACCGTTCGGCATTGCCGCTTGCATCAACAGCAGCATTGAAGTATTTTAAAAAATATAATGAAAAGTGGCTTTTAGAGCTGGTTTTTGAAGATCTTTTAACCTGGAATCGCTGGTGGGATATTTATAGAAATTATGATGGACTGCTGTGTTGGGGCTCTAATCCCTATTCCGATCCTTTTAATGATCCTGCTAGAGGTAACTTGCGGGCTGCTATTTTAGAATCCGGTACAGTTAATTCTCCCATGTACGATCTGGTTCCTTTTAATGACAAAACGCAATTGATGGAATTGTGGGATGTTGGTTTGAACAGTCTGTATGTGATGGATTGTAAAGCGTTGGCGGAAATTGCAGTAACACTAGGCAAGACATCTGAAGAGCGCGAGCTCCGTATGCGTGGGGAACAATATGCTGATAATATTGAAAGATTATGGGATGATAAAGCCGGCTTGTATGTAAATGTTCGTACTGATACGGATGAAAAGAGTTCCCGGATTTCTCCAACATCCTTTTACCCTTTGATTGCAAAAATTCCAGATGAAGCACGTGCAAAAAAGATGGTTGAAACCCATTTGCTTGATCCTCAAAAATTTTGGGGTAATTGGATCGTTCCATCAATCTCTAAAACGGACCAGGCATATAAAGATAATAATTACTGGCGTGGAAGAATTGTTGCCCCCGTAAATTTCTTTTTATATCTGGGGCTGAATAATTATGATATGGCCCAGAGTAAGACCGAATTGGCAGAGAAATCACAAGCTTTGCTGATTAATGGATGGTCTGAAAACGGTTGTATATGTGAAAATTTTAATGCTGAAACCGGTATGGGTAACGATATAGAATACAATAAAAGATTTAATCTGCGCAGTGGTTTGCTGGGGTTGATTTCACTCATGAATGCCGGACAATTTTAATATTAAATGACGGTATTTTTATTTTCACACCATAGAATTTCATGTAAACAAAGAGTATAATTGATTCGTCTTATTATTGAGTAGTGTTCAATACATGACGAGGTTATGTGCAGGATATTGAATGGCGGACAAGGATAAGCGACTTGTAAAACAGGCACAAAATGGAGACCGGTCCGCCTTTGGATTGCTGGTTAAGCGGTATCGTATGCAGGTACTCTATCTTGCATTTGATATTGTTGGCAATTACGATGATGCACAGGATGTAGCACAGGAAACATTTATTCGGGCATTTACGCGGCTGCATCAATATGAAGATCGTGCCAAGTTTTCAACCTGGTTGTACCGGATAACTGTTAACCTGGCGTTGGATACGCATCGTAAAAAAAAGCGCAGTCGTCAAGACGCACTTGACACCCGGGTTCGTGAAGTAGAGGCCTTGAGTATACGTGAAGAGTTTGAAGGTGCTCATCCGGATGAACGTGTTGAACAAAATGAGCTCAGAAAAGTTCTGGAGGATGGATTAGATAAATTGACAGAGAACCAAAGAACTGCAACTGTGTTAAAGTATTTTCATCAAAAATCATCCAAAGAAATTGCCGAGATTATGGGTTGCGCTGAAAGTACTGTTAGAATACACATTTACAGAGCTTTGCAGAATTTAAAAAATACGATCAATTATTAAGATAATTAGAGAAGATTATCATGAGCACAAAATGTAAATACAGTCACCTGCTGCCCTTGTTTCTTGATGGAGGCATGTCTAACAGCGAGCATGATGACTTTACATCTCATTTGGATGAATGTAAAGATTGCTCAGAGAGTTTAAACGGTTTGACCAGTATTGAACAGATGCTTGAACAATATAATCGACAAGAGCCTTTAGTGGAAATTCTTTACGCATATCAAACCCGCTTAGCTAAACATTTTCCAATAACCAATAGATTTGTAGCTGCCTGGCGGCGAATTTCAAACAGTTGGAATTGGATATGGGATTATCATCCCCGGATGATGACAATTGCCCGAGCTTCCGCATTTGTTTTTATTGGTGTTTTAATTGGAAGATTTGTATTTTATACACCGGTAAATGAACCGGAAATGTTGGCATCAAATGCTGAGATTATGATCCTGGCTCCGGATTCCAAAGATGTACATCTGGTGAATGAATTTTTTACACAGTCAGAGATTTTACTGCTTGCAATTAAACATACGGATGAGAATTCTTCCGCGCAGCAGACCAGTGATTTGAAATTTGAAAAACAGCTTGCACAGAATTTATTGTTCAAATCTCAACAGTTACAGGAAAATATGATTGTGCTGCAAGATCAAGAGCTGAAAGCCTTTTTGGAAAAACTTGAATTGGTCTTGCTGGAAATATCAAATACTGAAGATTCTGAAATACGTTATATATTTACCGAGTTGAAAAAGATTATAAACAATACCAAAATGGTAAACCAGTCTAAACAGATCCAAAAGAAAATAGAGAAATTGATCTGATAGTAGTATACAGGCTTGATAAAAAAAAAGTCTTTGAGGTCTTTATGAAAATACAATCCGTTCGTTTCATCCTTGTTCTAACGGCCCTGATTTTTATTTCTGATTTGTTTGGGAATACGGGGGATGCGGTCCAGGATTTGTACTTTAATGCCAAGACCCGAACCATGGAGCAGAACTGGGATCAGGCTATTCAGCTGTATAGCGAGATTATAAAACAATATCCTGACAGCAGATATTTTGATGAATCACGGTTCTGGATAGGGTATTGTTATGAAAAAAAAGAGGGGGGACTTGAAAAAGCATTTACAGCATTCAATGAGCTGGTAAGTGCAAATAAGAGCAGTTCATGGGCCGATGATGCCCTTATGCATCAGATCTATATTTCTGAAAAGTTGTTTCATTCTGAAAATCCGGAATATCGTAATTTTTTGATTGGTAAACTCTCTGATCCGCAAATTAATGTGAGAAACCAGGCTGCTCTGGCGCTAGCCAGAAACGGACACAAGAGCGCGTTGCCGGTTTTAAAGGACATCCCAAAAGATGAAGATTCTTTTGAAGAAGCCCAGATATTGATCAGAGAGATTGAGAAAAATGCAGGACAGGAATCTGGTGTTGCCGCTACTGTGCGCGATGAGCTGGTTATTGATCAGGAAGCCCCGAATCCCAGTGTTTCGTTAAAAGCAGATGGCCACCGTATTGGTTACTTTGCCAAACAACGGTTTGCCCAGTATCAGAATTTAACTAAAACTGAGGATGTTTGGTCTCAGGAAGAATTGATCGATTTTGGCTTGTGGCATATATTACGTGCAGATATTTTTGATTATTATATCATGTTAGACAGTGCGGGTAAAGAAAAGTTTATGCGTAAACTCTGGCTTACTAATGATCCTACTCCCACAACGACATTAAATGAAGCTCAACAGGAATTTTACAGACGAATTAAATATGCACGTGATCATTATTCCTATTTTGATAATCTACCCGGGCATTATTACGCACCCTGGGATGCCAGGGGAGAAGTATATATTAAGTATGGAACACCCCATTCCATCAAGATCCGGGGTATGGAAGAGTTGTGGTATTATCCTGAACATAATCATCTTCAATTTATGGTACGTCGCTATGTAACCAATATATTTGGGCGGGCCATATTTACTCGCTATGGAACGCGATGGGGAATGTGGGCCGATCCGCAAAAGATTG
This sequence comes from bacterium, assembly GCA_963675755.2. Lineage (GTDB taxonomy): Bacteria > Zhuqueibacterota > Zhuqueibacteria > Residuimicrobiales > Krinioviventaceae. The sequence continues at coordinate 3,151,831 of CAXXMD010000003.1, forward strand.
ATCCTGAATCTTTTGAATTGATTTACAAGCCAGTGTTTGTTTATAAATTTGAAGGTCCTTTTAAAGAATTGGAAGATTTGGAAACCACAGTCAAGATGGATGGTGGGTATCCTACCTTGCATTATTCAATACCGGCAAAATCATTTAAAATTCAAAAGGATGATTCCGGTTATTACATTGATTATACTGAAAGATATGCTATTTACAACAGTGAATACTTGCAGGTTAAAACAGAAGAAACGCCCAAGCGCCTTACAGGTACCAAATCTGAATTGAAAAATATGACTATTGAACAGGATGTTAAGATGGAACTTGGCCCCGGAGATTATTTTATGGGTATTCGTCTTGAAGATAAAGCTGCAAAAAAACGTGCTGTGAGCAAGATGAATTTTAAAGTGAAAAATTTTTAGGAACTTGTTTGTATTTATCTAGTTAAAACACCATAGCTGGAAACGCAGGTATGCGTTGACTTGCTCTCCTTCCCTGAGCCCCGGATAAACCGGGGCTTTTTTTATATCAAGACATTTCTAAAAGTGTATGATACAAGTGGTGAAGTAAAAGGCGATTGTCCAGAGAAGCATAAGTAACCCTGCCACCCATTCTGTAAAAAGATTTTAAAAAGCGTAGATAATAATCCGGAGAGCTCTTGGGTGGTTCACCCTGTGACCAGTCCCATACAGATGCCTGAAGATCGTTAATAATAATTTCATGGTTTTGTACAATTTTGCCTTCACGTAACAGGATATTGTTTGCAAAAGATACTGCTTTTTCAAATACCTGAGGTGCCATAATAGCAGAACCAATTGATAAAAATACACCATTTGAAAGGTTTTTTACAGAATGTACAAAACTGCCATAATCCAGATGGGAACCGCGTCCCAGGGCCGCACCATTAGCAAAGGGATTGTTGTATATAATATCATACCCAATTCCGGGATGTACAGTTACAGGTACGTTTAATCGATACGCATTACCAAAAATTGAAAAAGCCTTATTCGGATGCAATACCGACTCTTTGCCTCCTGACATTTTAAATGTTTTTAATGTATTGTACAATTCTGCTTTTGCAGGGAGCAATTCATCGTTATTGTCTATGGCCTTGCGAAGGTCTGCTTCCAGTTCTTCTATTGTCGGCAGGTCAAGCGTGTCTTCCTGGATCAATTTACCAAGAGATTGACCATAGCCCATATTTTGTATTGCGCCAGCTTGAACTGCAAGGCTGATGTACTTGCCGGTTTCTTCCCATGTCCCAAAAGTACCGGTTTTAACATTTGCCCTTACATCTTCTTCGGTTCTGCCAAAATATGCAAGTTCCCAATCATGTATGCTGCCTGCACCCTGTGTTGAAACGTGGGTAATCCATCCCTTTTCCATCAAACGTACAACAATATGTGAAGCACCATTTTTTACAAGATGGGCTCCATATGCCATCATAATAGATGCATTATTAGCTTTTGCTGATAGAATTTTTTCAGCAATAGGCATTACCAGTTCTTTAATTTCTTTATCGGGAGCCGGTGGGGTATCCGGATCAATAGTGATAGCTTTAATTTCTGATTTACTTTTTCTTTCTTTAACAGAAAGTACATTAATTTCTCGAGGTCCGATTTTGTCGTATGGCATTTTCATTCCTTTTTTGGTTATATGTGACTAAAATACTAAAAAAAATAATAGAATCAAATATTGAATTTTGTATATTATTCTTGATGTTGTCATAAATTTTTATCATTATGTTATCTATCTGTAGGTTAAAATGTTTTGGAGGCTTTAAATGATTAAGCATATAGTATTATGGCGTTTAAAAGATCAGGCCGAGGGTGCTGATAGTGCAGAGAATGCAAAAAAAATAGTACAGGCTTTGGGTACATTAAAATCAAAAATAAATGAAATTGTAGACCTTGAAGCGGGCATTAATTATAATGAGACCGCTGCCGCCTATGATGTTGCATTGTATTCTGTATTTAAAACCAAAGCTGATTTGGATATCTATCAAAAACACCCCGAACATGTGAACGTTGCGCAAATGGTAAGTAAGCTTGTTTCAGAACGTGCCGTCGTGGATTATGAAATATAAAGGTTAATTATGTTTAAAATTTTTCAGGTAGATTCGTTTACAGATAAAGCTTTTCATGGCAATCCTGCGGGAGTCTGTTTGTTGGATAAACTAATGGATTCCGATTGGATGCAAAATGTAGCAATGGAAATGAACTTGTCAGAAACCGCTTTTCTGTTAAAGGATACTGACAGCTACCGGTTGCGTTGGTTTACTCCTGCTATTGAAGTGGACTTGTGCGGGCATGCAACATTAGCCAGTGCGCATATTTTGTTTCAGGAAGAATTGGTAGCTCAGGACAGTGTCATCAATTTTCAAACCCGTAGTGGGTTACTTCAAGTTGTTAAGCAAGATGGCTGGCTAGAAATGGACTTTCCGGTTGATCCGGAAAAACCGGTTGAGGCCGCACCCATATTACAACAGGGGATTGGTGGTCCATTACCTCTATACACCGGCAAGAGCAAACGATTTTATTTGTTTAGATTTAAAAGTGAAAAAGATATTTTAGAGTTAAAACCTGATTTTAACATGCTTGCTGATATTCCTGACAGTGAAGTGATTGTTACAGCCGTTTCTGATAATCCTGAATATGATTTTGTGTCGCGATTCTTTGCACCCGGTATTGGTATTAATGAAGATCCGGTTACGGGTTCAGCACATTGCACATTGGGACCCTATTGGCAAAAAGAATTGGGCAAATCACAGTTGTCTGCGTTTCAGGCATCTAAAAGAGGTGGTTTGCTAAAGTTGGATGTTGGTAATGAGAGAATTAAAATTAAAGGACAAGCCGTTACTGTAATTCGCGGTACGATTTAATTGTACTTTCAGATTTGTTACCGGGGGATTGATTTCTTTATAAAGCAATTGATTATTTGATTGAATTATCAACTTTCAATCTGGGCTTTGAACGCAGAATCCAGCACATCTCTTATTGCTTTAGCAATGTTTGACATGGTTAGGGGTTTCAGAATAAATTCCCTTATACCAATTTGTTTAGCTTTTTCTTGTGTAACAGATTCGCTATAGCCCGTACACATGATGATGGGGATATCTGGTCTGATATTGAGCAGTTTTTTTGACAATTCAGTACCCGTTAAATGAGGCATAGTATGGTCTGTAATAACCAGATTGAATTCATCTGGATTTTGCTGAAACATTTCCAATGCTTTTTCACTCTCTGTAAATGTAGTTACAACATACCCCAAACTTTCAAGGATTTGTTGATATAAAAGAACAATTTCTACTTCATCATCTACAAACAGGATATGTTCATTACCTTTAGGTATTTTGTCTGAAATTTTATTGTTAAATTTTTCAGCTTTTTCTGTGTGTTGGGGAAAATAGATTTCAAAAGTTGTACCTACCTGAGGTGTACTGTTTACCTTGATGTCTCCACCATGGCTTAATACAATACCGTGAACAGCAGACAACCCGAGCCCGGTACCTTCACCCACTTTTTTAGTAGTAAAAAATGGCTCAAAAATACGTGTAATTATGGTTTCATCCATACCTTTACCCGTATCAGAAACTCGTAGTGATACGTATGGCCTGTTCGCTAGTAAATGACTAAACTTGGCTGCTTCATCTTTGTCGAATATTTTATTTGATAAATGAATGCCCAATGTTCCGCCATTTTCACGCATTGCGTGAAATGCGTTTGTACACAGATTCATGATAACCTGGTGTATCTGTGTGGGATCAGCCAGCAAGGAACCTGTATCTTTATCAATTTTTACATCAATTTCTATAGTGCTTGGTAATGATGATCTCAAAAGGCGTAAAGCTTCATTGACCAGATTTTTAATATTTACTGATTCCAGGCCTTTTTGTTCTTGTCTGCTAAATGTTAAGATTTGCTGAACAAGATCTTTGGCTCGCTTGGATGCTTTTAATATCTTTTCCAGGTTTGATTTTAATATGTCGTTGCTTGTAACGAGATCTATAGACATTTCCGCATACCCAATAATAGGTACCAGGATGTTGTTAAAATCATGTGCAATGCCGCCAGCCAGAGTGCCAATTGTCTCCATTTTTTGGGCATGTCTTAACTGGGCTTCCATAATTTTTCGTTTTTCTTCTGCTACTACAAGGTCTGTAATATCTAAAACTGCACCAATGGATCCGCTGAATTCTCCTTCATCATTATACATAGGAGATGATGAAATTCGAAAATATCTTTTCTCACCCAATGGATGAAGATAATTGAGTTCATAAGTTGTATTCAGGCCTTTTTTCTTTTTCTTTGTTTCGTCCACAATGGTTTTATGTGTGCTTGGTGGAAAAATATCCAAAAGGCTTTTGGTTAAAAGCTCTTCAACCGGGTACCCCAGTAATTCTGCATAAGCATTATTGAGATATATGAAATTTTCATGTTCATCAACAATGCCAATACCTTCCTGAACGCCATTTAATACATTATCAAGAAATATTTTTTGTTCACGTAATTCATGTTCTATACGTTTTCTTTCTTTTATTTCTGATTCAAGGTTGTTATTAAACGACATTAATTCTGCATTTCTTTTCTTTATCGAGCGGGTTTGCAATATGTACATACCCATAATAATGGACACTACAAAGGTTGAAAATAAAATTCTGAACCAGAGGGTCATCCAGAATGGGGGATACATGATAACCAGAATACTGGTGCCTTTATCATTCCATATTCCATCATTGTTGGATGCTTTAACATGAAATGTATAGTGGCCTGGATTCAAATTGGTATATGTTGCAAATCTTCTGTTTCCGGAATAGATCCAATCTTCATCTACTCCTTCCATTTTATAAGCATATTGGTTTTTATCAGATGCAAAATAGTTCAAAGCTGCAAATTCAAAAGAAATGATCTTGTCATGATGTGATAATTGGATTGTGTCTGCTGAAGTAATGGTGTGATCAAGTACTTTTTTGTTATATCGAATTTCTTTATGATCAATGGATTCATTCAGAATTTGAAAATCAGTAAACACAACAGGAGGTATAAAATCATTTTTCTTGATTTTTGATGGGGAGAACCAGATCAAACCACCAATTGAACCATAATAAAGATCACCATTGTCGCTTTTAAAATGTGCACCTGTGTTGAATTCGTCATTTATTAAACCTTCCGTATGGGTATAATGTACCATATCGTAAGTAATTGGATTTAATTTGATCAATCCTTTGTTTGTACCGATCCATAGATTGTTTAATTCATCCTGTTCAATACCATGAATAGCCTCTGTTCCTGTTTGATTATTTTCAAGAACAGTGATAAAAGAATCTTTATCCGGATTGTATTTTAATAGCCCTCCACCCCAGGTACATATCCAAATATTATTTGAATTATCCTTAAACAGGGACAAAATATACTCATTTTGTAAACTGTTTTTATCATTTGGATTATGTTTATAGTTTCGAAAGGTATCATTTTTATAATTATATCTGCTGATACCTCCACCCAAAGTACCGATCCAGAGTTCACCACTATCAGACTCTATTATTGTACCCACTCTATCATACACCAGACTATTGGGATCTTGCGGATTGTGATAGAAATGAGTGAATTTTTGGCTCTTTCTGTTGAATTTGTTTAGTCCTTTTTCAGTACCTACCCAAAAGTTAAGGTTAGAATCTTCATAGATTGAATAAACACGATCATGTGATATGCTGTTTGGATTTGAATCTTTATGCCGAAATGTAGTAAACGTTTCATTTCTGGGATTGTATTTGTTTAAACCTCCGGCACCTGTTCCTAGCCATATTTGACCTTGTTTATCTTCAAAGACCTTCATAACCTGATTGTCGCTAATTGAGCCAGGTTTTTCAGGATCATATTGGTAGTGAACAGCCTGTCTGTTAACTGGCTCAATTTTATTAAGGCCACCGGCGTCTGTACCTACCCACAATGTACCATCTTTTTGCTGATGAATGCTCCACACAACATTGTCACTCAACGAGTTTGATGTCCAGGGAGAAAATGACATGCTATTAAAATAGTTTCTATTAGCATCTAACTTTACTACACCTGTTCCTGTGGTGCCTAACCATAAAATACCTGAATCGTCAAGAAAAAAACTGGAAATTCTGTTGTTTGGCAGAGACGTATATCTGTAATCATTAATAAAGTATTTTTCCGCCTGCATAGTCTCAGGATTAATTAAATATATATCTCCAGGTTCATTTATAACCCAAAGCATTCCTTGTTGAGATGCTGCAATTCCCACAATGCTGTTGTTCAAGGTTTTATGTTTTTCAACGGTTGGTAAATGAAACTGTTTCGCTTTGCCATTAATATTGTCAATTAAAATTAATCCTTCAGTGGTACCTACCCACAGGTTATGTTTTGAATCAAGAAAATAGGATTTTATATTGAATTGTTCCAGAGAAGCATTTTCTCCAACCATGATATTGGCTTGTTGAAATTGTTGAAGCTGAGAATTATAAATGTATATTCCATGGTTTTCAACACTTGTCCATATTTCACCCGTTTCCTCTATCAGGATACTCTCTATGGTTATATTCTTTTCTGGAATTTCCATAAAGCTTATGGATTCATAACGTTTTTCCGTAGGGTTAAATCGATAAATTCCTTTATTGTTGGTTCCAATAATTAAATCTCCATCGGGTGTTTCTTTAATACAAGTGATTTTGAATCCCTGGTTGGGTTTCATTGAAGAGTCGGGAGGGGGCAGATAATGCTCAAACGCATCCATTTTAGGGAAATAACGGTTTAAGCCATTTTCTGTACCAATCCACAATGTTCCGTCCTGGCTTTTAAGTAATATATTGATGGCTTGGTGACTCAACGAGTTTTTCGGATCTTTTTTGTCAGGGCGATATATTTTAAAATTATAACCATCATACCGGTTTAATCCATCTCGTGTAGCAAACCAAATGAATCCAAAATCATCCTGAACTATACTGTAAATATCACTTTGTGATAATCCATCATTAATGGAAAGAATTTGTATAGATGAGGCTGTTACATTAATAACATTTATTGATAGTAATATCAATAAAGTGACGAACAATTTATGCAGTTTTTGAGTGGTAAAATAAACAGATTTTAGAAAATTTGTCCACATATTTGGATTTCTTGAGATTGGATTTCAAGTTTTGTTTTTTACAAACAGTTGTTTTTTATTTAAATATGTTTGCTGTTTGTGTGGTAAACATTTTATCAGTTTTTAATTAGCAATTATTATTCCATGAATTTGCAAGTTTAATGTTGTAATTGTAAAAATTGTTTGATACTTTTTTTCATAGTTGTGAATATTTACGAGTTGAGGCAAAGTGAAAAAAATTGGATTAGCTTTAGGAGGTGGCGGTGCTCGTGGGTTAGCACACATACCAATACTTGAAGCACTTGATGAAATGAATGTAAAGCCTGTTGTAATTTCAGGCACCAGTATAGGAGCAATACTGGGCAGTTTTTATGCTTCAGGGTACAGCGGCAGAGAGATCCGTGACTTGACATTAAAAATAGGACTCCGTGATATTAATAAAATGCTGGATCTCAATTTTTTTGGAGACGCGCTTTTCAAAGGCAAGGGGGTAGAAAACTTTTTTGCCAAATATTTAAAACCAACTACTTTTGAAGAATTAAAAATACCCATGTATATTGTTGCAACCGATTTTTGGAATCGCTCAGAAGTTGTGATGAACAAGGGACCCTTGGTACCTGCTATTCGGGCAAGTATGTCTGTACCGGGAGTGTTTGATCCGGTTTCTCATGATAACAATATACTTGTAGATGGTGGTGCGGTAAATCCATTACCCTATGATATTATACGGGAAAAGTGTGATATATTAATCGCTGTTGATGTTTCCGGTAGCCCTTCTGAAAAGCATAGAAATAAACCCCCATCCATGATTGAAAGTATATTGGGTACATTTCAGATAATGCAGGATTCTATTTTAGAAAATAAACGCAGGATCTCTGATATTGATCTCTATGTTAAACCGAATATTGTAGATATTGGTATTTTAGAGTTTCATAAATACAAACATGTATTCCAAAGTGGTGATGATGAAATAGACAATTTTAAAAATCGACTGCAAGATTTGTTAAAGGGAACTGTGCAAAGTTTTTTCGAACGACTGAGAAACAGTATAGATTAATAAAAAAATGCCGGCAGAAGCAAATTTTAGATTAATATTGTTTATTAACAAGTTTAAAAGCATACCAAATTATTAGCGAAAAAATCAGGATTAATGATCCAAAGATAACAGCATGTAATGTTGCACCATACCCACCGGCATTCATACGTAAACCCATTTCAGTAATGTCAGGCTTTTTTGCAATGGTTTCAGTAAGGTATTGTAATCCTATAAAGTGCCCTAAAATGCCTGTTACCAGGCTCATAACTCCCCAAAAGAGGATAGCGTCCACCCCCCGCAATGGGTGACCGGTATTGTGTTTCTTGTGTTGATATATCCCAATAATCTGTTTTACAGCAAGGCCAATTATGATCAATAGAAATACAGCAAGAAAATACATAAATCCGCCCCCGTCATTCAAATAATTTAACATATTTACCTCCTTATTAATGCACTGCCGGCATTTTATTGAAAGAATAATACATCAAATTCATATTGCCTGATTTTGTTTGTCTTTTGCAGTAAACTAAACCAGGCTGTACCACCAATCAATATACATGTTATACCATAAATCATTAGCGGTGTTGTCTTTTTAAATAATAATATCAGATTCTCAAACCATAGATTGGGATGTTCTGCTATTTTAAAAAGTGTATATTGCCATTCCAGATAATAAGCGCTTAATCCCGTCAGAAAGATAAGAATCGAGAAAAACAAAATTGAAACAAGACCTTGAGACAAGTTTTTGAGCTGATGGTCTCGCTTTAAATATAATTGAAATCCTTTAAAAAGGATAAACACAATTAATGGTATAGTGAGGGTGAATTGGAGCCAGATTGCCGGACTGGTGGAGAAAAGGGTAGACATGTTGAATAGCTTGTAAACTGTAAAACATATAAAACATAATAAAAACGATATGATACTTTTTTCAAATATTGACAGTTTATATTTTGAAAACCTTTGCGCCAGTCTTGAATAAAATCCCTGATGAAGTGATATCAACTCTTGTAATGCCTGATCAGATGGAAACCATTCATCTCGAATGGTTGTTATAGCATTTTCCTGAGCCACACCGCTTGAAATCAATTGATCATAATATGCTTCCATATCAGAAGCGATCTCTAGAATGATGCGGAATTTTTCCGGTTGCGGTAGTTTGATTTTGTCGTTCAATTCCAGGTAAAGAGGGGATAATGCTTTAATCAATTATACCTCCTTGAAAAATGATTGAAAAGAATTGATAAATTCTTTCCATCCTTTTAATTGTGTTTCAAAATGGATTTTACCTTTTGTTGTGATTGCGTAATATTTGCGTTTACGTTTGGGACCTTCCTGCTGCCAGGTACCTTTTATCAATCCCTCTTTTTCCATTTTATGTAAAATAGGATAGAGCGTTCCATGATTAAAATGAAAATATGCTTTACTTTTTTCTTCAATCTCTAACGCAAGTTGATAGCCATGCATTTTTTCGTTTAATAATGTTTGCAAGAGTAAAAGTTCATTACAGCTTTTAGTCAGGTTTTGTATTTCAAAAATTTTATCCGGCAATATATAGATCCCTTTTATATAGATATTCGATATATATAGGTTCAATATATATAAAAGGGGGATATATGTCAAGAGATTTTTTTATGGCAATGAGTACCCAGTTTTTAAAATTTGTCCCCTGCATACCACACATTAATCGTAAAAATTTATGGCCAAAGTAATTATTTTAACTTTTTTTATTTTTTATAATTTTGCGTTTTTTGTGATTAGTCTATTGTAATTTATAGAGTTAGTTTGTTTTTCTCATGCATGCTATTGTGACATTAAGTTCCGAAAATGGATTTTATTCATTTTTGGCAAAAAGAGGTAAGGTATTTGCTTGATAGCCGGTAATGAATAGTATATGAGTACCATTATTACAGGCGTTTGATGAAAGTATATATTTATATTTTTTTTATGTTCATTTCTGTCACTGGATTATTTGCAAGAACTGTCTCGTTGGACAGTTATAATACATCTGTTAGTACTTTTGAAATATTGGAATTTACATTAAATATTACTAATCCGGTTACAGGTAATCCTTTTACCGAAGCACATGTATCTGCAGAAATTCAAGCCCCCAATAAAACATTTTCTATTAACGGTTTTTGTGATGCTCAGGATGGTACAATCTTTCGCGTTAGATTTACACCTATGCGTACAGGTAATCATTCATTTACAATTACTTTTACTGATACCGCTGGCACTGAAACTTTTTCTGGCAGTTTTGATGCGAGTGAAGGGGGCAACAATGGTTTTATCAAAGTTGATTCTCAAAACCCAACACGCTTTGCGTTCAGCAATGGCGGGCATCCCTATATTATTTCAAAAACAGCATGGCTAATTGCGGGAATTCCTAAAACCAATTATCAACAGTTTATTGATAAAATGGTACCTCGCGGCGAAAACTGTTTACGTTTTGGACTAGAATTTGATTATTCTAACGATGATCCGTATGTGGATGTCTGGCCTTATGAGCAGCCACGTGAAGCACAGAATTTTACAGAATTTGATATTGATTACTGGCGCAACCTTGATGAGCTTTTAACCTATGCTGCGGAAAGAAATATTTACGCGGAACCGGTGCTCTTTACTTTGATGAAATTTAGTGACATGGCTGATTCAGATGTTATGTTTTATATTGACTATCTTGTTGCTCGTACTGCCAGTTATCCCTCTATTATCATGTATCAATTGGCAAATGAACGCATTAGCAGATATGATTTTCAAACCGTAATGGCTGATCGTATTCACAATAATGATCCTTATGGACACCTTGTGAGCACATCGCATGGTACAACTATGGACGCTGCTTGGCCGGATGCTCCCTGGATGGATGTTGCAATCAATCATGCCTGCTATGATGATGAACAATTGAGTGAACGTTATTACGCAATTGCGAATACAATTTCAGGTTATAATATGCCGGGTTGGTGCGATGAAACCGGACGTGAAGATCGTCATGGAAATGATGACGGAGTACATCGCCGCAAACAATATTGGACCTGGAATATGGGTGGTTCTTATTTTAACTACCATTCCTGGGAAGGCTGTGAAGGGATCATGGATATCTCTTATAACGGACCGGGAAGTCAGTACCTGAAATACATTCGCTCTTTCTGGACATCTACAGATTTTTGGAAAATGCGTCCCAATAACAATATTATTAAAAATAATCCTGATGTACAATATGAATGGGCCGTTGCCTCTGACGATGAGGTGGTCGTGTATCTGGTGAATGAGGCAACGGGCCAATCTTCTTCGGAAGGAACCATTGATATAGATTTACCTGCCGGTCATACCTATGTGGCAGATTTTTACAATCCTTCCAATGGTGAAGGGTTCCCACAGTATCGAAAATCCAGACTGGCCGGAGGCACAATAGTATCAATTGCTTATCCTTCATTTACAAATGACCTTGTTCTTCATTGTTTTGTCAGTGACGATACGCAAGCTCCCCAACAATCTTCTGTTTCAAGCTCTAATGTATCTCAGAATCAGGCAACAATTAGTTGGAGTACCAATGAAAATTCAGAAGCCAGAGTAGAATATGGATTAACAACAAATTATGGGCGTAAAACCTATTGGGATGTAGAGCTGAAAACATCTCATTCATTTACATTGAATAATTTGATGCCGGGTACTGAATATCACTACCGTGTTATGTCTATGGATATGACAGGAAATTCTTCTGTCAGCTCTGACTACACTTTTACTACACCGGGTTCAAGCGCACAACCGGCAATTTCTTCTTTCTCTCCAACTACGGGAAATATGACAACCGAAGTTACAATTCAGGGTTCTCATTTAATGGGATCATACGCTAATCCCATGCGTTTGATGCTGCTGGGACAGTCTGAGGTCAGGGGAGTAACCGGATCCACAGACAGCAGCGGATATCGAAATGATCTTGCGAATTTGTTGTTCAACAAAGGTATTGGTTTTCATTTTATCGGTTCACAGGCAGATGGAACCGCTTTTGATGCTTTGCATGAAGGGCATGATAATGATGGCGTTGAAACGCTGACCCAGAATGTAGGTGGTTATATATCGCAATGGTCACCGGATTATATGTTGATTTATGCAGGTGCCCAGGATCTTGATAACGGACAAACTCCGGATGCAGTGATTGCTGAGCTGGAAACGTTGTTGGATGCAATATATGCCAGTGATTCCAATATAATCATGTTGTTGGGGAATTTACTGCCCCATACAGATGCTACGAATTCAGATGTACAGCAATTGAATGGATTTATTGAAACGTTGATCACCGCCAAAAAAGCATCCAATTACCGGGTATTCATGGCTGATCAATATCAGGCCTTTACAGACAATGCAAATTGGGCTTCTGAATTGATGCATGATAAACGTCATCCCAATGATACCGGGTATGGAGTTATGGCCCTTGCATGGCAAAGTGCTTTGCAGGCTGCATGGACCGAGTTTGCCGATATTGAGATTTCTTTTGCAGGTACTGCTGTTACAGAATATTCAATTCAATCCGAACAAAAAGTGTTGGCCAGAGTACCGAACGGAGCTTCTAACGGTAAAATTAGTATTACAACACCTTATGGATCTGTTGAAAGCAGCGATAATTTTATTACTTCTCAGGTAGAAGGCAATTTCACCGCAAATGTAACTACCGGTTACGCTCCATTGATCGTACGGTTCTCCAATCTTACTGAGGGAGAGATGAGCAGTTTTGAGTGGAATTTTGGAGATGGAAGCAAGAATTCTACTGAACAAAATCCCGGTCATGTTTTTACCAAAGCCGGTACTTATACAATTACGCTGACGGTATCTGACGGTATAGTGCAAGATACCGAAACCAAAACCGGGTACATCAAAGTGCAGGAACGTTCTAATGTTCCATTGACACCCAAATGGGTATATGAACCCTGGGTCTGGGAAGATAATATAAATACCCAGGCTGGCCTTGAAGAACTTGTACAAGGTTATCTGGATCGTGATATTCCTGTTGGTGCAGTCAATATTGACAGCCCCTGGGAAACGGAATTTAACACATTTCAATTCAATAGCGAAAGCTATCCCGATGCTCAGGGAATGATTGATGGTCTGCATGATAAGGGAATCAAAGTCATGGCGTGGATCACTCCCTTGACCAATTTACATTCAAAAGACGATCCCAATATCGGTAAAGCATCAAATTATGATTACGCTCTTGAGAATGGCTATTTTATTAATGACGGACAAACATTCGAGTGGTGGAAAGGCTGGGGAAGTTTTATTGATTATACCAATCCGGATGCTCTGGAATGGTGGCATAACCAAATGGACCAGGTACTTGATCTGGGAATTGATGGATGGAAGACCGATGCCGGTAACCGGGTTTTTCCGGAATCTACAAATGGATATAATGGTAGGATTACCCAAAAAGAATACAGTTATCTTTATTATAAAGATTTTTATGAATACAGTTTAAAATCACGTGGGCAACATGCAATTATTTTTGCCAAACCTTATGATGAGAATCCTGCTGATTCAACATTTGTTCCCAAGGCTTATACTCCCGCAGCATTTGTTGGAGATCAGACCCATTTCTGGGGAGACAGTGGTTTGTTGAATGCTCTCAATAATGTTTTTGAAACTGCCAAAAATGGATTTGTGGCGATTGGATCGGATATTGGCGGGTTTATGGGTGAAATGAATGTAACCAAAAGTTTACTTATCCGTTGGGCACAGTTTGGTGCCTTTTGCCCCATAATGGAAAATGGTGGCGGTGGAGAGCACCGTCCCTGGATGTTTGATCAGGAAACGGTTGATATATATCGCTATTATGCAAAATTGCACAGCCAGTTGGTACCCTATCTGTATTCTTATGGTGTACTGGCACATAATGGCGGCAAAGTTATTATCCGGCCTATGGATGGTGTTTGGCAATACATGTTGGGACGTGATCTTTTTGTTTCTACTATTTTTCAGGATGTGACTTCACGAGAGGTTACTTTGCCGGAAGGTACAAGATGGGTTGATTACTGGAATGATGATGTAACCTATGACAGTGGACAGACATTGAGCAACTATGATTGTCCGATCGACCAGTATCCGGTTTTTATACGGTCCGGTGGAATTGTACCCATGTATGTAAAAGATGATGAAACCGGCCACGGCTCTTCTGCTTCTGCGGGTAAATTAACGGTGCTGGTTTACCCTGATGGTACATCCTCTTTAACCTTTTATGATGAAAATCATACAACAGAATTTGAATGTGTTGAATCGTCCGATGTTGTAACTGTTAATGTTTCTTCTGCAGCAGATGATTATATTTTCAGGATCAAATACAAAACCACTCCTTCAATCGTTACCTTGAACAGTTCCGAAATGCAAGCGTATGCCGAATTCAGTCAGTTTGAAGCTGCTCAGACAGGTTGGTATTATAATGAAGAAAAGCATTACGTTTGGATCAAAACAGGTGCAAAATCCGGTAACTTTAATATGTCCATTGCACCGCAAACAACGGCCGCGTTCAGTGCGGATCCGTTAACGGGTGAAACTCCATTGGATGTACAGTTTACGGATGAATCTGTTCATGCGGTATCATGGCAGTGGGATTTTGGTGACGGTTCTGAATTATCCACAGACCAGAATCCGGTGCATACTTATACGGATCCGGGGAGTTATGATGTAACCCTGACTGTTACAGGAGCGTCTGGTTCCGATTCCATTGAAAAATTAAATCTCATCCAGGTAGGTTCCAGTGCCCATGCTTTTACAGATATAACGAGCAGTGCGGGTGTTCATGTTTCATCTGTATCCGGCAGTCATGGCGCAGGTTTCGCAGACGCGAATAAGGATGGCCGATATGATATTTTTGTTGCAAATAGCGGTGAAGATTACAATTACGACTTTATGTATATGAACCAGGGAGGAGCAACCTTTCAGCAAAGTTCTTCTTCCCGTGGCGTTGATGATGAAGGACATACCTTTAAAATTGTAAATGCTGATTTTGACAACGATGGTGACCTGGATGTATTCTATGCAAATCAACCCATTGGTAATAATTATGTTATTGGTGTGAACAAACTTTACCAGAATGACGGCAATGGGTATTATACAGATATATCTGATGATGCCGGTATACCCCAGGAATATTCAAACAGTCAGGCTGCGTTGGCTGCGGATTTTAATGGGGATGGCTGGCTTGACCTTTATGTAGCCAATTGGGATGCTGAAAACGCCATGTATTTGAATGATGGTACCGGAAAGATGATACGGGTGCATAATGGTTCAGATGGTGATGGCAGCGGTATATATAAGTCTGTATCCGTATCTGCGGCAGATGTGGATAATGATAATGATGTTGACTTGTATGTCAGTCGTCATGAACAGCCCAACTGGTTATTCATTAACAATGGATCCGGTTATTTCTCTGAGCGGGCCGCCTCTGCGGGAGTAGATATGAATGCACGTTCAAAAGGAGTCAGCTTTGCGGATGTAGATAATGATGGAGATATGGACTTGTTCCTGGCAAAGTATTCATTGTCCAGCGGTGGATTGCCGCAGGTTGGTATCTTTTTTAATAGGGGGAACGGTACTTTTCATGATCGCAGCTCGGATTATAATATTCAAAGCAGCTTGTATTCCATACTCTTGATGGACGCTGACAATGATGCGGATGTGGACATGCTGGTGGTCAGGAATAATCAAAAAGAAGACAATGCCGTACCACAGATGTATTTAAATGACGGTTCCGGTCAATTTACATATCAATTGTTCCCAGGACTTGAAGTCCCTGCCAAAGACGCGCAAAGCGCTGCGTATGCTGACATTGACAACGATGGTGATGTGGATGTTTTTCTTACCTGTGAAGATGGCAGTAATTATTTGCTCCGTAACGATCTTGAATATGAAAACAATTACATTGATATTCTTTGCAAAGGCGCAGGTGGAGATTACGGCGGTTTTGGGTCCCGTGTGTATGTATATAAGCCCGGCTATTTGGGTGACAATAACAATTTGATAGGATACCAGCAAAGCACAAGTTCATCCGCATATCTGGGACAAAACCAGACTGCTCTGCATTTTGGATTGAATGGCTACAGCTCTTGTGACGTACGAGTTGTTTTATCGGATGGAACACAACTGGACTATGCCGGCAAGAGTGCAAACCGGCAAATTACTGTTGGTGGGCCCGTTGAAAATAATTCCAACTCTGTAAATGCTCCCAATGTGCATACACCGCTGCCTTGTGGTCAGAATAATTTGCAATTGTCATGGGAAGCAGTCAATAGCGTGTCCGGATATCACATCTATCGTGATACTACTCCCTTTTTTGAGCCAGACTGCCAGAATGGATCGAATCGTCTTGCAGCACTTGTAACAGATGAGGATCCCAATGCGTATGGTATTCAGTGGACCGATACTGATCCTGTTTTGGGAGATCATGAGGTAAATTATTATTATGTTATTACATCTATCAAAGATGGTCAGGAGAGTGAGTGTTCAAAACATATTGGTGCATTTGATTACAAGCTGATAACCACTCCATCTACAGATTTTAATGAAATTGCTTTGTCCCTTTCAAAAGCGGATTTGGTAACCGCAGAAGATTTGATGCATGCTATACCCGGTTGTAATAGTGTTGCCAAATGGGAACCAAGCATTCAGGGATACATGCAGTATATTCCTGGACTGTCTTCAACAAACTTTGATCTTGCTGAAGGGCATCCCTATTATGTGAATGTAACGGACTCTTCTGTTTACAGCCTTTCCGGTGAACTGGTTAACCCCAATTATCAACTTATTACAACGCCATCTACGGATTTTAATGAGATCATGCTGCCTTTGGATAAATATGAAATTACCAAAGCCTCTGAACTGATGCAGGAGATTCCGGGATGTAACAGTGTTGCCAAGTGGGAACCAAGCATTCAAGGTTATATACAATATATACCGGGATTGTCATCAACAGATTTCACTGTACGTGCGGGTTATCCATATTATATAAATATTACTCAGGATATTAGCTGGCCAGAGGCCGGTTTAAGTAAATCTACTGCCGCGAAAAAAGATGTAATTACCGGCAACACTCCGGTCCATTCACCGCATGCGGTTTACGGTGAATTGGAATTACATGAAGAGATAATTGGGCTGCATTTTCGCGCCTACCTCCGGAACAGACCGGATGATTATATCAAAAGTAGCGGCAGTGGTTCTTTAATTACAGATACAGAGTGGTTTGTACAATTATCCACTATACCTGGTGGATGGCAGGCAGGTGAAGAACTGGTTGTTGAGTTTTATAATGAACATGATGTGCTTGTTGGCACGGTTACAAAAGAATTGAGTTGGAATGCCGCAGATGATGCGGGTTTGGTCAGTCTTGATAAAGTGGTTACCGAATACGAATTGCATCAGAATTATCCCAATCCTTTTAATCCGCAAACCACAATACAGTTTGGTCTGCCAAAAGCATCACATGTGGAATTGTTTATTTCGGATGTTATGGGAAGACGTGTAAGAACATTAATAAATGCCAACCGTGGGGCCGGGTATCATCGGGTTGTGTGGACGGGTGTTGACGATTCCGGCCTCACAGTTGCTTCTGGTATTTATTTTTATTCGCTGCATACAGGCGATCAAATTTTGAGAAAAAAACTTGTATTAGTAAAATAACATTATTGTTAGAATAAGCTGGAAACGTCCTGATAATTTGAATTTTCGGGACGTTTTTTTGTTTGCAGTTTACGATAATCTTTTTATTTTAGTCTTCTGGGCCAAGAAAAGTTAATGGACAATTTTGATGAAGCATTTTCTCAAGGTAGTATCTCTTGTTATTGGGGGCGTATGTATACTTTTATTAATGGGCATTGCTACTTATTGGTTAAAGTATCAAAGCATTGTTAATACTGTACACAGTAATGAAACAGAAAATATTAAGCCAGGTACTCTTGGTAAATGGGTAAATACATTTATCGGTACGGGTGGATTCCCGGCCTGGGTGTGTGGATACAATTTTCCCGGAGCTACCGTGCCATTTGGCATGGTCCGTCTCAGTCCCGAAACCTCATCATTTTTTCGAAATACCAGGGGATTAAATACCTCGGGATATTATTATGGTGATAGCAAGATACTTGGTTTCAGCCATACACGCCTTGCAGGAACAGGTGCAACTGACGGTGGACATTTCCTTATAACGCCGGTTACATGGAAGCCTGAAGAGATTGATTATACCCGGGATTTTTATTATACTTTTTCACATGCTGACGAAACCGCATTTCCCGGTTATTATCGTGTGGCTTTGGATAATAATAATGTTATTGCCGAGTTAACCGCAACAGAGAGAACAGGATTACACCGATATACTTTTCCTGATCAGACTAACAAGGGAATTCTTTTAAACATAACCAATACCATTGCGAAAAAACGGGCAGAGAATGGAATCGTAAATATTGATACCGAGAGAAATGAGATTTCCGGTTCTGTCAGAACGTTTGGGTCCTTTGCCGGCAGGTATGGCGGCATTAAAGTCTATTTTGTTGCACAGTTTGGCACGCCTGTAACACATTATGGAATTTGGGATGGAAAGGTTTTTACTCCCGATCTTTCTATTGCCAATAGTGATACCTTGATTGTCTATGCGGGATTCGATGAAAATATCAAAAAGGTGAATATCAAGGTTGGTATTTCTCATATAAGTATTGAAAACGCGCGTTTGAATCTGGAAACAGAAGCCGATAGTCTTGCTTTCGATGAGGTTTTGCAAAGCGCAATTCAAAAGTGGGAAGAAAAACTCGATCTGATTGAAATTGAAGGCGGCAGCGATAAAGACAAAACGATTTTTTACAGCGCGCTGTATCGTTGTTTTCAAATGCCAACCATTTTTAATGATGTAAATGGCGAGTATTTCGGATTTGATAAACAGGTGCATCAGGTAACGGATTTTAACTATTATACGGATTTATCCCTTTGGGATACGTTTAGAACTCTGCATCCTTTGTATATTTTAATTGCTAACGATTATCAACGGGATATGCTGGTATCGCTGGTGAAAATGGCTGAACAGGGTGGTGCTCTGCCGCGCTGGCCTTCAGGCAATGGTTATACCGGTTCCATGCTGGGCTCGCCCGCGGATATGGTTGTTGCGGAATCATATCTAAAAGGAATTATGGATTTTGATGTAGAGCTTGCTTATGAAAAGATAAAGGCTGTTGCGCTTGCTCCGCGCCCCAAAGGGGCCTCTTATTCAGGCAGGAGAAGTATTGAAGGATATTTAAAATACGGTTTTTGTCCTGAAGATTTGGGTGAGCGTTCGGTCAGTCGCACGCTTGAATATGCCTGGGCGGATTATGCTATCAGTCAGTTGGCGGGTGCATTGGGTAACAAGGCGGATTCGGTTCTGTTTGCGGAACATTCCCGTTTCTATAAAAATTTGTGGAATCCCAAAACACAATACTTTCAGTCCCGCTATAGTGATGGCAGATTTGTGAAAAAATTTAAACCTTTGCAATTGACCTATACGGACTGGGATGAAGAGTATACCCGCGGTTACGTTGAAGGCAGTGCGTTGCAATGGCGCTGGGCAGTACCTTTTGATACAGAAGGGTTAATGTCTCTTTTTAAAAACAGGGATTATTATATATCAGAGCTTGAACACTTTTTTGAAAAGGCAAATCCGAAACTGGCAACCTGGATACCGGATTCGTATTACTGGCACGGCAACGAACCGGATATTCATGCGGCGTATTTGTTCAATGATGCCGGCAGACCGGACCTGACACAGAAATGGGTTCGATGGGTTCTGGATAACAAGTATGATGTATCCTATACGGGAATTGACGGCAATGATGACGGCGCTACACTTTCGGCGTGGTATATTTTCAGCTCGCTTGGCATTTATCCCATTGCAGGAACCGATATTTACCAGCTTGGGGCCCCATTGTTCAAACATGCTAAACTCAGGATGGGTGATAATACCCTGACAATCATTGCGGAAAATTACGCTCCTGACAATATCTATGTCAAAGCCGTTTATTTGAATGATAAACATTTATCGCAATTCAAAATTAAACATGCGGATATTGCCAATGGCGGGACTTTGCGATTTGTGATGAGTGAAAAGCCAGAGTAATGAATGGATCTGTATGGATCTATGATTTTATCAATACTAAATCTACATCTTTTCAGTTTTTGAAATACTGTGCCATTCCTGCTAATGGCAATGCTTCGTCCCCACGGGCTTTGAATTGACTGGTTCCAAATTGTGACTGTTCAAACATGGCATTGATGATAATATTAATCGCCTGGTCAATATTGTTAACATTAATATCCATTTCTTTTGCCGATACCAGTATTGGCAAAGCATTGATTGTAGAGTATCCGTTCTTAGTGATCTCTGTTACCAGATTTTGCAGGGAAATTTCCAATCCGTGATCTAGTGGTTCATAAAAAGCATGCTCTTTGGGCAATACCTGATATAATGCCAGCATACTCCTAACCAGAATGACATGATAGCTTGTGCTGGCGTTGTGTGGGTCAACCCACCTGCCATTCTCCATTAGACCCGGTAAAACTCCCAGTTTGCATTTTTGTATTGAATGATTGAGCCAGGTTTCATTTTGAGTAACTGCATAGTATCTTGCCAATAACCAGACAGAAAACGCGTTATAGTTCCAGTTTTTAACCAGATTTATATTATTACAATAATCGGCGGCTTTTTGAGCGGCATCAAGATACTTTTTATCAAGAGTTGTTTTATAGGCGTCTAACAATGCTACCCCACAAACACCTGTATCGAACAGGGTACCTCCGCTGCCATCATCCTGTATTACCCGGTTATTTGCAAAGGCATTGGGATTACGTTCATAGAGACGTTCCAGTGTTGGACTGAATTTTTCACTTTTGCCTCGCAGGTCCGGGAACGGAAACATGCCCGAATCTAACTGCTGTCCACACAAATAACCTGCGCTTTCAACAAGTAATGACTCTATATGTACTTTATTGCTGATTGAAAAGTCAAGCATTTCTGAAATGCCGCTAACCAGATAGCCGTTAAATCGCAGCATGGGAGGGACATCCTGAGGGTAATTTGGGGGGATCCATTCGCCATTACCATGATACATGTGTTTTTCGATAAAATTTAGATACTGGTCAAAATATTCAAGAGCCTCAGACAACGTATGGATTTGTTGATGGGTAGCCGGCATATAATACCGGGGTTCAGTTTCCGGTTTTCCTGCCCATTCTCCCAATTCTGCTTTTAATTTTTGTACGAGAACCAGTATTTGTTGTTCATCTTGCTTTGCAAGTGCAAGACTGAGCTCATTTGCTATGGGTTGTACCTGTTTCATAACCGATTTGGGATCACGAACAGAGTCAGTCTTGCTCTCAGCCAGATCTTTGCTGATTGCCTCTACTCCTGCTCCATATAAAAGACAGAGCAGTATCCAAAAGACTTTTATTTTCATTTTTAACCAGCTTGAATATTTTTAATTAAATTTTGTCAACCTTACCGGTCCCAATAAACCCGATTCAAACAGGGGTGAGTCTTTTTTATAATACCGTTTTGTGGTAAAGGTATATCTGCCGCTGGTGCGGGGTTTGCCTTCTAACAGCCATTTCGGCCATTGCCCATCTTTGATTCCGTCATCGGGGAGAAATTCATCTCCAATCAATCGGTTGGGCCAGAGATTGGCAATCTCGATCTTGAGGTGATTATCTTTATCTTTGACCGCACCGGAAATATCTACTCGCCAGGGATGTGTCCAGACAATACCCAGATCCTGATCGTTCAGAATGACATGTGCCAGGTTGCAGACCTTGCCAAGCTCCAGGAACAGGCCATCCTCAATAGAAAGATCGTTGGGTAAATCAAAGGTTTTGTTATAAACCGCAATTCCCGAATAGTATTTCACTCCTTTATTGGGATGTTTAGACCAGTCCGATAATTCATCAAATTGTATGGATTCCGGGCCGCCCCATTTGGGATCAAACTCTACCTGCCAGGGACCTGTAATTTTAGCTATGTTTTGGAATTGTTTGAAATTGGAATCCTTTGATGTTTTCTCTGTTTTTTTATCTTGATCAAAGACTATGAAATAACTGCTATGAGGCTCAAATTGCAACGGGATTGTGGTATGCTCTCCGTTAATCGTATAATCTGTTAACGACCAGGTCACACCGGTGAGCGGGTCCCACAATTCAGGCGAGCCTTTTGTTGAGCGGAACCGGCAATCGGTTTGTACAAGCGCGTCTTCTCGATTGGATACAAAATAGACATCG
Organism: bacterium; assembly: GCA_963675755.2. GTDB lineage: Bacteria > Zhuqueibacterota > Zhuqueibacteria > Residuimicrobiales > Krinioviventaceae. The sequence continues at coordinate 3,174,230 of CAXXMD010000003.1, forward strand.
AGTTCTGACGTTTGACGATGCGTATAGCGGATTGGGCCGTCGCTTTCAAAATCAGGTGTAACTGCCAGTTCTTCCAGTATTGTGGCAGTAATTTCAAAAGCAGGGAACAGGGATGCATCCATGGGGTTGAGTGCACTGCCGGATATGATCTTGCCCTTGCCGTATTGCCGCTCAATCAGTCCGTCGGGTAGATCAAATCCGCCCCACATGGCCTCTGCCAGTGAATGTACATTTTTATCACATTGGGGATAATCGACCAGACTTGGGGATTTTAACGGTGGCGGACCGGCAATTACGGCTCCATCCCAAACCAGTCTTTCCAGCTTGTGCAACAATTCCGGAGTCATGGTTTGAAGGTTGGGTAACACCAGCAGCGCATAAGAGGCGCCACCTGGGAAAACGATTCTGTGGTTCTTGACTTTTGCTTTTGCTATCAACTGCAGGGGAGAGCAGGTGTCAAAATTATAGGACTTGCGGTCCGGCAGGGTATCACATCCTGCCAGTGCGGATTGGGGAGGTACAAACACATTCGGAGCACCTTCAGGAGTGAGGTACAGAATATCCGCAACCGTATTGCCCTGTCGCAGTAAATGCGAACAACGCGAAATATATTTGTGATAAGCGGAAACCATGGGCCACCAGGTTTGTCCACGGTCCCAGTGAACGCCATAGGGCCCCATGCACATTCCCGGACGGTATTGTTCGCCCAAGGGTTTGTGAGCAAAAGTGTGATACACAAACTTGTTAATACCCATACAGAGCGCCCAATCACCCTGATTTTTCAATACTCCGGGATACAGCTTCCAGGCTTCATCACCACCAGCGGTAAAGGCCTCTGCCGCAACCACCGGTAAACCGTTTATATGCGCAATGGATGAAGATTCGAAGCAGCTATAGGTTGTGTTGAAGCCATATCCCTTGCTCCAGAATTCACACATGGGCACATCCGCGTAATCGCCCATATCCAGATCAGAGGTGGGATTCATATCATACGGCTCAATGGACAGACCCAGTCCGTAACGCTCTCCCAGGTTTTTGATATGATTAACATGGTTTTCAAGCACCAGCTCTTGCGCTGTCAGACGAACATCCCATAAAAAGCGTTCGGTCTTTTCGCGGCTGTTAACAATATAACCTAGATATGTGGGTAAATAGGGGACAAGAGAATATCCGCGGCGCTTGAGAAACTCGCTGCGGAAAGTATCTGTCCAGTTTTGCGCGCCCATTTCCCAACTGTCCATGTGTAGCATGGTAAGACCCGCGTTTTTGGCAAGCGGTGCACAGCGTTTCAGCAGTTTGCCTACGTATTGATCAAAATGCGCGTTGAATGCGGTGGTGTCAAACTTGTCGCATTCGAATCCGAGTCCGGGAGCTGGAGCGGGACGTGTAACCGCACCGTTGTTACGCATACCAAAACGCAGAATTGTCATGTCACCGGCCAGGCTTTTATCAAGGCTGCCATCGGGTTGCAGATATTGAGTCAGGTTTTCAAAATTGTTAGAAATAATGATTGAATCCGTCGAGGGTTCATAATATTCTGGTTGTGAAGGCAGCCAGGGCTTTACATTGGGACGCGAACTGTATGGAGCGCGGTAATAGAGCGCTTTTTCATCACTGTCCTGTAAGCGGAGTGGTCCACTTGAGCTACGATAACCCAGTACAAGAACATCCTCGTAATAGTCGTTCCATTTTTCTTTCAAAGTGGGGGACAATGCCCTTTCGCCAAAATAGGGGCGCCGTGGTTCGGGCACAGGTAACATTAAATTGTCATGTATTCCGCGATTGTCAAGCTCGGTAACAGAAGCAACCAGATGGCGCATGGACTGTTCAGGTTTTACCCAGGGGCCGCCGCTGCCGCTCCATCCGGGTCCTACCCCCAGAGTGATCTCGATACCCAGCCGTTCCGCTTCTCGCACCAAGTGCACAAACAGATCCTGCCATTCCTCGCTGAGCATATCTACCGGGCCGCGCGGAACACCCACGTTGACTTCGAGGAAAACCACATTGCCAATACCCGCGGCTTTCATGGATTCCAGATCGGCAGTCATTTCCTCACGGGAATAGTTGCCGTCCATAAAGTACCAGTACACGCCGGGTCGCGCATTGTCGGGAGGATTGGCGAATTCCTGTTTCAGTTGTGATGTGGTAACAGACTGTGAAGGGTTACATCCGGTTGTGAATAAAATAAACAGGATTAACAAGATACTGCAAAAAACGGATTTTACTATCAGCGTAGTGTTTTTCATGATCATCCCTGGTTTTGATGTTTTTTGAATATATTAATAAATTAAATGCTTTACCATATCTTTTCATATATTTTTTTTGTAGTTTTTTATAATAGAATGATACTAATAAAATAAAAACAGATATGAAAAAGAAAACGGGCAACGGTCAATTTATTGATTTGGTGCTTGAAAATCAGAATATTATTCACAAAATCTGTGGTGTTTATTGTTATAATCACCAGGACCGTCAGGATTTATACCAGGAAATCGTTTTACAGATATATAAATCATTTGACCGTTTTCGTGGTGAATCCAGTTTCAGTACATGGATGTACCGGATTGCGTTAAATACAGCGATTACACAACGACGCAAACGTAACAGACTTGAACAATTGCATGATTTTACGGATTTGGATCTGTTACAAGCCAATATGGAGCCCAATCTGGATGAAGAAGTGAAACTGCTTTATCTCTCAATTCAAAAGTTGAAAAAAACGGACAGGGCAATAATCCTGTTGTGGTTGGAGGAAAAAAGTTATCAGGATATTTCAGATATTACCGGGCTGACTGTAAAAAATATCAGTGTAAAACTGGTCCGTATCAAAAGAGAACTGACTGAAATTATTAATAAATTACAGTGAAATTATGAAGAATTTAGACAATATAAAAACTGCCTGGCAGCAACATAATCACCAAACCATTAACCCATCATTAACTGAAAGGGATATCATGTTATATATAGAACAACAATCCTCGGATATCAGTACCCTGTTCCGCAAGGGATTGATTACCGATGTGATAATCAAATCGGTTCTATTGATCTCTTTTATGGGATTAATAAAAATTTACCAGAATCAGGTACCGGTTATGGGAATCAGTATTGCTTTGCTTGTTTTTTCTTTGCTGCTGCTGGCCATACAGTATGTGTTTTACCGTCAGGTGGCAGGTATTGAAGATCCATTGCAGGATACCCGAACTTTGCTGAAAAACAAGATCGATTATTTTTACAAGAAATATACCCGTGCTATTGTAATAGCTGCATTAACCAATCCTTTGCTGGTTTTGTCCGGATTTCTTTACTACTTTTATCTGAAATATGGCTCAGTACGGCCGTTAGACACAATTGATATTATGGTGTTTGGCAGTGCGATTGCGTTAAGCTTTGTAATTTCGGTAGCGGCCCAGTTTTATCAGTACCGCTTTCATGTTAAACAGCTCGAAGAAAGTCTGGAGGAGCTTGAGCAGGACACTATAGATGAACAGATGATACAAACATGGAAGCAGAAACGTGTTCGCCTGGTTTTGTTTGCAGTGCTGGCACTAGTACTGGGATTGATGATCTTTGCATACATTGTTATTTTACAATAAATTAAAGCAGTGCTTGATCGAGATACATATTCATGTATCGAGAGATATTGGATTGGGGACATTTGTCCCAAAGCAGGTGATAAAGACTGTTGGTTTCTTGAGGATTGCAGCATTGATCAATGTTTGTGGAAATGGTTACAAGGCAGAGCCTTGTAACCAGAATTGATACCTTGTTCTTTGATACCAGGATGATAAGCTTAATTCAATGAATTGCCCGGCACCTCGAAGGTGCGGGGGGAAATATACACCAATGGGAGGTACATTCGTCCCATTGCAGGTTATCATGTGTGTTGGGTTCTTTTGAGCTGTAACACAACCCTTTATATTTATTGGGAACATGCAAAAAGACAGAACCTTGTAAATAGTTAATATTGGGACAATGTCTTTAATAATCCGTTAAATTACTTTTGGATTTAAAAATATAAATATTAATTTAAAAAAGTTAATATTTATATAAATCGGGAAAAAGGAGGGTAGTTATGAAACTGGGAATTCACGCCTATGCATGGTGCTCGCAATGGACAAATGACGAACTGTATTTGATCGATAAAGTTAAAGAAATGGGACTGGATTTTATAGAGATCCCACTGATGTGTCTTGACACTTTTGACGCGGATGCCATAAAGGAGCGATTAAAATCCGTTGGATTGGGTGCGGTAACCTCTACCGTGTTGCTTGGAGATACGGATATAACCAGCGAAGATCCGGAGATCCGCAAAAAAGGTGAAGCGTATCTCAATGATTGTGTAAAAGCAACGCATGCCATTGGCGCCACCAGTTTTTCAGGGGTAATCTATTCACAGCATGTAAAATCGCTCAAACAGCGCCCGGATGAACGGCACTGGCAGTATTCGGCGGACAGCTTGCGTGGTGTTGCACAGCTTGCTCTGGATATGGGTGTGCAAATTGGATTAGAGCCTGTAAACCGTTATGAAACATTTCTGGTGAATACCTGCGAACAGGCACTGTATCTCAAGGAAATGATCGGAGTAGAAAGTGTCAAGATCCATCTGGATACCTATCACATGAATATTGAAGAAAAGAGTTTTTATACGGCTACAAAACTGGCGGGTGATGATCTGATCCATTATCATTTGTGTGAAAATGACCGGGGCATACCCGGTACCGGTCTTGTAGACTGGGACGGTATTTTTAAAGCGCTGTCTGAAATGAATTACAAAGGTAACGCGGCTTTGGAAAGTTTTGTGGATTGTACGGACAATATGAATACCTGGGTTTGGCGTCAGCTTGCACCCAATGGCGACACGCTTTTAAAAGAAGGCGTTGCTTTTATTCAGCAAAAGCAAAAAGAATATGGATTGGTATAAACCAGGATAGAGATGTTAAATTTTAAGGTTACAAGGCAGAGCCTTGTAACCAGTAAGTGAGGGTGGAATCTTGTAGTCAGTAAGGGGGTTAGAGTTTTGTATTATGACAAATCGGACAGCTTCCCCCTTGAACCGTAACCGGAGCCTGAGTTTGATTGCATTCGCTAAAGGAGAATGCAATCGAGTATCGAAGGCCCGGTTTTAATCTTGTAATGATTTGATAGATTGGAAGAGGTTACAAGGCAGAGCCTTGTAACCAGTAAGAGGCAGAGCCTTGTAACCAGTAAGAGGCAGAGCCTTGTAACCAATAAAGAATTACATTATTAATGCTGATGAAAAGCGTCCGAGACGAATTTCAATACCTGGGGCAGGGATTCCCGCCAATACGTCCAATTATGGGCGCCGTCACGGATGCGGAATTCGTGCGGAATTTCCCGCTCGCGCATGGTGATGTGGATGAGCGAATTGCCTTCATAGAGAAAATCGTCATCGCCACAGTCAATATACCAGCGCACGGATTTTAAACTGTCCATCGGCATGTTGGCCATCATATATACTGAACTGTATTTCTGGTAATAAGCCTCAAGCTCTTTGTCGCTGTATTTACGATTTTTGTCCTGAGAATAGCGTTCAAGACGATCTTTAAGGTTCTCTACACTGGATGGCCCGGTTGCCGCGCTTAGCGGACAGGCAGATGAGAATAATTCAGGATGATGGAGCGCATAGGTAAACGTTCCATGTCCGCCCATGGAGAGACCTGCAACGGCACGGTAGCGTTTTTTTGCCTTGATGCGCCAGTTTGCTTCTACATAGGGCAAGAGTTCCTGAAAAAAGAAATCTTCATAGCGCCACTCTCCCGAAAGGTCGTTGACGTATCCGCGCCTGCCGGTATCGGCATCGGGCATGACAATGATCATGGGCGTTGCGGTTCCGTCTTTGATAGCATTATCTGCAATGCGCAATACTTCGCCAAACTGGATCCACCCGGTCTGGTCATCACCTGAGCCATGCAGCAAGTAGAGCACAGGATACGAACGCTGTGAGGTTTCATAATCCGGGGGGAGATAGATGGCAAACTTGCGCTCCATGTTCAGGATCATACTGTTCATAGACAGTTCGTCAAACACCTGACCGGTTTGTGCGGGAAGAACCAGAGGGACCAGAATGAATATAGCAAGAACATAGATAAGGTTTCTATTCATATCGCAATTCCTTTATTATTGTGAAATACAGGTATGAAATAGTATAGTTTATATGGGGGATAAAATCAATAAAAATTGTGTGGGGTTTAAAGAAATAAAAAAAATCCCCGCCAGGGCGGGGATTTGAAATTTAGAAATATTTTTTATCAAGCTGCTTTGCAAGTGCAAGTAACCTGTCTGACAATTGAACGGCAGTTGAAAATGTGAATTTCTCGTTATGCCAGTTGTCCCACAGGGTTTGCAGCTCTGTTGCAATTTTTACATCTTTTAAATCTTTAAATTTCTCAACAAACTGTTTGGTTGCTGTGGGTTTGTGGTTAACATAGATCTGCTGTGATTCCAGGGCAAGCTTGTTCAGTGTCATACCATTCCATATGGTGATGAATGTCAGAATATCTGCGGCAGGCGATTTTTCCAGACCATAAAGCGTGTCTTTTAGGGAATTGATATAGGCCGTTTCACCGTTTTTATATTGGGATTGAAGGTTTTGCAGCCCTTTATAAAAGCCCGGCCATTTTGCACGTGTGTCACGTTCAAGCATCTCTTTTAGTTTGTCTTTTTGCGGATACAGTTCTTCAGTTATTTTCCCTTCCGCATACGCTTTTTCGATCAGGTAAAAAAGCTCGTCCATGTGTACCAGCTCCACTTTATCAGCCGGGAACTGATCCATTGCCGCTTTGATTTTACCCATGCTTACCGAGTGATTGCCAATACAGTTGATGAATAAAGGACGGTTGGGACAGGCGTCAATAAACTCTTTAAAGACCTTGAACACATCATCACCGCGGTGAATGCCTTCACCAAAAAAGATGTCGGGTTTGCCGTTGCCTATAAAATGTTTTTCAAATGCAGATTCTCCCATGCCTCTCATAAAGCCTTTTACATCCGGCATGGTTTCGCACTGGGTTTCGTAAAATCCCGGTACAACTGCTTCCTGCCACCAATCCCGGTCATTCCAGTTTGCTATATGTACTTCTGTAATACCGCATTTTTTCATATAATCGTTGGTCAGTTTCAGGAATTTTTTCGGGTCGGGATGAAGATGCGGATACGTATAAGTCGCTCCGGATGATGCGGCAACAAAATAATCCGTGGGGCCCAGGTTTTCAAAATAGTATTTTACCTGTGCCGGCATAAAATCGTATGCAAGCGGCATAAATCCCCAGTTGTATTTTATTTTTCCGCGAGTGGGATCAGCCCAATCCTTTACCACATGGTTCTCTACAAACCAGGCAGCGTCTCCATCTGTTGTCATGTATGCGATATAGACCTTGTTCTCTAGTTTTAAATTCTTTTTATCAAGCGGACGCTGTTTAAAATTATAATCAGGAACCGGCATGCTTGAATGCACCGACATGTTTGTTGTATTCAGATTGCACATGCCATATATACCAAATTCTGCTGACAGGGCAATGGCCTCGTGTTCATTGTCGCGCGCGCAATGCCATCCGATGACATATGCTTCCTCGGGATATTCCTGATAAATCTTTTTGATCAGGTTATAGTCCGCCTTGTCCCGCTCAGAGGTAGACATGTCGAATGAAAATATATTATGGGCCATTACATAATCACGGTTGGTAAAGGTGGAAACGGGAAAATGCGGAACATGGATGCACAACTGGGCTACTACTTTTTTATTACACTTGGGTAAAAGTTCTTTTCTGGCCCATTCATAGGCGGTCAGATGGTCTGGCGCTTTATCGGACATGTCTGCTTTTTGTTGTAATCCGAATTCTTGAGCAAGAGCGAGCTGTTCACGGGTTACCGGCAGCAAGTTGTTTAATGCACCATATGTGGTTGCCAGATTCAACGAGTGGGGTTTGGCATTGTCGTACAAAACTGTTCCCGAGATTTCTTTCGCAAACAGTTTAAACAAGTCTTTGATTGAATCAACTTTTTCATAGTCAATATTGTATTCATCCCGGTAATGGTCTAGCCAGAACTGGTCCTGTTTGTTATAAACAATATAGACACGGGTATTGTTTCTGTTGATCAATCCTTGAAAACATGTGGTTAAATTTTTGGTTTGCCAGTCTGTTTTATAATCAAGCGAGATTGCCCATAATTTTTCAGGCATTTTGCCATGCGGCATTATACGTTCATAGCCAGGGGAACTGCTGCATTTTAGCCAGGGAGCGGCGGACAGTGCAGCACCTGATGCAGTCATGGTTCTGAGAAAAGTACGACGTTTCATGCATCCTCCGGGATTGTGGATCGTCATTCGCTATTTTTTTTGTAAAAAAGATATAATTCAAGATAGTGTGTATTTTGGGAAAAACAAGAAGTATAATGAATTGATTCAAGAGTTAACAATTTTTTACCAGTATTTTGCATACCCTGATATTGTTTGTTTGGGAATATTTTATTACTTTTAGACGGTCAAAGGATTCTTAGTCTACTTTACAAAATTAAAGGATCCGTTATGAAAAAAATGTTGTATCTGTGCCTGCTGGTTTTTCTATCTTTTCAATCCATTTTTGCGGCAAAGGGAGATTCTCTCTGCTTTCACAAGATTGTAAGAGATAATAAAGGTTTTATGCTTTCCTGGTATCAACCGGAAACAGATGGCGCAGCGTTTACTCACGTAGCAAAACTTGCAACGGAATTTATTAAAACAAAATGTCCGGTAGAACCCAAAACCGGCAAACCTTTATATTATCTGTTTTGTGAATTCCCACACCCCTCAACCGATGATAATTTTTTCTCTGGTACGGTTGCGCGTTATACGCTTCCCAATAATCCCGCTTGTGTGTTTGCAGGATTAACGCAGAGCCTGGCTGTAGATTATTATCCGTTTTATGGTGATGAATCGGTATTGCAAATTGTACAGGATATACTGGACCATATGATTAAATATGGTACTACTCCTGTGGATTGGAAATGGGGCGGGTGTCCCTATGCCAGCAGCGATCCGGGTGAAACCGTATATGCCGGCGGTACCCAATGGCAGGATGAAGGTCGCGGAGACGGACCGGGTGTTCTGGAACCGGACAAAATTGGTGAAATGGGTGTTGCGTACCTGCAATTTTACCAGATTACAGAGAATAATAAATATCTCGATGCGGCAGTTGCCTGCGCAAGCGCACTGGCTAAAAATGTAATAAAAGGGGATATCCACAAATCTCCATGGCCATATCGCGTGAATGGTAAAACCGGCGAGGATGTGGAATCGTATTGCTCGAATGTACTGCCATCTATCATGCTGTTTGATGATCTGGAGCGGATCAAAGATTATATTGATGTACCCCCAGTGCAGCTCGAAAGTTTTCAAAAGGCCAGAGAGATTGCCTGGAACTGGTTGTTCTCAAAATCCGGTCCCATGAAGACCTTTATCTGGAAAGGGTACTTTGAAGATTGTCCCATTGATGCCGATAATAGTAATCGTGTTCAGGTAACTGCTGTTGAAACCGCAAGATATCTGTTGCAGCACCCGGAATTTGATCCTTTTTACAAAGAGAATGTATCTGCGCTGTTAAAATGGAGTGACAGTGTGTTTGGTACTGATGGTTCCATGGGCTATAACGCGCAATGCGAGCAATTGATCTGTTATCAACCAATGGGCAGCCACACTGCCAGATACGCATCCGTGTGCGCCATGTGGTACGCGCTGACCGGTATTGAAGCGTACAAAACCGAAGCGCTGGAGAATTTCAACTGGGCCACCTATTGTTGTGACAATGAGGGTGTTGTATCGGTGGGGCCACGATGGCTGGGCGCCTGGTTTTCGGATGGTTACGGCGATTATATAAAGCACTTTTTTGACGGCATGCAGGCTGTTCCCGAATGGGCACCGGCAGGAGAAAATCATCTGCTGGGTTCTTCAAGTTTGGTGCAGTCAATCAAGTATGATGAAACAGAAATCCAATATCGCACGTTTTTACCCCAATCGGTAGAAACGCTCAAGCTTAACAAACAACCCAAAGCGGTAACTGTCGACGGCAAGCCGCTGGCTATGCTCACCGAAGTGGCAGAAGGCTGGAACTGGCAGCCTTGCGGCAATGATGGCGTTGTACGAATTGAGCATACAAACGGACGGGAGGTCCGTATCGTGTTCTAGAAAAGCAGGAGGAGTGTTATGAGATTTTTAACAGCGTACTGTTTTTTGAGCATATTTATATTTTTCAGTTGTAACCAATATTCTAAAATACAAAAACCTTTTAGTTATTTTAATCAGCAACCGCCCGGCTTACAGCCGGAGCGGTTTGCTTCCGATGTGTTTAATCAATCCGGCTACATGCTGCATGGGTATCCCACTTTTTCTCCTGACGCGCAAGAGGTGTACTGGCCGGTTGTACCACCTCGGATTTTCCATATAAAACAAAATGATGCCGGCGTGTCTGCTCCACAGATAGCGTCATTTACAGCGGGAAATATGCAGGCACCGTTTTATGCACCCGATTCTGACAGAATCTACTTTCAATTGTCCCACAAGGCAGGATATGGATCGTTGGATATTTGCTATGTCGAAAAAATGGACACCACATGGGGAGCCATAGAAACCCTGCCAATGCCGCCCAATTCACCCAAGCTTGAATCGCAGCCCTCTTTGTGCCGTAACGGGAATCTCTATTTTACCGGATTTTATGAAAAGGGTATGTTGAATCGCGGTATCTATCGCAGTCAATACAAAAGCGGTAAATTTATGGGACCCGAACTGTTACCGGAAATTATCAACACCTCCGCATTGGACTATACACCCTTTATTGCACCGGACGAATCGTTTCTGCTTTTTGCCTCTACCCGTGAGGGGGAAGAAGAAGAGGCGATCCGGTTGTTTGTCAGTTTTCATAACACAGATGATACCTGGACTGAACCTGTAAATCTGAACAAAATTATGCAATTCGACCAGCCCAGCCGCTTTCCCTGTCTTACACCCGATGGTATGTACATTGTCTTTCAGAGCGGCCAGGAGTATTACTGGGTAAGTGCAGAGATTTTAGAGCAGTGCAAGGTATAAACCTCATATCCATAAATTGGGGATGTATTGTATGGTATTCTAATGAATCATTTAAATAGGACCAAATAATGAAAATTTCAAGACGAACGTTTTTAGCTTCATCTACAGCAGTGTTGGGTGTTATGGCTTTTCCGGTTTGCAAGTCCAATAATGCTTCGCCTCGCAGTTACCAGGTTTGTTTATCTGTGGATACCATTGAGAATAATCCTGAGCTCCTTGCAACCATTGCAGATGCCGGGTGTAAGGTTGTCTGGATTGGCGCGTTTTTCTATGGATATTGGCCGGTAAGTATAGAAAAACTGGTGAATGCCCGAAAACGTGTGAATGCAATGGGCATGGAGGCCCTGATTATCAATATTCCACTGGGGCATCCCGGTGATTCGCTGGGCTCCAAAGACGGTGATTTCCCATTAACACCTCCTATGCATTGGAAGACCGCAGTGCATTTTGACGGACATGTATATTCCGGCACCTCTTTGCACAAGCCCGCTACTAGTGAAAATGTACAAGCCGTCAAAGAGCTAAAAGACGCTGGTTTTTCTACAATACTTTTGGATGATGATTTTCGTCTGGCTACAGGACCGGGGCAGATTGGCGGATGTTATTGTGATTTTCATCGTGACTGGTTTTTAAATAGTAATGGATATGCTGCAAGTCGTTGGAATGAATTGCTAAATGATGCACAGCAAAGACGGTTTACGCCTCTGTTAAGGTCATGGGTGGATTTTACTACATCTCAATTAACAGATTGTTTCAACCAACAGCAGCAAGTTATAGGAGAACAGAACCTGGGTATTATGGTAATGTATCTCGGTTCGGAAAAAGCCGGTATCGCTCTGGATGAATATACGAATGTTCCTTTCAGGGTGGGAGAGCTGATGTTTGATGATAAATCCTTTGCCCGTGTCAAGGGAAAAACCGACGAGCTTTACAGTGCGCTGTTTCATCGTCGTTTTACACAGCCAGAGCTCGCCTGGAGTGAGACCACAGCTTTTCCGCATGATAACCTCTCTGCAAAAAATGTAGCTGCCAAATTGACTGTTTCTACTATTGCAGATGTAAGGAATACCTGTTTTATGAGTGGAATGCAGCCTTATCCGATTTCATATTGGGAAACTTTGAAACCTGCAATGCAAACACAGTCTGAATTCCATTCTGTTTTGGCGGAGCACAAACCCCAGGGTCCGTTCAAACATTGGCGGGGATTGCCAGAACGATATGTAGGAAAAGACAAGCCTTTTAGTCAGTGGCTGGCTACAGGTGTTCCGTTTGAACTGTGTGACAATCTGCCGCAGGATGGATGGACCTTTTTATCCGAAGCCGATGCTGTTCATCTCACGGATCAGGAACTCGGGTCCGGCACGCGTTTTATTGCACAGCCTGCTGAGGGATTGCACACTGAAATCGAGCAAATAAAAGAAGCATTGCCAGAGATGTTTGCGCTCAAAGCCCGGATTTTACCGCAATTAAAACAGACTCCATTTATTGTGCAGGATATTCCGGCAGTATGCGCCTGGTACCCCACAGCCAAAGCTGTGCTGGTATGGAACCTGACCGAACAGCAGCAAAGGCTTACCGTACAAATGGATGAGAAACAACACGAGCTGTTATTGGGTCCGCTGGAATCCGGATTGGTTCGGGATTTGGGATAAAGATGATCTCGGTTTATTGAAAGGTTACAAGGCAGAGCCTTGTAACCAGTGGGGGATAGAAAATTGGGAATAGAATATTGGAAATAGTTTTCATGGTTTTGGAATTCTATTGATAAATGCTGTTAGTTTTTATATTATCCAAAAGGGAAACAGGTCTTTTATTATTAAAAGTAAAAATTTTATTTTTCGGGGCGACTCACGGGGACTCGGTGATGTACCGGGTGAGACCAAAACTGATATTTAATCAACTGAAATAAATATTGAGAGGGGTATATGCATAGGAATCTGTACTTGATCATTTTATTTGTATTTGCGGTATCAATACTATGTAAACGAATACCCACATTGCCGGAAACAGAGCCGGAACCCGGCAGCAGAAATTATATATGGGAACTGGATACTCTGAACTCACCCATGAATTACATAAGTTCAGTTTGGGGTGCGTCTCCAATGGATGTATGGGCTGTTGGCGGGGGTGGTACCTATAAAGACAGGTTATGGCATTATGATGGTGTTGAGTGGTCTATTTATAATAAAGAAGCTATAAATGTAGGGGGTATGACCCTTTGGGGCACAGGTCCGAACAATGTTTGGATGGGCGGACAGGGCGGTTGGGGAGTAGAGGGGGCTGCGATCTGGCATTTTAATGGCAAAGAATGGAGCCAGTTCTATAATTATAAAGTTGATGGCGCTTATATAATTTCTATTGAAAAAATTTGGGGAACATCTGCCAACGATGTTTATGCTTGTGGAATAATTGATTTTAAAAAAGAGACAATTGATAACTGGCGTGGCTTTGTATTGCATTTTGATGGTAAAAAGTGGAAAGAAATTGTACGAGCAACCTTTAATTCTCAATTTTTAAAAATAAGGAAAAATGATAATAAAGTCATTGTACAATCTTATGCAATGGATTATGAAAGCAGCGCTCAAGATATAATAGCATTTTATCAAATAAGTGATAATAAACTTGATGAAATTTATTCAACAACGCTTAAAGATGTTTATTGGGCCAGTCTTCATGTTATTGATGGAATAACCTATTTTGTTGTTGGGGAGGAGATATATTCATATCAAGGAGCAAAGATGATTGAGCAATTTACAATGCCAAATTCTGAATTTAATTGTCAGATATATGGCAGAAACAAGCTTGATCTTTTTCTTAGTATGAAAGATGGCATTGCGCATTATAATGGTACTGATATTGAGTATTTATATAGATACCCTTATGAACAAATGGGAAATAATAATGATCCTATGATTTTCAAAAATGAAATATTTTTTTGTGTGTCGAACCCTTACGGGACACCGGAAAATAGTAATTTAATTTTACATGGCAAGATTTTAAAATAAGGAGAATACTGCTAAACCATAAGAATAATTAATCGGAGACAGCGATTGCGGCGCTGTCTCCTGAATTTAGAACAGCACTCTCAGGCTGGCGCCCTAATACTTTATCGCAATCCTTTTTTATGTATCGCGGGATATGGGGTAGGGGACTTTTGGGGATAGGTTACAAGGCAGAGCCTTGTAAACAGTGGGGACCTTGTTTGGGGCAAGATTGGGATGGACAAATCAAAGCCCATATCAGGATTTGTAGAGTGTTTTGATAGGGGTTTACAGTTTTTACGTCTATGATTAAATATTTTTAGTGTTTTCGTTTTTTTTTTGCGAGTTTTGCGATATTACTTGACAGTGACTAATTCTTTTTGTATTATCCAAAAGGGAAGCAAGTCTTTTATTATTAGAAGTAAAAATTTCAATTTTCGGGGCGACTCACGGCGACTCGGTGATGTACCGGGTGAGACCAAAACTGATATTTAATCAACTGAAATAAATATTGAGAGGGGTATATGCATAGGAATCTGTACTTGATCATTTTATTTGTATTTGCGGTATCAATAGTATGTAAACGAATACCCACATTACCGGAAACAGAGCCGGAACCCGGCAGCAGAAATTATATATGGGAACTGGATACTCTGAACTCACCCATGAATTATTTCAATTCAATTTGGGGCGCGTCCCCAAATGATGTCTGGGCAGTAGGTGGGGCAGGTACCTATAAAGACCGGTTGTGGCATTTTAACGGCAATGAATGGTCGGTTTATAATAAAGAAGCAATTAATGTTTGTGGTGTTACCCTTTGGGGCACTGGTCCGAACAATGTTTGGATGGGCGGACAGGGCGGTTGGGGAGTTGGAGGTGGCGCAATCTGGCATTATAATGGTGATAAATGGGAACAGTACTATCATTGCCAGATTGAAAATGCATATTCAATTGAAGTTAGAGATATCTGGGGTATCGCCTCGAATAATGTTTATGCTTGTGGTACGATTAGTTTCTTTGATGGTACCAATGAAAAATGGAGAGGATTTGTGTTACATTTTGATGGAAAAGAATGGAGACAAGTTGTACAGGCATCATTTAATTCGCAATTCATGAAAATCAGGAAAAATGATAATAGTGTTATTGTACAATCTTATGCTATTGATAAAGAAAGCAGCGCTAAAGATGTAATAACATTTTATCAAATAAAAAATAATGATCTTGATGAAATATATTCAACTACCCGTGAAAATATTGACTGGGCAAGCCTTCATGTTATTGATGGAATAACCTATTTTGTGATTGGAGAAGATATTTATTCTTTTTCAAGTGGAAACATTGAAAAACAGTTTACAATTCCATTTGAAGAATTTGAATGTCAGATATTTGGTCGTACTAAACTTGATATCTTTGTTAGTATGAAGGATGGTATTGCTCATTATAATGGAGAAGATATTGAATATTTGTATTATTATCCAGGTGAACGGATGTCAGAAGTAAATGATCCATTAATTTTTAAAAATGAAGTATTTTTTGTTGTGTTAAATTTTAACGGAAATGTAAATGAAACAAATTTAATTTTACATGGCAAGATTTTAAAATAAGGAGAATACTGCTAAACCATAAGAATAATTAATCGGAGACAGCGATTGCGGCGCTGTCTCCTGAATTTAGAACAGCACTCTCAGGCTGGCGCCCTAATAGACAGTTTTTAAAAAACTGCATGGGCTGTTCTATGGAAATATAATAATTTTTTCAAAAAAGGAAAATGATTATGAGAAAAATTTGTTTATTTTTTTTACTGCTAATGATGTTTGGAAATGTATTTTCACAAACTCTCTACAGATCAATAACCAGACAACCATCATCAATCGAATGTATTCTAAAGTATTATCCACCAAATGGTGGTTGGACATCATATGATGGTGCTTCTTATCATATTGGTAATGTAACTTTTCCTAATGTTGATGATCCAGAGGAAGATGATATTTATCTATATAGGTCATACTTTGTATTTAACGTTAGTTCAATACCAGATAATGCTACAATTACTCAAGTTGAGGTGGTTTATTCAACAGGTGATAATGGTGATTATACCTTCAGACTTACAAATATTCCTTCCGTTGAAGGGATTCGGTCCGAAGATTGGGGGCCAATTGGTTCTAGTACTATCCTTGAAGATGAGCTGGATTATGGGAGTGATAGTTTTTATTCGACAAATTTTAAGAATGCAGTGACTGTTGCTTTAGAGAGTAATAATCTAATCATTGGTGCTTTATCAGAAGATGAATGGACACATGGTTCATTGACTACTTTAAGTTTAAGTTTGAATATTGATTATTCTTATCCTGCTGATGCGGTTGATATTATAGTAAAAAATGATCTATACGGTGCAACGGGCGGAAACGTTGGCGTAGCGATTTATCCGAATTCACTGGTTTCCCATTCCAGTCCCTATTCATTTACCGCTTATGAAGAAGATAGGTTGAATTTGGCAGCTTATGACAACCAAAGCGTTAGCGGTAAAACCTGGTTTTTTAATGATACGGAATATGGTGTAGAGAATAGTGTGTGGAGAAAATATTCAAACGGAAGTTATTCGACAATAGCTAATACTGCAAATCTAACAACTAATCAATTAACTACAAGTGATGATGACGCTAATTTTATTGCTTATTTGAAATCATCAACTTATACAACTAGTGGAACATTGTCTTATGATGAAATTTGGTTTACTTCTTTTACTTTGGAGGACGATGTTTTTGTGCCTGATGGAAAAACACTCACTATTGCCAGTGGTACAAGCATCACTCTTGATGATTGTTTTATAAAGTGTCAGGGGACAGGGCGAATTGTAAATAATGGAACAGTTTCATCAGGTATTTCTGTTAAAGATGGTTCAACAATAAAAGGTTATTATTATACTGTTGGTGACGCAATGACAAATGCGCTTACCGGGCAATCAGTGTATTTGTCTTTCAGGTAGTTATTCCGGTTGGATCAGCATGAGAAGTGGAATTGATGTTATAGGATCAGGATCAACAAGTACGTATGTTGGGCAGGTTGCCTTTAATAGTCAAACGAATTGTGAACTCAAAAACCTCAATACTTCTAATCTGGATATCTCTGGTGGCAACTCTACTACCAAAGTGACCAATGTTCGAACCAACTATCGAATTGAGCTCAATAATAGCAGCGCGTTTTTAAGCAATGTAACGTTTTTACAAGGGGATTATTATCCTGGAATAGATGTTAATGATGGCAATCCTGTACTGTATAATATAACTTCAACAACCACCCGATCAAGTTCCGGAGACCCGGCTGTTTATCTTCATGGAGGAGCAAGTCCCAATATTTATGTTGGTTCAATCCGTAATAAGAATAGAGGTATTCAGATCGGTAGTTCCTGCTATGCAACAACAGATGCTGATTTTTGTTCAAATACCTGGGACATGTACGCCCTTAGTGGTGCCTGGGATTCTGATATAGATGGTTATTTCAGTGCTCAGGACCCTGAGGATTGTTTATATTATCCAAGTGGTGATCTGGAAGATTATTATGAGATAGGAAGTTGGAATTACTGCGGTGCTGGTGTTGCGAAACATGAAACTGGTGACAAGATCGAGTCAATGGTTGGTGGTAGTATAACAGATAAAGGATTAAAAGGGGCGTTCAAGGAGTATAACAATATCCGTAAAATTATGATAAATGATGCCAAGACCGGAAACATGGACCCCAAATTATATGAGACAGAGTTTGAAGCATTGCTCACAACATTTGCGGATTACGCTCAAACCGGTGATGAGAAAAACAGTCCACTTGCCTTAAAGTTATATCAGAATATCTGTTTTGATCTTGAAAAACCGGAACAGTTCTTGTCGTTACTGAATAAGGTAAAAACTGATAACAAGAGCGAAGCATTGGCCCCGCATCTCGCACATCTAACTATTTCGTATTACAGTTATTTAAATGATGTGAAAAGTGCCTTGATCGAGACAGAAATGTTTGGTAAGAATTTTCCAAAATCTGATCTGTTGGTAGAAGTTTTGTATAACAAGGGTGTATTGTACCGTTTTGGTTTAGAGGATTGCGACAACGCCGCTAAAGCCTATTCGGAAGTGATTGAGCGTTTCCCTGACCACCCTACAGCTGAATCTGCAAGAGCATCACTTGAGCGTTTGGGTGTTTCGAAACCGGAAACGGAAGAGGAAAGTATTGAACCTATTAAATTAGCATTGGGTAACTTTCCTAATCCATTTAATCCAACCACAGAAATTCATTTTTCATTGCCAGAAACCGGCTTTGTAAGCATCAAGGTTTTTGATGTAATGGGGCGTCTGGTTACAACGTTGGTAAGGGCAAATATGAACGCGGGCGCGCACCAGGTGATCTGGAACAGCCGGGACCAGTATGGTAATACCGTAGCGTCTGGCATGTATTTTTATCGTATGCAATACCAGGACCAGACCCTAACTCAAAAAATGGTACTTATGAGGTAAGTTATGAAAAGCAGGCAAAATAGCTTGAAAATAAAAAAACCGGACAACCCTTTAGCGAGGAACGTTGCCCGGCACATCCAAAGGTAACAATGTTACCTAAAGCGAGGTCCGTTACTTTTTCAGTAGCGGGCCTTTTTTAATATAAAAATGTTTGCCTGAATAGCAAGGATTTTTCAATGTTTGTCAATCGGGCGGACGCACAGGTCTGCCCTTACAAAAACGATTTAAATTATTCCAGTTTAAAATGCTTGCGAATATCCTGTAGTTCATCTTCATTGATGGCAACCAGACCGCCCAGGCTCTTGGCATCGATGAGGGAGCGGGCGCTGAATTCAGCCACTTCCAGCCGGTCAAAGGCTTCCAGCAGCGAGCTGCCAACAGTCAGAATGGCATCATGCTCCAGCAAAATAACCGGGGTGCTCTTGTTGAGCATTTTTGAGATTTTGCCTTCCTGTGTAAACTGGTCTCCAAAGGGGATCTTTGGGATGTCCCGCAGCAAAATATAACTCTCTGGAATGGAGCGCGTATCAAAGTTGTCTTCAGTAATGCTGAATGCCATGGCATTTGGCGCCTGGGCTGAGATGATGGCATTGATCTCGGGATGATCGCGATAGATGCGGTCGTGCAGCAGTACGGAGCGGCTGGGCAGTTTACCGCGCTCGCGCTTGCGATCGTTGATCAATACAATATCCTGAACGTCCAGCAAGCGTCTGTCAACACCGGTTGGGGTAATCACAAAACTGTTCTGATGCACACGTACCGAAACTACACCTTCTGTACTGTTCATGATCTGCTGATCATAAGCTCGGTGCACAATTTCGCAGATATGGCGTCTATAGGCTTTTTCTCGATTGCTGCGGTTTTCAGGATCAAACTCTACCAGGTAATGCTTGGACTGGTGAAACAGAGCAAGCTGGTCGTCTGTGAGCTCGCGATATTTTCCCAGAACGTTAGCGCGTATTGCCAGACGTGCGCAAAAATCAAGGGTCTCAAAACGGTGGAACGCTTCCATAATGCTGCCGCCGCCGCAAACCACGCCGTGGTTTTCCATAATTATAGAGTCGTTACCGTCTTTGAAAGACTGGGCAATCAACTCTCCCAGCTTGTCGCTGCCGGGCAGGGCATAGGGAGCATAGCCAATGTTACCGCAAATATCATCCGCTTGCGGCAAAATGCGGGTTGAGGGCTTTTGCCGGGCAATGCTGAATGATACCAGCGCACTGGGGTGTGCATGCACAATACCACGGATATCGGGACGGTTATCATAAATCGCTTTGTGAAACGGAAACTCGGAAGAAGGTTTGTGAAGACCCTTGATCTCGCCGTCCGCTTTAACGCGCACAATATCGTCCCATTCCAGCTTGCCTTTATCAACACCGGCGGGAGTAATCCAAATATCTCCATTTTCATCCCGAATCGAGAGGTTGCCGCCAGAAGTCGTTGTCATTCCATATCTGTATACACGCTGCATAAACAAAGTCAGCAGTTCTTTGGGGTGGGTTATATCGTAATACACTGTGGTTCCTTTCCTTAAACGTTTTCGTAGAACTGTATAATGTACAATTTTTTCTAAAAAAATGCATGTTAATCTTTAATTGAACACACAGAATGACAAAAATATTTTTATTTTTTTTAGAATTTATGAAACAGATTTGAGAATTTTTTCACAAAGTGTTTCATTTGAAACATTTTGTTTCTTGTGCGATAAGTTACTGTTTTTAAATGTTGTCCGCAAGTATGTTCCGTAATTTTGAAACACGCTGTTTCATGGTGTTTGTTTTGTTTGTTGTTTTTATTGGGTTTATGGCTGGTACGCTGTTTGCAGTCGTGTTCCAAAAATCGGCAGATGCCGTTTAAAAGTTACAAGACTATGAAAAACAGTGGATTATATATCTGCTGAATTCACTAAAAACCTGGAGTTTAAAGTGAAACAACACATTGCAGGATTTTTAATTTTACTGATGGGATTATTTGTACTGTTTTCCTGTACAAAGAAATATCCCGACCAAACCCAGATGGATTTGGCAATTGGTGGAGATGGGTGTACCAGCTGTCATATGAATACCGATCTGTTAAAGGAGGTAGCTACCCCTCAGGAAGATACCGAGGGTGATGCGGGCGAAGGCTGAGGCGGGGAAGTGGCTCCGTTGGAGACATGGCAGATGGTTTCAATTAAAGAATCTTTTCTAAGTACCTCACATGGTAAACTGGGCTGTACAGCTTGTCACTTTGGTAATGCCAAAGCAAAGACAAAAGAAGAAGCCCACGTAGACGACTTTGTTGCAAGTCCCAGTATGCAGCCGGATGTATATTGTGAAGGTTGTCATGCTGAAATTACCAATGATCATAATGGTAGTTTGCACAAAAATCTCGATGGATATTACAAACGTATTGAAAAGCGCCTGGGTTATGATATTTCAGGTGATGAAATGATTGTTGGCGAATTCAATAAAGAATGCGGCAAGTGTCATGCTAGCTGCGGACAGTGTCACGTTTCCCGACCTGTATCCGTTAAAGGTGGTTTCCTGGATGGACACACCTTCCAGCGTGAACCGACCATGAAAGACAATTGTACAGCATGTCATGGCAGTCGTGTTGGCGCCGAATTCTTTGGTGAGAATGAAGGCATGAGAGCAGACGTTCATTGGATCCCCAATGTAAAACGTTGTGTTTTCTGTCACGATGGCAATTCTATGCATAGTTCAACGGATGGTGCAACCCACCGCTATGAAGACCAGGATATGACCCGTTGTGAAGACTGCCATATGGATGACAAAGAAGCTAATGAATATCATCTTACGCACTGGAAAGATGACGGCGGATTGTCATGCCAGGTTTGTCATTCTCAGGACTATAAGAACTGTAATAGCTGCCATACCGGTGGCGCGGGAATTACCGGCAGTTCGTATATGGATTTCAAGATTGCCAAGAACCCGATCAAGACAGATTACCGGAACTATGATGTTGTAACGGTACGTCATATTCCAATTTCTCGTGATACCTATACAAGCTGGGGTATTACTGACTTGCCGAATTACAATGTTGAACCCACCTGGAAATATGCAACACCGCATAATATTCAGCGTTGGACAGCTCGTACAGATACAACCGGTAGTACAGCTTGTTATGAAAAGTGTCATAATTCAGATTATTACCTGACGCTTGAAGACTTGTTTGAAGAAGAAGTTGATGCAAACAAGGATTACGTATTAACACGAAATGATAACTAGAACAAATAACAAATAATACAAAATGGAGGAAACTCGATGTTAAAGAGAACACTTTTATTGTTACTGGGTTTGTCACTGGTCTTGTTCCTGTTTGGTTGTAGCGATGATGATGACAGTCCTGCTGAAACCGAAACTGTAGATGAATTTAGTTTAATGACAGATGTTGGTGATGTATATTTTACAGATTATACCACAACCGGTGGCAATGCTGTGAATGTTTCTATTTCTGCTGTATTCCCGATTTTGGCTGATGGCGATGCATCAAATGATCCATTGATCCTTGATTATCGTTCAGCTGCTGACTATGCAACCGGTCACTTGACAGGTGCTATCAATATTTCATTGGGAAGTTTGATGGATAAAATTGAAGATGGTACCATAACCAAAGACAAGACCGTTTTGAACGTGTGTTATACCGGTCAAACCGCAAGTTTTGCTACCAGTATTTTGAATCTGTTGGGTTATGAAGCAGAAAACCTACTTTATGGTATGTGTGGTGTTACTACAGATGCTTCTGTCAATGGTACTGACAAATGGAGCTCTCAGGTTGCATCTGATGAATTTGCAGCGCAATTGGTTGCTTCTGTCTCTACTACTACTACTGAATATGATTTTCCGTCAATTTCTACAAGCCAAACAACTGCAGAAGAAGTTATTACAGAACAATTTAAATCTGTAGGTGCAAGTGGTTGGACTATTTCTGCCGGAGATGTTTTTGCTAATCCTTCCGGTTATTTTGTCATCAATTACTGGCCACAGGCTGAATACGAAGCACCGGGTCATATTCCGGGTGCATATTGTTTCCCACCCAAATCTTCTTTGCAGAAAGCAGAAATGTTGAAACTGCTGCCTACTGACAAAACAATCGTTGTATATTGCTATACAGGTCAAACCTCTGCTCAGGTTACTGCTTATCTGCGTATGTTGGGTTATGACGCGAAAAGCTTGTTGTATGGTGTAAATGGTTTTGCTTATAATGCATTAGCCGGCCATAAATACTCTGCACCAGCAGACGATTACTCAGCAATTATCGTAAAATAAATCCTGCAAAAATCCGAGACTGTGAAATTTTTTACAGTCTCGGGTTGCTTTTTTGTTTTTTATATATTATCATTCAGTATAATCAAATATGCGCGGTTCCAAATATATCGCGGGAAAAATTATGAAAAAAATCATTCCAATTCTGGTGCTGTTATCAAGTATGTGCCTGCAAGCACAGGGCCTGGTATTTCACGGAAAGGTCAGGAACTCTGTTTACAGTTACGAGAGTGATGAACAGCATAATCGGGCTTATCAGTATTTGCGTTTCAGCCTTGCAACTGCTGATAAAAAGTTCCGTATCAATTCATCTGTACGTGCGCTTACAGATTTTAACGAAACCATAGACAGCGATCTTCGTTTCAAAGCTTATGCGTTGAATCTTGAAGCCAACGATCTTTTAGGCCGGGTAGATTTAAAGCTGGGACGCCAGTTCTTACATCCTGGAACTGTTTTAGGCGCTCTCGATGGTCTGTCTGGCTCTGTCAAGATCAATAAAATGTTTTCTGTAGAGGGTTATGCCGGAACAGAATCACATTTTGATCGTATTTTCAAGGTCTACGAGCTGGATGACAGTTTTGTTGCCGGTGGTTTGTTTAATGTTAAAAATCTGTATTCAACCAATCTGCAGCTTTTATATTTGCATAAATCCAATGTTGATACAACCTTGTTTCAACTCGCTGGTTTAAATGTCACCAATTATACTTTGGATAAAACGCATTTTAATGTTCAGGCGCATTATGATATGCAAAATGAACGTATGCATCGCTTGATTGCTTCTGTTCGTCAGGAGTTGTTGGGCAATATGGCGGTTAACCTCAGGTATAAAAGCCAATATCCCCAGGTTTACACAAACTCGTTTTTTTCTATTTTTTCCCCCAAGGCTTATAAACAATATCATGCAGGGCTGAGTTACGAATTTTATAAAGATTATTATATCAGTACGCAATACCAGCTGGTCCAGTTTGATGATGGTAACGCAAACAAGGTGTTTTTTACTGTAAATGGAATGAATGCCAGTGCCGGAGTTTTATATGAAAGCGGTTACGCAGGCGATCAATTATCTCTTATGTTTGATTATGCATATGAAGTGATTGAAAATCTCTATGCGTCAATTAATCTTGATTATTCGAAATACAGAACAGAAGAATTGTATGAATATGATAATCAATTGGCAAACGCGTTGCGCTTGAATTATCGACTCAACAAGAACTGGATCATTGATTTGGAATATCAATGGTTGAATAACAAATTTACAGAAAATGATTCCCGTTTTCTGAATCATATTACGTATAGATGGTAATTGAAGGATTTTCCAATGAAATATAAAATTGGTATTTTAGCATTATTCCTGTTGGTTTCTGTTTCTTTGGGACAGAATGTAGAACTGATCTTTTCACATCAGTTCCATGCTGTAGATGTTGAGGCCGAATGTTCTGCTTGTCACGTTGCGGCTGACACCAGTACAATGGCAATGCATAATCTGCTTCCTGATATGGAGACCTGTTATACCTGTCATGATGAAGATACGGATTGTACCGTATGTCACAAAGACCCTGACAATGCTGTCCCGTATCCGCGTATTGAGCAATATATTGCCAAGTTTCCACACGCAACACATGTGGAAAATGAGGTTGCATGCGAAACATGCCATGCCGGTGTAGCAGCAAGCAGCAATATTCTTGACAGTCATTTGCCTGATATGGGTGCATGTATGAATTGTCATACTGAACTTGAACAGCCGGACTATTGTATTACCTGCCATGCAGAATCTGAAGATTTGATGCCAGCTGACCATAAACTGGACTGGACAAAATCGCATGGATTTGCAGCACAGGCTGATCAGGAATGTTCAATTTGTCATACAGAAGACCAGTGTCTTGATTGTCACCAGGGTGACAACCTTGATCACAAAGTGCACCCGTTGAATTTTGTCAACAATCATGCTATCTTTGCCAAGGGCAACAAGGACAACTGTTTGACCTGTCATGAAGAACTGCTGTCATGTGTCGATTGTCATCAACAGGAACTGGTAATGCCCGCAAACCATTCCAGTGCAGGATGGTCCAACTTTACAACCGGTGGCCGCCATGCACGTGAAGCCCTTCAGGATCTCGATTCCTGTGTTAGTTGTCATAATGACGCTGTAGGTGATCCGGTTTGTTTGACCTGTCATCAACAATAATATTTGATTTAAATAGATTATTAAAGGTGCTGTAATTTTTTTACAGCACCTTTTTTTATGTCGTTTGATGAATTATAGGATTTGCATTTGATCGGCAGGATATTGCTGCAGTAGTTTGAATGCTTCATCTGGTGATGTAGTTTTACTCAACCAAATGTCCTGATCGTTGTCTTTGAGTATGACCGGCATTCGGGTATGAGGGATTTGTAGCAATGTTTCATTGGCTTCAATGGTAATCAAGGTGCAGGAAAAGATTTGATCATTACCCGGTAATGTGCAAATATCCCACAAAGCTGCAAAAGAAAATATTTCCTGATCTAATAATTGAATACGTTTTTCAACTCTTTTTTGATCTTTGGGGGCCAGTTTTTTATCCGGCCACTCAAAGAATGAAGTTGCGGGGATAATGCATCTTTGTCCCTTTTTCCAAGCGGATTTATAAGAAGCTTTTTCTGTCAGCGTTTCATAGCGGGCATTAAAGGTGCTAAATTTTTTTTCTTTTAGGGGTTTGTTCCACCATGAAGGAATAATGTCCCAGCGAAAGAGGTTAATCTTACGGACACCATTGTCTTCCAGAATAACAGGTACTTTTGATTGGCTTTCGCCCCGTGCGGGAAAGAAATCCTGCGTGCTAAAGAGCTTGTCTAATTCTTCGGGAGGAATGTGTTCCAGTCCATATTTTTCAACAAGGTTTTTGAGCCTCATATAGTTTATGGCAAAATGACCACACATTTAAAAATCCTTTTGTTAGGTTATCCAGCTGGGTCTGTATAAATTTAACAATTTGATTAATAGATTTTTTCCCTGATTTATAATGCAAAAATAGGAAATAATATTCTAATAAAACAGTGAATTCTTGCTTATTGTAATTGATTTTCATACAATAGCAATTGCAGAAAATTCATTAAATTTCACATAAATTACAGGAGTGATGTATGGATGCGCTATATCTTTCTCGATTACAGTTTGCGCTAACAATTGCGTTCCATTATCTGTTTCCTCCCATTTCTATCGGTCTGGGTTTATTACTGGTATTCATGGAGGGGATGTATTTAAAAACCAAAAATCAGTTGTATCACCGGATGACCCGCTTTTGGGTTAAGGTTTTCGGACTTGTGTTCGCACTGGGTGTTGCATCTGGTATTGTGATGGAGTTCCAGTTTGGTACAAACTGGTCTACCTATTCACGCTTTGTGGGTGATGTCTTTGGCAGTGCGCTTGCTGCTGAAGGTATTTTCGCTTTTTTCCTGGAATCCGGGTTCCTCGCAGTTTTGTTATTCGGCTGGAATAAGGTTAAACCCAGAACTCATTTCTTTTCAACAATTATGGTGGCGTTTGGTGCGCATTTCAGTGCCGTTTGGATTGTTGTTGCAAATTCATGGCAGCAAACTCCGGCGGGTTATCATATTGTAGAAACTGCTAATGGTGCACGCGCTGAAATTGTAGACTTTTGGGCCATGCTTTTTAATCCATCAACCGTTGACAGATTGAGTCATACACTTATGGGAGCATGGCAGGCCGGTGCGTTCTTTGTGATCAGTGTAAGTGCATGGTATTTAATTAAAAACAAACATGTTGATTTTGCCAAGGCAGGACTTAAAATAGCTCTTATTTTTGCAGCAGCAGCATCCATGCTGCAATTGGTTACAGGACATTCAAGTGCTGTTACCGTATCTGAAACACAGCCAGCCAAGCTTGCTGCAATGGAAGCTCATTTTGATGAAATGGCACCTGCAGATCTCTATCTTTTTGGTTGGGTGAATTCAGATAATCAACGAGTTAATTTTGGTGTTCGCATACCGGGTATGCTCAGTTTTCTGGTTTACGGTGATTCAAACAAACCATTAAAAGGTTTAAATGCATTCCCTGAGGATGAACATCCGCCTGTAAATGTGGTGTTTCAAGCATACCATATTATGGTAGCAGTGGGTATGTTTCTCATCCTGATCTCCTGGTTGGGATTGGTATTATTATGGAAAGATAAAGTCTATAAAACCAGATGGTTGTTATGGGTGTATGTTTTTTCAGTATTGGGCCCTCAAATTGCCAATCAACTTGGGTGGATAACTGCTGAAGTTGGCAGACAACCCTGGATTGTTTATGGTTTATTGAAAACCAAGGATGCTTATTCTCCGGTTGTTAGTGGCGGACAGGTTTTAACATCAATTATTCTTTTCGGATTTATTTATCTATTATTGTTTGCCTTGTTTGTCTATTTGCTGAATGAAAAAATCAAAAACGGACCGGAGCTTGAGGAGAAAACCATAGAGGAGGGACATTTGGCATGAGTTTAGTATTTGATTTAAATACAATCTGGTTCTTCCTGGTGGGTATACTTTTAACCGGGTATGCAATTCTTGATGGATTTGATTTGGGAATTGGTGCATTGCACCTTTTTGCTGAAACTGATCATGATCGTAGAATAATGCTCAACTCTATTGGACCCATCTGGGATGGAAATGAAGTATGGCTGGTTACCGGGGGTGGTGCATTGTTTGCCGCTTTTCCCGAAGTTTATGCTACTGCATTTTCAGGCTTTTATATGGCCCTTATGTTATTGTTATTTAGTCTCATATTCCGGGCTGTTGCTATAGACTTTCGCAGCAAGCAGTCTTCAAAAGTTTGGCGTAAAACCTGGGATATCAGTTTTACTATTAGTAGCATAGTTGCTTCGTTGCTTATTGGTACTGCACTTGGAAATGTAGCGTGGGGTGTGCCCTTGGACGCAAGTCACGAGTATGCCGGTTCTTTCTGGACGCTTTTGAATCCCTATTCTTTATTGGTAGGTGTTTTGGTTGTTGTATTGTTCATGATGCATGGTGCTCTTTATGGTATCCTCAAAACTGAAGGGGATTTGCAGAAAAAATTGGGTAAATTGTTCAGAACCAATTTTGTCTTGTTTGGCATTGGTTATATAGTTGTAACCATTGCAACATTATTGTTTGCTGATAATATTACTGAACATTACAAATCAAGTCCTGCTTTGATGGTTTTTCCTGTTATTAATGTTTTATTGATTGTAAATGTTTGGTGGCAGCACCATAGAGGTAAAGACCTTGCAGCGTTCTTATCTTCTTGCTTTACGATACTGTTGCTTATGTTGATCTTTGGGTTGGGTATTTATCCGGATATGTTGTATTCTAATCCTGTTGCCGGTAATACACTGGATATTTACAATGCCGCATCTTCACAAAAAACTTTAAAAATCATGCTGACAATCGCTTTGATCGGTATGCCCTTTGTGATTATGTATACTTCAACTATTTTTTGGATATTCAGAGGTAAGGTCAAGCTGGATTCTAGTAGTTATTAAATTCAAGCGCATCAGGTTTCTGGTGCGCTTTTTTTATGCAATGCTGCTATTACCTGTTGTATCTATCTCTTGTTGACAATCCGGGCACAAACCCTGGCTGAACCGGGCTTTGGTATGACTAGCCATATAATTTTCAACTTCGTGCCAGTAGCCTTTATCATCCCGTATTTTTTTACAACTTGCACAAATAGGCAAAAGCCCGCTCAATTCTTTGACTTCATTAAGGGTTTTTGAAAGTTCATCAACCAGTTTTTTCTGTTCTTTTTCAAGCTCTTTTTGTTCTGTGATATTGTTTAATATAACCAGTTGACCAAAATTCTGCTTTCCCTTCTTGTCGACCAAAGTAATTTTAATATCGTAAAATGTTGATTCGGGATTGTTATGTTCCAGTTCTGTTCTTATAGGGGTCTGTTTTTGGATCAATTCGAGTAACGCAGGCCACGCTGTTAAAACTGTATTGATATTTTTTCCCAAAAGATCATCAGTATAGTCAAGAATGTTATAGATAGCAGGATTTGCATCTACAATGCGGTCTTTGGAGTCAATGACAAGCAAACCTTCTGCCATGGTATCAACCAGATTGTGACGTGCAATAGGTAAGAGTATAAAAATTTTAAATCTGTAAATGGTATAAAATAAAATTACACCGGATATCATCATGGTTAGTGGAGTTATATCAAGCCCAGGTAATGGATTCAGTTTAAAAACATAAATTATATTACCAATAAATGACATAAAAGAAGCAACCAGAATTAAAATGGTTTGGCTTTTATATTTACCTTTAAACCGTTTGGTTGCAATTACAAGGTTGTAAATTCCCAGTGTAATGATTGTATATGTAAAAGCGATAAAAATCCAAAAAAACAATCCATAGGTGTAATAAACTCCCTTTGTTGATTCTACTATTTTCAGACTTTTCCAAATTAAATGATGGTAATTATTTGATAAAACAAGTAAAAAAGTAATTAAAGGAATTGTAAAAATAAGGATATAAAAACGTCTATTATATTTTTTCGTTTTTTTATTATATTGCAAGGCAAACATGAAAAAGAATACCGCAGTAACACTGATACCAATATAAGAGATTTGTGACCACAATAATTTTAAATCCAAAGTTGTTGCCGCAATTTTAAAAGCATTACCAAAAGACCAAATAGTAACAGCAAATTCCATCAAGCCCAGGTATTTGATTTCAAGGTTTACACAACGACGGCATATTACTACTGCAACGAGTAAAGACAAGGCTGCACCAGCCAAATAGATGTTACTAAAAATTGTAAACTGGTAGTCTGGCAATTATTAATCCTTTGAATTTATATGAATAACATCAAGTGCAATGTTGTAAATACTAGTAAATGGTGATCAGGTTTTCGGAAATTCCGGGTAAAGACGGTTTCTACACTCCGGGCAGATGCCATGAGTAAAGTGAGCGTCAGAATGATTCATGACAAAAGCTTCAACCTGGTGCCAATAGCCTTTATCATCACGGATTTTTTTACACTTGCCGCAAATTGGCAATAATCCACTCAACTGTTTTACAGCATGAATAGCGTTTTGTAATTCGCTGATCAGTTTTTCCTGTTCCTTCGTAATGATAACTCTGGGTGTTATATCGTCCAGAATAACGAGTTTGCCAAAAGATACCTGGTCTCTTTGACGGATTTTATTAATTCTTACTTGATAGTATCTTTCATCACCATCTATATTTAAAGAAATGGTTTGATTGTTTGCATCTTTTTCGATAATAGTTAAAAGCTCTGGTATTGATTTTAATTTTTCATTTATTTGATAGCCTATTAATTTTTTTTGAGGGATATTGAAAAGTTTGATCATAACAGGATTTATATCAACAATTCTATCCAAATCGTCCAACGCTAAAAGTCCGTTTTGCAATTCATCTACCAATTGATGTCTGGCTATGGGCACAAGGTCAAATAGCTTGTATTTTGTAACCGAAATAAAAAAGATCAAACCCGTAAATATCATGCCTATGGGAGCAAAATCCAGATTGAGGGTTGGATTTATATTAAGGACGTACATTAAATTGCCAATTACCGGTATAATTGTGGCAATTACCAAAGCAATAATTTGGTTTTTGTAAAATTGAGGGAATTTAAAAAAAGATTTAAAAACCAGTATATATGATATGATAATCAAAATATAACTATACACAGCATTAATCCAATACAAAGGTCCATGATAGTATTTTGCAATATTATTCTGTGGATTAATTTCAATCATAGTCCAAAAAAGTGTGTAATTCTCTTTATAGAAAATATTGAACAAGGTAATCGTTGGAATGATCAAAAGTATTGCCACAGTTTTAATGTTTATAATATAATGTTTTTGGGTAAAGGCAAGTGCAAATAGAAAAAATAATAACGGTGATGTAACAATACCCAGATAGGAAAATTGAGACCAAAGTATTTTTTGTTCTATACCTGTTCCCGCAACCTCGAATCCAACACATACAGCCCAAAAGGCTACTGAAAACTCTAGTGCTGCTAAATATCGACTTTCCTGAATTTGTCTTTTTTTTAATAGAAGGCCAATTACAAAAAGAGCAAATGCAGCCGAATAAAAATAAATGTTGCTCAATATTGAAAAATTATAATGTTCCATATAATTGAATCACATTAATAAGAAAAAGTATGAAATAACTTTTTGATTTTGCTGTATTTTGACCAATGTAATGAAAATGTTCTACTCTTTCAATACTTTTATCAAAATCCGATAGAAATACCCAATTGTAAAGTTATGAGATCTGTTCTGCTTTTGATTGTATCAAAAATAACCTTGTTGCCATCTGTATGGTTGTATCCGGTTATGATATTGGTTTCTCCGCCATACAAATAGCGTAACCGTAGATCGAGCCACATATCTTTAAAGGCATTTTCATCATTTGATGATGCAAAATCATAAATATGATACATGAAACCGGCACCTGCTCCATAACAAAAAACCTGATCTTTTTCAGTTGTCTCAAAGGTTGAGCCATCTTCTACAATACCGTAAATGGGGCCGGTAACTCCTCCGGATTCATCAAAGAGATGTTGAAATCCCAGCATGGCATCAAAGTATGGGCGAAATGTTTCGTTTGATATCTGGGTGCGAAAAATTAAAAGACCGATTATAGTACCCTGTATGGATTCAGCGGAAACTTTGCCGGTTGGTGTGTTAAATTCCGCATTATCAGGATCAAAAAAAAGCGCGCTTGCTTCAATACCTGCCCAAAAGGGGTTGTCGCCCAATGACATCAAAAATGATCCGTCAAACCCATAGCCAAAATCGTTTACATTCTCTTTAAACTCACCGTTTGTCAAGCCTATTACAGGATGAAAATTTAGATAAACATTTTGAGAAAAAGTAGTACCAGCACAAAACAGAATAAATAATAAATAGAGTTTTCGTTTCATATTCACCTCAAAAAAGTTTGCTTGTATTAAAGACGTTTATTTTGGAAACGAGTTTCAAAGTGTCAATCTACTTGTTGTAAATGCAATTATTTTTTTCGTGTTTGTTAAAAGATTTCGAGCTTGATTACCGGGTACCCTAGTAGAATAACTGAAAAATTATAATGCGCATATTATATTTTGACTCAATTGGCCCTGATCTATTTGAATATTCATGATTCGTTCTTATAATATCAATAATTAAAAATGCTTTTATTCTCGAGATGAAATGGTGTTTTATGAAATTTATCACCATTGATTAAAAGTTCTACAGCGTGAACTCCTGAATAGAACTTGCGTGTTGTAAGTGGCATGAATTTATGCTTTTTTACAATACTAATTCTTTCAAATGGTTTGATTTGTTTTTTTGAGATTTTAAATACTTTGGGAGCAGTTTTGCCATTCGCTTTAACAAAGTGCACTAGATAATCTATCATCAGGTTTTGTGTAGAATCATGTTTGGATTCAATTGTAAAGTTGAATGTCAATTCTTGTCCCATTCTAACATTTTGGGGTATCAGGTTTATTGGGCTAATTTCTATTTGTGGGGAAAGCGTGTATCCCAATAGTTCAAGAGCTTCTTTGTTGCCTTGTTTAACCAATGTCCTTGCAGCGTGGCTTGTAATCCATTGTGTGCCTTTGTTATTGATTTTTTTCCATTGCTTCAAAGTATCTACAACAATATGGGGATTGTCTTTGGCTATGTCATTCAGATTATTTGCAACGGATCTGCGAACATATAACTCCGGATCATCTTTTAAAAGCTCCAGTAATTCAATTACCGGCCGGGGATCTTTTTGAAACATTTTTAACCTTCTTCCCAATGGCAAGCGCGGACGAGTTCCCTCTGACACTAACCGACGAACATGGCAGTTGGAATCTTGAGCCCAGGTTTTAAGAATATTTAATGTTTTTTCTGGTTCTAATTCTAAAAAATATCCCAGGTCTCCTTCGGCAGAAAATCGTTTTGTCATTTCAAATAATGCATTCATTGATAAATCATAATGTTCAAGACCATACTTGCTAACATAACGTGTTTGTGGAATGATAATAAATCCGTTGTACCCGCTCAAATCATTTTGTTCCAATTCTGGCTCCAAAGCGTTTAGTAAAATTTCAACAGCTTGAGGAAAAGATTTGGGTAAGAATTGATATAAAGACTCGGTTATTAATGCAGACCTTTCGCCATATTGCAAATCATCAAGCTTTGGCAATATCGAATCCAAGAATCCTTTTTCATCAAAAGATGAACAGGCATGTGACAAACGTTTTGCGAATTTTTTTATTATTTCCTGATTAAAAACATTTCTGAATTGAAATCCTGTTTCCATAATTATTATCCATTTTTGATTTTACAGTATTATTTGTACAATATTTGTGTCTGGAATCCGTTAAAAATTTACAAGAAAGTATTGATTAATTACAGGTTTTGTAGTAAATTAACAGAATTATTTACTCATAGGGATTTTCTTTTTGTATTTTCTGAATATAAGAAATATATTATGGAAAATGCAAAACCATTTCAATGAAATTGTACAGATTAGGTGTATTATTTGAAAATTACTTGCTTGATGAATATATTGATTTTTAATAGTTTATTTATTATATTGGATGTTGTAATAAGAACCGGGAATTACCATCAAGCTAATACTGAATAGATAATCAAAGTTGGAATTGTAAAATAACAACAGGTGTTATTGAAAATGAAAAAGAATCTTGTTCTGGTTTTATTGTTTTTATTTGCGGTTACTGCAGCAGCACAAACTGGTATTCCATCATCTGCTGGAGCTGGTGCATCACAATATGTATTAGGCAATAGCGATGAAGTTTTAATGCCCGTTAATGTGTGGGGATTTGTTGGAAAGCCAGGTCAATATATGGTACCCTACAAGACAGATTTGGTGTCACTTTTATCTTATGCAGGTGGTCCACTTGAAGAAGCAAAGATAAAAAGCATTCGCGTGGTTCGTAGTGGAAAAAACGGCGAGGAAGGTCAGGTCATTGAAGTGAATGTTAAGGACTTTATTGAAAAAGGAAGTAGTGATCTTATTCCGGTTTTGGAACCTGGTGATACAATTGTTGTTTCTGGTACTACTTTTAATTTTGTAAGAAACAGTTTGCAATTTGTAGTCCAGGTTGCAGCGCTTGCTCAGATTTATGCTATTATAGAGTATTATACTGCAAGAGCCAATGATTAATAGTAATTGAAACTTTTGGGAAAACAAGAATGAATACATACAAAGAGCCAACAAACGGCAATGGGCAATATCCAATGAATTTTTTGGCATCGCAAGAGACCCAATTTAATTTTCAGGATTATATGCGGGTGATCTATAAAGGCCGATTTGTAATTATGGTTTCGTTTATTTTGATAATGTTTGTTACTGTTTATTATACATTTACTACAGCACCCGTTTATGAAGCATCAGCAAAGATCATGATAGAAGATCAACAAGGGGTTGGTGAATCTTTGTTTGATATTTCTTCCATGATGAAAAAAGAAACCATGATCAATAATCAGGTTGAGATCCTGAAAAGCCGTACATTGGCAGAACAGGTAATAAAAAAGCTGCAAGCTTCCAGATATGCTAATGAATTGCGCATTTTAGGCAACTATCCTGAAGGTGAACAACCCAAAGAAGGCATTGTCTCCTCGTTAAAGGATTTTATTAAAGGTATTCTTGCAGGAAAAGGCGCCATAGAAGAAACGGATGAAGATATTTTTAATGGTTTTGTTCAGGATTTGAGGGATGTGATTGCTATCAGTCCTATTCGTAATACTGATATGATTGAAATCAAGGTAAGTGCGTTATCTGCAAAAGAAGCTGCATATTTAACCAATATAGTAGCTGATGTTTACAGTGAGATGAATCGTGATGATAGCCAGGCAGAGGTACGACAGGTAAAAGACTTTTTGGAAGATCAGCTGGCCCAATATGAAAGTGATTTGTCAAATTCTGAAGAAGATTTGAAAAATTATCGCGAGACTGCCAAAGTTATCGCGCTTGATACTGAAACACAAGAACTGATTGAAAAACTGACAGATTTTGAAACATTATATAACGAAGCAAAAACGTCAATTGAAGCTGCAAAGCAACGCTTGAAATACATTGACGGTCAACTGAGTAAACAACAACTGAATTTGGATGTGGAAGCGATTTCTTCACGTCCTTATCTTGAAGAATTGAAAAGACAGATTGCAGAAAAAGAAGCCGAACTTTCTTCTATGATTGGTTCAATGATCTTTGTTGGTGAAGATTATGAAAATAATTATAAAATCAACTCTTTACGTAAACAGATTGAATCTCAAAAAGAAAAGTTCAAGATGGAAGTGGAAAAAATTGCGGTAACAGAGTTTATTGATCCATCTGTAATGTCAGGTACATTGATTGAAAATAAAATTGAAGTTGAAACAGAGATACAATCATTAAAGCCCCGTGTATTTGAATTGGGAAAACTTGTAGATCAATATCGGGGTGAGCTTGAAGACCTTCCTGAAAAAAGTTTAAAACTTGCACGACTTGAACGTGACGCCAAAGTGCAGGAAAAAATCTTTTTGATGCTGCAGGAAAAATATCAGGAATCCCGTATTACTGAAGTTGGTCAATTGGGAATTGTACAAATTATTGATTATGCCAAAGCCCCCGATGATCCTGTAAAACCCAAGAAAAAAGTTAATTTGATTCTTGGATTCATGCTGGGTATTGGTTTGGGTGTAGGTATAGCTTTTGTAATTGATTATTTTGATAATTCAATAAATACAATTGAAGATGTAGAACGTCTTCATTTGCCTCTTATGGCTACTATTCCCTTTATTAAACCGGAACAGGGGAATGGCGTATTAGACCGTATGCGGTCTGTTGATGATACAGAAGCACAGGATATTAATGAGCGATTGATCACACACCTTAAACCCAAATCACCTATTTCAGAAGCTTATCGTACTTTACGTACCAATATTACATTTACTGCTCCTGAAAATCCCAAAAAGGTGATAATGGTTACCAGTAGTGGTCCTAAGGAAGGCAAGTCCACATCCATTTCAAATCTTGCAATTACCATTTCTCAAATGGGATCAAAAACTTTGTTAATCGATGCAGATCTTCGTCGTCCCATGTTGCACAAATTGTTTGGTAAAGAAAAACAATCCGGTTTAACCAATATACTCGTTGGTAAAGATACTATAGAATCCGCTGTTAAAGAGATAGGTAATTTACCGAATTTGCATTTATTGACTTGTGGTATTTTGCCCCCGAATCCCGCTGAACTTTTGGGTTCTGTGCAAATGAAAGAGTTTTTAAAAGATGTTAAAGAAAAATACGATATGATTCTTATAGACACACCACCTATTATTGCTGTAACAGATTCATCTGTTTTATCTACGATGGTAGATGGTGTAATACTGGTTGTTCGCTCTGCACAAAGTAAGCGAGAAGCTGTTGTGCATGCGGTTGAACAATTAAAGCGTGTAGAAGCACCGGTATTGGGTGTTTTGCTCAACGGTATACAGGCCAAGAACGTTTATGGATCATATTATTATTATAATTACTATCATTATTACTATGGCGCCGATGGCGAAAAGAAAAAGAAACGTACCAAAAAACGTAGAAAAACAAAAAGTGCGTACTAGATCGTCGATTTTGGTAAGAATTGCTAAGGAGTAAGGAAATTAATAATTTTGCACTGATTGGGGCCGCGGGCTATATTGCCCCCAGACATTTGAACGCTATCAAGGAAACAGGCAATCAACTAGTGTGTGCCTTGGATACAAGCGATTCAGTGGGGATTTTGGATCGATATTTTGATGATGTTGATTTTTTTACTGAATTTGAGAGGTTTGACAGGCACATTGACAAGCTGCGTAGACTAGATACACCTAAAAAAATTGATTATGTGAGTATCTGTTCACCCAACTATTTGCATGACGCACATATTCGATTTGCACTTCGTTCTGAAGCAGACGCTATCTGTGAAAAACCTCTTATGTTGAATCCTTGGAATTGTGATGCATTGATGCAGGTTGAAGAATTGTTTGGGAAAAAAGTGTACAATGTTTTGCAGCTTCGTGTACATCCTGCTATTGTTGAGTTGAAAAAGAAAATTCAGGCATCAAAGGGCAAACGCCATTCAATCGATTTAACGTATATCACTTCTCGTGGAAAATGGTATTTTTACTCCTGGAAAGGTGATATTACAAAGTCAGGTGGAGTCGCTACCAATATTGGTATCCATTTTTTTGACATGTTGTTATGGATTTTTGGCGATGTGAAAAAATCGGTTGTGCATCATTCTGATTACAAGAAAGCAGCTGGCTTTCTTGAACTTGAAAATGCAGATGTGAGATGGTTTTTGTCTCTTGATAAAAACGATTTACCGGAGCAGGCAGTTAAAGAAGGGAATTCAACATTCCGATCCATTACAGTTGATGATGATGAAATTGAATTTTCAGGTGGTTTTACGGATTTGCATACCATTGTTTATAATGATATTTTAAATGGTAAGGGATATGGCATCTCTGATGCAAAACCATCTATTCAAGTAGCATATGATATCCGACATGCAGAGCCCGAAGGCTGGGCTGGTAAAATGTATCATCCGTATTTAAACAGGATAAGCAGTTAATTGACATTCCGCAATTGTTTAATTATTTGTTATTCATATACCTAATGGTTATGACAGAAAACATTATAAAACATAATTTTTTATTGAATTTTCAGGATCGCGAAAAATTAAACAGGCACAAAGGTGCCTGTTTGTGGTTTACGGGTTTATCTGGTAGTGGTAAATCCACAATTGCCAATTTGTTGGATAAAGCCCTTTATGATCTTGAAATCCATTCTTATATTTTGGATGGCGATAATATACGTACCGGTTTGAATCAGGATTTGGGATTTTCTCCTCAGGATAGAGTAGAGAATATCCGACGAATAGGTCATGTGTCAAAATTATTCGTTGATAGCGGGATTTTGGTACTGACATCATTTATATCCCCGTATCGTCAAGACAGGGATAGTGTTAGAGAATTGTTTGATATTGATAGATTTATTGAAATTTATGTAAAATGTTCTTTGGATGTATGTAAATCCCGCGATCCAAAAGGGCTGTATAAAAAAGCAATGAATGGAGAAATTCAGGACTTTACAGGTATTTCGGCACCTTATGAAGAACCGATTGAACCGGAAATTGTTTTGGAAAATAATGATAATAATGACTTGGAAACGAGTGTGAAAAGAATACTCGATTATTTGAGAAACAAAAATATAATTAGTGTTTGAGGTTAATTATGGACCATTTGGAACAACTGGAAAATAAAAGTATATATATATTGCGCGAAGCTTATGCAAATTTTAAAAATCTTTGTATGCTTTGGTCAATTGGTAAAGATAGCACGGTCTTGCTGTGGTTAGCAAGGAAGGCCTTTTTTAGTCATGTACCTATCCCGCTAGTTCATATAGATACTGCTTACAAAATTCCGGAAATGATAGAGTACCGCGACAAGCTGGCTATGGAATGGTCATTAACTATGATTTATGGCCAAAATGAAGAAGCTTTAAAAGCGAAACGTACGTTTCCTGATGGAAATGCTGATCGTATTACCTGTTGTCGTCTGTTAAAAACAGAAGCATTAGTTAATACATTGAATGGTGCTGGTAAACGCTATCGTTTGAATTTGGAAACGGGTAAGTATGAGGTTGATACCAATACCGAGCCCTACACGGGTGTTATTGTAGGGGCTCGTGCTGATGAAGAAGGCAGCCGTTCAAAAGAAAGATATTTTTCTCCTAGAGATCAGGAAAGTATATGGGATATTGGCGACCAGCCACCCGAATTCTGGAATCAGTATAAAACTGACTTTGCTCCCGGGACGCATGTACGGGTGCATCCATTATTAGATTGGACTGAATTGAATATTTGGGAATATATAAAACGTGAGAATATTCCAACAGTGTCTTTATATTATAACCAGGGAGAAGGAAAACGTTACCGCTCTTTGGGATGTTATCCCTGTACCTTCCCGGTAGAGTCTGACGCCCAAAATGTTGATGAGATTATTGAAGAATTAAAAACCGGCAAATTTGCTAATATTGCTGAACGGTCAGGACGAGCACAGGACAAAGATGATGGTGGCGGCCTTGAAACTTTGAGACGTGATGGGTATATGTAATCTTATAGGATGTTTTAAATGAAAGAACAAATGAATATAGTGATTGCCGGGCACGTTGATCACGGTAAAAGTACCATTATTGGTAGAATGCTTGCGGATACCAAGTCTTTACCTGAAGGAAAGCTGGAGCAGGTTAAAGCCAATTGTAAATTGAATTCCAAGCCTTTTGAATATGCATTC
Organism: bacterium; assembly: GCA_963675755.2. GTDB lineage: Bacteria > Zhuqueibacterota > Zhuqueibacteria > Residuimicrobiales > Krinioviventaceae. Next base: position 3,213,353 of record CAXXMD010000003.1, read on the forward strand.
TTACTGGATGCTCTTAAAGATGAGCAGGCACAGGGTATAACCATTGACTCTGCGCGTGTATTTTTTAAAACTGAAAAACGGCATTATATTATTATTGATGCACCTGGCCATATTGAATTCCTGAAAAATATGGTATCTGGGGCTTCAAGAGCCGAAGCAGGATTGCTGGTTATTGATGCGTATGAAGGTATACAAGAAAATTCCAGACGGCATGGATATATGCTGTCTATGTTGGGTATTAAACAGATAGCAATTCTTGTAAATAAAATGGATTTGGTAAATTATGACCCAAAAGTATATGATGCTATTGTTAAAGAATATCGGGAATTCCTTGCAAAGATTGATGTAGAACCAAAATGTTTTATACCTGTTAGTGGCAGGGAAGGAGATAATATTACTTCAAGCATCAATCATATGGATTGGTATCAGGGTGATTGTCTTTTAGATATATTGGATGATTTTGAAAAAGAAAAACCGGATTTTAAAAAACCATTTCGGTTCCCGGTTCAAGATGTTTACAAGTTTACCAATAAAAAAGATGACCGTCGCATTGTTGCCGGAAATGTAGAGAGTGGCAGTATTAAAGTTGGAACAGAAGTCGTTTTTTATCCTTCAGGAAAACGCAGTAGAATTAAATCCATTGAAGGCTTTAATATTGATCCCAAGGATACCGCATATGTAGGCGAGTCCGCAGGGTTTACTCTTGAAGAGCAGATCTATGTAACTCGTGGTGACATCATGACAAACGCTGCAGAAATAAAACCCGAGGTTGCGCGTAGACTACGGTTAAATCTTTTCTGGATGGGCAAAGAACCCTTTGTTAAAAATAAAGATTACTTTTTAAAAGTGGGTACAACCAAAGTACGCTGCCGTTTGGAAGAAATACATAGGTTGATCAATGCTTCAGACCTTAACTCCATTCAAAGTGAACAAGTTAACCGGCATGATGTTGCTGAATGTACATTACAGTTAAATAAAGCAATTGCTTTTGATACGGTAGATCAGATTGCCACTACGAGCCGTTTTGTGATTGTCGATGATTACGAGATTGTAGGTGGCGGCATTATCAAAGAGCCTCTTGAAGATAAATTGGCATGGGTTCGTGATAAAGTGATTCTTCGTAATTATAAATGGGAAAAGAGCATTATTACAGAAGACCAACGGGCTGAAAAGTATAACCAAAAATCGGTTATGATAATTTTAACGGGTCCCCAAAAAGTTGGCAAGAAAGAAGTAGCAAAATCCCTGGAAGCCAATCTTTTTAATGATGGCAAATGGGTTTATTTTCTTGGTATTGGTAATGTGCTTTATGGTGTAGATGCAGATATTAAAAAACAAGATAATGCAGAGAACCGTCAAGAGCACCTGCGTAGATTGTCTGAAGTGGGACATCTGTTACTTGATTCGGGAATGATTTTAATCGTTACAGCTGTAGAGCTGACTCAGGATGACCTTGAAATTATTAAAACGACGATTCATCCTGATAAGATCAAAGTTGTGTGGGTTGGAGATGAATTAACCACTGATGTTTCTTTTGATGCCAAGGTGCCGGGCTTGATGGATGTTGATGAATCTGTAGTTAAATTAAAAACTATATTGCAGGATAATGGCTTTATTTATAAACCTTGGTGATTTTGGGAGCGAATAGTAATTGCTAAGCTTTTCATTTATATATACAGTAATTGTTGTTTTGGGAATGACTGCTATTTTAATGCTTGACTTGTATGAAGCTGAAATTGTAGTCTTTGCTTCATTGATTTTGTTGGTTTTGGGTGGAATCATTGATACAAAAGAAGCTTTTGCCGGATTTTCTAATCATGGAATGATTACCGTTGCATTTTTATTTATTGTTGCAGCTTCTATTCAAAAAACCGGTTTACTAAACAAGCTTTCTACTTTATTGTTGGGTAGAAATAACAAACACATGTCTTTCAAGCTATTCAGATTTCTTGTGCCGGTTTCGACCTTTTCAGCATTTTTTAACAACACACCTATTGTTGCGATGTTGATACCTTCGTTACGCTATTGGGCTCGAAAACATAATATTTCCGCATCAAAATTATTAATCCCTTTATCTTATGCTGCTATCCTGGGAGGAACGTGTACCTTAATTGGCACCAGTACTAATCTTGTTGTCCATGGTTTGATGATCGAGAATGATTACCAGGGATTTTCATTGTTCGAGTTTACCAAAGTTGGACTCCCCATGGCAATTGTTGGATTGCTTTTTACCGCATTTGTAGGAATCCGATTGCTGCCTGATAGAAAAGAAATGGTTGTCCAGCTTTCTGACAATATTCGCGAATTTGTTGTGGGATTAAAAGTCCAGGAGGACTATCAGGCTATTGGAAAGACTATTGAGAATGCTGGCCTGCGCCACCTCAGTGGACTGTTTTTGTTTCAGATTGAAAGAAATGAAAAGATTATTACTCCTGTGGGACCGGAAGAGAAAATAAAGCTGAATGATCGGTTATATTTTACAGGACTTCCAGAGACGATTGTTGAGCTGCAGAAAACCCAGGGACTGGTTCTCCTACAAGATAACTTGATTGACCTTAAACAATATGATTCTGATAAATATAAAACTTTTGAAGTCGTTATATCACAAAATTCACAATTGGTAGGCCAAAAAGTTAAAGACAGTGATTTCCGCAGAAAGTACAATGCGGTTATTTTGGGTATTCATCGCAGCGGTGAGCGCATTCAGAAAAAGATTGGGGATATTGTACTGCATGTTGGCGACACGTTGTTTATTCTTGCGGATAATGGATTTCTAAAAAAGTGGTACTATTCAACCGAGTTTAATCTGGTTTCAGAATCGTTCTCATATCCTTCCAAACCGGGTTGGTATACGCCTTTTGCGTTGATTGTATTGCTTGCCATGATTATTGTAATGGGATTCAATCTGCTCCCTATTGTACTGGCTGTTGCGGTAGCTGCCATGATCTATATTTTAAGTAAATGTATTTCTCCTGCTGAAGCGTTGAGCAGCATTAATTGGAGTATTCTGTTAATCATAGCGTCTTCATTTGGAATCTCCAAGGCGTTGGTTAACTCGGGTGTGGCTACGTTTGTTGCACATGAAATTTTGGGGGTTTTTAGCGGCATGGGTGTTTTTGTGATTTTGGCTGTCATTTATTATATGACCAGCTTTTACACCGAGGTAATCACAAATAACTCGGCTGCCGCGCTCATGTTCCCCATAGCGTTGTCTGTTGCAAATCAGGCGGGTCTTGATCCACGGCCATTTTTCATTGCAACCGCTTTGGCTGCTTCGGCAAGCTTTTCTACGCCGATAGGATACCAGACCAACCTGATGGTTTATGGTCCGGGTGGATACAAATTCCGCGATTTCCTAAAAATTGGCCTACCAATGAATATTTTTATTGGACTTTTAGCAATTGTTTTGCTATATTGGTTCTACTTTTAGGATGAGGGGTTATTGGCAGTAGAAATCGACAAAATTTGCGCTATCGCTGTGGAAGCGGGTAAAGAAATCCTCAATATTTACGAATCGAGCGATTTCGAGGTTGAGATGAAAAGCGATAACAGTCCTTTAACTATTGCGGACAAACGATCACACTCGGTGATCAAAACTCAACTTGAATTGCATTATCCGGATATACCCGTGCTTTCAGAAGAAGGCAGGGAGATTTCTTATGCTGAGCGCAAAAATTGGAACCCCTTTTGGTTGGTTGATCCGCTGGACGGAACCAAAGAGTTTATAAAGCGCAATGGTGAATTTACTGTAAATATTGCGCTGATTGAAAATAATTTGCCGGTTTTGGGTGTTATATATGCACCGGTGCCAGATACGCTCTATTACGCAAATCAGAGCAATGGCGCCTATATAAAACATTCGGACTCGGCCCCGTTGCCCATTCATACGGATACTGATACTGTGGATGGCGTGGTGATTGTCCGGAGCCGCTCGCACGCGTTGGATGCTGAGGAAGAGCTTTACAGCCGCTATACCGTCAAAGACGAGATTGCGGTGGGAAGTTCGCTCAAATTCTGCATGCTGGCCGAGGGCAAGGCGCATGTGTATTACCGTCATGGTCCCACGATGGAGTGGGACACTGCAGCAGGACACGCCATAGCAAACGCCGCCGGTGCCAGGGTAACCCAACCGGATGGCAGTGCGTTTACCTATAATAAACCCGAGTTGTTGAACGGCCCGTTTTTGGCAAGTGTAACCAATGTGTGATGATTATGAAAATTTTTAAATACATCCCGTTATTACTGATTGTTGCGTCTATTTCCTGTACCAAGGTGTTTGACGCGCCAACTGAGTTCTCCCTGTTTGGCAATGTAACCCTTGAGGATGAAACCGATTACAGCGGCATTACCGTTGAGGTTTACAGCATGACGAAAATGGATACCGCGGTAACCAATCTTCAGGCACGGTTTCCCAGTGTGGGATTTCCCATTACCCAGGCAGCTATTTTTGATCACCGAGAGAAAACGCCTTTATACACCACAACAACGGATGAAAATGGTGACTGGTCAATCAATAAAATTGAAGAAGGCGAATACAATATTGTTGCTCGAAAGGCGGGGTATGGATGGAAGTATGTATACAATGTAACCGCCGCCACCGAAATGCCTGAAATAGAGCTCAAACCCGAGATTCGTATTGAAGGCACGCTTGACGCCTATACCGTCTGGGGCCCGGATCAGCATTATGTAGTAACCGGAGATATCACCGTACCCGAAAATGGTCAGTTGATTGTGGATAAGGGGACGGTAGTGCGTTTTGATGGGCAGTATGGGCTCACCAATTATGGTACTTTGAAAGCCACCGGAGAAGCGGATGCGTTTGTCTGGTTTACACATAATACGCCGGGGGAGGATGTGTATTGGAGGGGGGTTCTGACAAGTGATGAAAATGCTTCCTTAAGTATTATTTGGGCACATATAGACTATGCTGAAAATGGTATTGTTTTTCGAAATCAGAATAATAGTAGTACTATTCAAAATATAATAATTCATATGTGCAAACAAAGTGGTATTTTTCTTGCTAACGAAGGTCTTGGAAAAGTTAGTAAAAGTATAATTTGGGATTGTAGTCTAAATATAAAATTAGAAAGTAAATCTAATTTCGAATCAATATACAATCTAATTGCATGCAATGAAAAGGATCATTGTGATGGCATCTATTGCTCTGATTCAGAATTTATTTTAAGGGATAATTGTTTATACAATCTTAAAATTGGTGTTCAATTACTTTTTGAAAGTGATATAACAATAGAATATAATTTTTTTAATAATTGTGAAATACCCTTAAAATTGGGTGGTTCTTATAGTAAACCTAAGTGTGTTGTTGAGAATAATACTTTTGTAGAAACTATTTATAAAGTGATAGAACTACAAGGCGAGATAGACTACAGGATTTTATTCAACAATATATTTAAAAGTAAAGATGACTTGTTTATAACTGGTACTATTCCAACTGATGAAATGATCTATATTAGTAATAATTTTTGGGGAGTAACTAGTGTTGATGCAATTTTAAATATGATGAGTTTAAGTGATGCAGCGAATGGTACATTACCAAAACAAAAATATAATATCGAACCAATATTGACTTCTGAAATTAAAAATTCTTACCCACGATATGATAATTAGTAAAAGAATTAAAAATAATATTATTGTTACAAATTCGCTCTACACTTTTTTAACTCAAGCTGCTAATTATATATTACCTGTTTTAGTTATACCTTATATTACACGTGTGTTGGGAAGTGAGAATTTTGGTAAAGTCGCATACACACAATCTCTATGTTTAATTTTATCATTAATTACGGATTATGGATTTACCCTATCCGCAACTCGAGATATTGCTCAAAATAAGAATAATATATCTTTAGTTAATAATATTGTAAATAATGTTATCAATGTTAAGATATATTTGATTTTTTTCTCATATGTTTTATTATTTTTGTTATTTAATTTTACTTCTTTATTTAAAATATCATCTCCATATTATTATGTTTCGTTTTTATTGGTTTTATCTTATAGCGCAAATACAACTTGGTTTTTTTTAGGTATTGAGAAATTAAGATTCCCTACATTTATTGTAATATTATTTAAATTGTTTTTTGTAGTTTTGGTTTTTATTTTGGTTAAACAAAAAAATGATGGAGCAGTATATCTATTATTATTTGCTATTACAAATTTAATTGGGAATTTAATTAATAATATTTATATATATAAGAATTTAAAATTTAGATTTATAAAGTTAATTGATTGTTGTATTATACTAAAAGAGTCGTTTAGTTTGTTTTTCTTTAAAGTTGCAGTTAGTTTATATACTAGTGCAAATAATTTTATTTTAGGTTCAATATTAGAACCATCACTTGTTGGAGTTTATGCTGGTGCAGAAAAATTAGTAAAAGCTATTGTTGGTTTGTGGATGCCATTGAGTAATGTGATTTACCCTCGGATTAATTATCTCTTAGCCAATAAACCCAAAGAAGCTCAAAAATTAATATTTAAAACTTTGATAATATATTTTTTTTCAAGTTTATTAATTACTATTTTGTTTGTTATTTTTGCTGATTTTTTTGTGAAATTATTTTTGGGTGAAAATTTTATTGATTCAATTCAAATCATGCAAGTTTTAGCTCCAATAATTGTATTAATAGCATTAAGTAATGTAACTGGTATACTTTGGTTATTACCACGAAAAAAAGATAAGGAATTCAATACGATAATAGTTATTGCGGGGATCTTAAATATTTTGTTTGCTTTAATTTTAGTTAAATTATATGGTCCTCTAGGTATGGCATATTCAGTATTAATTGCAGAATCATTTGTTACATTATCAACAATTATTTTGTTTGCTAAAAGCTGGAGGTTGTAAATGTTTGATTTTTTAATAGTTGGTGCGGGTTTCTCTGGTTGTGTTTTGGCAGAAAGAATTGCAACTAAGATGGATAAAAAAGTACTTTTGATTGATAAATCAAATCATGTTGGTGGTCATTGCTATGATTATTTTGATCAAAATGGTATTTTAGTTCATAAATTTGGACCACATATTTTTCATACAAAAATGGAACATGTTTTTAGTTATTTATCTCAATTTACTGATTGGATACCATATTTTCATACAGTTTTAGGCGTTATAGAAGGAAAAACTGTTCCTATTCCATTTAATTTGAATTCAATGGGAAAATTATTTCCCAAATTAGTTTCAAATAATTTAACCGATTTATTAGTGAAAAACTATGGAATGAATGTGAAAATACCTGTTTTGGAATTGAAAAAATCAACAAACAAAGAGTTGAAAGTATTAGCAGATTACGTTTATGAAAAAGTTTTTGAGGGATATACTTATAAGCAATGGGGGTTGAAACCTGAAGAATTAAGTCCTTCTGTAACTTCAAGAATACCAATATATATTAGTAAAGACGATAGATATTTCCAAGATAAATATCAATGTTTGCCAAAGGATGGTTATACAAATTTATTTAATAATTTAATCAGTCACAAAAATATTAAATTGTTATTAAATACTGATTATAATGAAATTAGTTCATTAGGTATTAAATTTGATAAATTAATTTACACAGGACCTATTGATGAATTTTATGATTATCAGTATGGTGAATTGCCTTATAGAAGTCTAAATTTTAAATTTCAATTTTTAGATCAAAAAAAATTCCAAGATGTTGCCCAAATTAACTACCCCAATAATTATGCGTTTACAAGAATAACTGAATTTAAACATATGACAAAACAACGATGTAAGGGCACTACAATAGTTTATGAATATCCTGTAGCTTATAATAAATCAACTAATTTACCTTATTATCCTGTACCTACTAACCTAAATAAAGAGTTATTTGAAAAATATAATTTAAAGGCTAAAAAAAGTGAAAATATTCTTTTTTTAGGGAGGTTAGCTGATTATAAATATTATAATATGGATCAAACTGTTGATAGAGCTCTAAACGTTTTTGAAAATATTTTAAGTTTGAATAGGTGATATTTATGAATCAATATGTTTTACCATTACTTGAAAAAGAACCATTTGTTAGTGTAATAATTGCAAATTATAATTATGAAGTTTATATAAAAGAAGCTATTCAAAGTGTGCTTGATCAGACTTATTCCAATTTTGAAATTGTTATTTGTGATGATGGTTCAACTGACGAATCAATTAAAAGTATCAAATCTTTTAGTGATAAGCGAATAAAATTGATTGTGCAAGAAAATGGTGGTATGGCATCAGCTTTAAACTCCGCATATAAAAATTCACATGGTTCTATTTTGTGTTTCTTGGATGCAGATGATTATTTTGGAAAGACTAAAATAGAAACTGTGGTTGAGAATTTTAAAAAATCAGGACAAACTGGTTTTGTTGTGCATCGAGTTATGAGAGTAAATGAATATGGTGAAGAACAAGGCATTTTGCCATTATTTTCAAAATTACCAAATGGTTATTTAGCGAAGGAACTTCTAAGAAATGGAGGGATTATAAAAGAGTTGCCTCCTTGCAGTGGTCTTTCTTTACGAAGAGAAATAGCTGAATTATTATTTCCTTTAAATGAATCGTTTAAAACAAGTGCTGATGCTATAATTCAAAGAATTGCACCATTGATTACACCTATTTATTATATAAAACAATACTTGTCTTATTATAGACTACATAATAATAATATAACATATAAGGGAAGTTTTAGTATTGATAAACATATAAAAGAAGGAAATATTTGGGAACAGCTTTGGAATGAACAAAATAATTTTTTGAAAAAAAATAAATATGAGTTTAGATTTAATTCTTTAAAAAATAATTATAGTTATTGCATTCGTAACTACGTTCAATATAAAATTACTGGTGAAAAAGATAAAGAATTATATTATTTTAATTTAATGTTGAATAATAGTGAACATAAAAAGGAACCATTAATACGAAGATTTTACTGGTTAACAACACGAATTATGTGGAAGAAATTGTTTGTAGTTACTTATAATTTTTATACAAAACAAAGTCAATTAAAAAGAATTTTAAGTAAATTAAATACATGAATGAAATAAAAAAAATTGCGATATTTCATTATACACTTATGAAAAATAATCCTTCAGGATTATGTATGATGAATTTAGTTAATTCAATTTCAACAAAATACCAAATATATATTTTTTCAAATATTTGTGATATTTCTGGAGAAAATATTGTACATGTTAGAATTCCACTACTTCGAAGACCAGTGTTTGTTATGTTTATTTTATTTCATCTTATTGCACCAATTTATTATTTTTTGTATACATTTTTTTATAATATTAATTTTAGTTTAAGAATTATTTCGGAAAATAATTTGTTTTTAGGTGATGTAAGTTATGTTCACTTTTGTCATAAAGAATTTTTAGAAAAACATTGGTCTGAAATTGAGCATTTTGGAGTTCGGAAATATTCGAATTACTTAAATCATAAAATACGAGCTTTTTTTGAACCATTTATTTATAGAAAGCTTGAAAATATAATTGTTCCATCAGAAGGTTTAAAAAGAGAACTTGTAAAACATTATCCGTTTACATTTAACAAAATCAAAGTTATATCTAACCCTGTTGATATACATTACTTTAAACCAATAAAAAATGAGCTGTTAAATACACAATCAAATGAAGATTTGTGTACAGGTGTTTTTGTTGCATTAGGTAACTTTGAAAGAAAAGGATTGCCTTTATTATTAAATGCATTCCGTTTGATATCAGATAAAAAAATAGTTTTATTGGTAATTGGAGGTAAAAAAGATTTAATTAATCTTTATAAAAAAAAATACAGAGATTTACAAGATCGAGTTAGTTTTTTAGGTTTTCAAAGTGATATTAGAAAGTATTTGTGGGTATCTGATTTTTTTATTTTCCCAACAAGTTATGAGGTATTTCCACTCGTTGCACTAGAAGCAGCAGCTTCGGGTTTACCTCTTATTACAACTAGAGTTAATGGGATTGAAGAATTTGTTATCAATAATGAAAATGGTTTGTTTATTGAAAGAGATGCTGAGGATATTAAGGAAAAACTACTTAAATATTACAATATGCCCAGAAGAAAAAAAGAAGAATTACGAATTAATGTATTAGATACAATAAAACGTTATGATATTATTAATTATAATAATAAAATTGAAAAATTTATTGCTGGTTTACTAAATGATTGATATAATAATAATTTCTACAATATTAATAATACTTCTACCTTTGAAATATAGTATTTATATTTGGATTTTGTTAACCAATTTCGATATTGCAGGTAGTACTTGGGAATCAGGCTCGTCTACAAATCTAATTAACTCAATAAGAATTTTGTTGCCTCCATTATTGATTTTTTTTAAAATTAGAAATAAAAAAGCAATATTATACAATAATTTATATGAACATTTTAAAAAATATGAGAAAATTCTTGTTTTGATTTTTGTTTTGGTAATTTTTTCCTTTTTTTATAAAGATAGTCATTTGTTATCTGGAATGAAATTCTTTGGTTACATTACTGTATTTCTTTTCCAATTTATTTTATTTGCCAGTTTTTGGTACTATAGAGTTATTAATTTGAAAGGTATATTGGTTGTATTTTTTATTACAATCCTTATTGCAATAACGCAAACATTCTTTTTTAATCAAGGTTTTGGTGGTTATTCCGCTTTAAGATTTACTACATTTACTAGTCCTCAATCCTATGGTCAATTTCTCGTCGGTATTTTTTGTTTATTGTTGTTTTATGAAAAAATTTCACCAATTACACGAACAATATTATTGTCAATAGTACTCACAACTATTATTTTAACTGGAAGCAGATCTGCGCTGATTGGAATTATTGCTGCATATTTCATTTATATTATTATTCTTACTAGATTGAATTTTATTAAAATATTTTTATCATCAATATTAATTTTTGTTTTTACAATGTTTTCTTCAAATTATTTATTTAAATATGTAAGTAATCGTTTTCTTGAATTGTTTTTTGTAATTTCTTCTTATGATATTCAGAACGTATCTACATTTGCTTTTAGGCTAAGCTTATGGGATGTGATACTTGGTAATATTCAGAAGAGTAGTTGGTTTGAGTTACTATTGGGACATGGTATTTCAAGTGGTTCTAAATTAGTACTACAAAATTTTTATAATTATACAACTAGCAATATTGATGGTAATCGGTTATTTCATAATGAATTCTTAAGAATAGTATATGAATTCGGTTTCAGTGGTTTATTGTTATTTTTAATTTTACTATTTTATTATATATATAATATATTAAAAAGTGAGAAAAATAGTTTCGGTTATTCAATTATAGCATTTTTGCCCTTCTTATTTTTAACTTTATTTGTTGAAAACATTTTGGCATCAAGTGGAAGCCCCGGGGGAATTATGATTGCTATGATTTTTACAAGTTTTTTCCATTTTAAAAACAATGAAGAATATTTATGAAAAAAATAATGATTATTGGTCATTATGGTGGCGATAATGCTGGAGATGAATTGATGTTATATTCTATTATAGCTTCGTTGCTCCGTTTGTATCCCAACAGTCAATTATATATTATTGCAAAAAAAAAAATATCGCTTTATCATAAATTTAATAAATTAGAATTTTTTAAACCAAATTTAATAAAGATTATTCCTTTATTGTTTGAAAGCAATATGTTAATTTTAGGTGGTGGAACTCATTTCCATGATGATTATAACAATAAAAGGTTAATTCGCCATTATTTCTATATGTTGAAAATATTATTGATATCATTTTCTTTTAAGATACAAAAGAAGAAAGTTTACTATTTAAGTGTTGGTGTAGGTCCAGTAAATAAACATTTGACTCGTTGGATTATAAATGTTGCAAATTTACTTTCTGATATGATTATTGTCCGAGATACTAGATCTTTCAAATATCTTCAATCTTTAAAATTGAAACAAGAAAATTTATTTTTCAATTTTGATATTTCTGTTTTATCAATTATTTCAATTTTAAATCAAATAGAGGTTGAAAAGGATGATAAAGTATATGGTATTTCTCTAACTTCATTTGAATTTTCTGACCAAAAAATTGATGATTCATATTGGTATGACTTTTTTTTCCCAATAATATTAAAATATTATCAAAATAATAATTGTAAATTTAAATTGTTTGCATTTCGTAGTGGTGTAAGAGAATCTGATATCCCATTATGTAATGAATTATATAAAATGTTAAAAGAGTTTGATCCTGTACGTGTTGAATTGTTTATTTTTGAAAATAATATTGAGACTTTACTAAAAGAAATTTATTTTTGTAAAAAATTCATTGCTTGTAGATATCATTCAGCAATTACTGCGTTTTGTGCAAAATGTGAATTGTTTATCATCCCTTATCATCAGAAGTTGATTGATTTTGCATCTGATATTTCATTATTAGACCAATTTATACTTTCCCCTATAAATGATGAATGTAATAATGAAAAAAAAATATATGATTTTTTCGATTCAAAAACTTATTTTGATTCACAAGAGTTAGTTAATAAAATATATATTGATACACAAAATATACTTAAATATTTTGAAGCTTAGTTAAACTTAAATTTATTTTATGAAAAAAATTGCTGTAATAATACAAACTCCGACTTATGGTGGCCCTCATAATCAAGTTTTTAGATTGTATGAACCATTGAAGCAGAATGGGTGGGAAACAATATTGATTATGACGAATGAAGCTGGTAGAGGTATTGACAAATTTGATGATTTAGGCATTTCTATATATCAATTATCTCTACATAGGTTACGGAAGAAGTTAAACCCAATTTATCATATTAAATATATGTATCATTTTATTGCTGAAGTGAAAAATATTAAGAATATTTTGTTGGATAATAAAATTGATATAGTACAAATTTGTGGTTTAATGAATTTTCAAGCTGCTTTTGCTGCACATAGCTTAAACATTCCTATTGTTTGGCAATTATTAAGTAATTTTGCACCAAAACCGCTTCGAATTATTTTCACACCGATAGTTCAATTTTTTGCAAATTCTGTTATGACAACTGGGCATGAAATAGCTCGGCAACATCCTGGAATCTTATCAAAGAGCGAAAAACTGTTTGAATTTTTTCCACCTGTTGATACTATAGAATTTACAAATTCAGTGCAAAAAAAGATTTATGCTCGGAAATTGTTAGGTATTGAGGAAAACTCTTTTGTAATTGGCACGTTAGGTAATCAATGTAACCAAAAAGGTCATGACTATTTCATTCAGATTGCTAGAAAATTAAAAAAGATCAATACTGATTTTAAGTTTGTAATATTGGGAACTCGTGTTATAACAGAAGTGAAACATTATAATAGATCAGTAATTCAGATTGCTCAAAAATATAAATTATTTGAAAAAAATTATTTAAAGATTATTGAACCAACAAATAGAGTTTCTGATTTGATTGCTGCGTTTGATGTTTTCGTACTAACTTCTAGGGCAGAAGGTGTTCCTACTGCTTTATTAGAAGCTATGTCAATGGGTCTTATTGTAGTTGCTAATGATGTAGGTGCAATTAGTGAAATTATTAGTAATAATGAAAATGGTTTTTTGATTTCAAAAATTGATATTTCAGAATATGCTCAAATTATCCAAAATATATATGAAAATAGTAATAAATTTATGAGAGATAATGCAGTTTTGACTGCTCAAAAAAAATTTAGTATTGAAGCATGTGTGAAAACACATATTCAAGCATATAATTATGCAATATCAAATAATCATGAAAAAAGTTAAAGTATTAAATATTCTAGTTAACCCCCTGAATCTCAAATCAGGCGTAAATTCCATCCGCACCCGGATTGCTGAGCAGGGCAAAGGCTATGTGACAGTGACCGGAGTGCATGGCGTAATGGAGTCGCTGAGGCGTCCTGAGGTGCGTGACGCGCACCGGGCAGCCTGGCTGACTGTTCCTGACGGTATGCCGCTGGTGTATATTGGCAGAATGTTCGGCCATAAAGAAATAGACCGCTGTTATGGTCCGGATCTGATGCTGGCGGTTATGGAAGACTCGGTGAAACACGGCTATACCCATTATTTCTACGGCGGACAAGAAGGCCGCGCCCAGGAGCTAAAGCAGGCAATGGAGCAGAGGTTCCCCGGTGTCAAGATCGTCGGTACCTATACACCACCGTTTCGTCCCCTGAACGAGCAGGAAAAGCAAGAGCTGATTGACCAGGTTAGACAGCTCAAACCCCATATTGTTTGGGTAGGACTGTCCACACCCAAGCAAGAGCTGTTTATGCACGAGTATATGCCCCTGTTGGATACCAACGTTATGATTGGTGTGGGTGCTGCGTTCGACTTTCATACCGGTCATATCAAAAGCGCTCCCCACTGGATGCAGCGTTCGGCGTTAGAGTGGGCGTATCGGGTATATCAGGAACCACGCCGCCTATGGAAGCGGTATTTCGTGAATAATCCATTATTTATTTGGAATTTTACGTTACAATTGCTTAAATTACGAAAATACGATTGAAAGGGGCTGAATAATGAAAACAGCATTGGTGTGCGGAGCCGGCGGATTTATTGGCGGGCATTTGGTAAAACGGTTGAAACGAGAAGGCTATTGGGTACGCGGCGTTGATCTCAAATATCCCGAGTTTGATGAAACCGCAGCAGACGATTTTATCATTGGCGATTTACGCGATTTTGATACCTGCCGCTATGCCGTCGATCAAAAATTTGACGAAGTGTATCAGCTAGCTGCCGATATGGGCGGTGCCGGATTTGTCTTTACCGGTGAAAATGACGCGGATATAATGCACAACTCTGCACTGATTAATTTGAACATTCTTGATGCATGTCACAAACGCAATGTCAAAAAAGTGTTTTATTCATCATCGGCGTGCATCTATCCGGAGCATAATCAGCTTGATCCGGATAACCCCAACTGCACTGAGGCGTCGGCATATCCTGCAAATCCGGATAGCGAGTATGGCTGGGAAAAATTGTTCAGTGAACGGTTGTATTTTTCTTTTTATCGTAACTATGGTATTGAGGTGAGGGTAGCGCGTTTCCACAATATTTTTGGTCCTTTGGGAACCTGGCAGGGTGGCCGCGAAAAAGCTCCTGCTGCATTTTGCCGCAAAGTAGCCATGACCCCGGATGGTGGTGAGATGGAGATGTGGGGAGATGGAGTGCAAACCCGTTCGTTTTTGTATGTTGACGAATGTCTTGAAGGTGTAAGGCGCCTGATGGAATCGGATTTTATTGGTCCGGTAAACATTGGTTCCGAAGAAATGGTATCGATCAATCAACTGGCAGCAATGGTTATGGAAATAGCGGGTAAGCAATTGAGTGTTAAACATATTCCGGGTCCGCAAGGTGTGCGTGGCCGTAACTCGGACAACCAGTTAATTTTTGAAAAATTGGGATGGAAACCTGACGCTCCGTTAAAAGAGGGTTTGCGTGAAACCTACAAGTGGATTGATGCTCAGGTGAAATCATCCAAACTCCTATAAATAGGGTATAGGGGAGGAATGTATGTTAAAAAAGAACTGGGCTTTTATATATACGGTTATTGTTTTTCTATTCGATATTACGTTGTTTAATCTGGCATTTAGATTTGCTATCTATTTGCGTTTCCCGGATCTTAAAGACATATCCATGTATTATGATCCCTGGGTGTTTGTAAATATTATTTTTGTTGTACTAATAATATCTTTGGGGGTTTATCGTGATTTTATGCAAAACACTCGGGATGTAAATGTACTGAATCAACGCAAACTCGCTTTTTATCTTGCCCTAATTACAATGTCAGCATTGTTTCTGGTAAAAGGGCACGAGTATTCTCGTGCTGTTATTGTTATCTTTATATTGACTCAATACTTTTTAATAGACTTTGGTAACGCTGTTTTATTGAATCTGAACAAGCGGTTATTGTCGAAAGGATTTGGAAAGCGTAATACAGTCATTGTGGGTGTCGATGAAATGGCCAAAGAGTTTGGTGAAAAACTCAAAAATATTTTTGGGGATTATTATCATATCATCGGCCACATGGAGAACGGTAGGTTGACCGAGCCTGATCCTACGTTAGAGGATGTTACAATAGGAAAGTTGGAAAACCTGGAAAATATGTATAATGATTTAAATATTGAACAAATTTTTATTGTATCATCATCAATGTCCTTTCTGAAATATGAAAAAGTACGTCAATTTTGTCAAAGTAAAAATATAAAGCTTAAAATGGTTTCCCATATTATTTATGATTTAATGGGCAATGCCAAAGTCAAGGATGTTACAGGTGTACCATTATCTACAATTCAGGGACGATATCGTTTTGAGAAATTTCAGTGTATTACAAAGAGAACTCTGGATTTGGTATTGTTAGCTTTATCAAGTGTGATTCTGTTGCCTGTTGGTTTTATAATTGCATTGCTGATTAGACTTACCTCAAATGGTCCTGTTTTTTTTAAACAAAGACGTGCATTATACAAGGGCGGAAAAGAGTTTTTGTTTTACAAATTTCGAACAATGTATAATAACGCAGATGAGATTAAAGAGAAATTGTTAAAAGAAAATGAAAGTAATGGCGCCTTGTTCAAGATGAAAAATGATCCTCGCATTACACCTGTGGGACGTTTTTTGAGGAAATACAGCCTGGATGAAATTCCCCAATTTATAAATGTGTTAAAAGGGGACATGAGTATTGTAGGCCCCAGACCATTACCTTTAAAAGATTTTAATATGATCAAAAATGATAAAATAAATTATGATTGGTATGAGAAACGAGGAGAAACAAAACCGGGGATAACCGGTTTGTGGCAAATTTCAGGACGTAGTGATTTGACATTTGAAGAAATGTGTTTGCTGGATCTTTATTATATTGAAAATAAATCAGTATTTTTTGATCTTGAAATCATGTTTGAAACTGTTCCTGTAGTTTTGTTTGGTAAAGGTGCATATTGATTTATTCAGAGAAGGACAAATGAAAGATTATTTGAAAAAGAAAGTTTTGGTTACGGGTGGGGCTGGATTTTTAGGAAGTCATCTTTGTGAACGGTTACTCAAAGAAGGTAATGAAGTTGTTTGTGTAGATAATTATTATACCGGTACCAAAAATAATATAATAAAGATTATTGATGATCCTTATTTTGAGCTAATCCGGCATGATATTACATTTCCGGTATATCTTGAAGTGGATGAAATTTATAATCTTGCTTGTCCTGCCTCTCCAATTCATTATCAAAGAGATCCGGTTCAAACAACAAAAACATCCGTTCATGGCGCTATCAATTTGTTAGGTTTGGCAAAACGACTCAAGATAAAAATATTGCAGGCATCTACCAGTGAAGTTTATGGTGATCCTGCTGAACATCCACAAAAAGAATCATATTGGGGAAATGTAAATCCAATCGGATTTCGTTCGTGTTACGATGAAGGTAAAAGATGTGCGGAAACCTTGTTTTTTGATTATCACAGACAGCATAATCTGCCAATCAAGGTTATTCGTATCTTTAATACATATGGTCCAAGAATGCATCCGAATGATGGGCGAGTAGTCAGCAATTTTATCATGCAAGCTTTACAAAACAAAGATATAACGATTTATGGAGACGGCAGCCAAACCCGATCTTTCTGTTATGTTGATGATTTGATAGATGGAATGATCAAGATGATGGCTTCGTCAAAGGATTTTACCGGCCCTGTAAACCTTGGAAATCCCCACGAGTCTACAATTCTAGAGATTGCGCAATTGATCGTCGAGTTGACGAATTCAAAATCCAAAATTATTTTTCAGGAGCTTCCTGCTGATGATCCTGTAATGCGCAAACCTGATATATCTCTTGCTAAGGATAAATTAAATTGGCAGCCATCAGTTGAATTGGTTGATGGATTGGAAAAAACAATCAACTATTTTGAAAGTCTTGTTGCAAACAAATAAATTTTGGATATTCAATGAACCGTCTATTTTTCTTAATATTATCATTCCTGTTTTTAAATATTAATTTATTTGCAATGTCATCAGAAACATTGCCTACCCATCATTGGACATATGAGCTGATTTCAGAATTCCAGGCTAGAGGTTATTTTCTGGAATTGTCTCAAATGACTTTGCCCTATTCTCGAGGAGATGTAGCTAATGCAATTCTGAACAATAAAGAAGATATCAAAGACTTGAAATTGTATCAGAGTTGGATGACTGAGCTTGAAAATGAATTTGAACAGGAAATTGAAGAAATTACGACTCATTCATTGAAAAATGAAAATAGATTGGTACTCCGCTCTAAAGTAAATGCACACCTTGACAATAACTCTATAGATACAAAATATAAGGGGATTTATAGAGGGGGTGTTGGCGTTAATTTTACTGAAAATATATTTGCATTTAGTGGTGTGAATTTTAATCAATATGATTTGGATGATCCGGAATATGCTGGTTATGAATGGCGGGGGATTACAGGATACACAGAGCAGGCTTTTATATCTTTTCAGAATAAAAGATTTTTACTAAAACTGGGAAGAGACTATTTGCGTTGGGGAACTGGTAAAAACGGGACCTTGGTTATGTCAAATATTGCCAGACCGTTAGATCAGATCTTTGGTGATGCAAAGTTTGGACCTTTCAAATTCAGTTTTTTTACATCTGAATTGGATCAATACGGCTCTATCTATATTCAAGATGCAAAAATACCAATTCGAAGGTTTTTATCCGGTCATCGATTGGATCTCGTATTGTTTAAGGGAAAATTACAAGCATCCGTTTCTGAACTTATGTTATATGGTGGACAAGATAAAACCTTTGATGTTGTATATAGTAATCCATTTGTATTCTGGCACGGTGCAAATTATAATAATAAAAGTAATTCAGGTAATGTATTGCCTACAGTTGATGTGTTGTATTATCCTGCAATCAACTGGAAACTGTATGGTTCGCTATTAATTGACGATATTCAAATCGAAAAAACGGGACCTGGAGACCTGGAACCCAATGAAATAGGATTTATTGCCGGAACTGAATATGCTGTGCCATTGAGCTTTTCGGGTATGACAATAAATGCAGAATATACCAGAGTTGCAAATCGTACATATAAAACTCCCAACCCTATGGAAACTTTTGTTCATCGTAATGTGCCATTGGGACATCCACTGGGAAATGATTTTGAACAATTTAATTTGGGTGTCAGGTACTGGTTTAGTTCATATTTCAGAACAGAGCTTGATTATTTTTATACTAAAAATGGAGAAGGAAGTATTTATTCACTCTGGGATGAACCGTGGATGGATTATACCGTTGATGAAGGGTATGATGAACCTTTTCCTACTGGAACAGTTGAAAAAAATAACAGTCTAAGAATTAGAGCAATGTGGTATTATAAATCCTGGGCAAGGTTGAACATGGAATTGTTATCCAGTTCAATTAAAAATAAAGCAAATGTTTCCGGTGATAATGATACATCGTTTCAATGGGTTATGAGTGTAGAGTTGAATTATGACTATATCTTTAATCTTAAATAATTATTAATCCTCTACTTTATTATCATGCTAACAATTTTATCCTTGTAAAAATATAATCCAGATAATCTTCGTTTAGGACAAGTCTATAAAAACCTGAATCGTTTAATTGCTGTGGTTCATGCGGATTATATTCCAGATATTTTTTGTGCTTGTGTATATTAAACCAATAAATAAGATATATTTTCCCATCCTGGATTTCAATATTACTAATTCCTCTTTTGCCTATTGCACACCCGGTATTAAACAAGCAGGGAATGATCATATCGTTATTGTACAAGCTGCTCCGATTCCCTAACTTTTTATTATTGGTGTTGAAAAAATCCAGTTCTTTTTTTAAACGTATGATTTCATCGTGAATATATTTCTTTTTTTCTTCATCTGCATTTGGGTACCCCCGAATCAGATTCTCCATTTCGAATTTTATGAAATCCAGTTTTGATAAAGATTCAAACAAAGGGCGATGGGTGTGTCCTATAATAGTCATGAGTTTGTTTTTGGTGGAAAAGTTGTATACTTTTTTTTCAACCTTGAATCTTCTTTTGCTATCATAAGCTGTAGAACGGTTAGTGATTCCAAGGGGCTTTACAAAATAACGCAGCATAAATCCAAAAATCATATTAAACTTGTCTATCATATGAGAAGCCTGGTGCCCGTGTATAATGAATATTTTATTTTTCCCATATTTAAGAACCAGAGCTGGTAACAAATCCTTGTTGAGTTTTTCATATTTCATAAACAAGTCATAGTCGTGATTGCCTACAATCTTGAAAAGTTGATTTCTATTTTTAAATTCTTTGAAAATGCGATATATCTTTTTCCATCTCTTTATAATGATAGATAAAGGGAATTTTTGTAGCTCTTCAATATCGCCATTGAGGATCAATGTGTAATTGTTTTTTAGATAGTAATCTTGAAGGACGGTTCTGAATAATCTTGCATTCTTTTTAAAGTCATCTTTAGAGCCGCCATCACCTAAATGCAGATCACTGAATATTGCAATTTTTTCGTCAGGTTCAGGAGTATACTCTTTTGCTTCTTTTAATAGTTTATATAAATTTTCCTCAATTAGCTGTACTCTTTTTTTATATTTTAACATAATACATCCAACTTTACATATACTTGATTTTAAATTTATAAAGAACTTTTATTAATTTCAAATTAAATATATGTTATCAAGTATATATTATATTTGGTAATGGATAGGTTGATACGTTATTTTCATATTTACTTGAATGATTCATGATGTTTTATTCAGCAAGAAATCTCTATTCTATCAATATGGTAAGATAAAAATGACTAGTCTGAAATCCTAATATATGTGTGATGATCATCAAAAATATAATTAATGTAGATTTGGGTGATATGGTACAATGTTGTACGTATGGGTACAATTGATCAATGGTTGATTTCCTGTAACTCTAATAAAAATAGTAGTCACTGTTTTTGGCATCGGATTTGTCGTTTTAGTGATTGATATTAAAAATTAAAGTGTTTGGGAGGTTCAAATGAAAAAGTCGATAATGTTCTTACTGGTTGCCTTGTTTGCAGGCTGCTCACCTTATCATGTGAAAACAGATTATAATCCAGAAGTAGATTTTAGTGCTTATAAATCTTTCAACTGGATAAAACCAAAACCAAATTCACGCAAATCAAAACCCTATCAAACATTGCATGAGCAACGTATTAAAGCTGCAATTGCAAAAGAGTTTACAACAAAAGGGTATAAATTCGCTGATACTGACAAACCAGATTTGTTGTTAGCTTTTCATATTGCCACTCTAAACAAATTGGATGTAACTCATTTTGGCTACAGACCCGGACGCTGGGGGTATCGTGGCCCTGGATATACAACTGTTCACAAGTATAAAGAAGGTACTTTTATATTGGATATAGTTGATCCTGTAGAAAAAGTGATGATCTGGCGAGGAGCTGTCTCTGGTATTGTATTGAATCAAAATAGTGATGATAACGATATTGCAGAGATTGTTAAAAAATTACTGGAAAAATACCCTCCAGATTTGGAATAAAAAAATAGAATTACGGGTTTTGTTTTTGATTGAAATACCCTGTACAAAAACTAATTTAAAATTTTAACTATATCCTGATATTAAAAATATCAGATCATGAATATTTTTTTTGAGATTTTTATAAATAACTTGAATGTTGATTTGATATGTTATAATTTGTTATGTACAGGATTAATTAGTATGATTTGAAAATGAAACCTGGAGGCGAAACATGGCTAACTACAAAATTAGTGACATTGAAGGCATTGGACCTGCTTATGCAGAAAAATTACAAAAAGTTGGTGTCCGTACTGTAAATGCTTTGTTAAAAAAAGGTGCAACTCGTAAAGGACGCGGTGAATTGGCCGAAAGCAGTGGTATTGATGAAACCTATATTTTGAAATGGGTAAATATGGCTGATTTGTATCGTATCAATGGAGTTGGCAGTGAATATGCAGAATTGCTTGAAAAAGCAGGTGTAGATACTGTAAAAGAATTAAGAAACCGCAAACCAGAAAATCTTTATGAAAAGATGAAAGAAGTTAATTCTGAAAAACGTGCTCTAGTACGGGTTTTACCAGGCTTGAAAAAAGTACAGGGATGGGTTGAAGAAGCTAAAAAACTTGATCCTGTTGTTACTTATTAAGAAAAGGAAGTTAAAATGGGAATGTTTGATTTTCTTAAAGATGTTGGTGCCAATCTTTTTGGTAAGGGCAATGAAGCCGAAAAAGTTAAAGAACTTTTGGATAAAGAATTGGGTAGTTCTATAACCAACCTGACAACAGCATTTGATGATGGTGTTGTTACCTTGACCGGAGAATGTGATACCCTGGCAACAAAAGAAAAAGCTGTTCTTCTTGCTGGAAATATCAAAGGTGTTGAAAAAGTTGTAGATGATCAGCTAACTGCACCACCTGCAGAAGAAGAAACAGAATTCTATACAATAAAATCAGGTGATACTTTGTCAAAAATTGCAAAATCATATTATGGTAATGCAATGAAATACCCGGTAATTTTTGAAGCGAACCGGGAAGTAATTAAAGATGCGGATTTAATTTATCCGGGACAAACCATACGAATCCCTAAATTGGGATAAACGAAAAGAGGGAAAAATGTCAGGTTTTATTGACGAATTGATGGAATCTTTTGGACCTGAAATTTCTAAACAACTAAATAATAATCTGGGTATTAATACCAAAACAGCCCAACAACTCATTCCACAAGTTGCACCATTAATATTGAGTGGTCTTCGTAAACAAAAAGATGAATTCGGCGGAGAGGCTCGTGTTGATCATATATTAAATAAATATGGTAGCGCAAGCGTGCTTGATAATATTGGTGAGCTTTTTGCCGATAAATCCAAGGATGACAATCCTGATCCCAAACTGGGTGGATTATTGGGCGACTCTGGAGTTCAAGCTGCTGATTTATTGTCAAAACAATTTAATCTGTCTGGTGATTTGGCCGCCAAAGTGATACCCATGCTTGCACCTGTGATATTGGGTGCCTTGACTCAAAAACGGGACAGTGGTGCAGGATCAAATGGAATTGCATCTTTACTTGATCAGGATGGTGATGGAAGTATTTTGGATGACGTTGCCAGCTTTATGATTCAAGGTCTTGGAAGCTCAGGCACTTCAAGCTCTAAAAATGTTTTGGGCGGATTGCTAGGTGGTTTATTCGGTAAAAAAAGATAAGATATAATGATAGCTAACCAGATCAAAACAGTATTATTGATGACTGTTTTAACACTGTTGCTGATTTGGGTTGGAAATTTATTAGGCGGTCCGGAGGGTGCCTTTATTGCATTCCTGCTGGCCGCCGCTTTAAATTTTTACTCATATTGGTTCAGTGATAAAATGGTATTGAAACAATATAGGGCAATTGAAGTAGATGCTTCTAATCATCCCAGACTCTATGGAATTGTTTCAAGATTGGTGGAAAATGCCAATTTACCCTTGCCAAAAATTTATTTAATTCCAGAAAAAAATCCGAATGCATTTGCTACTGGTCGTAATCCTAAACATGCTGCTGTTGCAGCTACTGAAGGTATATTGCAACTTCTTGACGATGATGAACTTGAGGGGGTTATGGCTCATGAACTTGCTCATGTGAAACATCGGGATATTTTGACCGGAACAATTGCAGCAACATTTGCCGGAGCCATTGCAATGTTGGGGCAAATGGGACGCTATAGTAGTGGACGAAACAGAAACCGGTCTAACCCGGTTCTTTTGTTGATTTTAATTATTGGTGCCCCTCTTGCTGCCATGATTGTAAGAATGAGTATATCCAGAGTGCGAGAATACTCGGCCGATAAAGGTGGTGCTGAAATTTGTGGTAAGCCCCTGGCGTTAGCAAATGCATTGCACAAATTAAAGCATGGAGTGGCTAAATACCCATTAACACGTGGAAATCCTGCACATTCACATATGTTTATTGTTAATCCTTTCCTGGGTAATTTACAAAATCTTTTAACAACACATCCCCCTATTGAAGAAAGAATTGCAAAACTCGAACAAATGACAGTTTAATCTGATTTTATGATATTGATGCTATACGGAGGTATGCAATGAAAATAAGGTTTCTTGGTGGAGCACGTATTGTTACCGGCTCACAACATTTATTAGAAGTGAATGGTAAAAAAATATTACTTGAATGTGGTTTGTACCAGGGACGGCGTAAAGATACATACGAGTATAACAAGAATTTTATGTTTGATCCTGCTGATCTTGATGCAATGATTTTATCCCACGCACATATTGATCACAGTGGTAATATTCCCAACTTGGTAAGCAAGGGCTTTACCGGCCCCATTTATACTACAAGTGTAACAGTTGATTTGTGTCAGTTTATGCTCAGAGACTCTGCATATTTGCAGGAAAAAGATGTAGAGTGGGTTAATAAGCGAAAACAAAAAAAAGGTGAGACGCTTGTTGAACCATTATACACAATGGATGATGTAGAACTGGCAATGAACCAATTTGTTGGTATGCAATATGATTATACTTTTGAAATTGTACCAGGAGTCAAAGTAACATTTAGAGACGCGGGACATATACTGGGTTCTGCGAGTGTATTACTGGAAATTAATGAAAATGGTAAAAAATATCGCTTGGGATTTACAGGAGATATGGGCCGTACCAATATGCCAATTATTCGGGATCCCAATCAATTGCGAGATCTGGATATTTTGATAATGGAAAGTACATATGGTGACAGAGTGCATGATGCATCACCTGATGTAGAAAAGAGATTTGCAGAAACTATTAAACGCGTTATTGACAGAGGTGGGAAAATAATTGTACCCGCATTTGCTGTAGGACGTACACAATTACTTGTTTATGAATTACATAAATTGTTTGATCAGAACCGAATTCCCAACATTCCAATATATGTAGACAGCCCCATGGCATGTAATGCAACTGATGTTTTTAGAATGCATCCCGAATGTTATGACAGGGAAACATATCGTTTGTTTTCTTCTGACCACGAAGATCCTTTTGGCTTTGGACGTTTAAAATATATTAGAAAAGCTGAAGAGTCCAAGTTGCTGAATACAACTGACAATCCTTGTGTAATTATTTCAGCTTCGGGAATGGCTGAAGGTGGTAGAATAATGCATCATTTGAGCAATAATATTGGTGATCCCAAAAATCTTGTACTGTTTGTTGGATATGCTGCAGAGCACACACTGGCCCGAAAGATAATGGATGGTGAAAAGATAGTAAAGATTTTTGGTGAAGAGCATGCAGTCCGTTGTGAGGTTGAAAAAATAGATGACTTTAGTGCCCATGCGGATAGAGATGAAATGATAGATTACTTGAAATTCATAAAGCCTGATCAGTTGAAACATTTGTTCCTTGTTCATGGAGAAGAGGAACAAGCTTTGCCTTTCAAGAAAAAGCTGGAATCTTTGGGGTATAAAAATGTTTATTTCCCTGAGAGAGGAAGTGTTTTTACTGTCTAGTCATCATCATATTTGATTATACAAAAAGCTGCTTGATTTATTTAGGCAGCTTTTTTTTTGTTGAATAATGCTGTGATTTGATTTGACAGTAAATTTGAATTGCTTGAGTTTATGTGCTATAAATGTTATATTCTTTTTTTATGATAAAGGATTAATGTGGTTTCATTTTTAACACAAAATAAAGCAAGCATTATTGAACAGGCAATAAATATTTCTACTGAAGGAATCGTTATTACAGATGCACTTGATCCTCAAAATCCAATTGTATATGTAAATAAGGGTTTTGAAAAAATAACGGGATATAGCAGGGATGATTTTATTGGCAAGAATTGCAGAATGCTTCAAGGGGCTGGTACAAGTATTACCGCAGTAGCAGAGATCAGCAAGGCTATACGAGAAAAATTAGCATGTACAGTTGAATTGATAAATTATCGCAAAGATGGCTCTCCTTTTTGGAACCGATTATCTATTACCCCTTTGCAAAATAAAGATGGAATCACCACGCATTTTGTTGGAGTACAATCTGATATTACTGAACTCCGAAATACTAAAGAAGAACTGGAAAAAGCCAATTCACAGTTGGAAACTTTTTTTACAGAGATGATACGTGAAATGGAACAGGCTCGTATTGCACAAGAGCATCTTATGCCTCGGGAATTGCCTGAATCCAGCTTTGTAAAATTTGCCGTTAAATATGACCCCCTTGAACAAATAGGTGGTGATTTTTTTGATATTTTTGAATTGGGTGGGCATAATTATGGAGTTTTATTGGCCGATACGACGGGGCATGGTATACCCGCTGCATTGTTAACATTTATGACTTCAAACACATTCAAGGGAGCATACCCCGGGGAATTGTCGACCAGAAAGGTGATAGAAAAAACAAATAATACACTTTTCAAACAAATGCCTGACGGAACGTTTGTAACCATGTCTTATATGGTTTATAATGCAAAATCTCGTGAATTATATTTTACACAGGCAGGAAGTCCCGCGGCCTTGTTGATTCGTACCCGAAAGAATACCGTTGATATATTGAGAACTCGTGGAACCTTGGTAGGTATTATACCTCCGGAATTGGCAAAATATGATCAAATAAAATTAGAGCTACAATCAGGAGATAAAGTATTATTGTTCACAGATGCCGTATTGGAGGCAAATAATTTAACCGGGGATATTTTAGATATTGAACAATTACAACAGTTTGTACTACAAAATATAAATCTACCCATTGATGAATTGATTGACAGTGTTTATCAATTTGGTCTTACAGCAGCCAACCGCGCAAAATATCTGGATGATGCCACTCTTGTTGGATTTCAGGTATTATCATAATTAATTACCCCTTTATTTTTATTCTTATTAAATAATTCGCAAAAATTTAAGGTATTTATTGCCTGAATGGTATAAATCTTGCTTTTAATGATTAATATTAATGAGCATTTTTGTAAATTGTTGTTTTTTAATATGTTGTTGTAGTAGTTTTGGTTCGGCGTAGGTATATTAATGGGAAAAATAGTCTGCAACAATAAAAAAATTACTTGAAAATTTAAGAGGTGTTATGAAAATTCTTATTGTTGAAGACGATCCGGCTGGCGCAAAAATTCTTGAAGACATATTACAATCAGTAGGAAAATGTGATACTGTTATTGATGGGGAAGAAGCTGTGCAAGCATTCAAGTTGGCTTATGAAAAGCAGCAGCCTTATGATTTGATTCTTATGGACATCATGATGCCAAATGTTGATGGTCAAGAAGCTTTAAAACTCATTCGGGAAACTGAAAAAGAAAAATACAAAATTTATTCTAATGGTGTTAAAGTGATCATGGCCACAGCGCTCGATGATCAGGTTAATGTTTTAAAAGCATTTTGTGAGGGTGGTGCCGCAAGTTATCTTGTTAAGCCTATTACACGAAACAAACTTTTGGGCAAGTTGAATGAAATGGGTTTAATGTAATGCTTGAAAATAATGTGAAATTTTTCATATTAACTAAATGGGGTTACCTTGAGTGAAATTAATGTAATCAAAGAAAACCTGTTGAATGTAAATAAAAGTTTGATTGCTCTTACAACGGGGACCGAGAAAGAATTCCTGGATATTGGCGCCAAGCTTGCAGATTATAGTGAAAGATCTAATAAAATCCTGGATATTGCAAAATCTGCGACAGATCTAATTGCCGGCTCAGATATGAAAAATGTAATTCAAGAATTAGGTGAAATCTTGAACCGGATCAATCGTTATTTAGATTATAATTCTGAAGAACTGGATAATAAGATAAACCAGTTTAGTAAAATTTTGGAAGTTTCAGACAAAAATAGTTCCCCACTACAGGCACTAGAGAGAAAAACCATGGAACTTCGAATGCTTGGTGTTTCAACCCGTATCGAAAGTGCACATATTAATTCTGAAAATTCAAGTTTTGTTACATTGTCTAATGAAGTAAATCAATTATCTAATCAGATTGCTGGCAAGTTGGAGATGATAGAAAATGGATTGATGGATTCTTCTAGAATCGTAAACAAAACATATAAAGAAGTTAATGAATTTAAATCAAAACAAGCCACATCTGCAATATCCATTTTTTCAAGAATCAATCAATGTATTGATGCGCTTGTAGTTAAACATGATCAATCTGTAAATATGGTTAATTCAATCCGTGATGATAATCAAAGAATAACCGATGGTGTGAATGGTATTGTAGGCTCTTTGCAGATACATGATATAAGCAGACAAAAACTTGAACATGTTACCGAAGCTATTGATGATTTAGATCCTGATGGTATTGATACCCAACAGGAAATTGATAAAGAATATATCATGCAAACTGCTGATGTGTGTAAGCTTCAGATTCAACAATTATATAATACCAGAATGGAAATTTTAGATGCTTTTCAATCCATTATTAGTAACGGTAACAATATTGCTTTAACAACTCGCCAAATGGCTTCAAATACTAGTAAAATGATGACAGCGTCAGATGAGAATAGCTCTGCTTTTTGCTTTGATGTTGAAAGTGGTATTGAAAGTGTAATTTCTTCATTACGAAATAATGCAAATATTATTCATGATCTTAGTCAAACGACCATGCAGATCTCTGGTTTGATTAATGAGATGTCTGTTTTTATTAAAGATATTAAAGAGATCGGAACCAACATTACACTTATTGCCCTGAATGCTATAATTAATGCAGAGCATTTACATAAAGAAGGAGCGGCATTAAGTGTATTAGCTGATGCAATACAACAATTGTCTGTGAACACCAGACTTGATATTGAAAAGATTGCCGGCAATTTGGGAACGATAACTGAATTGGCTAAAAATCTAGCTTATCTGAATTCAATTGGCGATGAAAAACTCGAAATAGATACTGTAGTAGATGAAATGTCAATCAATCTCAATAATTTACTGCAAAAATTAAACAATATGTTTACGAATAGCTCTAATTATTTGAGTCAAATTGAATCTGATGGAAATTCTTTATTTAATGATTTAGATGCTACAATGAACAGTATTTCTGTCCACCACAAATTAGATGCCAGTATAATTGATGCAATCAGCCTGCTTAATGCTGTTATTGATCAGGTCCAGAGAATGGTGCCTGAATATGACGGTCAATCCAGGCAGATCAATACCGATAATTTGTCATCAAGGTATACAATGCAATCAGAACGTTCAATTCATAATGCATTTGTTGATAATACCGTTCAAGATATTGCAGATTTTTCAGAATCGGATGACGATTTGGGTGATAATATAGAGTTGTTTTAAATAGAATGGAAAGTATATGATCAAGTATACGAAACGAGGAAAAAGCAGAGTAATTACTCTGAATCAAAGCATAGGGATTGAACAGGCTGATGAGCTATATAAAGCTTTGATTTCTTGTTATCAAAAAGCTGAAAAGATAAGCATAGATGTGAAAAATCTTGAAATAATAGATTTATCTGCTTTACAATTATTATATGCAGCTAAAAAAGCCTGTTCGCTAAAAGGGATTGATTTTTTATTTGATCCCAACCAGGCACCCTGTGTGCAAGAACAATTATTAAAGACGTGTATAGAGATATAAATTAAGAGGCCTTTTTATGTCAAAAACAATAATGACAGTAGATGATTCCGCAAGTATAAGACAGATGGTGAGTTTTACTCTAAAAAGTGCCGGCTATATTGTGGTTGAGGCCGTGGATGGCAGGGACGCATTAAATAAAATCGAAAACACCAAGGTTGATCTGATATTAGCAGATTTGAATATGCCCAATATGGATGGCATAACTTTGATTAAAAATGTACGCAGCAATCCTGCTTACAAGTTTGTTCCCATTGTAATGTTGACAACAGAATCTCAAGCGGACAAAAAACAGGAAGGACGTGCCGCAGGAGCAACAGGTTGGATTGTAAAACCGTTTAAACCGGAACAGCTTGTTGCTGTTGTAAAAAAGGTATTGGGATAAAGTAAAGGTAAATCCAATGTCGAATTATCAGGAAGTATTTCTTCAGGAAGCAAATGAGTTACTCTATGAACTGGAATCTCAACTTTTAGAGTTGGAGCAAAATCCGGACGATCTTGATCTGGTTGGACGTATTTTTAGAGCATTGCATACCATTAAAGGTTCAGGTGCAATGTTTGGATTTGATAATGTTTCACAATTCACTCATGATCTTGAAAATATTTTTGATTTGATTCGAAACGAAAAATTAAAAGTCTCTCATGATTTAATCGATCTTACTTTGAGATCACGGGATTATATGCAAAGGCTACTTGATGATAATGATGTGATAACCGTTGCATTAAATATCGAGGGGCTTAAGCTGACTGAATCCATTCAAGCTTTATTACCCAAAAATGACAAAGATGATACCGAACCTTCCGCTAAATCGGATGAAACTATGCAGTTAGAAACGACGAATGCGGATGAACCCAAAGTTTATTTTATCTCCTTTAAACCTTATCCTGATCTTTTTAAAATTGGTATCAACCCTGTTTTGTTACTCGATGAATTACGGGAAATGGGCGAGTATTATATTAAATCAAATATGGAACGATTACCAGATCTTGAAGAGATTGATCCCGAGTCCTGTTATACGGAATGGAATATTTTATTAAAAACAACAAACGATAAAATGATAATACAGGATGTTTTTATCTTTGTTGAAGATGTAGCTGAGATCTCTGTTGTTGAATTGGGGGCGCACCCCGCATTGACACAGAATGTGCTGCAAAAAATGATTGACCAAATTCCATTCAAGACAAATTTGGAAAAATATGATTTAATGCAAATTGCAGATTCTTTGACTGAATCGAAAAAGAAACAAACATCTACTGGTGGTGGAGTAGATACTTTGGTACAATCTGGAAAAGGACCAGAAGCAACAATTCGGGTTGCGTCTGATCGTTTAGATACGCTTGTAGATCTTGTAGGTGAGTTTGTAACCATGCAGGCACATCTTGCTCAACATTCTAAAAAAAGTCGTGATTCTGAAACACAATTAATGTCAGAGCAGATGGAACGCTTGACCAGCGAGTTGCGTGATAATGTGATGAGTTTGAGAATGCAGCCCATAGGCACTATTTTTGGTAAATTCAGAAGACTTGTGCGAGATTTATCATCTGACTTGAACAAAGAAGTAAAATTGATTACCGAAGGTGAACAAACCGAATTAGATAAATCTGTTATTGAAAAATTGAATGATCCGTTAATGCATATCATCCGTAATTCAATAGATCATGGAATTGAATTACCGGCCGAAAGATTAAATAAAGATAAATCAGAAGAAGGAACTGTCAGGCTTGTGGCTTCACATTCCGGTGCCAATGTTGTTATTAAAATAATTGATGATGGAAAAGGTCTTGATAAAAACGCCATTTATGAAAAAGCATTAGAACGGTCTCTGGTAACCAAAGAATCAAGTTTAAGTGATAATGAAATATATCAGTTTATTTTTCATCCTGGATTTTCTACCAATACCGTTGTTACCAACGTGTCTGGACGAGGTGTTGGTATGGATGTTGTTAAAAAAGCCATTGATGCTTTAGGCGGAACGATAGAAATAAAAAGTGAGGCTGGCAAAGGCACAGAGATTTCTTTAATATTGCCTTTAACACTGGCAATTATTGAAGGTCTGCTTGTTTCATTAGGAGATGATTATTTTATTTTACCTTTATCAATTGTTGATGAATGTGTAGAATTGATAAAAAGCAAGGATACTATTGAAGGGCGGCATTTAATTGATGTTAGAGGTCATATGGTGCCATATCTCCGGTTGCGTGAATACTTTGGAATGGAAAAGAGTACTTCCGGAATTGAGCAAGTTGTTATCGCAGAAATTAATTCAAATAAATTTGGTTTTGTGGTTGACAATGTTATTGGCGGCCACCAAACGGTTATTAAATCACTGGGGAAATTGTACAAAAATATAGAAGGGATTTCAGGAGCTACAATTTTAGGTGATGGTTCAGTGGCTTTGATATTGGATTTAATAAAATTAGAGCAAGCGGCTCTTCAGCTTTATGAAGAAAATACAACAATTGTTGAATATGCAACGTATTGAGTAGATGGAGGAAAACATGTCAGAAGTTTTAACATTGGAACAAACTCAATACCTCAGCTTTTATTTGGATGATGAACAATACGCTTTAGATATAACACAGGTTAGAGAGGTATTGGATGTAACAAAAGTAACAAAGGTACCCAAAACCCCGGACTATATGTTGGGGGTCATTAATCTTCGTGGTAGTGTTGTACCGGTAATAGATATGTGTCTTAAATTTGGTTTGCCCAAAATTGATATTACCCGAGATAGCTGTATTATTATTGTTGAAGTTAAAGTCGAGGAAGATAAAGTCGTTTTAGGAGCACTGGCTGATTCCGTCAAAGAAGTGTTTGAACTGGGATCAGAAGAAATTGAAGCAGTACCCAAAATGGGTACACGTTTGAAAACAGATTTTATTAAAGGTATGGGAAAATATAATGATGATTTTGTGATTATTTTAGATATTGATAAAATTTTTTCTACCCAAGATCTAAGTCTGGTTCAAGAAGTAAATTAAGCATAAATAAAGAAGTAAGGGGTAATAAAGATGAATTGGAAAGACCTGAAATTAAGTGGAAAATTCGGTGTCGGGTTTGGGGTTGTGCTGGTATTGTTGGCCGTAGTTGGTGTATGGGCCATAATTGGAATTAGTGGAATTGTAACTAACGCAAGTGAAGTTATTGGTGGAAATAAACTCAAAGCGGAAATGGAAGGTAGAATTGTAGACCATTTAAACTGGGCGGAGGAATTAAACCGGTACATGTCTGACAAAACCATGACTAAAATGACAGTGCAAACTGATGCACATCAATGCGCTTTTGGTAAATGGTATTATAGTGATGCCCGTAAACAGGCTGAAGCATTGGTGCCTGAATTAAAAGAGGTTTTTACAGAAATTGAAGAGCCTCATACCCATTTACATGAATCTGCAATTGAAATTAATGATTTGTTTGTACGAGCAGATTTGGAGCTGGGAAATTTTTTACGAGAGAAAAAGACTGATCATTTAGCTTGGGCCCACAGTGTTAAAGATGTTTTTGTAAACACATCTCTAACTACGATAAACGCACAAATGGATCCTACTCAGTGTTCTTTAGGAAAATGGATGTATTCAGATGAGGTAAAAGAATTAAAACGTCAATATCCTGAATTAGCTGAATATTTGGATGCTTTGGACAAGCCTCACAGGGAATTGCACAACAGTGCAAGAGAAATTCAAAAATTCCTCGGAAATAACAAAAGAACACAAGCAGCATCATTTTATATGGAGAATACAAGTCCTTTAGCCAGTGAATGTCTTACCAGAATAGATAAAATACTTGAATGGCAGGATGATAGAGTAGCGCAAATGAATGTTGCCAAAGATGTATATGTTGACAAAACAAGTCCCAGTTTACATACTGTACAGTCGTTATTAACAAAAGCAGTTGACATTACAGATGAAAATGTAATGACTGATGATGAGATGCTCAGCGCTGCTGTTAATACCCGTACTGGTGTTATCATTTTTGGCTTACTAGCAATTCTGTTTGGAATAGGATTGGCAATTATCATTGCCAAAGGTATTATTAATCCTATTTCTAAAGGAGTTGATTTTGCCAGGATTGTATCTGAGGGCGATTTAACTGCTACAATTGATGTGAATCAAAAAGATGAGATTGGTTTGTTAGCTGCAGCTCTCCAAAATATGGTTGAGAAATTAAGCAATGTTGTTGCAGAGGTACGATCTGCATCAGATTATGTATCTTCCGGGAGTCTGGAATTAAGTTCAAGTGCCCAGGAACTATCTCAAGGTGCCAGCGAGCAGGCTGCTGCAGCTGAAGAGGCATCTTCTTCCATGGAAGAAATGAGCTCAAATATTCAGGCTAATTCTGATAATGCTCAGCAGACTGAAAAAATTGCAATAAAAGCATCTCAGGATGCCGAAGCAAGCGGCAGGGCAGTTTCTGAAACTGTTCAAGCAATGAACGAAATTACCGAGAAAATATCTGTTATTGAAGAAATTGCAAGACAGACTGACTTGTTGGCATTGAACGCTGCTATTGAAGCTGCAAGGGCAGGTGAACATGGTAAAGGTTTTGCAGTTGTAGCAGATGGAGTTAGAAAACTTGCTGAACGCAGTCAACAAACCGCAGCAGAAATTAGTGATATTGCACGTTCAAGCGTTGATGTTGCACAAAAAGCCGGCGAAATGTTGGATCAACTGGTTCCGGATATTAAAAGAACTGCAGATCTGGTTCAGGAAATAAATGCTGCAAGTATTGAACAAACCGCAGGCGCTGAACAAATTAACAAAGCTATTCAACAGCTCGATCAGGTTATTCAGCAAAATGCATCTGCAGCTGAAGAAATGTCTTCTACATCTGAAGAACTTGCAGGTCAGTCAGAACAATTACAAAGCACAATAGATTTTTTCAAAGTAAATCAGCACACAACCCAACAGAGAATGACTGTCAAAGCCAAGGCCAAGGTCGCTCATATTAAAGGTGGGAAAAATGGTTCCAGCTCTAATGGGAATGGTGAACATTATTCCGGAGTTGATATAAATTTAGACATGTCTTCAGGTGGCGACAAGCTGGACAAAGATTTTGAAAGGTTTTAATTAAAATTAACTCTCCCTAAAATTTTTGGGGAGAGTTTTTTTGATTTTTGGTAGAGAACACATAAACAGGACCGACAATTGTTTCAGTTAACATCCAAAGATTTCAGACGTCTGAGCACTTTTATTCAGGATGGATATGGAATAAAAATGCCAGATACAAAAATTACCATGTTGCAATCTAGATTGCAAAAAAGATTACGTTTGTTGGGTATGAATTCATTTTCTGATTATTGTGATATGATTTTTTCTTCTGAACAGGGGAAAAATGAATTGGTGCATATGATCGATGCGGTCACAACAAACAAGACTGATTTTTTCCGTGAACCAGCTCATTACCAGTATTTGACCAATACTGCATTACCTGATTTGATTACTCGTAAGGAAAATAGAAATATCAATGTATGGAGTGCGGGGTGTTCGACTGGAGAAGAACCCTATACGTTGGCAATGGTGCTGGATGATTATTTGTACAATGAACATTATACTTTTTCAATTTTAGCAACTGATTTATCATCGCGAGTGTTGGAAACAGCTCGAATGGCAATATATGATGAGAGTAAAGTTGCCCCGGTTCCTTATGAAATGAAAAAGAAATACCTGCTCAAAAGTAAGGATAGAACAAGTCAACAGGTAAGAATTGTACCGGAATTACGATCAAAGGTCCAATTTAAATCTTTGAATTTTATGGATAGGGAATTTAGATCAATAAACACAACTTTTGATCTCGTATTTTGCAGGAATGTTATCATTTATTTTGAACGAGATATTCAGGCGGATATTATTGGAAAACAGGTGAAATTTTTAAACCCCGGAGGTTATTTGTTTTTGGGCCATTCTGAAACATTGTTTGGTTTAGATTTGCCTTTAAAACTTGTAGCTCCAACGATTTACAAAAAAATCAGATAATTACCAGAGATTGTTATGAGAACCATTAAAGTTCTAGTTGTAGATGATTCTGCGGTTGTACGCCAGACCATGGAAAATATATTATCTTCTGATCCGGAAATTGAGGTTATAGGTACTGCGATAGATCCATATGTGGCAATTGAAAAATTACGACAGCAGGTCCCGGATGTTATTACGCTGGATATAGAAATGCCAAGAATGGATGGGTTGACGTTTTTGAAAAAAATTATGTCTCAGCATCCTATCCCTGTGGTGGTTGTTTCCAGTCTTGCTGTTGATAATTCTGAAACCGCATTACGTGCTTTGGAATATGGTGCTGTTGATATCATCACCAAGCCCAAACTAGGAACTAAGCAGTTCCTTATGGAATCCAAAGTGCAATTGTGTGATGTTGTTAAAGCTGCCAGCAAGGCACGTCTTTCCAGGTTGAGTGAAAAATCCCGGGCAATAAGCCCTAAATTATCAGCAGATGTGATCCTTCCCAAACCTGTAAAGCAGGGATTAATTGAAACTACTGAAAAAGTTGTGCTTGTTGGAGCATCAACAGGTGGAACTGAGGCTTTACGCGTGTTTTTAGAAGCACTTCCGCACGATACCCCCGGAATTGTGATTGTGCAGCATATGCCTGAACATTTTACCCGTGCATTTGCAGACCGTTTAAATAATTTGTGTAACATCTCAATCAAAGAAGCCGAGAATAACGATACGGTTATCCGCGGCCGTGCTTTAATTGCGCCTGGTAATTTTCATACATTATTAAAGAGAAGCGGTGCAAGATATTATGTGGAAGTTAGAGAAGGCCCGCTGGTAAGCCGACACCGCCCATCTGTTGATGTATTATTTAGAAGTGGCGCTCGCTATGCCGGTCAGAATGCTGTTGGGATCATAATGACAGGTATGGGAAATGATGGTTCGGCTGGCATGTTGGAGATGAAAAACGCAGGGGCAATTAATATTGCGCAAGATGAAAAAAGCTGTATAGTTTTTGGAATGCCAAACGAAGCAATAAAAATAGGGGCCGTACATAAAACATTACCACTGGAATCTATTGCAGGTGCTATGATGAGCATTTGCAGGAACTCATAAGTTTGCTGCCGGGAGGAACTATATGTCCCATTTATCAGATGATCAATTGTTAAAAGAGTTGGAAAACCGATTAAACGACCATAAAAATATGATCGCCAAAACCGGTTCTTTGATGGTTGAATTGGAATTATTAAATAAAAAGTTGATTGATTCAGAATCTTTAAAAAGTAATTTTTTATCAAATATTCGTAATGAAATTTTTAATCCCCTAAGTGTGATTTTGGGGTTGTCTCAAAATTTGATGGATAATTCCATTACTGATCCCCAAAAGATAAATGATATTGGATATCTGCTTTTTAAAGAATCTTTTTCTTTACAGTTCCAGTTTAATAATATATTTCATGCAGCTGACCTTGAAGCGGGTGAATTTCAAATTGAACCTGTAAAAGTAGAGCTTGGCGCATTTATCCAATCTATTATTGAATCTTATGATCATCTATTAAAAGAAAAAAAGCTGGAATGTTGTATTGAAACGCAAAGTGAGGACAAGCAGTTTTTTGTATCAGATCCTGACAAGCTTTCAATTATTATTGTGAACCTGCTGGATAACGCTATAAAATTTAGTGAAATAGAAAGCAAGATTTTTCTAAATTATTCTGTAAAAGATAAAACATTATTATTGTCTATTCAAGATAGTGGTATTGGAATAGATAAAAAAGATCATTTAAATATTTTTGACAGATTCACACAACTTGATTTTGGTTCTACAAAAAAACATCATGGTCATGGTTTGGGTTTATCACTGGTTAGAGAAATTGTAAAATTGATGGAAGGTGAGATCAAAGTAGAAAGTGAAACGGGAAAAGGCGCAAAATTTATTCTCATTCTTCCAGAGATTTTCATCGATCCTGATAAAGATTTATATTCATCGAGTTCAAATGAGGAATTTTTTGAGGCTGGTGAGATATTTTAAATGGTTGAGCAGTTAAAAACCGACAATTATTATTTGTACCCGGGAGCAATTTTTGCAGATACATCCCCACATGTTGTTACTACCGTATTGGGGTCTTGTGTTTCCGTTTGCTTATGGGACCCTGTGAATAGAATAGGTGGTATTAACCATTACATGCTGCCATTTTGGAATGGGCATGGTTTGGCTACTCCTCGTTATGGAAGTATTGCAATAGAAAAATTGTTGGAAAAAATGTTTGAATTGGGCTGTAAAAAAGAAAATTTAATTGCCAAAGTGTTTGGAGGGGCTAAAGTTTTAAACACAAAATCAAATTATCTGGATATAGGTAACAATAATATCAATATTGCAAAAAGTATTTTAGCACAAAAGAATATTCAGATTTTAAGTAATAGTACCGGTGGGGAACAGGGACGAAAATTAAAATTTTATACCGAGAGTGGTGTTGTACTGATGAAATTCTTAAACAAGTCATATTCAGATACCCCATAGGAGTCGTCTAGTGTCTAAAGTTAAGCTTTTGCTTGTTGAAGATGAAATTATTTTTGCAATGGATATGAAGCAGAAACTGGAAAATGCCGGTTACTCTGTTTTAGGAATTGTTACCAATCTTCAGGAAACCATGTCTGCCATTCAGAATGAAGTTCCAAATATTATACTGATGGATATAATGCTGAATGAGGAAGATGATGGTGTAAGCATTGCTAAAAAAATCAGGCAGAATTATTTTATCCCAATTATTTTTATTACTGCTTTTACAGACAAGGAAACATTTGACAGGGCAAAAGAAACGATGCCTTATGGCTATATTCTAAAGCCAATATCTGAAAGAGATTTGTTTGTAACTATTGACCTTGCTTTGTATAAACATTCTATTGAACTACACCTGAAAGAGCGTGAAGAGTGGTTTGAAGCTACGCTTACCAGTCTGGGGGACGCAGTAATTACTACCGATTCAGATGGTTTTATTACTTATATAAATCCTACTGCAACACAAATCACTCAATGGGAAACGAGTGATGCAATTGGCCAAAATGTTCTTGATATTTTTGATGTAACGGAATATTTAAATTCAAATAAAGATAGTAAAGATTTCATGTTGGCAGATAATACTTTTAAAACATTAGAGTCAGAATTAAAGACAAAGTTTAATGAAAACGTACCTATAGAATTTAACATCAAGCAAATTTCACGTGAAAAAATTTCAACCAAAGGATATGTGATTGTATTCCGGGACATATCTGATAGAAAAAAAGCAGCAAAGGCTCTTGTCAAGTCTGAAGAGAAATACCGTACACTTGTTGAGAATATGCATGAAGTATTGTTTCATGTGGATATGGATGGTAATGTAACGTACATAAGCCCGGTAATCCACAGAATTACGGGGTTTTTGCCCAGTGATATTGAAGGTAAGCATTTTAGCACATTGCTTGAGGAGGAAAGTAAAGATGCCGCGCAAATGGTTTTTCAAAACACTCTTGATGGACACAATCAGCATTTAGAAAGCAGGATTGTTCATAAAAAAGGAATTATATTATTTGTAAAGATTGTTTGCCAACTCATCAAAAATGAAGGAAAAGTATCGGGTATCTCTGGTATTATTACAGATGTGTCTGAACAGAAAATTGCTGAAAAGAATTTAGAATATGAGCAGCATTTATTAAACACGCTTATGAAGCAATCTACAGATTTTATTTATTTTAAAGATAAAGAAGGCAAATTTATTAGAGTAAATGACAAAACATTGTCAAAACATCATTTGTCTTCATTTGAAGAAATTATAGGAAAGACGGATAAAGATTTTTTTATAGACGAGTATGCAAAACATGCATCTGAAGATGAAAATACCATTATGGAAACAGGTATTGCTATTGAAAACTATGAAGAAATGGAGACATCTCTTGATGGTACAACAACTTGGGTTTCAACATCAAAGATGCCGTTAACCGATTTACAAGGTGATATCATTGGTACATTTGGAATATCTCGTGATATTACTGAACTTAAAGAGGTATCGAATCAACTCGTTGAATCTGAAAAACGTTTCAAAGATCTTGCTAATCTCTTACCTCAAACAATATTTGAAATGAATGATGGTGGGATTTTTACTTTTGTAAACCAGCACGGACTTTTAAAATTTAACTGCTCGGTAGAAGAATTAAAGAATGGTGTCAGTTTTATGGAGTATATTGTACCAGAGGAAAGAGACCGGGCTTTAATTAATTATGGTAAAAGAATAAGCAATAGGGATATTACAAACTCGGAATATAATGTTCAACTAAAGGATGGTACACGATTCCCGGTTTCTGTCTATGCATCTCCAATCTTTAATGATAACAAGTTTTCAGGTATGCGTGGTATTATCATAGACATTACTGAACGTAAGCAAATGTTTGAGCAGTTGGAAAATGCCAAGCTGGCAGCTGAAAAAGCAAATAGTGCCAAAAGTGAATTCCTTGCCAATATGAGTCATGAAATCAGAACCCCAATGAATGGTATCGTTGGGATGCTTGACTTGTTAAATGATTCGGTACTTGAAGAAAAAGAAAAACAATACTTGACTATTGCAGAAAAATCGGCAGAAACGCTTCTCAATATTATTAATAATATTCTCGATCTGTCAAAAATTGAAGCCGGTAAATTAAAATTGCACAGTAGTGAATTTAACCTTCGCATTCTTTTGGAAAATCTGGTTTCCATGCATCGTTTGTCAAAACGTAATGATAATATTGAGATTTCATTCATTATTGATCCTACAATTCCGGTTATCCTTGAAGGTGATTATGTCAGGTTGGAACAGATATTAAATAATTTGCTTAGTAATGCGGTAAAATTTACAAATCAGGGTAGTGTTAGATTAGAAGTGAAAAATAATGATCTTGATTGGAAAGTCGATAAAGATCTTGATTTGCAAATTCAGGTTATTGATACGGGTATTGGAATTGAAAAAGAAAAACAAAAACTGGTATTTGATCATTTTACACAAATCGATAGTTCTTTAACAAAACAGTTCTCCGGTACTGGTTTGGGATTAACAATTTGTAAACAGCTTGTTAATTTAATGGGCGGTACCATGGAGCTGGAGAGTGAACCGGAAAGTGGAACGACTGTATTTGTTAATCTTGAATTAAAAGTAGCCGATTCCTTGAAACAGGTGGTATATAATAGCTATGTTGATATATTGCCTTGTTATGTCAAGGTAAATGATGTTAACGAACTTTATGAAATCATTGAACCATTTGATATCAAGGTATTAAAAGAAGAATCGGCTTTGAAATCAAATGATGATTTAATAATAATAATTGAAAAGAATCTGTTGGATGGTATTAATGAGGCATTCCTGCCCAATCATAAATTAGTGATCTTGACAGATAAAATTGACTCTAATCTCAATAAAGAATATGCCCAGGCAACTGTACTG
Source organism: bacterium (assembly GCA_963675755.2). GTDB lineage: Bacteria > Zhuqueibacterota > Zhuqueibacteria > Residuimicrobiales > Krinioviventaceae. The sequence continues at coordinate 3,254,244 of CAXXMD010000003.1, forward strand.
CCTTTACAATTCAATAAATATGAATTATTGAAAATACTTTATGATTCCAGTCAAAACAGTTTGCAAAAACCAAAGGTTGAAAATAATCATGAAATTGACAGAGTTGAAAGTGAAAATTATACGGATGGTTCATTAATCAATGTGCTTGTTGCGGAAGATGATAAAGTAAACCAAATGGTTTTTGTGAATTTATTAAAAGATTATAAAGTGAATGTAACTCTGGCTCAGGATGGATATCAGGTCTTGGAAAAGTTAAAAACGGATTCATTTGATCTCATTTTAATGGATATTCAAATGCCCCGAATGAATGGCCTGGAGGCTATAAATATTATTCGCAACTCGACTGAAAAGAGTATTCCTGCTGATATTCCTATAATTGTGATTACGGCTTATGCATTAAAAGGAGACGAAGACAAGTTTAAACAAGCCGGTGCTAATGATTATTTGGATAAACCAATTGACCGAAAACTGTTACTTGAAAAAATTATCAAATGGAGTGGCAAGATACTCGCTTCAAGTGCAGATAAACGTAAAAAGCCTGACTCTACTACAGAAAAAAAATCAAGCCCAAAGATTAAAGATTTTGATAAAATAGTTGAGACTATGGAAAATTTGATCATATCGTTGGAAAAGAATGATATCAAACGTGTCCAGGAAAAAGCCATTGCATTACGTGATATGATTAAAAAATCAGATCATGATTATTTATCGCGGTTGGGTTTCAGGTTAGAGCTTGCAGTTGTAAATCAAAATTATGCAAAAATTAAAACGATATTGATCGAAATGCAGGAATTTTTCAAAATGAATAGTTGAAAATCCACTGGGGGCACGGATTCATTTCTCACGATTCTGCAATTAATAACCTTTTGTAAAAAAAATAATTTGAAAAGCATGAATATTTGGTTATTTTAAATATTAAATAATGACCATTATAAAGGAGCGTTCAATGAAAAAAATGTTGAGGATTGGTATCTTGATCTTGTTAACAGGTATGCAATTATCATTTGCTCAGACTTTGGCAGAAAAGCTGGGCTATAAAAATACAGACAAGCTTTTAATTGTAAATTGTGACGATGTAGGCATGTGTCATTCGGCTAATGTGGCAGTAATGGATGCTATGGTGAACGGAATGATCACATCGGGTACAATAATGACTCCATGCCCCTGGTTCAACGAGATTGCTGATTTTGCTAAAAGCGGAGCAAAAAGCGATCTGGGTGTGCACCTGACACATACTGCGGAATGGAAACATTACCGTTGGGGAACTGTTGCTTCCAAAAATCTTGTAAGCGGATTGCTGGATCCCCAGGGATATATGTGGGAATCGGTTGAACATGTATATAAACATGCCAACGCAGAACAAGCTTATATAGAAGGCAAAGCGCAGATCCAAAAAGCGCTTGATGCCGGTATTGATGTTACACATATTGACTCACACATGGGTACAATGCAGCATGATCCCGAATATTATCAGGCATATGTGAAATTGGCCAAAGAATACAATTTGCCTCTACGAATGCCGTCTCAAACTACTACAGAAAAATTTGGTATGCCCGGTCTGCGCAGTCAGGTTTCCTCAATGGGGCTGATCTTTCCTGATTATTTTGTATATGAAGAATTGCACAACTATGGAGAGGTTAAACCTTTTTGGACCAATATTTTAAAAAATTTAAAGCCCGGTGTTACAGAGATCTATATACACGCGGCTGTTGTAACTGATGAATTAAAAGCCATTACAAACAGTTGGAAAACACGAAGCCAAGAGTATGAAACCTTTAATCAGGATCCGGATATCAAGAAATTGATTGAGGATGAAGGTATTATTTTAATTGGTTATCGTCCATTGAGAGAACTGCAGCGTAAATAATAATTCTCTGTTAGAGGAATAATATGAAAAAATTATTATTCAGCATTATTGTTTTATTAATTTCAGTTCCTGTACTTTTATCCAAACCGATTGAAATTGAAAAATCGGTTTTAAAAGACAAAATTAAAGGCGGTTGGGCGGGCCAATTGATTGGCTGTACTTATGGCGGTCCAACCGAATTTAAATTCAACAGTACCATTATTCCGGATTATCACCCCATCGAATGGGACAGCACGTTGATAGAATGGTGGTTTGATAATCATCCCGGATTGTATGATGATATTTATATGGACCTTACGTTTGTTGATGTTTTTGATAAACAGGGTCTGGATGCACCTGCCGATGCCTTTGCCAAAGCGTTTGCGAATGCAGAGTATCCGCTTTGGCATGCTAATCAGGCTGCCAGATATAATATTCTAAATGGTATCATGCCGCCACAGTCAGGGCACTGGCTAAATAATCCTCATGCGGATGATCTTGATTTTCAGATTGAAGCGGATTTTGCCGGGTTGATGAGCCCCGGATTGGTAAACGCCGCTGCCGGTTATTGTGATCGTATTGGTCATATTATGAATTATGGTGATGGCTGGTATGGCGGAGTCTATGTAGCTGCCATGTACTCGCTTGCGTTTATCTCGGACGATATTGACTTTATTGTCAATGAGGCATTAAAGGCCATTCCCGCACAGAGTACGTATTATCAATGTATGCAGGATGTAATATCGTTACATGACAAATTCCCAGATGACTGGAAACGTTGCTGGTTTGAAATTGAAAAAAGATGGGGAGAAGATATTGGCTGTCCTGATGGTGTTTTTCGTGCGTTTAATATTGATGCCAAGATAAATTCCGCATGGATTTTACTAGGCCTTTTGTATGGTGATGGTGATTTTGGCAAAACCATTGATATCAGCACGCGTGCGGGAGATGATTCGGATTGTAATCCTGCAAGCTCGGGGGGAATACTGGGTGCTATGATTGGTTACAGCAATATACCTATGGAATGGAAACAAGGTTTGGCCAAAGTTGCTGATCGTGATTTTCAGTATACCCAGATATCTCTTAATAAAGCGAATGAGTTGTCTTTTCAACAGGCATTACAGGTTATAAAAATTAACGGTGGCTCAATCGAAAAAAATAAAGTGGTAATACCTGAACAAGATATTGTGACCGTACCGCTTGAAATTGGGTTTGAGGGCCATTACCCATTGGCGAGAAAGACAATTGATGCTGAGCTTGATTCTGAGACCGAACTGGAATTTGAAGGGATTGGATTTGCTTTGCAGGGTAGGATTGTTAAAGATCCGGAGGTTGAGCATACTTTTCTAGTAGAGATGTATGTTGATAATGCGTTAATAGAAACAGCCAAACTGCCGTCATTGCGGCATGATCGAAGGAATCCCATGTTTTGGAGATATAATTTGGCAGAGGGTAAACACAGTGTAAAATTCAAGGTATTGAATCCTGCCTCCAACGCAAGAATGCATTTGACTGAAATGATTATATATTCTTCTACTGAAAAGCAAAATCAATAATTCAACTCTTGGGAGACAGGTAATGAAAAAACTTTTACTAATAGTTTCTATTACAATTTTTTATATGTCTTTAAGCTTTGCTGCTGATAAACAAAAAATTATATTCGATTGTGATCTTGGTGATGATATTGATGACGCGTTTGCCCTTGCTATGATACTTGCCAGCCCCGAGCTGGATGTTCTGGGTATTGTTCTGGATTATGGTAACACGCCTGAACGCGCCAAAATTGCTTGCCGTATGTTGTACGAGACCGGCAGAGAAGACATCCCAGTGGTTGTAGGCAGACAAACGCATGATAAATACTCACCTCAATTCAACTGGGGAAAAGGATTTACTAAAGTAAAACCTATTGATACACCTGCTGATGAATTTATTATTTCGCAATTAAAGAAATACCCCAATGAGATCGTTTTGATAACTGTGGGCCCGGTTCCCAATATGATGGATGTGATTAAAAAAGATAAAGACGCATTAAAACTCACCAAACATATCTATTCCATGTATGGCTCTTTTTATATGGGATACAACAAGGAACCTATACCCAGTGCGGAATGGAATGTACGTGCTGATGAAGATGCATCTAAACTGTTTTCTGCCTGTGGTGCAGAGATCACTTATGCCGGGCTGGATGTTACAACTTTTGTAAAATGGAATGAAGAACGTCGTTTAAAACTGTTGATGCGACAGTCACCCCTTACCAATGCATTGTGTGGATTATACAGCCTATGGCCGAATGAAACGCCTACTTTGTATGATTGTGTGGCAGTAGGCATGGTTATTTGGCCGGATCTATTTACAACCCGAAAAGCTTTTGTTAAAGTTATTGATGGTGGATATACTATTATTGATGAGAGCAAGACACCCAACTGTGAGGTTGGAGTCAGCATTAAAACTGAAAAGTTTTTGAATAGATTGATGAATGTATATCTAACCCAGAACCTGATGCGCGAATAATTCCATAGGTGAGTACGCTTTGGAAAAAACTTTGAAAATTGTAGTTGTTGGCAGTTCCAATACAGATATGATTGTTAATGTACCCAAAATTCCTGTAGCAGGTGAAACGGTTTTGGGAGGCACATTTAGACGTGCAGCCGGCGGCAAAGGTGCAAATCAGGCAGTTGCTGCGGCACGGGCAGGTGGTAATGTAACATTCATTGCAAGAGTGGGGAACGATAGCTTTGGAGAAGAAGCGATTACCGGGTTTGCCATAGATCATATCCAAACGCAATATGTATTTCAGGATGAAAAAGCCCCTTCAGGTATTGCTGAAATTTTTGTTTCTGAAAGCGGAGAGAACTGTATAGCCGTAGCTCCCGGTGCAAATGCTCTGTTGAACTCTGATGATGTATTGAAAGCAAAATCTGAAATAGCTTCTGCTGATGTACTGGTTGCCCAGTTGGAAATCCCTCTTGAAGCCGTGGCAACAGCAATTTCTATTGCAAGTCAAAACCGTACCAAAGTGATCTTGAATCCTGCTCCGGCATGTGAGCTGCCGGACGAGTTATTGTCGCAGGTATCGATTCTGACACCCAACGAAACCGAAGCCGAATTTTTGACAGGAATTACCATAACGGACCTCAAAAGTGCAGAACAGGCGAGTGAGGTTTTGCGGCAAAAGGGTGTGCAAATGGTAATTATTACTTTGGGCAGCAAGGGCGTGTATGTCTCTACAAGCGAGTTTGGCGGGTTAATACCCGGCTATGAGGTGGATGCAGTGGATACAACCGCAGCCGGCGATGTGTTTAACGGCGCGCTTGCAGTCGGTATTGCAGGTAGAATGATGCTGAATGAAGCGGTACAATTTGCACAGGCTGCAGCAGCACTTTCTGTAACACAAAAGGGTGCTCAACCATCCTGTCCTACCCGAAAAGAGATACTGGGTTTTATCTCTCAACAACATCATTAATTTATTTTGATTCAAATCTGATCCTATTTAATACCTTGCGCATTTATCCGAGTATTTGTATTTTCAATTATTCCTTGATAACTATTGTGTTTCAGGCAAATTTTAATAAAGAAAAGAGGTCTGGGTATGCAAGAAGAGAATAAAACATCAAGACGTGAGTTTATAAAAAACTCTACTGCCGCAGCGGTAGGAATAGGCGCATTGGGCGCACCTGCAATCAAACCGGTTTTGGGGGCAAATGATAAAATCCGTATGGGATTTATTGGTGTGGGAAACCGGGGGACACAATTGTTACACAGTTTTGTTGAAAATAAGGATGTTGAACTCGTAGCTTTGTGTGATGTGTATGAACCCTTTACCCTGCGTGATCCCTCCAAACTGGATCCCATCTTTGTAGAAAAATTGGGCAAGCGTTTACCGGCTTTGGGTGAAAAGTTTGGTAAATACGATCGCTATTCAGATTTTAGAAAACTTTTGGAACGTAAAGATATAGATGCGGTTTGCATTGCAACCCCGGACCACTGGCACTCTATTCAAATGATTGAGGCATGCGAAGCAGGTAAAGATGTTTATGTGGAAAAACCCCTGACAATTGCTTTAATAGAGGGGCGTCGGATGGTTGATGCTGCTGAACGTACCGGGCAAATTGTTCAGGTAGGTTTGAACCGCAGAGGATCTACTTTGTACCAGCAAATGGTAAAGATGGTACAGGGTGGCAAGTTGGGTAAAATTACTACCGCCAGAGCTTCACGTATCAGCAATATGTATCCTAACGGCATTGGAAATGAAAAACCTGCTGATCCACCAAAGGATCTGGATTGGGATATGTGGCTGGGGCCTCGTGAGTTTAGACCTTTTCAATATAATATTATGCCATATTTCTTTCGCTGGTGGAAGTCTTATTCTTCGCAAATGGGTAACTGGGGCGTGCATTATTTTGATGTTATGCGCTGGATGATGGGAGAGCGTGCTCCCGTTGCGGTTACGGCAATTGGCGGTAAATATGCATTAACTGATGACCGCACCATTCCGGATACCACTGAAGTGATTTTCGAGTTTGCTTCCGGTGCAATTATGACTTTTTCAATTTATGAAGCCAGTGGCGGCAGAGTCATTCAAAAAGGCGAAGTAGAGCTGCGCGGTACCAAAGGTACGCTATATACAACTGACAATAATTACACCATTATACCCTCAAAAGCAGGGCAGTTTCAGGATTGGGATAAACTGGTTGAAGGAACAGATCAGGATATATCCAAACCGGAAGACATTACCTCCAAACTGATCCGTAATTTTCTGGATTGTGTGAAATCAAAAGCTGAACCCTGGTGTCCGCTGGAAGAAGGACATCGATCAACTTCATTTGCGCATATTGCCAATATTTCTCTGGAGGTGGGGGGACGACTGGAATGGGACGCAGAAAAAGAACAATTTATTAATAATGATAAAGCAAACGAATTGTTGGATTATGAGTACAGAGCGCCATGGAAAAAAGCCTGAGTTTACCCCTAAAACGGAGATCGTTTGTTAAAGCCATGACGGGTTCAGCTGTTATGGCTTTATTGCAGCCTGGTAGCGTTTTAGCCGGTAATAGTGAACGTTTGCCGAATATTGTTTTTATTATTTGTGATCAGATGCGAGGGGATGCCCTGAGCTGTTTGGGCAGCCCCAATGCCCGTACTCCGCATCTGGACAGGTTGGCAGAAAAAGGTGTGCTGCTTAAAAACTTTTTTTCAAACAATCCGGTTTGTGCGCCATCACGGGTATCTTTTTTTACCGGTCTTTATCCGCATCAGCATGGCAAGTTGACCAATCCCAGCGGTAAGTTTGTCGAATCATTCGATGCCTGGATGCCCGGATATTTCCGCAAACAAGGGTACAAAGTCGGCTGGGTGGGTAAAAATCACACTGCCAGCAAACAAGTAATGCAGCAAATGGATTCCAGCACCATCAGAGCGAGAGAACCGTTCAGGCAATATAACAAGTTTGTGCCGCCATACTGGCATTCGGATATGTACTGGCCTGATGAACAGTGTTATCCCGCAATAAATACACAGGACGCAATAAAGTTTGTAAATGAATCTGTGGACACTCCTTTCTTTTTACATGTGAGTTATTTTGATCCACATCCACCATATATGGCTTTATCAACATATACAATTCAATACGCGGGCAAGGACATGGTTTTACCCGAGTATATTGATCCGGCTAAATTAAACAGCCGCCTTGCAAAACAAGCCAGGGCGCTGCACTATGATCGAATACAGGATACGGATTTAAAGGAAACCCTGAGATATTATTATGCTGCAATTGAAGGGGGAGTGGATGCTCAAGTTGGTCAGTTAATGAGCGCTCTCGAGAACAAGGGATTAATGGATAATACGATTATTGTATTTACCTCGGACCATGGTGATTTTATGGGTGAGTATAGAATGGTGCGTAAAGGTATGTTTCATTATGATGCTTTGGTTCATATCCCATTTATTATCTATGCACCCGGAAAAACCGGAAAGGGTATTCAGCTCGATGTCATGGCGCAGGGAGTGGATTTGTATCCTACACTTATTGAATTGACCGGTGGAAAAGTACCTGAAACCCTGCCGGGGCGGTCGCTTGTGCCCTACCTGTCCGGTGATAAAGAAGATGATCCTGACGCAACAGTGTTTGCATCGGCGGCATATAGTGATTTACCGGAAAATTATTTTGATAATCCGGAACCGGCATATAATCCGGATAGTGATGTTCCGTTTCATACGCGCGTGCAAAACCTGACCTGGAAAGCGGAACAGCGGACCATTATGGCGCGTACTCGCGAGTGGAAACTGATTGTGAACGAGACGGGTGAAAATGAGTTGTATCACATGGATGGAGGATATACTGAAAAAGAAAACCTGATACACGATGATCGATACGCAGAGATACGACAAAAGCTTTTAAAGAAAATCAAGCAGCAATGGGACTGGCAAAACAGCAAGATCTAAATATGAATCGATAATACAGGATCCAATATGGCAATTCGAATTAAAGCAACCGATGCAAATTTTGAAAGAGAACCCCTGATCCGCCCCTTTGGATTCAAGGGGGGATTTATGAATGAAATCTGGCAGAGCGCCGCATTGATGGAAAGTGAAAACGGTTTCCGGCAAGTGGGTCTTTGTACACACAGTGTGTTGTGGTCAGATGCTAAAGTGTTTGCAGACCATTCAGATACCGGCGGCAATGCATTAATGCATGCCATGACCGAATACGCGCTGCAACTGGTCAAGGATATTCCTTTTGAGAATCCCGTACAATTATTAGATCAGCTTTTGGAACCGGTTTATGAATACGGGAAAATGATCACGGGCAATTCTGATCTGCGTAAAACCTTTGCATTAAACGCCCTGGTGGGTGTTGATAATGCAGCATGGTTGATTTATGCCAGTGAACAGGGAATTGATAATTTTGATGACCTGATTCCGGATGCGTACAAATCCGCGCTTTCTCATCATCATAAAAAAGTTGCCAGTATCCCCTTGATGGCATACGCAATACCTATTGATGAAATTATAGATGCCGTCAACCAGGGCTACTTCTTTATGAAAATCAAAATCGGTCAGCCGGGTACGCAGGAAGAGATGCTTGAAAAGGACAAGGCCCGGCTTTCAGCTATCCACAGAGCCATAGGGCATATGGAGACAGAGTATTCGCAATCGGGCAAACTCCCTTATTATTTTGACGCCAATGGCAGATACGAGAGTAAAGAAATGCTAAAACGCCTGTTGGACCATGCTGAAAAGATAGGTGCGTTTGAACAGATTGCCATTGTTGAAGAGCCGTTTCCTGAACATGTAGAGGATTTTGTTGGCGATTTGGGAGTACGTATTGCCGCAGATGAAAGCGCACATACGGACAAAGATGCCCTTGCCCGCATGGAAATGGGCTATGGAGCCATGGCTTTAAAAGCTATAGCAAAAACCCTGAGCATGACGTTGAAAATTGCCCAACTGGCACATGAAAAAAATGTACCCTGTTTTTGTGCGGATTTGACAGTGAATCCGATCCTGGCTGAATGGAATAAAAATGTGGCTGCCAGACTGGCACCGTTCCCAGAATTGGGGTTGGGATTAATGGAAACCAATGGACACCAGAATTATAAAAACTGGCAAACCATGGTGGGATACCATCCCTATCCCGATGCAAAGTGGCGGGAAACTCGCAAAGGCGTATTTGATCTGGATGATGATTATTATGAAAAAAGTGGTGGAATTTTTACACCTTCGCCTCATTACACAAAAATGTTTGAACAAAAATAATAGGAAGTAGAATGGGACCGTTATTTGATTTGAATTCCCGAGTGATTCTGGTTACCGGATCAGGCGGTGGTTTGGGATATACGATGGCAAAGGGCCTTGCACAGGCAGGAGCTTTTGTTGTGTTGAATGGTAGAAATGAAGAAAAATTAGAGGCTGCTGTAAATAGTTTGAAAAATGAAAACCTGACTGTTGTTGGGGTGCCCTTTGATATAAATGACGAGAAACAGGTACAGAGCAGTATTGTGAAAATTGAAAAAGATCTGGGTCCTATTGATGTGCTGGTTAATAATGCAGGAATTCAGCACCGGGGCTCGTTAGAGACGATTGAGAAAAAGGATTTTGATAAAGTAATTGAAACGAATTTGATAGGTGCGTTTTTGGTCAGTAAACATGTTGTAAAGGGGATGATCAAACGCCAAAAAGGTAAAATCATTAATATCTGTTCGTTAATGAGTTCGTTGGGGAGATACACCGTGGGGCCATATGCAGCCGCAAAAGGAGGGCTGGCCATGTTGACCAAGGCAATGGCTGTAGACTGGGGGCAATACAACATTCAGGTCAATGGTATAGCCCCCGGATATTTCATAACAGAAATGACCCAGCCGTTGGCCGATGATCCGGAATTTGATACCTGGTTAAAAAAACGTACACCCGCAAACCGTTGGGGGGATCCCACGGAATTGATTGGCACCGCCATTTACTTGTCTACACAGGCTTCGGCTTTTGTTAACGGTCAAGTAATCTATGTAGACGGTGGAATAATGGCATCAATTTAAGCTAAAACGACAACAATCTACTTGACCGTTATTATAAAGTTTACTATATTAAGTACTCGAGTAAGTAGAAAGGGGTAGTTTTTGGCTGTAAGACAGATTGATATTGCAAAAAAACTGGGCGTTACGCGCATTACGGTTTCAAAAGCATTACGCGACCATCCTGATATTTCGGAAGCAATGAAAACCAAAGTGCGCAAAACCGCTGAAGAGATGGGGTATATACCCAATCGATTAGCCAGTCAATTGCAAACCAAAAAGTCATATACCATCGGTGTTGTTGTTCCGGGTATTGCAAATTCTTTTTTTTCACTGGTAACCCATGGTATCATAGATTATGCTACTCCTAAAGGCTATCATATTATTCTTACGGTATCACTTGAAAATCCGGACATGGAGCTGGAAAATTTACGTACCCTCATGTCCATGCGGGTGGATGGTATTCTCATTTCCGTATCTCAGAACACGATTGATACCGGTATTTTTGAATTGATCAAGCAGTATGAAATTCCCTTAATCTTTTTTGATCGTGATATTCCGGGGCTGGACTGTTTTAGCCGTGTTGGCATTGATAATGTCAAAGCCGCAAAAGAACTATTGGATTTTGTTTTAGATAAAGGCTATACCCGTGTAGCGCATTTGGCCGGTACCCAGGTTTCCACTATTGGCAGAGACCGTTACGAGGGATATTTACAATCCATGAAAGCCCATGGAATTGAACCTGATCCCAAATTATTTGTTGAAGGTGGATTTGATGTAAAGTCCGGATACAATGGATTTATGCGTCTGCTTGAGCAAGGTGGAATGCCGGAAGTGGTTTACGCGGCTAATGATCAGATTGCTCAGGGGGTTTACCATGCCTGTGAAGACAAGGGTATAAAAATACCGGATGATTTAGGTGTTGTTGCCTTTGGTCATGATGATTTTGCAAATATTATGAGTCCTAAATTAACAATAATTGATAATCCCCCCGAATTGTTGGGGAAAACTGCAATAGAGCAGTTGATTGATGAAATGAAAGGAACACCCAATACCAATCCGTCAACGGTGCTGGTTGATACACATTTGGTAGTGAACCGGTCCATATTATAAATTAACTGGAGTGAAACCTTTGAGGCTTTTCAAACTCTGTATTCTATTCATCCTGATTAGTGTTTTTCTTTCTTGTACTGATACATCGTCTGTATCAGAAAAGGTGGACTGGAAATCGTTCATGACTCGTCATGATATGATCTGGAAGAAATTACCAACAGAGTGGAGTCAAGGTCCGTTTTTTGGTAATGGTTTGATTGGATCGTTGATCTGGAAGGATGGAGTAAAGAACCGTTTTCGGATGCAGGTGTTTCGCTCAGATGTGCAGGAGCACCGTTCTTTTGAATATGGACATGCGGGATATGCCCGCTGCCGCATGCAAATTGGTTCATTTTATTTCGAACCTGTTGGGAAAATAGAGGGTTGTGACTGGCGTCTGGATTTGTATAATGCAGAACTCACTGGCACAATACAAACAGACAAGGGTACGATCCGAATCCGACATTTTACCCACTCTCATGATATGATACTCTATACCGAGCTTGAAACCAGCGGTGATGAAACCGGTTGCAAATGGACCTGGGAGCCGGCTGATCCCTGGCCAACACGCCATGGGTTCCCTGAATCAGAAGAGCAGATTCCCAGTGTACAAAAACGATATGGATCAAAGTACCCTACAAAGGTTTATGATCGCAATGCTGATCCCCGGATTGAGGAACGGGATGGCGTAAATGTCTGTGTTCAGGATCTGACACACGGTGGTCAGCATTCAACCGCCTGGACGTTAAAAGAAACTAGTAATTTACAACAGCATATTATCTGTATTGCCAAATCCTGGCCTGATGAACCGGCAGTTTCGGACAAGGATGCGGTTCATGCTGTGCGTACCATAGCCAATTTGAACAATTATAATAAATGGAAACAGGTGCATTACGACTGGTGGCACCAATATTATCCAAAAAGTTTTATTTCCCTCTCCGATACTCGTGCGGAAACGGTATACTGGACACAGATGTACAAACTTGCAAGCGCTTCACGGCATAACCGTCCTATGATGGATACAGCAGGATTGTGGCAGGTCCCTTCGAGTTGGCCTTTTGTGACCTGGAATCTGAATGTACAATTGTGTTACTGGGCACCATTTCCTGCCAACCGCATGGGTGTCGGAGAATCTCTAATTTACAACCTGTGGAAGTTTAGGCAAAATCTGATAAACAATGTGATGCCGGAAGAATGGCGCGACGATTCGGCTATGACCTCTGTAAATTCCGGTAATGATATGGCACAGCCCTGGGGTATGGATAATCGTGATTTTGCCACAAGTCTGGGGAACCTGGTTTGGGCTCTGCATGATGTTTGGCTGCAATATCGCTACAGCATGGATGATGAAATGCTGCGGGAGAAATTGTATCCGTTATTGCGCCGGTCTGTCAACTGGATGCTTCACCATGTTTATGAAAAAGATGGGGTGTATCACTTGCCGCCTTCCGGTTCGCCGGAATATGGAAAGGCGCCTGATTGTAATTATGACCTGGCGTTGTTGCGCTGGGGATGTGAAACCTTGTTGAAAATAAATGACCATTTGAACCTGAATGATCCTTTGAAAGAAAAATGGCAAGATACCATAAACCACCTTGTTCCTTTTTATATAGATGAAAACGGATATATGGTGGGAGCAGGCGTGCCATTTGTAAATGCTCATCGCCATTATTCTCATTTATTAATGTTTTATCCCTTGTACCTGGTTAATCCCGAAGAACCGGAACAAAAAGAGCTGCTTCTCAAATCCCTTGAACATTGGCTTGATACCAATCGTAAAGAATATGAAAGATCGGGTAACTGGGGTGTATTTGCTGCATATACCCATACCGGGGCTTCATCCATGTACGCGGCACTGAGAGATGGTGAAAAAGCATTGGAATATTTGAACGGATTTATTGAATATCCTCTAGTAAGAAGAAACAGTTTATATGCGGAATCCGGTCCTGTGCTGGAGTCTCCGCTTTCAGCTGCACAAAATGTGCACGATATGTTAATCCAGAGCTGGGGAGCCAAGATTCGTATATTTCCCGCGGTACCGGAATTGTGGCCTGATGTCATATTCCACAACCTCAGGTCCGAAGGAGGATTCCTGGTCAGCGCGGAACGAAAAGCTGGCTCCCTGCAATGGATTCGTGTAACCAGCCTTGCAGGTGAACCCTGCACACTTTTAGTTGATTTTGATGAATCGTTTGAAATGCAACTGGAAGGCAATTCCAGAACTTTAAATGCAGAACAGAAATTAATTCAGGTTGATCTTTTAAAGGACCAAACGATTCTGTTAAAATTACCCGGTGTTAAACCAGAGATCCATGCCGTGTCTGCTCAAACAGATAAACTCAACTGGTATGGATTAAAATGAAAAAACTGATATTTCTGATATTTTGTACAGTTTCCGCAATATATGCTGATACGAATTTGTTGAATGCATTATCATCCCCGATTCTTTTCAAGGGAGATGATACAATTGCTTATCGTGATCCTGCGGTACTTTATCACAATCAAATATTTTATCTTTATTTTACGCTTGTTCAGGTTGAACAGGGTGGTGCTGTTTATTCTTATACCGCACAGAGCAAGAGTACGGACTTGCAAAACTGGACAGATCCGGAGATCATAACTCCAAAGGGCCAAGCTCTCAACTATTGCAGTCCCGGAAACGTTATTCGGTTTCAAGACCAATGGGTGCTGTGTTTACAAACCTATCCACGTCCCGATTATAACATCAAAGATCAACCAGTATATGGAAACCAGACCGCCCGGGTTTTCATCATGAAAAGCGATGATCTGGAGCATTGGTCAGAACCGGAGCTTTTGAAGGTCAAAGGGTCGGATGTACAGATTCAGGATATGGGACGTATGATTGATCCTTATCTGATCAAAGACAAGGATGATTCGGACAAGTGGTGGTGTTTTTATAAACAGAACGGTGTCAGCATGTCATGGTCCCGCGATCTTGAAAATTGGACCTTTTTCGGGCATACACAATCCGGTGAAAATGTATGTGTGCTGATAGAAAATGATGAATATTTGCTATTTCATTCACCATCTAATGGTATTGGGATCAAACGCTCATCTGATTTGAAAACGTGGCAGGATTGGGGTGAATTGATCACTTTGGATCAGCAAAACTGGCCCTGGGCGAAAGGACGTTTAACCGCAGCTACGGTTATTGATTTGCGCCATGTACCGGGTATTGAAAGATATGTCATGTTTTTTCATGGATCCGGGCCCGAGCCTGAATCGAAAATGTTTGATCAGTACGCAAGTATAGGCATTGCATGGAGCAAGAATTTACAAAATTGGGAGTGGCCGGGAAAATGAAAAAGATTGTGTCTATGTTTGTTTTATTTATTCTATTGTCTCAATCCATTGTGTTAGCACAGCATAAGCCTATAATCGAACGTTTATTACCTGTTCCCAAAGAGGGTGGGTTTAAAATGGATGGCTATTTTGTTTGGGGTGGATCTTTGATTAAAGCAGATGGCAAGTATCATCTGTTTGCTTCACGATGGCCAACATGGGAGACATTGGGCAAAGAATTTATTGAAAACGGGCCCGTGAGTATATTGGGCTTGTACCGCGAGTATTCCGAGATCGTTCACGCGGAAGCGGATAATCCGTTGGGTCCATATACATTTAAAGATGTTGTGGTATCCAGGCGAGGTGATGGATATTGGGACGGGCAAATGTGCCATAATCCTAAAATCGTCAAGATTGGTGATGAATATGTATTGTTTTATATTGGCCGATATACTGACCGTCCTGAACGCAAAGTAGGTTATGCTGTAGCGTCATCAATTAACGGACCCTGGAAAAGAAGCGAAACACAACTCTTGTTGACCGAAGATGCCAATAATCCTGCACCTTTTGTGCATGAGGATGGCAGTGTTTTGTTGTCTTTTCGTGACCGGAATCTTGCAAACTTTATTGTCAAAGCGGAAACCTATGATGGAGATTACGAGTTTTTAGCGGGAAATATAACACCGGGCAAAGCGTTTGAGGACGCTTCAATATTTTACAAAGACAATATATACCATATGGTAATGGAAGACAATCGTGGATTGTTTACCGGGCATGTACGCCATGGCGCGCATTTGGTATCTGAGGATGCTATGACCTGGAAAGTTTTTGATCCTGTTCATGTTTATACACATACTGTGCAATGGAATGATGGCACGGAAACCACTTTTGACCGACGGGAACGGCCGGAATTGGTTAATCTGAATAATTCAGCGGAACGCAAATATGACGGAGAACCTACACATCTGGTTACAGGCGCACAGATAGGTATGACAAGTTGGTGTATTATTCAGGAAATTGCAAAGATGAAGTGATTTTGTTGGAGGTTGGCAAGATGAAAGTTAAACTGTTTTTAATATGTATTATGTTGGCGGGACTTTTTATTTCTACATTAGCTGTAGAGTATAAAACAAAAGCCTATGAACCTGAATGGGAATCATTGATACAGCATCCCACACCGGAGTGGTTCAAAGATGCCAAGTTTGGTATCTATTTTCATTGGGGTGTATATTCGGTGCCGGCGCATGGTAACGAATGGTATCCGCGTAATATGTACAATAAGGACAGTAAATTATTCAACTGGCATCGTGAGAATTGGGGACCGCAGGAGGAATTTGGATACAAGGATTTTATCCCCATGTTTACTGCTGAAAAATTCAATGCAGATGAATGGGTAGATTTGTTTGTAAAATCGGGTGCGAAATTTATCGGTCCGGTTGCCGAACATCATGATGGTTTTGCCATGTGGGCCAGTAAATTAACGGATTGGGATGCAGGTGATATGGGCCCGAAAAGAGATATTGTGGGAGAGCTTGCAGAGGCCGTTAGAAAGCGTGAAGGATTAAAATTTTTAACTTCATTTCATCATGCGTATAACTGGAAATATTATGAACCCGCTTATGATTATGATGCCGGGGATGCACGTTTTGCCGGTCTTTATAATTTACCGCATGCTGATGGTGCTCCTGAATCGGATGATTTTTTAGAGGACTGGCTGGGTAAATTAATTGAAGTGATTGATAACTATCAACCGGATTATATCTGGTTTGACTTTGGCTGGCGTGAACATTCTTTTGATGCTTATAAACGTGAATTTCTTGCTTATTACTATAACAAAGCAGAAGAGTGGGGCAAAGATGTGGTTGTCTCTTATAAAGACGATCATTTGCCAATTGGCGCCGGTGTGTTGGATATGGAACGCGGTCGCCTGGATTCTTTGCGCCAGATTTACTGGATCACAGATACCTCCATTGATAAAGTATCATGGTGTTATGTAGAGCATCCTGATTACAAGGATGTTAATACAATGGTAGACAATCTGGTTGACCGGGTTAGTAAAAACGGCAATACACTGATGAACATAGCCCCCCGTGCAGACGGTACTATTCCTGAAGGGCAAAAAGAACGACTGCTGGGAATTGGTAAATGGCTGGGTGTTAACGGTGAAGCCATTTACGGTACACGGCACTGGTTCAAGTATGGCGAAGGTCCTACCCAGTTTAAAGGTGGCGGCTTTATTGATAAAAAGAAATTGGTTTACACGGCCAAGGATGTGCGGTTTACCACCAAAGGTAATACTTTGTACGCCATTGCATTGGATTGGCCCGAGAATGAATTGACTGTTGAATCGCTCAAGGTTTTGGATGCAGATCAAATTCAATCGGTTTCACTTTTAGGCAGCAAAGAAAAGGTTGAGTGGGAAATGACAGATGCCGGTTTGAAACTGGTAATGCCCAAAAACAAACCCTGTGAACATGCATATTCTTTCAAGATTGAATATGGCGTGCGTTTGCCCCGTTCGGCAAATTAAAGATGTGTTTTTGATTATTGTTTCTTTTAATAAATGGATTTTTGATGCATAGACGCTCGTTTTTAAAATCATTATCAACTGCGATGGGTACTGCCTTGGCAGGCGGATTTTTAAACTGCCAGCGCGCTCAAGCCCAACCCAATATTGTATTTATTTTGGCAGATGATCTGGGATATGGTGAACTGGGATGCTATGGTCAGGAAAAGATTGAAACTCCCAATATCGATAACCTGGCAACAACCGGGATGCGCTTTACACAATTTTATTCAGGAGCCCCGGTATGTGCCCCGGCACGATGTGTATTGCTTACCGGTAAACACAGCGGTCACGCTTATATCCGCGGTAATGATGAATGGGCGTCTCGCGGGGATGTATGGGATTATGCCAAGATGGTCGAAGACCCCAATCTGGAAGGACAGCGACCTTTACCTCAGGATACAGTCACAATCGGAAAGCTGTTACAATCTGCGGGATATAAAACTGCGGTTGTAGGCAAGTGGGGACTGGGCGCACCCAATACTGTAGGCATTCCCAATAAACAGGGATTCGATTTCTTTTATGGATATAATTGTCAGAGACAAGCGCATATCTATTATCCAAAACATCTGTGGAAGAATACTGAAAAACACTGGCTGAATAATGAACTGGTTATACCCAACACCAAGCTTGATAAAGATGCGGATCCTTTAGATCCTGCCAGTTATAAAAAGTTTAGTCAAAAAGACTATGCTCCGGATTATATGTTTCAAGAGATCCTCAGTTTTGTGGATGAAAATAAGAATACACCATTTTTTCTGTACTGGGCAACCCCCATTCCACATGTGTCATTGCAGGCCCCACAGAGTTGGGTGAAAAAGTATGTGGAAAAGTTTGGTGATGAAGAACCATACCTTGGAGATATGGGCTATTTGCCGCATCGGTATCCCCATGCTGCTTACGCGGCTATGGTTTCCTATCTGGATTGCCAGGTAGGTCAATTGATTAAAAGATTGAAATCATTGGGCATATATGAAAATACATTGATTATTTTTACATCTGATAACGGTCCAACCTATGCGGGTGGAGCGGATTCGGAATATTTCAATAGTGCATCTCCATTTCCAAATAAAAGGGAGCGCATCAAAGGCAATGTCTATGAAGGAGGGGTCCGAGTACCCATGATTGCATCCTGGCCACGCAGGATTCAGACGGGTACAGAATCGGACCACATGGCAGCGTTTTATGATGTGCTCCCGACTTTATGTGAGGTGAGCGGAACAGCAGTTCCAAATGATACGGATGGAATCAGCTTTTTACCGGAACTGCTGGGTAATGAGCAAAAGTCTCACGAGTTTTTGTATTGGGAGTTTCCTGCTTATGGCGGTCAGCAGGCAGTCAGAATGGGAGAATGGAAAGGTATTAGACGTGATCTGCAAAAAGGAGCGTCTGCTATTGCATTGTACAACCTGACCGATGATATTAAAGAAGAACATAATATTGCTGAGAATTATCCCGATATTATAAAAAAGATAAAAACAATTATGGAAAAAGAACATACCATACCGGAAATCGAAAGGTTTAAAATCAAGGGGCTTGGAGATCATTAAATGATTAAAAACTTTTTTATCTTCCTGGAGATTTTTATAATTGGATTGACCCAATTGTTAATTGCAGAGGGAATTGGTGTAAATAAATTTGATGAAAAACATACGAGCGACTGTTATCGGCTGGTAAGCAGTCGTAATCTCGAAACTGCACATCTTTTATCTCCTAATGGTCGCTATGTTCACAGTTGGACTTTTTCCCACACCGACGAACAAACCAGTGATTTCAGCGGATTTGGTATGACCTGGCATTATGCTGAAATGCTTCCCAATGGCAATCTGGTAGCAATAATTAAAGATGAAATGATCATTGAACTCGACTGGAACAGCAAACTTGTCTGGAAAGCCAAACTTCGTGCCCATCATGATTTTGCAAGAACTGAAAATGGGAATACCATTGTTGTTTCACGTCGGGATGTTGAAAATCCATGGAATCCGGCAGAACAACTTGCCATAGACGAGCTTGTTGAATTTGATAAAAATGGCGATATTGTTTGGACCTGGCAATATGATAAACACCTTGATGAAATTGCATCATTAGCTGAGCAACCGGTACCTCCGCATAAAACTTTTCGGGACTGGCCTCACATCAATACCTGTGAGATACTGCCTGAAAATCCAATTGCTGTAAAGGATAGCCGTTTCAGTGCAGGTAATTTGTTAATGTGCGGCAGGCATGCCAATACCATATTTATTGTAGACAGATCCACCAGCAAAGTTGTATGGGCCTGGGGACCCGGAGAACTAGAAGGTCCGCATATGCCCACGATGTTGAAAAACGGCAATATTCTTATCTATGATAACGGCCATCATATAGATGAAACATCGCGCAAGTACACCCGGGTAGTAGAATTAGATCCATTAAAAAAGAAAATTGTTTGGGAATATACATCAGATCCAAAAACTGATTTTTTCTCTCCGTCTCGAGGATCAGCAAATCGACTTGAAAACGGAAATACCCTGATCGCAGAATCGGATAGCGGACATTTGTTCGAAATCAATCCCAAAGGTAATATAGTATGGGAATACTGGAACATGGATTATAATGATAATGGCACACGTGTGTCATTATACCGAACAGTTCCTTATGATAAAAAGCTGGTAGATGGGCTCCTGGATAAATATGGTGCAGTTAAAGATGTAGTACCTGCGGAAAAAGAACCTCTGGTTTATAAACGAGATTTTGGTTCGGCTGCCCAATACAAACAAAAGATGCAAGACGTAGTGGCTTGTGTGGAAATGGGGTGGTATGATCTTGGACTGGAATTTCTTGAGAAATTCATGAAAGCTTTTCCCAATGATCCGGAAGGATTTTACACCTATTCACTAATCTATTCTGCCAGGAATAATCCCAAAACAGCATTCGATTATATGAACAAGGCACTGGATGCCGGTTTAGCATTGGACCGTTTTACCAGCGATTCTGAATTATTAAAGTCATTACATGACTATATACCATATAAAAAAAAGATGGGTGTCCCTGAAAAGTAAATTTTAACATGTATTTTAAATTATTTTTTTGTATACTAGAATTGATATAAACTATGAGAAGTAATTGTCAATAAAAAGGAATTGTTATGCAAATTGGAAAATATTCATTTGGAGTTGGTGACCGTTTTGGCCACCAGGGAAAAGCACAACTGGCAGCATTTGTTGAAGCTAAAAAACTGGGAGTAGAAATTTCACCGGTTTGGAATAAATCATATCGTGAACATTCAACCATTCATACGAATCCCCAGGATACACGTGTTGAAGCAGATGAAGCTGTAAAAAGCTTAAACTGGGACGCTCCCTATTATGTAGATGCCGATCATATTAATATGAACAATGTAGATGGTTTTATTGCTTTTAGTGATTTTTTTACTTTGGATGTAGCTGACTATATTGGTAAAAAAGCAGAAGATGATGCAATTCAGGCTTTTTACAAAAATAATGAAAAATATTTGGGCGCATTGAGCATTCCCGGTATTGATGAAACATTTGAGATCACCCAGGAACAATTGATGGGAATTGGTGAAAAATATTTGTTTGCAGTACAGGAAGCCGGCCGAATTTATCGTCATATCCTGGAAACCAAAGGTAAAGATAATATGGTTATTGAAGTTTCCATGGATGAAACCGACGAACCCCAGACTCCCGTTGAAATGTTTTTTATCCTTTCTGCCATTGCTGCAGAAGGTATTCCTGCACAGACTGTTGCACCCAAGTTTACGGGTCGTTTTAATAAAGGTGTGGATTATGTAGGAAACCTGGAACAGTTTACCAAAGAATTTGAACAGGACCTTGCTGTCGTTAGTTTTGCAGTTAAAGAATTTGGTATGCAGGAAAACTTGAAATTGAGCGTTCACTCGGGAAGTGACAAGTTTTCAATTTATGAACCTATCCGCAAAGCTCTCCGTAAATTTGATGCAGGACTGCACCTCAAAACCGCAGGCACAACCTGGTTGGAAGAATTGATTGGTCTGGCAATGGCGGGTGGTGAAGGTTTGGAACTTGCCAAAGATGTATACAGAGTTGCTTATGATCGTTTTGATGAATTGTGCAAACCTTATGCTACTGTAATTGATATTGATGTAGAGAAACTTCCTGCTCCTTCAGAAGTAGATGAATGGGATGGAGATATGTATTCGGAATCACTGCGTCATGATCAGAGTAATCCCCGTTATAATTTGCATTTCAGACAATTGCTGCATGTGGGTTACAAAGTAGCCGCAGAAAAAGGTGACGAGTATCTGGGTGCGTTAAAGAAATTCAGTGATATTGTTGCCAGGAACGTAACCGAGAATATTCTCGAACGTCATGTTAAACCCCTGTTTCTTGATTGATATATTTTTGAGGTAAGAATTTGAAATGCGCACAATTTCCGGGGGTGCGAAATATAGAACTAACTGACGTTGAACAACCCATCATTAAAAATGATGACGATGTTTTGATACGAGTGGGCTCAGTTGGAGTTTGTGGTTCGGACATCCACTATTATGTGGATGGCCGGATCGGTGATCAGATTATTGATTTTCCTTATGTTCCGGGTCACGAGTGTTCCGGAACTGTTGTGAAAACAGGAAAAAAAGTCAAACATATTAAACCAGGTGACAAGATTGCAGTTGAACCTGCGATCTCTTGTGGTAAATGCGATCAATGTCTGGCTGGACGTGAAAATACATGTCGCGAATTGAAATTTCTGGGGACTCCCGGAGAGTTGCGCGGCTGTATGACCGAATACCTTATCATGCCAGAACGGAACTGTTTTCTTTTACCTGCCGGTATGACCCTTGAACAGGGTGCTTTTGCTGAACCCTTGTCTATATCCATTTATGGATTAAAGTATGTTCAGGAAATGACCGGTAAAAAGATGGCTATTCTTGGATCGGGTCCTATAGGCTTAACCGCTTTACTGGAAGCGCGTTTTAGAGGTGCTGAAACCCTGTATGTAACGGACAAGCTGGATAATAGACTGCTCACCGCTAAAAAGTGTGGGGCAGACTGGATCGGTAATCCCGATGATGAAGATATTGTACAGGCCATCCTGGAAAAAGAACCTCTGGGACTGGATGTAGTTGCCGAGTGTTGTGGAAAGCAGGAAGCAATTGACCAGGCTGTAGAGTTGTTAAAGCCGGGAGGTATGCTGCTTTTAATCGGGATACCTACAGTCGATCGTATTTCTTTTAATATCAGCAGACTGCGCAGAAAAGAAATAACCATACACAATGTACGCAGACAGAATGACTGTTTGGGATTGGCCGTTGAGCGAATTTACAAGGGACAGGTAAAAATTGATTCCTTGATTACACATTCAGGACATTTGTCTCAAACAAAAGAATTTTATGATATGGTTGCTGATTACCAGGATGGTGTAATCAAGGCCATGATTACTATATAAGTTTATTTTCCCAATAATTGTTTTTTGATTATTGGGAATTTTTTTATATTTTTACTTACTCGAGTAATTGATCGGGTAATTAGCAGTAAGGATGATGTATGCAGTACAACTCTCTCGGTAATTCCGGGATATCTATACCACCCATTATTTTTGGTACCAGTTGTCTTGGGAATTTGTACCAGGCACTGAGTTATGAAACCAAATTCAAGATCATAAATGCTATTTACGAGCAGATGGATGGTACATTGGTGCTGGATAGTGCCGGTAAATATGGTGCGGGCTTGGCACTTGAAGTCATTGGGCAGGGATTGGATGATCTCAACATAACGGATAAAGCAATTATCAGCAATAAACTGGGTTGGATCCGTACACCGTTAAAAATACCCGAGCCTACATTTGAACCGGGTGCCTGGATTGGCCTGGAAAATGATGCTGAGCAAAAAATTAGTTATGATGGTATATTAGAATGCTGGGAGCAGGGTTGTGAATTGCTGGGTGGCAGACAACCGCAGATCGTTTCAGTACACGATCCAGATGAATATTTAGCCCCGGCAAAGAATGAAAAAGAACGAATAGACCGATTCAATGATATTTTGCAAGCCTACCGAGGTCTTGAAGAATTGCGCAAAGAAGGTAAAACCTCCGCAGTGGGTGTAGGCGCAAAAGACTGGCATGTAATACGTGATATAGTGGAACAAGTGGATCTGGATTGGGTCATGCTGGCTGTGAGTTTTACCATATATACCCATCCACAAGAGATGCTCAATTTTCTGGATGAACTGCAAAAACGCAATATTGCGGTAATCAATTCAGCGGTATTTCATGCCGGATTCCTGACCGGTGGTAAATACTTTGATTATCAGATATTGAATGAGCAAATCCCGGAACATAAACATTATTTTGAATGGCGGGAGCGGTTTTTCTCTCTTTGTAAAGAATATCATGTACTGCCTGCTGATGTGTGTGTGCAGTTTGGAATGTCTCATCCCGCCGTTGTGAGTATTGCCTTAAATACCAGCAAACCGGAGCGAGTGGAACAGAATATTCGTTCGGTTTCAGCAGAAATTCCCAATTCGTTTTGGGCAGCAATGAAAGAAAATGGTTTGATTGATAAAGCATATCCCTATTTAGCCAATTGAGATGAATGATGAAGATACTTGATTCACACCAACATTTTTGGAAATACTCTCTATCGGAATATGGCTGGATTGATGACAGCATGCAGGTGTTGAAACGCGATTTTTTGCCGCAAGACCTTGCCGCTGTTTATGCAGAAAATAATGTACATGGATGTATCGCCGTACAGGCAAGACAAACACTTGAAGAAACCCAATGGTTGTTGGAGCTTGCTGAAAAGAATCCTTTTATTTTGGGTGTTGTTGGCTGGGTTGATCTTGTCAGCGAAAATGTTGATGAACAATTGGAATCCTTTGCAGAATCAAAAAGTGCTGTTGGAGTTCGGCATGTTTTGCAGGACGAACCGGATGACCGGTTCATGCTGCAAGATGATTTTCTACGTGGTATCAGCCTGATCGAAAAATACGGGTTGGTGTATGATATACTGGTTTTTCCCCGTCATTTACCATTTGCCTGTGAGTTGGTCAAACAGTTTCCTGAACAACAATTTGTGCTGGATCATATTGCTAAACCATTGATCAAAGACGGAATATTAGAGCCCTGGGCTGAGAATATTCAAAAGCTTGCGCAATATTCCAATGTATCGTGCAAAGTTTCCGGAATGGTTACCGAAGCCGATTGGCATAATTGGACAGTTCAGGATTTTGAACCGTATATGGATGTTGTGTTTAAGGCGTTTGGTCCGGACCGAATTTTGTTTGGCTCGGATTGGCCGGTTTGTACAGTAGCCGGAAAGTATAAAGATATTTTGAATATAATTAAATCGTATTGTAATCCGTTGAATGTCTCGGAGCAGATCAAAGTCTTTGCTGGCAATGCGGAAAGAATATATAGAATAAAGTAACAGGAGAATATAATGTCAAATAGTATGAAAGCAGCGGTTTTAACCGAATATAAAAATATAGAATGGAAAACCATACCCGTGCCGGAGATCAGTGATGAAGAAGTGTTGATCCATGTAAGTTATGGCGGTATCTGCGGAAGTGACCAGCACATCTTTTTAGGCGAATTTGCACCGCGTACATCCACACCTCTTGTTCAGGGCCATGAATTTGGTGGAACTGTAACCAAGGTGGGAGATAAAGTAACCGGATTCAGGGAAGGAGACCGTGTTGTAGTTGACCCCATTATTCCATGTGGGGAATGCGGTGCGTGTAAGGTTAAGCATTATCCCGCCTGTACCACATTAAAGCTGGTTGGAGTAGATCTTGATGGCGGCTTTGCTGAATATGTCAAAGTACATGAAAGCATGGTCTACAAGATTTCTGATAAAATATCAGACCGACATTCGGCACTGGTTGAACTTTTTTCAATTGGTTTTCATGCCAGCAATCGTTCCGGCATTCAGGCGGGACAGTCGGCATTGATCTGGGGTGGTGGACGTGTAGGTCAATGCATTATGCAGGCCGCACGTACAATAACCGACAAGCCCCTCTTTGTGGTTGATGTATTAGACAAGCGTCTGGAAATTACCAAATCAACCTGTAAAGATATTACAGTCATTAATCCCCTCAAGGAGAATCCTGTTGATGTGGTTATGGAAGCTACAGGCGGTATGGGTGTAGATGTCGCCTTTGAAGCAGTAGGACATGGAAAGCATCTGGAGAATGTGCCGGATCCGGTTTTGGGATGTGTAAAGTCCATTCGAGGTGGCGGAACCATCTGTGTATTGGGATTGTCAGATGAACCGGTACCCCTGGTGATGAAACATATTATCTGGAAAGAAGCAAAGCTTATAGCTTCCCGCGTAAGCCACGGTGAGTTTAAAGAAGCCATTGAACATATGGACAAAGGTGATCTGAATCCTGAAGCATTGATCTCTGCAGAATTTGGCGGTGATCAGGCACAACATGCTTTTGAAGTCCTTGCCAAAGAACCGCAAAATTATCTCAAAGTGTTGTTAAAGTTTTAATATCAGGAAATCTATGATAAAAACATTCAAACGCTATTGTAAGACGTTAGAACTGGTTGATGATTCTCAATTAATTAAAGAATACAAGAAACGTCATGCAATGGGTGAAGCCTGGCCGCAAGTAACAGAAGGTATGAAATCTGTAGGTATTCTGGATATGGAGATTTATATTAATGGAACAACTCTGTTTATGATTATGGATACCAAAGTAGATTTCGATCACGATGCCGCTATGGAAACCCTTGCTGGTTTACCCGGACAGGCAGAATGGGAAGCATATATGTCTGATTTTCAAAAGACAGTCAAAGGTTCTTCGGCAAAAGAAAAGTGGAAGTTGATGGAACGCATCTATAAAATGGACCAGGATGCAGAGTATAAAGCAGCAGACGGACAAGTGGAGATTTTTAATATTTAATACTGTATTGAAAGGGTAAAGAGATGACAAATGCAGCTGCAGATCCGGTAACGAGTAATAATAAAGAGACCGTCATTCCCAAAGAGTTTTTTTTCTCTTTTGTATTGGTGACGAGTTTGTTTGCACTATGGGGTTTTGCCAACGATATTACGAACCCTATGGTTGCGGCATTTAAAACCATTCTGTTAACCAGCCATTTTCAAAGTTCTCTGGTACAGTTTGCATTTTATGGCGGCTATTGTGTTATGGCAATTCCGGCAGCTCTTTTTATTAAACGATTTACCTACAAAAGCGGTATTCTTGTGGGACTGGGACTTTACTCGTTGGGTGCCTTGTTGTTTTTACCTTCCAGTATGCTTGTAGCGTTTTGGGCATTTTTACTCTCTTATTTTATTCTGACATGCGGTTTGTCATTTTTGGAGACCAGCTCTAATCCTTACATTTTGTCAATGGGACCGGAAGAGACATCTACACGCCGTTTGAATTTTGCCCAGGCATTCAATCCCTTAGGTTCACTTACGGGTATGTTTATCGCCCAGCAGTTTATTCTGGCTCGTCTTGATGTTCGATCTGATGAAGAACGACAGCTCTTATTAGAAACAGCGCCAGATAAATTCAGAGCATTGCAGCTAAGTGATTTGGCAATACTCAGAACTCCCTACATTATTATTGGTTTGATTGTGTTGGTGTTTTTTCTGATATTTTTATTTACGCGTTTGCCGAAAACCAAAGGTGAAGAAGGCACTTCTCTGGATTTGAAACCGACACTGAAAAGATTGGGTGCAAACAAGAAATATGTTGAAGGCGTAATAGCCCAGGCGTTTTATGTGGGTGTTCAGATTATGTGCTGGACTTTTATTATTCAATATGCCATGAATGAGCTGGGTATGACCAAAGATGCCGCACAGGGTTATAATATTATCGCTATGATCATTTTCTGTTCAAGCCGCTTTATCTGTACCTATTTGTTGAAATATTTTAGTCCCGGTGGTTTATTGATGAACCTGGCCGTTGCCGGATTGGTTTTGATTCTAGGCACTATATTTATAAAAGGTATGATCGGCTTATATTGTTTGATTGGTGTATCTGCCTGCATGTCTCTCATGTTTCCTACAATTTATGGTATTGCATTGAAAGGCCTGGGAGATGATGCCAAGTTGGGCGCTGCGGGTTTGATTGTTGCCATTGGTGGTGGTTCAATAATGCCGCCAATGCAGGCAGCAATAATGGATATGAATGATTTTAATCTCGGGTTTATGACATTGTCCAGTACGCGGGCATCTTTTGTATTACCGTTGATCTGTTTTGTGGTTATTGCAATATATGGATTTAGAGCTTCATTGATACATGGACATAAATATTAATGAGCATGAATCGAAGACAGTTTATTCGGAGGTTGGGTCAGGCAGCCGGATTCATGGGACTATCCGGCTGCTCCTTTAATTCACCGATATCTAACAAGCCCAATGTGCTGTTTATTTTTGCGGATGATCAGGCATTTGATACGATCAATGCATTGGGCTATGACGAGGTGCAAACACCAAATCTTGATCGTCTTGTAAAGAGCGGTG
Organism: bacterium; assembly: GCA_963675755.2. GTDB lineage: Bacteria > Zhuqueibacterota > Zhuqueibacteria > Residuimicrobiales > Krinioviventaceae. The sequence continues at coordinate 3,282,020 of CAXXMD010000003.1, forward strand.
TTACGTTTACCCATGCCTATAATCAGGGTGCCTGGCATGGTGCAGTCTGTGTAGCCAGCAGAACCATGCTCAATACAGGCAGGTTTTTATGGGATGCACAAAAACTGGAACCGGAACTGAAACAGGAACAAAAGAATGGACGGTTTTGGTCCCAATATATGAAATCTGCCGGATACGAAACCTATATGAGTGGCAAATGGCATGTTAAAGATATTAAACCACAGAATATCTTTGATCATGTTCTGGATGTGAGGCCCGGTATGCCCAATCAAACTCCTGAAGGTTATAACCGCCCCCATAAGGGTAAAGAGGATGTCTGGAAACCCTGGGATACCAGCAGAGAAGGATATTGGAAAGGTGGAAAACATTGGAGTGAAGTTCTGGGTGATAATGCAGAAAAGTTTATTAATGATGCCCGGAATAAAGAGAATCCCTTTTTTATGTATCTGGCGTTTAACGCACCTCACGATCCCCGCCAGTCTCCCAAAGAATTTGTAGATAAATATCCGGTTGAAGAAATAACAATTCCGGAAAACTATCTGGATGAATATCCTTACAAAGATGCCATGGGTTGCGGTAAGAACCTTCGGGATGAGCGACTGGCTCCTTTTCCCCGCACAGAGTACGCTGTGCAAGTCCATCGGCAAGAGTATTATGCAATAATTACCCATATGGACAAGCAGGTTGGCCGTATTCTGGATGCGCTTGAAGCATCAGGTAAAGCAGATAATACCGTAATATTTTTTACTGCTGATCATGGATTGGCAATTGGTCATCATGGATTGATGGGAAAACAAAACATGTTTGACCACAGTGTGAGGGTACCTCTTTTTGTTTCCGGCAAAGAGATTCCTCAGAATGTAAGAATTGATACTCCTGTGTATTTGCAGGATATTATGCCGTCAGCTCTTGATATTGCGGGAATTGTACAACCGGAGCAGGTCCGTTTCAAGAGTTTGATGCCGCTATTGGATGGAAAGCAGCATGACCATTATGACAGTATCTATGGTGGTTATATGAATTTACAACGGATGATTTGTGATGGAAAATATAAACTCATCTATTATCCGGAGATTGAAAAATACATTTTGTATGATTTGGTTAATGATCCGCTTGAAATGAATAATATTGCCGATGATCCTGCTTTTGCTACCGTAATGAAAAGACTGCAAAAACAAATGTTGAATAAACGAATTGAATATGGTGATCCCGCATTGGATTAGGGTGATGATGCAGATTGCCTATTAATTCTAGAGGACCAGTTGGGTAGGCTGGTCCTTTTTTATTTGTATTCATGTTTTGAAAATTGTATTTTAAATAGATACTATGATGGAGGATATGCAATGATAGAAAAAATACTACTCGCTCTTTCCCTGGTCCTCTTTTTTACTCTATATAGTCGAAATACCCAGGCCGCAACCTTTTTAACAATTGGTGATTCTAATGGTGCCAGTGAACATGGCTGGGTTGTTCAATTGCAAAAAGTTTATCCGGATGTCAGAATTATTAACCGGTCTATTAGCGGAAATACAATTGGTTTTGACAACAATGGCGATCCCGGATTGAATACCTTGCGCAAGATAGATCAATATCTTTCTACGGCCGTTCAAGACGCCAAACCGGAAAAGATTGATAAAATTTTAATCTGTCTGGGAACCAATGATTGTAAAGCCGTATTTGCCGACAGTTTGGCCAAAGTTCCGGATAATATGAGGCAGTTGATTGAAAAAATACGTTCATTTTATAATGAAAACAGTCCCGAAATTATTATTGTTTCTCCACCGCCTTACGGCCCTGACCGCATATTGAAAGAAAAATACCATGGTGGAGATTCACGTGTTAAAGTCTTGACCTATTTATTCAGGGCTTTGGCTAAAGAAATGAATTGTGGATTTGTTAATATTTACTCTGTCCTGGAACCTGTTTATGAACAGTATGCACCGGATGGTGTTCATATGAAAGCTGAAGTACAAATGATTATAGCAAAAACCATTCAAGATTATTTGGATAAATAAAAAGGGAGTCTCTTATGGCTAAAGTATCTCGTAGAAATTTCACAAAAATGATGGCAGGGGGAATTATATCGAGTGCGGCCGTTACTTCTACAATTGCACCTAAAAATGCACAGGCTGCTAAAAAGAAACCCAATATTGTTTTTATCTGTTCGGACCAACATAGTTATAAAGTCAATGGATTTATGGGGCACCCTATTGTACGAACACCCAACCTTGATCGTATTGCAAACGAGGGTGTTGTGTTTGATAATGCATACAGCGGGCATCCGGTATGTACCCCGGGACGAGCCAGTATGATGACAGGAATGTTTGCGCATGACAGCAATTCTTTCTGCAATTCAACCGTTTGGGATGGAAGCCAGCCGCTGTGGTCCAGTTATTTAAAAGATGAAGGGTATTATTGCAGGGCTATAGGTAAGCTCGATCTTTCAGATGAACATGACACCGGTTTTGAAGAAATAGAAACATCGCATGGGCATCAATATAAACCGGATATCACCTCTTTGTTTCGCAGACCGGTTGCATATCGCGTGAATGAACGTCTCAATGTGGATGGAGAGTCACGTAATAAAGCACACAAGGATGCGGAAAAGACTCAACTCGGACTCGATTTTTTACAAAAAGAAGCCAAAGATAAAAAACAGCCCTGGGCATTATACGTGGGTTTGACCCAGCCGCATCCCGCGTTTGTTGCGTTAAAAAAATATTATGACATGTATCCATCATACAGCATGGATATGCCCAATATTCCACCGGGATTTTTGGAAAAACAACATCTGGTTTACCAGGAGTTACAGAGATTCAAAAGGATTGCCACACCTATCAGTGAAGAGAGAATACGCAAGGCACGTGCCGCGTATTATGGAATGGTGTCTGAATTGGACGAGTATGTAGGCAAGATTTATAATGAACTGAAACAGTCCGGCGAGTTGGACAATACCTTGTTTATATATACTTCCGATCATGGAGAATCTTTGGGTGAACATGGTTTGTGGTTCAAGAATAATTTGTATGATATGGCTGCACGTGTTCCGCTGGTAATGGCAGGTGCTGGTTTACCAAAGGGTAAGCGGGTACCGGCACCTGTGGCGCATGTTGATGTAGCCGCCAGTATGCTGGATCTTGCCGGATCAGATGGAGTTAAAAAGCTGCGTGGACACTCTTTGATTCCTATGGTGTTTGACCAAAAAGGTGACCATCCGGGATACGCGTTTAGCGAATGCCATTCGGAGGGCAATGCTACCGGTTCATATATGATCCGTAAAGGTGACTGGAAATATATCCATTTTACCTGGTACGATGACATGTTGTTCAATATGAAAAAAGATCCCGGCGAGTTCAATAACCTTATTGATGATCCCGCGGCTCAGGATGTGAGAAAAGAGCTTGAAGGTATTCTCAATTCATTGGTAGACACGGATGCGGTTACCCTTGAAGCATTCAAAGCCCAGGAGGAAAAGCTGAACAGTATTGCAAAAGATAAAACCGTTACTGATTTGTTTGAACTGTTTAAAGGGCGTTTGGGAGATGGACTTGCCATGGCGCTTGCTATGAAGACAAAAGGGAATTGATATGAGACGTAGAGAATTTATGAAATCATTGGGAGTACTGGCGGCTACAACAATGACCGGCAGTATTGCCTGCTCGAAGCCCAAAAAGCTGCCCAATATTGTATTGATCATCTCTGATGATACCGGGTGGCATGATGTAGGGTATCATGGATCAAAAATTAAGACACCGGTTTTAGATAAACTGGCAAAAGAAAACGTAGAGCTAGACCGGTTTTATGTGTATCCTGTATGTTCACCCACACGAGCTTCATTGTTGGGAGGAAGACCTCCAAGCAGATGGGGGATTAATGCACCCATTGGCGGCAGAAGTAAACAGGCATTGCCGCATGAGCAGCCCACGCTGGCGGGATTGCTGAAAACAGTAGGCTATAAAACGGCACTGGCTGGTAAATGGCACCTGGGATTACGACCGGAAGTGGGTCCCCGAAAATACGGATTTGACAGTACCTATGGCTATCTGCATGGGCAGATCGATCAGTATACGCATCATTATAAAAACGGAGATCGCAGCTGGCACCGCAATGACCAGTTTATTGATGAAGAAGGGCATGCAACTGATCTCATCACAAACGAAGCCAAGCGAGTGATAAGTGATTGGAGCAAGGGCCCGGAACCCTTTTTCCTGCACATTGCGTACAGTGTACCGCACTATCCTTTACAGGAAGAGAAAAAATGGGTTGATCCCTATAATGATATTATTGAAAACAAGTCACGCAGATTGTTTGCGGCATCTATGACGCACATGGATACTCGTATTGGCGATGTACTTGAGACCATAAAAACATCAGGAATTGAACAGGACACTCTGGTTATCTATCTAAGTGACAATGGCGGGCAAAAGGATTGGTACCCCTCAACCGAGTATAACCTGAAACATGGTCCCAATGATGTGCTGGGAAATAACCTGCCGCTCAATGGTTGGAAAGGCGATCTGTATGAGGGCGGTATCCGTGTACCGGCAATTGTAAGATGGCCTGGAAAACTCGGTAGCGCCAAAGTAGATGAAACTATTATTGTTTATGATATTTTGACAACCGTATCCAAGCTGACCGGTGTAACTTTTCAGCAGGACTGGGTATATGAAGGAATCGATGTTTGGCCCGTACTTGCAGAACAATCTAAACTCCCGGAAAGAGTATTGTACTGGCGTTCAAATAAAGAATATGCTGTGCGCAAAGGCAACTGGAAGCTGGTCCATGTTGGTAAAAAATTGGATGAGGGAGAAGAGTTGCTCTTTGATGTGATTGCGGATCCGTATGAACAATCGAATGTTGTTGGCGATCACCCGAATGTTGTGGCAGTTCTAAAAGCCGAGATGGTAAAGCAAGCAGCAATGGATTTGGAATAAAAAAAAGCCGCTAATTTTAGCGGCTTTTTTTATTATGGTTTTACATATATCTACTTTATCAGCAAAATCTTTTGCAAAATACTATCATTCCCGCTCTGCCATTTTACAAAATAAACACCACTGTGCAGGTCCTTGGGGGTATAATGTAATATATAGGTGCCGGGTTTGTGGTATTCAGATTTGAGAGTTTCTATATGCTGTCCTATTACATTGTATACATCCGCGTGTACCATGCCGGGTGAATTCACCTTGTACGAGAAAACCGTTGACGCGTTAAAGGGATTGGGATAGGCATTGCTCAGTTCAAAAGATTTCGGGAGTACTATTTCATTTTGAGTTATGCCGGTTGTACTGTTGAAAACAATATCGGTACAGACGGGCAGGTGGTCCGATGCAAGATAGAGGGCATCTGCAATACTGTCAGCAACGGCCTGGTTGGTGCCGCCGTTGATATTGTTATTGAAATGTAGTCCGTCATTGCCAAAGGCTTGATAAGATTCAGGAATACAGTACCAATCGCCTGGTTCCATTAAAGCTTTAGATACGAGAATAAAATCAAAACGGTCATCCATGCCGCCGCCGGCCCCATCATCTACACTGGAATAACGGGTTGACTGGGTATGGTAGGGGGTAATAGAACGGCTGTTATTGTTATGCCAGGCAACCATGAGATCCACAGGATCATAGCATCTGCCATTGTTGTTTTCCTGCTCGCCAATTAACACCTGGTAGGCTTCTTCCTGTGCGGTGTAGAGATTGAAATCTCCGGCAACAAAAAAGCAAGCGTCCGATGGAAGCTGATCCAGCTCTGCGCGCAAGATCTCTGCTTCGTTTTTGCGCAAAAGTCTTGACCTGTCATCGTCACTGGCTTTGAGGTGCACAGAGTAGATGCGCAGTTTGGGTGCGTCTGAATTGGTTTTCAAGGTAAACATATATTCGCTGAAATCTCTTAATCCGGATTGGATCTGTCTGTTAGACAAGAGAGATATTCTGGACTTTTTATAAAACATCATATTGTCAGTATCATTGCCATCGACATAAGGAGCATTACTGTAGGTGTCCGGCATATAATAATTTAATATATCATTCCTAAAATAATCTACTCCGCTTTCAGATGTGAGTTCCTGAATGACGAGTACATCGGGCTGCATTTCGTTCAATACTTTACGGAAACCGGGGATGCGATTCTGTGCATTGACGTCTGGGAATTTCAAAGTATTCCATGTAGCAATACGCAGAGTGTCTTGAGCATTAGCAAATCCAAAACAAAATAATATATTCAGTAACAAAAATTTTTTCATATTAAACTCCAGTTTGATTCTTGAATAATATACAAAATTTTAACCAGTAACCCAAATGTACAATGTGTTTCCGTTTTTACTAAAAAAATTGTATCTTGTAAAAAGGAGATTCGATGAAAAAGATATTATTTTTGTTTTTGCTTACATTTTCGATTCTATTTGGTTGTAATTCCAATAAAAACAATGATATTCTGACTTTAATGAATGTGGGTGATTCATTGCCTTCAACCCATCCGGATGAATGGCTTATGGCATTTGTGGATGTAGAGACTACGGGGTTGATTCCCGGATATCATGAGATGATTGATGTCGGTATGGTGATAACAGACCTTGATGGAAATGTAATTGATAGTATGTTTTGTCTTGTTCAGCCAGAGCATCCGGAGCGGTTGTCTGAAGGTGCCTATGCTGTAAACGCATTTGATCCGCAGATCTGGAAGTCAAGAGGAGCATTGACTCCTAAAGCTGCTGTAGACAGTATAATGTCATTTCACAAACGGGTTTCAGATGGCAGGTATGTTTTATTGACGGCATTTAACAGCCAGTTTGATACGGCTTTTATGGATCATTTGTTCAGGTCATGTGATCATTCATGGCGAGAGCTGTTTCATTATATGGTGCTCGATGTACCCTCTATGGCATGGGGACTCGGTTTTCGAGATATAAGGCCCTATACTTTGATGGAAAAATATAATGTACAAGATGAGCCACATGTTGCGAAAGATCATACCGGAATAACAGGTGCCATGCTGAATGTTCGTATTTATCAGGCGATTATTTATCATTTAGAGCATATTCGGTAAATTTACTGTTGACTCGTAAGTTAAAAATGTTAAATTGAATTGTTGAAAATGATGTGACCCCGCTGATATGAGATTAAGATATTCTTAATTGTGGCTTAATATTGCCTTAAATCCTAGTCCTTAAAATTAAATCTTGAATTATGAAAATTTTGTGTTTTATAATTTCCTGCAATTGTTCACTTAAACGATATAGAAAAGTATGAAATTAAGTAATGTTGTTATCCTGAATTTATTATTAGTAGTTACTACCGGGTTATTCTCTCAAGCACCAAAGCGCCCCTCATATATACCACAAGATCTCAAAAAAGTAGATGTCGATGATTACTGGCATTATCATGATGTTGGTAACCTGGGTTTGTCTATTACCAACTATGGTGTATTGGGTGAAGGATATAATAACCCCGATCAACCGTCTTGTATGTATCAGTTGAATACTGATAATATGAGAAAACAAGTTGAGCATATGTCATATGGTGGTTTGTGGATAGGCGGTCGTGGTGGTAACGATGGTGCTGTACATGTTTCAACGGCAATCATTGATGGTGTGTTTGAAGCAGGTGAAGAAGGTTTTGAATTTACCAACACCAGCGATGCCGGTGATACCATTCGGGTTCGTTCTTCCATACCTACATCTCCGTCTTTTGATCCGCAGGCTGTTTCACATCAGGATTTTATTTGTGATTTTACGGATGTGAACACAGTAGTTCCTGGATCTGATTTTGAGATCCCTAATCATAATCCTCTTGGCTTGATGGTCCATCAGGAATCCTATGCGTGGAACTTTTCCTATACGGATGCATTTATCATTTTAAACTATACGATTACCAATATTAACAGTTCTCCCATAACGGATATTTATGCCGGATTTTGGGCGGATGCTGCAATTGGTAATATGAATTATACCAGTATTTATGAACCCGGTGGCGGTTGGTCCTGGTATGATAATATGAATGGCTTTGATGATGATTACAAGATGGCGTTTCAGTATGATGATGATGGTGATGATGGTTTTGCGGAAAGCTATTTTGGTATCCGGTATCTAGGTTCTTCCGGTTCTCAAGATGATATTTTAGTAACATATGACCAATGGCAATGGTCTTCACCTTCAAGTCTTGCGTATCCTGATTATGTAATGCCCATTGATGATGAAGGACGTTATGAGGTTATGCAGGGTCGCCATATTGGTAAATACCATAATGCGGTTACTGCGGGTGGGTATCCTACTGATCCACTGGATGCAGCGAGTTGGATGCTTGTATTGTCCGCAGGCTCGTTGGGAGATCTTGATCCCGGAGAATCATTGACCTTTACATTTGCCATTGTATGTGGTGAATGGGCCAATAAAGATGAATTAGATAATGCAGAACGACGTGCTAAATTACGTTTGAATTCGGATTGGGCGCAGATCGCTTATAATGGAGAAGATGTGGATGGCGATGGAAAACTTGATCCCGATGAAGATGTGAATGGTAATAGTGTTCTTGATCCTGAAGAAGATGAATATAGAGCTGATCTGGATTTGAACGGTAATGGTATTTGGGACCCGGGTGAAGAAGTCTTTGGTGATGGCGATGGAATATTGGATATTGAAGAAGATGTTTATGCCAACACGATTAAAGGTATTATAGCAGGTAATGGAACAATTGACAGGTTTATTCTTCCCAGTCCGCCTCCATCTCCAAATCTCAAGGTTATTCCCGGAGAAGGCAAAGTTACATTGTATTGGGACAATGCCAGCGAAGAATATGAAGATCCCATTACCCGTGAAAAAGATTTTGAAGGATACAAGATTTACAGCGCACCTAAAACTGCTGGCAGTGAAGAAGACGAAACTATTCTTGCACAGTTTGATAAAATAAATAATCTGGGCTATGATACAGGTTTTGAATTGATCAAAGTTGATACTGTAATTGATGGAAAAACATATAATTACAGGTTTACCAATTCTAATCTTTTGAATGGATGGCCAACTGAATATTGGTACAGTGTTACTGCATTCGATTCAGGGAATCCCGATAATAATCTTCCCAGTTTAGAGAGTTCTATACTCGAAAATAAAGTTTATGCAATTCCCGGTTCTAATCCTGCACAATCAAAAATGCGTCAGATTACAGTATTCCCCAATCCTTACAAAGCCCAGGCTATGTGGGATGGCAGTGGAGACCGTGACCGTATGCTTTGGTTTGCAAATTTACCGGAACGTTGTACAATACGTATTTACACAATGGCTGGTGATCTGGTTGATGAAATTGACCATGATGGTGCCACCTATGCCGGTGATGATGTTCAGCTCATGTCTGATCGAATTGCCGGTAATAATACAGTTCTTTCAGGCGGTATGCACGCCTGGGACCTGATCTCAACACATGATCAGGCAATTGCTACCGGTCTCTATATTTATAGTGTTGAAGATTTAGATACTGGTGACACGCAAGTAAGCAAGTTTGTAATTATAAAATAGTTTAATCATTTAACGAAAGGAGCACTCTTTGAAAAAGTTGTTATTAGTACTCTTGATGGTTGGATGCCTTGCCGGTATGACTATGGCACAGGTAACCCCAATTCATGACATTCAGTATACTGAAGACGAAAGTGGTGATTCTCCACTGGCAGGTCAGACTGTTACTGTTTCCGGTATTATTACTGGTGAACCTGGTGCATTTGGCAGCAGCTATTATATTCAGGATGCTGAAGGCCCCTGGAATGGTATTATGGTTTATGATGGTGGCCGTGAAGTTGCTGAAGGTGATTCTGTAACTTTGACCGCTGATGTAAGCGAATATTACAACCTTACTGAACTTTCAAATGTAACCGAGTTTACAATTGAAAAAGAAGGTGTTTTTGGAATTAATCCCGATACTTTGACTACTGCTGAAGCTTCTACTGAAGCTTATGAAGGCTGTTTGGTTACTGTAGAAAACCTAACCATTTCTAACGATAATTTAGGTTACGGTGAATGGGAAGTAGATGATGGTTCTGGTCCATGTGTTGTTGACAATGTAGCAGACTATTATTTTGATCCTACTACAGCTACCGAAGTTGCTTCTATTACCGGTCTTATTGGTTATGATTATGGCGCATACAAAATTAGACCACGTTTGGCTTTTGATGTTGTTGAAGCTGGTGACTATACCCGTATTCAACGCATTCAGCAGGTACGTCAGAGTGATCTTGAAAAAGCTCCTTATGACAACGAATCTGATATCAGCTATCTCGATGGAGATACATTGAAAATTACAGGTATTGTTACCATGCCTACCGGTTTGAGTTATGCAGGTGACGGTATCAAATTCATCATCAGTGAACCTGAAGGTGGTCCATGGTCTGCAGTTTTATCATACAATGCAGATTCTACTGCTTATCCTCAGTTGTTCGAAGGTGATGAAATTGAAATGACTGGTTATATTGGTGAATATACTACCAGCCCAAGTAATATGACTGAATTCTGGATTACCAGCCCGATTAATATTTTGAGCATTGGTAATGAATTGCCAGAACCCGATTCTATTGCTACAGGTGATTTACGTTGGCCCACCACTGCAGAACAATGGGGCAATGTAATTGTTCAAGTTGGTAATGCAGTTGTAGATAATGTAACCCCACAGTATGAATTGTTCTCTGTAAATGATGGAACCGGTAGTGTATTGGTTGATGATGATTCTGACAGCCTTGCAAATTACGAAGATCCACCATTGGGCGCAATTGCAGAATATCTCTCTGGTTGGGTTTATCACCATTATGGTAGTTATGCAGACTCTACTGCTTACAAACTCGAACCTCTGTATGTAGGTGATATTGTTTGGGGCGCTGGTCCTCCATCTGTAAAAAATACAGTACGTAGTGTAGCTGCTCCTACTACACAAGATGATGTAGATGTAACAACCGAAGTTCAAACCAACCTTACTATAACCCAGGCTACCCTGAGCTATAATGTAGATGATGGTGATTATACTGATGTTGCAATGACTGACAATGGTGATGGTACCTGGACAGGTACAATCCCTGCACAAGCTGAAGGTGCATATGTAAGTTATTATGTAGCAGCATCTGATGATGCAGAACAATCAACAACTGATCCTGCAGAACCTACAAGATTGAATTACAGTTATAAAGTAACTGATGCTGCATTGACTATTGCTGATTTGCAAAATACCCCTTGGGAAATTGCTGACAGTCCTTATAACGGTTACGAAGTAGAGGTTTCCGGTTATGTTACTGCTGGTGATGCATTCCTGGGTATCTATGAAGGTTTTGTAATTCAGGATATGACAGGTGAATGGAACGGTGTTTACGTATTCGATCAGACCGCTGATGGCGTTAGCTTGCCTTCATTGAATGTTGGTGATTGGGTAACCGTATATGGTACCGTAAGCGATTACAATCCTGATTATCATTACAAATGGGACAATAACACAGTGATTCTCGCTGACAGTGCTGTTGTAGCGCTTTCAAAATCTGACAGTGAAATGCCAGAACCGGTTGTTGTTAATACTGGTGAACTTGCCGATGATGCAGATACTGCAGAACAGTGGGAAGGTGTTTTGACACGTGTTGAAAATGTAACTATCAGCAGCGTTAATTCTTATGATTTCTCTGTAACCGATGGTTCCGGCGAATGTCGTATTGATGATGATGGTGTTGAAGATGCAGTACTTTTAATCAATCGTGATGACGAGTATGTAGTTGTTAACAATACAGACACACTTCGCGTTGGTGATGTTATTAGTGGTATTCAAGGTGTATTTACCTTTAGCTTTGGTACCTTTAAAATTGAAGTACGTGACGTAAATGATATGGGTGTAACAACTGGTGTTAATGATGACTTTGTTGCCGCTCCATTGGCATACAACCTGGGTCAGAATTATCCCAACCCGTTCAACCCTGAAACCCGCATTTACTTTACTTTGCCACATACCCAGAATACACAAATTGTAATTTACAATGTTATGGGTCAGCAAGTACGTACACTGGTTGATCAGCAGTACCAGGCTGGACAACATGTTGTGAACTGGAATGGCTTGAACAATGCAGGCCTCAAAGTTCCTTCCGGTGTATATTTCTACAGAATCGTTGCCGGTGATTTTGTAGCTACCAAAAAAATGATGATGTTGAAATAATAAATTTTGCCTCCCGGAATTTTTCCGGGAGGCATATAACCTGATAAAGCAAATGAAACCGTTTAGATATTATATATTATTGGCCATTGTTTTTCTTGTTGCTGTGCAATGCAGTATCAAAGACCCCTTTGGGGATGAAAAAGAATCTCTATTGTTAGAGAATCAACCTCCTGAAACCCATCTTTATCTGTTTGTTGATCAACAACAGATAACACAGTTTGATACGGTACAGGCAGGTGACACAACTCAAATCATTCCCAAAACCTATACCACTGGAATTGATACTACCCCCAGTAAGCAAATTGTGCACTGGTGGGGAGATGACCCTGATGGTCAGGTCGTTGGTTATTATTATCAATGGGATTATGAGACCGAACCCACGTTCACTACAGCAGAATATGATACGTTTTATGTCCCTATTCAAAGCAGTTATGATGAATTTGAAATCAGAGTGTGGGCTGTTGATAATGAGAATCTGTCTGACCCTTCTCCGGCAGTACTGATCTATCCCGTATTTAATACTCCACCTGAAATTGCTTTCAGGCTGGGTAGTAATCCGTCGGTCAGTAATAATCCGGAAGTAACTGCATACACATTCCCAACAAGAACATTTGTATGGGAGGCGTTTGATGATGATGGTAGAGAAACCATTACCAACATTTATTACGCTTTGGATGATACATCCACCTGGATTGCATTACCTGGTGATGAAACACAAATAACTCTGCGTGAACTTGAACCTGGCGAGCATAGGTTCTTTGTTAAAGCACAGGATATTTCGGGCAAATTCAGTAATGTGGTTTCTTTCCCTGATCCAGAAGATGATAATGTTCCGCATCGTTGGGAAGTTCAGCCCGTACAAGGCTCAGTTTTGCTGGTTAATGATTTTGCTCAAGATCAAAACCTTTATGAAGTACAAAATTTTTACACCGATATTTTGGATGAACTTTTGGGATCTGATGGATATTCTGTTTGGGAGATCGGTACGGATAATACACCGGTTGTGAATCCTGAAAATGCCATTCCATATTCTTCCATAGATATTGAAGCAAACCTGTCATATTTTGACAAGGTTATCTGGTTCTCTCATTTGGGTAGACCCAGCTTGACAAGTGCCGGTTTGTCTATTACAAAGTTTATGAGTACTGGCGGCGGAATTTTAATTACCAATGGTAATGAAGAAATCCCAGATACAACATGGACTTTTACCAGTATTGATTCCGTATATCGTTTGAATCCGGGCGGACGTTTACTGCCGGGTATTGATATTCTTGCCTCATTTGGCAGTGATAATGATGAACAACTTGATCTGAATTTGGGTCAACTGGTAGGTAACCGCGTTTCTGCATTGATTCCAGGTTCAGATGCGGATGTTGTTTATTCTATGCAACCCGATTCAACTGCAACGGTAACGGTTCCTTATACAGGTTCACCACCAGTAGGAATTCGATACAAGATAGGAAGCGGAGAATCAATCTATTTTTCATTACCGCTACACTATTGTTACGGAAATGATAACATGACAAAAGTTCTAAGGTATATACTGTTTGAAGAATTTGAAAATTGATATAAATATGAAGAAAATGACAAAACTGAAATTATTATTCGTTCTCGTTATGCTGCCGGTTCTTGCATTTTCGCAAGCAATTAATACGACTATTTCAGGCCACGTCTATGACAAGGATACAGGAGATGGTCTACCCGGTGTAAACATAATCGTCCAGGGTACTTATAAAGGAACGGCTACGGATGCAAATGGCTATTTTGAGATCAAAAGCCTTTCCCCGGGTGATTATGATATTAAAGCATCAATGATCGGTTACATTGTACAGATTCAAACTGCAATCAAGGTACAACTGAACCGTACAACAGCACTCGATTTTCAGCTCGAGCCCACAGTACTTGCATTTGGTCAGACTGTTGAGGTTGTAGGTGAAAAACCATTATTTGATGCTGAATTGACAGCTTCTGAACAACGCATGTCTGAAGAAGAAATTAAGCAAAAAGTTGTTGAAGATGTAAATGACCTGGTAGCTGACCAGGTAGGTGTTGTTGTGCAAGACAACAAGATCTTTATTCGTGGTGGTCGTGCAGATGAAAGTATGTATGTAATCGACGGTCAATCCATCAAAGATCCATTATCTGGTTATTCCAACACTCTTTATATTAATGCCTCGGCTATCAAGGAACTCAAGGTTATCACCGGTGGTTTTGACGCGGAATATGGTCAGGCTATGTCTGGTATTATTGATGTTGAGACCAGAGAGGGTGGAGATGAGTATGAGGGTAACTTTGTGATAAAGACTGACAATCTATTGTCAAAGTATGTCAATAGTCACAATACGGACATTATCCAGTTTAATATTGGTGGTCCTGATCCAATTACTTCCAATTTACTCCCCAACATAGGTCTGGATCTTCCGGGCGAACTGGCATTCTTTCTGAGTGGTTATACCCATTTGTCAGATACCTACTTGCCCCATGCAAGCAAACTCTATCCTTCAAAATCAGCATTTAATGATTTTGCACCCCGTGAGGAAAATGACTGGCATATACTTGGTAAATTGTCATGGACGATTAAGCCCGGTCAAAAATTGACGTATTCCTATGACCGTTCATTAAACATTAACCAGGGATACTTTTTACCTCGTGTAAGTGGTGAGCGTGGTTATCCATATGATTTTCAGGAAAATCTTGATCATTATAACACGTTTACCAAAGAAGGATTTCTGAGTACTTTAAAATGGACCCATACCTTGAATGCAACTACCTTTTATAATTTGAGCATTTCAAGATTTTATACAAGTTTACACTCTGCGGTACAAAATAAACACTGGTCAGATTATGTCCAGTATCTTGATCTAGAACCCATCTATTATTATCCCACCAGCGATGGTAGTATTGAAACCCGGTTTGGAGATGGATTTTGGGATTATGGTGATTCGGAAAACTGGTATGATTATTTTAGTGATACCTGGTCATTAATAGGTGATTTTACCTATAATCCCAATGAACGCCATTCTATGAAAATGGGATTGGAATCCCGTTATACAGACATGCAGGTGATTGATATTAATGCACCCTGGTATGGAGAATCGGGACTTGGACGTAACCATGATTTTTTTAGAGTCTTCCCGAATGACGGATCTTTATACATTCAGGACAGGATCACCTACAGTGGTATGATTGTAAACCTGGGATTGCGTTACGATTACTGGTTCCCGGGAAAATATGTAGACGACGCCATTAAAGATCCTGAAACCGTGATTATTACAGATGAAGCCCGTGAAAAATATCTTGAAGATACTTTTGAGGTGTTTGGATTGCATGGTAAAGGCCACTTGAGCCCACGGTTGGGTATTTCTCATCCGGTTACAGATAATGACGTACTTTACATGCATTATGGCCATTTTTCTCAAAAACCAAAAGGCCAATATGTTTATGCCAAGTTGAAATCTACTTCCGAGGCTACATACCAATTGTTCGGGAATCCCAATCTTGATCCTACAACTACGGTTGCGTACGAGTTGGGTTTGAAACACCGTTTTAACGCAAACCAGACAATTGAGATCAAGGCATATTATAAAGATATGTTTGATTATCCCACGGCTGTGAGTGTTAAAAAATACAGTCCGCGTTATGGAAACATTAGCTATCTCATGTATGTGAATATGGATTATGCAAGATCCCGTGGTATTGAGATGCGATTTCGTCGTCGGTATTCAAAATACCTGAGCGGTAATATTGATTTTTCATATGCTGTTGCAACCGGTAAAAGCTCTTCACCCAACACCAACCTGTTGGTTGCCGCGGGTAAAGTTGAAGAAAAACCGCTTGGCGAAACCAGCCTGTCCTGGGACAAACCTTACAGAGTTTCTACTGACATTTATTTTGATGTTCCCAAAGGTGATGGCTGGAATTTGTTTGGATTTAAAATGCCCGAAGATTGGGGCTTTAGCGTACGCTGGGAACTTGAATCCGGAAAGCGATATACCAAGCTTGTGGATGTAGACAATAATATATATGAAAGCGACGAGTATAACAGCCTGTCAAAGATGAAAATGCGTACAGATTTGAAATTTTACAAGAATTTTACAATGTTCAACACGCTGTTATCCTTTTTTGTAGAAGCTGAAAATGTTTTCAATAATAAAATACCAAGAATCATCAACCCGGTAACCGGTCAACCTTATGAGCCGGGGGATATTATTCCCGTAACCTGGTATGATGAAGTACAGGATTTACCACCGTCAAACCCCGCCCGCTATGAATGGCCAAGACGGGTTATGACGGGTCTGGAATTTCAGTTTTAACCATGATTAATGATATTGGGTATGAATGTGAAACAAATTAAATATATTACTTACGCACTAGTATTCTTTACTGCATCTTTTGTATATTCTCAAGGTTTGCTGCCTAAATTGGGTGAACAGCGTGCAGGAACAGCATCAATGACATTTTTAAAAATTGGAGTTGGTGCAAGAGCTGTATCCATGAGTGGTGCATATGTTGCAATGGCCGATGATGGTTCCGCAATGTACTGGAACCCTGCGGGAATTGTTCAAATTGGAAAAAATGAACTTGTTATGTCACATATGGATTGGCTTGCGGATATTAAATATGAATTTCTTGGATATGCGCACCAGTTGAATTCAAATATTGGTATTGGTATGTATGTTGGCTATCTGCATTTGGCAGATATGCCGGTAACAACTGAATATCATCCCTTTGGGAATGGTGAGTATTTTGGATACAACGATATGGTGACCGGCCTTTCCGGTTCTTTGAAAATGACCGATAAATTTTCATTTGGTATTACTTTTAAATATGTACGTGAAACACTTGATGATCTGGTAATGGATGGCTTTATGGTCGATTTTGGTACATATTACTGGACAGGATTTAAATCTTTACGTGTTGCTGCTGCCATGCGTAATTTTGGTCCTGAAATGAAACCAGGTGGTACCTATATGCAAACAGAAACATCTGGTAGTGTTTCTGAAACGGATTACCAGGGCTTTTCACCCCCTATTGTATTCAGCCTGGGATCTGCAATGGATGTGTATGAATTTGCTGAAAATGTATTCACGCTTTCAATTCAAATGGACCATCCTATGGATGATCAGGAAATATATGTTGCAGGTCTTGAATATGATTTCAACAATATTTTGCAATTGCGTTCAGGATACAAGGCTAATTTTGAGGAAAATCACTGGAGTTTTGGTGGCGGTTTGAGCGTTCCCATGTGGGGAAATGCATTGCAAATCGATTACTCTTATGCTGAATTTACAAACCTGTCAATGACACAGCAATTTACTATAGGATTCAAGTTTTAATGATGAAAAGAATACATTATATTATAATTGCAATACTATTGGTTTTAATGGCAGCATCTTGCGAGTATTCCAAGATGCCTTTGCCTGTTGCAAATAGTTCCAGTTCCGGATTTGGAGCAAATGATACCAGTTATGTGGAATTGAATCCGGTATGGGATGCTACATTTTTGGGAAATACGCTTTCGCATCCAACTGATATTACTATTGGGCCTGATGGTTATATCTTTATCGCTGATGAAGGTAATGACAGAATACTGGTTGTTAATCAGTCCGGTGAACAAATGACCCAAAATGGCCTGGGTAATTTGAACAATATACCTGCACCCTCGGGTATTCATATTGATGCTAAATTAAACCTGTACGCCACGAATGGTTCAAACACAGTTTATGCTTGGAACCAATACTTTAATACAGTTTCTATTGATTCGGTGTCTGACCGCATCGTAATCAAAAATTATACAACGGGTGATACCTTGCATGTAACATTGGCTGAAGCTTATTCCGGTGAAGATGCTTTTCCGGGATATCAATTCCAGTCTATATTGTTTGAAGGATATTCCGCCGACAAACATCCAATTCGGGATGTTTATACTTTTTATAAGGATACTCAAGCCGGAACCCAGATCAATGATATTACATCCATTGGTGATGATCTTTATGCTACTGATTCAGGCAATCAACGTATTATAAAAATTGCCTTGATTCCTGCCTGGTTTGTAAAAACCTCAGAGGAATTTGTTCTGTTACACTATCGCGGAGCATTTTCTTCCAATGCTGTAACATATGGTTCAGGTGCAGGCACTGTTGATACACCTTGGAGCATTGTTTCTGATGATGACAATATATATTTCAGCCAATTAGCAGGTAACTTTTTGGTGCAAAAATTGAGTGCTGAAGATTTTACTTCTCAATTTACACTTTATCAGGATGCAATTATGGACCTGAACCGTTTTGTAGAGCCCCGTGCAATAGCGCTTGATGAAACCGGTGATTTATTTGTTATGGATACAGGTTCACAAAAGGTCCAGAAATTTTTTAACACGGGTACCCGTGCAGGACAGGTTGCTGATTTGGGAGAACGCGGAATTGCTGTAACTGAATTCAATGACGCCAGAGGCTTGATGGTCAGTGACCAGGTAATCTATGTAGTAGAAAGTGGTGAAAATCGAATTCGTAGATTCCAGTATTCTATTTCTGATGAAGATATTCCTGATGATGAAAAACAACCCTGATAATTTTCAAAAAATTATGATTTTAAAAGCCCTGGTATTCAAGTATCCGGGCTTTTTTTATTTAATGCAGAATATTGAATTATTTAGAATCGTTATTCTGTTAATAAGTAATAAATTGAGAAAAAATACTGAAATATTAGTAACTTGATAATTATGGTGAGAAAAAAGATTTCATTTTATTTATAAATTAATTATACTGTAAACTGTTACAAAATAATAGGATATTTGCATGAAAACGCTCAGCCAGATTATTAACTATGCATTACCTGCATTATACTTTTTTGTTGTAATAGTTTATTACCAAATTTTTAAATTTCAAAAACGTGATCTTGAAAAATACACTGTTCCTTTATTACTGGTGTTACTTTTATTTGATGGGTTTAGCATTGTTTCCCGCATTATTGCTCTCAAATTAATGCCTCTGAGTACAATATTTGACGCATTTTCTCTTTTATCCTTTTGTGTTATTTTTGTGTATTTGATTATTGAAACTACTATAAAAAACAAATCCACGGGTTTGTTTCTTGTGAGTTTTGCGTTTGTATTTAAAACCATTGCCGCATTTCATTTTAAATGGAATGCAAAAAGCAGTGCTATTTTGTCTGATCCTACCTTTGCTGTTCATGCATCATTAACCATTTGTGGATATACTGCTCTTACCGTTTCAGCAATTTATGCGGTATTGTATATGGTGCAGGAACACAATATGAAAAAAAAGAAGTTTGATGTTGTGTCTTTACAGTTACCTCCGTTGGCTTATTTGGAAAGTATGAGTATTCGTTCTGTTACAATTGGAATACTTGTTATTGGTATTGGGTTAGGATTGGGGCATATACAAGCATATAAAATGTTTGGGAAATTCTGGCTTCCTGATCCCAAAATTATTATATCAGATTTGATTTTTATCTTTTATTTTGGTGGATATATAATTAATAAATTTTTGAAATTGAACAGCAAATGGATGGCAAGGTTTTCACTGTTGGGATACATTATTTTACTGGCAAGTGCGATTTCGGTGGTAACGATATCAAATTCGTTTCATAATTTTTATTAGAGTATAATATGAATTTAGAAAAAGTCCCGTTTGCAATAATTGGGCTTTCACATCATACAGCACCGGTTCAGGTGCGAGAAGAAGTAGCTCTGAATGTAGAAGATCAAAAGATTACATTAGAGTATTTGAAAAAATCCGATTATACACAAGGCTGCATTGTTTTATCAACCTGTAACCGGACTGAAATTTATCTAAGTAGTGAAAATATTGAGCAATCTGTACTCGATTTTAAAGATTGGTTCAGTAATTATAAACAGTGTGATTATTTCAATAATGCAGAATATACCTATGTTCATATTGGTGTAAAAGCAGTTGAACATTTTTTCAAAGTTATCTCGAGTCTTGATTCGCAGATTGTAGGAGAAACACAGATTACCGGTCAGGTTAAAGAAGCATATAATCTGGCATTGGAAATGCATGCTACCGATTCTTTGATTAATAAAATTTTCAACTTTGGTATTCAGGCGCAAAAAGATGTTCGAAACAGTACCTATTTATGTGCCGGCGCCGTTTCAATTAGTTTTGCGGGTGTTGAACTTGCTGAAAAGATCTTTAACAAACTTGAAGATAAAAAAGTTCTACTTTTTGGAGCCGGTGAGACTGCGGAGCTAGCCGCGGACCATTTTTCTAAAAAAGGGGTAAAGCAATTTCATGTGATTAACCGGACCTATGAAAAGGCGGAATCACTGGCTAAAATTTTAAACGGAAAAGCATTTTCTCTAGATCAAATGGATGATGCGTTTGATGGTGTAGATATTGTCATTTCTGCTACGTCGAGCACAGAGTATGTCATTACTTTTGATTATATTAAACAGTTGGGTAAAAAACGGCGTAATACTCCGTTATTTTTAATCGACCTGGCAATCCCCCGTGATATTGATCCTGCGATTGAAAAGCTGCAAGGTGTTTATCTCTATAA
This sequence comes from bacterium, assembly GCA_963675755.2. GTDB lineage: Bacteria > Zhuqueibacterota > Zhuqueibacteria > Residuimicrobiales > Krinioviventaceae. The sequence continues at coordinate 3,302,716 of CAXXMD010000003.1, forward strand.
CCTGGATGATCTGCAAGAGATCGTCAAGATCAATACCAGTAAACGCACCAAAGAAATTCCCAAAGCTTTAAAAGCGATTGATGATGTTATGCAGGACTGGATAGAATGGTATGGAACCTACTCTTTGTCTTCTACCATTGGTAAGCTGAAAAACTATTTCGAACAGGTTTGCACCAATGAAATCAATCGGGCTTTGAAAGCTATACCTGAAGACTCTACGGATCCTTGTGATTTTGATGTTCTAAAAACCAACCTGATAAACAAACTGGTTCGTCAGCATATTAAATTGCTGAAAAAAACAAATGGAAATCCTGATTACCAACAAACCCATATAAATCTAATACACGATCTGTTTGAACTGGAAAAGTAAATATGAGCAAGATTATACGAATTGGAACCCGCGGCAGTCAATTGGCTTTATGGCAAGCCAATTTTGTGCAGAGTGAATTGGAAAGAAATAATCCCGATGTTTCATTTGAGCGTGTTATCATCAAAACAACAGGTGATCGCGACCAAAAATCATCCCTAACTCAGATCGGCGGGCAGGGTGTTTTTACCAAAACCATTGAAGATGCCCTGTTGAATAAAGAGATTGATGTTGCTGTGCACAGTCTTAAAGATCTTCCATCTCAAGAGACGCCGGGTCTTGTATTGGGTGCTGTACCACAACGTGGATTTGTTGAGGATGTGCTTGTAACCGAAAATGGCTCCACATTGAAGCAGCTTGACCAGGGTGCAAAAATAGCTACAGGCAGTATTCGCCGGCAATCGCAATTGCTTGCTTTGCGACCGGATCTGGAAATCAGAGATCTGCGTGGTAATATCGACACGCGTTTGCGTAAATTGACAAAAGAGGGGCTGGATGCAATCATTATGGCAAAAGCGGCAATTGTGCGTTTAGAGCTGAACCAAGTAAAGTATAGTGAATTTAATGTGGATGATATGGTGCCGAGTGTAAGCCAGGGTGCTATTGGTATTCAAATCCATCAAGATGATCAAGATACATTGTCGGCTATTCATAAAATGAATCATGCGCCTACATTTCAGGCTGTAATGGCTGAACGATCATTACTGCGTACGCTGGATAGTGGGTGTCAGTTCCCGGTTGGGGCTTTTGCCCAGGTTATAAGTGACGAAGTTTTGGATATTATTGGGTATGTGGGAAGTGTTGACGGTAAAACAATTATCAAGGAGAGACTGACCGGCAGTCCCGAACAAGCTGAATTGTTGGGAGAAAGACTGGCTGAAATATTAATTGATAAAGGTGCAAAGGATGTATTGAAGGAATTGTCCTGATGGGCGATATTCTGGCAAATAAAATTATATTAATTACCCGGAGTGCTGTTGAAGCTGCTGATATCATTCAGGCGGTAAAAGATAAAGGCGGCAAGACAGTTGTTTTTCCGACAATACAAATTTGCCCCCCGGATGATTGGGCGGATTCAGATTCTGCAATTACATCCTTGAATCAATTTGACTGGCTTGTCTTTACCAGTAAAAACAGTGTAGATGCTTTTTTGTCCCGTGTGAATGAAATTGGTCATACATTGGGAAATATTCAAATTGCCGCAATAGGTTCCAAAACCGCCAAACATTTGATTGAACGTGGAATGGAAATTCAGCTACAGCCGGATTCCTTTACTGCAACTGATCTGGTGAAAGCCTTTAAAAAAATGGATATGTCCGGAAAACGTGTGTTGGTACCGGTATCTGATATTGCCAGAACCGAGCTAACCGATGGTTTGACTGAACAGGGCGCAATGGTAGAACGAATCGTGGTTTACAAAACCTGCAAAACTGAACCGGAAAATCTGGACCAGGTAAAGTCCATGATTAACAAGGATTCTATTGATTGTTTTACATTTTTCAGTCCTTCGGCGTTTGACAATTTTTCAAGCTTGTTGGGAGACGAAATAATGGAAGGTTTGAAAAGAAAACAGCCCCCTATGGCTGTAATTGGACCGACAACTGCAAATGCAGTACGATCTGCAGGATTTTTTAAAATTATTCAAGCGAAAAACAGTACATCGACTGATTTGATAAATGCTCTACTTGGTTACTACTAATTTAATGGAGTTGTATACATGTCACAATCCTTTTTATATATTGATGCAATACAAAAAAAGCCTATTGATAGAACCCCCATTTGGATTATGCGGCAAGCGGGGAGATATCTGCCCGAATATATGAAGGTCCGTGAAAAATATGATTTTTTAACGGTTTGTAAAACCCCTGAAATTGCCGCCGAGGTTACCTTGCAGCCCATTCGTCGGTTTGGATTTGATGCATCAATCTTGTTTTCTGATATTCTTGTTATTCCGGAAGCCATGGGCCAAAATCTGGAATTTCTGGAAAATCATGGTCCCCAGCTTTCTCCGCAAATACTGGATGAAAAAGAGTTTGAGAAATTGTCTACAAGAGAACTCGAGGGAAAACTGGATTATGTTGCACAGGCCATCAAGGTGATCAATTCAGAATTACCCGCGGATGTGCCTCTGATTGGTTTCAGCGGCTCTCCGTTTACCCTGGCTACTTATATGATTGAAGGGAAACCTACCCGGAATTTTAAATTTATCAAACAATTGATCTTTAGTAATCCCAATTTTGTGCATCGGTTATTAACGTTGTTAACAGAAGCGGTGACCCGTTATCTGGAAATGCAGATACGGGCAGGTGTTAAAGCAGTACAATTGTTTGACACCTGGGGTGGAATTTTGCCCGTTCATCTTTACAATTCTTTTTCCGGCAAGTATATGAAAAATATAGTAAATCGATTGAAACATTTTGATGTACCTTTTGTTTTATTCAGTAAAGGCGGCGTTGAAATATTGCGCCAGTTAACAGACAGTGATGCTGACATGTTGGGTGTAGATTGGATGACAGACCTTGCACATGCAAAAAAACTTGTTGATGGAAAAATCGCTTTGCAGGGAAATCTTGATCCTACTGCCTTGTATGGAGATAAAGAAATAATAAAGAATGAAATTCAACATATTTTAAATATTATTGGCAAAGATTCGGGTCACGTTTTTAATCTGGGACATGGAATTTTACCGGATATACCGGTTGACAATGTTGCTTTTATGGTAGACCAGGTGCGTGAACAGAGTATGAAAATCAGAGCATAGACAGGCCCCCTTATGAATAATCAGAAAATTAAAGTTGATCTCGATTTGATCAAAAAATATGATCAGCCGGGTCCCCGTTATACCAGTTATCCTACCGCGCCATATTTTCATGACGGGATAACCGAAAAAGAGTATTTGCAGCATATTGACAGTGATGATAAATCCTATGCTGTGCGCGATATATCCTTGTACTTTCATATCCCTTTTTGTAACAGCTTGTGTTATTTTTGTGGATGTAACTCTTTTGTAACCAAAAAGCCGGGTGTAATGGAGCAATATATTGATTATCTAGAAAAAGAGATTAGAATGATTGCCGAGCGGCTGGGGCAAGACCGGCAGGTAGCCCAATTACATTGGGGTGGCGGTACACCCACTTATTTATCTCCGGATATGATAAAGCGATTGGGTGATACAATTCACAAATATTTTAACTTTAAGGATGACGCAGAAGTTGGCGTTGAAATCGATCCGCGTGGACTGACCCGTGATCATTTCAAAGCACTCTATGAAGCAGGATTTAATCGCAGCAGCATGGGCGTGCAGGATTTTGATCCACAGGTGCAGGAAGCGGTCCACCGCATTCAGCCTGAAGAAATAACCATGCAGGCGCTGAAATGGGCCCAGGAATTTGAATTTGAAAGCATGAATGTTGATTTGATGTATGGTTTGCCGTTCCAAACCGTAGATAAATTTTCGGAAACCATTGATAAAGTCATTAAAATGGACCCTGATCGTCTGGCGGTCTTTAATTATGCGCATTTACCGAATATTATGAGACATCAGCGCGTTATTAAAGAAGAGACGTTGCCCAAACCCGAGGTGAAACTGCAATTGCTGAAAATGACCATTGAAAAATTATCAGACGCAGGATATGTTTACATTGGTATGGATCATTTTGCAAAACCGGATGATGAGCTGACAATAGCCATGCATGAAGGTACCCTTTATCGGAATTTTCAGGGATATTCTACACATGCTGGTTTGGATCTGTTTGCCATGGGTATGTCGAGTATCAGCATGATGTCTGAACTGTATGTACAAAATTACAAGACTCTGGAAGATTATTACAAACCCCTCGATGAAGGCAAATTACCTGTTATGCGCGGTTATCAATTAAACTCTGACGATATATTGCGCAGAGATGTAATAACCGATCTGATGTGCAATTTTAAACTTGAAAAATCCAAGGTTGAGAAAAAGTATGACATCCGGTTCGATGACTATTTTGCAGATGCACTGGAAGACCTGATTTCTTTTGAACAGGACGAGCTGGTAAAGCTGGAAGCTGATAAAATTACCGTATTACCACAGGGACGGTTGTTGATTCGAAATATAGCAATGAAATTTGATTATTATCTGAGACAAAAAACAAACGATAAACCTCAATATTCGAGAACGGTATAATCATGCCTACTGCAGTTTTGTTATGCAATATGGGTGGCCCTGATTCATTGGATGATGTGCAGCCCTATCTTGAAAACATTTTCATGGATCCGGATATTATTGATATTCCGCTTTCAGGAAAATGGAGAACCGTATTTGCCAGGTATCTCGCCAAAAAACGAGCTCCCAAATCCACAAAAATATTTGAGCATATGGGTGGCAGCAGCCCATTGCTGGAAATTACTCAAAAACAAGCGGACGGGCTTGCCGAAAGGTTAAGCAAATTGGGTAAAGATTGCAAGGTTTACCCTGCAATGCGTTACTGGCATCCCTTAATACCGGATGTTTGGCAGCAGGTTGCAAAGCAAGATTATAAAAAAATAGTTGTAATATCGCTTTTTTCTTATTATTCTACTGCTACCGCAGGATCCATACAACGCTTGCTTTTAGAGGTTACCGGTAAATATCCGGTAAATGCTGATGTCTATTATATTGATCGGTTTGGCAATCATCCTGAATTTATACACGCCATGGCAAAGCAAATGAAACAATTTATTGGTCATGAGAACAATCAGCAGGATGTTCATATTTTATTAAGCGCTCACAGCATTCCCCAGAGCCGGGTAGAAAAAGGCGATCCTTATCAGGATGAGATTGAAGAGGCCGTGGGACAGTTGCGAGATGAATTGCCGGAAAATTATAAATTACATATATCTTATCAAAGCAAGATTGGTCCTGTCAAGTGGCTCGAGCCGGCAACATCTGAAAAGATTGTGGAATTGGCAGAGCAGGGAGTACAAAAATTGTGGGTTTATCCGCTTGGATTTACAGCGGACAATTCGGAAACCATTTATGAAATTGGTTCTCTTTATCATGATCTGGCAAAAGAGCATGGTATTCAAGAGTATATCCGTATTCCGGCATTGAATGATGATAATGGATTCATTGCCGCGTTAGAACGGATAATAATTGACCATATTGACTAAAAACGGGTTAAATAAAACCAGGCAGGGTTAAAATGAGTAAAACTGTAGCAGTAATCGGCGCCGGTATTTCAGGACTATGTACTTCATTCTGGCTGCATCAGAATGGTTATGATGTAACCGTATTGGAAAAACTGGACCGTGTGGGCGGATCTATTATTTCTGAAAAAAAAGATGGATTTGTTATCGATCTGGGACCCAATACCGCCCTTGAAACCTCTGAGACTTTGAAAGAGCTGATCAAAGATCTGGGGATTGAAGATAAAAAAATATATGGCAGTTACGAAGCCAATAACCGGTACATTGTTCGAAATGGACAATTGCACCCTCTTGCCATGTCTCCGCTCAAGTTTTTAAAATCGAAATTGTTTTCTACAAAAGCCAAAATCCGTTTAATGCGGGAACCGTTTATCAAAAAGATAGAGGCAGAAGATATCTCCTTGTCTGATTTTGTTAAATATCGACTTGGGCAGGAATTTCTGGATTATGCAATAAATCCCTTTGTTGCGGGTGTTTATGCCGGTGATCCCGATAATTTGAGCACCCCTGCGGGTTTTCCAAAACTTTGGGCGCTGGAACAAAAATATGGCTCGTTTATTAAAGGAGCTGTTATAGGTGCCAGAGAACGAAAAAAACGCAAAGAGGTTGCCAAAGACCGCGCCAAGATGTTTTCTTTTGAAAACGGATTGCAATTCTTTACTGATACCATGGCTGAAAAAGTGGGTGGTGTGCAAACCGGTGTGGATATTCAAAAATTAGAAAAGAACGGTACCGGCTGGAATATTACCTATGTACAAAATGGAGAGACCCAAACAAAATCGTTTGATAATGTTGTAATCTCTACCCAAACGGATTCTATTGCACAGTTTGTAAACGACCTTTCATCTGAAGCATCTGAAGCATTCAAGAATATTTACTATCCACCGGTTACCCTGATATTTATGGGATTTAAAAAAGAGCAGATTGGCAGACCGTTGGATGGATTTGGTTTTCTGGTGCCTAAAATTGAAAACCGCAAGATATTGGGAACATTGTGGAGCTCGGTAATCTTTCCGGATCGTGCTCCTGAAGGACATGCCGCATTAACAACGTTTGTTGGCGGCACACGGCAACCTGAAATGACAGATCTGTCTGATGAAGAATTGGAAGCAGTTGTTCTGCAAGAACTGGGTGACCTGATGCAGATTAGCGGCAAGCCGGTTATTACACGAATGTTGAAATGGCCGCGTGCAATCCCGCAATATACCATGGGCTATATGAAGATCAAAGCCATGTTTGATGAACTGGAACAAAAGAATCCCGGTCTTTACTTTGCTACTAACGCGCGTCGTGGAATCAGTGTGGGCGACAGCGTATTGTGTGCGAGAGATACGTTTGAAAAAATGACCGGTACAAAAGCGTAAGAATATATTTTCTATAAATGTGGAAAGGATGACCATGTATACACCCTATTATCGTCCAAGAAGATTAAGACGTAATGAAAATATCCGCAGAATGGTACGTGAAAATTTTGTGAGTGTTGATGATTTATTATACCCGCTTTTTGTGGTTGAAGGCAAAGGGATTAAAAACGAGATTAAATCCATGCCCGGTAACTATCAAATGTCTATTGATGAATTGGTCAAAGAAGTAAAAGAAATTCACTCTATGGGTATTCTATCCATTATGCTGTTTGGAATTCCCGCTGAAAAAGATGCTGTGGGTAGTGATGCTACCTGTGATACCGGCATTATCCAGCGTGCGGTGAGAGAAGTGAAATCCGCAGTGCCTGATATGTATCTGGTAACCGATGTATGTTTTTGCGAGTATACCGACCATGGCCATTGCGGTCCAATCGTTGACAATGATGTGGATAATGATGCTACGCTTGCACTGCTGGGCGAACAGGTGATCACGCACGCCAAAGCCGGTGCAGATATGGTTGCGCCCTCGGGCATGATGGACGGTATGATTGGCGCTATTCGCGGTGCATTGGACGGAGAAGGTTTCAGTCAGATTCCGGTTATGAGTTATGCTGCCAAATACGCATCCGCTTTTTATGGCCCGTTTCGGGATGCGGCGGATTCGGCACCGCAATTTGGTGACCGACGTTCGTACCAGATGGACCCGGCAAATGCGAGAGAGGCCCTGAAGGAAGTGGAACTGGATATTGAAGAAGGCGCCGATATTGTAATGGTAAAACCGGCATTATCTTACTTGGATATTATTTCTGCCGTGCGCGCAACCACCAATCTCCCTGTAGCCGCATATAATGTGAGTGGCGAGTTTTCCATGGTCAAAGCCGCAGCCGCAAACGGTTGGATAGATGAACAGCGTGTAGCAATGGAAATGCTGTTGTCAATGAAACGAGCGGGCGCTGATATTATTTTAACCTATTTCGCCAAAGATGTTGCCAAATGGTTGAACGCTTGATTTTAAAATAGATAATTAAAGATAAAAACTGATTGTGACGCTTGTACGTCACGGGATACTATGTGGAACATGTGTACCGGACTCAAGTCCGGTAATATATCCCGCAGGGCATAAATATACCCTGCGATCAGGTATATATTAAATCGAGACAACGATCGTGATGCATATCCATGCATCACGGGATATTACCCGGGATATATATCCCGAGCAAAAGACTTTTACTCCGTCCGAAACTCTTGTTTCGGACGGAACTGAAACCCAAAACTCTGTTTTGGTTCATCTGATCGTGATACTTGTGCGTCATGGGATAATGTGTGGGATATGTGTACCTGACTAAAGTCCGGTATTATATTCCGCAGGGCATAAATATACCCTGCGATCATTGCTGAAAAGAGATTAAAAATTGGAGAAACATGTGAGCAAGAGTGAACAATTGTTTGAAAAATCCAGAGCTGTCATGCCGGGCGGAGTCAACTCGCCGGTACGGGCTTTTAAATCTGTTGATCGTACACCAGTGTTTATTGCATCCGCTAAAGGCTGCAAGATCACCGATGTAGACGGAAAAGAATATATCGATTATGTAGGATCGTGGGGACCGCTGATTTTGGGGCATGCCCATGATGAAGTTTTAGAGGCTATCAACAGCGCCGCTGCCAAAGGTACCAGCTATGGAGCTCCCACAGAAATTGAAATTGAACTGGCGCAAAAGATTATAGATATGGTGCCATCCGTAGAGATGGTACGCCTGGTTAACTCGGGCACTGAAGCCACCATGAGCGCTGTGCGTGCGGCAAGAGGATTTACCGGCAGGGACAAGTTTATTAAATTTGAAGGCTGTTATCACGGACATGGCGACAGCTTTTTGATCAAGGCGGGATCGGGTGCGCTGACACTGGGTGAACCAACAAGTCCCGGTGTACCGAAAAACGTTGCGCAGGATACCCTGACTGCGGATTTTAATGATCTGGCTTCGGTGGAAGCTTTGTTCAGCGAATACAAAAATCAGATTGCCGGTGTGATCGTAGAACCCATTGCCGGCAACATGGGTGTTGTGCCGCCAGCGGATGGATTTTTACAGGGACTGCGCAAGCTTTGTGATGCTCAAGGAAGTGTGTTGATTTTTGATGAAGTGATGACCGGGTTCCGGGTTGCACCCGGTGGTGCACAGGAGCTGTATGGCGTTACTCCCGATCTTACCACTATGGGCAAAGTTATTGGCGGCGGTTTACCGGTAGGTGCCTATGGCGGTAAAAAAGAGATTATGAGCAAGATTTCTCCCGATGGCCCCATTTACCAGGCGGGAACGCTTTCCGGTAATCCATTGGCGGTTTCTGCAGGACTCAAAACGCTTGAGATTTTAACTCGTCCTGGATTTTTTGATACGCTCAACGCCAAGGCGAGAGCCTTTTTTGAATATACGCAAAAGATGATCGATGAGAAAAACCTGCCCTTGACATTGAATGCTGTCAACTCTATGGGCTGCCTCTATTTTAATCCCAACAAGGTACTGGGATTCAAGGATGCGACCGCATCCGATACGGCTACATTCAGCCGCTTCTTTGGTGAACTGCTGGACAATGGTGTGTATATCGCTCCGTCACAGTTTGAAGCCATGTTTATATCTGCCGCCCACTCGGACGATGATCTCGCCCACACCGGAGATGTCGTTGCTGCTGCATTGGAAAAAGTGTTGTAAGACTTTTGAAAGAAGCCTCCCGGAGGTCAAGACCTCCGGGAGGTGGAAATTCCTTCCAGATTTATCTTGACATTTACTTCTATGTTGTTGAAATTACATCCTATCTTAAACGAATACAGCATCCGGACGTAAAGCGAGAATCCTATGAAATTCTGCCGTATATTGACGTGGATTATATTTAGTTGTTTCCATGTTATTTTATCTCCACTTTACCCGCAAAGCCGGGGAGTAAATCATGATCCCAATCAGATGAAAATCGGGGAAAAGCCATATGAAATGGTTGACAGGGTGGAGCAACGTGAACCTGCGGCCACTTTTATGGATTGCAGTCAGTGGATTGTTGAAACAGTAAACTGTACTGCAGGATTGTATCGTACACAGGAAGAACGGCTTTATCGGGAGTATTGCGGTAATCTGAATTTTACAGCGACAAACAATAAAGCAGAAATAACGTTGCGACTGGTGAATCCCATTGTGTTACATGAAGAGTGGGATTGCATCGATTTCTGGAATTTTGGGTTTCACTGGTTGTGGGGAGAACCCAAATGGCAAACCGCCATGAGCCATTACGCCCTTGTCCAGGGCAACGATGGTACAGTATATGAGCTCGATTTTACACAGGCCGGTTATCGCGGAATGGTACATAAATACTGGCACCTGAGCCACCACAAGTTAAAGGAGAACATTGGACCTGATGCCAGGTTTATCGGATTTCGTTTCAAAGGGAACAATACTCCTGTCGATTTGGAGCAGACATTTTACCTGGGACCGGTTTATGTGTACAAGGAAAAACTGAATGATCTGTCCTTTCAGCCATGGCCGGAAAAGCTGCCTTTTCCATTACGCAAAGAAACAATCCTTCCATTGAATAAGAGTAAAGATTATGAAAATAGTGTTATAAAATCAGATAAGCATTTTGAATTTGTTTATAAGGACAATGACCAGGAACTGCGTTATGTGTTGGATTTGGAAAAGGATTTGTTGAGTGGTTTAACGTTAATTTACAATGATAATGAAATTCCGTTAAATCGAAATGCGAAAATATATTTCAAGGATGTGGATAGTACTGAATGGATTATTCATAAATCCCGGTTAAAATCGGATACATTATTTGTAAACGCAAAGGCACAATTCACAGATCGTACTGTACCGTTTGATTTTTGGTATACCATCAGGCAAAAATCAATGATAATAGGTATTTGTGAAAAGGCTGAAACAGGTTCTGTAACCAAAATTACCCTGGGTGAAACCTGGGCAGGAGAAGACGCAAAGCTGGTTACAATACCTTTTCTCTCCTATGGAGGTAACCGAATTCCACAAATATTGTATTCAAATGGATTGTTTTTCTTTAAACAATTTGACTGGTATGTTTCTGATGCATCTGATTTTATACCCGGCGCTAACCAAATTGAGGACGGCTGGGCAAATTATAACAAGGGTGTACGTTATATCCCCAAAACCAATGGGATTTTGAATTCGGTAAGAGAAAAGTTGTTTATTAACGTATCTGATGATGTTCAGGAGATTCTTCCCACTATTGATAATCCGAAATCTCCCATGCGGTCAGTTATGGCTAATCGCTTGTGGGAAGTAGAAGGATCGCCGGATCATAATTATTTACGTCATTGTGCAAGGGAGCAAAGGGCCTTGGGTTTGTCAAATGTTGCAGTCCGTTATCACGAAGGAATCTGGCGTGATGGTGGTGAAAGTTATACATTTCGAACCCAAACAGCACCAGGTCGTGGCGGGGACTCGGCTGTAGTGGATTTGGTTCACAATATAAAGAAAAATGGATGGCTGGTAGGATTGTATACCAATTATACCGATTATGCACCGGTCAATAAAAATTGGAATCCGGATTGGGTCAAGCGAGGACCTCATGGCGAGTGGGAAATTAGTTGGTCACGTTGTTATTCTCCAAAACCCATGATCGCCTGGGAGCAGGAACAGAATTATGCCCCGAAAATTCACGAAAAATTTGGCAGCAATCATAGCTATTGTGATGTCCATACTGCCGTGTCGCCAGTTTCAAGGGTAGATTATGATTATCGTGTTCCTGGTGCCGCTACATTCAGACGCACTTTAGAATGTTATGGATTGCTGCTTTTGAATGAAAAAAAATCGTATCATGGTCCTGTCTATTCTGAAGGTAATTATCATTGGTGGTATGCTGGACTGACAGATGGAAATTATGGCAATGCGTATCCCCGTCTCACGGAAACTGATATATTCCCTGATTTTCAATTGTTAAAGATCCATCCCCTGGAGATGGATGCCGGTAATGTGAATGCGATTGGAAGCGAATACCTTGCCTATACTTTGGCGTATGGACATATTGGGTTATTAAATGGGGACTTGTCTGAAAAAATAAAGCGCTATGCCATGCTTCAACCGTTGCAGGAATATTATTCCATGATACCAGTAAAATCCATTTGCTATTTTGATGAGGGAGTATTTTATAATTCATCCGAGGCGATTCAAAGAGATCTGATCCGCGCACCCAAATTGTATCTGGAATATGAATCCGGATTAAAAGTTTATATCAATTTTTCTGATGATAATTGGAAAATTAATGTACAATCCGGAAAATATATATTACCCCAATATGGTTTTTTTGTTAGTACAGATAATCAGAGTATTACAGCATATTCAGGAATTAAAGAAGGATTGGACAATACAAAACCCATCGAGTATTCTGAAGGAAAAGATCAATTTTATTTCGATACCCATGATCAACAAATACAAACAAATGATTTTATCTGTAATGGACAGGTGTATTTAAAAAAAGAGACATTTGGATGGGAAATAATACCCGCACGGGATTTTCAGTCCTTTGCCTTTAATCCAAAACGCCTTGGATTAGATACTGATGGCGTTATGATAGAAGGTGTAAATATTGATGATCTGCCAGTTGAGCAGGTGCAATACTCCCGGTTAGGCAAAATGATACTTTTCTCTCATGATAATAAAAATATATTTAAATACCGGATTTGCCCTGATTGAAAAGAATGTATATGGTTTTACTCATTATTTACTATTCTGATTAAAAAAATCATAAAAATTGGAAACTGCATAGAAATTAAAAGCCAATATTTTCAAATAGTTGTTAATTTGCTTTATCGGAAAATTTTTCCTGATAATATATCCTTTCATACCAGAAATTATGTCTCCGGCCGAAATAATATACAATATGAATTGTTATAAAATTCTTAAATGTTTTATGTTATTGTTGATTAACCCTATTATATAAGAAATGATCAAGGTAGAATTGATGAATATGATTAAGAACATTAAAGTCTTGTTAACTGTTTCTCTGGTATTTGCAAGTTTTGCAACTGCCCAAACATTTACTCCCAATGCAGAGCAGGAAGCCTATTATACCGAATATGAAAGTTCCGATCTCAATGGCAGCGAGTTACCGGTTTTAATGCCCTTTAACCGTTGGATTGATCCCGCGGGCGAGCAGATTTATTTTGGCGACACTGAACTTGAGAATCATGCCCTGGACTGTTGCTTGTCCCCTGATGGGAAATGGTTGGCGGTTCAGGGACGATATTCTATTGTCATCATATCCCCAACGACCCGCAAGATTGTGAACCGGTTTCCACTGAGGGATTATTTTCAGAAGCAAAAAGCTCTGAATACCTTTTCAGGCATCCACTGGCAGCAAAAAGAGGGTGAATATTATTTATACTGGAGCACGGTTGTTCAGAATACGCAATCTGTGGTTGTGCAGGCAAAATGGGATGAACCCAATTTATCGGTTGTGAAAACCATTTCATTTGATGTATTAAAACCGGCCAAATCCGCAATACCCAACGAGTTATTGGTTACAACAGAAAATGGAAAATCGTATTTATATGTTGTTTTGAACGGCAATGACAGGGTGGAAAAAGTTGAACTGGAAACCGAAAAGCGGGAATGGTCTGTCACTTCGGGTGTGGCGCCATATGGTATAACACAGGCAAATGGTAAATTATATGTAACCAACTGGGCGGGCGCTGTTCCGGATTCCGATGATGTGGATGTTGCCGGTGTACCCTGGAGAAAAGCAAAGGTAGATCCGCAGACCGGTACAATCCGGGAGGGAACGGTTACTGTGCTTTCTCCTCAGGATGGACATGTATTAAAAGAGATTACCGTGGGGCTGCATCCCAATGATATTATCGCCAGTCCGGATGAAAAGTATGTTTATATTGCCAATGCCAACAGTGACAGGGTTACGGTAATCAATACCGGAACTGATCAGATTAGTGAGGAAATATCTGTCCGGTTGCTACAGGAAAAGAATCCCTATTTTGGTGATTCGCCAAACGGATTGGGACTGTCGAACGATGGTAAAATCCTATATGTAGCAAATGGTATGGACAATGCCCTGGCGGTTGTGGAACTGGGGCGGTCAGCTTCCGGTTCCTCTCTTGAAAAAAGCCAGATTGCTGGATTCATCCCCACGGGCGCATATCCCGGTGCGGTTTGTTTGTATCGTGATCAATGGCTGTTTGTTGCAAATATAGAGGCAGAGGGTGCACGTACCTTGTTGAATTCAGGATTAAACGATTCATATGCGTTTAACGCGCATCGCATGATGGCATCTGTGTCTGTAATTCCGGTACCGGATAAAGAACAACTGGATACATATACAAAGCGTGTGGTAGATGCAAATCAATTGTTCCGTGTCGATCTAACGCAGCAACTACCCCGTCAAAATGTTGCGCCAGTACCAGTACCCGACCGCATCGGTGAACCTTCAGTATTCAAACATGTGGTTTATATCATCAAAGAAAACCGGACCTATGATCAGATTTTGGGTGATATGAAAACTGGTGATGGAGATCCCGATTTGTGCATCTTTGGACAACAGGTTACCCCCAATACACACAAGCTGAGTGAGGATTTTTTATTGCTGGACAATTTTTATGTCTCCGGCAAGTGTTCGGCTGAGGGACATCAATGGACCGATGCATCGATTGTTACAGATTATATTGAAAAGAATGTACGGGCCTGGTTCCGCAGTTATCCGCATGTTCAGACCGATGCGCTGGTTTATGCACCAACAGGATTTTTGTGGGATAATGCGTTGCGTAATGACGTCAATGTTCGAATTTACGGAGAAGCCGCGGTACCCGAGTTTGATAAAAACTTGACCTGGACAAACATTTATCAGGATTTCTTGCAAGGTAAAACATTTGATTTTAAAAATGTCACAACCATTAAACCGGTTGAAAAATTATTAAGCGAGACTTTTCCGGCTTATGATGGACATAAAATACCGGATGTGCTGAGAGCCAAAGCATTTATTGATGAATTAAATGCCTGTGAAAACATGCATGGCGATCAATGGCCAGAGCTTATGATTGTTGCGCTGCCAAATGACCATACCGGTGGAACGCGCCCCGGATTGCCAACACCCAGAGCAATGGTGGCAGACAATGATCTGGCGCTTGGTGAAATTGTACAGGCTATTTCAAAAAGTCGGTTTTGGGAGAATACCGTAATCTTTGTTACCGAAGATGATTCTCAAGCAGGTTGGGACCATGTTTCGGCTTATCGCACTGTTGGTTTGGTTATCAGTCCATATTCAAGATTAACCAGGACAGTCCATACGAATTACAATCAGCCTTCCATGATCCGAACGATTGAGCAGATACTGGGCATCCCCCCGATGAACATTCATGACGCAACCGCAATGCCAATGTTTGATTGCTTTGGAGCACAAGCGGATTTGACTCCTTATCAGCTTTTGCCGAACCAGATACCATTGAATGAAATGAACAAAGATCTTTCGGATTTATCCGGTCAATCTCTGTACTATGCCCAAAAAAGCCTTGATCCCCAGTTTGACGGTATTGATGGGGGAGACGATGATCTTTTTAATCGTATACTTTGGTATGCTTTTAAAGGAAATGATCCTTATCCTGAACTGTACAGCGGTAAAGATAATGATGATGACGATGATTAACTGATCATTTCAAACCATTATATCACAGGAACTAAATTTAATACGTTACGTTAAACAGGAATAGTCAGAAATTTTTATTTTCTGTTTATTTTAACTAATTTTAATGAGGGGTGTATTATGTACAAACCAAAATTTTTTTCCTGTCTGTTTCTAGTCGTTTTGATTGTTTCCATTCCCGGCTTTTTGTTTGCCGGACCGGATTTGTACCTGGGGTTGACGGGTGGATTGAATCGATCGCAATTGACTACAGACGCCAATTTTTCAACATTTGGCCCTTATAATCAGGCTGCTTTGAACCTGAATGGAGGGATATCCGTATTGATGCAGTTTGAGCGTTGGGGAGTGGAAACCGGGCTTGGTTACAGCCAGGCGGGTGCCAAGACCGAATCTATGGTGGGCACAACTGAAAGCGGTGCTATTCGGGGTGAATTCTGGATTTCGCAGGAGCAATCCTATCTTCAAGTACCGATTCTTGCTTCTTATTCATTCAATAGGGGGGGATTCAATCCCTATCTGTTTGCGGGTCCGAATATTCGGTTTCTGTTAAACGGAAAAGAAAAAATGGATTCAGATTATGGTGAGCAGGAATGGAACCGGGAGATTGATGGGTATTTGAATGATGTGAATATTGCGCTGGAAAGTGGCGCCGGGGTGCGTTACGCGGTCACTCCTGTGTTGAATATGGGGATTTCAGCTTCTTATCTGTTTGGGCTCAATAACCAATTGTCCAGCAATGCGTATGGCGAGCAAAAAGCCAGAGATTTTCGTTTCAATTTCTCTCTCTATTATCTGCTATAAGAATTCACTTTACTCTTGATGATAACCGTCCTGATGCTGTATCCTTCCACCGGGACGGTTTTTTATTCTTGCCAATTTTTTATAGTCTCTGTAAAAATGACAAATCAATTATTTTAATATGTAATTTTGACATATTGATAATTTCTTGTCTGCCAAATTTACAAAATCAGTATTAAAAATTAAATTTTTATCAAGTGTTTGATAATTATGCGTTTATGCTCATTTTCCCAATTTGGCATATAATTTGTATTTTCCCAGGTAAATGAATAAGGAACACAATCATACAGATTGTGAGAGTTTTGTAACTATTATATTCAGGAGGTAATGTTATGGATATACGTTATATGTTGGGCGGTAATCCTTTTGAAGAGATGAATCGATTGAGAAATGAAATGGACCATCTTTTTAATGGGTTTAATACGCTTAGACGACCGGCAGTATATCCTGCAGTTAATATCTGGAGCAATAAGGATAAAGCGATATTAACGGCTGAATTGCCCGGATATGATTTGAAGGATTTTAACGCGTCGGTTATTGATGATACCCTGGTTTTGACTGGTGAACGTGAATCCCTGAAAACCAGTGATAAAGAAGCTTTGCAGCGCAATGAACGAATGACCGGAAAATTTGAAAAACAAGTACGTCTGCCGTTTCCGGTAGACGCAAACAAAATTGAGGCAACATATAATGACGGTGTACTGAATATTACATTGCCGCGTAAAGAAGAAGACAAGCCTCGTAAAATTACTATAAAAGCAAACTGAGAAAGGAGGGATGGAGAATGGAAGCATTGAAAAATAAAATACAAAAACGTGACAGCGAAGCGGTTGATACCGTTGAGCGTACCCGCTCGGGCAAAGTCTTTGTCCCTGCTGTAGATATACTGGACTCTGATGACCATTTGACCTTGTATGCAGACATGCCCGGATGTGAAAAAACATCCATTGATATTACTCTTGAAAATAATGTATTGTCAATTCAGGGAAATATCTGCTGGCAGCCTCCCAAAGATTATGAACTGGTATTTAACGAATATGAAGTGGGTGATTATCGCAGAGCATTTACACTGGATGAATCCATTGACCGTGAAAAGATTGAAGCGGATTATAACAACGGAGTTCTGCGATTGACATTGCCCAAACTGGAACCAGCAAAACCGAAAAAAATAGCTGTAAAATTTTCATAACCCATTGTGGTATACCTGAAAAACTGTTTTGTTCATATCAGCTAGTAATTGAAAATGGGTGGCATTCAAAGAATTGCCGCCCATTTTTTTATCTGAAATGTAATTAAACCGTGAGGTATATGATTATGGCAAAAAATTATTATCTCATTCTAGGCCTTGCTTCTGATGCATCTGATCAGGAAATAAGGTCTGCATATAAACGACTCGCCAAAGAATTACATCCTGATATATCCGGAAAAGATAGTGTACCTTTTCTGGAACTGCAGGAAGCTTATTCCGTATTAAATGATCCTGAAAAAAGACAGCAATATGATGATTGCAGGGGAAAACGGCAAACCAATCCGCGTGTACCAATAGAGCCTCTGGTGCGAAATAGAATAAATGTGGAACCACTCATTCCCCGCAAGTGGTCTGATAATCCCGGCTATTCCATAAGAGATGAATTTCAAACATTTATACCTTCTTTTGATGAATTGTTTGACTACCTTGGGCAGAATTTTCGATCCCTTACCCATCGAAAAACAGAACATGTGAAAAGCATAACTATTGATGTACCTGTAACTTCGATGCAGGCGTTCAAGGGTGGGCAGGTACAGATTCGAGTACCGGTACGTTTTGAATGTAATGTTTGTCAGGGAATGGGTAATATTGGATCCTTTGAATGTTTACGATGCTCCGGACAAGGAAAGCTTGTGGGCGAGTATCCTGTTTCAGTCCGGTTCCCGGGAGGTATTCGGGATAGATATACAATGGATGTGTCTTTAACAAACCTGGGAATTCGCAATGCATATTTATCGGTTCGTTTTTGTATAGATGACACATTTTAAATTTATAGAAAAATAGTAAATATTTTTGTATCTTGCACGGTACCTAAAAAATGATTATACTTTTTATTATAACTTTTCATTTTGAATCGTTGGGGTACCGTTATGAAAAAAAATGTACGGATCTTTTTACTGTTGTTACTGGGTGTATTTCATGTTCATGCCGCTTCATCTCTGGAACAGGATAAACCTTTGGAACTCTTGTTTATTGGAAGCAGCTATTTTAATTTTAATGATTTGCCGCACATGTTTCAAACGCTTACGCTATTTTCCGGTCACCCTGTACATGTTTCCGAGCAGATTACCAATGGCCTCTTTTTGGCAGATCACGCTGCCAGTGCCAGCACGGAAGAAAAGATCAACTCGCGGCAATGGGATTATGTGATATTGCAGGGATCAGCAAGTCGAACAGCTTATCCCGACTATTATAAAGATAAACCTGCATTAAAAGCTCTGACAATACTCAAAAATAAAATTTTAAAAAATTGCGATTCCACCAAGATTGTATTCTGTATGCCCTGGGCGTTTGAAGATGGCATGACCTGGGTGAAAGGATGGACGGATGATTATACAGATATGCAATTGGAAATCTATAATAATACATTGATTTGGGCAAAAAAACTGGATATTCTGATTGCGCCTGTTGGATGGGCATGGAATACTGTATTGGAGGAAAAGGAGTTTCCTCTGCATTATTTGCACAAAAGCGACTGGAACCATCCGACTGTCCGTGGCTCTTATTTGACGGCTTGTGTGATTTATTCGACGATTTTTCAGAGTCCGGTTGTATACCCCTGGTTCAGCACGCTTGATGAACAGGATGCAAAATACTACCAGGAAATTGCTTCCAATACGGTTTTGGACAATCTTGTGCTTTGGAATGTTGTTGATTTTACAGATGCAATTGATGAGACCTTTCAAACGCCAACCCGGTTTAAATTGTATCAGAATTACCCCAATCCCTTTAACCACAATACTCTTATACATTATACTATATCTATTCCTTCTAACATAAAAATCGAAATTATAAATGCATCAGGCCAAAAAGTCGCAATATTGGCGGACAGGTACCATGAAAAAGGAGAATATTTTGAATCCTTTAATGCTGGTGAGTTGGCTACCGGGACTTATCTGTGCCGAACCAGCGGGCCGAATGTCCAGCAAACAATCCAAATGTTGTATATAAAATAAAATCTTTAACCTGCAGGTGGATCATGATGACAATAATAGATATGGATCACTATCAGCAACACCTGAAAGCAAGAGAACCGGGACGTTTGTCCCTGGTACATGAACTGTGGCTCCCCATGTTGTTGTTTGCGGGAATGGGGGCCATTACCTGGGCCATACGCGGTACGGCAGGTTGGGGCGGTGTGGATGGTACCGTTTTATCAGGACTCACCTGGGGCCTGATCTGGTATTATCTGAGCAGACGCAAGGGCATTGACGCCAGCAGTATTGTATTCTGGCTGGGGATGGGTATAGCTTTGGGTGGCGAACTGGGCTATGGTCAGTATACCGGCTGGATTTTGGGTCGGTTTTCTGTAGGTGATGAGGTTCTGGCCATCTCTCCGATTACGGGTTATTGGTGGTTCTTTCTTTGCGGTATTGGCTGGGCTGCTCCCGGTGGTATTTTGTTGGGATGGGCTTTGGCTGGCCGCGTTTCCACTGGTAAATGGATTGCCCGCATTCTGTTAATAATCCCTTTGTTTATATTTTTGTTTGCCTGGCCAGTTGTTGATTGGTTTGCGGCAATTTTTGTGAAAACCATACCGGGCTTGTTGTTCCCTCATGCGGATATGGGATTGTATACGGGAGAACTGGACAAGCACCTTGGCCGGACGGTTTATACCAATTCTCAAAATTTTCTGGTGGTGGTCTGGTGGATTGCCGCGTTAATCATTGCTGCTATTCATAAAGATAAAAAAACGCTGGTTTCCGGGTTGATTATTGGCGGTGGATTCGGATTCGGTTTCATGCAGAGTGCAGCGTGGTGTCTGGGATACGGCTCGGCTCGTGGATACATTGACTGGTGGAAGGTATGGGAAATCAATTCAGGATTCAATCTGGGTATTCTCTATGCTATTGTCTGGTACTGGTCCGTTAAACAGCTTGATAAACAGCAATTAGGTAAAGATGATGCAATGCAGGATGGTCCGGTTGAGACTATTGCACTGAACCGAAAACGCATGGATACGATATTATTGACAATTGCCGGCTTTGTTTTGATCTATTTTGCCGGCTTTGAGTATTTTCCACAAACAGGTATGTTTCTCTGTTTATTCTTTGCTGCGGCAATGCTGCTGACATTAAGGACAAGAGAAAAAAATGTTGATCTGTTATCTGTAGCAGAGCGTAGGAACCAGATCCTCTTGATTTATAGTGCGTTTTTACTGGTATTTCTGCTGTTTCATGGCGGATCGGAGCGGGCCGGAGTGATTATGGAGTTATATGGTCCTGATGCTGTGGACCAGTACGCCTGGCCTGTGGCACGCATTATTCTGTTTGCACCGGTTGCGTTGATTATTACGGGTGTTGCAGTATATCGAATATGGCAGGTGTTAAAAGTGAAAAGATTTGAACACGTGACTGCTACGTCAACTTTATCCAATCGGATGGCAGATTTGTTTATGGTAACCGGTTTCATTGGGGCGCTGTCTATCTGGCCGGCCAAGATCGGGGTGCTATACGCATTGATTATGATTTTTGTGATCTTTGCACATACCCGACTTGAACAACGTTTTGCGTTTATCGATGGCACACTGGGTGATGGAGGCGATTTGTAATTTATTGGATCTTTTTTAGCGTTGCAACCCAGATCGCCCGGTATATTCATGCCGGGTGGGATATATTTCGGGATATTTGTCCAAAAAAATAAACCGGGACACATGTCCCGATCAAATATTCCGTGATGCAGGGATCTGCATCGCAATCAGCTAATTAACCACAGATGAACGCAGATAAACGCAGATGAAAAAAACTGATTCGCATAAATTGAGCGGTTAAGATATTTAACTTTGGATTGAGTGACAGATCGCCCGGTATATTCATGCCGGGTGGGATATATTTCGGGACATTTGTCCAAAAAATATACCGGGACACATGTCCCGATCAAATATTCCGCGATGCAGGGATCTATATCGCAATAAGGTGTTTAGTATTAACCGGCCCTTCGATACGTCCCGATCCGCCAGCTGGCGGACGGAAACTCAGGGCCCGGTTGGGAAAATTATGATTTAATTTGTTGAAATTGAAATTTATCATTAACCAGGTAATCAATAATCTAACCAGAATCGAGATGCTAATATGGACCGTCATTTATTCTTTTTGTCAAGAAGCACAGTCGTATTGTTTATTGTTTTGGTATTTATCACCATTCCTGCATGTCTATTTGCTTTGCCAAATGGTGTATTTGAATTAGAGACCGAGGTTTTCATTAAAGACTGGCTTATCTGCGGTCCGTTTCCCGGTGACAGTGAAGCCGGAGCGGGGATTGAAACGGATTATTTAACAGAGCATGGCGGTGAAACGGGAATCGTCCCGACAGTATCTATGCAGCATGCGAGTGCATCCGTCTCGTCTGGTAGTGTGCCCTGGAAGTATGTAAAAGCAGATGATACCGGAAAACTCGATTTTACCCAACATCTGGAGCCAAACCAGAGACACGTTGCCTATGCATCCGCAGTTGTCCATTGCAAAAAAGAAACCCATGCACTGCTCAAAACCGGCAGCAACGATGGTTTGAAAATTTGGTTCAACGGTCAGCTTGTGTACGACAGTCCTGCACCGAGAAGCACCGGTCCCGATGAAGACCACATTCCGGTTGTATTGAATAAAGGCGACAACCTGCTGCTGGTAAAAGTCGATCAGGCAGGCGGACGCTGGTGGCTGTACGGCCGTTTTGAAGAGATGCATTCTTTGGGAAATCGTCTCTTTTTTACAGAACCACTGGTAGCTTCAGTTCCGCAGAGTGAATCCCAAACTACCGTAACCGATGTTTTTTCAGTACTGGCAACCAATCCGACAAACACTCCTGTTGGTCCGGTTTATTTTGATGTCATGGCTGGCAAGGGGCGAAAATCAAACCGTGTGAACTGCGGTACGGTTAATCCAGGTGAGAGCAAGTGGCTCATTGCCGAATCTGAAGCTAATGTGTCTGATGGCGGAAAATTCATTGATGCGGAAATTCAGATTTCTTCAGGCAAAGATCAAAATCGTGTGCATGTGAAACAACAACGTCCCAATCCGCCTCAATATCCTGATCTGCAAGTGTATATAGTTCCGCACTCTCATGCTGACTTGTCATGGCCGCACACACCGGAAGTCAGCACCAATTTGAATGTACAGGCCATATCCGAGTCTATCAACATACTAAAAGAGCTGCCGGAATTTAAATTCTCTGAAGAAGATGTATTTGTGTTTGAAGAATTTTTGCGTCGGAATCCTGATCGGTTGGAAGAGGTAAGGGATCTGTTGAACAAAAATATTCTGGAATGCGGCGGATTTTATTTTGGCCCGAGCGAGCTTTTGTTGGGTGGTGAAGGACTGGTACGAAATATCTATTATGGCAAGCACTGGCTTTTGGACACCTTTGGTATTGATACGGACTTTGCCTGGAACCTGGATGAACCGGGACATACCCTGCAAATGCCCCAGATTTTGACAAAGGCGGGAATTGATAAATTTGTGATTTGGAAAGTGTTGTTAAGACCCGAGAACAATTTGAACGTTACGGGTTATGTGGGACCGAATATTTTCCGCTGGCAGTCCCCTGACGGTTCTGATGTTCTGGTTACTCATTGCCCCGGTGAATATGGTATTGGAAAAATGCTGCGTACCGATTCATTCCTTTCGGCATCAAAGCATTTTGGTGATTTTGTACAGCGTGAGATCAAACATAATAACAAGTGGGACCTTCCACCGGTTATCATGATGGCGGACGGCGCGGATTGCACAATCCCTGATCCGCGCGTCGGGCAAAACGCAAGGTTGTGGAACCAGATGTACCGTTTTCCGAATGTAAAAATTGGGTCCATTGCCCAATATTTTGATGCCGTTGAAAATGCAGTTGAGCAGGGCAAGGGTTCAATTCAAACCATAAACGGTGAATTCCCCTGCTGGTGGGCCGGGACCCAGTCCGTTGAAAACGATGCGTTTATGCTATCCAGACGGGCCGAAGCCATAGTGACAGCTGCCGAAAAATTCTCTACTGTCAATGATCTGCTTTTCCCGGATTACGAGTATCCCCAATACGCCATTGAGAATGTATGGAAGGGCAAACTGTGGGTACATGAGCACAACTGGGGCGGTACTGACGGTGATATCAGCGATGCAATCAAACTCGCCAGAAGCAGGGAAACCTATCGTTTGGCGGATGATCTGCATAAAAATACCCTCGGTACTCTGGTCTCCAATATTAAATACAAGGATCTGGGGATTCCGCTGGTAATATTTAACAGCCTGACCTGGGACCGTACAGATATTGTTGATGAGATTGTTGCAGTAGATGAAAAAAGAATCACTGAGCTCTGTTTACTGGATGGTTCGGGAAAAGAGGTCCCCGCGCAGATCAAAGTGTTGGCTGAAAATGACGATGGCAGCATAGCCCGAGCGCAGGTTGTGTTTGAAGCAAATGTTCCATCAATGGGTTACGCAACTTATTATCTTGCTCCGGGAGAAAACCATAGCAGATCAGATTTTATTGCATCTGAAACGATTTTGGAGAATGGATATTTCAAGATCTGCATTGATTCCGAATCAGGCGGGATTTCCAGTATTTATGATAAACAAAACAAGAGTGAGATTTTAGACACATCCGTATACAAGGGCAATGAACTCATTGCGCTTGAGAATTTTGGCGTGGATGAAGGTGAAGAATTCAGCGAAAACTGGTGGAGAATGAGCGAGAATCCGGTATCGGTGACGCTGGTCGAGTCTGGTCCCATCCGGGCAACGCTGCGCATTACCGGAAAAATATTGAATTCGGACTGGGAGCAGGGAATCTCTCTATATGCCGGATTACCCAAAATCGATATAAAAACAATTCTGGACTGGAACGGTCAAAAGGAAATTCAGGTCAATTCCACATTTCCGTTTAGTCTTGAACAATCCAGACTCACATATGAAGTCCCTTTTGGTCAGGTTGAATATGGCGACGAGAGTCCCGCGGCAATGGCAAGCCATCCCACAGTGAGGGCTACCAATAACTGGATAGACTTGTCCAATACAGATATGGGAATAACTCTTGCCACCGAAGTGACTCCGTTTGATTGTAAAGACCGAAGGGACCCGCGTTTTCATGATGCCAGAACAATAGAGGGAGAATGGGAACCAAGTCGTTTTTCAATGTACACCTGGGAAGACTATACTGATCATGAACGAGTTGCGTTAAAAGACCCTTTACTTTTGGATACGGATTACGTGATTCAGCCGATTTTATTACGAAGTGTGTTCAGTTGTGGTGATCCGAATCTCTTTTTCACTCAGGAAGGCAAACATGTTTATCGGTTTGCAATTACGACACATAATGGGCCATTGGTTTCACATGATGCGGTGCGGTTTGGATGGGAACACAATACTCCGTTTTGGGTAGAGCGTGGTAAAACATCAGCAGGCAAGCTTGCAGATTCGGGTACTTTTATACATGCTTCAGAGCCCAATGTACTAATTTCCATAATCAAAAAAGCTGAAAACGATAAAGGTGTTGTTTTGCGCTGTTATGAAACAGATGGAAAAGACACGGATGTAACCCTGACGTTTAATGGATCATTGAAATCAGCAGAACACACCAATATTATAGAACAGCACGGAAAACCGGTTAACGTTGAGGATGGAAAACTGACTTTTCATATAGGGCATAATGCTATTGAAACATACAGATTGTTTTTTGATTAGAATTAAAAGAGTAATGAATGTACATTTTGAATTTTATAAAAATATCAGTTAATGAAAATACTCAAAATTCGAACAAATAACACGAGGAAAGCGGAAATGAAAAGAATGAGTATAGTAGTAACACTGTTGTTGGCATTGCTGTTTCAAATGACACTTGCAAAGGATGGCAAGTATCCGATTGGAAAACCCGGTCTCTGTTTGAAATACACTTTAAAAGCCGATGCAATTCCTGAATCAAATGTGAAGAATGTTGAGTTGACAGTCGGTGATCTTGTTGAAAAGCAGGGAACACAGGTACAATGGCTGCAATTGCATGCTCAAAAAGTAAATAATGAGACATTTTCAATATATATACTTGCCAAATCCTATCCCTCGGCATCTTTGATACAAGCTGAAGCAGAGATTGAGAGATATATTGTATCCATTCCCGGCAAAGATTCCATTGAATTTTCGGACCAGAATAGCGGAGCTGCCATTCTGCCAAACACCGGTGCGTGGAAATTTCTTTTCCCCGGACTCGTTAACAATGTGAATCCGTTTGATGGCAAGGTTAAAAAAGTAAAATACCTGGGACTCGAGTATGTTCTGGATAGCAAAAAGCAGGCAGAAATACCATCAATTCCCGTATCATGGACGAAAGTAGAACTGACACCTGATCTGCTTATTGGTGTTCCTCATAATAAAAAAGTGAAAAATGAAACCCGACGTTATGACGAGTCCGATTACGAGTATATAGAGCTCACAAAGGATAATTATTTTGAAATGATAGATCATGGTATGAATGTTTTTAACGTGAATGCAGAACAGGTTAAATGGATTGAGAATGAAAACGTCTATTACTGGGGCATTGGCGGTAAAGATATTACTTATCCCGAACATCTTTACAAGAGCAACTATGTGGGACCTGCTATTTTCTTTGATGAACCCATGGTACATGTACGTGATTATATCATCAAGCCCAAGTTTAAGGAAAATCCGGGTTTGCGTAAAAGTATTACTCCCGAGTACTATTTTGAGGAATTCAAACATGAGTACCATGAAGCAAAATATGAACGTTCTACCGTGCGATTGATTAATGGACTTGCTGAACGGGATGATGTTGATTTGGGTGATATGAATTTTTTACAGCAAAATGTTTATTCATGGGAAACCATGATCAGTTCTGCTATATATCAATTGACCGAAGGAGATCCGACAACTCCCGCGGCAATTGTATTTGAGCCTCCCGGTCGTCTTGGCGCAAGACGGGTATTACCTGAACTGAACATGTGTTTTGACTGTCAAATACCTACGGATGATCCCAAGAATATGATTGGTATGATCAAGGGATTTGCCCGGGGTGCTGCAAGAGTAGCCGACAAGGAATGGGGAATCAGCATTTATGGACAGGTAATCCGGTCCGAAGCTTATTGGTACATGACGCATGCATATGACCAGGGCGCCACCCGATTCTTTTACTGGGATTCTTATCAACTCGCTGCTGTTCCGTATAGTGAGTATTTGTCGTTATCCAAAAACCTGAGAGAATATGCTAAAAATTTCCCTCGCAAAGATGTAGAGTCGCTCAAATATAATGCAGAGGTTGCCATTGTATTACCAACAGGATACAATCTGGGTCATGTCAAGATGGGTATTGGCAATTTTAGTGGTATGGGCGAATTGAATATGGAGCGAAAGAATGAGTTTGGCGTGAAATATCGTAAAGTGATGAACAATTTTTATACCGAGGTTGAACGCTGTATCCGTTTGGGCATTGAATATGATCTGTTTTGGGGACTTGAAGGACTTGAATTAGATGGATACCGGGAGATTGTAACCATCCGTAAAGACGGTAAAGTTGAAATCGTTCAAAATGGAGATTCTCAAATCCTGGATTCTGCAAGAGTGCCTGAACGACCTGCCGGAAAAGTCCCGGAACTGATTGTTGATATAGATCCTTCGGGTAACAGTGCCCCCGATACCTTTACCGCGCGTGCAAATGTTAAAGCCGGCTCGGCCCCTGTGTATTATACCCAAGGCGCGAATAAAGAAGGGATTTACAGAAATACCTATGTTTTGTGGGAACTGTATGGTCCGGGTGAAGAAGATTATACGGATTTCTGGAATGAAAGATGGGATGTAGACGTATCTGAAAAAGATGATACAGCGACTGTGGAATTGATATTTACCCTTGATAAACCGGGAAGTTATCGGCTACGCGTATCTGCCTGTGATGTGGCGGGCAGAAGTTCAGTCGTTTGGAAAAATATAACTGTTACCAAATAGCAGCCATTAGATTTAAATGATAACATCTGGAATGAAATTGATATGAATGCGTTGGGGGATGCAGATTCTGATTATTAGGATAGACTGCAAATATTTTGTACCTAATGGGACGGGTTTACTGATTCTTGCTTTATTTATGGGAGTATTGTTGAGGGGGGATGTTTTTTGTCTGCTGTTTGATCGTTAGCAGATTGAACCCTCGCACATCTCTATGAATAATTTTTCAGGCTCAGTGTTATAATGAAAAACAAAAGAGGCTGGAAATGAAACCATGTGTATTATTTTTTGCCGTTGTATTTTTCACAATCAATGTCTATGCACAGCATGTCGATGTGACAGATTTTGGTGCAATTGGGGATGGAAAATTAGACAATACAGCAGCATTTCAGAAAGCAATCAATAGTGTCGGGGATAAAGGGGGGACGGTTTATGTTCCGGCGGGACAGTACCGCTTTGACAGCACACTCGTCTTGATTGAAGGTGTTACTTTGAAAGGGATTGCCGAAACACCACCAGCTGCCAGTTTAAAACGGGGTACCATGTTGCTTGTATATGCCGGCAGAGATGATGAACATGAAGAGCCGTTTATTACGATGAAATATAACAGCTCGGTAATGGGGCTGTCGATCTATTATCCCGAGCAAACCATAACGGATGTTCGTCCATATCCCTGGACCATCCAGATCAACGGCAATCGCTGTAATTTGGTTAATCTGTCACTGGTGAATTCTTATAATGGTATCGACTGTGGGACTTTTTATCATGGACAGGATTACGTGCGTAACATTCATCTATGGGCATTGAATACTGCTGTGTATATCGACCGTGTGCATGACATTGGCAGGATGGAGAACATCCAGATCCATCCCAGTGCCTGGTTGAGTTTTGGTGTAAACATTGATGCAATCCGTGAATATTCAGTACAACATATGGAAGGATTCGTTATTGGTCGTTGTGATTGGGAATATATGATCAATTGTTTTGTGATCTGGCCCAAAGTGGGATTCAGGTTTATTGAAACCGAGAGAGATCCGGTTGGTAATGATCCCCAGGCGAATATCCTTATAACCCAAAGCGGTTCAGATATCGGACCGTTAGCTGTTGTGGTTGAGAAATCGCAGTATCATGCCGGAATTGCTTTTGAAAACTGCCAGTTTATGGATGGCATTCTGATTGAGGAGGGAAACAAAGGACCCGTAAAGTTGACAAACTGCGGATTCTGGGGCTGGGCGGAAACTCTGGGTGGCACACATATCGTAAACAAGGGCAAAGGTACTGTTTATTTAACAGCCTGCAATTTTAACGCAAAGAACTGGGCAGAATGTCATTGGGAACCGGATATTCCTTTTATCAAAATGCTGGATGGAACATTGCAAATGATGAATTGTCGTTTTCAGGACAATGGTAATACGCCAGATGCCCATATTTACCTGGGTGAAAATACCCGGTCAGCTGTTATTATGGGTAATAGTGTAGAGGGTGGCAGGTTGAATGTAGCGAACCATTCCAAAGGTGATGTGCAGATTTTAGGTAATGTCAGTGAATAATTTGAGATTATAAAAGTTGTTGATAGATTATCTTAAATAAAAAATCATTATGATTAACTACCGGGTAAGCTTACCAATTGCTTGTTTTGGAACATTTTTTTTATATATTAGTTGTATTCAGGTGCTCATAAGCAATATCTGTAAACCTTTCAGGTTAAAATATCCGGGTGGCCATGAATCCAATTGTATTAAAATTTCATATCCGTGCGATACGTAATTATATCCGTACCCGACTGGACTGGATCACCATAATAGAAATTTTGTTGTTCGGTGGTTTTCTCGTCTATTATGTACTGGACTCTTTGCATGCTCAATTTGCGAATGTACTTCTCAAAAAGGGTGTTGGGGCGGCATGGAACGCTTTTTATCGCAATCAGGCCATAGCGTTGTTGATCTTTCTACCCAGCGGCATGGCCTTTGCCCGCAAACAACTCGCCAGTCCCGGTCATCAGGTCCTTTTGACCATGCCAATGACCATGTATCGGGCTTGCTCTACAATTGTAGACCAGATTTTGTTCAGTTGGGCGCTTTTATTGCCGATTTGGATTGGATTTCTGTTCAGTTTTATTTTTCAGGTTCATACAGAAACTGTCGAGTTTATTACTATCATTATTTATCATACACTCGTCTTTTTCAGTCCGGTGCTGCTGGGAATGTTTTTCTGGACTGCCTGGAAATCCACAAGATTAAAACACGGATTGCTGCGCTGGTTCAATACCCTTGTCTTGATCTCGGTGTTAACCGCGATTGTTTTATTGAGCGCCTACAATCACAAAATGCACCATTGGATTGTGCATACATTGATAACGTTAGTCTTGTTGGTGTTGTCGCGGTCATTGATCATTCATCAACTCGTGAATTTATATACTGTAATCCCGGACAAGCTCATATCGCAAAAGTGGAATATTTATCAGCCCTTTATGTTCTGGGTACGCGTTTACATGTTTTTTACACCAAAGGGTATTCGCCCGTTTGTGCGAAAAGACACGTTATACATACTTCGACGATACAAGGTCTATGCATTGCTGATACCGGCATTTATAATAGCAATTGTTGCGGGCATCTTTCATGTAAAAACCTTTGATGAAGCCATGCAATGGATGTTGTCCATATCCATTGCATCCGGGTATGTGTTTGCAAATATGGCATTCCGGTTCAGCGATCAGGGCTGCGAGTTGTTATCTGTTGTACGTTCACAGCCTGTTTCCATGAAACGATACTGGTTTGCCAAGTTCTGGGATGCTTTGCTGCCGGTTATCTGGATAACCGGGGTTGGAAGTATTGCGTTGTTCTTGATACCCGGATTTAATCTGGTTATTTATTTACGAATACTTTTAGCAGCAGCTTTTATTAATGTAACCTTGGTTTTTGTTCAAACCAACTTTGCGCTATATTCATATCCTTATACCCGATACGCCAGTATGTGGTATAATTTGTATCTGGTAATGGGAGTTTTGTTTTTTACTATACTTTTGTTTCCACCGCTTTCAATAGCCTTTTGGTTATTTGGATATCTTGCCATTTTTAGAGTGCTTAAACAGCTCAAACAAACGGATGTGCTTTATGATTAAAATTCAAAATCTGTCAAAAAAATATGATCGTACCCAGGCTTTGGATGACTTTTCTTTGTCCATTGGACGGGGAGAGTTTTGGGGACTCATTGGTCCCAATGGTGCCGGTAAAACGACGTTGTACAAGAGTTTGTTGGGATTACTAACCATTGACAATGGATCCATTATTATTGACGGGAAAAAAGTAGATAAACATCCGGAGCATATAAAAAAAATAATAGGATATGCAGCCGAACCGCCGGTATTGTACGAGTATCTGACCGGACCGGAATTTCTCGAATTTACAGGGACTTTGAATGGTATTGAAAAGAATGAATTGGTACAAAAAATAAACCATTTGTTAAAAGAGTTTGACCTGGAGTTCAAGAGCAAAGATCCTATTGCTGATTATTCTCATGGTATGCGTAAAAAAATATCATTGGCTGCAGCTTTTCTCAAGGAACCCTCAATATTGTTGTTGGACGAGCCCACCAGTGGTCTGGATGCTGAAAGCATTTACAATTTAAAGAACCATTTGTTGTCTTTTCGGGATAAAGGTGTTACATTACTCTTGTCGTCTCATATTATTGAAACGGTTGAGAAATTGTGCAGCCATGTTGCAATAATCAACAAGGGACGAATTATTTACAAAGATACAATTGAAAATATTTATAGCGCACTGGGTCCCGGTGAAACACTGGAGACGTTACTAATCCGTTTATTACGGGAATCTGAATAAATACGGTTTGAAATTTTACAGGGATGTTTATGAAAAAGTATAATGGGATTTGGATTGTACTAGTTTTAATTTTTATCAGTATTTCTTACAGTTATTCTGCAACAATCACGGTTGTGTATCCTCGGGAAGGGACCACATTGAGTGCTGCCCCGAACGATTCCATGTTTGTTTTCGGACGGGTAACACCTTTTACCGCGTCTTTAACCATTAATGATGAGAATGTTGACGTTTATGAGAATGGTACATTTCTGGCATATGTACCTGTAACTGAAGGTGAGTTTGTATTCCATTGTGCTGTAGTAGCCGGGAGTGACAGCAGCTTTGTTGACCGTCATGTAACTGTTCGTCCTGTTGCAAAAACTGTGGATTCTGATTCTTTGCTGATACTGCAAAATACATTATCGCCATCTGTTGATTATGAACTAATGGCGGGAGATTTGTACCGGGTTTCTTTTCAGGGCTTGCCCGGTTGTAAGGCGTATTTCGAGATCGATGGCATAACCGGTCCCGTTCCCATGCAGGAATTGCCGCCAGAACAGGATACCTATTGGGGAGAAGTGATTTTTGGCGAGGCAAAACAAACGTCTCAAATACCTGTAAAAGGCAGATACGCAGGCAGTTATCTGATCCAATCCGGTGATTATGGTTATATGCGTCCGACGAACGTTTATCTTGTTGATGATAATGGAGACACACTGAGTGCAACATTGCCGGGTAAATTGTCGATTATGGACAGCCGGTTTCCCTACATGGTAGAGACGGTGGAACGTGAAAATGTTTTACGCACCGCTCAGGGATGCGGTTATTACTATTTCGTTCCTCAGGGAGTAAAACTGTGGATTACAGGTAGAAAAGGAGAATATCTAAGAGCACGATTATCTAATGTGGAAGAGGCCTGGGTGCCCCGTTATTTTACACGCCCCTTGCCGCAGGGCACTGTTCCACCGCAGACTATAGTTCATATTGTCCGTACCCAGCTCTTTCCCGATAAAAGCCGGGTGCGCGTCTTTACAGGTACACGTTTGCCGTATCGAATAGAGCAGGATCCCAAATCACGTACAATTACCATATTCATGTATGGAGTATTGTCTGATACGGATTGGATCCGCCAGGAGTTTGGAGATTCTAATATTCGTGATATTCGCTGGAGTCAGGATGCGCCGGGCAGTTATCGGTTGATCATAGAGCTGGCACATCAACATCAGTGGGGTTATAATGCAGGTTACGATGAGCAGGACCATTTTTATATAGACATCAAACGACCACCCGCGATAGAATCCGGCTGGTTGACATCACCGTTAAAAAATAGATTTATCGCGCTTGATCCCGGTCATGGCCCGGATCTGGGTGCTGTTGGGCCGACCGGTTACGCTGAAAAAGATGCCAATCTTGCCCTGGCTGAAGAACTGGGACGCCAATTGCAGGATAAAGGTGCACATGTCTTTTTTACCCGTGAAGGCAATGAAGGTATTTCTTTACGAGGGAGAAAACGCATGGTAGAGGTGCTGGCACCGGATGTAATGTTGAGCCTGCACCATAATGCAATTCCTGATGGTGTAAATCCATATAAAAGTCGGGGAACCAGTACATATTATTATCAACCGCAGAGTTATGATCTTGCGGTATTGGTACAGAAACATCTGTTAAATGAATTGAAATTGAATAACTTTGGATTGTTTTATGATAATCTTGCCATGTGCAGACCCACACAAATGCCGTCAATATTGATTGAACCTGCATTTATGATGCATCCGGAAGAAGAGATGATGATATTATCTAAAGACTATCGGAAAAAATGTGCAAAGGCGATTGTAAAAGCACTGGAAGAATTTTTTGAAACAACACGAGAATAAACGGAGGATATTTGGATTTTAAGGTGTGTCCGCTTTGCGGATCAACATTGCATAAAACCTTCACTGAAGGTCGCGACCGTATGGTGTGTGACCAATGTGGATATATACAGTACCAGAATCCGTTACCCGCTTCTGCAGTTATTGTAATTGAAGACGGTGCAATACTGATGGTGAAACGAAAATTTGAACCCCAGGCAGGAAAGTGGGGACTACCCGCAGGTTTTGTTGAACTGGATGAAACGCCGGAACAGGCAGCAGTAAGAGAGACACATGAAGAAACCGGTATCAATGTAAAAATAAAAAGATTGTTAAAAGTTACCGGTACCTGTGAAGGTCACAAGAGTAATATTGTATTAATTATTTATATCGCGGAAAAAATTGATGGTGTTTTAGCAGCCGGAGATGATGCTGAAGAGGCCGCATTTTTCCCAATTCATGATCTGCCTGAAAATATTGCCTTCTCGAGTCATAAACAGGCAATACTGGAATATATTAATCACCGATAATTTGCTCCTTGTGAAATTCTTTTATTTTATCAGGGGTTATTAATATTATGAAAGCTATGAGATTTTGACAAAAGGACTGAGAAATGGACAAGGTTTTGCAAAATTCTCTGTTAACCAGAGGATTTTCGGACGCGGAGTTGAATGATTTATTAACGGTTGCAAATGAGCAGACTTTTTATAAAAACCAGTTAATCTTTAAAGAAAATGATCCTGCGGATAGTCTATTTATCCTGATTTCTGGCAAGGTATTTATTGAACGTCAATTATCACACCCCAATATGCCGATTTCGAAACAGGTGATGACTGTAAAAAAGGGCCAGATATTTGGAGAAATGGGACTTGTTGAGGATGTAACACGAACCGCCACAGCACGTGCAGCAAGTCAGATTCGGACAATTGTTTTAGAATATCAGGCGTTAAGAACATTATTTGAATGTGATAACAAGCTGGGATATCGGTTTATGAATAATTTGGCCGTTATTTTGGGAACCCGTCTAAGGAACATGAACAAACAATGGAACAATTCAAATATACGAACACATAATTCTTTTGAATTTGAATATTACGGTTGATCCATAATACCTTATTCCTGCTTTGTAATAAAGAGGAGTAATGATTATGCGGATCTTTTACATTTTACCAGTTTTATTTTGTATGCACTGGAGCGCTTGTATGGATACCAATAATCAGCAAAATCGATCCATTGGGGATGAATATTCCATCAAACGCCTGCAAATGGTTGAACAGCAGATCAAAAGCCGGGGAATTCAAGATCCCCGGGTATTGCGTGCAATGATGCATGTGCCTCGCCATCGCTTTGTAATTGAGCAGAGTCTCCCCCATGCTTATGCCGATACACCATTAACCATTGGTTATGAACAGACCATATCTCAACCTTATATTGTAGCGTATATGACAGAGGCTCTCGAGTTAACCGGGGTGGAAAAGGTTCTTGAGGTCGGTACTGGCTCAGGATACCAGGCAGCGGTTTTGTGTGAACTTGCAGAAAATGTTTTCAGTATAGAGATTGTTGAACCTCTTTGCTTAAAGGCAAAGCAGATACTCGAGTCAGAAGGGTATACCAACTTTCACGGTCGATGTGGAGATGGTTATGCAGGATGGCCTGAAGAAGCTCCTTTTGATGCAATCATTGTAACTGCAGCCCCTCCATACATTCCCAAACCTTTATTGGAACAGCTCAAGCCTGGCGGTCGTATGATCATCCCCGTTGGTAATACTTTTCAAAAGCTGGTGAGGATTATCAGAAAAGCGGATGGCTCTTTTGATCGTCAAGACCTCATACCTGTAAGGTTTGTCCCCATGACAGGTCGCATTGACAGTATGTGATTTTTCAACTTTTGAAACATTTGCTTGTTTATCTCCGTATTTCAAAGAAAGGTTTGAGATTAAGGAGAGTAAAATGGCAGAACAAAAAAGATTGTACCGTTCAGGTAAAGATCACATCCTGGGTGGCGTTTGTGCCGGATTAGCCGAGTATTTAAATATTGATGCAGTACTGGTGCGGGTTTTATGGCTTGTCTCGGTAATGTTTAACGGGATAGGTTTACTCGCCTATTTATTATGTTTGTTCTTTATCCCCATGAACCCGGAACATGCTGCATTACCCGAATCTGAAAGAAAAAAGAGCGGACAAACAGGATTGTTTGTGGGCATTGCTTTTGTGGTATTTGGTTTTATGTTTCTATTTTTCAATATTGCGGGACATCATTTTTTCTGGTTTGACTGGTGCTGGTTTGGTTTCTGGCCTTTTCGGTGGAATTATATTTGGCCATTGTTTATTATTGGTTTTGGTGTTTGGTACATTATTTATTCTCTGCGAAAAGACAAGGAACAAAATGGAGAGAATCAAACCATTTTGGGCACAATGCGGTTTTATCGTAAAAAAGAGAATCGGATGATCTCGGGTGTATGCAGCGGATTGGCTGAATATTGGAACATTGATGTCACCCTTGTAAGAATTGGTCTGGTTGTTTTGACATTGGTTACTCATGTTTTTATGGGTATTGCCCTGTATGTTGCATTGGTGTTTATTATACCTGAAAAAGAACAACTCCAGTCTAATATGAATGTTAGCCAGGATCCATCCTGATGTGAGGAGGAAATTTGATGAATGGAAAAATATCTTCTGTCTTGATTGGGGCTATGTTTATTGTATTTGGTGCAATTATTCTTTTGAATAAAATGGATGTATTCAATTTTAGCTGGGATGAAGGAGTTCCGCTTTTTTTGATTGCTCTAAGTGTATTGTCTTTTATCAGTGTTTTTCAGGGAAACAAGGGGAATGCGTTCTGGGGGACGGTTTTAGGATTGTTGGGGGTGTTTTTTTTCTTGCGAAATTACGGAATAATTGGTTACTTTTGGTTTGATGAAATATGGCCGGTTATTCTCATTGCGCTGGGTTTGGGATTTATAGTGACCTTTTTCTTTAATCCCAGAGACTGGGGTGTTTTGATTCCAGGTGGGATTTTAACATTTTTAGGTACCGTGTTTCTTATGGAAACCCTGCATGTATCACATCACACCCGCAAACTGGTGCATGAATTCTGGCCGCTTATTCTTGTATTAATTGGAATAGGTCTCATCAGTAATTCTATTTCAAAAAAAAAGTAAATACAAACCAATCCGGCGGGAGTGTGCATGGACGCGGTAATTCAGTTTATTAACGAATACTTTTCATTGTTTGGACTCAGGGGGACTAATCTTGTTCTGGGGCTTTTAATTCTTATCTTTTTCCTATTATTACGCAAAGCCTTTGGCGCCTGGGCGCTGCATAGCCTTAGAAAGTGGACTAAAAAAACAGAAACCACCATTGATGATGCTCTGCTGGAAATTTTAAATCCTCCGTTAAGCTTTTTAATATTATTGATAGGCATTTGGGTAGCCCGTGTCGTTATAAATTTCCCGGAGCGGATTGATGCTACACTGGTTAATTGGATCCATCTGGGTTTTGTGGTTGTACTCTGTTGGTTGATTTATCGCAGTGCTGATGTTTTTACTGATTTTCTTGAAAAATTTGTAAGACGGACTGAAACTGAACTGGATGATATACTGGTCCCTTATTTGAACAAGGTAGTCAAAGTTGTAGCTATACTGATGGTAATTTTGAAATTTGCCGAAGTTGTACTGGGCATGAGTGCTGCAGCACTTTTGGGTTTGCTTGGTGGTATGGGACTGACTTTGGGATTGGTTTTCAAAGATATTATTGCAAACTGGTTCGGTTGCGGAGTGATTTATATTGATAATTTGTTTCGTGAAGGGGATTGGGTGCAGCTCGATTCCGGTAATATTGTAGATGCGGATGTGGAAGAAATTGGTTTGCGCAGTACCCGTTTCCGTAATTTTGATAAAACCGTATCCATTGTTCCCAATGCTACAATAGCCAATGCAGTTGTTAAAAACTGGTCACGTATGTATAAACGCAGGGTGAAATTTAACCTGACTATTGATGGTATTGATTCACAGGTTGTTGAGAAAATACTGGAAGGCATTCGCAATATTCTGGTCCATGATGAAGGCGTGCAACAGGAATTCCATATGGTAAACTTTCGTGAATTTGATGGTAATTCACGGGTGATAAGACTTTATTATTTTACTACAACCACAGTATGGAAAGAACATGAACAGGTACGTGAAAATGTCAATATGAAGATCCTGAAATTATTTGAGGAAAATGGTATAGACAAGCTGGCTTATACAATTGTAGACTTGTCAGACGACCGTCCCCGTGATTTTGAAAAGCGTATAGAATCCTGATTTTATTTATCAAGGCGTTTTATTTACACCATTGTGATTTTGTTTAAAAAAAGGTACATTGGTGTAAATGAAACGTCTTTTTTTTTATACCAGAGGAAATTATGAAAGTATTATTTATTGGCGGTACCGGAGTAATCAGTTCGGCTTGTGCGTCACTTGCAGTTGAGCAGGGTTTGGAATTGTTTTTGTTGAATCGTGGTGTTACCTCGCGTCCAGTTCCTGATGGCGCTGTTCAATTGATTGGAGATATTCGTAATCCTGAACAAGTGAAAGCAGTGATCAAAGATTACAAATTTGATGCGGTTGTGGATTGGATCGCTTTTGGTCCTGAGCATATACAAGCCGATATTGAATTGTTTAGCGGAAAAACGGACCAGTTTGTATTCATTAGCTCTGCTTCTGTATACCAAACACCACCATCAAAGCTGCCTGTTACAGAAGATACACCACTTGATAATCCATTCTGGCAGTATTCGCAGGATAAAATTGCCTGTGAGGAATTGTTGATGAGCGAATATAAAAAGTCCGGGTTCCCCATCACAATAGTTAGACCTTCTCATACTTATGATAAAACTATGCTGCCGAATCGCGGCAAGTATACGGATATTGACCGGATGCTCAAGGGTAAACCGGTTGTATTGCAAGGTGATGGAACATCTATCTGGACGCTTACACATCATAAAGATTTTGCTGTGGGCTTTAATGGATTATTGGGTAATTCAAAAGCTATTGGTGAAGCGTATCATATAACTTCTGACGAATGGCTGACCTGGAACCAGATTATGCATATACTTGCTGAAACGGTCAATGCCAAAGCAGATATTGTTCATATTCCTTCAGATTTGCTTGCAGCATACTTTCCGGATATGGGTCCGGGACTGTTGGGCGATAAATCTCACAGTATGATTTTTGATAACAGCAAAATTAGAGAACTGGTTCCCGCTTTTAATCCCAGGATATCGTTTCGTGAGGGTGCCAGGGAGATTATTCAATGGTTTAACGAGGATTCTGCAAGACGTGCGTTAAACCAGGACTATAATGAAAAAATGGACCGGCTGATTAGTATTTACCAATCGATCTGGCCGAAGTGAGGAGTAAATAAATGAGTGCAACACCATTAACAGATTTTAGCAGATTATGTATACATACCATAACCACAAAACCCTGGTCAATAGAAACCGCTATTGATAAATACGCAGCTGCCGGTGTAAAAGGTATTACGGTTTGGCGTCAGTGGCTTGAGGGAAGAGACTATGCCAAAGTTGGAAAACAGATAAGAGATTCCGGATTAACAGCAGTATCGTTATGCCGTGGTGGATTTTTCCCTTCAACTGAAGCTTCCGCAAGGCAGGCCGCTATTGACGAAAATCGCAGAGCAATTGATGAAGCGGCAGCAATTGGTGCCCCCTTGGTGGTGCTGGTTTGTGGCGCAGAGCCCAAACAATCGTTAACGGAATCCCGGAAAAACATAACAGACGGTATTGCAGCCGTGTTGGACCACGCCAAAGCCAATAATGTCAAGCTGGGTATTGAACCTCTACATCCCATGTATGCGGATACACGTTCTGCTGTCAATACCCTGAAGCAGGCAAATGATATGTGTGACGAGTTGGACCATTCTCATGTTGGAGTCGCTGTAGATGTTTATCATCTGTGGTGGGACCCTGATCTGCAGCAGCAAATTAAACGCTGTGGTAAAGATGGAAATTTACTGGCATTTCATATCTGTGATTGGCATTACCCGCCTGAAGATATGCTGAATGATCGTGGCTTGATGGGAGAAGGATGTATTAATGTTAGAGAAATTCGCGGATGGGTAGAAGAAACCGGATTTAATGGGTTTATTGAAGTAGAAGTTTTTTCAAATCGTTGGTGGGCGCAAGATCAGGATATGTTTTTGGCAGAAATTCAGAGAGCTTATTTGGAATGTTCCTGATGGATTTATTTAGATTCTGATATAATAAAGCCTGCTGTGGAAAAAAAGAATTTCACAGCAGGCTTTTGCTTTATATAGCCACTAGTTGTTCAATAACGCATTAAGGCCTAGCATGGATCTGCTGGTAAAGATGGCACAATTTAACCATCCGGATTCTGAACGGCGATTAGTATATTCGAGATATGTAGGATATTGTCCTGTTTCAGCGTTTTGGAATGCAACAATTGAATTTGCCATTGATTTGGCTTTTTCAAGATACAGAGGCTCTTTGGTAACCTCGTACATTTTTTGATATGTAATAAGCAGCTTTGCCACACTGGCATCTATGGGCACATAATAATGATATTGTTCAAGCGCACAAGGGGTATGCCATACTTCAACGGGACGTGTATTGTACCGGGTTTGGGGCATGGGTTTTTCCCAAACCACAAACTGGTCTTCGGCAAATCGTGTAATTTCTCTGGCAATTTTCAGGTATTCGGGGTTTTCAGGGTCACGATCCATTAAATAGATAGCAAATGAGCATGGCAAATGTTTACTGAGATTTTTATACAATTGAGATGGGGGTACATCTTCAAATTGTCCTTCCCAGTTGAATGTTTTTACCGGGTTTTCCATAATCCAGTTAAACGCGCGTTCAAGACTGCTATGGTATTTGTCAACACCGTACTGACGTTCAAGACGGTCAAAAAACTGGATCATGTCAACCGGTATACAAAAGTTGGGAGTAACCGGTTTTCCATTGGCCAGCATTTTCAAGTTCCAGGTGCCTTCGGGTAACTGTAATTTTACCAAAGTATCTGCAATGCGTAGCGCTGCGTCGAGATATTTTTTATTCTGGTTCATGTCATACAGGTCGAGATAATCCATTGCAGCTTCGGCAGGATATATCAGCATAAATTGACCTTTGTATTCTTTTGATGTATGATAATCCCATCGATAGGTCGGGGGGAAATAAGCGAGCGGCGAGCTGGCGGGTTCACTGATATCGATCAGATAATCTGCAGCTTTTTCTGCAATAAGCAGGGCGTCTTTTGAATGTTCTGGTACCAGCGAAGCATAAAGGGACATGCCTGAAACTACTGCACCAATAATCTTTGCAGGGTATGTATATAAATCGTACCCGGCAGTATCCGGCAGCCCGGTTGTTTTCCAGTTTTGTATATAGGTTTGATTGTAAATAAAGTCCAGTGCTTTTGTTGCACTCTCTTTGTATGTTATGGAAGGTTCATGATATCCACCTCTGTACACAGCAGCACGATAAAAAGATCGCTCACCGGCAATACCCAGAGAATTTCCTTTATTGTCAAGCGCTGTTACCGTTAATTGGACTGTACCCACAGGCAGGTTTTCCCATATTGGAGATAGCAGGGCCCAGGGAGAGTCAGCCGCAAACTTGTACTCTGTGCTGTCTGATGCCATAGCAGAATATTGATAGGATAATGCATTTTCAATTTTTTTAAAGTTGAATGAAGGTACATAAATAAAACGTTGGGCATTGACGTTCCAGAATTGTGTTTCGGGTGGATTCCCCGGTCTGATGGGGACCATGGAATCCTCAATGGCCATTTTTTGAATTTCTGCAATATCAGGGTAATTATTGGTATTACAGGCAATATTTAACAAAATTACAACAAACAGCAAATGTTTAAGAGATGACATGTTTAAATTTTCCTTTTAACTGGTAGATATTAACAGGGTAGATTATAGATTTGTACCGATGCGTTTTTGATGAATTGGTTGGTGTTACTGACCCCGGATGTAATAAATCTGACTGCTAAATATTTATACCGGATAAATACATTTGCATCTGGAACATCTCATTCCCCCTGTAATTGGGGGGAATGAGATTTGAATTTAGAAATGAAATGTAAAACTATTTTAGTTCTTTCACAAGAAGATTTTTCCAGAGGATGGTTCCCTGTTTGCCCACGTGGACTTGTAGCCCGAAAAAACCTTCCTTGTATGTATCGTCAACCCAATTGGCCGCAGGAATTCCGTTAACCCAGGTCTTGATTGTGTTACCTTTTGCCAGCACGGTTATGCGGTTCCACTCGTTTTCTTTCATTGCGTTTCTGATTTTTGCATGATCTTCAAGCCATAATGGATAATACCAACCACCACAACTTTGGCCATAAATGCCGCCAGACCAGTACCGTTGGCGTGCAAAATCTTCAACTTCGACCTGGGGGCCATATACAACCACTTTATCTGTGACTTTGGTCTTTGCTCTTACCATGATACCTGTGTTACCATCTACCTCTATTTTCATGTCGCAGGTAAAGATAAAGTCAGTATAGTCGTCCTTGTCAGTACATAAATAAGTGCTTGGAGATCCGGGAACATTGGTACCAACGATCATTCCGTCTTTGACCTGAAATTTACAGTTTCCCTCAAGCACTTTCCAATCGGTCAGGTTAATTCCGTTGAACAGGGGGACAAATCCGTCTGTCAAATCTGGTTCAGGATCTGTATTAAGCAGCATATCTGCAGGGTCTGGTGCGTTTTCCTGTACTTTGTATTTTTCATACCACTTTTGTTGACTCTTGTCGAGTTTGCCGGCAAATGCAATACATGATGCAAGTGCAAGCACGCTGCAAATGAGTAATAATTTGTTTTTCAATGTTGACTCCTTGACTAAATTTTTAAATGTAATGCAAAAATTGATTATGAATTTTTATAAAAATATCACACAAACCGGTTGAGGTATTTCTATATTGTTCACCGGTTCCAGTTTGCCATTTCCCTTTATTGAAAAAACAGTAATATTACTTGTTTTCTGGTTTGCTGCAAATAAATATTTACCCGATGGGGTAATGTTGAAATGGCGGGGCCAGTTGCCGCCAGTAGGCTCGTGACCGATTGTTGTCAGTTTGCCTGTTTTTTGATCGATTGCATATATAACAATGCTGTTATGAACCCGGTTTGATCCGTACAGAAATTTTCCGTTGGGGTGTGCAACCACATGCGCGCACCAGTTTTCACCATCATAATCTTTTGGCAGGGTGGTTATGGTTTGGATCTCTGTCAACGCACCATTATTGCTGTCATAACTGAATACAGTCATGGTAGAATTGAGCTCGCTAATTACATAGGCCCATTTACCACTGGGGTGAAAAGTGATAATTCTGGGGCCAGCACCGGGTGCCACGGCTGCAAAGGGTGGATTTGCAGGTTCCAGCTTGCCATTTTCTTTATCGATTTGGTAAATCATGATTTTATCGATACCCAGATCCGGCACATAGGCATATTTTTCGTCAGGTGAAGGGACAATAGAGTGTGGATGCGGTTGACTTTGACGGTCAGCATCAGGTCCCGATCCTTCATGCTGCTTCAGGCTTGAAACCTTTTGCAGAGACCCATCCTCATTGAGTGGATAGAGGATAGCGCTACCACCGCGATAATTATTAACCAGAGCATATCCTTCTACCAGACTGACATAACAGGGGTGTCCGCCGATGCTGATCTGCTCGTTCAGAGGAGTGAGGTCATGGGTTTCCGGATCAATGTGAAATGAAGAGACAATTCCAGTAAGTGTTTCCGGATCTGTGACTTCGTTAATTGAATACAAGGTGTTGGTTTCAGTATTGATGGTCATATACGAAGGGTCAGTAACACCGGTTGTGAAACCTTGCAAGTTGTATTCTGCGGTAGCTTCGTCAAATGTATAGCGATAAATACCTTTACCACTACCATCATCCCGTGATGTATAGGTGCCTACATAGACAGTGAGTGTTTTGTTTTCTGGTTTAGCACAATTGAAAAAACTTGCTATTATGGCAAACATTAAAAGTAAAAAGATTTTTGAATTTTTCATGATTTGTCCTGTTTTTTTGATCTAAGAGTGAGATATACTGCTATCACTAAAATTAAAAAAATGACTCCTGACATTAAAATGCCATTCAAAAAATCAGCCATCAAGAATCCTTAAAATTTAAATTTATAAACATAAACTTGTCTACTGCCGGTATCCACAGAATTAAAACCAATCATATCGCCATTGGGGCTCCATCGGGGATGCAGATCACAAGCGGCATCTTTGCCGTTTTTGCGAAATTCTACAGGATTAATGAATCTTCCCAGCGTCAGCACTGCTTCGGTCTCCATATCCATGAGATAAATACACTGTTCCTGCAATT
Source organism: bacterium (assembly GCA_963675755.2). Taxonomy (GTDB): domain Bacteria; phylum Zhuqueibacterota; class Zhuqueibacteria; order Residuimicrobiales; family Krinioviventaceae. The sequence goes on from CAXXMD010000003.1 coordinate 3,346,288, forward strand.
TGTTTTTAGGATATGTGTCTGTAATCATCCATTTGCCGTCAGGAGAAAAGGCACCATGACCGTCGTAATCAAGAATTCCATTTCCCAGGCGTTTATAATTTTTCTCTCCCACTGTAAATAGTATGTGTCCGTATGCTTGTGCGTCATAGGCCGCGGTTATCATCAGATTGTCACCATCCAGCCAGTCAAAATGTGAACCGCCCCACTCGTCAGGAAAACACCGAACCAGGCCTGAACCATCACGATTGATTACAAATGAAGTGGTGTTTCTGGGGTCAGGTTGAGAACGTGCCAACCAGAAAATCTTGCTACCGTCTCTGCTGAACAAAGTGTGGTTAAAGTACTCTATCTGTTCAGGATTTATATCCGGAACCTGTTCTTTTATGTCTATAATTGAAATGAGTAATTTTGCATTACCCGTTTCAAGATCAACAAGAAACAGGCCATCGTCCTCGGGAAATTGGGTGTCACCACGGTTGTCCTGTCCGTCTCCGTCATAGCCATAAGCTGTACGGGTAATGCGGAGTCTTGAAAAATTGATGCTAATTGCTTCCTTGCCATTTGGAGACACCGCACTGACCGGATAGGGAATAGTCTTGATTTTTTCTTTGGTATGTACATTCATTATTATGGATACATATTTACCCTCTTGCAGATCATTGTAAATAATTAAGGAATCCGGAGAGGTGCTGAGCCAATGCGCCATACATCCTTGCTGGAAATTCCATGCTCGTGTTTCTGCTAGTGGGATGAATTCAAAGGTATCCATATCGACCAATCCCAGTACGGCGGCATCATCTTTGGTAGGCAGTGTGTATTTGATGGGAGTGCGTAGAACCGTTGCGTATTTTTGGTTTTTGCTCCAGGAATTAATTCCGTAGTAGCTTGCAAAAAGATGTTCTTGTGGTCCTTTGGTAATGGCAATAGGTTCCGAGACCTGGGGGAAATGAACAGTTTGAATAGTTTCAGGTGATTGGCACCCTAACAAGAATAACAGAGAAAAGGCAATCCATAATTTTTGCATTTTTACCTCGGTTGATTATCTAAAAGTGATTGGATCTGACGGGTATGACGTTGACTGTGTAAAATGTTGAACCACAACCATTCTCCCCGGGTAAGCTCTCCAAATTTTGGATGGTTGAACAATTTTACCTTGTGTTCCAGTTCATGATTTTCGAGTATTTGCAGTTGCAGCTTGCGTAAGGTTAGAAATGTATCCAGCTGCTCATCAGGGTCTTTGTCTTCATTTGATGGCTGAATGGGTTCACCGGCTGTTAATTTAAGATCATCATCGGTAAATAATGCACGTACAGTGAGTATCTTTTCATCAGGTTCACGGTCTGTACAGGGTGTACCTTGACTGTCCAGCAGTTTTGTTATAAATCCTTCAGAGATGATCACATGTTCCAGAATTTGAGCAGCGGACCAGCGTCCTTTTGCCGGAGATATATTCCATGATTCAATTGGAAAGCGGTTCACAAGATAAATTAATTTGTCAGTCGAGTTTTGCAATTCTATCTTTGTGCTTTTTTTATCCATAATACTATTTCTCCAATAATAATACGCAGGACAATAGGATTATACTATTTTTTGGGAAAAGAATCAATGGGAATAATTAAGTATAGAGAATTATGGCTGGTATAAAAAAATACAGCGGGAATCCTTCCACAAATTCCCGCTGTTTACATGGACCGGTTATATTTACCTGATCCATTGAAATTAAAATATAGTAATACCATACAATAATCAAGTATTGTATGAAAAATACTCGGTTTAATTTAAATTAGTGATCAGTTAAATATTATTTTCTGTCTGTCCCTTGTCCATCATAAGATGATGTCACCCCGTCCATATTTTAAATATAACCCAATAATTTATAATGTCAAGAAAAGAATTGATATTTTTGTGGTGTTATTTATTCTTTTCCGGAAAATTGGGGAAATATTTTTCTCTGCAATCCGGACAGATACCATGACTGAATTCAGCATCAGTATGTTTTGCAATATACGCTTCGACCTGGTTCCAATAACCTTTATCGTCTCGAATTTGTTTGCAATATGAGCAAATAGGAACAATGCCGTTTAGCGTTTCAATTCTGTTTTTATATTTATTAATAGTTAGTCTTACGAGTAAAAGCACAACAAGAGTAATAACAGCGCATACCAACAAGTTGATGACAAGTGTGGTAAAGATATGTTTGGTAGCTTGTCCTTGTTCCTGTTCTACTACAAGAAACCATTCGAACTCACGGATATATCGAACATTGGTATGAAAAGTCTTTTTGTTGCGTTTATTCTTGAATGATTTGGCTGAGCTGGATCTGAGTCGATCCTTGAATAAATCAGGAATGCCGGATGCCATTTGTGCTGCATTTTCTTTGTTAAAATTTGATGCAGAAAGTTTGATTGTGCCTTTTTTATCAACAAAAAAGATATTACGATTGTATTTTTTTTGATAAGATTCAATCAGTTCTTTTACAGCATTGACTGTTAATCCCACACCCGTTGCGCCAATATAGTTGCCATTATAATCATAAACTTTGTAATTGATAAAGATGGTCATTGAATCGTTATTTGCCATGTCGATATCAACGTTAATTTCATACTCGTCTTTCATCTCTTTGACTCTGAAATACCAGATATCCCGTTCTTCTGTCGGAGAGACTGTTTTTAAAAGGCCATTTGAATGATAATATTTATAGGTTTTATCGGAAACAAAGAAACTGGTAAACGTATTGAATTGTTTTTGAATATCTTTGAGATATTTGGTAACCTGATCAGTATCCTTTTCGCCGCTTATTACCCAATCTCTAAGAAACGTGTCTGTTGCCATGAGAGAAGAAATGAGAATAGGACTCAAAAGATCACGTTGGATTTCGGAATAAATATTGTCACTTGTCAGGGGGAGTTCGTTTAATAAAATTTCAGAGTGTAATGAGCCTCGTGAAACAATAAAACTTGCAAGGCTTGTGATTAAAAAACCGGCAATCAGTAAAATACTGAGTATGGGTAATAACTGTTTGCTTTTTTTCGACACGGATACTCCTTACAAGGGTTTCTTTATATACTATTCAACTTTGTTTAAACAAGTTAGTATTTATTAAGATAACTTTCAATGGAAACTAGAGTGTAATTCAAGTATTGTTTGATTTTATGAGTAATTGCACAACAATTCAAGATTTTCGATACGGGTATTCATGGTCAGGGTACACCCGGAGCTGAGAACAAAACGATTCCGTTTATGTTTTGCTATTATATCTTTAATATGATTCAGTTCTTTTAACAAGTCATTTTTATTCTGGTATTCAAGGGAATCTACAGGATTCAGGTTGCCCCATAAAGCAACTTTATTACTCACTATTGAGCAGGCTTTATCCAGGTCAACCAGAGAGTCTATCTCGAGCACATCCGCACCGGATCTTTCCATGTCAGGCAGAATATCTGTTGTATTTCCGCAGATATGTAGTGATAAAAGTGCATCTGTCTTTTTCAAAGCAGAAAACACCTTTTGTTCTGCCGGTAATGCAACGAGTTTATACAAATCACGACCAATTAATGCTGCCGGACTGTCACCGGTACTGAGCATATCAGCACCGGTAGCGGCCATTGCTTTACCATATTCAATACAGCAAGCTGTACATTTGACCAAAAGATCTTCTATAAATACAGGATCGGTCATTAATTTTACCATTGCGTTGCCAATTCCCATCAGGGCACAAACCAATGACCAGGGAGACTGGTCAAAGCAGCCAACAATAAATACTTCATTGCCAATTTCTTTAACCACCCGTGATAGAGCTTCAAGCATGTTGGGGATGCGGCCCCTTTCAATGATTTGTTTTATTGGCAGCTTTTCCATGTCTTTGTGATCTTTGACTAATGGTTTCCCGAATCCGCCCATTGGCTGGTCTTCGTTTGGAAACGCAACACTGGCTCCCATTGCTTCTGCGGTTATCCAGGTGTCTGCGGATACCCAGACTGCATCCGGCTTAAAGCGCTCATAGTATCGAAGGATTGCGTCTGCCATGATTTGAGGTTCAAGAGTATAATCTTTAATGCTTACATTGGCTATTTTTGAGCAAAAATGTACTGCAAGCGGTCCATTGGGAATTCGCGGAATATCTTTTCCCGCGAGAGCGTCGTATACAAGTTGTTTCGAGTTCAATGTTTGCTCCGGTGATAGAGTTGTTAGCCCGTTGTTTTATTGTTTATTTGCAAATGCTCAATTATTTTATTTAAAACAGGTTCAGAGATCATGTGTTGTTGATGGGTATCATCGAGATAGAGATCGTAATTGCCGTTTTTTAGATCATTTACTCTTGCAACAACAATGTCTTTATAGGTTTCCCATTTGATTCCCGCAAAACAACAGGCATCAAACTGATTGATGATTTGTAACTGACTGCGACCCTTACCACTGGCACCTAGAATATAAAGCTCAAGATAGTTTGCTGTGCGGTATAGCTCGGGTATGAATTGCTCATAATCGCCCCAATCCCTTTGAGAGTCTGACCTTAAATATAGTGGATATGAGCCGGCAACGGGAAAACTGTTTTTAATACGCGTGTCTACGGCCGCTGCCAGGGTGGTTGTCCAGCCACCACCAGAGATACCGGCCATTGCAACGCTGTTGCAATTGTATTGTTTTTGGAGATAGTTTATAGCAATTACAATCGGCTCAATGAAAAATTTTACAGGGTGTCCATTTTCAGGGTTCAGTAATTGAATATGATCGTGACGGGTGAGTTTGAAATTACCAAATCTTTCCAGATTGACTACCGGTTGATTGTTCATGCCCAGCAGCGGCATTGAAAACGCAATGACCGTATAACCATTATCCAGAAATGCTTTGATTTGAGATTTACTTTTGTAAAAATCACCTCTATGGCCCTGATGGTATATCAACATACTTCCGTTTGGGCTTTTGGGGTAAAAGATGTAAGGATATGAATCAATACCAAATTCCATGGAAATGATGAGTTTGTCAATTGATTTTAATGTGGTTATATCTGAATAACGATCGTCATTGTGGTTTTGCTCTACAGATTCGGGCAGTGTTTGCGGAATCCCTGGAGAACCAAAGATAAAATTGATCAATTCATTGCGAAGCTTGACAATATCATCATCATTATGTATGGATATCAAAGAATTGACATCGGTTTCCAGGTAGCTGGCAGGAGTTTCAAGAAAATCTTGCGGGATTGTGTCTTTTTCAAATGACGATAATTTATTCTCAATTATTCCTGATGGAAATACATCATAGTAGTTGAGTATCATTCCCAAAATTAAAGCTACGATCAATAGAATTGAGATGGCTGCAATTTTAAATATTTTGACCATTTTGTTCTCCTTTTAAAGGAATATTAATCGTGATCGGAAAATTTTTCACCCGCTGTGATTTTTACATCCAATCTGTTCTGATCAGGAGGCAGGGGACAGGTCGCATAGGGTGTGAAAACACAGGGGGGATTATAGGCTTTGTTAAAATCGATTCGAGTATTACCGTCTTTATCCGGTGCATTGACAACCAGAAAACGACCGCCGCCATAGGTCTGTTTTCCGGTAGTTGCATCTGCAAAAATGATGAAAAATGAATCATCTCCGGGTTCGGCAATGGGGTCAAGACGGTATGTCTTGTTATTGATTTGAAATACCAAGGTTCCCGGACAGCTTTCCTCATTTATATTACCGAGCACATTGGGTACCGTGATTTTTTTAGGTGGATCATAAGGCTCAAAATGTGCGGTAATATTCCAATGGGGATCAATAACATATCTATCGATCCCTTTGAAAGTTTTGAAATTCTCACTTTTACTGTCTTTTAAACGGATGCCGAACCTGTCACCTCGTTTGATGAGATACCAGGTGAGGCTTTTATATGTCAGGATGGTGGGATCACCTTCCATATCGCTTACAAGAGACATTTCTGTCACAGGATTTTCGTTGCATAAAACTGTTACGTCTTGAGCGATTTTAACAGAAACCTGATTATTATCCAGAATTAATGTACCGATAAAAGCAGGAGATTTATCTTTGGGAAAAATTAAATCGTTTGATTTATCCGCTCCAAAGGTGTTATCTCCTGGTTTTAACCAATACAATCCGGCAAGGCTCAACCAGCCATCTTTTTTCTGTAGCGATGTAATACGTTCCTGCTGCCATGCTTCTACAGATTCAACATACGCTTTGTCTTTTTCAGACAATGGCTTTGCCTTTTGACAGCTCATAGCTGACATCAATAATAAAAACAAAATGCATTTAATGATACCGGATTTTAGATACTGCATAATATCTCCGTTCGTCCAGACATTCTATTTTACATGAAAAAGAGCCGAAGCAGGGATTTCCTGTTTAGGAATTCCCGGGCCTTGCCAGCTTACCTGGTTTGAAAATCCACCAGCCATTTGAAAATATCGTTGAGAAATTTTATATTTTCCCTTTTTGAGCGCAATAGTTTTTGATACTTCGTACGCCGGATGGCCGCCATCTGTGTTGATGAATTCTTTATCATCCATGTAAAGAATGCTGCCATCATTGGTTTTGTTATATATTGTATAAATACCGTCTTTGGGTATTGCAAGATAGCCTGTATATATATAACCAAAATTTTCATCTCTGCGGCGATTTTTAATGTTAAAATTCCTGGTTATACCGGATTTAATGGGTTTGGCTTTTAACAGTTCTTTAGCAAACATTACCTCGGCTTCAATATATTGATACTCTAGCCCGGGTTTTAAATCTTTGCCAGAATAATTCGTAAAAGGTTCAAAGTCGAGTTTTGTTATGGTTTCGGCTACCGGCATGCTGTTCAAGAGTCCCTGATTTGCGGCCATAAACCGAACGGTACTGGTCTTGTTGATTTTAAAGGGACCTTTGTACAGGGTTGATTGCTCAGTTGGTTCTGAACCATCAAGGGTGTAATAGATTTGTGCATTTTCTGTATCGCAAAATAATTTAATTTCTGATGTTTCCAGAAAATAGCGTTTATCTGTCCGTAAATAGGGTACTGCTGTTGCCGGAATGAATTCCTGAGAGAGGGGGCGGTCCTTTTTTGAGGCTCCCCAGTTCTTGTTGGGTTCTGCACCCATTTGGAAAACAAATTGACCACCATTAACGATTACACTGTGGTTGAACCATGATTTTGTATAAGATTCACCATTCAAGGTAACAGACTGGATGTATTTATTCTGGGGGGATATATTTTCGGCGCGCACAATAAAATCTTTGCCGTTTTCCAGATGTACTGTAACCTGTTCAAACAGTGGACTGCCGATGATATAGGTAGCATCACCTGGATTTACAGAATAGAATCCCATTGCGCTGAGTATATACCATGCTGACATTTGACCACAGTCTTCATTTCCTTCCATACCATAGGGTTGGTCGTTGTACATGGTATCCAGAATTTCACGAACAATTGCCTGGGTTTTATAAGCTGCACCCGCATAGTTGTATAGATAAGCCATGTGATGGCTGGGTTCGTTACCATGGGCGTATTGTCCAATGAGCCCTGTTGCGTCAACGGCATGTTCATCGTGTTTGGATGTTGTTGTAAACATGGTATCCATCCAATTGATGAATGCCTTGTCCCCACCAATCAGTTTGATCAATCCATTTACATCATGTGGTGCAAATAAAGAGTATTGATAAGAATTGCCCTCTACAAAGTGTTCACTGCCTTCTGCAGGATCAAAAGGAGTTACCCAGGATCTGTCTGTGTTTTTGGGAGCCATGAAACCAATTTTCTGATTGAACTGGTTTTTGTAAAACTGTGCACGCTGCTGGTAGAGGAGGAAATCCTGCTTTTTACCCAGCAATCTTGCCATTTCAGCCAGACACCAGTCATTGTATGCATATTCCATAACTTTGGAGACCGAACCGCCTTCTTTATCAGCGGGTATAAATCCATATGTTGTATAATTGCCAAGCTCAGCGACTTCGTTTTTCATGGCCTTGTATGCCAGTTCTACATCATAATCCCGAATGCCTTTTTGGTATGCATCGAGGATCATGGGCAGGGAGTGATGACCAATCATAGAACCCGAATAGTTGCCCCAAATTTCCCAACGGGCCAACCGGTTACGTTTTTTGTACATTTCTAATGAAGTTTTGATAAAGTCGTTCATTCGGGAGGGTTCAAGTATGGTGTAAAGCGGCATATTGGCGCGGAATACATCCCATAGCGAATAGACGGTATAGCGGGTAAAATCTTTTGCTGTATGCACCTCCAGGTCAACTCCGCGATATTGTCCGTCAACATCCATAAACAGATTGGGGGCCAAAGCCGAGTGATACAATGCAGTATAAAAGATGCGTTTTTGTTTTTCAGTACCGCCCTGTACATCGATTTTGGCGAGATGCTGTTTCCATGCATCTTTAGCATTTTTACGAATGTTTTCAAAATCCCATTTTTTGTTTTCTTTTTCAAGGTTCTTTTTAGCACCCTCTATACTAACCGCAGAAATACCCACTTTGGCAAGAATTTGTTCGTCATTGTCTGTGGTATAACTGATAAAAGCTTTAATGTTTTCGCCCTCTGCTTCTTTGATATTAGGGACAAGGGTGTCATTTACAGCAATACCAAAGGATTTGAAAGGTTTGGAGAATTTAGCATAGAAATATACATGCTGGTCTTCTACCCATCGGATAGATCTGCGCATGCCCGCAATTTCTGTGTCGCTGATGATCTGTATAGATGAGGCAATTACGCGATCACGATTTTTGAGATCAATAATGATATTTGCATTGTCAGATTGGGGAAAGGTATAACGATGAAAGCCCGTTCTTTTTGTTGCAGTGAGTTCTGCAAAGACATTGTAATCATCCAATTTTACGCTGTAATATCCGGGGGAAGCGGTTTCATTCTCGTGACTAAAGGCCGAACGGTATCCGGTTTTGCTGTTTTCTTCATCACCAACCAAAACGTTTACCTGACCGATTGTGGGCATAAATAACACATCGCAATATTCCGGTGCACCGGTTCCGCTGAGATGGGTGTGGCTGAAACCCATGATTGTACTGTCTGAATAGTGGTAACCGGATGATCCATCCCAGTTTTCCATACGGGTATCTGGTGAAAGCTGTACCATACCAAAAGGTACCACTGCACCGGGATAAGTGTGGCCGTGTCCGCCGGTCCCGATAAAGGGATCAACATACCCTGTATAATCAATAGTGTTTTTTTGATTCGAGCCGCATGCTAAAAATAGAGTCGCGAGCAGAAAAAGCATTCCGATTGATCTTTTCATAAAACTGAATTCCTAATGTTTTGGTGAATTTGCCGGCACATAATTAGGGGATATTTGAAAACTAGAAAATTAAATATAATATTGTTTTTATACAATGTCAATGTTTTTGAAATATGGGTAAAATTGACGTGAGAGCAATTGTTGTTTACAAGAACGCTAGAGATAGAAAAGAATGATTAGTGCAGTGGTACCCAATACTGCTGTTGACCAATACCAGGGAGTGCAGATCTTTTTATCTTTGTATTTGTTCATTAGAGATTCATAGACAGCCGCGATTAAGGGGGGAATTGCCAATACCAGGTTGTGCATGGGTTCTGCCAGTACACGTTTGGATACCCAGGCCAAAATGATAATACTGATACCTGTTGCCAGTGCGATTTGAATGTGTGGTGAAAGAAAAAAATCTTTTATTTTTGACATTTTTTTGTTCCCAAATGAATTTTGATGATTACTAGATCAGTTTCAATGCACTTGAAATAATACGTTTTGTATTTGGCAGAACCTGATCTTCCAGATGCCTTGCATAGGGGATGGTGGATTGAGTACAAACCCGTGCATATGTACAGTTTATCCCGGCTTCCATTATGATTGCTGACAACTCTCCGGATAGACCAAAGGTCTCATAATCTTCATCAACAACCAGCATCCGGCCTGTTTTTTTAACAGATTCAATAATAGTTTGTTTGTCCAAAGGAGATACTGACCTTAGGTCAATGACTTCTGCTGAAACTCCTTTGGTTTCCAGTTCATTTGCAGCTTCTTCAGCACGATGAACTCCAACACCAAGGCTGATAATGGATATATCATTGCCTTTGCGACGAATTGCTGCCTCGCCAATTGGCAAGGGCTCCCATATTTTTGGCACCTTACCCCTGGCGCCTTTTTCAGGGATGTCGTATTGCACTGTTTTTCTTCCACCTGATCCCAGAAATTCTAACCAGCTTTCTGAAAGCAGCTTGTGCTCCAGGAATATTACGGGACCCTCGTATTCAATTGCGGCTAACATGAGCGCACCGGCATCAGCAGGAGTGGATGGGACCAGTATTGTCAATCCGGGAATATGAGCCAGCCATCCCCATAAAGATTGTTCATGTTGTCCGCCATCTCCATAACCACCTCCGCAGGGTACCCTGACAACAAGTGGAACCGTCCAGAGTCCCCCTGAAAATGTTTCCACTTTGGCAGCATGGTTCAAGAGTGCGTCTATACACACACCCATGAAATCAACCATATATATTTCAACTACCGGTCGTAATCCCGCCATTGCTGCAGTGACGCCTGCACCAAGAAATGCGCTTTCACTTACAGGCGTTGCGAGTATACGTTTGGGGCCAAACCGTACAAGTAAATTACGGCGTAATAATGGAACATCTTCACCAAATACAATGATACGAGAGTCTTTTGCCATCGCTTGTGCCAGGGCATCGTCAATTGCCTGGGTGAATTCCATTGTCTTCATGCTGGTACCTCCAGCAAGGCATCTTTAACGATTTGTTTGATTTCTGATTCTATCCGGGTTTCAATGTCTGTGAGGTTTTTAATATCTTTTAATTGTTTACGTAACAGGGGGATAGGATCGTTTTTGTGATGCTGCCGGGGATCTTGGAGTGTACTCGTAACTGCAGAAAGAATGTTTTTTAATCCTGATAATCTGTTCTTAAATTCTGCTCCACCCGGTTTTAGTATTGATGCGGTTAAAGGGGATGCAAGTTCCGGTATTTCTTTTAGAGGCTTTCTGACAATTTTCAATAACTGAAATCCTAAAAAGTGTCCTTCCAGGTGTACGCAATTCGCAAGTATGAATGAGGGACCTTTACCTTCGCGGGCATTCTGTATGGCTGGTTTTATATTTTCCCATACATCTGTTATGTCTGTACCATTAACCTGAATGACCGGAATGCCAAAGCTCTGTACCCGTTCTTGCAATGTGCCACCGGTTTGAGAATCGGACTTTGTTGTAATAGCCCAGTTGTCGTCTTTGCAGATAAAAAGTATGGGTAATTTCCATACAGATGCAAGATTCAGTGATTCCATCATCATCCCCTGGTTCACGGAACCATCACCAAAAAATGAAACTGCAATTGATCCGGGATTCAAGTATTGCGCTGCAAGGGCAAAACCTATACCTGCGGGACCCGATGCGCCAACAATGCCTGAAGATGCTGCCAGATGTGGTTTGGAAAATAAATGCATGTGTCCCCCCATACCTTTGCACAAACCCTTGGGGTGACCCAATAGTTCTAAAAGAATGAGCCTGGGATCAACTCCCCGCATTAACAGAGCCGCAGTTCCCCTGTGATCAAGAGCCATAGCATCACCCTCGCGTAAATGATCTGTTACGCCTGCAATGATAGCTTCTTCACCTGTTCCAAGATGCATCTCTCCGGAGATTAAACCATCATCCCAAAGTTTAGCTATAGCCAGTTCAAATAAACGACTTTTCAACATTAATGTATACAAAGACAACAAGTCGGGTTTCATAATGCCTCCGAAATTTTGTCTGTTTAATAATTATCTAATATTAAACGATACCGTTACTAAATTATACAATTCTATTTTAATTCCAGTTTCAGTGCGTCATCATATATAATTAGCAGCCAGTCGTTACCTCTGCCGTTTGTGGGGGGCGTAAAGGATTGAATGCCTTTGGTGTCGGGTCTGTGGACTTCGGCAAAGGTGCCATAACGCGGGTCCCACCAGACTTCGTGGTTGCGATCTCCGCTGATCCGGCTCTTGTCTACGGTAAATTTTTCTCCATAAGGAGAATAGATCAATGCTATGGAGCCGTCTGCTGCAACTGCCGCTCTGATCTTTGCACCGCCATAGGTGGGGCCATCAAGAATAAAGTCTTGTGCCGGTACCAGTGTTTCAAAAGGGATAGAGTTGTACAGTTTTGCCAGGTGACCCATCTGAAACGAACCGGGATGATGGATCGCTTCATTCCAGGGCACATTGGGGAAAATGGCGCCTTCACGGTCTTTTGTCCACATTTGCCAGATGTTATTGTTGCCATATGTATGGCCGCAGGCACCTGCCAGCAGTGACCAGTAAGCAGCCTGACGGCTGTCAAAGTCGTCAATTCGATCTTTGGGGTCCATGTTTTTGAAATAAAAACCGGTAGGCATGGTTTCGTAGCGAGGCTCACCATCCAGTGTGGGTTTGGGAGGCGTTAATGCATAGTCATGCTCGGCAAACAAGCCGTTGTCATGATCGTGCGCGCCGTGTGATGATTGCACCATGTTGAAATCGAGCCAGTCCGCATTGTGGAAATAGTCCGATGACAAGCCGGGGCCGCGGGGATGAAATGTGATCAGATGCGCACCGCCGTCACCTTTTTTTAATCCCAATGCCATAGATTCAATAATATCAATTTCGGTTTGAGTATGGGGATTGGTATCTCCACCCAATATCCAGATGATGGGTTTATCTTTATAGCGTTTACCCAAATACTGGCCAAAGGAATAGGCATTGTCTTTGTCGAAAATTTTACTGTCGCCGCTTTCAGTCCAGTAACTGCCCCAGGTGGGCAGCATTCCGATATAAAGTCCCAACTCTTCAGCCTTGTTGACGATATAATCCACATGCTTGAAATAACCTTCCAGCGGCTGGCTGGGGTCCTGGTCTTTTAACGGAAAATCTCCATAGGGATTGGGCTCTTTCATACCATTCACCTGCGACAACACCACACCCTGTATGACGGTAAAGCCCTTGTTGGCGCGGTCGGTCAGGTACAGATCTGCTTCTTCACGATTTAAGCGATGGAACAGTTCCCAGGCCGTGTCGCCGAGATAAAAGAACGGAGTACCATCAGAATATTGCAGATATCTGCCATCCTCACTAACTTTTAGCGTTTTGGATATGCTGGTTGAAGAAATAAAAAGAATTGAAATCAGTAGAAAATAAAGAAAACGTTTCATTTGATCACCCTCTATTATTATGAATCTTATAATAACACAAATCAGGATGAAATAATCAATAGAAATATAAGACGGGAAAGAGAAAAAAATGGTGCGCAAGCGCGCACCATTTTTAAAAATAATATCAGTCGATAGTTACAACAAGGATGGGGCAGGAGACCAGGTCAGATACACGTTCATCAACAGAGTCTGTAATGACTGCTTTGATTTGGCTTTTGGATTTGTGGCCGATGATCAGCATATCGTATCCTTTTGCTGCTTCGGCTATAGAGTTTGCATATTCATCACTTTCAACGATGCTGATAGCAATGTTTTTTGCCAATTCGGGTTGACCGGCTTTTTCGATCAGTTCACGCAGGTCTTTTTCTTCAACCAGTGGCAGTCCGTCCATCATCATATGGGCTTTGCCGGCAGCAGGATCGTTGATATGGAATGCAGACAGTTCCGAGCCCAGTGCGTCTGCAATTTTTACGGCTTCATTAACAATTGCGGTTTCTTTTTCAATACCTTCCAGAGCTATTAAAATCTTTTTATAAGGCATTTGGGGTCCTCCAAGTCAGAGTTTTTGTATCATATTTTAATCATACCCTCCTGGATGCTTGATTTTCTGATCAGGCGGGTATTGTATATATTTTCAATATAGACAAGTTAGTCAGATTATTTTTAAATTACAAGTGATTTGATTGGGGGGAGTGTTGTCTGAATTGGGATTTTTAGGGTGAAAGGATTTTGTGGTTGTAGATCACACTTTGGATCACTCTCCATGAAGAGGGCTATAAGCCCGCTTTCAGCGGACAAACGAAATGAATTTCGTTCAACAGTGGATTGTATGTCTGAATTAAGATTTTTAGGGTTAATAAGATGATAAGATTTGGTTTGATGTTTTCCGTTATCCAATCCAAATAATCTTTTAATCCTTCCATCCTAATTCAGATGGTGAAAACCTGTGCTAAGGTGAAGGTGTCAAATTTAATATAGTATTAAATGATTTGATCAATATATTGAAAGAATCATTCCAACTTTAATTTTAATTGAAGAGTTTTTATCTAAACTATGTACAGAATAAAATCCTTTTGCTGCATGAGCAATAAATCCAACTGAAAGTCTATTAACTCTCCTTTTCATGGAAACACATATAGAATAGAAAAAATAATGATCTCTAATTGCATTTACATCATTACTAGCACATATTTCATCTGAATGGCCAATACCTATTTGTGGTAAGAATTCGTAATCTTTAAATATACTCATGTTTTTACCGATTAATAATTCATTAATATTTACAATATACCAATATTCTCTATTTTGTTTAATAGCCCTATTATCCCAAGTTTTATAAAAAACTTTATTTACATTATTCTTGGATCTTGTTAATCTAAAATGAATATCAATAAAGTCTATGTGCAAGGGGATTAATATACCACAATAAATCCCATTCATTTTAATATGTTCTATATATTTTGTATCCTCAATAATGTTATTCGGAAGATAATTTAATCCACCTTCAATACTTATAATTTCTTTTGCCTGGATACAATATGGAAAAACTGAAAACAATGTGATGATTAAAAGAATTTTCTCTGGTTTCATATTAAATCTCCATTAATAAGAACATATCATATCTATTGCATCATACCGGAATAAATTTAATAGAGTATGGAATTTGTGGGTATTATAAACTATCAGAATTTAGATTAGCAGGATTTAAGGATTTTTGCCTTTGCAATCATGCTACCTAATACTATTTTTTTTGATCGTACACATCATTATTTAGGCGGTGAATTACTTGTATCCCAAGTTTGGGCTCAAAAATCCACAACCTATAACAAATGCCAGTTTCCCCTTAATTTTTATAAAAATGAATAATTCAATAAACGTATTTTTAAAAGTAAAAACAAGAAGAATTACTATCCCTAACAAAAAATCCCCCACAATCGCATTTGGGTTGTGGGGGATTAGAATCATTAAATCTTTATCTGATCAATCATTGCCGCATTTGAGTGCGCGTACCATAATTACACCGTCAATGTCGTTGAGGCGGGTGAGATCTTCTTCAATCACTTCTTCTTCAACATCGATGATGTTATAGGCAAAGTCGCCCTTGTTGCGGTTGAGCATGTTGGTGATGTTTATATCCTTGTCCGCGAGAACGCCGGTGATCTGTCCCACCATTTTGGGGATGTTGCGGTTGATCACAATCAGGCGTGTATGTCCGGAAAAGGGCAGCTCGCAATTGGGGAAATTGACACAGTTGACCAGGTTGCCGCATTCCAGATAATTGCGTAATTGTTCCGCGGCCATGGCAGCACAATTGTCTTCAGATTCCGGGGTAGATGCGCCAAGATGGGGAATGCCAATAACATTTTCCATTTTCAGCAGTTCTTCATCCGGGAAGTCGCTGACGTATGCGGAGACAATACCTGCTTCCAGAGCGTCTTTGAGGTCCTTGTTGTTCACCAGGCCGCCGCGGGCAAAGTTGAGTATGCGGATACCTTTTTTCATGATCTTGAATTTTTCCGCATTGATCATACCCTTGGTTTCGTCTGTCAGCGGTGCATGAATGGTGATGTAATCGGATTCTGCCAGTAACTGATCAAGCGATGCCGCTTTTTTGATCTCGCGATCCAGGTCCCATGCATGGTCAACTGACAAAAAGGGATCGAATCCCATTACTGTCATACCCAGGGAGCGGGCATCGTTTGCAACCATAACACCAATGGCACCCAGGCCAATAACACCCAGACGTTTGCCTTTGATCTCGGGACCGGCAAACTGTGATTTGCCTTTTTCAATCAGTTTTGGTACTTCATCGCCTTTACCAATCAGCGTTTTTGCCCATTCAATACCGGGCAGAATTTTACGGGAGGATAAAAGCATTCCTGTAAGCACCATTTCTTTAACACCATTGGCATTTGCACCGGGTGTGTTGAATACAACAATACCTTTTTCAGCACATTTTTCCAATGGAATATTGTTAACACCGGCTCCGGCACGGGCAACTGCAAGAAGTGTTGAAGGCAGTTCCATTTCGTGCATGCTGAAACTGCGCACAATGATGGCATCCGGTTCATTAATTTCTGAAGATACTTCGTAACAACTTCTCGGTAAAAGCTCAAGGCCTACCGGTGAGATTTTATTCAAGGTTTTGACTTTGAACATGTCCAGTCCTTTTATTTATTCTCGGATTCAAATTTTTTCATATAGTCCACCAATTTCTTGACACCCTCCACTGGCATGGCGTTATAGATGCTGGCACGCATACCGCCAACTGAGCGATGGCCTTTGAGTGTCATTAAACCTTCTGCTGCTGCGCCTTTGATGAATGCAGCGTCCAACTCTTCGGAAGGAGATACAAAGGGTACGTTCATCAAAGAACGGTCTTCTTTGCCTACCGTACCTTTAAAGAAAGCGGACTCGTCAAGATAATCATACAGAATGGCTGCTTTTTCGCGGTTAATTTTTTCAACAGCTTCAATACCGCCCAGTTCTTTAATCCATTCAAAAACCAGTTTACAGATATAGATACTGTAACAGGGTGGGGTGTTGTAAAGTGATTTTGCATCCACATGGGTTTTGTAATTCAGCATGGTGGGGGTAATGCTCTCGTCCGCGTGGCCTACCAGGTCATCACGAATGATGGTGATTGCAACACCGGAAGGACCGGCATTTTTTTGCGCGCCGGCAAAGATGAGGCTGAAATCATTCACATTATAAACCTGGGACAAAAAGTTTGAAGACATGTCTGCAACCAGGGGAACGTCACCGGTTTTTGGCAATTCGGAAAAGAGTGTTCCGTAAATGGTATTGTTGGTGACCATATAAAAGTAATCCGCGTCTTTGGTAAAGGTTGCGGGGTCCAGCTTGGGAATGTAGCTAAAGGTTTTGTCATCAGAAGAAGCAACAACATTGACCTCGCCAAAGCGTTTGGCTTCGGGGATTGCTTTTTTTGACCATTGACCGGTATTCACATAATCAGCTTTTTTGCTGTTACGGAACAAGTTCATCGGAACCATTGCAAACTGGGTAGAAGCGCCACCCTGTAAAAACAACACATGATAGTTTTCCGGAATATTCATGATTTCACGTAATACGGTTTCTGCTCCAACAATTATATCATTAAATGCACCAGAGCGATGGCTCATCTCCATAACGGACATGCCAGTGCCCTTATAATCCAACATTTCTTCTGCTGCTTTTTTAAGAACCGGTTCGGGGAGGGTAGCCGGTCCTGCTGAAAAGTTGTAAACACGGCCCATAATAGTCTCCTATCTATTGATCTGTTTATGAAATAAAAAAGGAATTAACGGTTTAATGTACTCAGTGCAATCAATTCATCGAAAGCACCTACCACATCAATATTGCTGACGTAAACCGGATAGTCGTATACCTTGAGGTATCCCGGTGTGAAATTGACGATTCCCTGAATGCCGCCCTGCAAGAGTTTATCGGTCACTTCTTGTGCCGAAGCCACAGGTACGGTTAAAACGGCAAGTTCAATATTTTTCTGTTTTACAATATCTTCTATGGCATGCGAGGGGTAAACATCAATATCGGTTTTAATAGTTTCCAGTACATTGATATTGGAATCAAACCCTGCAACAATTCTATATCCATTTACAATGAAATTGTCAAAGTTCATTATAGCGCTGCCCAGGCGCCCTAATCCTACTACGCAGGCATGACGTTCATGATCAAATCCCAAATGGGAAGAAATATGGTCTTTTAACCGTTTAACATCATATCCGGAACCGGTATTGCCAATTTCTCCAAGATAGCCAATATCCTTGCGGATATTGTGAGAGCCGAGTCCCAACTGCGCGGCGATTTTGGATGATGAAATCGACTGGATTCCTTGTTTTTCCAACTCTTCTAAAAACCGGTACAACATGGAAAGACGTGCAACGGCTGGTTTGGGTACTTTCATAACACTACTATTTTTGTGATTTTTTTCACAGAAAATATAATTATTTCTATAATTGTAGTCAATGCTTTTTTGGTATCATTGGAAAATAGATGCCAATATTTCTTGTTTGTGAAATTTTTCACAAATGGTTGTATTTGTAGTAAAAGTTTAGTACTTGGTAGAATGTGCTGAAATAAAAAAGTATCTAGATCGTTGTAAATCCCGGTTGCATGGTTGTATATTTTTGTTTAAATTACATTTTAACAATGCATTAAAAAGAACAGGTTTCCCAAATGGCAAAAGCGAACAGTACTCCCCGAATGTTTCTCATCGATGGTATGGCACTGGCATACCGAACCTATTTTGCGTTTATTCGCAATCCCTTGATCAACACGAGAGGGGAGAATGTTAGCGCTGTTTTTGGATTCACAAATATTCTTTTAAATATTTTAGATACTGAAAAGCCTGATTACTTTGCCGTAGTCTTTGATACCAAAGAACCTACATTCAGACACAAATTGTACCCCGAATATAAAGCACAGCGCGCTGAAATGCCGCAGGATATGATAGACCAGTTACCCCGGTTGCAGGAAGTGCTTGACGTGCTCAATATTCCATCTATCTCTATGGATGGTTATGAAGCGGATGATATTATTGCAACTTTAGCTAAAAAAGCTGAAAAGAAAAAGATCCATTCTGTTTTGGTAACAGGTGATAAAGATTTTATGCAGCTTGTTACACCATTAACCATCATCCTGAACCCCAAGCGCTCGGGCCAGGAACCCGAGTGGCTGGATGCCAAAGCCGTGGAAAAAAAGATTGGTCTGCCGCCTGAACGGATTGTGGATTATTTATCTCTCATTGGAGACACATCAGATAATGTACCGGGCGTTTCAGGTATTGGTCCCAAGACTGCAGTTAGTTTGCTGCAGGAATTTGGATCACTTGATAATTTATTAAAAAATATTGACAACATATCAAGCAAGCGTGCCCGTACCAGTCTGGAAGGTAATGAAGACAAGGCTGAGTTGGCCCGCAAGTTGATAACTATTGATACTAATGTTCCGGTTGATACCAATCCTGAAGATTTGATTGTAAAAGAAGCAGACTCGAAAAAAGCGGTCGAGTTTTTTACACGCATGGAATTTAAAACGCTGACCAACCGGTTTGCCGAAGAAACCAAAAAAGTAGAACAATATTACCAGATTGTTGATACAACCGAGTTGTTTGATGAAATGCTTAAAGAACTCAATGTCTGCAAAGATTTTGCCTTTGATACCGAAACTACAGACGTTGATCCTATTCGTGCGGAACTGGTGGGTATTTCCATCTGTATGAAACCGGGAACAGCATATTACATCCCTGTTATGGGACCCAATGATCTGGCTGGTCAGGTTAAGGTGCTGGATCTTGCCGATGTAAGGAAAAAGCTGGCACCTGCTTTTGAGGATGGAAAGAAATCCAAATGTGCGCATAATGCAAAATATGATCTATTGGTGCTTGAACGGCATGGTTTTAGCATACATGGATTTATATTTGATACAATGGTGGCCAGTTACCTGCTGGATCCGTCATTGCGTCAACATAATTTAGACGCGCTCAGTCTAACGCATTTGAATATTAAAAAGATTCCTACAACAGATATTATTGGCTCCGGTAAATCGCAGACTACTATGGACAAGGTACCGGTAGCAACCGTAGGGCATTACGCCTGCGAAGACGCGGATGTAACCCTGCGATTGAAAAATCTATTTGAAAAGCAGCTGGTTGAACACAACCTGATGGATCTGTTTCGCGATTTGGAGATGCCGTTATTATATGTATTAAAAACTGTTGAAAGCAACGGTGTAGCGCTTGACAAGCAGTATCTGAACCGGATGTCTGTAGAGCTTGAAAAAGAACTGGCAGGCCTTGAACAAAAAATTTATGAAATTGCCGGCGGTTCTTTTAATATACAATCACCCAAGCAATTGGGTGTGGTGTTGTTTGAAAAATTGAAATTGCCACCATCCCGTAAAACAAAAACCGGCTACTCTACGGATGTTTCTGTGCTCGAGTCACTGGCAGAGCAGCATGAACTGCCCAAATTGATATTGGATTTCAGGCAGTTGGCAAAGCTCAAATCCACATATGTGGATACGCTGCCCAGGTTGGTCAATCCGAAAACCGGCAGGGTGCATACGTCGTACAATCAGACAGTTGCAGCTACGGGACGTTTGTCATCAAGCGACCCGAATCTGCAAAACATACCTATCCGTACAGAGATTGGCAGAAAAATCCGCAGGGCGTTTGTAACACGTGATGATGATCATGTATTGCTGGATGCGGATTATTCACAAATTGAGCTTCGGGTCATGGCGCATTTGTCTGGTGATGAAACTTTGAAATCTTCGTTTGTGAATGATGAAGATGTGCACCGACGAACAGCCGCACTGGTATTTCATGTTGAACCGGAAGAGGTCACCGATGATCAACGGCGCAAAGCCAAAGAAGTCAATTTTGGAATTATGTATGGTATGGGAATATATGGTTTGTCGCAGCGTTTGAATATTAGTACTGAAGAAGCAGACCAGTTTATAAAAACCTATTTTGCCAGCTATCCCGGTGTTCAGGATTTTACAATGAACATTATTGATAAAGCCCGTAAAGACGGATTTGTTACTACATTGATGAATCGGCGCCGGTATTTGCCCGAGATACATAGTGACAATCGCAGAGTCCGAGAGTTTGCGGAACGTACAGCAATCAATACACCTATTCAGGGTACAGCCGCTGATTTGATAAAACTGGCAATGTTGAATATACAAAAGCGGTTGGAAAAGGAAAAATTAGGTTCAACTATGATCATGCAGGTACATGACGAGCTTGTTTTCGAAGTTCCCAAGAAGGAGCTGGATTATATGAAAAAGCTGGTAAGGGATGAAATGGAAAATGCCATGAAACTGGATGTACCTGTCAAAGTTGATATGGATACCGGTGATAACTGGTTTGACGCACATTAGAACAGCAGGAAATAACTGAAAAAGAAGAGATGATAATAAATGGAATCCTCTATCAGTTTACATATTACCAGTGATCCATCACTACTTAGCTCAATGCGAACAGTTTTGTACAAGATTTGTGAAACTGCAGGATATTCGGTAAGTGAGATCAATAAAATAGTGCTTGCTGTTGATGAAGCTTGTGCAAATGTCATAAAACATGCTTATAAAAATGAACGAGAGCAGCCCATAACCATTAATTGCAGTGTTGGTAATGGATTGCTTGAAATAGAAATTCTAGATAACGGCGAACCTGTAGACGTTAAAAAAATCAAATCGCGCGAACTGGATGAAATTCGTCCCGGTGGTTTGGGTGTATACCTCATGAAATCCGTGATGGATACGGTCACTTATAACGGTTCAAAGCAGGGCAATTCGTTATATATGTCAAAACAATTACCCAAAAAAGGATGACCCCGTGAGTTTGGAAATTCGTACTGAAAAAAATGATCAATCAGTTTTACTGCACATCAAAGGAGAAGTGGACCTGTACTCATCTCCCCAGTTGCGTAAGGAAATGATGGAACAGATCAAAAAAAAGGCACCTCTCATCCTGATCAATTTAGAGGGCGTGCGATATATGGATAGTTCCGGTGTGGCCACACTGATTGAAGGACTGCAGCATTGCAAAAAGTATAAAGGACGATTTGCTTTGTTTGGTCTGCAGGAAAATGTCAAAGAGGTCTTTGCGCTGACCCGGCTGGACAAGATTTTTGAAATACACAAAGACCGTGCAAGTGCAACAAATCCGTCTGCCGTATGAGCGCATTGCATAAAACATTGGCGCAAGCCGGACAAGGTTTTGTTGAATTTCTGGTACATTTGACTCGTATCACCAAGCTGAGTGGACAGGCATTGTTCTGGATTTTTGTGGCGCCATTTACCGGAAGAAAAATTCGCTGGCATTTGACATTTGTACAAATGGTAAAAATTGGTGTCAATTCTGTACCTATTGTTAATATCATCGCGTTCAGCGTGGGATTAATCATTGCCATGCAATCCGCTTATCAGCTTGCCAGGTTTGGCGCTACTATTTTTGTTGCGGATCTTGTGGGTGTTTCCATGACGCGTGAATTGGGCCCCCTGATTACGGCTATAGTTATTGCCGGAAGAAGCGGCTCTGCTATTGCAGCCGAGTTGGGAACAATGAAAGTTGCTGAAGAAATTGACGCCTTGAAGACTATGGCGCTTGATCCTATTGGTTATTTGGTGGTTCCCAGAACTCTTGCTATGCTTATTGTTTTGCCCTGTCTTACAGTGCTTGCTGATTTTGTAGGCATTGCCGGTGGTTTTGTGCTGGCTGTAGTGAATTTAAAACTGCCATTTATTGCCTATTTTAATCAAACGGCTGATGCTATTATGTTCAAAGATTTTCTGACCGGGCTGATCAAGAGTGGATTCTTTGCATTGATTATAGCCCAGATCGGTGCATACCAGGGATTCAGCGTTTCCGGTGGTGCTGAAGGTGTGGGCAAGTCTACAACTGCATCAGTGGTAACATCAATTTTTATGATTATTTTTGCTGATTTATTGTTTACAATGCTGTTTTATTCAACGTTATAGAGAGTTTATGTCTGAAAACGGACCTATTATTCAAATTCGTGATTTGCATACCCGTTATGGAAAACGGGAGATACTTAAAGGAATCAATCTCGATATTTATCCGTTCGAAACCCTTGTGATTTTGGGACGTTCCGGCTGCGGCAAGAGTACTTTGCTCAGGCACCTGATTGGTCTTCAAAAGCCATCTCAGGGCGAGATTCTGATTAAGGGTAAAGATTTTGTTAAAGCCTCTGAAAAAGATAGAAATGAGATTTTAAAAAAAATCGGTATGCTTTTCCAGAGTTCAGCACTGTTTAATTCAATGACAGTGGGTGAGAATGTAGCATTACCCTTGCGAGAACATACTCCGCAGAATGATTCTACCATCAAGATTATGACACGAATCAAACTGGGGCTGGTTGGTCTTGCAGGCTTTGAAGACTTTATGCCATCGCAGTTGTCTGGTGGTATGAAAAAACGTGCCGCATTGGCACGTGCACTGGCAATGGACCCGGATCTTTTGTTTTGTGATGAACCTTCGGCCGGGTTGGATCCCATTGTTGCTGTGGGGATTGATCATTTGATTTTAAAGCTCAAAGATGCTTTTAAAATGACCATTGTAGTGGTAACACATGAGCTGGAATCTGTTTTTATGATTGCGGACCGCATTGCTTTGTTGCATGAGGGCCAGGTGATTTTTCAGGGTACTAGAGACGAGATGAGGGCTTGTACTGACCCTATCGTTAAACAATTCCTTGATCGTCAACCTGACAGTGAAGATGTTGATAAAGACCAGTATTTGGAATCTCTTGTAGGAAATTAAAAATTTAAGGTGTTCAGGAAATATGGAATACAAATCAAGTGAAATTAAAGCTGGTATATTTATTCTGTTTAGTATAGTTGCTTTTGTAGGTTTTCTGGTGATTATACTGGGTTTGAATAATATACAGGAAAAAGAAATATATCGGGTACGATTCAATTATGTCGGTGGAATTGAAAAAGGTTCTACCGTAAGATACGCCGGTATGGAAGTAGGTCAGATTGTGGATATTTATCTGCCCAAAGATGACTATCCCGGAGTCGAATTGAAAATGGAAGTGCTCAAAGATACTCCCATCCATGAAGATAGTCACGCGTTTATGACAACAATAGGTCTCATGGGCTCGTTTTATATCGAGATTACTGCGGGCTCTCCGGATTCTCCCTTGCTGCCTGAAGGTGCGCTGGTCAAGTCTCAAAACGTGACAGGTTTTGCTCAGATGTCAAATTCTGCAACAAAGGTTACAGAAGAACTATATATACTCTTGCAGCATATGAATGAAGTGATGAGCATGGAGAATAGAGAAAATCTGGGTAAAATGCTTACAGCAATGACCGAAATTTCTGAAACCGCAAACCATGAGATGCAGGATATGCTGGCAAGTATGCGCATTCTTTCAGAGAATATGAATAAAACAGTAAATACAGTCAATTCTTTACTTGCTCAAAATGACAGTACAATAGCCAACAGCCTAAAGGGTGTTGAAGCTCTTGTTGAAAACAGCACAAATACTGTAAATCAGTTAAGCACTGTCTTGCAAGAGATGGAATATAATATATCCAACAATCAGGACAACTATTCCGAATTGATGAGCAGTATGAATGTGCTCGTAAGAAATTTGGAAGAATTTAGTCAAAAGATTAAAGATCAGCCCTGGCAAATGGTTCGTAAAGAAATACCAAGAGAACGTCAACTGGCTGAATAAACATAGATTTTGTTGCGGGAGAACGATTGAATGAAAAAAATGATCATGTTATTGGCACTGTTACCTTTACTATATTGCAGCAGAATGCCTGAAATTCGATATTTTACCATTAATTACGAGTTCGAAAAAACTTCTGATACCAAGTATGATGTTTTATTTGTCAAGAATTTCAAAACTGAACCGATATATAATAGTGATAAACTGGTTTACAGGGTATCTGATTACGAGATTAAATTTGACCACTATCGACGTTGGGTATTGACACCTGCAGAAATGTTGAGCGTGCAAACTCTGAACGATCTTCGAAAATCGGGTTTGTTTAACTGGGTTACTGATGTTTTACCCCGACAAAAGGATTTTTTGCGTCTTGAGGGTATGGTATTACAATTTGAAGAGACTCAGCAAAATGGACAACGATATGCAAATATTAAAGTATTGTTCAGTTTGCATGAAAACGAGACCGATGATTTGCGCTGGAACAAAGAATTAGGCGCAAACGTGTTAATTGATTCACCTGACAGTGAAGGAATTGTTAAAGCCACAAGCCAGGCGGTAAAATTAACAATGGAACAGTTGGTGGATGAACTGATCAATCTCTAATAAATACTGAACTAATTCGCTATTTTAGCGTTGAAATAATATTAAATTGTAATTGCAGTGTTGTTTCGGTTTCGGAGCCTTGATGTCTAAAATTCTTATAATTGATGATGAACCTGAAATTCTGGATATTGTAGCTTCTCTGCTGGATTTGTTTCTTGAGGATAGCAAGGTTTTTAAAGCATCCAAGGGACAGATGGGCATAGAGATTGCGAAAAAGGAACGCCCCGATACAATTTTATTAGATATTAACATGCCCGAGATGGATGGGTATGAAGTATGTGGAACATTGAAAAGTGATCCTGATACACAAAATATTCCTATTATTATTCTCACTGGTATACAGACTGATTCCCAGAGTAAAATTAAAGCGCTTGATTTAGGTGCGGATGTTTTCCTGCCAAAACCCATCAAAGAGGGAGAGCTCATTGCGCATGTCAAGGCCATGTTGCGTATTAAACTTGCCGAAGATGAACTCAAAAAAGAAAAAGAACTATTAAATTTTCTCGTTAAACAGCGTACTGAAGAACTCAATAAAGCCCATAAAAGATACCAGCATTTATATGATTTTGCACCGGATCTGTATTTTTCTGTTCGAAAAGATGGAAATATCATATCGGTGAACCGAAACGGGGCCAATTCATTGGGATATAACCATGAAGAATTGGTTGGCAAGCCAATTTGGGAAACTTTTCATCCTGAAGAGATGGCCAGTGTACAAGCACAAATTCAAAAGATTTTTGACAAAAAAATTATTAACGGAGAATGGGAGTTTCGGCAGGTACATAAAAATGGCGATGTAATATGGGTGCAGGAAAAGACATTTTTATTTTTGAATGAAAAAGGTTACGCGCAGGAACTTTTGATTATGTGTCGTGACGTTACCGCACAAAAAATTGCTGAAGAATCTTTACGGGAAAGTGAACAGCATTATAGGACCTTGTTTGAGCATGGTAACGATGCTATATTGCTATCAAGTCAAACCAAAGATATTATTGATGCAAATATTCAAGCTGTTAAATTGTTGGGGTATGACAAGAGCGAATTGATAAAATTTAAATTTGGGACTCTGCTTAAATCATTGAATCCCAAAGATCCTCAACCCCCCGAGTTTTCTGATTTAAAGATAAATGATCGTTACGAGTATGAAACGCATATTCTGCACAAGGATGAAAGTGTAATTCCTGTTCAGGTTTCCATAACTCCATTGCAACGAAAAAATAAAAATCTTTATTTGATCATGCTTCGTGATCTGTCGGAGCGTAAAAAAGTTGAAGAGGAAGTTCAAAAGTCTCAAAAACTTGAATCTATTGGTATTCTGGCGGGTGGTTTGGCCCATGATTTTAATAACCGTCTATCAGTGATATTAGGCAATGCTCAACTTGGCAGAATGTCACTGGAAAATGGAGGAGAAGTTGATAAATACTTTGCCAATATTGAAAAGGGAGCTATTCAGGCTACTACTTTGACGCAGCAATTGTTAACTTTTTCCAAAGGTGGATCGCCAGTTAAAAAATTCTATTCCATCAAAACATTGATCAGTGAGGCTGTTGAACTGTCTCTTAGCGGTTCAAAGACAGGTTTAAAATCTGAATTGCCGGATGATCTTTGGGCGGTTGAAGTAGATGAAGGTCAGATTGTTCAGGTATTGAATAATTTGATAATCAATGCAGATCAGGCAATGGCTGATGGAGGTTTGTTGACTATCACAGCCGAAAATCTGTCAAAACGATCAAAGAAAATTCATGCTGCCTTAAAAAATGGAGATTATGTTAGAATTACTATTCAAGACCAGGGAATTGGAATTCCTCAGGATAATTTAGACAAAATTTTCGATCCATATTTTACAACCAAGCAGCAGGGCAGTGGTTTAGGTCTGGCTGTTGCTTATTCTATCATTAAAAAACACGGTGGATTGTTAACAGCTCAATCTGAACTGGGTAAAGGATCAGTTTTTGAAATTTATTTACCGGCTGAACCGGATTATGTTCTGGAATCTGTAGTTAAAGAGGATGAACAATTTATCGGTAAGGGCAGGGTTCTGGTTATGGATGATGAAGAAGCTGTCTTGTCTGTTGTTGAAAATTATTTGACTATTTCCGGATATGATGTCGAAATTGCCAAAGATGGTAATGAAGCAATAGAGATGTATAAAAAAGCTGCTGACGAACAAAATGGTTATAATGTGGTTATTATGGATCTGACAATTCCCGGTGGAATTGGTGGTGGAGAGACCATGGAAATTTTAAAGGCGTTTGATCCTAAAATCAATGCGGTTGTTTCTAGTGGCTATTCAAATGATCCGATTATGGCAAATTACGAGGAATATGGATTCAAAGGTGTAATAGCAAAGCCTTACCGGATGAATGAACTGGGTAAAGTATTGCATAGAATATTTCATAATACCGGTTCTTGATGAATTTGCTAATTAACTCCGAATTTTGCTTTTCTTTATCATAATTCCCAAAATAATAATTGAGATTTTGTATTTAATCGCTTTAATTGATTATATATAGAGTGGTCCATTTTTACAATCAAGAGGTTGAGTAATGGATT
Organism: bacterium; assembly: GCA_963675755.2. GTDB lineage: Bacteria > Zhuqueibacterota > Zhuqueibacteria > Residuimicrobiales > Krinioviventaceae. The sequence continues at coordinate 3,373,836 of CAXXMD010000003.1, forward strand.
CTGAAAAAAATAATCAGCTTGGTGCTGTTATTACTTCCTGGCGATATTCTCCACAACGGTCAAAAAAGTTTTTATATTATATTTTGGGTTTGACTGGTGGTCTGGCTGTCTTTTTAATGTACTATGGGCAGGACCTTTTGCCGCTGTTGAAAGAGATACCCGAGTATTTTCTTTATTTTTTTGTGTTCCTGATCAGTCCGTTTATCAAATTTTTTAAAACAAACCGGGGTGACCAGGAGTGGGCTCTGTATGATAAAGGGTATTCGCTTGTGGTGATGGAAGATGATAAAATTGTAAATACAATTACAGGGTACTGGCAGGACTATTCAACGTGTAATTATAAAGAAAAACAGGTGATTCTAGTTCCGGCAAACAAGGCTAAAAGAGTGATAAAGATGAATACTCCCAATAATACCCGGGATGTATATATGGTGTGCCGGGAAATGATTTCCATGGCCTGGGAAGAAAGCACTGTTAAACAGATACAGGATCAACACATTGTCAAGAGTCCACAGCAAAAACATCTGGAAAAATATGAAAAAATGCTTGCCAAACGAAACAAAAGGCTGTATGGACACGTAAATTAAAAGAAAAACGCTTGACAAATATATTTTTTTTGCGTAAAGTTAACCAACTGGTTAGTTAAACTAAATGGTTAGTTAGATGGAAAAACATGATACATCAAAAGAACGGATAATTGAAGCCTCCTGGCAGGAATTTGTAGACAGGGGGTATGACGGTGCACGTATGCAGCGAATTGCGGATAATGCCGGTGTGAACAAGGCAATGATCTATTACTATTTTACATCAAAAGATAGTCTGTTTGAAAGTCTGCTAAAGTCGATTTTTGAAAAGTTTTTTGGAGTATTTTTCAGCGAAATAGCGTTTGATGATTTGACAATGGAAGAGCTTGTTCGTGCTTTTGTTGAAAAGCATATTGAGTTTTTGCAAAAAAATCCTCAACTACCAAAGGTGATTATTCGTGAATTACACAACAATAACCCTATTACTGGCAAAATCACACGAAAGATCTTTGCCAGTTTGATATTGCAGGTGTTTCAAAAAGTTGATGAAAAAGTCAGAGTAGCAAAAGACGCTGGTGAAATTCGTGATATTGATGCAATGCAAACGATTTGGAGCATTGCCGGTATGAACCTGTTTTTCTTTTTCATGAAGCCCCTGCTGGTTCTGGTTTTAGAAGCTTTTGATTTGGAAGAAGATAAAGTGCTTGAAGAACGCAAGCTGGCAATAATCGATTTGTTATTATATGGAATATTACCTAGAGAATAGCAAAGGTGAAACTATGAGATGTTTAAAATTGTTTATGGTGCTATTGTTTTTATCCGTTCCGGTTTGGTCACAAACGCATCAATTGACACTTGATGCGTGTAAGGAATTGGCCGGTAAAAACAACCCTGATTTGGTAATTGCTAAAATTGAACAACACGCTGCAGATAGCGATGTAAAACAGTTCCATGCGGATCGTCTGCCGCAGTTGAATTTCAAAGGATCGTATCGTTATCAGAGTGAGGTGCCTGAATTATCGATCCCGCCTGTGGATATCGGGTTTGGGAATCCCATTACCGTTTTTGATGCCCCTATGACATTGGGTTCGAATGATACCTATGATTTTACTATGACAGTGACGCAGCCGCTGTTTACCGGGTTTCAATTGAAAAACCGGGACAAGGCAATGCAATATGCTGCCGATAGTAAAAAAGTTGATTATGACCGTCTCTACTCGGAATTGATGTACAAGGTTGAAACCGCTTACCGGAACGTACAAAAAGCGGAAATGTTTATTGAAATATCGCAAACCGCCAAAGAACAGGTAGAATCACATTTGTTGGATATGCGCAATTTCTACGAGCAAGGAATGGTCCGTAAAGACCAGGTGATGCAGGTAGAGGTAAAACTTGCGGAAACCGAGCTGAGTATTGTGCAGGCAGAACATGCATTGGCAAATGCCACAGCATATCTGGAAAATGTAATTGGTGAAGAACTGAATGGCGATATTGAAACAGAAAAAGTAAATGTTGAAAAATTACCTCCTTTGAGTCTTGAATCCTCTCTTAATGCGGCATATCATAATCGTCTTGAATTCCAATCATTGGCGGCTATGAAAAATGCTGCCAAAAGTTCGGTCGATGCGGCAAAAGGTGGGTATATGCCAACACTTGCAGCATTTGCCTCTTTGGGATATGGTAAACCCGGACTCGATTTTGTTAACAACGAGTGGATGGATTATTGGGTTGCGGGTGCAAGTCTTGAATGGTCTTTATGGAACTGGGGAAAAACCAGCTCCAAAATCCAATCTGCCAGGCTGCAAGTGAACAAGATACAAGAGTCAGAAGAAAAGCTGCGACAGGCGATAAAGTTGGATGTGACCCAATCCGGTTTACGCGTCAAAGAAGCGGTAAAACGTATGCAATTGACAAAACAGATTGTTGATCAGTCTGAAGAAACTTTTCGAATTGTTGAAAATAATTTTAAACAAGGTATGGCCAATAACAGTGAATTCCTGGATGTACAAATGGACCTGACCCGTGCCAGATTACAGTCAGCACAGGCCCAGGTTGATTATCTGATTGCATTAGCCAATCTGAAGCGTGCAGAAGGAACAATAAAAGAGGTTAAATGATGCAAAAATATATCTATTATTCTGTTATGCTTTTCACTTTACTTGTATTCTTTTCATGCAGTAAAAACAATGAACAAACCTTTTACAGTTCAGGTACTTTGGAAGCTACTGAAATTGTTGTTGGCTCTCAGGCAAATGGAGAACTGCTTACTCTTGACGTAGAAGAAGGCGATGCTGTAACCGTCGGCCAGGTCATTGCGCGGGTTGATACGGAAAAACTGGTTTTGCAGGAACAGCAGCTTGAAGCAGGATTACTGGAATTGTCATTGAATCGTGTGAATGCCAAACGGTCTGTAGCATTGGCTAGAGAAAATCTGGATAATGTGCAGAAAAAATATGATCGCATCAAAGCACTGCTAAATGGGGGCAGTACAACTCAGCAGAATTTTGATGATATAGAAACCGCATTAAAATCCGCTCAAACGCAATATGATAACGCCAAAACCAGTCTGAATGTTTTATCTGCCAAAGAGAGCCAACTGGAGGCACAAAAAGCGTTAATCAAAAGCCAGCTAAAAGATTGCGTCATTACTTCACCAATTGATGGTGTTGTGTTGGAAAAATATATCGATGCGGGCGAGCTGATTCGAATGGGCAGCAACATTGTCAATATTGCGGATATCCGCAAGATGTGGATCAAGTTTTATATCACAGAAGCTGATTTTGGCCAAGTGAAAATTGGTGACAGTGCCCGGTTTGTTAGTGGTATTGAGCCACCCAAAGAGTTTACCGGTAAAATAACCTGGATCTCTCCCAAAGCTGAATTTACACCTAAAAATGTGCAGACCCGGGAAGCCCGTGCCGATCTGGTTTATGCGGTTAAATTAATGATTGATAATCCTGACGGTGTGCTTAAAATTGGTATGCCCGGTGATGTTTATCTTGAAAAGTGATATGATGTTAGATATAGAAATCAAAAATTTGAGAAAATCCTTTGGTGATGTCACCGCGGTGGATGATTTGAATTTACAGGTAAAACCCGGTGAGATGGTTGGACTCATTGGTCCCGATGGAGCAGGCAAAACCACTACCATCCGAATGTTATGCGGGCTCTTGTTTCCTGATAGTGGATCGGCTTCTGTATGCGGATTTGATATCCAAAAACAGTTGGATGATATCCGGGCCGTGATTGGGTATATGCCGCAGCGGTTTTCACTTTACCCCGATCTGACGGTTGCGGAAAATTTGCGCTTTTTTGCCGATCTGTTTCAAGTCCCCAAAGACGAGCGGGAAGATCGTTTACAGCGTTTGTTGCAATTCAGCCGCCTGGGACCCTTTTCCAAACGGCGGGCCAATGCATTATCCGGTGGGATGAAGCAGAAGCTGGCCCTGAGTTGTACGCTGATCCATACACCCCGGTTGTTGTTCCTGGACGAGCCCACTACCGGTGTGGATCCGGTTTCGCGATTAGAGTTCTGGCAGATCCTCAAAGAGCTAAAAGAAGAGGGTGTAACCATTCTGGTGACTACTCCTTATATGGATGAAGCCGAACGCTGTGATCGGGTAGCATTCATCCACAAAGGACAAATACTGGCAATTGAAGAACCGCAAAAAATACCAGATTTGTTTACTATGCGCTTGTTTGAATTGCAATGCAGTGATTTTGTAAAAGCTGCACGTATTCTGGAAAACAGAGAAGGCATTGCATCGGTGCAGATTTTTGGTGATCGTGTGCACCTTGCCGGTCAGGATGAGCAAAAGCTCAGACAAACCGTGGAATCTGCAATGATGAGTGCGGAATTGACTGATTATAAATTAAATAATATAGTGCCAACCGTTGAAGATGTATTTGTAGAATTGATGCGATAAAATTATGAAAGATATATCAGTAAATGTAAAACAGTTGACCCGTCAGTTTGGCAAGTTTACAGCCGTAGACCACATTGATTTTGAGGTCTATGATGGTGAGATTTTTGGTTTTTTGGGTGCCAATGGCGCGGGCAAAACCACTACAATCCGGATGTTGTGCGGATTGCTGCTGCCTTCCTCGGGCGAGGCCAGTGTAGAAGGATTTGATGTCTATACGGAAACGGACAAGATCAAGCAGAACATTGGGTACATGTCGCAAAAGTTTTCACTGTATGAAGACCTAACCGTGCGCGAGAACATCGAGTTTTTTGGCGGAGTATACGGATTGTCTGACAGCGAACTCAAAGAAGCCAGAGAACGCACGGTCACTGAATTTGGTCTGGGTGATGTTTTTAATAAGCTCACACGGGAATTGCCATTGGGATGGAAACAGCGCCTGGCATTGGGATGTTCATTGCTGCATCAGCCCCATATCCTTTTTCTGGATGAACCTACCGGAGGCGTGGACCCCATTTCGAGAAGGAATTTTTGGGAGAAAATTTATCAGCTTGCCGAAGGCGGGACCACTATCTTTGTGACAACGCACTATATGGATGAGGTGGAATATTGTAACCGAATTTCCATCATGCATGCCGGTAAAATTGTGGCAATGGATTCTCCCGGTGAATTGAAGAAACAATACCAGAAAAAGACAATCGAAGATGTGTTTATTCATTTGATAAGCAGAGATTGATCATGAAGTCTAGAATTATACCAATTATACGTAAAGAGTTTATACATATACTGCGTGATCCGCGCAGTCTGGCAATTATTTTTATCATGCCTACTTTGATGGTCATGCTGTTTGGTTATGCAATTACCTTTGATATTAAAAATATCAATATGGCAGTATTGGACCAGGACAATAGCCGGGCATCACGCGAGTTGATTGACCAGTTTTCTAATAGCGGGTATTTTACGATCGTAAAGTATTTGAACAATCGGGAAGAGATTGAAGAAAATATCATGTTTCGTCAATTTATTGCCGCTATAGTGATTCCCAATGATTATCAGGAATCTCTTGATACCGGTAACCCCGCTCAAATTCAGCTGCTTGTTGACGGTTCAAATGCCAATACCGCTACCATTGTGATCAATTACATTCGGGCTGCAATGAGCGCGTTGACCCTGAATATCAATGCCAATATTATAAAGATGCCCATCAACATTGAACCACGGTTCCTCTATAATCCGGATTTAAAAAGTTCACATTTTATTGTACCGGGTTTGCTTGCAGTACTCATGATGATGATTTGTGCCATGCTGACATCCATTACCATTGCACGAGAAAAAGAAACGGGTACTATGGAGCAGATTATTGTGTCTCCGGTAAAGTCCCGTGAGATTATCATTGGCAAGGTTACGCCTTATATTGGCGTTGCGTTTCTTGTTTCTTCGGCTGTGCTCATTTTCTCCAAAGTGGTTTTCAATGTACCCATTCGCGGAAATATCTTGCTGCTGGCACTGTTTTCTTTGGTGTTTATTTACGCGTCTTTGAGTATTGGTGTTTTTATCTCCACCAAAGCCAAAACCCAGCAGGTAGCACTTATGCTTTCCATGGTGGGAACACTGCTGCCATCCATTTTATTGTCCGGATTCATGTTTCCGGTATTTGCCATGCCGCTGTTTTTACGGATCATGTCATATATCGTTCCCGCAAAATATTTTATCGTCATCACCCGCGGAATTATGCTAAAGGGAATAGGTGCTGAGGTTTTGTTTCCCCAGGCGCTTTTCCTGTTTGTCATAGGGACCATTTTGCTTTTTATCAGTTCCAAAAATTTTAAAACCAATCTGGAGAGTTGAGTTGCGAAAAATCAGGTTTATCATACGTAAAGAGTTTCAGCAGATTCGTCGCGACAGAGCCATGCTGGCTATAATATTTGTACTGCCGGTAATACAGCTGATTTTGATGGGATATGTGATTTCTTCCGAAGTGCAGAATATATCAATGGTGGTTTGTGATTTGGACAACTCGTCCGTGAGCCGCGAAATGATTAACCGGTTTACCACATCAGGATATTTTCATATCAATTATTATGAGAAAAATCAGGATAAACTGCTGGACTATTTGGACCGCGGCAAAGTAACCGGTGCTATTGTGTTTCCACAGGATTTTCACGAAAATATTGTTAATGGACAGCCTGCATCTATTCAACTATTGCTGGATGGTCAGGATTTTAATGGTGCTACAATTACGCTCGGGTATATTAATGGCATTTTACAGCAGTTTTCAACTGAAAATCTTGAAAAGCAGATGACCAATTTAAAACTGGCAGGAATCAACCCCAAACTCATCCAGGTGGAGACACGGGTCTGGTATAATCCCAATTTGGAATACAGCGATTACATGGTACCCGGTATTGCGGTCTTTTTACTGACCATGGTCACAGCATTGTTGAGCGCTATGGGACTGGTACGTGAGCGGGAAATTGGCACGCTTGAGCAATTGGTGGTGACCCCTATTACCAAATATCAACTGCTGATTGGCAAGATACTGCCGTTTGCGATTTTGGGAATCCTCGAGTTTGCAATTGCCTTGGGATTTGCCAAGTTGTGGTATCACATCCCCATGAATGGCAACCTGGCACTGTTTAGTGTGTTTGCTGTGGTATATCTCTTTACTTCACTGGGAGTAGGATTGTTTGTGTCCGCGACCGCGCAAACTCAACAGCAGGCTTTGTTTATGGCCTGGTTCTTTATGGTGTTTCTGTTTTTAATGTCAGGATTTGTATTCCCCATAGAGAATATGCCACAGATTGCTCAATATTTGACATATATCAACCCCATGCGTTATATGATTATTGTGATTCGTGAAGTATTTATCAAAGGCGCACAATTTCATCATATCATGTGGCAGGGCGCTGCTATGGCTGCATTCAGTCTGACCCTGTTTTTGATATCGGTTAGAAAATTTCAATCGCGAGTAAAATAGAGGAGCGTTATGCCGGAATTACCCGAAGTTGAAACGATTCGCAAGGGATTGGAACCTGTTATTTATGGCAGCCGCATTCAGAGTATTGATGTGCACGATACCCGTTTGCGCTGGCCCGTGGATGTGGACGCTCTCGATTCGTTGGTACAGGGAGAAATGATTGTGGCGGTTGACCGCCGCTCCAAGTATTTGATCTGGCAGCTCTCGAATGACGCGCATGTGGTAATCCATTTGGGGATGAGCGGCAGGCTGGGCGCTTTTAAAGCGGATGAGCCGCTTGAAAAGCATACGCATCTGGTGTTTCATTTGGACGAGATTGAGGTGCGGTACCGGGATCCTCGTCGTTTCGGCATGGTAGAGGTGGTGGAACCGGGTGGACTGCAATCATATGTCCGGTTTGCTCATTTGGGACCCGAGCCATTATCCGATCAATTTAACGCAAACTATATAGCTGAAGCGCTGAAAGGCAAGAAATCCCTGATCAAAACCGCGATCATGGACGCCCGGCTGGTAGTAGGTGTGGGGAACATTTACGCCAACGAAGCGCTGTTTGGCGCGGGCATTCATCCGCAGCGACCAGCGGGGAGCTTGTCCCGAGATGAGGCAGAGCGGCTGGTGAAATCCATCAAAGACGTATTGACCGATGCCCTGCACCGCGGCGGCACCACGCTGAACGACTATCGAAATGCACTTGGGGAAACCGGATTCTTTCAGCAGTATTTGTACGTCTATCAACGTGATGGAGAGCCGTGTCTCAACTGCGGCAATCCCGTTGAAAAAGTCGTGCTCACGGGACGGAGCACGTTTTTTTGCCCGGGGTGCCAGGGGTAGAATTTTCTTGCTTTTTGAATGGGGATTCGGTTTATTATATTATCCAATGATTATTGATATGGGGATATCGGGGTGGTTAATAGTTTGTTTTAAAAAAAATATTTTTTATAAAATAAACTTTTTCAGCCATCAACAATATAATAGAGGGAATATGAAATGTTTTAATTTATTTTACATTCTGTTTGCATTCAGTACTGTTATTTACTCCCAAGATATTCCATTAACAAGTGATACCAATATTCCTGTTTCTACTAGTATTTTACTTGATGCGGTTGGTGAAACAGGAAGAACTGCTGTGAATTCAGTATTTATGATTGTTGGGCAGAAAACAAATAAAAAGGGGACTGGTTTTCTTATCAAAACTGGACATATAATTACGAATGAACATGTAATTAGGGGTAATAATTGTGATGAGATTATTGCTCAATCATCCTTTGGAAAAAGAATTAGATTTAAAAAATTAATTTATGATTCTAATAGGGATATTGCACTATTGGAACCTCAAAACAAAATAATTGGCGGACTTGAATTAGGTTCGAATGATAGTTTATTAACTGGAATGTCATTAGCCACATGGGGATTTCCATTGGGATACAATGGCCCAACCCCTTTATTATCAGTAGGATATTTGTCGGGATTTAAATCATATTTTGCTGATATCAATAAAACTCAAATAGTTAATCATTTAATAGTTAATGGTGCATTTAACCCTGGTAATTCAGGAGGTCCTTTATTAATTTCAAATACCAATAAAGTAATTGGTATCGTTGTAAGCAAACATGCTCCAATTAGTGATTTTCATATTTCAGCACTTGAGGCACTATCAAATAATAAATCGGGTATAACCTTCCAATATACTACAAGTAATGGCGAGAAAGGTCTTATGGTCGAGTCACAAATAGTGGCAGATTTACTCTTTTATTTTAGAGATTTAACTCAAGTTATGATTGGTGAAGCAATATCAATTAATGAATTGTATAGTTTTTTAAAGGAAAATAATATTAATTTTTAATCTGTTACTTGAAACACAATAACCATATTGCTATTATATGATGAATTTATTAATTGCTAATGCTATTGTTCTATAGAATTACTTTGGCCGAAACTGAAAACATAAATTTTGTTTGTGGTAAATTAACAGATCCAAAAAAATAACTTAAATAAATGGATTAATCTTAAGGGAATTAAATGAGCGATAATATAATCACAGGTTTTTTCACTATTGGAGGAATTTTTATTGGTTCACTTCTCACATGGTTAATTAACTATTTCAAGGATAAACGTGATCGAAAAGATCGATACTTTTTTGCATTACTTGATAAAAGATTTGATATATATCAACAAGCATATTTACATGTAGAATATTTAAAATATGCATTGCACAAAGATCAAAAAATTAGATTAGATGCAGTAAAAAAAATGAAAATTTGGCATGATAACTACAATCTTTATTTAGAGCCAAAACTAAGAAAAGATTGCAAACAAATTATTTACAAATTTAATATATATCCTACACTTGCCCAAAAATATAAAGATTTGGAGGAAACAAAAGGCTGGGATCATGAGGATACGCAAAAAGAATTCGAAAAATTTGAGGCGGCATTTTTGGAGATTTCTGAAGGTCTGCAAAGTAAAATAATGGATGAGATTGATATTTATTTTAAATTCATCAACTAATTTAAATATCGGTAAACAATTAATAATATTATTATTTATTTATCAGCTTATAAAAGTCCGTAGTCCGTAGCCCGGTCCTCATGTCCTGGGCAGTAGAGGGAAAAATCTCATATACGCGCATCGGAGAACGCTACACTTATCTCCGATGCGATCGTTCAGGGGTGAGTGTCAGGCTGCAATTTACCAGGCACATACGAGATGTCTGGTAACTATTTGAATCATTAGAATGATAATAAATTATACTACTTGAGAATCAGACAGGTCCGTAATGATAGAGTTCACTAATCCATTAGAAGAATTGATTTATACAGCAAAGGTGAATGATGCTTTATGGGATTTACAGAATGAAAATGAATTTTCTGATATACAAATTTATGATCAATTCCTGACAAAATTACCTGTAGATGCAGAAATTGATGAATTCCCTAAAGAAAATGGGATTATAATTTATCCAGATATAGAAACTGCAGGAATTGCTGGTTTGTTTATAGAAATTAATAAACTGGCACATTGTAAAGTGATTTTCAGTAATGAGCTAGCCTATGAAATCCGTGGATTAGATGCAATTGCGCAAAATAGTAAATCCCATAAATTGCTTTTTTGCGAAGCAAAAGGTACAATGCGTCCCTTAAAATCTCCGATTTCTTATTTACGTAAAACAAAAAATAAGGGACGACAATTGTCTTGGGAATGGTGCTGGAACAGTTTGTGCGAGTTTGCCGAATTCCCTGTAACTGCTAATGCGTTTTTACATGTTGTTGGCCCATTTGTGCGTAATGTTGATATTGAACGATTACTTGTTATAACTTTATGCTTCAAGCATAAAGCTGGTTATTCAATTGACAAGAGTGTGTTATTTTATGAAGTTGATCTAGATCATTATGAGTGGTTAAAGCAGAAAGCGATTTTTTCTGATTTGGAGAAATGGAAAAGTCAACTAGATGAACTTACATTGTAGCTTGAGCCTCTTAATCGGGCTGTAGAGGATGCCACTAACAAATTGTCTGCGCATCGGAGAACGTTACACTTATCTCCGATGCGATCGTTCAGGGGTGAATGTCAGGTTTTGTTTTGCAAGGCAGATATGAGATTTCTGGCAAATGTCAAAAAGAATAGAGATTTTCTTAATGGAGCATACTAACAAATATACTCCGGCCGAAACTCCTGTTTCGGTCGGAACTGAAAACATAAACTCTGTTTATGAAAAATTAAAGAGAATAGCCTGGTTGTTTACCAATAATTGGATAAACAGAGTTTATCCATGTCATTTGTGTCCAAAACCGGACAGACTGTGTGAAAATGAATTAAATTTCAAACAAATTAAATTATATTTATAAGCAAAATTTAAAAAAGACGTGGAGTGCATTACCTTTATGTAATGCGGGCCGTCGGAGACGGCCTCTACTTAACTCTATTTGCATAAGAATATTGAACTTACATCACAATAATAAATCTGAAATATTTGAAAAGCAGGCGGGTTTAAATCGAACCTTCGGCCCGACGCATCGCATAAACGCGATGCACTCCAAAAACATAACAATTTTTCTTGTTTTTACACAACCTGCGCAGTTTTGGACACAGAAATACAAGTACAATGTATGTAGCCCGGTAGGCATTATGTTAAAAAGAAAACCCATAGCCCGGACCTTGAGTCCAGGGCTGTAGAGGGAAAAATCTCAGACTACAAACTGTAAACGCATCGGAGAACGTTACACTTATCTCTGATGCGATCGTTTAGGGGTGAGTGTCAGGCTGCACTTTGCCAGGCACTTTTAAAGTGCAGTCTAATGTAATATACTTTTCTATTTCAAGTGATTGCGAAACACAGTTTCGAATAAAATGTCCAATCCAAGTCAAACTTGGATTGGAGTATTATTGGTATATAAGGATTATCACTAATGAATATGCACAATCCACCGCATCCGGGAGAGTTTATTGACGAGGTTTATTTAAAGCCGAATAATCTCAGCATCCGGTATCTGGCGGCAAAGCTGAATGTATCCCCATCCATATTCAGCCGTTTGATCAAGGGGCAGAGCAATGTCAGTTCTGACATGGCCCTGCGGTTATCTAAAACACTGGGCAGGAGCGCAGAGAGTTGGCTGATCATGCAGAACCATTACAATCTCTGGAAGGCTCGTCAGCAGGTCAACCTCAAGGAGTGAAAGATTTTGTATGGAAAAAGAAATAATAAAAAGTATTGACATTGTGCGCACAAAATGGTAGATTTCTATGGAATTTGACTACAGTCTTGAAAAGAATGAATTGTTGTTATATAAAAGAGGTATTAATTTTTTTGATGTAATCGAGGCAATAAACGATAAAGGAATATTACTTGATTTTAAGCATCCCAATGTGAGTAAATATCCGAATCAAAGGATTATGGTAGTTAATATAAATGATTATACGTGGTGTGTACCCTATATTAAAAAAGGAGAAACATTTTTCTTAAAAACTGTTTTTCCGGCAAGACGTTTCAAGTATTTAATTAAGGATTTTGATAATGAGTGACAATATATATCTGGATGATGAAGAACGGGATCTTGAAGAAGCCATTAATAAAATGGATATTTCCGATCTCAAAAGACCATCTAAAAAAGTCCAGGAACAGTTTAAAGCTGCTGCAAAAAAGCATTTGCAAAATAGTACAAAGATGAATATCAGGATTGATCCTGACGAGTTGGAAAAGATTAAAAAAGCAGCCGCACAGCAGGGATTAAAATATCAAACTTTTGTGAAAAGTGTTTTGCATAAATATATAACCGGACAATTGGTAGAAAAGTAAGAGAATAGATTACAAACTTGCTTTTGTTACTCCATCAAACTTTTAGATGACTAATAATCCATAGCCCGGACCTCGTGTCCGGGGTTGTAGAGGGAAAAATCCCGGATATAAAGTCCGGGCTACCTGGTAATTGCAATTTTATGTATCGGAGATCGCTTCGCTTATCTCCGATATGACCGTTATTTTTATCATTCATCCATACAACAGGCCTGCTTTTACACGGAAATAACCATTGTACTTTTACCTACAATCCCTTATTTTCAAATATCGGAAATTATAAATCGCTACAAATAAAATTGTTGACTGCTTATGAAAAAGGGAGTGGAATAATATGATATCCAGAAGGCAGTTTCTATCAAAAAGTGCATGTGCAATGGCAGGCAGTCTGACATTGGCATCTGTTGCCAGGGCTAAGACAAAGCGTCCCAATGTTGTATTGATATTAACAGACGATCAGGGGAGTGTGGATGTAAATTGTTACGGTGCCAAAGACCTCATTACCCCCAATATGGATGATTTGGCAAAACGTGGTACACGATTTACCCAGTATTATGCCAACTCTTGTATTTGTTCTCCGTCTCGGGCGGCATTACTGACCGGACGGTTCCCGCATCGGGCGCAGTTACCGGGAAATGCAAGTAAAGGCAAAGGAATGCCAGCGTCACAATTTACAATGGCGGAAATGTTTAAAGAAAACGGATATAAAACTGCTATTTTTGGCAAATGGCATTTGGGGACCTCCTTACCCATTAGTCCCAATGAACAAGGATTTGACGAGTTTTTAGGACACAAAGAAGGGTGTATTGACAATTATTCTCATTTCTTTTATTGGAACGGGCCTAATCGACATGATTTGTGGGACAATGAGACCGAGACCTGGGAAAGTGGAACCTATTTTCCGGATATCTGTGTACGTGAAGCAAAGCGCTTTTTGGAAGAGAATAAAGATAATCCTTTTTTTCTGTATTTACCTTTTAATTTGCCGCATTATCCTTTACAGGCCCAGCGAAAATTTGTTGAAATGTATGATCATATTACGGATCCAAAGCGTAAACGGTATGCCGCATTTGTTTCTGTTGTGGATGACCGGATAGGTCAGGTGATGGCAAAACTGGATGAACTGGGTTTACGAGAGAATACTATCGTAATATTTTTCAGCGATCAAGGACATTCAGTAGAAGAACGCACCTTTGGAGGTGGCGGCAGTGCAGGACCGTACAGGGGACATAAACAGACCCTGTGGGAAGGAGGCGTTCGCGTACCCTGTATTGTATCATGGCCGGGCCACATACCACAACAGGAGGTCCGTGACCAACTGACCTGTGCCTTTGACTGGTTTCCAACCCTGGCGGATTATTGTGATATTCAACTCCCGGAACGGATTATAGATGGCAAGTCTATTCGAAAAATTATTGATTCAGACCATGCAAAATCCCCTCACGATGTTATGCACTGGTGGAAAGGAGATATGTGGGCTGTTAGAAAAGGCTCCTGGAAGCTGGTTTATGACAAGGAACTATTCCTCAGTAATCTGGATGATGATATATCAGAATCCAATAATCTGGTTGATGAATATCCTGAAAAGTTAAAAGAGTTGAAACAGCTCCATGAGGAATGGGCTGAAAATGTTGGTAATCAATCTTGAAAAATAGAGGATAGCATGAAAAAAATATTATTATTTTGTTTACTGACTGTTTTACCCGTATTTGCTCAACAACAGACAATAGCCATTTGGCCGGGACTCGCGCCGGGTACGGAAAATCGTGAAAACCATGAAGAATGGAGAGGCAAAACCAATGTCTCCAAGGTTTATCAACCTGATCTGGCAGTCTTTTTGCCGGAGAATGCCCAAACCCCTTTACCTGCCATTCTTGTTTGTCCCGGTGGCGGATACCGCAATGTAGTGATCGAAAAAGAGGGATACAAGCTGGCCCGCTGGCTGAACGAAAACAATATTGCCGCGTTTGTGCTGAAATATCGTCTGGATCCCGATGAAGCGCTCGAGGATGCCCAACAGGCCATGCGAGTTATCCGGGCCAAAGCGGATGAATTTAATGTTGATGCAGATAAAATCGGGATTATGGGATTTTCAGCAGGTGGACATCTGGGTGGTAATCTTGCTACCCATTATCAGATTGTTACGGATGGAGTTGTAGACTCTACCAGCGCCAGACCGGATTTCTGGATAGGTGTGTATGGAGAGTATAATTCAATGTCTTCCCAATCCGATGAAAAATTCTTTTATGAACGTGTGCATAAAAATTCTCCGCCGGTATTATTAATCCATGCCGCAAACGACAGCAAAGTGCCGGTTGCATTCAGTGTAGACATGTTTACCGCTTACCATCAACAGGGAGCACTGGCGGAATTGCATATCTATGAACAGGGAGAACACGGTTTTGCGCTTGAAACCAATCGCGGTAACGAGATCGCCAGTACCGTAAACAGCTGGTCTGATCGTTTACTGGAATGGTTAAAAGTCAGAGGGGTAATAGCGTTCTAAACATTATCTCGGTATAAATATCAAGGCACCAGCTGCAAAATAGTTTCTGGTGCCTTTTTTGTTTTAAATGGATCAGAGTTTTATTAATTATTATTTATCTCTTCTTGATATTCAATTCTCAGGTTGCTATATTGCAATGAATTCAATTAATATGATATCTATTATGTATAAAATCAATTGCAAACAATTGTTTGTTCCACTCTTGTTCATGTATCTGTTGATTATTTCGGATACAGTGGGCGCCTCTACGCCTGATCAGGTTGTTTTGACGAATTGGGAGTATGCTATAAGTAATGATATCCCAGATTCTACCGCATGGAAGCAGATGCCTGATATGCAAGAAATGTCAAGTTTATGTCAGGATCATACAATATGGCTCAGAACGGTATTGCCGGAATTGTCTGTCAGGCATTTATCTCTTTATATAAAACGTATCAGACAGCCCATACAGATATTCCTCGATGGAGAAGAGATTTTTCAAGCTGGCAAAACAGATGAACAGCAAGGTTTTCATTTCGTTCGTTGGGACAACTTGTTGGTACAACTGCCGGATTACAATACCGGAACAAGTTTGATTTTCAAGTTATATCCTGTTGAAAATGTTTCTGGTTTCAGCTGGAGTATTGTACTGGTTCCTGATCATATTATTTACAAGAAATTTTTATTGCAGAATATTGATGATATTGCCTTTGCAATCATTTTTTTAGCAACAGGACTTGCGGTTCTGCTTTTATTTTTTATTTCCCGTCGTTCAAAACTATTACTGGGTATAATTATATATCTATTTTCATTGGTAATATTTATAGCGAGTAACAGTTCTTTTATACAATTATTGTTGCCCGCACCTGGGTTATATTATCATCTCGATTATATTTCTTTAATTAGTGCAACAATTGGGGCATTTTTTGCTATTGAACAGATCATTGAATATCAATACAAGAAAGTATTAAAAGGGATTTGGATACTCCATCTGTTATTTTTATTTTTTTCTATTATGCTTTTAAATTTAACAAATTTAACCTTTCCCCAACTAGTTAATTATTTCATGGTAATGCTTGTTGTGAATATGATAATATGTATTACTGTAATGGTCCAAAGTGCAAAGACGGGTGAATATACAGCCAAATTATTGTTTGGTGGTATGGTGTTTTTTTTGGTATCCGCTATAGTGGAAATTGTTCTGTTTTATTATGACGGTAAACCAGGCGTTTACAGCTATAGTGTTCAAGCCATTCATATAGGGGCCTTGTTTTTTGTTGTTTCTCTGATTTGGATTGCCATATATCTGTATCTAGACACCTATAAAGAAAAAGAAATTGCACAGCAAAAAGAACTCGATGCTGTTAAAAAGGGAAACAAAGCCAGTGAACAGTTTGCCATGAGGCTTATAGAATCTCAGGAAAACGAACGAAACCGGATAGCCATGGAATTGCATGACAGTGTGGGCCAAAAGCTATTGATCATAAAAAATCTGCTCTTGTCTGAGCTGCGAAAAATAACGAGCAATAACAGTCCGTTGGAACAGGTTTGTGATATTTCCGGTGAAACCATTCAGGATGTAAGAAATATTATTTATAACCTTCGTCCGCAGCATCTTGATCAGTTGGGTCTGACTACCGCCATTGAAACGGTAATTGAAAATTTTGCAGACAGTTCAACTATAACTTTTCAAGAAGAACTGGATGATATTGATGATGTAATGTCTAAAGAAGACGAAATTAATTTTTACCGAATTATTCAGGAAAGCCTGAACAACATTGTTAAGCATTCAAAAGCTGATAAAGCTTTTATTACAATTAAACGAATCAAAGATAACATAAATCTTGTCATCATGGATAATGGGATAGGTTGCAAGGGTTACGATACTTCTGAAAATCTGGGGAAAAGAGGATTTGGGATAACCGGTATGTATGAACGGGCAAGAATAATTGGTGCCGAAATGAAAATGGGACCTGCTGAAAATGGTGGGACAATTATAGAGTTGAATATGAACAGGATTAAAGATGAATGAAATTACCCTTTTAATTGCCGATGATCATCCGCTGTTTCGATCCGGGGTACGAAACGAGTTGGAGAGAATTGATCATTTTCAAATTATTGCAGAAGCAGGTGATGGTAATGAGGCTTTGCAATTGATTAAAGAGCACAAGCCTGATGTGGCTATCCTCGATTTTGAAATGCCCGGCTTGAATGGGTTGGAAATTGCTTCACATGTTGCTGATTTAAACCTGAATACCGCAATAATTTTACTAACCATGCACCGGGACAGGAAAATTTTTTATAAAGCTATTGATATGGGAATCAATGGCTATGTACTTAAAGACGATGCAATTACAGATATTATCATTGCAGTAAAAGCTGTATTTGCAGGCAGACCATTTATCAGTGATGATCTTGCGGAAATACTCATTGAAAAAGCCAGGTCAGCCCAACCGGATAAAGATATGGTAGATAAAATTAATCAACTTACCTTTTCGGAAAAACGGGTGCTGAATCTTGTAGCTGAATTAAAATCCAATCAGGAAATTGCAGATGCGTTGTTTATATCTAAAAGAACTGTTGAAAACCACAAAGTGAACATATCTTCAAAACTGGGATTAGATAGTTCACGCAAGTTGCTTAAATTTGCTTTGCAGAACAGAAATCTGATGATCTGAATTAATTTGTTCCAATCTTTTCATGTTTACATGTGCGTTAACGCACAGAAAAAAATGTGTTTACACTCATTTATTCCCCTTTAATAATTACTATATTCCAAAAAGAATACAAAATTTTGGTTGTAAAATGAAGTTTCTGATTGTGGAAAGGAATGCCCGGTTTCGTGCATTCCTGAGAGAATTTATTGCTCATGATAATGACATTATTATAGAACTTGAAGGTTCTAAAAGTGTCAGAGAAGCACTGGTCAGGTATGAACCAGACTATACAATAATTGATATTAAATCCAACGATGATGGTTTTAATTTAGCGGCAAGTCTGAAAAAGGAATTCCCAAATGTCAGGATTATTCTGATCTCTGATTATAAAGATGAGAAATTCAAAACCAAAGCAAAACAGGTTGGTGCTGATGGTATTGTATCCAAGGAAAATTTATTAGAGCTGCAGGAACTGGTTTTTTTTCGACAAGTATAGAATTCAATTTATTAATCATTAAATGAATTTAGGATGGGTTGAATTATGAGAACATTGTTAATCACTTTACTGTTATCTTTTATGTTAGTTACAATGGTATTTGCAGATGGTACCCAACCGCCGGGTTTAGGTAATTTGGATGATCCTTACCTGGTCTCTACACTGGACCATTTGATTTGGATCAGCACCAATTCCGGTTCATGGAGAGACCATTTTAAACAAACCGCCAATATAGATGCTGGCAACACGGCGGCGCTGAACCCAAATGGCATCGGCGTACCATTGGGATTTTATCCTATAGGGAACAGTACAACTCCATTTAGCGGCACCTATGATGGACAGGGTTTCCGGATCAGTAATTTGTATATCAACCGTACAGAGACTAACAACATTGGTTTATTCGGTTATGTGGATGGGATTTTGGCTTCTGTGCAAAATCTGGTGGTAAAAGATGCCTATGTTGCCGGAGTTGAAAATGTAGGCGCGTTGGCGGGATATGCTGCAGGCTCGACTGAAATTACAAATTGCAGCTCGAGTGGTGATGTTCACGGAGATTACAATTGCGGAGGGCTTGTGGGAACAGTTGGGGCTTCAGCAACTGTAACAAACTGTGCTTCAGCTGCTGATATTACCGGTTCATATAACAAGATGGGCGGATTGGTAGGCTCTAACGATGGAGTGATCAACACCAGTTATGCCAAAGGTGATGTTTCCGGTAATTCCAGACTTGGTGGATTAGCCGGTTATTCAGGCGGTACTATTAATAATTGTTATGCGGTTGAAGGATCGGTTTCCGGCTTGACATATATTGGTGGGTTACTGGGACGAAATATAGGCGGTACGGTCAATTATTGTTTTGCAGCTTGTAGTGTTTCAGGTAACTCTGATCTTGGTGGATTGGCGGGTGATAACGATGCAACCATAAATAAATGTTATTATGATTCCCAGGTTTCCGGTCAATCTGATGCAGGCAAAGGGGCTCCCCAAAAAACTATCATGATGAAAACATATTCTACTTTTTATTATGGCAGTGGCTGGGATTTTGAGTATGAGACAAGAAACGGAACCGCAAGTATATGGGATATGGATTTTTCCGGCGGCACTAACAGCGGATATCCTTATTTAGCTTGGCAGGATGGTTCATCCATATCTCTGCCAAACGGCCCGGCGCAACCGGAAGGCAGCGGAACAAGCAGCGCTCCCTACCAGATAGAGACGCTTGAGGACTTGATATGGATCGCTCGTAATCCTAATAAATGGTCTTCTAATGTGTATTATATTCAAACCGCGAATATTGATGCCTCTGGTGCAATCTCATGGAACGGTGTGGGTGGATTCCCCTCTATTGGCAAGTCTTCTACCGATTTTGAGGGTAGTTATAATGGTCAGTATTTTACCATTAGTGATGTGTATATGAGATATCCTGACTGGGACGATGTTGGTGTCTTTGGTAAAACCAATTGTGCAAATATAAGGAGATTGGGAGTTGTAAATGCAAATATTACCGGTAATGATAATGTGGGTGCGGTTATCGGTAATGGTTCAGGAGATCATGCCCTTTATCTTGGCACCATTTCCAACTGTTATTCTACCGGTGTAGTAAAAGGTGGCAATAATGTAGGTGGAGTAGTAGGTGTAACAAACTTGTATTTTGAGACTAGCAACTGTTATTCATACGCTGATGTTTCGGGTGATGGTTATATTGGTGGACTGATAGGGGCTAACAGGGGACCTGTATTTACCAGCTTTGCCAGGGGGGATGTTGATGGCTCTTATTTGGTTGGAGGTTTGGTTGGTTATACAAGCGATGATATAAGGAACAGTTATGCTACGAGTCCAGTTTCGGGGGGGAATAGTGTTGGTGGATTGATAGGAAGATTTGGTGGCGGTACTATTTCACGTTGTTATGCTGCAGGTAGTGTGTCAGGAACTACGGATGTTGGTGGATTTATTGGGGACAAGATCGGCACAAATATGTATTCCTGCTTTTATGATAGTGATGTTACTGGAATGACTGATGATACAAAAGGAAATCCCAGAACCACAGCTGAAATGAAAGATTTTATAACATTTTATAATTCCGGCTGGGATTATGTTTCGGAAACAACGAACGGCAGCAATGATTATTGGGACCAGGACTGTTCTGCAAGTATTAATAATGGTTATCCCTACCTGAGCTTTCAGGATGGTTCAAGTGTGAACCTGACACTATTGCCTGAGGCACCAGCTAGTGGAGATGGATCCAGTGGTGATCCCTATCAGATTGCAACTCTATCGAACCTGTATTGGCTAAGTTTGAATTCATCAGAGTGGGGTAAATATTTTATACAGACTGTTGATGTTAATGCCTCGGGCACGTCTACAATTGATTGCGGAGCAGGATTTCCACCTATAGGTAACGCTACAACGATGTTTAGCGGTTCATACAATGGGCAGGAACATACTATTGATGGTTTAACAATAAACCGGAATGGTGAAAGTTATGTGGGGCTGTTTGGTTATACGGACAATGCAACAATTCAAAATCTGGGGGTAACGTCCTGCAATATCCAAGGGAGTACCTATGTTGGCGGTATTGCCGGACGAAATAACAATTCTTCGCAAATTTCCCGCTGTTATACTTCCGGCAGCATTGAGGGTTCGCAGGAAACAGGTGGTATTGTAGGGCGAAACAATACCGATGCAATTATCATTGATTGTTATTCCATGGCATCTGTGAAAGGTGCGTTGACCTCTGGCGGTGTTGCGGGAACAAACTACTCGGGTTCGGAAATCATAAGGTGTTATGCCCGCGGTAGTGTTACGGGAACTACGGATGCCGGTGGTCTGGTGGGAATCAATAACGCAACGGTAATAAACTGTTTTTATGATCTGCAAACCACCGGTAAAATTGACAGTGACCGGGGAACACCTTACCCAACGGTTGTCATGCATATGCTCGATACTTTTTTTCAGGCAGGTTGGGACCTTGAAGTAGAGACGACCAATGGCAGCGCTAATATCTGGGACATGGACCACACCGGTACTACCGGTGGAGGCTATCCCTATCTGAGTTGGCAGGATGGTTCAAGTGTATCGATCCCGTCAAAACCGGCATCAGGTGATGGTTCGGCAGGGGATCCTTACCGGATCACGTCTCTATCCGATCTGACCTGGCTCAGCCTGTTTTCTGAACAATGGTCAACGTCCTGTATCCAGACTAGTGATATTGACGTATCAACAGCCAGCAGTTGGTTTGACGGACTTGGGTTTTCTCCCATTGGCAATGCAACGACCCAGTTTACCGGTTCTTATGATGGCCAGGGCAATCTAATCAGCAATCTAACAATCAATAGGGTGGTTTTTAATTATGTGGGATTGTTTGGCTATATTGATGGCGCTACGATTAAGAATCTGGGGCTAAAAAATAGTGATATTAAAGGGGGGCAGTATGTAGGGGGGATTGCCGGAAGAAATAGTAACAGTGCATTAATAGAATGTTGTTATACAGCCGGCAGTATTGAGGGAACGTCAGATACAGGAGGCATTGCAGGGCGGAATAATACCAACGCTATTATTCGTAATTGTTATTCAAAAGCAGATATCACCGGCGCAAACGCCTCTGGTGGACTTTTAGGTTCTAATAATTCTGATTCTGAAGTGGTTTACTGTTATTCAATAGGTGCCATCTCTGCGGGGATTGGTACAGGCGGGCTCATTGGTGTAAATAATGCTTCGGTATCTCATAGTTTTTATAATTTGGAAACCACGGGGCAATCGGATACCGGCAAAGGCATAGGCATATCTACCGTGTTAATGCAAAGACTGGAGACATTTACCACCGTTGGCTGGGACTTTGAAATTGAATCTGGTAATGGTACGAATGATTATTGGGACATGGACTGTTCCTGCTCTATCAATAACGGTTTCCCTTTTCTCAGTTGGCTGAACGATGGTGATACAGCATTACCGGTTGAACTTGCCGCGTTTACCGCAAGAAATGAGAACAAACATATATTACTTGATTGGACCACTGCAACCGAATCAGCGAATTTGGGCTTTATACTCGAACGTCGCGATGAAAACAGCAACTGGCAGGAAATTGCTTCTTACAAGATGAGCGAATCATTGCGTGGTCAGGGCACATCTGCAACAGAAACGGAATATTCTTTTACTGACAATGCTATTACTCCCGGCAATACCTATACCTACCGTTTGTGGGATGTAAACACGAACGGCGAGGTAAATGAGCTTGCTACAGTAACAGTAGATGTGGTTTATATACCAACCACTACCCAATTATTACCAGCGTATCCCAATCCGTTCAATCCGGCAACCACCATCCGGTATGAGCTGGCAAAAAATGGATATGTTAACATTGCAGTGTATGATGTACTGGGTAAACAGGTAATTGGGCTGTTTGATGGAGAACAATCCGTTGGCAGTTATGAGCTACGCTGGAATGGTTTGGATGAAAGAGGCACCCAGGTGTCGAGCGGTATCTTTTTTGTGCGAATGCAGAGTGTACAGCAAAGCAGTATACAGAAAATTACATTGATGAAATAAAGAGGTGTTGTTAATTAGTCAGTATTGTGAGGAGAAATGAGAAAATTATATTCTGTTCTGTTGATAGTCGTTTTTCTTACAACAGGCCTTTATGCCGACGGCACTCAGCCGCCGGGTTCAGGTACTTCCGATGAACCCTACGAGGTCTCAACCCTGGACCATTTGTTATGGATCAGTACCAATTCGACATCATGGGGCAAGCATTTCGAGCAAACCGCCGATATAGACGCCTCAGCGACAGCCACCTGGAACAGTGACGGAGAAGGCGGTTATGAAGGGTTCTCCCCCATTGGGAACGTTTGGACCGTATCGGACGAATTTACAGGCACTTACGATGGCCAGGGATACACAATTGAGGATTTGTACATTAACCGGACCAGTGCAAATGTTGGATTGTTTGGGTGGATACAAGGTGGATCTGTCGAAAACTTAATCCTGAGAAACGTAAATATTACCGGAGATTCGCATGTTGGCGGACTTGCTGGATTAAATTCCCAAGGAGTAATTACAAATTGCTCCTCCTCAGGGTCGGTTTCAGGTTACACCTATGTAGGTGGTCTGGTCGGACTCGTGCAGTATTCCGCCGAGGTTCACGAATGCCGGTCTTTATGTAGCGTTTCCGGTACCGACTTGGTTGGCTGCCTGGCGGGAAACGCTAGTTTCTCTGCGGTTATTAACAATAGTTACGCCCGGGGCAGTGTTGGCGGCACCTCCTATGTTGGCGGACTGCTTGGACGGAATTCGGATGGCTGCCTGGTTAACAATTGTTACGCC
Organism: bacterium; assembly: GCA_963675755.2. Lineage (GTDB taxonomy): Bacteria > Zhuqueibacterota > Zhuqueibacteria > Residuimicrobiales > Krinioviventaceae. The sequence continues at coordinate 3,397,507 of CAXXMD010000003.1, forward strand.
GCAGCCAGCGTTTCCGGTGACAGCCAAGTTGGCGGACTGGTTGGCGAAAATGATGGAACAATAAGCAATAGTTTTTACGATCAGGAAACAACCGGGCAAAGCGATACCGGCAAGGGCAAACCTAAAACCACTGAGCAAATGAAATTACTTTCAACCTTTACCAATGCCGGTTGGGACTTTGAGAATGAGACAAATAACGGAACTGATAATATCTGGGATATTGATTATATCAATTCCACAAATTCCGGCTACCCCTATCTGAGCTGGCAGGACGGCGAAGCGGTCTCCCAGCCTTCAGGACCTGACGGAAGCGGCACATCTGACGATCCATACCAGATCAGTACACTGACAGACCTCTGCTGGCTGAGTCAGAACCAGTCAAGCTGGGACAAACATTTTATCCAGGTTAATTATATAGACGCTTCCGGTACAAGTTCCTGGTGTGGAGGTTTTGGGTTCTCCCCCATTGGGAACGTTTGGACCGTATCGGACGAATTTACAGGCACTTACGATGGCCAGGGATACACAATTGAGGATTTGTACATTAACCGGACCAGTGCAAATGTTGGATTGTTTGGGTGGATACAAGGTGGATCTGTCGAAAACTTAATCCTGAGAAACGTAAATATTACCGGAGATTCGCATGTTGGCGGACTTGCTGGATTAAATTCCCAAGGAGTAATTACAAATTGCTCCTCCTCAGGGTCGGTTTCAGGTTACACCTATGTAGGTGGGCTGATCGGACTTATGTCGAGGGGCCAGATTAACGAATGCCGGTCTTTATGCAGCGTTTCCGGTTCCTCTTGTATTGGCGGACTGGTGGGATCAACTGCCGACGATGCGGTTATTAAAAACAGTTATGTCCGGGGAATTGTCAATGGCAGTGTCCAGGAAATTGGAGGACTGGTCGGACGGGCTACTTCCGGCCTGTTTAACAATTGTTACGCCACAGGCAGCGTTTCCGGTGATAGCGACGTTGGCGGCCTGGTTGGATCAAACACCTCTGCAACCGTCAGTAACAGTTTTTACGATCAGGAAACCACCGGGCAAGATGATACCGGTAAGGGCATACCCAAAACCACAACAGAAATGAAAGATTATACAACATTTATCAACGCCGGGTGGGACTATGTGTCGGAAACTGTCAATGGTTCAGATGATGATTGGGACCAGGACTGTTCTGAAAGTATTAACAACGGTTATCCCTACCTGAACTGGCAGGACGGCACCTCGGTTTCCCTTACTATTTTGTCAATTGTACCTTCTGTCGGGGATGGTTCCGCCAGTGATCCGTACCAAATTGCCAATATAAATAATCTGTACTGGCTTTCTCAAAACAGCGATCAATGGGGACAAAATTATATTCAGGTGGCCAATATTGATGCGTCTGATACCGGCAGTTTGGACGGCGGTTCAGGTTACTCTTGTATTGGCTCATTAGCAACTAACTTTAGCGGTACGTATGACGGTCAGGGTTATGTCATTGATGACCTGCAAATAAACCGGTCGTCCGAAGATTATATCGGGCTTTTTGGTTTTACAAACGGGGCCGAGATCAGTAGTGTCGGCCTGACCGGTGCGGATATCACCGGCGGCCAGTATGTGGGCGGAATAGCCGGAGTAATCTCTTCAGGCCGAATTGTCCAGTGTTATACCAAAGGCAGCATCTCCGGCACATCTGATGTGGGCGGTGTGACCGGCAGCAATAATAATTGTTTGATACGCAATTGTTTTTCCGCAGCCGGTATTTCCGGCACCTCCAATATTGGCGGTTTAACAGGAAATAATACCAACTCGGCAACCATAGATAAATGTTACGCCCGGGGGAGTGTGTCCGGTACATCCGATGTTGGTGGTTTGGTGGGGACCAATTCAGCCACCGTAACCAGCAGCTTTTTTGACGGTGAAACCACCGGACAAAGTGACAATAGCGGCAAGGGAGTCCCCAAGACCACACAGGCCATGCAGACATTCAGCACGTTTTTCAATGCCGGGTGGGACTTGGAAGTAGAGATTAACAATGGCAGTAATAACAATTGGGACATGGACTATACCGGCAGCTTTGGCGGCTGTTATCCCTATCTCAGTTGGCAGGACGGTTCAGAAGTATCTATTCCGTCCAAACCGGCAGCGGGTACCGGTTCCAGCAGCAATCCGTACCAGATCTCATCCCTGAGTGACCTGGCCTGGCTCAATCTTTTCGCAAACAAATGGGCCGAACACTATATTCAAACCGCCAATATCGATGCGTCAACAACCAGCACCTGGTTCAAAGGCGCCGGATTCTCTCCCATTGGTAACAGTATCACAGAGTTTACCGGCTCTTATAACGGCCAGTACTATACCATCTCCGGATTGACCATCAATCGGCCATCAACCAGTGATGTCGGATTATTTGGCTACGCCAGCGGCGCAAGCCTGGAAAATATTGCATTACTCAATACCGATATTACCGGTAACAATGCCGTAGGTTGTTTAGTTGGTAACCATAGGGCCAGTTCCACAGTAAGCAAGTGTTACTCTACCGGATCTGTCAGTGGTAACGATAATATTGGGGGTATTGTGGGAATGAGCTATAATGCTGCCCTTACGCAGTGCTATTCCATGGCCGGCGTTAGCGGGACCTCGAATGTGGGTGGTCTTGTGGGCTATAATTATATTTCCGCTACAGTACAAAATAGTTATGCGCGAGGCAATATATCAGGTACCTCCAAAGTTGGCGGATTGGCAGGTAGGAATGCAGGTGGAACAGTCAGTCGATGTTATGCCACCGGTGAGGTTTCGGGTTCATCTGAGACCGGCGGCTTGGTGGGAGAAAACGTTTCCACGGTTAGTGAGAGTTTTTATGATCGGTCGACCACCGGGCAAAGTGATACCGGTAAGGGAGAACCCACATATACTATATTTATGAAAATCCACCAGATTTTTACCAATGCCAATTGGGACTTTGCAACAGAGACTGCCAACGGCAGCGACGATGTGTGGGACATGGATTATAACCAGAACATCAATGATGGCTATCCCTATCTAAGCTGGCAGGACGGCAGCAATGTGTCACTCAACTGGGTAGCTACCCAGCCTTCAAATGGTGACGGATCGAGCGGCGATCCCTATCAGATTGCCAATTTGGAAAATCTTGCCTGGTTGTCACTGTATACCACTCCCTGGGATAAATATTATATACAAACCGCAAATATTGATGCCTCGGCAACCAGTACCTGGAATGGAGGTCTTGGATTTTCACCCATCGGTAACAGTTCTGCCTGGTTTGTCGGCAATTACGATGGTCAATCTTATACTATCACCGGCCTGACCATCGACAGGTCAGGTACCAATAATGTAGGTATGTTTGGTTATACAAATTATGCCGTTATAAAAAATCTTGGGGTGTTATCTGTTGATATTACCGGCAACAATAATGTTGGCAGTTTGATTGGTAATTTAAATAGCTCCAGTACTGTAAAAAAATGTTACTCAAACGGCAGCGTAACCGGCAATACCAATGTGGGTGGTTTGGCAGGGGCCAACAACAATGGGCTGCTTGGTCAGTGTTATGCCAATACCAGTGTTTCGGGCTCTACCGATATAGGTGGATTAGTGGGATGCAATAACTATTCCTCTGAAGTGAACAACTGCTATGCCAAAGGAAGTGTTTCAGGCACATCAAACATAGGCGGTCTGGCAGGTTCAAATATCTCAAGTGCAACGCTGAATAAAAGTTATGCCAGAGGCAGTGTTTCCGGTTCATCTGCTACCGGTGGGTTGGTAGGTTCTAATTCGGCCAGTGTGACCTATTGTTTTTACGATTCGGAAACCACAAACCAAAACGATACCGGCAAAGGCACACCTAAATCCACATCAGCAATGAAAACCCTTTCCACGTTTACGGATTCTGATTGGGATTTTGAAGCAGAAACGGCTAATGGCAACAATGATTACTGGGACCTGGATTGCAGTTGTTCCATAAACAATGGTTATCCCTTTCTATCATGGCTGAATGGAGAGGATGTGGCGCTGCCTGTAGAATTGTACAGTTTTACAGCTGCTTGTGATAATGGAATAGTGATTTTGGATTGGAAAACAGAAAGCGAACGCGATAACCTGGGTTTTATTCTCGAACGGCACGATGAGAGCAGCGATTGGTTGGAAATTGATTCTTACAAATTATGCGAGTCTCTCAGGGGCCAGGGAACAACTGTGTCAGAGACAGGATATTCATACATCGATAATGCGGTGAATCCCGGAAATACCTATACCTACCGTTTATCGGATGTAAATGTCAGTGGTGCGGTAAATGTACTTGCTTCAGTATCGGTCAAAGTAGAGTCTATTCCAACAACAACGCAATTGTACCCGGCGTATCCCAATCCGTTCAACCCGGCAACTACCATCCAGTATGAACTTGCAAAAGACGGATACGTAAGCATTGTGGTTTTTGATGTACTGGGCAAACAGGTACAAAAATTGTTCGCTGGCAGGCAATCTGCAGGAAGTTACCAATTACAGTGGAACGGTCAGGATGACTGCGGAAGTCAGGTATCGAGCGGGATTTATCTCATTCGTTTCCAGACAGGAAATCTTGTACGGACACAAAAGATCATGTTTGTTAAATAATTATATGTTTTGGCAGAGGTAAGGGGTAATGCGTGCCAGAGATACATGTTGTATCTCTGGCATTTTTTTATTTCACAAACAGAGCTTTTTTGGTTATTATATGACTTTTTGTTTCCAATTTGTAAAAATAAATGCCGCTTGAAAGATCCTCCGCATTCAGAATATAGGTATAAGCTCCCGCATTTTTTTGTTCGTTCACCAGTTCACGAACTTTTTCCCCCAATACATTATACAAGGTCAATTTTACATTTGATTTGTAGGGTACAGCATAGTTTATTGTTGTTGTCGGGTTAAACGGATTGGGATAGTTTTGATCTAAACAAAACTGAGTGGGGATTGCTGTATCGTTCTCTCTTGAATCAATGCGAGTATAAACAGGAGGCTCTTCCGGTAGCCAGTCATAGCTGAATCTGGGATTTGAGCTTTTGGCGAATATATTTTCAAGGGTATATTCTATTGCTTCTTCATCGGATAGCTGTCTGGAGATGGGAGTCCTGTATGTTGTATCTGAACCTGCTCCATAGCAATTATATTCTGCATATAATGCTGGCTGTACATTCCATGCTGACCATCCAACCAGTGAAAGCGCTGCCGGTTCAAGTGTATTGATAAATACGGTGCGCGGTGCTCCCTGCCAGGGGCGACCCAGCACAAACGTGTAAATCTCTTTACCATCAAACCCAATGTCATCATTGCTGATGATACAATCTTTGAATACATAACCAAATTTGGAATCTGCTTCAGTGGCTGCTGCTGTCAGTGCCCCGCCATTTCGGTTGATGTGAATTTCGCAGCTATCAAACAACACAATATTGCGTCCGAAAATAAAATCAACCGATCCTTCAATGTAACAGTTTTTCATATAGGTCCTGCCGGTTCCGCGGCCACCCCATGTATAATAGGTATCCTGATAGCCAAGCAGTTTGCAGTTGTAATAACTTTGCCGGTCTCCGTTTACACGTAGAGCAACCGCCTGTTGATCATTAAAACTGCCATCATTGACCACAGTATTTTGAAATGTGATATTGACTGCTGTAAAGTCATCCGCGTCAATAGCTGTGCTGTACGAATTGGAGGTGCCACCAGCTTTGCCAGCGTAATCATCATAGGCCAGTATGGTGCTGTCTACATTCTCGCCTCTTAGCGTTACATTGAGTTTGTCCCTGTCAAGTAACAGCTTTTCGTAATACACTCCGTTTTTGATATAAATATAATAATTGCCGGTATAATTGTCTGGTATGGAATCAAAAGCCTGCTGAACACTGGCATAATCTCCATTACCCGATTGGTCTACAACTTTGTATACATCCGGTTGGGGAGCCAGGGTTGTGAACTCTCGAACCGATCCATAACCGGTCCCGGCGCTGTTTGTCGCATACGCACAGACGTAATAAGTAGTGGTTTCCTGCAAGGGGTAGATCAGGCTGTTAAAGGCTGACATGCCGTCACCCTCGATGTTATAACTGTCATCCAGAGTGGGGGAGCCGGTAGTATTCCACACCAATCCTTTGGCGGTAATTTCAGCACCGCCCCAGTCAATAACACTGCCGCCGCATTCCGCGGACTCAACCCGAACATTGGAAACACCGGCAGTAAATACCCAGGGAACAGTCAATGAATCCAGGGTTGTGAATGTAATTTCTTCTCCAAAAGCAGTACCGGCTGCGTTTATGGCGTATGCTCTTGCAAAATAATCCGTACCGGGAGTTAATTCTGTTAAAAGACTTGTAAATGAGCCTGAGCCGGTCCCATCTGATGTGTGATTGTCATCCAAAGTAGGAGAGCCGGTGGTATTCCATACAACACCACGCTGGGTGATTTGCGCGCCACCATCAGATTCTATATCTCCTCCGCAGGTGCAATATGTAGTGGAAATAAATGTAGCATCTTCCGTAGAAAGACTGGCCAAATCGTATTCAATATCTCCTTCAACGGTACCACTGATCTTTACATCTTTTAGCAATAGGTATTTGCCGGTAAGGCCACTGGTTTGATTGTGGATCCAGGGATAAATTCGTAGATAAAACGCTTCATTGCCAGGGATTTGTACATTTAAATTCAATGATACTGTATGCAGCGAATCGGCGCGTAATACATATCCGCTGCTTTCAAGCACAATAGATGCAGGGATTTCATCAAAAGTTGTAAAATTGGGATCCTGTGAGTGAAAAATACGGGCTTTGAGGTAATTGGTATAGTCTGCTCCAATTTTTAAAGAAATGTTTTGTATTGTTAAATCTGTACCGCTTTTGGCAGCTATAGAAAATTGAGTATAAACCGATTCAATGATATTGGTTTGATTCTCCGGCCATTGTGTGGCTCCACCCGAGGGACGGTTGTCGCTGCGTTGGCTGTTTTCGGCACCGGTGTAACCATTAACTCGCATACCGACGAATTGCTGGTCCATTGCATCTATGGGGCCTGAGGTCAAAACGGTTTGTCCGCTACCCTCAGTAGCAGGATCACTTAATTCCCATAATGCATATGCAGAGGTGGTTTCATTTACCAATAGTCCAAAACTGTTACTGGTAATAAAAAGAATACAAAACAACAAAAGAAATGTTTTCCGATTCATGAGATTACCCTCAAGTTGAAATACGTCCCCAATACTGATTTGTGATATATTGATTATAATGAATTTTCATTCAATGAGCAAGGGTATATCCTGTTTTTTTATGCGAGTGAATGAAAAAACTGTTGTCAAGGGCTACAATTTATAAAAACCATAGGTTGATTCCATTTTTGATTAATTCCTCTCTGAAATGCGACATATGTACTGGTTTTTGCGACATGTGTACTTGGTTTCAGTAGTTTTTTATTATTAAATTTTCGTGTAAATGTTGGGATTGTTATTGATTTCTTAAAATTGATAGCAAAAATGTGGATTTGGAATGTATTTGGTTTATGCATTTCCTCACTGTTAATAGATATATTTTAAAAATCAAAAAATAAATATTATAATTCCGTTTCACGCTTAAACTTTGAATAGATAAAATATGGAAATCAAAAGTGGTTACCAGATACAAATTCATCTTTTTAATTTTTTTTTGCATGATGTTGGTTGCTGTTGTGATCGGTAGTTGTAACAAAATAACTCCACCCCAATGGTGGACAGCTTCAGGTAAACAAGTGATATGCACAAAATGGTTTACTGATGTTGCAGACACCTCACAAATACTGGAAACCGTTAACGGGATTTGGGTATTACCAAAACAACCTTTAGAGGATGACGACATAAAAACCGAATCCTCAACAACATCATTTTTCGCATCCAATGGGAAAATATCCATTTTGGGGCATGTGGACCAAATTGCATGTCATCAATCAGGCAATGTTCAGCAAGAGTATTATCGCTTTGAAAATGGCGATGTATTGCTGACCGGTGTGAAAACCGCGGATTCCTCCCGGTTATTTATAATCTATGATCCGCCAATCATGTTGGTACCGGATAATTTGTTCGATATGGATACCAAAATTGTGTGTCAAGCCCGGTCACGCTATCATAATGAACTGACAGGATTACAAAGTCAGGGGCCTCTTGTACATATAGAGATAGAACGTCTGCAAAAAGGCAAGGTATTGTATCAAAATAAATCATTAGATGCAGTTGTATGTAAAGTGACCCTGTCTCAGGATCAGGAAATAAACTATCAGGATACAAAATTTACATTACCAAAAACCAGAGTGATTTCAAATCATTTATTAATAGCTCGAGGAGTTGGGACGCTTTTAGAATGGGGTATACGGTATACGCATGATAACGAAAATACAAAAAGAAAGAAAAGAGATAACAGCAAGCTTGATAAAAAACTATTAATTGTTTTGCATAAACATACCAGTCATAAAAAAGAGGGAGAAAATAATGAAATTCAATAATCTTATCCTTGTAATTTTGACTGTATTGGGGCATTCACTTAAAGACGGACCGGTTGAAATATCTGTTTATAATTTGTTGGGCAGTAAAGTAAAGACCTTGATTGATATGAAAATGGCTGCTGGCAGCTATCAAACAATCTGGCAGGGTAAGGATGATTCCGGTCAGCAGGCAGCTTCGGGAATGTATCTGGTGGTTATGAAAACCGGACAGAAAAGACAAACTCAAAAGGTGTTGTTGATAAAGTAAGATAAATTAGATAAAATATAAAGTACTCTTGGATTAATATATCCGGGAGTACTTTTTTTTATAAAAAGTTAATTACCTTTTGCATTTCAAAAAAAATATTAATAGGTTCAAAATATAAAAAATAAAATTCTTAAAAATCTAATTATGCAATGAGAAATGTGCACAAATATGGGTTTTTTATATTATTATTAATTTTATTGTTTGCAATCTCTTGCAGCAATCAAGGGGGATTTGCGAGTCAATCTGTTGAGGATTTGGTCAATCTGGACAAAGGCTGGCAATATCGAGTTGGTGATTCTCCAATAAATGAAAAAGGATCTCTCGTTTGGCTGGATGAAGACTGGGATGCTCCCGGTTGGAATAGGGTAAATGATATAAATGATTTTTTTATCAAAAACACAAGCAAAAGCCTGTGGCTGAGGATCCAATTGCCGGAATGGGAAAAAAATAATTCTGGTATTTATATTAATGGGATTTCTCAAGAGGTACAGGTTTATCTCGATCGGGAATTAATATATCAGTATGGTAATTTTATTTCCCTTGGTGATGATCATTTTTACGGTTGGAGACAACACCCCATCCAGCTTACACCCAATATTTCAAATAAAGTTTTAACCTTGCGTATTTGGTCCAATGGGCAATATACTGGAATTGTTGAACCTGTAATTTTGGCATCCATGTTTGATATCATGGAATCACTGTTTTTTCAGAATATTGATGAACTTTTGTTTGCCGGATTATTTATTATTCTTGGTGTGGCAATTTTAATTATTTTTATTTTTTTTCAACATACCCGTCTGTTTCTGGGTATTGCCATTTTCCTTTTATCTATGGGGTGCTTTACCGGTAGTAATTCTCTATATTTGCAATATATGGTTAACGCGCCACATCAATTTTTCATGCTTGATCTTTTTTCTCTTCTAGCTGCACCCATTGGAATTTTGTTGATCATTGAACCCCTTGTATTACATAAATATGGAAAAATTATCAAACAGTTTAGACGATTTGCAATGCTGTATTGGATTTCTATATTTTTTGTGGTACAGCTTTTTCCTAAAATTAATCTTGATATTATTTACAACTTTTTTTTCTCTATGGTTGCATTTTTTGTTTTTACCAGTACTTTTTTTATATACAAAAGTTTGAGAAAAGGGGGTATGCAAGTTAAAATACTATTTGTTGGTGTGCTTTTAACCCTGCTGGCTTTTTCAATTGAAACCATATTATATTATACCTCACAAAGAGTACTTTTAACTTCATATAATATGAGTTTTATTCCTGTGGGAGTATTGTGTTTTGTAGGCTGCCTGACATGGATTGTTGTACAGCAATATGTAGTAACCTATAAACAAAAAGAAGCAGCTTTCAAGAGTGTAATGGAATCTACACTTCAAAGAGAACGTATGAAAGATGAGATTAAACTGAAAAATCTTGAAACGGAAAAATGGCAGGAACTAAATAAAATGAAATCACAATTTTTTGCCAATATTTCTCATGAATTCCGTACTCCACTTACATTGGTGCTTGGAACAGCGAAGCAGCTTTTAAAAGAAGCAAATGATCCCAAGGTTCAAGAAAAATATCATATTCAGATACGTAACGGCAATCGTTTATTACGTCTGGTCAACCAATTGTTAGATCTTTCAAAAATCGAATCTGGTAAGACCAGGGTTAATGCACAAAAACGTGATATTATTCCAATGATTAAAGGTGTCTGTCAGTGTTTTGAACATCAACTCAAACTTGAAGACATTAAACTTACATGTAACAGCGGTGCAGAATCTATTTTATTATATTATGATCCTGCCATGATGGAAAAAATATTGGTAAATGTTATTTCTAATGCAATAAAATTTACCAAACCGGGTGGACTCGTAACAATAGATATCATTGAAAAAGAAGTGCTGGAGATTCAGGTCAAAGATACTGGTTCCGGGATTTCTCAGGAATACTTGCCCCATATTTTTGACAGGTTCTATCAGGCAGGAAATAATTATGAACGTGATCCGTATGGCAGTGGAATTGGACTTGCGCTGACTCGTGAGCTCGTTTTGCTGCATCATGGGGAGATCAAGGCTGATAGTATAGTTGGGGTAGGGACAACCATTATCATTCAATTACTTTGGGGAAGGGACCATTTTAAAGATGAGGAAATTGTAAAATCTGACAAAGAAAAATTCATTCAAGATACTTTGATAAAGACTGAAATAGAGTATCTTTTACCAGATAAAATAATAAATATAGGTTCACAAAATAATGTACCAGATGCTGGAAATGAGGTTGAAAACAATTTACCCATACTGCTTGTTGTTGAAGATAATATAGATATGTGCAATTATATTCACAACATATTACAGAATGAATTTAAAATTATCAAGGCATTGGATGGGAAAGCTGGATTTGATCTGGCAGCTGAATATGTACCGGATCTGATTATTAGTGATGTAATGATGCCCGAAATGGATGGTTTTGTTTTATGTGATCATTTAAAAACGGATGTACGTACCAGTCATATTCCTGTTATTTTGTTAACTGCACGATCTACCCGAGAAAGCAAGCTTGAGGGGTTACAGGTGGGCGCAGACGATTACCTTGTAAAACCTTTTGATGAGTCTGAACTTTTAACACGCAGCCTAAATCTTGTTGAGCAGAGACGAAAATTGCGCGAACGTTTTTCAAAAGATTTAAATACTCCATTCAATGTGTTGTCGACCAATCCATCAGATGAAAAGTTTTTGCAACGAGCGGAAGAAATTATTCAAGCCAATTTAGATAATACCAATTTAACAGTAGAGTGGTATTGTCATGAGGTCGGTTTGTCCCGTTCACAATTACATCGCAAACTGCAAGCGCTTACCGGCAAGTCAACAAGTAACTTTATACGATCCATTCGATTAAAACATGCTGTTGAGATGCTGGTTCGAAAATCAGATACCATTTCAGAAATTGCATATGCCACAGGATTCAGTAGTGTAGATTACTTTCGGTATTGTTTTAAAGAACAATTTGGACTTACTCCTACCGATTACCTCTCTCAAAATTAATTTCATATTTTTACAAAATGTAATATATGTGTTTTACTGTACGAGTCCGCTAAGAGTTCGGATACACATGAACATGGTTGCAAATTTGAAAGAATAAATAGAGTTTTTATGAAATGATGATTTGTTTTAAAAAGAGATGGTGAAATTAAAAAAGGCAGCCGGTCTTAAGGGCTGCCTTTTTTATAAATTATTTCAAAAATAGAATTTTTTGGGTATTGTGGTAACCATTTGCCTGCATTCTTATTAAATAAGTACCGCTGGGTGCGGTAATACCGGCATCAGTTAATCCATCCCATTGTATGTTGTATTGGTTAGCAACTTGTTGTTGGTTTACCAGTGTTTTAATTTGTCGTCCCATTATATCAAATACAGCAATGTTAACAAAACTGTCTTGAGCAAGGTTATAGTTCAATGTAGTTGACGGATTGAACGGATTTGGGTATGCTGCAAAAAGCTGAGTGGTTGTTGGCACAGCAGATATATCAACAGATGTTGTACCCAGGATATTTACATCGCCATTTATGCTTACATCAGAAAGACGATATGTGTAGTTGTTTTCAATGTCTGCATTGGCATCTGTAAAACAGTATTGTGTTGATGATGATTTGGTTCCTTGTCCCTTTAAAGAATTATCTGAAATGTATGATGCAATCTGAACCCAATCAGATGATTTTGTTTTGCGATCAATAATGAATCCCATATTGTCAGATTCGCTAGCGGTAGTCCATTCCAGTTGAACAGAGTTGTTTGCAGATTTTGCAGAGAAGGACATTAATTCCACAGGAAGAGAAAGATCGTTAGCCACTGTCCAGGTTGCTCCGGTAATTGTTCCGGTATGTCCATTGCCGGTATTATCCGTCAGTGTGGTACCGCTACCATTACTCATTTTATAATAAGCAACAAGGCCTGATTCGGAACCGGTAAGCTCTATGTTTTTGTTGTTATTAATCTCTGTTACTGAACGAGCATCGTTCCAGATTCTGACTTCATCAATTAGACCGTCAAAAAATCTGTTGCTAAAATCAACACCAATGCATACCGGATCCGAGTTTGATGATGCATGCAAATATGAAGATGAAGATGTTTTGAGACTGCCATCTATATAAATATAACATACGCCACCATTTATAACACCGGCAACATGGTGCCACGTATTAGCGCTTAGTAAGTTAGTTGGTGTTTGTAATTCGTCAAAACTAATGTTCTGATTGTCTCCTAAACGTAGTACAAAACCATCTGCTGCACCGGTTTGATATTTAGAGACAATGCCATTTCCTGTTGTAAAACTGTGACAATAGATCCAGGCTTCAATGGTATAGTCGCCGGTTAAATCGAGGTTGTCATGGTCAGGTATTGCAACAAAATTACTGGAGCCGTTAAATTCGAGGGCATAATTTTGAGCATTTGATGTGCTCCATAAAAGTAGAACCAGAATAGATAAAACAGTACCAATTTTCCTCATTCGTTACTCCTTCCTTAGTCTTTGTCAGATTGCGCTTATTCTTTTGAACTCAAGTTTTATCAAGTATATTATTCTGTAAATGTGTTGAATTTTTAATCCATGCCCGACCAAAAAACTGACATAACAATACAAACTTTACATGACAATTGAAAAATCAATTATCTGTGGGCAGCTCATTTTTGATTAAAATGTTTTAAAATGTGTAAATTGTTTTAATATTTTTATAAATGTTATTTTTTAATTAAATGTTTCAATTTTTATGCCAATCAATAAATAATGTTATTTTTGAGTATTTCTGTTTTAATATATTATTTCAGGAATATGATTTTTGTGTTTGCATTACCGATTCTGCTTGCAAACGTAATATATAGTTTCCACTTTGTGCGGATATTCCATTATCATTTGTGTCATCCCATTGGATAGAATATTCGCCCGCAGTCTGCAATAGAATCATGAGGATAACACCATACGGGCAGCAAGAGCGGAGCCAAGCTGTATATCTGATCCGAATACGGCATCTGCAGATGCCCACAGTTTTAGATTTAATAGACCGATTCTGGAACCGTTGAGCTGGATTGATAAACCAGTTGCTGATGCCCCGGTAACATCAGCAGACAGCTGCAAACGGCCCAGAACCTGATCTGAACTCCCCGGCGTAACTGTTGGTGTATAGCTACTGCCGTCAGTAAAAGTAATAAAATCATTGGATGTGGTAAAATTTCCCTCATCTAAAAGTCTGGATCCTGTCTTGTTGAATTGCTCATGAAATTTGAATTTGATTCTCATTTTCTATTCAGGTTTATCTATTCATGACTTGTACCCAAAATTCCCCAGCAAGTATCTAAAGAACGATACTTGCTGGGAATTGTATAGCACGGTAGGGCTCAAGTTGGTTTGTCCGTATGAGAGACAGCACAAATAATGTAATGTTAGGCATTTTAGTTTATACTGTTTTATAGTGTTACCTATTGATATAATAAATTATATTAATTTGTTTAAAGTTAAAAAATTTCTATATTTACAACATAATAGTATTTGTTAAAATTGGTAAAACTTTACATTTATGATAAAGATTAAACGGTATTGATAAAAACATGGAGTGAATGACTTGGGAAAATTCAGTTTATTAATACAGTTTGTTTTTATGCTTTGTTTTGTTCTCCTGGGATCCCCAGCTGCCCTATCAAACACGTTTGATTTTGAAGCTCAGATTCGTGGTTTAGACACATTGAATGTTGAACAATTCCGTTTGGAAATTGATACGTTATATTTTGAACTGGAACGCATCAATGACTATAAAATTAAAAAGGAATATGCCGATCGTCTTTTTGCTATCACCAGGGAGAGAGACGAGTTGGCACACATTCGTTCTTTGGTTTATCCGGTAATCTATCCGGATTCTATCAAAGTGCTTTATATGAAAGAAGCATTTGAAATTGCAAAAAGATTAAACTCTGTCAAAGAATTGGCTTGGCTGGAAGAGAGACGGTGCCGTCATTATATGCAAAAAGCACAGTATGATTCGGCAATGACAAGTTTATTAATATTAAGGGATGAATACTGTCCCAATCCTGGCAGCGATGAGTACCTGAATATTGAGAATTTATTGGGTGATATTTACTATAGAACCGGTATGTATGAACAAGCACTGACTGCTTACCAAAATATTTATAAAGAGTTTGAGAAACAGGACATATGGGATTATTGGCGCCCCTATGTCATCATGAATAATATTGGTTTAATAGGAATTGAACTAGAAAACTTTAAACTTGCTGAAACCTGGTTTAACAAGTCATTACAAAAAGCCAGACAATATTTGATGGTTCCTGAAAAAAATAACATCATTGCCTATATTTTGGTGAAATTAATGCAAGTTAATATCGAAAATGAACGCTTCGACGACGCCAGAAATTATTTACAGCAAATATTATCTATGCCACAAGATCAAATTTATACTGATGTTCACCAGGAACTTTTATTTGTGAAAAGTACACTTTTGTTAAATGAGGGGGATGCAGATGGAGCATTGGAACAGGTACAAGCTTTATTAGATTATGGTAAAAAAAGACAAGCTGCTGTACGGTTTAAAATTGAAGTTGATTTGTTGCTATCTCAAATATACAAAGCGCAGGGTAAACGCCAATTGGCTTTACAGCATTTGGAAAAATATACAGTTGTAAATGATTCTCTAATGAAACATAATCACTCAATTCGTTCGTTACTTTTGCTGGCAGAAAAAGATCATAAACTTACAAGAGAAAAGTTAAAAGCTGCCAAACGTCAGGAATTATGGTTGTATTCATTCATATCTATTATATTAGTAGCCTTGGTGATTGTTGTTCTGTTATATAGACGGCTTTACCTTTCAAAGTTGCAAATGGTTGATAATGCAATGGAAAAACAATTAAAAGGAGACAGACCATCTGTAACTGCTAGATTAAACGAGTTACCAAAAGACAATGAACAGCAAGAGGGCACATTTCAACTACTTTCTCAGCTGGATGAATTGATTACCGAGAAAAAAATATATCTTGATCCTGATTTGAATATTCAAAAAACAGCAGACTATTTGTCTACTAACCGAACCTATTTATCTACAGCTATAAATAATACCTACAATATGAACTTTCCTACCTATATTAACCGCTTGCGCATACAGGAATCGATACAACTGATTGCTGAAGGTTTTACAAAAAATCAGACACTGGAAGCATTGGCCTCACAATCCGGTTTCGCCAATCGGGTTGTGTTTGTAACCGCGTTTAAAAAGTATACCGGTGTTACTCCGTCCTTTTTTATCAAAAATTTTGAGCATTATCGTGCAAAACTGGGTGTTAAATAACACGATATTTATTAAGAAAAATTATTTTAGAAAAATGTATAGCCCTTTCGGTCTTTTCCGAAAGAGATATACAAATTTTGTTATAAAATGTTATTTGATAAACAATACTTTTTGTAAATGAGTTGTGTTCCCTGCATTCATCCGAATCAGGTAGGTACCGCTTGGGGCAAGCTGACCGCTATCTGTAGAGCCATTCCACTGGACCGAATATTCACCCGCAGGTTGTTTTTGGTTAATCAGCTGTTTGACCTGACGACCCAAAACATCATAAACTAACATGGTAATGTGGTTCTCTTTTGCCAAATTATACTTGAGCGTTGTTGATGGATTAAACGGATTCGGATAGGCTGAAAATAATTGTGTGAAAACTGGCACCGTTTCGTTAACAGATGTTGTACCAATACTGTTTATTGTTCCGGTTGTGCTGACTTTAGATAGGCGATAGATGTAATTCACTCCTGCTGATACATTCTTATCTGTAAAAATATATTTAAATGGGGAGGAGGTAGTGCCTTGTCCTGTTAATTCCGTATGGGTTTTGTATGAGGCAATCTGCATCCAATTGGTTTCTTCAGTTTTACGTTCGATAATAAAACCGATATTGTCACTTTCGCTGGCAGTGATCCATTTGATATCAATCCCCTTTGAGGTAGATACTGCAGTGAAGGATTGTAATGATACCGGTAAGCTTCCGTCAAGCCCTGTACCTTTTATCGAAAAGCTAAAAGTGCTTTCATCTTGATCATCGTTGGATATTGTGATTGTTGCCGTGCGTGTTCCCTGAACAGTCGGATCAAAGGTCACCTGAAACGTTGATGAACTGCCTATGCTGATTTCAGAATTGGGATCAAGAGTGACAGAAAAATCGCCAGCGTGGGAACCGCCAATCTCAACCAGCGGAGTACCAGTCAATGCCAATGCCCAAACTCCGCTATTTGATATTGTAAATGTATGATTAATTGTTTGACCGGTTACAAAGGCATCACCAAAGTCTGTCAAGTCAGTTAGTTCGGGAGTAGAGTCATTATTCCCAATATCCAGTCCATTACCGGATACGGATATTTCAGGCCAAAGTACAGTAACCAGAGGAGTGCCGGTTGCTTCACCCCACAAAACCCACCCCGAAGCTGGCGGTTCAGAAGGAGTAACCTCCGGAGGTCTGTATTCTACATAATATAAAATATCATCATCATCATTATAGTTGGTATCAATATTCCAGTATTCAACGCCGCCGTACCAGTCACAATAGACATAATTTCCGTCAGCGTCCATCCAGTATTTATAACCATCACTATCTATACCTTGAACAGTATAGGTACCATTTACATTTGCTGGAATTGTAATTCCGGTAACTTCCAAGCCCTGGCTGTAAACCTGTGAAACAATGAATAATGCAAATACCAGAAAAAATGTTTGTTTTATTCTTTTCATTTTTTTCTCTTTTTAAACACGTTAATGTTAATTTTTTTGTTTTGTGTTATGCGGGTCCTGACCTTTTACACAAATATAATATTTTAGCACCAATACTGGTTGAATATTTGAATGGGGTTGATTAACACCGGAAGAGATGATAACACCAGGTGCCATTGTTGTTGAAGAAATGGAAGGAGAGGAATAGTATTTTAGATCATCATACTTTTCATCCAGTTCTTTTGTTTTTGCAGGATAATTGTTTTCAATTTCCAAGTTGTCTGCATCTTTGGTAGAGCAAAATACCGAATGATTATGGGAAGGTATTTGAGATTTGGTTAAAATCACTTCACTGGCCCCCCCTGTTTCTCCCAAAGTACGTCCTGTTAGATTCACTCGTTTACCCACTCCAACCACTACTCTGTCTTTCAGGTTCGGAATTGCAAAATTGTTGACCCCATCTCCTCCGAAATGATTTCCAATTATTGCAAATAATTCAGGATATTCTGTAATCATTAACAGGCGACCATCGCAATATTTCCAATTTGTGGTAATAAATTCTCCGTGTGGATTGTAGGGGAATGCTTCTATGGTACCCATAAAACTGGTTTCACTGGCCATCATGTTCTCCTTTGTTTTCAGATTCATGCCTTGGGGGAAAGATACCATTTATACATATAATGTAATTTAAGCAGAAAAATGGCATCATATTCTCATGAGCCTCGCCATCGCCTGTCATACCAATCATATTCTTTTTCATTAATACATCTTTATCTTTTCTATAAAAATGATATTTGTCAGAACTGCTGTTTTGAGCCGGATAATTATTTTCAGGATCATTAACCAAGCCTGTTCTACCTGGTGTTGTAGTACATTGAACATGGTGATTATGTAATGGCATTTGATCTTTTTCCAATATTATTTTTTCATAACCACCATGATTCCCAAGATTGAAATTTGACGATTCACCTTGTCCGGTACCAACCGGTATACATCCACGCAAATCCGGCAATGCTATTGTAGTTTGGCCATCTCCCCCAAAATTGTTGCCAATTAGGGCTGCAAGTGCCTTGTGATCACTCACAGACAAAATTGATCCATCACAAAATGCCCAATCTGTGGGTGGTTTTGGACCAGCAAAAAGTGCTATCTCTCCTAAAAAGCTGTTTAAACCTGCCATCTTTTCCTCCTGTGTTTATTCTAATGGCTCTTGTTCATGTGGATATATACCTTCAACACAAATGATATAATGTAATGCTAAAAAAGGCTGCATATTCGAGTGTCCGTTGATTCCACCTTCCTGGCTTATTATCTCATCTCCCATTGTTTTGTTATCATGTTCTGCGCAATAACATAAAATGTTTTCAAGGTTTGGTTTTGCGAAAATGTTGTTTTGAGGTTCGGAAGATTTTGTTGTATCACTAACATCACAAAATACAGAGTGGCTATGTGACGGAGTATGATATTTTTGTAGATAAGATTTTTCTTTTCCAAGATTCATTGCAAAATGAAAATTGCCTTCTCCCATAACCGTTCTACCACTAAGATTAGGTAAGCAAAAAGTCATATGCCCGTCCCCTCCGAAATTAATCCCAATGATATTATACAACCTGGCATATTTTGCGATCTCTAGGATATCACCATTACAAAACATCCAGTTTTTAGGAGGATAGCTCCCGGAATAAAGTTTTATGGTTCCAATAAAATCATCATTTTCCTGCATTGAAAATCTCCTGTTAGATTTTTTAAGCGAAATTCCAGACCAGTCCCCTTGAATTTAACCAGAGTAAAAAACAAAAATTTTAGAGGTAATGGACCAATCTAATCTTTCATGAATACAACTGAATCGATAATAAGATATGGATTAAATAAATACCCTAACAAGCAGATATGTTGCAAAATGCAGAGATTATGTTGCATTTGAGATGTGAAAATGAAGTTTTTTGAGGAAAAGTAATTTAAAATTGATTGTTATAATGAATCAGATATGGTTTTGTTAAATTTTGTTATTTCTGATTTTTTTAATAGCGAGGATAAAAAGGCGCCTCCCCACATTGAATCATTGCGGGGAGGCGGAAAGTTATTTTAAAAGTTGTATTTTTTGACTTTGATTGTAGCCTGCTGTTTGCATACGTACCAGATAAGTACCACTAGGTGCTGGTGTCCCTGCATTGGTTAAGCTGTCCCATCTGATAGAGTGTTCACCGGCGATTTGCTGTTGATTGACAAGTGATTTTATCTCACGTCCCAGAACGTCATAAACTGTCAGCGTAACATGGCTGTCTTTAGCCAGACTATAGTTAAGGGTAGTGGATGGATTGAAGGGATTGGGATACGCTGCAAGCAGTTGTGTGGTTTGGGGAGTTGTTGATGCTACAACGGATGTATTGCCAATCACATTCACGGTACCGGTTGTACTGACTTCGGAAAGACGATAAGTGTAATCCACTCCCATTGATATATTATTATCTGTAAAATTATATTGCGACGGGTAAGAGGTAGTGCCTTGTCCTGTCAATTCAGCATGTGTTTGATATGAAGCGATCTGTTGCCAACTGGTGTCGTCAGATTTACGATCAATAATGAAGCCGATATTGTCTGTTTCGCTGGCGGTGTTCCATTCCAGTTCTATAGTATTGCTTGCACTTTTAGCAGTAAAAGAAACAAGATTAACTGGTAAGGTAAGGTCTGAAGAACTTACCCATTGAGATGATTCACTGGGATCAAGTATCCCAAACCATGTCATGTTTGCAATATCGTCAATTACGGGTGTTGTGAGATTGTCGGGTGCTGATCCTCCAAAGCCAAAAGTTAGTGTGATTATATTTCCTGTATTCGAAACAATAATATTGTTTTCATTAACACCTGCACCGGAAACCGTTTTTATCGTTTTGCCGTCCCAGGCACCAGTAACAAATGCTCTGTCGGCATCTTCAAGAATTTTGTTAGCGAGGTCGACATTGCCTCCATGGATATCAGTGAGACCAGAATAAAAAGTGCCTGTTGCAAGTCCTTTTGAATCAGAAATAGTTGTGCCGCTCCCGGCATCAAAATTCCAATAGCTCTTGCAATTTGTATTGTTAATTGTTGTTTTACTGGACATTTGATTTTGAATATCAGTTAGACTCAAGGCTGAATCCCATACTCTTGCTTCATCCAGATAGCCTACGAAAAATCCATATCCCCATGGCAGTCTTCCCATGTTCAACCTGCAATCTGTGTTTGCCCGAATATTTCCGCTTTGATTGGCTTCGTTTTCCAAAGATCCATTTACATATATCCTGACTTTAGAGCCATCATAAGTTCCCGTCAAAAAGTACCATGTTCCTGTACTGGGTTTTGTACTAGATGTTACGCTTACTTTGGTTCCGGATTCATTTTCAACTGTAAATTCGAATTTATTTGATACTTTGGTGTTCCGTAGCCAGAATTGACCATGTTCGGTAGTAATGTTTAATGTATTGTGAGTTGCATATGAAATATATGAAGAGTATTGCCCTTCTCGTTCATCATGGTTTGATACAGACCATGAACTTGGATCGGTAGTCCATTTAATCCAAACAGCTACTGTGAGTTGATCTGTAAATCCATAATTAGGAGCCCCACAATAAATGAAATCGCCATGTGAATTAAAGTTCGCATTCTGAAAATTTATTGCTGTCCCCGCCTGGCTGTATAAATTACCAGGCACTAAAAAAAATACGCTTGTAATCAATGTTAATAATATTAATGTTTTTTTCATCTTGCAACTTCCCTTCAAGAAAAGAATTGAAAAAAATGCCAGGTATTAATTAAGTAAAGTACTTTAGCATTCTTTATTATTTTCTTTCTATTGCCGAACTCTTTATTTTTTGTATCCTATTAAGAGTAGGCTGGCTATTTATATCAGTATCGGCAAAATCCAGGGAATTTAAAGTGAAAATGAAGATAAAATTATTAATATAAGCAATTCAAGGCAACCTTCTTGTAGAGGGTTGCCTTGGAGTTTATTTTATATATAAAACTTTGTGAATTTGGCTAAAATCTGTTGTCTGCATCCGCACCAGATAAGTACCGCTAGTTGCGGTTGTACCTGAATCAGTAGAACCATCCCATTGTATAGAGTGGTCACCGGCAACTTGCTGTTGATTGAGTAATGTTTTGATCTGTCTTCCCAAAACATCATAAACTGTTAGCGTAACATGACCGTCTTTGGCCAGGTTATAATTCAGTGTTGTTGAGGGATTAAACGGATTCGGATACGCCGCAAACAGTTGTGTGGTTGAAGGTATTGTTGCTGTAACCGTTGTTGTACCAATTTCTGTTTTTGCTCCGGAAGTACATACTTCATAGAGACGATAAGTGTAATCCACTCCTGCGATAGTATTGTTATCCATAAAGCAGTACTGAGACGGGGAGGAGGTACTACCTTGTCCCGTCAGTTCCGAATGAGTTTGGTAGGAGGCAAGCTGCTGCCAGTCAGTGCTGCCGGACTTGCGATATATGACAAAACCAAGGTTGTCATTTTCGCTGGCAGTGGTCCATTCAAGATTGATGGAATTACCTTTGTTTGATGCTGTAAAGGATACCAGTTCTACGGGTAAAGCGTCGTCACCAACTTTGTACTCATATGCACCCATATCGATTGTGCCTGCTGCCCCAGTAGTTTTGTCCAGTTTGCGGTCAAATCCGTTACCGCGGATGTCATAGCTTTCGCTGCAATAGCTGTCGTAGCCGGTATCGGTACAGGGAGAAATACCGCTAATGCTGTAGGGATGAGTTGCATTATTAGAGGGTCCGACAAATTGCGGATTGGTTGTTATGCAATTGTTTGTGGCTGTTAGCGTGCCGCCATTGTTGTAAACATCACCCGCATCATTTCCATAGCAGCTAAAATTAAAAATGGGTGCTCCTGTGTCAATATAGATTTCATTGCCATTGGTAGTACTTGAATTACCCCAAATGATACAGTTATATAATTCGGGATCAGAATTATTCGAGTATATTCCTCCTCCATTATCAGCGGAATTACCTGTTATGGTTACATTGGTCATTTGCATGGCTGATGATAATAAGCAAATACTGCCGCCGTCACCATCACATGTGTTATCACTAATCAAACCATTGACGAGAATAGGGGCGCCGGATGTATTATACATTGCACCACCGGACACTGTCGCATGATTGCCTGTGAATGAGCAGTTGGTCATGCTTAAACCTGATCTTGTGTTAAACATGGCACCACCGTATTTCGCTTCATTGTTTTTAAATGTAACATTTACAAGCGTTGGTGTGCAGGTATTATTATGCATCCCACCACCATACGTATGCTCTACCACTGTTTCATAATATGCCATACCATCACTAATAGTAACACCATCAAGTACAGCTGTGTTATCCAGGCCGATACTGTTATGATAGAATACATGGTAACAATGATCACCGCCCAGGTCACCGCTTAGGATGGTTTCATTGTCCTGTCCCGGAGCATAATTGGTGCGTTCGCTCACAGCAGATTCTGTTCCTGCGAATCCACCATAGACAGTTACTCCATTGATCAATCTGAAATGGTTATAGGTAGATCTACCCCCACCAACAAGGCCATAGTCAGAAGAGGGAACATAGGTACCTTTGGCGATCCAGATTTCATCGGGAGATGTCGCAACGTCCAGGGCTGATTGAAGAGAAGTGTAGGCGTGGGTCCAACTGGTTCCATCATTGTTGCCGCCTGCATTGATATCAACATAGATGGTGGCGCTCCATAGAGGTAGAACAATAGCAAGTGAAACAAGAACCATGAGCATAGTCTTTTTCATGATCAATTCCTTGTCGTTTTGATTCGCAAACTGTTTTTTTTATGGAGATTTGAAGAAAAGTAATAATGAATATAATAAATTGATTTTACAAAATCAAATCTTAATCATTTATCCATTGGTAGAATGGTTTCATTTCAGGTTATTAATAGATTATTCAGGGCAAGTAGCCCTTGCTTTCAAATTCGAAAGTTTGTAATTTCAAGATTAAAGATTTAAATTTTTTTATAAAGGAGGTTTGTAAATGCAACATTCTCTTTTTCGTTTCTTTCTTTTGGGTACTCTATTTTTTTCATTATCTCTTGTTGCTGGCCCGTCACAACAGAAACCTTTTACGGTACATGAGCTGCTTGCTATGGACCGTGTTGGGGCACCTCAAGTCTCACCCAATGGACAGCTCATCGCTTTTTCCATACGCAAAACCAATCTTGAAAAAAACAAAGGAGAATATGATCTCTATCTTGTGGATATAAACGGGAATTCTTGCAAAAGGCTTACAACCCATCCCTCAATAGATACCAGTCCCTGCTGGTCTACGGATGGGAAATGGATTTATTTTCTCTCCACTCGGTCTGAATCCATGCAGGTATGGCGGATTCGTCCGGATGGAGGTGAAGCTGAAGCAGTAACGCATCTTGATCTGGATATCAACGACTTTACAGTCGTTCCTTCTGGCAAAGGGCTTCTCCTTTCAATTGATGTATTTCCCGGCAAATCTATTCAAGAGACAAATGAGGCCCTGCAAGCGCGTGAAAACAATAATGCCACTGGCAAACTTTATGATCAGGCACTTTTCCGTCATTGGGATGTATGGGCTGATGGACGTTTTGCCCATTTGTTCATTCTGGATTTTGAAACAATGATACCCGTGGATCTGATGAGTGGTATGCAAGCCAACGCGCCCACTAAACCCTGGGGTGGGATGGAAGAGGTTGCATTTACCCCGGATGGCTCTAGTGTTGTTTTTACTGCCAAGGATGTAGGCGCCCGGTCCGCCTGGTCCACAAATTACGATTTATTCAAAGTGTCGCTCGATGGTACCCAGACTTCGGAATGTCTGACTGGAACAAATAAAGCCTGGGATACCCAGCCGACATTCTCCCCGCACGGAAAAACCCTGGCGTATCTCGCAATGGCCAGGCCGGGATTTGAGGCAGATCAATATCATATATTGCTGCGGGATTGGCAGACAGGGGCAGTCAGAGAACTGGCAAGCGCCTGGGACCGTTCTCCATCAGCTATTTTTTGGAGTCCGGATGGTAAGATTCTATTTGCGGTTGCTGAAAATCTGGGACAGCGTGCCCTCTTTGCTATTGATGTAAAATCAGATAAAGTGACCCCGGTGATTGAACAGGGAACCGTGCGATCTCCGGTATTTGCGGGCGAACGCATTGTGTTCGGACTGGATCATTTGAAATCACCTGTAGAGCTTTATTCTATCCGTCCTGATGGCAAGGACCAACAACGGATTACCCATGTCAATGACGAACTGGTAAAGCAGATTGCCTGGGGTGAGCCCGAGCAGTTTACTTTTAAAGGCTGGAATGACGAAACGGTTTATGGCTATGTAGTAAAACCTGCCAATTTTGATCCTGCAAAAAAATATCCCGTGGCATTTTTAATCCACGGCGGGCCGCAAGGTTCTTTTGGCAATGATTTTCACTATCGTTGGAATCCCCAAGCCTATGCGGGTGCAGGATACGCAGCGGTAATGATCGATTTTCATGGGTCTACCGGATACGGACAGGCTTTTACCGATGCCATCCGTGAAAACTGGGGCAGCCGACCTTTTGAGGATTTGCAAAAAGGACTTGCGGCAGCCCTGGAGAAATATTCGTGGTTAGATGGGGAGAGGGTAGGCGCTCTTGGTGCATCCTACGGCGGATATATGATCAACTGGATTGCGGGCAACTGGCCTGACCGGTTCAAGTGTTTAGTCAATCATGATGGTAATTTTGATATTCGTATGGCGTATTTTGATACAGAAGAACTCTGGTTTCCCGAGTGGGAGCATGGAGGTACACCCTGGGACAAACCTGAAGGTTATGAGGAGCATAATCCTGTAAATTATGTTGATAAATGGAAAACACCCATGCTCGTTGTGCACAGTGATCTGGATTATCGTGTACCGGTTACCCAGGGCATTGGAGCATTCAACGCTTTACAGCGCAAAGGGATTCCAAGTCAGTTCCTCTGTTTCCCGGATGAAAACCATTGGATACTCAAACCTCACAATTCTATATTGTGGCACGAAACGGTTATTGGTTGGCTGGACAAGTGGTTAAAATAGTAGGTCTATAATTGCTGCACCTCCGGGAGACAACTCCGGTTTGTTAAAAAGTTACGAAACCATATTGCGGGGGGTAGTACTTGACCATATTAGATGGGGAAATTCGGACGGATAGAAAAAGTTACCAGACACCCTTGAGGTGCCTGGTAACTTGAATGCTGTGTATTGATCTTATGGCACCTGAGAACTGATACCGCTATTGGGTTTGACCACCAGATAATCAGTTGCGTTAACACTGCCATTCATGTTACAGTCCGAGGGATCATAACTTGTAGATCCGCTTTGACCTTTGATAGAGAGATAATCGGTTGCGTTTATAATGCCGCTGTTATTTGCATCACCGCAGAACATGCCGTAAATTCCGATTTCTAACTGTGCAGCGCTGCCACCGTAATATTTGTCATAGGGTGTTGATTCATCTATAGTGAAATCATAGGTTGTCAGAGTACCGCTTAAACTCTGCGCTGTGGCGCTCATGATTGCCAGATGGTTACGGTGACGAATGACGATGTAATAGTCGCTCGGGGCCAGACCTGTGAGGGTGAGACTGGTTTCGGTACCATCGTCCTCAGCCAGATAGCCGTCGCTGCGCAGGAGATACGAGCGGCTGTAAACGGCTTCACCATCTACAGTTGAGCGTAATTCCAGACAGACCCAGTCGGTAATGCCTTCGGGGATGCTGCCCGCATTACGATTGTCAGAATAGCAAGAGGTTGCGGGAATAATGCCTGCCAGATTTGTACACATATTATGGACGTCGTTGTCATAGGGGCCTTGCAGATATACTTTGACAGCAAGTTGGGGATCACCTTCGTCAGTGGTAAACGATTTTACACCACCATAAAATGTACCGTAACAATTGGAACAAAAGGTGCGATAATAATATGTGTTGTTGGGAGAAAGCCCGGTCACCGTTCCAGAAAATACGCCAAGACCGCTGCCCATAGTAGTTTGGTCATCTATCAGTGTCGGTGGATTGGTAGTGCCATAGCAGACGCCTCGTCGCTGTGGGGGGACTCCATTGTGTTCATAGACATTTCCGCCAAGCTCGGCTGTGGTGGCGGTAATGCTTTCCGCGTCGTATGATGATATGCAGAATGCATTAATAGCATATGTACTGCCTTTTTTTATACCCACAATACCGTCGTTACTTCCAATCAACAGATCAACGTTCCCATCTCCGTTCAAGTCGGTTTGGGACAGAACAGATTTGTCGCCTACATCAATGTCATTCCAATCTGTGGTTTCACTGTTAAAGGTATATGAACCTACACCTGACTGTTGATAAAGTTGGACCTTGCCGTCTTGATTGCCTATGAAAAATTCAAGTCTGCCATCGGAATCATAATAGCAAAACATGGGTGACGGCAGCCCGCCAATGTCAATGGAATTAAAGTTGTCGCTAATCAGGGTAAAGGATGTTGAAGTTCCATTGACCTGTTCATAATGGTATATAGCGCCGCCCAGGTTGCCCACCAGCAGATCAAGTCGGCCATCCAGATCGAGATCGGTAAAAGTAGGTTTAGAGTAACCGCCCACATCAATACCGCTCAAGGCGCCGACAAGGGTAAACGACGCGGAGCGGTCGCTGTCTTGTTCAAAATGACGCAGGGTACCGTCGTCGCGGCCAATGATCAGGTCCAGCAGACCGTCATCATCCAGATCAACTATTGTGGGGAAATTACAGGTGCCTACATCGATACTGTTAAAGTATGATGTGACGAGATTTAACGAAAACGAGTTGACAGCCGTTTGTTCATAGCGCGTCAATCTGCCGTCTTTGTTGCCCACCAGCATATCCATCAGGCCGTCGCCGTCAATGTCGGTCATGGTTGGGGCGGCGTTTTCACCCACATTGATGTTTGTCATATCTGATGTTTTAAAACTCCATTTATAACCATAGCTGCCCGTGCCGGCGCGGTTGGTGGCGCTCACCCGCCAATAATAGGTTGTGCCGGTGGCGGGCAGATCTGCAGTCCAGCATGTATCTGTAATTCCGGTGTATTCTCCCACAATAGAATTAAACTCCCAATCGGAGGCAATCTGAACATTAAAGGAAAAAGTATGGTCCATATCTTGCCAATACAACCGGGCC
This sequence comes from bacterium, assembly GCA_963675755.2. Taxonomy (GTDB): domain Bacteria; phylum Zhuqueibacterota; class Zhuqueibacteria; order Residuimicrobiales; family Krinioviventaceae. The sequence goes on from CAXXMD010000003.1 coordinate 3,425,179, forward strand.
CGGCAGGAGAGTAGTACATCATTTGGGTATTCAGGACTCGCCAGGTCCGGTGCACTTGGTGGTATAGATGTCAGGGGAAATGTTCCGGATATGGTCCTTTCCGATTGTGCGAGTCCCGTGTTGGCATAAGGTAAAACACATACTACCAAAAGAAAAAATATTTTTTTCATGTGTACCTCAATTAATTTATTATTTAATAAAAATTTGATTTTATAACATTGGTTAATCTTTGACCAAACGGATATAACCTCCCAATATTGATTCATTATAATATCTACTTATACCATCGTCTATACTAATCATTCGATTAAAACAATAACTCGAATTTGTCATCTCCGGGTGATAACTAGATATAAAAATAATTTGTCCATTCAGGCTTTGATAATTACCATTAGTGTACCTAAAGCCACCTGGTATAGCAGAAAACCCTGTTAAATTATTGCCATTACCCGGGCTCCAGCCTGTTATTGACTTTAATTTTGTGCCTTGGTCAGTACCACGAAGTCCAAATCCGTCTGCTTGAGTTTGTGTCATGCCCAAAAATATTTCCAGCTCTTTCCACTCATCATCTGTTGGTAGATGCCAACCATCGGGTGCAATCATACCGTTGTTTGCAGCGTGTCCATTATAAATATATCCATAAGTATCTGCATTTGATTCGTCATTATTATAAACACAACGCGCGGCTGTTTTAAAATCATAGCAATGTATCCATTCATAGTTATCAGTTATTACCTTTATTTCTGATCCATTGTTATATTTTGTCTCTTTTAAATTCTCAGCCATCCACCACTGGTTTCCAATTTTGACGGTTTTGTACACCGTGCCGTCATTACCGGTCATGGTGCTGAAAAAAGAAGATAGCACACACACTTTGAACTGGCTGCCGCTGGTATTGGGGTTGTCAGCGTAAAAATCCCATACGATGTGATAGTCGGTTCCTGCGGTTATGTACTCACCAACATCGCCGGTGAGGCTGGTGCATTTCAAGTCCCAGGTTGCTCCGTTGTCGTCAGAGCCTTCGATTCCCAATATTTTTATATCATAACCTTCAGGATTGTTTAAATCGTACCAGATATCTACCATGAAATTGCCGTCTGTGCGTTGTGCCACACGTATGTTGGAAACCTGGGCGAACAGGCAGCAGGTCAGTGAAATCAATAATAAAGTTGTGAATAGTAATCTCATTGTTCTCCTCATTCGTTATTTTAAAAACCAATGATTAATTCTAAATACCCGGGCATTGCTATTCCATACCTTTTGAAAGAAATGCTTGTTACAGTCTCTGCCGCTACATATTGTTATTCCCTCAAAAAGGACAGGCATTGCTTTAGTATTCAGAACCTATTAAAATGATAATATTTGAAAAGTATTAGATTAAAGATAAGTTATTCTGCAATACAGTACCAAGCACACATGTCGCAAAAAGCAGAACATTTGTCGCATTTGGTGTTTTAAAACGTGTTATTTGGAAGTGTATTGCGAAGGAGATTTGCCAAACCGTTTTTTAAAGCAGCGTCTGAAATAGTCGGGGCTGCCGAATCCGGTTTGATAGGCAATTTCTGATATGGTTGCGGTTTTACTTTCCAGTATTTCAATAGCATGTTTTAGCCGGATTGATCGGATAAAATCAACTACGGTTTGATTGGTGAGAGCGTGTATCTTGCGGTGCAATTGTGAGCGAGACAAGGCCATCTTGCTGCTTAACCAGTCTACACTCAGATCGGGATTGGTCAGGTGCATTTCAATCATATCTACTGCACGTTTTAAAAAAATCTCATCAGCGGGCATGACCGCAATATCTTCAATGGGGATTGTGATTTGTTTGTTGAAACGCTGGCGCAGTTTACGTCGCTGTTCGATTAGATTTTTGATCCGTACTTTGAGTTCGTCCGGTTCAAATGGTTTGGTAAGATAGTCGTCAGCACCCAAGGTTAGGCCTTCAATTTTACTGGCGCTGTCAGACCGGGCGGTAAGCAGCACAACTGGTATATGGCTGGTGCGTTCGTCTGTTTTCAGCTTTTCACAGAATTGGTATCCGTCCATATTGGGCATCATCACGTCGCTGATTACCAGGTCCGGTATACAATTGATTGCCTGTTCCAGACCATCTTTACCATCGGTGGCTTCTAAAATTTCATATTCATCTTCAATGATCTCGTGAATATAAGCGCGCAGATCTGAATGGTCTTCGGTAATGAGAATGATGGGGGCATCTTTTTTCTTTGAATGCCGAACAGGTACAGGTTTGACATCCTCATCAGAAATGTCTACAGTTGGTAATTTTAAAGTTTTTGAGTCCGGAGAGGGGACAGATGCAAAATCTTGGTTTGAGAAATGGTCTTTTCCCAAAGGCAGGTGTACCGTAAAAGTACTACCCTTGTCAATCTCGCTTGATACTGTGATTTTACCATGATGCAGGTGTACCAGCTCGCGGGCCAGCGCCAGCCCAATGCCGCTGCCTTGCTGGTTTTGCGGGTATCCGTTTTCAACCTGGTAGAACCTATCGAAAATATGTTCAAGATGTTCATTGGGAATTCCAGGCCCGGTGTCTGATATGCTGATTTCCAGAGAATCGTTTTGGGAAACAGATACTTTAATCTCTCCACCTGAGGTTGTGAATTTGACCGCATTTGATAATAAATTGTTCAGTACTTTGTCCATTTTATCCCTGTCAATCCAGATATAGGCTGCATTCAAACCGGTTTCATATATCAAACTGATTTGATGGTGAACAACATGAGATTCGAATGTTTGGCATACCCCTTTAATAAGTGGCCATATATCTGTTTTTTCAACTTTTAATTCCATACGTCCTGATTCGATGCGGGACAGGTCAAGCAACTCGTTTACCAGATTTAAGAGCCGGTGTCCGTTTTTAATTTGTAATCGGGACCTTTTTCGTATACTTTTATCTTGCGATTCATCCAGAATTTGCTGCGCTGTACCCAGAATTAAGGTGAGGGGGGTGCGGAATTCATGGGAAATGTTGGCAAAAAATCGGGATTTCATTCGGTCAATTTCTTTAAACTTTTCAGATTCAATGACTTTTTTCTGTGCTATCTCTTTTTGTCTATTGTTTTCAATATATCGATCAATGATAATAAAGGTCAAAAAGACGACAAAGCCGAGAGTACCGAAATGAAGCAAGCTGACATTTGATGATATATGTATCACAAAATGCAGCAAAAGTTCAAGACCACCAAATAAATAAAAAATAATCAACCCTATAAAAAGCAACTTAATCTCGCGCTTACCTTTGGGTGAACTCTTGATCACCAGAATAAAACTGGTTGTGGTGCTTGTTGAAGTCAATACGAAAAATAACTGATAAAACAGATCCGTAAAACGGTTCTTGAAAATTATCATTGACAAAATTGATAGTATAAAAAATAGCAGGTGGCCCTGCCAAAAACGCCTGACGAAAGGTTTGAACTTTTTAGTGATAATCTGTTCCGTGAGATACAGTCCGCCAATGGGGGAGACCATTAATGAGTAAAAATCCAGTAGAAAAAAAAGCCGCGGTGAATAGATCATTGTTTGGAGAAAGTAAGAATTGCTTCCTGCAAATACACCAATTGAAATTAAAAAAGTAGCAATTCCAATCAATAGATTGTTTCTCTGCACAAGTAAATAAATAAATAATAGTACAAAACCAAGAATAATAAAAAGCGGGGCAAAGATGATTTCATCTATATCTTTGATAAATAGTTTTTTTAATATAATGTCTGCCGGGGCAACCCAGATGGGTTGATTAAGACCTATAGTAGATTTATCAGACCAGATTCGAAAATAAAGAATGCCATTGGAATAATCATCGGGAAGACGTACCAGCATCATGTGCCAGCCAACAAACAGATCTTTGTTTCTTGTGAAATCACCAAATTGATAGATTTGCTGATCATTCAGGTAAATTTGTACGATTTGGCGTACACTGGGAAAGAACAACGCAGGATTTGACACTTTTGTATCCGGAAGCTGTACACGTAACCATAAACTGCTATATCCTGTATTGGGGATGTCGTCAAATTTTTCTACGGATGTCCAGACTTTGGAATCAATACTATCATCCAGCCAGATCAAATGTCCATTTGCATCTTTAGGAGAATCCCCTGTACGATACTGCCAACCGTTCTCAATATTGAATATCTCGGTTGACGCATTGGTATCATAGTTTATGATATTCTTTTCTTTGCTGAAACAAAGCGTTGAATATAATAATAGTAGAGCAAACAAAATATATGTATAGACCAACGGTCGATTAGTCAGAATCACTTTGTTCCTCAGACGATTACAAATGGAAGGATATTTTGTTTATATAAAATATAATAATTATTATAAAAAACATTATTTTTTTTAAGAATTGTTTGTAAAAAAACGCTGACAAGTGCCTTTGCTTTGCCAGCGTTAAAATATTATAAATGACAGGCTACAAATACCTGTCTGTGAATATTGGATTCGAATTATTTTATAAACAATACCTTTTGTACCTGAGAGGTATTTCCAGTCTGCATGCGTACCAGATAGGTACCACTTGGAGCGGCTATACCGGCATCTGTCGTGCCGTCCCATTGGATTGAATATTGTCCGGCGGATTGGTGTTGATTACTCAGTAATTTGATCTGTCGACCCAAAACATCATAAACCGTTAATGTTACATGGCTGTCTTTAGCCAGATTATAGTTCAACATTGTTGAAGGATTGAACGGATTGGGGTACGCCGCGAGCAGCTGTGTGGTTGAGGGGATAGCTGCTACAACAGATGTTGTACCGATCTCTGATTTTTCTCCATTGATATTCACTTCTGACAGACGGTAATCGTAATCTGCTCCTGCAGATATAGTGTTGTCTATAAAAGCGTATTGAGATGGGGAAGAGGTGGTGCCTTTTCCTGCCAATTCCGAATGGGTCTGGTAGGATGCAAGCTGCTGCCATGTGCCATCGTTCGCTTTACGATCGATGATGAAGCCAAGATTGTCTTTTTCGCTGGCAGTAGTCCAATTTAGGTCAACGGAATTACCATTACTTGAAGCGGTAAAAGCATCAAGTTTAACCGGCAATGAGGATTCTGTGCCTGAAACTCGGATATAATCAATTGCCAATTCCTCTGATCCTCCGTTGTACATCCAGATTCGGATCTGAAGGCTGGAACCTGATCCGGGAATACTATATGTGAATTCCTGCATGGCTGGATTAATGTCAGAACCATCAACAGTTCCATCGGCATTGGCATCTTCAGTGTAATAGTTCCCATTGCCAAGGAACTGGGCCAAAGTTGTAAAGCCGCCACTATCAAATTGATATTGAATTTTGAGAAATTCTTCACCCTCTTTGTCATAACCACTTCCACATCCAGCTAATAGTAATTTGATTTGAAAAGATTCATAGCCGCTTACATTAATTGCATCACAAGTAACATAATGTTTTGTTGTGCCGGTATCATAATCCAGATCTTCACCTGTAAAAAAGTATGAACCCTGACAGCCTGTAAAAGCTTCAGATGCATAAATTACAGGGGTTGTACCATTGGTACGTATCCAATAGTCGGGATCGCTTGTGTTTGCATTTGTTTCTGTAGGAGAAACCGTGTAACCAGCCCCATTGGTTTCAAAATCTACGGTTTGCAGAATTGTTTGAGACAAAAGAAAATAGGGTGTGATAAAAAGTAGTATTATTAACAATTTATTCATTTGTTACCCTCCTTTATTGAATAATCGTCAATATATAAATATTTGAATCACATTGATTCTATTTCAAAATAGCAATTTTTATTCCATATTCGTATTTTTTTCTAATATTTTGTTTTTTTGAAAAATATTTTAAATTTTATTCTCAATAAAAAAGCCCTTTCGGAATATATCCAAAAGGGCCAGGCTTTGTACAAATACCAGTAAATTATTTGTGATTTATCTTAGAGTTGTTTACAGTTTTCTATTGAATTGAATCCGTTCCTTTTAAAAGAGATAGGATTCAATTCAATAGAAGTGATTTAAAATGTTGTTTGCAATTTCGGGATTTCCTATTTTTTATTAATAATACAGGAGATCCTATGGTTATTCACAAGCGAACTCGATTAACACCAATTCAAAGAGAAGAGATCTGTAAAGCCTATTTTGATGAAAGAAAAAGAGTATGTAACTTAGCAAGAGAATATCATGTAAGTCGACCTACAATTTATAAAATCATTCATCGTGGCAGACAAAAAGATTTCTCAGTTCACAAAAGTATAAACAAACGGTATCGTTGTTTAAAATATGGTATTAAACGACTGGCTAAAATTGAGAAAAAACTTGAAGAAAAACTGAAACGCCAGGCAAAACGATACAATAAGGACTATCCAGGGCAAATGATACACGGTGACACCAAAAAACTGCCATTAATCAAAGGAGAATCACCTTTTGAGCGTACTGAATACCTTTTTGTTGCTATTGATGATTTTTCCAGAGAGCTATTTGCCGCTATTTTACCTGATAAAACTCAACATTCCGCTAAAAAGTTTCTGGAACAAGTCATAGAGGAGTGTCCTTATACCATTGAACAATACTATACGGACAACGGTCGAGAGTATCGTGGCGATCCGAATATCCATGAATTCATGAAATTGTGCAAAGAACAATGTATAGAACAAAAATTTACCAAAGTCAAAAGACCTCAAACAAATGGAAAAGCTGAAAGAGTCATTCGGACTTTGATTGAACTATGGCATAATAAAACTGTTTTTAATTCTTCAGCTCATCGTAAAACAGAACTGAAAAGATTTATTCATTATTATAACGGAGTAAAACCTCATAAAGGCATTGAGGGTCTTACTCCTGAAGAAAAACTAATTCAATATTTTTATCCCGATACTTTGTAAACAACGCTTGCAATTCTAACAAATTATTTCATAAACAATACCTTTTGTACCTGAGAGGTATTTCCAGTCTGCATGCGTACCAGATAGGTACCGCTTGGAGTGGATGTTCCAGCCTCTGTCGAGCCGTCCCATTGGATTGAATATTGTCCGGCGGACTGTTGCTGATTGACCAGTGATTTTATTTCTCGTCCGAGTATATCATATACTGCCATAGTCACATGGCTGTCTTTTGCCAGACTATAGTTCAATGTTGTGGATGGATTAAAGGGATTGGGATACGCGGCGAACAATTGAGTTGTTGATGGTGTGGCTGCTACAACGGATGTAGTGCCAATCTCTGATTTTTCTCCATTAATATTTACTTCTGACAGACGGTAATCGTAATCTGCTCCTGCAGATATAGTGTTGTCTATAAAATCGTATTGAGATGGGGCAGAGGTAGTGCCTTTTCCCGCTAGTCTGTTGTCGGATTGGTATGAAGCGACCTGTTTCCAGTCAGTGTTTTCGGATTTACGCTCGATGATGAAACCGAGGTTATCCCTTTCGCTGGCGGTGGTCCAGGTTAGCTCAACAGTATTACTTTTACCTGTAGCGGAAAAGGAGGTCAGTTCCACGGGCAGGGAGGCATCTGTAGTTACATTGTCGGGATTGTCTGTGCCAGCATCGGCCAGATAAAGCTCGGAACCGGCACCTTCATTATACTCGCAAACATGAACACGATAGATTGTGCTTTCACTTAGACCACTTACCGAAACGCTGGTACCCGTTCCGTTGTACACACAATACCAGCCGGATGAACCGATTTGGTTACCAACCCCAAAGGTAACGCTTGCGGAATAGTTGGTATTGTCTACCGGGCTTGCGGTGCCTGAGGATGCAGCAGCCATAAAGACCGCGCGACTCGCTCCGTCACCATTGGTCCAGCTAATGGTCGTACCGGATGTTGAGGTGCCAGAGAATGATACTGCTGATGCCTGGGTGGTGGGAGCGGTACTGGAAGCTGCATCCTCATAAGTTAATTCATCAAAGTAAGCTGCCACATCAAGGGGATCACCAATTGCTGTGAACAATACATAATCTGCTGCCGGAAAATTCAATGTTTTAATTTCTGCCGTACTTAATGTTACTATTGCATAATCTATTTCTGATCCATCATTATAGGCGCCAACTCTGTAGGAAGTGCTGCCAAATCCATCAGTGTCATCAAGATAGATTGAAATCAGGTTGAATTTATTGTCATTTGATCTTTTTATTTTAAAAGTGTTTACAACGCCATTATCAAAATCTGGAAAAAGAGAGGGGGTGTTGTTGTATCCGTAATCTGTTTCATAGCCGACCCCAAGACCAGTGGATGTTTCAAAGTTAAATCCTGAAATATCCATAGTTGAAGACAATCTTGTGTTTCGTGCATACCCAAGGGCATCAAAATTTACGGTTACTTGAACTGCATACAGTACAGAACTCATAATAAAGCTTAAAATCAAACATTGTAATTTAATACCATTTTTCATAGTCGCTCCAATTTTAGTTAATAGTAGTTATTAAAAAATAGTTAACTATATTAGTTTGACTACTTTTAATAGTATTTTTTTTATGATATTTTCAGTTGTCTGTTTTTTTTTACCATGTTTATGACTTTTTTAGCAAATAAACCGATATTTGCAAATCCGCCAAGCTGAAAAAAGTGCGTACCAATAATATGATGTTGTCGTATATTATTCGTTTTATGCTTTTTTAAAAGATATTAAAAAGGTATTGAAAATTTAAGGTATGAAAGGGTATTGAATTAATTTACAAAAGTCAATTCTTTTTTAACGTAAAAAGTAATTGTAGAGAGAGATTTACCAAAAAGCCCTCCCGGAAGTCTCCGAAAGGGCTTTACATAAATCGCTATTAAATATAAAAATTATTTCATAAACAAAACTTTTTGCATTTGTGTTGTATTACCTGCTTTCATACGCACCAGGTAGGCACCGCTTGGCGCAGCTATTCCGGCATCTGTCGAGCCGTCCCATTGGATTGAATATTGTCCGGCGGACTGATGCTGATTGATCAATGATTTAACATTCCGTCCGAGTATGTCATATACGGCTAACGAAACATGGTTATCATTTGCCAGATGGTATTTAATATTGGTTGACGGATTAAATGGATTGGGATACGCCGCAAACAACTGTGTTGTTGTGGGTACAGTTGCTTTCACGGATGTATTGCCGATCTCTGATTTTTCTCCATTAATATTTACTTCTGACAGACGGTAATCGTAATCTGCTCCTACAGATATAGTGTTGTCTATAAAAGTATATTGAGATGGGGAAGAGGTAGTACCTTTTCCAGTTAATTCCGGATGGGTCTGGTATGATGCAATCTGCTGCCATGCGTTATCGTGTGCTTTACGATCGATGATAAAACCGAGATTGTCTTTTTCGCTGGCTGTGGACCAGATCAAGTTCATAGTATTACCATTTCCTGCTGCAGAAAAGGAGGTCAGTTCCACGGGTAATGAAGCATCACCTAAAATTAAATCGTCAAATGCAAAGCCACTTAATTCTTCGCTTTTTGTAACTGTAAATGATGTTACATTTGTCCAATTAAGCGTGACTGTTTGCCCCGTTGCTTTAGAAATTGTATCAATTACCGGTGAATTAGAACCCCCTGTTGGTGTAAATGTCCAGGTACCATCATAATCTCCGCTTGCGTTAACGGCATATATTGTAAGGATATTTACAGATTCAGAAAAAGTAAAAGTAATTGTCTGAATATTTGTTACGGATGCCATAACAACATTTCCGGAAGCACCGCCATAACCACCAGATGCAAGAATTTGTATATATCGGCCGCCACCGGCATCCGCAGTAGTTACAGTAACTGTAATGTCACTAACAGTTTCCTGAACAATTGTTGCCTGATATTCACCAATTTCTGTTGCAGTTTCCCAGGTAAATGTTTGTGCAAAAAGTATGAAAGGTAGTAAGAGAAAAAGTGCCAATAACAATTTTTTCATTGTTTAACTCCAATTGTAAGGGGTAGAGATTTAGGAAAAGATTTTAAACAGACTGGTGATATTATTATATCGGCAGGAATTATCAATACTTTAATTAAAAATGATATAAAAAAAGCCCTCTCGGAAAATTTCCAAAAAGGCTTTGTATATATGCAGTAAAAAAATTATTTGATAAACATTACTTTTTGCATTTGTGTTGTGTTACCTGCCTGCATGCGTAACAGGTATGTACCGCTTGGTGCTGTTACACCGGCATCTGTTGAGCCGTCCCATTGGATTGAATATTGTCCGGCGGACTGATGCTGATTGACCAGTGATTTGATATTCCGTCCGAGTAAATCATAAACTGCCATAGTAACATGGCTGTCATTTGCCAGATTGTATTTTATGTTGGTTGACGGATTAAAAGGATTGGGATACGCTGCGAATAGTTGCGTTGTTTGCGGGATTGCTGATACGGAAACAGTTGTAGAACCGATCTCGATTACATCACCGTTTGTGCTCACTTCCGAGAGGCGATAGGTATAATCCATTCCCGTGGATATTTTATTATCTGTAAAAGTGTATTGAGACGGGGAGGAGATAGTGCCTTGTCCCGCTAGTCTGTTGTCGGATTGGTATGAAGCGATCTGTTTCCAGTTAGTGCTTTCGGATTTACGCTCGATGATAAAACCGAGGTTGTCGATTTCGCTGGTGGTTGACCATTCAAGTTTAACTGCATTACTATTGTTGAATGCTGAAAAAGAAACGAGTTCAACAGGTAAGCTGGCATCAGCTTCAAATTGAAAATCATCTATCATTAGATAAACTATATCATTTGTTCCATACGGATCAATAATAAATTCAAGTTCATCCAAAGTGTACAAAGAGTAACTGCTTAAATCAATAAAAGTATAATAATTGTTTGTAGAAGTCATGTTGATTTGGTTATAATACACTGTATGTGTAAATTGTGTTTCTCCATCGAGTTTGCCTCTGATTAATATATTGTTATATTGTTCAACCAACTCTGAAGCGTTTAGAGTAATGAGATACAATTGATGGACTTTAAAATTATTGGTAGGATTGGTAAATGAACCTACTGTTCCTCCTCCAGTAACTGAATTTGCAAAATTGGATATGAAATAATCATCATCAAATCCCCAACCGGCTCTATAATCAACTTCAAGCTGGCCGGTTATGTAAAAATTCAGTCCACCCTCTGAAAAAGATTTGTCCCCGTCAGAATTATCTGTAAATTTTTCAATAGTCTGTGAATAAAGATTGGGTCCTATTAAAAGAACGAATGGAATAATGTGGAGTAAAAGTGCCCTCTTTATTGAATTGTTTAAATAATGTACCATTTTCCCTCCTTTGCTTTTTCCAACGATAGCAGTTTCCAAGGTAAGAATTTGTGTGAAACGCATTACAGGTAATAAAAAAACAGTATCCATTTTCTTATTGTTTTCCCAATTGTATGGGATTCTAATTCAGGTAAAGATTTTAAACAGACTGGTGATATTATTATATCGGCAGGAATTATCAATACTTTAATTAAAAATGATATAAAAAAAGCCCTCTCGGAAAATTTCCGAAAGGGCTTTGTATTTTGAAAGGAAAGTAAGGTCTGTAAATTAGTACATTCCACCCATACCACCCATGTCGCCAGGAGGCATTGGCATGGCTGATTTTTCTTCGGGTTTGTCTACAATTGTTGCTTCAGTCATGAGTAACAGAGATGCAACACTTGCGGCATTTTCCAAAGCAATACGGGTAACTTTGGTTGGGTCAATTACGCCGGCTTCATACAGATCTTCATAAGTTTCTGAAGCAGCGTTGAAACCAAAACCATCTTTGCCTTCTTTAACTTTTTGAATAACGATAGAACCTTCAAGTCCTGCATTTTCAGAGATCTGACGCAGAGGTTCCTCAAGAACGCGTTTCAGGATGTTGATACCGATTTCTTCATCACCATCAACTTTAACTTTATCCAGTGCAGGAAGTGCGCGAATGATTGCAACACCACCACCAGGGATGATACCTTCTTCAACAGCTGCGCGGGTTGCGTGCAGAGCATCTTCAACGCGGGCTTTCTTTTCTTTCATTTCAACTTCAGTTGCAGCACCTACGTTCAATACAGCAACACCACCGGCCAATTTTGCCAGACGTTCCTGTAATTTTTCTTTATCATAGTCAGAAGAAGTGGTTTCGATCTGTTTTTTGATCTGTGCAATTCTACCTTTAATATCTTCGGTTTTGCCAGCGCCTTCAACGATAGTTGTGTTGTCTTTATCGATGGTAACGCGTTTAGCAGCACCCAGATCGGTTACAGTTGCGTTTTCCAGTTTGAAACCGGTTTCTTCAGAAACAACGCGTCCACCAGTCAGAATAGAAATATCTTCCAACATGGCTTTACGACGATCACCAAAACCAGGAGCTTTGATAGCTGCAACGCGCAGGGTACCACGCAATTTATTAACAACCAGAGTTGCCAATGCTTCGCCTTCAATATCTTCGGCGATGATCAATAAAGGTTTGCCCATTTGAGCAACTTTTTCAAGAATTGGCAGCAAGTCTTTCATTGCGCTGATTTTTTTATCATGTATAAGGATCAATGCTTCATCCAAAACAGCTTCCATGGTTTCCTGGTCGGTTGCAAAATAGGGAGAGAGGTAACCACGATCAAACTGCATACCTTCAACAACTTCAAGATATGTATCGGTTGTTTTGGCTTCTTCAACAGTAATAACACCGTCTTTACCAACTTTTTCCATTGCGTCTGCAATCAAGTCACCGATTTCTTTGTCGTTGTTTGCGGAAATAGAACCAACCTGTGCAATTTCTTTTTTGCCAGGAAGGGGTTTGCTCATGCTTTGTAATTCATCGATAACGGCTTTAACGCCTTTTTCGATACCGCGTTTAATAGAAGTAGGGTTAGCGCCAGCGGTCACGTTTTTCAGACCTTCGCGACAAATTCCCTGAGCCAGAACAGTTGCAGTAGTGGTTCCATCACCGGCAATATCGCTGGTTTTGGAAGCAACTTCTTTAACCATCTGTGCGCCCATGTTTTCCAATGGATCTTCAAGTTCAATTTCTTTTGCAACGGTAACACCGTCTTTGGTTACTGTAGGAGCACCGAATTTTTTGTCGATAACAACATTACGACCTTTGGGTCCCAGGGTAACTTTAACGGCATTTGCCAATTGATCAACGCCGCGTTTCAGGGCGTTTCTTGCCTCTACATCAAAGGTTACAATCTTTGGCATGTTTAACTATCCTCCATACTTGTATGGTTAATTTAATGATTCAAAGTAATTTAAATATTATATAACTGCCAGAATATCGCTTTCGCGCATAATCAGGTAATCTGTTCCATCGATAGTCACTTCTGTACCGGAATATTTACCGTACAATACTGTGTCGCCAACTTTGACTTCGAGGTCAACTTTGGAACCACTGTCAGCAACTTTACCAGGACCTACAGCAACGATTTTTCCCTGCATGGGTTTTTCTTTTGCTGTATCCGGAATGATAATGGTGCCCTGTGTTTGTTCTTCGGCTTCAGTAGGTTGTACGACAACGCGATCTGCCAATGGTTTGATGTTCATAGATTATCCTCCTGTTTCAATATATAAGGTTTAAATGATATGTTTCACTTTTTGTTAGCACTCTCTTTTAAAGAGTGCTAACAGCGTGCAAAGATAGAATATTCCCTCTAAAAAAGCAAGAAAAAATTTGTAAATTGAATGATTTTTTTATATAAATAAGCCGTAAAACTGGTATAAATCCTGTTGCTTTTTACAATTTTTTACTTTTTTTTCTTGACATTTTTACATCATATGGATATATTCAGTCAGGGAGGCCTTACATAGTTGTTTAGTCTAACTTTAGGGAGGGTTGTGTTTCCACAAAGTGCCAAATCGTATGAATATCATCACGTTCGAATGGAAAATGACATTAATCCTATCAGAAGGGGATTTTGGTTATGAAGGAATTTGTTGAACACATTGTTAAACACCTCGTCGATAATCCCGACGCTGTTAAAGTTACTGAAGTTTTTGGTGAAACAACTGTCGTCTATGAACTTCGCGTTGATCAACCCGATATGGGTAAAGTAATAGGTAAAAACGGCAGAACCGCTCACGCAATTCGAGTAATTTTAAGCGCAGTAGCTAGAAAGGCTGGAAAACACGCCACCCTTGAAATATTAGAATAAATAGCAAAGATTACAATGTCTTTGTAGTACTATAGACTCAGGAAAATGGTTTTTAAAAAGACCATCGGCATCCGCATGATGGTTTTTTTATTTATGATATTTTTCTCCTCTTAGAATGGTATGCGCTCTGTAGATTTGTTCAAGCAGCATGACAGCTGCCAGTTCATGTGGAAACGTCATTTTTGAAAATGATACTTTTTGTTCCGCTTTGCTGACAATCTCAGGCGCAAGCCCATGGGGACCCCCAATAATAATGGTTACAGATTGCCTTCCATTATTTTGCTGGTTTTGAATCCAGTTTGCAAATTCTGTTGAAGAGAATTGTTTACCCCCTTTATCCATGACAATGGTGTACTCTGTTGGAGACAGTTTTTTCTCCAGTTTAATCTTTTCCCGCTCAAGTATTTCTGATTCTGACAGTTTAGCTATTTTTTCCGGCTTTATAAAATCCATTTCAATGGCAGTATAGTGCTTGATTCGTTTGAGGTACATGTCAATTGCTGCTTTGAATTGCGGATTTTCGGGTTTACCGACTGTTAATAATCTGATCTTCATTTGACTCTATAAAAAGGATTTGATGGATTCTGCTACAAGCTCAACTCCGTGCGCTATTTTGTCTTCCGGAGTATTACAAAATGAAATTCGCATACAATTGTTACGTTCACCCAATGGATCAAAGGTGTTGCCAACCACAAATACAGCGCCTTTATCAATGGTCTTTTTCAATATTTCCATTGCGTTCAATTGTTCCGGCAAAGTAACCCAAATATAGAATCCACCTTTAGGGTGTGTCCAGGTTACTCCCTCGGGCATAACAGCGTCCAAAGCGTCAAGCATCAGCTCCGATCTCTTTTTGTAGGCTCTTCGTAAGCGCTCCAAATAGTCCGGTAATCGGTTTTGTACCAGAAATTCATGTGCCAAAACCTGACTCAGAGTAGATGTACATGCATCTAGTGATTGTTTCGCCAGATCACATTTTTCAATGATCTCATTCGGGGCCAACAGCCAGCCAATCCGAAGTCCCGGACCGATGTATTTTGAAAACGATGACGTATAACAAATGGGCACGGTCTCGGGGCCTGTTGCTTTGATGGGTACGGTTAATTCCTTATCCTTTTCATCGAAATAGAGTTCACCATAAGCATCATCTTCTATCACTATAATATCATGCCCTTTCAGCGTTTGCATGAGCTCTTGTCTGCGTTGTTTGCTGTAAAGTATACCCGCGGGATTATGAAAATAGGGGGTTATATAAACAAACTTGGGCAACGGTTTGGACGAGTTTAAAATATTTTCAAGTTCCTGTATGTTAGCACCGTCATCATCCAGGGAGATGGTTTCAAAATCCGCCTGAAATGATTTAAATGCCGAGATGGCACCAATAAACGCGGGATATTCCGTAATCACCCGGTCACCGGGATCAATAAAGATTTTTGAAAGTATGCTAATAGCCTGCATGGAACCGGTGGTCACAATCAATCCATTATCTTCTACCGGCAGCCCTTTTTCTTTCAGAAACGCTTTTAATGATTCCAGAAAGGGCGGATAGCCACCAGTGGGCCCATACTGCAGCGCCTGTTTTTTGACTGCGGGAGAAAGCGAGTTGTAAATCTCGTCAATTTCCTGTACGGGTAACAGATCATTATTGGGCATACCCCCGGAAAAAGAAATGATATCCGGTTTGGATGCAAGGCTCATCAACTCGCGTATTGCGGATGAGCGCATACTGGATGCACTGGTGGAAAATCGCATTATAGGTGCCTTTCGTTATATTTCATAGATCTCACTGGCTTTGATCAGTTCTACTTTGTGTTCCTGCAATACGTCGATTGCCGCTTGCAGGGCTTCGGTACGGATGATAACCGATGCTTTTTCTCCAAATTCGAACGCGTACATGTACTCAATGCCAATCTTTGCGTTTGATAGAATCTCGAGTGCTCTTGCCAGTCCGCCCGGAGTGTGAGGTACAGTTAAACAGATCACATCTGTTGAATTGACGGTAAAGTTTCTCGCTTTTAAGGATTCTACAGCTTTATCCGGATTGGTTACAATCAAACGAAGGATACCGTATTCAGCCGTATCTGCAATGCTTAGCGCGGAAATGTTTATATTGGCTTCTTCAAGTGCTTTGGTCACTTCGGTCAACCGACCTGATTTATTTTCAAGAAATATTGACAACTGTTTAATGATCATGTGAGATCCTCCTGGTTACATGCTTCGTTTGTCGATGACACGTTTGGCCTTGCCTTCACTGCGCTCGATTGTTTTGTGCTCTACCAGTTTGACTTTGACACTGAGTCCCAGTGTGCTGTCAATGTTGTGTTTGATTTTTGCAGACAGTTCTTCCAGTTTGCGGATTTCGTCAGAGAAAAATTCATTTTCAACTTCAACCCAGACTTCCAGATTGTCAAGATTGTTGACACGGTCCACAATCAACTGGTAATGCGGTTTGGTCTCGCTCATTTCAAGCAGAACGCTTTCGATCTGAGACGGGAACACGTTCACACCGCGAATGATGAGCATATCGTCCGAGCGACCCAGACATTTTGCCATGCGCACCATGGTACGTCCGCATTCACAGGTTTCGTAATTGAGCACGGTCAGATCGCGGGTTCGGTAACGCAGCAGGGGGAGTCCCTCTTTGGTGAGCGTTGTAAAAACCAGCTCGCCGATCTCGCCCGGGGGAAGGACCTCGAGCGTTTTGGGATCAATGATCTCGGGATAAAAATGATCTTCGAACACGTGCAAACCGGTCTTGTGCACACATTCTGTGGAAACTCCGGGTCCAATAACCTCACTGAGTCCGTAAATATCAATCGCCAGTATGCCCAGTTTATCTTCAATTTCTTTGCGGATGTTCTCGGTCCAGGGTTCCGCGCCAAAGATACCTACACGCAGGGGCAGATCTTGTGGAGACAGGCCTGCTTCTTCCAGGGCTTCGGCCAGATAAAGCGCGTACGAGGGCGTGCATGCGAGCACGGTACTGCCAAAATCTTTCATCAACTGGATCTGGCGCTTGGTGTTGCCGCCGGAAATGGGAATGACCGTAGCACCGACTTTTTCCGTACCATAATGAATGCCAAGTCCACCGGTGAACAATCCATAACCGTAGGCGATCTGGACAACATCGTCTTTGCCTGCACCGGCACAGTTGAGGGTGCGCGCAACCACTTCGGACCACAGGTTAATATCGCGGCGGGTGTATCCCACCACCGTGGGTTTGCCGGTGGTACCGCTTGAAGCGTGCACACGCACAATATCGCTCATGGGGGTGGCAAACAGGTCGAACGGGTAATTATCGCGCAGGTCCTGTTTGGTAGTAAAGGGCAGTTTTTTCAGGTCGTCGATGCTTTTTACATCTCCGGGGTCCATGCCCAGTTCCTGGAATTTTTTGCGATAAAAGGGTACGTTGTAATAGAGACGTTCAACCATATTGACCAGCCGTTCACTTTGCACACGGGTGAGCTCCTGGCGGTCCATACATTCAAAATGTTCATTCCAGATCATTCTTTTCTCCGGTCATTGGTGTGTATATTGAGGAAACGCGTTGTATTCCGGTAGTTTGATTTGCAGTTATAAAATAATTGAATCTATTGGATTATGCAAGGAACTTTTTTTCTACGTGAGATGAAAGACGGAAGACGGGAGACGGGAGACGTGAGACGTGAGACGTGAGACGTGAGACGTGAAAAACTTGTCCTGATTGGGGAGAGATTTGCCTGGGCATTTGTCCTGATTCTTCAAGAATTGCATGGGACAAATGTTTCATTTGAATATTCTGCGATGCAGGGAACTGATAACGATTGGTTAACCAAACCTGTAAATAATCAAGTTGGTTTCTGAATAGTAGTTTAAAAAATTACAAATTTTATACTTTTTGATAAAAATTATATTCGTTTTTTTAACGATTTTTTTTAAATTTGTGATACGATAAATGGGGCAGCTTTTCATTTTTCATCAAAAATATTGTCTATCAATTTATTCAAGTATCTGTATCAACAACATAACGTCTTTTTAATAGTACTAAAAATTTGAGTGTATTGCTTTGAATGCATTCAAAAATCAGGAGTTTTGGATGAAAAAAATCTTTTTTGTAATCTTGTTTTTTTCAGTTATAGTCAATTCCAGTTTTGCGGAATACAATTTTGGTGTTGTTGCGGGGACAAATATAGAAAAGATGACTTTTGAAAAGAGAACTATTTACAAGTATCACTATCCACACGGATATACGATTGGAGTATTTGGTGAATTTTGTCTTTCATCTAATTTGTTAATACGATTTGAATTAGCAAAAAGTCATTCCATAAACAAATTCGTATATTATACAATTTTTGAAGATATGGAGCTATATGAATATGACAAACATTATATTTCAATACCAATTTTGTTAAATTTTTATCCGAATGATGTTTTTTATATTCAAGGAGGTATTCAAATTCATTACAATAATAAAGTCAACTATCATTATCGTAATATACTTTTAAGAAAACATCTCAATAATAAAACAAATATAACCTCTGACGTTTCAAAGTATGATACTTTTTTTTGTTTGGGAGTTGGTAAAAATTTTAGTTTCATCAATAAAGAAATTGGAATTGTTTTCAGACTCTTAAAAGGAATGAATAATATGGAAGGTCAATGGTTTTTATATGATAAAGCAAATAGTTTACAGTTACAATTAATAATGAATCTACAATTGTTGTAGTAAAACTTGTTAAAAAGGAGAAGCAATTAAATGAAAATAAAAATATATGATCGCCCGGTAATCCGCCAGCTGGCGGATGCCGGGCGGAATATTTACAAGGACATTTGTCCTGATTCTTCAAGAATTGCACGGGACAAACGTCCCGGTTGAATATTCCGCGATGCAGGAATCTGCATCGCGATCAATGACCCACCAGGAAGAAAGTGAGGTTTTTAAGCAGATCAAAAATACTGTGACATCTGCTATAGTTAAAGAGAAATTATTATTATATACAGGATGGTAGTAATGAGAAAAGTATTTTTTTTAGTGATAATTATTCCACTGTCATTGTTCTCTTATGTAAATGATGGCCCGCCAAAAAATGGTTATTTTGGTGGTTCAAGAGTTGCAAATTATTGTCATTTTAATATTCCTTTTTACATGAGTTATTTGGGGGACAATAATAATGCTTTTTCATTATTATGGCCCGGACTTGCCAGTCCGATTGGTCAAATTCAATATACTAAAAGATATAATGAAAATTCTAAATTGGGCATAGGGCTAGGGCTCCCTTTTATTTCAATATATGCTGATAGAGACTTCAATATCAGTAAAAATAAAAAAATTAATACCAGCTTTTTGGTTGGGATACCATTCTTCTCACTATCATCAAAAGTGTTCTACCCCTTTGATGATGTTGGGAGATATAAGCAAGGAGTTTCATTTAATTATATCTATTATTCTGGATATTATAGCTGGTCTATGGTTGGAAATATGGATATTTATCCTGGATCACAAGTATTATCTTTAAATTATGAAGGTTTGATTACTCCAAAGAACAATGGCAAAGTTAATTTGTTCTTTTCTATTGGAGCTAATTATTTATTTTTGAGCTATGCGATTCGTCAAGCTGATAATGAAAATTATGGATTTAAGAATTTCGTGAATTTATATGATTATGCATTATCTGATGTTTCCTGGGATAAAAAGATATGTTGGAGCCTGTCATTTGGGTTTAATTTTTAATAGAAACCTGATCGCTCAGATTATTTGATAGGATATTTGTCCTGATTCTTTAAGAATTGTACGGGACAAATGTCCCACTTGAATATTCCGCGATACAGGAAACTGCATCGCGATCAGTCGATTAATAAAATTTTATTTCAAATATAGCATCTTTATTATATCCACAAAATCACCTGTTTTGAACTTGCAGAAATAGATCCCGTTTGAATATTTTGATCCGTCCCATTTTACTGCATACTGTCCTGGTGATTGCCATGTGGAAGTAAGCATCTCGATCAATTGTCCGTTTGTGTTATATATCCCAAGCTCAACATAACTTGTATTGACAATATTATAGCGGATTGTGGTTGAGGGATTAAAGGGATTAGGGTAATTCTGTTCAAGACTGAATTTTTCAGGTACAATTGGAACCGACTGTTCAATATCAGTAACCAGATGTGAAATGAATTCTAACGTATCGCTCCAATAAGTTTTGTCATCTGTATAAATATCTAGGGTGAATTTAATCGGATCATCCGTCGTACCTGTAAGAACCGATATACCATCCACGTTAAAACAGATATTCTCCTGACATAAGACGGTTTTACCCGGGGGTATGTTGTAGAAATGGATTTTATCGTGATTTAAATTCACAACCCTTTCATCCATTGTCCCCAATTTGGCGGTAACGTTTGGAATATTTGTTGTAGAGCCATAATTGTGTAGATACATCATAAAGGTAAGCATTTTTTCATCTGCATTGTATTCCAACTCGTGATAAATCTCTCCTTCATTGGGTAATAATACCGGTCCACAGCTGGTAAACTGGGTGTTAAATGGACAATCGACTTTATAATTCATATCCAAATCAATAGTGCGTAATTTTATATCAAAGAAATCTTCTCCAATGTCGGTCAAATTAATTGTATTTCCCCAATTATTATCATTAGCTCCACTATCATCATGTAATCCGTCATTATACAATTCTAATGAGTCCTTCAAGTCGGAATGCGTTCCCTCTATATACGCTTTTACGGATACTGCATGTTTCTCGGGGTTGGTCAGTTCAGCATAAATATGAAAATCTCCACCTTTTTGTGTACAGTATCCCGGTTCTATTATTATATTTTTCCCAAACGCTAGGTCTATTAAAGGATTTTGATATTTTTTAAAGAAATTGACAATTAAACTCCCGGTCTCAATGTCCATATTCCTGGGTTGCGCCCAACCGGGATCCAGTGCTGAGCCCGGCCAGCCGTGTCCGCCATTATTAACTTTATATAAAATAAAACATCCATTCCCGTTGCAATTTGATATGGTTATTTTATCCACGGTGCTGGAATCTTCCGGTACCAGATCAGGCAGGGCGACTGTATCTGCGGGTAAAGCGCATTCATTTTTATCAATCCAGAAATCCATGGTTCTTTGCACAGACCATGAATAACTGAAATCCTCATCATAGGGTATTATATTATCTGCAGTACCATGAAAATGAAGTATGGGGAAAGGATGTGAATATCGATAGTGTTTTTCCTGAATATCATTTGGAGTACCGGCTACAGATGCTATGGCTGCAATCCGGTGTCCCATTTCAGATGCAACGCGGTAAGTCATTTCACCACCCATAGACAATCCTGCACAATAGACCCGACCCAAATCAATATTATATTTAGAATCTATTGTATCAATTAATGCGGAAAGATATCCCAGATCATTTGCCGTGGTATCTGATTTTATCCATGAATGATCAACTATGCCTGAATTCCAACCGGGATTACCATCTTTGCTGCTACCTGTTGGATAAACAACTATTAATCCTGCTGTATCTGCATAAGCGTGTAAGCGTGTATATTTAGCCTGATACTGAGGTGTGTCCTGATACCCGTGTAAATAAAGAATAAG
This sequence comes from bacterium, assembly GCA_963675755.2. Lineage (GTDB taxonomy): Bacteria > Zhuqueibacterota > Zhuqueibacteria > Residuimicrobiales > Krinioviventaceae. The sequence continues at coordinate 3,446,825 of CAXXMD010000003.1, forward strand.
CGGCATATTGGCCTGATAATTATGAGGAAGATATACCAGATAGGTTCTGGAGACTCCTTCGAAATCAAATTTTCCAACATAATCTTGTGAAAATGTAATAGTGTTTATTAGGAATAATAAAAAGATGAGAATAACAAAATTACATTTCCTATTTTTCATGTTGACACTCTCAATCAAATGATTTATTTAATAATAAATATTTGCAAGTTGATCAATTTCAGTCTGTGATTGGAAGAGTCGAATTCCGGGGGTATTCAACAATAATGTGGCTGTACGGAAAGCTGATTTTCAGTTACTATTTGTTTAATTACAACATATATTTATTGATTAATATTCAAGAGTATATATGTAGGTTTTTAGAAAAACGGACTCTGACTGTACGGAATATTTACCTGGACATTTGTCCTGAAACTCGGATAATTATACGGGACAAATGTCCCGTTTGAATATTCTGCGATGCAGGGATCTGCATCGCGATCTGTTTTTTCTTAATTCTCCGAATCCACGTCAAAAATCCAGATTTTTAAAAGCTCCAGGTAGGCTGAAAATAATTGCCCGGCACCTCCGAGGTGCCGGGCAATTGGTTATACTTTTAAAATAAAGATGATCACGAGGCATATCTATGTTGTGCTGAATATATGATCGCCCGGTAATCCGCCAGCTGGCGGATGCCGGGCGGAATATTTACCAGGATATTTGTCCTGATACTCGGAAAATTGCCTGGGACAAATGTCCCGCTTTAATTTTCCGCGATGCAGGAATCTGCATCGCGATCAGTTTTTTCTTAATTCTCCGAATTAATGTCAAAAATCCAGTTTTTTAAAAGCTCCAGGTAGGCTGAAAATATTTGCCCGGCACCTCCGAGGTGCCGGGCAATTGGTTGTACTTTTTAAATAAATATGATCACACGGCATGTTTATGTTGTGCTGAATATATGATCACCCGGTAATCCGCCAGCTGGCGGATGCCGGGCGGAATATTTACCAGGACATTTGTCCTGATACTTCAAGAATTCTACGGGACAAATGTCCCGTTTGAATATTCCGCGATGCAGGGATCTGCATCGCGATCGGGTTTTTCTTAATTCTCCGAATTAATGTCAAAAATCCAGTTTTTTACAAGTTCCAGGTAGGCTTCGTATCCCATTATATCCGGGATGTCGGTGTGGTTAGCATCCTGGACCAGGATCATGGATTTGGGTTCGGGGGCGTTTGCGTATACCACCTTCCCATTGTCGCGATAGCGTACAAAATCGTCTTGAGCACCATGGATCAGCAGAAACCGGGTATTTATGTTTTGGATCTGCTTTGCATTGTCAAACGAACCGGTTGTGAGCCACTGCGAGGGGATATCCAACACCGTGCTGCCCTGTGTTAACGAGTTTGCGGATGCAAATGGAGACTCGGCAATCAAACAGCGTGGATCTACTTTTTGTCCCGCAAGATAGATCGAGGCCACATTTCCCAGCGAATACCCGTAAATACAGAGCGAATCGGCGGGCACGTTCTGTTGGTTCATGACATAGTTGAGCGCAGCATCACTGTCCTGATAGAGTCCGGTTTCGGAAGATTTTCCCTCGGACTTGCCGTATCCACGATAATCATAGATAAATATATTCACACCCAGCTCGTACAACAGCATGACACGGTCCCAGTATTCATCAATATTGTGCTTGTTGCCATGACAATAAAGAATGGTTATACCGGGCCGTTCGCCATTGGATTCCACCCAATAACCGTAAATTTTATTACCGCCGCTGTTGAGAGTCACTTCCTGCAGATGGTCCTGCGGAATGGAATTGCCGGGCAGGGTGTATTCGTCCAATGATTCGGTGTTGAATAAAAATCCATCCAGTTCACAAGCGGTAAACATTGTAGAAAAGAGCAGTATGAAAAGCAGGTATAGATTTTTCATTTAAAACTCCTTTCCAGCGCAAACAGAGTGGTAATAGCGCCATAACCGGAGATGGGCAGATAATCCACTGCCAGGTTCTCGCTGGCAATGTTGGAGCCGTTCCATTTAATCTCGGTAATGAGGCGGGTATTTCTGCCGAGTTTCCACTCGTAACCGACAAAGGGTGAAAAGATCAGGGACTCTGCATCGTCATCATAATCGGGATCAGAGATGGGTGCGGCCATATCCAGACCGCCAAAGAACTGTCCTTTTCCGGTCTGCCAGGCGGATGAAAAAGATACAACCGGGTAAACTCGATATTTCTCTTCAATATCGGATTTCAAGCTGGCAAAGCACATTAAAAACGGGTGAATACCAATGGTGGGTTTTAAACCATTTTGTTCTATGGGGTACCAGGAAAATCCGGCATCGAGTCCTGCCATTTTGTAAGCCAGTGGCAGCATATGCAGATTTGTAAACAGGTTGATGGATTCTGATGCGCCATATTCAAGCCCTCCGGTGAGATATGGAACCGGGATTTGCGTGCCCAGTGCCTTAATAATAGGGCCGCCAAAGCTTACATTGGCATCCACATTGCCTTTACCCAGGGGCTGCAAATGTGTATGTGCCGCACAGGAAAAGAGTAGTAAACTGCTTAATAACAAGAGTATTGTTTTCTTCATTCATACCTCAGATTAGGGGATTTTGGGGAGCTATTTCTACTAGAATTTGTTTTTACTGTGTCAAAAATCAGACCAGAATGAACCGGGGGATCCGGAAGCGTGTGCGAGAATTATATATAGTTAATATTCAGGCATTTTCAATTTACCTGAATATTAACTATTTGTCAAATGTTTTATTGTATCAATTGAAGCATCAGGTTAGCATCAATATTCAGCGGGTCTGTTTCCAGAGCTTTTTTGAATAATGAAATTGCCTGGTCTTTATCGCCCAGTCCCAAATGTCCCAGACCTTGCATATAGTATGACGAAACGTGCAGTTTTTTCCTCTGCAATTCTTTGTTGAGCTGGAAAATTCTGCCTGAATGTTCCTCATCTACAGTCACGGTAATGTGTCTGCTGTCTTTACCTTTATTAATGCGTTGCAGGCCATCCTCAATCAGTTTTTCAAAACGTTTTTCTGCTCCTGATTTATCACCCAGTTCAATTTGTGCCAGTGCTTTGTAATACTCTATTTCCGGGAAATCGCCGGCGCCCCAGCCCTTGTTGAATGTATAGTTGACCATCTTTTCATACCAGGATTTTGCGGCTTTTTTATCATTCGCCAATGCTGCATTTTGTCCCAGATAATAATAAGCTATACCAATTTTGCTGTTTCGTTCGGCTTCAAGATTTTTTGGGAATTCCATTGCCTGCATGAAAAAGGATTCTGCTTTTTTATAGTCTTTATTGTTCATGTATTGAATACCGGTTTGCAGGTTGGCATCGAACCATAGCACATGCGGATTAAATGTAGCGCCTTCTTTGATATGATAGTTTAGTTTGTTCAACAAACCAAGTGCTTTATCATAATTACCATAGTAATTGGCCAGTTTAATTTCCATTATTTGAATGTCTACAATGTCTTTACCCAGTGTTCCGTACTCCTCAAGAAATTGAGCAAGCTGTTCCGGTGACATGCTGGAATAAGACATGTAGAGATCTGCTTCGTTAAAATAGCGGGGCTCTGTGGGGTCTAGTGAAATCGCTTTAATTATGTTTGCTAACGCATTGGGCATATCCTGCAGATGATTTGCCTGAATGTATGCAATATTCCGGTAAATTATGGATTCGCTGCTTTTGATTTCGGCTGCCATTTTCCAATATTTTATGGCATTTTCATGCTGATAGTCAGCCAATGCATTACCAAGCAGATAACATGCAGACGCATCCTGAGCATTTTGAGATACGGCATATTTCAATACCTTGATAGATTCACTGCCATAGGGAAAACAAAGATCCAGCGAAAGATTGCCGGCCTTGTTCAAGGCGTCTTTGGCCTTGTTGGGTTTTCCTGCTAAATCATAATACATAGCCAGATGATAATAGATCATGGGGTATGCATTCAACTCAACCAAAGGTGAGGATGCTGCAAGTTCAAGCACATTAGAAGCATCGGTATAGAGTCCCATTTCACTATAGCGTGTAGCAGTTTCAATATAGTTATAGGGTTCTGTGCGGAAATGTTTAGTAATATCCATATAGTGCGATAGATTTGGATCGATATTGAGATGGGTCTCCAGCATCCGCAATTCGTTCATGGCAATCAGGCAAAGCGGATCAACCGTAAGGGCATTTTGAATCGTTTCAAGGGCTTTGGGGTAATTACCCAGTTTTCGCAATATAATGGCTTTACTGACAAGTGCTTCAACATTCTGGGTGTTGGCTTTGCATGCCCGGTCCGCAGCATCGTAGGCTTTGTGCCAGTCATTTTGAAGCGCTTCGAGGTGCGATACAAGCGTATATCCCGCAGAAGTCCATTCATAATCCCAGGTGGATCTGTACAGCATGTCTAATGCTTTATCAATCTGATCCTGCTGCATATAACAGATACCCAAATAGAAAAGTGAGGTGGCATCCTGGGCTTTTTTATGGTTACCGGTTACGATATTCACTGCTTTTTCAAGATGTTTTTGAGCTCTTCTATAATCTCCTCTTTTGAGATAGACGGTTCCGATTTGGGTGTTGGCCAGTACATTGTTCGGATCTCTTGCCAGTGCAGCTTTATAGTATGCCATATAATCATAATTGGTATTGCCAAACTGCTCCAGTTTTAATCCCGCAAAAAAGAGGTCCTGGCTGTTTGTATAAGAATCGGGAGTTGAGGGATCCTCATATGTTTCCGGAAAAGGTTCGTTCAGGGGCGGTTGTTTTTGCCATGACAGCATTTGAGCGCCTTGTGAAGAAGAGAGCGTTATCTGGAGGTCCTCATACGCTGTATCTTTATTAACCTTGATTTCGCTCTGAAAAGGTTTAACAGGTGATATATCTAATTTTTTTGAAAATAACACCTGATCTTTGGCTTTGAGAATAATTTGGGTATTGTTTTGTACCGATGTTGCATTGATCTCTATTAACGCTTTTTGGTTCTCTAGTTCCAGGTTTACGGCAAAGTCTTTGTTGACCTCTTTCATGTTGCTGAGGTTTTTAATGCCATACATATACATGGTGCCATATTTGGTTTCGAAAGGAGCAACAAAGTTGTAATCGGGTTGATTGTCTGAATAGAATCCCATCATCAATTCTGCATAAGGGCCGTCGGCATCTGTTAGCTTTTCATCCCAGACTTTTTGGACTTCATTTTTGCCCCAGTTCCAGAGTTTTTTACCCTTGAATATACGATGGTCTCCCACAAAGGCTACACCAGCTTTTTTGCCGTGATCAATACCACCCATAAAATCCTGATGAGACTTGGTAACAAAAAAGGATGTAGGCTGCTTGACAGCATTCCACCATGACAAATCTTCTCCGTGGGTATAATCGTATGATTGATAGACCTGGTTCAGTATGGGCCACCGGGTAAATTCTGTTACATAGTGAAAATTCATCATCTCAACATCGGGTGGAAAGATGAATTGATAATCGTCATTTACATGTACTGCATTGTTTGCAAAAAACAAGGCAGGGTATTGAAATGGAGTAACATTCAGGGTTTTGAACTCCATTTTTACATAGGACTTGCCGGGTTCCAGCGTCATGCCGACCAGCCACCGGGTTTGGCTTCTTTTTTCATATTCTCCAACCCAAACTGTTTTACTGCCATCCGTATGTTCTGTTATGGTATAATCCACCGGCAATAGACTGGTGGCCCTGTGGTGATGCGGTGTGTTCCACTCGGTTCCTCCGGATGTCCAGGCGCCAAGTGTTCCTATTAACGCGGGTTTAACAACGTGATTATTGTAAATCATGTCATAGTTGTTGGTTTTGTCAAGAGCGTAATACAGTCTGCCGCCCATTTCCGGGGTTACACATATTTTTATGTATTCATTTTCCAAAACAACTGCTTTATAATCTATATCCGATTTGATCTCGGTCTGTACATTATAGAACGGATAGGGATAAATATGTCTTTCTGCAAGCTGAACCTCTTCATTGCGAAAAAATAGCGGGATTTTATCCGGATCGGGGACTTTGTAGGTAGGTAATGTGAATGTTTCTTCCGAAACTGTTACCTGTGAAAAGCAGATTGAGCTAAATACTAGCAGCAAAGCATAAAGATGCAATTTCATACATACCTCTGGCAGGTTGAATTTTTCTTTAATATTTATGATAAAAATAAAAATATTTTTATTAAATCAAAGTGATTTAAGATTGGTGGGTGTTGCTCCAGTCTAATCCGCCTTTGTGGTTGATATTGTGTGCAATGTCAGAAGCAATTTTGAAATATTCTTGCATTTCTTTTGAATTGTGGGTTGTTTTGTAAAAATCATAAAGCGCTTGCGCACTGTTCATCATAGCAAATGGAGCATTTATATCAACTGCAATATCATAGGCGGTAAGCAAATATTCCAATGCAGTTTCTGTATTACCCCTAGCTGATTCCAGCTGCCCCATGGTAATGTATGAAAATGGCAAGAACGGTTTTAATCCGATTTGCTGTCGAATTTCCAAAGAGCGTTTATGGAGAGGGTAGGCAGAGTCTGCATCTCCATTGCGTTGATGCGCTTTGCCCAAGTGCCGGATTGCAAAAGAAAGCTCATAATGATATTGAAAATCTTCTGCAATACTGCCTGCTCTGGTGAAATGTTCTACAGCCCTTTCAAACTGTTTTTCCTGTTCATCTGTCTGTCCCAGATGAATCAAGACCTTACATATCCCTATACTGTGCTTATATTGTTCATATATTTGTAGTGCGGTTTCGAAATGCTTTCGGATTTCGTCCAGGCTGCCGGCATGCTGGTGCTCAATTCGGTGCAGCATGGCATTACCAATCTCGTCATTGGAATCTGCAATTTCCAGGTCTGCATCAATCTGTTTTGCCAGTTCCAATGCTTTATTAAAAGAAAATAGAGCCTCATCATAACTGCTATTGTGCATAAAGGCAATCATTTCCTGAATACGTCCCAGCTGTACCCACAACGATACCCGGTTCTGGCCCATTTGGCATATTCCGGAATGCTGCTGAGGGCGGTTTCTACCAGGATTTCTGCTTCTTTTAGCTGACCTGTATTATACTGGCGGCAGGATAGTTCATAGACGGACTGGTAATAGGTATAGAAATTATCGTTCTCATTAAAGCTGGTCATTATTAATCCTTTCAAGTGTATGGGATACCTATTACAACCAATATAAAATAACAATTCATCCATAAATCAATTCAGCTATACATTAAAATCCTTGACTTTGTAAATCGTGTTGCTGAAATTACAGGGTATTCAAACCTGAATACATTCAAGATTTTGCAGTACAAATTCCGGAGTTTGAAATGAAGAAAACTTTAATGTTTTTGCTGGTTCTTTTTTTTCATGTAAACAGCTTTACGCAAACAAAAAATGAACTCCCCTATACAGCAGATTTGGGCAATGGAATGTATCAAAATCCCATATTGGCGGGCGATTATGCTGATCCTTCAATTTTAAGAGATGGTGATGACTTTTACTTGACCCATTCATCGTTCTATTACTGTCCCGGATTGATGGTGTGGCATTCAAAAGATTTGGTGAACTGGCAGCCCATTGGGCATGCGTTGCGCCAATATCTGGGATCGGTATGGGCACCGGAATTGATCAAGCACAAGGATAAATACTATATCTATTTCCCCATTCAAGGTACCAATTATGTGGTTACTGCAGATTCCCCGGCTGGTCCCTGGAGTGATCCGGTTGAGATTAAGGTCGAAAAAATCGATCCCGGGCATGTTGTAGGCCCGGATGGCACCCGCTATCTCTATTTTTCAGGCGGTTATTATGTAGAGCTGTCTGATGACGGTTTGTCTGCTGTCAGCGAGATGAAGCAGGTTTATGAGGGATGGCCTATTCCTCAGGAGTGGCTGATACAGTGCATGTGCCTGGAATCTCCCAAGATTATTTATCATGATGGATATTATCATCTTATTGTTGCCCAGGGAGGGACCGCGGGGCCGCCAACCGCACATATGGTGGTAACTGCCCGTTCCAAATCTCCCACAGGCCCGTGGGAAAACTCGCCTTATAATCCTATTGTGCACACCTGGAGCAGTAGTGAAAAATGGTGGGCAAAAGGACATGGTTCTATGGTGCAGGACCTGGATGACAAGTGGTGGATTGTTTACCATGGTTATGAAAATGGATATTATACGCTGGGGCGACAAATACTGATGGAACCCATTGAATGGACTGCGGATGGATGGCCGCGGGTACCTGCAACGATCCGGACTGATTTGCCTATTCAAAAGCCCGCGGGTTTGGAATCTCATCCGACTTTAACATTGTCCGATGATTTTTCCAATCAATCCCTGGGGTATCAATGGACTTTTTTTAAAGCCTGGGAACCGGACCGGTTTCGTATCAAAAATGGCTCACTGTTTCTGGATGCGCGCGGAAACAGTCCCAAAGACAGTTCTCCCATGCTGTGTATGCCGGCGCATCATTCTTATGAAGCGCAGGTAGAGTTTGAGATTACCGGTGAGGCATCTGCAGGTTTGTTATTATTCTATAGTGAAAAAGCATACGCGGGAATTGCTACTGATGGACAAAAGATCAGTCAATATCGTCGTGCTGTTAAGGGTAACGCCGGACAATGGCCCTATGGAAAGCATGGATTCCTCAAGCTGGTGAATAACACGCATACGGTTGCATTTTATTACAGTCAGGACGGTAAAGTATGGAAAAAGCTGGACCGTTCTATTCAAACTGACAGCTATCATCATAATGCTTTTGGTGACTTTTTGGCGTTACGGATTGGGCTGGTATCCATGGGGAGTGGAACAGTACGTTTTGATAATTTTAAATATTACGGTTATTAATCTTTTTTCAATACTAGAGGATTGTTGGTAATGAAACATGTCATCATAGGCATTCACGGATTGGGAAACAAACCACCAAAGCCGGTTTTGAAAAAATGGTGGAAATTGTCCATGCGAGAGGGCTTGATCAAAGCGGGAAGAGAACGGCTGTTCATTCCCTTTGAACTGGTTTATTGGGCGGATTTGCTGCATGAAAAACCGCTTGAAATAAAAATGACAACCCACCAAAATCCATTGTTAGACAGGGAGCCATACCTGCCGGGAACCATGCTGGCAGCGGAACCGCAGGCCAAACCCTCCTGGCTGCTGGGATTTATAGAGAACCAACTGGACAAGATTTTTCTGAATGATGACATGAGTCTCAACCTAAGAGGTGTGACAGACAAGATCATTCACAAATATTTTAAAGATTTAGAATCTTATTATACCGAATCCCGGTTGACGCTGGATGAGCAGGAAACAATCAAAACCGCAATCCAGAATCGATTGTTCAAGGTGTTGCACAAGTACAGGCACTATAAAATTTTATTGATTGCGCATTCCATGGGATCCATAGTAGCATATGATGTCCTGAGTCCGCAGGAACAGCCCATGGTGCATTCAATGGTGACCATTGGTTCTCCATTGGGACTACCGGTCATTGTAGGACGTATCCTGGCTGAACAAAAAGAGCGTGGTAATGATCTCGATAAACCCCGGGTGCCGGAAAGTATACGGGATACATGGGTAAACATGTCCGATTATCGGGATAAGGTCGCACTGGACCATACGTTGGCAGACGACTATGAGAAAAACAGTCGGGGACTCTTGGTTGAGGACAAGTTTGTATATAATGATTACAGCGTGGATGGAGAAGCCAATCCTCACAAAGCCTATGGCTACCTGCGCACCAAAGAAATGACAGAGAGCATTGATACATTTCTACCGGACAGGATTTGGGACAAGGTGTATCGGGCGGTGAGAGAGAAAAGAAGAAAGAATTAACTTGATCAGAATACATGTTATTGTGTTAATTATCTTTTAATTTTGATATATTGAATTATGAAAATAAAATTTTACATTTTTTATTTGTTTCTATTTTCAATTGTGATTGGTTGCAGCAATCTCAAACCATCATTCAAACTTGAGCCGGGGGATCTGTTGTTTCAGGATCTGGATGGCAGTCCTTTTTATGATGCTATTGAAAAAGTAACGCAGGGATATAAAGGCGCAAAATTCGCCCACATCGGGATAATTGTGGATGGTTCTGACGGTGAACCGGTGGTACTTGAGGCTATTGGGCGGGGAGTTTACACCACACCGGTGGATACGTTTCTGGCGCGTAGTCATGACAATAATAACCATCCCAAAGTGATTGTGGGGAGGTTAAAACCGCAATACCGTCACCTTATTGAACCAGCGCTGGAACGATTGAATGGGTACCTGGGTAAATCCTATGATCATATATTTGATATCAAAAATGACTCTTATTATTGCTCAGAACTGGTTTATCTTTCCTATCTGGATGAATCAGGCGAATCCCTGTTTAAACTGTATCCCATGACCTTTATCGACCCCGATACGCGTGAGACCTTTCCAGCCTGGGTGGACTATTATCAGGATTTGGGTGTAAACATTCCCGAGGGTGAACCGGGACTGAACCCCGGCGGTATTTCACGCTCCCCGGTATTGGATATTGTCCACATGTATGGCAATCCGGATGGAATGAAATAATAATCTGTTCTGCAATCGTAATTAAATGATGTAATTTTTATAATAATCAGGGTGTGATTATCTATCCAATCATGTACAGAATCGTTTAAAAAAGGGGTAATACAATGAAACGGTTTATGTTAATATTATTGGCTTTTCTTTCAACTGTTACTTTGGCAAAAGAAATTCAAACTGAATCTAAAGTGGTTTCTGCTACGGTCTTTCGTAACCGGGCAATGGTGGCCCGTAAGGCATCCGTCAATGTGAGCAAGGGGCAGAATACGGTCAAACTCTCCGAGATGACCAGTGATCTTTTGGATGAGACGGTACGTGTGTCTGTACAAGGGAATTACAGGATTAAGATTCTGGATGTGAATGTGGAACGACAATTTACAACTGAAATCCAAAAAGAGCAAATCCGGGATATGCAGGCAAAAATCGATTCTTTGGAAGAATTGAAAAAAGTAGCATCGGACCAGCTTGCGATCCTTGAAAGTAAAAAGGTTTTTGTAGAGTCGTTAAAAGCAGAATCTGTCAAGATTGAAAACCAGAAAATGCTGTTGGAAAAATCCACAGTCCAGGACTGGTCCAACATGCTCGGTTTTGTAGATACCAATTTGAATGCTATTTACAAAGATGTGCGCAAGCAAAATCAACGCATCAAAGAACTGGATGAAGAAATCACCGCCATTCAACGGAACATGCGCCAAACCCAGCGGGATGAGGCCAAAGATTACAAGGAAATCTTTATAGAATTGGATGCAGACAGAGCGGCCTCTATTGTTTTGGAAATATCATATATTACCCAAAGCGCGAGCTGGTATCCCACATATGATGCTAGAGTAGATATTGATGATCAAACCATTGAGCTGTCTTATTACGCCATGGTACAACAATCCACCGGAGAGGACTGGCAGGATGTTGATCTGGTATTTTCAACTGCTGAACCCTTGTCTGTGAAATCTATCCCTGAACTGCAACGCTGGTATTTGAATACACGTACCCCGGCCCTGAGACGATCAAGACCCAGTGCTCCCAGTTCTCCCAGTGTGAGCTATCCGCGTATCAATGTGGATTATACTCCAAATTTTGGTTTGGCTAACGGCATTGGCGCCATATCCGGATACGTCAGATCGGCAACAAGCAGAGAACCTTTGCCAGGAACAAATATTACCTTGCAAGGATCCGGATTAGGATCTGCTACAGATTTGAATGGCAACTTTTTTATTGCAAATGTTCCTGCTGGGAATTATCAACTTTATGTTAATTTGATTGGCTATGGGCGACAAGTCATAAGAGTAGATGTTCTTGCAAAACAAACAGCAAAGTTGAATATAGCCCTTGAAGAACAGGCCCTTGAAGGTGAAGAAGTAATGGTCATGGCAGAAAGCGATATGCTTTTAGATCAGGCCAAAACTGTAGGTTCTGGCTCTGTCAAAAAGGAAAAAGCTGTATACACTCAGGTTGAACAAAGTGAGCTGGCAACCACATTCAAAGTTCCGGTTAAAAGTTCTGTGCCGGGTGATAATAACACCCATAAAGTGACACTTGCTATAGATGAACTGCCCGTATCATTTGATTATACCAGCATCCCCAAAAAAGTACCTGCAGTATTTCTCAAAGGCAAAGCCGCTAATACAAATGACTACCCATTATTGGAAGGCAATATCAACGTATTTGTAGATAACGAGTTTGTAAATAAAACCTATTTAAAGAATATAGTGCCTACGGACACATTGGAACTGACACTGGGCGTAGACAATCATATAACTGTAGAAAAGAACCTGATAAACAAGTTTACCGAAAACAAGGGTCTCATCAAAGGCAGTAGAAAAATTACCTATGAATACGAGATTGTTCTTAAAAATAACCGCAAGACAGAAAAGACTATTAGCTTGTACGATCAATTGCCAATCCCCATGGATGAAAAGATAAAGGTTGAACTGATAGAACCGGATAAGGACATCAAGGAACTGGGTAATGATCGAAAACTGGACTGGACATTGAAAATTAATGCGGGTGAAGAAAAGAAAATTCCTTTAAAATATGTGGTTGAATTTCCACAAAATCTGTCTGTATATGGATTGGAATAACGTGATTCATGGGTAATACGCTTGTGGGAATCATACAGGATTTGTATATTACACGAGTAAGTAAAGTTGTATTGGAGGTCGTTGTGAAAAGATTATATGTATTGCCCTTGATTTTATTTTTATTCTTGAATTGCAGCAAACCCAAACTAACGTTGGATGAAATGCTGCCTACCAAAGATGAGGTAGGAGCCGCAGTTATGCCGGCTGAGATTGCTCCTATAAACGCACCGTTTGACATGTCTGCGGTCAAACGTCCGGTATTTCCGGATCGCAGTTACAATATTACGGACTTTGGAGCTGTAGAGGGAGGAGAAACTCTTTGCCGGGATGCCATTCAGGCTGCTATTGACAAGGCCTGCGCGGATGGCGGTGGCAAGGTAATCGTTCCGGCGGGTAAATGGCTGACCGGACGTATTGAATTGAAATCCAATGTAAACCTGGAATTGGCAGAGGGTGCAGAGTTGCATTTTAGCGGAGAGATAAAAGATTACCTGCCGCCGGTATTTTGCCGTTCAGAAGGGCTGGAGGTTTACAGCCTGGGTGCGTTTATTTACGCGTACAAACAGGAAAATATAGCCATCACTGGAAAAGGTACATTGATAGGACCGGATGTAGGGCCTGCCCGTGAAAGTGTATTGAAAACCGTATCAGATAAAATTGTATCCGTAGATACGCCGGTTAAAGATCGTATTTATGATGGTACTCACGATCCGGTTTACTTTCGGCCCTATTCAATCAGTCCTGTTGAATGCATGGGCGTTTTGGTTGAAGGTGTAACAATCGTTAATGGCGCGTTCTGGAATGTTGTACCGGTATATTGTGACAATGTGATTGTACGTGGTGTTCAGATCGAGAGTGTTGGAGTCGTAAATGGGGATGGTGTTAATATCGAATCCAGCCGAAATGTGTTGGTGGAATATTGTACCGTTCGTACAGGTGATGATAGCTATTGCTGTAAAGCCGGCAGAAACGAAGACGGTATTCGTACCAACCGTCCCGTTGAAAACGTGGTTTTCCGTAACCTGCTAACGTTGGGTGGTCATGGCGGTATTACCTTTGGCAGTGAGACAGCAGGACAAATACGAAATGTATATGTACATGATTGTGTCTTTGACCGTAATGACATGGGCATTCGCTTTAAAACCCGCAGACCCCGCGGCGGTGGAGGTGAGTTCCTGACCATTGAAAATATTCGTATGGATGTGAAAAAGAATGCCATAGAATGGGATATGCTGGGGCTTGCCATGTGGGTGGGCGAACTAGCCGAGCGGTTACCTTTGCGTCCTACAACACCGTTGACGCCATATTATCGTAATATCACAATTCGGAATGTGCTGGGAAAAACAGGCAGACATTGCATACAGATGGAGGGACTGCCCGAAAGTACGGCAAAAGATGTGCTCATTGAGAATATTCAATTGGAATGCCTGCGTGGAATTACACTCACAGATGGTGAGAAGATAGAACTTAAAAATATTGATATTTCGTTTACAGAAGAACCCGTATTTAATGTGCGTGACAGTTGGAACATAACAACAGAAAATGTTAAGATGAAAACACCACTCGAACCCACAGTTAAAATCTTTGGTGAGCGCTGTGCAAATATCAATCTGGATGGATTGATAATAAACGACGGCCAAAAGCCAAAGCTCGTTGCCGAAGAACAGGCTGATCCGGCAACTGTTAAATTTTAGAAAAAATGTCATTCGGATACCGACTTGCTCGGTATCCGTTTTTATATATGAGGAAGCAATGAAAGAAATTGCAGAGCAGTTGAATGAATTAATAACAGATGTAAAACCCCGCTTGATGCAAATGGATCCTGGAATGGTTAAAAATAAACCCAAACCTGAAAAATGGTCAAAACAGGAAATATTGGGGCACTTGATCGATTCGGCTTCCAATAATCATCATCGTTTTGTGAGGGCCGGTTATGATGCGGTTAAAGACTTTCCTCCATACGATCCGGATAGCTGGGTCCAATTGCAGCAATATAATGAGATGCCATGGAACAATATGGTTGAATTGTTTTGTCTCTATAATTTGCATCTGGTTCATGTTATGAATATTTTTCCCGTTGAAAAATTGGGCAGCTTGTGTTACTTTGTCGGTAAAGATAATCCGGTTACCATTGAATATGTCATTCACGATTACCTTCGTCATTTAGAACACCATCTGAACCAAATTCTGGATAAATAATACAATGACTAAAGAACCAAGCGAGTTCATAAAACGGTACAGTGTGCTGCCTTCGGTATTTCAAAATATGCTTATAAAGGCATTAACAATTGTCAAAGATGAAAGTGAAAGGCAGGTTATTTGTGAACTGGCTTGTGCAGTCTCTAATAAAGCCTGGCAGGATTGGATAGCAGATAGAAAACCGGAAGACAATCGCAAAGAACATGAGTGGATCGTGTTTTTGAATTTAATGCGTATTGCTGAAAGTGAAGGATTGTCTCTTTCAGAAAAGCGTATTGCAACCGCATTCGCGTTTACCCATGATTCCTATTTTATCAAGCGGATCATGGAAGCCACCATTGAAAAGATAAAAGAGGATGCAAAGCGATTACTCGAAATAGATCCTGTGCAAACTCAACAATTGATGACAAAAGCAGAAATGCTGGAAAAGGATAAAGCAGATCAACGGAACCAGCACATGATTAAAGGTGCTGAAAACGCCAGGATACTGCTTTATGGTTTATTCGGTTTTGAAAATAATCGGGAATTGATGACAAATCAGGAAATTGATCGTTGTTGCGAAATTATCAGAAATCACGACAAGTGGAAAACAGGTGAACCATACCCACTCGGTAATGATACACTTGCCGTTGCATGTGTAGAGGCGGACGCCCTCTGGCCCATGCATCCATTAGGAGTGCTTGCAGATATTGAACGACCTGATGAAAATGAGGAGGCACCAGATACTGATGATCCTAACAGTTGGCGGCAAAAGGTTGATGAAAGTTTGGGCACGCTTTTACGTTATCAGAAAAACTGGGATGGATTAGGGGAGTCTTTTCAAGACGCTGATTCCATATTCCGTACATCAGAAGGATTTCGGATCTTTAATCAATGGAGAGGATTTTGGGGGATTTAAGGTAAAGTAGAGCGTTCATTGAAAAAGTTTTATATTTGAAATATTGTCGGTGTTTTTGTTTTTACTAAAAATTTTTTAAAAATTTAATTTATAGGTAATATTTGTTAAAAATTATTTTTTTCATACACTGTTTTATTTGAAAATATTTTTCTTGATTCTTAATAAATTCTGCTTTATACTATAAGTCGATAGGGAAGTTTTGGGTATCTTTTAGTAAAACTAGAAGTAAAAAAATAAAGTGGGACACCTTGGGGTTAGATTTCAAAAACATAGACTTGGTGAGCAATCACGTTAGAGACGTACATGCGTTTTTTGCTCTAAACCGGGTAGCGGATTCTATACAAATTATGGATGAATTGGGGAAAAGTGTATTCCATAATGATTCATTTATCAATTTGTTTGGGTATACCGTTGATCAGTTGAACGAAGCTGGCGGTTTGTACGCTATCTTGAAAGATCCACAAATTGCCAATATTATTGTTAACGAGTTGGAAGTAAAACCCGGTTGGATGGGTAAAGTCCAAATATATACTTTAGCGGGGAATCTTGTTTCAGTTGTATTACGGATTAATAAAGTAAAAACAGAACATCGTGAAAACCAGGGATACGTTTGTTTTTTCTCAAACAATCTATATCAGTATAATGTATATGCTGAAAAAGGCAAATATTACAGACACTTTGAAGAAGCAGAAAAGTTGGCAAGATTAGGGTATTTCTCTTCAGTTATATCTCATGAATTAAACAATCCTTTAAACATTATCAATACAAAGATTTATTTTTTACAAAGAGAACTGGAATCGATCTCTAAAGAATCTGAAGTATGGGAGCATTTAACAAAGATAAAACAGCAACTCAAACGCTTAAAGAATTTAGCCACCAGTGTTTTGCAATATGCCAGACATGACGTGAAAAAAGATTATCTTGTAAATGTTAACCAGGTAATACAGCGAACTTTGGAATTTTTTGATGATCAACTCACTGATGATATTGTTGTAGTAAATAGATTAGATAAATCCGTATCACTTGTACCTGCAGATTCTACTGGATTGGAGATTGTATTCAAGAACCTGATTTCCAATGCAATTGAGGCTTTGGAAGAATCCGGTACAATCACAATATCCACTCGGAATGTAAATGAAAAATTTATTGAAATTACCATTTCAGATTCCGGTAAAGGGATATCAGAAGATTTGCAGGAAAAAGTATTTGATCCTTTTTTTACAAGTAAAAGTAAAGAAGGGGGCTATGGACTGGGTCTCAGTATTTGTGAAAATATTATACATGAACACAATGGAATGATTAATCTAAGAAGCAGAATTGGCAGAGGAACAACTTTTGTCATACTATTACCCCGATTGTAGTTAGGGATATATTTATATGTTCAAAGTACTGCTAGTTGACGATGAAATCGAGATTCTAAGAGATTACTCTCGTTTGATCATGGAGATGGGCTATCAATGCATCATTGCCAGAAATGGTGAAGAGGCAATCGAGCTGTTGAAACAAGAACACCCGGATATAATTTTAACTGATCAGAAAATGCCCAAAAAGGGTGGAATGTCTGTATTGCAGGAAGCATACGCGCTTGACAAATCCATACCGGTAATCATGATAACCGGTTATGGTTCTGTAAAGAATGCTGTAGATGCTATGAAGTATGGTGCATTTGATTACCTGCAAAAACCTTTTGAGCCTGAAAAAATGCAGGAATTGTTGAAAAAGGCTGAAAAGTATCGTAAAGAAAAATTAAACATTCCAATCGTTGAGCTGGACGGAGATTACAGTAAACCGCTTGAAGGAGTGATTGGGAAAAGCAAAGTTATTGCAGATATTACAAAGCGAGTATACAAAGTAGCGCCATCTATTTCAAATGTATTAATATATGGGGAGTCGGGTACAGGTAAAGAATTGGTTGCCCGCAATATCCACTTGAACAGCAAACGTAAAGATCAGCCATTTATTCCGCTGGATTGCAGCGCGCTCCCGGCGAATCTGTTGGAAAGTGAAATGTTTGGATATGAAAAAGGTGCATTTACAGGAGCAGACAGAGAAAAACCCGGGGTCATTGAGCTTGCGCATAAAGGCACCTTGTTTCTGGATGAGATAACAGAACTGGATGCCAGTTTACAATCAAAGTTGTTGCGTTTTATTCAGGAACGGCATTTCCGTAAAGTGGGTGGCCAAAAATTAGTCAAAGTTGATGTGCGGATCATTTCTGCTACAAATCGGAATCCTGAAGAAGCCGTAAAAGAGAAATTGTTACGTAGTGATCTTTATTATAGATTAAATGTAGTACCTTTCTTTATTCCCCCTTTGCGTGAGAGAAGCGAAGATGTTGCCATACTCGTTCAGCATTTCATTGAAAAGTTTAATCCCTCATTTGCACGCGAGATTAAAGGTGTAAGCTCTGATGCCATGTTGTGCCTGAAGCGATTCAGCTGGCCGGGGAATGTGAGGGAATTGCAGAATGTGATTGAACAAGCCATGTCTTTGGCGGATAAAAACATTATCGATTTATCAGACTTACCACCCCATGTACGAGAAAACCACAACAACTATGTAGATCAGGTCCACCATGGACAAACATTCAAAGATGCAAAAGAGAAAATATTAAAGCAGTTTGGGAAAAAATACTTTCAGGATCTACTTGTTCAATGTGACGGCAATATCTCAAAAACCGCCAAGATAGCAGGAATCAGTAGAAGTTCATTTTATCGAATACTTGATGAATTTGATATAAAACTGCCCGATTAATATTGATTGTACCATTCTTGATACACCCTTCCTAGTACTTGTTTTTATTGTACATCCATCTAATAATCCTTTGTAATGTTCAATTCTTGAATCAATTTTCGCAATTTTCGTTAATTGTATCGAAGTTTTATGTTTTTAACTGTTTTATTATCATAGTGTTACCTTGATTGCTAATATTAATTATGGCCCTTTTTTTGTTTATAGTGTCATAATTCATCGTGGGAAAATATCATGTGTTCACTAGCGTTAATTTCTTCAACAGATATACAGTTGATAAATGAGATCAATTCTCTTTTATTGACCAGGAATTTTTCTGTACTGGTAGAAAAATCCAGAGTTTCTTTACTATATTTGATTCTAAAACATGATATTAATTTTATACTCCTGGATATTGGGTATATGGACCCGGAAGCACTCAAGGTACTTTATATTATAAAGCAGTTACGTCCAAAACTGCCTGTTATTGTTCTGACCTCAGATAATTCTGTTGATCATAATCAGGTATTAAAATCAATGGATGTGTTTTATGTAGGCATTAAGCCGCTGCATTACCAGAATTTTTCAATGATCATTGATACCTTACTTTTGTTACGTGGTAGAAAAACAGAATATTTGTTGGATTCGATAGAAAAGGCATTGTAAATAACTGTTGAAATGTACGTTTTTTAGTACAACGACGTAATTACTTTAAAATCAATGCTTTAAGCGTTATTATGGTTTTAAATGTCTGATTTTTAGTACAATTGTAGATTATTTCGATAATTTTTACGAATTTTTAATTTTCTTGCTCTTTAATTTACAGGTATTTAGCTAATGAAATTGGTGAAATGAAAATGTGTTATGGCATAATCATTGGATAAGTTATAGATATAATTTCATTTATAAAATTAAATGCTTTTTGGGGTAATGTGGGCATGGGACTAGTAGGTTTATTATATAACCTTTTTAATGGCAAGCGAAAGCTTGATAGGGTATTGGTTTGTATAATTGTAATGTTGATGACAAATATTAATCTGATTTACTCCCAGGAACAGGATTCTGCATCTGTTGATACTGTCAAGCAAAACAAGACACGTGCAATATTGCAGAAATTGTTAAATCAGGCCACTCAGGAATCCATCCAGGATGTAATGGAAAAGCAAAAAGCCATTGCTAAAAAAGATACCATTAAAGACAGTTCTGATGAGGGCCTGGAAATTGATGGATTGTTGATCAATGAAACCAAAACTAAAATTGGCCAGGACTTTTACGAATTCTTTTTCAATTTTTGGCAGGCACCTGACAATGCTAAAGATTATACTTTGTTTGTGTCTGAGAGACCTACAGGTAATAGCGGAAGCTGGATCTGGGTGAATGTAAATGAGACCACAGTATTTCAAAACCGATTAACCCCCAAAGCCGACCTGATTGAGGAAACTGCATCAAGTGCTGTATCAATTATCACAAATTATTTGATAAACCTGGATCAAAACCAACGACAGCTTGCCGGCGATGAGATGGCTGGGACTGGAATTTTTTAAGGAGACGGATGAATGCCTCGGATAGTTAAATGTTTTATACTTTTTATTTTATTTGCAAGCAGTGCATTTGCTACTGAATTGGTTTTTACGTTTGTTAACCCTGCTTTTGGCGGTTATTATTATAACGCTACCTGGCTATTGAATTCAGCTCAATTACAAGATGATACCGGTGAATCTTCAAGTTCATATACCAGCAGTTATTATTCAGCATCATCCCTTGAAGACTTTGAGGAAAGTATTAATCGTCAGATTCTGAGCCGTTTGTCCAGCAAGCTAGTTACACAGATATTTGGGGAAGAAGATCTTGAACCAGGCCATTATGAAATTGGTGATTTTCAGATCGATGTAACCCCATCAGATAATGGAATACGCGTGGAAATAAATGATCCGGTAAATGGCGGCGAAACAATTATAGAATTACCCTATTATGGTGACTGAGAGTAGTGCAAAGATGAAAATGAGACCTGTAATTTATTCAATTTTTATAATTATTATGATTTTAATGGGGTGTGCACCCTATTTACATCAAAGTAATCCTGTGCATACAACCCCGGCTACATTGGGGTATACCACAGCTATACATAGTGATTTACTTTCTTTACCTGAACCACGTGAAAAGATTGTTATTGCAGTATACAAATTTAGAGACCAGACCGGACAGTACAAAGCTTCGTCAAGTGGCATGACATGGTCCACTGCTGTTACCCAGGGTGCTACATCTATGCTGCTAAAGGCTATGGAAGAATCAGGCTGGTTTATTGTCGTTGAACGTGAGGGTATTTCAAACCTGCTGAATGAAAGAAAAATCATTCGCTCTACTCGTGAAAATTATACGGATGATCAAGGGCAGCAGTTACCCCCATTGCCTCCATTGCTCTATGCCGGAGTTACAATAGAGGGCGGAATTATTTCGTACGAAACAAACACTTTAACCGGTGGTTTTGGTGCACGTTATTTTGGTATTGGTGGGAATAACGAGTTCCGCAGTGATCAGGTAAATATTTATTTACGTTCTGTTGCTACAAAATCCGGTCGGATTTTAAATCAGGTAAATACTACAAAAACTATATTGTCTCAAGCTGTTGATTTTAGTGTATATAAATTTGTACGAGAAAGCCGTTTATTAGAGATTGAAAGTGGTTATTCTACCAATGAACCGCCACAAATGTGTGTGCTGGAAGCAATAGAGAAAGCAGTACTGGCCCTTGTTTGTGAAGGTATTGTATCAAAGAGCTGGGAGTTGAAAAATCCTGCAGATATTAAATCTCCGGTAATTCAAAGGTATCTGGACGAAAAGCAAAGTACAACAAGATATACATTGCAGAATAGTATGCTTAACAGCAGATATGCAAAACCTCAATATGGTTATGATAAGGGATTAGGACTTACCTTGAATGTGGGTAGTCATTTATACCAGGGCGATTACTCAAATCCCGAAATTCGCCCCATGGGTGATGCTTCTATTTTATGGGGCCTGCATCCCAATGTCTTGTTGGAATTGAATGGTAGTATAGGGCGGATTGCAAATAAAGAAAACTTTTATACTGATTTGGGTTATTTGAATTTACAAAGCCGTTTTACATTTTGGTCAAATTCAAGATTTCGACCATTTGGAATTTTGGGCGCGGGAGCAATGAATTTTAGAGCTCGGGATAAAGCGGGAGTGTACATTCCACGTAAGAAACGGTTTAAGGGCTGGGAGCCTGTTATGATTTCTGGTTTAGGCGTTGAATATTTTATCAATCCCAGTCTAAGCATGAATTTGAGTTTTATAAATCAATATACCTTTACAGATTACCTGGATGGGGTTATCCATGGAAGTTATGATGACTATTTCTGGGGATTCAAGCTGGGGTTTAGTTATTACTAAGATCAGTTGAATACTGAAAGCTATCTGGTTGGGATCTGGTAAGGGCAGATAGATAAATGAACATCACGTAGATGTAAAAAAAACAAACGTATTTTGACAATTTCGTTGCATTAACAGGCAATCATTAAATTATTATGTCTAAATGATTCTCTGTTGATACCAGTGGAAATGTATTGTTCATTTCCCAATGTAAACAATTGCTACATGAAAAATGCAATGCAAAGCGTAGTTGAGGAGTGAGGATGAGAATTTTCATGTCTGTTCTACTGGCACTGTTATTATTTTCAAGTGTTGGTATTGGCGCAGAAAACAGTGTAACTGCTAATGTAAATGGTAATTACAATCAATCAACAGTTACACAAGATGGATCAGCAAACACAGCTTCTGTTGACCAAAACAGTGCTGCAACCAAAGCAGCAGAAATGAATACTGTTGCTGTCACTCAAAAAAGTGATGATAATACCGCAACAGTTAATCAAGGTTCTGTATTAAAAACAAAGTATGTAAAGAATACGACTGCAATTGTCACTCAGGCAGGCACAGGCGGAAACAGTGCAATTGTGAACCAGGGTACCGAAATCCATAATGGTTCAGTTGTTTCCAATGCAAAAGCGAATATTAATCAAACTGGTGGATCCGGAAACAGTGCCGAGATAAATCAAAAATCCTGGAATTCGAATGCTTCTCCTACCAAATGGAGTAAACCGGATGATAATACTGCAACTATTATTCAGGATGGATCTGGAAATACTGCAAGTTCAATATCTGACGTGACTCGTGGATCAACATTTATTCTTCAAGAGGGTAATGAAAATACAGCAACCCAAAAACAGGATGGAGAAAGAGATTTTACAGCCAGAATCACTCAGGAAGGTAACCATAATACTGCATCTCAGTTTCAACATGGTGACGCAAATGCCAATGCGGAAATTGTTCAAAAGGGTATGGGGAATACTGCATCACAATGGCAGAAAAAAAATAATAATAGTTTGATCTATCAGGATGGTGTGGATAATACCGCAGATGTTGAACAAAAATCTGCTGGTAATATCAAAGCCAATATTTATCAATATGGAAGTTATAATGGTTCTGCCGTTGATCCGGTTTTAATTGAACAAAAAGGTGGATCAGGGAACTCTGCTGTGATTTATCAGGGTGATCCTACTTTGAATGTTTATAACAATAGCGCAATGATCTATCAGGATGGAACACTGAATCTGGCAGCTATTCAACAATATAGTAATGAGAATGAAGTCATTTTATTTCAAAATGGGGTAGGGAATGAACTCCATGCATTACAAAAAGGAGGTGATGGGAACATTATCAATCTGACCCAGGATGGCGGTTCAACAGCATCTATTACTCAGGATGGCAGTGATAATGTCTTGAAAGGGGTAGGGGCAGGAAATACTATGGGACAATCATTAAATGGCAGCAGTCTTGATTTAACTCAAACAGGTACGGGAAACGTGTTAGAGTTGTTTCAGACCAATGGTGCTGCAGTCAAAGTTCTACAAAATGGTATGACAAATAAAGTAACAATAATACAAAATTAAGGGAGTAGGGTAATGAAAAGGTTGTTTGTTTTTTTGCTGGTGTTATGCATGTCAACATTTTTGATGGCTGCAAGTAATACCGCAACGATTAATCAATCAGGTAACACACACGAAGCTGATGTAACCCAATCCGGTTCTGATAATAGCGCAACAGTTATTCAGGGGAGTGGAAATGGAAATGAGCTTGGTTCTCCGGATGCAGGTGATCCAGGAATTGGCGCATATGGTGAAAGTGATGACCTCTCTAAAGCAAAGGGATTGGTGCAGAGTGGTGATAATAATGTTGCTTATATTTCTCAATTAGGCAATAATAATGCAATACAGCAATTTCGTCAATTACGAGGTGTTTTAAATTCAGTCCAACAAATTGGTAATGCAAATGATATTTCTGTATTACAAGCCGGTGGCAACAATGTAGTAGGTCAGGCTAGTTCAGAATACAACAGTCTTGAACAAGTAGGAAATGGAAATGATGCAACAATTGGACAATCTGGAAATAATAACAAACTTGCTGTATTTTACCAGTTGAATGATGACAATTATGCAAACATTAATCAGGTTGGTGATAATAATTATATTGCTAGTGCTACGCAAAAGCCACTCGGAGGCTCTCCTGCAAATAATTCATTGACCATTCTTCAGGATGGAAATAATAACCGTATCGATAACGCAGGTGAAGAAGGAATTGATATTTTGGGTTCAATCACACAAGATGGTGATCAGAACCGTGCAAGTATGCAATTGAGTCGCACTGCTGCGTTTGGTGATATTGATCAGATTGGTGATGACAACCGTGCAACTATCACCATTAATAAAAGTTATATCGGCAATTCAAATAGTGGTGATATTGATCAACTTGGTAATGGTAATGTTGCAACTCAGGTTATCAGCCAAGTGGATCCCGGTATTACTTCTTCAAACAATACGATGACAACATTTCAATCTGGTGATGGAAATGATGCTGATATATTAGTATTAGGTTCTGACAACCAGGCAACTATAAACCAAACCGGTATTGGTGGCCATATTGCTGATATTACACAGAGTGGTGATTTGAATATTGCATCTATCAGTTCAGATGGTTCTGGTCATGTTGGTTCAATTGTTCAAACAGGAAATCAAAACAATGCATTGATAACACAGCAACCATAATATAATTTACCCAATAATTGTATGTGTTTGGGTGATTAAAACAAATGACTTGTTAGCTATAAATATCGAGAAACCTTTAAAGGAAATAAATTATGAAAAATTTGTTTGTAGTTTTAATGTTACTGGCAATGACAGGTTTTGTTATGGCTGGAAGTGATGCAACCGTCACACAGGTTGGTGACAATAATGATGCTCAAGTTCAACAGACGGGCACAAATCATACTGCTGAAGTAACCCAATACGGTAAAAACATTGCTGATGTTGAGCAAGTTGGGTCTACGAATGAAGCATACATCACGCAGGGTCAATCTGGCTCTCCGGTAACAAATTTTGGTACAAATGTTTCCTGGAAATATGGTGCTTTTATTAAACAGGATGGTTCTGACAATGACGCAGCTCAAACAGTTAGAACAAATGATAATGGAATCAGCATTTATCAAAAAGGTGATCGAAATGACGCCGTTCAGGATGTCTATTCATATATCCATAAATCAACTGATTGGAATGAAATGGGTTTAGATATTGATCAAATAGGCAATGATAATTATTCCCAACAAAAAACAATCAAACAGTTTGGTAGTTATGGTATTCAAAAAATGGTTTCTAAACAAGAAGGAAACATGAATAGTGCTTTTCAATACAGCATTGGTGGCAAAGTATCAGAAATGCGTGTTGTGCAAGTAGGCAACAATAATACAGGTGCAACTGCTGCAGATGTTGCTTCTACAACTATTAATCCCCTTTCATTACCTTGGGGAACAGAAAAACACCCAAGCCATCTGGATGGTATAGATCCTGTTTCAAATATTACAGATGGTGTATATACACAATATCAAAATGGTATGTATAGCACTGCAAAGACCATTGTAACTGGTTCCTATAATAAAACAACTCAGGCTCAGGAATGGACTGATTATTTTGGTGCTGCTGGTTCAAATACTGAAACACTTGACATTTTTGGAGATACCAATGCTTCCATTCAGGGACAATTTGGTGAATACAATGAATCCTATGTAAGTGTTTCTGGCTCATACAACCAGATTGCAACCAGTCAAAAAGGTGACAGTAATTTTGCCGATGTGGATTTACTGGGTGCCAGTGATAATAATGTTGTGGGTATCGACCAAACTGGTGATTCAAATAGCGCTATTGTTAGTGTAAACGGTGCAAATAACATGGCAACTGTTATTCAACAACCGTAGTGATTTTTTATCCATGGGAGCTTAGTGACTCCCCATGGATAATGTTGTGTTCTTTATAAATTTTTGTGTTTGTGGGTAGTCAAATTAATTGACTAATAGGGTATTAAAAAACAATTTAATCATAACCTTGAGAAAGGGGTAAGGAAATGAAAAAAGTAGTAATTTTTTTGATGGTTCTTTTAATGGCTGGTTTTGGTTTTGCAGCAAATACCAGTACAACAACTCAAAGCGGTGATAACAATACTGCAGACGTAGATCAAACAGGAAGTAATACAGCTACAACAACACAAACAGGTGACAATGGTACAATAGATATTGACCAGAATGGTGAAAACAGTGCAACAGTAACTCAGACTGAAACTGCAACAACAACACCTGTGGGTAGTCAGGCAGCAACAGTAGACCAGAATGGCTTGCGCAATACGGTTTCTATTGAGCAGACAGAGACAGGTGATGGTGGTCATACTTTTAACAGTGCTACAGCAGTTCAAGATGGAAATGATAATACCATTACTCAATCAACCTATGCTCCGGGATATAATAGCGGTCAAAAGGTAGACGCATATCAGGAAGGTGATGATAATACTGCTACACAGACAATTACAGCAGGTTATACCAATTCTTTTGATGTTGATCAGATTGGTGATAATAATACTTCTACTCAAACTGGATCAGCAAACCATAGTCATGGAAACGTTTATACTAACGGTAATAATAACTCTGCTACCCAGACACTTTCAGGCAGTAATCATGGATATTCTGGTGGTATTAATATTGATCAATATGGCGATGATAATGAAGCAGAACAGACTTTTAGTGGCAGCGGATTGGGCCATGTTCAAAAAGGTGATATTTACCAGGACGGTAATTTTAATGATGCCCTCCAGACCAGTAATGGCCCGGATAATGTTGCCAATACCTATCAGTTCGGTAATGAAAACGTAGCTGAAACATATATTGATGGTAGTGGAAATGATTCGGACATCGATCAAGTTGGCGATTTAAATAATGCTGACATTAATCAACAAGGTGACGAAAATACTGGAAAAATCATTCAAGTTGGTGAAGCAAATGATTCTGATATTGATCAAACCGGTAATAACAATACTGCATCTGTAGCATTGAGTGAACCAGCTTATACTTCTTCGTATAATACTACAGATATTGATCAAACCGGTAATAGAAATACTGCAACGCTTGGTACTTTGATGGGAGATAGAAATGTTACCACAATGAACCAGGAAGGTGATGACAATTATACTGAATATAATATTGGCTATGGTAACGATAATACCGCAACAATGACTGTGAATGGTGATCGTAACAGAACCCGTATTGGTATATCAGCAGATTGGGGTTTAAAATCTAGTAATAACTCAATTGATATTACCAAAACTGGCGATGTTAACTATGTGTCAGGTGCAATTAAAGGTAACTATAATGATGTATACATCTATCAATATGGAAGTAATAACCGTGTTGGAACTTCCTGGTATACTTCTGATGGTGTTAATATCTTGGGTGATCAAAATTACTCTTATGCGGCACAATTAGGCGATGCAAACGGTGCTTTAGTTGGACAAGTTGGTACAGGGAATTATGGGATCACTGAACAGTATGGTAATTCCAACTCTGCACAAGTTAATCAAGATGGTTCGAGTAACTATGGACGTGCACGTCAGTTAAGTGGAAGTTCTAGCAATGATGCTTCTGTAAGTCAAAACGGAACAAGCAATTCAGGATTTGTAGTACAAGGAATGATTGAGAATTATTATTCAGATCCAAAATATCAGCCAACAACTGAAATGCAATCTTATAATAGCGAAGCTTCAGTTTCGCAAGTTGGTAGTGTAAATAAAGCGTATGCTTATCAAGTCGGTGATGCTAATAAAGGTTCAGTATCTCAAAATGGTAGTAATAACACCGCTTATTCATACCAAGGATGGTCATTCGGGTTCTGGGGAGAAACTCCCACTACTTCAGCCTTGGAAGCTACAAATAGTAATGTAACTGTAACTCAAAACAGTAGTAATAATTATGGTGCTGTATGGCAGTATGGTGGAGATAATAACGCTGCATCTATTGATCAAAATACTGGTAATGGCAACAATGCTTCAATCTCACAAGGTTTTATTTATGTAGATGCAGATTATAATTTTCCACATCCGGTTTACAACACTAATAACAATAATGCTTCTATTAGTCAGGCGGGCGCAAGCAATACTGGCAAAGTGTTCCAGCTTGGTAATAGCAACCAATTTACATTAGCGCAAAATGGAGATGGTAATAAAGTTGGTTTAATTAGTGGTACAAGTGATTTGGGTCTAGTGCGTAATGCTTATTTTGATCAATCTGGAAATGGAAATATTTTCACTGGTACCCAGAATAATGGTGCTACTTTGGATAATACCAGTTTTCAGCTTGGTGACGACAATGAAATTGATCTGATCCAGGGATCCGGAGATGTTGCTTTAATTCAACAAGATGGTGATTTAAATACTGCAAACAATTATCAATATGGTGGTGCTAATTCATCCAGTATTATACAAACAGGTGATGGAAATACTTCAACAGTAACACAAAATTAATTTATATGCCCGGGAACGCTTTATTGTCGTCCCCGGGCACAAAGATCATTAGGGTCTTGATTTGGGATGGGCAGTGAAAAAGAGTAACTGTCAAAAACAATTATATTTGGGAGAGGGGTAACATGAAAAAAACTTTGATTTGTTTGCTAGTTTTGGCATTTGCAGGATTTTTATCAGCGGCTAATAATGCTGCTGTCACTACAACTGGATCAAATAATAATGCAACTATTGATCAGGTTGGAAGTAACGGTGCAACTGCCACCCAGACAGGTGATTATAATCTGGTTGATGTTGATCAAACAGGTGATAATACTGCATCAATTTCACAAGCAAGTATTAATGGTGGAACTGCCGGAAAAGGCAATCAAGCTGGTGTTATGCAAAATGGTAGCGGTAATGAAACTTTGATAAATCAGGATAGAAGTGGCGGTCAGCAAAGCAAAGTTTCCTTAGCAACCAGTGAACAAACAGGTGATAATAATTTAGCAACAATTAACCAAACTGGAAATTATCAAGGTTCAAACAAATCTTCAGTTACACAACATGGTATAACTGGTGGTTTGGGTAACACTGCAGAAGTGAATCAAATGGGTTATGGTAATACCTGGGATATTAAACAAGCTGGTGACCAAAATTATGCTTTACAACAGGCTAATAGTGTTGTTCATAGTGGAACTACAAATAAAATTGAGCAAGATGGATTAAGTAATGAAGCATATCAGTATACCAGTGGAAGCGATGCTATGAAAGCAACAATAGCTCAGGTTACAGGTGTAAATGATAATTATGCTATTCAGACTCAGGCAGGGTTAAAAGCAGAAGCTGTTATTAACCAGTTTTCAAATTCAAATACAGCAATTCAGGAACAATATCATGGTTCATACAAACATGATGGTGTATATGCCCGTTCACATTTAGCAGTTATTACTCAAACTGGTGGTGAAAACAACTATGCAAAACAATATCAGGATGAAACTGTTGGTGATAGTTTTGCAAACAGCCGAAATGAATCAACTATTTACCAGAATGGTGGAGACAATACTGCAACTGTATCGCAATATGATGGTTTGAGTGTGGGAAATGTTACACAAACTGGCAATTTAAATAATGCCACTATTGAACAGAGCGGTTTAATTAATAATGCAGATATCACTCAAACCGGTAATGGTAATACTGCGACAGTTACTCAGGCTGATGGTGTTGTGATATAATTTCTTGAGATTATTAATAATTTCTTTCTGATATTTGAAAAGAATTCAGATAAAGTGTTGAAAAATTAACCTTTAAAAAGGGGTAAGAGGATGAAAAAAATTGCAGTTTTATTGATGGTATTAGCAATGACAAGTTTTGTTATTGCAGCAAACAATGCAAATGTTACGTCAGAAGGTGATGGAAACAATGCTTCAGTAACTCAGACAGGTTCTAATGTTGCCACAGTTGATCAGGTTGGAAATAATAATGATGTTGAAAATCTGTGGCAAAATGGAAATAATAATTCAGCATCGGCAACTCAAACCGGAAATGAAAATACTGGCCATTTTCGTCAAGGTGGTGGCGGTGTTTATGCTACATGGGGTATTCCTGATGCATATGACGATAATACTTTAACCAGTAATCAAACAGGTAATCAGAATTATGCTAAAGCGTCAGAATTTGGTAATAGCAATGCAGTTTCAATACAACAGACTGGTGACAATAATATTTCTCATAACTGGTTGTGGGGTCACACAAATACTTCAACTATAACTCAGGGCCCCTTGGCTGGAAGTACTAACGGTAATAATAACTATTCAGAAGTTGCTATTAATGGTCATACAAGCGTGGCAACAGTTACCCAGGTTGGTAATGAGAATACTGGATTAATTGGCCAAGGTTGGGCTGGGCGAAATTGGAGTGATAATACTGCTACTATTTATCAAGAAGGAAACCGCAATAAAGTTTCAAATGAAGTATGGCCAATGTCTGAATTACCAGGATATACATCTGACTTGCAAGGTATGGGAATTCAGCAATATGGTGGTTCTTCTAATTATGGTTCTGCCTCCCAAGTTGGTGATGATAATGTTACCTGGATTTATCAATATGGAAACAGTAACACCGCAACAAATAATCAAACCGGAAATAATAACAATGCAACTGTAAACCAGAATGGAAATGGTGATCTTAGTACCATCAATCAAAGCACATGGGGTACTGGTCATTCTGCTGTTGTAAATCAAATAAATGGTGACGCTAATGTAAGTGATATTTTACAAGACCAGCGAGGAGCTTCCGTTACTGTAGATCAAAATGGAAACAGTAATACTAGTGGAATTAAACAATCCGGTCCTAATACTGCAGATATTGATCAGGTAGGTAATAATAATGTTTTAGGTCAATATAGTAATCTTGCTTCAAAAGCATTTCAGAAAAATGGAACTTCTTTTTCTGATGATATGAATACACTTATAGTAGACCAACTGGGTGATGGAAACAAAGCAGGCGTGTGGCAAGAACATCATGCTGATGCTTTAATTGAACAAGGTGGAAATGGAAATGATGCCCGTGTATGGCAATCTGGTGCTGCTGGTGGAGATTTTAACAATGCAACTATTACTCAAACAGGTGATTTGAATGTAGGAAATATTCATCAAATGGGTGATGGTAATACTGCAGCTATATCACAAAATAGTTTGTAAAATTTAATACCCGTGAGAATATTTTAATCTTACGGGTATTAAATTGCTATTATTGAAGGGAATTATAATGAAAAAAGGTCTTATTCAACTTGTGTTGTTGATAATGGTCGGTTTTTTATTCGCAGCAGGAAATTCAACAGATATTGATCAGACAAATAATTTTAATCAAGCAAATGTAACCCAAACCGGAAATGATAATGTAGCTGATGTAGATCAAATTAGCACTGCTACAAGCAGTAGTGAGAGTAACATTGCAGAAATAACTCAAGCCAGTAATAATAATGATTTTATTATTGACCAAACCGGCAAGTCTAATGTTGCAATTATGAGTAATGAGATCAGAGATGGTGCAGTCTCCAAAGTCTATCAGAATGGTGTTGATAACCGAGCTGAAGCAGAACTGATATCAAGTGGTGTCCTGGCAGGTAAAAGTTTTACATCATTTCAAGAACAGATTGGAAATCATAATGTGACTTCCAGAATTAAAATGGATGGAATTAACAGTAGTACATATAATTTTCAATTTGGTGACTATAACCACTCACATACTTCAATTGCAGGTGACAATAACTGGACCTTGGTAACCCAAGGTGTAAATTCTGCTGCTGCAAATCACAATTATGTTTATAGTGAGACCGATGGTGACAATAATGATGTGATTGTTGATCAGGTAGGTGATTATAACAATACTATTATTGTGCAGGAATACCAATCTAATACAAGTATTGTTGATCTGGATCAAACAAATGGTTCGAATGCAACAATTAAGCAGAATTCTCTCAATATGGACAAGAATTATCAAAATGTTGTAAAATTGAACCAAACCAACAGTTCCTTTGCTACAATTAACCAAGGTGGTAGCAATGGCGGTGGTTATAATATTGTTAAAGGATTAGGCACTGCGGAATTTGGACAATCGTTGAATGGTAGTATCTTGGACATTGATCAAATTGGTAATCATAATGTTGTAAGCTTGTACCAGGATGATGGTATTGCTACTGTTAGCCAAACTGGTAACAGTAATGATGTAATTATACATCAATATTGATTGCAAATTATTAAGATTTCTTTTTTAAGATTGTTTGCCATATGAAAGTGGATTATTCATGGTGAGCAAAACCGTAAGGGTAAAAATGAAATTACTAAAATTTATAATTGTTCTAATTTTTACAGTAACGTTGCATCTTTATGCACAATATGATGTTAAAGTTGAACAGGATGGAAATAATAATGAGATTCTTGTTAATCAATCCGGATTGTTCAACAAGATCAATGTTTTACAACGAACTGACAATTCCCGTTCCGTAATAAACCAGGACGGAACGGGTAATGTCATTGCTCAAATCAATGAAAATTCTGATTCGGGTGCAATAACCAAACAAAAAGTCGTTCAAGATGGTGATTTCAATTATGCATCCCAGGTATCGTTAAAGGGAACAGGCTGGGGAGAACAGAGAATTCACCAAACTGGCAGTTATAATAATGCAACTCAGCTGCGTTTGGGCGATGTTTCTTCTGCTATTATTACTCAAGCTGGAAATAATAACAATGCATCTGAAAACTTATGGATCCATGCTGAAAATGCAACTGCCAAAATAATTCAAGATGGCGATTATAATTATTCAAGAATTGATATTGATGGATCTCAAGCTCTTGCAGATTATAATGCTGCATTAATTGAAACACATGGTAACAGCAATGGTTGTGAATGTTCTCCTGTGAGGATTAATCTTGTAGGTGATAATCATTCAGCCAAGATATTGCAAGGAACAAAAGGCGATATTGATAACAATAATGCTGTAATTAGATTGGTTGGAATTTATAGTAATGCCGATACAGGAAATAAAGCTACTATTTCTCAGGAATATGGTAATGGCAATGAAGCACAAATTACTTCAATTGGTATGCAAAATGGTAGTAATACAGAAAACGGATTGCTGATTCAACAACAAGGATCAAATAATTATGGCGATTTGCAGGTTTATGGTATGGGGTTGGGAGGTAGTATAATACAGATAGGTGATAATATGTCCGTACGAGTTATTCGTACAAATTAAAATAGAATAATTCCAGCATATTTCTCAATATTATTGCCTGATGGTTTAATTCATGTCATTCACACACTATTATCTTGCCAAAATAAATGAGTATGACAGAGTTTATGAACAGGTTTTACTAACTCTAATGAATAGATGAGAAATTCAATTGGTAAATACATATATTATTTCATGCTTTTATCTTTTCCCTTTTCTACAACAACTGCGCAGGAAATTTTAACTGTAATTCCCAATACAATACAATTGGATCTGGTACCCGGCTATTTAGAAGTGGTTGATATTAAAGTAATGAATACATTTGAAAATGATCTGCAAATTCAAGTTGAATATGATACGACATGGGTAGATATTTCTCCATTCGAATTCAGTCTTTTACCTGGAAATATGACTCAATTGCTTGTCTTTTTTTTCATTCCAACAGGTCAAACACCGGTTTCGAATGGTTCAATTGTTTTTAAAAATAAAAACAATCACCAGATTTTAAATAAAATCGATCTAATTCTAGACTCAACATTAGCCAAATCTCCATATACTGATGAACGAGATACACAGTACACGAATAATGATAATTATATTGATCCGAAAATACTAGAGCTGCAACAACAAATACAAAAAGACCAACTGATGATCTCTGACCTTCAAAGTCAATTAAACAAAAAAGATTTAGAAATTGCCAAGCTATTAGATGCAAATGGATCAAACTCGGATGAATTCGTACTTGCTCCTTTTCCCAAGATTGCTGAAAATCAATCATTGGGTTTTGATGCGCTCAATTCATTATACAAAGTATTGCTTCGGGAAATGAATTCTGATCTAAAAAATAATAAAGCAGTACTTGACTTTTCCCAAAATAAAATATATTTTTCTATCTCAGGAGAGATCGCATTTATTTCTGGTGGAAAGTATTTGAGATTGGAAGGGGAAAGGGTGTTGAATCGATTTTCAAGCGTGTTGAAAAATTTTTCATATAAAGATTTCAAGATTATGGTTGTTGGGCATACGGATTCGGTGCAATATAAAGATGGTATGCAGCAAGAAACTTTTGGTAATTGGGAACTATCTGCCCTTAGATCTGTCAAAGTTATCAAGCATTTACAAAAAATGGCTGATTATCCTGGTACCAATTTGCTTGCATCAAGCCAGGCATCATATTCACCTATTGCCCCCAATAATACAAAAACTGGAAGAGTCGCAAATCGAAGAATTGAAATTATTATTTCCTATTAAATATATTTTGACTGTCAAACTCTGCCATTAAATGAGGTACGAAATGAAACTGAATGCAATGAAATGGATAATGCCTGTTGTGATAGCTCTGCTGGTTTTGATTAGTTGTACAGAAGATCCAATTGAACCTGAAACTACCGGAAGTATTAGCGGTCAGGTAATACATTCTGAAACATTAGAACCAATTTCTGGTGCAAACATTACGACAACACCTGCTACTATAGCAGTCAATACAGACAATTCCGGTAACTATATAATTGAAGGAGTTGAAGAAGGAACAGTTACTGTTAAAGCTACGAAAACCGGATTTAAATCTTCTTCAATTAGTATACTGGTTGAACCCAGTAAGAATACAATAGCCAATATACAGATGTCTGAATCCACACAGACCAATGATGCCCCCAATTCCCCATATAGCCCTGTACCTGCAAATGGAGCAAGTGATCAGGCCGCAAGTATTACTTTGACGTGGCGTGCAAGTGATCCCAATTCTGGCGATACATTGTATTACGATGTATATCTGGGTAATTCAGGCCCCATGCATTTAATTTCAGAAAATCAATCAGATACCACCCTGGGATTAACAGCTTTGAGTTATGGACACACCTATCATTGGCAGATTGTAGCCAAAGATCAGGAAGGTTTGGAAACCAACAGCCCGGCATGGAGTTTTACTACTGCTGATTTTCCCAGGTATCCCATTGTTTTTGCATCCAATGTAGATGGTAACTATAATATCTTTACCGGTTCTAGTGATGGAGCTGATTCAATTCGACTGACTATTGATCCGGGCAGAGATTGGTATCCGCGTTTTAGCCCGAATCGTGAGAAAATAGCATTTACTTCGAATCGTAATGTTGAATCGCAACTGTTTATTATGAATTATGATGGAAGCGATCTTGAGCAAATATCGAGTATACCTGTTGTAGGATATAATAATTATGGAACAGGATTTTGTTGGGACCCGACAGGGCATAAATTATTATATGCAAATTATGAAAAATTATACAGGATTGATTCGGATGGAGATCAGTTAACACAGATTGCTACAGCACCCGAAAATCGTAATTTTTACGAAATAGATTGGTCACCTGTTGGTGGAAAAATAGCGGCAATTACTGTGGGAAGTAATGTTTATGATACTGAGTTATATATAATGAATGAAAATGGATCCAATATGACCTTGTTGCTTGATAATGCATCCGGCCGTATAGGACATCCGTCTTTTTCACCCTCCGGTGAAGAAATTGCCTATTACTATGATGTTTCGGGATACGAAGCCGGTACCAACCGGATGCTGGACGCCCGAATCCATATTATAGATGTTGCATTGACCGATACTACGGATATTTCTCATGGTAAACCGATCGGTACCAATGATATTGACCCTGTATGGACACCAGACGGTGCGCATATTATTTTCACCAATGTGCCCAACGACAATTCCGGCAATCCCTCGGTATGGATCATGAATACCAACGGCGAATCACGCGAGAAATTATTTGATAACGCGCAAATGCCGGACTGGAGATAAGGGGCCGTATTATCAGCCATCTGGAAGATTTGATAGTTATTATCTTCAAAGCCCCTTAAACTGTAAGGGGCTTTGTGTTTTAGCAATATAATCAATCCCGGAAATGTAAAAGAAATTCCTGTTGTGCTATTCCTGTTTATCTATTATCTTGTAATTCACACAACATTATATAAAGGGTGAATCGTATGGCAAAAAAAGGAAAATTCAATTTCAGAGTTGTGCATCGTTACCTGGGATTCTTTTTAATGGGCATCTGGATCGTCTACGCCATAAGCGGAACAGTCCTGATATTTCGGGATACCGATTCTTTCAAGCAGGAAAAAGTAGTCACCAAAGATGTCAAGCCCAACGCCACGGAAAATGAACTGGGGCAGTTGCTGGGAATCAGACAATTCAAGGTTGAGCGGGTAGACGGGGATATTTTATATTTTAAGAACGGCAGCTATAACAAAGTCACGGGAAAAGCGGAATACACGGTTTTGCAGCTCCCCTATATGCTTGACAGAATGACCCGCTTCCATAAAGCCAGGTCTGCGAGTCCGTTGTTCTTTATGAACATCTTGTTTGCCGCGTCACTGCTGTTTTTTGTGATATCGGCTTTACGCATGTTTCCGCCCAAATCCAATGTTTTTAAAAAGGGCATGATCTTTACAATTTGCGGGATTGTGTTGATGCTGCTGCTGGTGTTTTGGGGATGATGGCATATATAATAAGAACTCTCAATATGACTTGCATTCCCGGAAGGATTCGAACCTTTAGCCAACGGAATGAAAGATTTTGGAATGATCTGCAAGCTGCGACAAGGTAATGATTGTATTGAGATTGTAATTCTTGAAATCATTTATTTTGGGCTATACATTAAAGCATGCCGGATACTTGCAGCATTTACAATTTCTTCCCATTATGGCTTAATGTAGAGAATTATAATAAAGCACGTTAGTGTAACAATATTATTACAATCGCAGAACCGGGGGGTGCTTCTGCAAGTTGCAATGCTGCTCGTTGGTTGATTATCGAACTTGATGTTTTAAATAAAGGTTAAGATCAGATAGTCAAATAGTAAATAACGTTAATTTCCCTCAGAATAATTCATTTTGAATGTATCCATGAACAAATTTGTTATTATTAGTGAATAAATTTTTATAACTTGCAAAGTATGGAAAAGAAACTGGATCATTTCCGGAAATTTATTCCGTAAGATTATACCCCATGTGATAGTATAGTTTGGCAACTTGAAGGAAAGATGTATTGGATATACAAATATTATTAATCGAAGATAATGATTTTTTGCGAGAAGGAATTACCGCTATGCTTACCGATCGCAGTAATTTCAAAGTTGTCGCACGAGCTAAAGATGATGATGCCTTGGATCAACTTAAAAAATTGAAAAGCCCTCCCAATATTGTCCTGCTAGACCTGGGACTGGAAAAAGTCAATAGTCTTAAGCTAATGGCCCTTTTGAGAAAAGAATTGCCTCATGTAAAGATCATTGCCATGGACATTCTACCCAACCAGGCTAATATTTTAGAATTTGTAAATGCCGGGGGCTCCGGGTTTATTCTTAAAAATGCTCCGTGGAATGACTGGATTGATACAATAAAGGCTGTAGCATCAGGAGAAAAGGTCTTACCCCCGGTTTTGACGCAATCGCTCTTTACCGAAATTGTCGAGTTAACACTTGAAAACGGTAAAACTATTCCGCCTGGTTCGACCCAATTTACAAGCCGCGAACGTGAAGTTGTTGAACTGATTGCACAAGGTATGGGTAACAAGGAAATTGCTGAAACACTTCATATCTCTACTTTTACCGTTAAAAGTCATGTTCATAATGTTCTGGAAAAGCTGGAACTCAGCACCCGTTTACAAATTGCTGCATATGTCCGCAACGAAGGTAACCAATGATCAGGACTACTTTTTGATTGTTTATGCTGATCAATAATCCCCGTAAATAATATTTACTTCTCCCCAAAACATTGTTCAAATTCATGTTAGTTCAAAAATTCCTTAGAACTTGGTTTCTAATTCCAAAGGATTAGTTCTTTTTTCATTCTTTTGGGTGATTGATTGTTTAGGGAATTATGCTTAACTACTATTAATGATTTATTTATAATAATAGATTATGTTTTTATGACCGGATCTTTATAAAGAGGTAATACAATGAAGTTAAGCACGCATTATTATATCCTCTCATTGAGTGTACAAAAGTGCATGCTTTTCGAGGGCTTTCGTGATAATCTGATTGATATTCAAAATACAAATTTTCCTTTTAATTCTTTTATTGATGTTGATGGTCCTGTTGACGAATCTGTTAGGGACACCCAATTAAGAGAATTTTTCCGCCAAACAGACCAGCATTTTAACGTCTATTTCGATCAAGACCCGCTCCGTCTGGTAATTGTTGGCGAAATGAAAAATCTTTCTGTTTTTGAATCTCTTTTAACACATCGGGATGCATTGATTGGTCTGGTTAGAGGCAGCTTTATTTTAACTTCTCCTCAGGATTTGGGCAAGATTGTTTGGCCCTTAATTAAAAATGTAATGGCTGGTACTACAGACATTGCTCTCTGTGATCTGGCTGGTGCAGCTAGTGCAAATAATGTGGTTTTTGGAATTGATGCTGTGGGTTTGTCTGCGGAAATTAAAACAGGACTCACTTTATATGTTGAGGAAGATTATCAAGTCAAGGGAAGTATTCGTAAAGAGAACCAAAAGCTTGTACGTTCGAATCTAGTGGATATAAATGAAGTCATTGACGATGTGGTTGATCTTGTTATCGAGAAGGTATTGCAAATGGACGGAAACGTTATTTTTATGAATAATGGTTCATTATCAAAGTTTGAACGAATTGCATTAATTTTTTCAAATTAACAATTTTAATTGGAATATAGTAAGAGGTAGTAATATGAATAATAGTGACAGGCTTCTTTTTGTGGAACTTGCGATCACCCATATGGATAGTTTATACACCAATGCTATTCGTTTGACTCGTAGCGCTATTGGTGCTGAATATCTGGTACAGAAAACATATACATATGCATATTATTTTTTTACAGAGTTTGATACCAACTCTAATTTTTGTGAATGGATAAATGAGATTTTGATACTTGTTTATAAGAATGATCACCCAAGTATTCATGAGCAGGAATATGTTAATTCAGTTCAAATTTGTGTTTGAATATAGTATGTAAAAGGTTAGAACATAATAAGGAGAATCATATTATTCCAGGTTTTTAAGAATGAGAATTTAATTCATGTTTGTCGATAGAAATATTTAACAATTTTTTTAAATTTAAGAGGTACAATATGGGCGACAAAGGCAAAAAAGATCTCGAAAAGAGAAAGTTGCAAAAGGAACAACAGAAAAAGACCAAAAATCGAAAAAAGCAGGAAAATAAAGCGCAAACAACTCTATTTGAAGATAAAAAGTAATATCTGTCCCGAGGAACAAACTTTTGCTGATTATTTCCAGAAATTTGAAAAGGGAAAACTGTTAAATATTGCTTAAAATTAAAAAGCAGCAAGCCAATAAAAAATCAGAACATTAAAGATGTAAAAGAGAAAGAACAGAGTGAAAATGCATAGCGAGGGTAATCTTATTTTTGTAGGAATAAAAATCAGTGAAAAGCTTCAGGAACAGCTTGATGCAAGCAAGGATTCTGTAAAACCTTATTTTGGAGATAATAATCCGGAATTTCTTCAGATAACTCGAATCGACAATGAAGAATACATAGGAAAAGAGATTATGAGTGGATCTTCCCTGGAAAAATTAAGCAATATTCAAAAGAATGTAAAAACTATGCTTGGAATGATATGTCCCCGGTTTCAATTTACCGACAGTTCAATTGTTATAATGGCCATTCACTCTATATCCAGGAGCACTTTTTACTAATGAGTACCAGAGGTTGTTACTTGGATTCGAATTATAAAAATGTAATAATGAACAATATAATTAAAAGGAAAATACAATGAACATTTATGTTAGTAATCTATCATTCGATGTAACCGAAGATGATTTACGAGAACCGTTTGAAGCTTTTGGCAAGATTGACTCCGTTAGAGTTGTTAAAGACAAATACAGTGGTGAATCGAAAGGTTTTGGATTTGTTGAAATGCCTTCAAAAAATGAAGGGCAGTCAGCAATCGATGGCTTACATGGTAAGGAATTGAAAGGAAAAAGTCTCAATGTTAATGAGGCCAGGTCCCGATCAGATAGAGATAAACGTCATGGTGGCAAAAGTCGTTTTTAGATAATGAATCTATGAATAACATTACATCGTGAATCCCGAACACATTGCGTAGAAAAAAACTCATGGCTTACCTTTGAAAAAGTTTAAACCTTACAATAATAAAAAAACTTTGTTTGGTTTTTAAAAATCATGAGTTTAGACTTGAAAAGCAGAGTTGCGAGTAAGCTGTCTACAATTTTCGTCAGAATATTTCACTGTCAGGTAAAATTTAAAAAAGAGGATTATAATTTATGTCGAATTCAGAAAACATTCGAGGAGGATCACGTACTCCTGGTGGTCGAGTGAGAGATTTTTTTTCCTGGCTGAGTGGACTTTGGTCACCTAAATATACTCCCCAAAGATCACGCTATGGAGATAATGGTAGAAAATTCATGAACCGGAATTCAGATCCCGAAGCCAGGATACACGATAATGTAAAGGACCAATAAAGGATGTAACACAGAATTTGAATGATTACATTGAAAAAAATAAATAAAAAAAATGTCAATTATCAGGTGTGTTATTGTATCTCTTAACAGAATGCTGTTAATCTTGAGAAAAGGACAGTAGCTGATGAGTTACATTGGTATCTAATCCAGTTTTAGCATTTAATAGACATTGGAGAGTGTTATGATCTTTATTATATCGGTAATGGTAACCTTAACCGCTTTTTTTATGTGGCGACGTGCTGTACGAATGAAAAAGCAAAACAATAATGCATTTAAAACTGTTGCTGCCGGCAGCCTTTTTGCCTTATTTGTGTTTGGACTATTTTCGCTAATTCAATTTTTTACACAGGTTCCGGCTGGCCATGTAGGCGTTATTGATGTTTTTGGTATTGTATCAGAGAGAACACTTCCGGCTGGAATTAATATAGTGAATCCATTTGCACGGATTATCAAATTCTCAATCCAAACCAAAGAACATAAGGAAACAATGGAAGTACTGTCACGAGAAGGGCTCACCATTGGATTGGAGATTAGTGTGCTTTACCGATTGAATCCTGATTCTGCGGCAAGTGTTTATAAAACTGTTGCAGGCGGTGATTATGAATCCATTATTCTCATTCCGCAATTCCGTTCCATCAGCCGCGCTGTAACGGCGAGCTTTCAGGCCAGTGCCCTTTATTCAACCGAACGGGACCAGTTGGGCTTAACGATTCAGGAAGAACTTGCCAAAGCTGTTGCGATACGCGGTGTAATGATTGAAACTACGCCCTTGCGCAATGTTGCACTGCCGGTTCAGCTTACCGAAGCGATTGAGCAAAAACAAAAGGCTGATCAGGAAAGCCAGCGGATGGAATTTATTCTAACCAAAGAAAAGCAGGAAGCTGACAGGAAACGGATCGAGGCAAAAGGTATTGCTGATTTCCAAACTATTGTAGCCGCAGGTATCAGTGAACAATTACTGCGCTGGAAAGGTATTGAAGCTACAGAGAAACTTGCCAATTCTCCTAATACCAAGGTAATTATTGTTGGTGCTGGAAAAGACGGTCTGCCGATAATCCTGGATACAAATTAAGATAATTCTATTTGTAACCATTGGAGCTAATGAATTCAAATATGTTAATGGGTCCTGGAAATATGAATAAATTATGGATTTACTAATCAGATATTATTAAAAAGAAAAATTTTTATACACAATATTGTATTTTAAAACGACAGCTATTAATAATGTCAAAAAATAACAAGTGAACAATATATGAAAAAATCAAATTTTAGCATAAAGAAAGAAAAAAAAGAGTATACAACGCTCGCTCAGCCATTCCAACGCCGTCTTTATCGAACTGCGCTTATTTTAACCAAAAATCACAATTTGGCAATAGATGTAGTTAAAGCGACTAACCAGAATGCCGAGGAACAATATGCTTTTTTAAACACTGAAAATAATTTTGATTTTAAAGTCTGGTTATTTCAGCTTTTAATGAATAACTTTATTCTTCATAAAAAGATCCAGGTCACTCTTTGTTAACCAGACTTGAAATTTTTATAAAGTAATAAGGAGATAAACATGCAGGTAGAAATAAATAAAGTTGTTGCAATTTATTATACTCTGAGTTTGGATTCAGGGGATATAATAGTTACAACAAAAGCTCAAAAACCAAAGTACATTCTTGTTGGATATCATCAAATCATTCCCGGCCTGGAAAAAGCAATACTAGAGTTGAAAATTGGTGATCAGAAGAAAGGAACAATTGATCCAAAAGATGCTTATGGACCTATAAATGAAAAGCGCATAAGGGCGTATCCCCGAAATACTATTCCTAATAGCATTGATTTGAAAATCGGGAGAATTCTAAAAACAAGAAAGAAAAATGGCCAGCACGTAAAATCAGTTGTTAAATCATATAATGAAAAAGAGGTTATTCTTGATTCAAACCACCCTTATACAGGTGAAACGTTGAATTTTAAACTCAAAATTGTACATATCAGAGAAGCAACTCGTGAGGAACTGGAATCCGGCAAGTTAACATTATAAAGTATATGTCCGTTAACTCTACAAATTTTACGGAATGTGCAGAATGATAAAAATATTTGATAAGGAGGTTTGGTTAAAAGTGTAATCCTGATCAAATAAAAAGAGTCAAATAGCAATTATTTTTTTATATAAGCATTTATAAGGAATATGAATGAAAAATTTACTAAAAAAGGGTACAAGATGTCTCATTATACAATCAAAATTCTCAGCATTTAGTTATTGGAACTATACGGATATATGTGAAATTGTCGGTGCGAAATATCCGGCTGCTCCTCTGGGTTTAATGACAGTAGCAGCATTGTTACCGCAACAGTGGGAATTTAAATTGTTAGATGCAAATGTAGAACCTTTACGTGATCAGCATTTCGAATGGGCGGATATTGTTTGTACCGGGGGTATGCTTCCTCAACAGAAGAATATTTTAGCTATCATAAACAAGGCGCATCAGTATGGTCGTCCTGTTGTTGTCGGTGGACCTGATCCGTCATTACAACCGAACATGTATGAATCTGCCGATTACCTGGTTCAGGGAGAAGGTGAGATTACCATTCCCATGTTTATTCAGGATTTGGAAAAAGGTAGCAAGAGTGGTGTATACAGGTCAGATGAGCGGGCAGATATGACCCGGGCTGTTGTACCCAGGTTTGATTTAATCCGATTTGAAGATTATATCCAGGTAGGGATTCAGTTTTCCCGCGGATGTCCATTTAATTGTGAATTTTGTGATATCATTGAACTGAATGGACGAAAATCCCGGACCAAAACTGAAGAGCAGGTCATTGATGAGCTGCAGACACTTTATGATCTAGGTTATCGGGGGCATATTGATTTTGTTGACGATAATTTTATCGGTAACAAACATAATGTTAGAAAAGTGCTGCCCCAGATCAAAGAATGGTCTTTGAAACACCATTATCCTTTTTATTTTTCAACTGAAGCTTCAATAAATCTGGCTGATGATGATGAACTTTTACAAATGATGCGGGATGTGGATTTTAGATTTGTCTTTATTGGAATAGAAACTCCCGATAATGAAATATTGAAAATGACCAAAAAAACCGCAAATATAAATATTCCTGTTGCCAAAGCTGTAAAAAAAATCAATTCTTTTGGCATGATTGTCAATGCAGGTTTCATTATTGGTTTTGATAATGAAACAAAGCAAACCGCTTCAAACATGATCAGGTGTATTCAGGATTCGGGGATATGCATGGCTATGTTGGGAACTTTGTATGCATTGCCGAACACACAATTAACCAGACGTTTAAAAAAAGAGGGTAGGTTGTTCGAGGATGGTTCAATACTTCGGGATTCCAATACTGAAATAGATCAAATGACGAGCGGTTTGAATTTTATCACTGCAAGACCCCGGATCGAGGTTTTGAAGGACTATGTCCGGGTTATTAAATATATTTATGAGCCAAAACGTTATTATGAGAGAGCTGTTCAAATGGGCCTTCAGTTGAAACCAGATTATAAATATAGACCGACTTTGAGGAAAAAATTCAAGCTTGCAAAGGCATTTATTACACTTGATTTTAAAGTTGGATTTGACAAATCAACCGGATGGCACTTTTGGAAGATGCTTTCCATAATTTTTTTTAAGAATCCCAGGGCAATTGAAGCGATGGTAAATCTGGCTGCCATGTTTATACATTTTCAAAAGATGTCAAAATTTATCATTGATCTTACAAATCTTGATATCCAAAAATTAGAGCGTAGTGAAAACAAGGATTGTACTCAATTGTTGTTTCAAAAAGAAAAATATTCTTATGGTTTGACCCAACAATTAGAGATTTTGAAAAATTAATAGAATTAATGATGTGAATATCTGGTATTATCAAATTGTCTTTCCGTTATTCTTGTCTTCATTTTCGATTTGAATGAGGAAGTTTTAATGTTTTAACTGGATTTGACTGGCATGAAATTCGTGCAAAACTATTGGGCTTGATAAACAAAACAGGTTTACAAATTCAGATCATTTTCAATCTCGTTCAAATATGAAAATACACTACAAGGAGCCACCAGGAGAATGAATCAAAGTACCAAAACTTTGTATTTCAAGGTTTTTCCAAAAACTGCTTGTAAAATGATCCATTCTCAATGTCATTTGCATAAAAAAATTTCCTTATTTAATAC
Organism: bacterium; assembly: GCA_963675755.2. GTDB lineage: Bacteria > Zhuqueibacterota > Zhuqueibacteria > Residuimicrobiales > Krinioviventaceae. The sequence goes on from CAXXMD010000003.1 coordinate 3,491,523, forward strand.
GTAAAACAGTCCATTTCTTCTAAATGGTTAAAATCATTCACTTCGCGTGTATCATTTTTTTAACAGTACTAAATTCTCCTGTATCCATTTCATAGAAATAAATTCCGTTTGCCAAATCAGACGCATTAAATTCAATTTTATGATTACCCGCCGATTGTTTTCCATTTACAAGCGTTTTTACTTCGCGACCCAGCAAGTCATATACAGTAATTGTAACATATCCTGATTCGGGTATTTCGTAATATATTGTTGTTGTAGGATTGAATGGATTTGGATAGTTTTGATACAACGCATATTGGGTAGCAACGGTTGTTCCGGATTTGATCTCTGTTGTATTCAAATTGCCTGAATACAAATAAACGTTGCCAATTCTTGTGTCTCCGGTATGTTCAATTGAACTGACAAGTATATCTTTATAGCCATCGTTATTTACATCACCAGCAAGAGAAATGGATTGGATGCCATCAAAATAATCGCTGATATGCAGAGTAAAGTCCGGTTCAGTATCCATTTCAGTTCCACCGAAAAAGAAATATATATTGTTTTCATCGCTTACCAATATATCATCAAAGTCATCGTGATTTATATCACCTGCATTGGCAGCGCATTTTCCAAAATTTAACAGATCTTTTTCAATAATAATATCTGGATTTTCATCCATATCAGTACCACCATAGTAGATAGAAACATAGCTGGATGGGCCTACTGTTGATCCCATATAAGGTGCTCCAACAATGATATCATTAAATCCATCATTGTTGACATCACCCGCAGATGTAATTGTATTGCCGATTCTTTGATTGCCCGATCCGGTAATGATAACATCAGGATTGCTGTCCAGCGTATTGTTTCCAAAATAAATATAGACACGTCCAACATTCACGGTTTCGCCAGCTATTTCATAACCCGGGGCACCTAAAGGACATGAGGTAGCTTGGGAGCAATTTGAGATACCAACAAATGCCATGCCTAAACCTATGATCGAACTTGCAAAGATGCCGTCCCTGAAAATTCAGGATTCTGAAGATAAAGTCGTTATCGATGGAAAAGAATTTAATGTTACATTTGATCGTAAAAGTGGGATGCTCAAATCTTACAACTATCAGGGACATGAATTTATTCATTCAAATCCGGGTAATTTAAGCGGACCTGTATTGAACGTTTACCGTGCACCGTTGGATAATGATGTGAGGGTTAAAGACACCTGGGACCTTGCCGGATTGAGTGACTTGAAACATGAATTAATATCCTTTGATTTTCAAAAAATGGAGCCTCAGGTCATTCAATTGCATATAGAGAGTAAATATAAAGCAAAAGATGGAAAAGGATTCAATCATTTTTGTACATATACAATCTTTGGTAACGGTGATGTTTTTATGGACAATTATATTGAACCTTTTGGTGAACTGCCAACGTTGCCTCGTATTGGTTTTGAAATGATAGTTCCTGCTGAATTTGAAAATTTTTGTTGGTATGGTCGTGGACCCCATGAAAATTATGCTGACCGTAAAACCGGAGCCGCTGTGGGAATGTACAAAAGTACTGTAAATGATCAATATGTACCGTATGTCAAGCCGCAGGACAATGGCAGCAAACAGGATGTTCGCTGGGCAGCCTTGCTTAATGACGAAAATACCGGGTTGGTGATTGTGAGTCGAAACGCTTTATTCTCCATGACAGCGCTGCATTATTCAATCCACGATCTGGAAAAAACAAGACATACGAATGAATTACAGCGCAGTAACGATATTTTTATTCATATTGATGCCAGACAGAGAGGTGTTGGAAATGCCAGTTGCGGACCAGATATTTTGGAAAAGTACAAAGTTGAGCCTGAACCAACACGTTTCAGTTTCAGTTTTCGACCATACAATTCAGAAAAAGATGATCTTGCTGCCTTTTGCAGATCAGTTTTGCCAATAACAGCTGAACCGATTATTAAACGTGACAAACAGGGCATGGTTACAATGAATGCTGGTCTGGAAAATGTATTAATCCGTTATACACTTGATGGTTCTGAACCTACCTCCGCTTCTTTGGTATATAATGCTCCATTCACCAAGATTGATAAGGGAATCATCAAAGCCCGTGCATTTACCCAAAACATGTTGACAAGCCGAACGGTTACTTTGAATGTTAAGCAACTGGATGTTATAACACCGGTCATTTTTCCTCAAGATACATATTTTGCTGATTCGGTACTGGTAAAAATAAATAGTGAAACTGATGGTGCGGAAATTTATTATACTGTGAATGGCAGTATACCTGACCAGAATTCAATGCATTACAAAAAACCGTTCAATATTAATAAATCTATGGAAATAAAAGCAATTGCCCTTAAAAGAGGATACAAGCCAAGTCAGGTTGCGTCATCTCAAATAGAAATAAGAATTCCCCAGGCAGACGGAATTGATTACAGATATTACGAAGGATCCTGGCAGAGATTACCGGATTTTAAAATGTTAACACCGGTTAAGACCGGTCATGTTTCACAAATCAAACTTGACAATATTGAGATACGTAAAGAATTGTTTGGTATAGAATACAGTGGATTTATTAATATTAAAGAAGCTGGTGAATATACATTTTTTCTCCAATCTAACGACGGCAGCAAGCTGTTTGTTGATGCAGTGGAGGTTGTTGATAATGGTGGTCAACATGGTGCACTGGTAAAACAGGGTACAATACAATTGGATGTTGGTAAACACCCTATTCAGGTTTATTATTTTGATGCAGGTGGTTCACATATGATCAAAGTTTCAATACAAAGTGCATCTATGGAAAAACAGGAAATTCCGGTAGAAATGTATTTACGCTAGTTGCCGGAGATTGAATTAATGTTATTAAATTTCAAGTATTGAGAAAATTATAATTCTTGGAGGTCCAGATGTCTACTCTGCAAAAGCTTTTAATTTTGAGTGTGTTTTTATTCTTTTCTTGTAACAATAACAACACTGAAAAGCTAGTACAAAAAACACAACCTTTAGAAAATGTAAAAAATGATTTGTTAGCGATTAATAACAAGGGTAAACTCGTTTTTACATTTTCAGTATTGGCGTATACAGTAGACTCTGATTGGGGGCAAGGCGTTCCTAAAATGGGTATGGAGCGGTTGGCAACATTAGCTCATAAATATGATATCCCGATAACATGGCTTATTGATCCCGGTTCAGGGCTTGCCATGAAGAGTAAGATAGACAAGTGGCACAAAGAATTTGGTGACGATATTGGTCTGGTCTGGGGCCATTCCCACGCAACACCCACAGCATATCGGAACCCGCAGCAGGCACTTGATTCTTTAAAAGTACTCTTTCCATGGTCAAAAGTTGATTTGGCTGCTTCGGGAACACGTTCCAATGAATTGTTACAAAAAGTAACACAGGCAGGCATGTCTGCAATATGGGGTTCTTGCTGGGAACAGGTTGGAATTGATAGAATTACCGACCGGGGCGCACCCTGGGGATATTTTTATGCTGCAGACGATTGTTTTAAAATCCCTTCGAGAGATGATGGGGGCTTGGTCTCTGTAGAGTGGACTACACGTGATCTGTTAAAATCCATTCATTCTCATGCTCCAACGATTTATTCCAGTGATCCGGATGATGTTGGTAGAACAGATATCTGCACAGGTGATAATATTGACTATTGGCGTGGTTTTTTTAACAACTATATCCGTAATATTGCTCATAATAAAGTTGTGTTTTTCCCTCAGCATCAGGAAGCACATGAAATGGAATATAGCGATGCATGCCGGGAATTTACACCTGAAGAAATTGAAAAATCTGAAAAAATGTTGGATGCTTTTTTTGCCCATGTCAAGACTTTTAATGATATGGTTGATTTTATGACTGTACCCGAGGCGGTAAATTTTTATCGGGATAATTTTAAAGAAACTGAACCCTGTGCAATGATTTTTGATGATGTCCCGGCGCCAAAACCACCATTCTGGTATGCGGCCAAAAGTAACCGTGCTACAGGGCCCTGGCCACAAACACTTTTCTATTATGATAAGGATTGTCAGGTTGTATTTATTAAAGATCAATTTAATCCAATCTTGTTGCGCGATTATGTACATAACAGACAAGTTGATGATCCTGATTATTTTGCAGTACAAAGAATTCCTCAAGTTAAGGTTAACACGCCTTGGGAAAGAAGAGAATTTACTGAAATTCCCCTGGAGATTAATACTGAAAAAGAAATGCCCTATGCCACAGCATTGTGGTATGATTTTACGCGTTTTAAAGTGGAAAAAGTTGAGGGCGCAGATATTATTGGTCCTATTGAAGATCAGGTTATAATTCTACGACTGAATTTGAAAAAGGGTGTGAATAAAATTGATATAAAGTTGAGCAAGATTTAAAGTTTGCACTTTTAAGAACGAAAAAGTATCAATAGTTCTAAATTAGGAATGATTGATAAAAACAATGATTTGAAAACATTTGCTTTAATAATATCAATAAAGGAAAAGTGAAATGATAAAATTTAAAACATTACTCTCAAGCTATAGTTCTTTTCAATTCATTCTTCTTTTTGTTCATTTATTATTTTCGCTTTTCTTTATACAAAATACTTTTGCAGAGAATACAAAGCAAAATTGTAGTTTAACGCTGGTACCTCCATCACCGGTTAGTGACCAGATTGTAGTTACAATACGAAGCGCTTTGAGGAATCAATTTGATCAGGATAAAGAATTTGAAGCTGCAATTTATCTGGATCGGGAAGACGATGCTGCTTTATTATATAAGGAATCTGTAATTGTACCTGCAAAGTCAGTAAAAGGAATCTCTTTTCGCTGGCATACAAAAGACTATGCAGGAGATCATGAGATTATCTTAAAAGTAAAATCCGGGAAAAATGTATCAAAACAAAAACAGTTTTTAAAAATAGTTAAATCTGATAATCCATCGATAGCTACAATTGACGGTGCCTGGTGTGGCTTTTATATGTGGGGTAATGAGGGCGTACTATGGATGGATGAATTGGTAAAAATGACCGAAATTCAGTGGCGTGAACTTGTTCGTGCTATGGATGAAATTGGCATGAATATAATTGTACTTCAAGAATCTTTTCGTAATCAAGAATATGCTGATGCTCATTCCATTGAGCAGGAAGGGTATAAAGGAAAAGCTTTTTATCCTTCCCGTTTATTTCCTGGACGAATGTCAATTGAATCTAAAGATCCTTTAGAAGTTATTCTTTGTGAAGCAGATGAACGTGGTATGCATGTATTTGTACCGGTTGGTCTTTATGCCTGGTTTGATTTTAGTAAAGGTTCCCTGCAATGGCATAAAAAGGTTGCAACTGAACTGTGGCAACGTTATGGTCACCATTCTTCATTTTATGGGTGGTATATTTCTGAAGAGGTTGATGGTTCGCTTTCCTCAAATAATACTGATGATATTGTTATCAATCGACATCACGCTGATATTGTCCATTTCTTTAAAGAGTTTCAGGCCCATGTTCGCACATTAACACCTGACAAACCGGTCTTATTTGCTCCCAGTTGTCATAATATCAGGGACGGGCTGAATGTTTATCCTAAACTGTTGCCTCATATTGATATACTTTGTCCTTTTGGTTTTAGTCGAATGCCGGAAGGTGATCTGACTGGCGAGCAGGCAGCAGCTCAACTGCAGCAACTTTGTGACAATGCGGGTACACACTTTTGGATGGACCTGGAAGCTTTTTTATTTGGTGAACATGAAGAACTCTATCCACGAGATATTGAAGGTATAATCAGTGATTTGAATCGTTTCAACAATTTTGAAAAAATAATTTGTTTTCAATATCCAGGACTTTTTAATGCACCCTGGGCATCACGCAAGCCCGGTGGCGAAGCGACAGTCAAGCTTTATCGTGATTATAAATCATATTATGACAAGAAAACTGTTGAATTTGAAAATCAAGAGCTTTTAAGTAACAATGATATAGCCGAGTATCGAAATCCGGCATTACCTGTTGAAAAACGAGTCAATGATTTGTTGAATCGTATGTCATTTGCCGAAAAGGTGGATATGGTGAGCGGGGCTGGATTTACTACAAAACCCAACATTCGTCTGGGTATCCCTGAAATTGTTATGACCGATGGCCCACTGGGACCCAATACAAAAGGTCGCGCAACAAATTATTCTGCAAGTATCAATATGGCATCTACCTGGGATGATTTATTAATCAAACGGGTTGGTGTTTCCATGGGCGAGGAAACGCGCGTTTTAGGCCGCAACATGCTCCTGGGCCCTTGCCTGAATATTGCCCGGGTACCTCAACATGGCAGAACATTTGAAAGTTTTGGTGAAGATCCATTCCTGACGTCACGAATGGCTGTGGCTTATATTAAAGGTGTACAGAGCCAGCGGGTTATAACCAGTACTAAACATTTTGCTGTAAATAATCAGGAATGGAATCGAGGTGTTGTAGATGTGAATGTGGACGAACGAGCGCTACGCGAAATTTATTTACCTGCATTTAAAGCTGCAGTTCAGGAAGCTGACACGTGGTCTATTATGGCAGCGTATAATAAATTCCGAGGTGCTTATTGTTGCTCCAACCGGTATCTATTGACTGATATACTCAAAAATGATTGGGGATTTGATGGGTTTGTTGTATCGGATTGGGGTGGAGTGCACAATACGGTGCAGACAGCGAATTCAGGGCTCGATTTGGAAATGCCTGATGGTGCATTTTTAGGTGATGATTTGATTGCAGCAATTGAGCACGGGGAGGTTTCAAAAGATGTTGTTGATGAAAAAGTCCGTCGGATATTATGGGTTATGTTCAAAGCAGGTCTTTTTGACGAGTCGGTAAAAGATTATGGTGGATTAGCTAATACGGAAGAACGTCGTGCTCTGGCATTAGAAGTAGCTCGTAAAAGTATTGTTTTGCTTAAAAATGAAAATAAAATATTACCGTTGGACCGAAACAAGATAAAATCCATTGCTGTGATTGGTCCTAATGCTGATGAAGCCCGAATGTATGGTGGAGGCAGCGGATATTTACCCGCACACTATGCAATATCACCGCTTCTGGGTTTACATGATAGGGTAGGAGACGATATTGAAATCCGATTTGTTAAAAGCGGTCGTCTCAAACGCCAGACATTGCCTGCAATAGAATCCATATTATTAACTCCTTCCGGAGCAAAAACGGGTGAACACGGCCTATTGGGTGAATATTTTAACAATAAAGACCTTGAGGGAGAGCCTGCTCTAAGTAGAATTGATGATCAGGTCGATTTTAGTTGGGACACTGATTCACCTGCTCCTGGTGTTTTGAATGAAGATTTGTTTTCAGCAAGATGGACAGGTACATTCACATCTCCCGGTTCTGGTATGTTTGAATTGGGTATTATGAGTGATAATGGCTGTAGGCTCTATTTGGATGGTGAGCTCGTCATCGATTCATGGATAGTCGATATGGCCAGCTCATTACGCTCCATATATATTAATCTTGAAAAGGAACGTGAATACAAAATCCGTATGGAGTTTTTTGAAAATGTCGGGACGTGTGAAGCACATCTGGGACTTGCTTATTATGGAAAAGGTGATGATATTGAACAGGCTGCCATTGCTGCCAGTGAATCAGACGTTGCAATTATCTGTGCCGGACTGCGTGAAACGCTCGAGGGTGAAGGTAATGATCGTGAACAGCTTTCCCTGCCTGATGATCAGGTGAAACTGATTAATGCAGTTGTTAAAGCGAATAAAAACACTATTGTTGTTTTAAATAATGCAACACCCATATTGATGAATGAATGGATAAAAGGTGTTCCGGCAATCATTGAAGCCTTTTACCCCGGCCAGGAAGGCGGGCATGCACTGGCCGAAATACTTTTCGGTGATGTTAATCCTTCTGGTAAACTCCCATTGACTTTTATCAAGTCGTGGAAGGATTCCCCGGTCTACAAAACGTATCCCGGTCCAAAAGATTCTGTAACGTATTCAGAAGGCCTGTTTGTTGGTTATCGTCATTTTGATAAATATAATATTGAACCGCTATTTCCATTTGGACATGGATTGTCATATACCACATTCAAATACAGCAACCTGGATATTACTAAACAGAATGATGTATTTATTGTCAAGGTTGATATCCAAAATACAGGTAATATGGCTAGTGATGAGATTGTTCAACTATACGTCCAGGATGTTGAGTCAAGTGTTGTACGCGAAGTAAAAGTATTAAAGGGATTTAAAAGAGTCAATTTAGAACCCAATGAAAGTAAAACGGTAACATTTAAACTGGATAAAAGTGCATTTGCTTTTTATGATGTGAAAACAAAACAATGGATCACTGAACCGGGTGAATTTAGGGTGTTGATAGGAAGATCTTCTAGAGATATACGATTAAAAAAAAGTTTTGAATTGGAAAACTAGAAATTTGTATCAGGCAAGTTGTTTTATTTTGTGATCATATTAAAGATCTTGGATGTTGAAATATTTATTTAATATTGTTATCAAATTTAGACAAATAATATCTATGCTATAATGCTTGAGAAGAAACTTATAGTTCAAGTTAGACCAAAAAAAAATAGATACATTGATTGAGCATGTTGCTAAGAATATTAACGAGTATGTAAGGATATGACTCTAAAACGGCTCTAAAATGCCTCTATAAAAATGTTATGCAATGTTTAGATATGAAAAACCCCATAAGTTATTTAGAAACAAAGGGTTTTTTGGTTTACATTTTTTCTTAAAAGCACGCCCAGAAGTATTCGAAACTTCGACCTATCGGTTAAAAGTGGGTTGCTATGCAAAGATAAGTTAAATTCAAATAAAAAAGCCCCTAACTCTCGTAGAATCAGGGGCAATTTTCGCACGCCCAGAAGGATTTGAACCTTCGACCTATCGGTTAAAAGTGGGTTGCTATACAAAGATTAGTTAAATTCAAACAAAAAAGCCCCTAACTCACAAAGAATCAGGGGCAGTTTTAGCACGCCCAGAAGGATTCGAACCTTTGACCTATCGGTTAAAAGTGGGTTGCTATGTAAAGATTAGTTAAATTCAAACAAAAAAGCCCCTAACTCTTATAGAATCAGGGGCAGTTTTAGCACGCCCAGAAGGATTCGAACCTTCGACCTACGGATTAGAAGTAATTGGGACAGCACTCGACTTAATTGTGCTAATGATTTGATTTTATTAGCATTACCGCTTGTCTAATTTGTCTCTGTATGGGGATCTGTGACAAATTCGTGACATTTTTAATTGATGTCTAGTTTACAATGTAAATTAATGGATGATATTTATTAGTAATTTATTTCTTGAAGATTTTTAGCACATAAGCTATTTATTTAAAGGCATGGTGATTAATCAGGGCTGTATATAGCCTCTTCCTCGGGTATGATCTGGTCAACCGCGATGACACAGGGTGCTACATCTATGCTGTTAAAGGCTATGGAAGAATCTGGTTGGTTCATAGTAGTTGAACGTGAGGGAATTTCAAACCTACTTAATGAAAGAAAGATTATTCGTTCTACTCGTGAGAATTATACGGATGATCAAGGGCAGCAATTACCTCCATTACCTCCATTGCTTTATGCAGGAGTTACAAGAGAGGGTGGAATCATTTCATACGAAACAAACACATTAACCGGTGGTTTTGGTGCACGATATTTTGGTATAGGCGGGAACAACGAGTTTCGCAGTGATCAGGTAAATATTTATTTGCGTTCTGTTGCAACACAGTTGTGACCTATCCTAGACTACATCAATACCACTAAGACCATCCTTTCCCAAACTGTTGATTTCAGCATTTTGTCTTCGTTTAAGGCTTGCTGATTTAATTTTGAGCGCCTGTAGTCTTTTTGGTATAAATACCTTCCTAATTCTTTCATTCATAATATTGTCAAAAGTTACCCTACTTTTTGTTTGCCGCTTGATCATGGTATACACTACTATTAGAGTGGTTTTTGAATAGAGAGTAATCTAAACAGAAATTTGTTTATGAAGACTTTAGTAAATTATGTTTTTTGCAATTCAATATCACTTGAGGATTTTGATGAAAAAATTAATTATCAAATATTCAGTTGACTTCCTAACCAAAATTGGTACAATGATGTTTGGTGAATAAGACTTGGAAACTGGAATATTATGAAATTTGTGATTTTTCGATTAATTTGAAAAAAGGAGAATATTATGGACATTGAAATATTTTTTGATTACCGTGAAATAGTTTCCCTTTTTATTACTGGGGTCTACATTGACTTGTTGTTAATTTGGAACAAAAAAAAAGTGGATTGTGAAAATGAAAATATGATGTATTCATTTTTTAAACAAATAATAACGAGATTTAGTATTTATTTAATTATAATGATTTATACATATTGCAATATTTTTGTGATATATAGCTTACAATCTTTATGTTACAAAAATATTGTAAAATTTGAAATTATATTTCAATTAAATCAAATGTTGTTAATATTAAATGATATGAAAATACATAGCCTATTTAAATCTTTGTTTAATAAACTTAAACAAAGTAATTGAGATAATAATATTCTAAGCCTACGATCTATTTTTTTACGATATAGTGATGAAGCCACTCAATACTATTCAACAGTATATCGTATAATCTGGGCTATCGCCATTTCTTTAGGTGAAATATTAATGCTATTGAAATCATAAACCTGCTTAAATTCAATGAAAGTAAACATATCTAAAAAAGACCTCTAAGTAGAGGCCTTTAATTATAAGAATCGGGGAGTAAATTAAACTGTGACATTAATTATTAGGCTATTTGTTTGGATTTAGTTGAATTTTCAATACCATTCGTTTTATCTTCGGTAAAAAGTTGACACCATTCTCCCAGCAATTTAACAGCCTCAACCATTTCATTCCATTGTGGGTTAATGTATCTACTGGTAATAGATGTCCGTTTGTGCCCTAAAATCATAGCGATTACTGATTCCGGAACTTTAGCCACTGCTAGTCTAGTCGCTACTGTATGACGGAGATCATGGAATCTAAAGTTGTCAATTCCAGCTTTTGTGAGAGTAGTGCGCCAAGTCGTTTTTACAGACTTTAATTTTGTACCCTGTCGGTTTATGATTATATAATCATTTTGTTTTGGTAATGCAGACAACAAAGTTTGTAAAAAATGGTTTATTGGGATTGTTCTGTCTTCATCGTTTTTTGTGTATTTAATCTCTATTTTCCTCTCATTCAGATTTACATCATCCCATTTTAAATTAAAGATCTCTCCTTGTCTCATTCCAGTGTTTAAAGCTATTAATGTTATGGTGTACAAGTAACCCGTACAGGTTGATAATAATTTCTTATATTCATCATCACTCAGAACCCTATTCCTTGATTTTTCTTTATCAAATTTGATAGATTTACTCACAACAGGATTCTTAGTAAGCATTTCCCACTCCATGCCCATGTAAAAGATATGTTTCAAACAAGCTAGCTCTCTGTTGACTGTTGCATAGTTTCGGTCTTGTTCAGAGATACCTTTTGATTCATACTTGACATCCAACTCTCTTTTGCGACGGATCTGATATTTCTGAACATGTGCAACTTTGATGTTTTTAATGTCATAGTCACCAAGTTTTTTGTTATCAATTTCCATATTTAAAATATTCTTTAGTGATACAACATCCCGATCCCAAGACCGTTTATTCGGCTTTGCATATTCGATGTACCTTTCAGCAAGTTCTTTTAAAGTGACAATTTTACTTTTTTCTAAAATTTTGTAATTTCCTTGTAATACCTGGAATTCGGCATCAGCAGCAAGTTTCTTAGCTTGTTCTTTGTTTTGAGCATCAAGTTTAATTCGGTACCGTTTTCCTCTTACTGAAAAATGGGCATAGTAGGTTGTTTTGTTAACATCTTTTCTTTTGTAAATTTTTGCCATAATTTATCTCCGTTACATTAAAGAATTATTCTCATAATTCTTATACCTAATAAAAAAACCTTATTCCTCAGGTAAGGCTTGGTTGATTTTTAAACCTCAATTTCCTTTTAGCAACTTTGTCTTGATATCCAATTGTTTATCTCATCGATATCAAATCTCAGGGATTTACCGATCCGAACTACCGGGATTCTGTTACGGTGAACAAGTTGATATACTGCTTGCTCAGTCATACTCAGATATTTTGCGACCTCCTTTACTTTTAGTAATTTAACCATAATAATTACTTCCTTATTTATTTTTTTGCTGTTTAACTATTAAATTTTTTTCTGCCTTATTAATTATTTTTTCCAATTCAACTGCTACATATTTAAGCGAGAAATTCACATCTTTATATGATTCTAGAGTATATGTGAATGAAATAGTTTTATGTGGTTCGCGTAGGTTGATAAATTGAAGGATAAAATATTCTGTATTGTTTATTATTCCCCCAATTTCTAATAAAATATCATTTGATTTTAATGATTGATTCAAATTATGTTCACATACACCTATTTCTATATTTATTGTCGGTTCATTTTCGTAATAAAGAAATGTGAAAATTAGTAAATCATTTATAATGTCCATTGAGTCAATATAAACATCATAAACTTTGAATATTAATCCAGGAATTAAGTCGGAAGCTTTTCTATTTGCTAATAGACCGTTGTGAGTATCATAAACACAATTTCTGTCATTATCGAAATCACTGATAAAAACCTCATTCATATCAATGAAAGCTCTTTTATTATCTTTTTCAACAACGTTTATTTTAGATTTGTTTGTAATATTGTTACACATATTTACCTACCTTTTTTTTCTTAATTGCAATATACTGAATTTAAGAGACTGCCATAAGGCAGCCCCTATAGTGATTATTTATCCTCCATTTTTTAATGAGATTAGTTGCTTTGCTTCATCCGCTGATAAACCAATTTTTACAAGACGTTCTTCTAAAGCTGCTCCATCAATCTTACCGTATCTTAATTGAACGATGTTTCTACCACGCTGAATTGCAATTTCAGACTTAACAGCATCTACAACAATTGCGTGTAAAGCAGATTCAACAGATCCGTGACGACTGTATCGTTTTTGTTGAATCTGTTTAAGAACTTTAACCTCTGCTGCGCTGAGGTTGAAGTTTAAATTTACTTGGGGCATTTATGCCTCCTTTCTAATTTTATTTATCCCTCCAAGTTTTTCTTGGATTTGGACTTGTCTTATTAAATCCATAAAATGTACCAAAATAACAAATGTAGGGTAAAAGCTTTAATAACAATCGCTTATCAGCGTTTATTTTTTATGTTTATTTATTGTATTTTTGCATTGCGCATATGCGAAATGCAAAACGCAATAAGATTTTTTGTTGTTTTTTAACTGAATTGTATTATATTTGATCATGGACAGAGATGAAATTATCATTGAAATCATAAATGCATACTCGGGATATCCTGATCAAACAAAACTATCAAAGAGTACACGAAATTTTCTTAAGAAATTAGATGAAAAATCATGTCGCAACCTCTTTAATAGTATTGAAACTGAATTATTAAGAACTGAGGCGTTAGTTTGGGAAAAACTGACGTTGGCGATTTTACACTGGCAGGCGATAAACAATAAAAGTAGTACTCCTTTAATTCCAGATTATGCAATTAACAATATAGGTGTAGATAAATATACTCAATGCAAGTCAATTTCAGCAGCCGCTGGCCGTATTGATAAGGTTTTGAAAAAGGATATTGTTGGAACATCAGAAGTGATGCTGAATGTTAAAAAACAAACATGGATGGCATGTTTTGGGAATGATTTAACAAATTCTTTTTTTTATAAACCAGCAATTAAAAATCTAAATGTATTAATTTTGGGGGAAACCGGTACCGGTAAAGAATTATTTGCCAAGGCTGTTCATAGTTCTGCTTATTGGCATAATAAAACAATCCATGCTCCTTCAGCAAGTGTTAACGTAGCCGCTTTTACTGATAATTTGATTGATAGTGAATTATTCGGACACAAAAGAGGCGCATTTACAGGTGCGATTAATGACAGGATTGGTTTAATTACAAAATCAAATGGTGGAACATTTTTCCTTGATGAGGTTGGAGATCTTCCATTAGGTACACAAGTAAAATTATTAAGAGTCATTGAGACCAAAAAAGTCAGGCCAGTTGGTGTGGATACTGAAGTGAATGCAGATGTTCGTTACATTTCTGCTACAAATAAGATGGACATTCCCAACGATGACTTTAGAAGTGATTTATACGAGAGGTTAGCCGGAACAATTATCTATCTTCCTCCATTGAGAGAAAGATCTGAAAATGATATCAATCAGATCGTTCAACGAATTGTGATAAATAGCATGGATGAAGGTTTTCTATTTTCAGATGTTAATGTTGTATTAGATAAAATTAATAAATATAAGAAAGGTTATAACTGGCCTGGCAATGTACGTGAATTGCAATCATTTGTTAGAGGGGTATTATTAGGAATTGTTGATGAGAATGACAAGTGGCGATCAACCAATAATTATAATAGAAAGGAATTCTCGGAAGAAATTCCAGATCAAATCATAAAGGGGGCATGGTCGGAAAAAAAAGTCAGAGATTGGTATACTGAGAAGGTGATGAATAATACTGGCAATAATATTTCAAAAACGTGTAAAATATTAGATGTAAATCCATCTACTTTGTTAAGAAGGAGAGGGAAAATTAATGGGTAAAAATTCTTCTGGTTTTTACACAGATTTTGAGGTTTTTCTTTATGATTCTACAAAACTAATGTATCAAAATAAAACTTTATCTGACAATTGGTTGAAGAGTATTGGTAAAACAATGGGCTATGGCTTCCTTGCTCAATTATTATCTACTTCATTAAAATATGAATTACCTTTTAATCCCAAAGAAATTAGTTCAGTTTCCATTGGGCATGCAATGACAAAGACGATTGGCGATTTGATATCAAAAATTATCAGAGGAAAAGTTGATTTTTCAGAAGAACAAGAAATGGATCGTTTAGAAAAAGCAAAGTTATTGTTTTATGAATACCAGATCACCTTATCCGATAAGCAAAAAGAAGAAATGATTGATGAACTATGCGATGATCTGGTATCAGGAGAAGACATCCTTTATTAAGCTGGAATTTTATTTTTTCTCATCCAATCAATTGCATTGTTCAGAGTGTCGAGAGTTTCTTTAATATCCTTAATTCGCTTGGAGCTTTTATCATTTAAATTTTCCTCTTTAACGAGCTCTTTCATTATTTCTTTTTTCATATTAACTAATTTATCTATGCTTTTTTCAATCATGTAATGGTGTGCTTGGTTAACCACAAATACAGTCTTATACGTTACTTGTAATTTCAAGATTTCTACTCTTGCTTGAGCTGCTCCCAATTGTAATAATAGCGGACTACCTCCTAGGATACTGGCTCCAATGAATCCTCCAGCCCCAGTAACCACCCACATCCCACCAGCCATTCCCCAACCACTTATTGACAAAGCACCGCCTCCTAAGATTGCTAAACCATGTGAAGTAGCCGCTGCACCCGATAAACCAGCTGCAGTCCCGATTGCAGTGCCTATCGCTGGTGCCATTAACCAACCTCCCCAAGCAAAAATTAACAATCCACCTACTCCAAACGCAATAATTTTAGCCCATTCAATTTTTTTGTGAGATTTCAATGCTTCTTGTTGATTTTTAAGAATATCATCAACAATATCAAAATCTTGACTAAGAAGTGAACTCATATATAATAATGCTTTTTTAAAGTCTTCTTTTTTGAATTTTAATTCATATGGAGCAAAAGGACTTGTAAATGCCAAATCAATTAAATATGTAGCTCTTTGATCTTCTTTGACTAAATTACATAATAGATTTTGTCTGTTAGTTTTATCAATGATATTGTTTTTATCCCCTTCGTAGGTTTCTAGAATTAATTTCCCTTTTTCATTATAAACATTTTTCTTTTTTTCTTTTCTCTTCTTTTTTTGCTCAAGCTCCATCAATTTTTCAACCATGAAATAGTTTCCCAAGGCAATAGCTTCTGAATATTCATTTTTAGCAGACTCTTGCATACACCCTCCATTTACATTTTGTATTATATATCATGGGAAAAAATTATTCTAGATCTTCCCCAAGAATTTGAATCATTCTCTTAATAACTCGTTTAGTTCTTTTGCTTTGAGTCTTGTATAAATCAACAATTTCATCTATAACCACGATATCTTCTTCATCAGGCTTTTCTGAATTGAATTTAAATAATTGAAACAAGGGTATATTTAAAGCATCTGAAATCTTTTGGAGGGTTGTAACTGTAGGATTTTTTTCACCCCGTTCGATGCCCCCGATGTAAGTTGTATGTAAACCAGAACGATCAGCAAGTTCATCCTGAGAATAACCGAGTTTCTTGCGCTCTTCTCTAATCCTGGAACCGATGTTCTTAAAGATGTTATCCATTTCCCACTCTTTTTTTGATATTATAAATATTTTGAGTGAAAAATAGCAGAGACTAAAAGTATTAAATTCATAAAAAATAATTCTGTTGGTATATTTTTTATTGTTTTCTTGTGTATAGTTTTGTACAATACTATACACACCTTAAAGGGGTAAGCATTAATATTTAATAGATAACATTTTTAACTTTTTGGGAGGAATATCTATGGAAATCTCTAACGAGTATTCAAAGCATTATAATGAAGAAAATTTTTGGGACAAGCTTAAAAATCATGCGCTCAAGGCAGGGGCAGAACTTGTTGAAAAAGTATTGACTCTCTACTATGCGTTAAAAGATTCAGATACTCCCGCGTGGGCTAAGGGAATAATTGTAGCTGCATTAGGCTATTTTATCTTTCCTTTGGATGCCATTCCAGATATCACTCCGGTTGTTGGATATGCAGATGATTTAGGGGTGATAGCAGCAGCATTAGCAACTGTGGCTATTCATATCAAACAAGAACATAAAGACAAGGCTGTTGAACAGATGAAAGTTTGGTTTGGGGATAATTACAAAAAAGAAGAATAATTGAGTTTTTTGTTTCTTGAATTTCTATAGCCCTGGGTATCAGACAGTTAAAGTACACCAGGGTTTTATTTTATATTTTTGGTAAAAGAATGATGATACTTGAAACAATAATTTTAAAAATCATTGAGGTGTAATATGGATTTCATTATTTTTTGCCCAAACTGCCATAAAAAATACAAAGTCACTGAAAATGACATCGAAAAAATCGGTACATGCAGGAACTGTAATGAGAAGTTAGTAATAAAAGAATTAATAAAAATTGAATCTTTAGGATTAATCCAACAACCTGTTAAATCCTTTAACGAAAAAAAAGGTCTAAAGAGGAGACAGTTAATTATTCTCGGAATTTCTATTATAGTAGTATTGATCATAGCTATTTTTATGAAATATAATACTAAAATGATTGAATTAATTCATGACAATGAAACAATCTATGGTACAATTGAGGACATAGATGGTAATATTTATAAAACAGTAAAGATTGGCGATCAATGGTGGATGGCAGAAAATTTAAAAGTGCAACATTATAAAAATGGGGATAAAATTTATAATATAACTAAAACATACCAATGGAGTATACTAGAAGTTGGAGCCTATTGTAGTTATGATAATAATTCAACCTTAGTTCCAACTTTTGGTCTGTTATATAACTGGCATTCTGTAAACGATGTACGTGGTTTAGCACCAGAAGGATGGCATATACCTACAAAAGAAGAATTTGAGATTATGTTCGAACACTTGGGGGACTATGAAATGATTGGTGGAAAATTAAAAAGTGTTGGTACAGAATATTGGAGATCGCCGAATGAAGGCGCTACAAATGAAAGTGGTTTTTCTGCTTTACCTGGAGGCTGTCGTTCTGAATATGGAAATTTTCAATGGCTGAGTTCGAATGCTTTTTTTTGGACAAACAGTAAAGATGGTTATACTAATTCTATTGATTTAGAATTGGGATTTGATGTTGCATACTTTGGTTATAGAAGTCTAAAAAGGCAATTTGGTGCGTCTGTGCGTTGTGTAAAAGATTGAGTTTTTTTTAGAGTCTCTTCGGAGGCTCTTTTTTTTTCTTAACTTTGTCAGACTCAAAAACCTTCAGTGGGGAAGGTTTAGAGAATTTGATTTTGAGATGAGTTTTGATACACTAAACGATATAAAAAAAGCCTGGTTTCCCAGGCAATCGATTTGTCTCAAAAACGGTGGTTAATAGAACTAATAAAAGTAATTTTTAGGGAAATCTAATGCAACTTGAATAATTTCCGTCAAACTTAATACCGGAGAAAAAAATCGAGCCGCCATTTAAGAATTTAGGATTGGCTAAAAAAGTAAAGCTATGAATCAAGTGAGAATGGGTAATCTTGCAATTTAGCCTTTTTTATAATTTTTCACTTTCATATTGTTTTTTCCCGAAAAAATACATTTATTACAATATAATATAAAAATTAGTGGGATCTTTAAGGTGGAAAGTTTTTCTGAATAATAAATTAAAACTTGTTTGTTGATATATTCTAATGCTGTGTTATTATGTTTATGACTTGTATAGCACATAATCAAGTTCTCTGTTTTACATAATAACATTTTGCTTCTAATGAAATATAAGCAAATGATCATAGTTTATTATTCGACATTTTTTTACTATCCAATTGTTTTTTATCAAACTCGTTTAATACTTTGTTATGGCTTACTAATACCAGTCAAATAATTATAAAACAATTAATGATAAACTTAAAATATCATAGGAACTTATTTGAATGATTATTATTGGGACATATCCTGATGCTTTTGAACTAAATAATTTATCAAGTCTAAATCAAATCTTAAATGAAATTTTGCCTCAGAAACTGTGCTTACACATCTTTCCATTTTATCCCAATTCAGGTGATTTTGGTTATGCACCTGATGATTGGTTCCATATAAGAGAAGATTTAGGCCAATGGGAAGATATTTATAATTTATCATCTAAATGGAAAATCATTGTTGACGGTATATATAATCACGTTGGCGTTAATCATGTTTGGAGCAAAAATTTTAAGGATGATCCAGAATATTATAGTAAAATATTGCATGCTTATAAAAACTGCTCAATAGATCAAGGGCCATTTTCCCCACGGGGACAACCCGTTTTAGTAAAATCACACCTAAATTATTATTTTTGGAAAACTTTTTCCCATGCTGCAATAGATATTCGTTTAGATTCTGATATTGTACAAAAAAAAATTACTGAGCATTTAACTTTACTTGCTTCTGTAGGAATATGGGGAGTGAGACTTGATGCCGTGGCCTATTATTCTAAATTTTTAGGCGCAGAAATTAGACATAATCATGGTGTATTTAAAATCGCTAATAAAATGGCAGATAAAGTTAGATCACAAAATTTAAAAGTTTTAGCACAATTAGATTGCGATGAAGATGGGCTTAAATACTTCGCAGATGAAACTCGAAAAAATATCCCGATTAATGATTTTACTTATTCAACATTCTTGGCTTTATCAATTCTTGAAGAAGATCCAGAGATTCTAATGCGTCATATTGAACAAACAAAATATGATGGTCGAATCATAGTTAGAGTTCCTCGCACTCATGATGGTATATTGCTCCGTTCAAAATTATTAAGAGAATATGATAAAGAAAAAATATTAAATTTTGCAGACTCTAAAAAAATCAAAATAAGAATAGCAAATGGTACACCATACGAACTTAATTGTTCAGCACCCTATCTATATTCTTTAATAAATCCCGGTATTAATGTTTATGATACAATACTTTTTTCTATAGCGGTAACAGGAATGATGCCTGGTTGGAGTTATTTTTATTTACCTTATATAATGGGGTATATTCCCGAAATTCAAACGTATTTGGAAGATTTTACAGACCCAAGAGCTTTAAATAGAATACAAATAACCAAAAAATATTTAGATAAATATTTAAATTTAAATCATCGTTATGAAGTTTATTCGTTACTATCAACATTAAATAAGATTCATTCAAGTCAGGATTTTCAATTTAAAACTGATTATATTATTAATAAACAATTATTAGTAATAACAACAATAGATGGTATGTATTCACTCATAGCAAATTTTGATAGATCAAAAAAATATCAAATACCAAAAAAATATTCAAAGGGGAAAATATTAAGACAGAATAAATTCATTGATTCAGAATTAGATGCATTTGGTTTTGTAATTATTTCATTAACTTAAATTAAATTAAGGTTGGAGGTTATTATATGAAAATTTATGCCTTAGATATTGGTGGTTCTTCAATTAAACATGGATTAATTGATACAAACTCTGATAATATTGGTGTAATATTTAAAGGTCAAAATGTTTTGTTACCATCAAAGCATTTCAACGACCTCGAAACAAATGTACTAAAAATCATCGAAAACGCATTGGATGACAATAATGAAATAAATGCAATTGGTATTAGTACTACAGGTTCAGTAGATACAAACGGTGTTGTTGTAAGTGCAGGTCATTTTGAAGGATACAATAATATTTCATGGAGCAAAATAATTAAAGAAAATTTTAAAAGTATCAATATTGTAAAGACGGTAAACGACGGTCGTGCATCTGCATGGGGAGAATATGTTGCTTATAATAATAATAAAAAATCTCATGTTCATATTGTAGTAGGTACAGGAGTTGGTGGTGGCATTATATATAACAATGAACTTCTTATGGGCGATAGCGGTCAAGCTGGCTATATAGGACATATAAAAATAACTTCTGAAAAAACTATTATTTGTAGTTGTGGGAAAATGGGTTGTTTAGAAACATTAGCTTCAGCTCCCGGGATTGTACAACATTACAATACTTATTCACACGATGAACGAGTCAATGACTTCACTTCAGTAGTAAAACTTGCAATGGAAGGAAATCAAAATGCCATCAATGCTATATTAAAAGGAGCTTATTGGCTAGGCATCGGCATTGGAAATGCTATGAATATTCTTAATCCAACTGTTGTCACAATCGGAGGTGGTGTTGTCACCGCTGCTGATAGCATTAAAGTTGAAGATGGAGAAAAATCTTATTTCGAGTCAATAATAAATGGCGTTAAATATGCATCTCATAGAAGAGTTTTTGCTAGTTGTGAAGTAAGAAAAGCTCGATACGGTAATGATGCTGGGATGATAGGTGTTGCTTCTTTATGTAATTCAAATTGATACTAATTTTGGTGAATAAAATGGATCATATTATTAGTGTTGTACTTCTAGAAAAGTTAGTTGTAGATACACATACATGTTCTACTTCAGACGGAAAAGAGATTGAAATCTTATTCAAAGAAAGTTGGGACCCTTCAAAGTATTTGGTTGATCCAGATGGAACAAGATTGATAGAAGAAATATCAAGACGATTAAAGGAACATTGGAAAAAGAAACAAGTGAAACCTAAGCATGTTATTATCTCAATGCCAGGAACTCTACAAGATGATAAAAAACTGATTAGTTCAAGTCGATTAGGTATTAGAAAACCTGTTGATTTTGCAAATATATTAAGTGATAAATTAGATGTTAATTGCTCAATTCACCATGATACAGAATGTTTAATTGCTGGAGAAATGAAATATGGTGATTACTTTCAAGATCAACCACCCCATTCACTAGTCTATATTTTTGTTGATGAAGGAATTGGTGCAAAAATATTGATTGATGGTAAACAGTATTTAGGTGCAGGTACAGCCGGTCTACTTGGGCGTCTTATTGTTCAGCCTGAAGGCGCCTATTATAAACAGCTTAGGTCAAATGGCTCTTTAGAGGTATATTCCAGTAGACCTTGGGTTAGCACAAGATTAGTTGAAGTTTATCATTCCGAAATGGATAAAAAAGAAATAGAGCCAGGAGCTGCAGAAATAAAATTCTCTAAGTTTAGACAAGCTTTGAAAACCGCATCGGAAGGGGACTGGAGCCAAATTAAGTACGATCGTATTTCCATTGGGATACAAGAAAATGATCCTATAGCACTAAAAGTGATTGACAATGCTGCCAAATATCTAGGCTATTCCATCAATTCAGTTGTTACTTTAATTAGTCCTAACCTTATTATATTAGCTGGTGCAATGATCACTGATCTACCTTTATTTACTGAAAAGGCAATCAGTTATGCAAGACAATTTTGTTGGGCAACTGCTTGGAATAATACTGAAATTAAAATATCTGATTACGGAAGAGATATGCAAGTATTTGGCTCAATTGAATTATACAATAATCTTAAATAATAAAAGTATTTTGGTTAATTAATATGAAAGCATTAATAATAAATGCAGATGATTTTGGTATCTCTGATGGTGTCTGTAAATCAATACTTGAGCTATTTGATAAAAATGCCATTTCGAGTACTTCATTGATGGTAGCATCACCAAATGCAATAAAAACAATTAAGAAGTGGAATGGTAAAAGTCTTTTAGGAAATGCGGGTGTACATCTACAATTGACAGCGGGTAAGCCATTAACTTCACAAAACAAAGTACCTAGTCTATATTCACTAGATTCTTCCAAAAAGTTTGGCGATCCACGAAATGGTCCTTTACCACAAATCAGTGAAGTTGAGATAGAATGGCGTTACCAAATCGAGAAAGCATGTGAATTATTAGGTGGTCTTCCAACACATATTGATAGTCATCATGGAATGCATCGAATTCCAGAGTTCTCTCGTACTTACATAAAATTGGCAAAAGAGTATAACATCCCAATGCGAGGGGCTATATCAGGTCCTTTCAAGGATATTGTGAAAAGAGAATCTTTAATTGCAACTATTGCAATTGTACGAAAGTGGACTGGACGCATGTTGGATTCAAATGAACTAATAAAGCAATTAAAAATGATAGAATATAATTATCCAGATGAAAATGTTATTGAGGTGATTTCACATCCTGGTTATTCTGACAATTATTTAGAGTCTATATCTTCGTTTTCTAGTGTTCGAGAAAATGACCATTCTGTTTTATTATTTTTGGCTCAAAAAAATTGGTGGAGCCTGAATAGATATAAACTAATATCATATAAGGATTTTGGAAATGGCATTGCCAGAAGCATATAATGCATTAAAGGAAAGTTTTGATGAGTGGAAGAAATATCAGTCAAATAATTATGGTATAATTGATCTAAAACTTTCCAACTTCAATAAATTCGATTTTGAGGGGCGAGATCTTAGTAACTGTGATTTTAGTGGATCCGATTTTGAGAATGCAAATCTTGACAACTGTAAAATACAAAATTCAAGATTCGACAACGCTTGTTTAGAAGGAGCAAGTATTGTAAATACCAATATTACAGAGTCAATTTTTACAGAAACTAATCTTAGCCAAATCATATTTCGAGAATCTGAAATATTAAAATCAAAACTAATTGATGTTAATTTGAATGGAAGCGAAATTATCGATGCAAAATTAGACAAGAACACTTTTCGTAATTCAAGTTTTAATAGTACAAAAATAGAGTCTGCTACATTTAATAAATGTAGAATAGATAGTATTGAGTTTGATGACACAAATTTCTTAAATATAGAGTTTTTGATGTGTAAAATTAATAACTCTCAATTTAAACATGCGATAGCAAACAATTTAACTTTTAAAAAGAATGTAATCAAAAATCTTGATTTTTCAAATTCAAATTTAGCTAACGTAAACTATTTAGATTGTAATATATTTTGCTTAAAACAAGAAAATGCTATCATTACTAGTATGGATTTATCAGGAAGCAAAATTACGAAAGTAAAGCTTGTTAATTTTAATTTAACTAACACAGTATTTTTGGATACTTCTATCAATAATAGTAAATGGCCAACACAAAAAGGTCGAATATCATTTTGGGGAAAATATATTCCAAGTATATATCTTTTAAAACAACCTGTTCAGGATTTAAGGGGACTCACACCATCTTTGAGGCGAGAAATCGCCGATGCACAATATTTAAATGAGAAAATAACTACCTCAAAGAATCGTTCTTTTTGGTCACGAATTTCTTTGAGTATCTGGGGCTTTACAACTGGTTTTGGCCAAAGTTTAATGAGATTAACAATCGTATCAATTGCGCTAATTTTTGTATTGTCCTTTTTTTTTGTTGCTAGTGATGGCAATCTTGGAGAATGGCCATATAATTTAACGAATGGAGCAAATGCAGTTAGTTATGTTTTTTATTCTTTTTTAGGATTAAGTTTAAAGAGTGGCCTTATTTTATACAAACTGCAGAGAATAATTTTATTATTTTCAAGAATATTTGGATTTTTTATACTTGGTTTGTGGATAGGTCTTGCTGCTAATAAGCTTGGAAAGTTATCAAATGAATAATGTGTAAGATATAAAATATTATCTCCTAATTCACTTATTCTTTTCAGTACAAAATTTCATAATATAAAAAAATTTTTTATATAAATTGAATAACGTACCGTTTTTTTATACTTAAAGGTCGGTTGAATATTTTGTTTATTTGATAATAACGGTTGATTATTCGACAGGTAAATGTAATGTCATAAAAAGTTTATTTTAATGTGATATCTTAAAACTTTCATTGTTATCCATAAACTTCTCTCAATTTCCCCCTCTTTATGTGTAAAAATATTGATAGGAATTTCTTCAAATGAATTATTAAGATTATTGTGTTATAAAAATTGTCACTAGTTATAACAAACGGAGAATCCTATTACCAAAATAGATGAACCTCTATTATCTTCTAAGTTAAAGTAATAAGTGTAACAGTTAAATTTTTCAATGGCATCATTAGTGCGTAGCACTAATGAATTTAAGGCTATAAAACTGGAGCACTTGTTACAGTATAAACAATTAACCTTTGAGCAAAGAATAGAAATTTATGTTTTTCTCAAAGTGGGTTTCAACCAGACCCAGATCGCAGAATCCATTGGTGTAAGCAAATCAACTATTAGCCGAGAGATCAAACGAAATGCAGGACAAAAAGGATACTGACCTAAACAGGCAAACCAGAAAGCTCAGAAGCGAAGGCATAACGCGGAAAAACATATTCGTTTTAGCAAGGAGCTTCAAAAGCTGGTAATTGAATGCCTGCAAAAAGACTGGAGTCTTGAACAGATCAGCGGTTGGCTCACGGTAAACAAACAGCAAGCAATCAGTCATGTTACAATTTATCAGTTTATTATTCAGGATTACCAAGATGGCGGTGAGTTGTTTACTCATCTCCGTCAGAGAAAGAAAAAACGACGTAAACGCATTAAATCCAATGACCGGAGAGGGCAAATACCTGACAGAATCAGCATAGATAAACGACCCGCTATCGTTGCGAATAAAGAACGTATAGGTGATTGGGAAATTGATACAATCATTGGTAAAAATCATAAAGGCGCTCTAGTGACCGCTGTAGAACGTAAAACAAAATTCACTTGTATTGACCATGTTCCTAGCAGAGACGCAGGGTTGGTAGCAAAAACATTGATAAAGATGTTGAGTCAGTACAAAGATTTTGTTCATACCCTCACAAGTGATAATGTTAAGGAATTCGCAAAACATCAACTAATTGCTGAAACCCTTGAAACAGATTTTTATTTTGCGCATCCTTACTGTTCATGGGAACGCGGTCTCAATGAAAATACCAATGGCCTGATTCGGCAATATTTCCCTAAAAAGACTAGTATGATTGAGGTTAACAAAGAACATATTGTTGCTGTACAAAATAAATTAAACAATAGGCCAAGGAAATCTTTGAATTTTCAAATGCCTTCTACTATATTCCATAATTCATCTGTTGCACTTGTTACTTGAATTCACGTCTAAAAAAATCGAATGATATACAAATTTTAATAACTATGCATTATTTTGGTATAAGAACTCCGAATAAACAAAGGAGTTCTTATGAACATAGGATATGCTCGAGTTTCAACTGACGATCAGAAACTCGACCTTCAAATGGATGCTCTACGAGCATCCAATGTAAACAAAATCTACCAGGACACAGCATCAGGAGCAAAAACGGACCGCAATGGTCTGGACCAGGCTCTAAAATACGCTCGTCCTGGTGATACACTGGTCGTCTGGAAATTGGATCGACTCGGTCGCAGTCTGAAACACCTCATTGACGTCGTAAATGATCTCTCTCAACGGGGCATCTTTTTCAAATCTCTTCGTGAAAACATCGACACTTCCTCATCCGGAGGTAAACTCACCTTTCATCTTTTTGGAGCTCTGGCAGAATTCGAGCGTGATATCATTCGTGAACGAACGATGGCAGGACTCGAAGCCGCCCGAGCTCGAGGTCGGTTCGGTGGCAGGCCCAGATCATTGAACGAAAAGCAAACGATGCAAGCCAGACAGCTCATGTCAAATAAGGCTAACAATGCCTCCGATGTCGCAAAAACGCTTGGAGTTTCAAGAGCCACATTGTACAGATATTTGTAAAACATGGTATAAGAACCATGGTAAAACCTTAATTAAGGAGGATTATTTATGATTAGTTTGAAACCACAGTTCCCGGAAAAGATTGAAAAAGCCGTCGGGATCACCACCCTGGTTCTGAATGGGATACTGACGACAGTGCAGATCATCTCGCTGCTTCGTTCGCCGAAGCACACGGCTGAATCATGACAGAATTGCCAGCAAAGAGTGACGATGTTATCGTAGATGTGCAACTCAAACACATCGTCGCAACACTTTTCGTCATCGCCGGTGGGAGTTTTCTCATCGGCGCTTCTATTTTAGCGGTAAAAGACTATTTGAAATTCAAGCGCCAAAAAGCGATGCTGGACACAGCTGTGAATGTTATTCTATTAATTAAAAATGGAGGACCATCAGACATATGCAAAGAACAGAAGACGGATACATTATCACCAACGATGACATCCGAAAAGCCAGAGACATCCTCGGATACATTGGAGTTGGGATCATCCTGATTGAGAGCATCCGGGTGATATTTGACAGATCCTGGATGAGGCTGCCATGAAGGCATACATGATGCGTATCAAGGTCAATCCCCAGGCATTAGTCAAATTCACCAGTCTCTTGAGCAACTCGTTACTGCTTTCAGCAAATGCCTTTTTACTGGGATCTGATATCCAAAGGCGGATACAGGAGAAAAAGACTGAAACCACTGCAAATCGTATCCAGATTACAGCTGAAGCTGCAGCGGCAATCTCCGGCTTGGCTAAGGTCATCGTTCAGTCCATCGAGACGAACAAGTGAGAGATGTAAAACTATTCGGAGAGCTGGATCGTCGTGACATCGCGAATAATCTGTATTGTTATTACTGTGGTAATACCAATCAATGGCAGATAGATATCCGGGTGAGATTCCTCGTCGAAAACGTAGACGATGGCATCACATTTCAGATGGATCCGATTCGATCTCAGCGTCTACTCGATGCAGTGCAACGCAATGTCAACCGCATGATAAATCATTCCAACATCGATGCAAAGCCGATATTCCATTGTGCCAATTGCGGCAACAATGAACTGGAAATCTTTGAAGCGATGCAGGAGAATTGCTGGAACATTGGGTGCCCTGGATGTGATCACTGCTGTAACTGGATCGATGAAGATGAGTTACGGGATCTATGTCTCGAATGCATCGAACATCACAAGGGTGAAGTGGATGATGAGCATTGTTTCAACCTGTGTCCGCATTACGATTTCGGGCTGGAACAGGTGCGGAATCACTATGCGATCACACTGGAAGAGTTGATACGTGAAGCGGGGTATTGATGTTGGGTAGCGTATCACGATGCACCAAACCAAAAAGGCTGATGGATTTTCCATCGGCCTTTTTTATTTAAAGGAGGTGATGTTTTGCGTGATGATGAACTACGGTCAACGAAGGACCGTCCCGGCTGGCTCTTGCCTTACCTCTTCGCTCTTGATGAAATGTTCTATGGCCGATGGGAGTACTGGCTGCAAGCGGTCATGACGGACCAAATACCAAAGGAACCTATTCCCCTTATCCACTTTGAACCATCGATGAACTATTCACAGAAACAAGTTCGAAATAACATCGATGCTTGCCTTAGCTACGCTGAACATTCACATAGCAATGTACTGGAAAAGTTCATTGATTGGATATTATGGGGACTCAACTATCGACACAATGTTGATGTTACCAACATCGATGCAAAGACTGATGATTATTGGTACCGGACATTCAACCTTGGATTATTCTACACAGAACCTGCAGATCATTTTGCCGATGTTGCCGCTGATAAAAGAGTCGGTATCGGAACCGGGTTCTTTCCAACGCCATCGTCAGTAACTGAAATGATGGTCAGGATGAACTTTGGAGATAAACCGTCGCACCAACACAAGCGATTAAGTGTCTGTGATCCGTGCTGCGGGACCGGCATCATGCTGTTACATGCTTCCAATTACTCATTGAATATGTATGGGATCGATATTCATCCATTGATATACAAAATCGCATTGGTGAACAGTTACATCTACGTCCCATGGCTGGCGTATCGTCCAAAGGGCATCGGGATGTTTGATAAGCAGGATGCAATTCGCAAGCTTGAACTGCCGACTGGAATCGTCGTTCTTGAGTGTAAAAGATGCGGAAACCATCAGGACTTCATCATGGAGTTGGAAACTGCATGTGAACTTATAGGTGATTCCGGTTTGTGGCAAATAAACCAGTCGTCAATATCACAGGACATCGTGAACAGAAAGCTTGTTCCTGAAAACATCAGTTGTGCGATGTGCGGAAAGGAGGAAAATTGAAGATACAATGCAGTAAATGTAATAATAAAAAGAAATTCACGATGCCGATGTGGGTGCGTGCAACCTTCCGGTTCAATGAAGACGGCACCATCGCAATTCTGCATACCACTCCGCTGGAGAGCATCGAAGAAAAGCTGGTGGGTCAGAGACAGAATCCGATGTTAAAATGCGCGGTATGTGGAGCAGCGGCAGAGATTGAGTTTAATGAATATGAACAAAAGGATACCGAGGCATCGCAGCTGAAAGCTCTGGAGGTGATATGAGTGAGAATTATAAAAAAGAGATTATGGACTACATCAAAGATGAAGTGAACAAGTGGATCGATGTCGTCAAAAAGAAATATCCGGACAAGCTCATCACCCGGCAATGGCAGATTCTCTTTCCTAAAGGTTATGTTTCAGGAAACAACACGATGCCGGTAGTTACGGGTTGCAAAGACGGCAAGTACCTCATCGGTGAAGTGCAGTTTGTACTCCCCACGAACCTGGATTTGTCTTTGGACGATGTCGAGTTAGTTTTGAAAGAAGAACCCTATGTGGATGTTCGGGATGGTAAAACAGAGTCTGATCAGCATCGTGGTGCGATGGCACTGGATGATTCCATCGATATCTTGAATCACGTTGTATGCAGTATCAATGACTTTATCAACAGTTTAAAGATCACGGTACCGGGTTCTACACAGCTGTCGATGTTTTCAACTCAAGGCTTCGGCATGAAGAGTACAGGCAAAGTTAAAACAGTCATCGGCCAGTCAACAGGTGATATCAAACAGCACATCGAGTCATCTCCTCATCTGCCATCGTGGATCAAGGACATCGAATCCAGAAAGGTCTATGACGAACTCATTGAAAAACTCACCGGTGCGTATCAACAGTATGGCAATGGGGACATTGGTGATTTCTTTAAAAAGTATGAACAGCACCTCAAGAATCATGGTCACCTGCACTATTTCTGCAAATACAAAGGAAAGATTGTGATTCTGGATGAACGTGAGCATTGCACCGAATCGTACTGTAGCAAGAAGCCTTACAATTCACCATGCTCTGTGCCTGTGTTAAGATTTGGAGGAGAATCATGATAAATGTATTCAAAAAGTTTGTACCGATGGCCGACAAAATCGTGCCGAGAAGGACCTCGCTGGAGATCCTCCGCAATGTCTGTGTCAGGGATGGTTACATCACTGCAACGGACCTTGACTTGACGATAAGAATGAAAACAGACGATTCACGTGAGTACCTGTTACCCATCGGCATTGTAAAAACCGTATTGAAAGCAAAGCCAAGAAGTATTGAAGTTATTACTGACATTGCGGGGAAAACACGCATCGACTATGACAACAAATCGGTGTCGTTTCCGGAGGTTGAAATGAATGATTATCCAGCAATGGACTATGGAGAAACAAAGCCATTGGGAATCTGGACTAAAGATGCCATCAACTGTTTATATCAACAGGTACCCTACTGCAGTGACGATGATCTGCGTCCTGCCTTGCAAGGCGTGTATGTGAACCAGAACGGCAAGTTTTCTTCCTGTGCCACGGACGGTCATGTGTTGCGATACGTTGCAAATGTAGAGAACCATAATAATAAACTTGTCAAGTTCGAAGGTATCGTTCCTAAGCGTGTGTTAATGCTGCTGCCCAGGATGGTAAAAGAATCAGTATCCGTGTCTATGTCTGACGAGTGTTATCATTTCATTGTAGATGATGAAATCGAACTCATCTCACGCAAAGTCGAGGCAACGTATCCGAACTTTATGCGTCTGTTTCCGGAAGATTACATTGGTATGATATCTCTGGACAAGAACCGGTTCCTAAGACTGGCCTACGCAGCAAAGGATTTTGCAGTAAAAAAGACAATGTGCTCTATCCTGGATATCAAAAACAAAGAGATCACAATGTCTGTGGAGAACGTCGATGTCGGTACAGAATGGCAGTCAGCAATGCCGGTCGAGATGAAAAAAAACAAGCCTATGCGCATCGGGTTCAACATCACCAAGCTGGAAAAGGTTCTTGGAAGCATCGATAGTGACGTAGCTACATGGAAGTATAACGATGCAAATTCCG
Source organism: bacterium (assembly GCA_963675755.2). Classification (GTDB taxonomy): domain Bacteria; phylum Zhuqueibacterota; class Zhuqueibacteria; order Residuimicrobiales; family Krinioviventaceae. The sequence goes on from CAXXMD010000003.1 coordinate 3,522,162, forward strand.
CGATGATTGTCATCGATGATGATCACGATGATGTAACCAGTCTGATCATGCCCATCCGCATCGCCGAAGAGGTGTCAGATGGATAATGTTATCGTAGATAAACCGGAACGGCTGGATCAGGACATCGAGGACTTCAAGATCGATGCAGTTGAGGATGAAAAGAACTTTACGGTAGCCAGACTGCGTGTTTGCCGGGACCCTGAAAAAGAAACTCCGGTGATCTTTTACACCCAGGAGCTGAACCGGAATTTTAAGGACCCGACGGATCCCATGGGTAAACGATACCTGATTAAAAGCTTTACTCCCTCCAATGCGATGGCTTCCATCGATACATCTCTTGAACGGAAATTCGGAGATACGATGCTTGCTCACAAACCCAGGATCAGAGACTACTCCCCTCTCACTGACATTCACAGTTCCACGATGAACCTGTTCCTGGATGATGAATCTGCAACCTACCTGAGTGACATCGGGGTCAATATCAATGGATTAGGTGAGGATTTTCAATCGATGGAGTCCGTAGAAGCTACACCATACATGGAAGATGTATCGATGGGTGCGGAGCAAATCAAGTCAGAGCTGAGACAGTATCAAGTTGAGTTGAGAAAAGTGAAATTGCAAATGGCTGAAGAAATCAAAGGGTTAGTGGATGTTGATGTTGATGCAGATGATGACGAGTTTAATCAAATTATTGCAATGCATCGGGTATCAGATTATCTGGTTCAGCGGTATCTTGCTGGTGTAGAACGGATCCATGAATTGAAAACTCAGCTTGGCCAGGCAACGGATGCAGTTTTCTCTGAAACCAAAATCAGGATCAGACTACCGCCGAGATTGAACATCGATGGGTTTACACTATGACGTCATTGGGCTGTGATTGTATCTTTTAACCAGGTACATATCATGTTGTGAAATGTACCGATGGGTTTGAGGAATCCTGGGCCGTTAAATAAATGATTGAAGGATCAAACGATACCGGGACGCATATGGGGGATGTGTTCCGGTTAACGATGGAGGTGAAATGATTAAAGTCTATGTCTATGGCAGGATCGATTTGAGCCATAGGGATGAAAAATCGGAGTATCAATTGATCAGTGCATCACTGGTTGAAAAATTCAAAGACAAAGAAACCGAGTTGCCTGTTGTTGTAGCTATTTCTAAAAAGGAAAAAGGTAGTGATATCGTGTACTGCGTTCCCCTCGAGGATTATGGTTGTGAAGGTGCTGAGCACTGCGGCTTGTTCGTTTGGACGCCAGATGAGAGGTTCCTGGGTATGAATCCTTTACCATTACATACAGTTGAAAGGTAAGAAAAAAGAGGAGTTTTTCCTCTTTTTTAGCTAAGGTTTTACCTATGCTTTTTTCGAGGTGATATTTTTTGTATGTGGCTGTAATTATTGAACTTGATTTTTTTAAAGCTCGAATTTAGGTATGGATTTTGTTCGAAAAAAGATATGGTTTTATTAAACAATTTATTACACTTTTTATCATACACGTTTTAAATCCTTTGATAATTAAAACATTCTTAATTATATTATTTTACCTCAATAAAAATAAAATTTGTTTTCTTATAAAGGACCTTCATGGCAGTCAAGAAATCCGAATTATACAGTTCACTATGGGCCAGTTGTGATGAACTACGTGGTGGTATGGATGCAAGCCAGTACAAAGATTATGTGCTGGTTTTGTTGTTTATAAAATATGTAAGTGATAAATATACAGGAATACCTTTCGCTCCAATAACAATTCCTCCAGGCGCCAGTTTCAAGGACATGATAGCCCTCAAGGGCAAGCCCTCCATCGGGGATGATATCAATAAAAAGATCATCGAACCTATTGCAGATGCCAACAAATTATCTGGAATGCCGGACTTTAACGATCCCAACAAACTGGGCAGAGATAAAGAGATGGTTGATCGACTGACTAAGCTAATTGCTATCTTTGAAAATCCTGCACTGGATTTCAGTAAAAACCGCGCCGAGGGCGATGATATCCTGGGAGACGCATATGAGTACCTTATGCGCAACTTTGCTACAGAAAGCGGTAAAAGTAAAGGTCAATTCTACACACCTGCTGAAGTAAGCCGTATTATGGCCAAGATCATAGGAATTCATGAAGCCAAAACTACAGGCGACACCATAGCTTATGATCCAACCTGCGGATCAGGTTCGCTTCTGCTAAAAGTAGCAGATGAGGCTGAAGCTGCAATATCATTATATGGTCAGGAAAAAGATTCTGCAACAGCCGGTTTGGCTCGTATGAATATGATACTTCATGGCAATCCTACTGCTGAAATTAAACAAGGTAATACCCTCGCAAATCCTTTATTTATGAACGATCAGGGGACCTTGAAAACATTTGATTATGTCGTTGCAAATCCGCCTTTTAGCGATAAAGGTTGGACCAGTGGTGTGGACCCCGAAAGCGATCCACACAATCGTTTTCATGATTTCTGTACCCCACCCGCCAAGAATGGAGATTACGCGTTTCTTTTGCACATAATCCGCTCTCTGAAAAGCAAAGGCAAAGGTGCATGTATCCTTCCGCATGGAGTTTTGTTCCGTGGTAATGCCGAAGCGGAAATCCGCAAGAACCTGGTTCAAAAGGGGTATATCAAGGGTATCATTGGTTTACCCGCCAACTTGTTTTATGGTACCGGAATACCCGCCTGTATCATTGTAATGGATAAGGAATATGCCGCAAGCCGCAAGGGCATATTTATGATAGATGCCGGCAAAGGATTCATGAAAGACGGCAACAAGAACCGTCTGCGCAGTATGGATATACATAAAATTGTAGATGTGTTTAATAAAGTATTAGAAATCGAAAAATACTCGCGCATGGTCCCCTTTACCGAGATCGAAGCCAATGAGTATAATTTAAACATACCCCGTTATATCGACAGCCATGAAGAAGAAGATATTCAGGACCTTGAAGCCCACTTGCGTGGCGGTATTCCCGTAAGGGATATAGAAAACCTGAATGAGTATTGGCAGGTTTATCCTGACTTGAAAAATGTTCTGTTCAAAGCCAATGGACGGGAAAGCTATCGGGATCTGAATATACCCAAAGAAGAGATCAAAACCACCATTTTCAACCACCGTGAATTCAAAGCATATAACAAACAAATGAATGAGGTTTTTGCTCAGTGGCAAACCGAAACAGACCAATATGTTAAAGCATTGGTTAAGGGATTGAAACCCAAACAGGTTATTTTTGACATCTCGGAAAACATTTTAAAAGCCTATGATAACCGGGCCCTTGTGAGTAAATATAATATGTACCAGCACCTGATGGATTACTGGTCTGAAACCATGCAGGATGACTTGCATGAAATAGCTGTGGATGGCTGGCAAGCTGGCAAAGAAGTCAAACGTAAATTGAGGGATACAATTAGAGGGAAAAAAGAAGTCACCGGCATTGACGGTCTGGAAGCCCGTCTCATTCCTCCCATGTTGATCATTCAGGAATACTTTGCAAAAGAACAGCAAGCCATTGACGATTTACAGAGTAAACTGGAAGCCCAGACCGCTGAGATGGAAGAAATTCGTGAAGAACATGGCGACGAAGAAGGCTTACTCGTTAATGCCTTGGATGATAAAGGTAATATCACCAAAGGCAGTCTAAACAAGGCCATTAAAGAACTGGGAAAACACATTGATGAAAATGCGGAAGAGTTTGATAGACTGCATGAATATAAAAAACTGATGGATCAGGAAGCCGAAATCAAAGCAGAGATCAAAAAGGCCTATGAAGAGCTGGAACAATTAGTAGTTGAAAAATATCCTGTGTTGAATATTGATGAAATCAAAACCCTGGTGGTAGACAGAAAATGGATGCAAGAGCTTGAAAAACGTATCACCACTGAACTGGAAAACATCAGTCACCGCCTGAACCAGCGTATTCGTGAACTGGCAGAACGATATGAAACACCTTTACCACAACTTGATGATGAGATAAAAGAACTGACTGAAAAAGTAGAACAGCATTTGAAACAGATGGGTTTGGAATGGTGATTGACATGATAATTCAAAATACAGATGATTTTAATACAACAGAAATGATAAGTAATTATGACTGGAAATTAGTTAATATTACAGAAGTATTATCCAAAAATAATGGAATTAAAATAGGTCCATTTGGAAGCCAATTGAAAAGGGAACTTCTAACAACTACTGGTTATAAAGTCTATGGACAAGAAAATGTTTATGAAAATGATTTTGAAATAGGAACTAGATATATTTCTAAAGAACACTTTCAAAAACTTAACTCGTGTGAATTAAATGATGGTGACTTTGTAATCTCTATGATGGGTACAATCGGTAAATGTAGTATAATACCTAAAAATTTTGAACCTGGGATAATGGATAGTCATTTAATTAGGTTAAGACTTGATAGTAACAAAATTGACTCTAATTTATTACTACATTTCTTTTCTTCTAATCATTTGAACAAACAAATTAAAAGATTATCTGTTGGTGGTATTATGGAGGGATTAAGTTCTAAAATAATAAAACAATTGATGATCCCCCTCCCCCCAACCAAAGCCGAACAAACCGCCATTGCAACCGCTCTGAGTGATGTTGACGCACTCATCAATAGCCTGGAAAAACTCATTAATAAAAAGAAAGCCATCAAGCAAGGAGCAATGCAAGAGTTATTGAAACCGAAAGAAGGATGGAAAATAACAACACTTGAGAGTGAAATTGATTTGCTAACAGGCTACCCTTTTCAAAGCAATCAATACGTTAATAATGGTATTAGATTGTTAAGATGTTCTAACATCAAAAGAAATTATATAGATTGGAATGAAGATATTACTAAGAGTTGGAGTAAAGTGACAAGGGAGCTTGAAAAATATTTATTAAATGAAAGCGATATAGTAATTGCTATGGATGGATCACTTGTTGGTAAAAGCTTTGGACAGATTACTAAAAAAGATTTACCATCATTGTTATTGCAACGTGTAGCTAGAATTCGATCAAAAACAATAGATATGAAATACTTGAAAGAATATATTTGTAGTGATTTTTTCACTAAATATTGTGATAGCATAAAAACAGCTTCTGCGATACCTCATATTAGCCCCAAAGATATTAATAATTTCACAATAAGCTTTCCATTAGAACTTTCAGAACAAAAAAAAATAGCAAATACCCTCAATGATATGAATGAAGAAATAATTTTTCTCGAAAAAAAGATTGAAAAACAAAAAATGATCAAACAAGGCATGATGCAAAACTTGTTAACGGGGAGGATTCGAATAATACAAGAAACGCCTGTAATTAATAATGTAATTTCAATTGAAGAAGGGAAAAATAATAATCATAATTGGCAATATAATGAAGCAGTAGTGATTGCTGTATTAGCTAAAAAATTTGGAACTTATAAATTCCCTTTAACACGATTTAGATATACAAAATTTTCGTATTTATTGCACCGATATATGGATGAATCAATTGACAGCTATATGAAAAAAGCTGCTGGTCCGTACAATCCTAAAACCAGATACAAAGGGCCTGAAAAAATTGCTATTCAAAAAAAATATATTAAAATTCATAAAACCGACAAATCAACTGGCTTTCTTTGTTCAGAAAATATTCCTGAAGCAGAATCTTACTTTGAAAAATGGTATGGAATAAAAATATTAGATTGGCTTGAACAATTTCATTATGAAACAAATGATAGTTTAGAACTATTGACTACAGTAGATAAAGCAATACTGGAAATTAAAGAAAATCAAGATAACATGAGTGTGAGTTCAGTTAAAAGCATAATCAAGAATTCTGAAGAATGGAAACCTAAATTAGAGCGAACAATATTTTCTGATTTTAATATTGAGCAAGCAATTCATAAAATCGATCAACTTTTTAGCATTAATTAATATTTCTATCGGGGAGAATCTTAAAGATATGAAAAGTTATTACCGGATTATGCTTGGCGCTAAAAGCATGTATGCGGAAGAGTGCTTTAAAGGTGGCTTTATTGGTGCCGATTATAACATAGATATAGACTTGACAAACAAACTCCCGGATGACTGGCGTGAATTTAACAAGAAACACCGTCCTATCTGGATGAAAAAAATGGAAATAAAAGCAAAGTGGCCGCCGGTCTTGCATGCGGTATGCTGTGGACCATTGCCAGAGGGATCGATAAAGGTGATATTGTGATTTCTCCGGATGGTCAGGGAAGTTATTATGTAGGTGAAATTACAGACAACTACTCTTATCACCCAGGTGAAATATTACCTCATCGCCGATCGGTCAAGTGGTATTCCGGCAATATTAAACGAAAAGAGATGAGTACAGCCCTGCAGCATTCTACAGGATCAATCGGTACTGTCAGTAATATATCTGATTATGAAGAAGAGATTGAATCGTTGATTGGAGGACATCAACCGTCGGCCATTGTCTCGACAGATGAATCTATCGAAGATCCTTCTGTCTTTGCTCTTGAAAAACATCTGGAAGATTTTCTGGTGCAGAACTGGAAACATACCAAATTGGGAAAAGAGTATGATATCTATGAAGAAGATGGTGAACCAGTTGGGCAGCAATACCCAACCGATACAGGTGCTATTGATATATTACCCATCAGTAAAGACAAGAAAACACTTCTTGTTGTAGAATTAAAAAAAGGCCGGGTAAGCGATATAGTTGTCGGTCAAATTCAACGGTATATGGGGTACGTAAAAGATGAGCTGGCCGAAAAATCACAAAAGGTTAAAGGTGTAATCATTGCTCTTGAAGATGATATCAAGATTAAAAGAGCATTATCCGTTACCAATAACATAGAATTTTACAGATATCAGGTGAGCTTCAAACTAATCAAGGGGTGAACAAGATTGATACTGGGTAAAACATGAAAATAATCTAAAGAAGAATGATCACTTTTCTGGAATATTTAAATCAATACAACTCTGGAGATGAAAACATGACTGTGGATTCTGAGATATTAAAAAGTTTAATTACTCCTAACGGTATCACGATAGGTCAAGTATTTAGTAACAAAAAGCGGTTCTATATTGATATATATCAAAGGGATTATAAATGGGAAAAAAGTCAGGTCGAAACATTATTAAAAGATATCGAATTGCGATTTAACTTTACAGAGAGACTAGATATTGAATTGAAAAATGTTTGTGAGGATGTTATAAAGAGATTTAAACCCTATTTTTTAAACACATATTTAACTTGCAGAACTGCTAACAATGTTTCAATTATTGATGGACAACAACGTTTGACTACCTTATTAATTATTTTTATTCGTTTACAGCAATTAGTATCAGAAATACATAATAATAGAACTTATAATGTAAGAATGGTCAGTATAAAAATGCTTAATGACCTCATATTTGAAGAAGATGATTTTGGTGATCCCAAATTTTTTAAGATCTATAATGAAAATAGACAAGGTGCATTTCGGGCAATATTGAATGAAACAAAAAACGAATACAGACCAGTTGATGAAACCCAAAAAAGGATCATTGATAACTATAATACAATTTCAAAGTATTTTAATGAATTTTTCAAATCTGATTCAGTTGAAAATGAAATAGATGTGAATAAACTAACATATTATATTTACTATCTGCTTGAAAAACTCAATATTGTAGAAATAAAAATTGAACAACAGGAAAATGTTGCAACTATATTTGAAGTGGTAAATGATCGGGGATTAGGATTAAAATCTTATGAAATATTAAAAGGGAAATTGATCGGTAATCTTGAAAACCACAAAAAAGAAGAAGCAAATAATGTATGGACAGATTTACAAAACCAATATTATAACAGTGTCATTAAAAACAGTACTGAGAACACAATCGATTTAGATACATTTTTCAAACTTTATTTCAGAGCCAAATTTGCAGATAGTGAAGCAGACTATAAAAAATTTGAAGACAAGTATCATTATGAAATTTATCAAAATAATAAAATATTGAACTATTTTAACAGATTTGAAGATAACGAATCACTTTATAGTTGGGTAATGAATGAATTTAAATATTTTGCTGAATTGCATTTAAGAATAAGAACAACTTATGAAAACGAATATCTGATTTATAATAAATTACTTGACCAAAATCAACAGTACCTATTATTATTATCAGCGATCAAGATGAATGATCCTCATGAAAAAGAAAAAATTAATTTTATTTCCCAAAAATTTGATCAATTTCATACTGTAATTCGATTACTCGATATTTATGAAAGCAATTCTTTCCAAGATTTTATTTACAAATTAAATCGTCAAATTAGAAACCAATCAATTGAGAAAATTGAAAAGATTTTTGACCATCTACTTATTGAATATCTCGAACAAGAAAATATCATTGTTCAAGATACTTATAATACAATTTCAGAATTATTTAAATGGGAGTTATTACAAAATGTTAGACATCGATGGTTAAATTTTTCAAAGTACGTCTTGATGCGAATTGATAGATATCTTGGAGAAACACTGGACAAACCTTCATATTGTTTAGAATCTCTTGAAAAGTTGGAAGATCGTTTCAATAAAAATAAACGAAAAATATATGGAATGCATCTGGAACACATTTATGCTTATAATGAAAAAAATATTGATATTTTTAAAGATGATAAAAATATTTTTGATGAAACTGGATTCAATACTGTCAGGAATATGTTGGGTATGGTATTATTGTTAAAAGATTCTCAAAACATAAGCAGCAATAATGATATCTATAAATATAAAATGGAAGATTACGCAACAAGCAATATCATATGGAATGAACTACTTGTAGGTCATTTTGATTCGGTGGATATAAAACATTTACCGAAAAATCTTAATATTACAAAAATTGATCCAAATGATAACGGTGTCTTTCCTAAAAACATGGTTGAAACAAGACAAAAAGAATTAGTGGAAATGATAAAACTTATATGGGGTTTCTAATTTAGAGGGGTCTTATGGTTGGTCAAATTGAGCGAGTTACTCAGAACCGTGTTATCGAATTATTTGTATCTGAATTGGGGTTTACCTATCTCGGTAACTGGGAAGAACGTCTAAACAACAGCAACATCGAACAAGAACATTTAACAAAATATCTTCAAAAAACAGGTTACAGTCAAAACCTCATCAACAGGGCTATACAAATACTCCGCTCAACTGCCAATGACTATCAAAAAGATTTATACCACAAAAACAAAAATGTATATAAATTGCTGCGTTACGGTGTCCAGGTCAAGGAAGAGTTGGGTGACAAATACCAGACTGTTGAACTCATTAACTGGCAGAATCCTGAAAAAAATGATTTTGGCATCGCTGAAGAAGTATCAATTAGTGGAGTAAACAATAAAAGACCTGATCTGGTTTTGTATATCAATGGCATTGCGATAGGAGTCATTGAACTCAAACGCAGTACTGTATCCATAGGTGATGGCATCCGGCAGAACATTGCCAATCAGCAAAAAGAGTTTATCGAACCATTTTTTACTACCATCCAGTTTATTTTTGCCGGAAATGATACAGAAGGTTTACGATATGGTGCAATTGGTACCCCTGAAAAATATTACCTGAAATGGAAAGAGGATGTTGAAGATAATACTCGTCTACAACTTGACAAATACCTGCTCAAGATGTGCAACAAAGAGCGTATTATAGAATTGATGTATGACTATGTTCTGTTTGACGGTGGTAAGAAAAAGCTCCCCCGCCATCACCAATATTTCGGCATTAAAGCCGCACAGGATCACATCAAACGCTATGAAGGTGGTATTATCTGGCACACACAAGGAAGTGGTAAAAGTATCGTTATGGTACTCCTTGCCAGATGGATACTGGAGAATAATCCCAACGCTCGAGTTGCTATTATTACTGATCGTGATGAACTCGACAAACAAATCGAACGGGTTTTTAATGACGCAGGTGAGCCCATCAAACGTACTTCAAGCGGTAGGGATTTGATGACCCAGTTAGCCCAGGCAACCCCGCGATTGTTATGTTCCCTGGTACATAAATTTGGAAAAAGAGATGTAGATAATTTTGAAAAATTCATCAAAGAGTTAGAAAGCCAACCATCAAACGCTGTGGGTGAATTGTTTGTTTTTGTTGATGAATGTCACCGTACCCAAAGCGGCAAACTGCACCGCACCATGAAAGCAATGCTGCCCAATGCAGTGTTTATAGGTTTTACGGGGACCCCCCTTTTGAAACAAGATAAACAAACCAGCCTGGAAGTATTTGGTAAATATATCCACACCTATAAATTCAATGAAGCGGTTGAAGACGAGGTTGTGCTGGATTTAATATATGAAGCTCGGGATATAGATCAGGCAATAAGCTCCCCTGATCGAATAGATGAATGGTTCGATGTCAAAACCCGCGGCTTGAATGATTTTCAAAAAGCAGAACTTCGTAAAAAATGGGGCACCATGCAAAGAGTACTCAGCTCACGCTCCCGTATGGAAAAAATCGTTGCTGATGTGATATTTGATTTTAGTGTCAAACCCCGCCTCAATTCAGAACGTGGTAATGTTATACTGGTTACTTCCAGTATTTATCAGGCTTGTAGATATTTTGAGCTCTTTCAACAGACAGAACTCAGAGATAAATGTGCGGTTGTTACCTCCTATAATCCGAATACTCGTGATATTACCAAAGAAGATACCGGCGAAAATACGGAAACAGAAAAAGAACATATTTATAATGTTTATAAAGAGTTACTTGAAAATGTGACAACTAGACCCGGTAAATCTGAAACTGAAACCTATGAAGACCTGGTTAAACAAAAGTTTGTTGATGAACCTGCCCAGATGAGATTACTGATCGTTGTAGATAAACTATTAACAGGTTTTGATGCTCCCAGCTGCACCTACCTGTATATTGATAAATCTATGCAGGACCATGGCCTCTTTCAGGCAATCTGTCGTGTAAACCGTCTCGATACTGATGACAAGCAATTCGGTTTTATAGTAGATTATAAAGACCTGTTCCGTCAGGTGGAAAACGCCGTCGCAGTTTATACTTCAGAACTCGATTACGATGAATTTGACAAAGAAGACTGTGATATCATGTTACAAGACAGGCTGACTGCAGGCCGTGAACGTCTTGAAAATGCCATTGAAGCCCTTGAACTGGTATGTGAACCGGTTGAGAATCCCAAAGGCACACTTGAACATATACATTATTTTTGCGGTAATCCTGAAATTCCGGAGGATCTAAAAGCCCGTGAAGTATTTCGCAATGCCTTATATAAAGGCACTGTTTCATTTATAAGGGCCTATGCAAATATCGCCGACGAAATGGAGCCAGCTGGTTTCTCCACACAACAAATTGAAGAAATTAAACAACGGTTAGACCACTATTTAAAACTCCGAGAAGAGATAAAAAGAGCCAGCGGTGAGACCCTGGATGTTAAAGCCTATGAAGCGGATATGCGATATTTGATTGATAATTACATACAAGCTAAAGACCCCAGAAAAATATCGGATTTTGGAGATTTATCACTTGTCGAGCTGATTGTAAATAGTGGAATTGCAGAAGCCTTAAATAGCTTACCCGATGGCATCCGGAGTAATCAGGAAGCAGTTGCGGAAACCATTGAGAATAATGTTCGAAGTAAGATTATAAAAGAACATCTGATTGATCCTGCCTTTTTTGAAGAAATGTCAAGACTATTAGACAGTATTATCAAAGAAAGGCTTACCAACGCAATAAACTATCAGGAATATCTTAAAAAGATTGCCACATTAATCAAGCTTGTTCATGAAGGAAAGAGTGATGATGTACCTGAAATTTTGGACACTCCTGCCAAAAGAGCATTATATAATAACCTGAACAATGATGAGGAACTGGCTATAAAAATTGATAAAGCAATCTGGGCTGTTAAAAAAGCAGATTTCCGTGGTAACAATCAAAAGGAAAATGAAATAAAAGGTGCTATTTACGAAATATTGAATGATGAAAGCGAAGTAGAACGCATTTTTGCAATTGTGAAACAGCAACATGAATACTAGTATTCAAAAAATACAATTAGGTGAAATCACAATAGATGTGACACATAAAGATGTTAAGAACATCCATCTGAGTGTATACCCGCCTGTCGGCAAGGTTCGAATAACAGCACCTATGCACATGGAACTTGATACCATTCGAATATATGCCATCTCCAAACTTGGATGGATCAAAAAGCAGCAGGAAAAGATACGCAATCAGGAACGTGAAGCTCCCAGAGAATTCCTGAATCGGGAAAGTCATTATTTTAATGGCAAGCGGTATTTATTAAGAATTGAATATGTTGATACAACGCCAAAAGTAGAGCTGCAACATGAAACAATGGTCTTACATGTTCGTCCAGGAGCAACAATTGAAAAAATGCAGAGCGTTCTCGATGAATGGTATCGCCATCATTTGAAAGAAAAAATCGTAGATTTAATCGACCACTGGGAGAAAATCATCCCTGTTAAAGTAAACGAGTTTGGTGTTAAAAAAATGAAAACCAAATGGGGTACCTGTAACACGGAAGCAAAACGAATCTGGTTAAATCTCGAACTCGCCAAGAAACCACCGGAATGCCTTGAGTACATAATAGTACATGAAATGATCCATCTCCTCGAACGACGACACAACCAGCGATTCATCAGGCTAATGAACGAGTACATGCCCAAATGGCGCTTTTACCGGGATGAACTCAACAGACTCCCAGTTAGACATGAAGATTGGAAGTATTGAAAAATATGGAGGGAAAAATGAACTTGAGTATTTTGAATAACATTCTTAGCCCACAAAACGGTGTGGCAATAATGGGGATTGTTGCAGTATGGAGTACTACAAAATTTGAATCTTCCGCATTTAAATACTGGTTACTAGTTTTTGCACTTATTTGTGCAGCTGGTGCTATTGTCGGAGATATTCTTCATCAAAATATAAATAATTCTAATACTAAAAAAGCTATACCCGATCAAAAAAACAAGGGATCATGATGGCAAATCCAGAACATATTGCAAAAATACAACAAGGCGCCAGAGAATGGAACCGTTGGGTTGAAACACAAGGGGAAGATTTTATTGCTGATCTTGAAGATGGTCAATTGAGCGGATTAAATCTAAAAGACATAAACCTTAAAAAGGCAAACCTGCAAGGTGCAAACCTAAAGGGTTCAATACTCGATGGGGCAAATTTACAATATGCATCATTACAAAATGCAAATTTGGATGATGTTAACTTGAAGCACTCTAATCTTGAACGAGCAAATTTGATTAATGCATCATTAGAAAACACGAAAATTCATAGTTCGACTTTGGATTATGCTGATGTTAGTGAAGCAAATCTTAAAAGTGTTGAAATACCTAATGCAAGTATAAAATTTGCAATTTTTAAAAATTCAGATTTATCAAAATCTCAAATATATAATTCCAATTGTTCTAACACAAATTTTGAAAAAGCCAAATTCCAAAATTCTAATTTAAAAGATTCAATCTTTGAAAAATCAAATTTACAGTATACGAATCTCAACAATACTCAGTCAACAAATTCCAACTTTTCCAATTCAAATCTAAATGGAGCAAATCTATCTCATTCAAATTTTGAAGGAGCAAAACTACATGGCGCAATTCTGAGTAATACTACTATGAAAGATACAATTTTTACAGGTTGTGATTTGATAAATACTAATTTTGATAGTGCAAAACTATCGAATATTAATTTAAATCATGCATTTTTAGGAAAAGCTAATCTACATAGATCAGATTTGGATGGAGTAAAATGTAATCCAACTGATTTCGCAGGAACAAATTTTACAAAAGCAGAAATATCATATTCTGATTTTAGTGAATCAATATTTTCAGAAGCTATATTTGATCAAACAGATTTTAGTAACACAAATTTTACAATGACTACATTTGACAGGTGCTATTTTCATAAAAATAAATTTGAAAATATAAAATTTTCTGAGAATCTACATCCAATTTTAAATGATGGTTCTGAAACATCCCAATATCATTGGAGAGATAAATATTTGAATTGGGCGCGTTTGAGAGCTATCGGTGCATTCCCTTTATTTGGTGTTTCCTGGAGTACTTTAGCCTTTTCATTATTATATTTATACTATATTGATTTATTGAACCATTCACAATATATACAATTCATTCATTATCCAATTCCCACACCTGAACGAATGGTTTGGGTATTAAGGTCAAGCTTATTACTTGTTATTGGTAGTACACTATATAAAATTATTTGTCCTGCAAGAGTACAAGAGTTTTCAGAAACCCTATGGGTAGAACAACATAGTCATGCTCGTCTTTTATATATTGCAGAAAAACTAAAAAGACGATTTTGGCAATGGCCAACATTGATAACTACTATTCTAGGTGGTGGAATAGCTATATGGTTAGTCGCTGAAAGATTGTGGCAATTAATTGATTATATCTTTTAGTTAAATACTATTTGAAAAACTAAGGGAATAAAAAAATGAGTATTGGAACATTTCCTTTCGGTCAACCAATCGAACCTGTTATTCAAACTGACAGAACACCTAAAAAAGTATTTGTTCTCGGAGTGTATGCAAGTGCTGTCCATGCACGCTGGATCGGTCCTGACGGTAAAATAAGAATCCGTGCGGTCGCTGTCAAGAGTGAACCTTACATCTTTTGGCGGGGTGAAAATGCTGCCGAGTTAATTAAATCAATCGAGGTTCCACAAGGGGCAGGTCATCTTGAACCTGCGGGTGATCAGTTTAACGGTCCATCCGGGAATACTTTAGATAGCCAAATACTGAAACCACTCGGGCTTGATAGATCTGATACCTGGTTGTGTGATTTGGTCCCTCATAGTTGCATGAATCCAAACCAGGAGAAAGCTTTAAAAGAAAAGTATGATACCAGAGTTGAAGAATGGAATCTACCCCAATACAATTGGCCTCCTGTTCCCAAGGTGCTTGCTGATGAAAAGCGAGTGAATGAAATAGTTGATGAACTGAAGGAATCAAAAGCAGAAATACTTATTTCATTAGGGGATCAACCTATCAAATGGTTCCTTTCACACTATACAAAAAAGTGGTTAAAGTTGGATGACTTTGGCACCGATAATAACTTATATGGGAAATTTCATGATGTAAATATCAAGAGAATGGATATAAAAGTTTTGCCATTAGCTCATCCCCGTCAAATAGGCAAGCTGGGGATGCATTCTCCAAAGTGGTATCAGTTGCATGAGGAGTGGATTGGAAAAATAAAATATTTTTTAAAGTTTCGTTGATTAATCTAACTATTAATATTACCAGATTAATAATCTGAAAAGGGGTAGTCATGAAATTAGTAAAAATGAAAATTAAAAATTTCCGTTGTTATAAAGATGAAATTACAATTGATTTTTCAAATATTACAGCACTTATTGGAAAGAACGATATTGGGAAATCAACAATTTTAGAAGCTTTAGAAATATACTTCAATAATTCACTAGTAGTATGTGAGAAAGAAGATCTAAATATAAATGCAGAAAACAATGATATTGAAATTTCATGTATTTTTTCTGATTATCCAACCGAAATAATTATTGATAGCACAACACCGACAAATTTATCGAATGAATACTTATTAAATGAAGAAGATTTTCTTGAAATTAAAAAAGTATTCACAGCAACAATCTCCAAGCCAAAAGAAAAGATATATATTAATTGTATTCATCCATCTATAAATAATGGTAATGACTTACTTACACTTAAACAAGTTGATCTCCGAACTAGAGCTACTCAGCTAGAAATCCCTCAAGAAAATTATAATGCTAATATTAATTTGTCGATGAGGCAAGCTATATGGGAAAGTTTTTCTGATTTACATTTAAAACAAACTCAATTATTAGTCGATAAAGAAGATACTAAAAAAGTTTATGAATCCTTAAAATATTATTTACCATTATTCGCTTTATTTCAATCTGATCGTTCAAGTAAAGATGACGATAAAGAAGTGACTGATCCGATGAAAATCGCAGTACAACAAGCATTACAAGAGTTAAATGAAGAATTAGAAAATATTAAAACTCAAGTAAAAAATAAAGCAATAGATACGGCAAATAGAACATTGTCGAAACTTCAGGAGATGTCACCAGAAATTGCAAGTGAATTGATTCCTGATTTTCGTACAGAACCCAAATTCGATAGTCAATTCAAGCTAAATATTAAATCTGAAAATGATATCTCCATAAATAAGCGTGGTAGTGGAATCAGGCGGTTGATTTTATTAAATTTTTTTCGAGCTGAGGCTGAAAGAAAATCTTCCGAGAATCAAAACTCCAATATTATATACGCATTTGAAGAACCTGAAACATCACAACATCCAGATCATCAGGAAATGTTACTAAAATCATTTATAGAATTAGCTAATGCAGGCAATACACAAATAATACTAACAACCCATACCCCAGCAATCGCTGGTCTCTTACCTTTAGAAAGTTTAAGGTTTTTAGATGTAGATGGTACAAATCGGATTGTGGAAATTGGATCAGAAGAAGTATTTAAAAAAATTGTCGACACACTTGGTGTAATTCCAGAACCATTTTCAAGTAACACAAAAGCCTTGCTATTAGTAGAAGGAAAAGGCGATGTAATTTTTGTTAAACATATGGCTACCCAATTAAAGAATGCAGGTTATATTTCACATGATTTCGAAGAAAAAGGATTTGCGATAATTCCAATTGGGGGTTGTGGAAATTTAAAATATTGGTCAACTCTCAAATTAGCATCTCAATTTAATGTGCCGTGGTGTATTCTCATTGACTCTGATAAAGGTACAAATGAAGAAACAAAAAATATTTCTTCAATTCACAATTTGAGAAATGACGGAATAAAAGCATATTGCACAAGAAAACGAGAACCAGAGAATTATATACACTATAATTGCTTTGGCTTGCCTGTAGGAACAATAGTATATAATGAAACTGATGATGCGAAAAAAATAATTAATTCAATCACAAGAACTAGATCAAGTGATATTCTTGACATCTTTTGGCCTTTAATGACTATAGAGCAGATACGTGAAGTTGAAGAATATTCAGAAAATGGGGATACTCATTATGAGTTTACTGAAATGTTTACTGATTTTTTATCTCTTGTTTAGTGTGATATTATGTTAAGCTCAAAAACATCAAAATTAGATATTCACATATTTTGGTCAGGCCCTTTTTCTCTTGAGCAGATTAAAGAAAAGAATGATAAAAATCATTATGGAGTATACCAGGTTTACGGTCATCATCATTTGTATGGTGATAATGTATTATTATATATTGGAAAAGCAGAAAAACAAACATTTGGAAAACGTTTGTCGCAAGAGGAATGGCAATTCGAGTATGACCCGGATAATGTTTCATTTTACATAGGTCAGCTTGCTATTAAAGACAGTATCACGGTAAAAAAATGGGAAAATTTAATAGGTGTTTCAGAAAGATTATTAATTCATGCCCATAATCCGGCTTATAATATAGCTCATACTAGATATATAAATGAAGATGAAATTAAAGATATCGTTATACATAATTGGAACAGCTTCCGGAACTTGTTTCCGTCGATAGCAGGGAGTCATTATACATCTATATTTGATGATATTACTGAAGATAATATCTTACCTATATAAAAACCCAAAACAAGGAGATAAACTTTTGACATTTACACCAGACCCTAACAGAAATATTTATTACATTTGTATGTATCTAATTGGTGGAAATTATTACATCGTTTCAAAGGATGATAAAATTGTTATAAGTAAATCAAAGGAAGAAGCATTAGCTCCCTTTGAAAAACTCTCTGAGCCAGGTTCTGAACATAGGGAGGCAATTCTTGAATTAAAACCACGTATCGTCGAATTTGACATAAATACTGATGTTAAACCTTCAGAACTAGTTACTGGAGAGAAATTATTTGCTCCGTTTAAAGTAAAAACGCTTACACTACCTTATGATCTATTTAAAACAACAGAGTTGGGTAAAGAGTTGTATGAATCAGGAACAATACCAATGGGGATTGCTAATAGCCTGAATTAAAAAAAATATAAAAAAATCTATATGTGTTACATACTGGGGTAGCTTTGAAAAATGGTACCTCTTTTCCTCATAATTAATTAGCTTGAGATCTTTTCTGGGTTGATTTATGGGGGGTGGGTTATGGAACCTAAATTCTAAAGAATAATAGAACGAGAAAATCCGGATTTTATATTAAATACATCGTAATGAGCATCGGAGTATCTGAAGCTACGGTTAGAAAATGGATCAGTGGGACTAGATTGGAGCTGGATAAGTATTTTGGAATTTAAGAGAGCACTACGCTTTCTTTTCTTATACCGAGAAATTTATGATTTATTGTATTGTAATTTTTCAACAATAGGAGAAGTTGAATATTTGAAATTTGCATGTGGGCTACAGAAGTATATGTTCAATAAAATGTGAGAAATTTTAAAATTGATTGTTTTAATTTTTTACTTGCAATAAAAAATAATTTTTATAAATTATAACTAATTATTCGAATAATTTAATTATTTTTGCGACATTTTTTTATTTAAATTGTGAAATTAGAAAAATTATTCCGAGAAATGGGGATTAGTATAGAAGAAGAGGGAACTGGGGCTAATCAAATATTTCAAGATTATACCTTTCTTTCATCATATTTTTTCTTTTTTCTTGATAAAATCAGCAAATTTTATTGGAGATGATTATGAAAAAGGCATTTTTTATTCTATCAATTTTATTATTTTGGAATTTAACTTTTGCAACACATCCCAAATTATTGTTTGATTCTTCTGATTATTCAACTATTTGGTCAACAATTAATAATCCAAGCCATACTAATCTCAAAGGATATTATGATTATCTTAAAGATGAAGCTTATTCAAATAGAACAGATACTTATACAGCAACCTCGTCAAGAATTCAAATGCATTGGGCTTCAGACTTAGCATTTATTTCATTAATTGATGAAGCCGAATCATCAACATATTTGGATAATTGTAAAACTGAAGCAATTAGGTCGATAGATTCTATTTATAGTCATGCCACATCAATAAGCACAGGTAATTTAGCACAAGCTTCTGCATTAATGCATATGTCATTGGTTTATGACATGCTTTATAATGTAATGAATAGCACTGAAAGATATAATGCTGCTACAAAAATAAAACAACTTATTGATAATTTGATAAATGAATATTATGATATTTCACCAGTTGTTCCAAATGCTTTCACAAAAAGATCAAATAAGACATTTTATGGGAACAACCATCAAGTTCATGTTGCTTGTGCAGTTGGAATTGGCGCTATTGCGATAAAAGGTGACAATTTGGATGCAAGTACTGTATTCAGTATGTCAAATGCTGAACGCTATATAGATGTTGCATATGATTGGGTTACTTTATTAGATGAGAACTTGTTTGCAACTGATGGTAGCAATTTTGAAGGGATCTCTTATGGTCTTTTTAGTATACAACCCATGATTGCCTTTTATGAGATATTAGATAGATGTGAGAATATAGATTGTTTCAACGATACAAATTTAAAAAATTCCATTGAATGGATAGTTAATGAACTTTTACCTGTCCCAGCTGCAAATTCTTCAGTTTCAGTATCATTATTTGATTATAATAATGGTAATGCTACTTACAATTGCAACGTTATACCATATAGCGGTTATACAAACAAATATCATGGGGCAGCATCCAGATCTATCAGTATTTATGCAGTATTGGGTGGTGTATTTGATAGTATAACAAATCATTCAGAAGCAGGTACGTGGCTCTTTAATGAAAATTTTGAAACAATTGATACATATGATTCTACAAATGGAATTGATAATTATTTTGGACCTATTAATATTATGGCTTTTACAAAATATAATCATAGTACTACATCTTTGAATAGTATCAGTGGATTAAATTGCAAAGCTTTCTACCAAGGGAGAGGATTGGTAGTGCGTGATGGTTACAATACCGACGGTACATTGTTTATTTTTGACACAAATTATTATTCAAATAAAAACTTGACGGATCCAAGTGATTTGGATAGTTGTTGCGTTAGATGGGATGAAGATGATAATAATTCATTTACATTTTATTCTTTTGGGGATAGATGGGTAATTGATAATGGTAGAATGAAAGATGCTCCAAACTACGAAGAAGAAAAGAGTGACTATCATAATACGGTTTTAGTTGATGGAAACACAAAACCTTATGTGAATAATAATGATTTACAAGTATCAAATTGGTATGACTATCATTATACTAATGGCATTAATTATATTACGAGTGATATAACTGATGCGTGGTTGAAAAAAATTAGACCTCTTGTACCCTATGATGGGATTGGTGAAGAAATTATATTTAACACAGATGCTGCATATTCAACAGTACAAAAGTATACAACATTTAATAAAGATAGACGACATGCACAATTTATTGAAGAAGCTGGTAATATTCCTCCTTATGTAATCATTTATGATGATATTGAACAAGGTATTAGTACTAGTAGAGATTATACATTTGTTTTAAATACTGGTGCAAATAATACTGTAAGTTTTAACTCGACATCAAGAGTTGCAACGATATCAAATGCTTCAAGTGGAAATGAAATGAATGTACATTACTTTCCACGTCCGACATCAGATTTTTTATATACTACAGATACTATTAATCCTGATTGGGACGATTCACATACGAGAATCAAATATACTGTTGAAGATGTAACTAATCCTCATTTTCATGTTATACTTATTCCTGAACAGTCAACCACAGCTACACCTAGTGTTTCGATTGACAATATTTCTACAAATAATGCAAGTATCGCAGAAATTGAATTTGCCTCTGAGGATATTGTTGATTACAGTATGTTTAATTATGAACAGAATGTTTCAGGTACATTCAATAGTTCTGACTTTTCATTACTTGGCCACTCTGCTCCTTTAACAAGTGCCACAACAATAACAGGAGTGATGGGTTATTGTAGACAAAACACTTCTACTGGGGAATATACAGATATTTTTCTCAGTAGAGGTTCTTATTTAGAAATGAATGATACTGAATTAGTTAATGTAGGAGGTGTAATATCGGGTAGTGACATAAAAACAGCAAGGGTGATTTTAAATGATGATGAAATAAATATTTACAAAGAAGCAACACAAACAGGTCGTAAAAGCTATAAAATCTATGGACCAGATGTGTCTGAATTTAAAATTTATGATCAATCAGTGAATTTCACTAATTTTAATGATTATAATTATTATAAAAGTTCAGATGTTTTATCAAATTACTACTATTATAAAGTCAGTAATTCACAATATAGAATCTACTGGAGTTGTGATGAGACTCACGATTTAACAATATATTCTTGGAGAACAAGCTCACCAAATACAATTAATACAACTCAATTGACAGCTCAGTCAGCTGGTATCAAAACTTATACTTTGAATACAACATCAGCAACAGATTGGAACTTTAGAATAGAAGCCAAAATGACTTCTGACAATTTTATTAATATAAGCGAACCTTTAAATGGTAATATTCGGGGAACAATAACATCAAATACTACTTGGGATGGTTATTACTTAATTGATGGTGATTTAACAGTCAATTCAGGTGTTACTTTGACGATTGAAGATGGATCAATAATCAATTTCTACACTGGTGATGCAATATCTAGCGGTAGAGATTTGTACAAAACTGAGCTTATTATAAATGGGGTTCTAAACGCAAGTGGGTCAACGTTTAGATCTTATAATAATACAACCAATGGTTGGTATGGTATTTGTTTTGAACAAGCACAAGACAACTGTATTATTAACAATTGTGACATTGAACGATCATATCGGGGTACTTTAGTAAACGATTGCAATCCAACAATTAGTAATAACCATTTTAACAATAATCAAATGTCAGCAAGAATTATTGGTGGCACAGGTGAATTTAGTGGCAATTTAATAGAGAATGGTAGTTATTCTTTTTACATAACTGGATCAATAACCAGTGGCTATTCATTGATTGATGATAATAAATTACATGCCTTAACTGCAATTTATGCAGCTTCAGATACATATGTTTGGGCAAGTAATAATCAATTCATGGGACATAATAGTTGTTCAAATATAATGTATATTACAGGAAGTGGAACATGGGTAAGAGCTTACAATGATAGTTATGGTGGAAATGAATTTGATGATAATTATAGTTATTATATTTGTAAAGTTATATCTGGAACTGCAGACATTGAATATAATAATATAGGAAATAAAGGCACTACTTCAGGGGATTGGATGTATAATTCTGGCGGTACATTAAATGCAGAATATAACTATTGGAATGGTTTAACACCTTCTTCGAGTGATTTTTATGGAACTGTTGATTATAGTCCTTTTCGCACAGTACCATGGAGCACTGCAGGGCCTTCTTGGAAAAAAACAACTTCACCATTTTTACAATTTTTGAGTCAAGGATTAGATTTCGATTTAGAAGAAGCAAAAGAAGTGTTACTAGATAATGTTGATTATAAGAGTGCACCTCAATTTTTGTTATTACTTACAAAAGCATCTCTAAAAAATAGAGATTTATCTATAGTTGAGTTTTTGGATGAGTTGTCAACAAAAGTTATATCTAAAAAAATGTCTCAGTCATTATTGAAAGCTAAAATGAACATTTATATTTTTAATGATAAATTAGTAGATGCTGAAAGTATTGTAAACCAAACTGAAAAAAATTCAAAAGAAGAAAATGCATTATTGCTTGATCTTGTTTGGGAATATGCAGTACGAGAGGATAATGGCTCAAAGGATAGAATAATTGAAAAATTAAAAAAACAAAATGACGAAGAAATAAACGATATTATTGATATATTGCTTGAAAATGTTCAAGATGACATATATTCAAGAAAAAATAATAAATTAAATAAGAATATGGATTTTAATAATTTAATAGTTAAAAATCCTTCTACATTTATGATAAATGCTTATCCAAATCCATTTAATCCAAGTACAACTATTAATTATAATGTTGCATCAAAAAGTTTTGTAACAATAAAAATATATAATTTACTGGGTAAAGAAATTAAGCATCTTTATCAAGGAGAAAGAGAACAAGGAAATTACACTATAATCTGGGATGGTAAGAGTAATAATGGTAATAGTATATCTTCTGGTATTTATATTGTTAAATTTATTAGTGGTGAAAATGTTCTAACAAAAAAAATCACATTGTTAAAATAACTGTTGATCTTCCATCAAGAGTTGCATATTTAATGCAACTCTTGATTATATTTTCTTATAACGATATTATATAGTTTGAATTTTGAGTATTTTCTTTAAATTATAAAATATATTTTATTTATTGAAAAGGGATGAGATGACTAAACTATTGAGAAGTATAGACCAATACATAAGTAATTCAAAGAAAATACTCAATTCATATAATAATCCTTTGAAAAGAAAAGAAAATTTACAATTAAAAGACGAGTTAGAAATTGAATTCTATGATACTGAGGCAAATATTCATTTAAAAGAATTTGATGAAGAATTGTACAAGTATGATGAAAATGAAAAATTCCCACTAAGTCATCAATATTTTTATAATCAAATGAAAGATGTTAATGGTAAAAATATTTTAGATATTGGCTGTGGTTATGGATTCACTTCAGTAAAGTTGGCAAAAAATGGTGGAGTTGTTACAAGTATTGATATTTCTCCGAAAATGATCGAGCTTGCAAAAAAGAATGCAGAGTTTAATGATGTAGGTGGATCTATAACTTTTACGCTTATGTCAGCACAAGATATGAAGTTTGATGATGAATCATTTGACTATGTTGTAGGATTTGGTGTATTGCATCATTTGAATTTAGAACTATCTAAAAAAGAAATTCATAGAGTATTAAAACCAAATGGGAAAGCTATGTTTATTGAACCAAGGATTCCATTAAAATTTTTAATTTTTATTAGAAGCTTGTTTCCCAATAAATGTTTAGAATCTCCAGGTGGCTCACAATTAACAGATAAAGAAATTAACTATTTTGGTTCAAATTTTAAAAAAATAAATATAAATTATTTTTTATTCCTAAAAAAATTAACACGATTTCCTTTTTTAAAAAAATATGATTCATTTCTCGATGATCTGGATGTAAAGTTAGTAAAAAAAATTCCAATAATGAAAAAACTGTATTGGGCATTTGTATTAGAATTTGAAAAGTAAAAATTTATAAGTATTAAATTGACCTTTGCTTAAAGATCAATTCAAGTATCAAACTCGTTTATTGCGAAGTGTTTTTTTTAAATCCCCAGTTTCTACAAAAACAACAAAATCCCCAACATACCGGGGGGCCCCTTTGAAAAAGGGTACCCCCATTTGATCTCGTTACCTGGTAATTTATGGGGGGCTATGTATGGAACCTAAATTCTAAAGATTTTCAACCAATCCGGAAACTACGATGTGTTTATAATAAGATGCATCTACAGTTCCTTGTATAATTCCCTGAGCAACAGGGAGTGACAAGTCGGTAATCACGCGTTTCCAATTGAATTTATAAGATAGATACCGGACGACATCGGGTGTTACCCAGTAACCAAAGTCTTTGGATAGCCATTCGGCAGCTTTATACATTCCATTATTTTCACACCATATTTCATATAAGCGATGTTCGCCGTAGTACTCTATCAGCTTATGAGTCATCGAGTATGAGGTGTCTCTGGGTTTTCTGGTACTTGGATAATTATGCTTTTTCATTTGGTTCCTCCATCGTTGATGGCAATTCAACACCGTAGTAGTTAAATTCTTCTCTTGTTAAGCGATCCTTAAGAAAACCTGCAGCCCAGGACGCGACCTCGTAGAGATTGACATTCAGTTTCAATTTATTTACATCATCAAAGTTGCCTATTTTTTTGTTTATCTTTTTATATTCTTCACTTGAAGTGAAATATAAATGTAATCGCCTTGTTTCCGGAGTATTGAGGTTTAGTCTCTTACCTAAATCTCTAAATTTAGGACCGTTCCATCGCTTGCTGTCTAATATCTCCATGTCAGTTACCCATAGACCGTAGCCCAATTTTCTATTCTCTTCTATTCGGTTTAGTATTAATCTGAAAATCCTTGAATCTTTTTCATCAAGTTCTTTATATATCTTTGCTATTCTTATTAATGACGTTCTGTCCATATTAAATACCTCATAGGTGGTTTAAAGTTTTAGTTTTTTTGT
The DNA here is from genome assembly GCA_963675755.2 of bacterium. GTDB lineage: Bacteria > Zhuqueibacterota > Zhuqueibacteria > Residuimicrobiales > Krinioviventaceae. The sequence continues at coordinate 3,547,325 of CAXXMD010000003.1, forward strand.
TTATCTGGCTGTTACCAGGTTTATTTGTTTTTTCATTTTTTTAATTTTGGTTATTTAATAACTATGTTTTTTATTATGCTACGCAAAAATTGGCCACCGTGCCACCAAAACCATGTGTTTTTTTAAACTTTTAGTCTGGACTAAAAGTTGTATATTTTTACAAACTCCTCAATATACTTTTCAAAAAATACTTGGCACCGTGGCACACCAGCCTATAACCCGTTTAATTACACATCCTTAAAAGGGGCCACCTGTTGATTTTGACCCGTGGCCCCCGTGGCACTTTTTACTACGTATTGTGGGTCGATAATCTGGTAGTAAGTATACCTCATCGATCCTTTCTTTACTCTTCCACCATCTTCGATGATCCCCCGTTTTTTGAGGTTCTTTATCATCGCATTTGGATGCACTCCATTGGTAGCAAACTTTTGTATCAAAGAAAAAACAAGTTTACCCTCTTCGAACAATTCTATCTCTTCACTGGATGGATTTTTATAATCCCCAAACCAGTCATATATTCTATTATGTTTTTCATGATAATAGTTATAAATCTTTTCCATTACGTAGTCTGTACTGGCTTCGATGTTGGTCACATTGGATTCAAACAGTTCTTTTTCATATTTTGTAATTGGAACTTCGATGCCGTATCTGGTGTAATTTTTATCAATTTTATCAAAAACATCTTTGAGTTCTGTTCGAATATAATGTCCAAGTCTCTTTTTCAGCTTTGTAGAAAATGTCCCGTCCCGTTTGACTTTCACGTCCGGCAACTTCCACACAAAAAATTGGTTATTAGACCTCATCAGTCGGAAGTTCTGTCTTTTCTACAAAGAGCGGTATCGATTCATTGGATATTAAAATAATATTTAGATTATTTCTCACCTGGTATTCAGGTTGATATTTTTTATTAACTAGCAGATATTTTTGCCCCGAATACTTTTTAAGAATTTTATACTGAGACTTTTCATTTAACTCATTCTCTTCGATGACTGCGAGTTTCTTTTCAGCTTCCGGAGTAAAACTCCCTACGTCACCACGCCAATCGATGTATAAATTGGGAAAGATTGCTCTTACCATCTCAGCAAACGTGGTTTTTGATGTACCCCTTGGACCATGTAATATCATCGTAGGTAGCTGGATGTAATTCGTGTATACATACATCGCGAGATATTTTTTTATAAAGTCTACATGTTTGCCAAAAGTCCGGGAAAGATAGTCATCGATGAAAGCATTGTCCTGAATATCAACCGGCAACGCTGCCTACGGATACTTTTATCACGCCATCGTTCAAGTTGACATTATACTGGTCTTTCTCGATGGCTACATCACCTACGTAGTCTACTCTTGCTAGATTTGACAACCTTTTGTTTTCCACGATGTATCGTAGTGCGTTTTCCTGCTTTTTCTGATCATTCGCACCAACTAATATATAATAAGCATCTCGTGACGTCTTTGTAGCGTAGAATACACTTTCATTGACTCCAAATTCTACGATGTCCCTTTCCGTAGAAATAAAAATCATCTACGACATCGGCTAACCTGATTTCAAAGTTTGAAACATCAGACCCATCCTACGGAGTCACACGATGAGCAGTAAATCATGTGTTTATCTTGATCTTTTACATAGTCGATGAAAGCCGATGGAGTGTTATCCTCGTGTTCCGGCTTCGGACAGTAACAAGGTTTTTTAGAAGTAATTTCTGATGCAGTGATACTCTTGCCATTGGCAAGTGTAATCTCCATCGATGGATCAAATTCCCAGTAATTCCGATGGATCTTTTTGGAAATTTCTTTTAGGTTCCATGAAGTTTTTATTTCATCTACGTCGAGATAATTGTTATCCAGATTGGAAACACAGATTGAATCATTAGGACTTGCAAAATAAAACCTGGCCAGATCTCTGGTGCTGGAGTCAATTGAGGGAAAGATTGCAGCAAAGTATCCAAATACAGCTTGATATTTTTCTTTACTTTTTAGCGGTTTATTAAAAGGTACGATGATGTGGAATCTATCGATAGCGGGTTTATCTTTTTTTACAACTTGGTGAGATTTTGATGTAATCATTACATAGTTTAAACCAAGGGAATCGAGTTTATCCTTTGCATCATCGATGGTCAATCCATCATCGATGTCAACGATGTATCCCGAGGCAGATTCAAAATTTTCTGATTTGCGATATCTGTTATATATGTCGGTACTATCATCTGTTTTCCAGTTAATTAAACTGTAATTGTGAGACTTTAGTATTTCTTCCAGATTGTTGACTTTAACATTTTCTGATTTAAATTTAGTTGCTAGACTTGCGTCCTGAGTGGCAGGGGCAATTGAAATTTGTAGATTCATTAGGCATAAAACCTCCGAAATTTTAAGTTAAAATATAAATTAATTATAAACTGAGACGCCATCAAATGCTGATAGCGTCTCAGTCAAATTTTCCTGTTGTCTTTTTTCGGGGGTTTTTACTTTGAATAGTTTATTATAAACTATTTATTTGGGGTTGTCAAGTTTTCCTGTTGGCAGTCTTTAATTTATTATATACTATTTTGAAGGCATAGTCAATAAATAAATTAAAAAAAACACATTTTTTTTGGGTTGTTTTACCGACATTGCCTAAGAGTCCGTATAATTAATATAACGCATTAACTCTGAATAAGTTCTGGCATAAACATATATTTATTAGGCATTTGAATTTTAATTGCTAGAAACTATCAGTGACCTTCATTTTTTTATGAATTCAAGGATGATAAATTTGTCACGTGACATATATGTGACAAAAGAGAGGGAAAAGCTGTTAAAACCAGTTAAATAGAGTGAAAAGGGTGAAGGAGGCTAATAAAAGGTTTTTTGCCTAAAGTCTTGTTTTTTAATAAAAAAAGCCCCTAACTCTTGTAGAATTAGAGGCAGTGTTCGCACGCCCAGAAGGATTCGAACCTTCGACCTACGGATTAGAAGTCCGTTGCTCTATCCAGCTGAGCTATGGGCGCAAGTAACAGCACTTATTATACATAATTTTTATTTTTATTTCAACTGTTTTTTTTATGATGATTGAAATTTCTTGGGAATTGTTTACCATTCAAACAATATTTCGTGAAAATAAATACTGGATTGATCAAAAAGAAATTCATTGAAAAACTGATTTATATTCTTTATATAGTTATAAATACTTTTAGAAGGAGATGATAAATGAAAAATTACATGGTTACGATGAATCTGTTGTTAGCTGTATTGTTTGCAGTATCTGCTTTTAGTGCCGAGCCTGTTACAATTCCCTTGTATAAAGACGGAATCAAAGACAATCCGTTTAAACCTGCAAATAAGGAAAAAACAGTAAATCGAAAAGCTGACCAGAATGAAAAAGGATTAAACCGGGCTATTTATAACGTAACTGAACCTGTGTTGGATATTTATCTGGCCCCGGATACGGGAGCGAAAAATCCTGCTGTTGTTGTATTTCCTGGTGGTGGTTTTACACATGTTACTATAGATAAAGAAGGTTATGATGTTGCAGAATGGCTGAATAGTATTGGTGTATCTGCAATTGTTGTTACCTATCGTACAGTTCCTGAAGAATTAGAACGTGGTTCAAAACTCTCAAACAAGCTTCGCAAAGTGATTCTTGAAGATGCAGTACAAGCGGTTAGTGTAACCCGTTCAAAATCTTTGGAATGGAATTTGGATTCTGAAAAAATTGGTGTAATGGGATTCTCTGCCGGTGGGAACCTGAGTGGATCAATTATAACCCAAATGTATGTGCCGGATGGTGTAGATTTTAAAACCGAGATTCGTCCGGATTTTGCCTGCCTGGTTTATCCTGGAATTGGTGAGGCCCATAACGCCAAGGTAGATTCTACATTACCGCCGGTATTTATTACTGTAGCAATGGATGATCATACCACACCGGCACCCAGAGCTATTTCATTTTTTGAAAAATTGTTAGAGAATTCGGTACTCACCGAGCTGCATATTTTTCAAAGTGGATCGCATGGATTTGGTTTGGCCAAAAACAAGAGTGTTGCGAAAAACTGGCCCTTTTTATTTGAAAATTGGTTAAAGGAAAACGGAATATTGAGTAAATAGAAAATGACTGAATTGATTAAAAACGTTAATGAGCTGGAAAAGATATTATCTGCCCCATCTGATGACTTGATTGAATATATGTCCGGGTTGGAAGGGGATATTGCAATCCTTGGCGCTGCCGGCAAGATGGGACCCTCGCTTGCTAAACTGGCAAAAAATGCATTAAAAGCAAGCGGCAAATCGAATCGGGTAATTGCAGTTTCCCGGTTTTCATCCGAACAAGCTTTGATGGACCTGAATGGTGCGGATATTGAGACCCTACGCGGTGATCTATTAAATAAAGATTTTCTTGCAGGGCTGCCTGATGCATATAATATGATTTATATGGCGGGATTAAAATTTGGCTCTACCGGAAATCCGGGTTTGACCTGGGCAATGAACACACATTTACCTTCATTGGTGAGTGAAAAATTTAGTGACTCTCGAATTGTTGCCTTGTCTACCGGTAATGTATATGCATTTAGTGCTGTGAGTGATGGGGGATGCACGGAAAAAGATCCCACCAACCCAGTGGGTGAATATGCTCAATCGTGTCTTGGCCGAGAACGAATGTTTGAGTATTTCAGTAAGCTCAATTCTACACCTGTTTGTCTGATACGGTTGAATTATGCCGTTGAAACACGTTATGGTGTTTTGGTAGATGTTGCAACCAAGGTTTTTAACAATGAGCCGGTTGATGTTACCATGGGATATGCGAATGTTATATGGCAGGGTGATGCCAATGCAATGATTTTAAGAGCATTGGATCATTGCAAGTCTCCTGCTGCTGTTTTAAATATTACAGGTCCGGAAATTCTATCGATTCGATGGTTGGCAGAACAGTTTGCAGCTTTGATGAATAAAGATGTTGAAATTGTAGGCAAAGAAGCTGATACCGCATTGTTAAATGACGCTTCAAAAGCTTTTTCTTTATTTGGCTCTCCACATGTAGAGTTAAATACAATAATAGAGTGGACGGCAGACTGGATTATGAATCATAAACCGATGTTAAACAAACCTACACATTTTGAAACAAGATCCGGAAAATTTTAAGGGATTTAGAATGAGTTTACCTTTACCACCCCAAGATGTTTTATCATTACTTAAAAAAGGTGTAGTTATACCTGCCCATCCGCTTGCTCTGGATAAAAATCGTAATATGAATGAAAGACGACAGCGGGCATTAACACGATATTATCTGGATTCGGGAGCGAGGGGAATGGCGGTTGGCGTACATACAACCCAATTCGAGATCCGTGACCCTGAAATTGGATTATACAAACCCGTGTTGGAACTGGCAAGTGAAGAGATAGATGGATATTGTGATAAACAAAATCAGCTTGTTGTGAAAATTGCCGGATTGGCCGGGAAAACTGACCAAGCTGTAGGTGAGGCCAAAACTGCTGTAGAATGTGGCTACCATACCGGACTTTTAAGTTTGGCCGCTTTTAAAAATGCAAACAATGATGAATTGATTGAGCATTGTAAAGCCGTTGCAGAGATTATTCCGTTAACCGGATTTTATTTACAACCTGCAGTTGGGGGTAGAGTGCTGGATAGTGACTTTTGGCGGGCATTTGCACAGATTGAAAATGTGGTGGCCATAAAAATTGCTCCGTTTAACCGTTACCAAACACTGGATGTTTTACGTGGTGTTGCGGAATCCGGAAGAGCAAAAGACATTGCTGTATATACGGGTAATGATGATAATATTGTATCGGATTTATTGACGACTTTAGAATTCCCGGGAGATAATGGGAAAATCAAAATAGATATTGTTGGAGGGTTGTTGGGGCATTGGGCCGTATGGACAAAACGAGTTGTTGAAATTTTTAATGACGTTCAAACTGTAAAAGCATCGGAAGAGGGGATTCCTGCTTCATTGCTTACACTTGGAGCACAAATCACAGATTGCAATTCCGCTTTTTTTGATGTGAAAAATAATTTTGCCGGTGTTATAACCGGTATTCATCAGGTATTAAAAAGACAGGGCTTGCTGGAGGGGATTTGGACTTTGAATCCCGATGAGGGATTATCTCCGGGGCAGTTGGAAGAGATAGATCGGGTTTACAAAATGTATCCTCATTTGAATGATGATGATTTTGTGAAAGAAAATTTAGACAGGTGGTTATTGTAGGCTACTTGAGTTTTTATGCCCTTGCAAAACTGTAAGGGCATTTTTGTATCATGACTTGATTATTATCGATTATATCCGTCAAAATTTTCTTGTTTTGATCTAAACTGAAAAATTGTATATTTGTATATCTTGTGAATACATGATAGTGGAGCTCTTGATGAGATATACAAATCTGTTCTTTATGATATTATTTTTATCTTTTTCATTGTTTGCTCAACAATTGGCATTTCCAACTGCTGAAGGGTATGGCCGTTTTGCAAAGGGTGGACGTGGAGGAGATGTTTACCATGTTACAAATATTAATGATTCTGGCAGCGGTTCGCTGCGTTATGGAATCGAATCTGCAACTGGACCCAGAACGATTGTTTTTGATGTTTCAGGTACCATTGAGTTGAAATCTAATCTTTTAATTGATAAACCTTTTATTACCATTGCCGGCCAGACTGCACCAGGTGAAGGAATTACTCTCAAAGACAGAACGCTTGCAATTGAAAATACACACGATATTATTGTGCGATTTATTCGGATCCGATTTGGAGACAAGAACAAGACTTACGATGATTTAAATGATCCTGATGCAGTCAGAACCAAAAATATTAATAATGTTATACTTGATCATCTATCTGTTACCTGGGGAATAGATGGCGCGCAGGACCTCTCTGGAGGTAATTTTACATTGCAATGGTCAATGTACGGGGAAAGTCTGAATAAAAGTCTGCATCACGATGATCATCCTCATGCCATGCTGGCTTCGTTTCGGCATTTGAATGGAAATATTACCATTCATCACAATTTGTTTTTTAGTAGCAGAGACCGGCATCCTACGCTTGGCGGGGGTGTTCGTACTCAACCCGAATGTATTGTGGATTTTCGCAATAATGTGGTTTTTAATCGCAGAGGGCCAACCAATTTTGGTAATTGTAATGTAAATGTTATTAACAATTATTACAGACCTGGTAAAAGCTTTACCAAAGAATTTGAACAGCCGTTTCAAGTTAAAGCCGAGTATGGTAAAACGCATGCTCATGGTTATTTGGATGGTAATTTTATTGAGAATAATAAAACTTTTAGCCAGGATAATTTTGCAGCTGTCAAGTATGAAAATACCGTATCTCAATATCAAAGCACTGACAGGGAATCGTTTCAGCTTGATGCTGAATTGGTAGTTGGTTCTGACAAGCCGGAAACGCAATCGGCTATTCAGGCTTATGATCTTTTATTAAAGTATGCCGGTGCGTCAATATCCAGAGATGCTGTTGATAAACGAATAGTGGAAGGAATTAAAGACCGTTCAAATCAGTTAATTGATTCTCAGGATCAAGTTGGTGGGTGGCCTGTTCTGAAAACAGCCATTCCCCCAAAAGATACAGATCAGGATGGAATGCCGGATGAATGGGAAGCTGCAAACGGATTGAATATTCATGATTCTGCTGACCGAAATGGCGATTCTGATAATGATGGTTATACCAATCTTGAAACCTATTTAAATTCTTATGTTGTTCGAAAATAATAATGATTATATAAAAAACATTCCATAACATTTACAAAAACAGGAAAGGGAATCGGAATGAAATTAACCTCCATGTTGGTGAGTGCCGTAATTTGTGTAACCATGATGTCCAATGCTTTTGCAAAGGATATTCAATTAAAATTCAATGATAATGGCAAGTTTAAAATTGCCCAGTTTACAGATACTCATGTGCATTTTGATAAAAATGATTCCAAACATGTGTTCGAATTGATGAGAACGGTCATTGATGCAGAAAAACCGGATTTGATTGTTTTTACCGGAGATGTAGTATTACAGCATGATCAAAAACAGGCTTATGATATTTTTGAAGAGATTTGTAATGAAAAAGATGTATTATGGGCAGTTGTTTTAGGTAATCACGATGAGGAGCATAAAGTTTCCAGAAAAGATATCGGTTTATTATTGAGCGAGTATCCGCATTGTGTTACCAATGTATCTTATGGGATTAAAGGTGCAACCAATTATGTTTACCCGGTGTATGGCAAAGATGATGCAGCGGAAGCGGTATTGTATTTTCTTGATTCCAATTCCTACAGTGCCATAAAAGACAGGGTTGATGGTTATGGATGGTTTGGGATTTCACAGATCCAATGGTACAAGGAAAAAAGTGCAGAATTTACCAAAGCAAACGATGGCAAACCTTTACCGGCATTGGCTTTTTTCCATATTCCATTACCAGAGTACAATATTGTGTGGGATGATCCCGATATTAAAACCATTGGTGTAAAAAATGAATCGGTTTGCTGTCCTAAAATCAATTCCGGTATGTTTGCAGCCATGGTAGAGTGTGGTGATGTTATGGGTACATTTGTTGGGCACGATCATGTGAATGATTATATTGGTGGGTTGTTTGGTATTGCACTGGCTTATGGTCGCGCGTCCGGTGGGAAAAATACCTATGGAAATTTAAAATCCGGATCACGTATTATTGAACTCACAGCCGGAAAAAGAGAGTTTGATACCTGGATACGTGAACTGGATGGTAATGTGGAAATGAAATGTAATTTCCCGAAAGACTTTCCGGTGAAAAAGAAGGAAAAAAAGTAAGGTCCTAATTTGAAAGGTCCCAAAATGAAAAGAATCAAGCTTTTACTGGTTTTATTTACCGCGTTATTGATCTTGATCGGTTGTTCTCAGCAAAAGGAATCCGCACAATGGTATAGGGGGAATTTGCATACCCATTCATACTGGAGTGATGGAGATACTTTTCCGGAAATGGTTATGGATTGGTACAAGTCTCACGGATACGAGTTTGTTGCACTTTCTGATCATAATATTCTGGCTGAAGGTGAGAAATGGAAGACTATTCAAGATGAAGAAATTTACCAACAGGCTTTTAAAAACTATTTGCTGAAATATGGAAAAGAGTGGGTTGTTTACAAAAACGAGGATGGCAAAATTTCTGTAAAGTTAAAGACACTACAGGAATATGCTCCTTTGTTTGAAGAGCCCGGTAAATTTCTCATTCTAAAATCCGAGGAAATTACAGATAAAGTAGGAAAAAAGGATGTGCATTTGAACGCACATAATCTGCAAACCTTGATCGAACCCCAGGGCGGTGAAACTATAGTTGAAGCGTTGCAGCAAAATATTGATGCTGTCATTCAACAGCGTAAAGAAACCGGACAGCCCATGCTTGTTCATATTAATCATCCCAATTTTAGATATTCAGTCACCGCTGATGATATGATCAAATTACATGGTGAACGGTTTTTTGAAGTCTTTAACGGCCACCCCTGGGTAAGAAATGCGGGTGATTCTTTACATATGAGCACAGAAGAAATGTGGGACCTGGTAAATATTGCCTATGCAAATAGAAACCAGCCATTGATGTTTGGTGTTGCTACAGATGATGCACATGAATACCACGAGTTTGGAAAAATGATGAGTAATGCAGGACGTGGATGGGTACAGATTCGCGCATCGTCACTCGATGCGGAATCATTGATTGCAGCAATGGAAAAAGGTGACTTTTATGCCTCAACCGGTGTAACTTTGAATGATGTTTCTTTTGAAAAAAACACCATAACCATTGATGTACAAGCTGAACCGGATGTGAATTATAATATTGCATTTATCGGCTGTAAAGTGGGGGACGATGCTACTACAGTTCTTGAAACCGTCAAAGGGACCCATGCAGCGTTTCAGGTAACTGAGGATTTGCAATTTGTAAGGGCCAAAGTGATTTCTGATAAACTGCATGATAATCCACCACCGGGCCCCGATTATCAAGTAGCCTGGACTCAACCGGTTGTATACCAAAAATAGCTGATTGTTGATTTTGTAAAACAAAAAAACTCGTTATCCTGTATTATTGGGTAACGAGTTTTTTTATGTTCAAACTAACAGCGTTTATTTCTTGAAAAAAGGATTTGGTAAAAAGTAAAAGAATCCGTCTTCTGCGCCAATGAGAAGATCATTAGCACCTTTTTTATCCCAGTTTACAATTGTGGGGCTTGTAGAGTGACCTGCCAGTCGTATATCTAAAACCAGGCCTTTATTTGAAAAATAAGTAAAGCCATTTTCGGTTTTTACATATTTCCAAAAGTCGATTGTTTTGCTGTTGGCCATTAGATCCAGCTTGCCATCATGGTCCCAATCGGTAAAACAGAGTTTCCGTCTTCCGCTGCCACCGGCATCTTTGATATTTAATCTGAGTAATTCATCAGTATCCGCGTCTTTGAAAATACGTTCACCCGGTAAAAGTTGTGGCTGACCGTCTTTGCTGATACGTTTGAAAAATGCGAGATAGCCTTCATGATCAAGCATAACCAGATCGTTCAGTCCGTCCTTGTCCCAGTCAATTACAACCGGGGTTGTACGCCATTGTGTTGACAGGTCGTCAGGGGCCGGTTTCCACCAGTTCCATGCCGGTTTGGGAGGCGTACCCTGCCAGTCTACAGTAATCGGCTGTTGTTCTGCCAGTTTGGGATTTTCTTTAGTACCTATATTTTTGAACCAAACCACTTTGCCCCAGATGGAATTTACAAGAATATCGAGCAGACCGTCATGGTCCCAGTCAGCAACATTCAGGGTTGTGTAACCCCACTTTGCTTCACAAGGGCCTTGAATGGAACCATTGTATCCTGCCTGAATACGGATGATCTTGCCATTTGCCTGCAAGTAAACAGGTTTGGCCCATTTGGGAGATGCTGCTCCATCCAGGTTTTCAATAAAACCGATATAGCCCGCGGTATTGCCGCAAATCAGATCCTCGTCGCCGTCATTGTCCCAATCGCAGCTAAAGGGGGTTACCAGTGCGCCAAATTTAACATCCTTTGCCTGTTGTTGGAAATAGCGTGGCGGCATGAATTTGGGCATGGAATTGTTGATTACACCCGAATTTTCAATAAATGCCACACGGCCATCTTCGTCACCTGCAATAATATCCACATCTCCATCTTTGTCCCAGTCAATAGCAACCGGAACGATCATCTGCAGATCCATGGTAATGGGTGAAAAGCTATGTGTCAATAAGCGCCCATTAGCATACTCGGGTTTGGATCGGCTGCCAATATTTTCAAAATAGGTGAATTTGTCTAAAAATTCACCGCACATGATATCCAGATCACCATCGTTATCATAGTCTGCGAGATTGGGTGATGGCATGCCATATACATCAATGGGTTTGCCCGCAGCATTGATCTTGACAGGTTCAGCGTATTTGGGGGACTTTGTTGTTCCGGTATTACGAACGAGGTATACATATCCGTGCAATGGACCGCGGGTCCATTCGCCTTTGCTGTTAAAAGCATTGTCCCATCCGTAATCACCCCAATAGCCAATTCCAACAATCAGATCAAGTTTGCCGTCTGCATCATAATCGCAGTATTTCCATTGGTTTGCACGTATCCGGCCTTCCAGTTTGAAAACATCAGGATCTTTGAATATTTCTTTTTCTTTTGTAAAACCGGATTCTTTAAAATTGATCAATTCAACGCCCGGCTGTAAGATACGGGGTTTGCCATCAATATAAGAGATTTGTGCGTTTTTAACTCCGGGAGCGATTTTAACTGACGGTTTGAATACAGGCATGGGAACATTACCCTCTGTGTTTTCAAACAGAAATACGCCATCCTGGGGCTTGTCTGTGCATGAAACGACCATGTCAAGATCACCGTCGTTGTCATAATCCATGGGCAAGGGCCATGCCCATAATCCCACTCCCAGATCAACGGTTAATCCGGGATTGTTATAGGGGATGCATTTGAGTTCCGTTTCAGCCGCAAAAATCATATTGGTGAAAAGCAGGACACCTAAAAGAGATAGTAATAAAAGCGTCGGGTATTTGGGTTTCCTGAAGTTAAACATTCTTCCTCCGGTTCGTATACTGTAAAGAGTTGGTTGAGTTAAAATTGATGTGAGCAGGATATTACCTGCCCAATATTAAAATTATTTTAAAAGCTTGATTTCCGGTCTTGCAGGACCCGAGTAAGGTTCGGCACCCTGATTTTTTTCTTTAGGTTCCGGTGCAGTTGTCAGATTTTTATCTGTAACTGTTGGCGCTGTGATAAATCCATGATATCTGCCCATCCAGTAATCGCGTAAAAATCCGGTTGGTTCTTTGATACGGTAACCACCGCCACCATCATAGTTTAATGCATTACGACTGCCGCCCTTTACAGATGCTTCACGGGGAGATATGGCCCGGGTTCCACCTGCTAACGGTACATAGCCCTCTTCGGGTTGCAAATCATCACGATGTGAATTTGTATAACGGTATGTATGGCAATCCAGGACCCATTCTCTCAAATGCTTGACCGATTCATCTACTTCACAGTCATTTCCAGTGATTGCACCATACGTAAAGTTGTACCAGGGAATATGTTCCAGGCGTTTCAGTTCATAAGTACGCTCCAGACTGCGCAGATAGATTGAGAGCAGATTGGGATCATCTACATAGCGAAAAAGAGTGTAATAACACCGGTTGGCAAGGTTGTCATCCCATGGTGCAATATCTTCTGGGGGATATGTGATTTTTTGTCTTACCGTGTAATTTTGGTAACCCCATTTCATTAGTTGGTCAAAACCTTTTTGATATTTTTTATCACCACTGACTGCGAATGCTGTTTTCATATAGGTTTGTGCCTGCATGCCGTTTAATCCTCTGGCAACATATCCATAGGGGCGCAGCAGGTAATCAGGGTCCCAACGACCCCAGCGTGTGGGTTTACCATCCATGTCTCTTAAAACCCAGCCATTTTCTAAAATGTGGGTGGCGATATTGGACAGGTGTTGTGCTGCCAATTCTTTTTCTTCACCTTTTGCTACCAGATCATGAAACAGGGAAACTGAGTAGATATGCGCATCTACTTCGTCGCTCGATGTGTCGCCCTTCCAGTACCATTTCCCATCATCTGTGGGATACCATTTTGCCGGAAGTCCTCCCGAGCCTTCGGTAGCCATATTGTCCTTGTCACCTGTGGGGGACCAGATTGCACGTGCAATGAATCCTTTTTTAGGAGTGATCTGATCCAGCCAGACCATGGCTTTAAAAGCGTCAACTGCATTTTTACGAGCGGTTTCGTCACCAGTTACCGCATATTTATAACACATGGCTGCAAGATAAGGAGCTGTATGACCACCGTCATTGTCGCTGATCTCTCTAACCCAGCCCTTGTTATCTCCACCCCAGTAAAGAAGGTGTAAAAATCCCATGCGTCTGTGGCCGTAATTGTCGATGAGTTTTTCATAATAGTCTGCTTTTTTGGCTAGTGTATAAGGCTCATACGAGATAATGCCCAAGCCCTTGTCCGTTGCAATAACAACTTTATTTGCTCCAACAGCAATATCATGTACATTATTACCGGGCAGCCAGAGTTGAGGGCCAAAATAGTGCCAGTCATCTTTAAGCATGCGGACAGCACCGGTAGTTGTGCCTATCCACAGATCCTGATCAAATCCCTGGGCCAGACATGTTGTGTTTTCGCTTGGCAATCCATCTGTGCCTTGCAGAGTTGTCATTGAGGCGCCGCGCAGCACAGCCAGACCACGGTCTGTAGATATAAACAATCGGCTTCCCATGGCCATTAAATCGTTGGTGTTACTGGAAGGAAGCATGCCCCAGTCAAAAGCTGTATCATTCACAATACGGCCGTCAAATAGTACGAGCTTTCCGGGACGAAGAATATAAAGTGTACCACTGTAGGACTGGATCCTGTGAATAGGGCCGAGGTGAACCGGATGAGATAATACCTGAGATCCGTCTTCCATAACAACAGTTATATCGCTTGATAAATAACCGTCTTTGGGTTCAATGTCAACGAATTCATTGTTTTCAAGCTTGTAAATATCATTGCGGGTAGCAGCATGGACCAGACCGTTATGCATACACATATCAACAACCGGTTCATCAATCAAACTCTTCCAGGATTTATCCAGTCTGAACAGGCCCTTGTCGGTCAATGCCCACAGTTTGTTACCCATGACTTCCAGGCGAGATACATTTTGGGGTGAAATATCCATAGGGACGAATTCGTCATTCAGTACGGTATGTATTTTTGAATCAATAACCGTAAAGATTTTATCGTTAAACAATGCAACCGATTCTATTGGTTTATCACTCTTGATTTTATGGGAAACTTCTTGAAGATAAACATCATCTTTTGCCGGTTGCCACAATTGATGAGAAGGGTGAAATAATCCGTCTGCAAGTAATCCTGAAAAGGAAGAGAGAATTAGTATGGTCAGGAGTATTGGTTTAAGATTTCTGGTCATAAAATTTCTCCTTATTTTTATTGATTTTCCCTGAAAAGAGTGTATATTAAATTAAAATATGTATCTTTGAATAACAGCATTTTATTGGTGAAATAAAAGTAAAATTTTGTTATTTATAAACCGAATGCTGTATAACTGATCTGGTAAAACCATTCCGAAATGCGGGTAGGAGAAGCGATAAAAATGAAGGTCTTTGATCGTTATTTTTCCATCACACAAAAATATTCTGCATTCTGGAGGAGTTATGTTTTCTGGAAAATTGATCAGTTAAATCATGGGGAAATGCGGCAACATTATATTGATATCTCTCAGGCTTTTGTCGATCCATTAAAAGCCCATGAACAGGTGCAAAGCAGACTTTTATCTTTGATTAAACATGCCAAAGAAACAACAAATTATTATCAGGATTATGATGAAACAAGTGATTATACTGATTTACCCGTTATTGAAAAGGATTTGATTAGGGAACGATTTAATGACTTTATATCGATCAAGTATGATCGCCAAAACCTGGGCACCTTGTCTACCAGTGGCTCTTATGGAATCCCCTTTATTTTTTATGTGACACGAGAAAAAATTAAAAGACAACATGCTGAAATTTTATATTTTAACGAGTGGGCCGGATATAATCTGGGAGCCCGCATGATACAATTGCGGGTATTTGAACGCTCCTGGTTGTACTTTTTCTCACAGAATTGCCGAAAAATTGATCCCAAACGTATTGATAAAAGCTGGTATGAGAAATCAAGAAAAATCATAAAAAACAGACGAAACCATTTTCTTGTTGGGTATCCCGGTGCTTTGATTCAGTTAGCCAGATATTGTGAAGAAAAGGGGGATGGCCCTCAGGATTTTACGTTTAAGGGTATAGTATGCAGTGCTGAACCCATGACAACGGATATGCGTAATACATTCAATCGTGTTTTTGGCTGCCCGATATATGACCGTTATGCGGCAGTAGAGTTGGGAGTGATTGCTCATGATTGTCCCAAGTGCGGTTTGAGGCATGTGAATTTCCCCAGTTATTATGTGGAATTGTTGAAACTGGATAAAAATGAACCTGTTGAGCCAGGTGAGATTGGAAGAGTGGTTGTTACAGATCTCTTTTCACATGCCATGCCCCTGATACGATATAATACCGGGGATTTGGCTAGCTGGGTGACAAAAGGACGATGTAACGATTTATACCCCACATTGAGCAGAATTGATGGACGTTGTCGTGAAATAATTTATGCTGTAGACAAGACACTTGTTTACCCCAGCAGTATCAATAATGCTATTGCAGATCATGGAAATGAAAAAGAATTGTTGCAATATCAGTTTGTACAAACTGGTGATAAAGAATACGTTTTAAAATTGGTAGTAACCTCTGCATTTGATCATCAGGAAATTCTTGAAAATCGACTGCGGGAATTGATTGGTAAAAATGCTAATCTTCGCTTCGAATATGTGGATAATATTCCGCCACTCTCTTCCGGAAAACGTCCGCTTATTTATAATACCCTTGGGGAACATTTTAATTAGCCGTTCCCGGTTAAATAATTTTATATAGCGTTTAATGAAAATTTTGTTATCTTATGCACAGATTAATTTACTTGTCAGATAATTTCAAATGAGGTATGGGATATGTTTCATGTCATAGACTGGATTATTCTTGCTGTATTTTTTGTCATTGTTTTGTCCATTGGATTAGTGGTATCCCGCAGAGCGGGTAAAAGCAGTGCAGAGTTTTTTCTATCGGGCCGTAATATGCCCTGGTGGTTGCTGGGTGTTTCAATGGTAGCTTGTACATTTTCAGCGGACACTCCAAACCTGGTAACGGATATAGTTAGGAATAATGGTGTCGCCGGTAACTGGGCCTGGTGGGCATTTTTATTTACAGGCATGTTGACAGTGTTTGTTTATGCCAAACTTTGGCGCCGGTCTGAAGTCATGACTGATCTCGAATTTTACGAGATCCGTTACAGCGGCAAGATGGCTGCCTTTTTACGAGGATTCAGAGCTATATATCTGGGCCTCTTTTTTAATGTCATGATTATGGGGGCGGTTTCTCTGGCCGCAATCAAGATTGGTGAAGTAATGTTTGGCTTTAACCATTTTACAACAATTATTCTGGCATCTTTTGCCGTTGTTGTTTATGCGACTTTGGGTGGTTTGAGAGGTGTGATCTTTGCCGATTTTTTCCAGTTTGGAATTGCCATGGTAGGTTCTATTGCTGCGGCAGTGATTGCTGTAAAACAACCCGAGATTGGCAGTTTTAGTGCATTGATCAGTCATGAAGCGTTGCAGGGCAAGTTGAGTGTTTTCCCTGATTTCTCTGACATGTCTGTTGTGATTCCTTTGTTTATTATTCCCATTGCGGTTCAGTGGTGGAATGTCTGGTATCCCGGTGCAGAGCCGGGCGGTGGCGGTTATATTGCACAACGTATGCTTTCTGCCAAAGATGAAAAAAATGCGATTGGAGCAACCCTGCTTTTTAATATTGCGCATTACGCATTACGTCCCTGGCCATGGATCGTTGTAGCACTGAGTTCCATCATCATTTTCCCGGAGTTGAGCGATATCCATGCACGGTTCCCGGATATTAATCTCTATTACCTCAAAGATGATATTGCGTATCCCGCAATGATGACGCTGTTACCCAAAGGTCTGTTTGGTCTTGTGGTTGCTTCTTTAATTGCGGCATACATGTCTACAATTGGTACGCATTTGAATTGGGGTGCTTCATATATTGTAAACGATTTTTATAAACGTTTTGTAAAACCCAACGCTTCTGAAAAAGAACTGGTGGGTGCAGGTCGTTTGTTGACTATAATATTAATGGTTTTGACAGCTATTGTTGCATTGTGGTTACAAAATGCAAAACAGGCATTTGATATTTTATTACAGATTGGCGCCGGTACCGGATTGATTTTTATTATCCGCTGGTTCTGGTGGCGTATTAATGCCTATACAGAAATTTCTGCCATGATTATTTCTTTTGTTGTTGCTGTATTTTTTAAAATTGTAATCAAGGCACCTGAGGCCGGTATGGAAGCTGCCTGGTATCAGATGTCACATTGGCAGTTGGTAGCCGGTATTGTCATTACTACTATTACCTGGCTGGTTGTGACCTTTTTAACCCGTCCTGAAGATGATGAGACTCTGAAACGATTTGTAAAATTGACGCGACCCGGTGGTAAAGGCTGGACACATATTAATGAACTGCTTTATAAAGAAGGGCACAAGCCTATTGAACATCAGCTGGCATTAGAAATTTTTTGTATGGTTATAGGTGTGTTTACTGTGTATAATACTTTATTCGCTACAGGATTTTGGCTGTATGGTCAGGTTGTTGGAGGTGTTATCAGTACAATTTTTGCTGTTATAGGTACTGTTATTTTGTTAAAAGTGTTTGGAAAATTGCGTACAAGTTGATAGAAATATATGGAATGGTTCTTGAATTATGAAATTTAGAGATTTATCTGAACAGAAAACAATAAATAATCCGATATTAAAAAATCATCCGGACCTGATTGCGATAGCCAAACAGGAATTTGACCCGGATGATGAGATTATGATTGTCAAGGCACCGGGGCGTGTGAACCTGATTGGTGAACATACGGATTACAATATGGGTCCTGTATTGCCTTGTGCTATTGATAAAGAGATCGTTTTGATTGTTGTTCCTGTATCGTCATCAACAGTTAACGTTTCAAATGTTGATGCAGCATTTGATTGTGTTGAATTTGATATTGATACAGAAATTAAGCCTTTTGATAAAGGGCATTGGGGCAATTATATCAAAGCCGGTGTTAAAGGTATTATAGAGCATTATGCAGAAACAGAAGTAGCTTTTAAAGGATTTAAAGCTATTGCCTCGGGCACGCTGCCAAAAGCGGCAGGCCTCTCGAGTTCTTCTGCGTTGGTGGTTGTATCTGCACTGGCTTTTCTTGCTGCAAATAAAATAGATTTGGACAAGCGCAGGCTTGCTGAACTTTGTGCGCATGCCGAGTATTTTGTAGGTACTGCCGGTGGGGGCATGGACCAGGCTGCCAGTTTGTTGGGCAAAGAAAATACCTTTTTGAAAATGGATTTTAATCCCTTGCGAATTGATCCCATACCCGCACCATCCGGTATGCAGTTGATGATCTTTCATTCATTGGTTCACGCTGAAAAAAGCGGGGAGATGCGCGAAGCTTTTAACCGCAGGGTACTTGAATGCCGTATGGGTGTGGATCTGCTGAATCGTTTTGCTGATGAACACGTGGAAGAATTTAATCCTGTTGAATATATTGGTCATGTAGATACAGAGCATACCGGTATGGAAGCAAAGTCTCTGGATGCGCTTGTGACAAATTTTTTGGAATCCTTGAATGAAACATATTCTCTTGAAGAATTTCTGACTCTTTTTTCTCTCACTGAACAGGAATTATTTGACCGGTACAAGTCAATCATGCGAAGTGATAAAATTGTTGAACCCAAAGAAGGATTTAAAATAAAATCCCGGTTTAGACATGTATTTACCGAATGTAAACGTGTGGATCAATCCATTTCCTGTTTAAAATCCGGTGACATGGAGTCTTTGGGAAAGCTAATCAATGCATCTCATACCAGTCTCTCAGAGGATTACGAGATATCCACTCCCGAGGTTGATCAACTGGTAACGTTATTGAATGATAATGGTGCTCTGGGAGCAAGAATTATGGGCGCTGGTTTCGGCGGTGTAGTCATTGCATTGACAACACCGGAACATGGAAAAAGTCTTGTTGAATCGATAATGGAACTATATTATAAAGACCGGGATGCAGCCGGAATTGAAAATCCTGTGCTGGCATGTGTTGTTGGTGACGGGGCAGGAGAAATCCAAATTTAAGAGGTGACATCATGGTTACCCGCAGACATTTTCTAAAAACACTCGGTATAGGTATGGGGGCTGCCATGCTGCCCGGGTGTTCTTTGATACAAAAATCCAAACCTAATTTTTTATTCATCCTGGTAGATGATTTGGGGATTACCGATCTGTCTTGTTACGGCAGCAGTTTTTATGAAACCCCCAATCTGGATAAACTTGCCGCATCCGGGACTCGTTTTACGGAAGCGTATGCCTCTTGTCCGGTTTGTTCACCTACACGTGCATCAATCATGACTGGTAAATATCCAACCCGGTTAAATATTACGGACTGGATTCCGGGGAACGATCCCAAAGACCGCAAGCTTTTAGGTCCCCAGGACAAGCACGAGCTGCCCCTTGAAGAAAAGACCATTGCAGAAGCTTTGCATGAAAACGGATACAAGACTTTTTTTGCCGGTAAATGGCATTTGGGTGACAAGGGATATTTTCCGGAAGAACAGGGTTTTGATATCAATAAAGGTGGGCACCATGTGGGATCTCCGCCAAACGGTTATTACGTACCTTACAAAATTCCCAATTTACCGGATGGCCCTGAAGGTGAGTATCTCACTGACCGGTTGACCAATGAATCTATTCGATTTCTGGAAGAGACTGGCGGCAGTAATCCTTTTTTATTGTATCTGGCATTTTATACTGTGCATACTCCTATTGAAGCATGTGAACGACATTTTGCAAAATTTGAGGCCAAAGCAGCAGCTCTTCCTGAAACAGATGCACCGGTATACATTCAGGAATACGCGGGCCACACACGTCAGATCCAAAATCGGGCTGATTACGCCTCTATGCTCTATGCAATGGATGAAAATGTGGGCAGAGTATTGGATAAACTCGACGAATTGGGCCTTTCAGAGAATACGGTAGTTATATTTACTTCGGACAATGGCGGGCTGGCATCTCTTTATCCAAATCGGGATGCACCTACCGCCAATTTGCCCTACAGAGCGGGCAAGGGGTGGTGTTATGAAGGCGGAATCCGTGTGCCTTTGATCATAAGAACACCTGGAGCGCAGTCCTCTGAAAGTGATGAACCGGTTATCAGCATGGACTTTTATCCTACCATGCTCGAGCTTGCGGGACTACCGGGCTTGCCGGAGCAGCATGTGGATGGGAAAAGTCTGGTACCCTTGCTGAATGGAGCGGAACGTCTGGATCGGAACGCTTTGTACTGGCATTATCCTCATTATCATGGCAGTGCCTGGACTCCGGGAGCTACTGTAAGAGCACGAGACTGGAAGCTGATAGAGTTGTATCACGAGGAAAAGACAGAACTCTATAATCTCAAAGAGGATGTAGGTGAGCATCATGATCTGGCAGCTGATCGTCCGGATAAAGTTGAGGAATTAAGAAATATGCTGCATCTCTGGCAAAAAGAGACGGGTGCATTGATGCCAAAAGTGAATCCGGATTATTAAGATTAAATTTCCTTGTGAGTTGTTGAAATTCTGTTTATATTTAGGCCTAAATTTGGACCTAAATATGGAGTTTTAGATGGGTGAATTAAATATTTCCAAAGATATTATTCCTGTTGGTGAATTTAAAGCAGGTTTATCAAAATGGTTAAAAAGTGTAAGAGAAACGAATCATCCATTAATCATAACACAAAATGGACGACCTGCGGGTGTGCTGCTATCACCAACTGAATATGATGAGCTTGTTGCGATGAGATCATTTATTCAATCCGTTGAAAGGGGAATTGCTGATGCAGGATCCAATAAAGTCTATAGTACTCAGGAATTGAGAGAAGAATTGATTAATCACAGGGGGAATCGTAATAATGCAAGTGAGGTGGACTCGGGAAGCACTAGATAAACTTTTATTAATTGATGATTTTATTGCAAAAGAGAATCCTAAACGCGCAAAGAATTTTGTGAATTTATTGATTGAAAAAGGTGACTCGCTCGCTGAATTACCTTATAGGGGACGGATTGTTCCAGAATTTAACAATTCACAAATTCGTGAAATAATTGTTAAAAATTATAGACTTGTTTATAAAATATCTGCTGATATTATATATATAATTACTGTATTTGAGGGTCACAAAATTTTGAAATTAAATAACTTGGATTGATTTATTTAATAATAAACCGGTTTCTGACAGGAGAGCCAGAAACCGGACATTAAGATTTTATCGTGTAACTGTTATCCAGGTTGTGTCCGCAACAAATGAACCGAAAACACCAATACCGTCTCCTTCAATGGCAAATATGGGTTCGTGAAAATTGCCATCATCTTCCTGTACATCCTCATAGGTGTCAATGAATTTACCGTAATTCTCATCTACAACCATGAGATTGATCTGGTGCCTGCCATAAAACCAGAGATCAGACCACCAAACTCTGAAATCGGTTTGACCGGGCGTATCATCAATATTGATTATATAGTTGTATTCATCAATATACTCTTTGTAATGCTCAATTACATCCTGCTCATCTAATTTCTCAATGGGATTATCATAGATAAAGGAATCAATTTCTGCATCCATGGCATTAACTACCATCATGTAGAAATCAGAGCCTACGGCATGGTCGAATGTGACCATAAATTCCAACACCTCATTGTTTTCATCTTTTTGACGATATTGCAGTTCCGCATAATTGATTCCTGCTATTTTAAACGTGCCGGATGGCACAGTCGTTGTGGATGATGCGTTCAAAGTCTGTCCATCGATAACAGCAGATACCTGAATGCTGTAGGTTTTATCATTTTCAACTAACACACTATTATCCGTGCAATACCAGTAATAGTCATCCAGGGTCCCATTATTTGCAGAATGAAATGCCAGGTCATATGTGATATCATCCGTTTCGTTGGTGAGCAATACCTGCGTTGTGTTTGGATCCGGTATCAGGGATGCGTTGTTTAAATCAGTGCCTACAGGTACATTGCGTGTAATCCGAATATCTTTGATGGGGTTCCCTGCCGCTAAAAATCCTTCAATAACGATTTTGGGCTCAAATCCGCTGTTGCTGGGTTCCATGGTCGCTTTACCACAAGCCATAATTAATAATGCGGGCAATATATATGATATGATTTTAAATATTTTCATGTTGAATTCTCCTGTTAAAAATGTACGTTCATGCCCAATGTTGGCAAAATAGGAAGCATATAAATTTCTTCAAAATCCGGTTTTCCATTGTCGTAATCATAATTCACAAACCAGACATTACGACGGTTACCTACATTATACACTTGTAAAAAAGGCTCAAGCATCCAGGTGGTAAATTGTTTTTGCCAGGTCATGCTCAGGTCCAGTCGCGCGTAATAGGGCAAACGGACGTTATTGATCAATGTTGGTGCAAATTCTACATCCCTGCCTGGCGAATAGGGGGAGCGGGCTATGACATATTGAGAACCCGGTTCTGTATATGGCTGCCCCGTAGAATAGACAAAATTTGAACCGAATATCATATTGCCGCCCCACATTCTGCGTGAATAATTGGCAACAATATTCAATGTAGAGCTGCGGTCATGTCTGGGAGCAAAGGGACGTCCCTTGTTGATATTGTCTACTGTATATTCTGTTTTGGCGTAAGAGTAACCAATCCATCCGCTGATGCTGCCAAAATTCTTGCGCAGCAGCAATTCCACACCCCAGGAATTCCCGTCACCCCGATTAAAAACGCCGCGGGTAGATTCGTCATAGACAGGATATCCGTTTTCATCATAATAAGCGGGTTCTACATAGGCACCCATGTTGTTATTGATGGAAAATAAATTGTTATATTCTTTGTAAAATGTTTCTATTTCAAGCTCTACATCCTGCATGATCTCGTGCTGATATCCCAAAATAAAGTGATTGGATTTGGATACATCGCGGTACTGGTTCGCAACCGTCCAGATATCAGAAAATAAAAACCGCGGCATACGATGCAGATACTGGTAATACTTGCCGGTTGCGGCTTTGATCATTGCTTTTTCACTCAACCGGTATTTTAAAGAAAAACGAGGGGCGACATTATTGAAATTTTTATCGGATCTGAAATGATTGTATCTTAACCCGGTTTCAATGTTCCAAATGGGATTCGGAGTCCATATAACCTTTGCATAACCCACAGTATGGGTTGGCTCCATCAAAATCTTGATTGCACCCTGATTTTTTACATATTGATCATATTTATTCTGCAAAAATTTTTGTTCAAATCCGAATTTGGTTGAAAAATGAGAAGAAAGATAATATTCAAGATTTCCCTTCATGGTTAAATCCTGTAACTCGTTTTTTTCACTGACATAAAACATGGGCATTTCAAAATCTGAACTAAAGCGACTACCCGTAAGCCAGAAATTGGAAAACAATTTCGGCGAAAATATATGGGTCCAGCGGACGCTTGAAGTCTGGTTTCCCCAGTCATAATGAAATCCACTGGATTCTGTGGATTCGTTATTAAAGGTGAGGTCCAGCACATCATTGCCGCCATATGTACTGATGGTGAGGCGATTGCTGTCATCCAACTCGAAAAAGGCTTTAATATTTCCATCCCAGTAATAATATTCCGGAATATCATCCATCATTTTTCCTACGGTCTGGTCAAAATACGTCCTTCTGATTGATCCGGAAATTGAGCCGATTTTTCCTACCGGCATTTGAATGGTTGTTTTTGCTGACAACAAGCTGATAGATGTAGTATTTTCAAAACGTTCACGGTTTCCGTCCAGGTTGGTAATATCCAGTACGGAAGAAAGGCGTCCGCCATATTCCGCACCGTAACCGCCCTTGTGCACATCCACATGTTTGATGGCATCGGTGTTGAATGTTGAAAACAAACCGAATGCGTGTTCGGGATTATAAACATCCGTACCATCCAGCATGATCAGGTTCTGGTCCGGGGTCCCTCCGCGAATATACAATGCCGATGAATAGTCTGACAAGGGTAAAATACCCGGCAAGGTCACCAACGTACGCATCAAATCCGCTTCTGCGATTTGGGGCACGCGTTTGAGCTGCATGGGATTGATCTCTATTTTTGATATGGATTTACGATACATTTTTTCAACCGTAGGTACCGAATCTGCCGAAACAATTACCGTTTCGCCCAACAAGGCGCTTTCGCTCAAAACTGCATTGATTTGCAGATTTTCTCCGGTTTTAATATTTAACGTTTTGCTGAAAATATCATATCCCAGCATGGAAATAATCAGTTCATATCTCCCCGGTTGGATTTTTGGGATTACATAATATCCACTATTGTTTGTGCTGCAACCGATATAGGTATCTTTGAAAAATACATTGACCCCGATGAGCGCTTCACCGGTTGCTTCGTCGGTAACGAATCCCCGCAGGGTTGAAAAATCTCCCTCGGCGAAAACCGCGTTGATGCACAAAAAGATGATGAAAAGAATGTTGATGATGCATTTCATGAATGTTCTCCGTTTATTTGTTCATGTATAGACGTACGTATCCTGTGGCAGATAATGAGAGAGCTTTTATCATCTGCCAATCAGACTAATATTGCCATTTTTACTGTTTAGTGTGATTGTGCTTTTACCGTCTCCGAGCTGTTCCTGCAATGCCCGTGTTGGTAGTTTATTTGGGTCTATTGTCAGGCCACTGGCTTGAATCATTCCATTGTTAACGGATGCATAGAGCCAGGCAGATGTGCTCTGTGGAATGCTAAGTGAAATAGATCCGTTTTCAGTTTTGAAATTTTGTTTGCAATAATCCGGAACATTTACGTTTGCATTGATGCTGCCATTGGTTACTGTGGCAGTCAGGCTGCCATAAATGTCATCGAGATAAATATCTCCGTTTACAATTCTGACCTGGGTTTGTGCATTCAAGGCATTTGCGTGAACGGTCCCGTTGACCAGTACAAGCGTTGTTGACCAGTTTTTCGGAATTTGGATCTGGTAACTTGAAAAATAACTGCGGCCCTGAGAGTCATCCGGTTGGCGTGTTTGTACATAGAGAGATTGATCTTCTTCCGAGATATCGATATACATATCGTCAAGATAATGCAAGGCGTCTGCTTTACTCTCTGACTCGACACGTTTTGTTCCGGATATTCGGACAGAATCTGTTTCATTTGTACCGGTAACTACTACCGGTCCGTTGACTGCATACAGAACCAGTCTGTTATTCCCCATTGAGGATAAGGTATATGTAAAATCTGACTCGGCTGATGCCTGAATATGATCGACATTATATATATTGTCTGATATATTGCAGCTAAATGTCAGAAATGCTGCCAATAAAATTATGATCAGTTGTTTCATTGTTTCTCCTTTAATCTTATCCATATTTTGATGATAATTTTAAAAGAGAACCCGGGTTCGTGATATCCCGTCGGATATCACTATAGCGCTATATCTTTAAACGTTTCAAAGCTGATTCAATCTGGTTCAAAAGTTGTGTATCAGTATTTTCGCAAGCCTGGCATTGTTCAAGAGCAGCCTGATAGGCATCAATAGCCTGACCAGGTTCATTCAATTCTTCAAATGTCAAAGCCAGATAGTAATCTATCTTTCCACAATCAATAGTGGTCTGGGATTTACCTTGTATTTTTTTCAATTTGACGACTGTATTGGTATAAAATTGTTGATTATACAAGGCCAAAGCACCATTGAATTCCTGATTTAAGGATTGAGTATTTTCCTGTAAATCTGTATTGTTTGTTGTTGATTTCATTTCACCATGAACTACACTGACGTTGCCCACCCGTAATTTTGCTTTATCTTCTCTGGGTGCAATTTTGTCGACTTTGGATGACATGAGATAGAGAAACATCTCCCGTTTGGTAATACGCCTCAAGTCACCAATGTCAAGTATGGAATTACTTCCCAGGTGAAAGATGGTACCATCGTTCATTTCAAGGTCTGCATTACCCTCAAGCGTGAGGATCGTATCGATAACTTTTAATGTCATACCATTGGCAGCTTTTGTCCAGTTTTCATCAAGCCCACGTCGGACCCTGACATCTCCATCAACTTTGCTGATGATAACATCTGCAAGCGTAAATTGGGTTAATAATAAAATCAACAATATGCCGAATGTTTTTTTCATAATGTGCCTCAATATTAATATTGGTCAATAATCTTGACCCATTGTTCCGCTATTCCGTTTCTCAATATACCTTCTTCCAGGTATATTGAGGCGCCGGTTTTCCAGGCTTCTTCAAAGCCTTTTGAAATCAGGGTGGTTTCTACCGGGACCCACACCTGTTGTATTCCGGACGGGTCCTCGCGGACAATATAACGTTTTTCATTTGTACTGATCAGCTGGCTCTGAGACGCATCGAGTCCGCTGTTGAAAAGCAGATAAAGATGCGCAATGTTTTTTTCGGGATCACGGACTTCAACAAACGCGGTTTTGATTCCCACACTTTCCAGCAATGAACTATACAGTACTACCAGATCGTCGCAATCACCATGACCCAATTCCAGGGTTTCCTGAGCAAACTGAACCCGGTCATCCTGATAAAATACAATGTTGGGATCAGAAAGATAGCGGATATTTCTGGAATTCAACTCTTGAAATATAGCACGAGCAATTTCAAAATTACGGTTTGTTGTGTTTTCATCTGCCTGAACAGATGCGGCTATGGATCTGGCCAATTCAAGTATTTGCGGGTCTTCGGGACTCAGGTAATAACCCAACTTTTCCATGTCTCCGCTCCAGGCATTGCGGGTGTGAATAACAATTTCCTGACTCAGATTTTGTTTGTATGTAACTGCTGCACGCGCTTCAATGTCCAGATCAATGATTGCCGTTTTGCTCTGGGATATATCCAGATACCGTGGACCGAAAAAGGCGGTCACGGGTATGTTGCGGGTTTCACCGCCCTCTAATTTTACAAATCCGCTGTCTTTGGGGCGTTCGGAATATCCTTGAACGGTACAGCGTACATTGACTTCTACTTCCTGTCCCAACATGTTTTTAACTGTGACCATAGCAATGGGATATGTAGAATAAAACTGATAATATGCCGGATAAATGTCAGAAACTAGTAATTGTGTTCCCAGTACTTTGATCGCTTCGCGTTTTTGTCCCCACATGAATGAGAAACCCATTGTAAACTGCATGCCGTTATAGTCGTATTCTGATTCCATATCTACAAAATGGTAACGGGTATCAAAATTGAGCGCAAACCAGCTTGCCAGTACAATATTGGTGCCCACACCTAAATACGCTCCAAAATCCTGCTTGTTGGTTACAGTAGTTTCTGAATTGTCAAAACTATTTACATCCAGATCAAGATTTGTTCCATCAACAGAAGTATCAATAATAGAATTGTCTGCTGATTTTGTGTCTACATTGGTCAACCAATAGGGTCCTACACCGGCAGTTACATAGGGATGAAAAGCACCGGAAACCCGATTCGATAAAAAGTCGTAACGTAAGCCAATGAGAAAGGGGATGATTGTTTCTACTTTAACATCATCCTGAACACCTCTGTCCTTGATGTCAACATTTGAAGTACCACCAATGCTCATTTCAAAGAACACATTGTCATATGCGCGTGAAAAAAAGTACATGTTGCCACCGGCTCCAATCACCTTGACATCTGCATTTGTACCTGAAGAAGATACCTGAAGGTTACCGGTTTTGCTGTCTACATCCCAGAATCCGCCTCTAAAGCCAATCCCGGATGATCTGACCATTCCCTGCGCAAACATGTGTGTTGCTCCAATTAACATGATTATCAAGATACGTTGTGTTATTTTCTTCCTCATTCCCGTTCCTGTATTATTTGATTATGGGTGTGAATTCTCCCCAATAAAAATTGATACCCAAACCGTAATCCCAACCGCTATATTTGTGCATAGGATTAAAGTTGATAAAGTGATAACGAATGTCAAAGTTGAGACCAAACCAGTTTGAGAACATGAAATTCATACCTGCACCCGTATAACCGCCACCGCGTAACCTTGTTTTGATATTTACTTTTTCATCGTCTGTAAAATCGCGGTTTTGAACATTAATGTCACTGAGCCAATATGGGCCCATACCCACAGACAGATACGGTTTAATTGCGGTTATGTTTCTAAATGGGAACAACTCGTAATGTAATCCCAATAACGCACCGGATACGGCTTCTGCTTTAACATCTTCACCAAAAAAATCAATGGACTGTGTTTCCGCTTTACCCATACTGCCCAGGCTGAATTCAAGCATCATATTGGGAGCCACGCGTGTATAAAAAGACATCCATCCGCCTGCACCTTCAATATCAACATAGGTTTGATGATAATAATCTTCAACAATGATCTGTGATTCAGTATCATTACCCGTCCAATATGAACCGCGAAAACCAATGCCGGTTGATCGTTGATATGTTTCTGAATAAGCCATGGATACAATTCCCAATACCGCGATTGAAATTAAAGTGATAATTGAAATGATACGTAACATGATGATCTCCTTGTTGTTACAGGTTTTGTTTTTCACATCATGTCAGGCAACATCGGTGCCAAATATTTTATCGCTCTTAACTGCTGTTATATTATGGGTTTACGTTTTATGTGTCAAGTTGCGTCAAATGCGGGAATATTGATAAATGCGGGATTTTCCAGCATTTGACTCAATAATTATCCTTGTTTTGAAAATATGTTAATATTTTTTCAGCATAATGATGATATTTTTGTGGTAATCCCTTGAATTGCGGCATCTTTTTTATATCGTCAGGAGTATTTTCGGCAGGGATATCCAGACTGTTTATATAATCGGATAATTTGGATCTAACTTTGGACACTGCATCTTCCGGTAATGCATAGGCGATTGTGTATGCGGCTTTGTTTATGTCAAAATCAGCATTTACAAAATGTTCAAAACAGATACCGCGATAATAATCGGTAATGGTACCCCGATCTTTGTTCATCAGGTTGGCGGTTTTACTGATTACTGAATGAGAAAACTGCAATGCACGCAGAGATTCAAGCACCTGGTCTTCAAAGGTAACAAATGTACCGGCAGGATCATTTTGAACAGATTGCTGAACTTCCTGGGGCAGATCATTACTTTGTATGATTTGCCGATTGTCACTTTGGGCCATAATGGCTGCACGGCGAACCAGATTTTCCAACTCGCGTACATTTCCGGGAAATATATAGTTTTGCAGTTGATTCATGGCTTGCTCTGAAAATCCGGTTATGGATTGATAGCCATGTTTATCTATAAAATGCTGAACCAATAGGGGGATATCCTGTCGACGTTCCCGCAAGGGGGGAAGCTGAACGGGAAATCCATTGAGCCGATAGTACAGATCCATACGAAATCGGTCCTGTTCTATCTCTTTTTCAATATCTTTACTGGATGCGGCTATGACCCGAACATCTGTTTTGAGGGTCTTTTCACTACCCAAACGTTCAAATGTACCTTCCTGCAATACCCGCAACAGCTTGGCCTGAAACGCCGGAGACGTTTCAGTGATCTCGTCCAGAAAAAGCGTACCCTTGTCCGCCAGTTCAAACCGGCCTTTGCGTTGTGATTGGGCCCCGGTAAAGCTGCCTTTTTCATGCCCAAACAATTCGCTCTCTAACAACGTATCCGGCAGGGCGCTGCAGTTAACCGCTACAAAAGACATGGATTTACGTGGACCGCTGTTATGGATGGCCTTTGCAACGAGCTCTTTACCGCTACCGGTCTCGCCCTTGATAAAAACGGGGATATCATCGGAACCAACCTTTTGCACCAGCTCGAGCACTTTTTGCATGGGACTGCCATTGGCATGGATGATATTTGCAAATCCGGTTGTGGCGGGTGCGGATTGTGGGCTATCGTATGTTTGCAGGTCACGAATTTGAGATTCCAGTTTTTGGATCTCCTGCTGCATAGAGGTGGTTATATTATCACTCTTGTTTTGTTCTTTTTCAAACTGTGCCTTTGCATCCTGCAATGCTTGTTCTTTGTTCAAGATTTGCTGCTGTAACAGATCGTGATGGGAGGTAAGGTGTTGTTCTTTACGGATTATTTTGAGCGATACTATGAATATGGCAGAAACTGTCCAGAGTGCCAGTGGTACCATCCAGGGGAATACGATTTGTAATGCTGAAAAAAGAATAAAGGATATGGATACTATTACAATTATACCGGCAATGATGATATAGATAAACGATTTAATTGGTTTGTGATATAATATCATTAACAGTGCGGCTATCATAAAAATGATTAATGCCTGTGCCCACAAGGGTGCAATGCGAATAAACCGTTTTGATATGATGTTTTCTGCAACGGTCAGATGTACCAGTGAAGCCGGCAGAGCATTCGACAGGGGAGTAACTTTTAGCGGTGCATGACCGGGTGACGTAACCGTGATCAGCACCAGCTTGTCCTTAACATCCAGCGAGTCAGGATTTTCCTGATACTGCTGCAATAGATCCACAAAGCTGATGGCGTTAAGGTTTTCAATACTGCCAAAATGATCGGGACGAAATTCTCCCGATGGCCCGATTGGAATGCGGATTACTTTTCCCGAATCCGATTTGAATTCAATGTATTTCTGTTTCAGTAAAAAGTTGTTTGTGGAAACATTCAAATACAAACGCGCCATTTCGAGTCCAAAGGAATAAACCGGTTTTTTGTTCTGGTATGCAACTAATGGCACTTGACGTGTTTCTGCATCACTGCCCATGTTACTGAATCCTGTGGCCTTGCAATTCTCTTTAAAAATATCAATGGGATAGCGTGGTTCCTGACCTGTATATGGATGTGAAAAGGGTGCGTTTACAAAGGTGTTTTGTTCAAGATCAGTAAACGCCATGGGCAGGCAAACCCGGTCGGCGGACTGGATAAAATCCGCAAAGGCCTCGTCAAATTCGGGATAGCGGGTATCATGAGTATCAAAAAGCAGATCAAAGGCAATGACTTTAGCGCCGGCATTCTGCAGGATATGTGTCAGGTAACCGTAATAGTCACGGGTAATGGGCCAACCGTGCAGGGATTCGATATCATTCTGATCTATAAAAACCACCAGCAGATCTTCACTGACCTGGCGATCTCCCCGCAGTTTCATCCATTGAGTAATAGCGGTATCCGTTGAATATTCAGCAAGAGGAGTAAATAACAGAACCAATCCCATAATAGAAATAGCAATGATAGCTGTTTGAATAAAGTTGTTATTAAGCGATATGATTTTCATGAATTGGCCCTGTTTATATATTGAAAAGGGTATACGTTACCAATAAATAAACGTTTCAACTAAAAAAGTACGTATAATTGATGATGAAATCAAATATTTTTGATGTTCGCTTTTGCTACGTTATTAATAGTACGGCAAGAGACTTTTATTGCATCTGGCGTCAGGATTTTCTACATTTGTTAAATCATTTTAATCATTACGAGTTTTATAAAAATATGGAAAAACGGATGCAGTCCTTTTGGGACAAACTGGATGTGGGTATTGGAAAAGAAGTAGCAATAAGCAGAGTTTTACGGACATTAACCTGGAAGCGGTTGTGGAACGCACTCAAGATAGTAACCTCGTTTTTGCTCTCTGCTATACTGAAAAAGAACATTGTTTGGGGTGTACCGCCAATTGTCAATATTGAACCGACCAATATATGTAATTTAAAGTGCCCCTTGTGCGTTACCGGATGTGGAGACATGGAGCGTCCCCGCGGTATGATGGATTTTGAAACGTTTCGCAAGGTTGTGGATGAGGTGGCGGACAAGATCATGTATATAACCCTCTATTCACAGGGTGAACCGTATTTGAACAAAGAGTTTAACCGGTTTGTGCGATATGCAAAAGACCGGGGGGTATATGTCAATACCAGTACCAACGCACATTATTTTGATAAACAAATGGCTGTTTCGACTGTGATGAGCGGACTGGACAGTATGATTATCTCGCTTGACGGTGCAACACAAGAGAGTTACGCGCATTACCGTCGTAATGGAGACCTGGAGACAGTCAAACAGGGAATCCGCAATTTGGTTGATGCAAAAAAGCGGTTAAAGAGCAAAACGCCGTACCTGTTTGCACAGTTTTTGGTGATGAAACATAACGAACATGAAATTGACGAGATGAAAAAACTGGCAAAAGAGTTGGAGGTGGACCGGCTCCTCATTAAAACCACGCAGGTGATGACACTGGAAGAAGCGCGTGAATGGTTGCCGGAAAATGATAAATATCGTCGTTACGATGTTACCGAAGAGGGATTCAGCGTCAAGAAGGGCAAAGGCGCTTGTCCCAGACCGTGGCTGACCACGCTGGTGGACTGGGATGGCCTGGTGGTGCCGTGCTGTTTTGACAAGAACGGTGACCACGCTACCGGTATGATTGGGGAACAGGGGATAGTAGAGATCTGGGGTAATGGCAAGTACCGGGGATTCCGCACACGGCTGCTGCGCAATCGTGACTCGATCGAGATGTGCCGCAACTGTAATTTTGGTATCGGGATTTTTAAATAATATAATAGAACACGGATAACACGGATTTACACTTTTAGATATTGTTAATTATTGTAGGGAACGGTCTCTGACCGTTCCCTACATATTTAATTAACCACAGATTCACACGGATAAACACAGATAAAAAAATACACTGCTATGAAATATTTGCATAGCCCGTTTATTGATTTACTGTACAAGTTCAATAATAACAATGTATTGTCATGCTGGCACGTAATTTGAATGAAAGTTACCATACCTAAGGGATAAATTAATTAGAGGAAAAAATGAAAACACGTATGCTCGTTCTTGTTGTACTGATTTTAGCAGTTACACTTTTTAGCCAGGGAATACCTTACAATCAGGAATTTCAGGTGAATACTAGCACCTATGGTTCACAAAAAAATCCAAAAATAGCAGTTCTTTCAAACGGGAATTTTGTTATTTGTTGGGAACAGAACGGCTCTGAATATGGTGTCTATGCACAAATGTTTAATTCAAGCGGTAACAAGGTAGGTGATGAATTTCAAGTATACACAAATACAAATGGTAATTATCTTAATCCTGATATCGTACCACTTTCTAATGGGGGATTTGTGATATGTAGTGAATGTGAAAGTCAGGACGGTTCAGGTTATGATATTTATGTGCAATTATTTAAATTTGATGGTAGTAAAACCGGTGATGAATTTCAAGTTAATACCAATACAAATTATTCCCGGGGTACAAAAAACATTGAGCAACTATCAGACAAAATCTTTGTGATATGCTGGGAATGTGAAAGTCAAGACGGATCACGTTTTAGTGTTTATGCAAAATTAATAAATATAGATGGTAATAAAACCGGAGATGAATTTCGAGTCACCAACTATGCAAATAGTTACAAAGGTGGATGTGATATTGCTGCTCTTTCAGACAGCAGTTTTGTGATATGCTGTGAAAGTTACGAAGAAGATATATCAGATTATAGTATTTATGTACAAATATATAATACAGACGGTAGTAATGTCGATGATGAATTTCAAGTTAATGCCTATACAACAGGTAATCAACTTTATCCAGAAATATTATTACTGTCTAATGGTAGCTTTGTGATATGCTGGTCAAGCAATGATTGGTATGGGGCAGGTTCAGAGATTTATGCACAATTATTTACTTCAAATGGTAATAAGGTTGGTACTGAATTTCAGGTGAATACTTGTACAGATAATAATAAATTAGGTCCAGATTTAGTATCATTATCAAACGGAGGTTTTGTTATATGTTGGTCAAGTATCGGACAGGATGGTTCAGGTCATGGGATTTATGCACAATTATTCTCTTCAAACGGAAGTAAGGTCGGTGATGAATTTCAGGTCAACACCACTACATATGGTAATCAAATTAACACTGATATAGTATCACTGTCTGATGGTGGCTTTGTGATATGCTGGGTAAGTTACACACCGCATGCATCAAATGAAGATGTTTATGCACAATTATTTACTTCAAATGGTAATAAGGTTGGTACTGAATTTAGAGTAAACACCTATACAGATGGTAGACAATATCGGCCTGATATTGTAGCACTTGAAGATAGAAAATTTGCAATTTGCTGGAATAGTTGGGGAAAAGGGCAAGATGGCTCATTGGAAGGGATATATGCCAAATATTATTTAACTGAACCTATTATTCATTATTTATGTGAATATGAAACGCTTAATCCCGAAAACGCTGAAACCTTGCAATCTATTTATACAACCTTTGTTTGGCAACAACCAAGCGATATTCGCATCTGCTACCCCTGGGAGATTGAGTACGATCTGTATCTGTCAACGGATCAGGAATTTTCTAATCCGCTAATATACAATGGTATTCAGGATACCACGTACATCCTCCCCACAACCGATTCTCTGCAAGCTGGACAAACTTACTTTTGGAAAGTGCTGGCGAAAAATATAGCGGGGGACAGCCTGTGGAGCTCGAACACCAATGCCTTTTTCGTCAGTCATACTGCGACTGAAGTGGAGGAAGAAGCGCAGCTTCCTACGGGATTTGCATTGGAGCAGAATTATCCCAATCCCTTTAATCCCGAAACCACGGTGCGGTACAGCCTGCCGAAAGCGGGAGTTGTGGAACTGAAATTGTACGACATCACGGGCCGTGAGGTGATGTCGCTGGTGAATAATTGGCAATCCGCGGGGACGCATTCGATTAAAGTCGATGGACGCAATCTGGCGAGCGGGGTGTATGTGTATACGCTGACTGCGGGGGGGTATCGCGAGAGTAAAAAGATGGCGCTGGTACGATAACGATTAATTTGGAGTGAACATTGAAAATATATTTGACCATTCTCGCTATATTGATTTCAACTGCTATGCTTACCGGGCAGGGAATTCCTTACAATCAGGAATTTCAGGTGAATACTTATTCAAATAGTACCCAGGAACATCCCGTTATCGCAGCGCTATCTGATGGTGGGTTTGTAATTTGCTGGGATAGTAGGATGCAAGATGGTTCAAAAGATGGCGTATTTGCCCAACTTTATGATGCGGAATGTAATAAAGTTGATCAGGAATTTCAGGTAAATACCTATACAATTGACTATCAGGGCGTTCCAAGTATTGCTACACTTTCGAATGGTGGTTTTGCTATTAGCTGGGCAAGTCATGAACAGGATGGTTGGGGAAATGGTGTTTACGCACAATTGTTTAATCCGGCAGGACATAAAGTTGGAAAAGAATTTCAAGTAAATACATACACATATGATAACCAGGGGAATCCTTCTATTTCATCCCTTTCAGACGGGCAATTTGCGGTTTGCTGGGAAAGTAAAGACCAAGATGCATGGGGGTATGGTATTTTCGCACAATTGTTTCAACCAGACGGCAGCAAAATAGGTGAAGAATTTCAAGTTAATACCAATTATGATGGTATCCAGTGGCGTCCAGCTATAGATGGATTTTCAGACGGTAATTTTGTAGTTTGCTGGGAAAGTCCTGATGAAGTTGGAAGGAGTGATATACAGGCACAATTGTTTAATGTAGACGGCAGTAAAAATGGTGCTGAATTTAAGGTGAACAGTTATACAAATGATTCCCAACATAACCCAACTATAAAGACACTCTCTGATTGTGGCTTTGTGATATGTTGGAATAGTTTAGAACAGGACGGATCAATGTTAGGTGTTTACGCACAAATATTTAATCCGGACGGTAGTAAAGCAGGTGACGAATTTCAGGTAAACAGCTATACGATTCATCACCAGTTTAAACCCTGTATTACACAACTAACAAATGGGAGTTTTGTAATTTGTTGGAATAGTTTTAATCAGGATGGATCAGCTTATGGTGTTTACGGACAATTATTTAATCCAGATGGTAGCAAGATAGGTGAAGAGTTTCAGATAAACAATTATACAAATAATGACCAGATGAATCCAAATATAACCACACTTTCAGGTGGGGGATTTGTAATTTGCTGGGAAAGTCAGGGACAGGATGGTTCAGGAGCTGGAGTTTACGCAACATATTTTCTATCAGAACCTATCATTCATGAATTACATATATACGAAATTCTTAATCCTGCAAATGATAATACTTTTGACAGTAAACGCCCCACCTTTACATGGCAATCCCCCAGCGACGTCCGCATTTGCTACCCATGGGAAATCGAATATAATCTATATCTGTCAACGGATCAGGAATTTTCCAATCCGCTAATATACAATGGTATTCAGGATACCACCTACACCTTCCCCAAATCCGATTCACTGGATGCGGGGCAAACGTATTTCTGGAAAGTTCTTGCGAAAAATATAGCGGGTGACAGCCTGTGGAGCTCGAATACCAATGCCTTTTTCGTCAGTCATACTGCGACTGAAGTGGAGGAGGAAGCACAGCTTCCAACGGGATTTGAATTGGAGCAGAACTATCCCAACCCTTTTAATCCCGAGACCACGGTGCGGTACAGCCTGCCGCAGGCGGGAGTAGTGGAGCTGAAACTGTACGATATTACCGGGCGCGAGGTGATGTCTCTGGTGAATGAGTGGCAATCCGCGGGAGCTCACTCGGTTAAAGTGGACGGCCGCAACCTGGCAAGCGGGGTGTATGTGTATACGCTGACTGCGGGTGATTATCGGGTGAGTAAAAAGATGGCGTTGGTACGTTAACGATTAATTTGGAGTGAACACTGAAAACACGTTTGACCATTCTCGCTATATTAATTTCAACTGCTATGCTAACCGGGCAGGGAATTCCTTACAATCAGGAATTTCAGGTGAACACTTTGGAAAGTTCATTTGGTAGAATACCTAAACCCAAAATCATCCCTCTTTCAAATGGAGATTTTATTATATGTTGGGATATCAAAAATGAAATATATGCTCAGTATTTTAACATTCAAAGCGGTAGCGTTGGTGATGAATTTAAATTAATTGAATTTTCTGAGCGAGTTTATTTTTCAATTGATTCTAACAAAAGTGATGAATTGTTTTTATGCTGGTGGATTGAAGGTGGAGGAATTTATTATCAAAGATTTAAAACCAATGGACAAAAACTGAGTGAAAAAATTCAAATTAATTCGGGAAACAGTATTTCAACGGATAGATTTAATGATGGAAAGATTACTTTTCTAACAAATAATCGAGTGTTTATAAATTGGGGGCGTGAAGATAGTTTATATATCAATAAGGGATATCAATTGGTTGGGAAAATAATAGATATTCAAGGTAATAATATTAGTAGTGAAATCCTGATCAATGAAAGTGATTTTGAATTTCAGTATTATGGGGATGTTGTTTCATTGAATGATAGTTTATTCATTACATGTTGGCAAAGTTATGATTATGAAAATCAAAATTGGAATGTTTTTGCTCAAATATTCGATAATGACGGGAATAAAATAGGGAGTAAAATTCAAATTAATTCAAGTATAAATTCCCATCATGTCAATGGTCATATTGCAAAAATTACTAATGATACTTTTATTGTTGTTTGGATGAATTACGAGAATAAAAATGGTGATAATATTACTGTTTTGGGGAGACGGTTTGATTTTAACGGTGAACCTTTAGGAGATGAATTTAAAATAAATACTTTGGATATCAATGGAGATTCTTTCTATTCACGAATAGCTTCAAATAGTAATGGTAATAATATTGTATTCTGGTATAGTGATGTTGACACTTATCATTTTGGTGAAGAGACTATATTTGCACAGTACTTTAATAAAAATGCAGAAAAAATTGGACCTGAATTTATTGTACATTATGGTGGTGAATATAATAATTTAGAACCTAATTACGGATGTCGAAATCCTGAAATGGCTTCACTTGATGATTTTGGATTTGTTTTTAGTTATTCAACTTTTAAACCTAGAGTCGGATTAGCTGTTTATGCAAAATACTATTTAGCTGATCCCATCTTGCATGATTTGCAGGAATTTGAAATTCATTCACCTGTTAACGATAGAACCCTGATATGCACTCGCCCTACATTCACCTGGCAAAAGCCTAGCGATATACGAGTCAACTTCCCATATGAGATCGAGTATTATCTGTATCTTGACACAAGTAATGAATTTGATAATCCGCTCATATATCCGGGGATTCAGGATACCACTTTTTTCCTGGAAAATGATTCCTTGCAATCGGGACAAACTTACTTTTGGAAAGTCCTTGCGAAAAATATCGCGGGTGACAGCCTGTGGAGCTCGAGCACCAACGCTTTTTTCGTCAGTCATACTGCAACTGAAGTGGAGGTGGAAGCACAGCTCCCAACAGGATTTGCACTGGAGCAGAATTATCCCAATCCCTTTAATCCCGAAACCACCGTGCGGTACAACCTGCCGAAAACGGGAGCCGTAGAGCTGAAACTGTACGACATCACGGGCCGTGAGGTGATGTCGCTGGTAAATGAGTGGCAATCCGCGGGATCGCACTCGATTAAAGTCGATGGACGCAACCTGGCGAGCGGAGTGTATGTGTATACGCTGACTGCGGGGGATTATCGCGAGAGTAAAAAGATGGCGCTGGTGAGGTAGGTTTTTGTAGAAAAGCAGGAGCCGGTTGCAGAGTGCGAGTCCGTAAAACGGACGAGCGTATCGAAGCACCGGTATTTTAAAATTAAAGAATGGATTAATTCAAAAAAATAAATTTTTGTGTTTAATAGAGTTGTAGAGAACGGTCTCAGACCGATCCCTACATTGTAATTTTTGCGTTCCCAAACAGGAGTTTGGGAACGAGTAAGGGTGTAATATCCATTGACCGGAAATGTTATTCAACCGGAAATCCATCTTTTAACGTCATGTTTCCCAGCAGTTTCCCGTTCATGTCCCAGTATCGGGCTTTGCCCTGGCAGACAAAATGGATCCAGGTGGATTCGGCTTTTTTCTGTCCGTTGGGCCAGTAGTGCGTCCATACACTTTCGCCATTGGATTTGTGGTCCCAGCTCCAGATTTTCTTGCCCTTGATGTCCCACAAGGTTTCGGATCCCTGTTTTTGTCCCAGATTATATTCTGCCTGGTACTGTTTACTACCATCGGGATGATACCAGGTTTCCGTTCCTTGCAGCAGGTAGCGGCCGTCATCTGCGAGTCCGGCGGACCAGGTGCAGCGCAGGTTCTTGTTCTGATCATATTCCTTATATTTCTGAACATTGCTGATGGATGCCGCTTTGGAACGCATCAATTGGGTGTCATTGTTAACGGTATCGGTGTTATTGAGAATCCATGCTTCATTCAACTCAAAATGAAGACATGGCTGGTTCATGGTGGTGATCAGATGAATAATACCGTTGGGCGACTGCCGTGCTACCGAGTAGCCCAGGGTGGTGCCGCCAAGCTCTTTTGCCCGCTTTGGAGATTCATGCTCCTGTGTGCCTACCAGATGTTTGATATGCCAGGTCTCACCTTCGTCTTCTGACAACGCTACATAGGTACCTTTTTCATGATATCCCTCGGGCTGACTGCCGTCCCGATGTTGCAGATCGCCGGCGAAAAACAGGCGTCCGCTTGCCAGGCGTATGAGGGTTGGACGCTGATTGCTCCCCAGGGAGGGGAACGGTGTTTTGCTGATGGTCCAGGTCTTGCCGCCATCACTGGAAATGGATTTGGGCATAAAACCGTCAATGTCACTGCTTTTACCGCCCATGGCAAGAATTCGACCGTCTTTGAGTAATACACAGGTAGAATGTCTGCCTCCTGTACGGCCGCCCGGATCGCTCCAGGTTTTTCCGTTGTTGCTGCTTTTCCAGAGAACGGAGGAAGGTCCAATGGCGTCGCTGGTTACATAAATATTTCCATCAAAATCCCGTAACGCCGAATTGACCGGTTGTGCCGAGTGTCCGCCAACAGATGTCTCGAAAACAGGGAATTGTATTTCACTCCAGCTTTGGCCATTGTCAGTTGTTGTGGTCCATTGGAAGGGAAAACCGGATTCCATTTGATTGGCACCCCAGAAAAACCAGACTTGAGGGCCGTCTTTCCAGAGCATGGGGGCATGATCATCAACATCGGGCAGGTCAATAAAATATTCGGGCATATCCCACTGATCGTGACCGAATCGTAATCTGGAAACAAGTAGTGACACATCCGCTCCACGCTCGGTTACGGATGTATAAAATACGGCAAACACATCGCCGTTGGGGAAGACCTCAAGCGCGGGACTGTGCTGATGCGTGAGAAATGATGGATGAAATCCCAACCGCTTGTTCGTCTTGATGTCCTTGACGGGGATGTTATCCAGGGGTGTTGGCAGCAGGTAACGTTTTCGATAATAAGGTTTATTCATGTCGGGGCCCTGTTCCACATTGAACTGATTCTGCCTGACACACTGGAAGAAAAACGATGGCGTAAAAGATTCTTTTTTTGTCTCGGGCATGGGGGCTTGTACTATGCGAAATCCGATGTTATGGTTGCCCTGGTTGTCTGTTGATTCCCGGATAAAGTTTTTATAATTGAATACAGAACTGAAAGATTCCGGAGCTGTAAAGCGGTCTTCCGGATGAATATCTGTGGTTGAGGTGTCCTTAACCATTGCTTTCATCTCCTCCAATGGCAAGGGAGGAAAGGCGGGGGGCATGCCCGCGCGATTTGCCGAACGCGCAAAATAGGGCGCTTCATAATCGAGACCGCCTCCACGGACGACGCGGGCGAATCCCCAATCGGGACCTACCGGGTCTGTAACCGGATCGGCTGAATACATATCATGCCAGTCCAGGCACCATTCTGCAACCTGACTGTGCATATTTATCAATCCCCACGCATTGATCGAATTTGAATCGGGCGGGGTATTGCCGGTATTAAACAGAGTTGTGGTACCAGCCCGACACGCGTATTCCCATTCAGCTTCGGTTGGCAGGCGATACGGTTTGCCTTCTTTATTGCTCAACCACTCGCAAAAGGCTGTTGCTTCATTCCAGCTTATGGCAGAGGCAAAAGGCGCGTAATTTGAATTGCCTTTGTATGAATTGCGAAATTGTTTAAATTGTTCTATGGTTACCTCGGTCTCGCTTATATAAAAAGCTTGTGATATGGTAACCTGATGGACCGGTTGTTCATCCCAATCTCCCTGATCCAGATAATCCATGTTTTCACCACCCAGTTCGGATGGTGTAACTAGATTAGATTCGCCCATAGTAAAGGTACCCGGCTCAATACGGACCATGTTCATGTTCAGGCTGTTGGTATAATTTTGAGAAAAAGTAAAACTGGTCATGAGCAGCAAGAGATACAACGAGAGTTTTTTCATAATTGCACCTGTTTGAATGATTTGATTGAATGTTTGAGGACTGGTGATGCAAAAAACGAATGTATCATATTTTTAATATATAGAATAGTCAAAACAGTGTCAATATATTCTTTGGTCTGCAAGGCAAGGGTTGTTTTTATTAAAAAACCTTGTTATATTTTATACTCTATTTTTAATACTGAACTCCTGAGGATACAATGCCAAGAGAAAATTTTCGTAAAAGATTACTAGATGAAATATTGATATTAGATGGTTCCATGGGGACCATGCTTCAGCCGCATCTGCCCGCGGGTGCGTGTCCGGATTATGCGTGCCTTACCCATCCCGAAATTGTTCGTAATGTGCACAAGGCATATGTTGAGGCAGGAGCAGATATTGTAATAACCAATACATTTGGCGCTACACGAATTAAATTGAATGAATATGGATTAGGCGACAAGGTCCATGATATAAACGTACGTGCCTGCGAACTGGTACAGGAAGCATCTGCAGCGCATACCATTGTTGGCGGCTCTATTGGTCCCACCGGAAAGCTGGTTGAACCCCTGGGCGATGTGAGTTTTGATGAGGTTTATAAGATATATAAGGAACAAGTGGTATCTCTGCTTGAAGGCGGTGTGGATGTATTTGTAATGGAGACCTTTGGTGATCTCAAAGAAGCCAAAGCCGCATTACTTGCCGTAAGAGAGAACACTCATCTGCCGGTAATGATTGCCATGACTTTTGCGGAAGACCATAAAACCTTTACCGGTACGGATCCGTTAACAGCGGCAACCGTACTTGCCGCATTGGGTGCGGATGCCATTGGGGTGAATTGTTCTCTGGGACCCCAACAAATGCTGCCGTTGGTAAATCAGCTTGTAGAGGCAACCCATCTGCCCGTATTTGTGGAACCCAATGCAGGTATACCCAAACTTGTGAATGGAAATCAAACCACGCATACGGTTACCGCGGATGAAATGGCCGAGTATGCGGAGAAATACATTCAAGCCGGCGCCAATATTGTGGGCACATGCTGCGGAAGTACCCCTGAACATACACGCAAAGTCCATGACAGTATAAAACATTTCAAACCGGTGCAGCGATCTGTACAATCCCGGTTGAGTTTGTCAAGCCGGTTCAATACCGTTCATTTGGGTCCTGAACAACCCTTTGGCATTATTGGTGAACGGATCAATACTACCAATCGTAAAAAACTGGCGCAGGATATCAAAGACCGTCAGTATATTCTGTTGCAAAAAGATGTTGAAGCCCAGGTCAGGGCCGGTGCGACCATTATGGATTTAAATGTAAGCATGCCCGGTATTGACGAGTCCCAGACCATGAGCGAGATCGTTCGCAAGCTGGATAATACCCTGGCAACGCCTTTGTGTATCGATTCCAAAGACAGTGCCGCAATAGAAACGGCCTTGCGTGAAACTGCCGGTAAAGCGCTGATCAATTCCGTAACGGGTGAAGAGGAAAATATGCAGGAGATTTTTCCTCTGGCTGCCAGATATGGTGCAGGGCTGATTTGTCTTGCCATAGATGAAGCGGGAATTCCGGATAATGCCAAAGATCGTATCCGGATTATTGAAAAACTGCTGCAACGCGCGGATGATTTTGGTGTGGACCGACGTAATTTGATTATCGACTGTCTTGCCATGACGGTATCTACCCAGCAGGCCGGGGCTTTGGAGTCTTTGGATGCTATTCGGGCAATGAATCGAGATTTTCATTTACCGACGGTTTTGGGTCTTTCCAATATCAGTTTTGGATTGCCGGGGCGCAGTTTGCTCAACGCTACGTATGTGAGCATGGCAATGGCAGCGGGACTCGATGCAGCGATCATGAATCCCGGTGATGAACGTATGATGGATGCGGTCAAGGCCGCGTCGGTTTTTAGCATGAGAGATAAAGACGCCAAACTCTATACCCAGATTGATTTTACACAAGAGACCTTGTCCGTCAAGG
Source organism: bacterium (assembly GCA_963675755.2). Taxonomy (GTDB): domain Bacteria; phylum Zhuqueibacterota; class Zhuqueibacteria; order Residuimicrobiales; family Krinioviventaceae. The sequence goes on from CAXXMD010000003.1 coordinate 3,590,665, forward strand.
GTGCTACAGAAGAACAAAATAAAGAGTTGGGCGAGATCTATAACGCGGTACTGAGCGGCAACAAGGCCAGTATTGAGCATTTGGTCAAACACGCACTGGAAAAGGGATTGACAGCGGAGCAGATCAATGATGACGCGCTCATCGCGGGGATCAATGAAGTGGGACTCCGTTACGAGCGTAAAGAATATTTCTTACCGCAGATGATGCTGTCCGCCGAGACATTTCAAGCGGCATTTAAACATTTACAGCCCCATTTTAAAACGCAGGATATCAAATCCAAAGGCACCATTGTACTGTGCACGGTAAAGGGCGACCTGCACAGCATTGGCAAGAATATTGTCCGTTTGCTGTTAACCAATGCGGGGTATACCGTGGAAGATATGGGCATAGACGTCTCTGCCGAAGCCTTGTATGAACGGGCCATGGAGATAAACGCGGATGTTGTGGGACTTTCGGCACTCATGACCACCACCATGCTGGAGATGGGCAAGGTTGTCAAGCTTTTCCGTGAAAAAGGCGCAAAGACCAAGATCATCATCGGCGGGGCGGCCGTAACACAGGACTTTTGTGATGATATTGGTGCGGACGGATTCTCCTTCGATGGCGTTGGCGCAGTCAAGTTGGTGGATCGGTTGATGGAGTAGATTTAATATAATAGTATGAGAATTTATTTCTGGAATTAATTATATTTTTTTGAGGGGATAATGAAAAAAATACTGATAATCCTTACTGTTTTCTTGTTATGTAGTCATGTAAAAAGTCAAATCAATCCATGTGAACCGGAATTTCAGGTAAACACAGCTGAAACTAAAAATTTTGCCTCATCTTGCATTACTGGCTTGAAAGATGGCGGATATGTTATTTGTTGGTCAAGTTACAGCTATAAAGTGGGCGGCTTGGGTATCTGGGGACAACTGTTTGATTCTAATGGTAATAAAAAGGGGGAAGAATTTCTAATAAATACAAATTCAAAAGTTGACAAGGGATTTATTTCTGCATCTTCATTGGTTAATGGCGGATTTGTTGTGTGTTGGACAGGTCAAGAAATAAATGGAGTTCACTTGGATGTTTATGCTAAATGTTATAATTGTAATGGGGATAAAGTGAGTGAAGAATTTTGTGTGAATTCCTATACTGTTGATAACCAGCAAACACCTTGCGTAACAAGCTTACCATATAGTGGCTTTATTGTCTGTTGGACAAGTTCAAAAAGCAATACAGGTGTTAGGATTTGCGCTCAAAGATTTGATGATTTTGGTGGTAAAATTGGATCCGAGTTTGAGGTTACAAATTATAATGTAGGTTTAGAAGAGCAAATTTGCGTTACAACACTTATGAATGGAAATATAGTAATTTGTTGGGAAAAGGATGGACAAGATTTTTCATCTGGAGTAATATATGGAAAAATAATTAATCCTTATGGAAAAGAAATAAAAGAAGAATTTGAAATTATTACATTAAAGAATCCAGATTTAGTGTGGCCACAAATAGCATCTCTTAAGGATGGCGGTTTTGTAGTTTGTTGGAATAGTGAAGATTATCTTGAGGGGATTTTTGCTCAACGATATGATAGAATCGGAAATAAAGTGAATAGAGAATTTCAAGTAAATGAAATTCCTTGTTTTCATCCATTATATCCTTGTATTACAGGACTTGATGATGGTGGATTTGTTATAAGCTGGACAGTTTTTTATTGTAATCAATTTGGCACTGGAATATTTGCTAAACAATATAATCAAGAAGGTAATGTTGTTGGTAATAGATTTCGAGTAAATGTATATGATGGACATTTACAACTTTTTCCAAATGTGACTGAGCTTAATAATTCAAGTTATGTCATATGTTGGTATAAATATGATTCAGATACTAATAACAAGATTGTAGCAAGATATGTTGATAACAAACAACTGGTAAATCAGTTAAACGAATTTGAGTTGATTTCACCCCCCAATAATATTATCATTAAAAATGACCGTGTAAATTTTGAATGGCAGGCAACAAGTATATTTAATGCTTGTAATGCTGATTTTTATAAATATGATTTGTTTTTATCAAGCTCGAAGGACTTTGAAGATCCAAAGATTTTTGATAATATCAATAAATGTAATTGTAAATTGATTTTAAAAAGTATGAATAAGGGTAATACCTATTATTGGAAAGTATTGGCCAGGAATCAAGTCGGTGACAGTTTATGGAGTTCTGGTATCAATTCATTCCATTACGGATATCCTTTAAGAAAGGCTGACTCGAATACAACTGATATAATAGATTATAATATTGAACAGAACCATCCCAATCCTTTTAATCCTGAAACAACGATTCGGTACGAGCTGCCGGAACAGGAATGGGTAGAAATTACGGTCTTTGATATCACCGGTAGAAGAATCAGCACACTTGTAAAAGAACAGCAGGCAGCGGGTGCGCATTCGGTACGGTTTGACGGCAGAGACTTGGCAAGTGGAGTGTATATCTATACGATTCATGCTGGGGATTACCGTGAGAGTAAAAAGATGGTTCTGGTGAGATAAGTTTTTACTGGTACCACGACTCGAGTCGTGACACCAATGCAATGAATATTTCCTCCCGCCCAAGTTTCACTTGGGTGGGAAATTTGATGAGAAGCTTTGCTTCTTGGTGATATAGAATGGAAACGTTACACTGGTATCAATCGTTTTATTATATTTGATAAAAAGAGTTTATCATTGTCATTTGTGTCTAAAACCGGAATCTTGGATGCATTGAATTATTCTTTGGTAAGTTCTAAGAAAAATATAATTTTAAGGGGTTTTTACAAATTTGTTCTTGATCTTTATTTATGAATAAGATATTTTATTAAATCAACTGGTAATTTTGTTTGTTGATTTGATAATTAAAAGGGGAAAACAATCCGTTAAACAAACAACTTTTTTCTATAAAAATAGCTTGTAAAATGAAAGAGCTTTTAAAAAAACTGTATCACAGATTTATTAAATCCTTACAACCCAAAAACCAACAAATATTAATTCAGGAAGATTTGGTATTTTGTGAAAATGCAAGCAAAGTGGCTCCTGATAATTATCATGTTTGGTATAATTGGGGAAGAGCTTTGGGGGAACTTGCTAAAATTGTTAATGAGGAAGAGGCTGAATTGTTATATACTAAATCATTTGATAAATTAGCAAAGTGTATAGCGCTCGACCAGGAAAATTATATTGCTTGGCACTGTTGGGGATCCTTTTTGGGTGATTTGGCAGATTTAAAAGCAGGTGTTGAAGTAGAAAAACTATATGTTGAAGCAATGGAGAAATATAAACGAGCCATTGAAATCAAGCCGGATAATTATGATTCATGGTATAACTGGGGACTTGAATTGGTTAAAGCAGCAAGAAAAAAATCAGGTGACGATGCTAAAAATATGTTTGAACAGGCATTTGAAAAATACAAAACAGCAGTTGAAATAAATCCTGATAAAGAAAAATCATGGATTAATTGGGGGAATGCTTTAAAAGATTATGCGAAATTACATCTCGATAGCGAAGCTAAAAATCTTTACACTCAGGCAATTGCAAAGTATGAAAAAGCATTAGAAGTAAATGCTCATAGCAGTTATGCATTATATAATATGGGAAATACTTTTGATGATATAGCAGAATTGAGCTCGGGAGATGACGCTGAACATTTGTATGAGAGAGCTGTGGAGAATTATGAAAAAGCTCTTAAAATTGATCCGAATTATTTGAATGCTTTGTACAATTGTGCAAATTTAGTAGGTAGGCTGGCAGATAAGAAACAAGGAAAAGAAGCTGAACAATTATATATTCAATCCATTGATAAATTCGCCAAAGTTGTAAGCATTCAACCGGACGATTATATGGCTTTGAATTTGTGGGGTTTGAATTTGAGTGATCTGGCTTTTTTGAAAACAGGGGATAAAGCTGAAGCATTGTATATGTCTGCAATTGAGAAATACAAACAGGTTGTTGAATTGAAACCAGACAATCATGATACTTGGAATAATTGGGGTATAGCTTTGGAAAGTATTGCAGAATTAAAACAAAAAGATAAAGCAGAATATTTTTATTATGAAGCATTTGAAAAATATGAAAGAGCAGTGAAAATAAAACCAGATAAAACTGAATCATGGTACAATTGGGGCAATTCATTATGTTATTTTGCTGCGATAAAGAAGGGAAAAGAAGGCGAATTATTATATTCTAAAGGATTTAATAAATTTAGAAAAGCAACCGAGATAAAACCAAATTATTCTGATGCATGGTTTAAATGGGGATATCATCTGGGAGAGTATGTTTACAATTTCCCGGATAATAATATGGAAGGAATTTATTCGGAGATATTTGAAAAATATAAAAATACTACAGACCTTGAGCCAGAAAATTCAAGAGCTTGGTTAAATTGGGGACTGGATCTTTTAAATCTGGCAGACCTAAAATCAACAAGTAATAAAGTAGAACTTTACCAGGAAGCATCTGAAAAGTTTAAAAAAGCAATTGAAATTGAACCGGATAAACTTGATGCATGGAGCGGATGGGGGTTGTCTTTGGTGAAAATGGCTGAACAAGGTCAGGTTTCTGACAAAAGAAAATTGTTAATAGAATCCTTAGAAAAATTCAATAAAGCCCTTTCTATAAATCCGGATGACTGCAATGTGATAGACAATTTGGCTGTTGGCCTTGGGGATTTGGCTGAAATTTCAAATCAAAATGATGCAATCATGTATTACAAACAGGCAATTGAGATTTTATTAAAAGGAGAAGAGATCGAAAAAGGAAGTGGTTCTTACAATCTTACCTGTTATTACAATGTACTTGGTGATTTTGACAATGCCCTGAAATACTTGGATTTATGCTTTGAAACTGATAATGTACCTGATATGGATTATTTAATAAACGATCCTGATTTAAAGGGACTTGTTGATACACCTGAATTTCAAAAGTTAATAGAAAAATATATAACTAATAAAGAGTAAATATTTGTTGTGGAATAAAATATTTCCTCCCGCCCAAGTTTCACTTGGGTGGGAAATTTGATGAGAAGCTTTGCTTCCGGGTGATACAGAATGGAAACGTTACACTGGTATAAATCGTTGTAATATATTTGATAAACAGAGTTTATTATTGTTATTTGCGTCCAAATCAGGACAGACTGTGTGAAAATAAATAAATGCTAAAAAAATGGAAATATAATTAATCCATAGAAAAATGACAAAGACATGGAGTGCTGTACCTTTATGTACAGCGGGCCGTCAAAGACGGCCTCTACTTAACTATATTTGAATAAAAATATTGAACTATATCATAATAATAAATCAATAATATTTGAAAAGCAGTCGAATTTAAATCGGACCTTCGATCCGACGCATACCGCCGGTAGGCGGTCACGCGCATAAAGGCGATGCACTCCACACCATTTTGACTTATCCCAAACTCAACAAGATTTTTATTGTTTAATTTTATTCATATTCACACAGGCAGTCCAATTGAGACAGAACTGTGGCGCGAAGCTCTGCTTCGCTAATATTTTTAAATGAATAGTTTGCATTTTGTTTAATGTACTCCAAGCACAGCTTGGAGCAAACTTTCCTTACCAAATGAAATTTGGTAAGGAGATTGTATGGATTTTTCAATAGTCACCCGAGGGTACGGGAGGGAATGGTACTTGAATATTACTCCGGTTTTACCCGGATTGCTTTTTCAGCCGGCATTTCCCGGTTGATCCTGTTTTTAAAATCACCCAGCCAGGGCCAGTAATAATGTGCATTCAGGTCCACTTGTTGAACAATAACAGGATTATCGTCATCTGCTTGCTGTAATATATCTCCCTTGTGATCAAATACTGCTGTGATCATATTGTATCCTGATGTTACCAGATAAACCTGGTTCTCGATTGCACGAGCTTTGGCCAGCGTGATATTACCGCCCCAAATGGGCATAAAAATAGCCTCAGCACCTTGTAAGCTCAATGATCTTACCGCTTCCGGGAAACTGACATCCCAGCAGATCAGCAGACCTATTCGTCCAAAATCGGTATCAAATACCAGATAGCTGTCTCCGGGAGTAACACCACCTTCAATCTCTTCTCTAGGCAAGCTGACCTTGCGGTATTTACCGACAAGGTTACCTGACCTGTCCAGAAGGATTGCTGTATTGTAAACCACTTCTTTATCCCGTTCCAACAGTCCCGCAACAATATAGAGATTGTTCTTTTTCGCGACTTTAGCGAGGTATTCTGTAGTTGGTCCCGGGATCGGTTCTGCCGCAGTAACATAGTCAATACCGAGTCCTGCCATATTCACTGCTTCGGGCAGACAGACTATATCCGCTTTTTGGTCCGCTGCTTTTGCTATGAGATTGGCAAAATCCTGCAGATTTTTTTCCAGAGAGACACTGCCCCTTGGCAATCGTCGAACACTGGCAAGATTTACATAGCGGGGGGAAGGTTGGTCGACCGGGACTAGTGACGTGTCTCCAAAATATACTGTTCCATCTGCATCCCAACGGTAAACGAGTTCTATACGGGCTCGCACGGCGTCTTTTGGTGTTTTGTAGATTTGTTGTAAGGTTTTCCAGTTGTCAGAATGGTTTAATACAATCGCAGGATATTCAGCAGTACCGATTTGTTCATCTTTATTGTTCTTCCAGAGTATTCTCGCAACAACGGAGCGATGCGGTTCCTCAACATTGATTGCAAGATACTTTGTTGTGAACTGAAAAAACATATTTGGAGTGACTGGAATAGTACTGGTCCATTGTCCATTCGCATATGCTTTGCCATTGCCCCCAATATAGAGTGTTGGATGTGTTTTGTAACAGGTTGTTGAATCAATTCCGGCAACAGGCGCGATTTCATCCCTTTGATATTCAAAAGTCCAGTTATTAACAGCAATGATATTGTCGGAAACGGATGCATCCAGTATTACAGGTATAATGAAAAGCATGAGTGAAATAGATTTTATGCTATTGTAAATTCTAAATAAAGAACACATTCGCATTTTAGCTCCCGGTTATTAATAAAAAAAAGCCCAGCCACTTGAATAGAGGTTTGGATGGGCTCTTTATTATTTTATCCCTGGTACCAAAAAGCACGATACCAATAATGTTTACGTAATTTGTCCATCAATGCTTCCGGCATATCCGCCAGATCAGACATGGCGGTATTCATTTCAGCCTGGTGCACGTTGCGCACACCAGTGATGACTGTACTGACAGCCGGATGCTGGAGCGCGAATTTTACAGCGGCTTCTGGCAAGGAATAACCACTGCCTTCCAGATCGGCTTTGATCTTATCCAATCTGTTTAGCGTATCATCAAGACGGTCGCCTTTGAAATATTTGTTGCGAAAATCACCATCCGGGAATTTGTGTCCACGATTATATTTACCGGTCAAAATGCCTTCGTCAAAGACAACCCGGACTATAATTCCCACATTGTGTTTCTGTGCAAGGGGTAACAGTTCTGCTGCGGGTTCCTGTTCAAACAGGTTATAGATGACCTGTACCGTATCCAGATAGCCCTGCCGCATAAGATCGTTGACCGCGTTTTGGTCCGGTTCCGGTGTTGAAATTCCTATATGTTTGATCTTGCCTTCTTGCTGGAGTTTTTTCAGAATATCGAATGGTCGTGGATCGTGGTTCCATGCGCGGGTCCAGGTATGGAGCTGAAGGATATCCAGACACTCGGTATCCAGATTACGCAGTCGCTGTTCTACATTCTGTCGCACATATTTTTCAGAATATCGTTCATCCATATTGCAATAGGGAGAAGGAGGCCATGGTCCGGCATCGGGGGGTGTTTTGGTGGCGACAATCAACTCTTCTTTTCTTTCTTTCAGGATTTTAGCAATGAGTTTTTCGCTCCTGCCATCTCCATACCCTGCTGCGGTGTCGATAAAATTCACACCATTATCAATTGCTTTGTGCAGGGCTTTGAGCGATTCATTATCATCCTGAGTGCCCCACATGGATTCTCCAATGGCCCATGCGCCAAATCCGATTTCAGAGATTTCAAGGTTTGTACGTCCGAGTGTACGATATTTCATAGTTGCTCCTTTTTATCAGTACTAACAGGATTGGGGAGGAAATAAATTCCAATTATTCTTTGATTGCAATTCCTTTGAACCAGGTATAGAAAAAAGTGCCTTCAGGTGGAGTGCCAGAGCTGCCGAGTTCAGAGATTCCCCGGTCCCAGGTTTCAATATCTACAATCTTTTCATCCAGAATTTGCTTTTTAGAGGATTGAACCATAGGAACAATGATCTTGTGGACCATTCCCTCCAGTGCGTTTTTCTTTCCCAGATCTCCATAAATATAACGTGGTGATACGTCCTGAACTTTTAATCCGGATGCATGCAATAGCGGATATAACCGTCTGCCAATATTGGGATCGTGTCCCAGTTTTCGTTGTGCAGTGATAAGCGCGTTCCAGACTTTTAATGATGCATCCGTTTCCGGATTCCAGAAACAGGACCCGTGATCTCCTTCAATTGCTGTTAGTGTGCCGCAGGGTTTTAATACACGTTTACATTCCTGCAATGCCAGGCCGGGGTTATCCAGATGTTCCAAAACAAAACAGACAAATACATGATCAAATGTATTGTCATTATATGGTAGTTCAAGAATACTGCACTGTTGAAATTTTACATTATTGTATTCTTTGGACTGTACAGCTTTTTCCGCTTTTGCAAGTGATTCCTCTGATATATCCAAAGATGTAAATTGTGCATTGGGACTGTTTTTTGCGAGGATAACTGTTTGTGCGCCCACACCACAACCGGCTTCAAGGACAGATGAGCCTGATGGATAGGTTATACCCTTGTGCAGTATCTGTTCAAGAATTCCGGACTGGTCCTGCAATCGTTCAGATTCACGTTCCGAATAACCATGTACGTAGCTCATATAAGCCTCTATTTATATGATAAACCATTGTATGTTCTTTTATAATGTTTTATAAAGAAAAGGTTCCACCATCCGGGTAAAAAAGATGTAGGATAAAAGCCGGTACGCTCAATTGAGAAGCACATTTGTAAAATTAGAAAGTTGATTATATTTTTCTTGAATAGAAATAACTGAATGAAAATTTTGTAACAAGAGCTAATCTAAGCAGTATAGCCGTTGTAAATCCATTGCCATTCAAGAGATTTGGAAAAATTAAAAGTTCGGTAATGACAGAAAAGAGTAAGAGCAGAGCAGTTATGATCAACAAGTCTCTGCGTTCAAGAGGATTCCGATATCCCCATGCCAGTATGATGGTCCAACCGGTCATAAACAAGGCTGCAATATACATGGCGAGTTGATAATCCGCTCCTGATCCGGTATAACCATTTAAATAATTGGGTATATTGATACCAAATGCGATAAAATACCAGTTTAATGCTACCAATGCATCTGCAATTGTGCCGATAAGAAAACTCAGTTTTAACCAGAATATGGCTTTGGTTTTCATTATTCATCCTTGATTCATTAAAAAACGGGCGATGCAAGTTGCACATCGCCCGTTTAGGTCAGGGGATAAAACGTATAATAAGGGGATAGCGATAACGTTCGCCGTCTCTGGCACGCAAGGCTGCAATGATAGATACTACCAATGCAAAAATTGCTACTGCAACTACCAGAGGTATACCCACCGCTACAAATACCAGAATAATGGAAACAATCAAATAAATCATAATGCTGAGTTGAAAATTCACAGCTTCTTTACCCTGATCCGCAACCAGCTCATATTTGTCCCGGTAGATGAGGTATAGCACCAGAGGAATAATAACATTGCCTGGTGGAAATAGCATACCTATTAATCCTCCCAGGTGGCAAAAAGATGCCAGCATGCGTTCATCACCGAGGGGAGATGGATTTGTTGGGGGTGTTTCGGTTGTTTCCGGAGCTTTTTGCTCTTCACTCATGATGCCTCCTTTATGTTTATTTTAATATACGATCAGTTTATAAAATTGTTACTAATATTCCTACATGTTATACACTTTTCCCTTGTGGAATATTCAATAAACTTAATTATTGATTATTTTTGTGATATTCCCATTACATCCATCCAGTCGATGAGGCGTGTGGGCCATGAGGTCACAGGACCGCCTTTAACACCAAGACCGAAACCATGGCCACCTTTTAAATATACGTGCATTTCTGCCGGTGTGTTTTGTTCCAGGAGTAAGCGGTATAAATGCGTTGATTTCAGCGCAGGGGTGGTCTTGTCATCTGCTGCCTGAATGAGAAATGTAGGTGGAAAAGGATTGGGTATCATGTTGTCAGTTATATTGATTAACCAGGGGTAAACCAGTACCGCATAATCAGGTTTACTGCTGACGCGCGCAACAGGGTCTGCTGCTGCGGGATCTCCGGCATTTCCTAAAATTGATACATTACAGGCAAGGTTTCCTCCAGCAGAGAAACCCATTACACCGATCTTTTCAGGATCAATATTCCATTTTTTTGCATGATAACGTGTGATCTGTACCGCTCGTAATCCGTCAGCAAATATTGCATCCAGTTTGGTCTTGTCGGTGTTGTCACCTTTCATGGGATCGTGAACCGGCCAGGTACGATATTTAACCACAATTGCTGCTATTCCATGTGAATTTAATACTTTGGCTACATCATAACCTTCTTTGTCGATAGTGACTTTGACGTATCCACCACCGGGATAAATGACAATAGCCGCACCGGTCGCTTTATCTTTATCAGGAAGGTATACGGTCATATTGGGTTGTGAAACATGCCAGTACGCGCGATTGAATCCCAATTCGTTACGGTCCGTATCGCGGTTTTCAAGTTCTTCCGCTTTTTCATGTTGAATTGTATTGATTGGAGGCGTTCCCGGCCAAAGGGGCAGTGTTTCTGGTGTTTGGGCATAGATGTTAAATTGAAAAAAAGTTAAGCAGATTACTGTTAAAATTTGGATATTGAGCTTGTTCATTTTATACCTCTGGGTTTGCCTTTATTTTACCACGGAGGCACAGAGAACACAGAGAAAAAAATGAGTAATTTTCCCTCTGTGAACTCGGTGCCTCTGTGGTTATTTAATAGTTTCAATTTTGCTATTATTGTTGAATGAAAATTTAATCTAAAATCATTCTTTTTATTCCATCTTTTAGAATACACTCGTTAAAGTTCAAAATCAAACCTAATTTTATACCCGTTAATTTCAAATAGGTTAACAATTGAGCCATATGTATTGGCTCAATCCTCTGTACAGTTTTTAGTTCTAGTAGTACTTTGTTTTCAACGATTATATCTGCTTTATATGCACAATCAAGTTTATTGCTTTTGTAGATTATTGGAACCGGGCTTTGTCTAATATATTGTAATTTTTGTTCTTCGAGTTCGATGCATAAACAGCGTTCATATGCTGATTCCAACAATCCAGGCCCTAAATGTTTGTGTACCTCGATAGCACATTTGATTATTTTACCTGTTAATTGATTAATTTCATTATTAATCATATTACCCCCTTGTAATTCTTTGTGGCTTTGTGCCTCCGTGTGAGTTAAATGCTTTTTATTTTAATCCTATCTATTTTTAAAAACCGGTTCGCGTTTTTCTACAAAGGCGTTGAGGGCCTCGGTTTGGTCTTCAGAGTTGACACAGGCGTAAAGTGCAAGGCTTTCCTGGGTACAGAGATCATTAATGTCGTACGGATAGCGGTTCAGCATCCGCTTGGATAACCGGTTGCCAATGGGGGATAGCTTTGCAATCTGTTTCGCAATTTCAATAACTTTATCCATAAGTACATCCCCGGAAAATATATCATGCACTAATCCCCAGTCTTTGGCTGTTGCTGCATCCAGGATTTTTGCTGTAAATATCATCTCTTTTGTACGGGCAACGCCTATATAGCGGGGTACTCTAAAAGTACCACCCCAGCCGGTAATCATACCCACACGGGATTCCGGCAGACCAAACTTGGCAGTGTCAACTGCATAACGCAAATCACATGCTGACGCGAATTCGAGACCGCCACCCATACAAAAACCATTTATTGCCGCAATCACCGGGCAGGGGAATTGTTCAACCTTGTTCAATACCCGGTGCCCTGCAAGTGCAAACTGGCGTCCCGTTTCTGCATCAAACTCTTTTAATTTTTTCAAATCCGCACCGGCGCAAAAGGCTTTTCCTGTTCCGGTAAAGATAACTGCGCGGGTGTTTTCTTTATCCAGCTCATCCAGTGCGGCTTCTATATCATCCAACAGATCAAATGAAAATGCATTGAGTACGTCGGGACGGTTGATGCGAAAGCTGACTATATGTTCATCTATTTGTTCTTTTACAAGTTGGTCATTCATTGTGTTGATCCTTTCATTGGGTATTAAAAACCTTTGAAAATATCGGGTTTCATTTCATTCATGCGTTGAGGATAAAAAATCTCTTGCGGCATGGTTTTTAGAGGGCTTGCTATCTCGGGAGTAAATTCCATTTGTGCGAGTATATCTTTTTCGAGATCAATACCGGGAGCGATTTCTATGAGCCTGAGACCCGATGCAACCCGCTCGAATACGGCGCGTTCTGTTACATAAAGTACACGTTGATCTTTTTCAAGTGCATACTTGCCGCTGAAAGTGATTTGCTCTACTTGAGGGATGAATTTTTTGACTTTACCTTCCTGCAGGATATTCAGTTTGCCGTCAACAATTTCTACTTTTAATCCACCCGCGGTAAAGGTAGCACAGAATACAACCTGTTTTGCGTTTTGAGAGATATCAATAAAGCCGCCGCAGCCGGCAATATTTTTGCCAAATTTGCTGACATTGATGTTACCATCCTGGTCCGCCTGGGCCATACCCAGGAATGTCATATCGAGTCCGCCTCCGTGATAAAAATCAAACAGGGCGGGGGCATCTACAATCATATCCGGATTATAGCCTGCACCAAAGATGGCACCTTTGGCGGGCACACCACCAACAATCCCTTGTTCTACGCTAAAAGTAATTTTTTGAGAAAGGCCTTCTTCCGCGGCTATATTGGCAACTCCATCAGATATTCCAAAACCCAGATTGACGACGGTATCTGGTGCCAGTTCCAATGCGGCACGCCGTGCTACGATTTTGCGAACATCGAAATTCAGAGGTTTGATGTTGTCCATAGGGATTTTCAGTTCACCACTGAAAGAGGGCTCGTATTCGGATTCGCAGGTTTGCCATTGTTCGGGAACAACAACAATAGCATCTACCATGCAAGCAGGTACTTTGACCATACGTGGATGCAGTGTGTTGGCCTTGGCTTTACGTTTAACCTGAGCGATGACCAAGCCGCCACTATTATGAGCAGCCTGAGATGCTGCCAGAATGTCAAGATCTACTGCTTCGCGTTCAACAGAGATGTTGCCCGCTTCATCAGCACTGGTGCCTCTGATGAGGGTTACATTTATGGGAAATGTTGGGAAAAACAGCTGTTCTTTACCTGCTAATGTAACACGCTGAACAATATCATCTTTAGATTTTTTATTGAGTTTACCACCTTCTAAATTCGGATCAACAAAGGTATGCATTCCAATGGTAGTTAAAAGCCCTGAACGTTTAGCTGCTATTTCACGTGCCAGTAAGGAGATGACTCCCTGAGGCAGGTTATATGCTTCTATTTCTTCATCGAGCGCGAGTTTTCCCATTTCAGGTGACCAGCCCCAATGGCCTCCAATTACCCGTTTTACCATCCCCTTGTGCGCAAAATGAGCAACACCAGTCCCATTTCCGCTTCCCACACCAGTAACATGAACCAATGTGAGATTATAAGGCCCCTTGTTTTCCAGGAAACGTTTTTCAATACCAATGTAGAGGTGTTCTGCATCTAAAAGTCCACCACCGGAACCGCAAAGCAGAACCGTATCATTGTCTTTGATCAAATTCGCAGCCTGGTCAATTGTGAGGAATTGAGGCATTTATACTACTCCTTGTACTGATTATAAAAGACTCTTTGTATATTGGTTACATTTATTTTGTAATTGTGATTTTTCACTCGAGTATTTGGGATTATTTGCAAGATTGTTTTTTTCATGCGGATCATTTTCCAGATCATACAATTCTTCATATACCGGATTTTGTTCCATATATCTCAGGTATTTGAATTTATGAGTAACCACGCCCTCGGATTTTGGAATACGTTCATGATTAAATAAATGTTCATAAAAGAATTCAGTTCTCCATTCGGGATTTTTATGAGAGACAACCGGTTTAAGGCTTTTTCCCTGCATTTCTTCAGGTATAGTTAGACCCGCATAATCGAGAATGGTTGGTGCAATATCAATATTTAGTGTCATTTGAGAATGTTTTTTACCGCGTTGAGATTTTGGCAGGCGGGGATCGTGAATAATCATGGGAACCCGTATAGATTCCTCATGTCCGTACCATTTACCGGCAAGACCATGTTCTCCCAGATAGAATCCATTATCTCCGGTATATAAAATGATGGTATTTTGATCAAGATTGTTTTGTTTCAGAGTATTCATAATCCGTTCAACAACTTTGTCTACTCCTGTTATAAGGCGGTAATAACCTTTGACTGAATTTTGGTATTTTTCGGGAGTAGAAAAGCGAATGTCCCAGCGGCGCCGGGCTTCATTGTCTTTTTTGAAAAACTCGGGAAAGCTGTCATAGTATTTGGGATCGGCTGTTTCAGGTTCGGGTATGGTAACGTCTTTGTACAGGTCTTTGTATTGTGGATCATAGATGAACTGACGGGGGTCACCATCCTGTACATGCGGTGCTTTAAAGCTGATAGATAAGCAAAACGGGGCCTGATTGTTCTGCATATTCAGAAATTCTTCTGCCTGGTCTCCCATAATACTGGTTAAATGTTTGGGATTACCTTGCGAATCAGTCTGTTCGTATTTGGGTTGTCCGGGAATGCCTTTCCAGTAATCAAAAGAGGATTCTGGCATTGTATTACCCACACCCCACTTGCCGATAAAACCGGTTTGATATCCTGCCTGCTTTAATAACAGGGGATAGGTATTGTTTAATGCTTGCGTGGAAAAGGGAGAAGAAAAACCATGTATACCATGTCTGCGGGCATATTGTCCACTGAATATGCTGGCGCGGCTTGTACAACAAATGGATGTTGTTACAAATGCATTGCTAAACATTGCACCATCATCTGCAAGGGCATCAATGTTTGGTGTTTGAATAATAGAATTTCCGGCACATCCTAGTGCATCCCATCTTTGGTCATCAGTCAGCAAAAAAATGATGTTAGGTGGTTTTTGCTGACCTTTTGAACAAGATATAAAAGGAGTAGTAGCTGCCAGGCCTGCCATGTTTTTGATAAACTGTCTGCGCGATGATTTTTTCATACCTTATCCTTGTATTAATCGTTTTTCCTGAACGGTTCCACCACAAATATTGGTAACGCGTTCTAGAAATATATTATTATAGGTTTCCAGTTGCGAGTCTGGTAGAGATGTTGGGGCGAAAATTAATAATACTGCATTATGGGTTTTTACATCAACTGCGGTGCGTTTGGAATCTGTTATGGGAGAGCCAAAGGGACCGAGGTTATCTGCAACACAAAACCGATCATACAAGTGGACCTCGTTGTTGTTGTGCCCAAAATATGATTCTCCTTCCAACCCCATTCGAAAGGTGATATTTCCCTCAATCTTGTCTGCATCGTAAACGCAAATAGGTAACAGGAAATCCAGTGAACACCAGTTACCTGTATCAACCAGAGTGTTTATAGAATAAAGCTCTTTATTTTTAATTGCGCGATTTAATAATGCTTCTGACGATGGTCTGCGTTTGGTGGGATCTAGCTTGATTGCTCTGAAAAATTCTCTGGCATATTGTACGCCATTAATTTGACTAATGGGAGTGTTTTCATATTGATCATTATAGTGCTTTGCAGTAGAAATTAATTGTGAATATGCAGTATTCTCTATAGTGATCTGCAGGGAATTGACCGTGATCACACCGAGTTTGACCGGGAGATTTGATTCAATTTGCCACATAATTGTATCCAGTTTTATTTATAAATATAAATTTTTATATGTGAAAACCAATATAAAACTAGGTGTAATAGGGGGCGGGTAAAAAAAAAGACCGCCAATGGGTGGCGGTCCTGTTTCTAAAGTTGAATGAATTGGATTATAGTCTTGCCGATGTGGGTATTATCCTGAATGCCTGCAAGGGCATCACTACCCGGTCCATAAGCAAACAATGGAACCATGGTACCGGAATGTCCGCCAGAAGTAAACAGGGTTTTGGTAACAGTTTTTTCTTCAATTGAACCATCTTGTAATGAAAATCCACCGGTTTCGTGATCTGCGGTAACGATAACAAGTGTGTTCTCGTCCTGTTCCGCAAAATCCATTCCTGCACCAATAGCATCATCAAAATCAACCATTTCACCTATAATGTATTCCGGTTCGTTATCATGACCACCCCAGTCAATTTGTGAGCCTTCAACCATGAGAATAAAACCATCTTTATTCTTTGACAGAATGCGGATTGCCTTTGCTGTCAATTCAGCCAATGAAATTTGACGTTCATTGGCTTGTGGGGGGTGGTTGGGATATAACAGGGCAGCGGCAGGTTTTTCTTCATCCAGTTGATTATATTCTTCAGGTGTGAGGGCAAGCTGCATTCTCTGTTTCATTAATGATAACAGGTCTTTGTCATCCTCACGTTTGCTGTCTTGAGCAGATTGGGGGATGAAATATGCCCAGCCGCTATTAAAAAGAACAGTCAGTGGGAAATTTGCAACCTGTTCTGCTATTTCATTTTGCATTCCGCGTTTTGCAACGTGAGAAACAAATCCGGCAGGGGTTGCATGAGTTACTGAGCATGTACTAACCAAGCCGGTAGACATGTTTTTTTCAATTGCGTATTCGAAAGCATTTTTTATAGGTTCACCATCTGGTGTTTGGCCGATTGTGCCATTTGAGGTTTTTACACCTGTAGACATTGCTGTTGCACCTGCAGCAGAATCGGTAACATATTTGTTTTGAGAATGTGTAGTTACCAGTCCCAATGTTTTAAAACGTTCCAGGTTTAATGTACCTTTAACAGTTTTGCCCGCTGTAACCTGGCTTGTGCCCATCCCATCACCAATAAAAATAATAACGTTTTTTGGAATATTATTAGATTGAATTTCATCCTGACTTTTTGAAAAGTTGAGAAATGTAATAATGGTGAGTGCAATAAAAGTAAATATTATTACGATTTTTTTTGGCATTTCGAGTCCTTTTCTGGTTCCATTTATTAATCTATACCCGCAGAATTCTAAAATTGAAGAGAAATATAATGAAATGATTGTTATATAACAAATCAAATCAAGACAAATAAAATATATTTGAATTTTATGATCAGAATTAAATTTATTGTAATAATAATTTTTAAAAAAATATTCCGGGCTAAAGAAAAAATCCGGTGAAAGGTTGTTTGTTTTTCACCGGATTAAATAATTACTCTATTAACATCATTTTTATTTGTTCTACATAATCACCTGCTTCAAGTACAAGATAGTAAATACCTGTTGCATAATGTTGCGCGTTCCAATTTTGAATATAACTGCCTGGAGATCTTGGCGCTGAATATAGAGTTTCAAGTAATTGTCCGTTAATATTATATATTTTTATTGTAACATGACACTTTATCGGAATGTTGTATTGAATCATAGTCGATGAGTTAAAGGGATTTGGATGATTTTGATATAATTTAAACGTTTCCGGCAAATGTCCTGTATCAGTCTCATTCTTTACAAAGGTAGTATTTGAATTTGTTGAGATGAAAATATCGTCCAGAAAGAATTCGGATTGATTATCTATATATGCCATTGAATCCATTTCTACAACCCAACTCAGTGTATGATTGCCCTGCGATATGGGAAATGTTTTTAACGTCCAATTATCCGTATCATTATCACTAACCAGAATAGCTCTGAATATATTATCTATATAAAACAAGGTATACATGGATAATCCTTTTGATTTAAAGAAAAAAGAAAGATAATCATTTTGAGAGTAGTTTATATTCAGATCCAATTTTGCTTTATCACCAGGTTGTAACTGGCCCAGATATGCCGAGTAATTTCCGGTATTGGATTGCATGTTTGTAACTGTCCAGTCATATGTTCCGTTATTCTGCCAGGGAATGTCGGAAGATTCTAAGCTGCCAGATTCGAACGTTTCAGTATTTTCATTATATACTACCATATATGTTATTGTACTGGTTATTACATTGTCTGAATATTCTGTTGTAGGCAGGGAGCCGGTAGATTGATTATCGTTGATATCTAAAGAAAACTCTGATTTGAACGAATATACTCCACTTTTATCCGGCATGAAATTGATTTGGTTTTCATTGGGATTTGAAATGGAAAACGAACTGTTTTGTGGTTTTAGATCGAGTGTCCATTGAACTGTTTCATTTGATATATTAATTTCAGGAAGGGTGGGCGTGAGAAGCGAACTTTTGAGGGTTGCCGTTGTTCCCGGAACGACAAGCCGGGTTTCTGTATCGATTTCAGAAACAAACATTTGATGAGGAATGATATATTCTGTTTTGTCACTTTCCGGGATTGTATTGGGATTTTCAATGGTAGGAAAATCCATATATTCATTACCAATATAAATATCAGCATTATTTAATAGCGTTTCTGTGTTTCCAAATGAAAAATTGTCTGTAATTCTCCAAATTCCCATTTGGTTTTCAAAATTACTCTCACAATAGAGTTGCTGGTCATCCAGATACAGGGCAAATTTTTCCAGTTTCTCTGCCCCATCATTTGCTGTCCAGCTATCGAGTGCCGGTGCTACATCATAGACCAAACCGGAAACAGGTGTGTCTTCTGAGCCATCAATACAAGCGACAAATAATCCGTTTAATGTTTTACTATTATTCTTTTCCACAAAAATATCCCGGGCACGGATTGTTATAAAATTTTGATAATCAGGATTACGACAGATCATAACCTCTCCAGATCGTACAAGCACAACTAATCCGATATCCTTGGTTATATCATCAAGGTGAGAGGCATTTGTGTTGCCATTGAGTGTAGCCATGAGATCATTTTCATGACCGGTATCTGGAAAAGTAATTCTTCCCCCGGCATGATTATCTAACCATGCTTTTATATTGGCCTGGTTCGAACTTGGATATTGGGGGATTAACGTTGTTGCCAGGTCATTACTTGAAAAATTTTGACTGTCACTATAACGCGTCCATGAACCGTCAGGATTTTTTCTGTAATCAGAATAATTATCGTCCAATCCCAAAAGATGACCTGCCTCATGCGCGTAAACTGCATCCAGCGATTCTCCGTTAGTGTCCCATTTGCCGCCGCCATAACATTCGTTAGGCGTAGTAATGGCATTTACGTAACTGATGTCTGTATCCGTTAGCTGGATCTGGTGATATCCGCGGGTTCCGGTTGGTGTTGTAGTAGAGTTGCTGTTTCTAGTTTTAACGGTAACGTTTACTTTTTTACCATCAGTGGTTGTCTTGCCAGACCATTTACTTTCTATTGCATTTTTAACTTTTTGAATATTTTCGGAAGTTGCTCCATCGCCCCAAAATTCAAGATACATCCGGATTTCAATTTCATCCTGTTCTTCCGGATTTGTATTGTCAATTGTAATCGACATACAATCCCCAAACATGCCACCTTTACTGATTAAGGAAATCATGCCTTTGGCTGCTGCTTGTCCCAGTGTTAATTTATAGGCTGCAACAGATCCGGGGTGCACCGGCGAACAAGGATCCTCCAGAATTGTTTCAGGAATATCATATAAAGATTCAATATGGGATTTTAATTTTTTCGGGTATTCTTTAGGTTCAATTTGTTGCATACCTGGGCCTTCGCAAGGCTCTGACGGGATTATATCAAGCAATTCTGAAGTATCGTATATTAAATTTATTTCTTCAGGAGTATTATCATTAATTACACTCACGATTCCATCAAACTGTTCATTTGCAAGATTCTCTGTGTTTACCTCATGGATTTGCTCGTTTGCTCGTATTAAAAGACGTGCAAATGTTCTGTCATGGAATGCCTCAGACTTGAATTTGGATGTTAAATTAAAAAAGTCATTATTTTGTATGGCATCCCATATGTTTTGCAACTGTGATGTGTCAAGTGTTACAGTCAATTTGGAGATGGGAGCCTGATCGATTTGTTCCGGATAAAAGATAGTATAAGTACATTCTCCATTTGCCAGAATACGTAGTGAATAGTTTTGGGTCCCGGGCATAGAACCACCGGAATTGGCTAATATTAATAAATCATCCGGTATTTGTGCTAAAATTTGAGATAACGGTAACAAGAATAGAAATAAAAGTTTTGAAATTTGGCGGGAAATTATCATAATTACACCTCAATGATAATTAATATTTTTGGAAGGAATTAACCAAGAACAATGAAGCCTATATTATTGAATTTAATTCAATTAAAGTGTTTCACAAGAAAGAATTTGGAAAATTAGATCAGAAACTGATTTTTACGGTATGCCAGAGTGGAGAGAATAAGGGGGCTTTTGCCCCCTTGGTTTTTACATGTTTTTAATAAACTCTAATACCTCTTCACTATCCATTGCAGCTTTAACCTCGGTATTTTTATAGACCAGTTTGTTATTTTTATCAATGATAAATGTCCAACGTGATGTTGTAAGATTTCGTTTCAGTGTTACCTTTTTACCATCAATTTCCCGTTCAATAGAACCACCATCTCGTGTTGGTACGCCAAAAGTCTCTGCAATTTTACCTTCTGAATCTGAAAGCAGGGTGAAATTTAAATTATTAGCCTCTTTAAAGTATTCCAAATTTTTTACATCATCACCACTAATCCCTACTACAGATGCTCCTGCTTCTTCCAGGTCTGATTTGTGATCTCGATAAGCACAGGCTTGTTTAGTACAACCACCGGTCATTGCTACGGGATAAAAATAAACAACCAGAGCTTTTTCACCCGTGTGTTCCTGAGATTTCCATAAATTACCGCTATCATCCATTGCCTGAAAATCAGGTATTGTATCTCCAATTGATCGATCCGTGCTGGTTTCTTTGCTGAATGAAAAATTAACAGCAATAAAAAGGAAAAGTATCATTAATTTTATTTTCATTTTTTTCTCCGAACAGATTGTTTAGTTTCGTTCATTTTTTGATATTGCATAACATGAAACATTAACATTTATATTCTTATTTCCATCAAATAAAATCTTGTGGATTATTGCTTGTTTTTTATTACCTTGAAAACTTGTTTGTAAAAAAAATATTTAAATGGGAATATTTTTATCATTACAGGCATCTAATTTGTGTAACTTGTTTATAGTGTGTTTAACTGAGAACAAAATATATAGTTATACGTTATTAATAAAGAATTAACTATAGAGGAAAAAGGAATGATTAACAAAAAGTTGGCTTTTTTAATTGTATTCATTATTTTAGTATTGGGACTGGTTTTACAAAATGTCTTGAGTAATCAAAAGCAGCCTATGCGACGTAATAATGCATCGGCAATCCCTCCTGTAAAAGTTTTAACAGTTGAAAATACAGATATTGTATCACAATTTGAAATTGGCGGTCATTTGACTGCATTTAATAATGTAGATATTTATGCTGAAGTATCTGGTATTTTAATAGAAACCCCAAAACGCTTTAAACCGGGAACCCGATTTAAAAAAGGCGATGTATTAATAAAAATTGATGATAGTGTTTATAAAAATCAGGTCCTTGCTCAAAAGAGCAGTTTGTTAAATCAATTAACATTGCTGTTGCCCGATCTCTCGATTGATTATCCTGGAAATATAGGCGAGTGGGAAAAATACCTGCATGACTTTAAACTTGATAAACCTTTAGCTCCGCTCCCTGAGCCTTCATCTGATCAGGAACGTTATTATATTGCTTCAAATAATATTTATAATCTGTATTATACAGTGAAAAGCCAGGAAGCAACCTTGGAGAAATATACAATTTCTGCTCCATATGATGGAATTGTTACCGAATCGAATATTAATCCGGGAACATTGGTACGTACCGGACAAAATCTGGGTGAATTTACAAATACTGAAATGTATGAAATGGAAGCTTTTGCCAGTATTTATGAGGTTGAACAACTGCATATTGGTGATGTTGTGACACTTGCTACCGACGATGTTGAAGGTGAGTTCAAGGGAACGATACAGAGGATTAACCAGGTTATTGACCCGAATTCACAGACACTCAAAGTATATATTGTGACTACTGACAATCGTTTAAGAGAGGGTATGTATTGTACAGCAACTATTAATACCCGGGAAATTAAAAATGCCTGTCGTGTCAGCCGTAATTTGTTGGTCGGCGAAGCCAATTTATACAAGATCCAACAGGATTCAACATTAAAACTTGTTGATATAAATGTTGTTACCGGTGATGATGACGATGTTATTATACAGGACCTTGCGGACGGAACAATGTTGTTGGGTCAGCCTATGACAAATGCGTATAATGGTATGAAAATTGGTAAAATGATCACAAATTAAGCTGAAAGTTTCTTCTTATGAAAAATTTGATTCGCTATTTTATAAAGTTTCCTATTCTTGGGAATACGATCCTCTTTACTATGGTCTTGTTTGGAATTTTTGGGTTCACAAGTACACGTACCACATTTTTTCCACCTGTACCCAGTAAATATATTATGATATCTGCCAGTTATCCTGGTGCGGCACCGGATGAAATTGAAGAGGCTATTGTTCTTAAAATTGAAGATAATTTAAAGGGCGTAACAGGTGTAGAGCGTGTAACCTCGGTTTCCCGGGAAAATGCGTGTTCAATTAATGTGGAAATGACAACCGGATATGATATTGATGTTGTTTTACAAGATGTAAAAAACGCTGTTGAACAGGTTAGCACTTTTCCCGATGGTATGGAACAGCTCAAAGTCTTTAAGCAGGAAATGATCAGTTTTGCGGCGGATTTTGTTATTAGCGGTGATGTTGATCTCAAGGTGTTGAAACAATACTCGCGTAAAGCGGAACGCGACTTACTTTCCATGGATGGAATCTCCAAAGTTTCCCTGAGTGGTTTTCCTAATGAGGAAATTGAGATCAGTATGCGCGAAAATGATCTGCGTGCATTGGGTTTAACATTCACCGAAGTTGTAAATTCTATTAAAAAAGCCAATATCAAAGTTACCGGTGGTACAATCAAGGGGAAAAAAGAAGAGTTACAGATTCGTGCAGATTTAAAAGGTTATTATGCCAAAGATCTGGCAAATCATGTTCTTCGTACCACTGATGATGGAAATGTTATTTATTTAAAAGATGTAGCTGATGTTATAGATAGATGGTCAGAAAGTCCAAACCGTGTATATTTTAACGGACAACGTTGTGTTCGTGTTACAATACAAAATTTGAATGAAGAAGATCTGTTCCATATTGCAGGTCAGGTTAAAGAATATGTAGCTGATTTCAACAATACACATAGCGATGCCAAGGCTTTTATACTTCGGGATGGCTCTGAAATTATCAAAGAACGTATTGATATTTTAACTTCAAACGGTTTGCTGGGAATGTTTCTGGTATTGTTACTTTTGACACTTTCTCTTAATATCCGAATGGCATTCTGGGTTGCTATTGCAATCCCCATCTCATTTGCAGGTATGTTTATGTTGTCTCCATTTTATGATCTGACCATTAATGTTATGTCCTTAATGGCGATGATTCTGGTGTTGGGTATTCTGGTGGATGATGGTATTGTGATAGCTGAAAATATTTACCAGCACCACGAGCGCGGTAAAAAACCGATACAGGCTGCGGTTGATGGTACTATTGAAGTTTTACCCTCGGTTACAGCTTCAATTTTAACAACGGTTGTTGTTTTTTCTACTTTTTTCTTTCTGGAAGGTGGCTTGGGAGATCGTGCAAGGGATATTGCATTTGTTGTAATTGCAACTTTGATGATCTCGCTTGTTGAAGGAATGCTTATTTTGCCCGCTCATATTGCCCATTCACGTGCTTTGCGTGTTTCAAAAGATCAGGTAAGCAAGTTTGAAAAATGGACCGATACGGGATTAAAGAAAATTCGTGATAAAGTTTATTCACCTGTGCTGAAATTTGCAATTCATCATCCCGTTGTTGTATTGTCTATACCGATTGCAGTTATGTTGATAACGGTTGGCGCGTTAAAAGGTGGTATCCTTAAAACAACGTTTTTCCCGTTTATTGAAAGACGATCTGTTAATATTACTCTAGAAATGCCTGCAGGTACACCGGTAGCAATCACTGACAGTATCCTGGCCGGTATTGAAACGCATGTTTGGGAAGTCAACGACATGTATAAAGAAAGCCATAATGGTCAGGAATTGGTTACCGAGTTGTCGAGAAATGTTGGCGGCGGTACTCACCAGGGAGGTCTGCGTGTTGAATTGATCAGTGGCGAGCATAGAGACTGGTCCAGTATGGATGTTCAAAACCATCTCCGTAGTCAGATTGGTATTGTACCCGGTGCCCAGACATTCCAGGTGGGTGGCGGCGGCAATTTTGGTATGCCGGTTTCCATCGCAATGCATGGTGATGATTTGGATGAGCTGCGCGAAGCAAAAGAAATTCTTAAAGGCGAATTGCGTCAGCTTGAAAAGCTCAAAGATGTTATTGATGACGATCCTCCGGGATTAAGAGAAGTTCATATTCAACTCAAAGACAAAGCTTTTGCCCTCGGTTTAAATACAGCGGATGTGGTTGCCCAGGTTAGAAGTGGATTCTTTGGTAGTGAAGCCCAACGAATTTTACGCGGCATTGACGAAGTCAAGATCTGGGCAAGGTATGCTGAGCAGGACCGTTCATCCATTAAAGATCTTGAAGATATGCGGATACGCCTGTCTGATGGAAGAGAGTTCCCTCTTAAAGAAATTGCGGAATTTACCATTCAACGTGGTGTTATGGCCATTAACCATATCGATGCCCAGCGTGTGATCTCGGTTGAAGCTGATGTTGCAAATCAAAAAGATTCTGTACCCGAGATTATATCTCAGATCAAAGCAGAAATTTTGCCGGATATTGCTAAACAGTTTCCCGATATTCATTTTGATTTTGAAGGCCAAAGCCGTGAAAATGCCAAGACGGTCAGGGCAATGAAACGTGTATTACCACCAGTATTGATCATGATGTTTTTTATTGTGGTTGTAACATTTAGGTCTTTTTCACAGGCTTCTATTGTGTTCTCACTAATACCCTTTAGTTTAATTGGTGTGCTTTGGGGACATTATATTCAGGGCCACATTGTGAGTATGTTGTCCTTGTTTGGTACGATAGCGCTTGCAGGTATTGTTGTTAATGACTCGCTTGTTTTTATAAGTGCGTTCAATCAAAAATTGAAAAAAGGTGTTGAATTCAATGAAGCATTATTGGATGCAGGACTTTCCAGGTTTAGACCGGTAATGCTGACCTCTTTGACCACCATTGGTGGTTTGGGACCCTTGATTTTTGAAAAAAGTCATCAGGCCCAGTTCTTATCTCCTATGGCAATTTCGGTTGCTTATGGTTTGATTTTCGGTACATTGATTACTCTGATTGTTCTGCCATCTTTTCTTTCTGTTGCGAGCACCATTCGGGTTTTCGGTTTTAAACTGGCTACCGGTAAATCTACAGAACCTGCAGCCCTTGAACCGGCAGTACGTGAAGACGTTTTTGCTTCAAAATATTAAGCATTGATATAGATTTGGTTAATCACAGGATTGTTGACATGAATTATAGATTTTTTATTTTTTTAATTCTCTTTTCAGTTTCATTACAGGCACAAAGTGTTTTGACTTTTCAAGATGCAGTCAAAATTGCAATGGAACAGAATCACCAGATTCAAATTGCAGAAAATACAAATAAAATTGCACAAAATAACGTAAATATTGGTAATGCTGGTATGCTGCCCAAATTGAGCTTGACGTCTTCAGGATCATATCAGGACTCTGAATATGACGGAAATGCCTCCAATTCTACAACTACATCTGCGGCAGCAGAGCTGAGTTATACTTTGTTTGATGGCTTTGGCAATATTTATCGTTTCAAGAAATTGCAGGCTGCGGGCATGGCGGGTGAACTTGCATCCCGTTATCAGATTGAATCTACATTGTACAATGTGAGCAGCGGCTATTATAGCGCTGCGCTGGCATCTGAAAACCTGCAGATTGCTTTAGACCAATTGGGTATTTCGCAGGAGCGACTGGACCGGGCCGAAAAGAAAGCCCAGTATGGTCAGGCAAACACTATTGAAGTTTTATCCGCACAGGTGGATTTTAACGCGGACAGTGTTGCCGTATTAAATGCGGAATTAGAGTTGAATAAAGCCCGCAGGTTGTTGAACCAGTTGCTGAATCGGGATATTCATGATAAATATGATGTGGAATCTGTTGTGAATTTTATACCCGCATTGAATTTTGATGAATTAAATGACAGGGCATTGAATAACAATGCCGCGTATTTACTGGAAGCAAATCAGCTTGAACAGGAAAAACTGAATGTCAAGATTGCACGATCAGCCAGTTTACCTTCTGTGGGATTGACCAGTTCATACGGTTACAGTCAAACAGAGGCTGGCAAGCATATTGGTTTGGATGATCCTACCAAAACACTTCGAGTAGGTGCATCTGTCAGTTTGAATCTGTTTAATGGATTTCAGACCCGTATCAATCAGCAGAATGCCAAGCTGACCTATCAGAACCAGCAGTTGTACGAGCAGGAAGCCAAGCTTGCGTTAGAGACCGAAATCTCGAATGCCTGGGAAGCATATACAAACAGCCGCAGTGTACTGGACTTGCAGCAGAAAAACCTTGAGGCTGCAGATCTTAATTTTAAACGCACACAGGAGCTATTTAATCTGGGACAAGCAACAACCACCCAGTTCAGAGAGGCCCAGTTGAATCTTATTGAGGCCAAGTACAGCATCTCTACCGCAAAGTACTCGGCAAAATTGCAAGAGATTGAGTTGTTGCGCATCTCGGGCAACCTTGTTGGGAATGAAAAGTTGTAAGTTTTTATGAAATTCTTACATGGCATAATAATTGCTTATTTTAGCTTGAAAACTTAATTAGTATTGTTAAGATAACAATATTAGTTAGGCATAAGTAAAAGATAAAAAATAGAATTATTATACTGACAAGTATTACCCAATTAATTTTTTTATCATAAGTTAATGATAATTTTATTATTTGGTTAATTAAATTTATAACAGATTTTACCATACTACCTCCTTTTGGGATTCAACTGTAATATTTTTTTTAGACAATTAAGTATTGGCAATGACTATACCAAAAGGAGGTTTTTTCATTTTTGTATTTCAGATTACAAAGATGTATGTCATTTGTCCATATTTGTATACACAGTAAGTATTTGTAAATATTCAGGTTGGGCTGGAGTGATTTTTTTTTAGTTTTTTTTGTTTACTTTTTGTCTTAAGTTCCTAACCCTATATTTTATATGTAGTTTTGAAAGAAAATGTCCCACTCTATTTCAAAATTGTTGCATATTTGGGTCAAAATTGTAATTACTATATCATTTTTGGTAATATAATTGATGAAATTTTATTTTTCCAGACACAGGCACCTTTAAAAATTACTATTTAAACTTTCATAGTACATAATACTTCCCAGAATAATAAATAACTTCATATAATGAATTAACTTCCTCTGATGTTAAAGAATTTTGATTTGTCTAATTCATTTAGATAAGGACTTATTTTTACTGATTTCCCAAGAATACTTTTAACAGATAAAAAATACAATTCTTTTTTGGTACGAGTAATTGCAACATAGAATATTCTTCTTTCTTGTTCAATTTCTTGTTCTGTTTCCGCATACATTATAGGCCAAATTCCATCATTAACATCTAGTAATATAACTATATCATATTCTTTACCTTTAGCTCTCAATGCTGTCATTATGTGTATTGGAAGATTTAGGTCATCATCATATCCTTCTTTTTCTTTTTCAGGGTTATAATCCATTTTACTAATAGCTTTTTCAATATGTTCTATAAATTCAAAATAATCATTGTCATATGTTTGTGCATATTCAGAAAGATATAAAAAAGGTGGTTCTTTATAAAAAATATCATCATCAGATTTAGCAAAATGTTTTTGAAGCCCTTTAAAATTATTTCCTATCGCTTCGATAGATTCCGAAACAGTTTTTGTTTCAAAAACATTGAGAATAGCTATAAGAAAATTTGTTTTGCTTTTTTCTTCTTTTGTTCCTTTTATTGGTCCATTATATGTTTGAAAATATTGAATTGCATCATAAAATGATTTTGGCTGTTTTGATAACAAATATCTATATAAGCTATTTTTTTCATTTCTTTTTAAGGGGTATGTGTCAATTTTATCACAACATGAAATAAATGAATCAATAGTATCTTTTGATAATCGTCTGTCATTTTTTGTTGCAATTGCATAAAGAATGTTTTTTAATGTTTCAAAGGTCTTGCTTAATAAAATATTTAAATCTTCTTTTGCAAAGTAAGGAATATCCTTTGAGGTTAATAATATTTGTAAAGGAATAATCTGACTTTTTTTTCTGCCAATTACTGCAATTTTTTTTGGGATATTTTGATTTGCATATTTTTCAGCTAAGTTCATAACAAAATTTAAACTTTCCATATGAGTATTAAAGTTATAGTGCTCTATTTTTGCAGAATCCTTATTGTGTGAGTATATTTGCTTATTTACCCTATAGTTATTATTCTTGATTAATGTCTCTGATATTTCAACAATATTGTATGGCGATCTATAATTATTTTTTAATAAATAATTTTTAAATTCATTTTCAAAAAAAGTATCTGGATTAAGAATGAAATGGGGTGTAGACCCTCTCCATTCATAGATTGCTTGATCCTCATCTCCAATGAGATCAAGAGAACTATTGTTTACTGAAACTAGTGTTTTAACAAAATGAAGATCTAAAGGATTAATGTCTTGGAATTCATCAACTAATATGTGATGATAACGATTTGGTTCTGGGAATGTGTTATTACCGTATTTTTCTTGTAACTTTAACATAGCCCAATATTTTTGATCATCTAATGAAATTATAGCTGTATTCCAAAGATGTTCGCAGGATTTTTGCCAAAACTGTAAAAACGATTGCAATTGTTTTGGTAAGTAAGAATGGTTATTATCAGCGAGTTCAAGATCAAATATTGGTTGAATAATATTATTAACTAAATACCTTTCCAAAAAGTTGTTTTTTAACCATATTAAATGTTCATAAAAATGTTCTTCAATATTATTTGTATCATGTCTAAATCCAGCACTTTTTAATGAATCGAATATTTCAATTATTTTGTCATATTTGTTCTGTCTTTTTTGTAAAGTTGAGTTTATTAAGGGTATTTCTTTCCAAATTGGTCTCAATATATTTTTTATTAAAAAATATTTATCATATTTTGATACTTTAACTTCTATACTTGATTCAACATTTCTTTTTAAATAATTAAAGCCCCACTGATTTAATGTGTCGATTTTCACATGATTTTTTATATCATTAAATTCAGTGTTCTTGTTTAATCTTTCTTTTAGTTCTTCTTTTGCTACCCTAGTAAAAGTAAAAATTAAGAATTTATTTGTTTTGCCACTTTTTTGTGCTTTATTAAATTTATAAAGACATCTCCAAAGAAGTGATTGTGTTTTTCCGCTCCCAGCAGGTGCTAATAACCGTGTGAATTGACCGTTTGAATTACAATATTCGAGTTGATAGTTATCAAGTGTCATAGAGTACCCCACTCTTAGATTGTATATTTTTAGGAAAGTGGAATTTATTTGTAAAAATTATCCCCACTTAATTCCCTCTATATTATAAGTAAAAAGAAAAAATTTTTTTTGCAAGTTTTTTTATTAATAATTCTTTTGTTGATACTATTTAAATTTAAAGTCTGAGACTTTATTGCTTTTTTCTGCAAAACCCATAAAACCCCCGTTTTTTCTCTCGCTTACTTTTTGAAAAATGATATATTACTGCAATCAATATTTCACAATTTTTATAGGAGATAGAAACATGGAAGCAACGGATAAGGTAATTGCAACAATGAAAGAAGCGGGAGAACCGTTGAATGCCGGCAAAATTGCCGAATTGTCCGGATTGGATCGCAAAGATGTGGATAAAGCAATGAAGACACTCAAAGCAGAAGAGCGGATTGTTTCTCCCAAACGGTGTTACTGGGAACCGAAATAAGTTTCATTGTTGAGATAATACAACCTGGTTCCGGGGCTCTGCCCTGGAACCGAAAACGTCCCAAGGCGGAGCCTTGGAACGAGAACAAACTGGGAACCGAAATAAGTTTATTCCACCTCCGGGAGGTCAGGACCTCCCGGAGGTAAGCTGTTGTTACAATTCACCCCGATTGATTTTTTCGAGACCTGCGCGCAATTTATCCGGCAGGGGGATTTTGGTAAACTTTTTCTTGTCTACAGATACACTGACTGTTCTAACAGTTGCGGATTTGGTGCCGTCATGTTTGAGGATAGTATAGAGCAGGGTATAGGCTGTGCTGCCAATGCGTTCGGCAGTGACTTGAACTGTGAGCTTGTCCCCACCGCGGATGGGGGAGAGATAATCTGCTTCTGAATGGACAAAGGGCAAAATAAAATCACAATCCGATATAATGGTATTGACCGGCAGACCTATTTTTTCCATCATTTCTTCATAGGCATCGTGAGTAATTTCATAGATTTTGGCGTAAAATAATATTCCGGCTGCGTCTGTGTGATAGAGTCGCGCTTGAGTGTGGTGTGTATACATCTGTTTGTTTCCTGTCTAATAATATACAATGGGTATAATTGAAACGGGTCCCCAGGCAGAGCCCGGGAACCAGAATTGAAATTTGTTACTCTGAATCCTCCCGAGAAAAATTTTCACTCGGGAGGGTATATCTCATCGAAATGAATCTGGTTTATTTAAACGCCGTTTTTATATCTTCTATTCCGACGCCCAATACAGCTTTGGAGATAGAATTCAGCTTTGCTTCATCTCCCTGAATGTGCATGGTGGTACTGGTATGCAGCAGGCTTGAACCTGGGGCCAGTGCCGCGGCGGGAGAAGATGTTTCCAGTTCGTAAAAGGGGCCAAGCAGAGATCCATCAGGATCAGCGGGGCCGTCGTTATAGCTGTTCACAACATCTCCTGAAAAAGGCTGTTCCTGAATTTCCCAAAGCGAGTTTACATAATCGGTGTTTGATGGATCAAAAGAGTAGGTAACCAGCGTGAGAACTTTGCTTTCCGAATCATAACTGCCTGCCCAGGGTGTACAACGCAGAGGCGATAAACCGATTTTACTGCGATGTTTACCATCGCCGCTGAAGTAGAGAATGCCGTCATCAATTTTGAGCCGGTCTGCTGGTACTTTGCCAAAGTAAACGTCGTTTACAATGGGGCCCAGTTCAGATTCGGGACCGGTTTTGTAGGGGATGGCAATGGTTGTGGTTGGGGAGGGAGTAAACATGCCCAAAATCCAGATAGAGAGGAGGCCGCCTTCTTTAGTCCATGCGTTACTGCCGGTGTTTTTCAGTACATTGTCAGTTTGATAGGCAACTATGTTTAAATCCTGCGCCAGTTTGGTTTCCAGAATGGTACTCACCGTTGAATTGTCCAGCAGTTTGACGGTACGATCGATTTCCAGATCAAAGGGAGTACCCGAGTAATTGGTAATGGACATGGGTTTAACAAAGCGTACCATGGAATCGGATGACTCGGCAATGTCCCATTTCTCTTCGTTCAGGCCTTTGGGCGTATACCAGTGGTCCAGGTCAAAGGGATCTCCTTTTTTGAAAAAGACGGAAAATTGTCCGCCTTCGGGGCCCAGCCAAATGCGCTCTTCACCACCGTATGCGTTAAAATGGGGATTGTTTTCGTTGGCGCGGAACAGATCGTAATTAATCCAGCCGAACCCGGGAACATCAGGACCGGCGGCGGTGCTGGTCATGACGCGCCCCTGCAAGTCGGGACATACGAGCACCTGTGCATTGCTATTGTTACCGGAGAGGATATGAGCGCCGGTATATTGCTTTAAAAATTGAACATCATCCTGAAAAGACATTTCAACTCCTGTTTTCGGGTTTGTTGTACAGCCCATCATAATGGGGATGAGCAAGAGGGACCAAAACCGTTTCATTTTGTGACTCCCATGTTGTTAAATTCAGTGTTCTTATAATACAAAAGCGCGGGTAAAAGTACAATGATTTTTTGAGGGGATTTTTGCTACGGATAACACGGATTGCAGCCTTGACCTTTTGTTATGGGAGTATGGTTAAATCCCGCATCATCTGCTACGATTACAAATGCAGGACAAATGTCCTGTTAAATATTACACCCGGCATGAATATGCCGGGCGATCAGGATAGCACGCAGCAACCGGTCTTTTTATCGTGAAAAAGAGGGCCGATTCCTGAGTCGCCACCGCAGGTGGACGTATCGAAGGATGAGGCCCAGTCTGGGAGGAAGGGCTTTCCACCTTCTGGAAAATAGAAAGGGTGAGATAGTGGTTCAGCCTATGAACTACTAGAATAGGTTCCGAACTGCTTTGTAAATTTGATAAATTAATAACCTTCTGTATAATAAAACCATCTTTCACCAATCTGTTGAAGTTTATAACTATATTCTTCTGCGGGATTAATATATTTTTTAATATAATATTCTAATGTATCATTTCTATTAATTGGAACATATATTATGCCACTAGATTCACCAACAAAACCTCTATCCATGACCAATCGAATTGAATTTGAATATGGATCAATATTTATCCCTTTTATTTTATACATTTTTAAAAAATCAATCAGATCAATAAATTCTTTTTTCTTTAAATTTAAACTCGTAAAAAACCAATTAACATCAATTTTTTGATAATTATCTAAATTTGCATCAATTGCATGTAACAATTCTATTTCTTTGTCATTTTTTTCAATTTCATTATAATCGCAATTAGCAAAAAGTATTTTTTGTTTATTAATTGTAAATTTATTATTACTCCAATACTGTATACCAAATATTTTATTTTGTTCTAACATATATTCTAAACCAGTTTCTAATTCAACACGACTTTCATTTAATAGACTTTTATATCTTTCAATCGCTGGTGTCATATTACAATTAATAAAGACCAAATTAACACTTAAAACTAGTATGCAAATTTTTACAAAATGATTAAATGAATGATACATAATATTTCCTTATTAGTGTATAATTTGTAAATTAAATACCAATGAACTCGAACAGCAAAAAAGTAAAGTTATTTAGATTTTGTAACTTTTATAATTCTTGGAACCAATATAAAGATTTCGATTAACAATACCAGAATCAAATCAATTAACATAGCAAGCCTTAAAAATGCAAGATCTTTTGGATCGTTAAACGATAATAAAAAGTATACAAAAATATTGAATGTATATAATGATATTAAAGTAATATTTGAAAATAGACCCGAGTAATACTGATCTTTATAGTTTTTATAAAACATGATAAAAATCCAAAAAAATAGAATTGGTATTATCAAGTATTCAAATATAAAATATAAAAACCTGAGTGGAGTAGTTATAAGGAAAATTATTGGTAAAATGCAAATGAGAAAAATTAGCAAAAATAATCTAATTAATATTTTCCTGTTTTTATTTTTAATTACCAAACTTGTTACAAAGTCAATTGTTGCAAAAGTATAAATAATAAACGAAAATAAGATTTCCCTGTCTTGACTATTAATTAAATTGATAGTTAATAACATCAACAACGGAAGCAATATCCGAAATAATATCGACACAAAATTCAAGTTATAAATGCAATGTTTTCTATTTCTGTTTTCCATATCGTTTATTTTCTTTTTCCTTTGGGAATAAGTCTTGAATCAAAGGTCTTTGCTACGAGTTTGTTATTAGTGGATGAATTCGGCTACATTAAGATTTTCTATAATATTATTTCCCTGGTCAATTTGTATTTCAATATATGCGATTTTTCTTGAATCCGGTGACCAAACACCATACACACTATTGCTGGAAATTATGCAAATATTTTGATGGTTTATGTCCTGGCAGTATAGAATGCTGTTTCTGTCTATAGTTTTTGTTGCGCTGTACCATTTCAGATTTGGTGCCATCTGGAAACCATTGTTGAATATATTCTTCTCATCCGTTAAAAGTGTCTTTGCTAGTAAAATTTTTGTGTGAAGGTGATATACATAATTAGTGGGGGACATGTTCTCATACTTGCATCCGATATAGACACAATCATCCGTCAGCCATTTAATAGTTTGTAATTCATTACCCGATGGTATGTTAAATGTGTCCAAAAGTGTCATAGATGCAAGGTCGAATATTTTCAAGTTATTTTTTCCCTGTTGCAGGATTTTGTCAAAATCCGGAGAGATAATGCCTTTTGGCAAGTCAATTTCTTTAACAGATAAATCTTTAACATCAAGTAAAGAGTATATCTTTTTAACAGAATATATCTCTCTAATTTGCAAGTCGACAACGGATTTTTCTTTGTGTTTTTCTAAAACTTTGAACAAAATTGTATTGTTGTTGAAACAGTTGATGATTTCATCAACTGTTCCCGAATGTGTTATCTGTTTTTCTTTTCCGGTTTGAATGTCGAGTATGAAAATATCAGTTGGATTTAATGTGAATGGTGTATGATCCCAATTTACTCCGGTAGATCTTGTGTAAACCACTGAATCATTGTCAAGCCAATGAATATTGCCAAATTCATCACTTTTACCTTCAAGTTGCAAGACCGTTGAAAAAGAGGAACCATTCTCAAACGCCAGCAGAAATTGGTCATTCAGTAAAGTTATGATTATAAAAAAAAGTACAAATAATATTTTTAATCTGATCACCCGAGTTCACCCCAATTCAACTATTATCAATGAATTTTATGATTTACTAAAAAAATGATTAAAATTCAAGCTTCAATTTTATTTTGTTGAACAACGTTTTTTTATATAGAGGGTGATTTGATATTAGATGTTAAATACAAGGTTTGCACAGGTCCCTTTTTTCCTGTTTCCTGGGATAACAAAAAAAGGGAGCCAACAGCTCCCTTTTTATATTAATTATTGACGGGAATTGGTGATTCTCGTCATGCGTTTCCTTGATTCCTGGACTTTGCGTTTCCGCTTGGCAGAAGGTTTTTCGTAAAAGCTACGCTTTTTCAACTCTTTCAAAGTGCCTTGCTGCTGTACCTGTTTTTTGAATGCTCGTAATGCGGATTCCAGGTCATTTTTATATACTCTGATCATACTTTCTCACCTCCTCAAGGTTTGGTTTCATGACCAGGGCAGCGGTAATCCCGCTAGAGGATTACGTGAATTAGTATGTTATATATAACACACTCTTGGCACCCGAATAGTTCCATTATTTTTTCAAAAAGCAGGTACAATGCTTGTTTTTTCTGCTATATAGCTCTCAATATTCTGATATATTTCATTTACCG
The DNA here is from genome assembly GCA_963675755.2 of bacterium. Classification (GTDB taxonomy): domain Bacteria; phylum Zhuqueibacterota; class Zhuqueibacteria; order Residuimicrobiales; family Krinioviventaceae. The sequence continues at coordinate 3,626,024 of CAXXMD010000003.1, forward strand.
CAGTTATATCGGGCAAGAGAGATTTGAGCAGGGTTAAATAGCCTCTTTCATAAAGTAAACGCACAGAACTGTCAAAATTGAGATCAAACACCCACGAAGCCAGCGTGAGTTTGAGATCATTGAGATTGTTTAAATGTTTGAAATTGACTGTTTTTCTTTCCATTATCAAATTGTATACGGTTTCCGTAACACCTTTGGTGTCCGGCAAGTCAAATTCAATTGCATTGTTCTTTTCCGCATGGGGATCCGTAAAATAATCGGTAACTACTTTCCAGATATCTAGCTTGTCAGCATCTCGTATCAGTTTTGAGAATTGCAAGGTTTTGCCGGATTCTTCTGCGGGTATCTCTGCGCGATTATGATAACGTATACTTTTTATGATCCATTGTTTTTCATCACTCTGCAGGGACTGTAATATGTTGTAGTGCTCAATAATTTCGAGTCCCAGTTCTGCATGATTTGCAGATTTGGCATCCAAAAAGGTTTTATATTTTTGAAATTGTTCAAATCTTCCTACATCGTGAATTATGGCAATGGTCTCTGCAATATTTCGATCGTTTTCCGTATCCAATTCGTATTCGGCTAAATATTGCATGTTTTCTACAACACGTTGACTGTGTTCTCGTTTTATGTCAAAATTTTGTTGAATTTCCCGGTCTTTGGATTCAAAGCCGTTTACATACGTGTTGAACCATTCTTTAATCGTGTTCCGTTGTTCTCTTGTCATTTTATGTGTATTGTATCCTGTTTATGCTGATAATTTTTCTCTGACCTCTTTTAACAGTTTCAGAGTGGCGTGAATTCCCGCTGTTTCATCCAGTTCACTGCCTTCGTATTCGATACCAACATAGCCGTTATAACCTGCATCCAATACAATTTTCATCATTTTCATAAAGTCTGTATGGATCTCATTGCCGTTTGCATCAAAATCGTTTGATTTGGCACTGACTGCTTTGGCAAAAGGCATCAGTTCAGAAACGCCCAGATAGCGGTCATACATTTCGCCCTCTTTGATGCGAAAATTACCAAAATCGGGAAGCGTACCACAATTGGGATGGTTAACCATTTTCATTACACCAGAGAGCCATTTGCCATTACTGGAAACACCGCCATGATTTTCTACAATTACGTTTAAACCATGTTCCGCGCCAAATTGTGTAAGTTTTAAAAGACCGTCTGCAGCCAGTTTCATTTGTTCGTCATATTCACCTTCACTGGCGGCATTGACTCGGATTGAATGGCAGCCAAGAAATTTGGCAGCTTCTACCCATTTATAATGATTTTCAACTGCTGTCTGACGTGCGGCATCATCGGGATCGCCCAGTCTACCTTCTCCATCACACATAATCAGCAGGCTTTTAACACCTTCACCCTCGGCGCGGGTTTTCATTTCCTGTAAATATGCAGTATCTTTGGCTTTATCTTTAAAGAACTGGTTTACGTATTCAATACCATCAATACCAAATTCCTGTTTTGCTTTTGCGGCAAAATCCAGATGGTTCATTTCACCAGCAAATATTGCCTTGTGATATGACCACTCTGCAAGAGAAATGTTGAACAGCAGCGGTTTTTCAGATGGGGACGCACAACCGGTTCCCAGAATTCCTGCGGAGGCTGAAGCCATGGCAACACCTTTAATAAAATCTCTTCTTTTCATGTAACCTTTCTCCCAATTATTTTGTAATCTTTTCAACATAATAATACTAAAAAAAATTCAGATTTCCTTATGAAAATAATGGCAAAATTTGTATGTTATTTTACATTTTTTGAAAATTGTATGTAACTTGATTAAATCTGATTCGTATTGGTGTGTGAAAATGATAAAAAAGAGGAGCGACACATGAAATTCAGAACAATATCTATTTTTATATTTGTAATATTTTTGTCCGTAACTGCAATGGCCCAAAACCATATGCAGGCCGGATTGAACATTACTCTGGGAATGCCACAGACAGAGTTTAAAAACAATGTGGACAATGCAGGTATTGGTTTAACCGGTCATTTTGGTTATAATTTTCCCAATACTCCATTTATACTTGGCGCCAACCTGGGATTTTTAATTTACGGAAGTGAATCCCGTAAAGAACCCTTTAGCACAACCATTCCGGATGTTACTGTAGATGTTACCACAACAAACAGTATTGTGAACGGCCATATTTTGTTACGTGTTCAGCCACAGCAGGGAAAATTCCGTCCCTATCTGGATGGATTGATTGGTTTTAATTACCTTTTTACCTCAACTGAAATTCAGAGCGAATGGGATTTTGATGATGACGTTGCAACATCTACCAATCAGGATGATTTTACTTCCAGTTTAGGTGGAGGTGCCGGTATCATGTATCGGGTACATGAGGGAGTAAATGCAAGTGATGAGCCTTATGAAGTATTTATTGATTTTGGAGTACGCTATTTGAATGGCGGAAATGCTAAATACCTGAAAGAAGGTTCAATTACCCGTGAAGATGGTAAAGTTCATTATTATCTGAATGAATCTACTACTGATTTGGTTACATACCGATTGGGTGTGAGTGTGAATTTCTAATATTCAATACGGCCTGGTTATTTACCGGGCCGTTTTTATATGTACCACAAGGGCAATACCATTTTCTATACTTACCGTAACATTTACTTCTGTAAACGTATTACTCAATGTAAGCGTTGATCCCCGTTCCACATCTTTGTTTTGTAAAGGCCATTCAACCCCTGAAATTGTTAAGGATTGCACTGTATCGCTAATGGGTATGAGTGAAAAAATATCACCGATATTACCTGTGAATTCCATAGAGCCTTTACCCCGCATGATCCAGGCTATCTGATTACTGTCTGCAAATCCAATCTGTTCAAAAGGATAATTTCGGGTAATAAGCATTATATTTGCCAGGAGCTGATCAATACGTCCGCCAAATGCGGTCAAAATGAGAATTTTTTTCTGTGGAAATTCACTGGCTGCATCGAGTGCGAGTTCAAGATCTGTCTTGTCTTTTTTTACCGGGAATTGTTGAATGCGTGTTCCCTTGGAGCGTAAATGTTCTATTATAACCGTATCAATGGAATCAAAATCGCCAATCAGTAATTCAGGTACAATGTTCATTTCCATGGCATACCAGGCACCGCCATCCGCGCATATAATTACATCATTATTTTCTATGTACTGCATATTTTCAAAAGGGGCGGTAGACTCGCCATTTGCAAAAATAATAATTTTAGACATACATGTACCGGATTATTTGATGTGCAATAATGATCGGGAAGCTGTAAACTCTTCTCCTTCGAGGAAAACCCGGTATTGACCGGATGCAAGATCGCTGCCATCCACTTGCAGCGTGTAGGTTTGTTTACCGTTAACCATTCCGTAAAACAGTTCGTTGATCAATTGTCCGCTAGCATTATAAAGGGTAATACGTACAGATTGCGGATTGTCGACTGAAAACTGGATGATTGAACTTGCATTAAAGGGGTTAGGATAGGGTTGAGACAAGTTGTAATTTTCGGGGATTTCCTGTTCGTCTGATTTATCAAAAACAGAAGTGGAAAAAGTAGTAAAATTTAATAGCAAGAGTTCATAAGGTCCTAATTCCAAACCGTCTAAATTGTCTGAATAGATTTTTCTGTCAACGTACAGATCTTCTTTGTTGATGGTGTAACATAAATAACTGCTGTTTGAAGGCTGCCAGTTTTGAAAATCTAAATTTACAGTTTGGTCCTGGTCGGTCAGATTCATCAGCAGAACATTCTTGCTGTACCCTGCGTCTATGGCAAAGATATTTACCAGGCTGCTTCTTTTGGAAACCGATTTGACAGGGGTGCCCTCAAGGTATTTATTTTTCAGATATAACAGCATAGCAGAAGGGCGGAGATAAAATGTGTCGTCCATAATGCCGTAAGATTGGTCGCAATCGTTCCAAACCAGACTGTTTTGTACGCTGCCCTGCTCGGATAAATATTTCAAAGATAGCGCGTTGAACACTGCACCTTTGCTGCTGTTTTGAAATTCACGGTAAAGTTCAAAATCTTTATTGTTTGAAATATTGTACTTGCTTATCCATAACGGAGTTGTGGCAAGACCCAATGAATCCATAGTGGTACGAATACGTGTACTGTAATCTGCCATTGCATGTGCACCGTTGAAAATATCATTATCGGAACTGTTAATATTGTCGGTGACACTATAGGTCAAAGTTAAAAAGTCGAGGTTGCGGGCTGTTTCTCTGAGAAATGTTTTAATGTCTTCACGGTTTTTGTATCGATCAAATCCACCACCGCCAATCAGGATTTCAGGATCAACTGCCTTCATTGAACTTGCACATAAATTGAACAGATTTGCATATTGGGCCGCGGATGTGAATGTTTCCGTCTCTGTTTCCTGAATATTTAGTGGTGACCAGTATTTCACATTCCAGTTTTGATCAATATTGATTATTTTAACCAGTTGAGCGCACCAATCCGCATATTGTTCATATTGTGAGGATAACAATTCATTGTTGTCATCAAGCATCCATGCGGGAAAGTGGTTCATGTTTATTATCAGCGTATCGGGATTGTCTGATGTAAATGCTTCAAATACCTGTTGAATATTCTCAGCATCCCAGGATTTTTGTTTATCATTAATCCAGCTGGACCGTGGTGTTGAATTGGATGAAAATACATTCAATTGTATAATCACCGGTCCAATATAACGTATATTGTCCTGATATTTCTCATTGATTGCGGTTTGAGGTTCTGTTCCTTTGCAGATGTTTAGACCCAACAGACCGGTATTGGATCCACTGGTTGGTGCATGCCAATATACCGTGGTTTCGACCTGTGCGAAACACATACTTGAAGCAATGAGGATGTATATAAAAAGTCTTTTCAGTATCAAATTTCTCGTTCTGTACTCCTGTTGTTTATTAGATAGCCTGTGTTTTATTTTTTAGCCACATGGTTTCCGTTTCCGTTAGCAGTGGTGATAATGCTTTGTAGACTTGAAGATGGTAATTGTTTAACCATTCAATTTCATCTTTTGTCATCATTTCTTTAACAATCAGACTTTTATCTATAGGACACAAGGTAACAGTTTCAAATCCATAAAAAGTCCCAAATTCATTTTTTTTCAGCATTTTGGTGACAACCAGGTTCTCAATACGTATCCCGAATTCTCCTTCGAAATATAATCCCGGTTCATTTGATGTCAACATTCCGATCTCAAGAGGTACCGAGTTTTCGGGGCGGATACGTTGCGGGCCTTCATGAACGTTTAGAAAATGTCCGACACCATGGCCTGTACCATGACCGTAATTCATAAAGTCTGCCCAGATTGCAGCGCGTGAAAATGTGTCAACCTGTGAACCATTATATCCTTTGGGAAAAACCGCTTTTGCAAGATCTATATGTCCTTTCAATACCAGGGTATAGCAATGTTTTTGCTTTTCAGTAGGATTACCCAGAGATAGAGTGCGGGTTATATCGGTAGTTCCATCCAGATACTGGCCGCCTGAATCCAGCAAGAGCATGCCCTCGGGTTTTACTGTTGCCGCGGTTTCAGCTTCTGCTTCATAATGAACAATAGCGCCATTACCATTGTATCCTGCAATGGTGCTGAAAGAAGGTCCCTGATAATACTCGCCGGTTTTCCGGAACTCTTCCAGTTTTTCTGCCAATGTGATTTCGGTATGCGGACCATTGTCGATGTTTTGTTCCAGCCAGTACAGCCATTTGACCATAGCAGCACCATCCCGGATATGTGCATCGCGGATGCCTTTGAGCTCTGTTTCATTTTTAATGGCTTTGAGATCAAAGGGAATGCTAGGCTTTTCAATGATTGTACATGCAGAATTAATTGCATCTCTTATCTTTTGGCTGGTTTTATCGGGGTCAATCAAAACTCTTGCTTCTTTCAGACCTGCCAGAAATAGAAAAAAATCAGCATAATCATGTATCGATATATTATCCTGAATGAGTTTGTTTTTGATTTCATCAGAGAGTTTATTGCTGTCAATAAATAAATGTGTTGAACCGTCAGAAATGACTACCCAGGAATAAGTCACGGGATTATATTCTACATCTTTGCCACGAATGTTCAAGGTCCATGCAATATCATCAAGCCCTGTTAAAATGCAATGTTTTGCTTTGGATGCTGTCATTATATCCCGTATACGATTGATTTTGGATGTGCGGGATTCTCCGGCTATTTCATCTCCAAGCAGGATAATGGGATTGACCGGCATTTCAGGACGTTCTTTCCAGATAACATCTAGCAAATCTGTATTTGACTGAATCTCGATATGTTTACTTGATAATTTTTCTTCCAACGCTTTAACCTGAGAAACAGACATTACAGCACCATCAAAACCAATCGCAGCACCTTCAGGCAATTCCTGTTTCAGCCAGTCTTCAATAGAAAGGGTTTCGGGTAATCCCTCTTTCATAAGGGTAATACCGCTGTCTTTTAATTCGGCAGCCGCCTGTACAAAGTAACGTGAATCTGTCCATAATCCAGCTTTGTCTTTGGTGATTATAACAGTACCTGCTGATCCTGTAAATCCGCTGATCCAGGTGCGGCCTTTCCAGCGGTCAGCTACGTATTCACTTTGATGGGGGTCTGCGCTGGGGACGATCCAGGCATCCAGATTTGACTTTAATAATTGTTCACGCAGAGACACTAATTTTTCCGGTACGGTCATATCACATTCCTTTTCAGGGTCTATTGAAATCGTATATCAGTCGTAAGATTATTAAATAAAAGATTATTCAGGCAATATTGCTTGAATTGAACGGGGATTTTTGAATTGTATTTTACATTGGTCAACATAGCACCTGAAATATATACATTTACCTTATACACGTCAAGTATAAAAATGCATGTATTGCATTTTTTACATTTAATCGATTGCAACTAACTCGAATAGAAACAATGACTGTGAAATTGAAAGGGAATTTTTATATTTTGGATTTAAAACATTTTTTGATAAATTGGTCACCATGATAGTTTGAATAGTAACAAGTCTTGTTGTTAAAATCTAATTCCAGGGAACTGGATTATATTCAATACGTTTAATTTTGTGCCAAGGGGCAATTAAAATTCAAAAAATATTTTTAACAGGGAGAAAGTACTGTGCATCTAATCCGTAAAGTAGTACTGGTATTGTTGTTTGTGGTTTCTATTAGTATAGCACAAGATGTAGGCGGGATTTTTCTGGGGACAAACCATTATTTACCCAGGAACGAGCATAATTTTTATAATGTTTCTAAAACAGGTACAGCTTTTGGATTCATTTTACCTGTCAATATATCAAAGGCTACAATTTATTTTAAACTGAGAGGTACTTATCATTCCGTCGATTTTAAAGGATATTGGGGACATTATTATCAGAGTTTGGATATGTATGAACCACAATATATGATCAGTGCCAGCAATGAAATATTGGTGGGAAAGACATTCAAAAAAAGTCCGGTAATTTCATTTGTACCTCAGTTTGGTATAGGAATTATTGAAGAAGCTTTGATCAGCGAGTGGCCTGATGGTTATAATGTTGCAATGGTATATATGGACTTGTCATTACTCACTATTTACAATTATTCTCCTTTCGATCTGGGTCTGATGTTAAATGTTGAACACGATTTCCTGGGGGATGGTGATGGATTTGTATCGGATATGCGAATGAATGTTGCGTTAGTTATTCTAAAATAAATGTTTGGAGGGAAACATGCGCAATTTATTGGCGGGTTGTTTGGTATTGTGTTTATCTGTATCTGTGTTTGGGCAGGCATTCGTTCCTTTTGTGGGTGTTGAAAAATTAATTCCTGAAAATGAGGGATACAGGACCAGGTGGCAGGAATATGGTCCAACTTGCGGGCTGTTTGTCAAGATGCCGCAGCGAAAGGGTATGTTAACCATGTTCAAGTTTAACGCTTCTTATTTTGCTTTCAAGGAGAATGAGATGCATCGCACAGATGATTTAAGATATTATACTGTTGCTCCAGTGTCTCCCATACCTGAAACATTTCAATTAAATATTTCTGGTAATTTTATGATTGGACCAGAAATCAAAATGAATCAAAAATTGATGTTTAGTCCCATGCTTTGTGCGGGAGTAATACGTAAGGGACAGTATGAAAAGATAACAAAATGTTACGAATCGGAAATTATTCCTCAGTTCGGATTATCGGCAATGTGTATGTATGAGGTGATGAATTTCAAAGTTGGAATTATGGGGCATTATACAAGGCCGCTTGAAACCACAACCGGAACAGGGCGTTTGGAATTGCTCTTATTACTATAGGTCTATCAATATTAAATATATTAAGAGGAGATTGTTATGCGCTTTTTACAAATAATTTGTCTGATTGTATTGCTGAATGTACCTCTTTTTGCTCAAAGAATAGGTGTGTTTTCCGGTGTCGAAACACGAATGGATACATATACATTTGATCAACACAAAGATATCGGAAATAGTGCGGGAATATTGATACCCTTAAAATTAAGACATGCAAATATGTTTATAAAGCTCAAAGTTTCTCATTTTGGAAATAATCCTGATGCGCTTGATATAACGGGATGGGTAGATATTATGACACCTGATATTTCAGCTTATAACGCTATAAAACAGAAAGATACATTTCGTTTAAATTATTCCGGACAGTTTTTAATAGGGCCACAGGTGAATTTGACAAAAAAAATGACCCTTTGGCCGTTGCTGGGTGCCGGTTTTACAAAAAAGGGTGCATATGAACAGATAGGAAAAGAAAATTATTTTGGTTCTATGAATTGTCTTTTTGGAGATGCCTCTTTAATGGTCGCCAGGGATTTTAATATGTTCGATGTTGCAATTATGTCAAGCTTTAACCTTGATTTTAATTCTGGTAATCACAAACGCGCCAGTCTTGAATTGATCATTATGCTTTAAGGCAGGTTTACGCCTGCCTGATATCTTTTTTCTTTATCAGGATCTTGCTTTGTTGTTTGTAGTGCTGTCGCGGCTTCTGTAGTTCCGATCTTGTGTAAGGCCCATGAAGCTGACCGACGTTCTATCAGGTTACCGAATTTCAGCATTTCTGACAATGGCCTTACGGCCTCTCCGGATTTCAATTTGCCCAGTGCCATAGCGGCAGCCCAACCGCTCTCCGGTTTCTCCAGAGCTTTGATGAGTTCTGATTGTGCAGAAATTTGTCCGGTTTCACCCAACAGCCAGGCTGCATTAATACGGACCTCGGGAGAGGTAGATTCCAGCATTTTTGTCAAGGTTTGCTCATGTGTCGATATATCCTTTTTACAAAGGGCAACCATGGCCCGGTTCTGCACCATCCAGTCCGGATCCTGCAGACATGTTATCAGCAGGGGGATTGTTTTTGTATTTTCTATATGTGTTATTATTGCGGCAAGTTTTCTGCGCATATGGACATCCTGGGATGCCATTTCAGATATTAATGAATCTAAAAGTGTATCTCCCAAGTTTATCAATATCTCTTGTACCTGATTTTGAACAATAATAGAGCTGTCGTTCAATGCGTTTTTGTATATGGAGAATCCTTTATTCTGATCTATACTGCTCAAAACGGAAAGGGCAGTGGCCCGTATATAAGGATTGTTATCATGAATTACTGCCAGACTTAATTCACGTGTTTGCGGTGCACCGACAGCGTTTAGTGCATTCAGTACCGCATTTCGCATGCGTATATCTTTTGATTTGGCGAGTTCGAGTAAGGAAGGGATTGCTTTTTTTGCCTGCATCTGTCCCAGGGCTTCAACCAGTGCCAGTTTGACAGTATAGCTTGATTTTTTATCATTTAGTATTTTAATCATTTGAGAGGCTGGTTTGGCTGAACCTATTTTACCCAGAGTCCATGCGGCTTTGCGTTTGTTCCAGTCCGACTGTTCCGGATCTGTCAGGATTGACAGTACCGACGGGATTGCTGCTTCACCGAATGCTGCAAGCGAGTCCGCTGCCTGGTCCCAGTTGTGTCTTGCGGACAATAAATCAGCTGTTTTACTGTCAAGTTGTCTTTGGTCAGTTCGAGGTGGACAGGTAAGGAAAATAATAAAAAATCCAACAAGGACGCAGTTGATCAACTTATTCATATTTCCCCCATGTGTTTTGGCGGGTAAAATGCGTTGTCAGAATAGTATATAAATCATTTTTGAACAGAGAGTCCAGTTCTTTCAGGCTTTTTAGTCCAAACAAGAACGCAATGGTAACAGGATCGGTACGCCAGTTGATATGCCCTTCGTAAAATCCATAGCGCATAATATATTCCGGTTCCATCTCACCGGTGAGGATATGGGTGAGCAGTTGTTTTAACGTATCATATTGGACTGATGAGAGATGAGAATACTCTTTTTTTAGATATTCAGATTCTGTTAAAGTGAGATCGCGTTCAATTTCCAGCCAGAACGCGCCTTCTATTCCATCATCAAATATGGAAAGCTGTCCGCCTTTGGTATCATGGGCACTTACTTGAATAGCATGACCATTATATTGAAAATACTTTACATGCTGCCATTCATGCGCTGCCATGTTCCAGCGTTCCAGTTCAAGGTCCTTGAACATGGATTTGAGAATATGATAAAGTGGCACTGCAAGATCAGGATGCGTCAATCCCATTTCTGAGACGAGGCGGTTATCGCCCAGCAACACAGAGCGGATGTCTTCATCTGCAGCCATAAATCCGTCTTCGGAGAGGCCACCAGGCCGTCCCAATTCGGTAATCTCTGCCAGCGAGCGGTTGGTGATGCTTTGCCTGTCCAGCAGTTCCGGTTCGGAATGCAGGCCTCTTGCTTTCAAAGTGGGAAAATCTTTACTATTTATCAATCCATAGTGGTCCACACCCAGAGTGATCGGAACAATACCGTATTTAGAGTCGCGGGTTTCAATAATTACCAGTTGGGTACTGTCGTTTAGGGGATAGGGAGAAGGTATATCTGGTTTGGAATCCAGTAATTCGGGATACAGTTTATAGTTTTTGTCTTTGATGGTTATAGTTTGAGAAAAACAGGTTGAAATAATAACCAGCGTGAACAATAAATATTTTGCAAACACAGATTTCATTATAACCCCACTCTTTATAATATCCTATTGTTGTGCATAGCAATTTTTAAGTTCAGACGCAGTCCTGTCAGAAACGGACTGCTATTTCAATTAATTAAATTTCCTCTAACGTCTCCCGAATCTGTTTGATAAAGTTTGCCACTTTAATTTTGGGATCACCAGCTCCAAGTGTCTCGATGGGCAGATAACCACGGTATCCAGCGTCTTTGATGATTGTAAATACTTTTTTCAAATCTGTTGGGACCTTTTTCCCACCGATTTCTATTTCTTTCCTTGATCTGCCAGTTGACTGCGTAGGGGGTGATTTCGGCTATATCACGGTAAGGATCCTCTGTTCTGAAGCTGCCAATATCATGCATGATGCCGAACCATTCCGAATCCACCTGCTTGATAATGGATTTGACTTGATCCGCGGTTTTGATAAAGTTGGCGTGGTTCTGCAAAGCGATGATTACTCCATATTCTTTGCCGGTTTCCACACAGGCTTGCAGGTTCTCTATGACCCATTTCTCCACGGTTTCCCGATTATAACCATCAGGCGTATCTTGTCCCGCAAAGACACGTATTGCCGGAGCACCCAGCTTTGCTGCAACCGGTATCCATTTCTGTACGAGTTGTAGCGATGCTTTGCGTTTTGCTGGGTCAGGGTCCGCAAAATCATTGCGTACACCGGTTCCGCTGATATCGAGACCCAGAAGGTACGCATGTTTTTTCATCCGATTCAAATACGCATCATCCGGGATTTCCGGATAGTTTTGTAAATAATAACCGGTAATATCTGCCGCCTCAAAATTGTGTTCTGCGCAGAAATCCAATACCTGTTCAACAGAGATCTCACCATTTCTTAACGGCTGATTAAAAGAATAGAAATTCAGTGCAAGTTTGAAAAAATGCCCGCCGGTACGTTTTATGGGTGTTTGAGCGTGTAATGGGCTGGCTGCTAAACTGGCTAAAGTAATAGGCAAAGATGATTTGATAAAATCTCTACGTTCCATTTAACTACTCTCCATGATTAATTTAGGTAAAGCTTAACGTACCCCACCAATTTTAGCAAACACATACAGCATCTCAGTCGCTATCTGAGCGCATCGTTCATCATATTTGGCTTTTTCCATGGGGGTATTGTCAAATTGTTTTGGGTCTTGATAGGTTACTGCAAACCTTGCTTCTGCACCAGGAACAATGGGACATGCCTGGTCAGCATCTGAACAGGTCATGATTGCCGCAAAGTTTTCCTGGGGATTGCTGCTGTCATCAAAAGTTTTTGACCAGGCTTTGATTGTATCTGCCTGTGATGAAAAAATTACATGATAAACCGGATTATCATCATCCGTTATTTTTTCTACCTCAAAACCTGCATTCAGCATGGCTTTAACAGAACGGGGATTAAAAGCAGTGGCTTCAGTCCCCCCGGAGTAGCATTGAACACCCGGTACCCGAAAATAGTGAGCGGCGGTTTGTGCCCAGATCTGTGCCATATGGCTGCGACGTGAATTGTGTGTGCAGATAAAAACAAGATTTGCTGTTGAATCTGCCATTACTTTTTGGTTAATCCATGATGAAAGTGTGTCAAGAATTTCCTGACGACTTTTTGGTATTTCTACTGTTTTTTCAAGTCGTTCAACAATATAGCTGTTCAATGTGTCGGGCATATCATTCTCCATTGCTATAATAACGGGAGCATTGAGCATAACGATTAATATCCAAATAATATTCATTTTTTGCATTGGGCATATCCATATTTAAGTGAAATATTGTAACACGTTACTTGAAAATAGCATTTCAAATGATAAAATACAATAAAATGATCATAGATCGTAATTTAATGTTATCATTTGCTTTACAATGTTTTACAATCAATTTGCATCAATCCGTTGCATATATTCCTGAACTTTATTATTATAATTTTTCTATTGGAGGTTGACCGATCAGGGAATATAAATGAAAAAGAAAATCCTTTTGATTCTGATTTTGCCAATTGTATTATATTCTGCAACATTCGAAACACTGCCTGTTGAAAAGCCCGCGTTACATGCTCAACGTGTGAATGAACAGGTCATTGTAGATGGCATTTTGGATGAAGACGTTTGGCAGCAGGCCAGCGAATATAGCTACTTTACCCAACGAGATCCATTTGAAGGGAAAAAACCTTCTGAAGAAACAATCGTACAACTTATATATGATGATGAAGCCCTATATATTGGTGCAAGAATGTACGATTCCGCACCTGACTCTATTGTAAAACGGTTGGGCCGACGAGATCAACCCTTACAGGCAGACAGATTTTATTTTTATCTTGATCCCTATCATGACAAACGAAGTGGCTATTACTTTGGTATGAACGCTGCGGGTACCTTTTATGATGGTACTATATATAATGATGCAATTTTTGATGCAACCTGGGACGGGGTTTGGGAAGGCAATACCAATATTGATGAAAAGGGGTGGAGTGTTGAAATGCGCATTCCATTTTCTCAATTACGATTCAGGCCTCAGGAACAAGCCATTTGGGCCGGCAACTGTGCCCGTATTATTGATCGTAAAAACGAAGCCAGTTATGTGACCTTTACAACCCAAAGATGAGAGTGGATTTGTTTCACGATTTGTTGATCTCACGGGTATTGAATCTATTCGTCCTCAGAATACACTTGAGGTTATGCCTTTTGTCCGTTCAAAGGCCGCGTTTACACATCCGGAAGCAGCAAATCCTTTCAATGACGGATCCAAGATTTCACCCGGTAGTGGAGTTGATCTGAAATATCGTATGGGTAGCAATCTGGTTCTGGATATGACTATGAATCCTGACTTTGGTCAGGTTGAAGTTGATCCGGCAGTTGTGAATTTAAGCGCATTTGAAACGTATTTCCCTGAAAAACGTCCCTTTTTCATTGAAGGTGCTTCTATTTTTGGCTTTGGTAACGGTGGAACAAACGCGCACTGGGGATTCAGCTTTAGTCAACCAACATTTTTTTATAGCAGACGCATAGGCCGTACACCTCAACGTGATTTACCCGATAATGATTATGCAGATGTACCGGACAATACAAACATTATTGGCGCAGCCAAGTTGACCGGCAAACTGGCAAAAAACCTGGAATGTGGGTTCTATTCATGCAGTAACTGCCAGAGAATATGCTGATCTGGACATGAATGGCGTTCGTTCACATGTTGAAGCTGAGCCACAAACTTATTATGGAATATTCCGTGCACAAAAAGAGATTGATGAAGCCAAATACGGGATTGGATTTTTGGGGACTGTTGTAAACCGACAGTTCAAAGATCCTGCTTTATTGAATGACGTAAACAAAGAAGCTTATGTTTTTGGTGCTGACGGATGGAGCTTTTTGGATGATGAGCGGGAATGGGTCGTTTCAAGCTGGTTTGGCGCCTCTCATATTAAAGGTTCTCGCGAAAGAATGCTGGATGTACAGCAAAGTGTAAGACATTATTTTCAACGACCTGATGCAAGATCCTATTCAATTGACAGTTCTAGAACCACAATGAGCGGTACCGCGGGAAGAATATTGCTCAACAAGGAAAAAGGTAACGTGATCTTTAATACGGCAATTGGATATGTTGGGCCTTCATTTGATGTGAATGATTTGGGTTACATGAACCGGACTGATGAAGTCAATGGACATGTATTGGGTGGATACCGTTGGACGGAACCCAATGCCTTTTCCCGTACAGTTTATCTTAGAGGATCAGCTTATTATGCCAAAGATGCTGATGGAAATGTAACTGACAAGGGCCTATGCATAATGGATATTTTTTGTTCAATAATTATTATACACTGAGTTATACATTCTATTTGGAAGATGATACCTTTGATCCTGCATTGACTCGTGGTGGTCCATTAATGATTAACCCAAAATATTGGAGTAATTATATATATCTTTCATCTGATTCCAGAAAGTCTTTAATCTTTGGAGCAAGTACTGCATATATAAACAGTGCTCACGATGCCTGGTATTTCAGTTTAGGGACATTTGCCGAATGGAAAGCCAGACCCAATTTATTATTACGTTTTGAACCCAGTATGTTATGGCACAGTACCTATAGCCAATGGGTTGATGATTTTGAAGATCCACTGGCCACTGTAACATATGGTAATAGATATGTTTATGCATCAATTTGGCGAAAACAATTTTCCGCAGGATTGAGAATGAACTGGACATTTACACCAAAACTGAGTTTACAGTTTTTTGCACAGCCGTTAGTATCTATTGCGGATTATTCAAATTTTAAGGAATTTGCTAAACCAAGTTCCTACGAGTTTAACGATTTGACAGATGTGGAATATGATGAAACCGATAATACTTATGAGATAGATCCTGATGGTGAAGGGCCTGCTGAATCCTTTAGCTTTGATAATCCCGATTTTGATCTGAAATCCCTGCGGGGGAATGCGGTTTTGCGCTGGGAATACCTGCCAGGTTCTACCATGTACCTGGTTTGGACACAGCAAAGATCGGATGATGAGTATTTGGGAAGTCTAGATTTTAAACGATCATTTGAAAGAATATTATCGCCCGAAGCAGATAATATCTTTATGTTAAAACTCAGTTATTGGTTAAATATTTAAGTATATTTCAAGCCGGATCTGCCAGGGTCCGGCTTTTTTTCTTGTAAACATTCCTTTATGATTTTCTTGCATTAAACCATCAAGATGCATATTTTATTTAATATTAATCTCGGGAGATATCAATGAAGCGGT